>NZ_JABMJK010000047.1 GCF_013376005.1 Duganella sp. SG902 | reverse complement strand
TGGAGACCGCCGACCTGGCCGCGCTCAAGACGGCGGCCATCGCCGCCCTGGGCACCGCGCAAGTGGCGGCCCTGACCACCACCCAGATCAACACCTTGGCCACCGCCACCCTGGCCGCCATCAGCAGCCAGGGCATCGCCGCCCTGGGCACCGCGCAAGTGGTGGCGCTGACCTCGCAACAGATCGGCGCCCTGAGCACCCAGCAAGTGGCGGCCCTGACCGACGACAGCATCGGCGCGATCGAGACCGCCGACCTGGCCGGCCTGACCACCCAGCAGATCGCCACTCTGCGCAGCGCTCAGTTGAGCGGCCTGACCACCGGCCAGGTGGCGGCGCTGTCGACCACGCAAGTGGCGGCCCTGACCACCGCCGCCGTCGCCGGCCTGAGCAGCGCGCAAATCGTTGCCCTGACCACCGCGCAAGCCTCCGTGCTGAGCACCGCGCAAGTGCTGGCGCTGAGCACCAGCGCGATCGCCGCGCTGGAAACCGCCGACTTCGCCGCCCTGTCGACCAACGCCGTGGCCGCGCTCACCGTCAATCAGGTGAAAGCGCTGACCAGCGACCAGGTGGTGGCCCTGACCACCACCGAAGCGGCCGCCCTGAGCACCGCGCAGGTGGCCGCACTGTCGGCCTCTGCCGTGGCAGCGCTGGAAACCGCCGACCTGTCGGCCATCAAGACGGCCGCCATCGCCGCGCTGGGCACCGCGCAGGTGGCGGCCCTGACCACCACCCAGATCAACACCCTGGCCACCGCCTCGCTGGCCGCCATCAGCAGCGCCGGCATCGCCGCGCTGGGCAGCGCGCAAGTGGTGGCGTTGACCTCGCAGCAGCTGGGCGCGCTGGGCACCGCGCAAGTGGCCGCCCTGAGCAGCAACAGCATCGGCGCGATTGAAACCGCCGACCTGGCCGGCCTCAGCACCAACGCCGTGGCCGCCCTGCGCAGCAGCCAGCTGGTGGGCCTGACCACCGGCCAGGTGGCCGCGCTGTCGACCACGCAGGTGGCGGCGCTGACCACCGCCGCCGTCGCCGGCCTGAGCACCG
>NZ_JABMJK010000046.1 GCF_013376005.1 Duganella sp. SG902 | reverse complement strand
TCGGTGGCGGCCAACGCGGCCGGCTACTTCAGCCAGAACGGCGGCATCCAGGCCATCGCCGCCAACGGCCCGGTGTCGCTGCAGGCGCATACAGATCAGCTGGAGATTTTGGCGGACAAGGCGGTCAAGGTCATCTCGGTTAACGATAGCGTCGAAATCAAGGCCAGCCAGAAAATCGTGCTGCAAGCGGGCCAGTCTTCCATCACGCTGGACGGCGGTGACATCACCTTCGCCTGCCCGGGCAATTTCACGGTCAAGGGCGGGCAGCATGTGTTTGATGGCGGCGCCAGCGCCCCTGCGCAGTTGGCGCAGTTGCCGGAGGGCGAACTGCCGCCGGATACCCTATACCTGGATCACCGTTATCACGACGACCAGCCTCTGGCTGGCGCCGAATACGTGGTCACGCTGGCCGACGGCACCGAACGCAAGGGCAAGCTTGACGGTCAAGGCCGCGCGGTCATTCAAAACGTGAAGGCCGGCGTGGCCAAAGTCAGTTACGGTCCTATGCCCGGCGCCTTCGAACGCGTCGATAAAACGCCGATGCCGGATTACGCTGCCCTGCCTTCCGACGCAAAGCTCGACAGCCTGTTCGATAAGTATTTCAAGTCAGATGAGAGCCAGAACAATCCAAATAGCGTGGCTTGACAAGGAAAAAGCGAGATGAGCAATACACCAAATCCTCCTGCTGGCTGGACGCTAAGTCATTTCAAGGCAGTCTGCGCCGACGTTGGAAGCTGGACTTGGGGAACGGTCCAGGGGGCGTTCAACGAGAAGGCCAGCATTACCCAAATTATTGTGGACGCGGTTATCGGCATGATTCCGCTCGTGGGAGATGCAACGGCCGTGCGAGACCTGATCGCCGTTGTTATCGGCCTGGCAGATGACGAAGAAAAACGCAAATCGACTTGGCAATGGGTGTTGTTGGTCGTGCTGCTATTTGCCCTCATTCCTGTCATTGGCGGCGTTGTCAAAGGAGTCGGGCGCATTATCGTCAAGGTCGCCCAGGAAGCGGCACATCTGGCCGGTGCTGCCAAGGCGGCACACCTGCTCGCAGGCGCAAAGGAAGTTATCGAGTTCCTCAACCG
>NZ_JABMJK010000045.1 GCF_013376005.1 Duganella sp. SG902 | reverse complement strand
ATGCGGCTGGTTAGTCTTCATGATATTTTTACACATGGAGGCTAGATGAAGAAACGATTTACCGACGAGCAGATTATTGGGATTTTGCGCCTGGCTGAGGCTGACGGCGTAGTGATACGGGACCTCTGCAGGAAGCACAACATCACAGAGCAGACCTTTTTCCGCTGGCGTAACAAGTACGGAGGCATGACCGTTCCTGAAGCGCGCCGGCTGAAGGACCTGGAGTCTGAAAACGCCAAGTTGAAGAAGCTGTTGGCGGAACAGTTGCTGGCCATTGATGGGCTGAAGGAAATCGCCGGAAAAAAATGGTAACCCCGGCGACCAAGCGTGCGGCCCTCGAAATCTTGAAGAGCAAGGGATTGTCTGAGCGTGCGGCTTGCCGTTTTGCCGGGGTAAGCAGGCGGGTGCCGGGATATGAGCCGAAGCAGCCGGCCAAAGACAAGGCCTTGGAAATCGAATTGATGGAAGCGTCAGCACGCTATCCCCGTTTTGGTTATCGGCGCATCGCGGTGATGACCGATAACAGCACCAGCAGGGTCTGGCGACTGTGGCGCAAACTGGGCTTGAATTTACCAAAGCGACGGCCCCGCAAGCGGCGCTGCGGCAGTGATATCCGCGTTCCCGGTGCGACGGCCCCCAACAGCGTTTGGACCTACGACTTTGTGCATGACCGCCTGGCGAATGGCGCGACGTACAAGATGCTCTGCGTGCTCGACGAAAATACCCGCGAATGCCTGGCCATCGAGGTGGGGAAATCCCTGCGCAGCAACGACGTCATCTTGACGCTGTCGCGGCTGATGCGTGTCTACGGCAAGCCCGCCTTCATCCGCTCCGACAACGGCGCCGAATTCACCGCAACGGCCGTCATGAAGTGGCTGCGCGATCAAAACGTAGGACCGGCCTACATCAAGCCAGGCAGCCCTTGGCAAAACGGCTTCGTTGAAAGCTTCAACGGCAAGCTGCGCGACGAGTGCCTGAACAGGGAATGGTTTGGCAGTCGGCAGGAGGCCAAACTGGTTATTGAGAAATGGCGGCATTTCTATAACAATGAGCGACCGCATTCAGCTCTTGGCAATCGCCCCCCGGCCTCAGTTGGTCGGCAGCGGCGCCAAATGCTGGCGACTT
>NZ_JABMJK010000044.1 GCF_013376005.1 Duganella sp. SG902 | reverse complement strand
TGTAATGACCCAGTGAATTCCTGCTCAGGTGATAATACTGAAAGGACATCACGTGAGCATGGTTATGGAAGAGGAAGTTAAACGTTGGACTGCAAAGCGCAAAGCTGCACTGGTCACTGAAATCATTCAAGGTAAGACCACGGTGGCTGAGGCCAGCCGGGCATTCGATATGCCGCCGTCAGAGATCGAAGAATGGGTCGATGAAGCCAAGCGCGGCATGGAGAACGCGTTACGGGCAAAGCCCCTGGACGTCCGCGAGCAGTACGAACGCCAGATCAAGGAGCTGCAGGAGGCGTATGGCGAGGCCATGCTTGAACTGCGTGCCAGAAAAAAGCTGGCGTCCCTGCTGGGCGAGGAAGAGAAGTGATCGAAACGATCCGACAGGGACTGGAAGAAGATGGCTTCAAGGTTTCGATCAGCAAGCTGTGCCAGTGGTTCGACATGCCGCGCCGGACGGTGTACTACAAGTCCGTTAAGGCAGCCCCCAAGGTCCAGGCGCGCTTTGCCGAGCCAATCAGGGCGATGATCAACGAGGAGCCGTCCTTCGGCTACCGCACCGTTGCGGCTCTACTTGGCTTTAACAAGAACACGGTGCAGCGCGTCTTCCAGCTGCGTGGTTGGCAGGTAAAGAAGCGGCCGATTGGATTCCGGCCACGTGTCCAGGCTTTGCCTTCCGTGGCCACTGCGCCAAACCAGCGCTGGGCCACAGACATGTGCCGCGTTTGGGCTGGCCGCGATGGTTGGGCGGTGCTCGCCCTCGTGATCGACTGCCATACCCGCGAGTTACTGGGCTGGCATTTGTCTCGGTCTGGCAAGGCCAAGACTGCGGAAGCAGCCTTGGAACAGGCGCTCATTGCCCGTTATGGAACCTTGGGCAAGGTAACGGTGCCGTTCCTACTACGGTCGGACAACGGTTTGGTTTTCACCAGCCGCAGCTATACAAAGCTGGTGCGCAGCTATGGCTTACGTCAGGAGTTCATCACGCCTCACTGTCCTGAGCAGAACGGCATGGTGGAGCGCGTCATCCGGACGCTGAAGGAGCAGTGCGTGCATCGACACCGCTTTGAGAGTTTGCAGAACGCCAGCCGGGTCATTGCCGACTGGATTGGCTTCTACAACAACCGGCGCCCGCATCAGGCGCTGGGCATGAAAACACCCGCTAAGGCATTTGCATTAGCGGCTTGAGTTGAGCAGGAATCGCTGGGTCATTACA
>NZ_JABMJK010000043.1 GCF_013376005.1 Duganella sp. SG902 | reverse complement strand
TCAACATTAGTGGGTTCGGACCTCCAGTGCGTGTTACCGCACCTTCATCCTGGCCATGAGTAGATCACTTGGTTTCGGGTCTACACCCAGCGACTGTCGCCCTGTTCGGACTCGATTTCTCTACGGCTTCCCTATTCGGTTAACCTTGCCACTGAATGTAAGTCGCTGACCCATTATACAAAAGGTACGCAGTCACCCCACAAGGAGGCTCCTACTGTTTGTATGCACACGGTTTCAGGATCTATTTCACTCCCCTCCCGGGGTTCTTTTCGCCTTTCCCTCACGGTACTGGTTCACTATCGGTCGATTACGAGTATTTAGCCTTGGAGGATGGTCCCCCCATATTCAGACAGGATTTCTCGTGTCCCGCCCTACTTGTCGTACGCTTAGTACCACCAACCTGATTTCGAATACGGGGCTATCACCCGCTATGGCCGAAGTTTCCAATTCGTTCTTCTATCAGACTGACTATCACGTACAGGCTCTTCCCATTTCGCTCGCCACTACTTTGGGAATCTCGGTTGATTTCTTTTCCTGCAGCTACTTAGATGTTTCAGTTCGCCGCGTTCGCTTCACACACCTATGTATTCAGTGGGTGATGACCCAAAGGGCCGGGTTTCCCCATTCGGAAATCTGCGGATCAAAGCTTGTTTGCTAGCTCCCCGCAGCTTATCGCAAGCTACTACGTCCTTCATCGCCTGTAATCGCCAAGGCATCCGCCATGTGCACTTATTCACTTGTCCCTATAACGTTAGCTTCTCGCGACTAACGAGAAAGCGTTTATAGGTCAAGAATTGTTGCTTGTTTGTTGATTACTACAATCATTACCCACCCACGCAGTTTCCCGCATGGGTCATAACAATTACTTTACTTCTTCCAGATTGTTAAAGAACGAGAACTACACTTACGAATAAGTCTGTCATTCGTAAAGGCAGTGGTGGAGGATGACGGGATCGAACCGACGACCCCCTGCTTGCAAAGCAGGTGCTCTCCCAGCTGAGCTAATCCCCCAATGTCTTGGTGGGTCTGGTTGGGCTCGAACCAACGACCCCCGCGTTATCAACACGGTGCTCTAACCAGCTGAGCTACAGACCCTATGCTGTTCTCTACTTCGTTACAGTCGATAAGTGTGAGCGCTTGAATGTGCAAACTCTAGAAAGGAGGTGATCCAGCCGCACCTTCCGATACGGCTACCTTGTTACGACTTCACCCCAGTCACGAATCCTACCGTGGTAAGCGCCCT
>NZ_JABMJK010000042.1 GCF_013376005.1 Duganella sp. SG902 | reverse complement strand
TGACCCGTCCTGGTTTAAGTTGTCATTTCCCGCCTTTTCTTAGGAGAGCGAGATGGGAACTGGACGAAAGCGGACTCAGAGCGACTACACCCTGGCTTTTAAGCAAGGGGTAGTCGATGCCGTGGAAAAAGGCGAAATGACATACAAGCAGGCGCAGCGCATGTATGGCATCCAAGGCCGATCGACGGTGCTAGTATGGCTACGTAAGCTTGGCCGGCAGGATTGGAGTACGCTGGCAATGGCTTTGGCACGTCATCAACCAGCCGAGATCGGCGCTACGCCTATGACTCCGGAACAGCGAATCAAACAACTTGAGGCGGAACTGGCGCGGGCCAAGGACGAGTCGCTGGTCTACAAAACTATGTTGGACGTGTTGGCCAAAGAGCATGGGGTGGGCATCGTAAAAAAGCCTTTGCCCGAACAACGCAAATCCTCAAAGAAAAACAGGGCCTAAGCCTGGGCCGGATATGCGCGTTGTTCGGGATTAGTCGCCAAAGCTACTACAAGCGCCTACATGCTGAAATCGGGCGGGCAAGCAAGGCGGCCGTGGTGGCGGAAATGGTACGTGATGTACGACGTTTGCAACCTCGGGTAGGCGGGCGCAAGCTGCACCTCATGCTGAAGGAGCAGTTCGTCACCGCCGGCGTGAAGTTAGGCCGAGATGGCTTGTTTGACACGCTGCGGCGCACCCGGCTACTCGTGCCGAGGCGGCGTAGCTATACCAAGACGACCGACTCCAAGCATCATCTACACAAGCACCCCAATCTGATCAAGGGAGCTCCCGCTCCGACCTGTGCCGAGCAGCTCTGGGTGGCCGATATCACCTACATTGATACAACCACAGCCACCGGCTACCTCAGCCTGGTCACGGATGCATATTCGCGCAAGATTGTTGGCTATCACTTGCATCCCAGCCTGCATACCGATGGGGTGGCGGCGGCCCTGCTGAACGCCCTTCGGTGTCGCAAAAGCCACTGCCGTCTTATCCATCACTCTGACCGGGGCATTCAATACTGCGCCACAGCCTACCAGCAAATACACCAACGTTATGGCATCGTATGCTCAATGACCGATGGATATGACTGCTACCAAAATGCCTTGGCCGAGCGGGTCAATGGAATACTCAAGACCGAGTTCCTTGTCAGCAAACCGGCGAACCTGGAGCAGGCAGAGGTCATGATTCGCCAAGCAATCGCAATCTACAATACCAAGCGGCTACATGCCGCTCTACAATACAAAACGCCCGATGCAGTTCATCGGGCGTCTTTGCTGGAGCTTAATTAACGGGTAACGAAAAAGGCGGTTACCCGTCAACTTATTCCAGGACTAGTCA
>NZ_JABMJK010000041.1 GCF_013376005.1 Duganella sp. SG902 | reverse complement strand
CTTCAAAGCCTCCCACCTATCCTACACAGATTGATTCAAAGTCCAATGCAAAGCTACAGTAAAGGTTCATGGGGTCTTTCCGTCTAGCCGCGGGTAGATTGCATCATCACAAACACTTCAACTTCGCTGAGTCTCGGGAGGAGACAGTGTGGCCATCGTTACGCCATTCGTGCAGGTCGGAACTTACCCGACAAGGAATTTCGCTACCTTAGGACCGTTATAGTTACGGCCGCCGTTTACTGGGACTTCAATCAAGAGCTTGCACCCCATCATTTAATCTTCCAGCACCGGGCAGGCGTCACACCCTATACGTCCACTTTCGTGTTTGCAGAGTGCTGTGTTTTTATTAAACAGTCGCAGCCACCAGTTTATTGCAACCTTTTCGCCCTATCACAGTAAAGTGACCAAGCTACCGAGGCGTACCTTTTCCCGAAGTTACGGTACCAATTTGCCGAGTTCCTTCTCCCGAGTTCTCTCAAGCGCCTTAGAATACTCATCTCGCCCACCTGTGTCGGTTTGCGGTACGGTCTCGTATGACTGAAGCTTAGAGGCTTTTCTTGGAACCACTTCCGATTGCTACAGAACTAAAAGTTCTTCGTCCCGTTCCCTTGAATCACGTGCCCGGATTTGCCTAAGCACCTTCTATGAAACAGAAACTGACTATTCCAACAGTCAGACAACCTTCCGCGATCCGTCCCCCCATCGCATCATACGACGGTGCAGGAATATTAACCTGCTTCCCATCAGCTACGCATCTCTGCCTCGCCTTAGGGGCCGACTCACCCTGCTCCGATGAACGTTGAACAGGAAACCTTGGGCTTACGGCGTGGGGGCTTTTCACCCCCATTATCGCTACTCATGTCAGCATTCGCACTTCTGATACCTCCAGCATCCTTTACAAGACACCTTCGCAGGCTTACAGAACGCTCTCCTACCATATGCTTACGCATATCCGCAGCTTCGGTGACTGGCTTAGCCCCGTTACATCTTCCGCGCAGGACGACTCGATCAGTGAGCTATTACGCTTTCTTTAAATGATGGCTGCTTCTAAGCCAACATCCTGACTGTTTTAGCCTTCCCACTTCGTTTTCCACTTAGCCAATCTTTGGGACCTTAGCTGGCGGTCTGGGTTGTTTCCCTCTTGACGCCGGACGTTAGCACCCGACGTCTGTCTCCCAAGCTCGCACTCACCGGTATTCGGAGTTTGCAATGGTTTGGTAAGTCGCGATGACCCCCTAGCCATAACAGTGCTCTACCCCCGGTGGTGATACTTGAGGCACTACCTAAATAGTTTTCGGAGAGAACCAGCTATTTCCAAGTTTGTTTAGCCTTTCACCCCTACCCACAGCTCATCCCCTAATTTTTCAACATTAGTGGGTTCGGACCTCCAGTGCGTGTTACCGCACCTTCATCCTGGCCATGAGTAGATCACTTGGTTTCGGGTCTACACCCAGCGACT
>NZ_JABMJK010000040.1 GCF_013376005.1 Duganella sp. SG902 | reverse complement strand
ACCCCTTCCCATCCCGAACAGGACCGTGAAACGACTCTACGCCGATGATAGTGCTGCAACCAGTGTGAAAGTAGGTTATCGTCAAGCTAGTTATTCCGTGAAAAGCCCGCCTTCGTGCGGGCTTTTTGCATTTCAGCTTCAGACTGATTCTAGGTTCAATGACCAGCATAGCCGACGCCGAAGCCAAAGTATCGTACTTTCCGGTTGTCTTTAAATCAATCTTGATGATTCTGCAGGTTGGACGGTGAGGAAGCGCCGCATCGCGTGCACTTCTTCGGTCGGGCTGCGGCCGAAGTAACGCTTGAATTCGCGGCTGAACTGGGACGGGCTTTCATAGCCGACTTGCGCCGCCGCCGATTGCGCCGTCACGTCGCTGCGTGCCATCAGCAGCCTGGCCTGGTGCAGACGCGCGGACTTCAGATATTGGATCGGCGAGCAATGCGTCACCGACTTGAAGTGCACGTGGAAAGCCGGCACGCTCATATTGGCTTCTGCCGCCAGCATGCCAACATCGATATCGGCCGCGTAATCGGCATGGATGCGGCGCAAGGCCTTGGCGATGCGGCCGAACTGGCCCTGGCTGGTCAGCGCCGCCCGCATTGCCGCTCCCTGTTCGCCCATCAGCACACGGTAGCAAATCTCACGCACGATGGCGGGTCCCAACACGCGCGCTTCCAGCGGCGAATTCAGCGCTTCGAGCAGGCGCAGCACGGTATCGCGCAGGCGTTCGTCCATGCGCGTGGTCATCATGCCCTTGGGCATTGCGGGCACGTCGTTGGCGTTCTGGTCGATGGCGAACATCAGGTCGGCAAGGGTGGTGCGGTCGATGCGGATCGAAATGCCAAGGAAGGGATGCTCCGGCGAGGCCTCGACGGTGGCTGTGAACGGCATCGGAACGGCCACCACCAGGTAATGGTCGGCGTCAAACTGCAGGATGTCATTGCCGAAGTGAGTGCGCTTATGGCCCTGCAGAGCGATGGCGATGCAGGGCTCGTACATGGCTGGCGACTTGGTGACCTTCTGCGTGGAGCGTGAGAGGCGCACGTCATCCACCAGCGTTGCGACGGAACCGTCTTCCGGCGCCAGCTGGTTGTGCAGGGCAATCATGCGTTCCATGCTTCACTCCTTATTGATAGCGATGAATAGGAATAATCCATGATTTCCGTCCCCGTCGCCATGTTTGCTGCTGTGATCTATAGGATTAGGCAAGAACTACATAGTCATGTGCATTCGCAGCATAAAGTTTAGTCCGTAAGATGCAGCCTGTGTTAATGGCTATGAAAGGACCGCATCATGACTCAATCTCATCGCAAAGTGATACTGATTGCCGGCGCCAGCCGGGGCTGCGGTCCGGCCACAGCCCGCCAGTTGGCGGGTGAAGGGCACCACGTGGTGCTGGGCGCGCGCCGCTCCAGCAAGCTGCACGCTTTGGTGACGGAAATCCGCAAGGCTGGCGGTTCGGCCGAGTGGTATGCGCTGGACGTCAATCAGCCCGAGGAAATGCGTGAGTTCCTGGCGTTTGCTGAAGACGTCCACAAGCGTGTGGACGTGGTCATCAACGTTTGAAGAAAATCCTTGTCAACCGGAGCATCCCTTGTTATGATTCTGTCCCTCGCGAAACGACGCATGCAAATGTGAAGTGAAAACGAGGGGTTGACGAGATAAATCAAATGCTTCATAATCTCGCTTCTGTGCTGATGAACACAACGCTTCAACAGCAAACAATACGGTCTTTAAAAAATTACAGTCGATAAATGTGGGCGTTTGATGCTGCAACAAAAAGCATTAAATGCTCAACAAGAAATACTGTCAGTATTT
>NZ_JABMJK010000039.1 GCF_013376005.1 Duganella sp. SG902 | reverse complement strand
TCGTGCCGTACCCACAGCACGGTGAAGCGGTTGTCGTCGGCGTAGCGCTCGTGCTGGGTCAGCGCGAACACGTGGCCGGCGGCCAGTTGGCGCACTTTGTGATTCCCATGTGCGCATTACGTGAACTACGATCACTGTCATCCGATGGACAGCACCCAACGTATTTCTTTGCCTTGATGCAAGGGTAATTTTTCGCCTTTTTGCAGGAAGATACTGACGTTGAGATCGGACTCGGCCAGCCATTTGCCGGCGGCTGGTGCTGCGGTTCCACTCTCTGCGCAGAGGACAACGTCCGGTACCCGGATGGCTGGGGCTGGGGACTGCGCCGGGTCCGGCTTGGTGAAGCGATAGTGAGCCTCCTCTTTTGGAACAGTACCATCTTCATAGCGATCATCACGCCACAGCAGGCGCCAAGTGGTATCCAGTGCAAAGCTATCGTCCATGGTTTCTACTCTTATCTGCGGGGCCTTTGAGCCACCGTGCAGATAGTTCATGGCACCGACGATTTTGAACGGTGGCTGCGGTTTTGGTGCTCGGGTGATCAAGCTCATAATGGATGGTTTGGGCACATCAACCGGCTCCCAAATGCCGGAGTACGGCATGTATTCTCCTGTGCGGATGAAGACGTTGTCGATCGGATCTGGAACAGGTGCGAGGTCGTTTGGAAACGACATATTGGCCAGTTCGTTTTTCAGCCATGTGCCATAAAGCGTTAGTGCGGGATCTTCGAGGTAACGCGGCTCGATAATCTCCGGCCCACATTCTCCCCACGCTTGGGCCAGTGCTGTTAGAGCGAAGCAAAACTCTTCCCAAAGAGGCGTGTTTTCTTTGATGCCGTTTTCACCGATCTCTATGCGATAAAGCATTTGCGACCAATGGTCGAGCATGCGCTCAGCCATCACGAACTCACCGTTTGCATCGAATTTGAAAACTCGCTTGTCGCCTTTGGCCAATCTATTAACGCCTTCTTCACAATGCGCCAAGCACTTCAGAATCAATACGTATTCTGATTGTGGCAGGGACGTATCCTCACCCAAGCCTGTGTTGTCAGCTTCGCGTACGCTATTTTCCGTAGCGTTAGCCCACGCTTTGAAATATTTAAAAATACGGCGCCATGCCGTGACGGAGCTGACTCTCTTGAGCCAGTAATAAATCTGCTGTCGCTCGACATCTGACGGCAGCTTGATCGCGTTATAGGGGATAGATTGTTTCATGGATAGATGGCAACTTCTTCGTTATGTTTGCTTGCTTGTTCGCGAGCTCCGAGGCGAGCGGTCTGGGTTGCCGTGGTCCCGGGACCACGGACGTAGCCCCAAATACCATTCGCATCGGTCCAGCCGGTAGCATGGAAGGTAAATTCAATTCCTGTTGCGGGATCAACGATTTTGTTAACCTTGCCGCCGTTAGCAAATGTTTGACCAGCTTTATTCAGGGCATCCTTAACGCTTGATTCAAGAAAGAAAAACGCTTGTGTGGCACCGCCGGGCAAGTATTGTCCCGGAATCTTTTTGCCAAATTGCTCTGAGACTGTGCCCACGACAGCTTTGGGGCCTTTACCATTAACAATCTTAGCGGTGACAAAAAAACCGTCACCATTAAAGCTATCAAGTACTGCTGCCATTTCTCGCCATTCCTTGGCGGTTCTAGGGGGCGGGCCTAAGCCCCACCAAGCGCCAGCTGCCCAAGCTTCGTCCACTGCGACGCCATGGGTAGTCCGAGGCGGACCAAAGAAGCGAAATATTTGTTCACCATCTTTTAGTGGACGGTTCAACATTTTCCCAGAAAATGCAGCGATATTGTTGTACTCCTTGGTCTTAGGATCGACTGCGTGCATCAAATTGGGATAGTCTGGCTCATGCTTGTAATATTTTGCTATGGCCGCCGGGTCGTTTTGGGCAGCAGGGTTCTGATTGAACCCTCCGCGCGAATTCCTGACCGGTAACACGCCATCTTGGACTAGCCGCCGCTCATCAGCGTGCGTAGTGATACGCTGTCCAGTCGCAACTTCGTGCATAGCGACGCGACTGGTCGTCTCTCCACCAGACCGGATGTAGGCCTGAATTTCCCGCAGTTTTTGATCCAGCTCTTTCACCGCGAGCGGTATCATTTCTTTGCCTTTTTCCCGTACCTTGGCAAAGCCCTCACGCAGCGA
>NZ_JABMJK010000038.1 GCF_013376005.1 Duganella sp. SG902 | reverse complement strand
CCGCCCGACTGGAGCGCGGGCACGCGGTACGAGGCGCCGCAAGGCGCCGCCGAGCAGGCGCTGGCCGAGGTTTGGGCCGAGGTGCTGGGCCAGGAGCGCATCGGCCGGCATGACAATTTCTTTGAACTGGGCGGCCATTCATTGCTGGCGATCCGCCTGTTGGAACGCATGCGCCAGGAGGGATTGCATGCCGACGTACGCCTGTTGTTCCAGCATCCCGAACTGGCGGCATTTGCCCGTGAAATGGCAGCGCGACAGCGCCTCTCCGGCAACCAGCAGGCGGTGGTGGCGGCGCCGCCCAATGGCATTCCGGACAACTGCACCGCGATCACGCCATCCATGCTGACGATGGTATCGCTGACGCCCGCCCAAATCTCGGTGCTGGAGCAGACGGTGCCTGGCGGAGCCGCGAACATCCAGGATCTGTATCCGCTGGTGCCGCTGCAGGAGGGCATCCTGTTCCACCATCTGCTGCAATCGGCGGGCGATGCCTACGTGACGCGCTGCCTGCTTAGTTTTGACAGCGAGGCCGCGCTGCAGCGCTTTATCGCGGATGTGAACCAGGTAATCGACCGCCACGACATTCTGCGTACCGCCATCCTGTGGGAAGGCTTGCCGGCGCCGGTGCAACTGGTGCACCGTCACGCCCCGCTGACGCTCGAATGGCTGCCGCCGGGAGACAATGCCCAGGCCCGTTTGCAGGCGCACGTCGATCCCGCGCATTACCGCATCGACGTGCGGCGGGCGCCATTGCTGCGCGCCGTCGCCGTCCATGACATTCCGTCACAACGCTGGCTGCTGCAGCTTCCTAGCCATAACCTGGTGCTGGATCACACCACGCAGGAATTGCTGATCGAGGAAATCGCCATGATCCAGCAAGACCGGGCGGCGGAGTTGCCGGTTCCGGTCCCGTTTCGTGATTTTGTCGCGCGCGCGCGCCTTGGCGTCAGCGAGGAAGAACATGAACGCTTCTTGCGCGCGATGCTTGCGGACGTGGAGGAACCCACGGCGCCATTCGGCATTCTGGACGTGCAGGGCGATGGTCTTGGCGTGGAGGAGCTGCGCTTGCCGCTGGAGGCCGGCCTTGCCGCCAGCGTGCGGCGTCTGGCCCAGCAGGCGGGCGTCAGCCCGGCGGCGATCTTCCACCTGGCGTGGGCCGCGGTCCTGGCCAGAACCAGCGGCAAGGATGATGTGGTGTTTGGCACGGTGATGTTCGGCCGCATGCAGGGAGGCGCCGGCATCGAGCGTGCACTGGGCATGTTTATCAACACGCTGCCGGTGCGCGCCCGCCTGCATGGACGCGGCGTTGCCGAGGCGCTGGGCGACATGCATGCGCTGTTGACGGAACTGCTGCACCACGAACATGCCAGCTTGACGCTGGCGCAGCGCTGCAGTGGCCTGGCGGCCGGTACGCCGCTGTTCTCGGCCTTGTTCAATTATCGTTACAGCCCGCGTGCGGAAGCGGGCGCGCAGCCGGTGCTGCAAGGGGTACAGGTGCTTGGCGGCGGCGAGCGCACCAGTTATCCCTACACTTTATCGGTGGATGATCTTGGCCTTGGCTACGGTTTGGTATTGCAGGTGACGGAGCGCGTCGGTGCGCGACGCATGGCTGACTACATGGTGGCCGCGTTGACCGCGCTGGCCACGGCGCTGGAACACACACCGGCGTTGCCCATCGATGCGCTGCCATTGGCGCCGCCGAAGGAAGCGGCCGAGCTGCTGCGGCTCGGCGTCAACAGCCGCCGCCATCCGGATCGGGAGACGGTGCTGCAGTTGTTTGAACGCGAAGTGCGCGCACATCCCGATGCCACGGCGCTGGTGCATGGCGACGAAACGCTGAGCTACGCGGAGCTGAACCGGCGCGTCAACCGTCTGGCCCATCACCTGATCGCGTTGGGCGTGCGGCCGGAGATGCCGGTTGGCGTGGCGCTGGAGCGCTCGACCGGGATGATCGTCGGCCTGCTGGCGATCCTCAAGGCCGGCGGCGCCTACGTGCCGCTGGACCCGGACTATCCACAGGAGCGTCTGGGGGCGATGATCGCCGACAGCGGCATGCGGCTGCTGTTGACGCAAACCTCGGCCGCGGCGCGCATCCCGGCGCCGGCGGGCCTGCGGGTGCTGCTGACCGATGCGCTGGATCTGAGCGCGCATGGCGATCACAATCCAACCGTGGTGACGCATGGCGCGGCGCTGGCGTACATCATCTACACCTCCGGCTCGACCGGCAAACCGAAAGGCATCGGCATCACCCACGCCACGCTGGCCGAGCACAGTCAGGTCGCGCAGGGTTATTTCGGCCTGACGCGTGATGACCGCATGCTGCAGTTCTCGACCATCAATTTCGATGGTTTCGTGGAGCAGTTGTTCCCTGCGCTGACTTGCGGCGCGGCGGTGGTGCTGCGCGGCCCCACGTTGTGGGACAGCGCCACCTTCCGCCATGAGCTGCTGGCGCGCGGCATCACCATCGCCGACCTGCCGACCGCGTACTGGCACATGCT
>NZ_JABMJK010000037.1 GCF_013376005.1 Duganella sp. SG902 | reverse complement strand
CACCCCTTCCCATCCCGAACAGGACCGTGAAACGACTCTACGCCGATGATAGTGCTGCAACCAGTGTGAAAGTAGGTTATCGTCAAGCTAGTTATACCGAATTAGGCCCGCTCAGCGTACTGTGCGGGCCTTTTTCATTTCAGCGGCGCCGACATCGGCAGCGTGAGCGTAAAGCACGAGCCGCCCCCCATCTCGCTGCTGACATCGATGCGCCCGCCGAGGATCTCGGTGACGATGTTGTGCACGATATTCAATCCCAGTCCCGATCCCCCGACGCCCATCTTGGTCGTAAAAAACGGATCGAAGATGCGCGGCAAATCTTCCTTGGCGATGCCGACGCCGTGATCTTCCACGCTCAGCGTCACCCAGCCCTGCGCTGACAATTGCGCGCTGACCGCGATCAGCCCCTCGCTGCGGCCCTCGTAGCCATGCACGATGGCGTTGTTGATCAGGTTGGTCACCACCTGGCCCAGCGGGCCGGGGTAGCTTTCCATCATCAAGTCCGGCGGCACCTGCTGGCGGATCACGAATGGCGTGCGCTTGATGGTGGGCTGCAGCGTCAGCAGGTTGCCGGCGATGACTTCATCCAGCAGGAAGCTGCGCCGTTGCGAGCTGGTCTGATCCACCGCCACCTGCTTGAAGTTGGTGACGATGTCGGCCGCGCGGTGCAGGTTGCGGCTGAGGATGTCGACCGACAGCCGCGCGTTCTCGATGTACTGCGCGAACTCCTTGCGCGTGACGCCGCCTTCGCCGCTGAGGTGCCGGCTGATTTCATCGGTCTGCATCTCGAAGGTGGTGGATGCCATCAGGCTGTTGCCGATCGGCGTGTTCAGTTCGTGCGCGATGCCGGCCACCAGCGCGCCCAGCCCGGCCAGCTTCTCGTTGCGCACCAGGTCTTCGCGCGCCTTGGCCAGCGTGGCGATCGTGTCCTGCAACTCACGGTTGACGCGGCGCAGCGCCAGGTGGGTGTTGATGCGCGCCAGCACTTCCTCGATCTGGAATGGCTTGGTGATGTAATCCACGCCGCCGGCGTCGAAGCCGGTGACTTTCTGCTTGGGATCGGTGAGGCCGGTCATGAAAATGACCGGGATATCCTTGGTCTTCTTGCCGGCCTTGAGGCGGCGGCAAGCTTCGAAGCCATCGATGTCGGGCATGACCACGTCGAGCAGGATCAGGTCCGGGTCGGCAAACTCGGCGCGCATCAGGCCCTCGGCCGCGGTTTGCGCCAGCACGATGAGGAAGCCGTGCCGCTCCAGCCGGTCCAGCAGCGCGGCCAGGTAGGACGGGGAGTCATCGACGATCAGTATCGTCGGCATCGGCACTACGGGGACCTCGCTCTGGTTCATCGCGCACCCTGAGTTCGTCACGGTGCGGCCAGTATATAACGGCGTCTCAGAACAGATCGAGGCCTTTCAGCATGACGACCAGGATCAGCAAAGGCGATACGTAGCGCAGCAGGAAAAACACCGCCTTCGTGACTGTGACGTTGGACAGCGCGCCTTGGTTGGACAGCGCGCACTGGAAGTTGTCGCGGCCCCACACCCAGCCCACAAACAACGCTAGCAAAATGCCACCCAGCGGCAGCAGCACATTCGACGAGGCAAAGTCGAACAGGTCGAACATATTCATGCCGAACAGCTTGAAGTCGGCCAGCACGTTGTTGGTCAGCGCACAGGTCGAGCCCAGCACCATCAGCGCGGCGATGGTCAGCAGCGTGGCTTTGGCGCGGCTCATGCCCCGGCGTTCATGCAAAATCACCACCGGCACTTCCATCATGGACAGCATGGCGCCAGTCGCGGCCACCGAGGCCAGCGCAAAGAAGGCAATCATCAGCAACTGGCCACCGGGAATCTGCGAGAACACCGCTGGTATGGTGATGAACACCAGCGACGGGCCGGCCGAGGGTTCAAAGCCAAACGTGAACACCGCCGGGAAGATGGCGATACCCGCCAGCATGGAGACGAACAGGTCGGCCAGCATCACGCGCACCGTGGTGGCCGGGATGTTCTGGTCGTCGCGGAAGTAGGAGCCGTAAGTCATCATGGTGCCCATGCCCAGCGACAGCTTGAAGAAAGCCAGGCCCATGGCGGTCAGGATCACACCGGCGGTAATCTTGCTGAAGTCGGGCTTGAACAGGAAGGCCAGGCCCTCCGCCACCTTGGGCAGCGTCAGGCTGACGGCGCACAGCAGCAGCAAGAGCAGGAACAGCACCGGCATCAATTTCTTGGTGATGCCTTCGATGCCCTTGGTCACGCCCATCAGCAGGATGCCGCCGATCAGGAGCAGCACGCCCCATTGCCACAGCAGCGATTGCACCGGGTCGCCGATCAGCGCGCCGAAAGCGCCCTCGGTCACGTGGCGATCGCTGCTGAGGATGCTGCCGCCGATGGCCTTGAACACATAGGCGAACACCCAGGCCACCACTTCGGAATAAAAAGACAGGATCAGGAAGGCCGCCAGCATGCCGGCGGCGCCGACCAGCCACCAGGGCAGGCTTTTTTGCGGCGACAGCTTTTGCAGCGTGGTGATCGGGTCGGTCTTGGCGGCGCGGCCCATGGTGATCTCGGCGATCATGACCGGCAGGCCAATCACCAGCGTGGCCAGCAGATAGATCAGCAGGAAGCCGGCGCCGCCGTTGGCGCCGGTCAGGGACGGGAACTTCCAGATATTGCCGAGGCCGACGGCCGAACCCAGGGTGGCGGCCAGCACGCCGAAGCTGGAGCTGAAACCGCCGCGTTTAAACGTGTTGCTCATTGTTGCTTTCTATCGAAATCGAAGGAGGCGATTGTAGCAAACGAAAAAAGAGGGTTGACGGAATCAATGCCGTACAGCATAATCTCATCTCTTCGCTGACGGACACAACGATCCTCAGCAAGCAGTACAGATCTTTAAAAAATTACAGTCGATAAATGTGGGCGTTTGATGCTGCAACAAAAAGCATTAAATGCTCAACAAGAAATACTGTCAGTATTTTGAGT
>NZ_JABMJK010000036.1 GCF_013376005.1 Duganella sp. SG902 | reverse complement strand
TGCTCGTCGGTAAATCGTTTCTTCATCTAGCCTCCATGTGTAAAAATATCATGAAGACTAACCAGCCGCATGGCTACAAAGTTCCGATCAGGTCAACCTGAGCATTACATAAGCGCACGTCGCACTCCGTTACCTGCCGCACACCGCGACGACGGCCGTCAGCAATAAGCACTGCTAACTACTTCAACGCGAACTGATCTACATCAGCGCGGCGCGTGATCGCAGCAAATGTTGAGTCGCCTAACGGTCGAATCCAATATCACGGAGGAGACCAGTATGTTAGATAACGTTAGCAAAGGCCAAAACGACCAAGACGTGCGCGTAGCCTCGCGAGCTAGATGCAGGAACTAAAGCCTGAGACGCGTGTCTGATCATGGACGATAAACAGATGATGAGGAGCTTGATCGTGCGATTCAGCTATAGCCTCTTGGTCCTGTTGGTTTACGCAGCCGGTGCGGTTTTAGTGGAGCTTGTCGCACGCGGGATGCGATGGCTGGGTGTGAGTGATTTCACCTACTATATGCTCTCAGGAACTGCCCATGTCATGCTCTTCATGGACGTGGTGTTGTTGATTATCCTGCTGCACAACTCAGCAAAGAAATTCCTGAAAAGCACGCAGCAGTCCTGAGAGTTGCGGCCAGGCGAAAATATGACGATACAATCACGTCCAACTCCCCCCCTGCTTCCGGAATATCTGATGAATTGGACCAAAGAGCACTACCTGGTATCGACTGATAACGCGCTGCTGCAGCTCGATGTCATCCATGGCAACCTCACCCGCAGCACCTGGGCGGAGGGCATTGACGAGGCGACGGTGCGCACGGCTGTCGAGAATAGCCTCAATTTCGGCCTGTACGACGACGGCCGCCAGATCGGCTACGCCCGCTTCATCACGGACCACGCCACGTTCGCCTACATGGCTGATGTGTTTGTGCTGGACCAATATCGCGGCCAGGGACTCGGGCGCTGGCTGGTCGAGTGCATGCTGAGCTACCCCGGCATCGAACGATACCGGCGACTGCTGCTGGCAACCACGACCGCCGCCTGGCTGTACGAAAAACTGGGCTTCACCAAGCCAGCCAATCCCGATTTATTCTGGCAGATCAATCGACCTGACATCTACAAAAATTAGGGAACGATGGAGCGGCCATCAAGGCCGGGCGTGGCGGCAAACACGCCGCTGATAAAGTCAATGAACACGGCGGCGCGCTGGGGCAGCAGCCTCTCGGCGGCGTACACCGCATTCAGCGGCGAGCGCCCGGGCGAATGAGCGGTCAACACCGCGCGCAGCTCCCCGCTGCGCAGTTGCTCCGCGATCGTCCACGACGGCAGATAAGCGATGCCCAAGTCCTGCATGACAGCCTTGCGTATGCCGTCGAGACTATTCAGGCGCAGCCGGCCTTGCACATGGACCGCGCCGTCCTTGAACGGCCATCCGCCGCCGCCCGCCATCAGGGTGTAGATCAGGCACTGATGCTGCAGCAGATCGGCTGGTTGCTCAGGCGTGCCATGCTGGTCCAGATACTTCGCACTCGCCACGCAAATGCGTTCGGACGTGCCAACGCGGCGCGCGCGCAAGGAACTGTCCTTGAGGACGCCGCCCCGGACCGCGATATCAACACCTTCCGCGATCAGGTCGACATAGCCATCGCCGAGTCGCAGCTCGACCTCAACGTCCGGATAGCGTGCAAGGAAGTCCGGCAGCGCGGGGATGATCTTCTCCGTGCCCAGCGTTGGCGCACACGCCACCCTGAGCAGGCCCTGCGGTTTTTGCTGGCCGCGCGCGTCGGATTCGGCCTGGGCGATCAACTCCAGCGCCTGACGCGCTTGCGCGTAATAGCGCTGCCCCTCGGCCGTGGCGACCAGTTGACGGGTCGAGCGGTGCAGCAGCCGCGTGTCCAGCGCCTTTTCGAGCGAGGCGATATGCCGGCTGACGTTGGGCTGGCCGATGCCGAGCTCGCGCGCCACAGCTGAAAAGCTCCCCGTCTCAATCGCGCGCACGAGGCAGCGCATCCAAAGCAATTTATCCATTTATACGGCCTCAAAGAACAATTTATGCAACCAAAGCATAACTGATATGAGTGCCGCCTGTCTTATCACCCGCGCGGCAGCAGCGCACACTGCATTCCGCATCACTACTTAACTCACCAAACAGCTTAGTGAAAAGGAGCATCATGAAACTCGCGGAAAAAGTAGCCGTTATCACCGGCGGCACCACCGGCATCGGTCTGGCCATCGCAAAACGTTTCGCCCGCGAAGGCGCGTACGTCTACCTCACCGGCCGCCGCCAGGCCGAACTGGACATGGCGGTTGAGACGGTCCGGGCGGCAGGCGGCACCGCCGAAGGCGCCCGCGTCGATTCGACCGACGTGGGCCAGCTGCAAGCCTTGTTTGATCGCGTCAAAGCCAGGCACGGCAAGCTGGACGTGCTGGTCGCCAACGCTGGTGGTGGTTCCCTCCTGCCCCTGGGCCAGATCACCGAAGAGCAATTCGACGACACCTTCGCGCGCAACGTCAAAGGCACGCTGTTCACCGTGCAGAGCGCGCTGCCGCTGCTGGGCAAGGGTTCGTCGGTGATACTGACCGGTTCGACTGCGGGCAGCAGCGGCACGGAAGGGTTCAGCGTCTACTCGGCCTCCAAGGCGGCGGTGCGCGCCTTCGCCCGCAACTGGATTTTGGACTTGAAAGGCCGCGAGATCCGCGTCAACACGCTGAGCCCCGGCCCGATCAAGACGCCCGGCCTGGTTGAACTGGTCGGCACGGACGCCGGCCAGCAGCAAGGCTTCCTCGACCATCTGGCGTCGCAGATTCCGATGGGCAGGGTTGGTGATCCGGATGAGATCGCGAAAGCGGCGGTGTTCCTGGCCTCCGACGATGCGAGCTTCGTCACCGGCGCCGAGTTGTTCGTGGATGGCGGGCTGCAGCAGATTTAACCCGGCGCGGCGTGGCGCCTTGGGGTGGACTGGCATGTGAGGCCAGTCCACCACAATCACTTCATCTCTTGATCCACCCGGCAATTACTACTAGCATAATAGGGGCATACACATCGCCGATAGCGCTGGCGCACGGAAGGTTCAATGAATTTCCGCACCATCTTAATCGTTCTGGCCGTCGTCACCCGTACAGGCTATGCTGCGGCAGTCTGCGAGCCCATACGCATCGGCTATGTCAACCAGGAGCGGCCGCCGTACTACCTCGGCGCCGGATCAGAAGTACCGGCCAAGCCGGGTGCCTCCGCAGAGCTTTTTCAGCGTTTTGCCGCCAGCGTAGGCTGTGATGCCAGCCTGAGACGTCTGCCGGTCAACCGCATCATCCCCTCCCTGGCCGCAGGGCAATTGGACTTCGCCCCACTGGATACCAGCAGCAAGGATATCGCCGACCTCGTCTTTCCGCGTGATAAAAACAATCAGCTGGACTTCCCGCGCGCGGTGCCGATCAACATCGTGGTGTTCGTCCGCAGCGCGGACCAGATACCGCCAGCGACTGAGGCGGCAAAGTATTTCCAGGACCGGCTGCTTGGCGTGACCTTGGGCGCCACTTATAGAACGCGCATCCAGGGTCTGGGCTTGAAAATCGATAGCGGCGCGGTCGATATCGCGCGCAATTTTGAGAAGCTCAGGTTGAGCCGCATCGACGGATTCGCCGTCTCCGTGACCTCGCCGGGCGATATGGATTCCTACGTCGCGCAAAAATACAAAGGCGCCATCGTCAGACTGACGCAGCCCCTTTTCACCGATCATATCTGGCTGGCGGCCAGTAAAAGCTACTACGCGGCACATCAGGTTCAGGTCGAAAAAATGTGGACGTGGCTGGGCTCTGCTGGCAAGCGGGAGTATTTCAACCTGCTGAAAGAGTACAGCGACATGCCTCTACAAATACAGCCAACCACTCAGTCTGATTAATTCACAAACACGGCGAGGTCCTAATGCCGCCAAGTTAAGCCTTTTTTGACCGCAAACTGATGCCCCGTCATTCCCGCGCAGGCGGGAATCCATAGGGCGCGTGGTCATAAGTTCAGCATGGGTTCCCGCCTGCGCGCACTGCTGTCCGGAATAATTTTGTTGACATGGTTTCAAAAGAGTGAAGGTTGCAGTTGTGCGAATTCCTCCATCTGGCGTC
>NZ_JABMJK010000035.1 GCF_013376005.1 Duganella sp. SG902 | reverse complement strand
GGTTTTTGAGTTTGGCGACTACGGGTATACGCCCGTTAACCAATACCTGCAACACCTTCAGGCTTATTCAAGCAAATTTATTCCGGACAGCAGTGGGCGCAGGCCGGAATCCATACAAGGCATGGGTTACGACAGCGCCCGCGTTCCATGGGTTCCGGCCTGCGCCGGAACGACAGTGCTTCACTTCATGGCGTCGCCATCCGGCCCGACGAACTCGATGCGGTTGCGGCCCAGTTCCTTGGCGCGGTACAGCGCCAGGTCGGCGCGCCGCACCAGTTCCAGTCCCGCCACCGGCTGCGCCGGGTCGAATTCGACCACGCCGAAACTGGAGGTCACCGCCAGCGTGCCCTGATCGCCGATGTCGAACGGCGTCGACGCCACCGCCATGCGCATCGCCTCCACCCGCGCCGCGCCGTTGGCCTGCGTCAGGTCGGGCAGCAGCACCAGGAATTCCTCGCCGCCGTAGCGGCCCACCAGATCGTACGGCCGCACGCAGCCGTTCAGGCGCCGCACCAGATCGCGCAGCACGGCGTCGCCGGCCAGGTGGCCATGGGTGTCGTTGATGCGCTTGAAGTGGTCGAGGTCCAGCAGGCACAACAGGAAGCCCTTGCCGTCGCGCTGGGACTTCTGCATGGCCTGCTCCATCATCTCCAGCATCGCCACCCGGTTCCAGGCCTTGGTGAGGCCGTCGCGCAGCGCGCGCTCGCGCAAGGCTTCCTGCGACAGCTCCAGCTCGCGCGTGCGGGCCTCGAGGTCGCTGGTGCGCTCGCGCACCAATTGCTCCATCCTGGCGTTGCGCTGCTGCAGCCCGCGCACCCGGTGGCGATACAACAGCAACAGCGTGGCCGCGCCCAGCACGCCGCACAGCGTGAAGAACCAGGTGCTCAGCCACCACGGCGGCACCACGGTGAAGCGCAGCTCGCGCACTTCCGATTCGCTTTGCGTGTTCAGGTTGCTGACAGCGTACTGCAAGCGATAGCTGCCCGGCTGTAGCGCCGCGTAGCGCAGCTGCGGCACGCTGGTGGTGGTCCATTCCTGCTCCAGGCCGGCCATGCGGTAGCGGAATTGCAGGGCGTCGCGATGCTGGTAGCTGAGACTGGCCATGCGCAGATTCAGGGCCGAGGTCGACCACGGCAGGCGGTCGCCGTCGCGCAGCTGCAGCGTTTGGCCGTCGCGCTCCGTGGCCTCGATGATGGCCGACAGGGGCGTGGGCGCGAACAGGCGCTCCGGCCGTGTCACATGCGAGACGCCGTTGGTGCTGGTGATCCACATGGTGCCGTCGGCTTCCTCGAACAGCTGGCGCGAGTTGAGGTCGTTCCAGACCAGCCCGTCGCTGCTGTCGAACTGGCGCCACTGCCGGCGGTTCCACACCACCAGCCCGACGTCGGTGCTGATCCACAGCCAGCCATGGCGGTCCTCGTGCAGCGCCTGGATGGCGCGCTCGCGCAGCAGCGGCGACTGTATCGCCTCCCTGACCAGTCCGGAGGCCCCGACCCGTGTCTTCCACAAGCTGCTGCCCTGCCCCAGCCACACACTGCCATCGGCCGCGCAGGCCATGGCGTCGTACTCGCGGCCGACTTCGTAGCCGAGGTCAAAACTGTCCCATTGCATGCCGCGCAGGCGCCACAGCATGCGCGGCCGCAGGAACCAGAGCGTGCCGTCCGCGCTCTGGCAACTGCGCCGGGTGATACCGTCCACCAGGCCGCTGCCCTTCGGCAGCCCCGGCGCCAGGTGCGGCTTGCCGGGCGAGCGGGTATCGTCGATCACGTACAAGCCATCGCCCGTGCTGATCCACAAGCGCCCCTCGCGGTCCGCCAGCAACTGGAAAATCATCGGCAGCTTCGCCACCTCGGTCACCTTGCCGCTGCGGACGTCCTCGCGCGTCAGCGAGCCGACGTAGCTGCTGGTCCACAACTGCCCCTGCAGATCGGTGACCATGCTGTTCCACTGCTCGGCGCGGTAACCGGGCACCGGCACGGCGCGTGTGGCTTCCGGGCTGGTCAACATGACCAGCCCGGAGCGTGTGGCGATCCGCAGATGGCCGACGCCGTCGCGCCGCACGGCGAACACCTTGTCATCGGGCAGCCCCTGGCCCGTGCCCCAGTTCTCCCAGTTGTCGTAGCCCATCCAGCGCGCCAGGCCGTGGCCGCCCGTGCCCAGCCATAAACCCTGGTCGCGGTCGACCAGCATGGCGATCACGCCGCTGCCTATCTTCAGGCCGTTACCCGGGCCGAACAATTCCCAGCGCTCGCCGCGCCAGCGGGCCAGGCCGGAATCGATGCTGACCAGCACGCGGTGATCGTCATCCTCCACCAGGCTGGTGCCCATGGTGGCCTTGCGCATCACCTCGCCGGGCGGGGTGCGGTCGATGAATTGTTGAGCGCCGGGTTTCAGCACGATCACATGACGTTTGCCGCGCGCCCACAGCGCGCCATCGGAGGTGCGCAGCAAGTTCTGCCACTCGTCGGCCGGCACGCCGGCGGAGGTGCCGAACTCGGTGAAGCCGCGGCTGTCGCGCACGCACAGCGCCGCGCCACAGTTCATCCACAAGCGGCCATCGGCCTCCACCAAGAAGGTTGTAATGTCGCGCAACGCCGGCCGGCGCCGGACTTCTTCCGCGGAGAACAGCCGGCGCACGTCGAAACGCCCATCGTTCTCCGTGATCCGCAATAGCTCGAGGCCGCTTTGCACAATGACGCTGCCGTCCGGCGCCAGCGCCAGCGACTGGCTGGCATCGGGCGACGGCCCCCTGCCCTCGAACACCAGCGCCTGGAAGCGGCCGTTGATCTGCACGTATAACTGTTCGCGCGTGCCGACCCACAAGCGCTGCTTGCGATCGAGTATCAGCGCGATGGTTTGCGTGTCCGCCAAGCCATCTTTCTGCGCGTAGCGGCGGAACTCGGCGCCGTTGTAGCGAAACACGCCGTTCTCGGTGGCCATCCACAGGTAACCGGTGGCGTCCTGCACCAACGCATTGACGGAAAGATTGCCCAGCCCATCCTGTTGGGTCAGATATTGGATGGGCAGTTGCTGGGCAAGCACGCCGGCGGGCGCCATCCCCGTGAGCAATGCCGCCAACACGGCAAAGACTAAGCGCATGTGCATCTCCAGAATATTTTTCTTTGACAACTAATAAGGCCCTACCTTAGCAAGTAACGCTCATCCAGGCCACCTTTTTCCGCTATCAGGATTTCCCTACACGCGAAAGCGGTGGCGCCTTATCGGCGGATGCGGGACAAGTTAATAGACTCTGAGCATGTGAGCTGGGCGCGTGGTCCCGTGGAGAGGCTTGATGAAACGGCAATACGATATCAAAACCGGCTTTTTCGTCATGCTGGCCGCCTTCGGGCTGGGGTTCATCCTGTATGGCGCCTGGTCGGTCAAGGTGCTGCGCGACGTGCGCGTCAATGGGCCGATCTACGAGCGCATCGCCGAAAGCAAGGATCTGGTGGCGGACGTGCTGCCGCCGCCCGAATACATCATTGAATCGTATCTGGTGGTACACCAGTTGCTGGCCAGCGAGCGGCCCGACGAGCGGCGCCAGCTAACGTCGCGCCTGCGGTCGCTGCGCCAGGACTTCGAGACCCGCCACCAATACTGGCAAGGCAGGAAGCTGGAGCCCGAGCTGCGCCAGGCCCTGCTGGAGCAATCCGCCACAGCCGCCCGGGCCTTCTACGACATCGCCGAGCGCGATCTCCTGCCCGCCATCGAACGCCAGGACCAGCCCGCCGCCACGCAGGCGGCGCAGCGCATGGGCACGCTGTACGAACAGCATCGGCAAGCCATCGACCGGGTGGTGGAATTGGCCAGCCGCCGCGCCGCCGACGACGAGGCGGCCGCCACCGCGCACATGCTGTCCGCCAGCTGGCAGATGCTGGCCATCTTCGTGCTGGCGTTCGTATTCGCGGCGCTGGTGGCGGTCAGGATCCTGCGCACCTTGTTCCGCCAGCTGGGCGGCGAACCGGCGACGGCGGCGGCGCTGGCGGCGCGCATCGCCGCCGGCAACCTGGCGGTCGGCATCCGCCTGCGGCCGGGCGACAAGGGCAGCCTGCTGCACGCCATGCAGGGCATGCGCGACGACTTGATTCGCATCGTCTCGCGCACCCGCGACGTCACCGAGGCCATCTCCAGCGCGTCGGCGCAGATCGCCATCGGCAACCAGGACCTGGCCGGCCGCACTTCGCTCCAGGCCGGCTCGCTGGAGCAAACCACGGCCACCATGCACGAGTTGACCGGCACCGTGGCGCAGAACGCCGACCGCGCCCAGGCCGCCCACGAGCTGGCCGACAGCGCCGCGCTCACCGCGCAGCGCGGCGGCCAGGTGATGCGGGACATGACGCAGACCATGGCCGACATCGACAGCACGTCGCGCCGTATCGCCGACATCATCGGCGTGATCGACGGCATTGCCTTCCAGACAAACATCCTGGCGCTGAACGCCGCCGTCGAAGCGGCGCACGCCGGCGAGCAGGGACGCGGCTTCGCGGTGGTGGCGTCCGAGGTGCGCGGCCTGGCCCAGCGCTCGGCCGGCGCGGCCAGGGAAATCAAGGACCTGATCGGCGCCTCGATGTCGCAGGTCGAGGCCGGCAACCAGCTGGTCGAGCAGGCCGGCGCCGCGATGCGGGAGGTGGTGAAAAGCATAGAGGAAGTGGCAAGCATCACCGGCGAAATCACCCACGCCAGCTACAGCCAGAGCAGCGACATCACCGAAATGCACAAGGCGCTGCGCAAAATGGACGCCGACACCCAGCAAAACGCCACCCTGGTGGAGCAAACCGCCGCCGCCGCCGAGTCCATGCGCACGCAGGCGGAACAGCTGGTGGAGGTGGTGAGCGTGTTCAAATTAAGCGAAACCGGCGCCCCGGCGCGCTTGCGGGCGATGACTTAAGGCCTTGATTTCGCTATAATTCCGGCCTTCATATGTAAGGAATGCCGCCATGACCCTGCTCGCCAACCAGCTTGAACTGCTGTCGCCCGCCAAAACCGCTGAAATCGGCCGCGAAGCGATCCTGCACGGCGCCGACGCCGTCTACATTGGCGGCCCGGCCTTTGGCGCGCGCCATAACGCCAGCAACTCGATCGAGGAGATCTCCAGCCTGGTGGCGTTCGCGCACCGTTATCGTTCGCGCATTTTTGTCACGCTGAACACGATTCTGCACGACGCCGAGCTGGACGCCGCCCGCAAGCAGATCTGGCAGCTGTACGAGGCCGGCGTCGACGCGCTGATCGTGCAGGACATGGGCTTGCTGGAAATGGACCTGCCGCCGATCCAGCTGCACGCCAGCACCCAGTGCGACATCCGCACGGTGGAAAAGGCCAAGTTCCTGGGCGACGTCGGTTTCTCGCAGCTGGTGCTGGCGCGCGAGCTGACCATCGAGCAGATCAAGAAGATCCACGCCGAGGTCGACACCCCGCTGGAATACTTCATCCACGGCGCGCTGTGCGTGGCGTATTCGGGCCAGTGCTACATCTCGCACGCCGACACCGGCCGCAGCGCCAATCGCGGCGACTGCTCGCAGGCCTGCCGCCTGCCGTACACGCTGAGCGACAGCAAGGGCCGCGTGGTGGCGTATGAAAAACACCTGCTGTCGATGAAGGACAACGACCAGAGCCGCAACCTGGAGGCGCTGGTCGACGCCGGCATCCGCTCGTTCAAGATCGAGGGCCGCTACAAGGACATGGGCTATGTGAAGAACATCACGGCCCATTACCGCCTGCTGCTGGACGAGATCATGGAGCGCCGCACGGAATTCACGCGCGCCGCCAGCGGCCGCACCAACATCCTGTTCACGCCGGACGTCGACAAGACCTTCCACCGCGGCCACACGGATTACTTCGCCAACGGCCGCCTGGACGATATCGGCGCCTTCGACAGCCCGAAATACGTGGGCGTGGAGCTGGGCACGGTCACGCGCATCGGCACCGACCACATCGACCTGAGCACCAACGCGCCGATGGCCAATGGCGACGGCCTGAACTACCTGCACAAGCGCGAGACCTTCGGCATCCAGGCCAACACGGTGAAGAAGCTGGGCGAGGACGAGGAAGGCCAGCAATGGCGCGTGTTCCCGAACGAGCAGATCAGCGCCCTGCCCGGCCTCAAGGTCGGCATGACCATCATGCGCAACCGCGACCACCACTGGGAGGGCGCGCTCAACAAGAAGTCGTCCGAGCGCAAGGTCGGCCTGCACCTGACGCTGAGCGAGCAGGCCGACGGCCTGCGCCTGTCCCTGTGCGACGAGGACGGCATCCTGAGCGACACCGACGCCGCCATCGCCTACCAGCCCGCGCAGCAAGCCGAGCAGGCGGAAGCGGGTCTGCGCGCCAGCCTCGCCAAGCTGGGCAACACCATGTTCGCGGCGGACAGCGTGACGCTGCAATTGTCCAAGCCGTGGTTTGTGCCGTCGGCCGCGATCAACGCGCTGCGCCGCGAGGCCATCGAGAAGCACGAGGCAGCCCGCCTGGCCGCGTGGGACCGTCCACAGCGCAAGGCTCCGGCCGAGCCGCCGGCGATCTTCCCGGAAACCCAGCTCAGCTACCTGGCCAACGTCTACAACGAGAAGGCGCGCGCGTTCTATCACAAGCACGGCGTGCAGTTGATCGCCGCCGCCTACGAGGCGCACGAGGAACCGGGCGAGGTGCCGCTGATGATCACCAAGCACTGCCTGCGTTTCTCCTTCAACCTGTGCCCCAAGCAGGCCAAGGGCGTGCAAGGCGTGCAGGGCCAGGTCCGCGCCGAGCCGATGACGCTGGTCAGCGGCGACGAGACCTACACCCTGCGCTTCGACTGCAAGCCGTGCGAGATGCACGTGGTGGGCGCCATGAAGCCCGGCATTCTGAAATCGCCGCCGCCATCGAACATCCCTTACAGCCCCCTGGTCTTCCACCGCCAGCGCCCGCGCGCATAAATCCGGCTCATGCGCTAATGCCGCTAAGTTAAGAACCGTCATTCCCGCGCAGGCGCACTGCTGTCCGGAATAAATTTGCTTGAATAAGCCTGAAGGTGTTGCAGGTATTGGTTAACGGGCGTATACCCGT
>NZ_JABMJK010000034.1 GCF_013376005.1 Duganella sp. SG902 | reverse complement strand
CCCCCGGCCTCAGTTGGTCGGCAGCGGCGCCAAATGCTGGCGACTTAGTCGAAGCCTAACCATGCTGGTGGCAACAAATTTACCGATCAGGTCAAAAGCGCGCGCGGTCGCTCTAATACATATGCACCACAGATATTTTAGTAAACGATAGCGCGCTGTAGTAAAGGTTAGGATGAACTAGCAGCGCTTAGTAAAACCGCCATTTTTGGAGACCCCATCATGGGTACCGTGACCTTTCCCTACCGCCTGCCGAACGAACTGATGGAGGAATTTGGCGCCTTCACCGGGATGCACTGGGCCGGTTGGCAGATCGAGCCGGCCATCTGCGACGCCATCCGCGCCTACATGCGCCCGCAACCCGCGGCGCAGCCGCAACAGGCTGCCGCCGAGGTGGCCGACGCCGGCTATCAATGGAAGCAAGTCTTCCTACCGGAGGGCACGCGGCTGCGCGCCAGCTTTGGCCGCGCGCCATATCACGCCGTCGTGCGCGGCAACGACATCCGCTGCGGCGAACAAGCGCTGTCACCGTCCGCCTTTGCCAACCTCAAGGGCAGCGGCAACCGCAACGCCTGGAAAGCCGTCTGGCTGCTGTTTCCGGGCAGCGAGCAATGGGTGCTGGCCGACACCTGCCGCGCGCAGCAGAAAGCCGTGATCGCGCGCCTGTTCGGCGCCGCCGAACCGCAGCAAGTCCCGGCCCCCTGCCCCGCCCCAGCGAAAATTCCGCTTGTGCGGACAAAACAAACCGGCCGCTCCGGCGCATCGGGGAAAACCGCCAAGCGCGGCCGGGGAGGCAAACGCGGCAAGCACGGCAAGCAACATAAGCAGCAAAAGCAGCACGGGCGGCACGCCGCCGCTTAGAACACCTTGCTGAGGGTCAGTTGCAAAGCGGTCTTGCCGAGGAACTTGCCGTTGGCGGCCGAGGTGTAAGCCGATTCCTGCGCGTCGCTGCCGACGACGGCCAGCGCCCCCGTCAGCACGCCGAAGTCCTTGGTGACGCCCAGCTTCCAGTCAGAGTAGGAAGCGGCATCGTTGCGCTTCACTTTCTGATGGCCGCCGTGCAGGTTGATGGTATAGCCGCCGCCAGCATCGATGTTGGCGCCAATGTCAAGGTAGCCGCTGTTCTTGCTGTCGGCGAAACCAAACAGGTTGGTCACCGCATGCGAATACTTCACATACGCCGGGCCATACGCCAGCTGTCCATAAACCTCGGTGGTATTCGCGCTGACCGGCAGCGCGTTGGCGGCATACACATAAGTCAGCACGCCCACGTCATACGACACGGCTTCGGTAACCTGCCCGCGCCTGCCCGCATACAGATCCAACTCCACGCCGCCATCGCCACCCGCATCCCTGATCCAGGCGATGGTCGACGCCCAGGCCCCCGCATACAAGCCGCTCGGGTTGTGCACATAATCCGCCCCGCCCTGCAAGGCCGGCTGCAAGCGCGTTTGCGAAATGCCGCGATAACGGTAATCGCTGACCGCCGCCAGATTGAAGCTGACCGCATGGTCCGGCGCAACCGCCTCTTCGGCATGGGCGGAGAACACCGCGACGGCGGCCGCAGCCAGTGCTAACTTTTTCATATGACTCCTGTCGTTGTTGAAAAACGGAGCGTCAAGCTTAGTCAGCGCGCCGTAAAAACGGTCTAAAAAGCCCGGCCGGCGTGGTAAACATCGTGTATAAATTGCGCGGCGCGCAATTTTTGCCGCGCAGCCCGCGCAGTTGAGGATAGAATACGCAAACAATGCACGAACTGTACATAAACCCAGTATCAAGAAAACAAGCTTGCTCGTATGGCCACTAAAAAACCCGTTTCCGATTACAGCGAATCATCCATCCGCGTCCTCAAGGGCCTGGAACCCGTCAAGCAACGCCCGGGCATGTACACCCGCACCGAGAACCCGCTGCACATCATCCAGGAGGTGATCGACAACGCCGCCGACGAGGCGCTGGGCGGCAATTGCAAGAACATCATCGTGACGCAGAACGCCGACGGCAGCGTCACCGTGGAGGACGACGGCCGCGGCATCCCGGTCGGCCTGCACCCGGAGGAAGGCGTGCCGACCGTGGAAATCGTCTACACCCGCCTGCACGCGGGCGGCAAGTTCGACAAGGGCAGCGGCGGCGCCTACGCCTTCTCCGGCGGCCTGCACGGAGTCGGCGTGTCGGTCACCAACGCGCTGTCCAAGCGGCTCGAGATCACGGTCTGGCGCAAGGAACCCAACGGCACCGGCCAGCACTTCCTGGCCTTCGAGCACGGCGACGTGGTCGAGCCGCTGACCTCCATCGTCGCCCCGCGCGACGCCAAGAAGTCCGGCACCAGGGTCACGGTGTGGCCGGACGCCAAGTATTTCGACTCCGCCGCCATCTCGCAGACCGAGCTGCAACGCCTGCTGCGCTCCAAGGCCGTGCTGCTGCCGGGCGTGACGGTCACGCTGAACAACGCCAAGAGCGGCGAATCGCAGACCTGGCACTACAACGACGGCCTGCGCGGCTACCTGACCGAGGCGCTGGCCCAGGCCACCGACGGCGAGACCCTGATCCCGCTGTTCGAGGGCGGGCAGTTCGCCGGCCCCGACGCCGAGGGCTTCGCCGAGGGCGAGGGCGCCTCCTGGGTGGTGGCCTGGACCGAGCAGGGCGCGGTGGTGCGCGAGTCCTACGTCAACCTGATCCCCACCCCCAACGGCGGCACCCACGAGTCGGGCCTGCGCGAGGGCCTGTACGGCGCCGTGAAAAACTTCGTCGAGATGCACTCGCTGCTGCCCAAGGGCGTCAAGCTGCTGCCCGAGGACGTGTTCGCGCGCGTCTCCTTCGTGCTGTCGGCCAAGGTGCTCGATCCGCAATTCCAGGGCCAGATCAAGGAGCGCCTGAACTCGCGCGACGCGGTGCGCCTGGTGGCGACCTTCTCCAAGCCGGCGCTCGAGCTGTGGCTGAACCACCACGTCGACTACGGCAGGAAGCTGGCCGAGCTGGTGATCAAGCAGGCGCAGTCGCGCCTGCGCTCGGCGCAAAAAGTGGAAAAGAAAAAATCCTCGGGCGTGGCCGTGCTGCCGGGCAAGCTGACCGACTGCGAATCGAGCGACGCCGCCCGCACCGAGCTGTTCCTGGTCGAGGGCGACTCGGCCGGCGGCTCGGCCAAGATGGGCCGCGACAAGGAATTCCAGGCGATTTTGCCGCTGCGCGGCAAGGTCTTGAACTCGTGGGAGACCGACAAGGACCGCCTGTTCGCCAACAACGAGATCCACGACATCTCGGTGGCGATCGGCGTCGACCCGCACACGCCGCAGGACACGCCCGACCTGTCGGGCCTGCGCTACGGCAAGATCTGCATCCTGTCCGACGCCGACGTGGACGGCTCGCACATCCAGGTCTTGCTGCTGACCCTGTTCTTCCGCCACTTCCCGGCGCTGATCGCCAAGGGCCACATCTGCATCGCCCGGCCGCCGCTGTACCGGGTGGACGCGCCGGCGCGCGGCAAGAAGCCGATCCAGAAGCTGTACGCGCTGGACGACGGCGAGCTGGTGGCCATCGAGGACAAGCTGCGCAAGGATGGCCTGAAGGAAGGCGCGTGGTCGATCTCGCGCTTCAAGGGCCTGGGCGAGATGAACGCCGAGCAGCTGTGGGAGACCACCATGAACCCGGACACGCGCCGCCTGCTGCCGGTGTCGCTGGGCGGCTACGGCCTGCACGAATCGGCGGCCCGCTTCAACATGCTGATGGGCAAAGGCGAAGCGGCCGCGCGCCGCGCCTGGATCGAGGAACACGGCAACGAGGCCGAAGCCGACATTTGACGCACCACCGTCATTCCGGCGCAGGCCGGAATCCATGCTGAGCCGGCCAGAACGCGCAGCATGGGTTCCGGCCTGCGCCGGAACGACGCGGGACTGACTACACAAGCACACACACCATGACTCAAGCAAATCTCTTTGACGATCCGGCGCCGCAAGACGCGCCAGCCGAGAAGCCCGCCGCGCCGACGCCGGCACCTGAAGCGGCGGCGCAAGCCCTCCCCGCCGGGGCCGGGGCCCGGCAAGGCGCCGACGCCGCCGGTGGCGGCGACGCCGGTGGCGGCGGCGGCCCCGCCAGCGCCGACGACCTCGCGGCCGGCGGCGATGGCGGCAACGGCGGCGGCATGTTCGGCGGCCCGCTGGGCGGCGGCGACGATGGCGACGGCGGCGACGCCCTGACCCTGTCCACCTTCGCCGAACGCGCCTACCTCGACTACGCCATCTCGGTGGTGAAGGGCCGCGCGCTGCCGGACGTGTGCGACGGCCAGAAGCCGGTGCAGCGCCGCATCCTGTACGCCATGAACGAAATGGGCCTGAACAGCAGCGCCAAGCCGCGCAAATCGGCCACCGTGGTGGGCGACGTGCTGGGCAAGCTGCACCCGCACGGCGACCAGTCGGTGTACGACGCCATGGTGCGCATGGCGCAGGACTTCTCGCTGCGCTACCCGCTGATCGACGGCCAGGGCAACTTCGGCTCGCGCGACGGCGACGGCGCGGCGGCGATGCGCTACACCGAGGCGCGCCTGACGCCCATCGCCAAGGTGCTGCTGGACGAGATCAACCAGGGCACGGTCGACTTCCAGGCCAACTACGACGGCTCGACCGAGGAGCCGACCCTGCTGCCGGCGCGCCTGCCGATGGTGCTGCTGAACGGCGCCTCCGGCATCGCGGTCGGCCTGGCCACCGAGATCCCGTCGCACAACCTGGGCGAGGTGGCGCAGGCCACGGTGGCCATGATCCGCAATCCCAGGATCAGCCACGCCGAGCTGATGGCGCTGCTGCCCGGCCCGGACTTCCCCGGCGGCGGCCAGATCATCACCCCGCCGTCGCAGATCGCCGACATGTACGCCACCGGCCGCGGCTCGATGAAGGTGCGGGCGCGCTGGAAGATCGAGGAACTGGCGCGCGGCCAGTGGCAGGCCGTGGTGACCGAGCTGCCGCCGGGCACCTCGGCGCAGAAGGTGCTGGAGGAGATCGAGGAGCTGACCAACCCCAAGATCAAGCTGGGCAAGAAAACCCTGTCGCCGGAGCAGCTGGCGCTCAAATCGCTGATCCTCAACTCGCTCGACACCATCCGCGACGAATCGGGCCGCAACGCGCCGGTGCGCCTGGTGTTCGAGCCGAAGTCGAAGAACCAGGACCAGACCGAGTTCATGCTGCTGCTCTTGGCGCACACCTCGCTCGAATCGTCGGCCTCGATCAACCTGGTGATGATCGGCGGCGACGGCCGGCCGCGGCAGAAGGGCCTGGGCGACATCCTGGGCGAATGGATCACCTTCCGCTTCGCCACCGTCACGCGCCGCTCGCAGTACAAGCTGGGCAAGGTCGACGCCCGCATCCACATCCTCGAGGGCCGGCAGACCATCCTGCTCAACATCGACGAGGTGATCCACATCATCCGCAATTCGGACGAGCCGAAGGCGGCGCTGATCGCGCGCTTCAAGCTGAGCGAGATCCAGGCCGAGGACATCCTTGAAATCCGCCTGCGCCAGCTGGCGCGGCTGGAGGCGATCAAGATCGAACAGGAGCTGGCCGAGCTGCGCAAGGAAAAGCAGACGCTGCAAGACCTGCTGGACAACCCGTCGTCGATGAAGCGCGCCATCATCAAGGAGATCGAGAGCGACGCCAAGACCTACGGCGACGCCCGCCGCACCCTGATCGAGGAGGCGCAGAAGGCCGTGGTCGAGCAGAAGGTGGTGGACGAGCCGGTCACCGTCATCATCTCCGAGAAGGGCTGGATCCGCGCCCGCGGCGGCATCGGCCACGACGCCACGCAATTCAGCTTCAAGGCCGGCGACAGCCTGTATGGCGCCTTCGAATGCCGCACGGTCGACACCCTGCTGGCCTTCGGCAGCAACGGCAAGGTGTACTCGGTGCCGGTGGCGGCGCTGCCGAACGCGCGCGGCGACGGCGTGCCGGTCACCACCCTGATCGACCTGGCGCCGGGCGCGCGCATCCTGCACTACTACGCCGGCAACGGCGCCACCCAGCTGATGCTGGCCACCAGCGCCGGCTTCGGCTTCATCGCCAAGGCCGGCGACATGGTCAGCCGCATCAAGGGCGGCAAATCGTTCATCACGCTCGACGACGGCGACGTGCCGCTGCCGCCGACCGTGATCCCGGACACGGCCAGCGCCGTGGCCGTGCTGTCCTCGGGCGCGCGGGTGCTGGTGTTCGGCATGGATGAGATGAAGGTGCTGACCAACGGCGGCCGCGGCGTGATCCTGATGGAGCTGGCGGACAAGGAGACGCTGCTGGCGGCCAAGCCGATCAGCCAGAAAGGCGTGACCGTGTATGGCACCGGGCGCGGCGGCAAGGCGCAGGAGGAGAAGCTGTCGGCGTCGGCGCTGGCGGTGCACTTCGGCAAGCGCGCGCGCAAGGGCAAGGAACTGGCGACCAGGATCAAGCCGAGCGGCCTGCAACCGATCGTCTAACCCACTCCGGGGTCAGGTCCTCCATTTCTACACGGCCTCTGCCGTAGCGTGGGCTACGGCAGAGGCCGTGTAGAAATGGAGGACCTGACCCCGGATTTTTTTAGTGCTGCTTGGCGGCCGCTTCCTTCACCTCGGCGTCGGCCTTGGCTTTCACGGCGGCGGTCTTGTTGGCGGCCAGCGCCTTGTCGGCGGTGGCGTCCACGGTTTCCTTGATGGCCTTGGCGTCGGCCTTCACGGTTTTCTTCTCGGCTTTCTCTTCAGCCTTGGCGACGGCCTTGTCGCCCTTGGCGGCGGCCTTGGCCTTGTCCTCAGGATCGGCCTTGGCCACCTTCTCATTGGCCTTAGCCTGTTCCACGGCGACCTTGGCCTGCTGCTCCTCGTGCACCTTGTCGGCCTTGGCGATGGCCTTGTTGGCTTTCTTGTCGGCCTTGGCGTCGGCTTTCAACTCCTTCTGCTCGGCCTTGGCGACATCCTTGTTGGCGTCGGCCTGCGCCTTGGCGACGTCCGAGGTCTGGGCATAAGCGGCGGTGGCCATCAGGCCGGCGATCAGGGTGGCAATCAGCTTGTTCATGGTGTATCCCTTTCCGTGTTGTTGAGTACGTGAGACACATCTTAGGCCGCCGCCCCGCCACACACTGTACGCTAGCGTACTAAGGACGCGAATACAGGTCGATGATGGCCGAGATGGCGTCCGCGCACACCGCGCAGAATTGCTCGCTGCGGTCGAACATGATGCACTGCATCTGCGGGCGGTAGTAGCCGGTCGCCTCGTAATTCGCGCCCTCGAACGCGCCCACCGTGTGGCGATGCGGGTCGGCCGAGAACAGCGCCGTGCTTTGTTGCAGGTCGCGCGTGAACAGCGCGCTCATCTCCGACTCCGGCCGGTTGACCGCGCGCAGCGCGGCGCGTTCCTGCTGATAGGCGCGCGACGCCGTTTCATAGGCGGCTTTCGGCCAGGGCGTCGGCATCGGCGTGCCCTCCTTGACGAATTTCCGCCATTTCAGCCGGGCCGGATCGTGCAGCGCGGTGGCGTTCGGCTCCCACGGCTCGCGGCGCTCGCCGCCGGTGGCGTAGGCCACCGGCGAGGTGTAGTACTCGTCGGCCAGGCCGGCGAAGTGGTGGCCGAATTCGTGCACGAACAGGTAGTTGGCCCAGTCGTTGTCGGCCGCCGCCGTGCTGAACTGGCCGAAGATGCCGCCACCGCCATAGGTCTCGTTGTTCACCAAAATCTCGATGAACTCATACGGCGCGTACTGCGCCAGCTCGCGCAGGGCGCGGTTGTCGGTGGTCAGCACATAGCGCTCGCTGCCGAAGATATCGTAGCGCGTGCCCAGCGGCGAGGCCTTGTGCGCGCCGGTCGACGGGCGCGACACGCCCGACTCGGTGGTCGGCAGCGCGATGGCCCAGACGTTGAAGTCCGTGGCGCGCTCCTTGAACGGCGAGGTCGCGAACAGGTGGTCGGCCAGGCGGCGCGCGGCCGCTTCGAATTTTTTCATCTCACCTTTGGTGTAGCCGTCGCCGACGATCAGCAGATCGACCTTGTCCTCGGACGGGCCGTTGACGCGGATGCCGATCGGCTGCACCGGCGCCGGCGGCTGCTTGCGGACCACGTCCATGGCGTCCGGATCGACGTCGGCGCTCCAGGCCAGCACGAAGCGGTTGGCGTCGTCGCGCTTGAGGATGCGCACCTTGACCGGCTGCGCCGGGCGCGGGAAGCGCACCGACTCCTGGAAGCCGCGGCTGGCGCGGGCCGCCTCCCCGGTGCTGCGCCATTCGGCGAACACGGTCGAGAAGCCGCGCGAGTACAGCAGCTTGCCGGTCTTGGCGTCCACCACCTCGACCAGGTTGTTGCCGCGATTGGTGTTGTCGATGGTTTGCCGCATGCTGCCGGGCCATGGCAGCGGCTCGACCACCACGCGTTCGACGGCGTAGTGTTCTTCGCTGGCGTTGCCGCTGTGGAGATAATCGAGGCGCATGGTGGCCGGCTGCGCGGCCAGCGCGGAGGCGCAGGCGCACAGCGCCAGCAGCGAGGTGAGGTAGCGGATCATGGATGTCCTGCGGTCAGTTGAAAACGTGACCGCCATTGTAATCCCTACCCGCACCCCGTCGTCCCCGCGCAGGCGCACTGCTGTCCGGAATAAATTTGCTTGAATAAGCCTGAAGGTGTTGCAGGTATTGGTTAACGGGCGTATACCCGTAGTCGCCA
>NZ_JABMJK010000033.1 GCF_013376005.1 Duganella sp. SG902 | reverse complement strand
CAACCGGCGCCCGCATCAGGCGCTGGGCATGAAAACACCCGCTAAGGCATTTGCATTAGCGGCTTGAGTTGAGCAGGAATCGCTGGGTCATTACACACCGACCTAATCAGTTGATATTTCACTTCGCGGTACCAAGGGCAGCTGCTTAATTTTAGGCCGGTTACCCATTTTGAACGAATAACCAACAGCGGGTACGATAATGAAACAAATAAAAGAGATTTATGATGCAATGTTGCGGCTGTCATCTATTGGATGCGTGGAGTATCAATACGACGCACTCGGACACCTATTCGGTTTCGGGGAAATTCATTATTTGGTAGAAGTGAATGACCTTTTTCTTATAGCATGGGCGAACAATGACACCGGCACAATGGTTGTAAACCCCATCACACGCTTCGAGCTGGATGAGCTTGAAGAGTTAAGTACGAAGGAAGCTTGGACGGTCCTTCACGTGCCGATTAAATTAACCGAGGGCATTCGATTTCGTGTTATCGACGCCGACGAATTATGCGAGGTATACCGCAGTACGGAAAAACGATTACGCGCCTATGAAGCATCTCTAAACTAGAATTTGGAACTTTGACGGAGGTGTCAGTGCTTCTCGCCCAGGTTACTCAATTTGACTATACTGCCAACATAGGCATCGGCTTATAGCCGGTCAACGGACATCTGGATTGGAAGCAGGAAGATAAATGATTGTTACTCAAAATGCAATGAACCCTGCAGCAATCCGAAATGCTATTGCTGACTTGATCCCGAATGATGCTTCCGACATGCGATTGGCATCAGCCTACATGACACGAAGCGGCTGTAATCTATTGCTGGATGCAGTTTATGATTCAGTGGGGCGCGATGCATTTCAGTTAATGCCAAAATTGATCTTAACGTCCTTCGATTTTGGGCTAACAGAGCCACAGGCATTGCGTATATGGCAAGGCACACCAAATACTACCATCCTCGTTTCAGGTTTTGAACGGCTACAACAAAGAGTATTGGCTCCTGTTCGCGCATTTCATCCAAAGCTCTACTCGTTCGGATGGGGTAACGGATGGAGCTGCAATGCTCTGATCGGATCAGCGAATCTTACCGGGAGGGGATTCAGCGTGAACACCGAGGTAGCCTCCGCTCAATGGGGAGTGCCGCGCGGGGAGATTGATGCTGCTTTTGCGACAATGTCGTCGGGTTCAACTATCTTGACTGACCAATTGTTAGCGGACTATGAGGTAGTGCGTCAATACCAACGACCACCTGAAGGAATAGCCCAGGAAATTGAAGCAGTCCCTCAACCTCCAGCTCCTGTAGCAGGAACTCTCGCTCTCTTCAGGCAAGCTATTGAGAGCGGAGCTGTTGACCCGGCAAGGTTCAGTTCGATGTGGCTACAAGGCGAAGCATTACAGGGCGGATCCCATAATCAACTCGAATTGCCACGAGGCGGGCATCGCTTTTTTGGATTTCATTTCAATCAATATGACTATCCACATAATTTGCATATCGGCACCCCCGTCCTTCGGAGCGGTCAGAAAGCCTGGCATGACAGGCCGTTAACTTGGCATGGAAATAACCGTATGGAGAGAATTAATTTGCCCACTCTCTATCAGGGCGGTTTTAACTATGTCGGAACCGCAGTAATGTTTCGGCGTCTCATGGATGGATCCTTCGAGTTGATCGTAACCCCATGGGACTCTGACCTGGCTCGGTCATGGAGAATTGCCTCCTCGGAAAGGCACACCCTTTTCCGTTTGGGGGCAATAGCCACGAGCAGGATTGTGGGTTTAATCTAAGAACTCATTTGTCTTGTCAACGTACACGTCCCGGGTTGCGGCCTCATAAATACCCCAAGACGGAAGGGCCTCTAGCGCGACGCGGATCTTTTTCCGCCGAGTGATCATGTGCATCTCGGGCGTGAGTAAGGGAACGATGTCTGCCTTCGTTCTGCGGGAAGACCACTCACTAAGTAGCTTTTTAGCCGCAACGACCACTGCAACGTGCTGCGATGATGAAGGATCGAAGATGGGGGTGCGGTCGAATGCAAGCTTATGGATGTGCCGCTCGCCAAACGCGCCGCGAGGTTGATGGGCCACGATCACATCGACCACCGCAGGGCTGTTGATCAGCGCTGTGATATAAATGGCTTCATCCTCGCTCGACACCCGTCCCCAATAAAGCGTCTGGTCTATGATAGTTTTCGAACACGGAATCTGATCGCCCCGAACGTAGGCTGCACACGGAAGCTTGCCGCCAGCCGACGCGAACACCAAGTAGTCTTGGCCGGTCCAAGCTTGATTCGTGAGTTTCTTGCGGTCCGTATCGACCCTTGTAAAGAATTCGCCAATTGTCTCGTTGTTGGCTGCCAATGCATTTTTAATAGCACCCGCCGTAGAAACGCCTAGCGCCGCGATACCAGGTCCCGTGCGCGCTTCCCAACCGTTCTCGTCCCACTTAAACGGAAGCAACGCCTTAGAACCGGAGGCTAGCTCCCAAGGTGCCAAGTGCTTTGAGAGAAGCGCATCGAACATTACATGGTCACTAACGCCACTAGCGTTGAGCGTAAAGTTGGCAAGAACTTTACCTTCCGAGCGTAAAAAATACAGCGGGGAGCCTGGGAAGATGGGACCAAGATCCCACGATGGCCCGACCTTCTTAACATCGTGAAAAATGAGGCCACGTGGCATAACATCCGCGCCTTGCCGAAACAAAGGCCCCACCGAATTTGCAGTCTTCATTTTCACGGCAGCCGTGACAGGAGGTGCAGCAGTCCAGGCAGTTCTGCCATTTGACGACACGACATGGAGTTCCGTTTTAGTTTCGGACAAACGACTAACTTGGCGGCCGATGAATTTAGCAGGCGGAGCCTTGGGTCGCGCTTTACACCCAAATAACACAATCGCTTCGTTCTTGAACGTCTGCCTCTCGACCTTCCAGATTTCCTTTGGGTCAAAAGTGACAGGGCGGCGTGCAGACAAATATCCAGCGGACCGGAATGGCTCGTGGTGCGAGCCATTAAGCACCGTATCTGGCAATATGCACGCAACCACCGCGCCTGGGGCAAGATAACGGTCGATGGCGTGAAGCAAAAAGATTGTTGCTATTTCTACGTGTAGGTGAGACGAACCAGGTGCCTTGATCCCATAAACGTCTGCCTTCGCCTTCAGCGCATCACGATAAGGATTGCTTCCAATGCGACTCAAAGCAAGCCACGGTGGATTGGTAACTAATCCATTAAAGCGACCTGCAACTAAGGCCGGGCGGAATGCATTTCTAAGAACGAAAGCCCAGATGCCGTTTCTGCCTGCCCGTTGTAGCACTTCGAGCGCACGTAGCAATTGACTCGAAAAAAGAACGGCAAGCATTCGCTCGTCGGCAGTCAAGACAGCTCCCGTATCTGCCGAAACGGCGTCCACCATGACCTCAATGTCGAAGTCGTTTAGAGTCGTATTAGCCTCTGCGGCACTACTCATGGCCATTTCGTAACCGCGAGAGAGAAGTGCATCAAATAACGCCTGGCGCTTCGATTCGATCAAGAATTGAGGAAGCTCCACTTCTTCCGTGTCGAGTCTTAACTTTCGCTGTTCTTCACCAGATGCGCTGAAGACTTTCGTGATCGGCGTATTTGCGAAGAGTGAGTCTGCGTGATAAACGGGAATCTGAGCTTCGTGACCTGGAACGAGCCAAGATTTGCAGGCTATGACCCACCCCACTTTCGCCAGCATTACCGCCAGCGGGTCAATATCAAAGGCAGTGATCGCAGCGGCTAACTCGCTCAAGGCAGCCGGCTCTCCTGGCTTCGCGCCAGCTGCTAGCAGCCTTGCTTGCGCCCCCTTTACTGTTTCTACAACTATCGCGCCTGATCCGCAGCACATATCTAGAAATCTCGGCTGCTGATCTGCTGGAGTCTTCGATAGTGCAAACTCTACGAGTTTAGCTGCTAGCCATGCGGGCGTCCATTCTTGGCCGAGGAGCAGGCGCTGTGAACGCGCCGCTAGCTGCGCCATAAGCGCGCCGAACAAGTCCTCGGTGGTAGACGATTCGAAATCGTAAGCACGAAGATCTTCCTGAATATCGCGAGCAGCTGCGACCAAGTTAGATACATATGGACTTGCGTTTAGCCAACCAAAATAATCATATTCAACGAGATTTGGCAGCCCTTTCGCTTTGAAAAAAGAACCATCAAGAATCGAATGTAGCTCGGTGTCGTCGCTGACGAGTCCTTTTCCGCTGAGCACGTTGGCACAAATCAGCTTTGAAAGGGTCAGAATGTAAAGCTCACCAACGTACGTTGGCCTGTCGAACTGGCCAGCGGCGCTTTCCCCCCCTAGATAGGAGACGAAGTCCGTCCACAACTTAGTAATCAATCCTGCGTACGCTGGGTCACTGACAAATGCGGTGTCCACCAGGTCGTTAATCGGCACAAGGTGAGATTGACAAAATGGGCTATCGAAACCTAGGTCTTTGGCAAGTGTATGAGCTGCAAGTAATCGCCCACCTTCGCGCCCGAGGTATCGCACAAGGAATTGGCCTAGCCTTTTTGCGTCAATAACGCTAGCTGCCGACAAGTCGCAAGATTCAATCTCTGTAAGTTCGATGTGTTCTGGCCCGTATGTCGTGGCGCCGGCAACGGCAGAAACTTCCTTGACGTTAGATATGCCGAATGCGTACCAGCGAACGGTATCAGAGAGCACGCCAACTAAGAGATCTGAAGGAGTTCCTTCGTTGAGCCGCGCGGCGCAATATTGCTTGACCTGATGCAGGCCATGGTTGAACGTCCCCTGTACGCGAAGATCTCGCTCATATTCGATTACGGTAGAGCCGACAAGGACATCAACGAATCCATATTTTTTGGCACCGAACTCGTAAAACTTGGCAAGCGATTCTGTTCCGGTGACATGGGATTTGATCCACCAAGGCTGCTCGGGAAACATCGCAGGGAGCCTTGCCGAAAGGGCGTGGCGCAGTACATCCTCCGCCCTGCCATCGGAGATGAGGCGGGCGGCCTCATTTAGAAACTCCCTACCTTGAGCCTCAATATACGTCGTCGCCATTACTTTCGCCTTTTTTTCCATTATGTTTCGCACGCCGCGTTTGTCCAGCACGCAAGATATTATTGAGTTCCTCCGTTTCCGCTTCACCGCATCCCAACCCTTGTGCGATTACGTCGTCTACGGCCGCCAACATCCTCTGCGCGTCGTCTTCCTTTGCTAGTTTCTCACCGAGCTCCGAGAGCTTACGAATCTGTTCTGGACCAAGGGGTGGAACGGGCAAGCGGCGCAGATGTGCTGCCTCCACTTTCAACGCTCCACCGCCCATAACAGCTCCCGAGTGTTCAATTACCGCCTGCGCCCAAGTGCTGTTCATGAAAGCAAGAAGAGCAGTGGCCGTCCAACACGACTTTTGCGCAATCCACATAGTCGAAAAATTCGCGTCAATGAGGCATTCTCGACCTCCGTTGAGGTAAGCCCTTGGCGTCGCAGAGTTCACGCGTGCGATCAGGACATCAGGGAAATGCCGGGCGGCGAAATCTGGAAGCATATACCAATGGCGAGCAGGCGCTCCGTGAGACGCTGACCGGATATTTGGAGAGACCGCAGTGAGTTCCCATACCTTTTTCGGCTTCTCAGCAGTTCCGAAATTCACGCCTGCCGCCACATTGACAACCTTGGCTATCTCATCTGGCATGGGCTTATAGGGTGCAGAGAGCAGATCCGTTGCAACCATGTCCTGGGGAAGCGCGTAACCCCGTAGATCCAGTGCCCAACCTTTTACGGTAGCAGTTGACACCACGAAGCCATCCGGCAGCTCCGATTGACGACGTAACACAGGCCTCGCAATACTAAGCGGGGCTTTGGCAATTAATCCTGCTAACGGCCCCAAAAACGAAAGCTCAATGTGGTCTCCGAGATGTTTGCCATCGGCGTAGAAAAAACCATTGGCACCAGTCCTTAAACCCTGTCCGACAGTAACTCCCTGGGTATCGAATCTTTGAAAGGATGCCGCAAGTCCGCACCGTGCGAGCCAATCGTGAATTTCGTGAGGAACGTAGACCGCGTCCGATGGTTGAGTATTGGATTCTCTCAGGGCCTCGAACCATTTCTGGCGCGAAGCCGCAGCGATTACGTTGTTGCAAACCTGCTTTAGAGGTACAGGCCGCGCGCGCACGAGGCCTGTCGAATAACTCGAGGCACTACAAAGCCAACCTCGCGCTTGCTTGGCAAAGGCTGCTTCAGGATCTGTCTGATATGTCATGCGTCCGATGGGACTCTCTTCGTTTCCCGCATCCGCCGAGACAGAGATATGACAATAGGCGGAATTCTCAGTCAGCGAAAGCGCAGAGGCCCGGCGCTTCACTCGCTTAGCGATGATCAACGTTGTCTTTACCTGTGCTTCATCAAACCAAGATGCATGTTCATCCTCTACAACGAACTCAACATCGAACCAACGCAAGAGGATATAGTGCACGATAGTTGCGTAGTCACGGCTAAGCCACGACTCGGGCGCGACGAGGGCGAGCCGACCTCCTTCTTTCACCAAGGCTGCGCAAAGAATCCAAGATGGCACAGCCAAGTCGGATAACCCAGAGTAGCCAGCGACCAGATGGGCGAAAAGTCGCTTGTCCTCCGCGTCCAGTGCTGGCAGCAGATCGAGCGTCCGAAGTAAACTTGCGCGAACTTGCATTGCTGACGGCAACGTGTGGCCGTCGTCCGTATTTTCTGAAAGGTTTTGATAGCGGACATAAGGAGGGTTCGCGATCACTAAGTCCCATGAATATGCCGGTAGCCGTCCAATAACATCCGGGTTGAACGCGCTACCAAGCACGAAATGAGCCTCAGGCAAGCGAGTGGCGCTTACGTCAAGAGCTGCCTTATCAATTTCTATACCGGCCAACAATTTCGGTTTCGAGTTGATCTCCAAACACGATGCTAGCAAGTCTCCCGAGCCCACCATCGGATCGACGATGCTTTGGGCCGTTTCGGCATGAGCCAGGGCGGCGAGAAGTCGCCCCAGTCCAACACCGGTGAAGTATTGTCCCAACCGCTTACGCCGTTCCATATCAGCGGTTCGGGATAACGGAGATCGGGTACTGCGAGCCTGCTTCATAGAACGCCGAATCCTTCGTTTCGTCGTTCTTGTGCTTGCGCGAGTTCGTAAAAAGTCCTGGCGTCTATGTCCACGTTCCGACCAAGTTCTAGGCAACGGCCTACGAACTGCGAATAGAGTCGCTGAGGATCCAACTGAGTACCGTTGCTCAACGACCGAATCACCTCAGCAGCTATTTCCGAACTGGATCTGGTTGTCGTGACTTTGGCGGTGCGTTTCGACAACAGCAATAGTGGGTCGCCCTTCACCGAGACCGTTGCCACAATCTGCTTGAAGCTAGCTTGAATCTTATCGAGCACATTCGCGGCTTCCACCGCGAAACCCGCCTCTGTGTACGCCAGTGCTAGTGCTCGCCAGATTTCCGAATGGGCCGAGTGGAAAACAACCGTGGCGACTCCCTTAGGTTTTAGCACTCGCGCTAACTCTTTGAAGACCGAACCCATCATCGCACCATATTCGGTAACACTCTTTGCTTGAGATGGACTGACGATCACTTCACGCGAACGATCAGTAGACCGTCCAAGCCAGATCTCGTTTATCTGGTTGATTTCAGCGTAAGGGATGTAGTCGCCAAAAGGAGGGTCGGTAAAAATATAGTCCACGGAAGCGGCCTCGAGAGGCATTGCTTCGCTACTCACGTTGTGAACCGTCACACGACTTTGACTACCGTGCAGCAGCTTGAATGAGTCGATAAATGCCTTTGATTTGCGTCGAACGCCCTCTATGATATTTTTCTCGACGGGCAAGCCGCTTATGTAAAGCACTCCGCTTTGGGCGCTAGTCAGTACAAAGTCGCTCTGCCCTTTCTTCAGTACGACGCGGGTCATAAGTGTCGAGTGGCTAGCGTTGTAGCTCAAAACAAGGAGGCGCAATGCCTCACGCACACTTTCGGGGAATTCGTTAACGAGCTCCATAAGTGTAGCTATCGCGATGAAGTTACGCTTGGTGTAGAAGTGATGGAGTTTCTCGATACCCAAGTGATAACCAGCGCGGTGGAGTTCCCCCCACTGAATCTCGGCATTGGGAGCAGATTTTGGTGGCTTCACCTTGCCTATCCGTATGAGTAGCGCACGATCTTCGTCGGTCGGAGGACGCTGCCATTTGGACTTCCCACAACGACCGTGAACACGCGCAAGAACTCGCTTCTTCGTGAGCTGCTCGCGTCCGAACGCGTCCAAAATAGTTTCGGTGACGCGTTCGCAAGCTTTAATAACTACTTGCTTGCGACATCCGGCGCAGTGATAAGACTCAGACATCTCCAAAGGCTGCGTCTTCACGCTAGCCTCCCAAAGCGATGTCTCCGTCAAACAGTGAGGACAAACTAACACCTCCGACCATATAGCATGGCGAAGTGTTCCCATGCGACCAGTAGCGTCCTTCGCCTCATAAAGCCAGCTAAGCTTGGCCTCTGCTCGCGCACAAAGCTCATCGACAGCGGTCGCAAACTCGTCTGGACTTGGAGGACAGCACATGGTCTGGGATACAAACGAGCCTAGCGTACCGATCTCAAAGAGCTGTGCTTGACGCGGCCCCCATTTTGGACTGGCGCCCAAGCTCTCAGCAATCCTCTTCATCTCAGATGTAGGCCGATCGCACAGCAGCACTGCGAGCCCCGTTGTGCCACTGCCAGCGAACGCGTCTAGGACGGTTGCGCCAGGCGCAGTATGGCAGGCGATATATACCGCAATCGCCTCTGGCGAAATCTTTGTGGGATAGGAAAAAGCGTTGTAGAGGGGTCCGGTACGTGTCGATGGTAGCGGGGCGTTATATAGCTTAATAATTGAGCCCACGGATGTTAGTTTCTTAGTCGTGACGGGTTCAGGGGCAACGTTATAGCTGGCCATTTCTAGGTCGATGTTCATATTCGCTCAGTCGGCAGAATTTGTCGCGCGAGTCCCGAGCGCAGAGCGCTGAATCGGTACTTCGATATCATTGGCGTCGCAGTAGTTCGCGACCAAGACTTCGAGCATGTTGACCATGCTGCGTTGCTCATGCTCAGCAGCCGCTTTCAATGCCTGCTTGAAGGAAGGTGAAACCCGCAGGTTTAGCGTGTCGCTCTTTGTGTCGTCGAATCTCATAGTGCCACGCAATTGTCTGTGCAGTTGCGTTATTATAGCCGGGTGGTAGAGCAAATTGTTAGTCAACGTCCAGAATTACTGCTCGAATATGATGGGAACAAGAATGTACTGATGACGAATTCAAAGGCAGCTATCTGCGCGATATGATTTGTCAGCATCACGATCAAGCCGGGTCGCTTGGTGACCCTTTCTTCTCCTTGTGACAAACTGCGCAGCAGCACTAGCAGGTACAGCAGCGGTACATCTCTAAGTTCTCATTGACTTCGCAAAATTACGCTAAGTTACTGATGTTAAAGTACTTTCCCGTACGCTCAACTACGGTATAATTCGCTTAATATTCAAAGACATACAGTCTTCTCAGCTAATTTGTAATCATCAGGTGGCCAGTTCGAAACCGGCAGCCGGCACCAATAATAAAAACAAGGGCTTACAGCGATGTAAGCCCTTTTCATTTCGCGACATGTCAACCAACTGTCAACGCGGTGCCTATACGAGACCAGTACCGGAAGATAGCCTTCATTAGAGCATCACTGGTAACGTTGGCAATTCTATAGACAGCCGCAACGGCCAGCACAACATGAGTGACGAAACCAAGTCCGCGCCCAAACAATTTTCGCTCTTTGACGTTGAGCCTGCGGCACTGAATGAGAACGCGAGCCCTGCAACTCCGCCCTCAGGGCGATTTAGCAATTTCATAGTATACGTCGATGAAAGTGGCGATCACGGCGTGCAATCCCTCGACTCGAATTATCCTGTCTTTGTGCTCGCTTTCTGCGTCTTTTACAAACGGCACTACAGTGAAAAAATAATTCCCGCCCTACACAAGTTCAAGTTCAACCATTTTGGCCACGACTCGGTCGTGCTACACGAACATGAGATCAGAAAAGAAAAAGGCGAATTCAAATTTCAGAGCCGGACACATAAGCACCAGTTCCTTTCAGAGCTAACCGACATCATCGAAGCGAGCAACTTCATTCTGATAAGCTGCGTGATCGACAAAGTAAAGCTCCGAGACAAAGGCGATACGAACAATCCATACCATATCGCACTCGGATTTTGCCTCGAAACATTGCACGAACTGATGCAGGAGAAGAAGCAAGATGGCGCGGAGACCCACATCGTGGTTGAATGCAGAGGAAAAAAGGAAGACAACGAGCTCGAACTTGAGTTCCGTCGGATGTGTGACGGTGCGAACAAGTTCGGAGCGAAGCTGCCATTCAGTATAGTTTTCGCCGATAAGAAAGTTGACTCACCAGGATTACAATTGGCCGACCTCGTTGCACGACCTGTCGGAGTGAACTACCTGCGACCAACGCAAGAAAATCGCGCCTTCGAAGTCTTGAAACGAAAATTCTTCTGCAGTGGGGGGCGTGAAAACCTTGGTGAAGGTTTCGAGAACTGGGGTCTGAAAGTTTTTCCTCCCCCAGAAAGCGAAAAGCCCCGATGAATCTCACCGAGGCTTAGACGCCGACCGGGTACTCCCAGTCCACTTGCGCCCAAGTATAAGCAACGCTAATCAGAATAGCAAGCAAAAAAGTGCTACAAAAAGCTCACAGAATGGGTTCACTTGTTCACAAGCGTAAATTTGAGTGACCGTTTAGCACACTTTTGACATTACTTCCTGAGTAGCATCTAAATCGTGGAATAAAAAACGTTTTAGGAATTTGCACCTAAACTTCGGAGGCGAGTCAACGGATTCAACATTTTGGCCTCTTGCAGGTGATCCGAACTGAGGTGCGCGTTTGAAGATGTGTAATGACCCAGTGAATTCCTGCTCAGGTGATAATACTGAAAGGACATCACGTGAGCATGGTTATGGAAGAGGAAGTTAAACGTTGGACTG
>NZ_JABMJK010000032.1 GCF_013376005.1 Duganella sp. SG902 | reverse complement strand
CGATGATAGTGCTGCAACCAGTGTGAAAGTAGGTTATCGTCAAGCTAGTTATTAGTGAGAAGGCCCGGTCTGTGACCGGGCCTTTTTGCGTTTGGTCTTCTGTTTTGTCACACCTGTCCCAGATTTGAACAACGCGTGCGCCTTTTCAGGCGCAAAACGCGTGGCATGGCGTTTGCTCAATGACTGCATAACTTTTTAAAACCAGTCAGGAGACAACCATGCAGCATTCCCTCCGCATCCTCGCGGCCGCCGTCATCGCCACGGTGTCCATCTACGCTTACGCACACGGTAACGTCACGCCGCAGGGCGTCGACACCACCGGCTTGCCGCCACTGGGCGACAAGTGGCAGGAGCAGAATCCCTACCGCGGCAACAAGCTGGCGTTGAAGATCGGTTCCTCCGCCTACAACCAGAACTGCGCGCGCTGCCATGGCCTGGAAGCGGTCACCGGCGGCATCGCGCCCGATCTGCGCCTGCTTGATCGCGACTGCGTCGACGTCAAGAACGAGAACAAGAAGAAGGCCTGCTACAAGGACACCGACGCCTACTACCTGGCTTCCATCCGTCACGGCAAGGTGCGCAACGGCGCGGTGTACATGCCGCCGTTTGAGGGCGTATTCAATCAGGAAGCCATGTGGGCCATCAAGACCTACCTGGAAGCCCGCCGCGACGCCAACAAATAATCGGAGGCCGACATGCCTTTCCATCGTATGCGCGCCGCCGCGCTGCTGGCGGCTGGCGCGGCGCTGTGGTGCGCCTCGTCGCCGGCCAGTGCGGACTGGGACAAGATCCGCCAGTCCGGTCATTTAAAGGTCGCTGTCTACGATCAGTTTGCGCCATTCTCGGACCGCGGCAACGGCATCGACGTCGACCTGGCCAAGGCCCTCGCTGAAAAGCTCGGCCTCAAACTGAGCCTGCTGCCTTTCCCTGCGGGCGAAAACCTGAGCGATGATCTGCGCAACATGGTGTGGAAGGGCCACTACCTCGGCTACGGTCCCGCCGACGTCATGCTGCATGTGCCGGTTGAACCGCTGCTGATGAGCGAGAGTCCAAAGGTCTCCATCTTCGCGCCGTATCATGTGGAGACGGTGCGGCTGGTGCGCAGTGCGCGCAGTATGCCGGCGTTTGATGGCATCGATTCGCTGGCTGGTAAAACCATCGGCGTGGAGAAGGTGTCGATCGCTGGCATGGTGCTGCTGGGCGAAGGCAATGGCCGCTTCCGCGACCAGGTGCGCATCTTTGATACCGCCGCCGAAGCGCTGGCGCAATTAAAGGCCGGCCAACTGGATGCGGTGCTCGCCAATCGTTCCGAGATCGACGCGGTATTCCGCGACGATCCCGCGTTTCCTTTGAATGAAGTGACGTTCCAGCGCCTGCCGCGCGCCGGTTGGGCGGTCGGCATGGCGGTACGCAAGGAGGATCAGGACATGGGCCGTCTGCTGCAAGCGGCCTTGAATGAGATGAAGGCCAGCGGTGAGTTGCAGGCGATCTTCGCCCGCCACGGTGTGCACGAGCAGTCGCCATGAAGCGGCTTGCTGGCGTGGTGATGCTGGCGTGGGGCGGCGCTTTGGCGGCGGAAGCCGGTCCCGCCGCTGCGGCGTTGTCGGTTGACGTGGTGGGTGTCGCACCCTTGCCCGGGCTGGGCGTGGATCGGGATCGCTTGCCATATCAAGTGCAGACAGCCAGCGCGGCGGCGATGGGCCTGGGCGCCGGTCAGAATGCCGCCGAGTTCATGGCGCGCTCGCTGGCCGGCGTGAACGTCAATGAAATCTCGGGCAGCCCGTTCCAGAATGACCTGACTTTCCGCGGCTTTCGCGCATCGCCGGTGTTGGGGACTTCGCAAGGCATCTCGGTGTATCTGGACGGCGTGCGCGTGAACGAACCGTTTGGCGATGTGGTGAATTGGGACATGCTGCCGGAGGCGGCGATCTCCAGTGTGCTGCTGACACCAGGTTCGAATCCGCTGTTTGGATTGAATACGCTGGGCGGAGCTTTGGCACTGACCACCAAGTCCGGCCGCGGTCATGCGGGGCTGGAGGCTGGCGTGTCGGTGGCCAGCAATGGTCAGCGCCGCGCTGATTTAGCTTACGGTTACGACAGCGGCCGGCGCTGGCACGCCTTCGTCGCCGCCACCGGATTCGCCGATCGCGGCTGGCGCGATCGCTCGGATGGTCATCTCGGCAATGTGTATGCAAAGCTGGACGGTGTCGCCGGCGACAATGAATGGAGCATCGCCTTGCTGGCCGGGCGCAGTCGCCTGATCGGCAATGGCTTGCTGCCGGACGAGCTGTACGCCGTTGATCGGCGCGCGGTCTACACTTCGCCCGACGAGACCCGCAATCGCCTGCGCCAGCTGGTGTTGAACGTGATCCATCGGTTTGACGAGCGCACCGAGTTGACGGCGATGGCATATGCGCGCGGCAGCCGGCGCGACACCGTCAACGGCGATATCAATGATGATTTCCTTGAAGGCGAGAGTGAGCATCCGGCCACCTGGAACACCACGCGGACGCGCCAGTCCAGCCAGGGCGGCAACCTCCATCTGAGCATGGATGCCGGCACCCATCAATTGACCGCCGGCGTGAGCTTCGACCGCTCCAGCGTGCACTTTGCGCAGTACGCGCAAGAGGCGTGGTTTACGCCGGAGCGCACCGTCATCACAGATGCGGACCAAGAGGTCGATGCCGGCGCCTCGGTCAGCGGCCGCTCGCGTGCGGCCAGCATGTACGCGGCCGACACATGGGCGCTCGATGCGGCCACCTGGATAACGCTCTCGGCGCGCTACAACCATGCGCGCGTCAGTAACCAACTGCCGCCCAGTGACGTGGAACGCTTCAGTTACCGGCGCCTGAATCCTTCGCTGGGCATCGCTCATCGCGCGGCGGACGGATGGACGGTATTCGCCAATCTGTCGCAGAGCAATCGGGTGCCGACGGTGATTGAGCTGGGCTGCGCCGACCCTGAGCAGCCGTGCCGCTTGCCGGTTGGTCTGCAGTCCGATCCGTATCTGAAGCAAGTGGTCTCGCGTACCGTGGAGGCGGGCGTGCGCAATGCGACCGTTTCGGTTTCCTTGTATCGCACGGTGAACGATGACGATATCCTGTTCCGCAGCGCAGGCGTGGCGCAACATGGCTACTTCGCCAATTTCGACCGCACGCGGCATCAGGGCGCGGACCTGAGCGCAAGCAGCCAATGGGGCGACTGGGCTGCGCGCATCAGCTACAGTTATCTCGACGCCGTGTACGACGTGGAGGGTGACTTGTTCACCGGTGTGCGCGATGTGCATGTGAAGCCGGGCACGCGTATTGCCGGGCTGCCGCGCAATACCCTCAAGCTGGGTGTGGATTGGCGGCCGTCGCCGCAGCTCAAGCTGGGAGCGGATGTCAGCGCTGTCTCGGGCATGGCCGTGCAGGGCAACGAGGACGGACAGGCCGGCGTGGGTAGCAACGTGGCGGGCCATGTCTTGCTGGGATTACGCGTCAGTTATCAGCCATCGCCCAAGTGGGAGTGGTATGCGCGTGTGAACAATGTGGCCAACCGGCGTTACGCCAGCTTTGGGGCGGTGGGCGTCAATATGTTTTCAGGCGATGCGCCGCAGCCGTCCCGCTTTGTCGCACCCGGCGCGCCACGCTCGGTGGCGGCCGGTGTGCGGCTCGGTTTTTAGAACTGGTACTGGGCGCTGATGCCCAGTACCCAGTTGCGGTCCGGCGCCGCCTCGTAATAGCGCTTGTTGCTGTCGCCGACGATCACCGAACCGATGTAGCGCTTGTCGAGCAGGTTGTTCACGCGCAGGAACTGCTTGAAACGCCAGCCTTGCCATTGCTGGCTGGCGTGGAAGCGTGCATTCACCACGCCGTAGCCCGGCGCCGCCTGGTCGGCGTTGGCGTCCTCCGCGTAGATCTTGCCGCTGGCGAGTGCTTCCAGCGCGGCGCCGTAACGGCCTTCAGGTGCGCGCCATGCCAGCTCGCCGTAGGCATTGGCGTTGGGGATGCCCGGCAGGCGGCTGCCTTCCTGCACGGCGCCGAACGGCGAGTCGTACACCGCGCGCAGGCTGGTGAGCGCGACGCGGGTGCTCAGGCCATAAGCCAGGCTGCTGTCCAGCGACAGCTCCAGCCCCTGACGCAGCGTGCGGCCGGCGTTGCGGTAGCTGGTGCGCCCACCGCTGCTGGCGTCCACCACCAGTTCGTCGCGCGTGCGCACCTCGAACACCGCCGCGTTGAGCGAGGTGCCCTCTGCCGGATGTGCTTTCACGCCGGCTTCCAGGTGCGTGCTGGTGGCCGGCCGCAGGCGGAAGTTGAAACCGCCGCCAGTACCGGAATAGAACAGTTCATTCAGTGTCGGCGTCTCGAAACCGCGTGCGGCGCTGACGTAGGCGTGCAGCGACGGCGAGAACTGGTACATCACACCGGCCACCGGTGTGGTGTGGCTGTATGAGAGGTTGCCGCTGTCGTTGCCGTTGCTGAGGAAGTGATCGTCCACCGAGAACTTGACGCTGCTGTGGCGCACGCCCGCGCTCAGCATCCAGGCGCCGGATTGCCATTCGGTCTGCAGGTAAGGATCGGTGCTGGTGACTTTGTCGTCCTCGTCGCGCCGCAATGCGCCTTTGACGCCAAACTGCGTGCCGATGAAGTTCTCATAGCCTTTGCGCGCGTCGCTGGAGCGGCCATATTCGATGCCGATGGTGGTGCTCAGACGGCCGCCCGCCAGCGCCGCGACATGCAGCCAGTTGACATCGATGCCGTAGAAGTCGCGGTCAAAGTCCACCACGCCACCGGAGTGCGTGGCCGGGGCCTGGAAGGCTTTGGAAAAAGCCTGGTACTGCACCACGCCGCGGTTGCCGCCGTAAGCGGTGGCGCGCAGCTTGTCGTCGCCGAAACGTTGTTCCCAGCTGGCGCCGATCTGCTGGTGATCGATGCTCTTGCGGGTGTTGTAGCGGTCGGCCAATGTGCGCTTGGGCGATTGAGGATCGGCGCTGTCGGTCTCGCCGGCGCGCGGATCGCGCTGCCACGTGGCCCAGGTGACGCCGAGTGGATCTTGCGTGTCATCCTGGCGCAGCGCGTTGGCGACGATGTTCAGTTTCGCATCGGCCAACGGCGTCAGGGTCAGTTTGGCGTAGGCCTGGTCGCGGGTGGCCGCACTGTGGGCGCGGTAGCCGTCCGTCTCGAAACGCGAACCGTCGATGACGTAGCCCACGTTCCCCAGTTTCCCTTGCGCGTTGAGGTCCGCCTTGCGGCTGCCGTAGCTGCCGGCCGACAGCGTGGTTTCCACCGATGGCGCGCCGTCGCCTTCACGCGTGAACAGCTGGATCACGCCGCCCGAATGATTGCCATAGATGGCTGAGAAGGGGCCGCGCAGCACTTCGATGCGCTCCGCCATATCGAGGTTGAAGGTAGCGGCCTGCCCCTGGCCGTCCGGCATGCTGGCCGGGACGCCGTCGGTGATCAGTTTCACCCCACGCACGCCGAAGGCCGAGCGGGCGCCAAAGCCGCGTGAGGAAATCTGCAGATCCTGCGCGTAGTTCTGGCGGTTGGCCGCCACCAGCCCCGGCACCGCCGCCAGCGCCTCGCTGGCGTTGACGCGTGGCTGGGTTTCGGTGATGCGCGCGGCGTCGATGATGTCGACCGCCGCCGGCATGTCAAAAACGGTGTGACCGACGCGGGTGGCGCTGATCACCACCGTGTCTTGCGGCGCGATGGCCTCCTCGGCGGCGATCGCGCCGCTGGCCGCGAACAGGGCGGCAACCGCGTTCAGGCGAAATAGTGCTGGTCTCATGTGGTCTCCATACTGGTTGGTCTTATACCAGACCGGTAAGCAATATACCTGCCATCCGGATTTTGTGGTGGCACGTTGATTGCACCTTTCCGCCTATTTGTTCCGGGAGGTGACACCATGAAGCGTATTGTCCTGTTGCTGGCCGCGCTGTGCGGCCCAGTCTTTGCCGCGCCGCTGGCCTATGTACCGAACGAGAAGTCCGGCAGCGTGAGCGTGATCGATACCGCCAGCGGCGCCGTGCTGCGCGAATTCGCCGCCGGCCAGCGGCCGCGCGGCGTGGCTGCCGATCCCGCCGGAACCCGGCTGTACGTCGCCGACGCGGCCGGAAATTCCTTGTTGATCATCGATGCCGCCAGCGGCACCATCGAGCGCCGCATCCCGCTGGGCAAATCGCCCGAGGGCGTGAGCGCTTCCGCCGATGGGCGCTATGTCGCGGTCGCGGTCGAGGAGAGCAACAGCGTGGCGTTGATCGATGCGCGCGGCGGCCAGCTGCTGGCCGATATCCCGGTACTGGGCAGGAATCCCGAGCATGCCGTGTTCAGTCCCGATGGGCGCTGGCTGCTGGTCAGCGCGGAGGAGGCGGAGCAGGTGGATGTCATCGATGTCGAGGCGCGCCGGCAAAGCGGCTCGGTGGCGGTCGGTCTGCGTCCGCGCGGCATGGGATTCAGTCCGGACGGCGCGCGCGCCTACGTGGCCTGCGAGCTGGCCAACGCCGTGTACGTGGTGGACATGGCCAGCCGCGCCGCGATCGCGCGCGTTCCCGCCGGGCGCAACGCCAACGGCATCGCGGTCCATCCGGGCGGGCGCGAAGTCTACGTCTCCAATGGCATTGACGGCAATGTGATGGTGATCGACACCGCCGCCAACGCGGTGCGCGCCACCATCGCGGTGGGCAAGCGGCCCTGGAACATGGCGCTGACGCCGGACGGCGCGCTGCTGTACGTCGCCAATGGCCGCTCCAACAGCGTATCGGTGATCGACACCGCCGCCGCGACGCGCCAGAGCGATATCGCGGTGCGCGAGCTGCCGTGGGGGGTGGTGATCCGTTGAGCCACACCGCTGTTCCAAAGATGAACAGTGTGACGGTGGCCCAAGCCGGTCTCATAGGGCGCGCGTGCTGGCACGGCGTTTGCGAAAAGGAGAGGGCGCAGTATTCGCAGCCGCGATCAGCGGCCTCACAACCAAGCAGAAAGAGGACGACATGAATCTTGCAGACATCAGCAAACTGGGCGTAGCCAATCCGTTCAAACAACGCTACGACAACTACATCGGCGGCAAATTCGTCGCTCCGGTCAAGGGCGAATACTTCGCCAACGTAACGCCGATCACCGGCCAGGTGTTCTGCGAGATCGCCCGCTCCACCGCCGAAGACGTGGAACTGGCGCTGGACGCCGCGCACGCCGCCAAAGCCGCATGGGGCAAGACCTCGCCGGCCGAACGCGCCGGCATCCTGAACAAGATCGCCGACCGCATGGAAGCCAACCTGCAGCTGATCGCCACCGCCGAAACCATCGACAACGGCAAGCCTATCCGCGAAACCCTGGCGGCCGACATCCCGCTGGCGATCGATCATTTCCGCTACTTCGCCGCCTGCGTGCGCACCCAGGAAGGCTCGATCGCGCAGATCGACGCCACCACCTACGCCTATCACTTCCATGAGCCGCTGGGCGTGGTCGGCCAGATCATCCCGTGGAACTTCCCGATCCTGATGGCGGTGTGGAAGCTGGCGCCGGCGCTGGCAGCCGGCAATTGCGTGGTGCTCAAGCCCGCCGAGCAAACCCCGGCCTCCATCATGGTGCTGCTGGAGCTGGTCGCCGACCTGCTGCCGCCGGGCGTGATCAACGTGGTCAACGGCTTTGGCCTGGAGGCGGGCAAGCCGCTGGCGTCGAGCAAGCGCATCGCCAAGATCGCCTTCACCGGCGAGACCGGGACCGGCCGCCTGATCATGGGTTACGCGGCGCAGAACCTGATTCCGGTGACGCTGGAGTTGGGCGGCAAATCGCCCAACATCTTCTTCGAGGACGTGATGGACGCCGACGACGAGTTTTTCGACAAGTGCCTGGAAGGCTTTACCATGTTCGCGTTGAACCAGGGCGAGGTGTGCACCTGCCCGTCGCGCGTGCTGGTGCAGGAATCGATCTATGAGAAATTCATCGCGCGGGCGCTGGAGCGCGTGGCTCGGATCAAGCAGGGCAGCCCGCTCGATCCGGACACCATGATCGGCGCCCAGGCCTCGCAGGAGCAGCTGGAAAAAATCCTGTCCTACATCGACATCGGCAAACAGGAAGGCGCGCAGGTGCTGGCCGGCGGCGAGCGCAATCTGCAGGGCGGCGACATGAAGGAAGGCTACTACGTGCGTCCGACCGTGTTCAAGGGCGACAACAGCATGCGCATCTTCCAGGAGGAGATTTTCGGCCCGGTGGTCTCGGTCACCACCTTCAAGGACGAAGCGGACGCCCTGCGCATCGCCAACGACACGCTGTATGGCCTGGGCGCCGGCTTGTGGACGCGCGACGGCGCGCGCGCCTTCCGCGTCGGCCGCGCCATCCAGGCCGGCCGCGTGTGGACCAACTGCTACCACTTGTACCCGGCGCACGCCGCGTTCGGCGGCTACAAGCAATCGGGCATCGGCCGAGAGAATCACAAGATGATGCTGGACCACTACCAACAGACCAAGAACCTGCTGGTCAGCTATAGCCCGAACGCGCTGGGCTTCTTCTGACCATGGCCAGCCTCATCGCCCGCGTCACAGCCACGCCGGCGGCCCTCGCGCTGCTGGCGCGGCTGCGCAGCCTGTATGGGCCGCTGATGTTCTTCCAGTCCGGCGGCTGCTGCGACGGCAGCGCGCCGATGTGCTTCCCGGCGGGGGAGTTCGATGTCAGCGACACCGACGTCTATCTCGGCAACCTGGAAGGCACGCCGTTCTACATGGGGCGCGAGCAGTTCGGGTATTGGGAGCACACGCAGCTGATTATCGACGTGGTCGAGGGGAACGGCGGCATGTTCTCGCTCGATAACGGCAGCGGCGTGCGTTTCCTTACCCGCTCCCGCTTGTTCAGCGATGAGGAACTGGCGGCGCTGCGGCCAACTTGAACACACAGTACGTAAAACCATAATAAACAGGAGATCATCGTGCAGAAGAAAATTGTCGTAACGCTGGCGGGAGCCGCTGTCCTGTCGCTGGCACAGGCGGCGGACGTCACCACCGCCATGTTGAAGAACGCCGCCAGCAGCACCGATAGCGTGCTGGCCTTCGGCTTCGGCACCGAGGGCCAGCGCTATTCGCCGCTGGCGCAGGTGAATACGAAGAACGTCGGCAAGCTGGTGCCGGCGTGGTCGTTCTCGTTCGGCGGCGAGAAGCAGCGCGGCCAGGAGTCGCAGCCGCTGATCTACAAGGGCAAGATGTTTGTCACCGCCTCGTACTCGCGCATCTTTGCCATCGACCTCAAGACAGGCAACAAGCTGTGGAAGTATGAGCACCGTCTCCCGGACGGCATCATGCCATGCTGCGACGTGGTGAATCGTGGTGCCGCCTTGTACGGCAATCTGGTCATCTTCGGCACGCTGGACGCGCAGTTGGTGGCGCTGGACCAGGAGACCGGCAAGGTGGTGTGGAAGGAGAAGGTCGACGACTACGCCGCCGGCTATTCGATGACCGCCGCGCCGCTGATCGCGGACGGGGTGCTGCTGACCGGCGTATCGGGCGGTGAGTTCGGCATTGTCGGCCGCGTGGAGGCGCGCAATCCGTTGACCGGCGATTTGCTGTGGACCCGTCCCACCGTCGAGGGCCACATGGGCCATCGCTACGACAAGGACGGCAACCCGATCGACAACGGCATCTCCGGCACCACCAACAAGACCTGGCCGGGCGATCTGTGGAAGACCGGAGGCGCTTCGACATGGATGGGCGGCACCTACGATCCGAAGACCGGCCTGGCCTACTTCGGCACCGGCAATCCGGCGCCCTGGAACAGCCACCTGCGCCCGGGGGACAACCTGTATTCCTCGTCCACCGTGGCGCTGGACGTGAAGACGGGCCAGATCAAATGGGCCTACCAGAACACGCCCAACGATTCCTGGGACTTCGACGGCGCCAACGAATTCGTCACCTTCGACATGAATGGCAAACGCTATGGCGGCAAGGCCGACCGCAACGGCTTCTTCTACGTGATCGACGCGAACAACGGCAAGCTGCAAAACGCCTTCCCGTTCGTGCGCAAGATTACCTGGGCTTCCGGCATCGACCTGAAGACCGGCCGCCCGAACTTCATCCCGGCCAACCGTCCGGGTGATCCGACCAAGGGCGAGGAAGGCAAGAAGGGCAGCACGGTATTCGCCGCGCCGGCCTTCCTCGGCGCGAAGAACCAGATGCCGATGGCGTACAGCCAGCAGACCGGCTACTTCTACGTGCCGGCCAACGAGTGGGGCATGGACATCTGGAATGAGCCGATCAGCTACAAGAAGGGCGGCGCCTACCTGGGCGCGGGCTTCACCATCAAGCCGCTGTTCGACGACTACATCGGCGCGCTGCGTGCGGTCGATCCGAAGAGCGGCAAGATCGTGTGGGAGGTAAAGAACAACGCGCCGCTGTGGGGCGGCGTGATGGCCACCGCCGGTGGCCTGGTGTTCTATGGCACGCCGGAAGGCTACCTGAAAGCGCTGGATGCGAAGAGCGGCAAGGAGTTGTGGAAGTTCCAGACCGGCTCCGGCGTGGTGGCGCCGCCGGTGACGTGGCAGGACGGCGACACGCAGTACGTGGCGGTGGTCTCGGGCTGGGGCGGCGCGGTGCCGCTGTGGGGCGGCGACGTCGCCAAGAAGGTCAACTTCCTGGAGCAGGGCGGCTCGGTGTGGGTGTTCAAGCTGGCCTCTAAATAGTTTTCTGGTTGATGTGTCTTTTGGGCGGCCACGGCCGCCCTTTTTTTAAAAACTATAAGGGAGACGAAAATGAAAAAAATAATGATGCTGGGTGCGGTCGGCATGGCGGCAAGCGCGCAAGCGGTGGACTTCAAGGCCGGCGAGTGGAACGTTTCGCTGGGCGGTATCGTCAACGCCTACTACACGCAGGTGTCGTGCGGCGGCGACGCGGTGGGCGGGCTGGCGCTGGGCAGCAAGGTCGTGGGCTGCGGCGGACAGGATAACCGCACCACCATCGGCAACGGCCTGCTGCCGAACGGGCTGGTGACGTCGGCTTCGTCGCGTCAGGGTGATTATGACGTGAAGGCGCTGATCGGCATTTACAACGCCACCGCGACCGATAGCGCGATCTCCGCCAATAGCGGCGTCGACGTGCGCCAGGCCTTCTTCACGTTCGGGAATGCGGACATGGGCACCATCAAGATCGGCCGCGACAACGGCATCTTCGGCGCCACGCCGATTTTTGCCGACATGACGCTGATCGGCGCCGGCGCGCCGGTGCAGGCCACGCAGCGCGGCCGCGTCACGCTGGGCCATATCGGCGCCGGCTACAGCTACGTGGGCTATTACGGCCAGATCGCCTGGAGCGCGCCGAAAACGGCGTCGGGCCTGGGATTCGACGTGGCGCTGGTCAGCCCGGTGGCCAACACGCCGGTGGTGACGGCGCCACAGTATTCAACCAGGAGCAGCCCTCAGGTGCAGGCGCAGTTGAGCTATGCGTCCAGTGGCTTCAAGGCCTGGCTGGGGGCGAAGACGCAGAAATTCGAAGCGACCACGCCGGGCGTGCGCGACTTCACCATGTCCGGCGTGGAGGCCGGGGCGTCGTACGCACAGGGTGCTTTTGGCGTGCTGGCCAACTTCCAGGGCGGTAAGGGGCTGGGCATCCTGTCGGATGCCGACCAGGGCGACACCAAGTCCAAGGCGTGGTTTGCGCAAGCTACCTACAAGCCGGCGGAAAAAGTGAAGCTCGGCGCCAGCTACGGCATCAGTCGCAATGACGACAACACCCCCGGCACTGGCGGCCTGAAATCCAATGCCAATCTCACGCTCGGCCTGTACTACCAGATGACCAGCGCGATCACGCTGGTGGGGGAAATCGGCCAGACCCGTTCAAAAGGCTTCGCCGGCGGCGAGGGCAAAATGAATGGCGCCTCGCTGGGCGGCATCATCTTCTTCTGATGGCCTCGCGCCCACCTCACAGGAAGGCGGCATGGCGCCGCGCGCTGGCTTGCATGCTGTGCATGTTGGCCGGCGCGTTGGCGCTGTTGCTCGGCGCCACGCCAGCACAGGCGGGTGTGCTGACACGCGCGGACGTGGCGCGGCGTTTTCCGGCGCCACTGATCGTGGGCGAACGCGATGCCGAACTGCCGGTATGGCCGCTGTTCAAGCAGGACGCCACGGCGGTGGCGTTGGCCGGCTACGTGTTCGAGTCCGCCGACCTGGCGCCGATTCCCGGCTTCGCGGGCGTGCCATTGAATCTGCTGGTGGCGATGGATGCGCAGGGCATCTTCACCGGCGTGGAGGTACTGTCGCATCACGAGCCGGTTTTCCTCGAAGGACTTGGGGATGGACCGTTGAAGCAGTTCGTCCAACAATATCGCGGACTGTCGCTAAAGCAGAACATCAGTATCGGCGGCACCGGCCGTGTTCATATCGACGGTGTGGCCAAGGCCACGGCGTCGGTGCGCATCATCAATCAAAGCGTGCTGGCGGCGGCGCTGAAGGTCGCGCGCGCCCGGCTTGGCTATGGTGCGGGGCGCGATCCGGGCCAGATCGCACAGGTTCGGGAAGATATCTATCAGCCGCTCGATCTCGGGCAGATGCTGCGCCGTGGGCTGGTGCAGTACCTGAGGGTGAGCAATCGCGAGGTCGAACAGCTGTTCAAAGGCAGCGATGGCGCCGGTCTCGATGCGGAGGCGCGCACGCGGCCGGACGGCACGTTCATCGAGTTGTATCTGGCCATGGCGTCGGTGCCGACGGTGGGCCGCAACCTGCTGACCGAAACCGGGTGGCGCAAGCTGCAATCTCGGCTGGAGCCGGGCGAGCACGCGCTGATGGTGATGACGGCCGGCCGCCATAGCCTGACCGGCGAGGGCTTTGTGCGCGGCAGTGTGCCGGACCGTATACTTTTGCGGCAGGACCAGCTGCCGATCGAGATGCGCGACGTGGACCTAGATTTGAAACTGGCGGTGCCGCTGGAGACGCCCAACGTGACGCTGTTCCGCGTGACCAGCCAGGCCGGCCTGGATCCCGCCGCACCGCTGGATATCGCGCTGCCGATCACGCGCAGCAAGGGCATCATCTATCCGGAGCGTATCGTGCGCGAACTGGGTTTGCGTTACCAGCTGCCGGCGGAACTGCTGATCGCGCCGGAGGCCGACGCCAAATCGTGGTCCGCCGTCTGGGAACAGCGCCGCTGGGAACTGCTGGTGCTGGCGATGGGTTTGCTGGTGCTCAGCGTGGCGCTGCTGATGCAGAAATGGCTGGTCGCCGGCAATGCACGGCTGGCGTGGTTCCGCTGGACTTATCTGGCCTATACGGTAGGATTTGTTGGTTATTACGCGCAGGGACAGCTTTCCATCGTTAACATCACCGGTGCGTTGCAGGCATTGCTGGCCGGGCGCGGCTTGACGTTCATGCTGTTCGATCCGATGACGGTGGCGTTATGGGGCTTTGTGTTGTTCTCGCTGCTGCTGTGGGGGCGCGGCACCTTCTGCGGCTGGCTATGTCCCTTTGGCGCGCTGCAGGAGTTCGTCGGCAAAGCGGCGCGCTGGCTGCGGGGCCCGCAGCTGCGCATGCGCCATGCATCGCATATGTGGCTTGGGCGTGCGAAGTATGTGTCGCTTGTGGCGATCGCCGTCAGTGTTTTCCTGCCCGGACAAATGACGGACAGATTGGTGGAGCTCGAGCCGTTCAAGACCACCATCACGCTGGGCTTCGTCCGCGCCTGGCCGTATGCAGCGTATGCGGCGGCGTTGCTGCTGGCCGGCGGTGTGGTGTACAAATTCTTCTGCCGTTACCTCTGCCCCTTTGGCGCGGCGCTGGCGCTGCTGGGCAAAGTGCGGTTGCTGAACTGGATCCCACGTTACGCGCAGTGCGGCACGCCATGCCAGACCTGCCGGCATCGCTGCGACTATCAAGCCATCGCGCCCGATGGCAAGGTAGCCTATGACGAATGCTTCCAGTGCCTGGACTGCGTGGCGATCTACGAGAGCGACCAGAGATGCGCGCTGCGCATAGGGGAGCGCAAGCAGTCCGTGATACCGATCCGTGAGATCACCAGGAGCCGCGCATGAGGCGCCGTACTTTCATCACCAGCGCCATTGGCGCGATCGCCGGCGCGGCCGGATGCGCGCACTCTTGGCAACAACCCTTGCATACCGGCGCGGCGCTGGCGTTCGGGACCACCATCTCAATCTCGGTGGCGCACGCGGACGAACAGCTGGCGCGGCGCGCGATCGCGGATGCCCTGCAAGCGGCGTGCGCCGTCGATAGATTGATGAGCATTTATCGTCCGGCCAGTCAGGTGTATCAACTCAACCGCGACGGCATGCTGCGTAAACCGGATGGCCGGTTGCTCGAGGTGCTGACGATGGCCGCGCACCTGTCGGACATCAGCGACGGCGCTTTCGATATCACCACGCAGCCGTTATGGCGTTTGTACAACGAAGCCGCACGTGAGGCCACGCTGCCGTCGGCGTCCGACCGGCGCCGCGCGCAGGCACTGGTGGACTGGCGGCAGTTGAGGTTCGACGCCGATCATGTACGCTTCCTGCGGCCCGGCATGGCGCTGACGCTGAACGGACTGGCACAAGGCTACGCCGCCGATCAGGCCTTGTCGGCGCTGCAGGCGCACGGCGTGCGCCACGCCTTGCTCGATACCGGCGAATTCACCGCGCGCGGACGGAAACCGGGACGGCAACCGTGGGTGCTGGGCGTGCGCGATCCACGCGACCCCAATGCGCTGGTGACGACGTTGAACGCGCAGGGCTGCAGCGTGGCCACCTCCGGTGATTATGAATGTGTGTTCACGCCGGACTACGCGCATCACCATATCTTCGATCCGGCCAGCGGCGACTCGCCCACCGAACTGGCGAGTGTCACCGTGGTGGCGCCCACCGCCGTCGAGGCGGATGGTTTGTCGACCGCCTTCATGGTGATGGGATGGGAGCGCGCGCAGGCGCTGGCCGCGCAGTTGCAGGCGGTCGATCTGATGGTGATCGACAAACAGGGCCGCTGCCGGCGCACGGCCGGATTCCCCGGCCATGCGTGAGCTATTTCAAATGCGGCACCTTGCGGTAGATGGTGTTGCGCGAAACCCCCAGCGCGCGCGCCGTGGCGGACACGTTGCCACCATGCGCTTCCAGTGTGCGCAGGATGACCGACTGCTCCATCTCTTCGAGATTGGCGCCGCAAGCGATCATGCGCGTAGTGTCGGCCATCACGGGCGCGGTCGTCGCGGAAGCCGCTTCGCCGATATCGTCGAGGAAGTCGTCCGGCATGTGGCGCAGGCCGATTTCCGGCTCGTCGCCGGCCATCACAATCGCTGTGCGCAGCAGATTGGTCAATTGGCGGAAGTTGCCCGGCCAGCGATGGCGGTGGAACATGGCCATCAACTCGTCGGCCACTTCGTACCTGCCTATGGCGGATTCGGTGGCGATGATCTTGCGGACCACGGTTTCCAGGTCGGTACGCTCGCGCAGCGGCGGCAGTTTCACCACCAGTCCATTCAGGCGGTAGTACAAGTCCTCGCGGAACAGGCCCTGGCTGATGCGCTCGCGCAGATTGTGGTTGGTGGCGCAGATCAGTTCCACGTTCACCGGAATCGACTTGTCGCTGCCGAGCGGCGTCACCATGCGTTCCTGCAGCACGCGCAACAGGCGCGCCTGCAGGCTGAATGGCATGTCGCCGATCTCGTCGAGGAACAGCGTGCCGCCGTTGGCTTGCAGGATCTTGCCGGTGGCGCCTTTCTTGCGCGCGCCGGTGAAGGCGCCGTCCTCGTAGCCGAACAGTTCAGACTCGATCAGCGTCTCCGGTATCGAAGCGCAATTGACGGCAACGAAGGGATGCTGGCTGCGCGGCGAGTCGTTGTGGATCGCCTGCGCCAGCAGTTCCTTGCCAGTGCCGGTCTCGCCCATGATCATGATCGGGATGTCCTTGCCCAGCACGCGCGTGACTTTTTCGATCACCAGCTCCAGTTGCGGATCGCCGGTGCGCAGGTAGCGCAGGCCGGACAGGCGGCGTGTCTGCGCCGCCGACTGGTTGGCCGCCACGGCGGGCGTCGCCGGCGGCGCACGGCCCGGGATCAGCGATTGCTGGAACACGCTGTTGGTCAGCCGCAGTTGCGCGCGGCCGTAGACACGCACGCCGTTGTGCATGCACAGGTTGAGCAGGCCGGGCGCCGCCGTGCTGTAGTGATCGTACAGCGCCGACAGCGGCAAGCCGAACAGCGAACTGAAGGTGTGCGATTGCAGCGCCGAGAGCGGCAGGCCCAGTTGGAACAGACCATTGCGGTTGGCGGCCAGGAAGCGGCCGCCGGGGCTGAACGAGGCGATGCCCTCCATCAGCGTGCCGATGAATTCGGGGCGCGAATGGAAGTGAATCGTGATGGCGTCCTCGAAGGTGGCGGAGAACAGCTGGTTCTCTATCATCAGCGCCGACATGCGCACCAGCGCCATGGTGTGCCGATGGTAGCTGCGGCTGTCGCCGGAAACGTCGAGCACGCCGATGACGTTGCCCATGTGGTCGGAGATGGGCGCGGCCGAGCAGGTCAGGAAATGGTTGGCCGCCAGGTAATGTTGATCGGCATGCACCAGCACCGGCGCGCCCTCAATAATGGCCGAGGCGATCGCGTTGGTGCCGCGCTTCTGCTCGGACCAGGACACCCCGGGGCTCAGCGCCACGCGCTTGGCTTTCTCCAGGAAGTCGTCGTCACCCAGCGAGTGCACGATGACGCCGTTGGCGTCGGTCAGCAGCACCATGTTGTGGGTGTTGACGATTTGCTGGTAAAGCGTTTCCATCGCCGGGATGGCGTGGGTGTGCAGCAGACGGTTTTGCTCTATCAGTAGCGACAGGTCGTTGCGCGCGAGCGGGTCGTAGTCCGGCGTCGATTGCGGACACAACCCGTATTTTTGCGAGCGTTGATGCGAGGTTTCGATGATGACGGGCAGATTGTCGGCCCAGGCTCCGCTTGCAGGCGAGTTGTTCAAATCTGGAGCAAGTTTATGTTCCATAGTCGTCTCTGTGTCTCCGGCGGCCGTTAGCGGCTCTGTTATGCCTGCAAGGTGTTCCATAATGTAGCACCTGTGCAGGAACTGAGCAAAAGCGCTGCTGTCTGCTGTTGCTATCCTGGTTTAAGCAATTGCGATGCCAATGAAAAATAGGCCTTGGCAAATGCGGTGCGCCTTTGCTATAGTTCGGTCCCTCGCAAAACACCGCAGCGCTGCAAAGCGAAACGATGAAGAAACGAGGGGTTGACGAGACGTACGAAACACTACATAATCTCGCTTCTCTGCTGCGAACAAAACGCTTCGCAGCGCAAGACAAGATCTTTAAAAATTAACAGTCGATAAGTGTGGGCATTTGGTGCTGCAACAAAAAGCATTAAATGCTCAAACAAAGAAATACTGTCAGTATT
>NZ_JABMJK010000031.1 GCF_013376005.1 Duganella sp. SG902 | reverse complement strand
AACGCCCGATGCAGTTCATCGGGCGTCTTTGCTGGAGCTTAATTAACGGGTAACGAAAAAGGCGGTTACCCGTCAACTTATTCCAGGACTAGTCAATGTTAGCCATTCTCAGCGGAAGCGCCAAACTAATTTCGCCGGCCAAGCGCGCGCTCAATTTTTTGATCAGTCTTGAATTGGCTCAAGGAATATACGGCCCAAATAGTCGCTGGCAACCAGCCAATCAGAGTGATCTGCAAAATGAGGCAGATAATTCCAGCGATGGGACGGCCAATGGTGAAGAAAGTCAGCCAAGGTAAGATCAGTGCAATGATAAGACGCATTCGATATTTCTCTCTCAATGCCCCTGTTGCGCGGGGCGCCGCCTGGACGTATGTCGATGACACTAGCGTAAGCTCGTCGCAGCATCAAAAGTCAACCTGAAAGTGCGACTGCATTCTATCAAAACCAAGTCCGCTTCCCCTCAGGCTTGGCACCCAGCTCCCTCAGCCTGCGCCGCAAACGGGCGTTGTCGAAGAGCGCACCCACCAGCGCAATCAACACAATAATGTTGATTGCGTCGCTGCCGAAGAGCCTGAAAAACAGCGCCGCACCGCCAGCGCAAAGCAAGCCGGTGACCAACAACGCCACGTTATCTTTCATTTGCACCTCCACCAAAGTTAAAGCTCGTGTGAGCGGAGGGTAGTCCGCAAAAACATAATGCGCTTTGCGGGGAATCATAGCAAGCGGGCGGGACGGTTGTGTGGAATCATTACGCCGATTGGCGGTTTTCGTAATTGCGATGGCGTACCCGCTGATGCACCATCTCGGGATAATTATGCTCGGATGGAGATGACATGACTGCTACGCGGCGCACTGCGCTGAAGACTTTGCTCGCAGGCGCCGCCGTGGCGCCACAACTGGTGCACGCGGCGCCGGAACCGAAATGGGGACGCGGCATCGAAGGCCAGCGCAAGGCCGATCTGGGCAACGGCACCTTCCTCAACCCCATCCTCGCCGGCGACCACCCAGACCCCACCATCCTCAAGGACGGCGACGATTACTACATGACGTTTTCGTCCTTCCTGTCCTACCCCGGCGTCATCATCTGGCATTCGCAGGACCTGGTGAACTGGCAGCCAATCGGCCCCGCCCTCACCAAGCCGCTCGGCAGCATCTGGGCCATGGACCTGATCAAGCACAATGGCCGCTACTTCATCTACATCCCCGCCGGCGACAGCATCTACGTGATCTGGGCCGATAACATCAAAGGCCCGTGGAGCGATCCGATCGACCTCAAGATCCAGGGCGCCATCGATCCCGGCCACGCGGTCGGCGAGGACGGCAAGCGCTATCTGTTCGTCAACGGCGTGCGCCGCATCGGCCTGACCGACGACGGCCTGGCCACCGTCGGTCAGCTGGAGAAAGTCTACGAGCCATGGCGCTACCCAGCCGACTGGGTGGTCGAGATGTTCGCCCCCGAAGGCCCCAAGCTGCTCAAGCGCGGCGAATGGTTCTACCTGGTGATGGCGGTCGGCGGCACCTCCGGCCCGCCGACCAGCCACATGGTGATCGCGGCCCGTTCGCGCTCCATCCACGGCCCGTGGGAAAACCACCCACAAAATCCGCTGGTGCGCACCAAAAGCGCCGATGAGAAATGGTGGTCGCGCGGCCACGCGACGCTGGTCGAAGGCCCTGCAGGCGACTGGTGGATGATCTACCACGGCTATGAGAACGGCTACCGCACGCTGGGTCGCCAATGCCTGCTCGAACCGATCGAGTGGACCAAGGACGGCTGGTTCAAGGCCAAGGGCGGCGACCTGTCCTCGCCACTGCCGATGCCGAAGAAAGGCAAGGCCGTGCAACACAACTTCGCCAAGTCGGACGATTTCAAGACGCTGAAATTCGGCGTGCAGTGGAGCTTCTTCAATCCAGGTCCGGATGAGATGAAGCGCGTGCAGCATACGCCCGGCGTGCTGGCGATCAAAGGCAAAGGCACCTCGCCGGTCGACTCGTCGCCGCTGACCTTCATCACCGGCGACCGCGCCTACGAGGCCACCATCACGCTGGACATCGGCGCTGACGCTGAAGGCGGCCTGCTGCTGCATTACAACGAGCGTGCCTATGTCGGCATCGGCTTCACGCCAACACACATGAAGACCTTCGCGCACTCGCAGGAGCAAAGCTGGATGCGGGAGAAGATGGATGTCTCCACCGTCCATATCCGCGTGAGGAACGACCGCCACGTCGTGACGTTCCATTACTCGCTGGACGGGAAGAACTGGGTGCAGCACTCGTGGCAGATGGAGGTCTCCGGCCTGCACCACAACGTGTTTGGCGGTTTCCTCAGCCTGCAACCCGGCGTCTACTGCGCGGGTGCAGGCACGGTGAAACTGCGCGATTTCAAATATCGCGCACTGGCTTAAATCTGCTCCGCGTAGACCTTCACCAGTTCGTGAAGGAATACACGGCCTTCCATCAGCGACTGCACGCCGATGTATTCATTCAGGCCGTGGATGTTGCCCAGATCCGGGGTCAGGAAGATGCCGCTGATGCCGTAGGTCGGAATGCCGGCCGCGTTGAGGAACTGGCCATCGGTGGCGCCGGACTGCAGGATCGGCATCACCGGCACGCCGGGCCACATCTTCGCGGTCAGCTTCTCCACTGGCTCCATGATGGCGCGCGTCAGCACTGGCGGCGCCGAATTCTCGCCGCGAATCTCCAGCGTTTCCACCTTCACAGCGGGGTCGTCGATCGCCTTCACCAGCGCCTGGCGCACCGTCTCTTGCGAGACGCCAGGGAAGATGCGGCAGTTGACGTTGGCGCGTGCGCGCTGCGGCAGCGCATTGGTGGCGTGGCCGCCGTCCAGCATCGTCGCCACGCAGGTGGTGTGCAGCATGGCAGCCCAGCTGGCGTCCGCGTTCGATACCGTCTCTACCGCCTTCGCATCCTGCGGATCTTTCACCACGGCCTTCATCGCATCCGCGATCTCTTTGTGACCCGCGTCCAGCTGGATCTTGGCCATCGCATTCAGATAGCCCTTGCTGCCATCGGTCAGCTGGATCGGGAACTCATAGCCCTGCACCTTCGACAGCGCGCCCGCCAGGTGGTAAATGGCGTTGTCCTTCACAGGGCGTGAGCTATGGCCGCCGCGATTCACCACTTCCAGGCGGTAGTTCTGCGCCACCTTCTCGCCCGCCTGCACCGTCATCGAGACGCGCTTGCCGGCAGCATTCAACTCGCCGCCGGCGCCTTCATTCAGCGCATAGGCGGCGTCGATCAGCTCACGGCGATTCTTGGTCAGCCACTCGGCGCCATTGAAGGCGCCGGCCGTCTCCTCGCCGCAGGTCAGCGCCATCTTCAGCGTGTGACGCGGCTTGTAGCCCTCCTGCTTGAAGCGGATCAGCGAATCGGCCCAGATGGCCGCCTGCGCCTTGTCGTCCACCACGCCGCGCGCGTAGAACTTGCCGTCTTCCTCGACCAGCGTGAACGGATCGCGCGTCCAGTCTTCGCGCTTGGCTTCCACCACGTCGATGTGCGCCAGCAGCAGGATGGCTTTGGCCTTCGGATCGCGGCCCGGTAGTACGGCCACCAGGCCGCCTTCTTTCGGATGATCCGGCGCCGTGAAGATGTGCAGGTCCGACTCAGGATAGCCGGCCGCCTTCATGCGCGCGGCGATGCGCTCGGCCGCCAGCGTGCAGCTGCCGGACGACAGCGTGGTATTGGTTTCGACCAGCTCTTTGTACAGGGCGCGGAACTGCGGTTCGGTTGGATCGGCGGCGTAAGCACTTTGTACGCATGCCAGCATGGCGGTGACTGCACCCAGAACAAAACGAGACTTCATGGTCGATCCCTTTATTAAACTATATTCACAATGTCTTCTTCGTCAGTCCTTGCTTGCTGACGCTCCCACATTTGAGCATACAGTCCGTCCGCTGCCAATAGCGATTGATGCGTGCCGCGCTCCACGATGCGGCCGTGATCCAGCACGATGATCTGCTGCGCATCGGCCACCGTGGACAGGCGGTGCGCGATCACCATGGTGGTGCGCGTGCGCGAGATTTCCTTCAACTGCGCCTGGATCGCCTGCTCCGCCTTCGAGTCCAGTGCCGACGTGGCTTCGTCGAAAATCAGGATGGCGGGATTCTTCAGCAGCGTGCGCGCGATCGCTACGCGCTGCTTCTCGCCGCCGGAGAGTTTCAGGCCGCGTTCACCCACCATGGTCTGGTAACCGTCCGGCAGGCTGTCGATGAAATCGTGGATCGATGCGGCACGCGCGGCGGCCACGATCTCCTCGTGCGAGGCGCCCGGCTTGCCGTAGGCGATGTTGTATTCGATGGTGTCGTTGAACAGCACCGTATCCTGCGGCACGATGCCGATGGCATGGCGCACCGAGTCCTGCGTCAGCGAGCGCAGATCCTGGCCGTCGATGGTGATGCTGCCCGCGTTCACCTCGTAGAAGCGGAACAGCAGGCGCGATAAGGTGGACTTGCCGGAACCGCTGTGCCCCACCACCGCCGTGGTGGTGCCGGGCGCGATGGTGAAATCCACATCGAACAGGATCTGCCGCTTCGGATCGTAGCTGAAGTCCACATGGCTGAAGCGCACTTGCGCGCCGTGCGTGACCAGCGGACGCGCGTCCGGCGTATCGGCGATTTCCCGATTCTGGTCCAGCAGCGAGAACAGCTTCTCCATGTCGGCCAGGCTTTGCTTGATTTCGCGGTAGATCACGCCGAGGAAATTCAGCGGGATGTACAGCTGGATCATGAAGGCGTTGACCAGCACCAGATCGCCCAGCGTCATCTTGCCTTCGATGACGCCCACCGTGGCGCGCCACAAGATCAAGGTGACGGCAATCGCGATAATCATCGACTGACCGGTGTTCAGCAGCGACAGGGAAGTCTGTGATTTGACGGCCGCGCTTTCGTAGCGCTGCAGGCCCTCGTCGTAGCGCTTGGCCTCGTACTCCTCGTTGCCGAAGTACTTCACCGTTTCGTAATTGAGCAGCGAGTCGATGGCCTTGGTGTTGGCCTTGGAATCCAGCTCGTTCATGGTGCGGCGGAAGTGCGTGCGCCAGTTGGTGATGATGATGGTGAAGCTGATGTAGGACACCAGCGCCACAAAGGTAATCACCGAGAACCAGATATCGTAGTGCGTGACCAGATAGCCCAGCACCAGCGTGATCTCGACCAGTGTCGGCAGGATGTTGAACAGGGTGTACGAAATCAGCGAACCGACAGCACGCGTGCCGCGTTCGATATCGCGCGTCATGCCGCCGGTCTGGCGGTTCAGGTGGAAGCGCAGCGACAGCGCGTGCAGATGGCGGAACACTTTCAGCGCGATGGTGCGCACCGCGCGCTGCGTCACCCGCGCGAACAGGAACTCGCGCAGCTCGGTGAACAGGGTGGTCGACACGCGCAGCACGCCATACGCCACCAGTGCGCCCAGCGGCAGCACCAGCAGCGCCTGTGGATGCGACGGCGTGATGGTCAGTGAATCGATCAGCTTCTTCATCACCACCGGCACGCCGACGTTGGCCAGCTTGGCGCCGACCAGGCAGCCCAGCGCCAGCAGCACGCGCCATTTGTAGACCCATAAATATGGGATGAGGGTTTTAATTGTCGCGGTATCGCTGCGGGAAGGAGCGGTGGTGCTGGCGGGAGCTGGCGGGGAATCGGCGTAACGGCGCATGGCGGATATTGGCTTTTTATGGTTCAATCCCGATAATTGTAGCCCCAGAAGAGAAATCACGATGACCACGCCCCAAAATCCCGTCCCCAACGTCAACACCGTCAACCGCGGCCTGCCCGCCGGGAAGATGCCGGAACTGCGCATGATGCCCGCGCCGTCCGACGCCAATGTGTACGGCGACGTATTCGGCGGCTGGATCATGGCGCAGGTGGACATCGCCGGTTCGCTGCCGGCCACGCGCCGCGCCAACGGCCGCGTCGCCACCATCGCGGTGAACTCCTTCGTGTTCAAGAACCCGGTGTTCGTGGGCGACCTGCTGTCGTTTTATGCTGATATTGTCAAGGTTGGCAATACGTCCATTACCGTGCAGGTGGAGGTGTACGCCGAGCGCAACCGCCTGCAGACCAATACCGTGAAGGTGACCGAGGCCACCCTGACCTACGTCGCCACCGACTCCGACCGCAAGCCACGCAAAGTGCCGTCGATCGAAACGCTGATCGGCGCCTGAGCCCTCGCGGCCAGCGCCCCCGTTGCATGGATGACCAGCGCCGCATCTTCCTCGCCACCGCCAGCCGCCTTGGGGCGCTGGCCGCGCTCACCAGCGCCAGCGCAACCGGACGCGCGCAAAACCGCGACGGCGGCCATGCCTACCCGTTCAGCCTTGGCGTAGCTTCCGGCTCGCCGCTGCCGGACGCCGTCATCATCTGGACCCGCATCCTGCACGATCCGCTCAACGCCGCCGCCACGCCGCGGCTGGCCTTCAGCGTGCGCTGGGAGATGGCCGAGGACGAGCAGTTCCGCCGCATCGTCGCCAAAGGCGCCGCCAGCGCCGCGCCAGAACTGGCGCACAGCGTGCACGTCGACGTCACCGGCCTGCGGCCCGACCGCTGGTACTGGTATCGCTTCATGCTGGGCGACGCCGTCAGCCCGGTAGGCCGCACGCGCACCGTGCCCGCCGCAAGCGGCATGCCCAAACAACTCAAGCTGGCGGTCGCCTCCTGCCAGCACTGGGAGTTCGGCACCTACGCCGCGCACCGCCACATCGCGGCCGCCGCGCCCGATCTGGTGGCCTTCCTGGGCGATTACATCTACGAGTGGGGGCCATACCAGCTGCGCCACCCAAAAAGCGCTGTGCGGGCCTCCGAGAGCTTCACGCTGGCCGATTACCGCGCCCGCTACGCCCAGTACAAAACCGACGCCAACCTGCAAGCCGCGCACCATGCCGCGCCATGGATCGTCACCTGGGACGACCACGAAGTGGCCAACGATTACGGCAACGAACAGGACGAACGTCTCGACCCGCGCTTCCTGCAACGGCGGGCCGCCGCCTACCAGGCTTTCTACGAGCACATGCCGCTGCGCCTGACACCGCGCGACTTCGCCCACCTGCGCATCTACCAGCGCTACGACTGGGGCAAGCTGGCACGCTTCCACGTGCTGGACGATCGCCAGTACCGCGCGGATCTGGCCTGCCCGCCGCCGGGCCGTGGCGGCTCCAATTCCGTCCAGCCGCGCACCTGCCCGGCGCTGACGGACCTAGGCCGCGGCATGCTGGGCAGGGAGCAGGAGCAATGGCTGGCGCAAGGCCTGTCCTCGTCGCCGGCGCGCTGGAACATCCTGGCCCAGCAAACGCTGATGGCGCAGAACAGCCAGTTGCCGGTCGTGAAGGAAGGCGACGGCCGTTTCTGGACCGACGGCTGGGACGGCTACCCGGCGGCGCGCCGGAAATTGATGGACACCCTGCACACCAGCCGCGCCAGCAATCCGCTGGTGCTGTCCGGCGACGTCCATAGCTTCTTCGCGTGCGAACTGGCGCGCAATCCATCGCGGCCGGCCTCGCCCGACAACCCGCTGCTGGCCACGGAATTCTGCGGCACTTCGATCACCTCGCCCTCGCGCCCGCAAACCCGTACCGAGCAGTATGTATCGATGAACCACGGCATCAAATATGGCCGCAGCGACAAGCGCGGCTACATGCTGCTGACGATCACGCCGTCCGACACCAGCGCGCATTTTCTTGTGCTGGACAACGTGCATGACGACGCCAGCCCCATAGCGCGCGCCGCCGCCTTCGTGGTGCGCGATGGCCGGGCGGGCCCGGTCCGCGCTTGAATCGGCGCGGCCAGGTTCTATACTGGCTTGCAGGGGGTGGCGTATGTTGAAAGTGTCTGAGGATGAAATCGCGCACGAGCTTGATCGTTACCTGCATCAAGCGCTGACGCAAACCGTGGTGGTGGAAAAAGCCGACCGGACATCGGTGGTCGTGCTGTCGCTAGCCGAATTCGAACGGCTACAGGAAGTGGACGATCAGCATTGGGCTGAAGCCGTCCGCAAGGCCAACGTGGAAGGGTATCTCGATCACGAGCGCGAGGTACGCACCCGTCTGGCTACCGCCATGCGAGCCCGCAGGCTCGCATGTATCCGAAAGCCTTAAGCGGCGGCTTTCTCGTCGCGCAGCTGGCGGCGCAGGATTTTGCCGACGTTGGTTTTCGGCAGCTCATCGCGGAATTCGATGTACTTGGGCTTCTTGTAGGCGGTCAGCTCGTGCTTGCAGAAGTCCAGCACCTGCTCGGCGGTCAGGTTCGGATCCTTGCGCACGATGAACAGCTTGACGGCCTCGCCGGAGTTCTTGTCCGGCACGCCGATGCACGCCACTTCCAGCACGCCCGGATGCGCCGCCACCACGCCCTCCACCTCGTTCGGATAGACGTTGAAGCCGGACACGATGATCATGTCCTTCTTGCGGTCGACGATCTTGGTGAAGCCGTTCTCGTCCATCACGCCAACGTCGCCGGTCTTGAAGAAGCCATCCGGGGTCATCGACTTGGCGGTCTCTTCCGGACGGTTCCAGTAGCCTGCCATCACCTGCGGGCCGCGAATGGCGATCTCGCCTGTCGAGCCCAGCGGCAGCGGATTGCCGTCGTCATCCAGGATCGCCACTTCGGTCGACGGGATCGGCAGGCCGATGGTGCCGGTGAATTCCTTGATGTCGATGCGGTTGGCGGTGGCCACCGGCGAGGTCTCGGACAAGCCGTAGCCCTCGATGATCGGTGTGCCGGTCACCTGCAACCAGCGCTCGGCCACGCTCTTCTGCACCGCCATGCCGCCGCCGTTGCACAGCTTGTAGGACGAGAAGTCCAGCTTGGCGAAATCGGGATTGTTCAGCAGCGCGTTGTACAGCGTGTTCACCGCCGGCAGCACCGTCACCTTGTACTTGGACAGTTCCTTCACAAAGCCCGGAATGTCGCGGGGGTTCGGAATCAGCAGGCTCAAGCCGCCGGTACGGATGCTCATGAAGGCGCTGATGGTCAGCGAGTAGATGTGGTACAGCGGCAGCGCGCTGACGAACACCATCTGTTCGCCGCCGCTCTTCATTTGCAGCCACGCCTCGTTTTGCAGCACGTTCGAAATCACGTTACGGTGCAGCAGGATGGCGCCCTTCGAGACGCCGGTGGTGCCGCCCGTGTACTGCAGGAAGGCGATGTCGTCATGGCCCAGCTTGACCGGCTGCAGCGTCATGCCAGAACCTTCCGCCAGCACCTTCTTGAACGAGACCGCGCCCGGCAGCGAATACGCCGGCACCATCTTCTTCACATTGCGCACCACGAAATTGACGATCGCGCCTTTCAGCCCGCCCAGCAGGTCGCCCATGGTGGCCACGACCACATGCTTGACCGGGGTTTGCGCCAGCACCTGCTGCACCGTGGTGGCGAAGTTTTCCAGCACGATGATGGCCTCGGCGCCGGAGTCCACCAGCTGGTGCTGCAACTCGCGCGGGGTGTACAACGGATTGACGTTGACCACCGTGTAGCCGGCGCGCAGCACGGCCGCCATGGCGACCGGATATTGCAGCACGTTCGGCATCATGATGGCGATGCGCGCGCCGGCTGGCAGGCCCTTGCCCTGCAGCCAGGCGCCCATTTTCGCGGACAGTTGATCCAGCTCGCCGTAGGTCATGAACTTGTCCATGCACACGAAGGCGTTGCGGTCAGCGTACTTGCGGAAGGACTCTTCCAGCAAATGGGTGACCGAGCGGTATTGGGTGTTATCAATCTCCGCTGGTACGCCTTCGGGGTACGACTTCAGCCAAATCTTTTCCATCTTCATGCAGCCTTTTTCTTGTCGCCGGTTGGTTCGTCGCGCAGCATGCGGCGCAGGATCTTCCCGACATTGGTTTTTGGTAGCTCCTCGCGGAACTCAATGTATTTCGGCTTTTTATAGCCGGTCAGTTGTTCTTTGCAGTAGGCCATCAGGTCCGCTTCGCTCAGGTTCGGGTCCTTGCGCACCACGAACACCTTGACCGCCTCGCCCGAGTGCTCGTCCGGCACGCCGATCGCCGCGCATTCCAGCACGCCCGGATGGGCGGCGATCACGCCCTCCAGCTCGTTCGGATAGACGTTGAAGCCGGACACCAGGATCATGTCCTTCTTGCGGTCGACGATCTTCACGAAGCCGCGCTCGTCCATCACGCCGACGTCGCCCGATTTGAAGTAGCCATCAGGCGTCATCACCTTGGCCGTTTCATCGGGACGGTTCCAGTAGCCCGCCATCACCTGCGGACCGCGAATCGCGATCTCGCCGGCCGTGCCGAGCGGGACTTCCTTGCCATCGTCATCCAGGATGGCGATGTCGGTCGACGGCACCGGCAAGCCGATGGTGGCGGTGAACTCCTTGCTGTCGGCGCGGTTGCAGGTGGCCACCGGCGAGGTCTCGGACAAGCCGTAGCCCTCGATGATGGACACGCCGGTCACCTTCAGCCAGCGGTCGTTGACGGCCTGCTGGACCGCCATGCCGCCGCCGTTGCAGATCTTCAGCGCCGAGAAATCCAGATGCGCGAAGTCCGGATGGTTCAGCAGCGCGTTGTACAACGTGTTCACCGCCGGCAGCATGTTGAACTTGTACTTCGCCAGCTCCTTGATGAAGCCGCCGATGTCGCGCGGATTCGGGATCAGGATGTTCAACGCCCCCACGCGCGTGCCCCACATCGCGCACGCCGTCAGCGCGAAGATGTGATACAGCGGCAGCGCGCACACGATGGTCACCTGCTCGCTCGAGCCGCCCAGCGCCGGCTGCGACCACGCCTCGCTTTGCAGCAGGTTGGCCACGATATTCTTGTGCGTCAGCGTCGCGCCTTTCGACACGCCGGTGGTGCCGCCGGTGTATTGCAGGAAGGCCGGATCGCTGTCCTTCAGCTGCACCGGCGTCAGCTTCATGCCGCCGCCCTGCGACAGCGCATCCTTGAAGCGCACCGCGTTCGGCAGCGAGAACGCCGGCACCAGCTTCTTCACGCTGCGCACCACGAAGTTCACCAGCATGCCCTTGAGGCCGCCGAGCATCTCGCCCATGCTGGCCACCACGATATGCTTGACCTGGGTCTTGCCCAGCACTTGTTCCAGCGTGGTGGCGAAGTTCTCCAGGATGATGATCGCTTCCGCGCCGGCGTCGTTCAGCTGGTGCTCCAGCTCGCGCGGCGTGTACAACGGATTGACGTTGACCACGGTGTAGCCCGCGCGCAGGATCGCGGCGATCGCGATCGGATACTGCAGCACGTTGGGCATCATGATGGCCACGCGCGCACCCGGCTTCAGGCCACGGCTTTGCAGCCAGGCGCCGAGGCGCTTGGAATGGGCGTCGACTTCGGCATAGGTGAGGAACTTGTCCATGCAGACATACGCGTTGCGGCTGGCATATTTATGGAACGACTCCTCCAGCAACTGCACCAGCGAACGGTACTGACTCGTATCGATCTCGGTCTGCATGCCGGGCGGATACGATTTCAACCAGATTTTCTCCATCCTGTGCCTCTTGTCTCGAATATTTATCGTTGTAAGGCCGGCGCACAGAGCCGGTCAGGGAGCTTGCTGATGACGCGATGCTATCGGGCAGCACGCCCGTACGCAAGCGCATTTAACCATAATTAGAACAGAGGTTCTAACGGCTTTTCATGCCGCAACGCAGCATCAGTGCGCGCCTTCGCCGTTTGGTTGCGCTCCCTTGCCGCCTTCGGCGTTGAGCAACGGCGGGCGGCCCAAGAGCTCCAACTGCTGTCGACGTTGACCTACATCAAGAGTCGCTATTTTTTGCACTGCGCCATAAAACCGAACGAACGTTCGTTCCTGTTTCAGCAGCGCGCGGAAGGCGGGCAGAAAATCGTGGTAAGTTCCCACCGCGCTGAGGTGCGCGTTGGTCAACGGCTCGGCAAACCAGCGGTCATAACCGGCGTAGCCGCCCCAGCTTTCCTTGAGCCTGGCGTAGTCCGATTTGAGGTGGGCGAAGATGCGGGCCTTCTCGGCCCGCTTGTGGCGGGTGCTGGTCTTGCCGGCGTACAGGTCGGCCAGCATTTTGCGGTGGCGCACCAGCAGCGCCAGGAAGTCCTGGCGGCGCGCGTTGTAGCGCGTGTACGCTTCGCGCATCGGATCGGTGCCGTACAGCTCCAGCCAGCGCGCCACGCCGGCCTCCTCCACCGCAGTGGCGAAGCCTTCGTTGAACTGCGAATCGCCCTGCACGTACACCACCTGGTGCGCCAGTTCGTGGAACACCATGCGCGCCAGTTCGGCGTCGGAATAATTGATGAAGGTGGACAGCAGCGGATCGCTGAACCAGCCCAGCGTGGAATAGGCCGGCACGCCGCCCACCTGCACGTCGTTGCGCTCCTTGCGCAATTCGTCGGCGTAGGCCATGGCGTCTTCCTTGCTGTAGTAGCCGCGATAGCTGACGCAGCCCGCGATCGGGAAGCACCACTGGATCGGGCGCAGCGACAACTCCGGGGTCGCCACCACATTCCACAGCACGAAGGGGCGCGACAGCGCGGCGTAGTTCTTGTAGCTGGCGTTGTCGGGCAGGCCCAGTTCCTTGACCGCGAATTTGCGGATCAACATGGCTTTTTCGAGACGCGCCTTCAGTTGGGGATCGGTGGTGGGATCGCCCAGCCAGTCTTCAATCGGACGCGCGTCCGACCACAACGCATACTGGCCTTGCGCGGCCTGCATGTAGTACTTGAATTGCGCGCAACCGGCCAGCATCGCGGCGGCGCACGCCGGCACCAGCCAGAACCTGGCGCGGAGCATTTGGCGTGCAATATTGCGCATACATTACCTTCAAGCGGAGACCTTCTCAACTTGAACCAGTGTATCGTAAAAAGTCGGCGCGCGGCCCATATCTGTCAGCTGTTGGCTGGTAACCTCATTGGCGTTTTTACCATCCGTGGCTAGCTTTTTCCACCACACTGACAAGCCGACAACGAGACCGGCGCGCGCCTTGTCCGTCACGCGCGCCTTGGCCACGAAGGAGCCGCGGTCATTGAAGATGCGCACCATGTCGCCGTTGGCGATGCCGCGCGCCGCGCTGTCGTCCGGATGGATGTCGAGATGCGGCTCGCCCTCCGCCGAACGCAGGCTTTTCACGTTGACGAAAGTGGAGTTGAGGAAGTTGCGCGCCGGCGGAGAAATCATCGCCAGCGGATAACGCTTCGCCAACTCCGGATTGCTGGCCACCGATTCGTAGGGCGGCAGATAGGTGGGAAGCGGATCGAGTCCATCCTTCTCCATCTGCGCCGAATAGAACTCGCACTTGCCGGACGGCGTATGGAAACCGCCCTGCGCGAACGGCGCCGCCGGCATGTTCAACTTCTGCCAGCCCTTCCGCTTCAAGGCTTCCCAATCGAAGCCGATCGCGCGCACGTCCTGCGCGTTGAACGCTTGCGCCGCCAGTTCGTCATCGGACTCCTTGAAGCAGTCGTCGTCAAAGCCCATGCGCGCCGCCAGCAGGCGGAAGATCTCGGTGTTCGGCTTGGCCTCGCCCATCGGCGCGATGGCGGCGTTATTGGCCATCATGTACAGGTGGCCGTAGGAGGTGTGCGCGTCCACGTGTTCCAGCTGCGTGGTGGCGGGCAGCACGATGTCGGCGTAGTCCGCGGTATCGGTCTGGAACTGCTCCAGCACCACCGTGAACAAATCCTCACGCATGAAACCGCGCATCACCTTGTCCGAATCCGGCGCGATCGCCAATGGGTTCGAGTTGTAGACGATGACCGCTTCCACCCGCGGGCCAAACTCCTGCGAGGCAGGCCGCAGCAGGTCGTCGCCGATGGTGGTCATGTTGATCGTGCGCGGGATCTTCTTCAGCAAATCCGTGCGCTGCAGCCAGGGCTTGTTGGTCGGGAAGGAGCCGCTGGACGACAGCTGCACGCCGCCGGCCGGATGGCGCCACGCGCCCACCAGCGCCGGCAGGCAGGCGATATTGCGCACCGCCATGCCGCCGCCGCGCACACGCTGCACGCCGTAGTTGGTGCGGATCGCCACCGGCTCGCCGGCCTTGGCCATGCCGCCGTACAGGCGCGCCAGGTCGACCACCTCCTCCACCGTGATGCCGCAGGTTTCCGCCACGCGCTCCGGCGTCCATTCGGCCACGCGCTGCTTCAGTTGTTCAAAGCCCAGCGTGTACTGTGCGATGTAATCGTGATCAAGCAAGTCCTCCTTGATCAGCACATGCATCAGGCCCAGCGCCAGCGCGGCGTCGGTGCCCGGCAGCAGGGCGATGTGCTGGTGGCATTTCTCGGCCGTCAGCGAGCGGTAAGGATCGATGGCGATCAGCCTGGCGCCATTGCGCTTGGCTTCCTGCGCGCGGGTCCAGAAATGCAGGTTGGAGGCGATCGGATTGCCGCCCCAGATGATCAGCAGCTTGGAATTCTGGAACTGCTCCATGTCGGTGCCGATGGACGCGCCGACGGTGTATTTGTAGCCGGTGAAGCCGGCCGTCGCGCAAATCGTCCGATCCAGCAGCGACGCGCCGATCTTGTTGAAGAAGCGTGAAGACATGGACTCGCCCTGCACCAGCCCCATGGTGCCGCAGTAGCTGTACGGCAGGATGGCTTCCGGCGCGCGCGCGGCGATCGGCTTGAGTCGGGCCGCGATGGTGTCCAGCGCCTCGTCCCAGCTGATGCGCTCGAACTTGCCCTCGCCCTTCCTGCCCACGCGTTTCAGCGGATACAGCAGGCGGTCTTCGTGATAGGTGCGCTCGGTGTAGCGCGACACCTTGGTGCACAGCACGCCGGCCGTGGTCGGGTGGTCGGGATCGCCCTTGACCGCGGTGGCGACGCCGTCTTCCACCGTCACCAGCAGGGCGCAGGTGTCGGGGCAGTCGAGCGGGCAGGCTGCGCGGACTTGTGTGCTTGTCATGTCTGAAAAATCCAAAAAGCGTTGGTTCAAAGCAGTATCGTAAACCATTGCGTGCGCTCTGGCTTAACTCAGCGGACAAGGGCTACAATTGGAAAAATGGAAATAGCGGAATAGTGGAGAAGTAGCATGAAACTGGTTGATCCCATCATTGCATTTCAATCCGAGCTACAGGAGATCCGGCGCGACCTGCACGCCCATCCTGAGCTCTGCTATGAAGAACAACGCACCGCCGACGTGGTGGCCGCCAAGCTGACCGAGTGGGGCATCCCCGTGATCCGGGGCCTGGGCCTCACCGGCGTGGTCGGCGTCATCAAGCACGGCGGTTCCGGCCGTTCGATCGGCCTGCGCGCCGACATGGACGCCCTGCCGATGCAGGAGGTGAATACCTTCCCGCATGCTTCGGTTCATCCGGGCAAGATGCACGCCTGCGGCCACGACGGCCACACCGCCATGCTGCTGGGCGCGGCCAAGCACCTGGCCGAGCACCGCAACTTCGACGGCACCGTCTACCTGGTGTTCCAGCCGGCCGAGGAAGGCGGCGCCGGCGCCAAACGCATGATCGAGGACGGCCTGTTCGAGCAGTGCCCGATGGACGCCATCTACGGCATGCACAACTGGCCAGGCATCCCGGCCGGCCACATGAGCGTGTGCGAAGGCCCGCTGATGGCCTCCAGTAACGAGTTCTACGTCACCGTCAAGGGCAAGGGCGGGCATGCGGCCCAGCCGCACAAATGCATCGACCCGGTGATGATCGCGGTGCAGATCGCGCAAAGCTGGCAAACCATCATCAGCCGCCGCACCAGTCCACTGGACACGGCCGTGCTGTCGCTGACGCAGATCCAGGCCGGCACCGCCACCAACGTCATCCCGGACGAGGCGCGCATGGCCGGCACCGTGCGCACCCTGTCGTGGGACGTGCTGGACATGCTGGAAAAACAAATGGAACAAATCGCCGTGAACACGGCCGCCGCCTTTGACGCCGAAGTCGAATTCAAGTTCCGCCGCAACTACCCGCCGCTGATCAACCATCCGGAAGCGACCCGCTTCGCGGTGGAGGTGATGAAGGCCGTGGTCGGCGCCGACAAGGTGGACGACAAGACCGAACCGTCGATGGCGGCCGAGGACTTCGCTTACTTCCTGCAAGCCAGGCCCGGCTGCTACATCTTCATCGGCAATGGCGAGGGCGACCATCGCGCCGGCGGCCACGGCCTCGGCCCGTGCGTGCTGCACAACGGCAGCTACGACTTCAACGACAACCTGCTGCCGGTGGGCGCCAGCTTCTGGGTCAAGCTGGTGGAAGCCAGCCTGCCGCTAGCCTAGCTGGTCGGGGGCCGTGCCCACGCGCCGCCCCGGATTCAGCTGTTCGAGCCCGATCAGCGCGGCCGAGTGATCGGCCTGGGGGATGGTCTTGGCCAGCGTCATGTAGCGCGCCGTCACCAGTTCCGTCAACGGCAGCACGATGCCGGCAGCCTCCGCCGCCGCCAGGATGTTGCGCTGATCCTTCAACTGCGTGGCGACCTTGCCGCCGGCGACAAAATTCCGCTCCAGCATGCGCTGGCCATGCACCTCCAGGATCTTCGACTCGGCGAAGCCGCCGCGGATGGCCGCGCGCATCGCCGCCGGATCGGCGCCGGCCGCCTGCGCCAGCAACATGGCTTCCGCGACAATGTTAATAGTGGCGCCCACGATCAGCTGATTGCACAGCTTGGCCACCTGGCCGCTGCCGGCCGGGCCGACCAGCGTGGCGCGGCCCATGGCCGACAGCACCGGTTCGGCCTCGGCAAAATCCCGCTCGGCGCCGCCGGCCATGATGGCCAGCGTGCCGGCCGCCGCGCCGCCAACGCCGCCCGACACCGGCGCATCGATGAAGCGCCGCCCTGCCGCCTTCAGCTGCGCGTGGAAGGCTTGCGCTTCGGCCTGCTGGGTCGAGCTCATGTCGATCCAAAGCGCGTTCGGCGCCAGCGCCGGGAGGGCCGCGTCCAGCACCAATTGCACCGTGGGGCCGGCCTCCAGCATCGAGATCACCATGGCCGCGCCGCGCACCGCCTCCGGCAAGTCCGCGATGGCGCGCGCGCCGGCAACCGCCAGCGCCTGAGCCTTGGCATGGGTGCGATTCCAGACCGTGACTTGGTGGCCGGCCGCCAGCAGCCGGCGCACCATCGGCTCCCCCATCAAGCCTATGCCTAAGAAGGTAATTTGCGTAGACAATTTCGCTCCAAGAATTATTTTCCGAACCCCGGTACAATCACGGGTTAGCCGTATAACAATCGAAAAATACAGCACTCACATTGCAAGGATACTATGTTCACTAAAAAAATGATCGCGGCCGCGGCCGCCCTGGTCGTGACGCAAGCCGCGTTCGCGGATGACAAACTGATCGACTCCGTGTCGGTCGACGTCGGTGCCGGCGAGCACGTACAAATGGTGCGCTTCAACGCCGCCAAGGATTGGGACAACAAATGGTTCCAATCGAACGGCACCCATCTGGGCGGCTACTGGGAACTGAGCACCGGCATCTGGCAGGAAAACCGCTACAAGAACGTGGTCGGCGCCGAGCAGAAACTGTGGGACATCGGCTTCACCCCCGTGTTCCGCTTCCAGAACGACAACAAGAAAGGCATGTACTACGAAGGCGGCATCGGCGTGCACATGTTCTCCAAGCTGTACAACAACAGCGACAACCGCCTGTCGACCCACTTCCAGTTCGGCGACCACATCGCCGCCGGCTACGTGTTCGACAACAACTGGGAAGTAGCGCTGAAACTGCAGCACTTCTCGAACGGCGGCTACAAAAAACCGAACTCCGGCGTGAACTTCGTCGAGCTCAAAGCAGCCTACCACTTCTAAGTAAAAAATCGGGGTCAGGTCCTCCATTTCTACACGGCCTCAACAGCTGAACTGTTGAGGCCGTGTAGAAATGGAGGACCTGACCCCGAATCCGTAGAAATGGAGGACCTGACCCCGAATCTTATGAGACGTTGGATTCAGCGACGATCTTCCAGTTCTTGCCTTCCTTGGCCCAGTACTGTTTCTTGCGCACCGCGTGACGGAATTTGCCGATCACGATCTGCTGCGTGAAGTTGCTGACGATGACTTCCTCCTGACTCGGCTGGCGGAAGAAACTCGGATCGCTGACCGTCACGCTGATCTTCTTGGCGCTGGGGATGTAGCGGTTCTTGTCCAGCCAGGTATTGATATCCTCGTCCGCCGCCGACTTGAAGCGCGCGGAATATAGCGACTTGAGGCTGGCGTCATCGCGACTCTCCACATCCCGCCGCCAGGCCTCCACCAGCGAAGCCGCCTGGCGCAGATCCTTTTCCAGCTGTTCCTTGCTGACAAACTCAACCTGGTCGCCGATCAGGATCGGCGTCTTGCCGATTTCCACCGTGCGAGTCAGGTAGTTCAAATCGTCGTTGCTGACCACCACGCAGCCGTCGGTCGACAACGGCGGCCGGCTGAACGTTTCCGGCGGCGTGCCATGCACCCAGATGCCCGAGCCGCTGCGGCCATTGATCTTGTCCCAGTCGTTCGGATAGTCGAGCGGCAGCGCACCCTTGCCATACATGTCAGGCAGCTTGACGCCGGGCAGCCGGCCGATCAGGTAATACACGCCCACCGGCGTGCGCATATCGCCTTCCTTCAGCTTGTTGATGCCGAGCTTGCCCTGGCTGACGTAGAAGTCCTGCAGCAAACGCAGGCCGTCGTTGGTGTTCTCGTACAGATAAAGACGCGAATGCTTGGCATCGACGATCAACGCATGCCGCTGGTCCTTGCGCATTTGCAGCAGCGCGCGCGGCAGCAAGGTCGGCGCCGGACGCTCGGCCTGCAGGCGCACCGTCGCTTCGCGCCGCAGGTCGGCCAGCCTGGCTTCAGCGCCGGGCGGCACGGCCGCGCCCAGGCTGGTCACCGCGCGCGTATGCATCAACAGGATATCGCCGCGAATCAGGTGGCCCAGGCGGAAGTTGGGATACGCCTCCACCAGCAAATCGGCCTTCTTCTGCGCGGCGCCGAGATCATGCGCGGCCAACTCCTTGTAGATATCGTTGAGCAGTTCTTCCGGATTGGCTTTACGGGCGACCGGCGCCCGCGCCGGCTTTTTTGCGGCGTAGCTGAACTCCCCTCCCACCAGGCTGAGGAGAAGCGCACCAAGCACGCTGCCCGTGCGCCATTTGCGCAAAAATAAGTGTGACATCAGTTACCCGAAATTTCCTGCTTGATCTGCCATTTGCCGCCATTTTTGACCATCACGAGCGTCTTGCGGCTGCGTGCGGTCAGACGGTCGGACTCGTACGTCTGGCGGAAGTTGACCCTGGCCGTATTGCCGTTCACCGTGACCTCGGGCGCAGCCACCTCCACGCGGATGCGGCCCTTGCCTTCGATGCGGGCGCGGCGTTCATCCGCCCAAGCCTTGCGGCTGACGCCCTTGGGCGGCTCAAACTGCTGGGCATAGTAGTCGAGATAGGCATCGACGTTCTGCGAGGCCCAAGCCTTGGCCCAGCCATTCACTTGCGCCATCACCGCATCGCGCTCCGAGGTGTCGGGCTTGGCGGCGACTTTTTCTGACTCCGGCTTGGCTGGTTTGGGCGGCTCGGCCTTGACCGGCGTCGGCGTCGCTGGCGCCGGCACGGGTGCTACGGCAGCGACGACGACCGGTGTCGGCGCCGGCTTGGCCACGACGGGCGCCGGGACCGGCGCTGGAATCGGTCCCACCGCCGCCGCGACTTTGGGCGCGGCAGCTGGCGGAGGCGTCACCGACAAAGCCGGAATCTTCTGCGGGGCGTTGGTCTGGGCGACATTCCGCGGCGGCAGCGGCGAAATCAAAGGGGGCTGGGCGCTGGCGGCCGAACGCGCCGGCACCACGGCCGGAGCTGCGACAGGCACCGGCGCTGGCGAGGGGGCCTGCGCAACTGCGGTTTCCCCGCCAACGAACTTGCCGCCAGTGCTGGTCGAGAAGGTACGCAACATGGTCAGCTTGGACTTGGCCGGCACCGCCGTGGTCGTGCCTAAGGCCAGCGCCTTGTCATACGCCTGGCTGGCCATCTTGCCGTAGATGTCGCCCAGGTTTTCGTAGGCGGTCTGATAGCTCGGATTGGTGCGGATCGCCTTTTCCAGCGCCACCCGCGCCTTGTCGTACTGGCCATTGGCGGCATACAGCACGGCCAGGTTGTTGTATGGCTCCGGCAGATCCTTGTAATCCTCGGTCAACTTGGTGAAGACGGCGATCGCCTCTTCCGACTTGTTCTGTTCGGTCAGCAGCACGCCTTTCATGAACCGCATCTGCGGGTCGTTGGGACGTTTGCTCAGGTATTCATTGGTCTTGTTCAGGGCTTCGACGACTTTGCCTGCCTTGGCCAGCTTGCTGACATCGGCATAGTCGTCCGCACGGGCCGGCGCCCATGCCAGCAACGCAAATGCGCAGTACAGCATTGTTTGAGCTGTCTTATTTTTCATGAGATGTGAAGCTGGCGCGAAAGGACACATGGTACACCTTTCATTTCCACAGATCAAAACTCACTGTTGCGCCAAACGCAAAAAGGCCCGGTCACAGACCGGGCCTTCTCACTAATAACTAGCTTGACGATAACCTACTTTCACACTGGTTGCAGCACTATCATCGGC
>NZ_JABMJK010000030.1 GCF_013376005.1 Duganella sp. SG902 | reverse complement strand
AACCGGCGCCCGCATCAGGCGCTGGGCATGAAAACACCCGCTAAGGCATTTGCATTAGCGGCTTGAGTTGAGCAGGAATCGCTGGGTCATTACATTTACCTGCTACGCCGGCGATACCGTGAGCTTCAGCATCGGCGGCATCGCACTCGGCAGTGCAGCCTGCGCCGCCACCATCACGCCGCTGCAGCTGGCCGGCGTGACCGACGTCAAGGACAGCAAGGTCGTCAATCGCCTGCTGGCCTTGCAACTGTTGGACGACGATAGCGACCCATCCAACGGCATCAAGCTGAACGCCGATGTGAAAACCGCGCTGGCCACGAAAAGCGCCGACTTCAACGCCGCCGCCGACACCTTCAACACCGCGCTGGCCGCCAACCTGTCGGCCGCTGGCGCCAAGTACGCCGCGCGCGGCATCGACGACAGCCGGCGCGCGCTGGTGCGCGAGCACTTCGAGGACACGCTGGCCTCCAAGGTCGGCACGCCGGTCAATGAGGCCTTCAACCAGACCACGCCGCTCGGCGCGGTTGCCGTCACCGTAACGCGCTACCAGGTGCAAGCCGCCAGCAGCTATTACATTCCCTACGAGGGCGCGAACGCCAAGGTCAAGGAAGATTTTCCGCTGGGCTTCCTGCCATCCTACGGTTCCTCGATCGCCTTCAAAGGCACCAACGCCAATGGTGAGTTGGAGTTCTACGGCCTGACCGACCGCGGCCCCAACGGCGACGGTCCCAACCTGCCGGCCCTGAGCGGCAGCGGCACCACCGGCGCCAAGATCTTCCCGTCGCCAAGCTTCACGCCGGCGTTTGGTGTGATCACGGTGGGCAAGTCCGGCGCTGTGCTGAGCTCGTCGACGCCGATCAAGGTATCGGCCACAGTCAAGACCTCCGGCCTGGCCATCCCGCCTGGCGCGGTGGGCAACTCGGCCGAACTGCCGGTGCTGGACACGATGAAATACGACGCAAGCAGCAAGGCCGTATTCGACGCCAACGGCCTCGATACCGAGGCCATCGTCGTAGATAAGAAGCGCAACGTGCTGTGGGTCTCGGACGAGTACGGCCCCTTCATCGTCAAGATCGACCCGGCCACCGGCATCATCCTGAACAAATACGCGCCGGGTAGCGGCCTGCCGGACATCTTCTTGAAACGCCGCGCCAACCGCGGCATGGAAGGCCTGGCGCTGGATACCAGCACCGACAAGCTCCATGGCTTCCTGCAAAGCCCCCTGTCGGATGGCACCGCGCCCTATACGGTCACCGGCAAGAACGAGCAGGTCGAGCGCTTCGCCCGCTTTACCCGCTGGACCGAGTTCGACCCCACCACCGGCAAGGCCGGCAAGATGTACGCCTATCCGCTGGACGGCGCCGACTATCAGGACGGCCGCACCGGTAACGCCAAGCTGGGCGATGTGGTGGCGCTCGGCAATGGCAAGTTCATCGTGATCGAGCAGGGCGCGGCGCCGAACGGCAAGGTATTCAACAAGCTGATGCTGATTGAAATCGGCGCCGCCACCGACATCGCCGCCGCCGGCTTCAACCCGGCCACCTCCGACCTGGAGAAGAGCAGCATGGGCGGCGTGGTCGTCAACGGCGCCGACTGGAAAGCCGTGACCACGCTGAAGAAAACCTTGCTGCTCGATCTCAACGCCATCGGCTGGCTGGCGGAAAAAGCGGAAGGCCTGACCATCGTTGACGGCAACACGCTGGCCCTGGCCAACGACAACGACTTCGGCCTGAAGACCAAGCTCTACGACGCAAACGGCAAATCGATCGACGACGCCGACGTCACCAAGTGCAATGTCGACGCGAACGGCGTGATCGTCACCAGCAGCGCGGCCGGCTGCAACGCGGCCAACAGCATCCGCGTGGCGCGCGGCGCCGATGTGGAGCGGCCAAGCCGCCTGTGGTTGATCAAGTTCGCCAAGGCGCTGACGTCGTTCTAAAGCGTGTGTTGTCGTCACGTTGGTGTCACAAGCTTGTCATAACTGTATGGGATATTAAAAGTTTATTCATGACACCAACGGGACGACATCATGCTGAAACCTTCCTCCGCTGTTCAATTCCTGATGATGGCGGCGCTGCCGTTCAGTGCCGCCACGGCGGCGGACTTCACCATCAGCGGCGGCAGCGCCAGCGCGCAAACGCTGGGCAAGAACCAGACCGGCACGGTCACCGCGACCGGCACGCTGAGCGTGAGCGGCAGCGCGGTGGCGGTGACGGTCAACGACAACAACGCCACACTGAACAACCTCGGCACCATCAAGCAGACCGGCTCCGGCCGCGTGATCCGCGATAACACCGGTGTCGTCACGTTTGTGATCAACAATGGCAGCCTCGGCAACAACAAGGCGCTGATGCAGTCCGCCGACGCCGACGTGATCCAGATGGCCAAGGCGGGCGCGTCGGTCACGCTGAACAACTACGGTTCCCTGGTCTCGCTGAACGCTTCCGCCGGTGGCGCGCAGGCGGTCGATTTCAACGCGGTGACCGGCGCCAACGTGATCAACAACTACGCCGGCGGCCTGTTGAAAGCCACCGATGCCGACGTCGTGCGCCCCGGACTGAACGGTGTGATCAACAACGCTGGCCAGATCCGCTCCAGCCTGGTCAAGGATGATGGCGCCGACGGCGTCGATGCGCAGAAAAACACCGGGGTGCAAATTTTCAACCTGCCGACCGGCCTGATCGAAGGCGGCCGCCACGGCATCACAGGCGAGCAGGCCGATGCCGTATCGAGCTTCACCATCACGGTGACCAACAGCGCCGGCGGCGAGATTCGCGGCCTGAACGGTTCCGGCATCAACCTCGATGGCTACAACGGCAAGCAGGCCGCCACCATCATCAACCATGGCCTCATCAGCGGCCAGGGTGGCACCGGCGATGGCGACGGCATCGACGCCGATGGCATCGCCAGCATCACCAACACCGGCATTATCCGCTCGCTCAACGCCTACAGCGCGCCGGGCGCCGGCCTGGCGTACAGCGAAGGCATCAGCGTCGGCGGCGGCACCATCGTCAACGCGGGCACCATCGAAGGCCTGGTCGGCGCCGGCAACACCAATGCGGTCGGTCGCGGCATCACGCTGGCCGGCAACGACATCACCAGCGGCGCGCTGAAAGGCACGCGCGAGGGCCTGTACGCCAACGCCACCATCACCAACCAGAGCGGCGGCCTGATCCGTGGCCAGAGCGATTCGGCCATCGTGGTGTCGGGCGCGGCCAGCGGCTACACCGTGACCATCCATAACCAGGCCGGCGCCAGCATCGTCGGTGGCGGTGCGGCCAGCGCCGCCATCCAGGGCAACGCCGACAACACGGTGATCGTTAGCGGCGGCGTCATCAACGGCGCCAGCAGCGGCAAGGCGATCGCGCTGGGCGGCGGCGTCAACAGCGTGACCATCACCGGCGGCCAGATTCTGGGCGGCATCGATGGCGGCAGCGGCAGCCAGAACGTCTTGCTGGTCAATGCCGGCGCCGGCAACGGCTTTGCGTACGCCGGCGCGATTTCGAACTTCAGCAAGGTGGAAGTGCTGAGCGGCGACGTCAGCTTCTCCGGCGTGAGCGGCTACAGCGGCGCCACCGTGCTCAGCGGCGGTTCGCTGACGCTGGATGGCGCCCAGCGCCTGTCGGCGGACAGCGCGCTGGTGCTCAATGGCGGCACGCTGCGTCTGGTCAACGCCGGCGCCGCGGGGCAGAGCTTCGCCAGCCTGTCGCTGAGCGGCGATTCGTCGGTGTCGCTGGGCGGCTCGTCGCTGACCTTTGGCGCGCTGGGCACGGTGGTCGATGGCAAGACGCTGACCTTTACCGAGGCGGCCAACGGCGGCTACGCCTTCCGTCTGCAGGGCGATTACTCGGCCGACGCCAACTTCCTGTTGCTGATCGGCGTCACCCACATCAATGGCCTGGGCGCGACTTACATGTTTGACGGCGCCTATACCAGGGTGCTGGCCGCCGTGCCGGAACCTGCCACTTACGCCATGCTGTTTGCCGGCCTGGCGCTGGTGGGGGCGATCGCACGCCGCCGCACCAAGGTTTAGCCCATATCAAGGCGGACTGGCTTCCCGGTTGTTACCTTCCCAGAGGTTACTCTGGGAGGAAAGCCCGATGGAATATGCGCAGCTGAAACCCGGCCGCCGTTTTGCCCCGCTCCAAAGCTTGTTGTATTACAGCCAGCGCGTCGTGACCTATCCCACGCTGCGCCGGCTGGTGGTGCGCGCGCTCAGCGGCGCGGTGCGGATACGCCAGGGGTCGGGCAAGGAATTGTACGCGGCCACGCCCGCCGAGGAGGCGGCCCTGCTGGCCCTGCGCCGCAGCGGCTACGCCCCGCTCGGCAACCTGCTCGACAGCGCGCAATGCGACGACATTCGCGACTGGCTCAGCGATAAATTATTGATCGACCGCGATCGCGAGCGGCCGGGCTTTACGCTGGCCCAGCGGCCGGACGCGGTGCGCGTGGCCGATTACGATCTGCGCGACGTGATCGCCTGTCCGCACATCCTGTCGCTGGCCAACAGTCCCGCCTTGCTGGGGCTGGCGGCGCGCTACATGGAGTGCAAGCCGACCATCTCCGCGCTGGGCTTGCGCTGGTCGTTCCCGGTGCCGGGCGACGACAGCGCCTTGCAGGCCTTCCACCGCGATTCCGAGGATTGGCGCTACCTGAAAGTGCTGGTCTACCTGACCGACGTGGACGACGGCGCCGGACCGCACGTCTACCTGCACGGCAGCCACCTGACGCAGGCGCCGATGCGTCTGCGCTTCTACAGCGACAGTGAAATCGCCGGCGCCCACAGCGCCGACATGCTGCTGACCGCGATCGGCACGCGCGGCTTTTGCTTCGCGGTCGACACGGCCGGCATCCACAAGGGCACGGCGCCGGCGCTGCAACCACGGTTGATGTTGCAGATCCAGTACTCGCTGCTGCCCAGCTACGCCTATCGCTACGCGCCGCAGCGTTATCGCGGGACGCTGCCGCTGGACCCTTACGTCAATCGCCTGATTGTTCGTCAGGGCGCTTAGCCTGGGTAATGGCTTCGCCGTCGGTCTTGCGCAGCGTGCGGAAGGTGAGCGAGGACAGCACGGTCAGCACGGCCAGCGTCACGAAAGCGTAGTGCAGCGCCGACGTCAGCGCCGCGCGGTTCGACTGCGGCAGATCGCCCAGGAACCAGCCCGTGACCAGCGAGCCGGCCGCCAGCCCGAAACTCATCGACAACTGCTGCATCGAGCTGGCCATCGTGCTGGCCATGCTGGAATTGGAGTTGTCCACATCGGCATAGGCGATGCTGTTCATGCTGGAGAACTGCAGCGAGTTGAAGAACCCCAGGCACAGGCTGATCGCGACAATCGCATACAGCGGCGTGCCCTGGTGGACCAAGGCGAACATGCTGATGGTGACGCCGATCAGCAGCGTGTTCACGGTCAGCACCTGGCGGTAGCCGAAGCGCCCCAGCACGCGCGCCGATATTACCTTCATGCCCATGGCCGCGGCGGCGGACGGCATCATCAGCAGGCCCGATTGCCATGCCGGCAGGCCGAGGCCCAGCTGGTACAGCAGCGGCAACAGGAAGGGCAGGCCGCCGACGCCGAGGCGGGTGACGAACCCGCCCAGCACCGAGACGCGGAAGGTGCGGATCCTGAACAGCTCCAGCCGCAGCAGCGGGAACGGCGCGGTTTTCGCATGCCACACATACGCCGCCAGCAGCGCGCAGGCGATGAACAGCAGCACCGAGGCGGAGGTCACGTCCAGCTTATGCTCGCCGAAGACCTCCAGCAGCCATGACAGCAGCGCGATGCCGGTGCCGAACAAAACGAGGCCGATCAGGTCCAATGGCTTGGTGTGGTCTTCGCGGTAGTCCGGCATGTAGCGGTGCGCAAGGAAGATGGCCAGCAGCCCCACCGGCACGTTGATGAAGAAGATGTCGCGCCATGTCAGCCAGTGCACGATCAGGCCGCCGATGGTGGGGCCGAGCAGTGGCCCGATCAGCGCCGGGATGATGACGAAGTTCATGGCCGCCAGCAGCTCGTGCTTGGGATAGGTGCGCACGATGGTCAGGCGGCCGACCGGCATCATCATCGCCGCGCCGAAGCCCTGCAGCAGCCGCGCCGCCACCAGCATCGGCGAGTTGACCGACAGGCCGCACAGCACCGAGGCGATGGTGAAGATGGAGATCGCGGTCATGAACACGCGGCGGGTGCCGAAGCGGTCCGCCATCCAGCCGCTGATGGGAATCGAGACCGCGAGGCTGAGGATGTAGCTGGTGACCACGGCCTTCAGGCTCAGTGGCGTCACTTGCAAACTGGCGGCCATCGCGGGAATGGCCGTGTTGACGACGGTGGAGTCCAACTGCTCCATGAAGAGGGTGGTGGCGACCACCCATGGCAGGTAGCGCTTGGCGGCGGCGGTGTTCATCGGGGCACTCATGGGGACATTGTCACACAAAATAAACGGAACGGTCATGAGCGCGTCACGTTGCGGGCGTAAGTTGCCGTCATCGCTATGGCCGGGGAGACCAACATGGAAGGACGCCGCACCTTTATTCGCCAGGTGGCCGCATCGACCGCGCTGCTCGGGGTGGCCGGCTGCACCAGTACCGCCGGCGGTGTCGCGGAGAGCACGCCCACCGGTTTCCGCCATGGCGTGGCGAGCGGCGACCCGCTCAGCGACCGCGTGATCCTGTGGACGCGCGTGACCCCGGCGCGCGCCGGCGAGATCGAGGTGCGCTGGCAGATGGCCACCGATCCCGCCATGCGGCAGGTGATCGCGCATGGCAGCGTGGTCACCTCCGCGCAGCAGGATTACACGGTGAAGGTGGATCCTTCCGGCTTGCTGCCCGGGCATGTCTACTATTACCAGTTCGCGGCGGAGGGCGGGAAATCGGTGGTGGGCCGCACCAGGACGCTGCCGCGTGGCGATGCGCGGCAAGTGCGGCTGGCGGTGTTCTCCTGCTCGAACTATCCGGCCGGCTACTTCAACGTGTACGCCGATGCCGCGCGCCAGGACGATATCGACGCCGCGCTGCACATCGGCGACTACATCTATGAATACGAAAGCACGGGCTACGCCTGCGGCAACGCCGAAGCGCTGGGACGCGTATCCGAGCCGCGCGAACTGCTGCTGCGCACGGACGACTATCGCCGCCGCTACGCCCAGTATCGCTCCGATCCTGATTTGCAGGCGGTGCACGCGGCCATGCCGTTCATCACCGTGTGGGACGACCACGAGATCGCCGACGATACGTGGCGCGACGGTTCGGTCGATCACAAGGCCGGCAAGTACGGGCCCTTTGAGTTGCGCAAGGCGGCGGCGCTGACCGCCTACCATGAATGGATGCCGATCCGCGTGCCAGACGCGGCGGCGCCGGACAAGATCTACCGCTCCTTCGATTTCGGCGGCATCGTCTCCTTGCATATGCTGGACACGCGCCTGATCGCGCGCGACCAGCAGTTGATGATGTCCTCGTACTACGATGAGCACAAGCACTTCGACGTGGAGAAGTACAGGCAGGACGTCTGCTCGCCGCGCCGCCAGATGATAGGCCGCGAGCAGATGGCGTGGCTGGAGGGGCAGGTCAGCCGTTCGACCGCGCGCTGGCAGATGCTCGGCCAGCAGGTGCTGATGGCGCGCATGGAATATCCGACCGCCGTGGTCATGGGCGAGTGCAATTGCACCGACTACTCGGCCTTGAAGAAGCGCGCGGCTGCCGATCCATCCTGTGTCACGCCGAAGGAGCAGCGCTGGCTGTCGGCGCCCACCTTGCCGTGCTACCTCGATTCATGGGACGGCTATCAGGCCGACCGAGAACAGGTGTTCGAGATGATGCGCAAGCATCGCAAGAACCTGGTGGTGCTGGCCGGCGACACCCACAACGCCTGGGCCAGCGATCTGCGCGACGCGCAGGGAGCGCAGGTGGGTGTGGAGTTCGCCACGGCCTCGGTATCATCGCCAGGCATGGAGGGCGCGTATCCGGACCGTGATCCGGAAGACGTGGCCAATATGATGGTGGATTTGATCGAGCCGCTGTATTACGCGCAGACCAGCAAACGCGGTTACATGATCATCACCGCCAGCCACGAACAGGTACGTTGCGACTGGCGCTTTGTCGACACGGTGCTGAAGCACGAATTCACGGCGGCCACGGAGCGCAGCCTGCGCGTGCTGCCGGGGCCGGGCAATCGCCGCATCGAGGAGTGCCCGGCCTAGGCCGGGTTATCCCAGCGGTTCTCGAACAGGATCTCGCTGAGCGGACGGCGCTGGTCCCACTTCTCCAGTTCCAGCATGGGCGCGGTGTAGAACTCGTGGACGTGGCCCACGCACAGCACGGCGATCGGCTGGCTGCCGTCCGGCATGCCGACGATGTCGCGCAGCCGCTGCGGATCGAACATTGAAACCCAGCCGGCACCGATGCCTTCCGCGCGCGCGGCCAGCCAGAAATTCTGCAGGGCGCAGGCGGCGGAGGCCAGGTCCATCTCCGGCATGGTGCGGCGGCCGAACACGTACTGATCGCGTTTGTCGACCAGCCCCACCACCAGCACCTCGGCGCATTCCAGGATGCCTTCCACCTTGAGCTTCATGAACTCCTCGGCGCGCTGGCCCAGCGCCTCGGCGGTCTTGATGCGCTCCTCGTTGACGTGCGCGTGAATGCCGGCGCGCAGCGCGGCGTCGGTGATGCGCACGAAGCGCCACGGCTGCATGTAGCTGACGCTGGGGCCATGGTGGGCGGCGGTGAGGAAGCGCTCCAGCTGGCCCGGTTCCAGCGGGCCGCGTTTGAAGTGGCGCACATCGCGGCGTTCGCGGATGGCGCGGTAGACGCCGGCGATTTCGGCATCTGGATAGGCGTGCGGGTTCATTTCAGTTCGATTTCAGTGCGAGGAGGGCGTCGAGCAGCGGCTGCGTGGCGTCGGCGATGCGATCCAGGCTGGCTTCGCGCAGCGCGCCGGTGTCCACGGTGTTGTGCGAATCAAGGCCGGCCCAGCGCAGCAGGGCGCTGATGCCTTGCGGTGTGTCGAACAGGCCATGCAGATAGGTGCCGAGGACCTGGCCGTCTTCCGACAACGCGCCTTCGGGACGGCCGTCGATGATGAAGGCCGGCTTGCGCAGTGCTTCGCCGGTGGAGACGCCCATGTGGATTTCGTAGCCGCTGACCGGTGCTTGCGCCGCGTCGAAGGCGCACACGCCTTGTACCTGCGCCAGCCGTTTCTCAGGACGCATGTCGGTGCACATGTCGAGCAGCCCGAGGGCGGGCGACGCGCCGGCCTTGCCTTCCATGCCCAGCGGGTCGGTCACGCTCTGGCCCAGCATCTGGAAGCCGCCACAGACGCCGATCACCTTGCCGCCGTAGCGCAGGTGATGGGCGATTTTTTCAGGCCAGCCCTGGGCGCGCAGCCATTCCAGGTCGCCGCGCGTGTTCTTGCTGCCGGGGAGGATGATCAGGTCGGCCGCAGGGATAGGCTCGCCCTGGCGCACGAAGTGCAGGTCAACGTCGGGATGGGCGCGCAGTGCGTCGAAGTCGGTGTGGTTGCTCATGCGCGGCAGGCTGGGGACCACCACCCGGAAGGCGCCGCGCGCGGCTTGTACCGGTTGCACCGCGTCTTCGGCGTCGAGGAACAGGCCGTGCAGATAAGGCAGGACCGCCAGCACCGGTTTGCCTGTCTGCTGCTCCAGCCATTCCAGGCCCGGCTCCAGCAGCTTGATGTCGCCGCGAAATCGGTTGATGACAAAGCCGATGGTGCGCTGGCGTTCGCTCTCCGACAGGCAGGCCAGCGTGCCGACGATGTGGGCGAACACGCCGCCACGATCGATGTCTGCCACCAGCACCACCGGGCAATCGACTTTTTCGGCGAAGCCCATGTTGGCGATGTCGCGGTCGCGCAGGTTGATCTCGGCCGGGCTGCCGGCGCCCTCCACCATCACGCAGTCGTATTGTCGCAGCAGGCGCTCGTGCGATTCCAGCACCGCCTGCATGGCGACGGTTTTGTATTGGTGGTAGTCGCGCGCGTTCATCTCGGCGCGCACCTTGCCGTGGATGATGACTTGGGCGCCGATGTCGCTCGATGGCTTGAGCAGGATGGGATTCATGTCGGTGTGCGCCGGCACGCCCGCCGCGATGGCCTGCAGCGCTTGCGCGCGGCCGATTTCGCCACCGTCCGCCGTCACCGCGCTGTTGAGCGCCATGTTCTGCGGCTTGAATGGGGCCACGCGCACGCCCTGTCTTTTGAGCAGCCGGCAGAGGGCGGCGACGACGGTGCTTTTGCCGGCGTCGGAGGTGGTGCCTTGCACCATGAGGGTACGATAGGGGAAGGACATGTCAGTTCTTGCGGTGCTGTCGGGCTTCTTCGATTTTTTCGCACAGCGCCCTGGTGCCGGCCACCATGCGCGGACCGGCGCGGTTCAGCAGGTCGCCCTGCAGGCGGAACAGGTTGTTGTTCTGGACCGCCAGCAGCGTGCCGTAGGGCTTCCACAGATCGACGCTGCCGTAATCCTTCTCGCTGGTGCCGAAGATGGCTTCGGGATTCGCCTGCAGCACCGCTTCCATGCTGATGACCGGCGCCGTGACTTTCTGGTCCGCGAAGATGTTGACGCCGCCGCACAGGCGGATCGAGTCGCTAACGATGGATTTGCCGTTCAGAGTGTAGAGCGGCTTGTCCCACACCTGATAGAACAGGCGTACCGGCGGGCGGTTGGAATACTGCTTGGCCATAGCCGTGAATTGCTGGCGGATGTCGGCGGCGGTGGCATTGGCCACGCCATCGGTGCCCATCAACTGGCCCAGGCGTTCGACGTTGTCGGCGATGCCTTCCAGTTTGGTCGGCTCGCTGTGGAACAGCGGGATGCCCAGCTTGCGCAAACCCTCGATCTGGCGTTCGAAGCCGCCGTGCATCCAGATCACGATCAGGTCCGGCTTCATGGCGGCCACGCGTTCCATGTCGATCAGGCGGTTGTCGCCTACGCGCGGAATTTTCTTGGCCGCTTCCGGATAGTCGCTGTAGGTGACGGCGCCGACGATCTTGTCGCCGGCGCCGGCCGCGAACAGCAACTCCGTCACGTGTGGCGCCATGGCGATCACGCGCTGTGCGGGTTTTTGCAGCGTGACGACGTTGCCGTCGTCGTCGCGAACCGAGATCGGGGCGGCGCTGGCGGCCGTCGAGGCAAGGAGGGCGGCGGCGAGAATCAGTTGTTTCATTTTTTTGTCCATTCAGTGAGTGCTGCTTGCAGGCGCTGCCAACCCGCTTCGTCGGGCGGCAGGCCGAGGCGGATGCCGCGTCCCGCTTGTGTAAAGAGTCTGACCCAGATGCCGCGTTCCGCCATATGCTGCCAGAAGGCTTCCGGCTGCCGCTCGGCCCACCACTGGAATAGCGGTGTGCCGCTGGCGCGGATGCCGTGTGCCGCCAGCAGAGCGCGCAGGCGTTCGCCGCTGGCTCGCAGCTCGCGCCGGGTTTGATCCTGCCAGGCTTGGTCGGTCAGCGCGGCCAGCGCGATCTGCTGCGCCGGGCCGCTGATGGTCCATGGCCCCAGCAGGTCGGCTAGGTCGCGCAGCAACGCCGGATGCGCCGCCACGAAGCCCAGCCGGATGCCGGCCAGGCCGAAGAACTTGCCGACCGAGCGCAGGACGATCAGGCCGGGAAGCGCGCTGTGCGCCGCCACGCTGTTGTGCTGTGCCGTGTCGCCAAACGCTTCGTCCACCACCAGCCAGCCGCCCCGTGCGGCCAATCGCTCGGCCCACCGCAGCAACTGGGCCGCCGGCACCGCCGCGCCGGTCGGGTTGTTGGGATTGACCACCACCACCACGTCGTGATGCGCAACGGCGTCTTCCAACTCGTCGTACGGTGTGAGCGTCAGCGTGTGGCCGTGATCGGCCCAGTGATGCGCGTGTTCGGCATACGACGGCGCGCTGACCGCCACGCGCGAAGGTTTGCGCAACCGGGGAAGGGTCTGGATCGCTGCCTGTGTGCCAGCCACCGGCAGCATGTGCGGCGCGCCATAGAAGGCTTGCGCGGCGGCGGTCAGCGCCGGATCCGGTTCCGGCAAGCGATGCCACGCATTGCCGTCCAGCGTGGGCGCGGGATACCAGCGTGGATTGATGCCGGTCGACAGGTCAACCCAGTCATCGCGGCCGAAGCGTTGCGCTGCGTCGCGCAGGTTGCCGCCATGTTCAAGCATGTATGTACTCCATCAGTGCCGCCGCCGCGCAGGCCAGGGCCAGCCACAGCGCGGTGGTGCGCGCGACCAGCCGCCAGGCGCGATTGATGTCCGTGCCGGTGGCTTGCGGTCCTGCGCCCAGCGTGGGACGGTGTTCCAGTTCGCCGTCATAGACCGCCGCGCCGCCAAGCTGCACGCCAAGCGCGCCGGCGCCGCTGGACATGACCGGGCCGGCGTTCGGGCTGTCCCACCCCGGCGCCTGCGCGCGCCAGCATTGCCATGCACGGCGCTTGCCTTGCAGGCCCGGCGCCAGCAGCACGTAGGACAGCGCGGTCAGGCGCGCCGGCAGGTAGTTGAGCGCATCGTCGATGCGAGCGGCCGCGCAGCCGAACTGGCGCAGGCGCGGCGTGCGGTAGCCCCACATGGCGTCCAGCGTGTTCGCCATGCGGAACAGCACCGCACCGGGCCCGCCTGCCACGATGAACCAGAACAGGGTGCCGAAGACGGCATCGTTGCCGTTTTCCAGCAGCGACTCCGCGCTGGCCTTGGTCAGTTCGATCTCGCTGGCGCTGGTGGTGTCACGGCTGACGATGTAGGAGGTGAGACGGCGCGCGTCCTGCAGGTCGTTGCGCCCCAGCGCGTCGGCGATCGGCAGGTTGTGGTCGCGCAGGCTGCGCAGTCCCAGGGCGAAATACAGCATGAGGACATGGGCCGCCGCTTGCGCGGCCGGCGCGGCGAGCGTCCATACCAGCAGCGCGGCCAGCGCGGTCAAGGGCAGCACGGCCAGCGTCCACGCCAGCACGCCGCGCGCGAAGCGCAGCCGGCCTTCGCGATTCAGGCGGCGTTCAAGCGCCATGGCCAGGTTGCCGAAGCCGACCAGCGGATGCCAGCGGCGCACCTCGCCCCACCACAGGTCCAGCAACACGGCTGCCACCATCAACAGCGCGATGGTGGAGAAGCTTAGTCCACTCAGCACAGCTATCCTTTGAGCACCAGCGGCAGGCCGGCGGCGACAAACACGGCGCGGTCGCAGATGGCGGCAACCGACTGGTTGAGGCGTCCCTGTTCATCCATGAAGCAGCGCGACACGGCGCCCATCGGCATGATGCCCAGGCCAACCTCGTTCGACACCAGCACGATGTCGCTGGCGCACTTGGTCAGCGCGCTGGCCAGCATGTCCTGCTGTTCGTGGAAGAGCGGCGGCAGCGTGATCTGGCCGATATCCGGGTAGTCTTGCCCGCTGCTGAACAGCAGGTTGTTGAGCCACAGCGTCAGGCAATCCACCAGGATCAGGCGATCCGGCGAGGACCAGCGCAGCAGCTGGTTACCCAGTGCCAGCGGCTCTTCGACGGTGATCCATTCGTGCGGCCGGCCGGCACGGTGATGCGCGATGCGGGCGGCCATTTCCTCGTCGCCGGCCGTGGCGGTGGCGATGTAAACCACCTCCTTGCCGGAATCGATGGCCAGACGTTCAGCGTAGGCGCTTTTGCCGGAGCGGGCGCCGCCCAGAATCAGTGTACGTGTCATGTCACACTCCTAAGTAACAAGGCGGCGGTCGCCGCCGGATTGGATGCAAAGTATGCGTGAAAATATGAGGCCGATAACGATCCTACCCGATACCAGGCCTCACCTTGGATAGCGGAGGGATGTTTGCTAGTGTACGTGGCCGGCGCCACCTCGGTCGCCAGCTTGGAGTAATGGAAGGTGTGGCCGCGCAGGATGCCCTGCGGCGTCTCCAGCCCCTGCGAACCGAGACCCGCCAGGCGTGGCTGCATGGCCACAGCGCCGGGCAGCAGGCCCGCCATGCGCCACACCGCGCCGGCCTGGTCGGCCAGGGTATCGGCCAGCGCCATCATGCCGCCGCATTCGGCGACGATGGGCATGCCGGCCGCGTGGAGCGCGCGGATCGACGCGGTCCAGTTGTCCGCTTGCGACAGTTGTTCGGCGTGCAGCTCGGGGTAGCCGCCAGGCAGATAGACGGCGTCGGCGTGCGCCGGCACGGCCTCGTTGGCCAGCGGCGAGAAAAACTTCAGCGTCGCGCCCATGGCGCGCAGGGTGTCCAGGTTGGCCGGGTAAAGGAACATGAAGGCTGCATCGCGCGCGATGGCGATGGTCTTCCCGGCGAGTAGCGGCGGCAGCGCCGGAGCCGCCGTCGCGCCGATATGCACGGGCGGCAGGCTTTCCCATGCCGCCTCGTCGAATACCAGTTGGTCGGCCAAATCGTCCAGCAATTGGTCAAGGTCATGCACCTCGCCCGGCAGCACCAGGCCCAGATGCCGTTCCGGCAGCGACTTGGCCTGCTTGGGCAAGGTGCCGAACAACGGAATGTCGCGCAACGAGGATGCGATCATTTTGGCGTGGCCTTCGCTGGCGACGCGGTTGGCGATCACGCCGGCCATCTTCACGGGGCCATAGTCGCGCAGGCCGTGCACCAGCGCGCCGGCGGTTTGCGCCATGGCGCCGGCGTCGATCACCGCCATCACCGGCACGCCGAATTCGCGCGCAAGGTCGGCGGAAGAGGGCGTGCCGTCGTAGAGACCCATCACGCCTTCGATCAGAATAACGTCCGCTTCGGCGGCGGCTTGCGCCAGCTGCTGGCCGCACAGCTCTTTACCGACCATCCACAGATCGAGCGAACGCACCGGCGCACCGCTGGCACGCTCCAGCAACATGGGGTCGATGAAGTCCGGGCCGCATTTGAACACGCGCACGCGCCGGCCCAGTTTGACCAGCTTGCGCGCCAACGCGGCGGTGACGGTGGTCTTGCCTTGCCCGGACGAGACGGCGGCGACCAGGACGGCTTTTACCATTCGGTCCCCGCTTGTGCGCCGATGCCGGCTTTGAACGCGTGCTTTACCACGTCCATTTCCGTCACCGTGTCGGCGATCTCGATCAGTTCCGGTGGTGCGCCGCGCCCGGTGATGCAGACGTGCTGCATCGCCGGCCGGGCCAACAGGTCGTTGATGACGACGTCCACGTCGAGGTATTTGTATTTGAGGGCGATGTTCAGTTCATCGAAGATCACCAGTCCGATCTCCGGATCGGCCAAGAACTTCTTCGCCTGCTCCCACGCCAGCTGCGCCTTGGCGACATCGCGTTCGCGGTTCTGCGTCTCCCAGGTGTAACCCTCGCCCATTGCGTGGAAGCTGATCTCTTCCGGGAAGCGGCGCAGGAAGCGTTCCTCGCCGGTCTGCAGCGCGCCTTTGATGAACTGCACCACGCCCACCTTCATGCCGTGCCCCATGGCGCGGATCGCCATGCCGAAGGCGCTGGAGCTCTTGCCCTTGCCGTTGCCGGTGTTGACGATGATGATGCCGATCTGCTTGTCGGCGGCGGCGATCTTGGCGTCGATGATGGCTTTCTTGCGCTCCATGCGCACGCGGTGACGTTCGTTGATGTCGTCGCTCATTGGGTTTCCTCGTTGGGGATAAAGATGCTGCGCTTGCCGTGCCGGATCACTTCGATCGGGTGGCCCAGATAGTCGCTCAGGATATCGGCCCGCATGACTTCCGCCGTGGCGCCGGCCAGCCAACGGCCATCGCCCTTCAGCAGCAGCGCGTGAGTGGAGACGCTGTGCGCCAGCGTCAGGTCGTGACCGATCATGACGGCGGTCTTGCCCTGCTCGCGGCACAATCGCGCCACGATATTCATGACGCTGACCTGATGCGCGAGATCGAGCGCGTTGGCCGGTTCGTCGAGCAGCAGCAGCGGCGTGTCCTGCGCCAGCATGGCGGCGATCGCCACGCGTTGGCGTTCGCCGCCGGACAGCGTGCGCACATCGCGCGCCGCCAGGTCGGCCACCTCCATCGCTTCCAGCGACTTGATGGCGATGGCGTGATCGTCGCTGTCTTCCCAGTAGCGGTTGTCGTGGTACGGATGGCGTGCCGACAGCACCGTTTCGATCACGCTGTAGGAGAAGGCGTCGCTGCGGCTCTGCGCGAGGAAGGCGCGCTGGCGTGCCAGTTCGGCCAGCGGCCATTCGGGTAGCGGGCGCCCGTCCAGCGCAACGTGGCCGGACTCCGGCGGGCGCAGGCCGGCCAGCGCCCGCAGCAGCGTGCTCTTGCCGGCGCCATTGCGGCCGATGACGCTCCAGCATTCGCCCTGGCGTACTTGCCACTCGAGATCCGACACCAGCTGGCGCTGGCCGACGCTGAGGTAAAGTTTGTGCGTGCTGATCATCATTTGCGCAGCCGGTGTAATTGGTACAGGAAGACCGGCGCGCCGATCAGGGCGGTCACCACGCCCACCGGCAGCTGTTGCGGCGCGATGGCGGTGCGGGCCAGCGTGTCGGCCAGCAGCAGGAAGGTGCCGCCGGCCACTGTGGCCGCCGGAATCAGGATGCGATGGTCGGGACCGACCGCGAAGCGGCAGGCGTGCGGCACGATCAGGCCGACGAAGCCGATGCTGCCTGCGCTGGTGACCGCGCTGGCGGTCAGCAGGCCGGAGACGAAGAACAAACCCTTGCGCAGCGCGCCGACGCGGATGCCCAGCGTGGCGGCAGCTTCGGCGTGCAGCGCCATCACGTTCATGGAACGGGCGCTGCGCAGCGCGAACGCCAGCGCGGCGATCAGCACCGCCCACGGCATCCAGCGCACCTGGGTGCCGGACAAATCGCCGATCATCCAGAACACCATGCTGCGCAGCCGGCTCTCGGGCGCGATGGACAGCATCAGCGTCACCAGCGCCATGCAGGCGGCGGACAGGATGGCGCCGGTCAGCAGCAACAGCGAGGTGCCGCCTTCGGCCGCCGTGCCGCCGCGCAGGTCGCGCCGGGCCAGCACGTACAGCATCATCGAGACGGCGACCGCGCCGCCAAAAGCGGCGGCGTCCACCATCCACGCGGAGCACATGAACAGCAGCGCGGCCAGCGCGCCAACCGAGGCCCCGGCCGACAAGCCAAGGACATAGGGGTCGGCCAGCGGATTGCGCAGCAATGCCTGCATCATCACGCCGGCCAGCGACAAAGCGGCGCCGGTGACAAAAGCGGAGACCGCGCGATTGATGCGCAGGTCGAGCAGGGTGGCCGCTAGTGTCGAGGTCTGGCCATGCAGCAGCTCATTCAGCGCCGCGGGAATATCGGAAAGGGGAATCGAGACCGAACCGGTCATGCCCGAGAAAATCAGGCTGGCAAACGCGAACAGCAGCAACCCTGCAAGGGTGATGGCGGCGCGCTGTCGCAGATTGCGAGAGAAAGAATGCATGCACTGCTTTCGAAAAAACTGCCGGGAAGGGACGTCCTTCCCGGCAGGTTACACCATTATTTGTAGCCGTAACGGATGCCGGCGAACAGCTTGGCGTCCGGCGTGGCGTAGTTGCGCGCCAGGTCGTACCGCTTGTCGGCGACGTTGTTCCAGCGGACCAGCGCCGACCAGTCGCGGGTGATGGCGTAGGTCGCGTACAGGTTCACCAGGCCGTAGCCGCCCAAACGGTTCTTGTTGGCCGCATCGTCGAAGCGATCGCCGGAGAAGGTCAGCTCAACGCCGGCCTTCAGTGCGCCGATGTCGTAGTCCGCACTCACGTTGCCGTGTTTCTTCGAGCGGCGCTGCAAGCGGTTGCCGGTGGTTTCGTCCTTCGGATCCTGCAGGTCGATGCTGGCGTTGAGGTTGATGCCGGCCAGCTTGGTGGCGCCGGCGATGGTCACGCCCTCCAGCAGCGCCTTGTTGACGTTGTAAGCGCAGCTCGATTTGGGCACGTTGGTGTACGGGCAAGGCGTGACGCTGACCAGCATGTCGGTCAGCTTGTTGTGATAGTAGCTGGCACTCAGTGCGTTGACGCCGTCATCCCAGCGTATCCCGATTTCAGCGCTCTTGCCTTGCTCCGGCTTGTTGGCCTCGTTGCCGTAGCCCGGGTAGTACAACTCGTTGTAGGTCGGCGCGCGGAAGCTGGTGCCATAGCTGGCGGTGGCGCGCAGCTGCGCGGTGATGTCGTAGCCGTAGCCCACCGAGCCGGTGTTCTTCGAGCCGTACACCGAATTGTCGCGACGGAGGGCGGCGTTCAGCAGATTGGCGCCACGGCGGGCATTGTACGAAACAGCCCACGAGTTGGTGCTGCGGTCGCGGTTCAACGCGTCGGAGCCGTTGGTCGATACTTCTTCCTTGCGGTGATCGTAGAGCACTTGCAGCACGTCTTCGCCGATGCGGACATCGTTTTGCAGGGTGATGTCGGTTTGCCTGGTGTCGATGCGCGTGTAACCCGCGGCCGCGGTGCTGGTCCAGTTCTGACCCTTGTCGCGGCTTTCCGAATACTGCACCAGGGTGTCGACGTTCGGCAGGAATTTGGCTTTGCCGTAAACGGCGGCGGTGTCGAGCGAAGCGACGCTATGTGTATCGTAGGCGGAGGCGCCGCTGTCGTACTGCGATTCCAGTTTGCTGTGCAAGAACAGCGCGCCGGCTTCGTAGCCTGGCGCGATTTGCAGGCCGAATTGGCCAGAGGCGTTTTCCTTGTCGTAGCCGTCGCGGTCCGCGTTGTACGTGGACAGGCCCGGACGGGTGGCGTTGAAGCCGTCCGATTTCTCTTTGCCGGCGCTGATGGCGTAGCTGAAGCTGTGTTCACCGCCAGTGGCGCCGGACAGGGTGGCGTCGGCCTCGCGCGTCTTGTCGCTGCCGTAGCCGGCGAAGGCCGTCACGGCTGGCGCGCCCTTGCCCTTCTTGGTGAAGATCTGGATCACGCCGCCGATGGCGTCGGCGCCGTACAGGGAGCTCAGTGGGCCGTAGACGATTTCGATATGGTCGATGGCGGTCAGCGGAATGGCGCTCCAGTTGGCGGCGCCGGTGGTCGAGGAGGCGATGCGCACGCCGTCGACCAGCACCACGCTCTGGTTGCTGTTGGCGCCACGGATGTAGACGCTGGACGCGGTGCCGGCGCCGCCGTTGCGGGCGATCTCGATGCCGCGCTGGCGTTGCAGCAGGTCGACGACGGAGCCGGCGCCGGATTCGGCGATCTGCTCGGCGCCGATGGAGATGGTGTCGCTGATGACATTGGCCAGCGGCTGCGGCGTGCGGGTGGCGGTAACGACGACGGTGCCCGCAGACGCGTTTGCGGATTCGGCGTGCGCATGGCAGGCAGCCATGGCCAGCGCCAGCGACGTCATCGCCGCAGGGCGGGAAATACGAAAGGTCATGATCATTTTTCTGTTAGTAGCAACCGGCCGACGTCCCCGTAGGCCAATTGTGAACAGAAGCGGGGCGCCCGCTTCCACCTGGTTTGGCCGGTATCCGGGCTAACAAGTCAGACCGCCTTACCTTCCCATGCCGTGGCACAGTGGTTGTCAGAGGCGGTTCGTCGCGCGCGAGGGCGACACTTGCTTACCGTTGCGGGGGCAGCACACGTTGGCTTTTTGATCAGCTCCGTGTTTCCCGTTTAACTGCGCATCTGAACAGACGCGCGAGCACCAAAACCCGCACATTATACGGGTTTAGAGGGCCCAGGTGGAGCCGTAGGGGATTTGATGGGCGGTTTGCGCGGCTTGCAGGGCCATCTCCGCCGGCGGCAGTCCCGCATGGCGCGCGCGCAGCAGACGCATGGTTCCGGCGTGGCAGATGATGACGGCGTCACCCTTCAGCTCATCGTAAAAAGCGGCGATGCGTTCGGCCATCCGCAGCACGCTCTCGCCGCCGCCGGGGCGGTAGTGGACCATGTCGGCGGCCCAGGCGTCGATGTCCGCGCGCGGGATCGCGTCCCACGGTCGCATCTCCCAATCGCCGAAGTGCATCTCGGCCAGACGGGCATCGTAAATGGCGGTGGCGCTCAGGCGCGCGGCCAGTTCGGCGCAGCGGCGCAGCGGGCTTGAATAGATGGGCAAGCCAGCCGGCAGCCGCAAGGCGGTCAGTGTCCGCTCCAGTTGTTCCGGCGCCACGGCGAGATCGGTGCTGCCGTAGCAGATGCCCGGCGCGACCAGCGGTTGCGGATGGCGCACCAGTATCAGCTTCATGGCCGCAGGCTGGCCAGGGCGCACAAGTAGAACGCCACCTCGGTCACCTGCTGCACCGCGCCTAGGCAATCGCCGGTGTAGCCGCCGATGCGGCGCACGCATTTGCGGCCCAGCCAGACGGTGGCGACGGCGGCGGCCAGTACGCCGGCAAGCAGCGCCGCCAGCGGCAGCCATCGTAGCGATACCACGGCCACTGCGGGAATGGCGGCGCTGGCGGTGGCGATCAGGAATTCGGCGCCGCTCATCTTCTGCGCCAGCGGCTTGGCCTTGCCTTCGGCGCGCGCGTAATCGAGGCGCCAGATCAGCGAGGTGGCCATCAGGCGCGAGACCGGATGCGCCACCAGCAGCGCGCCGATGGCGGCCGGCGGCGGCAGTATGGCCAGTGTCGTCAACTTCAGTCCCAGCATGCAGATGATGCCGATGGCGCCATAGGCGCCGATGCGCGAGTCCTTCATGATCTCCAGCACGCGCTCCGGCGTCATGCCGCCGCCAAAGCCATCGCACATGTCGGCAAAACCGTCTTCATGAAACGCGCCGGTGGCGTAGATGCCAATCGCGGTGGAGATGATGGCGGCGACCGGCGCAGGCAGCAGCCATGCGGCCAGGGCGTAAGTGGCGGCGGTGATCAGCGCCACCACCACGCCGACCAGCGGGAAGTAGCGCGATGCCTGATTCAGCCACGCCGGATCGAACCCCACCCAGCCGGGGATGGGCAGGCGGGTGAAGAACTGCAGCGCGGTGAAGAACAGGCGTAGCTGGTGCATTATTCGGACTTCTCGCTGACCTGGGCCGATTCGAAGGTGGCCATCTGGTTCAGGAAGTTGGCGGCGGCATGCAGCAGCGGCAGCGCCAGCGCGCAGCCGGTGCCTTCGCCCAGGCGCAGGCCGAGGTTGAGCAGCGGCTTGGCGTTCAATGCTTCCAGCATCTGGCGGTGGCCGTTCTCGTCGGAGCAGTGCGCGAAGACGCAGTAGTCCAGGATCGCCGGCTGGACGCGTGCCGCGACCAGCAGCGCGCTGGTGACGATAAAGCCGTCGATCAGCAGCACTTTGCGAAGCTCGGCGGCTTTCAGCATGGCGCCGGCCATCATGGCGATTTCCAGCCCGCCGAAGGTGGCCAGGACATCGAACGGCTCGGTGGCTGCTGCGTGCCTGGCGACGGCCGCTTCGATCACGCGCTGCTTGTGCAGAATGCCGTCGGCCGACAGGCCGGTGCCCGCGCCCACGCACTGTGCGACAGGGATGCCGGTCAGCTTGTGCATCAGCGCTGCGGCTGCGGTGGTGTTCCCGATGCCCATCTCGCCGAAGCCGACCACATTGCCTTCCACCTCGGCGGCCAGCGCCATGCCGGCGGCCAGCGCGGCGTCGCACAGGTCGCGGCTCATGGCGGGTTCGTGGGCGAAGTTGCGGGTGCCGTGGGCGAGCTTGCGGTCGGTCAGGCCGTCGCGCGGGCCGAAGTCGTGATTGACGCCGGCATCGATCACGCGCAGCGCGCATTGGTTCTGCGCGGCGAAGACGTTGATGGCGGCGCCACCGGCCAGGAAGTTCTCGACCATTTGCCAGGTCACGTTCTGCGGATAAGCGGAGATGCCTTCCGCCACCACGCCGTGATCGGCGGCGAACACCAATATGGCTGGCTTGGCGATGCTGATATCACAGCGGCTCTGTATCAGGCCGATTTGTTTGGCCAGCGCCTCCAGCACGCCCAGGCTGCCCAGCGGCTTGGTCTTGTTATTAATGGCGCGGTCGAGTTGGGCGGACAGCGCGTCGTTATGAGTAGGGGAGATCGACATGGAGAGGCACAGGAGACGAAAGATTATTATTTTACCTCTTGCCAAAGCGGGCGGCGGCTTGCTATAGTTCGGTCCCTCGCAAAACGCGGCGTCGAAAACAAAACGATGTAGCGAAAAACGAGGGTTGACGAGATAGACGAAACGCTTCATAATCTCGCTTCTGTGCTGATGAACACAACGCTTCAACAGCAAATAATACGGTCTTTAAAAAATTACAGTCGATAAATGTGGGCGTTTGATGCTGCAACAAAAAGCATTAAATGCTCAACAAGAAATACTGTCAGTATTTTGAGTGA
>NZ_JABMJK010000029.1 GCF_013376005.1 Duganella sp. SG902 | reverse complement strand
GACGCGTTGGTGGACAACACGATGATGTCGCGCGGCCCCACGCCCTGCACGCTGTCGTCCGCCGCGAACGCCTCGACCAGCAAACCGCCCGCGCCGAGGTCGGCGCTATCGCCATCATCCAGCGTCAATTCGTACAAACGGGTGACGCTGGAGAACTGGGCCAGGGCGGCGGTGATTTGTTCTAGCAGTGCGGCACTCATAATTCGGCAGCAGTTTTCACCGCCGCCGGCTGCTTGCACTCAGGCTCCTTGCGGGCGGTGGTCGCGCACAAGTGCTGGCGGCACTGTGCGGCGCCGGCTTCGTTCATCCGGCTGCATTGCTTGAGCTGATAAGCCGGGGTCGATGGTTCCTTGGACGGTTTTCCGGCCTGGACATGCGTCATCAGCGCTGCCAACAAGGCGACGTCGCTGTCTTGCGGCGCGGCTTTCGGCTTGGTCTCGGCCTTCTTCGCCACTTGCACTGGCTTCTTGGCCGGCTTCTCCACTTTCTTATGCTCGGCCAGCTTGGGCTTGGCGGGCGCCGCATGCGGTTTTTCCAGCGCTGCCGTCAGTTCATCCTTTGGCGGCTTGGCCGGCGTGTCGTTCAACATATCCTTGAGGGAGCGCGTGTTATCCACTGGCGGACGAGCGGCAGCGGGATCCTCGACGATGTTGGCGGCCGTTGCGACGACGGGCGCGGGCGGTACTTCCGAGGCAGCAGCCGCTACCGCCTTTTCCACGGCGGGCGCGCTGGCTTGGGTGGCGGCTGGCAAGGTCAGCGGCGGATTCGGCTCCAGGCTGACCCAGGCAACCACGCCGGCGCCCACGGCGAGCAAGCCGGCGATCGCGCCACGCAGCGCCAGTTTATTACGTCCACGCTTCTTGGCCACCGCGGCTGCGGCGGCTGGATGGCGCTCCAACCCGTCCAGGATGCTGGCGTGGCTGGCATCGGCCTGCGGTTCCGACGACAGCAGACTCGGACGACCACTGGACGACGGACGTTTTTCTTCACCTTGCAAAATTAGCTCCCTTATTAATTTCGCATCACTTTACGACATTCAAAGAAATCATGCCGCACGGCTAGGTTTCAATCGTGCGCGGGCTTGTCATAACTCTAATATATACTCCAAAGCAATGCTTTTTAGACATTTTATGGCTTCGAGGGCAACGTGTTCCTACTGGCGGTAACTCTATATTTCTTGTTGGCTTGTCTCATCAGCTGGATGGTGCTGTTCCCGTCCGGACGCGAGTTCGTGCTGGCGGCGCTGGCCGGCGCCGGCGCGCGCCTGCAGCAGAAGCTGGACCGCGCAGCCGAACGCCAGCGCAGCGGCATCGACGCGCTGCGCCGTTCGGGCAACGCCACCGCCGGCAATCTGCGCGACTTCCTCGGCCAGCACTACCTGCTGTGCCTGGGCGGTTTGGCGCTGCTGTGCTTGCCTCCTCTGGCCGCGTTCCTGTTGGCCGGCAAACCGACGCTGAATGGCTATGAAGCCTCCACGCGCGAGGTCAACACGCAGGTGGCCGGGCTGCTGGCCGGCGAGCAGTTGGTGCCGCCGCCCGCCCTGCCGCCGCTGGTGTTCACGACCGCCGAAGTCCAGCTTGAACGTCCGATGCTGGTCTCGGCCAGCCGCGACTGGGCCTTGCTGGACAGCGTCTACGCGCAGCGCTTGCTGATGGCGTTCCGCATCATGAAGGAAAAGTACGGCTACGAGATGGCGCTGCTGGAAGGTTATCGCAGCCCGGAACGCCAGAACACGCTGGCGGCGATGGGCTCGAGCGTGACCAACGCCGCCGCCTTCCAGAGTTGGCACCAATATGGGCTGGCCGCCGATTGCGCCTTTCTGCGCGACGGCAAGCTGGTGATTTCCGAACGCGATCCGTGGGCCATGCGCGGGTATCAGCTGTACGGCGAGGTTGCCGAGTCGCTGGGCCTGACCTGGGGCGGGCGTTGGAAGATGATGGATTTCGGGCACACGGAACTGCGTCGGCCCGGCGTGATGAAACAATAGGAGCTGCGATGCATTGGTTGCGTAATGTCGCCCTGACCACCGCCGCATTTGGCGGCAGCTGGGGCGGCGCTATCTGGTTCTGGCGTGAGACCAACCGCATGCCGGCCACCAGTGAGCTGGTGCTGTATCTGCTGGTGCTGCCGGTGGTGCTGTTGTCGACGTGGTGGCTGGCGCGCAAGGCGTGGGCACGCGTCGGCGCCGGCGCCCCTGCGGCCGCCGGTGCTGGCGATGTTGCGCAAGCGGCGGCCGCCGAGACGCCCGCCTACGCGCCCCTGGCGCCTGGCCTGAGCATCGCCGCCAGCGCCGTGCGCGCGCCGCATGGCGACACGGTGGCCGAATTGCGCGCCGCGCTGGCCGGCAACCAAGCGCGCCCAGGGCTGGACAGCGAGCTGTATGACGACGATGGTTATCCCATTCTCAGCGCCCGCCTGAAAGACGCCGGCGACAGCGCGCTGCGCGAGGAACTCGACCTGTGGCGCCGCGCGCGCCAACTGGATGATCCACGGCTGGACCAGGCGCAGTGGCGCGCGCTCGCCGCCGCCAGCGCGGTCACGGCCGAACTGGCGGCGCAAGCCAGTCTGCACGCCGACCTGGGGCCATGGCAGCAACAACAGCAGGACCGCCAGCAAGGCCGCCTGGCGCCGAATGCCGCCATCGCGCCGGCGCCACCGTCACTGCATTTGCTGCCCCTGTGGGGAGAGGACTGGAAACCGCAGCAACGTGAACTCGCCCTGCAATGGCTGCGTCACGTCGCCACGGAAGCCGGTTGGCCGCAAGCGTTGCTGGCGCCGTCCCCGCGCGACGGCGATTCCGCCGCCCCGGCCACGGCCGACGACGCCGGCGCCGTGCTGGCAACCCTGCTTGAGCAGTGCGGCCATGCGTCGCGGCCCTGCCTCGCGCTGGTGATCGCGGCCGGCTCGCACATGAGCGACGCCGCCATCAACCGCCTGTCCAATCAAAACGCGCTGTACACCGCGAGCAGCCCGCAAGGCCGCATTCCCGGCGAAGGCGCGGCCGGCATCCTGTTGGCCGATGCGGCCACCGCCAGCGCGATCGGCACAGAGGGCGCCGTGCTGCAAGCCCTGCACCAGGGCCGCCGCGCCGCCTCGGCCGACGAAGTCCGCCGAGATACCGATTCCTGCCTGACCGACGCCGTCCACCAAGCGCTGCAAGCGACGCAAGTGGACGGCGCCGCCATCGCGCTGGTGGCCGCCGACACCGGCCACCGCACCAGCCGTGTCACCGAGTTAATGCACGTGGTTACAGCCGCCGCGCCGCAACTCGACCCCGGCGCGGACGTCGTCAGTGTTGGCGCCAGTTGCGGCAGCTGTGGCGCCGTCACCTGGCTCACCGCGCTGGCCCTGGCCGACGCCGAAGCGCAGGAACGCGCAGCACCGGTGCTCTGCATCAGCAACGAAGATCCCTACCGCCGCTACGCCGCGCTCCTGCGCCCGGCGCACGCGGCCTGACACACTTTAGCAACCGAGTCCTATCATGATGCAAAAATTCTGGCTGTTTCTGACCCAACGCCGCACGCTGATTGTCATCGGCTGGCTGGCGTTCGCCACGCTGCTGTTCATCGCCAGCGCCCTGCTGCAATGGCCGCCCTCCGTCCCGTGGACGGTGCTGGCGGCCGCGCTGCTGTTCGGCGCCGCTGTCTGGTACTGGCGCTACCGCAAGACCCAGCGCGCGGCCGGCCGGCTGGGCGACATGCTGGAACAGCAGGCCAACAAGCCGGTGAAGGCCGATCCGGCCACGCGCCAGGAAACCGAGGCGCTGCGCACGCGCATGCTGGAAGCCATCGGCACCATCAAGAATTCCAAGCTGGGTCAGACCTCCGGCAACGCCGCCCTGTATGAGCTGCCCTGGTACATGATCATCGGGAACCCGGCGGCCGGCAAGAGCACCGCCGTCGCCAGCTCCGGCCTGCAGTTCCCCTTCGCCGACAGCAAAATCGTGCAGGGCGTGGGCGGCACCCGCAATTGCGACTGGTTTTTCACCACCGACGGCATCCTGCTCGATACCGCCGGCCGCTATTCGGTGGTCGACGACGACCGCGCCGAGTGGTTCGGCTTCCTCGATCTGCTGAAGAAATACCGCAAGAAGGCGCCGATCAACGGCATCATCATCGCTGCCAGCGTGGCGGAGCTGACCCGCAATCGTCCGGAGTTCGCCATCAACCTGGCCAAGAACCTGCGCCAGCGCGTGCAGGAGCTGACCGAGCGGCTGGAGGTGCACGCGCCGGTCTACGTGCTGTTCACCAAGGCCGACCTGATCACCGGCTTCAACGAATTTTTCCAGGACTCGGAACGCGGTGAGCGCGACAAGGTGTGGGGCGCCACCCTGCCCTACAGCCGCAACACCAGCGGCGAGGAGGTGCTGAACCAGTTCGACGCCCGCTTCGACGAATTGTACGAAGGCCTGAAAGACCTGAGCGCGGCCAACATGGCGCTGCAATGGCGTGAGCGCATGCCGCCCGGCGTGTTCACCTTCCCGCTGGAATTCAGCTCGATCAAGCCGTCGCTGCGCACCTTCATCGCCACCCTGTTCGAGGAAAACCCGTTCCAGTTCAAGCCCGTGTTCCGCGGCTTCTACTTCACCAGCGCGCTGCAGGAAGGCGAAACCGTGTCCGCCTCGTCGCAGCGCGTGGCGCAGCGCTTCGACCTGCAGCTGAAACCCACCGACCACGAGGAGGCCCACCAGCAGCAGGGCTACTTCCTGCTTAACCTGTTCCGCAAGGTGATCTTCGCGGACAAGGATCTGGTGGCCCAGTACGCAAGCCCGGCCAAGATGCGCATGCGCTACACCGCCTTCTTCGCCGCCACCGCGTTCGCCGGCCTGGCGCTGGCTGGCTGGAGCTGGTCCTATATGAACAATCGCCAGCTGGTGGCCAATGTGCAGGCGGACCTGGACCAGGCCATCAAGGTGCAGGAGAAGTCCATGGACCTGCAATCGCGCTTCGCCGCGCTGGAGATCCTGCAGGACCGCATCGAGCAGTTGGATAAATATGAGGAAGACCGCCCGCTGTCGCTGAGCCTCGGCCTGTATCAAGGCACGCTGCTGGACCGCAAACTGCGCGAGGAATACTTCAACGGTGTGCGCGAAGTGATGCTGAAGCCCGTCGGCCAGACGCTGGAAGCCTTCCTTGCGGAAGTCAACAACAACGCAGCGCAGCTGCAACCGATGTCCCGCCCGGTGAGCGCCTCCCCCGGCAGCACCACGGTGCCGGCTAACGCCACGCGGGACGAGGCGGCGGCCGCCATCAACAACAGCGCGCAACAGTTCAAGGACGCCTCGCCGACCGACGCCGAAGACGCCTACAACGCGCTGAAAACCTACCTGATGCTGGGCGATAAATCGCGTGCCGAAGCGGGCCACCTGAACGATCAGATCACCCGCTACTGGCGCGTGTGGCTGGACACCAACCGTGGCAGCATGCCGCGCGAGCAGCTGATCCGCAGCGCCGAGCGCATGATTTCGTTCTATCTCGCTCAGGTCAACGACACTTCGTGGCCGCAGATCGACAACCGCCTGACGCTGGTGGACCAGACCCGCGACAACCTGCGCCGCGTGGTGCGCGGCATGCCGGCGCGCGAACGCGTGTACGCCGACGTCAAGGCGCGTGCCGCCACCCGCTTCCCCGCGGTGACGGTGGCCTCCATCGTGGGCGATCAGGACAAGGAGCTGGTGTTAGGCAGCTACGCGGTGCCGGGCAGCTTTACCCGCGCCGCATGGCAGGGCTTCGTGCAGGACGCCTTCCGCGAAGCGGCCAACCGCGAGCTGCAAAGCGCCGACTGGGTGCTGAAAACCTCCTCCAAGGACGACCTGACGCTGGAAGGCAGCCCGGAACAAATCCAGAAATCGCTGGTGGACCTGTACAAGAACGACTACGCGCGTGAGTGGCAGAAGTTCGTGCAGGGCGTGACGGTACGCGACCTGTCCAGCTTCGACCAGGCCGCAAGCGCCATGAACCGTCTGGGCGACCCGCAAACCTCGCCGCTGAACAAGTTGATGAACAGCGTCTACGAGCAGACCTCGTGGGACAATCCGTCGCTGCTGGACGCCGGCCTGCAACGCGCGCAGCGCGGCGTGACAGGCTGGTTCAAGGAGACCATCCTGCGCCAGAAACCTTCGCAGGTGAACATCAACGTCAGCACCGGCGGCGTGCAGAACGCCGTCCTGCCGCTCGGCCCCGTGGGCCGCGAGTTCTCGGGCGTGGCGCGCCTGGTGGTGGCCAAGGACAAGGACGCGTCGCTGATGCGCGGCTACATGGAGCAGTTGTCCAAGCTGCGCGGCCGCTTCAACCAGATCAAGAATCAGGGCGACCCCGGCCCCGGCGCAAAGCAGCTGATGCAGCAAACGCTGGACGGCAGCGGCTCCGAACTGGCCGACGCATTGAAATACGTGGATGAGCAAATGCTGACCGGGATGACCGACGCGCAGAAAGCCGCCATCCGTCCGCTGCTGGTGCGTCCGTTGATCCAGAGCTTCGCCGTGATCGTGCAGCCGACCGAGGTGGAGATCAACAAAGTGTGGGCGGCGCAGGTGCTGCAACCGTTCCGCCAGACGCTGGCGATGAAGTACCCGTTCGCCACCGAGTCCAGGGCGGAAGCCAGCAATGCGGAAATCGGCACGGTGTTCGGTCCCGACGGCGCGATCGCCAAATTCTTCAACACCACCCTGGGGCCGCTGGTGGTGCGCCGTGGCGACACGGTCAGCGCACGTACCTGGGCCAATATGGGCATCAACCTGGCGCCGCCGGTGGTGACCAGCTTCCCGGGCTGGGTGGCGCCGTTGGCCGCCAATGGCGTCGCCAACGCGGCTGCATCCAGCGGCGGCGAGGGTCAGACCAACTTCGACCTGCAGGCGCTGGGCGCGGTGAGCGCCACCGAATTCACCATCGAGATCGATGGCCAGGCCTTGCGCTGGCGCGGCCAGCCGCAGCCTTGGGTACACATGGCGTGGCCGAATCCCGCCGGTGTGCCGGGCGCGCGCATCACGGCGATCACGCCGGAGGGCCGCAGCGTGGTGGTCTTCAATGAACCGGGCCACTTCGGTCTGAAGAAAATGATCGACGCGGCCAAGCGCAAACGCAAGGACAATGGCGCGTTCGAGCTGACCTGGGATAACGCCGGCGTGTCGGTCACCGCCAACCTGAAAATCGTCGGCACCACGCCGCCGCCAGTGCAAGCGCAAGCCGCGCCGGCATCCTCCGGCTTCAAGCGCCTGCGCCTGCCGGACGTGGTGACGGCGGCCGCGCCACAGCCCGCGCCAGCGACGGCTTCCCCGGCCGCCGCGCCTGCGGCGCCGGCGCCGGGAGCCCCGGCCACGCCTGGGCCAACGCCGGCGCCCAACCGTGCTCCGACCGCGCCGCCGCCATCCGGCCCCGCCCCGGCCACCATGCCGGTGCCGCCGGCCACCAATGTCATCCGCACTGCAGGAGCACAGCCATGAGCCGCGGCGCCACCACTGCCAACATTGGCTACTTCGGCAAAGTGCCGGGACGCGGCGACTTTGTGAAAGGCGGCGACAGCCCGGCCCTCATCAAGGTCCTGGACGACTGGCTGGCCCAGGCCATGGATCTGATGAGCGCCGACGCCCGCTGGAAGCTGAACTACGACGCCGTCGCGCCGCTGCACTTTGCCTTCGTCGGCCCGCGCCGGCGGCACGCGATCGCCGGCCACATCGTCGCCAGCAGCGACCAGTCCTCGCGCCGCTTCCCGTTCCTGATGACCAGCAGCGTGGAAGTGCCGGAACCGTCGACCTTCGTCGCCACCGCGCCGATGGTGTTCAACCGGCTGTGGAACCGGCTGGCGGCGTTGAGCACCAGCGTGGTGACCGCCGGCGACCCCACCGTGCCGCTGCAGCTGGCCGCCAGCGAGGCGGTGGAACTGGATCTGCGCAGCGCGGCCTACCAGGCCAGCTTCGACGACTTCCTCGAACTGCAAACCGTCGGCGGGCTTGACGGCATGCTGGCGCAAGCGGGCTTCAAGGGCTCGTCACGCCAGGTGCTGCTGGCGCTGGGCATGCTGCTGCAGCCGGTGCTGGCCAGCAGCTCCAGCCGCCTCGATAAAACCCTGCTGCTGCCGCTGCCGCAAGATCCGATGTACCGCAATCTGGTCGCCTCGTTCTGGCTGCAGCTCATTACGCCATTCCTTGCGCGCGCCGACTTCGAACTGGCGCTGTTCCTCACGCGGCTGCGCGAACAGCCGGTGCTGCTGGTGGGCTTCAGCGGCGCCTCGCCTGCCACACTGCACGGCATTATGGACCCACATGCGGCGCAGGAGCGGCAGATCGCGTTTGAACAACTGGACTGGGTGGAAGAACAAGCGGACAGCGACTACGCCGTCAAAAAGCTGTCGACCTACTTGTCGCAACCTTCCCTGTCACTCAAGTCCGCGCTGGAGTCGGTCAGCGCGGCGTTTATCGGAACCTGAATCATGCGTACTCTCATATTTACAAGCTTGCTGCTGGCTGCCGGCGCCGCGGCAGCGCAATCCGCCCCGGTGCAACCGGGCCAGGTCCTGGCCGCCGGCACCCTGCCCGATGAAGCCAGCAAGGCCGCCGTGCTGGCCAAGCTGCGCGAAGTCTACGGCGCCGACAAGGTGGTGGATCAGATCTCGATCGACAAGGTGGCCACGCCTGCCAACTGGAACAACTACGTGCAAAAGCTGATCACGCCGGACTTGAAGCAGATCAGCCGTGGACAGCTCAAGATCGACGGCAGCACGGTCAGCCTGCGCGGCGAGGTGGGCAACGAGGCGGTGCGCCAGCGCATCGCCAGCAATATCGCCACCAGCCTCAATCCAACCTACACGGTGAACAATGGCTTGCGCGTGTCGGCCGCCGACCAGGGCGTGCTCGATAGCGCGCTGGCCAACCGCATCGTCGAATTCGAAAGCGGCAAGGCCGAGCTGACGCCGACCGGCAAGGCCATTCTCGATGAAATGGCGGTCGCGCTGCGCAAGCTGAATAACCGCAAGGTCGACATCATCGGCCACACCGACAGCGCCGGCCTGCGCGCCACCAACCAGGGCCTGAGCCAGGCACGCGCGGAGGCGGTCAAGGCCTATCTGGCCAGCCACGGCATCAACGGCGACCTGCTGACGGCCAGCGGCCAGGGACCGGATCGCCCGATCGCCAGCAACGACACCGCCGAAGGCCGCGCGCGCAACCGCCGCATCGAATTCCGCATGGCGCAGTAAGAGGACATTATGTATTCCGCACAAGAGCTTTTAGAACCGATTTCCGACAACCAGCCAGCAGGCGGCGACTTGTCTTTTTCGCCTGAACTGGACGCCATTGCGCAAGCGCGCAAGTTTGACGATCCATCGCTGGACCAAGGTGAATGGGTGACCGAATTGAAGGAGGCCGATTGGCCGTTCGTGGTGGACCGCTGCGCGCATCTGCTCAAGACCGCCAGCAAGGACCTGAGGCTGGGTGTGTGGCTGACCGAAGCCGGCGCGCGCGTGCACCAGCTGCGCGGCCTGGGTGAAGGCTATCTGCTGCTGGCCGGCCTGTGCGACCAGTACTGGGAACGCGGCCTGTATCCGCAGGCCGAGGATGGCGACAACGACCAGCGCATCGGTAATCTCAGCTGGATACTTTCGCGCACACCGGCCTTGGTGCGCGAGATCGGGCTGACCGAGAATGGCGACTATTCCACCATCGACTTTGAGGAAGCCCGGAAGCGTGCCGCCAGCGGCGACGAATCCTTGCAGAACCGCGCGCCACGGCTGGCGGACATGGAAACGGCCAAGCGCAATAACTCGGCGCAATTCGCGTCCAGCTTCCGCGCCGATGCGCAGTTCTGCATCGAGGCGCTGGAACGATTGGAACGCGTGGCCGACGCCCGCCTCGGCAACGACAGCCCGGGCTTCGCCTCGGCCCGCGACGCCGTCAAGGCCATGCTGCATGTAATACCGGCGCCGCAGCAGGCGGCCGGCACCGTGAACGCCCATGGCAATACTGGCGCGGGCTCCACTAACGGCGGGGCGTGGGGAGCGGACGGGCAGGCAGCGGATGGCGGGCGTGGCCAGACCGATGGCGCAGCCGACGGATACGGTACGCTGGGTGGCGCGGCGCTGGGTCAACCGGGCGTCATCGGCAATCGCGCGCAGGCGGTGGCGCAGTTGCGGGCGGTGGCGCAATTTTTCCGTCGCAGCGAGCCGCACAGCCCTGCTTCCTACTTTGCCGACAAAGCTGCTGCGGCGGCGGAACAAGACCTGCATACATGGCTACGCTCTGTCGTCAAAGACCAGGCCTCGCTGGCGCACATCGAAGAACTATTAGGCGTTCCGCCAACAGAGTAGCTTCATTTGAAAGAGCAGTCCATGCGTTTGCCTATCTTCTGGCTGGTATTTATTCTGTTGATCAGCAGTGCTACGGCAAATGCCCAAGTTTGGCAGCCGGCACCGGGTCAGATTCAGGTTGCGATCTGGCCTGAGGCGGTTCCCGACGCGCTATTGACGTCGAAGGCTGAATCGGTTGCTCATGTTGAAGGTCATGGAGGATGGGCACAGGTTCGTGATGTCAGCCAGCCTACCATGACGGTGTACGCCCCCAAAGGCGAGAATGCCGGTGCGGCGGTAGTGGTATTCCCCGGTGGTGGTTTCAAGGTCCTGGCCATGGATCTGGAAGGCTCTGAAATCTGCGACTGGCTCACCTCACGCGGCATTACCTGCGTGCTGCTCAAGTATCGCGTCCCGAACGGGAACCACTACTGGGACGAGAAATGCCAATGCCATGTCACGCCGAAGATTCCGCGTGCGTTGCAAGACGCGCAAAGAACCATTCGGCTGGTCCGTTCGAAGGCAAAGGAACTGAACCTCGATCCGGGTAAAATCGGCGTGATCGGGTTCTCCGCAGGCGGCTATCTGGTTGCCCAGACCAGCAATATTTTTACGTTGACTTACAAGCCTGTCGACGCGATCGACAAGTTAAGTAGCCGCCCAGACTTCGCCATCGCGCTTTATCCCGGCCACCTGTGCCGCGCTGGCGGTACATTCGACCGCAGCATTCGCGTTACGAAGCAAACACCGCCCACATTTCTTTTGCAGGCCTGGGATGACCCCGTCGATCCAGTCTGCAATAGCACGCTGTATGCGCGCGCACTCGATCAAGCGGGCGTGCCGGCGGAGGTTCATCTCTTTGCCAGAGGCGGGCATGCTTTCGGTCTAAGGGATAAAGAACATCCTGTTTCGTCATGGCCTACGCTGGTTGAAAACTGGCTCGAGGAGACCGGAGTCCTGCCAACTCCGATTCCTTGATTGCCGGCCGCCGGGGCTTATTTCACGGTGTATTTGAACTGGCCCTGCTTGTTGGCGCTGACCTTGATCTTGCTGATCGCCGCGCCTTCCGCCATGCGGGCCAGGACCGATTCCGCAATCTCCGGCAACAAGGTGCCGTTCAGGATGTTGTCCACGTTGCGGGCGCCGGAGTCCACTTCCGTGCAGCGCGCCAGCACCGCTTCCACCAATGCCTCGTCGTAGCTGAACTCCGTCTTGTGGTTGGCCGCGATGCGGCGTTCGATCTTGCCCAGTTTGAGCTTGATGATCTCCACCAGCACATCGTCCGGAATCGGATAGAACGGGATCACCTTCAGGCGCCCCAGGAAGGCCGGCTTGAATTGCTTCATCAGCGCTGGGCGGATCAGCTGCTCCAGTTCCTCCACCGACGGCAGCTCTTCCGGCGACTTGTTCAGGCAAGCCTGCATCATCGTGCCCGAGGCAACGTTCGAGGTGAGGATGATGATGGTGTTCTTGAAGTCGATCTCGCGGCCCTCGGCGTCGTCCATCACACCCTTGTCGAACACCTGGAAGAACAGCTCCATCACGTCGGGATGCGCCTTTTCGACTTCATCCAGCAGCACCACACTGTACGGGTTGCGGCGAACTGCCTCGGTCAGCACCCCGCCCTCGCCGTAGCCCACGTAGCCGGGCGGCGAACCTTTCAGGCCCGAGACGCTGTGGGCTTCCTGGTATTCGCTCATGTTGATGGTGATGAGTTTGCGCTCGCCGCCGTACAGCGTATCGGCCAGCGCCAGCGCGGTCTCGGTCTTGCCGATGCCGGATGGGCCGACGAACAGGAACACGCCTTTTGGCTTGTTCGGATCATCCAGGTTGGCGCGCGAGGTGCGCACGCGCTGCGCCACGGCTTCAATCGCATGCGGTTGACCGAGCACGCGCTGCTCGAGGTTTTCCTTCAGCCGCAGCACGGTCTTGATTTCGTCCTTGACCATTTTCCCGAGCGGGATGCCGGTCCAGCCGGCGACGATTTCCGCCACCACGTGGCCGTCCACCTGCACCGACACCATCGGCGTCTCGCCCTGCAGCGCACGCAGCTCGGCCACCATGGCCTGGATGTCGCGCACCTCGCTACCCTCCTCCCCAGCGGCGGCGCGGGCGGCGATGATCTGGCCCGTCAGCGCCTTCTCGCGCTCCCAGCGCTCGGAAAGCGTCTTGTGCTGCTCATCCGCCGCCATGCGCAATTCACGCAGCTCCTGCAGACGCGCCACGGACGCCGCGCCACCTTCAGCCTGTTCGCGCTCCAGCGCGGCCGCCTCGGCGTCGATGCGTTCGATCTGGCGGGCGAGCGATTCGATGCGGGCCGGCGTGGCATTCTGCCCCAGCGCCACCTTGGCGCACGCGGTATCCAGCACGCTGATCGCCTTGTCGGGCAGCTGGCGGCCCATGATGTAGCGGTGCGACAGGCGCACCGCCTCGGTGATCGCCTCGTCGTACACGCGCACGCCGAAATGCTTCTCCATCAACGGCGCCATGCCGCGCAACATGGCGCAAGCCAGCTCCTCGCTCGGCTCCTCGACTTTGACGACCTGGAAGCGCCGCGCCAGCGCCGCGTCCTTCTCAAAATACTTCTTGTACTCGCCCCACGTGGTGGCCGCGATGGTGCGCAACTCACCGCGCGCCAATGCCGGCTTGAGCAGGTTGGCCGCATCGTTCTGACCCGCTTGGCCGCCGGCGCCGATCATGGTGTGCGCCTCGTCGATGAACAGGATGATGGCGTGCGGGCTTTTCTTGACTTCGTCGATGACGTTCTTCAGGCGGTTCTCGAACTCGCCCTTGACGCTGGCGCCAGCTTGCAGCAGGCCCATATCCAGCGTGTGGATCTCCACGCCCTTCAACACGTCCGGCACGTCGTTTTGCGCGATGCGCAGCGCCAGCCCTTCCACCACAGCGGTCTTGCCGACGCCGGCCTCGCCGGTCAGGATCGGGTTGTTCTGGCGGCGGCGCATCAGGATATCGATAGCCTGGCGGATTTCCAGATCGCGCCCGATCACCGGATCGACCTTGCCGTCGCGCGCACGCTGCGTCAGGTTGGTGGTGAACTGGTCGAGCGCCGGGGTCTTGGTGGCGGCGCGCGCTTGCAGCTCGCCGACCGGATCGCCGCCCTCGCCCGCGGCCGACGCGGGTTTCGCCACCGGCACTTCCTCCGAGCCGGCGGTGATCTTGTCCAGATTGTGCTTGATCTGCTCCAGGTCGAAACGCGCGAACAGCTTGGAACTGCGCGCCGCCAATTGCGACAACTCGGTGTCGGTCAACAGCGCCTGCAGCAGATGGCCGCTGCGGATCTGCGCCTGCGTATCGTCCTGCAAATCCAGCGAGGCGATCAGCCAGGCGTTTTCAAACAGCTTGGGCAGGCGCGCCGAGAACACCGGCGTGCGCGTATTGCCGTTCTTGAAGCGCCCCACCTCCGCGCGCAGGTCCGCTTCCAGTTGACTGATGCTGATATCGCACTGGCGCGCGATCACCGCCACGTCGCTCTTCGGCTGCTCCAGCAGGGCCAGGAACAGGTGCTCGATATCGACCTCGTACTGCCCCAGCGACACGCACAGGCTGGCTGCGCGCGTGGCTGCGGCGCGGCTGGTGTCGTTCAATTTGCCGATCAGCGTTTTCAGGTTGATGCTCATGTTGTTATCCTTTTTATGATGTGTGTATCTCGTAGCGGACATCGCTGCGATCCTGCCGCTGCGCCTCGGTGACCAGGAAACTGTCCCAGCCCAGACGCCCGCCACAGCAGTCTTCATCCAGCCGCGCGCCCTGCACGTCCTCGGCGCGCAGCACCAGCTGCACTTCATATTCCAGCGACACGCCGGTGAACATGGTCAGCATGCTCTCCAGCGCGCGCGCCGCTTTACCGCCGGGCAGGAAGGATTCGTAGCATTCCAGGTCCAGCGGGCCTATCACCAGCCGCATGCGCAAGTCGCGCTGCCAGACGCGCGCGCCGGCCATGGCGCCGCCGCCCAGCACCGCGTTGGCCATGCCCAGCGTGGTTTGCTGGCCGTCCGGCACGTCGTACCAGGCGCCGATGAACTGCTCGGCGCGCACCGGCTGGCAGAAATACTCCGACAGCACGCGCGCGATCTGCACCGCCGATGCCGGCCGCTGGCTCATGGCGGTGGCGAAGTACGCCACCGATTCATCCAGCACGCCATCGCCGCCGTCCGACAGGCGCCGCCGCAGCGACGGGTTGTGCATGCCGGCCAGCGACAGCAGCAAAGGCAGGAACTCGTCGCGACCGTGCAGCTGGTACTTGAGCTCCAGCCGATACTTGCGCCATGCCTCGTAGAACAGCGCCAGCGCGCGGTTGGAGAAGGTGTCGAGGAAGGCGCGCGGCCCTTCGTCCTTCTGGTACAGCGTGTGCGCGGCGATGCGTTCGGTGTAGTGTGCCGGCAGCGTGCCGCTGCTGCCCAGGAAGCCCATGAAGGCCGGCGTGATGCGGATGTAGCGCAGCTGCGCCGTCTTCAGCGCCTCACCGAGGCTGCGCGCATCGGTGGCCATGTCGCGCGGTTCCGGTTGCAGCGTTTCCAGCTGGCTGGCCGGGAAGCTGAGCGAGGTCGAATTCTGGAAGCGCAGGAAATTGGCCACCGCGCCCTCGTCCGGCGCGCCATGCCGCTTGAGCCACAGCTCCAGCATGCGCACCGCCTGGAAGTATTCGAAACGCTGCGGCTGCGCGAACAGGCGCTCGATTACAGCAGGCTCAAATCGCCGCTTCGTGGCAAGCATCGCAGCAGTTCCTCTCCGTTTTTATTCGATTTGATGACCAGCTGCGTGAAGCTGTTGGCGTGCACGTACAGTCCAAGGAAGCGCTCGACGATCTGCGCGAAGGCGTGGATGCCGCTGCCGACGAAGGCCTCCTCGTCCACCGTTAGCGTCACCTCGACGCCGCGCACCAGGCAGGCGAACGGGTTCCCCGGCAGCCAGGTGTTGGCCGCCTTGTGCGAGACCGCGACGATGCCGCCGATCTGCCGTTGCGAGGCCGGTGAGCGCGGCAGGTCGTACAGCGTGAGCATCTCGCGGAAGGCGTCGATGCCGCCGCCGGTCAGCGACAAATGGTTCAGCGACAGGTGCGAGATCAAGCGCCAGTGCGCGCCGCGCCCGCGCGCGAAGCGGTACGAAGGCGTCGGCTTGCGCAGGAAGCTGATCGCCCGCACGCTGGAGCCGCCTTCCAGGAACAGGTCGCCGCCGCGCATGCCGTAGGTCAGCGAGGCTGGCAGGTCGCGGTTGGTGCAGGTCAGCTCCAGGCTCAGGGTGTCGGTTTCCACCTCGGCCGGATCGAAGTCGATATCGACGATGGAGATCTGCGTTTCATAACCGGGGCTTTTCTCGGCGATGTCCTCGTCGCGCCGCGCGACCCAGTAGTGGCCATTCTTTTCCGGCGTCTGGCCGTGGCGCAGCGAATAGAAAGGACGGAATTCCTGCACCGATTCGCCCTGCGGCGTTTGCCGCACCAGCTTGACCGATTCGATAGACTGTACCGCGTAGGCGAAGGCGCGGCGCGCGTCGGCCAGCACCGGGTAGCTGGCGGTGGCATGAGTCAGCCGTATCGGCTCGCCGCGCTGGCGGAACAGGTTGACCACCGGCGTGCAGCCCAGCAGCACGTTGTTGGTGCTCAGCGTGGCCAGCATGCGCGCCAGGTCGGAGTCGGTGCGCATGCCGGACAGCGCCAGGTGCAGCGTGACCGACTTGCAGCCCACCGGCAGCGCGCCGCCGATGGCGTGCAGGTCGATGTCGAAGAAGTTGAATTTTTCAGGGAAGCAGAAATACTCGGTCAGCAGGCGGTAGGCGGTGTGCGAGCGCGCCGAAAAATCGATCAGTGCCTCATCCTCGCCAAAGCCGACCGGCGAGACCGGGATTTTATGCAGCTGGCTCCAGCGGCCGTTGCCGTCCGCTTCCACGTAGGCGGCCAGCGCGCGCGTGAACAGCGCGTCGCGCAGCGCGGCGCAGAATGACGGCTCGCCGTCGATGAATACGCGCAGCTTGCCGAGGCCCAGCTGCGCCAGCGTCACCTGCTCAGCCGTGCAGGACAAGGTCAGGCTGATGCTGGAGGTGGCTTGCGGCGGCGGCCGCACCGCCTCCGGCGCGCTGATGATGGGCGCGAAGCTGGCGCCGTCCAGCGCCAGCGGCGCCACCGTCACCGGATAGGCGGTGCGGAAGGTGCAGGTGGCGCCGCGCACCGGGCGCGTGGTCAGTTGCGTGCCGCGCGCGATTTCGCTGGCGGTGGTCAGCTGCGCGGCGGCGCCGCTGAAGTCCATGCGCGCGATCGAGCACGATGGAAAAGGCCGCAGGTAGTGCGGGTACAGCACTTCGAACAGTGCTTCGGTGAATTCGGGGTAATCGTCGTCGAGCCGTTTGGCGATGCGGGAATTCAGCAGCGCGAAGGACTCGATCATGCGTTCGATGTGCGGGTCTTCGCACACCTCGCCGCCGATCAGCAAGCGGCCGGCGATCTTGGGGTAGCGTTCCGAGAACTCGCGCGAATAGCGGCGCAGGAATCCCAGTTCACGCTCGTAGTACGGCAGTAGTTGTTCCAATTTCTCAAACTCCCAGCGGCGTCGGGGTCAGGCGGCGCGCCTTGCTGATGGTGTAATGCAGGCTTGAGGGCTGCAGGACTGCGTCAAAATTGACAGGTTCATGGGCGCTGTGGACCACCAGCAGCGCCGTGATGGCGAAATTCAAACGGTTGACGGCATCCGCCCGCAATTCCAGCGACGCCTGCACATTGCGCAGGCGCGGCTCGTGGCGGGCGATTGCCTTTTCCAGGCTGCGGCAGATGAAAGCGCGATCGTCCGCGCTCGACAGCGACAAGCCCGCAAAATCATTCAGGCCATAGGTCGCGATCGACCGGCCGCATTCCGGAAAACGTTTCAGGAGATCCTCCGGGATCACGGCCCGCGTATTCAGCAGCGCCTCGAGGTCGCGCGCCACCGAATCCTTCAAGTCCTCGATGGACAGGCGCGACACCGCGCCGCTATTGCTGCCGTTGCCGCCGTTGGGTGGCCCGTCCATGAGACGGTCGAACAAACCCGGAGTAAATCCCTTCATTGCAAATTAAACCGTCTTGTTGGAGGCCAGATCCCAGCCGCCGGAGGTGTTGCCACCCGAACCACCGCCCACTTTTTGCTGGGTGTACTTCCACTTGACCTTCGAGTATTTCAGGGCCACGTCCTCGGTCAGGATGTTGCCTGGCTCAACGGCTGGCGCCACGCTGGAGATCAGCACGTTTTCCAGCTCGATTTCGAAGTACTTCACGCGGTCGCCCTGGCCGTCGGCGCGCAGGAACTCCAGCTTGGCCTTCGGCAGGGTTTTGCCCGACGAGCAGTTTTGCAGCAGCAGCGGCGTGGCCAGGTCGGCCAGCTTGCTCACCACAATGTCTTTGTGCTCGGTGCGTTCAGCGGTGTGACCGCCGCCGGTCGACGCGGTGGCCGATTTCGGCTGCAGCACTTCCCACTGCACCGATTTGACCTCGATCCAGTCTTTGTGGGTGGTGTCTGCCGATTCGCCTTTGATGCCGTCGATTTGCAGGTAGACGTCGATTGCCATGGTATTCCTTTCAATGAAAAATAAAAATTAAAGCGAGCTACTTAGGTTTTGGTCGATGCTGGAAGCTCCGCGACCAAACGGAGGGAAACGGACAGCTCGTCGAGCTGGAAATGCGGACGCAGGAACGACACCGCGCGGTACACGCCCGGACGGCCCGGCACTTCGGACACCTGCACCGACGCCTCGCGCAGCGGGAACTGGGCCTTCTGTTCCTGGCTGGCGTTATCGTCCAGCAGCACGTACTGGGTCAGCCAGCGGTTCAGGAAGTCTTCCACGTTGGAGGCGGCGGCGAAGCTGCCGATCTTGTCGCGCATCATGGCCTTCATGTAGTGGGCGATGCGCGAGACGGCGAAGATGTACTGCAGCTGGGCCGACAGCACGGCGTTGGCATTGGCGGCGTCGTTGGCGTATTTCTTGGCCTTCTGCGCCGACTGCGCGCCGAAGAAGGCGGCGTAGTCGGTGTTCTTGCAGTGCACCAGCGAGATGAAACCGAGGTCGCTCAGTTCCTTCTCGCGGCGGTCGGTGATGGCGATCTCGGTCGGGCACTTGAGCGCCACTTCGCCCTCGTCGGTCTTGAAGGTGTGGGTCGGCAGGTCTTCCACCAGGCCGCCGCCTTCCACGCCGCGGATCGCCGCGCACCAGCCGTAGTCCTCGAAGGCCGCGGTCAGCTTGGTGCCGAAGGCGTAGGCGGCGTTGCACCACAGGTATTTCTGGTGGTCGGTGCCGTCCACGTCCTCGACGAAGTTGAAGCCCTCGACGGTGGCGCCATCGGCCGGGTTGAACGGCAGGCGGCCCAGGAAGCGCGGCAGCGTCAGGCCGACGTAGCGCGAATCCTCCGACTCGCGGAACGACTTCCACTTGGCGTATTCCACCGTGTCGAACACTTTCGACAGGTCGCGCGGCTTGCCCAGCTCACTGTAGCTTTCCAGGCCGAACAGTTCCGGCGAGGCGGCCGAGATGAACGGCGCGTGCGCGGCCGCAGCCACGTGCGACATCTGCTCGATGAAGTACATGTCCTCCGGCTGGCGGGTGATCTCGAAATCGCCGATCAGGGCGCCGAACGGGGCGCCGCCGAAGGTGCCGAATTCCTCCTCATACACCTTGCGGAACATGGTGCTCTGATCGAACTCCAGCGCCGACTGGAAGTCCTTCACCAGTTCCTTCTTGGTGGCGTTGAGCATCTTGATCTTCAGATTCTGGCCGGTGGCGCTGTGCTTGACCAGGTAATGCAGGCCGGTCCAGCTGCTTTCCAGCTTCTGGAACTCGGGCGCGTGCAGCACCGCCGACAGCTGGGCCGAGATCAGGCGGTCCAGCTCGGCCACGCGGGCGTCGATGGTCGCGGCCAGGTTGTCGGACACCACCACCGTGCCTTCCATCACCTGGTTAACCAGCTCGGTGATCAGGTCCTTGGCGCGGGCATGCTCGGTGCTCGATTTGGCGACCTTGCTCTGCTCGACGATCTGGTCCAGCAGCGCCACTTCGGTGGCGGCGGGCGCGCCGCCCGGGGTCAGTTGTGCGGACATGATCAGTCCTCCTTCTTGTCGGCGGTTTGCTGGCCCAGCACGGCCAGCTTCTCGGTGCTGTGCAGCACGTCGTTGAGAATGTCTTCCAGCTTGTCGTTGCCGGCCAGCTTGTTGCGCAGGTCGGCCAGCTTGGTGCGCGCCTCCAGCAGCTTGCGCAGCGGCTCGACCTGCTGCACCACCGCTTCCGGACGGAAGTCGGCCATGGACTTGAACTTGAGATCGACCGCGAATTCGCCGCCGCCCTCGCCCAGCTCGTTCTTGACGCGGAAGTTGGCGCGCGGCTCCACGCCCTTCAGCACCTCGTCAAAATTGTCGCGGTCGATGTTGACGAACTTGCGCTCCTTGAGGCGCTTTTGCTCGACTTCCGAATTGCCGCCGAAATCGCCCACCACGCCCATCACGAACGGCAATTCCTTGTTCTCGATGGCGTCGCCGATCTCGACGTCGTAGGTCATTTGCACCCGTGGCGGGCGAATTTTTTGCAGTTTTTTCTGCACGCTAGTGCTCTTGGACATGGCTATCCCCTCTTCGGTTATTTCAGGGCGCCGAACGGATCGGCGCTGGATTCTTCTTGCGGCTTGGCCTTGGCGGCCTTCTTGGCGCCGGCCTTGCCGCGCGCCGGCGTGGCCGCCTGCTGCACCGGCGCCGGCGCCGGCGGCACCAGCACGGTCTCGCCCAGGCTCTCGCGCAGCAGCTTGGCCAGGTCCTGCGACTCGGTGCGGATCGAGCCGGACAGGTTGTTCTGACGGCTCAGGTCGGCCAACGAACGGGTCGACAGGCGCAGGCCGCTGATGGCGATGATGCTGTTGGCCAGCGTGTCGTTGGGGTCGCGCACCAGGACTTCCTGGGCGTTGATGATGGCTTCACCGTACTGGCCCGCCTCGTAACGGGTCTGCGCGATGCTCAACCACGGCGACTTGTCGGCCGGATAGGCTTCCGCCGCCTGTTGCCACAGCTTGACGGCCTGCTCCTTCTGGCCGCCGCTGGACGCGGTGCCGGCCTGGGCCAGCATGGATTGGAGACTCGGCTTGGCGGCCACCGGCGGCGCCACGGGTGCTGTAGTACAGGCGCTCAGCGCTACCACCGAGACGATGGCTCCGGCCAGTTGCGCGGCCCGAGCAAGGGAAAGTACGGTTGTCATGCTTACCTCAAATTCGATATCAAAAAAGAATACTTAAAAAACAATTTCTGCAACTGGGCGCCACGTTATCAGAAATTTATTATTGACCGCGTTCAATTGAACTCAACCGTGCGCGACCTTTAAAAAAAGAAATGTTATTGTTCTGATACTTTCAAAAAAGGCATAGGAAATGAGCAGCAAAATTCTTTGGGGCGAGGGCCTGTTCCTGCGTCCGCAACACTTCCAACAGCAGGACCGCTACCACGAGCAGCGCCTGCATCAAAGCGTACTGGCGCTGCACCCTTATGCCTGGGGTGTGAACCAGCTGCAGGTCGACCGCGACGCCCTGGCCAACCACAGCCTGCGCGTGCTGTCGCTGTCGCTGCGCTTCCAGGACGGCGAGTTCTACGACGCCCCCGGCGCCGACGACCTGCCGGACGCGGTCGACCTGAGCCAGCTGCCGCAGTCGCAGCAAACCGTCACCTACTACGCGGCGCTGCCAGCCTTCAAACCGTTCGGCGGCAACTTCGGCGACAGCGGCGCTGTGCGATATTTGCAACACAACCAGGACACCCCGGACCTGTACACGCACGCGGCGCCGGCCCAGCTGAGCTACCTGAAAAAGACGGTGCGGCTGGTGGCGGAGTTCGAACCGCGCGACTCCTATACCCACTTCCCGCTGCTGCGCCTGCGCCGCGCGGCCACCGGCGGCTTCGAGCTGGACGCCTCGTTCGTGCCGCCCAGCCTGTCCGTGCGCAGCGCGCCGCTGCTGTTCCTGCAGCTGCGCCGCCTGCTGGACGCGCTGCAGGCCAAGGTCAGCGCGCTGTACGGCCACCACCGCGAGCCCAGCAAGCACGTGATCGAATTCCGCTCGGGCGACATGTCCTCGTTCTGGCTGCTGCACACGGCCAGCTCCGCCTTCGCCTCGCTGACGCACTACTTCCAGCATCCGGCGCTGCACCCGGAACGGCTGTACGAGCAGCTGCTGGGCCTGGCCGGCGCGCTGATGACCTTCTCCAAGAGCTGGACCCTGGCCGACCTGCCGGCCTACTCGCACAGCGACCCCGGCCCCGCCTTCGCCACCCTGCACCAGATCATCCGCGAGCTGCTGGACACCGTGATCTCGTCGCGCTACTTCGCCATCGCGCTGCGCGAGGTCAAGCCGTCCTACCACCACGGCATGCTGGACTCGGGCAAGATCGACGACAAGACCACCTTCTACATCGCCGTTTCGGCGGCCATGCCGGCCAGCGAGCTGGTGGAGGTGGTGCCGCTGCGCTTCAAGGTCGGCGCGCCGGACGACGTCGACAAGTTCGTGCTGTCGGCCATGCCCGGCGTGCGTCTGCAGCACGCGCCGCAGGTGCCGGCCGCGGTGCCGGTGCGGCCCGACGCGCTGTATTTCTCGATCGAGGCCAAGGGCCAGATGTATGAGCGCATGCTGCAAGCGCAATCGATCTCCATCTACGTTCCCGGCGGCATACACGACCTGCAACTGGAGCTGGTCGCCGTCACATCCTGAGGTTACGTCCCATGAATACCGTTACCGCCCCTTCCCTGATCGGCGCCGCGCCGGCGCCGGCCGCCAGCCAGGCGCCGCAGACCCTGCTGGACCTGATGTACGACGGCTTCTACGCCCTGTTCATGCTCAAGAACGGCAGCGGCCCGCAGGAAAACGCCGAGTTCGCGCACAAGATGACCCAATTCCTCGACGATTTCGGCCGTGCCGCGCGCAAGCACGGCGCCTCGCCGGACGACATCGATGCCGCCAAGTACGCGTTTTGCGCGGCGGTGGACGAGATCATCCTGCGCTCGCCGTTCGCCATCCGCGACACCTGGGAACGCCGCCCGCTGCAACTGGCGCTGTTTGGCGAGCAGTTGGCCGGCGAGAACTTCTTCCACCGGCTGGAGGCGCTGCGCGCGCGCGGCAGCGCTCATTTGCAGGCGCTGGAAGTGTTCCATATGTGCCTGCTGCTGGGCTTCCAGGGCCGCTACATCCTGGAAGGTTCGGAGAAATTGAACTACCTGACCGCGCGCCTGGGCGACGAGATCGCCCACATGAAGGGCAAGCGCGGCGGCTTCGCGCCGCACGCCGAGCGGCCGGACCAGGTGGCGCACAAGCTGCGCAGCGATCTGCCGCTGTGGGTGCTGTGTTCCGTGTTCGGCCTGGTGTGCGTGCTGGGCTACATCGGCCTGCGCACCTCGCTCGACCGCAACACCGAGCAGCAGGTGGCGGCCTATAACGACGTCGTCAAGCTGGCGCCGCGCCAGGCCAACCTGACCATCACCCTGCCGTAATGGATATCGCCTCCGCACTTGGGGTGTTCGGCACCGGCCTGAGCCAGCACGCCCGCCTGCTGACGCTGGCCAGCGCGCAGGACTCGTCGCTGCCTGAAGCGTTGGTGCCTGAGCGTTTCTCGGGACGCGAGGGCGTCAACGAACTGTATGCGTTCGAGGTCGACGCACTCAGCACCTCCACCAACCTGGACCTGAACCAATTCATCGGCGAGGAACTGACCGTCACCCTGCTCCAGGCCGACGGCAGCCGGCGCGCCTGGCACGGCATCTGCACCGAGGCCGCCTGGCTGGGCGCCGACGGCGGCACCGCACGCTACCGCCTGCTGCTGGAGCCGGCCCTGGCGCTGCTGCGGCTGCGCCGTGACAGCTACATCTTCCAGGACAAAAACGCGCAGGACATCGTCACCGAGCTGCTGGCCGATTATCCGCAGCTGCGCTTTGAATTCGACGTCACCCAAACGCTGGAACCGCGCGCCATCTGCACCCAGTACCGCGAAAGCGACCTGGAATTCCTGCAGCGCCTGCTGGCCTCGGAGGGCCTGAGCTGGCGCTTCGAGCACGACCAGCCAGATGAGCAATCGACCGACGGCCAGGCCAAGCACAGGCTGGTGATCTTCGACAGCAAGGCCAAGGCGCCCGACATGCCGGGCGGCGCCGAACTGCGCTTCCACGGCGTGCGCGCCACCGACAGCGCCGACGCCATCGACCAATTTGCCGCGCGGCGGCAGGTGCGAGCCAACGCCGTCAGCATCAGCAGCTGGGACCCGGCGCAACTGCTGGCGCCAGGCGCGGAACAACTGTCGTCGCTGGATGCCGGCGAGCTGCCGGCATTGGCCGTGTACGACGGCGGCGGCGAACGCATCGCCAGCGCCAGCGGCCAACCCGAGCAGGTCAGCCAGCTGATGCTGCAAGCGCTGGAGCTGGACAACAAAGTGTTTGAGGGCGAAGGCGCGGTGCGCCAACTGGCCGCCGGCCACGTGTTCGCGCTGACCCAGCACGAGCGCTACGCCGACGACAACCGCTTCACCGTGCTGTGGGTACGGCACGAGGCGCGCAACAACGTGCCGTCGCAGGTGAAAAAAACCGGCGACCTGATCGAGGCCGGCACCTACCGTAACAGCTTCGGCTGCGTGCGCGAGGCCGTGGCCATCGTGCCGCGCGCGATCGCCGCGCCGCAGGCCGCCACCGCGCTGGGGCCGCAGACCGCCATCGTGGTCGGCGCGCCGGGCGCGGTGGCGACCACCACGCGCGATCACCAGGTGCGCATCCAGTTCGCCTGGCAGCGCGGCCAGGGGGCCAATCCCGGCGGCATCGCCCACGACACCGACGCCAAAGGCAGCGCGCCCGGCGACGACAGCAGCGGCACCTGGGTGCGGGTGGCCGAGGCGCTGGCCGGCCCTAACTGGGGCTCGCAATTCACGCCGCGCATCGGCACCGAAGTGCTGGTCGACTTCATCGACAACGACATGGACCGACCGCTGGTGGTGGCGCAGTTGTACACCGGCAGCGACCAGCCGCCGTATGCGGCCGGCGTGGAATCGGGCGCCAACCATGCTGGCACCCTGTCCGGCATCCACAGCCACAACTTCGACGGCGGCGGCTACAACCAGTGGCAGCTGGACGACACTCCCGGCCAGGTGCGCACGCGGCTGGCCACCAGCAGCGCCGCCACCCAGCTCAACCTGGGCTACCTGATCCAGCAAGCGCCCGGCTCGGCCCAACGCGGCGCCTATCGCGGATCCGGCTTTGAACTGCGCACCGACGCCTGGGCCGTGGTGCGCGGCGGCGAAGGCGTGCTGCTGACCACCAGCGCGCGCGGCGCGCAAGGCAGCGGCGTGGCCTCGACGCAAATGGACGCGGCCGAAGCCGTGCGCGCCTTGCAAGCGGCGCAGGAACTGGGCAAGGTGCTGGGCGACGTCGCCACCAAGCAGAACGCCCTGCTCAGCAAGGAAGCAGCCAAGGCGCAGCAGGACCTGCTGTCGCACATCGATCCCAAGGACAAAGGCAAGCACGATGGCGCGGTCAACGGCCAGGAAGCCAGCAAGGCACAAAGTGGCGCCCGCGCGCTGGACGCCGCACAGCCGGTGGAGAAATTCGCCGAGCCGCTGGTGCTGATGGACGCGCCGGCCAGCATCAACTGGGCCACGCCGGCATCGACCGTGTTGTTCGCCGGCGAACAGCTGCACTGGACCTCGCAAGGCGACGCGCACCTGACGGCGGCGCACACCCTGTCCTCGGTGGCGGCCAACGCGGCCGGCTACTTCAGCCAGAACGGCGGCATCCAGGCCATCGCCGCCAACGGCCCGGTGTCGCTGCAGGCGCATACAGA
>NZ_JABMJK010000028.1 GCF_013376005.1 Duganella sp. SG902 | reverse complement strand
ACGCCAGATGGAGGAATTCGCACAACTGCAACCTTCACTCTTTTGAAACCATGTCAACAAAATTATTCCGGACAGCAGTGCGCGCAGGCGGGAATTAGGTGCTGAGGTTGGCCTTGGTCTGCGCTGATTGCCCGGTGCAGGCCATCATCCAGGTTGGACGCGCCCTTTTCTTTCGCCAGCAAGCCTTCGGTCGCGCCGCTGGCGATGTAGGCGCGGATTTCTTCCGCCGCTCTCCTTTCGGCCGCGATCAGCACCTTTGGTGCGCCATGGGATAGGCGGTGATCGCTCAAGATTAGCCGATTTCGACGATCGCGTAAAATAGGCGCCCTTCAAGGAATTGTTTATGTCGAACGAAGTATCCAAGCGGCTGCCGCCACGCATCATTCTCTCGCCGGAGGAGCTGGCCGCCAAAAAGCAGGCACTGGAACAGCGCGACGCGCAGATACGCGGCGTCAGCTCCATCCACGATATGCGAGAGGCGATCAAGCAGGCGTCCCGCTCGCTCCCGGCCATGACCGAAGTGCCGCGCGTGAAGCTGCACGACGCCGCCAGCTTCCGCACCCGCGCCATGCAGGGCTTGCCGTTTCTGGTCGACGGCATCGTTGGCCGCTGGCCGCTGACCCGGCACACGCCGGACATTCTGCGCGACCGCTACGCGCAGCTACATGTACGCGCCCGGGTGGGCGACTACATCAGCACCGCCTTCGCGCCGGACCGTGCCATGCGGGACATGACCATGGCCGAATATCTGGACCTGGCCGAGCGCACCGAAGGCCTGCCGCCCTACCTCGGCAACCTGGAACTGAAGGAGTTGAACAGCATGTGCCACTGGCCGACCTGGTTCGACAAGATGGGGCCGGCGCGTTTCTGGATCGGCCCCGCCGGCACGGTCACGCCGCTGCATTGCGATTACGACGACAATATCTTCGCGCAGATCTGGGGCACCAAGCGTATCTTCCTGGCGCCGCCGCATCACGATGCATTCCTGTACGTGAAGGAAGCCAGCGCCATGCTGTTCGGTTCGCCCTTCGATCCGGAAGCGCCCGACTACGAGCAATTCCCGCTGGCGCGCCAGGCCAGCATGATCGAGGTGATCGTGCAGCCCGGCGACATGCTGTACGTTCCGGCCGGCTGGTATCACCAGGTGCGGGCGCTGACTTTCTCGCTCTCGTCCAACCGCTGGGCGCGCGGCGTGCCGCTGACGCTGGCGTCGGCCACAAAGCCGGCCACCTGATCGAGCGTCGGCGCCAGCCAGCGCAGCGGCGTGGCCAGCGTGGCCACCAGCGTGGTGTGCCGCACCTGATCGTAATACTGCTCGCGCACCGGCACGCCCCGCGCGCGTAGCGCGCCCGCCAGGTGGCCGGTATTGCGCTGCGGGTCGACCAGCTTGTCCTCGCGCGGGGCGATCAGCAGGGCCGGCGGCGCACCCGCCGCGACATGGTTGACCGGCTGCGACGACGGCGGCGTGTCCGGGAAATGGAACACCGGCTTGGTGGTCGGATTCTCTATCGGCAGGAAATCGTACGGACCGGCCAGGCCGATCCAGCCGCGCAACGCGGCCGGCGACAGTCCCTGCTCGGCCAGCCAGCGGCCATCCAGCGCGATCATGGCGGCGTTGTAGGCGCCGGCGCTGTGGCCCATCACGAACAGGCGCTTGGGGTCGCCGCCATAGCGCGGCGCCTCGCGCGCGGCCCAGGCCACCGCTTGCGCCGCGTCGCGCAGGAAATCGGGGTAGCTTACTTCCGGGTGCAGACGGTAGTCGGCGATCACCGCCACCATGCCGCGCGATGCCAGCGCGCGGCCGACAAAGGCGTAGTCGGCGCGCTCGCCGGCCACCCAGTTGCCGCCATAAAAGAACACCACTACCGGCGCATTGCCGTGCCCGTCGCGTGGGCGGTATACGTCCAGCTTGCGGCGCGGTCCGTCGCCGTAGGCGAGATCCGGCGTGCGCTCGGCGCCGCCGCCGGGCGACAGGATATTCAGCGCAGTCAGCGGCGCGCAGGCGGTCAGCGCCACCAGCAACAGCGGAACGCCAGCGGCGAGCAGGAGATAAGGTCGGGGCATGGCACACACCGGAGGATCAGGGATGTCTTACTCTATCCGATCGGCGGCGCGGCCAGCGTGCGCCATAGCACCTAAGCCGGCCTCGGGTCTTAGTGCTGTCGGTGTTCGTGCGCAGGTGGATGGTGCGCCGCTCTTTCCGACGCTGTGGTGACGCAGGCTGTGTATGGATTCCGGCCTTCGCCGGAATGACGGGGGGAAGACTGCGGCTTCTATTGCGTGTGCGTGGTCCATAGGCGCAGCATGAAGCCGCCGCCCGGCATGCCGCGGCACATCGGGCCGATCGACGATTCTTTCAGCTTGAAGCCTTCCGCAGTCCATAGCCATTGGTCGGAACTGCCGCAATCGGCCAGTCCGCGCCCCTTGGCGAAGGAACCCAGCACGCCCTTGTCGAAGTACGGCTCGGTGAGCATGTCGTCCAGTTTGCCTTCGGCGTTCGGCAGCATGATGCGCACCGCCTTGTATGGCGGCTTGTCGCTGACGCGCCAGATGCCGTACGCCGATTGGTAGGCGCCCCGCATGCACTCCTGGAACACCAACACTTCGGTAGCGGACAAACGGCTAATCTCGCTGCTGCGGCCATATTCCGCCGGCGGCGCATCGGCCTCGCAATCGGCGTCGCGCAGGGTTTTCAGGATGGCCGGCAGCAGCTGGGCGTCGCTGGCGCGTGGCGCCGGCACAGCGGCGGCGCGCAACACTGGCGCCGGCAAGGCGGCGGGCACCGCGCTGGCCGGCTTGGCGCCGGGGCGCGACAAGGCGGTCACGGTGCCAACGCGCCCCTGCAGATCGTCCATCTTCAGCAGCGCGGCCTTCAGGCCGGCCAGCGACAGTTCCCATCGATGGCGCGGATCGGAGACCAGCGCGACATCCGCTTCCTTCAGCGCCGGCAGCAGCTGCGCGACCTGGGCGGCGGTGAGCTCGCCCTGGGCGATGCCGCTGACGACCGTCTTGCCGGCGCGGATGGTATAGGGACCGGTATCGTCCTGATCGAACTGCGCGTCGATGCGCGCGGTGAGCGCCGCGTTGCCGCCGGCGTCACGCCCCAGCCACAAGGTCACCGGCTGCTCGGCGTCCTCGGCCTGATACCCCACCGCCTCGCAATGGCGCATGTTGTCGCAGGCGACCACCCAGTCCTTGAACGAAAACTGCTGCGCCGTGGCGCTCAAGGAGATCGCGGCGCCCAGCGCCAGCGGCAGAGCTTTCATCACAGCTTGATGAAGTGCTCGCGGTAGTACTTCAATTCCTCGATCGACTCGAGGATGTCGGCCAGCGCGGTGTGCTTCTGCGCTTTCTTGAAGCCGCTGACCATTTCCGGTTTCCAGCGCTTGCCCAGTTCCTTCAGCGTCGAGACGTCGATGTTCCGGTAATGGAAGTAGGCTTCCAGCTTCGGCATGTAGCGCACCATGAAGCGGCGGTCCTGGCCGATGGTGTTGCCGCACATCGGCGCCTTGCCCTTCGGCACCCACAGCTTCATGAACTTGATCAGTTCCTCTTCCGCCTCGGCTTCCGAAATGGTGGACGCCTTCACGCGCTCGGTCAGGCCCGAGCGGCCGTGGGTGCCCTTGTTCCACGCGTCCATCTTGTCCAGGGTTTCGTCCGACTGGTGGACGGCCAGCACCGGGCCCTCGGCCAGCACGTTCAGGTGCATGTCGGTGATCACCATGGCCACTTCGATAATACGGTCGGTGTCCGGCTCCAGGCCGGTCATTTCCATGTCCACCCACACCAGGTTGAACTCGTTCTGGCGCGGCGCGGCGGCGCCACCTTCTGGCAAATCAGTAGCTTGTGACATAATTCTCTTCTCTTGGCTAAATTAATCCGAATCTGCCATTTTCTCACAGGCACAGAATGTATTCACTCGCGTTTTCGATTTTGTTCGTATCTTTCATCATTTTGACGCTGCTGGTGCGCTTCTGGCTGGCCTCGCGCCATATCCGCCATGTGCTGGCGCACCGCGGCGCGGTGCCGGCGGAATTCGCTGAAAAGATACCGCTGGCAGCCCACCAGAAGGCCGCCGACTACACCATCGCGCGCACCAAGTTCGGCCTGCTGACGCTGATGGTCAACACCCTGGTGCTGGTCGGCTTCACCCTGCTGGGCGGCCTGCAATGGCTGTCGCTGCAGGTTTTCCAGCTCACCGGCCCCGGCATGACCTACCAGCTGGCGCTGCTGGCGGCCTTCACCGTGATTTCCGGCGCCATCGACCTGCCCTTCGATTACTACAAGCAGTTCAATCTCGAACAACGTTTTGGTTTTAACAAGATGAGCAAGGGCCTGTTCTTCACCGACATGGTCAAGGGCGCGCTGCTGGGCGCGGCCATCGGCCTGCCGCTGCTGTGGGTGGTGCTGACCCTGATGGCCAAGGCCGGCGACCTGTGGTGGCTGTACACCTGGATCGTGTGGAGCGGCTTCCAGCTGCTGATCATGGTGCTGTACCCGACCGTGATCGCGCCGCTGTTCAACAAGTTCACGCCGCTGGAGGACCAGTCGCTGAAGGCCCGCATCGAGGGCCTGATGCGGCGCGTCGGCTTCGCCTCCAAGGGCCTGTTCGTGATGGATGGTTCCAAGCGCAGCGCGCACGGCAACGCCTACTTCTCCGGCTTCGGCGGCGCCAAGCGCATCGTCTTCTTCGATACCCTGCTGGCGCGCCTGCAGCCGCAGGAAATCGAGGCGGTGCTGGCGCACGAGCTGGGACACTTCAAGCTCAAACACATCATCAAACGCATCGCCATGATGTTCGCCATCTCGCTCGGTTTCCTGGCCCTGCTCGGCTACCTGAAAACCCAGCCGTGGTTCTACGACGGCCTGGGCGTTAATCCGGTGCTGCTGCCGGGCCAGGGCAACGACGCCATGGCGCTGTTGCTGTTCATGCTGGTGCTGCCGGTGTTCACCTTCCTGTTCAACCCGCTGACCTCGATCGGCTCGCGCAAGCACGAATTTGAGGCGGACGCCTTCGCCGCCCAGCACACCGATGCGCGCGACCTGGTGTCGGCGCTGGTCAAAATGTACGAGGACAATGCCTCCACGCTGACGCCCGATCCGCTGCACTCGGCGTTCTACGACTCGCACCCGCCGGCCAGCGTGCGCATCCGTCAACTGAAGCTGGCGGCGGCCCAATGAGTGAGAAGCGCACCGCCACCATCATCGCCGCCCACGGCCGCCACTACCTGGCGGAGTCGGACGGCCTCAAGCTGCAATGCGTCACGCGCGGCAAGAAGACCAACGTGGCCGTGGGCGACATCGTCCACATCACCATGACCTCGCCCGACCAGGGCGTGATCGACCAGATCGAGGAACGCCAGACCCTGCTGTACCGCTCGGACCAGTACAAGTCCAAGCTGCTGGCCGCCAACCTGACGCAGCTGTTCATCGTGGTGGCCACCGAACCGGGCTTCACCGACGACCTGGTCTCGCGCGCGCTGGTGGCGGCCGAGGCGGCCGGCATCAAGGCCCACCTGATCCTCAACAAGACGGACGTGGTGGACGCGCTGGAACGCACCCGCGCGCGCGTGGCGCCTTACGCCGCGCTCGGCTACCCGGTGCACGAGGTGTCGGCCAAGGCCCGGCCGGAGGACACCCTGGCCCTGCTGAAACCGCTGCTGGCCGGGCAATCGTCGATCCTGATCGGCCAGTCCGGCATGGGCAAGTCCTCGCTGATCAACCTGTTGATCCCGGAGGCCGACATCGCCACCCGCGAAATCTCGGCGGCGCTGGACACCGGCAAGCACACCACCACCTTCACCCGCCTGTACACCCTGCCCGAGCTGGGGCCGGGCTCGGCCATCATCGACTCGCCGGGTTTCCAGGAATTCGGCCTCTACCATCTGAGCGAGGGCATGCTGGAGCGCGCCTTCGTCGAGTTCGCGCCCTATCTCGGGCATTGCAAGTTCTACAACTGCCGCCACCTGATCGAGCCGCAATGCGCGATCCTGGCGGCCGTGGAGGAAGGCAAGATCGCCAGGATGCGGCACACGCTGTACGGCCAGCTCTTGCATGAATCTTCACAGACACTGTATTAAGCACAAGGTTTTATGTCTATAATGCCTTGGAGCAATTAGCCTGGGACCGTTATGGACATGTTTGCGCTCGACGACGCGTTAGCCGACTGGGAGGCCGCCCTGGCCTCCCTGCGCGGTCCCGCGCGCCTGCCGACGCTGCTGCCGCTGGCCTGGCACCTGCGCCAGCGCGACACCCCGCGCGCGCTGGAACTGGCGGCCGAGGGCCTGACCCTGCTGCCGTCCGCCGGCCTGCCGGAGGCGGACGCGCAAGCGCTGGCCGGCCGCTTCCTGCTGGTGCGCGCCGAGGCCACCTGGCTGTCCGGCAAGCTCGACGCCGCCGACGAACAGGCCGCCGACGCCGTCATCCGCTTCACCACTCTCGACAATCCGCTCGGCCGCGCCGACGCCCACTGGTTGCGCGCCTGGATCGCCATCGACAGCGGCGACCATCCGCGCGCCGAGGCCGAGCTGGAACAGATGGCCAACGCCGCGCGTGACGCCGGCGACGCCCAGCGCGGCGCCATCGCCGACGCCGTCAATGCCCGCTGGAGCGTGCTGCACGACCTGCCCAGCGCGCAGCGGCGCTGGAGCCAGCGCTTCACGCCGCAGGAGGAACAGCTGCCGGCCGTGGCCAGCTGGATCTACGACTACTACGGCCTGGCCGCCAGCCAGGCCAGCGATTTTGGCGCCGCCGCCGGCCACTATCTGCGCTGCTACGAGGCGGCGCTGGAAACCGGCCAGTTGCGCATGGCGATCACCGCCGCCATCAACATCGGCCTCGATTTCACCATCCTCAACGACCACCACGCGGCGCTGGAATGGATGGAAAGCGCGCTCGATCTGGCGCGCCCGACCGGCTGGCCGCGCAGCATCGGCGCCTGCCTGATGCACACCGCCGACACCATGCGCCGCCTCGGACGGCTGGACGCCACCGAGGAACTGCTGCGGGAGGCCTTGCATATCCTGGCGCCGATGGCCGGCGCGCGCGCCTACGCCACCGCCCTGCACTACCTGGGCGACCTGTCGCTGGACCAGGCCGACTACACCGCCGCGCTGGACGCCTTCCGCAAGCTGCAGGCGCGCGGCGAGGCGCTGCGCCACGCCGACTTCCAGAGCATCGCCCGGCGCGGCCAGGCCCACGCGCTGTGCTTCCTCGACCGGCCGCAGGAGGCGATGGCGATGGCCGAACAGGCCGCGCAACTGGCGCAGGAGCAGGCCAACCGCTACAACCACGTGGCCGCGCTGCGCGTGATGTCGCTGATCCACCAGCGCCACCGGCTGCCGCCCCCGCCCGGCATGACCGAACCCAACGCCACCCTGCACTTCCTGCACCAGGCGCTGGCGGTGGCGGGCCACATCAACGGTTACACGCTGCCGGCCGACCTGCACCAGGCGCTGGCGCGCGAATACGCGCAGATCGGCGACTACCGGCAGGCCTACGATTCGGCGCAACTGGCGGCGGCCGCGCGCGAGAAGACCCACAGCCAGGACGCCACCAACCGCGCCATCGCCATGCAGGTGCAGCACCAGACCGCGAACGCGCGCGCCGAGGGCCTGCACCACCGCGAACTGGCCGCCGCCGAGGCGCGCCGCGTGCAACTGCTGCAGCAGACCACCTCCACGCTGGAGCGCCTGTCCGCCATCGGCCAGGAGATCACCACCCACCTCGACGCCGACGCCGTGTTCAAGGCGCTGGACCGCCACGTGCAGGCGCTGCTGCCGGCAGATTCGATGGCGGTCTACCTGTGCGATCCTGGCCACGACACCATCAGCCGCGCGTTCGGCATGGAGAACGGCCGGCCGCTGGCCAACAACACCATCGACATCGACAACCCACGCGCCAACGCCGCCCGCAGCCTGCGCGAGCGCAGCGAGATCTACGTGGCCGACGCCGGCCCGGACGACATCTTCCTCGCCCCCGGCACCCAGTTGATGACCAGCGCGCTGTACGCGCCGCTGCTGGTGGGCGAGCGCGCCCTGGGCGTGATGACGGTGCAAAGCACCCACCCCAACGCCTACGGCGCGCGCGAGCGCCTGATCTTCCGCACCCTGTGCGCCTACGGCGCCATCGCGCTCGACAACGCCGAGGCGTACCGCCAGTTGAAGGACGCGCAAACCCAGCTGGTGTCGCAGGAAAAGCTGGCGGCGCTGGGGTCCCTGATGGCCGGCGTGGCGCACGAGCTGAACACGCCGATCGGCAACAGCCTGCTGATCGCCAGCACCCTGATGCAAAAGACCGAGGAACTGGAGGCGCAGATGAACGGCGCCGGCCTGAAACGCTCGTCGCTGGCCACCTACCTGGAGGACGCGCGCCGCGCGCACGAACTGGTGATGCGCGGCCTGACCAGCGCCGCCAACCTGGTCAACAGCTTCAAGCAGGTAGCGGTCGACCGCACCACCGAACAGCGGCGCGAGTTCAACCTGTCGCAGGTGTCGATGGAGGTGATCGCCACCATGATGAACCGCATCCGCGCCGCCAACCACCGCATCGAGGTCGACATGCCGGACACCATCGCGCTGGACAGCTACCCCGGCCCCTACGGCCAGGTGATCGCCAACTTCATCAACAACGCGCTGCTGCACGCCTTCACGCGCGAAGGCAGCGGCGGCATGTGGCTGCGCGCCCAGGCACCGGTGGACGGGCGGGTGCTGGTGACCTTCCGCGACAACGGCGGCGGCATCGCGCCCGAGCACATGTCGCGCATCTTCGATCCATTCTTCACCACCAAACTGGGACAGGGCGGCAGCGGCCTCGGACTGTCGATCAGCTACAACATCGTCACCTCGCTCATGGGCGGGCTGATCTCGGTGCACAGTTCGCGCGACGGCACCACCTTCACGCTGGACCTGCCGCTGACGGCGCCCGAACACCAGCAGCCGGCCGCCAGCCAGATCTACCACTAATCAGGCCGGCACGGCGGCCAGCGCCTGCCGCACATCCTCCAGCAAGTCCGCGGCATCCTCCAGGCCGACGTGCAGGCGGATCAACCAGCCTTCGCGCGGCGCCGGCAGCGGCGCCACTGCCACCAGGCTGTGGACCGCGCCCCAGCTGTTGCCCAACCTGAAATAGCGCAGGGCCGCAACGAAGGCTTCCACCGCCTCCAGTCCGGGCTGGCGCAGCGTGAACGACAGCAGTCCGCTGCCCAGCTTGAAATCGCGCCGCCACAGCGCGTGGCCCGGATCGGACGGCAGCGGCGGATAGTGGACGCTGGCCACCGCCGCGTGCCGCTCCAGCGCCTGCGCCACCGCCAGCGCCGAGGCGCAGTGGCGCTCCAGCCGCAGGCCCAGGGTCTGCAAGCCGCGCAGCGCCAGGAAGCACTCGTCGGGCGGCACGTAATAACCGAGCAGTTCGCCGGTCTGCCGCAACGCCTGATGGCGCTCTGGATCGGCCACGGTCACGGCGCCCATCAGCAGGTCCGAATGGCCGCCCACGTATTTGGTCAGCGCCTGTATCGAGAAATCGACGCCGTGCGCCAACGGCTGGAAGCCCAGCGGCGTGGCCCAGGTGTTGTCCATGGCCACCAGCGCGCCATGCGCGCGCGCTGCCGCCACAATCGCCGGCACATCCTGCATCTCCAGCAAGTTCGAGGCCGGACTTTCCACCCACACCAGCCGCGTGCGCGGCTCGAACAGCTGGCCAATATCGGCCCCGCCATGCTGGTACACGCTGCACCGCACACCCCATTTGCCGAACAGTTCGCGCGTGACGCTCAGCGTCGGCCCGTAGACCGCAGCCGGCAGCAACACATGGTCGCCGGCCGACAACACGTGGCTGCTGACCAGCGTGATCGCCGCCAGCCCGCTGGGCACCAGAACGGTGTGGCCGCCGCCCTCCAGCTGCGCCAGCTTCTCGGACAGCGCGTACTGGGTCGGCGTGCCGTTCTGGCCATAGCTGTAGCCGACCCCGGCCTGTTCCTGGCGGCGCAGGAACGAGGCCACATCGGGAAACAGGATGGTGGACGCGTGGAACACGCCCTGGCTCAGCGATTCGAAGCCGGGCGGGATCTGGCGCGCCGGTTGCAGCAGTTCGGTGACGAGCTTGGCCATGGCCTCACGCCTCCGCGAAGCGGACGTCGCCGCTGTCGGTCAGGCGGATGCCGCCGAAGCCGCGCCAGATGGCCTGGTGGTGCTCGATGATGCGCACCGCGTCCAGGTGCGGACGGTCGCGCGTGGTGTGCGCGTCGGCCGCCACGGTGACCGCCAGGCCGCTGCTGGCCGCATGACGCACATTGGTGTCGATGCAAAACTCGGTGGCGTAGCCGCAAATCACCACATGGGCGATCGCCCGCTCATTGAGCCAGGCCCGCAGCCCGGTGCCGAAGAAGGCGTCGCACTGGCTCTTGGCGCTGACGAAGTCGCCCGGCTGCGGCGCGATCGCCGGCGGGAAGCGCCAGCTGTCCGTGCCCTCCTCCCACTCGCACCCCGGCTCCGCGTGCTGCACGTAGACCACGGGCGCGCCGGCGGCGCGCGCCGCCGCGATCAGCCCGCGTATGCGCTCCAGCACCGGCCCGGCCTGATGGGCCGCCGGCTCGACAAAAACAGCGTTCTGGAAATCGATGACGATCAGTGCGGTGCTCACGGTGCTACTCCTTGACAGTGATGGACGGGGGCGGCGTGTGCTGCCACGCCCAGTTGCGTTGAACGGCGGCGCAGGCGGCGTCGGCGTCGCCGTCGCGCAGCGCCGCCAGCACGGCTTCGTGATCGCGCACCGATTCCAGCGCCATCGGCTGGTCGCCAAAATACGCCAGCTCAATGCGCTGGATGCGCGGCCGCAGCGTGGCCAGCAGGCGGGCGATCTCGGCATTGCCGCTGCGCTCGACCAGCAGGCCATGGAAGCGCATGTCCAGCCGGGTGGCGGCGGCGCTGTCGCCCCGCAGGATGGCCTGCTCCAGCGCCCGGTTGCCGTGGTCGAGCGCGGCCAGGTCCCCGGCGGTGAGGTGCGCCAGGGCCAGCCGGACGGCCATGCCCTCCAGCGCCGCCACCACCGGATACAGCTGCATGGCCTCGGCCAGATCGGCCGGCGCCACCTTGGTCCACTTGTGGAAGCTGGTCACCACCAGGCCCTCGTCCTCCAGCTGGCGCAGGGCTTCGCGCACCGGCGTGCGCGACACGCCAAGGCGCTCGGCCAGATCGAGGTCGCGGATGGTTTCCTCCGGTTGCAGGGTGAGGTCGACGATCCATTGTTTCAGGGTGCGGTAGACCTCGGTGCGCGCCAGAGGGCGGGCGATGACGGGGGTGTGGGCGGGAATCGGCATGGTGACATGTAATATACTACATATCGCGGGCGAGGTCGGCCCCGATGAGCATAATCTGTGGTAATTAGCCCCGCCCGCCGAATTACCTTTATAATTGTTCGGCTGAGCTACAGCCATCTGTCAGTTGTCATTATGCCTATCCAAAAACCGATCAAGCATTACCTGCAGTTTTCCGACCTCACGCTGGAAGAATACGAGTACGTGATCGAGCGCGCGCACATCATCAAGCGCAAGTTCAAGAACTACGAGATCTACCATCCGATGATCGACCGTACCCTGGTCATGGTGTTCGACAAGAACTCGACCCGCACCCGCCTCTCGTTCGAGGCCGGCATGCACCAGCTGGGCGGCGCCGCCATCTACCTGAACACCCGCGACTCCCAGCTGGGCCGCGGCGAGCCGGTGGAGGACGCCGGCCAGGTCATGTCGCGCATGTGCGACATCATCATGGTGCGCACCTTCGGCCAGGACATCATCGAGCGTTTCGCCGCCAACTCGCGCGTGCCGGTGATTAACGGCCTGACCAACGAACACCACCCGTGCCAGGTGTTTGCCGACATCTTCACCTACATCGAGCACCGCGGCTCGATCACCGGCAAGACCGTGGCCTGGGTCGGCGACGCCAACAACATGTTGTACTCCTGGCTGCAGGCGGCCGAGGTGTTCGGCTTCCACGTCAACGTCTCGACCCCGCACGGCTACGAGATGGACATGTCGCTGGTCTCGACCGACCGCTTCACCTTCTTCGCCAACCCGTCCGACGCCTGCGAGGGCGCGCACCTGGTCAACACCGACGTCTGGACCAGCATGGGCTACGAGGAAGAGAACGCGGCGCGCCTGAAGGCCTTCGACGGCTGGATCGTGGACAGCGCCAAGATGGCGCGCGCCGCGCCGGACGCGCTGTTCATGCACTGCCTGCCGGCCCACCGCGGCGAGGAAGTCTCGGCCGACGTCATCGACGGCCCGCAATCGGTCGTCTGGGACGAGGCCGAGAACCGGCTGCACGTGCAGAAAGCGCTGATCGAGTATCTGCTGCTGGGCCGGATAGAGAATACGTAACGCAACCGTCATTCCCGCGCAGGCGGGAATCCATGCTGAGTATGGGTTCCCGCCTGCGCGGGAACGACGACGGAAATTTAACTAACTGAGAACCATCATGAGCGACATTAAAAAAGTAGTCCTCGCCTACTCGGGCGGCCTCGATACCTCCGTCATCCTGAAATGGCTGCAGGATAACTACCAGTGCGAAATCGTCACCTTCACCGCCGACCTGGGCCAGGGCGAGGAGCTGGAGCCGGCGCGCGCCAAGGCGCTGAAGTTCGGCATCAAGCCTGAGAACATCTACATCGACGACGTGCGCGAGGAATTCGTGCGCGACTTCGTGTTCCCGATGTTCCGCGCCAACACCGTGTACGAGGGCGAATACCTGCTGGGCACCTCGATCGCGCGTCCGCTGATCGCCAAGCGCCTGATCGAGATCGCCAACGAGACCGGCGCCGACGCCATCTCGCACGGCGCCACCGGCAAGGGTAACGACCAGGTGCGCTTCGAACTGGGCGCCTACGCGCTGAAGCCGGGCGTGAAGGTGATCGCCCCGTGGCGCGAGTGGGACCTGCTGTCGCGCGAGAAACTGCTGAAGTACGCGGAGGACGCCGGCATCGCCATCGACATGAAGCACAAGAACGGCGGCGCGCCGTACTCGATGGACGCCAACCTGCTGCACATCTCGTTCGAAGGCCGCCACCTGGAAAACCCGAGCGCCGAAGCCGAGGAATCGATGTGGCGCTGGACCGTCAGCCCTGAAAAGGCGCCCGACCAGGCGGAATACCTCGACCTCGAATACGAAAAGGGCGACATCGTCGCCATCAACGGCGTGCGCATGTCGCCGGCCGCCGTGCTGACCGAGCTCAATCGCCTGGGCGGCAAGCATGGCATCGGCCGCCTCGACCTGGTGGAGAACCGCTACGTCGGCATGAAGTCGCGCGGCTGCTACGAGACCCCGGGCGGCACCATCATGCTGAAGGGCCACCGCGCCATCGAATCGATCACCCTGGACCGCGAAGTGGCCCACCTGAAGGATGACCTGATGCCGCGCTACGCCTCGCTGATCTACAACGGCTACTGGTGGGCGCCGGAGCGCGTCGCGCTGCAAACCCTGATCGACCACACCCAGTCCACCGTGAACGGGTGGGTGCGCCTCAAGCTGTACAAGGGCAATGTGATCGTGGTGTCGCGCGATTCCAAGACCGACTCGCTGTTTGATATGAATATCGCCACCTTCGACGAGGATGGCGGCGCCTACAACCAGGCCGACGCCGGCGGCTTCATCAAGCTGAACGCGCTGCGCATGCGCATCGCCGCCAACGCACGCCTGAAGCGCGGCCAATAAGCCACACTCGCCTCGCTAGGGAATGGCCGCTCGCTGAGCGGCCATTTTTTTGATACATTGCTTGCACGTCCCGACACGCACTGATCAAGAGTGGAGCGAGCATGCTAAAAAACCTCAGTATCAAGAAAAAACTCGCTGGCGGATTTGGCGCCATTGTCGTCATCATCGTTGCCCTGCTGGCCATGGCCTATGCCAACTTCACCAAGCTGTCCACCGCCAACGAATGGGACAAGCACACGCTGCGCGTGCTGCTGGAAGCCGGCGAGGTGGAAACGGCGATGATACAAATCCAGAACTCCACCCGCGGCTTCATGCTCACCGGCGAGGAAAGCATCACCAAGCCGATTCCGCTCGAGGAGGAAAAGGTGCGCCAGCACATGGCGGAGATCAAGCGCCTGACCGCCGACAATCCCGCCCAGCAGGAGCGCCTGAAGCGGCTGGCGCCGCTGATGCAGAACTGGATCGACAACGTGATCCATCCGCTGCTGGAGAAACGCCGCGCGCTGAACCTGAAGGTGGGCGTGTCGCAGCAGGTGGCCACGGCGGCCGACGTGCTCAATGGCGCCAAGACCATCGCCGAGGTGCGCCGCATCATCCGCGAGATCAGCGAGGAGGAGGACCGCCTGCTGGCGGAGCGCAGCAAGGCCTCGGCCAACCTGTCACAAACCATGATGCTGCTGCTGATCGCCGGCGGCGGCGTGTGCACCGCGCTGGCCCTCGGCATCGGCGGCCTGCTGTCCAAGGCGCTGGCCGCGCCGCTGGTGCGCCTGAGCGCCACGGTGGACCGCATCGCCCGCGGCGAGCAAGGCGCGCGCGTGGAAGTGGGTTCGCGCGATGAACTGGGCCAGGTGTCGGGCGCCTTCAACCTGATGGCGCAGGCGATCCAGGACAGCCAGGACAAGGAACTGGCGGCCTCCAACCTGCTCAAGTCCAAGGTCGATTCGCTGCTGGGCGTGGTCACCAAGGCGGCCGCCGGCGACCTGACCGGCAAGGTCGAGGTGCAAGGCGACGACGCCATCGGCCAACTGGCCGCTGGCCTGGAGCGCATGTTCGACAACCTGCGCACCCTGCTCAACAACGTGCAGAAGGCCGGCATCCAGGTCACCACCTCGGCCACCGAGATCGCCGCCTCGGCCAAGCAGCAGGAGGCCACCGGCGTCGAGCAGGCCCAGACCAGCGTCGAGATCCTGGCCACCACCAAGGAGATCTCGGCCAACATCTCGCATCTGGTCAAGACCATGGAGGAAGCCACCTCGGTGGCCGACTACACCACCCACGCCACCGCCGACGCCCAGGGCAACCTGAAACGCATGGACGGCACCATGCAGAACATGGTGAGCGCCACCGACTCGATCAACGCCAAGCTGGCGGCGCTGTCGGAAAAGGCCTCCAACATCAACAGCGTGCTGACCACCATCACCAAGGTGGCCGACCAGACCAACATCCTGTCGCTGAACGCGGCCATCGAGGCCGAGAAGGCCGGCGAGGCGGGACGCGGCTTCTCGGTGGTGGCCACCGAGATCCGCCGCCTGGCCGACCAGACCTCCGTCTCCACCTGGGACATCGAGCAGATGCTGAAGGAGATGCAGTCCGCCGTCTCGGCCAGCGTGATGGGCATGGACAAATTCTCCGAGGAGATCCGCCGCAGCGTGGGCGAGGTGCGCCAGGTGACCAACCAGCTGTCCGGCGTGATGGACCAGGTGCAGAAGCTGGCGCCGCAATTCGACCAGGTCCTGCAGGGCATGCAGTCCCAGGCCGTCGGCGCCGCCCAGATCAACGAAACCATGATGCAGTTGAACGAGGCCACCCAGCAAACCGTGGAATCGCTGAAATCGACCAGCGAGGCGGTGCACCAGCTGCAGTACGCGGCCGGCGGACTGCAAAGCAGCGTCGCCACTTTCTCGGTGGCGGCCTGAATACCGTGACAACGGCCGGTATGGGACAATGCCGGGTGCGACCTGGCCGCCGCCAGCCCTGGAGAAATAATGTTTAAAGACTTGAGCATCAAGACCAAGCTATACCTCAGTTTCAGCGCCATCCTCGCCATCATCCTGGTGCTGCTATCGATCGCCTACAACCGCTTCAACAGCCTGTCGCAAGCCAATGAGTGGGACCGCCACACAATGGATGTGATGCAGGCGATCGACGTGCTGCGCAACGATCTGCTGCAGGTCCAGGTGGAGGCGCGCGGCTACTACCTGACCGGCGCGCCGCAACGGCTTGAGCGCGCGCGCAAGGAGCTGACGGACCTGCCGGCCTCCATCACCGAACTGCAAAAGCTCACCGCCGACAATCCGGCGCAGGCGGCGCGCTTCAGGAAGCTGGAGGAAATGATCAAGGTGTGGAGCAACGAGGTGATCGACTCCCAGCTCAAGCTGCGCGAGAGCATGGGCAACCAACCGGGCGCCGCCGACGCCATGGGCCGCACGCCGCAACTGTCGGGCGCCGCGACCTCCGTGATCGGCGAGGTCTACAAGTTCATGAACGACGCGGCCGAGGAGGAGAAACGCCTGCTGGCGGTGCGCTCCGCATCCTCCGAACACCAGCAGGAGACCATGCGCATGGTGCTGACCGGCGGCGGCCTGGCGTGCGTGGCGCTGTCGATGGGGATCGCGTGGCTGCTGGTGCGCTCGCTGCTGGCGCCGCTGAACAACCTGACCCAGGCCGTCGGCAGGATCGCCGCCGGCGACCAGACCGCGCGCGCCGAGGTGCTGTCGGCCGATGAGCTGGGCCAGGTCAGCACGGAATTCAACCGCATGGCGCAAGCCATCCAGGACAGCCAGGCCAACGAGCTGGCCGCCTCCAGCCTGCTCAGGTCCAAGGTCGATTCGCTGCTGGGCGTGGTGTCGAAAGCCGCCGCCGGCGACCTGACCGGCAAGATCGAGGTGCAAGGCGAGGACGCCATCGGCAAGCTGGCCAAGGGCCTGGACCGCATGTTCGAGAACCTGCGCGCGCTGCTCAACAATGTGCAGAAGGCCGGCATCCAGGTCACCACCTCGGCCACCGAGATCGCCGCCTCGGCCAAGCAGCAGGAGGCCACCGGCATCGAGCAGGCCCAGACCAGCGTCGAGATCCTCAGCACCACCAGGGAAATCTCGGCCAACACCTCGCAGCTGCTGAAGACCATGGAGGAAGCCACCGCCGTGGCTGACTACACCACCAGCGCCACCGCCGACGCGCAGACCAACCTGAAACGCATGGACGGCACCATGCAGAACATGGTGAGCGCCACCGACTCGATCAACGCCAAGCTGGCGGCGCTGTCGGAAAAGGCCTCCAACATCAACAGCGTGCTGACCACCATCACCAAGGTGGCCGACCAGACCAACATCCTGTCGCTGAACGCGGCCATCGAGGCCGAGAAGGCCGGCGAGGCGGGACGCGGCTTCTCGGTGGTGGCCACCGAGATCCGCCGCCTGGCCGACCAGACCTCGGTGTCCACCTGGGACATCGAGCAGATGCTCAAGGAGATGCAGTCCGCCGTCTCGGCCAGCGTGATGGGCATGGACAAATTCTCCGAGGAGATCCGCCGCAGCGTGGGCGAGGTGCGCGCCGTGACCGACCAGTTGTCCGGCGTGATGGACCAGGTGCAGCAACTGGCGCCGCGGTTCGACGTGGTGCTGCAGGGGATGCAGTCGCAGGCCGTGGGCGCTGAACAGATCACCGCCACCATGATGCAGCTGAACGACGCCACCCAGCAGACGGTGGAATCGCTCAAGGCCACCAGCGAGGCGGTGCGCCAGCTGCAGTACGCGGCCGGCGACCTGCAGACCAGCGTCGCCAACTTCGCCGTGACGGTGTAAGGCGCGGCGGCCATGAAACTTCTCGTCTTCCACATCGGCGCCGATCGTTACGGCTTGCGCCTGCGCGATGTGGTGCGGGTGCTGCCGCTGCTCGAGCTCAAGCAGGTGCCGCTGGCGCCGGACATGGTGGCGGGCCTGATGGACCTGCACGGCGCCTCGGTGCCGGTGATCGACTTGTGCCGCGCCGCCGGTCTGCCAAGCGGCGAAGACCATTTCGACACGCGCATCATCGTCACCGACTACGTGACGCCGGAAGGCGCGCATCACCAACTCGGCCTGCGCGCCGAACGCGTGCAAGGCGTGCAGGAGGTGCGCGAGGATCTGCTGCTCGACAGCGGCGTGCAGGCCGCCCCCTTCCTCGGGCAAGTGGTGAGCGACGCGCACGGCATGCTGCAACTGGTGGAGCTGCGACAGCTGCTGCCGGCCGAGCTGCGCGCCCTGCTGTTCCAGCCGGCGGACGGGACGCCATGACACCGGCCCAATCCCTGCTGCGCGAGGCCACCGGCTTGAGCTTGTCCAGGTCGGAGGTGGAGCGCGCGATCAAGAACCGCATGGAGCTCACCGCCGTCGCCGACACCGACGCCTACCTGCGCGACATCACGCCGGAGGAATTGACCGCGCTGGTGGAATTGGTGGTGGTGCCGGAATCGTGGTTCTACCGCGACGCCCAGGCGTTCAGCGCCATGACCGACTTCGTGCGCGCGCGCCTCGCCGCCGACAGCGGGCGGCTGGTGCGCCTGCTCTCGATTCCCTGCGCGGGCGGCGAGGAACCGTACACCATGGCGATGGCGCTGAGCGACGCCGGCATCGGGCCGCGGAATTTCATCATCGACGCCTACGACATCAGCCCGGTCTGCGTGGAGCGCGCCAGGAGCGGCATCTACGGCCGCAACGCCTTCCGCGCACAGGACCTGTCGTTCCGCGACGCGCACTTCAGCAGCGCCGGCGACGGCGACTACCGCATCAACGACGCCATACGCCAACAGGTGCGCTTCAAGCAAGGCAATCTGCTGGAGCTCGCGCCAGGCGCGCGCAACGGCCTGTACGACGTGATCTTTTGCCGCAATCTGCTGATTTATTTCGACAAGCCGACCACCAAGGCGGCCATCGCCAAACTGGAAGCGCTGCTGATGGACGACGGCCAGCTGTTCGCGGGCTATGCCGAAGTGCCGTCGTTCTGCCGCCATGGCTTTTCGCCGCTGCCGTACAACCAGGCCTTCGGCTTGCAGAAGGAGGCCTCCGCGCCGGCGCTCATTCGGCCAGCCCCCGCACGCGTGAGCGCCAGGCCGGCGCCGCCGCCATCGCGTCCCGCCGCGCCGCCGCCCCGCAACCGCGCCGCGCCGCCTGCCGCGCCGGCCGTCGCGCCGGCAGTGGACTTGCTGGCCGAGGCGCGCCGCCTGGCCGACCTGGGTGACATCAAGGCCGCCGAAAACGCCTGCCGCGACCATCTGGCCCGGCATCCCGAGTCGGCCGAAGCCTACTTCATCCTCGGCCTGCTGAATGAGCTCACCAACAAGCCGCAAATGGCGGCCGACTACTGGAAACGCTGCATCTACCTCCAGCCCGACCACTACGAAGCCCTGTGCCACCTGGCGCTGCTGGCCGAAGCCAACAACGACGCCGCCGGCGCCGCCGCGCTCAAGGCGCGTGCCGCCCGCATCTATAAACGCCAGCAGGCATCCTGAAGACGCAAGCCATGAGCACAACCATCATCGAAGCCTGCTGGAACACCATCGGCGTGAATGGCGACCAAAGCTGCGACAAGCTGCGGCGGCACGTCCACTGCCGCAATTGCGAAGTCTACGCCGCCGCCGCGCAGCAAAACCTGCAGCGCCCCGTCGGCGGCGACTACCAGAAAGAGTGGGCCGAGCATTTCCGCCAGGCCGCCAGCGACAACCAGCAGCAGGACACGTCCTGCCTGGTGTTCCGCATCGGGCGCGAATGGTTGTCGCTGCCGACCCGCATGTTCGTGGCGGTGGCGCCGATCGCCAGGCCGCACCGCCTGCCCCACCGCGCCGCGCGCGGCCTGAGCGGCATCGTCAACGTCGGCGGCACGCTGTACCCGTGCATGTCGCTGGCCGACCTGCTGGGCATCGACGAAAGCGAGGGCGAAGCCGTCACCCATCGCCACACCTTCGCGCGGCTGCTGCTGGCGCAATGGGAGGACCAGGCCTACGCCTTGCCGGTGGTCGACCTGCACGGATTGCTGCGCTACGCCAGCGGCAGCGTGCAGGCGCCGGCCGCCACCATCAACAAGGGCTTGTCGCGCTTCCTCTCCGGCGTGATATCGCATCAGGACATGCGTATCGGCGTGCTGGACGAGGCGCTGATCGGCTACCAACTCGCGAGGACCCTGCGATGAGCGTCGATAACAACGGAGACCTGAGCCAATTCTCCATGCTGGACCTGTTCCGCATGGAGGCGGACAGCCAGACGCAAATCCTGACCGACGGCCTGCTGGCCATGGAGCGCCTGAAGGACGACGCCAGCGCGGTCGAATCGATGATGCGCGCGGCGCACTCGATCAAGGGCGCGGCCGCCATCGTGGGGCTGGAAGTGGTGGTGCAGCTGGCGCATGGCATGGAGGACGCCTTCATCGCCGCACAAAACGGCAAGCTGGCGCTGACGCCAAATCGCGTCGACGTGCTGCTGGCCGGCGTGGACCTGATCCTGCAGGCGTCGCGCCTGCAGGACAACGGCGTGGAAGCGTGGTTGGCGGAGAACGGCGAGCAAATCAAGCGCACCATGAACGCCATCCAGACCATCGCCTTCCTGCCGGAACCGGTGGAGCTGGCGCCGCCCGTCGTTCCGGCGGACGGCGGACGGTCCGCCGCTGCGGCCCATAGGGCTCCTGAGGGCACGCTCAGCGTGGACCGCGGCGGCGAGGCGCCAGCGCCCGCCCCTGCTCCCGCCCCCGTCGAAGACGCGCACGAGCGCCGCGCCGCCGCGCCGCTGAAGCACGCGCACAATTTCGACAAGCTGTTGTCGCTGGCCAGCGAATCGCGCATCAACGCGCACCAGATGCATCCCTTCATCCAGAACATGCAGCGCTTCAAGCGCAACCAAAGCAGCCTGTTCTCGCTGATCGAGCAGCTGCACGAGGCCATCTCCAACAGCAGCGACGCCGGCCTGAAGGAAAAGTCCCTGCTGGCGCTGCAGAAAACCCATCCGCTCAAGCAGTTCGTGCTGGAGCACATCGCCGACATCGAAGCCTACGAACGCCGCCTGCTGGGCGTCTCGCAATCCATGGTGGACGAGGTGCTGACCATGCGCATGCGGCCCTTCCGCGACGGCGTGCAGCACTTCCCGCGCATGGTGCGCGACCTCGCGCGCAGCCTCGGTAAGGACGTGCGGCTGCAGATCATCGGCGAGGACACGCTGGTCGACCGCGACATCCTGGCCAGGATCGAAAGCCCGATCAACCACATGCTGCGCAACGCCATCGACCACGGCATGGACAGCGCCGCCGAGCGCATCGCCGCCGGCAAGCCGGGCACCGGCACCATCGTGCTGGAGGCCAAGCACCGCGCCGGCATGCTCAGCATCGAAATCAGCGACGACGGCAAGGGCGTGGACCTGGAAAAAATCCGCGCCCGCGTGATCGAGCGCAAGATGGCGCCGGCGCAGATGGCGGCCTCCATGTCGCCGGCGGAGCTGATGGAGTTCCTGTTCCTGCCGGCCTTCAGCCTGAAGGACAACATCACCGAGATTTCCGGCCGCGGCGTCGGGCTGGACATCGTGCACGAAACCATCCGCTCGCAGAACGGCACCGTGCGCAACGAATCCGAACTCGGAGTCGGCTTCCGCACCTGCATCACGCTGCCGCTCACGCAATCCATCGTGCGCGCGCTGGTGGTGGAGGTCAAGGGCGAAGCTTACGCCGTGCCGATCGTGCAGGTGGAGCGCGTGCTCAAGGTCGAGCAGTCGGCCATCCACACGCTGGAGAACAAGCAGTTTTTCGATTTCGGCGGCGAGCACCTCGGCCTGGTCTCGGCCGCGCAGGTGCTGGAACTGGGCGACACCGACGCCGGCGCCGGCGAGCTGCCGGTGGTGGTGATCGGCGCCGGCGCGCGCCGCTACGCGCTGGTGGTGGACGCGATTCGCGGCGAACAAAGCCTGGCGGTGCAAGCCATCGATCCGATCTTCGGCAAGATGCGCGACATCTCGGCCGCCGCCCTGCTCGACGACGGCGAGCCGGTGCTGATCCTCGACGTGCCCGACCTGCTGCTGTCGGTCGACAAGCTGCTGCACGAGGGCGGCCTGCATCAACTGGCCAAATCCGACGCCGCCGAGCGCCGCAAGACCAAGCGCATCCTGGTGGTCGACGATTCGCTCACCGTGCGCGAGATGGAGCGCAAGCTGCTGCTCAGCCGCGGCTTCCTGGTCGACATCGCCATCGACGGCATCGACGGCTGGAACGTGGTGCGCAGCGGCGACTACGACCTGGTGATCACCGACGTCGACATGCCGCGCATGGACGGTATTGAACTGGTAACATTGATTAAAAAAGATATACACCTTCACAAGCTGCCAGTCATGATAGTCTCTTATAAAGATCGGCCGGAAGACCGCGCACGCGGCTTGTCGGCCGGCGCCGACTATTACCTGACCAAGGGCAGCTTCCACGACGAGACGCTGCTCGACGCCGTCAGCGACCTGATTGGGGACGCCCGTAGATGAAGATCGCCATTGCCAACGATTCCGCCATGGCGGCCGAGGCGCTGCGGCGCGTGGTCGCCAGCACCGCCGAGCACCAGGTGCTGTGGATCGCCCGCACTGGCGCGGAGGCGGTGCGCATGTGCGCGGAGAACCGTCCCGACCTGGTGCTGATGGACCTCAACATGCCCGAGCTGGACGGGGTGGAAGCCACGCGCCAGATCATGGAACAAAGCCCGTGCGCCATCCTGGTGGTCACCGGCCGCCCGCAGGACAACGTCAACCAGGTGTTCCGCGCGCTGGGCGCCGGCGCGCTGGACGTGACGGCCACCCCGGTGCTGCAGGGCCAGCCCGGCGGCGACGCCGAGCTGCTGGCCAAGATCCGCACCATGGACAAGCTGATACGCCACAGCGGCGGCACCCAGGCCATGCTGCCCAAGACCGCCGCCAACGGCAACGGCCACGGCGCCGACGCGCCGGGGGCGGAAAAAGTCACGGCGCTGCTGGCGATCGGCGCCTCCACCGGCGGCCCGGTGGCGGTCTCCAAGCTGCTGGCCGGCTGGAAGCCGCCGCGCGGCTGCGCCATCGTGGTGGTGCAGCACATCGACCAGCATTTCGCCGACAATTTCGCGCGCTGGCTGGGCGAGCAGCTGGAGATGCCGGTGCGCGCCGCCGAGGAAGGCGACGAGCTGGTGGCCGGCGCCGTCCTCATCGCCAAGAGCAACGACCATTTGACGCTGGATCAAAACCTTCGCTTGCGTTACGATAGTCATCCGAAGGACTACGCTTACCGGCCGTCGGTGGACGTGTTCTTCCACTGCGTGGCGCAGCACTGGAAAGGCGAGGCGGTCGGCGTGCTGCTGACCGGGATGGGCCGCGATGGCGCCGAGGGCTTGCTGGCCATGCGCCGCGCGGGCCAGACCACCATCGCCCAGGACCAGGCCAGCAGCGCGGTGTACGGCATGCCGCGCGCGGCCGCCGAGCTGGACGCCGCGCAGATGATACTGCCGCTGGCGAAGATCGGCGCGGTGTTGCGCAGCACTTTGGGCGGACGTAGTTGAAAATAACTTAAGAGAATCCTGATGTCCGAAGCACAAGTCATCGCAGCAGATCAAGACCCGGTCCTCACCATCTTCAAAGTCCGCGTGCTGCTGGTGGACGACCAGTTGATCATCGTCGAAGCCGTGCGGCGCATGCTGAGCGACCAGCCGGACATCGAATTCCACTACGTGACCGACGCTACCAAATCGCTGGAGACGGCGCTGCAACTGCAGCCGACCGTGATCCTGCAGGATCTGGTGATGCCGACCATCGACGGCTTCGGCCAGATCACCCAGTTCCGCAACGAGGAAGGCCTGCGCCACGTGCCGGTGATCGTGCTGTCGGCCAAGGAGGACCCCAAGCTCAAGGCGCACAGCTTCGCCATGGGCGCCAACGACTACATGGTCAAGCTGCCGGACAAGCTGGAACTGCTGGCGCGCGTGCGCTATCACTCCAATGCGCACATCAGCCGCCTTCAGCGCGACCAGGCCTTCCGCTTCCTGCGCGAGAGCCAGAAGCAGCTGGCCGACGCCAACATCGAACTGCAAAAGCTGGCCGCGCTGGACGGCCTGACCGGCATCGCCAACCGCCGCCGCTTCGACGACACCATGCGCCTCGAATGGCAGCGCGGCCAGCGCGACAAGAAGCCGCTGACGCTGCTGATGTGCGACGTCGACTTCTTCAAACTGTACAACGACAGCTTCGGCCACCTGGCGGGCGATCTTTGCCTGAAAAAGGTGGCCGCCGTCCTGACCGAACATCTGAAGCGCCCGGCCGACCTGGCCGCGCGCTACGGCGGCGAGGAATTCGCCATTATCCTGCCGGAGACATCACTGACTGGGGCACTGATCGTGGCCGAGTCGTGCCGCCGCCACCTGGAGCAGCTCGCGATTGAAAATCCGCAGGCGACCACCGCACTCTCAAGCGTGACCATGTCGATCGGCGTGGCCAGCGTGGTGCCGTCGCCCGCCAGCAGCGTCGAGGAGCTGATCCAGCAAGCCGACCGGGCCCTGTACGCCGCCAAGCACGGTGGCCGCAACCGCGTGGTCAGCGCGGCCGACCTGCCCGGTCTCACCCCATCGAACCAAGGAAAAACAGCAGCATGAGTGCTCAAATCGATCAAGTCAGCGTCGTCAAGAAATCCAACATCTACTTCGACGGCAAGTGCGTCTCGCACACCATCATCCTGGCGGATGGCAGCAAGAAGTCGGTCGGCGTCATCTTCCCGTCCAGCCTGACCTTCAACACCGGCGCGCCGGAAATCATGGAGATCACCGGCGGCGTGTGCAAGGTGCGCCTCGATGGCGCGGCCGAATGGCAGACCTACGGCGCCGGCCAGGAATTCAAGGTGCCGGGCAACAGCAAGTTCGATATCGAAACGGTGGAAACCGTCGATTACGTTTGCCACTTCGGCTAAGCTCAAAAGCAGACCGCGGTCTGCTTTTTTTACGACCATGAATATACCCGCGCACAAACTGCTGGCCATCATACAAGCGCAGGTCCAGCTGGTAGGCCTAGGCAATGACCTCAGCGCCGTGATGGACGCCGCCTCCGCCAAGGCGGTCGAGCTGACCGGCGCCGACGGCGCGGTGGTCGAGCTGCTGGAGGACGACGCCATCGTCTACCGCTCGGCCAGCGGCCTGGCGGAGGCGCAACTGGGCTTGCGCATGCCGGTGGCGAACAGCCTGTCGGGCCGCGTACTCACCAGCCGCGCCGCCGCGCTGTGCACCGACAGCGAGGCCGACGAGCGGGTCAACCGCGAGGCTTGCCGCAAGGTCGGCCTGCGCGCGATGGTGATCGTGCCGCTGATCGCCGGCGGCGAAGCGATCGCCGTCATGAAGCTGGTGTGGAAGGCGCCGCGCGCATTCGACGACGGCGAGGCGGAGATCGCGCAGCTGCTGGCCAATATGACGGCCATGCTGATGCAGCGCGCCACGCAGGAGGGCCCGCATGTGCTCAAGCGGCGCTTGACGCTGGATGAAGCCAGCGGCGCCGCCAACCGTTCCTTCTTCTACGAGCAGCTGCAAGCGAAGCTGGCGGCCGCGCAGGCGGGCCAGGGACAGCTGGGCGTGGGGGTGATTCGCTTCGACGGCATCGACAAGCTGCCGGAGGCGCTGGCCAACATCTCGCGCCGCATCGAGCGCGAATGCCGGCCGGGGGATCTGGTGGCGCGCATCGGCCACGATGAATTTGGGGTGATCCTCAACATGGCTTCGCGCCGCTCCATCGTCACCAGCCAGCTGCACCGCATCAGCCTTTCCGTGACCAGCGAGGCGCTGCCCGGCATCAGCGACGCCGCGCTGCGCGCCGCCTGCCGCACCGGCAGTTCGCTGTATCCGGAGGACGCCCACAGCGCGATTGAACTGGTGCAGGCCGCCCGCCCCTGACAACCGTCATTCCGGCGAAAGCCGGAATCCATACGCATTATCCTGGACCGCCGGCGTTCCATGGATTCCGGCCTGCGCCGGAATGACGGCGGCTAAACGAACACCGGCTCCGGCTCCAGCAGCACGCCATAGCGCGCCTGCACGTCGGCCTGGATGGCCCTGGCCAGCGCCACCACATCGGCGCCGGTGGCGCCGCCATTATTCACCAGCACCAGCGCCTGTTTCGGATACACGCCGGCCGCGCCCAGGCTCCTGCCCTTCCAGCCGCATTGATCGATCAGCCAGCCGGCGGCCAGCTTCTCGCTGCCGTCTGGCTGCGCGTGATGCACCATGTCCGGAAAACGCGCCAGCAGGGCCGCGCAATGCGCGCCCGGCACCACCGGATTCTTGAAGAAGCTGCCGGCGTTGCCGACCACCGCGGGATCGGGCAGCTTGCGGCGGCGAATCGCGATCACGGCGTCGGCGATCTTGCGCGGCGAGGTGAGGTCCGGTTCCGCCGCCAGCTCGGCGTAGCGCAGGTTCGGCGTCCACTGCTTGGGCAGCGCGAACGTCACATCGAGAATGATCAGATGGCGCCCCTCGTGTTTGAACACACTGTCGCGGTAGCCGAAGCGGCACGCCGCCGTATCCATCACGCGCGTTTCGCCGCTGGCCGGATCGAACACCGTCACGCTGTGGAAGACGTCCTTGATCTCCAGGCCATAGGCACCGATATTCTGGATCGGCGCAGCCCCCACCGTGCCCGGAATCAGCGACAAATTCTCCAGACCGCCCAGGCCCTGATCGATGGTCCACTGCACGAACGCGTGCCAGTTTTCGCCGGCCGCGGCGCGCACAAAATGGTGCCGCGCATCGCCGCCGACGAGCTCTTTTCCCGCCAGCGCGATGTGCAAAACCAGCCCGTCGAAATCGCCGGTCAGCAGCACATTGCTGCCGCCGCCCAACACCAGCTTCGGCAAAGCAGCCCAAGCGCCATCAGCATAAACGCCGAGCAGTTGCTCTTTTTCGGTCACGCGCAAATACGCGCGCGCGGTGGCGGCGATGCCAAAAGTATTCAAGGACTGGAGGGGGAATTGGTGGAGAACGGGGGACGAGGCGGACATGAGGGGAAATAACCAATAAATTTAGTCGATTATAGAGCGAAACAAGCAAAAAACCAGTGCCGATATGGCTGCGAAAAGCAGGATGTCCGTTAAAATGGCAGTCTTTGATGGAGCAAGATAAAGGAACTAGTTATGCCCTCGTTTGATGTAGTTTTGGAAGCCGACATGATCGAAGTAAAGAATGCGGTTGAGCAATCCCAAAAGGAAATCGCCACGCGCTTTGACTTCAAGGGCACCGGCGCCGCCGTCGAACAAAAAGAGCGCGAGCTGACCATTACCGCCGATTCCGACTTCCAGCTGCAGCAGGTGCGCGACGTACTGATCGGCAAGCTGGGCAAGCGCAAGGTCGACGTGCGCTTCCTGGAGGATGGCGACATCAAGAAAATCGGCGGCGACAAGGTGCGCCAGGTCATCAAGGTCAAGAACGGCATCGAGTCCGACGACGCCAAGAAAATCGTGCGCGTCATCAAGGACAGCAAGATGAAGGTGCAAGCCTCGATCCAGGGCGAATCGGTGCGCGTGACCGGCGCCAAGCGCGACGACCTGCAGGCGGCCATCGCCATGCTGCGCAAGGACGTCACCGACCTGCCGCTGGAATTCAACAACTTCCGCGACTAACAATCGTCCCGCGCCCGGCCCCGCGCTGGCGCGCAGTCACAATGCTGTAGTACACATGGAGTAAAATTGATTCGGGAATCCCGATCATGCGTACTGCCGCGCGACCGCAATTAACTTCGGTAGTCTAAGGATAGCAATGAAACGTGTTGATGATTTCCGCCTGCGATTTGGCAATGAAGAATATGTGCCCATCATGATCGGCGGAATGGGTGTCGATATCTCGACCTCGGAACTGGCACTGGAGGCGGCCCGCCTGGGCGGTATCGGCCACATCTCGGACGCGATGGTGGAGGACGTGTCGGACCGCAAATTCGACACCAGCTTCGTCAAGGACAAGACCAAGCTCTACAAGCACAACATCAACAACATGGACAAGTCGATTGTCCAGTTCGACCTCGAGCGCCTGGCCGAGGCCCAGCGCCTGCACATCGGCGCCACCATGCGCGCCAAGAAGGGCCCGGGCCTGATCTTCGTCAACTGCATGGAAAAGCTGACCATGAACGGCCCGCGCGAAACCCTGCGCACCCGCCTCAACGCGGCGCTGGACGCCGGCATCGACGGCATCACGCTGTCGGCCGGCCTGCACTTCGGATCGTTCGCGCTGATGGCCGACCACCCGCGCTTCCGCGAGGCCAAGCTGGGCATCATTGTGTCGTCGGTGCGCGCGCTGCAGATCTTCCTGCGCAAGAACGCCAAGCTGAACCGTCTGCCCGACTACGTCATCGTCGAAGGCCCGCTGGCCGGCGGCCACCTCGGCTTCGGCCTGGAGGACTGGAAGGACTACGACCTGATGACCATCACCAAGGAGTTGCTGGACTACTTCAAGGCGGAAAACCTGGACATTCCGCTGATCGCGGCCGGCGGCATCTTCACCGGCTCGGACGCGGTGAGCTTCCTGGAGGCCGGCGCGGCCGGCGTGCAGGTCGCGACCCGCTTCACCGTCACCAAGGAATGCGGCCTGCCGGACAAGGTCAAGCAGGAATACTTCAAGGCCTCGGAGGACGACATCATCGTCAACGGCGTGTCGCCGACCGGCTATCCGATGCGCATGCTGAAGAGCACGCCGGCGATCGGCTCCGGCATCCGTCCCGGCTGCGAATCGTACGGCTACCTGCTGGATTCGACCGGCAATTGCGCCTACATCAACTCGTACAACCGCGAGGTGGAAGCCCATCCGGAAGCCAAGACCGTGGTGGTGATGGACAAGACCTGTCTGTGCACCCACATGCGCAACTTCAACTGCTGGACCTGCGGCCACTACACCTACAAGCTGAAGGACACCTCGTTCAAGAAGCCGGATGGCGAGTATCAGCTGCTGACGGCGGAACACGTGTTCAAGGACTACCAGTTCAGCACGGACAACACCATCGCCTTACCTGAAAAAGAGTTCTAATTAAAAACCGTCATTCCGGCGCAGGCCGGAATGACGAGGCTTGCTAGCCGTCCTTGTTGATGCGGTGGATCAGCGCTCCCAGCACGTCCTCCGCCATCTCATTCTCCACCTGGCAGGTGCCGGCGTTCTCGTGACCGCCGCCGCCATATTCCAGCATCAGCGCGCCGATATTGGTCTTCGAAGTACGGTTCAAAATCGATTTGCCCGTCGCGAACACGGTGTTCTGGTTCTTCAAGCCCCACAGCACGTGGATCGAGATATTCGTCTGCGGGAAGATCGCGTAGACGATGAAGCGATTGCCGGCAAAGATGATCTCCTCGTTGCGCAAATCCAGCACCACCAGGTTCTTGTGGATGGTGGCGCAGCGGCGGATCTGATCCTTGCATTTCTCGGCGTGCTCGAAGTACAGCTCCTTGCGCTCCTTGACGTCCGGCAGTTCCATGATCTGATCGATCGTGTGGTTCTTGCAGTAGTCGATCAGGTCCATCATCAGGTTGTAGTTGGAGATGCGGAACTCGCGGAAGCGGCCCAGCCCGGTGCGCGCGTCCATCAGGAAGTTCAGCAAATCCCAGCCCTCCGGATTCAGCACCTCCTGCTCGTTGAAGCGGGCGGCGTCGCCCTTGTCGACCGCCGCCATCATGTCGTTCCACGAGGCCGGGAAGGCCTTCAGGCCGCCGTAGTAGTCGTACACCACGCGCGCCGCCGAAGGCGCCTCGGGATGAATGACGTGGTTGGCACGCTCGCCGGTATTGCGGATGGTTTCGGACAGGTGGTGGTCGAACGCCAGATGGGCGCTGGCGACGTAAGGCAGATTGGTGGTGATGTCGCGATCGCTAATCGAGATCTTCCCATCCTGCATATCCTTGGGGTGGACGAACAGGATTTCGTCGATCAAATCCAGGTGCTTCAACAGTACCGCACAAACCAAACCATCAAAATCGCTACGCGTTACCAAGCGATATTTTTTTGCCTCTGCCATGGAGCTACCTCAGTTGGGTTGAACATCGGTAAATAATACAACTCAATGGGATGGCTGCCCACAAATAGTGACTGGTCGTTGCATTACGTCACATTGTAAACGCAAAAAGGCCCGGTCACAGACCGGGCCTTCTCACTAATAACTAGCTTGACGATAACCTACTTTCACACTGGTTGCAGCACTATCATCGGCGTAGAGTCGTTTCACGGTCCTGTTCGGGATGGGAAGGG
>NZ_JABMJK010000027.1 GCF_013376005.1 Duganella sp. SG902 | reverse complement strand
TGAGGCGGCGCCGGTCGGCCACCAGCTTGACCAGCATCAGCTCGTAAGCGCTGGCGCCGGCCATGGTGGCCTCCGGCGCGGCGGCCGCAGCCGCCTTTGCCGCCGTCACACGCTCAAAATGGCGTTGTGCCGGGGATTTCATCAAGCCGCCCAGGTCAGTTTGATTTTTTCAACCAGGGCGCCGGCGCCGAAGTCTTCCACTACATAGGCGTCGTTGCTGGACTCGTAGTTGGCCACGCGGTCGCTTGGCGGTTCGTCGATCACGGCACGGCGGCGGCCGCCTTCCTGGTAGTAGATCGACAGGTTGGCCAGGGTGGTGATGAACAGCGCATTGGCCGGGAAGAATGGAACACGCACCGCCGGCAGGCCACCGATACGCTTCTGGCTAACGATCACGTCCGCCGCCATCTTCTCGCTGGCGTCCTGGTCCTTGTTGATGATCGGGAAGTACTTGTCCGCCAGCAGCGCGCGGCCGCAGATCACCACCAGCTCGGTGTTTTCCGCATGTACCGGGTCGATCAGGCGGTTGGTGGCGTCGAAGACCAGGGCGTCCAGGTTCTCGTAGTCTGCGCCAGCTGCGGCGCCAACACGCACTTCGTTAGGGTGGGCGCCTTCGTCCAGGACGCGCTCCGGCGCTTCCTCGCGGTACTTCTGCAGCCAGCCCTTGTTCACGTCCTGCAGCAGCGGGTTGGCCACGCGGTCGGAAGTGGCAGCGCGCGACACGCCGTTCCAGCCGATCATGATGCGGTCCAGCGCCTGCTGCTTGACGATCACGTCACGCAGCTGGGTTTGGAAGTTCGGGAACTTCGCCCACATATCCAGCTTGTTGTAGCGGAAGGCGGTGTCGAAGTTGGTTTGCGTGCATTCGTAGTCCTTGCCGATCAGGTTGGAAGGATCGTTTGGCACGCGCGGGCCTTGGGTGGTGTCCTTGGTGCCGGCGATGGTGCCGCCCACGCCCAGGCCCAGCTTTTCGCCCTTCTGCTCGGTGACAGGCACAACGTTGATCTTGCTCAGGAAGTCGCTGGACTCCTGCACGCGCTTTTCCAGGGTTTGCTGCACCGATGGTGCAACGCTGAATTTCTTGCTGGCGTCGTCCACGTTGTTCAGCTGGGCGATGGCCTTGGTGTATTCGTTGAATTCCAGGCGGGTCTTGTTCTGCATAGTGCTTTCTCCGGTAAATGAGGGATGGTGCTGTGGGTTAGCAGTCGGTCTTGTTCTGGCCGCTACCGCCGGTGGCCACGCGGCGCGCTGGGGTGCCGTCCGAAGTGGCCGACAGCTTGGCGGTCAGCTCGGCCAGCTTGTCGCCCTGCTCCTTGATGGTCTTGGCCTGCTCGGTGGTGGTGGCGGTCAGCTGCTTGATCGACTCGGTGGTGTGGGTGGCCAGCTCGACCACGGCGGCGTTCACGTCCGCGAAGCGGGCGTCAGCCTGGCCGCTTTCCTTCTCGGCCTTGCCCAGCAGCGCCTTGACCTTAGAAAGCAGCACGGTGCCCAGGCCTGGCGCTTCCATGTCCAGCACCAGTTCTTCGCTGGCCACGCTGAACAGGTTGTCCGGCGCCTGCTTGCGCTTGGCCATGGTTTCCGGGTTCTTGGCCGTGAAGGCCAGCATTTCGGTGCCCAGGCTGGCCGGGCTGTCGGTGACAGCCAGGCCGACCAGGTAGGCCTTGCCGGTGTCGGCAAACTTCGGGTTGATTTCGCACGAGGTGTAGACCTTCTGGCCCGCCTTGGTCATTGCCACCAGGTCGGCGGTGGGTTTGATCTGGGCGTACAGGCCCAGCTTGCCGTCCGCTTCCTCGCGGGTTTCCAGGGCCAGCACGTCGCCGTAGGCCTTGAACGGGCTGTCAGGGGTGTAACCCTTGATGTGCTCCAGGTTGATGCGGGCGCCGTAGGTGTTGACCGGGTCATAGCTGGCGGCCATTTCTTCCAGCCACGCGCGCTCGATGGTGCGGCCGTCCGTGGTGGCGCCTTCCTTGGCGATGCGGAACATCTTGGTCTTGTCGGCGTGGTTGTCGGTGCCGGTGGTGGCGACGGTGCCGAAAGCGCCCAGGCCCATCAGGCCCAGGCTGGCCGCATCGGCGGCGCCGGCCATCGGAATGTGTACGCCGGTGGCGGCGTGCGCGCTGGCAGTGAGGCCCAGCAGGCCGATGGCGGCCAGGGTGAGCGTGATGTGACGTTTGCGGATCATATTTTCTCCAACAGGGTTAATGGTGTTGACCATGGCCATGTTGTCCTGTCGCGCGCTCCCGCTCAACGTGCGCGCGCTGTACCGGCAGCGGGCACGCCGACGCCTTGATGCCCTCACGCGCGCGTGGCCCTACGCTTCGTCCATGCTCGAAAACACCGCCACCGAACAAGACGAATTTGACCCGCGCCGCGCCGCCCGTGCCCTGTACTGGCAGGGCTGGCGCATTTCGTCCATTGCGCGCCACCTGGGCATCAAGCGCGCTACGGTGGAATCGTGGAAGCAACGCGACGAGTGGGACAAGGCCACGCCGCTGGAGCGCATCGAATCGTGCATCGAAACGCGCCTGGTGGCGCTTATCTCCAAGCCGGAAAAGGAAGGCCGCGACTTCAAAGAGATTGACCTGCTGATGCGCCAAATGAAGCACTCGGCGCAGGTGCAAATGTACGAACAGACCGGGAAGGAAAGCGACCTTAACCCGAACCTGCAGCGTAAGGACGCGAAGCGCAAGAAGGGCGAGCAAAACGAATTCTCCGAAGACCAGGTCGAGAAGATCCGCGAAGCCTTTATTGACTCGCTGTTCGATTACCAGAAGGTGTGGTACCGCCAGGGCGACCGCCGCACACGCAACATTCTCAAGTCGCGCCAGATCGGCGCTACCTGGTACTTCGCCCGCGAGGCCCTGCTCGATGCGCTGGAGACTGGCCGCAATCAGATCTTCCTGTCGGCCAGCAAGGCCCAGGCGCACGTGTTCAAGCAATACATCATCCAGTTTGCCAAAGAGGTTTGCGGCGTCGAACTGCGCGGCGATCCCATGGTGCTGCCGAACGGCGCAACCCTGTACTTCCTGGGCACGAATGCGCGCACGGCGCAGTCCTACCACGGCAATTTCTACTTCGATGAATATTTCTGGGTGCCGAAGTTCAAGGAGCTGAACAAGGTGGCGTCCGGCATGGCCATGCACAAGCAATGGCGCAAGACGTATTTCTCAACGCCGTCCGCCATGAGTCACAGCGCCTATCCGTTCTGGGATGGCTCGCACTTCAACCGTGGCCGCGACAAGTCCAAGCATATTCACCTGGACGTGTCGCACAGCGCCCTGGCACAAGGCCGCATGTGCGAGGACCGCCAGTGGCGCCAGATCGTGACGGTGGAAGACGCGCACGCCGCCGGCTGCAACCTGTTCGACCTGGACGAGTTGAGCATGGAGTACAGCGCAGAGGAATACGCCAATCTGCTGATGTGCCAGTTCATTGACGACACGGCGTCCATCTTCAAGTTTGCGGACCTGCAGCGCTGCATGGTCGATACCTGGGAAGAGTGGGAGGACGTCAAGTTCCTGGCGCTGCGTCCCTTCGGCCATCGGCCCGTGTGGGTCGGCTATGACCCGGCCTTGTCCGGCGACTCGGCCGGATGCATCGTGCTGGCGCCGCCGGCGGTCCCTGGTGGCAAATTCCGCGTGCTGGCCAAGCACCAGTGGCGAGGGATGGACTTTGAAGCGCAGGCCAAGAGCATTAAGGAAATTTGCCAGCAGTACAACGTGACCTACATGGCCATTGACACAACCGGCATCGGCGCCGGCGTTCACCAGCTGGTCAAACAGTTCTATCCGGCCGTGGTGCCGCTTCAATACTCGGCCGAAGTCAAGGGCCGCCTGGTACTGAAAGGCCTGTCCGTCATCGGCGCCGGCCGCCTGGAGTTTGACGCCGGCTGGACGGATCTGGCGGCCGCCTTCCTGGCGATCCGCAAGACCGTCACGGCCAGCGGCCGCCAGGTCACATACACCGCAGGCTACAGCCAGGAAACCGGACACGCCGACCTGGCCTGGGCTTGTCTGCACGCCATGGGCAACGAACCGCTGGAAGGCGGCACGGCCACCAACACCTCAATCCTGGAGTTTTCCACATGACCAAGAAACACCGCGCTGCCGCAGCTGCTGCAGCGCCTGCAGCGGCCAGCACGGCCGCCAATATCGAAGCCTTCACTTTTGGCGATCCTACGCCCGTCATGGACCGCGCGGAGATGCTGAACTATGTGGAGTGCCTGTCTAACGGCCGCTGGTACGAACCGCCGGTCAACTTCGGCGGCCTGGCCAAGTCGTTCCGCGCCGGCACGCACCACGCCTCTGCCCTGTACTTCAAGGCCAATGTGTTGGCGTCCACCTTCATCCCGCACAAGCTGCTGTCGCGGGAAGCGTTCGGCCGTTTCGCGCTCGACCAGGTGGCGTTCGGTAACAGCTACCTGGAGCGCAGGGACAGCCGCCTGGGGAACCCGCTGCAGCTGGCGCCGTCGATGGCCAAGTACACGCGGCGCGGCCTGCAGGAAGGGCAATACTTCTTCCTGGATGGCTCTGGCGAAGAACACGAATTCAAAACCGGGGCGGTCTTCCACCTGATGACGCCCGACATCAACCAGGAAGTGTATGGCCTGCCGGAATACCTGGGCGCCCTGCACTCTGCCTGGTTGAACGAATCGGCCACCCTGTTCCGCCGGCGCTACTATGAGAACGGATCCCACGCCGGCTTCATCCTCTACATGACGGATCCGGCCCACAACGAAGCGGACGTCAACGCGCTACGCCAGGCCTTGAAGGACAGCAAGGGACCGGGCAACTTCCGCAACCTGTTCATGTATGCACCGAATGGGAAAAAGGACGGCATCCAGCTGCTGCCCGTGTCCGAAGTGACCGCGAAGGACGAGTTCTTCAACATCAAGAATGTGAGCCGTGATGACATGCTGGCCGCGCACCGGATCCCGCCGCAGCTGCTGGGCGTGGTGCCGAGCAATACGGGCGGGTTCAGTGACCCGGCCACCGCAGCCCGTGTGTTTGGTCGGAATGAGATTAAGCCGTTGCAAGACCGGTTCCTGCAGCTGAACGACTGGCTGGGCGATGAGGTGGTGAGGTTCACCGAATACAGCCTGGACGCGGGCGCAGCCGCGTCCAAATAAGCACCAGGGCGGCGCCTTACTCCATGCCTGCAATACGCGCCTGCCCTTGCCCTTCCAGCTCGGCGCGGCGTTTAGCGTCCGCGCTGTTCTTCTTCACATACTCACGAACGAACAGCACGCGGTTGCCCTTGAAGAACAGGCTAGGGTTCACCCAAAACACATTGGGCAGGCGGGGCGCCAGGAAGTTCTTGCCTAGCAGCTCGCGCAGCCCGGTCTGGAATGTGCGGTCTGTCATGCCAACATCAACGCCGGACAGGCCGCCATCGAACCAGGCCAAGTACACCGAATCGGCGTAGCCGCCCACCATCGGTTCATCCTGGTACTTCTGCAGGACCAGCTGGAACACGCGGTATGCTGTGCGGCTCAGGCCAAACGCGGCCTTGACGCCATCGGCAAACACCTTGACGAACTCGGTTTCGTCCTTCTCGATGATTTCATGGATAGCTGACACGCGCGTGCCGCCGTCTGCTGTGGGTTCCTCACGCACGCCGGTTTGCACCTTGCGTTTCTTGATTTCGATGGCATTGGGCGCCAGCAGCGGGTTCTTGTCGGCCGAGTAGGTCAGGCTTTTCAGGCTAGGGCCGGTACGCGCACCAGCGACGTTATGTTCTCTTTTCTGCGCCATCTTTTACTCCTTATTCTTTCGTTGATGGGCGGATCGTACCACGCATAAAGCGAAAAGTTAAGGCCTTATTTCTTCGGTCAGGCGGTAAACCTTCTACGCATCAACCGAAATAATAAGCCACTATTCTTTCCGATTCATGCAAAAAATTTACGGTCAACGTCAAGAAATTTACGGTCACTTCTAGCATCCATGCGGGTTATACGACGATTCCTTCTCTTTCTCTAACGCCAGGGGGCTAGGGGGAAGGCTTCCCCCATGCGTAGGTTTTGGGGTTCCCTCGCGCGTAGCGCCTGGATAGGCCGCGCCGACGCGTCCAGGGACTTAGAAAATGAGACTGCCCCGCTTCGCGGCGCACAAGGTACGGCCGGCAAGCCGGCCTTGTAGCCTCAACATGCTCAGATCAACCGCCACGGGACGGCTGCGCAGACCTTCGCCGGGATACGGAGTTGGCCGCAAGCGGCCAAGGCCTACCGGCCCGGCTCCTACCGGCTCACCCTCGCCAAACCCCGGCGAGGGCTACGGGCACCTGCGCCCCGTTCACGCTGGCCGAAACCCCGCGCCCTCTCGGGACGCGGCGCCCAGCTCGTCACCTCACCACACACCAAGATCAACCCCGTCTGCCAGGTAACGGCCTCATTGCGGCCGCTGGCCAGCGCGCGGGCCTGGTTTCCCATTCATGGGAAAACCTCTCTAACGCAGCCGGCGAAACCCCGGAGGGGCGCGTCAGCGTCGCGCGCAGCGCGATTGCGACCGGAACCAAGCGCCGGCGGGCGCGCGGTAGGGCTGAACGTTGGCGCCGATCTATGCCAGGAAAGATCGTGGTCATTACTCGCAACATCGGCGGGCGTGGATAGCCCTGGGACGCGGTAGGACGCATCAGGAGCGCCGATCTGCTGCACGCACGTCCTTAGACGCCCCGCGAGCACCGAAGCGCTTGTAGGGCCGCTGGTGGCTTCCCAGGGCATACCCCTTGCCGGGATTTCGGAGGCCCCTCCGCGCCTCCGGCTTATTTCGACCCCTCGGAAATGATGCAGCGGCCGATTTTGGCCGGACCCCGCCAGCTGTAAGGCTTCTTGCCGTTCCGGCCTGCCGGCTTTTGATGCGGATTGATGCGCGCAGCGGTGGTTTTGACGCACCAGGTGCAGGGCCTGGAAGGGATCGAGTCCCAAACGCCGGCACAGGGAGAAAACGCCGTGGATCCGTGGATTGCCTGGAATTCACGCCTAAGTCATTGATTCTGTTCAATTTGCAATTCCGTGGAATCCACGGAAATGGGTGTTTCCACGGGAAAAATCCGTGGATGAAAAATTAGGCAGTTGGGAAAAGTCGTGGAAAACAGGCTGAAACCCGTGGATCGGTGCGCGTGGGGCTTCTTTTCTTCCTTGCCTTATTTCTTCTTTCTTTTCAATAACTTAAAGAAAGAAGAAGAAGAAGGGGGGCGGGGCAGGCGGTGGGAGCCGGAACAAAACCCGTGGAAAAACGGGGGTAGTTCGTGGAAAAACGAGGGGTGGCCGTGGATGGTAGTTGCTCCAAAATCAAAGACTTAGCTGTAAATGCCCCCTCAATCCACGGGTTTTTTGTGCTGTGTGTACCTCGACAAAGAAAAAACAGGTGCGCGGCCCCTGGTCCACCCTGGCCAGGCCTGGCGCGGCCGCCGCAGCTGGCCAGCTCGTCGTTGCGAAATCTATACATCAAACATACATCAACTTGCCATATACATTAAGTTGATGTATTGTTGCCGCAACTTGCACATCAAGTTGATGTATAGATGATGTATAGACGATGTAGTTTATACATAGCCCATAACCTGCCCATGCGTGGGCATAGACGAGAGGATCCGCCATGAAAGACCTGCTGCAAGAAACCAAAGACGCGATTGTGGAGTACGAGAAGGCGCTGGCCGCCCTGGACAGCATGGAGCTGGCCGGCGGCTACGTAGTGCGCTTCAAGAAAGTCTGTCTGACCTTTGACGCGACGGAAGACGGCGTGCATGTGTTCAACCCGCGCCCTTGCAAACCACACCTGGCCCGCAGCTTTTCCTGGGCACAGGCCAAGGCCATTGCGGCCCAGCTGCACAGCAAGGACTGTGAGCGTGGCGAGGTGGTGCATGTGCGCCAGGCCGTGCATGAGCTGTTGGACTCCTACCAGGCCGTGCTGCAGACCGTGGAAGCGTTCGCCGCCGGCAAGGATCCGCACCTTGAATGATGTAATGCAGTCACAATGCAGACTTGATGTAACCTTGACGTATAGTTAAAATCAACTTGATATCAACATAGGGTAGGGATGATATGACCATTTTTACGGTAGCAAATACCAAAGGCGGCGTGGGCAAGTCCACCAGCACCGTCCAGATTTCGACCGGCTTTGCCCTTCAAGGCCTCCGCCCCTGGGTGGTCGATGGCGACAAGAAACAAACCTCGGCCCTGCTGTCGCTGACAAACCGCCTGAATGCCGGTTTCCCAGGGATCGCGGCCACAGAACTGTCGGACGGCGGCAGCTTGCGCGCCCAGGTGCGCCTGCAGTCGCCGCAGTTCGACCACACGATCATCGACGTAGGCGCGCGCGATTCCGGCGCGCTGCGCGCGGCCTTGACGGTCACGGACGTCCTGGTGGTGCCGTTCGCCCCGCGTGCTTATGACTTGTGGGCTTACGAGAACATGGTCGAGCTGGTCAAGGAAGCCCAGGAGCTGCGCGATATCAAGGTCATCCCGTTCCTGAACATGGCCAAGTCGGACGATGGCAAGAATTCGGACAATGCCCTGGCCATTGCCGACATTGAAGCCCTGGGCTTCCCGGTGGCGCCGGTGCGCGTCGGGAACCGGGTGGCCATCGACCGCGCCAGCGCGGCCGGCCTGAACGTCCAGGAGTACAAGCCGGTGGACGAGAAGGCCCGCGACGAGGTGGCCAAGCTGGTCCAGTACATTCTGGAATTCAGCCAGTCCTGATACATCGGGTTTGCATCATGTGTACATCAACATGATGCCCCTTATACATCAAACCAACATAGGAATTACATCAATGACACAGCAACGCAGAATCCCCACGAAGCCGACCAGGCCAGCACTGTCTGAGGAACAGGCCGCCGCCTTCATCAGCAACGCGCCGGACGAGAAGCCGGCCGCACCAGTAGCGGCGGCGCCGGCGCCGGCAGCGGCCGCGGAGTCGGCGCCAGCCCTGCCGCGCGCGCTGCGCAAGCGCAAGGAACCGGTCACGATGACGCTCGACCCGGGCATCCTGGAAGAATTCGACCAGCTGGCCGCCAACATGGGTTTGAGCCGTGCGGCCGCCACGGGCATGGCCATGCGGAGAATGATTGATGAGGAAAAAGCGAAGCGGAAGTAGGGCGCCCGCCCAAAGACAAAGGCCACCAGGACGGTGGCCTTTTTTTATGCCTGGTGTTTGACCAGGTGGCGCCGCCGCGCCTCGATCTGTGCGGCGTCGATGGCCACCAGGTTGCTGCAGTCGCGCGGCGCTTCGGCACGCAACCAGCGCGCCGCTTCCCGGTCGATGCGACAGCGGCCATAGCCTATGCTGCGGTAAAACTCGTCCATTTCCTTGTCGCCTGGCGTCTTCCTGGGCGTTACGGTCAGGTGTTTGCAGCCTATGCAGGATCCTGTCATGTCTTTCCCCTCTTAGTCCTTGGTCGGATCGTCGCGCACCGCCACGGCCAGGCCGAATTTGGCCAGCGCGGCCAGGTTGAGCGGGACCAGGTGCGACACGCGCTTGCCGCCGATGGTGCGCTCGGCCTCGGTGTCGCCCTGGATCACGCCGGCCTGGCGCAGCTGCTTTTTGAACACGTTGGCGGACTTGACCGGAAGGCCGTTCCACTTCTCGCGCAGATGGGTGGACGTGGCCAGGTGGTCGATGATGTGGGCCGGACGGATCAGCAGGCAGGCCTCGCCGTCCACCTTGTCGAAACGGTTCGGGTGATGGAAGCGGCCGGCGTCCATTTCGGACAGCACCGTTTCCATGATCCAGACCCATGGCGAGCGGTCTTGCGTGGACTCGGAAATATGCAGGTTCATTTCCGCCACCACGTTCTTCTCAAAATCCCCCTCTTGCCAGTCCATGCCGGCAAACTCGGTCAGGTAGCTCCAGGCCAGCAGGATGGCGGCGTAGTTGCCGGCCATACGGGTGGCGCCGTCGTCGCCCTCGGCGCCACGGCTGTGGCGCATGACGTAGGCCTGGATCTTGTCGTACTTGGCTAGCACCTCGGACTTGTTCAGCTCGGCCAGGAACTGCAGCCACTGGCGCAGCGGGAAGCGGGGCAGATCCGCCGGCAGCTTGACGCCCTTGCGGCCGTTCAGATCGGTACGCACCAGCTTGCCCAGCAGGCTGCGCACGGGCACGTCTTCGCCGGCCAGCAGGACCGGGGCGGACGGCATGTATTGGGTCATGGCGGCGCCGCGCTTGGTCACGGTGTACTGGTAGGCCTCCTGCAGCAAGCCCACGGCCTTGTCGATCACGTCCTGGCGCCTGGCGCTCAATTCTTCCCAGCCCACGGGGTGACTGGTATGGGACAGGGTGGTCAGCTGGCGGTAGTCCGTTTCCAGGGACTGGCCGGAAAACATGGTCATGGCCAGCGTGCGTTCCATGGCCTTGGTCAGCGTGGTTTTGCCGGCGCCTTTGTCGGCCTGGATGGTCAGGTGCGGCCAGAAGCCCAGGATGGCCTTGAGGTGCCCGCCCAGGCCCCACACCAGGGGCAGGGCAGCGGCGTTGTTCAGGAACGTGGCCTGGTAGGCGCGGATCACCTTGGCGGCGTCCTGCTGTGGGCCGGACGGGAATGTCAGGTTGGAATAGGGGCACTGCTGCTCCGGCGCCGTGAAGTAGCAGTCCGGTCCCTCGTTGACGGCCAGGCGGCCGTCCAGCCAGGCCAGGCCCACGAAGTTGGCGGCGTTGCGGGCGCCCAGGTGCGCCGTGCGCGCCACGATGTTCAGCATACGAGAGAAGCGCTTAGGCTCATAGATCGCGCCGAACTGGCCCCACTGTGCCAGGTTGTTCAGCTGCTTGGCGGTCATCACATCGCGCACCAGCTCGGCGCCATTGTGTGCCGTTTGCACGGTGACAGAGAAGAACACGGTGGGCGACGAATCCACATCGCCGGTCATGGTCGACGTGGCGCTAGCCACTTTCACGCGGGACAGCGAAGCCACGCGGAAGCCACACAGGTCTTCATGCAACGGCGCATCGTCATCATCGCCGGATTCCTTGCGCTTGATGTAGTAGGTGAAGTCCGGCCGAACACGGTAGCGCCAGTACTGCGCGAAGTCGTGCGACGGCAGGTGCATACGCTTTTTCCCCTGGACGCCGGCATCGCCAGGCAGGCCAGGGATTAACCATGGCTCCAACTCGTCCAGCGCCTTGGCCAGCTTGGGGGCATCATAGGCCTGCAGGTAGTCGTTCACATCGTTGATCGGCTCGCCCTTGTCGTCCTCCCACGCCGCCTGGTCCACCAGCAGCGCGCTGATGTTCAGCGCGGTCAGAACGTCATACAGATCCCACATCGCTTCCGGGCCAGGGCGGTGGCCGGCGCGGTGGTGGCCTTCGGGGAAGGGCTGGTCATTGTCCAGGCAGATGATGACCTGCTTACCACGCAGGAAGGTCCAGTCGATCAGGCCCAGGTTGGCGATGCCGCGAATGGCGAAAGCGGCCGCGCGGGGCTTGTTGCAAGTGTCGATGGACAGCACGTTGATGGGGCTTTCAACGATATACACCGTTTCTGCGCGCTCCAGCTTGCGCGGATCCGAAGTCCAGCCGTAGCCGTCCTTCTCGCCCTGGCATTGCGTCTTGACGCCGCCGTTCAGCTCCGCATCGAAGTAGCGCATGTCCACGGCCACCACGCGGCGCGTACCAGGTGCGTGGACGATGAAGGCCACGCCAGGGCCGCCGTGGCCCACGCTGCCTGGCGCCTTGGATGGGCTGGTGTAAGCGTTATAGCCCAGGGTGTTGGCGCGGAAGGCGGCGTTGATGGCGTCGTTGCTGATGCCTCGGCCGTTCAGGTAGGCGCGGCAGTTCTCTTTCTCGGCCAGGGCCTTGTCCGCGATGTATTCCGCGCGGCTCTTGGGCTCCTTCGGCTGGTCCTTGCGGTCGGGCGTGCTGAACGGAATGGCGTAGGTTTCGTGCAACCAGCGCATGGCCTCGGACAGCGTGCAGCCATTCACGTACATCACCAGGTCAACGCAGGATCCACCCTCGTCCGCGCTCCAATCCTTCCAGCCGGTGCCGTGCTTGGGGTGGTTGACGAAGATGGACAACGATGGGTTTTTGTCCGGGTGGTGTGGTGAGTGGTACAGGGCGTCGTCGCCACCTTTGCCCTGTTTCATGCCCAGGCGGTCCGCCAGGTCGCGCAGGTCAATGAGGCGTTTGAGTTCGTCAATCGAGGCCATTTTGTGAAGGTTTTTCCGGTCGTTGCCAGTTCGTAAACGTGAAAAGGGCTTGACCGCTGCGCCAGGCGCAGCAGCAAGTCAGGGGTGTTCCTTTGGGATTAGGTCAGGCTGTGGCCAGCATCGAAGGCGGCCCCGCGTGAATCAGGCGCATCAGGCCGGCAGCGGTCAGGACAACCTGCCGGCCATGTTCGTCCTTGATGAACAGGGTAAAGCTGGTGGTCTTGCTGCAGTCGATGCTGGCCTTGCTGTGGCGTGCGTCCAGCTCGCCCACGGCCTGCATGGTGGCCATGTGGGCATTGGCGTGCGACACGCCGCAGGATTCGACCAGGTGCGCGATACAGCGGTCGACCAGCTTTGGCAGGTCGGGGCTGAGGTGTTCCGCTTCGTGGTCCCGCAGGAAGCTCATGGCGCTGCAGGCGAGGGTATTGATAGACATAGGGCTCTATTCCTTGATTCGTGGTTTAGATCAGCTGCAGCTGTTCCATGAGGAGTTCGCGCGCGACATGGGGGGAGAAGGGGATATTGATCCCGCGTCGTGGCATGGCAGACGGCGACAACGTGCGCAGGACTTCCAGGCCGGCCACGTAGGTATGCCCGCACAGCGGGTTGGTGCATACATACGTAATCTCGCGCATGGTGTCGCTCATTTTCTGGCTGCTGCGGGCGACGGCGCGCGCTTCGCAATGAGGGCAACGGATAGTGATTCGCAGGCTCATATTTAACTGGTCGAATAATAAAAAGACCCCCCGGCCCCTTTATTACAATTTGTTAATTCTGTTGCTGCGGCTGTTGAGATTTATAGGCTTTCAAGCCCAGGCGGTAGATAATCCCGGCCATGGACTGGCGGCTGCGGGCTTCATCCTTGCGGATTTGCTCCAGCTGTTCGTCTTCGGCTTGGGTGAGAGGGATAGGGACGCGAGGATCTTTGCGGCTTTCAGTCTTCATTTCCTAGTCTATCTTCGTTACAATGTGTGAGAATTAATCACGTTTCGTGAATTTTCGTGTTTAAACGTAAATATTTATTGCGTTTCGTAAAATTCTACGCTCTACTCCCGGCTCCGTACAGTCTTTTCGACGATGAATCGCAATTTCCAAATCTACAAAATGCAAACTAAACAGATCTTCGTTCAAGAAATAATCGACAGAATGAAAAAGGTGCTGGGGTTCACGAAGGATGACGAGCTGGCTAACTACCTTGGCAAAGCCAAGAGCACGCCGGCCGGTTGGCGCGCGCGCAGCTCCATCCCCGTCACCGAAGCGGTGCAGATCGCTCTGCAGCACAACATCAGTCTGGACTGGTTGATCCTGGGACGCGGTAGCGGCCCGGAACTAGTGGCGCCGGAAGTGATGGGCACAGTGGCCGGCGTGACCCTGGATGCCGCAGAGGTGCCGGGCTATGTTGACCTGGTGGTGTTGGACATGGCCACCTTCCACTCCACCAGCAAGGACCGCGCGTGGAAGGTGCCGCGCCTGTGGCTCGATCAGGAAGGCTTGACCGTGGAAGACACGGTGATGGTGCGCGCCGCCGGCGACACGATGATCCCGACTATCCAGGATGGCCAGATGGTGGTGGTGGACCGTCGCCCGCGTGATTCGGACGGTGTGTACCTGGTGCGCTACCTGGATGCGGACACGGTGCGCTTCAAGCGCGTACAGCGCATGTTTGACGGCTCGTTGCGCCTGTCGAACGACAACCCGGCCTATACCGTCGATGTGGTGGCCCGCGAGGATGCGGAGCGTATTGAGTTCATTGGGTACTGTCATGCGTCGGTGCAGCAGGTCCGCTAATCCTTCCCCGCTTGATACGACAAGGCCAGCATCGCGCTGGCCTTTTTTTATTCCTACCGTTTCCCCTTCGGGTAACCGCCTGGTGGCGGTTTAAGCCAGCCCTCGTCAAGCGCCCGCTGCAGCAGCGCGCGGCCAGCCGGATCCTTGGCCAGCTCGGCCAGGCCGTCCTGCATGGCGTCCTGCAGCGCTTCCTGGTCGCGCACCTGGTCCAGCTCGGCCAGGCCTGCCTCGGCCCACTCCCTGAACTCGTCAACCTGGGCCTTCAACTTATCCAGGTGCGCCTGGTCCAGACCTGGCGCGCGCATGGATTCCAGCATCGTGCCCCAGGCCTTGGCGGTCCTTGCGTGGTTGTTCAGCATCGCGCGGCGGTTGGCGATGAAGTGCAGTTTGAGGCTGTCGTGAATCGGGATCTTCATGTCCGTGGCCTCGCGCCACAGCTGCATGGACATGCGCATCATGCCCGGATCCAGGCGCACGGTGAAAGCGTTCTTGTCGTCGTAGATGCTCATGCTTCCTCGTCCTCTTCCAGTGTCGGCAGACGGCGCCCTGCCACCAGTTCGGCCACCAGGTGGCGGCGTTGGCGGTTCAGCTCGCGCCAGATATCGCTGCCGCCGCAGTCGGCCAGCTCGCCGTCGATGTGCGCTATCTCTTCTTCGATCTGCAGCTTGTCGGCGTCGGTCAAGGTGATGCTGTCGCCGTCATGGTCGTAATGCTCGGTCATGCCTTCTCCTTTAGGTCAGGGTGCCCTGGTCGCGGGTCCACTTCGTAAAATCAATCTCGGCATGGCGCAGGCCCATGCCCTTCAATTCATCCAGGGCGGTTTCCACGCGGGCGTAGGCCTTCGGGTTCTCGCGCTTGGAGCGCAGCACGTATTCCTCACGGCCGCGCAGCACGATGGCCCAGCGCCGGCCGTCGAAGCACTGCACCACGGCGCGCGTCACGGTGGCGGATCCCACCAGGGTCTTTGCCGTGTCGATAGTGACACTCTGCATGTTATGTCATCCCGTAAGGTTAAAAGTGTCTCCCACTTTATAGCAAAATGGGAGACAGGGTAAGCGGGGCGGGCGGGTCTATTTGACGTAACGCCCGTTACGCGCTGGCCGGCTACGCCCGGTCGTACTCGTCGCGCAGCTCGTCGGCCGACACGCCAAACTTGCGCGCGGCCTTGTACTCGGCATCCGGGTATTCCCAGCCTTCCGCGATCAGCGCTCGCAGGTATTCAAGGGCTTGGCTCATTGCTTCTCCTTAGATGGTTCCGGCCGCACGCCTGGCGCGCGCAAGCCATTCCTGGTTTTCATCCATGACCAGCAGGACGGGTTCGTTACCATTGATGCGCGGGCCGGGGCCGTGCAGCATGTCGGCGTAGTGTGTCGGCGTGGCGGGCATCCCGTCGATGTACCGCCAGCGCTCGCCGTCGAAGTAGCCGGGCCACACGGGCTCGCTCGCTTCCGGGTCATACAGCTGCAGCGTAATGTCCGAGTCCGGCAGCTTCGCCACAGGCGTCCACGTTGCGCGTTCGCTGATGGTGCGGCGGTCCAGCTCGGCCACGAAGGCGGCCAGCAGCTCGCGGGCGATGGTGGCGTTGACGCCGTGCAGGAAGGGGCGCAGGCCGCTGGTGCGCGCCACTTCCACCAGATCCAGCGCGCGCGGGCTGGCGTTCATGGTCGGCGCGGTCATCAGTAGATCACTTCCAGATCAGCCATACGCGCGTTGCCCACGTCCACCGTGTACACATAGCCGCGCGCGGCTTCCGCCTGGCCATGCTCCAACAGGTGGTGCTTGACCTTCTCGCGGGCTTGGCCGTCGTCCGTGGCCACCACCAGGAACTCGCCCAGCTGCTCGGTTTCCTTCTCGCGCCTGTGGACGGTGGCGTGGTAACGGTGGGCCAGTAGGTTGCGCTCGGCCAGGTATTCCTGCAGGGCCGCGTTAACGCGGGTTTGCCAGCCGTCGCCGGTGGCCTTGAAAGAATCTACCACCAGGCTATCCAGGCGCATCGTGGTGGGCACCTTGGTGGCGTCCTGGGCCGGACGGCCGCGCGGTCGGCGCGCAGGCTTGAACTGCGCCAGTTCGGCGTCCGTCAGTGGTGGGTTGTCCGGGTCGGTCAGTGCTGCGGCCGTAATGGCGGCATCCTCGTCCGCCGTGGGGCGGATAGCGGTGTGCATCTTCTGGCGGCGGGCCTCGGCGCGGCGCGCATCCTCGCGCTGCTGGTCGGTTTGCGCGGCGGCTTGCGCCGCCTCCATCGGTTTAGTAGCTGCTTTCATATTCCTTGTACTCCCTTGAGTTTGCCTTGCGTAAGCTGATGATTCGTCTTCCATCTTCCCGGTCCACATACACCGCACAGTAAAGCCTGTTTCCGATGAATCCGAGTGCTTGGTACCTGTCCTCCCCGTAGTCGTTGCGGTCATCCAGTCTTTCCAGCGCCGCATCCCAGTCGATCTTTTCCGCCTCTTTCAGTGAAACGCCGTGTTTCTCTTGGTTGCTGCGGTCCTTGTTTGGGTCATATGTAATGTCCATATAAATTATTGTACGTACAAAAAATGAAGGAGTCAATAAATATTTGTACGTACAATAAATGTGGTGGAAAACCCACTAGAGGACCGGCAGGCGCGCATCGGGCTTACTGCGGTTTGCAACCACGTCCACAGAAATGGGAAACCATGGGCGCAGTCGAATTGCTTAGCGGTGGGTATGTTGGAACGGTTGCGGCCATGCGGTCGTGACTCTCCTATACGGCTATGAAGCGGGACGGCAAGCGGCCGCGCTTCATGGCCCGCATGGGCAGCAATCAACACAGGAGCATGAATGCTGAAACTGAACAAGATGGGGCGCCAGGCGCGCACCTGGTCGGCCACGGGGGCCAATATCGCCAAGATGGCGTACTACGCGGCGCGCGCCTGGTCGCTGTGGGACAAAGCAGAGAAGTGGTGGGATTGGCTGACCTAGCCGCCCTTGCGGAAGTTGCTGCGGTGGCGCTTGGTGATGGGGTCGTCCAGAATTTCCAGCTCCATGTCGCAGGTATAGCCGCCGGAGTCGTCCAGGGTGTGCGTGACCTGCTGCACCAGCCAGTCCTCGTCATCAATCTCCGGCTTGCTCCAGCCGGAGAGCGTCACGGGCGCCTCCGGCCGCAGCTGCGGCACGCCGATGGCCATGGTGTAGTTAAACGTGGCCTGGCTGCGCTTGGTGCGCTCCAGTTCGGCCGTGGCGGCCGCCTCGGCCTCGGCCTCGCTGGCGTACTTCTCCGGCAGCACCTTGACATTGTGGTTGTCCTCGCCGCCCACGATCACGCTGTGGCGCTTCTTCTCCCCGTTGCTGTACCAGTAGGCGCGCACCGCGCTGTAGTTCTCGCGCTCGGAAATGTGGAAGCGGTGGCGGTCGCCATCCTGGCGCGTCAGCGCGATGGCGGGGATTTCCTGCCCGCTCATGGTGGCGCCGGTGCCAATCGGCAGGAACAGCAGATTGCCCTCTTTCACGGTCATCACGGCGTCAAAGCGCCGCGCCAGGCGCGTCAGGAAAGACATATCGCTTTCGTGGGTCTGGTCGATGTGCGGGATCTTGAACTTGCCCAGATCGTCGCCCACCTTCGGCGTCAGCTTATGGCGGCCGGCGATGGTCTGCACAATCTCGCCAATGGTCTGATTGTGCCAGCTCTTTTCCTGGCGTTCGCCCATGCCCTTGGTCATGGACGCGCTGCGGGCGCGCACCGTGATGGTGTCCGGCGTGCCGGCGTGTTCCACCTCGTTGACGGTGAAAGAGCCCTTGTCCACCAGTGCTTGGCCACTCCAGCCGATGGCCACGGCCAGCACGGCGCCGCGCTTGGGGATTTCCAGGCCGCCGTCGCTGTCGTCCAGCACCAGGTCCAGCGTGTCGGCCTCGTCGGCGCGGCATTCGCGGACCGACAGGCGCATCATGCGCGGGTCAATCACGCTGGTCAGGTCGCGGCCGTCCAGCGTGATGGTGAAGTCAGGGGCCAGCAGCGGGGAGCTGTCCTGGTTCATGGCCGCCCCCTGCTTTGCGCCATGGAGCTGGCCCGGTTGTCGTCGGTGCGCTCCAGGGTAATGGAGAAGTCCACGCGGCGCGGCCGGCCGCTGGCGTCCAGGTTGGTCCCGGTCTGGTGCATCCCGGTGATGAGGTAGGCGCCAAACACGGTTCCGGCGCCGTCGACCAGGGCATAGGCCTGGCCCTTGCTGCCCATGGCGCGCAGGTCATCCAGGGACGACAGCGTGCCGGCCAGCTCCGGCACGAGGACGCCGGAAATGGTGATGGTGTCGTCGCCGTCGCCGGTGAACTGGCGGGCCGCGCGGGCGCCCACGCGGGCGTTGCTGGCGTGCTTCCATTGGGTCTGTCGCTGCAGCTCCTGGTGGGCCAGCGTGGACATGCCAAACACGAATTGGTCAAGAGACATCAGCATAGGGGCTCCTTAATCGCTCAGGCGCGAACCGATGCGGGCACGCTTCATTTGGTCGCGCTTGTCCAGCTCGGCGCGCACGGCCCGCGCGATGGCTTCCGGGTCGCTGCCTGGGCCGGGGTTGATGGTGATGGTGATGGTGTCGCCACCTGGTGCGGCCGCGCCGGCGCCGCCTCCGGTTCCGATCGGAGAACGGGTGTCGATCGCCAGGCCGGCCGCGCCGGATCCGTCCGGCGTGAAGCCGTCCACGGCGGTCTTGGCCAGGCCCACGGCCGCCTTGGCCACCTTGGCCTTTTCCCCGTTGATGCCCAGGGCCGCGCCTTCGCTGATGAACCCGCCCAGCTCGCCAAACACGCGGCTAGGGGAGTGGATCCCCAGCTTTTCCTTGAACCAGGACACGGTGCCATCGGCCACGCTGCTGATGGCATCCCGCACCATTCCCAGCCCGCCGGTGATGCCGTTGACCAGGCCGCTAATCAGGTTGGCGCCGAACTCGGAGAACTTGCCCGGTAGCTCGATGCCGAACCAGGACAGCACGGCCGCGAAGGCCTGGTAGAACAGGCCCATGGGGGACCAGTTCAACAGCAGGGCGCCGATGCCGGCCAGGCCGCCGGAAAAGGCGGCGCTGATGGTGGACCAGATCCCCATGAAGAAGCCTTTGATGGGCTCCCAATACTGGTAGATCAGGTACGCCGCCACGGCAATGCCAGTGATGGCCAGGCCAATGGGATTCATCAGCAGCGCGCGGCCCAGGAACATGATGGCGCTGCCGGCCATGCTGATGCCGCGCGTGACCAGGCCCAGCACGTTGGCGAAGATGCCGCCCTGCAGGCCCAGCGCCGTCATGCCCATGCGAATGGCCGCGAACGGCCCCAGGATACTGGCCAGCAGCAGCAGCAGCGCGCCGCCGGCGGCCAGCAGGATGGCCAGCACGGCCGCTGTTTTCATCAGGCCGCCCGCCAGGCGCGGGTTTTCGCGCGCCCAGGCGCCCATGCCCTGGGCCACGTCGCCTAACCAGGTGGTCAGTGCTTTCAGCTCCGGGGCGATGGATTCGCCCAGGGCCACCATGGCGTTGGTAAAGGTGCCACTGGTCGCATCCCACAGGTTTTTCAGGGTGCCCAGCTGGACGTTGACACGCTCCTGCAGGGACGCCTGGGCGGCCATTTTGCCTTGCACTTCCTGGTAGCCGGCTACGCCCTTTTCCATCAGCAGCGCGACGGCCTGCAGGGTTTCGGCGTCGTCGCCAAAAAGCTCCTTGATGACGCTCAGGCGCTTCTGCGTGTCCAGTCCTTTCAGCTTGTCCAGCTGCGCGAACATCTTGTCGATGCCGCCGAACTCGCCCTTGCCGTCCGTGAAGTCCAGTTGCTGGCCTTTGCCCAGGCCTTTGTTGGCCTTGCCGATCTTCTTGGCGTCCATGGACATTTGGAAGATCTTGCGGAAGGCGTTGCCGGACTGCTCGCCGTGCATACCTTTCTGGTCGGCCATCACCAGCAGCGGCGCCAGCGCCTTGGCCCCTTCCAGGCCCTTCATCTTGATGGTGTCCATGGCCGCCGACAGCTTGGAGAAGCCCTGCAGCATGTTGTTGTCGTCCACGCCCAAGTAGAACGCGCGTTGAATCACGTCCATCAGGCCCAGCATGTCCTTTTCTGTAGTGCTGGTGGCGTCCTGCATCTTGGCCGCGAACTCGGCCGCCTCGTCGGGCGCCTTCTTCAGCTGCACGCCAAGGTAGGCGGTGGCCTCGCCCACGCCGCCCAGGATGGCCTGCGCGCTGATGCCCTGGCGGTTCAGCATGGTCATCATGTCCTGGAAGTCGGACGTGGTGCCCGGCAGCCTGTCGCCCAGCTTCATGGCCAGGGTGTTGATCTTCTCGAACTCCGGCGGGACCACGGATCCGGCCCGCATCAGCGAGGCCTTGAGCTGGGTGGCCGAATCCTCGGCCTTGGCGTAATCGGTGACGGGCACTTTCAGCGCGGCGCCGGTGGCCACGCCGGCGGCTAGCGCGCCGGCGCCCATGCCGGCCATCTTGCCGGCCTTGGCCTGGGTGGCGTTCATGCGTTCGCGGGCTTCGGCTAGGGTGCGTTCGCGCGCGGCCAGCTGGGCCAGCTGGGACTGCTGCGTGGTGATGGCGCCGTTGGCGGCCGCAATGCGGGCGCGCAGCTCGCGCTGATGCTGCCCCAGGTTGCGGGTGTCGATGCCGGCGCCGGACAGGCTGGTGCGCAGCCCCTGCAGCTGCTGCTGCTGGCGTTCGTGCGTGGTGCCCAGCTGCGCGGCCGCCCGTTTAGCCGCGGTGAATTCGCGCGCCATGGCGCGGCTGGGGTTTGCCGTGGCGTTCATGGTGGCGGCCAGCTCGGCCACGCGCTTTTGCGCGGCCTGCAGCTGGGTGGCCGTGGCCCGCATCCCGCTGTGCAGCTCGCGGAAGGTCGCCACGTCCTTCTGGGTCTTCTCCAGCTCTTTCAGTTCGCCGCGCGACTGGCGCAGCGAACCGGCCAGCTGGCGACTGCTGGCGGTGATGGCGCGAAATGGGCGCGTGGCGGCGTCGATCATGCCGAACACTACCCGTAGCTTGAGGTCGTTCATTTATCGCTTTCGTGTCGTTCTCGTGCGCGTTCGCGCCAGTCCATCAGCTCGGCCAGGCTGAATTCGTACATCGCCTGGGGTGGCCAGTGAAAGACCACCGCCAGGTCGGCCATGGCGTCCTCTACGCGGTTTGGGAGGCCAGCTGCGCAAGCGCGGCCTTCGGTGCCAAAAAACCGGCAAACGCCATCCCCAGCTGTACCAGGTCGGCCGGATCCAGGCGGTGGACGTCCTGCTCGGTCAGGGTGGGCGTGGAAATGCGCGGCAGCACCTTGGACAGCGCATTCACGTCCAGGGCCACCAGGTCCTGCAGCGTGGTGCCGCGCAGCGTGCCGGCGTTGGGCTTGGCCAGGGTGATTTCGGTAATGGTTTGCTCGCCGCGCTGCAGCGGGGTGTCCAGGGTGATGGTTTCGGTGGTCTTGGTTTGCATGGTGGTGGTTCCTATGGGATGGGGGGGAGCCGCCCACCTGGTGGCGGACGGCTGGGAGGGTTACAGGCCGATGGCCTTGCGTTGGTCGGCCAGGCGGTCCACGCCCTTGACCTTCTCAATGCCGGCCAGCACGTCGATCTCGATCACGTCCTCGCCGTTGATGGTCAGCTTGTAGTACGAGAGGGTGGTGACCACCTTGAAGGCGGTTTCGCCGGCCATCTTGGCCGTGCCCATGTCGATTTCCTTGCGGCGGCCGCGCACGGTCACTTCCACGCTGTCGTGGGTGTCGCTGTCTTCGGCGCGGTAGGCGCCGGAGAAACGGACCTGCACGCCGTCATGCTTGAGCAAGCCCCACTGTTCCAGGATCGGGCGCATGATGCCGCCGTAGGTCTCTTCCATGGTCATCACTTCCATGCCCTGGTCGGTTTCGACCTCGCCCGACATGCCGGCGCCGCGCCAGGCTTCCATCTTGCGCGACAGCTTCGGCAGCTGCAGCTCGGCCACCTGGCCCTGGTAGCTGTTGCCGCTGTCGAATACGTTGAAATTCTTGAGTTTCTTTGGCAATGCCATATCGTTTTCCTTCTCGGTGATGGGGGATTAAGCGGCCGCCAGCAGGGCCGCGAAGTCGGCCAGGTAGCGGTCGGTCTTACGCTGGCGCAGGTTCAGGTTTTCCAGCGGCGGCACGTCGGTGAAGTCGTAGTCCAGGACCAGCTTGCCGGCGGACAGCTGGCTGGCGGAGTTGGCGGCGGGATCCACCCAGCAGTTGAAGCCGATCAGGTAGCCGTCGCGCACCAGCTGGCGGCCTTGGCCGTTGATGTACTCCACGATGTCCTTGGCCAGCGAAGGGTGAATGCCCTTGTCCACAGCCCAGGCCACGCCGTCCGCCATCAGGGTTTTCAGCACCTGGGCAGTACGCACGGTGGATTCAAACTGGAACAGCGGGTCATCGGAACAGGTGCGATTGCCCCAGAAGCGGAAACCGTCGCGGCGCACCAGGGTGGTCACGTCCAGCTCGTTCAGGTAGTTGGCATCGGTGGCTGCGTTCTGCATGTCGAAGTACACGTCCTTGCTGATGCCGGTCACGCCGTTCAGGGCCACATTCGACAGCGTTTTGTGCCAGCCCACTTCCTGGTCGATCTTGGCGCGCAGGCCCAGGGCGCAGGCCACGGCCGGAATCACCTGGTCGGCGTTGGCGGTGGTGTCCCAGGCCAGGAAGTCGGGCCACATCAGCATCAGCTCGCGCTGCGAGAAGCCGGCGCGGTAGGCCGTCACTTCTTCCTTGGTGGCGCAGCCGTTGGCGTTGGCGTAGGCAAAGGCGCCCAGCTGCTGGGCGATGCCGGCCAGCTCGGTGGTCACGGCTTGCGTATCGAGGCCAGGCACGCCCAGGATGCGCGGACGGATGCCCAGGCGGGCCTCGGCCGTCAGCAGGGCTTTCAGGCCGGTGTATTTGCCGTTGACGGTGCCGCCCACGATGTTGCTGGTGGTTTCTGCGGCGCTGACGCCTTCGGCCACGCGCACCACCACGGTGTAGGGCTTGGTCTGGGCGCCAATCGCTTCCAGGGAGCGTGCCAGGGTGCCCTGGTCGCCCGCCTTGCCGGCAGCGCTGATAACGTCCGTGACCAGCACGGGCGTGTTGAGTGGGAAAAGGGTGGCGTCGGCGTCGGACGAGGTGAACACGCCGCCCACCACGGCCGTGGATACGGACGGGGTAGGGCGGGCGCCATCGTTGACTTCGCTGACGAAAACGCCATGGCGGAATTCGGTAGTCATGCTGGTTTGCTCCTGGTTGGGATTGAAATGGCGTGCCACCGAATGACAGGCATGACACGCGGTGAAACGATGCCCAGCAGGATGCCCCGCGCGCGTGTGAAGTGCAGCAAGGGGGCGCTGTGCCCGCAGCGGGCACAAAAGAAAACGGCCGCCTGGTGGGCGGCCGCTGGTGAGGTGCGGGTGGTCAGTAGGTGCGGATATACAGGTCGCGCGGATTGATGCGCCAGGTGTTGACCCGGAACAGCGGATAACCGGCCGTCTGGAAGGCCCAGGCCACCAGCTCGGAACAGAAGTCCCGGTCATCGCGCTGCAGGCGGATCCGCAGCAGCATGGCCAGCGCGCCCAGGAAGTCGTAGCGGCGGCCGATCCGCGAGCGCGCGGCCGCGATCACGGCCGCCGGATCCGGGCACGGAATCTCGATGATTTCCCATTCGCTGGCGGCCGCCTGGAACTCGGCCAGGCTGCGCGTGCTGACGCCCTTGAACATATTGGCCTCCACCACTTCCCCGCCGTCCACGATGCCGCAATGCGACCAGGGATCCCACAGAAAGGTGCGAATCAGCACGCTGACCGGCAGGCGGCTGCGGCTGAAAATCACGCGCACGGCGCCGCTCATGCTGCGGCCTCGTCGTCGGCTGGTTGCGGCAGGCCCTTGACGTGGCGTTCGTAGTCGGTCGTGACCTGGTTCAGCGCCGCCGCCAGCTCGGCCACCGTAATCAGGCCCTTGGCCTGCAGGATGCCCACCAGCTGCGGCAGGTCGGAGCGTTTCAGGTCGATGTACTTGCGCGGCAGCAGCAGCGTGACCAGGCCGCGCACGTCCGCATCCTCGGAGCGCGTGATGGCCAGGGCCTTAGCGCCGAAGCGGTCAAAGAACGGCCCCACGTCGATCCAGAAGTATTCCGGGGCGGCGCTCGCCCAGGTCAGCGGGTTGGGCGGCAGCTCGATGGGTGGCTCGTAAATGTCCCAGGTGCCGGAATTGAACAGGCTACCGGCCGTCACGTTGTCCGGCACTTTGGTGAACAGCTTGGCCACGTCCGGGTGCATACAGTCGGCCAGGTTGAAGCCTTCCGGCACGCGGAACACTTCCAGCGCCTTGTTGTTCTCGATGCGTGCGTAGTTCATTTTTCCTCGTTCTCCTTCGGTTGATGTTGCCCACACCAGCCCTGGGCTGTCATGGGCGGGAAAGCTGCGAATACATGGCCAGCGGGTGACAGCAGCGCGGCCGGCGGACCTTGACGGCACAGGCCCTGGGTGGCTTCTTCTTCTCTGGCCAGGAAGAAGCGGCAGGCGCCGCAGTTGTTCGCCGTTACCATTCGACCACCACCATGCCTGGGCCGCCTTGGCGGCCCGTGCTGGTGCCGCCGTTGGTGCCGGCCACGGCGCCACCGCCAGCGCCCACACCGCCGTTGCCGCCGGTGCCGCTATTGGCGCAATAGCTCGCGCCGCCGCCACCGTATGGTCCACCGTCGCCACCCTGGCCAGTTCCGCCGGAGCCACCGAAGGACGCACCACCACCAGAACCCGTGCCGCCGGCGCCACCATTGCCCGAAGAACTGGTCTTGCCGCCGCCGCCGCCGCCACTAAAGTTATCGCCTGGGAAGCGGAACGGCGTGCTGGTTGGGTTATTGCTCCCCGCTACGCCTTCTGCTGCGGAATTGCCCAGCAGGTCATAGCCGCCGGCCACAGAGCCCTGGATGCCGCCGCTACCCACGCCGGCGCCGCCGGTGCCGTACTGGCTACCGTCCGCCACCGTGGTGAACCCGGCACTTGGCGCCGAAACGCTGCCGCCGCCGGTCGCATAGCTGCCCGAACCCAGCGTGCTGGTGATGCTGCCCGATGCGCCCCCATCGCCGTAGGGTGAACCGGCCGCGCCGCCACCGGTGGCCGCGCCGCCGGCGCTGGTCGGGCTGATGGAGCCGGAGTTGCCGCCCTTGGCGTTGATGATGTTGCCGCCGCTGCCCTGGCCGCCCACGGCGCCGGCCAGGTTGCCGTTGGCCGAAACGGTGCCGCCGGCGCCGCCCGTCGCAGACAGCAGGGCGCCGAAGGACGAAGTGCCGCCGGCATTGCCTGGGGTGCCGTCACTGGCGCGCAGGCCACCACGTCCCACCGTGACCGCATAGGTGGTGCCTGGCGCCACCGTATAGGTGCCCATGGCGAAGCCGCCGCCGGCGCCGCCCGTGGCGCGCGCACTGGCGCCATTGATGGATGCGCCGGACCCGCCGGCGCCCAGCACGCGCACGCGAATGTTGGTGACGTTGGGCGGCACGGTAAAGGTGCCGTCAGAGCCGAACACACGGAATTTGCCGGTGCCGAACACGTCCAGGCCGTTGGCGTTGGTCAGCTGGACCACCTGGGCCTTAGTGCCCGCAGAAAGAGCGCGTCCCATGGCTTAGCCCTTCTCGTAGCCGTACACGGACACGTCCACGCCGGCCACGCTCGACCGTGCGAACACGCTACGGCCGACAGAAGTAGCCAGGCCGGTGCGTTCCAGAACGCCGTGCGGTTTGACTTCCTCGTCATGCTCGTAGTACAGCGAGCCGGCGGCCGACATATCGGCGCCAGTGCCGTGGCCCAGGCGCACCAGGGCCACGGTGTCGGTCTTGTTGCAAATGTTGACGGTGAAGGTGGCAGCGACGGCTGGGGCCTGGCACTGGTACACCTTGGTGTCGGTGTTTAAGGGCAGCGTAGCGCCGCCTAAATGTCCGCTTTGGATTGGCATATTGCTTGATTCCTTTGGTTAGGTTCCTGCTGCATAGAAAAACTGTTCGGCCCAGGCGTTGGTCGCCTCGGCCTTGGTCTGGTACTGCGCGTGCGGGTTGGCGGCCGCCACGTGGGCGGCCAGGCCGTCGCCGGCGCCGGCCAGCGCTGCGGCAGCGGCGCCGGCGGCGTCATAGGCGGCGTCGCCTTCGGCTTTGGTCAGGTACTGCGGGTGCGGATCCGGGGCAGCGAGGTGGGCGGCCAGGCCGTTGCCGGCGGTGGCCACCGCAGCGGCGGCGGCGCCGGCGGCGTCATACGCGGAGTCGCCCTCCGCTTTGGTCAGGTACTGCGGGTGCGGGTCGGCCTTCGCTTCATGGGCCGCGATCTGGTCCAGGACGGTCTGCAGCGTGGCGTAGGCCATCGGGTCGATGGCCAGGCTAATGGCGGCCGTGCCATGCTCGAAGGCCACCACCATGCGCAGAATCATGGCCTCGGCCGCGCCGCTGTCCGGCGCCGGCTTTTCCACGGCCGGATGGTTGCCCACGGCCAGCACCGTGCCAGGCGTGCGGCCGCCCTTGACGGCCAGTTCGCGGACCACGTAGCCGCCACGGTCCTCCGGTACCGCCGCTTCCAGGATGATCCAGTTGGCGTGGACCGGATGCTGGCGGATCGAGGTAATTTGCACCTCGTCCACCTGGTGAACCAGGGCGGTGCGGCCGTCCGGGATGACGGGGGCGCCGTTGCCGTCGCCAATGGCGATGTGCGTAAACGGCACGGTCTGCTGCGCAGCCAGTGCGCCGGCCAGCTCGGCCTCGCCGGCGGGCGTGGGAAGGGAATAGTAAGTCGTCATGGCTTGGGATAGATCGTGATGGTGATGAGGGAACTGGCGCCCGTGCCCACGAATACCTGCATGGCGGGGCGGGCGACCAGGCGCACGGTGTAGCTACTGCGCACGGGCTTTACCGCGTCGATCTGGTTGTTGATGGTCTGGATATAGCTGGTGTCCATGCCGTCGAACACTTCCACGTCCACGCGGAAGGTGTAGGGGGCGCCTTCGGGCGCGGTCTGCCACCACTCCACCACCTCGGTGGACACGCCCAGGGCGTCCAGGGCGCGCTGCAGGGCGGCCAGCGTGCCGCGCTGGCGATGCACCAGGTAGGCCGAACGGATCACGCCGCGCTTTTGCGCCTCGGTCCAGGTGTTTTCCCAGGGACTGACGGCCAGGAAGTTGGCCAGGTACGGCAGCAGGTCCAGCGGGCAGCTGTCCGGGTTCAGCAGCTGGCGCAGCGGGATGGCCACGTTGGCGATATCGGCGCAGGCGTCCGCAATGGCACGCTCCAGCGGCGTGGCGTTCGGCGGCAGCAGGTAGGACATGGGTTAGCCCTCGCCCAGCTCGATGGCGGTGCAGTACGGCGCCTGCACGTCCGTGGTGGCGATATCGGCCAGCGGTTCAATCAGCTGCACACGCTCCACGCCGGTGATGTGCAGCGCGGCCATGATGCCGGATACGGCCACCTCGCGGCCGATCTGGCGGCATTCCTGGGCATAAGCCTGGGCGCGGCGCAGCGATTCGGCCGTTACCAGGGAGCGGTCGGGGCCTGGAAGCATGAACAGGGTGGCACGGATGGCAAAGGGCACGATGCCGGCGGACTGCAGCAGCACGTGGTCGGTCAGCGGGCGCACCGTGTCGGCGCTCAGGGTCGCCGCCACCTTGTCCAGCAGCGCCTGGCTGGCGGTGCCGTCGCCCTCACGGGACAGCACAGTGACCAGCACGCGGCCGTCCTGGGGGCTCTTGACGGCAATGTCCAGCACGGCGCCGTCCGCGCCCATGGCGTGCGACTTGTAGGCATCGGCAGGACCGGCGACGGAGAAGCCCAGCGGGGCCAGCTGCGCGCGCTTGCGCAGGTCGGTGTTACCTTCCTTGACCTCGGCCACGTTGTGGTCAGGATCAGCCGGCGTGACCACCAGGCGTTGCACGCCCAGCAGCGCAACCAGGTTGTCCAGGTCGCCATCCATGGCAAAGGCCAGGAAGTTGGCGCGCGCGGCGTCGTTGACGCGCTGGCGCCACACGATTTCCTCGTAGGAGTTTTCCTGCAGCAGCATGGCCATGGGCTCGGAATCCAGCTCCAGGGCTGCGGTGACATCGGCCACCTGGTCGGCGGGAACCAGGGACAGCAGGCGGGCCTTGCGGCGCGCATAGATCGTTTCAAAGTCAAGTGTCTCCACCACGCCAGGGAATGGCAGCTGGGACAGGTCGATGGGCGTGGCCACGGTCATGCTGGGTTGCTCCTTACTTCAACTGGACCCGAACGGATACCGCGTCCGGGGAAATGGTGGTGGTGCCCTGCACGTCGATGACGACAGAGCCAGGCGCGGCCGGATCCAGGATCAACAGCACGCGGGTCAGGCGCAGGCGGGGCTCGTTTTTCATCAGGCACGTGGCGACGGCCGCGTACAGGCGCACGCACGTGGCCGGGTTCGTCGGCGCGTCCACCAGGTCGCCCAGCTCGGACCCGAACAGGCGGCGGCAAACGCGGGAGAACAGCGGCGTGGTCAGGCACTTGCCGATGGACTGGTTCAAGTGGGCCATGCCGGCGATGGCGCGGCCGGTGTTGGCGTCCATGCCCCTCATGGCAGCGGTGGCCCTACGCGCTTGCCGTCGCCCATCTCCATGTGGCCGTGGCCAGTCAGGGTGATGTTGCCGGCTTTGACTTCGGTGGCGGCGTTCACGTTCTTGGCGTCCACATCGCCGTCCACGGTCAGGTCGCCCGTGCAATGCGTGCTCGATGCGTCCAGCGTGATGGTGTCGGCTTTCACGGTCGCGCTGTCGGCCTCGATGGTGGCGGTGGCGGTCTTGATCGTCACGGAACCAGGCGAGGAAAGCAGGACGGTGGCGCCGTCCGGCAGGTCGACCACCAGCTCGTGGCTGTCGTGGTCGTACTCGATGCGCGCGCCATCGGGGAATAGGCGCGTGTGGGTGGTCGGCTTGTTGCTCGGTGGCGCGTTGTCGTCGGCGTACAGGCCGCGCAGTACCACGCCTTCGGCCGGGTCGCCGCCTGGGCATACCAGCAGGATCTGCTCGCCTTCTTCCGGCGGTTCCCAGGTCAAGGTTTTGCCGGCGGCCAGCGTCAGCCAGGGCAACCAGTTGGTTTCCAGCTCGCCCGTGGCCACGCGGCACAGCGCTTTGTCGTAATCGACCGCCAGCACGGTGCCCTTGCGCACCAGGTTCAGCAGCAGCCGGAGAGATTCGTTCATATCCATGGCCACGATGGTGCCTCGCGCGCACGTGGAGCGCAGCAAGGCGGCGCTGTGCCCGCAGCCGGTACAGCGGCCGCCTATCGCCCGGTGCTTCGCGCGTGCAGAGAATGTTGGGCGCCGCGTCAGTGTCGGCGCGTCATAACCCGATATGGAATCACCGTGAACACAGAGAGCAACAACGCGCCGATACCGGCCTATCCCCTCAACCAGCTGCACCAGGTCGATGCCCTGCACCTGGTCAGCAATCTCCCCGACGAATCCCTGGACATGCTGCTGACGGATCCGCCCTACTCGTCCGGCGGCCTGCACGTGGGCGCACGCACCAAGACCACCAGCAAGAAATACATCAACAGCAGCACCAAGGCGCAGTACCAGGACTTCATCAGCGACAACATGGACCAGCGTTCGTGGCAGTTCTGGTGTCATGCCTGGCTGTCGCAAGCGCGGCGGGCCTTGAAGCCTGGCGGCATCGTGGTGTGCTGCATTGACTGGCGCCAGTTGCCGGCGCTGACGGACGTGGTGCAGGCCGCCGGATTCACCCTGCAGGGCGTGGCGGTATGGGATAAAACGCCTGGCCGCTATCGGCCGCGGCGTGGCGGTTTCGCCCAGCAAGCGGAGTTCATCGTGTGGGCCAGCAAGGGCGCGCTACCGCAGCGTGAGGTGTACCTGCCTGGTGTGTTCCAGGCCCGTCTGGAAATGCCTAAGCAGCACTTGACGGAAAAGCCGCTGGACATGGCCCGCCAGATCGTGCGCCTGGTGCCACCTGGTGGCGTGGTGTGTGATTTATTCGCCGGGTGCGGCACGTTCCTTTTGGCTGCGAAAGAGGCAGGCCTGCCCTGGGTGGGCAGCGAGTTGGACGGCCACTACCACCAGCTGGCCAGCAAGCGCCTGGCGGCCGTCAAGGCGCCGCCGGCGGCCGAACTGATGGCGGCCTAGCGCGCCAGGTGTTCCAGCAGCTTGTCGCGGATCATGTCGCGTTCTGCCGGCGTGATGCCCAGCAGCTGGCGAACGGGGTATTTGTATTTGGCGCCGCCTGGCGCCACTTCCGATTCCAGGCCTTCCTGGTGGACGCGGGCAATGCGGGCTACCCTGCCCGCCCAGCCGATGGCCAGGCCTTCCGCGTCGGTGTCGATCTGCAGCAGCTTGGCCGTGCGCAGCTTGGCGAACATGGCGCGGCGCTTGATGCGGCCGGCCTTCTCCCTCAATTTCCTCCCCTGCAGCGCCCTGGGCTTGCGCGGCGCAAAGGCGCTGCCGTCCGGGTTGCGCTGGGCCGCGATGCGCTGCTGCTGACTCTTGCGCAGCGCGCGGCCTATCTCCATGGCGGCCGCGCGCCGTCCTGCAGGGCTCAGGCGGGCCAGCAGTGGGCCGGCCCAGTTCTCCAGTGCGTCCAGGTCATCCATGTCACAGCAGGCCCGTGCGGGTCCATTCCGGCGCTTCCTCGGCCATGTGCCGGATCTGGCGCGCGCCGGCCTGGTCGGTGGTCACGCGCACGTCCTCGGTTAGCGGCAGCTTGATGGACAGGTCAAAGGCGTCATGGTTGACGATATCGACCTCGAAAGTGATGTTGTTGCGTTCGTCGTTGACCGCCAGCAGCTCCGGCTGGTTGACGCTGGCCCAGGCCAGCAGCGCCGCCATGGCCTCGTCGGCGCCGCCGTTCATGTCGGTCAGGATCAGGTTGCCGGTGTAGTGGTACACGAAGGACAGGGAGCCGGTGCCATGCGCCACCACCCTGCCCTCGTCCGCGAACACGTGCAGCTTGCTGGGATCCTTGGCCAGCTCCGGGATGGCGCCCTTGACCACTTCGCGCAGCGCCGCCAGCTTAATCATGGCCCAGCCCTTCCGCCTGGTCTTTCGCCTGGCACTCCACGATGGTATCCACCACGGCCGCGCACAGCGCCCACGCGCCCTCGGCCTGGTCCAGTGCCGCGTTCATGTCGCCGTTATTCCTCACCCGCACGGCGGGCAGGCTGCAGGGTTGCACCCTGGGACAAGAGCTGGCGATAAGACGCGGCGCCGGTAATGGGGCCGTGGTCCCGCAGCCGGACAACATCAGCAGGGACAGCCACAGCGGCCCAGGCGCGAATCTCAGCGTTTTCATCTTGCAGTTTCCTCATTTGGATTTCACGGGTGTTTGCCAGCTGGTGCAGGGCCGTGCGCTCGCCGTCCAGGCTGGCGGCCAGGCGCTCCTGGGCGGCGCTCAGCGTGCGCAGCGTCAGGATGGTGGCGTCACGCTCCACAATGCCCTGGCGGGCCTGTACGGCGGCATCTACCGCCAATTCAGCCTTGATCTGCAGGTAACGGGTGTAGGTGAAGGCGCCGAAGGCCACAGCGGCCAGCAGGACGGCGCGCGCTGCCTTGCCGCCCAGGTCGGCGGCCAGCGATGCCGCAACGCCGGTCATGCCGCCACCTCGTCCAGCGCGGAATACTTGGCATAGGCCTGGGCCAGCTTGACGTCGTACAGGTTGGCGGCGTAGGCCGGACCGTTGTAGCCCTTGGCGAAGGCGGGCCACTTGCGGGCCTTCAAGGCGGCCAGCAGCGGGGCCTCATGGGCGATGAAGCGCACGAAGGCGTCCAGGTGGCTGGCCTCGTCCTGCTGCATCAGGCGCACGAAGTCGGACGCGCTGGCGTAGCCCAAGGCGGACCAGTGGTAGCCCATCACCTGGAAGGCGCCCCAGCTGGCCGACTCGTAGGCCGCCGCCAGGTGGATCTGCTTGGCCGTTTCCAGCCGGATGTACTCGGCGGCGCCGCCGTGGTAGCCGCCGCGTTCCTGGGCGCAGATGTTCGGATACTTCGCGGCAATCGGTTCCGGGTCGATGCCATGCTCCTGCAGCTGCTTGTAGAACACATGGCGCTCAAACAGGATCACGGGGCGGCCGTCCGGCAGGAAGCCCTGGCCGCGCGACTCCACCTCATTGACGGCGCGCACGCTGGCCAGGTTCACGCCCAGCTGGTCGGCCGCGCGCACCAGGTCGGCGGCCGCCAGGTGTTTGGGCTGGATGGAACCCATCAGGGCCATGAAGGATTTGGGACCGAAGAGGCCGTCGACCACCAGGCCCTTATCCGCCTGCAGGGCCATCACGGCGGCCACGGTGGCATCGTCGTACACGTTGGTGGTGGCTACCTGGTAGCCGGCGCGCTGCAGGCGTTCCTGCAGCTGCTGGACCTCGGCGCCGTGGCTACCTGGTCGAAGGGATACAGCGATCATTTCTCACTCCGCAGAAGGCGCGCGACATTACCGCGCGACCGGACAATAAACAGGGCCAGCAGCGCAGCGCGGCCCGCTTCAAAGTAGCTGACCGCCTTGGCGTGCAGCAGCAGCTCGATGGCGGATCCGCCCAGCACCACCAGCAGGCCGTAGGCCAGCCAGGAAACGTGGTGGCGATGGCGCGCGCCGTCGCGCTCGTACAGCAGCAGTGCGAAGATGGCCACGGTATAAGCCGCCATGGCGATGACGGCGGCGGGGTTCTGTACCACGTCAGCCTCCTTTCTTGCCGATCAGGCTTAACAGGTCGAACGACTTCAAGCGCTCGATCAGCTGCAGGGCGATCACGATTGCGCAGGCGGCGCCGAAGAAGGCGGCCACGCCGGTGGAGCGAATCGGGGTCCAGTTCACAATGTCCTGGGCGCCCTGGTAGCCGGCGATCATGGAAATGACCAGGTACGCCAGGCGCTTGACCAGGTTCAGGTCTTTGCTGCTGACCACCAGCAGCGCGGCACCGGCAAAGGCGCCGATCAGGGCGTTGCCGTCCACGCCTGGGAACAGGGCGGCCAGGCCGATGCCGGCGGTGGCGATGGTGACGGTGGAAGGGATGGGTTCGGCCACGGTTGGCTCCTTTCTAGTCCCACAGCCGCAGCAGCGTGGGGGTGTTGGTTGGGTGGGTGGTGGTGTCGGGCAGATCGACCTGCAGGCCGTGCGGCAGGACCGGCCCGTAGTCGGCCAGGCCGGGGTTCTGTTCCAAGACGATTTCCACCACGCCCTGGGTACGGCCCAGGTGGCGGAAGCACAGCGCGTCCACGGTGTCGCCCTGGTGCGTGATGACGCGCATCAGATCAGCTCCACGGTGGCGCGCGGCAGGCCCAGGAAGTCGCGGATAGCCCACTTGGCGGCGCGGCGCTCGTCGTCCACCAGCTGCTGCAGCTTGTCGGCCTCGTCCACGCCGGACTTGGTGGCGTCGAAGTTGCGGAACTGTTCGTTCAGGTCGGCCTTGACCGTGCGGTAGATGGCGGCCAGGTAGCGGTGCAGCTGCACCGCCTCGCCGCCAATCTTGGGTTCCAGCTGGTCCAGCGAGGTGACGCCAGCCGCCAGGCGGTCGGCCTTCCAGCCGGCCAGCTCGTCGTTGACGTGGATGACGGCGTCGACCACGGCATTGCGCAGGCGCAGGATGGTCACGGTGCCGTCCAGGCGCACGCTGTCGCGCAGGCGCGGCAGGTCGATATCGGGGAAAAAGCCGTCATTGGCCACAGTGGTGTCCTCTGGCGGCGGGTTCGGCGCGCTGGCTGGTTCGGTGGCAATGAAGGTCATGGGGTGTTCTCAGGAAAAGCGGGCGGTGGGCCAGGCATCGGATGGACCGGGCAAAGCCCTGCCATCGTCCGCCTGGCGCCGCCCAGGCCGGGGGGCTCGTTACGTGCTGGCGGGATCCTTCCCGCCAGCGTCCAGCTGCTTGCGCAGCCGGGCAATGTCTTGTTTCACGCCTGAATGCTCGGACAGTTCCAGGGCACGCTCCAGGTACGGCAGCGCGGCCGCCGGATCCTTGGCCATGAGCGAGTAGCCGGTAGCCTTGCGCAGCTTGGCGCGCACCTGGTCGGGCATGTCGTGCGGGTCGGTCATGTCCATGACCTGCAGCAGCTGCTGCGTGTCGATGGCGGCGGCCGGATCCAGCTTGAAGGCGCGCAGGGCGGTGTCGGCCACTTCCTCGGCCAGCACCGTGGCCAGCGTGCGGTCGTACTGGTCGGGCATAGTCATGCCGTGCTGCAGGACGTAGGCCGCGATCTCCAGCGCGCCGGCGAAGTCGCCCACGTCGATGCGCCACACCATGATGGTGGTCAGCACTTCATCCTGGGCGCCACGGCCGCCTTCCAGCGCACCGTTGACGTACTCTGCGTAGTCCGGCAGCAGTTCATCGCGCTTGACCTTCACCTTCTGCTCGATGGACTGGATGGACTTGAGGCGGCGCCGGTCGGCCACCAGCTTGACCAGCATCAGCTCGTAAGCGCTGGCGCCGGCCATGGTGGCCTCCGGCGCGGCGGCCGCAGCCGCC
>NZ_JABMJK010000026.1 GCF_013376005.1 Duganella sp. SG902 | reverse complement strand
GCTCCGTGCTGCCGTTCGACTTGCATGTGTAAGGCATGCCGCCAGCGTTCAATCTGAGCCAGGATCAAACTCTTTAGTTTAATCTCTGTTTGTGGCCATTTCTGACCAGGTTCGCTCACTCAAAATACTGACAGTATTTCTTGTTGAGCATTTAATGCTTTTTGTTGCAGCATCAAACGCCCACATTTATCGACTGTAATTTTTTAAAGATCCGTATCTCTATATCGCTGCGAAGCGTTGTGTTCAGCAGCAGAGGAACGAGATTATGGGGGATGCCGTGCCACTCGTCAACCCCTCAAGTAAAATAGTCGCATGTCTATCTTACTTACCACCCTCAACGCCCGATATACCCACGCTTCGCTGGGCCTGCGCTATCTATTGGCGAATATGGGCGAGCTGCAGGAGCAAACCCGCCTGCAGGAATTTGTCATCGGCGCCAAGGCGACCGAGATCGTTGAACGCATCCTGTCCTATTCGCCGCGGATCGTCGGTTTCGGCATCTATATATGGAACGTCGAGGAGACCACCAAGGTGGTGGCCATGCTCAAGCGGGTGGCGCCGCACGTCACCGTGGTGCTCGGCGGCCCGGAAGTCTCGCACGAGACCAACGAGCAGGACATCGTCAAGCTGGCCGACTATGTGATCACCGGCTGGGGCGACGTCACCTTCCCCAAACTGTGCGGCGAGATCCTGAACGGCCCCAAGCCGTTGATGAAGGTGCATGCCGGCGTGCAGCCGCCCATGGCCGAGATCAAGCTGCCCTATTCCCTGTACACGGACGACGACATCAAGAACCGCACCCTGTACGTGGAAGCCTCGCGCGGCTGCCCGTTCAAGTGCGAGTTCTGCCTGTCTGCCCTGGACAAGACAGCGTGGCCGTTCGCGCTGGACAGCTTCCTGGCCGAGATGGAATCGCTGTACCAGCGCGGCGCGCGCCTGTTCAAGTTCGTCGACCGCACCTTCAACCTGAACATCAAGACCAGCCTGAAGATCATGCAGTTCTTCCTCGATAAGCTGGAAGCCAACCCGGACGACCCGGTCTACGCCCACTTCGAGCTGGTGCCGGACCACCTGCCGGATGCGCTGAAAGAAGGCATCGCCAAATTCCCGCCGGGCGCGCTGCAGTTCGAGATCGGCATCCAGAGCTTCAATCCGGAGGTGCAGACGCTGGTCAGCCGCAAGCAGGACAACCAGAAGGCCGCCGACAACATCCGCTGGCTGACCAAACAATCGCACGCGCACATGCACGTGGACCTGATCGCCGGCCTGCCCGGCGAGACGGTGGAGAGCTTTGCCGAAGGCTTCAACAAGCTGTGGGCGCTGGAGCCGCACGAGATCCAGTTCGGCATCCTAAAGCGCCTGCGCGGCACGCCGATCATCCGCCACACGCAGGAATACGGCATGGTGTACGACCCGTACGCGCCGTACACCATCCTGGCCAACAAGGACATCGACTTCAGCACCATGCAGCGGCTGGTGCGCTTTGCGCGCTACTGGGACCTGGTGGCCAATTCGGGCCGCTTCGCCCACACCCTGCCGGTGCTGCTGGGCGATGCGCCGTTCCAGCGCTTCATGGCCTTCTCCGACTGGCTGTACGCGAACACCGACGCCACCCACCGCATCGCGCTCGAGCGGCTGGTGGCGATGGTGGCGCGCTATCTGCAGACCCAGGGCATGGACCAGGCGGAAGCCGAAGCCCTGCTGGCCAGCGACTACGGCGGCGCCAAACCCAAGCCGGCGGCCGAAGCCACGCCGGCGCCCAAGCGCCAGGCCCGCCGCCTGGCCGCGTGAGCGGCATCCTCCTTAAGAGCGAGGCAGCGCACCCCGGACGTAGGCTCTGGTAGCGGCCAGGGCCAAACTCCCTTAAACTTGAGGTTATGCCTACTGCCCAAGAGCCTACCCTGACCCTCAATGCCGGCGCCGTCGCCGCGACCGGCACCTGGCAAGTGCACGCTCTGGCGCAGGGCAAGGCCATGGCCACCATCACCACCTTCCTCAAAGCGCTCAAGGGCGACCAGCTGACATGGGACCTGTCGGCGGTCGACAGCATGGACCACATCGGCGCGCAGCTGTTCTGGAACGCCTGGGGCAAGACCCGCCCCGCCAACCTGCGGCTGGCGCCGGGGCTGGAGGAATTCTTCAAACGGCTGGAAACCACCGGCACGCTGGAACTGCCGCGCGCGCGCCAGAACCGCCTGACGCTGGTGATGAAGCTGGGCTTCGCCATGCTGCTGTTCTTCGAGCACATGGCCGGCCTGCTGCGCCTGATCGGGCAAGTGGTGCTGGACAGCTGGCGCTTCCTGCGCCATCCGCTGCGCGGGCCGTGGAAGGAAATCTCCGCCAACATCTACCACGCCGGCTTCCAGGCGCTGGGCATCACGGCGTTGGTCGGCTTCCTGATCGGCATCGTGTTCTCGTATTTATCGGCGCAGCAGCTGCGTAACTTCGGCGGCGACATCTTCCTGGTCAACCTGCTCGGCATGGCCATCATCCGCGAACTGGGGCCGCTGCTGGCGGCGATCCTGGTGGCCGGCCGCTCCGGTTCCTCGATCACCGCGCAACTGGGCGTGATGCGCGTGACCGAGGAGCTGGACGCCATGCTGGTGATGGGCATCTCGCACGGCTTCCGCCTGATCCTGCCCAAGGTGCTGGCACTGGCGGTCGCCATGCCGCTGCTGGTGATCTGGACCGACACCATCGCGCTGCTGGGCGGCATGGTCTCGGCCAAGATGGAACTGAACCTGTCGCCGCAGTACTTCCTGCTGAAACTACCTGAAGCCGTGCCGCTGGCGAATTACCTGATCGGCATCGGCAAGGGCGTGGTGTTCGGCATGCTGATCGCGCTGGTGTCCTGCCACTTCGGCCTGCGCATCAAGCCGAATACCGAAAGCCTGGGACGCGGCACCACCACCTCCGTGGTCACCGCGATTACCGCCGTGATCCTGGCCGACGCGGTGTTTGCGATTATCTTCAGCGGCGTGGGGTTCTCGGGATGAGCGACCATGAAAGCACCTGCGGCCCCGGCACCGGCGAGCTGACGCTCGATGGCAGCGTGCCGGTGGTCGAAATCACCGGCCTGTGGACCAAGTACGGCCGCACGGTGGTGCACCAGGATCTGAACCTTGAAATCGAACAGGGCGAGATCATGTCCATCGTCGGCGGCTCGGGCACCGGCAAGACCACGCTGGTGCGCCAGATGCTGGGGCTTGAGCGCCCGGCGCGCGGCTGCGTGCGCGTGTTCGGCGAGGACATCAGCGAGATCGATGCCGACCAGCTGCAGCAGCTGCGCAACCACTGGGGCATGCTGTTCCAGCAGGGCGCGCTGTATTCGGCGCTGACGGTGTTCGAGAACATCGCCCAGCCGATGCGCGAGCTGCACGTGCTGCCGGAGGAACTGGTGCACGACGCCGTGCTGCTGAAGATGAACATGGTGGGCCTCGGTCCCGAACACGCCAACAAGATGCCATCCGACCTGTCGGGCGGCATGGTCAAGCGCGTGGCGCTGGCGCGCGCCCTGGCGCTGGAACCCAAGCTGCTGTTCCTCGACGAGCCGACCGCCGGCCTCGATCCCGATTTGTCGGAAGCCTTTGTGGCGCTGATCAAATCGCTGCACCGCGAGCTGGGGCTGACGGTGGTGATGGTGACGCACGACCTGGATACGCTGTTCGCCCTCTCCACCCGCATCGCCGTGCTGGCGGAGAAACACGTGATCGCGCTTGGCCCGCTGAGCGATCTGCTGAAAGTCGACCATCCGTTCATCAAGGAGTTCTTCCTTGGCGACCGTGGCCGCCGCGCGCTGGAAGCGCTGGAAGAAAAAACATCAACGGAGTCCTGATGGAAAACCGATCCCATGCCCTCACTACCGGCTTTTTCACGATCACGCTGTTGATAGCGGCGATCCTGTACGGCCTTTGGTTCAACCGCGACCGCGTGGAACGCGTGCCTTACGTGATCGCCACCACGCAGCCGATTCCCGGCCTGAATCCGCAGGCGCCGATCCGTTACCGCGGGCTGGAAGTGGGCCGCGTGGGCGGCATCGATTTCGATCCCAAGGTGGCGGGCCAGATCCTGGTGGCGCTGAACATCGATTCGGACGCGCCGATCACCACCACCACCTTCGCCTCGCTGGGCTACCAGGGCGTGACCGGCATCGCCTTCATCGCGCTGGACGACGACAAGACCGGCTCGCCCCTGCTGCATTCCAGCGCCGACAAGCCGGCCCGCATTCCGCTGCGTTCCGGCCTGTTCGACCAGATCGAGAAGCGCGGCAAGGAGATCCTGTCGCAGACCGAGGAAGTGACGCGCCGCCTGAATACGCTGCTCAGCCCCGACAACCAGAAGGTGATCCTCGGCGCCTTCGCCGATGTCAGCGCGACGGCGCAGAAGTACCGCGAGCTGCCGGACAAGCTGCAGCCGACCATCGACAAGCTGCCGGCGCTGGCCGACCAGACGCAAAAGACGCTGCACTCGGTGACCGCGCTGGCCACCGACGTCAACAAGCTGACCACCAACCTGCAGGCCAAGGACGGTCCTATCGACCGCATCACCACCACGGTGGAGCGCATCGGCGGCTCGGTGGACGCGGTGGCCGGCGGACTGGAACTGGACACGCTGCCGCAGGTGAATTCGCTGTCCGACGACACGCGCGCCTCGATGCGCGCGCTGCGCAAGACCATGAACAAGATTAACGACCGTCCGCAAAGCCTGATCTTCGGCGCGCCCGGCACCCCGCCCGGCCCCGGTGAAGAGGGCTTCACAGCGCCAGCCAAATAAGGATAACGAGATGACGATGACCACCACCATCCGTAGCGCGCTGCTGGCAGCGGCCATGGCCGCCGCGCTGGGCGCCTGCGCCAGCAAGGGCCAGCCGACCGCGCAATACGACTTCGGCCCGCTGCCGGCGGCCAGCGCCAACGCCACCGCCACCGCCGGCGCCGGCATCGGCGCCATCATCGTGGCCGACGTGACCGGGCCGGCGGCGCTGGACACGGAGCGCATGCATTACCGCCTGCTGTACGCCGATGCGCGGCAGTCGCGTCCTTACGCCTACAACCAGTGGGTCAGCACGCCGGCGCAACTGGTCACGCAGCGCATGAAGGCGCACATCGGCCTGGCCGGCGCCAAGGTGCTGTCGACCACCGACGCCGCCGCCAGCGCCACCGTGCTGCGCATGGAGCTGGTGGACTTCGCGCAGAATTTCGACGCCGCCACCAGCAGCCAGGGTGTGCTGAGCCTGCGCGCCTCGGTGTTTCGCGATCACCGGCTGCTGGACCAGAAGACGTTCACCCGCAGCGCGCCGGCCGGCAGCGCCGACGCGGCTGGCGGCGCGCGCGCGCTGGCCGAGGCCACGGATGCCGTCGCGGCCGAGCTGATCGCCTGGCTGGCGGCGCTGCCGCCGTCCAAATGACGGAAAACACCACCCCGCAGCCCGAACCGGCGCCCGCCGCCGGGCAGCCCGCCGCGCCGGCGAAGGCCGCGCGCCCGCCGCTGGCGCCGGTCAGCAAGACCTCGCCCATCACGCGGGCGGCGCTGCTGGCCTATCTGCTGCTGATCGTCTACGCCAGCTGGTTCCCGTTCTCCGGCTGGCACAACCAGGGCCTGTCGCCGCTGATCTTCCTGGAGACGACCAGCATGCCGCGCTACTGGACCAAGTTCGACGCCATCATCAACGTGATCGGCTACATCCCGTTCGGCACGCTGATCGCCTACGCGCTGTACCCGCGCGTCAAGGGCATCTGGGCGCTGCTGATCGCCAGCGCCTGCGGCCTGCTGGTGTCCGGCACCATGGAGGCGGTGCAGACCTACCTGCCCAGCCGCGTCTCGTCCAACCTCGACTTCTACACCAACGCCGCCGGCTGCGCCATCGGCGGCCTGATCGGCGTGCTGACCGTGCGCCGCCTGCTCGACCAGAGCCAGCTGCAGCGCCTGCGCCAGGCCTGGTTCGCGCCGCACGCCAGCCAGGGCCTGGTGCTGCTGGCCCTGTGGCCGCTGGCGCAGATCTACCCGCAAAACTTTTTATACGGTTTAGGCCAATTGCTGCCCATCCTGTCCGACTGGCTGTCGCAGCTGCTGGACATGGAAATCGACCTGGCCAGCTTCGTGCGCCCGGACGTCGACCTCACGGTCGAGCAATACTGGCTGTCCGAAACCATCATCACCGCCTGCGGCATGGTGGGCGCCGGCCTGACCCTGCTTTGCCTGCTGCGCAAGCCCTCGCCGCGCGGGCCGTTGCTGGCGGCCATGATCGCCGCGTCGGTCGTGGTGAAGGCCCTGGCGTCGGCGCTGCTGTTCTCGCCCGAGAACGCCTTCGTGTGGGTCACCCCGGGCGCCGAGGGCGGCTTCCTGATCGGCGCCATCATGCTGGCCGGCCTGGCCTACGCGCCGCACGTGGCGCAGCGGCGGCTGGCCATCACCACCCTGCTGCTGGGACTGGTCATCATCAACACCACCCCGGCCAACCCGTATTTCGTGGCCACTTTGCAAACATGGGTGCAGGGAAAGTTCCTGAACTTCAACGGCGCGGCCCAGTTCCTGTCGCTGCTGTGGCCGTTCTTCGCGGTCTGGTTCCTGTGGCTGCCGTCCCACAAGCTGAACGCCGCCAAGGTATCATAGCGGCTACGACTTCAAAGAGGCACGGCCATGAGCGATACCCCCTACTTCAAACACCACGTCTTCTTCTGCATGAACAAGCGTGACGACGGCCGCAACAGCTGCGGCGACCACGGCGCGGAAACCGCGCAGAAACACGCCAAGAAGCGCTGCAAGGAACTCAACCTGAATGGCGCCGGCAAGGTCCGCATCAACCAGGCCGGCTGCCTGGACCGTTGCGACGAGGGCCCGGTAATGGTGGTCTACCCGGAAGGCACCTGGTACACCTACGTCGACACCAGCGACATCGATGAGATCATCGACAGCCACCTGGTCAACGGCAAGGTTGTGGAACGTCTGAAAATCTGAGGCATATGAACAAGAGCGAAAAATTCACCCTGGCCGGCGGCGCCGGCCAAATGGAAGGCGTCATCGATTATCCGCAGAACGACGCCGCGCCGCGCGGCATCGCCCTGGTGGCGCACCCGCACCCGCTGTACGGCGGCACCATGGACAACAAGGTGGCCGTGACCCTGATGCGCACCTTCGTCAGCCTCGGCTACGTGGTGGCGCGCATCAACTTTCGCGGCGTCGGCCAGTCCGAGGGCGTGCACGACCACGGCAAGGGCGAGACCGACGACATGGCCATCGTGCACGCCTGGATGACCGAAAAATTCCCCGGCCTGCCGGTCGCGCTGTCGGGCTTCTCCTTCGGCACCTATGTGCAGACCCACCTGGCGCAACGCCTGGCCGCCGCCGGCACGCCGGCCGAGCGCCTGGTGCTGGTGGGCGCCGCCGCCAAGAAATGGGAAATGGCCGACATCCCGGCCGACACCATCCTGATCCACGGCGAACTCGACGACACCATCCCGCTGACCGACGTGCTGGACTGGCTGCGCCCGCAGGAAATCCCGGTGATCGTCATCCCCGGCGCCGACCACTTCTTCCACCGCAAGCTCGGCCACATCAAGAGCTGGGTGATGCAGCTGTGGGGCCGCGGCGGCTTAGACGAGGCTGAAACGGACACCGCAAGCGCCGACTAAAGCCCTATAATCCTTACGCTTTTAACTTTTACACCAGATCACATGAAGAAAATTATCGCGGCACTGGCCACCAGTGTGATGTTGATGACCTCGGCCGTGGCGCAGACGCTGCCGGCCCCGACCATCGCCGCCAAATCCTGGCTGCTGCTGGACGCCACCAGCGGCCAGATCATCGCCTCGCAGGATCCGAACGCCCGCATCGAGCCGGCCTCGCTGACCAAGATCATGACCGCCTACGTCACCTTCGGCGCGCTGCGCGACAAGAAAATCGCGCTGAACCAGATGGTCAACGTTTCGACCAAGGCGTGGAAGGTGGATTCCTCCAGCTCCAAGATGTTCATCGACCCGGCCACCCCGGTCAGCATCAACGACCTGCTATACGGCCTGATGGTGCAATCGGGTAACGACGCCGCCGTGGCGCTGGCCGAGGCCGTCGCCGGCGACGAGGCCGCCTTCGTGGCCCTGATGAACAAGGAAGCCCAGCGCCTGGGCCTGACCTCGACCCACTTCGCCAATCCGCACGGCCTGCCGTCGCCGGAAAACTATTCGACCGCGCAGGACCTGTCGGTGCTGGCCCAGCACGTGATCAAGGACTTCCCGGAGTTCTACAAGATCGACTCGGTGAAGAGCTTCACCTACAACAAGATCACCCAGCAGAACCGCAACCGCCTGCTGTGGCTGGACCCGACCGTGGACGGCATGAAGACCGGCCACACCGAGGCGGCCGGCTACTGCATGATCGCCTCGGCCAAGCGGCCCAACGGCAGCGGCGAGCGCCGCCTGATCTCGGTGGTGCTGGGCACCTCGTCCGACCAGGTGCGCACCCAGGAGAGCCAGAAGCTGCTGAACTGGGGCTTCCAGAACTTCGACACGGTCAAGCTGTACTCCAAGGGCCAGCCGATCGCCACGCCGGAGATCTGGAAGGGTTCGAAGAACGCGGTCAAGATCGGCTTCGCGCAGGATGTGATGGTGACGGTGCCGAAGGGCGTGGCCGCCAAGATGAAGCCGGCGCTGGAGCGCAAGGATCCGCTGGTGGCGCCGTTGGCTGAAAACAGCCGCGTCGGCACCCTGAAGATGGTGGTCGACGGCAAGCCGATGCTGGAACTGCCGGTGGTGGCGCTGGAGACGGTGGAGCAAGCCTCGATCTTCGGCCGCGCCTGGGATTCGATCCGCCTCTGGCTGAAGTAGGCGTCATTCCCGCGTAGGCGGGAATCCATGCCGAGCGTCAAAACCAGCGCCCCCTGAATGCCGGCCTGCGCCGGCATGACGCTAGTCGGCGCTGGTTTGCTGTATCGATTCCTGCGCCCACTCGAAGGCGGCCTGTCCCACTTGCGGCAGGCCGTCGACATCCACCTCCAGCGTGGCGGCAATATCCAGCGCGCGCTCGACCTTGTTACGCTCCAGCAGCAGCACCATCATCAGATACGGGCCGTAGACGCCCTCCTGTCCCAGCAGCACGTCGCGGATATCGTCCGACAGCTGCATCTTGCCCACCAGGTTGGCCATCGGCACGCCCAGCAGCACATCGAACAGCGACAGCAAGCCCACCAGGAACAACTCGTCGCGCTTGGCCTGCGGCAGCTTGCTGCAGGTCTCCAGGAAGCGCGCGCGCGTCAGCGCGATTTCCAGCAGCGATTCGTCGCGGTCCTTGGTGGCGCCGCCGCCAAGCCGGAACATGGACACCGTCAGGCCGCGATACAGCTGATTGCGCCCCAGCACCATGAAGGCTTGCTGCAGGCTGGTGACCTTGGTGGTCTGGCCGCTGCCCGGCGCGTTGGCCCATTGCAGCACCTGATAGGTCATGCCGGGATCGCGCTTGGCGACCTCGATCATGGCCGGCAGCTCGGCGTCGGTGCGCAGCAGGTTGAGCAGCTCGATCGAGGTCATGCGGCTTTGATCGATCTTGGCGTCCGGGTCGGCCTGGTCGACGGTGGTCAGGAAATGCCCCATGAAGTAATTCGCGCCCCAGGAGGCGCACATGCGGCGCTCGTCCCAGGACTCGACGCCGTCGACCACCAGCCTCAGGTCCGGATAGCGCAGCCGCAGCTGCTTGGACAGGGTCTGGAAGTCGGCCAGCGCGTGTTCGTTCAGGTGCAGCACCACCATGTCGCACACGCCCAGCAGCGAGGCCTCCTCCTCGGCCAGCGTGACGCCGCGCAGCGCGACCTTGCTGCCCGAGGCGCGCAGCGCCGTCAGGCGGGCGGCGAATTCGTCCACCGGCAGTTCGGCCGCCTTGCGGTCGAACAGGAACACCGTGTGCGGCGCCACCAGCGGCAGATGAAGGTCGGCGGCCAGGGCATCCAGCCCGAGCGGCACCAGCGCGACGCGCTGCCGGGCGAATTCCGGCACGCCGGCGGCCACCAGCGAGGCCAGCATGGCCGCCTCCGGCTCGGGGGTACTGAAGCGGTAGCCGCTCAGGCTGTGACGCTCATCGACGATTTCGGCGCGGCAGACGATGGCGCCGGCCTCGGCCGAGGGAGCGGGCGCGGCTTCCGGCTGCGCGGCGGCCGGCGCCGCGTTGGCGGGCGAGGCCGCAGGTTCCGGTTTCGATTTCAGAAACGATAAAAATCCCACTGCTACCTCCGTTCGGTCTGGCGTACGTCCTGATCATACTATAATTCCTGCCTCCCATTTACCCTAGGAAAATACGTTCATGACCGACCTGACCTGCCCTTCCCTCGTGACCTACCAAGGCGGCCTGACGCTGTCGCGCATCGTGGCCGGCATGTGGCGCATGAACGAATGGGGGCTGACGCCGGCGCGGCGCGTGGAGTGGATCGAACAGGCGCTGGCCATGGGCGTGACCAGTTTCGACCACGCCGACATCTACGGCGGCTATGGCGTGGAAGCCACATTCGGCGAGGCGCTGGCGCTGCAGCCTTCGCTGCGCGACCAGATGCAGATCGTCAGCAAATGCGGCATCAAGCTGGTGAACGCGGCGCGCCCGGAGCACACCATCCAGCACTATGACACCAGCGCCAGCCACATCATCGCCTCGGCCGAGAACTCGCTGCGCCAACTGGGCACCGACCACCTGGACCTGCTGCTGATCCACCGCCCCGATCCGCTGATGAACTTCGACGAGATCGCCGGCGCCTTCGCGCGCCTGCGCCAGGACGGCAAGGTCAAGCACTTTGGCGTGTCGAACTTCAGCCGCCATCAGTTCGAAAGCCTGAACCGCCGCATCGCGCTGGCCACCAACCAGGTGGAATTCTCACCGCTGTGCGTGGCGCCGATGTTCGACGAGACCTTCGACGGACTGCAAGACCTGGGCGTGGCGCCGATGATCTGGTCGCCACTGGGCGGCGGCCGCCTGTTCAGCAGCGACGACGCGGCCGGCGTGCGTGTGCGCGCGGCGATCCAGAAGGTGGCCGACGAGCTGCAACGCCCGTTCGGCAGCGTGGTGTTCGCGTGGATCATGCAGCTGCCGAGCCGCCCGGTGCCGCTGACCGGCTCGGGCCGCATCGAGGCGGTGCGCGAGGCGGTGCAAGCCACCCAGTTCAGCCTGAGCCGCACGCAATGGTTCGAGATCCTGCGCGCGGCGCGCGGCCACGAGGTGGCTTAATCGTCCTGGTACACGACCGGCGGGGCGATGCCCGTCCAGCCGGTCCTCCAGGCGGCGTTCAGCGCCAGCGTGAAAGTGATGTAGAAGGCAAAAAACAGCACGAAATACAAAGCCTGCAGCCAGGCCAGCAGGCCGAGGTTAATCAGCAGCACCACCAGCGCGGTCCAGCTTTTCTTTTGCTTGGAGCTGGGGAAGCGCACGGTGGACACCATCAGCGTGCCCACCACGAACAGCAGCAGCACGATCAGGCTGCCCTGCAGGGCCGACGCGGCCGGTTCCGGCCACGCCACCACCACCGAGGCCACGCAGGCCGCGCCGGCCGTGATCGGCATGCCGACGAAATAACGCGGATCGGTGCGCCCCACGTTCACGTTGAAGCGCGCCAGCCGCAGCGCGCCGCAGGCCACGAAGAAGAAGCTGGCCATGCCGCCCAGCCGCAGCAGGGTCGGATGGTCGAGGCCCAGCTGCTGGAAGCCCCAGCAATACAGCAGCAGGCCCGGCGCGCAGCCGAAATTCATCACGTCCGCGATCGAGTCGAGCTGCATGCCGAAGTCCGACTGGGTGTTGGTGGCGCGCGCCACCATGCCGTCCAGCGCGTCGAACACGCCGGCCAGCACCAGCAGCACGGCGGCCAGGCGGTAGTCCTGGGCGGCGCCGACCATGGCATTGTCGACCGAAATGACGATGCTGCCGAAACCGCAGGCGATCGACATCAGGGTGACCATGCTGGGCAGGGCAAACTTGGCGCGCTGCATGCGCGGATGGCGTAGTGGCTTCAAAACGTGTGCGATCCTAAAGAAACGGCAAGCTTAACATTGTAACGGGTGCGGCGAAATCCCAAATCCAGCATAGAATCGCTACCATGGCACAGGAGTTCATCATGCAAAACTGGCGATTATCCGCGGCGGCGCTGCTGGGTTCGGCATTGCTGGCCGGCTGTGGCGGCGGTGGCGGCGACACCTCCGCCGTCACCGGCCCCGGCACCACCACCCCGCCCTTGACGCAGGAGCCGGGCGCGCCCACGCTCACCGGCAACACCGCGACCGACGGCTACAACTGGTTCAATTACCGGCGCGCCCAGGCCGGGCTGCCCACGCTGTCGCGCAACAGCCGCATCGACACGGCGGCGCAGGGCCACTCGGACTACCAGCGCATCAACCGCACCATCACCCACGAGCAGACCCCGGGCCTGGGCGGCTTCACCGGCGTCACGCTGGTCAACCGCCTGACGGCGGCCGGCTACACCCTGAGCGGCTCGTACTCGGCCGGCGAGGTGATCTCCGCCACCACCAGCGGCACCGGCTTCTACCAGGCCGAGGAACTGATCACCGCCATCTACCACCGTTTTGTGATCTTCGAGCCGGTGTTCAAGGAAATCGGCACCGGCGCGGCCACCATTCCCGGCAGTTATACCTACTTCACGGCCGACTTCGCGGCGGTGAACGGCTTGAGCGGGCTGGGCGCGGGCAAGTTCATCGTCTATCCCGTCAGCAACCAGACCGGGGTGCCGGTCAACTTCTTCAGCGACAGCGAATCGCCCGACCCGGTGCCGGGCCAGAACGAGGTGGGCTACCCGATCAGCGTGCACGCCGACTACGGCAATCTGGTGACCGTGCAAAGCTTCACCGTCACGCCGCGCGGCGGCGCCGCGCTGAGCACGCGCCTGCTGAGCGCGGCGGCCGGCACCAGCGAGAAGACCACCAGCGCGGCCGCCATCGTGCCGCTGGCGCCGCTCAAGGGCGCCACCGTGTACGACGTCAGCTTCAGCGGCACGGTGGGCGGGGTGGCGGTCAGCCGCAACTGGTCGTTCACCACCAAATAAAGCCGCCGATGTTGCAGGAATTTAACTATCGGGAACGGCCGGGTCTGCTATCTTAGCGATAACACCACCAGCCCATCGACACGATGACCTCAACCAGCACGCCCGCCAGCGCGGGCCAGATCCTGCAAGTGGAAACCGGCCTGCAGCAGCTGATGGGTGATCGCGAGCTCTACCTGCAAATCCTGCGCCGCTTCCGCCAGCGCTACCCGGACAGCGGCTGCGAGGCGCGCAAGGCGCTGACCGGCGGCGAGCCGGGCCACGGGCAACGCATCGTCCACACCCTCAAGGGCGCGGCCGGCATGATAGGCGCCCAGCAGGTGTACCTGCTGGCGGCGCAGCTGGAACCGCTGTGCGCCGGTCCGGCCAGCGGCTGGTCGGCGCCGCTGGCGCAGCTGGAGCAGGCCCTGCGCGCCCTGCTGGCCGTGATCGACGAGGTGCTGGACGGCGATCCGCGCCACCTGCTGGCGGCGCACGCCCAGCCGGCCGCAACCGCCGCCCCGCAAGTGCCGGAAACGCGCATGTTGCTGCTGCACTTGTCGCGCTTGCTGGACGAGGGGGATGGTGCGGCCATCGACGTGCTGGAGCAGTCGGCCACGGTGCTGGCGGCGAGCCTGGGGGTGGAGGTGTTTCAGGAAGTGACGGAGGCGGCGCACCAGTTCGACTTTGAAGCGGCGCTGGCGACCTTGCGGGCAGGCATGGCGCAATAGGCCTGGCGGCTAGCGGGTGTATTCCTTCTCTTCGTCGAAGGCGTCGGCGCATTCCTTGTCGCAGAAGCGGCGCACATTGTCGAGCGGCTTTTCGCAGTACCAGCAGGATCCCTTGGGCGGCAACATCTGGCGCGTGCGCACCGGCGGCGCGGACGCGGCGGCGGGGGGCGGCATGCCGGGCCCGTCCTCCGGGACACTCTCTTGTATCGGTTCCACGATCCTCTCCTTTCCAGGCCAAGCTCAGGTCATGCAAGGCTACTTCAGCGGAATTGTTGCGGGTATGAGAATTCTCAACGCTTGCCTGAAACGGCACGTCCATTTGCGTCAAACAATAATAGCAGGATAAATGCGACACCCGCTGAGGCAAAAGGCCAGGAAATATTTTTCAATGAAAACCACGGCGCCGATAGCGTAACTTGCCGCCACGGCGGCGTTGTCCCGCGCGCAAAGTTTCAATACAATCGGGACAGGCATCCACGGTCCCGTATCCATGAATGAGCGCGCCTTCTTGTCACAGAAGCAAGCCCCGAGTGTACGCGCCAGCATTGCGGCCCTGGTCATCGCTAGCATCCTGCCAGTGGCCAGCGTGGCGGCGGCCCTGATCGTCAATTTCTACGCCAAGGAGCGCGCCCAGCTGATCGCCAGCTCGGTCCAGCAGGCGCGCAACATCATCACCGCGGTCGACCGCGATTTCGACGGCGTCCAGCTGGCGCTGCAGGCGCTGGCCACCTCGCGCGCGTTGCGCGAAAACGACCTCGGCAACTTCTACCCGCGCGCCGCCGACATGGTCGACAAGCTGCACGCCGACAGCATCGTGCTGCTGGACACGGACGGCACGATGCTGCTGTCGACCCGCCGCCCCTGGGGCGCGCCGCTGCCCAGGCTGCCCAAGGCGCCGCTGCTGGCGCGCATCCTGGCCAGCGGCGCGCCCGGCGTGTCGGACGTGTTCACCGGCCCCATCACCCGGCAGCCGGTGTTCAGCGTCGCCGTGCCGGTCAAGCGCGACGGCGCCGTGGCGATGACGCTCAACGCCGCCATCACGCCGCGCCACCTGCAGCGCCTGATCAGCGAACAGCAGCTGCCGGCCAGCTGGCGCGCCAGCGTGATCGACACCCAGGGCCAGATCGCCACCCGCTCGCACGAGGTGGAGAAATACGCCGGGCGGCGCCTCACCGCGGAACAGCGGCGCCAGCTGGAGGGACCGGCCGACGCCAGCTTCGAGACCACCACCTTCGACGGCATCGACGTGTTCGTGATCTCGAGCCGCTCGCCGCGCACCGGCTGGAGCGCGCTGCTGGGCATCCCGCGCCAGGAGCTGACCGCCGGCCTGCGCGCCACGCTGGCCTGGCTGGTGGCGGCCACGGTGGCCGCGCTGGCCATCGGGCTGGGGCTGGCGTGGCTGATCGGCGGGCGCATCGCCAGCTCGATCCACGCGCTGATCCCGGCGGCGCGGGCGGTGGGCGAGGCCGGCGGCCTGCCGATGCCGCCGCTGCACTTCAGGGAGGCCGACGAACTGGGCGCGGCCCTGCACCAGGCCGCCAGCGACATGCGGCGCGCCCGCGCGCTCACCCGCGAGAGCGAGCAGCGCCTGGCGCTGGCGGCCGAGGCCGCCCAGCTGGGCATCTGGATCCGCGACCTGCGGCGCCAGGAGATCTGGATCTCCGAGCAGTGGCGCCGCCTGTTCGGCTTCGCCGACGCCCAGCGGGTGACGCTGGCCGACCTGCTGGCGCGCGTGCATCCGGACGACCGCGGCGCGGTCCGCCGCACGCTGGACAAGGCCATGCGCGGCGCGCCGCGCTACGAGATGGAGTACCGCATCGTGCTGCCCGACGGCGAGCTGCGCTGGATCGGCTCGCACGGCAGCGTCGAGCGCGCGCCGGACGGCGGGCCGGCGCTGGTGCGCGGCGTCTCGCTCAACATCACCAAGCGCAAGCTGGCCGAGCTCGAGGTGCAGCAGCACCAGAAGGAGGTCACCCACCTGGCGCGGGTGGCCATGCTGGGCGAGCTGTCGGGCGCGCTGGCGCACGAGCTCAACCAGCCGCTCACGGCCATCCTCAGCAACGCCCAGGCGGCGCGCCGCTACCTGGCGCGGCCGGCGCCGCCGCTCGACGAGCTGGGCGAGATCGTCGACGACATCATCGCCGAGGACCAGCGCGCCGGCGACATCATCCAGCGCCTGCGCCGCCTGTTCAGCAAGCACGAGGTGCCGCGCCAGGCGCTCGACCTGCGGCCGCTGGTGGGCGACGTGCTGCGCCTGCTGCGCAACGACCTGATCAACCACGCCGTCACGGTCGAGGCCAGCCTGGGCGAGGCCGCGCTGCCGGTGCGCGGCGACCCCGTGCAGCTGCAGCAGGTGCTGATCAACCTGCTGATGAACGCCTGCGACGCCATGGCCGCCACGCCGCCGGGCGAGCGCCGGATCACGCTGCGCGCGCAGGCGGCCGGCGCCGACACGGTGCGGCTCAGCGTGGCCGACCGCGGCGGCGGCATCCCCGACGAGACGCTGGCGCGCATCTTCGACCCGTTCTACACCACCAAGCAGCGCGGCATGGGGCTGGGCCTGTCGATCTGCCGCAACATCCTGACCGCCCACGAGGGCCTGCTGTGGGCCGAGAACCAGGCCGGCGGCGGCGCCTGCTTCCACCTGTGCCTGCCCCGCGCGGCGGCGGCGCCCGCATGAGCGCGGCGGCCGGCCAGGTGTTCCTGGTGGACGACCAGCCGGCCGTGCTGAAGGCGCTGGCGCGCCTGCTCGGCGCGGCCGGCTACACGGTGCGCGCCTACGCCTCGGCGCGCGAGTTCCTGGCCGCCGGCCACGCCGGCGACGCCGGCTGCCTGGTGCTGGACCTGTCGATGCCGGACATGGACGGCAGCGCCCTGCAGCAGGCGCTGGCGCGCCAGGCCGCCGCCCCGCCCATCATCTTCCTCACCGGCCACGGCGACCTCGACAGCGGGATCAGCGCCATGAAGCTGGGCGCCTCCGACTTCCTCACCAAGCCGGTCGACGACGGGCGGCTGCTGGCCGCGATCGAGGTGGCGCTGGCGCGCAACCGCGCGGCGCGCGCCGAGCTGGCCGAGCGCGACGGCGTCGCCGCCCGCCTGGCCAGCCTGACGCCGCGCGAGCGCGAGGTGATGGAGCTGGTGGTCGAGGGCCTGCTCAACAAGCAGATCGCCGCCGCCCTCGGCACGGTCGAGAAGACCGTCAAGGTGCACCGCGCGCGCGTGATGCAGAAACTGCAGGTGCGCTCGGTGAGCGCGCTGGTGCGCCTGGTCGACCGCGGCCGGCGCTGAGCGCGCCACAGGTTGGCCCAAGGTCCAATAGCGGGCCGCGCGCGCCCGGACTAATCTTGACGCATGGATACATCACACACATGGGTGGCCATCGTCGACGACGAGGCGGCGATACGGCGGGCGCTGCTGCGGCTGATGCGCGCGGCCGGGGTCCCGGCCCGCGCCTTCGCCAGCGGCGCCGAGCTGCTGGCGGTGCTGCCGGCCAGCCGGCCGTGCTGCGCGCTGCTGGACCTGCACATGCCCGCCATGTCCGGCCTCGACCTGCAGGCGCGGCTGGCCGCGCTGGCCCCGGCCACCGGCGTGATCCTGATGAGCGGCCACCCGACCCCGGCCCAGCAGGCGGGCGCGTCGCGCCGGCCGCCGCTGGCCTGTCTGCTGAAACCCGTCGACGAGCGGGCGCTGCTGGACGCGATCGCCGCCGCCTGCCCCACCCTCGCCCCGTAAGGACCGCCATGATCCCCATCGCCCACATCCACAGCGCCCGCATCCTGATCGTCGACGACCTGCAGGTCAACATTACCATCCTGGAACAGTTGCTGCGCAACGCGGGCTACGCCGAGGTCAGCGGCACCACCGACGCCGCCGGCGTGGCCGCGCTGCACCGCCAGCACCAGTACGACCTGATCGTGCTGGACATGAACATGCCGGACATGGATGGCTTCGACGTGCTCGACAGCCTGCGCCAGCTCGACGACGACCACTATCTGCCGGTGCTGGTGATCTCGGCCGAGCCGGGCTACAAGCTGCGCGCGCTGCAGGCCGGCGCGCGCGACTTCGTGTGCAAGCCGTGCGACTACGGCGAGCTGCTCACGCGCATCCGCAACATGCTGGAGGTGCGCCTGCTGTACACCGGCACGCGCGACTACGGCCTGCGCATGGCCGGCTGCGACCGCCTGACGGGGCTGGCCAACCGGGCCCAGTTCCGCGACGCCCTGCCGGCCCGGCTGAGCGCGGCCTGGCCGCAGTCGAGCGCGCTGCTGCTGATCGACCTCGACGGCTTCACCGCGCTCAACGACACGTTCGGCCACCAGGCCGGCGACCTGGTGCTGGGCCAGTTCGCGCTGCGGCTGGCCCAGCTGGCGCCGCCGCGCGCCAGCCTGAGCCGGCTGGGCAACGACGAGTTCGCGCTGCTGCTGCCGGCGCTGGACGGCGCCCACCAGACCCCGGACGTGGTGGAGCGCCTGCGCGGCGCGCTGCGCCTGCCGTTCGCGCTGCCGGCCGGCGAGGCCACGCTGACGGCCTGCGTCGGCGTCGCCCTGTGCCCGGGCGACGCCGACGAGGCCGCCACGCTGATGCGCTACGCCGACATGGCGCTGCACCTGGCCAAGCAGGACGGCGCCGACACCTGCCGCTGCTACACCGGCGACATGCAGACCGAGGCCCAGCGCCGCTACCAGCTCGAGCACGCGCTGCGCCAGGCGTGCGAGCTGGGCCAGTTCGAGCTGCACTACCAGCCCAAGGCCCAGCTCAGCAGCGGCGACATGGTCGGCGCCGAGGCGCTGCTGCGCTGGAACCGCCCGGGCCACGGCCTGGTGCCGCCGGCCGAGTTCATCCCGCGCCTCGAGGAGAGCGGCCTGATCGTGCCGGTCGGGGCCTGGGCGATCGACGCCGCCTGCGCCCAGATCGCGGCCTGGGCGCGCGCCGGCCACCGGCTGCCGGTGGCGGTCAACGTCGCCAGCCGCCAGTTCGCCAGCGACACCCTGGAGCAGACCGTGACCGAGGCGCTGCGCCGCCACGCGATCGCGCCCGGCCTGCTGAGCCTGGAGGTGACCGAGAGCGCCCTCATGGACGACCTCGGCCGCACCGCCGACACGCTGGCGCGGCTGCGCGCGCTGGGCGTGCGCATCGCCATCGACGACTTCGGCACCGGCTACTCCAGCCTGGCCTACCTGAAGCGCTTCCCGGCCGACGTGCTGAAGATCGACATCGCCTTCATCCGCGAGGTGACCAGCAACCCGGACGACGCCGCCGTGGTGGACGCCATCATCGCCATGGCGCACAGCCTCAACCTGGAGGCGGTGGCCGAGGGGGTGGAGACGCCGGCCCAGCTGGCCTACCTGGCGCGGCGCCGCTGCGACCAGATCCAGGGCTACTACTTCAGCCGGCCGCTGCCGGCGGCGCAGATGACGCGCCTGCTGCAGGACGGCGCGCGCCTGCCGGCGCCGGCCGACGGCGCCGTCCCCGAGCGCACCCTGCTGCTGATCGACGACGAGCCGCAGGTGCTGAGCGCGCTGCAGCGGGTGCTGCGCGCCGACGGCTACCGCGTGCTGGCCGCCAACGGCGCCGCCCAGGCGTTCCAGCTGCTGGCGGAACACCAGGTGCAGCTGATCCTGTGCGACCAGCGCATGGAGGAGATGAGCGGCACCGAGCTGCTGGACCGCATCAAGGACCTGTACCCGGACACCTTCCGCATCATCCTGTCCGGCTACACCGACCTCAAGACCATCATGGACTCGATCAACCGCGGCGCCCTGTACCGCTTCTACACCAAGCCCTGGGACAACCAGACGCTGCGCGAGAACATCCGCGCCGCCTTCCGCCACTACTGGCAGTTGCACGGCCTCGGCCGGCCGGTCCAGGGCGCGCGGGAGGCGCTGCCATGAAGCCGCTTCCGCCCTCGGCCGAGCAGCAATTGCGGCAGCTGCGCGAGGAACTGGCCGCCACCCAGGCCCAGCTGCGCCAGGCCGGCCGGCTGGCCGCGCTCGGCCAGCTGGTGGCCGGGGTGGCGCACGAGCTCAACGGCCCGCTGTCGTGCCTGAGCGCCAACACCGCGCTGCTGCGGGACTACCTGGCCGAGCTGCCGCCGGCCACGGCGGCGCAGGCGGCCACCCGGGGCGAGCTGGCGCAGCTGCTGGACGACACGCAGGCCGGGGTGCGCCAGCTGCTGCGCATCGCCGGCGGCCTCAAGGACTACGCCCGGCCGGCCGGGCAGGACGGCTGGGAATGGGCCGACCTGCACCAGGGCCTGGAGGCCACGCTCAACCTGGCGGCGCACGAGCTGCGGCGCAACGCCCGGCTGGTGCGCGACTACGGCCAGCTGCCGCCGGTGCCGTGCGTGCCGGCCCAGCTCAACCAGGTGCTGCTGAACCTGCTGATCAACGCCGCCCAGGCCATCGACGGCGCGAGCGGCACCATCACGCTGCGCACCGGCGTGCGGGACGACATGGCGTGGTTCGCCGTCAGCGACACCGGCGCCGGCATCGCCGCCGCGCACCTGCCGCACATCTTCGACCCCTTCTTCACCACCAAGCCGGCCGGGGTCGGCTGCGGGCTGGGGCTGGCGCTGTCGCGCGACATCGTGCGCCAGCACGGCGGGCGCATCGAGGTCGACAGCGCGCCCGGCCAGGGCAGCACGTTCCGCGTGCTGCTGCCGCTGCGGCGCGCCGCACGGGAGGCGGCATGAAGCCCGGCCTGCCCACGGCGGGCCTGCTGGCCGCGCTGTCGCTGCCGCCGCAATGCGGCGCCGCCCCGCTGCCGGACGAACCGATCAAGCCGGTGCCGCTGTCGCTGCAACAGCCGCCGGCCGCCGTGGCGCTGGGCCGGCGGCTGTTCAACGACGCCCGCCTGTCGGCCAACAACCGCGTGTCGTGCGCCAGCTGCCACGACCTCGCGCGCGGCGGGGCCGACGCGCGGCCCCGCTCGGCCGGCCTGAACGGCAAGCCCACGCTGCTCAACACCCCCACCGTGCTCAACGCCGCGCTCAACTTCCGCCAGTTCTGGGACGGCCGCGCCGACACGCTGGAGGCGCAGATCGACCTGGTGGTGCGCAACCCGCTGGAGATGGGCTCGGACTGGGGCGCGGTGATGGCCAAGCTGCAGGCCGACGGCGCCTACCGGCGCGACTTCGCCAGCGCCTACCGCGACGGCCTGACCGCCGCCAACGTGCGCAACGCCATCGCCAGCTACGAACGCACGCTGATCACGCCCAACTCGCGCTTCGACCAATACCTGCGCGGCAACCACAACGCCATCACCGAGGCCGAGAAGAACGGCTACGCCAAGTTCAAGCAGTACGGCTGCGTGGCCTGCCACCAGGGGGTCAACGTGGGCGGCAACATGTTCCAGAAGTTCGGCGTGATGGGCGACTACTTCGCCCGCCGCGGCGGCGCCGGCGCGGCCGACATGGGGCGCTACCAGGTCACCGGCAAGGCGGACGACCTGCACGTGTTCAAGGTGCCCGGCCTGCGCAACGTGGCGCGCACCGCGCCGTACTTCCACGACGCCTCCGCCGCCACGCTGGAGGAGGCGGTGGACGTGATGTTCAAGTTCCAGCTGGGCCGCACCGGCTCGAAGGAGGACAAGGCGGCCATCGTCAAGTTCCTGCACACCCTCAACGGCACACCCGCGGGGCAGCCATGAGAACCCGCCTGCGCAAGCGCTGGGGCTGGATCGTCCTGGGCCTGCTGGCCGGCGCGCTGGCGCTGATGTATTTCCGCAGCCCGCGGCACGACCCGGTCAGCTACTTCGAAAACGTCGCGCTGCTGCGGCAGATCAAGCAGCTCGACGCGCGCTGGGAACTGGACGCGATGAAATCGCGCGTCGGCCTCAACCACAACTACGACCCGCTGGTGGCGCCGCTGCCCGAGATGGAGCGCCTGCCGCAGCGCCTGGCGGCCATGACCGAGGACCAGCCGGCGGGGGACGGCGGCGCGCTGGGCGCCAGCATCGCCGCCTACCAGCGCGCGCACAACGACAAGGCGGCGCTGATGGAGGCGTTCAAGTCGCACAACGCCGTGCTGCAAAACTCGCGCGCCTTCCTGCGCACCGCGCAGGAAGACCTGAACACGCTGGACGGCCACGCGGCCGGCCAGGCCGCCGCCATCGGCAACCAGGTCCTGCTGGACACCCTGATCTACGCGCAGGCGCCCAGCGCCGCCCAGGCGCTGCAGGTGGAGGGCGGACTGGCCGCGCTGGCCAAGGCAGGCGGCGGGCTCGACGAGACCGGGCGCGAGCGCAGCGAACTGTTCACCGCCCACGTGCGCACCGTGCTGCGCGAGCGGGCCATCACCGACCAGCTGCTGGCCAGCATCGCCGAGGCGCCGACGGCCGCGCGCATCGACGACATCAGCGCCGCGCTGGGGGAGCGGCAGCAGCGCGCCGTGCAGCAGCTGCAAACCTACCGGCTGGCGCTGTCGCTGCTGGCGCTGCTGCTGCTGGCGTCGCTGGCGCTGGCGGCGCTGCGGCTGATGCGCAACCACGCCACCATCAAGCGCGTCAACCACCAGCTGCACCTGGCCAACGCCCACCTGGAGCAGCGGGTCGAGGCGCGCACCGCCGAGCTGCTGCAGGCCAACGGCCGCCTGCAGCGGGAGATGGCCGAGCGCAAGCAGCTCGAATGCCGCCTGGTGCAGACCGAGAAACTGGCCTCGATCGGCCAGCTGGCGGCCGGCATCGCCCACGAGATCAACAACCCGCTGGCCTTCCTGGCGTCCAACTTCGGCATGCTGGAGGAGCACCTGGACAGCCTGTTTGAAATGCTCAGCGTATACGAGGCGGCCGAGTCCTGCATCGCCTCGGCCGAAATCTCGGCGCGGCTCAGCGGCACGCGCGCGCGCATCGACCTGGCCTACCTGAAGGCCGACCTGCCGGCGCTGGTGGCCGAGTCGCGCGGCGGCATGGACCGGGTCGGCAAGATCGTGCAGGACCTGAAGGATTTCTCGCACGTCGAAAGCGAGCAGAACTGGGTATGGGCCGACCTGCGCGGCGGCCTGCAATCAACGCTCAACCTGATCTCCAGCGACCTGCGCCAGGTGGCCGACATCGTCACCGACTTCGCGCCGGTGCTGGAAATCGAATGCCTGCCGTCGCAGCTCAACCAGGTCTTCATGAGCATGCTGATGAACGCGGCGCAGGCGCTCGGCCCGCAGCGCGGCCGCATCACCGTGCGCACCGGCGGCGCCGGCGCCGAAGTGTGGGTCGAGATCAGCGACAACGGCCATGGCATCGCGCCCGAGGTGCTGCCGCGCATCTTCGACCCCTTCTTCAGCACGCGCGGCATCGGCAAGGGCACGGGCCTGGGGCTGTCGCTGGCCTACGGCATCGTCGCCCACCACCGCGGCCGGATCGAAGTGCAAAGCGCGCCGGGCCAGGGCAGCACCTTCCGCGTCACGCTGCCGATCAGCCAGAGGACGATGGCGGCCTGAGCGCTTGCGCTTATAATCCAGACACCACGAACCGAGTGCCTGGATATCGCATGCAAGAAAACCAATTTTCCGCCCGAGTGCTGGGGCTGGCCAACCTGGGCCTGATTGTCATCGACGCCCGGCAACACATCGTGCTGTGGAACCAATGGATGGCCAGCCGCTCCGGCAAGTCGGCGCACCGGGTGCTGGGGCAGGACCTGTTCGACCTGTACGGCGAGCTGCGCGGCCAGCGGCTGGAGCAGGCCGTGCTGAGCGCCATGCAAAGCAAGCTGCCGCAGACCCTGTCGCCGTCGCTGAACCCGTCGCCGTTCCCGCTCTACCCGGCCGGCAGCTGGGGTGGCGAGCGGGTGGAGCAGGCGGTGTCGGTGACGCCGTTCAACGAGGGCAAGGAGCGCTACTGCCTGATCGAGGTGAGCGACATCAGCGCCATCGTCGGCCGCGAGCGCCAGCTGCGCAGCCAGGCCGAGGCGCTGCGCGCGCAATCGTACGTGGACGGCCTGACCGGCATCGCCAACCGCCGCCACTTCGACGTCGCGCTCGACCGCGAACTGCGGCGCGCCATGCGCAACGAAGGCCAGCTGTCGCTGCTGCTGATGGACATCGACTCCTTCAAGGCCTACAACGACCACTTCGGCCACCAGCAGGGCGATGCCTGCCTGACGCTGGTGGCGGAGGCGTTCGCCTCCATGCTGCAGCGGCCGGCCGACCTGGCGGCGCGCTACGGCGGCGAGGAATTCGCCGCCGTGCTGCCGGACACCAGCCTCGAGCAGGCGGAGCGGCACGCCGAAGCCATCCGCGCCAAGATCGCCTCGCTGGGCATCACCCACGCTCCGGCGGCCACGCGGCCGCACGTCACCATGAGCATCGGCGTGGCCACCTTCGACAAGGAGCGCCTGAACGACGCCGCCGCCATGCTGGCCGCGGCCGACAGCTGTTTGTACGCCGCCAAGAAAGCCGGACGCGATTGCGTCATCGTCCATCGTCAACAACAGGAGAATGCAGCATGAAGTTACGCAGTACCTTGATTCTGGCGGCCGCGCTGGCCGCGCCGTACGCCATGGCCGCCAGCGGCACCTGCGGCGGCGCCGCGCCGTCCGGCGAACTGACCGCCACCCGCATCGCCGCCGCCAACAGCACCCGCGCCGAGCCGGGCTTGTACGAGGGGCCGGTGTGGATCAAGGACGCGCTGTACTTCTCCGACTTCACGTTTGGCCCCGGCTTCCCGTCGCGGATTTTGAAGCTGGATGCCGAGGGCAAGGTCAGCACCCTGATCGAGGACAGCGGCAGCAACGGCCTGGCCACGGATGGCAAGGGCAACCTGATCGCCGGCACGCACAAATACAAATCGGTGTCGCGCTACACGCTGGATGGCAAGCGCAGCGACGTGGTGAGCAAATTCAACGGCAACGTCTTCAACTCGCCCAACGACCTGACGCTGGCGGCCGACGGCACGCTGTACTTCACCGATCCGGACTTCCAGCGCGAGGCCGCGCCGGGCGGCCAGGACAAGACCCGCGTGTACCGCGTGGCGACCGACGGCAAGGTGACGGTGGTGGATGACACGCTGAAGAATCCGAATGGCGTATCGCTGTCGCCGAAGGGTGACGTGCTGTACGTGAACGGCATGGTGGGCGACCACGGCGTGCTGCGCGCGTATCCGATCGTGAACGGCGTGCCGGGTCCGGGCAAGACCCTGGTGGACAAGCTGGGCATCCCGGACGGCATGGCGATCGACTGCCACGGCAACATCTACGTCACCGAGCACACCGACCAGCGGCTGCGCGTATTCACGCCGGCCGGCAAGCAGATCGCCACGATCAAGGTCGACGCCAACGTCACGAATGCCGCGTTTGGCGGAGCCGATGGCAAGACCCTCTACATCACCGGCGCCGGCGCCGTCTGGCAACTCAAACTCGACGTCACCGGCTCGCCGTACTAATTAATTCGGGGTCAGCTCTGACATTCGGACACGCAAGCAAAACCTTTGATGTGACTCAATACGCTCGCGGCAGTTTTCAGTTCGAACTGCCACGCGTAATGCCCAGCGCGTGCAACAACTAGCACGGATACGCCTTGAGCGACATCAAGCTTCCGCTGCGCGTGTCCGAATGTCAGAGCTGACCCCGATTGTTTGCCCCCGATTGTTTGCCCGGTTATTTGCCGATGCAGAAGCGGCTGAAGATGACACCCAGCAGGTCGTCGGAGGAGAAGGCGCCGGTGATGCTGGAGAGCTGCACTTGCGCCAGCCGCAGCTCTTCCGCGAACAGGTCCAGCGATTGGTCATTCTGCGCGGCGTGCTCGCCGGCCCGCGCCAGGTGCGCGCCGGCGTTTTTCAAGGCGATCAGGTGGCGCTCGCGCGCCAGGTATAGCGATTCGCCGGTCTGCTGCCAGCCGGCGATGCGCAGCAGTTCCTTGCGCAGCAAATCTATCCCGATGTGCTCGTGCGCGGACAGGTAGATGTGGGTGGCGTCGTCCATCACGTCCACCGCCGGCTTGTGGCCCGACAGGTCGATCTTGTTCCAGATGCGCAGCACCGGCACGCCTTCCGGGAAGGCGGCGGTGATGCTTTCGTCCGAGCGCGATGGCCCGTGGTCGGCATCCAGCAGGTGCAGGATGACGTCGGCCTTGCCCACTTCGTTCCAAGTGCGCTCGATGCCGATGCGCTCCACCACGTCGGTCGCCTCTTCCGGCGCGCGGATGCCGGCGGTGTCGATGATGTTGAGCGGGATGCCTTCGATCTGGATGGTCTCGGTCACCTTGTCGCGCGTGGTGCCGGCGATAGGCGTGACGATGGCCACGTCATTCCCCGCCAACGCGTTCAGCAGCGAGGATTTGCCGACGTTGGGCTGCCCCACCAGCACCACGTTCAGGCCTTCGCGCAGCAAGGCGCCCTGCGCCGCCTGTTTGAAGACTTGCTCCAATGCGTCGACGATGCCTTTCAACTGTCCGCGCGCGTCGGATTTTTCCAGGAAGTCGATTTCTTCTTCGGGGAAGTCCAGCGTCGCCTCCACCAGCATGCGCAGGTTGGTGACGTTGCCGACCAGTGTGTTGACGGTCTTCGAGAACGCGCCCGACAGCGATTGCGAGGCCGATTTGGCCGCCGCTTCGGTGGAGGCGTCGATCAGGTCGGCCACCGCTTCGGCCTGGGCCAGGTCCAGCTTGTCGTTGAGGTAGGCGCGGCGCGTGAATTCGCCCGGCTCGGCCAGCCGCACGCCCATCTCGGCGCCCGCCTCCAGCACCCGCGCCAACAGCATTTGCAGCACGATGGGGCCGCCGTGGCCCTGCAGTTCCAGCACGTCTTCCCCGGTGTACGAGTTCGGGCCCTTGAACCAGATGGCGATGCCCTGGTCGAGGACGCCGCCGTCCGCCTGCGTGAACGGGATGTAGGTGGCGTGGCGCGGCTTGAGGCCGGCATCGCCAAACAGCGCGCTGATCAGGGGTTTCAGGTTTTTGCCGGAGGCGCGCACGACGCCGATGCCGCCGCGTCCCGGTGCGGTGGCGATGGCGGCGATGGGGGAAGAGTCGATATTCATAGGAACATTGTATTAGATAAAAAAAGCCCGCGATCAACGCGGGCTTTTTAGCAACAGCCTTTAGCGTCAGGCCTTGGCAGGCTCTACCGCTCCAAATTTCTTGGAAATCACGTACTGCTGGCCAATCGACAGCACGTTGTTCACCACCCAGTACAGCACTAGGCCGGACGGGAAGAAGAAGAACATGACCGAGAACGCCAGCGGCATGAACAGCATCATCTTGGCCTGCATCGGATCGGCCGGCGCCGGGTTCAGCTTGGTGGTGATGTACATCGAGATCGCGTACAGCACCGGCAGAATCGCATACGGGTCATGCTGCGCCAGGTCGGTGATCCAGCCCACCCACGGCGCGCCGCGGATTTCCACCGCCGACTGCAGCACGTAGTACAGCGCGATGAACACCGGCATTTGCACCAGGATCGGCAGGCAGCCGCCCAGCGGGTTGATCTTTTCCTGCTTGTACAGTTCCATGGTGGCCTGGTTCATCTTGGCCGGGTCGCCCTTGTAGCGCTCGCGGATGGCTTGCATCTTCGGCGTCACCAGCTTGACCTTGGCCATGCTGCGGTAGCCAGCGGCCGACAGCGGGAAGAACAGCAGCTTGATCAGGATGGTGAAGGCGATGATGGTCCAGCCCCAGTTGCCCAGCACCGCGTGGATGTGCTCGATCACCCAGAACATCGGCTTGGCGATCATGGCCAGCCAGCCGTAGTCGCGCACCAGCTCCAGGCCCGGCGAGACTTTTTCCAGCAGCTGCGCTTCCTGCGGACCGGAGAACAGCTTGGCGTCGTTCGACACGGTGGCGCCCGGCGCGATCGAACCCAGCGGCTGCTTGACGCTGATGCCGTACACATTGGTGTCGATCTTTTCGGTGACGATGTCGTGCATCAGCTTAGGCTGCGGAATGAAGGCCGAGACGAAGAAGTGCTGCGAGATCGCGATCCAGCCGTTGTCGGCCTTGGTGGCGTGGTCCTGCAGCATCGGCTTGCCGGTCTTGGCGGCTTCCTGCGCCTCTTTTTCCAGGGTTTCGAACTTCAGCTTCTCGTAGCGCTTTTCGTCGGTGTACAGGGTCGGGCCGGTGTAGCTGCTGTTGAAGAAGGAGTCGCCGGCCGGCTTGTTGCCGTCGTGCGCCAGCTGCAGGTACAGGGTAGGCGACACTGGCGCGGCGCCGGTGTTGGTGACGTCATGACGCACGTCGACCACGTAGTCGCCGCGCTTGAAGGTGAAGGTCTTGGTCAGCTTGACGCCGCCCGATTCCGATTCCAGCACCAGTTGCACCTGGTTGCCGTCGTTCAGCATGCGCGGGCCGGGCTTGGCCACGAAGCCGGTGGTGTGGTTCGGCAGGCCGGCCGCGCCGATCAGGCCGGTACGGGCCAGATAGGTCTTGCCGGTGCCGGCATCGACGTCGAACAGCACGATGTTCTTGCTGTTGTCGCCAGGCTTGCACCACTCGAACAGGCCGAAGCAGCCGCCGAACCAGCCCGGATGGCTGTTTTCCTTGTACTTCAGCAGTTCCAGACGGCGGATCACGCCACCCTGGGTGTCGATATCGGCCCGCACCACGTCGGTGGTGATGGTGATGCGCTCGGCCTTGAACGGCACGGCCTCGGCGGCGGCACCAGCTCCCGGCACGGCGGCGGCAGTCGCTGCCGCGGCGGCTGGCACGTCGGATTTCTTCGCCTCAGGCGCCTTGGCCGTCTGCGCCGGCGGTGGCGCAAACATCGATGGATGGCCGTTCGAGACTTGCCAGTTGTTCCACAGAACAAACAGCGACACCGCAAACACGATCCACAGGATGGTACGTTTATTGATATCCATTATTTCAATCAGGAGTGGTTGCAACCGCAAGCGGTCGTAGAGGAATTCGATTTGGCCGGCGGCACCGGGTCATGCCCGCCCGGGTTCCACGGATGGCAACGGCACACGCGCTTGACGGCCAGCCAGCTGCCGCGCGCGGCGCCGTGCACCTGCAGCGCCTCCAGCGCATAGTTCGAGCAGCTCGGGTGAAAGCGGCAGCTCGGCGTCATCATCGGGCTGATGGCCAGTTGATAAAAGCGCAGCAGGAGGCGGAGCACGGTTTTCATGGCGACTCAGGTGGAGGCGGCGGTGCCGAAGGCAAGACCGGCCTGGCCAGTTTGGCTTGCGCCGCGAACAGGCGCGCCAATTCCACCCGCAAGGCCGCTTTCAGCTTTGCGGAGGTGGCGGGTCCATCCTTGCTGTTGACCGGCCTGGCCAGGCGCACCACGCAATCGATGGCGGGCAGGCCGGTGACGCGGAACAGTTCGCGGGTGACGCGCTTGATCGTGTTGCGGGTGACGGCACGCGGCGCGAAGCGCTTGGCCACCACAACGCCCAGCCGCGCATGCGGCAGTTGGTTCAGACGGGTGTACAGCACGAAGTGCGCGCTTTTTTGGCTGGGGCGCAAACGAAAAACGGATGAAAATTCATCCGTTTTAACGATACGCCGAGCGCGCGCGAAGTCGTGTGAACCTTCGCCTGTCGAGCCGCTGTTGACGCAGCTGTCCACGCGATCAGCTAACAAGCAGATGGCTTATACAGCCAGACGCTTGCGGCCTTTGGCGCGGCGTGCGTTCAGCACTTGGCGGCCACCACGGGTAGCCATACGTGCGCGGAAGCCGTGGGTACGCTTACGGCGTACAACGGAAGGTTGGTAAGTACGTTTCATGTTGGTCTCGCTTAAAGCAGAAAAAAATGCAAAATCGGGTCAGACGGCCCGTCAGTTTTTGGTGCCAATGACACTTCGCGCACCCATGCCAACGCTATCCGGCACAAGCTGGGTCCATCTCATCGCCCGCTAAATCCTCGCTACTCCATATTGATATCCATGTGAAGAAACAAGGAATACGGGCGGGGAACCCTGAATTATCAGCATTTCGGCCCTGCTTGTCAACAACTGACTGGCTCCGCCGGCCGCCCCGAGCGGGCTGCCGGCGCGAAAAAATCCTGCCGCGCCTGTGGATAACTGTAGCGAGCGAGAGTAGAATAGCGCGTTACGTGTGAAAAACTTCAAAGTTGCCCACACCCTTATACAGTAAGAACACAGATAGTCGATTCATGGAAAATTTCTGGCAGACCTGCTCCGCCCAGCTGGAGCTGGAGCTGACGCCGCAACAATTCAGCGCCTGGATCAAGCCGCTCATCCCCCTCGATTACGAGGCGGGCAAGCTGCGCGTGGCCGCACCCAACCGCTTCAAGCTGGATTGGGTCAAGACCCAGTTCGCCAGCCGGATCACCGCGCTGGCCTGCCAGTACTGGGAGCAGCCGACCGAGGTGCAGTTCGTGCTCGACCCGCGCCTGTCCGCGCCGAAAAAAGCCGCGACCACCGCGCCGGTGCCGGACATCAATGGCGGCGCGCCCAGCAACAACGCCCGCATGGCCCTGGCCGACCCGGTGCCGTCCGTGCCCGAGCTGCCGGCCTCGGCGCCGCCGCGCCGCGAGCAAAGCCGCATCAACACCGACCTCACCTTTGACAGCTTCGTCACCGGTAAGGCCAACCAGCTGGCGCGCGCGGCCGCGATCCAGGTCGCGAACAATCCGGGCGTCTCGTACAACCCGCTGTTCTTCTACGGCGGCGTCGGCCTGGGTAAGACCCACTTGATCCACGCCATCGGCAACCAGGTGATGGCCGACCAGCCGGGCGCCAAGATCCGCTACATCCACGCCGAGCAGTACGTGCGCGACGTGGTGACCGCCTACCAGCGCAAGGGCTTCGACGACTTCAAGCATTACTACCACTCGCTGGACATGCTGCTGATCGACGATATTCAATTCTTCGGCGGCAAGAGCCGCACGCAGGAGGAATTCTTCTACGCGTTTGAAGCGCTGATCGCGGCCAAGAAGCAGATCATCATCACCTCGGATACCTATCCGAAGGAGATCACCGGCATGGACGACCGCCTGATCTCGCGCTTCGACTCCGGCCTGACGGTGGCCATCGAGCCGCCGGAGCTGGAAATGCGCGTGGCGATTCTGCTGAAGAAAGCCAAGCAGGAGGGCGTGACCTTCTCGGACGACGTCGCCTTCTTCGTGGCCAAGCACCTGCGCTCCAACGTGCGCGAGCTGGAAGGCGCGCTGCGCAAGATCCTGGCGTACTCGCGTTTCCACGGCAAGGACATCACGATCGACATCGTCAAGGAGGCGCTGAAGGATTTGCTGTCGGTGCAGAACCGCCAGATCTCGGTGGAGAACATCCAGAAGACCGTGGCCGACTTCTTCAACATCAAGGTGGCGGACATGTACTCCAAGCGCCGGCCGGCCAACATCGCCCGCCCGCGCCAGATCGCCATGTATCTGGCCAAGGAGCTGACGCAGAAGTCGCTGCCGGAGATCGGCGAGCTGTTCGGCGGCCGCGACCACACCACCGTGCTGCACGCGGTGCGCAAGATCGCCCTCGACCGCACCAAGAACCCGGAATGCAACCACGAGCTGCACGTATTGGAGCAAACCTTGAAGGGCTAAGCATGCACCGTCGCACCGGCGGAAGCCGGTGCCCATGCTGAGTCAGTATGGACCGCGACGGCGGACCGCCCGGCCTTCGCCGGGATGACGGCGTGGCGGAGCTAGCGGCTCGACCGTTTTGCCATTATGATTCAGGCAAACCTGTCCAGCTGCTCACAAGGCAAAAAGTATCAACACAACGTTAATTTTTACTGAGGATAATCTATGCAATTGGTCAAAACCACCCGAGATACGCTACTCCGGCCACTGCAGATCGTGAGCGGTATTGTCGAGCGTCGGCACACTATGCCGATTCTGGCCAATATCCTCATCCGCAAAGAGGGCGAGAGCGTATCCTTCCTGTCGACCGACACGGAAGTCCAGATCACCACCAACGCCGACATCGGCTCCGGCCCGGAAGTGACCGGCACCACCGTGGCCGCGCGCAAGCTGCTGGACATCCTGCGCGCGCTGCCGGAATCGGGCGACGTCTCGATCACCCTGCAGAACAAGCGCCTGGCGGTGCAGTCGGGCAAATCGCGCTTCGCGCTGCAAACCCTGGCGGCCGAGGAATTCCCGACCGTGCAGCAGGCCGACAGCTACAGCGCCTCGGTCACCCTGCCGCAGAAAACCCTCAAGCACCTGTTCAACATGGTGCACTTCTCGATGGCCCAGCAGGACATCCGCTACTACCTGAACGGCCTGCTGCTTGTCCTGGACGGCAACAACGTGATCGCCGTGGCCACCGACGGCCACCGCCTGGCCTTCTGCCAGGTGGAGACCGAGCAGTCGTTCGAGCGCCAGGAAGTCATCATCCCGCGCAAGACCATCATCGAGCTGCAGCGCCTGCTGGAGGAGAACGACGAGACCGTCCAGCTGGACATCGCCGCCAACCAGGTCAAGCTGACCTTCGCCGACATCGAGCTGATCTCGAAACTGGTGGAGGGCAAGTTCCCCGACTACACGCGCGTGATCCCGAAGGGCTACAAGAACGAGTTCACGATCGGCCGCGACGAGCTGCTGCGCTCGCTGCAGCGCGCGGCCATCATGACCAGCGACAAATTCAAGGGCGTGCGCTGCATCATCGCGCCGGGCAGCATGAAGATCAGCTCCACCAACGCCGACCAGGAAGAGGCGGTCGAGGAACTGGAGATCGACTACGGCGGCGAGAACATCGACATCGGCTTCAACGTCACCTACCTGCTGGACGTGCTGAACAACCTGAAATGCGACCAGGTCAACGTCGCGCTGGGCGACTCCAACTCGTCGGCGCTGATCTCGATCCCGGAGAATGCCGACTTCAAATACGTCGTCATGCCGATGCGCATTTAATAGCACCGCCGCCGTCGCTCCGGCGCACGCCGGAGCCCATAGAACGCATACCCAGCATGGATCCCGGCGTACGCCGGGATGACGTCCCAGAAATACAGTACATTGATTGAGAAAGCAGCACATGTCCGAAGAGAATGCAGTCCCAGCGGTAAAGAGCGAAGAATACGGCGCCGCCTCGATTCAAATCCTTGAAGGCCTGGAAGCGGTCCGCAAACGTCCCGGCATGTACATCGGCGACACCTCGGACGGCACCGGCCTGCACCACCTGGTGTTTGAAGTGCTGGACAACTCGATCGACGAGGCGCTGGCCGGCCACTGCACCGAGATCCACGTCACCATCCACTCGGACAACTCGATCTCCGTGACCGACAACGGCCGCGGCATCCCGGTCGGCCTGAAGATGGACGACAAGCACGACCCGAAACGCTCTGCGGCCGAGATCGTGCTGACCGAGCTGCACGCCGGCGGCAAGTTCGACCAGAACGCCTACAAGGTCTCCGGCGGCCTGCACGGCGTCGGCGTGTCGTGCGTGAACGCCCTGTCCAAGCTGCTGCGCGTGACCGTGCGCCAGAACGGCAAGGTGCACCAGATGGACTTCGTGCGCGGCATCCCGCAGAACCGCGAAATCGAAATCCGCGACGGCGTGGCCGTCTCGCCGATCAAGGTCATCGGCGAAACCGACAAGCGCGGCACCGACGTGCACTTCTGGGCCGACGAGGAAATCTTCACCCACGTCGAATTCCACTACGAGATCCTGGCCAAGCGCATCCGCGAACTGTCCTTCCTGAACAACGGCGTCAACATCAAGCTGACCGACCAGCGCACCGGCAAGGAAGAAATCTTCGCGTTCGAAGGCGGCACCCGCGGCTTCGTCGAATACATCAACAAAGCCAAGACCGTGCTGCACCCGACCGTGTTCCAGGCCACCGGCGAGCGCCAGTCAGACCAGGGCACCACCATCTCGGTGGACGTGTCGATGCAATGGAACGACGCCTACAACGAGCAGGTGCTGTGCTTCACCAACAACATCCCGCAGCGCGACGGCGGCACCCACCTGACCGGCCTGCGCGCGGCCATGACCCGCGTGATCAACAAATACATCGAAGAGAACGAACTGGCCAAGAAAGCCAAAGTCGAAATCTCCGGCGACGACATGCGTGAAGGCCTGACCTGCGTGCTGTCGGTGAAAGTGCCCGAGCCGAAATTCTCCTCGCAGACCAAGGACAAGCTGGTGTCGTCCGAAGTGCGCGGCCCGGTCGAAGAAATCGTCGCCAAGACGCTGGCCGACTACCTGATGGAAAAGCCGAACGACGCCAAGATCATCTGCGGCAAGATCGTGGAAGCGGCGCGCGCGCGCGAAGCGGCCCGCAAGGCGCGCGACCTGACCCGCCGCAAGGGCGTGATGGACGGCCTGGGCCTGTCCTCCAAGCTGGCCGACTGCCAGGAACGCGACCCGGCGCTGTGCGAACTGTACATCGTCGAGGGTGACTCCGCGGGCGGCTCGGCCAAGCAAGGCCGCGACCGCAAGTTCCAGGCCATCCTGCCGTTGCGCGGCAAGGTGCTGAACGTGGAAAAGGCGCGCTTCGAAAAAATGCTGTCGTCGGAACAGATCACCACCCTGATCGCCACGCTGGGCACCTCCATCGGCCCGGACGAATTCAACGTCGAGAAGCTGCGCTACCACCGCATCATCATCATGACCGACGCCGACGTCGACGGCGCCCACATCCGCACCCTGCTGCTGACCCTGTTCTACCGCCAGATGCCGGAGCTGGTGGAGCGCGGCCACGTCTACATCGCCCAGCCGCCGCTGTACAAGGTCAAGGCCGGCCGCGACGAGCGCTACCTGAAGGACGACGCCGAGGAAGCCGGCTACATGATGAACGTGGCGCTCAACACCGCCGTGCTGACCCCGCGCGAAGGCGCCGAGCCGATCCAGGGCGAGGCGCTGGGCGAGCTGGTGCGCCAGTTCAACCTGGCCAACGTCATCATGACGCGCCTGACGCGCGTGATCGACCGCGCCGCGCTGACCGCCATCATGACCGGCGTGCAGCTGGACCTGAGCACCCAGGACGCCGCCGAAGCCTCGGCGCGCGCGCTGTCGGCCGAGATCAACGACATCGCCGTGAAGGTGAGCGTGCGTTCGGACGAGCTGTCGGAGAAGCACATGCTGTGGATCGAGCGCATGCACCACGGTAACGTCAAAGTCAGCGCGATCGACGCCGACTTCGTGCAAGGCGCCGACTACGGCGTGCTGGCCAGCGCCGCCGCCACCTTCAAGGGCCTGATCGGCGAAGGCGCCTACGTGCGCCGCGGCGAAGGCGAGCGCACCAAGGAATCGACCGTGACCGACTTCCACCAGGCCATGCAGTGGCTGCGTGACGAGGCCGAGCGCGTGGTCTCCAAGCAGCGCTACAAAGGTCTGGGCGAGATGAACCCGGACCAGCTGTGGGAAACCACCATGGACCCGACCGTGCGCCGTTTGCTGAAGGTGCAGATCGAAGACGCGATCGCCGCCGACCAGATCTTCACCACGCTGATGGGGGATGATGTTGAGCCGCGCCGGGCGTTCATTGAGACCAATGCGCTGCGGGCGGGGAATATCGACGTGTAATCGTCACCGATACCGTAGGGCGCCAAAGTATTTGCAACTGGCGCCACAATTCTGCGACTAATAGCCGCTAGTTAATGCGACTGGCCTACTTGTCAACTGACGCACAAAAGGAAAACTGTGCCGTAGCTTGAAACCCAATGCATAGTTAATTAAAAAAGGCTCCGTACGGAGCCTTTTTTAATCCAAGTATCATCACGTTTTATTGGATCATCGAAAATTTCGGGAGTTAGTCAGTCAGAGGGCTTGGAACAACCCGATTAACTAATTGCTAAGCTGCCATATCTTAGGCGATGCTAGACATTTATAAATGACTTTTGCGATAGTAAACACACCCGACCCAATGATGCGCATTAGCTGGGAGTTTCTTCTCAAATTGATCCTCGTCTGCATGCAACTTATATTTGAAGAGGGCATTACGTAGCGCCTTTTTGATCTCGCGCTCACCAGCCTGCGTGCCTACCAACCTTGAAATCAGACGAGCTTACTATCTCATCGATGTCTCCGCCCCCCCCCCCCTGAACCGCCCATGATCGGCGCCTCTGAAGTCTTAACCTCATTGACCAATTGGGTGAGATACCCTGTTTATGCCTACTTGACGAAAAACGTCACTATCGCTCGTAACAGAAAGCGTCAATGCAGGCCATTCGCGAGTCCCATACTCGGCCATCTAAATCACCACTTGGACGCGCAGAGTTCCACCAGGGGCTGCATAGCAAAGGCCGAATGATATGAGACCAGTACGACTTAAGGTTAATGTGACTCATCTTGATCCCGATTGCTTCAGACAACTTGCTTTTGTTGGCGCTGTCCACGCACACGAAATAGTCGGGGCGCTTCATTGCTAAGAGACGGCTAGCAGTAGCAATTCCTCCGCCACGCTCGGAATCTTCGAACGCATTAATGAATTTAATTTTGAATGCCTCGAAGTCCATTTCGTTGACAATGCCTGTGCGGGGAATCATATCCAATGCAGCGCTTAAGTCATCAGGGCTCGATTTAACCAATCCTTTAAAGACGCCAGCTCCCACCATAGAACCGAACCAAGCCCAATCGAGGTTACCAGCCTCTGAGGGCTTAATTTCATTACGCGCGTAAGTGCCAGCAATGGCCTTACGTTGGCCTTCCGTCATATCGGCAAAACGAGATATCTGCGAGAACCAAACTCTAGCCTGATCCATGATGGCTACTCGCCCATGAATGTTATGGATGGGGTCAGCTTTGACGCGCTCTACAAAAGCGGCCCAGTCGTCGTCGAGTAGATTTTTGTACTCTGAATTCGGAGACGGCAAATTGATCGGCAGATCTTCCTCCAGATCTTTCCGCACTGATCGTGTTGCATTGTGCTTTAACCGATATGCACGCAAGAACCCTTCGAGGATAGGTTTAGCACTATTCCAAATCGACTCAATACTCTCCCTAACATCAACGAAAAGCTGATCTGACGTTACGCCCTCAATGAGCAGCGCTGCTTCGTGATTCACACTGAACGCGGCACGCGTAAAGTTGGGGCTACCAAGCACTAACGAGAACTCGTTGCCGGTCTTAAACAGATAGATCTTCGGATGAAAAGTTCCCGCACTACTGTTTGACACCACTCTAGCCCCTGGAATGTCTTGCAGTGCATCGAGGAAGTCTGGGTCCGTTTGATGAAAGTGTGTGCCGACAGCGAAACGCTCCACCTTCAACTGGTGTTTGAGCAGATGTTTAGCCAGCGGACTCATTGAACCCCAAGCTACGGCCCAATACAGTTCTTGGTGCTTTTCAATTAGCTTCCGAACGGTTAATTCGAGATTTTTTCCCTGCAGGTATACCGGCGAGCTAGTCATCTAATCTCTTTTAATTGTCTAAATGCAATAATAATAGCATCTGACACAAGAGGGAAAGTCACGAATTGTCACGCTCGCGGAAATGGTCTGACGCACTGGGGCTTGCTCCTGGGAACGAATAATGACAAGATGCTTCAAACTATTCTGCCGCATACTCATGTCTAATTTCTCTCAGCTCCAAATCGTCTATGTACTTACCAACCCTGCGATGCCCGGGTTGGTAAAAATTGGCAAGACAACTCAGGAAGAAGTAGATCAGCGGATGAAGCAGCTATACAGCACAGGGGTTCCGGTTCCATTTGAATGCGTTTTTGCCTGTCGAGTTCCCGATTCATCAGTCGTGGAAAAAGCACTTCACCATGCCTTTGGCCAGCTACGAATTAATCCTACTCGTGAATTCTTTCGGATCGAGCCAGACCGAATCGTATCAATACTTAAGCTTCTGCATGTAGAAGAGGTCACCGACACACTTGAGAAATCTATTGAGGCGGATGCCACTAAAGCTGATCTGCAAGCTGGAGAGGAGCTAAAGCGCTCGCGCCGCCCCCGCATGGATTTCATCGAACTTGGTATCCCGTTGGGGGCGGTACTGATCTATCTTGAAGGCGAATATGAAGCAACAGTATGCGGTCCGAAATTGGTGATGTTCCAAGAGACACCCTGTTCCTTAACAATGGCTACAAGAAAAGTGAAGGGGCTACCGGAAGACTATTCCTTGCAGCCAGCACCTTTTTGGACTTACAACGGTAAAACTCTAAAAGAAATTTATGATAGTATTTATGTGATTGGGGATGACGAATAAAGCGAAAAACATATGGCTGTCTATATCTTATTCGCGAAAACTAATCCTATCCTTCAGTAACTTCTATTATCATCGTTTTTGTTCCCTACCGCCTAAAACTGACTAGATGGCTCAGCGAAGCTATTCACGAATATGCATATCTTTATTGACGAATCCGGAATATTTTCCGCAGACTTTAAGAGCCCGTCCGCATGGAGTACAGTTGGGGGTGTAGCAATTCCGGATGCGTCATTAGATTTAGTTGGTTCATTATTAGAAAATCTAAAAAAAGCACACAACTTAAAAGTCAGCGATGAATTTAAGAGAAATCGTCCCGATTGCTCTTCTGATCCTTATCAGGATTTCTTAAAATCTTTGGATGATGTTGGGTGTACGCTGCATGCCTTATCCACAAGAACCTCGCCCTTAACATCTAATAATTTGGGTGTTCATAAATCTCTCACGATTTCCGCGATTCGTAATTACGCGGCTAAGCACAAAGATATAGCACCTCACTCCGAGATGGTTGCCGCATTGGTACAAAGTCTTGAGGATCAAGAATATAATCAATGCATGCTCCAGGCGCAAATCATATGCAATATGTTGCCAAAAATTATATCTTACTATGCCAGCGTTTCGCCAAGCGAGATAGGGCGGTTTAAATGGGTTATTGATAGAAAAGGTATTAAGGAAAATCCATATGAACGCGGCTTCAAGGAGCTTTATATCGGATTAACTATAAATCGCTCTATGAAAAATTACTCTCCATTAATCGGAGGTAGAGATTATAGTGCTTTCAATCAAAAATTTTCACCAAATGTGAACACATCTGAGTTAGCACAAAATACAAAAGAAGATCTTGAAATTGATATAGGCCATATCGAGCAGTCTCTTCTTCCAGTGGATTTTGGCGCGCTATTAAAAGATGAGTTCAGTCTTGAAGATTCAACGCCCAGCGTCGGCCTGCAAGTCGCAGACCTACTTATATCTAGTGTCAATCGCTGTTTAAAAAGAAACTATACCAATAATGAAAAAATGGCGACAGCGTTGGGGCGACTGATGATCAATGCCCCAAGAATTGAAGAAAGGAGTCTTATGGTTCTCGGATATGGTCCAACGCGTCCAATCGCCAATGCTCCTGGCAAACTAATTAACCTCATGGACGCCTCATCAAAACAGTTGTATAACGAAGTATTTAGACGAAATTTCTCTAAAAATGTACAGCTACAATAATATTTGCAACGACTCCATCATCCACACAGATACGCCAACATGGCCGAGCTGATGGTAGGACTTGCGCAATACTTCGCGTGCTACAACACTGAGCGACCACACCAGGCATTGGGCTATAAGACGCCAAACTGTGTCTACAGCACGGGTGTTGAAGGAAGCGCGTTGATCGTTGACAAATTCGACGGCGCCGGCTTTGAGAGAAAAAAGTGAGTAACACGCGGCAGCGCCGAGCAGCTGCAGATGGGGAAATGGGCACAGCTAAAATGAGCCGGCTGAGTGTCTTAATTGGCGGGCCACCTTAATAAAGAGTGAGTCTTCTTATCATCCGTCGCTAAATTAAACCCTATTAATTCCCTCATTGCAATGCAAAGTTGAGCTTTCATCGTTTTAAAGGGGCGCTGATGTCTAAACCGAATTTAAGGGGTGTTACCGAAGAATTCTGGTCAGAGCAAAAAGAAGACTTTAAACTTTACTGGAGTCTCGCCAGCAAGGCTGTTGCAGGAATTTTGGGCTTCTTCGTGGTCACCAAGACTGGCTTCGGCTGGATAGACACGATAGTGAGTGTGTTTGCTACAGGTGTTCCTTTACTCATCATCGCTTCACAACGAGCGCTAAGCAAGTACCCCCCACTTCTCCGCAGGCGAATTACCCGATATAGCCTTTGCGCGACCCTAGCCGCTGTGACCGCGCTAGGAGTTGGATTCTATCTCGCGGTTATTTACGGTCTCATTACTGGGGTAGTTAAAAGCCTGCCTTCTTTGGTCGGGTCAGATTTTTCGCCCTCACTGACAACGGTAATGAATGCGCCTGGCGCTCTTAATCCGGATTTCATCCAAAACGCAATCGGCTTTCTCAACTGTTTCATTGTATTGGTTTCTTTGGTTGCAGCAATCTTCAATTCCTTCAGAGCGCTTCAGATCGAAGAGCTAATCCATTGGGCTCCCAAGCGCGGGCTCTTCAAGTACCTTGTGCGTCGAAAAGTGAAAGCCCAAGATATGCTCATGTTTGCGGGCTTCGAGTTTGGCATAATCATGACAAGCATCATGTTTAGCTCGACCGTTGCGATCATTGTGCACGTCATCACGATGACGCCAGCGGTGACCTGATCGGTAAATTTGTTGCCACCAGCATGGTTAGGCTTCGACTAAGTCGCCAGCATTTGGCGCCGCTGCCGACCAACTGAGGCCGGGGGG
>NZ_JABMJK010000025.1 GCF_013376005.1 Duganella sp. SG902 | reverse complement strand
TGGTCCTTGCCCGAAAGCGGGCAATGCAGTTAGAGACCGAATATACGTGAGCAGTCGTACCTGAAAGTCAAAGACGGAATGTTTGCAAACGAGGATGAGTCCATATACGACGTTCAGTTATCTCTCACTATCATTTGAAAGGGCATACGTACTTAAAAATAAGAACAATGCTGCACGTATCCTCGCTGAAGTATTTCTGGCCAGTGCAAGCCTATTGTCGGCCGCTGCAAACGTAACTGCTGGAACATCCGATGAACTCACAAAGCTTTATAACGACGACTAAGATGACAGAGTGTTGGCTTAGCAAAAAGAGGACTAAATGCTGCCTGACCTACCGATTTTGAAGAGAGAATTATGGGAAATCTGGTTACAGTATCTTCAAAGACAGACGCATGCCAACATGGGCGTGTTTCAGCAAGTCGGTAGATACACATCGCATGAAGGGGATCGGTTAAGCGTTATTCGCGGGGACGGCACGGTTGAAGAGTCCGAGTTCAAACGCGCCAGTTCAGAAATGGTCATGAAGCTGGACGATATTGCTAACTCCACCCCTCAGGACCGAGTGGCGCTACTCGACAAAATTGCTAGAGACATGGGGAATCAGATCTCAATGCATTTGTTCGACGGCCTAAACAAGACCCTTGATGAGGCTGGGCAAGTTGTGGATGGGCAAGGTAGGCCGTTTGATCACGAAACGATACTTGCAGTGATCGAGTCCATACAAATTGATTTTAACGAGTTTGGTCAGCATGCACCTCTCTCCATTGTTTATGCTCCAGGGATGACAGAAAAAGTAAGAGAGGCGTTTCGTGCCCTTGAAAACGATCCGAGTATAAAAGCACGTTACGATGAGTTAATTTCTCGCAAGAAGGTGGAATGGCGTGATCGAGAAGCTGCTAGAAAACTGGTTGGATAGAGCCAGCGAGCGTAGTTACCAAGCCGTATTCGTCCAGATGTTGGCTGCAGATGGGTACACTGTGCTACATAGTACACGACACTGTTTACTGGAATATGGCAAAGATATTTTAGCTATTGCGCCAGACGGCGTTGGTTGTGCGTTTCAACTGAAGGGGGATCCGGGCGGACGAATGAAGATTTCAGAGTTTCGGAAAGACATTCAGCCGCAGCTTACGCAACTCATGGCACAGTCCCCGTCATATCCAGGTTTCCCAACTGGTGCTCATCGTGCGTATCTCGTAAGTAACGGACAATTTGAAGAGGAGGTGCAAGTTGCTGTTCGTGAGATGAATAACGGCCCATATCCTTCGAAGACTTTACTGTGGTCTCGTGGGCATCTCTTCGATATGTGCAAAATCCATGCTTCTGCGCTTTGGCCAAGTGAGTTGAGAGATAACCGGGCTTTGCTGGAGCTTTATATGGCGGACCCTCGCGAACCACTTGAGGTGGATATTCTGTCAGGGATGATGGAGTCTATTCTGAAGCTTTCAGCAGATAATGATTGTATGAAGCAGACTGAGTTAGCGAGGGCTGCTAGCAGTGCTGCGTGGCTTACTGGTATCGTGACCGCCATTCATGCAGAAAAGGAGAATCATCACGCGGTTATATCTGCTTGGACACTATGCTGCGTTTCACTGATTGCCGCGTCTGAAAAGCATGGAGATGCATCCGTTTCAGCTGTCGGTGAAAGTTTGAAGCTCGCACAGAAAGCCCTGATAGACGCTTTGGCCGCGCTGTGGAGCGACGTCACCAAAAAAGACCACTTAGTTGAGGGCGATGCGTTTACAGATCCAGAAATCTTCGGGTGGCGAGTAGGTGTGTTATTCGGCCTTTTATCTTGTTTGTCTATTGTTGACGAAGAAATGCCCATTTTGGATGCGGCGTCTAGAAATGCTCTTCGCTCGTGGCTCAAACAACCACCTCGCCAGCCTGAGTTGTGGGGTGAAGCAGTAGTGGCACATCTTATTCCTTGGGTTACTTGGTTGCGGAGAAATGATCCTACACTGCGACCAGACGCCGAGATTAGTGAGCTTGCCACAGCAGTTATAGTTGCGAATCAGCCTAACAGCACCATTGCTTTAGCCAACCCGTACTATGATTTCGATGCTGTGCTTCGCCATAGGCTTGGTATGCCACTCTCAGCAAAAAGAAGATCATTGGCGCGGGAGGCTATTGCAGGTAACTCCTATACTGCCGAAGCTCTCCTGCATCTTTTGGTGCGAGCGAATATGAAGGGAAAATGCAAATCACTTTGGGCTAGGTTTACAAAGCTTTCTCATCATCGACTTGTATTGGACAAATCTTGGCATTATTGCCTGGTTCAGGCGCCTACTGGTTCAAACGAAACAAAGATATACCCATCCAGTTACCAATGGTCCCGGCTGAAATGTGAGGCATTGAATGGGATCTGCAGAGGCGAAGTGCCCAGCGTTTTACAGAGGTCGCCATGGTTGCTCGCGCTTTGGTGGCAGGTCGCCCCACATCGCATGAACTCAGAAGCTGTACGTGTATTTGTTGACGAAATTTTACCCGGTTGGGGTACCTAATCTGGCTAATTAGTGGATAGTCTGATTATTGTACTAGCTCAGACTTGGCCTGATACGTGCACGCTATGTGGCGCAAAAGTATGCATTCCAAGACGACGAAAAATAGAAGGCAAAGGTAGCAGAAAAATTAATTCTTTAATCTAACTGGCGCAGTCAATACCCGGAGTTGAGGAATAATGGCATAGCAGTAAAGATTTTAGGCGAATTTTATGATGATTGATATAAAAAAATAAATGCTAGGAGATAGGGTGGATCTCAGTATTGATGTTCAAAAATTCTTGGAAAAAGTTGACTCAACGAAAAATCCTGAATTCGTCAACCATCTGAAAGAGGCGCTCAATTGGCTTGGCAAGCGATTGGATTATTCTTTTCATTACTATCAGCAGCTAAAGAGAAGTACTACCCCAAAGAATCTTGAAGCATCACTATTGATGTTTGATCGTACGGCTCGCATTCGCTTTGAGGCTGCAAGCCTCGCTTATCTTCAAAATATTCATGCGGCTTGTGATGCTTTTCCGTTTGCTTTGCATATCCTTCTTGGCGGTCTTTCGAAAGCGGAAGCTAATTCTAATAATGAGCACTTCAAATGGAACAAGAAATTAATAAGCGATGTTGTTAAAAAATTCCCGCATGCAATCAAGCTGCATGAGGCGCTGAAAGATTTTTCAAATGACGTTAACTTTTTAATGCTTGCTTCATTGGTCAACCAAGCCAAGCATAAGTATTTTCCTCGAATTAAGTGTAACTTAGATGTTTCGAAAAATAAGTATTATTTGTCAATAGAATCATTCGAATACCTAACTTACACTAATGGTAAGGCACAATCGAATATATATGAGAATTTAAATATTTTGAGCTTCGCAAAGACGATTCACGATGAAACGTTACTCAAGATATTTCATCTTTATAAGTTGGCCTACGATTGCGTCGAAAAATAGATATTCGATGAAGGTCCACAACGGGGAATGCCGCCAGCCATCAGTGGACAGCGGCGTCCGAACTACTATCCCTTAGCCATCATAAGAAGGTCAAGTCCATCCCGAGCAGCCTGATAAGGTAGAAGGTGACGAGGCCTAGGCCTAGAACCGACAGCACGAAGACCCCGGCGATCTTGCCGCCCGCGCGCAGCACCGCGCTCCTTTCCTTTTCCCGCCCCCTCTTCCCTTGATCGTAGTGCCATTTGATGGCGAAGAACATGCCCACGCCGAGCACGAGAAACTTGAATATAACGAAGACTACGGGGATCCAATCGATCATTTTATGTATTTCCTGGCTATCACTTGATGCATACTACTTCAAAGCAATTTCCATACATTGAGACATAATGTCCCAGTTAAAAACCATACAAGATGAAAATGCGCCTCTCTGGGTGCCGCGCTTAGCCGCGCACGGCGGGCCACGTTTCCTACAGATCGCGGACGCGCTGCAGGCGGCGCTAGCCGATGGCTCGCTGAAACCGGGCGACCGTCTGCCTCCGCAGCGCCAGTTGGCGGCCCAACTGGACGTCGACTTGACGACGGTCACACGCGCATACGATGAAGCCAGACGCCGCAATTTGTTGGAGGGGCGCGGCGCTCGCGGCACTTATGTCGCGGCGCCGAAAGTCGAATTGACCTCGGTTCTCGACCTGAGCATGAATACTCCTCCACCGCCAGATGGCGTGGACTTCGACGACCTGTTGAAGCAAGGTTTGTCTCAAGTGCTGATGAGGGCAGACAGCGCATTGCTGATGACTTACCACCTGGCCGGTGGCAGCGATTCCGACCGCAAGGCTGGCGCCAAATGGCTCGCGCCGATGTTCGGGCAGCTGGACGCCCAACAGCTGCTTATCTGCCCGGGCGCGCAAGCGGCGATCGCCGCGTTGATTCTTGCGCTGACGGAGCCTGGCGATGTGATTCTGGCGGAGCCAACGTGTTATCCCGGCCTGCGCGCCGCCGCGCTACAGTTCGGCCGCCGCCTCATCGCGGTGGAAGCGGACCAGCACGGGATGGTGCCTGAGTTGCTTGAGAATGCCTGCCGCCAGCACCAGCCTGGCTTGGTCTACCTCAATCCGACATTACAGAACCCGACCACCGTCACCATGCCGGAACGCCGGCGCAAGGAGCTCGCCAGCATCGCGCAGCGCCGCAAGGTACGCATCGTCGAGGACGATCCCTACTGGCTCCTTGCCAATGCCCCGCCGCCGCCCATCGCCACGTTGGCGCCGGAACAGGTGGTCTACATCTCTACCCTGTCGAAATGCCTGACGCCCGGCTTGCGTGTCGCCTTCGTGTTGATACGCGACCCGCAGGAACGCGAACGCTTCCTTGCCGCGCTGAGATCATTCGCGCTGATGGCCGCTCCGTTGAGCGCCGCTCTGGCCACGCAGTGGATCCTCGACGGTTCGGCCGACAGATTGATGGAAGGCGTCCGCACCGAGGCGCGTCTGCGCCACCGGATGGCTCGGGATGTTCTGGCGGGACGATACAGCGGCGCCGGAGACGGCCTGCATGTATGGCTCGAGCTGCCGGCGTATTGGACGCCCTCCCAGCTTGCGCGCGCGGCCGACAACGAGGGCATCGCGGTCACGCCGGCGGAGGCGTTCGCCACCGGCGGCGTACCCGCGAACGCGATTCGGATCTCCTTGGGCAGCATCAAGGACCGTGCGCGCCTGCAAGCGGGACTTCAACGGCTGTCTCATCTGCTTGCGCGGCGGCCGGAGTCGTTCGGCGCCGCTGTGGTTTAACTTCCCCAACAAGCGCTCCGCCCCAAAAAAAAGCTTTGACTTGCTGACACCTGTCAGATATTCTTTACACATGAAATCAAAACATCTCACAGGCGATCAGCTACTGGCGGCGCTTTCAGCGCTGTCGAACCCGCACCGTTTGCGGGTGGTGGCGGCGCTGGCGGCGGGTGGACGGAACTATGTCAGCCAGTTGGCCCGTGAGTTGAATATCAGCCGTCCTTTGCTGCATTTGCATTTGCAGAAGCTGGAGGATGCAGGTCTGGTCACCAGCCAGCTGGAGTTGTCGGAGGATGGCAAGGCGCTGAATTTTTTCGAGGCCGCGCCCTTCGCCATCGACCTGACGCCGGCCATGATCGCCGAAGCAGCAGCAACCCTGACTAACAACCCTGAAAAATAGAGGCATCTATGTCTGAACCGGTTTACCTGACGACCATCGCCATCTTCTTTGGAACGATTTTCATGATTTATCTGATCCGTTCGCAAACCAATCTCAAGAAGGCGCAACTACTGGCCGGGAATGAAGAGTCGTACCGCGCCATCGCCGAACGAGCCGTCGCCGCGCAGGAGCAAACCGCCGCGGCGCTGGCGGACCTGCAAACCCGCATCATCGCGATTGAGAAAGTCCTGAAGGAAGTCGAGTAGCCCCAACCACCATAAGGAGACGCACCATGCCGCAAGTATCGCTGTTTCGCCTGTATTCGCTGAGAGCCGTGTATCTGATTATCGCGCTGGGACTGGCGCTGGTGGTGTGGCCGAGCATCATTCGGCACGCCGAACCATGGGGCCTGTCGCAAGGCGTGGTGAAGTGCATGCTGGCGGCATTCAGCCTGCTGTGCGTGGTTGGTATCCGCTACCCGCTGCAGATGCTGCCGGTGCTGTTCTGGGAACTCACCTGGAAAACCATCTGGATGCTGGTGGTGTTCCTGCCCGCGTGGCGGAACGGCACGCTGGACGAGGCCATCATCGGCACCGCCATCGAATGCGCCGTGGTCATCATCATCCCGCTCGCCATGCCGTGGCGCTACGTGTTCGCCCACTACATCCGGAAGGACAGCGACCGCTGGCGCGCCGTCCCAGCCGCCGCTTGAATTAATTTCGCACGGAAGCCAGCCGCAGACGCACCACGCGCGAACTACCGGAGGGACGGTTGGCATCCGGCGGCTCGACGCCTTCGTCCAGCCTGAAGATGGCCACCGCTTCCGACAAATAGACCGCCTGCCGCTGCAGGGTGCTGGCCGCGGCGGCGGCCTGCTGTACCAGGGCCAGGTTCTGCTGGGTGATCTGGTCCATGCTGACGATGGCCTGCTGCATGCCCAACACGCCTTGCGCCTGCTCGGCGTTGTCGTCGCCGATGTGGCCGATGATCTCGCCCACCTGCCGCACCGAATCCACGATCTCCACCATGCAGGCGCCCGCCTCCTCCGCCGAGCGCGTGCCGTGGTCTATCTCGGCGACCGAATCGGCGATCAGCAGTTTGATTTCCTGCGCCGCCGACGCCGACCGCTGCGCCAGCGAACGCACTTCTCCCGCCACCACCGCGAAGCCGTCGCCATGCTCGCCGGCGCGCGCCGCCTCCACCGCCGCGCTCAGCGCCAGCATGTGCGTCCGCACCGCCAGTCCGTCGATCACGCCGACGATCTCCACCACCCGGCGCGAGCTGCCGCGTATCGATGCCATGGTCACCACCAGCCGCTGCACCACGCTGCCGCCGCGTGCCGCGAAGCTGTTGGCGCGGTGCGCCAGTTGCCCCGCCAGTTCCGCCTGCGTGCCGGCCCGTTCCAGTTGAGAGCCCAGCTGCCGCATCGCGCCGCCGGTTTCCTCCAGCGTGCCGGCCTGGGCGCGGGTGCGTCGCGCCAGCACGGTGTTCCCTTGCGCGATCTCGCGCGAGGCCAGGTCGATCGACTGCGCCGAGGCCAGGATGGTTTTCAGGGTGGTGTTCAGATTGCGGATGCTGGTGTCCAGCGCGCGCGAGGTTTCGGCGATTTCATCGCGCCCGTACACGCGCTGGCGCACCGTCAGGTTGCCCTCGGCCAGATCCACCGCCGCCGCGCCGATCTCGCGCACCTCTTTCAGCATGGCGTTGCGCACCGCCATGGTCACCAGCAGCGACAAGGCGATCGACAGCGCCACCACGATCGGCATCCAGGTCGACAGCACGCTGAAGTCGGTCTCGGCGTCGGCGTAGGCGCGCTCGCTCAGCGATTGTTCCAGCCGCGACAACTCCTCCAGCCGCTGTTCGACCACGTCGAACGCGCGCTCCGCCTTGGACATGGCGTTGGCCGCCATCGACTGGTCGGCCATCGCCAGCTCGATCACGTCCTGCATGGCCTTGACGTACACGGTGTGCGCGGCCTGCGACTGCACCACGAAGCGCCGCTCGGCCGGGTCGGATTGGGTGGCCATCTCCAGTTGCGCGAACTGGCGGTCCAGCGCGGCGTGGCGCAGGTGGATGTCGCGCACCAGCGCGTCCACGCGCGGCGCCGAGAAGCTGGCGTTGATCCACGTTAGCAGCTGGTAGATCTCGGTGTGCGCCTTGTGCGCGTTGGACACCAGGTCGGCGGCCGCCTTCAGCCGCACAGCGCGCTGCTGCACCATGTTGTCGAGCGACTGGTTCTGCCGCAGCAGGCCGAGATAGGCGCCGGTCGACAGCACGATCAGCAGGATCAACACGACGCCCGGCGCCAGCAGCAGCTTGGGGCCGATCTTGAGTTTGCTCAGCATATGATGGGGTAAGGGCAGCACGGCCGTTCAGTGCTTGTAGATGCCGGCTTCCAGCGCCACGTCGTCCACCCGCAGCACGTAGGTGCGCTTGGCTTCGACCTTGCCCGTTTCCGGATTGCGGAACTTGTAGTCGACCCAGCCGCGTCCCGGTCCGCGCGCCAGCGCCAGCATCTCCTGCCGGAACAGCTTGCCGTCGGCGTCCGGCACATCCAGCAGGTTCTTGCCGATCAGCGCGGTGGTCGGATGCGCCACGGTGATGCCGTTCAGGTCGCGCATCGCCAGGTACAGCGCGCCCTGGTTGAATTCCGGGTCCTTGCCGTTGATGCGCGCCGCCATCTCGGCCCTGCCGTGGGCGCGCAGGTATTGCGCGCCCTTCTCGGCCAGCGCCACCGCGTCTTTTTCATTGGGCGCGGCCCGCGCCGCGCAGCACACCATCAAAGCCATTCCGATCATCGCACGCATGATTCCCCCCGGCAGCCAAGATGTTGTAATCTACGCTGGCCCACGCTGCGCATTCTTGCGTTCGATCAATGGACACAAAGTAACAACAGGAGCGATATGAAAGCATCGACCAAGGCCGCGCTGATCTCGGCATTGATCTTCCCCGGCCTGGGCCATTTCTTCCTGCGGCCGCCGCGCGCCATGCGCGGCCTGCTGTTCATCGTGCCGGCGGCGCTGGCGGTGTCCTACATCGTGCGCCAGGTGCTGACGCTGTCGGCGCAGTTGGTGGCGGAATTGAACAGCGGCGCCTTGGCCGCCGATCCCGGCGCGATCATGGCGCGTCTCGACGCGTCCGGCGCCGACAACCCGGTGGCCAATTGGCTGTCATGGCTTGCGCTGTTGTGCTGGGTCGGCGCAATTGCCGACGCCTTGTGGCTGGGACGACGCAACGGCGGATAAGCAGCGTAGAATTAGTGTTTCAATAACAAGAAGGGACACGCCATGAAATCCGCCAAGCTTATCCTGATTGTCATGTTCATTGCCGGCACCGCGCTGGCGCAAACGGGCACCATCCGCCGCACAGTCCTGCAAAAAACCGACGTGTCCGTTCCCGGACGCGAGGCGGTGGTCGCCAGGGTGGAGCTGGACGCCGGCGTCGCCGCCGGGCGTCACTCCCATCCGGGCGATGAAATCAGCTACGTGCTGGAGGGCGAAGGCGAACTCCTGATCGATGGCGAGGACCCGCGCCGCGTCAAGGCCGGCGAATCCTTCGTCATCCCCGCAGGCACCGTCCACGATGCCGTCAACACCGGCAAGAGCACCATGAAGCTGGTCGGTGTCTATGTGGTGGAAAAAGGCAAACCCCTGGCCAGCGCCGCCAAGTAGCTGAACAGCTTGATGCGCCCAACTAGACCGCCGCGCGGCAGGCCGGCAGCAACGGCGGCAGCGCGACCAGTTGCTGCCAGCGCAGCCGCATGACGATGGCCGTCACCAGCGCGACGCCGCCGCCGAACCAGAACAACGGCAAATCGGGGTGAGCCTGATCCACCATCGCCAGCGCGATGTAGGCGGCCATCACCAGCGTGACGGTCACCACCATCAGCACCGCGTTCGGACGTGGCGGCGCGCTGGCATAGTCGCGCATCAGCAGCAACGTGAATGGCAGCATCAACGTCGCCAGCGCGAAGGTGATCCCGCGCACCTGCGGCTGCCCAAGAATCACGGCGTCGATGCAGGAGATGGCCAGCAGACAAATCAGCCACAGGCGCAGGCAACGGAACAGCAAGGCGCCGAGCAGTACGCGGTTGAATTGGTTCGAGGCGGGGGCCGCGGGCGTCAGGCGATACAGGCCCTGTTCGCCGCCACGGCGCACCGCATGCGTAACCACCGTGGAGGCGTAGATCACCACACTCATCATCAACATGCCCTGCATCATGGTGCTGCTCACCATGGTGAATACCGCATCGCCCTTCGCCGCGAGCGAGCGCCCGACCATGATCATGATCAAGGCCGAGATCACGGCATACACGATCGCGCCGCCATCATGGGCGGGCGTGCCCAGCGTATGCAGCATCTGGCGGCCGCGGTTGACGCCACGCCGGCTGTCGGCGCGCAAGGCCGCGTTGTAGGGGGCGCGCAACCAGGCCAGTCCGGGCACGCCGTGCGCCGGTTCGGTATTCAGCACGCTGCCGCTGGCAACCGCCAGTTGGCGCGTGAAACGCAGATACCACGCCCAATGACGGTCGCCGCCCTGCGGAAACAGCGCCTGCAAGGCGGGCCGGGCCAGCAGCGCCAGCAGCGTCATGCCGAACGAAGTCAGCAACGGCTCGCCAACCGCATCGGCCGCCGACAGCACCTGTTCCACTGGATGGTTGCTGACCCACAGCGAACCGACGATGACCACCGATGGCAGGAAGTTCAGCCAGTTGTAGCGCTGCGCATACAGCACGTAAATGCTGAACAGCGCGCCCACCAGCAGGCCATAGCCCGGCCGTCCGGTCAGCAGGCCGCTGAGCGCGCCGGTCAGCAGGGTTGCGCCAGCGTACAGCAGCACTGTCAGGCGCATCAGCTTGCGCCGCAGGCCTGGCACCAGCACCGCGTTGGCCGGCGTGTTCTGCTGCACCGCATTCTTCAGGAACGCCCCGCACCACAGATAGCACATGCCGCCAATCAGCCACAGCAGCACCAGTTTGCCAAAATCGGGCTTACCGAAATGATAATTCACGACCAACTGGATCACGGCGAAGCCGCCCACAAGCCAGCTCAAACGCACCAGCATGCCGCAACTGGCGCGGTCACGCAGGAGCTGTAACAGCAATTGCCGGGTGGCGGCGTTCATTTCGTCACCTCGACAAACAGGTCTTCGAGGCTGAGATTTTTACCCTCAAGCAACTCATCCAGCGCGCCTTGCAGCACGATCTTGCCGCCTTGCAGAAACGCCACGTCCAGCGCCACCCGCTCCAGGTCGGACAGGATGTGCGTGGAAAAGATCACCGTGGTGTCGCGTTCGATGACGTCATTGACCAGTTCTTGCAGAAAATCACGGCGGCCGATCGGGTCGAGGCTGGCGACCGGCTCGTCCAGCACCAGCAATTTCGGATCATGCGCGAGCGCGCGGATCAGCGACAGGCGCTGCTTCTGGCCGCCAGAAAGCTTGCTGATCTGCTTGGTCGCCGCTTCGCCGGCCAGGTCCCAGCGTTGCATCAGACTGTCCACCTTGGCCTGGTTCCAGCGCGGGTACAGCGCCTTGAAATAGTCCAGCAGTTGCAAAGGCGTCAACCATTCAAACAGCTCCGACCTTTGCGGCACGTAGCCGATGTTGGCGCGCGCCTCCTCGTTCAGTGCCCCGGCTTGTTGACCAAACAGCTTGCTGCCGCCGGCGTCCGCCTCGCGCAAGCCAAGCAGGCACTCCAGCAAGGTGGATTTACCGGCGCCATTCCGGCCCAATAATCCAATCACCTTGCCCGATTCGATATTCCAGTTAATACCCTGTAAAACCTGCTGCTGGCCGAAGGCTTTATGCAGGTTGGCGATTTCGACGACATTGGCTTTCATTTATTTTCTCCGAGTATTTTTTTAAACAGATTCAGCACCGTTTCGTTATCCAGTTCCAATTGGCGGGCTTCGGCGGCGGCCCGTTCCAATGTGGGTCTTAAAAGATTTTCCCGCCCTTCTTGTAATTTACTTTGCGCCACCAGCATGCCAACGCCGCGCGCCCTGCTTAATAAACCTTCGGTTTCCATCATGTTATAGGCCTTGGAAACCGTCATGGGATTCACCGCCAAAGTGACCGCCACATCGCGGACAGACGGTAAAACATCGCCGGGTTTGAGAACGGCGGCGGCAATCAACCGCCGCACCTGCTCGATCAGTTGCCGGTAAATAGGATCGGACGAGCCGGTCGTTATGGTGAACAAGGAAGCTGTGTGCGTGGCCATGGCGGTTGTATTTGTGTATTAGTTGATTAATACAGTATACGTCGCGACCGCGCCTGTCAAGCGGCTTTTGCTCTCCTTGCCAGAATCTGGCTGGATCACGCCAATTCCTGGCTTGAATACGGGCTATCGCAGCCCTTGTTGCGTGCGTTGGCGCACCGGCGCGTCAGGACTAGCTGTTTATACTTGCCCCATGCGTATCGCCACCTTCAACGTCAACGGCATCGGCAGCCGCCTGCCCGCCCTGCTCCAATGGCTGGATGAAACCCGGCCGGACGCCGTCTGCCTGCAGGAATTGAAAGCCCCGCAGGAAAAATTCCCGGAAGCGGCAATCAATGAGGCGGGTTATCAAGCCATCTGGCATGGACAAAAAAGCTGGAATGGCGTGGCCATACTCGCGCGTGGTCAGCAGCCGGTTGAAACCGGACGGGGATTACCCGGTGACCCCGACGATGCGCAAAGCCGGTATATTGAGGCGGTGGTGAATGGGGTTATTATCGGAGGCTTATATCTACCGAATGGGAATCCTGCTCCCGGTCCAAAATTCGATTACAAATTAAAATGGTTTGAGCGGTTTATCCTGCACGCGTCCAAATTAATCGAGAGCGGCGCCCCAGCCGTTCTGGCGGGTGATTTCAATGTCATGCCGACCGAGCTGGACGTATATAAGCCGGAACGCTGGTTGGATGACGCTTTATTTCGCCCCGAGGTGCGCGCGGCGTTTCATAGGCTAATTGAGCAAGGCTGGTGCGATTCCCTGCGCGTCACCCATCCGGGCGAAGTTATATATACCTTCTGGGATTATTTCCGCAACGCCTACCAGCGCAACGCCGGCCTGCGCATCGACCACATCCTGCTCAGCCCAGCGCTCACGCCGGCGCTGAAAAAGGCCGGCGTGGACCGCGACGTGCGGGGCCGCGAGAAGCCCAGCGACCATGCGCCGGTGTGGGTCGAACTGGATCTGGGGGAGCGCTGATGGAACAGAAATGGCCGCAGCAACTCTGGCTGGTCCGGCATGGCCAAAGCGCCGGCAACGTCGCCCGCGACGAGGCGGAAGCCGGCAAAAAGCTGCTGATCGACCTGGCCGACCGCGACGTCGATGTGCCGCTGTCGGAACTCGGACACCGTCAGGCACAGGCCATGAGCGGCTGGTTCCAGGCCATGGCGCCGGACGCCCAGCCCAATGTCGTGCTGTTTTCACCCTACGTCCGCGCCCGCGCGACGGCCAAGGTGGTGCTTGATCACCTCGACCGCGACAGTCTGCTGGCGGTGGCTGGGGATGAGCGGCTGCGGGAAAAGGAATTCGGCATTCTTGACAGGCTGACACCACTCGGCATCCACGACAAATATCCAGAACTGGCGGAACAACGGGCCCACGTCGGCAAATTCTATTTCCGGCCGCCCGGCGGCGAAAGCTGGTGCGACGTCATCCTGCGTCTGCGCAGCGTGATCGACACCATGACCCGCGAATATCACGGCGAACGGGTGCTGATTGTGGCCCACCAGGTCATCGTCAATTGCTTCCGCTACCTGCTGGAGCGGCTGGACGAGGACGCCATCCTGGCGATCGACCGCGCCGGCGACGTGCCCAACTGCGGCATCACCGAGTACCGTTTCGATCCATCGGCTGGCAAGCACGGCAAGCTGGTGCTGGTACAAGCCAACTTCGTGGCGCCGCTGGAACAAACCGGTACCCCGGTAACCCACCAAAAAGACCAACCCGCCGCGCCCAAATCATGAGCATCGACATCACCGCCCGCCTGCTGCGCGACTGGCCGCTGCCCATGCCGGGTCCCGACGCGGATAAAAATGAACGAGGATACGCGCTGATTGTCGCGGGATCGCGGGAGATGCCCGGTGCAGTGCTGCTGGCCGCGACCGCCGCCCTGCGCGCCGGCGCCGGCAAGCTGGCGATCGCCACGGCGGCCAGCGTGGCGCCGCAAGTCGGCGTAGCGGTGCCCGAAGCACGCGTACTAGGCTTGCAGGAAACGCCGGACGGCGGCCTGCTGGCCGATAACCGGTCCGACCTGCACGAACTGTGCGGGCAAGCCAGCGCCGTGCTGATCGGCCCCGGCATGCAGGACGACACCGCAAGCTGCCGCCTGGTCCGGGCACTGCTACCGCATTGCGGCCACGCGCCGCTGATCCTGGACGCCGCCGGCATGAGCATCGTCAGCCGCGACGCCGACTGCGGTCCGATCGCGACAGAGGGCGCGGACGGCGCGGCAGTCGGCGGCTTGCGCTTCGACCATCCAGTGCTGCTGACGCCGCACGCGGGCGAACTGGCCCGGTTGACCGGCGCCGACAAGGACGACATCCTGGCCCAGCCGGAAGCCGCCGCCCGGCTGGCCGCGCAGCGCTGGCGCGCGACGGTGGCGCTGAAAGGCGCGCTGACCGTGATTGCCGACGTTGAAAAGCACGAATGGCGCCACGAAGGCGGCAACACGGGGCTGGCGATATCGGGATCGGGAGACGTACTGGCCGGCATCATCACCGGCCTGGCGGCACGCGGCGCGTCGCTGGAGCAAGCCGCCGCGTGGGGCGTCGCCCTGCACGCCATGGCGGGAGAACAACTGGCCCTGAAACACGGGCCGCTGGGCTACCTGGCGCGCGAGATCAGCACCGAAGTGCCGGCCCTGTTGCGCGCCATGGCCGCCAACTGATGAGCCGTAATCCGGGGTCAGGTCCTCCATTTCTACACGAGCCCAGCAGTAGGCGCGCCTAATGCTGGGCTCGTGTAGAAATGGAGGACCTGACCCCGGAGTTTAGACGAGCTTGGCGGAGTGCTCGCGGGTGGCGTGGAATTGCAGTTTGGGCCAACGTTCCTGCGTCAGGCGCAGGTTGACGCTGGAGGTGGCCAGGTAGGCCAGGTTGCCAGCCGCGTCGTAGGCGACGTTGTGGCCCAGCTGGTCCTCGAAGTCGGCCAGCGCTTTCTTGTCATCGCTGGACACCCAGCGCGCGCTGCTGATGCTGGTGCCTTCAAACACCGCATCGACACCGTACTCGTTCAGCAGCCGGCTCGCCACCACCTCGAACTGCAGCACGCCCACCGCGCCCAGCACCAGCTCGCCCCCCTGCACCGGCTTGAACACCTGCACCGCGCCCTCCTCGCCCAGCTGCTGCAAACCTTTGTGCAGCTGCTTGATTTTCAGCGGGTTGCGGATGCGCACCTGGCGGAAGAAGTCCGGCGCGAAGAACGGGATGCCGGTGAAGGTCAGCATTTCGCCTTCGGAGAACGAGTCGCCAATCTGCATGTTGCCGTGGTTCGGCAGGCCGATGATGTCGCCGGCGTACGCCTCTTCCACCTGCTCGCGGGTCGACGCCATGAACGTCACCACCGACGACACCTTCACTTCGCGCCCCAGGCGCAGGTGCTTGACCTTCATGCCACGCTCGAAACGCCCCGAGCACACGCGCAGGAAGGCGATGCGGTCGCGGTGCGCCGGGTCCATATTGGCCTGGATCTTGAACACGAAACCGGTGAACGGCTCTTCCTTCGGATCGACCGCGCGCACGGTGGCGTCGCGCTCGCGCGGCGCCGGCGCCCAGTCGACCAGCGCCGACAGGATCTCGCGCACGCCGAAGTTGTTGATGGCGGAGCCGAAGAACACCGGCGTCTGCACGCCGGCCAGGAATTCCTGCAGGTCGAACGGGTGCGAGGCGCCGTTGACCAGCTCCACTTCCATGCGCAACTGGTCCATCTCCAGCGGGAACATCTCCTGCAGGCGCGGGTTGTCGATGCCTTCGATGATTTCAAACGCGCCGTCGGCGCGCTCCTCGCCGGCCTTGAACAGCATGATGGTGTCGTTCAGCAGGTGGTACACGCCGCGGAAGTTCTTGCCCATGCCGATCGGCCAGGTCACCGGCGCGCACTGGATCTTCAGCACCGATTCCAGCTCGTCCAGCAGTTCCAGCGGGTCGCGCGTTTCGCGGTCCATCTTGTTCATGAAGGTGACGATCGGCGTGTTGCGCATGCGGCATACGTCCAGCAGCTTGATGGTCTGCGCTTCCACGCCCTTGGCGGCGTCGATCACCATCAGCGCCGAGTCGACCGCGGTCAGCACGCGGTAGGTGTCTTCCGAGAAGTCCTGGTGGCCCGGGGTGTCCAGCAGGTTGACCACGTGGTCGCGGAATTCGAACTGCATCACCGACGACGCCACCGAGATGCCGCGCTGCTTTTCGATCTCCATCCAGTCCGAGGTCGCGTGGCGCCCCGATTTGCGGGCCTTGACGGTGCCGGCCATCTGGATCGCGCCCGAGAACAGCAGCAGCTTTTCGGTCAGCGTGGTTTTACCCGCGTCCGGGTGGGAGATGATGCCGAAGGTGCGGCGGCGCTGTACTTCACGCGCGATCAGGGCCGGCGTCCTGGCGCTGCCGGCAACCGGCGCGTCGTCGTTGTTCTCGGGGATTGTGTTTTCGGTATCGTTGACCATGTTGGGGCGATCTAAGGCGGTTCTGCAAACCCTCGATTATACCCTTTATTCTCCTTTAATACGACGCCATCCGACCCGGTGCGCCTCGGCCGTGTCGAGTTCCTTGGTGCGGCTGGTGGCGTTGCTGCCGTCGGCGAAGGTGGTGATCAGTTTCAGCTGCCCGCTCGGCAGGCGCACGATGATGAAGCCCACCGCCGCCGAGGTGCTGGACAGCGTGGACCCGGCCGGGTCGCCGTTCACGCCCTGTCCGGTGCACACGTCCACCTGATACAGGTTGCTGGTGCCGCCCACCGAGCACGCCGACGACGAGGACGGGATGTTGGTGATGACGTTGGCCACGCCGCTGACGATTTGCGGATCGAGGTTCATGCGCTCGCCGGCGTTCAGGTTCCAGTGGAAGTACCAGCCGTCCTTCTGCGACAGGTCCACAGGCGTGTCGGTGATGGCGTAGGTGACCGAGTTGCTTGAGGAACCCTGCACGCTCAGCACCTGCTGCACCAGGTTGGAGGTCGGGATGCTGCCCAGCGCGGTGCCGCTGTCCTTCAAGGCGAACAGGGTCTGCACGTCGGTGTTGGAGGTGTCGGGCACGTCCAGCAGCCGGCCGGTGCCGAACAGCACCATCCGCACCGCGCTGGTCCGGGTGCTGGTCACGCCGCTGGCGTCGGTGCTGGTGATCGGCACGCCGCACTGGGTCACGTCCGGACGCGTGGTGATCGGTTTGCTGACGCCGGCGTCGCCCATCTTCAGCACCGAGATGGCGCCGCTGGTGGCGGTCAGGTCGAAGCGCCACATCGCGCCCAGCACGTCGCCGCCGTAGACGTAGGTGACCTTGGCGTCGGCCAGCGGATCGCTGCTGATGGCGGTGATCTTGGCCAGGCCGGACGGCGTGGTGGTGTCGCCGGAGTTGGTCCTGGCGCGCGCCAGGATGGCGCCGGTGGCCGCGTCGACGATGTACAACACGCCGTTGCCGGTGCCGGTGCCCACGCCGTCGGTGCCGGGGATGTTGTTGTAGCCGGAGGTCAGGAACACCACCCACTTGTCCTGCCAGATGCCGAACTGCGGGTTGCCGAAGCTCAGCCCCAGGTCAGGGTCGTTGTGCTGCGGGCAGACGGCGGCGTCGGCGCACAGCTCCCACATCACCTTGGGCGCGGTGGGGTCGGTCACGTCCAGCGCGTAGTAGCCGCGGCCGCCCGCGTTCAGGCCGCCCACCAGCATGGTGCGCCACTGGCCGCCGATCTTGACGTCCGCCACCTCCGGCGAGCCGTCGGCGGTGAACTGGTGGTTGGTGCCGTAGGTGGTGCTGGCCAGCGCCGCCATCTTGCTCATGACGATGCGCGGCACGTAGGCCCAGCGCTCGTTGCCGGTGGCGCCGTCGAAGGCGTGCAGCATGCCGTCGTTGGCCGCCACGAACACGGTGCCCGGACGGTTGGCGTAGGCGGTCTTGTAGTCGGCGTAGGCGGTGTCCGGATAGTTGTTGTGCGGCTCGCGCAGGTAGGCCGGCTTGGACGAGGCGATGTCGCCAATCACGATCGGCACCGTGGCGCCGCTGGCGTCGGTGGTGGTGCTGTAGGCGCGGAACAGGTTGTCGTCGGCGTAATCCTGCACGCCGCGCAGCCAGTTCACCATGTTGGTGCCGCTGTTGACGGTGGCCTTGTCGGCCGCCGACAGCAAGGTGCATTGGTTGAGGACGCCGCATTTGTTGGCGAACCACAGCCTGGCGGCGGCGTCCATATTGTCGAAGGTGAATTCGACCGGATCGGTGCCGGGCGCCTGCGCGGCCTGCATCATCTTGATCTTGCGGGTGGCGATCGATTTGCCCACGGTGGTGCTGGTGCTCCAGGTCGGCGTCTTGATCACCTCGCCGGAGGTGGTGTCGATCTTGCGGTCGGTCAGCTCGCCGTACCAGCGCACGGTGGTGAAGGTGGCCGAGAAGATGTCGTTGTCGGTCAGCGTGATGTTGGGGGTCGAGGTGGCCGCCGCCGCCGCCGCGCCGGTGCGCACCTGCATGTTCGACAGCGCCTCGCGCAGGCCGCTCACCACGTCTTTCGGATCCTGCGCGCTGAAGTATTTGCCATGGCCGTTGATGGCCGCGTGCCACAGGTCGTCCACCCGCTCCTGCACGGTGCTGGCAGTGTTGGTCACGTCCGGATCGGGCCAGACGTAGGCGCCGCCGCCATTCCACGGGCAGCCGGTGGGCGCCTGGGTGATCAGGTTGTAGAAGTCGCCGCCCGGTTTGGGCGCGGTGTCGTAGTTGGCTTCATAGGTCATCACGCCGTCCACGCCCAGGCCCAGCGTGTAGGTGTTCATGTGCAAATGGGTGTTCTCGCCGTTGGCGGCGGGCACCGAGCCGGGCCTGGTCATGTCCGGTTCCAGCACCGGCCGCAGCGACACGGTGCCGGTGCTGGAGCCGCCGTTGTACCAGTGCAGCGCCACGTCGGCGATCGACGGCTGGCTCTGCGCCCGCTTGTCGACGCAGCCGGACGAGATGCTGCAGAAGCGCGCGCTGTTTTCCACGTTGTCGTTGTTGACCACGTTGTTGGTGGTGGCGCCGTTCCAGTAGCCGTCCGTGGTCAGGATCAGGAAGTTCGGCTGGCACGGGTACTGCACCACCTCCTGCCCGCTGGCGTAGTTGTACGGCGTGAGGTTGGCGAACATGCGGCCGACGTTGTCCATGGCGGTGCGGATCGGCGTCGAGCCCGAGGTGGTGGTGGCGTACAGCGTGTTGTACCAGGTGGAGCGCGCGCTGCCGGTGAAGTCGGCCGGCTTCAGGTCGATGGCGCCGCCGGCGCCGGCGTTGGACAGCTTGACGTAGCCGACCTTGTAGTTGGCCGTGATCGGCGAGAACGCGATGCCGACCGAGGTCTTCATCATTTGCAGGCGGCTCTTGTAGTAGACGTACCAGTTGGCGAAGTTGGTCATCTCCTCGGCGTAGGTGCAGGTGGCGCCGGCGCAGTCGGTGCGGTCCACCGATTTCGGATAGGTCTGGCCGCTGACGATGTTCACCCGCACGAACGGATTGGGCGCGCCGGAGCCGGCCGACAGCGCCGCCGTGGTGGTCGGGATGGTGTCCATGATGGCGGCCGTGGCGCTGGACGTCAGCGAGCCGGGATTGGTCACCGCGCCGATGGTCAGCGCGCCGGTGTTGGTCAGCGCCCCGCTGTCGACCACGCACACGCTGTTGGCCGGCAGCGTGTTGACGCAATTGCTGTTGGTGCCGGCATAGGCCTTGTAGGTGCCGCCGGTGCCGATCTTGGCGACGAACAGCGCCGCCACCTGCGCCGCCGTCTGGTTGCGGCCGATCGCCATGCTGGTGCTGTACAGGTTGTTGCCGTTGTATTTGCTGAGGTCCATGGCCGGCGAGCCGCTGTTGGCGGTGGTGCCGCTGAAGGTCACGTAGGCCGGCGCGATGCGGGTGGTGCTGGCGGTGACGGTGAAGCCCCAGCCGGCGCGCGAGCTGTCGCTGACGGTCACGCAGTTGGTCAGGTTCTTGGCGCCGGTGCAGACGACCGGCACCACCGCCACCACGTTCTCCGCCGTCAGGGTGATGCCGAACACGCTGCAGGCCGGCACGCTCGGCTGGCCGGTCGGCGTCTTGACGCAGGCATAGTTCTGGTTGGTGGTGTTGCGGGCGATGATGTTGGCGGCCACCGTGCTGGCCAGGGTCTGCTGCTTGAGCGCGGTGTTGGTGCCGGTGCTGGCGGTCATGCTGCCGCTGGTGATGTTGACGCTGCCGCTAGGTTCGGCGATCGCGATGTTGGTGATGCTGAGCGAACCGGCGCCGGCCGAGGCGCCGATGGCGATGGTGCCGTACGAGGCCACCGCGCCGGCCGGCGCCGAATAGCTGGGGTAGATGAAGCTGCCCACGCGCTTGCCCTGGCACTGCGTCAGCAGCCGGTCGCTGCACCAGCGCACCTTGACCGGCACCGGGTAGCCGGCCGGCGCCGTCGCGCCGATGCTGGTCGACTTGCAGTTCTTCATGGTGTCATCGGCGCAGTACTGGCCCACGCCGATGGTGTAGTAGTACGGGCCGGTGGTGATGTCCACCGGCGAGCGGTAGGTGGCGTCCGGATAGCTGTAGGTCGAGGTGTTGAACTGGCACACGCCGCTGCTGCTGGTGGTGCACCACTTCAAGTCCGGAAAGCCGCTCACCAGGTTGATGTTGTTGCTGCCGGTGTTGCCGAACAGGTCGGCGCGGCGGGCGCCGAAGCCGTCGTTGCTGACCACGGTCCAGTTGCCGGTGTTGGCGGCGTTTTGCTCGGGATAGTAGCTGCCGTCCGACCTGATCGGCACCTGGTAGTGGATGGCCGGGTTGTAGTATTGCTTGTTGAAGTCCGGGCTCATGAACGGCGGGTGGCCGACGTTGCAGGCCATCACGCCGGCCTGCAGCGACACGCTGCTGCGGCACAGGCTGTCGTTGACGTAGTCCGGCGTGTAGGTCTGGTCCATCGAGCCGGAATTGTCGAACAGCAGCATCAGGTTGGGCTTGACGGTGCCGGTGCCGGTGATGTTCAGCAGCGGCACTTGCGCGATCTGGGTCGGCGCGGCCCAGGCCGGCGACGCGATCAGGCAGGCCAGCAGGATAAGTAGCTTTTTCATGATGATTCCTCAGGGACCTTTCATGATGACGGCCTGCGTCATCACGTTGCCGCCGCGCGGGCCGAACACCCGCGCCGTCACCACGTAGTGGATCTGCGCCGCGACGGCCAGGTTGGAAGCGTCGACTTTCAGTGTTTCACCCAGCGCGCGCGGACCGGTGGTGCCGGGACGCGGCGCGGTCAGCTGGCAGCGGTTGTTGTTTTCGTCATAGGCGCCCGGCAGGTTGCACATGCGGTGGATCACGTACTGCACGCGGTTGCCGTCGGTGTCGGGCGGCAGCGTGACGGCGCCCAGCCAGAAGTTGGGGTTGCCGACCGTCCAGTTGGGCGGCAGGGTCGCCACATAGCCTGCGGCCGCCTGGTCGGTCAGCAGCAGGTTCTTGTTCGGCACCGTGCGCAGGTAGGTGAAGCCGGCGTGCAGGCCGGCGTCGGCGGCCTTGGTCAGGGCCGCCTCGTAGGCCAGGTTGGAGGTGGTCAGCGTGCTGGAGGTGCTGGACTTGAGCAGGTAAATGCTGCTGACCATCATCACCGCCAGCATGATGAGCATGATCGGCAAGGCAATCCCGCGCTGATATCGGAGCTGTTTCATGGCCGGAACTGGGAATTAATAATGGGCACGATGGTCTCGAACACCCGGTAGCGATAGCACTTCCAATCGATGGTGTCGCCGCCGACCGCCACGTTGACCTGCATCGGCACCGGGGCCACGCCGGACGGCACGGCGTTGCCGAACACGGTCGGCTGTGCCGTGGTGGCGCCGCAGGCGCCGCCCGGCGCCGGCTTTTCGATCGTCTTGCTGCGCGCCACCACCGCGATGCGCACCGCCGTGATGCGCTGATAATCGCCGGGGCCGCCGTTGACGCCGTCGTTGTCGGCGTCGATCATGGTCGGGCTCCAGACCGTGATCTGCATGCCGCCGTTGGCGGTGGCCACCATTTGCGTGCCGTTGCCGGATGGATTGGGATCGTAGTTGGGCAGCGCGCGGTTGTCGAAGCCGTATTGCGCCTTGATCGAGACGATGTTGTCGGCCACCGCGGCGCCCGCCAGCTCGGCGCCGGCCAGGTCGGTGGCGCGCAGCAGCAGGATGCCGTTCCGCACCGACCAGGTATGGAAGTGCAGCAGGTCCGGCTGGCCGAGGTTGTACATGAAGGTGACGTTCTTGGCATAGCCCTGCGCCATGCTGGCGGCGGCGTTGTAGCGGAACTGGGGGCCGCCGGCCAGCAGGAACTCGGCCTCGCGGCCGACGGCCGGGTTCAGGCCGGCCATCTGCATGACGGTGCACGGCCGGTCCGGCGCCTGCGGCGCCACCACCAGCACGTCGCCGGGGTTGTAGCCGTAGGGGCCGCGCTGGGCGCTGACCACAAAGCTTTCGCCGCCGTAGTCGGCCGTCATCATGATGGAGCCGACGCCGGCGTTGGCGCTGCCGCTGTTGAACGAGATCACGTCCGGCGCCGTGCCATTGGACTGGATCACCACCGACGCCAGCGGCGTGACGTCGACGCCGTCCCGCTTGGCCCCCAGCAGCTGGTAGCCGCGCTGGTCGCTGAAGACGGTGTTGCAGCCGGCCACGGTGCGGTCGTTCAGGCCCCAGCCGGCGGTGGCGGCGTCGCCGCTCAGCGAGAACATGGCCAGCATGCCGTTTTGCATGGAGTCGGAGCCGCCGACGGCGGCGTCCTTGTTGGCTTCGCCGCTAATCACCAGCCGCGTGGCGAACAGCAGCGCCAGCAGGCCGATCACCACGCTGACCATCAGTTCGACCAGCGAGAAGCCGTGGCGGCGATGTCGGGCGGGCGTCCTCATGTCAGCGCGCGATGTAGGAGGTGACGCGGTGGCGATTCTGCTCGCTGCGCGCCTTGCGCTGCCAGCGGATCGAGATATCGACCTGGTAGCGGTTCTGGGCCGGCTGGTCCTGCACCTGCACCGACAGCGTCGCGCCCGGGATGTTGCGGCGCGTCTCGGTGGCCCAGGCCGCCAGTTGCGTGTTGGGCGTGGCGCCCTCGGCCAGGTTGTACTGGGCGATATTCGGCAGGTCGGCGTTGATCACGCCGATCAGTTTTTCCGCCGCCAGCGTGGCCTCGGCGCGCATGCCGGCGTCCGACAGCGCCGAGTAGGCGCGCGCCTGCAAGCCCACCGTGCCCAGCAGGCCGATGCCGAGGATGACGATGGCCAGCATCACTTCCAGCAAAGCGATGCCGTGTTGGCGGCGGGCGGCGATGGCGTTCATGGCGGGCAGGCCCGGTTATCGGTGGCGGCCAACGTCGGGTCGCACTTGGTGGCCATGCCGGCCAGCGTGACCACCAGCGCCACCACCGGCACGTTGTGCGCGTACTGGGTGGACGGATCAAGCCGCAGCTGCGTCAGGCGCGGCGCGAACGTGGTGTCGACCCAGCCGGTGGCGGTGTAGTACACCTGCGAGGCGCCGGCCGGCAGCGTGGTCGGCAGCAGCACCTCGGACGATGGCAGCGAATCGGCGGCGCGGAAGATGGAGCGGAAGCCGGCCGCGCCCTCGGGGTCGTTGGCGGCCGGCGCGGCGGTGGTGGACCAGCTGTCGTCGCCGGGCGCGCAGGCGGTATCGGCGCCGACGAAGCAGATGTCGACCTGCCAGTCCATCTGCCCGGTGTTGACGTTGGGCGTGAGCGAGATGCGGCTGAACGCGTTGTGCGACACCGCCTGGCGGCGCGCCATGCTGAAGCCCTCGGCGTAGAACTCGCTGGCGCTGCGCGCGCGGTTGGTCAGCAGCCAGTTGCTGGCGTTGGGGATGCCGATCGCCAGCATGATGCCGAAGATGGTGATGGTGACCAGCAGCTCGATCAGCGTAAAGCCGGCCTGGCGCGCTAGTTGGAACATACCCCGCCCTTGTGGTCGACCCAGCACGAGGTGCTGGTGCCCCAGCCGGTTGGGCTGCCGGCGGTGGCGCGTGTGCCGCTCTCGTTCAGGGTGTAGACGAAGCCGGCCATCTTGCCGGTGCCGGTGGCGGTGATGGTGTAGGTGGAGGTGGTGGCGTTGCTCAGCGCGTAGGTGAAGTTGGGGGTGGCGGCCGGGAAGCCGGGCGAGCCGTCAAAGTTGACGTAGGTGCGGTTGTTGGACCAGTACTGCTCGGCGGCCGGCTGCGCCCCGCCCAGCGCGGTGAAGGCCTCGCTCAGGCGGCCGCGCGTGACGTAGTCGCTGTAGGCCGGCACCGCCACGGCCAGCAGGATGCCGACGATGGCCACCGTGATCATCACCTCGATCAGGGTGAAACCTTGCTGGATGCGTTTCATCGCGCTGCTCCTCATGCCGGAATCTGATGAGTTGCAGTGTAGCCCGCCTGTCTGTCATTTCCCTGAGGAAATCCTGACAGACCCCTGACAAGCGCACAAATTCAGGGAAATTTCACCGTGAACAGGACGCCGCGGCCGCTGGCGGGATCGGAAATGCTCAGCTTGGCGCCGTGGACGGTGGCGATGTCGCGCACGATGGCCAGGCCCAGGCCGCTGCCATGGGTTTTGTCGTCCAGCCGCACGTAGCGGCTGAACACCTGCTCGCGCATGGCCGAGGGGATGCCGGGGCCGTTGTCCTCCACCGTCAGCAGGCCGGGCCGCACGGTCACCGTCACCGCGCCGTGGACCGGGGTGTAGCGGATGGCGTTGTCGATCAGGTTGTCGATCAGGTCGCGCAGCAGGAAGCGGTCGCCGGTGACGGTGGCGGGCGCCAGGTCGAAGCCGATGTCGATCGACTTGAGCGTGGCCTGGTCGACAAAGCCCTGCACCGCCTCGGCCACCAGCGCGTCCAGCGCCAGCGGCTCCAGCCGCGCCTTTTCAAAATGCTGCGGCTCGGCCCGGGCCAGCGCCAGCAGCTGGTTGGTCTGGCGTATCATGCGCTCGGTGGCGGACAGCATCAGGCGCACCGACTGCACGGTTTCCGGCTCGGCATGGCGCGCGCCCAGCCATTCGAGCTGGGTCTTGAGGCCGGCCAGCGGCGTGCGCAACTGGTGCGCCACGTTGGCGAGGAAATCCTGGCGCGCCTGCGCGCCCTCACCCACCTTGGCCAGCAGGCCGTTGAACGAGGACACCAGCGGTTCCAGCTCATACGGCACGGCGTCGGCCGCCAGCGGCGCCAGGTCGTCGCCGTCGCGCGCGTTGAGGTCGGCGCGCAGCCGGCTCAGCGGCCGCAAGCCATTGCTGACCGAGAACCAGATCAGGCCCACGCAGCCCAGCCCGATCACGATCTCCACCAGGATCAGCGTGCGCAGCACCGCCTCGCGCAGGTGCGGCGAGGCCAGCGTGTAGGCCAGCGCGCCGGCGCCCAGGTTCATCAGCAGCACCGGCGGGATCACCCACTTCAGCAGGCGCAGGCGGATGCTGCTCATGCGCCCGGCTCCAGCATGTAGCCGAAGCCGCGGATGGTGCGGATGGTGACGCCGCCGTCGGCGATCTTCAGCCGCAGGCGCGAGATGTAGACTTCCACCGCGTTCAGGCTCAGGTCGTCGCCCCAGGGCAGGATGGCGTCGATGATCTGCTGCTTGGACACCACGCGCGACGGATGTTGCAGGAGGAATTCCAGCACCGCCCATTCGCGCACCGACAGCTCCACCACCTTGTCGCCCACGCGCGCGCGCTTGGCGGCCACGTCCAGCGACAGCCGGCCCATCGCCAGCGCCGTCTGCGGCGGCGTGTGGCGCCGCGCCAGCGCCTTCACGCGCGCCACCAGCTCGGCGGTGGCGAACGGCTTGACCAGGTAGTCGTCGGCGCCCTGCTCCAGCCCGCGCACCCGGTCCTCGACCGCGTCGCGCGCCGTCAGCAACAGCACCGGCACGGCGCTGCCGCGCGCGCGCAGGCGGCGCACCACCTCGAAACCGTCCATGCCGGGCAGGCCGATGTCGAGCACCACCACCTCGGCGGCGGCGCCGCGCTGCAGCAGTTGGTCGGCCTGGGCGCCGTTGCCGACCACCTCCACCACCATGCCGTGGCTGCCCAGCACGCGGCTCAAGCCGTCGGCCAATACCGCATCGTCTTCCACCACCAGTACATGCATAATCGTGCGCCACATCGTCGGGAGTTATGCCATTATGCCGCTGCCTCTCCGAGAAAGACAGTGGCCCTTGTAGGACCAGGACTACAAACGCGCATGTCTTGCGCCTACATTTGGGCGTCCCTTGATCTTATGTTCGCCAATTAACAATCCTCATAAAGTTACGTCAACACGTAACTTGCTTTATGAGGATCACCATGACGACCAAACTCGCGCCCCGCGCCGCCTCCCTAAGCGGCGCCCAGCAGAACGAATTACTTGCCGCCCTGCCGCGCGAAGTACTGGAATCCCTGTTTGAACATCTGGAACTGGTACAACTGCCATTTGGCAAAGAACTGTTTGAATTCGGCACGCAGATGGAATACGTGCACTTCCCCACCACCGCCATCGTCTCGCTGCTGTATGTGATGGAAGACGGCGCCACCACCGAGATCGCGGTGGTCGGCCATGAGGGTGTGGTGGGCGTCTCGCTGTTCGAAGGCGAACGCGCCATGTGCAGCGCCGTGGTGCAGGCGGCCGGCTACGGCTACCGCCTGAAGGCCCAGCATCTGCGCGACGCCTTCGCCAAGGGCGGCTCGCTGCCGGCCCTGCTGATGCGCTACAACACCGCGCTGTTCGCGCAAATGGCGCAGAACGCCGTGGGCGGCCGCCACAGCTCGATCGAACAAAAACTGTGCCGCTGGCTGCTGGACCGCCTCGACCGCTCGCCGTCGAACGCGCTGAAGGTCACCCAGGAAATGATTTCCATCATGCTCGGCGTGCGCCGTGAAAGCATCACCGCCGCCGCCGGCAAGCTGCAGGACGACGGCCTGATCACCTACCGCCGCGGCAACATCACTGTGCTTGATCGCTCAGGCTTGGAGGCGTATGCGGGCGAGTGCTATAAGGTGGCGAAGACGGAGTTTGATCGTCTGCGCGTTGATGTAGCGCGCTGCTGATCACTTCGCTGATGGCCGGCGGCAGCGCGATGCGCTTGTCGGCCTCGGGTGGGCGCTCCCGCAGCGGGATCGCCACCTCGATGCAAGTGCCGGTGTCATTGCGGCCGCGCCGGATGTTCAGCGTGCCGCCCAGCAGCAAGGCCCGTTCGCGCATGCCCAGCAGGCCGTGCGACATCGGCTTGATGATGGTGTCGGAGGCGATGCCGATGCCGTCGTCGATAATCCGCAGCATCAAGCCCTCGCCGTTGCGGTTGAGGGTCACGGTCACCCGGCTGGCCTTGGCGTACTTGCGGATATTGGTCAGCGATTCCTGCACGATACGGAACAAGGCGATCGACAGATCGCCCGAGCGCGGCGTCAGCGCCTCGATCTCGGCCGCCACGTCGCAGTCGCAGCGCACCTGCGACAAGCGGCTGAATTCCTGGCAATAACTCTCGATGGCCGCACACAGGCCCAGGTTGTCCAGCAAGCTCGGGCGCAAATTCTCGACGATGCGGCGTTTCATCTCCACCGTTTCCACCAGCGTGCCGCGCGCGCGCTTGAGCTGCTCGGCCAGTTCCGGATGGGTCTTGCGCAGTTGCTGGGTGACGGCCGCGATATCCATGCTGATCGAGGTCAGGTTGGCGCCCAGCTCGTCATGCAGCTCGCGCGACAAGCGCACCTTCTCCTCCTCGCTGATGCTGATCAGGTGGCGCGACAGCACGGAAAGCTGTTCGGTACGCTGTTGCACGGTCGATTCCAGGTTCTCGTTGGCCGACTGCAGCGCGTGCTCGACCGCCGCGCGGTGCGCGAAACTGCGCCGCACCATCTGGTAGAACATGATCAGCACCAGGATGGCCACCACGTTGATGCCCACCCCCAGCATGACCGCCTTCTGGTATTCCTGGTAGAACATGGCGCTGCGCGCGTTCAGCGTTTCATTCTGCTCCTGCTCCATGATGACCACCAGCAGGCGGATCTCGTCCATGCTGGCGCGGTCGTCGCTGAGCTTGGCGATCTTGACGATTTCCTGCAAGCCGCCGTCACGGTACACGTCCAGCGCCTGGCTCATGATGCTCAGGCGGCGGCGCACCAGCGTGTGCAGCTGCGCCAGGTTCTTCAGCTGCGTCGGACTGTCGGCCAGCAGCTTTTCCAGCTCCCTGAATTCGGTTTCGCTGTCGGCCAGCGCGGTGCGGGTCGGGCCGAGGTAAGCCTCGCGGCCGGACAGGAAATAGCTGCGCATGCTGCTCTCGGCATCCAGCACCAGCACGTTCAGGTATTGCAGGCGGTCGGCCACGCGCGCGGTCTGGCTGAGCAGGACCTGCGCGCCGCGCAGCGCTTGCAAATTATTAAACAGGCTGAAACCGTTGACGATCAGCAGCAGCGCGCAAGTCACGCACAAGAGGGTCTTGTACAGCGGCAAGCGGTGGTGTGGCGCTGTTTCGACGGTGAAATACATCCATTTCCTTCACAGTGTAGGCAGGCAAATTATAGACTGGAAGAAAAATCAGTGCGCTAGCGCACACCGGCAAGCGTGCGCTTAGTCGAGAAGGTTGTTCTTCATCGCATAGTATGTCAGGTCGGAGTTGGACTGCATACCCATCTTTTCCATGATGCGGGTGCGGTAGGTGCTCACGGTTTTGATGCTCAGCGACAACGCCACGCCGATGTCCGACACGGTGGCGCCGCGCGCCAGGCGCAGGAACACCTGGAACTCGCGGTCCGACAGTTCCGTGTGCGGCGCGGTGTTCGGGTCGCGGTCGAAGCTTTGCGCCAGCAGCTCGCCCACCTGCGAACTCACGTAGCGGCGCCCCTGGTACACCGTGCGCACCGCGGTGATCAGCTCGTCGGCCTCGCACTCCTTGTTCAGGTAGCCGTTGGCACCCATTTTGAACAGGTTGAGCGCGTACTGCTGCGCCGGATAACCGGACAGGATCAGGACCGGCAAGTCCGGCTGCCCCTGGCGTATGGTGCGCAAGGTGTCGATGCCGCTCTGATCGGGCATGGCGATATCGAGCAACAGCACGTCGCAAATTTCGCGGCGGGCGATATCCAGCGCCTCGCGGCCGGTACCGGCTTCCGCCACCACCTCGAAGTCATCCGAGGACGAAAAAATCTGTTTAAAGCCTGCTCTTACAATTTGATGGTCGTCACAAATGGCAACGCGTATCATTGTTTCCTCTCGTCGTGCCCGGTCGTGCCGGGCTATCCGCCACCGTGCATCAGCTTGCGCTGATAATCGAATAATATTGAAAGTATAGCAGCAATCATCTCGCCAGCCGCGCTTTGCGCCTGCGGTGCGCGACCCTTTTCAGCCTTGTTTAAGCAGGTCGAGGATGGCCAGCAATTCTGCGCGGATCATTTCGCGATCCAGCGGCGGCAGCTCGGCCGCCGGCGCGCCGTGGTCGGCCGCGCCCGTTTCCTGCCCGGCGCCGGCGTGGCCCCGGCTGTCCAGCTTGTTGCGGGCGCCGCTGATGGTGAAGCCCTGTTCGTACAGCAGCTCGCGGATGCGGCGGATCAGCAGCACCTCGTGGTGCTGATAGTAGCGGCGGTTGCCGCGGCGCTTGACCGGCTTGAGCTGGGTGAACTCCTGTTCCCAGTAACGCAGCACGTGCGGCTTCACGCCGCACAGCTCGCTCACTTCGCCGATCGTGAAGTAGCGCTTGGCCGGAATCGGCGGCAGGACGACCAATTCGGACTTGGCGAGACGATCGTTCATCGCGGCTCAGCTCCGGTTCAGGCGGCGCGCGCCATCGGATTGCTCTCTTCCACCATGCCCTTGAGTTTCTGGCTGGCGTGGAAGGTCACGACGCGGCGCGCCGTGATCGGGATTTCCTCGCCGGTTTTCGGGTTGCGGCCTGGCCGCTGCGGCTTGTCGCGCAGCTGGAAGTTGCCGAAACCGGACAATTTGACGGCTTCGCCACGCTCCAGCGCGTTGCGGATCTCGTCAAAGAAGGTCTCCACCATGTCCTTGGCCTCGCGCTTGTTCAGACCGACCTGCTCGAACAACAGTTCGGCCAGTTCCGCCTTGGTCAGCGTGGGCAAATCTTTTTCCGCATCCTGGCGCACCTTGGCAACCTGCATGGCCCGGTGCAGATCGGCAGCCAATGCGGATTGGAGTACGGCGGAATCAACGTCGTTGTTATTAATTTTCCAGCCCTGCCTTATATCAAAAATGAACAAGTCCGGCACAGGCCGGACTCCCGATTAGTCAAAAATGCAACGCTTACGAGCGCAAGCGCGCGCCATGGTTTTGCCTGGCGGCGTCGCCGGCGGCGGCCATCACAGCCTCCACCACGTCGTCTTGCAGCGTGTTTTGAGTATCTTGCAAGCTAAAGCGGAAAGCAAGCGATTTTTCGTCTGCCTCCAAACCTTTGCCACGATATTCATCAAACAAAACAATGGCTTGCACAATCTTGCCTTGTGGAACCGCTTGCACAGCAGCATTAAATGCGTCCAGCAAATGCTGTGCCGGAACATCTTGCTTGACTACCACAGCCAAGTCGCGGGTTGCGCCCGGGAACTTGGAGATTTCTTCATATTCTGGCACAGGTCGTTGCTGCAAGGCAATCGCCTCGACTTCAAACACCACCGGCGCGTTGGGCAGCTCGTATTTCTGCAGCCAGCGCGGATGCAACTCGCCAATGAAGCCAATCACCTTGCCGTCCAGCAGCACATGGGCCGAACGGCCTGGGTGCAGCGCCGGATGCTCGGCCTTGACGAAGCGCAGCTGCAGCGGCGCGAACAGATGCTCGAGGTCAGCCTTGACGTCGAAGAAATCGACCGCGCGGGTGGCCTGGCCCCACTGCTCGTCCGCCACGCTGCCGTAGGCGATGCCGGCCACGCGCTTAGGCTGGTGGTAACCGGCCACGGTCAGCGGGCCGTCGGCCACGCTGTCGTCGCGCTGGTAGATGGCGCCGATTTCAAACGCGCGCACGCGGTTGGTCTTGCGGTTCAGGTTGTAACGGACGTTGGCCACCAGACTGCCGACCAGGGTCGAACGCATCACGCTCAGCTGGCTGGCGATCGGGTTTTGCAGCTTGATCGGGTTGCTGTTGCCGGCGAAGTCCTGCTCCCAGGCGGCTTCCACAAAGCTCATGTTGACCACTTCCTGGTAGCCCAGATCGGCCAGCTGGTGGCGCACCGCGAACAGCGAACGGGTGTTCTCCGGCGCGATGATCATGGTGTTGGCCGCCACCGGCGCCACAGTCGGGATGTTCTCGAAGCCGTACACGCGAGCCACTTCCTCGATCAGGTCTTCCTCGATCTCGATGTCGAAGCGGTACGACGGCGCGGTCACCGAGAACACGCCATCCTCCAGCGTGAACGGCAGCGCCAGGCGGGTGAAGATGTCGCCAATCACCTTGTCGTCCAGCGCCACGCCAATGACTTTCTGCGCGCGCGCGGTGCGCATCTTGACCGGCTCGCGCTGCGGTACGTTGACGATCTGGTCGTCCACCGGGCCCACTTGCGTGTTCGGCGTGCCGCAGATTTCCACCAGCAGCGAGGTGATGCGCTCAATGTGTTCGACGGTGGTGGCGTAGTCGACGCCACGCTCGAAACGGTGCGCCGCGTCGGTCGAGAAGTTGTACTTGCGGGCGCGGCCCTGGATGGCGTTCGGCCACCAGAATGCGGCTTCCAGGTAGATCGATTCGGTTTCCAGCGACACGGCGGTGGCGTCGCCGCCCATGATGCCGGCCAGCGACTCGATTTCCTTGTCGTCGGCGATCACGCCGACCCACTCGTCGATCTCGATAGTGTTACCGTTCAGCAGCTTGAGCGATTCGCCCTTGCGGCCCCAGCGCACGTCCAGGCCGCCGTGGATCTTGGCCAGGTCGAACACGTGGGTCGGACGGCCCAGTTCCAGCATCACGTAGTTGGAGATGTCCACCAGCGCCGACACCGAGCGCTGGCCGCTGCGCTCCAGGCGCTGCTTCATCCAGTCGGGCGTGGCGGCCTTGGCGTTCAGGTTGCGGATCACGCGGCCCGAGAAACGGCCGCACAGGTCCGGCGCCGAAATTTTCACCGGCAGTTTTTCGTCAAGATTGACGGCCACCGGACGGAAGGTCGGCGCGTTCAGCGGCACGCCGGTCAGAGCCGACACTTCGCGTGCCACACCCAGCACCGACAGGCAGTCCGCTTTGTTCGGGGTCAGCTTGATGGTGAACTTGAGGTCGTTCAGCGCGTAGTAGTCGCGGAAGTTCTTGCCGACCGGGGCGTCGTCCGGCAGTTCCAGCAGGCCGCTGCCCTCTTCCGACAGTTTCAGTTCCTTGGCCGAGCACAGCATGCCTTGCGACTCGACGCCGCGCAGCTGGCCGACCTTGATTTCAAACGGCTTGCCATCGGCGCCCGGCGGCAGCACGGCGCCGGCCATGGCGCACACCACTTTCAGGCCCGGGCGCACGTTGGGCGCGCCGCAGACGATGTTGAGCAAGGTGCCGGTGCCGACGTCCACCTGGCAGACGTTCAGGCGATCGGCGTTCGGGTGCTTCATCATTTCGCGCACGTGGCCGACCACCACGTTGGAGAACGGCGGCGCGACAGGTTCCACTTCTTCCACTTCCAGGCCGGACATCGTCAGCAGATGGGCCAGTTCATCCGAAGTCATCTTCGGATCGACCATGGTACGCAGCCAATTTTCAGAGAATTGCATAATCAAACCTTTAGTTATCGTTTGCGCGTCGTACCGGCGCACGCCGGTACCCATGGAACGCATGCTCAGCATGGGTCCCGGCGTTCGCCGGGACGACGGTGGTGTCCGTTAGTTGAACTGCTTCAGGAAACGCAGATCGCCTTCGTAGAACAGGCGCAGGTCGTTGATCCCGTAGCGCAGCATGGTCAGGCGCTCCAGGCCGGAGCCGAACGCGAAACCAATGTACTTCTCAGGGTCCAGGCCAAAATTGCGCACCACCGTCGGGTGCACCTGGCCCGAGCCGGACACTTCCAGCCAGCGGCCCTTGAGCGGACCCGAGCCGAACGCGATGTCGATCTCGGCCGACGGCTCGGTGAACGGGAAGTACGATGGACGGAAGCGCACCTGCAGATCGTCGGTCTCGAAGAAGGCCTTGACGAAGTTCAGGTACACGCCCTTGAGGTCAGCAAAGCTGATGTTCTCGGCGATCCACAGGCCTTCCACCTGGTGAAACATAGGCGAATGGGTGGCGTCGCTGTCGACGCGGTAGGTACGGCCCGGCGCGATCACCTTGATCGGCGGCTTGTTGTTGCGCGCATAGCGCACCTGCATCGGCGAGGTGTGGGTACGCAGCAGCAGTGGCTTGCCCTGGCTGTCGTTGCCCTCGATGTAGAAGGTGTCCTGCATGGAACGCGCAGGATGGTTTTCCGGGCTGTTCAGCGCGGTAAAGTTGGTCCAGTCGGTCTCGATTTCCGGGCCGTCGGCCACGTCGAAACCGATCGAGCGGAAGATCGCTTCCACCCGCTCCCAGGTACGCATCACCGGGTGGATACCGCCGCCGGCGCGACCGCGGCCAGGCAGCGAGACGTCAATCGCCTCGGCGTTCAAACGGGCTTGCAGCTGGGCTTCGGCCAGCGCATCACGGCGCGCGGTCAGCGCGGCTTCGATCTGCTGCTTGGCGGCGTTGATCAGCGCACCCTGCGCCTTCTTGGCGTCCGGGTCGAGCTTGCCCAGGCCCTTCATCAATTCGGTAATCTGGCCGGTCTTGCCCAGGTATTTGGCTTTGGCGTTTTCCAGTGCGGCGGCGTCGTCTTTGGCCGCGTCGAAATCCTGCACTGCTGAGGCGACGAGTTGTTCCAGGGAGTCCATGCGTTTTTCTTATCCTTGAATCAAAAACGGGGCACAGGTTTGACCCTTGCCCCGTTCTTTGGCGTAAATCCGCGCTTAAAAATTAAGCAGCGATTTTAGCTTTAACGACGTTGACAATCGCAGCGAACGCTGGCTTGTCCATCACTGCCATATCGGCCAGGACTTTACGGTCCAGTTCGATCGAAGCTTTCTTCAGACCGTTCATGAATGCGCTGTAGGTAACGCCGTGCTCACGGGAAGCGGCGTTAATACGAGCGATCCACAGGCGGCGGAAGACGCGCTTCTTGTTACGACGGTCGCGGTAGGCGTACTGGCCAGCGCGCATCACTGCTTGCTTGGCAATACGGTATACCTTGCTGCGACGGCCGCGATAGCCTTTGGCCAGGTTCAGTACTTTTTTATGACGGGCACGCGCAGTAACCCCACGTTTTACTCGAGGCATAGTAGCTCCTTAAATGAGTGTGAGATTAAGCGGATGGCATCATTGCGTAGACGCGCTGGACGTCGGTCGCATCGATGTTACGGGTGCCGCGCAGTTGACGCTTGTTCTTGGTCGTCTTCTTGGTCAGGATGTGGCGTTTGAAAGCCATACCCGATTTAACGGTACCACCTGGACGCACGCGAAAACGCTTTTTCGCGGAGCTCTTGGTTTTCATTTTTGGCATAGATATTCTGCCCTCTCGGACAGCTCCTATTAAACAGGATTACAGGTGGTGACCCAGTGTCACGCTTAGATGCCTGCTCTCACTTGTTTGTGCAGCGGATGCGAGTCCACTACATTTACTACAGCCGAATAGTATAACTCAGAATGTGAGGAATGTGAACTTGAAATTCAGCGGCCCAAAAACGTCATTCCCGCGAAGGCGGGAATCCATGCTGAGCGTGCGGGCACGCGTTCTATGGATTCCCGCCTGCGCGGGAATGACGGGGTATTGCTAACTTATTATTTCTTTTTCTTCGGCGCCAGCACCATGATCATCTGGCGGCCTTCCATCTTGGGGAACTGCTCGACCTGGCCATGCGGCTCCAGGTCGGCTTTCAGGCGTTCCAGCATACGGAAACCAATATCCTGGTGCGCCATCTCGCGGCCACGGAAGCGCAGGGTGATCTTGGTTTTGTCACCGTCTTCCAAGAACTTGATCAGGTTACGCAGCTTGATATTGTAGTCGCCGTCATCGGTGCCCGGACGGAATTTGACTTCCTTCACGGAGATGACTTTCTGCTTCAATTTCGCTTCGTGAGCCTTTTTCTGCTCCGAATACTTGAATTTGCCGTAGTCCATCAGACGGCAGACCGGCGGGACCGCGTTCGGCGCGATCTCAACCAGGTCGACGTCCGCCGCTTCCGCCAGGCGGAAGGCTTCGGCCAAAGTCACGATACCGAGCGGCTCGTTATCGACCCCAGTTAAACGCATTTCAGGGGCAGTGATTTCGCCATTGATGCGATGCGACTTGTCAGTAGCTATGGTGATTCCTTTTAAAATCTAATGAAATGCCAGTGCGATCAGGCCTTGTTGGCGACGTCTTGCTGAAGTCGCTCTATCAGGGCGTCGACGGACATGACGCCCAGATCGACATTGCCCCGTGCCCGCACGGCGACGGTGTTGGCATCCCGTTCTTTGTCGCCCACCACGAGGATGTACGGCAGTTTTTGGACGGAATGTTCGCGTATTTTATAGTTTATTTTCTCGTTGCGCAAATCGGTCTGTACGCGGAACCCGCTGCGGCGCAGCTTTTCAGCCACTTGCTGCACGTAGTCGGCCTGCGCATCCGAGATGTTCAGCACCGACACCTGCACCGGCGCCAGCCAGGCCGGCAGCGCGCCGGCATAGTTCTCGATCAGGATGCCGATGAAACGCTCCATCGAACCGACGATCGCACGGTGCAGCATGACCGGCACCTGGCGGGTGTTGTCGGCCGCCACGTACTCGGCCCCCAGGCGCTCCGGCATGAAGAAGTCGACCTGCATGGTGCCGACCTGCCATGGGCGGCCCAGCGAATCCTTCAGGTGGTACTCGATCTTCGGACCGTAGAACGCGCCCTCGCCCGGCAGCTCGGTCCAGGTCACGCCGCAGGCGCGCAGGCCGGCGCGCAGCGCTTCTTCAGCCTCGTCCCAGATGGTGTCGGAACCGATGCGGTTGTCCGGGCGCAGCGCCAGCTTGACTTCGATATTGTGGAAGTGGAAATCCGAATACACTTCCATCGCTTGCGTGTGGAAAGCCACCACTTCCGGCTGGATCTGCTCGTGGGTGCAGAAGATGTGGCCATCATCCTGGGTGAAGCCGCGCACGCGCATGATGCCGTGCAGCGCGCCCGAGGGCTCGTTGCGGTGGCATTGACCGAATTCGCCGTAGCGCAGCGGCAGGTCGCGGTACGAACGCATATTGCTGTTGAAGATCTGCACGTGGCCCGGGCAGTTCATCGGCTTCAGCGCGTACGAGCGGTTTTCCGACTCCGTCACGAACATGTTTTCGCGGTAGTTGTCCCAGTGGCCGGTCTTGCCCCACAGGCTGGCGTCCAGAATTTGCGGCGCCTTCACTTCCTGATAGCCGTTGACCTGGTACTTGTTGCGCATGTACTGCTCCACCTGTTGCCAGATGGTCCAGCCTTTCGGATGCCAGAACACCAGGCCCGGCGCCTCGTCCTGGAAGTGGAAGAAGTCCAACTGCTTGCCCAGCTTGCGGTGGTCGCGCTTTTCCGCTTCTTCCAGCATGTGCAGGTACTGTTCCTGGTCTTCCTTCTTGGTCCAGGCGGTGCCGTACACGCGCTGCAGCATTTCATTCTTGCTGTCGCCGCGCCAGTAGGCGCCGGCCAGCTTCATCAGCTTGAAGACTTTCAGCTTGCCGGTCGATGGCACGTGCGGGCCGCGGCACAGGTCGGTGAAGTTGCCTTCGCTGTACAGGGACACATCTTCATTGGCCGGAATCGAAGCGATGATTTCAGCCTTGTAGTTCTCACCGATCGACTTGAAGTACGCAACGGCCTCGTCGCGCGGCAGCACCTTGCGGGTGACCGGCTCATCCTTCTTGGCCAGCTCGGCCATTTTCTTTTCGATGGCGGCCAGATCGTCAGGCGTGAACGGGCGCTTGTACGAGAAGTCATAGTAGAAGCCGTTTTCGATCACCGGGCCGATGGTCACCTGCGCGTCCGGGAACAGCTCCTTGACGGCGTAGGCCAGCAAGTGCGCGGTCGAGTGGCGGATCACGTCCAGACCTTCCGGGTCTTTATCGGTAACGATGGACAGGTCGACGTTCTTGTCGATCAGGTAAGAAGTATCCACAACTTTGCCATCGACCTTGCCGGCCAGTGCGGCCTTGCCGAGGCTGGTGGCGATGCTGGACGCCACTTGGGCCACGGTAACCGGGCCGTCGAATTCGCGGGCGGAACCATCAGGAAGGCGAACTGAAATCATAGTGATCTCCGGAGATTGAAAACGATGTTGGAAAAATTTGGACGAAAAAAAACGCGGGCTAGCCGCGTTTTTCTCTTTTTGACAAGCAAAAGAATCCCGTTGACTAGCGTCACTCCCAAAGCTTGGTAGTAGTTCGCGGTGTCATAACCGTGATTGCCTTTCTCGCTCTTACAGATGTCTGGTGGGCGGTGAGGAATTCGAATCCCCGACCCCTTGGATGTCGACCAAGTATTCTAACCAGCTGAACTAACCGCCCGTGGGTACTGCTTTAAATTTTACTTTACTACGAATTCTGGTGGGCGGTGAGGAATTCGAATCCCCGACCCCTTGGATGTCGACCAAGTATTCTAACCAGCTGAACTAACCGCCCGAAGACCAGCATTATAGAGAGCGATCCGAAGAAAAACAAGGGTAATCATGGGAAACATTTCTATTTCTCCTATGAGAACCGCAAAGCAGGGGTTACTGGCTTGCATTAAACTGTGGTTATTCCCACTCGACGCGCCGCTTATGCAAGCCGACACATCCCCTTCCGCCCACCTGCACGAACATCGCGACGGCGATGCCCACTACCAGCACTACACCGTCCAGCGCAGCCAGTCGGTGCTGGCGTGGTCGCTGGCGCTGACGCTGGGTTTTGCGGTGGTGGAAGTGGTGACCGGTTTCATGTCCAACTCGCTGGCGCTGATTTCCGATGCCGGCCACATGGTGACCGATGCCGCCGCGCTGGGCCTGGCCTTGCTGGCGCAGATCATCGCCAAGCGCCCGCCTTCCGCGCGCCACTCCTTCGGCTTCGGCCGCGCCGAGGCGCTGGCCGCGTTCGTCAACAGCCTGGTGCTGTTGCTGCTGGTGGGTTGGATCACCTATGAGGCCATCAGCCGCTTCACCCATCCGGAACAAGTGCACGGCGCCACGGTGTTTGTGGTGGCCGCGCTGGGCCTGGTGATCAACTTGGTGCTGGCATGGATGCTCTCGCGCGGCGACAGCAATATGAACACCCGCGCGGCGCTGGTCAACGTGCTGGGCGACCTGCTGGGCTCGGTGGCGGCACTGGTATCGGGCGCGGTGATCTACTACACCGGCTGGATGCAGATCGACCCGCTGCTGTCGCTGTTCGTGGCGCTGCTGATCCTGAAATCCACCGTCGGCGTGCTGCGCGAGTCCTACCATTTCCTGATGGGGGGCGTACCCGAGCAGATCGACTACGTGAAGGTGGGTGCCGATCTGGAGCGGCTGGACGGCATCTGCTCCGTCCACGACCTGCATGTCTGGGACATGTCGCCCGGCCAGCCGGCCCTGATCGGCCACGTCGAAATCACCGACCTGGCGCACTGGCCGGATATCCTGCACAACATCAAAGCCATGCTGCTGGAAAAGCACGGTATCGACCACATCACTTTACAAGCCGAAGTCGCCGCGCGGGCAAAGCCATGAGGTTTGCGATTGCCTTAGTAGCCGCTCTATTATTTGACAATGCGGCTATCGCCTGCTCCTGCCTGCCATCACATCAGTCAGGCTTCGTGCATGCAAAGCTGACCCATCTGCCTGCAAACGCGCGCGGCGTCTTGTTCCTGCCGCCACCATTGGCACTTGAATACCTGGGCCATGACGACGACGGAATCCTATACAGCGGAGAAGTCAGCCCAATTTCGCCATCGGCATTCAGCATCACATCGAACACGCAGCCAGACTCCCTGCCAGTCGCATTTTCATGGCCTGATTTTGAGCAGCGCGAAGAACCAGGAATGAATGGCAGACGCTCGTATCGCTTCGCCCACACAGCGGACGAACAGCAATACCGGCGAGCCAAAAAACGTCCTTCGGTAAGCACGCTGATGCACCAAGGGAAGCTCGTCGACATCACCAAACTACGCCATGAGGCCCGGCGATTGATGCGCGTCGCGCCAGTGGACGGTTTCAAGCCGGGCCGCCAATACAAAATCAGCTACAACAAGAAGAGTTCAGGCTGGGCGTACGCGAAGGAAGTTCAAGTCACCATCGACAATGCTGTATTGACAGAGGCAGACCTCAATTTCCAGCTGCAGCTGACCGGTCAGCCGCGGCAGCAAATGCTACCCCTGATGACCGGTCAGGGGAGTTGCGGCCGCCCGCAGCCAGCAATCGTTCAGGAGTTCAGCTTTACTTTGCCTGACACTCTGCAAACCTATAGCGATGGCGTCACGTACTTCTCAGAATCGCGTCGCGTCCCTGATGGCAAGTACACAGAAGTACGCTACGAGCCATCCATTTGCGATGAACGCGATTTTGGCGCCACAGCCAGCGGGAACGGGAAAGATCTGATCTACACGGACTGCGACATTACCGACGGTCCGCGCACGCTACGTGGCTGGGCCGGTTTTCTGGAGGTGGAAGATAAACTGCGCTTGGCAGGCACCGAAGAAATTAACCTGGCCAGCGCAAGCGGAAATGTCTGCGCCGGCTTCAACATGCTGACGAAAGCGCTGTTCCAGCGTGACAAGCAAAAAATTCGTGACATCGCCTGCGCCATGCCGCTGCGATACGACGGTGAGTACTTCTCCCCGCCCGGAGGCGCGCCGCACAGCATCGACCCGGCAGACCTGCCAGCGCTAAAAGACCTATTCCAGTTCAGCGAGGAAGGCGATGCCGAGGACCGGCGCTGCGTGCGACGCGTATTGTGGCGACTCATCATCGAGGCGCCTACAGCCGCACAAACTGGCGCCGACAAGCTAGGCGAACTGCTGGCCAGCTTACCGCCCGACGAGCTAGAGCATAAAATACTCAACATACATGAACTGCTTGGCGAACTGGATACGCTCACAGATCGCAAAGACGCCGAACAACGCCTGAGCGCACTGGTCAGGCCATTACTGCCGGCGCTGCGCGAAACCGCCAAATTTAAAACCCCCGCCGCGAAAGCGGCCCGCGCCATCCTTAACCGTAGCAACACTCATGCAAAATTTTGAAAAACGCCGCGACCGGTACGAGGCTTTTGCGTCGTTCGAAAAACCACTCGTCAACCTGAGCTTTGAGCTGGAGGTGCCGGAGTTCCGGCCTTTCTGCAAGGAACATGGGTTGCCGCCGTTTCATTTCTTCCTGTACCACGTGCTGCACGCGCTGGAGGGCATCGACAACTTCATGTACCGCGTCCACAAGGGCGAGGTGATCAAGATTAAGGATTTCTGGGCGTCATACACGGTCATCAATCAGGATCAGAATCTGAACTTTGCGCGCTTTGAGATGACGCCGGATTTGCAGGCGTTTATCGCCCGCAGTGTGGAGGCGAAGAAGGTGGCGGAGGTCAGCACCAGGATCATCAACAGGTCGGAAGACTTGAGCGATTACGATAAGCGCCGCAATATCCACATCACCTGCATGCCGTGGCTGAAGCTGACGTCGATCGAGCATCCGATTTATGAGCACAAGGATTACGATATTCCATCGCTGGCGTGGGGCCGTTTCTGCGATCCGCGTGAGGATGGCAAGCTAACGGTGACGATGTCGGTGCAGGCGCACCACGGCTTCGTGGACGGCTATCACATCCACCTGCTGGCGCAGTCCATCGCCACCCGTATCGCCAACACCATGGACGGTCGTCATTCCGGCGAAGGCCGGAATCCATAGAACGCAAGCGCAAACACGGCTCACATGTTCTATGGGTTCCCGCCTTCGCGGGAACGACGGTGGGGCTAGGCGCGGCGGGCTTCCTGCACGCCGGTGACTTCGGAGATGGCGCTGAGTGCCTTGTGCAGCTGCGCCGTGGCGCCGATTTCGGCGGTGAAGGTCATGCGCGCGAAGCCTTTGGCCGACTGGGTGTTCACGCCAATCACGTTGATTTTCTCGCGCGAGAAAATCTCCGAGATGTCGCGCAGCAGCCCCTGGCGGTCGTTCGCCAGGATGAAGATGTCGACCGGGTAGACCGTATCCGACCCAGCCCGCCCCCACTCCGTCACAATCACCCGCTCCGGCGCCTTGGCGCGCATTTCCGCGAAGTTCTTGCAGGTCGCGCGGTGGATCGACACACCCTTGCCGCGCGTGACGAAACCAACGATGCCATCCGGCGGCGCCGGCTTGCAGCACTTGGCCAACTGCGTCATCAGGCCATCCGTGCCCACCACCAACACCCCCGACTTGGCGCCCTGCTCCACGCTCGACGCCCGGCTCTTGCCGAGGAACACCTCATCCACCGGCCCGCTCGGCTCGCCACTGTCGTGCAGCGCGTTTTCGATCGCGCGCAGGCTGAATTCATCCTTGCCCACCGACAGGAACAAGTCATCGACCTTGGCGAAGCCCAGCTTGTTGGCCAGCGCCTCCAGGTTGACGGCGGTCTTGCCCTCGCGCTGCAAGGTCTTTTCCACCACCGCCCGGCCGTGCGACAACGTCTCCTGCATGTCGATCGCATGGAACCAGGCGCGGATCTTGGAGCGCGTGCGCGTCGCCACCGTGTACTCGTCGCTGAGCCAGTCGCGCGACGGCCCCGCCGTGCCCGGCGCACCTTTGGCGGTGATGATTTCGCAGGTCTGGCCGTTTTTCAGCGGGGTGTTCAGCGGCACCATCACGCCATCCACGCGCGCGCCGCGGCAACGGTGGCCAACGTCGCTGTGCAGGTGGTAGGCAAAGTCCACCGGGGTCGCGCCGACCGGCAGTTCGATCACGCGCGCCTGCGGCGTCAGCACGAAGATGCGGTCGTCCAGCGCGGCGGCCTTCAGCTTTTCCACCCATTCGCGCTGCTGCTCTTCCTCGCCCACCACGGCATCGGCCACGTCGGTTTTCCAAGCCAGCAGCTGGCGCAGCCAGGCGATCTTCTCGTCGTACTGCTGCGCGGTGAAGGTGGAGCCGCCGGTTTCCTTGTAGCGCCAGTGCGCCGCCACGCCGTATTCGGCGAAGCTGTGCATGTCCTGCGTGCGGATCTGCACTTCCAGCGGACGGCCGTCTTCCGCCGTCACCACCGTGTGCAGCGACTGGTAGCCGTTCGGCTTGGGGCGCGAGATGTAGTCGTCGAACTCCTTCGGAATCGGCGTCCAGATGTTGTGCACCACGCCCAGCACGGTGTAGCAGGTCTTCACGTCGGCCACGATCACGCGGAAGGCTCGCACGTCGTACAGGTCGGTGAAGTCCAGCTCCTTGCCCTTCATCTTGCTCCAGATGGAGTAGATGTGCTTGGGACGGCCAAACACTTCTGCCTTGATGCCGGCCGCCGCCATCTCCGACTGCAGGCGCTCGATCGCGCTGGAGACGAAACCTTCGCGCATCAGGCGCTTTTCTTCCAGCATCTTGGCGATGCGCTTGTAGGTCTCCGGCTCGATGAAGCGGAACGACAAGTCCTCCAGCTCCCACTTCAACTGCCAGATGCCGAGACGGTTGGCCAGCGGCGCGTACAGATCCAGCGTCTCGCGCCCGTAGGCGCAGGTCATGTCGTTGAACAGCTTGATGTCGGCGAAGTAACGCAGCGTGGTCACGCACGACGCCAGCCGCACCAGCACCACGCGCATGTCGGAAGCCATGGCCAGCAGCATCTTGCGCAGGGTTTCCACCTGGGCCACCGCCAGTTGCGCGGCGTTGCGGCCGCGCCCGGCGGCCGGCGCGTTCTGGGTCTGGGTCAGTTCGCGCAGACGGATCAATTGGCGCACGCCGGCCACCAAATCGTTGACACCCTGGCCAAAACGCGGCTCGATGATCGGCGCCTGCTCCGTGTCCAGCACGGTCAGCTCGAACATCAGGCCGGCGATGCGGGTTTCAACGTCGGTGTTCAAGGACGCCAGCGTGCCGGCCGCGCCGACCGCAAACTCGAACGCCGGCTGGCCGCTGCTGCAGGTCTTGCCGGCGTACGCCGTTTCGGCGAATTCCAGCGCCGCCAGCATGCGGGCGCTGTCGTCGGCGGACAGGCCGTGAACCAGCTGCTCGGACGTCGCGCTGTTGAGCGCAGTGGTGGAAACCATGTTGCTCCTAGCGCTGCGCGGCGACGACGACGATTTCGACCAGCACCTTCGGATCGAACAGCTTGGCTTCCACGGTGGCGCGCGGCGGCGTGTGGCCCTGCGGCACCCACGCGTCCCACTCCTCGTTCATGCCTGGGAAGTCGGCCATGTCCTTGAGGTAGATGGTGCAGCTCAGGATGCAGGTCTTGTCGCTGCCCGCCTCCGCCAGCAGGCGGTCGACATGCGCCAGCACTTCGCGCGTCTGGCCCTTGATGTCGGCCGAATAGTCATCCGGAATCTGGCCGGCCAGGTACACGGTGTTGTTGTGAATAGCTACTTCGGACAGGCGCTTGCCCACGTGTAGTCGTTTGATTTCCATACTCTTCTTAACCTAACAGGAATTGCTTTGCTATGGCGATTTGATCGTCGTGAATAAAGGTTGGCGCGTGGCCCACGTTCGGGATTTCCACCAGCGTGGCCTTCGGGCCGCGCTCGGTCATCAGCCTGGCCGTTTCCGGCGACAGCAGGTCGGACTCGGCGCCGCGCACCAGCAGCGTCGGGCACTGGATGGCCTCGTACGCGGCCCACAGCATGGCCTGGTCGGCATCGGCCGATTCCGGCGTGGCCGAGCGGAACGGCAGCGCCAGCCCCATGTCGTAGTGGCGCACCCACTTGCCGTCCTTGTCCTGGCGCAGCACGTCGGTGGCCAGCTTGTGCCACTCCTGTTCGGTATGCTCGCCGAACGACAGCGACACGTCGCGGATGAATTTGGCGCCATCTTCAAAGCTGTCGAAGCGCAAGTCCTGGCCGATGTAATCGCCGATGCGCTGCAGCGCCTGCGGCGCCAGCACCGGGCCGATATCGTTGAGCACCAGCTTGCGGATCGGGTTGCCCGGCAGCGAGGCCAGGCCCATGCCGATCAGGCCGCCCATCGAGGTGCCGAACCAGTCCACCTTCTGACTTTCGGCGTCTGGCAGCACGCGCGCCAGCAAGGTTACGATATCGCTGACATACTGCGGTATGCGGTACAGCTGTGGATTCTTCAGCCAGTCGGAACGGCCGCGGCCCACGATGTCCGGACAGATGACGCGGTAGTCGCCGGCCAGCGCCCGCGCCATGTTGTCGAAGTCGTCGCTGACGCGGGTGACGCCGTGCACGCAGACCAGCACGTTCGGGTTGCTCTCATCGCCCCACTCCTTGTAGGCCATGCGATGCAGGCCGGCCAAGGAGAGGCACTGAACAGACTTTATTTTTGCTTGGAGCATGCGGCCTTCCTTATCGGTTCATGTAATGATGTAGCTAAAAACACCATTTTACCGCGTTGTGACAAAATCCTACCGAAGTGTAGCGCAGCGCCCCCTCAATCACCAACCCTATAGAGGACAGTATGGCAAACAAAACTTTGAGCGGTAAAACCGCGTTGGTTACCGGTTCGACTTCCGGCATTGGTTTGGGCATCGCCCGTTCGCTGGCGGCGGAAGGCGCCAACGTGCTGTTGAACGGTTTTGGCGACGCCAAGGAGATCGAGCAGTTGCAGGCCGACCTGGCCAAGGAATTCGGCGTGCAGGTGGCCTATCACAACGCCGACATGACCAAGCCGGCCGAGATCGAGGCGATGATCAAGTTCGCCGGCGACAAGTTCGGCGGGGTCGATGTGCTGGTCAATAACGCCGGCATCCAGTACGTGGCCAACGTCGAGGATTTCCCGGTCGAGAAATGGGACGCCATCATCGCCATCAACCTGACCTCGGCCTTCCACACCTCGCGCCTGGTGCTGCCGCGCATGCGCGCCAACAACTGGGGCCGCATCATCAACCTGGCCTCGACCCACGGCCTGGTGGCCTCGGCCGGCAAGTCGGCCTACGTGGCGGCCAAGCACGGCCTGCTCGGCCTGACCAAGGCCAACGCGCTGGAGACCGCCACCACCGGCATCACCGTCAACGCCATCTGCCCCGGCTTCGTGCTGACGCCGCTGGTGCAAAAACAGGTGGACGACCGCGCCGCCAAAGACGGCATCAGCAACGAGCAGGCCAAGAAGGCGCTGCTGGCCGACAAGCAGCCAGCCGGCGAGTTCGTCACGCCGGAGGAACTGGGCGCGCTGGCCGTGTTCCTGTGCTCGGACGCGGCCAAGCAGGTCCGCGGCGTCGCCTGGAATATGGACGGCGGCTGGGTCGCCCAGTAAGGGACCGCTTTGAAGCAATCCCGCTAAGTAGAATCCCTTACCAAAGACAGATATCACTGGCCGTGATTTGCGGCTTTCCACAATAGTGATATCTGTCGGGCTGAGCGATGATGCACTCCTCACACACACGAGGAGACCCCGTGAAAAAACCATTCTATAAAATCCTGTACGTGCAGGTACTATTCGCCATTTTCTGTGGCGTGATGCTGGGCGTGTTCTATCCAGACAGCGGCGTCGCCATGAAACCGCTGGGTGATGGCTTCATCAAACTGATCAAGATGATCATCGCGCCGGTGATCTTCTGTACCGTGGTGTCCGGCATCGCCGGCATGCAGGACGTGAAAAAAATCGGCCGCGTCGGCGGCAAGGCCCTGCTGTACTTCGAAGTGATCTCCACCTTCGCGCTGGTGATCGGCCTGTTCGTGGCCAACCTGGTGAAACCGGGCGCCGGCTTCAACGCCACCCCCGCCACGCTGGACGCCAAGTCCATCGAGCAGTACACCACCAAGGCGCACGCGCAAACCACCACCGACTTCCTGCTCAACATCATCCCGAACACGGTGGTCGACGCCTTCGCCAAGGGCGACATACTGCAGGTGCTGCTGATCGCCATCCTGTTCGGCTTCTCGATCTCGCTGCTGGGCGAGCGCGGCCGTCCGCTGGTCAAGCTGATCGACGACGCCTCGCACGCCATCTTCGGCGTCGTGAACATCGTCATGAAGGTCGCTCCGATCGGCGCGTTTGGCGCCATGGCCTTCACCATCGGCAAATACGGCATCAAATCGCTGCTGCCGCTGGCCACCCTGATGGGCTGCTTCTACGCCACCTGCGCCATCTTCGTGGTGGTCGTGCTGGGCACCGTGGCGCGCCTGACCGGCTTCTCGATCGGCCGCTTCATCTCCTACATCAAGGAAGAACTGCTGATCGTGCTGGGCACCAGCTCGTCGGAATCGGCGCTGCCGTCGCTGATGAACAAACTGGAGCGCCTGGGCTGCTCGAAATCGGTGGTGGGCCTGGTGGTCCCGACCGGCTACTCGTTCAACCTGGACGGAACCAACATCTACATGACCATGGCCGCCCTGTTCGTTGCGCAAGCGACCAACACCGAGCTGACACTGATGCAGGAACTGACCATCCTGGGCGTGGCGATGCTGACCTCGAAAGGCGCGTCCGGCATCACCGGCGCCGGCTTCATCACCCTGGCCGCCACCCTGCACGTGGTACCGGACATTCCAGTGGCCGGCATGGCGCTGATCCTGGGCATCGACCGCTTCATGTCCGAATGCCGCGCGCTGACCAACTTCGTCGGCAACGGCGTGGCCGCCATGGTCGTCTCGCGCTGGGAAAAGGAACTGGACATGGACAAGATGAAAGCCGAGCTGGCCAACCCGGGTTCGACCATCACCGATCCGGAACCCCTGGAAGTCGTGCCTAGCCACTAACAGGCATTGCCAGACCTCAACACCCCGCCCGGCCCGCGCCGCGCGGGGCGTTTTTCATTTTGACGCGGAACAACGCCCGCTTGCCCCGTCGGCCGAGGCAAAGACGCCGTCCAGGGCCCGATCGAATGTCACGCGATCGATATGGCACATACCACGGGACTTGCCAGCCTCCTTGCCACAGAAGTTCGCGCCAGCTTCAAAAGTGACGATCTGTTGGAACAGCGAATACAGCACATTGCGCCCTTCATTACACTCCGCGCCATTCAGACTCAATGGATCGTCCGCCTTTTTCCCCACGCTGGCCGCAACCTGATCCGCATATTCCCGCGTGGGGTTGGGGCCGTAAGGGCAGTTCGGGAAAACGCCCACCGAGCCGACACAATCATTGGGCGGCGCATAACGCGACATGATTGAGAATGCCGTTTGGGGCTGCCCTGAGGCAGCCCTGCGGCTCATCCACAAGCCCCATGCCGCCATGCCCTGCTCCACCGTACCAAACACCGCATGCCCTTTATCGTCGCGTGCAACCTGCCCCGCCCATGGCCCCTTGGCGGGTGTTTTCATCGCGCCCGGATTATTGAGTCTCAGCGAGATAGGCAGACATTCAGCCCGGGTATCGGGAATCGTCGCCAACGCGCCCTTGATCCAGATCTGAATGCCCTCGCCGCGCGTGCCATCCGGGGCAAAGTATTTCGGACTGCTGTTATACGGCTTGGTCACCAGATTCCTGCATTCGATGGCGCCAGCACTGGCGGCCCACAACATGCCAGCCCAAAAAACGACAGTTCTCATGATTGCTTCTCCTCGTCGCGGATGTTGACATTCACTTTGCGAATCGGCAGCTTGTCGGCGGGGGTTTTGGAGTTGAGAATATCCATTACAAATGCAGCCATGCCGCGCTTGGCGGTCTGCTGAATGGTTTCGTTTTCCAGGTAATATTTTTCCCTGGTCTTGACCATGTTCGTGGCGTCGGACTTCACTTGCTGGAGCATCTCCGTCAAATGATCTCCGGAAGCCTTGTTAATGGTGAGTCGTGGGCTGGGCGATGGGTCCGAAGTATTTAATTGCCTCAGCGGAGGAACATCAATGGAAACAATGCCTGGCTGTGTCTCCTTCAACTTCCAGTCCCAATTCTGCGGCACAGCGAAGCCGAAGTTGTAGTCGTAATCCCATGCGAACTCGATGTCGGCCCTCCACAGCTTGCCTTTTGCTTGCATCACCTTGGAGAACGAATCGGTAATTTTTGCAAAAGTTAATTCTCGCGCATTAACCAGTAAGCCTGCATCCACTGTCGTACGTTCTCGCCGGACTACATCCTCCTTGACCGTCTTAACTTCTTTGGAAGCGCTTGCTGCCTTTTGATAAAACACCGTACTGGCAATTGCAAGAATCACCACAGCCAGCCAGGAAATTACCCTATCCATATTTTTCCTTCCCTATTTTTGGACAATGGCGGAATGCCATCTTGCCAAATTATAATTATCTATAAAGCACTAATTGGTGTCATTTTTACCACATAGATAAGACAAAACCGGAACTCATGGGAACTAAAGTTCAATTGAATCGCTCTTGCCGGACTGAACTGAATCAGGTGTAATGCGGAATGCAAACATATTAACTTAACAACCATGCTTCGCGACCTGCTTTCCATGTTCAGCCAGGACACCCGGCTGCTGCGCCTGACCACGCCGCTGGGCGCCGACATCTTGCTGCCCGAGTGCGTGCACGGCGAGGAGGCGCTGAGCGGCGGCTTCCGTTTCCGCATCACCGCGCTGTCGCCGGACGCCAGCCTGTCGCTGCGCGCCCTGCTTGGCCAGCCGGCGCTGCTGGCGCTGCAAACCACGCAGGCCGATACGCGCCCGTTCCACGGCCACATCACCGCCGCCGAAGCCAATGGCGCCAACGGCGGCCTGGCGCGCTACACGCTGACGCTGGAGCCGTGGACCGCCTTCCTCGGCCACAACCGCGACAGCCGCATCTTCCAGGACCAGAACGTGTTCGACATCCTGGACGCCGTGTTCGGCGCGTGGCAAGGCCAGGGCAAGCTGGCGCCCGCATGGCGTTTCGACGTGCAGGACCGCGGCCGCTATCCGGTGCGCAGCCTGACCACGCAATACCAGGAAAGCGATCTGGCGTTTGCCGAACGGCTGATGCACGAGGAAGGCCTGTTCCACTACTTCGTGCACAGCGAGGATGGGCATGAGCTGGTGATTGCCGACGACAACAGCAGCTTCAAGCCGAACGCGCAGGCGCAGGTGCGCTTCACGCAACCGGGTGCCGTCATGCGCGAGGACAGCATGGACCGCTGGCGCAGCGAACTGAAGCTGCAAACCAACGCGGTGGAGCTTCACAGCTGGGACTACCGCACGCTGGACCAGCGCCCGGTCAGCGCCGCCGCGCCCGACGCCCCGGCCGACCTGCTGCTGACCAGCCGCGACGCGCCCGGCGCCTACGCCTACCCATCGCGCGCCCACGGCCAGCGCATCGCCGACCAGCAACTGCAGGCGCTGGAGGCGTCGCGCGAGGTGTACACCGGCGCCGGCACCGTGCGCACGCTGGCGCCCGGCACCACCTTCCAGCTCAGCGAGCACGCGCTGGGCGATGAGGAATTCCTCGTCACCCGCGTGGTCCACCTGATGCACAACAACCTCAGCGCCGACCTGCACGCCGGCCTGATGCAGCGCCTGGGCGAGAGCGCGCTGGGCGCGGCCATCGCCGCCGAACAAGCCAGCAGCCTGCACGCGGTCGGCAAGCAGGCCGGCGAGCGGCCGCTGTACCGCAACCGTATCGACGCCATCCGCGCCAGCGTGCCCTACCGGGCCAGCGGCACCGATGGCCACGGCCGTTTGCTGCATCCGCGCCCGACCATCCAGGGCCAGCAGACCGCCGTGGTGGTCGGTCCTTCCGGCGCGGCCGTGCACACCGACCGCGACCACCGCATCAAGGTGCAATTCCACTGGCAGCGCGGCGACGCCGGCCACAGCCGCCTGAATCATCCGGCCCCGGCCAGCCACAGCGGCGCGCCGGCCGACGACAGCGTCGGCGCCTGGGTGCGGATCGCCACGCCGCTGGCGCCGCAGGCCGGCGCCAACTGGGGCAGCAACGCCGTGCCGCGCGTGGGACAGGAAGTGCTGGTCGACTTCATCGACGGCAATATCGACCGCCCGGTGGTGATCGGCGCGCTGTACAACGGCCAGGGCCAGGCCGACGCCCAGCACAACCAGGTGGCGCAAGGCGGCGGCGCCAGCACCGGCAACGCGCCGACGTGGTTCCCCGGCGAGGCCGACGGCCACGCCCACCCGGCCACGCTGTCCGGCCTCAAGAGCCAGACCCTGCCCGCCAGCCAGGGCGGCAGCGGCGCCTACAGCCAGCTGGTGTTCGACGACACCCCGGCCCAGCCGCGCATCGGCCTGCAGCACCACGCCGCCCCGCATCAGGGCACTGCCGAGCTCAACCTCGGCCATCTGCGCCAACAAACGGATAACCAGCGGCTGGCCCCGGCCGGTTTCGGCGCCGAGCTCAAGACCGAACACAGCACCGCGCTGCGCGCCGGCCGTGGCCTGCTGCTGTCGGCCGACGCGCGCAACGGCGGCGCCGGCCATCAGATGGACGCGCGCGAGGCGCAATCGCAGGTTCAACAAGCCCAGCAGCTACAGATGACGCTGGCCGAGACGGCCCAAAAACAAAACGCCATGCTCAAGGCCGGCGGCGCGGCCGAGCCGGCGCCGGACAAGCTGCCCGCCATCGCCCAGATGGCGTCCAGCGCGCAGGCCTTGGACGCCACCGGCGGCGGCAGCGGGGGCGACAGCGGCGGCGCCGGGCAGGCCAGCGCCTTCGGCGCCGCCATGCTGCAATTGTCCACGCCATCCGGCATCGCCGCCGTCACGCCCGCCAGCGCCGTGCTGGCCGCCGGCGCCAGCAGCAGCCTGGTGGCCGGGCAGGACATCAACCTGCTCACGCAAGCCAACAGTCTGCACGCGGTGCGCGACGGCATCAGCCTGTTCACCTACGGCAAAGCCACGGCCGCCGACAAGCCCAACCAGGAAACCGGCATCCGCCTGCACGCGGCCAGCGGCAAGCTCAGCAGCCAAAGCCAGAACGACGCCACCACGCTCACCGCCGACCGCGCCATCACCGTGGCCAGCGTCACCAAGGACGTGCGCGTGGCGGCCAAGGAGCACGTGATGCTGACCGCGCAAGGCGCGTGGATCAAGCTGGAGGGCGGCAACATCGAGGTCCACGGTCCCGGCACCATGACCTTCAAGGCCAGCATGAAGGAGCTGACCGGTCCGGCGCAGAGCACGCCCGCCCTGCCCGAGCTGCCGAACGAGAAGCTGTACGCCGGCCGCTTCCAGGTCAAGGATGCGCTGGCCGGCACGGCCATCGCCGGTCGTCTGTACAAGAAACAGCGCGCGGACGGCAAGGTCTTCTTCGGCAAGACCGACGCCGAAGGCCACACGACGCCGGTCAACACCGCCAAGGAAGAACAACTCGCGATCTCGTTGGACGGCAACGAGAAATTCCATCGCGACAAAATCGATGAAGATGAATTGAACCAATGGTTTTCCTGAGTATGCATAAAAAGATGATTGTTGCCGTCATGCTGTGGTCCGGCGCTGCCGCCGCGCTGGCCACCGATCCCGAGATGTTCTGGTTTAAGAACGAGACCCAGTGCGGCGACGCCAAGGTGGTGGTGCGCTCCTACTGCGAGGTGTCGCAGCGCGCCAATGCCGTGGTGCAGGTCAACAGCGGCTGCACCGAGCAGGAGCTGGTGATCACCCAACCAGGAAAGAAGCCCGTGACACGCGATCTGCTGGAGCACGAGCCGGTAGGCGATGATTTCCACGTCGCCTCGGCGCTGCGCTGCGTGGAGGCCGGCAAGCAACGCTATCTGCTGGTGAACCTGGACACCGGCGGCAGCTGTGACACCTGCGAAACCCAGGCCCTGCTGACGCTCGATGGACGCTGGAAGCGCTATGGCAATAAATGGCAATCGACACCGGCCAGCGAGCAGCGCGTGATCCGCCTGCGCGAGCCATCCTGGAAGCTGGCGCCGCGCTACCCGATCAATAACACCGTGCTTGAAGATCCACAACCGCAATGACCGATACCCATTTCAACGAGCCGATCGACAAGAGCAAGCCGCTGTCCGGCACCGGCCGGCGCGGCTTCGAGGTGCCGCCCGAGGTGCAGCAGAAAGTCATCGACATCATCATTGAAGAGGCCCGCAAGATGGGCTTCAACAACCGCGACCTGGCCTATTACATCGCCATCGCCAAGCGCGAGTCGTCGTTCAACCCGGATGCGGCCAATCCGAACGGGACCGCCTCCGGCATCGCGCAGGTGATCGACAAGACGGCGGCCACCTACGGCGTCAACGACAGCAACCGCTTCGACGCGCGCTCCAGCATCAAGGCCGGACTGGGCTACTTCCGCGACCTCAAGGCCGAGACCATCAAGGATTACGGCTCGGCGGCCGGCAAGTTTGAACCGCTGATTTATTACCGCTACCACTATGGCGAGTTTTCGACCCGCAACCGCGAGATGGTCCCGGTCGGGAACGGCAAGCGCAAGAAAGAAACCTGGCATCCCAAGGAGTTTTCCGAGCTGGAGCAGAACAAGCGCTATCCGGACTCGAAGACCGTGGTGGACGAGGCGGACCGGATTGAAGCCATCCTCAATGCCTCGCACGGACTGGTGGTGCAGCTGAACGACATCATGGGCAAGCCGATGGGCAGCCGCAAGGTCATTGTCGTGACCAAGACGCCCAAGCCGGCAGGCCCTGCCAAGCCGCCAGCCGCGACCGCACCGGCAAAGCCGACAGTCAAGCCTCCCGCGCCAGCCCCTGCACCGTCGCCGGAAGCTGAGGCGACGCCAGCACCGGCGCCGTCCGCCGTGCCCGCCTGGAACTCGCCGCAGTCAGCGCCATCCGCGGAGCCAGCAGCTGCCACCTCTGCATCCGCATCGTCGGCCGAGGCCGGCCCGATCGCATCTCCGTCCGCGCCCGCCAATGTAGATGGTGACGCATCGCCGGCGGCAACGCCTGCCCAGCCCGCCGCCGCGCCCGGCGCCGACACCGCATCCGTGCCGGTCGCGAACGCCCCAGCCGACGGCGCTCCCGCTCCTGCCGACGAGGGCATCGAATGGGAAGTCAGCGCCAAAGAAGTGACCACCGGCGCCGACGGCAAAGTGCCCGAGATCAGCTCCGAGTCGCAAGAGCCGGTGGTGATCCTGATCCCGCGCATCGACGTCGAAGCCTATAACGACGCCGTCAGCAAGGAAGGCATGCCGGAAGACGGCAACCAGCACGTCCTGCAGACCCACGACGGCGAACAGATCGCCCAAGCCTTCCCCGCGCCCGACAACGGCTGGAAGCCCACGCCCGAAAACACCGGCGGCGCGGCGCCTGCGGCAGAACCAGCGCCGATGCCAGCCCCTGCCGCCGCCCCCGCGCCGGCGCCGAAGCCTGCACCCAAGCCAGCGCCGCCGGCCAAACCGCCAGCCCCGACCAACGTCTTCGACGCCGCCGCCCAGGCCGCGAAAGACAAAGCCGCGCCCAAGCCCACGCCGAGCCGCGAAATCACCTTTGAAGACATCATCGCGGCCGTGAAAAAAGATCTCGGCTGGAACGCCGTCTACATGACCTCGTTTGCCTACGTGAAGCAGTTCTACACGCGGCCGAAATTCCCGGAAACGCCGCTGAGCACGCCCACCAGCGCGCCCGGCCCGGCGCGCCAACAGGTGATCGGCAGCAGCCTGCCCAACAAGGACACTAAGAAGCTCAAGGTCGAAGAGAAAGTCCAGACTGCCGAACAGCCAGCCGTCAAACCCGTTGAGGCCAGCACCGATGCGCCGTGGATGCCGTTCGCTCTCAAGGAGCAAGGCAAGGAAGGCGCGGAGAAAGTCATCGAAAACCGGGATAGCCACAAGACCAACCCTGAGTGGAAAGCGCAACGCGCCGCGCGCGATGCTGCCCAAAAAGCGGAAAAAGCCGCGCAAAAGCAGCTGGGCATCGAGCAGAAAAAGAAACCGGCGGACGCCAGCAAAGTGGCAGAACTGCAGGCCACCATCGCCAGCCAGCAAAAAGCCTATGCCGATGCCGACGCCGAAATGCTGAAGATCGAGCAACGCTTCAATAACCCGGACATCGTCAAATATCTGCAAACCACCACGCTGGATCGCGATGCAGCGCGTGACGATGGCACGGCATGGTGTTCGTCCTTCACCAACTGGTGTATGGAACAGGCTGGCTACATAGGCACCGACAACGCGCTGGCCGAGTCGTGGAAGAATTGGGGCGAGCAGCTGAGCGAGCCGCGCTACGGCGCCATCACCGTTGTCACCCGCTCCGCCAAACCGGAATACCATGTTGGTTTCTACACCGGCACGACAGAAAAAAATGTCGAGGATGGCGTCGAGGAAGTCGAAGTCAAAGGCAAAGACGGCACCATCACCAAGAAAACCAAAAAGAAATTCAGAAAGGTGAAGGTGGTACGCCTCCTCAGCGGCAACTTCTCGCGCATGGTCAGGGACTTTGCAGGCTGGACCGTCGACCCGGCCGACGACCCAGCCCTGCATCTGGTATCGTACCGCTGGCCTACCGAAAAGGAAAAACGTAAATGAAGCAGTCCCTGATGTTGGCGCTGTGCGCTATGAGCCTGGCAGGATGCCTGAACTCGCCGGCCGGCGCCGAGCCATGCAGCGCGCCCGATCCGGCGCTGCTGCGCTCTACCTGGCAATCGTTCCGCGCCGCCACCCTGGCCGGCCAGCCCGAACAAGTCGCACGCTACTACAAATTCCCGGTACAACTGCTGCCGCCGATGGACGGGATGAAGCCGATGAAAATTACCCGGCCGGTGTTCATCAAAAACTACGTCGAACTATTCCAGCGCGGTCCCGCCGATACCGAAATTGCCATGCTGACCGCGATGAAAAAAACCACCGGCAACGAGTACATCCCGCAGCCTGAGTTCAACAGCAGCAAATGTCGCTTCAATGTCCCGACCCGCATCGAAGACTACAATTTCGTCTACGATAAAAAGACCGGGTGGCTGGTTGAATCGCTGTACTACGACAACAACGATCTGGAACTTGCCAAGTCATCACAGCTGGACCGCTGATGAAAAAAATCTGCTTGCTGATTAGCCTGCTGGCGCTGAACAACGCCAGCGCCACGAGCGGCCCCGACGTAGCTAAATACCTGGCGCAGCGCGGCTGGAGCGCATACGACAGCAAAGCCCGGCTCACGATGCCGACCAACGATATCGCACCGCTGACCTACTACGCCAAAGACGCCAACGTCCCGAGTTGCGGACTACTGGCCGGCAACGCCAGCGCGCCCAAGTTCATCGACATCTTGTCGACCGAGCCCGGAGAGCAATATCCGCACTGCGCCGGGATCAACGACGTGGCCGCGTTCAAGCTGGCAGGCAGAGACTACCTCGTCCTCACCTATACCGACCGCGACACCCGCAACGAGAGCTACGAGCAATTCTTCTACGTCTACAAAAGCCAAACCGGCGACTACGTCGCCGACACCCAGCTCAACGAATCCGTGGCCGGCGAAGACGGCAACAAAAAGCCAGGCACGAAAGCTGCGGATGGCATTCGCCTTGCGCGAAAGCGCGCCAGTCAAAATCAATGAGGTTGACGTTAGTCCCGTAACGCGCCATATCCTTGGCTGCGGCAGTCGTCTTGAAGCGCATCTCTTTCATCGTTTAGTAATCTGGAATGCTAACCAGTCTGGCGCCGCTTTCACCATCACCACGGAAGATGGCAGCAATATCCTGATGGCAGACAATGTATGCGCCCAGTACACCACCCATCTTGAACAGCAATCTCTGATTTAATGGGATATTGTCGAGCACCGCCGCATCCAAAGCGTAGGTATAGACGCCGTATAGTCGGAAGCCGCCAAGTTCCACCGGCTCATCTTCAAAATCGGATTTCTCTCGATCCCAGCAATCAAAGCGTTCCGGAAACGTCAGGAACCAGTAGTCTTCGTGGCAGTTTTTGTAAGCGTCGATGAAGACCGCCAGGTGCAGGTACAGAGCTGGAAGGTCCAGTGCGACCAATGCTTCGCATATATGGCTGCGGACCAACAGATCAGCACCGTCAAACAATATGTCCGGCAACTCCTTGAGCGGCGCGATACCCAGCTTGCGAGCGTAATCAGCACCGCCATCAAAAAAACACGCACGGCGCCGATCCCGCCGGCTGTGGCTCGAACGAATAGTGGCGCTCCACCGTATCCTCATCGGCAGTCAAGGAAGGCAACCGGTCGTCATCCGCCTTCCGGACAAAGTAGTATTGCCGATCGTAATCCGTCTTCATAAAATCCAAATAAGGTGATCAATGATCTGGAATACCCACAAGCTTAGCGCCACTGTCGCCGTTGCCGCGGAATATGGCCGCTATATCTTGGTGGCACACGATAAATCCGTCCTGCGTGCTCCCCATCTTAAACAATAGCCGTTGACTCAACGGAATCTTGTCCAGCACTACGGCATCCAAAGCATAGGTGTAAACGCTGTGCAGCGTGAAACCACCAAGCCTGATCGGTTCTTCTTCAAAAGAAGACAATTCCCGGTGCCAGCAATCTAAACGTTCAGGAAACGCTAAGAACCAATAGTCTTCGTGCCAGTTTTTGTAAGCGTCGATGATCACTGCTGGGTGAATGTGCAAACCAGGCAAGTCCAGCGCGATCAACGCATCGCGGATATGGTTGCGGACCAGCAGATCAGCGCCGTCAAACAATATGTCCGGCAATTCCCTGAGTGGTACGATGCCCAGCTTACGAGCGTAATCCGCCCCCCCCATCAAAAAACATCAAGGGTGCAGATCCTACAGGCTGTGGCTCAAAAGAATAATGACGATCCACCGTCTCCTCATCGGCAGTCAAGGAAGGCAACCGGTCATCATCCGCCATTTTGACAAAGTAGTATTGCTGATCGTAGTCCGTCTTCATAAAATCCAAATAAGGTGATCAATAGTGGGCGATGGCAATCAAAGTAGCCCACTATTGCCATCCACCCAAATATGTGAGCGGGCTGAAATGGCAAACTACAAAAGCATTAAGATCCCCACCCATCTTAAATAGAGACCTATTCTTTAAGGCTGGCTGCCGTATCAATTCTTCATCCAACGAGTCTTTTTCTCTGCAAATCCGTTCAACGTCATCTTGTATTCATGCTGCTCAGACAGCTATCCCGAGATTTGGGTTGGTCAGTCCTCATGAAAGCCCGAGTAAGGTGGTCAATAATCGGCTATGGCCATCAAACTAGCGCCACTAGTGCCGTTCCCTCTAAATATGTGGCTCAGGCTGGAATGGCAAACCACGAAAGCATTGAGATCTCCGCCCATTTTGAACAGCCGCCTATTATCCAAAGGAGTCTGTCGCATCAATTCCTCGTCCAGGCAATATGTGTACACCTCTTGGAGCTGAAAGCCGCCGAGCCGGATTGGCGGACTTTCCTCGTCAAACTCAGAAGTTGTACGGTCCCAGCAGTCAAACCGGTCAGCGAAAGTCAAATACCAAAAATCTTCGTGCCATTGCCCTGCGTTATCAATGTAAACAACGGGGTGCATATGCATGGACGGAATCCGGTGTTCAAGCAGGCGCTCCCTTATGGCATCTCGAACAACCAAGTCAGCACCTGCGAAAAGTATGTCCGGCGTCACACCGACGATTTTGTTTTTCCTTTGCAGATCCCTCCAGCCATTGTGAAAGACCAATGGCGGAGAGCCTTGTGGCTGAGGTTCAAAGCGAAAACAGCGATCTTCAGTATTTTCATCGGGTACGAGAAACGGAAGGCGATCGTCATCTGGCTTTCTGATGAAATAATATTCATTGTCCATGTTGCTGATCTTACTGGGCCGCAGATGGCTTGTATTGGATCATCGAAATGATGTCCATATTGAGCTTCAATGATCTGGAATGCTCATAAGCGTGGCGCCACTGTCACCATTGCCACGGAAAATGGCCGCGATATCTTGGTGGCATACGATGTATGCCTCCAACGTCCCCCCCATCTTGAATAAGAGCCGCTGATTTAAGGGAATCTTGTCGAGCACTGATGCATCGAGAGCATAGGTATAAACGCCGTGCAGTTTGAAGCCACCTAGTTCCACAGGCTCATCCTCAAAGTCAGACAATTGTCGGTCCCAACAATCGAGACGTTCAGGAAATGCCAAAAACCAGTAGTCTTCGTGCCAGTTTTTATATGCGTCGACAAATACGGCTGGGTGAATGTGTACTCCTGGCAAATCCAATGCGACTAAAGCATCGCGGATACGGTTTCGGACCAGTAGATTAGAGCCATCAAACAAGATTTCAGGTAACTCCCTGAGCGGCACAATCCCTAACTTCCGAGCGTAATCGGCACCGCCATCAAAGAACATGAATGGTGCGGAACCATCTGGCTGTGGCTCAAAAGAATAATTACGATCCACCGTATTTTCGTCTGGTGTCAAGGACGGCAGGCGATCGTCTTTCTTCTTTTTGATGAAGAAGTATTCTTGGTCGTAACTGTGCATCTTAGTTCCCTGGCTTTAATTGATATGGTCTATCTGAACGATAGGTGATATTTTCATCCTTCTGCTTTGCACTTTGACGTCCTCCAGCGTGCATCCGTTCGACTGCACACTTCGACAAGCCATGGTGGGCACTAACAGAATCGACGCCCCCGCATCCTATAGGACTGCGCGGAGAGAAATGTCCCGCGATGTTGGTCAATGGTACATCCGCCGGTTTTTTTTGTATCAACGTAATAATGTATTTGCTGAGACCATCGAGCTTACGCCGAATCTCATGCACCCTGCTGTCATCCGCCCCTTGACATTCTTTTGCGAGCGGTAGCCCAAGATCCTTGATTTGCAAGCTAATTAAGTCGTGATAACTCATAGGCTCCAGATCATCATCGTAGTCATCCTGACTGATCACTGCCGTGTGATTGCCGCGATGCGGCTGCACGCCGAGATAGCACGCGCCCTGCAACGTACACGGGATAAACACCAGGTTGGGTAGCAGATTGATATCGTAACCAAATTTTTCAATTTTTTTGCCTAGCCCTGAGCGCTTCATGCCTTCAGCTGAAATAGCATGATGTGCCTGCATCTTGACGCCATTATTGCGTGGATGCGATTTGTCTCCCTCGATAGCATCCTTGATGCGCTTGAGGTACTTGCTGTCTTTAGCAGAATTACCAAGTTTAAGTGTCATTGCTATGTACTCTAAAATGAGGCATGCCCGAACTACGCATATTCCACATTCCCCGGCCGGCGACGTGGCGTCGTGTGCGTGGTGCTGCCACAGATCCGGCACTTCTTATCCCGTTTGATCGATGTCCTCTTTGCCGCCAGCGTGGTCTTGGTGTTACCGCGTACCACCAGCCCCTTGCTGCGCGCCTGTAATAGCTTTGCACCCAGGTTGTGCAAATCGTCCACCGCGTCCGACAGGTCGCGCAGTATCCTGAGAAACGCGTCAATCGCGGCCTTGGCGCGCTTGATGCGGCGGTTGGCCGTGACCACCTTGACACTGGCGGCGGCGAAGCGGCCAATCAGCATGGTGATGCGCGCCGCCACAGCTGCGCCAGCGCTCAACAAGGCGCTCACCACCAGCATGACCACCTCGATCATCAGGTAGGCGCTGCCCTTGCCAGCGACATAAGCGTAGAAATTCGGCGGAATCGCTTCGATCATGAGTCCGACATACGCGAGATAGCTCAAGGCGCTGTCATGGTCCGCAATGATTTCCAGCACGACCGCAAAATTCGGATCGTTGCGGATCGACTTGGCCAGCACCGGATCGATATCCATCAACACCGTATCGACAAAATTCTGCACCGGCTTCGGCTGACCGTTTGCGATCAGGCTGGGCAGGTTCAGGATCGCATCGCGATGCTGATAGATTTTTCTCGCCTTATTGGCACTCTCGATGACCGTGTTGGCGACATCCTGCACGGCATGTCGCGCATCGTCGAGCTTTTGCATCTGTTGGCGCCCCAGCTCCGTCGCCTCATCGGTAATCGCCTTTTGCCACCAGGCCCAGTTGTACAAGGTGTCTTCCGGGTTCTCGATATGCTTGCTCAGTTGCTTATGCAGTTCATCGTAACGCCGCTTGCTGTAGCTGGCGAGACGATCATAGGCCGTACCGGCGGCGTCGCGTACTTTGCCGCCGAGGTCGGTCCACAGTTCGGCCTTGAACAGCTCGGCCTGGTCGCTTAACCACTCAGCCCCGCCGGCGTTCCATCCTTCGCGTGCGCTGGTCAGAAAAGCCAGGGTTGGGTTTTCATCCCATTGACTTTGGAATTCCGCCATCTGGTCAGTGAGGTTCAGATAAGCCGCGTGCAGGCGTAGCACGATGCTTTCACGCTCCTCGCTGATTTCCTTTTCGGTGACCTTGGTCTCCGTTGTGACGATAACTGCTCCGTCCTTCGGCGCTTGCATGCGCCGGATTTCTGATGGCGATCCGCTCACCTTATTGCCCCTTTCCTGCGGCCTGATTGATAGGCACGCCCTGCGCCAGCGTCTTGTTGTCGACCTTGAATTTGAGCCCGGTCAGCGGCCATGGCGTATTCCAGGCGTCATCGTAGTCGGCCTTGATCTCCACCCAGCTGTTCTCCAATTTAGGCAACACCGGCAGCACCGCCTCCATCCGGTCCGGCCCACTGAAGTTCTTCTTACCCGCATGAATGGTCAACTTCCCCGGGCACTGCACCGTGATGTTGCCGCCGTCGATGGTGATGTTGGCGCCGCCGGCCGTGGACAGGCTGATGCGCTTGGCGGCCG
>NZ_JABMJK010000024.1 GCF_013376005.1 Duganella sp. SG902 | reverse complement strand
TTCTTGTTGCTTTTCACGTACGGCTTGACGAACTGCGGCGCGATGAGCTTCACCGTGAAGCCGCGTTTCTGCAATTGCCGCGCCCAATGGTGTGCGCCGCCACAAGCTTCCATACCAATCTCGCAGCCTGGCTCTATCTTCTCCAGCAGCGCCGACAACCACTCTGCACGGGCCAGCTTCTTACGCCAAACAACTTTTTCGCAACGATCCACCCCGTGCACTTGAAAGACGTTCTTGGCCAGATCGACGCCGACGCGGATAATCTTCATCGTGGACTCCTTCTCTTAACTGGTTGTGTGGTAACTCCCAGTTTAGGCACTCAGACGCCGACAGGTGAGGAGGAGTCCATCCCATTGCTACTGGCCGAATACTGACCAAAACTCAACTTTACGGCATTACGGTTTACTGATGTGCTTCTGTTTACGAGAAGCCCGATTTTCTGCGAAAAATAAAGCACTCGCCTGCCCAACTCCACACAACGTAATCCAAGTAAGCTGGGCAAAAGACCTATCAAAAAAAGTAGGGAAACTGTCATACAGTGGGCCGAGCGAAAGAGAGGCCGGGAGCGTGACAAACATGAGTACGAAGTCCGGCAACATGTGTTCGTACCCAGCGTTCAAAAGCCGAATGTCGACGTACCAAGCGAAGCTAGCCGCTAAAAGGACGATCAGGGCATAAAACCACGCGATTAGACGAAATACTTTCATGACTTCCTCACTGTGTGTAGACAAATTCAGAGCTTCCGCTGGTGGCCGAACGCCATCGTTAAGCACGAGCATAGCATCTTGCTTAACTGGAAAATACGCGAATTTTCACTTCGGCAATCCCAAACGAAAAAAGCCCGGCGCTTGGCCGGGCTTTGGGCTGGTTGCGAACCAGTTTATTCGTAGTCGCTCATCGGGGCGCAGCCGCAGAACAGGTTGCGGTCGCCGTAGACGTTGTCGGCGCGGCCGACCGGCGGCCAGTATTTCTGCTTGCGCAGCGATGGCACCGGATACGCCGCCACTTCACGCGAGTACTTGCGGTCCCAGACGTCGGCTGTCAGCACTTCGGCGGTGTGCGGCGCGAATTTCAGCGGGTTGTTCAGCTTGTCGAACTCGCCGCTTTCCACTTTGGCGATTTCGCCGCGAATCGCGATCATGGCGTCGATGAAGCGGTCCATCTCGGCTTTCGATTCCGATTCGGTCGGCTCGATCATCAGCGTGCCCGGCACCGGGAACGACATGGTCGGCGCGTGGAAGCCGAAGTCCATCAGGCGCTTGGCCACGTCTTCGTTGGTGATGCCGGTGGCATCCTGCAGCGGACGCAGGTCGATGATGCACTCGTGCGCCACCAGACCGTCGTGACCCGAGTACAGCACCGGGAAGTGCGGCGCCAGGCGGCGGGCGATGTAGTTAGCGTTCAGGATCGCGGTTTCGGTCGCGGCGGTCAGGCCTTCCGCGCCCATCATGGCGATGTACATCCACGAAATCGGCAGGATCGACGCCGAGCCGTATGGCGCGGCCGATACCGAACCGATGCCGGCGTTGTCGCGGATGTAGCCGTTCGAACGCTGGTTCGGCAGGAACTTGGCCAGGTGCGCGCCGACGCCGATCGGGCCGACGCCCGGGCCGCCACCGCCGTGCGGAATGCAGAAGGTCTTGTGCAGGTTCAGGTGCGAGACGTCGCCGCCGAACGCGCCCGGCGCGGCCACGCCCACCAGCGCGTTCATGTTGGCGCCGTCGACGTACACCTGGCCGCCGTGGCTGTGGACGATGTCGCACAGTTCGCGGATGCCTTCTTCAAACACGCCGTGGGTCGAAGGGTAGGTGACCATCACGCAGGCCAGGTTCTTCGAGTGCTGTTCTGCCTTGGCTTTCAGGTCGGCCAGGTCGACGTTGCCGTTTTCGTCGCAGGCGGTGACCACCACCTGCATGCCGACCATGGAGGCCGATGCCGGGTTGGTGCCGTGCGCCGACGATGGGATCAGGCAGATGTTGCGGTGGCCTTCGCCGCGCGACTGGTGGTAGGCCTGGATCACCAGCAGGCCGGCGTATTCGCCTTGCGAGCCGGCGTTAGGCTGCAGCGAGATGGCGGCGTAGCCGGTCACCGCGCACAGCATCTCTTCCAGCGAGGCGATCATTTCGCGGTAGCCCACGGTTTGCGCTTCCGGCGCGAACGGGTGGATGGTCGAGAATTCCGGCCAGGTTACCGGGATCATTTCGCTGGTGGCGTTCAGCTTCATGGTGCAGGAACCCAGCGGGATCATGGTGCGGTCCAGCGCCAGGTCCTTGTCGGCCAGCGAGCGCAGGTAGCGCAGCATCTCGGTTTCCGAGTGATAGCGGTTGAACACCGGGTGGGTCAGGTACGCCGAAGTACGGGCCAGCGATTCCGGGAACGAGCGCTCGACGGCCGCTTCCACGGTGTCGAAGTCCGGGCCGTGCGCCGGGCCGCCGACCGGATGCGAGAACACGGTCCACAGCAGGGCGATGTCTTCGCGGGTGGTGGTTTCGTCCAGCGACACGCCGACGTGGGTAGCGTCGATCACGCGCAGGTTGACGCCGTGCGAGTGCGCCGATGCGTGCAGCTGTTCGGCGTTCTTCACGTTGACGGTGAGGGTGTCGAACCAGCTGTCGTTGGTGATGGTGTAGCCCAGGGTCTTCAGGTTCGCGGCCAGCACGCCGGTCAGGCGGTGCACGCGCTTGGCGATCTGCAGCAGGCCTTGCGGACCGTGGTAGACGGCGTACATCGACGCCATCACCGCCAGCAGCACCTGCGCGGTGCAGATGTTGGAGGTGGCTTTTTCGCGGCGGATGTGCTGTTCGCGGGTTTGCAGCGCCAGGCGGTAGGCCTTGTTGCCTTGTGCGTCGATGGTCACGCCCACCAGGCGGCCCGGCATCGAGCGTTTGAATTCATCGCGGGTGGCCATGTAGCCGGCGTGCGGGCCGCCAAAGCCCAGCGGTACGCCGAAGCGCTGGGAGTTGCCGACGACGACGTCGGCGCCCCATTCGCCCGGTGGCGTCAGCATGGTCAGCGCCAGCAGGTCGGCGGCGGCTACCACCATCGCGCCCTTGGCCTTGATGGTTTCGACGTCGGCCTTGTAGTCGCGCACATTGCCGTTCACGCCCGGGTACTGCAGCAGCACGCCGAAGCATTCGCCGATGCCGGCCAGTTCGGCCGGGTGGAAGACTTTAACGATGATGTCCAGCGGCTTGGCGCGGGTCTGCACCACTTCCAGCGTTTGCGGCAGCACGTCGTCGGCCACGTAGAAGATGTTGGATTTCGACTTGCTCACGCGCTGGATCAGCGTCATGGCTTCGGCGGCGGCCGTGCCTTCGTCCAGCATGGAGGCGTTGGCGATGCCCATGCCGGTCAAGTCGGTGATGGTCTGCTGGAAGTTCAGGATGGCTTCCAGGCGGCCTTGCGAAATCTCCGGCTGGTATGGCGTGTAGGCGGTGTACCAGGCCGGGTTTTCAAAGATGTTGCGCAGGACGACGTTCGGCGTCAGCGTGTTGTAGTAGCCCTGGCCGATCAGCGACTTGAGCACCTTGTTTTTCGAGGCGATTTTCTTCAGCTTGTTCAGCGCTTCGTTTTCCGGCATCGGCTGGGTGTAGGCGCCCAGCGGCAAGGCGGCCTTGTTGCGGATGTTGGCGGGCACGATGGCGTCGATCAGGGCGGCGCGCGAGGCGTAGCCGAGGACCGACAGCATTTCCTGCTGTTCGGCGGCGTCTGGGCCGATGTGACGGGCGATGAAGGCGTCGCGCGCTTCGAGTTGGGTCAGGCTGGTGCGGGTCATGATAGGGCGAGGGCAGTTTGAGAAGAGGGCTGTCGTTCCGGCGAAAGCCGGAACCCATGCTGAGCTGGCGTTCTATGGATTCCGGCTTTCTCCGGAATGACGATCAGGCGCCGATGTTTTTGCCGTAGGCGGCGGCGTCCAGCAGGCCGTCGATCGCGCTGGCGTCGGCCGGCTTGATCTTGAACAGCCAGTTGGCATAAGCGTCGGCGTTGATCGACTCAGGCGCGTTGACCACGTCTTCGTTCACGGCCACCACTTCACCCGATACCGGAGCGTAGATGTCGCTGGCGGCTTTCACCGATTCCACCACGGCGGCGTCGTCGCCGGCGGTGTAGCTGTTGCCGACTTTTGGCAGCTCAACGAAAACGATATCGCCCAGTGCATCCTGCGCGTACTCGGTGATGCCCACGGTGACGGTGCCGTCGGCTTCAGCGCGTACCCATTCGTGGGATTCGGTGTACTTCAGGTCTGCAGGAATGTTCATGTTGTAATGCTCCAGAGGGTGAGGGTAACTAAATTAAACGGCCAGGATCTTGCCGTTGCGGACGAACGGCAATTTAACCACAGATGCGGCCAGCTTCTTGTCGCGGATTTCCACGTGCACGGTGTCGCCGACGTTCACGCCCATCGGCACGCGCGCCAGCGCGATAGCCTGCTGCATGGTCGGGCTGAAGGTGCCGCTGGTGATTTCGCCGGTGGCGTCGGTGCCGGCCACGATGACTTTCTGGTGCGCGCGCAGCACGCCGCCTTTTTCGCGCAGGATCAGGCCCACGAATTGCGCGTTCTGGCCCTTGGCCTGCAGCGCGGCCTTGCCGATGAAGTCACGCTCGGCCACCAGGTCGATGGTCCATGCCAGGCCGGCGTCCAGCGGGTTCACGGTTTCGTCCATGTCCTGGCCGTACAGGTTCATGCCGGCTTCCAGGCGCAGGGTGTCGCGCGCGCCCAGGCCGGCCGGCTTGACGCCGGCGGCGGCCAGCGCGTTCCACAGCTGCTCGGCCTTGTCGGCCGATACGCCGATTTCAAAGCCGTCTTCGCCGGTGTAGCCGGTACGGGCGATCATCGCCTCGCCATAGGCCGCGCTCTGCGCGAAGGCCACGTTGAACGGCTTCATCTCGGCGGTGGCTTGTTTCGATTCAGGGATCACTTCCCACACCTTGGCGCGGGCGTTCGGGCCTTGCACGGCGATCAGCGCCATCGCGTCGGCGCCGTCGCGGCGCTGGGTGATGGTCAGACCCGAGCCGGTGGCCTCGTTCTGTTTCCGCATCCACGCCACGTCCTTCTCGGCGGTGCCGGCGTTGACCACCAGGCGGAACCAGCTCTCGTTGATGAAGTAGACGATCAGATCGTCGATGACGGTGCCCTCTGAATTGAGCATGCAGGAGTAGAGCGCCTTGCCCGACACCTGCAGCTTGTCGACGTTGTTGGCCAGCAGGCCGCGCAGGAAGGCGCGCGCCTTGTCGCCCTTGATGTCGACCACGCACATGTGGGCCACGTCGAACATGCCGACGTCGGTGCGCACGGCGTTGTGCTCTTCGATTTGCGAACCGTAGTTGACCGGCATGTCCCAGCCGCCGAAATCGACCATGCGGGCGCCGGCTGCGCGGTGTGCGTTATTGAGTGGGGTGGCTTTGAGCGTCATGGTACGGTCCAAACGAAAGAGGTTAACGGGAATGCCTACGATTCCAAAACCCCTCTGTCCTTGGTACCTGAGAGATAGCGGGGATGAACATCCCGCACGCCCCTTCGGTGGATTGCGCCGCAATCTCTCTCCAGAGTTTGAGCCCATTCTGGGCCCCCTGACCGGTCCTTTTGCCTGAGAGTTTTTGGGTAGTGCCCCTTCGGCGGCAAAGCTGGTTTGCCCTCTCCCGATCAAGACTCGGGAATATATGCCAGAAGGGCCTGAATGTCAATCTTGCCGGGCTGCGCACGAATGGGAAGCGGAAAAGCTGCCGAAGCAACAATTTGCTAGAATAAATCACACTATTTCGAGAGCCCACCGATGAGCCAAGATCAAAACTACGACGGACATGCATGGTTCACGCTGTCCGGTGACGTCAACAGCGACATGGTGCGCCGCGTGTTCGACGCGGTCGCCGACATGACCGAAGACCGCATCACCACCGCCCACATCCTGATCCAGTCGAACGGCGGCTATGTCAGCGACGGTATCTGCCTGTACAACTACCTGAGCAAGCTGCCGATCAAGATCGTCACCTACAACGCCGGCGCCGTGGCCTCCATCGCCGTGATCCTGTTCCTGGCCGGCGCCGAGCGCTATGCCAGCGACACCGCCCGCTTCATGGTGCACAAGTCGCACGCCAGCGCGCCGCATGGCGCCCGTCCGGACGCACTGCGCATCATCGTCGAGGGCCTGCAGGCCGATGACGCCCGCACCGAGCAAATCCTGCGCAATCATGTCGAGCTGACCGAAGACCATTGGCGCACCCACGAATATTCCGACCTGCACCTGACCGCCGGGGAGGCCTTGAAGGTGGGCTTGATCAATGGCGTGGAGGATTTCGTGCCGCCTGGTGGCCAGCGTGTGACCAATATCTGACGCGGCAATGCGGCGCGCGCGGCGCCGCATTTTCCGCTGCCTTGTGCTTAGCGGTTGCCGGACTTCTTGTTGCCGTCGTTCTTGTGGCTTTGACGGCCTGCCTCGACGTGCTGCTCGTGGGTGCCGCCCTGGGTGCCGCCGCTGCGCGATCCGCTGGACGAGCCGGCTCCGCCCGACTGCTTGCTGCTGCCCTGGTTGGAGCCCTGTTTGCTACTGCCACCTTTTTGATTCGCGTTCATTTTGATTCCTTTTCGAAAGTGAAAGAACGCCAGAGACGTGGTTGCGTTTCTGGTGGGGCAATGATGCGTTGTCAGCCGGGTGATCGCTATCGGAGTTCCGCTAGCAGGCGTGTAGGAGCATGGCTTGCCGGCCGCCGCCGAAAAGCCTCGTTTAAAACTCCTCCCATTCCACTTCCTTGCGCTCGGCGCGCGCCGGACGCGGCAGGGCGGGCGGCATGCGCGCTGGCGGCGTTGAGCGGGGCGCTTGCCCGCCGTCGGAAGGCGCGCTGTCGGGCGCCTTGGCCGCGAACACGCTGATGGCCGCGTTCAGCTTGCCGGTCTCGCCGCGCATGGCGTCGGCCGCCGCCGCGGCCTGCTCGACCAGCGCCGCGTTCTGCTGGGTGGCCTGATCCATCGCCGAGATCGCCTGATTCACCTGCTCCAGCCCGGCGGTCTGCTCGGCGCTGGCGTCGGCGATTTCACCAATCAGGCCGGTCACCTGCTTGACGCTGCCGACCACCTCGTCCATGGTCTTGCGCGCCTGGTCGGCCAGTTGCGTGCCGCGCGCCACCTTGTCGACCGAGTCGTCGATCAGTTCCTTGATTTCCTTGGCGGCCGCCGCGCTGCGCTGCGCCAGGCTGCGCACCTCGGACGCCACCACCGCGAAACCGCGCCCTTGCTCGCCGGCCCGGGCCGCCTCCACCGCCGCGTTCAAGGCCAGGATATTGGTCTGGAACGCGATCCCGTCGATCACGCCGATGATCTCGGCGATCTTCTTCGAGCTGTCGTTGATGGAGGCCATGGTGCCGACCACCTGCGCCACGTCGTCGCCGCCGCGCACCGCGATGGCTGAGGCCGACAAGGCCAGCTTGTTGGCTTCCACCGCGTGCCCGGCGTTTTGGCGCACGGTCGCGGTCAGCTGTTCCATGGAGGAGGCCGTCTCTTCCAGCGCCGAGGCCTGCTGCTCGGTGCGCGCCGACAGGTCCTGGTTGCCGTCGGCGATCTCCGCCGCCGCGCCGCCGATGGCGCGCGCGCCGCTCCGCACCTGCGCCACGATGCCAAGCAAGCTGTTGTTCATGTGCTGCATGGCTTGCAGCAGCTTGCCGGTCTGGTTCGGCGGCTGCGGCCCGATGCGCGTGCCGAGGTCGCCATCGGCGATCCGTTGCGCCATCAGCATGGCCTGCCGCAATGGCGAGGAGATCGAGCGCGCCACCCACAAGGCCAGCAGCGCCCCGCCGCAGACCAGCATCGCCAGCAGGCTGAAGGTCATTATGCGGGCGCCGTTGTACAGTTGTTCGGTCTGCTGCGCCGCGTCCTGGTTGGCCTGCATGGCGCTGACCAGCAGCTTGCTCATTTGCAGGTTCAACGCCTTGAGCCGCTCGGCCTCATCGGCCGTGGTGTCGCCGCGGGACGACAGGATGGTGCTGGCCTGCGGCAGCCATTTGCCGGACAATTCAGTCGTCACTTCGCTAATCTCATGCATGCGCGCGAGGGCGTTCAGGCCCAGCAACGCTGTCAGGCAGAGCACGAGGGCGAAGGCGGCCAGCAGCTTGCTGGAGATTTCCAGGTTGTGCAGGATTTTCATGGGGTTCCTTGAGGGCGGAGGCGTGAGTTTTCGATCTTAAGGAAACCTCAATCTTGCTATTTGAGCCGCGTCAAAGTTGCTGAAAGTCAGCAAAATACGCGAAATATTGCACATTCTTGGTTTCGTGGTATTGCTTTGTAGAAATGCCGTGCAACAATACTGGATAAAGACGATATAGCCGAGCAGGTCCGCCGATGATTGCAACTTCCACCACTGCCGCCACGCCGAAAAAGACGGTGTCGCCGCGGCATGCCCTGTTGGAAGAGCTGATCGGCATCGCCGTCAAGCAGGCGGGCGATCAGTACCTGGATCTGGCCAACAAGCTGGCCGGGGCGCTGATCGATGCCACCGACGGCGACGCGCGCCAGATCCAGCAGCGCCTGCGCGCCGGCAACCAGCTGCGCAACCGCAATTTCGCCTTCCTGCACCTGGCCACCACCACGCTGGAGAAAGCCCTGCGGCGCGAGATTGCCGACCTGGCACCCGCCGTCAGGCCGGCCGCGCGCGAGGCCGGGCTGGCCTTGTCGCTGGTGCCGTTCGAGGAGATGGACAACAAGGTGGCCCTGAGCGGCGTCAGCAAGCCGTTCGAAACCTTGTACGCGGACCAGTTGCAAACGCTGAACGTGCGCCTGGCTTTCCTGCTGGAGCGTGACATCCTGCGCGTGAACCAGAATCCGTTCCGGCCCGAGGTGTTCCTGGTGGCCCTGCAGCAGGCGTGGGCAGAGTTCGATCCGGAGGAGGAATCGGCGGGATTGCTGCAGCCGTTGCTCAAGCCGGGCATGTTTATCGAGCTGGGGCCGATGCTGGAGGCGCTGAGCCTGGCGTTGCAGAGCAAGGGCGTGCTGCCGGGCTCGGTGGATGGCTACAAGCGCCGCCGGACGGACGCCCGCAAGGAAGGAGCGAACAAGGCGCGCACCAACCAGGCCGCGCTGGCGCAGCAGTTGCGGCAGTTCTTTGCGTCCAGCGACGTGGCGGGATCGGCGGCGGGGCAGATCGTCGACGGTATCGCCAGCGGCATGCTGCAGGGCGTCGACCTGAGTATTCCCGATCTGCCGGCCGCCGCGCTGTCGGCCGGCAGCACTTGGGTGCCCAACACCGATCGCGCACGCGCCGTCGGCGCGGCAGCCGCGGCCGGCATGACTGGGGGCGCGGCCGGGGCGGCGGCCGGCCTGGTCCCCGGCGCGGCCGGTGGCGGTGCGGTGCCGGCCGGCGGTTTCGTCGCGGTCCAGCCGGGCGTCCCGGTGGCGCCGGGCGGGGCGTGGGTGCACGGCGCGGCGCAAGGCTTCCACGTCGGCGCGACGACCAATGAGGGGGCTCAGCTTGCCGCGCAAATCGGCGCCAAACAGCCCTTGCTGTCCTATCTCGCCCAGTTGCAAAAGACCTTGCCAAGCCAGCCGTCCGGGACCCCGGCCAATGTCTTCTATCTGCCGAACCTCAAGCAAAGCATGCCGCAAGGCAGCCTGTCGCGCGCCGATGAAAGCACCATCGACCTGCTGTCCGCCGTGTTCGACACCGTGTTCCGCGATCCGGGCATCTCGCCGGAAATCCGCGAGCTGATCCGCTTCCTGCAAATCCCGGTGCTGAAAGCCGCGCTGGTCGACAAGAACTTCTTCTTCCAGGAAGCGCACCCGGCGCGCCGCTTGCTGGAGCTGTTGTCGCGCATGGGCTGGGAGCAGCGCAAGGGACCGGACGACCCGCTGTTCCAGGCCATGCAGCGCAGCGTCGACCGCGTCGGCCGCGACTACGAGCAGGAGCTGTCCGTCTTCACCGAAGCAGTCAACGAACTTGAGGCCTCGATTCAGGCCGAGGAAAAAGCCGCCGCCGCCGCCATCGCCGCGCCGATCGCCGCCGCGCTCAAGCAGGAAAAAATGGCCGAATCGCAGAAGCTGGCCAAGAACTCCGTCGCCCTGCGCATCGGTACCGGCGAGGTGATCGCCGTGGTGGAGGCCTTCCTCGAACAGCGCTGGGTCTCGGTGCTGACCATCGCCTACAGCATCGAGGACGAGAAGCCGGGCGCGGTCAACAACGCCACCCGGGCCATGGACGACCTGATCTGGAGCGTGCGGCCCAAGGTCAAGCCAGAGGAGCGCAAGCAACTGATCGCCAAGCTGCCCGGGCTGCTGTCAACGCTGAACAAGTGGCTGGACGTCATCAAGTGGCAGGACGCCGACCGTCTGCAGTTCTTTGCCGAGCTGGCCGAATGCCACGCTTCCATCGTGCGCGCGCCGCTGGAAATGTCGCCCGAACGGCAGCTGGAAATCTCCATGCAGGTCGCCCAGCAGGCCGCCGAGCGCCGTCTGCAACTGCAAGCCAAGGCGGAGGCCGAGGAAAAAGTCCGCGCCGAACAGCCGCCGCCGGACGAGGACGAGGAAGACGCCATCATCGAAGTCGACAGCCTGACGCGCGGCATGTGGCTGGAATTCACGGACGAGGAGGGAGCCAGCCGCAAAGTCAAACTGGCGTGGATCAGCCCGCGCCGCACGCTCTACATCTTCTCGACCGCCGCGCGGCAGGAGGCGTTCTCCATGGCCGGCGAGGAGCTGGCCAGGCGCTTCCGTGAAGGCAGCGCCGCAGTGGTGCGCGCGGAAGGCGTGGTCACGGTCGCCCTCAGCGAAGCACTGGCCCGCAGCGCCGACAACGATCCTTCGATCTCCGCACCGGCCGCGGCCGGCTAATCAGGGCACGCCGTTGGCGCCGTGGAGGAGGTAGGCGGGGCGGGTGGATAAGCGGTTGGACCAGGCTTGCAGCGCTGGCAGTGCCGGGTGCTCGATGGGCGTGGACAGCCAGCGGTTCAGCGACAGGCCCAGCGCGATGTCGGCCAGGGTGAACTGGCCGCCGGCCACGTAGGCGCCGGTCGACGCGAGTTGCGCGTCCAGCAGCGTCATCAGCCGGTTCCATTCGGCCGCGCTGGCGGCGATGGCTTGGGCGTCGCTGTGGGCCGCGCTGCCGCGCACCAGTCCCATGAAGGCGTAGCGCCACGAGGTGTTCAGCTCCGTGGCCTGCCAGTCCATCCATTTTTCCACCTGCGCGCGCGCCATCGGCTCCGCCGGCAGCAGGTCCGTGCGCCCATGCTTGCCGGCCAGGTAGCGGCAGATGGAGTTGGATTCCCACAGCGCCTGCCCGTCATCGACGATGACCGGCACCAAACCATTGGGATTGAGTGCCCTATGCGCGTCGCTTTGCTGCTCCAGCGCGTAGGGCAGACCGATTTCCGCGCAAGTCCACAACACCTTGCGCACGTTGATCGAGGTTGATTTTCCGTATATTTTCAGCATGCCGCCAGTATGCCACAATGCTTAATATTGCCTTAAGGAAAAAGATCGCCATGATCGGCGCGCGTGTGCTTTAATGCATGCTGCAGTGCGGAATACAAGGAGCAGGCGGTCTATGATGATGTGGTGGCATTGGTTGAGTGTGATTGGCAGCATGGCGGTCACCGGTCCGATCGGCGTGGCGATCGTGGTCTGGCTGCTTGCCGGCAAATCCTGGCGCCTGACCGCCATCTGGCTGGCGCTGTTCGGCGCCGGCATGGCGCTGGTGGTGGCGACCAAGATGGCGTTCATCGGCTGGGGCGTGGGCGTGGCCTCGGTCGAATTCGCCGGCTTCAGCGGCCACGCCATGCGCGCCGCCGCCGTGTTCCCGGTGGCCGGCTACCTCGCCACCCGTTCCATGTCCGCCCCGGCGGCCCGCTACCTGGGCACCGCGCTGGGCGTGCTGCTGGCGGTGCTGATCGCCATCTCGCGCGTCTACGTGCGCGCCCACCCGCCGTCCGAGGCGCTGACCGGCTGCCTGCTCGGCCTGGCCGTGGCCGGCCTGTTCATCTGCTACGCCAGCACCGAGCACCACATGGCCCTGAGCCGCATCCTGGTGATGCTGTGCCTGCCGATCGTGCTGGTGGCGCCGCGCGTCGAGCCCATCCCCACCGAGCAGTGGATCACCAGGGCGGCGCTCTACCTGTCGGGCCGCGACCAGCCCTATACCCGGGAGATGTGGCGCCTGCCGCAGTCGCGGCTGGATTGACGGCGCTGCAACGTTGCATGTTTTCCGGCCTTGGTCGATGCGCAAAATGGTATTATTGTGAACTTGTCCAGCCCACACACCAGATAACAACGTGCGTCTATCCTCCATCAAATTGTCGGGATTTAAGTCTTTCGTTGATCCCACCAATTTCCAGGTGCCGGGTCAGTTGGTTGGCGTGGTAGGTCCCAACGGTTGCGGCAAGTCGAACATCATCGACGCGGTGCGCTGGGTGCTGGGCGAATCCAAAGCCTCCGAGCTGCGCGGCGAGTCCATGCAGGACGTCATTTTCAACGGCTCGACCAACCGCAAGCCGGCCGGACGGGCGTCGGTGGAGCTGGTGTTTGACAACAATGCCGGCAAGGCCGCCGGCCAGTGGGGCCAGTATGCCGAAATCGCCGTCAAGCGCACATTGACGCGCGACGGCACCTCCACCTACTACATCAACGGCCAGCCGGTGCGCCGGCGCGACATCCAGGATATTTTCCTCGGCACCGGCCTCGGTCCGCGCGCCTACGCGATTATCGGGCAGGGCATGATCTCGCGGATCATCGAGTCGCGCCCGGAGGAGCTGAGGGTGTTCCTGGAGGAGGCCGCCGGCGTCTCGAAATACAAGGAACGCCGCCGGGAGACCGAAAACCGCCTGCACGACACGCGCGAGAACCTGCTGCGGGTGGAGGATATCCTGCGCGAGTTGAATTCGAATCTGGAAAAGCTGGAGGGCCAGGCCGCCGTCGCCACCAAGTTCCACCAGCTGCAGGCGGATCAGGAAGAGAAGCAAAAGCTGCTTTGGCTGCTGCGCAAGGTGGAGGCCGAGAACGAGCAGAAAAAATACTTCCGCGAAGTCGAGCAGGCGCAAAACGATCTGGAAGAGCAAACCGCCAAGCTGCGTAACGTCGAGCTGTCGCTGGAGCAGATGCGCCAGTCGCACTTTGCCGCCGGCGACCGCCTGCACACGGCGCAGGGCGCGCTGTACCAGACCAACGCCGAAATCGGCAGCCTGGAGGCGCAGATCAAGTTCGTGGTCGAATCGCGCGGCCGTTTGCAGGCGCAGCTGGCGGCGTTGACCGCGCAGCGCGACCAGTGGCAGCGCCAGGCCAGCGAGGCCGGCGAGCAAATCGAGGAAGCCGAGTTCACGCTGGAAGAGCTGAGCGCCAAGGTCGAGGAATCGCAGGTCATGGCCGAGCAGAAGGCCGAGTCGCTGCCGATGCTGGAACAGGCGTGGAAGGAAGCGCAGACCAGGAGCACCGAGTCGCGCGCGCGCATTATGCAGGCGCAGCAGCAGCTGGAGCTGGAGTCGGCGCATCAGCGCAACGCCAACAATATCCTGAACGGCCTGGCCGTGCGGCGCGAGCGCCTGCAACAGGAAAAGAGCGGTTTGAGTTTGCCGGACAGCGCGCATCTGGCCAATCTGCGCATGCAGCTGGAGGAAAAACAGCAGGCGCTGGAAGAGCAAAGCTTCCTGCTGGAGGAAGCGCTGGAGCAGCAACCCAAGCTGGAACAGGAGCGCCAGGAGGCGCAGCAGCAGGTCAACGCCGAAACCGCCGCCAACGCCCAGCTGGAGGCGCGCCTGAACGCGCTGCGCCAGTTGCAGGAGCGCGTGCAAACGCAGGGCAAGGTCACCCCGTGGCTGCAAAAGCACGAGCTGGAATCGCTGCCGCGCCTGTGGCAGAAACTGAACATCGAGGCGGGCTGGGAGCCGGCGCTGGAGTCGGTGCTGCGCGAGCGCACCTCGGCGCTGCAGATGTCGAACATCGAATGGGCCAAGGCCTTCTTCAGCGACGCGCCGCCGGCCAAGCTGGCGCTGTATGCGCCATCGACCGCCGTGCCGCCGGCGCCGGTGGAAGCGCCGGGCCTCAAGCCGTTCCTGAATCTGTTGAAGATCAACGATCCTGGCCTGCGCGGCCTGCTGCAGGACTGGCTGCACAACGTCTACGTGGCCGACGACACGGCCGAGGCGTTCGCGGATCGCGCCAAGCTGCCGGCCGGCGGTTCCATCATCACGCGCCAGGGCCACGTGGTCACGCAGGGCAGCGTGCGTTTCTACGCCGCCGACTCCGAACAGGACGGCATGCTGGGCCGCCAGCAGGAAATCGACAACATCACCAAGCAGCTGCGCGCGCAGCAGATGCTGGCCGACGAGGCGCGCGCCCGTTCGGTGCGCGCCGACGCCGCCGTGACGGAACTGACGCGCCGCCTGACCGAGTACCGCGCCAAGCTGCAAAGCCTGCAATCGTCGGTGCATACGCTGCAGCTGGAGGTGGTCAAGCTGTCCGAGATCGAGGCGCGCTACAACCAGCGCAGCACGCAGATCGAAACCGACCTGGCCGAAATCGCGGCGCAGGAGGAAGAGCAAACCCAGATCAAGCTGGAGTCGGAAGAGAAGTTCGAGCAGCTGGATATGGAACTCGGCAACCTGCAAGGCGAGCATGAGGACGGCCAGACCGATTTCCTGGCCAAGGAACAGCGCCTGGCCGACGCCCGCGAAGCCTTGCGCGACCTGGAACGCGCCGCGCAGGAAGTGCAGTTCGCGGAGAAGACCCAGCGCAGCAAGATCGAGGAACTGCGCCGCAATATCGCCACCGCCAATGCGCAGGTGGCGCAGGTCAACGAGAGCATCGAATCCGGCCGCATGGAGCTGGAAGGCCTGGAGCAGGGCACGGCCAACGACGGCTTGCAGGAACTGCTGGACCGTCGTACCACGCAGGAAAAGGCGCTGTCCGACGCGCGCCATGAACTCGACCAGATCGCCCAGCAGTTGCGCATGTTCGAGGAAGGCCGCATGTCGACCGAGCGCGCGCTGCAACCGCAGCGCGACAAGATCATGGAGCTGCAACTGAAGGAGCAGGCCGCGCGCCTGAACCAGGAGCAGTTCGCCGCGCAGCTGGCCGAGGTGCAGGCCGACGAGGCGGCGCTGGCCGAGAAGCTGCATCCGGACATGAAGGCATCCTACCTGCAGGGCGAGGTAACGCGCCTGACCAACGCCATCGCCGCGCTGGGCGCGGTCAACCTGGCGGCGCTGGACGAACTGGCCACCGCTTCCGAGCGCAAGAACTTCCTCGATTCGCAGAACGCGGACCTGCAGGAAGCCATCACCACGCTGGAAGATGCCATCACCAAGATCGACAAGGAAACGCGCGATCTGCTGCAGGACACCTTCGACCGCGTCAACGGCCACTTCTCCGAACTGTTCCCGATCCTGTTCGGCGGCGGCCAGGCCAAGTTGATCATGACCGGCGACGAAATCCTGGACTCCGGCGTGCAGGTCATGGCCCAGCCGCCGGGCAAAAAGAACGCCACCATTCACCTGCTGTCCGGCGGTGAGAAAGCGCTGACCGCCACCGCGCTGGTGTTCTCCATGTTCCGGCTGAATCCCGCGCCATTCTGCCTGCTCGATGAAGTCGACGCACCGCTGGATGACGCCAATACCGAGCGATTCTGCCGGATGGTCAAGCGCATGTCTGACCAGACCCAATTCCTCTTCATCTCGCACAACAAGATTGCGATGGAGATGGCCAATCAACTGATCGGTGTGACGATGCAGGAACAAGGTGTATCGCGCATCGTGGCGGTGGATATGGAATCCGCCGCAAACTTCGCTTCCGAGGCTCAAGCAGCATGACAGATCTTCAACTCAGTTTAATCGCGGCCGCCGGCGTATTTGTCGCCGGTGTCTTCACGTACAACAAAATCCAGGAATACAAGGCCAAGAAAAGCGTGGAACGCGCCTTCTCGTCCGACCATGACGATGTGCTGATGCGCAGCGGCGACGAGCCGGTCGCCCGTCAGGAGCCCAGCTTCTCGCTCGACAGCGCGACGCCCGGCCTGGCCGGCGGCGAAGCGTCCGTGGCGGCCGCCGCGTTGAGCGCGATGGCGGCGGAATTCAGCACCGACGACGAATCCGGCAAGCCGGCCAGCGACGACGAACTGGCCGCGCGCGCCAACGCCGCGTCGGCGGCGGCGGCGGAACAGGCCACGGCGCTGGTCGATCCGCTGATCGACTGCCTGCTGCCGCTGGCGCTGGAAGCGCCGGCGCGCGGCGACAAGCTGCTGCCGGTGCTGCAAACCCTGCGCATGGTCGGCAACAAGCCGGTGCACTTCATCGGCAAGGCCGTCAGCGGCGACTGGGAACCGATCACCCACGGCGGCGTCTACACCGAACTGCAGGGCGGCGTGCAGCTGGCCAGCCGCAGCACGGCATTGAATGAACTGGAATACTCGGAACTGGTGACGCGCCTGCGCGCCATGGCCGACGAAATCGGCGCCGAACCGGCCGTGCCGGACATGATGGAGGTGATGGCCGAGGCGCGCAACCTGCACCGCTTCGTCGCTGGTCACGACGCCCAGCTGGGCGTCAACCTGCAAACCAATGGCGCGCCATGGTCGGTCAATACCCTGATCGGCGCGTTGGAAAAGCAGGGCTTCGATGTGCGTCCGGACGGCCGCTTCGTCATGCCGGACGGCGAGGGCGGCTTCCTGTTCTCGCTGTCGACCAATGTCACGCCGGCCGAGGAAACCACCTCGCGCCTGACGTTGCTGCTGGACGTGCCATGCGTGGCGCCGGCGCGCGACGGTTTTGGCGCCATGGTCGCCTGCGCCAAGTCGCTGGTGGCGCGCCTGGACGCGACCATTGTCGATGATTACAACCAGCCGCTGTCCGACGCCGCGCTGACCGAGATCGCCGGCCAGGTACAGGACTTCTACACCGAGATGAACGATGCCGACATCCCGGCCGGTTCCACCCGCGCGCTGCGTTTGTTCAGCTAAAAGGTTGCGGTAATGACGGAAGTGGATTTCAAAACGCGCATCGCTGAACTCAGCGCGGAGCTGAACCGGCATTTGCACGCCTATCACGTCGAGGACGCGCCCACCATCCCGGACGCGGAGTACGACAAGCTTTTCATCGAGCTGCAACAGCTGGAGGAAGCACACCCCGAGCTGGCGCTGCCCGACTCGCCGACCAAGCGCGTGGGGGCGGCGCCGCTGCCGCAGTTCGAGCAGGTGACCCACACGGTGCCGATGCTGTCGCTGAATAACGGCTTTACCGATGAAGATATCGAGAACTTCGACCGCCGCGTGCGCGAGGGCCTGGACACCGCCGCGCTGATCGAATACGCGGCCGAGGTGAAGTACGACGGCCTGGCCATCAACCTGCGCTACGTGGACGGCCTGCTGGTGCAGGCGGCCACGCGCGGCGACGGCTACACCGGCGAAGACGTGACCGCCAACATCCGCACCATCCGCAGCATTCCGCTGCGCCTGAAGACCGACAATCCGCCCGCCATCCTCGACGTGCGCGGCGAGGTGCTGATGTTCAAGAAGGATTTCGAGGCCATGAACGCGCGCCAGCGCGAGGCGGGTCAGAAGGAGTTCGTCAATCCGCGCAACGCGGCGGCGGGCAGCCTGCGCCAGCTGGACTCGCGCATCACCGCATCGCGCAAGCTGAGTTTCTTCGCCTACGGCGTCGGCGCGCTGGAGGGCGTCGAAATGCCTGCCTCGCATTCCGCGCTGCTGGACTGGTACCGCCAGCTTGGCCTGCCGGTGGCGAAGGAAGCCACGGTGGTGCGCGGCTACGACGGTTTGATCGGCTACTACAAACAGATCGGCGCGGCCCGGCCGACCATGCCATACGAGATCGACGGCGTGGTGTACAAGGCCAATCGTCTTGAAGACCAGCGCTCGCTGGGCTTCGTCTCGCGCGCGCCGCGTTTCGCCCTGGCGCACAAGTTCCCGGCCGAGGAGGCGCTGACCGTGGTGCAGGCGATCGAGGTGCAGGTCGGCCGCACCGGCGCCATCACGCCGGTGGCCCGTCTGGCCTCGGTGTTCGTGGGCGGCGTCAACGTCACCAACGCCACGCTGCACAACGAGGACGAGGTGCGCCGCAAGGACGTGCGTGTGGGCGACACCGTGATCGTACGGCGCGCCGGCGACGTCATCCCGGAAGTGCTGGCGGTGGTGCTGGAACGCCGTCCGGAATCGACGGTGGCCTACGAGCTGCCGAAAACCTGCCCGGTGTGCGGCTCGCACGTGGTGCGCGAGGAGGGCGAGGCGATCGCGCGCTGCTCCGGCGGCCTGTTCTGCTCCGCGCAGCGCAAGGAAGCCATCCGCCACTTCGCCGGCCGCCGCATGATGGACATCGAAGGCTTGGGCGACCGCTACATCGACAGCCTGGTGGAATGGGGCAAGGTGCAGCGCGTGGCGGACCTGTATGCGCTGACGCTGGACGACCTGCTGGAAATGAAGCGTCTCGCCGATGAACGCGATGGCACCACGCCGGAGACCGTCGTCAAGGGCAAGATCGCCACCAAGTGGGCGGACAATCTGCTGGAGGCCATCGCCGCCAGCAAGAATCCGCCGCTGGAGCGCCTGTTGTTCGCGCTGGGCATCCGCCATGTGGGCGAGTCCACCGCCAAGACGTTGGCCGAGTGGCTGGGCCGCTTCGATCTGATCCGCCGTGTGCCGGCGGCGCTGCTGCGTGTGCTGCCCGATATCGGTGGCACCGTGGCCGAGTCGATCGCCGACTTCTTCGCCGAACCAAAGAACCAGGAAGCCATCGACGCGCTGCTGGCCGCCGGCGTCAAGCCGGCCGGCGAGCACCCGCCGAGCGCCAAGCTGCGCGAGAAGCTCGACCCGGTCAAGCTGCTTGCCGCGCTGGCGATACCCAAACTGACGGAACCGCGCAGCAAGCAGCTGGTCGAGGAAGGCGTCACATTGGAGGCGCTGGCTTATCTTCAGGTGTTCAATGTGTTCGGCCTGCCGGCGGCGGTGGCCGAATCGCTGGACAGCTGGATGGCGCAGCCGGGCAACCGCGAACAGGTCAAGGCGCTGCATCTGCTGCGCGAAGACCTGCTGGCTCAGTTGCCGGAAACCGTCGCCTCCGAAGGCCACCTGACCGGCAAGACCTTTGTGCTGACCGGCACCTTGCCGACCATGGGCCGCGACCAAGCCGCCGCGCTGATCGAAGCGAAGGGCGGCAAGGTGTCCGGTTCCGTTTCGAAGAAGACGCATTACCTGGTGGCCGGCGCGGACGCGGGCAGCAAGCTGGCCAAGGCACAGGAGCTGGAAGTCACCATCCTGGATGAAGCAGGATTGCTCGCACTACTCGAAGAAAAATAACTATGCCAAAAATTAAAAAAGCAGTTTTTCCGGTCGCGGGCCTGGGCAGCCGTTTTCTGCCCGCGACCAAGGCGCAGCCGAAGGAGATGCTGCCCATCGTCGACAAGCCGCTGATTCAATACGCGGTGGAAGAGGCGGTGGCGGCCGGCATCACGGAAATGGTGTTCATCACCGGCCGTAACAAGCGTGCCATCGAAGACCATTTCGACAAGGCCTACGAACTGGAATCGGAACTGGAGGCGGCCGACAAGCAGCAGTTGCTGGAGTTGGTGCGCAACGTGATACCGAAGAGCGTCAACTGCATCTACATCCGCCAGTCGGAGCCGCTGGGCCTGGGCCACGCGGTGCTGTGCGCTCGCCCGGTGATTGGCGACGAGCCTTTCGCCGTGCTGCTGGCGGATGACTTCATGGACACCGCCGAAGGCGTCAAGCCGGTGCTGGCGCAGATGACCGATTTGTACGGCTACGAGCGCTCTAGCATCCTGGCCGTGCAGGAAGTGCCGCGCGCGGCCACGCGACAGTACGGCATCGTCAGCGCCAGCGGCTATCAGCCCAAGCTGGAGCTGGTGCATGGCATCGTCGAGAAACCGAAGCCGGAGGATGCGCCGTCCACGCTGGCGGTGGTGGGGCGCTACGTGCTGTCCGGGCGCATCTTCGATTATCTGGAAAACCTCGGCAGTGGCGCCGGCGGCGAGATCCAGCTGACCGACGGCATCGCGGAACTGATGAAGCACGAGCGCGTGCTGGCCTATCGCTACGACGGCACCCGCTACGACTGCGGCTCCAAGCTGGGCTATCTGAAGGCCACCACCGCGATGGGGCTCAAGCACCTGGAAACCGGCGCCGAATATTGCGAATTCCTGCGCGATATCCAGTGCGACATCACGGGGGCGGCCAAATGACCGTCCGCGAAATCCTCAAGATGGGCGATCCGCGCCTGCTGCGTGTGGCCGAACCGGTGACCGAGTTCGACACGCCGGCCATGCGCGAGCTGATCGCCGACATGTTCGACACCATGCACGCGGCCAATGGTGCCGGCCTGGCGGCGCCGCAGATCGGGGTCAACCTGCAGCTGGTGATCTACGGCTTCAAGAGCAATCCGCGTTATCCCGACGCGCCGCAGGTGCCGGAAACGGTATTAATCAATCCGGTGCTGACGCCATTGTCGGAAGAGATGGAGGAAGCCTTCGAAGGCTGCCTGTCCGTGCCCGGCATGCGTGGCAGCGTGCCGCGCTACGTCAAGCTGCGTTACGAAGGTGTGGACCAGTACAACCAGCCGATCAAGCGCGAGGTGGACGGTTTCCATGCGCGCGTGGTGCAGCACGAGGTGGATCACCTGTTGGGCAAGCTGTACCCGATGCGCATCAAGGACTTCTCCAAGTTCGGCTTCACCGAGGTGATGTTCCCCGGCCTCGACCCCAACGACGACGACTGACATCATGAAGCCCCGGCCGCCGCAGCAACCGATACGTCCGCGCGTGGGACAGGTGCGCGGTGAATTCCAGCTTGGCACCTCGCGCATCAAGCGCGTCGGCGTGAGCCGCTGGCACTGGGGCGACATCTACCACTGGATGTTGACGGTGAGCTGGCCGCGCTTCTTCCTGCTGGTCGGCGCGCTGTACTTCCTCACCAACCTGGTGTTCGCCCTGGCGTTCTTCGCGGTGCCGGGTTCCATCTCCAACGCCCGTCCCGGCTACTTCCCGGATTGCGTGTTCTTCTCGATCGAGACGCTGGCCACCGTCGGCTATGGCTATATGAACCCGGCCACCACCTATGGCCACGTGGTCGCCTCGACCGAGATCTTGCTGGGCATGGTGGAGGTGGCGGCGGTGACCGGGCTGCTGTTCGCGCGCTTCTCGCGGCCGACGTCGCGCATCATGTTCTCCAACGTCGCGGTGATCACGCCATTCAACGGCGTGCCGACCCTGATGCTGCGGGCCGGGAACGAGCGCGCCAACCTGATACTGGAAGCCTCGGTGCGCGCCTCGCTGGTGCGGCGCGAAACCACGCTGGAAGGCCAGGTGTTCACGCGCTTCTATGACCTGAAGCTGGAGCGCGAAAACTCCGGCGTGTTCGCGTTGACCTGGACCATCCTGCACAAGATCGACGAATCCAGCCCGCTGTACGGCAAAACGCAGCAGGATTTGCAGCACGAAGGCACGGCGCTGACCGTGGCCATCTCCGGCACCGACGACACCCTCAATGACTTTGTGCACGCCCGCCAGACCTATGCGGCGGAGCACATCTACTACAACCACCATTTTGCCGACATCCTGTCCGACAAGATGGAAGGCAATGTGCGCATCCTCGACTACAGCAAGTTCCACGACATCTACCCGGACGGCAGCCGCGAAGGCAGCATGCCAGGCGCCGCGCTGGCGCACCCCGGCTAATTGCCGAGCAGGTCGCGCGAGTTAAGCAGGGCGTAGACGATTTCGGGGTGCTCGCGGAAGCAGCGGCGCACGGCGGCCGGCAGAGCCTCGTGCGTCCGGCGGCACAGGCCTGGTTGCTCGGCCAGTTTGATCGACAAACCCATGACCGTGCTGACGCCATGGGCGCTGGGTGTGATGGTAAGCTGGATGCCGAGCAATTCCTGCAAGCGCTGCTTGATGCGGCCCAGGTCCTCGTAGGTGGTCATGGCCTCGATGCGCTCGACCAGCCGTTTCTCTTCCTCGCGAGTCAGGCGCAGCACGCGGATGTCCGCGCCTTCGCGCTCCCAGGCGTCCAGCAGCTCCTCGCGCCGGCACACACAGGCGCCCGGCGGGCACTCTTTGCGGATCGGGAAGGGCAGTGCTGTTGGCATGGTCAGGCTCGCGTTTTACGAACCTGAATTCTACTCCAATCGGTGTTGCAGCAGCGCGAGCACGGCGGCTTCCTCGGGATGGAGGGCGTGCAGGTCTTCCCGCAGTTCTTCACGCGCGCGCTGGCGCAGGGCTTCCAGCATGGTGCCGTCGAGGTAGGACTCGATCACCGCCGGGTGGACGTAGCACTTGCGGCAGATCGTCGGCGTGTTGCCGAGTTTCTTGGCCACCGCTTCGATGGCCTGAACGATGTTCTTTTTGGCCTGCGCCTGCGAATCGTATTTTTCGTATTCCCTCAGCGCCATGGCCGCCAGCACGGTGCCGGCCCACGTGCGGAAGTCCTTGGCGGTGTAGTCGGCGCCGGTGATGGTCTGCAGGTAGTCGTTGACGTCGGCCGAGCCGATGGCGTGCGGATTGCCGTCGTCGTCCTCGTACTGGAACAGCTCCTGTCCCGGCAGGTCGCGCATGCGGTTGATGATGCGCGCCAGCCGGCGGTCGTGCACTTCCACCGCGTGGTGCACGCCGCTCTTGCCGCGGAAGCGGAATTCCACCTTGCCGCCGTTGAGCCGCACATGGCGCTCGCGCAGCGTGGTCAGGCCGAACGACTTGTTCTCGCGCGCATATGCCTCGTTCCCGATCCGCATCAGGGTCGCTTCCAGCAGATAGACGACGGTGGCCAGCACCTTCTCGCGCGGCAGCCCGGGTAGCCGCAGCGCCGCGTCGACGGCGCGGCGGATCGCCGGCAGGGCCTTGCCGAAACTGAGCATGCGGCCGTACTTGGCCTCGTCGCGGTGCGTGCGCCAGCGGGGATGGTAGCGATACTGCTTGCGCCCGCGCGCATCGCGGCCGGTGGCTTGCAGGTGCCCCAGCGGGTGTTTGCAGATCCAGACGTCGGTCCAGGCGGGCGGGATCACCAGTGACTTGATGCGCGCCAGCGTATCCGCGTCGGTGACGGCGCTGCCGTCGGCGTCGAGATAGCGGAACTGTTTGCCCCGCGCGCGGCGCGCGATGCCCGGCTGGTCATCGTGCACGTAGCGCAGGCCGGCCAGCTTGGCCGCCACCTGCGGCGGCACGCTGCTGGCGGCATCCTGCTTTTCCGCCGCCGGCGCGGCGCCGGCGGCGGTCGATATCGCGGCGTGCTGGTCGCGCTTCATGTTGGCTAGGTCCTCGCTGGTCAGGTTCACGAGGCATGCTACGCCGACCCGGGCGCGGACGATGTGCGCTAGCGCACGCTTTGTGCTGGCGGCTCAGTCCATGCGCTTGAGGCGCTGACCGACGATGCCCCATTTGCAGGCCTGGCCGTCCACGGTGCCCGTCAGCGCCCAGCCGGTGCCGATTTTCTCGACGCCGATTTCGCATTCCAGCTCCTTGGCCAGCTTCTCGGCCCAGCCCCTGGCGGCGCCCTGGCCCTTGAATAGTTCATTACCTTCGTAAATGACGGTGGCGTCGAAAACGGGGGCGGCAAATATGGTCATGGCGGTGCTCCGGGCAAAGTGCGTATTGTGCCACCTTTACCACTACGTCATTCAACGTATGTCCAGCGGATTGTCGGCTGGTTAATCTTGACTCATCCAAAACCAGACGGGAGAGCAAGATGGGGGTAAAAAAGGTGTTGTTGGCCACAGCGGTGGCGACGGCGATGGGCAATGCGTTCGCCGGTGCGACGGTCAACTTCGGCGAGGATAAGTCGGTCAGCGTCGGTTTCGGCCTGCGCGAGAGTTACACCAGCGCGGAGAATGGCGCGCCGGACGGCGGCCGCTCCAACGACTTTAACCTCGACAGCGGCCGCCTGTTCTTCGGCGCCTCGCTCAACAAGAACATCAAGGGCATGTTCAACACCGAATGGGACGGCGAGCAAATCCGCGTGCTGGACGCCGCCGGCCAGTTCGCCATCTCGCCCGAGCTGAATATCTGGGCCGGCCGCTTGCTGTCGCCATCCGACCGCGCCAACATGGCCGGTCCTTACTACTCGCTGGGCGGCGGCTACTGGGCCGGCGTGGCCTCGCGCTACGGCTACAACGGCGGCATTTTCCGCGGCCGTGACGATGGCGTGGTCGTGTGGGGCAACGTGGGCGACGGTGGCCGCCTTGGCTACTCGTTCGGCGCCTTCGAGGGCCACACCTTCGGCATCGGTTCGCTGACGCAGAACCAGGCCAAGGCCGCCGGCATCAAGGCCGACGACGCGCTGATGTACGCGGGCCGCATCCAGTACGACTTCTGGGATCCGGAGCCGGGCTACTACGGCACCGGCAACTACCTGGGCGGCGCCGACATCCTCGCCATCGGCGTGGCGGGCCGCTCGCAGAAAGACGGCATCCTCACCTTGGGCAAGGTGGGCGACTACAGCTCCTACAACGTCGACTTCCTGCTGGAGAAGCGCATCAAGGGCGCCGGCGCGTTCGCGGTGGAAGCGGCCTGGTACAAGTACGACACCGACGACATCATCAAATCCGAGCAGGGCAAGGCTTATTCGGCCGGCGCCTCCTACATCTTCGAAGAGAAGGCCGGATGGGGCAAGTTCCAACCGTTTGTACGCTGGCAGAAGTTCGCCGCCGACACCAACATCGACACCAAACAGTTCGACGTCGGCACCAACTACATCATCGACGGCTACAACGCGCAGATCAGCGCCGTGTACTCGAAGACCAAGATCACCGGCGTGGCGGACAACGACAAGTTCTCGATCGCCCTGCAACTTCAATACTGATTAACCACCACGGAGCTCATTCATGCAAAATCGTCGTAACTTTATCGGCACCCTGAGCCGCATCGCCGCCGCTTCCGTCCTGATGGCCGCTGGCGCGCACGCCTATGCCGCGGACACCATCAAGGTCGGCATCCTGCATTCGCTGTCCGGCACCATGGCGATCTCGGAAACGTCGCTCAAGGACGTGGCCCTGATGACCATCGATGAAATCAACGCCAAGGGTGGCGTGTTGGGCAAGAAGCTGGAGCCGGTGGTGGTGGATCCCGCTTCCAACTGGCCGCTGTTCGCGGAAAAGGCGCGCGGCCTGATCGCCCAGGACAAGGTGTCGGTGGTATTCGGCTGCTGGACCTCGGTGTCGCGCAAATCGGTGCTGCCGGTGTTTAAGGAACTGAACTCGCTGCTGTTCTACCCGGTGCAGTACGAGGGCGAGGAACTGGAGAAGAACGTGTTCTACACCGGCGCCGCGCCCAACCAGCAGGCGATTCCGGCGGTCGAGTACCTGATGAGCAAGGAGGGCGGCAGCGCCAAGCGCTTCGTGCTGCTGGGTACCGACTACGTCTATCCACGCACCACCAACAAGATCCTGCGCGCCTTCCTGAAGAGCAAAGGCGTGAAGGACAGCGATATCGACGAGGTCTACACCCCGTTCGGCCACTCGGACTACCAGACCATCGTCGCCAACATCAAGAAGTTCGCGGCCGGCGGCAAGACGGCGGTGATCTCCACCATCAATGGCGATTCCAACGTGCCGTTCTACAAGGAGCTGGGCAACGCCGGCCTGAAGGCGACCGACGTGCCGGTGGTGGCGTTCTCGGTGGGCGAGGAGGAACTGCGCGGCGTCGACACCAAGCCGCTGCTGGGCCACCTGGCGGCCTGGAACTACTTTGAGTCGATCAAGAACCCGGTGAACGCGGACTTCATCAAGAAGTGGAAGGCCTACGCCGTCGCCAAGAAACTGCCGAACGCGAACACGGTGGTGACCAACGACCCGATGGAAGCGACCTACGTCGGCATCCACATGTGGGCGCAGGCGGTGGAGAAGGCCAAGTCGACCGATACCGACAAGGTGATCGCGGCGATGGGCGGCCAGACCTTCAAGGCGCCGTCGGGCTTCACGCTGACCATGGACCCGACCAATCACCACCTGCACAAGCCGGTGTTCATTGGCGAGATCCGTCCGGACGGCCAGTTCAACGTGGTGTGGAAGACGCCTGGTCCGGTGCGCGCCAATCCATGGAGCCCGTACATCCCGGGTAACGAGGGCAAGCAGAAGCTGTAAGCGGCACGACGTCGGCATGGATTCCCGCCTGCGCGGGAATGACGGCAGGCGTCGCTCCCGCGCAGGCGGGAGCCCATGCTGAGCGAACCGGAACACGTATCACCTAAGGAATCCGCATCTTGAAAAAACTCCTGCTCCTTGCATGCCTGCTGTTCGCAGGCTTTGCGCGTGCGGCGATCGATCCCGCCGTGCTGGCGCCGCTGGCCGGCGACGATCCGGACGCGCGCGTTCAAGCCATCGCCAACATCGGCGCGCTCGCCACCGACGAGGCGACGCATCTGCTGAGCGCCCTGCAAAACGGCGACGTCTACGCCACGCCGGACGGCAAGCTGTATATCGTCGCCGACGACAAGGCCACCGATGCGGCCACCGGCGCCAGCGGCCCGCTGCCGGAGGGGCTAGACGGCGTGATGATCAACAACCGCCTGCGCGGCGCCATCGAGGAGGCGCTGTCCGCGCTCAAGATGTTCTCGCCCGACCGTGCGCAGCGCCTGGCCGCCGCCACCGACCTGCAGAAAAGCGTCACGCTGGCGCAGGCGCCCCTGATCGAAAAAGCGCTGGGCAAGGAAACCGACGCCGAGGTCCGCGGCTTGCTGCGCCTGGTCGCCGCGACGGCCAACCTGCAGTCGACCGACGCCGCCAAGCGCCGTGGCGCGGTGGAGGCGCTGGCCGGCAGCAGCAACGCCAATCTGCGGCCGCAACTGCAATCCATGCTCAAGGAAGATCCCGACGCCAGCGTGCGCGTGGCCGCCGCGCAAACCCTGCAGGCGCTGGACAGCCGCCTGGCGCGCACTGAATTCATCGGCAACGTCTTTTACGGCGTGTCACTGGCCAGCGTGCTGCTGCTGGCGGCGCTGGGCCTTGCCATCACCTTCGGCCTGATGGGCATCATCAACATGGCACACGGCGAATTGCTGATGATCGGGGCCTACACCACATATCTGTGCCAACTGGCCTTCCGCCGCTGGGCGCCGGACGCGCTGGACTGGTATCTGGCCGCCGCGCTGCCGGCCGCCTTCATCGTCACCGCCGCCGTGGGCATCGCGCTGGAACGCACCGTGATCCGCTGGCTCTACGGCCGTCCGCTGGAGACGCTGCTGGCCACCTGGGGCATCAGCCTGATATTGATGCAGGCTGTGCGCACCATCTTTGGCGCGCAAAACGTGGAGGTCGCCAATCCAGCCTGGATGTCGGGCGGGATCACGGTGCTTGGCTCGCTGGTACTGGCCTATAACCGCATCGTCATCATCGTGTTCGCCGCGCTGGTGGTCGCTGGCGTGTGGCTGATCCTGAACAAGACCCGTCTCGGCCTGTTCGTGCGCGCCGTGATGCAGAACCGCCGCATGGCCGGCTGCGTGGGCGTCTCCAGCGCCAAGATCGACATGATGACCTTTGGCCTGGGCTCCGGCATCGCGGGGCTGGGCGGCGTGGCCCTGTCGCAGCTGGGGAATGTGGGGCCGGATCTCGGCCAGGGCTACATCGTAGACTCGTTCATGGTGGTGGTGCTGGGCGGCGTCGGCCAACTGGCGGGCACCGTGATCGCCGCGCTGGGGCTGGGGGAGGCAAACAAGTTCCTTGAGCCGTTCGCCGGCGCCGTGCTGGCCAAGATCGCCATCCTGATCTTCATCATCATCTTTATCCAGAAACGTCCGCAAGGCCTGTTCGCCATGAAAGGCAGGAGCGCTGAATGAACCATCCATCCCTGTTTTCGCGCCGCGCGTGGACTGGCATCGTTGCCGCCACCGCGTTGCTGGCGGCGCTGCCGCTGTTGAATCTAGTCTTCGCTGACGGCCATCCGCTGCACGTGCCCAGCTACATGGTGAGCCTGATCGGCAAATTCATGTGCTACGCGCTGGCCGCGCTGGCGCTGGACATGGTGTGGGGCTACGCCGGCATCCTGTCGCTGGGCCACGGCGTGTTCTTCGCGCTGGGCGCCTACGCGCATGGCATGTACCTGATGCGCTCCATCGGGCGGGATGGCGTGTACCAGAGCGACCTGCCGGACTTCATGGTGTTCCTCGACTGGAAGGCCTATCCGTGGTACTGGAGCGGCACCGACAGCTTCTGGGTGGCGTTGGCGCTGGTGGTGCTGGTGCCGGGTGTGCTGGCCTTCGTGTTCGGCTTCTTCGCCTTCCGCTCGCGCATCAAGGGCGTGTACTTCTCGATCATCACGCAGGCCATGACCTACGCCTTCATGCTGCTGTTCTTCCGCAATAACACTGGCTTTGGCGGGAACAACGGCTTCACCGATTTCAAGCGCATCCTGGGTTACTCCATCAGCGCGCCGGGCACCAAGGCCACGCTGTACCTGGTCACGCTGGCAGCGCTGGTGGGCGCGCTGTTGCTGTGCCGCTGGATCGTCAAGTCCAAGCTGGGACGCGTGCTGCAAGCGGTGCGCGATTCCGAATCGCGGCTGATGTTCATCGGTTACAACCCGCTGTGGTTCAAGCTCTTTGTGTGGACGCTGTCGGCGGTGCTGTGCGGGATCGCCGGCGCGCTGTACGTGCCGCAGGTGGGCATCATCAATCCATCCGAAATGTCGCCGGCCAATTCGATCGAAATGGTGATCTGGGCGGCGGTGGGCGGTCGCGGCACGCTGCTCGGTCCTGTGATCGGCGCGTTCTCGGTGAATGGCCTGAAAAGCTGGTTCACCGGCGCCTTCCCCAACCTGTGGCTGTTCGCCCTCGGTTTAATCTTTATCCTGGTGACGCGCTACCTGCCGCGCGGCCTCGCGGGATTGGTACGCAAGGAGCAGGCATGAGTGCCATGAATGACGGTCGCATCGCGCTGCAAGGGCTGGACACCACCCACGGCGCCATTTTGTACCTGGAAGAGATCAGCGTGGTGTTCGACGGCTTCCGCGCGCTGAACAAGCTGAGTCTCGATATCTCTGTGGGCGAGCTGCGTTGCATCATCGGACCGAATGGCGCCGGCAAGACCACCATGATGGACGTCATCACCGGCAAGACCCGGCCGACCTCCGGCACGGCGTTCTTCGGCCAGACCATGGACCTGAGCCGCATGAGCGAGCATGAGATCGCGCACGCCGGCATCGGCCGCAAGTTCCAGCGGCCCACGGTGTTCGAGCAGCACACGGTGTTCGAGAACCTCGAACTGGCGATGAAGATGGACAAGCGCGTGCGGCCGACATTGTTCGCGCGCCTGTCGTCCGAGCAGCGCGGCAAGATCGAGGAAATCCTCAAGTTGATCCGCCTGAACGGCAGCGAGCAGCGCCTCGCCGGTCTGCTGTCGCACGGCCAGAAGCAGTGGCTGGAGATCGGCATGCTGCTGATGCAGGAGCCGCAGCTGATCCTGCTGGATGAACCGGTGGCCGGCATGTCGGACGCCGAAACGGCGCGCACGGCGGAACTGCTGAACGAATTGCGGGGCAAGCATTCCATCATGGTGGTGGAGCACGACATGGCCTTCGTCACCGAAATCGCGCAGCAGGGCGTGGTGACGGTGCTGCACGAGGGCTCGGTGCTGGCGCAGGGCCGCATGGATGAAGTGCAGGCCGACGATCGTGTAATCGAAGTGTATCTGGGACGCTGACCATATGCTGCAAGTAGAAAACATCAACCAATACTATGGTGCCGCACACACCTTGCGCGGCGTGTCGCTGGAGCTGGAGAAGGGCAAGTGCATGGCGCTGTTGGGCCGCAACGGCGTGGGCAAGACCACGCTGCTCAAATGCCTGATGGGTGTATTGCCGGTATCGGCGGGCAGCGTCAGGCTGGAAGGGCGCGACATCACCAAGCTTGCGCCGCACCAGCGCGCGCGGGCCGGCATCGCCTACGTGCCGCAGGGACGCGAGATCTTCGCACGGCTCACGGTGGAGGAGAACCTGCTGATGGGCCTTGCCACCCACAGTGGCAAGAAGGCTTCCACCATCAAGGGCGAGGTGTACGAGCTGTTCCCAGTGTTGAAGGAAATGCTGCACCGGCGCGGCGGCGACCTGTCCGGCGGCCAGCAGCAACAGCTGGCCATCGCCCGCGCGCTGTTGGCCGAGCCTAAGCTGATTATCCTCGACGAGCCGACCGAAGGCATCCAGCCATCGATCATCAAGGACATCGGCCACGTAATCCGTTTGCTGCGCCAGCGCGGCGACATGGCCATCCTGCTGTGCGAGCAGTACTTCGACTTTGCCCACGAGCTGGCGGACCAGTTCATGGTGCTGTCACGCGGCGAGGTGGTCGCCTCCGGAGCGCAGGCGGCGATGAACGATCCGGAGGTGAAGCGCCATCTGGCGGTTTAAGCTTGCCGGCGCCGGCGCCGGTTGACCAGGGCCAGCGCCGCCAGCCCCGCGCTCAGCGACAACCACGCGGCCGGTTCGGGGACCGGGCTAACGTCGAATGAATAGCTGGCGCCGTACATGAAGGCGCCTATCGAGCCGTGTCCGTGAATCGTGGCGTCGGCTGAAAAGTAGATGTCCAGTCCAAGTGCGCCGTACTTCGCCTGCGGATCGTCGTAGGTGTGCAATTGGTCGTACTCGTTGGTGATGTTGTGAGTGTCACTATAGCTGTGCTGAAGCCAGTACACATATTCCGCATACCGGCTGTGTGACGTGAAGCCTCCATCGTTAAAACTCCCCGCGGCATACCCTGTGACGAAGCTGATGCCGGTGCCGCCGTTGGTTGCCGAGTCGTCGCCATGGGAATAGACGAAAACATTAGGCGACGTACCGAGGTTGTCATTCAGCAGGTAGCCGCTGTGGGCGACAGCGATCACTCCAAGCGCGCCTTGCACGCCGACGCTGACAGTAGCGTCCAAATAGTCGCCGCCACTTGTTTGCTGCTTGAACTGGTTGATGGCGAATGAAATCGTGTTGCCGGATACACTCGCGGCGCCGGCGCCCCACAGGTCGGCGTCGTAATAGAAATCGACATTGGCGCCGCTGATGGCGACGTAGTTTGCCGCGCCAGCCGGAAGGCCAAACGCCAGCGCCGCGGTGGCAAGTGCGGTAGTGATCACATGTTTCATCGTTTCCCCCTCATGGCATCGGATATTATTGAACTTGTCATCAAAAAAAATCACGGCCTGTCGTCGGCCGGATCCCCCAACACGTCCTGAACGTACAACATGGCGACCAGCACCGAGAGAGTGGCCGCCAGCGGCGTCGCCAGTGCGATCCCGGCCAGGCCGAACAACGCGCCGAACAGCATCTGCATGGCGATGGTCAGCGCCGGCGGCAGCGACACGCTGCGCGCTTCGATCAGCGGCGACAGCAGATAGCCTTCGGCCAGCTGGATGCCGAGGAACAGCAGCACCGTGTACAAGCCCAGCTCCGGACCGTGCGAAAACGCGATTAGCACCGCCGGCACGCCGGCCATCAAGGGGCCGATGTAGGGGATGAAGTCGAGCAGGCCGGCGATTAGTCCCAGCACCAGCGCCAGCGGCACGCCCAGCACCCACAGGCCTGCGGCGGTTGCCACGCCGACCACGATCATCGATACCGCCTTGCCGACCAGCCAGCGGGCCAGCGTGTCGCCGATCGCGTCCAGCACTTCGCGCGCGCGCACGCGGCGTGGCGGTGGAATCAGCTTGATGAAACCATCGATATACAGCGTGGGCTGGGCGGCGAAGTACAGGCCCACGCACAGGATGATGACGGCGTTGCCCAGCGCGCCGAACACGCCGCTGAATACCAGACCGGCATTCGGCACCATGGCGGTGAGCTGCTTGCGTATCTGTTCGGCGCTGGGCAGGTCGGCCAGGATGCTGCGCAGGAAGGCGTTCCGCGCCACCGCCGTGCGCAAACGCTCGATGGCGTCCGGCACCACCGATCCCAGTTCCGCCGCCTGCTCGGCGATCTGCGGCGCAAGCGCCCAGCCGCCGGCGCCCATCAGAACCGCCAGCACCAGCGCGATGATCGTCAGGGCGACGCCACGCCGCATCGGCAGATAGCGCGCCATGCGGCGGCTGAGTTCATACAGCAGGATGGCGAACAGCGCGCAGGCAAACAGCAGCAGCAAAACTTCCGCGCCGTACCACAAGGCCGCCAGCACCAGGATGAACAACATGCCGATGCCGTAGGCCAGCACCACGCGGTGCAGGAAACCGCGTTCGCTGCCGGGAGGTGGCGGGGAGGGGGGCATGGGACTTGGCTCCTTATGGCTGCAGAAGGTAGGCGGCGATGTCGCGCGCGTCGGATTCGGTCACGCCCATCGCGGGCATCGCGCTTTGCGGGCGAACGCGCTGTGGTTCCCTGATCCACTGCGTGAGGCTGGCGGCGTTGTTGGGCAGGCCGCCGGCGATGTACTGGCGTGCGTGGAGGTCACGCAGCGGCGGGCCGACCATGGTGTCCGGGCCAGTGACGCCGGGGATGACGTGGCAGGCGTTGCAGGCGTATTGCGTGAGCGCGAGCCGGCCGCGTTCAGCGTTGGCGGTTGCGTGTTCCGGCCGGGCGGCGCGTTGCGTGGGGCCCGCCTGCTCAATCAGCGCCGCGTAAGCGCCCGGCGACAAGGCGGGCAGCGCGACCAGAAAGCCGGCCACTGTCCAGATATCCTGGTCCGAAAGGTGATATTCCCAGGCCGGCATGCCACTCATCTTGATGCCGTGGCGAGTGATCCAATACAGTTCGTTGGGCCGCCAGCGGCGCGCGGCGTCGGCCAGCGGACCTGGCACCGGCTGCATGCTCTGGCCGATGTCGCCTTGCGCCACGCCGGGCGCGCCGTGGCAGACCACGCAATTGTCGCGATACAGGCCCGCGCCGCGCGCGATCGTCGCCGGGCTGGCGGAGGCCGGCGGCACGATGTCGCGCGCGTGGCGGCGCACCGATTGTTGCATGCCGATTTCCAGCAGGCTGTGGACCCACTGGAAGTGCGGGCGGGTGGAGGCGACGTTGTAAAAGCCGCCATACAACACCAGCGCGCCACCTGTTGCGCCGAGTGCCGCCAGCACCGCCAATGTGGCGGCGACCGTGAGGGCAACGAGTCGGCGGCGGGAAGTGGTCATCACCTGCGTCCTGTTGAAGCGACAAGAATATTGTGATTCTTATAGTATATCGAGACCTCAGGCTAAGGCGGGTTCTCAATCGTGCGCATCCTCTTCCTCCTACCGCTGGCATGGCTGGCCGCTTGCGACAGCGGCGCTCTGGCGCCCGCGCGCGTGGCGGGAGGTGATGCGCGGCGCGGGCAGTTGTTGCTGGCGCAGTACCAATGCGGGACCTGCCACCAGATTGCCGGCGTGGCGTCCGCACGCGGGCAGCTTGGGCCGCCGCTCGACGGTTTTGGCCGGCGCAGCTACATCGCCGGCAGCGTGCCGAACACGCCGCAAGCGCTGGAGCGCTGGCTGATCGATCCGCCGTCCATGAAGCCGGGCACCAGCATGCCGGCGATGGGTGTGTCGGCGGAAGATGCGCGCCACATGGCGGCCTACCTGTACGCGCTGCCATGACGAACCCCCAGCAATCCGCGTTGCACCCGGCCGGGCCGGACGCCGAGGTGATCGCGCAGCTGGCGTGGGTGCTGACCGGCGGCGCCTCGGTGATTTTTATCGGCGTGATGGTGTTGTGCGTGATGGGTTTGCGCGGCCGCCGCGTGGTGCATGCGCGCTGGTGGTTGTGGGGCGGCGGTATCGCGTTGCCGGTGCTGGTGCTGTCCGCGCTGCTCGCGTTTTCGACCTTCCGCAGTGCGCAACTGAGCATGCCGTCGTCGCGGCATGCGGTGAAGATCGCGGTGGTGGCGAGGATGTGGTGGTGGGAGGTGCGCTACACCGATCCGGCGGGCGGACCGGATATCGTGCTGGCCAACGAAATACGGCTGCCGGTCGGCCAGCCCGTGTATCTGGGCTTGATCAGCGCGGATGTGATCCACAGTTTCTGGGTGCCGGCGCTGGCGGGCAAGGTGGACATGGTGCCGGGCCGCGTGCACGGCATGACGCTGCAGGCTGATCGCGCCGGCGTGTACCGCGCCCAGTGCGCGGAGTATTGCGGGCAGCAGCATGCGCAGATGGCGCTGCACGTGGTGGCGCAGGACGCGCCGGAATTCGCAGCATGGCTGGCGTGGCAAGGGAAGGCAGCCAGCCCGCCGCCGGCTGCGGACAGCCTGGCCGCGGCGGGCCGGCGTGTGTTCGAGCGGCAGCGCTGTGCCGCCTGCCACGTCATCCGCGGCGACGGGCCTGCGAACGCTGTCGCCGGAGGCTTGGGACCGGACCTGACACACGTGGGTGGCCGCCTCTATCTCGGCGCGGGCGCGCGGCGCAATGAGCGTGGCGCGCTGGAGGCTTGGATCGCCGATCCGCACACGATCAAGCCCGGTGTGCGCATGCCGGCCAGCGCAGACCTTTCGCGTTCGGATCTGCGGGCGTTGGCGGCCTATCTGGAGCAACTGAAATGAGCACACCCAGCTCCCTGCCGCGTCCTGAAGGCGAACTGGAAGAGCTGGAGCGCGTCTGGCGCACGCCGCGTGGATGGCGCTTCCTCACCACCGTCAATAACTCGACCATCGGCCTGCTGTACATCGGCACCGCGCTGCTGTTCTTCGTGCTGGCCGGGATACTCGGCTTGCTGCTCCGCGTGCAGCTGGCGTTGCCGGACAACGGCTTCCTCAGCGCGGGCGTCTACAACCAGGTCTTCACCATGCACGGCACGGTGATGATGTTCCTGTTCGCGATCCCGGTGGTGGAGGCGATCTCGGTCTTCCTGCTGCCCGCCATGCTGGGCGCGCGCGACCTGCCGTTTCCGCGTTTGTCCGCCTACGCCTACTGGGCTTACGCCGCCGGCGGCATCGGTTTCTTTCTCAGTTTGTTCGCTGGCCTGGCCCCGGATGGCGGCTGGTTCATGTATCCGCCGTTGACCGGCAAGGAGCATTCGCCCGGCATCAACGCCGATTTCTGGCTGCTGGGGATAGGCTTTATCGAAATCTCCGCGATCGCCGGCGCGATTGAGCTGATCGTAGGCATCCTGTTCACGCGCGCCCCCGGCATGACGCTGGGCCGCATGCCGGTGTATGCGTGGGCCATGCTGGTCATCGCGCTGATGATCGTGTTTGCCTTCCCGGCCATCATCGCCGGCACCACGCTGCTGGAACTGGAGCGGGCTTACGACTGGCCGTTCTTCATCGCGGCGCGCGGCGGCGATCCGGTCTTGTGGCAGCACTTGTTCTGGTTCTTCGGCCACCCGGAGGTGTACATCATCTTCCTGCCGGCGGCCGGCATGGTGTCGATGATGATTCCAACCTTGGCCGGCACGCCATTGGTAGGTTATCGCCCGGTGGTGATGGCGCTTGGCGCCGTGGGCGTTGTGAGCTTCGCGTTGTGGGCGCACCATATGTTCACGGCGGGGCTCAGCCTGTGGTCGTCCACACTGGTCTCGGCCGCCAGCATGATCGTGGCGATACCGACCGCGCTGCAGGTGTTCGCGTGGATCGCCACGATATGGCGTGGGCAGGTGCGCCTGAATGCGCCGATGCTGTTCGTGCTCGGCTTCCTGTTCATCTTCGTGCTAGGCGGCCTGACCGGCGTGATGGTGGCGGTGCTGCCGTTCGACTGGCAGGCGCACGACAGCTATTTCATCGTCGCGCACCTGCACTATGTGCTGATCGGCGGATTGGTGTTCCCGATGTTCGCCGCCCTGTATTACTGGCTGCCGCTGGTGAACGGCCACCGGCTGTCGGAAGCGCTGGCGCGCTGGATCTTCGGTCTGATGTTTATTGGCATGAACCTGGCCTTCTTCCCGATGCACATCAGCGGCCTGCTCGGCATGCCGCGCCGGGTCTACACCTACGGGCCGGATATGGGTTGGGATGGGTTGAACCTGGCGTCCAGCATCGGCGCGCTGGTGCTCGCGCTGGGCGTGCTGCTGTTCGTGTTCGACGCGGCGCGCACCTTGTGGCGGCCGAAGCGCGAACATGGCAATCCATGGCGCGCCGGCACGCTGGAGTGGATCCCGGCCGAGGACTATGCGACGCGCAGCATCCCCGACGTGCGCTCGCGCGAACCGCTGTGGGAGGACCCGCAACTCCCGGAACAGGTGCGGGCCGGCGCGCACTGGCTGCCAGGCTCCGTGACAGGACGGCGCGAAACCATCGTCACCAGCCCCGTGCAGGCCAGGCCGCTGTACCTGCAGGTGCTGCCCGGCGACAGCTGGTGGCCGCTGGCCGCCGCCCTGGGCACGGCCGGTTTCTTCCTGCTGCTGACGATACACATGACAATCATCGCGTGGTTGTGCGGCCTGGTCGCCATCGGGTCCGTGCTGGCGTGGATGTGGCAGTCCGACAGCCTGCCTGGCCCGCGGCGAATGCGCAGCGCGCGTGTGGCGGACGGCGTGACGCTGCCGGTAGGCGCCAGCGGCCTGCGCTCGCATTCATTGTGGGCCACCGTCATCATGCTGGTGGTGGACGCCACCGTGTTCGCATCGTTCGTCTTCACGCACATTCACACCGCGATGCGGCTGGACATTTGCCCGCCGCCCGGCGCGGCGCTGCCTGCGGCCGTGTGGAGCTGGTCCGCATGCGGCCTGCTGCTGGCGGGATCGCTGCTGATGGCATGGGCGCGACGGCAAGCGGCGCATGGCTGGCAGCGATGCGCGTTCGCGCTGGCGTTATGCTGCATGCTGGCGGGTGTGGGGCTAGACACCGGCAGCTGGATCGCGGCGCGGCTTGACACGGTGGGCACGGCATGGGGCGCCTCCGTGGCGGTGATGCTGGCCTATCAAGGCCTGCACGCGGTGCTGCTGGCGATACTGGCTGCCTACCTGTGGCTGCGCTCCTGGAGCGGCCGGCTCACGGAATTGAACCGCGCCACGCTGGATAACTGCACGCTGATCTGGCACTACACCACGCTGCAGGCGTTCTGCCTGGCGGCCGCCATCCGCATCACAGCAGGGTGACCGCCGCGCTGAGCAGATACAGGAACAGACCCACCATGGCGCCCACCAGCGTCCCATTGACGCGGATGAATTGCAGATCCTTGCCGATATTGAGTTCGATCTGGCGCGACATGTCCTTGTTGTCCCAGGCCTTGACGGTGTCGCTGATGTGGCGCGTCAGGAAGCTCGAGAAGGCCGGAGCCAGCGTGCGCGCCATGCCGGCCAGGTGCTGGTTGAGCGAGGCGCGCATCTCGGGGTGCGCCAGCAGTTCCTCGCTGAGCCACGCGCCGGCCTTGGTGACGCCGGCGCTGAGACGCGAGTCCTCGGCGGCGATGTCGGCCCGGATCCAGTCGCGCACACTGGACCACAAGTCGTGGCTGTAACGGTTGAAGGTCTCGCTGTCGCGCAGGTAGCGCTTGAACTCCTCGCCCTTGGCGATGAAGGCCGGATCGGTTTGCAGCCGCACCACGAAGGTCTGCACCATCTCGTCAAAACGATGGCGCAGCTTGTGGTCCTTGTCGGCGGCGATGTTTTCCATGATGTTGTTGAGCGTATTGGCGATCATGACGGCGCCGTTCTCGCTGATCCACTCGGTGGGCAGCACCAGCTCCATGGCCGCGTGCTCGCGCTTGAGCCATGAGGTAATCAGCTCGGCCATCAACTGGCGTGTGGTGGGGCGGTTGAGGATGCCGATCAGGGCGCGCATGCCATCGTCCAGCAGTTCCTGGTGGCGGCCCTCCTTGGTCAGGCTGCCGATCACGGTGCCCAACGCTGGCGCCATATCGAGCTTGCCGATGGCGGCGTGCAGCGCATCCTTCAGCAGTTGCTGGATGCGGTCGTCGTCGGCGGTGGCGAGGATTTCCGGCACCAGCTTCGCCAGATGGGCGGCGAGGTAGGCACGGTTGGCTGGTTCCTTCAGCCATTCGGCCACGTTGGTGGCGGGATCGGTTTTCAGGATGACGGCGGCCAGCGATTCCGGCTTGAGGAATTTGTCCTCCACGAAGTCCGCCAGGTTGTCGGCGATGCGGTCCTTGTTGTTGGGGATGATGGCGGTATGGCGCGACACGAACGGAATCGGCACCCGGCGGAACAACGCCACCACGGCGAACCAGTCGGCCAGGGCGCCCACCATGGCGGCCTCCGACACGGCGCGCAAGCCGTCGGTCCAGAAGCCGCGCGGCATCAGCGAGGTGACGACAAACAACGCGCAAGCACTCGCCAGCAGCGCCAGCGCCAGCAATTTGGAGCGTCTCAGTTCATCTTCTTTGGTCATATTCGCCATACGACCAAGTGTAAGACAAATCGCTCAGGAACGCTCCATTTTCGCCAACGCGACGGAGGCCGCCGAGGTGCGGGTTTCCACCCCCAGCTTGACGAACACGTGTTCCAGATGCTTGTTGACGGTGCGCGGGCTGGTGCCGAGAATGTCGCCGATGTCACGGTTGGTCTTGCCCTTGATGACCCAGTTCAGGACCTCGGATTCGCGCTGCGTCAGTTTGAAAGTCGCCATCAGCTTTTCGATCTGCGCGGTGTCCGACTCCTCGCGCAGCACGATCATCCACTGTTCGTTTTCGCTGAACTCCGCCGCCGAGAACACCAGCCGCCGGCTGCCGCGCACCAGTGTCAATGGCGGATGCGACTGGCCCTGGCTGTGCGCCAACTGGGTCGCTTGCAACCATGCAGGCAGCTCGGTGTCGGCCGCGTAACCCTGCATCAGCGTGCGCGCGAGCGGCGTTTGCCAGACGATCTTGCCGTCGCGCGGCGTCATGGCGATGACGGCGTTGCCGAAGGCGTCCAGCGCGGTGCGGGCCTGGTCCATCAGGCGCGCGGTCTGCATGTGCGCGGCGATGCGCGCCAACACTTCGCTGGTGCGCAGCGGCTTGGTGACGTAGTCGTTGCCGCCGGCGTCGAACGCCGCCACCACGTGCTCCGCCTCGGTCAGGCCGGTCATGAAGATCACCGGGATGTGGCGGGTGGCGAGGTTGGCTTTCAGGTGGCGGCAGGTGTCGAAGCCGTCCATGCCGGGCATGACGGCGTCCAGCAGGATGATGTGCGGCTGCGCCTCGGCGGCGCGGACCAGCGCCGTCTCGCCGTTGTTCGCCACCAGCACGGTGTAGCCGGATTCGTCGAGCGCGTCGTGTAGCACGGCGAGGTTTTCAGGGATGTCGTCCACCACCAGCACGATGCTGGATTCACTGTTGAAGTTCATTGTTCTCTTTCACAAAATCGGCCATCGCGTCCAGCTGGAAGCGGGTGGCAAAGTTGCGCATGGTGTGGGTGAATTGCGGGTAGTGCGGTTCTATCTCGTCGAGTTTTTTCTGGATGCCGCGCACATAGCCGACCCGTATCAGCTCGCGCAGCGCGGCCATGACGTCGTCCGGCGGGAAGACCAGCGCCGCCGGCGGCGCGGCGGCTGGCGCGGGTGGCGCGGCCTGCGTGGTCCACTCCAGCGCCAGGCGGGCGCCGATCCAGTCCAGCAGTTCCGTCACATTCACCGGCTTGACGAAGAAATCCTCGGCGCGGATGGCGGCCGGGTTTTCCATGCCTTTGTCGAAGGCGTTGGCGGAGACGATGGCGATCGGCGTCACCGACATCTCGCGCCGGCGCAGGATGTAGCTGGCTTCCCAGCCATCCATGCCGGGCATGGCGAGGTCCATCAGGATCAGGTCCGGCTTGAAGCTGGTGTAGAGGTCCAGGCATTCCAGCCCGGACTCCGCCTGCGCCACCTCAAAGCCCAGCGGCGACAGGATGTTGAGCAGCAGCTCGCGGTCCACGCGTTCGTTGTCGACCACCAGGATGCGGCGGCGCGGGCCGCGGTAGCCGGTGCGTTGCGGCGCCTCGCCGCGGCGCGGGCCGGCGCCGGTTCCGCCATCGCGCCCATGGACGCTGGGCAGGAACAGCCGCACATGGAATACGCTGCCACGCGGCGAACTGCGGACTTTGAGCTCGCCGCCCATCAACTGCGTCAGCATGCGGGCGATCGGCAGGCCAAGGCCGGTGCCGCTGGCGTTGGCGTGCGCGCTGGCGCTGCCGCGCGAGAACGGTTCGAAGATGTGGTCTATCTCTTCCTGCAGGATGCCGGGGCCGGTGTCTTCGATTTCAAACGAGGCCATCTCGCGCGCATACTGCAAGCGCATGACGATGCCGCCGTGGCTGGTGAACTTGACCGCGTTGCCGAGGATGTTGATGAGGATCTGCCCCAGCCGCTTGCGGTCGGCGCGCACGCAATGGGGCAGGGCGCCGGTCAGCTCGTAGCGGAAACTCAGGCCCTTGTTGGCCGCCTGCAGCTCGAACATGCGCACCACCTGGCCGATGAAGTCGGGGAAGTCCAGCTCCTTCATGTCGAATTTCAGCTTGCCGCTCTCGATGCGGGCGATATCGAGCGTGCCCTCGATCAGCGACAGCAAATGCTCGCCACTGTTGCGGATCACGCGCACGGCCTGCTGGCGATGCGCCGGAATCGCCGGGTCGTTGTCCAGCAGCTGCGCGTAGCCGAGGATGGAATTGAGCGGCGTGCGGATCTCGTGGCTGATGCCGGCGATGTAGCGGCTCTTGGCCTGGTTGGCCAGGTCGGCGGCCTGCTTGGCCTGCTGCAGCTGGGCGTCGGTTTGCTGGTGCAGTTCGATCTCGCGCGTCAGCAGGCCGGTCTGGCGGTTCGATTCCTCCTGCGCCACGCGGCGGCTTTCGCTGGTCAGCACCAGCCACCAGGCCACGATCCCGCTCAACAGCAGCAGCGCCGCGAAGATCTTGAAGAACACCAGCTGCAGCTGCGGCAGCAGCGCCGCATCCGGCAGTACCGATTGTTCGTGGTAGTAGATCAGCCCAAGCAGCGCCCCGAGCGACAGCACGGTCACGATCATCAGCAACAGGTAGTGTCCCAGACCTCCGCTCAGGTAGCGCCACAGCGATTGCGGCAGCAGCGCGCGCATCGCCTCCTGCCACTGCACGGCCACGCGTGCGTGCGGCTTGCAGGTGTCGTTGCAGCGGGCGTCGAGGCAGCAGCACAGGGAGCAGATCGAGCCCTGGTAGGCGGGGCAGTGCGCCATGTCGTCCGCCTCGTACTCCTTTTCGCAGATCACGCAGGTCTTGCTGTGCACATGTTCCGGCTGCCGCGCGACGTAGTATTTGCCACGGGTGGCCACGGCGATCAGCGGCGACGCCACCAGCGCCGTCAGCAGCGCGATGAAGGCGGAGAAAGCCTGCGCCTGCGCGCCGAACATGCCCATGAACGCGGCCACCGACAACGCCGACGCCAGCAGCATGGCACCCACGCCGACCGGGTTGATGTCGTACAGGTAGGCGCGGCGGAACTCGATGCCTTTGGGGCTCAGTCCCAGCGGCTTGTTGATGACCAGGTCCGCCACCACCGCCGTGATCCACGAGATGGCGATGTTGGAGTACAGGCCCAGCACCTGGTCCAGCGCCTGGAACACGTCCAGCTCCATCAGCAGCACCGCGATCAGCGCGTTGAACACGGCCCACACCACGCGGCCCGGATGGCTGTGCGTGAGGCGCGCGAAGAAGTTCGACCACGCCAGCGAGCCGGCGTAGGCGTTGGTCATGTTGATCTTCACCTGCGACACCACCACCAGCAGCGCGGTCGCGGCCAGCGCGATGTGCGGCTGCTCGAACACCAGGCCGAAGCCGGCCAGGTACATATGGGTGGGATTGACCGCCTGCTCCAGCGGCATGGCGCTGCTGATGGCCAGCCACGCCAGCAGCGCGCCGCCCAGCATCTTGGCGATGCCGAGCAGGATCCAGCCCGGTCCCGCCATCAGCACGCCGAAGTGCCAGCGCAGCCGGTTCTCGCGCGTCTGCTGCGGCATGAAGCGCAGGAAGTCGACCTGCTCGCCGATCTGCGTGATCAGCGCCACGCCCACCGCCGTCGCCGCGCCGAACATCAGCACATTGAAGTGGCCGTGGGTGCCGTCGCGGCCCGCGTAGTCCAGCAGCTGCGCCGGCAGTTCCGGGCGCTTGTAGAAAATCGCGATGAAGGGCAGGGCCATGAGGATCAGCCACACCGGCTGCGTCACCATCTGGATACGCGAGATCAGCGTGACGCCGTGCGTCACCAGCGGCACCACGATCAGCGCGCTCACCATGTAGCCCAGCCATAGCGGCAGGCCGAAATACAGCTCCAGCGCGTAGGCCATGATGGCCGCCTCCAGCGCGAACAGGATGAAGGTGAACGAGGCGTACACGAACGACGAGATGGTCGAGCCGATGTAGCCGAAGCCGGCGCCGCGCGTCAGCAGGTCCATGTCGACGCCGTAGCGGGCGGCGTAGTAGCTGATCGGCAGGCCGGTGAGGAAGATGATCAGGCCGACCGCCATGATGGCCCACAGCGCGTTGATGAAGCCGTAGTTGACGGTGATGGTGCCGCCGATGGCTTCCAGCACCAGGAAGGAGATCGCGCCGAACGCCGTGTTCGAGACCCGAAACACCGACCAGCGCCGGAACGCGCGCGGCGTGTAGCGCAGGGCATAGTCCTCGATGGTCTCGTTGGCCACCCAAGTGTTGTAATCGCGCCGTATTTTGACGATGCGCTGTGTCGTGGTCATAAAAAAGCAGCTAGTGAACTAGCTGCTTTTTAAGCAAATAACATGCCTATGCCGCGATCTAGCCGAAGCGCTGCTTGCCGGCGTTCAGCTTGTCGAGCAGGCGCTTGAGTTCCTCTTCCATGGCGGGGGACAGGTTGGTGAACCGGCAGCCGATCTGCACCTGTTCGCCCAGCAGGAAGGAGCGGAAGGTGCGCGACAGGCGGACTTCCAGGTCGGCGATCATCACCGACTCCGGCCCCAGCTCCAGCCGCACGCGCTGCAGCTTGCGCCCCACGTGCAGGCCGACCGCGTCGCGCGGGGCGGCGCGCATGCCGACGCCGCCGGCGGAAAAATCGTACAGCTGCAGCTCGTACGGCTTGCCGTTGAGGACGAAGGAAGCCATGTAGTACACGCCCAGCGGCGTTTCCAGCCGCACCGAGGAGCGGCGGTTCAGCACCTGGCACTTGAGCGGGAATTCCAGGTTGAGCAGGGTGGGCTGCTCCGGCAGCGAGGCCCAGGTCTCCGAACTCAGCTTGAATTGCAGCTTGGCCGAGCGCAGCCAGGCGACAAATGTGGCCTCGCCGGGCGGCAGGAACTCGCCCTCGTTCAGCTCCAGCACGAAATAGGGGTCTTTCGGATCGACCGACTTGATCCGCGCCATCACCACGTTGGTGGCGGACGAGGGGTAGATCGACACCGCCTCGCCGGATTCCGCGAGCAGGGTCAGGGCATCACCGATGTCATGTTCATCGGTCATGTCATGGGGATTCGAACCCGTCGCGATGGGCTCCACAGCATCTTTTAGGGTGGGGGGCCCGCGGCGAAATTCATTTGGTATTGGATCGTTCACGACGGCATATCTCTTTGATAATGACTTCTGCAATGCGAGGTCGATCTACGCAGTTTACAGCGGATTCAACTTTTTGGCTTGCAAAATAGCAAGAATTTTCTCGTCGTGTGGTTCAGAAGCGCTCATCCGGGCGCAAATAGCGCCATTGGCCCACCGGCAGGTCGCCCAGTTTGACTTTGCCGATGCGCACGCGCTTCAAGCCGACGACTTTCAAGCCCACCATTTCGCACATGCGGCGGATCTGGCGCTTCTTGCCTTCCTTCAGCGTGAAGCTCAATTGGTCGTCGTTCTGCCAGCGCACCTTGGCCGGCAGCAGCGGCTTGCCGTCCATCCACAGGCCGTGGTTGAGCTTTTTCAGGTCGCTGTCGGGCAGCTTGCCGGGCCTGGTGTACTCGACGCGCACCAGGTACTCCTTGTCGACCTCGGTGGTCTCGCCGATCAGGTGCTTGGCCACGCGGCCATCCTGGGTCAGCACCAGCAGGCCGACCGAGTCGATGTCCAGGCGGCCAGCCGGGACCAGCGAACGCAGCTGGGTGGGGTGGAACTGTTCCGGCGACGGATCGTCCGGCCAGCGGTTTTCCGGCTTGATCAGGGCCACGGCCGGCTGGTAGCCGTCCTCGGCCTGGCCGGAGACGTAGCCCATCGGCTTGTTGATCAGGATGGTCACGCGCTTGGACTGCTCGGCGGCGGCCTGGCGCTCCACGGTGACCTTCTGGCTCGGGTAAATCTTGGTGCCCAGTTCGTTGACGACCTTGCCGTCGACCCGGACCCAGCCGCGCGCGATCCATTCGTCGGCCTCGCGGCGCGAGCACAGGCCCAGTTCGGACATGCGTTTGGACAGGCGGAGTAATTCTTCAGGCATTTCTCAACTCTTTAAAACAGGTTAAACCTTGATGGCGTCCAGCAGGTCGGTCTCCAGCTGGATCTGGTTGCGCGCGTTGGACAGGGCGGCGCCGTCGATCAGGAACACGTCCTCCACGCGCTCGCCCAGCGTCATGACCTTGGCGGTGTGCAGGTTGATCTTGTACTTGGTCAGCACGTTGGCGATCGAGTACAGCAGGCCGGTGCGGTCGTTGGCGGCCACCGACAGCAGGTAGTACTGGCCGCGCTCGTCCGGGCGCAGGTCCACCGTCGGCTGGATCGGGAAGGTGCGCGACAGCCGTGACAGCCGGCCCTTTCCGGGCGGCGGCAGCGGCTCGGGCGAGGTCAGCAGGCCGCACAGCTCGTGCTCGATCAGGCTGATGATGTCGCGGTAGCTCTTGGCGAAGTTCTGCTCGGTGACCAGGAAGGTGTCCAGCGCGTAGCCGTGGCGCGTGGTGTGGATCTTGGCGTCGAGGATGGAGAAGTTCTTGCGGTCGAAATAGCTGCAGATGCGCGCGAACAGGTCCGGCTGATCCTTGATGTAGACCGCGATCTGCAAGCCCTCGCCGATCGGCGCCAGGCGGCACTTGACCACCGGCTGCTCGCTGTTGAAGCGCTCGTACAGGGCGCGCGTCTGCCAGGCGATGTCGGAGGCGTCGTGGCGCAGGAAGTAGGCCACGTCCAGCTGCTTCCAGAACGCCTCGTGCGCGTCCGGCGCCAGGCCGTACAGGCGCAGCGTGGCCAGCGCCTCCTGCTGGCGGTTGCGCAGTTCGTTGTCGGCGCTGTGCTCCTCGCCGCCCAGCACGCGCAGGGTGATCTTGTACAGGTCTTCCAGCAGCTTGGCCTTCCAGGCGTTCCAGACCTTCGGGCTGGTGCCGCGGATGTCGGCCACGGTCAGCAGGTACAGGCCGGTCAGGTGGCGCTCGTCGCCCACCACCTTGGCGAAGGCCTGGATCACGTCCGGATCGGACAAGTCCTGCTTCTGCGCCACTTGCGACATGGTCAGGTGGTTGCCGACCAGGAACACGACCAGCTCGGTGTCCTCCTCGCTCATGCCGTGGTCGCGGCAGAACTGTTCGGCGTCGGCCATGCCGAGCTCGGAGTGGTCGCCGCCGCGGCCCTTGGCGATGTCATGGAACAGCGCGGCCAGGAACAGCACCCACGGCTGCGCGAAATTGGCCATCAGCTGGCTGCAGAACGGATATTCGTGCGCGTGCTCGGCCATGGTGAAGCGGCGCATATTGCGCACCACCATCAGGATGTGCTGGTCGACCGTGTAGACGTGGAACAGATCGTGCTGCATCTGGCCGACGATCTTGCGGAAGTTGGGCAGGTAGCGGCCCAGGATCGACAGGTCGTTCATGCGGCGCAGCGCGTGGATGATGCCCACCGGCGCCTGCATGATGCGCAGGAACAGCGAACGGTTGACCGGATCGGCGCGGAACGCGGCGTCGATCTGGAAGCGCTCGTGCCACAGCGCGCGGGTGGCGCGCGCGGTCATGCCCTTGATCGACGGCCGCTCGGTCATCAGCAGGAAGATTTCCAGCATGGCCGACGGGGTTTTCTCGAAGGTGTCGTCCTCGGCGATGTCGATCAGGCCGTTGACGTCGTTGAAGCGCTCGTTGATGCGCACCGCCGCGCCCGATTGCGGGAACAGCCGCTCCTCGATGTTCTGCAGCAGGATGGTGTTGAGCTGGGTCACCGTCTTGGCGGCCCAGTAGTAGCGCTGCATCAGGTATTCGCTGGCGCGGCGCATGTGCACGCCACTGCCGGTGGCCTGCAGGCCCAGCGACTCGGCGATGGCGGTCTGGACGTCGAACACCAGCCGGTCCTCGCGCCGGCCGGCGTGCAGGTGCAGGCGCACGCGGATGTCCTTGAAGGCGCGCTCCTTTTCCATCAGCTGCTTGGCCTCGGTCTGCGTGATCAGGCCGCTGGTGGCCAGGGTGCGCCAGGAATTGGCCAGCCCGGCCGCCTTCACCAGCCACAGGATCACCTGCAGGTCGCGCAGGCCGCCCGGGCTTTCCTTGCAGTTCGGCTCCAGGCTGAAGGCGGTGTCCTCGTACTTGGCGTGGCGCTGCTTCATCTCCAGCACCTTGGCGTGGAAGAAGGCGCGCGGGTCCATGGCGGCCGCGTAGCGCGTTTCCAGTTGCTGGAACAGCTGCTGGTCGCCGCAGATCAGGCGCGCCTCCAGCAGACTGGTCTGGACCGTGATGTCGGCCGCCGACTCGCTCAGGCACTCGTCCACCGTGCGGATGCTGTGGCCGATCTCCAGCCCCAGGTCCCACAGCAGTTGCACCAGCTCCTCGAGCTTGGCCGTGGTGTCGGCGTCCGGCGCCCGCTCCAGCAGGATCAGCAGGTCGACGTCGGAATAGGGGAACAGTTCGCCGCGGCCGTAGCCGCCCACGCCCACCAGCGCCGTGCTGTCCGGCAGGCCGGCCGCGTGCCAGGCCGTGCACAGCACCGCGTCCACCGTCTGGCGCAGGCTGCGCAGCAGCTTTTCCGGCTTGCCATCCTCCTTGAAGGCGGCGATCACGACCTGGCGGTCGGCCTTCAGCTGGCGCTTGAGCTGCTCGCGCAGTTCCTTCTTCATCACGGCCGCGTTCACGGCTTACGCTGCCTTGGCGGCGCCGCCAGTGATGAACGCCGGCGGCGGCGGGCTGCCGGCCGACAGCGTCAGCACCTCGTAGCCGGTCTCGGTCACCAGGATCATGTGTTCCCACTGGGCCGACAGGCTGCGGTCCTTGGTCTTGATGGTCCAGCCGTCGCCCATCTCGCGGATTTCGCGGCGGCCGGCGTTGATCATCGGCTCGATGGTGAAGATCATGCCGGCCTCCAGCTTGACGCCGGTGCCGGGGCGGCCATAGTGCAGCACCTGCGGCTCCTCGTGGAACACCTTGCCGATGCCGTGGCCGCAGAATTCGCGCACCACGCTGTAGCCGGCCTTTTCGGCGTGCTGCTGGATGGCGTGGCCGATGTCGCCCAGGAAGGCGCCCGGCTTGACCTGCTGGATGCCCAGCCACATGCACTCATAGGTCACTTCCGACAGGCGCTTGGCCAGGATCGACGGCTCGCCGATGAAGAACATGCGGCTGTTGTCGCCGTGGTAGCCGTCCTTGATGACGGTGATGTCGAGGTTGACGACGTCGCCGTTTTTCAGCACTTTGTCGCCGGGAATGCCATGGCAGATCACGTCGTTGACCGAGGTGCAGATGGCCTTGGGGTAGGGCGTGTAGCCGGGCGGGCAGTAGTTCAGCGGCGCCGGGATGGTGCCCTGCACGTTGACCATGTATTCGTGGCACAGGCGATCCAGTTCGCCGGTGGTGACGCCGGGCTTGACGAAGGGGGTGATGTAGTCCAGCACCTCGGAGCCGAGGCGGCCGGCGATGCGCATGCCTTCGATATCTTCGGCGGTTTTGATGGAAATAGACATATTGGATCGCAATCAGCTAGGTAAACGGTGAACACGCCCGGCGCGCAGCTCGTTGAGGAGCGGGGCGGCGTGGCGTGCAATATGTCGAAATTATAAACGACAGCGGGGCAGTCGTGCGGCTGGCGCCGCCAAGCTTACCGGGCGGCCTTGCGGGCGCGGCGGCGCGCCTGCCAGCCCACCAGGCCGAGGCCGGCCAGCAGCATGGCCCAGGTGTCGGCTTCCGGCACCGGGGCGGCCGGCGCGGGCTCGTCCTCGCCGCGGCCGGTGAACACGCCGGTGCGGAGGCGGGTGATGTCGCTGTCGTCGGGGTTGCCCAGTAGTTCGGCCTCCAGGTCGCCGCCCATGGCTGCCAGCGCGCGCTGGGTGGCGGCGCGGCGCTTGGCCAGTTCCTCGGGGCTGAGCATGTTGTCGTCCATCATGCCCGGGTCCGCCAGGCCCAGATCGGCCAGTTCGGCCGGAATGTGGAGCTCGCGGCCTTCTTCCTTCTTCTCCGGCGCGGCGGCGGTCGCGGCGGCGGCCGCCTTGCGGGTGATGCGGCTGACGTTGCCGCAAATGCGCGGCACCAGGATGCAGTGCTGGTCGACGCAGTACACGGCGCCCGGCTCGATGCGGCTCTCGGCCCATTTGTCGCGGGTGACGGTGGCGCACACCGACGACTTGCCGAAGTGCATGTCGCGGATGGCGGGGTTGTACTGGTACTTGCCGGCGATGTTGTCGCGGGTGATGCTGACCTTGTCGTCCGACTGGCCTTCTTCCAGGCGGCGCTTCAGCGTGCTGCGCACGGCTTCCGGAATGTCGGTGTAGCGGTCGATGGCGGCGGCGGCCCCGCCGGTGTAGGGATTATGCCCCGGATTGTCCCACGAACATGCGGGTTGCACGGTGGCGGCGGCAAGTGTCACAGCGAGCAGTAAAGGCATATTGTTCTTTCAGGCCGGCGGAAAATTAATAAATCAAAACTTTTATGTCCGCGATGATATTACATTTTCTGCATGTGCGGTATGCCTCTGAGAATTATTTGATGCCGCGCACTACTTTGGCGCGCCGTGGCGCAACACTAGCATCCTGCATGCACCAGTCCGGGGCATCGGCGGGGCGCCGTCATAGAGGGAAACGCTTGCCCAAGTGGCTGTTTTCAGGGTAGAATCTCGGGTTGCTTGAATTTGGTTTAAGCAATGTTGTGTTCCTTAATCTTAAACACGCGAATCCGGTCGACAAGGGTGCCAAGGCAATCGCCGAGGTGACTGATCGGATTCCAGAACTAACCCTGGAGTAAATTATGTCCGTAACTATGCGCGAAATGCTGGAAGCCGGTGTCCACTTCGGTCACCAAACCCGTTTCTGGAACCCAAAGATGGCACCGTTCATCTTCGGTCACCGCAACAAGATCCATATCATCAATCTGGAAAAGACGATGGGTATGTATCAAGAGGCGATGAAGCACGTGAAGCAGGTTGCCGCAAGCCGTGGCACCATCCTGATGGTAGGCACCAAGCGTCAAGCACGCGATATCATCGCTGCTGAAGCCCAGCGCGCAGGCGTTCCTTATGTTGACCAGCGTTGGCTGGGCGGCATGCTGACCAACTTCAAGACCATCAAGACCTCGATCAAGCGCCTGAAAGACATGGAAGCCGCTCTGGAAGACGGTTCGGTAGAGAAGCTGTCGAAAAAAGAAGCGCTGATGTTCCAACGCGAAATCGTCAAGCTGCAAAAATCGATCGGCGGCATCAAAGACATGGGCGGCGTTCCTGACGCCATCTTCGTCGTTGACGTTGGCTACCACAAAGGCGCCATCACCGAAGCCGCCAAGCTGGGCATCCCAGTGATCGGCGTGGTCGACACCAACCACTCGCCAGAAGGCGTGCAGTACGTCATCCCAGGTAACGACGACTCGTCGAAAGCCATCACGCTGTACGCCCGCGGCGTGGCAGACGCGATCCTGGAAGGCCGTTCGGCCGCTGGCGCAGAAGTTGTTGAGCTGGTGAAAGCCGCAGCCGGCGACGAATTCGTCGAAGTCAGCGAACAGGCTTAATCGTTCCTGGCAGGCTGTAAGGAAAAAAGGGGTGGCCAACAGCTCCCCCTTTTTTTTAACATCACCACCCCCGAATACCGAATTACAGGAGAAATACATGGCAGCGATTACTGCAGCAATGGTAGGCGAACTGCGCGCGAAAACCGACGCGCCAATGATGGAATGCAAAAAAGCACTGACCGAAGCCGAAGGCGACATGGGTCGTGCGGAAGAGATCCTGCGCGTCAAGCTGGGCGGCAAGGCCGGCAAGGCGGCCAGCCGCATCACCGCTGAAGGCGTGGTGGCAACCTACATCGCCGGCGGCGTGGGCGCCCTGGTGGAAGTGAACTCGGAAACCGACTTCGTCGCGAAAAACGACGACTTCCTGGCCCTGGCCAACACCGCCGCCCGCCTGGTGGCTGAAAAGAACCCGGCCGACGTGGCAGCCCTGCTGGCCCTGCCGGCCGCCGACGGCAAGACCCTGGACGAAGTGCGTTCCGCCCTGATCGGCAAGATCGGCGAGAACATGACCATCCGCCGCTTCCAGCGTTTCGAAACCACCGCCAAGCTGGCGTCGTACCTGCACGGCACCCGCATCGGCGTGATGGTTGAGTTCGACGGCGCCGACGAGCAAGTGGGCAAGGACGTGGCGATGCACATCGCCGCGATGAAGCCGGTCGCCCTGTCGTCGGAACAGGTTCCAGCCGAACTGATCGAAAAAGAGCGTTCGGTGGCAAAACTGAAGGCCGACGAGGACGCGGCCGCCGCCGTGGCCGCTGGCAAGCCAGTGCAGCCTGCCGACATCGTCGCCAAGCGCCTGGAAGGCTCGGTGCAGAAGTACCTGAAGGAAGTGTCGCTGCTGAACCAGGCTTTCGTGAAGAACGACAAGCAATCGATCGAGCAGATGCTGAAAGAGAAATCGACCACCGTGAAAGCCTTCACCATGTACGTGGTGGGCGAGGGTATCGAGAAGAAGGTAGACGACTTCGCCGCTGAAGTGGCCGCGCAGATGGCCGCCTCCAAAGGAGCGTAATAAAGAAAACGGGCCGAGAGGCCCGTTTTTTTAAGCCCGCAGCAGGACGCGGCGCCGGGCAAGGTATCATAGCGCCGCAGACTCAACCCCCGAACAACCCAATCATTAGGAGCCCCGTCTCATGTCCAAACCAGCCTATAAGCGCGTCCTCCTCAAATTGTCCGGCGAAGCCCTGATGGGCGATGATCCTTACGGCATCAACCGCGCGACGATCGAGCGGACCGTGGCCGATGTGGCCGAGGTCGCGAAACTGGGCGTGGAACTGGCGATCGTCATTGGCGGCGGCAACATCTTCCGGGGCGTGGCGCCCGGTGCGCAGGGCATGGACCGCGCCACCGCCGACTACATGGGCATGCTGGCCACCGTGATGAACGCGCTGGCCCTGGCCGACGCCATGCGCCATGTCGGCATCACCGCGCGCGTGATGTCGGCGATCGGCATCGAGCAGGTGGTCGAGCCGTATGTGCGCCCGAAGGCGCTGCAGTACCTGGAAGAAGGCAAGGTCGTGGTGTTCGCGGCCGGCACCGGCAATCCGTTCTTCACCACCGACACCGCCGCCTCGCTGCGCGGTTCCGAGGTGAGCGCGGAAATCGTGCTGAAGGCCACCAAGGTGGACGGCGTGTACACCGCCGACCCGAAGAAGGACCCGAACGCCACGCTGTACCGCTCGATCAGCTTCGACGAAGCGATCGCCAAGCACCTGCAGGTGATGGACGCCACCGCGTTTGCGCTGTGCCGCGACCAGAAACTGCCGATCAAGGTGTTCTCCATCACCAAGCCGGGCGCGCTGATGCGCGTCATCATGGGCGAGGATGAGGGTACACTGGTTCACGTTTAACACGCGTTTTATTTAGATACACACAGGAGAGCAGCAATGTCCGTAGCTGACGTTAAAAAGAGCGCGCAAGAGCGCATGGTGAAATCGCTGGAAACCCTGCGCGGCGACCTGGCCAAGGTGCGCACCGGCCGTGCCCACGCCGGCATCCTCGACAGCGTGATGGTGGATTACTACGGTAATCCGACCCCGATCAACCAGGTCGCCAACCTGACCCTGGTCGACGCCCGCACCATCGGCGTGCAGCCGTTCGAGAAGAAGATGGCGGCCGCCATCGAGAAGGCGATCCGCGATTCCGACCTCGGCCTGAACCCATCGGCGCAGGGCGACATGATCCGCGTGCCGACCCCGGTGCTGACCGAGGAACGCCGCAAGGAGATGGTCAAGCTGGTCAAGAGCGAGGGCGAGGACGCCAAGGTGGCGGTGCGCAACATCCGCCGCGACGCCAACGAGGGCCTGAAGAAGCTGGTCAAGGACAAGGCCATCTCGGAAGACGACGAGCGCCGCGGCACCGACGACATCCAGAAGCTGACCGACAAGGCCATCGCCGACATCGACAAGATGCTGGCCGAGAAGGAAAAAGAAGTTCTGACCGTATAAGCAGGACCACGTCATTCCCGCGCAGGCGGGAATCCATGCTGAGTGTCCCGGCACGCGGCCTATGGATTCCCGTCTTCGCGGGAATGACGCTTTTGCGGTAATCTTGTCTTTTTGCCTCACACCTGCAATACTTTATACTTTGGCACCAACGTTTTCATGAAATATACGAGTTCGACTACCGAGGTTCCAGACGCACCCGCCGTGCCGCGCCACGTGGCGATCATCATGGACGGCAATGGCCGCTGGGCCACCAAGCGCTTCCTGCCGCGCGTGGGCGGACACGTCAAGGGCGTGGAGGCCGTGCGCGCCGTGGTCGAAGCCTGCGCCCGCCGCGGCGTGGAATACCTGACCCTGTTCGCCTTCAGCTCGGAAAACTGGCGCCGCCCGGAAGAGGAGGTGTCGCTGCTGATGCGCCTGTTCGTGACGGCGCTGGAGCGCGAAGTGTCCAAACTGCACGCCAACAACATCCGCCTCAAGGTGGTGGGCGACCTGAGCCGCTTTGACGACAAGCTGCAAGGCATGATCGCCGCCGCCGAGCGCAAGACCGCCGCCAACACCCGCATGACCGTCACCATCTGCGCCAACTACGGCGGCCGCTGGGACGTGATGCAGGCGGTCGGCCAGATGGTCAAGGCCCACCCGGGCGTCACCGATTTCACCGAGGAGCAGCTGGCGCCGCACCTGGCCATGGCCTACGCGCCCGAGCCCGACCTGTTCATCCGCACCGGCGGCGAGCAGCGCATCTCCAACTTCCTGCTGTGGCAGCTGGCTTATACCGAACTCTACTTCACCGACACCTACTGGCCGGACTTTTCCGCCGAGTGTCTCGACGAGGCCATCGCCTCCTACCAGCACCGGGAACGGCGATTCGGCCGCACCGGCGCGCAACTGGCCGAAAAGACAAACTGATGCTGAAAACGAGGATTATTACCGCTGTGGTCTTGCTGGCGGTGCTGCTGCCGGTCCTGTTCTTCAACTATTTCCCCGCGTTCGCCCTGGTGGTGACGCTGTTTGTCGGCGCCGCCGTGTGGGAGGGCGCCCGCCTGTTCGGCCTGGCCGAGGGCAAGGCACGCGTGGCCGGCCTCGCCGGCGGCCTGCTGTTCGTCGGCCTGATGTATTCGGCCAAGCCGGGCTCGGTCAACGCGCTGTACGGCGTGGCCGCGCTGCTGTGGATCATCCGCTACGCGCCGACCCTGGGCCTGGGCCTGCCGCAGATGGCCGGCGCGGCCAACTGGTCGCTGGCGATCACCTTCACCTTCGCCGTGTTCGCGGCCTTCTTCGCCATCGTCGGGCTGTACCTGCATTCGCCGCTGTACCTGCTGTCGGTGATGGCGCTGGTGTGGATCGCCGACATCGGCGCCTACTTCTCCGGCAAGGCCTTCGGCAAGCGCAAGCTGGCGCCCACCATTTCCCCGGGCAAGTCGTGGGAGGGCGCGATCGGCGGCGCCATCGCCGTGCTGGCGATCGCCGCCATCTCGGTGCTGCTGGCCGACGGCGCCGCGCCATGGCTGCAAGACACCTTCGCCTACAAGCTGCACGCCCGCTTCGGCTGGGGCCTGACCCTGCTGATCCTGCTGGTGATCGTGATGTTCTCCGTCATCGGCGACCTGTTTGAATCCGCGCTCAAGCGCCGCGCCGGCATCAAGGACAGCAGCAACCTGCTGCCCGGCCACGGCGGCGTGCTGGACCGCGTGGACGCCCTGATCCCGGTGCTGCCGATGGCGGCCCTGGTCACGTCCTGGATCTGAAAGACTCATCATGCAAGGTATTACCGTTTTAGGCGCCACCGGTTCGATCGGCGTCTCCACGCTGGACGTGGTGGCGCGCCATCCCGGGCGCTACAGCGTCTACGCCCTGTCGGCGCACAGCCGCGTCGAGGAGCTGGCCGCGCAGTGCGTGCAGTTCCGCCCGGCCCGCGCCGTGGTCGGCAGCGCCGCCGCCGCCGACCGCCTGGCCGCGCTGCTGCGCGCGGCCGGCGTCAAGACCGAGGTGGAGTGGGGCGAGCAGGCCCTGTGCAGCATCGCCAGCGCGCCGGAAGTCGACAGCGTGATGGCCGCCATCGTCGGCGCGGCCGGCCTGGCGCCGACCCTGGCCGCCGCCCGCGCCGGCAAGAAGGTCCTGCTGGCCAACAAGGAGGCGCTGGTCATGTCCGGCCAGCTGTTCATGGACGCCGTGCACGAATCGGGCGCCGTGCTGCTGCCCATCGACAGCGAACACAACGCCATCTTCCAGTCCATGCCGCAGTTTGGCGGCAAGGTGCCGGCGGTGCGCGACGCCGCGGCCGGTGTCGCCAAAATCCTGCTGACCGCGTCGGGCGGTCCGTTCCTGACGCGCGACGTCGCCACGCTGGACGCGGTGACGCCGGAGCAGGCCTGCAAGCATCCGAACTGGTCCATGGGCCGCAAGATCTCGGTCGATTCGGCCACCATGATGAACAAGGGCCTGGAAGTGATCGAGGCGCACTGGCTGTTCGGCGCGCCGGCCGACCAGATCGAGGTGGTGATCCACCCGCAGTCGGTGATCCATTCGATGGTGTCCTACGTCGACGGCTCGGTGCTGGCGCAGCTGGGCAACCCGGACATGCGCACGCCGATCGCCCACGCGCTGGCCTACCCGGAGCGCATCGCCTCCGGCGTGGCGCAGCTGGACCTGACCCGCATCGCCACCCTGCAATTCGAGCGGCCCGACTTCAACCGCTTCCCATGCCTCAAGCTGGCGTTCGAGGCGCTGCGCGCCGGCGGCACCGCGCCGGCCCTGCTGAACGCGGCCAACGAGGTGGCGGTGCAAGCCTTCCTCGACCTGAGGATCGGCTTCCGCCAGATCGACCGCGTGATCGGCCACGTGGTGGACACGCTGCCGCACGGCGCCGCCCACAGCATCGAGGCGGTGATGGCGCAGGACGCGGCCGCCCGCGCCGCCGCCGAAACCCATATCGCCGGACTGGCAAAATGAACTTCCTGCAAACCGTGCTGGCGTTCATCGTCTGCCTCGGCTCCCTGATCGTGTTCCACGAGCTGGGCCATTATCTGGTGGCGCGCTGGTGCGGGGTCAAGGTGCTGCGCTTCTCGGTGGGCATGGGCAAGGTGGTGTGGTCGCGCCGTTTCGGCCCGGACCAGACCGAGTGGGCCATCTCGGCGCTGCCGCTGGGCGGCTACGTCAAGATGCTGGACGCGCGCGAAGGCGACCTCGGCGGCTTGCCGCCCGAGGACCTCGCGCGCGAGTTCACGCGCCAGAACGTGTGGAAGCGCATCGCCATCGTGGCCGCCGGCCCGCTGGCCAACTTCCTGATCGCCATCGTGCTGTTCGCCGGCCTGTACATGCACGGCATCGAGGAGCCCAGCAGCAAGATCAGCGTGACCGCCGGCGGCAAGGCCGCGCAGGCCGGGCTGCAAGGCGGCGACGTGATCGCCGCCATCAACGAGCAACCGGTGCAGGTCTGGTCCGAGCTGCGCTGGCAGTTCATCCAGGCCGCCATCGACAAGCGCGACCTGCGCCTGGCGGTGGAGCGCGCGGGACAGGGCCGCCTGGCCGCCACATTGCCGGCCTCGGCGCTGGCCGGCCTCGATCTGGAAGGCGACGTGCCGGGCCAGCTGGGCGTCGGCGTCGCGCGGCCGGCGCCGGTGGTGCAGCAAGTCATGCCGGGCAGCCCGGCCGAGCGCGCCGGCCTGCAGCCGGGCGACCTGCTGAAGTCCGTCGACGGCGTGGCGGTGGCGGACGGCATCGCCTTCATCGACATCATCCGCGGCGCCGCCGGCAAGACCGTGCAGGTGCAGCTCGAGCGCGCCAGCCAGCCGCTCACCATCAGCATGGTGCCGCAGGCCGAGCAGGCAAAAAGCGGCAAAGGAACTGTAACAGTCGGTAAGATCGGCGCTTACGTCGCGCTGGCGCCGGATATGATCAGCGTGCCATCGTCGCCGCTGGCGGCGCTCGGCAAGGCGGTGGCCAAGGTCTGGGACACTTGTACGATGACGCTGAAGATGATCGGCAAGATGATCACCGGCGAGGCCTCGCTCAAGAACGTCACCGGCCCGATCACGATCGCCGATTACGCCGGCCAGACCGCGCGGATGGGCGCGGCGAGCTATTTGAGCTTTATCGCCTTCATCAGCATTAGTCTGGGGGTAATGAATTTGCTGCCGATTCCCGTTCTAGACGGGGGGCATTTGCTGTATTATTCGCTGGAAGTTTTAACTGGGCGTTCTGTGCCGGAACGCGTAGGCGAAATTGCTCAGCGCCTGGGCATGGGTTTGTTGCTGACCCTGATGCTGCTGGCGGTGTTTAACGACGTCGCCCGGTTGTTGTAGCCGTTCCCGTTGATTTAGCCATTGAACCCGATGAAATTATATTCTGACCGTATTACTTCAACTTCCTTGCGCCGCAGCCTGATCGGCGCCGCTGTCCTGGCACTGTGCAGCGGCAGCGCCATGGCGATCGATCCATTCGTCATCAAAGATATCCGCGTCGAAGGGATCCAGCGTACGGAAGCCGGTACGGTCTTCAGCTATCTGCCGGTGCGCGTCGGCGAGACCTTCAACGACGACAAATCGGTCACCGCCATCAAGGCCCTGTACGCCACCGGCTTCTTCAAGGACGTGCGGCTGGAAAAGGATGGCCAGGTGCTGGTGGTGCTGGTCGAGGAACGCCCGGCCATCGCCAAGGTGGAGTTCACCGGCACCAAGGAATTCGAGAAGGATACGCTGGTCAAGGCGCTGAAGGACATCGGCGTGGGCGAGACCAAGATTTTCGACAAGGCCTCGGTCGACCGCGCCGAGCAGGAGCTGAAGCGCCAGTACCTGTCGCACGGCCTGTACGGCGTGAAGGTGGTCACCACCGTCACCCCGATCGAGCGCAACCGCGTCAACATCACCTTCGCGGTGGACGAGGGCGACGTCGCCAAGATCAAGGAAATCAACATCGTCGGCAACAAGGTGTTCAGCGACAAGGAGCTGAAGGACCAGCTGGCGCTCAACACCGGCGGCTGGTTCAGCTGGTACACCAAGGCCAACCAGTACTCCAAGACCAAGCTGACCGGCGACATCGAGTCGCTCAAGTCCTACTACCTGAACCGCGGCTACATCGAGATGAACATCGAGTCGACCCAGGTGTCGATCACGCCGGACAAGAAGGACATCTACATCACCATCAACATCACCGAGGGTGAGAAGTACAACGTCAAGGACATCAAGTTCGAGGGCGAGACCTTCGGCCGCGAGGACGAGCTGCGCACGCTGGTGCTGCTGAAGAAGGGCGAGGTCTATTCCGGCGAGCGCCTGACCGCCACCAACAAGCTGATCTCGGACCGCCTGGGCACCTTCGGCTACGCCTTCGCCAACGTCAACGCCAACCCGGACATCGATCGCGAGAAGCGCGAGGTGTCGTTCACCTTCTTCATCGATCCGGGCAAGCGCGCCTACGTGCGCCACATGAACATCGCCGGCAACACCACCACCCGCGACGAGGTGATCCGCCGCGAGTTCCGCCAGTTCGAGTCGAGCTGGTACGACGCCAACAAGATCAAGCTGTCGCGCGACCGCGTCGACCGCCTCGGCTACTTCAAGGACGTGACCATCGACACGCCGGAGGCGCAGGGCACCTCCGACCAGGTGGACGTCAACCTGACCGTGACCGAGAAGCCGACCGGCAACTTCCAGATCGGCGGCGCGTTCTCGCAGTCGGAGAAGTTCTCGTTCCAGGCGGCGGTGCAGCAGGCCAACTTCGCCGGTTCGGGCACCACCGTGGGCCTGGAGTTGAACACCTCCAAGTACAGCCGCACGATTTCGTTCTCGCAGACCGACCCTTACTACACCGACGACGGCGTCTCGCGCGGCTACGAACTGTACCTGCGCACCACCAAGCCGCCGGCGGTCAACATCGGTTACTACACCATCAAGCAGCAGGGCGGCCGCATCAGCTATGGCGTGCCGTTCTCGGAAGTGGACACGGTGTTCTTCGGCATCGGCCTGGAAAGCTCGAAGATCACCACCGACGCCACCTCGCCGATCCGCTTCCAGGAATACGTCAACACCATCAACGGCACCACCACCGGCGTCGGCACCGCCTCCACCAAGGCCGTGCCGTTGACGGCGGCGTGGGCGCGCGACAGCCGCGACTCGGCGCTGACGCCGACCGTGGGCCGCTACCAGCGCGCCAACCTGGAGCTGGACATCATCGGCGAGCAGAAATACTACCGCGCGGTGTACGAGCACCAGTGGTACAAGCCGCTGTACCAGAAGGTCACGCTGGCCCTGAAGGGCGAGATCGACTACGGCCGCGGCCTGGGCAACAGCAGCTACCCGGTGTTCAAGAACTTCTACGGCGGCGGCATCGGTTCGGTGCGCGGCTACTACAGCTCCTCGCTGGGCGCGGTCGACACCCGCTACGGCGACGCGCTGGGCGGCGCCTCGCGCCTGATCGGCAACGCCGAGCTGCAGCTGCCGTTCCCGGGTTCCGGCCAGGACCGCAGCCTGCGCTGGTTCGGCTTCATCGACGGCGGCCAGGTGTACCAGGAAGGCGAGAAGATGCGCCTGTCGCAGCTGCGCTATTCGAGCGGCTTGGGGATCAGCTGGATTTCCCCGGTCGGTCCGCTGAAACTGAGTTATGCTAAGCCGTTGAACGCCAAGACCGGCGACCGCCTGGAACGTTTCCAGTTCCAGATGGGCAGCGGTTTCTGATGATTTTTGGCACTAATCTTTACCTCGGAGAAATAAGTTGAAGACTGCATCCGCAACCATGACCAAATATCTCGCCGGGCTTGCATTGGGCTGGTTTGCGTTGGCGCCGGTGCAGGCGCAGACCTCGGCTTCGCGCATCGCGTGGATCAGCCCTGAGCGCATCTATAACGAGTCCAAGCTGGCCAAGCTGGCCGAAGAGAAGCTCAAGGAGGAATTCAAGTCGCGCGAGAAAGCCATGAACGACATGGCCGGCCGCCTCAAGGCCGCCTCGGAAAAGCTGGACAAGGACGCGCCCTCGCTGAGCGAGGCCGACCGCGTCAAGCGCCAGCGCGACGTGTTCGAGCTGGACAAGGAATACCAGCGCCGCCAGCGCGAGTTCCGCGAGGACCTGAGCCAGCGCACCAACGAGGAGCGCCAGGCGATCTCGGAGAAAGCCACCAAGATCATCAAGCAGCTGGCCAGCGTGGAAGGGTTCGACATCGTGCTGCAGGACGCCGTGTGGGCCAGCAACCGCATCGACATCACCGACAAGGTACTGTCGGCGCTGGACAAAGACAAATAAACACAGATTGGATCACCCGATGGGCACTCGACTAGGAGCATTGGTCGAACGCTTGGGCGGACAGCTGGTGGGGGACGCGAACCTGGAGGTAAGCGGGATCGCGCCACTGGCTGACGCCGGCGTTTCGCACATCAGCTTTCTCAGCAACAGCAAGCTGCGCGCGCAGGCGCTGCAGAGCAAGGCGGCGGCGCTGATCGTGTCGGCCGCCGACGACGCGTTCATCGCGGCCGGCTACGGCGGCGCGCGCATCGTCGTGCCGAATCCCTACGTCTACTTCGCCCGCGCGGCGCAGTACTTCGAATCGCTGACGGCCATCGTGCCGGCGGCCGGCGTGCACCCGACGGCGGTGGTGGCGGACAGCGCGCAGGTCGCGCCCTCGGCCCACATCGGCCCGCGGGTGGTGATCGAGGACGGCGCCGTGATCGGGGAGGGCGCGGTGATCGGCGCCGGCTGCTTCATCGGCCGCGAGGCGCTGATCGGCGCCGGGACCAGGTTCTTCGCCAACGTCACCTTCCACGCCTACTGCCAGATCGGCCAGCGCGGCATCATCCACTCCGGCGCGGTGATCGGCACCGACGGCTTCGGCTTCGCCAACGAGGGCGGCGTCTACATCAAGATTCCGCAGACCGGCCGGGTGTTGATCGGCGACGACGTCGACATCGGTGCCAACACCACCATCGACCGTGGCGCGCTGGCCGATACGATAATCGAAGACGGCGTGAAGCTCGACAACCAGATCCAGATCGGCCATAACTGCCACATCGGCGCGCACACGGCCATGGCCGGCTGCGTCGGCGTGGCCGGCAGCGCCAAGATCGGCAAGTATTGCACCTTCGGCGGCGCCGCCATGGTGCTGGGCCACCTGACCATCGTCGACAAGGTGCACGTGGGCTCGGGCAGCATGGTGTCGCGCTCGATCCTGGAGCCGGGGCAGTACACCGGCTTCTACCCGCTGGCCAAGAACGCCGACTGGGAAAAGTCGGCCGTCATCGTGCGCAACCTGTCGGCCATGCGCGATAAGATCCGCGCGCTGGAAAAAATCATCAAGACTCAATCAGAAAATAACGAATCATGACCACTACCGAAACCTCCAAAACCATGGATATCTGCGAGATCAAATCCTACCTGCCGCACCGCTACCCGCTGCTGCTGGTGGACCGCGTGATCTCGTACGAAGAGGGCAAGTCCATCACCGCCATCAAGAACGTGACCGTGAACGAGGAATTCTTCAACGGCCACTTCCCGCACAAGCCGGTCATGCCGGGCGTGCTGATGATCGAGGCGATGGCGCAGACCGCCGCGCTGCTGTCGTTCAAGACCATGAACCTCAAGCCGGACGAGAACTCGGTGGTGTACTTCGTCGGCATCGACAACGCGCGCTTCAAGCGTCCGGTCGGTCCCGGCGACCAGCTGAAAATGGACGTCGAGATCCTGCGCAACGCGCGCGGCATCTGGAAATACAAGGCGGTCGGCTCGGTCGACGGCCAGGTGGCGGTCGAGGCGGAACTGATGTGCACCATCCGTAGCGCCACCGACGCTTCGCAGCCTGCGGGTTAAGCATCATGGCAAAGATACACGCCACCGCCATCGTTGACAGCAAGGCCGAGCTGCACGAGAGCGTCGAGATCGGCCCGTACTCGGTCATCGGCCCGAACGTGACCATCGGCTCCGGCACGGTGGTGGGGCCGCACGTGGTGATCGAAGGCCACACGACCATCGGCAGCGACAACAAGTTCTTCCAGTTCTCGTCGATCGGCGCCGCGCCGCAGGACAAGAAGTGGAAGGGCGAGCCGACCCGCCTGACCATCGGCGACCGCAACACCATCCGCGAATTCTGCACCTTCAACACCGGCACGGTGCAGGACAAGGGCGTGACCTCGCTCGGCAACGACAACTGGATCTCGGCCTACGTCCACCTGGCGCACGACTGCCAGGTCGGCAGCAACACCATCTTCTCGAACAACGCGCAGATCGCGGGCCACGTGGAGATCGGCGACTGGGTCATCATGAGCGGCTTCGCCAACGTGCACCAGTTCTGCAAGATCGGCGCGCACGCGTTTGTCGGCATGAGCACCTCGCTGACCCAGGACGTGCCGCCGTTCGTGCTGCTGAACGGGAATCCGGCGGCGGCGCACGGCGTCAACATCGAAGGCCTGAAACGCCGCGGCTTCACGCGCGAGCAGATCAACGGCATCCGTGCGGCCTACAAGATCATTTACCGCTCGGGCCTGACGCTGGAAGAAGCCAAGGCGGCGCTGATCGCCGAGGAGGCGGCGGTGCCGGCCGACGTGGCGCAGCACATGCGCGCCATGCGCGAGTTCCTCGATACGGCGACCCGTGGCATCGTCCGATAAAACGCAGGCGGGACGCGGTCCCGCCATCGCCCTCGTGGCAGGCGAGCCGTCCGGCGACATGCTGGCGGCTCGTTTGCTTTCGGGCCTGCGTCCGCACCTGCCCGACGCTTACTTCCACGGCATCGGCGGTCCGGCGATGATGGAGCAGGGCTTTGAGTCGCACTGGCCCATGGACCAGCTGACCGTGCGCGGCCTGGTGCCGGTGCTGATGCGCTACCGCGAACTGAAAGGCATCCAGAACCAGCTGCGCGACCGTCTGCTGGCCGAGCGTCCGGCCGCCTTCATCGGCGCCGACTACCCGGGCTTCAACCTCGGGCTGGAAGAGCAACTGAAGGCGGCCGGCATCCCGACCGTGCACTACATCGGGCCGCAGATCTGGGCCTGGCGTGGTGGCCGCATCAAGAAAATCCAGCGCGCCGTGTCGCACATGCTGGTGGTGTTCCCGTTCGAGGAAGAGATCTACAAGAAAGCTGGCGTGCCGGTCAGCTACGTCGGCCATCCGCTGGCCGAGCTGATACCGATGACGCCGGACGTGGGCGCCGCGCGGCGCGCGCTGGGCATGCCGGAAGACGCCAACGTGGTCACCATCATGCCGGGCAGCCGCATGTCGGAGATCAAGTACAACAGCGTGGCCTTCATGCAGGCGGCCAGGCTGCTGAAGGCGCGCGACCGCACGCTGCGTTTCGTCGCGCCGATGGCGGGCGAGCGCCAGAAGCAGTACTTCCTGCAGCTGGTGGCGCAGGCGGGCCTGCAGGACATCGAGATCCAGCTGCTGGACGGTCAGTCGCACACCGCGATCGCGGCCGCCGACGCCGTGCTGGTGGCCTCCGGCACCGCCTCGCTGGAAGTGGCGCTGTTCAAGAAGCCGATGGTGATCGCCTACCGGATGATGGAACTGGAATGGCAGATCCTGCGCCACTTCGGCTACCAGCCGTGGATCGGCTTGCCGAACATCCTGGCGCGCGAATTCCTGGTGCCGGAGCTGCTGCAGCACGCGGCCAATCCGGAAGCGCTGGCGGAAGCCATGTGGAAGCAGCTGAGCGATGCGCCGCACCGTCTGCGGCTGGCGCAGCGCTTCACCGACATGCATCACAGCCTGCTGCGCAACAGCGCGGTGGAGAGCGCGGCCGCCGTGCTGCGCGTTATTGAAGGACGAAAGTGAAGAACCAAAATCTCGGCCTGTTCGACGACCTGCCGGAATCGCCGGACGAAATCATCTGCGGCGTGGACGAAGCGGGCCGCGGGCCGCTGGCCGGCCCGGTGTTCGCGGCCGCCGTCATCCTCGACCCCGCGCGTCCCATCGAGGGCCTGCGCGACTCGAAAAAACTCAACGAGGCAAAACGCGACATGCTGGCGCCGCTGATCAAGGCGCAAGCGCTGGCGTGGGCCATCGCGCAGGCGTCGGAAGAGGAAATCGACAAACACAACATCCTGCAGGCGTCCATGCTGGCCATGCGGCGCGCGGTAGAAGCGCTGAGCACCGTGCCGACGCTGGCCCTGATCGACGGCAACCGCTGCCCCGTGATGAAAATCCAGAGCATCGCCATCGTTGGTGGCGACGACAAGGTGGAAGCCATCTCCGCCGCCTCCATCCTGGCCAAGACCGCGCGCGACGCCGCGCTGGTGGCGCTGCACGCGCAATATCCGCAATACTGCTTCGACCAGCACAAAGGCTATGGCACCGCGCTGCATCTGGAGCGTCTGCGCGAACATGGCGCCTCGCCGGTGCATCGCCGCTCGTTCGCGCCGGTGCGTGAAGTGATCGAAGTGTTCTCGCTGCGTGCCGGAGGCCTGGCATGAAGACCATCAGCTCGCGCGACAACGCGCAATACAAGGAACTGGTCAAGCTGGCCGGCAGCCAGCAGGCGCGCCGCAAGGCCGGCCGCACGCTGCTGGACGGCGTGCACCTGTGCCAGTCCTACCTGCAGCTGCGCGGCCTGCCGGAACAGTGCGTGGTCAGCGAAGGCGCGCTGCACAATCCTGAAGTGATGGACATCATCGGCCAGCTGGAAGCGCGGCGCGGCCACGTGCTGGCCTTGCCGGATGCGCTGTACAACGCGGTCAGCCAGGTCGAACACGGCGTCGGCGTGATGTTCCTGATCGCCACGCCGGAGCGCGCGGTGACTGAGGCGCTGAGCGTCTCGGCGGTGCTGCTGGACGGCGTGCAGGACCCGGGCAACGTCGGCTCCATCCTGCGCAGCGCGGCGGCGGCCGGCATCAAGCAGGTGTATTGCAGCGCCGGATCGGCGTTCTGCTGGTCGCCCAAGGTGCTGCGCGCGGCCATGGGCGCGCACTTCGTGCTCGACATCTTTGAAAACGTCGACCTGGCGGAACTGGTGCGCAATGCGCGCGTGCCCACGCTGGCCACCAGCGGCTACGCGGCGCAGCGGCTGTACGACATCGATCTGCGCCAGCCGGTGGCCTGGATCTTCGGCCATGAAGGGCAGGGCGTGGCGGACGACCTGCTGTCGCTGGCCACGCACAAGGTGGTGATACCGCACCTGGGGCAGGTGGAGTCGCTCAACGTGGCGGCGTGCGCGGCGGTTTGCTTTTTCGAGCAAGTAAGGCAGAATCAGACGTAAGCAAGATTCAAGCACAAACGTGGAGCCGTCATGGATATCGCGCAGTTGCACTTTCTGGTAGCCGAAGGGGATCAGGTACAACGCCACGCGCTGGCCGACATCCTGGTGCACGTCGGCGTCGGACGGATCACGCAGGCGCCGGACGGCCACACCGCGCTGCGCCACTTCAGCGCCGGCATCACGCCGGCGGTGGACATCGCCATCATCGACCTGGCGCTGCCGGGCATGGATGCATTGGAGCTGATACGCCGCCTGGGCGAGATGCGCTGCAAGGCCGGCGTGATTGTGGTGGGCGCGCAAAGCAACGCCGTGCTGTTCTCGGTGGAGACGATGGCGCTGGCGTATGGCGTCAACGTGCTGGGCGCGATCGGCAAGCCGGTGATCGGCGGCCGCCTGATGGCGCTCGTGAACAACCACCTGCAACCCGCCGAGCCGCATGGCGCGGGCGAGGCGGGACAAGCCATGTCGTTCGCCGAAGTGGGGCAGGGCTTGCAGAACCGCGAATTCGATCCCTTCTTCCAGCCCAAGATCGAGCTGGAGACCGGTCAGGTAAAAGGACTGGAAATGTTCGCGCGCTGGCGCCATCCCCTGCGCGGGGTGCTGGGGCCGGCGGCCTTCATGCCGGCGCTGGAAGCGGCGCAGCGGGTCGACTTCCTCGACTGGACCATGATCGAGAAATCGGTGGCGGCCTGCCGCAAGCTGCACGACCAGGGCGTGCCGATCTCGGTCTCCGTCAATGTCGACCAAGGCACGCTGGCGCACCCGCAGTTCATGGAGCAGATCGCGGCGTGCCTGGACCGGCACCAGATCATGGCCGACTACCTCACTTTCGAAATGACCGAATCGGCGGTGCTGAGCACCGACCCGCACTTCCTCGAGCGCCTGCTGCGGTTGCGCATGAAAGGCTTCGGGCTGGCGATCGACGACTACGGCACCGGGCGCAGCAACCTGCAACTGCTGGCGCGGATCCCGTTCTCCGAACTGAAGATCGACCGTAGTTTTGTGGACGGCGCGGCCAAGCGGGCCGCCATCGGCACCGTGCTGCGCTCCTGCCTGGGGCTCGCCCGCAGCCTGGACCGGCGCTCGGTGGCGGTGGGCGTCGAGACCAAGCAGGACTGGGACTTCCTGCAAGGGCTGGGCTGCACCTACGCCCAGGGCTACTACATCGCCAAGCCGATGCCGGTGGAAGACTTCCCGGCCTGGCTGGCCGACTGGCAACATTTTTTCTAAAATCCGGGGGCAGCCAAGTTAAGAGCCGTCATTCCCGCGCAGGCGCACTGCTGTCCGGAATAATTTTGTTGACATGGTTTCAAAAGAGTGAAGGTTGCAGTTGTGCGAATTC
>NZ_JABMJK010000023.1 GCF_013376005.1 Duganella sp. SG902 | reverse complement strand
AACCGGCGCCCGCATCAGGCGCTGGGCATGAAAACACCCGCTAAGGCATTTGCATTAGCGGCTTGAGTTGAGCAGGAATCGCTGGGTCATTACAATAACGTGCAAACCGCAGTCGATACACACCATCATTTGATCGTGGCCCATGAAGTGACCAATCTCGGCCATGACCGCACGCAGCTTGCCTCGATGGCTAAGCAAGCCAATGAGGTGCTGCAAAAAGATGGGCTGTTGGTGTTTGCTGATCGCGGCTACTACAGCGCCCCAGAGATTTTGGCGTGTGAAGAGCTGGGCGTGACTCCTCTGGTTCCCAAGTCACTAACCTCAGGCAATCGGGCAAAGGGGCAGTTCGACAAACGTGATTTTCGATATTTGCCCGAAAGCGATGAATTCCAATGTCCAGCTGGCGAGCGGGCCATATGGCGCATGAGCGTCGTGGAAAAGGGGCTTGTGTTTGACAAATACTGGTCTTCTGCTTGCCCGAAGTGTTTAATCAAATCGCAGTGCACTACCGGCACTAATCGCCGAATCACGCGCTGGGAGCACGAGGATGCGCTTGATCGCATGCAGCAGCGACTTGCTGAGCGACGGGATACGGCCCGTGTTCGGCGACGTACAGTCGAACATCCGTTCGGCACACTGAAGTCCTGGATGGGAGCTACACACTTCCTCACCAGGACCTTTCCCCGCGTTCGAACAGAGATGAGTTTGCATATCCTCGCCTACAACCTGAAGCGAGCAATGAATATCATGGGAATTACGGGCCTGAAAGCGGCTTTGAACGGGCTGTAAGCCCTTTCTTAAGTCCGACACAACGTCAATCGACAGATTTCGCGGTCAGGCACTTTCTCAGTCAACGTCTGCTGGCGTTTTCATACAGCCTGGCCCAGTTGCGGACTGCCGCCCCATGTCAGAATTTACGAGCATCGGATCAACTAGAAAACAGTCTCAACATTGGCACGATTTCAGCGGTTGGAACCTCGATTGTTTGTGATCCCACGCGGCGAAATAGTTTGTTGCCGTAAAAACATGGCTCCTGCCCCGCTTCTACTCTAATTACTATAACACTTCGGCCGTTGTAATCAATCGAAGCTAAATGTGAAGTCACTTTGATACGTATTTCGGGAGCAAGCTGACTGGAATTAATTCGATCACTTATAAGTTGTAAATATTTATCCAAATTAGTGTGGTAAGCGTTAGCTTCACGATCTACGCCAACCACATAGAATTCACCAGCCTTTACTAAAGGAAGGCCATCCAATTTCAGTACGCGATCTGCGTCAGCCTTTTTATCTGCGACGCCGATAATTATATAGCCAACCTTTTCACGACCAAGATTAGCAAGCGCACAAATAGTTTCAAGAATAGATGAAAAAGCTTGCTCATCAAATTCCCGATTCTGCCCCAATCGATGCAAGCCTTGTTTGAAGTCATAGCTGGCCGCCTCGGTTTTTGACTTAGATATCAAATTTTCAAATTCCCGTCGCCCTATTTGAGCAACTGGATCTTGAGGATTTTTTTTGAAATATTGTCTGATAATTCCTTTTACGACTGCAATATTTTTTGTGCGATTCGTGGCCGCCCAATTCCCACCCGTCGAGATATTAACGTGCTCATCCAACCCAGCCAAAGATTTTCGCAGTCCAGTTATATCATTTATTTTTAGCTTCTCAACAAATAGCAACTCATAGAAGGCTAACAAAACGACCTGAAAATATCGTGGAGTGCCGTGCTGCGCAGAAACATTATTTAAATTTTTCCTGAAAATATTATCTGCGCCAAACACCTCATCGAAAAAATCAAATGTCTGCGTAAGAGTTTTTTCGACAGTTGCAGCTCCATGGCGCGCAACTAGATTGTCCATGTGCTGTCGACGGGCCGTTGCTTTGGCTTGCTTGTCCTCGTTCTGCCCGCTTGCGCGACCATAGAATGCATCACGTGCCTGGCGCGAGCTTGCGGGCTTTTCATCTTCGTCGCTCACCAAATATGCGATAAGGTCTGCAATAACTTCTTCATCTTGGCTATCGCGAATATCCTCTTTAAGAAGAATGCCTTGCCTTACCCAGAGAATATTTTCAGCATTAATTCCATATTCAAGTTCTTTATTAGTGATACTAATACTATCCATGGAATTCAATAGCAGAATATTGTCATGAGAAACGTCTCCACGAATTGCCGTTGAAATTGTGCGCACGAGATCGGAAAATGGTCCAATTACCCCAGCCTGTCTAATTTCTTGATCTGAGAGAACACGGCCATAAGAATTTATCCTGCGAAATATTTCGTCAATTTCACCGGACTTGTTAATTCGATAAGTGGAAATTGGTATCTTGTAATTCGCAATCGACGTACATAACCCTCTATTCAACTCTGGCAATAATTGACGAATTTTTCCCTCATCAAGAAACTGCTTTGTTGAGGCCATGGTCTCCAAGTCGAAGAAAGCATCTTTATATGCATATTTGTTTTCAATGAAACTAAAAATGGCATTTAATCTCTGCATCCCATCTATAATTTCGAATTTCAATACTCCATCAATCATTACCTCGGCTAGCAAGATCAAAGGCAACGGGAATTTTCGAGCAATAGTATCTACGAGGTGTTGCTTCTCCTCTCTAGTCCAGACAAGTTTGCGCTGGTACCTTCTATTAACTACCAAGCGCCCGCTCAAATACCAATCATACAGCTCCTGGATATTCTCGCCACGAATATTTAAATCGATGCCCGTAGGATTTTCCATATATTTTAAGATTTATTTTTAAGATAATATATCAAGCCAAAAGAACGCAGCAAAGAGACTGTTTCCACGATTCAGATCATTGCGTTAAATAGGGACGTCTGCGTAGTTGACGATTGGTACGCACATGATAAGCGGACTTCCGTATGGTAATCGAAAAAGGACCGCTTCTGGCCGAACTCAGCCGATGGCTTTCAGAATACCAGTTAAGAAGTCAGCAATGTTCACGAATTTCCACACAAGGGAAGACACGCTTAGTTGAAGACTGTGGCATCTAAGATTTGTATTCTTCGGAAAGCAGCTGCCTACCTGGCTTCAACAAATCTTGTGAGCGGATGACGGTCGCATACTCGCCGTCCAGATTGGCAAGTGCCATAGCATGCACTTCGTCGGCGGTGCGTTGCGCGCCGTTGAAGTCTGCCTTCGCAAACGAGAAGGTGCAGTCGGATACGACAAACGTTTTGAAGCCGAGATTGCCTGCGGTCCGCGCGGTGTTCTCCACGGAGTTGTTGGTGCTGACTCCCACGATCACCACGGATGATTCGCCCCGTGCGTGGAGCCAGCGCTCCAGTCCTGTGTTGATGAACGCGTCGGGCACATTTTTTTCCACCACATGCTCGTGCGCGAGTGGCACAAGGGCCGGCTGGAACTCAACGCCCGGTTGGCCCGGCCAGAACGGCGAACCGGGCGTCCTCGAAATGTGGCGGACATGAACCACCGGCGCTTTTCGCGCGCGCCAAGTGTTCAGCAATTTCTCGATGTTGTGTTCTGCTTGGTGATTGTTCCGCACCGCCGGCTCGGGCCAGCTCATGCCCACTTGCATATCGATGATTAAAAGCGTTGTCATGTTCTCTCGGCGTCCGGGTAGGCGAAAAGAGGTTAGTATAGTGTGGGCGCAATGGCAACGTTGCGGTGTCGTTCACTTTCATGAAAGGATTTACCGTGGCAGCGAAAAAGATACTGTTTTTGACGGGCGACTTTGCGGAAGATTACGAGACCATGGTGCCGTTCCAGGCGCTGCAGGCGGTGGGCCACACGGTGCATGCCGTGTGTCCGGACAAGCAGGCCGGCGACACCATCAAGACCGCCATTCACGACTTTGAAGGCGATCAGACCTACACCGAAAAGCCGGGCCACCGCTTCACGCTCAACGCCAGCTTCGCCGACGCGGATGTCGGCAACTACGATGCGCTGGCGATCGCCGGCGGCCGCGCGCCGGAGTATCTGCGCCTGAATCCGCGCGTGATCGAGCTGGTGCAGCAGTTCGCCGCCGCCAACAAGCCGATCGCGGCGATCTGCCACGGCGCCCAGTTGCTGGCGGCGGCCGAGGTCATTCGCGGCAAGACGATCTCGGCTTATCCAGCCTGCTCGCCGGAGGTCAAGCTGGCCGGCGCCAACTATGCCGATATCCCGGTCGACCAAGCGGTCACCGATGGCATCTTCGTCACCGCGCCTGCCTGGCCTGCGCATCCGGCGTGGATCGCGCAGTTCCTGGCGCGGCTCGGCACCGAGATCAAGCTGTAAGGTTCTTCGCGTGGAAGCGCAGGTGGTCTTCCACGAAGGTTGAGATGAAGTAGTAGCCATGATCGTAGCCAGCGTGCCGACGCAATGTCAGCGGCTGCGCTGCGGTCTGGCAGGCCGCCTCGAACGCTTCCGGGTACAGCTGCTCTTGCAGGAATTTGTCGCCCAAGCCTTGGTCGATCAGGATGCCGGCGGGGAAGGGCGTACGTGCCTTCGTCATCAGCAGGCTGGCGTCGTATTGCCCCCATGCCGACTTGTCTTCACCGAGATATCCGCTGAACGCCTTGACACCCCACGGGCATTGCGACGGCGCGGCGATCGGCGCGAACGCGGATACCGAACGGAACACGTCCGGCCGTTTCAGCGCCATGGTCAGCGCGCCGTGGCCGCCCATGGAGTGGCCGAAGATGCCGATGCGCGCGGCGTCCACCGGCAGTTCCTTCGTCACCAGTTCGCGCAGCTCGTGGATGTAGCTGTACATGCGGTAGTGCTTGGCCCATGCGGGTTGGGTGGCGTCCAGGTAGAAGCCGGCGCCGACGCCGAAGTCCCAGCTGGCGGTTTCGCCTTCCACGCCGGCGCCGCGCGGGCTGGTGTCGGGCGCGATCAGCATCAGGCCCAGTTCGGCGGCCACGCGTTGCGCGCCCGCTTTGATCATGAAGGTCTCTTCGGTGCAGGTGAGGCCGGCGAGGTAGAACAGGGCCGGCACTGGGCCATGTGCGGCCTGCGGTGGCATGAACACCGAGAAGCGCATCGGCAAACCGATCTCGCGCGAATCGTGACGGTAAAAGCGTTGAACGCCGCCGAAACAGGCGTGTTCGCTAACGGTTTCCAGCATATTTGTTTCCTTATGTTCCCCAGCGCACAGTGAAAAACCTGGGCTTGAGCCAGAATTGTACAAGTATCTTTACAAAGGAGAAGTGCATGCCGGATATTCAAGGCATCTTGGCCGATCTGGGCTGGCCGCTGGCGATCGCCGTGGCGTGGCTGTCGGGTGAATTCGTACACCGGTGGACGCGGTTGCCGCGCATCAGCGTCTACGGTTTGGTGGGTTTTTTACTGGCACAGGCGTTCCCGGAGGCGCTCAGCAGCGGCGCCTCGAGCAATGTGACCATCCTGGCGAATCTCGCGTTTGGTCTGATCCTGTTTGAATTTGGTTACCGCATCAATCTGCACTGGCTGCGCATCAATCCGTGGATCGCGGTCAGCGGGCTGGTGGAATCGGCCGCGACCTTCGGCGTGGTCTACCTGATCTCGCATCTCACCGGCATGCCGCCGCTGACCTCTTTGCTGTTGGCCTCGCTGGCCATGTCCACTTCGCCGGCCGGCGTGCTGCGCGTGATTAATGAGGAAGACAGCTCCGGCCAGGTGACCGAGCGCGTGCTGCACCTGGTGGCGATCAACAGCGTGATCGCGCTGTTCGTGTTCAAGGTGGTGGTGGGCTTCTGGGTGTTCCAGACTTCCGGCAGCTTGACGCAGGCCATGTCGCACAGCGGCATCGAGCTGCTGGTGTCGGCGGCGATGGGCGCGCTGATGGGCTTCATCATGCCGCTGGTGCTGCGCCGCTTGGGCGCGTTGGCGCAGGATGGCACCATCGCCTTTGCGCTGGGTGTGATCCTGCTGGTGGCGGCTTCGCGCGCGTTCGATGTGTCGCCGGTGCTGGCGACGCTGACCTTCGGCCTGACCGCGCGCCACAAGCGCGTGGCGTTCAGCCGCACCGAGCGTAACTTCGGCGGCATCGGCGAGTTGTTGACGGTGCTGCTGTTCGTGTTCGCGGTCTCCACGCTGGAATGGGAGCGCGTGGTCGACGGCGCGGCGCTGGGCGCGGTGCTGCTGCTGGCGCGTTTCGTGGTGAAGGCGACCTCGGTGGCGGCGTTCGCACACGTCGGCGGCGTCTCGTGGCGCAAGGGGCTGATGACCGGTATCGCGATGTCGCCGATGTCCGTGTTCGTCACGCTGCTGCTGGAGCAAACCAAATACATGGGGATTGTGCTGGTCGATGAACTGGCGGCGCTGGCGGCGATGACGCTGCTGCTGGAAGTGGTCGGCCCCGTCATTACCCAGCGCGCGCTGCACTGGGCGAAGGAAACTCCACAGGAGGAAAAATAATGCCATTGGAAGAATTCAAGAACTCGCAGCCGCTCACCATGGGTGTGGAGCTGGAGCTGCAACTGGTCAGCCTGTCCGACTTCGACCTGACCGCGTCCAGCCCGGACTTGCTGCACCTGCTGAGCCGCAAGCCGTTCCCCGGCAACGTGACGCCGGAGATCACCGAGAGCATGATCGAGATTAACAGCGACGTGCACACCAATCACACCGAGCTGGTGAAGCAACTGCAGGTGATCCGCGACACGCTGGTGCAGGCCGGCGAGCAGCTCAACATCGGCATCTGCGGCGGCGGCACCCACCCGTTCCAGAAATGGTCGGAGCGGCGCATCTTTTCCAAGCCGCGCTTCAAGGAGGTGTCCGAGCTGTATGGTTACCTGGCCAAGCAGTTCACCATCTTCGGCCAGCACGTGCACATCGGCTGCGCCTCCGGCGACGATGCGCTGTTCCTGCTGCACGCACTGAGCCGCTACGTGCCGCACTTTATCGCGCTGTCGTCCTCGTCGCCGTACGTGCAGGGCAATGACACGCTGTTCAACTCGGCACGGCTGAATTCGGTGTTCGCCTTCCCGATGAGCGGGCGCGCGCCGTTCACGCAAAGCTGGTCCACCTTCGAGCACGAGTATTTCGCCAAGATGGAGCACACCGGCGTGATCAAGAGCATGAAGGACTTTTACTGGGACATCCGGCCCAAGCCGGAGTACGGCACCATCGAGCTGCGCGTGTGCGACACGCCGCTGACGGTGGAGCGGGCGGCGGCGTTGGCCGTGTATCTGCAGGCGCTGTGCCGCTATCTGCTGGAGCGGCGCGAGGAGCCGCCGGCCGAGGACGATTATCTGGTCTACAACTACAACCGCTTCCAGGCCTGCCGCTTCGGCTTGGACGGCACCATCGTGCATCCGAAGACGTACGAGAGCCTGTCGCTGCGCGAGGACATCCTGACCACGCTGCGCAAGATGGAGCCGCACGGCGCGGCGCTGGGTAGCAGCGCCGGCCTGCATCACCTGGTGCAGGTCACGCACGAGGGCAGCGACGCCCATTACCTGCGCCAGCAGTTCGAGCGCAGCGGCAGTGTGGAAGGCGTGGTCGACGCGGCCATCCAGCGCTTCCGCGGGCAGTGATTATTTGAAGGTGATGGCCTTGTTCAGCCGGGCCATGATCTCGTCCGGCACGGCCTTGCTGCACATGATGTGGCGCTCGGGGCCGCGCGGCGTGTCCTTCAACGCCAGCAGGCGCAGGTTGGCGGCGTGCTCGCCGGCCTCGTGCTTGAGGAGGTAGTTGCCTTCCTCCTCCGACACAAACATCATGTCCACCGAGCCCTTGGCCACCGACTGCAGCATCCTGGCGGTGGAGGCGGTCGACACCGCCACCACGGGGTGCCAGCGCTGGATGAATTTATCGAGCCCGCCGTACGAGTAGTTGTCCTTGACCAGCACGCGGATGTCCCGCTGCTTCGACAGTTCTTCCATGGTGGTGATGCCACGCGCGGCGAACGTGGGGTTGGCCAGCAGCAGCCAGCCTTTGTCGCGGTAGATGGCCTTGCTGAACTTGGCGTACGCCAGCCGCTCCGGCACGGCATACCAGCCAATCGCGCAATTCAACCCCTTGGGATCCTTCACCATCGCCAGCTGGCGGTTGCTGGGCACCTTGTGCCATTGCACCTTGATGCCGGCGTTGTTGAACGCTTGCACGGCGGGTGTGCCGGTCAGGCCGGCCGGCGTGCCGTCGGCTTGCGGCAGGAGATAGGGCGGCCGTTCGCTGTAGGCGACGTTGATCACGTCTTGCGCTGAGCTGGTCAGCGGAGCAAGCAGCAAGCTGGCGATCACGGCGGCACTACGCGAGCATTTCATGATGCTATCCGGTTTCTGGAAGACCGTCAGTCTACACCAGTTGATGCTATAAATTCAAAATATATTTATCTATGGCATCATTTTGCGGCTAGAAGCGTGTCTCGCGGGCGACGCGCAGGAAGTTGTCGAGAATGCCAGTGCAATCGAGCAGCTCGACCCCGCCGGCGCGGTGGAACTCCGGGTGCCATTGCAGGCCCATCACGAACGGCGCCTTGCGATAGCGGATCGCCTCGATCATATTGTCCGGCACTGACAGTGCCTCCACCGACATATCGCGGCCCAGCGTCTTGACGGCCTGGTGGTGGATCGAGTTCACCAGCCCGGTCTGTTTGCCCTTGAACATGCGCGCCAGCGAGGAGCCGGCCGGGAAGGTGATTTCGTGGCGGTTGCGGTCGTAGTCGTCGTTGACGTGGGCCAGCGACTCCGGCACGTCGGTGGCGATGTCCTGGTACAGCGTGCCGCCGAAGGCAACGTTGATCAGCTGGCAACCGCGGCAAATGCCGAGCACCGGTTTGCCGGCCTCGACAAATTCATGCAGCAGCTCCAGCTCGTACATGTCGCGCGCGCGGTCGCCCGACCATTCGGGGCGGGTCGGCACTTCGGAATAGCTTTGCGGCGAAACGTCGGCGCCGCCCTGCAGCACCAGCCCGTCCAGGTGCTTGGCGTAGTCGCGCAGACGGATGTTGGACGGGTGCAGCAAGCCTTCCGTGTTGACAGTCGGGATCATGAACACCAGCACGTCGCGCGACATCACCCACTGCGCGATCGACTCCTCCAGGTATTGCAGGTTCTTGCTGCGCAGGCCGGTGGCGCCGGGCTCGGGGTGGAAGATGCGCGCCGAGACGCCGATGTGCAGCGGGCGCTGGATGATGTGGCGCGTGGCGGCCGCGGCGAAGCGGCGATAGCGCGCCATGATGACCCGGCCCCACAGGCTGAACACGGTGTCGCCGGGATCGAGGTAGCGTGGGGTGCTGTTGTCCTGTTTGCGGCGGTCGCCGTGGTCGGAGGCGCGGCGTTGCGGGTTGCTTGGTTGCGGATCGGGGTCGTGAGGTCCGGCGCTCATGCTGATTCCTGTCTGTCTCGGATGCCCCAAGTTTGCCACACGTCGACGTCAGCAGTCGCCCGCTTCAGCTGGCGGGCGCCCGTAACCCTCGACGGCGGCCTTGGCTGTAGGAGACGCACCCGTGCGGCTGTAGGCAGACGCAGCTAAAACCGTTGGGCTGAGCCGTATGTGACCGCGAGTCGAAAGAAGCAAGGAATGTCCTACGTCAGGACAGGTGGATGGCTCTACACGCGCTGTCGTGCTGGCCTTACGATGGCCACTCCCTAGCGCATCGGCGTTAGGATTCATCCACTTTAAAGGAGACCATATCATGGCCAACTCGAAACAAGGCGATCAAGGCAATCAAGGCAACCAAGGTGGTAACCAGGGCGGTAAAAACCAGCAGAGCGACACCAGCAACCGTGGTTTCGCTTCGATGGATCCGGAACGTCAACGCGAGATCGCCGCTGAAGGCGGCCGTGCCGCGCACGCATCGGGCAACGCGCACGAATTCACCTCCGAGGAAGCACGCCGCGCCGGCAGCATGAGCCACAAGAATGACGGTGGCAACCAGCAAAGCGGCGGCGGCAGCGGCGGCAACCAGCAAAGCGGTGGCGGTTCCGGCGGCTCGCGCGGCGGTAGCGGTGGCGGCACCCGTGGCGGCACCCCTGAGCAGCACGCGCAGGCCGGCCGTCAAAGCCACAAAAACGATAAGTAATCGATCCCGATGACCTATCGCTAGTGCGTTAGTGCGCGTACATATTTACGCGCCGCATGGTAGTACTTTGAAGGCTCCTACAAGGAGCCTTCATGTTTGATATGAGCTTGCCGTGGTGGGAATTCATCCTGCGCGGCGTTATCGTGTATTGCGTGCTGCTGGTGCTGGTGCGCGTGTCCGGCAAACGGACGGTGGGGCAGTTCACGCCCTTCGACCTGCTGGTGGTGATGTTGCTGAGCGAAGCCGTGTCCAACTCGCTGTCCGGTGGCGACGACTCGGTGGCCGGCGGCCTGCTGATCGCCTGCACGCTGATCGCGCTGAACATGCTGCTCGCCTATCTTTCCTCGCACCATAGCAAACTGGCCTCGATGATCGATGGCGAATGCGTGCTGCTCGGCAAGGACGGCCGCATCTATCTGGACGTCCTGAAGAGGAACCGCATTGCCGTTAGCGACGTCGAGCAGTCGTTGCGCGAGGCCGACGTCGCGCTGGAAAAAGCCAAGTGCATTTTCCTGGAGGCGGATGGCAGCATCACGGTGCTGGAGAACAAGGATTAACCGAGCCTGCCCACGAGCGCGTCGGCAAAGGCGGTGACCAGCGGATCGGCCTCGCGGCGCGTGGCCAGGCCGACGGTGGTGCGCAGACCGCCTTGCGACAGCGTAACGAAGCGCACGCCTGCGGGCGCGGTCAGGCGCATGCATTCCGGCACGATGGCGATGCCGAGTCCCGCTTCGATCAAACTCAGTTGCGAGGACTTGCGCGACAGCGCGCGCGCCGGCTTGGGGAAGAAGCCCTGCTCCAGGCACAGGTTGGCCACCAGGTAGCTCAGGCCGCCGCGATCCTTGTGCGGAATGGAGATGAAGGCTTGCTCGCTGAGGTCGGCCAGTTCGACATTGTCCAGAGCGGCCAGCGGTGAATCCTGCGGCACCGCTACCATCAAGCGCTCGCTGCCGATCTCGCGCACCTGGATGTGCGGATGGCGGCGCAGGGTGGGCAGGCGCAGCAGGCCGATGTCGGCGCGGCCTTCCTCGATTTCCAGCGTCTGGTTTTCGGACGGCAGCATGGAGACGTCCAGCGTGACGCCGGGATAGTCCTCCAGCGTGCGCGCCAGCGCGTTGCTGAGGCGCGGCGTCAGGATCACCGAGCTGGAATGCTGCAGCCGGATCACGCCTTGCTCGCCCTTGCCGACATGGCGCGCCTGCACCAGGGTGTCGTCGATGTCCTCGAGGATGCGCTTGCCGCGCTCGAAGAACAGCTGGCCGGCCGGCGTCAGTTCGAACTGGCGGGCGTCGCGCACCAGCAGCGGCGTTTGCAGTTCGTCCTCCAGCTCCTTGATTTGCCGGCTCAGCGCCGATTGGGCGATGTACAGCTTTTCGGCCGCGCGCGAGTAACTGCCGGCCTCCACGATCTCTATGAAGTACTTGAACTGTTTGAGCGAAATCACCGTTATGCCGTTTCGAGATAGATGGCCGCCGTTTTTGCTATTGGATCAATTCCGGCGCGGCCGTTAAAGTGAAGCGTCTCTTCTTCCTTTAAGGAGCCAGCCATGTGGGAACTGTTGGGCATCGTCGGCGTGGTCCTGAGTATTGCAGTAAAAATCCTCTACGTCCAGATTGGCGGCGACGCCGGCGAGCAGCGCGAGGATTAAAGCAGCTGCCGCAGGTGGCTCTTGAGAATCTTGCCGGTGGCCGCGGCGGGCAGGGCGGGCATGAGGATGATGTCCGCCGGGCGCTTGTACGGCGCCAGTTGGTTCGCCAGATAGTCGGCCAGTTCGGCCGGCGTGACGGCATGACGCGGGTCCGGTTCGACGAAGGCGACGATGTCTTCATCGCCATCCGCGCGGGCGCGGCCCAGCACGGCCGATTGCGTCACCGCCGGGTGCGCGTTGAGCACGGTCTCCACTTCCAGCGGATAGACGTTGAAGCCGGAGCGGATGATCAATTCCTTGCTGCGGCCGACGATGAACAGCGCACCGTCGGCTTCCTGGCGCACCATGTCGCCGGTGTTGAGCCAGCCGTCGTCGCGCAGCACGGCGGCGGTCAGCTCCGGCTCCTGATAATAACCGCGCATGACGTTGGGGCCGCGCACCCACAGTTTGCCATGCTCGACACGCACTTCCACGCCGGGGATCGGATAGCCAACCGAGCTGTCGTTGCGCGGCGCGTCGAGGCGCGTCTGGCTGACGGTGGGCGCGGCTTCGGTCAGGCCGTAGCCGTTATGCAGCGGCACGCCCAGCAACTGTTCCACCTGCGTCTTGAGTGTCGGCGCGAGTGGCGAGCCGCCGGCGTAGGCGAAGCGCAGATGGGTCTCCAGTTTGCGCCGCGCGCCGCCCAGCTTTTCCAGCAGGCGCGCGTACATGGCGGGCACGCCCTGCACAATGGTCAGCCGCTGCTCGCTCAAGGCCTTGAGCAGGGCGTCGGGCGTGAAGCGCGGGCACAGGTGGAGGCAGGCGCCGGCGTACAAGGTGCCGAGCATGACCGAGCTGAGGCCATAGACGTGGGTGACCGGCAGCACGCCGTAGGCGCGGTCGTCCGGCGTCAGGCCGCGCAGGCCGCTCGACACGGCCGCGATGAACAGCAGGTTGCGGTGGGTGAGCATCACGCCCTTGGGCGCGCCGGTGGTGCCGGTGGTGTAGAGCAGCGCGGCCATCTGCTGGTCCGAAGCGGCATGCACCGGTTCCGGCGCGCAATGTGTGTTGAGCGCGCCGACCAGCCATGTGCCCAGCGGGGTGGGCGTCGGCACGGCTTCGTTGCGTCGGGCGTGCTCGCTGGTTTCTGGCAAACCCGGCAAAGGCAGGTAGATCGCCAGGCGCGCGCCGCTGTGGCGCAGCACCACGTCCACTTCCCGGCCCGTCAGGCGGCCGTTGACGTGGACCATCCACGCGTCGAGCTCGGCGGCGGCAAAACTCAGCGCCACCTGCGCCACGCAATTCTCGCCAACGATGGCCAGGCGGTCGCCGGGCCGGACCTGCCAGCGGCGCAGGAGTTCGGCGGTTTGCGCTACCGCGGTGGCCAGCTCGGCATAGGTCCAGTGGCGCTGGCCGTCGTGCAGCGCGTGGGCCTGCGGCGTGCGCGCGGCCCAGCGGCGGGGAATGTCGGAAATACGTGCGGGGAGGGTGTCGAGGATATCCATTGCCGCGCATTGTGGCCGATGCGGCCGGCGGCGATCAAGCCTTGATGTCGATCAGCGTGCCGAGATTCTGGTCGGCGGCCTGGACCACCTTGGCCGACAGGTCGAACTGCGCCTTGTATACCAGCGAGTTGGTGGTTTCGGTGGCGAGGTTGGTGGCGCTGGGGGCGTCCGCCTGCGACAGTTGCTGGCCGCGCAAGGACAGCGAGACGCCGCTGCCGGCCGGCGCGTTTTCCTGGAACGTCGCCTGCGCGGGCTGGAAGCCCTGCGTGTTCAGGTTAGCGATCGAGTTGGCGCTGTTGCCCAGCGCGCGCTCGGCGGCGTTGAGACCGGTGACTCCAGAACTTAGCGCGGTGATGGCCATGATATTTCCCTCCAGCAAGAAGCCACCAGTTTACACCCCGCACGATAGGAATGCACGCGTTGATTAAATTTTAGGCGAACGCGTGTTGCAATTTCCCAGAGGATACCGTCACTTATCCCATAAGAATTACATTTGTGCTATTCTTGCGCCCGATATTGTTCATGAGAAACACTTTTTGGGGAAAACTGAATGGCTTTGTTTGACTTTCTGGAGAAGGAACGCACGGTAGCCGGTGCGGGCTTCAATCGTTGGCTGGTGCCGCCCGCGGCGCTGGCAATTCACCTGTGCATTGGCATGGCGTATGGTTTCTCGGTGTTCTGGTTGCCGCTGTCGAAGGCGCTGGGCATCAAGGAGTCGATCGCCTGCGCGGCCGACATCGGCCTGCTGGAGCGCATCCTGTCGACCAGCTGCGACTGGCAGATTTCCATGCTGGGCTGGATGTACACCATGTTCTTCGTGTTCCTCGGCCTGTCGGCCTGGCTGTTCGGCGGCTGGCTGGAACACGCCGGTCCGCGCAAGGCCGGCGTGGTATCGGCCGTGTGCTGGTGCGGCGGCCTGGTGATCTCGGCGCTGGGCGTGTACCAGCACCAGATCTGGCTGATGTGGCTGGGTTCCGGCGTGATCGGCGGTATCGGCCTGGGCCTGGGCTACATCTCGCCGGTGTCGACCCTGATCAAATGGTTCCCGGACCGCCGCGGCATGGCGACCGGCATGGCCATCATGGGCTTCGGTGGCGGCGCCATGATCGGCGCGCCGCTGGCCGACAAGCTGATGAAGTTCTTCGCGACTCCTGATTCGGTGGGCGTGTGGCAGACCTTCCTGGTGATGGCCGCGATCTACTTCGTGTTCATGATGGCGGGCGCGCTGTCGTACCGCGTGCCGCCGACCGGCTGGAAGCCGGCGGGCTGGACGCCGCCGGCCACCAACGGCAACGCCATGATCACCACCCGCCACGTGCACGCCAGCAAGGTGTGGGGCATTCCGCAGTTCTGGCTGGTGTGGTGGGTGCTGTGCCTGAACGTGACGGCCGGCATCGGCATCCTGGGCATGGCTTCGCCGCTGCTGCAGGAAATCTTCGGCGGCCAGCTGCTGGGCGTGGCCAAGACCTTCAATGAGCTGGACACCGCGCAGAAGGCGCAGATCGCCGCCATCGCGGCCGGCTTCACCGGCCTGCTGTCGCTGTTCAACATCGGCGGCCGTTTCGCCTGGGCCTCGTGCTCGGACTTCCTCGGCCGCAAGGTCACCTACGGCATCTTCTTCGTACTGGGCCTCGCGCTGTACGCGTCGATTCCATCGATGGCGCATGCCGGCAACAAGCCGTTATTCGTCGGCTTCTTCTGCATCATCCTGTCGATGTATGGCGGTGGCTTCGCCACCGTGCCGGCCTACCTGGCCGACCTGTTCGGCACGCAGATGGTGGGCGCGATCCACGGCCGCCTGCTGACCGCGTGGGCGGCGGCTGGTGTGTTCGGCCCCATCCTGGTCAACTACGTGCGCGAGTACCAGATCGCCAATGGCGTGCCGAAGGCGCAGGCTTACGACATCACCATGTATGTGCTGGCCGGCCTGCTGGTGATCGGCTTGATTTGCAACCTGCTGGTGCGTCCGGTGGCCGACAAGCACTTCATGACCGACGCCGAACTGGCGGCCGAGAAGAAGCTGGCGCACGAGCGCGACGCGGCGGCCGCGACCGGCACGGCGGTGGCCTCGAACGGCGTGACCAGTCCGCTGGCGGTGGCCTTCGGCTGGCTGGCGGTGGGTATTCCGCTGGCGATCGGCATCGCCATCACGGTGCAGAAAGCAGCGGTACTGTTTAAGTAGGAAAAGTCCGGGATGCCGGCACGTTTGATCCAGATCAAACGTGCCGGGTGGGGTTAACGTAGCCTTGACGTTCGCGCCGCACTCGCGACGACGACAATTCCCTGGCACTTAACTATCGAGGCAAATCTATGTACCCATTCTCCCAAACTGTCACCCCCGCAGCAAAAACGCACATGGAAGCGCAGCTGTCGTTCTTCAACGACATGTCCAAGTCTCTTTTCCGCACCGTCCAACAATACAGCGACCTGAACATCCAATTGGCGCAGACCTTGCTGGAAGAAACCACGCAGGCCAGCCAGCAGGTCATCACCGCCCACCGCCCGACCGAGGCGCTGGCGGCCGCCGCGGCCCATGCCCAGCCCACCGCTGAAAAGCTGCGCGCGTACCAGCAACACCTGTCGCGCATCGCGGCCGACACCCATGTCGACCTGTCCAAGGTGGCGGAAGAACACGTGCAGGAAACCAGCCGCACCGCCAAGGCGTTGGCCGACGAGGTGGCGCGCGTGACCTCCGAGGAAACGGAAAAAACCCTGCGCAACCACCAGGACGCGGTGGAGCGCTTTACCGATCCGTTCTCGTTCCACAGCGACGGGGCCCAGCGTTCGCGCGGCAATGAAAGCCGCGGCGGCCAGACGCTGCAAAGCGGCCAGAACGGCACCGAGGGCCGTGAAAGCGGCCATATGCAAGGCGGCCAGGCCACCCAGGCCCAGACCGCTGCCCAAGCCGCCAGTCAGAGCGGCAAGCAGACTGGCGCTCGTAAAGAGACCTGATTTTTTGTTTTAAGTCGTGATTTCCGCGCCACGCGAAGCCAATTCGCGTGGCGCGGTTTTTTATTGGAAGATTTGCTTGAGCGATTGCGCTTGCGGCAGCGCGTCGGCCCAGGCCGTCAGTTGCGCGACGCTGGCCTTGGCCAGCTTGCTGCGGACCGCTGACGGCAGCGGCCCGAAGCGCTGAGTAAGCAGCCGTTCCAGCAGCGCCAGCGCACCTTCCTTGCGACCTTGTTCCAAACCTCGCTCCAAGCCTTCTTCCATGCCGTTATTAAAAAACATCTGTTCCAATGGATTCATCAATTCCATTTTGTACTCCTTGTCCAATTGGCGCATGGCTTGCCAGTAAAGTTCTTGATAGCGATGCGGCAAGACCATCATCCAGTTGATCACTTTGAATAAGGTAAGTATGCGCCTTCTGCTCCAGCGATGCTGGAATAGTCGTCTGGATAACTGCAGCTTGGCGGCATATAGCTCATCGATATTGTTGCGTGCTTGTTGCGTGCGCAGGTGGGCGAGTGCGACCCAGGCAATGGGATTGTGTGAGGCCAGCAAAGCATCAGGGCTCATGGCGTAATCTAACAGCTTGGCTGTGCCGAAGGATAGATGTTGAACCGATCCCAGTTGCTCATGATGAAACGCTTGCGGGCGCCAGTTAGGATCGTCATCGGCAAGCAAAACCACACTGGTCACGGGGCGGCCGTATTCGTTGAAAATTCGATAGTTGTAGTCGAGTATGCGCCGCGAGAGCCTGGTGTCGCGCTGGGATTGTACTTCGATGTGAAGCAGAATCCATTCCGGGTTATCGTCGCGCAGGCTGACTTCGACCAGCTTGTCGGCAACCATGTTGTCCGGTGCATCCGTAAAGCCAATCTTTGCCAGCTCCTTGTCGCGAAAACGAGGACGCTTCGTCCAGTCGATCTTGGCGTGAAGATCCGCAAAAAAGAACGCCATGAAAGCGGGAAAAGCGTGTGCCATAGCGATTTTCCACGGCAGGTCGTAGCGGGCGGGCGGAGTGGGGGCTGGCATTGCCCTAGTCTACGGTCGGGTTTCCAGCGGACGCCTTGATGAAAAGCAAGGGCGGAGCGCGTTTCGCAGGCTTGGATTATCATGCTGGGCTTGATGTATGGAGGTCATGATGAGCAATTCCACGAGTGCGCAGCACGAGTCGCTGCATATTGTTTGTCCGCATTGCGACGCGGTGAATCGGGTGCCGGCGGCCAAGCTGGCGGCCGAGCCGGTGTGCGGCAAGTGCCAGAAGGCGCTGTTCACTGGCGCGCCGGTTGACCTGGGCAGCGCGCGCTTTCTGAAGCATATCGAACGTAGCGATATTCCGGTGCTGGTGGATTTCTGGGCGCCGTGGTGCGGTCCTTGCCGCACGATGGCGCCGTTTTACGCGCAGGCCGCGCAGCGGCTGGAGCCGCGGTTCCGCGTGGTGAAGGTCGATACCGAGCAGGCGCAGGATCTGGCGGCACGCTACGCCATCCGCAGCATCCCGACACTGGCGCTGTTCAGGGGCGGCCGCGAGGTGGCGCGTCAGCCGGGCGCCATGGATGCGCAAAACATCGTCGCGTGGGCGACGCGGAATAATGGCTGAAGCTAGCCTTCGCAGGCTCGGTCCAGCCATTTACGGATGCCGTCCAGGGTGCGGAAGTCGGCCACCGAGCGGGTGGCGATGTGAGGATGGCGGTTTTGCAGCATGCGCGATAGCGCGGCGCCCGGCCCCAGCTCCAGCGCGACGGTGATGCCTGCTTCGGCGGCGGCGTCCATGCAGGCGAGCCAGCGGATTTTTTCCGCCAGTTGGCGCGACAGCGTATCCACCGCGCGCGCCTTGTCGTTGACCGTGGCCGCGTCGATCCCGGCCAGCACCGGCGCCTGTGGCGCCTGGAATGCTGTGATGCGCAAGGCCGCCGCGAATGGCTCGACCGCGCTTTGCATGTACGGCGTATGCGACGCCACTTCCACCGGCAGCCGCTTGCTGCGGGCGCCTTTTGCCTCGATGGTCTGGTGTAGCTGGTCCGCCTGCGCGGCGGGTCCTCCGGCGATGCAGGCATCCTCTCCGGTTTCGATGCTGACACGGTAGCCGTATGCGGCCGCCAAGGTGCTGGCGCTGGAGAGCGGCAGGCCGGTGATGGTCAGCAGCGCCTGGCCAGGCGAGGCGCGCTGGCATTCGTCCATCAGATACGCGCGCTGGCCCGCCAGCTTGATCGCTTGCTCGGGCGTGATGGCGCCGGCGACGCCGTGGGCCGACAGTTCACCGATGCTGTAGCCGGCCACCAGCGCCGGCGGCGGGACGGCATCGCGGAGGGCTTCCCACATGCTGAGTGTCGCGGCCACGATCAGCGGCTGCGCGACGCGGTTGGCGTAGATGTCGCCGTCGAGGCTCGCGCCGTTGAGCAGGCGCGCGGCCAGCGCGTCAGCGTCAGGGCTGGTGCGCGCCAGCGTGAACATGTCCGGGTGCTGGTCTCCTTGGCCGGGGCACAGCAGTAGCAGGCGCGCGTGGCTCATTTGTCTTCCAGCGCGGCCAGGGATTGCACGAGGCAGCAGGCGGCCAGCAAGTCCGCCGCGCCGCCGGGCGAGAGGCGGTGCTGCACGAAGATTTGATGGCTGCGCAGCGCGTCGGCATGCCAGTTGACGTTGGCGGTGCCGCCTTGACGGAGGAAGCGTTCGGCGTGCTCGCGCACCATCCGCGCTCCGCGTGGGCCGGCGCGGTGATAGACGTTGCTGTCGCTGATGTGCGCCATCAGGGTGTAGAGCGTGTCGACCCGCTCCTCCGTGACGGTGGCGCCGCGCGCGCGGGAGGCCAGCAAGGCCGGGATGCCGACCTCGAACACCGACGGCAGGCCAAGCGCACCTTCCTCGCGCGCGCCGCTCACCGCGTACCGCGCGGCGACACGCAAACCGTTGCTGGTGGCCGCCGCGGAGGCGCTGGCGTGGACGGCGAGTTCCTCACCCCAGCGTATCAACAGGGCGGCGCGCAGGCCGGCTGGCGTCATGGGCGTGGCTTGCGCGCGGGCGCGGCCGGCGGTGGCGCACAGCATGCCGAGGCTGAAGATGGCGCCGCGATGGGTGTTGATGCCGCGCGTCGCCTTCAGCATCGCCTTTTCCGCCGCGATGCCAAGCTGCTTGAGTTGCGCGAACGGCGCATCGTCCCAACCCGCGAGGCAGATTTTCCTGAAGTAGTGACGCAGCGAGAACATGCTGCGCATGAAGGTGCCGGCGTCCATGTCGTCATGGCTGCCGCTGTCCACCGGCGACACCAGTCCCGGCTTGGGGTACAGGCAGAGTTCCGCATGCAGGCTGCGCACCGCCAGCCGCGCGACCTCGCGCGCGAAAGCTTGCCGGTCCGTGCGGCCGAGGCGCGAAGCCACGGCGGCCATGGCGGCGGGCGGGGCCTGGTAGATAGCGGCACGCATTATTGCTCCTCCAGTGTGGCGAGCAGCGACGCGGCATCGGCCAGCCGCACGGTGCGCAGTTCCTTGACCATAACCTTGGCCGGATGCGTCGTCGCTATCCGCCACTCCTTCCACGATACCGCCGCGCCGCCGGGGAAGACAATTTCTCCATCCAGCGGCAGATGTTCGACATTCCGCACGAGCCGCGTAACGACTTCCGATAATTGCTGGCTGCTGGCTGGACGAAACAGCACATCGATGTCCGAGGCCGGCGAGACGTAGCGCAAGCCAGTCAGCGCCTGCATGGCCAGCGACCCAAACACGCGCAGGCCCGGGGCCTCATCGCAAAGCGTGGCCAGATGCTCACGCCAGGCGCCGGCGGCGGGCAGGGCGGACTTTAATTCAATCGCATCGCTTGTGCGGGCGATGTGCGTCGCGCACGCGCGCAACGCGATGCGCACCTTGGTGCCATGCGCGTCCGGCGGCAGCGGCAGGCCGAGGCAAACCTCGTCCGGAGCCGCGTCGGCATCGAGCCGGCGCGCGACAGCGGGCCAATCCTCGCGTTGCCACTGCCCCAGCGCGGCCTGATGCTCCGGTCGCGCGGCGGCGATCGCCGCCGACCAGCCGGCATCATTCAGCCACACCAGCGCATGACGTTCAACGCTGGACATGGCCGCCCGAGACCACGGCATCGATCACCGGCTGTGCCAGACGGCGCCCGCCGCGCTGCAAGCCCAGCGCGCTGCGTCGGTCGCCATCGCTCTGTTGCGCCAGCGCCGCGCGCAGATGTGCCGCCAGATCGCCGTGCCAGATCGACTCCAGGCCGCCCATGCGCAGATAATTTTCCGGCCCCGGCGCGAACACCGGATTACTCTGCGCCAGCTCGGTCAGCAGCTCTTCCGGTACCTTGGTGATGCGCGCCATCGCCGGCAGGCCCATGACGCGGATGGCCGCATCGGGCAGTGCATAGCAGGCATCCGCCATCAAACCACTGGTGATGAAGCCGCCCGATAAAGCCTGGTCGTACACCACGCCGATAATCTTGTGCCCCTTGCGCCGCGCAAGATCCACGCATTTGCCCAGGTGCGCCATGTAGCTGTTAATCCCCAACATCTCATCCCGATGCCGCAGGCGCTGGCCCTGGGTATCGATCACCATCAGGATCGGCATGCCGGGATAATCGCGCACCGTGCGCAGAATGGCTTGCGCCTGCGCCAGCGCGATCTCCACGCCGATCGGCGTGTGATTGGTGGTGCCGATCACCGCCACAGGCTGTCCATCCACCTGCGCGCTGCCGCACAAGAATTCATTCTGCTCGATGATCGCATGGCCTTCGGGGAACAGCGTATCCGCCAGTTTTTTCCAGTCCATTTCACACTCCCTGACGGCGCGTTGCCGACGCCGCGATAAAGCTGTCCACATCCAGCATGGGGATGTTGGCCGCATCCGGCATTTGCATGGCGTTCCAGATATCGACCGGGTCGGGCAGGGCGCCGTAGTTGTTCAGACGCGCTTCCAGCATGCGCTGCTCGGCATCCAGTGCTTCCAGCGTCAGGCCGGTGGCGCCGCCAGCCAGCGCCGCCACCGCTTCCTGCGCCGCCGCGCGGAAGGCGGCAATATCGTCCGCCACAATGCGCTGGCAATCGCCCAGCAGGTAGCGGTGCTTGCCGCCCGAGGTGCGCCACACCAGCGCGCGGTCGCGGGAATCGAATTCCTCCACGCCGTTGGCGGTCTCGATCACTTCAGGACCGGACATGGCCAAGCGGCCTTCTTCCGACATGACGACCACATTGGCGCAGCGCGTCACGATGCCCATGCCGCCAAAGGCGCCATTGGCACCGCCCACCAGTGCGATCACGGCCACGCCGGCGTCGCGCGCGTCGAGCAGGGCGCGCATCACTTCGGACACGGCGATCAGGCCGGCGTTGGCTTCGTGCAGGCGCACGCCGCCGGATTCCACCAGCAGCACCACCGCCGCCACCTTGTCCGCGATCGCCTTGCGCAGCAGGCCGACCAGCTTGGCGCCGTGCACCTCGCCGACCGCGCCGCCCATGAAAGCGCCTTCCTGCGCCGCCACGTACACCGGCACGCCGCCCAGCAAGGCGCTGCCGATAGCCACGCCATCGTCAAATGCCACCGGCGCGTTCAGTTGCGCGAGGTGAGGGCTGGTGACGCGCGCCGAGGGCGGAATGAACTCCTGGAAGCTGCCGGCGTCGAACAGATGCTGCAGGCGTTCGCGGGCCGTCGCTTCCTGATAGCTGACCGCGCGGCTCATGCTGCGTCTCCCAGCATGGTTTGCACGGCCTGGTCGAGCCGCAGGCTGACCACGGCCGGCGTGGCGCCCATGTCGTTGATCGAGATGCGCGTATCGGCCAGCGCCCAGCGCGCGTGGAAGTCGCGGATCACCGCCTCCCAGATCGGGCCGAAGCCGACGGCGGCGGTGTTGATTTCGACGGTGCAGGCGCCATCCAGCGCGGCCGGTTCGATCAGCACCTCCAGGTTGCCCGAGCCGACCACGCCCACCACTTCCGGCGCGGCGGTCAGGCGGCGCGTGCCTTGTTCAAATCGATAATTCAGTGTTTCCATCGTTTGCTCCTTACCAGTTGCGGAAACGCTTGGGCGGGTTGTACAAACCGCCCGATGCGCGCACCAGGTCTTTCATGTTGCGGGCCGCCAGCAGGTCGCGTGTGGCGAGGCGCTTGTCGATGCCGAGGTCCTCGGCACGGGTGATGATGCCGCGGTCGCGCAGGTTCTCCACCATGCGCTTGTCGCGCCCCAGCCCAACCGGCGTGTAGCCGGCCACGCCGCGTATCGCCTGTTCGCGTTCCTCGTCGGTGCGGCACAGCAGCAGGTTGGCGATGCCTTCCTCGGTCAGTATGTGGGTGACGTCGTCACCGTAGATCATCACCGGCGGGATCGCCATCTTCGCTTGCTCCATCAGCACCCAGGCGTCCAGCTTCTCGACGAAGGCGGGCTGCATATGCTCGCGGAAGGTTTCCACCATCTGCACCACCAGCTTCTGGCCGCGCGGGATGGTGTTGCGGCCGGCGCGCGCCTGCTCACCGGCCTTGAGCCACGCCGGGCTGGCGTGACGCCGCCCGCGCGCGTCCGCGCCCATGTTGGAGGCGCCGCCGAAGCCCGAGATGCGGCCGGCCGTGGCGGTGGACGAGTTACCCTGCAAGTCGATCTGCAGGGTCGAGCCGATGAACATGTCGCAGGCGTAGTGGCCGGCGGCCTGGCACATGGCGCGGTTGCTGCGCATGCTGCCGTCCGGGCCGATCGCGAAGACGTCCGGCCGCGCGTGGATATAGTCCTCCATGCCCAGCTCCGAACCAAACGAATGCACCGAGCTGACGAAGCCCGCCTCGATCGCCGGAATCAGCGCCGGGTGCGGATTCAAGGCCCAGTGCTTGCCGATCTTTCCGCGCAGGCCCAGCGACTCGGCGTAGGTCGGCAGCAGCAGCTCGATGGCCGCCGTGTCGAAGCCAATGCCATGGTTCAGGCGCTGCACCTCGTACTCGGCGTAGATGCCCTTGATGGCCATCATCGCCATCAGCACCTGGATCTCCGAAATCTGCGCCGGGTCGCGCGTGAACAGCGGTTCGATATAGTAGGGGCGCGGCGACTGCACCACGAAGTCCACCCAGTCGCCCGGCACGTCCACGCGCGGCACGTTGTCCACCACCTTGTTCACCTGGACGATGACGATGCCCTGCTTGAACGCCGTGGCCTCGACGATGGCGGGGGTGTCCTCGGTGTTCGGGCCGGTGTACAGGTTGCCGTGGCGGTCGGCCGCCTCCGCCGCGATCAGGCAGACGCGCGGCGGCAGATCGATGAAGTAGCGGCTGAACAGCTCAAGGTAGGTGTGGATGGCGCCGATATTCAGCTTGCCGGCGGAGGCCAGCCGCGCCACCCGCGCCGCCTGCGGACCGGAGAACGAGAAGTCCAGCCGCGAGGCGACGCCGCGCTCGAACACGTCCAGATGCTCCGGCAACGCCAGCACCGACTGCAGCATGTGCAGGTTGTTGACGCGTTCCGGATTCAGGTTGGCCAGCGCATGGCCGAGGAAGTCGGCCTGCTTCTGGTTGTTCCCCTCGAGGCAGACGCGGTCGCCGCATTCGATGACCGCATGCAGCAGATCGGCGATGCGCGCGGCCGGCAGGCTTTTGCCATCCAACTCAGTGCCCAGCGCCGCGCTGGCGCGCTGCAATCGCGCCGCGCGATTTTGCTGCAAGGTGTTCCAGGACATTTTATTTTGCTCCCATAATCATGTCAGGCAGACCGGTCGCGATCGATGGGAAGACGCACAGCAGCAGCACGGCCACCACCATCAGCAACAGGAAGGGGAACACGCCCCAGACCACATCCTTGAGCGGAATGTCCGGCGCGATGTTCTTGATGACGAAAATATTCAGCCCCACCGGCGGATGGATCAGGCCCATTTCCATCACCACCGTCATGACGATGCCGAACCAGATCAGGTCAAAACCGGCTTCGCGCAGCGGCGGCAGGATGATCGGCGCCGTCATCAGGATGATGGACACTGGCGGCAGGAAGAAGCCGAACACGATCACCATCAATAGTATCACCGCCAGCAGCACCCATTTGGACAGGTGCAGGCTGACCACCCACGCGGCGGCCGACTGGCTGATGTGCAGGTAGCTCATCACGTAGGAATACAGCAGCGACATGCCGATGATCAGCAGCAGCATGGTGGATTCCTTGATCGACGAACCGAGGATGGGCGACAGGTCTTTCGGCTTCCACACGCCGTAGATCACGGCCAGCAGGGCCAGCGCCAGCAGCGCGCCCAGGCCGGCGGTTTCGGACGGCGTGGCGAAGCCGCCATACAACGCCACCATCACGCCGATCAGCAGCACGATGAAGGGCAGCACGCGCGGCAGCATCTCGACTTTTTCACGCAGGGTGAAATGCTCGTCCTCCAGATAGGCCGACTTCTCGCCGCCTTTCTGGTAGATCTCCAGCGCCATGCTGTATTCCTTGCGGGCGCGGTAGACGGCGTAGCCGGCGAACAGCACCACCAGCAGGATGCCGGGGCCTATCCCCGCCAGGAACAGGCGGCCCAGCGACTGCTCGGCCGCCACCGCGTACAGGATCATGGTGATCGACGGCGGCAGCAGAATGCCCAGCGTGCCGCCGGCCGCGATGATGCCGGCCGCGAAACCCGGCGAGTAGCCGCGCTTGCGCATTTCCGGAATGCCCGCCGAGCCAATCGCCGAGCAGGTGGCGGGCGAGGAGCCGGCCATGGCCGCGAACAGCGCGCAGGCGAACACGTTGGCGATACCGAGGCCGCCGGGAATCTTGTGCATCCAGGTGTGGATAGCGGAGTACAAGTCCTTGCCCGCCGGCGATTTGCCGATGGCCGCGCCCTTCAGGATGAACAACGGAATCGACAGCAGCGTGATCGACGCCATCTCTTCGTAGACGTTCTGCGTGATGGTATCCAGCGACGATGCCGGCATGAAGAAGTACATGAAGGCGGTCGCCACCACGCCGAGCGCGAACGCGATCGGCATCCCGGAGAACATCACCACCAGCGTTACGGCGCCGTACAGCGCGCCCAGGGTCAATTCACTCATGCTGCTTGCTCCGGTTTGTTGGTCAGGCGGGCCAGCGTCTGCAACAGCAGTTGCAGCGACAGCAGCGTCATGCCGGCGGCCATCATGGAGTAGGGGATCCACAGCGGCGGCGCGAAGGTGGAGGAGGTGGTCTGGCCATCGACCCACGCCTCGTGGAACAGCAGCCACGATTTCCAGGTGAAGAAGGCGCAGAACAAGGTCGACGCCAGGTCCACGAATAGCAGGCGGGCGGCGTTCACGCGGCGCGGCAGCAGGCCGGCGATGGCCTCGATGCCGATGTGGCCGCGGTGGTACTGCACGTAGGCGGTGCAGAAGAAGGTCACCCCGACCAGCATGAACACCGAGGCCTCATCCTGCCAGTCGGTGGGCGCGTGGAAGAAATAGCGCGACACCACCGAGTAAGTCAGCACGACCGCCGTCAGCACGACGGCGATCATGGACAGCACCATCAGCCCGCGATTGAGCTTGTCCAGCGCGGCCGTCAGCGCCGCGATGACGGCGTTGTCCGGCGGTGCGGGCCCGCGCGATGGCGTCAATTCCACGCCGTGGCTCACAGCGTTTTCTCCGCGAGTTTGAGCAGGTTGGCGCAGCTGGGGTTCTTCTCGCCATAGTCCTTCCACGCGGTGGCCTTGGCGATGTCCTGCCATTTTTTCAGCGCGGCCGGATTCATGTCGACCACCTTGGCGTTGGCTTTCTGGTAGACGTTCGCCACTTGCACGTCGTCTTCCTTGGCCGATTTGAGCGCGAAGGCTTCCAGCTCGGCGCCCACGGTCAGCAGGATCTGCTGCTGGTCCTTCGGCAGGCGGTCGAAGATCGCGCGCGACATCATCAGCGGCTCCAGCATGAACCAGTAGGAGCCGGCGCGCGCGGTGGTCAGCGCCTTCGACACTTCTTCGAGACGGAACGAGATCAGCGAGGTGGAGGAGGTCAGCGCCGCTTCCATGGCGCCGGTCTGCATGGCGGCGTAGATTTCATTTGATGGCAGCGTGACCACGGCGGCGCCGGCGGCCTTCAGCATCAGGTCCATTTCGCGCGAGCCGCCGCGTATCTTCATGCCCTTGGCGTCGTCCGGATCGACCACCGGCTTGCCGCGCGAGGCCATGCCGCCGCCCTGCCAGATCCAGCTGAGCATCACGATGCCCTTGTCGTACAGGATGCGCGCCAGTTCCTTGCCCACTTCCGCGTTCTTCCAGCCGTAGGCCTGGTCGTAGGAGGTGACCAGGCCGGGCATCAGGCCGATGTTCACTTCCGGGACTTCGCCGCCGGCGTATGACAGCGGCACCAGCGACAGGTCCAGCGCGCCCTTGCGCATGGCCGAGAACTGGGCGTTGGTCTTCATCAGCGAGGAACCGGGATAGATCGCGAACTTGAGCGCGCCCTTGGAACGCTTCTCGACTTCGGCCGCGAACATGCGGGTCAGGCGGTCGCGGAAATCACCTTCCGTGATGGTGCCGCCGGGGAACTGGTGGGAAATCTTGAGCGAGCTCTGCGCCCAAGCGGGTTGCAACAACAACGGACTGGCGGCCAAAGCGCCGATGGCTGCCAATGCGGACCTGCGGGTGATTGCGGTCATACGTCCTCCAAGGGATTGATGTCAGGAAATATTATCTAGTTTGCATTCGATATGCAATAACTTCTTTTGTGTATACAAGAATAGCGGTTGCGAATACATTGTCAAGCGATATAATGCAAACCATGACGACACATTCCGCCACCCTCCGCGAGCAAATCGAAGAAATGATTGCTGTCGGCGAGCTCAAGCCCGGCCAGCATCTGGACGAGACCGAACTGGCCACGCGCTTTGGCGTCTCGCGCACGCCGATTCGGGAAACCCTGATCCAGTTGTCGTCGATGGGGCTGGTGGTGATCCGGCCGCGGCGCGGCGCCATCGTGGCCGAGCTGGGGCCGCAGCAGCTGGTGGAAATGTTCGAGGTGATGTCGGAACTGGAGTCGACCTGTGGCCGGCTGGCGGCGCGCCGCATGACGCCGGAGGAACAGCAAGCATTGTTGGCGGCGCACCAGGCCTGCCAGGAGGCGTTGGAGGCGCAGGAACCGGACGTTTATTACTATCGCAACGAGGTCTTCCACGAAGCGATATACGCCGGCAGCCACAATCAGTTTCTGATCGAGCAGACGCGCGCGCTGTATCGTCGCCTGCGTCCTTATCGCCGTCTGCAACTGCGGGTGCGCAACCGCCTGGCCACTTCCTACAACGAACATGACGGCGTGGTGAAAGCGATTCTTGACGGCGATGGCGAGCGCGCCGCGCAACTGTTGCGCGAGCACGTCATGATCCAGGGGCAGCGTTTCTCCGACCTGATGGCTTCCCTGCCGCAGTTGCGGCAGGACGCGGCGTAGTTACCGCTTGGCCGCGTTACGCATGATGCGTACCGGTTTGCTTTCCGGACCGGTGGCGGGCAGCATGTCTTCCAGCGTTTGCTGATCCAGCACGGCGAGGAAGGCGCGGGTGGCGTCGTTCAGCGTGTGTTTGAGTTTGCAGTTGGGCGTCAGCGGACAGGTGTCGCTGTCGCGGTCAAAGCATTCGGCCATGAAGAAATCGGTCTCGGTGGCGCGCACCAGGGCGCCGATGTTGATGTCCTTTGGCTCCTTGCCCAGCCGCAGGCCGCCGTTGCGGCCGCGCACCGTCTCCACCAGGCCGGACAGGCCGAGTTGATACACCACCTTCATCAGATGATTTTTTGATATCACGTGCAAATCGGCGATGTCCTGGATGGTGACCAGGCGATCCCGATTGGCCGCCAGGTAGAGCAGCGTGCGCAGCGTGTAATCGGTAAATGAGGTGAGACGCATTCGGTGGATGAGACTTAAAGCAGATTAATGCGCCATTCTACATGCTCGGGCGTTATCTTGCGTACCGACGGCGTGGCGTACGCGGCGCACACTGCGGGTAGACCGAAGGAGGCATTATGGACAACGAAGATGAGCGCCGCCGCTTCATCAGCGAATTGTGGCAGCGTTTCGAGCAGTTGCAGGCGTGGGCGGTGGAGAACTGGCCGGACAAGGAGCATCCGCTATCGAGCGCGGATTTCGTCGAATCGCGCAAGGAGATACTGGGCTTGCGCAACCCGGCCCAGGCACCCGGCGGGCCGCCGGCGGACCGTGAGCCGGAGCAGGGCGGGGCGCAGTATATCGACCTGAATCCCGCGCCGTGGCCGTGATCAGCCGTGGACGACCGGCTTGCCCGTTTGCGCCAGCAGCCAGGCGATCACACTGAGAACGAGGCTGGCCAGCACGCCCCACGCCAGTTTCAGGGCGCTGTCGAACAGCAGCGGCGCCACCAGGCCGGAGACCAGAGCGAACAGCAGCATCTGGATGAAGGACTGCATCGAGGCGGCCAGGCCGCTGTTGTTCGGAAAGTACTCCAGCGCGATCAGCGACAGCGGCGTCATGGCCAGCGCCAGGCCGAAGGAATAGATAAACAGCGGCATCACCGCCCAAGGCACGGCCGCCACGAAGGCGGCGTTGTAGGCGACGTTGATCACGCCGGCGCTGATCATCACCGCGAAGCCGAGCCATACCTGCGCCTTGCGCGAGAACTTGTGGGCGAACTTGCCCGACAGCGCGGAGCCGATCACCATGCCGCTAATCAGCGGCACGAACATCCACGCGAAGGCGGTTTCCGGCAGGTGCAGGATATTCATCACGAAATAAGCGGCGGAGCCGATGTACAGCGCCACGCCCGCGAAGCACATGCCCACCGCCACCGACAGCAGCAGGAAATGGTGATGGCACAGCACCATCCAGTAGTTTTTGGCGATCACGCCCAGGTGGAAGGGATGACGGTCCTTGACCGGCAGGCTTTCCGGCAGCGCGCGCTGCACCGCCACCAGCATCAGGAGGCCGAAGGCGCTGAGGAACCAGAAGATCGAGCGCCAGCCGAAACTCACCTGCAGCCAGCCGCCCAGCACCGGCGCGATCGCCGGCGCGAGGCCGAACACCATCATGATATTGGCGAGGATCTTCTGCGCCTGGGCGCCGGTGAAGCGGTCCTGCACGATGGCGCGGCCCACCACCGAGCCGGCGCCGGCGGCCAGACCCTGCACGATGCGGCAGGCCAGCAGCACGCCGATCGACGGCGCCAGCGCCGCCACCACCGACGCCGCGATGTACAGCACCAGCGAGACGATAATCACCGGGCGGCGGCCGAAGGAATCGGACAGCGTGCCATAGAACAGCATCATGAACGCGAAGCAGAACAGGAACATCGACAGCGTCTGCTGCACCAGCATCGGGCTGGCGTCGAACGCCTGCGTGATGGCGGGGAAGGACGGCAGATAGGTATCGATGGCCAGCGGGCCGACCATGGAAAGGCCGGCCAGCAGCAGCGTCAGCAAAATGTTCATGAATAGCGTATTGTTCGTTGGACCCGGCATTTTACGCGATCCGCGCGGCATATGCGCCGGGCGCATAAGAACGGGCGAAATCATTCGTTTGCCCGGGCGCGTTGACTGATTATGCTGCGTGATGGGCGGCTACGCCCGCATTATTCGAATTCGAGACATTATGACAATTGACACCTTTGACGGCACCTCCGTCAAGCCCGCGCACTGGAACCTTGGCAGCGTGATCGAGCAGCTGCGCGTGTCGCGCGAGGCCACCCACAACATCCGCCATCATGGCCGCGTGCGCGAGCTGCCGTCGCGCGACGCGTTGACGACCATCGTCAACGGCCTGCAGGCGGTGCTGTTCCCGACGCACTACGGGCGTCCCAACCTGACCGACGAAAGCATCGACTTCTTCGTCGGCGACACCCTGAACACCACCCTGAACCGGCTGGCCGAGCAGGTGCGGCGCGGGCTGCAGTTTTCCGCGCTGGAGGCGGCGCCCGATGAGGCGGCGCTGACCCTGCAGGCGCACGACATCACGCGGCGGTTCGCGGCCAGCCTGCCGGAAGTGCGGGCCTTGCTGGTGTCCGACGTGCAGGCGGCGTTCTCGGGCGACCCGGCGGCGACCTCGGTGGCCGAGATCATGCTGTGCTATCCGGGCACCATCGCGATCCTGTACTACCGGCTGGCGCACAGCCTGCACCGCCTTGGCTCGCCGTTCTTGGCGCGGCTGATATCGGACATCGCCCATTCGCTGACCGGGATCGACATCCACCCGGCGGCGCGGATCGGCGGCAGCTTCTTCATCGACCATGGCACCGGCGTGGTGATCGGCGAGACCGCCATCATCGGCCAGCGCGTGCGGCTGTACCAGCATGTCACGCTGGGCGCCAAGCGCTTCCCATCGGACGAGCAGGGAGCGTTGATCAAAGGCGTGCCGCGCCACCCTATCGTGGAAGACGACGTGGTGATCTACGCGGGCGCGACGGTGTTGGGCCGCATCACCATCGGCGCCGGCTCCACCATCGGCGGCAACGTGTGGCTGACCCAAAGCGTACCGCCCGGCAGCAACGTCTCCCAAGCCCAAATGCGCAACGACTGAAAACTCTGGGGTCAGGTCCTCCATTTCTACACGGCCTCAGCCGCTCTGCCGCTCAGCTCGTGTAGAAATGGCGGACCTGACCCCGGATTTTTTCACGCAGGGTGCCGGCGGTGTAGTCGGTGCGGTAGCGGCCGCGCCGCTGGAGTTCGGGAACGATCAGGTCGACCACGTCGCGCATGCTTTCGTGGGCGACCGCGTAGGCGAGGTTGAAGCCGTCGATGCCGGTTTCGTCCTGCCACATTTCAAGTTGGTCGGCCACCTGACGCGGATCGCCCACCAGCACCGGCCCGCGCCCGCCCAGGCCGATGAATTCCGCCGCTTCGCGCACGGTCCATTTGCGGTCGGGGTCCGCGGCGCTGAACGACGCTAGCGCCGAGCGGCCGGCGTCGGAGTCGATGTAGTCGATGGTGGCGTCCAGCGCAAATTCGCTGAAGTCGACCCCGGTCCAGCCGGACAGCAAGGCCAGCGCCGCCTCGATGTCGATGTGGCGTTTGTATTCTTCGTGTTTGGCGCGCGCTTCGGCTTCGGTCGGTGCGGTGATGATCAGTGCCTGCGCGTAGATTTTCAGTTCGTCGCCATCACGGCCGGTCGCACGCACGGCGGCGCGCAGGTCGTCTGCGTATTTTTTCACCACGCGGATACTCGGGCCGCTGACGAAGGTGCACTCGGCATGTTTGGCCGCGAACGCGGTGCCGCGCGGCGAGGTTCCTGCCTGATACAACAAGGGTGTGCGTTGCGGCGACGGTTCGCACAGGTGGAAGCCCGGCACTTTGAAGTATTTGCCTTCGTGCGCGATTGGATGGATGCGCGATGGCTCGGCGTACACGCCGCGCTCCTTGTCGTTCACCACGGCGTCGTCATCCCAACTGCGTTCCCACAGTTTTTGGACCACTTCCATGTATTCGTCGGCCAGGTCGTAGCGTTCGTCGTGGCTCAGTTGCTGATCCAGGCCGAGGTTGCGGGCGGCACTGTCCAGGTAACCGGTGACGATGTTCCAGCCGATCCGTCCGCGCGTCAGGTGGTCCAGCGTGGACATGCGCCGCGCGAAGGTGTAGGGATGCTCATACGTCAGCGCGCAGGTGACGCCGAAGCCGAGGTGCTCGGTCACTTGCGACATCAACGGCACCAGCGCCAGCGGGTCGTTCAGCGGCGCTTGCACGGCGTGGCGCAAGGCCGCGTCGGCGCTGCCCTGGTAGACGTCGTAGGCGCCCAGCACGTCGGCCAGGAAGATGGCGTCGAAGCGGCCGCGCTCCAGCAGCCGCGCCAGTTCGGTCCAGTAGTCCGGGTCGGTGTAGCGGTGGCTGTCGTTGCGCGGGTGTGTCCATAGCCCGGGCGACTGGTGGCTCACGGTGTTCATCTGGAAGGCGTTGAAGCGTATGAGTTTCGGCATTACTTTTCCAGCGCGAGCTGATAGTCGGTCTTGGCGTAGTCGGCGAAGTGCTTGTTGGTGATCGCCAGGAATTCCCGCGAGCGGTAGGCGGCGGCGATGTCCTTGGCGAATTGCTTGTCCTTGTCGGCGGTGCGCACGGCCACCAGGTTGGCGTAGGCCGGCGAGATTTTTTCGGTGATCAGCGCATCTTTCAGCTTCAGGCCCGATGCCAGCGCGTAGTTGCCGTTGACGAAGGAGTAGTCGGTGTCCTGCAGGGAGCGCGGCAGCTGCGCGGCTTCCAGCGGCACCAGTTTGATTTTCTTGACGTTGGCGGCGACGTCCTTTTCCGAGGCCTTGATCGGGTCCGTGTTCGGTTTTAGTTTGATCCAGCCCAGTTGGTCCAGCAGCACCAGCGCGCGCGCCTGGTTGGTCGGGTCGTTCGGCAGGGCGACGGTGGTGCCTTCCTTCACGTCGTTCAGCGTCTTGTGCTTTTTGCTGTAGATGGCGATCGGCGCGGTCGGGATCTTGATCAGCTCCGACAATGCCAGCTTGTGATCGGCCGAGAATTTGTTCAGGTAGATGATGTGCTGGAAGATGTTGGCGTCCAGCGAGCCTTCGGCCAGCGCGAAGTTGGGTTGGATGTAGTCGTTGAATTCCACCAGCTTGACTTTGTAGCCCTGCTTTTCGAGGATAGGCTTGATGCCCAGCTTGACCTGGTCGGCGTAAGGACCGGAACTGGTGCCGATCACGAGTTCCTTCGGATCCTTGGCGTGGGCGGAGAGGCCGATTGCGGCGGCGACGGCGGCCAGCAGCAGGTTGCGGCGGGTGTTCATGTAGTGTTCCTTTTATTAGCGTTTGTCGATGCGTTTGGCGATGCGGTTGCCGGTGAACTGGATCACCTGCACCATCAGGATCAGGATGGCCACGGTGGCGACCATGATGTCGGTTTCGAAGCGGTAGTAGCCGTAACGGATGGCGAGGTCGCCGATGCCGCCGCCACCCACCACGCCCGCCACGGCGGAATAGGACAGGAAGCTGATCGACAGCACGGTCAGCGCCAGCACCAGGCCGGAGCGGGCTTCGACCAGCAGCACGCGCAGGATGATCTGGAATTCCGAAGCGCCCATCGCGTGCGCCGCCTCGATCACGCCGCGCGGCACTTCGCGCAGGTTCTGTTCAACCAGCCTGGCGAAGTAAGGGATGGCGGCGAAGGACAAGGGCACGGCGGCGGCCAGCGGACCGATGGAGGTGCCGGCGATGATGCGCGTGAACGGCACCAGCGCCACCAGCAGGATGATGAAGGGGAACGAGCGCACGGTGTTCACCAGCCAGCCCAGCACCAGCGCGGCGGGGCGGTTTTGCAGCGATTGGCCGTCCGCGACCAGGAACAGCAGGACGCCGAGCGGGCCGCCGATCAGCACCGCCGCCGACAGGCCGATGCCCAGCATGAGCAAGGTCTGGCCGAGCGCGTCCCACATCTCGGGCAGCATGGCGATGATGGCGTTGGCCGATGCGGCCAGCGAAGAGATGAGTTCAGACATTGGCGGTCTCCGGGAGTGGGGCGAGAGCGGCGCTGGTGGCGACGGAGGCGGCCAGTTCGCGGCCCAGGGCGGTGAGGCGCGGGGCGGCCAGGCTGGCGCTGTCGTCTAGCGCGAATTGTTCGGCGATGGCGCCGTTTTCGATCACGGCCACGCGGTTGCAGATTTCTCCGATCACGTCCAGTTCGTGGCTGACGATCACGATGGTCACGTTCAGCCGATGGTTGATGTCCTTCAGCGTCGCCAGCAGCGCGCGCGTGGTTTCGGCGTCGAGCGCGGACGTGGGTTCGTCGCACAGCAGCACGGCCGGTTTGCTGGCCAGCGCGCGGGCGATCGCTACGCGCTGTTTCTGCCCGCCCGACAGTTGCGCCGGATAGCTGGCGCTCTTGTCGCTCAAGCCGACCAACTGCAGACAGTCCGCCACGCACGCGGCGATCTGCTGCTTGCTTTGCCCGCCGTGGATGCGCAAGGGGAAGGCCACGTTCTCGAACACGCTGGCGTTCTGCAGCAGGTTAAACTGCTGGAAGATCATGCCGATATTGGCGCGCGCGTCGCGCAGGCCGCGCTTGGACAGCGAGGTCAGTTCACGGCCGTCGACCGTAATCGCGCCTTGATCCGGGCGCTCCAGCAGATTAATTAACCGCAGCAGCGTCGATTTGCCGGCGCCGCTCTTGCCGATCAGCCCAAAGATGTCGCCTTGGCCGACGTCCAGCGACACGTCGCGCACCGCGTGGAAGTCGCCAAACGATTTGCTCGCATGCTCGATGCGGATCAGGGGAGTAGTCATCAGGAATATGCGGTAGGTTCAGGCAGCGTACCGTCGAGCGCATAGCGTCCGAGGTCGCGGATTTTGTAGTCGACCGGATCGTGCAAGGTATGCACGCGCACGTTGCGCCAGAACCGGTCGTAACCAAACTTGGCGGAGGTGGAGCGTGCGCCGGTCAGCTCGAAGATCTCGCTGCTGACGTCCACGCCCGCGCGGTGGGCCAGCACCTTGGCCTCGGCCACCGACACGGCCAGCTCGCCGCGCTGCTGCGCGGTCACCGCCGCGCCGAGGCGGAACAGGCGATCCAGCTCCTGCGCCGCATGATCGGCCAGCACGGAGGCTGGCCGCAGCTTGAGCCACAACTGGCCGAAGCGGTGCTGCACCAGCGGGTCGGCTCCGGCCGACGCCGCGCCGGATGCGAACCATGGCCGCGCCTCCTGCGCGATATAGCCGCGCGCCGCCTCGAACGCGCCTTCGCCGATGCCGAGGTAGAGATTCGCCATGATCAGCTGCGCCACCTGCGAGCGCAGCGTGGCCTGCGCGGTCGGCTTCACGCCCGGTGCTTGCAGCACCTGCGTCGACGGCAACGACATCTGATTGAAATGCACATTGCCGCTGTCGGTCTGCTTCTGGCCGAAGGCGTCCCAATCGGCTTGTACGGCCACGCCGTGCTGGCGCGTCGGCACCACGCCGATCAGTGCCGATTGCGTCTCTTCGTGCCAGGCCGAGATGGTGAGCCAGTCCGAACCCACCGAGCCGGAGGAAAAACTCTTCACGCCATCCAGCTGGAAGCCATAGTCGGCATCGGTGGCGATGGTGCGCTTGTCGAGCGGATTGAGGGCGTTGCCCCAGAAAAGATCCTGCTCCACCGTCTGCGTCAGGAAGCGGCGCTGCTGCTGGGCCGTGCCATACAGCTGTATGCCGGCCAGTTGCAGGTGATGGAAGCCGAAGATGTGGGCCAGCGCGCTGTCGGCGCGGGCCAGGATGCGTATCACCTGGTAGACCGTCGGCCAATCCGCGCCCTGGCCGCCGTACGCGGCGGGGATGGACAGGGTAAGCAGGCCGGATTCGCGTATCCATTCGCGTTCCTGCGCCGCGTGGCCGCCGGCCTGGTCGCGCGCATTGGCGCTGGCGGCAAGCCGCTGCGCCAGTTCGGCCGCGACTTGAAGCGGATCGTGCGCACGGTTGTGCGACGTTTTTAGTAGTGCTTGAGACATGGTATGTCCGTCGTCTTGGTATCGGTGTTTTTAGTATTGCATCCGCCCCTAAACGCAGTACACGAAGAATTCCGGCTTTTGATATGCGTAAAAATCATGCTTAGGTTTTTGCATATCAAAACGTAAAACTATTCGTTTTGATTTCAATCGCGCGGACTTATGCTGACTGCCACCATCAAGACAGGGGACAGACCATGAGCATTCTTCTATTGAGCGGCAGTCCGGCCGCCCCATCCAGCACCGGCCGTTTGCTGGATCACGTCGGCGACAAACTGGCCGCCCTTGGCCATCGCAGCACCAGGCTGAATGTGCGCGACCTGCCGGCCAAGGCGCTGCTGCACGCGGACTTCGCCGACCTGGCGCTCAAGCGCGCGGTCGATGCCGTAGCCGAGGTGGATGCCATCGTGATCGCCACCCCTATCTATAAAGCGTCCTACACCGGCGTGCTGAAAGCCTTCCTCGACCTGCTGCCGCAGGACGGCTTGAAGGACAAGCTGGTGCTGCCGCTGGCCACCGGCGGCAGCCAGTCGCACATGCTGGCGCTGGATTATGCGCTGCGCCCCGTGCTGCACGCGCTGGACGCGCGCCAGGTGTTCACCAGCATCTACGCCACCTCGCAGCAGCTGACCTGGAATGACGTCAGCGGCCTGACGGTGGACCCGGCCATCGCCTGGCGCGTGCAGGCCGGCGTGGACGCGCTGTCGGCCGCGCTGCAAGCGCAGCGCCAGCAGCCGGATGAAGTATTTGTCGCCAGCGCGCAGCCAGTGCGCTTGGCTCGTTAAAGGAGTCGGGATGGGAATCGATCAGAAACGCGCGGCGCGCCGCCACACTCTGGGCCTGCTGTTCGCGGCGGGCGTGATGGCCGCCACCAGTTCGGGCCAGGCGCAAGCCCAGGCGCGGCAGGAAGTGCGTATCGGCTATCAGAAGTACGGCACGCTGACGCTGCTGAAAGGCCGCGGCACGCTGGAGCAGCGCCTCGCCACCCGCAATATCACCGTCAAGTGGACCGAGTTCCCGGCCGGGCCGCAACTGCTGGAAGGCCTGAACGTGGGCAGCGTGGATTTCGGCACGGTGGGCGAGGCGCCGCCGATCTTCGCCCAGGCGGCCGGCGCCAATCTGGTCTACGTTGGCAACGAGCCGCCATCGCCGGGCAGCGAGGCGATAGTCGTGCCCAAGGACTCGAAGCTGCGCGGCGTGGCGGACCTGAAGGGCAAGAAGGTCGCGCTGAACAAGGGCTCGAACGTGCATTACCTGCTGGTCAAGGCGCTGGAAAAAGCCGGCGTGGGCTACAAGGATATCGAGGTGCTGCACCTGACGCCAGCCGACGCGCGCGCCGCGTTTGAACGCGGGAGCGTCGATGCGTGGGTGATCTGGGATCCGTTCCTGGCCGCCGCCGAGAAGCAGCTGGGCGCGCGCGTGCTGGCCGACGGCAAGGGACTGGTGGCCAACCATCAGTTCTACCTGGCTTCGCGCCCCTACGCGGAAAAGAACAGCGACATCGTGCGCATCCTGCTGGAGGAAATCGTCAAGGTGGACGAATGGGGCGCGAAGAATCCGAAGGACGTGGCCCAGATCCTGTCGGCGCAGACCGGTCTTGATGTGGACGTGGTGGCGCTGGCCGCCTCGCGCTATTCCTACGGCGTCAAGCCGATCACCAATGAAGTGCTGGAGCAGCAGCAGAAGCTGGCCGATACCTTCACCAACCTGAAACTGATCCCGAAACAAATCGTCGTCAAGGACGCACAACTGCCGGCTAAACAGCTGGCGGCGCAATAAGGAAGCATAAAGATGTCTCTCAATTTGTTCTGGTTTATTCCCACCCATGGCGACAGCCGCTATCTCGGCACCTCCAAGGGTTCGCGTCCGATCGACGCCAACTACCTGAAGCAGGTGGCGGTGGCCGCCGACACGCTGGGCTACGACGGCGTGCTGCTGCCGACCGGGCGCTCCTGCGAGGATGCGTGGGTGGTGGCGTCCTCGCTGATCCACGTGACGCAAAAACTGAAATTCCTGGTGGCGATCCGTCCGGGTCTGACCACGCCAGGGCTGGCGGTGCGCATGGCATCTACCTTCGACCGCCTGTCCAACGGGCGACTGCTGATCAACGTCGTCACCGGCGGCGATCAGGGCGAGCTGGAAGCGGACGGCCTGTTCGCCGATCACGCCAAGCGCTATGAGATCTCGGATGAGTTCATCCGCGTGTGGCGCGCCTCGCTGGCTGGCGAGGGCGGCGACAAGGGTTACGATTTCGAGGGCAAGCACATTACGGTGAAGGGCGCCAAGACGCTGTATCCGCCGGTGCAGAAGCCATATCCGCCGCTGTACTTCGGCGGCTCGTCGGAGCCGGCGCACGAACTGGCGGCCGAGCAGATGGACGTGTACCTGACCTGGGGCGAGCCGCCGGCGGCGGTGGCGGCCAAGCTGGATGACATCCGCGCGCGCGCCGCCAAACATGGCCGGAGCGTCAAGTTCGGCATTCGCCTGCACGTCATCGTGCGCGAGACGAACGAGGAAGCATGGCGCGCGGCCGATGAGTTGATCAGCCATCTGGACGATGAAACCATCGCCAAGGCGCAGGCGGCGTTCCAGAAAATGGATTCGGTAGGACAGCAACGCATGGCGGCTTTGCACGGCGGACGCCGTGACAAGCTCGAAGTATCGCCCAACCTCTGGGCCGGCGTGGGACTGGTGCGTGGTGGCGCCGGGACCGCGCTGGTGGGCGACCCCGAAACGGTGGCGGCGCGTATCCGCGAGTACCAGGATCTCGGCATCGAGACCTTTATCTTCTCCGGCTACCCCCACCTTGAGGAATCGTACCGCTTCGCGGAACTGGTGTTCCCGCTGCTGGGCAAGGGCAAGGATCATGGCGAGCAATCGCTGAGCGGCCCGTTCGGCGAGATCATGGCCAGCGATATCATCCCGAAAAAGGCGGCGTAAGATGAAGAGGCAGAGTGCATGGACGCCGTGGGTGCTGCCGGTGCTGCTGATCGCGGTGTGGCAGGTGTCGTCGCAACTGGGCTGGCTGTCCAGCCGCATCCTGCCGGAACCGTGGGCGGTGGCCAAGGCTTTCTGGTCGCTGGCGGAATCGGGCGAATTGTGGACGCACTTGCGCACCAGCTTGTGGCGCGCGGCCAGCGGTTTCGCAATCGGCGCGGGCCTCGGCCTGGCGCTTGGTCTGCTGACCGGCAGCTTCCGTGGCGCCGAGACGCTGCTCGACACCACCCTGCAAATGATCCGCAACATCCCGGCGCTGGCCCTGATTCCGCTGGTGATCCTGTGGTTCGGCATCGATGAAACGGCCAAGCTATTCCTGCTGGCGGTGGGCGTGTTCTTCCCTGTCTACCTGAACACCTTCCACGGCATCCGCTCGGCGGACCAGGGCTTGATCGAGATGGCGCGCAGCTATGGGCTGTCCGGCTGGCCGCTGTACCGCGACGTGATTTTGCCGGCGGCGCTGCCATCGATCCTGGTCGGCGTGCGCTTCTCGCTGGGACTGGTGTGGGTGCTGCTGATCGTGGCGGAGACCATCTCGGCGCAGGCGGGCATCGGCTACATGACCATGAACGCCCGCGAGTTCCTGCAGACCGACGTGGTGCTGGTCGGGATTCTGCTGTACGCCTTGCTGGGCAAGCTGGCTGATTTGGTTTCGCGCGGCATGGAGAAGCACTTCCTGCGCTGGAATCCCGCATACCGTTAAGGAGAACGCATGTTTATATCCACCGCATTATTCGATACGGGCGCGTTGCCGCGCGAAGGCGCGACCTGGACCTCGGCGCAACCACCGCGCCGCCAGGGCGTGTCGCTGGAACTGGACCAGGTCAGCAAGTCGTTTGGCGCGCGCCAGGTGCTCAAGGATGTGCAACTGGAGCTGGCGCCGGGCGAGTTCGTGGCCATCGTCGGCCGCAGCGGCTGCGGCAAAAGCACGCTGCTGCGCGCGATCGCCGGGCTGGAGACGGCGGAGCAGGGCAGCATCGCGGTCGGCAAGGGCAGCATCGCGGCCAGCATCCGCATCATGTTCCAGGAGGCGCGCCTGCTGCCGTGGAAGACGGTGCTGGAGAATGTGGCGATCGGCTTGCCGCGCTCCCTGAACGCGGCGGCCGCCACGCTGGCCACGGTCGGCCTGGCCGAGCGCGCAAACGACTGGCCTTCCGAGCTGTCGGGTGGCCAGCGTCAGCGCGTGGCGCTGGCGCGCGCGCTGCTGCACGAGCCGCAACTGCTGTTGCTGGACGAACCGCTGGGCGCGCTCGACGCGCTGACCCGGATCGAGATGCAGCAGCTGATCGAGTCGTTGTGGCTGTCGCGCGGCTTCACCGCCGTGCTGGTGACGCACGATGTGCAGGAAGCGATCGCGCTGGCGGACCGCGTGGTGCTGATCGAAGAGGGGCGCATCACACTGGACCTGAAGGTCGACCTGCCACGTCCCCGCGCGCGCGGCAACGCCGCCTTCGCCGCGCTGGAACAGCGCCTGCTGAGCCGCATCCTGAACCAATCCCCCGCCACCGACGCCGCCATCGCGGCCTGATCGTCATCAACAAGCGGACGATGGCCTAAGCGGATACTGGAGGGATGCCCCATCCCTCGCCGCCATCCCGCTACGACTCACCCTGGAAAGCAGCCATCGGCCATGCTTTCCGGGACTTCATGGATTTCTTCTTTCCCGCGCTCTCCGCCGAAATAGATTGGGCACAAAAGCCGCAATTCCGCGATAAGGAACTGGCAGGCATCAGCCACGGCGACGTGCCTCATAGTCTGGTGGCGGATAAATTGGTGGAGGTACGTCTGTGCGATGGTAACGCGGGATGGGTGCTCATTCACATAGAAGTGCAGGCGCAACGTGATGTGGCACTGGCGCGGCGCATATTCGACTACAACTACCGCATTCACAAAGAGCATCAGCGGCCGGTGGCGAGCCTGGTCGTGTTGGCTGATGAGGCGCGCAACTGGCGCCCGTGCATCTATCATTATGCGCGGCTGGGAACAGAGCTGAGTTTTTCGTTCGCCATCGTCAAATTGCTCGATTATGCTGACCGGCCCGATGAGCTTCAGGCGTCGGATAACCTTTTTGCGCTGCTAACGCTGGCGCACTTGCGCACGCAGCAGGCGCGTCATGACCCCGGTCTGTTATATGCGGCGAAGTGGCAAGCGACTAGGCTACTGTACGAACATGGCTGGCGCAAGGAGCGCATACTTGTGATGTTCGATGTGATTAATTGGATGATGGTCTTGCCTGAGCCGTATCAACAGCGCTACTGGCAAGCCATCCGTGGTGCCAGGAGGGAGCGCGTTATGTTTTGGATTGGAGAAGTCGAGCAGTCTTTCATTGACAAGGGCTGGAAGAAGGGAAGAAAAGAAGGCCTGAAAGAAGGCCTGCAAGAAGGCCGTAACCAGGGCCTTGAGCAAGGTATCGAACGGGGACGTAAAGAAGGCGCGGCCGTGCTGCTGGAGCGGCAACTGGTCCGGCGCTTCGGGCCGTTGCCGCAGTCGGTCAGGAACAGGCTGGCCAGGGCCAGCATGGCACAACTGGAGGCCTGGAGCGAGCGGCTGCTGGAGGCGGAAACGCTGCGGCAGGTGTTTCGATAGGTGCCCGCTTCCCCGGGCGGGTAATCTCCTCACACGCCTTAAGACAGATACCGTTTGTCCATCGTTCCGTTATCATAACGGCATGTGGGAATGATCGATTTTATCGATAGTAAAGCGGTAAATTTTTCGTTTTACAACTTTAGATGTCGCGAGCATAATCGTCCTCACTCGAACAATCTCGTTCCCCACGTTAGGAGTTTCTAAATGAAAAAAATCGTTGCCCTGTTGATCGCCGCTGGTATTTCCCTGTCCGCCTTCGCCGCTCCTGAGAGCTTCACCTCGGACGACAACCACACCTTCTCCAGCTTCAGCTACAGCCACTTCGGCTACTCGACCCAGCAAAGCCGCTTCAACAACACCAAGGCCAAGATCACCCTGGACCGCGCCGCCAAGACCGGCTCGGTGGAAGCGACCATCGACGCCAAATCGGTCGACACCGGCTCGAAACTGTTTGACCAGCACATCCAGGGCGAGAACTTCCTCGACACCGCCAAGTACCCAACCATCACCTACAAGTCGACCAAGGTCAACTTCAATGGCGACGTGCCGGCCAGCGTGGAAGGCAACCTGACCGTCAAGGGCGTGACCAAGCCGGTCACCCTGACCATCACCAACTTCCACTGCGCCGATCACCCGATGGCCAAGAAACTGGCTTGCGGCGCCAACGCCACCGCCAAGATCAAGCGTAGCGAGTTCAACGCCGGCGCCTACGCACCGAACGTTGGCGACGACGTGACCCTGAGCTTCGCGATCGAATCGCTGAAAGACTAATTCAAGAGAACTGGGCTCGCCTCAATTCTCTGACGCCGCCGGCGCGGCTTGCCCCGCGCCGGTTTTTTATTTTCCGGGAGTAGTTATGAAATTGAAGCAGCTCGCTGTCGCGGCGGCCATCGCCTGCGCGTCGTCCGCGTACGTCCACGCAACCGACCTCATCATCACCAACGGCAAGGTCGCCACCATGACCAGGGAGGGCGCTTTCGCGCAAGCCCTCGCCATCAAGGACGGCAAAATCGAAGCCGTGGGCAGCAACGCCCAGATCCTCAAGCGCAAGACCGCCAACACCCAGGTCATCGACGCCGCCGGCAAGACCGTGATTCCCGGCCTGAACGACTCGCACCTGCACATCATCCGCGAAGGCCTGAACTACAACGCCGAACTGCGCTGGGATGGCGTGACCTCGCTCAAGCAAGCCCTGCAAATGCTGAAGGAGCAGGCCGCGCGCACGCCGGAGGGCGCCTGGATCAAAGTGGTCGGCGGCTGGAACGAATACCAGTTCGAGGAAAAGCGTCTGCCGACGCTGGAGGAAATCAACCAGGCGGTGCCGGACAAGCCGGTATTCCTGCTGTATCTGTACGGCCTCGGTTTCCTGAACAAAAAGGGCATCGAGACGCTGGGCTATAACGCCGACACCAAGTTTAAGGATGGCGTGGTGGAGCTGGGCGCGGACGGCAAGCCGACCGGCAAGCTGATCGCCAAGCCGAACGCCATGATCCTGTACACCACGCTGGCCAAGACCGGCGCGCTCTCGCGCGAGCAGCAGCTGAACTCGACCCAGCAGTATTACACCGAACTGAACCGCCTGGGCCTGACCAGCGCCATCGACGCCGGCGGCGGCGGCCAGGCTTATCCGGACGATTACGCCGTTAGCCTGGAGCTGGCGAAAAACGGCAAGCTGACGGTGCGCACCTCCTACTATTTGTTCGCGCAAAAGCCGGGCAAGGAACTGGAAGACTACCAGCGCTGGCTGACGCAAACCCATCCGGACAAGAACGATCACCTGTTCTACGCCAACGGCTACAACACCGAGGGCGGCGGCGAGAACCTGGTGTGGAGCGCGGCCGACTTTGAAAACTTCCTGGAGCCGCGTCCCGACATGCCGGCCCACATGGAGAGCGAGCTGGAGCCGGTGCTGCGCCTGCTGATCAAGAACCGCTGGCCGTTCCGCATCCACGCCACCTATGACGAGAGCATCGACCGCGACCTGGCGGTGATCGAGAAGGTCAACCGGGACACGCCGCTCAACGGCCTGCGCTGGTTCTTCGACCACGCCGAAACCATCAGCGACAAGCAGCTGGCGCGCGTGAAGGCGCTGGGCGGCGGCATCGCGGTGCAGGACCGCATGTACTTCCAGGGCGAACTGTACTGGAAGCGGTACGGCGAGCAAACCCGCCAGATGCCGCCGATCAAGAAAATGCTGGAGATGAAGATCCCGGTCGGTCTCGGCACCGACGGCACGCGCGTATCGAGCTATGGTCCGTGGCCGTCGATCTACTGGGCAGTGACGGGCAAGACCGCCGGCGGCCTGAAGATCTGGCAGGACAAGGATGTGTTGAGCCGCTACCAGGCGCTCAAGCTGATGACCCAGGGCAGCGCATGGATGAGCGGCGAGGAAAAGCTGAAGGGCACGCTGGCCAAGGGCCAGTATGCCGATCTGGTGATCCTGCCGCAGGATTATTTCACTATGGACGTGGAGAAGATCAAGAACCTGGAAGCCAGCCTGACCATCGTCAATGGCAAGGTGGTCTACGCCGCGCCCGAGTACCAGCGGTACGCCCCGGCCAGGTTGCCGGTGCAGCCGGACTGGAGCCCGGTCAGGCACTACGGCGGCTACCAGAACAAATAGCACTGTTCCAGGGCGGGGCTTGGGTGAACGTCAGCCGTTGAGCGTGCGGCCGCCGTCGACGATGAGCTCCGAGCCCACCGTCCAGCGCGACTCGTCCGAGGCCAGGTACAGCACGGCCTTGGCCACTTCCCCGGGCGTGCCGAAGCGGCCGAACGGGATGGTCGCGGCGATCTCCTTGTTGACCTGCTCGCGATAAGCCGCGGGAATCCCCAGCTTGTCGTAGAGCGGCGTTTCGATCGGGCCGGGGCTGACCGCGTTGACGCGTATGCCGCGCCCGAGCAGCTCGCTCGACAGCGTCTTCGACATGTTGAGGAACGCGGCCTTGCTCGCCGCATACACCGATGAACGCTCCGAGCCGACGTGCGCGCTGATCGAGGTGTTCAGCACGACGGAGGCCGGGTTCGCGAACACCGGCAGCAGCGCCTGCATCAGGAAGTACGGGCCCTTGACGTTGATGTCGAAGGAGCGATCGAACATTTCTTCCGTCCACTCCTCGATGGGCAGCCAGACCGATACGCCGGCATTGAGGAAGGCCACATCGAGCTGGCCGTAGTGCTGCTGAACGGCTTGCGCCAGCTGCTTCTGCGCGGCCACGCTGGCCGAGTCGGCGCGCAGCACCAGTACCTCGCTCCCCAGTTCGGCCTGGGCCTTGGCGATGGAGTCCGGATTGACGCCGGTGACGATCACGCGCGCGCCTTCGGCGAGGAATTGCCGGGCTGTTTCCAGGCCGATGCCGCTGGTGCCGCCGGTGATGAGGGTGCGTTTGCCTTGTAAGCGGGACATGAGATTCTCCGTCAGGTTATTCATGAGCAGTACTATGGATTCATGCGGCATCTTTGATAAGATCCAGATTCTGAATATGTTTCATGCTCAAAATGCATGAATTGGAGAATCCGCATGGACCGCCTGCTGTTGATGACCTGTTTTGTTCGCGCTGTCGAGACGGGAAGCTTTTCCGCCGCCGGCCGCGACCTGGGCCTGGGACAGCCGAACGTCAGCCGCCATGTCGCGGCGCTGGAGGAGCATTTGCAGGCCAGGCTGCTGCACCGCTCGACGCGCAAGCTTGCCCTGACGCCGGAGGGGGAGCGTTACTACGCGGAGGCGCGCCGCATTCTCGACGCCGTGGAGGAATCGGAGTCTTCGTTCCGGGACAATGTCGCCCCGTCCGGCCTGCTGCGCGTCGCCTGTCCCACCGCGCTGGCCCATACCTTTGTGGTGCCGCATGTGCCGGCGTTCCTGGACTTGTATCCAGCATTGACGCTCGATCTTCAGATCAATGACCGCTATGTGAACCTGGTTGACGAGGGGGCGGAGCTGGCGATCCGGATCGGGCATCTGGAGGACAGCACGTTGCGCGCCCGCCGCCTTGGCATGTTCGAGCGCGTGTGCGTTGCCAGCAAGGATTATCTGGCCAGGCGCGGCATCCCGGCCACGCCCGATGAGTTGCAGGCGCACGATTGCTTGATCTACACCCTGTTGTCGACCGGCGCCACGTGGCGCTTCCGCGATGCCGATGTGCCGGTCTCCGGCAGGCTGCGGGTCAATTCGCCGGAGGCGATACGCGAATGCGTCAACGCCGGCCTCGGGATCGCGCACGGGCCGGAATGGCTGTATGCGGAAGGGCTGAACAACGGCAATCTGCGGCTGATCTTGAGGGAATACGCGGCGCCGCCGGTGCCGGTCCAAGCCGTGTACGTCGCGCAGCGGCTGCTGCCCAAGCGGGCCATCGTCTTCATGGATTTCATCGCGGGGGTGTTTGCGGAAAATCCGGCGTTTAGTCGGCGCGACACGCCGGCTTGAGGTTCAGCCCGGCAGGAACCAGCCGATCGCCGCGCCCGCCGCCAGTAGCCACAACAGGTGGATGCGGGTGCGCCAGATCAGCAGCCCGGCCGCGCCCGACACCAGCCACAGCGGCCAGTCGGTGGCGGGCTGGTCGTTGCTGGCGGCCAGGATCACGCCGACCGAGACCATCAGCCCCACCACCACCGGCGCCATGCCTTGCTTGAAGGCGCGCACGCCCAGCAGTTCGCGGTTGCGGTGGCCCCAGCGCGCCGCCAGGTAGGTCAGCGTGGTGCTGGGGATCAGGATGCCCAGCATGGTCACCGCCACGCCCGCCAGGGCGAGGGTATAGCTGCCGGCGTTCAATCCCACGTTCCAGCCCATCAGCGCGACGAACAGCACGTTCGGCCCGGGCGCGGCCTGGGCGATGGCGATGGCGTTGTTGAATTGCGCCTGGGTCAGCCAATGATGTTCGACCACCAGGTAGCGGTGCATCTCGGTGGTGGTGGAGATCGCGCCGCCGATCGACATCAGCGACAGCAGCATGTAGTGGCCGAACAAGCTCAGCCAGTCGCTGAAGCTGAGCACGATGTGCAGGGGCGCCTCGTTCATGCCGACGCTCCCTTGAGCTTGCGGTAGGTGAGGGTGTAGCCGAGGCCGCCGAGGATCAGCAGCGTGTACGCCAGCGGCAGGCGCAGCACCAGCACGAAGGCCACGCACAGCAGGGCGATCAGGGCGTTTTGCCAGCGTGGCAGCGGATGCGTGCGCAAGGCCGAGGCCAGCTTGAGGCCGGTGGCCGCGATCATGCCGGCGGTGACGGCGGCCATGCCGCGCAGCGCGCCGGCCACGCCCGGGTGGCTGCCGTATTGCGCGTACAGCAGGGCCAGGCCCAGCACCACCAGCAGCGGCACGCACAGCATGCCGGCCAGCGCGGTGAGGGCGCCTCGCAGACCGAAGTAGCGGTCGCCGATCATCAGCGACAGATTGACCACGTTGGGCCCGGGCATGATTTGCGCGACCGCCCAGTCCTCGACGAATTCCTCCGGCGTCAGCCACTTCTTGCGTTCCACCAGCTCGCGCTGGACCACCGCCAGCACGCCGCCAAAGCCTTGCAGCGCGAGGATGGTGAACGAGATGAACAGGTCCAGCAGGGAGGTGGGGCGGGGGCGGGTGGTGTCGGGAGTCATGCCTCATTATAATTGCGAAATGATAGGAGGCTGACATTGACTTTCTCCTATCCTCGACCATACTCCCTGAGCGCATCAACGATCGGGCGGCAGCCCTCACTTTTCACCAAGGATCATGATGAACGTTACGTTAGTCCAGAGCCTGGAATCGGCGGTGCCGACCATGCTGTTCCAGCAGCGCCACGACGACCATAGCAGCGCCATTGTCGAGCGCGGCCTCACGGTGCAATCGAGCTTCAATACCGTGTGTGCGATCGAATACCTGAAGTCGCACAACGTCGACCCCAAAGTCATCGAACGGGTGCTATTGCATCCCGATCAGCGCCGAAAAGCGCCGCATTGATCTGCGTCGCCGGCGTTTACTTATGCACAAATCATGTTAGCAAGAATTTTTTTGAAAAATTTTCTTGTGACCGTCTGTGAAAATCTAAGTGGTTGATTTTTAAGGGCTTTGTTTTTGCCTCTTGCATGGGCAGTTTGTCGTAAACCGCGCCGTTACAGGCTGTCTTGCTTGTCAATGGGGGTATATCCACATAGTTGTCCACAGCATTTGTGGATATCCGGAAAAACGCTTTATGGATCCGTCACTTAAGCGAAACTTAAAGCGGTTTCTTGAGCGCCTGCAGCACGCTGCCGACGACGATGGCGCCGCCGTCGTCGCCGGTGACGGTCACCCGCAGGCGCACCTCCTGGCCATCACGGCGCCAGGTGCTGATGACGTCGGTCCAGGCCTCGCCATCCTTGAGCGCCTGTAGCGCGTCCGCCAGCTGGTCCTGCGGATAGGGCGGGGCGTGCAGCAGGCGCAGATCGGCGCCCAGCAATTCCTCGCGGCTGAACTGGAACACGGCGCAGAACTTGTCGTTGACGCTGGCGATGCGGCCGCGCTTGTCGAGGGTGACCAGCACCGCGTGCTGGTCGACCGCCGCCAGCAGCTTGCGCGCCGCGTCCAGCTCGGCCTGCAGGGCGGCGGTGTGGCGGTGCGCCTCCTCCAGCCCGGCGTACGCGCGCAGCGAGGAGATCACGGTGGTGAACAGCTTGCGCGTGGTGAGGTCGGTCTTGCACCAGAAATCGTTGATGTCGTAGTCGAGGATGATGCTGTGCTCCAGCGCCTGGCCCGGCTGGCCGGTGCGCAGCACGATGCGCACCAGCTGGTTGTGCAGCTGGTCGCGGATCTGGCGCGCCACGTGCAGGCCGGCGTCGCTGGTTTCCATGATGACGTCCAGCAGCACCAGCGCGATGTCGGGGGTGTTGCGCAGCACGTTGAGCGCTTCCTCGCCGCTGTAGGCGTGCAGGAAGCTCAGGCGGCGGCCCTGGAAGCAGGCGTTACTGAGGGAGAACTTGGTGACCACGTGGACGTCGACGTCGTCATCCACGATCAGCACGCGCCATGGCGGCGGCGCGGCGGCCGAAGAGGCGGCGGCGCCGGTGCGCGGCTGGCCGGCGGGCGCCTCGTCCTCTATCATCCAATCGGTATCGTCGTCGTTCTGATTCATGCATCAAGTCCCAGGTAGGTCGAACAGGCCGAACGCCAGAGTGACACTATTCCTCGCCAGCACTTTTGTCAAAGGATACCCTGTGCGGCGCAACAACGGTGTCATGCTTCACACTTATGCACATAAATTATTTTTTCAAGCGGCGAAAAAGCCGCCGGGCGGCGACTTTTTGGCTTTTGTAAGTATTTGATTTTAAAAGGGGAAATTTCTGCCTGTGGATTAGGCAATTTGTTGTATCGCCCGCCGTTAAAGGCGTTCTCGACTGTCAAGAGGGCCTTATTCACACCCTTATCCACAGTTGATGTGGATATCTGAAAAAACCACTTTAGATACGCTGACTTATCCCTTTTTGCTGAGAAAATCCTTGCGCTATGTCTTCCGAGAGATGGCGGCTCAGCAGGATTAGGCACACCACCAGCGCGTGCAGGGCCAGCGCGAAGGTGATGGCGGTGCTGGCTTGGGCGCCGGCCAGCGTGGGGTAGGCCAGCAAGGCCAGGGCCGGCGGCAGGCCGTAGCGGTCGGATTTCAGCAATTGCCTGGCGTCCAGCTTGACCCAGGCGATCACCCCGATGCCAAAGAAGCCCCAGCCGGCGGCGTGGAAGTCGAGGGCGCCCAGCGCGAACGCGGTCAGCAGGGCAAGGGCGCTGATCGGCAGGGGCAGGTCATGTAAGCGTTTCATGGTGATTCTCCGGTTGCTGTGGTGAACAGATTAACGCTGGTAGGCGTATTGGTAAATTTTATTGTTCCTATCTGATTGATAGGTTTTTACATTTTGTATTTTCGTCTATGATGCCGGCATGCCTAACGTTTCCATTTTCCTGTGCCTGTTGGCTTTGCTGATCGGCGCCCCCGGCGCGCGGGCGCTGGAGCGCAAGGTTTCCCTCAGCGATTATCACCACGATATCTGGACCGCCAAGGATGGCGCGCCGGGCGAGATCGCCGCCATGGCGCAGACCAGCGATGGCTGGCTGTGGATCGGCAGCAGCAACGGCCTGTACCGCTTTGACGGCGTGCAGTTCCGTCGCTTCGAGGCGCTGTCCGGCGAGGCGCTGCCGCGGCGTCCGATCACGGCGCTGACCGCGCTGCGCAATGGCGACCTGCTGATCGGTTATATCTACGGCGGCGTCAGCCTGCTGAGCAAGGGCCACCTCCAGCATGCACCGTCCATGCTGGGCAAGGTGCTGGTGGGGCCGGTGGTGAGCACGGTGCGCGACGAGGATGGCGTGCTGTGGGCCTCCACCAATAACGGCCTGCTGCAGCTGAAGAACGGCGCCTGGGAGAACGTCGGCCAGGCGCTGGGCCTGCCGCCGGGGCGCACCTCCAACCTGGTCCTCGACCAATATGAGCAGCTATGGGTGGTGGCCGGCGAGCAGTTGCTGGTGTTGCCGCGTGGCGCGCAACGTTTCCGCTCGGTGATGAGCGGCTACAGCGCGGTCAACCTGAGTGCCTCGCCGGATGGCCGCCTCTGGCTGGACACGCACGAGCAACTGGTGCCGGTGCCGCCCCAGCACGCCGGCCCGGTCCGGCCGCGCGCTTCTTGGCAGGCGCAGGCGGAAGGGCAGGAGAGCGGGTTGTTCGACCGCGACGGCAATTACTGGACGCTGGCCTGTCCCGGCGTCTGCCGCACCGATGGCGTCGGCCTGGGGCCGTCCACCGTGCAGCGGCCGATCGCCACGCCCGACAGCAAGCTGGACCAGGCATGGCAGGTCAGCAGCCTGACCGCCAACGTGCTGTTTGAGGACCGCGACGGCAATATGTGGGTCGGCACCCAGGCTGGCGTCGAGCGCTTCCGCAACAACCGCCTGACCAAGGCTCGGCTGAGTGGCGGCGAGCGCATGTTCAGCTTCGCGCGCGGCGCCGACGGCCATGTGCTGGCCTGGGCCAGGCCCACCGGCGAGCTGTGGCAACTGCGTGCCGATGCACCGGCCAGGTTGCTGGAGCGTCTGCCGCCGGGCCCGTTCGGCGTGCTGGCCAATGCCGCCGATGGCGCGTTGCTGCTGGCCGGCACCGACCACATCGAGCGCCGCACCGGCGGCGGGGTCGAGCGCATCGCCTATCCGCCGGCCGCCGACGGCAAGCCCGGCCAGGTGCGCGCCACCCGCATCCTCGACGATGGACGCGATGTGTGGATCACCATCGGCGGGCGCGGCACCTTCCGCCTGCATGACGGCCAATGGCAAACCCAGGCCGAGCTGGGGCTGCCGCCGGGCATTTTCTTTGTCGCCGCCGGCGAACGCGCGGGCACCGGCGCCGCCCCCATGTGGTTTGGCTATAACGACGGCGAGGTGCTGCGGTTCGACAATGGCCACGTCACCCGCTACGCGGCGCAGGGCGAGCACGAGATCGGCGCCGTCACGTATCTGCACGGTGGCCGCGATGTGATCGCGGCCGGCAACGTCGGGCTGGCGGTGTTGCGCGGCGGCCAGTTCCATCGCCTCACGGCGGCCGATCCGGACGTGCTGGCGCGCGTGTCGGGCATGGTGGTCACGCCCAACGGCGACCGCTGGTTCAATGGCGGCAAGGGCGTGGTGCACGTGCGCGCGGCCGACTGGCAAGCCGCGCTGGCGGCGCCACGGCAACCGCTCAAATACGTGCTGTACGGCGTGTCGGACGGCTATCCCGACTTCGCCGCCACCGCCATCCGCCTGCCGAGCGCGATCGCGGACGCCGCTGGTCAGCTATGGTTCGCCGGCGTCAGCGGCATCGTCCGGCTCGACAGCACGGCGACGCCGCCGCTGCCGCACGCGCCGCAGGCGCAGGTCGAAACGCTGGTGGCGCAGGGCAAGCGCCACCTCGACTTCAGCCGGCCGCTGGAGCTGGCGCCGGGCACCACCTCGCTGCGGCTGGAGTACACGGCGCTCAGCTACACGATGCCGGAGGCGTTGCGCTTCCGCTACCGGCTGGACGGGGTGGATGACGAATGGCAGGAGGCTGGCCCGCGGCGGGCGGTCTCGTACACCAAGCTGGGGCCGGGCGACTACCGCTTCCGTGTGGCGGCGGTCAACCAGTTCGGCCAGTGGAGCGAGCGGGAGGCCGTGGTGGCGCTGCGCATCCTGCCGACCTTCACGCAGACGCCGCTTTTCTACGCGCTGTGCGCGCTGGCGGCGGCCGGCCTGCTGTACCTGCTGTACCGGCTGTGGCTGCGGCAGGCGACGCTGCGCATCGCCACCCGCATGGCCGAGCGCGAGCGCATCGCGCGCGCGCTGCACGACAGTTTCCTGCAAAGCGTGCATGGCCTGACGCTGAGTTTCCAGTCGGCGCTGGGCGGCCTGCCGCCCGATTCGGCCGGCCGGCAGAAGATCGAGCGCGTGCTGCTGATGGCGGACAAGGTGATGGAGGAGGGGCGCGACGAGGTGCTGGACCTGCGCTCCGGCGCCATGCGCGACGGCGACCTGGGGCAAAGCCTGGCCCTGATCGGCGAGGTGCTGCAGGAGAGCCATCGCAGCGTGTTCAGCCTGCGCACCGTGGGCAAGCCGCGCGCGCTGGAGGAGCAGGCCGCCTGTGAATGCTACGCGATCGGGCGCGAGGCCATGATGAACGCGTTCCGGCACGCGGAGGCGGCGGCGGTGCAGGTGGAGCTGCACTACCAGGCGGACGAGTTCAGGCTGCAGGTGCTGGACGATGGCAAGGGCATCGCTCCCGGGCTGGCGCAGCAGGGCCGGGCCGGCCACTGGGGCTTGACCGGATTGTTCGAGCGCGCCCGGCGCATCGGCGCGCAGGTGGTGGTGGAGCCGCGCGACAGCGGCGGCACGCGGGTGCTGCTGACGGTGCCGGCGGCCTGCGCCTACGCCGGGCAGGCGCGCTGGAAACGCTGGCTGCCACGCTGGCTCAGGCGCTGATCAAGCCTTGATCAGGCGATCGCGGCCAGCAGTTTGCGCACGGCGCCGTGCGCCATCACCAGTTCCGGGCCGTCGTGCAGCAGCGCGTTGTACTTGGCGCGGAACGCCTGGTCGCCTTCCTCGCACGGGCCGATCAGCATTTCCACCGATTGGCGGAAGGCCCTGGCCTCCTCCAGCGTGACGGGCTCGGCGTCGTCGAGGCGCTCGTCGAGCTGGGTCATCAGGCCGGACAGCTTTTGCAGCCAGGCGAAATGCGGGTGGTTGGTGATCAACTGCAAATGCTCCAGCGGGCTGCCGACGGCGCCGAAATACTGGGTTTCCAGATGGATCAATTGTTTGTGCAGGTCGCGCAGGCCGCGCGCCAGTTCGGTGAGTTGTGTTTTCATGGAATGCATCTTAGCAGAGCCGGGGTAAGAGAAAAGCCTATATTTGGATGAGTAGTTTTCCGGGCGCGCGCGGCCTAAGATGGGGTTTCCTTTTACACCACTTGGAACCCATCATGAGCCACCCGAAATTAGAAGTCCTGACCCCGCACAACAGCCAGCTGATCTTCATCGATCACCAGCCGCAAATGGCGTTTGGCGTGCAGTCGATCGACCGCCAGGTGTTGAAGAACAATACCGTGGCGCTGGCCAAGGCGGCCAAGGTGTTCGGCATCCCGACCACCATCACCACCGTGGAAACCGAGGCGTTCTCGGGCCATACCTATCCGGAACTGCTGGACGTGTTCCCGGAAAAGGACATCCTCGAGCGTTCCTCGATGAACTCGTGGGATGACCAGAAGGTGCGCGACGCGCTGAAGGCCAACGGCAAGAAAAAAGTCATCGTGGCCGGCCTGTGGACCGAGGTCTGCAACACCACCTTCGCGCTGTGCGCGATGCTGGAAGGCGACTACGAAATCTACATGGTGGCCGACGCCTCGGGCGGCACCTCGAAGGAGGCCCACGAGTACGCCATGCAGCGCATGATCCAGGCCGGCGTGGTGCCGGTGACCTGGCAGCAGGTGCTGCTGGAATGGCAGCGCGACTGGGCCCACCGCGAGACCTACGACGCCGTGATGGCCATCGTGCGCGAACACTCGGGCGCCTATGGCATGGGCGTGGATTACGCCTACACCATGGTGCACAAGGCGCCGGAACGCACCCACAGCACCCACAAGGTGCTGCCGGCCGTGCCTGCCAAGTAATCGCCGCGTCATTCCGGCGAAAGCCGGAATCCATGCTGAGTTTGCTTTTACCTGAGGCGTTCCATGGATTCCGGCCTGCGCCGGAATGACTAGAATACGCTCAGCAAGCCGCGCCGGGCCGCCACAGTGGCGGCCTCGGTGCGGCTTGCCACGTTGAGCTTGGCCAGGATGTTGTTGACGTGGAATTTGACGGTCCCGACCTCGATGGCGGCGCTGCGCGCGATCATCTTGTTGCTCTTGCCGGTGGCGATATGGGCCAGGATGTCCAGCTCGCGCCGCGACAGCTGACTGCTGGCCATGCGCTCGGCCAGCTTGTTGGCCACCGTTGGCGGCAGATATTGCTTGCCGCCGGCGACGGTGCGCAGGCAGTCGAGCAACTGGGCCGGTTCGGCGTCCTTCAGCAGATAGGCCTTGGCGCCGGCCTGCAGGCCGCGATACACATCCTCGTCGCCCTGGTAGGTGGTGAGGATGACGATGCTGGCGCTGGCGTCCTCGGCGCGAATCCGCTCGATGGCGCCGACGCCGTGCAGGCGCGGCATGCTGAGGTCCATGATGACCACGTCGGGCCGGTGCTGGCGGTACAGTTCCACCGCCTGCGCGCCGTCGGCGGCCTGCGCCGCCACGCGGAATTCCGGCATGGCGCCCAGCAGCGCGCTCAAGCCCGCCAGGATCAGGGGATGATCGTCCGCGATCAGGATCGAGATGGGGTCCATAAGGTGTGCTCCTTGAAACTGAGGTGAAAAGCGGTGTCGCCGGCCTCGCGGCTGTGCCACAGGCGCCCGCCATGTGCCTCGGCGATGCCGCGGCAGATGGCCAGGCCCATGCCGGTGCCATCCGGCTTGGTCGAGAACAATGGTTCGTAGATGCGTTCGGCCAGCGCGGCCGGCACGCCGGCGCCGTCGTCGGCCACGCTGATCCGCGCGGCGCCGCCGGCCAGCGCGGTGCGCAGCGTCAACCTGCGCGGCCGCGCCTCGATGGCGTTGCGCACCAGATTCATTAGCGCTTGCATCAGCTGCACGCGGTCGCCGCACAGCTGGATGCCTTCCAGTCCGTAGTGTTCGCTCAGGGCGATGTCGTGCCGGCGCAGCTCGGCGCGCATCAGCCGCAGCGCCTCGCGCACGGCGTCGTCGATGAGGAACGGGGTGTGTTCAGGTTCGGCGCGGCGGGCCATGGCGTGCAGGCTGCGCACCATGTCGCCGGCCGCCACGCTGGCCTCGGTGAGCACGCGCAGCGCGGCGCGCGCCTCGTCGACGCGCGGCGGATCCTGCGCCAGCAGCGCCAGGCAGGCCTCGGCGTTGAGCTTCACCGCCGCCAGCGGCTGCTTGACCTCGTGCGCGATCGACGCCGCGAATTCGCCCAGCGCGTTGAGGCGCGCCGGGCGCAGGTCGGGGGGAGGGTGCATGCTGGCCATGTTGCGATCCACAGTGATGTTATGACATCACGCATCATGCAGGATAGGGCCAGCGGGGAAAATCCGGCATAGTTGCGGTAGCCGGATTACCCTATCGGGTTAGTTGGACTGGATGAACACCAGCAGGTCGGCGTTCAATTTATCCTTGTGGGTGGTCGGCAGGCCGTGCGGCGCGCCTTCGTACACCAGCAGGCTGGCGTTCTTCACCAGCTTGACGGCGGCCTTGGCGGCGGCGCCGATCGGCACGATCTGGTCGTCGTCGCCGTGGATGAACAGGGTCGGCACGTCGATTTTCTTCAGGTCCTCGGTGAAGTCGGTTTCCGAGAACTGTTTGATGCAGTCATACGCGTTCTTGATGCCGCACTGCATGCCCTGTAGCCAGAAGGTATCGCGCACACCTTGCGATTCCTTGGCGCCCGGACGGTTGTAGCCGTAGAACGGAATGGTCAGGTCCTTGAAGAATTGTGAGCGGTCCTTCAGCACGCCTTCGCGGATGCCGTCGAACACCGACATCGGCAAGCCGTCCGGATTGATGGCCGACACCACCATTTGCGGCGGCACCGCGCCCACCAGCACCGCCTTCTTCACGCGCGCGCTGCCGTGACGGCCGATGTAGCGCGCCACCTCGCCGCCGCCGGTGGAGTGGCCGACCAGCGTGGCGTCCTTGATGTCCAGCGCGTTGAGCAGGGTGGCCAGGTCGTCGGCGTAGGTGTCCATGTCGTTGCCGTTCCACGGCTTGCTGGACAGGCCGTGGCCGCGGCGGTCGTGGGCGATCACGCGGTAGCCGTGGCTGGCCAGGAAGATCATCTGGTCTTCCCAGGCGTCGCCCTGCAGCGGCCAGCCGTGGCTGAACACCACGGCCGGGCCGCTGCCCCAGTCCTTGAAGTGAATGCGGGTGCCATCCTCGGTGATGACGTGGTCTACGGCCAGTTTGCTGTTCGGCATAAGGTGCTCCTGTGTGAGTGATTAAGAACTGCGAAGTGCAGTGTAAGCAGCGCGCGCTTGAAACACCCCTGCCAAAAGTCTGGTTCCGACTTAGGGCTGAGCCGCCGGTGCCTCGTCGTAGTTAAGCGGCAGCCATTGATACTCGCCACGCCAGCGCCGAAGGTGGCCGAGGCCGGGGAAGGCGATGTGGGCGGCGCCGATGATCCAGTGTTTTTCGGCCGCCTGCCGCAGCAGGCTGGCGCGCGTGGCCTGGGCGGTGGACTCGCTGCTGTCGTACTTCACGGTGGCGTCCGGATGCGGCAGCTGGATCGGCGCGACGTGGACGATGTCGCCCCACAGCAGCAGCTTGTCGGCGATCAGATAGGCCGCGTGGCCGGGTGTATGGCCGGGCGCGGGCAGCGCGGTGATGCCGGCCTCCAGCGGGCCGAAGTCCTGGTAGGGCTGGAAGCGGCCCGAGGCCTGGTACGGCGCCACGGCGGCCTGGGCGGCGTCGAAGAAGGTCGACAGGAAGGCGGGCGCCTTGGCCTTGTTGGCCGGCGTCAGCCAGTAGTCGGCCTCGGCTTGCGAGACGCGCAGCACGGCGTTGGGGAAGGCCGGGATGCCGCCGGCGTGGTCCTTGTGCAGGTGGGTGATGTAGATCTCGTCGACTTGCCCGGGCTGGTAGCCGGCCGCGCGCAGGTGCGCGACCAGCTTGCCGCAGCAGTCGCCATACAAGGCGCCGGCGCCAGTGTCGATCAGGATCAGCTTGTCGCCGGTGTTGATCAGGAAGGCGTTGATCGAGCCTTGCAGCGGTAGCTTGAGGTCGGCGTCGGCAAGGTCTTGCAGCGCCTGCCGTGGGCTGATGTTGGTCATCACCGTGTCGACCGGGAACGGATGGGTGCCGTCCGACAACGCCGTGACTTCAAACCGGTCCAGCATGATGCGGTAATAGCCGGGTGCCTGCGTGTGCGCCATCGGCGCGGCGGCGTGGGCCAGGGGCATGGCCAGGGCGCAGGCCAGCAGAAGCTTGTTCAGATGATTCATGGCGATCCTCGTGGTACGGAAGCGCCGATGGTAGCGGAAGGCGCTGGCGCGCGCCCCCGCCTTAGGATAGGCCCGCTAGTTCAGGTGCACCAGCCCGCGCCGGGCGGCCACCATGGCGGCTTCGGTGCGGGTGCACACGTTGAGCTTGGACATGATGCTCTTGACGTGGAACTTGACGGTGCCGACGCCGATGCCGGCCGCGCGCGCGATCACCTTGTTGCTCATGCCGCTGGCCAAGTGGCCGAGGATGTCGCGCTCGCGCGGCGTCAGCTGGTTGCCGTGGATGCGGCTGGCCAGCTTGAGCGCCAGCTCCGGCATCATGAACTTGCGGCCTTGCAGCACGGCGTGGATGCAGGTCATCAGATCGTCCAGCGGGGCGTTCTTCAGCATGTAGGCGTGGGCGCCGGCGCGCATGCTGCGGTCGGCGTCGTCCTCGCCGTCGTGGCCGCTGAGGATGATGATCTTGGCGTCAGGATGGTGGGCGCGGATGCGGCCGAGGGCTTCCACGCCGTCGCAGTCGGGCATGTTCAGGTCCATCAACAGCAAGTCGGGCTGCAGGCGCTCGCACATCTCCACGGCCTGGCTGCCGTTGCTGGCCTGGCCCAGCAACGTGAACTTGCCATCGGACTCGATCAAAGCAGCCATGCCGGCGCGGATCAGCGGGTGGACATCGGCAATAACGACGGATGCGGTATTCATGGTCGGGCTCCAGATGAGGTTGATGAACCCATTCTCGTCAACCTTGCCCGTTCCGTATAGTTATACGAAGGTATAAGGCGCTTTGAAATCATCAGTTTGCGGTCAAAAAAGGCTTAACTTAGCGGCATCACCATCTGAACCGCGTGTCCGTTTCCGGACGGAGGTGGGCGGAGGCGGGCAGTGCAAAGCGCGGAGGGCTGCCGGGCTGTCCGGCCCAGGTGCTTGATTTATAGGGTTTTGTACAGTTTCCAGCGGCATGGCACGGGGCTTGCACCAGGGAATACCATCATCCCAAGGAGCACACATGATTCGTTTGAGTAAAGCCATTGCCGCGCCGTTGGCTCTCTTCGCCGTCCACCACGCCGCGCTGGGGGCCGACTTCAACATTGTCGAACAGGTCGCCGATGGCGGCGGCGCCATCCTGTTGACGCTCGGCCTGTCGATTCTGTTCCTCGCCGTCACCATCGAGCGCCTGGTCAATTTCCGCGCCCGGCACATTGTGCCCGATGGGCTGATCGAGCGCATCAAACCGCTGTGGACGGCGCAGGAATTCTCCAAGCTGCAACAATTGTTGTCGGAGCAGGACAGCACGCTGGCCCGCGTCATCGCCTACGTTGTCACGCACCGGCACCATGGCTACGCGGTCGTCAGCAGTGGCGCCGGCGACCTCGCCTCGATTGAATTACGCCACCATCAGCAGAAAGCCTATGCATTGGCGATCGTGGCGACGGTGGCGCCGATTGTCGGCTTGCTTGGCACCGTGGTCGGCATGATTGAAGCCTTTCATGTGATTGCCTTCTCCGAAGGCATGGGAAACCCGGCCTTGCTGGCGGGCGGCATATCGAAGGCGTTGATCAACACCGCTTGCGGCCTGTGCGTCGCGCTGCCGGCCTTGGCCATGCACCATTTTTTCAAAAATCGCCAGGCGTTCTTCGGGCTGACGCTGGAAAAAAAGATCAACGGCCTGATCAACGAGTGGTTCCTGGGGAAAGACGCGTCGGCGCAGCATTTGCAGGTGGTGTCCCATGCGCATTAATCTGGGCGAAGAGGAACAGCCGGAAATCGGTCTGATCGCGCTGATCGACTGCATTTTCTTCCTGCTGATGTTCTTCATGGTGGCGACCTCGTTCAAACAGCCAAGCAATGTGAAAAAGCAGATCGAACTGCCGGTGTCCTTGCCCGTTTCCCAGGTGAGTCTTGAGGCGAACGAGGCCGCGCCGTCGCCGCTGGTGATCGGCGTAGACCAGAACGGCAAGCTGTTTCTCGATGGTGAGCCGGTGTCGACCCAGGTCCTCCATGGCCGCCTCAAGCAGGAGGCGGCCGCCAATCCCGCCCGTAGTGTGCGGATTGATGGCGATCAGTTGGCCAAGTATCAGGACATCGTGCACGTGCTGGATTTGTGTCAGTTCGAGCGGTTGACCAACATCTCCATGCACACGCGTAGCGCGCAATGATGTCCGCCTTCGTTGATGCACTGGGGCCGCTGCGCCGCCACCTCTTCACCACGGTGTCGCTGGCGCTGCATGCGGTGTTGATTGCGCTGCTTTACTACTTTGGTTCCTATCGGGTCGAGCTGGCGCGGCAACAGGAGCTGGTGCGCGCCGGCGTTGAATTAACGAAGCAGTCAGGCATGGAAAAGCGTGTGCTGGATATGAAACAGATCCGCGATTTGCTGGAGCAGAGTGATCGCACCAGTCAGGACCAGACGAATTTTAGCGCCACCTCGCTACCGAAGGCGCCGGCCGAATTGCTGGAGGAGGCCAGGCAGTTATCGACCTCGATAGCGGAGGTGGAAAAGCGGCTCAAGGCCGAGGAGCTCGCGCGCATTGAAAGCATTCCGAAGGAGCAGGCGCTGGAGCAACTTGATACGCCGGCCCCGCCCCCGGCGCCAGCGAAGGGCGCGGCGCCGGAACAGCTGGCGGCGGAGATCGAACAGCTTGAACGTCGGGCACGCGCATCGCTGCTGCAACGGCAGCAAGATCTGCTGCGGCGTGTGAACGGTGTGGCGGTACAGCCGCCGGATAGCAGCTCGGGCAGCACATACGGCGGCGGTCAACATGAGAAGGCGGTCCGAAGCGGCGCCAGCGGCGACGAGGCCAAAGATGGCGCCATCAGCCTTACCCCTGGCCGCGACGAGGGCGCGACCGTCGAAAGGATCGCCAAATTTATCAATCGCGACCTCGCGCTGCCAAAGGACGTTTCCCAACACTATTACCGCAACGGCGAGCGAATCTTCAAGCCGGGCGTGGGACAAATCCCGTTGGTCGATGCCCGTACCATGCACAAAGGCGCCGGTCGCATGCTGGGCCGTGGCGGTGAGTTTGCCAACCGCGTGTACGTCAACAGCTGGTATCTGATCGGACCATTCGAGGGAAAACACGGCAGCGAACTATTTTCCAATTACCGCTATCCGCCCGAAGATGGCGTGGTGTTGGACGCCGCCTATCGGGGCAAGGACGACCGTGTGGTGAAGTGGCGCTACCTCAACGCCGACAGCTATCCGCTGGTGCCGCCCGATTTTGCCGAGGACGCCGTGTACTACGGCTACACCGAACTCATGATGGACCGCGAGCAGGTGCTGACGATGTGGATCGGCGCGGATGACGACGCCCAGGTGTGGCTCAACGACGAGCAGGTTTGGGTGGGTGGCAACATCAACAAAACCTCGTTCTGGCGAGATCTGTACGACACGCGGAATACCTACGCCCGTGATTTCAATATGACCGAGGGAAAACGCAAAGTGCGCTTCAAGCAAGGCCGCAACAAGATATTTTTCAAACTGGCCAACGGTCCCTCGCGTACGTTCTTCTCATTGGTGTTGACCAAATAAGCGCGTTGAAGGTTTTCAGGCGCTGAGTTGTTTGAGGCGTGTGAGTTCGGCGAGGAAGCGCTCGGCGGCGAGGGCGGGGGGCCAGGGCTCCCACGGCGTGCCGCCGTAGATGGCGTGCAGCGGATCGTCGCTCAGCGGCGGCACGTTGATCTTCAGGGTTTGCTGGACTTCCTGCGCGGACCAGCCGGCGACGTGCACCGCCTCGCTGGCGGCGGCCAGGCGGTCGGCCAGTTTGTGGGCCGCGTGCTCCTTGGCGGTCCAGCGCGGCAGGCCATAGCGCAGGAACACGGCCGCTTCCAGTTTCAGCGTCAAGGTCTTGAAGGCCTCGCCCATGAAAGGCTTTAGCGGCGAGACGCAATCGAAACCCAGCAGGCCCTCCTCGGCATCGTGCAGCAGCTCGCGCAGTGCGGACACGGGCGACAGTTGCAGGTCCATCGCCGCGCATGCCGAGGCGCGGACGTGCATCACCGTCAGCGAGTGCTGCGCCACCGACAACGGCAGCGGCCAGGCCGAATGTCCGCCCCAGCGATAGGTGCGCGCCAGGCCCAGCGCGAGGTCGCTGTCGTCCCAGTCAAACGGCGTGGGGTCGAGCAGATCCAGCCGGCGTCCGGACGGCATGCGCACCCAGGCGCGGTGTTCTTTTGGTGTTCGGGCCATGGCGCATTTTACACCGCAAGCTGCTTGTGGAAGAAGGTGGTGCCACAGTACGCGCCGTCCGGCATCAGGGCGTAATTCGGCACGCTGCCGACGGCCTGCCAGCCGGCGCGTTGGTACAGGCGCTCGGCGTCGCCGCCGGTGACGGTGTCCAATACCAGCACGCTTTTAGCTTCCTCGCGCGCGGCCTGGTCGACGGCGGCCAGCAGTTGCGCGGCGACGCCACGGCGGCGCGCGTCGCGGTGCACCAGCATCTTGGCCACGTCCGCGCGGTGCGGCTGGTTGTCGGGCAGGGCGGTGATCAACTGCACGGTGCCGATGATGCAGCCCGCCGTGGTTTGTGCCACCAGCAGTACGCGTTCCTGACGCGCCACGTCTTCCAGCACGCCGTGCCAGAACGCCAGCGCCCTGGCGCGCGGCAGCGGCAGCATGAAGCTGACCGAGGCCCCGCCTTCCACGCAGTCGATCAGCACATCGGCCAGGGCCTCGGCCAGCGGCGCGGCGTGTTCGCGCGCTTCGCCGGCGCTGACGCGGCGCACCGTAATGGTGTCCGTGGCGTGAATGTTCATGAGGTTCTTCTGCCGCTGGGTTGCGAGGTCAGGGCGACCAGATAGCGCGCCTGCTTGCGGGTGGGGTTGTGGTAGACGATGTGGCGGTCGAGCCGCATGGCCAGCGTGTCGCCGGCCTCCAGCCGCCATTGCCGCGCGCCGACGCTGATCTCCATCGCCCCCTCGATCATCCACACCTGCTGGTGGATATCGGCGTTGTGCGGCACGCTGTCGTAGGCCACGCGCTGCCCGGCCGGGAACACCACGTCCACCAGTTGCAGCGGCGAGGGCGCGGCCGGCGACAGGCTGCGGCGCATGTAGCCGGAGCCTGGATCGGTCCATACCGGTTGCTCGGCCACGCGCGCCACCGGCGACGGCGCCTCGTCCGGCGCGCCCTTGTCCTCGAACAGCGCGGCCAGTGCCACGCCCAGCGCGCTGGCCAGCTTGTCCAGCACGGCCGCCGTGGGGCTGCTCTCGCCGCGTTCGATCAGCGAGATGTTGGAGCGGCTGACGCCACTGCGCGTGGCCAGCGCGTCCAGCGAGAGGCTCTGGCCGTCCCGCAATTCCCGCACGCGGCGGGCGATTAAAAGGTTGATGTCCATGGATTTCCATTTTACAGGAAATCCATGTCCAGTAAACTGGAATCAGCGTTTGTCTTTGTCGCTGTTGCGATTGGTGTCGCTGTAGTCGTCGCCGCGCGCGCCGGCCTGGCGGTCGCGGTGCGTCACCGACTTGGCCACCGAGGCGGCGCTTTGCTGGTTGCCGGTCGGCGTGTCGTTGGCCGGGTCGCCGCTGGCGTGATTGCCGCTTTCGGACATGCCGTGCTGCTTGGGATCGTAGCCCTTGTGCGGCATGTTGGCGCCGGGTTTGAAGCCTTTTTCGCTAGGTTTGTTGGGCTGGCTCATGATGTGTCTCCTTTCGAAAAATGTCATGCTAAGCCCGGCCCGTGGATGGGTGAGTAGGAGCACGCGCCGTGGTCTTGTAGGAGTGTGCGTCAGCGAACGGAGCGAGGCCCGGTCGCGTGTCAAGCTCGGGTCAGACATGGAGGTGATATGGCGGAGGTGAGGAAAGGGCAGGCGCCGCAGCCGCTGCGGCGCGAGGAATTCCATTTGCGATTCATGCGATCCTTTGCCGACCCGGCGTTCGAGCCGGTGAGCGAGGCGCTGGCGCAGGTGGAGGAGGTCGCGTGGCGCAACTACGAGTCCGGCCGCAAGGCGCCGCGCACCCAGAAGGCCGGGCCGGAGTTCGCCGATCCCGATTACGATCTGTCGGTCGAATGGAAGGCCACGCGCGACCGCCTGATCGCCGCCCAGCGACGGCAGCAGGATCCGGCCACGCGTTCTCGCGTGCTGCTGATTATCGGCGCCGCGCGCAATGATGGCACCTGCCCCGGCGAGGTCTCCAAGACCTGGCGCATGACGCAGTGGGCCGGCGAGGTACTGGCGCAGGCGGACATCGAGGCGGATGTGCTGGATCTGAGCCTGCTCACCTCCAGCTACGACCTGCACATCCATCCGTGCAAGGGCTGCGTCTCGACCGCCATGCCGCTGTGCCATTGGCCGTGCAGCTGCTACCCCAACCACGCAGAGCGCCAGACCAACGACTGGATGGCGGAGATCTACGAGAAGTGGGTGGCGGCGCACGGCGTCATCATCCTGACGCCGGTGTACTGGTACCAGGCGCCGTCCCCGCTCAAGCTGATGATCGACCGCCTGGTGTGCGCGGACGGCGGCAATCCCGATCCCACCCGCACGCACGGCAAGAAGGCGGCCGAGGCCAAGGCGCTGGAACTGGCCGGCTGGGATTATCCCAAGCACCTGGCCGGCCGCGCCTACGGGCTGGTGGTGCACGGCGACGTGGCCGGCGCCGAAAGCCTGCGTCGCAACCTGTCGGACTGGCTGAACTGGATGGGCCTGATCGACGCCGGCCAGCAGGCCATGCTGGACCGCTATCTGGGCTATTACGAATCCTACGCCAACAGCCACGAGGTGCTGGATCAGGACGAAGCCTTCCAGCAGGAGGTGCGCAATGTGGCGCGCGCGGTGGCCGCCGCCGTCGGCCAGTTGCGCGAAGGGCAGCTCAGCAAGCCCGACGCGGCCGTCAGGCCGGCGCGGCCGAAGTGACCGCCAGCCGCGCGAAGCTGGCCACGCTGGCCACGCCCGCGAACACCGCCGCCAGCACCAGCGCGTACGAGGTGCCGCGCGTGGCCGACAGCGTGAAGCAGTAGGCCACCAGCGCCGCGCCGGTGGCCTGGCCCAGCAGGCGCGCGGTGGCGACGATGCCGCTGGCGCCGCCCGCCCGGCTGGCCGGCGCGCTGCCCATGATGGCTTTCAGGTTGGGCGCCTGGAAGAAGCCGAAGCCGATGCCGCACCACGCCATGCGCCAGCCGATGTCGAACGCGCTCGGCTGCGGCGGCAGCGTCAGCATCGCCACCAGACCCGACGACAGCAGGGCCAGGCCGATGCCGCCCAGCGCGCCGGGCGGATAGCGGTCGCTCAGGCGCCCGGCGATCGGCGCCATCACCGCCACCAGCGCCGCCCACGGCGTCATCAGGAAGCCGGTCTCGATCGGCGAGCGGCCCAGCGTGTGCTCGAAGTAGAACGGCAGCGAGACGAAGGCCAGGCCCTGCGCCGCGAAGGTGCACACCGCCGTCAGCGCCGACAGCGTGAACAGCGGGCGCTTGAACAGGTCGACCGGCAGTATCGGCGCCGCGTGGCCGGCCTGGCGGCGCAGCAGCAGCGCGAACAGGATCACGGTGGCTGCCAGCTCCGGCAGCAGCGTGTGCCAGCTTTGCTGGTGCGCGCCTTCGCCAAAGGTGAGGATCAGCATGCCGAAGGCCAGCGCGTTGAGGATGGCGGTGGGGGCGTCGATGCTGTGGCTGGCGCGCGCGGTGTGCGGCAGCGCGCGCCGTGCCAGCAGCACCGCCGCCACGCCGAGCGGCACGTTGATCGCGAACAGCCAGGGCCACGGAGCGACGGCCAGGATCAGCGACGCCGCCGTGGGCCCGACCGCGAACGCCACCGCCACCACCAGCGAATTCAGGCCGAAGCCATGACCGTGCAGGCGCGCCGGGAAGATGGTGCGCACCATGGCGGTGTTCACGCCCATCATGGCGGCGCCGCCGATGCCCTGGAACAGGCGCGCGATCACCAGCGAGGGCAGCGACCACGCCAGCGCGCAGGCCAGCGAGGCGGCGGTGAACAGCGCCAGGCCGAAGATGCACACGCGCCGGTAGCCGACCACCTCGCCCAGCGCGGCGAACGGCAGCAGCGTGGCCACCATCGCCAGCTGATACACGTTGACGATCCAGACCGAGGCGGCCGGCGTGGTGCGCAGCTGGTCGGCGATGGCCGGCAGGGCGGTGTTGGCGATGGCGGTGTCGAGCGAGGCCATGCCGACGCCGATCGCCACCGACAGCATGGCCAGGCGCCGCGCATCGGGCGGCAGGCCGTCGCGCGCGGCCAGCGCGCTATCAGGTGTGTTCATATGAGATCCGGTGCAAGGTGGAGCGGGTCCGTTATTGTGGCCGAAAACCGCGAACTCTGCTGGCGCGCCCGCCGCGGCTCAGGCGGCGGCCGCGCGCAGGTCGGCGCAGGCCTTGTCCAGCGCCGCCTCGACCCTGGGCAGCATGTCGCGCACCGCGCCCAGGTCGCCGGCGCTGGCGGCGGCCTCCATCGCGTGGCACAGCGCGTGCAGGTGGGTCGAGCTCAGGTAGCCGGCGCTGCCCTTGAGCGCGTGGATCGCCGCCGCCGCCGCGCCGCTGTTGCCGGCCACCACCGCCGCGCGCGCCGTCTGCAGGCGCCGTGGTGCCTCGTCGAGGAAGGCCTGGGTGATGCGCTGCATATGCTTGTGCGACATGCCGGCCAGCGGCATGATGTGCACCGTGTCCGGCGCCATGGTGCGGCGCGGGTCCGGCGGCACGCCGAATTGCCGGTCCAGCGCGTCGGCGTGTTCGGCCGCCAGCCGCGCGGCGTCGGTCGGGCGCAGCGGGCGGCCGCGGCTCAGGTGCTGGGCGATCACCTTCTCCACCTGGTCGTACAGCAGGCGCTCGTCGACCGGCTTGCTGAGGAAGCCGTCCATGCCCACCGCGAGATAGCGCGCGCGGTCATGGTCGCTGGCGTTGGCGGTCAGCGCGATGATCGGAATGTCGGGATCGAGCACGCGGTAGTCCTCGCCGCCGCCGGCGCGGATCAGGCGCGCGGCCTGTTCGCCGTCCATCATCGGCATGCGGCCGTCCATCAGCACCAGGTCGTAGGCGGCGGTGCTCAGCGCGTGCAGCGCCTGCAGGCCGTTCTCCACGATGCGGATGTCGTGGCCCATGCCCTCCAGCAGGGTGCTGACGATGATCTGGTTGGTGCGCACGTCCTCGGCGCACAGCACGCGCAGGCGGTAGGCGTGATGCTCCTTGCGCGGCGGCGTGGCGGGATCGGCGCTGGGCGCGGCGCCCAGCATCAGCGGCAGCGTGAAACTGAAGGTGGAGCCGGCGCCGACCCGGCTTTCGGCCGCGATCGCGCCGCCCATCAGTTCCACCAGCTCCTTGCAGATGGCCAGCCCCAGGCCGGTGCCGCCGTAGCGGCGCGTGGTGGAATGGTCGGCCTGCTCGAATTTGCGGAACAGGCGCGCCAGCGTCTCGGGCGGGATGCCGGGGCCGGTGTCGCTGACGTCGAAGCTGACGCTGGCGCGGCCATCGGCGCCTTGCAACGCCGAGACGTCCAGCCGCACCTCGCCGCGGTCCGTGAACTTGATGGCGTTGCCCAGCAGGTTGAGCAGGATCTGGCGCAGGCGCGTGGGGTCGCCGCGCACGTAGCGCGGCAGGTCCAGCGCCAGCTCGTAGCGCAGCAGCAGGCTCTTGGCGTCGGCCTGCTGCTGCAGGATGCCGACCGCGTCGTCGATCAGCGTGACCAGGTCGAAGTCGACGGTCTCGATCGACAGGCGGCCGGCGTCGATCTTGGAGAAGTCGAGGATGTCGTTGAGGATGGCCAGCAGCGACTCGCTGTTCTGCAGGCCGATGCGCAGATACTCCTCGGTGCGGCCGCGCACCGCCTGGTCGCGCAGCGCGAACTTGAGCATGCCGATCACGCCGGCCAGCGGCGTGCGGATGTCGTGGCTCATGGCCGACAGGAAGTCGATGCGGTGGCGGCTGACCACCTCGGCGTGCTCCTTGGCCTCGGTCAGCTCGGCGGTGCGCTCGTCGACGCGCTGTTCCAGGTTGTTGCGCAGCAGGCGGATCTGGTCGGCCAGCGCGAACGCCAGCAGCACCCCGTCCAGCGTGCCGCCGAGCAGCGTCAGCAATTGCGCGTTGGCCACCAGCGCCGGGATCAGGCCGACGTTGGCCGGCAGGATCAGCAGGCCTGGGATCATCAGCGCCACGAAGCCCAGCACGAAGAAGCGCGCCGGGTAGTAGCCGCGGCGCCAGACCACGATGCCGGTGGCCAGCGCCATCGTCATCCAGATGGCGATCACCACGGTGGCGATGGTGTGGGCGTGGCTGAGCCACAGGAAGCAGCTCGGCAGCGCCGCCAGCGGCAGCACCAGGTTGACGCGGCTCAGCGCGTACAGGCGCGGCGCCGTCTCCTTCAGGCGCAGGAAGGTGGTGTAGAACAGCGTGCTCAATACCGGCAGCAGGAAGAACGGCACGTAATGCCAGTGCAGGTCGTGCCAGCCGAACAGGTCGGCCGACAGGTGGAAGGTCATGCCCCAGGCCACCGCGTAGCACAGCACGTACAGCGAGTAGTACAGCGAGGAGCGCTCGCGCGTGATCGAGTAGATGAAGAAGTTGAACACGGCCAGCGCGCACAGCGCGCCGATGGCGCCGATGATCAGCACGTTCTCCCACGCCACCAGCCGCTGGTAGTCGGCGCGCGGCAGCACCGAGAACACCGGCGTGCGCGCGTAATAGGGGCTGGAGAAGCGGATCAGCACATGGTAGCGCTGGCCCGGCTGCAGGTCGATGTCGCGGCCGTAGTGCAGCAGATAGGCGTGCGGCTGGCGGTAGCCGGTCAGCATTTGGTGGACGCCGCCGTCCTCGTCGTAGACCTGGATGTCGACCATGTCGATCAGCGTGTCGTTCGGATCAATCACCCAATGGGGCTGGCCGCCGTCGTTGCGCAGCTCCGCGTACAGCCAGTAGCTGCCGCCCAGCAGATTGACGCCGGCCGCCGGCCGCAGCCGCGCCAGCATGGCAGGCAGGCCGGCGGCGTCGAGCGGATAGGGCTCGCCATTGTCCACATACAGCTTGCCGCTCCTTGCGAGATCGACGCTGGCATGGTCAAGCGCCACGGTTTGCGCGCGCGCCGGCGCCGTGCCAAGGCATAGCGCGCAGGCGGCCAGCAGCACAAGCAAGGCAAAACGGCGCGCAGGCACGAGGAGGCGGTGGATCGTACTCGCTTTGCTCATTAGTTTTGCGCGCCGGCTATCCGAAAAGGGTGGTGACAAGGTGGTAACACCCATTCTAAACGAGAAATTAACGATTTGGTATGATGGCGCTTTTGCGCCTTAGGAAACCATCTTGCTAATCTCCCCGGAACAATTCATAGGATTTCTCAGCGCCGCGCTGTTGATCACCATCTCGCCCGGCCCCGACAACCTGATGGTGCTCAGCGTCGGCATGTCGCGCGGCCGGCGCCAAGGCATGGTCTTCGGCCTGGGCTGCGCGCTCGGCTGCCTGAGCCACACCGTGCTGGCGACGCTGGGCGTGGGGGCGTTGATCAAGGCCTCGCCGATGGCGTTTGGCGCGCTCAAGGTGCTGGGCGGCGCCTACCTGATCTGGCTCGGCTACGGCGCGCTGCGCAGCCGCGGCGGCGCGCGGGTGGAGGGCGCCGGCTTGCCGGATGAAAGCCTGAGCAAATTGTTCACCAAGGGGCTGTTCGCGAACGCGATCAACCCCAAGGTGGTGTTGTTCTTCCTGTCCTTCCTGCCGCAGTTCGTGGTGGCCGAGCGCGGCGACGCCGGCTGGCAGACCGCGCAACTGGGCCTGCTGTTCACGGCGCAGGCGATCGTGCTGTTTGGCTTGCTGGGCTATTTCTCCGGCGCGGTGGGCGCGTGGATCAATCGCACGCCCAGCGCCGGCAAGTGGATGGACCGCGTGGCCGGCGCGATCTTCGTCGGCCTTGGCCTGCGCCTGATCATCGCACGCTAAAAAAGTTGGTTCGGGGCGCGCGATGTCATCATGGCGTCATGCGCGGCGGAGATACTGTCTCTGCTCTTTCAAGTCTCTCCCGATTTGAAACCTTCAGCCCGCGCCTTACCAAGTGCGCGGGCTTTTTTTTATCTGGCGGTCAGCGTGAAGCGCAGTTCCATCTGGTCCTGCACCGACATGGCGCCGGCCATGACGGAAAACGGCGTCAGGCCGAAATCGCTTTGTTTCAGGGTCACCGTGCCGCTCACGGTGACCGCGCCATGCTCCTCGCGCAGCGTGACCGGGATCGCCAGCGTGCGCGTCACGCCATGCAGGGTGATGGCCACCTTCAGCGGCTGGCCGGCGGCGCCGCGCTCGGCGTGCACGCTCACTACCGGATAGCGCTCGGCGTCCAGCACCTTGGTCAGCATGTTGTGGCGCGTGCCTTCGATGGCGTCGGCCGACGGTTGCTTCTCCAGGCCCGCGATCTGACGCAGGTCCGCTTCATCGATTTTCATCTCGTCGAGGCGGAAAGTGAAATCGGCGCGATTTTCCGATGGCGACACGGTGCCGGTGATGGCATGGCTGGCCACCACGTGGTCATGCCCGAGCCGCGCCAGCACGCCGCCGCGCCGCACCGTGACCACGATCAGCGATTGCGCGCTGTCGATGCGCAGCAGCGGGCCGGCATCGGCGCGGGGCGCCGGCGCCTCAGGCGGCGGTGGGGCGATGGGCGCGGCGGGTGTTGCGGGCGCTGTGGGCGCGGCCGGCGGCGGCATCTGCGAGCAGGCGGCCAGCGCGCACAAGGCGATGGCGGCGGCGAGGGTATTTTTCCTATGCGTCATTTGGCCGTCATATTGTCCAATTATTATCGCTTGCGCTGGCGACAGCGTGCTCCGTTGGCCCCGCATCCAAGCTGGTGCGGGATACCATGCAGCATAGCTCAGCAGGCTGGCCGGTGGCCTGAAACACCGGCACCACTCCCTTCTTTTAAACTTCCTTAATGAAGTTCTAAGCCTGCGCTTGCCGATCGGTGGCAAAGTAGCACCCATAGCGCAAGGTTAAGCCAAGCGCCCGGTTGCCGGACCGATCAAGCCCGGCACAGATTTCGTCCAGCCGGCACGCTAGCCGGCGGCACACCGCACATCCCCACGCTCTCGAGCGTTTTGCGACCAGCATCATCCCACGATGATGCTGGTTTTTTTTTGCCTAGCCGGCGTGCCGCGCCAGCCACGCGTCGATCTGCGGCAGGCGCTTGTTGCGCACCTTGATGCGGTACTCCACCGCGGCGATCGCCGTCCGGGCGTCGCCCCGCGCTTCGGCCGCGAGGTGCTTGCCGGCATAGGCCTGCAGCTTGCCGATCATGGCCGGATCGGCGGAGTGCTTGCCCAGCGCGGGGAAGTAGCGGCTGCGCGAGCCCCCTTCGACCTTGCCTTCCACCTCGGCGTAGTGAGCCTGGGCGAAATCGAAGGCCAGGTCGGGATGACGCACGGCCACGCCGCTGATCATGGCGGCACTCAGCGTGGCGCCCGGTTCATCGGTCAGCGCCAGGTCCAGCGCGCGCCGCGCCAGCGCCTTGTCGCGCGCCGATGCCAGCAACTGATACAGCTCGATGCGGGTCATGTTCGATTGCTCGGCCTTGGCGGCGGCGTGCAACTGCTCCCAGGTGGCGGCATCGGCGCTGGCGGCGATCACGGCCAGCACCGGACGGCGCAGCGCGGCCGGCAGCGCGCCGGCGTCGGTGGCGGAGGCGGCGTAGCGGCGGCGCGCCTCCGCGATCACGTCCGGGTCGCCCATCTTGCCCAGGGCTTCGATCAGCGTCTCGCGCAGATTGGCCACCGGCGCCGCCTCATCGCGCGCCGCCTGCCAGCCGATGCGGGCCAGCACCGGCGCCAGACGCGCACGCGCGTAGCGCTCCAGCGCCGCGCGCTGTTCCTGTTTGCCTTCGTAGTGGTCGTGCAGGCCGGCCAGCACCTGGGCGATCTTTTCCCACACTTCCGGCGCGGCGTCGAGCGGCGTGCGGCTGGTCAGCTCCAGGAAGCCGGCGGCCGGCGCCTGCCCCGACAGGCCCAGCGCCCAACTGTCGGCCAGCAGGCCCAGTTGATCGATCGCGGGCAGCGCGGCGAAGCCCTCGGCCAGCGCCGCGAACGCCTTCGGCGCGTACTGCACGCGGTAGTAGCCGCCCTGGCCGGCGTTGACCAGCACCGCGCCGCAGCCGGGCAGCGTCAGGCTGGCCTTGCCGCCGTTGACCACCGTGCGCGCGGCCGCGCCGCCGACGGTGCGCGCCACCACCGGCACGCGCCAGCGCAACGGTTGCTTGTTCTCCTGATCCTTGCTGTATTCACCCTGCGTCAGCTGGACGCTGGTCTTGCCGTTCCTGCAGGCCGCGTCGGCCACGCGGATCAGCGGCACGCCAGGCTGCAGCGTGAAGTCGTGCGCGATCGCGGTGATCGGCTTGTGCGCGGCCTTCTCGATCTCGCGCCACAAGTCGTTGGAGGCCGTGTTGGCGTAGGCGTGCCGCGCCATGTAGCTGCGCACGCCGGCGCGCCAGGCATCCTCGCCCACGTAGTTCTCCAGCATGCGGATGACCGACTCGCCCTTCTGGTAAGTGATGTCGTCGAAGGCCTGGCTGGCCTGGTCGACGCTGGTGATGCGCTGCACCACCGGGTGCGTGGTGGCCAGGGCGTCGCGCTCCATCGCCGTTTCGCGCGTGCCGACCGCGCGCAGGCTCCAGTTCCATTCCGGATGCAGGCGATTGGTGGTGCGCGACTCCATCCACGAGGCGAAACCTTCATTCAGCCACAAATCGTCCCACCAGGCCATGGTGACCAGATCGCCGAACCACTGGTGGGCGATTTCGTGCGCGGCAAACACGAAGGTGGTTTCCTTGTCCGACTGGGTGGCGGTGCGCGGATCGAGCAGCATGCCGAATTCGAAGGTGAAGATGGCGCCCCAGTTCTCCATCGCGCCGAAGGACTGGCTGCGGCCCGGCGCGGCGATGTTGTCGAGTTTGGGCAGCGGGTACTTGACGCCGAAGTAGTCGTTGTACTCCTTCAGCACCGCGCGCGAGGTGTCGAGCGCGAACTGCGCCTGCGCCAGCGCGCCTTTCTGCGTCACCACGCCCAGCTCCACGCCGTCCTGCATGGCGGTGGCGCGGTCGAATTCGCCCAGGCCGAAGAACAGCAGGTAGGTCGACATCTTGGGCGAGGTGGCGAAGCGCACCAGCTCGCGGCCGTCGGCCAGCTTGGTGGTCGCGCTGACCGGCATGTTGGAGATGGCCGTTTGCCCGGCCGGGATGGTCGCCTCCAGCGCGAAGGTGGCCTTGTAGGATGGCTCGTCCCACGATGGAATCATGCGGCGCGCGTCGGCCGCCTCGAACTGGGTGTACAGCGCGCGCTTTTTCGCGCCGCCGTTGTCGTAGTCGAGCGAGAACAGGCCATACGGCTGATTGCCGATCACGCCGGTGTAGTCGAGTTTGAGCTGGTGGCTGCCCGGCTTGAGCGCCTCGGCAAAATGGAAGGTGGCGGTCTGGTTTCTGGCGTCGACCTCGATCTTGCTGGCCGCCTGCGCCGGCTTGCCCGGGCCGGCGCTGATGGCGGCCGCGCTGAATTTGAGGTCGGCGGCGTTGAGCGTCAGGCTGCTGGTCGGCTGCTTGACCTCGAGCGCGATGGTGACGCTGGCGCTGAACGCGCCATTGGCCGCGTCGGGCGTGAGCGAGACCGCGTAATGCGTCGGCGCGACGCCGCGCGGCAACTGGGTGGTGACCTGCCTGGCCTGGGCCGCCTTGGGTGCCGGCGTGGCGGCGGCCAGGGCCGGGGCGCCAGCGGCCCAGCCCAGCATCGCCATGACGGCGAGCGAAATCAAACTGCGTTGCATGCTTATCCTTTTTTTATCGTGAGATGCCTGATGGGCAAGCGTGCAATCTACGGCGAAGCGCATGCGCTGTCAAATCCCAAATGGGATTATGATCTGGCCACGCCCATCACTACAAAAGGCAGAGACATGATTGATTTATACACCGCCGCCACGCCCAACGGCCACAAGATCTCGATCGCGCTCGAGGAACTGGAGCTGACCTACACGCTGCACGCGCTGGACCTGGCGGCCGGCGAGCAAAAGGAGCCGTGGTTCCTGGCGATTAACCCCAACGGCCGCATTCCGGCCATCGTCGACCGCACGGAGGACAACTTCGCCGTGTTCGAATCGGGCGCCATCCTGATCTACCTGGCCGAGAAAACCGGCGAGTTGATGCCGACCGACTTCAAGGGCCGCTCGCGCGTGCTGCAATGGCTGATGTTTCAGATGGGCGGCATCGGCCCCATGATGGGCCAGGCCAATGTGTTCCACCGCTACTTCCCGGAGAGGATACAGCCGGCCATCGACCGCTACCAGGGCGAGAGCAAGCGCCTGTTCCGCGTGCTGGACGCGCATCTGGCGCGGCACGAATACCTGGCCGGCGAGTACTCGATCGCCGACATCGCCAACTGGGCCTGGGTGCATACGCATAACTGGTCCGGCGTGACGGTGGACGACCTGCCGCACCTGCAGCGCTGGCTGGCGGCGATCGCGGCGCGGCCGGCGGTGCAGCGCGGGATCATCCTGCCGCCGCGCGCCGAGCGCGCCGATCCCGCCACCGTGCGCACCATGCTGGAGACAGGGCAATCGCGATGAAACTCTACACCTCCGTGCGCGCACCCAATCCGCGCCGCGTCGCCATGTTCATCGCCGAGAAGGGCCTGGCCGATATCGAGCCGGTCATCATCGACCTGAACGCCGGCCAGCACCGCAGCGCCGAATACCTGGCCCGCAATCCGTTCGGGCGCGTGCCGGCGCTGGAGCTGGACGACGGCCGCGTCTTGTCCGAGACGCGCGCCATCTGCAGCTGGCTGGAGGGGTACGCGCCCGAGCCCAACCTGATGGGGGAGGGCTACGATGAACGGGCCTTCATCGAAATGACGGACCGGCGCGTGGAGCTGCATCTGTTCTACGGCATCGCCAACTTTGTGCGCCACACCCATCCCGGGCTGGCGGTGCTGGAGCAGCCGCAGTTTCCCGAGTATGGCAAGGCGCAGGGCGAGAAGATGCGCGAGACCGCGCGCTGGCTGGACCAGGTGCTGGCCGCGCAGCCTTTCGTGGCCGGGCAGCGTTTCACGATCGCCGACATCACGGCGTTTTGCGCGCTGGAGTTCGCGCGCGGCCTGATGCGCTTCCGGCCGGCGCAGGAGGGCATGCCCCACCTGCAGGCGTGGCGCGACAGGATCGCCGAACGGCCCAGCGCCGCGACCTAGCGTCATTCCCGCGCAGGCGCACTGCTGTCCGGAATAAATTTGCTTGAATAAGCCTGAAGGTGTTGCAGGTATTGGTTAACGGGCGTATACCCGTA
>NZ_JABMJK010000022.1 GCF_013376005.1 Duganella sp. SG902 | reverse complement strand
GTCAAGGTCGCCCAGGAAGCGGCACATCTGGCCGGTGCTGCCAAGGCGGCACACCTGCTCGCAGGCGCAAAGGAAGTTATCGAGTTCCTCAACCGTATAGGCGTCAAAAATGCGGAGAAATGGCTATTGTCACTTCGCGTCGGCGATCACCTCAATGCCTTGACTTTGAAATTCGCGCATCTGATGGTGACACTGGACAAGATACTCGTAAAGGCACGGAACAAGGTCGCCAGTCTGGCGCCGAGCCTGGCCAAACGCATAGATTCGCTGCGTGAGGGCTTTGCCAAGGTACGGGAAAAAGGCAAAGAAATGATACCGCTCGCGGTGAAAGAGCTGGATCAAAAACTGCGGGAAATTCAAGCCTACATACGGTCTGGTGGAGAGACGACCAGCCGACTTGCGCTCCACGAGGTCGCGACCGGCGAGCGGGTTGTGACCCGCGCTGAAGAACGGCGTCTGATTGAAGATGGCGCCTTACCGACAAGGAATTCACGCGGTGGGTTCAATCAAAATCCTTCGCGTACCTCAGACGCGGATGAAATCGCAAAAGTTTACAAGCACGAAGACGGATATCCGAGTTTATTCAATTCTAACCCTGCTGCCAAAAGTCACGAAAAGATAGCAGCATTCTCTGGAAAAATAGTCAATCGTCCCCTGAAAGACGGCGAACAGATTTTTCGCTTCTTCGGTCCGCCACGTACTACGCATGGCGTAGATGTTGGCGAAGCCTTTGCAGGCGGCGGGTGGTGGGGAGTTGGGCCCGCTCCACGGACGGCGAAGGAGTGGCGCGAATATGCGGCAGTCCTTGATAGCTTTAACGGGGATGGCTTTTTTGTCACGGCTAAAGTCGTGGGAAACAAGGGCCCAAAGGCAGCCGTCGGCACTGTGTCAGAACAGTTCGGAAAACAAATTCCTGGACAATATCTGCCGGGCGGCGCAACCCAGGCCTTCTTCTACCTGGACAAGGCGTTCTCGGCGGCTTTAAGCAAAGCCGGTCAGGATTTTGCAAAAGGAGAGAAAGTCAGTAAAGTAGTTGATACAGCGACAGGGCTGGAATTTACTTTCCACAAAACGGGATGGACCGATGCCAATGGCATCTGGGGTTACATCCGCGCTCCAGGAACGGCCACTACACAAACCGCGCGTGTTGGCAGCCGCGAACGTGCAACCAAAGAAAACAATCAGGTACTTGTACATCCATGAATCAATCTATAGCTAGCAATGGCATCTTGCTGCCAACTGATGTCGAGCGGCAGCAGATTTTTTATTTCCTTCAAAGACTCAGCTCGGTCACGGCGTGGCGCCGCATCTTCGAGTATTACAAGGCGTGGGCAGACTGTACTGAAAACAGCGTGCGCGAAGCTGACCGACAAGGATGGGCAGATCGAACTGGAGTCACCGAATCCGACTATGTACTTATTTTGAAGGGCCTGGCGCATTGTGAGGAGGGCGTCGTCCGCCTCGGCAAGGGCGACAAGCGGGTATTCAAATTCGATGCCAACGGTGAATTCGAGATGGCCTCGCGTACGCTTTCTCACTGGGCATCGATGAAGACCCGTATAGAGGAAGGTGAAAATGGAATCGACGAGCCCCACACGCCACTGTGGGCAGAGTTTAAAACAACTCTGACAGCGCTTCACGATGCATGGGAAGAATGTAGTTATCAAATTCTGGAACCCCGTTACCTGGACGAACCTGCCCTGACGATATATAACAGTTGGCTCCGAGACGAATTGAAATCCATGCCATTTCCAGCAGTCTTACCGGCGGTTCCCGACCCACTGGACAATACCTTTGTTCGCACCAATGAGTACACTCCCTTCTCTGGCATCTGGGAACCCATCGAAGCGGCGCCTAAAAAAAATTCGCTTCTGCGTTTGTTCAGTGCCGATCCGAAGCCGCAACCGCCATTCAAGATTATGGGAGCGATGAACTATTTGCACGGCGGATCGAGGGCGCCGCAGATAAAGTTCTCCGTTCCCGGAGAAAGTATTCGGTCTGATACCACATGGCGCTTGCTTTGGCGAGACGATCGATATACAGATGGCCGTATCCCAGAACAGGAACAATCTTATCGCTTCACGGAACCGAGGACCGAGCTTGCACAAAATTATTCAATTGCGTTGGCAAAAGAAACCGTATGGGCCGAGAGCGGATCTGCCGTGCCCGTGGGTGGGACGTGGCTGCTCGAATCCGACTTAACCACGAAAATAGTTTTGCAAAAAGGCGAGAGGCTCCCCCTGTATCAGGGCAGAGAGGTACGATGGGTATTGGCTGAGGATCGCGTGGCGTGAATCGGAATACTGGCTGCGAGAACCCAGTTCGATGCAAATTGAGCTTCGCTCGATTTTTCGTCTCCCAATCAGTGCCACCGCACGCGTTTACAAAGCTTGAAGCGAAATGGCATACGTCGAGATGATAAACGGCGAATTTGAGGATTATGAGGACATCGAGCAAGCAAGGCCGGTTCTTTACTCAATGGGCACTATCGCCGACACAGCGAAGGTGCTGCTGACGGCGCAGGTTGGCGCCGACCGCGCCTCGCCGACCAGAGTTGACACCCAGCCTGGTGGTACGCCATGCCTTCACAACCAAGCCTTGCAGCTGGATTTACGTGGAGCAGCTGCACAGCGAGCCGATGGACTGGCAGGATAGCGCCGAGACGGCAACGCCGGCCGGCGGCCCCCGCGTGGAAACCGGCGCGCCTTGCCCGCAAGCGGGCTACTACTTCACGCCGGCCAAGTCTGATTCACAGTGCCATTTCGTGGTCGGTGAAACCATGCCGCAAGTCGGGGCCGATACGGCTACACCATTTAGCAATGGGATGGCAACCAGGAAGACACCAACTAGTTAAACGAGGATGGAGACTGCGCCGTTTCAAACTATCGAAGTAAATAGCATGGGCACACCATTAATAGCGCAAGAAATTTTTCTGCTTGAGCGCTACTCATCCGTTGAATACTTTGGGCAGCTACGTGACATTTGGGCAGAAATGATTGCGCACGTCGGGCGATGCCTGGATCATTTCATGCAGAATCTACCGTTGGACTACCGCAATCGTCCTTTGCCCGAACAACCCGACGCGGTATGGGGTGAACGCGTCCTACCAAACTTCAGAGATACGCTTCAATCGCTTAACGACGGCTACATTGCGCTAACGGCTGGTGACGTCACAGGACTGGAATACTGTCATGGTCCGTTAAACGACTTCAAAGGCCAGTCTGATTTCTCTGTCAGCTGGATGAGCCGACAAGACCAGGATATTTATGGCGCGCTGCTGAATAAAGCCGTCATCATGGCCAGCAATATACGGTTCACCTCAGGAGCATACTGGAATCCTTTGACGCTGAGTAGTCGATACAATCCAGACTCACGCGGCCCTCTCGATGCGCCGATGTCTTGGCCTGAATATCGGCGAGCGGCCAATACGTCTGCCGCTTCCGGGGACAAGCTTCCTGTTTCGGGCGTCTATCTCCCAGATGTGGACAATAGTTGCGCCGAGTTTCTTAGTACGGAGTACGAAATTGCACCACCTTGCCGAGTGCACGTAGGGGACAAAGATTTGCTGGATCCCGATACTGGTATCAAATATGGTCAGCAGGCACTCAATGAAGAGCGCCCGTGCGTATGGCACCTGATTGAAAAAATACCAGATGGCGAAGGGCATCCTGTACCAAGCTTGTTAAATGAAATAAAAGTAAGGGCTGAAGCAGGTGCTCCTTGCCCACAATCGGGCTTTTACTTCACGCCCGCAAAATCCGATTCACGACGCTATTTTGCTAAAGGCGAATTGATGCCACAAGTAGGTGGTGACTACGGAACAACCATCTGGCAATGGGATCAGAAACAGGAAGCATGAGTCACCTCGCCCTTAAATCGCGAACGCAGGCATTCAAGCCGCCGTCCGGCATCGAGCGGCAGGAAATTTTCTGCTGGCTGAAAAACCTCAGCTCACTTACAGGACTAAAGTGTGCTTAAAGTCCGTAGTGCTCGATAATGATGAGGATGGAATTTTGAAAGCGCTGGCCATTGATCAAGAAAGCCACACGATCAAATTTCGGTGGCTGACTCATCCGGACGACAAGGAGCATCGCATAAGCCTCGTAGATGAAAAATTCTTACTTCAATGATTCGCGACCAGCAATGGTATGCTTGGCGCTGTTGGGGATATGTACAGCATCCTATGCCGCATCGCCTGCAACCGCGCCTGTTGATTTAAGCTATCTGCGGGCCCGGCATTTGTGGATCGATGGTGATCTGATAAGCGCTCAAAAGGTGTATGACCAGCGCGGGGAGCATGTTCTTGTCCTGAGCCGCAAAGCTGGCCCTTCATCGACGGCACCAGGATCTAAGCGGATAGAGCGCATTGCGCTTCACGCGGCTTACTATTCGCAACGGAGCAGCGCCTGGAAAGAGGACTGGGCCGTACGGGACTTTGTTGACTGTCCCGGATTGGACGCGGCCGCAGATTTCTTCACCTCTGAGCTGAGCGTCACCGATATCAACAACGACGGCACGGCGGAAGTCACCATACCGTATAAACTGTTTTGCGGGGGCGGTGTTGATTCCTACACTGTTAAGGTGATCTTACGAGAAGGTCCGCTTAAGCTGGCCATTCGCGGAGAGTCCGAGGTAAGGCTGCCCGGCCAGGCGCCCTTCGGTGGCGGGCACCAGCTTGATAGACCGTTGTTGACACAGCCTTACAAGCTTTATAGGGAACACTTGGAAAATGTATGGCGGACAGTTTCGATAGATACTCGAAAATAATGAAACCGAAGGTTGCGACGACATCGCCGCGCCGCAGTGTCATGCTTGGCCTGCTGGCGACCTCCATCCTGCCGGTCGCTCAACCGGCGCGAGCGGCCCGGGCGGAGATGGGAGTTCAACAAGTTCAACAGCTGATTCGCGCCTTTCGCGCCACCCAGGACACCAATGCGATAGCGGAGGCTATCTCGCTGGCCGATCAACTTTCCGCTGACCGGTCATCAAAGGTGCGGCCCCTCTGGCAGGAAATTATTCGCGCGCTGGATGCGGAGATCATCCCAGGATTCGATACAGCCGACGTTCCCTTGCTTAACGTCGCCCCGCCGCCTGAGTCAGGCCTGCCTGCCGGCGTTGCGCCCGACAGTGTCGAGGATCCAGTCATGCGCGCGGCCTACAAGAAAGCGCTGGCCGAGAATGCGTTACGACTCCAGCGCTATCGCTATCAACGTCAACCGCTCGAACAGATGGACCACGCCCAAGCCGGCTTAAAGGAATATACGCAAGCAGCAGGTGGCGCGAGGCGCTAACGATGGCGGCATTGCCATGCCCAACTGGCGCCATAGCGTAGCTTAACTCGAGTGGGCAGCCTACCGATGAACTCAAGCATTGAATTAACGCCGTGGCGCCAGCGCCAGATCGCGATGTTGTATCGCTATGCCTCGCTCGATTACATGAAGGCGGTGGATGTCCTGCTTTCGCAGGTCATCGAAGGCCGCCCTACTCCGGCGCTTGAACAATCGTTGGCCGCCGCCTGCGCGGCAGCCCTGGAATCCCAACCCCGCATACACAACGATGCCCGGCGATGGGATCGCGACATGCGCGATATCCTGACCGAGATGCGGCAGTTGCTCCGCGACGATATTAAAGCACGCGGCCATGGCAACTATCGTGCCGGAAGCCTCGGCCATTTCTTCAATCAGGTCGGCCATGCCGATGCCTATGACGCCTATCGCAGCCGCGACGAGTACCATGTTTGCGAGTACTTTGTGCGTCAATACAGCGACCCGGCCGAGGATATCCTGGTGGAATACCGGCGCCAGCAACCGCTGACCGATCATTGGTTCGCCTGTCATCTTGCGCGGCATTTATCGGACCAGCCGGAGGTGCCGGCGTTCCGGGTACGCACCGACATCACCGCCCGCAGCGGCGAGTCCCCGCCACGCGCTGGCGTGTACGTCAGCCAGGACGATGCGAACGCCGCACCGCAATTCGCCTGGCCCGAGAAAGACCGTGGACAGTTGACCGACAGCAGCACCTTTAACGATGTCGGTCTCGCCGCGCTGCACGCGATCGGCCGCGATGGGCTGTGGTTCGACCAACAAAAAATGTATGCGTTTGCAGCAGAGGCCGGCATTCGGCATCCCGCATCGCCACAGGAGGCGATCTCGCCAGGCAGCGCCTCTTCAGCACTTGCCATCCACGCACATGCCACGCGGCCGTGCGACCGGTACTATGTCGAGATAATGTCCGGAAGCGAACAGCGCTAGCGTTCAATTTCGCACAGTTTGAGCCGGAAACGGCGTGGCACGGGAGTTGCACTGAGCACTGCATTCACACTGCGGAGGTCACAACATGGCGGAACTCACACTGGGCGCGCGCGGCACGGAACAGAGCATCGCGGTCGACATCAACGCGCGCGGCCAAATGGTCGGCATCATCGAGGAGGACGATGGCCGCCAGCGTGCCATCCTGTACGACAAGCGCCCCATCGAACTGGGCACGCTGGGCGGCAGCGACGGCTTCACCAGGGACATCAACGCCAACGGCGACGTGGTCGGCACGGCCCAGAACGCGGCGGGCCACTGGCGCGCCTTCGTGTTCCGGCACGGCGACCGCATGCGCGATCTCGGCACGCTGGGCGGCCACGGCAGCTATGGCGCGGCCATCAACGACCGCGGCGAGGTGGTCGGCTTTGCCGACACCAGCGATGGCTATTACCGCGCCTTCCTCAGCGACGGCGAACGCGCGCCGCGCGACCTCGGCACGCTGGGCGGCAAGATCAGTTACGCGGCCGGCATCAACAACCTGGGCGACGTGGTCGGCACCGCCGCCCTGCCCGACGGCTATCGCCGCGCCTTCCTCTACAAAGCCGGCGGCGCCATGCAGGACATCGGCACGCTGGGCGGCCGCAGCAGCAGCGCCAGCGCCATCAACGATAAAGGTGTCGTGGTGGGCGCGTCGGAAACCGTGGGCCGGCGCTGGCATGCCTTCGTGTGGGAACAAGGCAAGATGACCGACCTTGGCGCGCTGATCGGCTACGGCGACAGCTTCGCCACCGCCGTCAACGAGGCGGGCCATGTGGCGGGCAGCATCCGCGTCGGCGACGAGCGCCGTTCGTTTGTGTACCGCGATGGGAAAATGACTGTACATCCGGGCGGGTACGGCCTGTACCTGGTCAACGCCATCAACAACCAGGAGCTGGTGATCGGGGCCAAATACGCCGGCAAGAAATTCAGCGCCTCGACCATGATCTCCAGCCAGCCGGCAGTGGTCACGCACGGCGGTCAGGACCTGCTGACCATGATTGCCGCGGTGCTGATCGCCACCGCCGGCGTGGTGGTCTACCGCCGCCGCTATCGCGGCCTGCGGCTGTTCAGCCTGGCTTTCTGAGACAGAAAAGCCCGCACTCGGCGGGCTTTCTGGTCTCTGGCAAGGCCGGATCAGCAGCGGCGTTTGCGCCGCGCCACCACACCCAGCAGGGCCAGGCCGCCGGCCAGCATGCCGTAGGTCGCTGGCTCAGGCACCGGCGCCATCGTGACGTTGATCACGCCAGAATAGCTGCCGCCATTCGAAGTGCCGGACACAGTCAGGACCAGCGGGCCGCTGATGCTGGGCACATAGACGCCAGCCTGAGCGAACGGAATGGTGTTGCTGATGCTGAATGGGTTGCCATTCAAATCCGCCGCGGTAAACAAAATCTGCAGGTTCGGATCAACACTGCCCTGGCCGTTCAACGAGAAGTTGAAGAAGTAGGCCGACGCACTGCTTCCTGGGGTCAGGCTAGGTGTGAAGGTGAATACATCGGTAAAGCTGCCCAGAACCGGGGTATCACCAAACGATGCGGTGAGGTGATTCGGCGTCGTGGGATTCAAGACAACGGTAAAGGCGGCTGCCGATGCGACGCAAGAAGAAGCGGCCAACAGGAGGCCCAATGCCAGCGAGCGAAGTTTCATTTTATTGTCCGATCAGGATTTGGGAAAGAACAAGTTGACTATCAAATAAACAACACGCCTAGCATAGCGAATTACAAAATTGATATCAACAAATAATTTCCTATCTACATTTTACTTGCTATAGATCAGACCTATTTTTCGCCACGAAATTGCTGAACACCAATAAAAACGGCATGCCGCGGCATGCCGTTGGAATGGCGCCGATGCGCTTTACAGCGCCGAGAAGTCCAGCTTGACGCCGGTGGCGGCCTGGATCTGGTCCTTGGTCACGCCGGGGGCCAGCTCGGTCACTTTCAGGCCGGCCTCGGTGACTTCCATCACGCCGAGGTCGGTGATGACCAGGTCCACCACGCCCACGCCGGTCAGCGGCAGGTCGCACTTCGGCAGCAGTTTGTGCGAGGTGGTGCCGTCCTTGGCGGTGGCCACGTGCTCCATCAGCACCACCACTTTCTTCACGCCGGCCACCAGGTCCATGGCGCCGCCCATGCCCTTGACCATTTTGCCGGGGATCATCCAGTTGGCCAGGTCGCCCTTTTCCGACACCTGCATCGCGCCCAGAATGGCCAGGTTGATCTTGCCGCCGCGGATCATGCCGAAGGAGTCGGCCGAGCTGAAGTAGGCAGCGCCCGGCAAGGCGGTCACGGTCTGCTTGCCGGCGTTGATCAGGTCGGCGTCGATTTCCTCTTCGGTCGGGAACGGGCCGATGCCCAGCAGGCCGTTTTCCGACTGCAGGAACACTTCGATGCCCGACGGGACGTAGTTGGCCACCAGGGTCGGCAAGCCGATGCCGAGGTTGACGTAAAAACCGTCCTGCAGTTCCTTGGCCGCGCGCGCGGCCATTTCATCACGAGTCCATGCCATAGTAATCTCCGTTATTCCTGGTTGGCGGCGCGGATGGTGCGCTGCTCGATGCGTTTTTCCGGCGTGGCGTTGACCACGATGCGATGCACGAAGATGCTCGGCAGGTGCACCTGATCCGGGTCGATCTCGCCGGTTTCCACCAGCTGCTCGACTTCGACGATGCAGATCTTGCCGGCCATGGCCGCGTTGGGGTTGAAGTTGCGCGCGGTCTTGCGGAACACCAGGTTGCCGGCCTTGTCGGCCTTCCACGCCTTGACCAGCGATACATCGGCCACCAGGCTGCGCTCCATCACGTACTGCTCGCCGTCGAATTCGCGGATTTCCTTGCCGTCGGCGACGATGGTGCCGACGCCGGTCTTGGTGAAGAAGGCCGGGATGCCGGCGCCGCCGGCGCGCAGTTTCTCGGCCAAGGTGCCTTGCGGCGTGAACTCCAACTCCAGCTCGCCGGCCAGGTACTGGCGCGCGAACTCCTTGTTTTCGCCGACGTAGGAAGCGATCATTTTCTTGATCTGGCGCGTTTCCAGCAGCTGGCCGAGGCCGAAGCCGTCGACGCCGGCGTTGTTGGAGATGGCGGTCAGGCCGGTGACGCCGGAATCGCGCAGCGCGCCGATCAGCGCCTCGGGGATGCCGCACAGGCCAAAGCCGCCAACGGCGATGGTTTGGCCGTTCTGGACCACGCCGGCCAGGGCGGTGGCGGCGTCCGGATAGATCTTGTTCATAGGTGTCCCTTTATGATTTATGTTGCGTGTGCATAGCCAACGTTGTTAAATGCGTTAGCTACGCGGCGATCCAGCATAGAATACGCACCTTAAAAGTTCAATACCGTAGAAATACCTGTAGAGCATATGAGCGCCCAGCCAGCCATCGATTACGAATCCATCTTCCTGCATGCGCCGGTGGGCATGTGCATCTCGGAAAACCGCGTGATCCAGTCGTCCAACGAGGCGCTGGCCCAGATGTTCGGCTACACCCGCGCCCAGCTGGACGGGCTGTCCTTTCGCGCGCTCTACCCGACGATGGATGAGTTCCTGCGCACCGGCGACCGCATCATCCCCATCATGAACGCCAAGGGCCGCTATTCGGACGAGCGCATCATGCGCCGCGCGAACGGCGAGCTGTTCTGGTGCCACGTCACCGGCCACGCCATGAAGTCCAGCGAACCGCTCGGCCCCGGCATCTGGACCTTCGAGGATGTCAGCGAAAAACGCCCGGTCACCGCCGAGCTGACGCCGCGCGAGCGCGAGATCGCCGCCCTGCTGGTCGAGGGCAAGACCAGCAAGACCATCGCCCGCCAGGTCGACCTCAGCCCGCGCACGGTGGAAATGCACCGCGCCAAGCTGATGCGCAAATTCTCGGCCGCCACCTCATCGGAACTGGTGCACAAGCTGGTCGGCGTGCAACTGTAATCACATGGCCGTCATGCCGTCGTCGGCGCTGATCACGGCGCCGTTGATGAAGTTGGAATCCTCGCCGGCCAGCAGCAACAGCAGGCCGTCCAGGTCTTCCGGCTTGCCGGGGCGCTTGCGCGGCAGCATCTCGATCAGCTTCTGGCCCTGCTCGGTGGCGAAATACTCCTCGTTGATCTCGGTCGAAATATAGCCGGGGCAGATGGCGTTGGTGTTGATGCCGTACTTGCCCCACTCCACCGCCATGGCCTTGGTCATCTGCACCACGCCGGCCTTGCTCATGCAGTACACGCCGATCTGCGGCAGCACCCGCAGGCCGGCCACCGAGGCGATGTTGATGATGCGGTGCTTCTTGGTCGGATCGCCCTTGGCGCGCGCGATCATGCGCTTGGCGGTCTGCTGGGCAACGAAGAACGCGCCGCGCAGATTGGTGTCCATCACGAAGTTATAGTCCTCCGGCGTGACGTCCACCAGCCGCTGGGTGGTGGAGACGCCCGAGTTGTTGACCAGGATGTCGATCGGCCCGGCCTCGGTCTCGGCGTGGGCGATGGCGGATTTGATGCTGGCGTAGTCGGTCACGTCCAGGCTGACCACGTGGGCGGCGCCGCCGTCGGCCTCGATCTCGGCCCGCAACTCCTTCAGGCGCTCGGTGCGGCGCGAGGCCAGCACCACCTGCGCGCCCGCCTGGGCCAGCACTTTGGCAAACCGGGCTCCGAGACCGCTGGAGGCGCCGGTGATCAGCGCAATTTTTCCCTCAAAGTTGACTTCTATGCCCACAAGCTGCTCCTAGTGTTGGTGATAATGCGTGTCTGATCGTAATCATTACACAAATCGCCAGTATTAGATTGCGGTGTCTAATAATGTCGCGGAAAATGGCAGCAATCCAAACAAAAAAGAAGCACGTTCGTGCTAAAATTTTCTCATTCCTCACAATCACTATAACAACAGACTATGACTCAGCCACAAAACCTCGTAGAACAGTATGGCCCGCGCGACGCGATGGAGTATGACGTCGTCATCGTCGGCGGCGGCCCCGCAGGCTTGTCGGCAGCGATCAAGATCAAGCAACTGGCCGCCGAAAAAGGCCAGGAAGTATCGGTCGTCGTGCTGGAAAAAGGCGGCGAGCTGGGCGCCCACACCCTGTCCGGCGCCGTGATGGACCCGCGCGCCCTGACCGAGCTGATCCCGGACTGGAAGGAAAAAGGCGCGCCGCTGAACACCGCCGTCACCGAGGACCGCGTGCTGTTCCTGACCAAGACCAAGGCCTACAAGACGCCGAACCTGCTGCTGCCGAAGTGCTTCGAGAACCACGGCAATTACGTGATTTCGCTCGGCAACGTGGTGCGCTGGCTCGGTCAGCAGGCCGAGGCGCTGGGCGTGGAAATCTTCCCCGGCTTCGCCGCAGCCGAGGTGCTGTACAACGACGACGGCTCGGTCAAGGGGGTGGCGACCGGCAATATGGGCGTGAAGCGCGACGGCGAAGCCGGCCCGGACTTCCAGCTGGGCATGGAGCTGCACGGCAAGTACACCCTGTTCGCCGAGGGCGCGCGCGGCCACCTGGGCAAGCAGCTGATCGCCAAGTACGACCTGAACAAGGGCAAGGATCCGCAATCGTACGGCATCGGCATCAAGGAACTGTGGGAAATCGATCCGGCCAAGCACCAGCCTGGCCTGGTGATCCACACCACCGGCTGGCCGCTGGACAGCAAGACCTACGGCGGCTCCTTCCTGTACCACCTGGAAAACAACCAGGTGGTGGTCGGCTACGTGGTCGGCCTGAACTACGAGAACCCCTACCTGTCGCCGTACGAGGAATTCCAGCGCTACAAGACCCACCCGGAAATCCGCGGCTTCTTCGAGGGCGCCAAGCGCATCTCCTACGGCGCCCGCGCGATCACCGCCGGCGGCCTGCAATCGCTGCCCAAGCTGGTGTTCCCGGGCGGCGCGCTGATCGGCTGCGACGCCGGTTTCCTGAACATGAGCCGCATCAAGGGTTCGCACGCCGCCATCAAGTCCGGCATGCTGGCCGCCGAATCGGTGTTCGAGGCGCTGGGCGCCGGCCGCCAGGGCGACGAACTGGCCACCTACCCGACCGCCTTCGAGCAATCGTGGCTGCACGAGGAACTGCACGTGGCGCGCAACGTCAAGCCATGGCTGAACAAGGGCCTGTACCTGGGCTCGCTCATGACCGGCATCGACCAGATCGTGTTCCGCGGCAAGGCCCCATGGACGCTGCACCACACGCACGCCGACCACGAGTGCCTGAAACCGGCCGCGCAGTTCCAGCCTATTGTTTACCCGAAACCGGATGGCAAGCTGACCTTCGACCGCCTGTCGTCGGTGTTCATCTCGAACACCAACCACGCCGAAGACCAGCCGATCCACCTGACGCTGAAGAACCCGAGCGTGCCGGTGGACGTCAACCTCAAGCAGTACGCCGGCCCGGAGGCCCGTTACTGTCCGGCCGGGGTGTATGAATTCGTCAAGACCGACGAGGGCGCCGACCGCCTGCAGATCAACGCCCAGAACTGCGTGCACTGCAAAACCTGCGATATCAAGGACCCGACCCAGAACATCGTCTGGATCACGCCGGAAGGCGGCGGCGGCCCGAACTATCCGAATATGTAAAAAAGCAACACTTCAGGAACAGCGCGGCTCCCCACCGCGCTGTTTTTCCTTTGACGCCAGGCAGGAAATCTTGCTCCCGCCCGCTAATCAGCCCATAATCGGCTGGTGGAAAAGACGGTAAACAGCGGCTTTCCGGACCCGGTCAAAAAAAATTTTATAAATTTCCACAAAGCATTTAATGTCCTTCCAGATACGGTCGTCTTGTACTTGGGAGAGCACAAAGGATCCGTTGCTCCGAACTGAATCCACCTACCAGGAGTTATTTCATGCTGAGCCTTCACACCAACGCTGCGGCCCTTTCCGCACAGAACTCGATCGGTCGCACCCAGTCGCAACTGTCGACCTCGCAGACCCGCCTGAGCACCGGCTTCCGTGTCAATTCGGCCATGGACGATGCTGCAGGCCTGCAAATCGCCACCCGCCTGAAAGCACAAACCAGCGGTATGGCCATGGCCATGCGCAACACCCAGAACTCGATCTCGATGCTGCAAACGGCTGAAGGCTCGTTCGACGAAGTCAGCACCATGCTGATCCGTATGAAAGACCTGGCCACCCAGGCTGCCGACGCTTCGTCGACCACCAAAGACATTACCGCCCTGCAATCGGAATACGATGCACTGGGTAACGAGCTGAACAACATCATGAAAAACACCACCTTCGGCGGCCAGACCCTGCTGAGCGGCGGTACCATCGCTTCCGCGATGAAATTCCAGATCGGCGCCAGCGCCAGCGAAGTGTTCAACTTCGACATGTCGACCAACACCCAGAACATGACCACCCTGGACACCGCCCTGGGTCTGGTATCGGCCAACTATGCCACTCCAAACACCGTCGGCAACAGCGAACTGAGCGCCGCTACCGTAACCACTGCCATCACCAACATCACCAATGCACTGGACGAAGTTGGCGCCGTGCGTTCGGCCCTGGGTGCTGCCGCCAACCGTCTGGACCACATCTACAACAACCTGTCGAACGTGTCGACCAACACCAAGGCCGCTACCGGCCGCATCATGGACACCGACTTCGCGACCGAATCGTCGAACATGACCTCGTCGCAGATGCTGCTGCAAGCCGGCACCGCGATGCTGAAACAGTCGAACAGCACCTCGTCGCTGGTTATGTCCCTGCTGCAGTAATCGTAGTAATATCCGGACATGTCAACATGTCCGGGTTGCTAAAAGGGCCAACCGGAGCTTTTCGGTTGGCTTTTTTTATACACGCAAGATGAGAACACAAGCCTGATGGCAGTTGACCGTATCGGACCCACCTTACGCCCGCTCGGCGTCCCGGACCGGCCGCAAGCGCAGCCCGGCCAGGTCGCGCGCGTGCCGGGCGGCGACGGTCCGCTCGAGCTCGACTTCCCGGTCGGCCCGCTGGCCCCGGGCGGCCCGAGCGGCGCCGGCGGTCCGAACGCGGTGGGCGCCATCCTCGACGGCCCGGACCAGCAAACGCTGCCGCCCTCGCACGCCGAGGCGCTGGCCGCCGCCCTGGGCGACATGCCGGACGCCGCCGACCCGGCCGCGATGCGCCCCAACCAGGTATTTTTATCGCGCCAGATGGTCTGGCAGCCGCCCGACACCAGCGCCATGGCCGCCTCGTGGCAGGTGATGGTGCGCACCTACGGCGAGCAGCGCGCCGCCTGGCTCGAGCAAGCCAGCGGCCAGCACCTGCCGGCCAGCCTGTTCATGACCGACCACACGCCCTCCTCCATGCGCGACGGCCGTCCCGGCACGCCGCTGGTGACCGAGATGGAACCGTGGCGCTTCGCCGTCTACGCCTGGGGCGCCGAGCGGCTGGTGCTCAAGGTGGTGGTCAAGGACGACGAGGAATACGACCGCAACCGCCGGCGCCGCGCGCGCGTGGCGCTGCGGCTGGAACTGATGCTGCCCGGCGTCGGCCGGGTGGTGATCCAGATGGAGCCGGCCAGCGGCAACGGCGTGGTGCTGGAGGTGGGCGCGGCGCAAACGGCGGCCATGCAGCACATGCGCGACATGCTGCCGCAGCTGGCGGCGGTGGTCAGCCGCTCCGGCCTGAGCATCCTGCGCTGCCGGCTGCGCCGCGAGCTGCCGGCCTCGGGCGGCGAGCATTCCTACCCGAGCCGGCTGCACACGGCGGCCCTGACCCAGGCCCTGTTCCGCTCCATGGCCGAGGTGGCCGTGCTGCTGTCCACCCCCACCGTTCCCGACGACCTGTTCTCCGAGTCCGCATGACGGCGCCGCAGCCGCCGCATCCCAGCTTCGGCCAAGCCTTCGGCTACTGGCTCAAGCTCGGCTTCATCAGCTTTGGCGGCCCGGCCGGCCAGATCGCCATCATGCACCAGGAGCTGGTGGAGCGGCGGCGCTGGATCTCCGAACAACGCTTCCTGCACGCCCTCAACTACTGCATGCTGCTGCCCGGCCCCGAGGCGCAGCAACTGGCCACCTACATCGGCTGGCTGCTGCACCGCACGCGCGGCGGCATCGCGGCCGGCGTGCTGTTCGTGCTGCCCTCGCTGTTCATCCTGGTCGGCCTGTCGTGGCTGTACATGGCGTGGGGCAACGTGCCGCTGGTTGCCGGCCTGTTCTACGGCATCAAGCCGGCCGTGACCGCGCTGGTGCTGCACGCGGCGTGGCGGGTCGGCTCGCGCGCGCTGCGCAACGGCTGGCAGTGGGCCGTGGCGGCGCTGGCCTTCATCGCCATCTTCGTGCTGCGGGCGCCGTTCCCGCTGATCGTGCTGATGGCCGCCCTCACCGGCTGGCTGGCGCCGCGGCGCTTCAGCGGCGGCGGCGGCCACGGCCAGGCCGGCGGCGCCCATGCGCCGGCGCTGATCGACGACGACACCCCGCCGCCGGCGCACGCGCGCTTCCGCTGGCCGCGCTTCTGGCTGGTGCTGGGCGTGCATCTGCTGCTGTGGCTGGGCGCGATGTCGCTGCTGCTGGCCATGTTCGGCCAACAAGGCGTGTTGACGCAAATGGCGTGGTTCTTCAGCAAGGCCGCCATGCTGACCTTCGGCGGCGCCTACGCCGTGCTGCCCTACGTATTCCAGGGCGCGGTGGAGCAGCACCAGTGGCTGAGCGCGGCGCAGATGATGGACGGGCTGGCGCTGGGCGAGACCACGCCGGGGCCGCTGATCATGGTGGTGTCGTACGTCGGATTCGCGGGTGGCTGGAACACCGCCTTCCTCGGGCCGCAGGCCTTGCTGGCGGCGGGCGCGCTGGCGGCGGCGGTGGCGACCTACTTCACCTTCCTGCCATCGTTCCTGTTCATCCTGCTGGGCGGGCCGTTCATCGAATCGACCCATGGCAAGCTCAAATTCACCGCGCCGCTGACCGCGATCACGGCGGCGGTGGTGGGGGTGATCCTCAACCTGGCGCTGTTCTTCGCGTGGCACACCCTGTGGCCGGCGGGCTGGCACGGCCGCTTCGAATGGCCGGCGGCGTTGATCGGCCTGGCGGCCGGCGTGGCGCTCTTCCGCTACAAGCGCGGCGTGATCCCGGTGATCCTCGTCAGCGCCCTGCTCGGCCTGCTTGCATAAACTCCGGGGTCAGGTCCTCCATTTCTACACGAGCCCAGCGGTAGGCGCGCCTACCGCTGGGCTCGTGTAGAAATGGAGGACCTGACCCCGGAGTTAGCCGACGGTGCCGATGATGCTGACTTCGCGGTTTTCCGGGATTTCGTTGTAGGACAGTACGTGCAGGCCCGGCGCGAACAGGCGCGCGTAGCGCGCCAGCAAGGGGCGGATCTGCGGCAGCACCAGCAGCAGCGGCGGCGTGGCCTGCTGCTTCATCTGCTCGCGCGCCACCGGCATGTTGACCTGCAGCTGCGCCAGCAGGTGCGGATCGATCGGGTAGTTGTCCAGCACCACCTTGCCGCTCTGGCGCGCCTGGTTCAGCGAGCCAAGCAGCATGTTTTCCAGGTCGCCGCCCAGGTTGAAGGCTTGCATCTCGGTCTTCTGGCCGAACAGGCTGGTGACGATCTGACGCCGCAGCGCGCAACGCACCTCGGCCGCCAGCAGGATCGGGTCCTTGGTGGTTTCCGAGCTGTCCACCAGCGTGGTGGCGATCGGCACGATGTCCTTCAGAGAGACGTTTTCCGCCAGCAGCACCCGGAACACGCGCAGCAGCTGGGTGTGGGTCAGCGCCTTGTCCAGCGCGGCCGCCAGCTTGGGCGAGATCGCCGTCAGGCGCTCCAGCAGCGCCGGCACGTCCTCGTGACGGAACAGCTCGGGCAGGTATTCGCGGATCAGCTTGGACAGGTGGGTGGCGATCGCGCTCGGCGCCTCCACCACCTGGTAGCCCAGCCCCAGCGCGTTGGCCTTCTCGCTGGTCTCGATCCACGTCACCGGCATGCCGTAGGCCGGCTCGATGCCGGGGATGCCGTCGATCTGGCCGTACACGTTGGGCGAGGCGATCGCCATCAGGCGGTCGGCGAACACTTCCGCCTGCGCCACCACGCTGCCCGACAAGATCACCGAGTACTGGGTCGGCTTCAGGCCCAGGTCGTCACGCACGCCGATCGGCGGCAGCAGCAGGCCCATGGCTTCCGACAGGCTCTGACGCACGCCCTTGACGCGCTTGGTCAGCGGCTCGCCATGCGCCTTGTCGATCAGGCTCACCAGCTTGTAGCCGACCGCGATCTGCAGCGGCTGCACGGCCGGCAGGCTGTACCAGTCGAGCTCGGGCGCGCGGTCTTCGCGCAGCGCGGCCTCGATGGCGTCAAGGTTGTTGGTCTCGGGCTTTTGCACCCGGTTCAGCAGCTTCCAGCCGACGTAGGCCAGCACCAGCGCGAACGGCCCGAACATCTGCCACGGCATGCCCGGCACCAGGGCCAGCACGATCATCATGCCGGCCGCGCTGAACATCACCTGCGGCGAGGTCAGCACCTGGCTGCCCACCTGCTGTTCGAAGTCGCCCGAGTCCGAGATGCGGGTCACCAGGATGGCGGCTGCGGCCGACAGCAGCAGCGCCGGGATTTGCGCCACCAGGCCGTCACCGATGGTCAGCAGCGCGTATTGCTTGAAGGCGTCGCCGAACGACATGTCCTGCATCAGCGCGCCAATCGCCACGCCGCCGACCATGTTGATGATCAGGATCAGGATCGAGGCCACGGCATCGCCGCGCACGAACTTGGAGGCGCCGTCCATGGCGCCGTAGAAGTCGGCCTCGGAGGCCACTTCCAGGCGGCGCTGCTGGGCTTTTTCCTGGTTGATCAGGCCGGCGTTGAGGTCGGCGTCAATCGCCATCTGCTTGCCCGGCAAGGCGTCCAGCGTGAAGCGCGCCGATACTTCCGAAATGCGCTCGGCGCCCTTGGTCACCACCATGAAGTTGATGATCATCAGGATCACGAACACCACGATGCCGACCACGTAGTTGCCGCCCACCACCACGTTGCCGAAGGCCTCGATCACGTGGCCGGCGGCGGCCGTGCCCTCATGGCCGTGCAGCAGCACCACCCGGGTGGACGCCACGTTCAGCGTCAGGCGCAGCATGGTGGTGGCCAGCAGCACGGTCGGGAACACCGAGAAGTCCAGCGGCCGGCGCACCGACACCGAGCCCAGGATCACGATCAGCGCCAGCACGATATTGAAGGTGAACATCACGTCCAGCAATATCGGCGGCAGCGGCAGCATGATCATCGCCAGGATGATCAGCAGGAACGCCGGCGTGGCAAACTTGTGGCGACGGATCTCCGTTAGCATCGTCTGTAAAAAATTCACTGCTTAACCTCGCTCATGGATGTGGGCACAACAACTTCTTTTGGACGTTCCGGCTCGGCCGCGCGCCGTCCGGTACGGAATGCCTGCAACTGCAGCACATAGTTCAGCACCTGCGAGACCGCCTGGTACAGCTGCACCGGGATCTGCTGGTTGACCTGGCTGGTGTTGTAGATGGCGCGCGCCAGCGGCGGCAGCTCCATCACTTCGATCTTGAATTCCACCGCCAGCTGGCGGATGTAGAGCGCCATCTCGTCCACGCCCTTGGCCACCACGTACGGCGCCTCGGCCTTGCTGAGGTCGTACTTGAGCGCGACCGCGTAGTGCTCCGGGTTGACGATCACGACGTCGGCGCTGGGCACGCTCTTGCGCGCGCTGCGCCGCGCCAGCGCCCGCTGCAGCTGGCGGATGCGGCTCTTGACCTCGGGGCGGCCCTCGGTCGACTTGTGTTCTTCCTTCAGGTCCTGCTTGGACATGCGCTGGTTCTTGGCGAAGAACCAGGCCTGGGCCGGCACGTCGATCAGGGCGAAGATCACGAACACCGCCACCATGGCCATCAGGCCATCCAGCATCAGGCCGGAGCCGTGCAGCATGGCCTGGCCGATCGGCATCAGCTGAAGCTGGGTGTAGTCGGCCACGCTGGAGCGGGCCACGTGGATCAGCACGGCGATCAGCACACCGGCCTTGCCGATCGAGATGGCCAGCTCGAACGCGTGCTTGCCGCTGAACAGGCGGCCGATATTCGACATCGGACTCATGCGCGACAGCTTGGGTTCCCAGTGCTTGGTCGAGACCACCCAGCCGCCCGGCACCATGGCGCCCAGCATGATGAACAGCGGCACCACGAACAGCGGCAGCACCATCTTGATCAGCAACACCATCGAGCTGCCGAACACGGTGGACATGGCGTTGTCGATGGCGCCGTCGCCGTCCAGCGGCGCGAAGCTCTGGTGGAACAGTTCGTTGAACTCCATCAGGTAGCCGGGCAGCAGGTAGACGAACAATTTCAGGCTGACCAGGATGCCGATCGCGGTGGACAGGTCGCGCGAGCGCACCACCTGCCCTTCCTGGCGGGATTTCTTCAGCTTCTGCTGTGAAGCCTTTTCTGTTTTGTCGCCTGTGCTCTCGTCAGCCATGGACCGCCACCTGCATCTGCTGGCGGATCAGCTCCAGCACCATGTTGGTCATGCGCACGTAGTGCTCGGGGATGAAACGCACCACCTGCGCCAGCATCAGCAGGCCGAAGATGGTGATCACGGAAAAGCCCAGCGCGAACAGGTTGAGGCTGGGCGCCACCCGGTTGAGGAAGCCAAAGCCCAGCTGCACCACCAGGGTGGAAAACACCACCGGGATGGCCAGCAGCATGGCCGCCGAGAAGATCCATGCGACGTTGTAGGCCACCGCCTCCAGCAGCGGGTTGCCGATGCCGTGGCCGAGCGGCCAAGCCTTGAAGCTCTGGCCGATCACATTGGCGATCACCAGGTGGCCGTCGATGGCGAAGAACACGATGATGGCCAGGGTCGACAGCAGCGCCGAGGTGACGTCCGACGACTGGCCGTTGAGCGGGTCGTTCATCACCGCCATCGACAGGCCCATCTGCGAGGACACCATGAAGCCCAGCACGCCGATGACCGACATCGCGAAGTGGAACGCCAGCCCGAGCACGAAGCCGATCAGGGCCTGCTCGATGGTGGCCACCACGCCGTGCAGCGAGAACGGGTTGATCGCGGCCGGGCCCCAGTCCACGCCCGAGGTCAGCGGCAGCATCAGGATGGACAGCACCAGCGCGATCAGGATGCGCACCGTGGTCGGCGTCACCGCCTCGCCCAGCACCGGCGCGCCGATGAACATCGCCAGGATGCGGCAGAACGGCCACCAGACGGCGGTCAGCAGCGGCAGCAACTGGGCGAGGACGGGTTCCATGGCGGCAAGCCTAGCCGACCAGGGTGGCGGCGCGGGTAAAGATGGACACGCAGAAGTCCATCAGCAGGGTCGACATCCAGCGCCCGGCCAGGATGATGGCCAGCAGCGTGATGAGCAACCTCGGCAGGAAACTCAGCGTTTGTTCATTGATCTGGGTGGCGGCCTGGAACAGCGCCACCAGCAGGCCGGTGATCAGGCCGGGCACGACCAGGATCACCACCAGCAGCATGACGATGTGCAGCGACTCAACCACCAGGTCGACGGCAATTTCGGGAGTCAGCATAAGGCGCGCCTTTTCAGTAGGCCTGCACGCTGGTCACCAGCGTATTGACGGTCAGGGTCCAGCCATCCACCAGCACGAACAGCAGCAGCTTGAACGGCAGCGAGATCACCAGCGGCGACAGCATCATCATGCCCATCGCCATCAGCACCGACGACACCACCAGGTCGATCACCAGGAAGGGGATGAACAGCATGCAGCCGATCTGGAACGCGGTCTTCAGCTCGGACAGCACGAACGCCGCCAGCTTGACGGTGAACGCGTGCTGCGCCGGCTCGGTGATCTTGTCCTCGCCGGCCAGGTGGGCGATCTGCTGCAGCGCCGCCTTGCTGGTTTGCGCCAGCATGAAGCGCGACACCGGCTTTTCGGCGATCTGCAGCGCGGTCTCCAGGCCGATCTTGTCCTGGTCGTAGGGCACGAAGGCGTCGCGCCAGATCTCGTTGCCGATCGGCCGCATCACCAGCAGGGTCAGGATCAGCGCCACCCCGGTGATCACCCGGTTGGGCAGGCCCTGCTGCAGGCCCAGGGCCTGGCGCAGCAGCGACAGCACGATCACGAAGCGGGTGAAGCTGGTCATCATCATGACCATCACCGGGAGCAAGCCCAGCAAGGTCATGATGATCAGGATCTGCATCTTGACCGTCAGCTCGGTCTTGGCTCCCGGCACCACATTGGCCAGCAGGTCGACCGCCTGGGCCGGCATGGCGCACAAGGCCAGGCCCAGCAAGGCGGCGACCGGCGCCATCGCCCGCAGGCGACGCGCATTCAGACACCGGATCATGGAGTCATCATGTCCAGATTCAGACCGTCGAGGTCGATCACTTTGAGGCCGTAGTTCTCGCCCGCCACCACCACCTCGGCGCGGCCGATGGCGGTGCCGTTGACCTTGATCACCAGCGGCTCGCCGGCCAGCACGTCCAGTTCCACCACGCTGTCGGGACCGATGTTCATCAGGTCCTGCAGCGAGATGCGGGCCGACCCCACTTCCAGCGTCAAGGTCACCGGGATCTTGCGCATCATGGCTGGCAGGTCGCGGCGCGGCGTGCTGGCCGGGAGGTCGGTCAGCTCGTTGCCGGGCTGGTCGATGATCATCTCTTCGGACAGGTCTTCCAGCAGGGCGTCGCTAGGGTTGGCTACGTTCATGTTCATCATTATTCTGCGTCTTCAAAAGAGGTTAAACAGAGTTTGCCTTTGTGCTCGGTGACCGCGGCCGTAAACAGGCGGGAATCTTCGAGCAGGACGTCTGCTCTGGACAGGCTGATCGGGATCACATCGCCGACCTGCAAATCGTACAGGGCGCCCAGCGTGACCTCCTTGCTGGCCAGGCGGCCCACCAGGCCGACCTGCAGGCGCTGGGCCAGCGGCGCCGCCGCCTTGGGCTTCTTGCCGCCGTCGCGGTCGCGCAGCAGGCCGCGCAGCACGCTGGCCATCAGATTTTTATCGAGCGCGAACCAGAACTGGCCGCTCATGCCGCCGGCGCTCTCGGCCACGGTGACGGTGATCACCCAGGTGCCCTTGGGCGGGTGCGAGCCCGGCGCCGGCTTGAATTCGGTCTCGGCGCCCTCGCCGGCCTCCCCCTCGGCCGGGGCCGGCTTGTCGATGGCGGGCAGGTTGAGTTCGATGCGGCCGGCCAGGGTGCCGGCCAACTGTTGCCCCAGCACCACAGCCAGACGCTCCTCGGTGGCGGTCACGCGCACCGCGGCCTCGTCCACCGCGGCCGCGCTGTCGGGCTTGGCCTCGGCCTTGGTGCCGCTGCCGTAACGGTAATTGAGCACGCTGAGCAGCACCTTGCGCTCGAGCGAGAAGGCGATCTGGCCGGCCGGCGCGGCAAAACTGAGCCAGCGGCTGCGGATCTCGTTGCCCTCCAGGCGGCTGAACGCCACGTCCTGCACCGTGAAACCGCCCCAGTAACGGCGGTTCATGTTCAGGCGCATGGACTGCGCCAGATCGTCGCGCAACTGGGCCGCAAAGATCGGCAGCAGGTGTACCGGACGGCCCAGCAGGCTGGGGTCCAGCACTTGATGTTGCGTCTGTTTTGTCGTTGTCATGTGTTGGCCATGGCGGTTAATTCTTTCCCACTCCTCCATCATCGCACTATCCAGCTAAAAACTGGTTGTTTCCAGCGCAAAATTTGGTTTGGTGCTCAATCGTAACGTAAAGTAGGACGATCTCGGTAGCAGCATACATCAAAATTCACATTATTGCTAATTTACAATATTTGGCGCGTTAATTTCCGCAGGGATAAATAGCGCTTTACAAGAATGTTGCTAGCCGGTAAGCTTCAACTACTTGATCCGCAGCTTTGATTACTTCAACAAACGGCGCTTAGTGAATGATTTATAACGACATTTGCCTGGATAAAATTGTTTCGGCCAGCGCCACGGCGCGCGGCGCAATGATTTCCCCGGGTTAAGGTTACGCGCCGTTCCAACCCTCCGCATCCGCCGCCATGGCACCGCCCTACACTATCTTTATTGCAAGACTGTGACATGGCGCAACGGATGTGTAGCACGTTTGGTATAGCGCACCACAAATCTGCCACATGGGCTTGCTGCTTTTCGGCAATCTCGCTAAGGTAGTCATCTGGATTCAACGCGGTAAAAAAACGCGGCAAACACGGGGGTAGCACCATGAGTAACGGATTCTCCAGCCTGATACAGGCTGACCTCGCCTCGCTGACCAGCGCGGCGCAAAACATGGCCAACAGCGGCCAGCAAACCATCGCCGCCGCCAACCAGTACGGCGCGCACGAGCCCCAGGGCGCCTTCTCCTTCGCCCAGTCCATGCAGAGCGCCATCGACAAGGTCAACGGCCAGGACGTCGAGGCCGGCCAGAAGATGGCGGACGTGGATTCCGGCAAGAGCGACGACCTGGTCGGCGCCATGCTGTCCAGCCAGGAAGCCAGCCTGTCCTTCTCGATGTTGATGCAGGTGCGCAACAAGGTGATGGGCGGCCTCGACGAACTCATCAAATTACCGCTGTAAGCCCAAGCGAAAGCCCACAACGTGATCAACACCATCAAGTCCGCCTTCGAGCGCTGGCGCGCCAATCCGTCCGCGGCGGCGTCGGCGCTGTCGCCCAACCTGCTGAAAACCCTGTACCCGCTGCTGCTGCTGGCCATCGGCCTGACCGCGCTGGTGCTGATGTACATGTGGAGCAACCAGGCCAGCTACAAGCCGGTGTTTGGCGCGCGCGAGAAGGTGGCGGCGCCGGACATGATGAACGTGCTGGACACCGAGCACATCCCCTACCGCATCCACCCGGAGAGCGGCCAGGTGCTGGTGCCCGACTCGATGCTGGGCAAGGTGCGCATGCTGCTGGCCGCCAAGGGCGTGACCGCGCAGCTGCCGGCCGGCCTCGAGCTGATGGACAAGAACGACCCGCTGGGCGTGTCGCAGTTCGTGCAGGACGTGCGCTTCCGCCGCGGCCTCGAGGGCGAGCTGGCGCAGTCGATCATGACGCTGGACGCCATCTCGCACGCGCGCGTGCACCTGTCGATCGCCAAGTCGACCTCGTTCGTGTCCTCGGACGGCGAGAAATCCTCGGCCTCGGTGGTGGTGCAGCTCAAGCCGGGCCGCACGCTGGCGCCGGAGGCGATCGCCGCCGTGGTCAACATGGTGGCCGGCAGCGTGGCCAGCCTGGCGCCGGCGCGCGTCAGCCTGGTGGACCAGGCCGGCAACCTGCTGTCGGCCCACATCGACCTGGCCGACGGCTTCGACGCCGGCACCAGCGGCAACGACGCCAGCAAGCGCTACGCCGACGAGGTGAAAGCCAACATCAAGGGCCTGCTGGGCCCGGTCATCGGCGACGACAACTACCGCATGTCGGTGGCGGCCGCGGTGGACAACGACCGCGTCGAGGAAACCGTGGAAAAATACGGCGCCGACCCCAAGGTCACCAGCGAGGCCATGCGCGAGGAGCAGGACCGCAACCGCATGGTGATGGGCGTGCCCGGCACCCTGTCCAACCGTCCGCCGCCGGCCGCCGCCAACCCGGCCGCCGCCAACCAGCAGACCGCCGGGGGCGCCAACGATCCGAACACCGCGCCGGCCGATGGCACCGCGCGCAAGAACGCCACCACCCGCCAGTACGCGTACGACCGCAGCATCACCCAGACCAAGCGCAGCCGCGGCCGCCTGGAAAAACTCAGCGTGGCGGTGGTGCTGGCGCAGGCCGCCTCGCCCACGCCCAAGACCGGCTGGAGCGCGGCCGAGATCGCCAACATCGACAAAATCCTGCGCAACGGCCTGGGCATCAACGCCGAGCGCGGCGACCAGCTGGTGGTGTCGGCCATGAACTTCCCGGCCAAGGCCGCCCCGGTCCAGTGGTGGGAGGAGCGCGACAACATCGTCGACATCAGCAAGTACGCGATCTACGCCGTGGCCGCCCTGCTCGGCTACCTGCTGCTGCTGCGCCCGATCATGCGCCTGATCACCATGCGCTTCACCCCGGACCCGAAGGAGGCGGCGCGCATCGCCGCCGAACGCCGCGCCGCCGAGCAGGCCGCCGTGGCCGCCGCCAAGGAAGCCAAGGAAGCGGCCGCCAAGGAACAGGCCGCGCTGGCCGGCACCGCCGCGCCGGGCGCGCCGGGCGCCGCCCCGGCGCTGGGCGGCATGGCGGCCCAGCCGGGCATGCCGGTGGTGCCGCTGCTGGAAAACTACGACCTGCCGCCGCCGGGCTCGGCAGTCGACGTCATGGTCGACCACCTGAAAGTGCTGGCCGCGAAGGAACCGGAACGCGTAGCCGAAGTCGTCAAACAATGGATGCAGAAAAATGGCCGAACTCAATAACATGGATGATGATGGCGGCGAATACGCCATCCCGACCAAGCTGACCCCGGTCGAGCAGGCCGCCATCGTGCTGCTCAGCATCGGCGAGGAGCCGGCCGCGGCCGTGCTGCGCTGCCTGTCGCGCGAGGAATTGCTGGAGGTGACGCAGGTGATGTCGCGCATGAGCGGCATCAAGGTGGAATCGGTCAAGAACGCGATGCAGAAGTTCTTCGACGATTACCGCGAGCAATCGGGCGTGCATGGCGCCTCGCGCTCCTACCTGAAGCGCTCGCTCGACCTGGCGCTCGGCGGCGACCTCGCCAACACCGTGCTCAACAATATTTACGGCGACGAGCTGCGGCCCAAGATGGCGCGCCTGCAGTGGGCCTCGCCCAAGTGGCTGGCAGAATACATCTCCAACGAGCACGTGCAGATGCAGGCGGTGTTCCTGGCCTTCCTGCCGGCCGCGCTGGCCGGCCAGATCATCGACGCCCTGCCGCAGGACAGCCGCGACCTGGTGCTGCTCAACCTGGCGCGCATGGAGGAGATCGACGCCGACCTGCTGAAGGAGCTGGACGAGCTGGTGGATCGCTGCCTGAGCTCGTTCGACTCGCAGGGCACCAGCGTCGAGGGCATCCGCCAGACCGCCGAGATCCTGAACCGCCTGCCGAGCAACCGCGCGCAGATGGTGGAACTGTTGCGCGCGCACGACCCGGAGGTGGTGTCCAAGATCGAGCTGTCGATGTACGACTTCTTCATCCTCGGCAACCAGACCGAGCAGGCCATCACCCGCATCCTCGAGGACGTGCCGCTGGAGCAGTGGGCCATCGCGCTCAAGGGCGCCGACGTGGCAGTCCGCGACGCCGTCCTGAAAACGATGCCGAAACGTCAGGCCCAGGCCTTCGAGGACATGATGCGGCGCGCCGGCCCGGTGCCGATGTCGCGCATCGAGCAAACCCGCCAGGAAATCATGGCCACCGTCAAGGCGCTGGCCGACGCCGGCGAGGTCGAGATCCAACTGTTCGCCGAGCAGGTGGTTGAATGAAGCAATTCCGTCCCTACCGCTTCCCGCCGCTGGCGCAGTTCACCACCCAGCGCGCGGCCGCGGCGGCCGCCCAGGGCCATGGCCACGGCCATGGCGGCGATGGCGGCGCCCAGTGGGCCGCCTCGGTCAGCGAGGGCTTCGAGCAGGGCCAGCGCGACGGCTACGAGATCGGCCTGGCGCGCGGCCAGGAGGACGGCTTCGAGGCCGGCCGCCTGGCGGGCCAGGAACAGGGCCGCGAGGAAGGCCGCCACGAAACCCTGGTGGCCTACGACCAGATGGCGCGCCCGGTGGACGCCATGCTGAAAAGCCTGAAAAAGCTGCGCTCGGACTACCGCGCGGCCCAGCGCAAGGAAGTGGTGGATCTGGTGGCGAAAGTCGCGCGCCAGGTGATCCGCGCCGAACTGGCCTTGCAGCCGGTGCAACTGATGGCCCTGGTGGAGGAAACCCTGGCCTCGATGCCGCCGACCCGCGATGAAATCGATGTCTACCTGAACCCGGAGGAGCTCAAGCGCATCGCCGAGCTCGACCCGAAACGTTCCAAGCGCTGGAACCTGATCCCGGACGCCCGTCTCGAGGTGGGGGAATGCCGCATCAAGGCTGGCGATAATGAAGTCGATGCCGGCTGCCATCAACGGCTTGCGGCGGTCATGGAACAGGTCGATAATCAACTACAGATCGCCGACAGCGGCGATGAACCGGAGATCGAAGAGTGATCGCAGATGCCTTACGCAATCTGGAACTGGGTTCGGTACCCATGGCGACCCCGACCGGGCGCCTGGTGGGCGCGTCCGGTTTGTTGCTTGAGGCCGTGGGTTGCCCGCTGCACACGGGCCAGCGTTGCCAGATAGAGACAGTCAACGGCGAATGGCTGGACGCGCAGGTGGTCGGTTTCCGCGACAAACTATCATTCCTGATGCCGTTCAAGAAGGCCGTGGGCCTGACCACCGGCGCCCGCGTGCTGCCCTCGCCCGAGAAGATCAGCCTGCAGATCGGCTCCGGCTGGCTCGGCCGCATGGTCAACGGGCTGGGCGAGCCGATCGACGGCCTGGGCAAGCTGAGCGGCGATTTCCCGCTCGACTCGCAGCCGCCGCGCATCCATCCGCTGAAGAAGAAGCCGGTCACCGAGCCGCTCGACGTCGGCGTGCGCGCCATCAATGCCATGCTGACGCTGGGCAAGGGCCAGCGCGTGGGCCTGATGGCCGGCTCCGGCGTCGGCAAGTCGGTGCTGCTGGGCCTGATGACCCGCCAGACCGTGGCCGACGTGGTGGTGGTGGGCCTGATCGGCGAGCGTTCGCGCGAGGTGCGCGAGTTTGTCGACATGTCGCTGGGCAAGGATGGCTTGCAGAAGGCCGTGCTGGTGATCGCCCCGGCCGACGAGAGCCCGCTGATGCGCGTGATGGCGACCGAATTGTGCCACTCGATCGCGGCCCACTATCGCGACCAGGGCAAGAACGTGCTGCTGCTGGTCGACTCGCTGACCCGCTACGCCATGGCGCTGCGCGAGGTGGCGCTGGCGCTGGGCGAGCCGCCCGCCACCAAGGGTTATCCGCCGTCGGTGTTCTCCAACCTGCCGCAGCTGGTGGAATCGGCCGGCAACGGCGAGAACCAGGCCGGCAGCATGAGCGCCATCTACACCGTGCTGGCCGAGGGCGACGACCACCAGGACCCGGTGGTCGACACCGCGCGCGCCATCCTCGACGGCCACATCGTCATGACGCGCGAGCTGGCCGAGCGCGGCCACTACCCGGCGATCGACATCGCCGCCTCGATCAGCCGTTGCATGGCGCAAGTCATCAGCCACGAGCACATGATGGCCGCGCGCGCGCTCAAGGCCAGCATGGCGCGCCACGACCGCGTGCGCGACCTGATCCCGCTGGGCGCCTACGTGCCGGGCGCCGACCCGGTCACCGACAAGGCGGTGCAGCTGCACCCCAGGGTCGAAGATTTCCTGTGCCAGGGCACCAAGGAAGAAGCCCCGATCGCCCATTGCATCGCCCAACTTGAAAAGCTGATGACATCATGAGCCAACAGAAAATCCGCAACCTGACCACCCTGGTGGCCCTGCGCAACACGGAAGTCGAGCGCCTGCAGACGGAAATGGCGGAGAAGGCCAGCGTGCGCGAGCGGTATCAGAAGAACCTCGAGCGCCTGACCAGCCTGTACACCAACAGCGGCCCGAGCGGCAACCTCCACCCTGCCTTGGCCGGCAACTGCGGCGACTACAAGCAGGCCGTGATGGCCATGGCCGACAGCCACCGGCTCGACCTGCACATGCACGAGGCCGACATGGCGGTGTCGCAACAGGCGCTCAACAAGGCGTGGGCCAAGCGCGAGGTGATGGACAAGGTGCTGACCAAGGAGCAACAGGTCTACAACCGCCAGCAGAACGTCAAGGAACGCAAGCAACATGACGAACTGGCAACGCAACTGTGGCTGCGCGGCCAGAAATAAGCGCCGTTACAAAAAATCGTTAGAAATATTTTCATACGGAAACGATTAAGGTCGCCCTATATCAGGGTACACTTCATTATCCTTTCCAGGAGCACGATCATGGCAGTCATCAGCAGTCCAACCTACGATCCGAAAACCACCGCGGAGAACCTGGCCAACGCCTACGTGGCCGGCACCAAGGCGATCCTCGACGGCCGTTCCACCAGGGCCACCGCGACGGCGTCGGCGCTGACCACGCTGGGTTCGGCGCTGAGCGCGTTCCAGAGCAGCATGAGCGCGCTGGCCAGCGGCACCAAGAGCGTGAGCGCCAACGCCGCCACCTTCAGCAACACCGCGATCGCCACCGCCAGCGCCACCTCCAAGGCCGTGGCCGGCACCTACTCGTTCTACGTCGAGCAGCTGGCCACCTCGGGCCAGGTGTCGTACAACGTCAACGACAGCGTGGCCACCAACGCCGGCGCCATGAACGTGATGCTGGCCGACGGCTCCTCGTTCCAGGTCGACCTGGCCAACGCCGACAGCAATATGGACGGCGTGCTGAGCGCCAAGGAAGTGGCGGCCGCGATCAACTCGGCGGCCAACAACGGCTCGCGCGTGACCGCCTCCACCATGACGGTCAACGGCCAGTCCAAGCTGGTGCTGACCTCGGCCAAGACCGGCGCCGCCAACGGCGTGGCCTCGATCGACGTCTCCGGCCTGGGCGACGCCAACCTGCAGTCCGACCTGTCGGCGCAAACCACGCTGACCGCCGCCGCCGACGCCATCGTCTGGGTGGGCGGCCAGGCCGGCACCAAGGTGCAGCAGGCCTCCAACACCTTCAACGTGGTGGACGACGTGTCGTTCACCATCACCCAGGCGCAGGCGGCCGGCGCGGCGCCGGTGACCATGACGGTGGCGGCCGACAGCAGCGCCACCGCCACCAATGTGCAAAGCTTCATCACCGCCTACAACACCCTGCTGGGCGTGTTCGACACCCTGACCGCCGCCGGCGACCACAGCGCCGCCTCCAGCACCGACAGCACGCCCAAGAGCGCCGACGCCGCCTTCCACAGCGACGCCGGCGTGCTCAACCTGCGCGACCGCCTGAACGCGGCGCTGCGCGCGGCCACCGGCGGCATCTCGCTGATCAACTTCGGCATCACCGCCGCCAAGGATGGCACGCTGACGCTGGACACCGCGCGCCTGAACAAGACCATCGCCGCCAACCCGGGCACGCTGGACAGCCTGTTCGGCCGCGCCGGCGTCGGCGTCGACAGCGGCGTGCTGGGCGCGATGAACAAGCTGACCACCGCCTGGACCAGCAGCGCCGGCGGCTACATCGCCAGCCGCCGCGACGCCGTCACCAAGCAGCAGACCGACATCGCCGAGCGCCAGGCCACGCTGCAAACCCAGTTCGACAACGCCTACCAGCGTTACCTGGCCCAATTTACCAAGCTGCAGGAGCTGCAGTCGTCGATGACCACCACCTCGAACATGTTTACCGCCCTGTTCTCCAGCGACAGCGAGAACTAAACCTTGCCATTTTTTGACCCGTACGGTGAATACCATGTTGAACCAGGAAGCCTATAGCAGTTACCACACCACCAATCTCGACGCCCAGGTTGCGCGCGCCTCGCCGATTGAGCTGGTGCTGGTGCTGACCGACGGCTTGCTCGAAGAGCTGGCGCGCGCGCGCGGCCACATCGTCGGCAAGCGCTACGAGCTCAAGGCCAAGAGCCTGAACAAGTGCACCGACATCATCAACGGCCTGTCGAGCTCGCTGGACTTCGACAACGGCGGCGAGGTGGTGGAAAACCTGGGACGCCTGTACGACTATTGCGCCGGCCGCCTGTACACGGCCGGCGTCAGCCTCGACCCGGCCATCATCGACGAGGTCACCACCCTGCTGACCACGATCAAAAAAGGATGGCTGGGCGTGCAGGCTAAAACCAATGGATAGGCAGCGCACCCTGCTGCAGATGGCGCAGAAAATGAGCGCCGCCATCGCTTCCGAGGATTGGAAGGCGCTGGCGGCGATTAACACGTTAATGGCAACCGTGCTGCCGCAGATGGCGGCGCAGGGCCAGTGGAGCGGCGCCGAGCGGGCCGCGCTGTCGGCCCTGCGGCAGATGCACAACGAGGCAGTCAAGCGCTGCGACCGCGCCACCGATGACCTGGCGCGGCGCTTGCACGACATGCAGGCAAACAAGGAGGGCTGGCTCGCCTACGCCCTCGAAAACGAACAAGCAGAAAGCGGAATCCAAGCATGACCACGACACTCTCCAGCGCAACGGCGGCGGCGCGCGCCGCCCAGGCCGAACTGACCGCCCCGGTGGCCGCCAACCAGACCGCCGTCAACGGCGGCAAGGGTACGGGCGCCACCGCCAAGGCCGTCGTCGACACCAGGAGTGACAGCAAGCCGGCCGCCAAGCCGGCGCCCGCCAGCCAGAACCATCAGAACACCCAGCCCGGCCCGGCCAACGCCGGCCGCCAGAGCGCGTCCGCCGCCAACCAGGCCGAGGCCCGCGACAGCGCCGACAGCACGGCAGCCGCCGTCTCGGCCGCCGCCGCGCAGGCGGCCGCCGACGCCGCCCCGGTGGTGGCGCCGCTGTTCTCGCAGCTGCTGAATCTGGCCGACGTGGCCGCCGGCGGCGCGGAGGATGGCGGCGACAGCGGCAGCGACGACGCCAGCGGTTCCGGCACGGCCGCCGCCGGCAGCGTGCTGCCGGCCATGGTGAGCTCGCTGCTGAACGTGGCGCCCGCGCCCGCCCCGGCCCCGGCCCCGGCCGCGCCGGGCGCTGGCGCCGACAGCGCCGGCGGCGTCGAGGCCGTCAGCGCGGCCGCCACCCTGAACACCAGCGCCACCCGCCTCAACCTGGCCGCCGCCAGCGTGGCGGTGACGCCGGCCGCGAGCGGCGCCGAGGACGCCGCCACCGCCGCGGCCGCCCAGGCCAGCGCGACCGCCGCGGCGGCCGCCAGCGCCGCCGCCCAGCAGACCGGCGCCGCCGCGCAGGCCAACAACACCAGCACCCTGGCCGCCGTGGCCGCGCGCCAGTCCGACAGCGACACCGCCGCCCCGGCCGAGCAGCCGGCGCCGGCGGCCGCCGACGACGCCCCGCCGATGCCGCTCCACATCGTCAACACGCCGCTGCGCGAAGCCTGGGTCAACGGCGTGCGCATCGTCACCCGCGCGGCCGAGAACAACGGCGCCGCCGGCAGCGGCGCCGGCACCGCCACCGCCGCGGCGGCCTTCGGCGGCGCCAAGGCCGACGAGCACAGCTTCACGCTGACCGGCACCGGCGCCAACGCCGCCAACGTCGCGGCCACCGGCCAGACCGGCGCCGCCGCCGGCGCAACCAGCGGCGGCACGGTGACCCTGGCCGGCACGCCGGAGCAGTGGCAGCAGCCGCTGCGCCAGGCGCTGGGCGACCGCCTGCAGCTGCAATTGCAGCGCAACAGCGAGCAGGCGGTGATCCGCCTCGAACCACCCAACATGGGCAGCATCGAGATCTCGATCCGTCACAGCGCCGGCGCGCTGCAGGTCAACCTGACGGCCAACAACAGCGAAGTGCTGCGCCAGCTCAACACCATCGGCGACAGCGTGCGCCAGGACTTGTCCAACCGCCAGTACACCGACGTGGCCGTGACCGTGTCGTCGGCGCGCGCGCAGGCCCAGGCCGACCAGGGCCAGGGCGGGCGCAGCGGCCAGCAGCGCGGCCAGGATGAGGGGCGCACGCCCGGCCGCGCCCTGAACGACGATGACAGCGCCGCCACCTTTGCCATGACCGGGGAGTAATTCGCACAATGAACAAAAAAGTCATCATCATTTTTGCGGCGGTGGCCGTGCTGGCCGCCGGGGTGGCGGGCGGCGCCGTCTGGTACATGTCCAAGGGCGGCGAGGAACACGCGACCGAGGAAAAGGAAGCCAAGAAAAAACCCAAGAAGGAAGAGAAAAAGTCGGAGCTGCCGCCCAAGTACCTGACCGTGGACAAGGTGGTGGTCATGCTCAAGCATGAGCCGAGCGACACCGTGACGCACTATCTGTCGGCCGACCTGGTGGTGGCCACCGACGCCAAGCGCGAGAAGGAAACCAAGGAAAACCTGCCGATGCTGCGCAGCGTGGCGGTGAAGACCCTGTCCAACCTGCCGATGGCCAGCGCGCGCGTGATGACCATCGACCAGTTCGCCGGGGAATTGAACAAGGCCTTCGACCACGCGTTCGAGCAGGAAGGCCGCGAAAAGCCGTTTGACGAAGTCATGATAGGCAAGCTCATTGTCGAGTAAGCCAAGGCAGCATGAACACAAGTGGAGCGGGCATGGGATACGTAGAGGAATTCGCCGAGACTTATGCCGAAAGCTACGGTGAGCACGGCGCGGCGCCGCTCGTGCACAGCGTGGCCGACGAGCAAAAGCACCTGCTGGCGTACGCGCCGCTGGTCAAGCGCATCGTGCGTCAGCTCAATTCGCAGATCGCCGGCGCCATCGACCGCGACGACATGGAACAGATCGGCCTGATGGGCCTGCTGGAGGCGCTGCGCCGCTACGGCGAGCCCGACGGCGCCTTCGGCAGCTACGCCAGCCTGCGCATCCGCGGCGCCATCCTCGATGAACTGCGGCGCCAGGACTGGCGCCCGCGCGCGGTGCGCCAGCAAAGCCACAAGCTGCGCGACGGCGTGCGCGCGCTGACCCGCAAGCTGGGGCGCGAGCCGAGCGAGCACGAGATCATGGAGGCGCTGGCGCTGACGCCGGAGGGCTACCAGGCGTATCTGATGGATGAGAACGCCGAGCTGATCGCCAGCTTCGACGAGGTGCTGCAGGAAAGCGTCAGCAACGACAGCGCGCCCAGCCCGGAGGACCAGCTGATGGTGCGGCGCAGCCTGGAGCAGGCGCTGCGCGGGCTGGACGAGCGCGAGCAGCGCGTGGTGCAGATGTACTACGAATTCGAGCTCAGCTACAAGGAAATCGCCGCCGTGCTGGACCTGACCGACGCCCGCGTCTGTCAGCTCAACAAGGCGGCGCTCAACAAAATGAAAGCAGTACTGCAAAACGCCTGAGGCACGGCGCGATGCGGCCAGGGATTGGAAAAATGACGCGGAAAGGCGAATCATCATGCAGCAAATAGTCGGTCTCCTCATAGTTTTAGGCAGTGTCTTTGGCGGCTTCTTCATGATGGGCGGCGCCTTCCATCAGATCTGGCAGCCGATCGAGCTGATCGTGATCGCCGGCGCCGGCATGGGCGCGCTCGTCATCGGCAACCCCAGCCACGTGCTCAAGGAGATGATGACGCAGATCAAAAAGATCATCACCAAGAAGAAATACGACTCGGAATTCCAGCGCCAGCTGCTGCTGCTGATGTACGAGCTGCTGCAGCTGGCCGCCGGCGGCCTGAAGGCGCTCGACGCCCACGTCGAGGCGCCCAAGGACAGCCCGCTGTTCCAGCGCTACCCGCGCGTGCTGGAGGAGCCCAAACTGCTGGCCTTCATCGTCGACAACTTCCGCCTGATGGCGATGGGCAAGATCAACGCGCACGAGCTCGAAGGCGTGCTGGAGCAGGAACTGGAAGCCATCCACACCGAGCTCGAGCAGCCGGCCAAGTCGCTCGGCAAGATCGGCGAGGCGATGCCGGGCTTCGGCATTCTGGCCGCCGTGCTGGGCATCGTGATCACCATGAACACCGTGAACGAGGGCGCCACCTCGGGCGAGATCGCCGAGCACGTGGGCGCGGCGATGGTGGGGACGTTCATTGGCATCTTCTTCTGCTACGGCCTGATCGACCCGCTGTGCAATATGATGAAGCAGCTGGTCAACTCCGAGGCCGCCAACAAGGAGACCGTCAAGGTGGTGCTGGTGACCCACGTGGCCGGCAAGCCGCCGCTGCTGGCGATCGACGCCGGCCGCCGCCTGGTGCAGCTCAACATCAAGCCGAGCTTCGCCCAGCTCGAGCGCTGGATCAACGATCTGGAGGGCCGCGACAGCGCGCCGGCCGATGACAGTTCGCGTCGTGGAGGCCGTGGTGCTAAAGCCGCATGACAAGGGGCATGACCAGACCATCGTCAAGCGCGGTGGCGGCAAGCACAAGCACGACGACCACGGCGGCGCCTGGAAGGTGGCGTTCGCCGACTTCTGCCTGGCGCTGATGTGCCTGTTCCTGGTGCTGTGGCTGATGGCGGCGCGCAACACCGAGTCGCTGCAGCAGATCCTGACCGAGGCCGACGGCGCCAAGACCGACCAGGGCAAGGGCGTCATGCCCGAGCAGGTGGGCGGCCCGCGCGGCAGCCTGATCGACCGCTTCCCGATGCCGCACTTCGGCACCGCCGAGGCCGAGGGCAAGAAGAAGGCCACGGCCGAGGTGGCCGAGCAGCCCGAGCAGCCCTCCTCCAAGGTCAGGTACGACACCCCGGACGACCTGACCCAGCTGTCCAAGGTGCTGACCAAGATGAGCGCGGAGGCCGGCCTGTCGAGCAACCTGGAATCCGTGGTCACCCCCTACGGCCTGCGCGTGATGCTGCACGACACCGACCGCCAGGGCATGTTCGTGCGCGGCAGCGCGGTGCCGACCGACAAGTTCCGCGCGCTGCTGCGCAAGATGGGGCCGCTGTTCCAGCGGATGGAGAACCAGATGCTGATCGTCGGCCACACCGACTCGCTGCAGTACGCCGACACCAGCTACGCCGCCTTCTCCAACTGGACGCTGTCGGCCAACCGCGCGATGTCGGCCCGCGCGCAGCTGCTGGCCGGCGGCATGAACCGCGAATCGGTGCTGCAGGTGGTCGGCATGGCCGACCGCGCGCCGCTCGACGTCAAGCGCGCCGACGCCGGCGTCAACCGCCGCATCGAGTTGCTGATCCTGACCACGGCGCAGGCCAGGACCATCGCCACCATGTTCGGCATGCCCGACGCGACCGACCCGCTGATCCACGATGTCGACACCGCGCTGCCGGACGCCACGCTGCTGCAGCAGCTGCGCAGCAAGCTCGGCGGCGACAGCCCGCTGCGTGATCCGCGCCGCAACAAGTAAGATAGAGTTCGTATGGAAACCAAGCCAACACGAGGCACACGTATGAGAATCACGACTTCGACCGCGGACGGGATGGCCGTCCAGCGCGTGGCCGACAGCGCCCCGGTGGAAGCGCCGGAAGCGGTGGCCGCGCCCGCCCCGGCGCCGCTGCAATCGGCGGTGCTGCAACCGGCGCTGCAGGCGATGCGCGAGATGCCGGAGATCGACCAGGAAAAGGTCGACATGCTGCGCGACGCGCTGGCCAAGGGCGAGCTGCCGTTCGACGCCGGCAAGCTGGCCGGCCTGATCCAGCGCTTCCACGGGAGCGAGCAGTGAGCGAGGTGGCCAGCCTGTCGCGCCAGGACGCCATGCGTCAGCTGCTGGCCGGGATCGCGGAGGACCTGCGGGCCTACGCCGCGCTGCAGGAGCTGTTGCAACAACAATTCCAGGCCGCGCTGCGCCACAAGGCGGCCGAACTGGGCCCGGTGGCGCAGGCCATCTCCGACCTGGTCGACACCATGCAGGCGCGCCGCGCGCTGCGCGTGGCGCTGGTACAACGCCTGGTGGGGCCGCAAGGCACCATGACGCAGGCATTTGCCTTGCTGAAAAATGCCGCGCGGGAGAAAATGGAGGCGGACTGGAACACACTGGAACAGGCCGTTATCGCATGCAAGGCACTGAGCAAGCGCAATGGCGACCTGCTGGTCGAGCAATACACCATCATGCAGCGCGTGCTGCATGGCGAGGAGCAGATTTATGCGCCAGCTTAACGGGGCGACGCAGGCGACCGCCCCCACTGCCGCAACCGTATCGAACATGAGCGCCAGCCGCCCCACCGCGGCCACTGGCGGCGTCGCCGCGTCCGGCGCCTTCACCACCACCTTCCAGCAAGTGCAGGCCGACGTCGCCGCCTACATCGCGCGCGGCGACAGCGGCGTGCGCCACGACGCCCAGCCCTCCTCGCAAGCGATGAGCCTGCAGGCGATGGCGCTGCGCAACCGCGCCGGCGGCGCCATCGGCGACGACGGCAACGGCGTCGACAGCGCCCTGCAACAGCAATTCCTGGCCTCGATCAAGCCCTGGGCCGAGGAAACCGCCGGCAAGCTGGGGGTGTCGCCCGAACTGGTGGCCGCGCACGCGGCGCTGGAATCGGGCTGGGGCAAGCAACCGCTGAAAAATGGCGCGGCCAACGCCAACAACCTGTTCGGCGTCAAGGCCGGCGGCAACTGGCAGGGCGAGGTGGCCGTCGCCAGCACCACCGAGTACGAACATGGCGCCATGCTGCGCAAGACCGAGCGCTTCCGCGCCTATCCCGACACCGCCAGCGCGTTCCGCGATTACGCCAGCCTGCTGAGCGGCAATCCGCGCTACGCGGCGGCCCTCAACACCGGCAGCGACGCCCGCGCCTTCGCCAGCGGCCTGGCCAAGGCCGGCTATGCCACCGACCCCAACTATGCAGACAAACTGAGCAAGGTGGCCGCGCAGCTGCAGCGCGGCGGCGGCCTGGCCGGCATCACTCCGACGGGGAACTAGCTGTGATCGGCGCCGAGACAGGTTCCACCGTGGCAGCGCCGGTCACCCGGGCGCGGATCACCGTGCCGTTGGCGTTGCGCACCCGCACCGTGTCGCCGCGCGCGCCGGCGTCCAGCGCCTCGCCCGCCATGCTGACCTCGATTTGCTCGCGGCGCGCGACGATGCGCACCGGCTCGCCGCGCTTGACCATGGTCGGCGAGCTCAGCAAACCCTTGCGCACGATCTCGCCGGCGCGCAGCGTGCGCTTGCCGCTCATGCCCACGGCCTCGGCCGGATCGCTGACGCTGTCGCCGATGGCCGAGATATCGTGGCGCTCCAGCAACACATCTTCATCTGCCAGTACTTTCCCGGCCGCCAAGTCGCTTGCCATGACGGCAACGCGGGCCGAGACCTGGGCGCGCACGATGAACTCGTACCGCCAGCCGCCGGCGCCGGCGCAGGTGGCGACGAAACGCATGCGGCTGGGCAGCCGCGTGTCGGCGCCCTGCACCGCCACCGCTTGGCCGCAGGCGGCCAGCGGCCTGGTTCCCGGCACCACCGCGATGGCGTATTGCGGCTCGCTCAGGCCGGCCGCCTCGCCCCAACGCTCGAGGTGTTTGCGCGCAGCCGCCTCGACGATGCCGGGTACCTGCTCCGCCGCCACCGGCGCGCTCGCGCAAAATACCTCGGAAATCGGAATGCAAACCAGCAACACTCCCGCCGAAACAGTTACAATACATTTGTTGAACATGAGCAATACCTCTACTATGATGCGGGAGGTCATTCTACATGGCTCGACACGGTTTACAGCAACGTCTTCAACAGGGGAAGAACATGGGCATTAACTTCAAGGACGCGGCGGGCGTCCACGCCGACGCGCTGGCCCTGCGTGCCGAGCGCACGCGCATCTTGGCGGCCAACATCGCCAACGAGAACACGCCCGGCTTCCAGGCCCAGGACATGGATTTCGGCGCCACGCTGGCCAATGTGCAGGCCGAGGGCAACGGCGACCTCGGCGACGGCGGCGACAGCGCGCTGATGTACCGCGTGCCCTACCACCCGACGCGCGACGGCAACACCGTCGAGATCGGCGTCGAGCAGGCGGCCTTCTCGCAGAACGCCACCGACTTCGCCACCAGCCTGACCTTCGTCAACATGAAACTCAAGGGCCTGGCGAAAGCCATCAACGGCCAGTAACGCAGCAACAGGAGCGCCAGCATGTCGTTCAAGAATATTTCAGAGATCGCCGGGTCGGCCATGGCGGCGCAGTCCGTGCGCCTGAATACCATCGCCTCCAACCTGGCCAACGCCGACTCCGTGGCCGGCACCGAGGCCGACACCTACCGCGCGCGCAAGCCGGTGTTCGCGGCCGTCATGGGCGACGGCCCGGACGGCATGGCCAGCGCCGGCGGCAAGGTGCAGGTGCTGGACGTGGTGCAGTCGGACGAGCCGCTGCGCCAGGTGTACGAGCCGGGCAACCCGATGGCCAACGCCGAGGGCATGGTGTTCTACCCCAACGTCAACCAGGTGGCCGAGATGACCGACATGATGTCGGCCTCGCGCGCGTTTGAAACCAATGTCGAAGTGCTCGGCCGCATCCGCACGATGCAGCAATCCCTCCTTAAACTCGGTGAAGGCTAAGTCATGACCGTCAGTCTCCTCAACAACAACGGCGGCGGCACGTCCGCTTCGGCGAACAGCAGCATCATCGGCAACACCGCCAGCCAAACCTCGGACATGTTCACCAAGCTGCTGGTGGCGCAGATCCAGAACCAGGACCCGCTGTCGCCGACCGACCCGGCCCAGTTCGTGCAACAGCTGACCCAGCTGTCGCAGACCGAGTCGCTGCAGAACCTGACCAACATCACCTCGGCCAGCGCCAGCGCGCTGTCGAGCCTGCAGGTGATGGCGCTCGGCGGCCAGGTCGGCTCGGACCTGATGATCACCACCAAGAACATCAAGGTCGACGGCAGCGGCGCCAAGATCAGCGGCCAGGCCACGCTGGCCGCCTCCAGCACCGCCACCACCGTGGTGCTGACCGGCGACGACGGCGTGCGCCACGAGCTCAAGCTCGGCACCCAGGCGCCGGGCACGCTCAACTTCAGCATCGACCCGGCCAAGCTCGGCCTGACCGAGGGCAGTTACAAGATCGCGATCGAGACCAGCGGCAAGGAATCGCCGAGCATCGACATCCAGGGCCGCCTGAACAACGTGCGCCTGCTGCCGACCGGCGCCGTCTCGCTCAACGTGAGCAACATCGGCGACACCGGTTCCGACACCATCTCCGCCTTCAATGGCAAAAACACTGCCACCCAAGCTACCCTCTAAGGAAGGATACCACCATGAGTTTCGATATCGCACTGTCGGGCATTCAGGCCATCAACGATTCGCTGGACGTGACCAGCCACAACATCGCCAACGCCGGCACCTACGGCTACAAGGCCAGCCGCGCCAACTTCTCGACCCTGGTGGCGGGCACCCAGGTCACCGGCGTCAAGGTCGGCTCGACCACGCAGAACATCGGCCTGCAGGGCGGCATCCTGAGCACCGGGCGCTCGCTGGACGCCTCGATCAACGGCCGCGGCTTCTTCATCACGCGCAACACCTCGACCAACGAGACCGAATACACGCGCGTCGGCATCTTCGACGCCTCCAAGGAGGGCTTCCTGGTCGACGCCTCCGGCCGCAAGGTGCAGGGCTACCCGGTCAACGCCGCCACCGGCACGCTGGGCGCGCAGGGCGACGTCGCCATCCCGACCGGCGCCATCCCGGCCGTGGCCTCGGAAAAAGTCACCTACATCGGCAACCTGTCGGCCGACTGGGAGGCGCCGAGCGCGGTCTGGGCCCCGCCGGCCACCCCGGCCGACGCGCCGGACACCAGCACCTTCAACATGAGCAAGGCCTCGGTCATCTACGACACCCTGGGCGGCAAGCACACCCTGACCCAGTACTTCGCCCGCACCGGCGGCGGCAGCGGCGCCTCGACCCCCAACTCGGTCGACGTGCACTACGTGCTGGACGGCGTGGAAGTCGGCACCCCGACCGTCATGACCTTCGACCCGGCCACCGGCCAGATGCTGACCCCGGACCCGGCGGCCGACGCCGGCAGCATCACCATCCCGCTGGCCGGCACCGCCACCTCCAACGGCGGCGTGCTGAACGACGTCGTCATCAACTACACCGGCACCACCGGCTTCTCCGGCGAGGCCACCACCTCGACCAACAACGCCGACGGCTACGCCTCGGGCACCTACAGCGGCCTGACGCTGGGCGAGGACGGCTCGGTGATCGCCAGCTACACCAACGGCCAGAAACAGACCGTCGGCCGCCTGGCGCTGGCCACCTTCCCCGACGAGGGCGCGCTGACCGCCGTCAGCGACACCAGCTGGGTGACCTCGATCGCCTCCGGCGAACCGCTGGTGAACGCGCCGGGCGTGGGCATGGGCGGCACCATCAACGTCAGCACGCTGGAGCAGTCCAACGTCGACATCACCTCGGAACTGGTGGGCCTGATGACCTCGCAGCGCAACTACCAGGCCAACTCCAAGGTGATCCAGACCGAGTCGACCATGCTGCAATCGCTGATGCAAGCGATCTAAGGACAGGCTGACCGATGGACGCGCTGATTTACACCGCCATGAGCGGGGCCGAGCGGGCCCTGCGCGGGCAGCAGGTGCACGCCAACAACCTGGCCAACATCGACACCGGCGGCTTCCGCGCCAACATGGAGCTGTCCGCCGCCCAGGCCGTCAACGGCTACGGCTATGACGACCGCCACATGTCGCAGCTGCAGGCCAACGCCCTGTCGACCAAGCCGGGCACCATGAAAAGCACCGGCCGCGACCTCGACGTGGCGATCGCCGGCAACGGCTTCCTGACCGTGCAGAGCGCCGGTGGCGAGGCCTACACCCGCGCCGGCGCCATGGTGCTGGACGAGAACGGCACGCTGCGCGTCAACGGCGACGTGGTGCTGGGCGAAGGCGGCCCGATCACCCTGCCCGAGTACACCGCCATCGCCATCGGCAACGACGGCACCATCTCGATCCAGGCCCCGGGCACCACCACCATGCAGGTGATCGACAAGCTGCGCCTGGTCAAGGCCGAGGCCTCGGAGCTGACCAAGAACACCCAGGGCCTGCTGGTGGCGCGCGACGGCAACCCGCTGGCCACCGACCCGAGTGTGGTGCTGCGCCCCGGCCACCTCGAGGGCAGCAATGTCTCGGCGGTCGAGGAAATGGTCTCGGTGATGAGCCTGAACCGCACGTTTGAAATCCAGATGAAATTGTATTCCGCCACCGATTCGATGGCGCAAGCCGGCAACCGCCTGATCAGCGGCAGCTAATCACCACGACAGGGAGAAAATCATGAATCCAGCAATGTGGATCAGCAAAACCGGCGTGCAGGCCCAGGACCAGAAACTGCAGGCCATCGCCAACAACCTGGCCAACGCCAACACCGTCGGCTTCAAGCGCGACCGCGTGGTGTTCGAGGACCTGTTCTACTCGGTGGAGCAGCAGCCGGGCGCCCAGCGCGCCGACAACAACACCCTGACCCCGTCCGGCGTGCAGCTCGGTAACGGCGTGCACATGGTTGGCACCCAGAAGGTGTTCACCCAGGGCGTGCTGCAAACCACCAGCCGCGAGCTCGACATCTCGGTGATGGGCAACGGCTTCCTGTCGGTGCGCCAGCCCGACGGCACCACCGCCTACACCCGCGCCGGCCAGCTGCAGGTCGACGCCAACGGCATCCTGGTCAACGCCAGCGGCCTGCCGCTGATCCCGCAGATCACCGTGCCGGCCAACGCCACCGCGCTGTCGATCGGCGAGGACGGCACCGTCTCGGCCAAGATCGCCGACAACGTCACGCCGCAGCAGCTGGGCCAGCTGACCCTGACCTCGTTCATCAACCCGACCGGCCTGCTGGCGCTGGGCGAGAACCTGTTCGCCGAGACGCCGTCGTCGGGCACCCCGACCGAGGGCACGCCGGGCACCGCCCAGTGGGGCAAGATCAAGCAGGGCACGCTGGAGGGCTCGAACGTGCAGGTGGTGGAGGAGATGGTCGACATGATCGCCGCCCAGCGCACCTACGAGATGAACACCAAGGTGCTGTCGGCCGCCGACAACATGCTGCAGTACCTGTCGCAGGCGGCACGCTGATGAAAACCGCACTGCCTGCCCTGCTCGCGCTGCTCGCGCTGGCCGGCTGTGCCTCGCTGCAGCCGCCGGCCGTGCGTCCCGGCCCGTCGGACGAGCCGCCCACCGTGGCGCGCAATACGGCGCCGCGCGGCGTCTCGGGCGGCGTCTTCAGCCCCGACCTGGGCATGTCGCTGACCTCGGACAGCCGCGCCTTCCGCGTCGGCGACATCGTCACCATCATCCTGCAGGAAACCACCCAGGCCAGCAAGAAGGCCGGCACCAGCTTCTCCAAGCAGTCGGCCGACAACATCAACGCGCCCAACCTGCTGGGCAAGACCTTCGGCAAGGCCGCGATCGGCCTGGGCGCGTCCAACAACTTTGCCGGCGACGCCACCAGCACCCAGCAGAACGCCCTGACCGGCGCCATCACCGTGATCGTGCAGGAAGTGCTGCCGAACGGCCTGCTGCGCGTGTCCGGCGAGAAAACCCTGACCCTGAACAACGGCGAGGAGTTCGTGCGCCTGCGCGGCTACCTGCGCGCGGCCGACATCGACGCCGACAACCAGGTGTCGTCGCAACGCATCGCCAACGCCCGCATCGCCTACTCGGCGCAGGGCACGCTGGCCGACGCGCAGCAGCCGGGCTGGCTGACGCGTTTCTTCAACGGCCCGCTGATGCCATTCTAAAACGGGGTCCCCCATGCATTTCCGCAAGCTCCTCCTGGCCCTGCCCCTGGCGCTCTCGCTGGCCCTGCCGGCGCACGCCGCGCAGGCGCTGCGCAACCTGGTCGCCATCGAAGGCGTGCGCGACAACCCGCTGGTCGGCTACGGCCTGGTGGTCGGCCTCAACGGCAGCGGCGACTCGACCCAGGTCAAGTTCTCCAGCCAGTCGGTGATCAACATGCTCAAGCAGTTTGGCGTGAAGGTGCCGGACGGCACCGACGCCAAGTCCAAGAACGTCGCCACCGTGATGGTGTCGGCGGTGTTCCCGCCCGGCTACCGCAAGGGCCAGTCGATCGACGTGGTGGTGTCGTCCATGGGCGACGCCAAGAGCCTGCGCGGCGGCGCCCTGCTGCTGACCCCGCTGCGCGCGGCCGACGGCGAGGTGTACGCGCTGGCCCAGGGCAACGTGGTGGTGGGCGGCTTCAGCGCCCAGGGCAAGTCCGGCTCGTCGATCACGGTCAACACCCCGACCTCGGGCCGCATCCCGAGCGGCGCCAACATCGAGCGCGAGATCCCGACCGACTTCAGCGCCAAGCCGACCGTGCGCCTGTCGCTGCGCCACCCGCACTTCCAGACCGCGATCAACATCGTCGACTCGATCAACAAGAAGTTCGGCGACATCGCCACCGCCAGCGACGCCACCAGCGTCGACGTGGTGGCGCCCGCCAACCCGACCCAGCGCGTGGCCTTCATGGCCAAGCTGGAGTCGATGAACATCGACGTCGGCGAGGACGCGCCCAAGGTGGTGTTCAACTCGCGCACCGGCACCGTGGTGATCGCCGAGGGCCTGCGCGTGCGCGCGGCCGCCGTCACCCACGGCTCGCTCAAGGTGGTGATCTCCGAGTCGACCAAGGTCAGCCAGCCGAACGCGCTGGCCGGCGGCCAGACCGTGTCCTCGCCGCAATCGCAGGTCACGGCCGACCAGGGCCCGGCGCAGATGTTCAAGTGGCCGGCCGGTGCCAAGCTGCAATCGATCATCGACGTGGTCAACAGCCTGGGCGCCACCCCGGACGACATCATGGCCATCCTGCAGGCCCTCGACCAGGCTGGCGCCATCGAGGGCGAGCTGGTGGTGATTTAAGGACAGCCCATGGACAGCACCCGCTTCGATCCCACCCGCCTGCTGGCCAACGGCACCGCCGGCCAGCTGAGCGGCACCCACGTGGCGCCGCAGCCGGCCCAGGCCGGCGACACGGTGGACCCGCTGTACCGCGCCAAGGCCACCGAGGCGGCGGTCAAGTTCGAGAGTTTCTTCATCGGCCACATGCTGCACCAGATGCGCGCCGGCGCCCGCGCGCTGGCCGCCGAGGACAGCCCCGGCAAGAGCCGCATCAACGACGACATGCTGGACATGGCCGACAACCTGGTGGCCGACCAGCTGGCCGGCAAGCGCGCCTTCGGCGTGGCCGACGCCATCCTGCGCCAGCTGCTGCCGGCGCAGCCGGCGCCGGCCGCGGCGGCCGGAAATGTTTCCGAATCGCAAAAAATTAGCGCGTCGCTTAATCCGCGGCAATAATCGGTCGCCCGTTACTGATATCGGACCGGTGGGGCCACGCCGCCACAGGTCACCCGGACTTCACCAGGAAAGACCCCGCACCAATGACCATCACCTACAACGCACTGTCGGGCGCCCTGGCCGCCCAGGCCGCACTGAACACCGTCAGTCAAAACATCGCCAACTCGCAAACCAAGGGCTACACCCGCCAGGGTGTGCTGCTGCAGGCGACCGCGTCCGACCCCGGCACCAAGTCGGCCGGCAATGGCGTGCAGATCGGCTCGCTGCTGCGTTTCAGCGATTCCTACAAGGCGCAGCAGATGTGGCGCTCCAATTCGGAGCTGGGCTCGCTGTCGCAGGTGCAGCCCTACCTGACCCAGATGGAAACGGTGATGAGCGACGACAAGTCGAGCCTGAGCTACGGCATCGACAACTTCTTCAAGGCGCTCAACGCGGCCGGCGTCGACCCGACCTCGACCCCGCTGCGCCAGCAGGTGATCACCGCCGCCGACTCGATGTCGCAGCAGTTCAACTCGATCTACAACGTCACCGCCGCCCAGGTCATCTCGGTGCAGCAGCAACAGCAGGCCATCCTGCCGCAGCTGAACGAGTCGCTGGCCGGCATCGCCGCGCTCAACCAGCAGATCGTCGCGGTCAGCGGCGCCGGCACCAACACCTCGGCGCTGCAGGACAAGCGCGAGCAGCTGATCGACAGCGTCGCCTCGCAGGTCGGCGTGGAAGTGATCATGAACCCGGACGGCACCGCCAGCGTGTCGCTCAAGAGCGGCCAACCGCTGGTGGTCAGCAACATGGCGGCCTCGCTGGAATTCGTCACCACCTCGGGCGCCTCGACCCTGACCCTGACCTTCGCCAAGAGCAAGTTCAAGCTGGACGACACCAAGGTCGGCGGCCAGCTGGGCGGCCTCGGCAACTACAAGCAGAACACCCTGCTGCCGCTGCAGAAATCGATCTCCGAGATCGCCGGCCAGATGGCGCAAATGGTCAACGACCAGTTCAGCGCCGGCTTCAAGAGCGACGGCACGGCCGGCGAGCCGCTGCTGGAATTCAACCCGTCCAGCGCCTCCGGCCTGCTGCAGGTGGTCGACGGCTTCCAGACCACCGACCTGGCCTTCTCCAGCGACGGCACCCCGGGCGACAGCGGCAACCTGCAACAGCTGGTCGGCATCAAGGGCAAGCCGATCACCCTGAGCTCGCTGGGCAGCGTGCTGCTGGGCGACGCCGACACCCAGATCGTCGGCAAGCTGGGCATCGACAGCCAGCAGAACCAGTCGCAGCTGAAGACCGCCACCACCATCCGTACCCAGGCCGAGGACGACTGGAAATCGACCAGCGCGGTCAACACCGACGAGGAAGCCATCAACCTGGTGGAATTCCAGAATATGTACCAGGCGAACATGAAGGTGATTGCCGTGGCCAACACCCTGTTCGACTCGACGCTGCAAATGTTTGGTTAAGGAGAGCCTGTATGCGTATCGCCACCAGCCAGTTCCAGGCCACCATGAACCGCGGCCTGCAAGACAACCAGAGCGCGCTCGCCTCGCTGACCGCGCGCATGGCCAGCGGCAAGAAGCTGCAAGTGCCGTCGGACGACCCGGTCACCGCCGTGCGCCTGTCGCGCCTGACGCGCGAGGAGGCCATCGTCGGCCAGTACCGCGACAACATCGCCGCCATCAAGATCCGCCTGTCGACCAACGAGACCTATCTGCAGTCGATGGTCAACGACATCACCCAGAGCCACGACCTGCTGGTGTGGGCGGCCGACGCCAGCAACACCGGCGACGACCTGAAGTCGATGACCACCTCGATGACCTCGCTGCGCGACAGCATCTTCTACGCCGCCAACGAGAAGGACCAGGAGGGCCGCTACATCTTCTCCGGCACCCTGACCAACACCCAGGCCATCAGCTATGACGCCAGCGCCCCGGTCGGCGCGCGCTACACCTTCACCGGCAACACCAACCAGCAGAAATCGGTGGTCGGCAACGGCATCACCCAGACCGTCAACGTCGACGTCTCCGGGCTGGAGGCGCTGCTGAACCAGATGGACACCACCATCAACGAGCTGCAGCAGCCGGGCATCACCCCGGCCACGCCCTCGCTGCGCGCGGCGGTCATGGCCAATATGGATGGCGCCAGCGCCGCGCTGGACGCGATCGCCTCCAAGATCGCCGACTTCGGCGGCGCCCAGAACGTGATGGAAACCCTGGACGGCAACCACGCCAACGTCAGCCTGTCGAACAAGACCGCGCTGCTGGACCTGGGCTCGCTGGACATGGGCGAGGCCGCCACCGAACTGAACGGCTACAACCTGGCGCTGCAGGCGTCGTACAAGGCTTACTCCAAGATCACCAATCTGTCGCTGTTCAACGTCCTGTAATTTTTTAGTTCCCAGCCATGCAAATCACGTCCGCCACCACCCCCCAAGTCATTGTCCCCGGCGCCAACGCCGGCAATGCCACCGCGGTGGACGGCACCGCGCTGGGACTGAACGGCGAGAACGCCGCCACCCCGACCCCGGTCACGCCGACGCCGAACTCGGCGGCGCCGCTGCGCCGCGGCCTGAACAACTGGGACCAGCCGCTGCAGGGCGACATTTCCGGCGCCCAGCAGGCGCTCGATTTCCTCGAGCAAAGCGCGGCCCAGCTGCGCAACCTCAAGGCCGACCTCAGCGCCCGCCTGGCCAACCGCCAGCGCGCCGACGGCATGCTGGAGGCGCGCGTGCGCCAGTTCAGCAACAGCTGGCGCAACCGCGGCAGCGCCTCGGGCGGCACGCTGGACGCGCAGCTCAAGTTCAGCAACAAGGGCAGCACCACCAGCTTCACCGTGCGCGGCATGAACCTGGCCAACCTGCGCAACGGCGGCCGCGAGGTGCTGGCGATCTCCATCGGCGGCGGCCAGAACGTGCGCTCGGTGGTGCTGGAGCCGGGCCTGTCGGACGCCCAGATCGCCCAGCGCTTCGACGAGGCGCTGGCGCCGGCCGGGGTGCGCGCGCAAATCAACGACGACGGTCAGCTGAGCTTTTCCACCAGCGAGGCGCAGTGGGGCAATGTGCGCGACACCATCGCCGTGCAGGGCAACGGCATCCGCTTCCCGACCGGCCAGCTGAACCGCGTGAAGGCCGAGGCCGAGGCGCCCGAAGTCGATCCCGACAGCTGGAACACCGCCGACCTCGACGGCATCCGCAGCACCCTGCAGCAGGTGGTGCAGGCGCTGGCCAAGGTGGAGGCGTCGATCGCCTCGGTGCACCAGGCGCTGGCGCAGGTGGCCGCGCGCGTGCGCAACGCGGCCCCGGCCGCCACCCAGAACGGCATGGACCAGGTGGCGCAGAATTTCGTCCGCACCACCAGGCAGCCCGGCTACCAGTCGCTGCTGTCGATCACCTCGGCGCTGGCCGGCATCAGCCGCGAGCGCGTGATCTCGCTGCTGCGCCTGCGCTGATCGCTCCAATACGGCCGGCTCAGTGCAGCAGGCTGACGCCGCGCTGCGCCAGCGCGGCCAGTTCCGGCGCCGGCAGCGCGCCGGCATACACATACCCCTGGGCATAATCGCAGCCGGCCATGGCCAGCAGGCCGCTTTGCGCGGTCGTCTCCACGCCCTCCGCCACCACCCGCAGGCCGAGCTTGTGGGCCATCACGATCAGCGCCTCGCACATGACCAGGTCGCCGCTATCGTTGGCCAAGTGCTGGATGAAGCTGCGGTCCAGCTTGAGCAGGTCGATGCCGAAGTGCTTGAGGTGCGACAGCGAGGAGTAACCGGTGCCGAAGTTGTCGAGCGCCACCTGCAGGCCCATCTCGCGCAACTCGCGCAGGCGCTCGCTGACGTGGCCGGCGCCGTCCAGCAGCGCGCCCTCGGTGATTTCCAGCACGATGCTGCGTGGCGGCAGGCCCAGCCGCGCGGCCAGCTGCAGCCAGTCCACGTACAGCGCGGTGGCGCCGCGCAGCTGCGCCGGCGACTGGTTGATGCTGACCTGGAATCCGCTGCCCAGTTCGTCCTGCCAGCGGCGCGCCTGCTGCGCGGCCTGGCGGAACACCCAGTCGCCGATTTCCAGCATCATGCCGCCGGATTCGGCGAACGGCAGGAATTCGGCCGGCGCCAGCAGGCCGCGCCGCGGGTGGCGCCAGCGCAGCAGCGCCTCGGCGCGCTCGACGCGGCCGTTCTGGAGGTTGACGATGGGCTGGTAGTGCAGCTCGAGCTGCTCCTGCGCCAGCGCCGCCCGCAGGTCCAGCGTCACCTGCTGGCGCGCCTGCGCGGCCAGCTGCAGGTCCGGCGTGAAATAGCTGTAGCGGTTGCGCCCGCCCTGCTTGGCGGCGTACATGGCCTGGTCGGCGCAGCGCAGCAGCGCCTCCGGGTTGTCGGCGTCGTCCGGGAACACGGCGATGCCGACGCTGCCCGACAGCGACGGTTGCGCCCCCTCCAGCGCGATCGGGCGCGCCAGCAGCGTCAGCAGCCCCTGGGCGATGCGGTCGATGCTGTCCGGCTGGGCCAGCCCGGGCAGGATCACGGTGAATTCGTCGCCGCCCAGCCGCGCCACGGTGTCGCTGCTGCGCACGCCGCGGCCGATGCGGCGCGCCGCCTCCACCAGCACCAGGTCGCCCTGCTGGTGGCCCAGCGTGTCGTTGACCTCCTTGAAGTCGTCGAGGTCGATGAACAGCAGCGCCAGCTGGGTGCCGTCGCGGCGCGCCTTCTTGATCTCCTGCCCCAGCCGGTCCTGGAACATGTGGCGGTTGGGCAGCCCGGTCAGCTCGTCGAAGTTGGCCTGGTGCCAGATCAGGTCGGCCGAGGCGCGGCTGGCGCCGACGTCGGTCACCAGCGCCAGCGCGCCGCGGTAGGCGCCGTCGGCGTCGAAGATGGGATTGGTGGCCAGCGTGGCCCACAGCTCGCTGCCATCCTTGCGCAGGAATTTGAACTCGTGGCGCTCGGAGGCGCCCTGCTGGCGGCGCGCGATATTGCGTTCGAGGATGACCCGGCCCTCCTCGTCCATGAACGCCACCAGCGGCTGCTCCAGCATCTCCTCGATGCTGTAGCCCAGCATCTGCGCCATCTTGGGATTGACAAAGCTGGTGCGGGCGGCGGCGTCGATCTCCCAGATGCCCTCCTCGGCGTTGTGGACGATGCGGCGGAAGCGCTCCTCGCTGCGCTCCAGCAGCGGCAGCTTGCCCTCGGCCGGCTCCAGCACCACGCGGATGGCCTGGCCGCCGCTGTCGACGCTGGCGCGCAGCGAGACCGGGAAACCCTGCTGGTTGCGGTGGCGCTGCATCTGCAGATTGCATTGCTCGGCCTGCGCGCTGTTGATGGCGCGCCGCAGGAAGCGGTCGAAGTCGTCGTGGAACCGCGGCGCGATGAACTGGCGGAACGACAAGCGCTCGGGATCGCCGCGCCGCAGGCCCAGCAAATCGGCCCCGACCACGTTCATCTGCACGATGGTGGCGTCGAAGCCCAGCACGAAGTAGCCGACCGGCGCCAGCAGGTAGATATCGTTGAAATAGGCTTGCTCGGCGCTGGCGCCGGCCTCGGCCAACGGCGCCATCGCGGCCTGTCCGGCGAGGACCGCGAGTCCGGGCAGCTCAGTGTGCATAGTCTTATCCATACACCCCCTACAGTGATGTTTTCAGACTAACATTTCGTGCAGGCGATGTCGAGCGTAAGCCCTACCTTGCGTGGTGCGCGCGGTTCAAGCGTTGTTCCATGCGCCGTTGCAGCGCCTCAAACAGCAAACTCAGCAGCCAGTAAATCGCGGCCGCGGCCAGGTACAAGGGCAGCGGCTGGAAGGTGGTGGCGATCACTTCCTTGGTCGACAGCATCAACTCGGTCAGGGTGATGACCGAGACCAGCGAGGTATCCTTGATCAGGCTGATGAGGGTGTTGCTCATGGCCGGCACCGCCACCCGCAGCGCCTGCGGCAGCACCACGTGGTACAGCGTGCGCCAGTAACCCAGGCCGAGGCTGTAGCTGGCGGCCCATTGGCCCTTGCTGACGGCGCCGATGGCGCCGCGCAGGCTTTCCGACAGGAACGCGCCCGAGTTCAGGCTCAGCGCCAGGATGCCGGCCGTGACCGGCGTGAACTCGACGCCGACGCTGGGCAGGCCGTAGTAGATCACGAACATCTGCACCAGCAGCGGCGTGCCGCGCATCAGGCTGACGTAGACGCCGGCCGGCCACGCCAGCAGGCGGTACGGCAGCAGGCGCAGCACCGCCACAGGGAAGCCGATCAGCAGGCCGCCGGCCATCGCGGCCAGCGCGAACAGCACCGTGTAGCCGGCGCCGCGCAACATCACGGGCGCCGCCTCGCGCAGCAGCTCCAGCCACTCCATCGCTTACGGCGCCTTGCTGACGTCGACGCCGAACCATTTCACGGAAATGGCTTTCAGGCTGCCGTCGGCGGCCGCGTCGGCCAGCGCCTTGTTGAGCGCCTGCTTGAATTCGGGATTGCCCTTCTTGAATGGAATACCCATGCGCTCGACCGCGCCGACCTGCGCGCCGGCCTTGATCGGCAGCTTGGAAATCTTCAGCAAATAGGCCGACATCAGGCTGTCGTTGAGCGCGGCGTCGATGCGGCCGGCGGCCAGGTCGGCCATGGTGTCCGGCGCCGCCGCGTAGCTGCGCACCTCGATGCCGGGCACCGCCTTGGCCTGCTGCTCGTACACGCTGCCCTGCCCCACGCCCAGCTTCTTGCCCTTGAGGTCGGCCAGCGACTTGTAGCTGGCGCTTTCGTTGTTGCGCACAATCAGCTGCGGCATCGAGTAGATGTAGGGCTGGGAGAAATCGAAGGCCTGCTCGCGCTTAGGATTGATGCCGACCTGGGAGATGATCACGTCATACTTGTTGGCGGCCAGCCCGGCCAGGATGCTGGCCCACTCGCTGGTGACGAACTCCACCTTGAGGCCCAGCCTGGCGGCCAGCAGCCTGGCGACATCGACGTCATAGCCGGCCAGCTCGCCGTTCTTTTCCTTGTAGTTGAACGGCGGATAAGTGCCTTCCAGCGCCACCTTGAGGCTGCCGCGCGCCTTGACGGTGGCCAGCAGATCGGCGGCCGAAGCCGGCAGGGCCAGCGCGGCCGCCAGCACCAAGATGAAATGACGTTTCAGCATGAAGCTCCTTTACCACGCGCCCATGCGGCGGCGCACTCCGAAATGATGGCCCACGACCAGGATGGAACTGGCGATCAGGCCGCTCAGTCCGATCATCAACTGTACCAGCTTATCGTCGGGCAGCACCCACAGGCGGCCGGGCGGCGCCTCCTGCAGGCGCGCGGCCGCCATGATCAGGGGCGCCACCCATTCCGCTTCCGGCGTCACATCGAGAATCAGCGCCCCATCCTGGGTGGTCTGCATATAGATCTCGCCGCCCTCGGCCAGCGTAAAGCAGACGCCGTAGCCGGTTTCATGCTTGCCGATGTGCTGCTGCAAAGCCTGGTTATGCTCTTCTATCCACAGTTCGACATCGGCGGGCGTTTCCAGTCCGCTCCACGGCACCGGCTTGAAGCGCGGCGGTTCATTGGGGTCTTGCATAACTATCCTGTTGGCTGACTAAGCCGCCAGTGTAAACGAACGGAGCACAAGCCGTGAAGGCTAGCCTTTCCAGGTGCGCTGCAGGCCGGTGTCGGCGTGGATCCAGCCGCCGCGCGGGCCGGCGCGGTAGTAGAAGCCGACCCCGCCCTGGCGGAAACTCTTGACCAACCCGCCCAGCACTTCCGCGTTCAGGTTGGCGATGCGGATGTCGGCGGCGCGCCCCACCATGTGCAGCGACTGACGCGCGGCCGGCACGCCCGCTTCGCGCAGCTTCTGGTTGGAGGCCGGGGTGCGGTAGCCCGACAGGATCTCCAGCGGCGCGTCGATGCCGTAGCGCTGCACGAAGGCTTGCGTGCCCCACAGCGTTTCAAACAGCTTGGGATCGATGTTGCGGGTCTCGTTGCCGCCATTGACGTCGCGCATCAGGTGGCACAAGTCCTGATAGGCCGACTCGATGATCTCGCCGTCCTTCCAGTACAGCAGCTTGGCGCGCTCCTTGCTCGCCGGGCGCACCACCTCGATGGTGCGTGGGCGCAGCCAGAATTCCAGATCGAGCGCCTGGGCATCAAAGATGTCCGGTGGCGGCTCCATCATCCCTGCGCCACTGCCGGACGGCGCCGATTGTTCGGACGCGTGCGCCATGCTGCTGGACGCTACCGGCGCCGGCTTTGCCGCCGGATGAGCGATGCTGCTGTGCCGCACCGGCACGCTGGAAGCGCAGCCGATCAGCGGCACCGACAAGAAGCTGGCTGCCGTCAGCCCTAGAAATTCCCTGCGCGATGCCATAAGTCTACCCGTACCGTAAAAAGCAATATTGCTACTATAGCCTATGCGGAGGGAAAGAAAAACCGTCCTAACTTTCGTTTAAGAAATGATACAGCTGCCTGATCGATACAAAAATTGTGTATCGGAAATATTTTAGGTGGCCGCATTATTTCCGTAGCTTATGGCTGGCATTCCAACAATAAAGTATTCATATATGATGCGGCGCGGTATAGTTCATCCATCGAATAAATGTTTTCCCGTTGAACTTACTTACTGGAGCCCATCATGATCATCCGTTCTATCGCCGCCATCGCCCTGATCTCCCTGTCGACCATCAACCCAGCCAGCGCCGCCGCTCCTGCGGGCCGTCTGAACAACGCCGATTGCGACGTGCCTAACTACCGCACCTCGTGGCAGGACGAAGAGCTGTCGGGCAACGTCAAGCTGGCCGTGCTGGTGGACGCCAAAGGCAATGTGCAAGAAACCAAAGTGATCTCGTCGAGCGGCTCGCTGGCCCTGGACAAGGCTTCGCAGCGCGCCAGCACCAGCTGCAAGTTCAAGCCAGCCAGCAACGGCGCCGAGCCGGTCTGGGCGCAAGTGCAATACAACTGGGTTCTGAACTAAGCTGAACTAAGCAGCCTGGCGCGCCGGCTCTTGCAAGAGAGCCGAGCGCGGTTCATCCAGCAGATACCCCTGCACCAGCAATGGCACGCCTGCGGCCGCGCTCAATTCGCGCAAGGCCGACAGGTGTTGCGGCGTTTCCAGCCGCTTGAACACCACTTCCACCTTGGCCGCGGCGCAACGCCGCAGTAACTGCTCCAGGCCAGCCTTATCCTGCAATTCCCGCGCGTCCAGCTTGAACACGTCCGGACGCAAGCGATCCAGCACGCCCAGGCCATCCCGCGCGCTGTTGACGTTCACCGCGAAGCGGAAGCCATTGCGGCGGTAATTGTCCGACACATAGTTCAACAACCAGCCCTGCTGCGGCGTGGCCGCAGGCAATTGGAGCACCACCCGCTCCAGCGGCAACTCCAGCGCGTCGAGAATGCGGCGGAACGCGTGGCCGTGGTTGCTGCTGACCGCGCTCAGCAGCCGGTCATGCACATTCAGATAGAGATCGGCATCGGTATTGCCGGCCTGGCGGAAGAAATTAATCGCGTGCAGCATGCGGCACAGCCGGTCCAGCTCGATCGACTCATCGTCGCTGGCCGCGTGGTCGAGCAGCTTCCACAGCGACAGCCCCTGGTCCTGCGCCGACACGCTGCGCGCCAAACCTTCGTAGGCCAGCACCTCGCCGCTGTCCAGGTGCCGAATAGGCTGGAACGCGCTGCTCATGGTGCAATTGAAAAACCGCCCTTGCGCCTTGCCCTCGTGATCGAGCCAGATGCTGGAAGCAGCGCCGGTGGCGTCGGATAGACGCGCCAGGTACTTTTGCAGGATGGGGAATGACATGGAACTCCTCTTGGGGTACGAACAATGTCGACAGCGTATGCCCGCGCGCCGCAAAGCAGAACGAATGCTTTCAGCTATGGATATGCCAAAACATTCGTTCCGCCCCGGGAGCGCGGCCGTTATCGTGAGGTCATCGTTTAACTCCGTCGTGACACCATGTGCCAATTACTTGCGATGAGCAGCAACAAACCCGCCGCCGTGGACTTTTCCTTCGCCGGCTTTGCCGAGCGCGGCGGCCGTACCGGCGAACACAAGGATGGCTGGGGCATCGCCCTGCACACGCCCACCGGCTGCCGCCTGTACACCGATTACCTGCCCTCGATCCACTCGCCGCTGGCGGCGCAGTTCAAGCAAAGCCCGATCAAGGCGCGCAGCGTGGTGGCGCACATCCGCAAGGCCACGCAGGGCCGCGTGTCGCTGGAAAACAGCCATCCGTTCACGCGCGAGCTGTGGGGCCAGACCTGGTCGTTCGCCCACAACGGCGACCTGAAACTGTTCGATCCCAATCCCAGCCTGTACGCGCCGTGGGGCGACACCGACAGCGAGCGCGCCTTCTGCCACCTGCTGTCCGGGCTGGCGCTGCGCTTTGAACATCAGCCAGAACGCCACGTGCTGTACGCGGCGCTGGAAACCCTGGCCGGCGAGATCGCCGACTACGGCAGCTTCAACTTCATCCTGTCCAACGGCGAGCTGCTGTTCGCCCACTGCAGCACCGACCTGCACGTGGTGGTGCGCGAATATCCGTTCTCGGTGGCGCACCTGATCGACTGCAACCTCAGCATCGACTTCAGCCGCCACAACCACCTGGACGATCGCATCGCCGTGATCGCCACGCAGCCGCTCACCTCCAACGAACAGTGGACGCAATTCGCGGCGGGCGAACTGAAGTTGTTCGCCGGCGGAGTGGAAGTGGGATCGGTGCCGGAACGGCGGGAGAGCTTGCGGGTAGCGTATTAAGCGGTATTGCAGTTGCAGAATTTCTTGCGCTTGGGCGCGTTCGGGCAGGTGGCGTCCTCGTCCAGCTGCTTCCAGAAGAACACCGTCTCCACACCGTACGGCGAGCGCACCTTGCCGGCATCGGTGTAGCCGCGCTGGGCGAAGAAGTCCTTGCCGCTGGCCGTGCTGTGCAGCTGCAGGGCTTTCACGCCCCAGCTGCAGGCCTGCTCCTCCATCTTCGTCAACAAGGCCTTGCCGATGCCCTGGCGGCGCGCCTCCGGCAACAGATAACACAGCGCCAGCTTGCCGGCGCCGGTGAGCAGCGCGACGCCGACGACGGCGCCTTCGCTGAGCGCGACCAGCGAATAATTGGTGGGCGAGCTGAACCAGTTCGCCACCATCTGCGGAGTTTTATTGCCTAGCCACGCATCAAGGATGGCCGGATCGTTCTTATGATCCAGCTCGCAGCATTCCTTGATCGAACGGCGCAATACATTGCACGCCGCCTCCGCATCCGTCGAAGCAGCAATACGAATTTCAAGACTCATGTACGCTCACAAAACATTACTAAGGGCGACTATACACCAAGCTGGTTAAGGCCGTCGGATGCTGCCAGACTAGAGCGCGCGTCCTTGTTTGCCCACTAATGTTTTCAAAAATCCATATGCGTTTTCTAGTGAACTTCTAAGCATATAACGAAAAATTCGTATCTTTTCGGGGCGAAATTTTACACCATGGACGCCTGTTATTACGAAAGCTCATTATGACCACTAAAAATACTGCTCGCCGCGTTGTCATCTCGTCCTTCCTGGCCGCCTCCGCCGTCCTGCTGGGGCTGCCGATGCAGGCGCAAGCCGCCGACACCGTGCTGCTGAACGCCGCCTACGACGTCACCCGTGAACTGTTCAAGGAAATCAACCCTGCCTTCAGCGCCCAGTGGAAGAAAAGCACCGGCGAGAGCGTGGACGTGAACCAGTCGCACGGCGGCTCGTCCAAGCAGGCGCGCTCGGTGGCGGACGGCATGGAAGCCTCCATCGTAACCATGAACCAGGCCAACGACATCGACATCCTGGTCGAGCGCGGCGTGGTGGCGGCCGATTGGGCCAAGAAATTCCCGAACAACTCGTCGCCGTTCTACTCCACCATGGTGTTCCTGACCCGCAAGGGCAATCCCAAGCAGATCAAGGACTGGGGCGACCTGGCCAAGCCGGGCGTGAAAGTCATCATTCCGCATCCTAAGACCTCCGGCAACGGCCGCTACACCTATCTGGCGGCCTGGGGTTCGGTGGTCAAGAAAGGCGGCAACGAAGCGCAGGCGCGCGACCTGGTCGGCAAGATCTTCAAGAACGTGCCGGTGCTGGACGCCGGCGGCCGCGGCGCCACCACCACCTTCACCCAGCGTGAAATCGGCGACGTGCTGGTGACCTTTGAAAACGAAGTGAACCTGGTGCGCGAGGAATTCGGCGACAAGTTCGACGTGGTCTACCCGTCGATCTCCATCCTGGCCGAGTCGCCGGTAGCGGTGGTGGACAAGGTGGTCGACAAACGCAACCTGCGCAAGCAGGCCACCGGCTACGTCAACTTCCTGTACAGCGAAGAAGGCCAGGAAATCATCGCCAAGCACTCGCTGCGCCCGCGCTCTGAGAAAGCCTTCAAGAAGTACAACGCCAACTTCAAGCAAGTCAACCTGTTCACCATCGACGACGTGTTTGGCGGCTGGAAGGCAGCCCAGGCCAAGCACTTTGCCGACGGCGGCGAGTTCGACAAGATTTATAACAAATAACAATATTCAAAAGCATTCGTTCTCAAATGGCCGCCGTGCCCGTAATCTGGAACTGTTGTAATCAACCCAGACAAAGGAAGCACGATGGCCATTTCTGAAATTAATGTACGCAACCAATTCCGTGGCAAGATCAAGGAAATCATCTTTGGCCCGGTCGTTTCGGAAGTCGATGTAGAAACCCAGCACGGTATCGTCACTTCGGTGATCACCTCACGCTCGATCCAGGACCTGGACCTGAAAGTCGGCAGCGAAGTGATCGCCCTGGTGAAATCCACCGAGGTGTCCATCGCCAAGATCGGCAGTTAGCCAGTCCCCCGTCCCGGCTGTAATGCAGCCAAATTAAGAACCGGTCATTCCCGCGCAGGCGGGAATCCATGCTGAACTGATGACCACGCGTCCTATGGATTCCCGCCAGCGCGGGAATGACGGCTCACCAGTTTGTGGTCGAAAAGGCTTAACTTAGCGGCATTACCATCCCGGCCGCCGCCGCAGCCGTTGCACGGAAAAAAGCCCTGGGCGCTCCCGTCCCAGGGCTTTTTTGTTTTTAATCCGATACTTACGTACAATAGACGAGAAGCGACTTTAATGTTATTGTCTATCCTTAGAGAATATTGCCGTATAGCTAGACTATTTACGCGCGCCACGTCCCCCAGACGTGTCCGATAGACTCCTCTTTCCTTTTTACATACCGATATGCTCAAGAAAATTGTTGCTGTATTGCTGAGCTCGTTTACCGCGGCTGCATTTGCCGCCGTGCCGCTCGGCTCGCAGTCGGTGCTGGTGGTCGAAGACGACACCGGCAAAGTGCTGCTGGAGAAGAACGCCAACGCCCAGGTGCCCATCGCTTCGTTGACCAAGCTGATGACCGCCATGGTGGTGCTGGACGCCAAACAGGATATGAACGAAAAGATCGCCATCGATCGTTCGGACGTGGATATGCTGAAACACAGCGCCTCGCGCGTGCCGGTCGGCGCCGAGATTTCGCGCGGCGATGTGTTGCAGCTGGCGCTGATGTCGTCAGACAACCGAGCCGCTGCCTCGCTCGGCCGGACCTATCCTGGCGGCATGGAAGCTTTCCGTGCGGCAGTCAAAGCCAAGATCCGCGCGCTGGGTCTGACCCAGACGGTGATCGAGGAACCGACCGGTTTGTCCCCCCACAATATGTCCACCGCGACCGAGCTGGTGAAGATCGCGGCGGCCGCCTCGGCCTATCCTGACATTCGCCGCATCACCACTGACACCAAGGATGTGATCAACATCAAGGGCCGCAAGGTCGAGTATCACAACACCAACCGCCTGGTTGGCGCCAAGGGTTGGGATGTCGGGTTGTCCAAGACCGGCTACACCGAGGAAGCCGGCCGCTGCCTGATCATGCGCTTCCGGACCGGTGGCAAGAACAACACCCTGGTGCTGCTGAACGCCGGCGCCAGCTCGGTGCGCAACATGGATGCGGTCAAGATCCGCCGCCTGATCGCCGGGCCGGATGAGAAACCAAAAGTCATGAAAGCGTCGGTGAAGAGCAAGAAGAAAGCCGTCAAGCAAAGCAAGCGCACGCGCCGCGCGATGTAAGCGCTGTGGCAATGCACTTTAAAAGCCGGACCTGCGCGTCCGGCTTTTTTACGCCTGTAGCCCGCATTATTCTGTGGGGGCGTGCTAACTCTTGGCTGTAATGCGCTAATTACTAGCTTAAACGTCGCTCGGGCGGAGGCGGATGGTCCTCTGCTGGACCGATAGACGTGAGTGATTCAGCGAACTCAGCATGGATTCCGGCGTTCGCCGGAATGACGTTAGTTGTCGAGCAGGTGGCGCAGTCCGCTGGCACGCTGGGTTCGTTGGCCGATGGCGTCCAGCAGCACCTGGCCGTTCGGCGTCAGTAACGTAAAGTAGTCGCGGGCGCGGGTGATGCCGGTGTAAATCAGCTCCCGCGCCAGCATCCCGCCCCCCTCTTTCGGCAGCACCATGGCGGTGTGCAGGAACTCCGAACCTTGCGATTTATGCACCGTCATGGCGAACGCGGTTTCCACGTTTCTTAACCTTGTGGCAAGCACGCTGCGCACAGTTTCGCCTTCCGAGAAGTACACGCGCAAGGCTCCCGGACGCGCCGGGTCGGGCAAGGTCAGGCCGATGTCGCCGTTGAAAACGCCGGTCGCGTAATCGTTGCGGGTGACCATGACCGGACGGCCGACGTACCATTCGCCAGTTCTCTTGAGCAAGCCAGCCGACTGCAATCTTTGCTCGATTGCATCGTTCAAACCTGAAACGCCCCACTCGCCCTCGCGCACCGCGCACAAAATCCGGAAGCTTTCAAAGCTTCTTAAAATGGCAAGTCGTACGACGTCTTCAGCTTCCTGCGGCATATTCTTGATTAATTGCAAATAGCCGCGATAGCCCGACAAGGCCAGTTGCAACAGGTCGGCGGGCTGTGCCAGGTCGGTCCATGCCACTTTCCCATCTTGTCCAGAACGCAATATCTCCACCGCCCTGGCCGCGTCGCCGGCATTCACCGCCAGCGCCAGCGCGCCGATCGGGCCACCGAAACGACGGCTTTCGCGCAGCATCACGGTTTGCTGCGCTATCGGTCCGCCATGGCCGGCAAAGCTGTCCGGAATTTGCTGGCCGGTACTGGCGTGTACATATGACAAGGTTTCGGGCTGGTACTCGCCAGCCTCGGCGTTGTGGCACAGGTCGCCCAGCACGGCGCCCGCCTCCACCGAGGCCAGTTGATCCTTGTCGCCCAGCAGGATCAGCGTCGCCGTCTGCGGCAAGGCCGCCAACAACGCCGACATCATTTCCAGGTGAATCATTGAGGCTTCATCAACAATCAGCACATCCACGTCCAGCTGGTTGCCGGCGTGGTGCTGGAAGGCACGCGTGTCCGGCCGCGCCCCGAGCAGGCTGTGCAGCGTGCGCGCCGCGCCCATGCGGGCGGCAAGTTCGCGCAGCGGCAAGGCCGCGCCGACTTTTTCCGCCAGTTCGTCCAGCGCGACATCGATCGATTGCTTGAGGCGCGCGGCCGCCTTGCCGGTTGGCGCCGCCAGCGCCACCCGCAAGCCGGCCTGGCGCTCGCCAGCGGTGGCGAACAGCAAGGCCAGCAGACGCGCCACGGTGTAAGTCTTTCCGGTGCCGGGGCCGCCGGTGATGATGCCAAGCTTGCCGCGCATGGCCACCGCGCAGGCGATTTTTTGCCAGTCGACGCCACCGCCGCGCGGGGCGTGCGGGAACAGAATGTCCAACCAGCGGCGGATTTCGGCGGTTTCCGCGTCCGCGTCGGGCGCCAGCACCTCGCCCAAGGCGCGCGCACGCACCGCGCCGGCCACGTGAGTCTCGTCCTGCCAGTAGCGGCGCAGGTAGAGACGATCGCCATCGAGCACCAGCGGCTGGCTGATGTCATCGCCGCCCACCGGCCACACCTGGCGGCAATCGGCCAACAGCGCGCGCCAGTCGGCCACGTCTTCCGGCCACGGATCGACCGTGGCGCGCAGGTCGCGCCATTCGTCGCCGCTCCAGCCGAGCAGCGCTGCCGGATCGGCGTTCAATTCGCTCAGCAGCAGGCAGCTGTGGCCGCGCCCTTCCAGCTCGGACAACAGCACGCAAGCCGCCATCAGCTGCGGCGAGCTGTCGCCCACCGAGGCGATGAAACGAGCGAAGGCGCCGCTCAGGCGGCGCAACTGGCCGGCCTCGGTCAGCGCATCGACTTGCGCGAAAAATGCTTCACTCATGACGTGCACCCAACAGGCGTTCCAGCCCTTCCAATAATTCGGGGTCGGGCTCGATCCGGTAGCAGCCGCGCGTTTGCGCGTTGCCTATGCCGCGCAGGAACATGAAGATGGCGCCGCCCAGCTGTTCGGTCGGATCGTAGGCGCCCCCCAAGCGGCTTTGCAGCAGCCGGTGCAGCGCCAGCATGTAGATCGCGCCCTGGATATCGTAGCGATGCTCGGCCATGGCGCCGATCAGCGCCGGCTCGTGGTAGGCCGCATCGCCGCCGCCCAGCGCATTCGATTTGTAGTCCAGCACCCAGTAACGGCCTTCGTGCTCAAACACCAGATCGCAGAAGCCTTTCAGCATGCCGTGCAGCTCGCGCTCCGGCAGCGCGGGGCGCGAGGCGCCGCCCAGCAGATGGGTAGCGCACAACCTGTCCAGCGCACCGGTGCCCAGCCGCTCGCTCGGGAACCAGAACTCCATCTCCGGCAGCGGCGCGGCGATATGACTCAGCGGCGCGTTCAAATACGGCAGCGGCGTGCTGGCGATTTCGCGCAGCCAGGCCAGCGTGTCGTCCAGGCGATTGGCCCAGCCGGCGCGCTCCACGCGGCGCGTCAGGCGCGATTCGAAAGTCTCGTGATCGACGATGGCAAAGCCCTCCTGTCCCATCCACTCCAATTGCTCGTGCAGGAAGTTGCCCGGCACCGAGCCGCGCGGGAAGCGGTGCCACGGCGCGTCTTCCACGCGGGTGGGCAGCACCATGGCCGGCAGGTCGGGGCCTTCCAGCAGCTTTTCCTGCTGGGCGTCGCGCGGCACCGGGCCGGCGGCGCTGATGGTGCCGGTCGGACCGGTACGGCGCGCCAGCGAGCTGAAACTGCCGACCGACCAATCGCGCTCGAAATGGCCGCCGTAATGCTGGGGATCCAGCAACGGCGGACGTTGTTCGACGCGGTTCAGGCGCGTGGGCGCCTGCGTTTGCATCGGCAGCGTGGTAATGCCGATGGCGGCACAGCCCTGGCAGGCGTGCTGCCAGCGCTCCATCATCAGGTCCGACGGCAGCGGCACGCCACCGGTGAGCAGGTAGCCCAGCGCCGATTCGTGCAGCGTGTTGTCGCCGGCCTTGCGGGCCGACAGCGCGGTCACGCCCAGCCACAGGAAGTGGCGCGCGCGCGTCAGCGCCACGTACATCAGACGCAGGTCTTCCTGCAGGCGCGCGCGCTCCACCAGTTCCATCGCGGTGTCGGTCAGCGCCATGTCGATGCGACGCACGCCGTCATCGTCGCTGAATTCGAAGAAGCTGCGGTTGCGCCGCTCCACCTTGCGCGCGGTGACGGCGAACGGCAGATACACCAGTGGATACTCCAGGCCCTTGGACTTGTGGACCGTGACCACTTTCACCAGCTCCGCATCGCTTTCCAGCCGCAGCACACGCTCGTCGCCGGCACCCTCGCCGCCTTCGATCTGCTCCGCCAGCCAGCGGATCAGCGCCTGCTCACCATCGAGCTGGCGGCTGGCCGATTGCAGCAACTCGGCCAGATGCAGCAGATTGGTCAAACGGCGCTCGCCGCCGACCTGCTGCAGCAAGGCCGCCGGCAGTTGCAGCTCGTGGATGAAGCGGCGCAGCATGGCCAGCACGCCCTGGCGCTGCCAGACGATGTGCAGCGCCTTCAGTTGTTCAACACGTTCTTCCCACGCCAATTCGTCCGACGACAGGCGCGCCAGTTCGGCCAACGGCAGGTCGGCGGTGCGGGTGGCAAACGCGGCGCGCGCCAGTGCGCCATCGAGTGGATTGGCGACCGCCGACAGCCAGCGCAGCACGTCGGCCGCCTCCTCGCTCTCGGTGACGGAGTCCTTGTCGGACAGGTAGACGCTAGGCACGCCACGCCGTTGCAGCGCACGCCGGATGGCCGCGGCTTCCTTGCGGTCGCGCACCAGCACCGCGATGTCAGCCGGCTGCAGACGCACGAAGCCATGGTCGCCGCCCTCAAAGCCGGTGCGTTCGTCGTTCAGACGCGCCACGATGTCTTCGGCGCAGTAGTGGGCGAAGAATTCGCGGTAGCTGTCGGCCTTGAGGTCCTGCGCCGCGCTGCAGGCGATCATCAGCGCCGGCGCATCGCCGGCCGCATCGACCATGCGTTCCTTGCGGCCCTTGGCGCCGACCGCCTCGAACGGCAGCTGGTTTTCCTGCGTGACGACGTCGCGGAAGCGGAAGGCGCCGCGCGGGAAGCCGCTTTCCGCGTACATGAACAGGTGGTTGACCGCCTCCACCACCGGTTTGGTCGAACGGTAGTTCGTACCCAGCTGGTAGTGGCGGCCGGCGGTGGCGCGGCGCGCCGACAGGTAGCTGTGGATGTCGGCGCCGCGAAAGCCGTAGATCGACTGCTTGGGGTCGCCGATCAGGAACAAGCCGGTATCGGGGTCGTTGTCCGCCACACGATACAACTGGTTGAAGATCTGGTACTGGTTCGGCGCCGTGTCCTGGAATTCATCCACCAGCGCCACCGGGTACTGGTCGGTGATGCGCTTGCGCAGCGCGGCGCCATTCTCGCCCTGCAGCGCGGCGTTGAGGCGGTCCAGCATGTCGGCAAAGCCGAACTGGCGACTGCGCTTTTTCAGCTCCGCCATGCGGTCGGCCACGGCCGCCGCCGCGTGGCGGTACAGCGCATGCGACAGCGGCTCGATTTCGGCCAGCGCGAACTTCAGCGGCAGCGTGGCTTCAAAGTCTTCCGGCACCACCGTGCTGAAGTTCTTGGCGAAGGCGTCCTCCACGCCCTCGGTGGTCAGCCGGTTCCAGGCCGTGTCCGAAATATCGGGCATCACGCTGGCCGGATTCAGCGCCCATTCGCGCAAGCCGTTGAACCAGGCCGTCAGCGAATCGGGCCGCATCTTGTTACCGTTGAAGCATTTGGGATCGACCGCGCGGTGCTGGGCGATCCACTGTTCCATGCGTGTGGCGCGCTCGTGCCAGCCGGCCTTGAGCTGCGCGAGCTGCGCTTGCTGCGCGCGCTGCACGGTGGCGATCAGCTGGCCCAACGACTCGCCACGCCCGGCCGCATCGCCAATGATGTCGGCCCGCTTGACCAGTTCGCGGATCGAGGACTTCAGGGCGCCAACGTCGGTCCAGCAGGACAGCAGCGCTTCCAGCGAGTCCGCGTTTAGCGGGTAGACCTGCTGGCGCCAGTAATCATGGGCAGCGTCTTCGAACAGGGCCTGCTCATCGCTTACCAGTTCTTCGTCGAACAGGCTGCCGCTGTCGAATGCGTGCTCGCGCAGCATGCGCTGGCACCAGGCGTCGATGGTGAAGATGGCCGCTTCGTCCATCGTTTCCGCTGCCAGTTGCAGGCGGTGCGCGGCCTGCTGCTGGGCGCTGTGGTCGGGATAGGATTCCAGCAGCGCGTCCAGATAGTCGTCGCGCTGCTCGCGTTGCTCGTGCGTGCGGAAGTAGGCGGCGGCTTCCACCAGCCGTTCGCGCACGCGGTTGGACAGCTCGCGCGTGGCGGCGCGGGTGAAGGTCATCACCAGAATGTCGGCCGGCAGCAGCGGGCGTTTGTAGGCGTGCTCGCCGCCATGGCCCAGTACCAGCCGCACGTACAGCGCGGCGATGGTCCAGGTCTTGCCGGTGCCGGCGCTGGCCTCGATCAGGCGCGAGCCGTGCAGCGGAAAGGTCAGCGGGGCGAGTTGATTGGCGTTGTTCATTGCGCGCCCTCGCCTTCGATCTGTTCTATCGTCAGGTAGTGTTCCATCCATTCCGCCAGCGGGCCATACAGGGCGCGCGATACATCGTCGAAATCCGGCTCGGCGCTAAGCGCCGCGAAGTCCGGCCACAGGCGCGCCAGGCACAGGTCCTCGTTCTCGCCATTGACATCGAAGCCGCCGTCGTAGACCGCGCGCGGGTCGCCGTCCCGCACCAGCGCCAGCGCGGTCTTGCAGGCCGTCGGCAGCGGGCGGTTCATGCCGTCGCGCCACAGGCAGACCAGTTCGCGCAAGACTTCTTCCGCCATCGCCGGCGGCAGCGGCTTCATGGTGACGATGGCGTCACGCGCGACCAGGTAGCCGGTGACCTGCATGCCGGTGGCCGATACGGCCAGCTGGCGCAGCCACATCGCGATCAGCTTGTCGCCGCGCGGCTTGCCCTGCTTGTCGGCCACGCGCGAGGACATCTGCGCCAGCCACACGGTCTCGCTGCCGTTGCTGCGCAGCTGGTCGATCCAGTCGTCCAGCGGAACGCCGGCCAGCACCAAATTCAGCGCCACCTTGGGCGCCGCCAGCTCGTAGTGCTGGCGCAAGGTCAGCCACGCGCAGCGTACCGGCACCAGCGCCTGCACCAGCTGGTGCTGGTACTGCTGGCCGATCAGACCGATCGGCAGCACGCCCTCGCGCGCCAGCCGCTCGGCGCGCTGGCTCAACCTGTCATAGACCTGATCGATTTCCTCCGGCGCGTCGGCGTCGTCCAGCAGCGTGTCTTCCAGCAGGTAGCGTTCCAGCGCGTTGAGCGAGAATGGCTCCTCGTCCTCGCCCACCAGCGCCGCCTCGCCAAACATCACGCCCAGGCGCTGGCGGAAGAAGAAGCGCACCGGCTGGCGCAGGAAGTTGTGCAGTTGGCCGAGCTTGAGACGGAATTTGTCATCAATGTCGAACGGCGGCAGTTCAACCGATTCGCCGGCCGCCGCTTCTTCGCCGTGCGCCTCGCGCCATTCGCGCGCGTAGGTCAGCAGGCCGCCAGCCTCGAAATAGCGGCGGCTGAACGGCTGCAACGCATGCTCGGTGGTGCGCGCGTGCAGGTCCAGCTGCCAGCCATTGACCAGATAATCGCGCAGCTGCGACACCAGCACCGATGGCGGCTGCTCGCTGTTGTCGCGCACATTGCGCCCCACCCAGCTGATATACAGCTTGTCGCGCGCGGCCAGCACGGCCTCCAGCATCAGGTAGCGGTCGTCGTCGCGGCGCGAGCGGTCGCCGGGGCGGGCCATGCCCGGCTGCGCCAGCAGGTCGAAGTCGGCTTTCGGCGCACGGCGCGGGAAGTCGCCGTCGTTCATGCCCAGCAGGCAGACCACGCGGAACGGCACGGCACGCATCGGCATCAGGGTGCAGAAGGTGACGCCGCCGGAGACGAATTGGTGGTTCAGCGTCGGCTCATCCATCAATCCCAGCCAGGCTTCGCGCAGCACCGCCAACGGCACCGCTTCCTCGTAGCCGGCGCCTTCGCAGGTGTCCAGCCATTTGTTCAGGGCGTCGTCCAGCAGCGCCAGGGTGAGGCGGTCGCCCTCTTCATTGGATTTGAAGAAGGCCGCCAGCAGCGCGCGCGCCTGCAGGCCCCATTCGGCGGGCGAACGCGATTCGGCCAGCACGGCGCGCCAGTGCAGCAGCGCCTCCACCAGTTGCGCCAGCGAGCCGGCCAGCGCGGCATCCAGCCCGCCGACTTCGGCGTAAGGCTCTATGCCGGCGAAACTGGAAGCCGACCCGCTGGCGTAACCGAGCAGCATGCGGCGCACGCCGAAGATCCAGGCGTTCTGCTCGCCGGCCGGGCCAAGTCCCAGGCCGCTGCGGTGCTGCTGGTCGAGGCCCCAGCGCACGCCGGCGCCTTCGATCCAGCGGCCCAGCGTCGGCAGGTCGTCCTCGTGCAAGCCGAAACGCGCGGCCAGCGCCGGCACGTCCAGCAGGTCGCGCACCTCGCTCTGGCGGCAGCGCTGCTGCGGCAGGCGCAGCAGCCATTCCAGCGCCACCAGCAGCGGATTGACGCTGCGGTCGTTGACGTCGCCGATTTCAAACGGGATGTAACGCGGGTCGCTGCGGCGGTACTGCGCAAACACGGCGTGGATGGCGGCCGAGAAGGTGTCGATGTCCGGCACCATCACCACCACGTCGCGCGGGCGCAGCGGACGATCGCCATGTTCGGCGTCCGCGAACATTTGCAGCAATTGGTCGTGCAGCACCTCCACCTCGCGCTGCACGCTGTGGGTGACGTGGAATTCGATCGAGCGGTCGTCATCGGGCGGCGGCAGGTGCGGGTGCTCGGACAGCGGCAGCAGCTCGCGCACGGCGGCCTGCACCTGCGTCAACAGCGTATCGCCCTCGCCTTCGCTGAACAGGTCCACGCGCAGCGGCGCGGCGTCGTCCTCGCTGGCGGCGGCAGCCGCTTGCGCGGCTTCGTCGAATTCATCCAGCATGCGCACAAAGTCGCGGCCCTGCCGCCCCCAGCTGGCCAGCAGCGGGTGGCTGTGCGCGTGCAGTTCCTCCAGCGGGATCTGGCCCAGATCCTGGCCGTTGCGCAGTTGCTGGCGGCGGTGCGCGCTGCGCAGCAGGTCGCGTCCGTCGATGATGTCGCCCCAGTAGTACTGGCAGGGATTGGGCACGGCCAGCAGCACCTGCGTGTGGCGCGCCAGCGAGGCCAGTGCCTGCAGCGTCTGGAACGGCAGCGCCGAGACGCCGAAGATCACCACCCGGCGCGGCAGGCGGCCCAGCGGCGCCTCGCCGGCGGCGCTGGCGCGCACGAATTCGGTGTGGACGGTGGCGCGGCCGAGGCCACGCTCGTGCGGCTCGACATCGTCGATCACGGCGCGCCACAACTGCGCCTGCCAGCGCTGGTCTTCCGCCAGCGGCATGGCCTCGCCGCGCGCGTTGCGCAGCTGGTCGCGGCCGGCGCCCCAGTCGTCCAGCCAGTCGGCGCGGTAGACCTGGTACTGGTCGAACAAGTCGGCCAGGCGTTCGGCCAGTTGCAGTCGGCGTTCCGCCTCGCCGTCGGCCAGGAAGTGGCGCAGCGGCGCGAACACGGGATCGGCCAGCAAGGTCGGCAGCAGGCGCATCAGGCGCCAGGTCAGCGGCCCCTTGTCGAACGCTGAGATGGGCGGCACGCGCTCGCGCCCCAGCATGCCGCGGTAGGCGTCCCACAGGAAACGCGCCGGCAGCGCCACGCGGGCGGCGGCGCAGATGCCGTTTTCCTCGGCCAGCGCGATCTTCAACCACTCGGCCACGCCGTTGGACTGCACCAGGAAGATTTCCGACTCCAGCGCCCCCAGCGGGTGGCTGCGCAGCCATTGGAAGACGGCGGCGCGCAGCTGTTCCATCTGATTGCCGTGCAAAATCAGCAGGCCGGGGGTGATGCCAGGGTGCATGGGGCTCTTTGTGATGATCGAACCCGTATTATCGCTCTAGCCCGGGACGTATGCCAGCAGTTCCTGCTCGATATGCCGCTCCAGCACGCCCAGCATGGCGTGCAGTTCGGCCACCAGCCGTTTGGCGTTGGCGGTGTCCGGCTCGTTGCGCACCTGTTCCAGCGCGTAGCACAGGTTACCGAACTGCATGGCGCCGACCGCGCGCGCGGCCGATTTGGTGCGGTGGCCCAGTTCGGACAACTGGGCCAGGTCGCCGCGCGCCAGCGCCTGGTCGATCTCGGCCAGGCCGTCACGCGCGGAACTGAGGAACAGCAGCGCGTACTTGCGCATCTTTTCCGGCTTGCCGCCGAAGGTTTCGGCCAGCGCCGCCACGTCGAACAGCTCGGCCGGCGCGGCGGCAGGCGCGGACACGGCCGCCGCCGCGGGGGCGGACGGCACGGCGGGCGCGGACGGCGCCATCTGGCGCGGCACGAACACCGGCGGCGCCGGCAGCACGCCCAGGCCCTGCGGCGCCGAGAAGTACGATGGCGGGGGCGGCGCCGGCTTGCGCTCGGCGCCGGCCGCGCGGGTGCGCTGGCTCATCCACTTGGACAGCATGTTGAACAGCAGCTTGGGCGCGATCGGCTTGGTGACGAATTCGTCCATGCCGGCGTCGAGGCAGCGCTGCTGGTCGTCGCGCCCGGCGTTGGCGGTCATGGCGATGATCAGCGTGGCCGACAGCTTGGGATGGGCGCGGATCAGGCGCGTGGCCTCGTAGCCATCCATCACCGGCATCTGCACGTCCATCAGCACGCAATCGAAGCGCTCCTTGAGCAGCAGGTCGATCGCCTCCTTGCCGTTGTTGGCCACGCACACCGTGGCGCCGGCATCCTCCAGCAACTCCTGCCCCACCTGCTGGCTGAAGCTGTTGTCCTCCACCAGCAGGATGGAAGCGCCGCGTATGCTGTCCAGCACGTCGGGCTGCACCGATTCGTCGTTCGGCTGCAGGAAGCGCACGCCCTTGGCCAGGCGCGCGGTGAACCAGAAGGTGCTGCCCTCGCCCGGCTTGCTCTCGACGCCGACGCCGCCGCCCATCAGTTCCGCCAGCTGCTTGCTGATCACCAGCCCCAGCCCGGTGCCGCCATAGCGCCGCGTGGTCGAGCTGTCGGCCTGGTGGAACGACTGGAACAGCTTGGCCACCTGCTCCGGCGTCATGCCGATGCCGTGATCGACCACCTCGAAGCGCACCATGATGTGGGTGTCGCGCTCCTCCAGCGGGCGGGCGCGGATGATCACCTTGCCGTTCTCGGAGAACTTGATGGCGTTGCCGGCGAAATTCAGCAGCACCTGCTCCAGCCGCAGGGGATCGCCGCGCAGCTGGTGCGACAGGCCGGGCCAGATCTCGTACACCAGCTCCAGCCCCTTGGCGTGGGCGCTCTCGCCCAGCTGGCTGGAGATGTTCGCCAGCAGCGCGTCCAGCGTGAAGTCGAGCACCTCCAGGTCCATCTTGCCGGCTTCGATCTTGGAGAAGTCGAGGATGTCGTTGATGATGCCCAGCAGGTGCTGGCCCGAATGGTAAATCTTTTGCAGGTAGTCGCGCTGCTTGGGATGGGTGACCGACTTCAGCGCCAGGTGCGCCATGCCGATGATGGAGTTCATCGGCGTGCGGATCTCGTGGCTCATGTTGGACAGGAAGTCGCTCTTGGCCTGGTTGGCGGCGTCGGCCTCCTCCTTCAGCTTGTGCAGCGCGGTGACGTCGGTGGCCAGGCCGATCACCCCGGTCACCGAGCGCCCCAGCTCGACCGGTACCTTGACCGTCCACAGGTGCTGCAGCACGCCGTCGCGGCCGACAAACTGCACCTCGCCGGAGCGTTTGAGGCCGTCGGCGAACACCGGCCGCTCCAGCTCCCACTGCGCGTCCGCCACCTCGGCCGGCATCAGTTCGCGATCGAGCTTGCCGACGATCTCGTGGGCCGGCATGCCCATGCAGTCGGCCATGCGCGCGTTGACGTAGATGAAGCGCCGGTTCTGATCCTTCATGTAGACGTGGGCGTCGACGTTGTTGAGCACCGTGTCCAGCATCACGCCCTGCTTGATGGCGCGCCGGCGCGACGCGTACAGCACGAACACGTAGCTGTACATCAGCAGCGTGCCGGCGAAGCCGGTCAGCGCGCCTATCCACGGGAAGTACAGGTCGAAGCCGGTCAGCAGCGCCGCCTTGCGGACCTGGAACTGCGCCTTCCACAGGCTGCCGTTGAAGTCGATCGGCAGCACGGTTTCAAAGAATTGCTCGCGCTCGGCGGCCGCCAGCGGCGTGGCCACCATGGCGCCGGTGTCGTTGAACAGCAGGCGGTCGGTCTTCTCGATCACCAGCCGGCGCTGCTCGACGTCGGCGCTGCCGTCGGCGTACAACGTCAGGTGCACCTGGCGCACCGTCATCTCGTCGATGGCGCCCTGCACCAGCTTGGGCACGCTGAAGCCGGCGCCGACCGAGCCGAGGTAGGCCGCCCGCCGCTCGGCCACGGTGCCGGTCGGCATGCCGCGCCGGTACACCGGCAGCCGCACGCCCAGGCCGAAGTGCGGCGTCGGCAGCCGCACCACGATGGGCTGGCCGGAGGCGGCCACCTGGCCGCTGTCGCGCGCCGACGCCAGCATGCGCGCCACCACCGGGTTGGCGGCGATGTCGACGCCGTGGCGCTCGGCCAGCATGGCCGCCGGCTCCAGATAGGTCAGCACCGCGTACTGTTCGCGCCGGCCGGGCGGCGTGATGTCGAAATTGGGATAGCCCTCGGCGCGCACGGTGGCCACGAAGGCGTCGCGCTGGGCGTCGGTCACCACCGGCGCCCAGGTCAGCGCCTCGATGGCCGGGAAATAGCGCGGGATATCGAGGCTCGTGACATACTGGTGGAACTGCACGCGCGAGACGTGGTCTGACGTCTGGAACAACGCCGCCAGCCCGCGCGTAAGGTCGGAATACGACTTGATGCGGGCCGAGATGCCGTACTGGGTGCTGCGCGCCAGGTTTTCGAAGCGCTGGGCCGCGTCGTCGTCGACGGTGCGGGCGGCCACGCCGTACAACAGCGCGCCGACGCCGGCCGCCAAGGCGCAGCCCACGCCCCAGAAAATCAGGCGTGGCTTGGTCACCGCTTTTCTACGGTCAGCCGTTTTCAGCATGCGGTATCACCCGGCAAGGATTTTTTTGCATTACAGCAGCATACTATTAATGCCGCGCGGGAACCAGTGCAAGAATTGGTGAGAATTAATCTGCAATCCGGCACTCAATCGTGCGCACAGGAAAATTTAGTTGCGATAAGCTTTCAAGGCTTGGAAAAGCTGGAAGCCGAGTTATTAAAACGATAAAATAGAGTAATCTTTTTCCGTCCAAAAACAGTAACTGTCGACCAGCCGCCGTGCAGATCCCAAAAGTTCTCCTCGTCAACGACGACCAGCCCAGCCTATACGCGCTGGAAACCCTGCTGCTTGACGCCGCCGACCAACATTTATACGAAGTCATCACCGCCGGCTCCGGCAAGGAGGCGCTGCGCCAAGTGCTGCTGCACGAGTTCGCCGTGATCCTGCTCGACGTCAGCATGCCCGGCATGGACGGCTTCGAGACCGCCGAGGCGATCCACTCGCACCCGCGCTCGGCCGGCACGCCCATCATCTTCATCACCGCCCACTACGCCGATGAGCTGAACCGCCTGAAGGCCTACCAGCACGGCGCGGCCGATTACCTGTTCACCCCGGTGATCCCGCAGATCCTGCAGGCCAAGGTCGGCGTGTTCGTGGAAATGGCCAAGAAAAACATGCAGTTGCGCGTCAAGACCGAGGAACTGGCACGCCTCAACCAGGACTTGCGCGTGCAACGCCTTCAGGACCTGGAACGCATCAACGCCGAGCTGGAGCTGGAGGTCAAGGAACGCAAGCAGGCCGAGCAACGGGCGCACGACCTGTCCACGCGCGACGCCCTGACCAACCTGCTCAACCGCCGCGCCCTGATCCAGCAGCTGGAGCACGCGGTGGCCACCTCCGACCGCGGCGGCGTCGGCTTCGCGCTGCTCTTCCTCGATCTCGACAAGTTCAAGCCGATCAACGACACCTACGGCCACGAGGCCGGCGACGAGCTGCTGCGCCAGGTGGCGGCGCGGCTGACGGCGGCGGTGCGGGTGGCCGACATCGTGGCGCGCCTGGGCGGCGACGAGTTCGTGGTGCTCATCGAAGGCAAATCCGCCTCGGCCAACGCCGCGCGCGTGGCGCGCAAGATCGAGATGGCGTGCGCGCTGCCGTTCGAGATCGGCGCGCACCGGTTGAAGACCGCCGCCAGCATCGGCATCGCCCTGTATCCGGAGGACGGCGCCAACGCCCAGGCGCTGATGAAAAACGCCGATACCGCGATGTACCACGCCAAGCAGAACTCCGCCACGCCGATCCAGTTCTTCCACGAGGAGCTCAATGTGCGCGAGCGCGAACGGGAACGCTGGACGCTGGAGCTGCGCAAGGCGCTGGCGACCGGCCAGCTGGAGCTGCGCTACGAGCCGCAAGTCGACCTGTCTACCGGCCAGGTGATCGCCGCCGAGGCGCTGCTGTACTGGCGCCACCCGGTGCACGGCGTGCTGGAGGCGGCGCATTTCCTGCCGCTGGTGCAGGAACGCGCCCTGCTCGACCGCGTCGATGCCTGGGTGATCGCGCAATGCTGCTCGCAGGCCGCGCTGTGGCAAGGCCTGACTGGCGGCGCCTTGCGCGTGCCGCCGCTGTGCATCTGGCTCAACCTGGCCACGCCGCAGCTGCATGCGGAATTGCTGCAGGTGCTGCTGCCGGCCATGCGCAAGCATGGGCTGGCGCCGGGCAGCATCGGCATCGAATTGAGCGAAAAGCTGCTGCTGGGCGCCAGCGAACCGCTGGCGCAGCTGCTGACACAGATGCAAAGCACCGGCGTGCGCCTGGCGCTGGACGATTTCGGCAGCGCGCGCTCCTCGCTGGCGGCCTGCAAGCGCTGGCAGCTCAATGCCCTTAAAATAGACCGCGGCTTCGTGCACGGCATCGGCAACGACGAAGGCGGCACCGACATCGTGGCGGCCGTGATCCACCTGGCGCGGGCGTTGTCGATGCGCGTGATCGCGCTGGGCGTGGAAACGCGCCAGCAACTGGAAACACTGCAGGAACTGGGCTGCCATACCTGCCAGGGACCGCTGTTCTACGCGCCGCTGCCGGCGGCCGGCCTGCTGGAGCAGACCAGCGGCGATTTCAATGTCAACACACCTACCCTCCTAAGCAATGAGGAATAAGCCATGAACAATATGACCGACCTGGGTGAACAACTGGACGCGAAAGTGCTGCTGTCGACACTGATGGCGCTGAAAAAAGGAGACTTTTCAGTGCGCATGCCTTCCGACTGGATCGGCATGGCGGGCAAGATCGCCGACACGCTCAACGACATCATCGACACCAAGGCGCGCATGGTGCGCGAGGTGACCGAGGTCAGTCGCGTGGTGGGACGCGAGGGCCGCCTGACGCAGCGCGCCGAGATGCCGAATACGGCCGGCGGCTGGGCCACCATCATCAGCTCCGTCAACACATTGATCGACGACCTGGTGCGCCCGACCTCGGAAATGGCGCGCGTGATCGGCGCCGTGGCCAAAGGCGACCTGTCGCAAACCATGGCGCTGGAGGTGGACGGCCACCCGCTGAAAGGCCAGTACCTGCGCGCGGCCATGACCGCCAACACCATGGTGGAACAGCTGTCCTCCTTCTCCTCAGAGGTGACGCGCGTGGCGCGCGAGGTGGGCACCGAGGGTAAGCTGGGCGGCCAAGCGCAGGTGAAAGGCGTGGCCGGCACCTGGAAGGACTTGACCGACTCGGTGAACTCGATGGCGGGTAACCTGACCTCGCAGGTGCGTAACATCGCCGAAGTGACCACGGCTGTGGCCAACGGCGACTTGTCCAAGAAGATCACGGTGGACGTGCGCGGCGAGATCCTGCAGCTGAAGGACACCATCAACGTGATGGTGGACCAGCTGCGGTCCTTCGCATCCGAGGTGACGCGCGTGGCGCGTGAGGTGGGCACCGAGGGCAAGCTGGGCGGCCAGGCCTATGTGCCGGGCGTGGGCGGCACGTGGAAGGACTTGACCGACAACGTGAACTTCATGGCGTCCAATCTGACGGGCCAGGTGCGTAACATCGCGGCGGTGACGACGGCGGTGGCCAACGGCGACTTGTCGAAAAAGATCACGGTGGACGTCAAGGGCGAGATTCTCGAACTGAAAAACACCATCAACGTGATGGTGGACCAGCTGTCCTCCTTCGCCTCCGAGGTGACCCGTGTGGCGCGCGAGGTGGGCACGGAGGGCAAGCTGGGCGGCCAGGCGCAGGTGAAAGGCGTGGCCGGCACCTGGAAGGACTTGACCGACTCGGTGAACTCGATGGCGGGTAACCTCACGGGCCAGGTGCGTAACATCGCCGACGTGACGACGGCGGTGGCCAACGGCGACTTGTCCAAGAAGATCACGGTGGACGTGAAGGGCGAGATTCTGGAGCTGAAAAACACCATCAACGTGATGGTGGACCAATTGAACTCGTTTGCATCCGAGGTGACGCGCGTGGCGCGCGAGGTGGGTACCGAGGGTAAGCTGGGCGGCCAGGCCAATGTGTCCGGCGTGGCCGGCACCTGGAAGGACTTGACCGATAACGTGAACTTCATGGCGTCCAATCTGACGGGCCAGGTGCGTAACATCGCGGACGTGACCACGGCGGTGGCCAACGGCGACCTGTCGAAGAAAATCACGGTGGACGTGAAGGGCGAGATTCTGGAACTGAAGAACACCATCAACGTGATGGTGGACCAGCTGTCCTCCTTCGCATCCGAGGTGACGCGCGTGGCGCGCGAGGTGGGTACGGAAGGTAAGCTGGGCGGCCAGGCCTACGTGCCGGGCGTGGGCGGCACCTGGAAGGACTTGACCGACAACGTGAACTTCATGGCGTCCAACCTCACGGGCCAGGTGCGTAACATCGCGGCGGTGACCACGGCGGTGGCGCGCGGCGACTTGTCGAAAAAGATCACGGTGGACGTGAAGGGCGAGATCCTGGAACTGAAGGACACCATCAACGTGATGGTGGACCAATTGTCCTCGTTCGCATCCGAGGTGACGCGGGTGGCGCGCGAGGTGGGTACGGAAGGTAAGCTGGGCGGCCAGGCCAACGTATCCGGCGTGGCCGGCACCTGGAAGGACTTGACCGAGAACGTCAACCAGCTGGCGGCCAACCTGACCAACCAGGTGCGCGCGATCGCGGAGGTGGCTACCGCCGTGACGCGCGGCGACTTGTCGCGCTCCATCCAGGTGGAGGCGCGAGGCGAGGTGTCCTACCTGAAGGACAACATCAATGAGATGATCCGTAACCTGAAGGACACCACGCTGAAGAACGCGCAGCAGGACTGGCTGAAGACCAACCTAGCGCGCTTCACCCGTCTGCTGCAAGGCCAGCGCGACCTGCAGGCCGTGACCAAGCTGATTCTGTCCGAGCTGGCGCCGCTGGTGTCGGCCCACCACGGCGTGTTCTACATGATGGATTCCGGCGACAGCGACGCGCGCCTGCGCATGATCGCAAGCTACGGCTACCGCTCCAGCCGCAAGCTGCCGACCTCCTTCCTGCCGGGCGAAGGCCTGGTCGGCCAGTGCGCGCTGGAGAAGGTGCGCATCTGGCTGACCGACGTGCCGCGCGATTACATCGTGGTGTCGTCCGGCCTGGGCGCGGCGCCGCCGACCAATATCGTGGTGCTGCCCATCCTGTTCGAGCAGCAGGTGAAGGCGGTGATCGAGATCGCCTCGCTGGACCGCTTCACCGAGACCCACCTGTCCTTCCTCGACCAGCTGATGGAATCGATCGGCGTGGTGCTGAACACCATCGAGGCGAACAGCCGTACCGAGTCGCTGCTGACGCAGTCGCAATCGCTGGCGCAGGAACTGCAGCAGACCAACCAGGAGCTGGCGGAAAAAGCCCGCCTGCTGTCCGAGCAGAATATCGAGGTGGAGCGGAAGAACCGCGAGGTGGAGCAAGCCAAGCTGGCGCTGGAGGAAAAAGCCACCCAGCTGGCGCTGTCGTCGAAATACAAATCCGAGTTCCTGGCGAATATGTCGCACGAACTGCGCACGCCTTTGAACTCGCTGCTGATCCTGGCGCAGCAGCTGGGCGACAACCCGGACGGCAACCTGTCCAACAAGCAGGTGGAATTCGCCAAGACCATCCACGGCTCCGGTTCCGACCTGCTGACGCTGATCAACGACATTCTCGACCTGTCGAAGATCGAATCCGGCACCGTCACGCTGGACATTTCCGAGTACCGCTTCCAGAACCTGCGCAACTACGTGGACCGCACCTTCCGCCACATGGCGGAGGCCAAGCACCTGGGCTTCTATGTGGAGCTGAAGGACAGCCTGCCGACGGCCATGATGACCGACACCACGCGCCTGCAGCAGGTGCTGAAAAACCTGCTGTCGAACGCGTTCAAGTTCACCACCCACGGCCAGGTGTCGCTGGTCATCAGCCTGGTGACCAGCGGCTTCACCAGCGACCACCCCAACCTGCTGCACGCCGACGCGGTGCTGTCTTTCGCGGTGAGCGACACCGGGGTCGGCATCGCGGCCGACAAGCTGCAGCTGATCTTCGAGGCGTTCCAGCAGGCCGACGGTTCCACCGCGCGTAAATACGGCGGCACGGGTCTGGGCCTGTCGATCTCGCGCGAGCTGGCGCGCCTGCTGGGTGGCGAGATCCGGGTGGAATCGGTGGTGGGCAGCGGCTCGACCTTCACCCTGTTCCTGCCCTACAACCGCGCGGGCTTCATCAACTACGAGACGGTGCGCGCGCCACAGGTGCGGGTGCCGGCGCCGACGCCGGCGCCGCAGGTGGTGTACACCCCGGCGCCGCACCACGAGCACGAGGTGGTCAACAATCTGCACGAGATCGAGGGCGAGCTCGATGAATACAGCGGCAGCGACGACCGCGGACTGGTGGCGCCGGGCGACCCGTCGGTGCTGATCATCGAGGACGACGAGCGCTTCTCGCAGATCGTGCTGAGCTTCGCGCGCGAGAAGAACTTCAAGGGCATCGTCACCATGCAGGGCGATTCGGCGCTGAGCCTGGCGCGCGACTACCTGCCATCGGCGATCTTCCTCGACCTCGATCTGCCCGACATCGACGGCTTCACGGTGCTGGACCGCCTGAAACGCGACCCCAGCACGCGCCATATCCCGGTGCACGTGATGTCCAGCCTGCGCGAGCGCGAGCGCGCGCTGCGGCTGGGCGCCATCTCCTACCTGAACAAGCCGGTCAGCAAGGAGGCTTTGCAGGAGGAGTTCACCCGCATCCAGAAGTTCCTGTTGGGCGGCAAGCGCAGCCTGCTGGTGGTGGATGACGAGCAGGCGCAGCGCGACGCCATCATCGCGCTGATCGGCGACGTCGACATCCATATCGTGGCGGTGGACACCGGCCAGGCGGCGCTGGACGCGCTGCGCGAACAGCATTTCGACTGCGTGGTGCTGGACTTGACGTTGCCCGATATCAGCGGCTTCGACCTGCTGGACATCATCGGCCGGGATGAATCGCTGCGCGACGTGCCGATCGTGATCAACACCGCCAAGGACTTGAACCGCAAGGAAGTGGCCAAGTTGAAGCGCTACGCCAAGACCATCGTGATCAAGGACGCGCGTTCGCCGGAGCGGCTGCTGGACGAAACGGCGCTGTTCCTGCACCGTTCGCAGGCCAGCCTGCCGGAGGCGCAGCGCCGCATGCTGGAGGAGATCCACGCGGCCGAGGGCGGGCTGGCGGGACGCAAGGTGCTGATCGTCGACGATGACCTGCGCAACATCTTCGCGCTGTCGTCGCTGCTGGAACGCCAGCAGATGCAGGTGCTGTTCGCCGAGAACGGGCGCGATGGCATCGAGGTGCTGGAGCGCGATCCGACCATCGAGATCGTCCTGATGGACATCATGATGCCGGAGATGGACGGCTACGACACCATGCGCGCGATCCGCCGCATTCCGAAGTTCAAGTCGCTGCCGATCATCACGCTGACCGCCAAGGCGATGAAGGGTGACCGCGACAAGTGCATCGCGGCCGGGGCGTCGGACTACATCACCAAGCCGGTGGACGTGGCGCAGCTGCTGTCGCTGATGCGCGTGTGGCTGCACTGATGTCGTCCATCCTCACCTCCATCAAGGCGGCACTGAGCGGCGCCTCCCTACCCGGCGCCGCGCAGGCGGCCGCGCCGGAACCGGAAGCGGCGGGACCGGCGCCGGCCAGCGCCGCGCCGCTGATCGTCTCCGCCGGCGCCGGCGGGCGGCGGCACTCGCCGTCCTCGGTCGAGGAGCTGGAGCTGGAGCTGCTGCTGGAAGCCCTGTTCCAATGCCATGGCTACGACTTCCGCGGCTACGAGCGCGCCGTGGTGGCGCGCAAGGTGCAGGCGCTGCGCGCGGAGCTGGGGCTGGCCACCATCTCGGCCCTGCAGTCGCGCATCCTGCACGACGACCAGGCCTACGACGCGCTGCTGCGCACCCTGTACGTCACGCCGGCGCTGATGTTCGACAACGCGCTGGAAGTGTCCATGCTGCGCCTGTCGCTGGGCGTGGGCCTGCACGGCGCCGCCCTGCCGCGCGTCTGGCTGGCCGACTGCGCCGGGGCGCAGCAGGCCTGGACGCTGGCCATCCTGCTGGAACAGGAACAACTGACCGCCCGCACCGAGATCTACGCCACCGTCGCCAGCGACGCCATGCTGACCGAGGCACTGCAAGCCACCCTGCCGATGGAGCGGCTGGGCGAACTGCAGTCCAACTACGTGCGCAGCGGCGGCATCGGCAAGTTGATCGATTACTTCGACGTCAGCGCGGACGGCCTGCGCGCGGTGCTCAAGCCGCACCTGAGCAGCCGCATCACGTGGGCGCAGTACAACCTGGTGACCGATGCCTCGTTCAACGAATTCCAGATGATCCTGGGCCATCGCGCCCTGCCCGACTTCGGCCCGGCGCTGCGCAAGCGCGTGCTGCAGCTGTTCGACGACAGCCTCGCGCCCTTCGGCACGCTGGCGCTGGACCGGCCGCTGGACGAGCACGACCCGCTGGCGCGCCACTACAAGCCGCTGCTGGCCCACCAGTCCTGGTACAAGCGCATCGCCTGATCCCGTCATTCCCGCGCAGGCGGGAATCCATGCCGCGTTGGCCTTCATGCGGCCTATGGATTCCCGCCTGCGCGCACTGCTGTCCGGAATAATTTTGTTGACATGGTTTCAAAAGAGTGAAGGTTGCAGTTGTGCGAATTCCTCCATCTGGCGT
>NZ_JABMJK010000021.1 GCF_013376005.1 Duganella sp. SG902 | reverse complement strand
GCGGCATTTCTATAACAATGAGCGACCGCATTCAGCTCTTGGCAATCGCCCCCCGGCCTCAGTTGGTCGGCAGCGGCGCCAAATGCTGGCGACTTCGTCGAAGCCTAACCATGCTGGTGGCAACAAATTTACCGATCAGGTCAGGACTAATTATCTTCGCTTTTAAAGCCAAACAGTCTATCTCAACCCTCAAACTGTCTGGTCGATGATTACCTGGAAACTTGCGCAGACACAGTCTAACAGTTCCCTCATCTTCCCAAGCGCTGGTGTCCGCTGACCAATTTTCGTCTCTAAATGAAAATATGCAGTGGTCACGCTTGACGTCCCATATCGATGGGCTATACACCCATAGTGAGTTCCGAGCTTCCCACACTTCTGTCCCCACCTCAAAATTCTTTTCGGGTGACACCGCCATAATTTCCATAGTAATTCCGTTAATGAGCAACGCGGAAAGGCGACCGGCAGCTTGTAGCCGAGAGGCGAACTATTCGTAGATCTCGGACCAATCCAGTCGTTCATCCAGCCATTCATCTAGCTCGGATTCATCCAAGCAGGAAAGCATGGCACCAAGCTTCAGTTCGCCTTTTGCCAGTGCGAGCGCACTGAGAATGGCACGAGTAGTGGCGCTGTCAGTTTTTGACGCAATGTCCACCAAAGCCAAAACGGAAACTTGCGCCCACGCGCTGTCGTAATCGGTTTTCAGCCAACCTGGTACGGCGGGATTACCTTTGCGATGGCGCGCAACCTCAATAGTCGCCAACAATCCATAAAAATTCCAATCGCGTCCTGCTCCAGTCCTTGCGATACGCACCAGCTGAGGGACCGCCGCGTAAGAAGCGATATCGACATCACCTTGATGGTGAAGTTCATCCCATAGCTCATCCCATACATTAATCCCGTCCTGCATAGACCGTAAGGCTACCGACACATCATATGGAACTCTGTAACCCCCATGGAGTTCTTGCCACCTTTTATCTTCAAGACTCAGCATGTATAAATCGTCTTCGTTTTCGAACTGCGGCTAATGGCCGTTAGCGTTACTTCCACATGTAGGAAGCACCACGCACCAAATTATTAATTGCTACTTCACTCAGCCAAGAATACCTTGTCTTCAATGCAGCGCGTGCCACCCCTACTCCTGTCTCAAAGCTCGGCTGAATCCAATGAGTGGAAGAGTTGGCCTCTTGCCAAACTTCTTCAACAAGAGCTGTATTTTGTACCGTAAGCCCTTTTGCAGCTAACGTTTCACGAACGTATGCCCACGGCATAGCCCATTCAGAGAACTGTTCAAGCGCTTCACTGACTTGCTGATTGCTGTTCATATTTTCTCTTAACCATATCGCCTCCGTCGGCTTCTGCCGGATCCATACTCTCTGCCAAGTGGAGTTCTAGTAGCAGATTTCTTCCAACGTGACAGAAAAATAGCCGGTCCGCAATTTTTGAGTGAATAAAAATACCGCGTAAGGCTTGGCCCACTTCCCCGCCACAGGAAGGCGATGCTGTAGTGAATAGACACCCTGCCCAATTTCCGTGAGTGTCGGAGAAGCCGACTGGGTGATTCCTATGCAGGTAGAAAGCCCTTGTGCTCCTGTAGCAGCACGAATGGAGCTTGCCAGCTTCTGCCGATTCCATTGTTTTCCTCTAGCATCGAGCCCGCCAAGCGCTGCGCCATAGTCATTTTTTGCCAATGATTCGAAAAAATCTCTGGCAAATTCGACAAATGTCTTCGATGGACTATAAGAAGTACCTGAAATCATAAATGAAAATAATTCTGTACTGAAACAAGTACTATTGGTCGATTACGGTAAAACCATAAGACGTTAAGGCATTTAGTTTGGCCTCAATTTTCGAGACAACCATCCCCAAGTCCTATGGTACCAACGCGGCCATACGACTCGTATATCCGAAACCTCCGTCACTGGAGCTACCGTTACCCAACCATCAGCCGCCGTTTCCCCATCTATCTTCTGAAATGTTCGGTGAACTCGGCGATGGTTGGCAAGAGCACTCCTAATTTAATTCAATGTCGGTAGTGGCTGACGCGGCCAAAGATAGTCAGGATAGCATCACTGCTTAGTTCACGGTTCTTTACTGCGAGGCAGAAGTCGCACCCGTTGCAGTCATTCCGGCGCAAGCCGGAATCCATAGGTCAGAAGTGTGCCGCCGAAGTATGGATTCCCGCCTTCGCGGGAATGACGGGTTCTGGCCAGTTTCCGCGATCAACGCTAAAAGCGCCAGGACTGGAATTGTCGCGTCTGGCGCGGCGATCGTACCTTAGGCCGTCTCCGCGTGCTCCACCAGCAATTGCACTTTGGTGACGCCGTTGTATTCGTTGGCGTCGAGACGGAAGGCGACGCGGGCGCGGTCGCCCAGCGCGTCGATGTGACCGAACCAGATGGCGTCGTAGCGGGCGCCGTTTTTTTCCAGCAGCAGCTTGAGGTGGCGCTCTTTTAATATGCGCTGGCTCACCACGCGGAATTCGTCGCAGAACACCGGCGGCGCGAAGCCTTGGCCCCATACCTGGCCGTCCATCAGTTCGATGAAGGAGGTGGTGTAGTAGGCGTCCTCCAGCGGGCCGTCGGTTTCGATCACGCGTTCCAGCTGCTGCTTGCTCAGCCACGAACGGCCGACCTCTTCGAACGCCTCGGCAAAGGCGTCGAAGGCTTCGGCGCGCAGCGTCAGGCCGGCCGCCATGGCGTGGCCGCCGAATTTGTCGATCAGCGATGGCGCTTTTTTGTAGACCAGGTCCAGCGCGTCGCGCAGGTGGAAGCCGGGGATGGAGCGCCCCGAGCCCTTGATCCAGCCATCCGTGCCCGGCGCGAAGGTGATGGTTGGGCGATAGAACTTTTCCTTCAGCCGCGAGGCGACGATGCCGATCACGCCCTGGTGCCAGGAGTCGTCGAACACGCAGATGGTGCTGCGTTCGGCCGGCTCAAAGGCGTCGAGGTGCAGCATGGCCGTGTCCTGCATGTCGGCCTCGATCTCGCGGCGTTTCAGGTTGATGTCGTTGAGCTGCTGCGCGAGTTGCCATGCGCGGCCTTCGTCGTCGGTGATCAGGCATTCGATCCCCAGCGACATGTCCTCCAGCCGGCCGGCCGCGTTCAGGCGCGGGCCGAGCGCGAAGCCCAAGTCGAAGGGATTGGCGTTGCGCGGCTCGCGCCCGGCCACGCGGAACAGCGCCGCCACGCCGGCGTGCATGCGGCCGGCGCGCATGCGCTTCAGGCCCTGCGCCACCAGGATGCGGTTGTTGGCGTCCAGCTTGACCACGTCTGCCACCGTGCCCAGCGCCACCAGGTCCAGCAGGTTGTCCAGCTTGGGCTGGGTCTGGGCGTCGAACACGCCGCGCTTGCGCAGCTCGGCGCGCAGGGCCAGCAGCACGTAGAACATCACGCCGACGCCGGCGATGTGCTTGCTCGGGAAGCCGCACTCCGGCTGGTTCGGGTTAACGATTACGCGCGCGGCCGGCAGGGTGTCGGACGGCAGGTGGTGGTCGGTTACCACGACCTCGATGCCGCGGCGGTTGGCCTCGGCCACGCCGTCGATGCTGGCGATGCCGTTGTCGACGGTGATGATGATGTCGGGCTGCTTCTCGCGCGCGGTCAGCGCGACGATTTCCGGCGTCAGGCCGTAGCCGTACTCGAAGCGGTTCGGCACGATGAAGTCGATATCCGCGCCCATGGCGCGCAGGCCGCGCAGGGCCACGGCGCAGGCGGTGGCGCCGTCGCAGTCGTAGTCGGCCACGATCACCATGCGCTTGTGGGCGGCGATGGAGTCGGCCAGGAACACGGCGGCGGCGTCGATGTGCAGCAGGCCCGATGGCGGGATCATGGCCGCCAGTTCGCTCGACAGCTCTTTGGGATCGGTCAGCCCGCGCGCGGCGTACAGGCGCGCGAGCACGGGGTGGACCCCGTTCTGGCGCAGCATTTCGGATTCGCGGAACGGGCAGGGACGGGTGGCGATGCGGGTCATGATTGCTTCAACAGGGGATTCAGGGTCGGCTTGCGCCAGAATTTGCGTTGCGACATGGCGGTGCCGCTGACCGAGGCCCAGCCGTTGCGATGGCTGAGCACCAGGTTCAGGCGCGCCACGCGGCCGGCTTTGAGGCCTGCCAGCAGGGGCGTCAGCCATTCCTGGTCGATGCGCTGCATGCGCGCCAGCCAGTCGGCCCAGTCGCCCACCTGCGCCGGCGCGATTAGCTCGCCGAGCAGGGCGGCGCCTGGTTGGGCGAGCAGGGACGCCACGTCGGGGGCGGCGGCGGACAACGCGTCCAGCCATGGCGCGCCGCCGCCCTCGATCGCCACGCGGCCAGTGGCGGCGGACGGGCCGGCGCCACCCCATAGCCAGCAGGAATTGATCGGTTGCAGGCCGCGGGCCTGGCGCGCCTCATTAATTGGATGCTCATGCCACAGCATCTGGATTTCGTTCTGCAGCTTGCGGAAATCGCGCGCGTGCGGGCCTTCCGGCAGCCAGTCGCTCATGCTCTGGGTGCTGGTGGCGTCCGGCGAGGCGGTGCTCAGGCCGGCCCAGTCGTCGGCGCGCAGGAACCACAGGCCAGGTGCGCCGTGCAGCAGCGGCTTGCCGATTTCCTCGCACAAGGGGCGCGCCACCTGGTACAGGCCGCGCGAATCGGCCTCGTTCAGTTGCAATCCTCGCAAGTCCGACAGCAGCATATGTGTCCGCGAGATCTGCACATGCGCCGGTTGCAGCATGAACCAGTGGCCTTCTGCTGCTTCGGCCTGCAGACCGCAGCCGCGCATCACGGCGGTGGCCAGCGGCGCGCCGGTGTCGGGCTGTTCGGGGGCGCTTGCCAGGCCGAGCGCGTGCGCCAGCCATGCCTCATGCGGCAAAACGCGGCTGTCATTGTCGAACACCTGGTATTGCAGCTGGCTGTGGCGCGCCAGCAGGGCGGCCAGGATGGGCGTTTTTAAAGCACGGATCAGGTCTTGGCCCAGCTCTGGTGGTGGCAGGGCAAACGGGATTGCGAGGGTGATTTCAGTCATGCCCAGATTGTAAAACATCACGTCGTTCGGTGAGAAAATTCTTTATTGCAATTAAAATTACCTAAAAACCACATTAGTGAAAAATTTTCTAATTAATTTCTGTAAATCTTCGCTATAATACCGACAACTAAAATGTTCCAAGTGCATCACTCAGTCCCGTGATGCTTCGTTGTACCTGCCGCTGCTTACCTAACCCCGTAGCAGCCGTGCCGGCCCGATTTAAAACTCCACAAAACGACTTTTGAAGGCCTCCATGAGCGCTATTAACATCGCTACCAGTATTCACATTTGCGAAGACACTTACGGTACTTTTGACATCCGCGACATCCTCACCGCAGCAGGTCACAACGCCAGCACCACCACCCTCAAGATCAGCGCCATGTCGATCGTGCAGCCGAACGGCGTGATCGCAACCAAGGACACCCCGCTGTTCGGCAAAGTCGACGCCGACACCATTTACGTCAATCCAGGGGCCTGGGCACAGCATTACAACGGCCAGTTCGCCACCTTTGAGTTCGTGCTGGAATCGGGCGGCGGCAGTTCCAACACCATCTCGCTGAGCCTGCAAGTGGTGGTGGACCCGATCAACGACGCCCCGACCGGCGCCAACAAGAGCTTCGACCTGAGCAGCGGTGCCCCGGTGGTGCTGGCCCAGAACGACTTCGGTTTTGTGGACGCGGTGGAGCACGATGCCTTCCAGTCGGTCATCATCACCTCGCTGCCGACCGCCGGCAAGCTGACGCTGAACGGTGCGGCGGTTGCCGTGGGCGCGGAAATCTCGGCGGCTGACATCGCCGCCGGCAAGCTGGCCTTCGAGCCGAGCCAGAGCACCTCGGGCACCTTCGACATCGGCTTCAAGGTGCGCGATGCGGGCGGCCTGGTCGGCTGCAACGCCGCCGACACCAGCGCCACTCCGAATTACCTGACCTTCAAGGTGCCGGGCGCGCACCTGGGCGACCTGGTCTGGGAAGACGCCAACGGCAATGGCGTGCAGGACGGCGGCGAAGCTGGCCTGGCCGGCGTGACCGTGGAGCTGAAGGACGCCGACGGCCATGTGGTCGCCACCACCACCAGCGACGCCAACGGCGCCTACCACTTTGACGTCAACGCCGGTTCGTACACCGTGCACGTGCAGGCGCCGGCCGGCTACACCGCCGCGCCGCAGGGCCAGGGCGGCAACAGCGCCGCCGACAGCGATATCGACGCCAACGGCAACACCGGCGCCATCGCGTTGACCCCGGGCGAAACCAATAACACCGTGGACGCAGGCCTGTACCGTCCAGTCTCGCTGGGCGACACCGTCTGGTACGACACCAACCGCAACGGCGTGCAGGATGGCGGCGAAGCCGGCGTGGCTGGCGTCAAGGTCACGCTGCTGGACGCCAACGGCAACGCCGTGGCCGGCGTCACCGCCACCACCGACGCCAACGGCCATTATCAGTTCAGCAATCTGAAACCGGGCAGCTACAGCGTGCAGTTCGACAAGACCACGCTGCCGGCCAACTTCTACTTCACCAACGCCGCGCAGGGTGGTGACGCCGCCAAAGACTCGGATGCCGACGTCAACACCGGCAAGACGGGCCAGGTCACGCTGGCCTCGGGCGACAGCAACCAGACGCTGGACGCCGGCATCGTCGTCAAGCAAGCCACCGTGGGCGACCGCGTGTGGGAAGACAGCAATGGCAACGGCGTGCAGGACAACGGCGAGCAGGGCGTGGACGGCGCCACCGTGTCGCTCAAGGATGGCGACGGCAACGTGGTCGGCACCGTGGTTACCCACGACGGCGGCCAGTACAGCTTTACCGTCGATCCGGGCACTTACACCGTGTCGGTCGCACCGCCAGCCGGCTACAGCTTCACGGGCGCGGGCAAGGGTGGCAATGGCGCGCTCGACAGCGACGTCAACGCCGCCGGCGAAGCCACTGTCACGCTGGCCGCCGGCGACAACAACGTGGACATCGACGCCGGCGTGTACCGCCCGGCCTCGCTGAGCCAGGTCGTTTGGTTCGACGCCGACCGTGACGGCCGTCTGAACAACGGCGAAACCGGCGCCGCCGGCGTCAAGGTCATCCTGCTGGACGCCAGCGGCAATCCGGTCGATGGCGCGGTCGCCGTCACCGACGCCAACGGCCATTACCAGTTCACCAACCTGGCGCCGGGCAGCTACAGCGTGCAGTTCGACAAGAGCAGCCTGCCGGCCGGCTATGACTTCACCGCCGCCGCCCAAGGCGGCCCGGGTGGCGCAGGTTCGGATGCCGATACCGGCACCGGCAAGACCTCGCAAGTGACGCTGGCTTCCGGTCAGGACTTGACCTTGCGCGCCGGCTTGGTGATCCAGCAAGCCACCGTGGGCGACCGCGTGTGGGAAGACAGCAATGGTAATGGCGTGCAGGATGCGGGCGAAGCCGGCATCGTTGGCGTCAAGGTCGATCTGAAGGACGAGAACGGCAACATCGTCAAGACCACCACCACCGGCGCCGACGGCAAATACAGCTTCACCGTCGACCCAGGCAAGTATTCCATCTCTGTCACCGCGCCGGGCGGCATGAGCGCCACCACCCTGCACGGCGGCGCCGACGGCGTGGACAGCGATATCGACGCCAACGGCCAGAGCGACCTGATCACGCTGAGCGCGGGCCAGACCAATAACAACGTGGACGCCGGTTTCTACAAGGGCGCCACCCTGGGCGACCGCGTGTGGCTGGACGCCAACCGCAACGGTGTGCAGGACAGCGGCGAAACCGGCGTGGCCGGCGTCAAGGTCGTGCTGCTGGATGCCAACGGCAATGCCACCGGCGACAGCGCCACCACCGACGCCAACGGCAACTACAGCTTCACCAACCTGAAGCCGGGTACTTACAGCGTGCAGTTCGACAAGAGCTCGCTGCCGGCCAACTACGTGTTCACCAATGCCGACCAGGGCGGTACCGACGCCAAGGATTCGGACGCCGATGTCAACACCGGCAAGACCGCCAGCGTCACCCTGGCCTCGGGCGGCGTCAACAACGACCTCGACGCCGGCATTGTGGTGGTGCAGGCCAAGCTGGGCGACGCCGTGTGGGAAGACAAGAACGGCAACGGCGTGCAGGATGGCGGCGAAGCCGGCATCAGTGGCGTGACCGTGCAGCTGAAAAACGCAGCCGGCCAGGTGGTGCAGACCACTACCACGGCGGCGGATGGCAAGTACAGCTTCACCGCCGATCCGGGCAGCTACACGGTTTCGGTGACCGCGCCGTCCGGTTACAACTTCAGCGCCAAGGACGCCGGCGGCGATGATGCCAAGGACAGCGACTTCGGCGCCAACGGCCAGAGTGACACCGTGGTGCTGAACTCCGGTGATAACAACACCAGCATCGACGCCGGCCTGTACAAGTTCGCCTCGGTGGGCGACCGCGTGTGGGTGGACACCAACAAGAACGGCGTGCAGGACAGCGGCGAAGCCGGCCTGGCTGGCGTGAAAGTCATGCTGCTGGACGCCGACGGCAAGCAAGTCGGCGCCACCGCCACCACCGACGCCAACGGCAACTACAGTTTCAACAACCTGAAACCGGGCACTTACAGCGTCCAGTTCGACAAGGCATCGCTACCAGAAGGCATGGCCTTCACCAACGCCAACCAGGGCGGCAACGACGCCGTGGACTCGGACGTGAGCGCCGCCGGTCTGTCGCACACCTTCACCCTGGCGTCCGGCCAGGTCGACAAGAGCGTGGACGCCGGCGTCCTGGCCGCCGCCACCATTGGCGACCGCGTGTGGGTCGACAAGAACGGCAACGGCCTGCAGGACGCCGATGAGAGCGGCAAGTCCGGCGTTACCGTGGAACTGAAGGACAGCACTGGCAAAGTCGTCAAGACCACCACCACTGACGCCAACGGCAATTACAAGTTCTCGGTGGAGGCGGGCACCTACGCGGTCAACGTCAAGGCGCCAAGCGGCTGGTACACCACCGCCAAGGACGTGGGCAGCAATGACGCCGCCGACAGCGACGCCGACAGCGCCGGCAACCTCGGCCAGGTCACCGTGACCGCCGGCCAGAACGTCACCAATATGGACGCCGGCTTGTACCAGAAAGCCGCGATCGGCGACAAGGTCTGGTTCGACCTGAACGCGGACGGCATTCAGCAAAGCGGCGAAGCCGGCGCCTCCGGCGTCAAGGTCACGCTGCTGAACGAGAAGGGCGTGGCGATCGCCAGCGACGTGACCGATGCCTCCGGCCAGTACGCGTTTGAAAACCTGGCGCCGGGCAAATACTCGGTCAAGTTCACCGCGCTGGACGGCTACCAGTTCACCAAACAGGATGCCGGCGGCAGCGACAGCGCCGACTCGGACGCCGACGTCACTGGCCTGACCACGCAGTTCTCGGTCACCTCCGGCCAGGTCGACAAGACGCGCGACGCCGGCCTGGTCAAGACCGGCAGCATCGGCGACAAGGTTTGGGAAGACAGCAACTACAACGGCATTCAGGACAGCGGCGAGAAGGGCGTGGACGGCGTTACCGTCAAGCTGTACGACGCCGTCACCGGCGCGCTGAAAGGCACCACCGTCACCCACGACGGCGGCAAGTACCTGTTTGACGACCTGTTGGCCGGCAATTACAAGGTGGAAGTGCTCAACAACGCCGGCTGGTACTTCACCAAATCCGGCCAGGGCACGGACGCAACCGATTCCGACATCACCAGCATCTCGGGCAGCAGCGGCAAGACCGGCGCCATCGCGCTGGGCCTGGGCCAGAACATCACCACCGAGGACGCCGGCATCTACCGCAAGGCCAGCATCGGCGACAAGGTGTGGCGCGACGCTAACCACAATGGCGTGCAGGACACCGGCGAAGAGGGCATCGGCGGCATCAGCGTGGCGCTGTACGACTCGGTGACCGGCAAGCAGGTCGGCAGCACCATCAAGACCGACGCCAACGGCAACTACAAGTTCGTCGACCTGAACCCGGGCACCTACTACCTGCAGTTCGACAAGACCGACGTCAAGGTGTATTTCAGCTCGGACAAGGCCACCTACAACATGAGCAACTGGAAGTGGGGCGTCAAGAACACCGGCACCAACGATGCGACCGACTCCGACGTCAACGGCGACGCCAAGTCGCTGGTCAACATCACCAAGACCGACACCATCACGCTGACCTCGGGCAAGAACGACATGACGTGGGATGCCACCATCACGCCGATCGCGATCGACCTGAACGGCGACGGCATCCACACCATCGCCCGCGAGGACATGAGCGGCCGCTTCGACCTGTTGGGCACCGGCAAGGCGATCCAGACCGGCTGGCTGTCCAAGGGCGACGGTTTCCTGGCCATCGACAGCAACGGCAACGGCCAGATCGACGACATCAGCGAACTGTTTGGCGGCGTCAGCAAGGGCTCCGGCTTCGCCAAGTTGGCCAGCTACGACAGCAACGGCGACGGCGTGGTCAACGCCAACGACGCACAGTTCAGCCACCTGAGCATCTGGCAGGACGCCAACAGCAATGGCAAGACCGATGCCGGCGAACTGCTCAGCCTCGGCCAGGCTGGCGTGGTCAGCTTGAACGTGGCCTACACCGAACTGCCGTTCATCGATGAAAACAACAACCTGCACCTGGAACGCAGCAGCGTGACCCTGGCCAATGGCCAGGCGGCCAGCATGACCGACGTGTACTTCAACGTCGATGCCGCCGATGCCGCCGCGGCCGGCATCACCACGCCGACCCTGGCCGAGCTGGTGGGCCAGACGCCAGTCATCCTCTGATACAAACCCATTTTAAAGAAGAGAAAACACATCATGAAATTCAAAACCGCACTGAAAGCCGCCGCAGTTGCCGCCACCCTGATCTTCTCGACCGCCAGCCACGCGGAAATCACCTACAGCCCGACCGCGCTGGGCGTGGTATTTGACGGTGGCAGCATGCTGAACCCGGCCGGTCCGGGCCAGCAGGGCGTGGAAGTGTATGAACTGGCAGACACCTCGCTGGCCGACGCCATCCTGGCGTTCTGCGTCCAGCCGACGGTGGCGCAACTGGTCGGCACCAGCTACACCGCGCACGCCAATGCCAGCCTGTCCAGCCTGTTCGCTGACAACGGCTTGCAAAACCGCGCCGGCCGCATCCAGTCGCTGTTCGAGCAGCAGTACGCCGGCCTGACCACCGGCCATACCGAGACCGACACCCTGAACCGCCTGGCCTTCCAGCTGGCGCTGTGGGACCTGGTGGCCGACGACGGCAACCTGGGCACCGGCCTGCAAGCCTTCACCGGCGATGCCGCCGCCTTTGGCGTGGTGAACGGCGATTTCGTGCCGATGGATCTGAGCGTGGCGCAAAGCATGCTGACCCACGCCGACGGTACCGGCCTGAACAACAGCTACAAGTTCACCCTGTTCACCGGCCGCGCCGATGGCAGCGCCGTCGACAACTCGCAAGCGCTGCTGAGCGTATCGGCGGTGCCGGAGGCGGATGCCTGGGCCATGATGGCGGCCGGGCTGGCGCTGGTGGGCTTCATGGGCCGCCGCAAATCGCGTCAGGGCGAGAAATTCGCCGCTTAATCCGCTGTTAAACAGCGCACCGCGCCCGGCAGGCAAGCTGCCCGGCGTGGCTTTTTTATGGCACACTGCGGGCTTGTCGAGTTTGATCCCCCGGGAGCCCATGAGTATTTTCAAGAATTTGCCGTTCGAATGGCTGGTCGGCCTGCGCTACACGCGGGCCGGCAAGCGCAGCGGACGGAACAGCTTTATCTCCTTTATCTCCCTGATTTCCATGGCCGGCATCGGCCTGGGCGTGGCGGCGCTGATCGTCGTGCTGTCGGTGATGAACGGCTTCCAGAAGGAAGTGACGGACCGCATGCTGTCGGTGCTGGCCCACGTCGAAATCTTCGACGCCCGCGGCACCATGCCGAACTGGCAGCAGGAAGCGGCCGAGGCGCGCAAGAATCCGGAAGTGATCGGCACCGCGCCGTTCGCCGAAACCCAGGGCATGCTGGTGCGCGACGACGTGCTGCGTCCGGCCATCATCCGCGGCGTGCTGCCCGAGGAGGAACCCAAGGTTTCGGACGTGGCCAAACAAACCAAGCGCGGCAGCTTCAACGCGCTGCAGCCGGGCGCCTACAACATTGTGCTGGGCATCGAACTGGCGCGCACCTTGCGCGTCAACCTGGGCGAGAAGGTGACGCTGGCGCTGGCGCAAGGCCAGCCGACGCCGGCCGGCGTGCTGCCGCGCCTGCGCTCGTTCACCGTGGTTGGCATCTTTGAGGCAGGGCACAACGAGTTCGACTCGGCGCTGGCCTTCGTCCACCTGACCGACGCCGAAAAGCTGCTGCGCATCGAAGCGCCGGCCGGCCTGCGCCTGCGCCTGCAGGACATGCACCGCGCGCCGCAGGTGGCGCAGGACTTGAAGAATTCCATGTCGGGCGACCTGTTCGTGCGCGACTGGTCCAAGCTCAACGCCAATTGGTTCGCCGCCGTGCAGACCGAGAAACGCATGATGTTCATCATCCTGACCCTGATCATCGCGGTGGCCGCGTTCAACCTGGTGTCGACCCTGGTGATGACCGTGACCGACAAGCAGGCCGACATCGCCATCCTGCGCACGCTGGGCGCCTCGCCACGCTCCATCATGAAAATCTTCATGATCCAGGGCGCGCTGGTGGGCATCCTGGGCACCGCCATCGGCGTCGGCCTGGGTGTGCTGGTGGCGCTCAACATCGACGTCATCGTGCCGTTTATCGAACATTTATTGGGAGTGCAGTTCTTGTCCAAGGATATTTACTACATCAGCACCGTGCCTTCGGACCTGCGCTGGCCGGACGTCTTCAAGATCGGCGGCGTGGCCGTGGTGCTGGCCTTTGTCGCCACCCTGTATCCAAGCTGGTGGGCCGCGCGCGTGAAACCTGCGGAGGCGCTGCGCTATGAGTGAACCAGTCGTCCTCTCTTGCCGCAACCTCGGCAAAACCTTCACGCAAGGCGCGTATTCCGTCAAAGTGCTGACCGGGATCGATATCGACGTGCGGCGCGGCGAGCGCGTGGCGATCGTCGGCGCCTCCGGCTCCGGCAAGTCGACCCTGCTGCATCTGCTGGGCGGCCTCGACACGCCGACCAGCGGCAGCGTGAGCTTGCAGGGCAAGGACTTCGCCAGCCTGAGCGAGGCCGCGCGCGGCGACCTGCGCAACCAGTCGCTGGGCTTTGTCTACCAGTTCCACCACCTGCTGCCGGAATTCAGCGCGCTCGACAACGTCGCCATGCCGCTGATGATCCGCCGCGAGAAGCGCGCCGACGCCACCGCCAAGGCGCAGGAAATCCTCAAGCGCGTCAACCTGGGCAAGCGTATTTCACACGTGCCGGGCGAGCTGTCCGGCGGCGAGCGGCAGCGCGTGGCGCTGGCGCGCGCGCTGGTTACCCAGCCCACCTGCGTGCTGGCCGACGAGCCGACCGGCAACCTCGACCACGCCACCGCGCAGCAGATCTTCGACCTGATGCTGGAACTGTCGCGCACACTCGGCACGGCCTTCGTCATCGTCACCCACGACATCGAGCTGGCGCGCCGCTGCGACCGCGTGCTGCGCATGACCGACGAGGGATTGCAGCCGGACGAGGCGTAAGCCATGTGGATCGACACCCATTGCCACCTGGACGCCCACGAATTCGGCAACGAATCCGTGGCGCAGGCGGCGCTGGCGCGCGCGCAGGGCGTTGGAATGATCGTGATCCCGGCGGTGGAGACGGCCAACTTCGCCATCGTCGCGCAGTTGGCGGCCAGCGTGGACAACGCCTGCTACGCGCTGGGCATCCACCCGATCTACGTACCGCACGCCGAGGAAGATCACCTGCGCGTGCTGCGCGAGCAGGTGGCGGCCGCCATGGCCGATCCCAACTTCGTGGCGTTGGGCGAGATTGGCCTCGATTTCTTCATCCCCATGCTGACCGAGCCGGCCATGCGCGAGAAGCAGGAGTTCTTCTTCCGCGAGCAGCTGAAAATCGCCCGCGACTTCGAGCTGCCGGTGCTGATGCACGTGCGCCGTTCGCAGGACGTGGTGCTCAAGCATGTGCGGCAGATTCGTCCCAACGGCGGCATCGCCCATGCCTTCAACGGCAGTGCCCAGCAGGCCAAAAGCTATATCGATCTCGGTTTCAAGCTCGGTTTCGGCGGAGCGATGACTTTTACGCGCGCCCTGCAGATCCGCCGGCTGGCCGCCGAGCTGCCGCTGGAGGCCATCGTGCTGGAAACCGACGCCCCCGATATCTCGCCATCCTGGGTCCATCCCGGCCGCAACAGCCCGGACCAGATTCCCCGCATCGGCGCCGTGCTGGCCGAGCTGCGCGGCCTGACGGTTGAGGAGGTGGCCGCCGCCACCAGCGTCAATGCGTGCGCCATTCTGCCGCGTATCAAATAATTTCCAATAAGGAAATATTTGAAAGTGTGAGATTTGGTTAGATTTGTGATTTGCGCGGCAGTGCATAATTCCAAATCTTGATACCCTAACAACGGATAACCGAATGAAATCACACGTCCTTCACACCGGCCTCGCCGCCATCCTGCTGGTCCCCGTCATCAGTTTTGCCGAACCGAGCGACGTTTCCGAGCGCGCCATCGACGTGCCGAAATGCGCCGCGCCGGCCGCCAAGGTCGTGTTCACCGAATTCAAGTGCAAGTCGGCCGACTGCTCGTCCGGCTCAGGCCAGCAGGACCCGCGCCAGTACCGCTGGTGGGAGCGCCAGGGCAACGTGGCGCAGCCGACCTACACCGGCGTCGGCACCGGCATGACCGAGATGCTGGCCACGGCGCTGACGCAGACCGGCTGCTTCGACGTGCAGGAGCGCGCCGAGCTGGACGAGATCAACAAGGAACTGGCGCTGGTCGGCAAGAAGGTGGAGGCCGAGGCCGCCGATTACATGATCACCGGCTCGATCACTTCGCTGGGCTTCGAGCAGAGCTCGACCGGCCTGGGCGGCCTGAGCTTCCTGAAAGGCCCGCTGGGCCTGCTGGCCGGCTCGGTCGATTACAAGAAATCCAAGGTCCACATGAACATGGACATCCGTGTGGTGGACGTCAAGCGCGCCAAGATCATCGCGTCCAAGACCTTCCAGGCCAACAACGAGAAGACCGGTTTCGGCGTCTCGGCGCTGGGTTGGGGCGGCGGCACCGCGCTGGGTGGCAACCACGCCAGCATCAGCGGCTCGCCGCTGGAGGAGGTGGCGCGCGACCTGCTGGTGAAATCGACCGCCTTCCTGGCCAGCACCATCGCCGCCAAGAACGTCACCGAGCACGTGGCGGTGAAGGCCACCGACGTCAGCCCGAAGTAAAGTAATCGATTAACGTTGCAAATACGCCGCAGGCGCGTCACCGCAAGGTGCGGCGCCTGCGGCGCTTGTTTGTGGGCGTTGTAGAGTTGCCGATACACAAAACAGTATCAAACGGCGATTAAATTTGATTGGATTGGATGTTGCGATCTCCATAAGATGAATTCGAGCGATGTGCAAAATCGCATCAGAAAAAATCACAAAAGGGAGACGTCATGCACCACCAATCTATCCGCGTAGCGGCTGTCCTCGCACGCCCACTCCATCTGAAACTTTCCGTTGCCGCGCTGATGGGCGCCGGCCTGCTCAGCAGCGCCTCGGTGTGGGCGCAAGCGGCCGCAGAACCAACCGAGCCGGCTGACACGACCGTGGTCGTCACGGGCGTCAAGGCATCGATGATCAAGAGCCTGGCGATCAAGCGCACCAATGACCAGGTGGTGGAATCGGTCGTGGCCGAAGACATCGGCAAGCTGCCCGATAACAACGTCGTCGAAGCGCTGCAGCGCGTGACCGGGGTCCAGGTCACCAACCGCGCCGGCGGCGAAGTCGGCACCTTGTCCATCCGTGGCCTGCCCGACGTCCAAACCACCTGGAACGGCCGCAATATTTTCACCGCGTCCGGCACGCAGGTCGCGCTGCAGGACATTCCCTCGACGCTGGTGCGCCAGATCGACGTCTACAAGACGCGCGACGCCAGCCAGCTCGACACCGGCATCGCCGGCCAGGTTGACGTCAAGTCGCTGCGGCCGTTCGATTTCAAAGGGTCGAGAGTGTCGCTGTCGGCGCGTGAAACCTATCTCGAGCCCGCGAAAAAAGGCAACCCGCAACTGAGCGCCATGTTGAGCAACCGCTGGGAAACCGGCATCGGTGAAGTCGGCGCCCTGGTCAATCTGTCGGCCACCGAGACCAAATACCGCAATGAAAGCGTGACGCCGGGCGCCATGGTGCCGTTTGTCAGCCCCAATGCCGCCGAAGTGCCGCCAGGTTACACGCCGTTGCAGCGCATCTTCGACAACAATATCTGGACGCCCGGCACCCACACCGGCTTGCCGATGGCGGCGGGTTCCACGCTGAATTTCAACGGCAAGGCCTATCCTTATTACCTGGCGCGCGACGCCGTGTTCCAGAGCGACGTTGAGGGCAAGCGCGAGCGTCCGGCCGCCAATCTGGCCTTGCAGTGGAAACCAAACAGCGATTCGGTCTACACCTTCGAATCGATGTACAACGGTTATCGCGACAAGTCCTTCAACCGCCTGCTGTTCAGCTTTGTTGACTGGTGGGGTGATCTCGGCAGCAACCCGGCCAGTTCGATCACCACCTTCCCGGGGACCAACGTCATCAAGAGCCGTAAGGTCAATAACGTGTATGGCTTCAACAGCGGCGACTACACCACGTCGGCAACCGATTCCTATGTTTATGCCCTGAACGGCAAGTGGGACCTCGGCGACCGCCTAAGGCTGGAAGGCGATCTGTCGTACCAGACCAGCACCTATCACTCGGAATTCACGGCCACCCGTATCGATCGCGTCGCGCCGTCCATCGACGTCGACTTCAATGCCGGCGGCAACAACACGGCCTTCCATTTCAATAACGACGCCGATCTGACCAATTCGTCCAAGTGGAATGTCGCGCAGTTCTACGACAACGCCAACCGCAACAAGGGCAGCGCCGCGACGGCCAATCTGTCGGGCGTCTACGATGCCAACTGGGGCCCGCTGGAAACCATCCACTTCGGCGTGCGCTTCGACGACCGCAAGGCGTCGGAGGCCAACCGGACGCAATCGGGCACCCTGAACCGCAACCTCGCCACGCTGGGCCCGGAGTATTCCTCCACCAACTCGAACTTCGGCAAGGACATCTCGGACGTTCCGCGCTCGTGGGTGGAGCCGAACGCCTACTACATCCGCGACCACATCGACGACTGGCGCAAGCTGTTCAACTCGACCGATGCGAACTTCCTGACCACGGACAAACTGCGCCTGCAGAAGACCTTCGAGGTGGAAGAAAAGACCAGCAACCTGTTCCTGATGGGGAATACCCAGAACGAGCTGTTCGGCCATCGCCTGCGCGGCAACTTCGGCCTGCGCTACGTCAAGGTCGACACCGACATGACCTTCTACAAGGTGGATGCCACCACCAAAGCGGTCACGCCGTCCAGCGCCAGCAAGTCGACCAGCAAGCTGCTGCCCAGCATGACCCTGATTTACGATCCATCCAAGGACGTGGTGCTGCGCTTCAACTATGGTGAAACCCTGCGCCGACCGAACTTCGGCGATCTGAATCCGGTCCTGCAGCTCGGTGACGACGTGTCGAAGGTCGGTTACGGTTCGGGCAGCGGCGGCAATCCGGACTTGAAACCGACCCGCTCCAAGAACCTCGACTTGACCGCCGAGTGGTACTTCCAGAAGGACAGCGCAGTGTACGGCACGGCGTTCAAGCGCAAGATCGACGGCCTGGTCGTGGGCTTGCGTCACCGCGTTCACGTCGATCCGGCGAACGACCCATTCCGCAACTCGACCTCGGGCGGCGATCACACCAATGGCTATGACTACGTCATCAACTCGCCGGTCAACGCCTCCAACGGCGAGATCAGCGGCGCCGAGCTCGGCTTGATCTACTTCCCGAAAGGATTGCCGAGCCTGCTGGACGGCCTGGGATTCCAAGGCAGCTACACGCGACTCACTTCGTCGCAGAACGTGCCTGACGCCAATGATGCCGGCGTCGTCGTGGCCCAGCTCAAGACCCCGTTCTTTGGCGTGTCGAACAGCTCCTACAACGCCACCCTGGCTTACGAAAAGGGCCCGGTCAGCGCGCGCTTGTCGTATGTCTGGCGCTCCGGCTTCCTGGCCAGCAACGAGGCCGCCTTGTTTGCCAATCCGATCGGTATCTGGCGTCATCCGGAAAAGAGTGTGGACATGCAGGTCTCCTACAAAGTCAACGACAACATGTCGGTCGACATCAGTGGCGTCAACCTGACCAACGAAATGCAGCAGCAGTACTACCACTTCGGCAGCGCGGGTAACGCGCAGGTGAGCAACTTCGGCACGCTCCAGATCGGACGTTCGGTCTCGGTTGCCTTGCGCTGGAAGATGTAAGCTGAACTGAGCCACATCAAACGGCGGCAGGCTTGACGGCCTGCCGCCGTTTTTCTTTGCGTAGTATCGCTGGAGGAGGGCGATGCTATGCGTCTCGGATCGATAGGCCTGGCGATGGGTGCCGCCTGCCTGCAAACGCGGGCGGCGCTGCCGTCCGCATTCGCGCTGGCCCTGGCGCTGTGCCTCTTGCTGGCGTGGCTGCTCGCCTGGCGGCGGCTGGCGGGGCGCATGCCGGCCGTCATGCGTGGCGTGGTGGCGCTGCTGTCCGGCGCGGTGCTCGGCTTTATCTGGGCCGCATGGCTCGCGCATCGCGCTTTGGCGCCGCAGCTGGCGCCAGCGGACGAGGGGCGCGATCTGCGGATCGTTGGCACCATCGACAATCTGCCGTATCGCTTCTCGCAAGGCGTGCGGTTCAATTTCGCGGTGGAGGCGTCCAGCGCGGCGCTGCCCCCCAGGATCTCCTTGTCGTGGTATGCCGGCTATCGCGACCAACCCGCCGATGTGCCGGAGGTGCGTCCCGGCGAGCGCTGGCAACTGACGGTGCGCCTGCAACGCCCGCATGGCAACGCCAATCCCTACGGTTTCGATTACGAGGCGTGGCTGCTGGAGCAAGGCTTGCGCGCCACCGGCTACGTGCGCATGGCGCGCGACAATCGCCGGATCGACGGCTTTGTCTTCAGCGCAAACAACGCCGTCGAACACTGCCGCGCGGTGCTGCGCGACCGCATACTGGCCGCGCTGCCCGGCCAGCCATATGCCGGCGTGATCGTGGCGCTGGTGGTGGGCGACCAGCGCGGCATCGATCAGGCGGACTGGCAGGTATTCAATCGCACCGGCATCGGCCATCTGATTTCGATCTCCGGCCTGCATATCACCATGGTGGCCGGCCTGTTTGCATGGATGGCCTACACGTTGTGGCGCTGGTCGTTCTACACGCGCGCGCAACTGCCGTTGCTGCTGCCGGCGCAGAAGGTGGCGGCGCTGGTTGGGGCCGGGGTAGCGCTGTTGTACGTGCTGCTGGCCGGATTCGGTGTGCCGGCGCAGCGCACCTTGTACATGCTGATGGTGGTGGCCGCGGCGCTGTGGCTCAACCGGCTCACCAGCATCACGCACGTGCTGTGCACCGCGCTTGGCGTGGTGGTGGTGCTCGATCCCTGGGCGGTGTTGTGGCCGGGTTTCTGGCTGTCGTTCGGCGCGGTGGCCATTATTCTGTATGCCACGGTCGGCCGCACGGCTCGTTCGCGCGCGGCCAGCCTGTCGCCTGGCGTGGCGCAGCACGTGCCGGCGCCGCTTACGCGCCGGGAGCGGTTGACGCATGCGCTGCGGGTCGGCGTGCACACGCAATATGTGGTCACGTTCGGCTTGGTGCCGATCACCATGCTGCTGTTCGGGCAGGTGTCGGTGGTCAGCCCGCTGGCGAACGCGGTGGCGATTCCACTGATCAGCCTGGTGGTCACGCCGCTCGCGCTGGTTGGCAGCATGTTGCCGCGGTTGCTGGCGGCGCCGCTGCTGGCCACGGCGCACGGTTTGGTGGAGGCGCTGGCGCTGTGCCTGCAATGGTTCAGCGCCATGCGCTACGCCGTGTGGAGCGCGCCGATGCCGCCGTTCTGGCTGTTCTGCTGGGCGATGGTCGGCACGGTCTGGCTGCTGGCGCCGCGCGGCTGGCCGGTGCGCTGGCTTGGCCTGGCGACCTGGATACCGCTGCTGGCGGCCGAACCATCGCACCCGGCGCCCGGCCGCATGACCGTCACCGCGTTTGACGTCGGGCAGGGCATGGCGCTGCTGATCGAGACCAGCGGCCACCGGCTGCTGTACGATACCGGCCCGGCCTACACACCCGAGTCCAACGCCGGCAACCGCATCATCCTGCCTTATCTGCGGGCACGCGGCATCGGCGCGCTGGATGGCATGGTGGTCTCGCACAGCGACGCCGACCATTCCGGCGGCGCGTTGTCGCTGCTCGAGGGCGCAGGCGTCGGCTGGGTGCTGTCCTCGCTGCCGCCACGGCACCCCATCGCGCGCGCGGCGCGCCAGCACGCACAGTGCGCGGCGGGCCAGGCCTGGACCTGGGATGGCGTGCGCTTCGAGATCCTGCACCCGCTGCCGGCCAGCTACGCCAACGCCGCGCTCAAGCCCAACACGCGCGGCTGCACGCTGAAAGTCACGGCTGGCGGCAAGTCCATGCTGCTGGCCGGCGACATCGAGGCCGAGCAGGAGGCGCAATTGCTGGAGCGCGACGCCGCCGGCCTGCGCGCGGACGTGCTGCTCGCGCCGCACCACGGCAGCGGCACCAGTTCGACGCCGGCCTTCCTGCTGGCGGTGCGCCCGCAGGCGGCGATTTTCCAGGTCGGCCACCGCAATCGCTACCGCCATCCAAAGGCCGAAGTCTACGAACGCTACGGCGCCGCCGGCATCGCCCGCTACCGCACCGACCAGGCCGGCGCCTTGACGCTGGAATTCGATGAAACTATACGAATTTCCAGCTACCGCGGCACCCACGCGCGCTACTGGCAAGCACGCTATTAGAGCGTTTCCACCAGTCCCCGGGCCGGACTCCCATTACAATGGGGCAAAAACAACCACACGGAGACCGCTTGTGAGCAAGCCCAAGCTGCATTTCGCCCATGCCAACAGCTATCCGGCGGGCGTCTATCGCCAGTTCTTTGAAGCGCTGTCCGGGGACTACGGCATCCAGTCGCTCGACATGCACGCGCACAATCCCAGGTACCCGGTCACCGACTGCTGGCCGCACCTGGTGGATGAATACATCGAGGAACTGACCAGCCGCTACACCGAGCCGGTGATCCTGGTCGGTCACTCGCTGGGCGGCATGCTGAGCCTGATGGTGGGGCACAAGCGGCCGGATCTGGTGCGTTGCGTGGTGATGCTCGATGCGCCGGTGGTCGGCGGCTGGCGCGCGTTCGCCTGGCGCATGATCAAGCTGCTGGGACGTGCCTACAGCGTGCCGCCGGCCAAGTTCTCCATCCGCCGCCGCAACGTCTGGCCCGATGCGCAGTCGGCCCATGACCATTTCGCCGCCAAGGACCTGTTCGCCGCCTGGGCGCCCGGGGTGCTGGCCGACTACATGCGAAGCGGCCTGAAACCGCATCCGGAAGGCGTGCAACTGCGCTTCACGCGCGAGAACGAAACGGCGGTCTACGCCAGTCTGCCGCACCACCTGCCCAAGCTGCTGCGCAAGGGATATCCGGTGCCGATCGGCTTCATCGGCGGCGACAACTCGTGGGAGACCAGCCAGTCCGGCCACCGGCACACGCAGGCGCTGGTGGGGCGGCATTTCCGCATCGTGCCGGGCGGCCACCTGTTCCCGATGGAGAACCCGGCCGCCGCCGCCCAGGCGACCAGGGAAATGATCGCCGACCTGCTGGGCGAGCAATCTGGTAAAAAAGTTCTTAAAAAGGCGGCGTTAGCGTAAAATCTCGGGCATTGTAAAACTTCAGGATGCCTCGCGATGACGATTAAAAGCGATAAATGGATACGCCGGATGGCGGAGCAACACGGGATGATCGAGCCTTTCTTCCCGGACCAGATACGCCAGGAAGACGGCCGCAAGGTGATTTCCTACGGTACCTCCTCGTACGGCTACGACATCCGCTGCGCCGACGAGTTCAAGGTCTTCACCAACATCAACAGCACCATCGTCGATCCGAAGAACTTCGATTCGAACTCCTTCGTGGACGTGAAAAGCGACGTCTGCATCATCCCGCCGAACTCGTTCGCGCTGGCGCGCACCATGGAATACTTCCGCATCCCGCGCAGCGTGCTGACCGTTTGCCTGGGCAAGTCGACCTATGCCCGCTGCGGCATCATCGTCAACGTGACGCCGTTTGAACCGGAATGGGAAGGCTACGTGACGCTGGAATTCTCCAACACCACGCCGCTGCCGGCCAAGATCTACGCCGGCGAGGGCTGCGCCCAGGTGCTGTTCTTTGAAAGCGACGAGGTGTGCGACGTCTCGTACAAGGACCGCAACGGCAAATACCAGGGCCAGCACGGCGTGACCCTGCCGAAAGCCTGATCCACGTAAAACGCCCGCCGGTCAGCGCTTGACCGGCAACACCATTTCCACGCACAGGCCGCCGCCGGCGCGGTTGCTGGCCTTGATGCTGCCGCCGTGCGCCTCGATCACGTGCTGGGCGATCGCCAGCCCGAGGCCATGGCCCTCCGCGCTGGCATTGCTGGAGCGGAAGAAGGGCTGGAAGATGGTGTCCAGGTCGGCCGGCGCCACGCCGGGTCCACGGTCCAGCACGCGGATGATCAGCTGATTCGTCTCCGCCAGCGTGCGCGTCTGCAATTGCACTTCGCCGCCTTCCGGGCTGTGCTTGATGGCGTTGCGCACCACATTTTCGATCGCCCGCCCCAGCAGGTCCGGCTGGCCGATCACCTGCACGTCGGCGTCGCCTTCCTGCACCACGGTGCGCTGCTGGCTGGCCGCCTCGTAGCGGGCATCGTCGGCGATCTGGTCGAGCAGGTCGGCCATGCTGATTTCCTCCTGGCTGGCCTTGATGGCGCCGGCCTCCAGACGCGCCAGCGTCAGCAACTCTCCCACCAGCTTGTCCATGCGCACGCTTTCGCGCTCGATGCGCTCCATCGACGCGCTCCATTTTTCCGGCTGCTGGTAAGCCAGGCCGATCGCCGCCTGCAAGCGCGCCAGCGGCGAGCGCAGTTCGTGCGAGACGTCGTGCAGCAAGCGGGTCTGGCCGTCGATCAGGCTGCGCAGGCGCGCGGTCATGCGGTCGAAGTCGCGGCCGAGGTCGTTGAGCTCGTTGCCGACCTTGCCGCTGTCGTTGGCGAAGCGCGGGGCGAGGTCGCCGTTGGCGGCGGCGTCGAACGCTTGGCGCAGGGCGCGGATCGGGCGCGAGAAGTACCACGCCAGCAGCACGGCGAACAGCAGGCTGGCCAGCGTGGCCGCCGCGATCGGCACCCACGGGCCGAGCGGCTGGAAGCGCGGGCCCCATGGGCGGTCGCCGCCCATGTCGCGGCGCTCGTCCATGCCGGGGCCGCCCGGCCCGCCAGGCCCGCCGGGGCCATTGACGGCGCCAGGGTTGTCGAGGCGGTCCGGGCCGGGGCCCGGCGGCGGTGCAAATTGACCGCCGGCCGGCGCGGGGGGAGGGCGTTGCTCGTCATCGCGGCCGGGACCGCCGGGACGCGGCTCCGCGCCCTGCAGCACGGAGGCCGCCTTCATGGCGATTTGCGCGCCGCCGCCGAGGCCGGCGAGCAGGGGGCGCGTGTCGCCCTCCAGGCCGCGCGGGCGCTCGCCGGACGGCAGGAACAACAGATAGCGCTTGCCGTCGTCCGCGCTCAGCTGGCGCACGGCGCGGCGCCGGCCTTCCTCTTTCACGCGCGCGCGCGACTCCTGCAGCGTGCGCTCGTTGACGGCGCGTCCCAGCAGTTCCTGCCCCTGTTCATCCACCGCGTAGACGCGATGGCGCTCCATGTTCTCCAGCATGCGCCGCAGGGCTTTCACGCCGCCATACTCCAGAGTGGCGGCGGCCGCGTTGATGGCCATCTCGGCCGGCGGGCTGGTGTCCAGGCTGACCGCCGAACTGGCCTGGTTACGGCTCTTCAGCCAGATGGCGCCGCCAATGCCCACGGTCGCGGCGAGCTGCGCCAACAAGATCGACAGGAAAAACTTCCAGAACAAACGACCCAAGGCTTACTCCTTGATCAGCTGGTAGCCCAGGCGGTACACGGTCTGCAGGCAGGAACGGCCGTCGGCGATGGTGCCGAGCTTGTGGCGTAGCGAGCTCAGATGGACGTCGATGTTGCGGTCGAAGCGCGCCAGCGGGCGCCCCAGGCCCTGTTCGGACAGGGTGTTCTTGCTGACCGGGCGGCCGGCGTTACGCGCCAGCACCTCCAGCAGATTGAATTCGGTGCTGGTCAGTTCCAGCTTGTCGCCGGCCCAGGTGGCGCGGCGCTGCTCCGGCCACATGGTCAGCTGGCCGACCGTGATGGCGGTTTGCTGGCTGTTGTCCGCCGGCACGCTTTGCGCGCGGCGCAGGATGGCGCGGATGCGCGCGGTCAGTTCACGCGGAGTGCAGGGCTTGGCCACATAGTCGTCGGCGCCCAATTCCAGGCCGACGATGCGGTCGGTGTCGTCGCCGCGTCCGGTCAGCATCAGGATCGGCAACTGGCTGTTGGTGCGGATGCGGCGCAGCGTTTCGAGGCCGTTCACGCGCGGCATCATCACATCCAGGATGGCGATGGCGTACTGGCCGGTGAAGGCTTCGGCGGTGCCGGCTTCGCCGTCGTGCACGGTTTTCACTTCAAAACCTTCCTGTTCCAGGTATTCCTTGAACATGCCCACCAGTTCGACGTCGTCGTCGATCAACAGTACTTTGCTCTTCATTGCAGCCATTTTCTTTAGATACAGATCGCCCATCATAACAGCCGGAACACGCGCGATGACGGCCTTTTACGCCGTTTTACACCACATTGCCAAGTAGTAATTTGATGTCAGACCAACATCTTTACGTCGATTTACGTTGCCCTAACGCCACTTAACGCGGATGCCGCAGAGAATGATGTCTCACTATCAACCCAAGGATGATTTGCATGAGAACATCAAGAAAAACCGGCGGTCGCAATATCCTGCTGGCCGCCGTGCTGGCGCTGCCGCTGCTGGCGATGGCCGCCGGCTTGGACACCGATCAACCGCCGCCTCCTTACGGCGAGCACGACGCTCGCGGCCCGTTCGGCGGCCCCGGCCACGGTGGCCCGGATCGCGGTCCCGCCTTTGGTCCCGGCCGCCCGCCATTCCCGCGCGGTGTGGAACTGAGCGAGGCGCAGGAGGACAAGGTATTTGCCATTCTGCACGCCGAGGCGCCTTACATGCGAGAACAAGCCAGGGCCGCCGCCAAGGCGCGGACGGCGTTGCGCGCGCTGGCCGCCTCGGACAACTATGACGACGCCAAGGCTGCGGCGCTGGCTAAGGAGGCCGCCACGGCGGAAGCCAATCTCGCGCTGCAGCACGTGCGTACTCAACAGAAGTTGCTGGCCGTGCTCACGCCGGAGCAGCGCAAACAGCAGGCGGAAGAGCAACCGCGCCATCCGCAGCGCCCGTAGCATCCCTTGAACCTGAAAAGCGGAGAACCGTATGTCCATCAGCGCCTTGAGTTCCACCAGCGCGCTCAGTTTCCTGAGCCGTTTGAGCAGCACCAACAACATCAGCAGCCAGAGCGGCAGCGCGGAAGGTGTGCGTCCGCCACCGCCGCCGGAAGGGGGCGGCTTCGCGGACGCCATCGCCGAGGCGTTAAAGTCGATAGGCGTTACCGATGACGCCGGTGCCGATACGTCGGCCGCATCGGCCAGCACGGAGACGAGCGACAGCGCCACGAACGACGCCACCGATGTGGCGGCGGCGCTGGGCAGCTTCCTGCAAAGCCTGATGGGGGCCCTGCATGCGCAAAACAGCGCCGGCGCCGAAACGCCGCCGCCTTACGGGGAGCAGCAGGGCGGTCCGGGCAAGCTGGAATCGGACCTGCAAAGCCTGATTGCCAGGCTGACCTCGACCGATGGAGCGGCCGCCACCGAGAGCGGCGATTCAGTGGATCAGTTGGAAAGCTCTTTCGCGAACTTGCTGGACAAGCTCGGCGTGAGTACCGACAGCGGAGACAGCACCGATAGCGCCAGCAAACTGGCAGCTTTCCTGCAAACGTTGTCGACCAAGGTTGATGGCCACGGCGTCAGCGGCAACCTGGTTAACACCACAGTCTGACGCGAATGCCGCTAAGTTAAGCCTTTTCCGACCCGTCATTCCCGCGCAGGCGGGAATCCATAGGGCGCGTGTTCATCAGTTCAGCATGGATTCCCGCCTACGCGGGAATGACGGTTCTTAACTTGGCGGCATTAAGGTCTGACGCGCAATTCCCGCAATATCCGTCGCCGCGCGTCCATGCGCCGTGGCGGCTTTCTCACCCAAGTAGGAGTAGGTATGGAATCTCATGACGATATGCACGAACACAGCCTCGCGGCCGACCTGACCGCGATGCTCAAGCTGAACAGCGACCGCCGCCAGACGCTGCGCTGGCTGCTGGCCGGCGCCTCGGCGCTGCCGGTGCTCGGTTGCGGCGGCGGTTCCGGCAGCGCCGGCGACACCACCAGTACCACCACCACCACCACCACGTCGACCTCGACCACCACCACGCCGACCACCGGCACCACCACCACCGGCACCACGACCACCACCAACGGCTCGTGCTCGGTCATCCCGGAGGAGACCGGCGGCCCGTATCCGGCCGACGGCACCAACAGCAACAGCGGCGGCGTGGTCAATGTGCTGACGCAGTCGGGCGTGGTGCGCAGCGACATCCGAGGCAGCTTCGGCAGCGCCAGCGGCACGGCGGCCGGCGTGCCGCTGACCATCAAGCTGCAGATCGTCAACCCCAACAATAACTGCGCGGCCTTGGCCAATGCCGCCGTCTACCTGTGGCACTGCGACCGTGACGGCAATTACTCGTTGTATTCAAGCGGCGTGACCAACCAGAATTACCTGCGCGGCGTGCAGGAGACCGACAGCGGCGGCAACCTGACTTTCACCACCATCTATCCGGGCTGCTACTCGGGCCGGGTGCCGCATGTGCACTTCGAGGTGTATCCATCGCTGGCCAAGGCGACCAGCGCGTCGAACCGCATCAAAACGTCGCAGTTCACGTTCCCGGTGGCGACCAGCCAGGAAGTCTATGCCACCACCGGCTACAGCGCCAGTGTGAAAAACCTGGCGGCGATCAGCTTCGCCACCGACAACATCTTCAGCGACGGCTACTCGCTGCAGATGGCCACCATCACCGGCAACGCCACCGACGGTTATGTGGCGACGCTGACGGTGGCGGTGTCGGCTTAAGCGAGGTTCATAAAACCCAGGTTGCGGGTGCTGAAGTTGCCGATGTTCGGGAACACATCCGCGATCTGGGTGGCCGACAGCCCGAACCACGTTCCCAACGTGGCTGCGTACTGGTCCACCGAAATGGTCGGCAGCAGGGCGCCGGAACCGACGTCCAGATTGTGGCCCAGGCCGGCTGGGGGCACGGTCCCGTAGATATTCTTGCCCTTGACGGCGCCGCCCATGACGAAGTGGTGGGCTCCCCAGCCGTGGTCGGTGCCATCACCATTGCTGGTGAAGGTGCGGCCGAAATCGGAGGCGGTGAACAGTGTCACCTGTTTTTGCAGGTTGGTGCCGTTCAAGCTGTACAGCATGACGTAGAAGTAATTCAGCGCATGGCTCAGTTGCGCCAGCAGATTGGCCTGGTCCGCCCGCTGGTTGTCGTGGGTGTCGAAGCCGCTGATACCGACATAGAACACCTGGCGCTTCACGCCCAGGGCGTTGCGGCCGCCGATCATGCGCGCCACGGTTTGCAGTTGCACCGCCAGCGGGTTGACGCCGGCCACGCCGGTGGTGGGATTCACGTACCAGCTGGGGTCCGGCACGCCGCCGGTGCCCTTGGGCAGCATGGCCGACGTGGCCGTGCTCTGGGTGCTGATGCCGGCCCGCGCGATGGCCGCATGTTCCTTCTCCAGCAGGTCGCTGCGGTCACTGGAGATGATGTTGCGCAGGGTGCCGGCGGCCGTGGTCGAGCCGAACAGGGTGCCGCTGATGCCGTTGATGGCCGGGATGCTGGTGCCGGCGATCTGGATCTGGCGGATGGTTTTGCCGCCCAACAGGGTGGAGTTGCCGTAGGTGGAGACGGCGGCAAAAGACGAGCTGGAGTTGGCCGAGGCCATCAGCTCCACCATGCGCGCGCCCCAGCCGCTGCCGTTGCTGCCTTCGGGCTTGTTGGTTTGCCACACGGTTTGCTGGTCGTTGTGCGAGAACAACTTCGCCGGCAGCGACACCGAGCGGTTCTGGTATTGCGCCAAGGTGGTCGGCTGGATCAGTGTGCCGACGTTGGCCACTACCGCCAGCACCCCATTGTTGAACAGGTCGCGCATATGCGTCATGCCCGGATTGAGGGCAAAGCTGCGGCCGGCCTGCGCGGTGTTCGGCACGATCGGCAGCAGGGCGGCCGAGGCGCTGCTCTGCGCCAGTGCGATGGACGTGGCGCCGCCCGTGGCGCGCAGGCGCGAATATTCTTTCCACGACTCCGGGTCCGTGGTCAGCAGCGTATTGAAGGAATCGTTACCGCCGGTCAGGTAGACGCACACCAGCGCCTTGTAGTCGCTGGCGTCGGCCGCCGCGGCGGTGCCCATGGCGGCCAGGTTCAGCGAGAAGGGCACGGCGCCGCTGCCAGCCATGGCCAGCAGGTTGCCCAGGAAGCGGCGGCGCGATTGGGTCGGGTTGCTCATCTTCTTTCCTTATTTCTGTACGAGGTATTCAGGCGATGCCATGGTCAGGTAAATTGCCAGGTAAGTGCGGTTCTTCCTTGCAGCGGCGATTTCGGCGCCGTTCCACGGCTTGGGATCGAAGGCGATGGAATTCATGGCGGACAGGATCTGGCTGCGCAAGTCGCTCGACATCGAACCAGCCGTCAGCAGCAGGTCGACGCGGTCCAGCAGTTGTTCCGGCGTGGGCGCCAGTTCCCACTCCTTGCTGTAGTCGGGCTGGATGTCGTCGTCCTTGCCGAAACCGTATTGCATGATGCGCTGCAGATAGTTCAGATAGCCGGCGGTGGATGGGCCGCTGGTGATTTGCAGCTCGGGACCGACCAAGCCGGCGCCGGCCAGCGCCGACCCCGGCGGCGCATAGCCCGGACGGTAGAAGTTGAACACCGACGGCGATTGCAGCACGGTCATGCCCAGGCCATTGTTGATGTCGCTGGTGCCCCAGGCGAAGTACCAGCCGTTTTTCGAGGTGGCGTTAAATGCGCGCAGGAAGTTGGCCATGCGCAGCAGGGGTTCGCGCAGCTTCTTCGGTTTGGCCGCTTCGGTCGCTTCCGGATCGAGCAGGATGGCGCGGATCACCGCCTTCATGTCGCCGCGCACGCCATTGCCATTGTTGTTGAAGGCGGCTGCCACACGGCTGATGTAGGCCGGGCTCGGGTTGCTTGTGACCAGGCGCTGAATCAGCTGGCGCCCCATGAATGGCCCCACGTTCGGGTGGTTGAACAGCGTGTCGAGCGCAATCTTGAGCTCAGTCGCCGCCGGGGTGCCGGCCGGAATGGTCACACCGAGGAAGCTCTTGGACGAGGTCGAGTGATACGCGGTGTAGTTTTGCATCGGCAGCCAGGCGCGGTCCGCGTAGCGGGTGAAGCCCAGGTAGCGCGATTCGCTCTGGTCGGGACCGGCCCAGCTCCAGCCGGTGAATACCTTGGCCAGGCCCATCACGTCCTCGTGCGAGTACGTCAGCGCCGGCTTGCCGTCCACCATCTTGACGGTGCCATCCTGGTTCAGTTGATACAGGCCGATCGACATCAGCTGCATGATTTCGCGGGCGAAGTTTTCGTCCGGCGTGCGGGTGTCGGTTTCCTTGCTGTTGTGCATGTGGCTCAGGTAGATGCCCATCATGGGATCGAGCGCCACGCCTTCCAGCAGATTGCGGAAGTTGCCGAAGCCACGGTTGCCGAGCATATCGTAATAATGCGCCACACCTAGCGGTTCCTCCCACACGTGGTCCTGCTTGGTGGAGATGACGAAGATTTGCGACAGGGCGAACGCCACGCGTTGGCGCAGCTGGTCCTTGCCGGACAGCGCCTGTTGCCAGAACGAGCCCTGGAATTCGTCGGTCGTGGCGGCGCCGTGGCCGGCAAAGCTGCTGTAATAGTTCATGTAGTTGCGATGCATGGACTGCGGCATCCCAAATTGCGCGTCCAGCCAGGCCGAGGTGCCCATGTTCTTCAGCTCGATAATGCTGGCGATGGTCGGACCGAAAGTGGCTTGCGACAGGAAGTGCGCAGCCGCCTGCGAGGTCATGGTAGCGGTAGCAGTGCCCGTCGCGGTGGTGGCTGCCATCACAGTGGCGGTGCGCGCCGGTGCGCTGGTGGCGGTACTCGTGCCGGTGCTGTCGCTTGAGATGGTGTCGGATAAGAGCAGGTTCGGTTGTTGCTTGGCCTGCTGTTGCTCGTCGTTGAAAGAAGAGCCGCCGCACGCGGACAAGATAGACAACGCGGCGATGGCCAGGACCCGTTTGGAGTTGCTCAATGCCATTTGATTTCCTAAAAAAACTAACGGGACCGATTGTAGAAGAGTTTGCCTTCAAATTCTCGCGTGTTTCTTTTTAATAGTGACAACATTACGCTTTTTGGAATACAGTTAACCGAAGTTAGCGTAAAAAGAGCGATCTTGGTCTTATAGTTTTTTGAACACTAACAACAATTTTTTTCTAGAAATGTATATTCCACGCGACGTTTTGTACTGAAAATGTAAATTTTCATGGCGTGCGGGCGAAAAAAAAGGCAGCCAATTGGCTGCCCGATTTTTTTGCTGCGATGCGGTTTACTGTTTGACACAATCCACGAAGTAACCACGCTTGCCATCCACTTCACGCTTGACCAGGCCGTGCACATCGGTCTCGAAGCCCGGGAAGCGCTCGTTGAAGTCGCGCGCGAAGCGCAGGTAGTCAACGATGGTCTTGTTGAAGCGCTCGCCTGGAATCAGCAACGGGATGCCGGGCGGGTAAGGCGTCAGCAGGATGGAGGTGATGCGGCCCTCCAGCTCGTCAATGGCGACGCGCTCGATCTCGCGGTGCGCCATCTTGGCGAACGCGTCCGACGGCTTCATGGCCGGCACCATGTCCGACAGGTACATCTCGGTGGTCAGACGTGCCACATCATATGCCTTGTAGAAATCGTGGATCTGCTGGCACAGATCGCGCAGGCCCATTTTTTCGTAGGTCGGATTGGCGGCCGCGAACTCCGGCAGGATGCGCCACATCGGCTGGTTCTTATCGTAATCGTCCTTGAATTGCTGCAGTGCGGTCAGCAGAGTATTCCAGCGGCCTTTGGTGATGCCGATGGTGAACATGATGAAGAACGAGTACAGGCCGCACTTTTCGATGATCACGCCGTGCTCGGCCAGGTACTTGGTGACGATGGACGCCGGGATGCCGGTCTCGTCAAACTTGCCGTCCAGCGACAGACCTGGGTTGACGATGGTGGCCTTGATCGGGTCCAGCATGTTGAAGCCCGGCGCCAGCTTGCCGAAGCCGTGCCAGTCGTCCTCCGCCTTGATGATCCAGTCTTCGCGCGAGCCGATGCCTTCCTCGGCGAACTCGTCCGGACCCCACACCTTGAACCACCAGTCTTTGCCCCATTCCTGGTCGATCTTCTTCATGGCGCGGCGGAAGTCCAGCGCTTCCAGGATGGATTCCTCCACGAGCGCGGTGCCGCCCGGCGCTTCCATCATGGCCGCGGCCACGTCGCAGGAGGCGATGATCGAGTACTGCGGCGAGGTCGAGGTGTGCATCAGGTAAGCCTCGTTGAAGGCGTCCTGGTCCAGCTTGACGGTTTCCGACTCGCGCACCAGCACCTGCGAGGCCTGCGACAGGCCGGCCAGCAGCTTGTGGGTGGACTGGGTCGAGAAGATCATCGATTCCTTGGCGCGCGGACGGTCCTTGCCGATCGCGTGCATGTTTTTGTAGAAATCGTGGAAGGTGGCGTGCGGCAGCCAGGCTTCGTCGAAGTGCAGGGTGTCGATCTGGCCGTCCAGCAGCTCGCGCAGGGTTTCCACGTTGTATACCACGCCGTCGTAGGTCGACTGGGTGATGGTCAGGATGCGCGGCTTCTTGTTCACGGCGCTGCGTGCGAACGGGTTGGCCTCGATCTTGCGCATGATGCTCTCCATCGAGAACTCTTCCAGCGGGATCGGGCCGATGATGCCAAGGTGGTTGCGGGTCGGCATCAGGAACACCGGGATCGCGCCGCACATGATGATCGAGTGCAGGATGGATTTGTGGCAGTTGCGGTCCACCACCACGATGTCGCCCGGCGCCACGGTCGAGTGCCACACCATCTTGTTGGAGGTCGAGGTGCCGTTGGTGACGAAGTAGCAATGGTCGGCGTTGAAGATGCGCGCGGCGTTACGCTCGGACTTGGCGACCGGGCCGGTGTGGTCCAGCAGCTGGCCCAGCTCCTCCACGGCGTTGCAGACGTCGGCGCGCAGCATGTTCTCGCCGAAGAACTGGTGGAACATCTGGCCGATCGGCGACTTCAGGAAGGCCACGCCGCCCGAGTGGCCCGGGCAGTGCCACGAGTAGGAGCCGTCGTTGGCGTATTCCACCAGCGCGCGGAAGAACGGCGGCGCCAGGCCGTCCAGATAGGACTTGGCTTCGCGGATGATGTGGCGCGCCACGAATTCCGGCGTGTCCTCGAACATGTGGATGAAGCCGTGCAGCTCGCGCAGGATATCGTTCGGGATATGGCGCGAGGTGCGGGTTTCGCCGTACAGGTAGATCGGGATGTCGGCGTTCTTGTAGCGGATTTCCTCGACGAAGGCGCGCAGCGACTTCAGCGCGGTGTCGGTGTCCTCCACCGAGCCGGAGCCGAACTCCTCGTCGTCGATCGACAGCACGAAGGCCGACGCGCGCGATTGCTGCTGCGCGAACTGGGCCAGATCGCCGTAGCTGGTCACGCCCACCACTTCCATGCCTTCTTTTTCCATCGCGTCGGCCAGGGCGCGAATGCCCAGGCCGGACGTGTTCTCGGAACGGAAATCCTCGTCAATGATGACGATGGGGAAACGAAATTTCATGCATGTCTCCAAAAAAGCAAGCCGCCCCTGACCTGTGTGGAGGGGCGGACTAGGGCGCGACCGGTAGGCCGCAAAAAATAAGAACGGGATTCTCGCAGAAATAGCGGCTCTGCGGGAAAAAAATTATCGTACCAGAATGCCTTGTTGACATGACGCCCTGATTACAGCCGCGCCATGCCGTTCATGCAATGTTGTTCAATGACCACCGAACCAGGCCATCGCGCCTAGCACGATGCCGACGCCGGCCACGCCGTAGGCCAGGCCCATCATCCATTTCTTGCGGGTCAGCAGGGTGATGGCGGCCAGCGAGATGGCGATCTGCTCGGCGGTGGTGGCCAGCGCCCATTGGTGGTGCTTGTGCATGGCCTCGTCCGACTTGTGGTTCCACTCCTTGGAGGATTCCTCCCACTTCTCGGCTTCCTTCTTGATGTCTTCCTTCTCTTTCTTGTAGCGGGCCACTTCCGCTTCGTAGCGTTTCGGATCGACGCCAGGCAGGGTCATGGCCAGCTCGGCCAGGTTCTGCTTGGCCGACTTGGCCTGGTAGTAGTTCCAGCTGTTGGCGGCCTGCGTCTTGTCGATGGCGGCGTTGTTCTTGAACAGGGCCGCGTCGTTCTGGGTGGCGCCGCCCAGATAGCCGAACGCCGCGCCCACCGTGGCCAGGATGGCCGTCATCACGGCGATGTTGTTGGAGAAGCCGTCGTTGCCGTGGGCGGCGTGTTCGACTGCGTGATCGTGTGGTCCGTGTACGTGGAAGCCTTGGCCAGACATGGGTATCCTCTAAACTTAAACGCGCGCCTTGCGGCGCAGGGTGACAAAAGCGTATTGCAAGCCGGATGCGGCCGAGACGTGTTCCTCGCGCGCGGTTTCCTGCCACGCGTCGGCGTCGATCTCGGGGAAGAAGGCATCGCAGTCGAAGGTGTGGGCGATTTGCGTAATTATCAACTGGTCGGCCAGTTGCATGGATTGCTTGTAGATCTCGGCGCCGCCGATGACAAAGCCTTCGGCGCCATCCAGCAGGGCGATGGCGGCCTCGATGGAGCCGACGGTGTCCACGCCCTCATGCCGCCAGTCCGCATTGCGCGTGATGACGATGTTGCGGCGGTTCGGCAGCGGCCGGCCGATCGAATCAAACGTCTTGCGGCCCATGATGATGGGGTGGCCGGTGGTCAGGCGCTTGAAATGGGCCAGATCCTCCGGCAGCTTCCACGGCAGCGTGTTGTTAATGCCGATGCCGTTTTTGGCGTCGGTGGCGACGATGATGGTCAGTTTGCTCATGTTCATTTGTGCAATAAAGAGCCGATATTATCGTTGAAATTCATCGGTGCGGGGAGTGGTGTTTGCGCTGCGCGGGAATGACGGCTCATCAGTTTGTGGTCGAAAAAGGCTTAATGACCACGATATTTTCGATTGCGTGTCAGAGCGCTACCGTTATAAATAGAACGCCAACAGGCGCGCCGCCAGTGCTTGCGGGGCTTCCAGTGGGATCATGTGGCCGGTGCCTTCGGTGAGGATATGCAGCTGCGCGGCTGGATTGTAGGTGGTGAATTCACGGACGTCGTCTGCTGGCACCAGTTTATCCTGCTCGGAGGCGACGATCATCACCGGGCAGCGCAGTTCGCCGGTGCGGCTCATCAGGTCCGGACGTTCGATGGTGGTGCGGAATTGGGTCAGCAGCACGTCCTTGCCCAGTTCCACGGCCATGGCTTGAATCACGTCGACGATGGCCGGATCATCCATATGTTCAGGCGCGAGGATTTCGCGTAGGCGCATTTGCGTCATGCCGGTGTAGTGGTTCTTTTCCAGCAGCGGGATGATGCGCAGGCGTGTGGCTTTTTCCTTTTCCTGCAAGCCCTTGGCGGAGCTGGCGATGATCACCAGCGAGTTCACGCGATCCGGATTGGCCAGCGCGAATTCCACCGCCAGGTAGGCGCCCAGCGAGAACGCCACCAGGTTGGCTTTGGGCGCCGCGTGGGCGCCGATCAGTTCCTGCATCTGCGCGCGCGAGCGCGCCTTGTGTAGCGGAACATGGTTGAATTCAAAGCCGTCGCCCAGCAGCGGCAGCAGGCGGCCCCACATGCGCTCATCGCATAGCGTGCCCGGTACAAAATCCAACCGCATCAAACCGCCATTGGTGCGGTGATCGGCGCGTGGTGCTGGTAGCCTTCCAGCGCGAAGTCGGATGGCTCGATTTTTTCCAGCCATTCCGGCTCGTACTTGCCGGTCTGCGCGAACGACGGCACGCGGTCGGAGATGATCAGCTGCGGCAGCGGGAATGGCTCGCGCTTGAGCTGCTCCCGCACCATGTCCATGTGGTTCTCGTAGATGTGCGCATCGCCGATGAAGTAGGTGAACCAGCGCGGCGTGTAGCCGGTCAGGCGGCCGACCAGGTGCATCAGCGCGGCGCCTTCCGCCAGGTTGAACGGCGTGCCGAGGCCAAGGTCGTTCGAGCGCACGTAGAGGCACATCGACAGTTCCCTGGTGGTCGGATTCGGAATGAACTGGTACAGCAGGTGGCAGGCCGGCAGGGCGACGGCGTCCAGCACGGCCGGATTCCAGCCGTGGAACAGGATGCGGCGGCTGCTCGGGTTATTCACGATAGTGTCCAGGCACTCGCGCAGCTGGTCGATGGCTTTGTGCAGCAGGACTTTCCGCACGCCGTTTTCTTCAATCGGCGCGACGATGGTGAAGCCGTTCTTTTGCGCGTTGGCCAGTTGTGCTTCCTGATCGGCCTCGATCACTTTGTAGCCGGGCCACTGGCGCCACTGCACACCGTAGACCGGGCCCAGGTCATCGGTGCCGAGGCGGTAGGGATTGTCCAGCCATTGCTGGTTTTCGTTGGCGTTCTGGTCCCAGACCTTGCAACCGAGCGCGCGGAAGTCGGCCGCGCTGCGCGAGGCGCGCAGGAAGGCGCACAGTTCCCCCACCACGGATTTGAACGCCAGCTTCTTGGTCGTCACGGCGGGGAAACCTTTGGTCAGGTCGAAGCGCATCATGGCGCCCGGCACGCTGAGCGTACGGATGCCGGTGCGGTTGTCCTGCCAGCTGCCGGTGTCGATGACGGTCTGGATCAATTCCTGGTATTGCTGCATTCAGTTCTCCAACATGGGGTGTCGCTCAAAAGAGGGCTATTTTAGCAGGGCGCCGCCTAGCGCGAACCGGGCTTGGATTTGCGCCCGCCCGGTTGCGCCGCTGCGCGGCCGGCGGAGCGAGCCTGCGACTTGGCGCCGCGTCCACCAGCCACCACCACCGCACCTTTTGGCGCCGAGCCGCCGCCCGCACCGAACGGCCGGCCGCCGGATGGCGCGCCACCGAAGGCGCCGCCGCGCGGACCGGAACCTTTGCCGCCTCCCGCCGCGCGATCGCGGCCGGAGGCTTTGGATGTTTTCTCCGGTGCGATGTAGGTGCCCAGCGACTCGCTGCCGCCAGCCGGACGCGCCTCGACTTTGGTCGGCGTCTTGCCCCCCGCCGGCGCGCCGGCAGGTCGCTTGGCGCCGGCGGCCGGCTTGCCCGCCGCCTTGCCAGCGCCGGGCGCGGACAGCTTCTGCACGGCGGCTGCGCTGCCTTTCGGCGCCGTCTCCGGCACGCGGTGGTCGGCTTCGAAGCCAGCTTCCTCGAAGCGTGGCACGATTTGCTTGATGAGCGTCTCAATCGCCTTGAGCATGTCCACTTCATCCGCACACACCAGCGACACAGCCTCGCCCTGCATGCCGGCGCGGCCGGTGCGGCCGATGCGGTGAATGTAATCCTCCGCCACCGTCGGCAGATCGAAATTGACCACCAGCGGCAGCGCCTCGATATCCAGGCCGCGCGCCGCCACGTCGGTGGCGATCAGCAACTGCACCTCCTTGCGCTTGAAGCGGTCCAGCGCGCGCAGGCGCGCAGGCTGCGTCTTGTCGCCGTGGATGGCGTCGGCGGTGAGGCCGCGCTCCTGCAGCTCCTTCACCAGTGCTTCCGCACCTTTGCGCGTCTTGACGAACACCAGCGCCTGGCCCCAACCCAGCTTGTTCAGCAAATGCAGGAACAACTCCGGCTTGCGGCGCTTGTCGGTCGTGACCAGCCACTGCTTGACGGTTTTCACCGCCGTATTTGCCGCCGCCACCTGAATCTGCACTGGATCGCGCAGCATGCCCTTGGCCAGTTTGCGGATCTCATCGGAGAATGTGGCCGAGAACAGCAAGGTCTGGCGCTGCTTGGGCAAAGCCTCCAGCAAAATATCCAGATCCCGCTCAAAGCCCAGATCCAGCATGCGGTCCGCCTCGTCCAGCACCAGTGTTTGCAGCAGCTCGAAGCTGATCGCGCCCTGATCGTGCAAATCGATCAAACGGCCTGGCGTGGCGACCAGCACGTCCAGGCCCTTGCGCAGTTTGGCGATCTGCGGCGCGATATCGACGCCGCCGTACGCCACGGCGCTGCGCAATGGCAGATTGCCGCCATAGCTGCGGAAGCTCTCGAAAACCTGCTCGGCCAACTCGCGCGTCGGCACCAGCACCAGCGCGCGCACGCACTGCGGGCCGGTGACGCCGTCCAGCGTCAAACGCTGCAGGATGGGCAGCGCGAAGCCGGCCGTCTTGCCGGTGCCGGTCTGCGCGGCCGCCATCACATCGCGGCCCTCCAGGACGGCGGGAATGGCTTGCTTCTGGACGGGCGTCGGCTGCTTGTAGCCCAATTCGCCCAGCGTGCGCAATAAAGGGTCGATCAGACCCAGTGCTTGAAAAGTCATGTGAAATCCAAAGAATTAGTTGGCCAGCGCGTCCGACCACAAGGCCAGAATCTCGCGCACGCGCTGGTCCGGCAGATGCAGCAGATTGTCGCCGATGTAAAGTTCGACCGAGCAGCGCTCCGGCAGCGCCGCGTGATTGGCGCCATTGAACAGCCATACGCTGTGCTGCTCGGCTATGCGTGAGCGGATTTCGAGCGCGCGATCGCGGCTCACCGGCAGATGCAGGTGCAGCATGTTCGCCTGCGGCGTCGCTGGATTCGGCACCAGCAGCGGGTATTCGCGCAGCACGTCGTACAGCCACTGCGTGCGCTTGAAGTAATCTGGCATCGCCGCCAGCCGGGCGTCGAACTGCATGGCCGCGGCCACCACGTAGGGCGTGCGCTGATAGACATTGCCGCCTTGGCGGCGGAACCACTCCTGCGCTTTGGCGACAAACGCCGCGCTACCGGCCAGCATGGCGCCGCCCATGCCGCCGACGCCCTTGTACAGCGAAACGTAGACACTGTCGAAGCCCGCTGCGATCTCGTTCACCGGGCGGCCGTATGCGGCGGCGGTCTCCCACAGGCGCGCGCCATCCATGTGCAGGTGGATGCCTTGCTCGCGTCCATACGCCTTGATGGCTTCCAGCTGGTCCCAGCTCGGGCATTGGCCGCCGATCTCGCGCGCCGGCAACTCGAGCGAGACGGCGCCCAGCTTGTCGGGAATGCCCTGCAGCTCGGCCAGCGTCCAGGGACGATGCGGATCGCCGATCTGCAGCGCATGGAAATGGTCGAACAACTGGTGATTGCCGCGTTCATGCTTGAGGATGTGCGAGGTCGGATGCAGCGCCACCAGCTTGCTGCCGCGCTCCGCGCAGGCGATGCGCAGCGCGGTCGCCTGCGTCATGGTGCCGGTGATGCAGAATACCGCCGCCTCAAAGCCCAGCAGGCGCGCGATCTTCTGTTCGAATTCTTGTATCAGCGTGCCGCTGCCGTAAACATCATGCGCGATGTCGCGCGCCTGGCACCAGTCGCCCATGGCCGCGAACAATTCGGCGGGCGAGAGGGCGCGGTGGCCCGGCAGGTGCTGGCGGCAGCTTTGCTTCAATTCTGCGTCGGTCATGGCGTGCTCCTGAAAGATACGCTCAATGCTCCACGTGCACGTTATGGAACTGCAGCGCCGCCAGGTTGGCGTAGATGCCGCCCAGCGCCACCAACGATGCGTGCGTCCCGGTTTCGACGATTTTACCGTCTTCCATCACGATGATGCGGTCCGCGCGCTGCACGGTCGCCAGGCGGTGCGCGATGATGACGGTGGTGCGGCCGACCATGGCCGCCTCCAGCGCTTTCTGCACCAGCCGTTCCGATTCCGCATCCAGCGCGCTGGTGGCTTCGTCCAGCAGCAGCAGCGGCGGATTCTTCAACAGGGCGCGCGCGATGGCGATGCGTTGGCGTTGGCCGCCGGACAGGCGCACGCCGCGCTCGCCCAGGAACGATTGATAGCCCTGCGGCAGGCGCTCGATGAATTCGTGCGCGGCGGCCAGCCTGGCGGCGGCGATGACTTCCTCGTCGGTGGCGTCGGCGCGGCCGTAGCGGATGTTTTCCATGGCGTTGGCCGAGAAGATCACCGTATCCTGCGGCACGATGCCGATGGCGCCGCGCAGCGTGCGGAGGTCCAGTTGGGTGATGTCGACGCCATCGAGCTTGATGCTGCCGCTTTGCGGATCGTAGAAGCGCAGGAATAGCTGGAACAGCGTGGTCTTGCCGGCGCCGGACGGGCCGACCACGGCCACGGTCTCACCCGGCTTGATGTCCAGCGACAGGTGGCTCAGCGCATGCGTCTCCGGCCGCGATGGGTAGGAGAAGGTGACGTCGTTCAGCGTCAGCGCGGCGCCGTTGGCGGCGCGTGGCGGCAGCGGCAGCGGCGTGGCCGGCGATTGGATCTTCGATTTGACCGACATCAGCTCCAGCAGGCGCTCGGTGGCGCCGGCGGCGCGCTGCGCCTCGCCCATCACCTCGGACAGCGCGCCGATCGCGCCGGCCGTGATCGAGGCGTACAGGATGAACTGACCCAGATCACCACCCGTCATTTCGCCGGACAGCACGGCGTGCGCGCCCAGCCACAGCACGAACACGATGGCGCCGAACACCAGCACGATGGCCAGCATGGTGAGGATGGAGCGCGCGCGGATGCGGTTCATGGCGGTCTGGAACGCGCCTTCCACCGAACCGCCGAAGCGCGAGGCTTCCAGATGTTCATGCGTGAAGGCCTGCACGGTCGGCATGGCGTTGAGGATTTCGCCGGCCATGGCGGAGGCATCCGCCACCCGGTCCTGAGAATCGCGCGACAGCTTGCGCACGCGGCGGCCGAACATCACGATCGGCAGCACGGTCAGGATCAGCAGGCCGATGATGATGGCCGACAGTTTGGGACTGGTCACGAACAGCATCACCAGGCCGCCGATGAACAGCAGCATATTCCGTAGCGCCATCGAGATGCTGGTGCCGACCACCGATTGAATCAACGTGGTGTCGGTGGTGATGCGCGACAGGACTTCGCCGGTCTGCGTGGTTTCGAAGAATTCCGGGCTTTGCGTGATGACGTGCTTGTAGACCGCGCTGCGGATATCGGCCGTCACGCGCTCGCCCAGCCACGAGACGCTGTAGAAGCGGGCCGCCGTCGCCAGCGCCAGGATGGTGGCAAGGCCGAACAACGCCAGGAACACCAGGTCCACGTGCTGGATGCTGCGCGCGCCGCCGCCGAAGCCCAGATCGATCATCTGCTTGAACGCGGCCGGTATCGCCAGCGTGGCGCCGGCGGCCACCAGCAGCGCGATGCCGGCGATGACAAAGCGTTTCGTGTACGGCGCGAGGAAGGGCAGCAGCTCGCGCAAGGTGGCCAGGCTGCCTTTCTTGAGTTCCCGGGACGTGGTCGGTGTGGCGGCGGACATCGTGCTGGCGGTGGTGCTGTTGGTCATTGTCTGGCTGCGGTTGCGTAAAGATGCTTAATCTGACGTTTGGTGCTGCTTTATATTGTTCTTACAGTTTCATCGCCCGGACATAGCCGGTCAGTTCCAGGTAGGCGCGGCCGGCCGGCTTGCCGTCCCGGCTCAGCGTCACCGCGCCTTCCCAGTACACGGCGCCGGTCGAACGGCGCGAATCCAGTTCCTGATCGTCCTGCAAGGGCACGATGTCCCACACGGTATTGCCGGTGGTGAGCTGGGTCGCGACGGGATACTCGGCATTGGTGCGGGGCGAACGCCACCGCCTTTGCGGGGTAAATTTGACCTGGTCCGGGGCAAACTGCGTGATCTTACCGGAAGCATCGCGCCATGTCGCGTGCGCCCATAGTTTAGCACCTGTCTTGCCGCGGATCTGGAAAGCCATCATGGCGCCGCCGTCATCGAGGTTGGCGCCGATCCAGTCCCACCCATTGGCGTTGGGATCGACGTATTCGCTGAACCACTCGTGATCGAGCCAGGCGGACCCGCTGACGGCGGTGGGTTTGCCGCCGCGTGTGATATTTCCGCTAACTTTCAGGTGCGGCTCGCTGTAGTAGTAGCTGGCCTGGCCGGGGCGCGGACCCTTGCGCGAGTAGCCGCGATCATCCTCCGGCAGCACTGCCTGCGACGGCGCCAGTTTGAGATCGAATTTGAACTGGGCGGCTTCGACGTGGACGGCGTAGCTGCCGTCGGCGGTACGCACCATGCGCCAGTCTTCCAGCTTGACGTCGGTGTCGCCGGTTTTGGCGTACGACAGGCCGAAACCTTCCCGTGCGCTGCGCTGGTCGTGCAGCAGCTTGCCGTTGGCCGGATCGGAAATGGCGGCGTGGCCGATGATCAGCTGCTTGGGCGCGAACTGGCTGGGGTTGGCGCGGTCATGGCCTGTGGCGCTGCGGAAGAAGGTGACCTGGAAGCCGAGCGGCTTGCCGTCCGGCGTATTGAGCCAGCCGGTGACGTACCACCATTCGGTTTTGTAGTCCGGATGCGCGCCGTAGTCCTTGGGGAAGGACAGGGCGGCGCCGGGCGGCAACGGCGTGACCGCCTTGAAATCCGGCCCCGCCGCGTGCGCGAAGGCAGACAGCGCGAGGGCGGCGAGGGTGAGCAGGCGACGCGGCATTACCAGTCCTCCCGGACAGCGCGTATCGGTCCACCGGACAGCGACTGGCGGCCTGCCAGCAGCGCGGTCAGCGCGGCGGCGGCCAGCAGCAGGCCGGCCACGCTGCCCAGCAGGGGCCAGGGCAGGTGCAGTTGCATGGACCAGTGGAACGATTGCGGATTGACGACGAACACCAGGATCAGGCTAATCACCCATCCCAGTACAAATCCGGTGGCGATGCCCAGCGCAGTCAAGGAGCCGCCTTCGATGGCGAGTATCGCCAGCACTTGCCCGCGCGTGACGCCGACGTGGCGCAGCATGCCGAATTCCTTGGCGCGCGCCAGCGTTTGCGCCGAGAAGGTCGCGGCCACGCCAAACAGGCCGATGACGATGGCGATGGCCTCCAGCAGGTAGGTGATGGCGAAGCTGCGGTCGAATATCTTCATGCTCATGGCGCGGATCTCGGAAGGTTCGCTGGCTTCCAGCGCGGCGGCGAAGGGCATGCGTTTCAGCGCGGCCAGTGTGTCCTCGGCCTTGGCCTCGGGCTTGAGCGACAAGGCCACGCCGCTGGCGTCGGTGTCGCCGGTAATGGCGCGGTAGTCGCTCAGCAGCATCTGGATGGTGCCGGTCGGCCGGGCGTAATCGCGCCACACGCCGGCCACGACGAACGGATGCATCCCGCCGTTGAGCGGCAGTTGCACACGCTGGCCGACCTGCATGCCGTATAAATCCACCATGGCTTCGGATACCCAGACCGGCCGCGTGCCCGGCGCGGGCGTGCGCGCTTCGCCGACGATGGCGAGCGAGCGCGAAGGATTGGCCGGATCGACGTTGCGCGCCATGAGCGTAACCGGCGGCCGGTCGGGCGCCAGCGACACTGAGCGCGTGCGCAGGAAGTCGGCGTGCGCCACTCCGGGGAGGGCGGCCAGCGTGGCCTGTTGTTCCGGGCGCAGGCCGGCGGTGGCGCCGCCGGTGGCCGCGCCGACGTAGATGTCGGCCGGCAGGATGTGCTGCAACCAATCGTCCAGCGACACGCGGAAACTGGCCACCATGATGGCCATCGCCACCATCAGGCTGAAGCTGGACAGCACGCCGCCCAGCGCGATGCCGGCCTGGCCGGACGCATTGGCCAGCCGCGACAAGGTCAGCGTCATGACGGCGGAGGCGCCCGGTTTGCCGGCGGTGGCTGCGCTCCAGCGCTGGTGCGCCAGACGGAATACGATGGCGGCCAAGCGCGGCATCAGGCCGATGGCACCGATCAGCAGCAGGGCGATCGAGAGATAGCCGAACAGCGGCAGCTCGAACACCGGCGGCGCCTGCGACAGCAGCGCGGCCAACGCCATCAGCAGCAGCGACGGCCAGGCGCGCGACAGGCGCGACATGGCGGCTTCCTCGGTGCCGGATTTGAGCGCGACCGCCGGCTTGGCGCGCGCCGCGTCCAGCGCCGGCGCGGCGCAACCCAGCAGCGCGACCGCCACCCCCAGCGTGAAATAGACGGCGGCGGCCACCGGCGTGAAATGCACCTGCGGGCGCACGCCGGCGAAGAAGCCGGCGCCCAGGTCGGCGCCCATGAAGTGCAGGGCGGCGGCGGCCATGCCGTAGCCGGCGGCGATGCCGATGGCGGAACCGGCCACGCCCAGGCACAGGCCTTCGATCAGGATCTGCCGCAGCAGGCGGTGGCGGTCCATGCCCAGCACGCGCAGCAGCGCGAACTGGCTGCGGCGCCGGATCACGGACAGCGCCTGGGTGGAGAACACCAGGAAGGCGCCGGTGAACAGCGCCACCAGCGCCAGCACGGTGAGGTTGACGCGGTAGGCGCGGCTCATGCCTTCGTTGCGGTTGTTCTGTTCCTCGTCGTTGGGCTGGCTGACGCGGAAGCGGCCGGGGTACCGCTGCTGGAGGTCTTGCTGGAGCTGGGCCTTGAAGGCTTCGCGGTTGACGCCATTGCGCAGTTTGAGATCGACGCGCGAGAGCTGGCCGAGTTTTTCGAATCGCCACTGGGCCGCGCCGATGTCCATGGTGGCGATGCGCTGGCCGGCGCGCGCGCCTGGCAGCGGACCGGCCACGCGCAGCTTGAGCTCATTGGTGGCGACTTGCAGCGTCACCACGCCGGCTGCAGGCTGCAGCCATTGCTGCGCCGCTGGCGAAAGAAACAGGGCGTCGTCCGCCAGGGTGTCTTCAAGCCGGTCTTCGGCCGGCGTGCCAAGCAGGTCGGGCGACACGAAGCTGGCGCGGAAGGCGTCGATGCCGATCACCTTCAACGCGGTGCGCTGGCCGGGGACGGAGGCTTCCAGTTCCAGCACCGGCGAGGCGACGGCCACGCCATCGCGCTGGGCCAGGGCGGGAAATATGGCTTCGTGGAAGAATGGCTCGGCGCCACGTACCTGCACGTCGGCCACGCCGGACAGGCTTTTCACGGCGGCCGAGAATTCGTTGAACGCGGCCGCGTTGATCAGGTGGATGGCGAAGCCGAGCGAGATGCCGACCGCGATGGCGGCAATCGCCACCAAAGCACGCACCGGATGCGCGCGCCACTCGCCCAGCAGCAACCAGCGCGACAGGCGGCGCATCGACGCGGCCGGCATCAGCGCGGGCACTCCAGCGACATTGCTTCGCCGGCGCGCTGGGCACGAAGACGGGCCGCTTCCGTGGCCTGGCCAGTGGCGCGGCGCGCGTCTTCGTCGGCCCAGCGTTTCTTGAGCCGCAACTGGTCGCACTTCTTGCGCTGCGTGGCGGCTGCTTTGGCGTCGCGCGCGGCGTCGCGGTCGTCCTGCTCCTCGCGCTTAAGGCGTGCTTTTTGCAGTGTGTCGGCTTGTTTTTGTTGGCGCCGCAGGGCGGCGCCGGCGGCGGGATCGGCCGCAGGCGCCGCCGGCGATTCCAGCACCACGCCCGTTCCGGCGGCGCAAGGCGTATCGCTATACGTGATCTTGCCATCCACCGTGCATTTGTAGACGGCGCCGGCCAGCGCCGCAACGATCAGGACATTCATCTCAACCTCGCTCAAAGGATTTTACCGGGATTCATAATACCCAGCGGATCCAGTGCCGCTTTGATGGCTCGCATCATGTTGAGTTCCACCGGCGATTTATAGTGCGCCAGTTCGTCGCGCTTCAAGGCCCCGATGCCGTGTTCGGCCGAAATCGAACCGCCAAACGCCACCACGCTGTCGTGCACCACGCGATTGACCTTGTCCTGGTTGACGAGGAAATCTTCGTTGGAAATGCCCTCCGGCGGCGCCACGTTGTAGTGCAGGTTGCCGTCGCCCAGATGGCCGAAGCATACCAACTGGCAGCCAGGAAAGGCAGCCTCCAGTTGCGGCCCGGTCGCGGCGATAAAGTCCGCGATGCGCGACACCGGCAGCGAAATATCGTGCTTGATGTTCTTGCCCGCCTTGGCCTGCGCCAGCGGAATGTGCTCGCGCAGCTGCCACAAGCCCGCCGATTGCGCCACCGAGGACGCCACCACGGCATCCTGAATCACGCCGCGCTCCAGCGCCGCGCCGATGGCGTGCTCCAGCAGCCCGACCGCGTGCGCCTCCGACTCGCTGCTCGACAGCTCAAGCAGCACGTATTGCGCATATGGCGCGGCGAACGGCTTGGGCAAATGCGGGAACTGCCGCGCCACCAGATCGAGGCAGAAGCGCGACATCAGCTCGAAGCCGGTCAGGCTGGAGCCGCAGTGATCCTGCATCAGCACTAGCAACTGCTGCGCGTGCGCGGGCGAGGGCAGTGCGGCCAGCGCCGTGATGCTGGCCTTGGGCTGCGGGTACAGCTTGAGCACCGCGCCGGTGATGATGCCCAGCGTGCCCTCGGCGCCGATGAACAGGTCGCGCAAATCGTAGCCGGTATTATCCTTGCGCAGGCCACGCAGGCCGCTCCAGACCTCGCCCTGCGGCGTCACCACTTCAAGGCCCAGGCACAGTTCGCGGGTGTTCCCGTATCGCAGCACCGCCGTGCCGCCCGCGTTGGTGGACAGGTTGCCGCCGATGGTGCAGCTGCCTTCCGCCGCCAGCGACAGCGGGAACAGGCAGCCCTCGGCCGCCGCTGCTTCCTGAATCCGCTGGAGTATGCAGCCGGCATCCACCGTCATGGCGCGGTTGACCGGGTCGATCTGGCGAATGGTGTTCAGCCGCGCCAGCGACAGCACCACCTGCGCGCCGCTGACATCCGGCACGCTGCCCAGCACCAGACCCGTATTGCCGCCTTGCGGCACCAGGGCCACGCGATGCGCTGCGCAAGCACGCACCAGCGCCGCGACCTGCTCCACCGAGCCGGGACGCAGCACCGCCAAAGCCTTGCCGGTAAACCGCCCGCGCCAGTCGGTGAGGAAGGGCGCCATGTCGGCCGGCGCATCCAGCACATAGGCATCGCCAACGACGGCGCGGCATTGCGAGAGAAAATCCATCATTTAACGGTGTTGACCTTTATCTTGTCGAGCAGCTCCTTGGCCATCTTCCTGGCCGCGCGCTTGTACGGACGCAGATACAGCAGGGCGCACACAAAGTACACGCACACCACGATGGCCTCGCCCCAGCCCAGCCACGCCGACAGGTTGCCGGTATCGCTCCAGCCGCGCACCACGCCTTCGGCGAAGTACAGCAGGATCATCATCGAGGCCCATTGCATGGTGTAGATATCGCGTTTGTAGACGCCGTACAGCGGCAGCAGCAGCGGCGCGGCCTTCAGCACCAGCCACGAGCCACCCGGCTTCAGGGGCGCCAGCACCATCTCCCACAACACACACAAGGCAATCAGCGCAACCAGGCTGCCGATCGCGCCCCAGTGAAAATATTTTTGTGCTGTGGTTTCCATGGCGTTTATCCGTTGAGTTTTACAGCTGTTTCCGCGAGGCGCTTGCCCAATGCGATGGCCAGGCGCTTCTCATCTTCGGTGATGACCTTCTTGCCGTCCAGGCCAGACCAGTGGCTGGCGCCGTACGGCGTGCCGCCGCTGGCGGTGGTCATCAGTTCGGGATGGGTGTACGGCAGGCCGAGCACCATCAGGCCGTGATGGAACAGCGGGATCATCATCGACAGCAGCGTCGATTCCTGCCCGCCGTGCAGACTGCCGGTGGAGGTGAACACGCAGGCCGGCTTGCCGGCCAGCGCGCCGGACAGCCACTGGCTGGAGGTGCCGTCCCAAAAATACTTCATGGCCGAGGCCATGTTGCCGAAGCGCGTAGGCGAGCCGACCGCGATGCCCGCGCACTCGGTCAAATCGTCCAGCTCAACGTAGGGCGCGCCGTCGGCCGGCACGTCCGGCTCGGTGGCCTCGGCCACGCTGGACACCGGCGGCACGGTGCGCAGGCGGGCGTCGCAGCCCGGCACGCTCTCGATGCCCTGGGCGATCAATTCCGCCAGCTTGCGCGTGGCGCCATGGCGGGAGTAAAACAGTACAAGAATGGTCAGGGAGTTCATCGCCGTTATTATAGGGCGGTTTGGCGGGTGGTATCATTGCCACTGTTGTAATACGATACGCCCCATGATTGAAAAATACCTCCAGTGGTTCATCCAGTATGTTTTCCGCAGCTGCAAAAGCGGTTGGGAAACCGCGCGTTCCCTGTCCTGGCCGGAAGTGCGGGACCTGTTCCTGTTTGCCCATCGCCGCCTGCGTGAAGAGAGCTTGCCGCAGGTGGCGGGCAGCCTGACGTTCACCACCGTGTTCGCGCTGGTGCCGCTGCTGACCATCGCGCTGGCGATCTTCACCACCTTCCCGCTGTTTAACACCTTCCGCACGTCGCTGGAAGCCTACTTCGTGCAAAGCGTGATGCCGAAGTCCATCTCCAGCAACATCCTCAATTACCTGACCATGTTCGCCTCCAAGGCCACGCGCCTGTCGGCGGTGGGCGCGGTGACGCTGATCGTGACCTCGATCGCGATGATGAACCTGATCGAGCGCGTGTTCAACCGCATCTGGCGCGTGCGCGGCCAGCGCGCCTGGACCAGGCGGATACTGGTCTACTGGGCCCTGATCACGCTGGGGCCTTTGCTGATCGGCGTGTCGCTGACCTTGTCCTCGCAGGTGTTCATGGCCACCAGCGACCTGGTGGGCCACGTGCCGGTGCTGGGCGCGTTGATCTACACCGTGCTGTCGCTGGCGCTGACCACGGCCACCTTCACGCTGCTGTACGTGATCGTCCCCAACCGCGACGTCGACTGGCACGACGCCGCGTGGGGCGGCCTGGTGGCGGGCCTGGCGTTCGAGCTGGCCAAGCGCGGCTTCGCCATCTTCATCACGCAGTTTCCGACCTATTCCAAGATCTATGGCGCGCTGGCGGCGGTGCCCCTGTTCCTGCTGTGGGTCTACCTGTCCTGGCTGATCACCCTGTTCGGCGCCTTGCTGGTGGCCGCGCTGCCGGTGGTGAAGTACGAGCGCTGGTGGCACGAGGCGCAGCCGGGCGGTGAATTCGTCGATGCCATGGCCATCCTCAAGGTGCTGCACGTGGCCTGCAAATGTGGCGACACGGCGCTGGTCAACGCGGTGCGGATCCGCGAGCGCACACGCCTGGGCTTCGATGAGATGGACAACCTGCTGGAGCGCATGATGGCCGAAGGCTGGGTGGGGCGGGTGCCGGTGGCGGCCCAGCCGCGTGTCCAGTGGGGCAAGCGCGTGAGCGAGGGCGCCGACAACTGGGTCATCCTCGCCAACGTCGACAAGCTGACGCTGGCCGACGTCTACCGCCTGTTCGTCTTCGCCGGCATGCCGGTCAACGCCGGCGTGGTGGCGGACGGCGACGATGAGCGCGACCTGCAGGCCGCGCGCGACGCCGCCGCGCTGGCGCGCGAAGTGGAGACGGCCGTGGAGGCAGGGCTGGGCAAGACCCTGGCCCAGCACTTCGGCCCTATCGACTGCCGATGAAGTTCAGCAGGTTGGCGTTCACCGCGTCGGCCTGTTCGGCCATCAGCGCGTGGCCGCTGGCCAGCGTGATGGTGTGGGCGCCGGCGATGCTGGTGCTCAGGTGCGCGGCGGATTTCGGCGGCGTCATGACATCGCTGGCGCCGAAGATGAGCAAGGTCGGGCAGCTTACCGCCGCCGCGGCGGCATCGCCGTTGTCGTAGGCGTTGCAGGCCGCCAGATCGGTGTGCAGCAGCTGCCGGCCGGCCAGGCGCAGCATCATCTGGCGCAGCGTTTCGGTGTCGGCGTACCCTGGACTGTGCGACCACTTGGTGACCATGCCGATGGCGCGCTGCTCGTCGTCGCGCGCCGTTGCCAGCAGCGCCTCGGCCACCGTCATCGGATAGGTGGAGCCCAGCAGGGCCAGATGCGTGACGCGCGCCGGCTCGCGCGCCGCCGCCTCCAGCGCCACCAGGGATCCCATGCTGTGCCCCACCAGCGCGGCTTGCGATACGCCAGCCGTGGCCAGGGCGGCCAGCAGCCAATCGGCCATCGCGCCCACGCTGTCCAGCGCCGGACCGCCTTCGGGGCCATGGCCGGGCAGGTCGGGGGCCATCACGGCGTAGTCATGTTCAGTGAAATGGCTGGTTTGCGCGCTCCACACGGCATGGTCGTTTAACGCGCCATGGATGAATACCACGGTGGGCTTGTGCATGTGAGGCTCCTTTCGACAACAATGTTATGTTTTGCTTATCCGAAGCGCTGGCTTTTTTGCCGGGCATAGGCTACATTCGCTACAAGGTTAGAACAATTAGAACTCCCATTCACAGAGCATATATCAGCGGACAGGACGGCCCCAAATGAAAGTCTCGGAAATTCTTCAAGTTAAAGGTTCCATCCTTTACACCATCTCCCCCGATCAACCGCTGGCGGAAGCCGCCAACACCATGGCCGAGAAGGACATCGGTTCGCTGGTCGTCATGGAATTTGGCGATCTGGTGGGCATGCTGACCTTCCGCGAGGTGCTGCGCGCGCTGCACGAAAACCAGGGCAACGTGGGCGCCGGCACGGTGCGCAAGCACATGGAAGACCATCCGATCACCGTCACCCCGGACACCGACGTCAATGAAGTGCGCCGCATCATGCTGGAAAAGCACGCGCGCTACCTGCCGGTGATGAACGCCAAGACCATCCTCGGCGTGATCTCGTTCTACGACGTGGCGCGCGCGGTGCTGGAGGCGCAGAGCTTCGAGAACCGCATGCTGAAGGCCTACATCCGCGACTGGCCGGCCGAGGCCGAGCAGGCGGCCGACTGAATTTCTTGATGGAAATAACGAGGCGCTACCGGTAATCGGTAGCGCCTTTTTTTTGCCTCAGATGAACTGATAGTCGGCTGCCGCGGTGGTGGCGGTGCCGGTCAGGGTGACCAACTGGGTCAGTTCATTGGCGCCGACCGCGGCATCCGCCCCGTTCGAGGTGAACAGATAGAGCGTGGTGGTGCTGCCACTGTGCAGCGCGAACAGGGCCTTGTCGCCGACGGCGTAGGCGCTGGCCGCGCTGCCGATGGCGGCGGCGGCCGTGTTGAGGTTGAGCGTGGCCACGTTTTGCGTCAGGATCACCAGTTCCGCCTCATTGCTGAATCCGCCGGGAGCGGCTTGCAGCACGGCGTTGTCGATCACCAGGTCGTCGCCGACGCCGAACACGGACTGGGTCAGCGCCAGCTTGTCGGTGCCGCTGACGAAGTCGGTCACGACGTCGACGCCGGTTTTGGCGGCCAGCACGAAGCTGTCGGCGCCGTTGCCGCCGGTGAGGGTGTCGTTGCCGTCGCCGCCGGCCAGCACATCGTTGCCATCGCCGCCGAGCAGCTTGTCGTTGCCGGCGTTGCCGGTCAGCGTGTCGTTGCCGGCCAAGCCGTTCAACGCATCGTTGCCGCCGCCGCCGGTCAGGCTGTTGGCCAGCGCGTTGCCGTTGCCGGTGAAGGCGGTGGCGCCGCTGAATACCATGTCCTCCACCTCGCCAGCCAGCGTGTAGCTGGAGATCAGCTTGACGGTGACGCTGTCCTGGCCGCCACCGGCGAGCTCGGTGATGGCGTCGCCGCTGTTGTCGACCTGATAGCTGTCGTTGCCGCTGCCGCCCACCAGCTTGTCGGCGCCGGCGCCACCGTCGAGCTGGTCGTTGCCGCTGCCGCCGTCCAGCGTGTCGTTGCCGGCGGCGCCAGCGAGCGCGTCGTCGCCGGCGCCGCCGCCGAGGGCGTTGCTGGCGGCGTTGCCGGTCAGGATGTTATCGAGGGCGTTGCCGCTCAGGTCGACGTTGGTGGCCGCCGCCGCGGTGACGGTGGCGTTCTCAATCGCGTCGCCCAGCGCGTACGCGCCGGCCTTGGCGTAGGCCACGTTGACCAGATCGATGCCCTGGCCGCTGGCTTCGACGATCAGGTCGCCGGCCTGGTCGATCACATAGGTGTCGTCACCCAGGCCGCCGGCCAGCGAGTCGGCGCCGGCGCCGCCGTCGAGGGTGTCGTTGCCGTCGGTGCCGCTCAGATTGTCGTTGCCGATGCTGGCGGAGTTGAGCACCACGTCGGCCAGCGACTTGCTGTCGTCGGCAAAGATGAATTGCTCGACGTTGCGCACGCTGATGCTTTCGTTGGTGAGCGTGTTCACCAGCACCAGCTCGGTGGCGGTGGGGCGGCTGCGCGTGTAGTCGGCAAAGTGGCCCAGCAGGGTCAGGGTGTCGATGCCGGCGCCGCCGTCGACCACGTCCTTGCCGGTGCCGGCGTCCAGCTGATCGGCGCCTTCGCCGCCCAGCAGCGAGTCGTTGCCGCCGCCGCCGTGGAGGATGTCGTCGCCCGCCAGGCCGGTCAGGGTGTCGTTGCCGGTAGCGCCGCCGATGCTGTTGGCCAGCGCGTTGCCAGTGCCGGCGAAGGCCGCGCCGCCGGTGTAGAGCAGGTCGTCCACGTTGGCGCCCAGGGTGTATTTGAGCAGCGAGGTTTCGACGCGGTCCAGTCCCTGGCCCGCCAGTTCGGTGACCACGTCGCCGGCGTTGTCGACCTGGTACAGGTCGTCGCCCAGGCCGCCGATCAGCTTGTCCGCGCCGACGCCGCCGTCCAGGGTGTCGTGGCCGGCGCCGCCGGTCAGCGTGTTGGCCGCGGCGTTGCCGGTGAGCCTGTTGTCCAGAACGTTGCCGGTCACGTTGGCGGCGACGCCGGCCGCCGCGGTCACGATCGCGTTCTCGACGTTGTCGCCCATGACAAAGGTCTCGGCCTTGGCGAGGGCCACCAGCACCAGGTCCTCGCCGCTGTCGGCCGTCTCGAACACCTTGTCGCCGGCCTGGTCGACCGTGTAGGTATCGTCGCCCTTGCCGCCGTACATCTGATCGGCGCCGGCCAGGCCGTTGAGACTGTCGGCACCGTCGCCGCCGAACAGGCTGTCGTTGCCGATGCTGGCGGTGTTGTAGACGAGGTCGGCCAGCACCTTGTCGCCGTCGGCGAACCTGAAGTTCTCGATGTTGCGCACGGTGATACTTTCGTGCGTGGTGGCGTTGCTCAGCACCACGTCGGTGGCGTTGGGGCGGCTGCGCGTGTACTCGCCGAAGTTGCCCAGCAGCGTCAGGGTGTCGCCGCCGGCGCCGCCGTCCACCACATCGGCGCCGGTGCCGGCGTCGAGCTGGTCGGCGCCATCGCCGCCGAGCAGCGTGTCGTTGCCGGCGCCGCCTTGCAGGAGGTCGTCCCCGCCCAGGCCGCTCAGGGTGTCATTGCCGCCGCCGCCCTGGATGCGGTTGGCCAGTTCGTTGCCGCTGCCGGCGAAGGCCGGCGCGCCCCGGTACAGCAAGTCGTCGACGTTGGCGCCCAGCGTGTACTTGGCCAGCGTGGTCTCGACGCGGTCAACCCCTTGCGCGGCCAGTTCGGTGACGGCGTCGCCGGTGTTGTCGATCCTGTACACGTCGTTGCCGGTGCCGCCGGCCAACTGGTCGGCGCCGGCGGCGCCGTCGAGCGTGTCGTCGCCGGCGCCGCCGGTCAGGGTGTTGGCGGCGGCGTTGCCGGTCAGCTGGTTGTCGCCATCGTTGCCAATCAGGTTGACGGCCACGCCGGCCGCCGCCGTCACGGTCGCGTTCTCGACGTTGAGCCCCAGCGTGTAGGCCCCGGCCTTGGCCAGCGCCACCTGCGCCTCGTCGTTGCCGCCGTCGGCGGTTTCGACGATGGTGTCGCCGGCGTCGTCGATCTGGTAGGTATCGTTGCCGGCGCCGCCAGCCATGGTGTCGGCGCCGGCCGCGCCGCCGTCCAGCGTGTCGCCGCCGTCGGTGCCGCGGATGTAGTCGTTGCCGGCGCTGCGGATGCCGAGCTGCACGTCGCGGATGGCCCTCAGCGTGCCGTTGAAGATCACGTACTCGACATTGCGCAGGGTAAGCGCTTCGCCGCTGCTGTTGTGGGTCAGCACGGTGTCGATGGCGTTGGGGCGCTTGACGGTGTAGGCGCTGAAGTCGTCCAGCGCCACGGCCGTGTCGGCGCCGGCGCCGCCGTCCAGGATGTTGGCGCCGATGCCGCCTTCGAGCCGGTCGTCGCCATCTCCCCCCTGCAGCGCATCGTCGCCGACGCCGCCGCGCAGGGTGTCGTTGCCGGCCAGGCCGGACAGGGTGTCATTGCCGAGACCGCCGTCGATCTGGTTGTCCAGCGCGTTGCCGGTGCCGTTCAGCACGCCGTTGCCGGGGCCGGCCAGGTTTTCCACATTGGCCGCCAGCGTGTAGCTGGAGAGGGTGGTGCGCACCGTGTCCACGCCCTCGTTCAGGCCCTCGGTGACCACGTCGCCGGCGTTGTCGACGCGGTAGGTGTCGTCGCCGCTGCCCCCGATCAGCTTGTCCACGCCGGCGCCGCCGTCGAGATAGTCGTTGCCGGCGCCGCCGCTCAGGATGTTGGCGGCGGCGTTGCCGGTGATGCTGTTGTCCAGCTCGTTGCCGTTGACGTTGACCGCCAGCGAGGCGGCCGCCTTGATCTCGACGTTCTCGACATTGGCGTCCAGCGTGTAGGTGGCGGCCGCCTTGAAGGTCAGCTCGGCGGTGTCGGCGCCTTCGCCCGCCAGTTCCTTGATGGTGTCCCTGGCGTTGTCGATCACGTAGCGGTCATCGCCGGCGCCGCCGCTCATGGTGTCGGCGCCGGCCAGGCCGTCGATGCTGTCGTCGCCGCCGGTGCCGGCCAGGTAATCGTCGCCGTCGCTGTACTGGTTGAGCAGCAGCTCGCCGATGGTGCGTGCACCGTCCGTGAACACCAGGGTTTCGATGCCCTTGAGGATGATGCTTTCGCCAAGGATGCTGTTGGTCAGCGTCACCACGCCGTTGGAGCGCGCGAGCGTGTAGTGATCGAACTGGTCGCTCAGCAGCAGGGTGTCGTCGCCATCGCCGCCATCGATCGAGTCCTTGCCGCCGCCGCCGGACAGGGTGTCGTTGCCGGCGCCGCCGAGCAGGGTGTCGTTGCCGAGGCCGCTGCTGATGCGGTTGGCCAGCTCGTTGCCGGTGCCGGTGAAGTTGGCGCTGCCGGTGTAGCGCAGCTGCTCCACGTTGGCGGTCAGCGCATACCTGGTCAGCGCGGTTTCCACCGTGTCCTGACCTTCCGCAGCCAGTTCTGCTACCGCGTCGCCAGCGTTGTCGACGAGGTAAAAGTCGTCGCCTTGGCCGCCCGCCAGCTTGTCGGCGCCGGCGCCGCCGTCCAGCGTATCGTTGCCGGAGCCGCCGTTGAGCGTGTTGGCGCTGGCGTTGCCGCTCAGGTAGTTGTTCAGCTCGTTGCCGGTCAGGCCGCCGGCGCCGGCGGCCGTGGTCAATGTCGCGGCTTCGACGTGGGCGCTCAGAGTGTAGGCCGCGCTGGCATAAGCGACCTGGACCATGTCGTAGCCGCCGTCGGCCGCCTCCGCCACGCGGTCGGTGGCGGTGCGCACGACGTAGGTGTCGTCGCCGTCCAGGCCAGTGAGGATGTCGCCGCCGCCGTTGCCATCGAGCGTGTCGTTGCCGGCGCCGCCGGTGATCAGGTTGCCACTGGCGTTGCCGACACCCTGGAAATCGCCGGCGCCGGTATATTGCAGCGCTTCGAGATTGGCCCCCAGCGTGTAGGCGGCTTGCGCGGTCTTGACCGTGTCCATGCCGCCGTTGGCCAGTTCGGTGGTCACGGCGCTACCGCTGTCGACGAGGTAAAGGTCGTCGCCGGCGCCGCCGATCAGGGTATCGTCGCCGCCGCCGCTGGACAGGGTGTCGTCGCCGTTGCCGCCCTCCAGCCGGTTGTTGAGGGCGTCGCCCTCAAGCAGGTCGTTGCCGAGCGTGCCTTGCAGGTTGCCGCCCCAGCCGAGATACTGCGCGCTGCCGGCGAAGTTGGCGCTGCCGAGCTCGCCAAGCTTGACGTTATCGAGCGTCAGCACGGTGCGTGGCGCATAGGCGGCGCCGGCGCCGTCGGCGTCGAGCTGTATCAACACGTTGGCGCCTTGTTGCACCAGCCTCAGGTAGCCGGCCTTGATCGGGTCGAGCCGCGCCGCGGCGTCGGCGCTGAGCTGTGCCAGCGCGCCGTTCAGCGCCAGCCAGTCGCCGCCGGCGCCGGCGGCAAAGTCGGTGACGTGGACATTCGCGCTGGCCGACAGGCTGTCGATGCGGTAGCTGTCGCGGCCGGCGCCGCCGCTGAGGGTGAGCCGAGCATTGCCGAGGTCGGCGCCCTGGATGCCGATGTCATCGTTGCCGGCGCCGCCGTCGAAGCGCACGTTGCCGCTGAGCGCGCCGTTGGCCAGCACCAGCAGCGCGTCATCCCCCGCGCCGCCTTGCATGCTGACATTGCCCGCGCCGGCGACGATGAAGCCATCCTCGCCGTTGCCGCCGTCCGCGCTATCGTTGCCGCTTTCGAAGGTAAAGCTGTCATTGCCGTCGCCGCCGGACAGCTGGTCATCGCCGGCGCCGCCGTCCAGGTAGTCGTCGCCGTCGGCGCCCGCCAGGGTGTCATTGCCGCTGCCGCCGTGCAGCGCGCTGCCGTTGGCGGCGGCGCCGGCCGGGCCCGCCACCAGCAGGTCGTCGCCTTCCTGACCGTACAGGTAATCACGTCCGCCATTGCCGTGTATGGTGTCGTTGAAATAGCTGCCGCTGAGGGACTCGTCACCGTTGCCGGTGCCTTCCAGCGCCAGGCCCGGCACGATAGGACCTTTGGGATTGGCACCGATCATATTCTGCGTCGTCAGCTCGGACAGGGCGACGTTGCGCAGCAGTGCCACGGTTTGCCAGGCGGTGTTGTTGGCGCCAAACAAATTGAAATCGAGCTTGACGTCGGCGCCGCTTTGCACCAGCCGCAGGTAGCCCAGCCCGGGATTGAGCGGGTTGCCGCCATTGTAGCCGTAGCTGGTTGCCGCGGCCATCAGCTCGATGACGTTGAGCACGTCGCCGCCGTCGCCGGCGCGGAAGTCGCCGATCTCGATGTAGGTGCTACCGCTGTACCAGTAGGGGCCGGTGGCGAAGGTATAAGTGTCGCGGCCGGCGCCGCCGCTGAGTACGTCGGCGCCGGTGTTGCCGTCGATGAGGATGTGGAAGCTGTCATTGCCGTCATCGCCCTGTGCCCGGCTCACGTTGCCATCGCTATGCCAGCTTAGCTCGAAATAGTCATCGCCCGCGCCACCCTGGAGCGTTTCGCCGGATGTGCCATTGCCGCTCCATAATGTATCGTTGCCGGCGCCGCCTTGCAGCAGGTTGCGGCCGGGGCCCCCGGCCAGCACGTCGTTGCCGGCGCCGCCGATCAGGGTGTCGTTGCCCCACCCACCGTCGAGCGTGTCGCCGCCGCCGGCGTCGCCCGCGCCGCCCTGCAGCAAGTCGTCGCCGCCGCCGCCGGACAGCTGGTTGGTGCCGGATAGCGCCACCAGCGTGTCGTTGAAATAGCCGCCCTCCATGGTCACACCGGCCTGGTCGGCATATTGCGGGGCGGTGCTGACGGCGCTGCCGTCGGGCGCGATGCCATGCACGAAGTTGTCGGCCGTCAGGCTGTCAGCCAGCACGTTCTTCAGGATCAGCACGGTCTGGAAGGGGATGGCCGCGTTGCCATGGCCGGCGTAGCTGAGCTGCACCAGCGTATCGGCGCCGCTTTGCGTCAGCCGCGCGTGGCCGTTATCGCCGGCGAAGGGATTGCCTCCGCTGTACTCCGTCATCATGCGCAGGGCCGGCAGCAAGTCGATCTGGTCGCCACCGGCGCCGGCGGTGAAGTCGGTGATGGTCAGCGTGTCCTTTTTGCCAGAGGTGCTGTTCAAGATATAGCCTGGTCCGACCGGCTGGTAAATATCGGCGCCGCCACCGCCGGTGGCGAGTGCCGCCCCCGCCACGCCATAGTTGTAGACGAACAGGTCGTCGCCGTCGCCGCCGTCCAGGGTGTCTGCATCGGCGCCGGCATTGGCGTCAACGTAGAACACGTCGTCGCCGCCGCCGCCTTGCAGCAGGTCGCTGCCGGCGTTGCCGTCCAGGGTGTCGTTGCCAACGCCACCGGCCAACTGGTCGTTGCCGGCCCCGCCGCGCAGGCTGTCGTCGGCTCCACCGCCCAGCAAGGTGTCGTTGCCGCTACCGCCGTCGAGCGTGTCGCCATGGCCTTGGTCGTCGCCGCTGCCACCTTGCAGCACGTCATTGCCGCCGTGCCCGGACAGCGCGTTGGCGCCGTTGATGGCGGTCAGCGTGTCGTCGAAGTTGCCGCCCCCGAGCGTGTGCTGGGTGTCGCTGGTGCTCAGACTGACGCCAACGATGCCGGAACCGTCCGGCTTCAGGCCGCCCACGAAGTTGTCGGCGGTCAGGCTGGCCTTGTCGACGTTGGCGAGCGTGAGCACGGTGTAATAGAAAACCCTGCCGCTGGCGATATTGTTGGCGCTGAGCTGCACCACGGTATCGGCGCCCACTTGTTGCAGGCGCGCGTAGCCCAGCTCGGCGCTGAAGGGATTGCCGCCTTGGTAGCTGGTGCCACTGCTCAACATCTGGGTGAGGTCGATTTGGTCGCCGCCGGCGCCGGCCATGAAGTCGGTGACCTTCATGTTCAGCGTGCCCAGGCCGTAGTAATAATTCTCCATGCTCGGCTGGTAGACATCGCGCCCCCCGCCGCCGGTGGCGATGCTGACCGGCGCACCGCTGCCTTTGTAAACAAAGGTGTCGTCGCCGTCGCCGCCATCGAGGGAGTCGAGGCCGGCGTCGGAGGCGCTCAGGGTGTCGTTGCCGGCGCCGCCTTGCAGGGTATCGTTGCCAGCGCCGCCGTTGAGCCGGTCGTTGCCATCGCCGCCGCCGAGGCTGTCGTTGCCGGCGCCGCCGTCCAGAACGTCGGCCGCCGCGCCACCGTTCAGGGTGTCGTTGCCGCTGCCTCCGTAGAGACCGTCGCCCCCACCTTGCGCATCGCCGGCGCCGGCTTGCAGCAGATCGTCGCCGCCATAGCCATACAGATAGTGGGCGCCGGGCCCGGAACTGAGTTGATCGTTGAAACTGGTGCCGAACAGTTCGCGCGTGGTGGCGCTGGCCACCAGGCCGATCACCGGGGTGCCGTCGGGTTTCAGGCCGCCGACAAAATTATCGGCGGTGAGGGTGCTGGCATCGACGTTCTTCAGTGTCAGCACGGTGCTGAAGCCGCCGTTGGTCGCGGTACCGTCGCGGTCCATCTGGATCTTGGTGTCGGCGCCATCCTGGATCACGCGCACATAGCCGTTGGCGGCGCTGAACGGATTGCCGTCCGCGTACATCGTGCTGCGCGACAGTTGCGGCATCAGGTCGATCAAATCGCCGTTCGGGCCGACCGTGAAGTCCAACACGTTCAGGTTGCTCGGCAGGCCGCTGTCGCCGCTATCGGGGCGATACGTGTCGCGGCCGCTGCCGCCGGTGGCTTGCGCCTCGTATGTGCTGACCACGCTGTACACGAACAAGTCGTCGCCGGCGTCGCCGAACATGGTGTCGGCCTCGTAGGCGCTGTGGTACAGGCGGTCGTTGCCATCGCCGCCATGGAATACATTGGCGCCGCCCTGGTCGCTTAGCACGTCATCGCCATCTCCGCCGTCGATCAGGTCCGCGCCTGAGCCCCCGTCGAGGGTGTCATTGCCAGCCAGCCCCTTCAGGGTGTCGTTGTTGCCACTGCCCACCAGACCATCATTGCCGGTTGTTCCCTGAAAGATACCCACGTTGTATTTCCCTTAACCTTTATGAAACCAGACGGAGGATACCATGCAACAAGCGTGATGATTCTATTAATTTCTCACTTTCTGTTACAAATGTGAGGAAAGACTCTACAAAAGCAAGGCCGCGACGTGCGCGGCCTTTACATTCGGGATGGGTGGGGGCGGTTATGCGGCGCCTTCCAGCGCGTCGTCGCTGAGCCAGCCGTTGAGGGCGCTGGCGGTCATCGGGCGGGCGAACAGGAAACCCTGGGCCAGCGGGCAGCCCAGCGATTGCAGGATTTGCGCCTGGCGCTCGTCCTCCACACCCTCGGCGATCACCGCCAGGCCGAGGTTGCGGCCCAGCTGGATCACCATCTCGGCGATGCTGCTGCCGCGCGCCGAGCCGGTGATTTCGGTGACGAAGGCGCGGTCGATCTTCAGCCGGTCGATCTGCAGGCGCTGCAGGTAGGACAGCGAGGAGAAGCCGGTGCCGAAGTCGTCGATGGCGATGCTGACGCCGGTCTGCTTGATCTGGCCCAGCATCTTGATCAGCAGGTCCGGCTCTTCCATGGCCATCGATTCGGTGATTTCCAGCTCGATGTTCTGCGGCGGCGCGCCGGTGTCCTCCAGCGCCTTGCGCAGCATGTCGAGGAAGTGCGGGTGGCGGAACTGCACCTGCGAAACGTTGATCGACATCATGAAATCATGGTGGCCGGCCGCGCGCAGGTCGACCAGCTCGCGGCAGGCGGTGCGCATCACCCACTCGCCCAGCTCGATGATCAGGCCGGAATACTCGGCGATCGGGATGAAGCGGTCCGGCGAGATGAACTTGCCGTCCGGCGTCTGCCAGCGCAGCAGCGCCTCGGCGCCGACCGGGCGGCGGGTGTTGAGGTCGATCTGCGGCTGGTACACCACGAACAGCTGATTCTGGCCGAACGCGGTGCGCAGCGCGTGCATCATGCGCACCCGTTCGCGGATTTCCACCCCCATCGAGCGCGAGAAGTAGAAGTGGCCGGCGCGCTGCTGCGACTTGGCGCGTTTCAGCGCGATGTCGGCGTCCTTCAGCGCGTCGGCGCCGCTGCCCTCGTGCTCGTTCAGGCGCACCAGGCCCAGCGTGGCGGACAGCTGCACGTCCTGGCCGTCGATGCTGAACGGGCGCTGGAACAGCGCCAGGATGTTGCCCGGGTTGACCTGCGCCGAATCGCCCAGCACGCAGAAAATGTCGCCGCCGATGCGCGCCACGGTCAGTTGCCCGCCCAGCTCGGTTTGCAGGCGGCCGGCCACCGCCACCAGCAGCATGTCGCCGAACTGGTGGCCGAGCGCGTCGTTGGTCTCGGCGAAGTGGTCGAGGTCGACCAGCGACAGGGTGGCGTCCTCGCGCGCCGGACCGGCGAGGGCGGCGTCGAGGATTTCCACCAGCCGCGTGCGGTTGGGTAGCTTGGACAGCTGGTCGTAGAAGGCCGCGTTGTGCAGGTGGGTCACCAGCTCGACGTTGTCCAGCCCGACCGCGACGTTGCTGCAGAACACTTCCAGCAGGCGCTCGTCGATCTCGGTCGGCGCGCGCTTCACCTCCAGGAAGGCGACGAAGTCGCGGCTGGCCTTGCCGGCGAAGTAGAGCGTGACGAAGTCCGGGCCGTAGAGGTTGCGGCGCTGCGCCAGCGCCGCCTCCAGCGCGTCGTGGATGCGCTGGTCCTCGCGCACGGTCAGGGTGATGTTGTCGAGGTGGCGGTAGCTGCCGGCGGTGGCCATCACCATCAGCTCGTGGCAGCCGCTGTCCGGGCATTCCTGCACGCACAGCACGCCGTTGGCGTCCTGGCCCAGCAGGTGGCCGATCTGCGCCAGCACGCCGGCCGCGAAGTTTTGCACGCCGTGCAGGGTCATCAGCTCGGTGCTGGCGTGGACGATCTGGTTCAGGCCGCGGCGGCTGTCGTTGATCTTGCGGATCTGCTCGTAGGAGCGGATCGCCGCCGTCACCGTGGTGAACAGCTTGATGCGGGTCAGCTCGGACTTGGTCTTGTAGTCGTTGATGTCGAAATCGCGGATGGCGTCGATCTCGGGCGCGTAGCCGGGCTGGCCGGTGCGCAGGATGATGCGCACGTCGTGCAGCTTGAGCGTCTCGCGGATGTAGCGCACCAGGTGCAGGCCGGCGTCGTCCTGCTCCATCACCACGTCCAGCAGGATGACGGCGATCTCGCTTTCGTGCTTGAGCAACTCGCGCGCCTGTCCGGCCGAATACGCGTGCACGAATTCGAGCGGGCGATGTTGCATGTCCAGGTTGCCGAGCGCAAAGGTGGTGGTCGAGTGGACGTCCTCGTCGTCGTCGATGATCATGACCCGCCACACATTGCGGGCGCCCGTCGATGCGGGCGCAGCCGGATGCTCTTCTAAGAATACCAAATCGTCTTGATCATCCTTGGACTGCTCAAGGGGTGTGACCGGTGGGGGCATGTGTAGCTTCTCCAGAGTACTCGGTGTTCTTGCGTTCAAGTATATAGCGGATTGTCAAAAAGAATGCAGTTTTCCACGGCTTTGCGCCCAACTTGTGTCCAGTGTGCAAGTCGATGGATAAGTTGCAGCATACTTGTATCAAAAGAATGATATTTTACCAAGCTGAACTTGCTGTGTGGAAATTATTTTGCGGGCGGGACGGCGGGGGGCGCCGGCTGGTAGAATAAGGAACTTTCCACTTTTTCCCGAAGATTCTTTTCCTATGTCCGGTAATACTTTTGGCAAATTGTTTTCTGTAACCACCTTTGGTGAGTCGCACGGTCCCGCGATTGGTTGTGTGATCGATGGCTGCCCACCGGGATTGCCGTTGTCGGAAGCGGACATCCAGCCGGAGCTGGACCGCCGCAAGCCGGGCACGTCGCGCCACGTGACCCAGCGCCAGGAATCGGATACGGTGGAAATCCTGTCGGGCGTGTATCAGGGCGTGACCACCGGCACGCCGATCGCGCTGCTGATCCGCAACGAGGACCAGCGCAGCAAGGACTACGGCAACATCGCTGAAACCTTCCGTCCCGGTCATGCAGACTACACCTATTGGCATAAATACGGCGTCCGCGATCCGCGCGGCGGCGGCCGCTCCTCGGCGCGCCTGACGGCGCCCGTGGTGGGCGCGGCGGCCATCGCCAAGAAGTGGTTGCACCAGCAGTACGGCACCGTGTTCAAGGGCTGCATGAGCCAGCTGGGCGACATCGTGGTGCCGTTCCAGGACTGGAAGCACGTGCCGGACAACCCGTTCTTCGCCGCCACCGGCGACGCCGCCGTGATCGCCGGCATGGAAAGCTATATGGACGAGCTGCGCAAGGCCGGCGACTCGATCGGCGCCCGCATCGACGTGGTGGCGCAGAACATCCCGGTCGGCCTCGGCCAGCCAATCTACGACAAGCTGGACGCCGACATCGCCTACGCCATGATGGGCATCAACGCCGTCAAGGGCGTCGAAATCGGCGCCGGCTTCAAGTCGGTGGCGCAGAAGGGCACCGAGCACGGCGATCCGCTGACCCCGCAGGGCTTCGTCGGCAACAACGCCGGCGGCGTGCTGGGCGGCCTGTCGACCGGCCAGGACATCACGGTGTCGATCGCCATCAAGCCGACCTCCTCGATCCGCACGCCGCGCCAGTCGATCGACAAGGACGGCAACCCGGTGATGGTGGAAACCTTCGGCCGCCACGACCCGTGCGTCGGCATCCGCGCCACGCCGATCGCGGAAGCGATGCTGGCCCTGGTGCTGATCGATCACGCGCTGATGCACCGCGCGCAGTGCGGCGACGTGCGCGTGGCGACGCCGAACATCGCGCCCCCGGCCGGCGCCGGCGGCGTTTAAGCGCGGTGCCCGCGCAAGCCTTCAGCTTCGCCTTATTCCTCTTCTGCTACTACGCACACGCCGGCACCTGGTCGACCTACGCCACGCTGTTCTTTGCCGACAAGGGCATGACGGTGGCGCAGATCGGCGTGCTGATGTCGATGATCCAGGTGCTGCGCATCGTCGGCCCCAACGTCTGGGGCTACGTCGCCGATCATTACGACCGCCGCGTGCTGGTGCTGCGCCTGGCCGGCTTCGCCGCGCTGGTGGGGTTCTCGGGCTTCTTCTTCGGCAGCACCTTCGGCCACTTCATGCTGGCGATGGTGATCCTCAACCTGTTCACCAGCGGGCAGGCGCCGATCTGCGAAGCGCTGATGCTGTCCGAGATGAAGGGCGACCTGACCCATTACGGCCGCATCCGCATGTGGGGCTCGATCGGCTTTATCGTCTCGGTGACGCTGGCCTCGGTGGCGCTCGAGCGCCACGGCATCGTCACGCTGCCGTGGGTGGCGGCCGGGCTGCTGGTGGCCACCATCGCGGCGGCGTTCCGCCTGCGCGACGTGCCGCGCCGCGCGCATAAAAATCCGCCGCCGCCGCTGTTGTCGCTGCTGCGCAGGCGCGAGGTGATCGCCTTCTTCGCCTCCACCGCGCTGATGGTGTCGGCGCATACCTCGCTGTACACCTTCTATTCGCTGTACCTGGAGCGCAATGGCTACAGCAAGACCGTGATCGGCGCCATGTGGTCGCTGGGTGTGCTGGCCGAGGTGGCGCTGTTCTATTTCCAGGCGCCCTTGTTCAGGCGCTGGGGCGCGATGCGCATGATGTACCTGGCGCTGGGGATCGCGGTGCTGCGTTTCCTGATGATCGGCTTCGGCTCGCACATCCTGTGGCTGCTGGTGGCGGCGCAGCTGATGCACGCCGCCACCTTCGCGCTGCATCACTCGTCGTCGGTGATGTCGCTGCAGCGCTGGTTCTCCGGGCCGCTGCAGGCGCGCGGGCAGGCGCTGTACATGAGCATCTCGTACGGCATAGGCGGTTCGCTGGGCGGCTTGTTCCTGGCGCAGTGGTGGGAGAGGGCGGGCGCCGAGTCGGTGTACTACGTGGCGTCGGTGCTGGTGCTGCTATCGGCGCTGGCCGCCGCGCTGTCGTTCCGCTGGCAGCGGCGCGACGGGCATTAACGCGTCACGGCTTCCGGCGCGATGCCGTGGCGGCGCTCCACCGCGCGCACCACCATCGCCCGCATGTCGTTCAGCAGCGCGAACTCGGTGGCGCTGAGCGAGATCGGCGGGAAGGAGTCGTCCCAGTCGCCGTACAGGAAGCCGGCCGGCTGGCCGTTGGCGGACAGCGGCAGGATCACGAAGCTGCGGGCCTCGGACAGTGACGACTTCCACCACAACGGCAGCTTGGCGGCGAACTTGGCGTCGCGCGAGTTTTCGATGAAGATCACGCGGTCGCTGTTGAGCGCGGCGTGGAACACGTTCGGTTCGTAGGCGTCGTCGAAGGTCATGCCCGGCAGCAGCTCGCGCGTGCCTTCGCCGAAGCTGATCTTGGCCGAGTAGGTGTTTTCCTTGCGGTTGCGGACGAAGGCCACGGCGCGCGAGAAGTCCAGGCCCTTGTACACCGTCTCCAGCGCGATCTGCACCATTTGCCCGGGGCTGGCGGTGTCGAGCACGTCGCGCATGTCGGCCAGGCCGCTGAGCAGGATCTTGTTGCCGGCGGCGCGCTGGCGCGTCTTGGCCAGCGCCTTGGCGCGGCGCTCGGCGGGACGCGACAGCGGGGCGATGGTCAGGTCGTTGGCCGCCACCACCTTGGCTTGTTCGATGGCGTGCATCAGGTTGGCCGGCTCCACGCCCAGCATGCCGGCGTAGCTTTCGGTCAGCTGTTTCACTTTTTCGGCGCCGGCGGCGTCGTCGTGCCACAGCGATTCGGCGCAGCTGGCGGCCATGGTGGACAGGCCGGCGATCCAGTCCGAGGCCGACACCTCGGCGCCCGCCTCGGCCGGCGCCAGCGCGCGCATGCCGTTCAGCAGCGACGATGGCAAGCCCCAGTGCAGGGCGGCAGCGTGGCCGATTTCCTCCAGGCTCAGGCCCAGCAGTTCCGGCGCGACGTCCTCCACCGTGCAGGCCTTCTGGTCGGCCAGGCGCTGCAGCTCGTGCCAGCGCTCCGGCATGTAGAAGGTCAGCATCATGCGGCCCAGCGTGTGCAGCATCGAGCACACCACGGCCTCCTCGCCATGGCGGCTTTCGGCGGTGTAGGCGATCTGCTGCGCCACGATCCCGGCCAGCACCGCCTTTTCCATCTCGATGTGGGCGATGGTGGTGTCGGTCGAGGTGGCGGCCAGCTCCTCGATCAGTTTCAGGCCCAGCGCCAGGTGGCCGATGGCTTCCGTGCCCAGCACCAGCACCGCTTTCGACACCGTGTTCACGTGCTGGCCGAAGGCCGAGTACATGCCGCTGTTGGCCAGCCGCAGCACCTTCTGCGTCAGCACCGGGTCGGACAGCACGGTGCGCGTCATGTTGAATTCCTGCTCGTCCTCGCCGCGCATGGCGCCGAGGATGGCGGTGATGGCCTTGGCGAAGCCGGGCATGTCGCCGCGGCGGCGGGTGCAGTCGCCGAGCTCGCTCAGGGTCTTGTTGCCGAGCGCGGTGGCGGCCTTGTAGCTGGCGATCATTGCGCCACCTGCCGGAATTCCGCCGGCACCAGCTTGGCATGGATGCTTTCCTTGAGCGCCGCCAGCGCCACGTTGGCCGCCATCGGCTTGCCGGTCAGGTAGCCCTGGATGTACTGGCAGCCGCGCACCTGCAGGTATTGCAGCTGCTCCTCGGTCTCCACGCCTTCCGCCACCACCGACAGGTCGAGGTGCTTGGCCAGGTCCAGCACGGCGTTGCAGATGGCGCCGTCCTTCTGCGAGCCGGGCAGGTCGCGGATGAAGGTGCGGTCGATTTTCAGCACCGAGATCGGGAAGCGCTTGAGGTAGGCCAGCGAGGAATAACCGGTGCCGAAATCGTCAATCGCGATGCGGGCGTTGCGCTCGGCCATTTTGGACAGGATGGACTCGGCATGCACCGGGTCGATCATCAGCGTGCCTTCTGTGATTTCTAAAACCAATTGCTCACCAAGCAGGCCGGAGAACGCGATCGCGTCGTCCAGCACATCCAAGAATTTATCATTGCGGAATTGTCGCGGGCTGATATTAACAGAGATGTACAGGCTGCGCTTGGCAACTTCTTCAAATTGTTTCAGTTGCACGCAGGCGGCCTTGAGCGCCCACGCGCCCAGCAGGTTGATCAGGCCATTGGTCTCGGCGATCGGGATGAAGCGCGCCGGCGGCACCATGCCCAGCGTCGGATGCTTCCAGCGCATCAGCGTCTCGAAGCCCTGGATCTCGCGCGTCTGGGCGTCGACGATGGGCTGGTAGTAGAGCTGGAACTCGCCCTCGCGCACGGCCTGGAACATGGCCGCCTCGAGCGAGATGTCGTGCTGCGGCGGGCCGGCCAGCGCCGGGCTGTAGACCAGCGCGCGCGCCTTGCCGGTTTCCTTGGCGCGCGACATGGCGGCGTCGGCCAGCGCCAGCAGGCGGATCTCGTCCTCCGCGTGCTGCGGGTAGACCGACACCCCGACCGAGGCGCCGACGTAGATCGTGTGGCTGTCGATCTCGAACGGCGACTGCAGGGTGGCGATCAGGCGGCCGGTGACCAGCTTGATCTGCGCCTCGGTCGCGGTGCCCGGCAGGATGGCGACGAACTCGTCGCCGCCGACCCGGGCCAGGGTGTCGCTGTCGCGCAGGGTCTTGCGCAGGCGCTGGGCGGCCATGCGCAGCAGGGCGTCGCCGACCGGGTGGCCGAGGCCGTCGTTGACCTTCTTGAAGCCGTCCAGGCCGATATTCGCCACCGAGAAGCCCTGGCCCGAGCGGCGCGCGTTGGCGATCACCATGCGCATGCGGTCGGACAGCAGCAGCCGGTTGGGCAGCTCGGTCAGCGCGTCGTGGGTGGCCATGTGGCGCAGCCGCTCCTCGGTGGCGTGCTGCACGGTCATGTCGCGGCCCACCACCAGCAGCTCCGGCACGCCCTCGGCGTTGTCGAAGGCCGAGATGCGCAGCTCGTGCCAGATTTCGATGTCGGGGGTCTTGATGCGCACTTCCAGCAGCTTGGGGTTGCGCGATTCGATCACCTCGGCCAGCGCGGCGGCCAGCGGCGCCTGGTCGCCGTCGCTGACCAGCTTGACCAGCGCGCCGCCGGCCAGCGGCGCGCTGGCGGCGATGCGCGCGGCGGCGCGGCGGCTGGCGAACAGCAGCTGGCCAAGTTGATTGAGCCGGAATACGACATCGCCAGCCTCTTCCATGAGGTTATCCAATTCATGACGTGGCTGGGATGAAACGCTGGTTGACATCGCGAAAAGCTATTCTTTCAAGTTGTGGGTGTAACAATCAGGCGCGGGAATCTTGCAAAACCATAACGGAATGTATCACTGATGAGAAGCGAATAGCATGAAAAAAGACAACTTTACAGCGACTTTTTGAGAAATCTCTTGAGATCGATAAAAAAACCTCCCTTCAGAATGAAAAACCGCCTTTTAGCCGCGCCTGACTGATAGCGGTTTGACAAAAATACCGGCTCTCGATGGTGAGCGCGGTGTCAAAATCGACTTGCAGTCCCTCGACCATGGCGCACAGCACGGCCGCCGCCGCCGGCGACTTCAGCCGGGCGGGCGCCGTCTGCAACAGCGCGCGCACCGGGGCGCTGTCCAGCGCGCCGCCGGGCGGGCGGTAGCCGCGCGCTTGCCAAGGCCGGGCAAACGTTGCTTTGTTCAGGACAACATGATCCAGTTGCACCTCATCGTCGGCGATGGCGTGCAGCAGGCCCGCCCGCAGGGCTTGGGCGGCGCTGAGCGCGGCGCCCTCCAGCAGCAGCGGCATGGCCGCCCGCAGACCCGCCAGCCGCACGCTGCGGACGATTTCGCCGCCGGCCGGGGCCAGGCCGTGCAGCACTTGCGGCAGGCTGACGCGCGCCTCCCGCGAGGCGACGCGGCGGTGGCAGGCCAGCGCCAGGCCGAACGCGTGGCCGCTGATTTCGCCGCCGAGGGTGGCGGTCACCGGCAGCGCCAGGTTTTCCAGCCGCCGCAGCAGGGCGTTGTAGGCGTCCAGCATGTGCATGCAGTCGGCGGCTTGCGCCGGCGTGAGCGCCAGCAGGTGTTCGCGTTCGTGGCCGCGGTCCGCCGGGCCGGCGTCGAAGCCGATCAGCACGGCGGCCGGCTGCGGGCGTTGCGCTTCCAGCTTGTCCAGCAGCGCGGCCAGCTCGCGCTGGAACAGGCGGCTCAATGGATTGATGCCACGCGCGGCCAGCAGCACGCTGATGTGGCGGCCGTTGCGGTGGCTGGTGATCATGCTCACAGCCGTTCGATGATGGTGGCGATGCCCATGCCGCCGCCCACGCACAGGGTCACCATGCCGCGCCGCAGGCGGCGCGCCTCCAGTTCATCCAGCAGGGTGCCGAGCAGCATGCAGCCGGTGGCGCCGAGCGGATGGCCGAGCGCGATGCCGCCGCCGTTGACGTTGACCTTGTCGTCCGGCACCTCCAGTTCGCGCAGGAAGCGCAGCACCACGGAGGCGAAGGCTTCGTTCACTTCAAACAGGTCGATGTCGTTGACGGACAGGCCGGCTTTTTGCAGCGCCTTGCGCGCGGCCGGCGCCGGGCCGGTCAGCATGATGGTGGGTTCGCTGCCGGTGACGGCGGCCGCGAGGATGCGCGCGCGCGGCGCCAGGCCGAGGCGCGCGCCGGCGGCCTTGCTGCCGATCAGCGCCAGCGCCGCGCCATCGACGATGCCGGAGGAATTGCCGGCCGTATGCAGGTGCTCGATGCGCCGCAGCGGCGCATATTTGCGCAGGGCGATGGCGTCGAAACCCTGCTCGCCCATGGCGGCAAAGGCCGGCTTCAGGCTGGCCAGCGCCTCCATGGTGGTGGCGGGCTTGATGAACTCGTCCTCCGCCAGGATCAGCACGCCGTTCTGGTCGCGCACCGGCACGATGGAGCGGAAGCGGCCGGCCGCGCGCGCGGCGGCCGCCCTCTGTTGCGAGCGCAGCGCGTAGGCGTCCAGCTGCTCGCGCTGATAGCCGTCCAGCGTGGCGATCAGGTCGGCGCCGATGCCCTGCGGGACGTAGCCGGTTTTCAAGCTGGTTTCCGGGTCCTGGGTCCAGGCGCCGCCGTCGGACCCCATCGGCACGCGCGACATCGATTCGACGCCGCCGGCCACCACCAGCTCCTCCCAGCCCGAGCGCACCTTCTGCGCGGCCAGGTTGACCGCCTCCAGCCCGGAGGCGCAAAAGCGGTTGAGCTGTGCGCCGGCCACGCGCCAGTCCCAGCCGGCCGACAGGGCGGCGATCTTGGCGATGTCGGCGCCTTGCTCGCCGATCGGCGTGACGCAGCCGATCAGCACGTCGTCGATCAGCGCGGTGTCGAGTTGATGGCGTTGTTGCAGCTCGTTCATCAGCCCCGTGAGCAGCGAGATCGGCTTGACGCTGTGCAGGCTGCCGTCCTGCCTGCCCTTGCCGCGCGGGGTGCGGATGGCCTCGTAAATATAGGCGTCGCTCATACTGTCTCCAGGTTGTTATGCGCTTATCATAGGATATTGTTCAAGAAAACAAATCACAGCGGTTTGAACGGAGACAATATGCAAGCTTTCGATACCCACGAAGTGCGCAATACTGTTGCGCCGTTTGCGAATATCAACCTGTTCGCGGCCGATCCGGCCCTGCAGGAAGCCTTGCAACGCGAAGGCGCGGGCGCCGCCGCCGCCTCGCTGCACGCGCTGGGCGCCGAGCTGGGCAGGGCGGAAACGCTGGACCTGGCGCGGCTGGCCAATCTCCACCCGCCCAGGTTGCACAACTACGACCGCGAGGGCCATCGCATCGACGAGGTGGAGTTCCATCCGGCCTGGCACAGCCTGATGTCGCTGCTGATCGGCCACGGCACGCACTCGTCGCCATGGCAGGGCGGGCAGGGCGCGCAAGTGGCGCGGGCCGCGCGCTATTTGCTGTTCGGCCAGGTGGAGAACGGTTCGCAGTGCCCGGTCACCATGACCTACGCCTCGGTGCCGGCGCTCCGGCAGGCGCCGCGCATCGCCGCCAAGTGGCTGCCCAAGATCCTGTCCAACGATTACGATCCGCGCTCGCTGCCTGTCGAGCGAAAGAGAAGCGCAATCATCGGCATGGGCATGACCGAGAAGCAGGGCGGTTCCGACGTGCGCGCCAACACCACGCGCGCCGAGCCGGTGCCGGCGGCGGAAGCGCGCGCGATGTTTGGCGAGGAGGGCGAGGAGGTGTTCCGCATCGTCGGCCACAAGTGGTTCTTCTCGGCGCCGCAAAGCGACGCGCACCTGATCCTGGCGCAGACGGACGAGGCGGGCAGCGCCGGCCTGTCGTGCTTTTTCCTGCCGCGCTACCTGCCGAATGGCGAGCGCAACGCGATCCGCGTGCAGCGGCTCAAGGACAAGGTCGGCAACCGCTCGAACGCCTCGTCGGAGGTGGAGTTCGCCGGCGCCTACGGCTGGCTGATCGGCAAACAGGGGCGCGGCATTCCGACCATTCTTGAGATGGGCGGCTACACCCGGCTCGATTGCGTGCTCGGCAGCGCGGGGGCGATGCGCGCCGCGCTGACGCAGGCGCTGCATCACGCGCGCCGCCGGGTGGCGTTCGGCCGTCCGCTGGCAGGGCATCCGCTGATGCAGAACGTGCTGGCCGACCTGGCGCTGGAATCGGAGGCCGCCACCGCGCTGGCGATGCGCCTGGCGCGCTGCTTCGACCAGATCGATGATCCGGCGCAGGCGATGCTGGCGCGCGTGCTGACACCGGCCGCCAAATACTGGGTCTGCAAGCGCGGCCCCGGCTTTGGCGCCGAGGCGATGGAAGTCATCGGCGGCAGCGGCTACGTGGAGGACAGCCCGCTGGCGCGGCTGTACCGCGAGCTGCCGGTCAACTCGATCTGGGAGGGCTCGGGCAATGTGATGTGCCTAGACCTGTTGCGCGCGCTGTCCAAGTCGCCGGAGGCGCGCGAGGCGTTGGCGGCCGAACTGGCGCTGGCCGGCAACGCCGACACCTTCTTCGTGGCCTACAAGACCACCTTGCTGGCCGACCTGGCGCAACAGCAGCAGCCGGACGAGTTCGGCGCCCGCGTGCGCGCCGAGCGGGTGGTGCTGGCGGTGCAGGCGGCGCTGCTGCTGCGCCACGCGCCGGAGTATGTGTCGTCGGCGTTCGTGGCCTCGCGCCTCAAGCGTGAGCCGGGCGGGGCCTACGGCCGCCTGCCGTCGGGCGTGGATTGCGACGCCATCCTGGCGCGGGCGCTGGTCGAGTCAGTATAATGCGGGCTACCGCCGCCTAAAAAAGAGCACACATCCAATGAAACAAGATCCGCGTTTTCCTAACCTGTTCATCACCAACCACCCGCTGATCCAGCACAAGCTGAGCCACATGCGCGCCAAGGACACGTCGACCCGTACCTTCCGCGACTTGCTCAAGGAAATCACGCTGCTGATGGGTTACGAGATCACGCGCGACCTGCCGCTGACGACCCGCACCGTGGAAACGCCGCTGATGACCATCGACGCGCCGGTGATCGCCGGCCGCAAGCTGGCCATCGTGCCGATCCTGCGTGCCGGCATCGGCATGAGCGACGGTCTGCTGGACCTGGTGCCGTCGGCGCGCGTGGGCCACATCGGCGTGTTCCGCGACCCGCAAACCCACCAGCCGGTGGAGTACATGGTGCGCCTGCCGGACACCGCCGAACGCACCTTCATCCTGTGCGACCCGATGGTGGCCACCGGCAATTCGGCGGTGCACGCGGTGGACGTGCTGAAGAAGCGCGGCGTCACCGACGAGCAAATCATCTTCCTGGCGCTGGTGGCCGCGCCTGAGGGCATCGAAGTGTTCCAGAAGTCGCACCCGAACGTGAAGATTTACTGCGCGTCGCTCGATTCGCACCTGAACGATCACGCCTACATCATGCCGGGCCTGGGCGACGCGGGCGACCGCATTTTCGGCACCAAATAAGATGGCGACGCCGGTCGATCCCGATTTCCGCGCCCGCCTGGCGGCCCTGAACGACAAGTTCGCCGCCACCGTGCCGGGCACGCTCGACAAGATCCGCGCGGCGCTGGCGCGCTGCGCGGCGGACGGCGCGCAGCCGTCGCAGGACGCGCTGCACCAGCTGCACGAAGTGCTGCACGGCGTGGCCGGATCGGCCGGCACCTTCGGTTTCACGGTGTTCGGCCAGGAATCGCGCCGCATCGAGCAGATGGTGCGGGGTGTGATGGCGGGCCAGGCCGAGTGGGCGCCAGTGGTGCCCGAAGTGGAAAAACTGCTGGCCTGGGCCGCCCGTGACGCCAAGGCCAGCCATTACGATTGATCCGTGATCAAACGCGCGCTTGATCTAGCTCAAAGCATGTACGATTTCGTTGTCTATCATGACACTTACGCCCGGCTCCGAGGGGTTTCTACCAAAAAAAGCGCGGCTTTGCATTTATTTTCGTGAAAACGTGCTTTTCTCTCGTAAATGGGTATAATGCGGGATCGTTTAGATTCAAGAGTAGTACAGTTTGTCTTTCTTGCCTCAAAAACGATATCACGGGCGCAAGCCCAAATTAACTGAAATAGGAATTGTAATGGCAACTGGTATCGTAAAATGGTTCAATGATTCGAAGGGTTTCGGCTTTATCACCCCTGACGAAGGCGGCGAAGATCTGTTCGCTCACTTCTCGGCGATTCAGACCGCAGGCTTCAAATCGCTGCAAGAGAACCAACGCGTTTCTTTCGAAGTAACCGCCGGCCCTAAAGGCAAGCAAGCTTCGAACATTCAGCCTCTGTAATACGCTGGATCTAACGATCAAGAAATCCTCGGTAACCGAGGATTTTTTTTTGCCTGTCGCTTTTCACTTTCCCGACTTGCGCCAGTAATCCGGCTGGGCGTAGGTGTGGCGCAGGAAGTCCACGAACGCGCGGATGCGCAGCGGCAGGTGGCGGCGCTGCGCGAACACCGCGTAGATGTCGTTGCCCGGCGCCGCGTAGCTATCGAGCACGGTTTGCAGCCGGCCTTCCGCAAGCGCGCTGCCCACTTCCCACATCGAACGCCACGCCAGCCCCTTGCCGGCCAGCGCCCACTCGTGCAGCACCTGGCCGTCGTTGCAGGCCATGTTGCCGTTGACCTTCAAGACCACGTTTTTTCCATCCTCGCGGAAAGTCCAGCCGCGCTGGCTGCCTTCGCTGCTGATCGCCAGGCAGTTGTGCTTGCCCAGATCGGCCAGCGTTTCCGGCACGCCATGGCGCTTGAGGTAGGCCGGCGAGCCCACCACCACGCGTTCGTTGTCGGCCAGCTTGACGCTGACCAGGCTGGAATCCGACAGGCTGGCGATGCGGATCGCCACGTCGATGCCCTCGCCAACGATGTCGACCACGCGGTCGCTCATGTTCAGCGTGGCGGTAACGTCGCGGTGCTCGGCCAGGAAGGAGGGCAGCAGCGGCGCCACGTGCTGGCGGCCGAAACCGGCCGGCGCCGAGATCATCAGGTGACCTGTGGCGTGCGCGCTACGTTCCGACACCGCCGATTCGGCTTCCTCCAGCTCGGCCAGGATGCGCTGGCAATCCTCCAGGAAGGCCGCGCCCTCGTCGGTCAGCGCCAGTTTGCGGGTGGTGCGCTGCAGCAGCTTGACGCCCAGACGGGCCTCCAGCGCATCGAGCCGGCGTCCTATCATCGCCGGGGCGATGCCCTCGGCACGGGCGGCGGCCGACAGGCTGCCCCGCGCGACGACCTCTACAAAAGTGGATATCTGTCTGAATTGCCCCATGAAAACCGGTCCCCGTCACTTTTTACAAAAACGCATAGATGAAGTGATATTTAGTCTTGTTTGCATAACTTACGAGTGAATATACTGTAAAACAATTCAGCTTGTAACTGAGTCCACACACTAAAAACGCCGCACTGCAACAAGCATATAATTAAGCCGATTCGTTACTATTTTTTTACGGAGACCTCTCATGACGCAATCCACCCTGACCCTGCCAGCAGGCATGCAAATCACCGGCGAGATCAAGCCCGGCTACGAAACCATCCTGACGCCGGAGGCGCTGTCGCTGGTGGCCAAGCTGAGCCGCGAATTCGAAGCGCGCCGTCAACAGCTGCTGGCCGTGCGCGTGGAGCGCGCCAAGCGCCTGGACGCCGGCGAGCGCCCGGATTTCCTGCCCGAGACCGCCCACATCCGCAACGGCGACTGGAAAATCGCGCCGATCCCGAAGGCGCTGGAATGCCGCCGCGTGGAAATCACCGGTCCGGTCGAGCGCAAGATGGTCATCAACGCCCTGAACTCGGGCGCGGACAGCTACATGACCGACTTCGAAGACTCCAACTCGCCCAACTGGGACAACCAGATCAGCGGCCAGATCAACATGAAGGACGCGGTGCGCGGCACCATCGCGCTGGAACAGAATGGCAAGTCGTACAAGCTGAACGACAAGGTCGCCACGCTGGTGGTGCGGCCGCGCGGCTGGCACCTGGATGAGAAGCACGTGCTGGTCGATGGCAAGCGCGTCTCGGGCGGCATCTTCGACTTCGCGCTGTTCATGTTCCACAACGCCAAGGAGCAACTGGCGCGCGGCGCCGGCCCGTACTTCTACCTGCCGAAAATGGAATCGCACCTGGAAGCGCGCCTGTGGAACGACATCTTCGTGATGACGCAAAACGAGCTGGGTCTGCCGCAGGGCACCATCAAGGCCACCGTGCTGATCGAAACCATCCTGGCCGCGTTCGAGATGGACGAGATCCTGTACGAACTGCGCGAGCACAGCTCGGGCCTGAACGCCGGCCGCTGGGACTACATCTTCTCGTGCATCAAGAAATTCAAGCTGGACAAGGATTTCTGCCTGGCCGACCGCGCTAAGGTCACCATGACCGCGCCCTTCATGCGCGCCTACGCCTTGCTGCTGCTGAAAACCTGCCACAAGCGCAACGCCCCGGCCATCGGCGGCATGGCCGCGCTGATCCCGATCAAGAACGATCCGGAAAAGAACGAGATCGCCATGGGCGGCGTGCGCAACGACAAGGCGCGCGACGCCACCGACGGCTACGATGGCGGCTGGGTGGCCCACCCGGGCCTGGTCGACCTGGCCATGGCCGAGTTCAAGAAAGTGCTGGGCGATAAGCCGAACCAGATCGACAAGCAACGGCTGGACGTGGAAGTGCACGCCGAGCAGCTGTTGGACTTCAAGCCTGAAACCCCGATCACCGAGGCCGGCCTGCGCTACAACATCAACGTTGGCATCCACTACCTGGGCAGCTGGCTGAACGGCAACGGCTGCGTGCCGATCCACAACCTGATGGAAGACGCCGCCACCGCCGAGATCAGCCGTTCGCAAGTGTGGCAGTGGATCCGCTCGACCAAGGGCGTGCTGGAAGACGGCCGCAAGGTCACGGCCGACATGGTGCGCGCGATGATTCCGGAGGAGCTGGCCAAGGTGCAGGCCACCGCGCCGGACGGCAACACCCCGGCCTATCCGCGCGCGGCGCAGATCTTCGAACAGATGTCGACCTCGGAAGCGTTCGAGGAATTCCTGACGCTGCCGCTGTACGAGGAAATCTAAGCCTTAGAAGTCATTCTTCCATAACCGCAGCGCGGTGAAGGTCGCCAGCGGCGTGTCGATGCGATCGAGACGCCCGGCCTTCACCAGCTGCGCCGCAATGGCCGGCTCGCGATAACGCAGGAAGGGATTGGTCGCCTTCTCGATCGCGATGGTGCTCGGCACCGTGGGCACGTCGTGCTCGCGCTTATCGGTTTCCACCTTCACGCGCTCCTGCAGCGCCACATTGTCCGGATCCACCACGCGCGCGAAGCGCAGGTTGGACAGCGTGTACTCGTGCGCGCAAAATACCTTGGTGTCGTCGGCCAGCGCGGTCAGCTTGCCGAGCGAACTGATCATCTGCGCCGGCGTGCCTTCGAACAGGCGTCCGCAACCGCCGGCGAACAGCGTGTCGCCGCAGAACAGCCAGGCCGGTTCCTCGCCGTCGGCCTCGCGCACATAGGCGATGTGGCCCATGGTGTGGCCGGGCACGTCCAGCACCGACAGCTTCAGCGCCAGGCCGGGCACGTCGATCAGCTTGCCTTCGCCGACCGGCAGGGTCACGGCGGCGATGGTTTCATTGCGCGGGCCAAAAACAGGAACCTGATAATGCTGTAATAATTCAGGGACGCCGCCGATATGGTCAGCATGGTGGTGGGTGAGTAGAATGGCGGTGAGCTTGAGTCCATTGGCTTTGAGGGCCGCCAGTATCGGTTTGGCATCGCCGGGGTCGACCACCGCGGCATGTGTGCCATCATGTATCAACCAGAGATAATTGTCGCGGAACGCCGGTACCGTTAAAACACTAAGAGCTTGATTAGAAGATATGGTCATTGGATCGCAAAAGGCTAAGCATGGATAAGGCGGGGTCGGAGAAATCCATTATAGCGCTGGAAGGCTGGCTGCAAACGCCCGCCGGTGTGTACATGCGTGCGTGGGAACAAAGCTGTCTCGATAATTTAACAGCCGACATCTTCGGCTACAACGCGGTGCAGATCGGCATGCCTGAAATCGACGCGCTGGCCGCCAGCCGCATGCCGTACAAACTGCTGGCCGACCGCAAGACCCGGGCCGCGCGCGAGGACCGGCGCAGCGTCGACCTCACGCTCGATTACACCGAACTGCCGTTCGCTTCGCAAAGCATCGACCTGGTGGTGTTGCCGCACGTGCTGGAATTTTCCACCGACCCGCACCAGGTGCTGCGCGAGGTCGAGCGTGTGCTGATCCCGGAGGGGCAGGTCGTCATCTGCGGCTTCAACCCGGCCAGCCTGTGGGGGGCGCGCCACGTGCTGCGGCGCGTCGGCGGCACCTCCTTCCTGCCGCGCACCGAGGAGCTGATTTCTATGCCGCGCATGAAGGATTGGTTAAAATTGCTGAATATGAGCGCCAGCCAGAGCCACTTCGGCTGCTACGCGCCGGCCTGCCGCACAGAAAAGTGGCTGCAGCGCTACGCCTTCATGGATAATGCCGGCTCGCGCTGGTGGCCATACTTCGGCGGCGTCTACATCATACAAGCGGTCAAGCGCGTGAAAGGCATGCGCTTGATCGGTCCGGCATGGACCAGGAAAACGGCAGCGGCCCCGGTGGGCGTGCCGGTAACGAACAAAAGAAGAGAGCGGCAGGATGGATAAGGTTGAAATTTTTACCGACGGCGCATGCAAGGGCAATCCCGGCCTGGGCGGTTGGGGCGCGTTGCTGGTGGCGGGCGAGGCCGAGAAGGAGATCTTCGGCGGCGCGCGCGACACCACCAACAACCGCATGGAGCTGCAGGCGGTGATCGAGGCGCTGAGCGCGCTGAAGCGGCCGTGCACGGTGGTGCTGCACACCGACAGCCAGTACGTCCAGAAAGGCATCAGCGAGTGGATCCACGGCTGGAAGGCGCGCGGCTGGAAGACCTCGACCAAGGAGCCGGTCAAGAACGAGGACCTGTGGAAGGCGCTCGACGCGGTGCAGCAAATGCACACTGTGGAATGGCGCTGGGTGCGCGGCCACAATGGTCATCCTGGCAACGAACGGGCTGACATGCTGGCCAACCGCGGCGTGGAAGTGGCGCGCGGGCGCTGATATACTGCGCTCTGCAATTAATTTCGGAATACTATGCGCCAAATCGTCCTCGATACCGAAACCACCGGTATCAACCCCAAGCTGGGCAACCGCATCCTGGAGATCGGCTGCGTCGAGCTGAACAACCGCATGCTGACGGGGAACAATCTCCACTTCTACATCAATCCGGAACGCGACTCGGAAGAGGGCGCGCTGAACGTCCACGGCCTGACCACCGAGTTCCTGAGCGACAAGCCGAAGTTCCATGAGATCGTCGACCAGCTGCGCGAGTATGTCCGGGGCGCCGAAGTCATCATCCACAACGCGCCGTTCGACCTGGGCTTCCTGAACCACGAATTCAAGCTGCTCAACCTGCCGGACTTCACCGAGCACATCGGCGGCGTGATCGACACCCTGGTGCAGGCCAAGGAACTGCATCCAGGCAAGCGCAACTCGCTGGACGCGCTGTGCGACCGCTACGGCATCTCCAACTCGCACCGCAAGCTGCACGGCGCGCTGCTGGACGCGGAACTGCTGGCCGACGTCTACCTCGCCATGACCCGTGGCCAGAACACCCTGGGCATGGACGTGGAGGAGGAAGTGGTCAACATCGGCGAGCTGCTGGAGCCGGTGGCCATGGCCGACATCATCTTCGTGCCGGCCTCCGAGGAGGAACTGGCCGCCCACGCCGAGACGCTGGCGGGGCTGGACAAGGCGGTCAAGGGCCAGTGCATCTGGACCGCCTCGCTGAATCCACCGGCCCCGCCGGCGGCTTAGTCCTTGCCCGGCATGGCCGACGAGTGGTGGCTGGTGATCAGCCACTGCTTGCCATCCCACTTATAGGTGTAGGTGAAGCGCGCCTTCACTTCCTTGCCATCCGCGAACTTGAAGGTGTACAGGCCGGCGTCGACGGCGGTGTTGCAGTCCAGTTCGATGGTGCGGCTGTCGATGCTGCCGACCGGCTTGCCGGCCAGGAAGTGCACGAAGTAGTCGCGCTTTTCCTCCGGCGTCAGGCGCGGCTTGTTCGACACGGTGGCCAGCAGCACCGACTTGGTGGCGTAGTTGGCCACCACCTTGTCGGGATTCCCGGTTTGCAGCGACGCGTTCCAGCGGTCGAACAGGCCGGCGATCTCTTTCTCCGACGATGGGTGGCAGGTCTCGGTGTTGGCCGCGTGGACATTGGCGGCCAGCAGGGCGCAGGCGACAGGCAACAGGCTCAGGTAACGCATATTTTTCCTTTGGTATAGTTGAAGTTGAAAGAACAAGGGTCGGGCTTAGCCGCCGTGATACAGCGGGTTGGGCGACACGTAGACGCGGACGCGATGGGTGTCGATGTCGGCCGGCGCGATCTTCGACAGCGGGAAGCTGTCGCTCGCGCGCAGCGTGTCGAAGTGCCAGCTGAACGATTTATCGCCGACCACAAACTTCACCGTCTCGCCCTGGTTGACGTTGACGTGCTTGGTCTTGGGCAGGACGTTGATCACGCGCGCGGCGGCGCTGGCCGTGGCGGCGCTGCCGTTGACGTGGGTCTTGTTGGCCGCCGAGGCGCTGAATGGCAGGACGATGGCGATGGCTGCGATGGTCAGGAATTGCTTCATTAAATTACGATCTCCACAAAAAATTAAGGGTTTCAGGTCGCACATGGATCGGTGGTCGATGGCGATGAGTGAAGTATGGAGATGTCGCGATGAGCCGGAATCGGCTGGACGGCGGATTTTTTCTATGCTGATTGGCATATAATCCGCTCAACAGGAAAATCCCATGACCGACACCACGACCCCGACATCCCCCCACGGCAACGCCCGCAGCGCCCGCGTTCGCTATCGCCACAACGAGGGCAGCGCCGCCCGCCTGCGCCTGCTGACCGCCGCCGCCGAGGTGCTGGCCGAGGAAGGCCACGGCGAGGCCGCCATGCAATCCATCCTGGGAAAGGCGCTGTCCTTCCTGTCGCTGGAGGAGGGCCTGCTGCTTCACGTCCATACCGACGGACTGCACGTGGTCGCATCGCAAGGACCGGTGGCGCCTGTCGGCGCGCGCCTGCCGGCCACCGGCGCGCTGCATGAGGCCCTGCAGGAGAACGCGCTGCCGCTGATACAGCAAGACATCCACAGCCGGCTGCGGGTGGGGCGCGACAAGACGGTCGGGCTGGAGGTGCTGGTGCCCTTGCGCTTCCACGGCCGGAGCGCCGGGCTGCTGGCCATGATGAGCGCGCGCCCGGCGGCGCCGCCTAACGCCGACGACCTGAGCGTGCTGCAGGTGCTGGGCACCATCCTGGCGACGGCGCACCAGGCCGCCAGCAAGCCGACCGTGCGCGCGGCCGCCACCGCCTCTGCCGCCAAGTTGAAGCAACTGACCTCGCGCGAGCTGCAAGTGTTCGCCATGATGCCGCGCGGGCTGACCAACGCGGCGATGGCGGAGGAACTGGGCATCGCCGCCGGCACCGTCAAGGTGCATATCGAACGCATCCTGCACAAGCTCGACCTGCGTGACCGCACGCAGGCGGCGGTGTACGCGGTCGACTACGGGTTCGGCGGATGAGGCGGGCCGCCCTGTACTGGCGGAACTGGTCGCTGACGGTCAAGGTCACCGTGATCGTCATGGCGGCCCTGGCCACGTTCGTCGGCTCGGTGGCGACCAGCTACAAGCTCGAGCGGCAGACCGCCGACGCCATGACCGAAATGCAGCGCACGCTGCAGGTGCAGCGCGACATCCAGCTGCTGCACGCGCTGATCGCCGAATCCGCCACCGGCGTGCGCGGCTATCTGCTGACGGGCGTGGACGACTTCCTCAATCCCTACCGCGCGGCGCAGGTCAAGCTGCCGGCGGCGATGGACGACCTGCAACAGAACGTGCGCGATCCGGAACAGCTGGCGCGGCTGAACGTGTTGCTGCCGCTGGTGCGGCAAAAGCTGGCCGGGCTGGAAGCGCTGCGCCAGCAATATCACGGCGATCCCGAGGCGTTGCGCGCCAGCCTGCTGGCCGGGCGGCAGATCCTCAATCAACTGCGCGACGGGATCGGCGCCATGAACGCGCGCGAGTCGATGCTGGTCGTGCAGCGCACCGCCGCCGTCCAGGAGGCGCTGCGCCGCAACGTCTTCATGAACCTGGCCACCATCGTGATCGGACTGGCCGGCGTGCTGGCCATGCTGTTGTTCACGCTGCGCGTGGTGCGGCGGGTGCGCGTGTCGGCCGAGAACGCCGAACGGTTGGTGAACGACCAGCCGCTGCTGGCGACCGGCGTGGCCAGCGACGAGCTGGGATTGCTGGCCGACCGTCTGCATCACGCCAGCGTGCTGCTGGCCAGGCGCGCCACCGCCGCGCAGGCGGCCAGCGTGGCCAAATCCGAATTCCTGTCGCGCACCAGTCATGAGCTGCGCACGCCGCTGAACGCGATCCTGGGTTTCGCGCAATTGCTCGAGGATGACCTTGCCGCCGGCCAGAACCGCCAGCATGCGCAGCACATCGCGCGCGCCGGCAAACATTTGCTGTCGCTGATCGACGACGTGCTGGACCTGGCCCGCGTCGAGGCCGGGCAACTGACGATCACGGCGGCGCCGGTGCGGGTGGCGCCCGTGCTGCGCGAGGCGCTGGCCTTGCTGCAGCCGCTGGCGGTCCAGCATCAGATCAAGCTGCCGGCGCTGGTTGACGACGGCGGGCTGGCGGTGGTCGCCGACCGCCAGCGCCTGACGCAAATCATGCTGAACCTGCTCTCCAATGCCATCAAATACAACCGCGCCGGCGGCGAAGTGCGCATTGCCGTCAGCGGGCGGGACGAACAGGTCGCCATCGCCATCGCGGACGAGGGCGATGGCATCGAGGCCGGACTGCTGGAACGCCTGTTCACCCCGTTCGACCGCTTGGGAGCCGAGCGCGGCAAGACCGAGGGCGTGGGCCTGGGGTTGGCCGTATCCCGTTCGCTGGCCGAGGCCATGGGCGGCAGCCTGGCGGCCGACAGCACGGCGGGCAAGGGCAGCGTGTTCACCGTCCAACTGCCGCGTGCGACGCTGGCGGCGCAGGAACTGGCGCCAGCTCAGGATGCACAAGCGGTCGCATCCACCGCGCCAGCCGCCGACATGCCGACCATACTGTGCATCGACAGCGACGCGTCCAGCCTGGCGCTGATGGAAACGCTGATGGCCCGCCGCCCCGGTTGGCGCTTTGTGGCCGCGCGCAGCGTGGCCGACGGCTGGGCGCAGGCCGCGTCGCGCGTGCCGGATGTGCTGCTGCTGGACGCGCAATTGGCGGATCCCGCCACGCTGGCGCGACTGCGCGCTGACGCCGCGTTGTCGGCCGTGCCGCTGGTGTTGCTGGGCGGTGATGGTGCTCCAGCGGCGGCCGGCATGCACTTGAAAAAGCCGCTCGACCTGCGGGAGTTTTTCGCTTTACTCGATAGGATAAACAAATGAACGAAGATGATTTGCTTTCGTCGCGCGTGCTGATCATCGACGACCAGCCGGCCAACCTGCGCTTGCTGGAAGACCTGCTGACGCGCGAAGGGCTGACCCACGTGGTCGGCACCACCGACGCGCAAAAAGCCCTCGACCTGTACGCGGCGTTCGACCCCGACCTGATCATCCTGGACCTGATGATGCCGGAACTCGACGGCTATGCGGTGCTAGAGCACCTGAAGCGGCGCGGCGACCCGTTCGACTACCGGCCGGTGCTGGTGGTGACCGCCGACGCCACCAGCGAGTCGAAGCGGCGCGCGCTCTCACTGGGCGCGCGCGACTTCCTCACCAAACCGTTCGACACGATCGAAGCCATGCTGCGCGTGTGGAACCTGCTGGAAACGCGGGCGCTGTACAAGCGCTTGCAAGCGCTGTCGCCGAGCGCGCCGCTGATGGTGCTGCCCTACAGCACCGGCAAGTCGCGAGCGGAAGAGGGGGATTAGCAGATTTACCCTTGCGTTTGTCTGGGAGGCGGTCTATAATGCTCGCACTCAACGGGAGGTTAGCTCAGGGGTAGAGCACTGCATTCACACTGCAGGGGTCGCAAGTTCGAAACTTGCACTTCCCACCAGAATTCGCAAGAAAATCAATGGCCTACACAGATGTGTAGGCTTTTTGCGTTTTGGGAGGATGACAAAAGTATGACAAAGTGTGGCGGACCTACGCGGACGTCAGCGGACGAAACGTTGCGTTCCAGCGCATCAAAATGGATTACTTTTGTTTGTAAATCCCTGTAGCGAGCTGGCTAATACTGCAATGCTGAAGCGTTCGCGATAGTCCGATTTATTTGTCACGCGACAATTTGATCTGATGAGAAAGCCACGATTGAATCTCTTGATGGATCCAGCGTGGTGCGCGAGTAAGCAGCGGAACGGGCGGAGGAAATTCGCCACGCTGAACCGCGTCGTAGACACTGGTTCGTCCCAGTCCGCAGATCTTCATGACTTCCTTCAAATGCAGCATGCGAATTTCAGTAGCGTCGGTTGCTCGACGTATTGTGTGGCGACGTTCATTAGTCGTGGAAGGGGAACTGTTGGCGTTCATGGCTGTCTTTGCGAATTGCGATCTGTGAGGCGACCTTAATGGGCACGTTTTGCGGCGCCGCACGGAAATGCAAAATGTTGCTGATGACGGTTCTACATGATCCCCAGTTTGACTTAAGCTTTTGCCACGCGCATTGCATTAGATCAGTTCACATTCAATAACGTCGCGGTGCGACCACTGCGATTTTGCGAACAAGCCTTTGCCGTTTGGGGTTCCGCGCGCAGGTAGTGCCCGACAGACCGTGGCAACTGGCGGCCAGCAAGAAGGCGCGTATCGAGGTTGAATACTCGGCGCGCGGCGCCTTCACCGGCAACCGCATCCAGCTTGGCTGGCAGCCTGTATCATTGATTCCCGAAGCCGTGGCGCTGGCGCGCAAGTCGGGGGTGGCCGTGGTGTTTGTGAACCAGGTCACGGGTGAAGAAATGGACCGCGACAACTACGCGCTGCCGGGCGACCAGGATGCGCTGGTGGAAGCCGTCGCCGCCGCCAATCCGAATACGGTAGTGGTGCTGAATACGGGCGGTGCGGTGAGAATGCCGTGGCTGTCCCGAGTGAAAGGCGTGGTGCAGATGTGGTATCCCGGCTCCGCAGCCGGTACCGGCATCGCCAGCGTACTGTTTGGCGATGCTGAACCGGGCGGCCGCCTGCCAGTATCGTTCCTGGCCGACGAAAGCCAGGGCGTCCGTCCATATCGCGGCGGTGGCACGGTGCGCTACGACGAAGGTGTGATGGTCGGCTACCGTTACCTGCAGCAGCAGGGCCAGAAGCCGCTGTTCCCGTTCGGTTACGGCTTGTCCTACACCACTTACAGCTACAGCGATATCGCGGTGCGCACCGCAGCGCGCGGCGACGAGGCGGCGCAGGTGTCGGTCCGCGTGAAGAATACCGGCGCGCGCGCCGACTCTACCGTGGTGCAGGTCTACAGCGCGCAGGCACCGGCGGTCAAACTGGTGGGCTATGTCCGCGTCCAGTTGGCGCAGGGCGAAGAGCGCGTCGTGACGGTGCCGGTAGAACGCCGCTTGCTATCGACCTGGGACGAGAAGACCTCGCAGTGGCTCGCGCCGAAAGGCAACGTCACCTTGAAGGTAGGCCCGAACAGCGCCGACCTGCCGCTGGCGAAAGAGGTGCAGTTCTAGGACTGGAAGTTCTTGGGTGCTGCGCCAACGCGACACATAGCGCAAAGCGGCTGTAGTGAGTTGGATGAAACGAAGCAGGTCAGCCAGTCATGGCTGACCTTTTTGTTATTGAGGAGACGGCGCGTTTACCAGAGTCCATTTCCGCCCCCAAGCGGACGAAGCAGTGGAGCGGCTTCCTCAGCAGCCGCCTCATCAATTTTCGTCCTTGAACAGCTGAAGATTAGGTCCCCTGCATTCTTCGCTCCTAGGTTCTTTTATGACGTCTTTGTTTCTGGGATCGTTGGTTAGAGCAGCGAAAGTTGAAGGTCAGACGTGATCCAAGTTGCACACGCAGGAATTGTAATGACCCAGTGAATTCCTGCTCAGGTGATAATACTGAAAGGACATCACGTGAGCATGGTTATGGAAGAGGAAGTTAAACGTTGGACTGC
>NZ_JABMJK010000020.1 GCF_013376005.1 Duganella sp. SG902 | reverse complement strand
GCGCGGCAATCCTGCGTCACCGCCGTCACCACCGTCTCGGTCGGGCCATAGCTGTTGAGCAGCTTGACGTGCGCCAGCCCCGCGTCGCGCCACGCCTGCACGCCGTCGGGCGGCATCGCCTCGCCGGTCGCCTGCACCTGCCGCAGCGCGCCGTACTGGCGCTGCGCCTGCGGCAGACGGGCGAAATCCTGCGCCAGCATGTGCCAGTACGCGGTCGGCAGGTCGGCGATGGTGATGCCGCGCGCCAGCAGCTCATGGCGGAAGGTGGCGCTGTCCCACAACGTGGGGCCACGCAGAACCACCGCCGCGCCGCAGGTCAGCGCAGGGAACAGCTGCTCCACGAAGCCATCGAAATTGATGGTCGAGAACTGCAGCATGCGGTCTTCGCGCGTCAGGCCGAAGTAACCCTGCGCGACCTGGCTGTGCTCCGCCAGCGTGGCGTGGGTGATGCCGATGCCTTTCGGTTTGCCGGTCGAGCCGGAGGTGTAGATGATGTACGCCAGCGCCGCGCCATGCGTCACTACGCCTGGATTGTGATCGCCATGCGCGCTCAGGTCCAGCGCATCGGTCAGCAGCACCCGCAGGCCCGCCGGCGCCGGGATGCGCGCCGCGGCCGAGGTCTGCGTCAACAGCAGCCGCATGCCGCTGTCGGCGATCATCGCACCCAGACGCTCCTGTGGATAGTCCGGGTCCAGCGGCACGTAGGCGCCACCGGCCTTGAGGATCGCCAGCAGGCCGACGATCATGCCGGTAGAGCGCTCCAGCGCCACGCCAACCGGCATCTCCGGCCGCACACCCAACGCGGTCAGGTGATGGGCCAGACGGTTGACGCGCTGGTTCAGCTCCGCGTAGCTCAGCGTTTCGTCGCCATGCACCAACGCCGGGGCATCGGGATGCACGCACACTTCCCGTTCAAACAACTGCAGCACCGTCTCCCGATCCGGATGACGGCGGTTGTTGACGCCCCAGCGCGCCAACTGCGCATGGTCGTCATGACCGAGCAGTTCAAGGGCCGCGATACTTCGCGTTGGCTCCATGGCCAATTGCTTCAGCACGCGCTGGAAGCAGCTCGCGAGCCATTCAGCGGTAGCGATGTCGAACAAGTCGCTGTTGTACTCGAGGCGACCGCGTACGCGCTGCGCGCTCAGGCTGACGTCCAGCGACAGATCAAACTTGGCACCCGACTCTGCAAACTCCATCGCCGTGCAGCGCACCGCGCCGAAATCGAGCTGCGCCAGCGCGTCGTCCATCTGCACGCCAAGCATCACCTGGAACAGCGGGCTGCGAGCGGGATCGCGCCGCTCGGCGCGGCTCTCGAGCAGCTTCTCGAATGGCAGCCCGGCATGTTCCAGCGCCGCCAGCGCATCGGCGCGCACCTGCCGCAGCGCGTCGCGCAGCGTCATGCGCGGCGCCAGCCGCGCGCGGAAGACCTGGGTCGTGATGAAGTAGCCGATCATCTGCTGGACTTCCTCGCGCTGGCGGCCCGCATTCGGTACGCCGACAGCGAATTCATACTGTCCGCTATAGCGCGCCAACAGCATTTGCCAGGCCGTCATCAGCACCATGAATGGGCTGCTTTTCTCCTCGCGGCAAAAGCGCTGCAGCGCCGCCGCAAGATCTGGCGCGAGATCGAAATAGACCGTGCTACCTTGATAGCTTTGGCGTGCCGGACGCACACGATCGGATGGCAGGTCCAGTGCCGGCAGGTCCTTGCCCAGATAGCTGTTCCAGTAAACGATGTCGTTTAGCTGCTCCTCGCTGCCCTCCTGTTCGAACTGCCACAACGCGTAGTCCGCGTACTGCAAAGGCAACGCCGGCAAGCTGCCCTGCCGATACGCCGCGCTCAGATCGCGCGCCAGTATGGGATTGGACCAGGCATCCGAAACGATATGGTGGAGGCACAGTGCCAACACGTGTTCCTCTTCGCTCCGCCGCACCAGGCAGGCGACCAGCGTCTCTCCATTTTCCAGATCAAACACATGACCGGCGATGCGCGAGATCTGCTGCTCCAGACGATGCTGGTATTCCGCTTCGCCCAGTCCGGACAGATCCAAGCGCTGCAGCGCGAAACCACTGGTGGGCTGCGCCTGCTGCATCGGCACGCCGTCGCGCTCGAAGAAACGGTGGCGCAGGACGGCATGACGTTCGATAACGAGTGTGAATGCGCGTTCCAACGCATCGGCATCCAGCTTGCCGGTGAAGCGCAGCACGCGCGGCAGGTTGTATGCGGTCAGCGCGCCATCCAGCTTATGCAAGAACCACAGCTGCTGCTGGGCGAGCGACAGCGGAACCGTGGGGTTCATATTATTCATTGATTATCCTTGTTTGCTTGTGCGGCCAACGCCGATTCAGCCAGCGCCGCCAGCGCGGCGCCTTCCGGCCGTGCACGCAGCGCGGCGGCCAATGCACCCACGCTGGGGTGATCGAAGACGAGCGCCGCCGCCACTTCCACTTGCAGATGCTTGCGTATCCGCGCCACGAGCTTGATCACCAGCAGCGAGTGGCCGCCAAGCTCGAAAAAGTCTTCATCAAGACCGACCTGCCGCCGCCCCAGAACTTGCGCCATGCAGCCGGCAAGGAAAGCCTCCAACGCGTCGGCTGGCGAGGCGCATTCTGCGGCGGCCGGTGCGGCGAGATGCCCGAACAGCGACATGCGGTCGATCTTGCCATTGGCCAGACGGGGAAAAGCCGGCAACCACATGAACCGCGCCGGCACCATATGCGACGGCAGCGAGGCCGCCATCGCTGCCCGCATGTCCGTCTCTTCGCCGATCAGGAAGGCGGCAAGCTCCTGGCCGCCCTGCGCTTGGGGAACCGGCAGAACCACTGCCTGGCGCACGCTGGCATGGTTCATCAGCACCGCCTCGATCTCTCCCGGCTCAACACGATACCCACGGATCTTGAGTTGATGATCCGCACGCCCGGCAAGCCGCAAGCCGCCTTCCGGCAGCACATAGGCGAGGTCGCCGGTCCGGTACAGGCGCTCACCCGGCCGCGCCGGATCGGCGACGAAGGCGTCGGCACGATCCTGGTTCAGATATCCATCGCAAAGCTGGGTGCCGCCAACGTAAACCTCGCCCTTGGCGCCAGCAGGCACGGGCCGCAAGGCTTCATCCAGCACGTGAATGCGGTTGTTCGCCAGCGGCACGGTCAATGGCAGCACATCCGCCTGCGCGTCGGCGGCCGTAACCGCGTGCACCAGCACACCCACGGTGGTCTCGGTCGGACCGTAATGGTTGTACACGGCGCACTCCGGCGCCAGCGCGGCGATGCGCGCGACCAGCGCGCGCGGCGTGGCCTCACCGCCAAGCACCAGCGTGCGTGGCAGCCGCGGATGTTCGCAATCGAGCAACGCCTCCAGGTGCGATGGAACCATCTTCAGTCCATCGACCGCATGCCGCGCCATGAATTGGCTGAATGCCTCGCCATCGCGGATCTCCTCATCACTGGCCACGGCAAGCGTGGCGCCGTTGTACAAGGCGCCAAACAAGGCGGTGTTGCCAAGGTCGGCGGCTATGGTGCTGGTCAAGGCCCAGCGGCGCACGGCCTGCAATTCCAGCGCCTGCGAGACGGCCGCCACGTAGTTATGCAGCGCGCCATGACTGATCATCACGCCCTTGGGCCGGCCAGTGGAACCGGAGGTGTACAGCACATAAGCCAGCGCATCGCCGCTACCCGGCGCCTGCGCCGGCGTGGCGGCATACGCCAGCAGGTCGATCCTGTCCATGATCGCCTCGTTGCCGGTCAACGCGGCGGACCAATCCGGCGCGTGCAGGACCACCGCCGGACGAGCATCCGCCAGTACATCGGCGCGGCGCGCGGCCGGCCATTCCAGGTCCAGTGGCAGGTAGGCCGCGCCGGCCGACCAGGCGGCAAGAATGGCTACCACCATATCCGGCGAACGCGGAAGGTTCAGCGCCACCACCGCTCCCGGCGAGACGCCACGCGATTTGAGCCAATTGCCAAGACGGTTGGCCCGCGCAAGCAATTCCGAATAGGTCCAGCTGACGCCGGGCGCCACCACCGCTATCGCATCCGGAGTGCGCTGCGCCCACCGTGCGATCTCACCGCCGACGTTGCGGGCACCGAAGTCCGCGACCCGCTGCCACTGCGACATGGCGGCGCGTTCGACCGGCCCGATCACCTGATAGTCGCCGATCCGCGCCTCTGGCGCCGCCAGCACGGCATCCAGCAGGGTTATAAATTGCTCGGCCAGACGCTCCAGCGCGACCTGGCTATAGCCGGCGCCGTGCAACACCATATCGGCCGAGGTGTCGCGCCAGACCAGTTGCAGCGCCAGCTCAAAGCCGGGAGGCATCGGCTGACGTTGGATACGCCACGTCGATGGCGATGCTTCGTTGTAGACGAAACCGACCTGTAATTGCGAAGCCGCTTCCGCATGGTCCTGCGTCCATCCTTCCTGCGCTTCGACATGCCGTTCGCCGCGCGCGGCCAGTCGGTTCAACCAATCCGTGTAACGTTCATCCGCTGCGGCGTCCAGCAAAACCGGCAAGGTCTTCTCGTAGACGCCGATCGCACCGCGCATAGGATCGTAGTCCAGGCGGCAGTCGTGGCGCCAGCCTGTCACGCTACGCTCATGATCGGTCAGGCGCGCCAACAGTAACATCCACACTGACATCAGAACCACTTCGGAGGAACAGCACTGGGCGGAGGCCAGCGCCTTCACTTTGCCGACCACCGGCGTCCCGAGGTACGCGTTGACGTGCAGCGCGTCCGTGGATGGCGCCTGTCCGCGATGCGACAGGCGCGGCGCGGGCAGTGGCGCGATTTCGGCGGACACCGTGTCCCAGTAGCGGCGCGCGCCCGCACTGTCAGGGTCGCTTTCCAGATCTTGGCGCCATTCCACGAAACTGGCGTATTGGAAGGGTTCATCGGCATCCACCGCGCTGCCGTTGAACGTGGATTCAATCTGCGCGAACAAGGCTTGCAGGCTGGCGCCGTCAATCATCAGCGCGGGCATGTCGAGCGTGAGCGTGGCTGCGGTGTCGCTGTGGTCCCGTACATTCCAATGCCCTACTTGCTGCGTGCTGTCCGTCACAGCCTGACGTAATCCACGATAGCCTTCGGCGTGGCCAAAGACATGACGTAGCACCTCGTGCCGCGCAAACACCGCCTTCACCGCGGAGCGCAGCGCCTGCATATCCAGCGAAGCGCTACCAGGTGCCTCGATCATCACTGACGCCGCGACGCGGGCCGCATGATCCGGCAGCATGCGCTGTTCGGGGGACAGCGGCATGCTGTCTTGTAGCAGTTGATTCAGCTCAGTCATTCGATTCGCCTTCCACCGTGTTCAGATCCGCGCGGTTGAACATGGCACCCATGGCCACCACGATCTTGCGGGGACCTTCAAACGGATCACGCGCGTGCGCCGCCAGCATGTTGTCGAGCATGACCACGTCGCCTTTGCGCCAGTCAAAGCGCACCGCGCAATCCTCGTAGGCCTGGCCGATGATGGCCATGGTCTCGTCGGGAATGATGCCGCCGTCGCCGAAGTACACCTGGCGCGGCATGCGCTCGGCGCCCACCAGCGACATCAGATCGTTGCGGCCCTCCTCTTCCAGGCAGCTGACGTGATGCAGCTGCACCTGGTTGAAGAACACGCGCTCACCGGTTACCGGGTGGGTAATCACCGCCGGGCAGCGGGTGCGCGTCTGCAGTTCATCGTTCGGCAGCCAGCGCCACTCGATACCCGCCTGCCCGAGCCGCTGCTCGACGTCGGCGCGGCTGTCGGTCTTGAAGAATTCGCGCCACGGCACGTCCAACCGGTCGGTGAAAGTACGCACATACAGCAGTCCTTTGCGCTCGAACTCCCGCACCAGTTCCTCTGGCAAGCGGCGCAGCATTTCCCGGCAATCGACAATCGGCGTGGCGCCACCCACCGGCGATGGCTGCTCGCAGTAGAACCACTGCTTGCGCGGCCAGCGGTCCAGATGCGCGCTCTCGTTATGGAACAGGATCATCTGGCGTTCGGGATATGGCGTTGAACGGTAGGTATTGCGGCCGCCCTCCTTCTTCGGCAAATCGCCGTACCCGCCATACAATTCCGGTTCAATGATCTCGGCGAAACTCTCAAACTGCTGCGGCGTGTCGAGTCCCAGATTTCGGAACAGGATGCCGCCATGGCGCGCCAGCGCGCTGTCGATGAAATCGCGCTGGGTGCGCGCCCATGCCACCGCGTCGATGTCGCTGCTGGCTTCCACCACCAGTGGGAACGGACGGTCCGGATGCAGCAGCGATGTGCGCACCGCCGCGCGCGGCGCGGCCTTCGCGCCATCGCGAGCGCCGAGTTTCTTTAGTTTTTCCAGTTTGCCCAACTTGACGTGGGAAGTGTCATTCATGCTGCTGTCCTTCGTTGGTGTCATTGCAAAGCTATCCAGCGCATCGCTCGGCCGCACAGCCACTTGGGCCAGCAGCTCGCGCCACTGGGCCGCAACCTGCGCGATATGCTCACGCGAATACAGTGCGCTGGAAAATACCCATTGCGCCGCGAGTCCATTCGGCCCCTGATGGACAAAGACGGCAAGATGGAATTTCGACTGCGTGGTTGGCTGCGGCGTCAGTTCGATATGCAGGCCGGGAATATCGAACCGCGATTCAGGCACGTTCTGCATCACGAACAGCACCTGCACCAGCGGCTTGCGCTGCCGTCCGCGCGATAGCCCCGCCGCGTTCAGAATCTGGTCAAACGGCAGGTCTTGGTGCGAAAACGCCGCCTGGCTCACGTCATGGGACTGCGCCAGCCATTCGACGAAACTCTGTTCCTGCCGCAGGCGCGAGCGCAGCGGCACCACGTTGACGAAGAAGCCAATCAGCGACTCCAGCGCCGGGTGTCCCCGCCCCGCCACGTCGGTGCCAATCACCAGGTCTTCCGCGCAGCTGACGCGATGCAGCAGCAGCTGGAAGGACGCCAGCAGCACCGTGAACAGCGAGGTTTTTTGCGCTTGTGCCAGTTCGGCCAGCGTTTTCGTCAGCCCGGCATCGAGCGTGATGGTCAGCGCGTCGCCTTCGGTCGATGCCAGCGCAGCTTCTTTGGACTGGACGTCATATGGCAGCGTCGATACCGGGGGCGCCTCGGCCAGCGTATCGCGCCAGAAGTTTCGGTCGCTCCCGGCCTGCATTGCCAATTTTCGGTTGTGCCAATCGGCATAGTCGGCGTACTGGATGTCCAGTGCGGCCGGCGCGGCGGCGCCACCGCTCAAAGCGCGATAACTGTCGACAAAGTCACGAATGAATACCGCCTGCGACCAGCCGTCGAACGCAATGTGATGAACCGCCAGCAGCAGGACATGCCGGCGTGGCGCCAGCATCACCAGTTTGGCGCGCAGCAGCGGGCCATTGGCAAGATCGAACAGCGTGTCCGCATGATCCTGCACCACCTGCGCCAGCTGCTCCGGCCGTAAAGACGTTTCGTTGAGCGTCAGCGTCGCCTTGGCCGGCGGCAGGATTTGAGCGAACGGTTCGCCGTCCTCATTCTCGCGATACACGGTGCGCAGCACTTCGTGGCGCGCGACCAGCGCCTGCAACGCCCGCCGCAGCACGGCGGTATCCAGGTCGCCATCCAGACTGAGTGTCGCAGCCATGTTGTAGGCACGCCGTTCCGCTTCTCCGGACATGCGATCCACCAGCCAAAGACGCTGCTGGGCCGGCGACAGCGGCAGCGGTCCGTTGCGGGGGATCGGCGCCAGTTGGGGTTCGCCACCGCCGGTTACCTGCTCCAGGTGCACCGCCATGTCTGCGAGCCGCGGATACTCGAACACTTTGCGCAATGCCAGCTCGACGCCACTGGCTACCCGCAGCCGGGTGGTCATGGCAATCGCCAGCAAGGAGTGGCCGCCAATCTCGAAGAAATGGTCGTCGCGCGAAATCCCCTGTAGGCCCAGCACTTCGGCCCAGACGGCGGCCAGCATCTGTTCGCGCTCTCGGCGTGGCGGCTCGCCGCCTTGTCGCGTGATGGCCTGTTCCGGCAGCGGAAGCGCCTTGCGGTCGATCTTGCCGTTGGCGTTCAGCGGCATCGCCGGCACCACCAGCACGGCGGCCGGCACCATATAGTCAGGCAGGCACTTGGCCAGCGCGGCTTTCAGCGCGGCGCTATCCAGTTGCGCCCCCGGGGCTGGCGCGGCGTATGCCAACAACCGTGCGCCGCCCGGCCCCTGATGCACTGTCACCAGGCCGGCGCCGACACCGGCAATTGCGCGCAGACGCGCCTCGATCTCGCCTAGTTCAATACGGAAGCCACGGATCTTCACCTGATCGTCGGCGCGGCCCAGGTATTCAAGCTCGCCCTGGACGTTCCAGCGCGCCAGGTCGCCACTCCGGTACAGGCGCCCGCCATCCGTGCTGAATGGATCGGCGACGAAGCGGCTCGCCGTCAGTCCGGCGCGGCGCAGGTAGCCCCGCGCCAATCCAGCGCCGGATACATACAGCTCACCGGCCACGCCCAACGGAACAGGGTTCAATTGGGCATCCAGCACGCGCAGCCCCAGGTCGGGCAAGGCAGCGCCAACCGGGCTGCGGCCGGCGCCAAGGTCGGCGCGGGTGATGCGGCGATACGTCACGTGGACCGTGGTTTCGGTAATGCCGTACATATTGACCAGCTGCGGCGACTCATCGCCAAAGCGCTCGATCCACGGGCGCAGGCTCTCCGGGTCCAGCGCTTCCCCGCCAAAGATAACGGCACGCAGATGCGGCATTTCGCCGTCGTAGAGTCCCGGCGCCTGCATCAACTGGGTGAACGCCGATGGCGTCTGGTTCAATACCGTCACCTGTTCGCGGCGCAGCAGCGCGAGGAAATCGTGTGGCGCGCGGCTGACCACGAAAGGCACCATCACAAGCCGTCCGCCGTAGCACAAGGCCCCAAAGATCTCCCACACCGAAAAATCGAAGGCGTGCGAGTGGAACAGCGTCCACACGTCCAACGGCCCGAATTGGAACAGGGGTTCGCTGCCGTCGAGCAGCCGCAAGACATTGCGGTGCGTGAGCTGCGCACCTTTTGGCATACCGGTGGAACCGGAGGTGTAGATGACGTATGCGAGGTTGTCCGCGTGGCAGCGCTGCTGCGGATTGGCGTCACTGTAGCAATCCAGATCCAGCTTATCGACCGCCACGCAAGCCGCCGTCCGGGACAATGTTTCGTCACCCACGCCGCTATCGGTAAGTGCCATGGCGATGCCGCTGTCGGATGCGATGTAGGCCAGGCGCTCCGACGGATAGTCCGGGTCCAGCGGTACATACGCGGCCCCGGATTTCAACACGGCCAGCATGGCGACGATCAAGTCCGAGCCACGCCGGAAAGCCAGCCCCACGCGCTGTTCAGGTCCGACCCCGGCGGCGATCAGGTAGTGTGCAAGCCGGTTGGCACGGGCGTTCAACTCCCCATACGCCAGGTGCGTGTCGCCTTCCGTCAGCGCGATGGCGGCGGGATCGGCCGCGGCCCGGACCTCGATCCGCCGCTGCAGCGTCCCTTCGGCAGCGATCTGCGAACGTTGACGGGACAGCTCGTGCAACCGGTTCGATTCCTCCTCGCTCAACAGCGGCACCGCGTGCACGGGGGTGTCCGGTTCGGCCGCCAGTATCTCGAGCAGCACCAGGTAATGCCCGGCCATGCGGGCGATGGTTTGCGGCGCAAACAGTTCACGGGCATAACCGAAGGCGATGGCGATGCCGCCGTCATCCATTTCGGTGCTGTTGACGACCAGTTCAAATTGCGCCGTCTGCTCACCCAGCTCCAGTCCATCCACCGTGAGGCCGGGCAGCGACGCCAGAAGTCCGAGCTTGTCGCGCTGATGGTTCAACATGACCTGGAATAGCGGATGGCTGTCCATGCCGCGGTCAGGCTGCAGCGCCTCCACCAGCTGTTCGAACGGCAGGTCCTGGTGTGCCTGCGCCTCCTGAACGGCGACCTGGGCTTGCGCCAGCATCGCCTGCAGCGTGGCGTACGGGGTCACCTGGCCACGCAACACCTGGGTGTTGACGAACAGTCCGACGATGCCGCCGGTGTCGGCGTGATGACGATTCGCCACCGGTGTGCCGATGCGGATATCCTGCTGTCCGGTGTAGCGATGCAGCAGCACCTGCAGCGCGGCCAGCAACGCCACAAATGGCGTGACGCCATGTCCCCTGACGGCACGTTGCAGGTTCTGCGCCAAGCCGGGCGTGAGCGCGACGCGATGATGCGCCAATGTGTACGCGGTAGCCTGCGCCGCGCGCGGCGCGTCGGTGTGCAGTTGCAGCACCGGCTGCTCGCCTTCAAGCTTCTGCCTCCAATAGGCCAGCTGGCGCGTTCCTTCACCACTCGCAAGCCACTTGCGCTGCCAGGCGGCGTAATCGGCGTAACTGCAAGGAAGCGCTGGCAACGCCGCAGCCTGTCCGGCAAGATGGGCGCGGTACAGCTGCACCAATTCCTCGATCAGAACCTGCATGGACCAGCCGTCCGAAACGATATGGTGCATGCACAGCACCAGCTGATAGGCATTCCGTTCGGTGCGGATCACCGCGACGCGCAGCAACGGCCCGACCGTCAGGTCGAAAGGCTGACGGCGCACACGGTCAGCCGCCGCCATCGCCTGCTCGTCACGCGGCGCTTCCTGCTCCGCGCTCAGATCGATCAGCGGCAGTTCCAACGCCAGCGCAGGCAGCACGCGCTGGCGCGCCTGCCCTTGGGCATCCGCCTCGAATACGGTGCGCAGCGATGCGTGCCGCCGCACCAACGCGTCGAACGCGGCGCGCAGCGCCGGCATCTCCAGCACGCCGCGCAGCATCAACGTGCCGGCGATGTGATAGGCGCTGCCCGCCGGATCGAGACGCCACAGGAACCACAACCGATCCTGTGCATGCGACACCGGCATGCTGTCGGCCGGGGACCGCGCGGTGATGCTGGCGGTCGGCGTGGCTGTCACCGTTGTGGAGTCGATCGACGCGGCTAGCGCCGACAGCACCGGATGCTCGAACACCTGGCGGCCATGCAGGCGCAAACCGGCCTTGCGCGCGCGCGCCATCAGCTTCAGACTGAGGATGGAGTCGCCGCCAAGTTCGAAGAAATTGGCATGGCGGGTGATCTGTTCAACACCCAGCAGATCGGCCCAGATCCGGGCCAGCGTGGTTTCTGTTTCCCCCTGCGGCGGCTGAAACGCCGCGGACTGTGCGGACTGTGGCGGTGGCAAGGCGCGGCGATCGAGCTTGCCGTTGGCGTTCAGCGGCAGCACCGCAAGGAGGGTCACGCTGGACGGCACCATGTAGTCGGGCAGTTGCTGTTTCAGTTGTGCCAGCAGCCTGTCGGCGTCAGGTGCGGCGTCCGCCGCCGGCGCCACGTAGGCGTGCAGCCGCATGCGGCCGTCGTCAGCCGCAACGGCCAGCACCTCGGCGGCGCTCACGCCATCCAGCGTGGCCAGCGCGGCCGCCACTTCGCGCGGCTCGACGCGGTAACCGCGTATCTTGACCTGGTCGTCGGCGCGTCCGAGGAATTCGATGGCGCCGCTGGGCAGCTGGCGCACCCGGTCGCCGGTGCGGTACAGGCGGCCGCCAGCCGCGTCGAACGGATCGGGAATAAAACGTTCCGCCGTCAAACCAGGACGGCCGCTGTATCCGCGCGCGACACCGCACCCGCCCAGATACAGCTCGCCAACCACGCCCACCGGCACCGGATTGAGTTCGGCGTTCAGCACCAACGCAAGGCTGTTCGGCAGCGGCGTACCCACCGGCAGCGTCGCACCGCCGCCTAGACCATCCGCGCCGGCATGGGTCAGGATGCCGACCGTGGTTTCGGTCGGCCCGTAGTGATTGATGACGGCGCATCCGGGACGCAGCGTACGGATACGCTCCAGCAGCGCCGGCGACGTCGCCTCTCCGCCCAGCACCAGACGCTGGCGCGGCAGCACGTCTTGCGCCTGCGCGGCGTGCAGCAAGGCTTGCAGGTGGCTGGGGACGATCTTCAGCACGTCGATCGCGTGCTCGCGCATGTACGTGGCGAAGTTGTCCGGATCGAAGGCGCGCTCGCGGCTGATCAGATGCAGCGTGTGGCCGCCGCACAGCGCGCCGAAGAAAGTGGTGTGGCCCAGGTCCGCCGCCACCGTCGACACCATCGCCAGTTGCGCACCCGGCGTGGGCAGCGCCAGCCGGCCCAACACGCCTTGCACATAGTTGGCCAGCGCGCCATGCGTAATCAGCACGCCTTTGGGCTGACCGGTCGAACCGGAGGTGTAGATCAGGTAAGCGCCCTGTTGCGCATGCACAGCAGGCGGCGCTTCGCTGGCCGGCTCCTGTCCCGCCGCGTCGTCAAGCTCCAGCGGCAGCTGCGGCACGGTGGTGTTCCACGCGACTTCGCCTGCGCTCAGCAGCAGCGCGGCGCCGCTATCGCTGAGTTGCCACGCCAGCCGCTCGGCCGGCAATGCCGGGTCCAGCGGCACGTAGACACCGCCCGCCTTCAGCACCGCCAAAACACCAAGCACAAAGGCGCAGCCGCGATCCGCATGGATGCCAACCCGTATCTCGGCGCCCACGCCGCGTGCACGCAGCGTCCGTGCCAGTTGGCTGGACTGCCGGTCCAGCAGCGCGTAGTCCAGCGCCTGGCCTTCATCGCGCACCGCCAGGCGTTGCGGCGCCTGCGCGACGGCGCGCCGCCACAGGGTCAGCACGTCGGCGGCATCAAATTTTTCGCTGGCGCCGCGCAGGCGGGAGTCAGCACCAGTCCACCGCAGCGCATGCGGAGCGGTCTCCGGCCGCGCCACCAATTGGCGGGCGAAGTTCTGCAAGGCTGTGGCCAGCCGTGCCACGGTGGAAGCATCCAGCACGGTGGCGTCGTAGACCCAGCGTGCGGCGATGCCATCCGCCTGGTCCGTGAAGTCGAGGCTCAGGTCAAAGTGGGCTGGACCGGCCTGCATCTCTTCCGGCACGAGCGGCTGGCCACCGATGACCAGGCCGCGCGGCACGCCCGGGAGTTCGGTGCACTTGACCTGGACCAGCGGATGGACGCCAGGCTGCCGCTCCGGCTGCAGCGCATCCACCAGCACATCGAACGGCACATCGCTGTGTTCCTGCGCTTCGGTCACCGCCTGTCGCACTTGCCGCAGCAGATGGGTAAAAGGCTGGCGCGGATCGATCTGCGTGCGCAGCACCGTCAGGCTGACCAGATAGGCGATCATCCCGTGGGTGGCGGCATGCTGGCGATTGGCGGCCGGTGCGCCGACCCGTAGGTCGCCTTGTCCAGTGACGCGGTACAACAGCGTTTTGAACAACGCCAGCATCACCATGTACAAGGTGGCGCCCTCTTTCCGCGCGTACTGGCGCAGCGCCGCGCTGAGGGCTTCTGGCCACACGTCGGCATGCACGCCGGCCAGCACGCCTGCGGTCGAGGTGCCGCGCTGGCGGTCCAGCGGCAGCGCCAGCACTTCGTGGTTGTCACCCAGCCGGTCGCGCCAGTAGCCGATCTGACGCTCCAGCAGCGCGCCTTGCAGCTGCTGCCGCTGCCAGTGGGCGAAGTCGGCGAACTGGAACGGCAGCGGCGCCAGTGGCGCGGCTTTACCGTCCGCGTGGGCCGCGTAGCCGGCCGCCAGCTCGTCGATGGCGATGTGCAGCGACCAGCCATCGGCGGCGATATGGTGCGCCGACAGGATCAGGTCCGCCTGGCCGGCGCTGCGCAGCAGCGTGGCGCGGAACGGCAAGTCGGCCGCCAGGTCGAAAGGCGCGCTGGCCAGCGCCTGGGCGGCGGCGGTCACGTTGTCTTCCGCGCCGAGATCCACCATCGCCAGCTCGAAGCGGCTGGCGGGCGCGATCCGCTGCGCGGGTTCTCCTCCGGCGTCGGTGACGAACACGGTGCGCAGCGGCTCGTGCCGCCACACCAGGTCTTGCAGCGCCGCCTGCAATGGCGCCAGCCGCACGTCGGCGGGCAGCCGCAGGCGCACGGCCAGGTTGTACGCCGGACTGGCCGGCGCGAGCGCCCATGTCAACCACAGGCTGCGCTGCGACAGCGATAGCGGCTGCGCCTCCGCGCTGTCAGCCGGGAGGCGCACCAGCGGCGGCACGGCATCAACGTCGCCGCCACGCGCCAGAATGCCGCGCAGTTGTTCAGCGCAGTTTTCCAAAACGGGAAATTCAAAGATCAGGCGCGCCGGGAAGTCGATGTTCCAACGTTGCGCCGCCAATGCCGCCGCCCGTACCGCGGCCAGCGAATTGCCACCGGCGACAAAGAAGTGCGTATCGCGCGACAGCGGCGCGTCAGCCGGCAGCACCTGTTGCCAGATGGCGGCCAGTTCACGCCCGGTTTCGTCGTCCGGCAAAGCGGCGCTGTCAGGCTTCTCACCGCCGGTGCCGCCCTGCAAACTGCCGTGGGCGTAGATGGCGTAAGCGTCCAGCGTACCGTTCATCCAACCCTGCCGGCAGGCGCCGCGTTGCAGCTTGCCGCTGGAGGTCTTCGGCAGCGCCCCCGGTTGCAACAGCAGCGCCACCGATACCGGTTCGCGGCACACGGCGCTGACAGCCTGGCTGAGCGCATCGACCAGCACCTGCGGCGGCACCAGCTTCTGCAGGCCGCGCGACACCTCCACCGCCACGCCGACGCCCTCGCCGCCTTGCGGCAGCGTCACCGCGAACGCCGCCACGCGGCCCTTGCGCACCGCCTCCACCTCACCCTCGATAGCGCGTTCGATATCCTGCGGGTACAGGTTCTGGCCGCGCAGGATGATCACGTCCTTGATACGGCCGGCGATGTACAGCTGGTCGCGGTGGAAAAAGCCCAGATCCCCGGTGCGCAGCCAGCGCGCGCCGTCGCGCACGGCGAAACTCGACGCCGTATCGTCCGGGCGTTGCCAGTAGCCCTGCGCGATGCTCGGTCCCGCGACCCAGATCTCGCCCACGCTGGCGCCATCCAGCACGTCCCCGCTTTGCGGATCGACGATCGCTACCCTGTGCCCCGATGGGACGGCGCCGCAGCCAACCAGCAGTTGGCCATCGCCGGTGGCGCGGGGCTCGCCGGCGGCCACGCTGGCGGAGTCGAACGCGCAGGCGGTCAGTCCGGCGCCACGCTGGCCGCCGCTGACCAGCAGCGTGGCCTCGGCCAGGCCATAGCACGGATAGACGGCGCCGGGGTCGAAGCCGCTCGGCGCGAAGTAATCGATGAAGGAAGCCAGCGTATCGTGCCGCACCGGCTCGGCGCCCGAGAACGCCACGCGCCAGCTGGATAAATCCAGGTTGGTCAATTGCGCCTCGCGCACCCGCTCGAGGCAAAGGCGGAACGCGAAGTCCGGACCGCCGCTGATGGTGCCGCGATGGGCCGATATCGCCTCCAGCCAGCGCACCGGGCGCTCCAGGAAAAACGCGGGGCTCATGAGCACCACCGGAATGCCGCGATGGAAAGGCTGCAGCAGGCCGCCGATCAGCCCCATGTCGTGGTACAGCGGCAGCCAGCTGACAAACACGTCCTCCCGCGTGATCGCCATCGCTTCCTCGATGGCGCGCTCGTTGGCCATCAGATTGGCGTGGCTGACCATCACCCCCTTCGGCGACGACGTCGATCCCGAGGTGTACTGCAGAAAAGCGATATCTTCGGGCTGCGGCGCGCAGGGGCGCCACAACGGCGCGCGCGAAGTATCGACCGCATCCACCGCCAGCGCCTTGGCGCCGCCAAAGATACGATGCTCCTCCAGCAGCGCCAGCACCGTGCCGCTGGCCAGCACGCAGGCGGCGGCGCAATCGGCGGCGATGCCGGACAAGCGCGCCAGATGCTGCTCGCGCACCGACTCGGGCGGGAACACCGGCACCGCCGTCACACCCGCGTACAGGCAGGCGAAGAAGGCCACCACATAATGTTCGTCATTATCGAGCACCAACAACGCGCGGTCGCCCGGCGCCAGGCTGGCCTGCAATTCCGCCGCCAGCGCGCGCACGCGCAGGTCAATCTCCGCGTAGCTGAAACGGCGCTCGCCTTCGCGTCCGACGGCAATCAGCGCCGTCGCATCCGGACGCTGGTCGGCCAGCGCCCGCAGTTGTTCAACCATGCTGGCGGGCGCCTGCAGGGGAATCTGGATCGGAGAATTCATCGTCGCTATACTCGCTTAAAACAGATGCAGGTTGCCGTGCGGTTCGGCCATCGCCACCACCACCTTGCGCGGCCCTTTGAACGGCGAGCGCGCATGCGCCGCCAGCATGTTGTCCAACATGAGCACATCGCCGTTCTGCCATGGGAAACTCACCGTCTCCGCCGCCAGCACGGCGCGCACCTCATCGAACACCGCATCGGGAATGGTGCCGCCGTCCGCATAGAAGACGTTGCGCGGCAGGTTGTCGACGCCGCACAGTTCTTCCAGCGACTCGCGCACCTCCGGCTGCAGGTTCGACACATGGAACAAATGCCCCTGGTTGAACCACACCGTGTCGCCGGTGTGCGGATGGGTGGCGATGGCCTGGCACAGCTGGGTGGTGCGCAAGCCATCGTCGTCCTTCCACTCCCATTCGATGCGGCTGCGGCGGCAGAAGGCCTCGACCTCGGCCCGGTTCCCGGTGTTGAACACCTGCTGCCACGGCAGATCGAACTCGCCGTAATTGCGCACGTAGCGGATGCCGGGCGCGAAGCGCGCGCGGATGTGCTCCGGCATGCGGCGATAGATCGCGCGGCTGTCGGCGATCGGCGTCTCGCCGCCGCTGGCCGCCGCGATCACGCTGTGAAACCAGATCTTCATCGGCCACTCGCGCGTGTAGGCCTGTTCGTTATGCAGCGGGATGTGCTGGTGCGCCGGATACTCGGTCGAGGTATACACGCCGCTGCCGACGGCGCTGCGCGGCGTCGACGCGAATTCATAGTTGAGCAGCGGATGGCCAAAGCCTGCCGCGAACTGCCGGAAATCCTGCACCGCCGGCACGCTGAAGCCGCGCAGCAGCACACCGCCCGTCTGCTTCAAGTGGGCGTCGATCTGCGCGGCCAGGCGCGGTTGCGCCTCCAGCAGCGTCTCGCCGGCAAAGGCGGGCGTCAAGAGTACCGGCAACGCGCTGCCTTGCGGCGCGCTGCGTTCGAATCGTGTCATCAGTTCCATCATGGTTCATTCCTTTGTGTGCCAGGCCAATGCGGCGCTGTATTCGAAGGGTGCGGGCAGCAGGCAGCCGTGCAGCGCCGGCCAGCCAGTCATGGCGTGGCGCAGCTGCAGCCGGGGCCACGGCGGGCGCCGCACGCTGAGCCGCAGCAGATGTTCGGAGACGCCCACGCCCAGCGCCTTCAGCGCGGCCTCCTTGGCGCTCCAGTAGTCGTAAAATGTGTGGGCCGGATGCGCGTCGGCGGCCAGCGCCAGGCACTCCTCGGCCGTGAGCGCATGCGGCGCCAGCGCCGCCACATCGGCCGCCGGGTCGCGATGTTCGACATCCACGCCCACGGCGGCGATGCCCTCGCCGCCCAGCGCAATCATCACGCACTCGCCGGCATGGGCGACGTTGAACGCGGGACCGTGCCGCGCCAGCAACCGCGGCTTGCCATGCTCGCCAGCCCCCAGGCGCACGCGCCGCGGCGCGCAAGACAGCGCCTCACCCAGCAGTCGGCGCAGCGTCGCGCGGGCGGCGACGGCGCGCACGCGGTCGGCCGGACGGCGCAGGCGCGCGACGCGTTCCAGTTCCTCGTCGCTCAGCAAACGCAAGTCCGCCGGCGCCAGCGGCGCTTGCAGGTTCAGCGCCAGCCGCCACACCGTGATGCCGGCGGGTACGCAATCAGGCAGGGCTAGCGACTGCATCGGCGGCTCCCGCGAGTTGATACTTCAACCCGCGCAAGATGGCTTGCAGTACTGCGGTTTCCTGCTGGCGAATGTAAAAATGGCCACCGTCGAACCAGTGCAGCGCGAAGGCGTTGCCCGCCTCCCGCTGCCAGGCCAGTACGCGCTCGCCGCCGATGTCGTCCTGGCGGCCGACCAGCACCTCCAGCGGCATCGGCAGGCGCGCGGCGGCGCGGTACGTGAAGCTACGGCACAGACGGTAGTCGGCGCGTAGGATGTCCAGGGTCATGCGCAGCAGTTCGGGGCTGTCGAATACTTCCTCGGGTGTGCCGCCCTGGCGCCGCATGTCGGCGATCAGCTCCGCGTCAGTGCTGACGGCAAAGCGATCCGTGTCGCGGCGCGATGGCCCGGCGGTGCCGGAGACAAACAGGATGCGCGGCAGCGTCCCGTCCTGATCGCGCTGATGGCTGGCCATGCCATACGCCAGCAGCGCGCCCATGCTGTGGCCGAACAGCGCGTACGGCTGCCGCATGAGGGCCGCGTGCTCCCGGCACAACTGCGCCACCAACTGGTCGAACTCCTCGCCGCATGGTTCGGACAGACGGCGGCCGCGCCCTGGCAGCTCCACCGGCACCAGGTTGACCCACGCCGGCAGCAGCCGCTTCCAGCGCAAATACATGGTGGCACTGGCGCCGGCGTTGGGCAGGCATAAAAGATGAATCGCAGCCATGACGGTCAGGCGGCCAATCCTTGCGCCGCCATCCATTCGCGCAGCGAGCGCGGACGCATATCGGTCCAGGCCTGCTCGACGTATGCGAGCACGGTCTGCTTGTCGCCCTGGATGCCGTCGATGGCGGTCCAGCCGCCCGGCACCGCCTTCCATTGCGGCCAGATCGAATATTGGTCTTCGTGATTTTTGAGGACGATGAAGGTTTCGTCCTCGCGGTCAAAACAGCTGGTAGACATGCGGCGTCCTTGTAAAGATTGAACAGAAGCGCGGCCGGGGCGTCAGGCCCCGTGCCTCTGTTCCAAAGACGCGTCGTGTGCTGGATTGTTTAGTGTGAAAGCAGATTATTTTACAGTGTCGTCATCAAATGACGGCGGGATCAGCCCGCTCAGCAGCCACAGGCGGCAAGCCTTGTCGTATTGTTTGCGATGCTGGGCGTCGGCCGCCAGCCAGGCGGCCAGCTGCTCGCGGGCGGCCGCGTCGAAACTGCTGCGCTCGTGTTCGCGCACCACCCATGCCCATGCGGTATCCCAGACCGGGTCCGCGGCGTTATTATTGTTCATGCTTGCTCCAGACGTAGGCGGCGGCGGCCGCTCTTTGATGCAAGCATATTGCAGAAACGCCGGGAATGCCAGTGTCACTGGCGGGCCGGCTTAATCGTCGAGCAGATCGCGGCAGCCCTGCAACGCGTCGAGCGCGTCGCGGATCATGAAATTGACCAGCGTGGCCGAGCACCCGAGGACGCCGGCGATATCGCGCTGCGTCATCTCCTGCAGCCGATACAGCTCGAACGCGCGGCGGGTGCGCTCGGGCAGGCGTGCCAGCGCCTGCTCGATCGCGCTGATCACGCGCCGCTCGTTGAGCACCCGCTCGGGCGTCACCGCGCTCGGGCGCTCCAGCTGCTCGACGTCCAGCCCGAAGCTGCGGTAGCTGGCCTCCGTGGTACGGCGGCGGAAGTGGTCCATGGCCAGGTTGCGCACCACCTGGCAGCAGTAAAACAGCGGTTTCTGCACGCTGCGCATGCAGCTGCCGTCGGCCAGCTTGACGTAGGCGTCCTGCATGATCTCGTCAGCCAGATCGGCCGTGCGCACGATGCTCATGGCCACCTGGCGCAATTGTTGGCGGTGCTGAACAAAAAAATCCGACAAAGTTGCTTCTGAGGACACGATAGAACTCCAAGGCCATGATTTTCGGAATGAGAATCATTACTATTCAATTTTACCGTTAATCCGGGAGAATTGTTATCTTTTTTGGAATTAGTTTGGGTCTGGAGCCGTCGCTCGAGGCAAAATAGCAAGAAGGGCAGCCACATCGGCTGCCCTTCTCCATCGCGCCCCGTTACCTTCGGGTTAGAACATATAGGACAAGCTGAAGCGGACAGTGCGCCCGAACAGCGGCTGCGCCACACCGCGGTTGCGGGTCCCGTCCGGCGACAACAGGTCGTTAAACAGCGGATCGCCCTCGGTGAACGACAACTGATTGGTCAGGTTGGCGACGTGCAGCCTTGCGTGCCAGCGTTCGCTGATCTGATAAGCGGCGCCGGCATTGACGATGTAATAGGATGGGTACAAGGTCACGTTATTGTCGCTGGCCTCGGAGAAGCGCGAGCCGTAGTACTGGTACTGCGCATAAACACTGACCGGTATATCGGTCAACGCCTTCAGGTCGAACGACGGGGTGAAGTTGACCATCACCTTGGGCAGCCGGCGCGGGCGGCGTCCATCCTCGCTGATCTGCAGGTAGTGATAGCCGGTAATGACGCCCTTCTCGTCCTTGTCCTCCTGCGTCACGGTGTAGTTCGCGCCCTTGACCTTGGGATTCTGCAGCACCACATTGCCTTTCAACTCCAGCCCTTCCACCGCCGCCGGCCGCCAGCTCAGTTCCACCTCGGTGCCGACGTTCTGCACGCCGCGCTTGTACAGCTGGGCGACTTCGGGACAGGAATTAATCTGCGTCACCCCGCCCAGCGTGCTGCAGGCCGCCGATTGAATGTCCCGGTAGATATTGACCTGGCTGCGCGGCGAGAACTTGTTATAGAACAGCGCAACCGAGGCGCCGAAGCCGCGCGTGAGGTAGCGCAGCCCGCCTTCATACTGGCGGATATGCTCGACCGCGCTGACCGCCACCGGACTGCCATTGACGACGGTGGCGCCAGCGGTGCTGAGATCGTTCAAATCGCCCAGGCTCGGCAGCCGGAACGAGTTCGAGGCCAGCGCGTAGACCGCCATCGACTTGCTGAAGCTGTAGTTCCCGCCCAGCGACCAGCCAAACCCGTGGTAGGTCTGTTTCAAGCGGTGCGGATCGCCGGGGAAGCTGACTTCGTTATCGGCGGTGGTGTCTCCGGTGGAGCCGACCAGCGTGCCGGCCGGGGTCAGGTCGGTCAGCACCGTGCGGTCGCGGCGCGCCACGTCGGCCTTCAGATTTTGCCAGCGGACGCCGGCGTCGATCTTCAGCTTGTTGCCCATGGTTTCCCAGTGATCCAGCAAGTACGCCGCGTTGCCGTCGGCCTGGATATTGCTGACGAAGCCGCCCCACCCCGGCAGGATGGCGCCGCCCTGGGTCAGGCTCGGGCCGACCTGATTCCCCTGCGCGTCGACCGCGATCAAATCAACCAGCCGCGACTGAGAGGTGACATCGCTGACCAGCAACGCCTGCTGGAAGTTGGGGGCGTAATGGTAGCGGCTCTTGTACACGCCCAGGGTCAGATCATGCGAGCCCTGCAGCTGGAACGACTTCTGCGTCTTCAAGTCCAACGAGGTGCTGCGCGCCTGCGTGTCGGCGATGAACGGTATCAGGAAGTTGAGGTTGACCGAGGCCGGCACGGCCGACCCGTCGGCGTAGCGGCCAACCACGCCGGCGGCCTTGCTGTAGTTCCTGATGAAATCCTCGCGGCTGATGTTGGCGAAGCTGCCGCAGGCGTTGTTCGCCGGCACATTGAAGAAGCCGATCAGCTTGGCGTTCGTCAGGTTGCAGCCGAGCGCGGCGCCATGGGCGGGCGACACCACGTCGTTTTGATAGCGCGCGTTGAGGAAGTTGGTCGACGTGGCGGTGTCGTTGCCGGTGAATACCCCGTTGAAGCCGCTGCTGCCGGTGGTGTGGCGCAAGCCGGCGGAAACCTTCCAGCCGTCGGCCAGCTCCTGCGATCCGCTCAGCGTCAGGATCTTGAAGTCCGGGTGCACGCCGTCGGCCTGGTCGATGGTGCGGCTGCCGTATTCACCGATCATGTTGAAATAGCGGTTGTACGGCGAGGCCGTGGTGCCATGCGCGAAATCGATGCCGATCGGCTGGATCGTGTCCTGGTTGATGACGGTCGGATTGGCCGGCGTACCGCTGTTGGTGAAGCGCGGCACCGAGATCGGCAGGTTCTGGTAAAACGCGGTGCGGTCGTTGATCACCAACGCGTCGGCGCGCAGCATGGTCTTGCGGTCGTCGCTGGTGTACACCAGATTGCCGCGCACCTGGCCGCCACGGTCGGCGGTGTAGCCGGTGTCGCGAATGCCGTCGCTGCGCCGGTAGAAACCGCCCACCGCCCCGGTCAGGTTCTTGCCGAGCGGGCCGGAGATAAACGCGTCGTGGCGCACAAAGCCATAGTCCGCGTACTCGATCTTGTAGCCGCCCGCCAGATGCTCGCCGCCGGTGCGGGTGACGTGGTTGACCGTCGCCCCCAGGCCGTTCGAATACAGGATGCCACCGGGGCCGCCCTTGACCAGCTCCACGCTCTCGGTCATCAGGTCGTCGCGCACGAACACGTCGTTGTTGAGGAACGGCGCGTCCGGCTCCTCGAACGCCGGCAAACCGTCAATCAATTGCGGCGCGTAGCGGAAGCCGCCGGTCACCGGCAGGCCGCGCACGGTGATGTTGTTGCTGGCCTCGCCGGCGCTGCTGCCCTCGGCATAAATGCCGGGGAAATTGTTCAGCAAGTCGGCCGTGCTCATCGGCGCCAGGCGCTGGATTTCTTCCGCGCCCAGCGTGTTGATCGAGAACGCGGCGTTCTTCTTGGTGGTGGTCTTGGTCACACCGGTCACGATCACCACGGCGGCTGGATCGGTGACTTCCTGCGTCGGGCGGCTGTCCGCCGCCGGCTTGTCCTGCTGCTGGGCGAAGACCAGTGCCGGCGCCAGGCAGATCGCCAGCGCGGCCGAGCGGGTGATATAGCGGTTCATCGAATCATTCATTGCGCATCTCCTTTTATGATTATCAGTGTTAAAAGTGCTTGTCCAACGTTGTCATTTTCAGCGTGTTTTTTCAGTCGTCCGCCATGACCTCCTCCAGCCGGGGTAGATCGGCGCCACGGCGCGAACAGGTGATGGCCGCCGCCCTGGCGGCGAACGCCAGCGCCGCCCGCAGCGCTGGCGCGTCGATCGCCGCCAGCGCGTCGCGCCGCAGCAGCCCCTGCCGCGACAGACACGACAGCAGCGCGGCCTGGAAGGTGTCGCCGGCGCCGACGGTATCGATCACCGCCACGGCCAGCGCCGGCAATGCCAGCGTCGGCAGCGTGGGGGTCGCGGCCAGCACGCCATCGCCGCCGCGCGTCACCACCACCAGCGCCACGCCGGCGCCAAGCGCGCGATCGATGAACGCTTGCGGCGTGTGCTCCGGATAAAGCTGCGCGATATCCTCCTCGCTGATCTTGAGCAGGTCGGTCCTGGGCAGCATCCAGGCGATGGCTTCGGTCCAGACCTGGCGCTCGGGCTGTATCGTCAGGCGCACATTGGGGTCGAAGGCGATCACGCCGCGGCCATGCTGGCGCGCCACCAGCGCGCGCAGCGTCGACGCCACCGGTTCCACCGCCATGCAATACGATCCGACGTGGACCGCCTCGGCGTCCAGCGGCACGCGCGCCAGATCGGCCGGCAGCACCAGACGCTCGGCGGTCTGGGCACCATACGGCGTGTAGGTGGGGACGCCGTGCGCATCGACATCGATGGTCACCAGCGCGGTGCTGGCCGCCGGGCGCGGCGCGACGCTCAGATCGACGCCCTCCCCCGCCAGCGTCGCGGCCAGCTTGCGGCCGAACATGTCACCGGACAAACCGCCGAAGAACATCGGCCTTGCGCCCAGCCGCGCCAGACCGATCGCCAGGTTGAACGGCGAGCCGCCGACCCGCGCCGCCAGCGCGTAACCGTCGCCGCCCGGCAACTCGCCGTCATTAAACACATCAAACAAGGCTTCGCCACAAACAATGATCATGCCACCTCCGTTGCGCCGGTCGCGCCGGCAGTTGAATCGATCGCCGCATGCCGCGGCGCCATGCGCAGCCCGGCCTGGTCGAACACATGCAGCCGGCCCGCCACCGGGCTGACACGCCAGCTCGCGCCGGCGGCCGGCGGCTCGCCCTGGACCACCACCATCAGCGGCCGCTCAAGGCCGGCGACCGCCAGATGCACGTAGGACTCGGCCCCCAGCCGCTCGACCAGCAGCACCTGCCCGGGGATCGCGCCGTTCGCATCAGGCACCAGATGCTCCGGGCGGATGCCGACGGTGACGCCGCCGGCCGCCGCCTCGGCCGGACCACGCCACGCCAGTTCAACGCCGCCGATCCGCACCTGGCCGCCGGCCGTCAACGTGCCCGGGAGCAGATTCATCTTGGGGCTGCCGATAAACCCGGCGACAAACACATTGGCCGGCTGGTCGTACAAATGCATCGGCGCGCCGATCTGCTGCACGCCCGCCGGTCCCAGCACCACGATGCGGTCTGCCAGCGTCATCGCCTCCACCTGGTCATGGGTGACGTAGACCATGGTGGCGCCGAGCTGTTTATGTAGCCGGGCGATTTCCACCCGCATGTCGGCGCGCAGCGCGGCGTCCAGGTTCGACAGCGGCTCGTCGAACAGGAAGGCGCGCGGCTTGCGCACGATGGCGCGGCCGATCGCCACACGCTGCCGCTGGCCGCCCGACAACTGCGGCGGCTTGCGGTCCAGCAGGTGCTCCATCTGCAGCATCCTGGCCACCGCGTGCACGGACTGTTTGATCTCGGCCTTCGGCACGCGCGCCAGCTTCAGCCCGAACGCGATGTTCTCGAACACGCTCATGTGCGCGTACAGCGCGTAGCTCTGGAACACCATCGACAGGCCGCGCCTGGCCGGCGGCGTGTCGTTGACGCGCGCGCCGTCGATGCTGATCTCGCCGGCGCTGATTTCCTCCAGCCCGGCGATCATGCGCAGCAGTGTCGACTTGCCGCATCCCGAAGGACCGACCAGGACCACGAACTCGCCGTCGCCGATCGTGAAGTCGACGTTTTTCAGGATGTAGTGCGAGTCCTTGCCGGGGTAAGTCTTGCCGACACCCTGAAATGTGATGCTTGCCATTTCAATTCCCTTTCGCTGTGCCGCGCATCGCCCACACCTTGAGCGAGACGACGCGGTCGCCCGGTTCCGCCAGCAGGCCGAGCCCGTCGGCATCCCGGCGCGTCGCGTAGATGCGGCTGGTCAGGCTTTTACGCTCGTTGACATATGCCTCCACCATCGAGCGGTCGAGGAACACGCGCATGCGCAGCGTGTCGTCGCCCAGCGCGAAGGCGCCGCCCTGCACGCCGTAGGATCGCGCCAGGCTGCTGCGGCGGCGATCGATCTCCAGGCGCTGTTGCGTGCTGTCGAAGTACAGCTCGGTGTACTCCTGGCGGGCGGGCGCGGCGCGCAGGCTGAGGCCGCGCTTGCCCTTGGCGGCGCCGGGCGCCAGCACCAGCTCGATTTCCAGCGCGTCGCCGCGCAGCCCGGCCAGCGCGCTGGACGCGGCCTCGGGTGTGACATCCCGTAGGTCGAGCAGTGTCTGGCCGCGCAGGCTGGCCAGCTCGCCGATCGGCGCCAGGCGCAGGTCGCCATCGTCGCCCAGCGACAGCGTGATCGGCAGGCCGCCGTTGTGGGCCCAGCCGGCGTCGTACTCGTCCTGCAAGGACCGCTCGCCTTGGGCGATCGAGAACACGATGCTGCGGCCGGTCTTGGGATCGACGAAGCCGCTCGGGCCGGAGAAATGGCCCTGGCCAAGGTCGAACACGCGCGGCGCTTCGCTATCCGGCGTGAAGCGGGCGCTGGCCGGGTCGAACACGCCGATCCAATAATAGGCCTGCGCGCGCACGTCCATCAGGAATACATGCCGCTCGCGGCCATCCTTGCCTTTGCCGATGGGCAGCAGCACTGGCAGCTCCCAGGTGGCGTCCAGCCCGGCAAAGCCCTTGGCGTCGATCGAGAACAGCGGTCCGCGCGCGCTCCAGTTGCGCAGGTCGGTGGACTCGAACACCAGCGCCGTGCCGCTACGGCCCGGCAACGACGACCCGACCAGCTGGAACCACCGGTCCGCGTGACGGAATACGTAGGGGTCGCGGAACTCACCGAAACGCCCCTCCCCTTCGGGCTGCAATGTGACCGGCCGCGGATACTTGGTCCAGCGCACCAGGTCCGGATCGTTGACATCGGCCGGCGTCGCCATGCCGGTGCGCTGGTTCGGGCGCGCCTGATCGTTGCCCGCCGTGAAAAACAGCACCGGCGTGCCATCCGCCGCCTGGGTGGCGCTGCCGGACCAGACGCCGTCGCTCGCCAGGCCGTCGTCCTCCGGCGCCAGCGCGATCGGCAGTTCGCGCCAATGCACCATGTCCTGGCTGACCCAATGGCCCCAGTGGATCTGGTGCCAGAACGGGCCAAAGGGGTTTTTCTGGAAGAACAGGTGATACTGGCCCTGAAAGTAGAACGGCGCGTGCGGTTCATTCATCCAGCCGGCGTCGGGCAGCACATGATATTGCGGGCGATGGAGGTCGCCGTCGAACACCGACGCCGGAATGCTGACCTCAGCGACCGACAGGCGCGGCGCCTTGCCGCCATGCGCCGCCAGATCGTCCGCCACCATGCGCCCGATGGCTGCGCCGTCGGAAGGGCCGGCGTCGATGCGCACCTCGTCCATCAGACCGAGGAAGGTATTGAGCTTGAACACGCCGCCGATCCGCTCCGGCTGCGAGTACCGCCCTATCGTCAGCGGCACGGACGGCATGGCGAACTCGCCGCCGGCCGGCAGCGCGACGTGCACCAGCCGCTCGCCATTCAGGTACAGCGACACCAGCCGCCTGGCCGGATCATAGCTCGCCGCGACGTGCGACCAGCTGTCGCGCGGCAGCTTGCGCTCACGCACGCGGACGTCGGCGATCTCGCTGCCCAGTCCCAGCTTGATGCCCCAGGTGCCGAAACGGTACATGCCGAACGAAAAACCCTGCTTGGCCCCGGCGTCGAACTGGCTGAGGAAGGCCGAGTAGTGGCCGCCGTCGCCCCATTCGAAAGCATGCGGCGCCACCCATGCGCTCAGCGTGAAACCCTGGCCCAGCTGGCCCGTGCTGAGAGACGGTGCGGCGATGTCGGTCGAATAGCCGTCAAACAGCAGGCAGCCGTTGACCACGCAGCTCGCCGCGCCGCGCCACAGCGGCGGCGAATCCGGCTTGAAGCGCGCCTGGTTGAATACATAGTTGACCGGATCCTGACGGCCGGACACGGTTTCCGTGGCCTGCTTGCCGCTTTGCTGGTCCAGTGACCAGCGTGCCAGCGGTACGCCGCCGGCATTTCCTTGCGCCGTCATTGACGCGGCCAGCAGCAGTGCCGTGGCGTGTTTGCGATTCATGCTGTCTCCTTGTGCAGGGTTATCGCTTGTTATTGTCCATCGTTGTCATTTTCAGCCAAAAAATAGCGGCCTTGCTCCAGGCGGAGCGGAATCGGATCGCAGATCTGGCCGACGAACTGGCCGTCGCCGCCGGTATCCTCAAACGCCATCAGGCAGTCGTGGCCAGTCACCGGATCGCGCAGGATTTTACCGGCGTAGCGGCGGCATGGTATGTCGCCGTCGAGGAATCCGGGCGCGGGCTGCCACGGTCCCAGTGGATGATCCGCCACCAGATAGTGGGTGCCCGAGACGCCGCCGTCATGGCGCGCGCGCATGGCTTCCGACCAGTGCGGCGCGACGTTGCAGAACACGCAGTACCAGCGGCCATCTCGCTCGAACACTTGCGGCACTTCCAGCTGGCCGTAGTGGCCGCCCTGGTAGACCGGCGCGGTGGCGTTCCAGTGCACCAGGTCCGGCGATACCGCGTGGCCGATCACGCCGCGCTCGTACAGCGGGCCATCGTTGCGGCGCGCGGTGTAGAACATATGGTACTGGCCGTCGATCTTCTCCGGCAGCACCCACGGGTCGCGCAGCGCGCGGTCATGCCAGCGGCCTTCCGCATGCTCTTCGTAAAACCGCTCGTCGAGATCCAGCGCCAGGCCGCTGCCGACGCGCGTCCACGGACCATTGAGGCTGTCGGAGGTCGCGTGGCCGATGCGCTGGCGCAGGCCGTTTTCAGCGCGGCTGGTGCCCGTGTAGAACAGGTGGTAGCGCCCCTCCGCCTTGATGACCGACCCGGTCCAGGTGGTGAAGTCGTCCCACGCCGGCGAGGCCGACGGGCCGAAGGTCGTGCCCAGCGGCGTCCAGTGGCGCAGGTCGGTCGACACCGCGTGGCCGATCGAGACGTTCCAGTGACGCAGGTCCGGGTTGCCGATGGCGCGGTCCGCCTGCAGGAAGAACAGGTGCTGCTCGCCCGCCTCCTCAAAGTGCCAGAAGTCCCAGATGTATTTGTCGTTCAGTTTAAGCGTCATAGCCAGTCATGTTCCAAGGTTAGCCCTTGATGCCGGTGCCGGCCACCGAGGCGACAAACTGCCGCTGGAAGACCAGGAACACCGTCAGCACGGGAAGTGTGATCACCGATGCGTAGGCCATGATCTGCCCCCACGAATTGGTGCGTCCGAAAAATTGTTGTATGCCCGGCTGCACCGGCCGGAACGCCTCGCCCTGGATCACCATGATCGGCCACAGATACTGGTTCCAGGCGGAGATGAACAGCACGATGGCGGCGGTGGCGATCACCGGGCCGCTGTTCGGCATGATGATGCGGGCGTACACGGTCCATGGCCCGGCGCCGTCCATCTTGGCCGCCTCGTCCAGCTCCGGCGGGATGTCGCGGAAGAACTGGTAGAACAGGAACACGCAGAAGGCGTTGGCCAGGAAGGGGATCACCTGCACGTGCAGGCTGTTGAACCAGCCGCTGTGCAGCACCAGCTGACCATGCTCCAGCGCCGGCCACGGCAGGCGCGCCACCAGCGACAGCAGCGGAATCGCGATCACCTCGAACGGCACGATCACCATGGCCACCACCAGCGCCAGCGCCAGTTGCCGTCCGCGCCAGCGCATGCGGGCGATGGCGTAGGCCAGCATGCTGTTGACGATGACGCCGCCGACCACGATCAGGCTGGCGATCAGCGTCGAGTTCAGCAGGAACGATGGCAGATCGCTTTTTTCAAACACGGCGCTGTAGTTGCGCAGCGACCAGCCGGCGCCCGGCAGATAGGCTGACCAGCTGCTCAAGTTGGCGAAGATCGCCGCGTCGTCCTTGAACGACGAGATAAACATGAACAGCAATGGCGCGATGAACACCACGCCGATGGCGCTCATCAGGATCAGCAGCGCGCCGCCGCGCAGGCGTTCCCGCAGCTTGGTTTTCATTTGCCCTCTCCTTTCGCTACCAGCACGCGCTGCAACGCCGACAGCGCCAGCACGATGACGAAGAACACCAGCGTGATCGTCGAGCCGTAACCGACGTCCTGCTCCCTGAAGCCGCTGCGCACCGCGTTGTACACCACCGTGGTGGTGGAATCGAGCGGCCCGCCCGAGGTCATCACGTCGACCTGCGTGAACAGGCCGAACGCCAGCAGCGTGGTCGACACCAGCACGAAGATGATGGTGTTGCGCAGCCCCGGCAAGGTGACGTGCACGAAGCGCTGCCAGGCGTTGGCGCCCATCAGCGTGGCCGCCTCGTACAGCTCAGGCGAGATCGACTGCAGGCCGGCCAGGAACACCAGCATCTGGAAACCCGCGCCCTGCCAGGCCGACATCAAGGCGATGGCCGGCAAGGCATAGTGGCTGTCGCCCAGCCAGTCCGGTCCGGCATTGGGGTCGTTCAGCAGGCTGCGCAGCAACTCATTCAGCATGCCGCGATCGGTGTTGAGCATGAAGGCCCAGACGATCGAGGCCACCACCATCGAGGTCACCACCGGGGCGAAATACACGGTGCGGAAAAACACCCGCCCCCTCACCTTCTGATTGACCAGGATGGCCAGTCCCAGCGCCACGCCGCACTGCAAGGGCAGCACCAGCAGCGCGAACAGGAAGGTGTTGATCAGCGAGCGGTAGAACAAGGGATCGCTGGCGGCCAGCACCACGCGCGCGTCGCCCACGTCCAGCGAGAATGCGACGCGGTAGCCCTCCAGCGCCGGCCGCTCCTTGCGCACCTGGCGCCAGGTGGGGAAACGCACGCCGTCCTCGTCCCGCGCCAGCGCGCCCTGGCTGTCGCGCAGCGGTTCGATGACCGCCACCTTGAGCGCCAACAGCCGCTGGTAGTTATCCAGGCCGACGTAGCGGGTGGGCTCCGGCGACATCAGCCGGTGGTTGGTGAACGTGGCGCCGGCCGCCAGCAACATCGGCAGCGCGACGAACAGCATGAACAGCAATAGTGCCGGCGAGGCGAACGCCGCCACCGCGAGTGGATGGTCCTGACCCAGTTTGATCTTCATAAGCCCTCTCCCGGCGCGCCGAAGCCGTAGCCGTTGTTGCGCGTGATGTTGCGTTCCGTCGCCTCCACCGCTTCGTCCAGCGCCTCCGCCGGATCCTTGCCGCTGCGCATGTCGACCATGGCTTTCTCGAACGCCGCCGACATCGCGGGATAAGCCGGGGTGGCCGGCCGCGGCACCGCGTAGCGTTTGGCGAATTCAAAGTAGATGCGCCAGTCGCCGCCCGGCCGATAGTGTTCGGTCAATGCCGCGCTCTCGGCGCTGACCGGCACCAGGCCGGTGTCGCGCGAGGCCGCCGCCATCTCCGGCGTCGAGATCAAGAAAGCCAGATACGCGGCCGCCCCATCGGGATGCTGGCAGCTGCGGGTAATGCCCCACTGCCAGGAAGCGGCGCCGATCTTCGGACCGTGGCCGAAATCCGGCGGCGGCATCACCACCAGGTCGTCGCCGAATTGCGCGCTGTAGTCGCGCGCCTTCCAGGAGCCGGTGTAGTGAAACAGCGTGCGGCCCTGCTCGAACGCGCGGTCGTCGGCCGGATTGCGTTCCACCAGCTTGTCCTTGAACAGTCTGCCGTAATAGCGGCCCACCTCCAGCGCGGCGTCGCTGTTGAGCACACCGTCGGCCCGCAAATACGTGGCGCGGTCGATCAGGTCGGCGCCGGCGCTTTGCAGCCAGGGCGCGAACGCGTAGCTATACCACTCGCCCTTGAACCGCCCGTTCAGGTCGAGCGGGAACCTGTAACGGCCGCTTTGCCGGGCTTTCAGCAGGATGTCGTGGAATTCCGCCGCCGTATATGGCCGGTCGATGGTGGCGACGCGCACGCCCAGCGCGGCCAGTTGGGAGCGGCGCGCGAACAGCGCCAGCACGACGTCGAACTGGCCGACGCTATACAGCCGCCCCTTGTAGGTGCCGCGCCCGCCTTCAAGCAGGGGCGCCACCGCCGCTGCCGGCAGCAACTGGTCCAGCGCCCGAACATGGCCGGCCCAGGCGAAGTTGGGCACGGTCGGCTGATCCATCGCGATGATGCATGGCAGTTGCCCGACCATCGAGGCGGCGGTGATCGACTCGGTGTACGAGCCTTGCGGAATCGCCTCGATGCGGATCCGCCAGCGCTGCTGTGAACGGTTGAAACGCTCGGCGGCGGCTTTGCCGGCGCTCATCTCGGCGTCGCCGGTGTCGTGCCGCCACAGCTTGATCTCCACCGGCGCGGCCAGTACCGGCGCGGCCAGCGCCGCCAGCAGCATCCATGACAAGCGCCTCATGGCTTCACCTTCTTCGGCGGCGCCGCCACCGTGCCGCGTATGACCGGAACACACGGCACGCGCACGGTGGCGGCCGGCTGGGTGGCCGGGTCGAGCACATGGCGGCCGGCCAGCTCGCCGATCTCGCGGTAGGGCAACGCCACCGTCGTCAGGCCGGGATCGAGCGCCTCGGAGATCAGCCGGAAATCGTCGAAGCCGACGATCGACACATCGGCCGGCACCCGCAGGCCGCGCCGCTGCAGAATAAAAATCACGCGCATGGCCATCTTGTCGTTGCCGCACAGGATGGCGGTGGGCCGGTCGGCGTTGTCGAACAGCCGCCCCACCGATTCGGCCAGATGCGAAAACTCATCGGCCTCCCCCGCTTCCGCGCCGTGGAGCAGCCACGCGGGATTGGGCGTCACGCCGTGCTCGCGCAGCGCCCGCCGCACCCCGCGCATGCGCAGTCCGGTCGCCACCATGCCCGGTATCAGTTGCAGGAAAGCGATCTTGCGGTGGCCCGCTTGCAGCACGATTTGCGCCGCGGCGTAGCCGCCGCCCTCATCATCCGGCACCGCCTGCAGATAGCGGTTCGCGCCCTCGAAACAGTTGGCCAGCGCGGTGGGCGTGCCGCCCAGCGCCGCGGTCAGCTCGACCTGGCGATGAAACGGCGTCGCGAACAGCATGGCCTCGACGCGGCGTTCCCGCATGTCGGCCACCAGTCGCTCGGCGACGTCGGCGCTGCCGCCGGTCTCGCCGATCAGCAGCACCTTGCCCATTTGTTCGCACACCTGCTGAATGCCCTTGATGATCTCCGTGGAGTCAGGCGTGGTGGTCAACTGCTCGGCGATGACCGCCACCAGGCCTGTCGGGCGCCCGCGCAGCATGCGCGCCGCCGCCGAGGGTGTAAATTCCAGCGCGCGCATCGCCTGCTCGATGCGGGTGCGCGTCTTTTCGGACACCTCGGTACCGCCGTTTAACACCCGCGACACCGTCTTGATCGACACGCCCGCCTTTTCAGCGACATCATGAATTGTTGCCACTCCGTCTCCCGCCACCGTTTTTCTGTTGAATTCGCTTTGCTGGACACAAAATGTCCAACGTTGTCATTTTTCGAGATGATAAACAGGCCATGGTCGCCCGTCAACCAAATTATGCAGCGCGTGGTTTGCGCCCCCACCATTTAGAGGCATACTGTCACTTGTACGACTAAAAGTACAAAAATGAAAGGAGTAACGACATGAGAATCGTCAACTTTTCTGATGCCCGCAACAGCCTGCGAGCCGTCATCGATCAAGTGGTTGAGGATGCCGACGTCACCATCATCTCGCGCAGAGACGCGCCGGACGCCGTAATCATGTCCCTCGATCATTACAACAGTCTGATTGAAACCGTGCATTTGCTGAGTTCGCCCGCAAACGCGGCGCATTTGGCCAAATCCCTTTCCCAAGCTCGCGCAGGTCAAGCCCAACCTCGGGAGTTAGTGAATGTTTCCGGCGCGGAGGACCCGCAAAATGCTCAGCTTAAAGTTCACGGATGAGGCCTGGGATAGCTATCTCTTCTGGCAAACTCAGGACAAAAAGACACTTAGGCGCATCAATGACTTGATCCTGGCGGCCAGAAGAGATCCCTTTGAAGGTATTGGAAAACCTGAGGCATTAAAACATAGCCTTAGTGGTTGCTGGTCACGACGCATAGATGAAACCAATCGGCTCGTCTATGAAGTTCAAAATGACGAATTAATCATCATTTCTTGCCGCTACCACTATCGAGATTGAAAACGGAAGCCACCAGCTCGCCTGCCCCACGCCGCAGGCATTGCCCATCAGCACCAGCGGGCCTACCTGGATTTATCATTCTCACTCGATTATTAAATGCTGTCTTTTCCGACTATGCTTTCACGTCTCCGCGCACCAGCAACATGAGGTCACGTTCAAAAAAAATACTGAACGTCTGGGCTGGCACCTCAATGGTACTGATGGCATTTTTCCAGCCCGCCAAATCGGCTGTTGAGCCGATGCCGTTCTGGAAGTCAAGCCCGTTCCACCAGGCCTGGAGCAACCGTGACGGGGCGCCGTCCGACGCCAGCGCCATGCTGCAGGACCGAACTGGCATGCTCTGGTTTGGCGCCGTCAACGGACTGTTCCGGTTTGACGGTGTCCGTTTCGAGCGCATGGATGACATCGCCGGTCACCGCTTATTGTCTCCCAATGTGTACTCGCTGGCCTTGTTTGGTGACGCGCTATGGGTGGGCTACGAACATGGCGGCATCTCGGTGTTTGACCGTGGCACGGTACGGCACTACCGCGAAGCGGAAGGCGTGCCGCCAAGTGCCATCTCACGGTTCGGAAAAACCAGCGACGGAACGATGTGGTTTTCCAGTGCTTCCGGGATTTATTGGTTGGACGGCGCCCGTTGGCGACAGGTGTCGCCGGCCGATGGCTTACCCGCCGGCGACCAGCCTCATCTCAACATTTTGCATGACGGCAGTCTGTTGGTAACGCACCTTACGGGCGTCTATCGCAATCTCCCCGGCACGCATAGATTCCGGCGCGTCAGCGACTTTGGCAGTATGCAGCCCAGTCAGTTGCTGGCGGACGGCAAAGTCCTCATATTTAGATTCGGCATGCCGCCGCGTTTATATGATCCCACGACGGACAGCGTCACGGTGCCTACCCTGCCCGCCACGGTTGCCACGCCTTATAGCGTGCACCGTGATCGCCGCAACGCATGGTGGATCGGTCAGGGGGACGGTCTGCACCTGTACAGTCCCGGCTTACAACTGAAGAGGCAATTTCTCGCACCGCACGATTTCAGCGCCGTCCGCGTCTACCGGCCGCCGCTTGAAGACCGCGAAGGCAACTTGTGGTTTATCACCGAGAACGGCGTTGACCGGATTCGGGAAACCCGTCTTCTTCCGCAGGACATGCCTGCGGGGAGCACAGATTTCAGTATCATGCCAGGCCCCGACGGCGAAGTCTGGATCAGCAGCCATTCGTCGAAGGACCCGATCTCGCCGCCAACCTTTGCCACCGCGGCCGATGGCCGGCGTATCGCCAGTGATATGTATTCCGCCACCGCTGGCGCGCGCGCACCGGATGGCACGCTGTGGTTCGGCGATCCTCATTGGCTGTGGCGCAGGCGAGACGGCAAGGTACGGCTTTGGCCATACCCGCCGAGGTTGCAAGACCAGGCAACGCAGGCTCTCGCGGTGGCGGCCGATGGTTCGCTGTGGGTGTCGATCGCACAACGCGGCGTCTATACCTTCAACAATGGTGTGTGGGATGCGGGTGGTGGCCATGCGGCGTTGGCGGAACGTACCGCGTTATCGCTTCATTCCGACGCCCAAGAACGGCTTTGGTTCGGCTACACCAACAATAGAATGGCCATGCTACAGCACGGCAAGATCCAGCAGTTCGATTCCTCCGATGGCCTGACGGTTGGCAACGTGCTGGCCATGTTCAGCCGGCGCGGCACCCTGTGGGTCGGTGGCGACCAAGGCCTGGCATATTTTCACCGGGGGCGTTTTGTCGCGATCAAGGATAGCTCCGGCCGCCCCTTTTCCGGCGTTTCCGGCCTCGTCCAGACGGCGCAAGGCGAACTGTGGATGCATTGCTCCGACGGTTTGGTCCGCATCGATGCGGCCCAGCTCGCCGCCGCACGGAACGGCGCCGACAAGGTCTCGGTCCAACACTTCGACTATCTGGACGGCTATACCGGCGCGGCCCAGCAACTGCGCCCGCTGAACACCTTGATCGAGGCGGACGACGGCCGCCTGTGGTACGCCACCTCAAGCAGCGTCGGCCTGATCGATCCGCGCCAGATCAGCCGCAATCGGGTTGCGCCCACACCGCTCGTCACCTGGCTGCACACAGACCGCCAGCGCTATCGCGCCGCAAACGGCATAGAACTCCCCCGGCACACCCAGAACCTGCATATCGATTTTACCGCCGCCGTATTGTCGATTCCTGAACGGGCGCGTTTTCGCACCCGGCTAATCGGCCAGGATCATGAGTGGCGCGACGCCGGCGGCTTACGGCAAACTTTCTATACCAACCTTGGTCCTGGCCATTACCGCTTCGAAGTGATGGCCGCCAATGAGGACGGCGTCTGGAGCGATGCGCCCGCCAGCTTGAGTTTCTACATTGCGCCAGCGTTTTACCAGACCATGTGGTTCAAGCTGCTGTGCGCCAGCATGCTGGCCGGGGGGCTCTACCTGCTATACCTGCGGCGGCTGGAGCAAATGACCGCGCGCGCGATCGAGCGCCTGCGCACGCGCATCGATGAACGAGAGCGCATTGCACGGACCCTGCACGACACCTTCCTGCAAAGCGTGCTGAGCCTGAGTCTTCGCTTCCACAGTATCAAGGCGGATTTGCCGAAAGATGACGCTGTCCAGCAAAAGATCGACGATGCGCTGGACGCGGCGGACGCCGTGGTGGAGGAAGGCCGCGAGGAACTGATGGAGTTGCGCGTTAATCATCTCTACCGCGACGATCTTGCGTCGGCGCTGAGAACGTTTGGTGACAATGCCGCCCTGCCCTATGGTGTGGAATGCTTGCTGGAAGAGGAAGGCGCACGCCGTCAGCTGCAGGTCCATGTGCAAGAAGAATTGTTCCCCATCGCCAAGGAGGCGATCAGCAATGCGCTGCGCCACTCTGGCACTAAAGTGCTGGTTGTGAAACTGTGCTATGGCGCCACGATGTTCTCAATGGAAGTCCGCGACCAGGGCAAAGGGCTGGACGACACGGTAAGAAAAACAGGACGACGGGAACGGCATTGGGGTATTACCGGCATGCGCGAGCGCGCTGCCCGGATCAACGCCAAGCTGGCGATCCACAGCACGCCAGGTGTGGGCACCAGCGTGGTCGTCACCTTGCCGGGCCGGCTAGCCTATGAATAAGGCAGTTCAGGCGTGCCGCAACGCGGCATTCTCCCGCTCCAGTTGTGCAATACGCTCGCGTAAGGGATCGACCACGGTGGCGATCTGGGACTCTGTGTAGCGCCGTGTAATGTGCTGCGGGCAGTTCCAGTCGAAGGCCTGCAGCCGCAGCCTGAAGATCCGCTCCGGCACCGCTCCGTAGTCCGGGTCCAGCACGCGTTCGGCCAGTTGCGGGTCGGCGTCCAGCGCCAGCTTTTCAACGTGGACGTAAATCTTCAGCCTGGCGCGGCGCGGATAGTCGACCATGATGATACAGGCGCGGTCGTTGGCCTTGAAATTGCCAGTGCTGATGTACTGCCGGTTGCCACGGTAATCGGCGAAGGCCAGGGTCTGGTCGTCAACCATTTTCACGAACCCGGCTGGTCCGCCGCGATGCTGGACGTAGGGCCAGCCGGTTTCCGACACGGAGGCCAGGTACAGCGTATCCTGCCGCGCGATGAAGGCCTCCTCCTGATCGGTGAAGCGATCGAAGTCGCGGTGCCCCGTGAAATCGGCCCAGAGGTGATCCGCGCCCATCTCGGCCTGCGCGGCGCGTACCGCCGGCGTGCGCGCCACATCCATGAATCCGTATGTCATGACCAACTCCTTAAACCCTGTCCCTGGCGGCCTGCTGCGCCCGTGCGTAGCTCTCCATCACCGCCGCATAATTTGGCGCCGCCAGCGCATACAGCTGCGCGAGGTCGGCTGCCTCCGGGCGCGCCCAGGTGCGGTGCATTTCCGACAGCAACGCGTTGCTGCTGGTCGGCTTGACGCCGCCCTGCACGAAGCGCGCCAGCGATACGCGCGACGCCATCTCGCTCGGGTCGCCGGAGGCGTCGATGACGGCATAGACGTCGTAGCCGGCCGCCACCGCGTCTAGCGCGGGGAACATCACGCACACGCTGGTCCAGACGCCCGCCATCACCAGCGTTTTGCGGCCGGTCGCGCGCACCTGGGCGACGAAGTCCTCGTTGTCCCAGGCGTTGACTTCGCCTTTGCGGGGCACGTAGACCGCATGCGGCGCCAGCTCGTGAATTTCCGGCATCAGCGGACCGTTGCTGCCGGCCGGTTCCGAGGCGGTGGTGATGACCGGAATCTTCAGCAAGGTGCACAGCCGGGCGATCATGGCCACATTGCGCCGCAGGTCAGCGACCGGAATATCCTTGACGGTCTGGAACAGGCCGGACTGATGATCGAGCAGCAGCACTTGGGTGTCCGCCGGGTCCAGCAGGCGCGCGCCGCCGCCGGTTGCCAGCACGCTGGTCTTTGCCGTTGAAGTGGTTTGCATGGTAGTTCTCCTTTATTTGAGGAATTGTCGGATCAGCGGCACCATTTCGTCCGTCTTGTCTTCCAGCGCGAAATGGCCAGTATCGAGGTGGTGCAGCTCGGCCCGCGGCAAATCGCGCAGGAAGGCTTGCGCGCCTTCGGGCAGGAAGATCGGATCGTTGACACCCCATAAGATCAGCGCGGGCGGTTGAAACACCCGGAAGTAGTCATGGAAGGCCGGATACAGCGCGACATTGGTGCGGTAGTCGTACATGATGGCCAGCTGGATTTCGTCGTTGCCGGGGCGGTCGAGGAAAAACTGGTCGTGTATCCAGGCGGCCGGATCGATTCTGGTCTCGTCCTTCACCCCTGCCAGATACTGGAAACGGGTGGCGTCCAGCTTGAGGAAAGGCCGCATGGCGTCCCGGTTGGCCGCGCTGTTGTCCTCCCACAGCGCGCGCGTGGTGGCCCAGAAGTCGCCCATGCCGGCTTCGTAGGCATTACCGTTCTGAATGATAAGGGCCGACACGCGTTCAGGATGCAGCAGCGCCAGGCGCAAGCCGACCGGCGCGCCGTAATCCATCACATACAGCGCGTAACTTTCGGCGCCCAACTGCGCCAGCAGTTGATCGACGATGTCCGCGAAGGCCGCAAAGCTGTACGGGAAATCCGCCAGCGGCGGCATGTCCGACAGGCCGAAGCCTGGCAGGTCGGGCGCAATCACGCGATACCGGTCAGCCAGCGCCGGGATCAGGTGGCGGAACATGTGCGACGAACTGGGGAAGCCATGCAGCAGGACCACCACCGGTGCGTCGGCCGGCCCGGCCTCGCGGTAAAACAGCGTGAGGCCGGCCACCTGCGCCGTGCGATGGTGGGTCATTTCGCATCCTTGCAGAGCTTGCGGTCGAGGAAGTTGTGGATCAGCGGCGCCATCACGTGCAGTTGGTCTTCCAACGCAAAGTGGCCGCTGTCGAGGATGTGCATTTCAGCCTTGGGCAGGTCGCGCAGATAGGGGTGCGCGCCGGCTTCCGGGAAGATCTTGTCATTCTTGCCCCATACGATCAGGGTGGGCGGCTGGACCTTGCGGAAGAAGGCCTGGAAGTCCGGATACAGCGGCAGATTGGTGCCGTAATCGAGGAACAGGTCGAGCTGGATCTCGCGGTTGCCCGGACGGTCCAGCAACGCCTGGTCGATGATCCAGTTGTCAGGACTGATGCGGGAAACGTCGCTCATGCCGTCCGTGTACTGGAACTTGGTGATCGGCAGCGTCACCAGGTTGCCGATGGCTTCGCGGTGCGCCTGCGAGCCGTCCGCCCAGTAGGCTTTGATCGGGTCCCAGAAGGCGCCCAGGCCCTCGGTGTAGGCATTGCCATTCTGGATAATCAGCGTCTGCACGCGTTCAGGATGCTTGATCGCCATGCGGTAACCGACCGGCGCGCCATAGTCCATCATGTACATGCTGTATTTCTTGACACCCAGCGCTACGGTCAGCTTGTCGGTGATGTCGGCGAAATTGGCGAAGGTGTATTTGAACTGGGCGCGGTCCGGCGAGTCGCTCTGGCCAAAGCCGGGGTAATCCGGTGCGATCACATGGTAGCGGTCGGCCAGCAGCGGGATCAGGTTGCGGAACATATGGGACGAGGTCGGGAAGCCATGCAACAGCAGCAGCACCGGCGCATTGGCCGGTCCGGCCTCGCGGTAGAAGACATTGATGCCGTCGATATTCGCCGTCTTGTAGTGAATCACCGGCACCGCCTGCGCGGCCCTGCCCTGCGCTGGTTTGGAACAGGCTTGCTCGGCGAACGCCGGGGCGGCCGACATCAGGAAAACCAGGGCCAACAATTTAAGTGTGTTCATCAATCCTCCGAAAAGCTACCTTGAATGACGCGGTGTTAGCGGCCTGAGGTAGTGAGCAGGCCACATTCGATGGGAGCCGCTTTCATAGGATCAGCTTGCCTGATTTTTTTGCCGCCGAGCGATGCCGGAGAAAAGATGACGCCGCGCTTTCCCCCCGAACAGGGGGAGCGGCGGTGCTGACCGCGCGACGCTACCTCGATCGAGGTAGTGTGGTCTGCTACTCTATGCAGAGGTGCGTCGTCAGAGGCTGAGGATGCCCCGCTCCAGCGCGATCATTACCGCGTGGGTCCGATCACGCGCCCCGAGCTTGAGCAGGATGCTGCTCATATAGCCCTTGACCGTTTCGCTGGACAGCCCCAGCGCCACAGCGATCATCGGATTGGAATTGCCGCGCGCAACCAGCTTGAGCACGTCGACCTCGCGTGGGGTGATGGCGTTGCCGTTGCGCGTCTCCGCTAGCGCGTACACCAGCGATGGTGGGATGCAGCGCCCGCCGGTGTGGACGCTGCGTAGCGTGTCCAGCAGGTTTTTGCGTACCGTGCTCTTGTAGATGAACCCGACCGCGCCCGCCTTGATGGCGCGAGTCGCGTGCACGTCGCCCTCCAGCGTGGTCAGGACGACAATGCGCGCGGCCGGGAATTCCGCGCGGATGGCGGTGATGGCGTCGATGCCGCTCATGTCCGGCAACTGCAAGTCCATCAACGTAATGGCCGGACGCGTCTGGCGATACAGCGCGACCGCCTCGGCGCCGCTGCCGGCCTGGCCGACCAGGTACAGATCGGGTTCGACGTTGATGACGCTGGCGATGCCCTGTTGGAACAGCGGGTGGTCGTCCACGGTCAGGATCGAGATCGGTAGCGGATGGATCAGATTCATCGAAATCAACGTAACGCGGAGGGTGGCAGAGGAACACCAGCCTACAACAGGACTAATTTGGTATCAATACCTCAGATGCGCGATACCGCCGCGCCGGCGTTGTTGCCCGGCCGGCGCTTCCGGAGCCGCCGCCAACCCAGCACCAGACCGGTCGCACTCAGCATCGCGCCCAGCACGCAGAGCGACGCCACCATGATGTCCCATGCCGGCCGCGCACGCACCATGGCCGCGAAATCGAGTTGGTGCAACCCGTTGAACAGCCAGCGGTTCCACTTGCTGTTGCTGTCCGCGTAGCCGGCCAATAGCCCCTGGGCCGGGTCCACGTAGAATGTCGCTTCATCGGTCAGCTTGAACCGCACGCGGAGCACGGGGAATGCCGCTTCCGCGTGGTGGCTGTAGTAATAGCTGTCTCCGGTGCCGAGCATTTCCGCCGCCAGCAAGGGCACATCCGGTCGCGTCGCCCGCACCGCATGCAGCAGCGTTTGCTCGGGAATCGAGGTCACCACGAGGCCGCTGGCCGCGTCGAACAGCCTGCGCCGCATGCGATCGAATGCGCTCAAGTAGAGCCTGCCATCCACCCGCCGCCACTCCAGCTCCAGCAATCCCGTATGCGTTCGAACCAGCTCCGCGACTGACAGCGACAGGTCCTTGGGCTCCAGCGGGCCGCCGGCAAACGCCAGCCGGTCCTTGTCTGTCACGCCCGGCGAGGACAGCCAGTCGAACGGCGTGACGGACAGCCAGCCACTGAACAGCCAAGTCAGCGTCAGTGTCCCCATTCCCAGGCCCAGCCAATGATGCCACGCCTGCCAGCCGCGATAAGGTGAGCGCCGCCCACCCGCGTATCGCCGGCGCAGCCGCACACGCTGGATACCCAGCACCATGCCCAGCATGACCAGCAGGAAAGCCGCGCCGGAACTCCACATCACCACCTGCCGCCACGGTTGCCCATGCGTGCGCAATGGCGTGAAATAAATCCAGTGGATCACGGACCCGGCCCAATTCCAGGCGCGCTCGCTGCGCGTGGTGTCACGCACCAGCTCACCGGTGCGGCCCGACACGTACAGCACACTGCCTGCCGCATCGACAGCTGCCACGCGGTACAGCGGCCGGTGTTCCTTCACACGGCCGAAGGTCCACTGGTCCAGATCGACAACATCGACCGACATCGCCCTGGCGCCGGGCGCCGCGCTGCCGGCGGAGGCCTTGGCTATCGTCCCGGTCACCTGTAGCGCCGCGCCATTGTCGGCCCACACCGACGTCCACCTGCCATCGACCTTGAAATGATAGGCCGGACGGCCGGCAACGCTGTTGAGCCGCACCACGCCTGGAATACCCGGCTCACCGCTCGCCTGCCACGCGTCCCAGGCGCTCAGCTTGATCTGAGAGGCGTCGAGCGGCATCAGCCATTGCATGCGCTCCTGTTCGCTCAGCGACGGATACGGGACATACATCATCACGATGCCGGAGCCAAACCACAGCAGCACCAGCAAGCCGAGCACGATGCCCAGCCAGCGATGCCATAAGTGCAGTTGGCGCTTCCATGAGCCCATTGCCTGCGCCATCAATAACGCCATTGCACCGTCAACTCGGCGTGACGACGATCACCCAGCAGGTACTGGCTGTCGCTGTACGAGGTGGCGGCGTACAGCTTGTCGGTCAGGTTGCGCAGGTTGAGCTGCACCACGACATTGCGGTTGACATTCCAGCCCAGCGAGACATCCAGCGTGGTGTAGGCCGGCAGCACCTGCGTGTTGCCGTTGTCGATGAAGCGCGCGCCGACATAACGCGCGCCCAGCGCGCCGCGCCAGCCGTCGCGGCGGTAATTGAGCCACAAGTTGGCCGATACCTTCGGCACGTCGGCCGGACGATTGCCGGCACGCGACACGTTGCCGCTTTCGATAAGCTGGTCGAACTGGGCGTCGGTGTACGCCGCATTCGCTTCCAGTCGCCATGCTTGCGCCAGTGTCACGCTGGCGGTCGCTTCCGCACCGCGCGACGATTGCGAGCCGCCCTGGATCGACAGCGCCGGATTGGACGGGTCACGCGTGATGATGTCGTCCTTGCCGATGTGGTACAACGCCGCCGTCCATTCCACCTTGCCGTTGGCCAGCGACTGCTTGACGCCAGTCTCGACCTGGCGCGAACTGGTCAGCTTGTAGCGGCTGTTGGCCAGGTTCAGCGACAGCAAGCTGACGACCGGGTCGCTACCACTGCTGACCTGGCCGTACAGCGAGGTATCGCTGGCCAGCTTCCACGTCAGGCCGAGGCGCACCGCGTTCGAATGCAGCCTGGAAGTAAAGCCAGCCGCGCCCAGCAGGCTGACCCGCCCGACCTTGTATTGGTCGTGACGCACGCCGCCCAGCAGCAGCAGGCTATCGGCAACGCTGTACGCATCTTCAACATACAGCGCGTTGGTGGTGGTGTCGGTCCTGAAGTTGGGTTTGACCGGATCCGGACTATCGAACACGCCCGGGTTAAAGCCGGTCGGCGTCACGGTGGACGAGCCGCCGTATGGCGAATTATTGTTGTGCTGGAAGTTGATGCTGGCCACCTCCCAGCCGGCGACGACGCGGTTGGCGCCGGCGTTCCAGCGCGCTTCCAGCCGATTGCCGGTCTGCTCCTGGCGGTGCTGGATGGCGATGTAGTCGCTGCGCTCGACCACGTTGGCTTGCGTGTCGTAATAATAGTATTCGGCGTTGCGCCAGTTACGGCGCGCCTTCATGTACGCCAGCTCATTGCTGATGGTCAGCGCGGGCGTCACACGCCAGGTCAGCCGGGCGATGGCCTTGTCGTCATTGAACGAGATGTCGGCATCGCCGACGTCGTAGTTCTGGTCGCGCAGTTCGCGCGAGATATGGCCGTTGACCAGCGGCGTGCCAAAGTAACGCTGCGGCTTCTGCTCCAGGTGATCGAGCGACATGTCGAGGTCGAGGTCCGCCGTCAGCGCATAGGTCATGCTGGTCAGGATCTTGCCGTGGCGGGACTCGCCGCGATCAATGAAACCGTCGCTGCGATCGGCATAGGCATCGATGCGGAACGCCCCCTTCTCCCCCAGTGCGCCGGTGGCGCCGACGCCGCCGCGCAGCGCCTTGCCGCCGCCGTAGCCAGCCATCGCTTCGAAGGAGCTGGCGCGCGAAGGCGCCTTGCGCACGGCGTTGATGGTGGCGCCGGTGGTGCCGCTGCCGTAGACGATGGAACCCGGACCGCGCAGCACTTCGATGTACTCATAACCCCACGGATCGGACGGATAAGTGGCCGTGCCCGACCCGACCTGAGGCCGCTGACCGTTCTCCAGCATCGCCACCGAGCCGTTGCCGCTGAAACCGCGCGCGGAATAGGCCACGCCATTGCCAGGCGAGCTGATGTCGGTCAGGCCGGTGGTACGCGTGACGGCGTCCTTCACCAGCAAATCGCCGCGCGCCTGCATGGTGTCGGCGCTGAGCGATTCGGCGCTGGCCGGCAGTTCCTGCGCTGTCAGGTTCAAACGGCTGGCCGTGGCGCTCTGGCGGGCCAATCCCAGTCCTTCATGCGATGCATCGCCCTGCACAGTCACTGTGGGCATGATCTCGGCTTGCTGAGCCCACGCCCCCGGGGCGCACAGCAGTGCGACGGCGGCGACGATGGGACGCATGGAAGTGGAATAAGCGTGGCAGGACTGGATCATGCGGGAATCTCTCGAGAAAGTGAATGCCCGACGCGCCCGCACACCAGCCGGCCCTGCGCGCACCGTGCGCGCAGGGCGAACGGAACGCGCACGAGGACGGTGTGCGAGTGCTTCAAGGGCAACGGAAAACGATGAACATATCTCTGGCAAAGCCACACCCCGGGCTTTACGCATGCATCGTGACTGGCCGGTCTTCTGGCTCGCCGTCATCCTTCCCTGATCCTGCCTTCCCGCGCAATGCGCAGTGGCGTTCGATCAGAGTCGTCAGGCTTACAGCAGCGGGGGCTGCGCCGGACTGGCGCGAAATGAAAATCTCGCGCGTCACCGGCTTCCCGTTTCACCCTTCGGCTGACAAGCAGAAGGGCACCATTCACGTATTGGTGCGCATTTTACATGCAAGAACCGCCATTGTCACACCATTCATGGTGCGAACGCAAAAAGGACGCTATCACGATTCAGCTATCCGACGGCGTGTCTTTGCGAAGGCGCCAATAAACGGCATAGCGTTGATGGTGCAAGTCAAATAAAGGACGAACGACAATTCCGTCCACCGGACCGGCGTCCTTCATCTTGAACGCGCACGGATCACCGGGGAGCGGAACGAGCCAGTCGGCAGGATCGTCGGACTTGCTGACGATATCGGGCACCGGTGCCGGCGCGAGCTTCAGGTAAGCATCCTTGTCACCCACGTCGCTGACAGGCATATTGCCCCTGCCAAGTTCTCCGGCCAGCAATACGGGACCGTGGAACATGGAGACCATCGACGAGTCGTCCCGGGCTCGCTCCAGCCGCAGCCCAGCCGGCAACGCAAGCTCGACCACGTCACCGGCCTTCCATTGCCGCCTTAGCGCGATATAGCTAGCGGGGCTGGCTTTCACACTTTGCGGCTTCTCGTTGATCTTTACCGTCACCGGTTTGGCCACCCATGCCGGGACGCGCAAATGGAGCGTGACGGCGGCGGCGCCCGGTTCGATCACCGTCAGGCGCGCCGGCTCGCCGCGCGTGATGTCCCCTTGCTGCCGCCAAATCATCCCGGTTTCCCGCCAATTGAGCTCGGACGGGATATACAGGTTCACCCACAGCGCATCATCATTGCGGAAGTAAATCCCTTCGTTGTAGCGCGCGGTGTTTTCAATACCGCTGCCGGTACAGCAAAAGCTGCCGTTGAGATAGGTGCGAAAGTCCCCGTGGAACGGCGTGAAGTAGGTCGTGGCGCCAGAATCCGGCGCCACCGACGCCAACACATGGTTGTACAAGGCACGCTCGTAGTAATCAGCAAGCTCCGCCCGACGATGACGCTCGAACAGCCTGGCGGTCAGCTTGAGCATGTTGTAGGTGTTACACGTCTCGGCGGTGGTCGGCGGCAATACCTTCTGATCATCGATGGACGGGCCGACCTCCGCGCCGGGCTGATCGAACCACTCGTTAACCGAGGTGCCACCATTGGTGAACGAATGCTTATGCACAACCAGCCGCCAGAAGTTCTCGGACGCCTTCAGTTCCTCCGGATTGCCGTTGACGTTCGCGCAATTCGCCAAGCCCACCACTTGTGCGATGTGCGTGTTGGCATGCAGGCCGCCCAGCCTGTCCTCACCCTCGGCGAGCGGGCCGAAAAACCATGCGCGATTGAACATGCGAGCGGCTTCAAGGCGGCGCGGATCCTGATCGATTTTGAAAAGCTCCGTCAGCACATCACTCATCGCACCAAATTCGTTTTGGGGATTGCGGCTGGCGTCAGTGCGGAACATCCGTTCAATCTGTGCGGCATTCAGCGCGGCAAGCCGTTTGCCAAAGTAGTCCGCCATGCCAGTGAGCAGCTCGAGTGCCTGCTTGTTGCCGACATACGCATGGGCATCAAGCAGGCCCGACATGATCTTCTGGATCGTGTAATAAGGCACGCCAATGCCCCCGGCATCGACGCCGGGCTTGCCTTCAAGCTGGTCGAAAGCGGCCGTGGAAAAGGCGCTCAGGTAACCATCAAGATTCAAGGCTTGTTGGCATCTGGAGAGCTCGCGCACGACATAGTTGACCCTTTCGCGAAAAAGCACGCTTCCCGTAGCCGCCGCCATGCGCGAGGCGGCGGACAAATAGTGCCCTGTCATATGCCCGCGAAGAAATCCACTGTCCCAGCCGTCGTAACCGCTCTCGATGCCCGCTCTCTGGGGAAGCTTGGCCAAAGCGCGGTAGGGGTAAAGCAGCCTGTCGGGATCATAAGACGCGAGCACACCTTTGCGATGCAGCTCCTGCCTTACGTAAAACGGACTTCCCGGCAGCAAGCGCACCTGATCTGCCAGGAAGGCGCGCGCCCGCAACGGTTGTCCGGGATCGCTGGCGGCGCAATACACCGGCAGCGCCGCGAGGGTGGCCTTGAGCATCGAACGGCGCGTGAAGGACATGGTTACTGGAACCGATCAAAGAATGCCTTGGACTCCTGCGCCGAGAAACCAGGATACCAGTGGCCGCCGGTCTCCGTGCCGCACCACATCACGGGCTTGCCGCTGTCGCAGCCCTGGTACTCGACGCAGCCGTTACTCCCCACCGACACGGTGGCGGCACTACAACTATTACGCTTAAGGAAAAGATCGCGCGCCTCCATCCCCGCCGAGTAAGGCACGGTGTTATCGTCTTTGGCGTGGATGAACATGGCCGCCACCTTGTGGGAAGAACTGCCACAGCCGCTCCAGAGCGCACCGGCCATCGGCACGATCGCACGCACCACGTCGCCCATCTGGCATCCGATGGCGTTGGACATCATGCCGCCGAAGCTGAAGCCGGTGGCGAAAACACGCCGGGTGTCGGTGCACGCGCCCTGCTGTACCTCGCCGATCATGGCGCGCAAGAAGCGAATGTCGCGGTCGCCGGTGTTCGCCCACCCCTTATCCAGGCCCTGCGGGGCGACGAAGATGGCATTGGCGCCATACAAATTCTTCAGGCCGAAAAAACCGCTCCAACCGTAAACATCGGCCGCGCTGCCGTCACGCCAGTGCAGCCCGATGATCACCGGATAGGTCTTGTTGCGGTCGTAAGCGGCCGGCATCTCGACCCAGTAGCTGCGCTGGACACCGTCGCTGACGAGCGTGCGCATGCCGGTGGTCAGCCTGGCTGCGCCGCCACAGCCGGCGGCGCTCGCCACCGGCGGGAGGGCGGGTGTTGACGTACCGGTGGCGCCCGTCCCTCCTCCGCAGGCAATGAGCGTGGCGAAAAGCAACGCGACCCATGCATGTTTCATATCGTCTCCTCGGTTTTTAAGCTTGATTCTAATTGCCGAGATCACAACTGTGGCTTATGTTTTTTGCCAATAGCCGATATGATTTTTGAAGAGAAATTGGTAGTACCCTACCTAGCGGAACTTGTATTCCGCTGTCACACGCACCATGCGGCCCTCGACGTCGGCATAGTTCTGCGGGACGATGCCGCCACCGCCGCTGTTGAATTCGCGCAGGTCCAGCGGCGGCCGGCGATTGGTAAGGTTGCGCACATACATCGACAGCGTCAGGTTCTTGATGCCGGTGTAGCTGACGTTATAGTCCAGCCGCTCGTAGGCCTTGACCTGGCACTCGTCGGCGCTCCACTTAAGCGACGCGCAGCCGGCCTGGGTGTAGATGTCGTCGTAGTAATCGCCGTTGAGCGCGGTTTTGCTGTTGTACACCAGGCGTAGCCCGTTGTTGACCTTGCCGGTCTGCAGGTTCGCGCTCAGGTTGGCCACCATTTTCGAATAACCGTAGCGGCCCGCCAGGTTGTCGCCATAGTTGTTCAGCGTCGCGCTGAAGTACTTGAGATCGAGCAGGTAGGTCGCGTTCAGGCCCAAGTCCAGGCGGCCGTAGCGAGTGTCGATGCGCGCGTTGCCGCCGAGGTCGAGGCCGCTGGTCTTGGTGCGCGAGACGTTCTCGAACATGCCGGTGGTCGACAGCAGCGGGCCGGCCGTCACGCCGTACTTCGCTTGCTCGGCCGGGCTGAAGGTCTTGTCTTGCGACAGCGGCGCACGGTTGATCACGCCGGGCGGCTGGTCCGCTTCCGCCGCCAGCAAGTCATCGGTGCTCTTGGAGCGGATCTCATCCTTGCGTTCGATGCGCCAGTAGTCGAGCGACACGGTGCTGCCCTTGAGCGGCTCGAACACCATGCCCACGGTGGCGCTGCGGGTGGTTTCCGGCTTCAGGTTGGGATTGTTGCGCACGATGCTGGCCACGCCCTGGGCGCACTCGTTGCCCTCGACGGTGTCGGCGCGCGCCAGCAGCAGGGCCTGGTTGGGATCGGTGGCCGCCAGCGCGTTGGCCACGCCGCGCAGGTCGGTGGCCAGCGCCTGGGCTTTACTGCAGCGCTTGGGATCGTTGATGCCGGAGGCGAACGCGAACTTGGTCGATTGCGCGCTTTCAGTCAGGTTGGGCGCGCGGAAGCCGCCTTCGAACGTGCCGCGCAACAGCAGCGCCGGCGTCACCTCCCAGCGCGCGGCAAGCTTGGGCGAGACGTGGGTCTGGAAGCCCGGGAATTTATCGACGCGGGCGGCGCCCACCAGTTCCAGCGCCTTGGTCACCGGCAGGTTGACTTCAGCAAACGCGGCCTCGGTGCTGCGGCTGGCGTCCGCCGAGACGTCGCCGTAGCTGACGATATCGCCGCTGGCCAGATTGGCGGTCGGCGTGATCTTGAATTTTTCATGGCGCAGTTCCGCACCCAGCGCCAGCCCGATGCCGCGCTCGCCGATCTTGCCAATTTCACCGCTGATCTTGCCGTCGACGAAGTACTGCGTGATCCTGCCGTCGTAACCCTGTTCGGGGAACAGCTGGCGCAGCACGGCGGCCGAATTGACCTGGCCCAGTTTATAGCCGTGATTGAAGAAGTTGGGGTCGGCGGCGGTGTACTGGCAGTAACCCGGGAAGTTGGCTTCGCAGTTAGGATCACCGGCCAGTGTCTTGGTGTAATCCCCGACCAGCGCCTTGAAACCGCTGTCGCTGAGCGAACCGTTGATGCGGGTCTTGCTGGCGCCTCCCATCACACCGGCGGCGGTGTCCCAGTCCCATTTGCCGCCCAGTTGCCCGCGCGCGCCCGCCAGCAGGCGGTACTGGTCGCTGTCGTTCGGGTTGCCGACCGGCGCGTCGGCGTAGCGGTAGCGCAGTTCCAGCGGCGCGCCGGTGGTGTTGAACGGCGAATCCGGCGACAGGAAGCGGTAGCCGAAGGTTCTGCCCTGGTTGCTGCGCGGATCGCCCCAGGTGGCGTCGGACAGGGTCGAGCCATACGTGCCGGCCGCGTAGGAATAGGTGGTACTGGTTTTCGAGTACAGCAGCTCGGAATACGCCTCGATGCCGTGTCCCAGGTCCAGCGTGCCCGAGACCAGGGCGTTGACGCGCTCGGCCTTGGGCACCGCTTCGAAATGCGCATAACGGTCGTACATGCACAGGCCCGCCGCGTTGAGCGTCCCGCAGCCGGCGACCGGCCCCTGGCCGATCAGGTTGCCGGGATAGGAATAGGTCGACGGCACGCCGCGGTTGCCGAACATTTGGCCGCTGCCGGGCGCGACGCCGGAGAATTTCTGGCCGTAGGCAGGATTGATATCGTCCAGCACATCGCGCCAGATCACGTTGTCGCGCTTGAACAATTCGACGTTGGCCAGCACGTTGTAGCCATCCTTGCTGTAGTCGCCGAAGCCGGCGGTGAGATGGGCGGTGCGGGTCTTGAACTGTTCGTTGGCGACCGATTGGTCCCAGCTGCCGCCCGCCGTAACCCCTTGGTAGTCGCTGCGGGTGATGATGTTGATCACGCCGGCCACGGCGTCGGAGCCATAGATCGCCGAGCCGCCGTTGCGCAGCACTTCGATGCGGTCGATGGCGTCGAACGGCAAAGCGTCGAGGTTAGTGAACACCTCGTTGTAGTCGGCCAGCGCGTACGGCGCCACACGGCGCGAGTTCAGCAGCACCAAGGTGGATTGCTTGCCGAGGTTGCGCAGCGAGGCCGAGGAAGCGCCGCTGGCGAAGGAATTGGAGCCGCCGATGTCGGACAAATCGCCGCTGGACGAGGTCAGCGAGTTGATCGCTTCACGCACCGAATTGACGCCGAGGCGGGCGATATCGACACGGCGCAGAACCTGCACCGGCGTCGCGGTTTCGGTTTCGACGCGCTTGATGTTGGACCCGGTGACCACCACTTTTTCAATTGGCTTGGCACTGTCGTCCTGGGCCAGCACGATCTGGGACGATGCCAGCGTCAAGGCGACGGCAATCACGCTGGTTTTTAAAGCGATCTTGTTCATTCAAACTCCCTCAAAAGCGTATTTATTGTTGGATTGTGTCTTTCGAAATGCTGAATCAGCATACGCAGCGGGCGCCAGGGCCAACATAAGGCCGGCCTTAAACTTGCCTAAGGAAATCTGCTAGCGGGGTAAGGAAAAATGCGACCGGGCCGGCATGCCCGCCGCCAGCAGGTAGCGCGCGCACTCGTCCGCCGGCAGCGGCTGGCTGTACAGGTAACCCTGGAACACGTCGCAGCCGAGCGCGGCCAACGCATCGCGCTGGGCCGCGCTTTCCACGAACTCGGCGACCACCTCGACCTGGCGCGCCTGGCCCAGTGCCGCCACCGTCTGGATGATGTCGCGGCTGATGGGATTGGTCAGCACGTCGCGCGTCAGCGAGCCATCCATCTTGATGGCGTGGATCTGGAAACGGCGCATATGCAGCAGGGAGGAATAGCCCATGCCGAAGTCGTCCATCGCCAGCGTGACCCCCATGTCGACGATGGCGGCCAGGTTGCGGTCCACCACCTGATGCAGCGAGATGGCCTGGCTCTCGGTGATTTCGAGCTGGATTTCGCAGGGATGCAGGTGGTAGCGCTTCAGGCAGCGCGCCAGCAGCAACGGCAATTCCGGCGCGTCGAGCTGGAGCGGTGAAACATTAATCGCCATCACGATATACCCCAGCCCGAGCTGGTTCCAGCGCGCCTTGCAGGCGCAGGCCTCTTCCAGCACCCAGGCCCCGAGGCGGCCGATGAGGCCACTCTCCTCGGCCAGGCTGACGGTAGCGTCGGCGCGCACCGGGCCGTAACGTGCGTGCCTCCAGCGCAACAGCGCCTCCACCCCGACGGCGACGCCCTGGCGGTCATGTTTGGGCTGGAACGCCAGCGTCACCGCCGGGGTGCCGATGTCGCGGCTCAAGGTGGCCAGCAGGCCGCGCGCGATCAGACCGGCCTGGCCAGGGAGCGCCATCAGCCGCAAATGCGGCTGGGCCGGCGCGACAATCGCCTGAATGGTGGTCTCGAACGCCGCGCTCTGCTTGCGCACCCGCCGCGCCTCGGCGCGCCGCACAAACGGCAGGTAGATCAGGGTGCTGATCAGCAGGCCGCATACTTGCAGCGCCGGGCCGCGCCAGGAGTCGCTGACCAGGTAACCTGACAACAGCATCGGCGTGGCCCACGGCACGCCGACATCGTGCACGACCAGCAGGCCGCCATGCACCGCCGCCGCCGCCAGCAGAGTCAGCAGCAGCGGCACCAGCAGGAACGGCAATAGGAACAGCGGATTGAGCGCCAACGGCAGGCCAAACACCAGCAGTTCGCTGATATTGAAGGCCGAGGGCAGCAGCGACAGCATCGCCAGGCGGCGCAACGGTCCCTCGCGCACCTCGATCAGCAAGGCCAGCACCAAACCCAAGGTGGCGCCCGCGCCACCCGGCAAACCGAAGGCGTTGATCAGGGGACGCCAGTTGGCCTCCGGCAGATAGGCGGCGCTGGTCACGCCGAACAGCGACCGGCTCAGTTGGTCCAGGATCTCGTTGCCGGGGATGCCGACAAACCACAATAGATGGTTGAGCAGCACGGCACCGCTATTGAGCAGCCACTCGTGCCGCAACCACGGCGCCAGGGACCGCGACCAACCGCACAGGCCGTCCAGCAATAGCGGCGCCAGCACCGCCCACAAACTGGCCGCCAGCAGCACCAACAACGCCAGCAGCGCCACCGGCACCGTCATGCATACCGCATGGTGGAACATCGGCTCGCAGTCGTAGTCGGGCGCCGCCCGGCACAGCGTGGCCAGCGGCAGTAGAAGTTCAGCGGTCGCCAGCCCGATCAGCATGCCCTGCAGCAGGGCATGGTAGCCCAGGCTCAGCGCGGCCGGGCCGCCGGTCACGCTCATCCACAGCACGAAGTTGACCAGGGCCGCCATCGCGACCCAGGCCTGCGGCAACGCTTCGCTGTCGGCGTCATGCGCCAGCCTGCGCGCCAGCCGCACGCTGACGATCACCGCCAGCGCCAGGCCAAACATGCCGTAGCTGGCACTCATCACTTGCTGCGCCGCGCCCTGCCCGCCGCCGCCGAGCAGGCGCGCCAGCCAGCCCTGCGCCGCTGGAAACGGCAGGTTCACCAGCAAGGTCGCCGTTACCCCCAGCAGCGTGAGCGGCAACAGCAGCATGAAACTATCGCGCACCGTGACCACCCACAGCGCCAACCGGGCCGCCGGCCTGGCCAGCCATGCGGACACCGCTCGTCCCCAGGCGACAGCAGTGATCGCGCGCCGCCGGGGCCGGCAAGTTCTCGTGCGGGGTGTGGAAGCGGGCATGCTAGCTGCCCAGGTTGTGGTCTACCCCATAGCGCAGCATGTCCGCGTTGCTCTGGAAACCCATCTTCTGCATCAGCCGCGCCTTGTGGGTGCTGACGGTTTTATTGCTGATGGCCAGTTCATCCGCGATCTGGTTGACGCCCATGCCAGACACAAAAAGACGGAAAATGCACAGCTCGCGGTTGGACAGTTGCTCGTGCGGGTGCTTGAACTGGTCGCTATCGGTGTCGAACACCATCTGCTCGGCCAGGCCCGGGTCCAGGTAGCGGCCGCCAGCGGCCACTTTGCGCACCGCCAGCAACAAGGCTTCCGGATCGCAGTCCTTGGTCATGTAGCCGTTGGCGCCAGCTTTCAGGGCGCGCCGCACCACCAGCGCTTCATTGTGCATGCTCAGCACCAGGATGGGCAGGGCCGGCGCGCGCACGCGGATGCGGCCGATCAGGTCGATACCGCTAATGCCGGGCATCGACATGTCCAGCAACACCAGGTCGCATGGCGTGGTGCGCAGGCTATCGATCACCTGGCCGCCGTTGGTGGCCAGGGCCACCACGCACACGTCGCTCGACAGGCTAAACAGCTGCAACAGTCCGCTGGAGACTATGGCGTGATCATCGGCAATCAGGAGGCGAATCATGGCGCTCGGCTTTCAGGAAAAAGAAACCCAGCATAGGCAAAAGTCCCAGATTGCACACTCAGGTAAGTGCCAACCGCTGGGTAAGGAAATCCTGAAAACGCGCCGGGACGGGCATGCAATGCTTTCAGCTAAGGGGACTGAGGATGCGGCGCATCGGTGGCGGCATCTTCGGCGCAGGCGAATTCGACGCGGTTGCGGCCCAGCGCCTTGGCCCGGTACAGGGCCAGGTCGGCGCGCCGCACCAGCTCCAGCCCGGCAACCGGCCGGGACGGATCGAACACCGCCACGCCAATGCTGGCGGTCACCTTCAACGGCCCCTGCGCGCCGAGGTCGAACGGCGTGGCTGCGATGCTGCGCCGCAGGTGCTCGACGCGGGCGGCGCCGTCGGCGCCATCGACATCGGTCAGCAAGACCAGGAATTCTTCGCCGCCATAGCGCCCCACCAGGTCGTACGGCCGCACCCCGGCCATCAGGCGCTGTACCAGTTGGCACAGCACGGCGTCGCCGGCCAGGTGGCCATAGTTATCGTTGATGCGCTTGAAGAAATCCAGGTCCATCAGGCACAGCAGGAAGGCACCGCCCTCCCGTGGCCCCTTGGCGATCAGCTGGTCGAGCATTTCCAGCACCGCCGCGCGGTTCCAGGCCTTCGTCAGGCCATCGCGCAGGGCGCGCTCGCGCAACGCTTCCTGTGACAGCTCAAGCTCGCGGGTGCGGGCCTGCACCAGCAACTCCATCTGCGCGGCGCGCTGGCGCAGGCCGCGCACGCGCCAGCGATGCAACTGTCCGACGCCGGCCACCAGCAAAAGCGCGCACAGCAGCATGAACCAAAGGCTGCGCCACCACGGCGGCAGGATGGTGAAACGTAATTCCGCCAAGGCCGAGCTGCTGTCGGTATCCTGATTCAGCACCTGATATTCGAAACGGTAATCGCCCGGCGGCAGCGCGGCGTAGCGCGGCGTCGGCGAGGCCGAGATTGTCCAGTCCGTCTCCAGTCCGGCCAGCCGGTAGCGGAAGCGCAAGGCATCGCGATGCTGGTAGCTGAGGCTGGCGATGGTCAGATGCAGCGCACCGGCGGACCACGGCAAGGCGTCGCCATCGCCGAGGCGCACCGCCCTGCCATCGCGCTCCACCTCCTCCACTATCGCCGACAGCGGATACGGCGCCAACAGCCGCTCGGGATGAATGATGTGGGAGGCGCCGTTGCTGGTGGCGATCCATAGCGTGCCATCGGCCTCTTCGTAGAATGGCCGCGCATTGATATCGTTCCATGCCAGGCCGTCGCTGCTGTCAAACTGGCGCCACTGTTTGCGGTCCCACAGCACCAGGCCGGCATCCGTCCCCAGCCATAACCGGCCATGCCGGTCCTCGTGCATGCTCAGCAGCACTTTATCGCGCAGCGCCGCAGATGACAGCGCCCGCTTGACCAGCCCCCCGGCCGTCACGCTGGCCCGCCACAAGCCGGCCGAGCCCTGTCCCAGCCATACGCTGCCGTCGGCCGAGCACGCCAGCATGTCAAACTCCGGCTCGTTGTGCCGGCGCAGCAGATAGTCTTGCCAGCTGCCGTCACGCAACCGCCACAGCTGGGCGCCGGTCAGGAACCACAGCGTGCCGTCACGGCCCTGGCAGCTGCGCCGCGTCAGCTCGCTCAGCAGCGCGCTGCCGGCCGGCAGGCCGGCCGGGCGGCGCGCCACCGGCGCCGCCGCCGCCGGATCGAGCACATAGAGGCCGGTGGCGCTGCTGATCCAGATCCGCCCCTGGCGATCCGCCAGCAGCCCGAAAATCATGTCCAGCGTGGCCACCTGCCGCACTTGGCCGCTGGCCGCGTCCTCGCGCACCAAGCTGCCGGTATAGCTGCTGCTCCACAGGTTGCCACGCCGGTCCTGCACCATGCTGTTCCATTGTTCGTGCCGGTAGCCCGGCACCGGCACGGCGCGCGCGGCCGCGCCGCCGGCCAGCATGGCCATGCCGGAACGGGTGCCAATCCGCAGCCTTCCTGCGCGATCGCGCAGGAAGGCAAACACGTGATCGTCGGGCAGGCCCTGGGGCGCGCCCCAGTTTTCCCAATTGTCGTAGCCCTTCCAGCGCACCAGGCCGTGACCGGCGGTGCCGAGCCACAGCCCGTGGTCGCGGTCCACCAGCATGGCCGGCACGCCGCCGCCCATGCGCAAGCCGTTGGCGCCGCCGAAGTACTGCCAGCCACCGGCATGCCAGCGCGCCAGTCCCTGGTCGGTATTGATGAGCATGCGGTGATCGCCGTCCTCCACCAAGGCCGTGGCCACGGCCACCTTGCGCATCACGTTGGCGCGCGGGCTGCGCTCATGAAAGCGGTGCGCCCCCGGTGACAGCACAATCACATGGTGCTGGCCGCGCGCCCACAGCCAGCCGTCGCTGCCGCGCCGCAGGTTGAGCCAACGGTCCTCGGGAACGCCGGCGGCCACGCCCCACACCGCCACGCCGCGCCGGCTTCGCACACACAGCGCGGCGCCGCAGCCCATCCATACGTCGCCATCGGCTTCGGCCAGGACGCCAGCCAGCTGGTCGAGTTGAGGCAAGGCCTGGCGCTCGACTTTACTGAAGACAGCACGGGCGTTGACATACCCCGCAGCATCGGGCTGGGGGTCGGCCTCGTACAGCCGGCCCGAACTCACCAGCAGCAGCTTGCCCTGCGGACCAGGCGTCAGCGACTGGCCAGCGTCGACCGGCAGCGCGGCGCCGGCTGCCCGCAGCGGCAGCAGACGGCGCCCCCTGAGCAGGTAAGCGCCATCAGCGGTCCCCACCCACAGCCGCGCCAGACGATCGGCCAGCAACGCCGTGACTTGCGTGCCCACCATGCCCTCGGCCTGAGCGTAGCGCTGGAACTGCTTGCCGTTATAGCGGAACAAGCCATTGTCCGTGCCCACCCACAAGTAGCCGGAGGCGTCCTGTTCGAGGGCATTGACCGACAGATTGCCCAAGCCCTCCTGCTGGCCTAGATAGTGCAGCGGCAGTTGCTGCGCCGCGGCGTCGCCACCGCGGAAACCCGGCAGCAGGACTGCGAGCGTGAGCAGGAAATAGACATAAAGCGCCATACTTTAACCGTGTTGTCGAGATGCCGCCGGGACCTCGATCCTACCCCGCCCTGCGCCAGGCGGGATATCGGGCTGAACTGAACTTACTGTAGGGTTTTCCTGAATCGGAGCGGCCGGCCGCTCCCGCCGGCATCAGCAGGCGAGCAGTCTCGGCTGCTGCACGCGGCGCGTGGCGATGACAGGCGACGACTGACCGCGATTGAAGTCCAGCTTGAACACGCCGACCACCTCGGACAAGGTGCCGGCCAGGTCCTGCAGCGAGCGCGAGGCGGCGGCCGCCTCCTCCACCAGCGACGCGTTCTGCTGGGTCACCGCATCCATCTGGATGATGGCGCGGTTGACCTGCCCGATGCCGGCCGTCTGCTCCTGCGCGGCCGCGGCAATCTCGCCCATGATGTCAGTGACGTTCTGGATACTCTCGACCACCGAATTCATGGTCGCGCCCGCCCGCGCGGCCAGTCCGGTGCCGGCATCGACTTGCGCCACCGAGTCGCCGATCAGGGCCTTGATGTCCTTGGCGGCCGCGGCGGAGCGTTGCGCCAGCGTGCGCACCTCGCCGGCCACCACCGCGAAGCCGCGGCCCTGCTCACCGGCACGCGCCGCCTCCACCGCCGCGTTCAAGGCCAGGATATTGGTCTGGAACGCGATGCCGTCGATGACCGCGATGATCTGCACAATCTTGCCGGAGGCGGCATTGATCGCCGCCATCGTATCGACCACTTGCGTGACCACCGCGCCGCCTTCGCGCGCCACCCTGGAGGCCGAGATCGACAGCTGATTGGCCCGCCGCGCATGGTCGGCGCTCTGCCTGACGGTGGAGGCGATCTGCTCCATCGACGCCGCCGTTTCCTCCAGCGAGCCAGCCTGCTGCTCGGTCCGCACGGACAAGTCCATATTGCCGCTGGCGATTTGTCCCGACGCGGAGGCGATCACGTCGCTGCTGTTGCGGACCTGGCCCACCAGATTGACCAGGCTGGCGTTCATCTCGCGCAGCGCCCGCAGCAACTCGCCCGTTTCGTCGGCCGAATGCACCGCGATCACGCTGGTGAGGTCGCCGGCGGCGACGGCCTTGGCGACCGCCACGGCGCGCCGGAGCGGGCCGGTGATCGAGCGCGTAATCAGCCACGCGCACACGGCGCCACCGATGAGCGACAAGGCCACGGCAATCAGCAGGGCGCGCGCGGCGAAATGATATTCCTGGTTCATGTGCTCGATCGCCGCCGCATTATATTGCTCCTGCAGCGCGATCATGCGCTTGATCGTGTCAAACAGCTGGTCCTGCGGCGTCTGCAGCGAATCGAGCAAGAATTTTGTGGCCGCTTCGCTCTGGCCGGCGTCCACCAGCGCCACGACCCGCCGGAACAGTGGCGTGACGACGGCGCGACCGCTCTCCAATTCGGCCAGCAGTTGCTGGGAGGCGTCATTCTTCGCCAGCCCATGCATGCGCTCTATCGGCTCGTCCATATTGTGCAGGGCGGTATCCAGGCGCTTCAGCATGATGGCTTTCTGGCGGCTGTCGGCAAACAGAATGTAATTGCGGACGGCGCGCGCGCACATATTGAGCTCGCGCTGGATATCGGAGGCGGCGTCGATCCTCTGAAAGTTCTGGGTGATGACGGTATCGGCCTCCGCCTTGGTGCTCTCCAGCGCGGACCAGCCCATGTAGGCGACGCCCAGCAGCAGCGCGAGCAGCGCGGTAAAAGCCAGTCCTAGCCTGGTTCCGATTTTCAGATTTGCGATTTTCATTGTAGCCCCCGGCTGTTCCGTTTCATGGAAACGATGGTGTTAAGTAGCCGGTTCCTTGCACTCCACGTTATCGCGTCGCCGGGACCGGATCTCGGTGCACTCGGCACTCGCCTCAACTATAGGCAATCCCGTCCTCGAAAAACAGCGACGGTATCCCGAAACAACCGTAAGGAAATGACTACAACAAGCGCCAAAGCGTGCGATGAAATTCGACAGGCCGGCAAGCCGCGGCGTTACTTCGTGCCGCCTGGCAGACGGGCACCCTCGCCCAGGTCCTCCTGACTGAAGGCGCACCGCTCCGCCAGCACTGCCAGCTTGGCGCGGCATTCTCCCAGCCTGGCGCACAGCTCGGCATCGATCGCCAACCCACCGCGCTGCGCCTGGGCATGCATGCGGTCGGCGACCGTTTCAAACGTCGTCAGGGCTTCCTCAAACAGATGGCGCAAGCGCGCCTGCGCATCGCCGGCCCGGCCAGGCTGGGGTTGGGCCAGAATCTGGTCCAACAGATGCAGCACCGATCCGAGGCGGCCCACGTATTTTTTATAAAACGAGGCTGCGTTCATGTTCTTTCCTTACCGTCAAAAGCAGTGATCACGGTTAGTATGCCGCTGCGTTATGCCGTCACCTATAAGGCAAGGCTGATCTTGTGTAGGGAAATCCCTGCGCCTTCGGCAGCCGCTTGTTTTGCAAGAGCAGCTCTACAAGATTGGCGAGCTTCATTTGCATCCTGATCGCACACCACCCGTTCCGCGGGAAGCGGCTGACGATGGAGAAATTCCTGAGCATGGGACATGCGGTGGTCAAAGCGGAAGGCCGCAGCCAGGAAGTGTTCGAACAACTACTCATCCGGAACCGCATCTCGCGCCGGGTGGTGCTCTCCACACCGCATTTCATGTCGATTCCCTTCGTCATCGCGGCCAGCGACCTGATAGCGACCGTGCCGCGCGCAGTCGGGGAAAGTTTTGCACGCTTCGCCCCGGTGCGGCTGGTGGAACCGCCGGTGGAAGTGCCGGGCTTCGACCTGAAACAGCACTGGCACCGGAAATATGCCAAGGATGGCGCTAACGCCTGGCTAAGGGCATCGTTGGCACAGATTTTCGGACACGCCTAGAACCGCGTGCTTCGAGCTTGATTACAGGGTGGGAACCGTGCCGCCGTCGATCCGATACTCGGTCCCTGCAATCGAAGCGGATCGCGGCGACGCCAGAAAGGCGATCAAATCAGCAACCTCTTGTGGTTGGGCGGGGCGGCCCACTGGAATTCCGCCCAGCCAGTCCATGATGATTTTCTTGCCGCCTTCGTAGTCAGTTCCAGCCTGTGCAGCCGTACGCTCCGCAAACGCGACCGAAGCCTCGGTCTCGATCCACCCCGGCGCCACGCTCAGCACCCGAACGCCCTTGGGCGTCACCTCTCTGGCCAGCGACTTGCTGTACGTCGTGAGGGCCCCCTTGGCGGCGGCGTACGCGGTCGTGGATTCGGGCAGAGGCAGCACGCGCTGGATAGAGCTGACGTGGATGATGACACCCGTACCTTGGGCCAGCATGCTGGGCAACAGGGCGCGATCCAGACGCACCGCAGGCATCAAGTTCAAATTCAGCTCGGCTAACCAGTGCTCATCGCTGATGGCAGCGAAACCGCCGCCGGGCGTCTTGGAGCCGCCGAGCACGTTGACCAAGATGTCGACGCCGCCCCAATCCTGCAGGACAGTCTGAGCAAGGTGACTTGTGCCTTCCGCCGTCGACAGGTCGGCGGCGACATAGGTCACCCCGTCTACCGGCTGCGCTGGCACAGTGCGTGCGGATGTCGCCACCCGGGCGCCGGCCTCCGCAAGGGTTTTCACGACGGCAGCGCCAAGGCCCAGCGTGCCGCCGGTGACCACGGCCCGCACGCCATGCAGGTGAAGATCGAAGCTCATAGCGTGATCTCCATCGAGATCGGCTCGGGTAGGGATAATGCGGCTGGTGCATTCATGATGACGGCTCCTGGTGGTGAATGAAGTCGTAAGCATGCGCCAGTGCGCCTCATTAGAGAATGGTTTAGAATCTGAATGAATAATTTAGGACACAGTACATAATGCGGGGATCCGATTTTGCCGAGTTGAAGGCCTTCGTCGCCGTGGTGGAGCGTCAGAGCTTCGCGCGCGCGGCAGAGTATCTAGGCCTGTCGCCTTCGGCGCTCAGCCAGACCATCAGGCAGCTCGAGGAACGCATTGGCGCACGTCTCCTGAATCGCACGACCCGCAGCGTCGCGCCCTCGGCAACTGGCGAGCTGCTCTACAGTCGCGTAGCCCCGCTGTTTCGGGAGATGGCCGTTGCTGTCGCCGAGGCCAGCGAAGCGACCGGACAGATCAGCGGCACGCTGCGCATCAATACGCTGGGCATCGCAGCGCGTACCATCATTGCGCCCCGGCTTGCACGCTTCCATCAAATGTACCCTGACGTGGTGCTCGACATCGTGGTCGACGACGCGCTGGCCGATATCGTCACTGGCCGCTTTGACGCCGGCATCCGCGTGGGTAACCGGCTTGAGAAGGACATGATCGCCATCCGCCTCACGCCGGATCTCAATATGGTTGCCGTGGCGTCTCCCGACTACCTGGCTGCCCGCGGCAGCCCCAGGACCCCCGCCGATTTGCATCACCACGCATGCATTAACTGGCGGCTCCAGATGGACGGCCGGCACTATCGCTGGGAGTTCGAGAAAAAGGGGCAAAGGCTGGAAGTGGCGGTCAACGGCCCCGTCGTCACCAATCATGCGGACATCGGCATTGCCGCTGCGCTGAATGGGCTCGGCATTGCCTATCACTTCGAGCGGGATGCCGTGGGCGATCTCCTGGCGCAGGGACGGCTGGTGCAAGTCCTCGCGGATTGGTCGATTTCGCGCCCGGGTCTGTTCCTCTACTACCCGAGCAGGCAGCATCGCCCCGCCCTCCTCGGCGTGTTCATCGACTGCTTGCTGGACCGAGCGCCGTTCCACCGGCCCTAGTCTCAGGCCACCATGCCGCGCTGGGTGGCCAGCACCACCGCATGGGTCCTGGCGGTGGCGCCGAGCTTATTGAACAGCGATTTGACATGCGTCTTCACTGTCCCGACACCGATATCGAGCTTGGTGGCGATGCTTTCGGCCGCGCAGCGCTGCGGCAGGTAGCCGTGAACGCCGGCCGAGATCGCGGTGCGAATATCCCGCTCGCGCTGGCTGATGATCATCAGCCGTTTGGCCCTGCCCGGGCTGTGCTCCAGCCGCGCCAGCGCGTCGGCGTGTTCGGTGACGGGTTTCAGGATTCGGTTCGTAGAGCCGGGGCGGACCACCAGCGTCGGTTCGGGCGACACCAGAGCGATTTCCAGTTCCGAGCGTGGCGGAAAATTCTTGACAGCGGAATTGAGGCGGGATAAGTTATCGATAACAAAGATAAGCCCGCAACGACGCGGACATCTGGAGACCCCAGCCGTTATGACCAGCAAGCAGCCGCACTTCCGCTTCCTTTGCACCTTCGTCTACTTGTATTCTTCGCCCAGCCCAGGCCATGAGCATGTCGCTGCCCGCGCTGTGGTTGCGCGACGCGCTGCACCTGTCCGACACCGAGACAGGGATTGTGTTCTCGGCTAATATCATCGCCGCCATGTGTTCACAGCCGGTCTACGGCTACCTGTCCGACAAGGTCGGGATGCGTAAGCACGGGCCGTGGGTGGTCGGCGCCCTGTGCATGGCCTCCTGCCTGTTCCTGGTTCACATCTACCTTGGCGTATCTTCAAACTTTTTCAGGAGTAAGTCTGATGAAATACATGGTGTTAGCGTTAATCAGTGCCACCCTTCCAGCCTTTGCACAGGTTGGCCACCCGATCTCGCAGCGATTCAATGCGGATCCGTCACCGCATTATTTTACGTCACAAACGGGCGGACAGTTTTATCTCTACGCCACGGATGACGCCAGTAATTCTGGCAAGTACTGGGACTCAACGAGTTGGCGACTTTACACTTCCAAGGACATGAAGTCGTGGAGGGACGCAGGCATTCCTCTCGACGTCACCATATTCAAATGGGCACGCAAAGACGCTAAAGCATGGGCCCCCGAAGCAGCTTATCGCAATGGAAAGTACTATTTTTATGCGCCTATTGGGGGCGATAAGATCGGCGTCGCGATATCGGACCGGCCAGACAGTGGGTTTATAGACGCGCGGAAAGACGCACTGGTGGACAAAGCACGTGACAAGAACGCCGGCGCCGAGCCTATTGATCCGGCGGTATTTGTGGACAAGGACGGCCAAGCCTACATGTATTTTGGCACGCGCACGCCGAAGGTCGTGCGCCTTGCTGCAGATATGATCAATCTGGCGGGCGAAATCTTGGATGTCCAGATTACGGGTTTGCCGGCGTCCAACGCAAAAAAGCAGTACGGCGAGGCACCGTTCCTGCACGAACGCAATGGCATCTACTATTTCAGCTTCTCCACCGGCTGGCCAGGCCAGATCATCTATGCCACGGGCCCATCGCCGCTCGGCCCATTCGCTTATCGGGGCGTTATCTTGGACTATCTGAGGATCTCCACCAATCACCAAGCCATCATTGAACACGATGGAAAAAGCTATCTGTTCTATCACGATAACTTACTACCGGGCGGTGGCGACCATCGGCGATCAATCGCCATCGCCCCACTCGAATACGAAACAGATGGAAGCATCCGTCAGATCAATTTGAGTGCGACATCCCGATAATATTCATCTAGGCCAGCGCCAGGCCGTGCTGGCTGTGATCAATACAATTTTCGTGCAGGAGAGCGCCGAAGCGGCCAGTGCACAATGGTGCTCGGTAACGGACCAGCTCAGGCCGAAACTTCCCAAGGTTGCCGACATGATGGTGGCTGCGGAAAATGAAGTGCTGCCCTTCATGAGCTTCAGCGTTCACGCACAAAAAAGACTAAGCCCCTGGGAAATCAGGGGCTTAGCCTCAGCCGTTTGCCAGGCAGCGCCAGCCGCCGCTGGCTAAGGAATTATTCCCACTCGATGGTTGCTGGTGGCTTACCGCTGATGTCGTACACCACGCGGTTGATGCCACGCACCTCGTTGATGATGCGGTTGCTGACCTTGCCCAGCAGCGCGTGCGGCAGGTGCGCCCAGTGGGCGGTCATGAAGTCCTGCGTCTGCACGGCGCGCAGCGCCACCACGTACTCATAAGTACGGCCGTCGCCCATCACGCCCACCGATTTCACCGGCAGGAACACGGCAAACGCCTGCGAGGTCGCCTCGTACCAGTTGCGCGGCACGGCGTCCTGGTCGAAGCCAGGCACCACGGTCGCCTCGTACGGGGTGTTGCGCAGTTCTTCGATGAAGATGGCATCGGCCTGGCGCAGCAGGTCGGCGTATTCCTTCTTCACCTCGCCCAGGATGCGCACGCCCAGGCCCGGGCCAGGGAACGGATGGCGGTAGACCATGTCATGCGGCAGGCCCAGCGCCACGCCCAGCTTGCGCACCTCGTCCTTGAACAGTTCGCGCAGCGGTTCCAGCAGCGACAGTTTCATGTGCTCCGGCAGGCCGCCCACGTTGTGGTGCGACTTGATGGTCTGGCCCTTCTTGCCCTTGCCGGCCGATTCGATCACGTCCGGGTAGATGGTGCCCTGCGCCAGCCATTTGGCGTTGACCAGCTTGCCCGACTCCTTGTCGAACACTTCCACGAACTCGCGGCCGATGATCTTGCGCTTCTGCTCGGGATCGGTGACGCCGGCCAGGTGGCCCATGAACTGGTCCTCCGCGTCGACGCGGATCACTTTCACGCCCAGGTTCTTGGCGAACATGTCCATGACCATCTTGCCTTCGTTCAGGCGCAGCAGGCCGTGGTCGACGAACACGCAGGTCAGTTGGTCGCCGATCGCGCGGTGGATCAGCGCCGCCGCCACCGACGAATCGACGCCGCCCGACAGGCCCAGGATCACCTCGTCCTTGCCGACCTGCGCGCGGATCTTCTCGACCGCCTCCGAGATGTAGTCCGGCATGTTCCAGTCCGACTTGCAGCCGCAGATCTCGTGCACGAAGCGGCTCAGCATGACCTTGCCCTGCACGGTGTGGGTCACTTCCGGGTGCCACTGCACGCCGTAGAACTTCTTCTCTTCGTTGGCCATGGCGGCGATCGGGCACGACGGCGTGTCGCCCATCAGCACGAAGCCCGGCGGCATTTCCAGCACCTTGTCGCCGTGGCTCATCCAGACCTTCTGCATGCCGTGGCCCTCGTCGGTGACGAAGTCGACGATGCCGTCCAGCAGCTTGGTGTGGTTGCGCGCGCGCACCTCGGCGTAGCCGAATTCGCGCACCTTGCCGTTTTCCACCTTGCCGCCCAGCTGCGCGGCCATGGTTTGCATGCCGTAGCAGATGCCCAGCACCGGCACGCCCAGTTCGAACACGGCGTCCGGCGCGCGCGGCGCGTCGCCTTCCAGCGTGGAGCTGTGGCTGCCCGACAGGATCACGCCGGCGGCGCCGTAGTTGCGCACGAATTCGTCGCTGACGTCATACGGATACACTTCCGAGAACACGCCTGAATCGCGCACGCGGCGCGCGATCAGCTGGGTCACTTGGGAACCGAAATCGAGGATGAGGATTTTAGAGTGCATGGAGTTTGAACGAGTTTGAATATATAGAAAAACGCCGGCGGGCCGCCGGCGTTTGCAAGGTGTTAGTCGCCGGAACGGTAGTTCGGCGCTTCCTTGGTGATCTGGACATCGTGCACGTGCGATTCGCGCATGCCGGCCGAGGTGATCTCGACGAATTCCGCCTTGTTGCGCAGTTCCTCGATGGTGGCGCAGCCGCAGTAACCCATCGACTGGCGCACACCGCCCACCAGCTGGAAGATGATCGCCAGCACCGAGCCCTTGTAGGCCACCCGGCCTTCGATACCTTCCGGCACGAACTTGTCGGCCTTCATGGTGGCGTCCTGGAAGTAGCGGTCGGCCGAACCGTCCGACATGGCGCCCAGCGAGCCCATGCCGCGATACGATTTGTACGAGCGGCCCTGGTACAGGATCACTTCGCCCGGGGCTTCCTCGGTGCCCGCGAACATCGAGCCCATCATGACGGTCGAGGCGCCGGCCGCCAGCGCTTTCGAGATGTCGCCCGAGAAGCGGATGCCGCCGTCGGCGATGCACGGCACGCCGGTGCCTTCCAGCGCTTCGGCCACGTTGGAGATGGCGGTGATCTGCGGCACGCCCACGCCGGCCACGATACGGGTGGTGCAGATCGAGCCGGGGCCGATGCCGACCTTGACCGCGTCGGCGCCGTATTCCACCAGCGCCTTGGCGGCGGCGGCGGTGGCGATGTTGCCGCCGATGACGTCCACTTGCGGGTACTTGGTCTTGATCCACTTCACGCGGTCCAGGATGCCTTGCGAGTGGCCGTGGGCGGTGTCCACCACCAGCACGTCGACGCCGGCGGCGACCAGCAGGTCGATACGCTCCTCATCCTTGGCGCCCACGCCAACGGCGGCGCCCACCAGCAGCTTGCCCTGCGAGTCTTTCGACGCCAGCGGGTGCTCGTGCGATTTCTGGATGTCCTTGACGGTGATCAGGCCGCGCAGCTCGAACGCGTCGTTGACCACCAGCACGCGCTCCAGGCGGTGCTTGTTCATGAGGCGCTTGGCTTCGGTGGTGTCGGCGTCTTCCTTGACGTACACCAGCTTTTCGCGCGGGGTCATCTTGGCGCGCACTTCGGCGTCCAGCTCTTGCTCGAAACGCAGGTCGCGGTTGGTGATGATGCCGACCACTTCCTTGCCTTCCACGACAGGGAAACCGGAAATGCCATATTGCTCGGTCAGCTTGATGACGTCGCGGATCTTCATGGTCGGCGGAATGGTGATCGGGTCACGCAGCACGCCGGCCTCGAAGCGCTTGACGCGCGCCACTTCACGCGCCTGGTCCTTCGGATTCAGGTTCTTGTGGATGATGCCAATACCGCCCTCTTGCGCCATGGCGATGGCCAGGCGGGCCTCGGTGACCGTATCCATGGCTGCCGACAGCAGTGGGATGTTCAGGCTGATGTTGCGGGTCAGACGGGTTTTGAGGGACGTATCCGCGGGAAGAACGTTGGAGTACGCTGGGACGAGCAGCACGTCATCGAATGTGAGTGCTTTTTGGAGTAGACGCATAGCATTTCCTATAGGCGCAAAAGCAGATTATACAGAAATTGCACCTGTTTGTCAGCAACTTACCCAAACCACCGGGGACAATAGGTATAAGGGGAACTTGCAACCAATATGTTTGGAGTGGTTTGGCAAAGTCTGCATTTTCGCCAATTTTTCGCCCAAATTTCGCCCACGTTTTTGGGCTGAATCAATACCGTAACAACAGAATCAGTTGGTATTTTTACATGCGAAATACAGAACGAAGAACCGGCCTAATAGAGTGAAAGAGACCGTCGTCAACGCTGGCCCCCTACTGCTCGCCCCCCCCAGGTCGCCTTGCCAACGTCCGCGCCTACAATACCGAAGAGAACATAGATGAAAAAGCCGCCAAAAGGCGGCTTGGCTTGAGAGTCATACGGGAAATATACCTTCCGTACACCAATCAGAGATTACAAGAGCCGGTCGACGCAACAGCGGTCCATTTAGATTTACCATAAAAGCTAGTGTGGAACCCGTCCATAGTCCCCATCTGTCGGGGCGTTGAGTCCGAAGACGTGGCGTACGGCGTAGTAGTACTTGCCGGAGTCCCCATATTTACTATCCCCCCGTCGATTGGCGTGATGTTGCCCTGATCCTTTAAGACGGCGTGAACTTGCTCATATCCAGCCCTCTGTGCTGCCACCAAACCAGGGAAATAAAATTTTGGATCGCTTGTCGATACGGCGCTTGCGGAATAGCCATCATAAATTGCTTGACCCATACACTTGTAGGATGGAACTTCGTTAATAGCGGCCTGAACAATGGCGCCGACGGCGATATGATCCGGATGTTCCCCGGTAACTGCTTGTGGGGACTGGTAATTTATGTTGAGGATTGGCGTGTTATGAAAATTCGAGCTGATAATTGTACGGATTACCCCGCGCAATGTAGCAGCGCTATAAGTGTTTAAACCTTCAACATCGTGCGTTACGTAGCCAGCCATATCCCGTAGGCTCTGGATCGTGGTTTTGCCGCTGCCCTCGACTTGATCTGGCAAATTGAGATGGTACTCAACGACGTTGCCTAACTGAATTCTCTCCACTTGTGAAACCCCCGATCCAAGGTTTACCCAGCTTCTGGCAAGGGGACGTGCGTAGGAGGATGGCACCCATAAATTGAGTGCATATTCACGAGCAGTCAGTCGGACGCGATAATATGGGTTCGATTGGCTATTGAAACTATTTTGGTCAGCATCTGGGACCGACGGCAACTTCGGGCGATAGCTTTTTCCAGCATCGCCAGCAGTAACAACAATGATTACGGTAGGGTAATTTTGTTTTATGTCGTTGATGAGATTAGGACCCATCATCAAGATGTCGTCATCGGGATGAGCGACGACATAAACTGCCGCCTGAGCTGAAGCTGAAATCACAGCGCCGGCCGCGAGCGAAATCGCAAATTTACTGAACCGCTTAACCATTGACACCTCTCTTGTTAATTGTAAGACGGAGAATCACCCTGACTAGCCCGATCGCCAGGTCAACATTACAGTATTTTTTCGTCAAGATATACGCAAATTGTAACAGTGCCTATTTTGCAATTTTTCGTAGATGCGCGCCGATAGGCGCGGCGTATCGCCTCTTCCGCGTCAAAACCTATCAATAGCAATGAGATCGACTGCGGCTTCCCTTCGCGTATAGCTCTATACATCGGCTCACCGACCACGATAGAGAACGAGTCATCAGCAGAACACAAGGACACAACGATGCTGACGAGGCATTACAGCCGGCGGATCGAACAGGACGGCAATGTGTTGCCAAGGACTATCAGAGAGTCGTTTCGGCGAGCAGGCAGCGCTCGGGGTAATTCCGCCCAAATTTCGCCCAATTACAGAATCGCAAAACCCTTGCAGCCACAGGGCCTCTGCTTTTCAGAGCAACTTATATACAGAAATTGCACCTGCTTGTCAGCAACTTACCCAAACCACCGGGGACCGGGAACCACCGTTAGCTATCAAGCAAATAGTTTTATCGAACAACACTCCAGTCCGATTCGGTATACAAATTTTGTAATAAGTGAAACTATTGCAATGTCTTTTTAACACTGCCAAAACGGAGGCGATGTGGATAAAAAAATGATTTTTGGCGCGCTGTTCGCGCTCGCTACCGGGATCGGTCAAGCTGCAACCGTTGAGACCACCGATTTCATTACCAATCCCGACCATTTCAGTGGCTTCGAGGATTTGGAATTCGTCACCTATGCCACGACTCACTTGGAGGACGGGGTTTTGGTCACGGAAGTTAATAGCCTTCAAGGAATCTACGCGGCTTTCACGGGATGGGGCGCACAGGGTAATCGTTCCTGGTACGCCAACGGCGGTGACGTCGGGTACACCGATATAAAACTTGCAAGTGGCGCGGCAATCGACAGTATCTCATTCCTTGCCGGGAATGGATGGCTTAAAAATCCGAACTATGTCCACTACCAACTCCTTCTAGGCGGCACTGTGGTTCAAAGTGGTACTGTCGAGTCATCGCTAGGCGCTTGGGTGGGGTTTTCCCACGGTGGTTTCGATGAAGTCCGCCTGGCAGGCACCTACTATCCTGAATATACCTCCGGAGAGAAGCAGGCCCTGGCCATCGACAACGTAAAAATTACAGCCGCAGTGCCTGAGCCGGAAACTTACACCATGCTGCTGGCTGGTCTTGGCGTGTTTGGACTGATCCGCCGAAGCAGGTGCCTAAACGCCGGCGACCCTCGCGCGGCCGTGTAAATTGGTGCTGCGCAGCAATTGTTAAATATTGCTGCGCGGAATTGGTGTTGTTTTAACGCTAATTTAAAAATATTGATATCGTAGCTTGCCTTTTACAAAAGGCGCCAACAGCCCGGTAGCTGCATCTGCCGGTCACTATAAACGTTATGTTTAGGGGTTCTACGATGAAACTGAAACTACTTGCTGCTGCAGTACTTGCTGGCGCCGCATTCTCCGCCAGCGCCGCCGATCAACTGATCAACATCGGCCTGGGAACGACGACTTTCTTTGGTACGCCTACGCTGCTGGAAGGCGGCTCCGACACCCTGACCTTCGACGGTCTGGCAACCGGCCTGTACAACGTCACCGTTTCGTATCAGGGCAACTTCCTGAATATCGACACGGTCACGCTGAACAACAACCTGGGCACCGCCCTGGTGATCGGCGGCCCAACCGGCTACTTCAGCATTGGTGGTCTGACCCTCAACACCAACTCGCCCTTCACCCTGACGCTGGCTGGCACCGAGGCCACCTCCTCGCTGGCCCAATACCAAGGCGCCATCACCGTGACCGCCGTACCTGAGCCTGCCACCTACGGCATGCTGCTGGGCGGCCTGGGCCTGCTGGGCATGGCGGCACGCCGCAAGAAGCAGTCGTAAGCAGCAGCGGCGCTCCAGTTGACAGTTGCCATGAATCATGGCGAAATCGTTGTATGTCTTCTGGAGCGCTTTTTATGAATCCCCGTCATCCGTTGTTGGCCGCCCTGCTGCTCGCTTGCCCACTGGCGCTGGCGCAGTATGTGTGGCTTGACGACAAGGGCATCAAGCAATTCTCCGATCGCCCGCCGCCACCCGGTGTGCCCGAAAAACGCATCCTGAAGGCGCCCGGCAAGCCCCGCTTCAATCCCGACGCCCCGGCCGAGGCCGAACCGTCCGCCGACGCGGCCGCCGCCAGGCCCGCGCCCACGCTGGCCGAGCGCAACGCCGATTTCAACAAGCGCAGGAGCGAGGCCGCCGAGGCCGAGAAACAAGCCGCCGCCAACGCCCAGCGCAAGGCCGACGAGGCCGCCAACTGCGACGCCGCGCGCCAGAACCAGCGGGCGTTGGACCAGGGCCTGCGCCTGAGCACCTATGACAAAAACGGCGAACGCGGCTATATGAACGACCAGCAACGCGAAGAATTGCGCAAAAATACGCAAAAAGTGTTGGCCGATTGCAAATAGATATTCTTCCTTTGGTCATAGCTGCCGTATGATATCGCTATCAACATCATCGATAGTGCAGCAATGACCAAGACTCAAGCGGGCAAGAGCCGCGCCAGCGGCCGCATCACCCTCGCCATGGTGGCCGAGCGGGCAGGCGTGGCCACCATGACCGCCTCGCGCGCCATCACCCAGCCGGAGATGGTGTCGCAAGCCCTGCGCGACCGGGTCGACGCCGCCGTGGCCGAACTGGGTTATGTGCCCAACCGCGCGGCGCGCGCGCTGGCCTCGTCGCAGTCCAAGGTGATCGCCGTGCTGGTGCCGTCGCTGTCGAACGCCGTGTTCACCGAGGTGCTGGCCGGCATCCAGGACGCGCTGGACGCCGACGACTACCAGATCCTGATCGGCAACACCCGCTATTCCGACAAGGAGGAGGAGAAGCTGATCGGCACCTATCTGCAGTCCAACCCGGACGGCATGCTGCTGTCCGGCCTGACCCACAGCCCGAAGGTGCAGCAAATCCTCACCACCTCGCGCGTGCCGGTGGTGTCGATGATGGACATGTCCACCGATCCCGAGCAATACACCGTCGGCTTCTCGCAATTCCAGGCCGGCTACGCCATGACGCGCTATCTGCTGGACAAAGGCCACAAGCGCATCGGCTTCATCGGCGCGCAGCTGGACGAGCGCACCCTGCGCCGCGCCGAAGGCTACCGCAAGGCCATGCAGGAGGCCGGCCGCGCGGACGCCAAGCTGGAGGTGATGGTGGCCGAACCGTCCACCATCGCGCTGGGCGCCGAGCTGCTGGGCCGCATGCTGGCGCAGGCGCCCGACTGCGACGCCATTTTCTGCTGCAACGACGACCTGGCGCACGGCGCCATTTACCAGTGCCAGCGGCGCGGCATCGCCGTGCCGACCCAGCTGGCGATCTGCGGCTTCAACGACCTGCCGGCCTCGGCGTGGATGAATCCGTCGCTGACCACCATCGGCACGCCGCGCTACCGCATCGGCTTCGAGGCCGCCACCCTGCTGCGCTCGGTCATCAAGGGCGAGCAGCCGGTCACGCGCCAGATCGACCTCGGCTTCACGCTGATGGCGCGCGAAAGCGCCTGAGCACCCAGGCCGCGCCATCTGCTGCGTCGCAGCATCGATAGTTCTTTACAAATTTCGCAATCCGTCTAAACTCGTCGCATCTGTTAGCGCTATCATACCTATGCTCAAAAGTGTACAAACAAAATCCCAACGCTGGGTCGTCATGGGCGTCAGCGGCTGCGGCAAGAGTTCGGTCGGATTGCAGCTGGCTGGCGCGCTGGAAGTGCCCTTCCTCGAGGGCGACACCTATCACTCCTACGAGAACGTGGCCAAGATGACGGCCGGCGTGCCGCTCACCGACGCCGACCGCGCCGACTGGCTGTGGGCGCTGCACCGCGAGATTCGCGAAGCGCGCCTGCGGCACTCGGGGCTGGTGCTGTCCTGCTCCTCGCTGAAGCGGCGCTACCGCGACCTGCTGCGCAGCGCCGATCCGGAACTGCGCTTCGCCCACCTGGCCGGCCCGCGCGAACTGATCGCCGAACGGATGGCCGCGCGCAAGGATCATTACATGCCCACCACCCTGCTGGACAGCCAGCTGGCCACGCTGGAGCCGCTGCAGGACGACGAGGCCGGCGTCGTGCTGGACATCGCCCAGCCGCCGGCGGAACTGGTGCGGCACATTTTAAGAACATAGTTACCGCTATCAAAGAGCTCTCCCCGGAACAGTGACACGTTCCGTTCAGGCAGTGTTACGCTGCCTGCTTTTACAAGCGTATGAAGACGACCGTGAACAAACAACTGACCTGGCGCGAAAAAATCAGCTACGGCGTGGCCGATATGGGCTTCAATTTCTATTGGACCAATGTCGCCACCTTCCTGCTGATCTTCTACACCGACGTGTTCGGCATTTCAGCCGCCGCCGCCGCCTCCATGATGTTCACGATCAAAATCATCAACGCCTTCACCGACCCCATGATCGGCGCGGCGGCCGACCGCACCAGCACGCGCTGGGGCAAGTTCCGCCCTTACCTGATCTGGGTGCCGCTGCCGCTGGCGTGCGCCGCCTTCCTCACCTACACCACGCCGGACCTGTCCGAGGACGGCAAGATCATCTGGGCCTACGGCACCTACCTGTCGATGATGGTGTGCTACACCTGCATCAACATCCCGTACAACGCCTTGTCCGGCGTGCTGTCGGCCGACGCGCAGGAGCGCTCCACCGTCAACGGCCTGCGTTTCATCTTCGCGTTTGCCGGCGGCACGCTGGTGACGGCCGCCACGCCATGGCTGGTGCGTCACCTGGGCGGCGGCAACGACAAGCTGGGCTGGCAGCTGACCATGCTGGCGTGGAGCGCGTTCGCCTCGGTGCTGTTCGTGCTCACCTTCCTCAACACGCGCGAGCGCATCGCCCCGCCGGCCGAGCAAAAGAGCAATGTCTGGCAGGACGTGCGCGACCTGTCGCAAAACCGTCCCTGGGTGGCGCTGTTCCTCCTGGCCCTGATCATCATGATCACCATCACACTGCGCACCAGCAGCGCGGCCTACTACTTCAAGTACGTGGTGGAACGCCCGGACCTGATGGCGGGCTTCGTGCCGGCCTACATGATGGCCGCCGCCGCCGGCGCCTCGCTCACGCCGCTGATGACGCGCTTCGTCGACAAGAAGAAACTGATGATGATCCTGATGACCATCACCGCCCTGCTGTCCTCGGCCTTCTTCTTCGTGCCGAAGGACCAGATCGCGCTGATGTTCGTGCTGCAGGTCGGCATGGGCCTGGCGCTGGGGCCGAAGTCGCCGCTGGCCTTCTCCATGTACGCCGACACCGCCGACTACAACGAATGGCGCACCGGCCGCCGCGCCACCGCCATGACGTTCGCCGCCGCCACCTTCTCGCAGAAGCTGGGCACCGCCGTCGCCGTCGCCGTGATCGGCGCCATCTTCACCAGGCTGGGCTACGTGGCCAACGCCGCGCAGAGCGCCGTGTCGCAGGCCGGCATCGTCTGGCTGATGTCGTTCATACCCGCCGCCTTCGCGTTGCTGGCGGTGGCGGTCATGTTTTTCTACAACCTCGATAACCACAAACTGCTGCAGATCCAGAGGGATCTTGAAGCGCGCAAATCCTGACGGAGAGATGTCTATGTTACGCCCCACCCACAACGGCGACCGCTATGAACTGACCAGCGCCACGGCCATGCCGCAGGCGGCCGGTTTCCTGTGGAATCAGAAGATGATGATACAGATCACCTGCCGCGGCTACGCCACCGCCCAGTTCATGCAGCCGGAACCGGCCAAGTACGCGCACGCGCCCAACCTGGAGGCCAAGACCTTCATGCAGCCGGAGCAGAACTACTACGCGCACCACCCCGGCCGCTTCTTCTACATCAAGGACGAGGAGACCGGCGAGCTGTTCTCGGCGCCCTACGAACCGGTGCGCGCCAAGGTCGACAGCTTCAACTTCTCGGTCGGCAAAAGCAATCTCGCCTGGACCGTCGAGCACCTCGGCGTGCGCGTCGAGCTCACGCTGAGCCTGCCGGTGGCGGACGTGGTGGAGCTGTGGTCGCTGCGCGTGACCAACATCTCGGGCCGCGCGCGCAAGCTGAGCGTCTATCCTTACTTCCCGATCGGCTACATGTCGTGGATGAACCAGTCCGGCGAATACCGTCCGGACCTGGGCGGCGTGGTGGCCAGCAGCGTCACGCCGTATCAGAAGGTGGCCGACTACTTCAAGCAGAAGGACTTCAAGGACAAGACCTACTTCCTGTGCGAGCAGGCGCCGGACGCGTGGGAAGTGCGCCAGTCCGCCTTCGAAGGCGAAGGCACCTTGAACCGTCCGCAAGCCATCGAGGCCGAGCTGCTGGGCGGCAGCGACGCGCGCTACGAAACCCCGACCGCCGTGGTGCAGTACCGCCTGGCGCTGGCCGACGGCGAGGCGCACGATTACCGCTTCCTGTTCGGCCCGGCGTTTGACGACGCCGAGATCAAGGCCGTGCGCGCCAAGTACCTGAGCGCACCGGCCTTCGCCGCCGCGCAGGAGGCTTACGCCGCCTACATCGCCAGCGGCACCGGCTGCCTGCGCATCGAGACGCCGGACGCCGATCTCGACAACTTCGTCAACAACTGGCTGCCGCGCCAGGTGTTCTACCACGGCGACGTCAACCGCCTGAGCACCGATCCGCAAACGCGCAACTATCTGCAGGACAATATGGGCATGAGCTTCATCAAGCCCAGCGTGATGCGCGCGGCCTTCCTGCACGCGCTGTCGCAGCAGGAGGCCAGCGGCGCCATGCCGGACGGCATCCTGCTGGCCGAGGGCGCGGAGCTCAAGTACATCAACCAGGTGCCGCACACCGACCACTGCGTCTGGCTGCCGGTGGCGCTCAAGGTCTATCTCGACGAAACCGGCGACTACGACATCCTCAACGAGGACGTGGTCGGCGCGGAGTCGGGCGTGGCCCTCACCGTCTCCGAGCGCGTGAGCAGCGCCATGGACTGGCTGCTGCAGGCGCGCGACAAGCGCGGCCTCAGCTACATCGCCCAGGGCGACTGGTGCGACCCGATGAACATGGTCGGCTACAAGGGCCGCGGCGTGTCCGGCTGGCTGACCGTGGCCACCGCCTACGCCCTCAACCTGTGGGCCGAGATTTGCGAGACCACCGGCGCCAGCTCCTCGCTGGCCGAAAGCGCCAAGCACTTCCGCGCCGGCGCGCGCGCCGTCAACCGCGCCGCCAACGAACACCTGTGGGATGGCGACTGGTTCGCGCGCGGCATCACCGACGACGACGTCGTCTTCGGCACCAGCAAGGACAAGGAAGGCCGCATCTGGCTCAATCCGCAAGCCTGGGCCATCCTCGGCGGCGCCGCCAACGCCGGTCAGCGCGCCTCGATGCTGGCGCAGGTCGATGAGCAACTCGTGACGCCCTACGGCGTGCAAATGTTCGCGCCGCCGTTCAGCGCCATGCGCGACGACGTCGGCCGCGTGACGCAGAAGCATCCGGGCTCGGCCGAGAACGGCGCGGTGTACAACCACGCGGCCGTGTTCTACATCTACAGCCTGTACACCATCGGCGAAAGCGACCGCGCCTACGACCTGCTGCGCCGCATGCTGCCCGGCCCGAGCGAGGCCGACTACCTCCAGCGCGGCCAGCTGCCGGTGTTCATCCCCAACTACTACCGCGGCGCCTGGCACGAGTATCCGCGCACGGCCGGCCGCTCCAGCCAGCTGTTCAACACCGGCACGGTGTCGTGGGCCTATCAATGCTTCATCGAAGGCCTGTGCGGCCTGAAGGGCAACGCCAACGGCCTGGTCATCAAGCCGCAACTGCCCTCGCACTGGGACGGCATCAAGGTGGTGCGCAAGTTCCGTCACGCCACCTTCAACGTGTCTATACAACGTGCGGACGTGGGCGAAATTCAAGTCTGGCATAAAGGCAGGCGTTTGACTGAAAACGTTTTCACCGGTATCGTTGCGGGCGGAGCATACGCGCTGGAAGTTTTGATCCCGCGCTGACCGATCAACTCGAATAATTACAAGGACCACTTACCGTATGAAAAAGCGTCTCTGGCTGTCCCTGGCACTGGCTTACCCACTCATGTTGACCGGCGCCGCGCACGCCGCGGACGCGAACCAACCCTGGCTGAACCCCGCGCAGTCGCCCGAGGCGCGCGCCGACCAGCTGGTCAAGGCGATGACGCTGGATGAAAAAATCCAGACCGTGTTCGCCTACTTCTCGACCGAATTCTCGCCGAAGAAATACGAGCAGCCAAAAGACGGCCGTCCCGACTCCGCCGGCTGGGTGCCGGGCGTGCCGCGTCTGGGCCTGCCGTCGCAATGGCAGTCGGACGCCGGTGTCGGCGTCGCCACCCAAGCCGTGTCCAAGAAGCCGTACGAGCGCACCTCCCTGCCCTCGGGCCTGGCCACCACCGCCACCTGGAACCCCAAGCTGGCCTTCGCCGGCGGCGCCATGATCGGCAGCGAGGCCCGTTCGACCGGCTTCAACGTGCTGCTGGCGGGCGGCGTCAACCTGATGCGCGAGCCGCGCAACGGCCGCAACTTCGAGTACGGCGGCGAAGACCCGCTGCTGGCCGGCATCATGGTCGGCGAGCAGATTCGCGGCATCCAATCGAACCACATCATTTCGACCGTCAAGCACTACGCCTTCAACGACCAGGAAACCAACCGCAACCACGTCAACGTCAAGATCGAGGACAAGGCCGGCCGCATGTCGGACCTGCTGGCGCTGCAGTTCGCCATCGAGCGCGGCAATCCGGGCTCGGTGATGTGCGCCTACAACCGCGTCAACGGCGACTACGCCTGCGAGAGCGATTACCTGCTCAACGAAGTGCTGAAGCAGGACTGGAAGTTCAAGGGCTACGTCATGTCCGACTGGGGCGCGACCCACTCCACCATCCCGGCCGCGCTGCGCGGTCTGGACCAGCAGTCCGGCTTCCCGTTCGACAAATCGGATTACTTCAACGCGCCGCTGAAGGAAGCCGTGGTCAACCGCCACGTGCCGGAAGCGCGTCTGGACGACATGGTCAAGCGCATCACCTGGGCCATGTTCGCCAACGGCGTGGTGGAACATCCGGTGGCGACACCGACCTCGGCCGACGCCGGCATCGATTTCGACGCCCACGGCAAGGTCGCCCAGGCCGACGCCGAGGAAGCCATCGTCCTGCTGAAGAACCACAACAACCTGCTGCCGCTGGCGGCCGGCGTGCGTAGCGTCGCCATCATCGGCGGCCACGCCAACGTCGGCGTGCTGTCGGGCGGCGGCTCGGCGCAGGTGTATCCGAAGGGCGGCTCGGCGGTGCCGAACGAAGGTCCGACCTCGTTCCCCGGCCCTATCGTCTATCACCGCTCGTCGCCGATGGGCGAACTGGCCAAGCTGACCAAGGCCAAGCTGAGCTACAACGACGGCAAGGACGTCGCCGCCGCCGCCAAGCTGGCCGCCGGCAGCGATGTGGTCATCGTGTTCGGCACCCAGTGGATGGCCGAAAGCTTCGACTCGGACGACCTCAACCTGCCGAACAAGCAGGACGAGCTGATCGCGGCCGTGGCCAAGGCCAATCCGAAAACCGTGGTGGTGCTGCAGACCGGCGGCCCGGTCGTGATGCCATGGCTGAACAACGTCGGCGCCGTGCTGGAAGCCTGGTATCCGGGCACCAACGGCGGCGCGGCCATCGCGCGCGTGCTGGCTGGTGAAGTCAACCCGTCCGGCCGCCTGCCAGCCACCTTCCCAGCCTCTCTGGCGCAGCTGCCGCGTCCAAAATTGGATGGCGACGCCAAGACCAAGGATGAGAACATCATCGAAAAGGTCACCACCGACTACAACATCGAAGGCGCAGCCGTCGGCTACAAATGGTTCGACCTGAAGGGCCACAAGCCGCTGTTCCCGTTCGGTTACGGCCTGTCGTACACCAGCTTCGCTTATGAAGGCTTGAGCGCCCAGCCGGCGGGCAACGGCATCGCCGTCACGTTCAACATCAAGAACACCGGCAAGCGCGATGGCAAGGCGGTGGGCCAGGTCTACGTGTCGCCGGTGTCGGGCGGCTGGGAAGCGCCGAAGCGCCTCGGCGGCTGGGACAAGCTGGAGCTGAAGGCCGGCGCCAGCGGCAAGGCCACGGTGCAGATCGACCCGCGCCTGCTGGGCGTGTACGACAGCGCCAGCAAGACCTGGAAAATCGCCGCAGGCGAATACCTGGTCACGCTGGCCGACTCGGCCGGCGCCAAGCCGGCCGCAAGCGTCAAGGTCAAGCTGGACGCCAAAACCGTGGACGTGAACGGCCGTTAATTCTCCGGCGCCGACAAGGCCGCAAGCAATGGGCCTGGGCCTTGTCGGAACGTCCGCTTGAGGATGGCTTCATCGAAATAGCGCGCGTAGATGGTGCGGACGCTTTGCTCCGCCACCATCGCCTTCAGGGCGTCGGCATAGCGCTGGCGCACCGCTTCCGGCACCGTCTTTTTCGACAGGTAGACGCCGGTGAAGCGCGGCGCCGCTTCCGGCATCGCTATCACCACGGCGTGTCCGCGCAGGGCGCCCTGTTTCAGGTATTTACCGTAAATCGGCGGCGTCGCCAGCGTCGCTTCGGCGCGCCCCATCTCCAGCTTGCCGAACACCGTCTCGTAATCGTTCACCACCTCCAGCCGCCCGGCCGTGGCCAGCCGCGCCAGTTGGGCGTCTATCGCCGGGCCGTAGGTGATGCCGCGCGTCACATTGAGGCGGCCGCTGCCGTTTGTCACATAGTCGGCCAGGCTGCTGTAATGGCGCGGCGGCGCGGGCGACAATATCAGGTCGTATTGCAGGTAGGCGTAAGGCAGGTGGCGCGCATAGGCGTCACGCTCGGGCGTGCGGAGCGAGCCCAAGGTCATGTCGATGTGGCCCGCCTCCAGCTCGACAAACAGGCGCTGGCGCGGATACCAGTGGAATTCGAACCTGCAGCCGGTGCGGCGCGCCATTTCATTGGCGATCTCGACCGAAATACCGCCGATGCGGCCCTGCTCGCGGAAGGCGGTGTAACCGAGGTCGCTCACCCCCACCCGGGTGACGGCGGGACACGCGGCGCCGGCCCAGGCGCCGGACAGGCTGCAATACAACACGGCGACGACCAGCAACCGATTGCGTCTCATCATGAACTCTTAGCGGGAAGTAACGATGAGTGTATCTTAGGTTGAGCGCCGGCGGCGAGGAAGGGGCATTATCGCAAAGCTTGTTTGCAACAGTGCAAAGGGCGGCGCGCGGGCGGCGCTAAACTATCGGCCATGATGACGCTCACGCCAGCCAAGCAAGCCGAGTTGCATCGCGCCCTGCGGGACGCGGCGGACGACCATGCCCTGCTGGCGGCGCCGCCGGGCATGCAGCCGCTGGCCGGCACGCCGCCGCTGCCCACCGCCCACATCGTCGACAGCGAGCTGCACATCGTGCGCCACAAGGACAGCGGTTGTGTGCAGTTCCTGTTTCCGTCATCGGCGCAGGGCTTGATGTCGCAGGGCTGGGATTGGATCGTGCAAGCCACCCTGCGCGGCAAGGAACGCCTCACCCAGGCGATGATCGAGCGCCTCGAGGAACACAACAAGGCGGAACGCCTGCTGTCGCTGCGCCATGGCTACGGCAAGGCGGCCACGCCGGCGGAGCTGGCGGCGGCGCACGGGCGCAAGGTGCTGCTGCTGGTGCACGGCGTGTTCAGTTCCAGCGAAGGCGCGTTTGGCGCGCTGGACCTGCAACCGCTGCTGGCGCGCTACGAGGGCCGCGTCTTCGCCTATGACCACTGGACCATCGCCAAGACGCCGCAACGCAACGCGCTCGACCTGCTGTTGCTGCTGCCGGCCAACGCCGGCTGGGAGGTGGACATCCTGTGCCACAGCCGCGGCGGACTGGTGGTGCGTTCGCTGCTCAGCGAGGCGCTGGCCGACGTGGCGCGCGCGCGGGCGGGCCGCATCGCCCAGGTCGGCAAGGTCGTGTTCGTGGCGGCGGCCAACCAGGGCTCGCCGCTGGCCTCGCCGGAAGAGATCCAGCACTTCCTGAATGTGGCGGCGATGCTGGCCTCGTTCAGCCCCGGCATGGCGCTGGACATCGTGATCGCGCTGGCGCGGATGGTGGTATCGGCGGGCTTCAGCCGGCCCAGCGTGCAGGCGCTGGCGAACGGCTCGGCGTTGATCGGCAAATTGGACCGAGGCGGCAGCCTGCTGACCAGCGCCAACAGCTACTACGCGCGCGCCAACTTTGACTACGGCGACTCGCTGCTGGAGCGCACCGGCGCCCTGCTCAGCCGCGCGCTGCTGGACACCGCCAATGACGTGGTGGTCCCCTACGCCAACGTGCTGCTGCCGTTAACGCCGCCAGCCCCCGGCCACCTCCTCAACTTCGGCAGCGAGGCGCAAAAACAAAACGAAGTCTGGCACACCGAATTCTTTTCCCACCCAGCCACCCGCGACTTCCTGCTCAAGCACTTAGGCTAGCGCCCCACCCACGCTCGATGCGCACGAAGGATCTCTCGATGGCGCTCCTCCAATTCCGCCTCAAAGAGCGCGGGATTTTCTTTCACATATTCGAAGAGCTGCCATATCTCCGCATCCGGCGGCAACTTCCCCTTGAAATACGTGGGGACAAGGTCAGCGATATCGTCGTGCGCGCCCCCCACCAGCATGGGTGCCTCACCTAGCAGATACTTTCTAAATTCTTCAATGCCTCGCAAAATTGCCTTAGTGTCCATGATGTCCTCCGTCGTCGTGAGACATCTATAGCCCGAAAAAGTTCCTCAACCTCCGCCAGCAACTAAGTAGAGGTCTGCCGCGCCACTCCACCATTTCCACATCCATAAAACAGACTGCCCGGAATATCGGCTCGTAGGAGTAATACACGACGCAGCCGCAGAAATCCAGCGATCTCGAATTACGGGACCCATGTAGTCGCGCGCCAATCTCTGGTTCTTCACCAATCAGCAGTTTTAACGCCCGGAATTCGAGCGCACTCAAGCAGGAATAAAGATTGTGCGAGAATGGCGCTGCAAATGCAAACTGAACCGGGATGTCGTGTTGGGACGCCATACACCCTCCAGAGACGCTTGACATGCATCATTGTGCGAGACGGCACGCTACTGCACCTGATCTATATCAAACGGGCACGGGAGATTTGCGGCGTCTGCGGGCGTGCTTGGGGTCGGCGATCAGGGGGCGGTAGAGTTCGATGCGGTCGTGCTCGCGCAGCACGGTGTCGCGCGGTTTTTTCTTGGCGTAGATGCCGGTTTCCAGCGTGTTCAGGTCAACTCCCGGCAGTTCCGCCGCCAGGCCGCTGAGGACGATCGCCTGCTCCAGCGTGGTGCCCGCCGGCACTTGCAGCGCGCGCAGGAATTGCAGCGCGTCGCTGGCGTAGCACACCTGGATGTTGATGGTCTCAGCCGCCATACACGGTTTCCGCCCGCTTGCAGAAGGAATCCACCATGCTGTTGGCGATCATGCCAAACACCGGCCCCACCAGCTTGGCCAGCAAGGCGCTGGAAAATTCATAGTGCAGGTCGAGGTCGATCTTGCAGGCGTCCTCGCGCAGCGCCTTGAAGGTCCAGACGCCGTCCAGACACTTGAAAGGACCATCCACCAGCTTCATCTTGATGGCCGTGCCCGGAATGTTTTCATTGGCGGTGGTGAAGCTTTGCTTGACGCCGTGGTAGTTGATGCCAACGCTGGCCACCACCGTGTCGCCATTGCGTTCCTTGATCTCGACGCCACCGCACCATGGCAGAAATTTGGGATAGTCCTCGATGGCGGCCACCAGATCGAACATTTGTTGGGCGCTGTAACCGAGTAAAACTGATTTGTGTACTACTGCCATGTGCTAACCATTTGCTATGATGTTGAATTATTCGCGCTGTGCAGCGCAAAGCAGTAGTTTAACCGATACCATCTCATGACCATAGCCGATAACAAAAAAGCCTTTTTTGACTACTTCATCGAGGACCGCTTCGAGGCGGGCATCGTGCTGGAAGGCTGGGAAGTCAAGGCCATCCGCGACAACAAGGTGCAGATCAAGGAAGCCTACGTCACCATCAAGGGCGACGAGCTGTTCCTGTTTGGCGCCCACATCAGCGCCCTGCCGACCGCCTCCACCCACATCACGCCGGACATGGTGCGCACCCGCAAGCTGCTGCTGCACCGCCAGGAGATCGACAAGCTGATCGGCAAGGTCACGCGCGCCGGCTACACCCTGGTGCCGCTCAACCTGCATTACAAGGCCGGCCGTATCAAATGTGAAATCGGCCTCGCCAAGGGCAAGAAAATGCACGACAAACGTGCCACGGAGAAAGATCGCGACGGCAAGCGCGAGGTCGCGCAGGCGATGAAAACCCACCGCCGCTAAAACTGTTGCGCACTCTGTACAAAACCCGGTCCCGCACCGGGTTTTTTATTGGGGGGACAATTTCTAATTAGAAACATCCATGCTAAACTGGGCGAAGACCGATTTTACATTCGCACCTTTGACGATGAGGCAATCATGGCGCTGAAAACTGCAATGGCTCTGGCAGCCGGAATTCTGCTGGCAGGATGCGCGGCGCGCTACACGCCGGCCCCGTTGGCGGCCAACTTCCCCACCACCAAGCAAGCCAAACTGCAGGCCGCTTACCATTGGGGCGTCATTTCCGACAATATCGAGAAACAGGTGGCGGCCGAGCTCAAGAAGAGCCCGCCACGCCCGGTCTATATCAACGAACCGAAGGACCCGACCCCGTTCCAGCGCGCGCTGGCGACTCAGCTGACCACGTCGCTGGTGAACGATGGCCATGTGGTGTCGCGCACGCCGGCCGGCTCGCTCAAGGTCGACCTCGACGTGCAGGCCGTCACCTTCAGCGCCAACCGCCCGCAATACCGCTACCACGGCGAACGCGCCATCCTGGGCGCCGGCGTCTGGCTGCTGAGCGAGATCGAGGCGCCGGCGTTGTTCAACGTGGCGGCCGGCGCCGGCGCGTGGGACGCCTACGACTGGTTCAACGCCCAGTTCGCCCCCGGCGCCACGCCCAAGACCGAAATCATCGTCACCGTCTCGGTGTCCGACCAGTACCGTTACCTGGCGCGCAGCACCTCGGCCTACTACGTGGCCGACAGCGACCGCGTGCTGTACGGCATCGTCGATCCCAAGCCCGAAGAACCTAAACTGACCCGTACCTTCCAGGTACGCGGAGACATGTAATGCTGAAAACCGTATTGCGCACCGCCCTGCTGGCCGCGCCGCTGCTGCTGGCCGCCTGCTCCTCCACGCCCAAACAGGAAGAAGGCAATTACGCCACCATCTCCTCCAACCAGTTCATCAACGCCAACTACAAGGCCGCCGACGCCTTGCTGCAGCAACTGAGCGGCAAGCTGGTGGCCGACAAGCCGCTGATCATGGCGACCGTGGTGAATATCGACGCGCTGGAGCAGACCACCACGCTGGGGCGGCTGGTGTCCGAGCAACTGTCCACGCGCATGGCGCAAGGCGGCCTGAGCATGTTGGAGATGAAGCTGCGTAACAGCGTCTACCTGAAACGCAATCAGGGCGAGCTGATGCTGACGCGCGAGATTGGCGAAGTGGCCAACAGCCACAACGCGCAAGCCATCGTGGTCGGTTCGTATGCGGAGACCAGCGACATGGTATTCATCAACGTCAAGGTGATCCAGCCCAACACCAACTTCGTGCTGGCCGGTCACGACTATGTGCTGGCCAAGGAAGCCATCGTCCGCTCCATGCTGCAGCGGAATTAAACCAGCAGCGGCAGCACTTCCACCGCCGACGCCTCCACCTTCAGGCCGATCAGGTCATCCGCCCGGGTTTTCCCGAGATTGATGGCCGCGATCGGCTTGTTCGCTTGCGCCGCCAGCTTGGCGAAGCGGTAGCCGGAAAACACCATCAGCGAGGATCCCACCACCAGCACCGCGTCCGCCTCCTCGGCCATGGCCAGGGCGTCCGCCGTGCGCTCCGACGGGATGTTATCGCCAAAGAAGATCACGTCCGGCTGCAGGGTGCCGCCGCAGGCGCCGCAGTACGGCAGCTGGAAATCCTGGAACTCATCCAGCTCGACCTCGGCATCGCCATCGGGACGCGCCTCCGGCACCACCTCGCCGGCCGGTCCGGTCGGCACCAGCGCGGGATTGGCTTGCGCCAGCCATGCCTGAATGTCGGCACGCGGATGCACAGTGCGGCAATCAAGGCACACCACGCCGTGAATATTCCCATGCAGCTCGATCAGCTTGCGGCTGCCGGCGCGCGTGTGCAGGCCGTCGACGTTTTGCGTGATGATGCCGTGGATGCGCCCGGCCGCTTCCAGTTCGGCCAGCGCACGGTGGCCGGCGTTGGGCGACGCGCCGGCCAGGGTCGGATAGCCGGCCATGCTGCGCGCCCAATAGCGGCGCCGCACCGCCTCGGACTTGCGGAAATCCGGCCCCTGGATGGGATTGCGGCCACGCCGCACACCATCCTTGTCGCGGTAATCGGGAATGCCGGACGCCGTGCTCAGGCCGGCGCCGGTCAGCACCAGCACACGCCGGTGGCGCTGCAAAAAGTCCTGCAGCTGGTCAATCTCGTGCTTCATGATCAATTCAGACGGCCGCGCAAGTCTTCCACGGCGGCGCGCCAATCCGCATAGTGTTCGCTGTCTTCCCACAGCTGGCGCAGCTCGCTTTCCGGCGACAGGATGCGCTCGATGGCACGGACGGCTTTCTCGGCCAGGTCGGCGCGCGGCTTGGCCTTGGCCTTGCGCGCGTCCACCCACCCGTCGACGGCCGCGCTGTCTTCGGTGCGCGGGCCGCCCTTGCCTTGCAGGCGCGCCAGCACTTCAATCGCCGCCAGCGCTTCGGCCGCGAACGGCGCCTCCAGCTCGGCGCCGCTGTCCAGTACCGTGTTGAGCGTGTCTTCCACCGCATCCAGATTGCTGGTCTCGTGCAAATCCTCCGCCCAATCCTGCGCGTAATCATTGCCGAAGGCATCCACTGCCCAGGTACCCATACTTACTCCTTGATGATCTTGCCTTGCGTCTTGACGACCTGCATGGCGGTGGCAATCAGCCCGCTCATGTCGCCCAAATTAGCCGGTATGATAATCGAATTATTGGTCTTGGCCAGTTGGCCGAAGGCGTTGACGTACTGCTCGGCTACTTTGAGGTTCATGGCCTCGTCGCCGCCCGGTTCACGCAAGGCCGAGCCAACCTGGCGCAGCGCCGACGCATTGGCTTCCGCCAGCGCCACGATGGCCGCCGCCTGGCCCTGCGCGCGGTTGATGGCGGCCTGCTTGTCGCCTTCCGAGCGCGCAATCTGCGCTTCGCGTTCGCCGCTGGCGATGTTGATCTGTTCCTGCTTGCGACCTTCCGATGCCGCGATCAGCGCGCGCTTCTCGCGCTCGGCGGTGATCTGCGCCTGCATGGCGTGCAGGATTTCCTTGGGCGGCGTCAGATCCTTGATCTCGTAGCGCAGCACCTTCACGCCCCAGTTGGCGGCCGACTCGTCAATCGCGTTGACGATGGTGGTGTTGATGTGCTCGCGCTCCTCAAACGTCTTGTCCAGTTCCATGCGGCCGATCACCGAGCGCAGCGTGGTTTGCGCCAACTGGGTAATCGCGGCGATGTAATTGGACGAGCCGTACGACGCGCGCATGGCGTCCGTCACCTGGAAGTACAGGATGCCGTCCACCTGCAGCTGGGTGTTGTCGCGCGTGATGCAGACCTGCGGAGGCACATCCAACGGAATCTCTTTCAGCACGTGCTTGTAGGCGATGCGGTCGACAAACGGAATCACGATGTTGAGACCCGGCCCCAGGGTCGCGTGATACTTGCCCAGCCGTTCCACCACCCAAGCGTGCTGCTGGGGCACCACGTTGATGGTTTTGATGACAAACACCAAAGCCAGAATAAACAGAATGAAGGTGACATTACCTATGCTGATGTCCATGTAAATCTCCGTTGGTTAATCTTAAGCCGCCACGATCAGGCGGCTGCCGCGCACTTCGCGGATGGTGTACTGCCCCGGCGCCGGCGTGCCGCCCGGCGCCAGTTCGACATCCCACAGCGCGCCGCGATACATCACGCGCGCCGCGTTATCGCGCCACTCCGGCACATGCACGGTCTGGCCGATGTCCAGGTTGACGTTGGGATCGCGCTCGGCCTGCACGCTGCCCTGCTGCCTGCCGAAGCGGCTGCGGCGCAGCGCGGCGGTGGCACCGGCGCCGACCACCGCCGCCACCAGCAGTTGCACTTCGCCGCCAAAGCCCAGCAAGGCGGCGGCACTGCCGGCCGCCAGGCCGATGGCGATCATCAGCAGGTAAAACGTCCCGCTGAACAGTTCAAGTATCACTGTCAGGCCTGCCGCGGCCAGCCAGTAGCTCCAATCAGCCATGATGCGCTCCTTTCAAATGAAAAAACCCCCGCTTCCCGGAATGGGCTGCGAGGGCTTTTTGCTGCTGACAGATGGTATTGATAGAGGTTTTTGCTACTAAATTCGATAACCCCAGTCTATACCATTTTCAGCGTACGTCAATCATTTCTGCAAGGACGCCAGTTTCTGCCAAGTGTCGATCACCGAGTCCGGATTCAGCGACATCGACTCGATGCCCTGCTCCATCAGCCACGCCGCGAAGTCCGGGTGGTCGGATGGCCCCTGGCCACAAATGCCGATGTACTTGCCTTGCGCGCGGCAGGCCTTGATCGCTTGCGACAGCAGGGCTTTCACCGCGTCGTCGCGCTCGTCGAAGTCGGCCGCCAGCAGCGCCATGCCGGAATCGCGGTCCAGACCCAGGGTCAGCTGGGTCAGGTCGTTGGAACCGATCGAGAAGCCGTCGAAGTGCTCCAGGAAGCGCTCCGCCAGGATCGCGTTGGATGGCACTTCGCACATCATGATCAGGCGCAGGCCGTTCTCGCCGCGCACCAGGCCGTTCTTGCCGAGCAGGTTGACCACCTTCTCCGCCTGGCCCAGGGTACGCACGAACGGCACCATGATCTCGACGTTGGTCAGGCCCATGTCGTTACGCACGCGCTTCATCGCCGCGCATTCCATTTCAAATGCGCCGGCGAAATCGGCGGCCAAGTAACGCGCCGCGCCGCGGAAGCCAAGCATCGGGTTTTCCTCGTCCGGCTCGTAGCGCGAGCCGCCGATCAGCTTCTTGTACTCGTTGGACTTGAAGTCCGACAGGCGCACGATCACCGGCTTCGGCCAGAAGGCGGCGGCGATGGTCGCCACGCCTTCAGCCAGCTTGTCGACATAGAAGGCTTTCGGCGAGGCGTGGCCGCGCGCGACCGACTCCACCGCTTTCTTCAGGTCCGCATCAATGTTCGGGTACTCCAGAATCGCTTTCGGGTGCACGCCAATGTTGTTATTGATGATGAACTCCAGACGCGCCAGACCCACGCCGCCATTCGGCACGGCCTGGAAGTCGAAGGCCAGCTGCGGGTTACCCACGTTCAGCATGATCTTGGTCGGCAGCTTCGGCAGCTCGCCGCGCGAGACTTCCGACACCTCGGTTTCCAGCAGGCCGTCGTAGATCTTGCCCTCGTCGCCCTCGGCGCAGGACACGGTCACGAAAGTGCCATCCTTCAGCACTTCGGTCGCGTCGCCGCAACCGACCACCGCCGGCACACCCAGTTCACGCGCGATGATCGCCGCGTGGCAGGTACGGCCGCCACGGTTGGTGACGATGGCCGAGGCACGCTTCATCACCGGTTCCCAGTTCGGGTCGGTCATGTCGGCCACCAGCACGTCGCCCGGCTGCACGCGTTCCATTTCCGACGGATCGGTAATCACGCGCACCGGACCGGCGCCGATCTTCTGGCCGATGGCGCGGCCCGAGGCCAGCACCGTGCCGCTCGACTTCAGCTTGAAGCGCTGCTGCACGTCGGTGGCCTTCTGCTGCGACTTCACGGTTTCCGGACGCGCCTGCAGGATGTACAGCTTGCCGTCACGGCCATCCTTGCCCCACTCGATGTCCATCGGACGGCCGTAGTGGTTCTCGATGATGACGGCGTACTTGGCCAGCTCCACCACTTCCTCGTCGTTCAGCGAGTAGCGGTTGCGCAGCTCGACCGGCACGTCCACCGTCTTCACAGAGCGGCCCGCCTTGGCTTCGGCCGTGAATTCCATCTTGATCAGCTTGGAGCCGATGTTGCGGCGGATGACAGGCGACTTGCCTTTTTCCAGCATCGGCTTGTGCACGTAGAACTCGTCCGGATTCACCGCGCCCTGCACCACGGTCTCACCGAGGCCGTAGCTGGAGGTCACGAACACCACATCCTTGAAGCCGGACTCGGTGTCGATGGTGAACATCACGCCGGCGGCGCCCAGGTCCGAGCGCACCATGCGCTGCACGCCGGCCGACAACGCCACTTCGGCGTGGGTGAAGCCCTTGTGCACGCGGTAGGAGATCGCGCGGTCGTTGTACAGCGACGCGAAGACGTGCTTCATCGCATCCAGCACGTTGTCGATGCCGACCACGTTCAGGAAGGTCTCCTGCTGGCCGGCGAACGACGCGTCCGGCAAGTCTTCCGCCGTGGCCGAGGAACGCACGGCAAACGAGACTTCGGTCGACGAATCGGCCACCAGTTTCTCGTAATAGGTGCGGATCTCGTCTTCCAGGCGTGGCTGGAATGGCGTGTCGATGATCCATTGACGGATCTCGGCGCCGGCTTGCGCCAGCGAGCGCACGTCGTCGATGTTCAGATCCGACAGGCGATCGGCAATACGGTCGGCCAGCGATTTACCGCCGTCGACGCTGTGCGACAGAAAGTCACGGAAGGCCTGGGCCGTGGTGGCGAAACCACCCGGCACACGCACACCGGCCCCTGCCAGCTGGCTGATCATTTCGCCCAGGGAGGCGTTCTTGCCGCCGACGGACTCGACATCCGTCATGCGCAAGTGTTCAAATGAGGCAACGTATACCGCGTCGTTACTCTGCTCCTTCAATGCTGCGTTGGACATAATTACACCTTTTTGATGATAGAAATCTTCCAGCGAGGCGCAGACTTGTTTCTTGTTATTCTGTTCGTCGTGCAGCACAATCTAACCATAGTCTTTCATTCTACAGCCTGCGGCGCAAATTGACGATTCACAATACACGATAGCTTCCTCTACATGACACAAGAACAACGACCACAACATCCCTCCGCCGCGCGCACCGTCTTTTTCGTCTCCGACGGCACCGGCATCACCGCTGAAACCTTTGGTCACTCCGTGCTGACCCAGTTCGAGCTGCGCTTCCGCCAGGTGCGGCTGCCGTTCATCGATACGCTGGACAAGGCGCACGACGCGGTGCGCAAGATCAACGAAGCGTTTGCGACTGATGGTCAGCGGCCGATCATCTTCTCCACCCTGGTGAAGACCGAGTTGTCAGATGTCATTCGTCTATGCAAGGGCATGTACATGGACATGTTCCAGACATTTGTCGCCCCGCTTGAACAAGAGTTGGGCGTGAAATCGACCCACACCATCGGCCGTTCGCACAACATCGTCGACAGCGAGGAATACAAGAACCGCATCGAGGCCATCAACTTCTCGCTGGCGCACGACGACGGCCAGTCGCACAAGAACCTGTCCTCGGCCGACGTGATTCTGGTAGGCGTGTCGCGCTCGGGCAAGACGCCGACCAGCCTGTACCTGGCCATGCAGTACGGCATCAAGGCCGCCAACTACCCGCTGATCCCGGACGATTTCGAGCGCGGCAAGCTGCCGTCGTCGCTGTATGAGTTCAAGTCCAAGATTTTCGGCCTGACCATCACGCCCGAGCGCCTGAGCGAGATCCGCAACGAACGGCGCGCGGGCAGCAAATACGCATCGCTGGAGAATTGCCGCTACGAGGTCAACGAAGCGGAGTTGATGATGAAGCGCGAGGGCATTCGCTGGCTGTCCTCCACCACCAAATCGATCGAGGAAATCTCGACCACCATCCTGCAAGAGATCAAGCCGGACCGGCGCGAGTACTGATGCGTCTATTTGCCCGCCTGATCGCGGCCTGCGCCGCAGCCTTGCTGGCCGGCGCCGCGCTGGCCGACGCCGGCGTCACCGCGTTTGTACACGTCAACGTGGTGCCGATGGACAGCGAGCGGGTACTGCTGGACCAGACCGTGCTGGTGCGGGAGGGCCGCATCGCCGCCGTGGGCGAAGGCTTGCCAGTGCCGGCCGGCGCCCAAGTGATCGATGGCTATGGCAGGCGCTGGCTCTCGCCCGGCCTGGCCGACATGCACACGCACGCGGAAACGCGCGGCGACCTGGCCGTGTACCTCGCCAACGGCGTGACCACAGTGCTGAACATGGGCGGCGCGCGTCCCAACCTGGTCGACAGCATCATCCCCGCTGTGCAGCGCGGCGACCTGCCCGGCCCGTACGTCTATGCCAGCCTGATGGTCGACGGCACGCCAGACTACAACGGCCTGGTGATCAAGACGCCAGCGCAGGCGCGCGCCGTGGTGGAACTGGCGGCAGCCAACCGCTATGACTTCATCAAGGCCTATGTCGGCTTGACGCCAGCTGTCTTCGGCGCGCTGGCGGACGCCGGCCGTCAATATAATCTGCCGCTGGTCGGCCACGGCGTGACGGCCGTACGGCTGGAGCGGCAACTGGCGCAAGGCCAGGTGATGGTCGCGCATCTGGAGGAATTCTTCTACACCTACTTCACCCCGGCCGGCGCGCAGGAAACCGACGCGCCGCCGGATGAGGCGCGCATCCCTCAGGCCGTGGCGCTGGTGCGTCAATACGGCGCGGCGGTGACGGCGGATGTGGTGACCTTCAAAACCATCGCGGAACAAATCGGCCGTCCGGAGATGCTGGCCCGCTACTTGGCCGCGCCGGAAGCCGCCTACGTGACGCCGGCCGATCGCCAGGCATGGCGCCGCAGCAGCTACGGCAGCAAGTCCGCCAAACTGGCGGCCAAGCTGGCGTTCGAGCGCAAGCTGGTCAAGGCCATGGCCGATGGCGGCGTCCAGCTGCTGTCAGGCACCGATGCGCCATCGATTCCCGGCCTGGTGCCGGGCTACTCGCTGCACGACAATCTGGCGGAACTGGAGCGCTCGCAGTTGACGCGCTATCAGGCGTTGAGCACGGCAACGCGCGCGCCAGGTGAATTCATCGCGCGCACCAAAGGCGGCACACCGTTCGGACAGGTGCGGACCGGGTATCGCGCGGACCTGCTGCTGAGCGAGCAGAATCCGCTGGACGGCCTGTCCACGCTGCGCAAGCCGGTCGGGGTGATGGCGGAAGGCCGCTGGTACGACAGCGGCGCGCTAGACCTGTTGCGGCTCAAAACGCGCGCATCGTACAGCGGCGACTGAATGCGCGCTAGCCGCGAGGCCGCGCGGCCTCGCGCGCGTACACCCGGTGCTGCGCCAGCACGGCTTTGAAGCTGTTCAGCGCTTCCGCCGCATCCGCGCTGTCGGCCACGATCACGCCGGGATCGGGCTTGCGCGGGATCTTGGCCGCCTTCAGCAGCTCGGCGCCATTCCCCAACGCCAGGATCGGCTTGTCGTGCCGGTACTGCAGCTTGAGGAATTCCAGCGCCAGCGCCTCGGCCACGAACACCGGGCTGTCCGCCACGATCGCACCATCCCACAGCACCGACGGCCCGGCCTCGAAGCTGATTTCCACATCCAGCACACTGTCGTCGGCCGTGGCGAGCGGACCGATGCGCGCCGAGATCAGGCGCGGCACGGCGCCCGCGTCCAGCAGCGACGCGTACAGCTTGCGCACCTGCGCGCCATCCACGCCCTGCCCGACGATGATCGCCACGCGCCGCGTGCGCACGCCCAGCATGCCCGGGCGCGCAAACAGGGACAAGGCGGGCGAGGGCGGATACTCGTACGGCGGCTTGTCGGTGGAAAGCGGCAGCGGCGGCGGCAGCTCCATGCCCAGGCCATCGGCCACCGCGCCGGCCAGGCGGCTATCGATATTCAGCAGCAGCGCCAGCGTGCGGCTGCGCACCGCCGGCGTCTGCACCCGCGTCAGCTCGAAGCGGAACGCATCGATGATGTGACGCTGTTCGATCGCGCTCTGGCTGATCCAGAACAGGCGCGCCTGCGAGTAGTGATCGGCAAACAGTTCCGGCTTGCCGCGCACCTTGCTGGCGTGGATCGGCTCCGGGAAGCTGCTGAAGCCACGCGCGCCGGCCTGGAACGGGCAGCCGCCGGCCAGCGAATTGGGCTCGTAATTCACGCGGCCACGGTTGATCTGCTGGCGGTGGAAGCCTTCGCGCTGGTTGTTGTGGATCTGCGCCACCGGGGTGTTGATCGGAATCTCGTGGAAGTTCGGCCCGCCCAGGCGGCTGATCTGCGTGTCGATGTAGGAATGCAGCCGCCCTTGCAGCAGGGGATCGTCGGTGAAGTCGATACCCGGCACCACGTGCGCGGCGCAAAACGCCACCTGCTCGGTCTCGGCAAAGAAGTTATCGGGATTGCGGTCCAACACCAGCTTGCCGACCGGGCGCACCGCCACCATCTCCTCCGGCACAATTTTCGTGGAGTCGAGGATATCGAACGGGAATTGGGCCGCCTGCTCTTCGGTGAACAGCTGCAGGCCGAGTTCCCATTCCGGGAACTGGCCGCTGTCGATGGCTTCCCACAGATCGCGGCGATGGTAGTCAGGATCGGCGCCGGCCAGCCTTGCCGCCTCATCCCACACCAGAGAATGCGTGCCGGCCAGCGGCGTCCAATGGAATTTGCAGAACAGCGACTGGCCCTGCGCGTTAATCAAGCGGAAGGTGTGCACGCCGAAGCCCTGCATCATGCGGTAGCTGCGCGGGATGGCGCGGTCCGAGGTATGCCACATCAGCATATGCGCGATCTCGGGGCTGAGCGAGGCGAAATCCCAGAAGGTATCGTGGGCGCTGGAGGCTTGTGGCATGGCGTGGTGCGGCTCCGGCTTGACCGCATGCACCAGGTCCGGGAACTTCATTGCATCCTGGATGAAGAACACCGGGATATTGTTGGCCACCAGGTCCCAGTTGCCTTCATCCGTATAGAACTTGGTGGCGAAGCCGCGTACATCGCGCACAGTATCAGCCGAGCCGCGCTCGCCCACCACGGTGGAGAAGCGCACAAACACCGGCGTGCGTTTCCCGGCTGCCGCAAACGGTGCGGCGCGGGTGATGGCGCGCAGATCCTCATAGCTTTCGAAATAACCGTGGGCGGCCGAGCCGCGCGCGTGCACCACCCGCTCGGGAATGCGCTCGTGGTCGAAATGGGTGATCTTTTCACGCAGGATGAAGTCTTCCATCGCGGTCGGGCCGCGCAGGCCTGCTTTCAGGGAGTTCTGGTTGTCGGCCACCGGCACGCCCTGATTAGTGGTCAGTTCGCGGCCGGTGTCATCGACGCGCACGCGGTCCAGCGGGCGGGTAAGCGCGTTGTCGCCGATCTCCGGCTGGCCGTCGCCCAGCTTGGGCGAGGCGATGGTCTCGGTGCTGGTGCTGGCGGTGGCGATGGGCGTCGGTGGAGCGTGGGTCTCGCCGGCGTGGGGCGTGTAGGCCGCCTCGCCATACTCCAGCGGCTTGGTGGCGTTGAACGGCATCTCGGCGGCCAGCGCCTCATCGCCGGTCACCTTTTCCAGCAACTGCTCAGCGATCGGATTGGGCGGCCCGAGGCGGGAGGGATGCGGCGGCGCCGCCGGCCCGGCCACCGTGCTCAGGATCGATCCGGCGCCATCCACCGCGCCGCCGTTGCTCTTGCGTTTAGCCATGTCGCACCTCCTTTGTTGAACAGAGGAACGAGTGTGCGATTGTTACGGCCGAGACGGCTTGATCCGCCTCAATCCGGGGTCAGGTCCTCCATTTGAGCATGAGCTCGTGTAGAAATGGAGGACCTGACCCTAATGCCGCTAATGCCGTGACCCTAATGCCGCTAATGCCTGACCCTAATGCCGTTGAGTACAAACTGATGAGCCGTCATTCCCGCGCAGGCGCACTGCTGTCCGGAATAAATTTGCTTGAATAAGCCTGAAGGTGTTGCAGGTATTGGTTAACGG
>NZ_JABMJK010000019.1 GCF_013376005.1 Duganella sp. SG902 | reverse complement strand
ACGCCCGATGCAGTTCATCGGGCGTCTTTGCTGGAGCTTAATTAACGGGTAACGAAAAAGGCGGTTACCCGTCAACTTATTCCAGGACTAGTCACTGGGGTTGGCCGCTGTTCCCCGAAGTTTTTACTTGAGGAGGTTCGCCAGGGCGACGTACTGGGCCAGGCCGACGGCTTCGGGGCGGTCGGTGGGGTTGATGCCGGCGGCGACGATCTGTTCTTCGGTGAACATGCCGGCCAGGCAGTTGCGGATCACCTTGCGGCGCTGGGAGAAGGCTTTCTGCACCACGGCCTCCAGCTTCTCGCCGTCGCATGCCAGCGGCCGGGCGACCGGGATCATGCGCACGATGGCCGAATCGACCTTCGGCGGCGGGTCGAACGCTTCCGGCGGCACCACGAACAGCAGCGACATGTCATAACGCCATTGCAACATCACCGACAGGCGGCCATACACCTTGCTGCCCGGCTCGGCCACCATGCGCTCCACTACCTCTTTCTGCAGCATGAAGTGCTGGTCCTTGACCAGCGGGGCGAAGGTCGCCAGGTGGAACAGCAGCGGGCTGGAGATGTTGTACGGCAGGTTGCCGACGATGCGCAGCTTTTGCCCTTCCGGCACCGGAATGCTGGCGAAGTCGAATTTCAGCGCGTCGCCCGAATGGACGGTCAGCTTGTCGCGCGGGTAGGCTTTTTCCAGCCGCGCCACCAGGTCGCGGTCCAGCTCGACCACGTGCATGTGCTTGAGCGTGCGCAGCAGCTGGTCGGTCATGGCCGCAAGGCCGGGGCCGATTTCCACCATGGTGTCGTCCGGCGCCGGGTCGATCGACTCGGTGATGCTGCCCAGCACGTGCTGGTCATGCAGGAAGTTCTGGCCGAAGCGTTTGCGGGCTACGTGTTGTTTCATTTTTTATTGTCCAAAGAATTATTCGCCATCGCCAGCGCGGCGCCGATGGCTTGCTCCATGCTGCCGCAGTCGGCCTTGCCCAAGCCTTGCGCGGCCAGGTCCAACGCCGTGCCGTGGTCGACCGAGGTGCGGATCAGCGGCAGGCCCAGCGTGATGTTGACGCCATTTCCGAACGTCGCATATTTCAGTACCGGCAGGCCCTGGTCGTGATACATCGCCAAAACACAGTCGGCGTCCCGCAGATACTTGGGCTGGAACAACGTGTCGGCCGGATACGGGCCGCGCGCATCGATGCCGCGGGCCCGAGCGGCTTCGATCGCTGGCGTGATGGTGTCGATTTCCTCGCGCCCCAGGTAGCCGTTCTCGCCGGCGTGCGGGTTGAGGCCGCACACCAGGATGCGCGGCGCGGCGATGCCGAACTTGCCGCGCAGGTCGGCGTGAATGATGTCCAGCGTGCGCCCCAGGCCGTCCCGCGAGATCGCCGCCGACACCGCCTGCAACGGCAGGTGGGTGGTCGCCAGCGCCACGCGCAATGGTTCGCCCGAGCCGGCCTGCGGCCCGGCCAGCATCATCACCACCTGCGGCGTGCCGGTCTTTTCAGCGAAGTATTCGGTGTGGCCGGAGAACGGCACGCCGGCGTCGTTGATGGTGCTCTTTTGCAGCGGCGCGGTGACCACCGCCTCGAACCAGCCGGCCCGCACGCCCTCGATGGCGGCGTCCAGCGTGGCCAGCACGGCGCGGCCGTTTTCCTTGTCCAGCTTGCCAGGCACGACGTGCGCGGCTAGCGGCACGTCGATCACGCTGATGCGGTCCGGGCCGAAATGCGGCAGGCCGCCGTTGCGCACCGCCATCAGCGACAGCGCGGACACTTTAATGTCGGGATCGGTCTCGCTGGCCGTCATGGCCAGGAAGGCGGCGTCGCCCAGCAGCACGCAATTGACTTCGTGCCGCCGCGCCCACGCCGCGCGCAGCGAAATTTCCGGGCCGATGCCGGCCGGCTCGCCCACCGTGACGGCAATGGCGGGGCGCACTCCGGGGCGCCGTTTAGGTGAAGTGGCGCTCATCGTGCTCCCCTTTCTGCTCAGTTGCCTTATTTGCTGGCGGCGTTGGCGGCCTTGTCGTCTTCGTTGCGGTACTCGACGTAGGCGCGGTCGCGGACTTCACGCTGCCAGCTTTCGGTGGCTTCTTCCAGCTTGCGTTCGCGCAGCGCCTGGCGGGCATTGTTGCGCTCGCGCTCTTTCGAGACGTCGTCGCTCTTGCGCTCCAGCACCTGGATCAGGTGCAGGCCGAAGCTGGTCTCGACCGGCTGGCTGACTTCACCGATCTTCAGGTTGTTCATCGCCGCCTCGAATTCCGGCATGGTGTCGCCCGGGTACAGCCAGCCCAGGTCGCCGCCCTTGGAGGCCGAACCGTCGTTCGACACCAGGCGCGCCAGGTCTTCAAACTTGGCGGCGTTGTTGTCCAGGCGCTCCTTCAGTTCCAGCAGCTTGCGCTTGGCGTCGGCCGCGCTCATGGTCGGCGTCACCTTGATCAGGATGTGGCGCGCGTGGGTCTGCTGCACCGAGGCCACGGCTTGCGCCTCGGCCAGGCTGCGGCGGTCCACCGCCTTCAGGATGTGGAAGGCGCCGGTGCTCTTGATGATCGGCGTGACCTGGCCCGGCTTCAGCTTGACCAGCGCCTCGGCGAACACCGGCGGCAGGCGCTCGGGCTGGCGCCAGCCCACCGCGCCGCCCTGCAGCGCGTCGCTGGCGTCCGAGTAGGTGGCGGCCATCTTGGCGAAGTCGGCGCCGGTGCGCAGCTGGCGCATCACTTCCTCGGCGCGCGCGCGGCGCTGGGCGATCACTTCGGCGGTGGCGTTGTCCGGGATGCGGATCATGATTTGCGAGATGTTGATCTCGAACTGCTCGGCGGCGGCGGCTTTTTCGGCGGCCACGAAGCTGTCCACCTCGGCGTCGGAAATCTGGATCTTGGCGTCCACCTCGTGCTCGCGCAGGCGCTGCATGATGATTTCCTCGCGGATCTCCTCGCGGAACGAGGCGTACGGCGTGCCATCCTTTTCCATCTGGTCGCGCAACTGCTGCACGTTCATCTTCTGCGCTTCGGCGATGCGCTGGATGGCGCGGTCGAGCTGCAGGTCGTCCACGCGCACGCCGTATTCCTTGGCCAGTTGCAGCTGCGAGCGCTCGACGATCATGCGCTCCAGCAGCTGGCGGCGCAGGTCGGCGGGCGACGGCATCTGCACGTTCTGCGCCTTCATGCGGGCGGTCACGGTCTTGATGCGGTTGGCCAGCTCGCGCTGGGTGATGACGTCGTCATTGACCACCACCACGATCGAGTCGATCGCCACGTTGCCGGACTCGCCCGGCGGGACGAAGCCGGCGCCGGCCGGTTTCGCGGCCGGCTTGGCGGCGGCCGCTGGCGTGGCGGCGGTGGTGGCCGGCGCGGCGGCGGGGGCTGGCGCAGGCTCAGCTTTCTTCTTCGACGAGAACAGGCTACAACCGCTGAGCGCGGCCGTGCACAACAGGACTGCGAGGAGTTTCATCTGGTACTTACTGGCATTACGCATGTTAGAACGCTCAAAGGTGTAAAAAAGGCAAAAAGGCGCCGACGCGTGTTTTTGCGCGGCGGACGCCAAGTGTACATCAGGAGTTAGCGGCCATAGCCCTCATTCAAACGCTGGTAGCCAGGAATGCTGCTCTTCATCGCCTCCAGCGGACTGCCCACGCCCAGGTGCGACAGGCCGTTCAGCTCGAGCTGGAAGAAGATCTGGGTCGAGGCCTTGGTCGAGGTGGTCACGAAGCGCTGGGCGCCGGTGCGGAACACCCAGCAGTCGGCGTTGTACTCGAGGCCGACCAGGCTTTCCAGGATTTTCTTGTCCTGCACCGAGTAGCTGATGCGGCCCACGCCGTACCAGCGCTGGAAGATCGGCCACTGGCTCGACAGCTCGATGTTCTTGAAGCTGTCGCGCAGGTAGCGGTAGCCCAGGTTCAGCACCTTCTTCTTGCCCGGAATCCACTGCGCGGTGTAGCTCTCCGAGACGATGCGGCTCTGGCTCGGGTTGTACTGCACGGCGCTGTCGAAGGTCCAGGTTTCCGAGATGCGGCCGGTGGCGGCCAGCAGGATGTCGGAGTGGGCGTCCACCACCGGCGTCGACGAGTCGAGCTGCACCTTCTGGTCGCGGAAGTAGAAGCGCTGGCCGAACGCCAGGCGCAGGGCCTCGGCGCCGTTGGCGTCCAGGAAGCGCGAGGTCAGCGCGGCGGTCAGCTGGTTGGCGTCGCCGATGCGGTCCGAGCCGACGAAGCGGTTCTCGCTGAAGATCTGCGCGAAGTTGAAGGTGGCGGCGTCGGTGTCGAAGGTCGGGAACTTGCTCTGGTCGCGGTACGGCGTGTTCACGTAGAACAGGCGCGGCTCCAGCGTCTGCGTCATCTGCTTGCCGCCGAACGTGACGTCGCGCTCGAACACCAGGCCCGAGTCCAGCGAGAAGGTCGGCACCGTGCGCGACAGGTTGTCGGCGCGCTGCGCGCCGAACGCGTCCAGCTGGTAGCTGGCCATGTTGACCATCACCTTCGGCGTGATGAAGTAGCTCGGCCCGATGATCGGGTAGCTGACCTGCGGGATCGCCACCAGGCGCGTGCCGTTGATCAGGGTCGGATGGTAGAAGCGGGTCAGCTCGGAGTCGAAGGCCCAGTCGAAGCCGCCGGCGACGTCGTACTGCGCGGCGTGGAAGTTGACGGCCGGCAGGCGGTCGTACGGGCGCGTCACCGTCAGCGACGGGTCGACCACCGATTCCGGATCCTGCAGCACCTGGTACTTCTGCACGCGCGCGGTCAGGGTCCAGAACTCGCCGTGGTAATCGGTGCGCAGCTCGCGCAGCAGCTGGCGCTCGGTGGAGCTGGACACGGTCTTGGAGAAATCGTTCGGATAGTTGTTGTCCGAGGCGGCGCGGAAGTTCCAGCTGTATTCCCAGTCCTTGCTCAGGTCCTGGCTGTGGGTCGAGCGTATCATCCAGCGGTCGGACTTGATGTCCGGGTTGGCCTTGGCGTATTCGCGGTCGCGCGGCAGATACTCGAGATAGGTTTCGCCGCGGTACAAGCCGCCGTCGGTCTCGCCCAGATAACGTCCCAGCGCGCCGACCTGGATGCCGCGGTTGCCGATGATTTTCGGGTACAGCGTCAGGTCGCGGTTGGGCGCGATGTTGAAGTAGTACGGCACCACCAGCTCGGCGCCGTTCTTGGAACCGAAGCCCGGGGTCGGCGACAGCCAGCCGGAGCGGCGCGCGCCGGACAGCGAGAACGACAGCGCCGGCGTGCCGATGATGGGCACGTCCTTGAAGTAAATCAGCGTCTTGCCGGCGGTGCCGACGTCGCGGCCCGAATCCAGGTTGAGCGTGTCCGAGCGCAAATACCAGTCCGGGTCGGCGCTCTGGCAGGTGCTGTAGGTGCCGTTGATGACCTGCGCCTCATCCTCGTTGATGAAGTTCAGGCGCTCGGCCTTGCCGCGCGCGTGGTTGGCCTCCAGCTGATAGGTCGGGTTGAGCATGTAGCCCTTGCCGGTGTCCATGTTCAGCTTGAGCTCGTCGCCGGTGAAGTAGTCGCCGAAGCGCCAGATCTTCACGTTGCCCTTGGCTTCGACCTCATCCTCGACCTGGCGGTAGCAGGCGGTATCGGCCTTGACCTTGGTCTTGTCCTTGATGATCTCGGCGTCGCGGTCCAGGTTCAGCTCGCGTTCGGGACGCCCGCTGATGTCCTCGGCCATGACGGTGGTGACGGCGTTCTTGTCTTCCACGCGCGGCGCGCGCTGCTTGGGCGCCTGGGCGTAGGCGGGCAACGCCGCTACAGTGAAGATAGCGGACAAGGCATACGCCAAGCGCTGCGGTTTGGGCATGCGACTCATGAAAAGAGGGGACGAAACACCATGAAAGGCGATTTTTTAATTTGAATCCCTTATTATATGGGAATCTTCACCTGACGCCGGTTTCCTCGGCACGCTTCAATGTCTTTATTACAGAATTTAACTTCCGATACACGTCTTGCACTGCTGGTAACGTGGCTGCGCGGCCTGAATGTGGTCGACGTGGACAGCATACGCCCCGCCTCGGCCGACGCCAGCTTCCGCCGCTATTTCCGCCTCAATGTTTTGCCAGAAAAGCAAGCCGCGCTGGGCCCGACCCTGATCGCCATGGACGCGCCGCCGGAGCGCGAAAACGTGCTGGGCTTCGTCAAGGTTGACGAAATGCTCACGCACGCGGGCGTGACGGTGCCGCGCATCGTCGCCACCGATTACGAGGCCGGCCTGATGCTGCTGTCCGACCTGGGCACCACCACCTACCTGTCGGCGCTGAATCACGACAACGCCTCCACCATGTACGCCGAGGCGCTGGAGGCGCTGGTCAAGTTCCAGCTCACCAGCCGCCCGGACGTGCTGCCCGCATACGACCGCGCCTTCCTGCTGCGCGAGATGAACCTGTTCCCCGAGTGGTACATCGGCCAGCACCTGAAAGCCACGCTGACCGAAAAACAGGCGGCCGAGCTGCAAGGCGTGTTCAACGCCATCCTGGCCAACGTCACCGCGCAGGCGCAGGTGTACGTGCACCGCGACTACCACTCGCGCAACCTGATGGTGGTGGACGCCGGCAATCCGGGCGTGCTGGATTTCCAGGACGCGCTGTACGGCCCCATGACCTACGACATCGCCTCGCTGCTGCGCGACGCCTACGTGTCGTGGGACGAGGAACTGGTGCTGGACTGGGCGATCCGCTACTGGCAGCACGCCAAGTCGCTGGGCCTGCCGGTGAACGCCGACATCGACGCCTTCTACAAGGACTTCGAATACATGGCGCTGCAGCGCCACCTGAAAATCCTCGGCCTGTTCTGCCGCCTGAACTACCGCGACGGCAAGGCCCAGTACCTGGACGATCTGCCGACCGTGATGGAATACGTGCGCAAGACCGCCGGCCGCTACAAGGACCTGAAGCCGCTGATCAAGCTGCTGGACCTGCTGGAAGACCGTCAGCCGCAAGTCGGCTACACCTTCTGAGGACGCGCGCATGAAAGCGATGATCTTCGCCGCCGGACGCGGCGAACGCATGCGTCCACTGACCGACACCACGCCCAAGCCGCTGCTCAAGGTGCGCGGCCGGCCGCTGATCGTGTGGCACATCCTGAACCTGGTGAAGGCCGGGATCACCGACATCGTCATCAACCACGCCCACCTGGGCGAGCAGATTGAAAGCACGCTGGGCGACGGCAGCCAGTTCGGCGCAAAGCTGATGTACTCGCGCGAGGAGACCGCGCTGGAAACGGCGGGCGGCATCGCAAAAGCGCGCCATCTGCTGGGCGAGGAGCCGTTCGTGGCCATCTCCGGCGATATCTACGTGCCCTACTTCGACTTCGAACAGGTCAAGGACGTCCTGCACGACAAGGACATGTGGGGCAATCCCTACCCGGCCGACAAGCGCGACATCTGCTGGCTGTACATGGTGCCGAATCCCGACTGGCATCCGGAGGGCGACTTCGGCATGACCATGTATTCGCTGACCAACGACGGTACGCCCAAGTGGACCTTCGGGAACATCGGCGTGTACCGCATGGAGATGTTCGACCGCATCGCCGCCGGCGACTACGCCAAGCTTGGCCCGTTGATCCGCGAGTACGCGGACAAGAAGCAGGTCGGCGGCGAAGTGTACGAAGGCGAATGGCACAACGTCGGCACCGTCCAGCAGCTCGAGCTGCTGAACGCGCCGCTGGCGGCGCTGGCGCCGGCCGGCAAGGGGCTGCAGTAATGAGCGCCCGCGCGCAACGGCGCGCGCGCCTGCTGGCGCAAATGGCGGCGGGCGCGGTGGCCGTGTTGCCGACCGCGCCGGAAGTCGCGCGCAACAGCGACAGCGACTACCCCTACCGTCACGACAGCTACTTCTATTACCTGACCGGCTTCACCGAGCCGGAGGCGGTGGTGGTGCTGGCGGCGGCCAGCGGCGCAACGCCGGCGCGCGCCATCCTGTTCTGCCGCCAGAAAAACCTCGACCGCGAAATCTGGGACGGCTACCGCTACGGCCCGGAAGCCGCGCGCGAGGCCTTCGGCTTCGACGAAGCCTACGCCATCGAAACGCTGGACGAGCAGATGGCCACGCTGCTGTGCGACGCGCCGGCCCTGTACTACCCGCTGGGCGGCAAGCTCGATGCGCGCGTGGCCGGGTGGCTGGCCGCGGTGCGCGCCAAGTCCCGCACCGGCGTCACGCCGCCCGCATCGACGGTCGACCTGCTGCCGCTGCTGGACGAAATGCGCCTGCTGAAAGACGCGGATGAGCAGGCAATCATGCGGCGCGCCGCCGACATCTCGGCCGCCGCGCACATCCGCGCCATGCGCGCCGCGCGCGTCGGCGTCCACGAATACGAACTGGAAGCGGAACTGCTGTACGAATTCCGCCGCAACGGCGCACAAGCGCCAGCCTACACCTCCATCGTCGCGACCGGCGCCAACGCCTGCGTGCTGCACTACAGCGCCAACAACGCGCAAACCCGCGACGGCGACCTGGTGCTGATCGATGCCGGCTGCGAGCTGGATGGCTATGCCTCCGACATCACGCGCACCTTCCCGGCCAACGGCAAATTCAGCGAGCCGCAAAAGCGTCTGTATGAACTGGTGCTGGCCGCGCAAGCCGCCGCGCTGCAAGCCATCGCGCCCGGCCTGCCCTACTCCGGCGCGCACGAGGCGGCGGTGAAGGTGCTGGCGCAGGGCATGCTGGACTTCGGCCTGCTGCAAGGCACGCTGGAGGAAGTCATCGCCAACAAGACCTACCTGCAGTTCTACATGCACGGCACCGGCCACTGGTTGGGCATGGACGTGCACGACGTCGGCCAGTACCGCGACGTCACGCAGGCCGACAAGCCGTCTCGCGCGCTGCGGCCGGGCATGGTGGTGACGGTGGAACCGGGCATCTACGTGCGCCCGGCCGAAGGCGTGCCGGAAGAATACTGGAACATCGGCATCCGCATCGAGGACGACGTGCTGGTCACCGCCGACGGCCACGCAATCCTCAGCGCCAACGCGCCCAAGACGGTGGCCGAGATTGAAGCATTGATGCGGCATGACTGAGCTGGATTACGACATCGCCATCTGCGGCGCCGGACCGGCCGGCATGGCGCTGGCGGCGCTGCTGGTCAAGCGCGGCGTGCCGGCCGCCCGCATCGCCCTGATCGACGCCAGGACGCTGGACCACGCCAGCAAGGATCCGCGCTCGCTGGCGCTGTCCTGGGGCAGCCGGCAGATACTGGAAGAAATCGGCGCCTGGCCGGCGGCGGCCACCGCCATCGAACAAATCCACGTCTCGCGCCGCAGCCAATTCGGCCGCAGCCTGATCGACCGCAAGGATTACGACCTGCCGGCGCTGGGCTACGTCAGCCGCTACGGCAACCTGGTCACCGCGCTGGGCGCTGTATGCGAACGCGCCGGCATCGTGTCGCTGCGCCCCGCCCGCGTCGAGGCGCTCGACGAATTGGACGACGCCGTGGCGCTGACGATCGCAGGGGAAACGCCGCAAGTGCTGCGCGCCGCCATCGTGGTGCAGGCCGAGGGCGGGCTATTCAACGAACAGCAAACCCGCGCCACCCACCGCGACTACCAGCAGACCGCCATCATCGCGCAGGTGCGCAGCACCACACCGCCACCGCACCGCGCCTACGAACGATTCACCGAACAAGGTCCGCTGGCGCTGCTGCCGCAGGACGATGAATACTCGCTGGTGTGGTGCGTGCGGCCGGACACGGCGATCGAGCTGCAAGCCCTGGACGACGCCGACTTCCTGCAAGCCTTGGGCGCGGCCTTCGGCGACCGCGTGGGCACTTTTACGCGCGCCACGCCGCGCCTTGCCTTCCCATTGGGGTTGAACGCGGACCCGCGCAGTACGGCACGCACCGTCGCCATCGGCAACGCGGCCCAGACGCTGCATCCTGTGGCTGGCCAGGGATTGAACCTCGGCCTGCGCGACGTCACCGTGCTGGCGCGCCTGTTGGCGCAAGGCGCCACGCCGGCCATGCTGTCGCAATTCACCGCGTTGCGGCAGCGCGACCGCGGCACCACCGTGCGGCTGACCGACACCATGGCCCGCATCTTCGCCAACGACTCGCCGGCGCAAGCCTTGCTGGGCCTTTCGCTGGCCGCCATCGACGTGGCCGGCCCGGCCCGGGGCCTGCTGGCCGAACTGATGATGTACGGCCGCCGCTGATTAGGTGCGGGTGATCGAGGCGCCGCCGTCCACCAGCGACGCGGTGCCGGTCACGAACGAGGAATCGTCCGAGGCCAGGTACAGCACCGAGCGCGCCAGTTCCTCCGGTTGCGCCACGCGCTTGAGGGCGTGCAGGTTGGTGATGAAGGACGTCGATTCCGGCGTGTTGTTCATGTCGCGGTACATCTGCGTATCCACGGCGCCCGGCAACACCGCGTTCACGCGCACGCCTTGCGGGCCGTATTCCGCCGCCAGCGCCTGCGTCAAACCGATCAGGCCCGCCTTGCTGGCCGCGTAAGCCGCCACGCCGGGGAAGGCGAAGCTGTAGCCGACAAAGGTCGACGTGAAGATCACCGAGCCGCCGCCATGCTTGGCCATTGCCGGCACCTGGTGTTTGGCGCCGAGGAAGGCGCTGGTCAGGTTGGCCGCCAGCGTGTCGTTCCAGCCCTGCTCCGACACGCCGCTGGTTTCGCCCATCTCGCCCAGCGTGCCGGCGTTGTTGTAGGCGATGTCCAGGCGGCCGTAGGCTTCCACGGCGGCGGCGACCAGCGCGGCATTGAACGATTCGGAGGTGACGTCGCCAGCCAGCGCGATGGCTTCGCCGCCATCGGCCTTGATCTCGGCGACCAGGCTATCGAGTTCGGACTGGCGGCGGGCGGCGACAACAACTTTGGCTCCCTCGGCGGCGAACAGCTTGGCGGTAGCGCGGCCGATGCCGGAGGATGCGCCAGTAACGATGGCGACTTTGTTTTGCAGACGGTTCATTTTGAAACTCCTTGAGGTGGGTTGATGTAGCCATCGTATGCTTCATCAACCACACCATCAATCGGCTCAAAACGAATATATCATTCACAAAATGTGAATTTACTCCACCGCCTTGACCATGTCTTCAATGACCTTCTTGGCGTCGCCGAAGACCATCATGGTGTTGGCCTGATAGAACAGCTCGTTGTCCAGGCCCGCATAGCCGGAGGCCATGGAGCGCTTGTTGACGATGATGCTCTTGGCCTTGTACGCCTCCAGGATCGGCATGCCGGCGATCGGCGATTTGGGGTCCTTGGCGGCCGGGTTGACCACGTCGTTGGCGCCGAGGATCAGCACCACGTCGGTCTGGCCGAATTCGCCGTTGATGTCCTCCATCTCGAACACCTGGTCGTACGGCACCTCGGCCTCCGCCAGCAGCACGTTCATGTGGCCCGGCATGCGGCCCGCCACCGGGTGGATCGCGTACTTCACGGTCACGCCCTTGTGGGTGAGCTTCTCCACCAGCTCCTTCAGCGAGTGCTGCGCGCGCGCCACCGCCAGGCCGTAGCCCGGCACGATGATCACGCTTTCCGCGTTGGCCATGATGAAGGACGCGTCGTCCGCCGAACCGGATTTGACCGGGCGTTGCTCTTTCGCGCCGCCCGCCCCCGCTTCCGCCGGCGCGCCGCCAAAGCCGCCCAGGATGACGTTGAAGAACGAACGGTTCATCGCCTTGCACATGATGTAGGACAGGATGGCGCCCGACGAGCCCACCAGCGAACCGGCGATGATCAGCATCGAGTTATTCAGCGAAAAGCCGATGCCCGCCGCCGCCCAGCCGGAGTAGGAGTTCAACATCGACACCACCACCGGCATGTCGGCGCCGCCGATCGGGATGATGATCAACACACCCAGCACGAACGCGATCGCGGTCATGACCAGGAACGGCGCCCACGCCGGCTCGGTGCCGCCGGCCGCCACGAACACCAGGCCCAGGCCGACCATCACGATCGCCAGGATCAGATTCAGCATGTGCTGGCCGGCGAAGCTGACCGGCGCGCCCTGGAACAGGCGGAACTTGTATTTGCCCGACAGCTTGCCGAACGCGATCACCGAACCGGAGAAGGTGATCGCGCCCACGAACGTGCCGATGAACAGCTCGATGCGATTCCCCACCGGCAGCGCCTCGCCCACCGCCGCGATGCCGAACGCATGCGGCTCGGACACCGCCGCCACCGCGATGCACACGGCCGCCAGGCCGATCAGCGAGTGCATCGCCGCCACCAGTTCCGGCATCTTGGTCATCTCGACCTTCTTGGCCAGCACCGCGCCAATGCCGCCGCCGACGATCACGCCCAGCGCCACCAGCGGCAGGCCCAGGCCGGCGCCGCCAGCCGCCGCTTCCGCGCGCAGCTTGAGGATCAGCGCCACCGTGGTGACAAACGCGATCGCCATGCCGGTCATGCCAAACGCATTCCCCTGGCGCGCGGTGGCGGGCGAAGACAGCCCTTTCAGGGCCTGGATGAAGCACACCGATGCGATCAGATACAGCATCGTCACCAGATTCATGGAGATGAAATTCATGCTTTATCTCCCTGCTTGGCTTTTGGTTCCTTCTTCTTGAACATCTCCAGCATGCGCTGGGTGACCAGGAAGCCGCCGAACACATTCACGGCGGCCAACGCCACCGCGACCGTGCCAGCCACCTGCCCGACGATGCCCTCGGTCAGCGAGGCGGCCAGCATGGCGCCGACGATGATGATGGCCGATACCGCGTTGGTCACCGCCATCAGCGGCGTATGCAGCGCCGGCGTCACGGTCCAGACCACGTGGTAGCCGACGTAAATGGCCAGAACAAAAATAATCAGATTGATGATGGTGTGGCTGATTTCCATGTCCGTCTCCTTATTTGCGCAGCAGTTCGCCGCCGGTGCACAGCAGCGTGGCCTTGATGATCTCGTCCTCGCGGTCGATCACCAGCTTCTCTTCCTTGTCGATGATGAGCTTGAGGAAGTCCAGCACATTGCGCGCGTACAGGGCCGAGGCGTCGGCCGCCACGTGGGTGGCCAGGTCCGGCTCGCCGACGATGTGCACGCCATGCTTGACCACCGTCTTGCCCAGCTCGGACAGCGGGCAGTTGCCGCCCTGCGACACCGCCAAGTCGACGATCACCGAGCCCGGCTTCATGGCCTTCACGGTGTCCTCGGAAATCAGCACCGGCGCCGGACGGCCCGGGATCAGCGCGGTGGTGATGATGACGTCGGCCAGCTTGGCGCGCTCGTGCACCAGTTCGGCCTGGCGGCGCATCCAGTCGGCCGGCATCGGGCGCGCGTAACCGCCCACGCCTTGCGCGATCTCTTTTTCCTCGTCGGTCAGGTAGGGCACGTCGATGAACTTGGCCCCCAGCGACTCCACCTGTTCCTTGACCGGCGGCCGCACGTCGGACGCCTCGATCACGGCGCCGAGGCGCTTGGCGGTGGCGATGGCCTGCAGGCCGGCCACGCCCACGCCCATGATCAGCACGCGGGCCGCCTTCACCGTGCCGGCCGCCGTCATGAGCATCGGCATGAAGCGCTGGTAGGTGTTGGCCGCCACCATCACCGCCTTGTAGCCGGCGATGTTGGCCTGCGACGACAGCACGTCCATCGACTGCGCGCGCGTGATGCGCGGCACGGCCTCCAGCGCGAACGCCTGCAGGCCGGCGGCGGCCATGGCGGCGTTGTTGTCTGCGTCGAAGGGATTGAGCATGCCGATCACCACCGTCCCCGGCTTGATCTGGGCGCGCTCGTCTGCATTGGGGGCACGTACTTTGAGGATGACATCGGCGGCCCAGACCTCGCTGGCGGGCACGATTTGTGCGCCAGCCGCGACATAGGCCTCGTCGGTGACGGAAGCGGCCAGGCCGGCGCCGGATTGCACCAGCACCTGATGCTTGGCGGCCAGTTTCTTGACCGTTTCCGGGGTGGCCGCCACCCGGGTCTCACCCGGCCGGGTCTCGGCCGGTACGCTTATTCTCATGGTGCCTCCAAATGATTAATAAACTGACTACAATCTATCATGGATTTTTAGACCATGATACTTAATACTTAATTCTCTATAGCCACTGGTTTCATCACTTCAAGTATTACTATTTGTCATTAATTCCCCGGTAAATCTGCGCCAGCGCAAACCAAATGGCCGGAACAGGCTAAAATATCGGCTCTTTCAAGGATGACTCATGCCGCGTATCTGGAAACCCTCTGTGACTGTCGCCGCCATCGTCGAAAAAGATGGCAAGTTCCTGCTGATCGAAGAAGAGACCAGCGATGGCATCCGCATCAATCAGCCCGCCGGCCACCTGGACCCGTATGAGTCGCTGCAGGAGGCGGTGATCCGCGAAACGCTGGAGGAAACGGCGTACGACTTCACGCCCACCGCGCTGGTGGGCATGTATATGTCGCGCTACACCTCCAACCGCACCGGCGAGGAGGTGACGTATCTGCGCTTCACCTTCTGCGGCTATCCGGGAGAGAAACATGACCGTCCTTTGGACGAGGGCATCTTGCGCACCATGTGGCTGACGCGCGACGAACTGGCCGCCTGCGCCGACCGTCACCGCAGCCCGACGGTGTTGCAATGCGTCGACGAATACCTGGCGGGCCACCGGGCGCCGCTGGAACTGGTACAAACACACGCTTCCGTCTACAAGGAAGCGATTAGCACTGCGAATGGATAAGCAAGCATGAGTAAGAAGCGGGTCGTTATCGGCATGTCGGGCGGGGTGGACTCCTCGGTCTCGGCGTGGCTGCTGAAGGAACAAGGCTATGAAGTCATCGGCCTGTTCATGAAGAACTGGGAAGACGACGACGACTCCGAGTACTGCTCCACCCGCCAGGACTGGATCGACGCCGCCTCGGTGGCCGACGTGGTCGGCGTGGACATCGAGGCGGTCAACTTCGCCAGCGAATACAAGGACCGCGTGTTCGCCGACTTCCTGCGCGAGTACCAGGCCGGCCGCACGCCCAACCCGGACGTGCTGTGCAACGCCGAGATCAAGTTCAAGGCCTTCCTCGACCACGCCATGTCGCTCGGCGCCGACCTGATCGCCACCGGCCACTACGCGCGCGTGCGCCAGAACGGCGGCAAGAGCGAGCTGCTGAAGGCGGTCGACCACACCAAGGACCAGAGCTACTTCCTGCACCGCCTGAACCAGGCGCAGCTGTCGAAGACCCTGTTCCCGCTGGGCGAGATTCCGAAAACCGAAGTGCGCAAGATCGCCGAGAAGCTCAAGCTGCCGAACGCGGCCAAGAAGGATTCGACCGGCATCTGCTTCATCGGCGAGCGCCCGTTCCGCGAATTCCTGAACCGCTACCTGTCCTACAAGCCTGGCCCGATGATGACGCCGGACGGCAAGGTGGTGGGCGAGCACGTGGGCCTGTCGTTCTACACGCTGGGCCAGCGCAAGGGCATCGGCGTGGGCGGCGTGAAGTCCTACCAGAACGCCGACGGCTCCAGCGACGCTTGGTACGTGGCGAAGAAGGACGTCGCCAACAACGTGCTGTACATCGTGCAGGGGCACGATCATCCGTGGCTGCTGTCGTCGTCGCTGCGCGCCGACCAGGCCAGCTGGATCGCCGGCGAGGCGCCCGCCGCGCGCGCGCTGTCGGCCAAGACGCGCTACCGCCAGGCCGACGTGGCGTGCGAGGTCGCGCCGGACGGCATGTCCGACTTCGCGCTCAAATTCATGGATGCCCAGTGGGCGGTGACGCCGGGTCAGTCGGCGGTGCTGTACGACGGCGAGATCTGCCTGGGCGGCGGCATCATCGACAGCGCGGCCTTCGCGGCTTAATCGGCGGCCGGCGGCGCTTCGCTGGCGGCCTTCTCCATGGCGGCGCGCTGGCGCTTGACCATGGCGATCACCACGTTGCGGATGGTGTTCAGGACCGTGTCGGCCTTGAACGGCTTGACGATGAAGCCGCTCACGCCCATCGCGTGCGCGGCCTGGATGGTGGCGGCGTCCATCTCGCTGGACACCATGAAGATCAGGGTCTTGGGCCAGTTGGCGCGGATCTCGCGGATCGCGTCCCCTTCCTTCTCGATCTGCTCGCGGGCGATGCAGACGATGTGCGGATGATGCTTGATCAGCTGCACCATGGCGCTGGCGCAGGTGTGGGTGGCGCCCACCACGTCGTAGCCGCCGTCCAGCAGCACGGTGTTGAGCAAGCCGCGGGCGACGGCGCTGGGATCGATAACGACTGCTTTTAACATCTTGCAAACCTTGTTATGAGTGGGACCAAAGCAGCATGTTCCAGCTCACGCCGACCTTCACGTCCGTTTTCAACTGTACCAGTTGTCGAGAAAGATACAGCATTTCGCGTTCTTTTCGTAGTCTTTCGCCCAGCGTGTCCTTCAGAATGCCCGCGCCGGCCATGATGGCGTCCAGAGTGCCGTATGTACGCAACAGTCGGGCTGCGGTTTTGACGCCGACCTTGGACACGCCGGGAATCGAGTCGGTGACATCGCCCATCAGCGCCAGCAGGTCGGGCAGCTGCCCGGGCGGCACGCCCCACTTCTTCTCGACCCAGGCGTGGTCGTGCCATTCGCCCTTGAAGTGGTCCCACACGCGCGCGCCGTGCGCGATCAGGCCGTGCAGGTCCTTGTCGGTGGTGGCGATGGTGGCCTCGCCGCGGCCCTCGGCCAGCCAGCGCATCACCACCGTGCCGATCACGTCGTCGGCCTCGACCTCGGGCAGCGACACCACGTGCATGCCGAGGCCGCGCAGCTTGTCGTAAAAGCCCGGCAGCGCCTCGCGCAGCGGCGACGGCATCGGCGCGCGGCCCTCGCGGTAGCCGGCGTACAAGTCGTGGCGCCAGGTGCGGCCGCCGAAATCGAAGGCCGGCAGGATATGCGTGGGACCGTGGTCGTGGACCAGCGTGCGGAACGACGACAGCGCGTGACGCAGCGCGATGTCGGCCTTCTCGGCGCTGTCGGGTTCGGGGCTGGCTTCGTAGACACGGCGCACAATATTGAGGCCGTCGATGGCAAGGAGTCTACCCATGTTCAACTTCATCCGGGCTTGTTCAAGCCGCCATTCTAACCGACTTATCTCAGCAGCTCGTACGGGCCGCCGCGTTCGAGGGCGCGCTGGAAGGCGGGACGGCTGTGGATGCGCTTGAGGAAGACGCTCAGGTTGGGGCGCTGCTGGTCCAGCCCGGCGCGCGCGGAGGCCGCCTCGAGCGGAAAGCTCATCTGGATGTCGGCCGCGCTGAACTCGGCGCCGGCGAACCACGGGAACTTGTTCAACTCGGCTTCGAGATAGTCGAGGTGGCGCTCGATCTGCGGCAGGATGTAGCTGCCCTTCACTTTCCGCGCGATGGCGCGCGCGATCGGCTTGACGAAGAACGGCGCCGGGCTGGTCTCGACCCGGTCGAAGATCAGCTTCATCAACAACGGCGCCATGGCCGAGCCTTCGGCGTAGTGCAGGAAGTAGGTCCAGCGGCGGCGCTCCGCCGTGCCGGCCGGCGGCACCAGGCGGCCATTGCCGTAGGTGTCGATCAGGTACTCCACGATCGCGCCCGACTCCGCCACCACGATGTCGCCGTCGCTGATCACCGGCGACTTGCCCAGCGGGTGCACCGCCAGCAGCTCCGGCGGCGCCAGCATGGTCTTGGGATCGCGCTGGTAGCGCACGATCTCGTATTCCAGGCCCAGTTCCTCCAGCAGCCACAGCACGCGCTGCGAACGCGAATTATTGAGATGATGGACAACGATCATGGTGGATATCCCGAGAAAAAAGAACGGCCGTGCGCCGCAACGCCGCTAGCTTAGCATTGTTGACGCCCGCGCGGCGGCCTGTCCTGGCGGGATATGGATTCCATCGAGAAACAGCAGTACACTCAGCAGATCCTGAGCCGTCGCCGGAGCGTCCATGAACTTGCTGTCACCGCGTTACCTTGCCCTCAATGCCGCCATCGTCACCCTGCTGGTTTCCCTGGCGCTGGGGGCGCCGTGGGAGATCCCGGCGGTGGCCGCCGCGCTCACCGTGGTCGGCATCAGCGACCTGCTGCAGACCAAGCGCGCGCTGCGCCGCAACTACCCGATCATGGCGCACTTCCGCTTCTTCTTCGAATCGATACGGCCGGAGATCCGCCAGTACTTCCTGGAGGACGACACGGTGGCCGAGCCGTTCTCGCGCAACCAGCGCAGCATCGTCTACCAGCGCGCCAAGCTCGACACCGACAAGCGCCCGTTCGGCACCCAGCTCGATGTGTACGCGCCCGGCTATGAATGGATCAACCACTCGATCGCGCCGGCGCCCGAGCAGCATCACGACTTCCGCATCGAGATCGGCAACCATCCCGATGCGCAGCCGTATTCGGCCAGCGTGTTCAACATCTCGGCCATGAGCTTCGGCGCGCTGTCGGCCAACGCCATCAAGGCGCTCAACGGCGGCGCCAGGCAGGGCGGATTCATGCACGACACCGGCGAGGGCAGCATCAGCCCGCACCACCGCCAGCACGGTGGCGACCTGGTGTGGGAAATCGGCTCCGGCTACTTCGGCTGCCGCAACGACGACGGCAGCTTCTCTGAGGAGCGCTTCGCCGCCAACGCCGCCTCGCCGCAGGTCAAGATGATCGAATTGAAGATGTCGCAGGGCGCCAAGCCGGGCCACGGCGGCGTGCTGCCGGCGGCCAAGATCACGCCGGAAATCGCGCTCACGCGCGGCGTGGCGATGGGCGTGGATTGCGTCTCGCCGTCGCGCCACTCGGCCTTCGGCACGCCGATTGAAATGCTGCGATTCATCGAGCGCCTGCGCAACCTGTCGGGCGGCAAGCCGACCGGCTTCAAGCTGGCCATCGGCCACCCGTGGGAATTCTTCGGCATCGTCAAGGCCATGCTGGCGACCGGCATCGTGCCGGACTTCATCGTGGTCGACGGCGGCGAGGGCGGCACCGGCGCGGCACCGGTGGAGTTCACCGACCACGTCGGCACGCCGCTGCAGGAGGCGCTGCTGCTGGTGCACAACACGCTGGTGGGCGCCAACCTGCGCGACAAGATCAAGATCGGCGCGTCGGGCAAGATCATCACCGCGTTCGACATCGCGCGCACGCTGGCGCTGGGGGCGGACTGGTGCAACTCGGCGCGCGGCTTCATGTTCGCGCTGGGCTGCATCCAGTCGCAGAGCTGCCACACCGACCGCTGCCCGACCGGCGTCGCCACGCAGGACCCGGCGCGCCAGCGCGCGCTGGTGGTGCCGGACAAGATCCAGCGCGTGGCCAACTTCCATGAGAACACCATGAAGGCGCTGGCGCAGCTGATCGCCGCCGCCGGCTTGACGCATCCCTCGCAGCTGCGCCCGCGCCACCTGGTGCGGCGCATCTCGTCCAACCAGGTCAAGCTGGTGTCGACGCTGCTGCCCTTCCTGGAGCCGGGCGAGCTGCTGGACCCGAGCCAGCTGTCACGCCTGCCGCCGGTCTTCGGCCACTACTGGCCGATGGCGCAAGCTGAAACCTTCGACCCGTATTGCGGCTAACTTAGAACATTAGTTAAACAAATAGGTATTTAGTGGTTCTTTTTTCAAAAATTACTTTGTTTATTTTTTAAACTAAGTAAAATACACTCATACGCCATTCCACAGGAGTATTGAGTGAGACCCGTAATCTGCACTGTTGACACCGTTCTACTCGCCCTGCGCGGCGACGAACTGGTCGTCGCACTGTTCAAGCGCGAGCACGAGCCCTACAAGAGCGTGGCAGCCCTCCCGGGCGGCTACATCCACCCAGCGGAAGATCTTGACGCCTATGCCGCCGCCCATCGTGTGCTGCGGGATAAAACCGGCATTGAAGTGCCCTTTCTGGAACAGTTGGCTACTTTCTCCGGCCCCGCGCGTGATCCGCGCGGTTGGTCGATTGCCATTGCCTACTACGCGCTGCTGCCATACGAATTGCTGGCTCAGGCTCAAAAGCCCGCGATGACATTGATCAATGCAGACCGTATCCACACTCTGCCCTTCGATCATAAGCTGATCATCGACACCGCCGTAGCCCGTCTACGTAACAAGAGTCAATACTCAACCCTTCCGTGTTATCTGGCAGGCGACACCTTCACCCTGCCGCAACTACAACGCATCTATGAGACGTTGATGAGGGAGCCGCTCAACAAAGTCAGCTTTCGCAAGAAGATGGCGGAGATGAATGCGCTGGAGCCAGTGGAAGATCAAATGGATACCGGCGGCGCCCATCGCCCGGCCCAGCTCTACCGGCTGAAAGCGCAATTCCGCGGCAACCTGCAAATGCTACGCCGCGGCCTGTAATCAATTTGGCGAACCGACGATGAACTACGATATCTGCATCTGTCCTCAATGTGGTGCTCCACTGCCCCGGCAGGCACGCTGGCGCTCAGTGATCTGTACGTATTGCCAGACAGAAGTTACCCTCAGCGAGCACATTGTGCCGGCGGCGCGGTTCAAAGAGGCATACCAGCGGTCGCGCGCGGGCGCCATGGAAAATACAATCGCCTGCAATGGTGAGCGCTATAAAGTATTGCTCCCGCTGGGGCAAGGCGAAACAGCACGCATCATGCTGGCACAACGCCTCGGCGCCTTGCACGAGCACGTCATCATCAAGCTTGGGCTTTCCCAAGCCACACCAGGACGCTTACGCCAAGAAGCCGAAGTACTTCAGCAGTTGCAGGCCTTAAATCACACCGGCTCCGCGTACTTCTCGCAACGTTTGCCCCAGCCAGTGGGCTACGGCCCGGTCGAGGATACAGGTGGTGTCATCGGCGAAGCCTTGCTGCTGCGTAGTCCATCCGGCTATTGGGGCAGCCTGGCCGACGTGCATCGCTACTATCCGGATGGCATAGAGCCATGCCACGCAATATGGATTTGGCGCCGCATACTGGAGACGCTTGACTATATCCACGAAGCAGGCTGGAGCCATGGCAGGCTATCGTCAGATCATCTGTTGGTGCAGCCCGCAGATCACGGCATCCTGTTGATAGGCTGGGCTGAAGCCGGGCGTAACAAGTCCATAGCGCAGTCCATAGCGCGCGATCTGGTGCAGTCCGCCTGGACCATACGTAGTCTTCTGCATGGCGGCGGCGATGAGCCCCCAATCAAAGCCAGCACGCCGGAACCACTGGCGGTGCTGCTGAAGCGCGCCAGTGAGGATGGAGACTGGTGCGCCAGTGTAGGGGCATCAGGCATCGACCAAGCGTTGCAAACTGCGGCGCACGCCATTTTTGGCGCACCACGATTTATCCACTTTAGCCCCAACAATCAACGTTGAACAAAGGAGCAAGCAATGGGACACGGTAATTATTCACACGCAGCACACACCGCAATTATCGCCGATCGCGCGTCAGCCTCACGTGCGGAAGTGTTCACCCAGCGCGGCTGCCATGCGTTGATGAATCCACATGGCATGGGCATGCGCGAAGCACGGGACAGTACGGATCATCCAGATTCGCTCGGCATCGTGTTCGCTCTCGACGTTACCGGCTCGATGGGGGACATCCCGGAAATCCTGGCAACCCGTGAGCTGCCTACATTCATGAATTTGCTGACCACCTGCAAAGTGAAAGACCCCCAGCTGATGTTTATGGCCATCGGCGACGCCTCGTCCGATCGCGCCTCGCTGCAAGTGGGCCAATTCGAATCCACCGCAGAACTGATGGACCAATGGCTGACCTGGACCTATCTGGAAGGCGGCGGTGGCGGCTCCGGCGAAGAAAGCTACGAGTTAGCCTTCTACGTGGCAGCTCAACACACCGATATGGATTGCTGGGTCAAGCGCAGGAAGAAAGGCTATCTGTTTCTGACCGGCGACGAGCTGCCCTATCCGGCCGTATCGCGCCATCAGATCGGTACGCTAATCGGCGACAAACTTGATCAAGACATCCCGATTGAGGAGGTGATCGCGGCGGCTGCGGAAAGCTATCACGTATTCTTCTTGATCCCGGATCTGAAGCGGCGCAGGAATTGCGAATCACGCTGGCGAGAACTGTTGGGCGATCATGTGATCTGTATGGAGGATCCCGCAGACGCCTGCGCTATCGCCGCAGCCATCGTCGCGCTGACCGAGAAATCTGTTCCCGATCTGCGCACGCTGGCCGGCACATTGGCGGTCAGCGGCATTCAGGCCCGGCGCGTCTCATCCATCGTCCGCGCCTTGCGTTCTTATGCCGCCTTGCTTGATCCGACCACAGCCAGCCAGATTCACGCCTATCGCGGGATGCCTGCGCTGGCCGCGACTTGGTGGAAACGGCTTTTCGGATAAGGACAATCATGGCTACCCGGATCATCTCCGTATTGGGACTAGGCTTTGGCGACTGCGGCAAAGGATTGTTCATTGACGCCCTATGCCGGGATACGCAAGCCCACACCGTGGTACGCTTCAACGGTGGAGCACAGGCGGCGCATAACGTCGTGCTGCCGGATGGACGCCATCATACTTTTTCGCAGTTCTGCTCCGGTAGCTTTGTTCCAGGTGTTTACACGCTGCTGGCATACCCCGTGATCATTCACCCTACGGCGCTGCTGGTGGAAAACGAATATCTGCGGCGTGCCGGCGTGAATGACGCTTTGCAACGGCTGCTCATCGACCGCCGCTGCAAAGTAACGACGCCATACCATCAAGCGGCGGGACGCCTGCGGGAACTGCAACGTGGCGCACATGCGCACGGTAGCTGTGGAGTGGGCGTTGGGGAAACGATGAAGCAAGATCTGGAGGCGCCAGCATTAACTCTACGCTATGGCGATCTGCTGCATCGGACCACGGCACTGGACAAGTTGGAAGCCATACGCCTGCAACTTCTGCAAGACTTTGCGCCGGATTGCCCCGACCCAGCCTATCAGGCTGCCTATGATGAGGAGATAGGACTGCTGCGTGATGGCGCCATGGCACCGCAGTGGCTCCAGCGCATTGAGCAGCTGCTGACCATTGTGGCACCTGCCGAGCATCAACAAATTGCCGCTCGCCTGCACCGCCCTGGCACGGTACTGTGTGAGGGTGCGCAAGGTGTTCTGCTGGATGAATGGCGCGGCTTTCATCCCTACACCACATGGAGCACCATTCATCCATCCGCAGTGGAAGCGGTGATCGCGGACGCTGGCCTGCGCGCACGGGTGGAGCATTTCGGTGCCATTCGTTCTTACATGACGAGGCATGGCAACGGCCCGCTGCCCACCTACGACCCACGCCTGAACATGCTTCCGGAACCGCACAATGCCTCCGGCGGTTGGCAGGGCGACTTCCGCCGAGGCCATCCCGATGCATTGCTGCTTCGCTACTCGCTATCGGTCACCGGCCCACTGGATGGACTGCTGGTTAGCCATCTTGATGCATTCCGCCGCCACCCCGGCCTGGTATGGTGCCATGCCTATCAAACGCCAACGATCGCCAATGACAACCAGCTATGCCAACGGGACCAGGAGGGCAGAGTGACTGCATTGCTCCTCGGCGCAGCGCAGGATTTGGCACATCAGACCGCGCTGGCGGACTTGCTGTCCACCGCGCGACCAGTCCTGACATCCGCCGCCATCGTAGACGCACGGCAGTTCATAGGCGAGATAGAAACACTTGCTGAAACACCAGTCATACTTGGCTCTTTCGGTCCGACTTTCAAAACCGTAAGGAAGCTCGCCGCCGCAGGGATTAGCGCTGCACGTGCAGCTTGATGACGCGGTGGGTGGTGGTGTTGGATTTGGTCGGCGTGGTGTCGCATGAGCCGCAGCTGGAGCAGCCGCCGTCGTCGCCACAGCCACCGCCGCCTTGCGTCTTGAAGAACTTGGCCAGCTTGATTTCATCGAGGCCGCGCTTGGCCAGCGTGTAGACGATGCGCTTGCGCCACGCCACAGGCAGGTACTTGGTGCTGAAGTGCAGCAGGGCCGCCGCCACGATCAACGCTACGATAATCTCTTGCCACATATTAGCCTCCCAATACGGCCAGCGAAATCCGGTAAGTCAGGAACGATGCGACGTAGGCCAGCGCGAACATATAACCGGCCATCAGCAGCGCGTAGCGCGTGCCGCCGGTCTCGCGGCGCACCACCGACAGGGTTGACATGCACTGCGGCGCGAACACGTACCAGGCCAGCAGCGACAAGGCGGTCGGCAGCGCCCACGAGGCGGCGATGATCGGCTCCAGCGACTGCGCCAGTTCCTCGCCGCTTTGCGACAGCGCGTACACCGTTCCCAGCGCGCCCACCGCGATCTCACGCGCGGCCAGGCCCGGCACCAGCGCGATGCAGATCTGCCAGTTGAAACCGATCGGCGCGAAGATGTATTCGAGGCCGCGGCCCAGGATGCCCGCCAGGCTGTAATAGATCGGCGGATGGGTGGCGCCTTCCGGCGCCCCGGGGAAGGAGCTCAGGAACCACAGCAGCACCATCAGCGTCAGGATCACCGTGCCCACGCGCGTCAGGAAGATCTTGGCGCGCTCCCACAGGCCCAGCGCCAGGTTCTGCATGTGCGGCCAGTGATAGGCCGGCAGCTCCAGCATCAGCGGCTGCTTCTGGTTGGCGCCCAGCGCGCGCTTGAAGAAGTAGGCCACCGCCATCGCCGAGAAGATGCCGGCGAAGTACAGCGCGAACAGCACCAGCCCCTGCAGGCTGAGGAAGCCGTACACTTCGCGCTCCGGAATGAAGGCGGCGATGATCAGCGCATACACCGGCAGGCGCGCCGAGCACGTCATCAGCGGCGCGATCATGATCGTCACCAACCGGTCGCGCGGATTCTGAATGGTGCGCGCCGCCATCACGCCCGGAATCGCGCAGGCAAAGCTGGACAGCAGCGGAATGAAGGCGCGGCCCGACAGGCCCACGCCGCCCATCAGGCGATCCAGCAGGAAGGCCGCGCGCGGCAGGTAGCCGCAATCTTCCAGCACCAAAATAAAGAAGAACAAGATCAGGATCTGCGGCAGGAACACCAGCACGTTGCCGGTGCCGCTCAGGATGCCGTCCACCAGCAGGCCGCGCAGCACGCCATCCGGCATCGCGTCGCGCACCACCGAACGCAGATGATCGACGCTGTCCTTGATCAGGTCCATGGCCGGCGTGGCCCAGGTGAACACCGCCTGGAACACCAGGAACATCAGCACCGCCAGGATGATCGGGCCAACCACCGGGTGCAGCACCACGTTGTCGATTTTTTCGGTGAGGCCATCGTTGGCGTGCGCCGGCTCGGTCACCACCAGCTCGAGGATGCGGCGCACCTCGCGCTGCGTCTCCTCCACGCTGACGGCGTCGATGGCCGACAGCGGATGCGGTTTGGTCTCCGGCAGCGGCCACATGCCGTCCAGCGCGCGCAGCAGCGACTTCTCGCCGCCGGCCTGCACCGCCACGGTTTCCACCACCGGCATGCCCAGCTCCCGCGCCAGCTTGTCGGCGTCGACGTGGATGCCGCGCTTCTGCGCGACGTCGACCATGTTCAGCGCCAGGATCATCGGCAGCCCCAGGCGTTTGATCTCCAGCACCAGGCGCAGGTTCAGGCGCAGGTTGGTGGCGTTGACCACGCACACCACCACGTCCGGCGCCGCCTCGCCCTTGCGCAGGCCGGCCACCACGTCGCGCGTGATTTCCTCGTCCGGCGTGTGGGCCGACAAACTATAGGCGCCCGGCAGATCCAGCACGCGGAAGCCGTTGCCGCCGGTGGTGGTGAAGGCGCCTTCCTTGCGTTCGATGGTCACGCCGGCGTAGTTCGCCACCTTCTGGCGCGCGCCGGTCAGGCGGTTGAACAAGGCGGTCTTGCCGCAATTCGGATTGCCCAGCAGCGCCATCATCGGCGTGCGGGAGGCGGCCGGCACTTGCGGCGCCACGTTTTCTACTGCACCCATTATTTATTCCGGTTGAATCGAGATCAGCGCAGCTTCAAAGCGGCGCAACGCAAAAGTGGAGTTGCCGACTTTGATCGCCAACGGCTCGCCACCCGGCATGCCGCGCTTGAGCATGCGGATTTTTTCGCCGGGCACGAAACCCAGTTCCATCAGACGACGCGCCAGGCCGGTGCCGCCATCATCGGCCGCACCGGGGGAAACATGCACTACGGTGGCGGTGGAGCCAACCTTTAGCGCATCGAGAGTAATCAGGGGAGCAGCGTGCGTCATGAGTATTTTCCGGCCGGAATCAGATACTAGCATTATAAACGGTAATGCGAATGACTTCTATTTAGCTTGCATACCGCTGAAGTTTACGGCAGTATACGATTAATGATAATGATTCGCATTAAGTTACTAGCAATCATGTCAGGAATGCCTTAACCGAATCTTAGCCAGAAGGTGCAGCAATGATTGTTTGTGTTTGCAACAACATCTCCGATCGCGAAATCCGTCAAGCCATGGACCTGGGCATCACGTCGATGGACGAGCTGCGGGACGCGCTGGGCGTCGCCACCTGCTGCGGTCAGTGCTTCTCCTGCGCCGAAGAAATCCTCACCGAACAACTGGCCGCCAAGGCCGCCGCCGAACTCCAGGAAACCGTGCTGAAACGTCCGGTGTTCTCCAACTAAGCATGAGCACCATGACCTACAGCCCGGCGGCGACGCTGTCCGGGGACGAGTTCAAGCGCCGTGGCCGCAAGCTGGCCCCGATGGCCGCCATCGTCGTAGGTCACGCCGTGGTGTTTTACCTGGCGTATTCCGGCATGCTGCGCACCGTCACGCACGCCATCCTGCCGCAGGTGGTGAATGTCACCTTCGTGGCCACGCCGGAGCCGCTCAAGGCGCCACCGCCACCGAAAGTGATGCCGCTGGTGCCGCCGAAGCAAACTTTCGTGCCACCGCTGCCGCAAGTCAATATCGTCCAGACCGAACCGACCATCACCCTGCCGCCACCACAGCCGCGCGCCAGCGATCCGGCGCCGGCCGTGGCCGCGCCGGCGGCTGCGGTCGCGCCACCGGCGCCAGCGCAACCGAGCGCGCCGAAGACGGTCTCGGGCGTCGAATATGTGCGCGCGCCGCAACCGGTGTATCCGAGCATTTCGCGCCGCATGGGCGAAACCGGCACCGTGATGCTGCGCGTGCTGATCGGGGAAAAGGGAACGGCGGAACAGGTGACGATCCAAAAATCGTCCGGTTCCAGCAATCTCGATGAGGCGGGCCGCCAGGCGGTGCTGCGCGCCCTGTACAAACCGCATGTCGAGGACGGCAAGGCCATCCCCGTGTATGCGCTGGTGCCGATTAACTTCCAGCTCGGCTGATCACAGATCCAGCCTGCCTTCGATGGAGTCGTCCATCGTCTTGCCGATCACGGCGCCAATCAGCATCTTGACGCTGGCCACCGCCTTGCCGTGTTTGGTATCCCAGTAGTAGCCGTAGGTCGGCGCGAACTTGATCAGCGTGATGCGCGGATCGTCCTCGCCCTCGGTGAACCAGGTCTTCATGGTAAAACTCCACAACTCCTTCACCTTGACCGGATCGCGCAGCACGGTGGCGATGCCCTCAAGGTGCATGAACTCGGAATGGGCCGAGCCCTGGAAGTACAGGGTGGCCGACGGGTCGGCCGCCAGTTCCACGTTCTTCAGGCTGTCGCTGGCGGAGATGAACCACAGATTGCCCAGGCTGTCGACCTGCAGCGCCGTCATCGGCCGGGCGTCGCCGGGGCCGCCGTTGGCGTCGCTGGTGCAGAAAAAGCAGCCGGGCGTGCTGTCGACAAATTCGCGGATCTTGCGCACGGCGTCTTCGCCGACGAGATCCTGGTGATTCGATTCTACTTGGTTGGCATTGATGGAATCCATGGCTCGCTCCTTAGTTGAGCTTCCATGGTAGCTATCCGGGCGCTGGCGCACTGTGGGTTGCCGCACGCTGCGAATGCTAATAATTTTCATTTGCGCCAATGTTTTCAGGCCGGGGATATTGATACACTTTGGAGGGAAATCATTGGTAATCGCTACACGTTGACAGTCCGTTCATGGCAAAATGCCGCTATTCCGCAACCATTTTAGAAAGCCTGCCATGAAGGGCGACCAAGAAGTCATCCGCCTGCTGAACGCTCAGCTGACCAACGAACTCACTGCCATCAACCAGTACTTCCTGCATGCGCGCATGTACAAGCACTGGGGCCTGGAAAAGATCGGCAAGAAAGAATACGAAGAATCGATCGGCGAGATGAAACACGCCGACAAACTGATCGACCGCATCCTGATGCTGGACGGCCTGCCGAACCTGCAAGCCATGCACAAGATCATGATCGGCGAGAACACCGAAGAGATGATCAACTGCGACCTGAAGCTGGAGCGCGGCGCGCAGATCACCGTCAAGGAAGGCATCGCCGCCGCCGAGAAGGCCGCCGACTACGTGTCGCGCGACCTGCTGCTGATGATTCTGGAAGATACCGAAGAGCACATCGACTGGCTGGAAACGCAGCTGGACCTGATCGGCAAGATCGGCATCCAGAACTACCTGCAAAGCCAGATGAACGAAGAGTAAGACACGACGCCAGCCTCAAGCTGGCGTTTTTTTCATCCTCACCATCAGTACAGCCACCGCGCCGCACAGCATCAACACACCGGCCAGACGGATCACGTTCTCAGGATTCCCACCCAGCAGGCTGCGGTAGTACAGCGGCAGCGTGAAGATCTGGATGATCATCGGGATCACGATGAACATATTGAAGATGCCCATGTAGACACCGGTGCGCTCGGGCGGAATGCAGCCCGCCAGCATCACATACGGATTGCCCATGATGCTGGCCCACGCCAGCCCGATGCCCACCATCGGCACGTACAGCAGCGCCGGCGTATGTATCATGGGGATGCTCAGCATGGCCACACCGGCCAGCGCCAGGCACACGCTGTGCGTGATCTTCGGTCCATGGCGGCGCGTGAACGGCACCAGCGCCAGCGCCCCCACAAACGCGATGAAGTTGTAGAACGCGCCCACCTGCCCTGTCAGCAGCCCGGCGTCGCGGAAGCCCTGCGAGGTCTGGTCGGTGGTGCCGTAGATGGTGGTCGACAGCGAGAGCATGATGTACTGCCAATAGCAGAACATCGCGTACCACTGGAACAGCTTGACCCACGCCAGCTGACGCATGGTGGCTGGCATCTCGCGCACGGCGCTCACAATATCGCCCAGGGCGTGGCGCCAGCCAGCCGGCCTCGCGCGCATGGCTTGCAGCTCGGCTTCGGTGAGCGGATTTTCCTTGGTGGTCTTCAGGGTCCACAGCACGGAGCTGATCGAGAACACCGCGCCGATCATGAAGGCGACGATGACGATGTGCGGGATATGGCTGCCGTTGACGGCATCCTTGTTCATGCCCAGCCACACCAGCAGCGACGGCGTGAGGTAGGCCAGCGTTTGCCCAAGGCCGGTGAAGGCGCTTTGCGTCAGGAAGCCGATCGAGTGCTGCTCCGGCCGCAGCTTGTCGCTGACGAAGGCGCGGTACGGTTCCATGGTGACGTTGTTGGCCGCGTCCAGTATCCACAGCAGGCTGGCCGCCATCCACAGCGTGGGGCTGAACGGCATGGCCAGCAGACCAAGGCTGCACAAGATGGCGCCGATCAGGAAGTATGGCGTGCGCCGCCCCCAGCGCGTGACGGTGCGGTCGCTCATGGCGCCGATCAGGGGCTGCACCAGCAATCCGGTCATCGGGCCGGCCAGCCACAGGTAAGGCAGGCTGGCCTCGTCGGCGCCGAGGTATTTGTAGATGGGACTCATGCTGCTCTGCTGCAGGCCAAAACTGAACTGGATGCCGAAGAATCCAATGTTCATGTTGACGATCTGCCAGAACGACAGGCGCGGCTTCATGCGACGGCTCCCGCGCGCCAGCGGGCGATCCACGGCGTGTAGAAGCCGATGTCGGCCGGCACCGCGCCGGAAATGCCGCAGATCGCGCCGGCGAACGCGTTGGCGCGCGCCAGCGTGAGCGGCAACGGCCAGCCTTGCGATTGGCCGAACAGGAACACGGCGGAGAAGGCATCGCCGGCGCCGACGGTATCGACGATGCGCGCCGGCGCGTGGCATTCGTGGTTCGCGGTCACCGTGCCGTCGGCGGCGAAGTACATCGCACCGCGCTCGCCCAGCGTGACGATCAGGCCTTGCAGGTCAAAGGTGCGCATCAGCGTCTGGCACGCCTCCCGCATGTCGGCCGGCTGCGTGTGGGTGTACCACTTGAACAGGTCTTGCAGCTCGTCCTCGTTGACCTTGACGATATCGGCCAGCTTGAGCGACTCGTGGGCGATGCGCTCGGTGACCTGTCCTTCGCGCACGTTGAGGTCGAGGTAGCGCTGTGCTTTCGAGGCCTCCAACATGGCGCGCAGGGTGGCGCGCGATTGCTCGTGGCGCTGCGCCATGGTGCCGAAGTAGATCACCTTCGGTTGCGCCTCCGCCAGCGCTTGCAGCGCGGGCGCGGCTTCAATGTAATCGTAGGCCTGGTCGGGCAGGATGATGAAGCGGTGGCCGCCGGCGTCGCGCTCGACCACCACGCGGCCGGTGGCCTCGCGCTCATCGATCTGCAGCGCGGCCTCGCTCATGCCGAAGCGCGTGAACTCGTTGCGCAACAAGGTGCCGTTCTTGTCCGCGCCGATGCGCGTGACCATCAGCGTGGCGACGCCGAACGCTGCCAGGCTGCGCGCCACGTTGAACGGCGCGCCGCCCACCACCTGCTCGGTGATGAAATCGTCAACCAGTGCCTCGCCGAAGACGGCGATCGTGTGTTTGCTCATGCTGTCGCTCCACGTTCCAGCCAGTGCATCGCATACGGTTCCAGCGTCACCGCGCCATCCAGTATGCCCCCGTCCAGGCAGTCGGTCCACTGCCCTTGCAGCGCATAGGTTTGCGGCTGGCCGGAGAAATTCATCAAGGTGACAAAGCGCTCGCCGCGCGCCAGCGCCAGCATGCCATCGGGCGCATCGGCCAGCAGCGTGCGGGGCGCGTTGGCGGCCAAGGCGTCGTGCTGGCGGCGCACCTGCAGCAATCGCAGCAAGGACTGATACATGCGCCCCCCCCCGCCGCCAGCGTAGTCACGGCTCTTCCAGCGCGCGCGGTCGAGCACCGGGCGTTGCAGCCAGCGGCTGTCCATCGCGTGCTGCGGGCGATGCAGGTAGCTGTAGTCGTTTTCCATCGCCAGCTCATCACCCATGTACAGCACCGGCAGCGCGCCGAAGCTCAAGGCCAGGCCATGCAGCAGCAGCAGGCGGCGCATGGCCAGTTCACGCTCTTGTTCGGTGTTGGCGGCTTCCAGCCCGGCCAGCGAAGCGGCCGAGCCGTTGCTGCCGTGCGCCGCGTTCGGGTCGGTGCTCTGGAATGCCGCGCCGACCGCGTAGCTGCCTTCGGCGCCGGCGAAGAAGCGCGAGGCGCGCGCCAGCCGCGCATTCGCATCGCCGCCATCCGCTCCCGCCTCGGCGCGCAGCACGTTCCAGCCGATGTCGTCGTGGCAGCGCACGTAGCTGAGCCACGTCGCCGCCGGCGGCAGCTCCGGCGTGTTGCGAATGACCTCGCGCAGCGCGCTGGTGCCCTGTTCGGACAAGGCCAGCCAGCTGGCGGCCATCAGGCTGCTGTGATAGGCGATGTGGCATTCGCGCGCATCGGCGCTGCCAAGGTAGGCCGGCAGTTCCTTGGTCGGCACGATGGCTTCCGCTTTGAGCAGCACGCCCGGCGCCACGATGTCGACGATCGCGCGCAAGGCTTGCAGAATCTGGTGCGCCTCCGGCTGATTCATGCTGTTGGTGCCCTCGCGCTTCCACAGGAAGGCGGTGGAGTCGAGGCGGAATACTTCGATACCGCGATTCGCCAGGCGCAGCATGGTCGCCGCCATCTCCGCGAACACCGCCGGATTGGCGTAGTTCAGGTCCCACTGGTACGGGTAGAACGTGCTCCACACCCAGCCGCCCATCGCATCGACCTGCACGAAATTGCCCGGCGCGACTTGCGGGAACACCTGGCCCAGCGTGCGCTCGTAGCGGTCCGGCATCTCGCGGTCCGGATAGACCAGGAACATGGCGCGCGCTGCCGCGTCGCCCGTCTTGGCCGCGATGGCCCACGCATGATCGTCCGCCACGTGGTTCAGGATGAAGTCCGAGCACAGGCTGATGCCGGCCGCGCGCAACTGCCCGGTCAGCGAGACCAGGTCGGCATTGGTGCCCAGCGAAGGCTCCACATCATCAAAGCTGGAGACCGCGAAGCCACCGTCATTTTCACCTGCGCGCGCGCGCAGGAAAGGCAGCAGGTGCAGGTAGCTGACGCCCATCTCTTGCAGATAAGGGATACGCGCCGCCACGCCATTCAGATCGCCGCCGAAGTTCTGCACGTAGGCGCAATAGCCCAGCATGCGCTGGCTGAGGAACCAGTCTGGCTGCGCCGCGCGCCGCTCATCCAGCGCGCGCAGCTCGGCCGGGCGCGCCGCGTACAGCGCCCCCAGCGACGCCATCAACCCGCCCAGCCAGCCCTCGAAGTCGGCCTGGCCGCCGTACAGGCCCGCCAGCAGCCGTCGCAGCACCGGCTCGTTGGCGGCCAGGCGCCGCGCGGCTTGCGGCCGCAGTTCCTCGGGCAGGACCGCGAGCATGCGGTCCGTCGTTACATTAGAAGGCATAGGACAGGCTGATTTTGGCGGCACGGCCGGAGATGGAGCGGGCAGCGTGACCGTCACCTTCCACCTCGGTGTAACCGATCTTGTTGAACAGGTTATTCACGCTCAGCGACAGCGTGGCTTTCTCGGTCAGGCTGTAGTTGACGAAGGCGTTCACCACTTCATACGCCGGCAGCACGATGGTGTGCGCATCGTCGCCCCACGACTTGCCGGTGCCGATCAAGCTGGCGCCGACCGTGGCGTCGCCAAAGCTGTAGCTTGGCGCCAGCTGGTAGATGTACTTGGCCTGGCGGCGCGGCGTGTTGCCGATGTTGGCCACATCCGCCGCCGCCGTGCCGACGATCTTGGCGTCGGTGTAGGTCATGCCGCCGGTGATGCGGAAGCCGCCGTTGCTGTAAGCGCCTTCCAGTTCGACACCCTTGGCGTCGTACTTGTTGGAGGTGCTGCGCTGCGTGGTCGCTTCGTAATTGCTCTCGTCGGTCTTGGCCTGGAACAGCGTCACGAAGGTGCTGATGCCGCCACTGCGCCATTTCACGCCGCCCTCGATCTGCTTGACGGTGTTGATGTTGATCGGCGCGCTGCCGTCCAGCGGCGTGCCAAACAGGATGCGGTCCGCATTGAAGGCCACGCCGTCGCTGACGCGGGCGAATGCCGACAGATTCTTCGTGAAGGCGTAGTTGCCGCCCACCGAGTACGAGTTGTGATTCAGCTTGTAGTCGACGAACTGCTCGGTGGCCGGATCGTAACGCAGCGCGCCGCCGCTCATGGTCGCGATGTTGGCGGTGCCGTTGGCGCGCTGGCGGTCCTGGCGGATGCTGGCGTCCAGGTTCAGCGGACCGGCTTCGTAGCCCACGTTCAGGTAAGGCGACGTCAGTTTGTATTCCATGTCCACCGCACGCGAGCAGCAGCCGCCGAAGGCCGGGCCCACCAGCCCCGGCGTGGCGCTGGCCGTTTGCAGCAGCGCCGGTTTGTCGCCGGTCTCCTGCATCAGGTATTCATTGAAGTTCCAGGTCAGCGCCAGCTTTTGCGTCGACAGGTACAGGCCAGCGGTGGTGGTGAGCTTGCTGCCGTCAGCCAGCTTGAAGGTCTTGGCCAGCTTGGTGTCGTTCAGCGTATTGCCGGCGTCGTCGATCGAGGTGTTGAACACCACGGCGGAGAACGCGCGGCCGTTGTAAGCCTTGCCCTTGTTCGGGCCGGTGGCGAAGGTGTAGTTGCCCACCGTGCCGTTATTGGCCGCGAACACGCCGGCGAAACGGCCGCTGTTGTCGGAGGTGCGGAACTTGTCGCTCAGGTTCCAGCCGTCTCCCAGGTCGAACGAGCCTTCCAGGCCGATGGAATCGCTCTTCACCTTCAGGCCGTCGTTGACGTTGGTCGATACCGGCGTGTTGTTCTTGCTGAGCACCACGTCGCGCACCCAGTACGGCGAGTAGAAGCTGACCGTGCGCGGGTCGATGCCCGGAATTTCGCGGATCTGCTGGTTCACCACCTGCACCGGCACCGGCAGCGCGGTCGGCGCCTTGTCGTCCAGATGCTTGAACGACAGGCGGATGAAGCCATTGTCCAGGTCATGCGTGATATTGCCGCGAATCTGTCCGCCGCCCTCGGTGCTCATGCCGGTGTTGCGCACGCCTTCGCCGGTTCGGTAGTTACCGCCGATGAAGAAGCGGGTCTTGTCCGAGATCGGCGCGCCGTAGTCGAAGTCGTAGCGAGTTTCATCGTAACCCAGGCCGCGGCTGATGGCGACGTGGCCGCCCTTCTCCTCGCCGGTCTTGGTGATGAAGTTGATGATGCCGCCCGGCGCGTTGGTGGCCAGCGTGGAGGCCGAGCCGCCGCGCACCACCTCCAGGTGGTCCAGCGTGCCGTCGATCTTGACGTAGCTGTCCGGCGTGATGAAGTTGAAGTCGCCCGACTGCAGCACCGGCAGGCCGTCTTCCTGAATTTGCACGTAGCGCGCGCCGCCGGCCGAGATCGGCACGCCGCGCACGGTGATGTTGGCGTTGCCCTCGCCGCCCGACGATTCCGAGCGCACGCCCGGCACCGAGCGCAGCACCTCGGCCGCGCTCAGCGGCGCGGCGTTCTTGATGGCGTCGCCCTCGATGGTGCTGATCGATACGCTGGTCTTCATCTTGGACGAGGCGCCGCTGGTGCCGGTGACGACCACGCGCTCCATGTTCAGGCCGTCGGCGGCGGCGGGGGCTTCCTGCGCGGCGGCGCCGCTCATGTGCAGGACAGCGGTTGCGACAGCGGCAGCGATGCCGCCCAGTTTGAGGGTGCGGTGTTCCATGTGTCGTCTCCAGTATTGTCGTGGCCTGCTGCTTTATTGAGCAGGTGAGCGCATTATGCAATCGATTGCATAAAAATGCAAAACACTTTTTGTTTCGGCCGATTGAGCCGAATGCAATCGGTTGCATAAATCACACAGAACTGGCGCGTACGATCAGCTGAGTGGGCAGTTGCAGCGAGGGCGCGGGACGGCCCTCGGTCAGTTCCAGCAGGGAGGCGACCAGCGCGCGGCCGGCTTCCTGGATCGGCTGCCGCACGGTGGTCAATGGCGGATGGAAGTAGCTGGACAGCTGGATGTCGTCATAGCCGACCACCGCCACGCGGCCCGGCACATCCAGCCCGCGCTGGCGCAGGGCGTTGATGGCCTCCATGGCCATCAGGTCGCTGCCGGCGAACACGGCGTCGAAGCGCACGGCGGCCGCCAGCAATTCCTCGACAGCGAGCCGGCCGCCGTCCGGCACGAAGGAGGCGGGGATCAGCAGCGCCGGGTCGGGCGCGATGCCGGCCTTGGCCAGCGCCTGGCACAACCCCTCGTAGCGCTGGCCGATTTCCGGCAGGTTGATGTCGCCAAAGAAGGCGATGCGCCGGCGCCCTTGCGCCAGCAGGTGCGCGCCGGCCAGCTCGCCGCCGGCCAGGTTGTCGCCGCCGACGGTGCAGTACAGCTGCTGCGGCAACTGCGCGCCCCACACCACGATCGGCACATGGCGCGCGGCCAGCTGGTTCAATTGATCGTGATGGCGCCACTGGCCGATCAGCACGATGCCGATCACGCGGCCGGTATCGAACGGCGCGGCGGCGGCGTCGAGCTCGCTGGCGTCCACGCGCGAGACCAGCATGTCGAAGCCCTGCTCGGTCAGCGCGTCGGCCAGGCTGCCCAGCATGGACAGGAAGAAGGGATCGGACAGGTGCTGGCGCGTGTCCGGGTCGTACGGCACCACCACGCCCACGGTGCGGTTCTGCTTCATGCGCAGGTTTTGCGCGCCGATGTTGATGTTGTACTTGAGCGAGCGCGCCAGCTCCATGACGCGGGTGCGCGTCTCTTCACTGATCAGCTTGCTGCCGGCCAGCGCGCGCGAGACGGTGGAGGTCGACACGCCCGCCAGCCGCGCGATGTCGGCCATTTGCAGGCGCCGGCTCTCTGCTTCGGGCGGCGTGGACTTGGGCATGGATCAGGCCGGGACCGTGTCCTTGAACGACTGGCGTTCGGACAGCTTGTCGTACAGCCTGGCCAGGTTGGGGTAGTCGTCGCGCCAGGCGATGTCCGGGAAGCGGAACGACAGCCAGCCCAGCGTGCAGCCCACCGCCACGTCGGCCAGCGAGTAATGGATGCCGGTGCAATAAGGCTTGTCGCCCAGCTGCTCCGACAGCGACTTGAGGCCGAGGTCGACCTTGCGCATCTGGCGCGCCATCCAGTCCTCGCTTTGCAGCTCCTTCGGACGCATGGTGCGCTCCAGGCGCACGCTCACGGCGGCGTCCAGCATGCCGTCGGCCAGCGCTTCCCAGCACTTGACGTCGGCGCGGTCGCGGCCGTTCGGCGGCAACAGCTTGCAGACCGGGGTCAGGGTGTCGAGGTACTCCACCATGACGCGCGAATCGATCATCACCGTGCCATCCTCCATGACCAGGCTGGGCACCTTGCCAAGCGGGTTGAGCTGGCTAATGGTGGTGTCGGCCGCCCACACATTTTCCAATTCAAACTGGTAATCGAGCTTTTTTTCCGCCAACACCACCCGCACTTTGCGGACGTAGGGGCTGGCGAGGGAACCGATAAGTTTCATAGACGCTTAGAGAGGAAGAACAGGCCCCAGTATAACATCGGCGGCTCCGGGGCCGGCCAATGGTAAAATCACGGTCTGCTCTTTCAACTTCCGTTCTTTCCATCATGACCACTACTCCTTACTCCACGCTGTCGGCCCTGTCGCCGCTGGACGGCCGCTACGCCGGTAAAACCGATCTGCTGCGTCCCATCCTGTCCGAATCCGGCTTCATGCACCACCGCGTCAAAGTAGAAATCTCCTGGCTGCAAGCGCTGTCGCTGGCCGGTTTTGACGAGATCAAGCCGTTCTCGGCCGAAGCGAACGCCCTGCTGGACAAACTGGCCGCCGACTTCACCGAAAAGGATGCGGCCCGCATCAAGGAAATCGAAGCCGTCACCAACCACGACGTCAAGGCCGTGGAATACTGGCTGAAGGAGCAGGTCAAGGATGTGCCGGAACTGGTGGCCGCGTCGGAGTTCATTCACTTCGCCTGCACCTCGGAAGACATCAACAACACCTCGCACGGCATGATGCTGAAGGCCGCGCGCGACAACGTCATGCTGCCATCGCTGCGCAAAGTGATCGAGAAGCTGACCGAAATCGCCCACGCCAACGCCGAACTGCCGATGCTGTCGCGCACCCACGGCCAGACCGCCAGCCCGACCACCCTGGGCAAGGAAATGGCCAACGTCGTGGCCCGCCTGCAGCGCGCCATCAAGCGCATCGAGCAGGTCGAAATCCTCGGCAAGATGAATGGCGCGGTCGGCAACTACAACGCCCACCTGTCGGCCTACCCATCGTTCGACTGGCCGGCGTTCTCCAAGAACGTGATCGAGCAGCGCCTGGGCCTGGTGTTCAACCCATACACCATCCAGATCGAGCCGCACGACTACATGGCCGAGCTGTTCGACGCCTTCGCGCGCGCCAACACCATCCTGCTGGACCTGAACCGCGACATCTGGAGCTACGTCTCGCTGGGCTACTTCAAGCAGAAGCTGAAAGCCGGCGAGATCGGTTCCTCGACCATGCCGCACAAGGTCAACCCGATCGACTTCGAAAACTCGGAAGGCAACCTGGGCCTGGCCAACGCCGTGCTGAAACACCTGTCGGAAAAACTGCCGGTGTCGCGCCTGCAACGCGACCTGACCGACTCGACCGTGCTGCGCAACATCGGCGTCGGCCTGGGCTACGCCCTGCTGGCCTACGACAGCTGCCTGCGCGGCCTGAACAAGCTGGAGGTGAACCCGGCCCGCCTCGAAGCCGACCTGGACGCCAACTGGGAAGTGCTGGCCGAGCCGGTGCAGACCGTGATGCGCCGCTACGGCATCGCCAACCCGTACGAGCAGCTGAAGGAGCTGACCCGCGGCAAGGGCATCTCCAAAGCCGCGCTGCAGGAATTCATCAACGGCCTGGCCGTGCCGCAGGAAGCCAAGGACCTGATGCTGGCCATGACGCCATCGAACTACACCGGCATCGCGGCGGCTCTGGCAAAAGCCATCTGATGTAATTTAGAAAACTGCTCTACACTAGCCCCGCCGACGTTCGCGTCGCGGGGCTTTTTTTCGTCCCTGCAAGCACGCCCCGGCAATCTTTGGTATATTAGTTCTAATACGTACTATTTTCCGGAGCCGTTTTATGCCACGCTATACCAAAACCGCGATGTTGCTGCACTGGCTGGTCGCCTTGCTGATCATCGCCACCTTCTTCCTCGGCCTGTCCATGGTCGCGATTCCGGGCTTCTCGCCCACCAAGCTGAAATACTTCTCGTGGCACAAGTGGATGGGCGTCACCGTGCTGATGCTGGCCGTGCTGCGTGTGCTCTGGCGCGCCACCCACACGCCGCCCGCCAAGCTGGCGTCCATTCCGGACTGGCAGCACAAGATCGCCGAAGGCATGCATTACCTGCTGTACATCCTGATCTTCGCCGTGCCGATCTCGGGCTACCTGTACTCGTACGCGGCCGGGGTGCCGGTGGTGTACCTGGGGCTGTGGCAAATGCCTGCCCCGATCGCGCCGGATCCTGAACTTAAGGCAACTTTAAAAACCGTCCATTATGTTTTGACCATGACGATGGCCGCGGCGGTTGTGGCGCACGCCCTGGCCGCGCTCAAGCATCACTTTATCGACCGCGACGTCACGCTGAAACGCATGCTGCCGCTGTAAATCCCACCCACTGGAGCCACACAACATGAACACCATGAAGAAAATCGCCCTCGTTTCCCTGCTGGGTGTCGCCTTTGCCGCCAGCGCGGCCGCGCTGAAAACCGATCCGGCCAAGAGCACCGTGACCGCCACCTTCAAGCAAATGAACGTGCCGGTGGACGCCAAGTTCAAGAAATTCACCGCCGCCATCGACTATGACGCCGCCAAGCCGGACGCCGCCAAGGCCACCGTGGAAGTGGACACCGGCAGCATGGACCTGGGCGACGCCGAGTACAACAAGGAAGTGGCGAAGAAGGAATGGTTCAACGCCGCGCAATTCCCGAAAGCCACCTTCGTCTCGTCCTCGATCAAGCCGGCCGGCGCCGGCAAGCTGACCGTGACCGGCAAGCTCACCATCAAGGGCAAGACCACCGACGTCACCTTCCCGCTGACCGTGAAGGCCGACGGCAAGAACCAGGTGTTTGACGGTGCCGTGCCGATCAAGCGCCTGGCCTACAACATCGGCGAAGGCGAATGGAAAGACACCAGCATGGTGGCGGACGAGGTCACCATCAAATTCCACGTCGTCGCCGCGCAATAAACCACTGAGAACCACTGAGGGAGACTTACCACATGAAATTGCAGATCCTGATCGCCACGCTGTTGGCCGCCTCGGCCACGTCCGCCATCGCCGCCACCTACAACATCGACTCGACCCACACCTACCCGAGCTTCGAGGCCGACCACATGGGGCTGTCGGTCTGGCGCGGCAAGTTCGACAAAACCAGCGGCACCGTGACGCTGGACACGGCGGCCAAGACCGGCGCGCTGGACGTGAAGATCGACGCCGCCTCGATCGACTTCGGCTTCGACAAGATGAACTCGCACGCCAAGGGCGCGGACATGTTCAACGTGGAGAAATTCCCGACCATCACCTACACCAGCAAATCGTTCAAGTTCGAGGGCGACAAGCTGGTGGCGGTGGACGGCGAGCTGACCTTGCTGGGCGTAACCAAGCCGGTGGCGCTGAAGGTGAACAAGTTCAAGTGCATCATGCACCCGCGCCTGAAGCGTGAAGTGTGCGGCGCCGACGCCAGCGCCGAGTTCAAGCGCAGCGACTTCGGCCTCAACTACGGCCTGCCGAACTTCTCGCCCGAAGTAAAGCTGGCGATCCAGATCGAAGCCATCAAGGCCGACTAAGCCCTCCAATCCGGGGTCAGGTCCTCCATTTCTACACGGGCTGTGCCGTAGCGGCCGCTACGGCACAGCCCGTGTAGAAATGGAGGACCTGACCCCGGAGTTATTTTCCTGAAAATTCTGGTTGACGTGAACGGAAGGTCTGACGATACTTTGTTCGCCACAATTTATCAGGAAGACAAATGAAAAAATCCCTCCTCGTGCTCGCCATCCTGAGCACCGCAGCCCACGCCGACGAAGGCATGTGGATGCCGCAGCAGCTGCCACAAGTAGCCAAGCAACTGAAGGCAGCCGGCCTGAAACTCGATCCCGCCAACCTGACCAAGCTGACCGAGTTCCCCATGGGCGCCATCGTCAGCCTCGGCGGCTGCTCGGCCTCCTTCGTGTCGCCCCAGGGCCTGGTCGCCACCAACCACCACTGCGTCTACGGCAGCGTGGCGCACAATTCCACGCCGCAACGCGACCTGCTGGCCAACGGTTTCCTGGCCCGCAACCTGGGCGAGGCGTTGCCCGCCGCGCCCGGCACCCGCGTCTACGTGACCAAGGCGGTGACCGATGTCAGCAAGCAGATCATCACCCCGGCCGTCGCCAAGCTGAGCGGCAAGCAGCGCAGCGACGCCATCGAGAACAACCAGAAAACCCTGCAGACCGAGTGCGAGAAGGATCCCGGCCACCGCTGCACGGTGTCGTCCTACTACGGCGGCCTGGAGTACTACCTGATCAAGCAGCTGGAAATCCGCGACGTGCGCCTGGTGCACGCGCCGCCCGAGGGCGTGGGCAAGTTCGGCGGCGACACCGATAACTGGATGTGGCCGCGCCACACCGGCGACTACGGCTTCTACCGCGCCTACGTCAGCAAGGACGGCAAGGCCGCCGACTATAGCAAGGACAACGTGCCCTACCTGCCGCAGCACTACCTGAAGCTGGCCAAGGAAGGCGTGAAGGAGGGCGACTTCATCATGGTGCTGGGCTATCCCGGCCGCACCAACCGCCACCGCTTGCCGTCGGAAGTGGCGTTCACCTTCGACTGGAACTATCCGGCCTTCGTGAAGTCCTCGGCCGAGAACCTGGCCATCATCGCCGACGCCACCAAGGACAACAAGGACACCGCGCTGAAGTACGCGTCGCAGGTGGCCAATATCAACAACTACTACAAGAACCGCCAGGGCATGCTGGACTCCTACGCCGGCAGCGACATGCTCAAGCGTAAGACCGCCGAGCACGAGGCGCTCAAGCAGTGGATCAACGCCGACGCCAAGCGCAAGGCCGAGTACGCCGGCGACATCGCGCTGGTGGAACAGTTGATCGCCCAGCGCGACGCCGAGTACAAGCGTGACTATTACTTCAGCTCGTCCAAGCCACGCCTGCTGAACACGGCGCGCACCCTGTACCGCCTGGCCAACGAGAACACCAAGCCGGACGCCGAGCGCAAATCGGGCTTCCAGCAACGCGACGTGCCACGCATCAAGTCGGCCGTCGACGCGCTGGTGCGCAATTACGACGAGAAGGTCGACAAGGCGCTGATCATGAACAGCCTCGTCAAGTACGCCGCCCAGCCGGCGTCCCAGCGCAACGCCGCGTTCGACGCCGTGGTCGGCATCAAGGACGGCATGAGCAAGGAGCAGCTGCAGGCCGCGCTGGACCAGTTGTACGCCGGCACCAAGCTGAACGACACCAACGAGCGCAAGGCGTGGCTGGAGCGCAAGCCGGAGGAGTTCAAGGCCAGCAACGACAGCTTCATCAAGGCGGCCGTGGCGCTGTACGAGCCGGACCTGAAGGCCGAGGCCGAAGAGGAGGAGCTCGGCGGCAAGCTGCAGCAAGCCTACGCCAACTACATGAAGGCCAAGATCGCCTACATGCACAGCAAGGGCCAGGCGGTTTATCCGGACGCCAACAGCACCCTGCGCGTGACCTTCGGCAAGATCGCCGGCCGCGCCCCGGGCGCGGACGGCACCACCTGGAAGGCCTTCACCACCGTGCAGGGGGTGGCCGCCAAGGCCACCGGCCAGGGCGAGTTCAACGCCCCGGCGGCGCAGCTGAAAGCCATCAAGGACAAGGACTTCGGCAAGTACGTCGATCCGGTGCTGAAGTCGGTGCCGGTGGCCTATCTGGCCACGCTGGACATCACCGGCGGCAACTCCGGCTCGGCCGCGCTGAACAGCAAGGGCGAATGGATCGGCCTGGCGTTTGACGGCACGCTCGATTCCATCATCTCGGACTGGGACTTCAACAAGGCCATGACGCGCGACATCCAGGTCGACCTGCGCTACATCCTGTGGAACATGAAGCACGTCGACCACGCCGACAATCTGCTGAAGGAAATGAACGCCGAGTAAGCGTTTCCCGCGACAACCAGGAACCACGCCCCGGCAATGCGGCGTGGTTTTTTTACGCCACGCTGTAGTCCTGCAGGATTTCCAGCGTCGAGGCCAGCCCAATCTGCCCGGCGTGCCGCGCCAGCCAGCGCGTGGCCGCCGCATGCCCCTCGTCGTGCAAGTGCCGCAGGAACCGCGGCTCGGCATTGAGCTTGCTGGAGATACCATAGCCGCCAAGCAGCTCGATGCCGCTGATCATGTGCAGGCGCGGCTGTCCCTGCGGCAAGGCCGCGACCTCGCGCAGGAAGCTGATGTTGAAGGCGATTTCGTTGGAGCGGTTGGCGATGTCGGCCATGTTGCGCGGCGCGTGCTGGCGCGCGATCGGGTTGTTGCGCACGATGATCACGTCAGCGTCGTCGCGCAGCAGGAACGGCGCCAGCGGCGGATTGGCCACGTAGCTGCCGTCCCAGTAGGCCTCGCCATCGATCCGCACACCGGCGAACACGGTCGGCAGGCAGGCCGATGCCATAACTTTTTGCGCGTCCATCTCGTCGCGCGTAAAGATGCGGCCGGCGCCGCTGCGCACGTTGGTGGCGCCGATGAACAGTTCCAGTTCTTCACACGCGCGCACGCGCTCGAAATCCACCAGCACCGCCAACAGGTTGTGCAGCGGATTCTGCGAGAACGGCATGTCCGGCACCGGCCCCACGGCCGCGCCGGCCATTTCCAGCATCTGGTAGGCAGGCGAGAATTCCATCGTCCAGCCGCCGGCCAGATGGTCGAGCGGCGTGCGCTGCAATGGACTCATCAGCATCGCCTGTCCCAGCGCGGTCCAGAAGCGGCGCAGCGCCTGCTGCGCCCCGCGCCGGCCGCCACCACGCGCGTAGCCATCGGCCAGCACCACCGCGTTGATGGCGCCCGAGCTGCAGCCACTGATGCTGTCGAACAGCAAATCCTCCTCGTCCAGCAAACGGTCCAGCACGCCCCAGGTATAGGCGCCGTAGGTGCCGGCGCCCTGCAAGCCCACACACACCCGCCCGCGCGCGCCGGTCACGCGCGGTCCTTGCGGTGATTGATCAGCGCGCCAGCCGCCAGGCCCAGGCCGAACGCGGTGTACACCAGCGCCAGCGAACCGCGCGAGACGCGTTCCTCAAAGCCGGGCCGCAAGCGCCTCGGCGTCAACTGGTAGTCGACGAAGCAAGCCACCGCCGTCGCGGCGGCGGACGCCGTCAGCGTGGTCCCGACGGATTTGCGAGCCAGCACGGTGGCCGCCGCCTGTTCAAACAAGCTCGCCCACATCAACGAGCTGGCGTGGTGGATGCCATAGCCGACCAGCGTGTATTTCCAGGTCGGCGCATTCTTGCGCAAGGCCTTGTCGCCCCACAGCCAGTGACTGATGGCATTGGTGCCCGCGAACACATGGCCGCTTTCCTTTCTCGAGCACAGCGCCAACACGGCCGCCGACGCCACGCTGGCCAGCGCGCCCGGCACCATGCCCTTGCCTATTGCGGCTTTCCAATCGTCCATGCGGCTTCTCCTGATTCGTGTATGGTCGCAGTTCAAGATACAGAAAAACCCATACGGACGGCGCGACGCAGAAAAGCAATGGAATACTTTGTCTACAAGTGGCTGCACATCCTGTCCTCGACGCTGCTGTTCGGCACCGGCATCGGCACGGCGTGGTATCTGCTGTTCGCCGTCATCAGCCGCAACGTGGTGGTGATCGCCGCCGTCACGCGCATTGTCGTGATTGCCGACTGGCTATTTACCGGCGTCACCATGATCGTGCAGCCGGCCACCGGGTTCTACCTGATCCATCTGGCCGGCTACCCGCTGCACAGCCGCTGGATCATGTGGTCGCTGGCGCTGTACCTGATCGCGCTGTGCTGCTGGCTGCCGGTGGTATGGCTGCAGATCCGCCTGCGCGACCTGTCGGCCGTGGCGGCGGCCACTGGCGGCGAACTGCCGCGCGCCTTCTGGCGCTGCTTCACCGGCTGGGTGATCCTCGGCGCGCCCGCCTTCTTCGCCCTGCTCGCGGTGTTCTACCTGATGGTCGCCAAGCCCGTGTGAGCCATTTTTTCCGGATCGGTTACAGTATGGCTTCCGTCCACTTACCGTAAGGAGATGTCATGCCCGCGAAGAAAATCGCTGTTGTGATCGGCAGCCTGCGCAAGGATTCGCTGAACCGGAAATTCGCCCACGAGGTGATCGCGCTGGCGCCGCCGTCGCTGGCGTTTGAAATCGTCGAGATCGGCGAACTGGCGATGTACAACCAGGACCTGGAAGAGAATGGCGCGGTGGCGCCACAGGCGTGGACGCATTTCCGCCAACGCATCAAGGAGGTCGATGGCGTGCTGTTCTTCACGCCCGAGTACAACCGCTCGACCCCGGCCGCGCTGAAGAACGCGCTGGACGTCGGCTCGCGCCCGTACGGCGCCAGCGTGTGGAGCGGCAAGCCGGCCGCCATCGTCAGCGTCTCGCCCGGCGCCACCGGCGGCTTTGGCGCCAACCACCATCTGCGCCAGTCGATGGTGTTCCTCGACATGCCGCTGTTGCAGCAGCCCGAAGCCTACATCGGCGGCGCCGCCAACCTGCTCGGCCCGGACGGCAAGCTCAACAACGACAGCACAAAACAGTTCCTGAAGAAATTCATCGATGCCTACGCCCAGTGGGTCGAGACCACCGGCAAGAAGTAATCAGCGCCTGATCGCGGTGAAGGCATAGCCGGCCGTGGTCAGCGCGGCCGGCGCGCCCCCGGCCGGCGCACCACGGTTGAGCGCCAGCAGCAGCGGCGCCTCACGCGCCGGCAGCAACGCGAGATCGGCGCCGGGCAGGCGCTGCGCCAGCGCCGGCGCCTCGTCGCGCGCGCCGCTCACATACAGCCGGTACGAGGAACGACTGTTGCCGACCTCCAGCATGAAGCCAGCCACGCCGCGCGTGCCCGGCGCGCCCGCCATCGCCGTCACCCGCAGACGCGTGTTCTTCTTGCGCAGATCCAGCGTGTTCCATACCTGCATCGGATACAGCTGCGGCCCGCCGGCCGGCGCCGCCGGCACACCCTCGCCGGCCGCCAGCGCCACGATCACCGGCATGTCCGCGCGCAGCGTGCGCAGCGGCGCCAAACCGTCGTAATGGCCGGCGCCGGCCGGCACCAGCAGCAGCAGGTCGGCCGCCGGCCAGTCGCGCGCCGCCTCCTGGCTGTAGGCCTCGCTGTCGGCGTCCACCGCCAGCAGGCGCAGTCCCTGGAAACGGATCAGCACCACGCCGCGCGCCACCAGTTGCACGCGGCCCTGCGCCATGCCGACCGTGGCGCCATCCTTGCCGCGCAGCTCGATCACATAGCGCGGCCCGATCTGCGCCACGCCCCAGCTGCACACCAACGCCAAAGCCGCCACCACGGCCACCGTCCGCAAGCCCTGTCCCATGCTGTTCTCCCGGCTGATTCCACATCCAGCCAGTAAAGCATCGACCGCTCGAATTTTCTTTGAAGCAACGCAACGATCCCGCCGTCGGCGCTCAAAAAACGGGCACGATGATACAATCTCGCCCTCGACAGCGGGCTTACCCGGCCCGCCCACCCCCAACACACACCCTCTGAGATCCAGACGACCATGCACCCAGACATGCCGACGCCTTATGAAAAAGGCAATCAAAACCAGACCACCACGTGGAGCGAATGCATCGCCTTCTACGAAGCCCTGGCGCAGCGCTTCCCGCAGGTGCTGCGATTTGAGCAAATCGGCGTGTCCGACGGCGGCATCCCGGTGCACGCAGGCGTGGTCAGCGCCGACGGCGTGCACGACCGCGCCCAGATCAAGGCCGAGGGCCGCACCGTCTTATTCAACAACAACGGCATCCACCCCGGCGAACCCGAAGGCGTGGATGCCTGCATGGCCATCGTGCGCGACCTGTGCTTCGATCCGGCCAAGCTGGCGGCGCTGGGCAAGACCGTGCTGCTGTTCGTCCCGCTGTACAACGTCGACGGCGCCCTGAACCGCGCCAACACCTCGCGCGTGAACCAGGACGGCCCGGAGCAATTCGGCTTCCGCGGCAACAGCCGCCACCTCGACCTGAACCGCGACTTCGTCAAGTGCGACACGCTCAACGCTCGTCTCTTCAACCAGTTGCTGACCAGCTGGGACCCGGACGTGATGGTCGACACCCACACCTCCAACGGCGCCGACTATCCATACACCATGACCCTGATCCACACGCAGGCGGACAAGCTGGGCTACGGCCTCGGCCCCTTCCTGCGCGAGACCATGCTGCCGCACATCTACCAGGAGATGGAAGCGAAGGGTTGGCCGACCTGCCCGTACGTCAACCCGGTCAAGGACACGCCGGACGACGGCATCGCCGAGTTCCTCGAAGTGCCGCGCTTCTCGACCGGCTTCGCCGCCCTGCACCACGTGATCGGCTTCATGCCGGAGACGCACATGCTCAAGCCCTTCAAGGACCGCTACGAATCGATGCGCGCCTTGCTGGACGTGACCATGGCCTTCACCGTCTCGCACGGCGAACAAATCAGGCAGCTGCGCGCCGCCGCCCGCGAGCAGGCCGCCAACGCCAGCGAATGGACCGTGGCGTGGAAGATGGACGAGAATAATCCGTCGACCTTCCGCTTCAAGGGCTATGAGGCCAAGCGCAGCCCGTCGCTGCTGGGCGACTACCAGCGCCTGTCGTACGACCGCAGCAAGCCGTGGGAAAAGGACATCGCCTACTACAACAGCTTTGTGCCGGCGGCCACCGTGCGCGCGCCGAAAGGCTACATCGTGCCGCAAGCCTGGCGCGAAGCCATCGAGCGCCTGCAGTGGAACGGCGTCGACATGGCCCGCTTCGACGAGGCATCGACGGTGGAGGCGCAGTACTACCACATCGTTTCCGTGACCTCGCGCCCGACCGCCTACGAAGGCCATATGTACCACGACGAGGTGCGGCTGGAAGCGCGCACCGGCAGCTTCACCGTGCAGCCCGGCGACTACTTCGTTCCGCTCAAGCAGGCCAACGCCCGCTACGCCGTCGAAACGCTGGAGCCGCAAGGGCATGATTCCTTCTTCCGCTGGGGCTTCTTCAACAGCGTGCTGGAGAAAAAGGAGAACTACTCCGATTACGTGTTCGAAGACCTGGCGCTGGAAATGTTGGAAACCGAGCCTGAGCTGAAAGCCAAATTCGAGGCATGGAAGGCCGCCAATCCGGCACTGCTGTCCAATCAGGACGCGGTGCTCGGCTTCATCTTCGCCAACGGCAAACGCCACGCGGAACCTGAATGGCGCCGCTACCCGGTGCTGTCCGTCCTCTAAAATTCAGTTCTTCGCGTTACCCACATGCGCATCTTGGCGATCCTGAGATGCGCATGCAAGCTGCCCACAAGGCCATAGCCATGCATTACGCACTCAACCTGCGCACCTTCTTCTATAGCCATTACTTTTATCTTGGCTTGCGTTTCGCCGCCGGACTGGTAGGCGTCACGTTGTTCACCCTTCAATTCGCCGACATGGCCGTCGCCATGACGGTGTGCATCGGCGCGCTCTGCACCGCGCTGATGGACATGCCCAGCCCCCTGCGCCACAAATTCAACGAGATGAGCGCCTCGGTGCTGCTGTGCGGCGCAGTCACGCTGCTCATCAGTTTGTGCGCGCCCTATCATTGGCTGCTCATGACCATGCTGGTGGTGATCAGCTTTGGCGCCTGCATGATGGTGGTCTACGGCCGCAAGTCGATGCCGCTGCAACTGGCCACGCTGTTCATCATGACCATGTCGATGGAGCACTCGATGACGGCGCGCGAATCCTTCATCCACACCGGTTTGTTCACACTGGGCGCGGTGGCCTACCTCGCCTACGCGATGGGCATTTCTTGGACACTGCGCCACCGCATCAAGCAGCAGGTGCTGGCGGAGGCGTTGTTCGAGCTGGCGGCCTACATCGACATCAAGGCCGACTTCTACGACACGCGCTACAACCTCACCGAACAATTCAATAAGCTGATCCGCCATCAAAGCCTGCTGGCCGACCGCCAGCAAGCCTCGCGCGACCTGATCCTGCGCTCGCACAACAACGCCAAGGACGCCATCGTGGTGCAGGTCCACGTTTGCATGCTGGACCTGTATGAGCTGATCCTCTCCACCCACACCGACTACGCGCAGCTGCGCGTGCACCTGGCGGATTCGCCGGTGCTGAAAACGCTGCACGACCTGGCCTACAAGGCGGCGCGCGATATCGAATCGGTGGCGTATGACGTCACGCGCAAGAAGGCGTCCTATCCCGAGATTTCATACGGGCCGGAACTGGACGCGATCGAGGCCGAACTGGCCGCCATCCAGCAACGCATCAACGAAGGCAAGCCGCAGCAGGAGGCGCTGGCCGTGCTGCGCGCCCAGCGCAACAAGATCCGCGCCATCATCAAGATGATCGGCGAGCTGCATCAGGCCAGCCAGAAGGTCTACGACACCACGCCATTCTGGGCCGACGCCGACATGGGGCCGTTCCTGTCGCAGCAGAAGTACGAATTCCGCATGATCCTCTCGCACCTGCGCTGGAATTCGCCGATCTTCCGCTTCTCGCTGCGCGTGGCGATGGCGATTTCGGTCGGCCTGCTGGTCGGCGCCTGGCTGCCGTATGCGGCGCACAGCTACTGGATCGTGCTGACCATCGTGATCATCCTGAAGCCATCCTTCAGCATGACCAAGCAGCGCCGGCGCGACCGCATCGTCGGCACCGTGATCGGCTGCGTCATCACGGCGCTGATCCTCAAGTTCCTCAACTACCCGGCCTTCATCCTCGGCGCGCTGGTGCTGTCCACTGTGGCCATGCCGACCTTTGTCTACCTGCGCTACCGCTACGCGGCGGTGGCGGTCAGCGTGATGATCCTGCTGCAGATGTACCTGATCGCGCCGGGCAACCAGAACCTCATCATGGAAAGGCTGGTCGATACCATCGTTGGCGCGGTGGTGGCGACGGCGTTCAGCTTTGTGCTGGCCAACTGGGAGTATCAAAGCCTGCCACGCCTGGTGCGCGGCGTGCTGGAGGTGAACCTGCGCTACATGCGGGCCAGCTTCGATCTGCTGCAAGGGAAGGGCAAGGACGATTTCGCCTACCGCATCGAGCGCAAACGCCTGATGGACGCGCTGGCGGGACTGAGCTCCGCGCTGGTGCGCATGCTCGACGAGCCGTCCAGCAAGCAACGCGCGGTGGAGGACATCAATCAGTTCATCGTGCAGAACTACCTGCTGATGGCGCACGTGGCGGCCCTGCGCGCCATCCTGCGCCGCCACGTGAAGGAACTGCCGACCGGGCCGCTGAACGCCATGCTGTCGGAAAGCCACCAGCAGGTGGTGGAGGTGCTCACGCTGGCGCTGGCCCCGCACCAGGCAGGCGCGCGCGAGGCAGCTGTGCAGGCGGGCGAGCACGCGCTGATGTCGGCCTCCACGCTGTCGGCGCAGGAAGCCGCCGCCGCCGCTGCCGCGCTGGTACCGTGGTCCGGCTGGCCGCTGGTCCAGCGCCGCATCCGTCTATTGCAGGCGGACGCCGTGAAAATCATCGTCCACAGCGAAGCAATCCTGCGCGATGTGACGTAACATGGGAGGATGACCGCCAACTCATCCTTCACCACCCGCGACCTGCTTTCCGCCCTGCTGGTGGTTATCATCTGGGGCACCAACTTCGTCGCCATGAAAGTCGGCCTGCGCGACCTGACGCCGTTCCAGCTGGGCGCGGCGCGCTACGTGTTCGCCATCCTGCCGCTGATCCTGTTCGTGAGGCCACCCAAGCTGCCGGCCAGGTGGATACTCGCTTACGGCCTGAGTCAGGGCGTGGGTCAATTCGGCCTGCTGTTCCTGTCGCTGAAGGTGGGGATGTCGGCTTCGCTGGCGTCGGTCATCCTGCAGACGCAGGTCTTCTTCACCGCCATCTTCGGCTTCCTGCTACTGAAGGAGCGCACCAGCCGCGCCCTGCTGGCCGGCCTGGCGCTGGCTGCGGTGGGTCTGCTGTGCTTCGCCATGAGCGCCCTGCGGGCGATCCACGCCAGCGACATCACGCCCGCCGGTTTCGCGCTATGCCTCGCCGGCGCGGCCATGTGGGCGGTGTCGAACATCGTGGTGCGGCGCGCGCAGCGGGCCACGCCGGAATTCGACGTGATCAGTTTTATCGTCTGGTGCGGCGCCGTGCCCATCGTGCCCTTCGTGCTGCTGTCGCTGGCCTTCGATGATCCGGCCACGCGCTGGCAATGGGTCGGCGCGCCGCTGGCGGCCTGGGTGTCCGTGGCGTATATCGGCTGGATGTCCACCATCATCGGCTACGCGCTGTGGACCCGGCTATTGAAGCGCCACCCGGTCAATCGGGTCGCCCCTTTCAGCCTTGGCGTGCCGGTGATCGGCATCGCGTCTGGCATGGTGGCGCTGGGCGACACCATCACCGGCTGGCAGTGGGCCGGTATCACGCTGGTTGTGGCGGCGCTGGTGTGCACCATGTTTGGCGGCCGCTGGCTGGACCGCCGGGCTTGATCACGCCGCGAAGCAGACCCGGTTGCGGCCCGTCTCCTTGGCGCGATACAGCAGCGCGTCGGCCTTTTGCAACATGGCTTCCGCCGTGCCGGCCGCGAGGTCGGCATACACGCCCATGCTCATCGTGACCTTCAGGTCCGGATGCACCTGATGCCACGGGAAGGACTCGATAATCCCGCGCAGCTTGTCGCACAGCGCGGCCGCCTGCGGCAGTTCGGTCTCCGGGAAGGCGATCACGAATTCCTCGCCGCCGTAGCGCGCCACCAGATCGCTCAGGCGCATATGGCTGCGCAGGATCTCGCCGACCTGGCGCAGCACCGCGTCGCCGGTGGCGTGCGAGAACTGGTCGTTGATCTTCTTGAAGTAGTCGATATCGCCGATCACCATCGCCAGCGGGCGCTTGTGCCGCACCGCGTGGCTGAACAAGGTGGTGGCCTGCTCGTCGAAGTGGCGGCGGTTGTGCAGCTTGGTCAGCGCGTCGCGCACACTGAGCTCGCGCATTTGCTCGGCCTGCGCCAGGATGGTCTGGTGCGACTCCTGCAGCTCCTGGTGCGAGCGCGCCAGCTTCTCGCTCATGTCGTTGAAGGCGACGGCCAGTTCGGCCACTTCGTCCTTGCCCTCCACCGGCACGCGCTGCAGCAGCGAGCCGCCATGCATGGCGCGCACCGCGCTGGTCAGGTGGCCGAGCGTGCGGCCAAGACTGCGGCTTAACAGGAAGCCGAGCACCAACGCCAGCACCGCCGCGCCGCTGACGCCATACCACAGCGCCTCGCGCATCGCGGCCAGATACTGGAGTTCCTGCTTGCTCGGCGTGATGACGCCCTCCGGCGACACGTAGGCGGCCACCCGGCCATTGACCATGACCGGACGCGCATCCTTGCGCGCGGCCTCGGGCAGCGCCTCGCCATGGCGGTACACGCCGGCGCCCAGCACCACACGAAAGTCCTGATCGGCCAGGATGAAACGGAATGGCGGTTCGCCGCCCCGGCGTGGCGGGCGGCGGCCCTCGTCATTGCCCTCGCCGCGTGGCCGGCGCTCTGGTTCGCCCTCGCCGCGCGGCGGCGGTCCGCGGCCGTCATCCATGCCGCCCCGAGGATCGTCCTGCGGGCCGCGTCCCTCGTCGCGTGGCGGACGGCGGTCTTCGCTTTGCGCGCCGTCCGACAGCATCGGCGGCTGCTCGCCGGACTGCATGAATTCATCGAAGCCCTGCTTGCCGGGGCTGTCCTGCCAGCTGCCGTACTTCCGCAGGTAGGCGGTGACCGCCGTATGGAACTGCTCCGCCGCCCGCTCGCGCCGGATGGAATCCACCTTCTTGGTCATGCCGATATAGGCCAGGGTGCCCACCATCGCCACCGCGGCCAGTCCGGTCAGCAGCAAAGCCAGCATGAATTTTGTGCGCAGCGACATCCCAACCCCATCAGATTATTGCCAAACGGACACAATCATACCTGAACGTAGTTTCACCGAGAAAAGAAATTTGCTGCCAAAGGGCAATGGTGTTTCATAGGGAAAACACGGAGTTATACATTTAATTTATGGCTCGTATCACAAATCAAAAGTTTATTTATTACTGAAAGGGGCGCATACTGCAACGCATCAAACGGATATTCATGGAGCTTCAAATGAGCGCAACGACCTACAACACCTTTGCTGACAACGGCTACTTCGCCAACATCGCCAACGCCGCGCGTCAACTGATCGCCGCCCTGTTCGCTGTCCAGCCAGTTGTATCGCAGCGCAACAAGGAAGAAACCATCTGGTGGCTGAACCGCCTGGCCGCCGATAGCGAGCTGCATTCGCCTAACCTGGCTGCTGAGCTGCGCTATTTCGCTTCCCGCGGTTAATCGAATCTACTTCAAGGAGAACACCATGCTGACCATCATCGAAAACCTGCCTGCCGCAATCGCCCTGTCCGGCCTGGTGCTGCGCCTCTACCTGGGCAACAAGCCAGAAAACAAGGCTGAATAAGCTATACAGCTACTGAGCAAAATGGCAAAAAGCCCCGGCGCGCGCAAGCGGCCGGGGCTTTTTTAGTTGAGCCGGGAATTTCTCATCCCGTACAGGAAGTAGGTCAGAATCGCCGCGCTCATCCAGATCACGAACACGGTATAAGTCGTCATCGACAAGCCGAACATCAGATATAAGCAGGCCCCGATGCTCAAGCCCGGCACGAGGTAAGGACCGCCGGGCACGCGGAAGCCCTTCACCGCCGACGCGCCTTCCTTGTGGCGCATCACCGGCACCGCCAGCGACACCACGATGAAGGCCGTCAGCGTGCCCATGCTGACCATGTCCCACAGGAAGGTGGCGTCCACGAAGCCGGCCACCAGGCCCACCACGATGCACACGATCAGCGTGTTCTGCACCGGCGAACCGGTGCGCGGGCTGACCTTCTGGAACGATTTCGAGATCAGGCCGTCCTTGGCGATGGCGTACAGGATGCGCGTCTGGCCGTAGATGGTCACCAGCGTCACGCTGAACACCGAGATCACGGCGCCCGCCGCCAGCACCAGCGCCGGCCAGGTCTGGCCGGTGACGTTCTGCAGGATGACGGCCAGGCCGGCTTCCTGGCCGGCGAACTTGGCCGCCGGCTGCGCGCCCATCGCGGCCACCGCCACCAGCATGTAGAACAGGGTGACGATGCCGAGCGCGGCCAGAATGCCGATCGGCACGTTGCGGGTCGGGTTGCGCACCTCCTCGCCGGCCGTGGCCACGGTATCCAGGCCGATGAAGGAGAAGAACACGGTGGCCGCCGCCGCCGTCACGCCGGCCACGCCGGTGTAGTGCACGCCGCCGTCCGGGCTGAAGAACGGGTGGAAGTTGTTGATGTCGAAACCGCTGAAGGCGATCACCACGAAGAAGATCAGGATGGCCAGCTTGACCAGCACCATGATGGCGTTGGTGGTGGCCGACTCCTTGGCGCCGCGCACCAGCAGCAGGCAGCACAGGCAGACCAGGATGATCGGCGGCAGGTTGATATGGCCGCCGTGGATCTCGATGCCGTGCGCGGTGGAGACGATCATCGGCGTGCGCAGCAGTTCGGGGATGTGCCAGCCGAACGCGTTGTTGAGGAAGTTGTTCAGGTAGTCCGACCAGCCGATGGCGGTGGCGCTGGCGGCCAGGCCGTACTCCAGCAGCAGGCAGGCGGCCATGATGAAGGCCAGGAACTCGCCCACGGTGGCGTAGGCGAACGAGTACGAGGAGCCGGAGGCGGGAATGCGGAACGACAGTTCGGCGTAACACAGCGCCGTCAGGCCGGCGGTGATCGCCGCGATCAGGAAGGACAGGATCACCGACGGGCCGGCCTTGGGTACGGCTTCGACCATGGTGAAGAAGATGCCGGTGCCGATGGTGGCGCCGACGCCGATCATCGTCAGGGGAAACAGGCCTATGGAGCGGTGCAGACTGTTACTGCTGCTTGCAGCTTGTTCGGTGTTTTTATTGTCGACCGGCTTGGTACGGGTCAGTTTCTGGACCAGCGTTTGGTTCACAGGCAATCCTTGTGGGAGTCTATATTCAGGCAAAAAACACAGCGATTATAGGGCCTGGCGGCGCGCGGCCCTACAGGTATTTTGTGCCAGAAATACAACCTCCCTCGCCTTGACGTTACAAGTGCTTACTTTTGATACAGCGGCATGTATAGATTGGAAACTAGGCGCAGGTTACGCTTGAGGCAAGTGTTACCAAAAGCCAAGAAGGAGAGCCAGCATGCCGATCAAGAAAATCCCGACCGTATCCCGCCGCTTCCATCCCGCCGCCGTCACCGGCGCCGCCATGATGCTGGTCGGCCTGGCCATCACCCTGACCGCCCTGATCGTCCGCGCCTAACCCCCTCTCAAGCCAGAGCGTCGATGTTGGTGCCGAGCTTGTCGGCGCTGGTCGACGCCGCTGCGGATTTGGCGGCTTGGGCCATGTCGTAGACCAGCTGCTCTTGCTGCGTAACGGTGCCGTCCTCGTTCTTGTCGGCGGCCTCGTAGGTTTTGGCGCTGCTCGCGCTGACACTGCTGGCGCCACCGCCACCACCTTGCGGTGCCGCGCCGCCGCCCTGAGGACGTGGCGGCTTGAAGTCGCCGCTCTTGATGGCCGATTCCAGGTCATCCTTCGTGATCGAGCCGGTGCCCTCCTTGTCGATCGCCTCGTATTGTTTGGTCGCGTCTTCGGACGAGACGCCTTTGGACTCCAGGCCTTTCACGAATTCGTCTTTGCTGACCTTGCCGTCGGTGTCGGCATCCATGTCCTTGAAGACCCTGGAGGCGAAACGCGCCGCGCCTTTCGATGGGTCGAAGGTGGCGGCGCTGGTGCTGTTGCTGGATGTGCTGCTGATTGCGGTCGTCATGGCTCTTACTCCGTAGTTAAGGACAATGCTGCTCCTGTTAACGAACCAATCCATGTATCAATGACCCCGCGAAGTGTAAAGGCGGGTAAAGATCAGCCGACCCGCACCACCATCAAGCCCGCGCGCAAGCCCACCCGCACGTCGGGATTTGGGAACACCACCAGCTCCTCCGGATACTGCACGGTGTAGATGGTGTCGCCATCGCGCGCGATCTCTTCACCTTGTTTCATGGCGGTGAAGTTATGGGTCTCTTTGCCGAACGCCATCTTGAACTGGTCGCTCAACTTGATGATCTGGCGCGCGGTGTTGAAGATGTGCGGCCGCCGCGTGCCCTCGCGCTTGGGCGCGCCGCGCAGCAGGTCGTCCAGCGCCTGCGACGCCTCCTGGAACTGCGCCAGGTCGTTCTGCCCCAGCGTGCCAATGCGGCCCAGTTCAATGGTGGTGCCGGCCGCCGCGTGATGTTCGGCCGAGTAATAGCTGTACGTCCCCACCGAGGCGGGATTCATGATGATGGCGCCGATGCCGGCAAGGCCCAGCCAGTCGATCAACGCGCCACGCGGTTCGTCCCGAATCAGCTCCGGCACGATGGCGAAGGTTGGGTACACCGACGGCCGGATCGCGGTGTGCAGGTCGAGATGCCAGCGCACCGGCCCCGCGTCCTTGAAGAAGGCGGTGGTGGCCGCGATCATCACGTCCGCGCGCGCGGCTTCCGCCGTGCCCTCCAGCGTGCCGCGCTGTGCACGGAACATGCGGTTCAGGTCCGCGTCGATGAAGCGCTTGCCGGCGCGGATGGCGCCGATGTTGCCGACGCAGAGCATCAGATCCACCGCCAGCGCGGAAGGCTGATGCGACAAGGCGTCCAGCAAGTAAGCCACGACCTCGATCGGGCCGGTCTCGTCGCCATGCACGCCGACCGAGACCAGCACCGCCGGCCGCGCCGCGCCGCCAGCCGCCTTGATGGTGATGATGCCGTCCGCCGGCTCGGCGACCGTGAATCCGGCCGCCGCGAAGCGCGGCGCGATGGCGCTGAAGTCCGCCTCCGCGAGCGCGCGGACCGCCGGCGGCAAGGCTGCTGGCAAGTCGCTCATCGTGTCACGCCGCCACCGCGGTGGCGTTGACCGCCTCGGACAAGGCCCACACGTCCAGCATGGCCTGCTCGAGGTCCGACGCCACCGCGTAGCCCGACAAGCCCAGCGTGTTGGCGACGACTTCCACCGCCTCCACCGCCGAGTGATCGCCGGTGGCATGCTTGAGCACTTGCGACAGCAGGCGTTGCTGCGTGCGGCGCAGCGCGTTCTGCGCGTAGCTGCGCAGCTGCTCCTGCGAACGGCTGGTGGCCGGCAGCTTCAGGCCGCGTTCCAGCGTGTCGATGCCCACCTGCGCGCGCAACGCCAGGCCCACTTGCAGGAAGGCCGGCAAGTCCATGCCCGCCGGACGCTGCACCGACAGGGCCGCGAACACAAACGCCGCCACCGCTTCGATCGCGTCGACCGCCATCCAGGCGCGCACGAATTCCGGGCGCAGGCCGGAGGTCAGCTCAGCCTCCGACTGGCCGCTGACGGGCGTCAGCTGCGCCAGCGTTTCCGGATTGGCGAACAGGCGGGTCAACTCGTCCACGCCCTTGCGCAGCTGATCGGCAGGCACCGACAGCGCGCCTTCGATCACGGCCTTTTGCAGCACGCGGGTGTGCGCATCGACCTTGATCGACACCGCGCGCGGCACTTTCAGCGCATCCGCGTCCAGCGCGTTGAACACCGGCGCCAGGTTCAGCGCGGACCACGCCTGGCCCCACGCCAGGATCACGTCCGCTTCATCCACGCCATGCTCGCCGGCCAGTTGGCGCAGCATCAGCGGACCGCAACGGTTGACCGATTCGTTGGCCAGCACGGTGGCCAGGATGGCGTTCGCCAGCGGGTGAGCCAGCGCCGGACGGGTTGCCACCAGCAGATCCGGGAAGTACGGCTTGAGCACCGATTCGGCCCAGCTGTTTTCCGTCAGCGGCAGCGCCGACAGGATGCGCTTGTAGCGGTTCTTCACGTTGGCGATCACCACCGCCAGTTCCGGCGTGGTCAGGCCGCGGCCATCGGCCTTGCGGCGCGCCAGTTCCGCCACCGAAGGCAGTTGCTCCAGTTCGCGCGACAGCGCGCCCTCTTCCTCCAGCGAGGCGATCAGCGCGGCATAGCCGTCCTGCACGGCCGCGTCGCCCTGCGCCTGCAGCTCGCGCACCAGCAGCTGCGTTTGCAGCGTGTTGTCGCGCAGGACCAGGCGTTCGATATCGTCGGTCATCTCGTTGAGGATGCGGTTGCGGTCCGCCTCGCTCAACTGGCCGGCGTTCATTTCCACGTCCAGCCACATCTTCGCGTTCACCTCGTGGTCCGAGCAATCCACGCCGGCCGAGTTGTCGATCGCGTCGGTGAAGATGCGGCCGCCCGACAGCGCGAACTCGATACGGCCCGCCTGCGTCGCACCGAGGTTGCCGCCCTCGGTCACCACCTTGCAGCGCAGCTCATTGCCGTTGACGCGGATGTTGTCGTTGGCGCGGTCCTTCACCTGCGCATGGGTTTCGGTGGAGGCCTTGATGTAGGTGCCGATGCCGCCGTTGTAGAACAGGTCCACCGGCGCCAGCAGGATACGGTGCATCAGCTCTTCCGGCGCCAGCGCGGTTTCCTCGATATCCAGCACGGCACGGATTTCCGGCGACAGTTCGATCGAGCGCGCAGTACGTGGGAACACGCCGCCGCCTTTCGAGATCAGTTCCTTGTTGTAGTCGTCCCACGAGGAGCGTGGCAGCGCGAACATGCGTTCGCGTTCCTTGAACGAGACTTCCATGTCCGGATTCGGGTCGAGGAAGATGTGACGGTGGTCGAAGGCCGCCACGATCTTCAGCTTGCGCGACAACAGCGCGCCATTGCCGAACACGTCGCCCGACATGTCGCCCACGCCGACCATGGTCACAGGCTGCGCGTGGATGTCGTGGTCCATCTCGTAGAAGTGGCGCTTGACCGCTTCAAACGCGCCCTTGGCGGTGATGCCCATCTTCTTGTGGTCATAGCCGTTGGAGCCGCCCGAGGCGAAAGCGTCGCCCAGCCAGAAGCCGCGCTGCACGGCGATGCTGTTGGCGATGTCGGAGAAGGTCGCGGTGCCCTTGTCGGCCGCCACCACCAGATACGGGTCGTTGCCGTCGTAGCAGACGGTATCGGTTGGGGAGACGATCTTGCCCAGCACGCGGTTGTCGGTCACCTCCAGCAGGCTGGAAATGAACAGGCGGTAGACTGCTTCGCCTTCCGCCGCGATGGTTTCGCGTGGAGCGTCCTTCGGCATCTGCTTGCAGACGAAGCCGCCCTTGGCGCCGGCCGGCACGATGACGGCGTTCTTCACCATCTGCGCCTTCACCAGGCCAAGCACCTCGGTGCGGTAGTCCTCCATGCGGTCCGACCAGCGCAGGCCGCCGCGCGCCACCGGGCCGCCGCGCAGGTGCACGCCTTCGAAGCGGCGCGAGAACACGAAGATCTCGCGGAACGGACGCGGCTCCGGCACCAGCGACAGGTTGCTGGTGTCGAACTTGAAGATGATCTTGTCGCCCTTCTGGTTGTTCTGGAAGTAGTTGGTGCGCAGGGTGGCGCCGATCAGGGTCGCCATGGCGCCCAGCACCGCTTCGCTGTCGGCGTGGTTGATGGCCGGCAGGCGGCTCTTGATGTCGGCCAGCTTGTCCAGCGAGGCGGCGCGGGTGGCGTCGTCCAGCGACGGATCGAAGCGCTGCAGGAAGGCGTTCACCAGTTCCTTGACCAGCGCTGGCTGGGTGCGCAGCGTTTCAGCCATATAGCGCACCGAGAAGTTGGTGCCGGTCTGGCGCCAGTAGCTCATGTAGGCGCGCACCAGCTGCACTTCGCGCACACTCAGGCCGCCTTCGATGACCAGGCCATTCAGGCGGCCGTCTTCCGCTTCGTTGTTGAACAGCGTGGAGAACAGTTCCTCGGCCACCGGCACGATCTCCGGCTTGGCCAGCTTGACGGCGCTGGCGGCATCCACCGACAGGCTGGTGACGTAGTGGCGCTCACCATTCACGCGCAGCGAGTAGGCCTGTTCGCGGTCGATCGCCACGCCGGCGTTGTGCAGCGCCGGAAGGATGGTCGACAGCGAGGGCACGCGGTCTACCGAGTACAGGCGGATGGTGGTGTGGCCATTGTCGGCATCCACGCGAACGTTCACGCGCGCCGGGTCCGGGTTGCGCAGGATGGCGCCCAGATCGTGGAAGGCGGCGGATGGCGTGGTCGCGGCAACGTAATCCGGCGGCAGCGTGGCGCACATCTTGCGCAGGCTGGCGCGCAGCGGCACGTCTGTCACGGCGTCGGCCAGCACGGAGAACTGGTCGTGCCAGCCATCCAGCACCGACAACAGCGGCTGCTGAATGTCGGTTTCCAGATCCAGCGGATAGCGCGCGCCATGCGCGATCAGGTACACCCGCGCCAGCGGGCCGTCCGCCACCAGCGTTTGCGAGCTGACGTGGTGAGCGCCGGAGCTGGCTTGCAGCGCTTTCGCCAGCGCGGAAGCGACGCTCGCGCTGTAACGCTCGCGCGGCAGGTAGACCAGCACGTTCAAGTGGCGTGCGTACACGTCGCGGCGCGCGAACACCTTGGCGCGCGGCTGCTTGTACAACGAGACCACGGCGCCGCAGACTTCCGCCAGCCATTCAGGTTCCGCTTCCAGCGCCTCGGTGCGCGGCAGCGATTCGAGGATCTCGACGAATTTCTCGGCGCGGAAGCCTTCCTGGCGCACGCCGGCGATGCTCAGCACGCGCGCCACGCGGCCGCGCGCGAACGGCAGGCGGTTCAGCGGCGTGGACGTGGCGGCGCGGGTGAACAGGCCCACGAAGCAGTATTCGCCCAGGATGGCGCCTTGCGCGTCGGTGTGGCGAACGCCGATGAAGTCCAGTTGCTGGTCGCGGTGCAGCGTGCCTTCCACGTCCGCCTTGACGATGGACAGGGTGTGGCCGCGCTTGGACAGGGTATCAAAGTCGCCTGGGATGTTGGCCAGGCAGGTGCCGTACACTGGGTGCGAGGTGTCCTGCAGCACGCCGATGCGGCTCGGAATGTCGCGCTCCAGCTCACGCACGCCCGGCTTGACCTGATAGTAAGCGTAGCCGAACGGTTCGAAGCCTTCGGTCTTGGCCCATTCGAGGAAGGCGGCGACCTCCTTGCCTTCTTCACCGTGGGTCGCGGCTTCCGCGCCGATGCGGCTGAAGTGTTCCAGCATGGCGGCGCGGTCGCGGCGCACCACGGCGGCGTCACGCGACACCATCACAATACGTTCGACCAGCGCGCCGAGTTCCGCCTCCGGCAGATCTTCCGACAGCAGCACCAACACATACGATTCCAGCTTGGCGCCATGCTCGCCAACCGCCACCACCGCGCCGTCCGCGTTGCGCGACACCGGCAGCACGGCGTTCAGCACGCCATTTGCGGTGACGCGCAGCTTGCGCATCGCCATCACGATGGAGTCCACCAGATACGGCATGTCATCGTTGAGGATCAGCAGCGCGGTGGCCTTGCCGCCGCGGCCGTCGTCGTAGCGCAGCGTGGCGATTTGTGCGCCAGTGCCGCTGCGCTTGGAAGCTTGGGTGAAACCGTCCCACAAAACCGGGGCCAGGCTATCGGGCGCGGTGCCCGCCAGGTCCTCATCATCCAGGGAGCCGAGCCAGGCACTGACCAGTGCGGCGACTTCGGTGGCGGGCTTGTTTGCGTTGACCAGATCCAGCGTTTGTTTACGCAGGTCTTGTGGCATTTGTTTCATCATGCTTCTCCAATACGTTATAGGTATCTTGTGTTGCAGACGCCGCGCCGGCTTGTGGCTGCGCGGCGGGTCTTAATCGTACAGTCCTGGCAGTCCCAGTATACGACTCAATTCTTCCAGTGCGGTGTGCACTTCGATCGCCAGTTGCGGGTCCGCCAGGTCGGCCGGCTCCAGGCGGTCGCGGTAATGTTTTTCCACCCACGCCACCAGCGTATGGTACAGCGTCTCGGTCATCACCACGCCCTGGTGCATGGCCGCCGCCTCGGCATCGGTGAGCGCCACGCGCAGGCGCAGGCACGCGGGGCCGCCGCCGTTGCGCATCGATTGGCGCAGGTCGAAGTGAATCAGTTCATCGATCACACTGCCGCTGGCCACCAGACCTTCCAGATACGACGCCACGGAGGCGACTTCCTGGCATTCGTGCGGTATCACCAGCGCCATCTTGCCATCGGCCTTGCTCAGCAACTGGCTGTTGAACAGATAGCTGGCCACGGCATCCGCCACCGGCACACGCGCCGTATCGACGCGGATCGCATTCAGGTCCGCGCCCACGCCGGCGAGTGCGCGGCGCAGCTGATCGAGCGCGCCTGCTTCGTCGGCGAATGCCTGCTCGTGGTAGAACAGGGCATTGGCGTTACCTACCGCGATCACGTCGTTATGGAACACGCCTTGATCGATGACGTCGGGATTTTGTTGGATGTACATGGTGCGCTCGGCCGACAGGCCGTGCAGGCGGGCCACCGCCTGCGAGGCTTCCAGCGTCTGGCGTGCCGGGTATTTTTTCGGCGCGGTGGCGGCGGCGTCAAACTCGGTGCGGCCGTACACGAACATTTCGACGCCGGCGCTGCCGTGGTCCTTGCACAAACGTGTGTGGTTGGCCGCGCCCTCGTCGCCAAAGGCCGGCGTCCCAGGCAGCGCGTCGTGCACGGCGAAGTGCTTCTCGTCCTTGAAGATGGCGCGCAGCGCGCGCGTCGACTGCTCGTGCTCAAACGCGCGGTGCAGCTTGTTGTTCAGGTTGGCGGAGGTGAAGTGCAGGCGGCCATCGGCGCTGTCCGCCGACGGGCTGACGGTGGCCGCGTTGGCGGTCCACATCGGCGAGGCCGAATAGGCGCACGCCAGGATCACCGGCGATTCCTTGGCGGCCTTGGCCAGCACCTCGGCATCGCTGCCGGTGAAGCCGACGCTGCGCAGCAGGCGGAAGTTGGGACGGTCCTGCGGGGGCAGCAACGCCTGGCCGAAACCACGCGCGGCCAGCGCGCGCATCTTGGCCAGGCCTTGCAGCGCGGCCAGCTTGGGGTTGGATGCGCTCTTGACGTTGCTGAACGAGGCCACGTTACCGAACGACAGGCCGGCGTAATTGTGCGATGGGCCGACCAGACCGTCGAAGTTGAATTCGCGTGCGGACATTGCAGCTACCTTTTAGAAGTTCATGCCCGGCGAGAGTTTCGCGGGCATTTCAAGGACAGGGTTTTCAATCGACGCCACCGGATAGGCGCAATAGTCCGCCGCGTAGTAGGCGCTCGGACGATGGTTGCCCGACTGACCCACGCCGCCGAACGGCGCACTGCTGGCGGCGCCGGTGGTCGGACGGTTCCAGTTGACGATGCCGGCGCGGGCGCGCACCTGGAAGATCTTCCACAGCTTCTCGTCGTTGGAAATCAGCGCGGCGGCCAGGCCGAACGCGGTGTTGTTGGCGGCGTCGATGGCGCTGTCGAAGTCCGCCACGCGAATGATTTGCAGCAGGGGGCCGAACCACTCTTCGTCAGGAATGCCCTTGGCGTCGGTGACGTCGACAATGCCTGCCGAGACGAAGCCGGTGTTGGCGTCCAGGTGTTTCATCTCCAGCAGCAGCTTGCCGCCGCGCGCGACCATGTCGGCCTGCGCCTGCACCAGGCGTTTGGCGACAGCGGCCGACACCACGGGGCCCATGAACGGCGCCGGTTCGGCGTCGGATGGGCCGATGGTCAGGCGGCTGGCCACGTCGATCAGGCGCGCAACGATGGCGTCGCCGGCCGCGCCGGTCGGCAGGATCAGGCGACGCGCGCAGGTGCAGCGCTGGCCGGCCGAGATGAAGGCCGACGAAATCGCCATGAACACGGCGGCGTCGACTTCCTTGGCGTCCCAGATGACGAGCGGGTTGTTGCCGCCCATTTCCAGCGCCAGCATCTTGCCCGGTTGCCCGCCGAATTGTTTATGCAGCGCGGTGCCGGTCTGGCAGCTGCCGGTGAACAGCACGCCGTCCAGCAGCTTGCTCTGGCCCAGCGCGATGCCGGTGTCGCGGCCACCGTTGACCAGATTGAGCACGCCGTATGGCAGGCCGACTTTCTCCCACAGCTGCACGGTCTTGATGGCGGTGCGCGGCGCGTATTCGCTGGGCTTGAACACCAGGGTGTTCCCGGCGATCAGCGCGGGCACGATATGGCCGTTCGGCAGGTGGCCGGGGAAGTTGTAAGGACCGAACACGCCAAACACGCCGTGCGGACGGTGGCGCAGCACGGCTTCGCCATCGGCCACCTTGTTGTGGGTTTCGCCGGTGCGCGCATCGTAGGCCTGCACCGAGATGTCGATCTTGTTGGCCATGGTGGTGACTTCGGTGCGCGCTTCCCACAGCGGCTTGCCGACTTCTTCGGAGATCAGCAGCGCCAGCTCCTCGGCGTCCTGCTTGAGCAGGTCGCGGAAGCGGGTGCAGACGGCGATGCGCTGCTCCAGCGGCGTCAATGCCCACGCGTCAAACGCGGCGCGGGCGGCGGTGGTGGCCTGTGCCACGTCCTGCGCGGTGGACTCGTTGCTGCTCCAGGTTTGCTTGCCGGTGGCCGGGTTGATGGTGACCAGTTCCGCGCCGCTGCCGTGCAGCCATTCGCCGTTGATGAAGTTACTGATGTTTGCCACTGAATTAGCCATTGTTCTTCCTCGGATTGAGAGTCAGGGTGCGCACGGTGTCGCCGGTGTGGCAGCGCAGGAGCTTTTGCTCCGCCTCCGGCAAGGCGATGGCGCCGTTGACCGGCACCGCCTGCGACAGGATCATGCGGAAATCTTTCATGTTGGTGTTAGAGACCAGCATGGGCTCGGCCGCCGCGCTCTCCGGCGCGCAGGCGGAATCCCAGTCGGTGGTCAAGCCGATTTCGGCCAGCGCGCTGTCGCGCAGCGCGCGCAGCTCGGACACGCGGGCCTGCAGCACCGGGCCGGCGTCGAAGATGTCGACGTAGCCCTCGAAGTACATGCCCTCCTGCTCCAGCAGGCGGCGTGCCGGCGCGGTGGAGGTGTGCACCTTGCCGATCACCTCCTGCGCGTCCTGCGGCAGGTAGTCCACGTACAACGGCTGGCGCGGCATCAGCTCGGCGATGAAGGACTTCTTGCCGACCGCTGTCAGCGCGTCGACGTGGTCGAAATCCATCTTGAAGAAGTGGCGGCCCAGCCCTTCGTAGAACGGCGAACGCCCGCTCTCCTCCTGGTAGCCGCGCATCTCCGCGATCAGCTTTTCGGTGAACAGGTGCGGGAACTGGGCGATGAACAGGAAGCGGCTCTTGGACAGCAGCTTGCCGTTGTTGCCGCTGCGGTAGTCCGGATGCAGGAACAGCGAGCACAGTTCGGTGCTGCCGGTCAGGTCGTTCGACAGGTACAGCGTGTCCATGCGGGTGAACACATTCAGCTCGCGGCTGGAGTGCACCAGGGTGCCGATGCGGTAGTTGTAGAACGGCTCGGTCAGGCCCACCGAGCCCTTGATGGCGCACACGCCGGCCAGGCGGCCGGTGTCGGTGTCCTCCATCACGAACATGTAGTCGCGCTGCTCGGGCGGGATGGTCTCGGCGAACGAGGCCACGGCGATGTTGAGGCGGTCGCCCATCATCTTCATGTCCGGCTTGAGCGTGGTCATGCCGCTGCCCACCTGGGTGGCCATGACGTACAGGGCGTCGAGGTCTGTGGCTTGGATTGCGCGTACAACTAGCATAGGTGTTCTCGTTTTTATATTCTGACGCAGATGACGGTGTCGCCTTCGGCGACCTTGAGCGCTTCCTGCACCTCTGCGGACAGCGCCACGCTGAGTTGAGAATCCAGCGCCGGGCAATGCGTGATCACGGCGCGGAAGTTGTGCTCCGAGCCGGACGACACGGCGTAGCGCAGCTGCGGCTCGCGGCCGCGGTCCGGTTGCTCCACCGAGGTGGCGACGCGGCGTTGCAGCGCGCCGGTGAAGGTGCGCAGCGAATTCTTGTGCGCCTGCAGGATCGGGCCGCCGTCGAAGATGTCGATGTAGTCGTCGGCCTCGAAGCCTTCGGCGGTCAGCAGGTTGAACGCCAGTTCGCCCGAGGGATGGATCTGGCCCATGGCCGCCTGGGCGTCGCCCGGCAGCAGTGGCACGTAGACCGGATAGTGTGGCATCAGCTCGACGATCAGGGTGCGGTTGCGGGCGCCGCCGATGGTGCGTTCGGCGTCGAGGAAATCCATCTTGAAGAATTTGCGGCCCAGCGCGTCCCAGAACGGCGAGCCGCCCTCGCTGTCGGTGACGCCGGCCAGCGGCACGAAGAAGCGGTCCGAGAAGCGGTGCGGCGCCAGCACGGCGAACATCAGGCGCGCGCGCGACAGCAGCGCCGCCTCCGGCGTGCCGTGTTCGCGCTCGCCGACGTAGAACGACGACAGCTGCGAGTAGCCGGTCAGCTCGGAGCACAGCGTCAGCGCGTGCACGCTGTGGCTGATGTTGAGGTCACGCGAGACCTGCTGGATCACGTCGTTGCGGAAGGAGAAGTAGGTGCCGTTGGAGCCGGCCGCCGCGAACATGGCGGCGGTGCCGACGATGGATTTGGTCTCGGGCGACTCCAGCACCAGCAGGTAGCCCTCCTCGCTCGGGATGTCGACGTGCGCGGCGAACGAGGCGATCGACAGCTCCACCATGGTGCGGATTTTCTCGCGCGTCTTGGGCAGGGTATGCACTCCGGGCATGGGCACCGCGGCCAGCGCTTCCAGGGCTGCGATATCCGCAAGTTCGACCGGACGGACTACATACATGGGAACTCCTTCATTGAGTGAACCTTAAAACGTCATTCCGGCGAAGGCCGGAATCCATGCTGAGTGTCCGGCTTCGAACATCGTGTATGGATTCCGGCTTTCGCCGGAATGACGTGATGGTGGTACTTAAGCCGCTTTCAGCAGGCCGTCCAGCGACAGGCGCAGGATGCGGTCGGCTTCGGCGATCTGCTCGTCGGAGACGATCAGCGCCGGCGCCAGGCGCACCACGTCCATGCCGGCGATCAGCACCATCATGCCGTTGGCCTCGGCGGCCTTCTGGATATCCTTGGAACGGCCGGTCCACCCGTCCGCCACCACCAGGCCCAGCAGCAGACCGGCGCCGCGCACTTCGCGGAACACCTGCGGATAGTCGGCGATCAGCTTTTCCATGGTCGAGCGCAGCTTGGCGCCGGCTTCCTTCACGCGCGCCAGGAAGGCTGGCTGGTTGATGGTGTTGAGCACGGTCAGCGCCACGGTGGCGGCCATCGGGTTGCCGCCATAGGTGGTGCCGTGCGAACCGACGCTCAAGGTGGCGGCCAGCTCGTGGGTGGTCAGCATGGCGGCCACCGGGAAGCCGTTGCCCAGCGCCTTGGCCGAGGTCAGGATGTCCGGGGTGATGCCGTAGCTCATGTAGTGGAACAGCTCGCCGGTGCGGCCCATGCCCGACTGCACTTCGTCAAAGATCAGCAGGGCGCCGGTCTTGGTGCACAGGTCGCGCAGCTCCTGCAGGAAGGCCTTGTTGCCCGGCACCACGCCACCCTCGCCTTGCAGCGGCTCGACGATCACGGCGCAGGTGTCGTCGTCGATGGCGGCGCGCGCCGATTCGATGTCGTTGTAGATGATGTGGTTGATCATCGGCGGCAGCGGCTCGAAGCCCTCGGTGTATTTCGACTGGCCGCCGACCGACACGGTGAACAGGGTGCGGCCGTGGAACGACTGGTAGCACGAGATGATGCGCGATTTGTGCGGGCCGAACTTGGCGTGCGCGTGCTTGCGCGCCAGCTTCAGCGCCGCCTCGTTGGCCTCGGCGCCGGAGTTGCAGAAGAACGCGCGGTCGGCGAAGGTGGCCTCGGTCAGCGCCAGGCCCAGGCGCAGCACCGGCTCATTGGTGTAGCCGTTGCCGAGGTGCCACAGGGTGTTGGCCTGGCGGGTCAGCGCCTCCACCACCACGGGGTGGCAGTGGCCCAGCGCGGCGACCGCGATGCCGGAGGTGAAGTCCAGGTAGTGTTTGCCGGACTGGTCCCACAGGTCCAGCCCCGCGCCTCGGACCGGAACCATCGCCGCCGGTGCGTAAGTCGGCACCAGTACCTCGTCGAACGTCTGACGGGTCACAGGACGGTTGAGGGCGGTCGTATCTACATTGGCATTCATGGCATTCCCTATCAAGATGTGGGTCATGCGCGGCACAGCGCCGCGTGGACTCATTGTAAAAGCCGGGATGCTAAAGTTCTTTTCAAATGGCGACAAGAATTTTTACTTTTGGCCGCAAAGTAAACTTATCATGACTGCAATTTGCGCTGGCGCTCCTCGCGCGGGGTGTTGCCGAACAGGGCGCCGAAGGCGGTCGAGAAGTGCGAGCCGGACGAGAAGCCGCACATCAGCCCCACCTGCACGATCGAGTGATTGGTCTCAAGCAACAGCTGGCGCGCGCGTTGCAGGCGCAGCTCCAGGTAGTAGCGCGACGGCAGGCTGCCCAAGTATTGCTTGAACAGGCGCTCCAGCTGGCGGCGCGACAGGCCCACCAAATTGGCGATGTCGTCGGTGGAGAGCGGCTCCTCGATATTGGTCTCCATCAGCGTGACCGCCTCCGACAGGCGCGGCTGCAGGGCGCCAAAGCGCGCCTGCAGGGCCACGCGCTGACGCTCCTCGGGGCCGCGCACGCGCTCCACGCACAGGCTTTCCTTGACCGACGCCTGCACGCTGGCGCCGAACAGGTGCTCGATCAGGGTCAGCGCGAAGTCGATCGAGGCGGCGCCGCCGCAGCAGCTCAGGTGGCGCCCGTCCAGCTCGAACAGGTGGGGCGTGAGGATGGCGCGCTCGGTGATGTCCTCGGTGTCGGCGTACAGCGCCCACGGCAGGGCGATGCGCACGCCCGCCATCAGGCCGGCCTCGGCCAGCCACAGCACGCCGGCGCCGACGCCGCCCCAATAATCGGCCGAGCGGCAACGCTCGATCACGGCGCGCGCCTGCTCGGGCGGCAAGGGCGCCTGCCGCTCGTCGGCCACCAGCAGCGCGATGTGCCAGTTCGGCTGGGCCAGCACCACCTGGGCCGGCGTCATGGTTTCCAGTTGCAGCAGCTCGCGGCCCAGGGCGGCGGCGGCCAGGCGCAGCGGCTGCGCCAGTCCGGCCCAGGTGATGGCGTCCGCCTCGCCGGCGTTGACCAGCAACAGGCGCAAGGGCCGCTGCGGGGCGAGGCTGGAAAGGGTATCGAAGGACATCTGGACTACTCCGGCGCCAGGACCGTCGCGGGACGCTCGGTGCTCCATTGGCTCGCTATCATACCGGAGATCAACAGCGCCGCGCCGAGCAAGCCGTTCCAGGCCAGCGTCTCGCCCAGCCAGAAATAGGCGAAGATGGCGGCACAGCCCGGCTCGAACGCGTAGATCACGGCCGCCTCGTTGGCGCTGCTATGGCTCTGGCCCCAGGTTTGCAGCGAGATGATGGCGGCGGTCGCGATCACGCCCAAATAGATCAGGTTGACGCTGTACATCTCCAGCCCCTTGCGGATGTAGGCGATATAGTCCGGCAAGTCCCGCGCGCGCTCGGCCAGTCCCAGCGGCACCTCGGTGAGCAGCAGCCAGACGGCCGCGCACACCGCCACGGTGACAATTTGCGACGCCGTCAGCGCCATCAGCTTGTCCACCTTGCGCGTGAACGACTCCATCAGCTTGACGTAGATGCCGAAGAACAGCGCGCACAGCAGCGCCAGCGTGTCGCCGCGGCCCCAGCTGAAACCGCCTTCCCAGCACAGCGCGAACAGGCCCGCGACCGACAGCAGCAACGCGCCGGCGATGCGGCGCTCGAGCCGCGCGCCCAGCGCCACGCCGATCAGCGGCGGCACCAGCACGTTCAGGCCGCAGATGAAGGCGTTGCGGTTGGAGCTGGTCAGCGCCAGCCCCTCGATCTGGAACACGTAGCACAGGAACAACACCACGCCGGCCAGGATGCCCCAGCGCAGGTCGCGCCAGCGCACGCCCCACAGGAAGGGCAGCAGCAGCGCGCCGGCCAGCGCGAAGCGGCACAGCACGATCCAGCTGGCCGACAGGTAGCCGGTCATATTCTTCATCGCGGGGAAGGTCGTGCCCCAGACCAGGGTGACTAGCAGCAAAGCGGCTATGCCGCGCAGATGTACAGGCATCATTGTTCTTTTGATTGGCGTGCGCATAGTGTAACCGCCGGAAAGCCCGGTGCGAAGCGGCTATAATCACGTCCCATGGGTGAACGATTCTTGAAAAGCATACGGCTGCTGGCCGAATGCATGCAGGGCTACGAACGGCTCTCCGGCGAGTACGTGCGCCGGAGCGGTTTGACGCATGCGCAATTCGACATCATCGCCACGCTGGGCAACACCCCCGGCATGTCCTATAAGGAACTGGGCGACAAGACCTTGATCACCAAGGGCACCCTCACCGGGGTGATCGAGCGGCTCGAGCAAAAAGGGCTGGTGGAACGTCAGCGCAACGATTGCGACAAGCGTTCCTTCTTTGTGAAGCTGACCGAGGACGGCGAGCGGACCTTCCGCACCGTGTTCCCGGAAGTGATCTCGCAAAGCGGCAAAGTGTTCGCCCATTACACCGACGACGACTTCGCGCAGCTTGAAAAAACCCTGTCCGCGCTTAAAACTGTCATCATGGCCGGCCAGACTGGAACGCCGTCCACCCATGACTGCGATTAAAACACCAAGGAAACAGATTTGAAAACCTCTCTGCTGGAAGGCAAAAAGCCTGCCAAATTCGACAAACACATCATCGGCAACCTGCTGCTGGACGTGGCGCCGGCCGACGAAGTGCGCCAGGAGGCGCTGATCGTCGGCGTGCGCAACGAGGACGGTGAAATCTACCGCCTGATCGGCGCGAGCACCCACAACAGCTTCATGAACGCGGTGGAGGAACTGTTCGACCTCGACCTGGTCGACGAGCTGCAGGACACCGACGAGCCGGTGGAAGGCTGCGACGCGATCTTCAGCGAGCAGTAAGCGCCCACTCACAAGGCGCTGTTGGGTGAAATCCACGCCGCAAAAAGTATTTTCAGAAAAAGTGCCGCATGGCAATATTTTGAGTATAATTTTTGAGCATGGACAGACTCGACGCCTTCAGGACTATCGCTGCTCAGGCGAGCCGGGGAGAACTCACGTTCCCGGCCAACGTCAACGCCTCGCTGCGCCTGCAGCAGGCGCTCAATGACCCCGACTGTCATGTGGAAGCGGCCGCCAGGCTGATCCAGGCCGATCCGTTGCTGGCCGCGCGCAGCGTGGCGATCGCCAACTCGGTGGCCTACAACCGTTCCGGAACCGAAATCTCCAGCGTGCGCGCGGCCGTGCAGCGGCTCGGCATCCGCACGCTGCAATCGCTGGTGGCGGCGGTGATCGTGCGCCAGATCGGCAGCCAGGTGACCGAGCCGTCGCTGGCGGCGAAAATCAACCAGTTGTGGGAACACACCGCCCACGTGGCGGCGCTGGCGCAGGTGATCGCGCGCCGCGTGACCCACGTCGATCCCGACACCGCGCTGTTCGCCGGCATCATGCACGAGGTGGCTGGCTTCTACATGCTGGCCAGCGCCGGCGACTATCCCGAAGTGATGCAGGGCGAGCCGGAGGACTGGGTCGAGCACGGCGAGCTGGAGATTGGCCGCGGCGTGATGATCCATCTGGGCGTGCCGGACGGCGTGTTCAAGGCGATCGAGTCGATGTGGGTAGGCTTGCGCGCGCTGCCGCCGGAAACGCTGGGCGACACCCTGCTGCTGGCCAACGATCTGGCGCCGGTGCATTCGCCGCTGCACCAGCGGCCCGGCGCCACCACCCTGCAGGGCGCCCGCACCATCGACTTCGTGGTGGGCGAAGGCACGCTGCACGCCATCATGACCGAGTCCGCCGATGAGGTGCAGTCGCTGTACGCGGTGCTGATGCTGTAAAAAAAAGCCCGCTGGGCAGCGGGCAAAGTCCAAAACTAGGGATCTCCTCCAGAGGAGACGAGTCCAGAATACCCCGCCCCGCCCTTCCGTTCTGTGCGTTACTTCACATAAGCATGGTATTTATGCAATCACCAGGCGGGCATGGTCTGTTTCCACGCGTCCAGCTCGGAGACCCGGGCCAGCCAGGCCATCAGCTTGGGGTAGTGCGTGACCGGCAGCTTGGCTTGCTCGATATAGGTCAGCGGCGCCGCGATGGCGAAGTCGGCCAGCGTGAGCCGCTCGCCGACGATCCAGTCGCGGCCGGCCAGGTGCTGCTCCAGCACGGCAGCGAACTGCGCCACCAGCCGGCTGGCGCGGTCGATCTCCGCCGGGTCCGCGCCGCCATTGCCGATCAGGCCTTTCCAGATGTTCTCGTAGACGATCACGCCCAGCGCCGGCGCGAAGTGCTGGGCCGACCACAGCATCCAGCGGTTGATGTCGGCCCGCGCGATGATGTTATCGGGATACAGGGTTTGCCCGTGAGTACGGTCCGCCAGGTACTGCATGATGGCGCACGATTCCCACAGCGTGAAGTCGCCGTCCTGCAACACCGGCACCTTGTTGTTGGGATTGAGCGCGACCAGCCGGCGGCGGTCTTCCTCGCTCATGAGATTGACTTCGGTCAGTTCCAGCGGCGTGCCCATATGGATGGCGGCCAGCATGACACGGCGCGAGCAAGTGGAGGCGGGATGGTAGTAGAGTCGCATTTGGTATCTCCGGTGGGTTGATGTCTCCATCGTAGAACCGGGCTGCGACAGTTTTTGTCAGGAGTCTTCGCGCAGGTTGTGTTCCTGGCGCCAGGTCTTCAGCAGGTCGTGGCGGCGCGCCGGGTAGCGCTGCCGCAGCGATTCCACCGCGGCGATGCGGTCGATGCGGAAATGACGGAACGCCATGCGCATCTCGCACCACGCGGCCAGCAGGCGCTTGCCTTCGAAGTACGCCAGCGCGAATGGCCATACGACGCGGTCGGAGGGCGCGCCGTGCTCGTCGCGGTAGGACATGCGCAGGCGATGCTGATAGCGGATGGCTTCGCGCACGGGGCGCACATGGATGTCGCTGGCGTCCTGCTGGTCCTGGCCGATCGGCACCCACAGGCTGGTTTCGGCCATGTCGTCGCGCAGGTCCTTGGGCGTGGCGGCGGCGATCTTGGCCAGCGCGTTGCTGGCCGCCGCCGCCAGCGCCTCGTCGCCCTGCCGGCGCACCCAGCGCGCGCCCAGCACCAGCGCCTCCAGCTCGTCGGGGCCAAACATCAGGGGAGGCAGGAAGAAGCCGGCCTTGAGCATGTAGCCGACCCCGGCCTCCCCCTCCAGCGGCGCGCCCAGCCCGGCCAGGGTCTGGATGTCGCGATAGATGGTGCGTTCGGAAACGCCCAACTGCTCCGCCAACCGCGCGGCGGTGACGGGGCGGCGGTAGCCGCGCATGGCGTCCATCAACATGAAAAGGCGGCCGGTTCGGCTCATGGTGCGGGTCTCACTCCAACAGGAAATTGCGCTGTGGCGCCTCCAGGTTGGCGCCCTCGGCGGCGGTTTCATCTTTCAGGGCGACGCCGGACAACTGGCGCCGCCGCGCTTCGGACAGCAGGTAGTGAAGCTTGAACGCTGCGGCGTCGTAGGTCAAGCCCGCCGGGCGCACATTGGAGATGCAATTGCGGCTGGCGTCGCTCAGGCCGGGCTGCGGCGCCCAGGTCAGGTACAGGCCCAGGCTGTCCGGCGAGCTGAGGCCGGGACGCTCGCCGATCAGCACCACCACGCAGCGCGCGTTCAGCAGGTGGGCGATGTCGTCGCCGATGGCAACGCGGCCCTGGCGGACGATGCTCAGCGGCGCCAGGCGCCACTGCTCGCCCGCCAGGCGGGCCTGCACCTCCCGCAGCAGCGGCACGGCGTTCTGCGTCAGCGCCAGCGAGGACAGGCCGTCGGCCAGCACGAAGGCCAGGTCGTAGCCGGCTTCGTCACGCGGCATAGCCTGCAACTGCTGGCGCGAGGCCTCGTCCAGCCGGCGGCCGAGGTCGGGCCGCTGCAGATACACGGCGCGGCTGTCGGCGGCGCTATGCAGTTGCAGGACCGGCGGCGCGGCGGGCACGTCATCGCGCACCGCCTGCGCCAGCGCGGCGGCGTCCAGCGGCGTGTGGACCGCGTCGCGCGCACGCGCGTGGTCGAGCTGGAAGGCCAGCTGTTCAGCGGTCGGCTGGCTGACGCCGGCGCGGCCCAGGCCGATGCGGGCGTCGGTATAGCGGCGCAGCGTGCGCCACGGGTTGGCGATGATCAGTTCGTCTTTCATCCGGCCGCCCTCACGACAGGCGCAGCAAGGCGCGCTCAAAGGTCGGCGGCAGCGCGCGCCCCAAGGTCGGCAGCGGGTCGCGGGTAAAGATTTCCATCTCCCGCAACCAAGCCTCGAATTCCGGCGCCGGCTTCAGGCCCAGCACGCGGCGCGCATACAGCGCGTCGTGGAAGGAGGTGGTCTGATAGTTGAGCATGATGTCGTCCGAGCCGGGAATGCCCATGACGAAGGTGCAGCCGGCCGTTCCCAGCAAGGTCAGCAGGATGTCCATATCGTTCTGGTCGGCCTCGGCATGGTTGGTGTAGCAAACGTCGCAGCCCATCGGCAGGCCCAGCAGCTTGGCGCAGAAATGGTCCTCCAGGCCGGCGCGCACGATCTGCTTGCCATCGTATAGGTATTCCGGGCCGATGAAGCCGACCACCGAGTTGACCAGCAGCGGCGCATAGGCGCGCGCGACGGCGTAGGCGCGGGCCTCGCAGGTCTGCTGATCGACGCCGTGGTGGGCGTTGGCGGACAGGGCGCTGCCCTGCCCCGTTTCAAAATACATGACGTTGTCGCCGACGCTGCCGCGCCGCAGGGACAAGGCCGCCTGCCGCGCCTCCGCCAGCAGCGCCAGGTTGATGCCGAAGCCGGCGTTGGCCGCCTCGGTGCCGGCGATCGACTGGAACACCAGGTCCACCGGCGCGCCGCGCTCGATCGCCGCCAGGCTGTTGGTGACGTGGGTCAGCACGCAGGACTGGGTGGGAATGCCGTAGCGGCTGATGATTTCATCCAGCATGGTGACGATCTTGATCACCTGCGGCACGTTATCGGTGGCCGGGTTGATGCCGATCACCGCGTCGCCGCTGCCGTACAGCAGGCCGTCCAGCACGCTGGCGGCGATGCCGGTGGCGTCGTCGGTCGGGTGGTTGGGCTGCAGGCGGGTGGACATGCGGCCCGGCAGCCCGATGGTGTTGCGGAAGGCGGTGGTGACATGGCATTTCTTCGCCACCAGGATCAGGTCCTGCACCCGCATCAGCTTGGAGACGGCCGCCGCCATCTCGGGCGTGACGCCGGGCGAGACGGCGGCCAGCGCGGCGCTGTCGGCGGCGTCGCCCAGCAGCCAGTTGCGGAAGTCGCCCACGGTCAGATGGGCGATGGCGGCGAAGGCGGCGCGGTCGTGGCTGTCGATGATGAGGCGGGTGACTTCGTCATCCTCGTACGGGATCAGGGCCTGTTGCAGGAAGATGCTGAGCGGCAGCGCCGCCAGCGCCATCTGCGCCGCCACGCGCTCCTCGGCGGTGGCGGCCGCCAGCCCGGCCAGGTAATCGCCCGAGCGGGCCGGCGTGGCTTTCGCCATCAGGTCCTTGAGGTCGCGGAACTGGTAGGTCCGGCTGCCCACTGTGTGCGCAAAACTGCTCATGCTACGCCTCCGTGCTGCCTGGTTCAGAAGTTGCGGGTGACCGTCAGCAGCACACGCTTTTGCGCGACGTATTTGCCGCTGCCGTCGGCATTGTAAAACACCCACAGCGGCGTACCGTTGCGCGACTCGTCGCCGCTGTTGTAGACGGCGGCTGCGGCAAACGCCCAGTTGCCAACGGTCTTGGTCACGCCCGCCTTGAGGTCGTAGAAATTGTACATCCCCAGCTTGCGCACCGACTGGTGGCCGGCATGCAGATTGAGCACCAGGCCGGGCGCCAGCTCGGGATTCCAGTTCACCTCGGCGTAGGCCGAGCCGCGCGTATCGACCCGCTGGCCGCTGAACGGATCGACCGTGAAGCCGAACCAGTACTTGCTCAGCGTGACCCAGCCGGTGACATTGAACGCGCCCATGTTCCAGGCCAGCTTGGCGTCCTGGGTGTGGTATTTGATGTCCTTGCCGCTGGCCAGGTAGTGGGCGCCTGGATACCAGTAGGTGACGATGCCGGCATCCAGCGTGCCATCCGCCAGCGGCGCGCGGTAGCCGCCGTACAGGTCGATCTCGGCGCCGCCGCCGTTGTTGTAGGCGGCGTGCGACACGCCCGAGCCGAATACGCCGACGTACCAGCCGCTGGCGTGGGTGAAGTCGAGCGTGGCCTGCACCGTGGGCTTGGCCTGGGTTTGCGAGACGCCACGGAACAAGTAGTCGGACACCAGGCTGACGTTGCCGCTTTCGGTCCAGTCAGGTGCAGGTTCGGCCGCGCTGGCTGCGCCGGCGGCAAGCAAGGTCAGCAAGGACAGGAGGGTACGGGTGATGGTCATGCATTTCTCCATTAAATTAAGCGGTGACGTGTTGCGCGCGGTTGCTCTTGGTGGCCAGGAAGAAGCCATAGCCGATCGCCAGGAAGGCGGCGAACAGGCCAAAGATCAGCGGGTTGTAATAGATCATGGTGGCCATGCAGACGCAGGCGCCCGCCAGGGCGATGCCAGGGAACAGTGGATAGAACGGAGCGCGGAACGGCCGTGCCATATGGGGCTCGGCGCGGCGCAGCTTGAACAGGCTCAACATGCTGATGATGTACATGGTGATGGCGCCGAACACCGACATGGTGACGATGTTGGCGGTCAGGGTCTGCCCGCCAATCTTGATCAGCTCGTCACTGTAGATGGCGGCGATGCCGACCACGCCGCCGGCAATGATGGCGCGGTGCGGCGTCTTGAAGCGTGGATGCACGGCGGCCAGGTAGCGCGGCAGATAGGCCTCGCGCGCCAGCGCATAGATCTGGCGCGAGTAGCCGAGAATGATGCCGTGGAAGGAGGCGATCAGGCCGAACAAGCCCAGCCACACCAGCATGTGCAGCCATTTGCTGTTGTCGCCGACGATCAGTTTCATGGCCTGCGGCAGCGGGTCGTTGATGTTGGCCAGCTTGGTCCAGTCGCCGGCGCCGCCGGCGAACACCATCACGCCGATCGCCAGCAGCACCAGGGTGATGATGCCGGTGATGTAGGCGATTGGAATCGAGCGTTTCGGATCCTTGGCTTCCTCGGCCGCCATGGCCACGCCTTCGATCGCCAGGAAGAACCAGATCGCGAACGGGATGGCGGCGAACATGCCGGGAATGGCCAGCGCGCTGAAGCTGTCCTGGCCCGACCAGCCGCCCTTGGTGAAGTTGGCCATCGAAAAGCCCGGCGACACCACGCCCATGAACACCAGCAATTCGAAGATGGCCAGCAGCGCCATCAGCAATTCAAAGCTGGCCGCGATCTGCACGCCGACGATGTTCAGCGTCATGAACACCAGATAGGCGCCCACCGCCGCCAGCTTGGGATCGATGTTGGGGAATTGCACATTGAGGTAGGCGCCGATGGCCAGCGCGATCGCCGGCGGCGCGAACACGAATTCGATCAGCGTGGCGGCGCCGGCCAGGTAGCCGCCCAGCGGGCCAAACGCCCGCTTGCTGTAGGCGAACGGGCCGCCGGCGTGCGGGATCGAGGTGGTCAGCTCGGTGAAGCTGAAAATAAAGGTGATGTACATCGCCGCCACGAACAGCGCGGTGACGATGAAGCCCAGGGTGCCGGCCGATGCCCAGCCGTAGCTCCAGCCGAAATATTCGCCCGAGATGACCAGGCCCACCGCGATGCCCCAGAGCTGGAAGGTGCCCAGCGACTGCTGTAGCGCCGGGGTGCCCCCGGCGGCTGCTTGTGTGCTCATACTTTATTCTCCTTGGTGGCAGGTATGGAAGTTGCTCGAATCGAGTATAGGAGCGCAAGACGCGCGGCCGTTATAGCAAATCGGCAAAGCGGACGCGGGGCGTGCTGGCTGCAACAACCTTATCTTTCAGGGAGTTCCTATGCACCAGAATGGCACACAGGGCTGGCGCCATGCGCCGGATGTGAGCGGCGTGTTGCGCACGGTACAGGCGCAGGACGCCGACCAGCTGGCAAGCGAGCTGACCAACTGGCATCAATGCTATGACCAGATCAGCGCCGGGCGTTTCGCCGGCGCGCTGACCGAGCTGCGCCTGCCGGGCTTGCAGGTGTTCCGCGAGGATTTGAACCAGGCCGTGCGGCAGTCCTGCCGCGTGTGGCCGGACGCCATCTGGTTCGGCCTGCCGGACCATGGCGCGCTGACGCGCATCAACGGCCGCCAGGCAGAGGCGGACTGGATGATGGTGCAGCCGGGCAATATCGAGTTCGAGCTGGTCACGCCGGCGGCGTACAGCATCTACGGCATCGTGGTCAGCCGTCAGTTACTGGAGGACAACGCGCGACGGCTGGGCTGCGAGATCGACTGGCAGCGGGTGCAGGCGGCCGATCTGCTGCAGGTCGACCGTGCCGCCCGCGCGGCCTGCGTGCGTACGCTGGCGCAGCTGTTGCCGGCGGACGGCGCAGGGGAGCGGGTCAACAGCGTCGCCGAGGCCGGCGGTTCGTGGCAGGATGCGGTGCTGGGCGGGCTGCTGGAGCTGCTGGACCACAGCTGCGTGGAGCCGGCGATGACGGCCAGCCTGCAACGGCGGCGCCAGGTGGTGGCGCAGGCGCGCGACTACATGCTGGCGCATCGCGGCAGCAGCATCACGGTGCCGGAGTTGTGCGAGCAGGTGCACGTCAGCCGGCGCACGCTGCAATACTGTTTCGAGGATGTGCTGGGGATGAGTCCCAACGCCTATCTGCGCACCTTGCGCCTGAACGGGGTGCGGCGCCAGCTGCACGACGGCCGCGCCATCGGCGAGCTGGCCGGGGAATGGGGGCTGTGCAACTTCAGCCAGTTCTCGTCGGACTACCGCAAGCTGTTCGGCCTCAGCCCGTCCGCCGCGCAAAAGCTGCGCGGGTAAAAAAAAACCTCCCCGAGGGAGGCGCTGTCGTTCCGGCGAAGGCCGGAACCCATAGAACGCATGAGCTGCGATAACGCTGATGTTCTATGGATTCCGGCCTTCGCCGGAATGACGATGCAAGCCGGCCTGACTTAAACGACCGCGCCGTCGGTCTCGTCTTTTTCCTTGATCGGCTTGATCAGGTCTTCGCGCTTCACGCCCAGCCACATGGCGACGGCGGCGGCAACGAACACCGACGAGTAGATGCCGAAGCAAATACCAATGGTCAGCGCCATCGCGAAGTAGTGCAGCGTCGGGCCGCCCAGGAACAGCATCGACAGCACCATCATCTGCGTGCAGCCGTGGGTGATGATGGTACGCGAGATGGTCGAGGTGATCGCATTGTCGATCACTTCATGCACCGAAGCCTTGCGCTGCTTGCGGAAGTTCTCACGGATACGGTCGAAGATAACCACCGACTCATTCACCGAGTAACCGAGCACCGCCAGGATACCGGCCAGCACCGTCAGCGAGAATTCCCACTGGAAGAAGGCGAAGAAGCCCAGAATGATCACCACGTCGTGCAAGTTGGCGATAATCGCCGCCACCGCGAACTTCCACTCGAAGCGCACGGCCAGGTAGATCATCACACCGATCACCACCATCACCAGCGCGTTCAGGCCATTCTGGGTCAGCTCGTCGCCCACCTGCGGACCGACGAACTCCACCTTCTGCAGCGACACCAGCTCGGCATCGCCGGCGCCCGCGCACGATTGCTTGACGACGTGCTCGCCCTTGGCGGTCACGGTGTCGATCTGCTTCAGGCTGCCGCTTTCAGCTTTGCACAGCGCGTCGAACACCTGCGCCGACGCATCCTTCGGCGTGATGCCCTTCACCACCGGCAGACGCAGCATGACGTCGTGGGCAGTGCCGAAGCCGGTGGCTTCAGGCTGCTCGTAGCCGATGCTTTCCAGCGTATGGCGGATCCGTTCCAGATTGGCCGCCTGCTGGTAACGCAGCTCCATCACCGTGCCGCCGGTGAACTCCACCGAGAAGTGCAGGCCGCGATGCAGCAGGAAGAACACGGCCGCGACGAAGGTCAACGCCGAAACGACGTTGAACACCAGCGCGTGGCGCATGAACGGGATGTCTTTTTTAATGCGGAAAAATTCCATCTTCAGTACCCCTGATTATTTCTGACCTGGTACCCAGACGGTACCAATTGCGATCGACTGCAGTTTCTTCTTGCGGCCGTACCAGAGGTTGACCACACCGCGCGAGACAAACACGGCGGAGAACATCGAGGTCAGAATACCCAGCGTGTGCACCACGGCGAAGCCGCGGATCGGACCGGAACCAAACACCCACAGCGCCACGCCGACGATCAGCGTGGTGACGTTGGAGTCGATAATGGTCGCCCAGGCGCGGTCGAAGCCGGCCGCGATGGCCGCCTGCGGCGTGGCGCCGGCACGCAGCTCTTCGCGGATACGCTCGTTGATCAGCACGTTCGAGTCAATCGCCATACCCAGCGCCAGCGCGATCGCGGCCATGCCCGGCAGGGTCAGGGTCACTTGCAGCTGCGACAGGATGGCCAGCAGGAACAGCAGGTTGCACGCCAGCGCAAACACGCTGAAGAAACCAAAGATCATGTAGTAGGCGATCATGAAGATCGCGATGGCGGCAAAGCCGTACAAGGTCGAGTGAATGCCCTTGGCGATGTTCTCGGCGCCCAGCGCTGGGCCGATGGTGCGTTCCTCGATCACCTCCATCGGCGCCGACAGCGCGCCGGAGCGCAGCAACAGCGCCAGCTCGGCCGAGTTCTCGGCGTTGCCCATGCCGGTGATCTGGAAGCGGCTACCCAGTTCGCTCTGGATGGTCGCCACCGACAGCACTTCCGGCTTGCCCTTCTCCTTCAGCACGATGGCCATCTTCTTGCCCACGCGGTCGCGGGTGGCGTCGCGCATGCGGCGGCCGCCGTCGCCGTTCAGGTCGATGCCCACGGCCGGCTGCTGGTTCTGGTCGAAGCTGGCCACGGCGCTGGAGATGTACTCACCACTCAGCACCACGTCCTTCAGCAGCACCACCGGCACGCCTTTGCCGACGGTGAACAGTTCCGAGTTGAACGGGATCGCCGCGGTCAGCTCGGTGCCCGGGGTGATCGATTCGTCCACCATGCGCACTTCCAGCGTGGCGGTGCGGCCGATCACGGCGCGCGCGCGCGCCACGTCCTGCACGCCCGGCAGCTGCACCACGATACGGTCCGGGCCTTGCTGCTGGATCACCGGCTCAGCCACGCCCAGCTCGTTCACGCGCTTGGACAGGGTGGAAATATTCTGCTTCACGCCATCGTCAATGGTTTGCTTGAGCGCGGCCGGCTTCAGGCTGACCACGGTTTTCAGCTCGCTGCCTTCGCCGGCGTCGACGAAGTTCAGGTCGGCGATCTGGCTGGACAGCACGTCCTTGGCTTTCTGGCGGGTGGCGTCGTCGCGGAACTTGATTTCCACCGTATTGCCGACCAGCTCGATGCCGGCGTGACGCACGTTCTTGTCGCGCAGCGCGGCGCGGGCCGCCGCCTGGATGCCCTGGACGCGCTTGGCCAGCACTGCCTTGCTGTCCACCTGCATCAGGAAGTGCACGCCGCCGCGCAAGTCGAGGCCGAGGTACATCGGCAGCGCGTGCAGGCTCTGCATCCACTGCGGGGTGTCTTCCTGCAGGTTCAGCGCCACCAGATAGGTTGGATCTTCAGGATCGGCGTTCAGGCCCTTCTCCAGCACCGACTTGGCCTGGAACTGGATGTCCGGGGTGGCGAAGCGCACGCGCACGGAGGCGTAGTTGCCGCTGCCGTCGAAGGTCAGGCCGTTGTTGGCGATGCCGGCCTTGGCCAGCACGTCGGCCACCTTGGCCGTCATGTCGGCGGTCATCTTGACGGTCGACTTGCCGCTGGTGACCTGCACCGCCGGCGACTGGCCGAAGAAGTTCGGCACCGTGAACAGCGCGCCCAGCAGGATGGCGACGGCGATAACGATATATTTCCAGACTGGATAACGATTCATATAGCTCTAACGTTCAGTGGTGACGTCAAAAGGCCCGCAGCGTGTGCGGGCCGGGGGAATTACAGGCTCTTCAGCGTGCCGTTCGGCAGCACCATCGTGATCGAGTTCTTTTGCACCACCAGTTCCGCGCCGCTGGAGATTTCCAGGGTCACGTACAGGTCGGAGATCTTGGTGATCTTGCCCAGCACGCCACCGGCGGTGACCACTTCATTGCCCTTGGCCAGCGCTTCCATCATGGCCTTCTGCTCCTTGGCGCGCTTCTGCTGAGGACGGATCATCAGGAAGTACATGGCCACGAACATCAGAATCAGGAAACCATATTGGCCCAGGAAGCTGGACGAGCCCAAGACGTCGGTCGTGGATTGGGCGTAAGCGTTGGAAATGAAGAAGGACACAGGTGACTCCGATATCTATAGTTTAAAAAACAGCGCTGTATTCTAGCACTGGCCGCACGGCGTTAGGACTTTTACACCCCTCGCGCGCGATCGGCGTGGAATTGCTGCACCCAGGCCGGGAATCGGTCGGCATCCAGGGCGTCGCGCATCTGCTGCATGATGTCCAGGTAATAGTGCAGATTGTGGATGGTGTTCAGGCGCGCGCCGAGGATTTCCTGGGTACGGTTCAGGTGGTGCAGGTAAGCGCGCGAGAAGTTCTTGCAGGCGTAGCACGAGCAGGTGCTGTCGTACGGTTCCTTGTCATCCTTGTAGCGGGCGTTCTTGATCTTGATGTCGCCAAAGCGGGTAAAGATCCAGCCGTTGCGGGCGTTACGCGTAGGCATCACGCAGTCGAACATGTCGACGCCGTTGGAGACGCCGGCCACCAGGTCTTCCGGCGTGCCGACGCCCATCAGGTAGTGCGGCTTGTTGGCCGGCAGTTTCGGGCCGACGTGTTGCAAGATCCGCATCATGTCTTCCTTCGGCTCGCCCACCGACAGGCCGCCGATGGCCAGGCCCGGGAAGTCGATCTTTTCCAGGCCTTCCAGCGATTCATCGCGCAGCTTCTCGAACATGCCGCCCTGGACGATGCCGAACAGCGCGTTCGGATTCTCGCCGCGGTGGAATTCGTCGTGGGAGCGCTGCGCCCAGCGCAGCGACATGCGCATCGACTTGGCCGCCTCGTCCAGCGTGGCCGGGCGGTTATCGATTTCATAAGGGGTGCACTCGTCGAACTGCATCACGATGTCCGAATTCAGCACGCGCTGGATCTGCATCGAGATTTCCGGCGACAGGAACAGCTTGTCGCCATTGATCGGCGAGTTGAAATGCACGCCCTCTTCCGTGATCTTGCGCATCGCGCCCAGCGAGAACACCTGGAAGCCGCCGGAATCGGTCAGGATCGGCTTGTCCCAGCCCATGAAGTCGTGCAGGCCGCCGAACTTGGCCATGATGTCATTGCCCGGACGCAGCCACAAGTGGAAGGTGTTACCCAGGATGATCTGCGCGCCGATTTCCTTCAGCTCCAGCGGCGACATCGCCTTGACCGAGCCATAGGTGCCGACCGGCATAAAGATCGGCGTTTGCACCACGCCATGGTTCAGCTTGACCTCGCCACGGCGGGCCTTGGTCACGCCGGTGGTGTCGGTTTTATGTAATTTAAATTCCAGCATTCCGTACTTTCAATTAACAATCTGTTCTTATCCCGCAACAGCCATTTGCTTGTCCCACTCGCTTACCAGCTTTCGAAATGATCGGCTGTTAGCGTAGGCCAGGTCCAAATTCACTTGGCTCGAAAACGCAGCTTGGTCATGCACCTCGTGATATTTGTGACCATGCGGCATGCAACTGCTTATCCATTCTTTCGCCGCGCGCACCGACTCAGCATCCGGTACATGGGCGGGCAGCGAAAATCCCCGTTGCCCGTCAAGCGACGATGCGGCTGCAATAAACCAAGCCTCATATTCGCGCGTCGCAATCACTACCGATATCCTATGGCCCGGCACTATCGTCTGAGCTCGCCGCAGGATGCTATCAGCCATCGTGACCGGGCAATCATCATCGGCATCGAGCAGGATCAAAATCCACCCAGCCTCACCGCACTTATAGCCCGCGAGAGTAACCTGCTTACGAAACTCGTCATCGTTGTTGAGAAAGCGATCGCGGCGCACACGAATGGGCTGCGGTAGATCTGCCCAAGCACAGCCCCGCCACTCAGGAAACCGGCGCAACAACGTGGGTAGAGCCTTGACTTCGCCATCGCCTTCAACAATCGCTATCACGTTCATGGCGGTGAAGGCCCCCACAATACCGCTGGCGCAGGACGCACACTTGCATGCCCCGCGCCCAACTGCCCCATTCTCAACAATTCTCCGGCCGAGTACAGGTGCGTCTTGATTGCCTGGTACGAGCCGCCGTCCACTGCGGTGATGAGTGTCTCACCACCAACCGATTGTACTGACAGAACATTTTCGGGCTCCAGGTCCATGTCGTCCAGCAAGTCAGGACTATGGCTGACGACGATAATCTGTCGCTGCTCCGATGCCCGCACCATCGCTTCACGCACTGCGGCAAACGCCGCCGGATGCAAGGCCGTTTCAGGCTCCTCCAATCCCACCAATCGCGGCGTATGAACATCATTCCGCTGGAACAGTGCAGTTAATACACCCAGAGCACGCAGCGTGCCGTCGGACATATTGTTCGCATAGAAGCGATTCTCAATCTGACCACCAGGACTTTGCTTGAACACCACGGTTTCCATCGGCCCCGAGGAGAAATGCTCAAGCCCATGCACCGTCGGAACGATAATCGCCAAATACTCTTCGATCAATTGCAGCGCATCATAATGCGACTGGCGCAAGTAATTCAGGACCCCGGCGATATTCTCACCATTTTCTTTCAGCACGTGCCCATCTTGCGGGGGCTGCTGCGCACGCATAGCCTGCGGATTCAGGTTGTACATGCTCATCGCCGAAAGCGCGTCAAACACTGGACGAAAGACCGGCAACCCAGAAGCACTTACCAGCGCTAAGCGATCTTGCGAAATGGCGGGAAATGGTGTGACAGAACTACCCACCAGCCGTCCCTGCGCAATTTGATACCAATGCTGCCCTACATAGCACTCTTCCCCCCCAACCTGATACGCTGCACTTTCGGAGCGCTCAAGCGTAAAGGCATAGTGGCCCGAGCTTCCCCCCGGTAAACGAAACTCCAACCGAATACCAAGATGGCTCACCTGGCCCACGTTGCGATGCAAGAGGTGCAGGACACCCCACCGCGAGTTGATGGCATTACTTAACGAAGTCCGCAGTGCATCCGCCACCAAACGCAACGCATCAAGGAAATTACTCTTACCTGCACCATTCGGCCCAACCAGATAGGTAAGCGGCCCCAAGCGCACATCGCAAGACGCAATGCTCTTGTAATTGTGCAGCACGATTCTGGTCAAGAACGGCGTTGGGGTCATTAGCTGAATGTCCTAAGATTGGTTAAACCATCTGTTTCAAAGATTGTATTCCTTTACCTCTTTTACAATCCGGTTTAAACCAAATTCCCTAAATTTTTTATGCCTTAGCTTGCGTCGTCAGCAGCATGGCGTCGCCGTAGCTGAAGAAGCGGTATTCCTGGGCGATCGCGTGGGCATAGGCCTTGCGGATCTCTTCAAAACCGGCGAAGGCCGAAACCAGCATCAGCAGCGTCGACTTGGGCAGGTGGAAATTGGTGATCAGGCGGGTAACGGTCTTGAACCGGTAGCCCGGCGTGATGAACAGCGCCGTATCGGCGCTGCCGGCTTCCAGCTGACCGGTCTGCGAGGCCGATTCCAGAGCGCGCAGCGAGGTCGTGCCGACCGCCACCACATCACGGCCGGCCGCGCGGGCGGCGCGCACCGCGTCCACGGTTTCCTGCGGCATGGTGTACCACTCCGTGTGCATCTGGTGCTCGGCCAGGTTCTCGTGGCGCACCGGCTGGAAGGTGCCGGCACCCACGTGCAGCGTGACATAGGCGAAGTTGACGCCCTTGGCCTTCAGTTTTTCCAGCAGCGGCTCGTCGAAGTGCAGGCCGGCGGTCGGCGCGGCCACCGCGCCCGGCACTTTGTTGAACACGGTCTGGTAGCGGTTTTCGTCGAACGAATCCGCATCGTGCTCGATGTAGGGCGGCAGCGGCAGACGGCCGTGGGCTTCGATCAGGTCGAAGACGTCGGCATCGAAGTGCAGCGTGAAGAATTCGCCGGCGCGCTCACCCACCGTGACGTCGAAGGCATCGGCCAGCCGCATTTTCGTGCCAGCCAGCGGCGAACGCGAGGCACGCACCTGGGCCAGCACCGTGCGGTTATCCAGCACGCGCTCGACCAGCGCTTCCACCTTGCCGCCGCTCTCCTTGGTGCCGAAGAAGCGGGCTTTCAGCACGCGGGTATTGTTCATCACCAGCAGGTCGCCCGGCTGCAGCAGGTCGACGATGTCGGCGAACTGGCGGTCGATAATCTGCGCGCCGTCCAGATGCAGCAGACGGGAAGCGCTGCGGTCTGGCAGCGGGAATTGCGCAATACGCTCTTGCGGCAAGTTAAAATCGAAATCGGAAAGCGAATACATGGTCGGACTCTGTTAAACAAAAATACGGTAGGCCTTACAATACCGGCGGCCAACCCTCTATTTTACGCCATATGCCTGTTTCACCGTCGAAAACTACCAAAAAAACCGTCAGCGCGGAAGCCAAACTGGCCAAACTGGGCTTGCACACCGATATGGACCTGGTGCTGCACCTGCCCATGCGCTATGAAGACGAGACGCAGGTCATCACCATCGAGGAAGCCCGGCTGCATGGCGGCGACACGTCCCAAGTTGAGGGCGTTGTCACAAAAAACGAGATCGCCTACAAGCCAAGACGGCAATTATTGGTGCACATCAGCGACGGCACCGGCGATTTGCAGCTGCGGTTCATGAATTTCTACGGCAGCCAGGTGAAGCAACTGGCCGAGGGCACACGGGTGCGCGTGCGCGGAGAGTTGAAGCACGGCTTCTTCGGCGCCGAGATGGTGCACCCGGCCTACAAGGTGGTGAACGAGGGCGCGCCGCTGCCGACTTCCCTGACGCCGGTGTACCCGGCCGGCGAAGGCTTGTCGCAGCCGGTGCTGCGGCGCGCGATCGGCGAGGCCATGAAGCGGGTCGACTGGACCGACACCATCCCGGCCGACGTGCGCCGCCAGCTGCAGCTGTCCGACCTGGAACCGGCGGTGAAGCTGCTGCATTACCCGCCGCAGCAGGTCGACGAGCACGCATTGGCCGACCGCTCGCATCCCGCCTGGACGCGGGTGAAGTTTGACGAGCTGCTGGCACAGCAGCTGTCCCTCAAACGCGCCCAGCGCGCGCGCCGCGCCAAAGGTTCGCCGGCGCTGACCAAGGTCGGCGCATTGTCGCGCAATCTGGAGGCTGCCCTGCCGTTCAAGCTGACCGGCGCGCAAAAGCGCGTGCTGGCCGAAATCAGCGCCGACCTGCGTCAGCCCTATCCGATGCAGCGCCTGTTGCAGGGCGACGTCGGCAGCGGCAAGACCGTGGTGTCCGCGCTGGCCGCAGCCCAGGCCATCGACAGCGGCTACCAGGCCGCGCTGATGGCGCCGACCGAAATCCTGGCCGAGCAGCACTTCCGCAAAATCGCCGCCTGGATGGAGCCCCTGGGCGTGAAGGTCGCCTGGCTAACCGGCAGCTTGAAGAAAAAGGAAAAGCAGGCCGCCTACGACATGATCGAATCCGGCGAAGCGCGGCTGGTGGTCGGCACGCACGCGCTGCTGCAGGACGTGGTGACGTTCGAGAACCTCGGCCTATCCATCGTCGACGAGCAGCACCGCTTTGGCGTCGGCCAGCGCCTCACCTTGCGCAACAAGGGCGTGGAAGGCGCCGTGCCGCACCAGCTGATGATGTCGGCCACGCCGATTCCGCGCACGCTGGCCATGACCTACTACGCCGACCTGGAAGTGTCAGTGATCGACGAGCTGCCGCCAGGCCGCAGTCCGATCGTCACACGCGCAATCGACCAGAATCGCCGCGATGAAGTGATCGAGCGCGTGCACGCCGCCGCGCTGGAAGGCCGCCAGATTTACTGGGTCTGTCCGCTGATCGAAGAATCGGAAGCGCTGCAACTGCAAACCGCCACCGAAACACACGCCCTGCTGGCCGAAGCCCTGCCCGACCTGAATGTGGGCCTGGTGCACGGCCGCATGAAGCCCGCTGAAAAACAGGTGGTGATGGACGCCTTCAGTGCCAACGAAATGCAGGTGCTGGTCGCCACCACCGTGATCGAAGTGGGCGTGGACGTGCCGAATGCCTCGTTGATGGTGATCGAACACGCCGAACGTTTCGGCCTGTCGCAGCTGCACCAGCTGCGTGGACGTGTGGGGCGAGGCTCGGCGGCATCGGTATGCCTGCTGCTCTACCAAAGCCCGCTGGGCCACGTCGCCAAGCAGCGCCTGATGACCATGCGCGAAACCACGGACGGTTTCGAAATCGCCCGCCGCGACCTGGAAATCCGCGGCCCTGGCGAATTCCTCGGCGCGCGCCAGTCCGGCCAGGCCATGCTGCGCTTCGCGGATCTGGAAACCGACGGCTGGCTGGTGGACCAGGCCCGCGACGTCGCCCACGACCTGCTGCACGCGAACACGCCCGAAAAAGCCGCCACCGTCGAAGCCCACCTCGCCCGCTGGCTAGGCGGCCGCGAGGAATTCCTCAAGGTTTAAAAACAGAGATAAATCCGATTGGCCAGATCGACCACAAAGTCTGGGGTCAGGTAAGCCGCGAACCCCAGCGCCAGCACAACGGCGACGGCGGCGCGCAGCAGCCAGGTTTTCATCATGCCGCCTGCGTGCGCGCCAGCGGGCGCTCGTTGATCGGCAGGTTGATCAGGCCGGACATCACACCCAGCGCAATCGCGATGCCCCACACGATGTCATAGCTGCCGGTGTTGGTGTACAGATAACCGCCCAGCCACACGCCCAGGAAGCTGCCCAGCTGGTGCGAGAAGAACACGATCCCCGCCAGCATCGACATATGCTTCACGCCGAACACGCCGGCGATGATGCCGTTCGTCAGCGGCACGGTGGACAGCCACAACACCCCCATCGCCGCCGCGAACAGGTACACCGACAGCGGCATCAAGGGCGCCAGCAGGAACAATGAAATCACCACGGAACGCGAGAAGTAAATCGTCGACAGCAAATAGCGTTTCGGGAAGCGCCCACCCAGCTTGCCCGCGTAATAGGAACCAAAGATGTTGAACAAGCCAATCAGCGCCAGCGCCAGCACCGCCACATTAGGATTGACGATGCCCTGATCCTTCAGGTAGGCCGGCAGATGCACGCCGATGAACACCACTTGGAAGCCGCACACGAAATAGCCGGCCACCAGGAACAGGAAGGAGCGATTGCCCAGCGCCTCGCTGGCCGCCTCGCGCACACTTTGCTGCGGACCATGCGCATGCTGCACGGCTGGCTCGCGCAGGTAGAGGGCCATCGGCACCATCAACAGGAGGATCAAGGCGCCCAGGATGTAGAAGGCGTTCTGCCAGCCGACGGCGGAAATCAGCTGCTGCTCGATCGGCATCATCATGAACTGGCCGAACGAGCTGGCCGCGCCCGAGACACCGAACGCCCACGAACGCTTTTCCGGCGGCGCCACGCGGCCGATGATGCCGCTCACCGCTCCAAACGCGGTACAGGCCAGACCAAGCCCCACCAGCACGCCGGTACCCAGCACGAACAGGGTGGGCTGCGTCACCATCGCCATCCACACCAGCCCCGCCGCGTAACACAGCGCGCCGACCAGCACCACGCGCATGGTGCCGAAGCGGTCCGCCGCCATGCCGGCGAACGGGCCGAACGCGCCCCACATCAGGTTTTGCATGGCTTGCGCCAGCGAGTACGTCTCGCGCGTCCAGCCATTGGCCTGGGAGATCGGTTGCAGCCAGAAGCCAAAACCATGACGCACGCCCATCGCCAGCGTCAGGATGACGCCAGTGGCGAGCAGCACGTTTTTCAAGGTCAGTGTGCGGTCCGTGGCAAGCATGATCTATCCCCGTTATTGAATTCGTATCCGGGGATTGTAACCACTTCGGCGCGGCCTTGCTTACTCGTCGGCCGGATAGCGCAAACCGATCTGCGCGCGGATCTCGTCCAGCGTGCCCATGATGGCCAGCGTTTCCGCGTGCGGCATCACCGGGCTTTCGATCAGGCCCGCGCGGATGCAGCGGCCCACTTCCTGCGCCTCGTGCGTGTAGCCGTTGCCGCTTTTTGGCAGATCCAGCGTGCGCTCGCTGCGCGAAGCGCCGTTCACCAGCGTGACGGTGACCTTGTCGGTGTTGTGGAAGCGGTCATGCAGGCGCACGAAGCCCTTCTCGCCGGAGATGGTCAACTCGGTCGGCGTGCGCGAACGCAGGCTGCACGCGCAGGACGACACGCCGCCGCCTTCGTGCGACAGGGTGAACGCGGTTTGCATATCGACGCCGGTATTGGTCATCTCCGCCTGCGCCTTCACGCCAGTCACGCCGCCCAGGAAGAACGATGCCATCGACAATGGATAGATACCCAGGTCCAGCAGCGCGCCGCCGCCCAGCTCCGGCGCGAACAGGCGGTGCTCCGGGCCGGCGTCCGACGTAAAACCGAAATCGGCGGTGACGTTGGCCGGTTTGCCGATCTCGCCGCTGTCGACGATGCGCTTGGCTTCCACCACGGATGGCATGAAGCGCGTCCACATCGCCTCCATCACGAACAGCTTCTTCGCGCGCGCGAGGTTGATGATGTCCTCGGCCTGGCGCCGGTTCATGGTGAACGACTTCTCCACCAGCACCGCCTTGCCGCCGTTAAGGCATATCAGCGCGTTCTCATGGTGCATGGGATGCGGCGTGGCGATGTAGACCACATCCACATCCGGATCGTCGGCCAGCGCCTGATAGCTGCCGTGAAAACGCTCGGCGCCGTACTGCTGGCCGAAGTTGGTAGCGCTGTCCACAGAGCGCGAAGCGACGGCCACCAGTTTGGCGTCAGGCGTGTCCTGCAAAGCGGTGGCGAAGGCTTTGGCGATTTTGCCGGTGCCGAGAATACCCCAGCGGATTGGCTGCGTCATGGCATGGACTTTCTGCCGCGTCGGCGGCGTGTGAGTTGATGTCGAAGCGACTATTTTACTGCGCCTGCCCGCTTGGGGCGGAACACCGTTGCGTCGGCGTAGAAGGCTTCGTCCTGCCCCGGCCACCAGCCCGGCACGCCCAACGCCTGCATCGGCGTGAAGCCGGCGGTGCTCAGTCCCTCCTCGGCCAGTTGTCGCGCGACGGTGGCGTCGATCCATGCGCGGCGAGCGGCGTGGTCCAACGTGAAGAAATCGTCGCCTGCCAGCAGGATGCGGGTGTGGGCGGTGATGGCCTTGCGCGGCGCCACCAGCTTTTCCATCAGCGCGTGACCGAACAGCCAGGTCTGCGCATCATTGCCCCACTGCGCGCGGCGCTCGACAAACGCTTCGTGCCAGCGATGCTCGCGCAGCGCCTCAATCAGCGCATGGCCGTCCGCGTTATCGCGCACCACCAGCAAAGCGGCGTTTTCGTCGAAGATGGTGGCGCCGTCACGCGCGGGGCCGCGCGATTTGCCGACGCCGTCCAGCGCGATCTGCGCCGCCTGCAGGGCGTTCAGCTGGACTTTGATTTGCGGGAAAGTCAGCCACACAAGGCCGTTGAAGAAGTCATGCAGGTTGTCGCGCGTGGGCACGCAACCGGTGGCGCCGATGTGTTCCTCGTAGGCCGTGCCTTCCGGCAGATCCTCCTGCGGCACGAAGGACAGCGGCAAGCCAAGGTGGTTGCGCAGGCCCAGCGCGGCGGCCTGCTGGCTGAACTCATCGCGGAAATGCGCCTGCGCGGACAACCGGCCGGCCGCGTCGCGTACCGATTCGTACCACGGACGCGACCAGTCGATTGTAGCCAGCACTGCTTACACCATTTTCCAGTTGATGGTTTCGCCGGCGTTGAGTGGAATGACTTGCTGGTCCGCCAGCGGCAGGGCTTCCGGCAGCGTCCACTGCTCGCGCTTGAGCGTGATCTTGCCCTGGTTGACCGGCAGGTTGTAGAAGGCCGGGCCGTTCAGCGACGCGAAGGCTTCCAGCTTGTCCAGCGCGCCGGCGCGTTCGAAGGCTTCGGCGTACAGCTCCATCGCGTGCAGCGCGGTGTAGCAGCCGGCGCAACCGCAGGCGGCTTCCTTGGCACCCTTGGCGTGCGGCGCCGAGTCGGTGCCGAGGAAGAAGCGCTCGTCGCCGCTGGTCGCCGCCGTCACCAGCGCCAGGCGGTGCTCTTCGCGTTTCAGCACCGGCAGGCAGTAGTAGTGAGGACGGATGCCGCCCTTGAAGATGTCGTTACGGTTGTACAGCAGGTGATGCGCGGTGATGGTCGCGGCGATCGGGCCTTCGGCTTCCGCCACGTACTGCGCGGCGTGCTTGGTGGTGATGTGTTCGAAAACGATGTTCAGCGCTGGGAAATCGCGGCGCAGCGGACGCATGACGCGCTCGATGAACACCGCCTCGCGGTCGAACAGGTCGATATCCTGATCGGTCACCTCACCGTGCACCAGGAATGGCAGGCCAAGTTCCTGCATCTTCTCCAGCGTCTTGTAGCAGTTGGCCAGATCGGTCACGCCGGCGTCCGAGTTGGTGGTGGCGCCGGCCGGATACAGCTTCACCGCGTGCACCACGCCACTCTCCACCGCGCGCACGATTTCGTCCGGCTGGGTGTTATTGGTGAGGTAGAGCGTCATCAACGGCTCGAAATCCAGCCCCGCCGGCAGAGCCGCCAGAATGCGCTCGCGGTAGGCGATGGCGGCGGCGGTGGTGGTGACCGGAGGCTTCAAATTCGGCATCACAATCGCGCGGCCGAACTGACGGGCGCTGTGCGGCAGCACGCTGGCCAGCGTGGCGCCGTCGCGTAGATGCAGGTGCCAGTCGTCTGGGCGGGTGATGGTGATGCTGGTTGGCGTTTGTTCGAGGTCGGACATGGCGGCGGGCTTTCAAAATGCGAATAGCCGATATTTTACCCGGTTCTCACTGCCCGGCGCGCTGGCGGGCCATCAGCTTGCCCGACTCGTTGCCCTCTTCGCCGCCCTTGCCGTCATACAGCAGATAGTCGAATACGTCGGCCACCTTGACCTTGACGATCTGACCACTGTGCAGCGTCGGAATCTGAGCCGGCTCGTTGTTCAGCAGTCCGGTGATCTCTTTTTCATCCCACTTGGTGACTTCCACCCACATCCATTCCCGGCCCTCGTCCGGCGTGGCGAAGGGCGCCTTGACGATGACGTATTCGCCCGGCTTCAAGCCGGCGTTGAAGCGCTGGCGCAAGGCGGGCAGCTTGGCCTTGGCGGCGGCGCTGGCGGCCAGGATCGCGTCATCGTGCTTAACCATCTGCAGCGTGTCGGTGAAGCCGAACAGGGACGCGAACAAGGCGGTCTGCCGCGCGTAGCGGTCCGGTCCGGGGTAGCGCTCAAAGCCCACTTCCAGCAGGCGGTTTTGCGGATCGCCTTCTTCCGGCTGGCCTTTGTAAAGCGATAGCTGGGCCACGCCCTTGGCATTGTCGACCAGCGATGGCAGTTGGCCGTTGCGGAAGCCATCGTGCCGGATGGTCTTCAGGTTCAGCGTCATGGCCCCGCCCTGGCCGATCTCAGCCCCCTCCACCAGCGCTTGCGCGAGGATGTTGATCAGGTTACCGGCCTGATTGTTCTGCGAATGCGCGACATCGTTCACCACGATATCCGGCAGGCCAAACTTGGCCATGCCCAGCGTGATTTCGCGCAGCAGATTGTCACCCTGATAGGCGTGGATGACGGTGTGGCGGATTACGTTGGGCACATCGCCTTGCCAGCCCTCGACGTGGCGCTTGCGCCATTCGGCGGTGGTGAAGATCTCGCGGGTTTCCTCGTCCCAGATCAAGCCGCCGGTTTGCTCGGCCACTTGCAGCAGGAGGCTGTCCGCGGCGCGCAGCGCGGCGTAAGTGGGCGATGCCGGCGCGCGGAATTCCAGCACCAGCGCCGTTTGAGCCAATTGCAGCGCCTGCGCTTGCGCCTTGCTCAGGCCACGGCCGAAGTATTCGATCATTCGCACGCTGGGCGGCGGGTAGGTTTTCTGAATATTCGCGTCCAGCGTGGCCACCACTTGCGGCGCGGTTGGCGCTTCCGCCAGATCCTTCACTACCGTGATCTTGCCGCCTTGCCGCGCCAACGCCGCATTCAGCGCTGCCAGCGGCTCGGCCGCCGGCGCCTCGGCATAGTAAATCGCATACACAAAGCCCACCGGCCCCTTCATCGGCGCCCCTGCCGGAAACGCATCGGCCGCCCAAACCACGGGCGCAAAACACATCAGCACAAAAAACAGGGAACGAATCAAAGGCATGGCGGTCTCAAGATGTAAGAATGTCCACATTATGCCTTACGGTAGTTGCTCTGGCGGCTTATTCGGCCTTGGTTTGGGCCGCCCAGGCTTTGGTGTCGGCCAGGATTTTGTCGAGGCGGGCGCGGTCGTAGACGCTGCCTTTGCTGATGACGGTGCGGATCTTGCGGGTGGCGCCGATGTCCTGCAGCGGATTCGCATCCAGCACCAGCACGTCGGCCACCTTGCCCGCCTCCAGCGCGCCGTAGCGATCCAGCTTGCCGAGGAAGCGCGGGCCGTTGATCACCGCCGTTTGCAGGGCCTGCGCCGGCGTCAGGCCATAGTTCACGTACAGGCCGATTTCATCGTGCAGCGCCTGGCCCGGATAGTCGTAGGAATTCAGGAAGCCCGCATCGGTGCCGGCGATGATGCTCACGCCTTCCTGCTGCAGGATCGGCAGCAGCGACGCCGATTTCTCGAACACCGCCTTGCGCTGCGCGATCGCCGCCGCGTCGTCCTGCGCCGCGCGCTGCACGCGCCAGTCGTAGGTGGCGCGCAGGCCCTTGCCGATGTACTGCAAGGCTTCGTCATGCGCGTGATCGTCCACGTCCAGGTACGCCACCACGCGCGACACCGACAAGGTCGGCACCACCGCCGTGCCTTTGGACGCCATGTAACGGAACGAGGCGCGCGCGGTCGCTTCATCGTAGGAGGCCAGGCTCTGCTTGACGGCCTCCTTGCCGGTCAGCGTGCCGGCCGCGACCTGCTCGGTCAATTCCTTCTCACGCGGCGTGGCCGCACGCAGCAGATACGACTGATGCTCCACCGTGCCCAGGCCGGCGTCGAACATGGTCGCCAGCGTCAGCTGCACCGGAATATGGCCCGAGGTGCGCATGCCGCGCGCCTTGGCCTGACGCAGGGCTTCGAGGTAAATCTCCGGCTTCAACGTGTTCTCGGTGATCTTGACGAAGTCCACCTTCTGGCCCTGCAGCTTGTCCAGCGCCCGGCTCACCTCTTCCGGCGTGCCGACCTCAATGGTGCCCTTCCACAGCGGCTTGTAGCCCTCCAGCTTGGCGGCGGAGGTGAAGATGGTCGGGCCTTCCAGCTGGCGCGCGTTGACCTGGTCGCGCCACTGCAACACCGTATCGGGCAAATCGCCCGAGCAATCGCGCACGGCGGTGATGCCGTAGGCCAGATACAGTTGCAGCAAATGCTTGTTCTCTTCAATCAGCGCCGGCCCGCCGCCGAAGTGCACGTGCGTGTCCCACAGGCCCGGCATCAGGTATTTGCCCGGCAGGCTGATGGTCTTGCTGGCCGCGTACCGCGACAACTGCTTGTCGTCCACCACCGCCAGAATGGTGTCGCCCTTGAGCACCACCGACTTGCCCTTGACCGCCTTGCCGCCGGCCACGTCGATCAGGGTCGCCTTGGTCAGCACCAGATCGGCGGCGATCTTATCCGCCGCATGAGCCACGCTCAGCAGCCCCAGCGCCAGCATGGCGGCGCTCAATTGCTTGAAAGGAATGTTCATCAGTGAATTATACGGGCCAGGAAATCGCGCGCGCGTTCCGTGCGCGGGGCGTGGAAGAACTCCTCCTTGCTGCTGTCCTCCAGTATGGCCCCCTGATCCATGAACACCACCCGGTTGGCCACCTTGCGGGCGAAGCCCATCTCGTGGGTGACCACCATCATGGTCATGCCCTCCTGCGCCAGGCCGACCATCACATCGAGCACCTCGTTGATCATCTCCGGGTCCAGCGCCGAGGTGGGCTCGTCGAACAGCATGGCGATCGGGTCCATGGCCAGCGCGCGGGCGATCGCCACCCGCTGCTGCTGCCCGCCGGACAGTTGGGCCGGGAATTTGTCCTGGTGCGCCAGCAGGCCGACGCGGTCCAGATAATGCAAGCCGCGCTCGGTGGCCTCGTCCTTGCCGCGCCCCAGCACCTTGATTTGCCCCAGCGTCAGGTTGTCGCGCACCGACAAATGCGGGAACAGCTCGAAATTCTGGAACACCATGCCGATGCGCGCGCGCAGCGCCGGCAAATCGGTGCCCTTGGCGCCGACCGAGGTGCCGTCCACGATAATTTCCCCCTGCTGGAACGGTTCCAGCCCGTTGACGGTCTTAATCAGCGTGGACTTGCCGGAGCCGGACGGGCCGCAAATCACCATCACGTCGCCTTTTTCAACCCGGGTGCCGCACTCCTTGAGCACCTGGAATTGGCCATACCACTTGCTGATATTTTTGATTTCGATCATAGGAAAGTAGATTATTTTGCGCGCAGCCACGCGCTTGACAGCGCCCTTGCCCACAAGGATACTGCGGAACTTGCCAATAGTTTCAGCAGCCGACGCACCCGAAACCGGCTGCCGCCATAAGAAGAAAGCAGCGGCTACCCATCCCGCTGTTCAGGCTCAGAGAGACACTACCACAGGAAACCTCAAAATATGAACAAACAAAGCCGATTGACCACGTACATCCTGATTGGACTGGTGCTAGGCATCATCACCGGTTACTTCGCCCATGACAATCTGGCCAGTCCCACCGGCTTTGCCGACACCATGGCGCTGATCACCACGCTGTTCCTGCGCCTGATCAAGATGATTATCGCGCCGCTGGTGTTCTCCACGCTGGTGTGCGGCATCGCCAAGATGGGCGACGCCACCGCCGTCGGCCGCGTCGGCGTCAAGACGCTGGGCTGGTTCTTCATCGCCTCGGTGATGTCGCTGAGCCTGGGCCTGGTGCTGGTCAACATCTTCCGTCCGGGCGACGCGCTGCTGGGCCACATGGCCGCCACCGCCGCCAAGGCCGACCTGGCCACCTCCAGCCTGACCCTGAAAGACTTCGTCACCCACCTGGTGCCGTCGTCGATCGTGGACGGCATGGCCAAGAACGAGATCCTGCAGATTGTGATCTTCTCGCTGTTCTTCGGCTCGGCCGCCGCGGCCGTGGGCCAGAAAGCCAATGCCCTGATCGACGCACTGGACGGCGTGGCGCACGTGATGCTGAAAGTGACCGGCTACGTGATGAAGTTCGCGCCGTTCGCCGTGTTCGCGGCGGTGGCAGGCACCATCGCCAAGAGCGGCCTGGGCGTACTGTCGACCTACGGCGTGTTCATGGCCGAGTTCTACTTCGGCATCGTGCTGCTGTGGACGCTGCTGATCTTCATCGGCTTCCTGTTCCTCAAAGGCCGCGTGTTCGCGCTGATGAAGGAAATGCGCAGCCCGGCGCTGCTGGCCTTCTCGACCGCGTCGAGCGAGGCGGCGTATCCGAAAACGCTGGAGGGCCTGGAGCGTTTCGGCGTGCGCAACCGCATCGCCTCGTTCGTGCTGCCGATCGGCTACTCGTTCAACCTGGACGGTTCGATGATGTACTGCACCTTCGCCACTGTGTTCATCGCGCAGGCGTACGGCATCGAGATGTCGCTGGGCCAGCAGATGACCATGATGGCGGTGCTGATGCTGACCTCGAAAGGCATGGCCGGCGTGCCGCGCGCCTCGCTGGTGGTGATCGCCGCGACGCTGGGTCAGTTCAACATTCCGGAAGCCGGCATGCTGCTGCTGCTGGGCATCGACCACTTCCTCGACATGGCGCGCTCCGCGACCAACGTCATCGGCAACGGCATCGCCACCGCCGTGGTGGCGAAGTGGGAAGGCGAGATGGACCCGCCGAAAACGGCGGAAGCCTAAAAACGACAAAGCCACCGCTTGCGGTGGCTTTTTTTTCGGATGTGACCCGTCCTGGTTTAAGTTGTCATTTCCCGCCTTTTCTTAGGAGAGCGAGATGGGAACTGGACGAAAGCGGACTCAGAGCGACTACACCCT
>NZ_JABMJK010000018.1 GCF_013376005.1 Duganella sp. SG902 | reverse complement strand
ACGACGCCAGATGGAGGAATTCGCACAACTGCAACCTTCACTCTTTTGAAACCATGTCAACAAAATTATTCCGGACAGCAGTGCGCGCAGGCGGGAATGACGGCTCTGTGGTCGAAAAAGCTTAACTTAGCGGCATCAGGCTCATCATATACCTCTAAAGATGTTGGGTTCTGTTGAGCAAATGGCTTGACGGACAACTTTGCACAAACTATCCTCATGGATGTTGCCTTGCAGCAAGCAATTGCGCTTCAGGTAACTGAACCATTCGTGCGCTGTGAAAACATTTTCTGTTGCAGAATGCGCGGCGCCGTGGTGATGTACCACAGGCAACCTTTCATTCCAGCCAAAAGCCAAGGGGATAGCATGAACAATCTTCCATCTCGACAGAGACCATTGGAAACGTTTCACCGATTGACCGCCGCAGGGTTGCCGCTCGCCCTCAGCCTGCTGCTTGCCGCTTGCGGCGGTGGCGACAACAACGCGCCCGCCAGCGAACAACGCGCGCCCAGCGCCATGAAGCGCATGGGCGGCGCCATGGCGTCGGCCGAACCAGAAGTGGCGCTGACGCCGGTGGCCGCCACCGCCAGCGGTTCCGAGCGCGGCGACCTGTCGGCCGCCGCCGCCATCGACCACAACCCATCCACGCGCTGGGGCAGCCTGTTCAGCGACGACCAGTACCTGACGCTGGACTTTGGCGTGTCCAAGCCGATCAACCGCGTCCACATCGAGTGGGAAAACGCCCACGCCACCCAATACCTGCTGCAGGTGTCGGACGACAACGCCAGCTGGACCACCATCAAGACCGTGGACAACAGCCAGGGCGGCATCGAGGACTGGACCGGGCTCAGCGCGCAAGGCCGCTACCTGCGGGTGCAGGGCGTGAAGCGTTCCACCAACTACGGCTATTCCATCTTCGAGATCCAGGCTTACTCGGGCGGCTCGGGCGCCTCCACGCCGACCGATCCGACCACCCCAACCCCGGACCCGACGCCGGTCGACACCACCAAACCGGGCGTGCCGCTGAAACCTATCGCGGCCACCTCGTCGCCGGTGGAAAACGGCGCCAATTCGGCCGCCAACGCCATCGATGGCAAAACCGCCACCCGCTGGGCCAGCGCGTTTGACGACGGCGCGTGGATCCAGTTCGACTTTGGCGTGAAGACGCAAGTCGGCTACATGAAATTGCTGTGGGAAAACGCCTACGGCAAGCAGTACAACCTGCTGGTGTCGGACGATGGCAACAACTGGACGCAAATCCGCACCGTCACCAACGGCCGGGGCGGCACCGAGGAGTTCTACAACCTTGGCGTGAACTCGCGCTACATCCGCCTGCAAGGCGTGGCGCGCTCGACGCAGTACGGCTACTCGCTGTTCGAAGTCGAGTTCAAGACGCCGGGCAGCGACAACACCCTGGGCACCACGACCACTTCGGCGTTGAAGTTCCCCGCCAGCGGCGCCGGCTGGGCGCCCTTGCCTGCCGCCGCCGAGCCGATCGAATCGCTGCAGTTCACGCTGGCCGACGGCACGCTGGTCACCCGCTTCGGCGCGCGCGGTTTGGCGCGTCACGGCCGGGAGCGCGGAGAGGAATGGAATGAAATCGGCTATGGCCCCAACGAGACCGTAGACCCGGTCACCGGCCTGCCGGTCGACAAAGGCCCGGGCAACTACCTCACCTTCGTGCCGCAGTATTTCAAGAACCGCACCTGGGGCGTGGAGATCATCGACAACAGCAAGGTGGCTGGCGTGACCAAGCCGCAGCTGATCGTCAACCAATACACCACGGTCGATTTCCTCAACGGCGGCGTGGCCTTCTTCCGCGCCATCGACCGGCCGGGCGTGACCGGCTACGGCTGGATGGCGCCGGGCCAACTGGTGGACGACAGCGTCAAGGTCTGCAAGCCGATCGCCTACCCCGCCAACAACAAGCTGGCCAGCGCCAACGGCATCAACAGCGCCTGCACCTTGCTGGTCAAGGACTATCCGGGCATGACGGCGCTGGACGCCAACGGCTTCCCGATCGCCGGCAAGAACATCAACGCACGCCCGCTGGTACAGGGCGATGTGATCGAGGTGTCGCCATCGATGTTCTCGACCACCGAATCGATGCAATCCAAGGGCGACAACGGCGGCATCCGTTACTACTCGTACGAGTGGGTGTACGTGGTGGGCCAGGGCCTGAAGCCATGGTACGGCGTGCAGCCGCGCCTGAACTCCGTGCCGCTGCCGGCGGAGACGCTGTCCGGCGGCCTCGGTTCGGTCGGCTACAACTATTCGGACAACGCCCTGTTCATGTTCCAGCAGCCGCACACCAACATCGGCATGCAGAACATGCAGCGCTTCGTCGAAGGCCGCCGCCTGTTCCACACCAACTTCACCACCGGGGACCATAACGAGCCTGGCAACGACCGATACGATGCGGCGGTGGGCCTGCAAGGTCCGCACTTCAACCAATCGTCGTGCTTCGCCTGCCACGTCAACAACGGCCGCAGCGTGGCGCCGACCGCGTTGAACCAGCAGCTCGACTCGATGTCGGTGCGCGTGGCCACCACCAACGCGTCCGGCCAGCAGCTGCCGCATCCGGTGTACGGCACCACGGTGCAGATGAACGCCGTGTCGTCCAGCGGCGCGCCGCAGAACTGGGGCACCGGCGTGCGCGTCGGCGGTTTCGAAACCACCAGCAAAAAACTGGCCGACGGCACCACCGTCGAACTGCGCAAACCGAAGCTGGCGTTCGAAGGCCCGGTGCCGGACACCGTGTCGCTGCGCGCGGCGCAGCCCATCATCGGCGCCGGCCTGCTGGAAGCGGTGGCGGAAGCCGACATCCTGGCGCGCGCCACCAGCACCCCGGACGTCGATGGCGTGAAAGGCGTGGCCAACTACGTGTTCGATCCGGAGACCGGTGCGGTGCGACTGGGCCGCTTCGGCTGGAAGGCGTCGAAAGCGACCCTGCGCCAGCAGGCCGCATCGGCCCTGCTGCAGGACATGGCGGTGACCTCGCCGGTGTATCGCAACCGTTCGTGCAACACCGATCCCGCCGGCTGCGCCGCCGCTCCGGCGCAGAAAGGCATTACCGAAGCGGACCTGCAATCGCTGTCGCGCTACCTCGCGCTGGTGGCGGTGCCGGCGCAACGCAGCCTGGCCAGCGGCTTCCCGAAAGGCGTGGCGCCGATCGAAGAGCTGAACGTGGATCCGGCCAAGGTGGCGGCGGGCGCCAAGGTATTCACCGGCATGCGCTGCGCGGCTTGCCATACGGCGGAAATGAAGACCGGTAACGGCCACCTGTTCGCGGAGTTGCGCAACCAGACCATCCGTCCGTATTCCGACCTGCTGCTGCACGACATGGGCACCGGACTGGCCGACAAGTTTGTCGAAGGCCAGGCCAAGGGCAACATGTGGCGCACCGCGCCGCTGTGGGGCATCGGCTACACCGAGAAGGTGATGGGCAACGCTGCCAAGGTAGGCTACCTGCACGACGGCCGCGCACGCAACCTGACAGAAGCCATCATGTGGCACGACGGCGAAGCCGCCAAGTCACGCCAGCGCTTCGAGGCACTGTCGAAGACTGACCGCGACGCCTTGCTGGCCTTCCTGAAGTCGCTGTAACCGAAGGTCCAGGGTTTACAATTGACGCGGCAGATGTGGCGCCAAGCTGCTGACCAGCAGCTTGGCCTCCGCCTCATCTAACGACGAACCAGTCCGGATTGTTCTGGCCCCGTAATCAAACGCTATGAGGCCATGCCCGGCGCCGAAGAGCGGCGGGAACAATACGCGCTGGTTCGACGTAGGCGACGCGGGGCGTTCGGTGGCGCGGAGATTCTTGATACCGGATGCCGCATAGGAGCGGTTAACACCAAGGCCGAAGATCTCAACCCTATGTATGAGCGCTGTAGAATTGGCGGTAAGGACTTCGCGGCCTGCCAACTGCCAGAGGACACTGCCGAGGGCGAAAATGCCGCCAAGGGTCCAAGCGACTAGCCAGAAGACGAGAAAGGCGGCGGCTGTTTTTCCCCCGCCGTGGAGTAACTGGCCGGCTACGTTTGTTTCGCCCATTGCCCAACCGCCGAGCCACGCCGACAAAAAGAGCACGGTAACCCAATTTCTCCTGGCGGGAATGACGACTTTGAGTCCGTCAGCTGTGGCTTCGGTGTGAAATCGAGCTGCCTGCGGTTGTATGTCCATGTGATCACCTATTACGTCGAGTTAACTGCAAAGATGAAGAGCCGACAAATCCTAACGCCGCCCAAAACCCGCCAGTACAAATTTATTGACTACGCCGGCCAGGGAGGCCGCTTGGTCCTGCAGGGCCTCCGCCGACGTCGCCGATTGTTCCACCAGCGATGCGTTCTGCTGCGTGACGCCGTCCATTTCCAATATCGCCCGATTGACTTGTTCGATGCCCGCGCTCTGCTCACGGCTTGCGGCGGCGATGTCGGAGATGATGGCGCTCACGCGGCGCACGCTGTCAACCACTTCGCTCATGGTGCTGCCGGCATGGTCCACCAGCTGCGTGCCTGAATCCACCTTGCTCACCGAATCGTCGATCAGTTCCTTGATCTCTTTGGCTGCGGCGGCGCTGCGGTGGGCCAGGTTGCGCACCTCGTTGGCCACCACCGCGAAGCCGCGTCCCTGCTCGCCGGCCCGCGCCGCTTCGACGGCCGCGTTCAAGGCGAGGATGTTGGTCTGGAAGGCGATACCGTCGATCACGCCGATGATGTCCGCGATCCGTTTCGACGAGGCGTTGATCGCTTCCATGGTCTGTACTACGTTGGCGATCACGGCACCGCCCTTGCTGGCAACCTCTGAAGCTTTGGCGGCGAGACTGTCGGCCTGACGTGCGTTGTCGTCGTTCTGCCTGACCGTGCTGGTCAGTTCTTCCATCGACGATGCGGTTTCCTCGAGCGCGCCGGCCTGCTGCTCGGTGCGCGCGGACAAATCCAGGTTGCCTGCGGCGATTTCCTGCGACGCGCTGCGGATGGCATTCGTTCCCTTGCGGACCTGGCCGACAATGGTCTGCAAGCCAAGATTCATCTCCTTTAGCGCGGCCAGCAGCATGCCGGTTTCGTCGCCGCTGTCGACCACGATCTTGCTCGACAGATCGCCGCTGGCCACGGTCTGCGCGATGACCACCGCGCGCTCGATTGGAACGACAATGCTGCGCGTGATCAGCACCGAGACCACCGCGCCGGCCAGCACCGCCGCCAGGCCGATGCCGATCATGAGATTGCGCGCCATGCTGTAGGCCGAGTCGGAGGCCGCGGTTTCCTCCTCGTTTTGACGGTGTTCGCTCGCCACCAGCGCCGCCAGCGCGGCCTGCCATTTGTCATGCACCGGGCGCAATTGGTCGATCAGCATGGCCGTGGCCTCGGCGTTCTTGTTCTCCAAGCCGAGCGCCTGGATTTTTGCCATCAATGGCAGCGCGGCGTTGGATTGGGCCTTGGCCTCGTCCAGCAGGCGACGCTCGTCGTCTTCGATGCCGTGGACGGCGAAGGTGTCGAGCAGCTTGCGCTCAGCCTCGTCGTAAATTTTTTCCTGCGCGCGCATGCGCTCCACGTGCTCGCGCATCTGCGCCGGGTCCTCCAGCAGAATGACGTTGCGCAGCGCAAGCATGCGGTCTTCGACGCTGAGGCGCATGTCTTGGGCCAGGTTGGCCTCCACGTCGTTCCCTTGCGTGATCTCGGTCATGGAGCGGCGTATCGCCGACATCCGGTTGACGCCAACAGCGGCGACGATCATCAACATCAGCAACAGCACGCCAAACGCCGTGGCGAGGCGCGCGCCTATTTTCAAACCGGTGAAATGCATGTTCTGTCTCCTGGCGGGTTCGACCTCGCGAACCGATGAAATTCATTCTACGATGATTCCACCAGGGAAATTTCATCCTTTCCAAAAGGATAGGATTGAGGCCGGACACGAGGGTGTTGCGTATCCGGCCATGCTGTTATTTTTTCATTTCGTCCTTCTTCATCTCGTCTTTTTTCATTTCGTCCTTTTTCATTGCATCTTTCTTCATTTCGTCCTTTTTCATGCCGTCCTTGGCCATCTTGTCCTTGGCCATTTTGTCCTTCTGCATGGCCGGTTCCTCCTTCTTCATGGCGTCCTGCGCGTGGACGGCGCCGGACATGGACAGGAAAGCTGCGATCAGTGCGATGGTGATTTTTTTCATGATGATTCCTCTGTAAAGTGAATGAGGGTTCAGCTGCCGCCGAACCAGTTATACCCCTGGTCTTCCCAGTAGCCGCCAGAGTAGGTATTGGTGACAAAAATGGCTTGTACGTGCTTGGGATTCTTGTATCCGAGCTTGGTCGGCATGCGCAGCTTCATCGGGAAGCCATACTTCGGCGACAAAGGCTGGCCGTCATAGCTCAATGCCATGATGGTTTGCGGATGCAACGCGGTCGCCATGTCGATGCTGGTGAAATAGTCGTCGGCGCATTTGAAGCCGACATATTTGGCGCTCAGGTCCGCGCCGACGCGGCGCAGGAAGTGGGCAAACGGTACACCGCCCCACTGGCCTATCGCGCTCCAACCTTCCACGCAGATGTGGCGCGTGATTTGCGACTGCTGTGGCAATGCGCGCAGCTGTTGCAGTGTCCACGGCTTGCGGTCGGCGATCAGGCCACTAAGCTCCAGCCGCCACGCCTCGCCGTCCACCACTCGGATTTCGTCCTCGCCGTAATAGGCGTTGAACGGGAATGGCCACGTGATCATGCTGGCAGCATAGGTCGGCGCCAGGCGCGTCGGATCGAACAGCAGCGCCTGGGCGCAGTCGTTGAAACGCGACATGGCGGCCAGCGCGGTCTCCACGCTCTCGCTGTCGGTCAGCGAGCACCCGGTCAGCATGCTCAAGCCTCCTAGCGTCAGGCTACGCTGCAGGAAAGCACGGCGTGAAGGTTGGGCGACGCGGGCGATGGCGTCCTTGAGAATCAAATCGCGGTCGTTGGGCAGGATAATTTTCATGATGTTCAGCGGCCACGCAGCATGGCCAGCAAAGTACGAGGAACCAGCGCCACCATCACCACATGCACGGCGATGAAAACACATAGCCCGGTCATGGCAATGAAGTGCACATAGCGCGCGCCTTCATAGCCGCCCAGCAGTTCGCGCAACAGCGGGAACTGCACCGACTTCCACAGCACCAGCCCTGACAGCACCAACAGCGCGCTGTCCAGCATGACGAACACATAGGCCAGCCGCTGCACGCTGTTGTAGTGGCGCGGATCGGCGTGGGACAGCTTGCCGCGCAGCGCCGCCATCAGGTCACGCAGCAGTTGGCGCGGAGAGATCGGAAAGAACTGCCGGCGCAAGCGGCCTGACATCAGGTTGACGAGCAAATACAGCAAGCCGTTGGCGATCAACAGCCACATGGCGGCGAAGTGCCACTGCAACGCGCCACCGAGCCAACCACCTAGCGTAATATCGCGCGGGATTTTGAAACCGAGGAAGCCGGTGGCGTTGTAGATGCGCCAGCCGCTGCCGATCAGCAGCAGCACGGCGATGGCGTTAAGCCAGTGCGTGCAGCGCAGCCATGCCGGATGGACCGGTTTTGACTTGTCGGCGTCAGTCGGCATATCATGCTGACGCGGATTCGAACGTTTCATTGTGCATTACCTGCATTGTGGGGACAGTGACAGGTAATTCGCTGCAACCGGCGACAAGGTTACAGCGGCGAACAAAAATATTTTTGAATGAGACTGTTACCAATGGCGCCCATGGAACGAATAACAGAGCAGAACCCGCTGCGCCATACCGAGTTGCGCCTGCACGCGCTATTCCTGCAAGGACTGGACGGCGACGCCCAGGCCTATCGCCGCTTCCTGCAGGCCACCACGCCCTACCTGCGCGCCTTCCTGCGCCGCCGCCTGGGCGCGTGGCCGGACCAGGTGGAGGATCTGGTGCAGGAATCGCTGCTGGCCATACATAACCAGCGCCTCAGCTACGACAGCGGCTTGCCGGTGACGGCGTGGATTTACGCGATCGCGCGCTATAAGCTGATCGACTGGCTGCGTCGCTACGCGCGCCAGGACAGCCTGCATCAGCCTATCGACGATGAAGAGGCCCTGTTCGCCAGCGCCGACCAGGAAGCCGGCGACGCCCAGCGCGACGTGGAAAAATTATTGGCCACACTGCCGGACAAGCAGCGCGACGCCATCGTTTATACAAAGCTGGACGGCTTGTCCGTGCGCGAGGCGGCGCGGAAATTGAACATGTCCGAAGCCTCGGTCAAGGTGTCGGTACACCGGGGCTTGAAGGCGTTGGCGGCAACTTTGCGGGAAACGAAATGAAGACGGATGACCTGATCGATATGCTCTCCAGTGGGCCGGATGCCGGCCCTCCTCCGACGCGCACCCTGCTGCTGCCATTGTTAGGCGGCCTGCTAGCCAGCGGCGTCTTGATGCTGGCGCTGCTGGGCGTGCGTCCCAACCTGTTGGAAGAACTCACGTGGCCTGCGTTCTGGGGCAAGCTGGTATTCTCGCTGGCCCTCGCCGCCGCCGGCTGGCTGGCGGCCAAACGCCTGTCCGCGCCCGGCGCGCGCACCGGCGCGCTGCCGTTCCTTGTGAGCGGCCCGGTGTTGGCGGTGTGGATCGCGGCCGGCGTGGCCCTGGCGAACGCCGTGCCGGAAGCGCGCGCCGGCTTGTTCTGGGGCGCCACTTGGCGCTACTGCCCCTTGCTGATCGCTTTGATTTCGCTGCCGATGTTCGCCGCCGTGCTGAACGTGATGCGCAAGCGCGCGCCGACGCGGCTGCGTCTCGCTGGCGCGGCGGCCGGTTTCGCCGCAGGCGCCGCCGCCGCCGTCGTCTACTGCCTGCACTGCCCGGAACTGAGCATCGTGTTCGTCGGTTTCTGGTACCTGCTGGGCATACTCATTCCCACCGCGCTGGGCGCGTTGCTGGGACCGCGTCTGCTGGCGTGGTGACGCCAGCGCTCACGCGTCACGTCAGTTCCATCAGATCTTCTTGATGGCCTGGTTAATCGCCTTCATCGACCGTTCGTTGCGTTCGCTGTAGCGGTCGGTGAGATAGTCGGCCCGGCCGCGCAGCAATAGCGTCATCTTGAACAATTCCTCCATCACGTCGACCACGCGATCATAGTAGCCGGACTGGCGCATGCGGCCTTGCTCGTCAAATTCCTTGTAGGCCATCGGCACCGAGGACTGGTTGGGGATGGTGAACATGCGCATCCAGCGGCCGAGCAGGCGCAACGTGTTGACCACGTTGAACGACTGCGAACCGCCGCACACTTGCATGACGGCCAGCGTGCGCCCCTGGCTGGGGCGGATCGCGCCCATTTCCAGCGGTATCCAGTCAATCTGGTTCTTCATCACCGCCGTGATCGCGCCGTGGCGCTCCGGGCTGCACCAGACCTGCCCTTCCGACCACAGGCACAGCTCGCGCAACTCGGCCACTTTGGGGTGGTCTTCCGGCACGCTGCCCACCATCGGCAATTCCATGGGATTGAAGATTTTCACTTCGGCGCCGAAATGCTCCAGAATGCGGGCCGCCTCCTCGGTGAGGTAGCGGCTGAACGAACGCTCGCGCAACGAGCCATACAGCATCAGGATGCGCGGCGGGTGGTTCATATCGCCGACCGGAGCGAGCTTGTCCAGCGTCGGCAGGTCTAGCTGCGATGGGTTGATATTAGGCAGGTTGTCGATTTTGTCCATGATGTCTCCGTTAAGCGAGGCGCACCGCCAACGCGGCAAGAGTGATGGCGAGCACCGGCAAGGTCAGCACCACGCCAACGCGGAAGTAATAGCCCCACGATATCCGGATGTCCTTGGCGGCCAGCACATGCAGCCACAGCAGCGTCGCCAGGCTGCCGATTGGCGTGATTTTCGGCCCCAGATCGCTGCCGATCACGTTGGCATAGACCATCGCCTCGCGCACCACGCCTTGCGCTGAAGTGGCATCGATCGACAGCGCGCCAACCAGCACCGTCGGCATGTTGTTCATGATAGAGGACAGGATGGCGGTGATGAAGCCGGTACCAAGCGCGGCGCCCCACACGCCGTACTTCGCGCACTCATTAAGCAACGCGGTCAGGTAGCCGGTCAGCCCGGCGTTGCGCAATCCATAGACCACCAGGTACATGCCGAGCGAGAACACCACCACCTGCCACGGCGCGTTGCCCAACACCTCGCGGATCGAAATCCGGTGGCCGCGGCCGGCGACGATGAGCAGCAGCGCGGCGCCTGTCGCGGCGACGGCGCTGATCGGCACGCCCATCGGCTCCAGCCAGAAGAAGCCCATCAGCAGCAAGCCCAACACCCACCAGCCGGCGACGAAGGTGGCGCGGTCGTGAATGGCCTCCTCGGGCGCTTTCAGCTGCGCCAGATCGTAGCTGGCCGGGATGTCCTTGCGGAAGAACAACATCAGCGCCGCCAGCGTCGCCGCCACCGCCACCAGGTTCACCGGCGCCATCACGGCCGCGTAGCGCGCGAAACCGATCTTGAAGTAGTCGGCCGACACGATGTTGACCAGGTTCGACACCACCAGCGGCAGGCTGGACGTGTCGGCGACGAAGCCGGCCGCCATGACGAAGGCCAGCGTGGCCTTGGCCGAAAACCGCAGCGCGCGCAGCATGGCGATCACGATGGGCGTGAGGATCAGGGCCGCGCCGTCGTTGGCGAACAAGGCGGAGACCGCCGCGCCGAGCAAGACCAGCAGCACGAACAGGCGGCGTCCGCTACCCTGCCCCCAGCGCGCGACGTGGAGCGCGGTCCATTCGAAGAAACCGGCCTTGTCGAGCAACAGGCTGATGATGATAATCGCCACGAAGGTGCCGGTCGCGTTCCAGACGATGTGCCAGACAGCGGGAATGTCGGCGGTATGGATGACGCCAGCCAGCAGCGCGGTGAAGGCGCCGGCCGCCGCGCTCCAGCCGATGCCGAGGCCGCGCGGCTGCCAGATCACCAGGATCAGGGTGGCGAGGAAGATCAGAGATGCGGTGAGCACGTTTGTCCTTTATGGCTTATGCCGCGATGGCGCCGATCTTGTCCAGTTCCGCCTTCAGTTTTGTCTTGTCGTTGGCCAGCGTGGCCAGCGGCAGCGCCAGGAAGGCCTCGATGCGCGCGCGGATGATGCCGTATGCCGTTTCGAACGCCGCCGTGATTTCCTCCTCGGTGCCGACCACGTGGCTCGGATCGTCGACGCCCCAATGGGCGCGCAGCACCGGTCCCAGATAGGCAGGGCAAGTCTCGCCGGCGGCGCTGCCGCAGACGGTGACGACGATGTCCGGCGTCGCCGGCAGGTCGTTCCAGGATTTGCTGTAGTAGCCCTCGGTGGAGATGCCCTTGCTCTGTAGCAGGGAGAGCGCGCGCGGATGGAGCTTGCCGGCCGGTTGGCTGCCCGCGCTGATCGCCTTCAGGCCAGCCGGCGCCAGGTGGTTGAAAGTGGCTTCGGATATCACCGAGCGGCAGGAGTTGCCGGTGCAGAGAAACAGAATGTTCATGGTCAGGAGATGGGTCAGGTGGAAGTTGGGTTGGTGGCGCAGCCGGCGGGACCGCAAGGCGCCCCGCCGCAGCAGTTTTCGGTCAGGTAGCCAATTAGGCCGTTCATCACCGCGATGTCCGCCGAGTAGATGACAAAGCGGCCCTCGCTGCGCGAGGAAATGAGTTTGGCGTGGGTCAGCTCTTTCAGGTGAAACGACAGCGACGACGGCGCGATGTCGAGCTGCTCGGCGATCCTGGAAGCGGCCATGCCGTCCGGGCCGGCCTGGACCAGCAAGCGAAATATCGCCAGCCTGCTTTCCTGCGCGATCGCCGCAAGAGCGGCCAGAACGGCTTGGGTGTCCATCATCACACTTCCATAATTCAATAAATATCGAAATAATACCACAATAAAAACGGCGCAGCCCGCCCGGGACCGCGCCGTTGAATACTGGGCCGCTTACCTGGCGGCGTTGACGATGGCGCTGATCACCGCCGGATACGCTTGCGCGCCGGTGGAGCGGTTGAACAATCCCGACTGATGGTTGCTGGTCGGGCCATTGTCCCAGTACACCGGTACCAGACCGCGCTGGTACGCTGACTTGGTGATGTACTGGTCCCAGTACTGGCGGTATTTGCCGGGCGCATCGTACTCGGTGCGCAGGCTGGCCGCGTACTCGCCCAGGATCACGGCGACGCCGTTGTCGATGAAGCGGGTCTTCATCTTCTGGAACTGCGCATCCACATACGCTTCGTTGGCCCAGGTCTCGGTCGCGGTGGCGTCGGTGGCGATCGAACCCCATTGCCAGATCTTGCTGTCGGTGTTGAGCGTGAAGTTGTACGGATCGTAGAAGTGCACCTCCATCATCAAGCGCTTGGTGGCCGAATCGCTGGGCACCGTGTTGGTGGCGTAGGTGTAGTCGATATTGGTGTTATAGCCCTGCACGATCAGGTGGCGCTGGCCATTGTTGCCGCCGGTGCCGCGCACGGTGTTGACGAACAGCTGATTGAAGCCGTTTTGCACCGCGATGTTCTCCGCCGTCGGCGCGCTGTACACATTGGTCACCATCACCTCGTTCGTGCCGGCGAACAGCAGGTAGTCGTCGTAGTATTTGAAGGTGTTGGCGATCTGGGTCCAGAACTTGGCAAGGCGCGCGTTGGCGGCCGATTGCGCCGCGTAGGTTGGCTGCAGCCAGCCGCCATCCCAGTGCACGTTGATGATGACGTACAGGCCGGCGCCGCGCGCGGCGTCCACCACTTCCTTCACGCGCGTCATCCAGCTGGCGCTGATGTTGTAGTTGGCGTCCGCGTACTGGCTCCACGACAGCGGAATGCGCACGGTCTTGAAGCCGGCCGCTTTCACGGCGTTGAACAAGGCCTGGTTGGCGGGAGGATTGCCCCATGCGGTCTCGCCGCCGATGGCTTCCAGCGAATTCCCCAGATTCCAGCCCGGCGACATCTGCGCCGACAGCTGCACGCTGGTCAGGTTGCGGATCACGCCCACGCGCACCGCCGTGGCGGAACCGGAGTTGGAGCCGCCGGTGGCGGTGGTGAATTTCACCCAGTACCAGTATGGCACGCCAACCGCCGCCGTGGTATCGCTGTAGCTGGTGGCGCTGGCGGCGGGGATGGCGATGCGGCTGCGGCCATTGGCGTCGCCGTCGGTGTCGCGGTAGATTTGCAGGCCGGTGACGGCGCCGCTCACGGTCCAGTTCAATTTGATGTTGTCGGACGAACCAGTGGCGCTCAGGCACACGGTGGCACCGCCGCCGGTGCCGCAGTTTTGCGCCTGCGCGGCGCCGCAGGTCATGGCCAGCAGGGCCGCCGGCAACAGCAGGCGGCGGCGCGCCAGGCCCACCACCGTTGCCAGTCCGGCCAGCAGCAGCATTACGCCGCTGGGCTCCGGCACCGGGCTTTGCATGGTGAAATCGTCCATCACGAACCAGCCATCGTCACGCGCGATGGTCAGGTGCGAGACGCCGGAGAAGTTGGCCGAGATCCACTGGTAGCCCTGGCCGATGCCGACGTTGCCGGTGCTGCCGATCACGTGGTTGGCCGCGTCGTAGGCGGTGATGTTGATCCAGCTGGCCACCGCGCCGTTGGTGTTCGGCGCGGCGAACCAGGCGCCGGCGAAGTTGAAGGTGGTGGCGCTGCTCACGGTCAGGTTGTCGACGCCAAAGCCGTTGGTGACGAACGAGGTGCCAGAGTGCGCGCCATTGTCGTAGCCCTCAATCGTGGTGTCGCCGTAGTACCAGTCCTCGCTCCAGTTCAGGCCAGCGTACGGGCTGACCAGGGCGGCAAAGTCGCCGTCCGCGTGCAAGTCTTCGAAATCCACCGGCGCGGATTGCGCCTGCGACGTCAGCATCAGAGTCATGCCGGCGAACAGGCCGATCAGGAATTTTTTCATGGTGTCCCCTTGGTTAATTGCACGCATCGCCGGTAACCACGGGGATGGCCGAACCGCTGACGGTCATGCCGAATTCCACTGTATTGCCGGGGTAGATGTCGTGATTCCATGACTGGTTAGGCGTGGCTGTATAGGTCGGGCTGCTGCCTGTAACGGCGGCGTTCCAGTACCCTTGCACGACTGAGTTGTCCGTATAGGTCCAGCTGACCGACCAGCCGCTGATCACTGTGTTGCGATTGTTCGTGATGCGTACCGCCGCGTTGTAGCCGCCGTTCCACGACGCCGTCACCACGTAGCTGCATTGATTGACCGGTTGCGGATTGGGCGGCGGGCCGGCGGTGACCGGCGTGACCGGCACGTCGCCGTCCGCCGCCACGCTGCCGTAGGCAATGCCGCGGCCGGCGGTGCTCATGTACACGCGGCCGAACACGTTCAGGTCGCCGTTGATCATGTGGGCGTTGCCGCTGCCGCCGTACTGGTGGGCGTCGTCATTGACGCGCACCCAGGTGGCGCCGGCGTCGGTCGAGCGCAGCACGCCGCGCGTGCCGCCCACGGTGCCGAGCAGGTACAGGGTCGGATACGCCGCATCCGGCGAGGCCTTGCCGAAGCCGATGCCGCCGCACTGGTTCACGCTGGCGACCTTGGTGAAGGTGGCGCCAGAGTCGGTGGAGCGGGTCAGGCCGCCACCGTTCAGGCACACCCACACGTCCCCTTCGCGTCCCGGCGCCAGGCGGATCAGATTCGAGCCGCCGCTGCCCGGATTGCCGGAGGCCGCGAAGCTGGCGCCACCGTCCACACTGGCCAGCAGGCTGCCGCCGTCATAGGCGTAGAACTTGTTGGGGTTGACCGGGTCGGCCACCGGACGCGCGTTGTTCGCCGTCAGGCCGGCGATGGCGGTCCAGCTGCCGCCGAAGTTGGTCGAGCGGTAGCTGGTGCCAGAGTTGGCGGGACTGTGCAGCAGCACCGCGCCATCCGCCGACAGGGCCAGTTGGCCTTGCGAGCCGTTGAACGACGCCGACTTGTTCCAGCTTGCGCCGCCATTGGTCGAGTAATACAGCGACGAGCCGGCGCGCGCCATGATGCGCCCATCCTGCGGCGCGATCGCTAGGCCGCTGGTGGTGCCCATTTGCGGGTTGTGTTGGACGCCGTACTGCGCCGGGTCGGTGTTGGTAAAGCCGTCGAAGTCACCGATGGTCGAGACCAGCGGGCCGTCGGGCACCGTTTCAAAGTTGAACGGCACGGTTTCTTCCAGGCCGGCGACGTTGAAATTCCAGGTGGCGGTTGGCGCGTCGATATCGGTGGTTTTAAACAGGCCGTTGCCCGAGCCCACCCACACTTTCTTGGTGTCGAAGGGATCGAACTCGATCGAGCCGGCCCAGTGGATGGACTGGCCGTTGATCCAGTTGGCGCCGCCGCTATCGAGCGCGAAGCCGCGCGCCACCACGTCGGTCCAGGTGCGGCCGGCGTCCAGCGAGGTCAGGATGCGGTCGCCGTAGGCGCTGCCGCCCTGCTGCATCCAGGTGTTGATGGTGGACGCCACCAGGTGTTTGGGGTTGGCCGGATCCACGCTGATGCCGCCGAACGGACGCGCCAGGCCGGCCGGGGTGATGTTCACCCAGTTGCCGCCGACCGCGTTGTACTCCCAGATCTGGCCATTGTCCATCGGCTCGCCGTCGCCCGGATGCGGGCCGGCGCCGTTGGCGTAGGTGATATACAGCTTGCCCTTGGATGAAATGGCGGCGCGCTGCGGCATCAGGCTGCCGGTCGGCCCGCCTTTCACGGCGGTGAAGGTGTTGCCGCCGTCGGCGCTGAAGTACAGGTTAGGCGCGGTCGACGCGAAACGCGACACGCCCACGAACAGGCGCTTGGCCACGCCGCCGCTCACGCTGGACGGATCGGGCAGCACGAAGCTGATGCCGTTGTCGTTGGGCGTGGTGGTCACGTCCAGTCCCGCCAGGCGGTTCCAGGTCGCGCCGGAGTCCACGCTCTTGAACAAGCCGTTGCGGCGCGTGCCGACGTACAGCACGTTGCTGGAGCCGGGGTCGATCTGCAGTTTTTCGCCGTTCTGGCGTCCCATGCCATTGCCGTGCGCCTTGAACTGCGCGCTCACGTCGGTGACGGTGAAGGTCTTGCCATAGTCGCTGGAGTGCAGGATGGCGGTCTTGCCGCCGCTGAAGTAGCTGGTGCCGGCCAGCATATAGATGTTGGCGGCGTTGCGCGGGTCCACCGCCAGCGACTCGATGCCTAGCAGGCCGATGTCGGCCTCGCCGATCCAGTCATTGAGCGGGATCCAGCGGGCCGCGTTCTCGTCCCAGCGGTAAGCGCCGCCGACGTCGGTGCGCGCGTAGACCACGCCGCGCTCGGATTTGCTCGGGATGATGCCCGATACATAACCGCCGCCGCCGATGGCCACCGAGTCCCAGTGATAGTTTTCCGCCGTACAGGCGAGCGGCATCGACAACGCTGCCATGAGCAGCGCCAGGCTGTGTTTGACCTTCATTTTTCGTCTCCGTCGTTTTATAGTTATCGCGTATTGGCACGCGTGAAATCATTCTGCAACTGGTTTAATGCCGCCGCAATTATGAAATCCACCAACCCCGAGAACGAAATTTGGCAAATCACACATGAATATAGTCCCCACCATCGCCTGTTTCGCCTTCGCCGGAGTGTCGGCGGTGCTATGGCGGCGCCAACGACGCGCACGCCGCGAAGCCTATATCCGCGACTTCATCCTGCCGCATGGCCTATTTGACAAGCTGCGCGCGCGTCACCCTGACCTCAGCCTGAAGGACTGCCAACTGGTGGCCCAAGGACTGCGCCAGTTCTTCCTCGCGCATCTGAAAAGCGGGCGCAAATACGTGTCCATGCCCTCACAGGTCGCGGACGACTTGTGGCATGAGTTCATCCTGTACACCAAGAATTACGAGCAATTCTGCCGGCGAGCGTTTGGCCGCTTCCTGCATCACACGCCGGCTGCGGTGCTGGGCAAGGGCCAACAAGGGAATGCAGGCATACGGCGTACTTGGTTTTATGCCTGCCACGAGGAGAACATCAATCCCCACAAACCCACTCGCCTACCGCTGCTGTTCGCGCTGGACGGCAAATTGAACATTCCGAACGGCTTCGTGTACGTCCCGGATTGCCATGGTTTCCAGCGCAAGGATGATGTCGTCGGCGCCACGCCTTATTGCGGCGCGGACCTGGGGAACGCCAGTGGCGGCTGCGGCGGTGGCGATGGAATGGACGCCAGCGACTCCGGATCGGACGGCGGCGGCGACAGTGGAGGCGGCGGAGACGGCTGCGGTGGCGGCGGCTGCGGTGGAGACTGAGCACCGATCATAAAAATGATTAGATCGCGCAGGCCGTTGACACTTTGAGCACGAATCCCGATACTAACCCTGCACTCCTTCCCTGCCGGCTCACACTCTCCCTCGTCTCTTCGGCCGGCAGGGCTTTCTACTTAATCCAGCGGCGTCAGCTCCACGCGACGCAGTTCGTAGGGCGTGCCTTCCAGTTGGAAGCCGATCCGTCCCGACGCAGGCGCCACATGCGAGACCCGATTTTGCGGCACCCCATTCAAGCTCACTTCGACCACGCCGTCACGGCTGACGATATCGCATTCGTTCCATTCGCCCGCAGGCTTCTCGCTGTCCGGCGCGGTATGCGCCTTGATGCGGGTATCCGCGCCCGGCGCGCTGGTCAGCGGCTCGGCAAAGCTGGCCGCCGCCATCGGCAGCAGGTCGCCGGCATTGCCAAACTTGGTCTGCACCTGCAGGCTGACCGGCCACACCCGGTCGAAGGCGCCGGGGCTGATGTGCAGCAGCACGCCGCCGTTGCCCGGCTTTCCGGTCCAGCGCCACTCGACGTGCAGCTTGTAGTTGCGATAGCTCTCCCGCGTCGCCAGAAAGCCGGACGGCTTGCCGGTAGATGCGATCACGCCATCCGGCAGCACGTGGAAGGCGTCCGCGATCGCGGCGGCCGGCGTGGTTTGCAATTCCCAGCCGCTGAAATCGCGGCCGTTAAACAAGGCAACCGCGCTTGCGTTATGCGCGCAGACGGTTAATATCACGGCACCCAACAACTTGTTCACACTGTCTCCCCTATGAAAAAGATACTGCTTATTCTGATGCTCAGTGCCGCGGGATGGTCGTCGGCGGCGACCAATGTCATCACGCTCTGGCCCGAAGGCGTGCCGGGCAAGCGCGACATCGGTCCCGAGAAGGTTGGCGATGGCTACACCTCCAACGTCAGCGAGCCGACGCTGACCATGGTCGGGCCGGCGATCGATCATCCCAACGGCACGGCCGTCATCATCTGCCCCGGCGGCGGTTACGTGCGCATGGCGACCGCGCGCGAAGGCGATCAGTATGCGACGTGGCTCAGCACCCTGGGCGTGACCAGCTTTGTGCTCAAGTATCGCATGCAGGAGTACGGACATCCAGCGCCTTTGCAGGACGTGCTGCGCGCGGTGCGCATGCTGCGCTCGCGCGCGGCGGAATTCGGCATCCGTCCGGACCGCATCGGCGTGATGGGCAGCTCGGCCGGCGGCCACCTCGCGGCCAGCGCCGGTACCCTGTTCGACAATCCCTTGGGCCGCACTGGTGCGGCGCTGGACAGCGTCAGCGCCCGGCCGGACTTCCTGATGCTGATGTACCCCGTGATCACCATGCAGGACCCGGCCGCGCACGCGGGTTCGCGCAAGTCGCTGCTGGGCGCGACGCCATCGGCCGAAGCGTTGAACTTGATGTCGCTCGAAAAACAGGTGACGCCGGCCACGCCGCCCACGCTGCTGATCCACACCCAGGCCGATACCGCCGTCCCGGTGGAAAACAGCATCCTTTTCTACCAGGCCCTGACCAGGGCCAAAGTCCCTGCGGAGATGTATTTGCTGGAACACGGCGGCCATGGCATGGGCATGCGCGATGGGCTGGGCACCTCATCGCTGTGGCCGCGACGCGCGGAGGAATGGCTGCGCGATCGCGGCTTGCTAACGCCAGCTCAGGCGAAGTGAAACACCTGCTGTAACGGCCACTCGCGTGGCCGGTTGCCCGGTTCCACTTCCATCAGGTCCGCCATGTAGTCCCACCAGCGCCGCATGACGGGCTTCAGTGGAAGGTCATCGATCTTGTGGTCCGGCCAGAGCTTGAACACCGCGAACAGCTGCAGCGATTCCTCGTCCAGGAAGATCGAGTAATCGTAGATGCCCGCATCGCGCAGTGCCTTGGCGAGATGCGGCCACAAATCGTCATGTCGCCGCTTGTACTCGGCCGCCGCGCCAGGTTTCAACTGCATGCGGAAGGCGCGCATGCTCAGACGATGCCGCTGCTGCTGGCGCCGGCCCTGGCTGGCCGCGCTTCCGCCGCCTGCTCGCGATAGCCGCTGCCGCGGTAGAACGCCACCGGATCGATGGCGCCGCCGGCGCGCAGCCGCACCATCGCCAGGATCGGGCTGACGTCGGTGCGGTAAGCCTGCTTGAGCGTCTGCGCCGATTGCAGCGCGTCGTTGGCCTCCTGATACTGGCGCAGCGCCGCGCGATCCACCAACTGCGCCTGCACGAAGGCGCGCTGCACTTCCACCGCGCTGCTCATCAGGCTCTCGATTGGATCGGTCACGTTGTGCGACTGGTCCAACATATAGGCTGGCTTGAAGGATGCGCCATCACGCTCGGCCGCGTCGGCCAGCTCGTTAAACACCAGGAACAGCTGGAATGGATTGATGCTGCCCGAATCCAGATCGTCGTCGCCGTATTTGCTGTCGTTGAAGTGGAAGCCACCCAGCTTGCCGAATTGCGCAAGACGCGCCACGATCATCTCGATATTGGTGTTCGGCGCATGATGGCCCAGGTCGACCAGACAGCGCGCCTTCTCGCCCAGCGTCTGCGCGCAGGCGAAGCTGGTGCCCCAGTCGGCGATGGTGGTGGCGTAGAACGCCGGCTCGAACAGCTTATGTTCGATGAACATCAGCCAGTCCGCCGGCAAGGCCGCGTAAATCTCGCGCATGCTGCCCAGGTAGCGTTCCAGCGCGCCGCGCAGATTGTGCTGGCCCGGGAAGTTGGCGCCGTCGCCCACCCACACCGTGAGCGCTTTCGAACCGAGCGCCCTGCCCAACTCGATGCACTCGATGTTGTGGGCCACCGCCTGCGCGCGGGTGGCGGCGTTGACAGCGGTCAGGCTACCGTATTTATAGCTGTGCTCCTGCCCTGCCTGATCCCGGAAGGTGTTGGAGTTGACCGCGTCGAAATACAGGCCGTGGCTTTCGGCTTGCTGGCGCAGCGCGGCCGGATCGGTGGTTTTATCCCAAGGGAAGTGCAACGACACGCCCGGCGTGGTGCGCGTCAGTTGATGAATGACCGCGCAGTCGTCCAGCTTTTCAAACACATTGCGCGGCTCGCCCCGGCCCGGAAAACGCGCAAAGCGCGTGCCGCCGGTGCCGACACCCCAGCTGGGCAAGGCCACGGCGAAGCCTTGCGCGGCGGCTGTCAGTTTTTCGATGTCCACGCCGCGGCGGGCCAGCATGCCGCCCAGCGCCTCATAATCCGCATTCAGTCCGGCGCGCAGTTGAGCGTTGTGCTCGGCCACGCGGCCGCTGTCGATAATGGTGCTCACATTGTCTCCAATTCTTTTTATCGCGTGAACGCGCCCGCGTTGCCGGCGTCCACGTTCAGGATATTACCAGTGCTCTTGGCCGCCTTGTCGCTGGACAGGAAGTACACCGCCTCGGCGATATCCTCCGGCAGCACGCTCAGTTTCAGCATGCTGCGGTCGCGGTAGAAGGCCTCCACGTCATCGGCGTCGATCTTGTTCGATTGTGCGCGCTCCTGCTTCCATTTGCCATCCCAGATACGCGAGCCACGGATCACCGCGTCCGGATTCACCACGTTGACGCGGATGCCATGCGGCGCCCCCTCCAGCGCAACGCAGCGCGCCAGATGGATTTCCGCCGCCTTGGCGGTGCAGTAGGCCGACGCGCCGGCCGACGCCACCAAACCGTTTTTGCTGGCGACGAAGACCATGCTGCCGCCCAGCTTTTGCAGCTTCATGATGCGGAAGGCTTCGCGGCTGGCCAGGAAGTAGCCCTTGACCAGAATGTCCTGATTGCGCTGCCAGACGTCCATGGTGGTGTCTTCCAGCGGTGAGGAAGAGGCGATGCCGGCGTTGGACACCAGCAGATCCAGCCCGCCAAAGCGCAGCGACGCCGCCTTCAGCACGTTCTCGACCTCCGCCTCGCTGGTGATATCGGCGACCACGCTGCCGACATTGTCCTTGCCGCCGGCCTTGGCCAGATCCTCGTGCGCCTGCTCAAGCGCTTCCGGATCGATATCGGTCAGCATCACGCAAGCGCCCTCCCGCAGAAGCTGCTTCGCCACCGCCTGGCCGATGCCGCCGGCGCCGCCGGTCACCAGCGCGATGCGGCCAGCAAGGCTCTTGGGCTTGGGCATGCGCTGCAGCTTGGCCTCTTCCAGCAGCCAGTATTCGATATCGAAGGCTTCCTGCTCCGGCAGGCCGACGTAACTATCCACGCCGTTCGCGCCGCGCATCACGTTGATGGCGTTGACGTAGAACTCACCGGCGATACGCGCCGTCGCCTTGTCCTTGGCGAAGGACAGCATGCCGACGCCGGGGATCAGGTAGATGATGGGATTCGCATCGCGCACGGCCGGGCTGTTGGCGCGCTTGCAGCGATCATAGTAGGCCTTGTAGTCGGCGCGGTAGGCTTCCAGCGCATCATCCAGCCCGGCCACCAGCTTGTCGAAGTCCGGGTTCGCCGGATCGAAGTCCACCACGAACGGCCGGATCTTGGTGCGCAGGAAGTGGTCCGGGCAGGAGGTACCCAGTGCCGCCAGCGGCTGCAAGTCGCGGCTGCACACAAACTCCAGCACCGCCGCGCTGTCGTCGAAGTGACCGAGCTTGTATTCGTCTCGGCTGATTTTCCCGCGCAGCAGCGGCATCAGGCGCGCCGCGAACGCGCTGCGCTCCTCCGCAGGCAGTGGCGTGATCGCGGTGCCGCCGAACACCGGCTGCTTGACGTTGGCCGCCAGCCATTCCTCCGCGCGCTTGATGATGGCCAGCGTGGCTTCGTAGCAGGACTTGGCGGTGTCGCCCCAGGTGAACAGGCCGTGGCCCTCGAGAATGATCCCCTTCAGCTGCGGCTGCGATTGCGACAGCGCTTCCAGCTTGAGGCCGAGGTCATAGCCGGGACGCTGCCATGGCAGCCATCCCAGTTCGCCCTCGAAAATCTTTTGCGTCAGCGCCTGGCTGCTGGCGCAGGCGGCGATCGCGATCACCGAATCCGGATGCATGTGGTCGACGTGCTTGCGCGCGATGTACGCGTGCAGCGGCGTGTCGATGCTGGCGGCGCGCGGATTCAGGTTGAAGGTGCAGTGCGGCAGGTAGGCCACCATTTCATCCTCGTGCGCCAGCCCGCGATAGCGGCCCTTCAGCGCTTGCAGCTTGTCCATGTACAGCGTGGAGAAACCATCAATCTTGATGCTGCCCAGGTCACCACCGGAGCCCTTCACCCACAGCACCTCCACCTGCGCGCCGGTGAGCGGGTCTTCCATCATCACCTTGGCCGAGGTGTTCCCGCCGCCGAAGTTCGTGATGCGCAGATCCGATCCAAGCAGATTGGAACGGTATAGCAGCAGTTCCGGTTCGCTCATGCTGGCCGCCGCGGCGTCGTCCCACAAGGAAGTGATCGGGGGTTCTTTCATTGCTGGTCTCCGTGTTTGTGTTTTTACTTTATTCAGTAGAAACCGGCGCGCCATGGGTGTCAATGCGGAAGCAATCAAGATGATGAGCAAGAACGAAATAATCACATCGGTGATTAAAACCTGATCAGAAATGGTAGCGTGCATCAAAACAATCACGAAATTGATTGATCTGTGATTGACGGACGATTTGGAAGCGTTTAGCCTCTGTCGTTAATAAACGGGCACGCCGCAGCAATGACGGCAGTAGCACTGAATAAAAGGAGACTTAAATGGTAAATCACAAGCGTCGCAAGCGTTTGTTGAAACTGCTTGCCGAACATAATACGGCCAGCGTGCCGCAGCTGGTCGACTGGCTGAACGCCTCGCCGGCCACCGTGCGGCGCGATATCAGCTGGCTGGCCGCCCGCAGCCTGCTCACCCGGACGCGCGGCGGCGCCGCCAACCTTGAGCAGAAAAAACGCGGCTTCACGCTCACCAGCGAGACCTTCCAGAACAATATCCAGTGCCGCGCCGAGCACAAACGCGCCATCGCCCGCTACGCGGCCGGCATGTGCAACGAGGGCGAAACCATCATCATCAACGGCGGCACCACCACCTTCATGATGGCCGAATTCCTGACCGACCATCACCTCAAGATCCTCACCAACTCCTTCCTGATGGCCGAGCGCCTGCTGGTCTCCAGCGAGAACGAGATCATCGTCCCCGGCGGCAAGGTGTACCGCGAACAGAACGTCATCCTCAGCCCCTTCGACAACGACATCACCCAGCACCACTACGCCGCCAAGATGTTCATGAGCGTCTACGGCCTGTCGCTGCTTGGCCTGATGGAGGCCGACCCGCTGCTGATCCAGGCCGAGAAGCGCCTGATCTCGCAGGCCGAGGAACTGATCGTGTTGGCCGACAGCTCCAAGTTCGCCAAGAAGGCGGGCCTGATCCTGTGCGGCTTGAACCGCGTGTCGACCGTGATCACCGATACCGAGGCATCCGATGCGGCCGTGCAGCTGCTGGAACAATCCGGCGTGCGCGTGGTGACGGTGGAGCGTGAAGCGCTGCCGGTGCAGATGGCGCCATCCTCATTCAATGCGCCGTACGGCTATGAGGCCGTGGGCATGTTCCAGCCGGAGGCCACGCATTGAAGCTCAGGAAGATCGTATTGGCGGCCGTTGCCGCCGGCCTGCTCGCAGCCATCGCTGGCTGCAAGGAGAAAGCGCCTGACCAGATCCGCATCGCCATGGTGGTGAAAAACCTCGGCAACGGCTTCTTCGACGCCGCCCACACCGGCGCCAGGGACGCGGCCAAGGAACTCAAGAACGTCGAGATCATCTACACCGGCCCCACCACGCCCAGCGCGGAAGGCCAGATTGAGATCATCAATTCGCTGATCAGCCAGAAGGTCAACGCCATCGTCATCTCGGCCAACGATCCGAACGCGCTGGTGCCGATCACGAAGAAAGCCATGGCGCGCGGCATCAAGGTGATTTCCTTCGACAGCGGCCTGGCGCCGGAAGGCCGCTTGATGCAGCTGAATCCCTCCAACGCGGATCTGATCGGCGAGAAGCAGATCCAGATGGCGGCCGATGCCATCGGCGGCCAGGGCGAAATCGCCATCCTGTCGGCATCGGCGCAGGCCACCAACCAGAATATCTGGATCGGGGTGATGAAGAAGACGCTGGAAAAACCGGAGTACGCCAAGATGAAACTGGTGGCCACGGTCTACGGCGACGACCAGTCCGACAAGAGCTACCGCGAAGCGATCGGCCTGTTGCGCAGCAATCCGCACCTGAAAGCCATCATCGCGCCGACCACGGTGGGGATCAACGCCGCCAGCAAGGCGGTGGTGGATGAGCATTTGGTGGGCAAGGTGTTCGTCACGGGCCTGGGGCTGCCGTCCGAGATGGCGGGCCACGTGAAGAGCGGCGCGGTGCGCGAGTTCGCGATCTGGAATCCTATCGATCTTGGCTACGCGGCCACCTACGCGGCGTATGACTTCGTGAAGAACCAGCCCACCGCGCGTCCGGGCGGCAGCATCTCCGCCGGCCGCATGGGCAGCATCGCGATTGACGACAAGGGCGAAGGCGCGATGGCGCCGCCGTTCACCTACGATAGAGGCAACGTCGACAAATTCTCCAAGATCTTCTGAGCTGGAAGTCCTATGACCACGAATACAAGCCCGGTCCTGCGGCTGACCGGGATCTGCAAGCGCTTTGCGGGCATCGTCGCGCTGAATCAAGTCGCGCTGACGGTGCGCGCCGGCGAAGTCATGGCGCTGATCGGCGAGAACGGCGCGGGCAAATCGACACTGGTGAAAATCCTGACCGGCATTTATCAACCCGATGAGGGCAGCATCACGCTGGCTGGCCAGCCGGTGGCTTTCGCCAACGCGCAGGACGCCATGCGGGCCGGGATCACGGCCGTGCACCAGGAAACGGTGATGTTCGACGAACTGACGGTGGCGGAGAATATCTACGTCGGCCGCCAGCCGGTACGCGGTGCGCGCATCGATTGGAAACGGATTGAGTCCGAGGCGGAAAAGCTGTTCCAGCGGCTGGAGGTATCGCTGCCGGTGCGCGCCCGCGTGAAGGATTTGAGCGTGGCGCAACGTCATTTCGTGGAGATCGCGCGAGCGCTGTCGCAGGATGCGCGGGTCGTTATCCTGGACGAGCCGACCGCCTCGTTGTCGCAACGCGAGATTCAGGAACTGTATCGCATCATCCGCCAATTGCGCGCCGCCGGCACAGCGGTGATTTTCATCTCGCACAAGTTCGACGAAATCTTTACCGTCGCGGATCGCTACACGGTGCTGCGCGACGGTCAGTTCATCGCGGAAGGCGCGCTTGCCGACATCACGGAGCCGGAGCTGGTGGCCTTGATGGTCGGCCGCTCGGTCAAGGAAACCTATCCGAAAGCCGATGTGACGCCAGGCGACGTCGTGCTCGAGGTGCGCAACTTCAGCCATCCAAGCGAATTCGATGATGTGAGCTTCTCTTTGCGTCAGGGTGAAATCCTTGGCTTTTACGGTCTGGTGGGCGCCGGCCGGTCCGAGGTGATGCAGGCGCTGTTTGGCTTGACGCCAGGCGTGCGCGGCGCCGTGTCCATGCACGGCAAGCCGGCCGCCATCGGCTCTGCGGCGGACGCCATCGCCCATGGCATCGCCTACGTGCCGGAAGACCGCCAGCATCAGGGCGCGCACTTGACGCTGCCCATCCTGCACAACATCACCTTGCCGATCCTGTCGCGGGTTGGCTTCTTCCTGCGCGGCCGACGCGCGCAGGAGACGGCCATTGCGCGCCACTACGCGGAGCAGCTGGAACTGAAAGCGGCGCACCTGACGCAGAACGTGTCCGAGCTTTCGGGCGGCAACCAGCAAAAGGTCGTGTTGGGCAAGTGGCTGGCGACCGATCCCAAGGTGATTATCCTCGACGAACCGACCAAGGGTATCGACATCGGCTCCAAGGCCGCCGTGCATCGCTTTATCAGCGAGTTGGTGGCCAAGGGCCTGTCCGTGATCCTGGTGTCGTCCGAGCTGCCGGAGGTGATGGGTCTGGCGGACCGCATCATCGTCATGCATCAAGGCCGGATCGAGAGCGAATACCAGCGCGGCGAAGCCACCCCGGAGATGATCGTGGCCGCGGCTTCCGGCTGCGCGCTGGCGGTGGAGGAATGCGTATGAAGGCGCTGTTGAAAATGCGCGAAACCCAGCTGGCGCTGTGCATCGTGGCGCTGGTGGCGCTGGTCGGCGTGCGCGCGCCGGTGTTCGTGACGCCGGGCAGCCTGGCCAACCTGCTGACCGACAGCACACTGCTCATCATGCTGGCGCTGGCGCAGATGCTGGTGATCGTCACGCGCGGCGTGGATTTGTCGATGGCCTCCACGCTGGCGCTGGCGGGCATGATGTCGGCGCTGCTGGCGGCGCGCTTCCCTTCCCTGCCGCTGATGGTGGTGGTGCTGGCGGCGCTGGCCATCGGCCTGCTGCTTGGGCTGGTGAATGGCTGCCTGATTGGCTACCTGGATCTGCCGCCCATCGTCGTCACGCTCGGCACGATGAGCGTATATCGCGGCATGGTGTTTGTGCTGTCCGGCGGCGCATGGGTATCGTCGCACCAGATGCCGGCCGGGTTCATCGCCTTCCCGCTGGCGCGGCTGCTGGGCGTTACCCATCTGGTGTGGATCGCGGCGCTGACCGTGCTGGCGGCATGGTACGTGGCGCGGCACAGCCGCTTTGGCCGCGACCTGTACGCCATCGGCAACGAGCCTTCGTCGGCGCGCTATGTCGGTATTCCGATCGCGCGGCGCCTGCTGTGGACTTACGGCCTGTCTGGAGCCATGGCCGGCTTGTGCGGCTATCTGTGGGTGGCGCGATATGCCGTGGCCTACACCGAAATCGCCTACGGCTTCGAGTTCACCGTGATCGCGGCCTGCGTCATCGGCGGCATCAGCATCGCCGGCGGTTGCGGCAGCGTGGCCGGCGCTGTGCTAGGCGGCCTGTTCCTCGCGGTGATCGGCAACGCCCTGCCGGTCGTGAAGGTATCGCCGTTCTGGCAAAGCGCGCTGACCGGGATCGTGATCCTGACCGCGGTACTGATCAACGCCCGCAATGGCAAGCAAGGCGGCCGGCAGATCCTGCCGCTGCATGGGAGGAGCGTGGCATGAACGGCAGCAGCTTGTTATCCGACGCGACAAGGCCAGGCGGCGACGCGGTGCGCGCCAGCGGCCCGCCGTCGCGCCACGTCATCGCGGACCGCCCCGGCTTCCGCATCCGCGCGTTGCTGGGCCGGCGCGAGAGCCTGCTGGCCTTCCTGCTGCTGGCGGCGTTTGTGGCAAACAGCATTCTGCTGCCGAACTTCCTCGATCTGGACAACCTTGCCGACGGCACCTTCAACTTCAGCGAAAAGGCGCTGATCGCGCTGCCGATGGCGTTGCTCATCATCTGCCGCGAGATCGACATCTCCGTCTCCGGCATTCTTGCGCTGTCCTCGGTCGCGATGGGCTGGGCCAACGTCAACGGCGCACCGCCGGAGGCGCTGCTGCCGATCGCCCTCGCGACCGGCGCGCTGTGCGGCGGGCTGAATGGCGTCACGGTCACGCGCTTTGGCCTGCCGTCCATCGTGGTCACCATCGGCACCGTATCGCTGTTCCGGGGGCTGGCCAGCGTGATACTGGGCGATCAGGCCTACACCGGCTATCCGCAACTGATGGCCGACTGGGGCCAAGGCTACTTCTTCGGCAGCCTGCCGCGCGAATTCACCATCCTGCTGGTCTGCGCCGCGCTGTTCGCCGTGATACTGCACGCGACAAGCTGGGGGCGTCGCATCTACGCCATCGGCAACAACCCGGTCGCCGCGCGCTTCTCCGGCATTCCGGTGGACCGCTACCGCCTCGCGCTGTTCATCCTGACCGGCGCCATGGCCGGCCTGGCGGGCTACCTGCTGACGGGCCGCATCGGCAGCACGCGCCCCAACATCGCCATGGGCTGGGAGCTGGAGATCATCACCATGGTCATCCTCGGCGGCGTGAGCATCGCCGGCGGTGCGGGCACCATCGGCGGCGTGATGCTGGCCGTGCTCACGCTGGGCACCGTGACCTATGGGCTGTCGCTGGCCAACGTCCCCGGCATCTACATGACCATCGTCATTGGCATCCTGCTGCTGGCGACCATCGCCCTGCCACGGCTGCTGCGCGGACGTGGAAAATGAGCGCCACCATCGTTCTCGATATCGGTAAAACCAACGTCAAGCTGGTGCTGCTCGATGATGCGGGCGCGGTGCTGGCCGAACAGCGCAGCCCCAACACCATCGCGCGCGAGGGCCCCTATCCGCATCACGACACGGAGCGCATCTGGGAATGGATGCTGGACGGGATGCGGGATTTCGCCCAAATGACGCCGGTGGGCGCCATCGTCCCCGTCACCCACGGCGCCACCGCCGCGCTGGTGGATGAGGAGGGCCTGGTACTGCCGGTGCTGGATTACGAATACGAGCTGCCGGCCTCCCATCAAGCGCATTACGCGGTGGAGCGCCCGCCTTACTCGGCCACGCATTCGCCCAAGCTGCCGGCGGGCCTGAACCTCGGGCGGCAACTGGTGTGGCAATCGCAAGCCTTCCCCAAGCAGTTCCGCCGCGCGCGCCACATCCTGATGTATCCCCAATACTGGGCATGGCGGCTGTGCGGCGTGCCGGCCAGCGAGGTCACCTCGCTCGGCTGCCATACCGACTTGTGGCAACCATCGCGCAAACAATATTCATCGCTGGTGGAGCGCATGGGCTGGACCCGTTTGTTCGCGCCGTTGCGGCCTGCCTGGGCGCCGCTCAACGTCATCAAGCCGGAGCTGGCGCTGCGTACCGGCCTGCCGCCGGAATGCCGCGTGCTGTGCGGCATCCACGACAGCAACGCCTCGCTGCTCAGGCATCTGACCGCCACGCCATCGCCGGCCGTCCTGTCGACCGGCACCTGGGTGATCGCCGCCGCTCCCGGCATGCCGCTGGATAGCCTGCGCGAAAACGCCGACATGCTCGCCAACAGCAATGCGCTGGGCGAGGCCGTGCCCTGCATGCGCTTCATGGGCGGCCGCGAATTCGCGGAGCTGGCCGGCGGCGACCCCGAGCCATGCGGCATCGCCGATCTACAGGCCGTGATTGAACAAGCCACGCTGGCCCTGCCCAGCTTTGCCGGCGCGAGCGGCCCGTTCGGCCATCGTGCCGGCGCCATCGCCGGCCCCGTGCCGGCCAACCCGCGCCAGCGCTATGCCCTGGCGACGCTGTACTGCGTGCTGATGAGCGATTACTGCCTGGATGCGCTGGGCGTCCATCACGACGGCGCCGCCATCGTCATCGAAGGCAGCTTTACCGGCAATCCGTGGTTCGGGCCACTGCTTGCCGCATTGCGCCCACGCCAGCGAGTCAGCAGCACAGACGACAGCAGCGGCACTACCTGCGGCGGCTGGATGCTGCATCACTGGCGCCGCGTGCCTCCCGATCGCAAGCACACCGCCAGGCCACTCCATTTGGCCGGGTGGGACGACTACAAGCGACACTGGCTGAAAGTATTACTTTAGCATCTGGCGAGCAGCGGAAATTTCGCGCTAGACTATGGCCCATGGCCATCTACGACACTTTCAAAACCCGCACCGCGCAGGCGCTGCCCAAGTTAAACGCGACCGAGATCAAACGCGTCCAGCGCTTCGGCACCCTGATGTGCTTCCGCGATGGCGAGCGTTTGTTCGAGGCAGGCCTGACCTACTTCGGCATGTACGTGGTGCTGAAGGGCGGCATCCGCATCAGCCGCTACGACGGCCTGGGTAACTCCTCCATCATCACCGAGCACGGTCCCGGCGAGTTTGCCGGCGAAATCAGCCAATTGGCTGGCGCGCCCACGCTGGTCAACGGCCACGCCATCGGCGACGTGGAAGCCTTGATGCTGACCGTGGAAGGCCTGCGCGCGCTGATTGTCGCGGAGGCTGAGCTGGGCGAGCGCATCGTCCGCGCCTTCATCCTGCGCCGCGTGGAACAGATCGAAAACAAGGAAGGCGGTTTGGTGCTGGTGGCCACGCCGGGCCATCCGCGCATGCACGCCCTGCAGGGCTGGTTGTCCAGCAATGGTTTGCCACACCGCGTGCTCGATCCGCGCAGCGACCAGCAGGCGCGCGCCCTGTGCGAACACTATCAACCGGACGCGCAAGACTGGCCGCTGGCCGTGTGCCCGAACGGCGATGTCAAGAAAAACCCCAGCGTGGTCGACCTGGGCCGCTGTCTTGGCACGCTGCCGGAACTAAGCCCGGACGATGTCTGGGACGTGATCGTGGTCGGCGCCGGCCCGGCCGGACTGGCCACAGCGGTGTACGCGGCGTCCGAGGGTTTAACTGTACTGGTGCTGGAGACCCGCGCCTACGGCGGCCAGGCTGCCGCAAGCGCGCGTATCGAAAACTATCTCGGCTTCCCGACCGGTATCTCTGGCGGTGCGCTGGCCGGACGGGCTTTCGTGCAGTCGCAGAAGTTCGGCGTGAAGATGGCGATCCCCGCGCCAGCGGGCCGCCTGCTGTGCGACAGCTATCCAATACAGGTGGAAATGTGCGGCAGCCTGACGCACTTGCAGGCCCGTACAGTGGTGCTGTCGTGCGGCGCGCGCTATCGCCGCCCCTCGCTGGCCAATCTCCGGCAGTTCGAAGGCAAGGGCGTGTACTACTGGGCCTCCCCGCTGGAAGCCGGTTTGTGCGCATCCGAGGAAGTGATCCTGGTCGGCGGCGGCAATTCGGCCGGCCAGGCGGCGGTGTACTTGTCCGCCCACGCGGCCAAGGTGCACATCCTGATCCGCAAGGACAGCCTGGCTTCCACCATGTCCAGCTACCTGATCGACCGCATCGCCGCCACGCCCAATATCGAACTGCATACCGAATCGGAAATCGTCGCGCTGGAAGGCTCGGACGAGGAAGGCTTGCAGCAAGTGCGCGTGCGCGACAATCGCACCTCGCTGGAAAAGGACTATGACATCTGCCGTGTATTCCTGTTCATCGGCGCCGACCCTAACACTGGCTGGCTGGGTGATTGCGGTGTACAGGTCGACGACAAGGGCTTCATCCGGACGGGGTTCGACGTCCGCGACGGCGTCGCGCGGGCGGCGCTGGAGACCAGCGTGCCCGGCGTGTTTGCGATCGGCGACGTGCGCGCCAATTCCACCAAACGGGTGGCGGCCGCCGTCGGCGAAGGCGCGGCCGTGGTGTCGCAAATTCACGCCTTCCTTGCTGAAAAAGCGCGTTAACCTGGCTCAATCATTGCCCGCGTTCATCCACGCGCGCGTTTGATTTTTCTCAAACCTGAGCAGGAATCTCCCTGCGAAGATGGCCTCCGCTGCTACACCGGAATGGAGGCCGTCATGTTATTGGCTGAGAACGTCATCGGCGTCTGGCTATTCGCCAGCGCGCACCTGGCGGCGCCACAAGTGAGCGCCACCTTCACCTTGCGCCTGCCCGCGCCCAAGAGCGTCTACACGCACATCTCGCTCGCGCGCGATATCGAGGAAGGCGCGTCCTTCGGCATCCCCGGCGGCGACGTGCCGACCGAAATCCTGCCGCCCAGCCGCCTGTCGGCCTACATCCTGCGCTGGAGCAAATTCGACGACCAGGGTTTCGGCGGCAATGGCTTCGAGACCGGCGCCGAACCCAGCATGCTGTGGATGGCCGACTGCGTGGACATCACCTTCCAGCTCGATGCGCTGTTCCGCACCGGCGTGGCCACCGCCACAGTGATGGCATTTGACTAGGAGCGCATCATGAAGCAGACACAGGGCGATCTCAGCACTTGCGTGGTGTATGACGCCAGCACCGGCAATATCGTGCATACCCACTCCGTCATGGCGCTGCCCGGCGCGCCGGTCCCCACGCCGGACGAACTCGAAAGCGAGGCGCTGCAACTGGCGCGCAACCACCACGGGCGCGACGCGGCGCAACTGCGCGTGCTGCACGTGCCGCCACAGCAGCACATCAATCTGCGATCCGCGCGCCGGGTCGATCTTCAGCATCAGTCCCTGATCTAGGAGCACATCATGAATACGGCAAACATGGAAGAACAGTCGGCACGACTGATCCTGCTGGACGGCGGCGACGCCGGCGGTCTGTATCTGGACGCCACCGGCGTGCACACCCTGCCGCCACTGGCGCCGGCCATCCTGGCGCAGCTGCGCGGCGTCGCCAACCTGCTGCGCTCGGCGCAGGACGAGGCGCTCGACGAGCACATGGGGCAGGAACTGAACGCCCTGCTCACCCGCGTGTCCAACCTCGCCATCGAGCGCGTGGAGGCGGCGGTCGGGCCGCTGGCCGGCGAGGACGCGCTGGTGTATCTCGAGTATGACGACGGTTTCATTTGCGGCTCGACCGGGGCGCCGCCGCGTCCGCTGCCGTGGCCCACGGTGGGCTCGCCATCGCTGCCGGACCTGAGCCAGCACAACCAGCTCACCGCCGAAGTCAGCAACTTCCTCGGCGCCGCCAGCGCGGCCGGCGTGGCGACGGCGGACGTGTTTGAAGACCCCAACGCCACAGCGGAAAAGCTCGGCTTCCGCCTGTCCGAACATGCGGCGGCCAGCCTGCGGCAGGTCGCGCCCTCGCAGTTGGAAAGCATCACGGACCCGGTGAGCCGGGAAGTGGTTGAGCTGTACCACAAGGTCGCCGCCGACGGCCGCTTCATCGACCGCTGGACCGCGCAGCCGGCCGCCGTGGCGGAATCGCTGGGCGCCAAGCTGAGCGTCGACGCCATCGACCGCATACTCGGCAGCGCGGCCATCACGGGCGGGCCGGTCAGCACGCCGGAGGTGGTGACCGACGTGGTCATCATCGTCGGCGTGCTGCTCACCTTGCGGCCGGGCGGGATTATCGAGGATCGCTCGGGCCAGCCGAAATTCTAACGGCGCGCATCATGCACCAACGCGTGATCCCCATTCACCGGCCGCTGGCCATGGCGCCGCCGGCGCGGAAGGCGGCGCCGGCCGCACCGTCGCCGCGCGTGCTGCTGGTCAGTCCGCCGTGGACCTCGCTGAACGAGCCCAGTCTCGGCCTCGGCCTGTTGCGCGCGGTGCTGGACCGGCACGGCGTCGCCAGCCGCGTGCTGCACCTGAACCTGTTCGCGCTGGACTGGCTGCGCGGCGACACCTACGACGCGCTGGCCGACGTGTATGGCTTGAACGACTTCCTCTTCAGCGGCATCCTCGACCCCGTGGTCACGCCGGCCCAGCGCCGGCTGCTGTGGCGCAAGTGCGCGGAGCTCATTGCCGACGAGCGCATCGACCATCGGCGGTACGGCGGCATACCCGGCGTGGCGTCGCATATCCTTCATTTGCGAGAGCATGTGGTGCCGGCCTGGGTGCAAGCGCACGCGGACGACATGCTCGCATGGCGGCCCACCATGGTGGGCTTCACCTGCATGTTCGACCAGACCATTGCTTCGGCGGCGATCGCCGCCCGCCTGAGACAGGCACGTCCGGACCTGCTCATCGCGCTGGGCGGCTACGCCGTGCGCGAGCCCACCGGCAGCATGCTGCTGAAGGCCTTCCCGTGGATAGACTGCGTGTGCACCGGCGAGGGCGAGCCATGCATCGTGGAGCTGGCGCACGCCTCGGTCCGCCTGCCACGCGACTTCCAGCGTGTGCCCAACCTGCTGTATCGCGACGCGGCCGGCCAGGTCGCGCGTACGCCACCGGCCCCGCTGGTGGACATGAACGCGCTGCCGGATCCCAACTTCGACGATTTCTTCGCCGACCTGCGCCGGCTGCGCGATACCAGCCGGATCGACATCCTGATCGACCGCCTGCCGGTTGAAAACTCACGCGGCTGCTGGTGGGGCGCGGCGCACCACTGCGTATTCTGCGGCATCCACGACGACGACCTGCAATACCGGGCGCGCGGCGCCGACGCCGTGCTGGCCACGCTCGACCGGCTAAGCCGGCGCTACGGCTCGCACGGCTTCCGTTTCGCCGACTACATCATGCCGCAGCAATACTACGCCACCCTGCTGCCCCGGCTGGCGGCGCTGGGCGCGCCCTACCACATCAAGTGCGAGCTCAAGGCCAACATCACCGGTGTGCAAGCCCGGCTGCTGGCCGCCGCCGGTTTTGTCGAGGTCCAGCCCGGCATCGAGTCGTTCTCCACGCCCGCGCTCAAGCGCATGGACAAGGGCGTGTCGGGCATACAAAACGTCCACCTGTTGCTGCTGGGCCGGCGCCATGGCATCGTCATTCTGTACAACCTGCTGTTCGGCCTGCCAGATGACGACGTCGACGCCTATGCCCGGATGGTGCTGCAGCTGCCCCGCCTGGCACACCTGGCGCCGCCCGCCAACCGCACCCGCATGCTGGTCACGCGCTACGCGCCAATGCAAACTGAGCCGCAGCGCTTCGCCCTGCGCCCGACCGGCCACGAGCCCTCGTACGACCTGATTTTCTCGCCATCCTACCTGCGGCAATCCGGCTTCGACCTGGACCGCTACTGCTATATTTTTGACTCGTCGTTCGAACCGCCGCCGCGCCTGTCGCGGCTGTACCGCGACATCGATCGCCTGTGCGGCGCATGGAAGGCCACCTACTGCGAACGCGAGCCCAGCCTGCTTTACGAGCTGGACGGCCAAGGCCGCATGCGGCTGGACGACCAGCGATACGCGACGCCACGCCTGCATCAGCTGGACGCCGACGCCACCGCCGTCATGCTGGCGGCCGAACGGCCGCGCACCGCCGAAGCGCTCGCCAAGGATTTGCCGCAACTGGCGGACATGGAGGCGACCATCGCCGCGCTGGATGCGGCCGAACTGATTTACCGCGACAACCACCGCATCCTGTCGCTGGCGTTGCCGCGCAAGGATGTCGCGCCACGCCGTCTGTGGAGCGACAACTACGAACAACGCTGGCAGGCGCTGCCGAAGGAATTTTCCTGGGCTAACTGACGTCCGGCTCCTGATGCAGCGCGATGTGCAGATGCAGCGGTTTGCCGCGATGGAACACGCCACGCAGCTGGTTGCAGACATTCCACACCCGTTCGTAAGGATCGGCCACCTCCACCAGCGCCCAGGGATTGTCATCCATGCCCTGGCGCACCATCTCGACATGCGTGACGTGCAGATAAGGGGCCAGCTCCCTGGTCACGCTTTCCTCGCTGTCGTCGCCGTGCAAGCCGCGGAGGATGAGCTGCATCGGAGATTCCTTTCAGGCGATGATGTTGAGGCCGCCGTCGACATACACGGTGCTGCCGGTCAGCCGCCGCGCGTACGGTGAAGCCAGATAAGCGCAGGTGTTGCCCACGTCGATAATATCCACCAGCTCGCCCAGCGGCGCGCGCGCGACGGCGTCGGACAGCAAATGGTCGAAATCCTTCAGGCCGGAAGCGGCACGCGTCTGCAACGGCCCCGGCGAGATGGCGTGCACGCGGATATCCTTCGGACCCACTTCATAGGCCAGATACCGACAAGCCGCTTCCAACGCGGCTTTCACCGGCCCCATCACGTTGTAGTTGGGGACCACTTTATCCGCGCCGTGGTAACTCATGGCGAACATGCAGCCACCCTCGCTCATCAGCGGCGCCGCCAGGCGCGCCATGCGGATGAAGGAATGGCAGGAAACGTCCATCGCCTGCAGAAAGCCTTCCAGCGAACAATCCAGCAGTCCGCCCTGCAGGTCAGCCTTGGGCGCGAAGGCGATGGAATGAACCAAAATATCCAGCTTGCCCAGCGCGCCAAACACCGCCTCCATTTGCCCAGGCTGGGTGACGTCCAGCGGCAGCAATTGCGCGTCGATCTGTTCCGCCAGCGGCGCCACATGTGGACGAGCCTTGTCGTTCAAATAGGTCAGCACCACGTCGGCGCCCAGCTTGCGGAACGCCAGCGCGCAGCCCCACGCGATCGAGTGCTCGTTGGCCACGCCAACCACCAACGCACGCTTGCCAGTCAAAATCGGATACACGGTTTCCGTGCTCATGCCGCCTCCACCAGTTCCAGCGCGTGACGCGCGATCATCAACTCCTCGTTGGCCGGCACCAACCACACAGCCACCTTGCTGTCGGCCGAACTGATGCGCGTTATCCCTGGCGCCGGGGCCGCGTTGGCCGCCTCGTCCAACGCGACGCCCAGCCACGCGGCATCACGGCAGACCGCCGCCCGCAGGCTGGCGCTGTTTTCACCTATCCCGCCCGAGAACACCAGCGCGTCCAACCCGCCCAGCGCCGCCGCCAGCGAGCCGAGCTCGCGGCCGATGCGGTACACCATCAAGGCGATCGCCGCCTTCGCGCGCGGATCGTCGCTCCGCTCGAGCGTGCGCATGTCCGACGAAATGCCGGACACACCCAACAACCCGGACTCCTGGTACATCAGCTTCTGCACCGCAGCCACGTCCATGCCGAGCTCCTGCATCAGATAGAGCACCACGCCTGGATCGAGCGCGCCGCAGCGGGTCCCCATCGGCAGGCCATCGACCGCGGTGAAGCCCATGGTGCTGGCCACGCTGCGCCCGGCCCGCATGGCGCACATGCTGGCGCCGTTGCCTAGATGGGCGGCCACCACCTTGGCGTGCGTGAGCGCCGGGTCCGCCTGCGGCAGCACGCTGGCAATGTATTCGTAAGACAAACCGTGAAAGCCGTAGCGACGCACACCCAGACCGGTAATCCGCGCCGGCAGCGCGAAGGCTTGCGCCTCCTCCGGCTGGCCAACGTGGAAAGCGGTATCAAAGCAGCCGATTTGCGGCACATGCGGCGCCATCGCCAGCAGCGAGCGCACCGGCGCCAGATTACGCGGCAGATGCAGCGGCGCCAACGGCACCAGCTTCTCCAGCTCGTCCACCAACGCCGCATCCAGCAGCTCTGGCCCGCTGTGCGCCACGCCGCCGTGCACAATCCGGTGGCCGACCGCCACCACGCGGTGTCCGGCGAGATGCGTCTGGGCGAAATCGAACAGGAACCGCATGCCGCCCTCGTGATCGAGCTGCCCATCCCGCCAATCACGCTCGCCAACTGTACAGCCGTCCGCGTCCTGCGCGATGAAGCGCGCCACGCCGCTGTACAGGTTCTCTATCTTGCCGCGCAGGGTCAGTGCCAGCGCCGGGCCGCTGAACATCGAGAACTTGATGCTGGACGAGCCGGCGTTAATCACGATGATGCTGTCGTTGGCCCGCATGCCGTCAGCCTCCGGCACTGTGCGCCACCAGTACAGCCACCGCACACGACGCCAACCGTGCCTGTACAGTATCCGCACGGCTGGTGAGGATCACCGGTACACGCGCGCCAAGCACGATGCCGGCCGCGCTGGCGCCGGCCATGAAGGTCAGGCTCTTGGCCAGCATATTGCCAGCCTCCAGGTCGGGCGCCACCAGCACATTGGCCTGGCCGGCCACCGGCGACACCAGGTGCTTGATAGCCGCCGCCTCCGGATCGATGGCGTTGTCCATCGCCAGCGGACCATCGATCAATGCGCCGGTAATCTGGCCGCGATCGGCCATCTTGCACAGCGCGGCGGCGTCGATGGTGGAAGGCATTTTGGCGCTGACCGTCTCCACGGCGGCCAGTATCGCCACCTTGACGGGATCGAAGCGCAACACGCGCGCCAGATCGATCGCGTTTTGCACGATATCGACCTTGTCGTTCAAAGTGGGAATGATATTGACGGCGGCGTCGGTGATAATCAGCGGCTCGGCGCGGCCCGGCACGTCCATCACAAAACAATGGCTAAGCCGGCGCGCGGTGCGCAGGCCGGTGGCGGTGTCCACCACGGCGCCCATCAGTTCATCGGTGTGCAGGCTACCCTTCATCAGCGCGGACGCCTGCCCTGCGCGCACCAGCTCCACCGCCTTCGCGGCCGAAGCGTGACTGTGCTCCGTGTCGATCAGCGGCAGCGCGGAAATGTCCAGCCGCGCCGCCTCGGCCGCCTGGCGGATACGCTCGCGCGGTCCCACCAATATCGGCTTGATGATGCCGATTTTGGCCGCATCGAGCGCGCCCTCCAACGCATTGCGGTCGCATGGATGGGCAACCGCCACGGTCACCGGCCCTGCGTGCCGCGCCGCGGCAATCAGTCTATCGTAGTGCGGATGTGATACTTCCATGCGATCTCCTTGTAGGCAGCATGGAAATCATATCAACCCATGCAAATAAATCAATCGTTTTTTGTGCGCCGCCGCAAGCCATACCAGCAGCACAGCAGCACCGGCACGCCGAGTGCGACGGCGGATACATGATCCCAGACGCCATCACCGACCAGCGCCGACAGCAGTCCGATGACGGTCAGGATGGCCAGCGCGATCGGCGCGCCCCACATGCGCATGAATGGACCGTTCATGCCGTCGCCTCCAGCGCCTCTTCCTTGACGGCGGCCGCAGTCCGCGCCGGCGCCGGCGCGCCGCGCTTGAGCCACAGATACAGGCCGCTGCCCAGCACAAAAATCGTTATCACATCCAGCGCCGCCCACAGGAACTGCATCCACGCGCCGCCATAGTCACCGAAGTGCAGCGGCTGCGAAATCAACAGACCGGTGAGATACCACGGCAACTCGCGGCGATCCGTGATCTCGGTGGTTTGCGCGTCGATCAACACCGGCTTGTACAGGCGCGACGTCAGCGCTTCGTCCCCGCGCATGAAAATACCGTAGTGGTGAGGGCTGGTAAACGGCGTACCCGGGAAAGCCACGAAGCCGATCTTCATGCCCGGTTCGACCGCCACCGCATGCTCCAGCGATTTCTGCATCGAACCCAGTTGCGTTGGCGCCGGCATGCCTTTGTAAGGCGCCACCATCTCCGCCATTTCGGTGGCCTGCCAGTACTTCAGCATCAGGTCCGCCCAGGTGTTGATCATGCCGGTGGCGCCAACCACGAACGCCCAGGTCAGCGTGACGATGCCCAGCATATTGTGCAGGTCCAGCCACTTCACGCGCGGACCACGCTCGCGCCGCACCTCGCCGAAATCGAGCTTGCGCATGAACGGCGCGTACAACACCACGCCCGAGATAATCGCGATCACCAGCAGCAGCCCCATGAAACCGAGGAACAGCTTGCCCCACAGGCCCGCGTACAAGTCCACGTGCAGGTGGAACATCACGCCCAGGAAGCTGCCCTCGAACGAGGGCTCGCCCAGCACCTTGGCGGTGCGCGCATCGACCGCGATCGACTTGAATTTCTCGTCGGTCGGATTGTCACCCATGGTCAGGTACCAGATCGCCGGTTCGTCCGCCTCCTGCGACAGGTACATCGCCACCTTGTTCGGATACAGCGACTTGCCGGCGGCGATCACGTCATCCAGGCTGGCCTTCGGCGTGTCGGCCGGCATGGCTGGCGCCTCGATGGCGTTGCCCAGCGCGTGGTCGATCTCGTGGTGATAGATCAGCGGCAGCCCGGTCACACACAACAGCAGCATGAACACGGTGCAGACCAGGCTGCTCCACTTGTGTACCCATGCCCAGCGGCGGACGTTGATTGGTGTCATTTTGTTATCCAGTTACTGTACTTAGGCTCCAATGGTAATGCAAATCACTCTCATTTACCATCGAAAAAAGTGCAACTGAACGGGCTCTAATAGATCTCGCGGCGCAGGCGTTGCATTTGCTGGTCATGGCGATCCACCCAACGGCGGGCATCGTCCAGCTGGCGTTCAAGCCGCTGCAGGTAATCGTTCAACTCGCGCCGCTCCTGTTCGCGGCGCCGGTCCTGCTTGGCCGTTTCGTCGTTGACGGGACGGTCTTTCTGTTCCAGATTGGCGCGAATCTCGCGTTCCAGTCTTCCCAGGCGTCCGCGCGCATCGCGCACCCGACTGGCCAGTTCATTGGCCTCGTCCACCGCCTGGCGGTGCTTGGCCGCGGCGATCTCGAAATCCTGACCGCTCACATAGGCGTGCTTCAACTGGTTTTGCAGCGCCGGGGCGCAAACCTCCACCGCCATGCCGCTATTCGCGCGGCCGCGCTCAAAGGCATTGTCCGGCGTGCAGTAGCGCGCGTTCTCCGCCCGCCATGCGTTGGTGTACGCATCCTGCGTGCCTGGAATGACGAACACGCCATCGCGGCTCGCATTGCTGATGCGCTGCTCCAGCATGAAGGGATGGCCATAGCCGTCGGCCGCGCCGGTGTCGCGCCAGTACGTGAGCAGGCGCGCTTCCCACGCTTCGCGGTATTCGCGCTCATGGATTTTCAGCCCCTTGGCCTTGGCTTCGCGGCCACGCGTGCCAAATTCCTTGCCGCTGGTGGCGTCCTGCGTACCGAGATTGCGCCAGTAGTTGACGATTTCCGCATTCCACGCGGCGCGGTAGGAATCTTCCTGCACGTCGACGCCGGCGCTGCGCGCGGCGGCCGCGCGGTTGCGGAACTCGCTGTCAGGAATGCCGTTGCGGGCATCGTTGGCGCCGGCGTCCGACCAGAAGGTGCGATTGCCGGCGCGCCAGCCGTTGGTGTAAGCCTGATCGTCAAACCGCAGCTGCGCGGCGGCCGCCTTGCCACGATTGGCTTCCTTTTGTGTCAGCGCCTGGCCGGCGGCGCCTTCGCGCAGGCCGACGCCGCGCCAGTAGTCGGAATTCCCAGCCAGCCAGCCGGCGTCGTAGGCGGCGGGATTAAGCGGCGTCTTGTGCTTGCGCACGTCCTCGCTGGCGGCATGACGCTCGTACTGCGCTTGCGCGCCGGCCTTGCCATCCGTGCCGCCACGGGTGTACCACAAGTCCCAGTTCCCTTGCGCCCAACCGGTCGCATAGCGCGTGGCGGCACCCGTCGCCGCCGGCTTGTCGGCGTGGTCGTCGCAAAAGTCCTTGCGCTCGGCATAGTTGGCAGGCTCGCCGAGCAAGCCGTCCTTGTGGCCGATGGCGTTCCAGTCACCGACCTTGCAGTCGGCCACGCGCTGCATGTGGGACTGGCAGCCGGCCAGCAGCAGGATCAGGGGTATCAGGCGCAATGAAGTTTTCATGGCCTGAATTATAGTGCCAAATTGCTATCCTCAGGCTGCTATCGCCGTATGACTTTCCCTGTACTGGATGGCGTGCGCGAGGAAGGCGGCGGCGCTCAGCGGCTTAGCGAAGTGATAGCCTTGCGCCAGGTCGCAGCCCCAGTCGCGGATCAGGCCCAGCGACTGCTCGGTCTCCACGCCTTCGGCCACCACCAGGTAATCCAGCTCGCGCGCAAGCCCGATCAGCGAACGCACGATGCGTTGATCGCGCGGGTTGGCGTCGACGTTGCGTATCAACGATTGGTCCACCTTCACCACAGTGGCCGGCACCTTCTGCAGATACGCGAAGTTGCTGTAGCCGGTGCCGAAATCGTCCAGCGCGAGGCTCATGCCCAGGTCGCGGATGCCGTGCAGCGCTTTCAGGATGCCGGGACCTTCCATCCAGATGCCCTCGGTGCACTCGATTTCCACGTAGCGCGGATCGACGTCAAACTCGCGGCAGGTGGCCGCCAGGCGTTCGACGATATCCGGCTCCTCGAAGTTGTACGCCGACAGGTTGATCGCCACCTTGATCGAATTGCCCGCCGCATGCCATTCCGCGATTTGCCTGATGGCCGTGCGTATCACCCAGTGGCTCAAGGGTCCGATCAGCGCCGTCTTCTCGATCAGCGGAATGAACTCCGCCGGCGACACCGGCCCCAGTTCCGGATGGGCCCAGCGCAGCAGCGCCTCGGCGGCCAGGCAGGCGCCGCTGCCCAGTTCGTGCTTGGGCTGGTACACCAGCTCGAAATGGTCGTTGGCGATGGCATGACGCACGTCGTTCAGCAAGCGGAAGGCGCGCTTCTGTTTTTCGTCTTCGGTATTGCTGTAAAGGCTCCAGCGCCGCTGGTTGACCAGCGACAGGTTGATGGCGGAAGCGGCCTTGCGCGGCGCGTCCTTGGCCGAATGGGCGCACAGGTCGAACACCACGATGCCGCCGAAGCTGGGCAGCACCATCGGGATATTCAGGCTGTTGAAAGGCGCCAGCAACTCCGGCTCAAGGCTGTGCAGGTACTCGATGAAGCGTTCGGTCTCCTCATCCCTTGAGAGAACCGCGAAGCGCGCGTCGGTCAGGTGATACACATGCGCCCTGCCCTCGAACAATCGCACCAGGCGGGCGCCGACTTCACGTACCAGATCGTCGTACACCGCCACGCCCAGCACACGGATGATCTCAAAGGCCTTGGCGGCGTCGGGCATGTCGATGTCCGCCAGCACGCGCCGCTGGCCGGCGTGATCGCGCGCTTGCGCGGTCAGGTCTTCAAACAGCTGGTACTTGTTCGGCATGCCGCTCACCGCATCCACATGGCCGACCGCGCGGCCCAGCGTGATGTGGGCCATGACCATGCCGGCCAGCGTCGTCAGCCTATCCTTCTCGGCGGCGGTCAGGCTGCGCGGCCGGGTATCGATCAGGCACAGCGCGCCGATCGCATAACCGTCGTGCGTGATCAGCGGCGCGCCGGCGTAGAAGCGCACGGCTTGCGGTCCGGTGACCATGGAGTTGTTGACGAAACGTTCGTCCAGCAGCGTGTCCTCCACCACCAGCACGCTGGCTTGCTGGATGGTGTAGGTGCAGAAGGTCTGGTCGCGCTGCGTGTTCGGCGGACAGAAACCCACGGTGGACTTGAGCCACTGGCGGTCGCTGTCCAGCAGTGAGATGTAGGAGCCGGCCACGCCGTACATCTCCATCGCCAGCCTGGTGATGCCGTCGAAATACTCGCTGGTGTTGGTATTCAGGATGCCCAGTTGCTGGAGCGCCCGCAGGCGCTCGGGCTCCGACTGCTTGAGCAGGATTTCCCCCATCGTCAGGCTCCAACGGGCGCCGGCAGCAGGCCGGCCGTGGCGCGCACGCCGCCCGCCGGCGCCGCACTCGCCAACGCGGACGCGCCGTGCCAGCCATCGCGCTGAGTCTTGAACACGCTGACCGCGTGATTCAGCTGCGCCGCCTGGTCCTGCAGCACCTCCACTTCGCCGGCCGCGTGTTCGACCAGCGCGGCGTTTTGCTGCGTCACCTGGTCCATCTGCGAAATCGCGCGGTTGACTTCCTCGATGCCCTGGCGCTGCTCATCGCTGGCCAGCGTAATCGCTCCCACCATATCACTCACCTGTTTGACGCTGTCGACAATGTCACGCATTGTACTACCAGCGTGTTCCACCAGCTGAGTGCCGGCGTGGATCTTGGCCACCGATTCGTCGATCAGCGATTTCACCTCGCGCGCGGCGGTGGAGCTGCGCTGCGCCAGATTGCGCACCTCGGTCGCCACCACCGCGAAGCCGCGTCCCTGCTCGCCGGCGCGCGCGGCTTCCACCGCCGCGTTCAAGGCCAGGATATTGGTCTGGAACGCGATACCATCGATCACACTGATAATCTCCTCGATCTTGCGTGAGGATTCATCGATCGAGTTCATGGTCTGCACCACCTCGCCGACAATCTCGCCGCCTTTGCTGGCGATGTCGGACGCGTTCTGCGCCAGCGTGTTGGCGTCGCGCGCGCTGTCGGCGTTCTGTTTGACGGTGGCGGTCAGTTCCTCCATGGCGGACGCGGTTTCCTCCAGCGAGCTGGCCTGATCCTCGGTGCGGCTCGACAAATGCTGGTTCTGTTCGGAGATCTGATCGCTGATGCTGCTCACTGCCACCGCCGCCTCGTGCACCTCGGTCACCGTGGTGCGCAGGTTGCGGCTCATCTTCACCAGCACCGCCATGATGCTGTCTTGGTCCCGCCCGCGCGGTTCCACCTCGTGATACAGCTCGCCGCGATCGACCGCGTTGGCCAGCGCCTTCACCTCCGCCGGCTCGGCGCCCAGCGCGCGCAGCAGATACCGCGTCACACGCCACGCCACCACCACACCGATGGCGATGGCGATCGCCACCGCGGCCAGCGCCAACGATTGGAAGTTATGCGCGCCATGACGCGCCAGGGCCGATTCGGCCTCGGTCATGTCTTCCTCCTGGTCGATAAAGCCGTTGATGCTGGCCAGCCAATCGACGAAAGCCGGCTTGGCCTGCTCCAGCATCATCTTGCGCGCGCCCTCGATGTCGCCGGCGCGCCGCGCGTCGATAATCTTCCTGATCAGCGGCGTGGTCCGGGCCTCGCTTTGCTTGATCTTCTCCAGCCAGTCGCGCTCCCGCGGCAGGATTTTCGCCTTGGCGTCGCTGAACAAGGCGTCCAGCGGCTTGGCGGACAGCTGGTATTCGGTATCCAGCTTGTCGATCAAGGCCGTCACGCTGGACAGCTCGGCGTCGCTGACCAGCGTCACGTCGCGCAGCGCGATGGCGCGGTCATGCACGCTGCCGCGAAAATTGATCGCGTAGCGCTGCTTGACGTTATTCACCTCGCTGATGTGCAGCAGGCTGTTGTCGATGGCGTTCACCTTGAACACGCTCAGCACCGACAGCACCAGCATCATTGCCAAGATAATGCCAAAGCCGGTCCCTAGTCGCGCGGCCACGCTGATTTCTTTTTTATTGACTTCCATTCAAGCTCCTCTGGCAGATTATGAAACTGGATGAAACTTTACTACTTGAAGCCAGTTAAAACACCTCTCTAACGAGGGATGCTGTGCTACCGTTCGCCATGGAGACAACAATGTAAAAATACTATGCGTATCAATTCTGTCGATGCCGTGCGCGGCCTGACCGTTGCCGCCATGCTGCTGGTGAACGATGCCGGCGACTGGTCCCACATCTATCCCTGGCTCGAGCACGCACCGTGGCATGGCTGCACTCCGGCCGACTTTATCTTCCCGGTTTTCATGCTGATTGTTGGCATGTCGCTGCAACTGGCGCTGGGCCGCCAGCTCGATGCCGGCGCGGCGCCCGGGCCGATGGCGCGCGCAGTCCTGCTGCGCGGCGCCCGCATCGTGCTGCTTGGCGTGGCGCTGAACGCGATCTCGCTGTTGACCATGGGCGGCCATGGTTTCCGCCTGCTTGGCGTCCTGCAGCGCATTGGCATCTGCTTCGCGCTCGCCGGCATGATGGCCATCTACCTGCGCGGCGCCCGCACGCAGTGGACCGCGCTTGGCGCCATACTGCTGGGCTACTGGGCCCTGCTGGCCGGCGGCGGTGGCGTCGAGCCCAATCTGAATCTGGCGGACCGCATCGACACCGCGGTGCTGGGCGCCCTGTCCTACCAATGGGACGCCGCCACCGGTCTGGCGCACGAACCGGAAGGCATAGTAAGTACCTTGCCCTCGCTCGGCACCGTCATCCTCGGCATGCGCGCGGGCGACTGGCTGCGCAAGGGCCGCATCGGCGCGCTGGCCGCGGGTGGCGCGACGGCGATGCTGATCGGCGCCGCATGGTCGCTGGCGCTGCCGTTGAATAAGCAGTTGTGGACCTCGTCGTTCGTTTTGTGGACCGGCGGCTTCGGCATGCTGGCGGTCGCCCTGGCCTATCAATTGATCGACGTGCGCGGCTGGCCGCCATTGGGCCGCTCCATGGGCGTGAACGCCATCACCGCCTACGCCGGCTCCTGGCTGGCGGCGTGCGCGCTGGCTGCCAGCGGCGCCATGGGGCCGCTCTACGAACACGCGTTCCGCGCGCCGCTGGCGCCATTGTTCGGGCAGGAGTTCGCGTCGATGGCGTTCGCCGCCGCCTTCACGGCCGTGTTCTGGATCGCCATGGCCTACGCCTACAAGCGTGGCTGGCGCATCAGCATTTAAAACCGCCAGCGCAGCGACACGGTGAGGCTGCGTTCCTTTTGCAGTGGTGGCTCGCCGATCAACACACGCGCCGAACGGTCGCTGCGCACCAGCAGCGCCTCGGTCATCAGCGACAGGGTCTCGGCCAGCGGCCAGTCGTAGGCCAGCGCCACGCCGTAACCGGTTTCGTTATTCGGGTCCGAGGGCAGCAGGTCATGCTCACGAGTGCGGAAACGATCGTAGCGCAGCGCCGCCGTTCCGGGCCCCAGCGGATGGCTGACGAGCGCAAACCACGAGCTGAAATCGAGCGACACCGCGTCCGGCCCCATCAGCGTGTCGCCACGCATGGCCTGCATGGCCAGTTTCCATTGGCCTTGCGGACGCCACACCGCGCTGACATGGTCGAAGCGCGTGCGCCAGCTGTACTGCCAATCCTTGACCACCAGCGGGTCGCCGCGATTATCGTAGCGCAGTGCCGCCAGTTCCAGCCGCGAGCCGAAGTTCAGGTTGGCGCCCAGGTAGTAACCCAGCTTGCCGTCCACCTCGCGGAAAGGATGAATGTCGCGCCACTGGCGAGGGATTTCTCCGCTGCGGCGGTACACCGGCAAATCGGCCAGCTTCAGCGTGTCGAAACGGCCGGCGATGCGGTCGCTGATCGACCAGCCGCGCCATGCGAGCAGTGTACCGGTGGGGTCGTTGCCGGTGTAAACGGCGGCCAGTACACCCACATCGTAGGGCGCGCCACTGTACCGGCCCAGCCGGCGCGCGCTCCATTCCACGCCGTTGGTGCGCAGTTCCTCGCCGATCCAGCTGTTGATGGCGGAACTGGAGATGGTGTGCTTCGGCACCCAGCCCATGCTGTCGTAATCGATTTCCACGCTGGTCGGCGCGAAGAAGAAGCCGGCGCGTACGCGGGTTTTCCAGGCGCCGTCCGGCACCGGGCTCCAGCTCAGGAAGGCCTCGCGCACGTCGACCACGCCGCGATGCTGCTGGTCCGCGCTCAACTCCAGCGTGCCGCTGATGCTGTCGCTCAGGTCAACGTCGCCGCGCAGCACGGCCTGGCCGATGCTCAGGCGCGGCGAGTTCTCGTCATAACGGGTCTTGGCCAGGCCGCTGTCCAGGAAACCGCGGCCGGCGTCGGAATCGACCGCGCGCAGGTCCACAAGGCCGCGCCATTCGCTGGCGTGGGCGTTGACGGTGAGCGCCAGCAAAATCAAGGTTGGTAGCTTCATGCCATCATCATACACGGCTATAATCCAGCGTCCCCAACCTGGAAGAAGAAAGAAGCTTCGGATGATGAAAAGTACACGTATCGCCGGCGCGCTGCTGCTGGCAGGCCTGTCCGGCGCGGCCTTCGCCGAGACCATAGCCCCCGCGCCCCTGAACGAAGTATGGCTGAACGGCGGCTTCTACACCTGGCACTTCCAGCGCGACAAAGACCTGAACGGCGCCAACGGCGGCATCGGCGCCGAGTGGCGCTTCAACAGCGTGGCCTCGGTCACGGCCGGGCGCTTCTACAACAGCGACCGCGCCTACTCCAACTACATCGGCGCCTATTACCAGCCGTGGAAAATCGGACCGGTGCGCATCGGCGCGGTGCTCGGCGCGTTCGACGGCTACCCCAAAATGCGGAATGGCGGCTGGTTCCCCGCCGCCATTCCAACCCTCAGCTACGAATACGAACGCGTGGGCGTCAACGTCGCCATCATCCCGAGCTACAAGGACCGCCTGTACGGCGGCATCTCCGTGCAGCTCAAGCTGAAGGCGTTTTAATTACGCGCCTTGGTCACCGCGATCTGGTCGAGGATGTGCTTGGGCACCTCGGCGTAGTGCTTGAACTCCATGGTGTAGGTGGCTCGGCCCTGCGTCAGTGAACGCAGGGTGGTCGAGTAGCCGAACATCTCGGCCAGCGGCACCGAGGCCCGGATGATCTTGCCGCCGCCACCCGGAATCTCGTCCATGCCCTGCACCATGCCGCGCCGCGCCGTCAGGTCGCCCATGGCGTTGCCCATGAACTCTTCCGGCGTCTCGACTTCCACCTGCATCACCGGCTCCAGCAACACCGGGCCCGCGCGCTTCATGCCCTCCTTGAAGGCCATCGAGCCGGCCATGCGGAAGGCGTTCTCGTTCGAGTCCACATCGTGGTACGAGCCAAACGTCAGCGTGGCGCGCACGTCCACCACCGGATACCCCGCCAGCACGCCGGCGCGCAAGGTCTCCTGGATGCCCTTGTCGACCGCCGGGATAAACTCGCGCGGCACCACGCCGCCCTTGATGGCGTCCACAAACTCATAGCCCTTGCCGCCCGCCTCCAGCGGTTCCAGCGTCAATACCACGTGGCCGTACTGGCCGCGCCCGCCGGACTGCTTGACGAACTTGCCCTCGACGTCGGTCGCGGTCTTCGTGATGGTTTCGCGGTAGGCCACCTGCGGCTTGCCGACCGTCGCCTCCACACCAAACTCGCGCCGCATGCGGTCCACCAGGATCTCCAGATGCAGCTCGCCCATGCCGGACATGATGGTCTGGCCCGATTCCTCGTCCGTATGCACGCGGAACGACGGGTCCTCCTGCGCCAGGCGGTTCAGGGCGATGCCCATCTTCTCCTGGTCGGCCTTGGTCTTCGGCTCCACCGCCTGCGAGATCACCGGCTCGGGGAAGATCATCTTTTCCAGCACGATCACGTGATCCGGCGAGCTTAAGGTGTCGCCAGTGGTCACGCCCTTCAGCCCCACGGCCGCCGCGATATCGCCGGCGTAGACCTCCTTGATCTCCTTGCGCTCATTCGCGTGCATCTGCAGGATGCGGCCCAGCCGCTCCTTCTGCGCCTTGGTCGGGTTGTACACCGTGTCGCCGGAGTTCACCACGCCCGAATACACGCGGAAGAAGGTCAGCTGGCCGACGAACGGATCGGTCATGATCTTGAACGCCAGCGCGGAGAACGGGTCGCTGTCGGTCGGATGGCGCTCGATCGGCTTGTCATCCTCGTCGTGACCGGCGATCGCCGGCACGTCCACCGGCGACGGCAGATACTCGATCACCGCGTCCAGCATGGCCTGCACGCCGCGGTTCTTGAAGGCGCTGCCGGCCAGCATCGGCACGATCTCGTTGCGGATGGTGCGCAGGCGCAGGCCGGTCTTGATCTCGTCCTCCGTCAGCGTGCCGCCGTCCAGGTATTTTTCCAGCAGCTCGGGCGTGCCCTCGGCGGCGGCTTCCACCATCTTGTCGCGCCATTCCTGCGCCAGCCCTTGCAGGTTGGCCGGGATGTCCTCATAGGTGAACTTGACGCCCAGCGTCTCGTCGTCCCAGTTAATCGCGCGCATTTTGACCAGGTCCACCACGCCGTGGAAGTTGTCCTCGGCGCCTAGCGGGATCTGGATCGGAACCGCCACGCCTTTCAGGCGGTTGGCGATCTGCTCGCGCACGCGGAAGAAGTCCGCGCCCACCCGGTCCATCTTGTTGATGAAGGCGATGCGCGGCACGTGGTATTTATTCGCCTGGCGCCACACGGTTTCCGATTGCGGCTGCACGCCGCCGACGGCGTCGTACACCATCACCGCGCCATCGAGCACGCGCATCGAGCGCTCGACTTCAATCGTGAAGTCGACGTGGCCCGGCGTGTCGATGATGTTGATGCGGTGCTCGGCGAAGTTCCCGGCCATGCCCTTCCAGAAGGCGGTGGTGGCGGCCGAGGTGATGGTGATCCCGCGTTCCTGCTCCTGCTCCATCCAGTCCATGGTGGCGGCGCCATTGTGCACTTCGCCGATCTTATGGTTGACGCCGGTATAAAACAGGATGCGTTCCGTGGTCGTGGTCTTGCCAGCGTCGATGTGGGCGCTGATGCCGATGTTGCGGTAACGCTCGATGGGGGTCTTGCGGGTCATCACAATCTCCTTAGTGTGCGACATGATTAATGGCAACTAATGTAACCTCTTGCCTAACTCTACCTATTTGGGACCAATGGTATGCAATTGCAAGCGAAAAACATCCTCTTCCTATCTTTAGGCATGGCCCCGGCTCTGGCTTTGGCGCAGGCCTCCGACCTGGAACTGCGGCTGGAACGCTGCGCCGTGCTGGGAGACGCCAGCGCCCGCCTGGCCTGCTACGACGGCCTGGCCAAGACCACGCCGGCGGTGCAGGCGGCCGGCGACAACGCCATCGCGGCCCCGGCCGCCGGCAGCGAACCAGCCCGCACCCAGCCGGCCGCGCCGCCGCCCGCGCCGCAGGTGCCGGCCAAGGTCGCCGCGCTGACCACCATCCCGCCCGAGGACACGGTCTCGCGCATGGTGCAGGAGTGGGAACTGGACCGCTCGGCTAAGCGCGGCGTGTTCAACTTCCGTCCGCACAAAGACACCTACCTGCTGCTCGCCAATTACAGCACCAGCTCCAATGATGCGCCTTTTCAGGACTTTACGCCCGCCGGCATCAAATCCAAGCACGTGGAATTGACGTACCAGATCAGCTTCAAGATGAAGCTGATCGAGCAGTTGATGAGCACCCCGGTCGACCTGTGGTTCGGCTACACCCAGAACAGCTTCTGGCAAGCCTACAACCGCGCCGCCTCCAGCCCCTTCCGCGAAACCAACTACCAGCCCGAGCTGATGCTGACCACGCCGCTGGCGCTGGACCTGGGCGTGCTGGACGTGCGCTACCTGACGCTGGGCCTGAACCACCAGTCGAATGGCCAGACCTCCACGCTGTCGCGCAGCTGGAACCGGATTTACGCGGAGGTGGGAGCGGAAAAAGGCAAGTTCGGCGTCTCATTCCGCCTGTGGAAGCGGCTCGACAACGCGCGTTCGGACAACGACAACATCGACATCACCGACTTCCTCGGCCATGGCGACCTGACCGCGACCTACCGCTTCGACGGCCACGAGCTGTCGGTGATGGGCCGGCGCAACTTCAGCACGCGCCACGGCGCGCTCAAGGTGGGCTGGGCCTTCCCGCTGGCCGCCAATCTGAAAGGATATGTGCAGGGCTTCAGCGGCTACGGCCAAAGCCTGATCGACTACAACTATTCGCAGAAATCCGTGGGCGCCGGATTCCTGGTCGATTTCTAACGCGGGCTGCCACCCAGGATGCGCGCCGGCAGCATGACGATGGCGCGCAGCAGCTCAAACACCCCCTCCACGCCGATGCCGATCAGGCGGAATGGCAGGGTGATCAGCCACAGCAGCGGATACAGCACCAGCGCCAGCAAGGCCAGCGGCCAACAAAGGAACAACAAGCCTAGCCAAAGAATGAAACTCAGCATGAGAAGCTCCCGATACGATTGATTTATTATCTATAATGTCACTTTAATAGAGCGGCGGTCCGGGTGCAATTACCGTGCGACCAGCTGCAGATATCGGCGATCAATCGCCGGTTTTCGGGGACAAACGGAAAAATCATGCTAAAACCTTGGTACGCCGCGATATTGCTGGGTAGCGCCAGCCTGATGAATGCACACGCGCAGCAGGAAGCGCCAACGGCGCCCAGCGTGGTGGTGGCGGGCCAGCGCAACGCCTCCGAATGGTTCCGCGTCGAGAGCCAGCACTTCGTGGTGTATTCCAACACCAGCAATGACGACGTGGCCGTGCTGCTCAATCAGCTGGAGCGGCTGGACTTCATGCTGCGGATTTACACCCAGCCCTTCCTCAAGGCCAACGGCGCCGAGCCCAAGCTGACGTTCTACTACCATGACGGCGCGGTGGCCCTGAACGCCCTGGCGCTGAGCCAGCCGGCCAACGCCATCGGCCTGTACAACAGCTGCAGCGCCGGCGTGCAGGGTTTTGGCGCGCGGCTCGATACCAGCGACGAAGGCCTGTCCTACCTGTACGAGGCCTATACCCGCCACTTCATCTACCGCTACACGGACATCCGCGCGCCGATCTCGTTCATCGAGGGCCTGGCCCACTACTTCGCCAGCGCGCGCTTCACCGACACCCAGATGTCGATCGGCAAAACGCCGCTCAACGTCGGCCGCTACCTGGCCTTCCTGGACAACGGCCGGCGCTACAGCCTCGATTACAAGGACATACTGGAGCAAAACGACTCGCGCGGCGTGAACTACGGCTCGACGGCTGGCATCAAGCTGGAATTCGCCGCCCGCTCGTGGGTGCTCACGCATTACATGCTGTCCACCGAGGATAACCGCAAACGCATGGTCAACTATCTGAGCGCGGTGTACCGCGACGTGCCGATCACGCAGGCGTTCGAGCAGGCTTACGGCATCAAGCTGGCGGATCTCGGCAACACATTGTGGCGCTACCGCCTGCAGGCGGTGAAGGTATTGCTGGTGGACGTGCCGGACCTGCCGCTGGCGACCATGGAATTCAAGAGCCTGCCGCAATCGTCGGGCGAATTCGTGCTGGTCGAAGCGGCGCTCAAGTCCTGCCCGGCCCGCAAGGAAGGCGAAGCGCTGCTGCGCCGCGCCGCCAGCGCGGCCGCGCAATATCCATCGAATGACTACGCGCAGCGCGTGCTGAGCCGCGCCCAGGTGGACTGGGGCAATCCGCAGGACGCGCTGCCCTACCTGAGCGCCGCCGCCAAAAAGCCGGACGCCGAGGCGGCCTACCTGCTCGGCCAGGCGTATCTGCGCCTGTCGCGGCCGGACGCCGCGCGCGCCAGCCTGCAACGCGCGCTGGAACTCGACCCCACGTCGACCGAAGCCGCGTACGCGTTATATCAGCTTGGCCTGCAATCGGGCGCCGCGCCGGACGAGGCCACGCTGCAAGCGGCCATCGCCGCCTTCCGCAACGCGCGCGAAGTCAACACCCTGGCCCGTTCGGCCGCGCTGGCCTACGCCTACGCCGGTGACAACGCCCGTGCCCGCAACGCCCTCAAGCTGATGGCACACAACATCCGCGCGCCGGAAATGGCGGCGTGGGCGAAAACGTGGCTGGATAAGGTGGCGGCCGGCGTGGGACAGGCCGAGCTGCTGGCCGAGATGCGCACGCAACCGGCGGCCGGCACAGTGTTCAGGGAATGGACGATCGCCAACGCCGTGGTCATGCAGGATGTGGAGCGCAACGCCGGGCTGCAGGACGCGCGCGGCCGCATTGACCAGCAAAACATCAACCCGGCAAATCAGGACCGGGCTCCGCAATCGTCGTCTTATACGCGTTGATTACTGGCCTACGCAGATAATCTTGGTGACGTATTCCTTGGCGTTGGGCTTTTTCTTGTTGGCCCAGGCGATGGCTTCGTTCGCCTGCTCGATGGTCAGCACCGAAGCCTTGTCCTTGGACTTGATGAAGGACACCCCTTCGAACACGCCATCCTTGCTGCGCATGACCTTGGCAAACACCGGCGGCTTGGTTTCGCCGTCGGCGACCTTGTTTTGCTGAATCAGATATCGCTGGTCGATCCCGGTCATACGTTTCTCGCTTAAAAGGCAGGATTTTAAGCGAAGACGGCTGTTTGCTGTGCCTGTTGCATGACGGCTTCATACAAAATGTCTGCTTTCAGCGACGCTTGCAGCGAAGGGATCGAGCCGCCCGCGCGGTACTGGAAGCTGACCTGGAGCACATCGCCCTCGCGCGCCTTGACCGGCGTCGCCAGCGGCAGCGTCATGTAGTGATTGAGCCAGTCGATGGTGGTGGAACGCTCCTGCACCACGGCCAGGATGTTCTTGGTGACGAAGCGCATGGCGTTGATTTCGCCATTCTTTTCGACCACGAACTTGCCCTGCCAGGTGTAGATCAGGTCGTTCGGCTGGTTGAAGTCGATGATGCTGTACACGGCCGGCGGCGCCATCTCCACCGTGCCGGGATAGATCACCGTGGTTTCCTGGAATTGCACGATGGGCGCGTAAAAGCCCTCGAAATCGTATTCCTGCTGCAGCGGCTGCACCGCCATGATGACCGCTTCCGGCAGGAACACCGGCAGCGGGCCGCCAAAGCGTTCGGCGTAGCGGCGCTTGAACGATTCGATCACCTCCACCTGCTTCTCGCGCAGCATGCCGACGTGGATCATTTCGCAGATCACCACATCGACCGGCTCCGGCGGCAGGTATTCGAAGGCGTCGGCGTGGACCACTTCCACTTTGTCGCCATGCGGGTTTTTGGTGAGGAACTTGCGGGCTTCCTTGACCATGTCCGGGTTGAACTCGACGCAATACACCTTGGCCGCCTTGGCCGCCGCGAACCACGACAGCACGCCGGTGCCGCCGCCAAGCTCCAGCACCCTGGCGCCCGGCTTGACGGCATAGTCGATGGCCGACTTGAAGCCGTGCATGCGGTTCTGGTCCATCAGCATATTGTGATGGTAGTGGACTGGGATGAATTGTCCCAGGTAGCAGCTTTCAATCTCGCGTTCGTTCAGCATGGTGGTCCTTGGTGAGTGCTTTGGAACCATTATCGTTAAGATTGCCTTCCGGCCATGCAGGGAACTGGGCAACAAACACCCGCCAATTCCCCGTACCCGTCGTTCCGGCGAAGGCCGGAATCCATAGAACGGATGCGCTGCGTTAGCGCTGACGTTCTATGGATTCCGGCCTTCGCCGGAATGACGGATCTTCGTTTAGCGGGGCTTCTTATTCGCCAGGAAGGCGTTGATGGTCTTGGCGATCCACGGCTTGTCCGCCTTGAGGGCGAATTCGGAGGCGGTGAGGTGGAAACCGCCGTCCTTCAGGGTCGCGTCCGCGCCCTCCTTCAGCAACAGCTCAACCACTTCCTCCTGACCTTCACGGGCGGCAATCATCAGCGGCGTCATGCCCGACGGCGACTCGGCGTCGATGTAGGCATGCTTGTCGAGCAGGATGGTGGTTATTTCAACGCTGCCCGCCGCCGCCGCGTAATGTAACGCCGTCCAGCCGGTCTGATTCACCTGCGCGCCGCGCTTGAGCATCTCCATCAGTGCAGTCTTATTCTTGCGGAAGGCCGCCATCATCAGCGCCGTGTTGCCATTCGGCGCCTTGGCTTCCAGGTCGATGCCCGGCTGATCCATCAGCAGGCGGGCCACGTTCAGCGATTCATAGCGCATGGCGACGATCAGGCCGGTCTCGCCGTTCGCGTCGCGCACGTTCGGGTTGACGCCGCGCCGCAGCGCCGCCGCCACGCGGCTGGTCGCGTCCAGCTGGGCTGCGCGGAAGAACTCCACCTCGTCGTCGGTCTCTGCGGCGGCAAAAGCCGGTGCCAGCAAGGCGGCCGCCAGTGCCGCGACCACCACCCGCCGGCGCATCATGCAGCCACCTTGAACAATTCGCGGAAATTGGCAGTGGTCTGCGCCGCCACTTGTTCGACCGGCACGCCTTTCAGCTTGGCGAGATATTCGCCCACGTGGGCCACGAAGCCCGGCTCATTCACCTTGCCGCGATACGGCACCGGCGCCAGGTAGGGCGAATCGGTCTCGATCAGGATGCGTTCCAGCGGCAGCTCCAGCGCCACCGCCTGCAACTCCTTGGCGCTCTTGAAGGTCACGATGCCGGAGAAGGAAATGTAAAAGCCCATCTCGATGGCGGCCCGCGCCACCTCCAGCGACTCGGTGAAGCAGTGCATCACACCGGCCACACCGCCCGCCTCCGTGCCCGCGCCCTCTTCGCGCATGATACGTATCGTATCCTCGCTGGCGTTACGGGTATGGATGATCAGCGGCTTGCGCGTGATGCGCGACGCCTTGATGTGGGTACGGAAGCGCTCGCGCTGCCATTCCAGGTCGCCCTGCAGGCGGAAATAATCCAGCCCGGTCTCGCCGATGGCGATGATTTTCGGGTCATCGGCCAGCTCCACCAGCTGCTCGACCGACGGTTCAGGCGTGTCTTCATAGTCCGGATGCACGCCGACCGAGGCGTAGATGTGCGGATACTGGTGGGCCAGCGCCAGCACCTGCGGGAAATCCGGCAGATCGACCGACACGCACAGCGCATGGGTGACCTTGTTGTGCTCCATCTGGGCCAGGATATCCGGCATGCGCGCAGCCAGCTCGGGGAAATTAATGTGGCAATGGGAATCGATATACATGCCAGGATTGTACCCGATACCACACTTCGCAAGAAAACGCTTTCACATTTGCCAATAGTCGGATAGCATCCCGTTACATTATGTAATTACGTTACAACCAATAATAAAGGGGACCTATGAGTACGACCGAAATCTTCCTGTTGGCGATGCTGCTGATCTTCACCGCGCCGTATCTGGTGTGGCGCCTGGGCAGAACCGAATATTTCGCGCCGCTGGTGGTGGTGCAGATCATCATGGGTATCGTGCTGGGGCCGGGCGTGCTGGGCGCGGCGTTGCCAGACTACTTCAAATTCCTGTTCACTCCGGACGTGGTGAAAACCCTCAACGGCATCGCCCAATGGGGCGTGATGCTGTTCGTCATGCTGGCCGGCGTCGAGCTGGACCTGAAAAAAGTCTGGCAATTCCGCCGCGAAAGCGCCACCACCGCCGGCCTGTCGCTCGGCGTGCCGCTGCTGTTCGGCTGCGCCGCCGCCCTGCTGCTGATGCAATACCAGGGCTGGATCGGCGCCAAGGCCGCCAACTGGCAATTCATGCTGGGCACCGGCATGGCCTGCGCCGTGACCGCGCTGCCGGTGCTGGTGCTGCTGCTGGAAAAACTCGACATCCTGCGCCAGCCCATGGGCCAGCGCATCATGCGCTACGCCAGCCTGGACGACGTCGCCATCTGGGGCGTGCTGGCGCTGATCATGCTGGACTGGGAACGGGTGGGCCGCCAGGCCGGCTTCCTGGTCGCCTTCGCCCTGCTGACCTTCGCCTTCCGCCGCCTGATGGCGCGCCTCAAGGAAAGCGACCGCTGGTACGTGGCGCTGGTGTGGCTGATCGCGTGCGCGTTCGGCGCCGACTGGGCCGGCCTGCACTTCATGGTCGGCGCCTTCCTGGCCGGCGTGGTGATGGACGCCGAATGGTTTGGCCAGGAAAAGCTGGACCAGCTGTTCAAGGCCGTGCTGCTGGTGCTGATGCCCGTGTTCTTCCTGAGCACCGGCCTGCGCACCAAATGGGACCTCGGCGGCTACTCGGTGTTCTTCGTGGCGGGCCTGCTGCTGTTCGCCTCGGTCGGCGGCAAGCTGGCCGGCGCCCACATCGCCGGCAAGATGCTGAAGTGGAAGGACGGCGAGGCCAGCATCATTGGCTGGCTGCTGCAATCCAAGGGCCTGATCGAAATCGTGTTCGCCAACATCCTGCTGGACAAGCAAATCATCACCAGCGAGACCTTCACCGCCCTGCTGCTGATGGCGGCCGGCAGCACCATGTTGACGATTCCTGTCGTGCACCCTAAACTGAACCGTGCACAGAATCGCGGACTGGTGGGCCAAGCCAGCTCCTGAGTTTGAAAGGATGGAAACATGGCGCGCACCGGATTAACCAAGTCACAAGTCAGGGCCACGCGGGATCAGTTACTGGCCGAGGGACGCTATCCCTCCGTTGACGCGGTGCGCCACGCCCTGGGCGACACCGGCTCCAAGTCGACCATCCACAAGCACCTGAAGGAGCTGGCGGAGGAAGACAACGGCGCCGGCGTCAAGCGCGAGGACACGGCGCGCAGCCTGCAAACGCTGGTGGAACAACTGGCCGACAAGCTGCACGACGACGCCGAGCGCCGCTTCAACGCCCTGCTGGAAGAGAAAGAACGGGAACTGGCCGAACTGCGCCGCAAGGTGGAACGGCTGAGCGCCCGCATCGAAGAACTGGAGGTCGACGCCTATGCCGACCTGCCGCACGATAACGGCTTCGGCAATTTCAGCAATCTGTTCGCCAGCTCACGCGGCGGTCCGCGCGACGACACACCATTCAACGTCATCCTGGCGGGCGGCCGCACCATGACGGTCGATTTCGACAGCCCGCAAATCCAGCTTACGCCACGCGTTTTCCAAGGATAATCAGGTCGCGCTCGACGCCGTCCAGATTGGCCACCTTGGGCAGATGCGCCCAGGTCTCGAAACCGAATTTGCCAAACAGGCCGAGGCTCGGCTTGTTGTGGCCGAAAATGAATCCCAATAAGGTGTGCACCTTGATCCGCGGCGCGTAGGCGATCGCCTGCTCGATGCAATAGCTGCCCACGCCCTTGCCGCGCGCCGCCTCGGCGATGTAAATCGAAATCTCGGACGTGCCCGAATAGGCCGGACGGCCATAGAAATTCGAGTACGACATCCACCCCAGAATCTCATCGCCCCCGGCTGGATGAATGATCCACAGCGGACGCTTTTCCGGCGTGTGATCGTGATACCACTGCAGGCGCGACTCGACCGACACCGGTTCGGTATCGGCGGTCACTTCGCGCGAGGCGATGGTGCTGTTGTAGATGGCGACGATGGCGGGCAGGTCTTCAAGCGTGGCGAGGCGATGGCGGAAAGTCATGAGTCGGAACATTACAAAGTGTGAGTGGCGCGCGAGGAGCGCAACGCGGCGCCGAGGATTTCTTCGATGCGCAGGCGGGCGCGCTGGCCGCTCTCGTCGTCCGGGAAGTGCACGCCGATGCCCTGCGCCTTGTTGTTATGCGCGCCGGGCGGCGTGATCCAGGCGACCTTGCCTGCGATGGGGTATTTGTTGGGATCGTCCATCAGCGCGAGGATCAGGTAGATCTCATCGCCCAGCTTGTACGGCTTCTGGGTCGGCACGAACATGCCGCCGTTTTTCAGGAAAGGCATGTAGGCGGCGTACAGCGCCGCCTTCTCCTTGATCGCCAGCGACAGCACCGTCGGCCGTGGAGTCATCGGCACGGTGTTCGGGTCGAGTGGGCTGGCAGCGGACATTCCTTACCTTTCGCAGCAGTTGGCGTACTCCAGCAGCATATCCTCCAGGAACAGCTTGGGCGAAAGCGGATGGTCGGCCGTCGCGCGGCGTTCGTTGGCGCCCTTGATCGCGGCCATCAGGCGGCTCACATGGATCTTGTCCGCCAGGCCGGCCAGCTCTTTCTGGTAGCGAGGATAATAACGGATGTTACCTGCCAGTTTGTAGGAAAACACGTCATAAAGCCAGCGCTGCAGCCACGAAACCGGGCCGGCGAGCGGAACTTTTTGTAACTTGTCAGCCACTTTCAGCGCGCCTTCGACGCTGGGGTGGGCCAGCAGCTGCAGCAGTGTCTCCAGCTCCTCGCGGCTGCCGTTTTCGGCCTGCGCCATGGCGGCCAGCGGCGCGCCGCCCTGCTCGCGCAGCCAGCTGTCGGCATCCGGCACACCCTGCTCCTTGAGCCAGGCCAGCGCCTCGGCGTGGGTCGGCATCAGCATGGCGAACTTGCGGCAGCGCGACAGAATGGTCGGCAGCACCCGGTCCAGGCCATTGGAGGCGACCAGGAATACCGTGCCCGGCGGCGGCTCTTCCAGCGTTTTCAGCAAGGCGTTGGAGGCAGGCATGTTGAGCGCCTCGGCCGGATACAGCACCACCACGCGCAAACCCTGGCGGTGGGTGGAAATGTTCATGAAATCGGCCAGCGAGCGGATTTGCTCGATCTTGATTTCCTTCGATGGGGTCTTGGACTTGGCGGCCTTTTTGGCCTCGCCATCGCCCTCTTCGCCCTCGGCGGCCGGTTCATCCTCCATGGACTCGGGCCGCACGCGGCGGTAGTCCGGATGGTTTTGCTGCGAGAACCAGCCGCAGGAGGCGCACTGGCCGCAGGCGTGGCCGTCCGGCAGCACCGCCTCGCACAGCAGGCCTTGCGCAAAGCGCTCGATGAAATCGGCCTTGCCGATGCCGGCGGCGCCATGGAACAAGATGGCGTGCGGCATGCGCTGGCGCAGCGTTTGCAGCTGCCGCCACGACGATTCTTGCCACGGATAGATGGAATGACTCATTACTCAGTATTGTATTTCAAAAGCAGGCGTCAAGGATGGCGGCGATTTGCAACTGGATCTCGGCAATGCTTTGCGTGGAATCGATCACGCGGAAGCGCTGCGGAAACTGGGCCGCGCGGCGCAGGTACTCGCTGCGGGTGGCGGCGAAGAAGTCGGCTTTTTCCTGCTCAAACTTGTCCAGGTCGCGGGTGGCGTCCAGCCGCGCGCGCGCCACGTCCAGCGGCACGTCGAACAGCAGGGTCAGGTCGGGCTGCAGGTCGGGATGGACCCATTGCTCCAGCGCCTCCAGCTTGGCCAGGCTGGTGCCGCGGCCGCCGCCCTGGTAGGCGAAGGTGGAATCGGTGAAACGGTCCGAGATCACCCAGGCGCCGCGCGCCAGCGCCGGCTTTATCACCTGGGCGATGTGTTCGCGGCGGCTGGCGAACACCAGCAGCGCCTCGGTTTCGAGGTGCATTTTTTCATGCAGCACTATCTCGCGCAGCTTTTCGCCCAGCGGCGTGCCGCCCGGCTCGCGCGAGCTGACCAGCTCGAAGCCGCGCGCCTTGATGTAATCGGAAACGAAGGCGATGTGCGTGGACTTGCCTGCACCGTCGATGCCTTCAAAGGTGATGAATTTACCCATGTTGTTATTATCGTTGATACTGGTTGACTGCCCGATTGTGATCGTTCAGGTTGTCCGAGAACTGGCTGGTGCCATTGCCCCGGGAGACGAAGTACAGCGCGGCCGTCTTGGCCGGCGCCAGCGCCGCCGTCAGCGATTGCACGCCCGGCAAGGCGATCGGCGTCGGCGGCAGGCCGGCGCGCGTGTAGGTGTTGTATGGCGTGTCGGTCTCCAGGTCCTTCTTGCGGATCTTGCCGTCGTATTTGAGGCCCATGCCGTAAATCACGGTCGGATCGGTCTGCAGCAGCATGCCGATCTTCAGGCGGTTCACGAACACGCCGGCGATCATGGCGCGCTCGGATTTCTGACCGGTTTCCTTTTCCACGATGGAGGCCATGGTCAGCGCCTCGTACGGCGTCTTGTATGGCAACGCCGGATCGCGCTTGTCCCACGCCTCGGCCAGGCGGGTCAACATCATCGCGTGCGCCTGCTTGTAGATCTGTAAATCGCTGGCGCCCTTGGCGAACAGATAGGTATCGGGGAAGAACAATCCCTCGGGCTGCTTGTATTCCGACGCGATGGCGGTCATGACCTCGGCGTCGGACAGCGCGATGGTGTCGTGCTTGAGGCCCTTGTGCGCGGCGATGGCGGCACGCATCTGGCGGAAGCTCCAACCCTCGATGATGGTCAGCTGCTCCTGCGCGAACTCGCCGCGCGCCAGCTGGTCGATCAGGCGCAGTGGCGTCGAGCCCGGTTTGAGCTCGTAGGAACCGGCTTTCAGCCGGGCGCTCTTGTTGGTCACGCGTGCCAGCAGGTTGAACAGCAGCGGCTGGATCGGCACGCCGGCCTCGGCGATCTGTTGGCCGGCGGCGTGGGCGCCGCTGCCGGGCGTGATGGTGAATTCAATCGCCTCCGCATCGTCGGGAATGATGGGCTTTTGCGACCAGTACATAAAATACGCGCCGCCAAGAATGGCGAACAAAACACACAGACCAATTATTTTTTTGATAAAAACCATTATTAAGCCGGATGGGTGGATCAAGTCGATCTGACGCGATTTTCGCGACATCACTATAATAAGCCCGTAATGATAATGCCTTCCCAGTCAAAATATTGAAAATTATGTCCGCCCAGAACACCACCCATCTCGCAGCGGGATTTTTCGCCCCGATCACCGACCTCGGACTGATCGCGCTGGACGGCGAAGAATCGGCCAGCTTCCTGCACAATCAGCTGACCAATGACGTTGAGCACCTCGGCCAGAACGAAGCACGCCTGGCGGGCTACTGCTCGCCCAAGGGCCGCCTGCTGGCCTCGTTCCTGATGTGGCGCAACGCCTCCGCCATCTTCCTGCAACTGCCGCGCGATATCCAGGCGCCGGTGCAGAAACGCCTGTCGATGTTCGTGCTGCGCGCCAAGACCAAGCTGAGCGACGCCACCGAACTGCCCGCCAATCAGGTGGTGCTCGGCATCGGCGGCGCGGCCGCCCCGGCCGCCCTGCAAACCTGGTTCGACACCCTGCCCGCCCAACCCTACGCCAAGCTCGACCACGAACTCGGCACGCTGATCCGCGTGGCGGACGCCTTCGGCGCGCCGCGCTACCAGTGGCTGCTGTCGGCGGAAACGGCCGCCACCGTCAAGCCCGCGCTGGCCGTCAAGCTGGCCGAGTGCGACGCGAGCGCATGGCACCTGTCCGAGATCCACGCCGGCGTGCCGCAAATCACCAAGGCGACGCAGGAACAGTTCGTACCACAGATGGTGAACTACGAGCTGCTGGGTGGCGTCAACTTCAAGAAAGGCTGCTACCCCGGTCAGGAAATCGTCGCGCGCAGCCAGTACCTCGGCAAGCTCAAGCGTCGCACCACGCTGGTCAGCATTCCCGATCTGACGGCGGCGGCCGGCATGGAAGTCTTCGCCACCGCCGATCCCGAGCAGCCATGCGGCATGATCGTCAACGCCGCGCCCAACGGCAACGGCGGCGTCGATGCGCTGGTGGAAATGAAACTGGCCGCCATCGAGGCCGGCTCGGTGCGCCTCGGTTCGGCCGAAGGCACGCCGCTGGCCTTCCTCGACATGCCGTACGTGCTGGAACCGCTCGATCTCTAGCATGGACCTCTACATCTATTACAAGGTCAAGGATGCCGACGCGGCGTCCTTGCAGGCGGCGGTCGCCGCCATGCAGGCGACGCTGGCGCGGCGCCATGGCGTCGCGGGTCAACTCAAGCGCCGCCCGGAAGCCAGGGACGGCGTGCAGACGTGGATGGAGGTGTACCAGGCCACGCCCGAAGGATTCGCGGCCGAGCTTGAACACGCGATCCATGAAGCCGGCGTGCTGTCCTGGATCGCCGGCCTGCGCCATACCGAAATCTTCATGGATGTGGTCCCATGTGCCTGATCGTCTTTGCCTGGCAGGTGGTGCCCTCGGTGCCGCTGATCGCCGCGGCCAACCGCGACGAATACTATCAGCGCGCCACCGCCCCGGCCGCCCCGTGGCCTGAGCATCCGCAGATCTACGCCGGCCGCGACCTGCAGGCCGGCGGCAGCTGGATGGGCATCACGCAGCCGCAGCCGGGCGGCGACGGCGGGCCGTCGCGCTTCGCCGCCATCACCAACATCCGCGCGCCGTCCGAGCACAAGGATGACGCGCCGTCGCGCGGCCAGCTGGTCTCCAACTTCCTGGCCGGCAACATGACGCCGCAGGAATACGTCGAGGCCATCCGCCCCACGGCCGACCGGTACAACGGCTTCAACCTGGTGCTGGGCGACCGCGATACCCTGATCTGGTACTCCAACAAAGGCGACAGCGACCCGCGCAATGGCCAGCCGCTGGCGCCGGGCGTCTACGGCCTGTCCAACGCGCTGCTGGACGCGCCTTGGCCAAAAGTCCTGAAGACCAAGGCGCAATTCGCCAGCCTGCTATGCCTGGGCGCGCCGGACGACGCCTTCTTCGAAATGCTGTCCGATACCACCCAGGCCCCCGACCTGCGCCTGCCGGAAACCGGCGTGCCGCTGGATCTGGAGCGCGTGCTGTCCGCCGTCCGTATCGAAAGCCCCAACTACGGCACCCGCACCTCCACCGTGGTCAAGCTGTACGCCAACGCGCCCGCCACGCTGCGGGAAATGTTGATTCATTAATTTTCGGCGTTCCCACTCAACTTTTCTTCAGGCCTGCCGTTATTGCTAGTAACGCAGCAATCCATCTATTACCTGAAGGAAAGTAAGCATCATGGACACGAGCAGCATCAACCGCCTGGACTTGTTACCCGCAGCGCCCGCGCCCGCGCCGGTGTCCGGACGGGCTGCGAGCGCCGATACCCCCCAAGCCGCGGCACCGGTCGTCGCGAGCAAAGATGCGACGCCACCGCGCACGCCCAGCAAAGCGGAGCTCAAGAATTCCGTCGACGCGATTAACCGTTTCCTGGAAGACAACAGCGAGGTGCATTTCAGCATCGACGAGGACAGCGGCCTGTCCGTCGTCAAGGTGATCGATACCGAGACCAAGAAAGTGCTGCGCCAGTTTCCCTCGGAGCAGTCGCTGGAGATCGGCAAGAACCTGGGCAGCCTGAAAGGCATGCTGATCGACAGCGAGGCGTGACTCAAAAGGTGTGCCGCATATTGATGTGCGGTATGCCGGCCTCGTAAAACTCTTCCCCATCGATGCTGAACCCGTGGCGCTGGTAAAACGGCGCCGCGTGCGTTTGCGCGCTCAGCACCACGACCTTGTCGCCGCGCGACCTGGCCTGCGCCATCAGCGCCTGCAACAAGGCGCCACCGACGCCGTTGCCGCGCCCCAGCTTGCGCACCGCCATGCGGCCGATATGACCGTCCGGCAGCAGGCGGCCGGTGCCGACCGGCACGCCGGCCTCGTCGTAGGCCACCGCGTGCAGGCACACGGCGTCCATGTGGTCCATCTCCAGTTCGGGCGGAACGTTCTGCTCCTGCACGAACACTTCAAAACGGATCAGCTTGGCGTCGGCGTTGAGCGTATTCCAGTCGCCCAGTTTGATCATCGTGGTGCTCCCTTGATTTTCGCGCGCAAGCCTTCGCGCAATTGGGGCGCGGCGGCGTAGGGATCGGCCGGGTTGATGCCGGCCACGATGTGCTCCATGCGCTCGCGCACGCCGGCCAGCGCGTCCGGATGCGAGTAAATATAGAACTGGCCATCGGCGATGGCCTTGAAGGTGGTTTCCGCCACCGCTTCCGCCGACACTTTACCAGACGTCACCGCCTTGTCGGTCATGGCCTGCGCCGCCAACTGGCTGGCGGTCGGGCGATCGGTCATGCGCACGTCGTCCGGGCGGTTGCGGTGCGACTGGCTGATGCCGGTCGGTACAAAATACGGGCACAGCACCGAGGCGCCGATCGGCGCGCCGACCAGTTGCAAGTCCTGGTACAGGGTTTCCGTCAGCGCCACCACGGCGTGCTTGGAGACGTTGTACACCCCCATGGCCGGGGCCGTCAGCAACCCGGCCATCGAGGCCGTGTTGACGATGTGGCCTTCAAACGCCGGATCCTTTTCAGCGGCGGCCAGCATCAGCCGGGTGAAGATGCGCACGCCGTGGATCACGCCCCAGACATTCACGCCCATCACCCATTCCCAGTCTGCCTCGGTGTTTTCCCAGATCAGGCCGCCCGAACCGACACCGGCGTTGTTGAACACCAGGTGCACGGCGCCGAACTCGGCCACGGCGGCGTCGGCCAGGGCCTGCACCTGCTCGCCCTTGCGCACGTCGCACAGGCGGCCGATGACGCTGGCGCCTTGCGCCCGCAGCTCGTCCACGGCCCGTTCCAGCGCATCGCCCTGAACATCGGCCAGCACCAGCTTCATGCCCTCGCGCGCCGCCACATTGGCGAACTGACGACCCAAACCACTTGCGCCGCCAGTGATGACGGCGACCTTGTCCCGGAATGTTTTCATATGAGCTTCACCAGTTGTTTGCCAAAGTTATGCCCCTGCAGCAGGCCGATAAACGCTTGCGGCGCGGCGGCCAGGCCTTCGGCCACCGTCTCGCGGTACTTGATCTGCTTGTTCGCAACCAGCACCGCCAATTCCTGCAAGCCCTGCTGCCAAAACTCCATATGCTCGGTGATGATGAAACCGCGCACGGTCAGGCGGTTGATCAGGAGCACGCGTGAATTCTTGATCGGCATGTCGGCGCCGTTATAACCGGCGATCAACCCGCACAGCGCGATGCGGGCGAACGCGTTGGTGCGCGCCAGCGACGCGTCGAGGCAGGCGCCGCCGACGTTTTCAAAGATGGCGTCCACACCGTCCGGCGTGGCGGCGGCCAGGTCGGCCTCCAGATTGCCGGCCTTGTAATCGACGCAGGCGTCGAAGCCCAGTTCCTTGACCACGTACTCACACTTCTCCGGCCCGCCGGCGATGCCGACCACGCGGCAGCCGCGCAGGCGCGCCAGTTGGCCCACCACACCGCCAACCGCGCCGCTGGCGGCCGAGACCACCACGGTTTCGCCGGCCGCCGCTTCCATGATCTGATTAAAGCCATACCAGGCGGCCATGCCCGGCATGCCGACCACGCCCAAGTAGGCCGACAGCGGAATGCGCGTGGTATCCAGCTTGCGCAGCAACAAGCCATCGGACACGCCCATCTCGGCCCAGCCCAGCATGCCGTTGACGTAATCGCCGACCTGGTAAAACGCATTGCGCGAGGCCACCACCTGGCCCACCGTGCCGCCGATCATGGTGTCATCCACGGCCTGCGAGGCGGCGTAGCTGGCCGCCTTGCTCATGCGGCCGCGCATATAGGGATCGAGCGACAGGTAGTGGTTGCGGACCAGGACTTCGCCATCGGCCAGCTGCGGCACCGGCACGGTTTCGAGACGGAAGTTCTCCGGCACGACCGCACCGCGCGGCCGCGCCGCCAGCACGATGCGCTGATAAGACTCGGGAATGCTCATACCGCCGACACGCCTCCATCCACCGCCAGGATCTGGCCAGTGATGTGCTTGCCCGCATCGGAAGCGAACAGCACGGCCGCGCCCTTCAGGTCCTCGTCATCGCCCAGGCGGTTCAGCGGCGCGTGCTTGACCAGCTCCTCGCCCATCACAGACAGCAGGCCCTTGGTCATCTTGGACGGGAAAAAACCCGGCGCCAGCGCGTTGACGGTGATGCCATGGCGGCCCCATTCGCCGGCCAGCGTGCGGGTGAAGTTGACCAGCGCGCCCTTTGAGGTGTTGTAGGCGATGGTCTGCATGGTGCCCGGCGGGTTGCCGGCCAGCCCCGCGATCGAGGCGATGTTGATGATGCGGCCGTAGCCGCGCGGAATCATCGAGCGCTTGCCCACCAGTTGCGACACCACGAAGATGCTGCGGATGTTCAGGTCCATCACCTTGTCCCACGCCTCCACCGGATGGTCCTCGGCCGGCGCGCCCCAGCTGGCGCCGGCGTTATTGATCAGGATGTCGATGTGACCGAGATGGGCGATGGCGCCGTCCACCAGCCTGGCGGCCTGCTCGTCCTGCGACAGGTCGGCCGCGATGGCGTGGGCCTGGATGCCGTGCTGCGACAGGAAGGCGACGGCCTCGTCGAGGTCGGCCTGCTTGCGCGCCGACACTACGATGTTGGCGCCCTGCTCGCCCAGCGCCAGCGCCATCTGCAGGCCCAGCCCGCGCGAGCCGCCGGTCACCAGCGCGGTCTTGCCGGCCAACGAAAACAGTTCTTGGGTAGTACGCATTGTGTCTCCTTGTGTCAGCCCATGCACGTCGCACCGACGAAGGCCGGTGCCCATGCTGAGCGAGCGTTCCATAGGCACCGGCCTGCGCCGGTGCGACGGGTTAAAACCACGCATCCCGCATGTCGAGCGTGGTGGTGTCGATGCTGTCCAGCAGCTCCAGCTGCGGCCCGACTTTCGGCAGCTCCCAGCGGAAGAAATAACGGCAGGCCTGCAGCTTGCCGCGATAGAAATCCTCATCGGCTTTTTGCAGCGACGCCGCGGCCAGCAAGGCCTGCTGCAGCCAGACCCACGCGACCACAATATGGCCGCACGCTTCCAGATAGGTGCTGGCGTTGGCCAGCGTCTTGTTCATGTCGCCGACAGCATACAGCTTCCGCGTGGTTTGTTCCAAGCCCTGCCATGCCTGCTCCAGCGCATCGGCATGCGCCAGCAGCTCCTTGCCGATCTCCGAATAACCGACCGGCGCCGCTTCCGGCGCGCCCACGCTGCCACGCACCTTGCGGATGGTCTTGCGGATTTCGGCGGCCATGGCGCGGAACAACGCGCCATCCTGCATAGACACCTTGCGGCCCAGCAGATCCAGGCCGTGAATGCCGTGCGTGCCTTCGTGGATCGCGTTCAGGCGGTTGTCGCGGTAGAACTGCTCGACGTTGTATTCACGCGTGTAGCCGTAGCCGCCGTGCACCTGGATCGCCAGCGAGTTGGCCTCCACGCACCACTGCGACGGCCACGACTTGGTGATCGGCGTAAGGAAATCCAGCAGCCGCGCCGCATGTTCGCGCGCCTCCGGCGTTTCCGCGCCGTTTTGCTCATCGACCAGGCGCGCGCTGTACAACACCAGACCCAGCGCGCCTTCCACATACGCCTTCTGCGCCAGCAGCATGCGTCGCACGTCGGTGTGCTCGATGATGCGCAACTGCGGCTGCGCCGGATCCTTCTGCGCCGGATGACGGCCCTGCGGGCGATTGCGGGCGTAATCGAGCGCGTGCAAGTAGCCGGTATAGCCCTGCACCGCCGCGTTCAGGCCGACCGCGATACGCGCCTCGTTCATCATATGGAACATATTCGCCAGGCCCTGATGCGGCTTGCCGACCAGGTAGCCGATGGCGCCTCCCTTCTCGCCAAAATTGAGCAGGCAGTTGGTGGTGCCGCGATTGCCCATCTTGTGATTGAGGCCGGCGAGCGCCACGTCGTTGCGCTCGCCGAGCGAGCCGTCATCGTTGACCAGATACTTGGGCACGATGAACAGCGAAATGCCCTTCACGCCCGGGATCAGCTTGCCGTCCTCGCCGGGGATCTTGGCCAGCACCAGGTGAATGATGTTCTCCGCCAGTTCATGCTCGCCGGCCGAAATCCACATCTTGTTGCCGGTGATGCGGTACTGGCCGTCGCCGTCCGGCACCGCGCGGGTGGTGATGTCCGACAGGCTGGAGCCGGCCTGCGGCTCGGACAGGCACATGGTGCCGAAGAAGCGCCCCTCCAGCATCGGATTGACGAAGCGTTCGATCTGCTCCGGTGTGCCAGTCTTGAGCAAGGTGTTGGCATTGCTCATGGTGAGGAAAGTATAGGCCGAGGTGCTGACGTTGGCGGCCGTAAACCACGCCGCCAGCGCCTTGTCGACCACCGCCGGCAGCTGCATGCCGCCGCGTTCGTAATCCTGCCCGGCGGCCATCAGGCCGGCGGCGCTGAACGCGTCCAGCGCCAGCTTCACCTCGGGGATCAGTCGCACCTCGCCGTCCACCACATGGGGCTCGTGCTGGTCGGCCTTCTTGTTATGGGTGGCGAACAGCTCGGTGGCGAGCCGTTCGGCGGTGTCGATGGCGGCGTCGAAGGTTTCGCGGTTGTGGTCGGCGAACCGGCTGCGCTTGGTCAGCGCCTCCGCGTCCAGCCATTCGTACAGCATGAACGCCAGGTCGCGGCGCGACAGGATGGTCGAGTCCATGCGCTTACACCACTTCGAACAGGCCCGCCGCTCCCTGGCCGCCACCGATACACATGGTGACCACCACATATTTCACGCCACGGCGCTTGCCTTCGATCAGCGCGTGGCCGACCAGGCGCGCGCCGGACACGCCGTAAGGATGGCCGACCGCGATCGCGCCGCCGTTCACATTCAAGCGATCCATCGGGATGCCCAGCTTGTCGGCGCAGTACAGCACCTGCACGGCGAACGCCTCGTTGAGTTCCCACAGGCCGATGTCCTCCACTTTCAGGCCGGCCTTCTTCAGCAGCTTGGGAATCGCAAACACCGGGCCGATGCCCATCTCATCCGGCTCGCAACCGGCGACGGCGAAGCCACGGAACACGCCCAGCGGTTGCAGGCCCTTGGCGGCGGCGGTCCGGGCACTCATCACGATGGCCATCGAACCGCCGTCGGAGAACTGGCTGGCGTTGCCGGCGCTGATCACGCCGCCCGGCACGGCGGTACGGATCTTGGACACGCCCTCGTAAGTCGTGTCGGCGCGGATGCCCTCGTCGGCCGAGATGGTCACTTCGCGCGACAGCAACTGGCCGGTGGCCTTGTCGGCCACGCCCATCACGGTGGTCATCGGCACGATTTCCTTGTCGAACAGACCAGCGGCTTGCGCGGCGGCCGCGCGCTGCTGGCTTTGCACGCCGTATTCATCCTGGCGCGCGCGGCTGATGTTGTAGCGCTTGGCGACGGTTTCGGCGGTTTGCAGCATCGGCCAATAGATTTCCGGCTTGTGCTGCGACAGCCAGACCTCCTTGTACATATGCAGATTCATCTCCTGCTGCACGCACGAGATCGACTCGACGCCGCCGGCGGCATAGATATCGCCCTCGCCGGCGATGATGCGCTGCGCCGCCGTGGCGATGGTTTGCAGGCCGGACGAGCAGAAACGGTTGATGGTCATGCCGGCGGTGGTCACCGGGCAGCCGGCGCGGATGGCGATCTGGCGCGCGATATTGCCGCCGGTGGCGCCTTCCGGATTGGCGCAGCCGACCAGCACGTCCTCCACTTCGCCCGACTCGATGCCGGCGCGCTCGATGGCCGCCTTCAGCGCGTGGCCGCCCAGCGTAGCGCCATGCGTCATGTTGAACGCGCCTTTCCACGACTTTGCCAAGCCCGTGCGGGCGGTAGAAACAATGACGGCATCTAGCATGAGAGTCTCCTATGGAATGAGATGTTATCGGTCCAGAATAGCATAGTTTCAGCACGGTCGTTCGTAAATATTTTTGTAAGCTCCGTGTAAGTTTCAAGCAAGAATGACGTAAGGTTAAAGGTACAGACTGGGGGCAAGCTGACGAAGTAGTAACTATCTCGGCTGGGGAAAAAACATCCTACAAAATCAAAGGAGACACACATCATGGCAAATACAGGAACGGCTGATCCGCGCGCATCGGGCAAAGCCAGCCCGATTACCGCCGAAGAGCGCAAGGTGATCTTTGCGTCCTCACTCGGCACCGTGTTCGAATGGTACGACTTTTATCTGTACGGTTCGCTCGCATCGATCATCGCCAAGCAGTTCTTCATTGGCGACCCAAGCACCACCTTCATCTTCGCGCTGCTGGCGTTCGCGGCCGGCTTCATCGTGCGTCCGTTCGGCGCGGTCGTGTTCGGCCGCCTTGGCGACATGATCGGCCGTAAATACACCTTCCTGATCACCATCCTGATCATGGGTGCCTCGACCTTCATTGTCGGGTTGTTACCGGGTTACGCGGCGATCGGCATTGCCGCGCCGATCATCCTGGTCACCCTGCGCATCCTGCAGGGCCTGGCGCTGGGCGGCGAATACGGCGGCGCGGCCACCTACGTGGCCGAACACGCGCCGAACGGCAAGCGCGGCTCGTTCACCTCATGGATCCAGACCACCGCGACGCTGGGCCTGTTCCTGTCGCTGCTGGTGATCCTGGGCACCCGCACCGCGGTGGGCGAGGAAGCCTTCAACGCCTGGGGCTGGCGCGTGCCGTTCCTGGTATCGGTGCTGCTGCTGGGTATCTCGGTGTGGATCCGCCTGTCGATGAATGAATCGCCGGCCTTCGCCAAGATGAAAGCCGAAGGCAAGACCTCGAAAGCGCCGCTGACCGAAGCGTTCGGCCAGTGGAAAAACCTGAAAATCGTCATCCTGGCGCTGGTCGGCCTGACCATGGGCCAGGCGGTGGTGTGGTACACCGGCCAGTTCTACGCGCTGTTCTTCATGACCCAGGTGCTGAAGATCGACGGCGCCAACGCCAACATCATGACCGCGCTGTCGCTGGCGCTGGCCACCCCGTTCTTCATCTTCTTCGGCATCCTGTCGGACAAGATCGGCCGCAAATACATCATCCTGGGCGGCTGCGTGCTGGCCGCCGCCACCTACTTCCCACTGTTCGGCGCCCTGACCCACTACGGCAACCCGCAGCTGGAAGCGGCGCTGAAGAACTCGCCGGTGGTGGTGTACGCCGATCCGGCCTCGTGCAACTTCCAGTTCAACCCGACCGGCCAGAAGAAATTCACCTCGTCGTGCGACATTGCCACCAGCATCCTGTCGAACGCCTCGGTGAACTACACCAAGCAGGACGCGCCGGCTGGCAGCGTGGCCAAGATCAAGGTGGGCGACAAGGAAATCACCGCCTTCAACGCCGTGCTGACCCCTGACGGCCTGAACTTCGACAAGGCCAGCAAGGACGCCGACGCCGCGCTGAAGAAAGACGTGGCGGCGGCGGTGAAGGCGGCCGGCTACCCGGCCAAGGCTGATCCGGAGCAGATCAACAAGCCGATGATGGTCCTGATCCTGTTCATCCTGGTGCTGTACGTGACCATGGTGTACGGCCCGATCGCGGCCATGCTGGTGGAGATGTTCCCGACCCGCATCCGCTACACCTCGATGTCCCTGCCATACCACATCGGTAACGGCTGGTTTGGCGGTCTGCTGCCGACGATCTCGTTCGCGCTGGTGGCGTTCAAGGGCGACATCTACTACGGCCTGTGGTACCCGATCATCATCGCCCTGATCACCGTCGTGATCGGCGTGCTGTTCGTAGGCGAAACCAAGGACAACAACATCTACGCGGCCGACTAAGCGACGCCGCCTCCCCCAAGCCGCCTTCGGGCGGCTTTTTCATGCCCGCAATTCGGGGTCAGCTCTGACATTCGGACACGCAGCATCCACCTCTGACGCAGCTCAAAACGTGCTATCGATTTGTTGGTTCCGCCCACGTCACGCGGCTTTGTGAAATTGTGCCACTTCCCACCGATAGATCTTGATCTACCTCAAAAGTGGACGCTGCGTGTCCGAATGTCAGAGCTGACCCCGAATTAAAAAAAACCGCCCCGGAGAGGCGGTTGAAATATTACCCAAGGAGTTCCCTTACATACTGCGGTACTGCTTGCTGCTTACCGCTTGCGGCGGCGCGCAACGGCGCCCACCATGACGAGGCCGGCGAGCAGCATGGCGTACGTTTCCGGCTCCGGAACCGCTGCCGTGATGCTCGACGAACCAAACTCCACCCGCAGCCCGGTCGGATTGCCACCGTTCTGCGCCCAGTTGCTCACCACGAAGTCCAGCGTGTTGACGCCGGATACAAAACCACTGCTGGCGCCAAAACCGGTCCAGTCGGTAAAGCCGGTGGCGCTGCCAATTACGTTGTTGTTCAGCTTGACCACCACCGAGTTGTCGGCCGCCAGCCGGCCCGTGAAGGCGGCGCTCGCCGCGTCGTAGCCGCTCAGGTCGAACGACAACGAATAGGTGTAGCTGCCGGCACTCGATGGGTCAAAGCTCTGGCCCTGGCTGGCGGTCGGGGTGATCCACTTCGATACGCTGTCGTTGGCCAGCCATGGGCCGATCGGCCATTGGCTGTCGTAGGTGATGACCGGCGCGCTGCTCACCGCCGAACTGAGACTGTAGTTGCCATCGGCCTGGCCGCTGACGCCAAGACCGGTGTTTTTCAGGCCAGTGATGCTGGCGGCGTGGACGGAATTGAATGCGGTGAGCGCCAGCACGGCGGCGGCGATGAGATTGCGTTGCATGAGAGCCTCTAAAAAAGTGGGTTAGCCAGCATCGATGGGGATGCCTGGATTTCATCGAACCGTTTTTTAGGGCGTCGAAAGGAGGGAGCTGCTGATGGGAATTATAACGAGGTTTTACGGAAAATGCTCACATGCCATGTAAATTTCTTCACAGCATGTGAGCATCTACCCTGATTACGTCCGCTGGCGGCGACGCGCGACCGCGCCGACCAGCGCCAGGCCGCCCAGCAGCATGCCGTAGGTGGCAGGCTCAGGCACGGCGCTCACGTTCGACGATTCGAACTCGACGCGCAGACCGGTCGGGTTGCCGCTGCCCAGATGGTAGTTGCTGACGACGAATTCCAACGTGTTCTCGCCCGCCACGAAACCAGTGCTGGCGCCAAAGTCGTGCCAGCTGGAGAAGCCTTCGGCGCTGCCGATGGTCGTGCCGTTCAGCTTGACGGTGACGAAGTTGTCCGCCGCCATGCGGCCGTCGAACACGGCGCTGGAGGCGTTGTAGCCGGTCAGATCGAACTTCAGCGTGTAGGTGTAGATGCCATCCACCGACGGATCCAGCGACTCGCCTTGGGTGGCGGTCGGCGTGATCCACTTGGAGGTGGCGGTATTCAGCAGCCAGGTGCCGTCGACGGGCCAGATGTTGTTGGTGGTGATGGTCGGCACGCTGCCGCCCACGCTGGACGAGCTGAAGGTGTAATGGGCTTCCGGCGTGCCCTCGTCGCCGAGGCCGGTGTTGTACAGGCCGCCAATGGCGGCCGCGTGGGCGGCGGAGATGCTGGCCAGAGCCAGCGCCGCGGCAAAGATAGTGTGCTTCATGTGAACCCCATTTTATTAGTATGCATGCGGAGCGCCCCACTGAACTGCCAACCGTTTTCCTGGCGCGGGAAAACAAAAAACGGCCGGGTTCGATTATAACGAACCCGGCCGTGGCCGTGAGCATATTTATAATTGATGTGTTTTAAATGCAACACATGTTAGCTATTGAACAGCTTTCCTTCCTCCGCCAGTTTCAGCAGCAGCGGCGCCGGCCGCCACGCCTGCCCCTGGTGCCCTTTGGCGTATTTGTTCATGGCGGCCAGCACATTGGGCAGGCCGACCGTGTCGGCGTAGAACATCGGGCCGCCGCGATGCAGGGGGAAGCCGTAGCCGGTCAGGTAGACCATGTCGATGTCCGACGCGCGCAGCGCGATGCCTTCCTCCAGGATCAGCGCGCCCTCGTTGACCAGCGCGTACACCAGCCGCTCGACGATTTCCTCGTCGCTGATCTTGCGCCGCGCGATGCCGAGGTCGGCCGAGTGCCGCACGATCATGGCGTTGACCGCCTCGTTCGGATAGGCCTTGCGGTCGCCGGCCTGGTAGTCATACCAGCCGCCGCCGGTTTTCTGCCCGTAGCGGCCCATTTCGCACAACAGGTCGGCGGTTTTCGAATAGCTGATTTCCGGCTTTTCCACGTAGCGGCGCTTGCGGATGGCCCAGCCGATGTCATTCCCGGCCAGGTCGCCCATGCGGAACGGCCCCATGGCGAAGCCGAACTTCTCGGCCGCCTTGTCGACCTGTTCCGGCAGCGCGCCCTCCTCCAGCAGGAAGCCGGCCTGGCGGCTGTACTGCTCGATCATGCGGTTGCCGATGAAGCCGTCGCACACGCCCGACACCACGCCGGTTTTCTTCAGCTTTTTGGACAGCGCCAGCGCGGTGGCCAGCACGTCCTTGCCGGTCTCCTTGCCGCGCACGATTTCCAGCAGCTTCATGACGTTGGCCGGCGAGAAGAAGTGGGTGCCGATCACGTCCTGCGGACGCTTGGTGAAGGCGGCGATCTTGTCGACGTCCAGCGTGGAGGTGTTGGTGGCCAGGATGGCGCCCGGCTTCATCACCTCGTCCAGCTTGCGGAACACGGTCTCCTTCACAGCCAGCTCCTCGAACACCGCCTCCACCACGATGTCGGCCTGGCCGATATCGTCGTAGGACAGCGTGCCGCTCAGCAGGCCCATGCGCTGGTCGAGTTTTTCCTGGGTCAGCTTGCCCTTCTTGAGGCTGCTTTCGTAGTTCTTGCGGATGGTGGCGATGCCCTTGTCCAGCGCTTCCTGGCGGGTTTCCAGCAGCTTGACCGGAATGCCGGCGTTGAGGAAGTTCATGGCGATGCCGCCGCCCATCATGCCGGCGCCGATCACGGCCGCCGACTTGATGGCGCGCACCGGCGTGTCGGCAGGCACGTCCGGCACCTTGCTGGCCACGCGCTCGGCGAAGAAGGCGTGGCGCAGGGCCTTCGATTCGGTGGTCTGGATCAGGTGCATGAAGCGCTCGCGCTCGAACTTCACGCCGTCATCGAACTTCATGGTGACCGAGGCGGCCACGGTTTCCACGCATTCCAGCGGCGCCGGGAACGGACCGGCCATGGCCTTGACGGTGTTGCGCGAGAATTGCAGGAAGGCTTCGTGGTTGGGGTAGTCCACCTTGCGGTCGCGCACTTTAGGCAGCGGGCGCAGGTCGGCGATTTTCTCGGCGAACGCCACCGCCGACCGCACGATGTCGGCGTCGGCGGCAAAGATTTCGTCAAACAGCGCCGGCAGCTTTTCCGACGACACCGGGTTGCCCGACACGATCATGTTCAGCGCCGGCTCCAGTCCCAGCACGCGCGGCAGGCGCTGGGTGCCGCCGGCGCCCGGCAGCAAGCCCAGCTTCACTTCCGGCAGCGCGATCTGCGCGCCCGGCAGCGCCACGCGGTAATGACAGCCCAGCGACAGTTCCAGGCCGCCGCCCATGCAGACCGTGTGGATGGCCGCCACCACCGGCTTGGTCGCGCTCTCGGCGGTCGCGATCAGGGTGTGCAGGCTGGGCTCGGCCAGCGCCTTGGGGGTGTTGAATTCCTTGATGTCGGCGCCGCCGGAAAACGCCTTGCCGGCGCCGGTGATGACGATGGCCTTGACCGCGTCGTCGGCCAGCGCCTGCTGGATGCCCTTCACAGCCGCCGTGCGGGTGACCAGGCCCATGCCGTTGACCGGCGGATTGTTCAGCGTGATGACGGCAACCGCGCCGTGCACTTGGTATTCAGCAGTCATGTCTCTTCCTTGTTCTTGGTTGGAATGCTAGCCCGCTCACTATACCGCATAAAAAGAACGACCGTGTTATTTTTTTGTCGCCACGGCCATGCTTTTGAACGCGGCGGAAAAACTTTGTAATGCCGCGAACCGGCGCCACGGGTGTCGCTTGCAGAATACATTTTATAGTGCTGAGCTTGCGTCGCTTTTGAATAAGGGAAATAATTAATTCACACCGCGCATATTCCCCATCCCCGAATATCCCATTAAATTCTCTCTAAATATCACACATGTCGGTATTTAGTATCCTTACATAATACAGGGACTCCCATGAACGCTCCTAGCCAGGTAATCCAGACGCAGGATGTAGAACTCCAAGCCATCCATGCCGCACTCAATCGTGTGCAAGCGGTCATCGAGTTCGACCTGGAAGGCAAGATTTTGCACGCCAACGATAACTTCCTGCGCGCGCTGGGCTACTCGCTGGGCGAGGTGCAGGGGCGTCATCACTCCATGTTCTGCGAGGCGGAATACAGCGCCTCGCCGGCCTACAAACAGTTCTGGGCCAGCCTGGCCAGCGGCGAGTTCCAGCAGGGGGAGTACAAGCGCGTGGCCAAGGACGGCCGGGAAATCTGGATCAACGCCTCCTACAACCCGGTCATGGACGGCGACGGCAAGCCGTATAAAGTCATCAAGTTCGCCACCGACGTCACCGCCAGCCGCATCCGCAACGGCGAGTACGAGGGCAAGGTCAGCGCCATCAGCAAGGCCCAGGCCGTGATCGAGTTCGACATGCAGGGACATGTGCTGGACGCCAATGATAATTTCCTCGAAGTCATGGGGTATTATCTCGACGATATTAAGGGCGAACATCACCGCATGTTTTGCGATCCTGAATATGCCGCCAGTGCCGAATATAAACGTTTCTGGCAAAAATTGAATCGTGGCGAATTTGACAGCGGCCGCTATAAGCGCACGGGCAATAACAAGAAAACCATCTGGATACAAGCCACGTATAATCCCATTCTCGATTTAAATGGCAAACCATACAAGATAGTTAAATACGCAAGCGATATCACGGCCCAGGTGGAGCTGGAGGAATCGGTGGCCGCCAAGGCCAAGTCGGACGGCGAGAAAATCGCCCGCCTGCTGGAATCCGTCGAACGCGCCGCCAACGGCGACCTGACCAGCAAGATCACGGTCGAGGGCGGCGAGCCGCTGGACCAGCTGGCCGAGGGCATCAGCAAGATGATCGCCGACCTGCGCAAGGTCATCAGCGACGTCGTGATGTCCGCCAGCGGCCTGGCCGACGCCTCCACCACCATCGCCGAGCGCTCCAACGGCGTGGCGGTCGGCACCCAGGCGCTGGGCGCCACCGTGGAGGAGATGAACGCCTCCATCGACGGCCTGACCAGCTCGATCAACACCATCGCCAACAACACCTCCGACGCCGACGCCATGGCCAAGTCGACCCAGCACGAGGCGGAAGTGGGCGCCAAGGCGGTGGCCAAGTCGATCGAGGCCATGGACCTGATCAACCGCTCGTCGGAGGACATCGGCGAGATCGTCAAGGTGATCAGCGACATCGCCAACCAGACCAATATGCTGGCCTTCAACGCCGCGATCGAGGCCGCGCGCGCCGGCGAGCACGGCCTGGGCTTCTCGGTGGTGGCGGACGAGGTGCGCAAGCTGGCCGAGCGCTCCTCGCAGGCCACCAAGGAGATCTCCAAGCTGATCAATGAATCGGTCAAGCGCGTCTCGGCCGGCAGCGAGATTTCGCGCCAGGCCAGCGACGCCTTCGACAAGATCCTGGCCGGCGTGGTCAAGACCACCGAGGCGATCTCCGACATCTCCAAGGCCGCCAACGAGCAGCTGCTGACGGCGCGCGAGGTCAGCACGGCGGTCCAGTACATCGCCGAGGAGGCCGAGAAATCGGCCGCCGCCTGCGACAGCATCGCCCGCTCGACCGAGGGCCTGAACCAGCGCGCCGGCGACCTGAATAAAACCGTGTCCGGCTTCTCGGTGTGAGCATGGAAGTCGGCGGCATCACCCCGGCCACCCTGACCGCGCTGATCGCGCTGGTGCGCAAGCATACCGGCATCGCGATGACCGAACGCAAGAGCGTGCTGCTGGAGCGGCGCCTGCGCCCGCGCGTGCAGGCGCTCAAGCTCGGCAGCTATCAGGCCTATCTGGACATGGTCGAGCAGGATCGCGCCGAAGTGCCGCACTTCATCGATCTGGTCACCACCAACGACACCCTGTTCTTCCGCACCCCGCAGGTGTGGGACTACGTGGAGCGGGAATTCCTGCCGCAATGGTGGCGCGCCCACCCGGGCCAGCGCCTGCGGATCTGGTCGGCGGCGGCCTCCAGCGGCGAGGAACTGTATTCGATGGCGATGTTATGCGAGGAATTCGCCGCCGCGCATCCGGGGTTCGCCTACCAGATCCACGCCACCGATATCTCGCGACAAATCCTGGCGCTGGCGCGCGACGGCCGCTACACCGGCCGTTCCGTGGAGCGCATCCAGGAAACCCATCCGGAATGGGTCCGCAAATACTTCCACGCCAGCGCCAACGGCCTGCGCGTGATCGACGCCTTGAAAAAGCATGTGGAGCTGGCCCAGCATAACTTGCTGACGCCGCTCAAGCCCGCCCGGCAGTTCGACCTGGTCTTCCTGCGCAACGTCCTGATTTATTTCGACCAGGAACACCAGCAGACCATCCTGCAGCAGGCGCGCGCGAGCATGGCGCCCCACGCCATCATGATTGTGGGGGAATCGGAATCGATCTCGGGCCGCGATACCGCCTACCAGTTCGACCGGCCAATGATTTATAAGATGCAATAGGCAGCCAGCATGCACCCCACTTTACTCTCCCCCTTCATCCAAGCCGCGCTGCCATGGGGCGACAGCGACCAGGACGAGTTCGCCAACGCGCCGCTGCAGGTGGCCATGGGCCAGCTCAAGATCGGCAACCACAGCGGCCAATTGCAAGCCCTGCTGGGTTCCTGCGTCGGCATAGGCTTCATCTGGAAGAAACAGCGCCGCTGCGCGCTGGCGCACTGCCTGCTGCCGGAGTGCGGGCAATCCAACGGCGAACTCGGGGCGCGCTACGTCAGCCAGGCGGTGCCGTCGATGCTGCAGTTGATCGGCGCCAGCGAGGCCGATCACGGCGAGATCGAAGTGGTGCTCGCCGGCGGCGCCACCATGCTGAGCGGCTGCTCCAGCCGGCTGCAGATCGGCCAGCAGAACGCGGAGGCCGCCCGCAAGTATTTGCGCCAGTACGGCCTGAACATCAGCTACTGCCGGGTGGGCGGCAAGTCCGGGCGCACCCTGAGCATCGATTGCGCCAGCTACGAATACACCGTGCAGGAACTCGTTACCCCAAGCCCCGGAGTCGCCCATGCCTGATGCGTCCGCCGTCCCGAACACCGAGTTGTTTGGCTCCTTCGTGCTGGGCAACGATGAGTTCGCCCTGCCCGCCAGCTGCTTCCGCGAGGTGGTGAATTATCCGGACAAGGTGTCGGCGCTGCCGCTGTCGCCCAAGTTCCTGGAGGGCGTGTTCACCTTGCGCGGCAGCGTGATCCCGGTGGTCAACCTGGGCCGGGTGTTCAATCCCGAGGCGCGCGCGGCGCGGCCGACCGACAAGATCGCCATCCTGGATTACCAGGGCGTGCTGGTCGGCATCCTGTTCGACGCCACCGGCGAGATCTTGCGCGTGCGGCCGGAGCAGCGCAGCACGCTGACCTATCCCGACGGCGAAAAGCGCGGCGTGGTGGCCGGCACCATCCTGCTCGATCACGGCGCGCGGCTGGTGCAGGTGCTCGATCCGGACGCGCTGGTGCACATCGAGAACGTGCCGCAGGTGCTGGCGCTGCAATCGGCGGACCGGCAGGCGCGCCGCCATCACGGCGAGCGGCGCCAGTGCGTCAGCTTCCGCGTCGGCGCCTCCTCGTTCGCGTTCGAGATGGCGGCGATCCAGGAAATCATCCGCGTGCCGGAACTGCAGGCCTCGGTGCTGAACAGCGCGCTGTGCCTGGGCCGCATCAATTTCCGCGGCAATCCGGTGGCGGTGGTGGATTTCGCCACACTGCTAAACGCGGCGCCCGGCGAGCGCGTCGACCACCCCGAGCAGCGCATCATCGTCGCCCGCATCGACGACGCCACCATCGGCTTCCTGGTCGACTCGGTTGACAACATCGTCCATTTCTACAGCGAGGACATCATGCCGATTCCCATGCTGAGCAAGGCGCGCGCCGGCATGTTCGGCGGCTGCCTGTCCAAGCCGGGGCTGGGCGACATCTTCTTCCTCGATCACCAGCAGATCTTTTCCAGCACCGAAATCAAGGAGATGCGCAACGGCCACGCCAACCTCTATCCCAAGGATGAGGCCCAGGCGGCGCAAAACCAGCAGCGCGACGTGCGGCGTGGCCAGCGCAAGGTCTACATCACCTTCGCGCTGGAAAATTCGTACGCGGTGGAGATCAAGCAGGTGCGCGAGATTATCGACCTGAGCGTGGGCGAGATCACCCGGCCGCCCGGCCTGCCCGCCTTCATGCGCGGCATGCTGAACCTGCGCAAGCAGATGGTGACGGTGATCGATCTGCGCGGCCTGTACCAGATGCCGCCGCTGGCGGACACCTCGCAATCCAAGATCCTGGTGGTGGAGCGCGGCGACGAATGCTACGGCCTGCTGGTGGACGCGGTGGAAAACATCATGACCATCAACGACAACCGCCGCTTCGCCGCCCCCAAGATGATGCGCAACCCGGACGCCCATGGCGATCCGCGCGCGGAAATGGATGAAGTGATCGACATCGAGGGTGAAGGCGACGCGCACCGCACGCTGAGCGTATTCCAGTGCGAGCGCCTGCTGGAACGGCTGGGCAAGGAGATTCCGGCGCTGGCGGCGTGAGCGGCGCCGCGGTACAGTAGCGCATTGCTTACCTGGAGATTTCCCCATGCCCGTACCCCCGTCCGTATCCCGCCGCGCGCTCGCCCTGCTTCCGCTGACCTTGTTCGCCGCCAGCGCCTGGGCGCTGTCGCTGGCCGACCTCAGCAACAAGGACGCGTCCGGCGGCCTGAAGGCGGCGCTGGAGACCGGCTCCAACGCCGCCGTCGCCAAACTGGGCGCCGAGGGCGGCTTCCTCAACAACGACAAGGTGCGCATTCCGCTGCCCAAGATCCTGGAGCAAGCCCGTCCCATCCTGAAAATGACCGGCAAGGGCCAGCAACTGGACGACCTGGTGGTGCAGATGAACCACGCGGCCGAAGCCGCCGTGCCGATGGCCAAGCCGCTGCTGCTGGACGCCGTCAAGTCCATGACCATCAGCGACGCCAAGAACATCCTCACCGGCGGCGACACCTCGGTCACCGATTTCTTCCGCGGCAAAACCCAGAGCAAGCTGGCGGTGCAATTCCTGCCGGTGGTAAAAAAAGTCACCGACAAGTCGGGCCTGGCCACCAAGTACAACACCGCCATGAGCCTGGCGCCTCAGTTGGGTGTGCTGGCCAAGGACCAGGCCACGGTGGAAGGCTACGTCACCCAGCGCGCGCTGGACGGCCTGTACACCATGATCGCCGAGGAAGAAAAAGCCATCCGCGCCGATCCGCTCGGCACCGGCAGCAAGCTGATCGGCAAAGTGTTCGGCGCCATCAAATAAGGCTAATCGCGCGGCGGACGGGCTTTCTTGTCTTGCGCCGGCTGGAGCCGATCGCGGGCTTCCATTTCCTGGAGCAGCCGCCTGGCGTCAGCTTGCGTGGCGGCGACCTCCTTGCTCAACCGGCGGATCTCGGCTTGGCTCGCCGCTACCTCTTTGGCTGATTGAATGATCCCGGCTTGGGCTATCACGACCTCTTTGCCAGTTTGAATGATCCCGGCTTGGGCCGCCGCAATATCCTTGCCCGACTGAAAAGCAGCCAGCATATTGGAAAAGACCGTCGCATTGATCGCGCCCACCGCGAGCACTGACGCGATGGCGGTGACAATCATCGTGCTCTTGAGATTTTTGATATCCGCGCGCATTTCACTCTGGGACTGAATCAAACCGGCGATCGCGGTTTCAATGGCCGTAATCCGGGCATCCATCCGGGTTTCGACGGTCTTCAGCCTGGCGTTCAGGAGGTCTGTGGTTACGGTGGTCATGACAGCAATCGTACGATTGTCGCGCGGTGCGCGCAACGCGCACGATTGCCTGGCTTGACCGAGGTCAAGCCATTGCTCATTTCCGGACTAAACTGTAGGCAATTGATAGTCCCGATACTGCTCGCGCAGCTTGTTTTTCTGGATTTTGCCAGTCCCGCCGACGGGCAAGGCGTCGGCGAACACCACGTCATCCGGCAGCCACCACTTTGCCACCTTGCCGTCGAAATGCGCCAACAATTCCTCGCGCGTGACCGCGCTGCCGGGACGGCGCACCACCACCAGCAGCGGCCGCTCGTCCCATTTCGGATGATGCACGCCAATGCACGCGGCCTGCATCACGCCCGGATGCGACATGGCGATGTTCTCGAGGTCGATGGTGCCGATCCACTCGCCGCCGGACTTGATGACGTCCTTGGCGCGATCGGTGATTTGCATGAAGCCGTCCGGATCGATGGTGGCCACATCGCCGGTCGGGAACCAGCCGTTATCCAGCACATCGCCGCCCTCGCCCTTGAAGTAGCTGGCGATAATCCACGGCCCCTTGACCAGCAGGCTGCCGGAGGTCTTGCCGTCCCACGGCAGTTCCTCGCCCAGTTCGTCGACGATTTTCATGTCGACGCCGTAGATCGCATGGCCCTGCTTCTGCAGGATCTTGCGTTGCTCCTCCTTCGGCAACTCCATGTGCCTGGACAGCAGGCCGCCGGTGGTGCCCAAGGGCGACATCTCCGTCATGCCCCAGCCGTGGATCACCTCGACGCCAAAATCGTCGATCAGCGTATTCATCATGGCCGACGGGCAAGCCGAGCCGCCGATCACGGTGCGGCGGAAGGTCGAGAACTTCAGCTTATTCTGCAGGCAGTGGTTGATCAAGCCCAGCCACACGGTCGGCACGCCGGCCGAGAAGGTCACGCGCTCCCGCTCCATCAGCTCGTAGACCGACTTGCCATCGAGCGCGGCGCCGGGAAACACCATCTTGGCGCCGGACAGCGGCACCGAGTATGGCAAGCCCCAGGCGTTGACGTGGAACATCGGCACCACCGGCATCACGGAATCGCGCGATGACACGTTCAGCACGTTCGGCAAGGCCGAGGCGTAGGCGTGCAAGACCGTCGAACGGTGCGAATACAGCGCGCCCTTGGGGTTGCCGGTGGTGCCGGATGTGTAACAGAGTGTCGCGGCGGCGTTCTCGTCGAACACCGGCCAGGCGTAGTCGGCCGGCTGCGCCGCCAGCAAATCCTCATAGCACAGAAGATTGGGAATCTTGGTTTCGGCTGGCATGCGGTCGGCTGCGCCAAGCAGAATCCAGCCCTTGACCGTCTTGCAGTGCGGCGCAATCGCCTCGATCAGCGGCAGGAAGCAGAAATCGAACAGCAGATACTGGTCTTCCGCATGATTGCAGATGTACGCCAGCTGCTCCGGATGCAGGCGCGGATTAATGGTATGCAGCACCGCGCCGCTGCCGGACACCGCGTAATACGCCTCCAGATGCCGATAGCCGTTCCAGGCCAGCGTGGCCACCCGCTCGCCCATGCCTACGCCCAGCGCCCGCAGCGCGTTGGCCAGCTGCCGGGCGCGCTGATGGCAATCATGGAAGGTGTAGCGGTGCAGATCGCCTTCCACTCGCTGAGAGACGATCTCGCTGTGGGCGTAATGGCGCGCCGCGAACGCCAGGATGCCGGAAATCAGCAGCGGCTGGTTCATCATCTGGCCCATCAGGGGAGCTGGGGATTGCATGGGTACCTCCGGTTGTTTTATAGGCAAAGTTTCGTGCCCGTCACGGAGTAGCGTCAATGCTTTTCGATGCTGCACCGCCGCATTCGCGTGCTGCGGTAAAATCCCAAGCTTAGCTAACCTGGAGCACATCATTACTGCCGCCAAACTGCCGCTGGACAATTCCTTCGCGTCGCTGCCGCCCGTGTTTTACACCCGCCTGATGCCAACACCGCTGCCCGCGCCCTACCTGGTCGCGACCAGCGCGCCGGCGGCGCAGCTGATCGGCTTGCCGGCCGACCTATCCGACAGCCTCGACATCCTGATCGGCAATGCCGTACCCGAGCGTGCGCAGCCGCTGGCGGCCGTGTATTCCGGCCACCAGTTCGGCGTGTGGGCCGGTCAGCTGGGCGACGGCCGCGCCATCCTGTTTGGCGACGTCGCCACCAGCGCAGGTCCGATGGAACTGCAATGGAAAGGCGCCGGCCTGACGCCCTACTCGCGCATGGGCGACGGCCGCGCCGTGCTGCGCTCCTCGATCCGCGAATTCCTGTGCTCGGAAGCCATGCACGCGCTCGGCATCCCTACCTCGCGCGCGCTGTCGGTGGCCGGTTCGGACCAGGGCGTGGTGCGCGAAACCGTCGAGACCTCGGCGGTGGTGGTGCGCATGGCGCCCTCCTTCGTGCGCTTCGGCTCGTTCGAGCACTGGTACTACCGCAAGCAGACCGACCAGTTGAAGGTGCTGGCCGACTACGTCATCGACCGTTTCTATCCGGATCTGCGCCAGGCCGGGAATCCTTACGCCGCGCTGCTGGAGGAGGTCACGCGCCGCACCGCGCACATGATCGCGCACTGGCAGGCGGTCGGCTTCATGCACGGCGTGATGAACACCGACAATATGTCCATCCTCGGCCTGACGCTGGATTACGGTCCATTCGGCTTCATGGAAGCGTTCGACGCCAACCACATCTGCAACCACACCGACCAGCAAGGCCGCTATTCCTACGCCAACCAGCCGCAGGTCGGCCACTGGAACTGCTACGCGCTGGCGCAGGCGCTGCTTCCGCTGATCGGCGAAGTCGAGCCGACCCAGGCCGCGCTGGACGTCTACCAGCCCGAATTCGCCGCCAAGATCGACGAACTGCTGCACGCCAAGCTGGGCCTGACCATGCTGGAAGACCAGTTCGACACCGACCGCGCGCTGTTCGACGACCTGTTCGCCATCCTGCCGGGCGTGGATTTCACGCTGTTCTTCCGCCGCCTGAGCGGCGTGCGCGCGGCCGACGCCAGCGGCGACGAAGCGCTGCGCGACCTGTTCATCGATCGCGCCGCCTTCGACGCCTGGGCCGAACGCTACCGCACGCGCCTACGTGCCGAAAACAGCGAGGACGCCCGGCGCACGGTTGCGATGAATCAAACCAACCCCAAATACGTGCTGCGAAACTATCTGGCCCAAGTGGCCATTGAAAAGGCGCAGAATAAGGACTTTTCCGAGGTGGAACGCCTGCTGGCGGTACTGCAGCGCCCCTTCGACGAACAGCCCGAGCACGAGCACTACGCCGCCTTGCCCCCGGACTGGGCATCCCATCTTGAAGTGAGTTGTTCTTCTTAAGCGAGAAATAAGCCATGAGCAATAAATTTGTCAAATCCGACGCCGAATGGCGCGCCCAACTGGACCCGATGGAATACCAAGTCACCCGCCACGCCGCCACCGAACGCGCTTTCACCGGCAAGTTCTGGGATCATCACGAGGCCGGCATCTACACTTGCGTCTGCTGCAACACGCCGCTGTTCCGTTCCGACACCAAATTCGACTCCGGCTGCGGCTGGCCGAGCTATTTCGAACCGATCGATCCGGCCAACGTGATCGAAAAAGTCGACCGTTCCCATGGTATGCTGCGCACGGAAACCATCTGCGCCGTGTGCGACGCGCACCTGGGCCATGTGTTCCCGGACGGCCCGCCGCCGACCGGCCTGCGTTACTGCATCAACTCCGCTTCCCTGCGCTTCGACCCACAAGACTAATAAGACATCATGAAATTCCTGTTCGACATGATCCCGGTGCTGCTGTTCTTCGCCTCCTACAAGGTGGCGGGCATCAACGCCGAGGCATCCCAGCACCTCATCAACACCTACCTGAGCGGCATGATTTCCGGCGGCTCGGTCACAGCGGAGCAGTCGCCGATCGTGATCGCCACCTTGGTCGGCATCCTGGCCACCATGGCGCAGATCGGCTGGATCAAGGCGCGCGGCCGCAAGGTCGATGGCGTGCTGTGGGTGTCGCTGGGCATGTTCGTGGTGTTTGGCGGCCTGACCATCTACCTGCACGACGAGGATTTCATCAAGTGGAAACTCAGCATCGTCTATTGGCTATTCGCCGTGGTGTTGCTGTTCAGCGACCTGCTGTTTAAAAAGAACCTGATGCGCCAGTCGATGAAGGAAATCATCGAATTGCCGGCGCAGACCTGGTCGCGCCTGAATATGGCCTGGATCGCGTTCTTTACCTTCATGGGCGCGCTGAACTGGTATCTGGCGTTTGTCCTGTTTAAAGGCAATACCAACGCCTGGGTCAACTTCAAGGCGTTTGGCGCCACCGCCATCATGTTTGTGTTTATCGTCGCGCAAACGATTTATTTGTCGCGCCACATGAAAGATCAGGCATGAACCAGATTCAAGATACCCGCATCGCCCGCATGCGTGCCGCCCTCGAGGCCAGGCTGGCGCCGGTGGAACTGCTCATCGACGACGACTCGGCGGCCCATGCCGGCCATGCCGGCGCGGCCTCTGGCGGCGGCCACTACAACGTCAGAATTGTTTCGTTACAATTCGAAGGCCTTAAACTCGTCACAAGACATCGACTCGTGTATGATTCTGTGCACGATATGATGCATAAAGAAATTCATGCATTGGCCATTACCGCCTTGGCTCCGTCCGAAGTGTGATGGCCGCTATCGGCTTTTAAAATAATTGAAGACAAAGACCTAGCCGTCCAAGCTAATTCGCTATAACTTTCCCCTGACAGGAATTAATAATGACTTTCAAGCCAGCCAAGTTGCTGATCGCACTCCTCGTTGTTGCTGTACCAGCTTTCGCACAAAACGTTGCCGTGGTTAATGGTAAGGCTATCCCGACCTCGCGCGTCGACGCGGTCGTCAAACAAGTCGTGGCCCAGGGCCAGCAGCCTGACTCGCCGCAGCTGCGCGAACTGATCAAGAAAGACCTGATCGGCCGCGAAGTCATGATGCAGGAAGCTGAAAAGCAAGGTTTTGGCAAAAACGCCGACGTCAAGGCAGCGCTGGAAAACGCCCGCCAGGCCATCATCATCAACGCCCTGGTCGCGGACTACGTGAAGAAAAACCCGGTGTCGGACGCCGACATCAAGGCTGAGTACGACCGTTTCGTGGCCCAGGCCGGCGACAAGGAATACCACGTGCGCCACATCCTGCTGGCCACCGAAGCTGAAGCCAACGACGTGATCGCCAAGATCAAGGGCGGCGCCAAGTTCGAAGACCTGGCCAAGCAGTCGAAAGACACCGGCTCGGCGGCCAACGGCGGCGACCTGGACTGGGCCTCGCCTTCGTCCTTCCCGCCAGTGTTCTCGCAAGCCTTCGTAGCCCTGCAAAAAGGCCAGGTGACCGAGAAGCCAGTGCAAACCCCGAACGGTTTCCACGTCATCAAGGTCGACGACATCCGTCAGGCCAAGCTGCCTACCCTGGAAGAAGTGAAGCCGCAAGTGGCCGAAGCCCTGACCCAGAAAAAACTGCAAGCCTACCAGGAAGAACTGGTAAAGAAAGCAAAAGTGCAGTAATGTTATGAAAGGCGGCGCCCTGCGGGGCGCCGTTTTTGATTCTGCGTTGGTATCATGCACCTTCAGAGTGTAATTTTTTAAGGATTTAAATAATGATGTTGAAGCCAGCCCGCCTGATGTTAGCCCTGATCGCTGTCGCGGCAGCCCCCGCTTTCGCGCAGAACGTTGCGACCGTCAATGGCAAGGCAATTCCCGCCGCCAAGGTTGATCAAATGGTGAAACAAGTTGTGGCGCAAGGCCAGCAGCCAGATTCGCCGCAATTGCGTGAAGCCGTAAAAAAAGAACTGATCGGCCGTGAAGTTCTGCTGCAGGAAGCGGATAAACAAGGCTACGGTAAAAAGCCGGAAGTCAATGCCGCGATTGAGAATGCCCGTCAAAGCATTATTATCAACGCCATGCTGGCTGATTATGTGAAAAAGAATCCGGTAAAAGACGCCGAGATTCAAGCCGAATACGACAAATACAAAGCCGCTGTCGGCCCGACCGAATATCACTCGCGTCATATTCTGGTGGCAACCGAGCAGGAAGCCAAGGATATTATCGCCAAGCTGAAAGGCGGCGCCAAATTCGAAGATCTGGCCAAGGTATCGAAAGATCCAGGTTCGGGCGCGAATGGTGGCGACCTGGGCTGGATGACGCCAGCCAAACTGGTAAAACCATTCTCGGACGCGATGATCGCCCTGAAAAATGGCGAAATCACCCAGACCCCGGTCAAGTCGGAATTCGGCTATCACGTGATTAAACTGGAAGAATCGCGTCCAACCAAATTCCCTTCGTTCGACGAAGTGAAAGCGCAGGTTGCCGAAGGTCTGCAACAGCGCAAGATCGTGGCCTACCGCGAAGAGCTGCTGAAGAAAGCCAAGATCCAGTAAGCTGGGTCCTCCGCAACAAAGCGTCTGCATGCAGGCGCTTTTTTTACGCCCTTCATAAACTCAAAGCTGGCTTGAACAAGCCAGGAACTGGCATGAAATCTGACTTCCTAACCGATATAGCGATCGCCCTCGCCTCTGAAGCCAACGCCGAACGCGCCCCGGCCATGCGCGCCTATATGCGCGACCAGTTCGACTTCATGGGCGTCGGCACACCAGAACGTCGTGGCGCCTGCCGCGCCCTGCTGAAGTCCCTGAAGGGTGAGCCATTGCTGGAATACGCCCGTGCCTTATGGGAATTGCCGCAACGCGAATATCAATACGTGGCGCTGGATATGCTGGCCATGCATTGGAAGCAGTTAAATAGCGAAGATATTCCCGCGCTATTGGAATTAGTACAGGATAAATCCTGGTGGGACACAGTGGATGCGCTGGCAGGAATTATTGGCGATGTCTTACGCCACCGGCACGATTATATGGACGACGCACTACGCCATAATAATTTCTGGATGCGCCGTATTGCGTTATTACATCAATTAGGCTGGCGCGATAAAACTGACGAAAAGCGTTTATTCGATTATTCGCTGGCGCTGGCGCATGAAAAAGAATTCTTCATTCAAAAAGCCATCGGCTGGGCGTTAAGAGATTATGCGCGCCACGCGCCGCAGGCCGTACGCTTATTTACCCAAAAACAAAAAGAGCGGCTCGCGCCGCTCTCCTTCCGTGAGGCAAATAAACACCTCTGAACTCCGGGGTCAGGTCCTCCATTTCTACACGGCCTCTGCCGTAGCGCGCGCTACGGCAGAGGCCGTGTAGAAATGGAGGACCTGACCCCGGATTGGGGGTTAATTACCCAATGAATTTACGGGCATTACGGAACATACGCATCCACGGCGATTCCTCGCCCCACGATTCCGGCGCCCAGGAATGCTGGACGGTGCGGAATACGCGCTCGGCGTGCGGCATCATGACGGTGAAGCGGCCGTCCGCCGTGGTCACCGAGGTCAGGCCTTGCGGCGAACCGTTCGGGTTGTACGGGTAGGCTTCGGTCGCCTCGCCACGGTTGTCGACGAAGCGCATCGCCGCCACAGCTTCGGTGATGTTGCCGGTCTGCGAGAAGTCGGCGTAGCCTTCGCCGTGGGCGATGGCGATCGGCGTTTGGGTGCCGGCCATGCCCTGGAAGAAGATCGACGGCGAATCCAGCACTTCCACCATGGCGAAACGGGCTTCGAATTTCTCCGACTTGTTGGTAGTGAATTTCGGCCATGCGTGCGCGCCCGGAATCAACGGTTTCAGGTTGCTCATCATCTGGCAGCCGTTGCAGACGCCCAAACCGAAGGTGTCGCCACGGGCGAAGAACTTGGCAAACTGATCAGACAACGCGTTGTTGAACAGAATCGTCTTGGCCCAGCCCTCGCCCGCGCCCAGCACGTCGCCGTACGAGAAGCCACCCACGGCGATGATGCCCTGGAAGTCGTCCAGCTTGGCGCGGCCCGAGATCAGGTCGCTCATGTGGACGTCGATCGCGGCAAAGCCGGCCTGATGCATCACGTAAGCAGTCTCGATGTGCGAGTTGACGCCCTGCTCGCGCAGGATGGCGACGCGCGGACGCACGCCGGTCGCCAGGAATGGCGCGGCCACGTTCTCGCTCAGGTCGAAGGTGACTTTTGGCGTGATGCCTGGGTCTTGCTCGTCCAGCAAACGATCGTATTCGGCATCGGCACAGGCCGGATTGTCGCGCAGGCGGGCGATGCGCCAGCTGGTCTCACTCCACAGACGGTGCAGTTCAACACGCGGCTTGCTGTAGATGATCTTGGCGTCGCGCGTGAATTCGATCACGCCACGGTCGTTCAGCTTACCGATGATGTGGCTGCAAGCGCCCAGGTTGAACGAACGCAGCACGTCCATCACCGCCGATTTCTCGTCGGCGCGCACCTGGATCACGGCGCCCAGCTCTTCCGAGAACAGAGCGCGCAGAGTCTGCTCGTTGCGGCGCTCGGCCACTTGCGTCGCCCAGTTCTTGGCGTCGCCCTGGTCGGCGCCATGGCCCTCTTCCAGGGTCAGGATGTCGAGGTTGATCGACAGGCCGGCGCGGCCGGCGAAGGCCATCTCGGTCAGCGTGCCGTACAGGCCGCCGTCCGAGCGGTCGTGGTAAGCCAGCAGCTTGCCGTCCGCGTTCAGTTGCTGGATGGCGGCGAAGAAGGCTTTCACGTCTTCCGGATTGTCAACGTCCGGCACCGAATTGCCCAGCTGGCCCATCACTTGCGCCAGCGCCGAGGCGCCCAGGCGGTTCTTGCCGCGGCCCAGGTCGATCAGGATGATGGAGGTGTCGCCCACGTCGGTACGCAGTTGCGGGGTCAGCGACTTGCGCACGTCGTACACCGGCGCGAACGAGGACACAATCAGCGACACCGGCGAAATCACGGCCTTGGCCTGATCGCCATCTTTCCAGGTGGTGCGCATCGACAGCGAATCCTTGCCGACCGGGATGGAGATGCCCAGCGCCGGGCACAATTCCATGCCCACCGCCTTGACGGTGTCGTACAGCGCGGCGTCCTGGCCCGGCTGACCGCAAGCGGCCATCCAGTTGGCCGACAGCTTGATGTCTTCGATCGAGCGGATCGGCGCGGCGGCGATGTTCAGCACCGCCTCGGCCACGGCCATGCGGCCGGAAGCGGCGGCGTCGATCACGGCCAGCGGCGTGCGTTCGCCCATGGCCATGGCCTCGCCCTTGTAGCCTTCGAAGCTCATGGCGGTCACGGCGCAGTCGGCCACCGGCACCTGCCATGGGCCGACCATCTGGTCGCGCACCGACATGCCGCCCACGGTGCGGTCGCCAATGGTGATCAGGAAGGACTTGTCGCCCACGGTCGGCAGCAGCAGCACGCGCTTGGCGGCCTCTTCCAGATCCATGCCGGTCAGGTCGATGGCCGGGAAATCGTTTTGCACGTGATGCACGTCGCGCTGCATTTTTGGCGGTTTGCCCAGCAGCACTTCCATCGGCATGTCGACCGGGTTGTTGCCCAGATCCGGGTCGACCAGCTTCAACTGACGCTCCTCGGTGGCCACGCCGACCACGGCAAACAGGCTGCGCTCGCGCTCGCAGATCGACTTGAACAGTTCCAGATCGCTCGGCGCAATCGCCAGCACGTAGCGTTCCTGCGATTCGTTGGACCAGATTTCCTTCGGCGCCATGCCGCTCTCTTCCAGCGGAATCTTGCGCAGATCAAAAATCGCGCCGCGCTTGGCGTCGTTGGTGATTTCCGGGAAGGCGTTCGACAGACCACCCGCGCCGACGTCGTGGATCGAGATGATCGGGTTCTTCGGACCGAGCTGCCAGCAGGCGTTGATCACCTCCTGCGCGCGGCGTTCCATTTCCGGGTTGCCGCGCTGGACCGAGTCGAAGTCCAGGTCGGCGGTGTTGGTGCCGGTCGCCATCGACGACGCGGCCGAGCCGCCCATGCCGATGCGCATGCCTGGGCCGCCCAGCTGCACCAGCAGGCTGCCGACCGGGATGTCGTTCTTGTGGGTGTGCTGCGACGAGATGTTGCCGATGCCGCCGGCAATCATGATCGGCTTGTGGTAGCCGAACACGGTGTCGTGCGCGCCGGCGAACTGCTTGCCGATGTTCTGTTCGTAGGTACGGAAGTAACCGCCCAGCACCGGACGGCCGAATTCATTGCTGAAGGCGGCGCCGCCCAGCGGGCCGTCGATCATGATCTGCAGCGGCGAGGCGATGCGCTCCGGCTTGCCGTAAGGCGTGCCGCTGTCGCGGTAGTCGGCCACCGGCGCGGTGACGACCGCGTCGCTTTCCCACGGACGCACGGCGCCTGGCAGCAGCAGGTTGGAGACGGTGAAGCCGGTCAGGCCCGCCTTCGGCTTGGCGCCGCGGCCGGTGGCGCCTTCATCGCGGATCTCGCCGCCGGCGCCGGTCGAGGCGCCCGGGAATGGCGAGATCGCGGTCGGGTGATTGTGCGTCTCCACCTTCATCAGCGTGTGGGTCAGCTCGGTGGTCGGCGCGTATTCGTTGCTGCCGGCCTGCGGGAAGAAGCGCATCACTTCCGCGCCTTCCATGATCGACGAGTTGTCGCTGTACGCCACCACGGTGCCTTTCGGCTGCAGTTGGTGGGTGTTCTTGATCATGCCGAACAGCGATTTGGGCTGCGCCACGCCGTCGATGGTCCAGTCGGCGTTGAAGATCTTGTGGCGGCAGTGCTCGGAGTTGGCCTGCGCGAACATCATCAGTTCGACGTCGGTCGGATTGCGGCCGGCCTTGGTGAAGGCGGCGTCCAGGTATTCCACTTCATCTTCCGACATGGCCAGGCCGAGGTCGGTGTTGGCCTTGTCCAGCGCGGCCTTGCCGCTGCCGATCACGTCCACGGTTTCCAGCGGACGGGCTTCCAGTTCGCGGAACAGGCCGGCCGCGTCGTCGGCCGAGCGCAGCACCGATTCGGTCATGCGGTCGTGCAGCAGCGCCACCACGGCTTGCAGTTCCTCGTCGCTCAGCTTCTTGGCCGCGCCCAACGAGGTGCCCAGGATGCCGGTCTTCAGGTTGATGCGATACGCCACGCCGCGCTCGACGCGCTTGATGTGCGCCATGCCGCAGTTATGAACGATGTCGGTGGCTTTCGAGGCCCATGGCGAAATCGTGCCGAAGCGCGGGATGACGAAGAATTCCTCGGCATGGCCTTCGGTGTTGTCGGCGTGGGCCGGCTCGCCGTAGGTCAGCAGGCCTTGCAGGCGGCTGGTGTCGTCGGCCGACAGCGGCGCGGCGGCGTCAACAAAGTGGACATAGCGCGCCTGGACGGCGGCGACGGACGGCAGCACAGCTTGCAATTGATTCAACAGGCGTTGGCTACGGAATGCGGACAGGGCGTTAGAGCCCGGCAGAATCAGCATGGTTGGAAGATAGTTGATGCAGCTAGGCTGCGGTTTAAAGGGAGATGGGGCACGAGATACTTGTAATGCAGAATTTCCTTTGCGCGCATTATACCCCTGTCGGCCCCTCCCCCGCCACCCGCCGCCCCGGCAAATTTCGTCGCTGGGCGGCATAGGAACGTGCCACTGATGCAACATTTCAGGGCAAAAGAGGCAAAAAAACGGCTTTTCGGCTTGCCTTGGAGTATGCTCACTCGAAAGTAGCCGGCCTCCAGAGAGCAAGCAATGCATGACTATCGCAAGCTGTCGGTCCTGATCGTCGACCCCAACCAGAGCATGCGCGCCAGCGTGCACAATATGCTCACGCAGGTGAACATCACCAAGGTCGACCACGCGGTCAGCGCCGCCACCGCCATCCGCGCGCTGACCAGCCGGTCCTACGATGTGATCCTGTGCGAATACGACCTCGGCACCGGCGGCGACGGCGCCGGCCAGGACGGCCAGCAACTGCTGGAGGACCTGCGCCACCACAAGATCATCAGCCCCTGGGCCATCTTCGTGATGCTGACCTCGGAAGGCGTGTACGGCAAGGTGGTGAGCGCCGCCGAACTGCTGCCGACCGACTACATTCTCAAGCCGTTCACCGTGGACGTGCTGTCGCAGCGCATCGGCCGGGCGCTGGAACGGCGCGCCGTGTTCCAGCCGGTGTACCAGCTGATCGGCCAGGGCCGCGCGCGCGCGGCGATCGAGATCTGCCAGGCCAACCAGGCCGCCCAGCCGCGCTACGCCATCGATTATGCGCGCCTGCGCGCCGAGCTGCTGGCCAGCCTCGAGCGCCATGCCGAGGCCGAACAGGCCTACGCCGACATCCTCAAGCTCAAGCCGCTGGGCTGGGCGCAACTGGGCCTGGCGCGCGCGCTGCACGCGCTGGACCGGCTGGACGAGGCCGAGGCGCAACTGCGTCAGCTGCTGGCCGACAACCCCAAATTCATGGCCGCCTACGACATGCTGGCCCAGCTGCTGCGCGAGCAGGACCGCGACGCCGACGCGCGCCAGGTGCTGGAGGATGCGGTGGCGCTGTCGCCGCACATGGTGCGCCGCCTGCGCAACCTGGGCGACGTGGCGCTGGCCACCGGCGACGTCGCCTGCGCCGAGAAGGCCTACAAGCAGGTGGTGGCCAAGGCCAAGTATTCGGAGTTCCGCGATCCGGCCGACCATGTCAACCTGGTGCGGGCCCTGGTTCACAAGGGTGACGCGGCGGGCGCGGCCAGCGTGGTGCGCGACCTTGAACGCTCGATGCGCAGCACGCCGACCGTGGACGTGTGCCGCGGTTATGCCGCTTCCATGGTCAAGCAGCTCAACGGCGACGCCGAGGGCGCCGCCGCCGAACTGGCCAAGGCCATGGACAAGCTGGCCGAAGCGACCGGCATGTCCAGCAACTTCAAGCTGGGTCTGGCGCACAGCTGCCTGACCAACCGCCTCGACGAGCAGGCCTCCGCCCTGTTCGACCAGCTGATCGCCAGCCCGCACAGCGATGTCGACGCCGACCAGGTCATCGCCCTCTGCAAGCAGGCCGGCCGGCAGGAGATCGTCAAGCGCTACACGCAAAGCCAGGCGCAGGCGGTGGACGCGGTGGTGCGCGAAGCGGCCGTGCTGGCCCGCACCGGCGACATCCAGGGCGCTGTGGCGGCCCTGCAGGGTGCCCTGGAACGCTACCCCGGCCACGCCGACCTGTGGTCGGTCAGCGTGACCACCATGCTGCGCCAGATCGCCGAACTGGGCTGGGACGCCGAACTGGCCGCCCAGTGCACCGGCCTGATGCGGCGCATGCGCGAACACAATCCGCAGCATCCATTGCTGCCCGGTTTGCTGGCACAATACGCCTCGCTGCGCCAGAAGGCCGCAGCCAACCCCACGCCCACCTCGGCAGAAAGCTCCTGATGTCCGATTACGCCGCCCTCTCCGTCCTGCTGGTGGACCCAAACCAAAGCATGCGCGGCAATCTGCGCAATATGCTGGTCCAGGCCGGGATCACCAACATCGATGACGCCGTCAGCGCGGGCACGGCGATCCGCCAGATCAACAAGAAGAGCTACGACGTGGTGCTATGCGAATACGACTTGGGCAGCAGCGCCGGCGACAGCGGGCAGGACGGCCAGCAGTTGCTGGAGGACTTGCGCAACCATAAGCTGATCGCGCCATGGACGATTTTCATCATGCTGACCTCGGAGGGCGTGTACAGCAAGGTGATCGGCGCGGCCGAGCTGACCCCGACCGATTACGTGCTCAAGCCGTTCACGGTGGACGCGCTGCTGCAGCGCATCCGCAAGGCGGTCGACCGGCGCCAGGTCTTCATGCCGATTTATCAGTTGATGGAGCTGGGCAACCCGCGCAAGGCGATCATCGAAGCCAAGGCCGCCGAGGAGAAAAACCAGCGCTACGCCATCGACTTCGCCCGCCTGCGCGCCGAGCTGCTGTGTTCGCTGGAGGAGCTGGCCGAGGCGGAGATGGTGTATCAGTGGATCCTGATGACCCGCCCCATCGCCTGGGCGCACCTGGGGCTGGCGCGCTGCCTGTTCGGGCAGCAGAAATACATCGAAACGCAGGAAACGCTGGAAGCGCTGCTGGAACAAAATCCGCGCTATATGGCCGCCTACGACCTGCTGGCGCGTACCCATGAGGCCATGGGCCAGCAGGAGGCGGCCAAGAAAATCCTGGAGGACGCGGTCTCGATCTCGCCGCACATGGTGGGCCGGCTGCGCCACCTGGGCGAGGTGGCGTATGAAACCGGCGACGTCGGCGTGGCCGAAAAAGCCTTCAAGCAGGTGGTGGCCAAGGCCAAGTACTCGGAATTCCGCGATCCCGAGGATCACGTCAAGCTGGTGAAGACGCTGGTCAAGAAAGGCGATGCCAACCAGGCCAATGGCGTGCTGCGCGACATGGAGCGCTCGCTGCGCAGCGGTCCCAACGTGGATGTTTGCCGCGCCATCGCCGCCGGGCTGGTGCAGGAGATGGCCGGCAACCTGAGCGGCGCCGCCGCCGAGCTGACCAACGCGGTCAACGCGGTGGCCGCCAGCCGCGGCCTGTCGACCGGCCTGAAGATCGGGCTGGTGCACAGCTGCCTCAATATCAAGCTCGACCAGCAGGCCTCGGACCTGATGCTGAACCTGATGAACGATACCGAAAGCGGCGTCTCCATGGATGACGCGGTGCAGGTGTTCGAGAAGGCCGGCCGTCACGATCTGGCGCAAGGCATGGGTGAACAGATCAAGATTCAGGTGGACGAGCTGATCGCCCATGCCAGCGATCTGCGTGCGCACGGCGATCTGCGCGCGGCGGTCGATACGCTGAGTGCGGGGCTGCGCAAGGCGCCGGGCAACCTGGCGCTGCTGCCGGCCGCCGCCTCGGCCATGCTGAAGCAGCTGGACGACCTGGGCTGGGAAGCGCCGTTGGCCGAGCAGTGCTATTTCCTGCTGGAGCGCATGCGCCGGCTGGATCCCAACCATCCATCGCTGGAAGCGCTCATGGCGCAATACCAGCACACCCAGCGCAAATACGGTATCTCGGTGGTGGCCTAGGAATTATTCCGGGCTGTCGACCTGGTAGCCCTTGGCTTTCAACGCCGTCAGGTAGCTGTTCGGGCCGAGGATATTGGAGAGGCGCAGCGTGGCGAAGGTGCTGGTGTTGTTCTCCAGCGCTTTTTCAGCGGCGGCCATCCACGATGCTTGTATGCGTTCCTTCACGTTCTGGAAGCCGGGCGAATTCTTCACGAAATCCGCGTTGCGCACGGCCTCGGCGCATTCGGCCTCCTGGTCCTCGTAGCTGAGTTTCCGGATCGCCTCGATATCGCCTTTGGACCAGGCGTTGGCGCGCACGCGCATGGCGTCGATGTCGCTCTCCAGCCGCGCCAGCGTCTTGGCGAAGCAGGCGCTGTCGGCCAACGGCGATTTCTTGAAGTCCTTCAGGGTGCGCGACGGGTCGTCCATCTCCAGCTCGATCACCGTTTTGGTCTGCTTGATCTTGTGCTGCTTGACCATGCCGGCGATTTTTTTCTCGACGTCCCCGCTGCCCGTCAGGCCGGCGTTTTTCAGGCCGGCGTTGAACAAGGCGTCGGCGGCGAAGATCGGGCGTTCGCGCTCGATGTCGTCGTTCTCGCCCAGGTACTTGGCCTTCAGCGGCAGCCAGCGGGCGTAGACGTCGGCCGGGAGCACGTCCTTCAGGGTGGCGCCGTCCGGGTTCTTCTTCATGCCGATCATGCTTGGCAGCAGGGTCAGGCCGCGGAAGAAGCCGACGTGGGCGTACGCGCCCGGCGGCTGGATGTATTCCTGCGTCTGCGTCAGGATGGACTCCACTTGCTGCGAACGCCACTCCATTTTCTGCGGCAGCGGCGCATGCGTGCCGAATACCCACAGCACGTGATCGCCCTTGCTGACTTTCCACAGACCGGGGCCGGGACGCTGGCCGACCAGCAGGATGGTTTCCGGCGCGGCCTCGGTTGGCGCCTCTTCGGTTTGCGCGAACGCGCAGGTCAGGGGCAGGGTCAGGCAGAGAGCGGGCAGCAGGCGTTTGAGCATGTTCAGAAGCCGACCAGGCCGGCGGTGAGGTAGTGGCTGATAACGTACCAGGAGACGAAGTACAACCCACACAGCAGGAAGGCGGAAATGATGGCGGCGCGGGGCGAGCTGTGGGTGTGCAGGATACGCAGTAATGTTCGCATGATGTGTCCCCCGGGCCGGTTAAAAACCCGACTTTACGTCGGCGGCCGGGGGCGGACAAGGCGGGAATCGGGGGTAGCGCCAGGCGCCACCTCGGGTATCGCGTGGCGCGACGAAAATCAGGTGGGGATGGCCGCGCGCAACTCGGCTTCGGCGGCCCGGCCGAGCGCTTGCGGATCGATGCCGATGGTCTTGAAGGCGCGGCCGGCGGCGCTGTGCGCCATGCTCGCGGCGGCCAGCAGCACGTGCGCGCCGCACAGCGGGGCCGGCAGACGGCGCTGCAGCTCCGGCAGGCTTTGCATCAGCGCCTGCCCGGACGGCTGGGCATCGAACAGCCGCGTGGGCTCTGCCGGCGGTTCGGCGTGGCCGGCGTCAAGGCCCGGCGCGGCCAGGCCGATGCCGTTCAGCGCGGCGGCGTGGCGATTGACCAGGGCGGCGCGGTAGGCCTCGGGGTCGGCGCCGATGCGTTCGAACACGCGGCGCGCGCTGCCGTCCGGCAGGTCCAGCGCGGCCAGCGTGTAATGCTCGGCGCCCGGGTGCCGCTGCCCCTCCCCCAGCGCGCGCCGCTCCGCGTCCAGCGACAATGTCATGATGGTGCGGGTGTCCCGCCAGCGTTGCTTCAGTTTTGCGAACATCGTTGATCTCCGGTCAGCCGCGCGCCAGACTCGCCGCGTGCTTTTTGTGGGCGGCTTGCTTGCTGACGCCTAGCGCTTCAGCGATCTGGGCCCAGGTCCAACCGTCCGCCAACGCCTGCCTGACAGCCTTGCGCTCGACCTGGTCGGCCAGCTCGCGCAAGGCCAGCGCCGCCGCCATAGCGTCGCCGGGTTCGTCAGGAATTGTCAGGTGATGGAGATCGGTCATGCGTCAACTTTAGTTGACGATCCCGAGCCTGTCAACTTAAATTGACGAACCATAGCCCCCGCCGCCCGGCGTCTCGATGATGAACACATCGCCCGGCCGCATATCGGTCTTGCCGATATGGCCCAGCACCTCCACGCCTCCGTCCGCGCGCAGCACGCTGTTGCGCCCCAAGGCGCCCGGTTCGCCGCCGGCCATGCCGAACGGCGCATGGATGCGATTGTTGGACAGGATGGCCGCCGTCATCGGCTCCAGGAAGCGCACCTTGCGCACGCCGCCATCGCCGCCACGCCAGCGCCCCGCGCCGCCGCTGCCGGTGCGGATCTCGTAGCTGTCCAGGCGCACCGGGAAGCGGAACTCCAGTATCTCGGGATCGGTCAGGCGCGAGTTGGTCATATTGGTCTGCACCACCGACGTGCCGTCGAAGCCATCGCCGGCGCCGGAACCGCCGCTGATGGTTTCGTAATACTGGTACTTCGCGTTGCCGAACGTGAAATTGTTCATGGTGCCCTGCGCCGCCGCCATCACGCCCAGCGCGCCGAACAACGCGTTGGTGATGCAGGTCGAGGTCTCGACATTGCCCGACACCACCGAGGCCGGATAGTGCGGGTTCAGCATCGACCCCGGCGGGATCAACACCTTCAACGGCTTGAGGCAGCCGGCATTCAACGGAATCTCGTCGTCCACCAGCGTGCGGAACACGTACAGCACCGCCGCCATGCACACGGCTGACGGCGCGTTGAAATTATTCTCCAGTTGGGGCGAGGTGCCGGTGAAATCGATCTCCGCGCTGCGGGAGGCCTGATCCACGCGCACCGTCACCTGGATCCGCGCGCCGTTATCGAGCGGCAGCGTGAACGCGCCATCCTTCAGGGCGCTGATGACGCGCCGCACCGCCTCCTCGGCGTTATCCTGCACGTGGCCCATGTAGGCCTGCACCACGTCGAGGCCGAAGTGCGCCACCATCTTGTGCAGTTCATCGACGCCCTTCTGGTTGGCGGCGATCTGCGCGCGCAGGTCGGCCATGTTCTGGTCCGGATTGCGCGCCGGGTACTGGCCGCCGGCCAGCAGCGCGCGCGTTTCCGCCTCGCGCAGCTGGCCGCCGTCGACCAGCTTGAAGTTGTTGATCAACACGCCCTCTTCCTCGATCACGCGCGAATCGGGCGGCATCGAACCCGGCGTGGTGCCGCCGATGTCCGCATGGTGGCCGCGCGAGCCGACGTAGAACAGGATACGCGCGCCGGCCGCGTCGAACACCGGCGTTATCACCGTCACGTCCGGCAGGTGGGTGCCGCCGTTGTACGGATCGTTGAGCATGAAGACATCGCCCGCGCGCATGCGGCCGGCGTTCTCGCGCATCACCGTCTTGATGCTCTCGCCCATCGAGCCGAGGTGCACCGGCATGTGCGGCGCATTGGCGATCAGATTGCCGTCGGCGTCGAAGATGGCGCAGCTGAAGTCCAGCCGCTCCTTGATGTTGACCGAATACGCCGTGTTCTGCAGCCGCAGCCCCATTTGCTCGGCGATCGACATGAACAGGTTGTTGAAGATCTCCAGCATCACCGGGTCGGCCGTGGTGCCGATGGCGCGCCGCTCCGGCAGCGCGGCCACGCGCCGCAGCACCAGGTGGTCGTGCGGCGTGACCTCGGCCTGCCAGCCGGTTTCCACGATGGTGGTGGCGTTGGCCTCGGCAATGATCGCCGGGCCCTTGACGATGTCGCCGATGCGGGTGGCGGAACGCTGGTACAAGTTGGTCTGGCGCCATTTTCCGCCGCTGTACATCGGCACCACCGCGTGCGGCATCAGGCCGGATAGGCGGCGCGGCGCTGGTTCCACCGCCTCGCTCGGCGCGTCCGACTTGCCGATCGCCTCCACCGACACCGCCTCCACGATCAGCGCGCGCGCCGGCATCAGGAAGGAGTAGCGCTTGCGATACGCGGCCTCGAACTGCTGGCGCATGCTCTCCAGCGTATCGAACAGGACGATCAGCGCGGTATCCGTGCCCTCGTAGCGCAGGTGCACGCGGCGGATCAGCGAGATGCGCGCGTCGTCGACCTGCTGGTGATGCAGGTCGGCGCGCGCCTGTCGGCCCAGCGCGTGCAGGCGCGCCTCCAGCTCGGGCAAGGCCGCCTCGCCCAGGAGCAGCTCGACGGCCGCTTCGCGCATCGCGGTCTGGTCGGCCAAGCCCATGCCGTAGGCCGACATCACGCCCGCCAGCGAATGCACGAACACGGTCTTCATGCCCAGCGCGTCGGCCACCAGGCAGGCGTGCTGGCCGCCGGCGCCGCCAAAGCTGGTCAGCGCGTACTCGGTCACATCGTGCCCGCGCTGCACCGAGATCTGCTTGATGGCGTTGGCCATGTTGCCAACCGCGATATCGAGGAAGCCCTCGGCCACCTGCTCCGGCGTGGTCGCCTTGCCGGTGGCGGCGGCGATTTGCGCGGCCATCTCGCTGAAGCGCTGCTGCACGGTGGCGGCGTCGAGCGCCTGTTTGCCGTCGGCGCCGAACAGCTGCGGGAAGTGCTGCGGCTGGATCTTGCCCAGCATGACGTTGCAGTCGGTGACCGCCAGCGGCCCGCCGCGGCGATAACTGGCCGGGCCGGGATTGGCGCCGGCGCTGTCCGGTCCCACGCGATAGCGGCTGCCGTCGAACTGCAGGATCGAGCCGCCGCCGGCCGCCACCGTGTGGATGCTCATCATCGGCGCGCGCATGCGCACGCCCGCGACCTGGGTTTCAAACACGCGCTCGAACTCGCCCGAGAAGTGCGACACGTCGGTCGAGGTGCCGCCCATGTCGAAGCCGATCACCTTGTCGAAGCCGGCCAGCCTGGACGCGCGCACCATGCCGACGATGCCGCCGGCCGGGCCGCTCAGGATCGAGTCCTTGCCCTGGAACGCGCGCGCGTCGGTCAGGCCGCCGTTGGACTGCATGAACTGCAGGTTCACGCCGGGCAGCTCCTGCGCCACCTGATCCACGTAGCGGCGCAGGATGGGCGACAGATAGGCGTCGACCACCGTGGTATCGCCGCGCGCCACCAGCTTCATCATCGGGCTGATCTCGTGCGACACCGAGACCTGCGTAAAGCCCATCTCGCGCGCGAGGTCGGCCACCTTGGTCTCGTGCGCGTGGTAGCGGTAGCCGTGCATGAACACGATGGCCAGCGAGCGCAGGCCCATGTCGTAGGCTTGCGCCAGACCGGCGCGGGCGGCCGTCAGGTCGAGCGGCGTGACGGTGTCGCCATGCGCGCCGACCCGCTCATCGATCTCGATCACATGGCTGTACAGCAGCTCCGGCAGCAGGATGCGCCGATCGAACAGGCGCGGGCGGTTCTGGTAGGCGATGCGCAGCGCGTCGCGGAAGCCGCGCGTGATGGCCAGCGCGGTCGGCTCGCCCTTGCGCTCGAGCAGCGCGTTGGTGGCCACCGTGGTGCCCATCTTCACGGCGCCGATCTGTGCCACGGGGATGGCCTTGCCCTTGGCCACGCCCATCAGCTGGCGGATGCCGGCGATGGCGGCGTCGGCGTAGTGCTCGGGATTCTCGGACAGCAGCTTGAGCGTGCGCAGCCGGCCGTCGGGCGCGCGCGCCACGATGTCGGTGAACGTACCGCCACGGTCTATCCAGAATTGCCAATCCATGCGTGCCTCGATTTGTTATCAAGCGTCTATTGTAGTGCCGCCGGCGCCCCCCCACCAGCCGCCCGTGCAGAAATTTAGATGCTAGAATGACACCATGAATCCCCTCTACACCGTCGCCGAGATCCGCGCCATCGAGCGCGCCGCAGCCGCCGCGCTGCCACCGGGCGCGCTGATGCAGCGCGCCGGCCAGGCCAGCGCCAACGCCGCGCTGGACCTGATGCCCTTCTCCACCGCCAAGGCGCGCGTGCTGGTGCTGGCCGGCCCCGGCGATAACGGCGGCGACGCGCTGGAGGCGGCGGCCCACCTGTCCTTCACCGGCGCGCAAGTCACGCTGATCCATTTTGCGCCCGGCGGCACGCCGTCGGCGGAACGCGCGGAAGCGCTGCGGCGCGCCAAGGCCAGCGACGCGCGCTTCCGCGAGTGGGACGACGCCGACATCGCCGGCACCGAATGGAACCTGGTGTTGGACGGGCTGTTCGGCATTGGCCTGAAGCGTCCGTTGGACGGCCCCTATCGCGCCCTGGTCGAAGCCATCAACCAGCTGCGCTGCACCGTGCTGGCGCTGGACGTCCCCAGCGGCCTCGATGCCGACACCGGCGCGGTGGTGGGGCCGGACGGCGTCGCCATCCACGCCACCCACACCATCACCTTCATCGGCAACAAGCCGGGCCTGCACACCTGCGACGGCCGCGATTACGCCGGCCTGGTCGACGTGGCTCGGCTGGAGATCGACCCGGCCCACTATGCGCCGAGCGCCTTGCACCTGAATGACGTGAAGTTCTTCGCGCGGCATCTGCGCGCGCGCCGCCACAATTCGCACAAGGGCAGTTACGGCAACGTGGCGGTGATCGGCGGCGCGCGCGGCATGACCGGCGCGCCGATCCTGGCCGCGCGAGCGGCGCTCAACAGCGGCGCCGGTCGCGTGTACGCCCTGTTCGCGGAAGACGCGCTGGCGGGCGATCTCGGCCAGCCGGAACTCATGTGCCGCGCCGCCGACGACTTCGACTTCAGCCTTGCCACGCTGGTGATCGGCCCCGGGCTGGGCGCCTCGGACCACGCGCACGGCTTGCTGGCGCGCGCGATCGGCTGCGGCAGCGCGCTGCTGGCCGACGCCGATGCGCTCAACCTGCTGGCGGGCGACCCGGCCTTGCAAACGGCGATGGCGCAACGGCCGGCCGCCGTGGTGCTGACGCCGCATCCGCTGGAGGCGGCGCGCCTGCTGGGCAGCACCATCGGCGCCGTGCAGGCCGACCGGCTGGCGGCCGCGCGCACCCTGGCCTCGCGCCTGCACGCGGTGGTGATTCTGAAGGGATCCGGCACGGTGATCGCGGCGCCCGACGGCAACGCGGTCATCAACACCACCGGCAACCCGGCGCTGGCGACGGCCGGCACCGGCGACGTGCTGGCGGGGCTGTGCGGCGCGCTGCTGGCGCAGGGCTGGCCGCAATGGGAAGCGGCCCTGGCGGCGGTGTGGCTGCACGGCATGGCGGCGGACGTGCTGGTCACGGAGGGCTGCGGCCCGATCGGGCTGACCGCCAGCGAACTGATTCCCGCCATCCGCGTGGCGCTGAACCGCATGGTCCAACACCACGGCCGCTAGCACGTCATTCCGGCGAAGGCCGGAATCCATAGAACGCGTGCAAGCAAGCTCAGCATGGATTCCGGCCTGCGCCGGAATGACGCAGATCAGACCAGGCGGCCGGCGGCGATGGTGATGGTGCGGCCACAGCGCGCGGCCATGGCCTGGTCGTGCGTGACCAGCACCAGGGTCGAACCGTGCTGGCGGTTCAACTCAAACATCAGCTGAATGACGGCCTCGCCGGTGGCGGCGTCCAGGCTGCCGGTCGGTTCGTCGGCGAACAGCAGCGGCGGCTCGGTCACGAACGCCCGCGCCAGCGCCACGCGCTGCTGCTCGCCCCCCGACAAATACTTCGGATAATGCCTCAGCCGGCTCGACAAGCCCACGCGCGCCAGCATGGCCTCGGCCCGCTCGCGCGCCTGCGCCACGCCGGCCAGCTCCAGCGGCAACATGACGTTTTCCAGCGCCGTCAAATGCGCCAGCAGTTGGAAGGACTGGAACACAAAGCCAAGCTTTTCCTTGCGCAACGCCGCGCGGCCATCCTCATCCAATGCATAAATGTCCACACCGTCGAGCACCACCTTGCCCGCGCTGGGGGTGTCCAGCCCGGCCAGCAAGCCCAGCAAAGTCGACTTGCCCGAGCCGGAGGCGCCAACGATTGCCAGCGTCTCCGCCTTTTGCACGGTAAAATCCACCTCGTGCAGAATGGTCAGTTCGCCGCTGGCGTCGGCCACGCGCTTGGCCAGGCCGCTGACGGCGATGGCCGGCTGCACGCTGGCCGCCGTCACCGGCGCCGAAGAAGACGCCAAGGCCGGGCCATCCGGCATGAAATGAGTTGATGCATTAGGAAAATCGGGCATGCTGAATATATTCGATCGTTTATCTGTGAAGTTACTGGCCGCCCTGCTCTTGTTCTCGGCAGCGGCGAGCGCCTATTCTGCACCAAAAACCGTGCTTGTGCTCGGGGATAGTTTGTCGGCCGAATACGGCCTGGCGCGCGGCACCGGCTGGGTCGCGCTGGCCGAGCAAAAACTCAAGCAGAATAACATCGACGCGGTGGTGGTCAACGCCAGCGTCAGCGGCGAGACCACCAGCGGCGGCCGCTCGCGCCTGCCGGCCCTGCTGAGCAAGCACAAACCCGACCTGGTGGTCATCGAACTGGGCGCCAACGACGGCCTGCGCGGCCTGCCGGTCGCCGCCGCCCAGGCCAATCTGCGCGCCATGAGCGAGGCCGCCGCCAAGGCGGACGCCAAGGTGATGCTGATCGGCATGCGCATGCCACCCAACTACGGCCGCGACTACGCCGACAAGTTCTTCGCCATGTACGGCACGCTGAGCAAGGAAATCAAGGCGCCGCTGGTACCCTTCATGCTCGACGGCGTGGCCGAGAAGCCGCAGCTGTTCCAGCCCGACCGCCTGCACCCGCTGGCCGAGGCCCATCCGATCATCCTGGCCAACATCTGGCCAACCCTGCAAAAAACCATCAAGGCAAAATGAAGTACCCGGAAATACTCAGCATCGAGCAGGTGCTGTCCCAGCTTGACAGCTTCGACGCCATCATCGACGCCCGCAGCCCCGGCGAGTTCGCGCTCGACCACCTTCCAGGCGCCATCAACGCGCCGGTGCTGGACGACGAGCAGCGCATCCGCGTCGGCACCATGTACAAGCAAATCGGCGCGTTTGAAGCCAAGAAAGTCGGCGCGGCGCTGGTCGCCAAGAACATCGCCAAACATATCGAGGAGCTGTGGCTGGAGCAGCCGCGCGAGTGGCGGCCGCTGGTGTACTGCTGGCGCGGCGGCAACCGCAGCGGCTCGATGGCGCACATCCTGGCCAAGATCGGCTGGCCGGTGGTGCAGCTGGACGGCGGCTACAAAGCGTTCCGGCAGGAAGTGAACGCCGCGCTGGAGCAGGCGCCGGCGCTGCAATTCAAGGTGGTGTGCGGGACCACCGGCAGCGGCAAAAGCCGCCTGCTGGAAGTGCTGGCCGCGCAAGGCGCGCAAGTGCTGGATCTGGAACAGCTGGCCGCGCATCGCGGTTCGGTGCTGGGGCATCTGCCATCACAACCGCAGCCGAGCCAGAAGGCGTTTGAAACCCGCATCTGGGATGCGCTGCGCCGCTTCGATCCGGCACGCCCGGTGTTTGTGGAAGCGGAGAGCAAGAAGGTCGGCAACCTGCGCGTGCCGGCCGCGCTGATGGACGCCATGCGCGCCTCGGACTGCATCGCGCTGACGCTGTCGCGCGCCAACCGCGTGCGCCTGCTGATGGAGGACTACGAACATTTCCTGGTCAGCCCGCAGACCCTGAACGCGCAGCTGGAACACCTGGCGCAGCTGCACGGCCGCGAGAAGATCACGCATTGGCAAGCCATGTCGCAGGCTGGCCAGATGCCGGAGCTGGTGGATGAACTGCTGGAACAGCACTACGACCCGGCCTACCTGCGCTCCATCGACCGCAACTTCGTCAAATACGCGCAAGCTTTGCCGCTGTCGTTGGAGGATATCGACGACGCGGCGTTTGCCGCCGCCGCGCAGCAACTACGCACCGCGTAATGTCGTTCCGGCGCAGGCCGGAACCCATAGAACGCATATGCCGTGTTAGCGCAAATGTTCCATGGGTTCCGGCCTGCGCCGGAACGACAGCGGAATTACTTCACTTCGGTGACGGTGGTCGTCGTGATCGGCTTCAGGATCTTCACCTTGGCCTTCTGCTTCAGCAATTCGATATACTGCGCCATCTCCTGCTGGGCAATGATATTGCCGATCTGTTCCGCCTCCTGCTTGCGCTGCGCCTCATCGGCCTGCGCAGGCTGCTGCACCTTGGCGATGCGGTACAGGCCGTAGCCCATGCCCGGCACATCCACACCCACGTAAGCTGGCAGCTTGGTGGTATCAGCCTTCATGATCGACTGCATGGCCAGGCCATTGATGCCTTCAGGCTTGGAACGCGAGACCAGCTTGGCGGCGCCGAAACCAGTCGCATCGCCCGACTTCTTGAACGCGGCCAGTTTCTCTTCGCCCGCCTTGGCGGCCAGCTTGGCCGCTTCCTCCATGGTCACGCGCTGACGGATCTGCGCATCGACTTCGGCCAGCGGACGCTTGGTCGCAGGCTTGAACTCCACGATGCGGCCGGCCACCAGAGTGCTCGGCGCGGTTTCCACCGCTTCGGTGTTGCGCTTGCTGGTCAGCGAATCATTCGAGAACAGCGCGGCCAGGAACTTGGCGTTGTTGTACGGCGCGGCGCCCGCGACCGGCGATGGATTGCGCGACACATTGGCGGCGGTCTCGATCTTCAGGCCCAGCTTGTCAGCGACCGGCTTCAGGCTGTCCGATTGCTCATACACGGTGTTGGTGAAGGTCTCGGCCATTTCCGAATACTTCTTCGAGGCCTTCTGCTTTTTCAGCAGGTCGGCCACGTCGGCCTTGACCGCATCCAGCGGCTTGACCACGGCTGGTTTCAGCTCGGTCACGGTCAGCACGTGGAAGCCGAATTCCGACTGCACCGCGTCGCTGATCTCGCCCTGCTTCAGCTTGTTGATGGCGTTCTCCACCGGGGCCACCAGCAAGCCCTTCTCAATCACGCCCAGGTCGCCGCCCTGCTCGGCCGAGCCAGGATCTTCCGACTTGGCCTTGGCAACCTTGGCGAAATCGCCCGGGTTCTTGCGCAGCTCGGCCACGATGGCTTCCGCCTTGGCCTTGGCAGCCACGGTATCGGCGGCGCTGGCGCCCTTCTTCACGGCAATCAGGATGTGGCTGGCGCGACGGGTTTCCGGCGTGGTGAACTGGGCGGTGTTCTTGGTGTAGTAGTCCGACACCTCGGCGTCGGTCACGCTCACCTGGCTCAGCACGGCGTCGTTGTTGAACACCACGTACTCGATCCTGGCCTGCTCAGGCACCTCGAACTGCTTGGCGTTCTTGTCGTAGAAGGCCTTGACCATCTCGTCGGTCACCTTGACCTGCGGCACGAAGTCGGCCACCGGCAGCAGCAGCTCCTGCACCTCGCGTTCCTGGGCGGCGATGTCCGACAGCGACTTGGCCACCGAGCGCGGCGCGAAGCCGGTGCCCTCGATGGCGACGGCCAGCTGTTGCAGCGCCAGTTCGCGGCGCATGCGCGCGTCGTTGTCGACCGGGCGCAGGCCTTGCTGGGCCAGCACCTGCTTGTAGGTGTCCATGTTGAAATTGGCCGGGCCGCCGAACATGTCGACGATGGCTTTTTGCAGCTGGGCGTCGGTCACGCTCAGGTTGGCGTGGATCACCTCGGCGGCGATGGCGCGCTGGGCGATCAGCTGATCCAGCACGTTTTGCTTGAACTCCGGCGTATCGAACATCTTCTGGTCGAACTGCGCGCCCAGACGCTGGCGGTAGGTCTCCAGCTGATTGCGCACGGCGTTGTCGAATTCCAGCTGGGTCAGCGGCTTGCCGTCGATCTTGGCGATGGTGCCGGCGTCATCGCCAAAGCTCTTGTAACTGCCGATACCGACAAATGCAAACGATGGCACGATGATGATGGCCAGGAAGATTTGCATCAAGCGTTGATGGGTACGAATAAATTCAAACATGGTCTACCAATTCGGATGATTATTACTTGCACATGCAAAAAAGGCGAACTCTCGTTCGCCAATTCTCTTTTTATTCAATGACTTGCACTGCAAAGTGAAGCCGGAGTCTGCCGAAAAAATCAGTACCGCACGATTCTACAGGCGTGCCGGTGGCTTAGCAAGCATTCGCTTGCTACTTTGCTCACTGGGGACTGCGGTCGCCCCGAGAGGTTGGCGGCAACCGCCCAGCCCACAGCGCAAACCATGCTGACGATCGGCGCACGTCCTGATCTCCCAGAACTTGGTACGCTTATCGATTCCAAAATCATCAAACTCCAGGTAGCCCGGTATATTCCCTTCGATAGGAGCCACAGCCAAGGCGTCAGGCGCAGGCGGAACACGCCAGGCCGCCTTCGCTGCCTAGCATGGCCGCTTGCGTGATTTCGCCGTGGAATTGGGTTCGGCTGCCGTCGGCCAGGCTGACGGCCAGCGCTGCCTGCCGACCGAGCAGCGAGGCCAGATCGACCGCGGCGTTGGCGGACAACACGATGATGTCGCGCGGGCCCACGCCCTGCGCGCTATCGTCCAGCGTCAATTCGTACAAACGGGTGACGCTGGAATTTGTCAGACACTGGCTCTAATATGTAAATTACTCGGCCGAGTATATTACTATTCAGCGCATTCGTATTGTCTTGGTGACGCTGTCCCATAATGTGATTAATCCCTCTTCATCTTGCGCATCACTTCCTTGTGCGTTCATCTCAAGATGAATTTTAGGAGCGCTGATGGAGGGTACGGGCCGCATCGTTTCCAGTGCAAAGCTAGCTTGTTTCTCGCTGTCGTCATCCCCGAGCAGGACGGAAGCTCCCCATTCCTGAGCGCGCATACCTGCAACAGTGAGTTCCTTTTTCCTTAGCACTTTCTCCTTGGCTTGAAATTTTCTCAGCAGGGAATCCTTGCCACCCACGCGCTGCAACAAAGATTCGGTATCGTCTTTGCGGAACGTATCAAGGTCCAACGCAAATGAGATCTTCGAAGAGTTGCTTCGATAGCCAAGACTTGCGGACTCCGACCGATACTTTCCCTTGACAGCCACTTCCCCAAGACAAAAAGCTTCCGGCAGTTCCTTGGCGGACCGCATGTATTCGACATTGCTTTTAAATTCCAGCAGCAATGCCTCCGCACTTTTCACCTGATTGTTGTACGAATCGATGCGCGCGACGAGGTACCGATCATGTAACAGCCAATGAACTTCGCTCTTATACGCATCGTCGATTTCGTTCACCCGAAATAGCATGCCACCATCACCGGTCTCCTGTGATAAAACAAGCTTGTCCATGGTTCCATGGTTAACCTCTGCCAGTGCGACTTGACGCTCCTTAACTCGTTTTGCAAAGCCGGCCTGGTTCGTTTTTTCCTCGACAACCAGATCGATGCTGGCATCTGCCACCCTATCCTGGTTCGGCACGAAGATGCCCAATGCACCCGGACTCGACGCATATCCTTCGGGCAGGTCGATAAGGCCATGGCCGATACAGTGTGTGTTCATTGCCGAAGTCATTTTGAGTTTTTCAGAGGTTTTTTTCGTCGCATCACATCCTACAACTAACAGGACGAGCACTAGAAGAATAGTTTGTTTCATAGCTTTGCTAACGCTGCGATTTTTGTAATCGCATAATGTGTTACTCGCTGAGCCGTGGGATTTTTGTACGACGGCTCATGGGCGAAACCTTGTAAACGGAATTGTTGCTTAATATGTGAGCCCCCCATCTTCCGTGGTGCTCCGCCAGAACTTACTGGGACCGTACCATCCCCAAGCCCATCCTGCTTACCACACTGGATTTCCCAGAAACTGGTATCGTAAGTCACCACGCTGCCACCAGCTGGACCGTACATCGTCTCTATTTTCGTTTCCCCTCCTACGAATATTTTATTTTCGCCTTCCTCCCTTACCATGTGATGCGTGAACCCAGTAGTCTCTTTTTCAGATGGCCTTCGCCCCTGCTCGGGCTCAAGCCCTTTACGCATGCGCCATTCGATTTTTTCGAAGCTAGACTGCGCACCACCGCTCGCACCATAATAAACAAACGTGTGAGGATGGTAGCGCCCAGATATCTGACTGTGAAACTGCTTGGCCCTCTTCACGTTTTTGACGAACTGCTCCCATTTAATGGGCATGCCGTTTTCCGGAGATAACCATTCTTCTCTGACCACACCCCACCAACGATCTTTAACTAAGTAAATTTCGTCATAGGGATCAGCAGCCGGAAGATTGAGGATACCCTTGCCCTGCGCGTCTTTTATCGACAGCCAGCGCGCCTGATACTCTTGAGATGGTAACAATTGCAAGGCCCCAGGTGCTTGGGAAAACACCGCAGTGACTTCCTGCCCCGTGGAACCGATCACCAGTCCAGCGACGTAGTCCTCATCTCCCATACCGATTTTACAGCGACGATAAGCCACAGCGGCACCAACTGCCGGCATGACGCCGTGCACAACGCCGGCAATTTTGTCCTGCATTCCCGGAAGTTGGGCACAACAGCGAGCTACCAGCCCTCCCATGGAATGCGTGACCAAGATCACCTGATGACATTTAAACGCGCCGTTATTATTCTCTGCAATGACTTTCTCTATCCTCGATTTTAGGTGATCAGCAGCGTCTTGATTGGACGCGAGCCAATTGTAGCCACAAGCGTAAACAGGAAAGCGGCACTTAGAGCGCTTAAGCAAGTCATCCGACATCACAGGAGCAGTAAAATGTCCTTCTTCGGCAAAGCGCGGCAGTCCGCTCATTTCCATCGTAATGCCAGGGAAAAGCTTAGGTTCGGGTGGGCGGGTGCCCGGTGCAGGCGACGCACTAACGGACGTGTAAAAAAAATCCTGCCATTTTGCCGGGTTATAGCCTTCACCATTCATTTTGTTTTCGAGCCAGAGCAGGAACTCGTGATAGCTGGTCTCGCCTACTTCGCCCCAGCCTCGATCTTTATAGACCTGACGCTGTGTTATGGTGCCTACCAACTTCTTCGGTACATTACCATCTACGTAAACCTTGGTGCGGTCTGGATGCAGCACTTGTTGACGTGCTCCCGGCCCTTTAGTGGCCCATCTCCATGCCAAACCGATGGGCGCCCCACCAGTGCTATTCATTAGCCAGACCGGATCATTCCGCAAATTTGCCAAATTACTTCCCATAATTCCCGGCACAAAAATAATCGGCAACGACACCATAGGCGGCAAAGTCAGCTTGACTGTATCGAGCAAGCTGGTGCCGGTCAGTTGCCAGTCGAAGGTCGGTTTGCCATTGGCGTCGAATCGCGCCTGTTGGCCACGCTCTCTGTTGGGTGGTACTGATGACATCACAAGTCCTTATTTAGCAAGACCTAGAATAACGATCTGTAAGTTCTCCGGCCTGAAGCCGCTCTGCAGTGGAATTCGGCCTTCGCCGTCCGTGACACCTTCAATACGCCCGCCGTCATCTTTGAGGATGGCGTAGCGCATGTTCTTGATAGGATCGCCAGCGGAATCCAGCAGTTGGAACTTTTCATCAAACGCCAGTGTCCCGCGTGGCAACGAAGGCATTTCCGCGCTCAAACTGGCCGCGCCACCAAAATTCTTCTTACCGGCATGAACGGTCAACTTCCCCGGGCACTGCACCGTGATGTTGCCGCCGTCGATGGTGATGTTGGCGCCGCCGGCCGTGGACAGGCTGATGCGCTTGGCGGCCGCCCAGTCCACTTCGCCATTGGCGCTGATGATGCTGACTTCGTCGCGCGCCTGCACCTTGAGCGTGTCGGCCTGCGCCTGGATGTCGATGGCGTCCTTGGCGGCGATCAGTTGGAGGCCGAGGTTGTCCTCGCCCGCTTTCACCGCGCCGCCCAGCACGCCGATGGCCTGGCCGCTGTGTGCGCGCAGTTGGCCGCCGACCATGAACTGGCTGTCGTTGCCGCTCATGAGCGAAATGGTTTCGCCATTCGCCAGCTGCACCGCCGCGCCGGACGTGACGCCGATGCCGCTCTTGCCGCTGATGGCGATGATGGGCGCGCTGGCGTGCGGCAGTTGATCATCGCCGGGGGCGGTTTTCTTGTCGGCCGCGTCGGCCTTGGCCACGTCCAGGCTGGCGTTGCCGACCATGCCGGACACCGCCGTCAACATCGCCTGCAGCGGTGCGGCCTTGTCGTCCAGCGTGCTGGCGTTGGCCTTGGCCGCGCCGAGGTGGCTGGCCAACGTCACCGTCTCGTGCGTTTTGGCCGCCTCGTTGAAGGTTTCGCCCAGCTTGACCGCTTGTTTGAGCAGCGCGATGCCGGCCGCGTTGTCGCCGGCGGGGTCGCGCGCGTCGGCGCTGTGGCTGATCTTGTAGCTGCTGATCAGCAGGCCGGCGCCGGCGCGCACGGCGCCATAGGCATCGGTGCGCAGTTCCGCACCCTGCCCGCGCAGGCTGCCGCGATAGTTGTCGGCGCTGTGAATCAGGTGGCCCAGCGTCAGTTCGCTGGCCGCATGGGTCGAGCGCAGTTGCACGCGGCCTTGGGCGTCGGTGTCGTCGAACAGCAATTGGTTATAACCCTTGCCGCCGAACTCCTTGCTGCGTACGCCCCACTGCGCGGCGGCGTTGCGGTGGCCGGCGCTTTCGGCCGAGGCGCCATGCCACAGCGGGCTGTTGCCGCCGGCCAGATTGCCCTGCGCCGACACGGCGTGGTCGCTGGCCGGCAGGAAGCGCTGGGCCTGATCCTCGCCGCCGCTTTGCGCGCCCGGCGTCGGCGCCACACCGCCCTCGCCCTGCCCGTTGTACAGCGCGCCGATGATGATGGGCCGGTCGATGTCGTTCTCGATGAATTGCACCAGCACTTCCTGGCCGATGCGCGGCAGAAACTGGCTGCCCATGCCGCCGCCGGCCGAACGCTGCGCCACCCGCACCCAGCAGGTGGCGTCGCCGTTGTCTTGCCAGTGGTAGCGGATGCGCACGCGGCCCAGCTTGTCGCAATACAGTTCGTCCGCGCCCGAAGGCTGCGCCAGGCCGTCGGCGCCGATGACAATGGCGCTCTGCGCGCCGCGCGCGGTCGGTTTGGGATGGCTGCGGCCATCGCTGCCCGGCAGCTGTGGTCTCCAGATGACATCGGCGGCGACGGCCTCAAAGCTGTTGGCGTAGCCGGTCTGGCGCGCCTGCGCGATGGTGAGGGCAAAATCGTCGCTGGCGTCGACGGCAAGTTCCTCCAGCAATTCCGGCAACGGTCCGAACAGCTCGGCCAAAGCCTGCTGCGCTGGCGATGGCAGGTTGTTGACGCCAACGCTGCGCACGCGCAGCAGCACGTAGGCGGGCGCGGTATCGGCCAGCGACAGCGGTCCTTGCGTGAGCGTGAAGCGTGTGCCCGCCGCCATGGTGCGCACGGTGGAGCGACCGCGCCACAGCTGGGCCGCAGCTTCACGGCCTTGCATCTGGATGTCGGCGTAACGCTGCGCCTGCGCGGCATTGGCGTAGGCGTACTGGCCCGGCACGTCGTAGCTTTCCAACGCCGGCAGTTTGCCGGACTGCAGGCGCGACGGCGCGCTGGCGTTGACGGCCTGCTTGGCCTTGTAATCGTAGCTGAGCAGCGTGGTCAGCGAGGCGGTGACGGCGCGGCGCGCCTGCAAAGCTTGGACGGTGTCGCTCGCTTCGCCGGCGCGCACGCCGTGGAAGCGGATGCCGCCATCGGCCAGGCTGCTGGCGTCTTCCGGCGTGGCGCTGAGCTGGCTGCTGTCGGCGAACAGCACCACACCCACGCCGTCCTCCAGCTGTTCGTAGCGCCAGGCCAACCCTTCCTCCGTCAACAGGCGCCGCACGAAATCGAGGTCGGATTCGCGGTACTGGCA
>NZ_JABMJK010000017.1 GCF_013376005.1 Duganella sp. SG902 | reverse complement strand
CGAGACCAGGACGTTGATAGGTCAGGTGTGGAAGTGCAGTAATGCATTAAGCTAACTGATACTAATTGCCCGTACGGCTTGTCCCTATAACCTTGACGGTTATGCGCATTTACTATGATGGTGAGTGCTACCCAAACTTTACTTCTTCCAGATTGCGCGGCGCCTCGCGCCGCATACAAGTCAAAGCTTGATGACCATAGTAAGTCGGTCCCACCCCTTCCCATCCCGAACAGGACCGTGAAACGACTCTACGCCGATGATAGTGCTGCAACCAGTGTGAAAGTAGGTTATCGTCAAGCTAGTTATTAGAAAAAGCCCCGTCAGGATGAAATCCGGCGGGGCTTTTTTGCTTTTGTGCATTAAAATGGCCGGCATATCGGAGATGCAACTCTATGCGTGCTGTTTTTTTGCTCTTATTCGCGCTGTCCACGGCGCAAGCTGCCCCGCTGACCCTGCGGTTTGAACGCTTGGGCGTCGAGCAGGGACTCACGCAAGAGTCGGTGGCGAGCATCCTGCAGGACCGTCACGGTCATATGTGGCTGGGCACCCAGGCCGGCTTGAACCGCTACGACGGTTATCGCGTCACCACCTTCAAGAACGATCCCGCCAATCCGCGCAGCCTGCAGGACAACTACGTGCAGGCGCTCTACCAGGATGCCGCCGGCCAGCTATGGGTAGGCAACAAGGGCGGCCTCGACTGCTATGATCCCGTGACGCAGAGCTTCAGCCATGTGTTGACCAAACTGGCCGTGGTCAACATCATCGGCGATGGCAAGCAGGGACTGTGGCTGGTCACCAGCGAGGGCTTGCAGCATTTCGATCCCGCCACTGGCCAGGCGCGCGCGCTGCGCCACGCCGACGCGGATGCCAGCACCATCAACGATGACCACGTTGGCGGGCTGGCGCTCGATCCCGATGGCAATCTGTGGGTCGGCACGGCACGCGGACTGGAGATGCTGCCCGCCGGCAGTTCGCAATTCCGCCATTTCGGTACGCAGGAACGATCGCTGGGAAATGACATCATGTCGCTGTCGCTCGGGCCGGATGGCGTGCTGTGGGCGGGCACCAGGCGTGGTGTGCAGGCGTGGCGCCTGCATGGCGGTTCGGCGGAGCGGCTGTCGCCCTCGGTGCCGGTCGATCTGGCCGAGGCGCGCGTGCCCAAGCTGCTGCATGACCGCGACGGCACGCTGTGGTTCGGCACCTTCACCGATGGCTTGAAGCGGCGCGATCCCAAGAGCGGACGTTACTACAGCTACGAGCGCGACAATCTGAACCGCCACGGCATCAGCGAAAACCAGATCAGCGCCCTGTACCAGGACCGCACCGGCACGCTCTGGGTGGGCAATTGGTACACCGGCGTCGACTACGTCGACTTGAACAGCGGCGGTTTCGAAAGCTATACCGAGCACTCCGGTGTGTTGCCCGGCCTTGGCAGCGACAAGGTGCGGGCGATTACCGGCGCGCCCGGCGGCAAGGTGTGGCTGGGCGCCGGCACCGGCCTGGCCTTGCTGGATCCGGCGCAAGCCAAGGTCAGTTTCCATTCCAATGAAGAGCAAGGCGCCGCCGCGCCGCCAGCCGATCAGCTGATGGCGCTGGCGACCGATCAGCAGGACCGCTTGTGGGTGGGCACCATCAGCGGCCTGTCCTGGCGCGACCCGGCGAGCGGGCGTTACACGCCGGTGCCGTTGGGCGACGAGCCGTCGTCGCGGTCGGTGCAGCGCTTGCTGGTGACGCGCGACGGCGCGATCTGGGTGGGCACCCGCACCGCGCTGTACCGGATTGATCCGCGGACGCTGGAGATGCAGGTCTACCGCGCCGACGCCGGCGGTGCCGACAGCCTGGCCGGGCGCGTTTATTCGCTGCTGGAAGATCAGCGCGGCAATCTGTGGGTCGGCACGGAAAACGGTTTAGATCGTTTTGACCGCGCCACCGGCAAATTCCGGCACCACCGGCACGATCCCGCCAATCGCGACAGCCTGAGCCACAACCGCGTGCACTATCTGTACCAGGATCAACAGGAGCGCATCTGGATCGGCACGGCGGCCGGCTTGTGCATGGCGCGCGTGGGGAATGACGGCAAACCGCATTTCCGCTTTTATCCACCGGGCGGCGGTCGTTCGCCCGATCCGATCGGCGCCATCCTCGGCGACGCGCAGGGGCGCTTGTGGATCAGCACCACCGCCGGCATCTCGGCGTTCAATCCGGAGACGGGGGTGTTCCGGAACTACACCTCCAAGGACGGCCTGAGCGATGGCTCGTACTTCATCGGCGCCGGCTACCGCGCGCCCGATGGCACCTTGTACTTCGGCGGTCTGGAAGGCGTGACCGCGTTCCAGCCGGCCAATATCCGTGACAATCCGTATGCGCCGCCGGTGTCCATCACCGACTTTTCGGTCTTTAACCAGTCGATCCAGGATGGCGCCGGGCGTCAGGATGTGCTGAAGCAGGGGCCGCTCTACCAGGCGAAGCAGTTGGCGCTGTCGTATCGCGATGCGGTCTTCTCGTTCGAGTTCGCGGCCATGCATTACGCCGATCCGCAGCGCAACCGCTACGCCTACCAGTTGGAGGGCTTCGATCCGAACTGGGTCACCACCGATGCCGGCAAGCGCTTTGCCACCTATACCAATCTCGACCCGGGCCGCTATGTGTTCCGCGTGAAGGCCGCCAACAAGGATGGCGTGTGGAGCAGCGAGCCGGTGTCGGTGGAGCTAACGATCGCGCCGCCGTTGTGGAAAACCTGGTGGTTCCGCACGCTGCTGGCGGGCCTGGTGGCGGGCGGGGCCTATCTGCTGTTCCGCATCCGCATCCGCATGCTGGTGTTGCAGAAGCAGGAGCTGGAGCAGGAGGTTGGCAGCCGCACGCGCGAGCTGGTGCGGCAGAAGGAATCGATCGAGCGCGAGAAGGAAAACGTCGAGGCCGCGCACCGCAATATCTCGCTGCTGTCCGACATCGGCCGCCGCATCACGGCCAATCTCGACAGCGAGGCCATCATGTCGCTGCTGTACCAGCAGGTGCACGCGCTGATGGATGCGAGCGTGTTCGGCATCGGCATTTACCGGCCCGAGCGCGAGTTGATCGAATATCCGTTCGCGATGGAACGCGGCAAGCGCTACACGCCGTACACGCGCAGCATGCGCGAACCCAACCAGCTGGCGGTCTGGTGCATCAACCACGCGCGGGAAGTGTTCATCAACGACCTGGAGCAGGAATACCACCACTATATCGGCAGCCTGGACTTCGTGTCCGGCGCCGAGAACATGGGCACGCTGGAGGACGGCTCCCTGCCGACCGAGCCGCGCTCGCTGATCTACGTGCCGATCTCGGTGAGCGGCCATGTGCGCGGCGTAATCACGGTGCACAGCTACCGCAAGAACGCCTACCATCGCATCGATCTCGACATGTTGACCACGCTGGCGTCCTACGTGGCGGTGGCGTTCGCCAATGCCGATTCGTATCGCCAATTGCAGGACACGCAGCAGCAGCTGGTGGAGCGCGAGAAGCTGGCGGCCCTGGGATCGCTGGTGGCCGGGGTGGCGCACGAGTTGAACACGCCGATCGGCAACAGCCTGGTGATCGCCAGCACGCTGGAGGACAAGACCACGGAAATCGAGGTGCTCAACAACGCCAGCACCATGCGGCGCTCCGACCTGCGCAACTTCATCGACGCCACGCGCGAGGCGTCGACCCTGCTGATGCGCAGCCTGCGCAACGCGGCCGAGTTGGTCAACAGCTTCAAGCAGGTGGCGGTGGACCAGGCCAGCGCCAAGCGGCGCAAGTTCAATCTGCACCAGGCCAGCCACGAGATCGTGATGACGATGAAGAACCAGGTGCGCAAGGCCGGCCACCAGATTGTGCTGGAGATGCCGGAAGATATCGAGCTGGACAGCTTCCCCGGCCCCTACGGCCAGGTCATCATCAACCTGATCAACAACGCCCTGCTGCACGCGTTTGAGGAGCGCGTCGGCGGCGTGATCCGCATGTGGGCGGTGCAGCTGGGCGTCGAGCGCGTGCGCATCGTGTTCGAGGATGACGGCAAGGGCATTCCGGTGGAGCATCAGGCGCGGATTTTCGATCCCTTCTTCACCACCAAGCTGGGGCAGGGCGGCAATGGCCTCGGCCTGAGCGTCACCTATAACATCGTGACGTCGTTGCTCGATGGTTCGATCCGCGTGGACAGCGCGCTCGGCATCGGGACGCGCTTCACGATCGATTTACCGCTCAAGGCCTCCCTGCGCGGCGACTAGATGCCCCAGATGATGTGCTCGTTCTCCGCCTTGGCGGTGCGCAGCATTTCCAGCAGCGGGAAGGCGCGGGCCGAGAAGCCGACGCGCTGTGCCTGCGCATGTTCCTTGGTTTCGCCTTCCTCCTGCGCGTGGGCGTGGATGTCGTGCTCGATGTCGGTTTCCGGGTGCAGCTTGCTCTCCGCGACCTCATGCTCGAGGATCGACAGCGCCTCCGCCGCTTCGGCCGCGGTGATCACGCCGCGCTGCGGGTTCTTGTGCAGCAGGTCCAGGATGCGCTGCGCATGCTCCTGGTACATCAGGACTTCCGGGCTGGATTTGGATTTGAATGCGATTAACATGGCGTTCTTTCTTAGTTCCGTTGGATAAACTTTATGCCCATGGCCGTCACTTTACAAGCCACGGAAGGACTTGTCTGAGCGCTGACGCACATCAATTAAGCATGTTTTAAGCCAGGAACCCGGTTTTAATTCTGTTTAAAGGAAGTCAGGAAGGTGTCCACGCTGTCGGCGTCGATGCGCCGGGCGGGGCCGACCACCACCACCTGGTAGATTCTTTTTTCTTTGGCAATAAAGCGCCCGATCAGGCGCATGGTTTGCCCTTTTTCGGTGCCGCTGGCGTCCACTTCCAGTGCGCCGTTGTCCAGCGTCTTGCTGCTGGTGACGGTGGCGTTGATGTTTTTCACCATGGCGGTTTTCATGGCCTCGACCGCGGCCGGCGCTTGCGTCGCGTCGGCCAACTGGGCGCTGCCGACGGCGAATACCACGCCATCGATGTCGGCCGCGCTCATGGTCATGCTCACGTCCAGCTGGTCGAGCTTGATGCTGCGGGTTTGCGTGGCGGGCTTGCCGGGGAACAGCACGGCATAGGGCGCGTCATTGCTGCGGTAGTCGCGCCAGTCGTACTTGGGGCTGCAGGCGGACAGCAGCAGGGCCAGGATCAGTGGCAGTGAACGTTTCATTGCTTGTCTTTCTTTTTCTTGTCTTCGATGGCTTTCCATTCATCGATGTGGTTTTGCTGGCGCAACACACGCGACAGCGGATCGATGGTGACCAAGGCGTTGGGCGGCAGCGCGACTTCGCCGTGGCCGTCGCTCATGGCCAGCTTTTCGATGCGGTTGTTGATGCGCACTTCGAGCGGCATCGGGAAGGCGCCGCCGTCTTTCAGTTTCCACGTGAGCTTGAGTTTGCCGGCGTCGCGTTCCTCAACCAGTTCCGGCAGGGCGGCGCGATAAAGATAGGCGTCGAAGAACCACTGCAGGTCGCGGCCGCTGGCCTCGTTGGCGAACTGGATGAATTCCTTGCTGCTGCTCCAGCGCGGCTGGAAGCTGCCCGGCGCCGGCGTGTTGGTGCCGTACACCATGCGGCGCGTGGCGGTGAAGAACGGTTCGTCGCCGATCAGGTTGCGCAGCGTGTGCAGGATCAGCGCGCCCTTGACGTAGATGTCGAGGCCGGGGCCGCCGCGTTCTTCCTTGTAGATGTCTTCGATGCGCTGGCTCTTGCCGCTGACCACTGGCGCCTTGTTGCTGACTTGCTTGCGGAACTCGAACAGCGCGCTCTGAAATTCCATTTCGCCGCGCAGCGATTCCATGTACAGCGGTTGCATGTAGGAGCCGAAGCCTTCGTGCAGCCACATGTCGTCCCAGTCGGCGTTGGTCATCTGGTTGCCGAACCATTCGTGCGATAGCTCGTGGTGCAGCAGCCAGTCGTAGCCGAGAGGGGATTTGACGTAGCCATTGCCGTAGGCGTTGATGGTCTGGTGTTCCATGCCGAGGTGCGGGGTTTCGACCACGCCCATCTTCTCGTCGCCGAACGGGTAGGGGCCGATACGGCTTTCAAAGAAATCCAGCATCGGCTTGAATTCGCTGAACAGGCCCTGGGCTTCCTTGTCGTGACCCTTCAGGTACCACATGCGTAGCGGGATGGTGTTGCCGTACCTGCTGGCGTAGTCGGCGGACAGGGTTTCGTAGGGACCGATGTTGAGGGCGACGCCGTAGGTGCTGGGGTTTTTCGCGCGCCAGTTGTAGGTGCGCCAGCCGTCTTTTTCTTCCATGCCGGTGGCGACGCCGTTGCCGGCCACCACCAGCGGCGCTGGCACGCTGATGTGCAGGTCGATCAGCTGGGGCTTGCCGGTCGGATGGTCGATGCACGGCCAGAACAGGTCGCAGCCTTCGCCTTCGACGGTGGTGGCGATCCATGGCTGGCCATCCTTGGTCTGGCTCCAGGTGAAGCCGCCGTCCCATGGCGCTTTTTTCGCGACCGTGGGCATGCCGTGGTACTGGATGCGCACCGTGGTGCGGGCGCCGGCCGGCAATGGCGTGGGCAAGGTCAGGTACAGGCGGCCCTCCGGATTGCTGATGGCGTTTGGCGCGAGCGCGACGCCGTCCACACTGGCGCTGTCGATGGGCAGGTTGCGGTCGAGCTCGACCGCGATGCGCGTCAGCGGCTCCTTCAACAGGAAGGTGAGAGCGGCGTCGCCCCTGATGCTTTTGCTTGCGGGATCTACGCGTAGCGCCAGATTGACCTTTTCGAACGTCACCGCCAGTTGTTCCGGTGCGCGCGGGCCGCCGGAGTTGATGGTGAAATCGGTCGGCGCCCTGGTTGTGGCGCAACCGGCCAGCGCGGCGCTGACGGCGAGGTAGAGAGGCAAGCGGGTCATGATCATCCTGGCGTAGATAGGCTGCGAGCAATATAGCAGCTAGCACGCCGGACTTGGTATGTCGATGGGATGATAAAACCGTTTTTTATATTGACGTATGAGCGAGTCAATCGAATCACTCGCTCAGCACGCGGCGGTATTGGATGGCCTCTTTCACATGCTTGAGTTGAATGATCGCCGAGTGATCGAGATCGGCGATGGTGCGGGCCACGCGCAGGATGCGGTGGTAGGCGCGGCCCGACCATTTGAATTGCGTCATGCTGTCCTTGAGCTGGGCCTTGCTGGGGCGGTCGAGCTTGCAGTAGTGGTCGATCTCGCGCGGCGTCAGGTGCTGGTTGAGTTTGCCCTGCCGCCGGCGCTGCGCCTCGGCCGCCGCCTGCACGCGCGCGGCGATGACGGCGGACGGGTCGCCGTCGGCCGGGGCGGCGAGGATGTCGGCGTGGACCGAGCCGACCTCTATCTGGATGTCGATGCGGTCCAGCAGCGGGCCGGACACGCGGCCCTGATAGCGCAGCCGCACGTCCGGCGAACAGCGGCAGGCGACGCTGGCGTGGCCGTGGTAGCCGCAAGGGCAGGGGTTCATGGCGGCGATCAGCTGGAAGTGCGCGGGAAAATCGGCTTGCCGGGCGGCGCGCGAGATGGTGATGCGTCCCGATTCCATCGGCTCGCGCAGCACGTCCAGCACGCGGCGGTCGAATTCCGGCAACTCGTCCAAAAACAATACGCCGCGATGCGCCAGCGAAATCTCTCCGGGACGCGGCACGCTGCCGCCACCCACCAGCGCCGCGCCGGAGGCGGTGTGGTGGGGCGAGCGGAATGGCCGCTGCTTCCACTGCTCGATGCGGAAGGCGCCGGTCAGCGATTGCACGGCGGCCGCCTCCAGCGCCTCCTCGTCGCTCATCTCCGGCAGCAAACCGGGAAAGCGCGATGCCAGCATGGTCTTGCCCGAGCCTGGCGGGCCGACCAGCAGCACCGAGTGGTTGCCGGCCGCCGCCACCTCCAGCGCGCGCTTGACCATGCGCTGCCCTTTGACGTCGGCAAAGTCGGGATACTCGGGCGCTGCCGCCGGTGGCGCCGCCTCGTGGCGCGACAGCATGCTGTCCACCGACTTGCCGGCAAAGTGGCCGCACACCTGCAGCAGCGACTCGGCCGGGTAGATGGCGGCGGTGGATACCAGCGCCGCTTCGTCGGCGTTGGCCATCGGCAGGATGAAGGCCAGGCAGCCGCCGTCGCGCCGGGTGGCCAGCGACATGGCCAGCGCGCCGCGTATCGGCCGCAATTCGCCGGACAGCGACAGCTCGCCGGCGAACTCGTACTGATGCAGGCGGCGCGAGGGGATTTGTTTGGAGGCGGCCAGGATGCCCAGCGCGATCGGCAGATCGAAGCGGCCGGACTCCTTGGGCATGTCGGCCGGCGCCAGGTTGACGGTGATGCGTTGGGCGGGGAATTCAAAGCCGCCGTTCTGGATGGCGGCGCGGACGCGGTCCTTGGCTTCCTTGACCTCGGTGTCGGCCAGGCCGACGATGGTGAAGGCCGGCAAGCCGTTGGCCAGGTGCACTTCGACGCTGACTTCCTGCGCCTCCATGCCGGCCAGGGCGCGGCTTTTGAGTACGGCAAGCGACATGATGAGGCGAACCGGCGAAAAGGGACCAGCCGCCAGCGTAGCTCGCGCCCGCCGCGTCGCTTTGCGCTAGCCCAAACGGACCAGCACAAACCACCGTTTATTGGTTGATCTTGCTTTCCAGCTCGGCCAGGCGGGTTTCCAGCGCCTCCAGCTTGGCGCGGGTCTTGGCCAGCACCTGGGTCTGGATGTCGAACTCTTCGCGCGTGACCAGGTCCAGTTTGGCGAAACCCTGCGTCATCATGGACTTGACGTTCTTTTCAATGTCCTTTGCTGGTGAGTTTTCGATGGCCTGGCTGATCTTGTTTTGCAAATCGTTAAAAAAATTGTTCTTATCCATAATATTCCTTGATCCGGTTAGTCCATCAATGCACCATCATGGTGCGGATCGGCGTTAATGTGGTGCGAAATCGCCGATATTCCTGTTTTGGGGCGTGACAATTCTCACTTTGGGGCACGCGGGCCGTTGTCAATGTTAGCTGGCACACATTCTGCTAAGAAGGCAATGAATGCTTTTCATTGCTTCGCTTGACAAGATTTTAAACCGCAACTGCTAATGACGTTCAACTCACCAGGAAAAACAACTATGAAAATGACCAAGAACCTCACTTTGATCGCTGCGTTGACCTTAGCATTCGCATCCATGGCGCACGCGGAGGAGGCGGCACCCGCCCCTGAAGCGAAACCAGACAACGAAGTCACCTATAACGCTGCCGTTGTCAGCGATTACCGTTACCGCGGTATTTCGCAAACCCGCCTCAAGCCAGCCCTGCAGGTTGGCGCGGATTACGTGAACAACCCTACCGGCTTCTACGTCGGCACCTGGGCCACCAACATCAAGTGGGTCAAGGATGGCGGCGGCGACGGCTCGATCGAATGGGACATCTACGGTGGCAAGCGCGGCGCCATCAACGACACCTTCAGCTACGACGTCGGCGGCCTGTACTACGCCTACCCATCGAACGAGCTGCACCCAAGCGCCAACACCTTCGAACTGTACGGCCAGATCAGCGCCGGCCCATTCTCGGTCAAGTACTCGCACTCGACCACCAACCTGTTCGGCTTCGCCGACAGCAAGAACTCGGGCTACCTGGACGCGCAGTTCAACAACGAAGTGTACGACGGCTATGTGCTGAACCTGCACGTCGGCCACCAGAACGTGAAGAACAACGGCGCGGCCAGCTACACCGATTACAAGGTCGGCGTCACCAAAGATTTCGGCGTAGTGAGTGTGGCACTGGCGGCGGTCTATGCCGACACGGACGCCTACGTCGGAAAGGGGAAGAACCTGGGTAAAACCGGTGCTGTCCTGACCATTTCCAAAACCTTCTAAGCGAGGCCCGTATGAAACTGATTACCGCCATTATCAAGCCGTTCAAGCTTGACGAGGTGCGTGAAGCCCTGTCGGCCATTAACGTGCAGGGTATTACCGTGACTGAAGTAAAAGGCTTCGGCCGCCAGAAAGGCCACACCGAGCTGTACCGTGGCGCCGAGTATGTGGTGGACTTCCTGCCGAAGACCAAGATCGAGGCGGCGGTGGACGATGCCGTGGTCGAGCAGGCCATCGAGGCGATCGAAGGCGCCGCCCGCACCGGCAAGATCGGCGATGGCAAGATCTTCGTGTACAACCTGGAACAAGTGATCCGTATTCGTACCGGCGAGACCGGCAACGAAGCTCTTTAAGAGGATGATGAGAATGAAAAAAACCATAACGAGCTTGCTAGCTGGGGTATCCATCCTGTTCGCGCTGGCAGCCCCAGTACACGCCCAGGACGCCAAGCCGGCTGAAGCACCAGCCGCCGCCGTGGCCTCCGCCCCGGTCGCCTCCGCCCCGGCCGCCGCGCCAGCGGCACCGGCAGCCGCCGCGCCAGCCGCCGCCGCTCCGGCCGAAGCCGCCGCGCCTGCCGCGCCGGTCCCGCAAAAGGGCGACACCGCCTGGATGATGGTCTCGACCCTGCTGGTGATCCTGATGACGATTCCCGGCCTGGCCCTGTTCTACGGCGGCCTGGTGCGCTCCAAGAACATGCTGTCGATCCTGATGCAGGTGTTCATGGTGTTCGCCCTGATCATCGTGCTGTGGTGCATCTACGGCTACTCGCTGGCTTTCACCGAGGGTAACGCCTTCTTCGGCAAGTTCGACCGTGCCTTCCTGAACGGCATCTGGGATCCGGCCAAGGGCGCGTTCTCGTACGCGGCCACCTTCAGCAAGGGCGTGGTGATTCCTGAGTTCGTGTACGTCGCGTTCCAGGCCACCTTCGCCGCCATCACCTGCGGCCTGATCATCGGCGCCTTCGCCGAGCGCGCCAAGTTCACCGCCGTGCTGGCCTTCGTGGTGATCTGGTTCACCTTCGCCTACCTGCCGATCGCCCACATGGTCTGGTTCTGGACCGGTCCGGACGCGATCAAGGACGCCGCCACCCTGGCATCGGAAACCGCCAAAGCCGGCTTCCTGTTCCAAAAAGGTGCGCTGGACTTCGCCGGCGGCACCGTGGTGCACATCAACGCCGCCGTGGCTGGCCTGGTCGGCGCCTACATGATCGGCAAACGCGTCGGCTACGGCCGCGAATCGATGGCGCCGCACTCGGTCACCATGACCATGATTGGTGCGTCGCTGCTGTGGGTGGGCTGGTTCGGCTTCAACGCCGGTTCGGCACTGGAAGCGGCCGACATCGCCGGCCTGGCCTTCATCAACACCTTGCTGGCCACCGCCGCCGCCACCGTGTCGTGGGTGTTCGCCGAGTGGATCTTCAAGGGCAAGCCATCGATGCTGGGCGGCGCCTCGGGCGCGGTGGCTGGCCTGGTGGCCATCACCCCGGCATGCGGCTTCGTCGGTCCGATGGGCGCCCTGATCATCGGCCTGCTGGCCGGCGTGATCTGCCTGTGGGGCGTGAACGGCCTGAAACGCCTGCTGGGCGCGGATGACTCGCTGGACGTGTTCGGCGTGCACGGCGTCGGCGGTATCCTGGGCGCGCTGCTGACCGGTGTGTTCGCCGCACCATCGCTGGGCGGCCAGGGCATCTTCGACTACGTTGCCAACAAGGCATCGGCCGACTACTCGATCATCGGCCAGGTGACCACCCAGGCCACCGGCGTCGGCGTGACCATCATCTGGTCGGCCGTGGTGTCGGTGATCGCCTACAAGCTGGTGGACATCGTCATCGGCCTGCGCGTGCCGGAAGAGGAAGAGCGCGAAGGCCTGGATATCACCACCCACGGTGAATCCGCCTACCATGCTTAATTAACAACATTGCATCCGAAAAGCGCCCCACGGGGCGCTTTTTTTATTGCCTGCCTTTAAAATAGGGTTTTTGCCCTCATTTGGCATAGTCCGCACGGTAATAAGGATGTAAACATGGTTCCCCACCTCGTCACGGCCCTGAGCGGACCCCTGCTCGACCTGGAAGAAAAAATCCTGGCCGCCACCCCCGCGATCGAACGCTGGTTCCGCCTCGAATGGCAGGAGCACACGCCGCCGTTTTATTGCTCGGTTGACATGCGCAATGCCGGCTACAAGCTGGCGCCGGTGGATACCAACCTGTTCCCGGGCGGCTTCAACATGCTGGCCACCGAGATGCTGCCGCTGTCGGTGCAAGCCGCCATGGCGGCGATCGACAAGTATTGCCCGGACGCGCGCAACCTGCTGCTGATACCGGAAATCACCCAGCGCCACCCGACTTACTGGCAAAACGTGGCCCGCCTGATGCAGATTTTCCGCCAGACCGGCTTGCACGTGCGGCTTGGTTCGCTGTCGCCGGAAGTCACCGAGCCGACCCCGCTGCCGCTGCCGGACGGCAATATGCTGGTGGTGGAGCCGCTGGTGCGCTCGCCCAACGGCCGCCGCGTCGGCCTCAAGGATTTCGATCCGTGCACGATTTTGCTCAACAACGACCTGTCGGCCGGCATTCCGGACATCCTGCAGAACATCCACGAGCAAAGCCTGCTGCCGCCGCCGCACGCGGGCTGGGCGCTGCGCCGCAAGAGCAACCACATGAACGCCTACGACGAGGTGGTCAAGAAGTTCGGCAAGCTGATCGGCGTCGATCCGTGGATGCTGAATCCGTTCCACGCCAAGTGCGACGCGGTCAACTTCCGCACCGGCGAGGGCTACGAGTGCCTCGCCGCCAATGTCGACGCGCTGCTGGCCAAGATCAAGAAGAAGTACAAGGAATACGGCATCAAGGACCAGAAGCCGTTCGTGATCGTCAAGCCGGACGCCGGCACCTACGGCACCAGCATCCTGACCATCAAGGATTCGGCCGAGATCATGGACCTGACCCAGGCCCAGCGCGACAAGATGATTGTCATCAAGGATGGCAAGGAAGTGACCGACTTCATCATCCAGGAAGGCGTGCCGACCTTTGAAAGCATCGAGAGCGCGGTGGCCGAGCCGGTGGTGTACATGATAGACCGCTACGTGGTGGGCGGCTTCTACCGCATCCACGCCGAGAAGGGCATCGACCAGAACCTCAACGCGCCCGGTTCGCAATACGTGCCGCTGGCGTTCGCCCAGCAGCACGCGGTGCCCGATCTCAAGGCCAAGCCGGGCACGGCGGCGCCGAACCGCTTCTATGTGTATGGCGTGGTGGCGCGCCTGGCGCTGCTGGCGGCGTCGCTGGAAATGGAGCGCACGGATCCGAATCCGGAAGTGTACTAAAATCAGCCATTACCTCTACTGTTGAACGCCCAATGAAAATCGCCTTCCTCGCCGACCCGCTGTCGACCTTCAAGACCTACAAGGATTCCACCTATGCCATGATGGTCGAGGCGGGCAAGCGCGGCCACGCCGTCTACGCCTTCGAGCAAAAGGACATGGCGGTGGAGCAGGGCGTGGTCACCGCCAGGGTGGCGCGGATCACCCTGACCGGCGACAGCCAGGACTGGTATCGCGCGGCCGATCCGGTCGAAACCAACCTGGGCGAGTTCGACGCCATCATCCAGCGCAAGGACCCGCCGTTCGACATGGAATACGTGTACGGCACCTACCTGCTGGAGCTGGCCGAGAAGCAGGGCGCGATGGTGTTCAACAAGCCGTCCGCCATCCGCGACCACAATGAGAAGCTGGCCATCGCCCAGTTCAGCCAGTTCACCTCGCCCACGCTGGTGACGGCCGACGAGGCGCGCCTGCGCGCGTTCCAGAAGCAGCATGGCGACATCATCCTCAAGCCGCTGGACGGCATGGGCGGCGCCGGCATCTTCCGCGTCGGCGCCGACGGCATGAACCTCGGCTCCATCATCGAGACCCTGACCCAGCACGGCCGGCAAACCATCATGGCCCAGCGCTATATCCCGGACATCGTCAAGGGTGACAAGCGCATCCTGGTGATCGCCGGCAAGCCGGTGCCGTACTCGCTGGCGCGCATCCCGCAAAACGGCGAGGTGCGCGGCAACCTAGCGGCCGGCGGCATCGGCGTGGCCCAGCCGCTGACCGAGCGCGACTTTGAAATCGCCAACACGCTGGGGCCGATATTGGCCGCCCGCGGCCTGTTGCTGGTAGGATTAGATGTGATCGGCGACTTCCTGACCGAAGTCAACGTCACCAGCCCGACCTGTTTCCAGGAGATCACCCAGCAAGCCGGCTTCCCGGTGGCGGCGACTTTCATCGATGCGGTCGAGGCGGCGGTGGCGCTGGGCCGATGAAATCTTCAATACTCACTGGCGGTTTAACAATATGGTAGGCATACTGCTTATGACGCACGCACCACTGGGGGCGGCCTTTCTCGCGGCCTGCGCCCATGTGTTTCGTGGTCCGACCGAGCACCTGGAAGCGATTGACGTGATCGCCGACCAGGACCTGGGCGAAGTCCAGAATCTGGCGGCGGCGGCGATCAAGCGCCTGGACGATGGCGACGGCGTGCTGGTGATCACCGACGTCAAGGGCGGCACGCCGGCCAACTGCTGCAACCGGCTGGCCGACGCCGGCCGGGTGGAGGTCATCGCGGGCATCAGTTTGCCGATGCTGCTGCGCGCCATCACCTACCGCCGCGACACGCTGGACGTGGTTGTCGAGATGGCGCTGGCCGGCGCGCAAAGTGGAGCGGTGCGCGTCGACAACCGGACACGGGTCGGGTAACACCGGCCAATTTTTAGCAATGCGCACTCTGATTGAGACAAAAGAAAAATGATTCAGCAAGAACTCGAAATTATCAACAAGCTTGGTTTGCATGCGCGCGCTTCCGCCAAATTCACCCAACTGGCAGCAAAATACAAAAGCGATGTCTGGCTGACGCGTAACGCGCGCCGCATCAACGCCAAGTCCATCATGGGCGTGATGATGCTGGCGGCCGGCAAGGGCGCCAAGGTCCTGCTGGAAGCCGACGGCGACGATGAAGGCGATTGCGTCGCCGCCCTGACCGCCCTGGTCAACGACAAGTTCGGCGAAGGCGAGTAATGGCGGCGGAACGCAGCCGTCCCCGCTTCCCCGCAGGCCCGCCGATGGCCTCGTTCACCCTGCACGGCATCCCGGTCTCGCGCGGCATCGCCATCGGCCGCGCCCACCTGCTGGCGCCGGCGGCGCTGGACGTCAAGCACTACCTGGTGGCGGAGGAGCAGGTCGAGGCCGAGGTCACGCGCCTGCAGCAGGCGCTGGCCGCCGTGCACAAGGAACTGCAGACGCTGTGGAACGAGCTGCCCAAGGACGCGCCGACGGAGCTGGGCGCGTTCATCGACGTGCACGCCCTGATCCTGTCAGACCCGATGATCTCGGAGGCGCCGCTCGACATCATCCGCACCCGCCACTACAACGCCGAATGGGCGCTGCTGACCCAGATCGACGAGCTGTCGGCGCAGTTCGACGAGATCGAAGACCCCTACCTGCGCGAACGCAAGGCCGACATCCAGCAGGTGGCCGAGCGCGTGCTCAAGGTGCTGATGGGCACCGAGCAGATGCTGCCCAAGGCCGATGGCGGCGATGACGAGGTCCAGCCGCAGATGATCATCGTCGCGCACGATATCTCGCCGGCCGACATGCTGCAGTTCCGCGACCGCTCCTTCATCGGCTTTGTGACCGACGTCGGCGGCCAGAACTCGCACACCGCCATCGTCGCGCGTTCGCTGGACATTCCGGCGGTGGTCGGCATGTCCGGCGCCTCCACCCTGATCGAGCAGGACGACTGGCTGATCATCGACGGCGACGCCGGCGTGGTGATCGCCAATCCGAGCGCGCTGGTGCTGGAGCAGTACCGCGAACGCCAGGGCGCCGCCGCGCGCGCGCGCAAGAAACTGCAGAAGCTGAAGAAAACCCCGGCCATCACCAAGGACGGCACCGAGATCACCCTGCTGGCCAACATCGAGCTGCCGGACGACTGCCCGGCCGCGCTGGAGGCGGGCGCCAACGGCGTGGGGCTGTTCCGTTCCGAGTTCCTGTTCATGGGCCGCAACAGCAAGATCCCGTCCGAGGACGAGCAGTTCGAGCAGTACAAGAAAGCCGTGGTGGCGATGAAGGGCCGCCCGGTCACCATCCGCACGCTGGACATCGGCGCCGACAAGCCGCTCGATCAAAGCGAGCAGACCGCGCTCAATCCGGCGTTGGGCCTGCGCGCCATCCGCTACTGCCTGGCGGAGCCGCAAATCTTCCTGACGCAGCTGCGCGCCATCCTGCGCGCGTCGGCGTTCGGCAAGGTGCGCATCCTGATCCCGATGCTGGCGCATGCTTTCGAGATCGACCAGTCGCTGGCCATGGTGGCGCAAGCCAAGGCCGAGCTGCGCGAGCAGAACGTCAAGTTCGACGAAAACGTCGACGTCGGCGCCATGATCGAAATTCCGGCCGCCGCGCTGGCGCTGCCCATGTTCGTCAAGCGCATGGACTTCCTGTCGATCGGCACCAATGACCTGATCCAGTACACGCTGGCCATCGACCGGGTTGATTATGAGGTCGCACACCTTTACAATCCGCTGCATCCGGCTGTGCTGCAATTGATCTCGATGACGATTGCGGCCGGGCATAAAGCCGGGATCGACGTCGCCGTGTGCGGCGAAATGGCGGGGGATGTCAAACTGACACGCCTGCTGCTGGGCATGGGATTGCGGGAATTCTCGATGCATCCAGCCCAACTGCTCTCGGTCAAGCAGGAAATCCTGAACAGCGACCTTGCGCGCATCATGCCGCAAACCCGCAAGATCATGCGCTCGATGGAACCCAACGTAATTGCAGACGCGGTCGAACAATTGCAGTTGATGTAAAGCTGGTGGAGCCCACCCTCGCGGCTCCACCTTGTTAGATGGCCCGTGGGGCCGCCCCCAAAAAAACTAAACCAACGATGTCATCCCTCGGATACGTTAAGCCGCAAACCATGCATTTTGCCGAGCCCCTGCTCCTGCAAAGCGGCGCGTCGCTGCGCGACTATATGCTGATGTACGAAACCTACGGCACGCTGAACGCCGACAAGTCCAACGCGGTGCTGGTCTGCCACGCCCTGAACGCCTCGCACCACGTGGCCGGCGAATACGAAGGCAAGCCGAAAAGCACCGGCTGGTGGGACAATATGGTCGGCCCGGGCAAACCGCTGGACACCGACAAGTTCTTCGTTATCGGGATTAACAACCTCGGTTCCTGCTTCGGTTCGACCGGCCCGATGCACGTCAACCCGGCCACCGGCAAGCCTTACGGCGCCGCCTTCCCGGTGGTGACGGTGGAAGACTGGGTGGCCGCGCAGGCGCGCCTGGCCGACGCGCTGGGCATCCAGCAGTTCGCCGCCGTCATGGGCGGCTCGCTGGGCGGCATGCAGGCGTTGTCGTGGTCCATCATGTATCCGGAGCGCCTGCGCCACTGCGTGGTGATCGCTTCCACGCCCAAGCTGTCGGCGCAGAACATCGCCTTCAACGACGTGGCGCGCCAGGCCATCCTGTCCGATCCCGATTACCATGGCGGCGACTTCTACGAGCACGGCGTGGTGCCGAAGAACGGCCTGCGCGTGGCGCGCATGGTCGGCCACATCACCTACCTGTCGGACGACGACATGGCGGAGAAGTTCGGCCGCAAGCTGCGCGACTTCGCCGAGAGCGGCGACTACAAGTTCGATTTCGGCGTCGACTTCGAGATCGAATCCTACCTGCGCTACCAGGGCGACAAGTTCAGCGAATACTTCGACGCCAACACCTACCTGCTGATCACCAAGGCGCTCGATTACTTCGACCCCGCGCGCCTGCATGGCGGCGACCTGGCCAAGACCCTGGCCGGTACCAAGGCCAAGTTCTTCCTGGCGTCCTTCACCACCGACTGGCGTTTCTCGCCTGAGCGCAGCCGCGAGATCGTGCGTGCGCTGGTCAGCAACCGCCGCCAGGTCACTTACGCGGAAATCGACGCGCCCCATGGCCACGACGCCTTCCTGCTGGAGGATCCGCGCTACATGAACATGGTGCGCGCCTATTACGGCCAGGTGTGGAACGAGATCGGGGGCAAGGTATGAACTTCAATGAATTGAGCGCGGCACGGCCGGACTTGGCCTTCATCGCCCACTGGATTGGCGACAGGTCGCATGTGCTGGACCTGGGTTGCGGCGACGGCGTGATGATGGACTATCTGCAGAGCGACAAGCAATGCACCGGCTACGGCATCGAGCTGGCCGACGACGAGGTGCTGGCCAGCACCCGGCGCGGCGTGCGCGTGATCCAGCAGGACATGGAAAAGGGGCTGGCGCTGTTCGGCAACAACAGCTTCGACACGGTGCTGTGCCTGTCCTCGCTGCAGATGATGAAGCACGTCGAGGCGCTGCTGCGCGACATCGTCCGCGTCGGCAAGGAGGCGATCGTGTCGTTCCCGAATTTTGCCTACTGGCCGCACCGCGTGGCCTTGCTGAAGGGCCGCATGCCGGTGTCGGAATCGCTGCCGTACGAATGGTACGACACCCCCAACCTGCGCTGCGCCACCATCAACGATTTCCGCGACCTGGCGGAGGAGTGCGGGCTGGAAGTGATCGAATGTGTAGCGCTGGCGGAGGGGAAACGTGTATCCTTCCTGCCTAATCTGCGCGGCGATCTGGCCGTGTTCCGACTACGGAAAAAATAAATGACCCAAACCCGGCCCTGGCATAGCTACCTCAACGGACGCACCGTCTCCATCCTGTTCCTGGGATTCAGTTCGGGGCTGCCGCTCTACACGCTGATCTACCTGATGCAGGCGTGGCTGGCCAAGTCCGGGCTGGACGTCAAGGCGCTGGGCCTGTTCGGCCTGGCGATGTTCCCCTACACCTTCAAGTTCCTGTGGGCGCCGTTCATGGACCGCTACACGGTGCTGCCGCTGGGCCGCCGGCGCGGCTGGATGGCGCTGACCCAGCTGGCGCTGTTCGCCTTCATCGGCGGCCTGGGCATGCTGGACCCGAAGCTGGAGCTGTCGCTGATCGCCGGCATGGTGTTCCTGATCGCCTTCCTGTCGGCCAGCCAGGACGTGGTGATCGACGCCTACCGGCGCGAGATTCTGGCGGAGGAGGAGCAGGGCCTGGGCGCGGCCATCATCGTCAACGCCTACAAGGCCGCCAGCCTGATACCGAGCGCGCTGGGTTTGGTGATGGCGGACAGCCAGCCGTGGCAGATCGTGTTCTGGACCGTGGCGGCCTTCATGCTGCCGGGCTTTGTGTGCACCTTGCTGGCCAAGGAGCCGACGCTGTACGGCGAGCCGCCGAAGAATCTGCAAGAGGCGGTGGTGCTGCCCTTCCTGGAATTCGTGCGGCGCGATGGCTGGAAGCAGGCGCTGTTCATCATCGCCTTCGTGCTGCTGTATAAAATCGGCGACACCATGTCGACCGCGCTGTCGACCAAATTCTTCCTCGATATCGGTTTCTCCACCAAGGACATCGGCCTGGCGGCCAACGCCACCGGCTGGTGGGCCAGCCTGGCCGGCGGTGCCGTGGGCGGTATCTGGATGATCAAGCTGGGTATCAACCGCGCGCTGTGGGTGTTTGGCGTGCTGCAGGCGATCGCCATTCTCGGCTTCGCCTGGCTGGCGCAGGTCGGCCCGGACAAGCTGCTGCTGAGCGCCGTGTTCGGCTTCGAGGCGTTCGCCAGCCTGGGCCTCGGCTCGGCGGCGCTGGTGGCCTTCATGTCGCGCGCCACCGATCCGCGCTACACGGCCACGCAATACGCGCTGTTTTCCAGCCTGGCTGCGGTCCCGCGCACATTCATCAATTCTTCGGTAGGGTATATTGTTGCCGAAACCGGATGGTTCTGGTTCTTTATCGTATGCTTTATCCTTGCATTCCCTGCAATGATGATGCTGCCCAAAATCGCTCCGTGGAATAGTGGACATGAAAAAGTTTAAATTGAAGAGCGCCGTGCTGGCGCTGCTGCTCTGTACCAGCGCCATGTCGCTGTACGCGCAGGATGACGGTATCCCGGTCTCCAAGCTGTCGCGCATGCGCGGCCTGGCCGGCGCCGATGCCGCGCAGTTCGATCAACAGTCGAAACTGCAGTACAACCAGATGCTGTCCGAGGCGCACAAGAAGGACGCGGTGGCCACCGACACCAATCCGCAGCTGATCCGCCTGCGCGCCATCGCCAAGCGCATCATTCCGTTCACCACGCGCTGGAACCCGGATGCGGCCAAGTGGGACTGGCAGGTCAACCTGCTGCGCTCCGACACCGTCAACGCCTTCTGCATGCCGGGCGGCCGCATCGCCTTCTACAACGGCATCCTGACCAAGCTGAATCTGACCGACGACGAGGTGGCGATGGTGATGGGCCACGAGATCGCCCACGCGCTGCGCGAGCACGCGCGCGAGCAGGCCGGCAAGAACAACGTCACCTCGCTGCTGGGCCGCGTGGCCGGCGCCGCCGGCGCGGCCTACTTCGGCCTCGATCCGCGCCTGGGCGACGCGGTCGGCAGCGGCGCCGCCAAGGTGGCCTCGCTGAGCTTCTCGCGCAGCGACGAGACCGAGGCCGACCTGGTGGGCATGGACCTGGCCGCGCGCGCCGGTTTCGATCCGCGCGCCGGTATCGCGCTGTGGGAGAAGATGGGCGCGATCAACAAGAACCAGCCGATCAGCTTCCTGTCGACCCACCCGGCCGGCAAGGACCGCATCAAGGAGATGAACGCCAATATGCATCTGGTGCTGCCGGTGTACGCGCGCGCCAAGGGCCTGGACCCGAACAAGCTGCCGCCATACCGCTCGCTCGCGCTGCCCAAGACCTGATATGTCGCGTCACCCGCTGCCCATGCGCGACGGCGTCGCGCCCAGCTATCTGTATCTGCCGGAGGGCGACTGGCCTGACATGATCAGCTTCCTGGTGGCGCGCTTTCCGGACGTGAGCGAGGCGGCGTGGCGCGAGCGCATGGCGCGCGGCGATGTGGTGGATAACGACGGCAAACCGTTGCTGCCCACCAGCCGCTTCAAGCGCGGCCTGCGCATGTTCTACTACCGCGAGCTGGAATACCCGGAAACGCCGATCCCGTTCCAGGAGGAGATCCTGCACCTGGACGAGCATCTGGTGGTGGTGGACAAGCCGCACTTCCTGCCGGTGATACCGTCCGGCCGCTTCCTGCATGAGACCTTGCTGGTACGGCTGCGCAAAACGCTGGGAGAGGAAGACCTGGTGCCGATCCACCGGCTCGACCGCGAGACGGCCGGGGTGGTGATCTTTTCGCGCAACCCCGCCAGCCGCGGCGTGTACCAGTCCATGTTCCAGAAGCGCGTAATCGACAAGGAATACGAGGCGCTGGCGCCACGCCTGCACGATGTGCAGTTCCCCTTTACCTATCGCAGCCGCATGGTGGAGGGCGACAAGTTCTTCGTCATGAAGGAGGTGGAGGGCGAGCCGAATTCGGAAACGCTGATCGACGTGGTCGAGCATCGCGGTGAACTGACCCTGTACCGCCTGTATCCGCATACCGGCCGCCAGCACCAGTTGCGCGTGCACCTGTCGTCGCTGGGCATCCCGATCGTCAATGACGCCTTCTATCCGGTGGCCCTGCCGTGCAAGCAGGACGACGTGTCGCAGCCCTTGCAGCTGCTGGCGCGCGCCATCAGCTTCATCGATCCGCTGAGCGGCGAATGGCGCGAGTTCCGCTCGCGCCGTAGCCTGTAGCGCTTACGCCGAGATGGACGACAGGTCGACTTGCACGCCGACGATCACCGCCACAGTCACCGTCGCTCCCGTGTTGTGATAGATGTTGTAGCCGCCCGAGGTGCCGTCCGCGTGCCAGACTGCGCTGTCCAGCGTGATGGTGGTGTCGCCGCCGCCGGTGTTGGTGATGTTCAGGCGGCTGCCGCTGGTAAAGGACGTCACGTTGGAGGTGCCGAGAATGACCAGGCTATTGGTGCCGTCGGAACCGAAGTTGAGGGTCTCGATGCCGGTAAAGTTGTACAGATTGGACAGCGAGGCCGTGGTGTCATTGTTCAGGTTCAGCGTATCGGCGCCGGCGCCCGCGCTCACCACGGCGCTGGCATAGCCGTCCAGCGAGATGATGTCCGCGCCGCTGCCGGTGGTGACCGAGGCGGCCAAGCCGGCGCTGACCACGTTGCTGCCGCCGCCTGTCGTCACGCTGGCATTGTCGCCCACGCCGACCGTGGAATTCGACCCCGCCACGACGGTGTCGCCGTCGCCGCCAAACACCAGGGCGTGATTGCCGAGTGTGATGCTGTCCGCGCCGTCGCCGCCGATCACGGTGGTGTAATTGTCGGACGCGTGGTTGAAGGTGACACCGCCATCGGCCAGGTAGTAGGCCACGCCCGCCGTGGTCTGGCCGGGGAAGGGCGTGATGTTGCCGGCGCCATCGCTCAGGCGCAGCGCGTAGTTGTTGCCCAGTTCGCCGGAGACGCCGCTCAGCTCCCAGGTCGATACGCCCGAGCCGATAAAGGTGGTGGTGGCCTGCACCCAGGTGGCGCCGTGGTCGAAGCTGACTTCCACCAGCTCGTTCGAGGTGTCGGTGCTGCCGGTGATGCCGCCGTCAATGCTGCTGGCGCCGCTCGTGAACGACTGGCCCACCACCAGCGCGGCCGATGCCGCCGTGTCCACTTCCAGCGTGGCGCTGATGCTGGAGATCTGGCTGTCCATGCCACTGACCACTTGCTTGACCTGAATGCTGTCCATGGCGTAGGTGCCGTCGGTCAGGTTGAAGCCATCGCCGCTGCCCAGGTGCCAGCTGTCGCTTGAGCCGAGGCGGTAGTACCAGTCGCCGCCGCTGTCCACGCCGCTGATGCTGATGCGGTTGTTGCTGGTGATGCCGTCGGTGTGGCGAGTGGAGCTGGCATCGGTGTCCCAGGCCGGCGCCGTGTCTTCGTAGTTGATGCTCAGCGCGCCGGGCAAGGAACCGCCGCTATAGGTGCCGGCGGTGGTGAAGTGCAGCATCGGGTTGTCGCCGGTGATGCCGAAGTTGCCGGCCAGGTCGCTGATGGCCGCGCCCTGCACCGTGTAATGGGTGCCGGAGGTGAGTGCGCTGCTCAGGTTGATGGTCAGCGTCTTGCCGCTGGCCGCGCTGCTCGACAGCGTGACTTCCTGCATGTTGTCGGGATTGTCGTCATCCCGGATCTGGACCACGGTGCCGTCTTCCACCGCGATGTTCTCGTTGAAGGTGAAGGTCAGCTTGGTGATGCCGGTGCTGACCCCGGTGGCGTCTTCCACCGGCGCCGATGTGGAGATGACCGGCGCGGTCTTGTCGAGGGTGATGGCGCTGGTGCCGCTGGCGGTGCCGGTATTGCCGGCGATGTCGACAATGCGCGCGGCCAGCGTGTGCGCGCCTTCGCTCAGCGAACCGAGCGCGATGCTGACCGAGGTGCGCGCGGTCGGGTTGTACTGGTCGACGCTGAAGTAGTCCTGGCCGTAGTACAGGTCGGACGCCTGGATCACGTAGCTGGCCACCACTTGCGAGCTGTGGCTGGTGTCGACGATCTCGATGGTGTCGCCGGCGTGGAAGCCGTGCAGGCCGGCCACGTCGAGCGTGACCAGTTCCGTCGAGTAGGTGATGCGGTCGCTGTGCGAGACGCCGGTGTCGCTGTCGCTGGGCAGCGTCAGCGCGTGGCCGGCCAGCGACACGGCGCTGGTCAGCAAGGTGTACTCGGACGAGGCCACGCCGCTGGTGTTGCCGGCGGCGTCGGTCACGCGCGCCAGCACCTCGTGCGTGCCACTCTGCAGCGTGAGCTTGGTGCTGCTGGACCAGCTGCCGGCGCTGGCGGTGGCGCTGACCCAGCTGGCGCCGCCGTCGACCGACACCTGCAGCGTCTGGCCCGCGAGCAGCGAGCCGGAGTAGGTGCCGCTGATGGTCTGGATCGCGGTCTTGGTGATCAGGTCCGAGGCGCTGACGCCGGTGTCGGCGGAAAACGTGAAGTTGCTGCTGACGTCGATCTCGATCGGGTGGTTGTTGTAGCTGTAGGTATGGCTGGCCTGGGCGCTGCTGCCGCCGGTGGTGTTGCTCACGCGCGCCAGCAAGTTGCCGTCGAGGGCGCCGCCGGCGGCCTCGGTCAGGTTGTCGAGGTCGATCTGGCCGCTGTAGCTCCAGGTCTTGGCGCTGCTGTTGACGGTGGCCTTGTACCAGCTGGCGCCGTTGTCCAGCGACACCTGGACAAACTCGTTGGCGCCCAGCGTGCCGGTGTAGGTGCCGGTCACCACCTGGTCGCGCGCGGCGGTGATGTAGTCGCTGCTGTTGGTGCCGGTGTCGGTGAAGTGAATGGTGGTGCCCACCGCCGCCGCCGGCGTGGCCACCGGGGCTGCGGTGCCGGTGGCAACAAAGTTGAACAGCCGTGGCGAACTGATGGCCGCGTTGGCGCCGCCGCCATCGCTTTCCTCCACCGCGCCGGCGTTCATGGTGACGCTGTAGCTCAACCCGTTCTTGAGCGCGCTGTTGAGGTGGAACGTGACATCCTTGCCGTAGGTGATCTGTGGATCGCCGGCCGACAGCGTGCGCGCGTCGGTGGCGCCGACGATGCGTTCCTTCAGTCCCCCGGAGCCATAGTAGGACTGGGCGTAGCCGTCGCTGATCACAATATTGCCATCGCCGCTGGCGACCACGCGGTCAAAGTGCAGGACGATGGTGGAGTTGTCGGTGATGGTGACGGACTGCAGGACAGGGGTAGTCATGACGCTCAAGGTTATCTTTGGGAAAGCTCCAATGATAACAATGAAACATGGATATTTCTAATTAGTAAATTTCATGAGACCGAAATTTGTGCCGCGAAACAACGAAGTTGCTGCGCCCCAACTATGGAACGCAGCAAGTGAGCACTTACATCGCGTCGTAGATAATGGTCAGCGGCGCGTGGTCGGAGAATTTCTCATCCTTGTAGATGGCCACGCTGGTGGCCTTGGCGGCGATGCCCGGGGTGGCCACGTGGTAATCGATGCGCCAGCCCACATTCTTGGCGTAGGCCTGGCCGCGGTTGCTCCACCAGGTGTACTGCTCTTCGCGCGGATCGAGGCCGCGGTGCACGTCGACGAAACCGACTTCGTCAAAGATGCGGGTCATCCATTCGCGCTCTTCCGGCAGGAAGCCGGAGTTCTTCTTGTTGCCCTTCCAGTTCTTCAGGTCGATTTCCTTGTGGGCGATGTTCCAGTCGCCGCAGATCACCACCTCGCGGCCCTCGGCGTGCAGTTGCCGCAGGTGCGGCAGGAACAGGTCCATGAAGCGGAACTTGGCCTCCTGGCGCTCCGGACCGGACGAGCCGGACGGGCAATACACCGAGATCACGGTCAGCTTGCCGAAATCGCAGCGCACGTAGCGGCCTTCGGCGTCGAACTCGGGCGAGCCGAAGCCGATCACCACGCGGTCCGGTTCGATCTTGCTGTAGACGCCGGTGCCGGAATAGCCTTTTTTCTCGGCGTAGTGGAAGTGGCCGTGGTAGCCGCCGGGATTGAGGAATTCCGGCGTCATGTCCGGCGCCTGCGCCTTGAGTTCCTGCACACAGACGAAGTCGGCGTCCTGCTTGGCCATCCAGTTGAAAAAGCCCTTGGAGGCGGCGGAGCGGATGCCATTCAGGTTGGCGGAGATGATTTTTGGCATAGAAGATTCAGGGCAGAAAATACGGAATGCGCTAGTGTAGCGGTAAAATACCGGCACTTTAAAGAAATGAGGCAACATGAACACCTTACGTCAGGAATTTATCCAGTTTTCGGTCAACACGGGCGTGCTGCGCTTCGGCGAGTTCACCACCAAGGCCGGCCGTCAGTCGCCGTACTTCTTCAACGCCGGCCTGTTCCACGACGGCGCCACGCTGGCCCAGCTGGCGCAGTTCTACGCGCAGACGCTGCTCGATTCCGGCGTCCAGTTCGACATGCTGTTCGGCCCTGCCTACAAGGGCATCACGCTGGCCTCGGCCACGGCGGTGGCGCTGGCCGGCAAGGGCCGCAACACCTCGTTCGCCTTCAACCGCAAGGAGGCCAAGGACCACGGCGAGGGCGGCACCATCGTTGGCGCCAAGCTGCAAGGCAAGGTGGTCATCATTGACGATGTGATCTCGGCCGGCACCTCGGTGCGCGAATCGGTGGAGATGATCCGCGCGGCCGGCGCCGAGCCGTGCGCCGTGCTGATCGCGCTGGACCGCATGGAGCGCGCCGGTAAGGACGGACAACTGTCAGAATTGTCGGCAGTGCAGGAAGTGACCGAGAAATATGGCATTCCAGTGATTTCGATCGGCAACCTCGACGACCTGTTCGGCTTCCTGAACGGCGCCGCCGCCGATCCGCAGCTGGCCCAGTACAAGGACGCGGTGGCGGCTTACCGCAGCCGCTACGGCATTGCCTAATTGGCTATATTGCTAGACTTTGATATTTCTATGGTGTAACCTCCTCGCGGTAGGAGACCAACCAGAGGCAGACCAATGAATATCGCAACACTGAAGGTACACGGCGACGATGAAGGCCTGGCAGACATCCGCGATGGCCTGCCTACCGAGCCGCACGGCGACTGGCAAAAGGGCGACGTCAAGCCAGACGGCCGGGTGCGCATCGACTCCGGGTTTTACGTGGCCATCGGCACCGAGCAGAACCCGGACGAGCTGCTCAAGCAGATCCGTTTCTACCTTGGCGAGTGCCAGGCGCGCGGCATCCACTTCGAGCGTTCCGACGTCGCCGCCGAGCTGCGCGTCTCCTTCCCCACCGACCAGGGCGCGTCAACGCCCAGCCTGGACTTCTCGCTAGCCGACATGACCATGCTGGTTGAAATGGGCATCAATCTGAGCATCACCGCTTGATGCGGTTTTCCGAGGACCGACTCACCACTTTCAGCGCAGGGCAGGGCGCGCAGCGGCGCGTGCATGTGTGGGAGCCGGAGGCGCCGCGCGCGGTCATCCTCGCCATCCACGGCGGCATGGCGCACGGCGGCGACTACGTCACGCCGGCGTTGTACTTCCGCCAGCACGGCATCGCCACCGTGGCCTACGACTTGTGCGGCCACCAGGACGCGCGCCGGGTCGACATTCCCGGCTTCGAGGTCTTCCTCGACGACAGCCTGCTGTTCCTGCAATGGGTCAGGCAGCAGTATCCGGGCTTGCCGATATACGTGATGGGGCACTCTATGGGCGCGCTGATCGCGACCCATCTGGCGCTTGGCCACTTTGCCGGCGAGGCCGCGATCAAGGGCTACATCCTGTCCTCGCCATACTACGTGAACGCGATCAAGGTGTCGCCGGTGCTGCTGGCGCTGGCCGGCGTGCTGGGCGCGCTGGCGCCGCGCATGAAGGTGCCGCTGGAGTCGCTCACGGATCAGCTCACGCACGACGGCGGCATCACCGCGCGCCATCACGCCGATGAGCGCGACGGCATTCGCGCCACCGAAATCACGGTCCGCTTCGGCAACGCGCTGACCGCCGCGCAGCAAGGCCTGGCCGCGCGCATGTCCGCGTGGACGCAGCCGCTGTTCGCGGTGGTGGCCGGCGACGACAAGCTGGCCGACGCCAACGCCGCCGAGGCCATGCTGAAGTCCGTGCCAGCGCATCTGCTGACCTACCGGCGCTACCCGCAAAACTTCCACGAAAACTTCAATGAGCTGAATCGCGAAGAGATCTTTGCCGATATCCTTGCGTGGATGATGCGTTAATCCGCTTTTCCCGACGCTTATCCGTCGTGCCGCGCGCTTGTCGCAGCGTTCACACGGCTTGCTCCCGCAGGTGCACAGTAGCGCTCATGACAACCCGTCATGCCCTTGGAGATCACATGAAAACGAAAATTCTGGCCGCGGTCCTGCTGGCGGCGACCCTGTGCGGTTCGGCCAATGCCGCTCGGGTGGAAGGATGGATACTCTCCGGCGAGCGCGCCGGTTCCTATGAAATTGGCGAAGATACCGGAGAGGGCAAGAGCAACAAGGTGCCGCGCTTCATCCGTTACACCGGCGGCGACGCGTCGTCCTTCGGCACGCTGATGCAGCAAATCTCGGCCAGGAACTACCAGGGCAAGCGCGTGCGCTTCCAGGCGCTGGTCAAGACGCGCGACGTCAGCAACTGGGCCGGCTTGTGGATGAGCGCATTGCGCGCGCGCGAGGAGCGCCCGGAAGCGTTCTACAACAGCCAGGACAAGCCCATCGCCGGCACCACCGATTGGCAGGTGCGCAGCGTCACGCTGGACATCCCGGAGGATGCGGCCACGCTGAACTTCGGCGTGATTAACGCCGGCAAAGGACAGGTGTGGATCGACGAGCTGTCACTGGAGGTGGTCGGCAAGGACGTGCCGGTGGATGTGATGCCGGGCCGTTATGTACCGGCGGAGACACCGTCGCTATGAAGCCGCTGCACGTGATCGCCGCCGCGCTGGCCGCCACCTCCTTGTGGGTGGTGGCGGCGGAATCGGTTGGCAAACTGCCGCCGCCATGGTTTGTCTCGGGCGACCATGCCACCTCCTATCAGGCTGGCATCGACAACGTCGAGACCATCAGCGGCAAGGGCGCCAAGTTCCTGCGCTATGCGCAGGGCGAGGACAAGGGCTTCGGCTCGCTGGTGCAGATGATCTCGGCGCAGCGCTACCTGGGCCAGCGGGTGCGCTTCCGCGCCATGGTCAAGACGCGCGACGTCAGCAACTGGGCCGGCCTGTGGATGCAGGTACAGGCGCAGAAACGGCCCAATGGCGCGTTTTATAACAGCAGCGACCAGCCGATCAAGGGCACCACTGCGTGGCAGGTGCGTAGCGTGACGCTGGACGTGCCGGAAGACGGCACCACCATCTCGTTCGGCGTGATCAACTCCGGCAGCGGCCAGGTGTGGATCGATGAGCTGTCGTTTGAGGTGGTGGACAAGACAGTGCCAGTGGATGTGATGCCGCCTTCGCGTCTGCCGGAGAAGCCGGTTCTATGATGACGATGCGATGGCGCGGCGCGGACGCTGGTGGCGCACCGGAGGCGCTGCGGCGCGTGGCCGCCTGCACGCCGCGCCAGTGCGCCTTAAGTGCGCTGCTGGTGTGTGCCGGCACGCTGGCGGCGATCCAACTGCGCGCTTACACCTGGCTGGCGCTGTTCGCGGCCTTGCTGCTGCCGCTGGGCGCCTCTGCCGGCGTGATGCTGCTGATGCAGCGCCATGTCCGTGGCCGCGGTTGGGCCGCTTTGTGGGCAGCGTTGCTGGCGCTGGGGTGCGCCAGCACGGCGGCGGCAGGGTGGATCTACGCGCTTGGCCTGTCCTGGATCGGCATCGATCCGCTCAACGAAGCGCAGGTAATGGCGGTGCAGGCGCTGTTGTTCATGCTGTTGTTTGTACTGCCGTTGTGGATGGCGCGGCATCGCGCGCGCACCTTGCATATCGCCCAGTTGTCGCAGGCGGCGATGGCCTCGGACCTGAAAGCCCTGCAGGCGCAAATCGAACCGCACTTCCTCTACAACACGCTAGCCAACACGCGCTATCTGGTGCGGCACCAGCCGGAACGGGCGCTCGGCATGCTGGACCACCTGATCGCCTACCTGCGCAGCGCATTGCCCGACCTGCGCAGCCCGATGTCCACGCTGGGCCGCGAGTGCGAGCTGGCCGCTCATTATCTGGAGCTGATGGCGATACGCTACGGCGACCGTCTCAGCGTGCACATTGCCTGTGCCGACGAGGTGCGCGACCTGGCGCTGCCGCCGCTGATGCTGATGCCGTTGGTGGAGAACGCCGTGCAGCATGGCGTCGAGCCGCACGCCGGCGCGGTCGCCGTCACCGTGCAGGCGCGGCGCGCCGATGGCCGCGTGCTGGTGGCGGTGCGCGACAACGGCGCCGGTCTGGGCAACGCCGTGTTGGGTAGCGGCGTGGGCCTGCGTAATGTGCGCCAGCGGCTGGAAGCCCTGTATGGCGGCGCGGCCAGCCTGCGCTTGAGCGTCGGCGCCGACGGCTGGACCGTCGCGGAATTGAACCTGCCCTTATCCCGTCCGGAGTCTGCATGAAGCAAGCCCCCCGCATCCTGATTGCAGATGACGAGCCGCTGCTGCGCGCCGAACTGGAAGCGGCGCTGGCCGCGCTCTGGCCCGAGGCGCAACTGGTGGCTTCGGCCGGCGATGGCATCGAAGCGCTGCGTCTCGCGCGCGAGCTGGAGCCGGACATCGCCTTCCTCGACATTCGCATGCCGGGCCTGAACGGACTGGAAGTGGCGCGCACCTTCGGCTCGCGCACGCATATCGTGTTCGTAACGGCCTATCAGGAACACGCGTTGGCGGCGTTCGACGAAGGCGCGGTGGACTACCTGCTCAAGCCGCTTGATACCGGACGGCTGGCGCGCGCCATCGAACGCCTGCGCAGCCGCCTTGGCACGCCACCTCCCGATCTCGCCCGGTTGGTGCAGCAGTTGGCGCCGAAGAAGCCGCCCGCGTGGCTGCAGGCCAGCGTGGGCAACACCATTCACTTCATCGACCTGAACGAGGTGGTTTACTTCGCTTCAGAACTCAAGTACACACGGGTGGTCACCGATCAACTGGAAGCCCACATCCGCACACCCTTGAAGGATCTGGCCGGGCAACTGGAGGAGGCGGGCTTCTGGCAAATCCACCGTGGCTACCTGGTGGCCGTCAAACGCATCGCCGCCGTCAACCGGGACGCCGACGGTGCCGTGTGGCTGACCCTGCGCGACCACCCACTGCGCCTGCCGGTCAGCCAACGCTTCCAGCACCGTTTCAAAGGCATGTAAGCTATTCCAGCGTCCAGACGTATCGCAGGCTTGTCCAGGATTCGACGGGTTTGCCGGCTTTGGTGGCGGGTTTGAAGGTGCATTTCTCGATACCGGTGCGTGAAGCTTCATCCAGATCGGCGTGGCCGCTGCTGTGTTCTATGCGTGATTTTTTTACTTTGCCGGTAGGGTCAATCAGGAAGCCCAGTTGCACTGTGCCGGTGCGCGACTCCTTGAACGCTTGCTGCGGATACACGGGCTTGGCGCAGCTCTTGATGTCGATCCGCGCGTCGACGCGGTTGGAGACATTCTTGTCGGTTGCTGTCGCCTCCGCGTAGATCGACAGGCAGGCCAGCGCCACGCCTGCCATGGCGATGGCAGCTTTCCAGTTGAGGGCTTGCGGCGCAGGGCGCAGCAGGTGTTGGATACGCATCATCAGATTTCCTCCGTTGGCCGCTTGGGCCAGTTGGTGAGTGGAGAACTGGCGTTTTTCCAGTTCGGATAATGCAAGTGCCAGGCGCCGCGGTTCGCCGAGCTGTCTTGCAGCGACATCGTCTGCGATCAGTTCGCGCTCAAGACGGATGCGGTTCGATATCCACCACACGGCCGGATGGTAGAACAGCAGCGTCTCAATCACGTTCTGCAGCAGGTTAATCAGGTAATCATGGCGCTTGATGTGCGCAATCTCGTGCGCCAGCAGGGCTTCCAGCAGGTCCGGCGGCATGCCGCCCACCAGCGCCGCCGGCATCAGCACGACGGGACGCCACCAGCCGGCGGTGATGGGGCTGGACAGCGCATCCACCACCCGCAGACGCACATGGCGTGTGATGCCGAAGCGCTGCGCCAGCCTTGCCAGATCGGCCTCCCAGCGCAACTGATCGTGACGCTGGCAGCTGCTTGGCCGGCGCGTGGTGCGGTCTATCCATAGCAGCCCCGCGATCATGCGCAGGGCCAGTGCGGCGGCGCATAGCGCCCAGATGCCGACGATGCCGCGCAGTGAATTCAGCAGCATGAACCTGGTGCCCTCATCGCCGGTGATGTGGTCCGTCCATTGCAGACCAGGCAGGGCGGCGCTGACGGCCGCCGCATCGCCGGTCAGGCGCTGTATCAGGTCGAACAGCGGCCAGCACAGGCACGCCAGCAGGGAGACGCAGGCCACCAGATAACGGTATTCAGCGCGGCTGTTGCGCAGCAGGGTAAGGGCGACCGCGCAGGCGCAGCCGAGCAGCAAGCCTTGCCACAGGAAGTGCATCAGCGTCAGCCCGAGCTCGAAGATGAAGGCGCTCATTTGTTTTCTTCCTTAAGCAGTTTTTCGATTTCCGCTCGCTCTTTTTTGGAGATGCCGGAGCGCAGCGCGGCCAGCACCAGCGCCTTGGCCGAGCCGGCGAAGGCCTTCTGCATCAGATCTTTGAGCAGGCTGGATTGCATGCTGTCCTGTGCCTGCGCCGGCGCGTAGATGTGGGAGCGCTGGCTCTCGTCGCGCGTCAGGATGCCCTTGGTGTGCATGATCTGCATCAGGCGCAGCACGGTGCCGTAGGCCAGCTCCGGTTTATCGGCCAGCATGGCCTCGTGCACCTGCTTGGCGGTGGCCGAACCGAGCGGCCACAATGCCTGCAGCAGTTCGAGTTCGGCGGTGGTCGGTTTCGGAATACTCATGACGTCTCCCTGAATGCGGTAGACGTAGAATATTCTGTCTAGACAAAAATGTATACTTTAATTTTGTCGTGCGATGATCCAACCGTGCGGCGCCAGTGTGGCGTCTTCGGCGCGCCAGCCGGCGGCGTAGAGCGGTTCGATGCGCGCGAGTTCGGCGGAGAAGGTTTGCGCAGTGGACGACAGGTTGGCCAGCACCACGAGGCGCTGGTTGGCGTCGTTGCGGGTGAAGCCGATGGCGCCAGGCGGCAGACCGTCCAGGAACTCGGTGGCGCCTGTACGCAGCGCGGCGTGGCGGCGGCGCAGAGCGATCAGCGTCTGGTAATGGGTGTACATTTCGTTGTCGAAGGCTTTCCAGTCCAGCTGCCAGCCGTCGAACAATACCTGCCAGCCGGTCCATGTGGGTTCGTTGAATTCCTGTCCCATCAGGATGTGCGGCACGCCGTCCATGCACAGCATCACGGTGGCGGCGGGGCGATGAGCCTCGGTGCCGAGGAAGCTGGAGATGCGGCCTTGCTCCTTGTCCTCCAGCCAGCGCATGCGCAAGGCGCCGCGCGGGAAGCTGTAGGTGGATTCGTTCCAGTAGCGGGCAAAGGCGGTGTTGTCGGCCTGGCGCAGCATTTCGCGCGTGCCGCCTTCGTAGGTAAGGTCACAAGCGGCCAGGTGGTGGAATTCGTCGTAGGACTGCGAAATGAGGGCGATGTCCGGACGCAGCGCGCTGAGCTCCGCGCGGATCTCGTCGAGGAAGTCGCATGGTGTGATGTCGGAGTCGTCGAAGCGCAGGCCGTCGAAGCCGAAGCGTTCGATCCAGCAGCGCATGCTGGCGATCAGATACTGCCGCAACTCGCTGTCGGCAAAGTTAAAGCCGGCGAAGTAGTCGCGATTCGGCACGGCGTAGTAGATGCTGCCGTCGCCACGCCGCGTGTACCAGTGCGGATACTCGCGCGTGAAGGGATGGTCCGCGCTGCTGCGGTTGAGCGTCCAGTCCATGATGACGCGCATGCCGCGATCGTGCGCCGCCGCCACCAGTGCGCGCAAGGACGCGGCATCGCCCAGTGCAGGATCGATGCTGTTGAAATCGCGCACAGCGTAGGGATCGCCCAGCGCGCCGCGCCGCCCTTCAATGCCGATCGGGTGGAAAGGCATGATCCACAACACGTCGACACCCAATTCGTCCAGGTAGGAGAGCCTGGCGCGCACGCCATCGAAGTTGCCGCCGAAGGCCGGTACCGACAGCTGGTAGATCACGCCGTCGCGCAGCCACGCCGGGCTGGCCAGCGCTGCGCGCGCATGCAGCGGACCTGGCGCGGCGGCGCTCATGCCCTGCTGGCGCATCAGCACCGCGCCTGTCTCATCGACGGTCAGGCAGGAGTTGTTCTGGCCATCTTCGGAGATCCATGGATTGGCGGGATCGGGTATCCAGTCGCGGTCGTCGATGACGAACTTGTAGAGATGGCGGCCGGCCGGTATCGGCAGCGTGACTTGCCAGCGCGCGCCGGAGGCGCGCTCCATCATGCAGACGTCCCCCGCCCAGCAGTTGAAAGTGCCTGCCAGCGCAACGCTGTGGGCGTCCGCCGGGGCATCGAAGACGAAGCGCACGCCGCCGGGAACGGCGTGGGGCAGCAGGGCCGGGTCGGCGCGGAATTGCAAGTCCATGTCTCTCCTTTGTAATTAAACTACTTATATTATGTAAATATATAGTAATTTTACTACATTTCCAATAAAAAACGCCCCGCGAGCGTTAGCCGGCGGGGCGTTTTTTTGCGAGACGGGGATCAGCCGGCCAGCTTGGCTTTCAGCAGTTCGGTCAGCTGCGCCGGGTTGGCTTTGCCGCGCGAGGCTTTCATGGCCTGGCCGATCAGAGCGTTGATCGCGGCTTCCTTACCGGCGCGATACTGCTCCACCGACCTGGCGTTGTTGGCGATGACTTCGTTGACGATGGCTTCCAGCGCGCCGGTGTCCGAAATCTGTTTCAGGCCTTTCGATTCGATCAGCGCATCAACCAGATTGTCATCGTCCGACTTGGCGGCCCACATGTCGCCAAACAGTTCTTTCGCGGTCTTGTTGTTGATGGTGCCGTCGGCGATACGCTTCAGCATCAGCGCCAGCTGCGCAGGCTTGACCGGCGCGTCCGCGATGTCCACGCCTTCACGGTTCAGGGTCGACGATACGTCGCCCATCAGCCAGTTGGCGGCGGCCTTGGCGTTTTCCTTGCCGGCTGCATCCACCACGGCCACGAAGTAGGTCGCCATGGCTTTCGACGCGGTCAGCACCAGCGAGTCATATTCCGGCAGCGCGTATTCGCTGACGAAGCGTGCGCGCATGGCGGCCGGCAGTTCCGGCATCGACGCTTTCACGGTGTCGATCCACGCGTTGGAGATGACCAGCGGCGGCAGGTCCGGGTCCGGGAAGTAGCGGTAATCCTGCGCGTCTTCCTTGCTGCGCATTTCGCGGGTTTCTTTTTTGTCCGGATCGTACAGGCGGGTCGCCTGCACCACCTTGCCGCCGTCTTCAATCAGCTCGATCTGGCGGCGCACTTCCACGTGCACGGCTTCCTCGATGAAGCGGAACGAGTTCAGGTTCTTGATCTCGCAGCGGGTGCCGAATTCTTTCTGGCCTTTCGGACGCACGGAGACGTTGATGTCGCAGCGGAACGAGCCTTCCTGCATATTGCCGTCGCAGACGCCCAGCCACATCACCAGCGAGTGCAGGGCTTTGCAGTAGGCCACCGCTTCAGCGGCGCTGCGGATTTCCGGCTCGGAGACGATTTCCAGCAGCGGCGTGCCGGCGCGATTCAGGTCGATGCCCGACATGCCGGCATAGTCCTCGTGCAGCGATTTGCCGGCGTCTTCTTCCAGGTGGGCGCGCGTCAGGTTGACGGTCTTGGTGACGAATTCGCCATCCTTGTCGTAGCCGAAGGTGATGGCGCCGCCTTGCACCACCGGGTCTTCGAACTGGCTGATCTGGTAGCCCTTCGGCAGATCCGGGTAGAAGTAGTTTTTGCGGGCGAAGATCGAGGCCGGCGCGATTTTCGCGCCCACGGCCAGGCCGAAGCGGATCGCGCGGTCCACCGCCTGCTTGTTCATGACCGGCAGCACGCCTGGCAGCGCCAGGTCAACCGGGCTGGCTTGCGTGTTGGCTTCCGCGCCGAAGGTGGTCGGCGAGCCGCTGAAGATTTTAGATGCGGTAGTGAGTTGTACGTGGTTCTCAATACCGATGACGACTTCCCATTCCATATGATTCTCGCTGTATTCGTTGTTCTTAGATGCCGGCCGGAGCGCGGGTGTGCCAGTCGGTCGCTTGCTGGTAGGCGTGCGCCACATTCAGCAGCTTGGCTTCACCAAAGTGCTTGCCGATGATCTGCAGGCCGACCGGGCGATTCTTCGCGCCGAAGCCCACCGGGATCGACATGCCAGGCAGGCCGGCCAGGCTGGTGGACAGGGTGTAGATGTCGGCCAGGTAGGCGGCCACCGGGTCGTCCGACTTGTCGCCCAGATCCCACGCCACGGTTGGCGCCACCGGGCCCATGATGACATCGCACACGGCGTCCGGGCCGTTCAGCACCTTCTCGAAATCCTGCGCGATCAGGCGGCGGATCTTCTGCGCCTTCAGGTAGTAGGCGTCGTAGTAGCCATGGCACAGCACATAGGTGCCGACCATGATGCGGCGCTTGACCTCAGGACCGAAGCCCTGGTCGCGGGTCTTGCGGTACATGTCCTGCAGGTCCTTGTAGCCTTCGGCGCGGAAGCCGTAGCGCACACCGTCAAAGCGCGACAGGTTGGACGAGGCTTCGGCCGGCGCGATCATGTAATAGGCCGGGATCGACAGCGCGGTATTCGGCAGCGAGACATCCACCAGCGTCGCGCCCAGTTCGACGTACTTGGCCAGCGCGGCGCGCACGGCGTCTTCCACGTCTTTCGACAGGCCTTCACCGAAGTATTCCTTCGGCACGCCGATGCGCAGGCCGGTCAGCGGCTGGCCCAGTTCGCGGGTGAAGTCTTCGTCCACGCCGCCCAGTTCCGGCGTCAGCGAGGTCGAGTCGCGTTCGTCGAAGCCGGCCATGGCGTTCAGCAGCAGGGCGCAATCCTCGGCGGTTTGCGCCATCGGGCCGCCCTGGTCCAGCGACGAGGCAAACGCGATCATGCCGAAGCGCGATACGCGGCCGTAGGTCGGCTTGATGCCGGTGATGCCGCAGAAGGCGGCCGGCTGGCGGATCGAGCCGCCGGTGTCGGTGCCGGTGACGGCTGGCGACAGGCGCGCGGCGATGGCCGCTGCCGAGCCGCCCGACGAGCCGCCCGGCACGGCGCTCTTGTCCCACGGGTTTTTCACCGCGCCGAAGGCCGAGTTCTCGTTGGCCGAGCCCATGGCGAATTCGTCGCAATTCAGCTTGCCCAGGGTGACCATGCCGGCTTTGCGGAACTTCTCGACCACGGTGGCGTCGAATGGGCTGACGTAGTTGGCCAGCATTTTCGAACCGGCGGTCGAGCGCCAGCCCTTGGTGACGAAGATGTCCTTGTGGGCGATCGGCACGCCGGTCAGCGGGGTGGCGGTGCCGGCGGCGATGCGCGCGTCGGCTTCGGCGGCTTGCGCCAGGGTCAGTTCGCGCTCCACGTGCAGGAAGGCGTTCAGATCGCTTTTCTCGATACGGTCGAGGAAGTGCGTGGCCAGTTCGGTGGCGGAAATCGCTTTGCTCTGCAGGAGTGCGGACAGCTCTTTAATGGTTTTGGTGTGCATGGTGGTTCAGTTGAATTCGTTGCGTCGTCAGCGTCATTCCGGCGGAGGCCGGAATCCATAGAACGCGAGCCTGGATGCTCAGCATGGATCCCGGCCTGCGCCGGCATGACGTGGTGTTTTTTACTCGATCACTTTCGGCACCAGGTACAAGCCGTCCTGGGTCTTCGGCGCCACGGTTTGATAGTCGTCGCGGCGATTCGGTTCGCTGGCCACGTCTTCGCGCAGGCGCAGGGCGATGTTGTTCATGTGCGCCGCCAGCGGGTGGCTCAGCGGGGCAACGCCTTCGGTGTCGACCGCCTGCATCTGCTCGGCCAGCGCAAAAATGCCATTGAGCTGGTCCAGCGCCGTGGCGGCCTGCTGCTCGCTCATCTCAAGTTGGGCCAGTTTGGCAATGCGGGTTACGTCGGATAAGGTCAGGGACATGGCGCGGTTAATTGTAATATTGATAAAAACTTGAATATCTGCCTATTCGTCTTCAACTAGCGACGAATGCCGCTTAAATCGCGGGCTCGGGCACTGCACTTTTGGATGGATTTTGGATAAATCGCAGTCAAATTATAAGGTAGAATGGCGGGTTGATGCGTTGTCGGCGCCGAATCATTGCTGCCGCCGCATTCGGACAGAATTTTCACTTAACGGTTTACGCGCACACTGGTAGCGCCACAGGACACTTTAATGTTTGGTTTTTTACGTCGTTACATTTCCTCCGACCTGGCCATTGACTTGGGCACGGCCAATACTTTGATCTACGTCCGCGGCCAAGGCATCGTTCTGGATGAACCTTCGGTGGTGGCGATCCGCCAGGAAGGCGGCCCGAATGGCAAGAAGACCATTCAAGCGGTTGGTAAAGAAGCAAAGCAGATGCTGGGCAAGGTGCCTGGCAATATCGAGGCGATCCGCCCGATGAAAGACGGCGTGATCGCCGACTTCACCGTCACCGAGCAAATGCTGAAGCAGTTCATCCGCATGGTGCACGACTCCAAATTCTTCCGTCCATCGCCACGCATCATCATCTGCGTGCCGTGCGGCTCGACCCAGGTGGAACGCCGCGCGATCCGCGAATCGGCGCTGGGCGCCGGCGCCTCGCAGGTGTACCTGATCGAAGAGCCGATGGCGGCAGCCATCGGCGCCGGCCTGCCGGTCTCCGACGCCACCGGCTCGATGGTGGTCGACATCGGCGGCGGCACCACCGAGGTGGGCATCATCTCGCTGGGCGGCATGGTGTACAAAGGTTCGGTGCGCGTCGGCGGCGACAAGTTCGATGAAGCCATCGTCAACTACATCCGCCGCAACTACGGCATGCTGATCGGCGAGCAGACTGCGGAAGCGATCAAGAAAGCCATCGGTTCGGCCTTCCCAGGCTCCGAAGTCAAGGAGATGGAAGTCAAGGGCCGCAACCTGTCGGAAGGTATTCCGCGCTCGTTCACCATCTCGTCCAACGAGATCCTGGAGGCGCTGACCGACCCGCTGAACAACATCGTCTCGGCCGTGAAGAACGCGCTGGAACAGACCCCGCCGGAACTGGGCGCGGACATCGCGGAAAAAGGCATGATGCTGACCGGCGGCGGCGCGCTGCTGCGCGACCTGGATCGCCTGCTGATGGAGGAAACCGGCCTGCCGGTGCTGGTGGCGGAAGATCCGCTGACCTGCGTGGTGCGCGGCTCCGGCATGGCGCTGGAGCGGATGGACCAACTGGGTTCGATCTTCTCCTACGAATGATCTGACTAAAACGGGGCCGCGAAACAGCGGCCCCGATGCTTATTGGAAGTCATGGAATACAGTCCTCCGCCACTTTTCAAGCAAGGCGCCTCGGCGCGGGTCAAGATGACGGTGTTCGCGTGCATATCGATTGCACTGCTGCTGGTCGATTCGCATATGCGAACCCTGACCACGGTGCGCCAGGTGGCCGGCACCGTGCTGTATCCGCTGCAAATGGCGGCCTTGCTGCCGCGCGACGCCATCTACGGCGTCGGCGATTATTTCTCCACCTTGTCGTCGATGGAAAAGCAGGTGCGCGAGCTGCGCCGCCAGCAGATCCTCAGTTCGCAGGCTTTGCAGCAGGCGCAGTTGCAGGCCGCCGAGAACGCGCAGCTGCGCCGCCTGCTGGAGGCGCGCCAGCATCTGCCGGTGAAGTCGATGCTGGCCGATGTGCTGTACGATGCGCGCGACGTCAACAGCCGCAAGATCATTCTCGATCGCGGCACGCGCCATGATGTGACGCTGGGTTTGCCGGTGATCGACAACCAGGGCGTGGTAGGGCAGGTGACGCGGGTGTTCCCGTTCACCTCCGAGGTGACCCTGTTGTCCGACAAGGAGCAGGCGATTCCGGTGCAGCTGCTGCGCAATGGCTTGCGGTCCGTGGCCTATGGACGCGGCAAGGCCGGTAATCTGGAACTGCGCTTCACGGCGCCGAATGCGGATATTCAGGTGGGCGATATCGTGGTCACCTCGGGCCTGGACGGCGTGTATCCGGCCGGGCTGGCGGTGGCGCGCGTGACGCAGGTGGAAAACAGCGCCGGCGGCTCGTTCGGCGGTGTGATCTGCCAGCCGCTGGCCGGCATCATGAACAACACGCAGCTGCTGATCCTGATGTCGACGCCGGACATGCCTCCACGTCCGGCGGATGAGGAGCCGCGCGCGCCGCGCAAGCACAATAACAAGATGGCGCCGATCAAGGATGTGCCGAAAGAGGAGGGCCAGCCGGCAGCCGCCGGCGCCGTGCCGGCCGCCGCGCCGGCCGCGAATGGCGCCCCCGGCCTGATGCCCGTGATGCCGCCGCCCGCGCCCAAGCCTGCCGCCACCGATGCCGCAGGCGCCGCGACCGCGCCAGCCACCGGTCAAGCGGCTGCCGGCGCCAAGTCCGCCGTCGCGCCAGCCGCCGGCCCCGCAGCCACGGGCACCAAGTCCGCCGCCGCCGCGCCAGCTGGCGCACCGGCCGCGCCGCACGCCAATCAATCCAAGGAGCCGGCACGATGAATCGTCCGCATTACATCCTGCTGCCGGTCAGCCCGCTGTTCATCGCCTTCAGCCTGTTCTGCGCCTTTCTTCTGAACCTGCTGCCTTGGGGCCAGTTCATCGGCGTGCCGGACTTCGTGGCGCTGGTGCTGGTGTTTTGGGGTGTGCACCAGCCGCGCAAGGTCGGCATCGGCACCGCTTTCTTCCTCGGCCTGCTGATGGACGTGCACGACGCCACACTGCTGGGCGAGAACGCGCTGTCGTACACATTGCTGTCGTACTTCGCCATCATGCTGCACCGCCGGGTGCTGTGGTTCCCGATCTGGACCCAGGCCATGCACGTGTTCCCGCTGTTGCTGATGGCGCAGTCGGTACAACTGGTGGTGCGCTTCTTCGTGTCCGGCAAATTCCCAGGCTGGTTCTACTTCATCGAAAGCGTGGTGGCGTCGGCCCTATGGCCGCTGACCACCTGGCTGCTGCTGGCGCCACAACGCCGCGCGGTGGACCGCGACCATACCCGCCCGATCTGATTTGATACCGCGTCGATAGCATGACTGAAATTAAGGACAACCAGCGCGAACTGCAGCAGTTCCGCCTGCGCCTGACGGTGCTGGGTGGACTGGTGTTTTTCTGCTTCGCGATGCTGCTGCTGCGCTTCATCTGGCTGCAGGTCGTGAAGTACAGCGACTTCGCCGTGAAAGCGGAAGAGAACCGCATCGCCATCGTGCCCATCGTGCCGAACCGCGGTCTGATTTTGGACCGCAACGGCGTGGTCCTGGCGCGCAACTACTCCGCCTTCACGCTGGAGATCACGCCGTCCAAGCTGCACACCACGCTGGACGAAGCCATCGACGAGCTGTCCAAGCTGGTGACGGTGGACGTAAAAGACCGCAAGCGCTTCAAGAAGCTGCTGGATGAATCCAAAGGCTTTGAAAGCGTGCCGCTGCGCACCCGCCTGACCGACGAGGAAGTGGCGCGCTTCACCGCGCAGCGCTTCCGCTTTCCCGGCGTGGAAGTGCAGGCGCGCCTGTTTCGCCAGTACCCGCTGGGCGAAACCGCTTCGCACGTGATCGGCTACATCGGCCGCATCAACCAGAACGAAGTGAAAGCCATCGAGGCCACCGACGACGGCCCGAATTACAAGGGCACCGACCATATCGGCAAAGAGGGCCTGGAAAAAAGCTACGAAAAGCAGCTGCACGGCCAGACCGGCTACGAGGAAGTGGAAGTATCGGCCGGCGGCCGCGCCATCCGCACTCTGTCGCGCACGCCCGCCACGCCGGGCAATAACCTGATCCTGTCGATCGACATCGAACTGCAAAAGGTGGTGGAAGAAGCGTTTGGCGAATGGCGCGGCGCCTTCGTCGCCATCGAACCGGAGACGGGCGACATCCTGGCCTACGTCTCGCGTCCCGGCTATGACCCCAACCTGTTCGTCGACGGCATCGACTCGCAAAGCTGGAACGAACTCAATACCTCGCTGGACCGGCCGATGGTGAACCGTCCGCTGTCCGGCACCTACGCGCCGGGTTCCACCTTCAAGCCCTTCATGGCGCTGGCCGCGCTGGAACTGGGCAAGCGCAATCCGGCCACCGCGTACCCGGACCCCGGCTACTTCTATCTCGGCGGCCACAAGTTCCGCGACGATAAAGTGGGCGGCCACGGCAACGTCGATTTGCGCCGCTCGGTCATCGTGTCCTGCAATACGTACTACTACCAGCTCGGCAACGACATGGGCATCGACGCCATCACCACCTTCATGAAGCCATTCGGCTTCGGTGAAAAAACCGGCATCGACCTGGATAACGAAAAGACCGGCGTGCTGCCGTCGAAAGAGTGGAAGCGCAAGCGCTTCAAGGGCAACGCCGGCAAGTGGGTTGGCGGCGACACCATCTCGGTGTCCAACGGCTCCGGCTACAACTCGTACACCCCGCTGCAGATCGCCCACGCCATGGCCAACCTGGCCAACAACGGCATTGTGATGAAGCCTCACCTGGTGAAGATCATCGAGGACGGCGGCACGCGCGCGCGCAAGCTCACCGTGCCGAGCGAAAGTTACCGCATCCCGCTCAAGCAGGAAAACATCGACATCATCAAGAGCGCCATGGTGGGCGTGAACAGTGAGCCGGGCGGCACCGCCTACCGCGCCTTCGCCAACGCCGGCTACACCTCCGGCGGCAAGACCGGCACGGCGCAGGTGGTGGGCATCAAGGCCAACGAGAAGTACAACGCCGCCGCGTTGGCCGAGCGTCTGCGCGACAACGCTCTGTACACCGCCTTCGCGCCGGCCGACAAGCCGAAGATCGTGGTGGCCATGGTGGTGGAAAACGCCGGCTGGGGCGCGGAGATCGCCGCGCCGATCGCGCGCAAGGCGCTCGACTTCTACCTGTTGGGCAAGCGTCCGACCGACAAGGAGACCACCAAGGTGCCGAAGGAGGACGCGGCGGAATTCGTGCCGATCGAGGATCCCGAGGCCGCCGAAGCCGCCGCCGCAGCGGCCGAAGCGCGCCGCGAGCCTGCGCCGCCGCCTGCGCCGCCGCCCACGCCCGCCGCCGCGCCGGCCGCGCAGCCGGTGGCGCCGGTGCGGAAGAAACAATAAGGAGTTCCGATCATGCGCATACACGAAAGACGTTCGCTGTGGCGTCGCATGCGACCCTACTTCACCGTGTTTGACGGCCCGCTCACGCTCATCATTATCATGCTGCTGACGGTGAGCATGATTACCCTGTATTCGGCCAGCATCGGCATCCCGGGCAAGATGGAGGACCAGGTACGCAACATCCTGCTGTCCTTCTTCGTCATGTGGCTGGTGGCGAACATCTCGCCGCAGATGATGATGCGGATCGCCGTTCCCGCATACGCCTTCGGCGTGTTCCTGCTTGTGTGCGTGGCGCTGTTCGGCACCATCAAGCTGGGCGCGCGGCGCTGGCTGCACATTGGCGTGGTGGATATCCAGCCGTCGGAATTCATGAAGATCGTCACGCCGCTGATGCTGGCATGGTTCTTCCAGAGCCGCGCCGGCCACCTGACGTGGCAGTCGTATGCCATCGCGGCGCTGCTGCTGGCGGTGCCGGTGGGCCTGATCGTGCGCCAGCCGGACCTGGGCACGGCGTTGCTGGTGGTGGCGGCCGGTTTCTGCGTGATCTTCCTGGCCGGCCTGGCGTGGAAGGCGCTGGTGGGATTGTTCGCGGCCGGCGCGGCCAGCCTGCCGATTATCTGGTCGGTGCTGCACGACTACCAGCGCGAGCGCGTGATGACGCTGATCGACCCGACCTCGGACCCGCTGGGCAAGGGTTTCCACATCATCCAATCCACCATCGCGGTGGGATCGGGCGGCGTCACCGGCAAGGGCTGGACGCACGGCACCCAGGCCCACCTCGAATTCATCCCCGAGCGCACCACCGACTTTATCTTTGCGGTCTACTCGGAGGAATTTGGCCTGATCGGCAACCTGATCCTGATGGTGCTGTACCTGATGCTGATCGGCCGCGGCCTGATGATCGCCGGGAATGCGCCCAACTTCTTTACCCGCCTGCTGGCCGGCGCGGTCACCATGATTTACTTCACCTATGCCTTCGTCAACATGGGCATGGTGAGCGGCATCCTGCCGGTGGTGGGCGTGCCGCTGCCGTTCATGAGCTATGGCGGCACCGCGCTGCTGACGCTGGGTCTGGGCGCCGGCATCCTGATGAGCATCCAGCGCCACCGCAAACTGGTGCAGACCTGATGGCGATTGCGGATGGACGCTCGCTGTGGCAGCGTGTGCAGCCCTACGTGCTGGTGTTCGATGTGCCGCTGGCGCTGATCATCGGCGTGCTGCTGTCGGTCGGCCTGATCACCTTGTACTCGGCCGGCATCGCCATTCCGGGCAAGGTGTGGGACCAGCTGCGCAATATCGCGGCGGCGGTGCTGGTGATGTGGATCGTGGCGAATATCCCGCCGCAGACCATGATGCGGATGGCGGTGCCGGTGTACGCGGTCGGCGTGGCGCTGCTGGTGGCGGTGGCGCTGTTTGGCGTAATCAAGGGCGGCTCGCGCCGCTGGCTGTACGTCGGCACGCAGATCCAGCCTTCCGAGTTGATGAAGATCGCGATGCCGCTGATGCTGGCGTGGTTCTTCCAGCGCGAGCAGGGACATGTGCGCTGGCAGACCTACGTGATCGCCGCGCTGCTGCTGGCGATACCGGCCGGCCTGATCGCGCGCCAGCCGGACCTTGGCACCGCGCTGCTGGTGACGGCGGCCGGCGCCTACGTGATCTTCCTCGGCGGCCTGTCGTGGCGCGCGCTGGGCGTGCTGGCCGGCCTGGCGGCGGCCGCGTTGCCACTGTTGTGGGCCGTGATGCACGACTACCAGCGCGACCGCGTGCTGACGCTGATCGATCCGTATCACGACCCGCTGGGCAAGGGCTTCCACATCATCCAGTCGATGATCGCCATCGGCTCCGGCGGCGTGACTGGCAAGGGCTGGACCCACGGCACCCAGGCCCACCTGGAATTCATCCCCGAGCGCACCACCGACTTTATCTTTGCCGTGTTCTCGGAGGAGTTTGGCCTGCTTGGCAACCTGGTGCTGATGGTGCTGTACCTGCTACTGATCTGGCGCGGCCTGACCATCGCCATGAATGCGCCGACCTTGTTTACACGCCTGCTGGCCGGCGCCGTCACCATGATTTACTTCACCTACGCCTTCGTCAACATGGGCATGGTGAGCGGGATTATTCCGGTGGTGGGCGTGCCGCTGCCGTTCATGAGCTATGGCGGCACGGCCTTGATGACCCTCGGTCTCGGAGGCGGTATCCTGATGAGTGTGCAGCGTCATCGGTGATACTATCTCGGCCTATGCGCTTCTCACGTCTTCATCTTATCAATCTGACCACCATGGCCACGGCGCTGGCACTGGTGGGCTGCGGCAGCGCGCCGGTGGCCACGCAGCCGGCGCCGCGTCCCGTGCAGACCGGCGGGCCGGTGATCAAATCGCCGTCCACCACCAAGCCCGATCCGTCGCTGCCGGTGCTGCCGCCCGCGAACTCGGGTCGTGGCGGCTACTACCAGGACGATGGTCCCGGCGACTCGCCGCCGCCCAACCTGGCCGACACGCCGGACGCAGACGTGCGCAACGATCCGCTGCTGCCGCGCTCCAACCGTCCCTATGTCGTCTTCGGCAAGACCTACACGCCGATCACCAACGACGAACCGTTCACGCAGATCGGCATCGGCAGTTGGTACGGCAAGAAATTCCACGGCCAGCGTACCTCCTCCGGGGAACTGTACGACATGTACAAGATGACGGCGGCCCATCCCACGCTGCCGATTCCCTCCTACGCGCGCCTGACCAATATGCTGAGCGGCGCCACCGTGATCGTGCGCATCAACGACCGTGGACCGTTCCACGCCAACCGCGCCATCGACGTCTCGTACACGGCGGCCCTGAAACTGGGCTTGCTGGGCAAGGGCAGCCACGAACTGAAAATCGAACGCATCCTGCCGGAGGAAATCGACCGCATGCTGGCCACGCGCGATGGCATATCGGGCAGCGCCAAGGCGCGCCTGACGCCGCAGCCCAAGGATCGCCTGGCGCAGGCCTCCAACGCGCCGACACCGACCGTGACCGCCACCATGATCAATCAGCCGCTGGTGCTGACGCCGTCGGCGCCGGCCGGCCCGCCGAAGGATATCGAGACGCTGATGCTGGCCGACCGCGCGCCGGCGGACTACGCGGCGCCCGCCGCCCCAGCGGGCGGCTTCTATTTGCAGCTGGGCGCCTACTCGCGCGCGGAAAATGCCGACGCCGTGCGCGGCAAGCTGGCGAGCAAACTGAATGGACTGGAGGTGGTGCAGGGCGGTTCGGTGTTCCGCCTGTTCAGCGGTCCGTTCACCACGCGGCAGGAAGCGCAGCAGGCGGCGCAAGGGCTGCCGACATCGCTGGGCCTCAAGCCCATCGTGGTGCAGCGCTGATTATTTGCAGTTGCGCAGTTCCGCGTTGGGGAAGCCGGCGCGAATCTTTTCCAGCCTGGCCTTGAGGTCGGCGTCGACGTCGCGGAACTGGAAGGCCAGCAGCTTGCTGCCGCTCATGCGCGGCGCCACGCGCGCGGTGCGCACGCCTTGCTTCATCAACGCCGCCAGCTGGTTCTGCGCCGCGCCCTCGGTCTTGAACACGCCCAGCGAGATCCCCCAGCGCAGCGGCGTGTTATCGGACATGACGAAGTAATTGGTGATGCCCAGCGCGCGCAGCTCGCCGGCCTTCTTGTCGGCGCCTTCCTTGCTGCCTTGCGGCGGAATATAAACGATATAGCTCGATATCTCGGTGCCCGGCAGGTTGTGGCGCGACTGGCGGTCGCCCAGTTTCAGCGCTTCCAGCTGGCTTTCGAAACGGCGCGCGTCGGCCAGCACGAAACTGGCGATCTCCACGCAGGCCTGCGTTTCCGGCTTGGCTTCCGGCGCGGTGGCGCTCACGCTGGCGGCGTTGGCTTTTTCGGCCGGGATGATGGTCAGCTTGTTGGCGTTCAGTTGATTGAGCAGCCGCTCCGGTTCGTGCTCGTTGCCGCTGAAGTGGCCCAGATAGCCGCGCCCATACGCGAACAGCGCGGCGTTCACGGCGAGCAGGGACCAGAAAATAAACTTCAGCACAGGGTGTTCCTCTATCCGGCGCTGCGCACGGCAGCGTGTAATCCGATCAGCACGATGTTTTCAACGATACGGTACGGTACTTTCAGCATCGGCGCGATGTAGGGCGCGGCGCCGCCCGAGATGATGCACTCGGCGGCCTGATGCTGGGCGCAGGCATGTTCGATGGCGCCGCTCTGCGCGGCCAGGATGCCGCTCAGGATGGCGTCGTCGGTGTTGTCCGCGAATCCATCCGCCAGCTTACCGTCTTGGGCGATCTGCGGCAACTGCGCGGTGTTGCGCGCCAGCGAGCTGGCCATCAGGCCCAGTCCAGGCAGGATCATCCCGCCCAGGAACAGGCCGTCCGGGGTGACGGCGTCGATGGTGGTGGCGGTGCCGCAGTTGACCACGATGGCCGCCACGCCCGGCGCCAGCGCGTGGCCGGCGATGGCGGCGGCGAAACGGTCGCAACCCAGCTGCGCCGGATTGCGGTAGCCGTTGGTGAGGCCGGCCAGCGCCGGCAGCGACGCGAACCACTCCACCGGCGCCTCCGGCATGCAGCGTTGCAGCACGTATTCCACCTGCACGCGCAGGGCGTTGCCGGCGACGTTGGCGATCAGCACGCGGCTGACGCCATGCATGGCGGCGGCCTCGCACCAGACCAGTTCCAGTTGCGGCATGTCGGCGTGGCTGGCGGCGCCGTGCGCGGTCCAGTCGCCCAGCGGCGCGTCCGGCGCCACCAGCGCCCATTTGACGCGGGTGTTGCCGGCGTCGATCAGTAAAATCATGTTGGTGCTCCCGATAAGCGCAGCGATACATCGCCGGAGAGGATTTCCACGCGGCCCTGGCCGGTGTCCAGCAGCAGACGGCCGATGTGGTCCACGCCGACAGCGCGGCCTTGTTGCAGCACGGCGCCCTGGTCCAGCAGGACCACGTCCCGGCCCTGCCACGCGTGCAGCGCGTTCCAGCGTTCCGTGAACGGCGCGAAGCCGGTATCGTCGAATTCCGCCAGCACGGCGGCCAGGCGGCTGAGCAGGGCGGCCATCAGCTGGTTGCGGTCCATCTGCGCCAGCCATGGCGCGCTGGCGACTTCGCGGCCGATCGCCGCTTCCAGTTCGTCCGGCATGACGAGGTTGATGCCGCAGCCGATGACGGCCCAGATGGCGTCGTCGGTTTTCTGCGTTTCGACCAGAATGCCGGCCAGCTTGGCGCCATCACGCAGCAGGTCATTTGGCCATTTGATCCGCACCGGCACGCCCAGCGAGACGATGGTTTCGGCCAGCGCCACGCCGACCGCCATCGGCAGGCCGCTCATCTTGTGCAGCGGGCCTTTGAAGGGCCAGGCCAGGGAGAACATCAGCGCGGCGCCAGGCTTGGACAGCCACGCACGGCCGGCGCGGCCCCGGCCTGCGGTCTGGTTCTCAGCGATGCGCAGCAGCGGGCCGTTCAAGCTGCCAATGCGAGCCAGCAGGTCGGCGTTGGTGGAGCCGGTTTCGGCGACGACTTCAATCGCCACGTGGGTGGCGGAGGTGGCGCAGTGCGCGCTGATGGCCTGGGCGGACAAGTTACTCATGGCGCGCTTGACGAGGTTTGTGCGGCGCCTTACCGAAGGCCCAGTCGTAGACGGGATTCGGCAGCAGGCGCAGCACCTTGGCGACGATCCCCATCTGCCAAGGAATGACGGCGTAGCTGCGGCCGGCGGCGATCACGCGCGCGGCCTGCACGGCAAATTTGTCCGGGTCCATCAGGAACGGCATGGGGTAGGGATTCTTCTGCGTCATCGGCGTGTCGATGTAGCCGGGGCAGATGGTGACCACGCGGATGCCGTGCGGCTTCATCTCCAGCCGCAGCGACTCGCAGTAGCTGATCACCGCCGCCTTGGATGCGCTGTACGCCTCGGCACCCGGCAGGCCGCGGATGCCGGCCACGCTGCCGATGCCCACCAGCCGCCCCGGCGTGCGCTGCGCGCGCATGGCGGCGATGAAGGGCGCGAAAGTGGCGGCGGTGGCCACCACGTTGGTGGCGATGATCTCGGCGAAGACCGGAATGTCTTCCGCATACTCGGTCAGCGTGCCGACCGAGATGCCGGCGTTGGCGATCACCACGTCAACGCCGCCGGCGGCGCTGAGGAAGGCCTGCGCCGCCTCGTTGATGGCGGCGTGGTCGCGCACATCCACCGCGTAGGCCCGGTGCTGCTGTGGATTGGGGAGCGTGGCGATCAGGGCGGCGAGCGCTTCGCCGCGCCGGGCCAGCAGGCCCAGCGTGGCGCCCTGCGCCGCATACTGGCGGGCCAGCGCGGCGCCCAGGCCGCTGGAGGCGCCGGTGATGAAGACGCGCAAAGGCGTCATGCCTACTTCTTCTCTGCCTTGGCTTTGGCGACCAGCACGTCCAGCACTTGCGTCACTTCGCCGTGCAGGTCGGCCTCGGTCTTGGCGGCGTTGACGCCGGCATCGGCCATGGTCGGGGAGGTCAGGTACTTGCCGTCCACCGCCAGCATCGGCCACGAGTCGACGTTGTAGGCGTCCATCATGGCGGTCGATTTGCGCACGCGGCCGGCCACGCCGAAGCCGCGATAGGTGTCGATGAATTTCTGCTTGTCGATGCCCTGCTTGGCGATGAACTCAAACACCTGCTCGTCGCGGCGCAGCGGGTTGCGGTTGACGTGGATCTCCTTGAAGGCCTTGCTGTGCAGCTCCGGCGTCAGCACGCCCATGGCCTCCAGCGTGAAGAACATTTTTTCCTGCGGCAGATCGGTGCCGGCGCGCGAGATGTGCATGCGCTTGAAGACGATGTTGTCGCCCTGTTTTTTCACCCAGGCGTTGAGCGAGTCGTCGAAGGCGGCGCAGTGTGGGCAGGCGTAGTCGAAGAACTCGATGATCTCGACCTTCTTGCCGGTGTCCACCGGCTGCGGCGCGGCCAGGGTCTTGTATTCCACGCCGTTCTTCGGATCGGCCGGGGAGGCCACGGCGGTCAGCGCGGCGGCGCTCAGCACCAGTGCCGGCAAGGCGAATTTCAGGAAGCGCATCGTTACTCCTTATTTCTGGTTACGCACAACGGCAACGTCGATGCCGTTTTCGGACAGCTTGCTACGGACCTTGTTCATCGCTTCCACCTGGTTGTAAGGGCCGAGGCGCACGCGATGCAGCACGCCGGTGTCGGTCGAACGGTCCGAGATGTTGGCTTCGAAGCCCAGCAAGGCCAGCTTGGCGCGCGCGCTTTCGGCGTCGGCCACCTCGCGGAAGGCGCCGGCCTGCAGGTAGTAGATGAATTTGTCGTCGCCGGCGGCGGCATCGGCGGCCTTGGCTACCGGCTGCGGCGCCACGTTGGCGGCATTTGGCGTGGCGGCTGGCGCGGCCGGCTTGGCCGCCGCGGCCGGCGCGGTTGGCGTGCCCTGGATCTTGTCGACCATGGCCTGCAGCTGGTCGGCCGCGGGTTTGCTTGGCGCCGCCGGCGTGGCCGGCGCGGCGGCGGGCGCCGGCTGCTGGTCCTTGGCGAAGTCCTTGGCCGCTTCGCGTGCCGCGTCCTTGTTGCCGTACATCGGCTTGTTAGGATCGGCGATCTGTCCCGCAGTTGGTTCCGCCGCTTTGCTCGGGTGGCCCTTGTCCGTGAACGGCGTCGATCCCTTGGTGATCATCAGCGCCACCACGACCGCGATACTGAGGCCGATGACCAGGCCGATAACGATGCCGACGAAGGTGTTTCCCTGCTGTTGCGAACGTGGGGTAAAGCTGGAGCGGAAATTCATTGTGCGGGATGTCCTTCGCGATTACATTTTGTTGGGAGCCGAAACGCCGATCAGCGCCAGGCCGTTGCGCAGCACCTGGCGGGTGGCGACCATCAGCGCGATACGCGCGGCTTTCAGCGCCTCGTCGTCGACCAGCACGCGCTCGGCAAAGTAGAAGCTGTGCAGGTTGGCGGCCAGGTCGCGCAGGTAGAACGCGATCTGGTGCGGGCCCAGTTCCGCCTGGGCGCGCGCCAGCGCTTCCGGATAGGCGGCCAGGGTGGCGAGCAGCGCGGCTTCGGTTGGCGCGGTCAGCGGCGACAGATCCACATTCGCCAGCGACGCTTCGTCGCCGGTCCACTGTTCCAGCATGCGGCAGATGCGCGCGTGGGCGTACTGCACGTAGTAGACCGGATTCTCGTCCGAGGTTTTCAGCGCGACGTCGACGTCGAACACGAATTCGGTGTCGGCTTTACGCGAGATCAGGAAGAAGCGCACGGCGTCGCGGCCCTTGGTGATGTCGCCGCCGCCCGACCATTCGATCAGGTCGCGCACGGTGACGTAGGAGCCGGCGCGCTTGGAGATCTTGACCTCTTCGCCGCCCTTCATCACGGTGACCATCTTGTGCAGCACGTAGTCCGGGAAGCCTTGCGGGATGCCGACGTTGACGGCCTGCAGGCCGGCGCGCACACGGGCGATGGTGCCGTGGTGGTCGGAGCCCTGCACGTTGATGGCCTGGTGGAAGCCGCGCTGGAACTTGACGATGTGATAGGCCACGTCCGGCACGAAGTAGGTGTAGGTGCCGTCCTTCTTGCGCATCACGCGGTTCTTGTCGTCGCCGTAGTCCTCGGTGCGCAGCCACAGGGCGCCGTCTTCCTCGTAGGTCTTGCCGGACTTGTTCAGCATCTCGACGGCGGCGTCCACCTTGCCGTCCGAGTACAGCGACGATTCGAGGTAGTAGTTGTCGAACTTGACGCCGAAGGCCTGCAGGTCGATGTCCTGCTCGTTGCGCAGGTAGGTCACGGCGAAGGCGCGGATCGATTCGATGTCTTCCACGTCGCCCGAGGCGGTGGCCGGCGAGCCGTCGGACGCCGACACGGTCTTTTTGGCCTTGAAGTCGGCGGCGATGTCGGCGATGTAGTCGCCGTTGTAGGCCGATTCCGGCCATTCGGCGTCGCCCGGCTTGTAGCCGCGCAGGCGCGCCTGCACCGAGTTGGCCAGGGTCTGGATCTGGACGCCGGCGTCGTTGTAGTAGAACTCGCGGGTGACGTCGTAGCCTTGCGAGACGAACAGCGACGACAGCGCGTCGCCCAGCGCCGCCTGGCGGCCGTGGCCCACGTGCAGCGGGCCGGTCGGGTTGGCGGAGACGAATTCGATGATGACTTTCTTGCCCTTGCCGGCGTCGCCGGAACCGTAGGCGGCGCCTTGCGCCAGCACGGTCTTGACCACCGACTGCTTGGCGGCGGCGCTGACGCGCAGGTTGATGAAGCCCGGGCCGGCGATTTCGGCGGTGTCGATCAGGCCGTCGCGGGCCGGGTTGGCCAGCAGGGCGTCGACCAGTTTGGTGGCCAGTTCGCGCGGGTTCATTTTCAGCTGCTTGGCCAGCTGCATGGCGATGTTACAAGCCACATCGCCGTGTGACGGGTCGCGTGGTCGCTCCAGCACGACGTTGGCAACCACTTCGGTGCCGGCGAGGATGGGGGCGAGGGCGGCCTGGAACAGGGCGGTAATGTCTTGTTTTTGTTGGGCTAACATGCGCTTAAAAATTCATCAGATGGTGGAAACGGCGGGCGCACGGGCGCCGGCCAAACAGCGGCAATTATAGCTTAGTGGACAAACTTTGCCGCCGTGAACGCGATGGTGCCGACCACGGCGGAGAGGGTGACGGCGGTGCCGACGAACCACTTGATGAGGCGGGCCTCGAGCTTGGCGATGGCCTCGTGCGTTTTTGCGATGTCTTCCCGCGTCGCGTAATTGGATTTGATGACCGCGACGTCAGTTTCCACAAGGTGCAGCCGTTCACCGATGCCAGCCAGTTGGGCCTGGACGGGATCGGCAGTGGATCCGGATTTTATTTGAGTCGCCATATGCGGATACTACGCCTGAAAACGTGCCTATGTTTGTGTCAAATCAAGCGTAACGGATACAAGTGTTTACATATGTCGTAATCGCCTTGTCATAGGCTCTCCTGTATACTGCGCGATCACAGCCGTCACCCATTCCGGAATTAGCATATGAACAAGCGTCCAACGCTCACTTTGAAGTCGCCCGCCAAGCCCCAGCCGGCCGCGCCGAAATTGCGCGCCAGCCATGCGCGCGACCTGAAACCAGCGTTGCAGACCGGTTTCCAGACCCGCCTCAAGCCCGATTCGCTGGCCTTCAGCCTGATCGGCGCCGCCAGCGCCATCGCCCAGGTGAAAACCGGCACCAACCTGCCGCAGGCGCTGGCCCAGGTGTGGGCCAAGCAGCCGGACACCACGCCGCAGGCGCGCGGCGCCATGCAGGACATCGCCTACCGCGCCATGCGCCAGCTCGGCCAGAGCGAGGCGCTGGTGGCGCTGATGGCGCCCAAGGCCCCGGAACCGCTGGTGTCGGCCCTGCTGTCCTGCGCGCTGGCGCTGATGGCCGCGCCGGACGAGACGCCGCCGTACGAGGAATTCACCGTGGTCGACCAGACCGTCACCGCCGCCGACGCCCACCCGGACACCGCCCGCGCCAAGGGCATGGTCAACGCCGTGCTGCGCCGCTTCCTGCGCGAGCGCCAGGCGCTGCTGGACACGGCGCTGCTGCAACCGGTGGCGAAATGGAACTATCCGCAGTGGTGGATCGACGCCGTCAAGACCGCCTGGCCGCAGGACTGGCAGGGCGTGCTGGCGACCGGCAACACGGCGCCGCCGCTGACCCTGCGCATCAACGCCCGCCAGACCAGCATGGAACAGTACCTGGCCAGGCTGGCCGAGGCCGGCATGGCCGCGCGCCAGATCGGCCCCTACGCCGTGCGCCTGGACAAACCGGTCGGCGTGCAACTCATCCCTGGCTTTGGCGAGGGCCTGGTCTCGGTGCAGGATGCCGGCGCCCAGCTGGCCGCGCCGCTGCTGGACGTGCAAGACGGCATGCGCGTGCTGGACGCCTGCGCCGCGCCCGGCGGCAAGACCTGCCACATCCTGGAGCTGGCCGACGCCCAGGTCACCGCGCTGGACGCCGATCCCAAGCGCCTGGCGCGCGTGGGCGAGAACCTCGAGCGCCTGCGGCTCCAGGCCACGCTGAAGCCGGCCGATGCGCAAAATAAAGATTGGTGGGACGGCCGACCGTTCGACCGCATCCTGGCCGACGTGCCGTGCACCGCCTCCGGCATCGTGCGCCGCCACCCGGATATCCGCTGGCTGCGCCGCAAGGGCGACACGCTCCAACTTGCAACACTTTCCGGAAAAATCCTGGACAACCTTTGGCAGATGCTGGCACCGGGTGGTAAATTGCTATTCGTGACATGTTCCTTGTGGCCGCAGGAATCCGAGGCGCAGGCGGCCGCGTTTGCTGTACGCAACCAGGCTGTCCGACTGGATGCGCCCGGCCAATTGCTCCCCGCCGGCGGCTCCGGGCAGGATCACGATGGTTTGTTCTACGCGCTGTTTGAGAAAAATGCGTAACCTCTTGAGTACCGGCCCACACGTGACACGACGATTTTTTCGACTTCTGATCGGATCCCTGCTGATGCTGCTGGCATTGCTGCCGCTGGCGTCGCGCGCGTCCGAGGGCGTGGAAATCCGGCGTTCGCTGGTCGAGGCCACCGAGGACGGCTACCGCCTGTCCGCCACCTACGGCTTCGAGCTGAGCCGCGAGATGGAGGACGCGCTGCAATACGGCAAGACCCTGTACTTCTACACCGAGATCGAATTCACCCGCCCGCGCTGGTACTGGTTCGACGAGAAGGCCATCACCGCGCGCCAGACCATCAGCCTGTCCTACAACGTGCTGACGCGCCAGTACAACGTGGCCATCAGCGGCAATGTGCACCAGAGTTTCTCCTCGCTCGACGACGCCCTGTTCCTGATCCGCCGCCCCAACCGCTGGCTGGTGGCGCCGCGCGGCGCGCTCAAGGTGGGCGAGGTCTACAACGTCAAGCTGAGCATGGGGCTGGACCCCAACTACGTGCCCAAGCCGCTCAAGGTCAACGCCCTGAACAACAACGAGTGGCGCCTGGCGTCCGACAAGAAATCCTTCCAGTACAGGGCCGAGTAAGTGAAGACTGCCCTGCGGTATTTTTCGGTGGTGGGCGGCGGCATCGTCAGCATCCTGCTGTTCCTGCTGGCCTCGGCCTCCGATAATTCCGGCTTTTTCGACCGCTACTATGGCTGGCTGCTGGGCCTGAACGCGGCGGTGGCGGTGGCGCTGCTGCTGCTGGTGGTGGTGTCGCTGTTCCGCCTGTACGCGCGCTACAAGGCCGGCAAGTTCGGCTCCAAGCTGATGACGCGGCTGGTGCTGCTGTTCGCCGGCATCGGCGTGCTGCCGGGGCTGGTGATCTTCCTGGTCTCGGTGCAGTTCGTTTCCCATTCGATCGAATCGTGGTTCAACGTGCCGGTGGAGGCCGCGCTGGAGTCGGGCATCAACCTGTCGCGCGCCGGCCTCGACCGCGCCGTGGGCGAGCTGACCCAGACCGCCAGCCGCACCGTGCAGGAGCTGGCCGACCGCCCGTTCGGCACCGAGCGCGCCACCCTGGCGGCGCTGGTCAAGAACGAGCCGGGCATGCAGAACGCCATCATCGTCGACGCCGAGGGCGGGCTGGTGGTGAGCGCGCGCGCCAGCCGCAGCGGCAACCTCAGCGCCGACCTGCCGACCCGCGCCATGATGGCCAAGGTGAAGAAGGACGAGGTGTACGGCGCGCCCGAGGGCGGCAACGAGCTGCACAGCGACCTGGTCAACGCGCCGCTGCCTGCCGAGGCCGTCAACCAGCTGCGCCTGCGCGTGCTGATCGCCATTCCCGACCATGTGCAGCCCAATGGCACCCACCTGGCGCCGCGCTACCTGCAACTGCTGCAACTGGCGCCGGCCCAGCTGGCGGCCGACGGCGAAACCATCCGCGCCGCCTACGCCGACTACAAGGAACGCTTCGACGCCCGCGAGGGCCTGCGCAAGATGTACATCGTGACGCTGACGCTGACCCTGCTGCTGGCGGTGTTTGGCGCCATCGCCAGCGCCTTCCTGATCGCCAGCGACCTGGCCCAGCCGCTGCTGCTGCTGGCCGAGGGCACGCGCGCGGTGGCCGAGGGCGACCTGTCGCCGCGGCCCATCGTCGCCACCTCCGACGAGCTGGGCACGCTGACGCAGTCGTTCAACACCATGACGCGCCAGCTGTCGGACGCGCGCAGCGCGGTCGAGCGCAACCGCGCGGCGCTGCAGAACGCCAAGGCCCACCTGGAGTCGGTGCTGGCCAATATGTCGGCCGGGGTGATGGTGCTGGACCACGAGTTCCACCTGATCAGCTGCAACGACTCGGTCGAGCGCATCCTGCAGCAGGCCGGCGTCACCATGATCGGCCAGAAGCTCGATGAAATCGAGGGCCTGCAGGAGTTCGGCGGCGCCATCGTGGCCGCGTTCGCCGCGCAGAACGCCCAGTCGGCGGCCGGGCGCAACATCGCGCGCCTGCACTGGCAGCGCCAGATCGAGGTGCCGCGCGCGGCCGCCGGGGTGGAGGGCAACGACCTGACCCTGCTCACGCGCGGCTCGCGCCTGCCGGTCGAGGGCGGCAGCGGCTACCTGGTGGTGTTCGACGATATCTCCGACGTGATCTCGGCCCAGCGCTCGATCGCCTGGGGCGAGGTGGCGCGCCGCCTGGCGCACGAGATCAAGAATCCGCTGACGCCGATCCAGCTGTCGGCCGAGCGCCTGCAGATGAAGCTGGAGGACAAGCTGATGCCGGTCGACGCCGCGCTGCTCAACAAGGGCACCGCCACCATCGTCAACCAGGTGGCGGCCATGAAGCGCATGGTGGACGACTTCCGCGACTACGCCAAGACGCCGCCGGCGGTGCTCGAGCCGCTCGACCTGAACGCGCTGGTGGACGAGATCCTGCACCTGTACATCAGCGGCGAGGGCAACGATATCATCCACCCGGCGCTGGCGCCCGGCCTGCCGCTGATCATGGGCGATCCGACCCAGCTGCGGCAGGTGATCCACAACCTGCTGCAGAACGCCCAGGACGCCATGGCCGAGCTGCCGGACGGCGCACCGCAAGCACGGATTGACGTGATCACCGAAGCCATTCATTATCAGGGCGCGGACGGCGGACAGCGCGTGGCGGTGCGGCTGGCGATCTCGGACAACGGCCCCGGCTTCGCGCCGAAGATCCTGGCCAAGGCGTTTGAACCGTACGTGACATCGAAGGCGCGCGGCACCGGCCTCGGGCTGGCGATGGTGAAAAAAATTATCGAGGAACATGGCGGACGGATCGATATCCAGAACCATGTCGATAGAAGTGGCGCGTCAGTGTTGATTTTGCTGTTAAAGTTAGCACCGGCGTCGCAAAATAGCTGAAGTGCTATGAACTACAAAAATCATTGCCGTCGATAGACGGCGAAATGAGGACAAGGGAAGATGGCAAACATTCTGGTTGTTGACGATGAAATGGGTATCCGCGAGTTGCTCTCGGAAATCTTGAGCGACGAGGGACACGCAATACAACTGGCGGAAAACGCCCAGCAGGCCCGCGAAGCGCGGGCCCAGGGCGCGCCGGACCTGGTGCTGCTCGATATCTGGATGCCCGATACCGACGGCGTCACGCTGCTCAAGGAATGGCAGCGCGACGGCTTGCTGACCATGCCGGTGATCATGATGTCGGGCCACGCGACCATCGACACGGCGGTGGAGGCCACGCGCATCGGCGCGCTGAACTTCCTGGAAAAACCGATTGCCCTGCAGAAGCTGCTGAAGGCGGTGCAGGCCGGCCTGACGCGGGCGCAGGAGACCGTGCGCGCGCCGGCGCTGGCGCAGCGCCCGGTGGTGGTGGCGCAGCCGGAGGAATCGGCGGCGAGCGGGTTCGTGCAGCCGACCGCCTCGGCGGCGATCGCCGTGCGCGGCGGCGCCACCGTGGCCGGCGCCGACAACCACATGTTCAACCTGTCGTTCGACCTGCCGCTGCGCGAGGCGCGCGACGCCTTCGAGCGCATGTATTTCGAGCACCACCTGGGGCGCGAGGGCGGCAGCATGACGCGCGTGGCCGAGAAGACCGGCCTCGAGCGTACCCACCTGTACCGCAAGCTCAAGCAGCTGGGCGTGGAGCCGGGCAAACTGGCAAAGAAGGGCGCCTGAGTTAGTGATTGCTAGCGTGGCCAGTCCAGTCGACCCCGGCGCCGCCCATCACCGGCCGCCGGTGCCAACCTGGCTGGTCACCGGCTCCCGCGCCGGCGCGCGCGAGGCGGCCATCGCGGCCCACCTGCCAAAAGAGGGGGCCAGCGTCATCATTCTGGAGGGTTTGTCGGACGGCGGTTCGACGTTATCCTTTGATCCTGCGGATGGTCCTTTCCCTTACGAAATTGTGCCGCAAGTGTTGCGTATCGCACCAGGCTGCCTGCATTGCAGCGGTAATCTGATTTTGCGAGTAACATTGAACCGTGTGCTGCGCCGTCCCCCCGCGCGGCTCTACCTCAGCCTGGCCTCCGCCGAGCATCTGGAACAGCTGCGTTCCTGGTTGTCCGAGGCGCCCTACGCGGCCTTGCTGGATTTGCAAGACGACATCGCGGCCTAACCCCAGCCCGCTGATTGGCCTTGAAATGGCCCGTTTTTGACCCTATTTAAGGGTTGAAGGCGGAAACGCAGGTGTTTCGCCCCTTGTGAAAGGATGCAAAATGAACCTCATCTACAACAGCGAGCAATACAGTGTTGTTGAATTCGGCGCGGACCGGAACCTGGAGGCCTTGCGCTTCGGAGGGTATGAAATCGTCGACAAAGGCGGCAAGCGCGAAATCTTCATCGCCGGCGTGCTGGCGCAGAGTTTCCGTCGCGACGTCAATGAGTTGATCGCCAACGAACCGACCATGGCGGAGATCGATGAATTCCTGGGCAGCTACGACGTGCTGATGAGCCAGCCCGTGCTGCTGCATTAATCGCATAAAAAGGGCCTGCCGGCACATGGCGTGGTTATAATCACGCCATGTGCCAACTACTAGGAATGAACTGCAATGTCCCGACCGACATTGTGTTCAGCTTTACCGGCTTCGCCATGCGCGGCGGCCACACCGATACCCACCACGACGGCTGGGGCATCGCCTTTTTCGAGGGCGCCGGCGTGCGCCACTTCGTCGACCACCAGGCGGCCATCGCCTCACCGATCGCCGAGCTGATCAAGCGTTACCCGATCAAATCCACCAACGTCATCGCCCACATCCGCAAGGCCACGCAGGGCCAGGTGGCGCTGGAGAATTGCCACCCCTTCGTGCGCGAGCTGTGGGGGCAGTACTGGGTGTTCGCCCACAATGGCGACCTCAAGGAATTCGCGCCCATGCTGAACGGCGCCTTCCGCCCGGTCGGCACCACCGACAGCGAACGGGCGTTCTGCTACATCCTGCAGCAGCTGCGCGCCCGTTTCGGCGAGACGCGCCCGCCGCTGGCGCAACTGCGCTCGGTGCTGAGCTCGCTGGTGCACGAGATCGCCACCCACGGCACCTTCAACATGCTGCTGTCCTCGGGCGGCGAGCTGTTCGCCCACTGCTCGACCAATCTGTTCTACCTGGTGCGCCAGCATCCGTTCGACACCGCCAAGCTGTCCGACGAGGACGTCAGCGTGGATTTCGCCCAGGTCACCACGCCCAACGACCGCGTGGCCATCATCGTCACCCAGCCGCTGACCACCAACGAGCGCTGGACCGCCTTCCTGCCCGGCGAACTCAAGCTGTTTATCGACGGGGTGCCGCAAGCGCCAGATTGATTTAATTTTGCAAGACACAGCCGTCCATTGCTGTCAAAATAGGCAAATGATCGATCTAACTCTACATGACACCGGTCCGCTCAGCTTGCGCGTGCGCGAGTTCTACCTGGGCCGCCAGCCCATCCTGGACCGCACCCAGGCCTTGTTCGGCTACGAGTTGCTATTCCGCAACGCGCCGGTCGGGCCGGCGCATGTCACCAACGATTTGACCGCCACGGCGGCCGTGATCGCCCATGCGTCCCAGCTTGGCATGGAGAAAACCATCGGCGACGCGATGGGTTTCGTCAATGTGGACGCCAGCGTCATCATGAGCGACATCTTCCCCTTCCTGCCGCGCGAGAAGGTGGTGCTGGAGATCATCAACAGCATGCCGGCCACGCCGGCGGTGCTGGCGCGCATCCGCGAGCTGGTGGGCCATGGCTTCAGCTTCGCGCTGGACGACGTCACCGGCGAGAATCCGGACGTGCTGGCGCTGCTGCCGCTGGTCGATTACGTCAAGATGGACATGCGCAATATCCCGCTGTCGTCGCTGAGCAAGCTGGCGCCGCGTTTCCGTCAGGACAAGAAGAAGCTGGTGGCGGAAAAGGTCGAAACGCGCGAGGAATTCAAGAATTGCCTGGACCTGGGCTTCGACTACTTCCAGGGCTATTACTTCTCCAAGCCGGTCATCATGAGCGGCAAGAAGCTGTCGCCGTCGCAGCTGGCGGTGATGGAGCTGATGACGCTGGTCACCTCGGATGCCGACAACCAGGAAATCGAACGCGCCATCAAGCGCGACGTGTCGCTGGCGCTCAACCTGCTGCGCCTGGTGAACACGCCGGCGGTGGGCGCGCGCCAGCGCATCGATTCGCTGAGCCAGGCCGTGACCATCCTCGGCCGCCGTCAATTGCAGCGCTGGCTGCAAATCATGCTGTACGCCGAGCCGAGCAAGCGCGGCCACAGCATGACCCCGCTGCTGATGCTGGCCACCACCCGCGGCCGCCTGCTGGAGCTGCTGGCCGGCAAGCTGCGGCCGAGCCAGCGCGAGTCGGCCGATATCGCGTTCACGGTCGGCATCATGTCGCTGATGGACACGCTGTTCGGCATTTCCATGGCGGAGATCCTGGAGCAGATCCCGGTCAGCGACGAGGTGCGCGGCGCGCTGCTGCACCGGGCCGGCTTCTTTGGCGACCTGCTCAAGCTGGTCGAATGCATCGAGCGCATCGAGGAGATGGACAGCCACATCGTGCCCACCCTGCGCGACCTCGCCATGTCCACCGATGAGCTGGTGGAGCTGGAGATGGCCGCGTTTGAATGGAGCGACAACGTGGTGCGCTACGCGCTCTGACGACCCATCGTCATTCCGGCGCAGGCCGGAATCCATGGAACGCGTGCGTTGAGGTAGCGCATGCGTTCCATGGGTTCCGGCCTTCGCCGGAACGACGGGCTCAGGTCGCGTGGCCGGCACCCGGCCAGTGCTTGACCAGCTCCGGATCGGTCCGCATCTCCCACAGCGCCAGCACGGCCACGGCGATGCCGACGATGAGCGAGTTCCACATCAACTCGGTGTTGTCCTCGATGCGCAGCACCCATGGTGACACCGCCACCCAAATCCCCACCAGCAGGTTGAGCACCACGGCCCAGAAGTAGGTCTTGTACAGGTCGAACGCCGCCAGCAGCACCATCACCGCGCCCGAGATGAAGGCGGTCCACGCCTGTATCGATGGAATCGGATAGCCGAACACCCACGGCGTGATGAAGAACCACAGGCCCAGCAGCAGGATCAGCTGGTCCTGCCAGCGTTTGACGGATGGATTGTTTGCCATATTGCCTCCCAAGTAGATGCCGCCGGCTGGCGGTGTTCTACTTAGTCAGGCAAGGCATGCAAAAAGTTCAACTCAGGAGAGGTTGGGCGCCAGCCAGCGTTCCAGCTCGGCCTTGTCGACGCCGCGGCGCGCGGCCATGTCGCTGACCTGGTCGTCGCCGATCTTGCCGACCACGAAGTACTTCGATTCCGGATGCGCGAAGTAGAAGCCGGACACCGCCGCGCCCGGATACATGGCGAACGAATCGGTCAGTTCCATGCCGATCTCTCCCGCCTGCATGGTGTTGAACATCTCGCGCTTGACGGTGTGCTCCGGGCAGGCCGGGTAGCCTGGCGCAGGACGGATGCCAAGGTATTTCTCGCCGATGAGTTCCTCGTTGCTCAGCTTCTCGTCGGCCACGTAGCCCCACAGGTCGGTGCGCACGCGCTCGTGCAGGTATTCGGCGAACGCCTCGGCCAGGCGGTCGGCCAGCGACTTCAGCATGATCGACGAGTAGTCGTCATGCGCATCCTCGAAGCGCTTCTCGTGCTTCTCGATGCCGAGGCCGGCGGTGACGGCGAACATGCCGATGTAATCCTTGATGCCGCTGTCCTTGGGCGCGATGAAGTCGGCCAGGCACTGGTTGGGGCGCTGCACGCCATCGACCACCGGCTTCACGCCTTGCTGGCGCAGGCCGTAGTAGGTGAAGTCCACGGTCGAACGCGTATCGTCGGTGTAGATTTCGATGTCGTCGTCGTTGACCGAGTTGGCCGGCAGCAGCGAGATGACGCCGTTGGCGGTCAGCCAGCGGCCATCGATCAGCTTCTTCAGCATGGCCTGGCCTTCCTCGAACACCTTGGTGGCGGCTTCGCCCACCACCTCGTCGGTCAGGATGGCGGGGAAGGGGCCGGCCAGGTCCCAGGTCTGGAAGAACGGACCCCAGTCGATGTATTTGGCGATGGTGGCCAGGTCGACGTTCCTGAATTCGCGGCGGCCGATGAACTTCGGCTTGACCGGCGCGAACGCCAGCTTCATCTTGTTGGCGCGCGCCTCGGCCAGCGGCAGCATCGGCAGCGCTTTCTTGTTGGCGTGCTGTTCGCGGATGCGCTCGTAATCCTGCTCCAGTTCGGCGATGTACTGCTCGCGCGACTCCGGCGTCAACAGCGACTGCGCCACCGACACCGAACGCGACGCGTCCGGGACGTACACCACCGGGCCGTCGTAGTTGTGGGCGATCTTCACCGCCGTGTGGGCGCGGCTGGTGGTGGCGCCGCCGATCAGCAGCGGGATCTTCAGCATGCGGAAGTGCTCGTCGCGCTGCATTTCCTTGGCCACGTGGGCCATCTCTTCCAGCGACGGCGTGATCAGGCCGGACAGGCCGATGATGTCGGCGTTCTCCAGCTTGGCCTTGGCCAGGATCTCGGAGGCCGGCACCATCACGCCCATGTTCACGACCTCGAAGTTATTGCACTGCAGGACCACCGAGACGATGTTCTTGCCGATGTCGTGCACGTCGCCCTTCACGGTGGCGATGACGATCTTGCCCTTCGGTTTGGCGACGATGCCGGTGCGGCGTTCTTCCTCGGCCTTTTCTTCTTCGATGAACGGGATCAGATGCGCTACTGCCTGCTTCATCACGCGCGCCGATTTCACCACCTGCGGCAGGAACATCTTGCCCTGGCCGAACAGGTCGCCGACGATGTTCATGCCATCCATCAGCGGACCTTCGATCACGTGGATAGGACGGCCGCCCTTGGCCGCCACGGCGGCGCGCATTTCTTCCGTGTCCTCGGTGATGAACTGGGTGATGCCGTGCACCAGCGCGTGCGCCAGGCGCTTTTCGACCGGGCCGTTGCGCCATTCCAGCGTGGCCGCTTCCTGCTTGCCGGCGCCGGCCTTCAGCGTGCCGGCGAATTCGATCATGCGTTCGGTGGCGTCCTCGCGGCGGTTCAGCACCACGTCTTCCACGCGCTCGCGCAGTTCCGGCTCCAGGTCGTCGTAGACGCCGACCATGCCGGCGTTGACGATGCCCATGGTCATGCCGGCCTTGATGGCGTGGTACAGGAACACGGTGTGGATGGCCTCACGCGCCGGGTCGTTGCCGCGGAACGAGAACGAGACGTTGGACACGCCGCCCGAGATTTTCGCGTGCGGCAGGTTTTCCTTGATCCAGCGGGTGGCGTTGATGAAGTCCACCGCGTAGTTGTTGTGTTCCTCGATGCCGGTGGCGACCGCGAAGATGTTCGGGTCGAAGATGATGTCTTCCGGCGGGAAGCCGACCTTCTCGGTCAGCACCTTGTAGGCGCGGCCGCAGATTTCGATCTTGCGCTCGAAGGTGTCGGCCTGGCCTTTTTCGTCGAAGGCCATGACGATGACGGCGGCGCCGTAGGCGCGGCACAGCTTGGCCTGGCGGATGAACTCCTCCTCGCCTTCCTTCATCGAGATGGAGTTGACGATGGACTTGCCCTGCACGCATTTCAGGCCGGCCTCGATCACCGACCATTTGGACGAGTCGATCATGATCGGCACGCGCGAGATGTCCGGCTCGGAGGCGATCAGGTTGAGGAAGCGGGTCATCGCGGCCTGCGAGTCCAGCATCGCCTCGTCCATGTTGATGTCGATGACCTGGGCGCCGTTTTCCACCTGCTGGCGCGCCACGCTGAGCGCCTCGTCGTACTGCTCGTTCAGGATCATGCGGGCGAAGGCCTTGGAGCCGGTGACGTTGGTGCGCTCGCCAACGTTGACGAACAGCGAGTCGTCATCGATGGTGAATGGCTCCAGGCCCGACAGGCGCTGCGCGACCGGCACTTGCGGCACGGTGCGCGGCGGCACGCTGGCCAGGATCTCGCCGATGGCCTTGATGTGGTCGGGCGTGGTGCCGCAGCAGCCGCCGGCCACGTTGATGAAGCCCGCCTTGGCGAATTCCTTCAGCAGGGCCGAGGTGTCGGCCGGCAGTTCGTCGAAGCCGGTGTCGCTCATCGGGTTGGGCAGGCCGGCGTTCGGGTAGATGCAGACGTAGGTGTCGGCGATCTGCGACAGCTCTTCGGCGTAGGGGCGCATCAGCGCCGCGCCCAGCGCGCAGTTGAGGCCGATGGTCAGCGGCTTGGCGTGGCGCACCGAGTTCCAGAAGGCCGGCACGGTCTGGCCGGACAGGATGCGGCCGGAGGCGTCGGTCACGGTGCCGGAGATCATCAGCGGCAGGCGTTCCTGGGCCGGGTGGTCTTCGTAGTATTTGTCGATGGCGAACAGCGCGGCCTTGCAGTTCAGCGTGTCGAAGATGGTTTCCACCAGCAGCAGGTCGACGCCGCCGTCGATCAGGCCCTTGGTCTGTTCGTAGTAGGCGTCCACCAGCTGGTCGAAGGTGATGTTGCGCGCGCCCGGGTCGTTGACGTCGGGCGAGATCGAGGCGGTCTTGGGCGTCGGGCCGAGCGCGCCGGCGACGAAGCGCGGCTTGTCGGCGCTGCTGTACTTGGCGGTGGCGGCGCGCGCCAGCTTGGCCGCCTGCACGTTCATCTCATAGGCCAGTTCGCCCATGTAATAGTCGTCCTGGGCGATCCAGGTGGCGCCGAAGGTGTTGGTCTCGATGATGTCGGCGCCGCCGGCCAGGTAGCGCTCGTGGATCTCCTGGATCACGTGCGGCTGGGTCAGGGTCAGCAGCTCGTTATTGCCCTTCACGAACAGTTCGCGCGCGCCGGAACCGGCTGGCGCGGCGAAGTCGATGAATCTACCGTTGGGGCCGCCGCGATAGGCGGTTTCGTCCAGCTTGTACTGCTGGATGATGGTGCCCATGGCGCCGTCGAGGATCATGATGCGGCGGGCGAGGATCTCACGCAGCTGCGCATCGGTCTTGGACATGACGGTATGGGACACGGTGTTATTCATTTGATATCTCTAAGGTCGTGGAAGGCGCGCCCGTGGCAGAGGGCGGTCTGAGATTATACGGCATTGCTGAATAAGCTTCAGCCAAGGGAGGCATCGCCGCAACAATCTGCTGTTTCACTCTTCTGCGCGACCTCAAAAAGCATCATCGCTTTAGCGCACACCATCCAAAGGTGCGCGCCCTGCCGCGCTCTATACTTGAATGGAGCGGCCGTGAAATTCGTATGGGACGAGCGCAAAAACCAAAGCAATATAAAGAAGCATGGCGTGAGCTTTGATGAGGCAAAACGTGTGTTTGATGACTTCCCTGTAGTTTATTTCGATGTGGAGGGTTCATCGGACGAGGATCGTTACGTCGCGATTGGCTTTTCGGGAGCGCGATTGCTGGCGGTCGTATTTGTAAGTCGAGACGCTGATACGACGAGAATTATTTCGGCCCGGAAAGCGTCAACGTTTGAGGAGAGGCGATATGGGCGAGGATATTGATTTTAGTGATATTCCTGAGCTTGGCGAGGAGTTCTTCGCCAAAGCACGAAGAATTGGACCATTGGTTGAAAAAAACAGCGTGGTTGTCGACAGTGATATTTATGAATGGTTTAACTCTACCCTTCCTGAGCCCGAATGCTCGAAGCGTATTAGTCAAGTTTTACGCGTCTATATGGAACGCTACCGCGCGCGGTTAGCGACGGCTGGCCAACGCTAGGGCATCTTCAAGGCGGTCATTGCCCCAGTACATTTCGGGGCCGACGAAGAAGGTGGGGGCGCCGAAGATGTGCAAGGCCTTGGCCTCCTCGCCGCGGGCGCGCAGGCGGGCTTTGTTGTCGGCCGACTGGGCGGCGGCCAGCAGGGCGCCGGCGTCCAGTCCGATGCCGGTGAGGATGGCGGCGATGACGGTTTCGTCGCCGATGTCCTCGTCATGCTCGAAGTTGGCCAGCATCACGCGCGCGCAAAACTCGGCCATCCACGGTTGATGCTCGCCCAGCAGGGCCACGCGCGCCGCCAGCAGCGAGCGGCGCGGGAATTCGGATGGCTGGCGCCATGGCAGGCCGTACTTGGCGCATTCGCGCGGCATGTCGCGCCAGACGTAGTCGCCCTTGTCCTTCTGCAGCACAAATGGCGAGTTGTCCCAGCCCTGTTGCTTGAATATCGGCCCCAGCAGGAACGGCTTCCAGTTCACGGCGATGTCTTTTTGCCGCGCCAGCCGCAGCACGCTCAGGTAGCTGTAGTTGCTGGCGAAGTCGAACCAGCAGGCGATTTCTTTCATGGCGCTCTCCTAGGCATAAATCAGCAGGCAACGGATTTCAATGCTCACCCTGGGCGGCGCGTCCGGCGGTGTGAAGGGATGTTCGAAGGCGGCGTGCGGCGTGTGGCAGGCCGCTGCCGCGGAATCGAACTGTTTGAAGATCAGCACCTCGTCGCGCGTCATGGCCGGGAAGTAGGACCATGCATGAGCAGGATTATGCAGCAATTGGTAGATTTCGCCAGTGCGGTCGGGATAGTGAATGTCGCTGGCGACCAGGTCGCCGGCGGCCACGCTGCGCGCGTCGCACATGGCCAGCGGGGCGTCCAGCACCGGATGGCGGGTCGAACGCCACAGGTTGAGGATGGCGTAGCGTCGCACCTGCACCGCGCGCGGGCCGAGTTCCAGCGTGAGCCGGCGCTGTGCCGAGGCGGCGGTGAAATCGCAGTGCACGCGGCCGGCCGCGCCGGGACGGTGGCCCTGGATGCGGCCGAACGCTTGCGGCGGCCCCGGCTGGCGCTCGCGCACCAGGTGGTCGAATACGAAGGCTGCGCTGGCGCCGGAGACGGACAGCGCCAGTTGCGCCATCTCGGGGTAGTAGCGCCGCACGATGTCGCTCTTGTTCTGGAAGTCGTCCAGCGCGGTGGGGGCGTGGCGCAGGGTGTAGCCTTCGCGCTCCAGCGAGGTGGCGGCGGCGCGCGCATCATGGATGGTGACGGGTTTGCGGACGTAGTCGGCGTTCTCCACCGGTTGGCCGTCGGGTGGTGGGCACATCCACGTGTGCGGACGTTGTGAAGTCGGGCAGAGGTATTCCAGTGTGGTGGCGATGGCGGGTGTCATGGCTTGCTCCGTGGTGTAGGTGCTGCCCATTGAATCGCATCGGACTGGCGCGCTCAAACGGTATTTCGGACGCTTTCGCATTCCCTGTGAGCATGTGATACATTGGCTTATGCCCGACCGACTCCTTGACCTGCCGCCGCTGGACTTGCTGCGAAGCTTTGTCGCAGTCGGCAGGCGCATGAGTATCACCCTGGCGGCGCAGGATTTGTGCCTGACGCAGTCGGCGTTGAGCCGGCAGGTGCAGGCGCTGGAGGCTGCTCTTGGCTATCCGCTGCTGGTGCGCGGTTATCGCTCGATCGAGTTCACCGGCGAGGGCCGGCGTTTGTTCCGTAGCGCCGATGCGATGCTGGAGCAGCTTGGCGAGGTGATTGATTCGCTGCGGCCCGGCGAAGCAAGGCCGGTCGTCACGATCAGTGCCAGCATCGGCGTGACGGCCTTGTGGCTGCTGCCGCGCCTCAACGCTTTCCAGCAGGCCGCGCCGGGAGTCGATGTGCGCGTGGCGGCCAGCAACCGCTTTGCGGATCTGGAGCGCGAGCAGATCGATATGGCGATCCGCTATTGCCGCCCGCAGGATGCGCCGGCGGGCGCGCTGCGCCTGTTTGAGGAGGCGCTGGTGGCGGTGGCTCACCCGTCGCTGGGCGTGGAGGCGATTGAACAGCAACTGCGCGGACACACCTTGCTGGAGTTTGATGACGCGTCACGCCCTTGGCTGCAATGGCCGGCATGGCTGCGCGCGGCTGGCGCCGGGCGCGGCAAGCCGCGCGGCGTGCTGCGGTTCAATCAGTACGATCAGGTGGTGCAGGCGGCGCTGGCGGGGCAGGGCGTGGCGCTGGGGCGCTTGCCTTTGGTGTGCGACCTGCTGGCGCAAGGGCGGCTGGCACTAGCCAGCAAGCAGCCCGCCACCGGCTGCGATTACGCCTATTGGCTGCATACGCGCGCCACGCAGGGCATCGACGCGCTGCGCTTGCACGACTGGATGATCGCGCAGGCCGCCGCTACCCGCGCGTTGTCCAGTTGCCGGCATTGACCCCGAAGTTGGTTTTCATGACTTCGGCCACACGCGGCCGGCCTTGCTTTCTACGCGTCACCTTTTTGTGGCGTAAAATTCGTCATTTTTCGAGCTGAGGAAGTGTTGATGAAAATCTCTTTGCGTTTGATCACTATTGTCGCCGCGCTGGGCCTGGCCCTGCATGCGCGGGCGGAGAGTCTGGCGTCGTCGGCATCGAGCGCCAGCTCGGCGTCCAGCGGCAGCGTGTCCGATTCGCTGTCCAGTTCCAGCAACAGCTCGAACAACGGCCGCCGCGTGGCCGATGGCGATTACCGCATCATCCAGATCGCCGCCACGCCGGAGCGCGTCGGCCGCACCCGCGTCACCATGCAGGCCGATAACCCGGAGCAACGCGTTGTGCTCGACCTGCCGCAATCGACTTTCGATCAGCAGCGGCTGGCGGTTGGCGACGCCATGTATGCGCACAACCGCGTCTATGGCATCGAGTTCGGCCGCGCCGACAACCGTCAGCCGTTCTACCTGGTGCTGGCCGATGAGTGGTATGGCGAGCTGGGCTCCCGTCCGCTGAGCCTTTGAAGCGACGCCTCGCGCTGCTGCTGTGCCTGCTTGTCAGCGCCGGCGCGGCCCACGCTTCTTCCGCGCGCTTCTGCGACCGCTCGCATGAACTGAGCGCCGCCGAGCAGGATCGCCTGTTGCGCTTCGCCGCCGTGCTGCGCGACGAACTGGCCGCCACCGATGAAAGCGTGGCGCTGCTCAGCCGGTCCGGCCTGGATCTGTCGCGCTTCCACATCCGTTACTCGCATGCCGCCGTGGCGTGGCGTTCCGAGCAGGGCGTCTGGTCGGCGCGCCAGCTCTACTACGCCTGCGATGAAGGCCGCCCGCGCATCTACGACCAGGGCATGGCCGGCTTCGCCATGGGCACCGACGATGCCAATCTCGGCTACCTGAGCATCGTGCGCCTGCCGCCGCAAGCGGCGCTGGCGCTGCGGCCCGCAGTGCTCGACACGCGGCGCGCGCTGCACCTGTTGGCTGCGCAATACAGCGCCAACGCCTACGCCTACAGCCTGCGCTACCAGAATTGCAATCAATGGCTGATCGAGATGCTGGCGGCGGGGTGGGGCGGTCTGGCCGATGGCGAGGATTTGCGGGAACGTGCGCAAGCCTGGCTGCGCGATGAACAGTACGCGCCGCAGCCGGTGGAAGTGGGCTCGCGCTTCTGGATGCTGGCATCGTACTTCGTGCCGCTGCTGCATCTGGACGATCACCCGGATGCGGATCGCGCCGCGCTGCAACTGCGCATCAGCCTGCCAACCACGATAGAGGATTTTGTGCGCGCCCGCTTTCCGCAAAGCGAGCGCGTGGAGCTATGCCACGATGATAAGCAGATCGTCATTCATCGCGGCTGGACGCCGGTCGCCGACGGCTGCAAGCCGGCGGACGGCGACCGTGTCATCCCGCTGGTCGATTAAACCAGTTCGGTCACGAATTTCTCGCGTGGGCGGCGCACCTTTTTCAGGTTGACCAGCCAGTCGCCTTCCGGCTGGCGATAGCCCAGCGGCAGGATCACCACGCTGCGCAGGTTGCGCTCTTTCAGGCCCAGGATCTGGTCGACGGCGGCCGGATCGAAGCCTTCCATCGGCGTGCTGTCGACGCCTTCGGCGGCGGCCGCCACCAGCGCCACGCCCAGGCCGATGTAGGCCTGGCGGGCGGCGGCGTCAAAGTTGGCGGCGTCGCCGCGCGCGGCGACGATGCCGTGCAGCTGCTTGCGGTAGGCTTCCCAGCCTTCGTTGATGAAGCCGCGCACTTCGTTGGTGTAATCGAAGGCCGCGTCGATGCGGGCCGGGGTGATGTTGTCCCAGGCGGCGAACACCAGCAGGTGCGAGGCGTCGGTCACTTGCGACTGGCCCCACGCCACTTCGCGGATCTTGGCGCGCAGGCCGTCGTTCTTCACGACGAACACCTCGAACGGCTGCAGGCCGCTCGAGGTTGGCGTCAGGCGGATGGCTTCGAGAATGCGGTTCAGCTTCTCTTCATCCAGCTTTTTCGATGGGTCGAATTTCTTGGTGGCGTAGCGCCAGTTGAGGTGATTGATCACGTCGCTCATATGCCTATTCCCTTTGAGTATAAGGCCCGGCTTCAAATGTGCCGGGCATTAATCCATCATAACGAATCTGCGGCGATCGTGCTTGAGACCGCTAAATTTTCAGCTGAAGCGCTGGCCTTCGAGCGGGAAGCCCTTGATGAATTCGGCCGCGGGCAGACGCTTGCCGCCCGGCTTCTGCAACTGCGTCAAGCGCAGCGCGCCGGCGCCGCACGCGACCACGATGCCATGCTGCGCGTCGGCCGACAGCACGGTGCCGGCCGGCGCGTTGCCGCCTTCCACCACTTGCGCGCCCCACAGCTTGACGTGGAAGCCGTTGACCGTGCCGTGCGCGCCGGGGAAGGGATTGAAGGCGCGGATCTTGCGGTCGATCTCCAGCGCCGGTTGCGAGAAGTCCAGCGCCGCTTCCTCCTTGCTGATCTTGGCCGCGTAGGTGACGCCTTGCTCCGGCTGCACCACGGCTTCCAGCTGGTTGTGGCGGTACTTGTTGAGCGCTTCGACGATCATCCTGCCGCCCAGCGCGGCCAGCTTGTCGTGCAGGCTGCCGGTGGTGTCGCTGTCCTCGATCGCCACTTTTTCGATCAGCAGCATGGGGCCGGTGTCCAGGCCCTCCTCCATCTCCATGATGGTGATGCCGGTTTCCTTGTCGCCCGCCTCGATGGCGCGATGGATCGGCGCGGCGCCGCGCCAGCGCGGCAGCAGCGAACCGTGGATGTTGAGGCAGGGCTTGATGTCCAGCGTGCTGCGCGGCAGGATCAGGCCGTAGGCCGCCACCACCATCACGTCGTAGGGCGTCGACAGCAGGCGCTGATGCGCGGCCCTGGCTTCCTCGGCGCGCTGAGGGTCCTTGCTGTCCACGCGCAGCGATAGCGGCTGCAGCACCTCGATGCCCTTCGACAGCGCGTACTGCTTCACCGCCGACGGTTGCAGCTGCATGCCGCGGCCGGCGGGGCGGTCGGGCTGGGTGAGCACCAGCGGGATCTCAAAACCGGCCTCGTGCAGCGACTGCAGGGCCACGGCGGCAAACTCCGGGGTGCCGGCGAAGATGACTTTCATGGTTTAGTAGCGACGGCCTTGCGCACGCAGCTGGGCTTCGCGCTGCATGCCGCGCTCTTCCTTCTGCAGCTTGGTCTTGATGCGGTTGCGTTTCAACGGCGACAGATACTCGACGAACACCTTGCCTTGCAGGTGGTCCATCTCGTGCTGGATGCACACGGCCAGCAGGCCGTCGGCGTCCACCTCGAACGGCTGGCCCTTGACGTCGTAGGCGCGCACTTTCACTTGCGACGGACGCTCGACGCCGTCGTAGATGCCCGGCACCGACAGGCAGCCTTCGTCGTACAGCTGCTTGTCGTCGCTGCTCCACAGGATTTCCGGATTGATGAAGGCGGTCAGCGCGCTCTTGTCCTCAGTGATGTCGATCACGATGACTTGCTCGTGCACGTCCACCTGGGTGGCGGCCAGGCCGATGCCGGGCGCGTCGTACATGGTCTCGGCCATGTCGGCCACCAGCTTTTCCAGGCGCTCGTCGAACTTGGTGACGGGCGCGGCGATCTTGTGCAGGCGCGGATCGGGGTAACGCAGAATATTTAAAATTGCCATGATGACTAAGTGAAAACTATGTGGATGCCTTGCTAAGGCCCTGTAACCACGCGGGTTTGCGGTGCGCGGTTTCGCTTGCTAGTTCAGGGTTTTATGGGCAGAATTTGATTCAATTTGGCAAGCTTTACCGCTCTGCTGCCGTGTGCTTGCGGCGCACTTACTGGATCTATTAATGAAAAATTTTAGCACAGTCAGTACCCGCTTAGCATTGGCCGCCCTGTTTACCGCCGCCCCGGCCGCCTCGGCCGCGCCCCTCAAGTGCGAATTCCGTCCGGACGCGCCGGACCAGCATGTGGTGGTCAAGGGCGATACCCTGTGGGACATTTCCGGCACCTTCCTGCAAAAGCCGTGGTGCTGGCCCACGGTGTGGGGCATGAACCGCGATGAAATCGCCAACCCGCATTGGATCTATCCGGGCCAGATCATCTGGTTCGACCGCGCGGCCGGGCGCCTGCGGCTGGGCAAGCAACTGGCCGACGGCCTGAACGATCCGTCCACCCAGAAGCTGGAACCGCGCGTGCGCACCGAGGGGCTGGGCCGGGACGCCGTTCCCTCCATCCCGCCCGGCGTGATCGAACCGTTCCTGACCCAGCCGCTCATCATCGAGGATGACGAATTGAAAGGCGCGCCGCGCATCGTCGCCACACAGGAGGGCCGCGTGTTCCTCGGCAAGGGCGACAAGGCTTATGTGCGCGGCGACTTGCAGGGCAACAGCGCGTTCCAGGTGTTCCGTCCCGGCGCCGCGCTGAAGGACCCGGTCACCAGGCAGGTGATCGGCTACGAGGCGTTCTACCTCGGCACGCTGAAGTTGCAGGCCGAGGCCAAGCCCGGCGTCGATGTGCACACCTTCACCGTGGCCACCGCCAGCCAGGAGATGGGCAAGGGCGACCAACTGCGCGCGGTGCCGCCGACGCCGTTGCAAAACTACGCGCCCCATCCGCCCGAGCGGCCGGTGGACGCGCGCGTGGTGGCGATCTATGGCGGCGTGACGCACGCCGGCCAGAACCAGATTGTCAGCATTAATCGCGGAAAGCTTGACGGGCTCGATGTCGGCGCCGTGCTGCAGCTGTACCATGCGGGAAGAACTGTGAGCGATTCCACGGCCAAGAGCGGCTGGTTCGGGCGCGAGCAGCAGGTCAAGCTGCCGGATGAGGAAGTGGGCAGCTTGTTTATCTTCCGCACGTTCAAGCATATTTCCTACGGCTTGATCATGCAGGTGACCGCGCCGGTGGAAGTGGGCGACGTCGCCAAGTCGCCGGAGTGACCCGCGCCGTGCAAGCCACGGATACCCCAAGCGAAGTGAGCAGGCCAGTGCTGGCGGACTGGCTGCGTCTGCAACAGACCGGCGGCGTCGGCCTGCTGACCGCGCACAAGCTGCTGGAACGCTTCCGCAGCCCCGGCGCCATCTTCGCGGCCAGCCGCGCCGCCTTGCTGGAGGTCGTCGCCAGCCGCCAGGCCGACGCCCTGCTGGCCGCGCCCGCCGGCGTCCCGGCCGCCGAGCTGGAACGCTGGCTGGACCTCATGCAGGCCTGGCAGGCGCAGCCCGGCAACCGCCTGCTGCCGTTCGGCCATCCCGATTATCCGGAATACCTGAGCCACATCGTGGCCGCGCCGCTGCTGCTGTACGTCAAAGGCCGCGTCGAGCTGCTGCCCCGGCGCGCGGTGGCGGTGGTGGGCTCGCGCAACGCCAGCCGCCAGGGCGTGCTGAACGCGCAGGAGATGGCGCAAACCTTGTCGGAGGCCGATCTGACGGTGGTCTCGGGGCTGGCCCTGGGGATCGACGCGGCCGCCCACCTGGGCGGCTTGAGCGGGCCCGGCAGCACGGTGGCGGTGCTGGGCACCGGCATCGACCGCATCTATCCGGCCCGCAACGGCGCATTGGCGCGCCGCATCGCCGAAGAAGGTTGTTTAATTAGCGAGTGCGCGCTGGGCACGCCGCCGTCGCGCGACAATTTCCCGCGCCGCAATCGCATCATCAGCGGCCTGTCGCGCGGCGTGCTGGTGGTGGAGGCGGCCGCGCAGTCCGGCTCGCTGATCACCGCGCGGCTGGCGGCCGGGCAGGGGCGCGATGTGTACGCCGTGCCGGGATCGATTCATGCGACACTGTCCAAAGGCTGTCATCAGCTGATCCGCGAGGGCGCGCGGCTGGTGGAATCCGGCGCCGATGTGTTGGCGGACATGCAAATGCTGGCGGACGGCGAGGCCGGCGGCCGGCCCGCGCTGGACGACAGCTTTGTCGACCGTGTGCTGGAGGCCATGGGGTGCGACCCGGTGCAGGGCGAGGTGCTGGCCGTCCACCTGAACCAGCCACCGGGCGAGCTGCAGGGGCAGTTGCTGGCGCTGGAGCTGGCCGGCCTGCTGGAACGGTTGCCTGGCGGAATGTTTCAAAGGCTGCGGGCATGAACAGCACTTGTCTCCGATTCGTTTTAACTGATAGAGTAGAGCCATGTTCGACGTCCTTGTTTATCTCTACGAGACTTATTACCGTCCCGATGCCTGCCCTGAACCGGCGGCATTGGCCAAGAAGCTGTCGGCTGTCGGTTTTGACGATGTCGAGATCTCCGAGGCGCTGGTCTGGCTCACCGACCTGACCGCCATGGCCGGGGTTGAACACTCGCTGACCGCCGCCTCCACCGGCACCCGCTTCTACGTGGAAGAGGAAACCGACGCACTGGGCGGCGCCGCCATCGGCTTCATCCAGTTCCTCGAGTCGGCCAAGGTATTGTCTCCGCTGCAACGCGAGATCGTGGTCGAGCGCGCGCTGGCGCTGGACGAGGCGCCGGTCTCGCTGGGCAAACTCAAGGTCATCGTGCTGATGTTGCTCTGGAGCCAGGGCAAGGAACCCGACGCCCTGATGTTCGACGACTTGTTCGGCTCGGACGAGGACCAGGCGCCCCGCCTGTTGCATTAACGTCCGATAAAATTTCCCTCTGAGCAACAAATCACGCCATAATCGGCGCGGAGTTGTTGTAGGCTTGCGATTCGATCGGCAATCCGCTTATTATTGGCGCTTTGACAAGACTGTGACGGAAACGTGCAGCTTGCCCCGCGATCCATGTATGATGCGCATGCTGTTTCCCCCAAGTGTTAAAAACGAGATACTAAAATATGAGCAAAACCCTCATCATCGCCGAGAAGCCTTCTGTCGCGAACGACATCGCGAAGACGCTAGGCGGCTTTACCAAGCACGATGAGTACTTTGAATCCGACGAGTACGTGTTGTCCTCCGCCGTCGGTCACCTGCTGGAAATCGCCGTCCCGGAAGAGCACGACGTCAAGCGCGGCAAATGGAGCTTCGCGCACCTGCCGATGATCCCGCCGTATTTCGCGCTCAACCCGATCGCCAAGACCGAGGCGCGCCTCAAGGTGCTGAACAAGCTCATCAAGCGCAAGGATGTCGACACCCTGATCAACGCATGCGACGCGGGCCGCGAAGGTGAACTGATCTTCCGCCTGATCGCGCAGAACGCCAAGGCCAAGCAGCCGGTCAAGCGCCTGTGGCTGCAATCGATGACGCCGGCCGCCATCCGCGACGGCTTCGCCCACCTGCGCAGCGACGAGGAAATGATGCCGCTGGCCGACGCCGCGCGCTGCCGCTCGGAGGCGGACTGGCTGATCGGCATCAACGGCACCCGCGCCATGACCGCCTTCAACTCGAAGGAGGGCGGCTTCTACCTGACCACCGTGGGCCGCGTGCAGACGCCGACCCTGTCGATCGTGGTCGAGCGCGAAGAGAAGATCAAGAAATTCGTGCCGCGCGACTACTGGGAGGTGCGCGCGGAGTTCGTCTGCGCCGCCGGCGTGTACGAAGGCCGCTGGCTGGACACCAAGTTCAAGAAGGACGAGACCGATCCCGAGAAGCGCGCCGAGCGCCTGTGGAGCAAGGCCGCGGCCGACTCCATCGCGCTGGCCGTGCGCGGCAAGCAGGGCAACGTCACCGAGGAGGCCAAGCCGACCACCTCGATGGCGCCGGCGCTGTTCGATCTGACCAGCCTGCAGCGCGAGGCCAACTCGCGCTTCGGCTTCTCGGCCAAGAACACCCTGGGCCTGGCGCAGGCGCTGTACGAAAAGCACAAGGTGCTGACCTACCCGCGTACCGATTCGCGCTTCCTGCCGGAAGACTATCTGGACACCGTCAAGCAGACGCTGGAGGTGGTGAAGGGCAATAACAACTACCACCAGTTCGCCAAGCAGATCCTCGACAAGGGCTGGGTCAAGCCGAACAAGCGCATCTTCGACAACACCAAGATCTCGGACCACTTCGCGATCATCCCGACCACCATCGCGCCGAAGAACCTGTCCGAGCCGGAACAGAAGTTGTACGACCTGGTGACGCGCCGCTTCATGGCGGTGTTCTTCCCGGCCGCCGAGTTCCAGGTCACCACCCGCTACACCGAAGTATCGGGCCACACCTTCAAGACCGAGGGCAAGGTGATGACCAATCCGGGCTGGCTGGCCATCTACGGCAAGGAAGCCGACAGCGACGACAATGAAAAGGAAGGCAACAACAAGAGCCTGGTGCCGGTCGCCAAGGGCGAGAAGGTGCTGACCGACCGGGTGGACGCCAACGGCCTGGTCACCAAGCCGCCGGCACGCTACACCGAGGCGACGCTGCTGTCGGCCATGGAAGGCGCGGGCAAGCTGGTGGAGGACGACGAATTGCGCGACGCCATGGCCGGCAAAGGCCTGGGCACGCCAGCCACGCGCGCGGCCACCATCGAGGGGCTGCTGACCGAGAAATATCTGCTGCGCGAGGGCCGCGAACTGATGCCGACCGCCAAAGCCTTCCAGCTGATGACGCTGCTGCGCGGCCTGGGCGTGAACGAGCTGACCGCGCCCGAGCTGACCGGCGAGTGGGAATACAAGCTGTCGCAGATGGAGAAGGGCAAGATCTCGCGTGACGAGTTCATGCGTGAGATCGCGCAGATGACCCAGGTGATTGTCAAGCGCGCCAAGGAATACAATAACGACACCATTCCGGGCGACTACCACACCATGCGCACGCCGTGCCCGAACTGCGGCGGCGTGGTGAAGGAAAACTATCGCCGCTTCGCCTGCACCAAGTGCGATTTCTCGATGAGCAAAACGCCGGGCGGGCGCCAGTTTGAAATCGAGGAAGTGGAACAACTGCTGAAGGACCGCACCATCGGTCCGCTGCAGGGTTTCCGCTCCAAGATGGGCCGTCCGTTCGCCGCCATCCTGCGCATCGTGCGCGACGAGGACATCAACAACTTCAAGCTGGAATTCGACTTCGGCCAGAACGACGATTCGGAAGATTCGGAACCGGTGGACTTCACCGAGCAGACGCCGCTGGGCCCGTGCCCGAAGTGCAACGGCGGCGTGTACGAGATGGGTCTGGCGTACGTGTGCGAACACAGCGTGGCCAAGCCGAAGACCTGCGACTTCCGCAGCGGCCGCATCATCCTGCAACAGGAGATTCTGCCGGAGCAGATGGCCAAGCTGCTCAACGAAGGCAAGACCGACCTGCTGCCGGGCTTCATCTCGCAGCGCACGCGCCGTCCGTTCAAGGCCTTCCTGGTAAAGGGCAAGGACGGCAAGATCAGCTTCGAGTTTGAAGAGCGCAAAGCCAAAGCGCCGGCCAAAGGCAAGGCCGTCGCGGCCGCGGACGACGGCGGCGAGGAAAAAGCGGCGCCGGCCAAAAAAGCGGCGGCAGCGGTGAAAAAGCCGGCGGCGAAAAAAGCCGTGGCCAAGAAACCGGCGGCAAAGAAAGCGGCGTCCAAAAAAGCCGCCGCCACCGCCGAGTAAAAGCAAACGGGACCATCACGGTCCCGTTTTTTTACCGCCGTCATTCCGGCGAAGGCCGGAATCCATAGAACGCAAGCCATACCCTACAGTTTTGCGCCACGCTCCAGCGCCGCCAGGTAAGCACTGGACGCCGCCGCGCGCGCCATCTTCTCCTGCACGTGCGCGAGCTCATACGCGTGGATATCGTTCATGACCTGCCGCGCGGCCTCGTAGCGGTCGATCACATCATCGTCATGGAACATCAGCTGGCCGTCGTGCACACTGATGACATCGCGATTCTTCTCAACGATGGTGAACATCTCGCGCACCGCGTTGATCCAGCGATCGCGATTAGCGTAAAACTCCGCCTGCTCGGTCAGCGTGCGGTTCACCGATGGAATCAAGCCTTGCTCGTACTCGCGCGCCTTATCGGCTGGGAGCGCCGCGATCGCCTCCGTGATCTGCTTCATCGCCGCCGGTACAAACCTGGCGAACATCTGCTGATGCACCTGATGCAGCTCCGCGAGCCTGGCCACCGTATCGAGCGCCTCGCGCGTACCTTCCTCGGTCGCGACGCTCTCGAGCATAAACAGACGCTCCAGCCGCAACGCCGACTGCGCCTGCTGATAAGCCCCCGCCGCCTGCTGCGCCATCCCACCGACCTGCCGCGCAAGTTGAATCAATTGGAGTTCAGTTGGATGCATATCTCGGATAGAGAAAAATATTGCAAATTCTACCATCATTAACTTGCCCTCATTGTCGTTATCTGGCATGTTGACGTTGGTACCAGTGATCTTTTTTAATCATATCGATGTCACAAAATGAACGGGTAAGCATGAAAGCGATCAAAGCGGACATCACCACGCTGGCGGTCGATGCTATTGTCAACGCCGCCAATTCGTCGCTGCTTGGCGGCGGAGGTGTGGATGGCGCCATCCATCGCGCGGCGGGACCGGAGCTGGTGCAGGAATGCCGGCTGCTCGGTGGCTGCAAAACGGGCGACGCTAAAATCACCAAGGGCTACCGGCTGCCAGCCGGGCACGTCATCCATACTGTCGGGCCGGTGTGGCGGGGTGGCGATCAGGGAGAGCCGCAACTGCTGGCCTCCTGCTACCGGCGCGCGCTGGAGCTGGCGGTGGCGAACGGAGCGCGTAGCATTGCCTTCCCCAGCATTAGCACCGGCATTTACGGCTATCCTGTCGAGCAGGCTGCCGAGACCGCGGTGGCGACCGTGCGCGCCGGACAGTTTGAGGGCGACGTGATTTTCTGCTGCTTTTCCGAGGCCGATCTGCGTGTCTACGAACTTGTGCTCGCGCGCGCCGAGGGCGAGTCGGGCAATGTGCCGAAACCCATGTGACACCGGATTCCCGATACAGCATTCTGTTAAGTTCAACGTTAGGTCTCTGTGCGTGACTTTTTTATCAGATAATTGAACGTGCTCGCTAACAGTCGGAGGGAACGTATGGCCGTTTTAGATACTGGACCGTTTTACCATGGGACGAAGGCTGATCTGCAGGTCGGCGATCTTTTGACGGCCGGTTTCAGGTCCAACTACGACAACAGCGTGGTGATGAACCACATCTATTTCACGGCACTGCCCAAGGGGGCGGGACTTGCTGCGGAAATGGCGAAGGGGGATGGCAGGCCGCGCGTCTACATCGTTGAGCCGACAGGGGAGTTCGAGAACGATCCCAATGTCACCGACAAGAAGTTCCCCGGCAATCCAACGCGATCGTATCGGTCGGCGTCGCCGTTGAAAGTTGTCGGGGAGCTCGACAGCTGGGAACTGTTCGATGCTGAATTCATCCAGAATCTCAGGAGCCGCGTTGCAGAGGGCATGGGCGAAATCATCAACTAGAGGCGAGCATGGCGATACGTGTGGTGCGGCTGGGGACGGAGCGTGTGGAGGACGAGGGCGTGCGCATCGGAACGGTCCGCCGTCCGCCGCGTGGCGTGCCCAAGACCAGGTTCGCTTCAGACAATTGGTACGATGTGTGGTATCCGAACTTGTCGCCCAGCGCGGAGACGATGCAGCTAGGCTTGCACGCCGAGACGCCGGCGCAATGGAACAGTTTTGCCCGCAAGTACAAAGCGGAAATGGCCGAGCCCGAAGCCGCTCACTCTATCGCGCTGCTGGCGACGCTATCGCATCAAAGCAATTTCTCCGTCGGCTGCTACTGCGAAGACGAATCGCACTGTCATCGCTCCATTCTTCGTGAGCTGCTCACCAAGGCCGGCGCCAGCATGGCGTGAAGTGCCTAGATCTTAGACCGCCGAATCCGACCAAATTACCTGTCGAGCCATTTGCTGAGGCGCTGCTTTAGCTTGTGGCGCTATCTTGGGTTACTTGAGGTCGTCCGTATAGTAGTAGATGGTGCCCTTGATGGCGTCGCGGCGGATGTGGAGGGCGGTGGCGATTTCCGCAGGCGTCGGCTCGCGCAGGCCTTGTTTGATGAGGGTGATGGATTCGGCCGATGCGCGCGGCGTCGCGCTGTAGGACAGGATGTGGTCGTAGTCCGGGCGGCTGTCGATCCGCTTCACAAGGTAGCGTTGTTTGCCGCCGCCGATCTGCATGTAGGTGGCGGTGCCGCTAACGCGGGTCTCTGGCGACAGCTTGCGGAACATGAGCACTTGGTCGATCACGATGGTCGCCGCCGCATACTGCGTCTTGCCGCCTTGTTCGAAATGGCCCGACACCAGATCCGCCTTGAAGTGCTTGAGCGGCGCGGGCGCCTGTGGCGCCAGGCGCGAGAGTTCGAACTTTTCCGGCGCGATGGTCCACAGGACGGTCTTGCCATCGAGGCGTTGGCGCAACGCGGCGTCGGTGGCGGGATCGGCCACGTGCACTTGCAGGATCACCTGATAGTCATGCGGCGCATGGAACATCGGCAGGTGCGAGGCGTACAGGCCGTCCTTGCCGCCGAACAGCGCCATGCCGTGCTCGCCGTAGGTGAGGTCGGCGGCGTTGGCGCTGCCAGCCAGCAGCAATGCAAGCAGCGCCGTCTTGCGGTAAGTCGATCGTTTCATCATAGTTCCGGAATGGTAAGATGACCGTCGTATCCAGTAAAGCAACTTAAATTCATCTTTTGTATCCCATCAGGAAACCATGAATCTCAGCGACTTGCGCATCTTCGTCAGCGCCGCGCGGCAGCCTTCGCTGGGCGCGGCGGCGCGGGAGATGCATTTGACGCCGTCCGCCGTGTCGAAAGCGCTCAAGCGACTGGAGGATGTGCTGGGCAAGCCGCTGTTCGACCGCAGTGGCAAGCAACTGGTGCTGAACGTCAGCGGCCAATTGTTGCTGGACCGCGCGCAGACGCTGCTGGCGCTGGCCGACCAGGCCAAGGCCGACCTGATGGGCGAGCAGGCCGCGATCGATTGCCGCATCGGCGGGCCGGCTATTTTGCTGTGGCGGCATGGCGCGATGCTGTCGCAAGCCTTGAGCGCGTATCCGGAAGCCAGCCTGCGCATGCAGGCGATGTTTGAAGACGAGGCGCTGGCCGCCCTGGCGCGTGGCGATATCAACGGAGCCATCGTCACCAACGATGTGATCGAAGGTCGCGGCGAGCATTGGTCGGACCAATGGACGGTGACTCCGCTGGGCAGCATCACGCTGCACCTGATGGCGGGCAGGCTGCATCCGTTGGCCAAGGCGCGCAAGCTGAAGGTGAAGACCAGCGAAGTGCTGAAGCACGACTTCGCCTGTCCCCCGCGTTCGCTGTTCTGCGGCATGCGGCGCGGCGCGCGTTCCGACGGCTGGCGCGATGATCAACAGCCGCGCAAGATCCGCTATTGGGCGGATGACCTGCAACTGTTGCTGGCGCTGGTGAAATCCGGCGAGGCGCTGGCTTACCTGCCGGACTTCGCGCTGGCCGATAGCGAGTTGCGCCGCATTGAAGTCGTCGATCGCGCCTTCGAATGCGTGGAGCATGTGGCGCTGGTGTGGAACCACGCGCAGGCCAGCGGCTGGCAGCGTGGATTGGCCGAGTCACTTGCTGGATACAACTCGTAACTTTTCTTACGGAACTTTGGTCGTCGCGCGACGCGGCTGTCGCGTTGAATGCTCAAGAACGCTGATTTGAACAGCGATCTGCCAACCCAAGAAAAGGAACACCGCCATGAAAACCAAAACTCTGATGATGACCGGCCTGCTTTCGATGATCAGCGCTGCCGCATTTGCGCAGACACCAGTGGCCCAGGTTCACCAAGACAACGCGCAGATTCGCCAGGACACGCAACAGATCCGTCAGGACACCCGCGAGATCAAGCACGACAATGCCGTGATCGCGGAGAAGAAAGGCGAAGTGGCCGCCGACAAGCAACAGCTGCGCGCGGAAAAGCAGGAGCGCAATGCGCTGGCCCGCGCCGAGCATGCCGAGCTCAAGAAAGGTGACCTGGTAGGCGCCAGGCAGCTGGATCAGGCCCGCCGCGACGAGCAGCATGCCATCAAGCAGGAAAAGCATGAACTCCGGCATGACCAGAAGGTGATCGCCAACCACAAGGCGGACAAGCAGGAAGCCAAGCTGGCCCGCCATGAGGAAAAAGTGGAGCGTCACGAAGACCGGGTCAAACGCGATCACGACGCCGGCAAGATCTGATTGCGTTTTCTGTAACTAAACCGGGCGCCTACAAAACGCCCGGTTTAGTGCTATATTGAAGACATCATGACCGTCTCGCTCAACACCGTTACCTCCAATGCGGCCTACCAGCCGTATGTTCCGACCGTCTCCCCGGCGTCGTCGGCCGCGGCGTTGTCGTCGCAAGCGGTGAGCTTGTCGGCGCAGTCGGCGGTGGTGGCTTCGCTGGGCGGCTCAACCGGCGCCACGGTGTACACGCCGAGCGGCCTGCTCACCGCGCTGCAGCAGGCAGGGACGGTGGAGGAGCCGGTCAGCGTGCCGGAAGAGGGCAGCAATGTTGACACTTCCACCACGGCGCAGCAGGCGCTGGACCAGGGGATCGTCTCGACGCTGGCCACCAACCCGGCCGCGTCCGGCATCTACAACAGCGCTGGCACCTTCAGCAGCGCCTTGTCTGAACAGGCATCCGCCAACTGGGCGGAATTGCTGAAAACCAATCCCAATCTGGCCAGCACGGTCGTCTCAAGCTCCTATGACATGGGGCTGGTCAACTCCCTCTCCATTAGCGTGTAAGCGCTGAATTAGTTGCTGTGATAAACTGTTGATTCTTTAGGGTAATTACACCTCTTCTACCCGAATCGCAGTTTCAATAGTGGTAACGCTTCTTTAATTCCATAGCGCTCGCGGGCGCACTCATCATGAAAAATTTAAAAATCGGCACGCGCCTTGCGGCGGGCTTTGGCTTGGTATTGGCGTTAATGATCCTGATGACGGTGATTGGCATCCGTCACATGCACACGGTGGCCACCGCCACGCGCGAGATGATGCAGCAGCCGCTGGCGAAGGAACGCATGATTTCGGATTGGTATCGTTTGATTCACACCAGCGTGCGCCGCACGTCGGCCATCTCCAAGAGCTCGGATCCGTCGCTGGGGCCGTTCTTCGCCGAGGAGACCGCGTCGTCCACGGCCGAGGTCAACGGCCTGCAGAAAAAGGTGGAGCCGCTGTTGGAAAGCGATGAGGAAAAAGCTCTGTTCGCCGCCATGATGGACAACCGCAAGCGCTACCTGGCGTCGCGCGACGCCATCGTGGCCTTGAAAAAGGAAGGCAAGTTCGAGGAGGCGGCCGAGGTGCTGGACAAGCGCTTCACGCCGGATGGCAAGGCCTATCTGGGCTCGCTGAGCGGCCTGCTCGACTTGCAGCGCAAGCGCATCGACGCCAACGCCGAGCGGATTGAAGCGCTTTACGAAAGCAACCGCACGTTCATGGTGGTGTTCGGGCTGGTGGTGCTGGCGCTGGGCGTGGTGTGCGCGTGGCGCCTGACGCGCGGCATCACCGTGCCGCTGGGGCAGGCGGTGGATATCGCCGTGGCCGTGGCGCACAAGGATTTGACCTCGCATATCGAAGTCAGCAGCACCGACGAAACCGGCCGCCTGCTGGATGCCCTGCAGAAGATGAATGATGGCCTGATCAGCATCGTCACCGAGGTGCGCAACGGCACCGAAAGCATCTCGACCGCGTCGAGCCAGATAGCGGCCGGCAACCTGGATCTGTCGGGCCGGACCGAGGAGCAGGCCTCCAGCCTGGAGGAGACCGCGTCGTCGATGGAGGAGCTGACCGCGACCGTGAAGCAGAACGCCGACAACGCGCGCCAGGCCAATCAGCTGGCGGTGAAGGCGTCGGAAGTGGCGCAGCGCGGTGGCGGCGTGGTGTCTGAAGTGGTGGACACCATGGACGCGATCACCGGTTCGTCGCGCAAGATCGCCGACATCATCAGTGTGATCGATGGCATCGCGTTCCAGACCAATATCCTGGCGTTGAACGCGGCCGTCGAAGCGGCGCGCGCGGGCGAGCAGGGCCGCGGGTTCGCGGTGGTGGCGTCGGAGGTGCGCAACCTGGCGCAGCGCAGCGCGGCGGCGGCCAAGGAGATCAAGTCGCTGATCGATGATTCGCTGGAAAAGGTGAACGCGGGCAGCGCGCTGGTGACCCAGGCCGGCGCCACCATGCACGAGGTGGTGGACAGCATCCAGCGCGTGACCGACATCGTGGGCGAGATCACCTCCGCCTCGCTGGAGCAGAGCAGCGGCATCGAGCAGGTGAACCAGGCCATCGGCCAGATGGATCAGGTGACGCAGCAGAACGCGGCGCTGGTGGAGGAGGCCGCGGCGGCGGCATCGTCGCTGCACGACCAGGCCGATACGCTGACGGCGATTGTGTCGGTGTTCAAGCTGCAGGAAGGCCCATCCGCCCGCCTGCAGCTCCGCTAAGTACCGTCGTTCCGGCGAAAGCCGGAACCCATGGAACGCATGCGTTAACACGGCTCGTGCGCTCCATGGATTCCGGCCTTCGCCGGAATGACGTGCTTACTGTGCTTGCAGTTCGACGTTGATCAGATTGTCGTCGGGCTTGCGGTCGATCAGTTTGTTGTCGGGATCGATGCCCGCTTTCGCCGGGCGGCCGTTGACGATCACCGTATAGCGGTTTTCCTTCTGCGTGATCAGCATGCGCTCGCGCAGCAGGCTGTTGCCTTCCTTGTCGTCGACGCCGACGTCGATCCAGTCGCGCAGCGGCACGTCTTTCTCCTCGCCTTGCTCGCCGGCGCGTACCTTGGAGGCGCTGACCGTGAAGCTGACCTCGTAACGTCCATCGCTCAGCTTGCGCGCGGTGGCCAAGGTGGCGTGGTTTTCATACAGCACGATGTGGTTGAACAGGTCGTCGATCAGGTAGGCCTGATCCGGCGGCGTCACCTTGCGCAGGGCGTCCACCAGCACCGTCACGCTCGGATACGGGCCGGACTTGCGGCCATACTGGTTCAGGATGTCCTTCAGCGCGGCGTTGACCTTGGCTTCACCCAGGATGTCCTGCAACTGGTACATCGCCAGGCTGCCCTTGCGGTACTGGATGTAGTTCTGGTTCTCGTTCTCCGCCAGCGGCAGTTCCTTCTTGCGCTCCAGCGCGCGGCCGAGCAGGTACTGGTCCAGATCGTAGTGCAGGAAGCGGCGCATTTTGCTGGCGCCGAAGTTCTTCTTCATCACCATCAGCGCCGAATATTCGGCCAGCGTTTCGCTCAGCACGGTGCCGCCGCGCGTGTTGCCGCCCACCAGCTGATGGCCCCACCACTGGTGCGCCACCTCATGCGCGGTGATGTAGAACGGGTAGTCCAGATCCTTGGGATTCTTGTCGTTGACCTTGGCGATAAAGCCCACCGATTCCGAATACGGAATGGTGTTCGGATACGATTGCGCGAACTGCGAGTAGCGCGGGAACTCGACGATGCGCACCAGCTTGTGCTGATACGGCCCAAAATTCTTCGTGTAGTAGTCCAGCGATTCCTTGATGCCCTTGTCCATGCGCTCGAGGTTGTACTCGTGGCCCGGATGGTAGTACAGCTCGATGCCCACGTCCTGCCACCAGTCGCGCTTGACCAGGTAGCGCGCCGACTGGAAGGCGTACATGTTCAGCATCGGCTGATCCATCTTGTAGTGGAAGTAGCGGCGTCCCTTGCTGGTCCAGTCCTTGACCAGCATGCCCGGCGCGATCGCGGTCTGGTCGGCGCTGGTGCTGACGGTGGCGTCAAAGCTGATCCAGTCGGCGTCGTTGCCGGTGAAGTTGTTGGCCAGGCCGGCCGGGTCGTCGCGCGGCAGCATGCGTTCGCGCGCCACCAGCTTGTGCTTCTTGCGGTCGCGCGCATCGTTCAGTTCCCATTCCTGCTGGTAGCCGATGTGCGGCATGATGCCGTTGTTGAAGAAGCTGCCGTTGCCGATCACCGGCGTGTCGCGGCCCAGGCCCAGGATGCCCTGCGGCGCGTAGCTGATCTCAAACTCCATGGCCAGCTGCGCGCCCGGCGCCAGCGGCTTGCTCAGCTTGTAGCTGTAGAAGCCCAGCTCGCTGTCCTGCAGGCCGTTGCGCACCTCCTGGCTGAAGCGCACGCGGTACTGCGCCACGCTGTTGTCCTGCGAGACGATGATGTCGCTGACCGGCTGTGTGGTTTTGTTCTGCAGCACGTAGCGTCCCTTGACGATCAGCGAGCGCTTTTCAGGCCAGATGTCGACGTTGAGCTTGACGTCGGTGATGCGCGGCTGCGGCAGCACGGCGTATTGCTTGTACTTGCGCTCGTAGTCGGCCTTTTCAGTTTCCTTGTGATAGGCCGACTTGAAGCAGTCCGCCACGTACTGGTTGTAGAACAGCACGCCGCCGGCGCCGGCGAAGATCAGCACCCCCACGGCGATGGTGCTCAGCACCGGCATGGTCAGCGCGTGGCGCGCCAGTTGCAGGCGCTGGCGCCAGCCGTCGTTGGTGCCGCGCGCCCAGAACAGCAATGACAGCACGATCAGCAGCAGCGCCGCGCCGCCCCAGTATGCCTCGTACCAGCGCTCCCGCAGCAGGAAGTGGCCGTAGCCGTTCATGGCGGAGTAGGTGATGCTGGGTATGTTGCCATACACCAGCATCGGGTTGTCGAGGCCGATGCCGGGCGCGGTCACGCTGATGATGTAGTAGACGATCATCGCGAAGTAGGCGATGTAGCGCTGGTTGATCAGCACCTGCAGCGCGATCGCCAGTACGGCGGTCAGCGCGTAGCCCGGCATCTGCACCAGGAACAGGTGGTATAGGTACAGGCCCGGCTGCAGCAGGAAGTAGCCCTGGAACACCTGCACCGCCATGCCGGTCAGCATCACGATCACCATCAGCAAGGCCTGCAGGCCGATCAGCGCGAACAGCTTGGACAGCAGCGGCAGCCAGCTCGGCACCGGCATGGCGTCCAGCATCTGGCCCATGTGGGCCTCGCGCTCGCGCCAGATCAGCTCGCCGGCGTAGAAGGTGGTGATCACCATCATGAACAGGGCGAAGGTTTCGCTCACCACTTCCAGCACCTGGTAGGTGACCGGATAGGTGTTGGTGCCGTACATCGAGCCGAGGTCGAGCGAGGCGGCGCCCATCATCAGCACGCCTGCCAGCACGATCACGAGGAAGTAGATGTTCTTGGTGGTCTCGCGCAGGTTGAGCCAGCTGGAGCGCAGCAGCAGCCAGCCGAGGCTGCGCGCGGCGAAGTCGGGCTTTTCCCGCGTGCTGGTGGAGGTGTGCGACAGGTGCTGTGGGATCTCGCCCTCGCCGGTGCTGCCGCGCTTGCCGTGGCCGCTGTCGCTGGTGGCGATGAAGTGGAAGCGCCAGTAGCCGACCAGCAGGCCGACCAGGGCGGCCGAGGCCCAGATCACGCGGTTCAGCAGGTACACGCCTTCCGGCAGGAACAGGCGGAAATTGCGCTCGATGATGGGCCAGTACTCGGTCAGGCGGATCACGGCGGTGGTGCCGAACGGGTCGATCAGGGCGGCGAAGGTCTTGTAGTCGAGGTCGCGCGCCAGGCCGGGCGCCACCATGTAGCCGATCAGCATCACCACGCTGGAGATGTAGACCGGCAGCATGCGCCGCGTCAGCGCGGCCAGGATGAAGAACACGGCGCCGAAGATGAAGATGTTGGGCAGGATGACGATCAGGTAGGGGATCAGGTAGGCGATCGCGTCCGCATGCGCCAGCCGCTCGGGGTCGATGCCGGGGATGAAGCTGCCCAGCCAGGCGCCGAGCAGGATGCTGGTGAAGATCACCGCCAGCGTCAGGTAGGCGCCCAGGAAGCGGCCGAACATGTACTGGTGTTTCTTGATCGGCGCGCTGAAGAAGAAGTGCTGCATGTCGTACTCGAAGTCCTGCTGCACCGAGCGCCCCATCATGGCGGCGATCACGATCACGCCCAGCGAGCCGAGGAAGCTGGTGGTGAACATCAGCGAGCGCGGCGAGTCGATCAGCTGGCTGCCGAAGGTGACCGAGGCGCCTTTGAAGAAGCCGCCGGCGGCGGCCATCCACAACATGGTCAGGGCCAGGAAGCCGAAGAAGTACACCCAAGTGGATAAGAGCTTGAGGCGCTGGCGCGCTTCAAAAAAGGCGATGGCAAACATGATGCGCCCTTAATCGCAGCTGTTCGCGGCGCGGTGGCGGCCGGCGATGGTGGCGAAGTAGACGTCTTCCAGGTCGCCGATTGCTTCCTCGAAGCCGTCGCCGGGATCGGTGTCGCTGTAGACGTGGATCAGGGTGCGGCCGGACAGCAGGCGCGACGAGATCACCGGGTGGCGCAGCTGGAACGAGGGCAGGTCGGCCTTGTTGATGAAGCGGGCCCAGATCTTGTCGCTGACTTCGTGGATCAGTTCCTGCGTGGGCCCGCACAGCAGCAGGTGGCCCTTGTTGATGATGGCCATGTTGGCGCACAGGTCGGCCACGTCGGACACGATGTGGGTGGACAGGATCACGGTCTTGTCCTCGCCGATATCGGACAGCAGGTTGTGGAAGCGCACGCGCTCCTGCGGGTCGAGGCCGGCGGTCGGCTCGTCGACGATGATCAGTTTCGGATCGCCCAGCAGCGCCTGGGCGATGCCGAAACGCTGGCGCATGCCGCCCGAGAAGCCCCCCAGGCGCTGGTGGCGCACCTCGAACAGATTGGTTTGTTGCAGCAGGCCGTCCACCACCTCGCGCCGGCGGTTGCGGTTGCTCAGGCCCTTGAGCACGGCGAAGTGGTCCAGCAGTTCGTAAGCGGTCACTTTCGGGTAGACGCCGAAGTCCTGCGGCAGATAGCCCAGCAGGCGGCGGATTTCATCTTTTTCGTCCAGCACGTCGAGGTCGCCAAAGAAGACCGAGCCGGAATCGCATTCCTGCAAGGTGGCGAGGGTGCGCATCAGCGTCGATTTGCCGGCGCCATTGGGGCCGAGCAAGCCGAACATCCCGGTCGGGATGGTGAGCGAAATGTTGTCCAAAGCCACGACTCCGTTGCTATAGGTTTTGGACAAGTTGCTGATGCTTAATTCCATACTAACTCCTGATTCTGCGCGACAAACCACTTTTCACATGATGGCATTGTATTGAATTTGATCCACAGGAGGGGCGCCATTGCGATGGAAGGCAAAATGGTGCGCCAAAGTGCAGAATTGGCGGAACAGGCCGTTCAGCCGGAAGCGTAGTTGAATAGACAACTTATTCAATTCCTAAACAAAACCTGCTCGCGGTTGAACCACCAGCGGCACAGGGCCAGCAACAGGCCGGCGGTCAACGTTGTGGACAGTAATATCACGGAGAACATGCGGTAGTCCATGGTGCCCTTGACCAGTTCCTTCATCGCCAGCGCGACGTTGGTGAGCGGCAGCATGGCCCATTTCCAGTTCAGCTCCACGCCCGGCAGCAGGGCCACCAGCGTTGGCATGATGGTGACCAGCATCAGCGGCGAAATCAGACCGGCCGCCTCCTTGTAGCTCTTGGCGTAGATCGACAGCGACAGCAGGATGGCGGCGAAGATGGCGGCGGTCGGCACCAGCATCAGCGCCACCATGGCCAGATCGAGCGGGCCGATGGCGCGCACCATCTGCACCACGTCGCCGCCGATGGCGTGGCCGAAGAAGTGCAGCAGCAGGCCGACGCTGACGATCATTAGCAGCGCCGAGGTCAGGCCGACAGTGAACAGCATCAGGAACTTGGCCAGCACGATGGCGGTGCGCGAGACCGGCGCCAGCAGCAGGGTTTCCAGCGTGCCGCGTTCCTTCTCGCCGGCGCCGGTGTCGATCGCCGGATACATCGCCGCCATCAGGCACACCATCAGCAGCACGTAGGGCAACATGCCGCCGACCACCGCGCCCATCTGCTCGCGCTTGTCGGCGGTGGAATGGTCTTCCAACATGATGGGATCGAGCGCGAACGCCAGCTGCCGCTGGTTGAGGTTGAAGGCGGACAGGGCGTGCTCGCGCAGCGCGCGGTTTTCGTTGCCGATCACCGACTGCACGCGCTTGCGGGTCAGGTCAACGGTGGCGGCGCTGTTGTAGTGCAACTGGATCGCGCCTTGTTGTAGCGTGCTCAGGCGGTCGTTGAGGCCGGGCGGGATCACCAGCGCGAACTTGATGCGCTCGGCGGCGATGGCGGCCTTGATTTCTTCCGGGCTGGCCAGCGTGATTTCGTGGAAGCCTTTTTCCCTGGCGAAGCGCTCGGCCAGCTGCGGCGCGTGCTCCTTGCCGAAGATGGCGTAGGCCATGTCGGCGGTGCTGGCTTGCTTGAACATGCTGGAAGACAGGAAGCCGAAGCCGGCGAAGATCAGCGGCATGGCGAACACCGGGATGAAGACGGTGAAGAAGAAGGTGCGGCGGTCGCGCGCCAGTTCCAGTAGTTCCTTGAGGTAGATGGTCCACATGGCTCAGCCTCCCTGATTGATGACGCCGACGAAGGCGTCGTACAGATCGGCGCTGCCGCCCAGGTGGCGCAGCTCGTCGATGCTGCCGTGGAAGGCGGTCTTGCCGTGGTTGATGATGCACACGCGGTCGCACAGCTTTTCCACCTCGTGCAAATGGTGGGTGGAGAAAATCAGCGGCACGCGCAGGGCCTTGTAGCTGGCGATAAAGTCCAGCAGGATCTTGGCCGACATTACGTCCAGCCCCGTGGTAGGCTCGTCGAGGATGACGATCCGCGGCTCATGCACCACGGTGCGGGCGATGGCGCATTTCTGCTTCATGCCGGTGGACAGCTGGTCGGCCCGCTTGTTGCCGAATTCGTGCATCTGCAGCAGCTCGAACAACTCGTCGCAGCGGCGCTTGAGGTAGGCCGGGCTCATGCCGTGCAGGCGGCCAAAGTATTCGATGTTTTCGCGCGCGGTGAGGCGGCCGTACAGGCCGGTGGAGCCGGACAGAAAGCCGATGTGCTGGCGCGCCACGAGCGGATTTTCCAGCAGGTCGACGCCGTTGGCGTGGATGCTGCCGGCGTCGGGCTTGAGGGCGGTGGAGAGCAGGCGCAGGGTGGTGGTCTTGCCGGCGCCGTTGGGGCCGAGCAGGCCCAGCACCTCGCCGGGCGAACAGCGGAAACTGACGTCGCGCACCGCATGGAACCAGCCGTCATGGTCGCGCGGGTCGCGCGTGGCGCTTGTCTTGCCCCCGCGCGCGGGCAGGCGAAAGCGTTTGGCCAGGCTCCTTACCTCGATCATCGTGGTTGCCTCAGGTTTAAAAGTTTCAAGAATAGCATGTCAAAATTCTTGCACGCAAGCTACTGGTTCCACGCAACTCTTGCTATAGTCGCACAAGGGAGCGAACTGAAATATGAATCCGCATCTGAAGGAAAAAATACTGGCTGTGATGCAGAGTGGCGTCGACCGCGACGAGGCCACCGGTTTCTTCCGCGTGGCGCTGGGACTGTACTACCTGTCGGGGCTGATGACCAAGGAAACCCTGGACTTCAAGCAGCTGGACCGCGATTTCAACCGTTTCATCTACCACAGCATCGGCAAGGGGCACAGCATCACCAGCATCCTGCAGTACATGAGCGGGGAGAAGGTGGTGAAGGTGGTCGAGTCGAAGCGCTTCCTGAAGGCGTTTGGCGAGCATTGCACCGAGGTGCCGCTGGAGAACATCCCCTTCCTGCTGGGCCTGAACCTGGGGGTGGCGAAAGACATCTCCAAAATCGACGTGCGCGGGCCGGTGGCCGACTACATCGAGCGCCAGCGTCAGCTGCGTGAAGAGGCGGACGCCGGTTAAAATGTGGCTTTCCATCTGAAGACACGGGTTTGCACATGGCCGCACATCATCATCACACTCCCCTGGACCGTTTCATTGCCGGCGCCGACAAGGCGCTGCGCGTGGTCACCGGCGTTGCTTCGGCGTCGCGACCGACGCCGGCGGCCCATGCGCCGGACGCCGAGATGAGCGAAGCCGAATGCCGTCATGCCGCCGGCCTGATGCGTGTGAACCACGTGGGGGAGGTGTGCGCGCAGGCGCTGTACAACGCGCAGGCGCGCTTCGCCCGCACCGAGCGGATCCGCGAACAGTTCGAGCATTCCAGCCGCGAGGAAGAGGATCACCTGGCGTGGACCGCGCAGCGCCTGGAGGAGCTGAACTCGCACATCAGCGTATTGAATCCGCTGTTCTATGCGGGCGCTTACGCGCTGGGGACGGTAGCGGCGGTGCTGGGCGACGCCCGCAGCCTGGGCTTCGTGGTGGAGACGGAGCGGCAGGTCGAGGCGCACCTGGAAAGCCATCTGGACAAGCTGCCGCCGCAGGACGCCAAATCGCGCGCCATCGTCGACCAGATGCGCATCGACGAAATCGAGCATGGCGCCGCCGCCCAGCGACTCGGCGCCGCCGCCGTGCCGGCGCCGGTGCAGGCCGCCATGTCGGTCATGGGCAAAGTCATGACCAGCACGGCCTACTACATTTGAGCATCAGCCCGTCATTCCGGCCTGCGCCGGAATGACGCGGCTCAGGCTTCGACGATTTCGAAGGAGTGGGTGATTTCGGCGGTCTTGCCCAGCATGATAGAGGCCGAGCAGTATTTGTCGTGCGACAGGGTGATGGCGCGCTCGACCTGCTCCGGCTTCAGGCCCTTGCCGGTCACCACGAAGTGGAAATTGATCTTGGTGAACACTTTGGGCTCGGTGTCGGCGCGTTCGGCTTTGAGCACGCACTCGCAGCCGCGGATGTCGGCGCGGCCTTTTTTCAGGATCAGCACCACATCGTAGGCCGTGCAGCCGCCGGTGCCCAGCAGCACCATTTCCATCGGACGCGGCGCCAGGTTGTGGCCGCCGCCCTCGGGCGCCCCGTCCATGTTGACCAGGTGGCCGGAGCCGGTCTGGGCCAGGAAACTCATGCCCGACGGGCCATTCCAGCTAACTTTGCATTCCATTGCTTTCTCCGTGTGAAAAACTTTGTCCATATTGTAATGGACCGCGCCACCCCTGTGTTTTCGCGGTCCGGCAGCCCATCCGGACTTGACGCGAGCCTGTCCGGGCTGTTATGATTGTCGGCTTTCCATTCGCTCAGGAAAGTAAATAAAAAGGCCGAGTCCGCTGATGTAGCTGGCGGAACCACCATATGAGCGGTAATTTCTAATTTAGAAAGTCATCACATGAAAACTTTTTCCGCTAAAGGACATGAAGTCCAGCGCGACTGGTTCGTGATTGACGCGACGGACAAAGTCCTCGGACGTGTTGCCAGCGAAGTGGCACTCCGACTGCGCGGCAAGCACAAGCCTGAGTTCACCCCTCACGTCGATACCGGCGATTTCATCGTCATCATCAACGCAGGCAAACTGCGCGTGACCGGCACCAAAGCAACCGAGAAGACCTACTACCGTCACTCGGGCTACCCAGGTGGCATCTACGAGACCAACTTCCTGAAAATGCAACAGCGTTTCCCAGGTCGCGCTCTGGAAAAAGCCGTCAAGGGCATGCTGCCAAAAGGCCCACTGGGCTACGCAATGATCAAGAAGCTGAAAGTGTACGCCGAAGGTTCGCACCCGCACGCTGCCCAGCAACCTAAAGCACTCGAAATCTAAGGAACTGACATGATCGGTAACTACAATTACGGCACCGGCCGTCGCAAGAGTGCAGTAGCTCGTGTGTTCATCAAAGCTGGCACTGGCCAAATCATCGTCAACGGCAAACCTGCGTCGGAATACTTCTCGCGCGAAACCGGCCTGATGGTTATTCGTCAACCACTGGAACTGACCGGCAACGTTGAACGTTTCGACATCAAAGTCAACGTCCACGGCGGCGGCGAGTCGGGCCAGGCAGGTGCGGTTCGTCACGGCATCACCCGCGCTCTGATCGACTACGATTCGGGCCTGAAAGGTGATCTGGCACGCGCTGGTTTCGTGACCCGCGATGCACGTGAAGTTGAACGTAAAAAAGTTGGTCTGCGCAAAGCACGTCGCGCAAAACAATTCTCGAAGCGTTAATTTTTACGCTCTGGCGCGCTGCTTGCGGCGCGTCACCAAAAAAGCCGCCGGCCTTGTGTCGGGCGGCTTTTTTACCATTTGGCTGGCGCGTTTTGACCCGTAATACGCCGGTCGCATATGCCTGATAAAATGGCAGACATTCTCCACGCATCCCCTCACTTCAAGGAAAGAACAATGATCAAAGTTGGCATCGTCGGCGGCACCGGATACACCGGGGTAGAACTGCTGCGTTTGTTGGCAGTCCACCCGGATGTGGAACTGACGGCAATCACCTCGCGCAAAGAGGACGGCTTGCCAGTGGCTGACATGTTTCCTTCGCTGCGCGGCCGCGTGAATCTGAAATTCTCGTCGCCGGAAAACGCCGACCTGACCAAATGCGACGTGGTGTTCTTCGCCACCCCGCACGGCGTGGCCATGGCGCAGGCGCCCGAGCTGCTGAAGGCCGGCGTGAAAGTGATCGACCTGGCGGCCGACTTCCGCATCAAGGACAAGGCCGTCTTCGAGAAATGGTACAAGATCGAGCACACCTGCCCGGAACTGCTGGAGCAGGCCGCCTACGGTCTGGCCGAACTGAACCGTGACGACATCAAGAACGCCAAGCTGGTCGCCAACCCGGGCTGCTATCCGACCACCATGCAGCTGGGCTACTACCCGCTGCTGAAGGCCGGCGTGGTGGACGCCAGCGCGCTGATCGCCGACTGCAAGTCGGGCGTGTCCGGCGCCGGCCGCAAGGCGGAAATCGGCACCCTGTTCTCGGAAGCGTCCGACAACTTCAAGGCCTACGGCGTGGCCGGCCACCGTCACACCCCGGAAACCTCGGCCCAGCTGCAGAAGTTCACGTCCGACAAGGTCGGCCTGATCTTCACGCCGCACCTGGTGCCGATGATCCGCGGCATGCACTCGACCCTGTACGCGCGCCTGACCAAGGACATCAGCAACGAAGACTTGCAGAAACTGTTTGAGGACCAATATAAGGACAGCGCCTTCGTCGATGTGATGCCATTCGGCTCGCATCCGGAAACCCGCTCCACCCGTGGTTCGAACATGCTGCGCTTGGCGCTGCACCGTCCGGACAACGGCAATACCGTGATCGTGCTGGTGGTGCAGGACAACCTGGTCAAGGGCGCGTCCGGCCAGGCGGTGCAGTGCATGAACCTGATGTTTGGCCTGGAGGAAACCACCGGTCTGACGCAAATCGCCCTGTTGCCGTAAAACCCGCTGTTTTTGCGGGGTGCGGAGCATAAATCACACCAAGGGTCTATAATGGCCCCTAACTGTTTTCTCGTAGGAGTTAGAAATGAACGCTGTTGCCGAAATGCCAGCACCTATCGTTTTCACCGATAGCGCCGCTGAAAAGGTCGCCCAACTGATCGAAGAGGAAGGCAATCCCGACCTGAAACTGCGCGTGTTCGTGCAGGGCGGCGGCTGCTCCGGCTTCCAGTATGGCTTCACCTTCGACGAAATCGTCAATGAAGACGACACCACCATGGTCAAGAACGGCGTCCAGCTGTTGATCGATTCGATGAGCTACCAGTACCTGGTGGGCGCGGAAATCGACTACAAGGACGACCTGGAAGGCGCCCAGTTCGTGATCAAGAACCCACAGGCGACCTCGACCTGCGGTTGCGGTTCCTCGTTCTCGGTATAAATTCGGATTCGTCCCAAGACGGCGGCCTGCGGGCCGCCGTTTTTTTTGCCGGTCAGGAAAACCTTACAGCAAGATCATCTTGGGATGACATTTCAATTTGCAAATATTGGTTACCATAATGTCATCTGCCGCGTGCTCCTGCCCAGACAGGCGGGAGGCCATAGGGCGTCGTGGCTAATCTCAATATTGCAAGGATAACGGTATGAAAAAAACGATCTCCGCCATCGCGCTGGCCGCTGCCGCGTTCACCTCCGCCCAGGCGGCGTCGATCAATGGCCTGGTCAACACCGGCGTCGGCGCGGCCGGCACGCAGGACGCGCATTACGCTGTGACCGTCCTGTCGGGCGCGACGGTATTGACGAACAGCCACGCCTATATCAGCGCGGACAATGTATGGCCGGTCGCGAAAGCATGGACCGCCAACACCAGCGACTCCAAGTGGATCACGCCGACCAGCAACGTCGGCGCCTGGCTCGACCCGGTCGTCGATGGCGTCTACGACTACCGCCTGAGTTTTGACCTGAGCGGCTTCGACGCCACCACGGCCGCGTTCACCGGCCGCTTCGCGGCGGACAACTCGGTGGTCGTGCTGTTGAATGGTCAACAGATCGCCAGCGGCCACAAGTTCGACACCTGGCTCAACTTCGGTGCCAGCAGCGGCTTCGTCAGCGGCATCAATACGCTGGATTTCGTGGTCACCAACGGCCATCAGCGCGACAACAATCCCACCGGCCTGCGGGCTGAATTCCTGAGCTCGGTGGTATCCGTGCCGGAGCCAAGCACCTACGCCATGCTGCTGGCGGGGATGGGTTTGGTGGCATTCGCGGCCAAGCGCCGCAAGGCTTGATATCCTGAGACGAAACCTGCGCGCTGATGCGGGTTAGCGCGGGTAAAGCGCGCCGAGGACGCGCGCGCCGCTGGCGCCAGTAACGGCCGGCAGATTGCCGGCCAGCCGTTCGCTGAAGCGGTAGCCCAGCCACGCGAACGCCAGCGCCTCCACGCGATTGGGCGCGACGCCCAGCGCCTGCGTGGACGCGACCAGCACCTGCTTGCCCAGCGCCGTCCCCAACGCCTCCATCAGCACGCTGTTGTAGGCGCCGCCGCCGCAGACGTACACCGCATCCGCGCCGCCGCCATAGGCCTTGATCGCGTCGGCCAGCGTGACGGCCGTGTATTGCGTCAGCGTGCGTTGCACGTCTTCCGGCGCGGCCGACGCGTGCACGGCCAGGCGCGCATCGAGCCAATCGAGATGGAACAGGTCGCGCCCCGTGCTCTTCGGCGCAGGCAGCGCCAGATAGGGCTCCCTGAGCAGTTCCGCCAGCAGATCGGGGATCACCTTGCCGCTGGCCGCCCACGCGCCGTCGGCGTCGTATTCCTGTTGACGATGGCGGCCGATCCAGCCGTCCATCAAAACGTTGCCGGGGCCGGTGTCGAAACCAATCACGCGGCCGTCGCCGCTGAGCACGCTGATGTTGGAGATGCCGCCGATATTGGCCACCACGCGCGCCTGTCCGGCCTTGCCGAACAAGGCCTGATGGAAAGCCGGCACCAGCGGCGCGCCCTGGCCGCCGGCGGCGATATCGCGGCTGCGGAAATCGGCGATCACATCGATGCCGCACAGCTCGGCCAGCAGGGCGGGGTTGTTGGTCTGGCGCGTGAAGGCGAGTTCGGGACGATGGCGTATGGTCTGGCCGTGCACCGCCACCGCGCGCACGTCGGGCGCCTGGGTTGCCGACTCGCGCAGCAGCTCCGCCACGCATTGCGCGTAATGCTGCGTCAGTTGATTGGCGGCCAGCGCCTCGCGCTCGATCTCGTTCGCGCCAGCGGCCTGCAAGGCCATCAGTTCCGCGCGCAGCGATGGCGGAAACGCGATGTAGGCGGCGGCGATGGTGGTGATGCGCTCGCCATCAAACCGCGCCAGCGCGCCATCCACGCCATCCAGGCTGGTGCCTGACATTAAACCGATATACAGAGCCATAGCGTCCCCCAGTGATGGACGAAATTATAGTTGAGAACATTCGGGGTGGCGTGCAAATAAAAACAGGCCAGTTTAAGCTGGCCTGTGCTGTTTATTTCGCCGCGACGCGGGTGGGCGTTCCACCCCCGCCTGCCGGGCGCAGCAGCGCGAAGCGGTGCATCATGTCGTTGGCGTAGACCTTGAAGCGGCTCATTTCGGCGGCCGTCAGCGGCGCCTGCGCCTGCACGTTCATCGTGCTTGGATCCTTGGCCTCGCCGTTCACGCGGAATTCATAGTGCAGGTGGGCGCCGGTCGACCAGCCGGTGGTGCCGACGTAGCCGATCACGTCACCCTGGCTGACCTTGGCGCCTTTCTTCATGCCGGCGCCAAAGCGGCTCATGTGCGCGTAGGCGGTGGTGTAGTTGTTCCAGTGCTTGATTATGATGAAGTTGCCGTAGCCATTCATGGTGCCGGCAAAGTCGATCACGCCATCGCCGGCGGCGCGGATCGGGGTGCCGGTCGGCGCCGGGAAGTCGATGCCCTTGTGCTGTTTCCACTGGCCCGAGATCGGGTGCACGCGCATGGCGAAGCCGGACGAGATACGCGAGAATTCCACCGGCGATTTCAGGAAGGCTTTTTTCAGCGACTTGCCGTCGAAGCTGTAGTAGCCGCCGCCTTGCTTGCTTTGCGGATCTTCAAACCACACCGACTGATAAGTGGTGCCCTTGTTGGTGAACTCGCCCGCCAGCACGCGGCCGGCGCGCACGAACTCGCCGTCCTGCCAGAAGGTCTCGTACACCACGTTGAAGCTGTCGCCGCGTTTCAGGTCGCCGCGGAAGTCGATGTTGGTCGAGAACATCTCGATGATCTGCTTGACGATGGTGTCCGGCAGCTTGGCGCCGTCTTCGCTGGAGTCGGTGGCCGCGTACAGCGAACCCGAGCGGATGGTGCGGGCGTGCATTTCGACGCGGCGCTCCAGCTTGGCCGGCTCGGCGGTGGCGACGAAGCTGTCGCCCTTGCGGGTGACCTTGATGTTGGTGACAGGATCGTCCTTGCCGTCCACCACGGTGGCGCGCAGCCACTGCAGGTTGCCTTCCTCGTCGGTTTGCGCTTGCACGCGCTTGCCGGTCTTGAGCTGCATGACGCCTTTCGCAACCTTATCTTTTTTGATAAAGTTCTCGGCCGCCTCGTCATCGACGCCCAAACGGGTCAACAGGGTGGCCAGCGTGTCGCCGGCGCGGATTTTCTCTTCGTGAACGAATTGCGCGGTAGAGGACTGCTGTTCGAGCGCGTTGATTTGCGCGCTGAGGTCGGGGGCGACGATTGCTTCCTGGACAGTTTTCACCGGCAGATCGGACGCGTCAGGGGCGAGCGGAGCTACGCCGGCGGCACCAAAAGCACATACTGCGAGAAACAATGCAGACGCGCTGATGATGCGCGCCTTGCGCGTAGAACCTAGCAGACTGAACAAGCGTGAGCTCGTGAATTTATGTATTTGGTTCATGCAATCAGTTAAAATTTGCCGCTTGAACTATTCAGGAACGTTTTATTTCTTCTAATTATGTGTTTGGTTAGTTTTCGTGCGGCAAGATTGATCGATCGAGGATTATATCAAACTCCTGAAGCTGCCTACCTTTTTCTGAAAAATACGCTAAAAAAATTATGACTACCTCTTCTTCGATACCGCCGGCTCCCTCGAAAGCGTTGCCGTTATCCGACAACGTTCAGGAGGCACTCGCCATCACCAAACGCGGTGTCGACGAGTTGCTGATTGAAAGCGAGTTCGCCCAGAAGCTGGCGCGCTCGGAACAAAGCGGCGTCCCGCTGCGCATCAAGCTGGGCCTGGATCCCACCGCGCCCGACCTGCACCTCGGCCACACCGTGGTGCTGAACAAGATGCGCCAGCTGCAGGACCTCGGCCATCAGGTGATCTTCCTGATCGGCGACTTCACCTCCATGATCGGCGACCCGTCGGGCCGCAACGCGACCCGTCCGCCGCTGACCAAGGAGCAGGTCGAGCAAAACGCCATGACCTACTTCAAGCAGGCCTCGCTGGTGCTGGACCCGGCCAAGACGGAAATCCGCTACAACTCCGAATGGTGCGACCCGCTGGGCGCGCGCGGCATGATCCAGCTGGCCTCGCGCTACACCGTGGCGCGCATGATGGAGCGCGACGACTTCACCAAACGCTTTAAAAACGGCACGCCGATCGCCGTCCACGAATTCCTCTACCCGCTGATGCAGGGTTACGACTCGGTGGCCCTGAAGGCCGACCTGGAGCTGGGCGGCACCGACCAGAAATTCAACCTGCTGGTCGGCCGCGAGCTGCAAAAGGACTACGGTCAGGAGCCTCAGTGTATTTTGACCATGCCGCTGCTGGAAGGTTTGGACGGCGTTGAAAAAATGTCCAAGTCGAAGAACAACTACATCGGCATCACCGAGCCGGGCAACACCATGTTCGCCAAGATCATGAGCATCTCGGACGAGATGATGTGGAAGTACTTCGACCTGCTGTCGTTCCGTTCGATCGCCGACGTGGCCGCGCTGAAGGCGGAAGTGGCCGGCGGCCGCAACCCGCGCGACGCCAAGGTCGCCATCGCCCAGGAGATCGTGGCGCGCTTCCACTCGCAGCAGGCGGCGGAAGATGCGCTGGCCGACTTCGTCAACCGCTCGAAAGGCGGCATCCCGGACGACATCCCGGAAGTCGCGCTGAGCGGCGCGCCGCTGGGCATCCCGCAACTGCTGAAGCAGGCCAACCTGTGCGCCTCCACCTCGGAAGCGATGCGCATGGTCGACCAGGGCGGTGTACGCGTGGACGGCACCGTCATCAGCGACAAGGCGCTGAAGCTGGACGCCGGCACCTTCGTGCTGCAAGTGGGCAAGCGCAAGTTCGCGCGCGTGACGCTGTCCGCATGATCGCGCTGCTGCAGCGTGTCAGCGGCGCCAGCGTGGTGGTCGATGGCGTTACCATAGGCGCCATCGACGCCGGCCTGATGGTGCTGGTGTGCGCCGAGCGCAACGATACGGAAAAGGAAGCGGACGCGCTGCTGACCAAGCTGCTCGGTTACCGCGTGTTCGCCGACGATGCCGGCAAGATGAACCGCAGCGTGACCGATACGCAGGGCGGCCTGCTGCTGGTGCCGCAGTTCACGCTGGCGGCCGACACCAAGTCCGGCACGCGGCCCTCGTTCACGCCGGCCGCCGCGCCCTCCGATGGCTTGCGCCTGTTTAATTACTTCGTCGAGCAGGCGCGCATGAAACATGCGACGGTGCGGACCGGCCAGTTCGGCGCCGATATGAAGGTATCGCTGACCAACGACGGCCCGGTCACCTTCTGGCTGCAAACCAACGCGAAATAAGATGAAGCTCACCAGCGACAGTTTCCGCGAGCACGGCCCGATCCCGGCGGCTGGCAGCCCGCAGCTGAGCTGGAGCGAGGCGCCCGCCGGCACAGCGTCGCTGGCGCTGGTCTGCATGGACGCCGACGCGCCGGCCGGCGGCGGGGACGTGTTCCACTGGTGCGTGGCCGATCTGCCACCCGCGCTGGCGGCGATCGCTGCGGACGCCCCAGAAGGCGAACTGCGCCAGGGCCGCAACGATTTCGGCGGCATCGGGTATCATGCGCCCTCACTGGCGCCGGGCCAGACGCACCATTACATCTTTCGCATCTACGCGCTGGACGTGGCGCGGCTGGAATTGTCCGATGGTTTCACCGGCGCCGATCTGTTGAACGCTATTTACGGCCATATCGTCGATGAAGCGCAGCTGATAGGCGCTTATACAAGAACATGAATCCAACCACTATTTTGCTGATCCGCCACGGCGAGACGGCATGGAACGCCGTGCGCCGCCTGCAAGGCCACATCGACATCCCGCTGAACGCGGAAGGCGAGCGCCAGGCCAATGCGTTGGCACGCGCGCTGGCCGCCGAGAAGCTGGACGCCATCGTCTCCAGCGATCTGCAGCGCGCCATGCAAACCGCCCAGGCGGTCGCCAGCCTGCACAGCGGCCTGCGGCTGCAAACCGAGCCGGGGCTGCGCGAACGCGCCTACGGCGTGTTCGAAGGCATGCTGTACCAGGACATCCAGCAGCAGTACCCGGACGACTTCGCGCGCTGGCAGGCACGCGATATCGAAGCCGTGATGCCGGCCGGCGAGCGCGTGGCGGAAAGCTTCCACCAGTTCTACGACCGCGCCATCAAAGGGCTGCATGCCGTGGCTGAGCGCCACCCAGGGCAGACCGTGGCCGTGGTGGCGCACGGAGGCGTGCTGGAGTGCGCCTACCGCGCCGCGCGCGGCATCCAGCTCGACAGCCCGCGCGATTTCCAGGTCAAAAACGCCAGCATCAACCGGTTTACCGTCGCCGATGGCAAACTGCTGCTGGACAGCTGGGGCGAGGTCGATCACCTGGCCCTGGCGGCGATGGACGACGTCATCTGAGCCTCCCCGCTCATAACGGCAAGACTGCACATTTGCCGAATTCATAAAAAATAGTGCTTATTATTTGAGCAGGCCTTCGGTTAAAATAGAAGGTTCCTTCTTACCCCATTCAGGTATTGTCAGTGCAAATCGGCCCTCATTTACTGCGCAACAACGTTTTCGTCGCCCCCATGGCGGGTGTCACGGATCGTCCTTTCCGCCAGCTGTGCAAGGAGCTGGGCGCGGGGTACGCGGTGTCTGAAATGGCGGCTTCCAACCCGCGCCTGTGGGCCACGGAAAAGAGCTCGCGCCGCACCGACCATACCGGCGAGATGGAGCCCAAAGCCGTGCAGATCGCCGGCGCCGACCCGCAAGACCTGGCCGACTGCGCCCGCTTCAACGTCGAGCGCGGCGCCCAGATCATCGACATCAACATGGGCTGCCCGGTCAAGAAAGTCTGCAACGCCTGGTGCGGTTCGGCCCTGTTGCAGGACGAGGAACTGGTCAAGCGCATCGTCGATGCGGTGGTGGGGGCGGTGGACGTGCCGGTCACGCTGAAATTCCGCACCGGCTGGGATCGCGAAAACAAGAACGCGCTGAAGATCGCGCGCATCGCCGAGGACGCAGGCATCGCCATGCTGACCCTGCATGGCCGCACGCGCGCCGACGGCTACAAGGGTGACGCCGAGTACGACACCATCGCGGCCGTAAAGAAATCGGTTTCAATCCCCGTGGTGGCCAACGGCGACATCACCTCGCCGGAAAAGGCCAGATACGTGCTGGACTACACCGGCGCCGACGCCGTCATGGTGGGACGCGCCGCCCAGGGCCGACCGTGGATCTTCCGCGAGATCGACCACTACCTGCGCACCGGCAAGCACCTGCCGGCCCCGTACGTGGACGAGGTGCGCGCGCTGATGGACGAACATTTGCGCGCCCACTACGCCTTCTACGGCGACTACCTCGGCGTGCGCACCGCCCGCAAGCACATCGGCTGGTACGTGCGCGACCTGCAGGGCGGCGAGGAATTCCGACAGCGCATGAACTTGCTGGAATCCACTGAGGAACAATTGCTTGCCGTTGACCAATTCTTCGAATCGCAGTGGAGTTACGGCGAACGGTTACAATACCGCCTCGCTGAAGAATTGCAGACCGCCTGAACGGCACGAGAGCGTACTAAAAAAGTCACATTATCAGAAGGGTAAACGTTTCCAGCCACAAGCCGGGACGATTCGCCAGCTTCAACAGATTACATAGCGAACGATAAAAAAATGAGCAAAGAAAGTATCCAGGAAGTAGTCCAGAAAAGTCTCGAAGAATACTTCAACGACCTGGGCGAGCAACAGGCATCGAACATCTACGACATGGTAGTGCTGACCGTTGAAAAACCGATACTGGAAGTGGTCATGACCCGTGCCGACGGCAACCAGTCGCACGCCGCGCAGATGTTGGGCATCAACCGCAACACCTTGCGCAAGAAACTGCAAGAGCACGGCCTGCTGTAAAAGCGCCTGTTCCATCCGGCAATGAAGTGGCTGGGGACGGCCGCTGTTGTTGGCCGGCCGACCGAATATTCAACCACCTAGTCTTTTCATAGCCATGATTAAACAAGCTCTCATCTCCGTATCCGACAAAACCGGTGTGCTGGACTTCGCGCGCGCGCTGTCCGCCATGGGCGTCAACATCCTGTCGACCGGCGGCACCGCCAAACTGCTGGCCGACAACGGCGTGCCCGTGACCGAGGTTGCCGACTACACCGGTTTCCCGGAGATGCTGGATGGCCGCGTCAAGACCCTGCACCCGAAAGTGCACGGCGGCATCCTGGCCCGCCGTGACTTCCCGGAGCACGTGGCCAAGCTGGAAGAGCACAACATCCCGACCATCGACATGGTGGTGGTCAACCTGTACCCGTTCCAGGCCACAGTGGCCAAGGACACCTGCACGCTGGACGACGCCATCGAGAACATCGACATCGGCGGCCCGGCCATGCTGCGATCGGCCGCCAAGAACCACAAGGACGTGGTGGTGATCTGCGACCCGGCCGACTACGGCGTGGTGCTGGCGGAAATGAAAACCACCGACAACGCCCCGGGCTACGTCAGCTATGACACCCGCTTCACGCTGGCCACCAAAGTCTACTCGCACACCGCGCAGTATGACGGCGCCATCGCCAACTACCTGACCAGCCTGGACGCGACCCGCGCGCACGGCAGCCGCAGCGCCTACCCGGCCAAGCTGAACGTGGCGTTTGAAAAAGTGCAGGACATGCGCTACGGCGAGAACCCGCACCAGTCGGCCGCCTTCTACCGCGACGTCGCGGCCACCCCGGGCGCGCTGGCCAACTACAAGCAGCTGCAAGGCAAGGAACTGTCGTTCAATAACATCGCTGACGCCGACGCGGCGTGGGAATGCGTGAAGAGCATGGGCGGCTTCGACCAGTCGGCGGCCTGCGTGATCGTCAAGCATGCCAACCCATGCGGCGTGGCGCTGGGCGCCAACGCGGCCGATGCCTACAAGCGCGCGCTGCAAACCGATCCGACCTCGGCGTTCGGCGGCATCATCGCCTTCAACGTGGAAGTGGACGCGGCGGCGGCGACTGAACTGGCCAAGCTGTTCGTGGAAGTGCTGATCGCACCGTCGTTCACCGCGGAAGCCAAGCAGATCCTGTCGGCCAAGCAGAACGTGCGCCTGCTGGAAATCCCGCTGGGCGATGGCGTCAACGCCATGGACTTCAAGCGCGTGGGCGGCGGCCTGCTGGTGCAGTCGGCCGACTCGAAAAACGTGCTGCTGGCCGACGTGCGCGTGGTCAGCAAGAAGCAGCCTACCCAGCAGGAACTGCAGGACATGATGTTCGCGTGGCGCGTGGCCAAGTACGTGAAGTCGAACGCCATCGTCTTCTGCGGCAACAACATGACGCTGGGCGTGGGCGCCGGCCAGATGAGCCGCATCGACTCGGCGCGCATCGCCTCGATCAAGGCGCAGAATGCCGGCCTGTCGTTGGCGAACTCGGTGGTGGCGTCGGATGCGTTCTTCCCGTTCCGCGATGGCCTGGATGTGGTGGTCGATGCGGGCGCGACCTGCGTGATCCATCCGGGCGGCTCGATGCGCGACCAGGAAGTGATCGACGCCGCCGACGAGCGCGGCGTGGTCATGGTCTACACCGGCACCCGCCACTTCCGCCACTAATCGGTCGCTGAAACGCGGCCGCGGCGTCGTTGCGACCACGTTTTAGCAGCCGCACTCGGCACTGGAAAGCCCGCATTGCTTGCGGGCTTTTTCTTTACTGCATACAATCGCCTAATGATAATTCTCGGCATCGACCCCGGCTTGCGCACCACCGGCTTTGGCGTCATACAAAAGCAGGGCGGCAAGCTGCGCTACATCGCCTCGGGCACCATCAAGAGCGGCGAGGGCGATCTGCCGACGCGGCTCAAGGTGATCCTCGACGGCGTGGGCGAGGTGGCGCGCACGTACGGGCCGGACTGCGCGGCGATCGAGCAGGTCTTCGTCAACGTCAATCCGCAATCAACCCTGCTGCTGGGGCAGGCGCGCGGCGCGGCGATCTGCGCGCTGGTGACGGCCGAGCTGAGCGTGGCAGAATATTCCCCCACCCAAATCAAACAAGCCGTGGTTGGCACCGGCCGCGCCGTCAAAGCGCAGATGCAGGACATGGTCGCGCGCCTGCTGCAACTGCCGGGCCTGCCGGGCACCGACGCGGCCGACGCGCTGGGCATCGCCATCTGTCACGCGCACAGCCGCGAAACCCTGACCCTGATTGCCGGCGGCACCAAGGCGACCGCGAACGGCCCGCTGGCCGGCTTGCGCATCAAACGCGGCCGCCTGGTCGGCTAACTTCTCAAAGGTATAAATAAATGATCGGACGTCTCTCCGGGATTCTGCTTGAAAAAAATCCACCGCAACTGCTGGTGGACGTTGGTGGTGTGGGCTATGAGGTCGACGTCTCGATGAGCACCTTCTACAACCTGCCGGGCGTGGGCGAAAAAGTCGTGCTGTTCACCCACCAGGCCATCCGCGAGGACGCGCACCTGCTGTACGGCTTCGGCAACGCCGAAGAGCGCGCCGTGTTCCGCCAGCTGATCAAAATTACCGGCGTGGGCGCGCGCACGGCGCTGTCGATCCTGTCCGGCATGTCGATTGCCGACCTGGCGCAGGCGGTGACGCTGCAGGAAGCCGGCCGTCTGGTCAAAGTCCCCGGCATCGGCAAAAAAACCGCCGAACGCTTGCTGCTCGAGCTGAAAGGCAAGCTGGGCGCGGACATCGGCGCGGGCGGTGCGCACGCCGCACCGGACTCGCAATCCGACATCCTGAACGCCTTGCTGGCGCTGGGCTACTCCGACAAGGAAGCCCTGCTGGCGCTCAAGACCGTCCCGGCTGGGGCAAGCGTCTCCGACGGCATCAAACAAGCCCTCAAAGCCCTCTCCAAAGGCTAAAAATTCGGGGTCAGCTCTGACATTCGGACACGCAGCGCCGAAGTTTGATCTTCCTCAAGATATCGCACGACCGCCCTCGTTACAACTCGTCCTTCGCATATTGAGATTCCTCAAAGGTTATGCGTGCGTGTCCGAATGTCAGAGCTGACCCCGAATTCGTGCGCGCCTCCAAATGGCTTTCCGCGCTAAGCTGGTCATTTGCAGCCTGATAAGGAGGACAAGATGCAATTGAAAGACAGCAGCCTGCTCAAGCAGCAAGCCTTTATCGACGGCGTCTTCTGCGACGCACAGGACGGTCGCACGTTAGAGGTGGTGAACCCGGCCACGGGCGCTCTGATCGGCACGGTGCCCAAGATGGGCGTCGAAGACACCCAACGCGCCATCGCCGCCGCCGACCGCGCCTGGGCCGGCTGGAAGGCCAGGACCGGCAAGGCCCGCAGCACGGTGCTGCGCAAGTGGTTCGACCTGATTATCGCCAATACCGATGACCTGGCCGCCATCATGACCGCCGAGCAGGGCAAGCCGCTGGCCGAGTCCACCGGCGAAATCGCCTACGCCGCCTCTTTTATCGAATGGTTTGCCGAAGAAGCCAAGCGCGTGGCCGGCGACACCTTGCCGTCGCCATGGGAGGACCGCCGTATCGTGGTGACCAAGGAGGCGATCGGCGTGTGCGCCGCCATCACGCCATGGAACTTCCCGGCGGCGATGATTACCCGCAAGGTCGGCCCGGCGCTGGCCGCCGGTTGCCCGATCGTGGTCAAGCCGGCCGAGGCCACGCCATTCACGGCGCTGGCGCTGGCCGAGCTGGCCCTGCGCGCCGGCCTGCCGAATGGCTTGCTGAATGTGGTCACCGGCGACGCCCGCGCCATTGGCGGCGAACTGTGCGCCAATCCCGTGGTTCGCAAGCTGAGCTTCACCGGTTCCACCGCCATCGGCAAGCTGCTGATGGAGCAGTGCGCGCCGACGGTCAAGAAAATCTCGCTGGAATTGGGCGGCAACGCGCCGTTCATTGTGTTTGACGATGCCGATCTGGATGCGGCGGTGCAGGGCGCATTGGCGTCCAAGTTCCGCAATACCGGCCAGACCTGCGTCTGCGCCAACCGCATCTACGTGCAGGATGGCGTGTACGATGCCTTCGCCGCCAAGCTGGCCGACGCGGTCAATGGACTCAAGGTTGGCAACGGCATGGAGCCGGGCGTCACGCAAGGCCCGCTGATCGACGAGAAGGCCGTACGCAAGGTGGAAGCACACGTTGCTGACGCGTTGGACAAAGGCGCCAGGCTGATCACCGGCGGCGCGCGCCATGCGCTGGGCGGCTCGTTCTTCCAGCCGACCGTGCTGGCCGACGTCACCCAGGAGATGCAGGTGGCCACGGAAGAAACCTTCGGCCCGCTGGCGCCGTTGTTCCGTTTCCACACCGAAGCCGAGGTGATCCAGCAAGCCAATGCCACCGAATTCGGCCTCGCTAGCTATTTCTATTCGCGTGATATCGGCCGCGTGTGGCGCGTGGCGGAGGCGCTGGAATGCGGCATGGTCGGCGTCAACACCGGCATTATCTCGACCGAAGCGGCGCCATTCGGCGGGGTCAAGCAGTCCGGCATCGGCCGCGAGGGCTCGAAGTATGGCATCGACGATTACCTGGTGGTGAAGTACATCTGCCTCGGCATCCAGTAACGCCGGCCAGTTGATGGCCGAGGCAGGGTAAAATAACTGTATGAGCATACAGACCGACAATTTTACCGAGCAGCGCATCATCGATGCGGCGCCGTCCTCTCCCAACGAAGAGGCGATCGAACGCGCGCTGCGTCCCAAGCACCTCGATGAATATGTCGGGCAGGCCAAGATCCGCGACCAGCTGGAGATTTTCATCTCCGCCGCCCGCAAGCGCAGCGAGGCGCTGGATCACACCCTGCTGTTCGGCCCGCCGGGCCTCGGTAAAACCACGCTGGCCAACATCATCGCGCGCGAGATGGGCGTCAACCTGCGCCAGACCTCCGGCCCGGTGCTGGAGCGTCCGGGCGACCTGGCCGCCATCCTGACCAACCTGGAAGCCAACGACGTCCTGTTCATTGACGAAATCCACCGCCTGTCGCCGGTGGTGGAGGAGATTCTGTACCCGGCGCTGGAGGACTACCAGATCGACATCATGATCGGTGAAGGCCCGGCCGCGCGCTCGGTCAAGCTGGATCTGCAGCCATTCACGCTGGTCGGCGCCACCACGCGCGCCGGCATGCTGACCAACCCGCTGCGCGACCGCTTCGGCATCGTCGCCCGCCTTGAGTTCTACAACACCACCGAACTGACGCAGATCGTGACGCGCAGCGCCGCTTTGCTGAAAGCGCATATCGACCAGGAAGGCGCGCACGAGATCGCCCGCCGCGCACGCGGCACGCCCCGTATCGCCAACCGCCTGCTACGCCGCGTGCGCGATTACGCGGAAGTGAAGAGCAATGGCGAAATCACCAAGTCCGTGGCCGATGCCGCGCTGGTGATGCTGGATGTCGACACCGTCGGCTTCGACGTCATGGACCGCAAGCTGCTGGAAGCGGTGCTGTACAAATTCGGCGGCGGCCCGGTCGGCATCGGCAATCTGGCGGCGGCGATCGGCGAAGCCGCCGACACCATCGAGGATGTGCTGGAACCCTACCTGATCCAGCAAGGCTTCCTGCAGCGCACGCCGCGCGGCCGCGTGGCCACGCCTGCCGCCTATAAGCACTTCGGCGTCAACCCGCCGCGCACGAATCCGAACGGCGAGTTGTGGAGCGATCTGTAATGCAGATCTGGGTCGACGCGGACGCCTGTCCGGCCGTTATCAAGGACATTCTCTACCGCGTGGCCGATCGCGTGCAGATGCAGGTCACGCTGGTGGCCAATCAGTTGCTGCGCGTGCCGCCATCGCGCTTCATCCGGGCGGTGCAAGTGCCGTCCGGCGCCGACGTGGCCGACAAGGAAATCGTGCGCCTGCTGGAACCGGGCGACCTGGTCGTCACCGGCGATATTCCGCTGGCGTCCGACGTGCTGAAAAAGGGCGGCCACGCGTTGAATCCGCGTGGCGAGTTCTACACCAACGACAATATCGCCCAAATGCTGACCATGCGCGCTTTCATGGACGAATTGCGCGGCAGCGGTGTCGATACCGGCGGGCCGGCCGCCTTTAGCCAGGCCGACCGTCAGCATTTCGCCAACAGCCTGGACCGCCATCTGGCCAAGCGCAAACATGGATGAGCTGCGCGCCATCTCGACCTTTATCCGCGCTGCCGAACTGGGCAGTTTCAACAAGGTCGCGGAAGCGCAGGGCACTACGCCGCAGGCGGTCAGCAAGACCATCCGACAGTTCGAGCAGCACCTTGGCGTGCGCTTGTTCCATCGCACCACCCGCAACAGTTCGTTGACGGAGGAGGGCCAGCGCTTGCTGGAATCCATCAAGCCCGGTCTGGATGGCGTGGTCGGCGCGCTGGCCCGTGCGCGCAACGCCGCGCGCGAGGACGAAGGATTGATACGGGTTGCCGCATCCGGCTCCATCGGCCGCCGCGTGCTGATGCCGCTGCTGGCGGAGTTTCAGCAGCAGTATCCCAACATTCAGATCGACCTGATCCAGGAGGATGGCTTTGCCGACCTGGTGCACGATCGCATCGATGTCGGTTTTCGGGGCGGCAATCCGCCCGACGCGCAAATCGTCAGCCGCCGTCTGTTCCCGGTGCAGCAAATCGTCTGCGCCACGCCGGCGTATCTGAAGCGCCACGGCACGCCGCGCACGCTGGTGGATCTGGCATCGCACCGCTGCACCGCCTACCGCCAGCCGGGCAGCGGCAAGCCGATGGCGTGGGAATTCGAGATCGATGGCGGCACCGTGTTCCACCACGTCCAGCCCGTCCTGCTCAGCAACGACCCGGACACCGAAATGCACGCCGTGCTGTCCGGCATGGGCATCGGCCAGATCGACAGCATCAACGCCAGCGCCGCCATCCGCGCCGGCAAGCTGAAGCCGGTGCTGACGGAGTTTGTCAGCGCGCGCATGGGCTTCTACCTCTACTTTCCGCAGCGCACCGACATGCCTGCACGCGTGCGCCGCTTCATCGATTTCGCTGTCGAACGCCTGCTGAACAGCGAGCAGTTTTATATCAACTTTTAGTTGCTATTGAAACGGCGTTTAGCCACTACTTTGGTTGTGGTGGCGGGCCTATAGTTCACCTGTCTTTCAACCCAACAGGAGAACTACCATGCAAAATCGTGTTGCTGTCATTACCGGTGCTTCTAGCGGCATCGGCCTCGCTACCGCCAAACTGCTGGCCGCACGCGGCGCCAAGGTCGCCTTGCTGGCGCGTCGCAAGGACGTGCTGGAGCAAGCGGTAAGCGAGATCCGCGCCGCCGGCGGTGAAGCGCTTGCCCTGGCTGTGGATGTCACCGATCAGGCCTCGGTCGATGCCGCTGCGGCGGCGGTGGAGCAGGCTTACGGCCCGGCCAACCTGGTCTTCAACAATGCGGGCGTGATGCTGCCGGGCGCGGTCGAGGCGCGTGAGATGAACGCTTGGGAACACCAGATCGATCTCAACGTCACAGGCGTGATGCGCGTGATCTCGGCCTTCGTACCGCAGCTGGTCAAAAGCGCCGAGCAGGGCGCGCTGGTGGATCTGGTGAACACCTCGTCGATCGCGGCGCAGAACATCTATCCATACTTCGCGGTGTACAGCGGCACCAAGGCGTACGTCAGCCACCTGAGCCGCCACCTGCGCGCCGAACTGGGGCCGAAGAATATCCGCGTGTCTCTGATCGAACCCGGCATCACCGAAACCGAACTGCAAGGCCACTGGACCTTCCAGGGCGCCAAGGACTGGTTCGCCGGCGCGGCGCAAACCATGGACTTCCTGCAACCGCGGGACGTGGCCGAAGTGGTCGGCTTCCTGGCCGACCAGCCCAAGCACGTCAACCTGCAGCAGGTGGTGGTGATGCCGACCAAGCAGGCCAGCTGATTACCAGCTGTGGTGGACGTACTGAGCGATGCGGTTGCGGTACAGCTCGCGCAGCGCGTCCATGGTGTCCGCCGACAGGGCCGGCAGTGCGCTGGCGCGGCTGTTGGCTTGCGCCTGCGCCGCGTTGCGCGCACCCGGAATCACGGTGCTGACAGCATCCTCCATGAGAATCCAGCGCAGCGCGAATTCGGCCATGGTGGCGCCGGCCGGCACCAGCTTGCGGATTTCCTCCACCACCTCCAGCGCCACGTCATACGGCACGCCGGAGAAGGTTTCGCCCTTGTCGAAGGCTTCGCCGTTGCGGTTGAAGGCGCGGTGGTCATCGGCTGCGAAGGCGGTGTTGGCGGTCATCTTGCCGGTCAGCAGACCGGATGACAGCGGCACGCGCGCGATCACGCCGACCTGGCGCTTTTTCGCCTCCGCGAAAAACAGCGAGGCAGGGCGCTGGCGGAAAATGTTGTAGATGATCTGGATCGATTGCACGTTCGGATATTCAATGGCCTTCAGCGCTTCCTCCACCTTTTCCACCGATACGCCGTAGTGGCGGATTTTGCCGGCCTTCATCAGGTCGTCCATGTAGCCGAACACTTCCTGCTGGTAGTAGACCGCCGGCGGTGGGCAGTGCAGCTGCACCAGGTCCAGGCAATCGGTCTGCAGGTTGGCCAGCGAGCGCTCAACGAAGGAAGTCAGGTTCTGCTTGCTATAGCCCTCCGCCACGTGCGGCGACAGGCGGCGGCCGAGCTTGGTGGCGACGTACGGTTTGTCGCCGCCGCGCTCCTTCAGCACTTCCGCGATCAACTGTTCCGAGCGGCCGTCGCCGTACACGTCGGCGGTGTCGATGAAGGTCACGCCGGAATCCAGCGCGGCGTGCAGCGCCGCCTTGGCGTCGTCCTTGCTCACGTCGCCCCAGGCGCCGCCGATGGCCCAGGCGCCAAAGCCAATTTCCGATACAGTGCTGCCGGTACGTCCGAATGTTCTCTGCTTCATGAGTTTGTCCTTTTCCAAAGACAGCAGTTATAGCACCGCATGGTAGGATTTGAGGTTGAGCACGATTCATCGTCAGATTGAGCCATATTCATGTCCATATTCGATCGCGTTGACCTTGGCGACCTCAGGGTTTTCCTCACCATCATGCGCAGCGGCAGCTTCAAGGGCGCGGCCATTCAGCTGGGCCTGACGCCGTCGGCGGTCAGCCACGCCATGCGCCGGTTGGAGGAAAGGCTGGCGACCAAGCTGCTCAATCGTACCAGCCGCGCCGTCTCGCCCACCGATGTCGGCCGCGAACTGGCGCAGCGCATCGAGGAAGGCTTCGACAAGATTGGCGACGCGCTGGCCGGACTGGATGCGCCGGGCAGCGGCCGTTTTGGCGAACTGCGCCTCAACGTGTTTTCCGACGCGGCGCATCTGCTGATCGCGCCGGCGCTGCCGGAATTCGCGCGCCAGTGCCCGCAGGTGCGGCTGACCGTGGTGGTGGAAGACCGCCCGATCGATATCGTCGCGGAAGGCTATGACGCCGGCATCCGCTACGGCCATTACGTGCCGGAAGACATGATCGCCGTGCCGCTCAGCAAAACGCAGCGCTGGGTGATCGCCGCCGCGCCGTCGTATCTCGCTGCGCATGCGCCATTAAAGCATCCGGACGATCTGGCACAGCACACCTGTCTGCAACTGCTGCTGGGCGATAACTCCAGCTATAAATGGGAACTCAGTCGCGGCCGGCGGCTGCGCGTGCCGGGCGCGATCACCATCAACGACACCGCCACCACCATCGCCGCCGCCAAGGCCGGCATGGGCCTGGCTTACCTGCTGGAACAGCGCATCGCCGACGAACTGGAGCAGGGCAGCCTGCGCATTGTGCTGGCCGAGCACGCGGCCAAAGGCGCGCCCTTCCACATGTACTACAGCAGCCGCCGCCACAAGCACCCGGCGCTGCGCACGCTGATGAACATCATTCGGCGTCAGCAGGGGCTGGCGGAATACGCATGGTCGGCACGAAGCGCGTGAGGTAGATGGTGACGCAGGCGCCCACCGTGATGATCAGCAGGCGCACCCAAAGGTGATCGGTGCGCCAGATCGAGTAGCTCATCGAGCCCCACATGAAAATCAGTATCCACACCTTGCCGCGCAGCGGGATGCCGCGGCCGTTCTCATAATCGCGCAGGTACTTGCCGAACACGCGGTTGGTGCGTAGCCAGTTGTGCATGCGCGGCGAGGCGCGCGCGAAGCAGGCCGAGGCCAGCAACAGGAAAGGCGTGGTCGGCAGCAACGGCAGGAAAATGCCCAGCACGCCCAGAATGACCGCCACGATACCGACGAAGTTGAGAATTATTTTCATTTGACCAAATCGTATCACCTTGGGTTAGACTATGACAAAAATGTTAGCGCTAACTTTTAATGGAGGAGACCGATGAAGAAAACCGTGCTGGCCGCCATGGCCGGGTTGTTGCTGGCGTCGAACGCCTGGGCCGACACGCAGTACAAGATCCTGGTGCTGGCCATGCCGAGCAAGTACCACTACGAATACATTCCGATCGCGCGTGAGAGTTTTGAGCGGCTCGGCAAGCTGCATGCGTTCGAGATGACTTACACCAACAAGCCGGAAGTCTTCGACGGCGACCTCAAACAATACGCCGCCGTGATGTTCCTGAACACGCCGCCGGAAGAACTGAACGAAGCACGCCGCAAGAAGTTCGAGGAGTACATGCAGGCCGGCGGCAACGCCATGCTGGTGCACCGCTCGCTGATCATTCCGCCCAACACCTGGCCGTGGTGCGAAAAGCTGATCGGCCGCCGCACCGGCAACCATCCGATGCTGCAGACCGGCGTGGTGGATGTGGTCGATAAAAAATTCCCCGCCACCTTCGGCCTGCCGGATCACTGGATCTGGAGCGACGAATTCTATGTGTTTGACGATCCGTACAAGATCAAGATCAACCCGGTGCTGAACGTCGACGAGAGCAGCTACGACCCGACCAAGATCTGGCCGGGGCAGGTATCGTATGGCATGGGCAAGGACCATCCGCTGAGCTGGTATCACTACGCCGGGAAGGGCCGTGTGTTTGTCACCGCTCTCGGTCACGACGGCAATATGTACAAGGACCCGCAGTACCTGTCGCACCTGATGGGCGGCATCTACTGGACCGCCACCGGGCGCGGGCTGCGTCCCTGACACCGGGGCATGCGTGCGCCTGACTCTACCGTAAATTCCTACAATGGCTGAAACTTAACCAGACGAGGGAGACAGCATGCTCGCATTCCGAACGATCGCATTGGCAGGTGTCCTGGGCCTGTCCGCGCACGGCGCCATGGCCAACGAGGCGGTGGGGGAAGTCATTGTCGACAAGGACCAGATCGCCATCTCCGGCAACGGCTATGTGCGCACCTTTCCGTGCGAGGGCCGGCGTGTGACCATCGACGGCACCCAGCACAACATTACGCTGACCGGCGTCTGCGCCAGCCTGGAAATGAACGGCGCGGAAAACAAGGTGGCGCTGACCCTGGCGCCGAAGGCTGTGATGGTGGTGGCCGGCGTCCAGCAAACCGTCAATTGGCGCTCTACTGGCGAGCCGCAGCAGCAGATCAGCGGCGTCGGCCACAAGATACAGCGTAACTAGGCAGCCTCAGTCCTGGCGCACCCAGGTTTGCGAGCGGCCCAGCATCGGCACGCCGATGTAGCCGCGCACGTTCAACTTCTTGCCGCCGTCGGCCAGGCGCAGCTTGCTCTTGTAGACCTTGCCGTTGTTGGGGTCGAGGATTTCGCCGCCGGCGTATTCATCACCGTCTTTCTTCAGGTTGGACAGGATCGTCATGCCGACGATGGGCTGGTCCTTGCGCGCGCCTTCGCACTTGTCGCATTTCGGGTTCTGGTCTTCGTTGGCTTCGCGGAACAGCTTTTCGATCTGGCCAGTCAGCACGCCGTTGTTTTCGGTAATGCGGATCAAGGCTTTCGGTTTGCCAGTCTCATCGTCAATGTTCTTCCACAGGCCGGCGGGCGAGGTGTTGTCGGCAAACGCCGGTGACATGGTCAAGGCTGCTGCGGCGATGAATGCGAGGAATTTCATGTTTGTCTCCAAAAGTTATCGTTGTCCGCTGATTATACGAACCTGCAGCGGCGCGAAACTAGAGCATATCGTCCAAAATCCTACAGTGAAAAGCGATGCGGGCTGATGCCGTGCTCGTCGGGATTTTCTATGATGGGACCAAGGAGGATAGAGCCATGAGCACACATCACGATCAATCTATCGGTGGCCCGGGCGCCGTGGACGGCATTGCCGGCAGCCGCTCTGGTACAGAAGGCGCGACCAGCGGGCAAGGCGTTGACAAGGGCGGCACGCCGGGGCGTCCACATGGGCCGCAGCGCAAGCCCGCGCCCGCGCTGGGCGGCAATAGTTCGGATAGCCGGCAGTCCGATAGCCCTGGCGTCATGCAAAGCGAACCCAGAGAAAACCAGCAAGAACGCAAGCCCGGACCATGATTTACACAAAAAGTCTAAAATAAGATAATATGTTCAGATGCGAAAAACATCTGAACATCAAAATCTGCTTGAACAGTTGCAACACGTTGCAGACGGCTTGGGCAAAACCTTGGCGCCGTTCTGCGAAGTGGTGTTGCACGACCTGACCGAGCCGGAACACGCCATCCTGGCCATCCACAATAATCTGTCCGGCCGCAGCGTTGGCGCGCCCGCCACCGAGCTGGGATTGGCGCGTGCCGCCGATCCGGCCTTCGAGCAGGTCATCGCCAACTACCCCAATACCTTCCCCGATGGCCGGCTGGCCAAGAGCACCTCGATCGGCATCAAGGACAGCAGCGGCAGGTACGTGGCGGCGCTATGCCTGAATGTCGACCTGACCGTGTTCCGCAGCCTGAACACCATGCTGACGCAATTCGGCAGCGTCGACACGGCGGCGGCCGTCAGCGAAACCATGGGACCCAGCGGAGCGGATGCGATCCGTCTGCGCATCGATCAGTTTGCGGCCCGCCTCGGCACCACGCCGCGCGCCCTGAAGGCGGACGAGCGCAAGGCCTTGATGCGCGAACTCAAAGAATCCGGCCTCAGCGAGGTGCGGCGGGCGATGGACATCGTCGCCGCCTATCTCAACGTATCCCGCGCCACCGTGTACAACGACGCGCGCTAATCACCACAGGACCTACAACATGAGCGAACTGACACTCCCAACCTTTGCCGACGTGGTTGCGGCCTCCGAACGCATCGCCGGCGTGGCGCATGCGACGCCGGTCAAAACCTCGCGGACCGTCAACGAGGCGCTGGGCGCCGAGGTGTTCTTCAAATGCGAGAATCTGCAGCGCATGGGCGCGTTCAAATTCCGCGGCGGCTACAACGCGCTGGCCAGGTTCACGCCCGAGCAGCGCAAGGCGGGCGTGGTGGCGTTCTCGTCGGGGAACCATGCGCAGGCGATCGCCTTGTCGGCCAGGCTGCTGGGCGTGCCGGCCACCATCGTCATGCCGCATGATGCGCCGACGGCCAAGGTGGCCGCGACCAAGGGATATGGTGCGCAGGTGGTGATTTATGACCGCTACAAGGAAGACCGCGAGCAGATCGGCCGCGAGCTGGCGGCGAAACATGGCCTGACCTTGATTCCGCCGTACGACCACCCGGACGTGATTGCTGGGCAGGGCACGGCGGCCAAGGAGTTGTTCGAGGAAGTGGGGGCGCTGGATTACGTGTTCGCGCCCTTGGGCGGTGGCGGGCTGTTGAGCGGGACGGCGCTGGCGACGCGTGCGTTATCGCCGTCGGCGCGGGTGTACGGGGTCGAGCCGGAGGCCGGCAACGATGGCCAGCAGTCGTTCCGCAGCGGCCGCATCGTGCACATCGATACGCCCAAGACGATCGCGGATGGCGCGCAGACCCAGCATCTGGGCAATCTGACCTTCCCGATCATCCAACGCGATGTGAATGATATTTTGACGGCCAGCGATGAACAGCTGCGTGCCGAAATGCGCTTCTTTGCCGAGCGCATGAAGATGGTGGTGGAACCGACCGGCTGCCTGGGACTAGCCGCCGCGCGCGCCATGAAAGACCAACTGCAGGGCAAGCGGGTGGGCATCATCCTCAGCGGCGGCAACGTCGATATCGCGCGCTACGTGGAGCTGCTGGCGTAAAAGATCCGGGGTCAGGTCCTCCATTTCTACACGAGCCCAGCAGTAGGCATGCCTACTGCTGGGCTCGTGTAGAAATGGAGGACCTGACCCTAATGCCGTGACCCTAATGCCGCTAATGCCGCTAAGTTGAGAGCCGTCATTCCCGCCTGCGCGCACTGCTGTCCGGAATAAATTTGCTTGAATAAGCCTGAAGGTGTTGCAGGTATTGGTTAACGGGCGTATACCCGTAGTCG
>NZ_JABMJK010000016.1 GCF_013376005.1 Duganella sp. SG902 | reverse complement strand
GCGGCATTTCTATAACAATGAGCGACCGCATTCAGCTCTTGGCAATCGCCCCCCGGCCTCAGTTGGTCGGCAGCGGCGCCAAATGCTGGCGACTTAGTCGAAGCCTAACCATGCTGGTGGCAACAAATTTACCGATCAGGTCAAGGTTTTTAATGCCAGGAGCACAACATGAGCGACGACCTGAACAATCGTGGCGGCCAGGACCGCGCCCGTATCAACGTCAACGAACCGCACGAGGTGGATTACTGGACCAAGGAGCTGGGCGTCACGAAACAGCGCCTGCAGCAGTTGGTCAAGGAAGCCGGAACCAGCGCCAAGGCAGTGCGCGAGAAGTTGGCGTCGGACTAATCACACAACGCCCGCAGCCCGCTTGCGCCGGATAGTGATGCTGGTGGAGATCGCGGACACCAGGAAGTAAAACGCGCCGAATCCGGCGTAGCCCGCCACCGTCGCGATCGACGGCACGGCCGGCGCCTGCGCCTGGAAAACGAAGACGGCGCCAGCCAGCGCGGACTGCGCGCCGCTCAGCATCATGGCCCATTGCGCGCCGTATTGTTTGCGGCGGCGCAGCCCCGCGCCGAGTTGCAGCAGGCCAGACAAGATGGCCCAGAAGCCGAACACGCCAAGCACATGGTTCATATTGGGCAACGCGATCCATATCGCTGCCGCGACCGCCAGGCTGACAAACACGTTCAGCGCTTGCGGGCGGTTCGCCGCAAGGCCGCCGCTGCGCTGCGCGTCGACCAGATTGGCGAGCGCATCCCAGAGGGGATAGCACACCAGCAGCACCGCGGCGATGTTCGGCGAGTGCGCCGCCACGCTCACGGCGGCGCCAAGCCAGGCGAAGGAAAAGGCTGCGCGGGTAAAGTAGTACTTTTTTAGCCAGCTTTCATTGGTAGTTTGAGTATTCATTATTGCGTCCGTCCTAAATATCTACCTACCAATTGGTAGGTTTTGTGTTTAAAAAAAACGCCTCAGCTTTGGGCCGAGAGGCGCTCCAGTTGCGGCGTCATGATGACGCCAAAAATATCTGCATTACCGTAGGCCCGCGCCGACAGCATGGCGCCGTGCACGGTCGCCATGAATGCCTCCGCCTCGACGCGCGGCGCGTGACGCAGGGAGATGACGCCTTGCCGCACGCCGCGTTCCAGCACGGCCGTCAGCCACCCCGACAGGAAGCTGAAGTAGGTGCGGATTTCCTTCGCCACTTCCTCCGGCAGGATCGGCAGTTCGCTGGCCAGCAGGGCGCAAACGCAGAAGGGCGCGCTGGCGTCGCTGATGCACGTGGTCCAGTACTGCACGTAGGCGCGCAGCTGGTCGAGCGGATCGGCGATGCCATGCTCCAGGTTCCTGATGCCATTCTCGGCCGACTCGCGGTATCGGCTGACCAGCACCTTCGCCAGATCCACCTTGCTGGGGAAGTGGTGATGGATGCTGGCCTTGCGGATGCCCACCACGTCGGCGATGTCGGCGTAGCTGAAGCCGTTGTAGCCGCCGGCGATGATGAGTTTGTGCGCGCAGGCCAGAATGTCGTCCGCAGTGTTCGATGATTTTCCCATGCGAGTAGCCTACCTTCTGGTAGGTTGGATGTCAAGTCATGGTTGAACGATAGATTGATGCTCCCGATCAATGTATGATTTGAATTCAACACTTTTGAGAGGGCATGATGGCAAACGATTGGGATTGGAATCCGGAGAAGCAAAAAAGCATCGTGGTGCAGCAGGTGGATGCGATTGCCATCTATACCAATGTGCGCGGCGAGATCGTGATTCGCCAGCAGGGCTTTGGCGGGGAAGAGGATGCCATCGTCGCTTTCCCGAAGACCTACGCCGAGACCATCATCGCCGCGCTGCAGGCCGAGTCCAACAAGGCTTAATCATTTCTGCGGGCAAAAGCACCGAGGTGACTGAAATTGATATCGCGGTGCAGGCCAGCGCCACGCCCGCCTTCCACTTGATCAAGATGGCCGAAGACGTGGCGAACGAAGCCGCTTCCGCTCAACTGATCGCCGCTTGAACGCCGTCATCCCGGCGCAGGCCGGGATCCATGGAACGGCTGATCTGAGTCAGCATGGATTCCGGCTTTCGCCGGAATGACGGAGCCAGCGCCAACTTAGAAGGAAGCTTGTCCAAACGGCGATGCGCTTCGGCTTCGCCGTTGAGCCGTTCGATCACGGTTTGCAACTGGGCATCTGGCTGGCCAGTCCTCCAGGCCTGTCAACTTTATCCCTCAAACGAGTGCGATCGCAGGCGCTCAGCAGCGGCGCCAATTTTGAGGTATCATGCAGATAATTAGGACTCCTATTTTAAGGTGAATTATGAACTGCATCGCGCTTTATCATGTCGGATTTGAGGATCTGGGCAGCTTTGCCGCGCCGCTGGAGGCGCGTGGATATCGGATCACGTATCAGCACGCCGGCGTGCCGCTGACCGAGGCGCAGTGGCGCGACACCGAACTGGTGGTGGTGCTTGGCGGACCGATCGGCGTGAACGACACCGGTTTGTATCCGTGGTTGGCCGACGAAATCGCCGGCATCAAGTTGCGCCTGGCATTGAAGAAACCGACGCTGGGCGTATGCCTCGGCGCGCAGTTGATGGCGGTGGCCTTGGGCGGCGAGGTGAGCGGCCGCGCCGCAGGCAAGGAGATCGGCTGGTCGCCGGTGGATGTGTGCGAACATGCCGGTCCGCTGTCGCACTTGCGCGGCGTGCCGGTGTTGCACTGGCATGGCGACAATATCCGCTTGCCGGAAGGCGTGCCTTCAATCGCGTGGACAGTTGGCACGCCGTGCCAGGCCTTCCAGGTGGGCGACCACGCGCTGGGCATTCAGTTCCACGCGGAGTTTGAGCCGGGCGCGCTGGAACAGTGGCTGACGGGGCATGCGGTGGAGTTGCAGCAGGCCGGTGTGGATCTGCATCGCCTGCGCGAGGATACGCGGCGCTACGGCGTGGAACTGGAGCGCGCCGGCAGGGCGATGCTGGCGGCGTGGTTGAAATGAGCGTGATCAAGACGCTGTTCGTCGGCAAGGCCAGGCCGCTGTTGCGCGACGGGCATGCCGAGGTGTCGAGCGGCATCGTGAAAACGCCGCAACAGGGCAAACTGTGGCTGTCGTTCGACGGCTTGCAAGGTGACGAGCAGGGCGACCGCGTCTATCACGGCGGGCCGGAGAAGGCCTTGCATCATTACGCCGCCGAGAATTACGCGCTTTGGCCGGCGCTGCCGCCCGGCACGTTTGGCGAGAACATCTCCACCTCCGGCATGACAGAGCGGAACGTGCACATCGGCGATATTTACCAGGTGGGCTCGGCCATGGTGCAAGTGTCGCAGGGGCGGCAGCCGTGCTGGCGATTGAACCGCCGCCTGCGGCGCGAGGACGCGGCGCTGTTCATGCAGAACTCCGGCGCCACTGGCTGGTACTACCGCGTGCTGTGCGAAGGCTGGATCGCGCGCGGCGACGCCTTTGAACTGGTCGAGCGGCCACAGCCGGACTGGCCGATGCGGCGCCTGATCAGCGCGCTGTTCTCTACACAACTAATGCTGGACGAGTGGCAACAAGCCTCGCGGATTGCTCAGCTGTCATCCAACTGGCGCACCACCTTTGCCCGCCGTGCGCAGTCGGGCCAGATAGAGGACTGGACACGGCGCTTGCATGAGGTTTAAGCGGAGCTTCTTCCTTGCGTGACAAGTTAAGGAATAGAACCGAGGTCACGGTCACGGACACAGCCGTTAGTGCGACCATGCTGCCGATAGTCGACTTCATCACATCGATCTGGCTGCGATGAAAGTTAGTCTCCATCTGGGCGAGCTTGGCGTTGAACTCTTCACGCAGCAGTTGCAGTTCGTGCTGGAAGTTGGACTCTACCTGGGTGATTCTCAGATCCAGGCTTTGCAAGCCGTGTGCCACGGTTTCGTCGAGCTTGGACTCTACCTGGGTGATTCTGAGATCCAGGCTTTGCAAGCCGTGTGCCACGGTTTCGTCGAGCTTGTCCAGGCGAGCATCGGTGGTTAGTTGATGCGCTCTGATATCGCCATTCATTTTTTCGATGACGGCTTGCAGTTTTGCATCGATGTAGTCTTTGTCGGTTGGCGCATTCATGGCATGGCCTGTTGCGGTCACGTTGGGAGACCTCCATTCTGATCCAACCACCGGTGCCGTCAACGACATTGGTCAATTGTGTTTAACCTCCAGCCGCATCGCATTTACTATGGGCGCAGACCCAACGGTTGGAGGATGCGACGAGATGAATGATCTGAGCGACGTTAGTCTTTCCCGGCGTAATTTGCTGATTGCGGGCGCCTTGTCCGCGACTTCCACGGCCGTGCCGCTGACGGCCGAGGCGCAGCCTGGCACGCCGCCACCGACCGCGACCAAGTTCTCCCTGCAAGTCAACGGCAAACAGCACGCGCTGGAAGTGGACACCCGCACCACCTTGCTTGATGCCTTGCGTGAACATCTGCATCTCACCGGCACCAAGAAGGGCTGCGATCACGGCCAGTGCGGCGCTTGCACGGTGATCGTCAATGGCCGCCGCATCAACTCCTGCCTCTCGCTGGCCGTGATGCACGATGGCGACAAGATCACCACCATCGAAGGCCTCGGCACACCGGACAAGCTGCATCCCATGCAGGCGGCGTTCATCAAGCACGACGGCTATCAGTGCGGTTACTGTACCCCGGGGCAGATCTGTTCCGCCGTGGCGGTGCTGGATGAAATCAAGCAAGGCATTCCCAGCCACGTCACCGCCGATCTCAACGCCAAGCCGCTGCTCAACGCGGCCGAGCTGCGCGAGCGCATGAGCGGCAACATCTGTCGCTGCGGCGCCTACTCCAACATCATCGACGCCATGACCGAGGTGGGCGCATGAGGGCCTTCACCTACCAGCGCGCGCAATCGCCCGCCGAGGCGGCCGCTGCCGCCGCCCGCACGCCCGGCGCCCGCTTCATCGCCGGCGGCACCAATCTGCTGGACTTGATGAAGCTGGAAATCGAAAGCCCGCAACACCTGATCGACGTCAACGGTCTGGCGCTCGACAAGATCGAGGCCACGCCCGGCGGCGGCCTGCGCATCGGCGCGCTGGTGCGCAACACCGACCTCGCCGCCGACGCGCGCGTGCGCAAGGATTACGCCGTGCTGTCGCGCGCCTTGCTGGCCGGGGCGTCGGCGCAGTTGCGCAACAAGGCCACCACGGCCGGCAACCTGTTGCAGCGCACGCGCTGCCCGTACTTCTACGACACCAACCAGCCCTGCAACAAGCGCGAGCCTGGCGCTGGCTGTTCCGCCATCGGCGGCTACAGCCGCAACCACGCCATCCTCGGCGCCAGCGACGCCTGCATCGCCACCCATCCGAGCGACATGGCGGTTGCGATGGCCTTGCTGGACGCCACGGTGGAAACCGTCAAGCCGGACGGCGCCACGCGCACCATCCCGATCGCCGACTTCCATCGCCTGCCCGGCGGCACGCCGCACATCGAGCATGCGTTGACGCAGGGCGAGCTGATCACCAGCGTGACCTTGCCCAAACCCACGGGCGGCGTGCACATCTATCGCAAGGTGCGTGACCGCGCCTCGTATGCGTTCGCGCTGATTTCGGTGGCGGCGATCGTGCTGCCGGACGGCAGCGGCCGCGTGGCATTGGGTGGTGTCGCGCATAAGCCATGGCGGCGTCCCGCCGCGGACGCCAGCATGAACCAGGGCGCGCGCGCGGTGGCCGAGCGCTTGCTGGATGGCGCCAAGCCCAGCGCGGAGAGCGCGTTCAAGGTGCCGCTGGTGCAGCGCACGCTGGCGGCGGTGCTGGCCGATGCGAAGAAAGGTGGCTGACATGAAATTCCTGACCCCCGCCACCACCAATCCCATCGATCAGCTGAAGGTGATCGGCCACGCCACCGACCGCATCGACGGCCCCTACAAGACCACCGGCACCGCGCCGTACGCCTATGAACGCGAGGCGGCGTATGGCTACGTGGTCGGCGCCGGCATCGCCAAGGGCCGCATCACGTCCCTCGACGTGGCCGAGGCCCGGCGCGCGCCCGGCGTGCTGGCGGTCGTGACCGCGGACAGCGCGGGCAAGCTGGGCAAGGGCAAGTTCAACACCGCCAAGTTGCTGGGCGGTCCGGAGATCCAGCACTATCATCAGGCCATCGCGTTGGTGGTGGCGCAGACGTTCGAGCAGGCGCGCGCGGCGGCGCAGCTGGTCAAGGTCAAGTACAGCAAGGAGCAGGGCGCTTACGACCTGGCCAAGGCCAAGGACGGCGCCAAACAGCACAAGGACAAGGAAAACCAGGACAAGAAGGTGGGCGACTTCGACGGCGCCTACAACGCCGCACCGGTGCGGCTGGACGCCACCTACACCACGCCCGACCAGTCTCACGCGATGATGGAGCCGCACGCCTCGGTGGCGTCGTGGCAGGGCGACAAGCTCACGCTGTGGACCGCCAACCAGATGATCAACTGGAGCAAGGGCGACATGGCGAAAACGCTGGGTATTCCGGAGGAAAACGTGCGGCTGGTCTCGCCCTACATCGGCGGCGGCTTCGGCGGCAAGCTGTTCCTGCGCGCCGAGGCGCTGCTGGCCGCGCTGGGCGCGAAGGCGGCGGGCCGGCCGGTCAAGGTGGCCTTGCAGCGGCCGCTGATGATCAACAACACCACGCACCGGCCCGCCACTATTCAGCGCATCCGCATCGGCGCCACGCGCGAGGGCAAGATCAGCGCCATCGCGCATGAAAGCTGGTCGGGCGATCTGCCGGACGGTAAGCCGGAAACCGCCGTGCAGCAAACGCAATTGCTGTACGCCGGGCCGAACCGGTTGACGAGAATGCGGCTGGCCGTGCTCGATCTGCCCGAGGGCAACGCCATGCGCGCGCCGGGCGAGGCGCCCGGCCTGATGGCGCTGGAAATCGCCATGGATGAGATGGCGGAAAAGCTGAAGATGGATCCGATCACCTTCCGCATCATCAACGACACCACGGTCGATCCGGCCAAGCGCGAGCGCAAGTTTTCCACGCGCCGCTACGTCGATTGCCTGCGCATGGGCGCTCAGCGTTTCGGCTGGGACAAGCGCAATCCGCAACCGGGCAAGACGCGTGATGGCCGCTGGCTGGTCGGCATCGGCATGGCGTCGGCGTTCCGCAACAACCTGGTGCAGAAATCGGCGGCGCGCGTGCGGCTCGATGCGCAGGGTGTGGTCACGGTGGAGACCGACATGACCGACATCGGCACCGGCAGCTACACCATCATCGCCCAGACCGCCGCCGAGATGATGGGCGTGCCTCTGAAGCAGGTGGTGGTCAGGCTGGGCGATTCGGACTTTCCAGTGTCCGCCGGCTCGGGCGGGCAGTGGGGCGGCAACAGCTCGACGGCGGGCGTGTACGCGGCCTGCGTCAAGCTGCGCGAGCTGGCCGCGCAGAAGCTGGGGCTCGATCCCACTGTGGCCGAGTTCGCGCACGGCGAGGTGCGCGCGGACGGCCGTGCGTTCCCGCTGATCCAGGCCGCCGCCAACGGCGAGCTGGTGGGCGAGGACGCCATGGAATACGGCGACCTCGACAAGAAATTCCAGCAATCGACCTTCGGCGCGCATTTTGTCGAAGTGGGCGTCGACGCGGCCACCGGCGAAACCCGCGTGCGCCGCATGCTGGCCGTGTGCGCGGCCGGGCGCATCCTCAATCCCAAGTCGGCGCGCAGTCAGGTGATCGGCGCCATGACCATGGGCTTGGGCGCGGCCTTGATGGAGGACCTGGTGGTCGACCACCGCGCCGGCTTCTTCGTCAACCACGACCTGGCCGGCTACGAGGTGCCGGTGCACGCCGACATTCCGCATCAGGAAGTGATTTTCCTGGATGAAACCGATCCGGTCTCTTCCCCGATGAAAGCCAAGGGCGTGGGTGAACTGGGCATTTGCGGCGTGGGCGCGGCGGTGGCCAACGCCATCTACAACGCCACCGGCGTGCGTGTGCGCAACTATCCGATCACGCTCGATAAACTGATCGCGAAAATGCCGGACTTTTGAGTTAGTGCTATCCTAGGAGTACGCTTTGAACAAGGAGGATATATGTCTGCCTCTCACGACACCTATACGCGCACTCAGGGGTTGAAACAAACCTACGACATCGAGTACACGGCGTTGCGCTACAAGATCTCATTGGGTAACAAAGTCCTCAAGGACATCCAGCTCGGCCTGCAATCGGCCCCGGTCTACGATCCGGAAATCGCCTGGCGCCATGCCGTGGCGGACATTGAAAACCTGCGTGGCATGACCGAGCAATAGCTTGCTCAAAGGCCGCATCCGGCGCTCAGCACCGGATGCGTGCGTGCCTGTGGCGTCATCAGTTCGGGCCGGTCGTAGGGGATGTAATTCATCCAGAACCACGGCAGGCAGGTCTTCCCGTAGACGTACTCCACGGCGGGGAGGAACATGGCCTGCGCGTTCGAACTGTTGCTGAGCAAGACCATGCCATCACGCTGGCGCGCGAAGCCCAACGCGAAGTTATTGGTGCCATCGTCGTTGCCTTCCTTGAAGAAAGCAGGTCCGCGCGGCGACTGGTACAACGGCCAGCCGAGGCCGATGGTCAGGCCGACCTCGCGCCACAAGTCGGTGTCGCCGGGCCAGTGCGAGGGAAACTGTTGCAGCGAGACGATGGCCATCTGTGGCGACAGCATCTCGCGGTAGGCGGCCGGCGACAGGCCTTCGCCGCGCAGCACGCCCGCCATGAAGGCGGCGTAGTCGTTGATCGTGGTGTCCATCGAGCCGGCGGCGCGCGCTTCGCCGCGCCGTTTGTGCGCGATGACGGCGCCGTCCTTGGCGTAGTGCGTGGTCTCGCGGCCTTCCCATTCCTTGCGCCACACCATGCTGCTGTCGCGCATGCCGAAACGATCGAACACGCGTTGCTGCATCAGGGTCTGCAGGGGCAGGCCGGTGCGTTCCTCGACCACCAGTTGCAGGATGTTCAAACCCTCGCCGGAATACACGTAGCGGGTGCCGGGCGGGTATTTGAAGTCGAGCTGGTTGTTCTCGTTGATGAAGCGCCAGTTGAGCAGGCCGCTGGTATGGGACAACAGCATGCGCGGCGTCACCTGCCGCCAGCGCGGATCGTCCTTCAGGTCGGCATATTTCGGATAGTCGGGCAGCGGCTTGTTCAGCAGGGCGGGCAGGGGCGCGTCCAGCGCCAGCACGCCTTCGTCCACCAGTTGCATGACCATGTAGGCGAAGGCGGCCTTGGTCAGCGACGCGCCATACATGATGGTGTCGGTGCGCAGCGGCTGCCGCTTTTCAACGTTGGCGTAGCCGTAGGCGCCGCGCTGCGTGACCTGGCCGTCGCGGATGATGGCCACCGCCAGTCCGGGGACGTGGGCGGCGGCCATCAGGCGCTGCATTTCCGCATCCAGCTGGCTGGGGGCGGGTGGCGGCGCCGCGCATCCTCCCAGCGTCACGGCGGCGGCCAGTGCGGCGCGGCGGAGCAGGGAGGGGAAGCGCATGATCAGTCCTTTCCGGCCTGCGCCGCGAACCACGGCTTCATGCGGCGGATGGCTTCTTCGATTTCCGCCGTCGACACCGCGAAGCTGAAGCGGATGAAGTGCTTGCCGTCGACCGGATCGAAATCGATGCCCGGCGCGCTGGCGATGCCGGTATCTTCCAGCAGGCGCTTGCAGAAGCCCAGGCTGTCGTCGGTCAGGTGGGCGATGCTGGCGTAGATGTAGAACGCGCCATCGGGCGGCGCCACCGTGGTCAGGCCCAGTTCCGGCAGGGCGGCCAGCAGCAGGCGGCGGTTTTCGCGGTAGACCTTGAGATGGCCGTCCAGCTCGTCCAGCGCGTCGAAGGCGGCCAGGCCGGCGTGCTGGCTGAGCGAGGGCGCGGTCAGGAACAGGTTGCCGCAGTAGGCTTGCGCGCGCTCGACGTGGTCCATCGGCGCCAGCAGCCAGCCGAGGCGCCATCCAGCCATGCTGAAATACTTGGAGAAGCTGCTGACCACCTGCGCCTGTGGTGCGTAGGCGAGGATGGTTTGCGCCGGCTCCACGTAGCTCAGGCCGTGATAAATCTCGTCCGAGACGATGCGGATGCCGCGTTGGCGGCACACGGCCGCGATGGCGTCCAACTCGTTTGCCTTGATCAAGGTGCCGGTCGGGTTGGCCGGGCTGGCGATGATCACGCCTTGCGGCGCCGGTTCGAGCGCGGCCAGCGCGGCCGCGGTCAGCTGGAAGCCCACTTCCGCGCCGCAGGCGATTTCCACCGGCGTCATGTGCAGCGCCTTGAGCGTGTTGCGGTAGGCGACGTAGCCGGGACGCGCCATGGCGATGCGGTCGCCCGGCGAGAACATCGAACTCAGCGCCAGAACCAGCGCCGGCGAGGCGCCGCAGGTCAGCACGAACTGCTCGGCAGACACTTGCACCCCGTAACGTTCCTGGTAGAACCGCGCCAGCCGCTGTTTCAGCGGCGCGCTTTCCCAATAGCCCATGCTTTCGGCGTCCAGCACCGCGTGCGCCCTGGCGATGGCGGCCTGCGGCGCGCCGGTCGAGGGCTGGCCAAACTCCATGTGGATGATCGATCGGCCCTGGGCTTTCAGGGCATGCGCCAGCTTGCTGATGGCAATGGCGTGGAAGGGTTCAAGTTGGGCATTCATCCTTCGATTATACTGTTGCCTGTAACATAAAAAAAGCAAAGGTTGGCAGGGTATGACGATACGATGGAAGCGGTGGGCGATCGGCGCGGCAAGCGCGGTCGGGGTGTATGCGGTGGCGGGCTTCTGGCTGGTGCCAAGTGTCATCAAGAGCCAGCTTCCGAAGTACGCCGAGACCGAGCTGGAGCGCAAGGCCAGCATCGGCGGACTCACGTTCAATCCGTTCACGCTGCGGCTGGAGGCGAAGGACGTGCGCCTGACCGAGGCCAACGACGCGCCGCTGTTCGCGGTGGGCGGGCTGGCGGTGGAAATGCAGTGGCGCTCGCTGTTCCGGCGCGCGTACAGCTTCGCCGAGATCCGCATCACCGAACCGTCGGTGCAATTGGCGATCGCCAGGGATGGCAAGTTCAATATCGCCGAGTTCCTGGCCACGCTGGACAAGCACAAGAAGGATGACAGCGATTCGGGCATGCCGCGCCTGGTGATCGAGCACTTCGCGCTGGATGGCGGCAAGGTGACGATGCACGACCAGCACGCCGGCTATGACGATACCTTTGCGCCGATCACCTTCGCGCTGAATAACCTCAGCACGCTGCCGGACGAAAACGGCGATTACACGCTGAGCGCGGATGCCGGTCTTGGCGGCAAGCTGCGCTGGAAGGGCGTGGCGGCGGTCAATCCGATCGGCGGCAGCGGTTTGCTGACGCTGGAGAACGTGGCCTTGCCGGGCATGGCGGCGTATCTGAAGTCGTTCTCGCGGATTGTGGTGGCCGACGGCAAGTTGTCGGCGCAGCTGCCCTACAAGTTCTCCTACAAGGATGGCCGGCTGGATGCCAGCCTGGCTGGCGCCGGCCTGAGCCTGAACGATTTGTCGCTCAAGCGCGGAATCGACGCGCCGTTTGTGAAGTTCAAGCAGCTGGCGGTCAGCGATGTCGGCGTCGATTTGCTGAAGCGCTCGGTTCAAGTGGGCGGCTTGCAGTTGAATGGCGGCGCGTTGGCCGTGCGGCGCGATGCGCGCGGCGAGCTCGATGTGGCCGGCCTGATGCTGCCCGCGCCGGCCAAGCCTGCCGCCGCCGCGCCGGCGCCCAAAGGGGAGGGCTGGAAAGTCCAGTTCAAGCAGATCGGGCTGGACTCGGTGGCGCTCAGTTACGTTGATGAGACGGTCAGCCCGGTGCTCAAGGTTAGTGCCGACAAGGCGCAGCTGAAACTCGGCCTGCAACTGGATGGCTCGAAGCTGACGCTCGACGGCGGCTCTTTTTCCATGGATAACGTGTCGATGAACAGCGGCTCGCTGGCCCCGCTCAAGCTGTCGCGCATCGGTTTTGACGAGGCATCGCTGGATCTCGCGGCGCGCAAGGCCAGCGTCGGGCGTCTCTACGCGGACGGCGGCCAGTTGGACCTGTCGCGCGACGCCAAGGGCCAGTTCCTGTTCCTGTCGGCCTTGCCGGGTTCTGGCGGCGGCGGCGCGGCCAAAGCGTCAGCGCCAGCCGCGTCGGCCCAGCGCGAGGCGCCATGGGTGGCGGAGGTCAAGTCCGTCGAGCTGAACAAGTTTGGCGCGCGTTATGACGACGCCAGCACCGGCATCAAGGTCAATCTGCAAGACTTCAACCTGAAAGTGCGCGACGCCGGCACCGACCTGAAAAAGCCGCTGGCCTTCGATGGCAGCGTCGCCCTGCGCGAGGGCGGCCAACTGGTGGCCAAGGGCAAGGTCGTGCCATCGACCGGCGCCGTCGATACCGACCTGAAACTGAGCAAGCTGGCGCTGGCGCCGGTGCAGCCGCTGCTGGCCAAATACGTGAAGCTGAAAATCGCCGACGGGGCGATCAACGCGCAAGGCCGCTTGCGCACCGGCGCGGGCGGCAGCAAGGCCGATCCGGCGTTGCGTTACGACGGCTCGTTTGAAGTGGCCGAACTGTCGCTCAACGAGGAAGACAACGACCGCTTCGCCCACTGGAAATCCGTGCGCGCCGATACGGTGGCGCTCAGCCTCAAGCCCGACCTGCTCGATGTGGCCGAGCTGCGCGTGGTGGAGCCGAACGCGATCCTGATTATCGAGAACGACCGCAGCTTCAATGCCCAACGCTTGCTGGTGCAACAGCAAGCGCCGGCGGCTGCGTCCACGCCTGCCGCAGCCCCGGCTGCGGCCGGCGAACCATTCCCGATCCGCATGCGCCGCGTGCGCGTGCAAAACGCCAAGCTGGACTTCACCGACCTGAGCCTGCGTCCGCAATTCGCCGCCAAGATCTATGAGCTGAACGGCGTCATCACCGGCCTGTCGTCCAGGCGCGACGCGCGCAGCCAGATCGAACTCGATGGCCGCGTCGACGACTTTGGCATGGCGCGCGTGCGCGGCCAGCTGAATCCGTTCGTCCCGGCCGACAACACCGATCTCAACGTGATCTTCAAGAATGTCGACATGGTGTCGGCCTCGCCTTACAGCATGAAGTTCGCCGGCTACAAGATCGCGGAAGGCAAGATCTCGCTGGACCTGCAATACAAGGTGCGCAACAACCAGCTGGAGGGCAATAACCAGGTGGTGCTCGACAACCTCACGCTGGGCGAACGCATCGACAGTCCCGATGCGCTCAAGCTGCCGCTGGAGCTGGCGTTGGCCATCCTCAAGGACAGCAATGGCCGCATCGATCTTGGCGTCCCCGTTTCCGGCAATATGAACGACCCGAGCTTCAGCTATGGCGCGGTGGTGTGGAAGGCGCTGGGCAACATCATGACCAAGATCGTGACGTCGCCGTTCCGCGCGCTGGGCAATCTGTTCGGCGTCAGCGGCGACAAGCTGGAGGCGGTCGACTTCGACGCCGGCAGCGACGTGGTGCTGCCGCCGGAACGCGAGAAGCTGCAGCAGGTCGCCAAGATCCTGGCCAGGAAGCCCGAGCTGAAGCTGTCCGTCCCCGGCGCCTACAACGAAGTCAGCGACAGCGCCGCGCTGCGTGCCATGGCGCTGCGCCGCACGGTGCTGGCGCGTGCCGACATCAAGCTGGGCGCGGACGAGCAACCGGGACCGCTGGACATCGGCCAGCGCAAGGTGCGCTCCGCCTTGCGCGACCTGTATGCGGAACGCTTCGGCGCGGCCGAACTGGACAGGCAAAAGAAAGCCGCCGAGAGCGCCGGCGCCGCTGCCGCCGCCGACACCGCCGAATCGAAGAAGAAACTGCCGGTGCTGCAACGCCTCGGCAAGCTGGTGCAGGGCGAGCCGCAGGTCGCGGACGCCACCGAGTTCTACGACAAGCTGCGCGAGCGCCTGGAACAAAACCAGCCGCTGGACAAGGACGCCTTGCCGCAGTTGGGTGCGCGTCGTGCGGAGGCGGTGATGGCGGTGTTGAAGCAGGCTGGCGTCAATCCGGCCGCCGCCAGGGCGGGCGCTCCGGCCGGCACCAGCGGCGAGGCGGGCAAGCCGGTCTTGCTGAAGCTGGAACTGTCGGCCAAATGACATGAACCAGGACAAGACGCCAGCCGCCGGCAACCCCTGGCTGGCGGGGCTGGCCCTGTTGTGCAGCCAGCTCTCGCTGAACGTGGGCGCGGCGATCGCCAAGCATCTGTTCCCCAAGGTCGGCGTGGAAGGCGTGACGGCTTACCGCGTCGGCATCTCGGCGCTGGTGATGCTGCTGATGTTCCGTCCATGGCGCACGCCGCTGACGTGGCGGCAGGCCGTCAACGTGGCCATCTACGGCTCGGTGATCGGCCTGATGAACCTGTTGATCTATCGTTCCTTCAGCCGCATCCCGATGGGCGTCGCGGTGGCGATCGAGGTGGCCGGGCCGCTGACGGTGGCGGTGCTGGCCTCGCACCGGCCGCGCGACTTCGTGGCCGTGTGCCTGGCGGTGCTGGGCTTGTACTTCCTGCTGCCGATCCATGGCCATGTCGACGGGCTCGATCCCGTGGGCGTGGCGTACGCCGCCGGCGCGGCGGTGTGCTGGGCCTTGTACATCGTGGTGGGCAAGCGGGTGTCGTCCATGTCGGGCGGGCAGTCGGTGGCGTGGGGCATGCTGGCGGCCTCGGTGTTCATCCTGCCGATAGGCGTGTGGCATGCGGGCGGGGTGCTGCTGACGCCGTCGTACCTGATGATTGGCGCTGCGATCGCGGTGATGTCGAGCGCGCTGCCGTACACGCTGGAGATGCTGTCGATGCGCACGCTGTCGTCGCGCACCTTCAGCATGTTCAGCAGCGCGGCGCCGGCGCTGAGCGCGCTGGCCGGCATGGCGGTGCTGGGCGAGCATCTGACGCTGACGCAGTGGCTGGCCATCGCCGCCATCGTGCTCGCCTCCGCGCTCACATCCTTGCGCTAGATCAAACCGGCTCAGCTTGCCTGAGCGGCGTGTGGAGGCCTACGATCAATCCATTATGGATATCGATGCCCGCCTTGATAAAATTGAAGTCCGCCTCGACAAGCATGACCAGATGTTTGTCAACGTACTCGAACGCCTGTCGAAGATAGAAACGCGGCTCGACCATATCGAAACCACCATGGTCACCAAGGCCGACCTTGAGCGCCTCTCGGCCACCATGATCAAATGGATGGTGGGCATGTTCATCGGCTCCGGGATCGCCGCCATCACCGTCATGACCTTCGTGCTTAATAACGCGGTACCGAAGGCGCCGCCTTTGCCGCCCACACCTATCGTCATCCAGGTCCCGGCCTACAAATAGGAGCTTGTTGCTTTTGCAAGCAGATCGTGGCAGCATAGCCGCTTCACCAAGGAGAAGCCATGCAAGTCGATCGCGCTCAACAACCCATTGCCGCCGCCGCTGTGACGCTGGTGCTGTGGATACTCGCCGTCGCGTCCTTCCTGCCGCCGCTGTTCAAATACACCAGCCAGTCGGTGCTGCTGATCATCGCCGCCGGCATCGCCATTTTCGTGTGCCTGGTGCTGCACCTGATCTTCATCGGCATCGCCGCCAAGCGCCTCGGGCGCTCGCCGGTGCTGTGGGTGGTCCTGACCCTGTGCACCATGCCGCTGCTATCCATCATCGGCCTGATCCTGTTCGAGTGGTTCAGCGAGCACGACAAGCCGGCCGCGGTTTAAAGCACTTGCCAGACATGGACGGGATCGTCTAGTATCGATCCCGATGCACTCTGCATCGACGTCGCTCGGACGGATCCGGGCGCTTACGTGGACAATTCATGACTGACACTTCAACGCCGCGCAGCTTTGCGCGCATCGATCGCTTACCCCCTTACGTTTTCAATGTCACCGCCGAGCTCAAGCTGGCGGCACGCCGGCGCGGCGAGGATATCATCGACATGTCGATGGGCAATCCCGATGGCGCCACGCCGCCGCACATCGTGGGCAAGCTGGTCGACACCGTGCAGCGGCCCGATACGCACGGCTACTCGGCCTCCAAAGGCATTCCGCGCCTGCGCCGCGCCATCTCCAAATGGTACAAAACCCGCTACGAGGTCGACTTCGATCCGGACTCGGAAGCCATCGTCACGATCGGCTCCAAGGAAGGCCTGGCGCACCTGATGCTGGCCACGCTGGACCAGGGTGACACCGTGCTAGTGCCGAATCCCAGCTACCCGATCCACATCTGGGGCGCGGTGATCGCCGGCGCGAACATCCGCTCGGTGCGCATGACGCCGGGCGTCGACTTCTTCGACGAACTGGAACGCGCGGTGCGCGAAAGCTATCCGAAGCCGAAGATGATGATCCTCGGCTTCCCCTCGAATCCGACCGCGCAGTGCGTGGAGCTGGAATTCTTCGAGCGGGTGGTGGCGCTGGCGCGCCAGCACAACATCCTGGTGGTGCACGACCTGGCCTACGCCGACATCGTGTTCGACGGCTGGAAGGCGCCGTCCATCATGCAGGTGCCGGGCGCGCGCGACGTGGCGGTGGAATTCTTCACCATGTCCAAGAGCTACAACATGGCGGGCTGGCGGGTCGGCTTCATGGTCGGCAACAAGGAGCTGGTGGCGGCGCTGGCGCGCATCAAGAGCTACCACGATTACGGCAGCTTCACGCCGGTGCAGGTGGCGGCCATCGCGGCGCTGGAAGGCGACCAGTCGTGCGTGAGCGAGATCTGCGCGCAGTACCAGAGCCGGCGCGACGTGCTGCACAAGGGCCTGTGCGAGGCGGGCTGGCCGGTCGACAAGCCGAAAGCCTCGATGTACATCTGGGCGCGCATCCCGGAAGCGTACCGCCATCTCGGCTCGCTGGAGTTCTCCAAGCTGCTGCTGGCCGAGGCCAAGGTTTGCGTGTCCCCCGGCATCGGTTTCGGAGAGTACGGTGACGAGTACGTGCGCTTCGCGCTGATCGAGAACGAGGCGCGCATCCGTCAGGGCCTGCGCGGCATCAAAGCCATGCTGCGCAAGACTTCCGCATAAAATCCGCACGAAGTTTAAGCCGCATCAAACCGTGCATTTGATGCGGCGGCTACCGTAGCTCTCTGGACTCATCCTCGGAGCTGCCATCATGTCCCAATTTTCCACCGGACCCAGCGCGCGGCGTCTGGTCGCCGCTGTCCAAAAACTCGAACGTAACCTGACCACGGCCGGACTGCCGCGCTTCATGGCGCGCCTGCCGGTGTGGTGGCTGTGCTGGCACTACTGCCGCATGCTGGATCAGAAAATCGTCACCATGCGCCGCATCGCCGGCAAGTTTGAACGCTGGGGGCCGGCGATTCGCGAAGCGTCGCCGGTGGCGCACGAAAAGCTGGAGATGCTGGACCTCGACCACAGCATGCGCACCGATATCGAATTCACCAAGGGCTCCATGATGGAGTTGCGCGACTACTGCGCGGACATCGGCCGCATGTTCGACGATCTGGGCTACGACTCGGCCGGCCTGAAGCGCCGGCAAGCCGCGCTGATACAGGTGCTGGAGGATTCCTGCGCCGCCGCCAGCCGCATGCAGGACGCGCTGACGCGGCATGACGAGGCGGTGCTGGCGCGGCTGCGGGCCGAGGCGGACGCCGCGACCGCCGCCGCTGCCCGAGCCTGATCAGAAGCCTTCCAGCACGATCTTCCCCTTGGCGGTGTTGCTCTCGATGAGGGCGTGCGCGCGCTTGAGGTTGGCGGCGTTGATCTTGCCGTAGCGTTCGGCCAGCGTGGTCTTCACCGCGCCGGTCTCCACCAGCCTGGCGACGTCGTTCAGCAACTGGTGCTGCTTCTGGATGTCGTCTGTCTGGAACATCGAGCGGGTGTACATGAACTCCCAGTGCAGCGACACGCTCTTGCGCTTCAGCGTGCGCACGTCGATGGCGGCCGGATCGTCGATCAGCGCGACCTTGCCTTGCGGCGCCACCAGCTCGCCGATGGCGGCCCAGTGGTGGTCGGTCTGGTTCAGCGCCGCCACGTACGTCACCGGTGGCAGGCCGAGGCGGCTGATCTCCTCGTTCAGCGGCTTGCTGTGGTCGATCACGTGATGGGCGCCCAGCTGCTTGATCCACTCGCCGGTCTCCGCACGCGAGGCGGTGCCGATGATGGTCAGGCCGGTCAGCTGGCGCGCCAGCTGCACCAGGATGGAGCCGACGCCGCCCGCCGCGCCGATCACCAGCAGCGACTTGCCTTGCGTGGCGCTGGCGTCGCGGCTCACTTCCAGACGGTCGAACAACAATTCCCAGGCGGTGATGGTGGTCAGCGGCAGCGCGGCGGCCTGCGCGAAGTCGATATTCTTCGGCTTGTGGCCGACGATGCGCTCGTCCACCAGGTGCAGCTCGCTGTTGGTGCCGGCGCGGGTCAGGTCGCCGGCGTACCACACCTCGTCGCCTGGCTTGAACAGGGTGACGTCGGGGCCGACCGCTCGCACCACGCCGGCGGCGTCCCAGCCGATCACCTTGGCCTGGCCTTCGGCCGGGGCGACGTTGCGGCGGATCTTGGTATCGACCGGATTGACCGAAATCGCGCGCACCTCGACCAGCAGGTCGCGGCCGGTGGCTTGTGGCGTCGGCAACTCGATGTCAATCAGCGAATCGGCATGTTCGATCGGGAGGGACTGGCGGTAGGCAATGGCTTTCATGAATTTGCTCCGAAATGGTTGGGATGGGCGTATCATCATTTATTTCGCAGCGGCGAAAAAGAGGCTTTATGGAGAAACACTTTCAAAGAATTGAAGAAAATGCTGAGATTGGATGATTTAACCGTGTTTGTCCGGACCGCCGACCGGGGCAGTTTGTCCGCCGCCGCGCGCGAGCTGGAGATTTCGCCGGCGCTCGCCAGCGCGGCCGTCAAGCGGCTGGAGGGCGAGCTGAAGCTGCGCCTGTTCGCCCGCACCACGCGGTCGCTGCGGCTGACGGAGGAGGGCGAGACCTATCTGCGCCACGCGCGCGAGGCGTTGCGCCTGCTGCAGGAAGGGCACGATGCGCTGACGCAGGGACAGGACACACCGGGCGGCACGCTGAAAATTTCCATGCCGTCAGACCTCGGGCGCAACATGGTGGTCGGGTGGCTGGACGCATTCCAGGCGCTGTACCCCAAGGTCAGCTTCCAGCTCACCATCAGCGACCGCGTGGCGGACATGTACCGGCAGCCGGTCGACATCGCGATCCGCTATGGCGTACAGGAGGATTCCAGCCTGATCGCCTTCCCGCTGGCGCCGGAAAACCGCCGCGTGCTGGTGGCCTCGCCGGAGTACATCCGGCAGTACGGCAAGCTGAACTCGCTGGCCGACCTGTCGCGCCACAACTGCCTGCGCTTCATGCTGGATGACGTGATCCACGACCGCTGGAGTTTTTACCGAGAGGCGGGCGCCGAGCCGGAAGTCATCCACGTCAGCGGCAACCGCAGCGTTGACGATGCGGACGTGGTGCGGCGCTGGGCGGTGGCCGGACTGGGCGTCGCCTACAAGTCGCGGCTGGATCTGAGCGCCGATATCCGCTCCGGGCGGCTGCAGGTGTTGCTGCCCGACGTGCTGGGCGAGCCCACCGCGCTCAACATGCTGTGCATGCACCGTTCGCAGGTCACGCCCACGGTGCTGCAGCTGCGCGACTTCCTGCGCGGCCAGTGTGAAAAAGCTTAAGGACGCCTGAAATCGGTCATTGGTGTGGTGGCATTGCGACGAAATGCGCTTACCATAGCGGCAATAAGAACATTCGGGAGAGAGCAATGACCGAAACCCAGCGCGATATCCTGAGCGCCGGTTTTTCGCTGGCGCTGATCGCATTGGCCGCCTTCGTGACGCACCGCTTCTTCCTGCCGCTGATCTGGGCCGGAATCTTGTGCGTGGCGACCTGGCCGCTGTACCTGCGCATGCGGGCGCGCTTCGGCCGGCATGACATCATCGCGGCGGCCGTGCTGACCTTGCTGATGGCGGCCGTGTTCATCGTGCCGGTGCTGCTGGGCGTGACGCAGGCGGCGCGGCAGGCGCCGGAGCTGGCCAACTACGTGGTCACGGCCAACACCGACGGCATCCCTGTGCCGGCCTTCATCCACCACCTGCCGGTGATCGGCGACGCCATCACGGACTGGTGGCAAGCCACGCTGAGCCAGCCGCACGGCCTGGCGCACCTGATGTCCGAGCGCCAGATCAACGGCTTCCATTCGGCCAGCGACATGCTCAAGGTAGCGGGCGTGGGCTTCATGCACCGGCTGGTCGATTTCGGTCTGGCCTTCCTGTGCCTGTTCTTCTTCTACAAGGACGGCGAGGTGCTGAACCGGCAGATCAGCGCCATCGGCAGCCATTGGCTCAGCCCCGAGCGCTGGCTGCATTACGCGCAAAAAATCCCGACCGCCATCCGCGCCACCGTCAACGGACTGGTGCTGGTGGGCCTGGCGGAAGGCGTGCTGATCGGTATTGGCTATGCGTTGGCCGGCTTGTCCTCGCCGGCGCTGTGGGCGGCGGCGACCGGCATCCTGGCCATCATTCCTTTCGGCGCGCCGCTGGCGTTCCTGAGCGCGGCCGGCCTGCTGGCCTTCAATGGCGCGCTGCCCGCCGCCATCGGGGTGGCGGTGTGGGGCGGCGTGGTGCTGTTCGTCGCGGATCACTTTGTACGGCCAGGCATCATCGGCAACGCCACGCGGCTGCCATTCCTGGCCGTACTGTTCGGCATACTGGGCGGCGTCGAAACGCTGGGCCTGGTGGGACTGTTTATCGGTCCGGTGGTGATGGTGCTGTTTGTAACGCTGTGGCATGAGGCGCATCCGGTGGAGGCGCGGGATGTCGGCTCGCCAGTTGCCAAACCCAGGTGAGGAGCGCTAGCGAGGCGGCGGCGTTGGCCGGCCTGTCATGCGACTGGGTGGGGCAACTGGCACCGGCAACCATTAGTGAGCCTTCGATTTCGACAGGATCAGCAGCCAGCGGCGGAACAGCAGGACTTCCAGATGGCCAGCCTGCACGCCGGTGTCGCATTCCATGATCGGGTTCACCGCGTAGAAGCGCTTGCGGAAGTCACGGCACACCATCATTTCGCGTTTGCCCATGCGAACCATGAAAGAGGTAGGCAGGTATTCCAGACCGAAGCGGGAACCATAGCTGCTGTTCAAAGTGCTCATGTGAATTCCTTTTTGTTGGTGATGTGTTGATCGAGGAGTTCAGAATAGCACAACTACTGTATGAATAAACAGGTACTGTGCAAATAAACAGTAAATTCGTTGTTTCGTGGTTTTTAGGCCAACTTCATCGGCAGACCAAGCGGGAGGACCAAATTTCTAACAAATTGCTTAGTTTCGTGGAGGCAAGATTGTCTCCGGGCGGCGAATTCGGCCTGCACCTGACCGTGGGCATGGTGTTGCTGGTGATTTCCGGATGGGTATTCCATGAACTGGCCGAGGCGGTGATGGGGCAGGAGGCCATCACGCTGTTGGACCATCAGGTGGCGCACTGGTTCAACGCCCATGCGTTCGAACCGCTCACCGGCTTCATGCTCGGCATCTCGCTGGCCCATTCGGTGGCCGGCATGGTGCTGCTGTTTGGCGTCTTCGCGCTGCATCTGTGGCGCTCGCGGGAGCGTTACTGGCTGCTGGCGCTGGCGTTCGCGGTGCCGGGCGGGATGCTGCTGAACGTCGCGCTCAAGCATGTGTTCCAGCGCACCCGGCCGGTGTTCGAGGAACCGCTGGTGACGCTGGCGACCTACAGCTTCCCCAGCGGCCACACCACGGCGGCCACCTGCTTCTACGGCCTGCTGGCCAGCTATCTCGTGATCGCCCGGCCGGCGTGGAATGTGCGCTTGGGAACGGTGGCGTTCTGCCTGACGATGGTATTGTTGGTGGCGTTGAGCCGCGTCTATCTGGGCGCGCACTATGTCAGCGACGTGCTGGCCGCGATGGCGGGCAGCGTGGCGTGGCTGGCCGTTTGCATCACCGCCATTTCCACCTTGCGCCGCCGGCGCGAAGCGAAAACAATATAAATCGTATGGATCAAATCGTCGTCATTGTGAATGCCAGCGCCGGCCTGGGCTACTGCGGCGGCTGGACCGCCGCGCTGTCCGAGAAGTTCCGCGCGCAGGGCGTGGAGGCCGACATCACGCTGGCGAAAAGCGGCGAGGAGATGATCGCCCGCGCCGAGCGCGCCGTGGCCGAGGGCGCGCCCGTGGTGGTGGCGGGCGGCGGCGACGGCACCATCAACGCCGTGGCCTCGGTGCTGGCCGGCACGACGACGCGGCTGGGCGTGCTGCCGCTGGGCACCCTGAATCACTTCGCCAAGGACTTGAAGATCCCGCTGGATCTGGATGAGGCCGTGGCCAACGTCGTGCATGGGGTCGCCATCAAGGTGGATGTGGGCGAAGTCAACGGCCGCATCTTCCTGAACAATTCCAGCCTGGGAATCTACCCCGACATCGTGCGCGACCGCGAGCAGCAGCAGCGCCACCTCGGCCGCGCCAAGTGGCCGGCGTTCGGCTGGGCGCTGTTCGCCGCGCTGCGCCGGTTTCCCTTCCTCAGCGTGCGGCTCAGGATCAATGGCGAGGAACATCTGCGGCGCACGCCGTTTGTCTTCATCGGCAACAACGAATACCTGCAAGGCTTGACGCTGGGCGCGCGCGAGCGGCTGGACACCGGCAAGCTCTGCCTGTACGTGGCGCAGAAGCCGACCCGGCTCGGTTTGCTGCGCTACGCGCTGCACGCGTTGTTCGGCAAGCTGCGCGAGGCGCGCGACTTCGACGTGCTGTCGTCGCCGGAGCTGACCATCGAGACGCGTCACCAGCGCCTGCGGGTGGCGACCGATGGCGAGGTCACGCTCATGAGCCCGCCGTTGTGCTATCGTTCAAGGGCATCGGCGCTGACCGTGATCGTGCCGGCCTAGGAGGGGAGCATGCGCACCATCGTCCATTTATCCGATCTGCATTTCGGCCGCGTCGACCAGGACTTGCTGCGGCCCCTGCAGGAACTGGTGACCCGGCTGGCGCCGGACGTGGTGGTGGTCTCGGGCGACCTGACCCAGCGCGCCAGGACCGAGGAGTTCAAGGCCGCGCGCGCGTGGCTGGACACCTTGCCGGGGCCGCAGATCGTGGTGCCGGGCAACCACGACATCCCGCTGTACAACGTCGCCAGCCGCTTCCTGACGCCGCTGCGCAAGTACACGCGCTACGTCACGCTCGACCTGGCGCCGGAATATGTGGACGAGGAGATCGCCGTCCTCGGCATCAACACCGCGCGCTCGCTGACGTTCAAGGATGGACGTGTCAACAAGGAGCAGCTGGCGCAGATGCGTCAGCGCATGCAAGCGGTGGGGCCGGATCACACGCGCATCATCGTCACCCATCATCCGTTCGACCTGCCGGACAACTTCGACCCGGACGACCTGGTCGACCGCGCGCCGATGGCGATGCAGGCGTTCGCCGAGTGCGGCGTGGACGTGTTGCTGGCCGGGCACCTGCATTCCAGCCACGCGGGCAACAGCGCGCATCGCTACAAGATCAGCGGTTACGCGGCGCTGGTGGTGCAGGCCGGCACGGCCACGTCGACGCGCGGGCGCGGGGAGTCCAATTCCTTCAATGTGCTGCGCGTCGATCCGGATGATGTGCGGGTCGAGCGCTATAGCTGGATCGAGGGCACGGGCAGCTTCGAGCCGGTCCACACGGAATGCTTCCGCCGCAGCGGGGATGTCTGGTCGCTGGCGGCCGAGGCGTAACCCGGTCATTCCGGCGAAAGCCGGAATCCATGCTGAGCACGCGTTCCATGGGTTCCGGCTTTCGCCGGAACGACCGGTCAGAGCCAGTAGTTCATGAAGCACGCCGCCCATTCCTTCATGCGGTTGACCAGCGGCCGGTCGCGCCATTGCTCCAGCGTGATGACGTTGGAATCCTTGATGTCCTCCTGGAACGCCTTTTCCATCTCCACCCCGAACGCCTCGCCCATGACGATCACGTTGATCTCGCTGTTGTGCAGGAAGCTGCGGGTGTCGATGTTGGTCGAGCCGACCGTCGACCAGGCGCCATCGATAACGGCGGTCTTGGCGTGCAGCACGGCCAGCTTGAGCTGGTAGATCTTCACGCCGGCCGACAGCAAATCGTCGTAGAACGCGTGGCCTGCATAGAACACCAGCCCGCTGTCGGACACGCCCGGCAGCACGATCTTGACGTCCACGCCGCGCCTGGCCGCCGCGATCAGCGCGTCCACGGTCTGGCGGTCGGGCACGAAGTAGGCCGAGGTGATGTGGATGGACTTCTTCGCTTCCTGGATCGCCAGCGCGTACGCCTTGTAGATCTCAAACTTGCCGCCCGGCTCGCTGCCGAGCACGCGCACCACCTTGTCACCGGCGATCACCGGCTTGGGGAAGTAGTCGGCCTCGGGCAAGTCGTCCTTGTCCTGCGAGGCCCACTGGCGCACGAACAGCCACTGGAACGCCTGCACCGCCGGCCCCTCGACCTTGATGTGGGTGTCGCGCCAGCCCACCTGCGACTTGTCGGTCGGCTTGGAGGACGAGCGGAACAGCGAGCTCTTGGCGTAGGTCGCGCTGATGTTGATGCCGCCGGTGAACGCCACCTTGCCGTCGACGATCAGCACCTTGCGGTGGTCGCGGTTGTTAAGCTTCCAGCCGTCGCCGCTGACCTTGGCGGGATTGACCGGATTGAATTCGATCAGGCGGATGCCGGCCTTGCGCATGCGCGCGAAGAACTCGGCCGGCACGCCGATGGTGCCGACGCTGTCGTACAGGATATTGACGGTCACGCCTTGCTGCTGCTTCTCGATCAGCGCGTCGGCAAACTTCAGGCCCAGCTCGTCCTGGTCGAAGATATAGGTCTCGAGGTTGATGTGATTGCGCGCGGCCGCGATCGCCTTCAGCATCTCCGACATGGTTTGCGGGCCGTCGAACAGCAGGGTGCATTTGTTGCCGGCGATGAGGGGTACGCCGGTGGCCGCCTCCTCCAGCGCCGCCTGCTGTTGCAGGTCGAGCGTGCCCTTGGACCAGCGCTTGGCCAGCAGGGCCTTGGTGCGCGCGTCGCTCAGTTCGCCGTTCGGGCCCTTGACGGTGGGCGCGGCCGGCGCGTCGATCTTTTCGTTCAGCCCGGTCACATTCGGCAACGAGGCACAGGCGCCCAGCAAACCCCAGCACATCAGCAGGACAGGGAGCCAGAAGCGCATGTGCACCGATTTCATTTGTCGACCTTTTCGATGAGTTGGTTATCGTCTTTCGGCCCGAAGAAGAACGCGACCGGCCCCTGCCGGAACTGGCGGCCCAGCGCCTTGAGCAGCAGCCAGCCATGCTTGAAATGGACGTTGCGCGAACGCAGCGCCACCCACAGGGCGAGACCAAAGCTGACCAGCAGGTTGACTGTCCCTATGGAAAGGAAACCTGCCACCGAGGTCACAACCAGTTCCCAGCTGACATTGTGATCGAGTCCAACAATCGCTGTCGCAAAGTTGGCGGACGAGAACGTCACGTGCCGGATGTCCAGCGGCACCCCCAGCACGAAGCCGATGAACGGCATCACGCCGAGCAGGATGCCGAAGCAGAAATTCCCCATCAGCCCGCCCAGATTGTTCTCCAGGTAGACGCCCAGCCGGTCCAGCCGTTCCTGGCCCAGCAGCCAGCCCAGGCCGCGCAGCTGCGAGATGCGTTGCGCCCAGCGCGTGTACAGCGCCTTGTTGTCGTAGTAGCCCGAGATCAGCCCGGCCACGAACAGGCAGACGCCGGCGATGGCCGCGTAGATCAGCGTGGGCGCGTGGATCGGGTCGATGTCGTGCAGCAGGTGCATGGCTTTCTCCGGCGACACCAGGTGGTGGCCGGTCAGCCACGGCCACGCCATCGCGATCAGCCACGCGGTCGGGATGCACACCGCCAGGTTGCCCAGCACCGCCATGTTTTGCGTGCGGATCACCTTGGCGCACAGCTCGGCCATGCTGTCGATGTCGATGTTGCGGCCGTCCCTGGAGTGCAGGCCGGAGGCGATGCGCGAGGCGGTCATGGCCGGCTGCTTGGTCGCCACCGTGAAGTGCAGCAGGTGGATGAACACGAAGCCCAGCGAGTAGTTCATGCTGAACAGGAAGGCTTCCACCAGCGGCGCCGCGCGCAGGTAGGACAGCAGGATCTTGAACAGCGCCATGAAGCCGATCACCAGCCCGGCGCCGGCCGACGACACGAACATGGCGCGCAGCTCCTTGCGGCTGTCGGCCACGTAGTGCTCGCCGGTGTGGCTGGCGTTCTCGGTGACGTTGCGCGCCAGCAGGTCGACGTTGTCGCGCAGCAGGTCGCGCACCATGTATTTGTTGTTGTGCGCCTCCACCAGCTCCAGTCCCAGCGCCACCGCCGCGTGGCGGCGGTCGCCGTCGTGCTGGCGGTCGACCAGCCACAGCAGCTTGCGCATGCGGTCCAGGCTTTGCGTCAGCGACACCAGCAGGTAGGTGAGGGCGATACTGGTGCCCTGGCTCAGCGCTTTCTTGCGGATCCTGGCGATCACGCCGTCGCACTGGTCCAGCATCACCAGCAGGTGGCGGCTGTCCTCCAGCGCCACGTCCTCGCCGGCCAGCCTGCGCTGATAGGCGTCGAGCCAGGCGTTGAGCTCGAAGTTCTGCACCATGAACGGCGATTCGTAGGTTTCCATCTCGGTGTGGAAATTGGTCAGGCGCGGCTCCAGGCCGATGGCGCACACGCGGTAGGACAGGGTGCGCAGCGCGTCCAGCAGGCCGGGCAGCATCAGGTTGGGCTCGCGCGGCGCGTCGGCGCGCTGCTCGGCCTTGCAGACCACGTCGCACAGCGCCAGCCAGTCTTCGGCCGGCACGGCGGCCATCCACAGGTAGTCGGTGCGCTTGTAGACGATCTGGTCCAGCGCTTCGCTCAGGTAGTCGTTGCCCAGCGCGGGCGGCAGGATGCGGTAGGCGATGCGCGTGCGCAGCTCGGAGAAGAAGCCGTCGTTCGACAGCACGCCGATCTCGGTGTACAGGCTGGCGTGGCGGCGCGCGGCGATCAGCGTGCGTGCGTAACCGCGCAGGGCCACGGCGTGCGCGGGATTGCCTTTCAACAGTTGACACAAGGTGCGCACGTTGGCGGTGGCGCGGGCGCCGTCGCTGGCGCGCTGGGGGCGGAGGGTGTCGAACAGCGCGACCATCAGGCCGATGTCGCTGCTTTCCGCGTCGATTTTTTCGAGGATTTCTAACATGCGGCGAGTATAGCCAGCGCCGCCCGGCTTGTATGTACGCTGGCGTACATAGATTTCCGTTGCGCAATCTGACCGGTGCGTGATCATGCGCACAGAAGGCCTTACGGCGCGGGCCTACACTGAAGCCATCATGAAAACCGCACTTGCCACCCTTGCCCTGATTGCACCCCTGGCTGCGATAGCGCAGACCGAGGTGTACCGTGCGCTCGATCCCAAGGCGCCGGGTGTGCAGTTGTCGGACCGCGAGCTGCTGGATTTGCTCGACAGTCCGTTCGGCATGGTGACCACCGGCCGCCAGTACAACCTGGTGGACGACACCGAGGTCGGCATCAACAAACGCTACGACAGCTCGATGAAATTCAAGTCGCCGCGTTCACGCAGCGGCTTCGTCGGTTCGCTGACGTACAACGTGGGCGAGGCGCCGTTCAACACCTGGGTCAACCGCGCCTACAGCGCCACGCTGGGCTATGAAAAGGGCCGGGTCAGTCTGAGCATCACGCACCAGCGCAAGGAGAACATGCTGGACGCCACCGGCACCACGCCGCCGGTCGACCAGTCGGCGCGCAATTCGCTGGTGGTGGCCAATGTCGACTTCGGCCGCTTCATCGGCTACGCCGCCTACGGCCTCAGCCGGGGCGACGCCGGCATGCAGTGGGATGAAACCAATCCCTACGGCGCGGTGGCGCTGCGCTATCCGTCCACCAACAGCCGCGACGTGCTGGTGGGCGTGGCGGTGCCGCGCGGCGCCACCACCTTCCTCGCCTCCTACATCAAGAAGGACGACCGCGGTCTGGCCGACCGCGACGCCACCCAGTTCGCGGTTGGCGCCAGCTATGCGTTCTCGCGCCGCAGCAATGTGTACGCGTCGTTCGCCACCATCCAGCATCGCACCGGCCCCATGGGCGGCGGCAGCGATCGCGCCGTCAACGTCGGCTTCAAGCACGCTTTCTGATCACTTCGGCCGGGCCGGGCAGGTGTCGCCGAGCCAGCGCCCGGTCGACTCCACCGTGGCGTTTTGCGGGCCCGCGCCGCTGTTGTTGATGACGTTCATGGTCATGGTGTAGGCCTGGTCGCCATTGAAGCGGATCTGGCCGGTGCCGCTGGAGGCCGGATTGGTGCAGGTGAAGGACACGTTCATGCCGCCCGCCACCGGCTGCTGGGTCGAGGTGCACTTGCCTTGCTGATTGAGCGGCAATTCCTTGCGCGCGGCCATCTCAGGCGTGACGCAGGCGGTCAGCGTGAGGCCGCCGTCACCGCCCGCCTTGGGCATGGAGATGCCGTTCTGCGCCATCATCGCCTCCATCTGCGCGCGCTGGGCCGGCGGCAGCGCCGCCAGCTGGGACAGCGCCGCGCTCACGGCCTGGTCGGTCTGGGCGTTGCCGGTCCTGACCTTGTTATTCAATTCCCACAAGCCGGGCTTGATGGACGTTTGGGCGGCGGCGTGGGCGGCGGCCGCCATCGCCAGCGTAAGCAAAAGACGTTTCATGGAACCTCCCAAAAACACGAGCATAAACGAAAACGGCGCCGGTTGAACCAGGCGCCGCTTAATCGAAGGCGGGGAAGGCCGCTACACGCCGCGTCCGCTAATCAGGCGCAGCAGCACCATGATGATGGCGACCACCAGCAGAATGTGGATGAAACCGCCGATGGTGTAGGAAGTTACCAGACCCAGCAGCCACAGGATGAGCAGCACTACAGCGATGGTGTAAAGCATGATTATCTCCTCAGGTTGTGTTGAAATGATTATCGGGCCTTGCCGTCGTGAATTCTGTACGCTGCCGTACCTTGGCCCTTAGTCGAGCGGACGCAACTGGCCTTTCACCACGCGCACCGAATCGCCCGAGCGCCACGACGGTTGCGACGACTGGTGGAAGGTGCGTTTGTTGCCGTTGTCCATGCGCACCACGATGTCCCAGGTGTGGGTGGTTTTCATATTGCCCTCGATCTGGTTGCCGGCCACCGCGCCGCCCACCGCGCCGGCCACGGTCGCCAGCTGGCGGCCGTGGCCGCTGCCGACCTGGTTGCCGAGCAGGCCGCCCAGCACCGCGCCGCCCACCGCGCCCACGCCGCTGCTTTGCGGACGGTGCTCGATCGCGCGCACCGACTCGACCACGCCGCAGTTGGCGCACGGCGCCTGGCGGCCTTCCTGTTCAGCTTGTTGGCCCGGGCCTTGCTGGGCCAGCGCTTGGCTTGGCGCCGGCGGCGGCGCGGCGTTGGCGTAGGCGGCTGGCGGCGCTTGTTCCGACGCCGGTGGCATGCCGCTGACTTTCTCCGGCACGGTGGCGTTCGAGGTCGGCAGCCAGCCCAGGATGGCGGCGCTGCCGACGCCGCAGAACAGCACCACCGCCACGGCGGCGATGACCATGATCGGGTGGGTGGCTGGTTTGTTTGGGGTGTCCATGAGATGTCCTTTGTTATTTATTGAGGCATACATTTTCCTGCAGGACATCTAATCCTTCCGTGCGTCACCGTACATACAGAGCAAAATATTGCCTTTACGCTGGTTCCATGCATACCACGACTTCACCCTCCACCGACCCCGACCGCGTGCCGCCACGGCTGGCGAACAACCGCCTGCTGGCGAGCCTGCCGGACGACGACCAGCTGCAGCTGGCGGAGCGCTGCGAGACGGTGCGGGTCGAGAACGGCCAGCTGCTGTCCGAGCCGGGCAAGGAGATGCGCTACGTGTATTTCCCCATCGATTGCCTGATCTCGCTGCTGGGGGTGGCCGAGGGGCGCATGACGCTGGAGGTCGGCTCGCTGGGGCGCGAGGGCATGCTGGGCGCCTCGGTGGTGCTGGGGCACGAGCAGGCCCAGGTGCGCGCGGTGGTGCAGCGCTCGGGGCGCGTGTACCGCATGGCGGCCGGCGACTTCGTGACCGAGTTCCATCGCATGGAATCGCTGCAGCGCCTGCTGCACCGCTACACCGACACCATGCTGGCGCAGGCGATCCAGATCGCCGTGTGCAGCCGCTTCCACGTGCTGGAGGCGCGGCTGGCGCGCTCGCTGCTGATCACGCGTGACCGTCTGCAGTCCGATAAATTCCATCTGACCCACGAGTTCCTGGCCCACGCGCTGGGCGTGCGCCGCGTGGGCGTCACCAAGGCGGCCAGCGCGCTGCAGCAGCAGAAGCTGATCACCTACAGCCGCGGCAATATCGAGATTCTCGACGCCGCCGGGCTGGAGTCGGTCTCCTGCCACTGCTACGATTTGTTCAAGGAGAAGTGACAACGTCATTCCGGCGCAGGCCGGAATCCATGGAACGCTGGCGCTTGGCTCAGCATGGATTCCGGCTTGCGCCGGAATGACGTTGCTTGGGTTGGTGGTGATTTAACGCGGCGGTTTTTGCACCTGGTTGCCGATCACGCCGCCCACGGCCGCGCCGCCGACGGTGCCGACCGCGCTGCCGCCGGTCAGGACCGAGCCGGCCACGGCGCCGACGCCGGCGCCAATCGCGGTGTTCTTATCCTGGGCCGACATGTTGGCGCAGGCGCTCAGGCCCAGGGTGGCCGCCAGCACGGCGGCGGTTGCTGCAACTCGCTTGATGTTGTTCATGATGTTCTCCTCTGGCAGGCTAGGCGCGGTATTGCGCCATCACCGATGGTCACAGGCTACCGAATCGGTCCGCGCGCTTCCGTTCGCCACCACACATAGAGGGCCATCAGCGCGCCGTCAGGGCCTGGCAGCCGCCGGTCTCGCCGGGGCCGGTGCTGACCAGCGGCACGATGGCGGCCACCGGCGCCACCACCGCCAGCGCCAGCGCGCCGCCGGCGCGCAAGGCCAGCGTGCCCTTGTCGACGCTGATGTCGGGCTGCTTGAAGGTGCCGCGCACATAGATCGGCGCGCGCAGCGAGATCACGCGCATGCTCTTGGCGTCCGGCCGCACGGTCAGGTCGAGCCGCTCGTCGGCGAGGTTGACTGTGCCGCCGATGTCGATGCGGGCGTCGGCGGTGTCGACCACGAACAGGCGCGACCTCATCAGGCCGTTGGTGACGGCGAAGTCGGTCACCATGCAGTTGAGCTTGACCTGCTGGTCGCCCGCCAGCTTGGTCAGCACCACGCTGCCGATGTTCAGGCCCATGGCCTCCAGCATCAGCTTGCTGACGCTGCCCTGGTTGACCACGCCCTTGAGCTCGCCATTGGACGCGCCCAGCAGGCTGGCCACCGAGTTACCGCTGGCTGACAGCGAGACGTCGGCGTTGACCTCGCCCACGGTGGCCTGCATGCCCTCGATGGCCGGGAACAGCTGCTTGAGCTGCAGGTGGCGCGCGTCGGCCTTCAGCTCGGCGCGGATGGCGTGCGGATTGATCTTGCCGCTGCCGTCGAGCATCACGGTGGAGTTGAAGCGGCCGCCGGCGATGTCGAAGTTGAGCGGCGTCAGCGCCAGCACGCCGTCCTTCATGTGGATCTGCGTGTCGAGGTTGTGGATCGGCAGGTCCTGGTTGCGCGTGATGCGCGCGGCCTTGAAGTTGACGTCGGCGTCGATCGCGGTCCAGCGCTCGGTGCGGAAGGTTTCCACCGGCAGCACCCGGTTGCCGGGCTGGACCGTCTCGGCGCCGCGCGCCTCCTTGCTGGCCTTGGAGTCGGCGCCGATCAGCGGTCCCAGGTCCGACACCTGCAGCAGCTGCGACTGCACGCTGCCGCTCAGCAGCGGGCGCGGCTGGCCGGTCTTGAAGTCCAGCTTGCCGCCGATGTCGCTCTGGCCGACCTTGCCGGTGAAGCGCTCGTAGATCCAGTGGCTGGCGTTGGCGCCGAGGTTGCCGGTGAGGTGGCCCTCGGTGGCGAATGGCGGCGTCTCCGGCAGCAGCACGCCGGTCAGGCCGTACAGCCGCGCCATGCTGGGGCCGGACAGCTTGAGCCGCATGTCCAGCGCCGCCAGCGCGGCCGGCTTGGTCAGCGTGCCCTCGAAGCTGATGCTGGTGCCGCCAACGTTGAGGCTGGCCGCGAGCGGGAAGGGCGTGCTCTGCCGCTGCAGCGACAGCACCGCGCCGGCCTTGCCGGCGCCGCTCACGTCCTGCTGGTTCCACTTGCCGCGCAGCTGCCAGGCCACGCCGTAGCGGGCGTCGTCGATGGTGTCGACCTGGGCGCTGGCGTCGACGTGGGTCATGGCGTCGATGTAGCGCACCGTGCCCTTGGAGAACACCACGCTGTGCACGTCCAGCGTCCAGGCCGACGGCTGGTCGTCGCGCTTGAAGGTCCAGTTGTTGCGGCCGTCGGCGTCGCGCTGCAGCAGCAGGGCCGGGTTGTCGAAGCGCAGCTCGGGGATCTCGATGCGCCGGCGCAGCAGCGGCAGCGGCTCGATGGCGAACGCGAACTGGTCGACGCTGACCATCTCGGCCGGCGCGCTCATGCCTCGCGGATTGCCGATGCGCACGTCCCTGGCCACGAGGTGCGGCAGCGGCAGCCAGCGGCCCTGCTGGCGCCACGCCAGCGTCACCTCGCCGCGGATGGCGAACGGGCGCTCGATCGCGGCGCTGATCCTGTCGTTGAGCCAGGGGCGCGCGCGGTTCCAGTCGTACTGGCTGAGCGCGACGACGGCGGCCACGGGCAGGGTCAGCGCCACGGCGCTGACGGCAAGGGCGATGCGGGTACGGCGGGGTAGGGGCATGAGGCGGAGCGGCGGAAAGTGATAGTTGCATCATTTTACACATTCCGTTTTTGTGCGTCACCGTACTGATGCTGGACAGCCATGGGCTTATAAATACGCTCATCCCAAACATTTTGAGGAGAATAATAATGATGACCATGAACACCCAATGGCAAATGTTGTGCGGCATGGCCGTGCTGTTCGGCCTGGGCGGTTGCGCCAGCGACAAGGCCCCGGCCACCGCCGACGTGGCGGTCTCGCGCGCCGCCGTGGCGTCCGCCACCAGCGCCGGCGCCGCCGAGCTGGCGCCGGCCGAGATGCAGTCGGCGCGGGACAAACTGATGCGCGCCAACCAAGCGCTGGCCGCGCGTGACTACAAGACCGCGCAGGACCTGGCCACCCAGGCCTCGGCCGACGCGCAACTGGCGCAAAGCAAGGCCACCTCGGCCAAGGCCACCAGCGCCGCCGACGAGCTGCAACAAAACATCCGCCTGCTGCGCGAGGAGCTGCAGCGCGCCAACGCCACCAGCCAGCAATAAGATCAAGGGAGCCCATCATGAAAAAACTCGCCCTGCTGCCCACCGCGTTCGCCGTCTCGATGCTGTTCGCGGCCTGCAGCACCACCCCCACCACCACGACCCAGCTGGACCAGGCGCGCAGCGACTTCAGCGCCGCCCAGGGCAACCCGTCGGTGGCCGCCAACGCGCCGCTGGAATTCAAGGCCGCCGCCGACGCGCTCGATCGCGCCAACGCCGCCGCCGCCCAGAAGGAAAGCCTGAACGAGATCGACAAGCTGGCCTACATCGCCAAGCAGAAGATCGCCACCGCGCAGGAGGTGGCCAAGGCCAAGCAGGCCGAGGCCGACGTGGCCAACGCGGCCCGCCAGCGCGACGAGATCCGGCTGCAGGCGCGCACCGCCGAGGCCAACAACGCCCGCGTGAGCGCCGAGCGCGCCAAGTCGCAGGCCGAGCAGGCCAAGGCCGACGCCGACGCCGCCCGCCTGCAGGCCGAGGCGGCCGCCAATTCGGCGCGCGACGAGGCGGCCAAGAACGCCGCCCTGCAGCAGCAGCTGGCCGACCTGCAGGCCAAGCAGACCGAGCGCGGCATCGTGATCACCCTCAGCGACGTGCTGTTCAACGTCGACCGCGCCGAGCTCAGCGCCGAAGGCATGCGCACCGCGCAAAAGGTGGCCGACGTGCTGATGCAGGAACCGCAAAGCGTGGTGCTGGTCGAAGGCTTTACCGACAGCACCGGCACCGCCTCGCACAACCTGGAACTGTCGCAGCGCCGCGCCGAATCGGTGCGCAGCGCCCTGATCGGCCTGGGCGTGCCGCCCGGTAAGATCGGCACGCGCGGCTACGGCGAGGCCTATCCCGTGGCCAGCAACGCCGACGCCGGCAGCCGTCAGTTGAACCGCCGGGTGGAGATCGTGCTGTCGCAAAACGGCGCCCCGATCGCCAACCGCCGCTAATTTTTCATCAACGAGGAAGGAACACCCCATGGCTGAATCTACCCCAACCGGCATTGATGTCGAAGCCATCCGCGCCGCCGCCCGCAACCTGGAGGACGGGCCGGTGACGGCCGGCTACCAGGGCGACCGGCGCGCCGTCGTGCAAATGCTCAACGAGGCGCTGGCCACCGAGCTGGTGTGCATCATGCGCTACAAGCGCCATTACTACACGGTGTCCGGACGCGAGAACGCCGGCATCAAGGCCGAGTTCCTCGAGCACGCGCAGGAGGAGCAGGAACACGCCGACTGGCTGGCCGAGCGCATCGTCCAGCTGAACGGCGATCCCGATTTCAATCCGGCAACATTGCTCGCACGCAGCCATGCCGAGTATGATGCGTCAGAAGACGTACAATCGATGGTGCGCGCCAACCTGATCGCCGAGCGCGTGGCCATCGAGTCGTACCGGCAAATGATCGCCAAAATCGGCGACAGCGATCCGACCACGCGCCAACTCTTGATCAAGATCATGGCGGTGGAAGAAGAACACGCCGACGATATGCGTGATCTGCTTGACGAACACGGGAAGGCGGCGTGAGCCCATTTGCTGTACAGTTTTCACATCAACAACCACAACAGGAGCTTCATCATGCTGGAACAAAACATCAGTACCGTGAATAACGACGTGAAAACTCTGGTTAAGGATGCCCAGGCCTTGTTCACCGCCGCCACCGCGCTGACCGGTGAAAAGGCCGAGGAACTGCGCGGCCGCGGCATGCGCGCGCTGGACACCGCGCTGGCCAAGGCCCACGAGGCCCAGGTCAGCGCCGTGGCCGCCACCAAGGAGGCCGCCAAGCACGCCGACGAGTACGTCAAGGAGAACCCTTGGCGTTCGATCGCGGTGGCGGCCGGCGTCGGCCTGCTGATCGGCGTCATCATCGGCCGCAAGTAAGCCACCGTGTCCCAAGACGAAGCTAATCGTCCGCCGGGCCTGATCGCGTCGCTGGGCCTGGTGGCCCGCAACGCGGTCGGCCTGTTGCTCAACCGGCTGGAACTGGCCGCGCTGGAGCTGGCGGGGGTGCGCGACCATCTGCTCAAGCTGGTGCTGGTGTTCGCGCTGGCGGTGCTGCTGGGCGGTTTCGCGCTGGTGTACGCCACGGTCACCGTGGTCTACCTGGCGTGGGCCGCGATCGGCTGGCTGATCCTGCCGATCATCACGGCGGTGTTCCTGCTGGTGGCCATCGGCCTGATCCTGTACGCGCGCGCCATGCTGAAGAGCGGACAGTTGTCGCTGCCGGCCACCATGGCCGAGCTTAAGTCCGACCGCGACATGCTGGTATGAGGAGTGGCAGATGAGCAAGCACGAGGATCCGGCCGCGTTGGCGGCCGAAAAGCAAAGACTGATACGCGAGGGCGAGCTGTACCGCATCAAGGTGGTGCACGCGAAGGCGCTGGTGGCGCAGGCGCTGCAGCCGGACGCGCTGCTGCATGGCGCGGTCGACCACGCGGTCGGGCTGGCGCAGGCGCGCCTGGGCGGCCTGCTGCAGCCGGGCGGCCTGAGCGGCATTAATTTCAAGTCGCTGATGCCGTACGCGCTGACCGTCGGCTCGTTCATCGCGCGCAAGCGCCTGATCAAGCCGGCGCTGGCGCTGGCCGTGGTGGCCGGGGCCGGCGTGGCCTGGCTATTCAGGCGCAAGAGCGCGCCGCTGCAGGACGAGTGAAACAAGGCCGCTTCCAGAAGCGGCCTTGTTGTTGGTGGGGCTTGCTTATTGGCTTTGCTGGCTTTGCGTCTGCTGGCTTTGCGCCAGCAATTGCGGCACGTTGGCCAGATCGTGTTGATAGGTGGCCTGCGCGTCCTTCAGGCAGGCGCCGCGTTCGCTCGCCGGCCCCTTGTTGCAGGCCTGCCTGGCCTCGGCCAGCGCGGCGCCGATTTCCTTGCGCAGCGTGCGTTCCTGCGCGGCCCGGGTGGTGTCCGGCCGCGACCAGCGCGTCGGCTCGCCCTTGGCGATTTCCTGGTGTTGTTGCTGGACATTCTGCGGTGGCGTGGTGTCCTGCGCGTGCACGGCCAGCGCCGTGCACGCCATCATCACGCCGGTGACGATGTGACGAAGCATGATGTTCTCCTGGTTGTCATAGCCTGCCAGTGAGCAGCATAATCAGCAGGATCACGACGATCAGGCCCGTGATGCCGCTGGGCGCATAGCCCCAGTTGCGGCTGTGCGGCCAGGTCGGCAGCGCGCCGATCAGCGCCAGAACCAGAATGATCAGAATAATGGTGCCCATGGCATTCTCCTAGGTTGTTAGTAGCGGTACAGACGGCCGTCGATCAGGCGCACGCGGTTGCCCACGCGCAGATCGTAAATGCTGTCCTGCTGGACGATGCGGTAGTCGCCGTTGTCCATGCGCACGCTGATCTGGTATTCCTGCTTGCCGGCGTTGCGGTTGTTCTCGACGTTGTTGCCGACCACCGCGCCGCCGACGGCGCCGGCCACGGTGGCCGCCGTGCGGCCGCTGCCGGAACCGACCTGGTTGCCGAGCAGGCCGCCGATCAGGCCGCCGGTGACGGCGCCCACGCCGGAGCTGCCGCGGGCCTGGGTCACCTGGATCGAATCGATGGTGCCGTAGGTGGCAGCGTCATTGCTGATATAGCCGATCTGTTGCGGCTGCTGGCGGTCGCTGGCGCAGCCGCTCAATACGGCAACGCCGGCGAAGACCGCGGCGGCAATCGTAGTTGAGCGTTTCATATTGTCCTCCTGGAAAAGTGTGATGCCAGCATAGACAGCCCACGCCGCCGGGTCTGTGCGATTACGCACGATGCGGCGCGTGGCGATTTTTGTACGCTACCGAACAGAGAAGCGCGGTGAAGCGGCGTTTAATGGCGACATCGGTAGCAGAGACGGCAAGACGTCCCGCTGGCTGACAAACTCATTGTTCCCATTACTCCAAGGAGAATCGCCATGAAAATCGCACATAAAATCGCTACTGCCCTGTTCACCGTGTCGCTGCTGGGCGCCATGACCGGCTGCGCATCGACCTCGACCAAGGAAGGCACCGGCGAATATGTCGACGATTCCGTCATCACCACCAAGGTCAAGGCCAGCATCTTCAACGAGCCGACCCTGAAATCGACCGAGATCAACGTGGAAACCTTCAAGGGCACCGTGCAGCTGAGCGGCTTCGTGGCCCAGCCCGAGGACATCGCCAAGGCCGGCGAAATCGCCCGCGGCGTGAAAGGCGTGACCGCCGTGAAAAACGACATCCACGTCAAGTAATCAAGTACCGGTATCTCCGCAGCCCCGCCGGCGCGCATGGACGCGCCGGCAATTCTTGTGAGCCAACATGAACCAGCCCGCAGAGGATCTGGATGCTCCTCGTATGCCCTTGCATGTCCACGCGCGCGGCCTGGCGCTGGGCGTGATCGCCACGGTGGCGTTTCTGTACGCGCTGCAGTGGTCCCGCAATTTCCTGGTGCCGCTGGTGCTGGGCATCCTCATCACTTACACCCTGAGTCCGCTGGTGTGCTGGCTGGAACGCCTGCGCATTCCGCGCCTGGTCGGCGCCACGCTGGTGACGGCCGCCATCCTGGGCGGCTCGGCGCTGGTGATCGACAAGGTGCAGGGCGAATTCCAATCCATCGTCGATGAACTGCCGACCGCCGGCCACAAGCTGTCGCGCCTGCTGTCGGAGCGCCTGCACAGCGGCGGCCCCAGCGCCCTGCAGCGCATCCAGGACGTGGCGGCCGAGCTGCAGCAAGCCACCGCCGGCGCCCAGGAACGGCGCGCCGCGCGCCGCGCCACGCCGTCGCCGCCGTCGGAGGCGTTCCCGGTGATGAACTGGATCTGGGCCGGCTCGATGGGCGTGGTCGGCTTCCTGAGCCAGGCCACCATGGTGATCTTCCTGGTGTTCTTCCTGCTGCTGTCGGGCGACACCTTCAAGCGCAAGCTGGTCAAGCTGACCGGGCCGTCGCTGACCAAGAAGCGCATCACCGTGCACATCCTCGAGGACATCAACAGCTCGATCCAGAAATACATGCTGATGCTGCTGGTGACCAACGCCGCGCTGGCGCTGCTGATGTGGGTCGCGCTGCGCTGGGTCGGGCTGGAGAACGCCGGCGCCTGGGCCATCGTGGCCGGGCTGCTGCACCTGATGCCTTACTTCGGGCCGCTGCTGATCATGGTGGCGACCGGCGTGGTGGCCTTCCTGCAATTCGAATCGCTGCAAATGAGCCTGCTGGTGATGGGCGCCTCGCTGGCCATCGCCACCCTGATCGGCACCGTGGTGGCGACCTGGATGACCGGCCGCTTCGCCCGCATGAACGCGGCGGCGGTGTTCGTCAGCCTGCTGTTCTGGGGCTGGTTGTGGGGCGTGTGGGGCCTGTTGCTGGGCGTGCCGCTGACGGTGATCGTCAAGGTGGTGGCCGAGCGGGTGGAGGGGATGGGGGTGGTGGCCGAGCTACTGGGCGAGTGAGCTGTGGCGCAGGCTGCCCAGCTGCAGCGCGTACTGGCGCGCGAACTCGGCGCCGAGGAAGAAGATCTGCGCCGAGTAGTACACCCACAGCAGCAGCGCGATCAGCGAGCCGGCCGCGCCGAAGCTGCTGGCCACGCCGCTGTTGCCGATGTAGGCGCCGATCGCATATTTCCCCAGCGTGAACAGGGCGGCGGTGCCGAGCGCGCCGATGCTGACGTCATGCCAGGACAGCTTGACGCGCGGCAGCATCTTGAAGATCACGCCGAACAGCGCGGCGATCACCAGGAAGCTGATCGCCGCGTTCAGCACCGTCAACACCAGGCCGGCCTCGTTCCACAGGCCGCCCCAGTATTTCTCCAGCAGCGTCAGCGCGGCGCTGACCACCAGCGACACCATCAGCAGGAAGGCCAGCACCAGGATCATGCCGAACGAGAGCAGGCGGGTGCGCACAACGTTCCACACGGTGCCGTGGGTGAGCGGCGGCACCTGCCAGATGGCGTCGAGGCTGTCCTTGAGCTCGGCGAACACGGTGGTGGCGCCGAACAGCAGCAGGCCGCCCGCCACCAGCGTCGCCAGCCGGCCTTCCTCCTTGTTGCGCGCGCCCGCCAGCACCAGCTGGATGGCCTCCGCGCCCTGCGGGCCGACCAGGCCGCGCAGCTGGGCGAACAATTCCCCCTGGGCCGCCTGCGGGCCGTAGAACCAGCCGGCGATGGCCAGCACCAGCACCAGGATGGGCGCCAGCGAGAACAGGGTGTAGAACGCCAGCGCCGCGCCCATGCTGCCGCCGCGGTGTTCGAACCATTCGAGGACGGTGCATTTGAGCACCTGGAATAAGCTGGCTGGTTTCATGGCTGCCCCAAAATGAAAAAGGGGCCGGACCCCGCGTGGGATCCGGCCCTGGCCGCACAGGGTGCGGGATTGCCGGGACGCCGGCGCCTTACTGCACGCGGCGCTCGATGGTGATCTGCTCCACCTCGACGCGGCGGTTAGGCTCCAGGCACTTGATCAGGTCGGCGCGCTTCTTGTCGTTGCACTCGACCACGGGGTTGGACTCGCCCTTGCCGACGGCGGTCAGGCGGTTGGCGGCCACGCCCTTGCTCACCAGGTAGTCCTTGACCGCGTTGGCGCGGCGTTCGGACAGCTTCAGGTTGTACTTGTCGCTGCCGAGGCGGTCGGCGTAACCGCTGATGGTGACGTCGCTGATGCCGCTGTTGGCGTTGAGCACGTTGGCGATCTCGTCCAGTTTGGGCTGGTTCGGGTTGAGCTTGGCGCTATTGAACGCGAACAGCTCGGTGGCCGACATGGTCACCTTCTCGAAGCGCGCCGGCGGTGGTGGCGGCGGCGCTGGCGGGGCTGGCGGCGGTGGCGGCGGTTCCTGCACCACCGGCGCTGGCGGCGGCGCCGGTGGCGCCGGGCGTGGCGGCGCGCTGAACGCGATGTTCAGGCCCACCGTTGCGTAATAGTTATTGCTCTTGCTGTTGGGGAACTCATCGCCACGGATGAAGCCGTGCACGTTGCGGATGTCGGCCTGCAGCGCCACGCGCTCGCTCAGGTCGGCCTGGAAGCCGATGCCAGCGCTCAGGTAGGGCGAGGTTTTCTTGCGCTCGACATCGCCGAGCAGGTTCACCTTGTCGCGCTCGGCGCCGACGCCGACCAGGATGAAGGGCCGGAAGCTCTTGCGCGAGAACATGTACAGGCCGTCCACGCCCAGCGTTTCCTGCTGGTAGCGCTGGTTGTTTTCCCGCGAGCGGGCGTAGGTGTAGCCGGTCTGGATGTCCCAGTTTTCATTGACGGCTTTGCCGAACTTCAGGCCGGCGCCATAGCCGCGTTTGTCCACGCCGAAGTCGGAGTCGGGCTTGACGCCGTTGACGCTGGGCTGGATGTACCACGAGGGGTTGATGACCGGATCTTGGGCCATGGCGGAGAACGACGCACACAGGGCTGCGGCGGCGAGGGCAATCTTCTTGGATTTATTCACAGGTGAGCTCCCGATTGGTAACGAAAAAGTTTCACTGCCAGCAATGTTGTCGTATCGCTGTTGGACCGAAGATTAGGGAAGTTGGTGCGCGCTCACCGTTCGCTACCGCACAAAACTTTGAGCTGTATCAAATTTTTTACATTTCTCGAAACTTAATCGTCCGGCATTTGTCCCAGCTTAAGGTTAAAGATCTTTCAATAATGTTCGTTGCCGCACAGACCGGGACGGGGCAAACGGGCATTCTTAGGCCTAACGCACACCACATCAGGCATCAATTTAAGGAGTGATCCCATGCACGCAGTCAGCAAACAACAAACCATGGTCCAGAACGAGATGAAAGCCTCGCCGGAAATGCAATCCACCACGGCCCGCTTGACGCTGATGGACCGTTCGACCCCGGCGCCGCTGGACCGCAAGCCGGGTTTGTCGATGGCCTCGATCGAGCGCGTGCGTTCGACCTCGGCCACGCTGCGCCGCATTGAAAACATGCAAAAGCTGATCGCGGAGCTGAGCCAGCACGAAATGCTGGCCGATGAAATCGCCTGGTTCCTGAAGTTTTCGCCGTCCGGCGCCCGCAAATACATCCGCGACCTGCGCGAGGCCGGCGTGATCGAGCTGGCGCGCTACGTCGAGGGCACCGCCACCTATCTGGGCAAGGCGGTCTACCAGCTGACGCCCGACCCGGAGCGCATCGCCGCCTTCCTGGCCGCCATCGCCCAGCCGAAACGCGAAGGCGCGCCGCCGCGCAAGGAACGTCCGGGCCTGCGCGAGCAAGCCATGGCCGGCAGCGGCCGCCACTTCCACATCCTGGCCGACGACACCCACTACGCCATCCGCGTCAACCGCGGCCCGGTGATGCGCGATCCGCTGGTGGCGGCCCTGTTCGGCAGCCCGGAGTCGCAGCAAAAAGCCGAATAAGCGGCGCGAGCTTCCCGCCGGCCGCCGGGGTATGATGTTTGCGTATTGAAATGCAAACATGCAACCCCAACTATTCCGTCACGACATGACACGGACGGCGGCACATGGAAGCTTTGATCTGGATAGGCCTGACGGCGCTGCTGATTGCAGCGCCTTTTCTGTATCCGCGCTGGCGCTTGCGGCGCGTGCTGGCCCGGCCGTTGCCGCCCGAGGCGGAGGCCATCCTGCGGCGCAACATCCCCGTCTATCAACGCATGAGCCCGGATCTGCAGCGGCAGCTGCGGCGCATGGTGGTGCAATTCCTGCATCAGAAGAAGTTCGTCGGCTGCGAGGGGCTGGAGGTGAGCGACGAGATGGCCGTCACCATCGCCGGCCAGGCCTGCCTGCTGCTGCTCAACCGCCCCAGCAAGGTGTATCCGGCGCTGCACACCATCCTGGTCTATCCGAGCGAATTCGTGGCGCGGCGCGCCGAGGTGGGGCCGGGCGGGGTGGTCACGCCGGGCCGCCAGAGCATGCTGGGCGAGTCGTGGGACGACGGCCGCGTGGTGCTGTCGTGGGATAACGTGCGGCGCGGCGCGGCCGACTGGACCGACGGCCACAACGTGGTGCTGCACGAGTTCGCGCACCAGCTCGACAGCGAATCGGGCCGCGCCAACGGCGCGCCCTACCTCGGCAACCCGGCCAGCTACCGCGAGTGGTCGGAAGTGCTGTCGCGCGACTACCAGAACCTGCGCATGAACGCCATGTACCGCCAGCACACGGTGATGGATCCCTACGGCGCCACCAATCCGGCCGAATTCTTTGCCGTGGCCACCGAGACCTTCTTCGAGAAACCCTACCAGATGGCCGAGCACCACGCCGAGCTGTACGCCGAATTCCTCAAGTATTACCGGGTCGATCCGCGCGAATGGATGGCGCCGCCGCCACCGCCGCCGGAGCCGCCGTCGTACGCTTACGTCACTGGCTGGTAAACTCGCGCGGCGAGCGCGGCATCGGGAAAAACTCAGGCATAATCGGTGGAGCAGCCACAGCGAGGCTACCGATATGCAATTCGAGGAGTTCGATTCTCTTTCCACCAGCGCCGCCGCGCCGCCGCCCGCCGCCCACGCGGCGTCGCCGTTGGTGCGCCTGCAGTACCTGGTCGACAATACCCCGGCCATCATCTACTGCACCGTGCCCAGCGGCGACTTCAAGATGACCTTCGTCAGCAACAACGCCTACAACGTGCTCGGCTACCGTCCCGAGCAAATGGTGGCCGACCCCAACTTCTGGTTCGACCACATCCACCCCGAGGACGCGCCCAACATCTTCTCCAGCCTGGCGCTGGTGTTCACCGAGGGCCAGCGCGCCTACGAATACCGCTTCCGCATCCACGACGGCAGCTACCTGTGGATGCACGACACGCTGCGACTGATCCGCGACGAGCACGGCGCGCCGCTGGAGGTGATCGGCTCGCTGACCGACATCACCGAGCGCAAGCGCATGGAGGAGGATTTGCAGGCCAAGGGCGTGGAGCAGCAAAAGCTGATCGCCGAGCTGCGCAACGCCCACGAGCAGCTGCTGCAATCGGAAAAGATGGCGTCGATCGGCCAGCTGGCGGCCGGCATCGCGCACGAGATCAACAACCCGGTCGGCTTCGTGAATTCGAACATGGGCTCGCTGCAGAAATATGTCGGCACGCTGCTCGGCGTGATCGAGCAATACGAGCAGGCGGCCGCGCCGCATCCGCCGCTGGCGGCCAAGCTGGCGGCGCTGCGCGAGCAGGCCGACCTGGAATTCCTCAAGGAGGACGTGACCGACCTGGTGCGCGAGTCGATGGACGGCCTCAAGCGCGTCAAGGACATCGTGCAGGCGCTCAAGGATTTCTCGCACGTGGGCGAGACCGAGTGGCAGGTGGCCGACCTCCATCGCGGGCTGGACAGCACGCTCAACATCGTCAGCAACGAGATCAAGTACAAGGCCCGGGTCGACAAGCAGTATGGCGTGCTGCCGCCGGTGACCTGCCTGGCCTCGCAGCTCAACCAGGTGTTCATGAACCTGCTGGTGAACGCCGCCCACGCCATGCGCGAGCAGGGCGTGATCACCATCCGCACCGGCCTCGAGGCCGGCCCCGGCGGTCCGCGCGACCACTGGGTGTGGGTCGAGATCGGCGACAACGGCGTCGGCATCGCGCCGGAAAACCTGAACCGCATCTTCGAGCCCTTCTTCACCACCAAGCCGGTCGGCAGCGGCACCGGCCTCGGGCTGTCGCTGTCGTACGGCATCGTCAACCGCCATGGTGGCCGCATCGAGGTGGCCTCGGAGCTCGGGCAGGGCACGCGCTTCACCGTGCACCTGCCGGTCAAGCCGCCCGGCGCGGCCCCGGCCCAGGCTTAGCTCGCGCCGCTACAGGATGACCGAGCCGTCGGCGTCGCGCCTGACCTGCAGCAGGCCCGGCTCCTCGGCCTCCAGCCGCCGCGCCTCCTGCTCCTGCGGTGTGGGCGGCGCCTGCTGGCCGGCGCGCAGCGCCAGCGCCAGCCGCACGTTCTGCTCCAGCTCGGTGGCGTCCCACGGCTTGCTCATGAAGCGGAACGCGCCCGCCTCGTTGATGGCGCTGACCACCGTGCCATACTCGGTGGAGGCGCTCAGCATGATGCGCACGGTGTGCGGCGCCACGTCCTTGAGCACGCGCAGCAGCTCGCCGCCGCTGATCTGCGGCATCATGTAGTCGCAGATCACCAGGTCGAACTCGCGCTCGCAGATGCGCGCCAGCGCGGCGAACGGGTCGGCGTAGGCCTCGATCTCGGGCGGCGCCTCGCGCAGCATCTGGCGCAGCGCGCGTTCCAGCGCGGCCAGCACGTGGGCGTCGTCATCGATCAGCAAGATCGCGCTCATTCTCCCTCCCGCGGATTGCGCACCCAGATCGACAGCCGGCCGCCGCTCTTGGTTTCGAAGTCCTGCACCTGCTGGATCATGCGCGCGTCCAGCACGTGGTCGACCGCCAGCAGCATCAGGCCGTCGCGGCTGACCAGGTCGCGCGCCAGCACCATGCCCGGCAGCAGCTCGCCGGACAGCACCTCGACCCCGGCGCCGCTGTCGAGGGCGTCGCCGTCGATCACCTGGCGGAACGCCGCCACCACGTTGGGATCGTAGCGCTTGCCGCCGGCGTCCAGGATCAGCGACTTGGCCTCGTCGGCGCGCAGGTGGCGCTGCACCATGCCGCCCTGCTGCAGGTTGTAGTAGTCGGCGGCCAGCGCCAGGATGCGCGCGCCCAGCGGAATCGCCAGCCCGGCCAGGCCGTCCGGGAAGCCGTTGCCGTCGAAGCGCTCGAGCTGGCTGCGCAGGATGGCGGCGCTGCCGCGCATGTCCTCCAGCGGCATCAACAGTTCGGCGGCGCGCGCCGGGTGCTTGCGGAACTGCGCCAGCGCGTCGCCGCGCAGCAGGGTCAGCGGCGTCATCAGCAGCTCGTCGCTGAAGCCGATCTTGCCGATGTCGTGCAGCAGGGCGGCGATGAACACGTCCTGCGCCTCGCGGCCCTCCAGCCCCAGCGCGGCGGCCATCTTGCGCGCCAGGTCGGCCACCAGGCGCGCGTGGCCGGGCTGGTTGTGCGCGCGCAGCTCGATCATGCTGGAGAAGATCTTGATGGTGGTGACGAAGTTCTGCTTGAGCTTGGCGTTGGCGGCCACCGTGGCCTCGTGCTCGGCGCGCAGCTGGCGCGTGCGCTCCTCGACCTTGGCCTCGAGCGACTGGTTGAGGGCCTTCAGCTCGGCGTTCTGGCGCAGGGTCAGCGCCTCCAGCCGGCGCTTGTCCTGCTCCAGCTGGCGCCGCTCGAGCGCGTGGCGCACCACCAGCAGGATGTCGCCATCCTCCCACGGCTTGGTGATGTAGCGGTAGATCTCGCCGCCGTTGATGGCGTCCTGGATCGACTGGATGTCGGAGTAGCCGGTCAGCAGCAGGCGCATGGTGTCGGGCCAGCGCTGGCGCACCTGGGCCAGGAACTGGGCGCCGTTCATCTCCGGCATGCGCATGTCGGAGATCACCAGGTCGACCGCCTCGCGCGCCAGCACCTCCAGCCCGGCGGCGCCGCTCTCGGCCAGCAGCACGCGGTAGCCGGCCGGCCGCAACAGGCGGCGCAGCGCGCTCAGGATGTTGGGCTCGTCGTCCACGCACAGCACGGTGGCGGCGTTGGCGGTGGCGTCCGGCGCGGCGGCCGGCGGTTGGTCCAGCGCGGTGTTCATGCGTCCTCCGGGGCGGGGGTGTCGGACTGGCGCACCGGCAGGTGCACGCGGAAGCGGCTGCCCGCGCCGGGGGTGCTGTCGACCTCGATGCGGCCCCCGTGCTTGCGCACGATGCCGTACGCCAGCGACAGGCCCAGCCCGGTGCCCTGGCCGACCGCCTTGGTGGTGAAGAAGGGGTCGAAGATGCGCGCCAGCGTGTCGGGCGGAATGCCGCTGCCGTTGTCCTCCACCTCGAGCCAGACCTCGTCCTCGCGCGCGCTGCCGGTGCGCAGCGTGATGCGGCCGCGCTCGGCGCCGATGGCGTGGGCGGCGTTGACCACCAGGTTCATCACCACCTGGTTGATCTGCAGCGGCAGGCACTGGATGTCGGGTATCGCGCCGTATTCCTTGACCACCTCGGCCTTGTACTTGACCTCGTTGCTGACGATGTTCAGCGTGGAGTCGATGCCGCGGTGCAGATTGGCCCACACCCATTCCTGGTTGGCGTCCACGCGCGAGAAATCCTTCAGGTCCTGCACGATGTGGCGCACCCGCACGATGCCCTCGCGCGACTCGACCATGAGCGCCGGCACGTCCTCGCGCAGGTAGTCGAGGTCGATCTGCTCGCGCCGCGCGCGCAGCGCGGCGGCCACCGCCGGCGCGGCCGCCTCCAGCGCCGGCTCGGCGCGCTGGTAGGCGTCCAGCATCTCGAACAGCTGCGCCAGGTAGCCCTGCAGGGTGCTGAAGTTGGAGAAGATGTAGCCGACCGGGTTGTTGATCTCGTGCGCCACGCCGGCCGCCAGCTGGCCGATCGAGGCCAGCTTGTCGGACTGCACCAGCTGCTGCTGGGCGCGCGAGAGCTGGTCGTTGAGCGCGGTCAGCTCCAGGTTGCGGTTGCGCAGCTCGGCCTCGGCCAGCAGGCGCTGGCGGATGTCGTCCTGCAGCTGCTCGTTCATCTCGGCCAGCTGGGCGGTGCGCTTGTGGACCACGTGCTCGAGGTTGTCGTAGGCGCGGCGCAGCGCGTTCTCGGCCACGCGCCGCTCGGTGACGTCGCGCAGCGTCTCGATCGCCCCCACCAGGCGTCCGCGGCTGTCGCGCAGCGGCGCGGCGGTGAAGTGCAGCCAGTGGCCGCCGGCGCCCAGGTTGGGGAAGAAGTCCTCGGCCTCGTAGGCGCCCGGGATCAGCGCGCACGGGCGGAATTTGTCGCCGTAGTGCAGGCCCAGCTGGTCGATCTGGCCGGTGACGATCAGGTCCGCCAGCAGCGGCCGCGGGCGCGGGTAGAACGCCTGCCAGTGCTGGTCGGTGCCGATCATCTCGGCCTTGCTCCAGCCCAGCAGGTGCTCGCAGGCGCGGTTCCAGTGGGTGACCACGTGGCGGGCGTCGATGGCGAAGGTGGCCACCGGGTGGCCGTCGAAGAACTCGGACAGCGCCACTTCGCTGTGGACGGGGGCGGAGGCGGAGGTGGCGCTCATGGGGGCAGCATCTGGCACATGTCGTTGTACATCTGTTCGGTGTCGTGGAACACGCGCGCGCAGGCCACGGCGCTCAGGTCGAGCGCCTGCCAGGCGGCCAGCGACAGCGGCGGCGCCTGGTCGTCCTCGCGCCCGGCCAGGTCGAGCGCGTGCGCCAGCGCGTTGGCCAGGTGGATCAGCGTGGTCAGCGGCAGCTGGGTGCCGGGCGCCGTGGCCGGCGGATCCTGGTGGTGCTCGGCCACGGCGGCCTGGATCGCGGCCGGGAACTTCCAGTGCGCGGCCAGCGCGGCGCCCACCGCCGCGTGGTCGACGCCGAACACGGCGCGCTGCGACGTCACGCTCAGGCAGTCGTGCTGGCGCTGGTGCTCGATGACCAGCCGGTACTGGGTCGGGAAGCGGGTGGCCAGCACCAGCGTGCCGAGGTCGTGCAGCAGGCCGGCGGTGAACGCGGTGTCGGGGCTGATGCGGCAGTAGGGCGCCAGCACGCGCGCGCACACCGCGCTGGCCACCGCGTGGCGCCAGAACGCCGGGAAGTCCAGGCCGCTGGCGGGCGCGGCCGGGAAGCTGCCGGTCACCGCGCACGCCGTGACCAGCGTGCGGATGCTGTGGAAGCCCAGCACCGCCACCGCCTGGTGGATGGTGTTGACCTTGGACGGCATGCCGTAGAACGAGGAGTTGGCCAGGCGCAGGGTCTTGGCGGTGAGCGCCTGGTCGAGCGTGATCTTGCTGGCCAGCGCGTGGGTGTCGAGGTCCTCCTGGTCGATGCTGGCCAGCAGCTCGCTGACCACCGCCGGCAGCGAGGGCAGGTCGCGCACCGCCTTGATGATGTCGTCCGCGGTCATGCCTGCTCCTGGCGGTAGTTGCGCAATTGCGCCAGCAGGGCCTGGCTGCCGGCGGCGTCGGCGCAGTGGCGGAACAGGTGCTCGAGCCGCTGCAGCCGCAACGCGCGCTGGCGCGCCAGCTCGGCCGGATCGGGCGCGTCCTCCTCGCTCCACACCACGCAGCGGTCGATCCCGCGCCGGCGCAGCGCGGCCAGCACCGCCGCCGTCAGCGGCGCGTCCTGCGGCAGCAGCACGCTGCCGTTGGCGTCCAGCAGGGCGCTGGCCAGCGTCATGCCCTCGGCCGCCTGTTCCAGATCGATCTCGCTGCTCTTGCCGGCGCTATGCATGGCTGGCCTCCTGGCTGCTCAGGGTGATCAGGCTGCCGCGCGAGGTGGAGGCGCTGCCCATCGGGTGGCAGTGCACGGCGTAATCCTGCTGGCCGACGCGCGCCACGTGGCGGCCGGACGGCGGCGCGCCGTCGGCGCCGAACAACTCGGGCAGCGCGCTGCCGGCCTCGCTGCCGAGCAGGCCGCCGTGCTGCTGGAACAGGGCGGCGGCGGCGCCGTTGATGAAGGCGATCATGCCGGCGTCGTCCAGGCCGATCACCGGCAGCGGCAGGTGCTGCAGCACCTCGCGCGCGACGTTCAGGCTGATCTCGTCGCGGCTGATCTGGCGCTGCTTCTCCTGCAGCAGCTGCTCCATGCGGCGGTTGGCGGCCGCCAGCTCCTGGTTGGCGGTGCGCACCTCGAGGTGCAGGCGCTGGTTGTCGTCGGCGCTCTCCTTGACGCGGAAGGCCTCGGCGATGTGGCCGCGCAGCTGCTCGTCGTCCCACGGCTTGGTGAGGAACTTGTAGATCGCGCCCTCGTTGACGGCGTCGGTCACCGATTGCAGCTCGGTGTAGCCGGACAGCATGATGCGGATCGACTCGGGCGCCAGCTCGCGCGCCTTGCGCAGGAAGTCGGCGCCCAGCATGCCCGGCATGCGCTGGTCGGAGACGATCACGTCGACCTGCTGGCGCGCCAGCACCTCCAGCCCCTGCGGGCCGTCGTTGGCGGTGTAGATCTGGTAGTGGTCGCCGCGCAGCAGGCGCTTGAGCGCGGCCACGATGTTGGGCTCGTCGTCGACCAGCAGCAGGCGGCGCGGCGGCCGGTGCATGCGCAGCAGGTGCGGCGCCAGCGCCGGCGCCTCGGCCAGCCATTGCTGCAGCGCGGCCGCGGCCATCGGCGCGGCGAAGAAATAGCCCTGGATCTGGTCGCACATATTGCGCCGCAGGAAGTCGCACTGGGCCTCGGTCTCCACCCCCTCGGCCACCACCTTCATGCCGAGGTGGTGCGCCATGTCGATGATGCTGCGCGACATGGCGGCGTCGCTGCCGCTGGTGGCGACGTCGCGGATGAAGTGGCGGTCGATCTTGATGGCGTCGAAGGGGTAGCGCTTCAGGCTGCTGAGCGAGGCGTGGCCGGTGCCGAAGTCGTCCAGCGTCAGGCACAGGCCGCGCTGCTTGAAGCCGGCCAGCAGCTGGTCGCAGCGGGCGCCGGCGCGGGTCAGCGCGGTCTCGGTGATTTCGAGGCTGAGGGCGTCGGGCGAGATGGCGTACTCGTCCAGCGTGGCCGCCACCTCGGCGCCGAACCCGGGGTCGAGGAACTGGCTGGCGTCGACGTTGATGGCGACCTTGAGATGGGGCCGGCCGGCCTGGCGCCAGCTGCGCAGGTCGGCGCACGCGCGGCGCAGCACCCAGTCGCCGATGGCGGCCGTGTGCGCGGCGGCCTGGGGCAGGAAATCGTGCGCCATCAGCAGGCCGCGCTCAGGATGTTGCCAGCGCACCAGCGCCTCCAGGCTGACCACGGCGCCGCTTTGCAAGTCCACCAAGGGTTGATATTGGAGTTGCAACTGGTCATGGGCCAGCGCCAGCGCGAGGCCGGCCTCGCATTGCGGGCCGGTCAGGGGCGGCTGCGCGCCGGGCTGCTCGGGCACTGGATTCATCGGCGTTCCTATCAAGAGACAAGTTGGCACTGCGGCAAGCTAAGTTGATTATAGAGCCGCAAGCCCGTTCATGGCACACCAATCAACATCGCCGCGTCGTGCGTGAGCGCACGGAAACGCGGGCCGCGCGCGGCGATACTGCGCTTTAATTCACGACAGGAGAAGACCATGAGCACGATTATCGCGGGCCATTTCCAGTTGCAAGATGAAATCGCCGACGCGCGCCTGGCGCTGCTCGACGCCGGCTTCGCCGCCGCCCGCATCAGTTCCTTTTACGTCAATCCGCCCGGCCAGCACGATGTGTACGAGCTTGGCGGCGACCATGACAAATCGCCCGGCGCCAGGGAGAGCGACGAGGGGGTGGTGAAGGGCGGCGCCACCGGCGCCGTGGCCGGCGCGGTGGTGGGCGCGGCCACCATCCCGGTCAGCGGTCCGGTGGGGCCGGTGGTGGGCGCGCTGGTCGGCGCCCACGTCGGTTCGCTGTACAGCCTGCACAAGATGAAGGAGGCCGGCGAGCCGGACGCCGATGGCAGCAACCAGCAGGCGCCGCGCAAGTCCGGCATGCTGATCGCGGTGGCGGTGGATGACGCGGCGCACGAGCAGCGCGCGCTGGAGGTGCTGCGCCGCCTGGGCGCGCGCGACATCGAGCGCGCCGAGGGCAGCATCACTGGCGGCGACTGGCGCGACTTCGATCCCAACTCGCTGCCGGTCCTGCTGTAGGCCGGGCCGGCGTCGCCCGATGGCCGGCGTTGTTGCGTATCGGCGACGATGGCGGCGCGCCCGGCGATTTTCGGTATGATAGCCGCTACACCCAACCGAACAGCGGGAGGCGGCAATGACCCAGGCATGGCTAGTGCTCACCGGTCCGGACGGGCGCGAGGTCAGCGCGCCGTCCGAGGCGCAGATGGCGGCCGCGCTGGCCGATGTGTATGGCGGCAAGGCGGGCGGCGCCGACGGCGGTCCCGGCAGCGCGGTGCTGCGCTTCGGCTACGACGACGGCCTGATGTACGAGCTCGAGGTGTCGGGCGGCGGCGCGGTGCGCTTCGCCGAGTGGTCCGACCGCGATTGCGAGATCGCGCTGGCGGCGCCGCGCACCATGACCGTGGCGGCGCCGGCCGACGCGCTGCGGCTGTGGCGCCTGATGGCGCGGCGCCAGGTGGCGCAGATCCGCGACCAGCCGTGGCGCGATGGTTAGCGCCCCGCGCCGCGGCGCCGGCGCTGCTCCAGCCGCGTCTGGCAATTGATGCAGAAGCGCGCCTCGGGGCGCGCGTCCAGCCGCGAGTAGCCGATGGCGCCGCCGCAACTTTCACATAAACCGTAACTCTGGTCGTCGAACTTGGCCAGCGCGTGGCGCACCACGTCGAGCTGGCGCGCCGTGTGCGCGGCCGCCTCGTGCACCGCCGTGTGCAGCGCGCGCTGGCTGGCGTTGTCGGCCGGCGAGGCCTCCGCCACGTGCGGCAGCGGCTGGCGCAGGTCGGTGTCGCGGTCGAGATCGTCGGCGAGCTGGCTGAGCAGGGCGGCGCGCGCGTGCTCCAGGCGCGCCCGCAGCGCCCGCCATTGAGGGTCGTCCAGTCCGTTCATGCCGTGGTCTCCTTACGGCGTTGGACCGTGGCGGCGCCGATTCGTTCTACAGCGCGTCGAGGTGGTGCTTGAGCTGCTCCAGCGGCGCCAGCACCTTGTCGGGCTTGCCGGTGGCCACCGCCGCGCCCAGCGTCAGCAGTTCGGCGGCGAGGTCGACCAGATCCTTGATGCGGTCGATCCGGTCGATCTTTTCCTGCGCGCGCGCGGTGAGGGCCAGCAGCTGCCGCTGGTGCGCCTCGAGCCCGGCGGCGGCCAGCGCGGCGGCGTCGAGGTACAGGCCGTTGGCGCGCTGGCGCAGCGCCACCTCGTTCTCGAACAGCGCCTGCGCCACGCCCTGCGAAATGCCGGGGATGCCGCCGTCCGCCGCCGGCTTGCGGATGGCGCGCATCAGGCGCCGGTGGATGGCGTCGGCGCAGGCCGACAACTGATCGGCCAGCGCTTCCAGCGCGGCCTGCTTTGGGAGGTTGCTCATGGCGGCTCCTTACGGTTGGGCGGGGATTTGCGCCACCAGCGCGCGGTGCTGGCGCTCGATGGCGTCCAGGTTCTGGCGCGCCAGCGTGTAGCGCAGGCCGATCAGGCGGAACTCGGCCTGCTTCTGCTGTTGCTGCGCCCTGGCCAGGGCCAGCAGCAGCCGGTCGCGCTGCGGATCGCGGAACGGGATCTCGCTTTCCAGCATGCCGATGACGGTCTTCTCCTCGTTGTCGCTGGTCTTGTCGTACAGGCGCAACAGGGTGCGCATGGCGTCCAGCACCTCCTGCACCGGCTGCTGGCCCTCGCGCATGAGATCGTTGACGGCGCTGTCCTGCAGCTGGCGGGTGAGGCCGCGCGAGACCAGCCGCGTCAGGCCGGCGAGGGCGTTGACGTGGCGGTCGTCGATGCCGGAATCGGGCCAGGCCTTGATGCCGCCGCTGACGTTCTTCACCTGGTCCTCGAGGTCGTACTGGTTGTCGCCGGCCAACTTGCCCAGGGTCCGCATATACGCCTGCAGGCCGTAGTGCAGCTTGACGAAGTCGTCGCAGGCCTGCTGGCGGCGGGCGTCGAGCTGCCGCGCGCGGGCGTCGGCCTCGGGCGAGAGGTAGGGCTGCTCGCGCTGGTAGGTGTTGCGGTAGCGCTCGGTGAGCTCGTGGAACGCGCCCAGCTTGGGCGCCTCGGCGGCGAAGGCGCGCACGTCGGCCATGCGCGGCGTGCTGCTGGCGCAGCCGCCGAGAAGGGCCAGCAGGCCGAGGATCAGGAACAGGCGAGACAGTTTCATGGGGCACTCCACGGTTGGTAGGACGATTGTTGCCGGTGGTGAACTTCCGCGTGTTGCGCGGGCGCAGACTAGGTGGTCAGCGCCTGTCGCCAGCCGAGGCCGGCGTCGGTGCCGGCGGCCGGGATGTATTCGCAACCGATCCAGCCGTCGTAGCCGATCCGGTCGAGGAAGGCGAACAGGTGGCGGTAATTGATCTCGCCGCTGCCGGGTTCGTGGCGGCCGGGCGTGTCGGCCACCTGCATGTGCCGGATCAGGGGCAGATGGGCCTGGATGGTGTTGCACAGCTCGCCCTCCATGCGCTGCATGTGGTAGACGTCGTACTGCAGGAACAGATTGGGGCAGGCCGCTTCGCGGATGATGTCGAGCGCCTGGCCGCTGCGGTTGAGGAAATAGCCGGGCATGTCGAAGTGGTTGATCGGCTCGATCAGCAAATTGATGCCGGCCGGCCGCGATTGCGCGGCGGCGTAGCGCAGGTTGGCGACATAGGTGGCGCGCGCCAGCCGCGGGTCGAGGCCGGGCGGCGGCTTGCCGGCCATGCAGTGCAGCTGGGTGACGCCGAGCGCCTGGGCGTAGCGCAGGGCGGTGGCGACGCCGGCGCGGAACTCGTCCTCGCGGCCCGGCAGGCAGGCCATGCCGCGTTCGCCGGCCTCCCAGTCGCCCGGCGGCAGGTTGAACAGCACCAGCTGGAGCTGGTGCTGGCGCAGCTGGGCGGCGATCAGATCCGGCGCGAAGGCATAGGGGGAGAGGAACTCGACGGCGTCGAAGCCGGCCTCGCGGGCCAGCGCGAAGCGCTCCAGGAAAGGCGCTTCGGTGTACAGCAGGGACAGATTGGCGGCGAACTTGGGCATGGACTGATAGCGGTCGGTGGTCGAGCCGCTATCCTAATCCAAAATCCGGGGTCAGGTCCTCCATTTGAACACGGCCACAACTGTAGTGTGTCGCTACGGCTGTGGCCGTGTAGAAATGGAGGACCTGACCCCGGATTGCGGGGGGCGCCGGGGGTTAGCGGCCGCGGCCGCCGGAACGGTGCTGGGCGCCGCCGCCGTTGCCGCGTGGGGCGTTGCCGCCGGCGCGCGGACCGCCGCCATTGGCGCCGCGCGGCTGGCCGCCGTTGCCGCCGCCGTTACCGGGCTTGCGCGCGCCGCCGCCTTGACGGCCCGGACCGTTGCGGTGGCCGGGACCGCCGCTGCGCAGCTGGATCGGCTGCGGCCGCGCGGCCGGATCCGGCTCGAAGCCCGGGATCACGTCGCGCGGCAGGGTCTGCTTGATGAGCTTTTCGATGTCCTTCAGCATCTGGTGCTCGTCCACGCACACCAGCGACACCGCCTCGCCGGTGGCGCCGGCGCGGCCGGTGCGGCCGATGCGGTGCACATAGTCCTCCGGCACGTTCGGCAGGTCGTAGTTGACTACGTGCGGCAGCTGGTCGATGTCGATGCCGCGCGCGGCGATGTCGGTGGCCACCAGCACCCGCAGCTTGTTGTCCTTGAACTCGGCCAGCGCCTTGGTGCGCGCCGACTGGCTCTTGTTGCCGTGGATCGCCATGGCGCCGATGCCGTCCTTCTCCAGCTGCTCGACCAGCTTGTTGGCGCCGTGCTTGGTGCGGGTGAACACCAGCACCTGGTGCCAGTTGTTGGACTTGATCAGGTGCGCCAGCATCGGGTGTTTCTTGTCGCGGTCGACCGGGTGGATCTTCTGCGCGATGATTTCCACCGTCGAGTTGCGGCGCGCCACCTCGATGGTGGCCGGCTTGTTCAGCAGGCCGTCGGCCAGCGCCTTGATCTCGTCCGAGAAGGTGGCCGAGAACAGCAGGTTCTGGCGCTTCGGCGGCAGGCCGGCCAGCACCTTGCGGATGTCGCGGATGAAGCCCATGTCGAGCATGCGGTCGGCCTCGTCCAGCACCAGGATCTCGATCTTCGACAGGTCGACCGTGCCCTGGTCCATGTGGTCCAGCAGGCGCCCCGGCGTGGCCACCAGGATGTCGACGCCGTGCTTGAGCTGCTTGATCTGCGGGTTGATGCCGACCCCGCCGAAGATCACGGCCGAGTTCAGGTTGGTGTACTTGCCGTACACGCGCACGCTTTCCTCGACCTGGGCCGCCAGTTCGCGGGTCGGGGTCAGGATCAGCGCGCGGATCGCGCGCGGCGTCTTGTTGCTGCTTTGCTTGACGCCCACGGCGTCGGTCGATAGGCGGTGCAGCAGCGGCAGCGTGAAGCCGGCCGTCTTGCCGGTGCCGGTTTGCGCGCCCGCCAGCAGGTCGCCGCCGTTCAGCACCGCCGGGATGGCCTGCTGCTGGATCGGGGTCGGCGCGGTGTAGCCGGTTTCGCTCACTGCGCGGACGAGGGCGTCGGACAAACCGAGGGAAGAAAAGGACATAATAATTCGATAATTCAGTCGAGGATTCTTGGTTTGCGGCATCGGACTGAGCGATGCCGCAACTTTCAGTATAGCAGCTTGTTTCAATAAGGAAATAAAAAAGGGAGCATGCGCTCCCTTTTTTTGTAACAGCCTGTGAGGAACTCAGGCGTACGGGGCGAGCAGGCCGACCATTTGACCGAACACCTTCGGGCTGGCGGCGATCACGTCGCCCTTGTACAGGTACTCGGATTCGCCGTTGAACTCGCCGACGATGCCGCCGGCCTCGGTCACCAGCAGCGCGCCGCCGGCGATGTCCCACGGCTTCAGGCCCTTCTCGTAGAAGCCGTCCAGGCGGCCGCAGGCGACGTAGGCCAGGTCCAGCGCGGCGCTGCCGGCGCGCCGCACGCCCTGGCAGCGCTCGGCCATGATGCCGTACATCTCGAGGTATTCCTTGAGCGCGGCCGGGTTGCCGGTCTGGTAGCCGGTGGCCAGCAGGGCGTTGGCGATGCGGTCCAGCTTGCCGACGCGGATGCGCTTCTCGTTCAGGTAGGCGCCGGCGCCCTTGGTGGCGGTGAACAGGTCGTTGCGCACCGGGTCGTACACCACCGACTGCGTGATCACGCCGCGCTGCGACAGCGCGATCGAGATCGAATATTGGGGGAAGCCGTGCATGAAGTTGGTGGTGCCATCGATAGGATCGATGATCCAGGTGTATTCTGCCTCGTCGTGCGCGTTGGCCGATGCGCCGGATTCTTCGCCCAGGAAGGCGTGGTCGGGGTAGGCCTTGGACAGCACCTCGATGATGGCTTGCTCGGCGGCCTGGTCGACGTCGGTGACGAAGTCCTTGTGGTTCTTTTCGGTCACGATCACGCGATCGAGGTCGAAGGAGGCGCGGTTGATGACGGCGGCGGCGCGGCGGGCGGCCTTCACGGCCGTATTGATCATTGGATGCATGGGCTTTTCCGTATAAAAATGCTAACGCCCACCGGGGGAATTCCAGCCCGGCGGCACGACAGGGAGACAAAATGACAAAGAGCGGGGCGGCGCCGACAGGGTAAAATTCTGGCTGAATTTCCGTATCGATACCGCGCGATTGCGCTATTTTAAATGAACCTGCCCCAAATCAACACGAATCTTTTCAAACAGCTGCGATTTATTCTGGTCGAAACCAGCCGCGCGGGCAATATCGGGGCGGTGGCGCGGGCCATGAAAACCATGGGCTACAGCGACCTGGTGCTGGTGGCGCCGCGCTGCGGCGACGCGCTGCACGACCCCGAGGCGGTCGCCTTCGCCAGCGGCGCGCAGGACATTTTAAGCGGCGCGCGCGTGGTGGGCAGCATGGCCGAGGCGCTCGAGGGCGTCAACTACGCCGCCGCCGTTTCGGCAAGATTGCGCGAATTCTCACCGCCGGTGCTGTCGCCGCGCCAGCTGGCCGGACAGCTGGTGGCCCAGCCCGCGCTGCGCGCGGCCCTGATCTTCGGCAACGAGCGCTTCGGCCTGCCCAACGAGCTGGTGGAGAAATGCAATGTGTTGATCAATATCCCGGCCAATCCCGAATATTCCTCGCTCAACCTGTCGCAGGCGGCCCAGGTGCTGGCCTACGAGTGCCGCATGGCGGTGCTGGACGGCGCCGGCGTGGCGCTGACGCCGCGCCTGCCGGCGGGCGACGCCAACGAGGTCGGCTTCCAGGGCGAGGCCGCCAGCATCGAGCAGATCGAGGGCATGTTCGCCCACCTCGAGCAGGCCCTGGTGGCGATCGGCTTCCTCGACGCCGGCAACCCGCGCAAGCTGATGCCGCGCCTGAAGCGCCTGTTCGCGCGCGCCCGGCTGGAGAAGGAGGAGGTCAACATCCTGCGCGGCATCGCCCGCCACATGAGCGGGCGCGCCGGCAAGGATGCCCCTTGAGCCGCGCCCGGCGGCCTGAATCGAAATAGACGCCAGCCTCTATTTTTGCCCGCGAGCGGGGTTGCAGTTTCCATTACACTAGACAAAATCATAAAAAATGGACGGAGACTATGCAGCAACCCCGCAGATCTTTTCTGAAGATCGGCGTGGCCGGCGCGTTAACCCTCGCCGCCGGCGGCGCCATCTATCGCCTCGCCCACCGGCCCGGTCCGCAGCGCTTCGCGCTGGAGGGCGCCGCCCAGACCGTGCTCGAGGCCGTCATCCCCGCCATGCTGGGGCCGGTCCTGCCGGAGGCGCCGGCCGCGCGCGCCGCCGCGCTGGCGGCCGCCAGCGCGCGCGTGCGCGACACCGTGCTGGGGCTGCCGCTGGCCACGCAAAAAGAGATACAGGATCTGTTCGGCCTGCTGGCGCTGGGGCCGGCGCGCCGCCTGCTGGCCGGCGTGGGCGGCGGCTGGGAACGCGCCGATCCGCTACAGGTGGCGGCCTTCCTGCAAAGCTGGCGCACCCATAGCCTGCAGACGCTGCAAATCGCCTACCAGGCGCTGCATGACCTGATCATCGGCGCCTGGTATGGCGACCCGTCCAGCTGGGAGCGCATCGGCTATCCGGGCCCGCTCAAGGAGTTGACGACATGAGCGTGATTCCCGACCCGATCCAGGCCGGCCTGGCCGCCGGCTGGCAGGTGACCGACTGCGCGCAACTGCGGGACGACCAGACGCTGGAGGCGGACGTGGTGATCGTCGGCAGCGGCGCCGGCGGCGGCGTCACCGCCGAGATCCTGGCGCTGTCCGGCCTCAAGGTGCTGATCGTCGAGGAGGGCGCGCTGAAGTCGTCCCGGGACTTCAAGATGCGCGAGGCCGAGGCCTATCCGGCGCTGTACCAGGAGGCGGCCGCGCGCAAGACCAAGGACAAGGGCATCGCCATCCTGCAGGGGCGCACCGTGGGCGGCGGCACCACCGTCAACTGGACCAGCAGCTTCCGCACGCCCGACATCACGCTGCGCCACTGGGTCCAGCGCTTCGGCCTGGGCGACTACACGCCGGAGGCGCTGGCGCCGTGGTTCGCCATGATGGAGCAGCGCCTCCACATCAGCGACTGGCCGACCCCGCCCAACGAGAACAACGACCTGCTGCGCCGTGGCGCGGCCCGGCTCGGCATACCGACCGGGCTGATACGGCGCAACGTCAACGGCTGCTGGAACCTCGGCTACTGCGGCATGGGCTGCCCGACCAACGCCAAGCAGTCGATGCTGGTCACCACCATTCCGTCGGCGCTGGCGCACGGCGCGCGCCTGCTGACGCGCGCGCGCGCCGAGCGACTGCTGATCCAGGGCGACCGCGTGACCGGGCTCGACTGCGTGGCGCTGGCCGCCGACGGCCTCGGCCCGACCGGCCGCCGCCTAACCTTGCGCGCCAGGCACTATGTGCTGTCCGGCGGCGCCATCAACACGCCGGCCTTGCTGCTGCGCTCGGCCGCGCCCGATCCGCGCGGCCTGCTGGGCAAGCGCACCTTCCTGCATCCGTCGCTGGCCTCGGTGGCCACCTGCAAGCAGCCGGTGCAGGCCTACGCCGGCGCGCCGCAGACGGTGTACTCGGACCATTTCCTGCACACCGGGCGCATCGACGGCCCGCTCGGCTACAAGCTGGAGGTGCCGCCGCTGCATCCGCTGCTGTTCTCGTCGATCATGACCGGCTTCGGCGCCCAGCACGCGGAGCTGATGCGCCAGTTCGCCCACCTGCACGTGACGCTGGCGCTGCTGCGCGACGGCTTCAACGACGGCGCGCCGGGCGGCAGCGTGGAGATGGTGAACGGCGCCCCCGTGCTCGACTACCCCGTGGGCGAGGCGATCTGGGACGGCGCCCGCCGCGCGCTGCTGACCATGGCGGAGATCCAGTTCGCCGCCGGCGCCAGCAGCGTGATGCCGGTGCACGAGCGCGCCCAGCCCTACACCAGCTGGACCCAGGCCAAAAGCGCGATCGCCGCGCTGCCGTACAAGGTGCTGCAGACCAAGCTGGCCTCGGCGCACGTGATGGGCGGCTGCGGCATGTCGGACGACGAGCGGCTGGGCGTGACCAGTTCGCGCGGCCGCTACCACGGGCTGGCCAACGTCTCGGTGCACGACGGTTCGCTGTTCCCGACCTCGATCGGCGCCAACCCGCAGCTGTCGATCTACGGCATCGTGGCGCGCCTGGCCAGCGGACTGGCGCAGGAGCTCAGCGGCAAGCCGGCGGCGCGGCCGGCGGCCGCCTGAGCGGGCGCAATCGCGCTATCATGCGCGCATGATCAAACGATTGCTGATACTGCTCCTGCTGCTGCAGGCCGTGGTCGCCGGCCTGCTGGCGGCCGGCCTCTATGCCTGGTGGCGGCCGGCGGCGGAGGCCGCGCCCGGCGCGCCGTCCAGGCTGGCGGCCTGCCTGGCGCTGGGCCTGCTGCTGGTGCTGCTGGCGCGGCTGCTGATCTCGGCCAACAACTTTTACCTGAGCTGGCGCGCCGGCAGCGTCACCCCGCCCGACCACGCGCTCACTGCGCTGCGCGCGGCGCGTCTGTTCTGGCACGAGTTCCACTCCTCCATGCTGACCTCGTCCTACTACATGCTGCGGCCGATCGGCCTGCGACTGGTGGCGGACGCGCGCGGCCTGCCGGTGCTGCTGATCCACGGCTACGCCTGCAACAGCGGCTACTGGCTACCGATGAGCAAGCTGCTGCGCGCGGCGCGCGTCAGCCATTACGGCATCGACCTCGAGCCGCCGGGCGCCTCGATCGACGACTACGTGCCGCAGGTGGCGGCGGCGGTGGCGCGCCTGCGCCGCGAGACTGGCAGCCCGCAAGTCATCATCGTCGCCCACAGCATGGGCGGGCTGGTGGCGCGCGCCTACCTGCGCCGCCACGGCGGCGCCGACATCGCGCGCGTGATCACGCTGGGCACGCCGCACCATGGCACCGCGCTGGCCCACTTCGGCCCCGGCAGCAACGCCGCGCAGATGCGCCGCGACAGCGCCTGGCTGGCCGCGCTGGCCGCGTCTGAGGCAATTACGCAACGGACTTTGATCAGTTCCATCTATTCTGTCCACGACAACATCATCGCGCCGCAGGACTCCAGCGCGCTGCCCGGCGCCCGCAACCTGGTGTTTGGCGCCATAGGCCACGTGGCGCTGGGGCGCCATCCCGCCATCATGCAATGCACGCTGCGGGAGATCGAGGCCGCGCATGTGTGATTTTGTGTGAGGATCTTCGTGCCGCGTTGCTGTATGGTTATTCCTGTGCGCGTAGCAATAAGGCGAGGCGATGACCATCGATTTCGGCACCCTGATCCTGAACGAAACCCCGGATGCCGTCGTGCTGACCACGCCCGACGGCGTGGTGGTGTGCTGGACCAACGGCGCCGAAGCCGTTTTTGGCTACACCAGCGCCGAGGCGCTGGGCCGCCGGCTGGACGAGCTGATCATGCCGCCGCCCCTGCGCGGCGAGGGCGCCGAGGTGCTGCGCCACACCCTCGACGCCGGCGTGGCCAGCTACGAGTCGATCCGCCGCGCCAAGGATGGCACGCTGGTCTACATCGACAGCTCCAGCAAGCTGGTGCGTGGCGACGATGGCCAGCCCGCCTATATTCTGTGGAGTAAAAAGGACGTCACCCAGCTCAAGGTGCTGCGCGACGCCAAGCTGGTGGAGGCGCGCTACGACGGCATCCTCGACTCCATGCCGGACGCCATCATCATGGCCAACGCGGCCGGCCGCATCGTGCTGGCCAACCGCCAGGCCGAGCACCTGTTCGGCTACCCGCGCGGGCATTTGCGCGGCATGCTGCTGGAGTCGCTGATGCCCGAGCGCTTCCGCGGCGCCCACCTGCGCCACCGCGCCGGCTACGCGGCGCAGCCGATGGTGCGGCCCATGGGCAGCGGCCGCGACCTCTACGGCCTGCGCAGCGACGGCGCCGAGTTCCCGGTCGAGATCAGCCTGAGCCCGGTCGACACGGAGGAGGGGGCGCTGGTGATGAGCGCGATCCGCGACATCAGCGAGCGCAAGCTGTTCGAGCGCACGCTGCAGGAAAAGAACGTCGAGCTGGCCAGGGCGGTGGCGGCCAAGGACCGCTTCCTGACCGGCATGTCCCATGAATTACGCACGCCGCTCAACGCGATCATCGGGTTTACGGGTACTATGCTGATGAAGTTGCCCGGGCCCATTAATGACGAGCAGAACAAACAGTTGCGCATGGTCCAAAGCAGCGCGCGCCACCTGCTGTCGCTGATCAACGATCTGCTGGACCTGACGCGCATCGAGTCGGGCAAGATCGAGCTGGAGGTGGCGCCGCTGTCGTGCCGGCCGCTGATCGACGAGGTGCTGGACTCGTTCAAGCCGCAGGCGCGCAGCAAGGGCCTGGCGCTGGAGTTCGAGGCGGCGCCGGAGGAGGTGACGGTGCGCAGCGACCGCCGGGCGGTGCAGCAGATCCTGATGAACCTGGTCCACAACGCGATCAAGTTCACCAACAACGGCAGGGTGCTGGTGCGGCTGGCCAAGGCGGTGGTGGGCCAGCGGCCGTGCGCCACCATCAGCGTCAGCGACACCGGCATCGGCATCGGCAGCGAGCAGCGCGACACCTTGTTCCAGGCGTTCTCGCAGCTGGACGCCGGCGCGCTGCGGCAGTTCGAGGGCACCGGCCTGGGCCTGCACCTGAGCCGCAAGCTGGCGTCGCTGCTGCACGGCGAGATTTTATTTGACAGCGAGTACGGCGTGGGCAGCGTGTTCACGCTGGCGCTGCCGCTGGAACCATAAGAAAGCGAGGGACGCGTGTCGGCACGGATCCTGATTATCGAAGACAACGCCACCAACATGGAATTGATGGTGTACCTGCTGCGCGCGTTCGGCTACACGCCGCTGTCGGCCAGCGACGGCGAGGCCGGCGTGGCCGCCGCCCGGCGCGAGCTGCCGGACCTGATCATCTGCGACGTCCACCTGCCCAAGCTGGACGGCTACGGCGTGGTGGCCGCGCTCAAGTCCGATCCGGCCGTGCGCCACATCCCGGCGCTGGCGGTGACCGCGCTGGCGATGGTGGGCGACCGCGAGAAGCTGCTGGAGGCCGGCTTCGACGGCTACATCGGCAAGCCCATCGAGCCGGACACCTTCGTCACGCAGATCGAGTCTTTTTTACAAGGGGCGGTGTCGTCCCCGGGCAAGAACGACACGGCCACGATCCTGATCGTGGATGACCACGTGCTCAACCGCGAGTTCCTGATGACGCTGCTGAGCTACGGCGGCCACCGCCTGCTGGAGGCGTCCAACGGCGCCGAGGGCCTGAAGATGGTGCTGGCGGAAAAGCCGGACCTGGTGATCTCCGACATCCTGATGCCCAACATGGATGGCTACGAGTTCGTCACCCGCATGCACGAGCACGAGGAGACCGCCAACGTGCCGGTGATCTTCTACACCGCCACCTACCGCGAGCGCGAGGCCATGGCGGTGGCGCAGTCGTGCGGCGTGCGCTGGGTGCTGCCCAAGCCGTCCGACCCGGAGGTGATCCTGCAGACGGTGCAGGAGGCGCTGGGCCTGGCCGAGGGCGCGCCGCCGGCCGCGGGGCTGCCGGCGTTCGCGCCCGAGCCGCCGCCGGAGGGCCGCCTCCACGACATCGACCACAAGGTGGCCGAGTACCTGGACGAGCTGGAGTCGAGCAGCCAGCTGATCACCCAGCTGGCCGGCGACAGCGAGCAGGACAGCGCCGAACCGCTGTCGCGCATGACGCAGCGGCTCTCGCATTCGCTGTCCAGCCTGCAGGCGGTGAGCCTGCGCCTGACCGCGCTGATCGAGCTGGGCATCGAGCTCGGCGCCGAGCGCGACCCGGCCGCGCTGGTGGAGATCGGCTGCCGGGTGGCGCAGAACATCTGCGTCTCCAAGTACGCCTGCCTGGGCGTGCTGGAGCCGGGCGCGAGTGAGCTGAGCTACTTTGCCAGCTGCGGCGCCGGCATGCCGGCGCGGCAGATCGCGCAGACCCCGCGCGCCGGCGTGCTGCGCGGCCTGCTGGACCAGCGCCTGCCGTGCCGCATCAACGACCTGAACGGCGACCCGGCCAGCGTCGGCCTGCCGCCCACCCATCCGCCGGTGCACTCCTTCCTGGGCGTGCCGATCGCCTCGCGCGAGCGCACCCACGGCTGGCTGTACCTGGTCGACAAGCTGGGCGCGGACGGCTTCTCGGAGGTCGACGAGCGGGTGGCCGGCACGGTGGCGGCGCAGTTGGCGGTGGCCTACGAGAACCTGCTGCTGTACGAGGAGATCAAGCGCCACCACGCGCAGCTGACGCTGGACATGAACGCGCGCATCCGCCTGGACGAGGACCTGCGCCGCTTCCGGCTGGCGATGGACGCCACCGCCGACGCCATCTTCCTGGTCGACCGCGCCGGCATGTGCTTCGTCGACGTCAACGCCACCGCCTGCCGCATGCTGGGCTTCGAGCGCGAGGACTTCCTCAAGGTCGGCCCCAACCGCTCGCTCGAGGGCGACCTGCACAAGCTGGAGGAGCTGTACGACAAGCTGCTGGCGGGCGACCAGAGCGGCGCCATGACCGAGCTGCTGCTGCAATGCAGGGACGGCTCGGCGCTGGCGGTGGAGGTGCAGCGGCGCACGCTGCGCTCGGGCGCCAACTGGATCCTGGTGGCGGTGGCGCGCGACATCACCGAGCGCAAGGAGGCCGAGCAGCGCCTGCTCAAGCTGGCGCACTTCGACACCCTGACCGGACTGCCCAACCGCAGCCAGTTCTACGACTCGCTGGCGCACTCGCTGCGCCAGGCCGAGGACCACAAGTGGTCGCTGGCGGTGCTGTTCCTCGACGTCGACCGCTTCAAGAACGTCAACGACACGCTGGGCCACACCATCGGCGACGAGCTGCTGCGCCAGTTCTCGAGCCGGCTGGTCGACTGCCTGCGCGTGCGCGACACCATCGGCCGCTTCGGCGGCGACGAGTTCGCCGCCATCCTGATGCTGCCCGAGGGCGCGCAGAACGCCATCGCGGTGGTCGACAAGATCCGCGAGGCGCTGCGCCGGCCGTTCGACCTGAAGGGGCACGAGGCGACGGTCACGGCCAGCATCGGCATCGCCGTCTACCCGGACGACGGCACCGAGCCCGACACCCTGATCCAGTACGCCGACACCGCCATGTACCGCGCCAAGGAGGCCGGGCGCGACGCCTTCCGCTTCTTCACCGCCGAGATGAACGCGCAGTCGCTGGCGCGGCTGGACCTGGAGAACGCGCTGCGGCGCGCCATCGAGAACGAGGAGTTCGTGCTGTTCTTCCAGCCCAAGGTGCACATCGACAGCGGCCGCGTCAGCGGCGCCGAGGTGCTGATCCGCTGGCAGCGGCCGGGCCACGGCATGGTGTCGCCGGCGCTGTTCATCCCCATCCTCGAGGAGACCGGCCTGATCGTGCGGGTCGGCACCTGGGTGATCCACGAGGCCTGCCGCAAGATCGCCCACTGGCACAAGACGCAGGCCGGCGCGGTGCGCCTGTCGGTCAACGTCTCGGGCATCCAGTTCTTCGTCGGCGGGCTGGAGGAGGAGGTGCTGAAGGCCATCCGCGAGCACGGCATCGCCCCGGAGCTGCTGGAGCTGGAGCTGACCGAGAGCTCGCTGATGTCCAACGCCGAGGAAACCATCACCGTGCTGCAAAACCTGAAGGCGCTGGGGATCCAGATCTCCATCGACGACTTCGGCACCGGCTATTCCTCGCTGGCCTACCTCAAGCGCTTCCCGATCGACAAGCTGAAGATCGACATCGCCTTCGTGCGCGAGGTGACCAGCAACCCGGACGACGCCGCCATCGTGCTGGCCATCATCAACATGGCGCACAGCCTCAAGCTGAACGTGGTGGCCGAGGGGGTGGAGAAGGACGCGCAGCTGTCCTACCTCCGGCGCCACGGCTGCGACGAGATGCAGGGCTACTTCTTCAGCCGGCCGCTGCCCGAGGACGAGTTCGAGGCCATGCTGCGCGAGGGCCGCCGCATGCAGGCGCCGCCGAACGAGGACGTGGTCGATCAGCAGACCCTGCTGATCGTCGACGACGACGCCTTCATGCTGGACGTGCTGACCGACTTCCTGTCTCAGGACGGCTACCGCATCCTGACCGCGCAGACGGCGGCCGAGGGCTTCGACATCCTGGCGCGGCACCGGGTGCAGGTGATCCTGTGCGACCAGTGCATGCCCTTGATGAGCGGGACCGAGTTCATGGAGCGGGTCAAGAACCTGTGTCCGGACACCTTCCGCATCATGCTGTCGGCCTACGCCGACCTGACGCCGATCATGGCCGCCATCAACCACGGCGCCATCGACCGCTTCTACACCAAGCCGTGGAAGGGGGCGGTGCTGCGCGAGAACATCCGCGAAGGCTTCCGCCTGCAGGCGCAAATGCACGGCGGCCCCGGGCCCGCGATCCAGGAAGCCAGGGTGGTGGAGTAAGCCGCCCCTACCGGGCGCCGGTGCCCGCGCCGGGGGAGCGCAATTCTCGCCGCGTTGACCGGTTGAGCAACCGCGAGTTGTCGTCGCCCCGCTTGCTGTCGCGACCTGGATTACCGTGATTTGGCGGAGTTTTCCAGTAAGACTTTTCTGCCGGCACCATGGCCGGTGTTCGGCGGACGCTCACCAGGCGTCTCATCTGGCGCCAGGGCGAACGCGTCAACCGCGTCCAGTAATTGTTGCGCGTTGAGCCGCATCTGGCCTGATGCCTTCGCGGTCTGCGTCACCAATGCCGCATTCTCACGGGTGGCGCCGTCCATCATGGCCACTGCCTGGCCGGCGCTGCTCACGTCCTTTGCTTGCTCGTCGCTGGCCTGGCGGATGCCGCCCATCATGTCGGCCACCTTCGATATCGAGCCAACCACGGCGGACATGGTGGTGCCAGCGCGGTTGACCAGGACACCGCCGGTCTCGACATTTTGCTCGCTGGCCGAGATCAACAGCTTGATCTCCATGGCGGCGCTGGCGCAACGGCTGGCCAGGTTGCGCACCTCGGCCGCCACCACGGCGAAGCCGCGCCCGGCCTCGCCGGCGCGCGCCGCCTCCACCGCCGCGTTCAGTGCCAGGATGTTGGTCTGGAACGCGATCGAGTCGATGACGGCAATGATATCGCCGATTTTTCGGGCGCTTTCGTCGATCGCCCGCATCGTGGCCACCACCTCCGCTACCGCCGTGCCGCCCTGTGCCGCCACCGCCTTGGCCTCGTCGGCAAATTGTTGGGCCTGTTGTGCGCGGAGCGCATTGTGTTGGACGTGCGCGCTAAGTTGCTGCATGACCGCGTGCGTCTCTTCCAGCGCTGTCGCCTGCTGAGAAGTGCGCATGTCCAAAAACTGGTTGTCCGCTTCGATCTCGGCGCCAATGCCGGCCACGCTGAGCGCCTGCCGTCTTACTTGCCTGAGCGTGACCTCCAAGCTGTCGCGCAACTCGCGCAAGGCCAGCAGCATGCGCCCACCTTCGTCGCTGCTGCTGGCGTCGATAGACAATGTCAGATCGCCGGTCGCCATGGTGCGCGCCGCCGCGGTCGCTTGCCTGATCGGCCCCACCACGCTACGGGTGATGATCCAGCCGATCACCGCCGCCAAGCCGATCGCCAGCGCGGACAAGCCAATCATCAGTTGTGCAAAGGCTTGGGCGACAGCGCGGGCATCGGCTGATTCCGCCTTATTTTTGGCTTCCTCGAGATCGATCAGCACATTGATGTTGTTCAACCAGTCGACATAGGCCGGCCTGGCCTCGTGCAGCAGCACACGCTGGGCGGATGCCAGATCGCCCGCCAACTTTTGCCGCACCACCTCGTCGGTCGCCTTCAACGCTCGGATTTCAACCGCCGCGATGTCGCGCAATGCGTCGGCTTCGAGCTGATCCATTTTCCCTGCCCGCAACAACGCGTCCATTGGGGTGGCGGAGCGGGCATAGTTGGCGGCCAATGTTGTGATCAGGGCGAGTTGTCGCTGCGTAGCCCCGGGGTCCGATTCAAGTACCACATCGCGCAAAGCGATCGCGCGATCATGGACGCTGCCACGGAAGTTAATGGCGTAACGTTGTTTGACGCTGTTGGCGTCCCCAATGGTGGCCAGGCTGGTATTGATACGATTGACACGGTACACACCGGTCGCGGTCAGGCCCAGCATCAACGACATCAGGATGCCAAACCCCAACGCGAGGCGCGTGCCTACCTTCAGATTGGCTATGTTAAAAAGAAAGCTCATATTATTTTTCGAGTAGATCAAGAGTTGTTGTCGCATTTGAGGTGGAAGACATGAGGCCGGACACCTCGCCCGTGGCCGACCGCGGCATAGCCGGCCAGCGCCGCGTGCTCGTTTGGCGGGCAACTTACCTCGCCCGTACGAGCGTCGCCATGTTCGGGAGAGTGATTGCCGTGAACGCTCGATTGGGGCCAGCGGCCTCGGCCTTCAGGGGGGATAGCATCATCGTGGGATCCTTGTCAGTTGAGGTGTTAAGACTGACTATATGGCACCGCTGTTGATGGCTATAATTGATTGGATTTATGATATCGATAGTTTTATCGTTCTTCATAGGCGGCGCAAAAATCTGTTCGCCATTTTCCGACAACGGAATCAGAATTTCCTTACTCCTGAAGGCCATACTTTCAAGCCGGTAACTTGAGGTACTATCCAGTGCATGAACCTGATACGCCTCGCTTGTGCCCTGTGCCTGCTGCTGGCCGGCGCGGGCCAGGCTGCGCCGTTGAAAATCTATGGCATGGAGAGCAAGCCGGTGAGCTTCCAGAACGGCGCGCGGCCCGATGGCTTCGCCGTGGAGCTGGCGCTGGCGATCCAGGACCGGTTGGGCCAGCACGATCCGATCGAGATCGTGCCATGGGCGCGCGCCAATACGCTGGCGGTGGCGGAGCCCGGCGTGATGCTGCTGTCGATCGTGCGCACGGCAGAACGCGAGCGCAGCATGCGCTTTGTCGGCCCCATTTTCAGCACCCGCGTGACGGCGTTCGCGCGCAAGGGCGCGCCGGCCGAGTGGCAGCGCCAGAACGTCGATCCGCGCACGTTGCGCGCCGGCGGACGGCGCGGCAGCATCTTCGTCAGCCTGCCGCGCGCGCAGGGCTACAATTTGTCGGACGAAACCAATACCTCCGCCACCGCCGCCAGGATGTTGATGAATCACCGCTTCGACCTGTGGTTCGACGGCGAGGAGCTGTATGTCGACGCGTTGCGCCAGAGCGGCTATCCGGCCGGCGAGGTGGAGGTGGCTTTCCGGCTCGATCAGATCGACGTGCATTTCGCCTTCTCCGGCGGCACGCCGGCCGCCACCATCAACGCCTGGGACGGCGCGCTGCGCGACATGAAGCGCGATGGCAGCTTCCTCAAGCTTCACCAGAAATGGATGAAGCCGCATCAAGTGCCGGCCGATGTTCCGCTGCCGCATTAGTAACCATTCTCTAGAAGTGCTCGGCTAGAATAAAATATCGGCAAACAGCACGCATGGGATGGACATGGCTAAGAAGTTGAAGAAGAACGATGATCAGTTGGCGGACGCGGTCCGCATGTCGTCGCAAGAGATCTGGCAAGCCGGCTTGGCCGCCTTCGCCAAGGCCCAGGAGGACGAGGGCAAGTTCTTTTCCATGCAGTTGTTCGAGGAGCGCGTGCTGCGCGCGCTGAGCTCGATCGGCGTGCCGACCCGGCAGGAGGTCGACGCGCTGCACCAGCGCATCGACGAGCTGACCAGGCAGGTGGCGGCGCTGTCCGCCAAGCCGGCGGTGAAAAAGGCCGGGACCAAGGCCGCCGCCAAACCGGCCGTGAAGAAGCCCGCGGCCAAGAAGACCGCCACCGGCAAGCCGGCCGCGAAGAAGGCTAAATAACGGCATCTGCGCGCTATGTGCGCCTAAAAGCATGCGTGGGTGTTCCTCTGTGATGAGCATCGGTGTTATGCTTGCACCAGAAAAAACAGAGGTCTCCCCGCCATGCTACAAAAAGCCCCCCGCCGCACCCGCGAACGCATATTAGAGCTGTCCTTACGCCTGTTTAACGAGTTCGGCGAGCCCAATATCACCACCACGGTGATCGCCGAGGAGATGAATATCTCGCCGGGGAACCTGTACTACCATTTCCGTAACAAGGACGATATCGTCAACTCGATCTTCGTGCAGTTCGAGGCCGAGATCGAGCGCATCCTGACCGTGCCGAACGGCCGCCGTTCCAACATCGAGGACGTGTGGCTGTACCTGCACCTGATGTTTGAACTGATCTGGCGCTATCGTTTCTTCTACCGCGACCTGAACGACCTGCTGTCGCGCAACCGCAAGCTGGAGCTGCACTTCAAGCAGATCCTGGCGCACAAGATCAAGGTCGCCAAGCAGCTGTGCGAGGACCTGCGCAGCGAGAAATCGCTGGAGGCGTCCGACAACGCCATCGACGCCATGGCCACCAACATGGTGGTGGTGGCGACGTACTGGCTGTCCTACGAGTACGTGCGCAATCCGCGCAAGTACAGCGAGCAGCAGTCGATGGCCGACGCGCTGGCGCGCGGCTGTTACCAGGTGCTGTCGCAGATCGGCCCTTATCTGCGCAATGAAACCAGCCTGCTGTTCCAGAAACTGTCCGAAGAATACCTGAAGAAGTTGAAGTAGAATCGGAGGCCTCATGGCGTGGACCCCTTTCCCGTATCCCGACCCAGCCTATCGACACACGCCGGAGAGCCTGCAAGCGGCCTGGCCGCAACTGCATGCCGGCGACCGCGAGGTGTTCCCCGCCCATCCGGCCCTGCAGCAGGCATGGATCGCCTTCCACGCCGGCGAGTTCGAGCGGGCCGCGCGGCTGGGTTTGGACGTCGGGGTGAGTGGCTACGCGGTGGCGCACAAGGCCATCTGCATGCACACCAATTATCTGGAGCCCAATCTGAAGAAGCGTCTGGCCACCTTCGAATGCGTGGCCGAGCGCTGCGAGCGCCAGCAGCTCGAGCAGCCGGATAATCCGGCCGGCTATTACTGGCACGCCTATGCGCTGGGCCAGTATTCGCAGGGGATTTCGATTGTGAAGGCGCTGGCGCAAGGGCTGGGGCCCAAGGTCAAGCGCAGTCTCGACATGGCGATCAGGCTGGCGCCGCAACGCGCCGATGCGCACACGGCGCTGGGGGTGTACCACGCCGAGATCCTGGACAAGGTGGGCGCGGTGTTGGCCGGCCTGACCTACGGCGTCAAGAAGGAGGAGGCCTACCGCCAGTTTGACGAGGCGCTCAGGCTGAACCCGGACTCGGCCATCGTGCGCATCCAGTACGCGCGCGCGCTGCGGATGTTGGACAGGAAAACCCGGATGGCGCAAGCCATGGAGTTGTACCGGCAGGCCGCCTGCTGTAACGTGCGCGACGCCACCGAGCGGCTGGATCAGGCGGCGGCGCAAAAAGAACTGGAAGAGGAAAAACTAGGTGGCTAAGTTCGAAAACAAGTCGATTTGTGTGTACTGCGGCGCCAATCCCGGCGCCTCGCCACGTTTTGCGGAGGAGGCGCGCGCGTTGGCGCGGGCGCTGGTGGAGCGCAACCTGTCGCTGGTCTACGGCGGCGGCAAGGTGGGCCTGATGGGCGTGATCGCCGACGAGGTGCTGCGCCTCGGCGGCGAAGTCACGGGCGTGATCCCGACCGCGCTGGTCGAGCGCGAAGTGGGGCACACCGGCCTGACGCGCCAGTTCATCGTCAAGGACATGCACGAGCGCAAGGCCATGATGGCGCAGCTTTCGGACGGCTTCATCGCCATGCCTGGCGGCCTCGGCACGCTGGAAGAGTTGTTCGAGGTGCTGACCTGGGCGCAGCTGGGCATCCACTCCAAGCCAATCGGCTTGCTGAACGTGGATGGCTACTACGATGGCCTGGTCAGCTTCGTCCGTCATGCCACCGAGCAGGAGCTGGTGCGCCCGCAGCACGCGGCGCTAATGATGGTGGAGAACGACGGCGAGGCCCTGCTGCGCCGCATGGCGTAGCGTCGCGGCGTGCGCCACGCAATTTCCGCAAGGCATGTCAAATTGGCCCGTGCAGCAGACTTTCAACTACACCGGCACCTGGACCACCTTTAACTTCAATTCCGCGTTCAGCGGCTTGTCGTCGCTGACCTGGCAGGTTGGCTGGGCGCGCCGCCGCAAGCCAGCGCGGTAATTCAGGCCCACAATTTTCGGCCTTCGGTCTCCAGCTGGGTCAGGTAGAGACGAAGGTCGAACTCATACTGGTGATAGTTGGGCTCCATGTAGGTGCACAGCTTGTAGAACGCCTTGTCGTGCTGCTTTTCCTTGATGTGCGCGAGTTCGTGCACCGCAATCATGCGCAGGAATTCCAGCGGCACTTCCTTGAACATGGTCGCCACCCGGATCTCATGCTTGGCCTTGAGCTTGCCGCCCTGTACCCGTGAAACCGAGGTGTGCAACCCCAGCGCGTGGTTGATCACGTGGATCTTGCTGTCGTACTCCACTTTGTTGATCGGCTCGGCGTTGCGCAGGAATTCCGTCTTCAAGTCCTGCACGTACTGGTACAGCGCGCGGTCGGTGCGCAGGTCGTGCGGTTTGCTGTAGCGCTTGAGCAGGATCTCGCCCAGGCGGTTCTGGGCGATCAGCTGCGAGACTTGCTGCTGGGTCTGCTCGTTGTAGGCGCTGAGGTACTTCAGGTGGGACATGGGAGGCGGTGAAAAATAGCGAACCGCAACTTTACCACGCCAACCGTTATATAATCGAGTTTATTGCGGTGGCGGAGGATGCATGGGGAAGAGGATGGTTGCGATGGCGCTGACGGCGCTGATCGGTACGGCGGGCGCGGCGGAGATCACGGTATCGGCGGCGGCCAGCCTGACCAACGCCTTCAAGGAAATCGGCGCGGCTTACGAGACGGCGCACGCCGGCGACAAGGTGCAATTCAACTTCGCCGCCTCCGACCCGCTGGTGCAGCAGATCGCCAAGGGCGCGCCGGTGGACGTGTTCGCCTCGGCCGACCAGGAGGCCATGGACAAGGCCGATGGCCTCAAGCTGCTGGCCGCCGGCACTCGCCGCAATTTCGCCAGCAACAGCCTGGTGCTGATCGCGCCGCGAGGCGGCAAGGTGTCGCTGAGGAGTTTGGCCGACGTGGCGCAGGCCGGCGTGGCGCGCGTGACCATCGGCAATCCGGCCAGTGTGCCGGTGGGCCGCTACACCAAGGCCGCGCTGGAGCACGCCAGGTTGTGGGCCGCCGTAGAACCCAGGCTGATCCTCGGCGGCTCGGTGCGTCAGTGTCTCGATTACGTGGCGCGCGGCGAGGTCGATGCCGGTTTCGTCTATGCCACCGATGCCGCCGTGGTCAAAGACAAGGTCATCGTGGTGGCCGCCGTGCCGACCGCGACGCCGGTCGCCTATCCGATCGCCGTCATCGCCGCCGGCCCGCAAGCGGCGGCCGGCCGCCAGTTTGCCGAGTATGTGCAATCGCCGGCTGGGCAGGCCATCCTGGCCAGGCACGGCTTCGGTCGGCCATAAGTGGACGCCCTGGATCCAGCCTGGGTGGCGTTGCGGCTGTCGCTGAAGGTGGCGCTGTGGGCCACGTTGATCGACCTGGCGCTGGGCGTGGCGCTCGGCTATCTGCTGGCGCGCAAGCGCTTCCCCGGCCGCGAACTGCTGGACGCGCTGCTGACCCTGCCGATGGTGATGCCGCCCACCGTGCTGGGCTATTATCTGCTGGTGGTCATCGGCCGCAACGGCGTGCTGGGCGCGTGGCTGCAGCAGCATTTCGGCATCAACCTGATCTTCACCTGGCAGGCGGCGGTGATCGCGGCGGCCGTGGTGGCGTTCCCGCTGGTGCTGAAGGGCGCGCGCGCCGCGTTTGAAAGCATCGACGCGCAACTGGAGCAGGCCGCGCAGGTGCTGGGCCTGTCGCCGTGGGCCGTGTTCCTGCGCGTGACCTTGCCGCTGGCGTGGCGCGGCGTGCTGGGCGGCGCCTTGCTGGCCTTCGCCCGCTCCATGGGCGAGTTCGGCGCGACCCTGATGGTGGCCGGCAGCATCCCCGGCAAGACGCAGACGCTGTCGATCGCCGTGTACGAGGCGGTGCAGGCCGGGCAGGACGATCACGCCAACCTGCTGGTGATCATCACCTCGCTGGTGTGCATCGCCGTGCTGGTGGCGGCCAACAAGCTGACGCCCAACCGCAACCCGCTGGTGTGACCATGGAAATCTCTCTCGACATCAGCAAGACCCTGCGCTCCGGCGAGCGCGAATTCCAGCTGGAGGTGCGCTTTGCCTCGGCCGCCCGGCGCGTGGTGGTGCATGGCCCGTCCGGCGCCGGCAAGAGCCAGATGATGAAAGCGCTGGCGGGGCTGGTGACGCCGGACCGCGGCCGCATCGCGCTTGCCGGCCGCTGCCTGTATGACGGCGCCGGCGGCGTCAACCTGCCGGCGCGCGAGCGCAATGTGGCCTACCTGTTCCAGGACTATGCGCTGTTTCCCCATCTGAACGTGCGGCAGAACGTCGGTTTCGGCTTGCGGCGCGGTTGGCGCAATCCGCGCGCCTCGGTGGACGAGGAGGCGATACGCTACTGGCTGCGGAGGTTCGAGCTGGAACAGGTGGCGCACCAGTTTCCGCATCAGCTGTCGGGCGGCCAGCGGCAACGCGTGGCACTGGCGCGCGCGCTGGCGCCGCGGCCGTCGGCGCTGCTGCTGGACGAGCCGTTCGCCGCGCTCGACCCCGGCCTGCGCGAGCGCATGCGCGCCGAGCTGGATACCCTGCAGCGCCGGCTGGCCATTCCGATGCTGATCATCACGCATGATCCCGAAGATGTGCGGGTGTTTGGCGAGCATGTGCTGCGCATGGACGGCGGGCGCATCGTGGAGGAGCAACAGCCATGACCATGGAATTGCAAGGCAATGTGTGGCTGACCATCGACGGCCAGAAGCTGGGCGGGCAGGAGCGCGTGGCGCTGCTGGCGGCGGTGGCGGCGGAAGGTTCGATCACGGCGGCGGCCAGGGCGGTCGGCATGAGCTACAAGGGCGCCTGGGATGCGATCGAGGCGATGAACAACCTGGCCGGCGAACCGCTGGTGGAACGGCTGGCCGGCGGCAAGGGCGGCGGCGGCACGCGGCTCACGCGGCGCGGCGCGCAACTGGTGGAAAACTTCCGCAAGGTCGATGACGCGCACCGCGAGTTCGTCGCGCACCTGAGCAGCCAGTCGCACGCGCTGGCCGACGATTTTTTACTGCTGCAAAGGATGAAGATGAAAACCAGCGCGCGCAATCAGTTCAGCGGCAAGGTGTTGGCCTTGAAGCAGGGCGCGGTCAATGACGAGGTGGTGCTGGAAATCGTTGGCGGTCAGCACATCGTGGCCACCATCACGCGCGACAGCAGCCAGAGCCTGGGACTGCGGCCGGGTGTGGAGGCGTTCGCGCTGATCAAGGCCTCTTCCATCATCGTCGCCACCGAGCTGGGTGGCGTCAAGCTTTCGGCGCGCAACCGTTTGACGGGCAAGGTGAGCCGCGTGCTGCCGGGCGCGGTCAACACCGAAGTCAGCATCGAACTGCCGGGCGGCGGCGCGATTGCCGCCATCGTCACGCGCGATAGCGGCGAGGCGCTGGCGCTGGAGGTCGGCGCCGAGGCCAGCGCCATCTTCAAGGCGTCCAGTGTGATCATCGGCACGCCGGCATAAGCGCCTACTGCTTGTTGCCCCCCTTTGACGATTGCTCGGAGCCGGCGGCGCTGCGCGCGCCGTTCTTTTCCGCCGCCGCGCGGGCGGCCGACTGGCGGCTCTCGCCACCCTTGCGGCCGATGGCGGCCATGTGCTCGCGGTCGCGGCTGACGGCCTCGCCGCCTTTCTGGCCGGCGCGGCGCGCTTCCTCCGAATCGAATTCATGCGCCGTGCCTTTTTGGTGGGCGGCTTGCCCGCCCTTGCTGGCGATGGCGCGCTGGGTGGCCTCGTCCATGGCGGCGAAGCCGCGCTTGGCCGTGCCCTTGGGTTTGTCGCTTGCTGAGTTGTTTGCCATTTAAACCTCCGTCTGGATTGAGAGAAGGCAGCGGGACTGGCCCGCTGCTCTGTGTGGTTAGAGCTTCAACGTTGACGGAAGTTCCACTTAGTGACGCAGCTGGCTGCCCGGCTGGTGGCGCGCCATCTGGGCGGCGAGGGTGGTGTTGAATTGCGATGCGTTCTTGCTGGACATCAGTTGCTGCATATTGACGCCGCTGTCGGCCAGCAGGTCGCGCCCGAGCTGCAGGTTCAGCTCGCTGATTTTCTGCATGGCTTGCAGCGTGCGCAGGGAAACGTCGATGTAGAAGTCGAGCAGGACTGCGACGTGGGGACGGAAGGCGGGGGAAGGCAGTTGTGGGAACATAATGGGTCCTCGGCGTGTTGGCGGTATTTGCATAGACGCCGAGGCGAACGGAAGGTTCCCGTGTTTTTACGGCGTGGCCACCTGCAGCACCAATTTGCCGAAGTTTTTCCCTTCAAACAGCATGTTCAGCGCTTGCGGGAAGTTTTCCAGGCCCTGCACCACGTCTTCCTTGCTCTGGATCTTGCCCTCCTTGAGCCAGCCCGCCAGCGCGGCCACGCCCAGGTGGTAGCGGTCGGCGTAGTCGAACACCACGATGCCCTCCATGCGGGCGCGGTTGACCAGCAGCGACAGGTAGTTCGACGGCCCCTTCACCGGCGTGGTGTTGTTGTACTGCGAGATGGCGCCGCAGATGACGATGCGCGCGCGCAGGTTGATGCGGGTGAGCACGGTGTCGAGGATTTCGCCGCCGACGTTGTCGAAATAAACGTCCACGCCCTGCGGGCAGTGCTGCTTGAGGCCATCCTTGACCGCGTCGTTCTTGTAGTCGATGCAGGCGTCAAAGCCCAGCTGATTGACCACGAAATCGCACTTGTCCCTGCCGCCGGCGATGCCGACCACGCGACAGCCCAGCTGCCTGGCGACCTGGCCGACGGTCTGGCCGACCGCGCCCGCCGCGCCCGACACCACCACGGTCTCGCCGGCCTTTGGCTGGCCGGACTCGAGCAGGCCGAAGTAGGCGGTCATGCCCGGCATGCCCAGGGTGTTCAGCCAGGTGGTCGGTGGCGCCAGTCCGGGGGCGATCTTGTGGAAGGCGCCGCTCTTGTCGTCGGCCGCCCCGGTCCAGTAACGCTGCACACCGGTGCCGCCGGACACGTGGTCGCCGACGGCAAACCTGGGCGACTTCGATTCGACCACGACGCCGACGCCGCCGGCGCGCATCACCTCGCCGATGGCGACCGGACGGATGTAGGATTTGCCTTCGTTCATCCAGCCGCGCATGGCCGGATCGAGCGACAGGTACAGCACCTTGACGCGGATCTCGCCCTCGGCCAGCGGGCGCAGCGGCTCCTCGGCCTGTTGCCAGTCGCTGTCCTTGACCATGCCGACCGGCCGCGCGGCCAGGCGGAATTGCAGATTTGTCTCCATGTATAGCCTCCTTGTGTGGGGTGGGATGACTATATCTCAAATTGCACGATCGTGCTATTTTTGTCGCCGGCGGCAAGGCATGCGACAATAGATATCTTTTTGTCCAACCTACCACGGTTTTATGAGCAATCCCGAATACATTTTGACACTGTCTTGCCTGGACCAGCGCGGAATCGTGCATCGCGTTTCGGGCTTCCTGGCTGACCACGGCTGCAACATCATCGACTCGGCCCAGTTCGGCGACAGCGAATCGAAGCTGTTCTTCATGCGCGTGCACTTCTCGCTGGAAGACAGCAACATCAACGACGAGCTGCTGCGCGCCGACTTCGGCCTGCTGGCGGACGACATGCGGCTCGACTGGGAGCTGCGCGACGCCCACTACAAGCCGCGCGTGATGCTGATGGTGTCGAAGATCGGCCATTGCCTCAACGACCTGCTGTTCCGCTACAAGAGCGGCCTGCTGCCGGTGGAGATCCCGGCCATCGTGTCCAACCACATGGACTTCTACCAGCTGGCCGCCAGCTACAACATTCCGTTCCACCACCTGCCGCTGGCTACCGGCGCGCCGCTGGAGGACAAGCTGGCGCAGGAGGCCAGGATCATCGAGCTGATCAACACCCACAAGATCGACCTGGTGGTGCTGGCGCGCTACATGCAGATCCTGTCGCCCGGCCTGTGCGAGGCGCTCAAGGGCAAGGCGATCAATATTCACCACTCGTTCCTGCCGAGCTTCAAGGGCGCCAAGCCGTATGCGCAGGCGCACCACCGCGGCGTCAAGCTGATCGGCGCGACCGCGCACTTCGTCACCGGCGACCTGGACGAGGGCCCGATCATCGAGCAGGACGTCGAGCGCGTCGATCACTCGATGGACGCCGAGACCCTGTCCGCCATCGGCCGCGACGTCGAATGCGTGGTGCTGGCGCGCGCGGTGAAGTGGTTCGTCGAACACCGCGTGCTGCAGAACGGCGCGAAAACCGTCGTATTCAAGTAAGAGATTTTTAGATGGCCCTCAAAGCAACAATTTACAAAGCAGAACTGTCGATCGCGGACATGGACCGCAATTACTACGAGACGCACCAGCTGACGCTGGCGCGCCATCCGTCCGAGACCGACGAGCGCATGATGGTGCGGCTGATCGCCTTCGCCATCCACGCCAACGAGGCGCTGACGTTCACCAAGGGCCTGTTCGACGTCGACGAGCCGGACCTGTGGCACAAGGACCTGACCGGCGCCATCGAGCTGTCGATCCAGGTCGGCCAGCCGGACGAGAAGGTGATCCTGAAGGCGTGCGGTCGTTCCGAGCACGTCTACGTGTACAGCTACGCGGCCACCAGCCACATCTGGTGGAAGGGCCTGGCCAACAAGGTCGAGCGCTGCAAGAACCTGACCGTGGTCGACCTCGACGCCGCGGCCACCGAACAGCTGGGCAAGATGGCCCAGCGCACCATGCAGCTGCAGTGCACCATCCAGGACGGCCAGATCTGGCTGACCGACGGCACCACCACGGTGGAAATCGCGCGCGAGGTCTTGAAGTCCGAGCGTTGATCTTTTAAGGAAGGCTGAGATGAAGAAGTGCTTCACCCTGTTGGCCATGCTGGGCGTCACTGCCGCGCAGGCGCATGTCACGCTGGATCAGGCGACGGCGTACCCGGGCACCTATCAGAAGCTGGCCTTCCGCGTCGGCCACGGTTGCGACGGCCAGGCCACCACCGGCCTGACCGTCACGCCGCCGGCGGGCACGCCGAACCACGCGCACTGATCACTTCACCACGGCGCCGCCTTTCATCACCCACTGGACCTGCTCCAGCGTCTTCACATCCTTCAGCGGCTCGCCGTCCACGGCGATGAGGTCGGCGTACTTGCCGGCCTCGATGCTGCCCACCTTGTCGCTCCAGCCCAGCAGATCGGCCGCGTTGACGGTGGCGGTGCGGATCGCCTGCGCCGGCGTCATGCCCAGCTTGACCAGCACGCCGAACTCGCGCGCGTTCAGGCCGTGCGGGTAGACGGCGGCGTCGGTGCCGAAGGCGATCGGCACGCCGGCCTTGATGGCCTTGCCGATGTTGACGCGCGCGGTCGGCAGCACCACCTTGGCTTTCTCCAGCAGCGGCTTGGGCAGCTTGATGGCCTCGGCGTTCTCGATCAGCCAGTCGCCCAGGTACAGCGTCGGCACCAAGTAGGTCTTGTACTCCTTCATCAGCCGAATGCCTTCGTCGTCGATGTAGGAGCCGTGCTCGATCGAATCGACGCCGGCCAGCACCGACAGCTTGATGCCGTCGCCGCCGTGGGCGTGGGCGGCGGTCTTGCGGCCGAGGCGATGGGCGTCGCCGATGATGGCCTTCAGCTCGTCCAGCGTGTATTGCGAGGTGCGCGGGTCGTCGCCGAACGACAGCACGCCGCCGGTGGCGCAGATCTTGATGACGTCGGCGCCGTACTTGATGTTGCGGCGCGTGACCTTCAGCGCCTCGTCGTGGCCGTCGGCCACGCCCAGCGCGGTGAGCTTGTATTCGGGCGCGTGCATGGTTTCGTCGCAGTGGCCGCCGGTGATGCTCAGTGGCGGGCCGGAGGCGAGCATGCGCGGGCCGGGCACGTCGCCGTCGTTGATGGCGTCGCGCAGGCCGATGTCGGTGTAGGCGTCGGCGCCGACGTCGCGGATGGTGGTGAAGCCGGCGCGCAGCGTGACCAGCGCGTTGCGCGCGCCGCTCAGCGTGATGCGCGGCACCGACTTGGCGATCAGGCTGTAACCGGCGTCTTCCGGATTGCCGGTGATGTGGGTGTGGGCGTCGATCAGGCCCGGCAGCAGGGTCTTGTTGCCGAGGTCGATGACCTGGGCGCCGGCCGGGATGGCCAGCTTGCTGCCGGCGGCGGTGATGCGCTCGCCGCTGATCAGCACCACGGCATTGTCGACCAGCGTACCGTTGCGCACGTCAACCATGTGGGCGGCTTTGACGGCGATGGTGGCAGGCTCCGCCGCGCAAGCGGCGGCGCAGGCCAGCATCAGGATAGACGAGGTGATCGCTTTCAAGTAATTCTCCCGTTTAGTTGGTATCTGTTTGAGGAGCGCCAAACCAAGCTCGCCGCCTAGCGTACCCGGCAATGCCAGCGAACGCTAGAATATTCTTTCATGACCGCCCCCGCCGACGCCCTCTACAAGCAGTTGTTCTCCCACCCGGAAATCGTGCGCGATCTGGTGGCTGGCTTTCTGCCAGCGGGTTGGGCGCAGCAGTTGGAGGTGGGCGCGTTCGAACGCGTCAACGCCAGCTACACCAGCGACGAAGGCAAGGCGCGCCATGAGGACGTGGTGTGGCGGGCGCGCATCGATGGCGAGTGGGTGTATGTCTACATCCTGCTGGAGTTCCAGTCGCGGCCGGACAAATGGATGGCGCTGCGCATGCAGGTGTACATTGGTTTGCTGTATCAGGATCTGGTGGCGCATCATGACTGGGCGCGAGGAGATATCGTGCCACTACTGTTTTGCTTGCTGCGCTCACGCACCGAGACTGAGAGGGCGGCCGCGCTCAACATGCTGTTGGCGCGCCTTATGTTGCCGGACCTGGCACCCGCGCGCGCAAGCCTCCAGCGCTGGCTGCTGCTCACCTTGCGTGGCGCTGGGGGCAGCACTAACATTGATTGGGAGGAGGGCTTGGTTATGAACGCCAAAAGACAACCCCGTTTCAACGAACTCATCACGGAAGACTTCATCCGGCGACTGGTGCAGCCTCAAGAGGAGGCATTGCAGGAGGGAGTACAACAGGGCATGCAGCAAGGCGAGTTGCTGGCGCTGCAGGGCGTCTTGAGGGATTTGCTGGCCGGGGACGTGCCTGTCGAGGCTGCTGGCAAGATCGCGCAGGCTGATGTTGGTCAGCTGCGCGCGTGGATCAAGTCCTTGTTTGCTGGCGCCAGCCCCCGGCAATTGTTTGCCGAGGGCTGAACAGGCTTACACGCCCAGCAGCGACACCGCCTTGGTGTTGAGATAAGCTTCCAGCGCTTCCGGGCCGCCTTCCGAACCGTAGCCGGAATCCTTGATGCCGCCAAACGGCATTTCGGCGCTCGGCGTGGCCGGCTGGTTCAACCACAGCATGCCCACTTCCACATTGTGCATCAGCTGGTGCGCGTTCTTGATCGAGCGGGTGAAGGCATAGCCCGCCAGGCCGAACGGCAGACGGTTGGCCTCGGCGATCGCCTCGTCCAGGCTATCGAAGCCGCGAATCGCCGCCACCGGGCCGAACGGCTCGTCGTTGAACACGCTGGCGTCCAGCGGCACGTCGGCCAGGATGGTCGGCGCGAAGAAGTTGCCCTCCGTGCCCACGCGCTCGCCGCCGGTGGCTACCTTGGCGCCCTTGGCGCGCGCGTCGGCCACCACGCTGCTCATGGCCGCCACGCGGCGCTCGTTGGCCAGCGGACCCAGTGTCGTGCCCTCGACCAGGCCATTGCCCAGTTGCAGGCGCTCGGCATGCGCCACCAGCGCGCGCGTGAATTCATCCTTGATGCTGTTGTGCACCAGGAAGCGGGTCGGCGAAATGCACACCTGGCCGGCGTTGCGGAACTTGGCGCCGCCGGTCGCTTCCACCGCCAGCGCCACGTCGGCGTCATCGGCCACGATCACCGGTGCATGGCCGCCCAGCTCCATGGTCACACGCTTCATGTGCGCGCCGGCCAAAGCGGCCAGCTGCTTGCCGACCGGGGTCGAGCCGGTGAAGGTCACCTTGCGGATCACCGGATGCGGAATCAGGTAGTTGGAAATCTCGGCCGGGTTGCCGAACACCAGGCCGACCGCGCCGGCCGGCACGCCGGCGTCCACGAAGCACTGGAACAGCGCGGCCGGCGAGGCGGGGGTCTCCTCCGGCGCCTTGCACAGGAAGGAGCAGCCGGTGGCCAGCGCCGCCGCCAGCTTGCGCACCACCTGGTTGATCGGGAAGTTCCACGGCGTGAACGCCGCCACCGGGCCGACCGGTTCCTTCAGCACCAGTTGCTGCGCCGCCGGATTGCGCGACGGCACGATACGGCCATACACGCGCATGCCTTCGGCCGCGAACCAGTCGATGATGTCGGCGCCGGCCAGCGCCTCGCCGCGCGCCTGCACCAGCGGCTTGCCCTGTTCCTGCGTCAGCAGGCGGCCGATCTCGTCGGCGCGCTCGCGCAGCAGGCTGGCGGCGCGGCGCATGATGGCGGCGCGCTCGTGGGCCGGCACCTTGCGCCAGGCGTCGAAGCCGCGCTGCGCCGCGGCCAGCGCGCGATCGAGGTCGGCGATGCTGGCGTGCGCCACCGTGCCGATCGGCTTGCCGGTGGCCGGGTTCAGCACCGGAATGGTCTTGCCGCCGGTGGCGTCGCTCCATTCGTTGGCGATCAGCAGGCGGGTGTCTGGGTAGCTGGTGGTAGTCATGGGGCAATCTCCGTTCATTAACACCCGCTACTTTGCCAGAAAATCGCCGACCGCGTATGGCCGGGCTCAGTTTTGCGGCGCGGCCCCCAGGCGCCTGATGCTGCCCGAGCCCATGATGCTCTTGCTGATCTGCGGATCGCCGTAGTAGTTGATGTCGCCCGAACCGGCCACGCTCAGGTTCAGCGATTTCCTGGCCCAGACCGTGGCCTGGCCGGAGCCGCCGATGCTCACCACGGCGTCGCGCGCCTGCAGCTGGCCGGCCTGCACCCGGCCCGAGCCGCCGATCGAGATCTGCAGGCGCTCGGTGTTGCCGGCCGCCTTCAGGCTGCCGCTGCCGCCCAGCGCGATGGCGGCCGACTCGCTGTCCAGCTGGCCGATGGTGATGGAACCGGAGCCGCCCACGTCGATGGTGAGGTTTTCGCCGCTCAGCTTGTCGGCGCTGACGTTGCCGGAGCCGCCGATCGACAGCTTGTCCAGCGTGCGCGCCTGCACGACGATCTTCATGTTGCGGGTGTCCAGCTTGAGGTTGTTCTTGACCGGGCGCACGCGCAGGGCGCCGTTTTCCACCACGGTCTCGATCAGGGCCTGCAGATTGTCGTCGGTTTCCACCGTGACACTCTCGGTGTTGCCGAGACGGATCTCGACGTCGCCGTTCACGCCCACCGACAGGGCGTGGAAGTGGCCGACCTCGCGGCTTTGCTTGACGATCTTGCCGCTGCCCTGCACCCGCTCGCCGCCGCCCAGCCAGCTCAGGGGGCCGGCCTGGGCCAGCAGGACAGGGGCGCTCGCGGCCAGCAGGCCGGCCGACAGCAACAGGGCGGAAACGATGCGACGAGTGGTCATGATGCTCTCCTTGGTTATCATGGCTGGCATGGTACGGGCTCGCCGCAGCGCGCGGAACCGCGCTGCGACGGACTGCATCCTGCGCGGTCCAGAATGCGCTGCGCCGGGAATGGAGCGCGCATGAGGTATCATTCGTCCATGCTGACCATAACCATCAAACAGGGCAAGGAAAAACGCCTGCTGTCCGGCGATCTCCTGATTTACGCCACCGCCATCGAGCGCGTCGACGGCCGCCCGCAAGAAAAGAACAAGCCCGGCGCCACCGCCATCGTGCAAACCTCCGCGCGCCAGTTCCTGGCGCGGGCGGCCTGGAATCCGCTGTCCGAGGTGCGCGCGCGCATCTGGAGCTTCAGGGAGGACGAGCCGGTCGACCACGCCATGATGAAGCGCCGTGTGCGCGCCGCCATCGCCAAGCGCGCGGCCGCCGTGCGCGCGGCCGCCCCGACCGATCTGGTGCCGGTGATCCGCGGCGACGACGACGGCCTGCCGGGCCTGCTGGTGGACAGCTATGGCGGCACGGCCGGCTATCTGATCTGCCAGTTCCAGTCGGCCGGCGTGGACGCCTGGAAGGTGCCGATCGTGCAAGCCCTGCTGGCCGATACCGGCTGCTCGAACGTGTACGAGCGCTGCGACGAACTGGTGCGCAAATCGGAGGGCTTGCCGGTGTTTTACCGCGCGCTGGCCGGCGAGGAGCCGCCGGACCACGTGCTGGTGACCGAGAACGGCAGCCGCTACAGCATGGATTTGCGCACCGGCTTCAAATACCCCAAGCTGCGCAGCTAAAAAGTTTCGACTCTGCAAGTTTTTCTCTTATAATCGTCCGGGACCCACCGGAGACCTGAACAGAGATGGAACACTACCAGTCGTCGCAAATCCGCACCCTCAGCTACATCGAGAACGAAGACCACCCGGTCTTCGGCACCCTCGTCGAGCAGATCCTGCACCTGCTGAACTCCAAGCTGATTTTCAGCGATATCCTCATCCATCAAAACAGTCCCCTGATGCTGCGCCAGCCGAAGGGCCTGGTGGCGGTCACCGATTCGCCCATCACGCGCGAGGAACTGCAGGAATTCTTCGAGGTGGTCGAGCCCAACTGGGCCGAGCGCATCCAGGACCGCGCCTTCGACCGCGCGGTGGACCTGCACACGGCGCGCATCCGCGCCAACTGCTTCAGCTTCCAGGGCCGCAAGCGGCTCGGCTGCGTGATCCGGCGCTTCCCGAAGGAGCCGCTGCCGCTGGCCAACCTCGGCCTGGGCAGGCACGAGCAGAATTTCGCCCGCCTGACCAGCGGCCTGGTGCTGATCATCGGCGACACCTGCCAGGGCAAGTCGACCACCATCGCCTCCATGCTGGACGAGATCAACAAGCACCGCTCCGGCCACATCATCACGATTGAGGATCCGGTGGAAACCCTGATCCCGCAGCGCCAGTGCGTGATCACCCAGCGCGAGGTGGGCTTTGACGGCGACGTCGAGAGCTTCTACCTCGGCGCGCTGGACGCGCTGCGCGAGCGCCCGGACGTGATCTGCATCGGCGAGATCCGCGACGCGCAAACGGCGCAGGAGGCGCTGGCGCTGGCCGAGGCCGGCCCGCTGGTGCTGGCCTCGCTGCACGCGCGCTCGACCGAGCTGGGCCTGCAGAAGATGCTGCGCCTGCTGGGCAACACCGAGCCGCAGGCGCAGGCGTTGGCGCACGCGCTGCGCGGCGTGCTGTGCCAGGCGCTGCTGCCGGCCGTCAAGGGCGAGCGCTACTACCTGGCCACCGAGTGCCTGACCAACAACCCGGCGGTGACCGAGATGATCGCCGACGGCCAGATCGCCAACCTGCGCATCTGGATGGAGGACAAGCCGGGCGAGGGCTGCCACACCATGAACACTTCGCTGCGCGCGCTGCTGGCCGAGGGCAAGATCTCGGTGCAGGACGCGCGCAACGCCACCACCGACCGCATCGGCTTCGTCGAACCGTAGCGCCTAGTCGAGCGGAATCGCGCGGTAGCGGTTGACGTCGGTGCCGTTGACCGGCGGCGCGTTGTTGCCCCAGGCGCCGCGCAGATAGGACACCACCTGCGCCACTTCCGTGTCGTTCAGCGCGTGCCCGAACGGCGGCATGCTATACGGACGCGGATTGCCGGCCGTGCCCGGCGCGAAGCCGCCATTTAGCACGATGCGGATCGGATTGACCGCGCTGTCCATGGTCAGCGACTGATTGCCGGCCAGCGGCGGATACGCGGGCGCCATGCCGGCGCCGTCGGCGCCGTGGCAGTCCACGCAATGCTTCTCATACAGCCTGGCGCCGGCCGCGAGGAAGGCCACGGCCTCGGCTCCGCCGTCGCGCTCGAAGGCGGGCGGCGGCTTGTCGGCCGGCAGCGATTGCAGGTAGACCGCGATCGCCTTGATGTCGCCGTCATCCAGGTGTTGCAGGCTTTGTTGCACCACCTCGGCCATGGGGCCGAACACGGTGGCCCGCGGCGAGGTGCCGGTTTTCAGCAGCGCCATCAGGTGCTCGCGCCGCCAGTCGCCGCGCGCGTTGAGCGACGGCGCGTACCAGCCCAGCGCGGGAATCATGCCGCCCGACAGGCTTTCGCCTTCCTGCGCGCCGAGCGGGTTGCGCGCGCTGTGGCAGGCGCTGCAATGGCCCAGGCCCTGCACCAGGTAGGCGCCGCGATTCCATTCCACCGATTGCTTGTCGTCGGCGGCGTAGGCCCCGGGCTTGAAGTACAGCGCGCGCCAGGCGGCCAGCGCGATCTGGAGCTTGAACGGGAAGCGCAACTGGTGCGGCTGGTTGGACTGGTGCACGGCCGGCACGGTTTGCAGGTAGGCGTACAGGGCGTCGGCGTCGTCGCGCGTGACGCGGGTGTAGTTGGGGTAGGGGAAGGCCGGGTAGAGCAGGCGGCCGTCGCGTGATTTGCCGTGGTGCAGGGCGCGCCAGAAGTCGTCCGCCGACCAGGCGCCGATGCCGGTGGCGCGGTCGGCGGTGATGTTGGGCGAGATCACGCCGCCGAACGGCGTTTGCAGCATGCGGCCGCCGGCGTAGGGCTGGCCGCCGCGCGTGGTGTGGCAGGCCATGCAGTCGCCGGCCCGGGCCAGGTAGGCGCCGCGCGCGACGCGTTCGGCCGGCGCCGGCGTGGCGGCGGTGGATGCGCCGGCCGGGCCGGCGTCGTCGCCCAGGAACTGTCGCGCCAGCAGTGCGCCGGCGGCCAGCACGGCGGCCAGCAACAGCGCGATAACGGTATAAACGGTTTTCCTCATTGCGCGCCTCCGGCGGCGCCGGACGCCGGGCTGGCGGGGACGCTGCCGCAGGCCAGCGGCAGGGGCGCCGGCAGGCTGGTGGCCGGGCGGGCGTTGGCGTCGGGCGGCTGCCTGCTCAGCCAGGCGGAGACGGCGGCCACGTCGGCCTCGCTCAGGCGGGCGGCGATGTCGGCCATGCAGTCGGGCGCGGCGGCGCGGCGCGTGCGGTTTTTCCAGTTGCCGAACTGGGCGTTGATATAGTCGCTGGGCAGGCCGAGCAGGCCGGGCGTGGCCGGCTCGACACCGGCCAGCGCGGCGCCATGGCAGGCCACGCAGGCCGGTATTTTTTTCGCCGCGTCGCCCTGCCGCACCAGCGCCTCACCGCGCGCCAGCTGGGCGGCGCCGGCGTTGCTGCCACTGCCGGCGGCGGCCTGGGCGTAGGGCGGATGCTGGGCGGCGAAATAGTCGGCGATCTCGCGCAGGTAGGCGTCCGGCAGCGGTGACACCATATAGGTCATCATCGGATAATGGCGGCGGCCGTCGCGGAAGTTGCGCAGCTGGTTGTAAAGGTAGCCGGCCGGCTTGCCGGCGATGCGCGGGAAGTAGGCGTCGCCGCGCTCCTTCACGCTATGGCAGGCCAGGCAGGCGGCCACGCGCTGTTCCAGCGTGTCCGGCGCGGCGGCGGGCGCCGCGGCCAGCGCGGCGGCGATACTGAAAGCGGCAAACGTCGGCATACCCCTCCTGGTTCAGGCGGCGCAGGTCGGCCGCATGCCTAGGATATACCGGTTTTGGGTGGTTTCGGCAGTTTGAACGGTTTCAGCGGCGGCAGTTTGTTGCCCAGCCCGATCCAGTGGCGGTACACGCGCAAGGCCACCTGGGCGTCGTCGGCCGCGTACAGGATCTGCTTTTCGTTCAGGCGCGGCAGCGCCCAGTTGGTGGTGGAGATCTTCTTGGACTTCTGCAGCTTGAGGCCGAAGAACTTGGCCACCGCCGTTTTCGCGCCGAGGTCGTTGCGCTGGCCCGGAGCGCGCAGCACCACCGACATGTCGACGATGCCGGCGCAGCGGATGTCGAGCTTGGCGTGCAGGCGCTTGACGTCGTCCGACAGGCCGAAGCCGACCTTCAGCGGCAGCGGCGATTCCAGGATGGCCAGCAGCATGGCGCGGATGTGCGGCTCGGTGCTGGCGCCGATCTGCAGCAGGTAGGCCTGCTTGTCGGTGGAGAATTGAATCAGGTGCGGGCCGGTCGAGGTCTCGCCCTTGTTGAAGGTGGGCTTGGACTCGGTGTCGAAGCCGATGGCGTCGCAGGCGCGCAGCGCGTCGCGCGCGGCGGCGGCCTGCTCGGGCGTGACCACCATCCGCACATCGGCCAGGCTGATGCCAAGGTAGGGCGGCAGATCGTCGTCCGCCGCCACGGCTGGGCTGTCCAACTCAGCCCTTCTTGGAGAACTTCGCGGCCAGCTGGTTCAGCTTGTCGGCGCGCACGCGCGCGGCCTCCTCGGCGGCCTTGGCCTCGCGCTCGGCCTTCTTGCGCTCGGCTTCCTTCTTGTAACGCTCCTGCAGCACCTGGGTGGCGTGGGCGCGGTGGGTGTCGGTCACCTCGGCGCCCGGCTTGCCGTCGAGGTCATGGCGCACCTTGGCTTTTTCCATGACTTTCAGGTAGCGCAGCGAACCGGTGTGGATGCCCAGCGCGGTGCGCATGGTCTTGCGGTCCAGGTCCGGCATGACGGCCAGCAACTGCTTGTCGATACCTATCGACAGCGGCAGGAAGTCGCGGAAGGCCGGGAATTGGGTTTGCAATTGTTTCAGCAGGCTGCGCGGGGTAAGCGCCGCCGGCGCCGGGGTGGAGGCAGCAGGAGCTGGCTCTGCGACCGGTGGCTGTGGGGTGAGGCTAGTGTTCATCGACTTCATAGGTTAAGCAACAGCCGTCAGCATATCATGCGTGCCATGGGAATGCAGTGCCTTTTCGACCACTGTGTCAAAATGCTCATGCTTAGGATGGGCTTAGGCGCGCGCGCCGGTGTGCTGTTGCGGCCCAAAACGTGTATAATGCTCGACGCACTAACGCAACACGGTGCGATTCAGTTTGGTACAGGATGCGATTCGGATGGTCTGAAACAGGGCGCTAGCCCTTCTCATTTGCCCTTCTCATTCTTCCCTGAAAAGAGAAACAAGCCCGTGGCTGGAAGCGGGCTTTTTTTATTCCGCAGATAATCGTCAGCTAAATTACAACATTTCCACCCAGGCGCACCGTTCGCGGTCGGCGCGGGGCGGTTTTTTTGTCATTTTCCGGCGAGTACGCATTGAGAGATTTTTAATGACAAAACCGAAAACTTTAACGTTGTCTGTCAAGAAGCCTACCCGCGCCAGCGCCGCTCCGCTGGTGGTGCCGAAGACGACTCTATCTTATGTGATCGATAATGAAGAGGCAGCGAGCAAAGTAACGGTAGTCAAGAAGAAAACCCGCCTGAGCGCCGCCGCCGAGGCCGCCGCGCTGGTGGAGACGCCGGAGCTGGACGCGGCCGACCAGCCGGTCAAGGCCGCCAAGCCGTCGCGCAAGAGCGCGGTGGCCGTCGCCGAGGGCGACAGCGACGTCGCGGCCGCGGTGGCCAAGGCGGCGCCGAAGTCCAAGCTGGTCAAGGCCAAGGCCGAGCCGGCGCCGGCCGTCGTCACCGCCGCCCCGGCCGTCAACCAGGTGACCGACGCCGCCACGCTGGCCTCGATCGACACCTCCGGCTACCAGCTGCCGGGCGTGAAGGTGCCGGGCCGCCGCGGCCGCAAGCCGTCGGAATTCATGCCGGAGAACGACGAGATCGCCGCGCTGAACGCGGTCGAGCGCGCCGAGCTGAAAGCCGTGTCCAAGGCGCGCGAGCGCAAGGCCAAGGGCGGCGCCGACCTGATGGGCCTGGATCCGAAAGCCTCGGCCGAGGAGCTGGAGAAACGCCGCGCCCAGATCAAGAACCTGATCAACATGGGCAAGGAGCGTGGCTTCCTGACCTATGCCGAGATCAACGACCAGTTGCCGGAAAACATCATCGATCCGGAGGCGATCGAGGGCATCATCGCCACCTTCAACGACATGGGCATCGCCATCTACGAGCGCGCGCCGGACGCTGAGGCGCTGCTGCTGAGCGATAACGTGGCCACCGTGACCTCGGACGACGAGGTCGAGGCCGCCGCCGCCACCGCGCTGTCGACCGTGGATTCCGATTTCGGCCGCACCACCGACCCGGTGCGCATGTACATGCGCGAGATGGGCGCCGTGGCGCTGCTGACGCGCGAGGGCGAGATCGAGATCGCCAAGCGCATCGAGGAAGGCCTGAAGGACATGATACAGGCGATCTCCGCCTGTCCGACCACCATCGCGGAAATCATCGCGCTGGCCAAGAAGATCGAAACCGACGAGCTGAAGGTGGACGACGTGGTCGACGGCTTCGTCGACCCCAACGAAAGCGCGCCGGCCCCGGCCGCCGTGCACAACCCGGCCGACGACGAGGACGACGAGGTCGATGACGGCGAAGAGGAGGACGGCGACGTCGGCGGCGGCGCCGCCGGCTACTCGACCGAGCAGCTGGCGCAGCTGAAGATCGCCGCGCTGGACAAATTCGCCTTCATCTCGGCCCAGTTCGACAAGATGCGCAAGGCCTCGGGCGGCTACGGCTCCAAGGCCTACGTCGCCGCGCAGGAGGCCATCTCGGCCGAACTGCTGGGCATCCGCTTCACCGCCAAGGTGGTCGAGAAGCTGTGCGACACCCTGCGCGGCCAGATGGAGGAGGTGCGTTCGATCGAGCGCGCCGTGCTGGACCTGTGCGTGAACCGCTGCGGCATGCCGCGCGCCCACTTCATCAAGGTGTTCCCGGGCAATGAGACCGACCTGGACTGGGTGGATGGCGAGGTCGACGCCGGCTACCCGTACAGCACCGTGCTGGGCCGCAACGTGCCGGCCGTGAAGGAGCTGCAGCGCAAGATGATCGACCTGCAGGCGCGCGTGGCGCTGCCGCTGGCCGACCTGCGCAAGATCAACAAGCAGATGGCCGCCGGCGAGAAGCGCGCGCGCCAGGCCAAGCGCGAAATGACCGTGGCCAACCTGCGTCTGGTGATCTCGATCGCCAAGAAGTACATCAACCGCGGCCTGCAGTTCCTCGACCTGATCCAGGAGGGCAACATCGGCCTGCTGAAGGCGGTGGACAAGTTCGAATACCGTCGCGGCTACAAGTTCTCGACCTACGCCACCTGGTGGATCCGCCAGGCCATCACCCGCTCGATCGCCGACATGGCCCGTACCATCCGCGTGCCGGTGCACATGATCGAGACCATCAACAAGATGAACCGCATCTCGCGCCAGATCATGCAGGAAACCGGCAGCGAGCCGGACCTGGCCACGCTGGCGGTCAAGATGGAAATGCCGGAGAACAAGGTGCGCGAGATCATGAAGATCGCCAAGGAGCCGATTTCCATGGAGACGCCGATGGGCGAGGACGGCGATTCGCAGCTGGGCGACTTCATCGAGGACAACACCACGCTGGCGCCGCTGGACGCGGCGCTGCACGCCTCGATGCGCAACGTCATCAAGGAGGTGCTGGATTCGCTGACCCCGCGCGAGGCCAAGGTGCTGCGCATGCGCTACGGCGTGGAAATGTCGAACGACCACACGCTGGAGGAGGTGGGCAAGCAGTTCGACGTGACCCGCGAGCGCATCCGCCAGATCGAGGCCAAGGCGATGAGCAAGCTGCGCCAGCCATCGCGCTCGGACAAGCTGAAAACGTTCCTGACGCAAAACTGATCCCGCACGGGAATGAGGAAAGGGAGGTCGCGCGCCTCCCTTTTTTTGCACTACAATATTAGTTCATCGGTTTAACTAATCGTGGGCGGAGACATGAGGCGATATCGGGGCTGGCTGCTGGCGCTGCTGTTGTGCGCGGCGGGCGTGGCGCAGGCGGCGAGCGCCGTCAGCGGGCAGTACCGGAACGTGTTCCGCGAATGGCGGCCGGACCTGACGGACGCGATGATCGACGCCAAAATCGACGGCTACTGGCGCTCGCTGTTCGAGGGCGACGCGGACAGCCGCATCTATTATCCGGCCGCGCCCACGGCGGACGGTCCGGCCGCCTACATCAAGGACATCGGCAACGACGACGTGCGCAGCGAGGGCATGTCCTACGGCCTGATGATCGCGCTGCAAATGAACCGCAAGCCCGAGTTCGACGCGCTGTGGAACTGGATGCAGACCCATATGCGCTACCAGGACGGGCCGCGCCGTGGCTACTTCCGCTGGCAGTGCCGTCCGCCGGGATGTCCGGGCGACGCCGTGCCAGCTTCCGACGGCGAGGAATACGTCGCCACCGCCTTGCTGATGGCCTCGGCCCGCTGGGGCGACGGCCAGGGCATATACGACTACGGCCGCCGCGCCGACGAGCTGTTGGCCACCATGTTGCACAAGGAGGAGATGAACGGCGGCGTGGTCGCCGGCGTGCGCGCCATCTTCTCGGCCAGCGCCCATCAGGTGGTGTTCGTGCCGATCGGCGCCGCGGCGGAGTTCAGCGACCCGTCCTACCATCTGCCGGCGTTCTACGAACTGTGGGCGCGGCGCGGCGGCGAGGCGGACCGCGCGCGCTGGCGCAAGATGGCTGAAACCAGCCGCAACTACTTCCGGCTGGCGGCCCATCCCCGGACCGGGCTGACGCCCGAGTACGCCGAGTTCGACGGACGCCCGCGCCGGCAGGAGGGCCATGGCGATTTCCGCTTCGACTCGTTCCGCACGGCGGTGAACTGGTCGGTCGACCAGGCATGGTGGGGCCGCAATCCGCAGGCGGCGGAACTGAGCGCCCGCCTGCTGGGCTTTTTCCAGCGCCAGGGAGACGGCCCCTATCCGGCGCAGTACAGCATTGACGGCACGGTGCTGGACAGCGCGGGCTCGGCCGGGCTGGTCGCCTGCAACGCCGTCGCCACGCTGGCGCTGGACGGCCCGCCGCCCGCGCGTTTCGTGGCGGACCTCTGGAACCTGGCGCCACCCAGGGGCAAGTGGCGCTACTATGACGGCCTGCTGCAATTCATGGCCATGCTGCACATGTCCGGCCGCTTTGTCGCCTATCAATAAGGGTATGGCGGCGGTACATGCAAACAAGGGGGAGGGCGGATGAAAGATCTACACGGTAGCTGCTTATGCGGCGGCGTGCGCTATCGGGCGGCGTTGCCGGTCTCGCACGCCAGCCACTGTTATTGCACCATGTGCCAGAAACAGCATGGCGCGGCGGCCGGCAGTTACGCCAATGTCGCCAGCGCCGGCCTGGTGATCGAGCAGGGCGACGGCCTGATCACCGAATACGCCTCGTCCGAGCAAGGCCGGCGCGACTTCTGCCGCGTGTGCGGCTCCACCTTGTTCTGGCGCAGCACCGCGTCGCCGGACCGCGTCGCCATCACGCTCGGCACGCTGGAACCCGAGTATGCCGGCAAGGTCGAGCGCGAATGGTTTGTCGAGAACAAGCCCGCCTGGCTGCCGCTCAGGTCGTGACGCTGATGTGCAGGCTGCGCGGGTGGATGTGCAGCACGCCGCCCAGGGCGCTCAGGCGCTCGCGCATGGCTTGCAGCGGCAAGGCCTCCTCGGCGCCGGGCGTGGGATCGGGACGGTTGCTGTGCAGTGTGATCGCGAGCCGCTCGCGCCGCAGGCTCAGTTCGACCAGCACGCTGCTGGCGGACGCGCACAAGTAATGCAGGCCCGCGCGCACCACATGGAATAACGCCGACGCGTACTGCGGGCTCAGCGTCGCGCTGTCCTCGCGCACCAGCAGCCGGCAGTCCAGCCCGTGGCGTTTTCCCAGCTGCTGCAATTGCCACTCGATGGCCGCCGACAAGCCCAGCTCCAGCGTGGAGGGATGGAGTTGGTTGATGATCTCGCGCACCTGGCTGATGCTGGCGTTGAGCGTATCGAGCGCCCGCGCCGCGCGCGCATGCAGCAGCGGCTGATGATCGCCGGTGCGGGCGTGCAGCATGACGATGTCCAGCTTGAGCGCGGCCAGGTTTTGCGCCAGGTTGTCGTGCGCGTCCAGCGCCAGCCGGCGGCGGTGCTCCTCCATGGCGCTGAACTGGTGGCCGGTGATTTCGCGCGTGCGCCGCAGCGCGTCCTCGAGCGCCGCCTCCTTGCGCTTGCGCTCGGTGATGTCGGCGCAGCTGCCGATCAGCAGATGGGGTTTGCCCGCGCGGTCGTACAGCGCGCGCTTGTGGGTCAGCAGCCAGCGGGTTTCATTCAGGCCGGTGGGGGAGCAGGGCTCTTCCACCACCACCACCTGGCCGGTGTCGAAGGCGCGCCGGTCGCACGCGTGGTAGGCGCGCAGCTGTTCGGGCGGCACGCGGCCGCTGCAGTCCGTGCCCGCCACCTCCTCAAAGCGCACGCCCCATAGCGCCTCGCAAGCCGCGTTCATCATCACGATGCGCGATTGCGCGTCCTTGACGAACACCGCCTGCGGCATCGACGCGAGAACGCTGTTGAGGTGGTCGTAGGGATGGGCCATGACCCATTCTAATACCAATGCTGGTTATTTTGCCAATAAAATAACAACGCCCCGGCGGGCGGGGCGTTGCGGGGGGAGCGGACTGGCGCTTAGCCGGTGTTGCGCAGGCCGGCCGCGACACCGTTGATCGACAGGTGGATGCCGCGGTGGACCCGTTCGTCCGCCTTGCTTTCGCTCGACAGCGCGCGGTGGCGCTTGATCAGCTCAACCTGCAGGTGGTTGAGCGGATCGAGGTAGGCGAAGCGGTTCTGGATCGAGCGCGCCAGCAGCGGGTTGCCGGCCAGGCGCTCGGTGGCGCCGGTGATGCTTTGCAGGATCTCCAGCGTGTTGGCGTGCTCCTCGGTGATGCGCTTGAAGATGCGCTCGCGCAGCTCCTTGTCCTGCACCAGCTCTGCGTAGCGCGAGGCGATCGCCAGGTCGGTCTTGGCCAGCACCATGTCCATGTTGGACAGCAGGGTGGCGAACAGCGGCCAGTGCTGGAACATCGCTTGCAGCTGCGCCAGGCGCTCGGCCTTGTCGCCATCGGCGATCCAGCCGCCGATGGCGCTGGCGAAACCGTACCAGCCCGGCAGCAGCAGGCGGCACTGGCCCCACGAGAAGCCCCATGGGATCGCGCGCAGGTCCTCGATGCGCTTGGTCGACTTGCGCGAGGCCGGACGCGAACCGAGGTTCAGCTCGGCGATCTCGGCGATCGGCGTGGCGGCGAAGAAGTAGTCGGTGAAGCCCGGGGTTTCATACACCAGGTTGCGGTAAGCCTTGTAGGCGCGGTCCGAAATCTCGGCCATCACGGCCTCGAAGCCGCGCAGCTGTTGCTGGTGCGCTTCGTCTTCCGACTGCGGCATCAGGCTGGCTTCCAGCGTGGCGGCCACCAGCAGCTCCAGGTTGCGGCGGCCGATGTCCTTGTTGGAGAACTTGGAGGCGATGATCTCGCCCTGTTCGGTCAGGCGGATCTGGCCATTGACGGTGCCGTGCGGCTGCGCCAGGATGGCCTCGTACGACGGACCGCCGCCGCGGCCGACCGTGCCGCCGCGGCCGTGGAACAGGCGCAGCTTGACGCCGGCCTTCTCGAACACCTTGACCAGGTGGGTCTCGGCCTTGTACAGCTCCCAGTTGGAGGTGAGGAAGCCGCCGTCCTTGTTGGAGTCCGAGTAGCCCAGCATGACCTCCTGGATCTGGCCCTGCTTGGCGATCAGCTCCTTCACCAGCGGGATCGCCATCACGGCCTCCATGATGCCGGCCGCGCGCTGCAGGTCTGGGATGGTCTCGAACAGCGGGATCACCATCAGGTCCAGCTCTTTTTCGGCGATGCGCAGCAGGCCCAGCTCTTTCTGCAGCAGCAGCACCTCCAGCAGGTCGGACACGGTCTCGGTGTGCGAGATGATGTAGTTGCGGATGGCGCGCGCGCCGTAGCGGGCGCGGATCTCGCGCGCGGCGCGCAGCACGCCCAGCTCGGAGACGGTCTCGGCCGAGTAGCTCACGTACGGCGAGTTCAGCAGGCGCGGCTGCGCCAGTTCGCTCAGCAGCAGCTTGACCTTGGCGTCCTCGTCCAGCGCGGCGTAGTCGGCCTGCACGCCGGACTTGGCGAACAGCTCGGCCAGCACGCGCTCGTGGATGTCGGACGACTGGCGCATGTCCAGCGACGCCAGGTGGAAGCCGAAGATGTCGGCCGCGCGCTTCAGCGTCGACAGGCGCGGCTGCACCAGCATGCCGCCGTGGTGGGCGTTGAGCGAGTCGATCAGCACCTGCAGGTCGGCCGAGAAGGCGGCGGCGTCGGCGTAGGGCTCGGCGTGGCCCACTTCCTTGCGCAGGATGTTGGTGGCGCCCAGCGCGCGCGCGGTCGAGGCCAGGCGGGCGTAGATGCCGATCAGGGCGCGGCGGTAAGGCTCGTCGGCGCGGTGGTCGGAGGTGTCCGGCGACTGGTCGGCCAGCGCCTGCAGCTCGGGCGAGCAGGCGATCATCAGGGTCGAGATCGACAGCTCGGCGCCCAGCGTGTGCGCCTCTTCCAGATAGAAGTCGAGGATGGTGGTGGCCTGGCGCGTCAGCGCGTGCGACATGGTGTTGCCGTTGACGTTGGGATTGCCGTCGCGGTCGCCGCCGATCCAGCTGCCCATCTGCACGTAGGGGGCGGTGATCTGGGCGCTCTCGCCGTAGTGGTGGGCGATGTCCTGCTCGATGTCATCGTACAACCCCGGCAGCTCGCGCAGGAAGGTGATGCGGTAGTAGGACAGGGCGTTTTCAATCTCGTCGGCCACCGTCAGCTTGGAGTAGCGCAGCATGCGGGTCTGCCACAGGGTGGCGATGCGGGCGCGCAGCAGGTGCAGGTTGGCGGCGCGTTCCTTGGGCGTCAGCGGCAGGTCGCGCTCGGCCAGCAGGCGCGCGATGTCGTGCTCGGCATCGAGGATGGACTTGCGCTGCACCTCGGTCGGGTGGGCGGTCAGCACCGGCGAGATCAGGGCCTCCTTGAAGAAGGTCGAGACGGTCTCTTGCTGGACGCCGGCTTCCTTCAGCTTGCACAGCGCGAAGTTGACGCTGCCTTGCTGGGGATTCGAGCCGGCCAGCAGGTGGGCGCGGCGGCGGCGGATGTGGTGCTGGTCCTCGGCGATATTGGCCAGGTGCGAGAAGTAGGAAAACGCGCGCACCACGGAAATCGTCTGTTCCTTGGTGAGGATTTTCAGCATGCCGTCCAATTCCTTGGCGGCGCCGGCGTCGGCCTCGCGGCGGAAGCGCACGGCGGTTTGCCGGATGGTTTCGACCACGGCGTACACTTCCTCGCCTTCCTGGTCGCGCAGTACGTCGCCGAGCAGGCGACCTAGCAAGCGAATGTCTTCTTTGAGTGGTGCGTCCTTGTCTACGCCCGGTTGTTCAGCAGTGAGTTGCGTTGCACTAGATTGGTTTGCCATGTGTTAAGCCACAAAGAGATAAATGTCGGTGCATGGGCTTGTGACCCCGTTCTGCGAGAAGGTGAGCATGCTAAAATTTGTGATCTTAAACACGCGCGTGGTACTGGCTTGCGCCGGTTAGCGTCAGCTACAGCGAAAGAACTGGTTTTGAAAACATCCGAAGTGGTACAGAATCCCCCGTCCAGATTGGTGATCGCCTCGCGCGAGTCGCGGCTGGCCATGTGGCAAGCCGAACACGTGCGCGATCGCTTGGCAATATTATATCCTCAGTGCGATGTCAAAATTGTTGGAATGACGACCCGCGGCGATCAAATTCTGGATCGCACACTGTCCAAGGTGGGGGGCAAAGGCCTGTTTGTTAAAGAACTTGAAGTGGCGATGGCCGAGGGCCGCGCCGACCTGGCCGTGCATTCGCTCAAGGATGTGCCGATGGAGTTGCCGGACGGTTATGCGCTGGCCGCCGTGCTGGAGCGCGAGGATCCGCGCGACGCCTTCGTTTCCAACGATTACGCCTCGCTGGCCGAGCTGCCGGCCGGGGCCATCGTGGGCACCAGCAGCCTGCGCCGCCAGGCCCTGATCGCGGCGCGCTACCCGCAGCTGATTGTGAAACCGCTGCGTGGTAATCTGGATACACGTTTGGGCAAGCTGGACCGTGGCGATTACGCCGCCATCATCCTGGCGGCCGCCGGCCTCAAGCGTTTGGGCTTGCCGCAGCGCATCCGCGCCTTGCTCGACCCGGCCGACAGCCTGCCGGCCGCCGGGCAGGGGGCGATGGCGATCGAGATCGCCGAGCGCGATGACGGTCTCGACCTGATGGCCATCCTGGCGCCGCTGAACCACCTGCCCACCGCGCTGGCGGTGACGGCCGAGCGTAAGGTTTCCAAGGTGTTTGGCGGCAGCTGCCAGGTGCCGCTGGCGGCGTTCGCCACGGTGGACGGCGCCGCCATGCACCTGCGCGCGATGGTCGCCACGCCGGACGGCCAGCGCATCGCCAGCGCCGAGGTGCGCGGCGCCGCCGCCGACGCCGAGGCGCTGGGCGCGCAGGCGGCCGAGCTGCTGCGCGCGCAGGACGCGGAAGACATCCTGGCCTCCTGCCTGAGCGAGGCGGCCCTGGCCGAAGCGGACGCCCGCTCGGCCACGCTGGCCGCCGACGCCGCCAAGCCGGACGCCTGATCCGAGGATGACCGGCGCCGTCGTCATCACCCGTCCGCTGGCGCAAGCCGCGCCGCTGGCGGCGCGCGTGGCCGCGCTGGGCCGCGCCGTCGAAATCCTGCCGCTGCTGGACATCGCCCCGCTGGCGGACCAGAGCGCGCTGAAGGCGGCGCTGGCGCGGCTCGATCGCTACCAGCTGGTGGCCTTCGTCTCGCCGAACGCCGTCGACGCCGCCTTTGCCCATATCGCACAGTGGCCGGCCCACGTCACCGCCGCCGTGGTGGGCGAGGGCAGCCGCGCCGCGCTGGCCGCGCACGGCGTGCCGCGCATCGTCAGCCCGGCCGACAGCGCCCACAGCGACTCCGAGCATCTGCTGCAAGCGCTCGACCTGCCGGCCCTGCGTGGCCAGCCGGTGCTGATCATCCGCGGCGAGAGCGGGCGCGAACTGATGGGCGACGGCCTGCGCGCTGCCGGCGCCCTGGTCGACATCGTGCCGGCCTACCGGCGCTCGGTGCCGGCGCTGACGCCCGGGCTGACGGCAACGCTGCGCCGTTTGCTGGCGCAGCAAAACGACTGGATCATCACCAGCTCCGAAGCCCTGCGCGGCCTGATGGGGCTACTGGCCGAAATGGACTTGCGCCACCCTGACGCGATGCAGCACAATAACGTTGTAGCGATGCAACAACAGCATCTGATTGTGCCCCATGCCCGAATTGCCGAAACAGCAAAAAATTTAGGATTTTCCAAGCTGACGCTCACAGGATCAGGCGACGAACGCCTGCTGGCCGCGTTACAATCATGCCTATGAACGATTTGCCTACATTACCCGATCCAGCGGTCTCGTCCGCGAAAGCCGCCGAGACTCCGCCGCCCGCGGCCAACGCCCCCGCCGCGCCGGCCCAGCCAGAACCGAGCCTGCTCGAAACCCTGCAACAGCCGCAGATGCTGTTGGTGGGCATCGTCGTGCTGACCATACTGCTGGCCGGCCAGACCTGGTCGTCGCACGCGCGCGTCAACAAGCTGCGCGAGGAAATGGCGCTGCGCCTGCAAAAGGGCGATGCCTTGAACGCCGACACCGGCAACCTGGTGCGCAACGTGCAGGAGAGCACCAAGGAACTGCAGGCCAAGGTGGCCCTGCTGGAGAGCAAGCAGCAGGAGGCGCAAAGCCAGCAACTGGCGCTGGAACAGCTGTACCAGGACCTGTCCAAGAACCGCGACGAGTGGGCGCTGACCGAGATCGAGCAAGTGCTGTCGACCGCCTCGCAGCAGCTGCAGCTGGCCGGCAACGTGCCGGGCGCGCTGATCGCGCTGCAAAACGCCGACCGCAGCCTGTCGCGTTCGGACAAGCCGCAATTCATCACCATCCGCCGCGCCATCGCGCGCGACACCGACAAGCTGAAGGCGCTGCCGAGCGTGGATTCGGTCGGCGTGGCGCTGCGCCTCGACAACGCCATCGCGCAGATCGACCTGCTGCCGATGCTGGCGGACGAGAAGCCGACTCTGCCGGCGCCGCCGGAAAAGAAGGCCAGGGCCGCCAAGGTGGTGCACGGCAAGGATGGCAAGCCGGTCAAGGTGGAGGAGGCCACCAGCCCATGGCTGCAGGCGCTGCAGGACGGCTGGACCGGCTGGAGCACCGAAATGTGGACCGACGTGCGCCAGCTGATCCGCGTGCGCAATGTGGAGACGCCGGACGCGCTGATGCTGTCGCCGACCCAGGCCTACTTCCTGCGCGAGAACCTCAAGCTGCGTTTGCTGAACGCGCGCATGGCGCTGCTGTCGCGTAACGAGGGCGCCTTCCGCGCCGACCTGATCGCGGCGCAGGAGGCGCTGGTCAAATACTTCGACACCCGCGCCCGTTCCACCCAGACCGTGCAGGCGCTGCTGCGCCAGGTGCAGAGCAGCAACCTGGCGATCGAGATGCCGACCCTGTCCGACAGCCTGAACGCTGTGCGCAACTACAAAGCGAAGCCATAGTCATGCGTTTATTTCTCTGGTTAGTCGCCATGATGGCCGCCGCCATCGGCATCGCCGTGACGGCGCGCTTCAATCCGGGCAATGTGGTGCTGTTCTATCCGCCGCACCGCATCGACCTGTCGCTGAACTTCTTCGTGGTGCTGGAAGTGGCGCTGTTCGCCTTCCTGTACGTGCTGATCCGCGCCTTCCGCGCCACCGTCAAGATGCCGGGCAAGGTCGCCGCCTACCGCCAGCACAAGCGTGAGCGCGACGGCAACAAGGGCCTGCGCGAGGCGCTGAAGGCCCTGTTCGAAGGCCGCTTCGGCCACGCCGAGAAGGCGGCCCTGCGCGCCTCCGAGCTGCCGGAAAACGCCGGCGTGGCGGCGCTGATCGGCGCCCGCGCCGCGCACCGCATGCGCCAGGCGCAGCGCCGCGACCAGTGGCTGAACAAGCTGGTGGGCGACAACAGCATGAAGACCGCGCGCCTGATGACCATGACCGAGCTGCTGGTCGACGATCACCAGCCGGAGCAGGCGCTGGAGGCGGTGCGCGAACTGAACGCCAGCGGCACGCGCCACATCCATGCCTTGCAGATGTCGTTGAAGGCGCAGCAGCAGGCCAAGAACTGGCCGGAAGTGCTGCGTCTGGTGCGCTCGCTGGACAAGCACCGCGCGCTGCATCCGGCCTTGTCGTCGCGTTTGCGCGAGCTGGCGTATGACGATCTGCTGTCCGATCCCAGTCATGACGCCGAATCGCTGCTGCGGGTCTGGTCCACCGTGCCGAGCGGCGACCGCGTCAAGCCGTACGTGGCGTGCCGCGCGGCGACCGCGCTGAACGCGCGCGGCCTGCACGACGAGGCGCGCGTGGTGGCGGAGGAATCCTTGAACGCCGACTGGGACGAGCGCGTGGTGCGCGCCTACCGCGAAGCGGCCGCGCCGGCCGGTTCGCAGGCGCTGCTGATGCAGATCGAGCACTGCGAGAACTGGGCCAACGCCCGCCCGACCGACGCCGAACTGGCGCTGACCCTGGGTTCCCTGTGCCTGAAGCAGAAACTGTGGGGCAAGGCCCAGCGCTACCTGGAGCAGGCGTTGTCGGACGCCGCCGATTCACGCATGGTGCGCGAATCGCACCTCAAGCTGGCGCAGATGCACGAAGCGCTGGGGCAGGAAGAGGAGGCCGCCAACCACTACCGCCAGTGCGCGCTGGCCACCATCCTCTAAACGGGATCGGATTCCACCGGATAGCCTTCGATTTTCCAGCGCAGCATGCCGCCGGCGAGGTTGGCGACCTTGCCGAAGCCGGCCTTGGCCAGCAGCACGCTGGCCTGCGCCGAGCGCACGCCGGAGCGGCACACGGCCACGATCGGCCGCGCCTTGTCGAACTCGTCCATGCGTCCGGTCAGCTGCGACAGCGGCACCAGCGTGGCGCCATTCAGGTGGCCGAGGCGGTCGATGAATTCCGGCGCCTCGCGCACGTCCACCACCTGCACCTTGTCCAGCAGCTCCAGCAAGGCCATCGGCTCGATCTCCCACACGCCGCTGAAGCGCAGGGTCAGCGGCGCCCAGTCCGGCGTGTCGGTCGGGGCGTCGCCCTCCGGCTTGCCGCAGCGCAGATTGGCCGGCACCGCCACCGCGATCAGCTTGGGATGCGGCAGGTTGAGGTTGTTCATGTGGCCGGTGAAATCGCCCACGTCCACATCGCCGCCCAGGCGCGGATTGTAGCGCCGCTCCTCGGCCACGCTGGTGACGGTGATGCCGCGATAGTCGTGCGCGGGGTAGAGCAGACAGGCCGGCGGCAGGCTCAGGATCTGCTCGTGCACCGAGGCGAACAACTGCTGCGGGCTGCCTTGCTGGAAATCGGTGCGGCCGCAGCCGCGGATCAGCAGGCTGTCACCGGTGAAGGCCATGCTCTCATCGTCCAGCACAAAGGTCAGGCAGCCGCCGGTGTGGCCCGGCGTCGCGCGCACGCTCAGGTGACGGCCGCCGAACGGGACGCGGTCGCCATGGCGCAAGGACTGGTCGGCGCCGCTGGCGCCGGCCGCCGCTGACACGGCGATCGCGCTGCCGCAACGCTGATGCAGGCGCCAGGCGCCGGTCACATGGTCGGCGTGGACGTGGGTGTCGAGCGTGGCCAGCAGCTTGAGACCCAGCTCCTGCAGCAGCGCCAGGTCGCGCGGCACCTGCTCGTACACCGGGTCGATCAGCACCGCTTCGCCGCCGTCGCCCAGCAGATAAGTGTAGGTGGACGAGGTGGGATCGAACAGTTGGCGGAAGATCATATTCATATTCCAAATAAGAACAGGCCTCATCATAACAAATGTTCAAGCGTGTTGCGCCGCACAAGCGGCCTGTACTTGGATATAATGTCGCGGTTAAACACAGCCCTGCAAACAGAGGAAAATCCATGAGCTTGAACAAAGTGTCTTCCGGCAAAGATCTGCCTAACGATTTCAACGTCATCATCGAGATCCCGATGAACGCTGATCCGATCAAATACGAAGTGGACAAGGAATCGGGCGCGATCTTCGTTGACCGCTTCATGGGCACCGCCATGCACTACCCATGCAACTATGGTTATGTGCCGAACACCCTGTCGCTGGATGGCGACCCGGTGGACGTGCTGGTGATCACCCCATTCCCGCTGATTCCAGGCGTGGTGGTGCGTTGCCGTCCGATCGGCGTGCTGAAAATGACCGACGAATCCGGTGAAGACGCCAAGGTGCTGGCCGTGCCGGTCGACAAGGTGCTGTCGATCTACAGCCACTGGCAGAAGCCGGAAGACCTGAACGAACTGCGCCTGCGCCAGATCCAGCACTTCTTCGAGCACTACAAAGACCTCGAAAAAGGCAAATGGGTCAAGATCGATGGCTGGTACGGTCCGGAAGAAGCCAAGCAGGAAATCCTGGCTGGCGTCGCCAACTACCAGAAAGAAGCAGCGAAATAATGCAAAGGCCCCTCGGGGCCTTTTCTCACTGCGGCGCATTCCGCATTCCGGGGTCAGGTCCTCCATTTCTACACGAGCCCAGCAGTAGGCTCGCCTACTGCTGGGCTCGTGTAGAAATGGAGGACCTGACCCCGGAGTTTTACGGCTGGCGCGGTGCGCCGGACGCCTGTTCGGCCTCGCGGCGCAGGCGCGACATGTACTGCGGCGTGATGCCGAGGTAGGACGCCACCGCCCGCTGCGAGATGCGCGCCTCCAGCCCCGGGTACTCCTCGCGGAACGCCGCCAGCCGCTCCTGCGCGGAAGTCTCGCCGCTGCTGTAGGCGCGCTGCGCCAGCGCCTGCAGCCCGTGCATGGCGATGTTCAGGTGATATTGCTGCATGCCCTCATCCTGCGCGCGCAGCTCGGACGCGGTTTTCCAGTCCAGCGTGAAGCCGTGGATCGGCGTTTCCGCGATCAGGAACTGCACCGCCGGCTGGCCATTCTCGCCGTTGATCAGGTCGGTCAGGGTGGTGGCCGATTCGCCCTCGCGGTAGAAGCGCAGCGTCACTTCCACGCCTTCGCGGTTGAAGAAACCGCTGCGCGCCACGCCGCTGGCCAGCCAGTGCACCTGCGTGGCCGGCACGCCGGCGCGCTGCAGGTATTCGCCTTTGCGCACGTGGAACGGTTTGGCGATGGTGGCCAGGATGTTGGTGACGTTGTTGTACGACTCTTCGGTGACATCAATCCGCTTCATCGTGGCGGATTTGAAACGGTTACGCTGTTTTATGAAATCTGCATTCATGCTGGTTTTGCCACGTTACTGAGGGAACTGCCCTATTGTAACCCCATACGGGTTTCCCTTATGAATTTTTGAACGGAATATGCTCGGCCAATTCGTCGATATAGTCGTTCATCGCGGCGGTTTCTTGCGCTAAAAAGTCGGCGATGGCGTCGGCGAAGCGCGGATCGGCCACCCAGTGCGCCGACCAGGTCGGCGTCGGCACCAGTCCGCGCGACATTTTGTGGACCCCCTGCGCGCCGCCCTCGAAGCGGGCGATGCCGTGGCGGATGCAGTAGTCGATCGACTGCACGTAGCAAGTCTCGAAGTGCAGGCCGGAGACGAATTCGCGCGTGCCCCAGTAGCGCCCGTACATGACGTTGCCGCCCACCAGGTTCAGCGCCACCGCCACCGGCTCCTCGCCGCGCTTCGCCAGCACGATCATCAGGTTGTCCGGCATCGCGGCCAGCAGGCGCTGGAAGAAGGCCAGCGACAGATACGGCCGCGAGAAGTGCGCCTCGTACGTCGACATATAGCACTGGTGGAAGAAGCGCAGCACCTCGTCGCTGATCGCGGCGCCGGCCAGGTGCTCGAAATGAATGCCGGCCTCCTGCACGCGCCTGCGGTCCTGGCGCAGCTTCTTGCGCTTCTCCATTTTCATGGTGGCGAGGAAGGCGTCGAAGTCGGCGTAGTCCTGGTTCTCCCAATGGAATTGCACGCCCTCGCGCAGCATGTAGCCGGCGTCGGCCAGCGCCTGCTTGTCCCCCTCGTCCGGGAACAGGATGTGCAGCGAGGACGTGCCCAGCTCCCGCGCCACCTGCAGCGCGGCGCGCGCCAGCAACGCGCGGTCCTCGGCGCTGTGCGCCAGCAGGCGGCCGCCGGTCACGGGCGTGAACGGCACCGCCGACAGCAGCTTTGGATAGTACGGGATGCCGTGGCGGTGAAAGGCGTCGGCCCACGCGTGGTCGAACACGTACTCGCCGCGGCTGTGGTCCTTCAGGTAAAGCGGCATGGCCGCCCGCAGCACGCCATCCCGGTGCAGCACCAGGTAGCGCGGCGACCAGCCGGTGCGCGGCGCCGCGCATTCGGTTTCGTGCAGCGCGTGCAGGAAGCTGTAGCTGAGCGTGGGATTGTCGCCGGCCAGCGCCTGCCACTGCGCCGGATCGATGTCCGCCAACGAGTCGATGATCGATAACTCCGCTTCCGCCACACTGCCTCCCAGGTAAAGTTGTGCCAGTCTAGCGCATGCGGGCGCGCTTTGCCCGTGCGATAATTTGATTTTGCATGCCCGAAAGAGCTGACATGGCTTCGAATTTCTTCAATCTGTACACCCATGACTTCGCCCGCGTGGCCATTGCCGCGCCGGTGTGCCGCATTGCCGATCCGGTCTATAACGCCGAACAAACCATTTTGCTGGCCGAACAGGCCGCCGCCCAGGGCGCGGCGCTGGTGGCGTTTCCCGAGCTGGGCCTGTCGGCCTACACCTGCGACGACCTGTTCCACCAGCGCGCCTTGCTGGACGGCGTGCTCGACGGCCTGGCCGCCATCCTCGACGCCTCGCTGCAATGGAAGATGGCGCTGGTGGTGGGCGCGCCGCTGCGCGTCGACCACCAGCTGTACAACTGCGCGGTGGTGATCGCCAACGGCCAGATCCAAGGCGTGGTGCCGAAGAGCTATCTGCCGAACTACGGCGAGTTCTACGAGGCGCGCCAGTTCAGCAGCGGCGATTACGCCGTGGCCACCGAGATCGATCTGCTGGGCGAGCGCGTGCAGTTCGGCTCGGGCCTGTTGTTTGAAGTGGGCGACATGCCGCTGTTCAAGTTCCACGTCGAGATCTGCGAGGACGTGTGGGTGCCGATTCCACCGTCGTCGTACGCGGCGCTGGCCGGCGCCACGGTGCTGGTCAACCTGTCGGCCTCGAATGCGCTGGTGGGCAAGGCCAATTACCGCAACCAGCTGGTGGGCCAGCAATCGGCGCGCTGCATCGCCGCCTATCTGTACACCTCGGCCGGCGGCGGCGAGTCCAGCACCGACATGGCGTGGGACGGGCAGGGCGTGATCTACGAGAACGGCGAACTGCTGGCCGAGCCCAAGCGCTTCATCGACGAGCCGACCCTGACCTTCGCCGACATCGACCTCGAGCGCCTGTCGCGCGAGCGCATGCGCATGAACACCTTCGCCCAATCCGTGCAGCGCCACGCGGCCGAACTGAGCAAGTTCCGCACCGTGTTCTTCCACCTGGAAATCGAGCGTGAGCAGCCGCTGGCGCTGAAGCGCTGCGTCGAGCGCTTCCCCTACGTGCCGGCCGACGCGCGTCGCCGCGACGACCGCTGCAACGAGGTCTACAACATCCAGGTGCAGGCGCTGGCGCAGCGCCTGACCAACAGCGGCTTGAAGAAAGTGGTGATCGGCATCTCCGGCGGCCTGGACTCGACGCACGCGCTGCTGGTGTGCGCGCGCGTGATGGACAAGCTCAAGCTGCCACGCACCAACATCCTGGCCTACACCATGCCGGGCTTCGCCACCAGCGAGCGCACGCTCAAGCAAGCGCATGCTTTGATGAAGCTGGTCGGCTGCAGCGCGCAGGAAATCGATATCCGTCCAAGCTGCCTGCAGATGCTGAAGGACCTGAACCACCCGTACGCGGAAGGCCAGGCGCAGTACGACGTCACGTTTGAAAACGTGCAGGCCGGCGAGCGCACCAACCATCTGTTCCGCCTGGCGAACCACAATGCCGCGCTGGTGGTCGGCACCGGCGACCTGAGCGAGCTGGCGCTGGGCTGGTGCACCTACGGCGTGGGCGACCACATGTCGCACTACAACGTCAACGCCAGCGTGCCCAAGACCCTGATCTCGCACCTGGTGCGCTGGGTGGCGGAGTCCGGCGTGATCGGCCGCAATGATGCGCAGGTGCTGCTGGACATCCTGGGCACCGAGATCAGCCCCGAGCTGGTGCCGGGCACGGCCGGCGGCCAGCCCGAGCAGCGCACCGAAAGCACCATCGGCCCCTACGAGCTGCAGGACTTCAACCTGTACTACGTGCTGCGCTTCGGCTTCAATCCGTCCAAGGTGGCCTTCCTGTCGCACACCGCGTGGAAGGACAAGGAGCAGGGCCGCTGGCCCGATGGCGACCACGTCACGCGCAACCAGTACGACCTGAAGGCGATCAAGAAGAACCTCGGCATCTTCCTCGACCGCTTCTTCCGCACCAGCCAGTTCAAGCGCAGCTGCGTGCCGAACGCGCCGAAGGTGGGCAGCGGCGGTTCGCTGTCGCCGCGCGGCGACTGGCGTGCGCCGAGCGACGCGCAAAGCGTTGTATGGATGGAGGAATTGCGCGCCATTCCGGTGCAGGAGTAAAGAATAAGCTTATGCGCGTGGACAGCGCGCGGCTGTCGATTACAATAGACCCAAACGCCTGCAGTTAGCTGCGCCCGGATTTTTTAGATAAGGAGAAGTCATGAAACAGATTACCGCTGTGATCAAGCCGTTCAAACTGGACGAGGTGCGTGAGGCACTGGCCGAAGTCAACGTCACCGGCCTGACCGTCACCGAAGTCAAAGGCTTCGGCCGCCAGAAGGGCCACACCGAACTGTATCGCGGCGCCGAATACGTGGTCGACTTCCTGCCGAAAGTCAAAGTGGAGGTGGTGGTCGACGATGGCGTGGCCGAGCAGGTGGTGGACGCCATCATCAAGGCCGCGCGCACCGGCAAGATCGGCGACGGCAAGATCTTCGTGCAGAACGTGGAACAGGTGATCCGTATCCGTACCGGCGAGACCGGCCCGGACGCGGTGTAAGTTGTTTCAGCCTTATTCGGAATGCCGGCCTCGCCGGCATTTTTTTGTCCGCCAGCGTTTAAGGCAGTTTTTGCATATTCTTGATTGGTTATATTAGTTCTGGCTTTCTGCGTGGATTAGTAATATAGACGCATTGTCTATTCCGGAGAGCCCGCGTCATGCATCGCCATACCTATAAAATCGCCGCCTTGTCCCTGCTGTCCCTCGCCGCCAACTTGAGCGCGGCGCCCAGTGTCTACCCGACCGGCGTCACGCGCTACGACACCGCCGCCGCGTACAACAGCTACGTCATCTTCAGCGGGCAGGACAAGAAAACCCATTTGATCGACATGAACGGCAACGAGGTGCACAGCTGGAACGCCGAAGGCTTCCCGCCGGTGCTGCTCGATCCGGCCCTGACCGGCGGCCAGCGCGGCAATGTGCTGGTGCAGCTGGCCAGCGCGCCCGGCACCTCCAACGAGGGCAATGGTTTGCGCAATCAGGCGATTGGTGAGCTGGACTGGAACGGCAACGTGGTGTGGCAGTGGGGCGCTGCCGGTAGCGCGCAGGACGCCTACGCCGCGCCGGTGGAAGGCAAGGTCAACGCGCAAGTGCCCGGCGGCAGCGCCAAACAGCATCACGACTGGCGCCGTCTGCCGAACGGCAACACCCTGGTGCTGGCCAATCTGGTGCATCCGGTGAAAGGCTTCGCCGCGCCGCAGGTGCTGGATGATGTGATCTATGAGGTCAACAAGCAGGGCGACATCGTCTGGAAATGGGTGGCGTCCGAGCACCTGAATGAATTCGGCTTTACGCCGGCGTCGCTCAAGCTGGTGAAGGCGGGTTTCTCGCCGCGCGGCAAGAACGCGCCGTTCGATTACCTGCACATCAATAACATGTCGGTGCTCGGGCCGAACAAGTGGTTCGATGCCGGCGACCAGCGCTTCAACCCGGACAACATCCTGATCGATTCGCGCGAGGCCAACTTCATCGTCATCATCGACAAGCGGAGCGGCAAGGTGGTCTGGAACCTCGGCCCGGATTATCCGGCGCAGGTGCGTGGCCCGCGTGTGCTGCCGCGTCCGGTGGACCAGATCATCGGCCAGCACGATGCGCACCTGATCGAGCCGGGCCTGCCGGGCGCCGGCAATCTGCTGGTGTTCGACAACCAGGGCGAGGCCGGTTATCCGCGCATCGGTCCGGGCGTGCAGCCGCGTTCGCGTGTGCTGGAAATCGACCCGATAAGGAAGCAGATCGTGTGGGAATACACCGGCGGCGATTCGAATGGTCCTGACTGGGGCTTCTACAGCTCCTTCATCAGCAGCGCGCGCCGCCTGCCCAACGGGAATACCCTGATCGACGAGGGCACCAACGGCCGCATCTTCCAGGTCACCAGCAAGGGCGACATCGCCTGGGAATACATCAGCCCTTACTTCGCGCCGACGCCGGTGGCCGGCGCGGGCAAGCCAGTGCTGAGCAATTGGTTGTACCGCGCCCAACCGGTGCCGTACAACTGGGTGCCGGAAGGCACGCCACGCTCTGAAAAAGCGGTGACCCCGCCGGCACTTCAACAGTTCCGCGTAGCGAACAACGCAGTTACCAACTAAGCGTCTACAACTCTTCTTATAAACGACAACGCGCCGGCGGGGATGCCGGCGCGCGGGGCCGCTCATGCCCATTTTTCAGATGAAAGCTTGACATGCAACACAAAAAACTCGCCGCCGCCATCGCCGCGGCTTATGGATTCGCCTTGGCCTGCGCGCCAGCGGCGCAAGCGCAAAACGCGGCCGCGCTGGCCGTGGCCGCCATCTCGGATACCGCCGTCTCGGCCAGCGCGGCGGCGCCGGGCGCAGCCATCGCCGACGCCGCGCAAGAGGGCGCTGGCGCGGCCGCCGTCGCCGCCGATGTCGCGCAAGTGATCGCCAGCGTCACCGTGTCCACCCGCCGCCGCAACGAGACTTCGCAAAGCGTGCCGACCAGCATGAGCGTGCTGGACGACAAATCGCTGGAGAACAACCGCGTCTACCGCGTGCAGGATCTGCAGCAGCTGCTGCCCAGCACCACCGTCAACTTCGTGCACGCGCGCCAGCTGAGCTTCGCCGTGCGCGGCCTCGGCAACAACACCGCCAGCGACGGGCTGGAGGGGAGCGTCGGCCTGTATCTGGACAACGTCTACCTGGCCCGGCCCGGCATGGCCGCCTTCGACGCGCTGGACGTGCAACAGCTGGAACTGCTGCGCGGCCCGCAAGGCACGCTGTTCGGCAAGAACACCACGGCCGGCGTGTTGAACATCACCACCAAGCAGCCGACCTTCCGCAGCGAGAACACGGCGTCGGTCTCGGCCGGCCAGGACAAGTACGCGCAAGGCAAGGCCAGCATCTCCGGCGCGTTCTCGGACACGCTGGCCGGCCGCCTGTCGGTCTACAAAACGCATGAGGGCGGCTACATCAGGAACATCTACAACGGCAAGGACGTGCAGGGCGGCGACCGCCAGGGCGTGCGCGCGCAACTGCTGTGGGAACCGGACAGCAAGTTCAGCGCCCGCGTGATCGCCGACTACAACGAGGAGGATTCCAACAACGGCACCATGGTGTTTTACAGCGCCGGCCCGAGCGGCCGCTGGCTGACGCAGGCCGCCGCCGTTGGCGGGCATCCGATCACCAACCCGGCGGCCCGCCAGGTGAATCTGGACAGCGGCTCGCACGTCAGCGTGCATCAGGGCGGCCTGTCGGCGGAAGCCAACTGGAAACTGGACAACGACTACAAATTTACGTCGATCAGTGCCTTCCGTTTCTGGAACTTCACGCCGCGCAATGACGATGGCCTCGATGTGCCCGTGACCCTGAACGTCGGCGCGCTGGCGCGCCACCGCCAGTTCACGCAAGAGCTGCGTCTGGCCACGCCGCAAGGGCGCGAGGTCGAGTCCGTGGTGGGCGCGTACTACTACTATCAGAATCTGGACAACACCAACTTCACGTTCAACGGTCCGCTGGCGGACAAGTTCAACGGCACGCCGAGCGGCGCCTGGTCCAACCTCACCAGCTTTGCCGACGGCCACTTGCGCGTCAACAGCTACGCGCTGTTTGGCCAGTCGATCTGGCACATCGATCCGAAATGGGATTTGACGGCCGGCCTGCGCGCCACCTATGAGGACAAGCGCGCCTTCGAAATCCGCTACGCGCCGACCGGCGGCGCGGCCGTGACCGGTGCGGCGCTGGCCTCGCGCAACGCCCGCTACGGCGCCTTCAATTCGGGCGAGATCACGCTGAACAACCTGAGCCCGTCCGGCCTGCTGACGCTGGCCTACAAGATCGACGCCGACGTGCTGGGCTACGCAACACTGTCGCACGGCGAGAAGTCGGGCGGCATCAACCTGACCGTGCCGGGCGCGGCCGGCATCGCCTCGCTGAAGATCGACAACGAGAAGGCCAACAACGCCGAGCTCGGCATCAAGAGCAACTTCTGGGAGCGCCGCGCCCAGGTCAACGCCAGCGTGTTCGCCAACATCGTGCGCGGCTACCAGAACAATGCCTACGATCCAGCCACGCAGTCTTCCTACATCACCAACGCCGGCGACGTGCGCAGCCGTGGCGCCGAGCTGGAGACCACCTTCCTGGTCGCGCGCGGCTTCACGCTGGGGGCCAACGCCGCCTTCAACGACGTGAAATACCTGAAGTACACCAACGCGCCATGCCCGCCTGAAATCACGGCGACCTCCTGCAACCTGTCCGGCCGCGCCGCGCTGGTCAACGCGCCGCGCTGGACCAGCAGCCTGAACGCGCAGTTCGCGCACGCCGTGGCCGACGGCGTGGAAGGCTACTTCAACGCCAACACCTCGTACCGCACCGAAGTGTTCGGCACGCTGGACGCATCGAAGTATGCCAAGATTCCGGCGTATGCCCTGACCAACCTGTCGGCCGGCGCGCGCTTCAAGGCCGGCGGCGCCAAATGGGACGTGTCGTTGTGGGCCAAGAACGCCTTCGACAAGCTGTACTACACCAGCTTGTGGAACACCAGCTTTGGCGCCTACAACGCCGTGTTGGGCACCCCGCGCACGCTGGGCCTGACCGCCCGCGCAGATTTCTAAACAGGAGACACCGCATGACCAAGCATCAGATCAACGGCGCCCGCCGCCGCGTCCTCCAGTCGCTGCCGGCGCTGGCGCTGGCCAATTACCTGCCGAACGCGCTGGCGGCCGGCAAGGAGCAGCCGAACATCATCTTCATCCTGGCCGACGACCTGGGCCACGCCGACCTTGGCGTGTACGGCCAGACCGACTTCAAAACGCCGCACCTCGACAGACTGGCGGCCGACGGCATCCGCTTCACCCAGGCCTACGCCAACTCGGCGGTGTGCTCGGCCACGCGCTTCGCGCTGATCACCGGCCGCTACCAGTACCGCCTGCGCGGCGGGCTGGAGGAGCCGATCGCCGGCGCGTCCGACACCATCGGCCTGCCGCCATCGCACCCGACCCTGCCGTCGCTGCTAAAGAAACAGGGCTATGGCACGGCGCTGATCGGCAAGTGGCACCTCGGCTACCTGCCCACCTTCGGCCCGCTGAAAAGCGGCTACGACAGCTTCTTCGGCAACTACGGCGGCGCCATCGATTACTTCACCCACAAGCCGGGCGTCGGCCCGAACGTGAAGGAAGACTTGTACGAAGGCGAGGTGCCGGTGCATCAGATCGGCTACTACACCGACCTGCTCGGCGCGCGCGCGGTGGACTTCGTCAACAAGCAGCAGGCCGGCAAGCCCTTCCTGCTGTCGCTGCACTACACCGCGCCGCATTGGCCGTGGGAGGGACCGGGCGACGAGGAAATCTCGCGCAACATCGACAACATCTTCCACTACGACGGCGGTGACTTGGCGACGTATGGCCGCATGGTCGAATCGCTGGACGCCTCGATCGGCCGCGTGCTGGCGGCGCTGGAGAAAAAAGGCCTGGCGGAGAACACCATCGTCATCTTCACCAGCGACAACGGCGGCGAGCGTTTCTCGAAAACCTGGCCGCTGACCGGCCAGAAGACCGAGCTGCTGGAAGGCGGCATCCGCGTGCCGGCCATCGTGCGCTGGCCGGGCAAGGTGAAGGCGGGGCAGGTGAGCGATCAGGTGGCGATCTCGATGGACTGGCTGCCGACGCTGCTTGCCGCCGCCGGCGGCGCGCCCGATCCGAAGTTCCCGAGCGATGGCCAGAACCTGCTACCCATCCTGCTGGGCCAGGCGCGGAGCAACGAGCGCACGCTGCTGTGGCGCTATAAGGCTAACGCCCAGCGCGCGATCCGCTCCGGCAACTGGAAATACCTGAAGATCGGCAAGAACGAATTCCTGTTCGACGTGGTGAAGGACCAGCGCGAGCGCGCCAATCTGGCCAAGCGTCATCCGGAAGTGTTCGCGCAGCTGAAGGCGCAGTGGGAGACCTGGGACAAACAGATGCTGCCCATCACCGCCGACGTCCGCACCCACGGCGTCAGCGGCCCGGTGCAGGCGGACCGCTACGGTGTCCCAGCTTCCGGAAGTGTTCCTGACTAATGCTACTGCTGTTCAATGTACTTGCAGCCATAGTTTTCCCTTGGCAGTGAGACGATAGCGCTGCAGGCGGCTGTTGGGCAGATTGGGTAAGGTCATCTCCAAGTAGCCAGCAGCTAGCGCGGGCAACAAATATGCTTGACGAAAATGGGGCGTATGCCGCAGGCCCAGCGCAGCTTGTAAAACGCTGCGCGGCTGCTCACCATTCTCAGCTGCGCGTAACAGTCGAGCCACATCCTCGCTGACTTGGTCGGTGACTTGGTCGGCGGTGTTGCGGTTTAATGGTGGCTGCGGAGGTGCAGTTCGAACTTCCAGGTCACCAGCCGGATGATGGTGATGAAGGCGGCGCTGGTCCACAGCGCGAAGTCGTCGGAGACGTCGGTGTATTGCAGGCCGATGTAGAGCCAGGCGCCGAAGAAGGCGCAGATGGCGTACGGTTTGCCGTCGCGGAACACCATCGGCACTTCGTTGCAGACGATGTCGCGCAGCACGCCGCCGAAGATGCCGGTGATCACGCCCATCATCGAGGCGATGAAGATCGGCATGTGCGCGGCCTGCGCCTGCGCCACGCCGGCCACCGCGAACAGGCCGAGGCCGATGGCGTCCGCCACCACGATGACTCGTTCGGAGATGATCTGGCGCACCGTGCGCATCAGCGGCGTCGCCACCAGGGCCAGCACGAAGATCAGGATCGCGTATTCCTGGTGCGCCACCCAGAACAACGGCCGCTTGTCGAGCAGGATGTCGCGCAGCGTGCCGCCGCCGAACGCGGTGATGAAGGCGACGGTGAAGACGCCGACGATGTCCATGCGCTTGCGGCGCGCCTCCACGAAGCCCGATAGTGCGCCAACCAGTATCGCCACCACCTCAATGACGGTGATCAGGGAGACATGCGGAATCGGGACGCTCTTCATGTAGTTCTATGGACAAGGTGGCAATGTCCATAGGTTAACATGGCCGCCGCCCGACGGGTAGGGGATTAACGGCTGGGCTGCAAGGCGGCGCGCAGCAGCACGATCAGCGCGCCTTCGCCGCCCTCATGGTTGCGCGCCTGGCAGAACGCCACCACGCCTTTTTGCACCAGCCAGCTGCGCACCATGGACTTCAGCACCGGCTCCTGGCCGCGCGAGCCGAAGCCGCGGCCGTGGATCACGCACACGCAGCGCTGGTTGCGCTGCTGTGCCTTGGTCAGGAAGGCGCCCAGCGCGTCGCGCGCCTGGTCGCGGTTCATGCCGTGCAGGTCCAGCTCGTCCTGCACCGGCCAATGGCCCTTGCGCATCTTCTTCATCACGTCCGGACCGACGCCCGGCGCCGCGTAGTTCAGCGCCGGATCGTCCTCCAGGTAATGATCGACTTCAAACAGGTCGGACAGCGATTCGCGCAGCACCAGCGCGTCATCCTCGGCCTGCGTCAGCTGGCGCTTGGGCGCGGCCTCCGGCGCCACCGATTTCGGCACGCTGGGCGGCACGTAGCGGTCCGAGGCCGGCATGCGCTGGACGCCGCCGAGCGCGGTCTGGAAGATATTGGCTTCCACCGCCTGCTGCTTTTCCTGTTTGGCGCGCTCCTTCTCGGCGACGGCGCGCGCCTCAGCCTGTTCCCGGAGCTGCTTGCCCAGGGATTTCAGGTCCGCGAAGTCTTTCATCGCGCTTACTCCTGGCCTTCCAGGTAGCGCTGCGCGTCCAGCGCGGCCATGCAGCCGGTGCCGGCGCTGGTGATGGCCTGGCGGTAGATGTGGTCCTGCACGTCGCCGGCGGCGAACACGCCCGGCACGCTGGTGGCGGTGGCCATGCCCTCGGTGCCGGTCTTGGTCTTGATGTAGCCGTTGTGCATTTCCAGCTGGCCTTCGAAGATGCCGGTGTTTGGCTTGTGGCCGATCGCGATGAAAAGGCCGTGCACGCTGACGTCGGTGATGGCGCCGGTCTCGGTCGACTGGATCTTGACGCCGGTCACGCCGCCGTCGTCGCCCACCACTTCATGCAGGGTGTGGTTGTACTTGATCTCGATCTTGCCCTCGGCGACCTTGGCGTTCAGGCGGTCGATCAGGATGGCCTCGGCGCGGAACTTGTCGCGGCGGTGGATCAGGGTGACCTTGGTGGCGATGTTCGACAGGTACAGTGCCTCCTCGACGGCGGTGTTGCCGCCGCCCACCACGGCCACCTGCTGGCCGCGGTAGAAGAAGCCGTCGCAGGTGGCGCAGGCCGACACGCCCTTGCCCATGAAGGCTTGTTCCGACGGCAGGCCCAGGTACTGGGCCGAGGCGCCGGTGGCGATGATCAGGGTGTCGCAGGTGTACTCATGGCTGTCGCCGATCAGACGGATCGGTTTTTCCTGCAACTTGACGGTGTGGATGTGGTCAAACACGATGTCGGTGTTGAAGCGCTCGGCGTGCTGCAGGAAACGCTGCATCAGGTCCGGGCCTTGTACGCCCATCGGGTCGGCCGGCCAGTTCTCCACGTCGGTGGTGGTCATCAGCTGGCCGCCTTGCTCGACGCCGGTCACCAGCATCGGCTTCAGGTTGGCGCGCGCGGCGTAGATGGCGGCGCTGTAGCCGGCTGGGCCGGAGCCGAGGATCAATACACGGGCATGTTTAGGAGTGGTCATGGCAGGTTTCTTCAATAATGTTGGATTAATCCGAATGTGGGGGCGCCAGCAAGGGCGGCAAGGTCTGCCGCTATTGCAATCACGCAAGCAATACAAGATTATAGTGCAAGCAGGGAATCAGGATGAATCGTGGGGCCGGATGTTGCCTTATGCCTTAGAATACCGTTATCGGAATATTTCCTGACCGCTAACATTGCATTGCCTTAATACCTATGAGTAGTAAAAAAGTTCAGGAACGCACGCAAAAAGTGAGTCCGGCCGCTTCGTCCGGCTACACGCGCACGCCGACCGAGCGCCAGCCGCTGCCGAACCGGCTGGTGCGGCTGCTGTCGGAGGCGCGCTGGCTGGCGCTGGCCGTGCTGGGCGCGTATTTTGTGCTGATCCTGGCCAGTTATCACAAGATGGATCCGGGCTGGTCGCACGGCACGCTGGTGCCCGAGGTGCACAACCTCGGCGGCCGCGCCGGCGCCTGGCTGTCCGACCTGCTGCTGTATATCTTCGGCATCTCCGCCTGGTGGTGGGCGTTCTGCCTGCTGCGCGTGGTGTGGAAGGGCTATCGCGGGCTGACCCATAAATACGTGCTGTCCACCGAGCCGGAGCCGGAGCACGCGCAGGAGGGCCTGATCCGCGCGATCGGCTTCGTGCTGCTGTTCATCGGCAGCGTCGGGCTGGAATACCTGCGCCTGCGCACCCTGACCAGCCACGCCGAGCTGCCGCGCAGCTCGGGCGGCGTGCTGGGCGAGCTGATCGGCCATTCGGCCCACGTGGCGTTCGGCTTCACCGGCGCCACCCTGCTGCTGTTGCTGCTGTTCGGGCTGGGCTTCAGCCTGTTCTTCCACGTGTCGTGGATGGCGGTGGCCGAGCGCATCGGCGGCGGCATCGAGAACGCCATCGACTGGTTCGTGCAGCGCTACCAGTACCGCGAGGACCGCCGCCAGGGCGAGGTGGCCGCCGTCAAGCGCGAGGAGGTGGTGGTGCACGAGCGCGCCAAGCACGTCGAGAAGCATCCGGTGGCGGCGCCGCCGATCAAGGTCGAGCCGCAGGTGGTGACGGTGGTGAAGTCCGAGCGTGTCGAGAAGGAACGCCAGGCCAGCCTGTTCTCCGACCTGCCGCGCGCCAGCGGCGACGAGGCGCTGCCGGCGCTTTCGCTGCTGGATGAGGCGGCGGAAACGCAGGAAACCATCGCCATCGAGACGCTGGAGTTCACCAGCCGCCTGATCGAGAAAAAACTATCGGACTTTGGCGTGGAGGCCAAGGTGGTGGCGGCCTATCCGGGCCCGGTGGTGACGCGCTACGAGATCGAGCCGGCCACCGGCGTCAAGGGCAGCCAGATCGTCAACCTGGCGCGCGACCTGGCGCGCTCGCTGTCGCTGACCTCGATCCGTGTGGTCGAGACCATCCCGGGCAAGAACTACATGGCGCTGGAGCTGCCGAATCCGAAGCGCCAGATCGTGCGCCTGAGCGAGATCGTCGGCTCCAAGGTCTACAACGACAACGCCTCGCCGCTGACCGTGGCGCTGGGCAAGGACATCGCCGGCAAGCCGGTGGTGGCCGACCTGGCCAAGATGCCGCACCTGCTGGTGGCCGGCACCACCGGCTCCGGCAAGTCGGTGGGCATCAACGCCACCATCCTGTCGCTGCTGTACAAGGCCGATCCGAAAGACGTGCGCATGATCCTGATCGATCCGAAGATGCTGGAGATGTCGGTGTACGAAGGCATCCCGCACCTGCTGGCGCCGGTGGTGACCGACATGCGCCAGGCCGGCCACGCGCTGAACTGGGCGGTCAACGAGATGGAGCGCCGCTACAAGCTGATGTCCAAGCTGGGCGTGCGTAACCTGGCCGGCTACAACGCCAAGATCGCCGAGGCCAGGAAGCGCGAGGAACACATCCCGAATCCGTTCAGCCTGACCCCGGATTCGCCGGAGCCGCTGGAAAAACTGCCGACCATCGTCATCATCATCGACGAGCTGGCCGACCTGATGATGGTGGTCGGCAAGAAGGTGGAGGAGCTGATCGCCCGTATCGCGCAAAAAGCCCGGGCGGCCGGCCTGCACTTGATTCTGGCGACCCAGCGCCCATCTGTGGACGTGATCACCGGCCTGATCAAGGCCAACATCCCGACCCGGATCGCGTTCCAGGTGTCGTCCAAGATCGACTCGCGCACCATTCTGGACCAGATGGGCGCGGAAACGCTGCTGGGCATGGGTGACATGCTGTACATGCCGCCGGGCACCGGCCTGCCGATCCGCGTGCACGGCGCCTTCGTGTCGGACGACGAGGTGCACCGCGTGGTGAAACACCTGAAGACCACCGGCGAGCCGGACTATATCGACGGCATCCTGGAGGGCGGCACGCTGGAAGGCGAGGGCGGCGGCGAGGGCGCCGCGGCCGGCGAGGGCGGCGGCGAGGCCGATCCGATGTACGACCAGGCGGTGCAGGTGGTGCTGAAGAACCGCCGCGCCTCGATCTCGCTGGTGCAGCGCCATCTGCGCATCGGCTACAACCGCGCGGCGCGCCTGCTGGAACAAATGGAAAATAGCGGCGTGGTCTCCGCCATGCAATCGAACGGCAACCGCGACATCCTCGTGCCGGCTGCCAGTGCAGAATAAAGGAAATGTATGACGCGTTTTAAATCGCTGGCGGCCTTGACCGCCGGCCTGTTGCTGGCAGGCGTTGCCCATGCCAGCGCGCTGGAGCAGTTCAAATCGTTCGTGGCGTCCACCAAGGCCGCCAAGGGCGAGTTCACCCAGCGCCAGGTGAAGAACACCAACGGCGAGGCGCCGAAAACGTCGAACACCGCCACCGGCACGTTTGTGTTCGCGCGCCCCGGCAAGTTCATCTGGACTTACGTCAAGCCGTACGAGCAGGTGCTGCAGGCCGATGGCGACAAGCTGTACATCTTCGACAAGGACTTGAACCAGGTCACCGTGAAAAAGCTGGGCGATGCGCTGGGTTCGTCGCCGGCCGCCATTCTGTTCGGCAGCAATGATCTGGAGAAGAACTTCACGCTGAGCGAGGCCGGCACCAAGGATGGCGCGGAACTGCTGAAGGCGGTGCCGAAAGCCAAGGACACCTCGTTCGAGCAAATCATCATCGGCCTGCGCGACGGCGTGCCGGTGAGCATGGAGCTGAAGGACAGCTTTGGCCAGTTGTCGGTGCTGGCGTTCAAGGGCATCGAAAAAAATCCGGCGCTGAATGCCGCGAGTTTTAAATTCGTCATGCCCAAGGGCGCGGACGTATTCAATAATTGACCTTCTGAGTTATCTCGCCGTCATTCCGGCGCAGGCCGGAATCCATAGAACGCTGCCCGGCAAGCGCAGCATGGATTCCGGCTTTCGCCGGAATGACGGCTTCCTCCAAAGCCATGGCAGATTTATTTTCCACCGAACCGCGCCAGCCGCTGGCCGAAGCCCTGCGGCCCAAGACGCTTGACGATGTGATCGGCCAGCGCCACCTGCTGGGGCCGGGCAAGCCCCTGCGCCTGGCGTTCGAGTCCGGCCAGCCGCACTCCATGATCCTGTGGGGCCCGCCCGGCGTCGGCAAGACCACGCTGGCGCGCCTGACCGCCCAGGCCTACGACTGCGAGTTCATCGCCCTGTCCGCCGTGTTCTCGGGCGTGAAGGATATCCGCGCCGCCATGGAGCAGGCCCAGCACAATCTGGACATGGGCAAGCACACCATCCTGTTCGTCGACGAGATCCACCGCTTCAACAAATCGCAGCAGGATGCCTTGCTGCCGTATGCCGAATCCGGGCTGGTCACGCTGATCGGCGCCACCACGGAGAACCCGTCGTTCGAGGTCAACTCGGCGCTGCTGTCGCGCGCCCAGGTCTACGTGCTGAAGTCGTTCGACGAGAGCGAGCTGCGCCAGATGGTCGAGCGTGCCCGCGCCAAGGTGCTGACCCATCTGGAGTTCGACGAGGCCGCCATCGACACCCTGATCGGCTACGCCGACGGCGACGGCCGCCGCCTGCTCAACCTGCTGGAAGTGACCGGCACCGCCGCCAACGCCGCCAAGACCAACAAGATCACGGCCGAGTTCATCCAGAACGCGCTGACCCTGAACGCGCGCCGCTTCGACAAGGGCGGCGACAATTTCTACGACCAGATCTCGGCCCTGCACAAATCGGTGCGCGGCTCGAATCCGGACGCGGCGCTGTACTGGCTGTGCCGCATGCTGGACGGCGGCGCCGACGCGCGTTACCTGTCGCGCCGCATCGTGCGCATGGCGTGGGAGGACATCGGCCTGGCCGACCCGCGCGCCATGCAGATCGCCAACGACGCCGCCACCACCTTCGAGCGCCTCGGTTCGCCGGAGGGCGAGCTGGCGCTGGGTCAGGCGGTGATCTACCTGGCCATCGCCGCCAAGAGCAACGCCGGCTACAACGCCTTCAACGAGGCCATGGCCTTCGTGCGCAAGGACAAGTCGCGCGAGGTGCCGGTGCACCTGCGCAACGCGCCGACCAAGCTGATGAAGGAACTCGGTTACGGCCACGCCTACCGCTACGCCCACGACGAACCGCATGCCTACGCGGCCGGCGAGACCTATTTCCCGGACGACATGCGCGAGCCCGGCTGGTATCAACCGGTGCCGCGCGGCCTGGAAACCAAGATCGCCGACAAGATGGCCTTCCTGCGCAAGCTCGACGAGGACGCCGGCAAAACTTGAGCGTGAATGTTGTAAGATGCAACTTTCACGTTTCAGCGGGGTAGGGGAGCAGCATGCAGCCGGCAAAGGTGGTCGACGGAATCGACATTTTTATCGAGGGCGAGGGCGCCGAGACGATCGTCATGATCCACGGCTGGCCGGACACCTATCGCCTGTGGGACGCCCAGGTGGCCGAGCTGAAGCAGCGTTATCGCTGCGTGCGCTTCACCCTGCCGGGCTTCGATATCCGGCAGCCGCGCCGCTCTTACTCGCTTGACGCCACGATGCGCGTGCTGCTGCACATTGTGAACAGCGTGAGTCAGAAGCAGAAGGTGATCCTGATGCTGCACGACTGGGGCTGCGTGTTCGGCTACGAGTTCTACATGCGCAACAAGGGCCTGGTGTCGGCCATCATCGGCGTCGATATCGGCGATGCGCAATCGAAGGCCACGGCGCGTTCGCGCTCGGTCGGCCAGAAGATGATGGTGGCCAGCTACCAGAGCACGCTGGCGCTGGCCTGGGCCATGGGCGGCCCGCTGGGCGACGTGATGACCAAGGCCACGGCGCGCATGCTGGGCGTGCCCTCGCCGCGCGAGTACATCAGTTCCCGCATGAATTACCCGTACTACATCCTGACCGCCGGCGCGTCCGGCTCGTACCACTCGCTGGTGCCGTTCGCGCCGCAAGTGCCGATGCTGTACATCTACGGCACCAACAAGCCCTTCATGTTCCATTCGCCGCAGTGGACCGAAACCCTGGCCGCCAGGGAAGGCTGCAAGGTGGTGGCGATGGAAACCGACCACTGGCCCATGGTGCGCGCGCCGGAACGCTTCAACGACCTCGTCATCAATTGGCTGGACAAACCGGCCGACGAGGCGTCGGAAGAGGAAGACGCCGCTTGACGCTTGCCGCTTAACGCAGGCGGATCGGCTTCTGGTACGGTGCGAACGGCGGCGGCGGCAGCTGCGCCGAGGCGTAGGCCTGGCGGAAGCACTCTGCCTTCTTGCCTTCGACGTCGGTGGTGGTGCGGGTGACCTTGCCGGTGGCGTCCAGCGTCAGCACGATCACGACCGGGTACTTGGAAAGGTCGTGGCAGTTGCCGCGCTCGTCGAGCTTCTTGGCGTTGTTGTAGTTGAGCGAGATCTCCTCGTACTTGGTCGCCTTTTCGTTCGGGAACTGCGCGTTGAACTTGTTCATCTCGGTGGCGAAGTCGGGATTGGCCGGTGGCGGCGGTTCATCCTTTTGCCACGACGAGCCACCCATGGTCGAGCAGCCCGTTGCAATCAACATCACGGCGCTCGCCGCTGCAATTTTCAGGGTATTGGTTTTCATTTCTTCTCCTTGAAGGCTGTACTGTTGAGCGCATGGTACAAACTTCAAGGATTGCGTGGCGCACGATTAGTTGCGTAGGAGAAATCCTACAGCCCTGCGGAAACGGCTGGGCCGGGCGGCCGGCAGGCGCACCCGCACCATGCTGGCGCCCACCGCCTCGATCAGCATCAGGCCGTCGTTGGGCACTTCGAACGACTGGCCGCGCCGCAGCACGAAGTCGGTTTTCTCGTTGTAGGCGGTGATCCACGCCGTGCCGTCCAGGCATTCGATGCGGCGGCCGGCGGCGTGGGCGATGCGCAGCGGATGGTTTTCGCTCAGCCGGTACTCGGCCTGGCCTTGCTGCACTGAGATGAGTTGCGGTTTCATGATTGCCTCCTTTGCCACACAGATTACGTGGCGCGGGGCGGCCATAACAGATGCAGCAAAACGAAATTGTCACCATCACAGCGGCGCTTGACCTACACTGTTATGGTCGAAATTTCACGCCGCTGTACCTGTCGCGGGCGGGCAGGGTGGAGGCACAATCGTCGAATGTCTATCAACCTCTACGAGCAACTGGCGAACGAACTGGGCGGGCTGATCGCCAGCCGCGTGTTCGCGCCCGGCGACCGCCTGCCATCGATCCGCCATCTGGCGCAGCAGAAGCGGCTGTCGGTCAGCACCGTGCTGCAGGCCCTGCGGCTGATGGAGGATCGCGGGCTGGTCGAGGCGCGTCCGCAAGCCGGCTACTACGTGCGCCACCGCCCGCGCATGATGGCGGTGATGAACGAGGCCACGCAGCTGCAGGAGCCGGCCTTCGTCGGCATCCAGAACCTGTTGATGCGGGTGCTGAAGGCGAATGAGGATCCGGGCATCATCCAGCTGGGCTCGGCCTGGCCGCCGGACGAGCTGCTGCCCATGAAGCGCATGCAAAAGACCGTGGCGGCGGTCGCCAGGCGCGATGCCGGCCTGCTCAGCACGGTGAGCTGCTACGAGACCAACCATCCGGATTTCGTGCGCCAGATCACGCGCCGCGCGCTGGACTGGGGCCACGTCGACACCAACGAGATCGTGGTGACCGGCTCCTGCTCGGAAGCGATCAGCCTGTGTCTGCGCGCCGTGGCCAGGCCGGGCGACACCATCGCCATCGAGTCCGCCACCTATTTCGTGCTGCTGCAGCTGATCGAATCGCTGGGCATGAAGGCGTTGGAAATTCCCACCCACCCGAAAACCGGGCCGTCGATCGACGCTCTGGAGCTGGCGCTCAACGCCGGCCTGGCGCAGGCGGTGCTGCTGATCCCCAACGCCAACAACCCGCTGGGCTGCATCATGCCGGAGGCGAACAAGCAGCGCCTGGCCGCCCTGGTGGCCAGGCACAACGTCCCGCTCATCGAGGACGACGTCTACGGCGACCTCTGCTTCACGCCCGAGCGCCCGTGGCCGGTCAAGGCCTACGATACCAGCGGCAACGTCATGCTGTGCTCGTCATTCTCGAAAGCCGTCAGTCCCGGCGCCCGTGTGGGCTACGTGGTGGCGGGCCGCTACGCGCAGGAGGTGGCGGTGCTGAAAATGGTGTCGAGCGGCGCCACCAGCCACTTCTTCCAGGCCGTGCTGGCCGACTTCCTGACCGGCAGCGCCTACGAGAACCAGCTGCGCAAGATGCGGCGGGCGCTGGCGCAGCGCATCGCCCGCATGTCGGACGCGATCTGCCACGCCTTCCCGCAGCAATGCAGCGTGTCCGAGCCTCAGGGCGGCTTCGTGCTGTGGGTCAGCCTGCCGGAGCAGGTGGACGCGCTGGCCCTGCACCAGCGCGCCACGGCGCAGGGCGTGGCGTTCATGCCGGGCCAGCTGTTCTCGGCCTCGGGCAAGTACAGCAACTACCTGCGCCTCAACTGCGGCAATCCGTGGACGCCGCAGGTGGCGGCGGCGATCGCCACGCTGGGCGAGCTGGTGCACCGCGAAGCCGACCGCCCGGGCGTGCTGCGCAGCGCCGCCTGATCCCTCCTTTTGCATTTCAGGCGCCGTTTTCGGCGCTTCGTCGCATCCCCATCGCGGGCCGGAACGCCTTTAGGTACAGTACAACCATACCGCAGCACTTAATCAAACCGACACCTGAAGGAGAGCATCATGAGCATCGCCAAACACATGGAAATCATCTTCGTCGCCGCCACCGTGATCGCCGGCGCCACCACCTTCGCCACCGCCGCCGACGACCGCGCCGACTTCGCCATGCCGGCCGACAAAGTGGTGGTGGTTGCCAAGGCCGACGCCGCCATGCCGACCGTCACCGTGAGCGCCAAGCGCCTGACCGCCGCCGAAAAAGCCGCGCTGTAATGGCGGCAGCCGGCGGGCTGCGCAAAACTCGCAAGGAAGTGGCATCCTCTTGGTACAATTGACGTTTTCGATACAAACGGCATTCGTTCCCATGATTGATATCCAACTTCTCCGTAAAGACATCGCCACCGTCGCCGCGCGCCTGGCCACCCGCAAGTTCCAGCTCGATGTGGAAGCGTTCAACGCTCTCGAATCGGAACGCAAGGCGATCCAGACGCGCACCGAAGAGTTGCAGGGCAAGCGGAATTCGCAGTCCAAGCTGATCGGCATGATGAAGGGCAAGGGCGAAGACACCACCGCGCTGATGGCGGAGGTGGCCGGCCTGGGCGACGAGCTCAAAGCCAACGAGGTGAAACTGGCCGAACTGCAGGGCAAGCTTGCCGAGTTCCTGCAAACCATCCCGAATCTGCCTCACGAGTCGGTCCCGGTGGGCAACGACGAGACCGGCAACGTGGAAGTGCGCAAGGTCGGCACGCCGCGCAGCTTCGATTTTGAAATCAAGGACCACGTCGACGTTGGCGCCCCGCTGGGCCTGGACTTCGACACCGCGACCAAGCTGACCGGCTCGCGCTTCTCGGTGATGAAGGGCGGCATCGCCCGCCTGCACCGCGCGCTGGCGCAGTTCATGCTGAACACCCACACCGACGAGCACGGCTACACCGAGTGCTACACGCCCTACATGGTCAACGCGGATTCGCTGCGCGGCACCGGCCAGCTGCCGAAATTCGAAGCCGACCTGTTCTCGGTGAAAAAAGGCGGCGTGGAAGGCGAGGGCGAGAACTTCTACCTGATCCCGACCTCGGAAGTGTCGCTGACCAACATCGTGCGCGACGAGATCGTCGCCGCCGAAACCCTGCCGCTGAAGATGACCGCGCACACCCCGTGCTTCCGCTCGGAGGCGGGCAGCTACGGCCGCGACACGCGCGGCATGATCCGCCAGCACCAGTTCGACAAGGTCGAGATGGTGCAGGTGGTGCATCCGGATAACTCGTATGCCGCGCTGGAAGAGATGGTCGGCCACGCCGAAACCATCCTGCGGCGCCTGGGCCTGCCGTACCGCGTGATGTCGCTGTGCACCGGCGACATGGGCTTCGGCGCCAGCAAGACCTACGATCTGGAAGTGTGGTTGCCGGCGCAGAACACCTACCGCGAGATTTCGTCGCTGTCGAACTGCGAAGCGTTCCAGGCACGCCGCATGCAGGCGCGTTTCCGCAACGCCCAGGGCAAGCCGGAACTGCTGCACACGCTGAACGGTTCCGGTCTGGCCGTGGGTCGCACGCTGGTCGCCGTGCTGGAAAATTACCAGCAGGCCGATGGCTCGGTGGAGATCCCGGAAGCGCTGCGTCCGTACATGGGCGGACAAACGCATCTGAAAGTATAAATTTGTCCTTCCATTTTCCCAAGCACCTGCTATAATCTTGCCTTCTCGCAGCAGCAGGTGGGAAAACGGAGAGGTGGCAGAGTGGTCGATTGTACTTGACTCGAAATCAAGCGATGGGGCAACCCATCCGTGGGTTCGAATCCCACCCTCTCCGCCATTTGTTTGGATGTGAGAAAAATTAGCGTCACCAGGAGAGGTGGCAGAGTGGTCGATTGTACTTGACTCGAAATCAAGCGATGGGGCAACCCATCCGTGGGTTCGAATCCCACCCTCTCCGCCAATATTCAGTAGAAAAGCCTCCTTCGGGAGGCTTTTTTATTTCCCCTGACCCGTCCTGGTTTAAGTTGTCATTTCCCGCCTTTTCTTAGGAGAGCGAGATGGGAACTGGACGAAAGCGGACTCAGAGCGACTACACCCTGG
>NZ_JABMJK010000015.1 GCF_013376005.1 Duganella sp. SG902 | reverse complement strand
CCGCCCGACTGGAGCGCGGGCACGCGGTACGAGGCGCCGCAAGGCGCCGCCGAGCAGGCGCTGGCCGAGGTTTGGGCCGAGGTGCTGGGCCAGGAACGCATCGGCCGGCATGATAATTTCTTTGAACTGGGCGGCCATTCGCTGACCGTCATGACGCTCGCCGCGCAGTTGCGTCAGCGGCACGGCATCAACCTTCCGCTGCGCGCGGTCTTCGAATCGCCGACCATCGCCGCGCTGGCGGCCATGCCGGCACTGCAAGGCATGAATGGTGGCGCCAACGACGACCTGGCCGCTATCGACGCTTTACTCGCTGAACTGGAATCCTGAAACATGCAATTTGATCCCCTCCAACTCGCGGGCCGGGTTGCCGCTTTACCGACCGACAAACGCAAGCTGCTGCTGCGCCGCTTGACCGAGCAGGGCGTGGACGTCGGCGCCTTGCCGATCGTTCGCGCCGCGCGCGACGGCAGGCTGCCGCTCTCGCATGCCCAGCGCGGCATGTGGCTCACCTGGCGGCTGGCGCCGTCCAGCGCGGCCTACAATATGGAAGGCACGCTGGTGTTGCGCGGCGCGCTGGACGCGGCGGCCATGGCGCGCGCGGTCGATGCGTTAGCCCAGCGCCATGAGGTGCTGCGCACGGTATTTCGCGCCATAGACGACAGCGATGCCGAACAGCTGGTGCTGGAGCAGCCGCCGTCCGCTTTGCAAACAGTGGACCTTTCCACGCTGCCGGTCGACGCCCGTCTGGCGCGCGCGGCCGAGCTGGCGACGGCCAACAGCGTCGCGCCGTTCGACCTGGAGACGGGGCCTGTCTGGCGTGTGCGCCTGGTGCGTCTGGACGCGCAAACCCACTGGCTGTCCATCGTGGTGCATCACATCGTGGCAGACGGCTGGTCGGCGTCGGTGTTGATGCGCGATCTGGGGGCGCTGTATGCCGCCTACGCCAGCGGCGCCATGCCGGCACTGCCTGAGTTGCCAATCCAGTTCGCCGATTACGTGCTCTGGCAGCGTGACTGGATCGAGGCTGGCGAACTGGATCGCCAGTTGGCATACTGGCGCCGCCAGCTCGGGGATGATCACGCGCCACTGGCCTTGCCGCTGGACCGCGCACGGCCGCGTGAACGTTCCGACGCCGCCGCGCGCCATGTCTTCGTCCTGCGTGACGCCAGCGCCGCAGCCGTCCAGCAGCTCGCCGAAAAACACGGCTGCACGCGTTTCATCGTGATGCTGGCGGTGTTGAAGCTAACGCTGGCGCACCTGAGCGGCGCGCGGCATGTCGCCGTTGGCGCGCCGGTGGCAAACCGCCAGCGCGCGGAGACGCAGCATCTGGTTGGCTACTTACTCAATGTGCTGGTGCTGCGCACGAGCATCGATATGAATGCTAGCTTCGATCAACTGCTGGAGCAGGTCCGCGCCACTGTGCTGGACGCACAATCGCACGCGGACTGTCCGTTCGATCTGCTGGTGTCGGACCTGAAGGTACGCCGCGAGGCCGGTGTTCATCCGCTATTCCAGGTCAAATGCACCGAGCAGCAGCAGGTGGCTGGCATCGCCGGCTTCGGCGGGCTGGAGGCCAGCGTGTACGACGGCGCCGCCAAGCTGGCGCACTTCGACCTGAGTCTGGACTTCGCCGCCAAGGATGGCGACATCGTCTGCGGCCTGGCCTATGCCTGCGACATCTTCGACGCCGGCACCATCGCCGGCATCGCGAGCCTGTTTGAAGCAGTGCTGCTGCGGGCTGGCGCGGACGCCGGTGCGCCGTTGCATCACCTGCTGCCGGAAAAGCAAGCATCTCACAGCGCCGGTGAAGCAGTGCCACGCGACGACGGACACGACGTGCTCGCATGCTGGGCAGGTGCCGTCGCATCCACGCCCGACGCACCGGCGGTGCGGCACGAGGACGATGTATTGAGCTTCGCCGCGCTGGACCGCCTGAGCGACAGGCTGGCGCTGCGCCTGCGCAAGCAGGGGGTGACAACGGAGGTCCGTGTGGGCGTCCACGCGCCGCGTTCGATCGAGCTGGTTCTTGGCTTGCTGGCTGTGTTCAAGGCCGGCGGCGTGTATGTGCCGCTGGATCCGGCGCTCCCCGTTGAACGGCTGCGCTACCAGGCGTCGGACAGCGGTATCGCCGTTCTGCTGCACGCCGCCGCGCCGGCATGGGACAGCGGTGTGCCTCTGCTGGACCTGGCGGCCGCGCTGGCGGACGCCGAAGACCTTGCGCGGCTTGAGCCTGCGCCGATCTCGCCAACCCAGGCGGCGTACGTCATTTATACCTCCGGTTCTACCGGCCAGCCCAAGGGCGTCGTCGTCAGCCGGGGCGCGCTGGCAAACTACGTGCAGGGCGTGCTATCCCGCCTGGGGCCGGACGTTGGCGGCATGGCGATGGTGTCGACAGTGGCGGCGGACCTGGGCCATACGGTGCTGTTCGGGGCATTATGCGGCGGCCGTCTGCTGCATCTGATTTCCGCCGAACGCGCTTTCGACCCCGACCGCTTTGCCGAATACATGGCGCGTCACGACGTGAGCGTGTTGAAGATCGTGCCGAGCCACCTTCAGGCCTTGCTGAGCGCCGCCGATCCCGCCGCTGTGCTGCCGCGCGATTGCCTGGTGGTCGGGGGCGAAACCACACGCTGGCCGCTGCTGGAAAAGCTCGGCCAGTTGCGCTCTGCGATGCGGGTGCTGAATCACTATGGGCCAACCGAAACCACGGTTGGCATCCTCACCCAACCGGCCGGAGAAGCCAGTCCGGCATCGGCCAGCTTGCCGCTCGGCCGTCCACTGCCCAACAGCGAAGCCTGGGTGCTGGACCAGAATCTGGAACCCGTGGCGTGCGGTGCGGCCGGCGAATTGTATCTGGGCGGCGACGGCGTTGCGCGCGGCTATCAGGCACGCGCGGCGCAGACGGCGGAACGCTTTGTCGCCCACCCGTTCGCTGAAGGCCGGCGCTTGTACCGCAGCGGCGACCGTGTTCGCATGCTGGCCGACGGCACGCTGGAATTCCTTGGCCGCGTGGACGATCAAGTCAAGATACGCGGCTATCGCGTTGAATTGCGCGAAGTCGCCCAGGCCCTGTCGGCACTGGACGGTGTCGCCGCCGCCGAGGCGATCGCCCGCGACAGCGACGATGGCCGCGCCAGATTGTATGGCTACGTGGTTCCCCATGAGGGTCGTCAACTGGGTGCGGTGGAACTGACGGCGCAACTGGCGGCGCGTCTGCCGGATTACATGGTGCCGGCGGCTATCATGCTGCTTGAGGCGATGCCACTCAACGCAAACGGCAAGATCGACCGCCACGCATTGCCGGAGCCGGAGCGCACCGCGCAGGAAGGCGACGCACCGCAGGGCGACACAGAGGAGGCATTGGCCTCGGTATGGTGCGAGGTGATGGGGCTGGAACACGTCGGCCGTAATGACAATTTCTTTGAACTTGGCGGCGACTCCATCCTCAGTCTGCAAATTGTGGCGCGCACCCGTAAGCGTGGCTACCGGATCGCACCGAAACAGCTGATGGAAGTCCAGACCATCGCCGCACTGGCTGCGTTGGCGCAGCCGATTGCCGCCGCCGCGCCGGCGCAGCGCAAGTCCGGGACGGCGCCAGAGGCAGGTGGCCTGCTGCCTGTCCAGCACTGGTTCTTTGAGCAGAATTTTGCCACCCCCACGCACTGGAACCAATCGATGCTGCTGTGCTGCACCGAACAGGTGTCGGCGGCGCGCATTGGCGACATCATCGCGCAGCTGGTCCGGCACCACGAGGCGCTGCGAACCCATTTCACCCTGGGCCCGCAGGGCTGGGAGCAGCACCCGGAGGAAGCGGGAGAAGTGTTCACCAGCGTGGATCTGGGCACCGAGACAGATCCCGTCGCCGCCATCACCCGCGTCGCGGACGAGGCGCAGCGCAGCCTGACCTTCGCCTTGCCGTTCCGTGCCGTGTGGATGTCGCTAGGCCAGCACCAACCCGGACGCCTGCTGCTGGTGGCGCACCACCTGGTGGTGGACGGCGTGTCGTGGCGCGTGATCCTGGAAGATTTGCAAACTCTGTACGCTGGCGAGGTGTTGCCCGCGCCGACCACCAGCATAAGCGCATGGTCGGAAGCACTGCGCCGCTACGCCAGCAGTGACGCGTGCGCCGCGCAGCTGCCATACTGGGGCGCGCTGAAGAGCGAGCCGGCGCTTCCCGCCGATGATCCGCAGGGATCGAACACGCTGGCGGATGCCCACACGCTGCAACTGGAACTGGACGCGGACCTGACCGCGCAACTGCTGGGCCCCGTCCACAAAGCCTATCGCACGCAGATCAACGACCTGCTGCTGGCGGCACTGGCGCGCACGCTCTGCGCATGGGCGCAACGCGACAGCGTGCTGGTCGAACTGGAAGGACACGGCCGCGAAGACCTGGTCGAGGGGCTGGACCTGAGCCGCACCGTTGGCTGGTTCACCGCGTTGTATCCACTGCGGTTGTCGGCCGCGGCGAAAGGTGAGGCGGCGCTGATCCAGTCGATCAAGGAACAGCTGCGCGCCGTTCCCGACCACGGCATCGGCTATGGCGCGCTGCGTTACCTGGCGCGCGATGCCGGACTGGCAAACGCCGCGCATCGTCCGCTGGTGACGTTCAACTATCTGGGACAGACGGCGCAGACGCTGGCGCCGCAGGCGGCATGGCGGCTGGCGTCGGAAAGCGCGGGCGTTAGCCGCGCGCCCGACAGCGCGCGCCGCAGCTGGTTCGACGTTGGCGCGATTGTGCGCGACGGCCGCATGCAACTGAGCTGGACTTTCAGCCGCGTGCTGCACCGCGAAGACACGGTGGCGCGATTGCTGGACAGCTTGCGGCACCATCTCACGCTGCTGGTCGCGCATTGTCGCGGCGGCGCGGCCGGCATCACGCCGTCCGACGTACCGCTGGCTGGCCTGAGCCAGGCGCAATTGAACACGCTGGAAGTGCCGGCAGCGCGCATCGAAGATCTGTATCCGGCGTCGCCGATGCAGGCCGGGATCCTGTTCCACCACGCGCTGGCGCCAACTGGCAGCGCCTACGTCAACCAGCTGTGCGTCGATATCGACGGCCTGGACGCCGAGCGCTTCGCGCAGGCTTGGCGCGCCGCCGTCGCCCGCCACGCCATCCTGCGCACCGGCTTTATCCTGCACGAACAGGGACCGCTGCAATGGGTGTGCCGCGATGCCGATCTGACGCCGCAGCTGCTGGATTGGCGCGAATATGACGATCTGGCTTCAGCGCTGGAGCGGCTGGAGCGGGAAGATCTGGCGCGCGGCTTCGACCTGGCGCGCCCGCCGCTGATGCGCCTGACGCTGGTGCGCACCGGACCACAACGCCATCGCGTCATCTGGACCCGACACCACCTGCTGTCGGATGGCTGGAGCAGCTCGCGTCTGCTGACCGAAGTGCTGAGTCGTTACGCCGGCCTGCCGCCGGTCGGACAGCCGCCTCGCTATCGCGACTACATCGGCTGGCTGGCGGCACGCGGTGAACCGGCGCAGCGCGCGGCGCAGACCTACTGGCGGCGGCTGCTGGCCGGCTTGGGGCAGCCATCGCTGCTGGCCGCCGCCGTGCGTCCGCCGGGGGTTGCGCAGGGCTACAGCTATCACTTCGATGTGCTGGACGCGCAAGACACCGCCGCGCTGGCGTCCTATGCGCGGACCGAGCGCGTTACCGCCAATACGCTGATCCAGGGCGCGTGGGCGCTGTTGCTGCAGTTGTACACCGGCAGGCGGGAGGTCGTTTTCGGCGCCACCAGCGCCGGCCGGCCGCCGGAACTGGCCGGCGTCGAACAGATGATGGGCTTATTCATCACCACCTTGCCGGTGCTGGCCGCGCCGCATGACGACGAGGACGTGGGCGGCTTCCTGCGCCAACTGCAAGCGCAGAATGTGGCGTCGCGCGAGCATGAGCATGTGCCGCTGTACCAGATCCAGCGTTACGGCGGCCACGCGGGAAGGGCGTTGTTCGACACGCTGCTGGTGTTTGAAAACTATCCGGTCGACCGCGCGCTGCGGCAGGACAGCATGAGCGGCCTGACGCCGGGCGTCATGGTCAGCCGGGAGGAAGTCAGCTACCCGCTGACGCTGACCATCGACATGGGCACGACGCTGAACATCGAATACGCTTATCAAGGCGAGATGCTCGATGCGGCGACAGTGTGCCAGATCGCTGCGCAGCTGCGTGGCATGCTGTTGGCGATGGCCGCCCGCCATGCGCCGACGGTATCCGCGCTGCGGCGCGGCCAAGCGGCGCCCCAGGGCGAGACGGAACAGGCGCTGGCGGCGCTGTGGACGGAGTTGCTGGGCGTGGAAGAGGTGGGCCGCCACGACAACTTCTTCGAGTTGGGCGGCCATTCGCTGCTGGCGTTGCGCCTGGTGCGCATGGCGGCGCAACGGCTGCCGGATTTGGGTCTGAGCCTGGCGGACCTGATGCGCGCGCCGACCATCGCGCAGGCCGCGCGGCCGGCATAAAAAAAAGGCCGTGGCGCGATGCCACGGCCCCAGCGTGGAAAACCGCCGCTTACCAGCGATAGGTGGCGGTAACCAGCACCTGGCGCGGATCGCCGTAGTTGCAATAGCCGCTGCCGCATTCCGCGAGATAGCGGCGGTCGGCCAGGTTCTTGAGGTTCAGCGCATACTTCCAGTGGCCTTGCTGGTAATTCAGGCCGGCATCCAGCACGGTGTAGGCGGGCACGGTGTAGTTATCGCCCGAAGACAGCGTCGAACCGACATAACGCACGCCGCCCCCCAGGCGCAGGCCGGGCAGGCCGGCCCCCGTGAACTGATAGTCGGCCCAGGCCGAGGCCATGCTGCGCGGCGTGTTAGGCTGGCGCAGGCCTACCGAGGCTTGGTCCGCAGCGCTAGCCTTGGTGATCTTGGCGTCGGTGTAGGTGTAGGACGCGATCAAGCGCAGGTCGCGGCTCACATCGGTGCGCGCCTCCAGTTCCAGGCCGCGCGCGCGCACGGCTCCCAATTGCACCGAATAGTCGCTGTCGACCGGATCGGTCGACAGCACGTTGCTCTGGGTGAGCTGGTACACCGCCGCCGACAGCAGCGTGTTGCTCTGCTTCGGCTGGTAGCGCACGCCGGCTTCATACTGCTTGCCCTTGGTCGGTTTGAAGCGCTGGCCTAGCCGGTCGCTGTCGCTTTGCGGCTGGAACGACTGGCTGTAGCTCAGGTAAGGCGCCACGCCGCCGTCGGCCAGGTACACCAGGCCCGCGCTGCCGGTGGTGGCGCTGGTTTTCTCCTCGTTCCAGTTCGTCACGAAGTAGCCGCTGTTCTTGTATTTGACGTCGTCGTGACGGGCGCCCGCCACCACCACCCAGCGCTGGTCGATCTTGATCTGGTCTTGCGCGTACAGACCGACCAGGCGCTCCTTGCGCTTGTAGCCGTCGGCGCCGTCGTCGCCGTACGGCTTGGCGCCGTACACCGGCGCGAACAGGTCCAGCGGCGCGATGAACTGGTAGGCGCGCAGGCGACGGTTGTCGGCGTCGCTGGCGTCCACGCCCAGCACCACCTGGTGCGTTGCCGCGCCGGTTTGGAAGCCGGTTTGCAGATAGGCGTCCATGGTCCAGGCCTTGACGTGCTCCATGCGGTTCACGTAGAAGCGGTTCAGCGTGCGCAGGTCGTCCTGCAGCGAGTCGCGTCCGGCGTAGTTCCAGTGCATCAGGGCGTCGCTGTGGCGGGCGGCGAAATTCAGGCTGGTCTGCTCGCCCAGCTGGTGCGAGATCAGCAGCGCGATGTTTTTATGCGTGTCCTCTTTCTTGTCGGTCGGCTCGCCGATATTCAGGTCGTACGGCAGCTTGCCGTTCGGGTTGGGCAGCAGCGAGCCTTGCGGCGCCACGCCCCACTGGCGGTTGTAGCGCGATTTCTGGTACTGCGCCAGCAGCGTGATCGAGGTGCCGGCCGCCGGCTTCCAGGTCAGCGCCGGCGCCACGTACAGGCGGTTGTCCGGCACGAAGTCGATGAAGGTGTCGCTGTCGCGCTTGAGCACCGTGAAGCGGTATGCCAGGCTGCCGTCGTCGTTGAGCGCGCCGCCGAAGTCGCCGGTGACCTGTTTGCGTTGGTAGCTGCCCAGTTCCACGCTGACCTCGTGCAGGCTGTCGGTGGTGGGGCGCTTGGTCACCAGGTTGACGATGCCGCCCGGCTCGGCGGCACCGTACAGCAGCGAGGCGGCGCCGCGCAGCACGTCCACCCGCTCCAGGCCGAACGGCTCCTGGGCGCCGGTGAAGGTATTGCTCGGCGAGCGCAGGCCGTCGCGGCGGATGCTGCTGTTGTCGACGGCGAAGCCGCGCAGCACCACGTTGTCGGCGTCGCGGTAGCCATTGCCCTGGATGCCGACGCCGGGCGTGTAGCCCAGCGCCTCGCGCAGCGAGGTCGCGCCCAGCGCCTCGATCTGGTCGGCGGTGACCACCGACACCGACTGCGGCGTCTCGATCAGCGGGGTATCGGTCTTGGTGGCGCTGGCGCTGCGCTTGGCCACGTAGCCGTCGACGTGGCCGGTGGCGGTCTGCTCGACGGCGCCGCTGACGGTCACCGTCGCCAGGGTTTTTTCCTCGGCCTGCTGGGCGTGCGCGTACGGCACGCTGCACACCGCGCCCAGCAAGGCGGCCTGCAGGGAGCGCGACAGCACATGGCGTTGAGGGAGGGTTGGACGCTGCTTGTTATGTTTGTTTTTCATAGACTTGCTTGGTCATGCTGGTTGATAAAAAGGGAAGGGTGCTCACGCCGCCAGTGGCGACGGCTGGCTGGCGCGTTGCAGAGCGCGCCGCGCGGCGGCAACCGCGACGGCGAAAATCTCGATCACATGGTCAAGCTGCGCCTCGGTGATGATCAGCGGCGGCAGGAAGCGCACCACGCTGCCGTGCCGGCCGCCAAGCTCGATGATCAGGCCGTGCCGAAGGCACTCGGCCTGGATGGCCCTGGCCATGGCGGTGGCCGCCGCCGGATGGCCCAGGCGGTTGCGCGGCGCGTCGGGATCGATCACCTCGACGCCGACCATCAGGCCGCGCCCGCGCACGTCGCCCAGTTGTGGATGCAGGCCCTGCAACTGGCGCAGCCCCTGCATCAGCCGCTGGCCCATGCGCTCGGCGTGCGCGGGAAGGTTCTCGCGCCGCAGCAGGCCGATGGTGGCGGAGCCGGCCGCCATGGCCAGCTGGTTGCCGCGGAAGGTGCCGGCATGGGCCCCGGGCTGCCACAGGTCCAGCTCCTGGCGGTACACCACCACCGACAGCGGCAGGCTGCCGCCGATGGCCTTGGACAGCACCACCACGTCGGGCGTGATGTCGCCATGCTCGAAGGCGAACCACTTGCCGGTGCGGCCAAAGCCGCTTTGCACCTCGTCCAGCAGCAGCGGCACGCCGGCCTCGCGCGACAGCTCGCGCACGCCGCGCAGCCAGGCGGCCGGCGCCGGGATCACGCCGCCTTCGCCCTGGACCGCCTCCAGGATGATGCCGGCCGGCGCCGGCACGCCGCCTTCCGGATCGGTCAGCACGGTATGCAGATAGTTGAGGCCGGCCTGCACCCCGGCGTCGCCGCGCTGGCCAAACGGGCAGCGGTAGTCGTAGGGATAGGGCATGAACTGCACGCCCTGCTGCAGGCCGCCCAGCGGCTGCTTCGGTCCGAGCGAGCCCATCAACTGCAGCGCGCCCTGGGTCATGCCGTGGTAGGCGCCGTGGAAGGCCAGCATGGTGGCGCGGCCGTTGGCGGTCTTGACCAGCTTGAGCGCGGCCTCCACCGCGTCGGCCCCGGTGGGGCCGCAGAACTGGATGCGGGCGTTGGCCGCCAGCGCCGGCGGCAGGATCTCGTACAGGTCCTGCACGAAGCGGTCCTTGACCGGCGTGGTCAGGTCCAGCGTGTGCAGCGGCAGGCCGTCGTCCAGCACCTGGCGGATGGCGTCCACCACCACCGGGTGGTTGTGGCCCAGCGCCAGCGTGCCGGCGCCGGCCAGGCAATCGATGAACACCCGGCCCTCCATGTCCTCGACATAGATGCCGTGCGCGCGCCGCAGCGCCAGCGGGATGCGGCGCGGGTAGCTGCGCGCGCTCGATTCGCGCGCGTCCTGGCGTTCCAGCAGCGGGTGGCGGGTGAGGGTGTAGGGGGCGCTCAGCGCCTGGTGGCGGCCGGCCAGTTCGCGGCCGAGCGCGGCGCTGCCGCCGTGTACAACGGATGAGATGGACATACGGGTCTCCAATAGGGGGCGGAGGCGGAAAGCCGGGCCGCGTTACCTGCATAGACGCGCGAGGCGGCCGGCTGTTTAATCGGTGGCGATTAAACAGGCGGCTGGCTGGGCCGTCTTGTACAGATCGATACGGACGGGAAGATGGTTTATGCGCACTCAATCTCTGCGTTTTGGCTTTGTCATGGCCTTCGGCGCGGCGCTGTTGGCAACCACAGCGTCGGCGGTGGAGACAAGGGTGCGCCGCACGGCCGACGGCGTGGTCCACGTGCGTGCCGCCGATTGGCGCGGCCTGGGGCTGGGCGTCGGCTATGCGCAGGCGCAGGACGCGCTGTGCACGCTGGCGGACGCGTTTGTCACCTTCGAGGGGCGGCGTTCGCTGTATTTCGGTCCGCAGGAGCGGCCGGCTTATCCCTCCACGTCCGGCCGCCCCGCCAACTTGGAGCTGGACGTGTTTTTCCTGGCCGTGGCCGACGAGGCGACGGTGGCGCACTACCGCGCCGCCCAGCCGCCGGCGTTGCGGCGAATGGTCGATGGCTATGTCGCGGGCTATAACCGCTACCTGCGCGAGGCTGGGCGCGAATCGCCGCCGCGCGCGCCGGCGTGCGTCCGGCAGCCGTGGGTGAGGCCGATCAGCGACGCCGACCTGTACCGCCGCATGTTTGCCGCCAGTGTCGCCGGCGGCTATGCGCGCTTCATCCCCGAACTGGCCAAGGCGGGGCCGTCGCAGGCGCCGGCGGATGGCGGCGGTCTGGCGGCGCTGTTGTCGCACAGCATCGGCGAGTCGGCCGGGCTGGGCAGCAATATGCTGGCCTTTGGCCGGGAGGCCAGCGGCGCCGATGGCGTCCTGCTCGGCAATCCCCACTGGTATTGGGGCGGCGTCGACCGCTTTTACCAGATGCAACTCACCATTCCCGGCAAGATCGACGTCGCCGGCGTGGCCTTCCTCGGCATTCCGGTGGTGATGCTGGGTTTTAATCAGCACGTGGCATGGAGCCATACCGTGTCGGCCGCGCGCCGTTTCGGCCTGTTCGAGCTAACGCTGGACCCGGCCGATCCCACGCGCTATCTGGTGGATGGCCGGTCCGAGGCGATGCAACGGCGTGAAATCGTGGTGCCGCTGGCGGACGGCGGCAGCGTGCGCCGGGTGCATTACAGCAGCCGCTACGGACCGTTGATCGACCTCGGCGGCCGCCATCCTGCGTTTGGCTGGAGTGGCCAGCGGGCACTGGCGCTGCGTGACGTCAACAGCGACAATCCGCGCGTGTTCAGCAACTTCCTGGCGTGGGGGCAGGCGCGCTCGCTGGACGAGTTCATCGCCATCCAGCGGCGCGACACCGCCACGCCATGGGTCAACACCGCCGCCATCGGCCGTGGCGACCCGCGCGTCTGGTACGCCGACATGGGCGCCACCCCCAACGTGCCGGACACCCTGCGCAGCAACTGCGCGGGGGCGCTGGCCAGTGCCTTCGCGACGGTCGATCCATTGACGCCGCTGCTCGATGGCAGCCGTAGCGCCTGCGACTGGCGCAGCGACAGCCAGGCGCGGCAGCCGGGCACGCTGCCGGCCGTCGCCATGCCCAGCCTGCTGACCGAACGCTACGTCGCAAATATGAACGACAGTTATTGGCTGGCGCAGCCGGCCATGCCGCTGGAAGGTTATCCGCTGATTCTCGGCGGCGAGCGCAAGCCGCTGTCGCCGCGCGCCCGTCTCGGGCATAGGCTGGCCGCCGGGTTGCTTGAGGAGCGGCCAGGCTCGCCGGCGGTGCTGGCGCAACGCTTGATGCAGGCCGCGCTGGAGCCGCGCAACGAGGCGGCGCGGCTGTTCAAGCAGCCGTTGCTGGAGCAGGCGTGCGGCGAGACCGACCTTGAACCCGCTTGCCTGGCGCTGCGGCGCTGGGGCGACAATGCCGATCCGGACGATCGCGGCGCCGTGCTGTGGGACGCTTTCTGGTCCGAACTCGATGCGATCCCGGCGGCGGAACTGTATGCGACGCCGTTCTCTCCTGAAGCGCCGCTGCAAACCCCGGCCGGGGTGCGCGCCGGGGACGCGCGGGTGGCGCAGGCGCTGCGGCGCGCGGTGGCGCAACTGGCGCGGCAAGGATGGGCGCTGGACGCGCCGCTGCGCAGCCAATTGACGGTGCGGCAAGGCGGCGTGGCGCTGCCCCTGTACGGCGGCTGCCATGACAGCGGCTATTTCACCGTGATGTGCCAGCCAGGCGGCGGTTACGCGATGGACGGGAATACCCATGGCAATAGTTATCTGCAGGTGGTCTATTTCGACAAGGATGGCGTGCATGCCCACACGCTGCTGGCCCACGGGCAGGGCGAGACGGCGCTGGACGGCGCCGCCACCGATCCGGCCATCGCGCGTTATGCACGCAAGGACTGGCTGCGCTTTCCGTTCACCGAGCGCGAGATCATGGACGCGGCCGGCGCCACTCAGGTGCTGCGCGAGTAGCGCGGGTCCAGCGGGCAGCACTCGCAGAATTCGCGCCCTGGCAGCAGATAAACCAGGCAGCACTGCCGGTGCAGCGTGTGGGTGACGGTGGCGCCATCCACGTTCAGCGTGGCCCGGCGCCGCCGGGTGTAGAGCGGGTTAGGCTCGCTGGCTGCGCTTAGCGGATTGTCGAGCAGCGCGTGGCGGTCGCTCGCCACCAATCCGGGATGGCCGAGACGCGGCTCCAGCGGGGCGGCATGCGACAGCACGCTGTCGATGTAGCGCGCGGCATTGCCCCACAAAATCTTCAGCGGCACGCCGCTCAAGGCCGCCAGCGCGCCGAACAGCGGCGCCAGATGTGCGTCCAGCAGTTGCCGATAACGGCCAGGCAACTCGGCGTTGGCGTACGGACGTCCCTGGTCGGGCAGGTAAAAGCGCTGGACGGCGCCGGCCGCGTCCAGGTCCACCAGCAACCGCGCGGGCGCCAGTTCAAAGCGGTGGCGCAGCAGGGTGGCCGCCACCACTACGGGCGGCAGCAAGGCGTCCAGGTAGTGCCGGCTCCAGGCCGAGGCTACCGGGCGCATCGCGTCGCTGCCGCACTGGCGCCCGTGCGCGGCCAACGCCTGCCGCAACAACGCCGGGCTGGCGATCAGTTCCGACAGCGGCACGGCGGACGGCGGCGGGGATGCGCAGCTGAGGGCGGCCCCGTAGGGCGCCCATTCGCCGCGAAAAATCGGGGCCAGCACGGTCATCATGGCCGCACCCCGGGAGATCTGATTGTTTGCATGCCGTCATAGACGCTTGGCGGGGCGCAAAAATTAGTAAACATCTGGCCGGGCCACCCGTCTATAGGGCCAGGACGGGCGCACCGTCCTTTTTTTGACGCTTAACAGGGATTTTCATGCTGTCTTATCTGATCAGGCAATCGCGCCGGCTGCTGGTCGCGGCCGCGCTGGCCAGCGTAATTTCGGGCGTCTGCAGCGTGCTGTTGCTGGTGCAGGTCAACACGGCGCTGACGGCGGAGGCCGGGGAGCGCGCTGCCCTGGCTTGGCTGTTTGCCGCCGTGGCGGTGCTCACCATGGTGGCGCGGATGTTCGCCGCGGTGCTGTTCGAGCGCCTGAGCCAGCACGTGCACGCCGAGCTGCGCACGTATATCTCCGCGCGGGTGGCCGACACCGACTACCGCAAGCTGGAGCTGCTGGGCGGCGCGCGCGTGCAGTCGGCGCTGGCCGAGCACAGCGCCCGGGTGGCGGAATTTTTCGTCAGCGTGCCGTCGCTGATCATCAACGGCATCGTGGTGCTGGGCTGCCTGGCCTACATGGCCTGGCTGTCGTGGCTGGTATTTTGCGTGGCGGTGCTGGTGATCGGGCTGGGCGGCCTGGGCTACCACCTGGCCCATCTGCGCGCCATCGGCCACCTGGACGCGGCCGCGCGCGAGCAGGACCGCCTGTTCGACTATTTCCGCGCGCTGGTCGATGGCGCCAAGGAGCTGCGCCTGCACCGCGACAAGCGCGCGGTGTTCTCCGAAGCCGTGCTGGGCGGCTCAATCGAGGCCGTGCGGCGCGAGCGCACGCTGGGGGCGTCGATCTTCGCCGTCTCGGCCAGCTGGGGCAATTTCCTGGTCTACGCGTTCATCGGGTTGGTGCTGTTCGTGCTGGTAGGCGACACGCCGGAGCGCGCGCGCATCATGACCGGTTTCGCATTGATGTTTCTGTACATGGTGACGCCGCTGGAAAACCTGCTGCTGAACGTGCCCCGGCTGAACCTGGCGCGCGTCTCGGCGCGCCGCATCGACGCCATCGCCGAAGACCTGCCGCCGGCGCCGCCGGAAGCCAGCGCGCCACCGGCGCCGCTGCGCCGGCTGGCGCTGGAGGACGTGCGGCACAGCTACTACCACGAGGTGCTTGACGATATTTTCACGCTGGGGCCGGTCCGGCTCGACTTCGCACCCGGGCAGATCACTTTCCTGGTGGGCGGCAACGGCAGCGGCAAGACCACGCTGGCCAAGCTGCTGGTGGGCCTGTACGCGCCGGAACAGGGGCGCATCGTGGTCAACGGCGAGGCGGTCAACGAGGCGGGGCGCGACCGCTACCGCCAGCATTTCAGCGCGATTTTCTCCGACTTCTATCTGTTCGACAGCTTGCTGGGCGATGCCAGCGCCGCGCGCGATGCGCGCGCCAACGCGCTGCTGACCAAATTGCACCTGCAGCACAAGGTGCAGGTGCGGCAGGGCGCATTCACCACGCGCGCGTTGTCGCAGGGCCAGCGCAAGCGCCTGGCGCTGGTGGTGGCGTATCTGGAGGACCGGCCATTCCTGGTGTTCGACGAATGGGCGGCCGACCAGGACCCGGTGTTCAAGGACGTGTTCTACCGCGAAGTGCTGCCCGAGTTGCGCGCCCAGGGCAAGGCGGTGCTGGTGATCTCCCACGACGACCGCTATTTCCCGCTGGCCGACCGTCTGGTGCGCCTGGAGAACGGCCAGGTGGTGGCGGTGGAGGAGCGGCGCGCGCCATCGGCGCAGAGCGGCCGCGCGTTGGAGGCCGATCCGGCATGAGCATGGTTGCAAGGATGTGGCCGGGGCGCGGCCTGCTGGTGCTGCTGCATCGCTACGTGGGCCTGGTGCTGGCCTCGTTTCTGCTGATCGCCGGTGTGAGCGGCACGCTGCTGGCCTGGAACGACGAGCTCGAAGCGCTGGCCGCGCCCGAGTTGATGCTGGCGCCGGCGCCGCCCGGCGCCACGCCGCTCGATCCCTTGCTGCTGCGGCAGAGCGTGCTCGAGCATTTCCCGGACCTGCTGCTGCCTTACACCGCGCTGCACGTCGAGCCGGGCCGTAGCCTGATGTATTCCATCAAACGCCGGCCGCCGGCGCCGGATGGCACGGCGCGCGACGACCAGGCATTCTTCAATCCCTACACCGGCGAATTGCTGGGCACACGCAAATGGGGCGATCTGTCGCAGGGCCGCAAGAACTGGATGCCGTTCATCTACCGGCTGCACACCTCGCTGCTGCTGGGGGTGGTCGGCACCTATGTGTTCGGCGTGGTGGCGTTGTTGTGGACGCTGGATTGCTTTGTCGGCGCCTGGCTGACGTTCCCGCCACGGCCGCAGCGTCCGGCGGCGAAGTCGTGGGCGGCGCGCTGGTGGCCGGCATGGCGGCTGCGGTCGGCGGGCGGCTACAAGCTGGTGTTCGACCTGCACCGCGCCGGCGGCCTGTGGCCGTGGGCCATGCTGCTGGTGATCGCCTGGAGCAGCGTGGCCTTCAACCTGAACGAGGTCTACCAGCCGGTGATGCGCGCGGTGTTCGCCCATCAACCGGGAGAGGACGCCTATCGGCCGCTGCCCCAGCCCCGGCTGCGGCCGGCGCTGGCGTGGCCCGCCGCGCTCGAGCGCGCGCGCGGGCTGATGGCGGACCAGGCGGCCACGCTGGGCTTCACCATCCACGATGAGGACACGCTGGCCTACGTGCCCCAGCTTGGACTGTACGTGTATGACGTCCGCAGTTCGCTCGACGTGATGCGCACGCACGGCGTGACCCGGATTGTGTTTGACGGAGATACTGGCGAGTTCCGGGGCCGCTGGCTGCCCAGCGGCGGCGCCGCCGGCGACACCATACGCTCCTGGATCACGCTGATACACCGCGCGGCGGTCGGCGGCGCGCTCGGCGGCTGGCCGATCAAGCTGCTGATGAGCGCGGCCGGCATCATGGTCGGCGTGTTGAGTGTGACCGGCGTCTGGATCTGGGCGCGCAAGCGGCGCGCCAGATCGCTCAGCCCGGCGGCATCGAGAGTGGCACGCGCACACGCCGGTTCAGGTTCAGCGCCTTGATGTCCGCGCCGAATTCCTCTTCGATCAGGCGCGCCTTGAGACCGGTGGCCTCCGCTTCCCTCAGCGCGCGCTCGATAATGGGGCGGTAGTGCGCGACCGATGGGTTCAGGTAGTAGGCGAAGTCGGCGTGGTACTCCAATAGCAGGTGCTGTTCCACCGCCAGTTCGGGATGCCGGCGCGCCTCTTCCAGCACCTCGATCACGCCGCGCGGCAGATAGTCGACGTGGCGATTGCCCGCCGCCACCATGGCGTAAATCGTGCTCCACGGGGCGGCGTGCTCGTACAGCGGCAAGCCCGCCGCCTTCCACACTTTGGTGTCGCCCCAGCCAGCGCCGAACCCGGCGATGCGTCCGGTGCGCTTCAAATCCGCCACCGAGCGAACCTGGGCGAAAACCTGGGTGTCGGCGTGACGTATCAACAGCACGCGCTGGCCGATCAGGCCATTGGTCAAACCGTGGCGCACCACAACCAGCCGCCTGTCGTTATCCTTTTCCTTCGACTGCATGCCGTAGAAAAGATTGATGTCGTCCTTGCCCAGCATCCACCACATGCGACGCGCGGGAATGTCCTTCACGTACTGGATATGGTAGGGCTGCTTGATCAGCTTCAGCGACGCTTCGAGCAGGCGGGTGAAGTAAGCGGCGTGGCCATCCGACACCACCGCGATGCGCAATTCCAGCGGCGCGGGGGGCGCCGATCCAGACGAGGGCGATATAAACAGGGCGCAGGCGAGAAAACCCATCCATCGCAGCTTGAACATCATTTCCGCGACTCCGGCGAAAAGTCGGGATTGTAGCCTAAGACGCCGGGAGCCCGCGAAATCAGGCGGGGCTGGCCTCGCCGGCGCCCATCACCAGGTTCAGGTCCACATAGCCGGCGCGCCAGGCGCGGTCCAGGTCCTGCTCGACCTCGTCCAGCGAGGTGCGCTGGAGGTTGGCGAAGCCGCGCACGCCGTAGGCGCGGTTGCGGCCGTTGCTCTTGGCCAGGTACAGCGCCATGTCGGTCAGGTTCACCACCCGCTCCCACGACAGCGGCTCGCCGGCCGGCGCCAGCGGGAAGGGCGCGTAGCCGATCGAGACCCGCACCGAGATGTCGCGCTCCTGGTGGCGCAGCGATTGCGACGACACGCCCAGCAGCACGCGCCGCGCGATCTCGTCGATGCGCTGGCGCGGAACGGCCGGCACGAAGGCGAGGAATTCCTCGCCGCCCCAGCGCACGATCAGGTCGGCGTCGCGCAGCGCCTGGCGCAGGCTGCCTGCCACCATCTTGAGCACGGCGTCGCCGGCGGCGTGGCCGTAGCTGTCGTTGATGTGCTTGAAATGGTCGACGTCCAGCAGGAACAGCGCGCCGATCAGGTTGTCGCCGGCCTGCGCCGGCCTCGCCTCCAGGCCGGCCATGACTTCGTGGCAGTAGCGGCGGTTGTACAGCCCCGTCAACGGATCCAGCGTCGATTGCTCCTTCAGCGCCAGGTTCTTGGTTTCCAGCGAGGCGTTGGCTTGCCGCACCTTGCGGTACAGCAGGCCGACCACCACCGACGCCAGCGCGAACACGGCCGCCAGCAGCCACCACACGCGCTGCTGCATCAGGTGGTGCTGGTTCTCGCTCTTGAGCGATTCGATCTGGCGCTGCTTCTTGTCCGCCTCGTAGCGCTCCTGCAGTTCCAGCATGGTGTTCTGGCGCTTGGTTTCAAACAGCTTGTTGGAGATGGTGCGCTCGCGGTGATAGGCGGCCAGCGCGCCGCCCAGGTCGCCGGCGTCCTCCAGCGCCTCGCCATATTCCAGCAGGATCTCCTGCTGATCCGGCAGGCTGTGCGATTGCTCGACCCAGGCCAGGCCGGCCTCGAAGTTCTTCTTGCCTTCGGCCATGCGCCCCATGCCCAGGTAGGCGTGCCCCAGGTTCACGTGGGCGGTGGCGTCGCCATCGAAGTTGTCCAGGCCCTTGCTGGAGGCCAGCGCCTCCGTCGCGTAATGGGCGGCGCGCGCGTAGTCGCGCCGCTTCAGGTAGGTGTCGGCCAGATTGTTCAGCGTCGAGTTCAGCATGTGGCGCGCGCCCAATTGACGCTGCAGCGCCAGGCTGTCCAGCTGCGCGCGCAGGGCGCGGTCCTGCTGGCCGAACGAACCGGCCACGGTATGCTCGCTGGTTTTCAGCAGCACCATCTGGATCGGCAGCCTTTGCTTCTCCGCCATGGCCGACAGTTCCGCCAGCGTGTCGAAGGCCTTGCCGCGCTCCTTGATCCGCACGTACATGCTGGTCAGCGCGCGCAGCGCGTGGAACAGCAGCATCGGGTCGTCGCCCACCTGGCGCGCATGGTCGACCGCCAGTTGCAGCTTGGCCAGCGCGGCCGGGAAGTTGCCTTGCTCGGAGTGGGCCGTGCCCACCGCCAGCTCGGCCCGCACCAGCACCGTCTGGTCGCCGCCGCGCAGCGCCAGTTGCTCCGCCTCGAACGCCAGCCGGTGCGCGGCGACCCGCTCGTCGCGCGCGATCAGCACGGCCGACCTGGCCAGCAGGCCGTTGGCCACGATGACGTCGTCGCGCAGGGTCTTGCCGTAGGCGATGACCTGCTCGGCGGTGGCTTCCGCCGTGCCCAGCTGGTTCAGGTGCTTGCGGGCCAGGCCGATCTGCGCCAGCAGCTCGGCCTGGACGCGCGGCGTGTCGGCGCGCGCCGCGGGCTGGAGCGCGAGCAACTCGGCCAGCGACTGGTCGGGCACCAGGCGCATCTGGTCGCGCAGCTGCATGATGCGCCGGTCCAGCTCGGTCCGGGCCAGGGCCGGCAGGGGCGCGCACAGGACGGCCGCCATCAGCGCGCCCAGCCAGGCGCTTCTCCAGGATGCGTGGTGTCTGCACTTTGCCAACTGAGGCTCCCGTTCGTGTTTTCCCTTTGCGATCCGGTGTCAGGCGCCCAGCAGCGCGCGCGCCGGCGCGGGCGGCGCCAGCCGGAACGCGCCCACCATGTCGGTCAGCCTTTGCGCCTGCTCGCGCAGCGACTCCGAGGCCGACGCCGCCTGTTCCACCAGCGCGGCGTTCTGCTGGGTGGTCGCGTCCAGCTCGATGATGGAGCGGTTGATCGCGCCGATGCCGATCTCCTGCTCGTGGCCGGCCGCGCTGATCTCGCCCATCATGTCGGTGACGCGGCGGATGCTGGCGACGATCTCGGCCATCGTGGCGCCGGCCTGGCCGACCAGCTTGTCGCCGCTGTCGACCTGGTGCACCGAGCTGCCGATCAGGGCCTTGATGTCCTTGGCGGCCTCGGCGCTGCGATGGGCCAGGTTGCGCACCTCGGCCGCCACCACCGCGAAGCCGCGGCCCTGTTCGCCGGCGCGCGCGGCCTCGACCGCCGCGTTCAGCGCCAGGATGTTGGTTTGAAAGGCGATGCTGTCGATCACGCCGATGATGTCGCCGATGCGCAGCGACGAGGCGCGGATCTGGCTCATGGTGCTGACCACCTCCGTCACGATGGCGCCGCCCCGGGTGGCGACCTCGGACGCGGCCTGCGCCAGCTGGTTGGACAGGCGCGCGTTCTCGGCGTTCTGCTGCACGGTGGCGGTCAGCTGCTCCAGCGACGCGGTGGTGCGCTCGAGGCTGGCCGCCTGCTGCTCGGTGCGGCGCGACAGGTCGAGGTTGCCGACCGCGATCTCGGCCGTGGCGGTGGCGATCGCGGCGCTGCCGTCGCGCACGCCGCCGACCGTGTCGGCCAGCCGCGCCTGCATGGCGGCCAGGCCGCGCATCAGCACCGCCATCTCGTCGTGGCCGCCGGTGTCGATCGGGTTGGCCAGGTTGCCGGCGGCGATGCTGGCGAAGTGCGCGGTGGCCTGGTTGACCGGCGCCAGGATGGCGCGCGCCAGCGAGACGGTGGACAACAAGATCATCGCCACGCCGGCGGCGATGGCGCCGATGGTGAGCCAGCGCAGCTGGCGATACGAGTTCTGGCTGTCCTCGTGGTGCTCGCGGTTGCTGCTTTCCTGGAATTCGGTGAGCCGGCTGGCGCTGTCCGACATGCGGCTGAACAAGGGCTGCATGAGGTTCATGGTGATGGCGTCGGCGCTGGCGTGGTCCTTGCGTCGCAGCGCCGCCAGCAGCGGTTGCAGGCCCTCGCTGAGGAAGCGCTTGCGCTGCGCGTCCATGTCGTCGGACAGGCGTTTTTCACCGGGGTCCTGCGGCAGCGCCAGGTAGCGCGCCCAGGACTGGTCGGACTGCGCCACGAACATGGCGGCGCGCTCGAGGATTTTTGCGGTGCCCGGGTCCTCCGGATGCATGGTGGCCCGGTCCAGCGCCAGCCGCGCGCGGCACATCGCCAATTGACTGTCGGCGATGGCGCTCATGGACGGCACGGTGTTGGTGTTGATGTCGCGCAGGCTGGCGTTGACCGTGTTCATGCCGTACAGGCCGCTGACGCCGGTGACGACGATCAGCAGGCCCAGCAAGGTCATGGTCGCGGTGACGCGCTGTCGGATGGTGGTCTTGATTAACATGCGAGGGCTCTCGAGAAAGGCGTGGGGGCGTCGGCGGTCTTGAAGGTGGCCACCATGTGCGTCAGGCTGTCGGCCTGCTCCTGCATGGCGGCGGCGGCGGCCGCCGCTTCCTCCACCAGCGCGGCGTTCTGCTGGGTGACGTGGTCCATCTCGCTGATGGCCTGGTTGATCTGTTCGATGCCCATGCTTTGCTCGGCGCTGGCGTTGGTGAGCTCGCCGATGATGCCGCTGACGTGGTTGATGCTGGTGACCACCTCGTCCATCGTGGCGCCGGCCTGGTCGACCAGCTCGGTGCCCTTGCCGAGCTCGGCCACGGAATCGTTGATCAGCTGCTTGATCTGGCGGGCGGCGCCGGCCGAGCGCTGCGCCAGGTTGCGCACCTCGCCGGCCACCACCGCGAAGCCGCGCCCCTGGTCGCCGGCGCGGGCCGCCTCGACCGCCGCGTTCAGCGCCAGGATGTTGGTCTGGAAGGCGATGCCGTCGATCACGCCGATGATCTCGACGATCTTGCTGGACGAGGCGTTGATGGCGCCCATGGTGGCCACCACCTGGCCGACCGCCACGCCGCCGCGCGCGGCCGCCTCGGTGGCGTCCAGCGCCAGCCGGCGCGCCTGCCGCGCCTGGTCGGCGCTTTGCTGCACGGTGCTGGTCAGCTCCTCCATCGAGGAGGCGGTTTGCTGCAGCGCGCTGGCCTGGCGCTCGGTGCGGCTCGACAGGTCGAGGTTGCCGGTGGCGATCTCGCGCGAGGCGGCGGCGATCGCGTTGGCGCCGCCGCGCACCCGCCCGACGATGTCGTTCAGGCTGCCGTTCATCTCGCGCAGGGCCAGCAGCAGCAGGCCCGACTCGTCGCCGGAGCTGACCGTGATATCGCTGCTCAGGTCGCCCGAGGCCACGGTCTGCGCCAGCGCCACCGCCTGCGCCATCGGCCGCGTGATCGAGCGGCTGATGCGCCACGCCACCAGCGCCCCCAGCAGCATCGCCGCGCCCGACAGGGTCAGCATCAGGCGCAGGGCCGCGTGGTAGGCGTGCTCGGCGTCCTCCATGTCCTCGCGGTTGCGCGTGGTCTGCAGCGCGATGAATTCATCGATGGTGTTTTGCCAGACGGTGTTGGCCGGGCCGGCGGTCTTCAGCAGGAAGTTGATGGCTTGCACGCGGTCGCCGTGGCTCATGGCCAGGAAGCGCTCGTTGAGCGGCTCGGTGACCTCCTGCTGCCGCCTGATGTCGGCCACCAGGCGCTGACCGCGCGGGTCCAGCGGCAGCTTTTCCAGCGCCGCGCTGGCCTGGGCGTAGGTCGCGCGCGCGGCCTTGACCTTGTTGTACTCGAAGGCCATGGCGTCGGCGTCCTCCAGCAGCGCGATGCTGCGGATCACGCGCGCCACCACGTGGGTCTGCGTGCCCATGGTTTGCAGCAGCAGCACCTTCTGGCTGTTGACGTCGACGACGTGGTGCAAGGCCTCGTTGGCGCGCGTCAGCCCCTGCACGCCGCACAGCGCGACGGCCGCCAGCAGCAGCAGCAGCAAGGCGTGGCTGATGCCGAGACGGGCAGCGATTTTCAGATTGGCGATCTTCATGACCCTATTCCTCATGCTTTAAGGTGAACCTCATGCCAGACACAGCATGGCGCGCAGCTTAGCTGAACAGGCGGGGTCGGCGGTAGCAAAAAATCGGCTTTTTTTTCGAGCGTTGTATTTGCTCGAATCGCCGCGCCGGCGCGCCAAAAAATTTCGCGGCGCGCGCGCGGGCGCCGGGCGGACGGCCGCGCGCCGGCGCCTCATAGGGCGGCGCGGCCGCGGCCGGGCACGCGTGTCAGGATTTCCCTACCCCCGATGAAGGATGCCCTACAGCACATTCAAGAATGCCCGATAGCGCGACAGGCGGCGCTCAGGCATGCTGGCACGGGACTTCAACTGTCGTTGAGGCCGCTGAAGGAGAACCAAGTGAATCAAACCGTCAGCGCCGACCAGGCGCCGGCAACGGGTCGTCCGTGTCACACCATCCTGATCGTCGATGACCGTCCGGCCAACCTGGGCTTTGTGGTCGACCATCTGGAGTCGCTGGGCTACCGGGTCATCGTCGCGCTGGGCGGCGCCGAGGCGCTGCGCCGCATCGGCTTCGCGCAGCCGGACCTGATCCTGCTCGACGCCATGATGCCGGACATGGACGGGCTGGAGGTGTGCCGCCAGCTGCAGGCGCAGGGCAGCATGAGCGAGATCCCGGTGATCTTCATGACCGCGCTCAAGCAGGCCGACGTCAAGCTGTCGGCGTTCGCGCTGGGCGCGGTCGACTACGTCACCAAGCCGGTGCAGGTGGACGAGGTGGCGGCGCGCGTGGGCACCCATCTGCAGCTGCGCGACATGCGCCTGCAGCTGCAACGCCAGACCCATCAGCTGCAGCAGGTGCGGCGCGACCTGCTGAGCGAGGCCGAGATCCGCACCGCCGAGCTGAAGGAGATCAACCGCCGCCTGCAGTTCGAGCTGGCCGAGCGCTACGCGGCCGAGCTGGCGCTGCAGGCCAGCATGGTGGGCTACCAGGAGATCTTCGACCACGTGTCGGACGCGCTGTACCTGCTGGAGGCCGGCGACGACGGCCAGTTCCGCTACGTGCAGATCAACCCGGCCTTCGCGCGCCTGATCGGCCTGCCGCACAGCGCGGTGCTGGGCCAGCCGGTGTCGCGGCTGTTCGGCGCCGCCGCCTGCGAGCAGCTGCAGGCGGCCTGCCGGCGCTGCAGCGCCGACGGCCAGACGGTGGAGCAGGAGCTGGTGCTGGACTTGCCGGCCGGCCGCACCATCCTGCAGCTGACCATGGTGCGCTCGTGCGTGCCCAGCCGCAGCGGCAGCCACCTGGTCGGCATCGGCCGCGACGTCACCCGCCTGCACGATTACCAGTCGCAACTGAGCTTCCTGGCCAAGCGCGACCCGCTGACCGGGCTGCCCAACCGCCACAGCTTCCGCGACCGCCTGACGCTGGCGCTGTCCCAGGCCGCCCAGCACGGCGGCCGGGTCGGCGTGCTGCTGCTGGGGCTGGACCATTTCCGCGACATCAACGACGGGCTGGGGCGCGAGATCGGCGACCGCCTGCTGATCGCCAGCGCCCGCCTGCTGGAGCAGGCCGTCGGCGGGCTGGAGCGCGTGGCGCGCATCGGCGGCGACGAGTTCGCCGTGCTGATCGAGGCGCGCGACGAGGGCCACGGCACCAGCGCGCTGGCGCGGCGCCTGCTGCGCGCGCTGGCGCGGCCGGTCGACATCGACGACTACGAGCTGGCGGCCGGCTGCAGCATCGGCATCTGCCAGGCGCCGCAGGACGGCGCCGACGCCGAGACGCTGCTGTGCCACGCCGACACCGCGATGTACCGCGCCAAGGCCGACGGCGGCAACCGCTACCAGCATTTCACGGCCGAGATGAGCACCAGCACGCGGCGCCGCCTCGAGGTCGGCAACGCGCTGCGCTACGCGGTGCGCCACGCCGAGCTGTCGCTGCATTACCAGCCGCGCGCCAGCCTCAGCGGCGGCGCCGCGGTCGGCATGGAGGCGCTGCTGCGCTGGGACGGCCAGCTGCTGGGGCGGGTGGCGCCGTCCGAATTCATCCCGCTGGCCGAGCAGAACGGCCTGATCCTGCAGATCGGCGCCTGGGTGCTGCAGCAGGCCTGCCAGCAGGCCCAGGCCTGGCGGGCCCGGCACGGCGTGGTGCTGCCGGTGGCGGTCAACCTGTCGGCGCGGCAATTCCGCGACGCCGACCTGGTGCGCATGGTGGAGGCCGCGCTGCAGGTCAGCGGCCTGCCGCCGCAGCTGCTCGAGCTGGAGCTGACCGAGAGCATGCTGATGCAGGACGCCCGCCGCACCCGCCGCACGCTGATCGCGCTCAAGTCGCTGGGCGTGCGGCTGGCGGTCGACGACTTCGGCACCGGCTATTCCTCGCTCAGTTACCTGAAGAGTTTCCCGTTGGACTACCTGAAGATCGACCGTTCCTTCGTCAACGGCCTGCCGGACGACCGCAACGACTGCGCCATCGTGCGCGCGGTGATCGCCATGGCCCACACCCTGGGCCTGAAGGTGATCGCCGAGGGCGTGGAGACGGCCGGCCAGCAGGATTTCCTGCGGGGCCAGCAATGCGACGAGGTGCAGGGCTATTTCTTCAGCCGGCCGCTGCCGGCGGTGGACATGGAAGCCTTCCTGCGCCGCCACGCGGCCGCCGCCGGAGTCCGGTGATGGCGCCCCGTGTTGCATTGATGGAACAAGCATGGGAGGGCTCGCCGTTGTCTGGTAGCATCATCGCTGCACCCAACCTTTTCGCGCACCGCTGGAGTTCCCATGAGCATGCCAATTGATCTGCGGGACCGTACCATCCTGATCGTCGACGACACCCCGGCCAACCTGACGCTGGCGGTGGCGATGCTGGAACAGCAGGGGCTGCGGCTGTCGGTGGCGCAAAGCGGCGACGAGGCGCTGCGGCGGGTGGCGTTCGCGCCGCCCGACCTGATCCTGCTGGACGTGATGCTGCCCGGCATCGACGGCTTCGAGGTGTGCCGGCGCCTCAAGGCCAGCGCGGCGACGGCGGCGATCCCGGTGATCTTCATGACGGCGCTGCGCGACACCGCCGACAAGGTGGCCGGCTTCGCCGCCGGCGCGGTCGACTACGTCACCAAGCCGCTGCAGTCGGAGGAGGTGGTGGCGCGCGTCACCACCCATCTGCGGCTGGCCGCGATGCAGGCCCAGCTGCAGGCCCAGAACGCGCTGCTGGCGCGCGAGAACCAGGAGCGCCGCATCGCCGAGCGCATCCTGCAGCAGTACCGCGACAGCCTGGAGCAGCAGGTGGCGGAACGCACGGCCGAGGTGCGCGAGCTGGCGGCCCACCGCGAGAGCGCGCGCGAGGACGAGCGCAAGCACATCGCGCGCGAGCTGCACGACGAGCTGGGCCAGTCGCTCACGGCGCTGCGCATGCGCGCCGCGCTGCTGCGGGTGCGCTTTGGCGCCGACGTGCCCGGCCTGAACGAACAGGTGCGCGACATGACCGAGCTGGTCGACCGCAGCCTCAGCGTGGTGCGCAACGTCGCCACCAGCCTGCGTCCGACCGTGCTGGACCTGGGCATCGGCTCGGCGCTGGAATGGCTGGTCGACGAGTTCCGCACGCATAGCGGCCTCAATTGCAGCCTGACGCTGATGCTGGAGGAGCAGGGCAGCCCGGGCGAGCAGCAGGCCATCGCGCTGTTCCGCATCGTGCAGGAATCGCTGACCAATATCGCCCGCCACGCCGACGCCAGCGAGACCACGGTCACGCTGCGCTGCGCCGGCGGCCGCTGCGAGCTGCAGATCGTCGACGACGGCCGCGGCTTCGACCTGGCGCAGGCGCGGCCGCACTCGTTCGGCCTGCTGGGCATCCGCGAGCGGGTGCTGAGCCTGGACGGCAAGGTCACCATCTCCAGCGTGCCCGGCAGCCGCACCTGCATCGAGGTGATCCTGCCGCGGGCGTCGGCATGACGCAGGGCTGGCGCCGCCTGGCCGCGCTGGCGTGGCTGCTGTGGGCGCTCGGCGCCCGCGCCGCGCCCGCCGTGGCGCCATCCCCGCCGGCGCGCTGGGCGGGGCTGGTGCAGCCGCTGTTCCACAACCTCGGCAGCCAGCAGGGCCTGGGCAATGTCATCGTCACCGCGCTCGCCCAGGACCGCGACGGCTTCCTGTGGGTCGGCACCCAGGGCGGCCTGTCGCGCTGGGATGGCTACCGCTTCCGCAACTACGCCAGCATCCCCGGCGACAGCCGCACGCTGCCCGACAATTTCGTCGGCCCGCTGCACGTCGACGCCGGCGGCCGCCTGTGGATCGGCACCGCCAGCGGCGGCCTGGCGCGCTACGAGCCGGGCTCCGACAGCTTCGTGACCTACGGCGTGGACAACGCCGGCCTGGCGGCGCCGGGCGTGCTGGCGATCGCCGACGACGGCGCCGGCGGCCTGTGGGTGGGCTCCGACCAGGGGCTGGACCACCTGCGCGGGCTGGCCGACCCGGCCCGCACCCGGGCCGCCCATTTCGGCGCCGGCGGCGCCCACGGCCTGCCGTCCAAGGTGGTCAAGTCGCTGCGGCGCGACGCCGCCGGCACCTTGTGGGTCGGCACCCTGCACGGGCTGGCGCGCTACGACCCGCGGCTGGGCGGCTTCGTCGGCGTGCGCGTGCCGACCCGCACCGGGCTGGCGCCGTGCGTGGACGCGCTGTTCCAGGACAGCGACGGCCAGTTGTGGATCGGCACCAACGGCGACGGCCTGTTCGTGCTGGACCCGCGCGGCGGCGCGGTGCGCCGGTTCGCGCCCGGCGAGGCGGCGGTGGCCTTGATGAAGAACGAGAGCGTCAGCGCCATCGCCGAGCCGGTGCCGGGCGAGATCTGGATCAGCTCGTACGCCGGCGGGGTGGCGGTGATCAACCGCGCCAGCGGCGCCGCGCGCGTGCTGAGCCACGACCCGCGGGCGCCGGCCGGGGTCCCCAGCGGCATCGTGCGCACCGTGTTTGGCGACCGCGCCGGCACCCTGTGGCTGGGCACGGACAACGGCCTCGCCCAGTACCAGCCGGGGCAGGCGGCGCTGTCGCTGGGGCGCGCCTCGCCCGGCCGGGCCGGGCTGGCGGACGGCGACGTCATGTCGCTCGCCGAGGCGCCCGACGGCCGCCTGTGGGCCGGCTTCGCGCGCCGCGGCGCCGACCTGATCGATCCGGTGCGCGGCACGGTGACGCCGTGGCGCCAGAGCGGCGAGCGCCATCGCGGCCTGCTGCCGTCCAACGCCGTCACCACCCTGTACACCGACGCCGACGGCCAGGTCTGGCTGGCCACGCCGTCCGGCCTGTACCGCTCGGACGCCGGCGGCCAGCGCACCGCGCGCGTGGCGGCGCCGTGGCTGGACGACCGCTGGCTGATCCACACCATCGCCCGCACCGGCGAGCTGTACTGGCTGGGCACCAGCGCCGAGGGCTTGTTCCAGGCCCGGCTGGACCGCGACGGCGTGCTGCGCAAGGTGCGCCACATCGAGGGCCTGAACGGCGCCGACATCAATGTGGTGCTGCCCGGGCCGGCGGGCGCGGGCTATGTCTGGGTCGGCACCGCCACCGGCCTGAACCGGGTGGAGGTGGCCAGCGGCGCGGTGCTGCAGCGCATCGGCGCCGATCCGGCCCGGCCCGGCGCGCTGTCGCACGCCTACGTGGCGGCGCTGCACCTGGACCGCCACGGCCGCCTGTGGGTGGGCGGCGGCGCCGGCATCGACGTGATGGAGGGCGGCCACGCCGACGGCCAGCGCCGCTTCCGCCGGCTGGGCGCGGCCCAGGGATTGCCGAACACCAACATCAACGCGCTGCTGGCCGACCGCGCCGGCCGCGTCTGGGGCAGCACCGACGACGGCATCGTGGTGGTCGACCCGGACAGCTACGCGGTGGGTGTGATCGGGCGCGCCGAGGGGGCCCGCTACGCGCCGTACTGGGCCGGCGCCGGCAGCGCCACCAGCAACGGCGAGCTGGTGTTCGGCGGCTCGGGCGGGCTCACCATCGTGCGGCCGGAACAGTATCATGGATGGCGCCTGAACCCGCCGGTGGTGGCGACCGAGGTGCGCCTCGGCGGCCAGGCGGGGCCGCCGGCGCCGCACAACGGCGCGGGCGGCCCCGGCCTGCGGGTGGCGGCCGCCGCCAACAGCTTCGCCGTGGAGTTCGCCGCGCTGGACTTCACCGCGCCCGAGCTCAACCGCTATGCCTACCGGCTCGAGGGGTACGACCGCGACTGGATCGCGGCCGACGCCGCGCACCGGGTGGCGGCCTACACCAACCTGCCGCCCGGCCAGTACCAGCTGCTGGTGCGCGGCTCCAACCGCGCCGGGCTGTGGAGCGCGCACACGCTGCGCATCCCGGTGCGGGTGCAGCCGTGGTGGTACCAGACCTGGGGCTTCCGGGCGCTGGCCACGGCGCTGGCGGCCGGCGCGCTGTACGGCGTCTACCGGCTGCGCATCTGGCGCCTGGCGGCCCAGCGCGGCGCGCTGGAGAAGGAGGTGGCCGCGCGCACCAACGAGGTGATGCAGCAGAAGGCGCTGGCCGAGCACCAGCACCGCGAGGCCAGCGAGCGCAACGCCGAGCTGGCCACGGTCAACGCCGTGGCGCAAATCCTCGCCGGCAAGCTCGACCTCGAGGCCCTGATCGCCCAGGTCGGCGACCACGTGCGCGCCAGCTTCGCGGCCGACGTCACCTGCATCGCGCTGGTCGATCACGACAGCGGCGCGCTGCAGTTCCGCTATCCGGACAGCTCGCCGGCGCTGGCCGCCTGCCCGGCGCACCAGATGTGCGGCCGCGTGGCGGCCACCGGCATCGGCGAGCTGGTGGTGCGCGACAGCCATTCCAAGCTGTGCGTGCCCATCATCGCCCACGGCCTGGCGCAGGGCGCGGTGTCGGTGCAGCGGCGCGCGCCGTACAAGGCCGGCGACCAGCGCCTGCTGGAGACCATCGCCGCCCACATCGGCGCGGCGCTGCAGAACACGCTGCTGTTCCGCCAGGCCGAGGCGGCGCGCGCCAGGGCGGAGGAGGCGACCCAGGCCAAGTCCATGTTCCTGGCCAATATGAGCCACGAGATCCGCACGCCGATGAACGCGGTGATCGGCCTGTCCTACCTGGCGCTGAGCACCGAGGTGCCGTCGCGCCAGCGCGACTACGTGCAGAAGATCCACAACGCCGGCAACTCGCTGCTGGGCATCATCAGCGACATCCTGGATTTCTCCAAGATCGAGGCCGGCAAGCTGGAGATCGAGCACGCCGACTTCGACCTGGACGACGTGCTGGCCCACGTCGCGGCCGTCAGCGGCGGCGGCCGCGGGCGCGAGGGCCTGGAGTGCAACTTCGACGTGCCGCCCGAGGTGCCGCGCGCGCTGTGCGGCGACGCGCTGCGGCTCGGGCAGGTGCTGATCAACCTGCTCAGCAACGCGCTCAAGTTCACCGCCCAGGGCGAGGTGGCGCTGGCGGTGCGGGTGCTGGAGCGCCAGCCCGAGCGGGTGCGGCTGGCGTTCAGCGTGCGCGACACCGGCATCGGCATGTCGCCGGCGCAGATGGAACGGCTGTTCCAGGCCTTCACCCAGGCCGACGGCTCGTCGACCCGCAGGTTCGGCGGCACCGGCCTGGGCCTGAGCATTTGCAAGAGCCTGGTGGACCTGATGGGCGGCACCATCCGGGCCGACAGCGTGGCCGGCGCCGGCAGCCGCTTCGTGGTGGAACTGTGGCTGCGGCAGGCGCGCGCGGCGGCGGCGGCGCCGCCGCTGCCGCCCTCGCTGCCGGGCTTGCGGGTGCTGGTGGTCGATGACAACGCCACCGCGCGGGCGGCGCTGCAGGGCACGCTGGCCGGGCTGGGGCTGGCCGCCGGCACGTGCGACAGCTGGCCGGACGCCATGTCCAGCCTGGCGGCGGACGGCGCCCACGTCGACCTGGTGCTGGCCGACGCCACGCTGCCGGGCCTGGGCGCCGACCCGGCGCTGCGGCGCGCCGGCGCGCGCGACGGCCTGCCGCCCAGGATCGCGCTGCTGACCAGCCAGGGCGAGAGCGAGCCGTCGGCCGCCGCCCAGGCGCTCGGCGCCGACGCCGTGCTGGTCAAGCCGGTCACCCGCGCCGGCATGGCCGACACGCTGCTGCAGCTGTTCGCGCCCGAGCGCCGCCTGGCGGGCGGCGGCGTGCGCCCGCGGGCGCCGCAGTTCCGCGGCGCGCGCGTGCTGCTGGTCGAGGACAACCAGATCAACCAGGAGATCGCCGTCGGCCTGCTGCAGGCCTGCGGCATCCAGGTCGACCTGGCCGCCAACGGCGCCGACGCGCTGGCGCGCCTGCAGGCGGCCGACGCCGCGCACCGCTACCAGCTGGTGTTCATGGACCTGCACATGCCGGAGCTGGACGGCCACGCCGCCACCGTGCGGCTGCGCGCGGAGCGGCGCTTCGATGGCCTGCCGATCATCGCCATGACCGCCAACACCCTGCCGGAGGAGTGGCAGCGCTGCAAGCGCGAGGGCTTCAACGACCATATCAGCAAGCCGCTGATCCTGGCCGCGCTGCACCGCCTGCTGCAACACTATCTGCAGGAGCGGCACGGCGGCTGGCAGGGCCACGGCGAGGCGCCGCGGACGGTGGCGCCGCTCGACAGCGTGGCCGGGCTGGACCTGGCGCAGGCGCGCCGCAGCGTCAACGGCAACGAGGCGCTGCTGCACAAGGTGCTGCGCTGGTTCCGGCGCGACGAGCACGATTGCGCGCTGCGCATCCGCGCGGCCCTGGCGCGCCGCGACCAGGCCGACGCGCTGCGCCAGGCGCACGCGCTGCGCGGCCTGGCCCAGGGCATGGGCGCGGCGCGGGTCGAGCACTGGGCGCGCGAGCTGGAGCTGGCGATCCGCCAGCAGCCGGCGCCGGAGTCGTGCGGCCCCGCGCTGGCCGCGCTGGAGGCGGCGCTGGCCGACCTGTGCGCCAGCCTCGACCAGAGCCTGCCGGCGGCCCGCGCCGACGCGGCCGGCGCCGGCGCCGCCGCGCGGCCGCCGGCCGCCTGGCTGGCGCAGCTGCGGCGGATGGCGGCGCAGATGCGCGCCGGCGACGCGGCGGTGGCCGAGGGGTTCGCCGGCTGCGCGGTGGAATTCGAGGCCACGTTCGGCATATGGGACCGCGAGGCGCTTCAGCGCAGCCTGGACAAGCTCGATTTCGACGGCGCCTACGCCGCCTTGCAATGGGTGGCTCACCAGCACGAACTGACGTTATGACGACACGCTCTCTCTTCACCGGCGGCCGCGGCGGCGCCTGGTTGGCCGCCCTCGCGCTGGCCGCGCTGACGCCGGCGCGCGCCCAGCAACTGCCGCTGCGCAGCTTCGGCCAGCTGGAGGGCCTGACCAACGTCAGCGTGCAGGCGCTGGCGCAGGACCGGGCCGGCTACCTGTGGGCCGGCACCGACAACGGCCTGTACCGCTTTGACGGCAGCCGCTTCCGCCGCCACAGCCTGAAGCAGAATTACCACATCAACGTCCTGCACGTCGATCCGGCGGGGCGCCTGTGGGTGGGCGCCGATCGCGGCCTGTTCGTGCTCGATGGCCAGCAACTGCTGCCGGTGCGGCGCGACGACGGCCGCGCGCTGCCGGTCAGGTTCGGGCGGCACCTGGTGTCGATCGACGCCGGGCACCTGCTGGTACAGGCCAGCGGCCGGCTGCACCAGGTCCAGCCCGACGGCAAGGGCGGCTGGCGCAGCGCCGAGGTGTTCAGCGAGGCCCAGGTGGACGCCCATCCCGAGCTGAAGGACCTGCATGGCGTGCTGCGCGACGCCGACGGCACCCTGTGGCTGGGCTGTGGCACCAGGCTGTGCCGTTACCGCGACGGCGCGCTGACGCTGCTGGGCGCCGCCGAGGGCTTGCCGGCGCAGCAATGGAATGGCTTGCTGCGCGACCAGGCCGGCGCCCTGTGGCTCAACAGCGCGGCCAAGGTGATGCGGCTGGCGCCGGGCGCGCAGCGTTTCACCGACCGCAGCCCGGCCAATTACGCCGCCGCGGTGCAGGCCTGGGCCACGCCGTTGGTGCAGGACCGCGACGGCCGGGTGATCAGTTTCAACGATAACGGCCTTTTCCGGCTCGGCGCCCAAGGGTGGGAGCGCTATGGCGCCGCCCAGGGGCTGCACTTCACCTCCGGTTTCCACGCCTTGCTGCTGGACCGCGACGGCGACGCCTGGCTGGGGCTGCCCGGGCGCGGTGTGGTCCAATGGCAGGGCTACCGCCATTGGGAGAACTGGACCCGCCAGGAGGGCTTGCCCGACGACGATGTGTGGACCATGTTGCGCACCCGCGATGGCCGGCTGCACATCGGCACCGGCGCCGGCCTGGCGCAATGGGACGGCCAGCGCTTCGCCGCGCGGCGCGACGGCGTGTTGGCCAGCCAGGCCTGGAGCGCGTTGGCCGAGGATGCCCAGGGCGGCTTGTGGCTGGGCGACCTGGTCGGGGTGCTGGTGCGCCGTGACGCCCAGGGCCGCGACCACCAGATCACCGGGATGCCGCCCGGCGTCATCTACAAGCTGCTGTTCGACGCCGGTGGCCAGCTGTGGATCTGCGCCGAGAGCGGCCTGTTTCTGATCGCCGATCCGCTGCGGGCGCCTGTGCCGCGGCGGGTGGCGGCCGATTTGCTGGGCGCCGACGCCCATGTCACCAATGGCTGCCTCGATGCCGGCGGCCGCCTGTGGGTGGTCGGTCCCGAGGGGCTGCTGCGCCTGCGCGATGGCCGTTGGTCGCGCCAGCCGTTGCCGGCCGGCGAGCATGTGTTCTCCCATGTGGCCTGCGACGGCAACACCATTTGGGTGGCCGACGACCATGGCGGCGGCCTGTGGCGCGGGGATGGCGCCGGCGCGCAGCTGCGGCTGGAGCCGCTGCGTGAACCCTTGCTGGACGGCCGCGCGGTGCAGGCGATGCTGGTCGACCAGCGGCACTGGCTGTGGCTGAGCACCGATACCGGCCTGATGGTGTGGAACGGCCAGCGCTGGCGGCTGTTCAACCAGCGCAGCGGCATGGTCTGGAACGACAGCAACCAGAACGCGCTGTACGAGGACACCGACGGCTCGATCTGGGTCGGCACCAGCAACGGCCTGTCGCACCTGCTGCGGCCGGAGGCCTTGTTCGAGCCGCGCACCATCCCCCTGCAACTGGCGTCGCTGCGCTACAACGGCGCCGCCATGCCAGGCGCCGGCGCCGACTGGAACGGCGGCTCGCTGGACGTGCAACTGGCCGCGCCGCTGTACCAGAATCACGAGACGCTGAGCTTCCGCTATCGCCTGCTGGGGCAGGAAACCGCCTGGTCGGCCAGCGACACCGGCGACCTGCGCTACACCGCGCTGGCGCCGGGCCGCTATCGCCTGCAGGTGGTGGCCGAGCACAGCTCGCTGCAGGCCGCCTCGGCGGTGCTGGAGTTGCCGTTGGTGATCGTCCCGCCCTGGTGGCAGACCGGCTGGGCCTATGCCGGCGCCGGGCTGCTGGCGCTGGGCCTGATCGGCATGCTGCACCGCTACCGGGTGGCGCTGGTGCTGCGCCAGCGCGCGCTGCTGGAACGGCGGGTGGCCGAGCGCACGGCGGAGCTGGAGGCGTCGCGCGAGGAGCACCGCCTGCGCTCGCTGAAGGATGGCCTGACCCAGGCCTGGAACCGGGTGGCGCTGATGGAGCGGCTGGCGGCGCTGAGCGCGCCCGGCGCGCCGGCCTTCCTGCTGGTGATGCTGGATCTCGATTACTTCAAGCGCATCAACGACACCCACGGCCACCTGGCCGGCGACGAGGTGCTGCGCGAAGTGGTGCGGCGGGTGCAGGCGCAGCTGCGCACCAGCGACACCGTGGGGCGCTACGGCGGCGAGGAGTTCATGCTGCTGATGCCGGGCCTGGACCTGGCCAGCGGCCGCCAGCGGCTGGAGCAGCTGCAGCGCGCGGTCGGCGCCACGCCGGTGCGCATCGACGCCCAGCAGGAGTTGCGGATCAGTTGCAGCTGCGGCGTGGTGTGCGGCCGGCCGGAGCTGGGGCGGGCGCCGGAGGAGTGGATCGGCCTGGCCGACCAAGCACTGTACCGGGCCAAGCAGCTGGGACGCAACCGCGTCGAGTACGCGGGCGAAGATGTGTTGTAACCATGGAACAAGCATTGATCCGGGCGGGGAAGCGGTAGCATGATACAGAATGTTGAGATTGTCTTTGGAAAGCGCTATCCCATGATACGAATTTTGATCGCCGACGATCACGCCATTGTCCGGGGCGGGCTGTTGCAGCTGTTCGGCCTGGCCGGCGACGTTACCATCGTGGCCCAGGCCACCAACGGCGGCCAGGTGCTGGAGAGCGTGCGCACGGTGCCGTGCGACATGGTGTTGCTGGACATGTCGATGCCCGGCATCAGCGGCATCGACCTGATCGGGCGCATCCGCGCCCACGCGCCCAGCCTGCCGATCCTGGTGCTGAGCATGCACAACGAGGCGCTGGTGGTGCGGCGCGCGCTGAAGGCCGGCGCCAACGGCTACATGACCAAGGACGGCGATCCCGAAACCCTGTTGCTGGCGGTGCGCAAGGTGGCCGCCGGCGGCCGCTACATCGACCCCGGCCTGGCCGAGCAGATGGTGTTTGAAAGCGAGGGCGGCCAGTTCGAGCAGGCCCATGAACAGCTGTCCAACCGCGAGCTCAGCATCTTCCGCCTGTTCGTGCGCGGCAAAACGGTCAACCAGATCGCCGACGAGTTGGCGATCAGCAACAAGACGGTCAGCACCCACAAGGCGCGCCTGATGCAGAAGATGGGCTTCCAGAGCAACGCCGACATGCTGCGCTACGGCATCGACCACGCGCTGGGCAAGTAGCTGTAGGGATTTCCCTAACGCAAATCCGCCCCGCCTGATAGCCGCGGCCCGACCGCTTCGGCATACTGCTCGCTTTGGCGAACGGGAGTGGCGGCATGGGAAGCGGGCGATGGCCGTCGGGCACGGCGAGGGCAAGGGCGGGGGCGGTGGCGCGCGGCTGGCTGCTGGCGGCCACCGTCGCGCTGGCGCCGGCCGCCGCCGCGCAGACGCTGCCGCAATGGCGGGCCGAGGTGGCGCGCGTGGGCGCGCTGGCGGAACGCGACATCCAGTCCGCCTCCATGCAGGCGCAACGGCTGCAGGACGTGCCGCCGGACGCCGCCGGCGCCGACCATACCGCCGCGCTCAACCTGCTGGCCCGCACCGAACTGATCCTCGCGCACAGCGAGCGCGCCGGCCAGCTGGCCGAGCGCGCGCTGGCGCAGGCGCAGCGCGACGGCGACCGCGTCGGCCAGGGCGAGGCCAACCTGGTGCTGGCGCTGAACACCGTCAACCAGGGCCGCTTCGAGGGCTTGCTGGCGATCACCCAGGCGGCCGCGGCCAGCCTGGCCGGCGCCGGCCGGCCCGAGCTGCACGCGGAGGCGCTGCTGCGGGTCTCCATGACGTACAGCCGGATGGGCAAGCTGGACGAATCGGTGGCGCTGTGCGTGCAGGCGATGGAGGTGGCGCAGGCCAGCGCCTCGCCGCGCGCGCTGGCGCTGGGGCACCAGTGCATGGCGCTGTCGTTCTCCCAGAGCGACAACCAGCAAGACGCCCTGCGCCACTATCTGGCCATGGCCAACGCCGCGCGCGCCGACGGCTCCAGCCTGCTGCGCGCGCAGGCGCTGGCCGGCGAGGGCGGGGTGCGCACCGCCAGCGGCGACCTGCACGGCGGCGAGGCGCTGGTGCGCCGCGCGCTGCTGCTGTACCGCGAGGTCGGCGGCCCCTTCTATGTCGCCAACAGCCTGCACAACCTGGCCGCCAATCTGTCGCGCCAGGCCCGTCACGCCGAGGCGCTGCGCCTGCTGGACGAGGCGGCCGCCGTGTACCAGCGCTATCCGAATCCGGTCGGCATGTGGTGGACGCTGTCGGCGCGCGGCGCGGAATATGCCGCGCTGGGCGAGCTCGGCGCGGCGCGCCGCGACGCCGACCAGGGCTATCTGCTGGCGAAACAGGTGGGCAAGGAGGTCTACGTGGGCGCGAGCGCGCGCCAGTTGGCCGAGCTTGCCGCGCGCCGCGGCGATTACCGCCGCGCCTACGCCTATGCGCAGGAGGCGGCCGCGCTGGCCGCCAAGGCGGTGCGCGACAAGAACAGCGCCCGCGTGATGGAGCTGGCCGAACGCTACGAGTCGGAAAACAAGCAGCGCCGCATCGACATGCTGACCCGCAGCAACACCAGCCAGCAAGCCGAGCTCGAACGGCGCGCGCTGCAGCAGCGCTGGCTTTGGACCGTGCTGGGCGGCAGCATCGCGCTGCTGCTGTGCATCGCGGTGTTCATGGTCCGCCTGCGCCGCTCGCACCAGCTGGTGGGCCGCCTGAACGCCGACCTGGAGCGCATCGTGCAGCAGCGCACCGCCGAACTGCGCCAGCAAACCCGCTATCTGCGGGTGCTGATCGACACCCTGCCGTGGTGGGTCTGGTTCAAGGACACCGAAAGCCGCTACCTGGCCGCCAACCGCGCGGTGGCCAACACCTGGTCGCGCGACGTCGAGGACATGGTGGGCCTGTCCGACGACGACGTGATCCCGGCGCTGGGCCCGCTGTTCCGGCAGGAGGACCTGGAAGTCATGACCAACCGCCAGGCGCGCACGGTGGAAACCCTGCAAAACGGCCCGGACGGCCCGGTGTGGGTCGAGACCTTCAAGGCGGCGGTGGTGGACGAGGATGGCACCGTGCTCGGCACCGTGGGCTTCGCGCGCGACATCACCGGGCGCAAGCAGGTGGAGGCGGCGCGCGAGGCGGCGCTGGAGGAGGCGCAGCGGCTGGCCAGCCTGCGCAGCGAATTCCTGGCGCAGATGAGCCACGAATTGCGCACGCCGCTCAACGGCATCCTCGGCTACGCGCAACTGCTGCGGCGCGATCCCACCCTGAGCGAGCGCCAGCGCGCCGGCGTGACGGTGATCCACGACAGCGGCGAGCAGTTGCTGACGCAGATCAACGACCTGCTGGACGCGGCCAAGATCGAGGCCAACAAGCTGGAGCCGCAGATGGCGCCGGTGGCGCTGCGCCAGTGCCTGCAGGGGCTGGCGGACCTGGTGCGGATACAGGCCGAACAAAAGGAGCTCAGCTTCGAATGCGAGATCGGCGCCACCGTGCCGGCCATGGTGCTGACCGATGAGCGGCGCCTGCGCCAGGCCCTGCTCAACCTGCTGGCCAACGCGGTCAAGTTCACCGACCGGGGCGGGGTCAGCCTGCGGGTCTCGGCGCTGGACGGGCAGCGCCTGCGCTTCGAGGTGGCCGACACCGGCGTCGGCATCGAGCCGGCCCAGCGCGAGCGCATCTTCCTGCCGTTCGAACAGGCCGGCGAGCTGCCGCGGCGCCAGGACGGCACCGGCCTGGGGCTGGCGATCAGCCGCCAGTTCGTGCGCCTGCTGGGCGGCGAGATCGAGGTCGACAGCCAGCAGGGGCAGGGCTGCCGCTTCCGCTTCGAGCTGACGCTGCCGGTGGTGGCGCAGGAGGCGGCCGCGCCGGTGGCGCTGCCATACGCCATCACCGGCTACCACGGGCCGCGGCGCCACCTGCTGGTGGCGGACGACCGCCCGGAAAATCGCCGCCTGCTGGCCGACATGCTGACGCCGCTGGGCTTCACGGTGGCGCAGGCGGCCCATGGCCAGGCGGTGCTGGAGCAGGTGGCGCGGCGGCGCCCGGACCTGGTGCTGATGGATATCGCCATGCCCGGCATGGACGGCCTGGCGGCTGTGCGCGCGCTGCGCCGCGATCCCGACACCGGCGCCTTGCCGGTGCTGGCGGTGTCGTCCAGCGTGGACGGCGCCGACCGCCAGCTGCTGCTGGACGCCGGCTTCAACGAGCGCCTGTCCAAGCCGATCGACCTCGAGCTGCTGCTGGCGGCCTTGAACCACTGGCTCAGGCTGGAGTGGCGCTACCACCTGCCGGCGGCGCGGGACGATGGCGCGGACGCGCCGCTGATCGTGCCGCCGCCGGCCGAGATGGCGGTGCTGCATGAGCTGGCGCAGCTGGGCAATATGCGCGCCATCGTCGAGCGCGCCGACTACCTGATCGGCCGCGACCGCGCCTACCGCCCGTTCGCCGAGCAGTTGCGGCAATTGGCCAAGGGCTACCAGTCGCAGGCGTTGCTGCAACTGGTGGAGCGCCACATGCCGGCGCAGGACGGCGGCGCATGAGTGGACACGGCAAGGTGCGCCTGGCCGCCGGCTGGACCGCGCTGGCCTGGACGCTGTGGGCGCGGGCGCAGGAGGTCACGCCGACCGTGGTGGTGGAGGGGCCGCGCGCCAGCCTGCAGGCGGCGCAGCAGGTCCGGCGCGAGCAGCTGGCCATCGTCGACGCGGTGGCGGCGGACGCGATCCAGGCGTTGCCGGACTTTAGCGTGACGGACGCCCTGCAGCGCGTCACCGGCGTGCAGGTGGCGCGCGACCGTGGCGAGGGCGGCGCCGTCGCCATCCGCGGCCTGACGCAGATGTCGACCACCTTCAATGGCCGCGAGGTCTTCACGGCCGGCAGCGGCCGCAATCTCGACTTCGCCGACGTCCCGGCCGAAATGGTGGCCGGCATCGATGTCTACAAAAGCGGCATGGCCGAGCAGATCGAGGGCGGCCTGGGCGGCGCCATCGACTTGCGCGGCCGCCGCCCGTTCGATTTCGCCGGGCGCCGCCTGGCCGGCACCGCGCGCCTGGTGCGCGACGAGCTGGCCGGCCACAGCCAGCCGCAATGGTCGCTGCTGGCCAGCGAGCGCTGGCGCGGCGCCGGCGCGGCCGAGTTTGGCGCCTTGCTCAACCTGGTTCACCAGCGCCGCGCCTGGCGCGAGGACCAGAGCAGCTTTGGCGCGCCGCTGCCGCGGACCGACTTGCTGGCGGGCCGGCAGGTGGCGGCCGCCAGCAGCCACACCGAATCCTCCAGCGCCGGCCGGCGCGAGCGCGACGCGGCGGCCGTCACCCTGCAATGGCGGCCGGCGGCCGGCGCGGAAGTGTACGCCGAGGGCCGTTACGAGCGGTTCCGCACGCGCCAGGACACCTACCAGATCGTGCTGGCCAACGGCGCCGGCGTGCTGCCGGGCAGCGTGACGCTGTTCCCCGGCACCAGCGACGTCAGCCGCGTCACCTGGCTGCGGGCGCCGGTCAGCATCTTCAGCTTCGCGCGTGACACGGTCGACCGCAACCGCGCGCTGGCGCTGGGCGGCGGCTGGAAGCTCGGCGCGCTGCGCCTGAAGGCCGATCTCAGCCACAGCGACAGCCACAACGCGCTGTACTTCGCCGGGCCGATACTGGCCGGCCAGCTGGACGCGGTGGGCGTCGACCTGTCGGGCCCGCAGCCGGTGGTGACGGCGGCGGGCGAGGATTTGCGCGATCCGTCGCGCCTGCGGCTGGCGCGCGTCTCGTACGCGGCCCGCCCTTATGACGGCAAGCTGGACGCGCTGCGGCTGGACGCCGGCTACCGCATGACCGGCTGGCTGGACGAGCTATCGGTGGGCGTGCGCGCGGCCGCGCGGGCCGCCGGCAACGCGCCGGGGCTGGTCACGGCCGACGCGCCGGTGCCCGGCGAGCCATCGCTGCTGGCGATGCCGGCGCTGGCCGCGGCGTATCCGTATCCGGCCTTCATGCCAGACGGCGGGCGGGGCCTGGACCACTACCTGGCCGGCAGCCTGGACCTGGCGCGCGACGTGGCCGCGCTGCGCCGCCAGCTCGGGGTGACGGCGCCGCTGCCGGCGGCCGGCCCGCTCGGCATGTGGCGCATCCGCGAGCGCACCACGGCCGCCTATCTGCAGGCGCGCTTCCACGCCGACCCGGCGGCGCTGGAGGGCAATGCCGGGCTGCGCGCGGTGCGCACGCGGGAGGCGGTGCAGGGCATGCAATCGTTGCCGTCGAGCGGCGCGCTGGCGCCGATCGCGCTGACGCACGCCTACCTCGACTACCTGCCCAGCCTGAACCTGCGCCTTCAACTGGCGGACGCGTGGTATCTGCGCGGCGCGGCCTCGAAGTCGCTGACGCGCCCCAACTTCGACCAGTTGTCGCCATCGCTGACGCTGCTCAGCAACAGCATCACGCCCAGCGCCAACAGCGGCAGCGCCGGCAATCCGGCGTTGCAGCCGATCCGCGCCAACAACCTGGACCTCGCGCTGGAACGTTACTTCGGGCAGTCCGGCGCGGCCACGCTGACGCTGTTCCATAAGCGCGTGACCGGCTTCATCACCAACCTCAGCCAGGCGGAAACCCACGACGGCGCGGTCTATCAGGTCAGCCGGCCGTATAACAGCAACCCGGCGCTGGTGCGGGGCGCGGAGCTCGGCTACCAGCAGACGTACGATTTCCTGCCGGGCTGGCTGAGCGGACTGGGCTTGCAGGCCAATTACACGCTGGTGGACAGCGCCACGCCGAACGCGCTGCTGGGCGCCGACATTCCGCTGCCGAATCTGTCGCGCCACAGCGTCAACCTGGTCGGAATCTATCAGCGCGCCGGCTGGTCGGGCCGGGTGGCGTACAACTGGCGCAGCCGCTTCCTCAGCAACGTCAACAATTATGTCGGGCTGGGCGTGTTGCCCGTGTATAGCGAGGGTTACGGCTGGCTGGACGCGTCCGTGGCCTGCAAGCTGAGCCCCGGGCTGACCGTGGCGCTGGAGGGCGGCAATCTGTTGCGCACCATCCGCCGCGCCAACTTTGGCGCCGAGACACGGCCGCAGAGCTGGTGGAGCAACGACCGCCAGCTCAGCGTGACGCTGCGTTATCAGTTCGACTGAGCAGTTCGACTGAGGATTTCCTGACAGCGGCCGGCGTCAATCCCTACCCGAATATCCGCCGTTGCCGATGGCGCCGCGCCGGTGCTTGCGGCAATGTCCTTGTCACGACTCACCATCACCACAGGACATGAAATGAGGGAAGCAGCGTTCTACCAGCAATACATGGCGGGATTGCGTTCAGTGTTGCACTTACTGGATGAAATACTGGCGAAGCGCCTGGAGGCGCCTCCCGCCGATCTGCAGTTGCGTTTGCGCCTGCTGTTCGAGGACTCGGCGCGCACGTACGAGTACGTGTTAGGGCGCCTGGGCGAACGCGAGCGGCGGGGCGCGGTGGAGATCGACGCCGTGTTGGCGGCGACCATGGAGGAATGCCGTGCGAAGCTGGCCGAGCTGAGCCGGCGCTACCCGGCCATCTCAATCGCGGCCGGGTAGTTCCGAGTAGCGGTGGCTGACAATGCGCCAGCGTTGCCGCACGCGCTGGTAGATGAAGCTGTAGCCCGCCGTGAGATGGCTGCCGTCGGCGAAGCGGAACGAGTAGGTGCCGGCATCGATCGCCGTGTCGCAATCGATGTCGATATGGCGGCTGTCGATGCGCACCACCGGCCGGCGTCGCAGGAGGCGCGCGAAGTAAGCGCGTTTCTGGCGCGCCGACAGCAGCGGGTCCGCCGTGGCGGGCGCCAGCAGCACCGAGCGCGGCGCGTAGTTGGCCAGCACCGCGTCCACCCGGCCGCTGGCCAGCGCCCGGCTCCAGCGCTCGAACAGGCCGGCGATGTCGTCGCTGGAGGCGGGACGGCAGGTTTCCGTCGCGGCGGCGCGGACATTGGCTGCCAGCAACAGGCAGGTGAGCGGTACGAGCATCAGGTGACGCATGGGTATCCTTGTGATGGTGGTGCGTATCATGCGGTCGAAGCGCTTGGCCTGCCATCAGGAAACGCTGTAGATGAGGTAAGGAAATTCCGACGCGGCGGCGCGGCATGGCCGTGCCGACCCGCTTATCAGGAAATCCCTACACCGAGATCAGCATGTGCCGATATGCGGCGCGGGCGGCCGTTGTTAGTATCAAAATGCAATAAAAATTGCGAATTTGAAAAAACTAAACAAAGGGATCCTATGTCGACTCGTAAATTCCTCGCTGGCGCCGCCTTGCTGGCCGCCAGCGTGTCCTCGCAGGCCGCGGTGACGGTATTTTTTGACAATTTTGACGCCGACGCCACGCGCAACAACGCCACCAGCTTCGTCAAAGGCTGGACCGTCAGCAACGGCACGGTGGACGTGGATGGCCAGGGCTTCGTGCACAACGAGCTGCCGGGCAACGGCCACTACATCGACCTTGACGGCTCCACCCTCAAGGCTGGCCTCTTCAGCAACAGCCTCAACATGCAGGCCGGCCAGACCTACACCATGAGCTTCCTGATCGCCGGCAACCAGCGCAACTGGGGTTCGGACACCGTCGACGTCACCTTCGGCACCACCCAGCAAACCTTCGTGATCGGCCAGTCGGCGCCGCTGAGCACCAAGACCCTGAGCTTCACCCCGAGCACCAGCGGCCTGTACAACTTCAGCTTCCACAACCGTGGCGGCGACAACCGCGGCGCCTTCCTGGAGCAGGTGAAGATCATCTCGTCGGTGCCGGAACCGCAAACCTACGGCATGCTGCTCGCCGGCCTGGTGTGCCTGGGCGCGATGGCGCGCCGCCGCCGTTAAGGGCGGCGCCGGTCCGCGCGTCAGTGGGGACTGGCTGCTACCGATATCGAAATGGATATCGGTAGCGATAAAAAAGTAATTGGTATGTTGCTAATGCCCGGTCTACATTGGTAGCGCTAACGTAAAATGTTACCGCTACCACAGATGTTTTTACTAAAAAAACAGGAGACAAGCATGCAACAACCACTTCAGCGCACCCTCATCAACCTTGCCGTGGCCAGCGCCTGCGGCGTGCTGGCGCTGCCGGGCCACGCCCAGCAAGCGCAGGCCGACGCGCCTGCCGCCACCGCTGCCGCCGCCGAGCCGGAGGAGGCGGTCAAAACCGTCACCGTGTCCGGCTCGCGCATCGCCGCGCGTGGCTTCACCCAGCCGACCCCGACCACCACGCTGTCGTCGGCCGACCTCGACAAGGCGGCCAAGCCGAATATCTTCGAGTCGCTGATCGAACTGCCGGCGCTGCAGGGCAGCACCGGCCGCACCACCAACACCTTCAGCACCTCCAGCGGCATCCAGGGGCTGTCGTCGCTGTCGCTGCGCGGCCTGGGGACGCTGCGCACGCTGACCCTGCTCGACGGCCAGCGCGTGGTGGGCGCCAACGTCACCGGCGTGACCGACGTCAGCCAGTTCCCGCAGCTGCTGGTCAAGCGCGTGGACGTGGTCACCGGCGGCGCCTCCGCGTCCTACGGCTCGGACGCCATCGGCGGCGTGGTCAACTTCATCACCGACAAGAAGTTCACCGGCTTCAAGGCCAATGTCGCGGGCGGCATGACCAAGTACCACGACGACAAGAGCGGCACCGTGCAGGCCGCGTGGGGCAAGGGCTTCGCCGACGACCGCCTGCACGTCACCGTCAGCGGCGAATTCACCAAGCAGAACGGCATCGATTCGCCGGGCTTCGGGCAGGTGGGCGCGGGCGGCCGCACCTGGTACAACAACCCGGCGCTGCAGGAATCGACCAAGGAGATGCAGGCGGCCGGCCTGCCGCGCTACCGCATGATCAGCAACGCCCAGCACATCCAGTACGCCAAATACGGCCTGATCACGAACGGCCCGCTGAAAGGCACGGCCTTCGGCCCGGGCGGCACGCCATATCCATTCCAGTACGGCACCGATTGCGTCGGCAACTTCTGTATCGGCGGCGACCGCTCCGGCAGCGTGGGCGCCGGCACCAATCTGGCGATGAACTTCAAGCGCCAGGTGGCGTACAGCCGCATCTCGTGGGACCTGGACGCCGACAATGAAATCTATGTCACCGGCAACTGGGCGCAGGTCACCTCGGCGTTCTCGCCGAATCCGGGCGCGGCCAAGCAGGGCAATCTGTCCATCAAGTGCGACAACGCTTACCTGCCGGCCTCGGTGGCGGCCGGCTGCGCGTCCGGCTACCCGAGCGGGGTGATGTCGGTCGGCACCGCCAACGCCGAATTCCCGGCCAACATCAATGTGCACCCGACCCGCACCCAGCGCCGCTTTGTGGTCGGCGCCAACGGCAAGTTCCAGCTGTTCGGCAAGGATTGGTCGTACGACGCCTACGCCGAGCATGGCGAGAACAAGACCATCATCGACGTCAAGGACATCACGCTCAACCCGCGCTACAACTTCGCCATCGACGCGGTCAGGGACGCCAACGGCCAGATCGTCTGCCGCAGCGCCGCCGCCCGCGCGGCCGGCTGCCAGCCGATTAATATCTTCGGCGACGTGCCGATCAACATGGCTGGCTGGAACTATATCGCGCCATCCAACGGGCCGCGCCAGCACACCGATTCGACGCAAAATGTAGTTAGCGCTAACATCAACGGCGACGTGGCGCAAGGCTGGGCCGGTCCGATTTCGATGGCGTTTGGCGCCGAGTGGCGGCGCGAGGATTACTCGGTGTATGGCGATCCGTACGGCGCCGGCGTGGCGCTGGAATCGCCATACAGCGCGGCCTATCCGGCCGACCCGACCTTGTCGGTCACCGGCGACAACTGGTTCGCGGGTAATTACCACAACGGCAAGGGTGCGTTCAACGTGAAAGAGGCCTACGTCGAGTTCAACATCCCGTTCCTGAAGTCGGCCACCTGGGGCGACGCCAACCTGAACATCGCCGACCGCGAGGAGAAGTACAGCACGGCCGGCAAGGCGCGCGCCTGGAAGCTGGGCGCCACCTGGCAGACCCCGATCGATGGCCTGCGCCTGCGCGCGGTGAGCTCCAAGGACGTACGCGCGCCGAATCTGTCCGAGCTGTTCGCGGCCATGACGGTGACCAACCAGGCGGTCAACAACAACCAGGGCCAGTCGATCCAGATCCAGCAGCGCAACGTCGGCAACCCGTCGCTGAAGCCGGAAGAGGCTCGCAACAACTCGTTCGGCCTGGTGCTGAGCCAGCCGAGCTGGGCGCGCAACTTCAACTTCTCGGTCGATTACTACGACATCAAGGTGCGGAACGTGATCAGCTCGCTGAATCCGCAGCAGGAAGTCGACCTGTGCTACGGCGGCAACCAGCAAGTGTGCTCGGCGGTGTCGATCAACGGTCCCGCCGGCACCAACTATGTGCTGGCGCAGAGCTTCAACTTCGCCTCGCTGCACACGCGCGGCGTCGACTTTGAGCTGGCTTACCGCAAGAACATGGGCGACTTCGGCCTGCCGGGCAGCGTCACCCTGCGCGGGCTGGCGTCGCGCATGATCCATTCGATCTCCGATCCCGGCGTGCCGGGCACCACGCCGATCGAGGGCGCGGGCGCGATGACCGGCGCCACGCCGAAGTGGAAGGCCATGGTGTCGCAGTCGTGGGATGGCCTGCTGGGCGGCAAGCTCGGCCTGAACCTGAGCGAACGCTGGATCGGCGCCGGCAAGTTCAACAACGAGTACATCGAGTGCCAGAGCAACTGCCCGCTGCCGACGGCGGCGCATCCGACCATTTACGACAACCACATGCCGGGCGCGGTGTACTTCGACTTTGGCGGCAACTACAACGTCAACAAGCAGGTCACGGCCTACTTCAAGATCGACAACCTGGCCGACCGCGCGCCGGTGCTGGTGCCGCAGACCAACCTGAGCCTGGGGCTCAACCCCGCCGTGTATGACTCGGTCGGCCGCACCTACCGCGTCGGCGTGCGCATGAACTTCTAGGCAAAAAAAAACCGCCGTGGCCTGTGCGGGCCACGGCGGCGATGGGGGAGATGCGGCTTAGAACGAGTACTGCGCCAACAGGGTGTAGCGCGGGCCGCTCATGAACACCTGGCGGGTGAAGTTGCCCGCGTGCTGCTCCATGATCTGGCGCGTGTACGTATTGGTCAGGTTGGTGCCTTCCAGGCCGACACGGAACTTGTCCGTGAAGTCATAGAAGATCGACGCGTCGACCTGGCCATAGGCCGCCTGGTACAACGGCAGGCCGAAGGCCTGGTCGTTGTTGGTGGTCGGAATCAGGAAGCGGCCAGGGCCGGAGTCCGGATTCGTGTTCAGGCCGTTGTTGCCGCGGCTGCCCCACTGGTTCACGCCCAGCAGGTAGCGCGAGCGCCAGTTGTAGGCCAGGCGCATCGACAGGCCGTTCTTGTCGTACAACACCGCGAAGTTGATCGTGTTGCGTGACAGGCCCTGCAACGGGGTCTTGCCGAACGCGCGCGCGTCGGTGTCGCAGCCGTTGATGCTCAGGTTGAAGTTGGACGAGGCGTCGTTGCCCGAGCACCATGCCTCGAACACCGGTTTCTTCAGGGTGCGCTCGCTGTCCACGTAGGTCCAGCTGGCCTGGGTGCCGATGCCGCGCAGCCAGTCAGGCACGAACTCGTAGTACTGCTGGTGGGCGATCTCGAAACCGCGCGCATAGCCGTTGGCGCCGTTGACCGGACCGGTGACCACGAAGGTCTGTGGCTTGCCGGTGACATCCTTCGCAGTGTACGAATAGTTCTGCGTCATGATGATGTCTTTGAGGTCCTTGTTGAAGGCCGAGAAGGTCAGCGAACCGGCCTTGGCGAAGTACCACTCGGCGGTCAGGTCGACGTTGGTCGACATGGTCGGCTTGAGCAGCGGGTTGCCGTCGCTGGTGCCGGTCAGGCTGGTGCCGTCGAAGCGCACGCCCACGGTGTTGCCGGCGGCGTCCTTGGTGACGGTCTGCAGGTGCTGGGCGCTCAGCGTGGTCTGCACCTGGAGCTGGTTGAAGTCCGGACGCGACATGCCGCGCGCCACCGCGAAGCGGAACTGCAGGTCTTCGCGCGCCTTCAGGCGCAGGTTCAGGCTAGGCAGCCAGTTGTCGTAGGAATTCTTGTACGACTGCGCCTCGGCGAACGGGGCGATGTTGATCAGCTTGTCCTGGCCGGTGGCGTTGGCGCCGGCCGGGATGGTCGGGGTGGACGGCGGCGTGAACGCGACGTAGCCACTGCCCGAGCCGTTGGTCTTCACGTAGCGCAGGCCGATATTGCCGTCGATCGGATACTTGAGGTCATCCCAGCCGAAGCGCAGCTGCGCGTACGCGGCCTTGGTGCGCTCCTTCTGTATGTTGGTGGCGGCCGGATCGTTGAAGGTGGCCGGCTTCCACGGATCGCAGGTGCCCCAGCCCTGGGCCGCCGACTGCTCCGCGCACAGCACGTCGTGATAGGCGTGGATCTTGCTCCATTCCTCGGGGAAGCCGCGCACCGTCGCCTCGTTGGCGAACAGCATCGGCGGCAGGTTGTATTTGCCGCCGAAGAAGTTGTCGATGGTTTGCAGCGAGGCGCCGCCGGCGAAGCGCGGATCGTTCAGGCGCGCCACGTGCGGGATCTGCCAGCCCTCCATCCACGGGAAGGTGATGCCCTGCCAGTTGTAGAATTTCTGGGCCTTGTTGTTCACGCCCTCGCGGTCGGTGAAGCGCACGCCGAAGCGGACGTCGCGCAGCACCGGATCGTCGAAGGTGTACTTGAAGTCGGACTTCCACGCCTTCTGGGTGGCGTGGGCGCGGTCCAGCGCTTCCTGGGTGTAGGCCCAGTAGTAGTTTTTCGGGTCGGCCATGTAGGCGGCCGAGCCGAGGCTGATCTGCGGCACGCTGCCGGTCATGTTCATGGTCTGGTCCGGCAGGATGAAGCCGGTCGAGACGTCGGCGTCGAAGCCCTCGGTGGTCGAGCGCACGTGCTGGAAGTCGTTGGTCCAGGTCAGGGACGGCGTGGCGCGCCACTGGACGTTCAGCGAGATGTCGCGGGTGCCGGATTCGCGGGTGTTGATGCGCTGCGAGCTGTTGAACGGCGAACCGCCATAGGTCGGGTTCGAGATGGTGCCGCTCTGGAACGCGCCATTGCTGTCGAACACCGCGTTGGCGCTGGCCACCTGCTGGTACCACTTGTCCTCGGACGAGGCCACGACGTGCTCGTCCAGGTCTTCCTTGTACTTGGTCTTGAAGTAGGTCAGGGCGGCGGTCAGGTCGCGGTTCGGACGCCACTGGAGGGCGGCGTAGTCGCCGCGGCGGGTGCGGTCGAAGTCCTGCGAGCGGTAGCCGACGCCGAGCGGGATCCACTGGGTCTTGGAGCGGTCGTACTTGGCCGGGTCGGTGGAGTTCACGTGCGGGAAGTAGGGGTCGACGCCGACGCCGTCCGAGCGGCTCGGGCTCTTGGCGTGGGCGATGTCGATCAGGGCGCCGATTTCGCCGAGCTCGGTGGTCCAGCGGTTCGACAGCAGGATGGTGCCGGTCGGCGAAGGTTTGCCCTTGCGCAGGGTGGAATACGATTCCGACACGCTCATCGTGCCCTTGAAGCCCTTGTAGTCGAACGGCATGGCGGTGCGCAGATTGACCAGCGCGGCGACCGCGCCTTCGACCTGCTCGGCGGACGGATTCTTGTAGACGTCGACGCCGGCCATCAGCTCGGGCGCCACGTCGGCGAAGCCGAGCGAGCGGCCGCCACCGGCCGAGAAGGCGTCGCGGCCGTTGACCTCGGAACGCACATAGGTCAGGCCGCGCACCGACACGCCCGAGCCCTCGACCGACTGGCGGTTCGGGTCGCCGGCCATGTTGCGGTCGATGGTGACGCCGGCGACGCGCTGCAGCACCTCGGTGACCGAGCGGTCCGGCAACTTGCCGATGTCCTCGGCCACGATCGAATCGACGATCTCGTCGGAATCCTGTTTGAGTTTCTGCGCCGATTGCAGCGCGGCGCGCTGGCCGCTCACCACCACCACGGTCGATGGCGCGGCGGCGTCGGCCGTTTGTGCCCATGCCGGGCTGGCGTGCAAAACAACAAGCTGCGCGACCGCGGCGGCGATCGCAGTTTTCTGTAACTTACTCAATTTGTCTCTCCCCCGTACAGGTGGTTTTTTTATACGAACAAGTCATACGTTCCGGCACGGCGTCCTAAAGCCGCGGCGGGGTTTTAAAAGTGCTCTTGGAAAGTTTATGCCTCCGTAAGTTTTTTTAATGGGATAACAATGGTCCGGCGTGGTGCTCAGGCGGCCGCCCGGGATGACGCTCCCGCCGCCGCCTGGCCCGCGACATAGGCGCCGTGATCGGGCATCCGCGCGGTGGTCTGCGCGATCATGTCGCGCAGGCTGGCAAAGTGGCCGTGCACCACGCGCATGTCGACGCGGTCGGCCAGCGGGTCGTAGCGCTTGGGCATCACGCCCAGGCCCATCATCATGGCCACGAACGACGGTTCGGCGAAGCCGGCGCGATCGAGGATGGCCACGCGCCCGGTTTCGCGGAACAGCTCGATCTGGTGGCGCAGCGAGTCCGGGATCGCCAGGCTGGCGCAGTGGCGCCAGAATTCCGAGTCGTCGCGCCGGGTCAGCTTGTAGTGCAGCACGATGAAGTCGCGCACCGATTCGTAGCGGATGCCCATGTAGCGGTTGAACTCGTCGGCCAGGGTCGCGCTGCAGGCGCGGTCGGGGAACAGTTCCAGCAGCTTGCCCACCGCCGTCTCGATCAGGTTGATGCTGGTCGATTCGAGCGGCTCGACGAAGCCGGCCGAGAGGCCGATCGCCACCACGTTCTTGATCCAGGACTTGCGCCGCCGCCCGGTGACGAAGCGGATCTGGCGCGGCTCGTCCAGCGCGGCGCCGTCGATGGCGCCCAGCAGCACGCGGCGCGCCTGCTCGTCGGTGGTGAAATTGTTGCTGTACACATAGCCGTTGCCGGTGCGGTGCTGCAGCGGAATGCGCCAGGTCCAGCCGGCCTCCTGCGCGGTGGAGCGGGTATAGGGCGTCAGCCGCGGCACCGAGGCGCAGGGCACGGCCAGCGCGCTGTTGCACGGCAGGTAGTCGCTCCAGTCCTCGTAGCCGGCCTGCAGCGCGCCCTCGATCAGCAGGCCGCGGAAGCCGGAGCAATCGACGAACAGGTCGCCCTCGACGCGGCGGCCGTCGCGCAACTTGACGGCGGTGACGAAGCCGGTCTCCGGATGCCGCTCGACCTCGACGATCATGCCTTCGATGCGCTGGGCGCCGCGCGCCACGGCGTAGTCGCGCAGGTAGCTGGCGTACAGGCTGGCGTCGAAATGGAAACCGTAGGAGTAGGCGTCGGTCAGACCCGGCGTTTGCTCGCTCGGCGGCACGAACTTGTTCTGGCCGGCCATGACCGAGGCCAGCGACCAGTGCTCGATGTCCGGCATCTTGTCGAACGCCCGCGCCAGCCGCAGCCAGTGATGGTGCGCGCTGATGCCGGCCAGCGCCGGGCCGAAATCGCCGAACTGGTGGAAGAAACGGTTGCCGACGTGGCCCCAGTCCTTGAATTCGATCCCCAGCTTGAAGCTGGCCTGGGTCTTGGCGATAAAGTCGGCGCCATCCAGGCCCAGCGCCTTGTTGTAGACGCGGATGGTGGGCAGGGTGGCCTCGCCCACGCCGATGGTGCCGATCTCGGGCGATTCCACCAGGATGACTTCGCAAGGCTCGGTGGGATGGCGCGCCAGGCGCTGGGCCAGCGGGGCCGCCGTCATCCAGCCGGCGGTGCCGCCGCCGACGATGACGATGCGGCGGACCGCGCCGTTAACCGTGTCGTTGGCGTTCATCATCGAGCAACCATGACAACGTTTTCATATTTCTGCGAACTAAGGACGCCGGCTGCATTTTGGTCCGAGCCCCAGACAAGCGGGGCCGCGCCCACGGCCATGGGCGTCTTCTGTACCGTACTCAATGTTGTCTCCCTTTTTTATATCCGGCAACTTAGTGCCGGTAGTTGAACGTTAACATTAATGCGAACAGCGAACAAATCAATGTTACGCAACTGTCGCTGTTTAACCTCATTTACTAAACAGGGTTGACAAAAAAGACGGGGCTGGGCAAGACAACGCCTACTTTCATAGTTGTTTCCTAAAGGGAATTTAATTTGTTGGCACGAATACTGCATCGCCATGCGCGAGGGCGGCCCGATTCCTCGTTTTGGTGCGCAGGCCGCGGATTGTGACCTAATTCGGAACCAGTGAATGCAGAACGACCTGGGCAACCTGTGCCCGCAGTGCGCCACCGCCGCCTATCGCGACCCGATCGACAATCTTGCCGGGCTCGGGCGTTGGTCCATGGTGCGCGGCGCCCCGCACCTGTGCCTGTCGGAGATGGCGATGCGCCTGCTCGGCATGGCGCCCGGCGACGGAACGCCGTGGATGGAACGGGTGGTGCCGGAGGACCGGCCGGCGCTGGACGCGGCCTTGCTCGAGATTATCGCGCGTGGCGCCTCGGTCAGCTGCGAATTCCGCCTGGCCGAGCCCGCCCACGGCGTGCGCTGGCTGCGCCTGCAATCGGTGGCGGCGGAGCAGCGCATGGTGGCCACCGGCATGCTGACCGATATCACCGGCATCAAGCGCGCCGCGCTGCGCGAGCGCTTCAACTTCGCGCTGACCCAGTACCTGATCGGCACCGACACGCTGGACGAGGCGGTCTACAAGATCATCCATCTGGTGTGCGAGGAGCTGGGCTGGGAGTGGGGCGCGTTCTGGGCGCCGGAACGCCACGGCGAGGCCGAGGTGCTGCGTTGCCGCCACGTCTGGCATGGCGCCGGCCGCGATTACTCGCCGTTGCGCGGCGTCGCCGCCACGCAGGGGGTGGCGCCGGGCGAGGGGCCGGTCGGCCAGGCCTGGGGCAGCGGGCAGTCGCTGTGGGTGGACGCCAGCGGCGAGCACGGCGACAGCGCGCGGGTGCGGGCGGCGCGGCACTGCGGCCTGCAGTCGGGCTTCTTCTTCCCGGTGACCTACGTGGCCGGCGACGGCCGCCTGCACAGCGCGGGCGTGCTGGAATTCTTCAGCGACGCGCCGCGTCAGCGCGAGGCCCAGCTGCCGGGGCTGGCCGAGTCGATCAGCGCGCTGATCGCGCAGACCGGGCAGCGCATGGCGCAGCAGGAGCGCGTACGCGTGCTGGCGCAGACCGATGAGATGACCGGCCTGTTCAACCGCGCCCACTTCCACGCGCTGCTCGACGCCGCTTGCGCGCAGGGCGAGCGCTTCGGTCTGATGTACATCGACCTCGACCAGTTCAAGCCGATCAACGACGGTTTCGGCCACGCGGCCGGCAACCTGGTGTTGTGCGAATTCGCCGGCCGCCTGCGGCAGCTGGCGCCGGCCGGCGCGCGCGTGGCCCGCCTCGGCGGCGACGAGTTCGCGCTGATGTCGCCGCCGGGCTGGGAGCAGCAGGCGCTCGACGCGCTGGCCGCCGCCGTGCTGGAGGCGGCGCGCGCGCGCTTCAACTACCTTGGCCATGATCTGTCGGTCTCGGCCAGCATCGGCGTCAGCATGTTCCCGCTGCACGGCGCCGACACCGCCCAGCTGCTGCACGCGGCCGACGCCGCCATGTACCTGAGCAAGCGCAACGGCCGCAACCTGGTGAGCTACTTCTGCAGCGAGAGCGACACCCAGCAGCGCGTGGTGGCGGCGCAGCTGCTGATGCTTTCGGCCCTGCAGGACGCCTTGCAGCGCGCCGAGTTCTTCCTCGAGTACCAGCCGATCCGCGACCTGCGAAGCGACCGCGTCGTCGGGCTGGAGGCGCTGATCCGCTGGCGCAAGGCCGATGGCGCCATCGTGCCGCCGGACCAGTTCATCCCGGTGGCCGAGCAAAGCCGGCTGATCGTGTTCATCGGCCGCTGGGTGATCGAGCAGGTGTGCCGCGACCTGCCGCGCCTGCGGGCGGCCGGCATGCCGGACATCCAGGTGCACGTCAACATGGCGGCGCCGGAATTCCTCGACGAGGATTTGCCGCGCGAGCTGATGGCCATCGTCAGCGCGGCCGGGGTCGATCCCGCGCGCATCTGCCTGGAGCTGACCGAGGGCGTCATCATGCGCCGCATCGACAAGACGCTGCCCATCATGCGCGAGCTGGTGCGGCTGGGTTTTGAAATCAGCCTGGACGATTTTGGCATGGGCTACTCCTCGCTGTCGCTGCTGAAGACCCTGCCGATCAGCTCGATCAAGATCGACCGCGTCTTCCTGCAAGGCGTGCCGCATGACCGCGACGACTGCGCCATCGTGCGCACCATCATCGACCTCGGCCTGAACATGCAGTTGCGGGTGATCGCGGAAGGTGTGGAAAGCGCGGCCCAGCTGGACTTCCTGCGCCAGTTCGGCTGCACCCAGGTGCAGGGCTATCTGCCCGGCAGGCCGGTGGTGCTGGCGCGGTTGCTGGAGCCCGCTTAGGAGAAGCGGCCGAAGTTCAGCAGCAGCCATGCCACCAGGATGACCACCATGCCGGTCACGGTCATGCACGACCAGGTGAAAAAGCAGGCCGACAGCATGGTGGCCTGCAGGCCGCGCTCGAACAGGAAACCCATGCCGAAGTCGAAGGTGGCCAGCACGCTCCAGCGGCGCAGGTAGACCGGCAGGTAGCGGCTCATGTATTTGTTGTGCTGCAGCGCGGCGTGGCGCTCGAAGCGGTTGCGCGCCGCGCTGACATCGCGGAACAGCCAGTCGAAGAACATGAAACGGTAGAGCAGGGTGCGGAACGGGATCGCGGCGGGCTCCGGCGCGTGGTTCTCTTGATCAGGCTTCAATGTTTCCGTCATCTTGAGCACTCCCGCTGAGATAAACCATCGCCCCGAGGTCCTAGGATATACGGAATGACGGTCGGTCTCAAGCGGCTGCGTGTCATGTGGCTAAAAAGTGCGCGCCGTCTCCTATTATATGTCTTATATAAGAGTTGTTGGTGTACAATAGCGGCCAGTACAGGCGGTCGATCATTGCCTGCCCTGCAATCAACCTGACGAGAACTATCATGCTAGCTGCTTATCGTGCCCACGTTGCCGAACGTGCAACCCTCGGTATTCCTCCGCTGCCGCTGTCCGCGGCCCAGACCACCGACCTGGTTGAACTCCTGAAGAACCCGCCAGCCGGCGAAGAAGCCTTCCTGGTCGACCTGGTCACCAACCGCGTGCCCGCCGGCGTGGACGATGCCGCCAAGGTCAAGGCGGCGTTCCTGACCGCCGTGGCCAAGGGCGCCGAAAGCTCGCCGCTGATCTCGCGCGAACTGGCGACCAAGCTGCTGGGCACCATGCTGGGCGGCTTCAACATCAAGCCGATGATCGATCTGCTGGCGGACGACGTGGTGGGCGACGTGGCCGCCGAAGGCCTGAAGAAGACCCTGCTGATGTTCGACTACTTCCACGACGTCAAGGAACTGGCCGACCAGGGCAACGCCCGCGCCAAGGCCGTGCTGCAATCGTGGGCCGAGGCCGAGTGGTTCACCTCGCGTCCTGAAGTGCCGCACAGCCTGACCCTGACCGTGTTCAAGGTCTCCGGCGAAACCAACACCGACGACCTGTCGCCGGCGCCGGACGCCACCACCCGCCCGGACATCCCGATGCACGCGCTGGCCATGCTGAAGAATCCGCGCCCGGGCATCGAGCCGGTGGAACCTGGCAAGGTCGGCCCGCTGAAGCAGATCGAGGCGCTGAAAGCCAAGGGCAACCTGGTGGCCTACGTCGGCGACGTGGTCGGCACCGGTTCCTCGCGTAAATCCGCCACCAACTCGGTGCTGTGGTTCACCGGCGAAGACATTCCATTCATCCCGAACAAGCGTTTCGGCGGCGTCTGCCTGGGCACCAAGATCGCGCCGATCTTCTACAACACCATGGAAGACGCGGGCGCGCTGCCGATCGAGCTGGACGTGTCGCAAATGGAGATGGGCGACGTCATCGAACTGCGCCCATACGAAGGCAAGGCCCTGAAAAACGGCGCCGTCATCGCTGAATTCAAGGTCAAGTCCGAGGTGCTGTTCGACGAAGTGCGCGCCGGCGGCCGCATTCCGCTGATCATCGGCCGCGGCCTGACCGCCAAGGCGCGCGAAGCGCTGGGCCTGCCGGCGTCGGAACTGTTCCGCCTGCCGCAAAACCCGGTCGACACCGGCAAGGGCTACTCGCTGGCGCAGAAGATGGTCGGCCGCGCCTGCGGTCTGCCGGAAGGCAAGGGCATCCGCCCGGGCACCTACTGCGAACCGAAGATGACCACCGTGGGCTCCCAAGACACCACCGGCCCGATGACCCGCGACGAGCTGAAGGACCTGGCGTGCCTGGGCTTCTCGGCCGACCTGGTGATGCAATCGTTCTGCCACACCGCCGCGTATCCGAAAGTGGTGGACGTGAAGATGCACCGCGAACTGCCGACCTTCATCGAGAACCGCGGCGGCGTGGCCCTGCGTCCGGGCGACGGCGTGATCCACTCGTGGCTGAACCGCCTGCTGATGCCGGACACCGTCGGCACCGGCGGCGACTCGCACACCCGTTTCCCGATCGGCATCTCGTTCCCAGCCGGTTCCGGCCTGGTGGCGTTCGCCGCCGCCACCGGCGTGATGCCGCTGGACATGCCTGAATCGGTGCTGGTGCGCTTCAAGGGCAAGATGCAACCGGGCGTGACCCTGCGCGACCTGGTCAACGCGATCCCGCTGTACGCCATCCGCGCCGGCCTGCTGACCGTGGACAAGAAGGGCAAGAAGAACATCTTCTCCGGCCGCATCCTGGAAATCGAAGGCTTGCCGGACCTGAAGGTCGAGCAAGCATTCGAACTGTCGGACGCCTCGGCCGAACGTTCGGCCGCCGGCTGCACCGTGCACCTGGACAAGGCGCCGATCATCGAGTACATGAACTCCAACATCACGCTGATGAAGTGGATGATCGCCAACAACTATCAGGACAAGCGCACGTTGGAACGCCGCATCAAGGCGATGGAAGCCTGGCTGGCCAACCCGCAGCTGCTGGCGCCGGACGCCGACGCCGAATACGCCGCCGTGATCGAGATCGACCTGGCCGACATCCACGAGCCTATCGTGGCCTGCCCGAACGATCCGGACGACGTGAAAACCCTGGCCGAAGTGGCGGGCGACAAGATCGACGACGTGTTCGTGGGTTCGTGCATGACCAACATCGGCCACTTCCGCGCCGCCTCGAAAGTCCTGGAAGGCAAGTCGGACATCCCGGTGCGCCTGTGGATCGCGCCGCCGACCAAGATGGACGCGCAGCAGCTGACCGCCGAAGGCCACTACGGCACGCTGGGCCGCACCGGCGCGCGCATGGAAATGCCGGGCTGCTCGCTGTGCATGGGCAACCAGGCGCAGATCCGCAAGGGCGCCACCGTGATGTCGACCTCGACCCGTAACTTCCCGAACCGTCTCGGTATCGAAACCAATGTGTACCTGGGTTCGGCCGAACTGGCGGCGGTGTGCTCGGCGCTGGGCCGCATCCCGACCAAGGAAGAGTACATGTCGCACATCGGCGTGATCGACAAGAACGCCGCCGACATCTACCGCTACATGAACTTCGACCAGATCGAAGAGTTCCGCACAGTGGCGGACTCGGTTCAAGTCTAAGACTAGCTAGCTGAACAAGGCCCCAATAAGTTGGCGACAACTTATTGGGGCTTTTTCTTTGCCGCGCGGATGGTCCCTGATCTCGGCACGCGCATCGACTGGCGGCGGGTGCTGATCCACATTGGCGTCCGGAAGGTCTCCATGAGCAGATGCATAACACAGCGATGACGTTTTCTTTCGGTACCGCAAAGTTGCTCGATTACGTGACTGATATGGAAGCGTTGGAATCCTCGGATAACCCGATTGCATGGGTCACGCTGGCGCATGCGCTGACGCAGCGGGCGCGTCACGATGCCGACAAGCTGTATGTGGCCAAGCGCCATTTGACTCAATTACTGTTCATGCATGGTTGGCGAGAGCGGCGCATAATTGTTTTATTCGACGTGATTAACTGGATGATGACCTTGCCTGAGCCATATGAGCGACGGTACTTGGAGGAAGTCATCTGGCTGGCAAAGGAGGGCGGGATGAAGAAGTTATTTAACCCACTGGAGCAAATGTTGATCAATGATGGCATCAAGATAGGCCTGGAGCGAGGTATCGAGCAAGGCATAGAGCGAGGCATGGAGCGAGGCATCGAGCAAGGGCTGGCACAAGGACGCAAGGAAGGCGCTACCGCGATATTGGAACGGCAATTGGTGCGGCGTTTCGGGCCATTGCCGCCCGTTGTCAGCGACAAGTTGGCCAAGGCGAGCCTGGCCCAGGTGGAAGTCTGGAGCGATGCGCTGGTGACGGCGCAATCGCTAAAGCAGCTTTTTCACGAGGAATTTCCTTCAGGCCGGCAGTGAGCCCTTTGTGCCTCACGGCGGCAAAGCACCGTACTCAATGCGGTCGCGGCCATTTTCCTTGGCGCGGTACAGCGCCTGGTCGGCCAGCTCGATCAATTGCGCCATGGGCAGTGGCCGCATCGGATCGAAGGCCATCGCGCCAAAGCTGCCGCTGACGGCGATGGCCTGCTGTTGGTCGATGCGCATCGGTTCGTGGCGGATCGCGTGGCGCAGCTCCTCCACCCGCGCATGGCCGTTGGCCTCGTTCAGGCCCGGCAACACCACCAGGAATTCCTCGCCGCCGTAGCGGCCCACCGCGTCGCTCTGGCGCACGGCCGCACCCAGGCGCGCGACCGCCTCGCGCAGCACGGCGTCGCCGGCACCATGGCCGTAGTTGTCGTTGATGCGCTTGAAGTGGTCCAGGTCGAGCAGTACCAGCAGCAGCGGCTGCCTCTGGGCCAGCGCCTGCGCCAGCGCGTGCTCGATGATTTCCATGATGGCGCCGCGATTCCAGGCGCCGGTCAGGCTGTCCCTCAGCGCGCGCTGGCGCAGTTGCTCGCGCGACTGTTCGAGCTCGCGCGTGCGCTCGCGCACCAGTTGCTCGGTGTGCAGCTGGCGCTGGAGCAGGTGCCGCACCCGCAGCCGGTAGGCCAGGCTCAGCAACAGCAGGCCCAGCACCGCGCACAGCAGGTAGAACGGCGTGGTACGCCACCACGGCGGCAGCACCGTCACCGCCTGCCGCTGCAGCGGCGAGGCGCTGTGGCTATAGGTGTTGGTGGCGTAATACTCGAACTGGTACTCGCCCGGCGGCAGGGCCGCGTAGCGCAGCTGCGGGGTGGCCGATTCGGCCCAGCCGCTTTCCAGGCCCGCCATCCGGTAGTGGTAGCGCAGCGCGCTGCGGTTCTGCGGATGCAGGCTGGCCAGTTCCACCTCCAGCGGCGCGCCGGACCAAGGCAAGGTCCATGGCCGGCCCGGCGCCAGCGCCGCGTTTTCGTGGCGCGCCTGTTCGATCCGCACGCTCAGCGGCTGCGTGGCGAACAACCGGTCCGGATACAGGACATGAGAGACGCCGTTGCTGGTGGCGATCCACATCGAGCCGTCGCGGTCTTCGTAGAACACGCTGCCGTTGGTGTCGTTCCAGGCCAGGCCGTCGTTCTGGTCGAAGAAGCGCCAGTGTTGGCGGTTCCAGATGGCGACGCCGGCGTCGGTGCCCACCCACAGCCAGCCGCGCCGGTCTTCCCACAGCGCGATGATGTGGGCGCCCCCCAGCGGTCCCTGGTCGACCGGCCGGAATTGCATGCCGGAGGCGGCGGTGGTCGCGTGCCACAGGCGATTGCGGCTGTCGGCAAGCCACAGCGCGCCGTCGGCGGAGCAAGCCAGGACGGAGAACTGGGCGTTGCCTCCCGGCGGACGCGCGGCGTACGCCTGCCAACCGTTGGCGTCCAAGTGCCGCAGCTGGATGTCGTCCAGGAACCACGGCGTCCCGTCCGGCGCCAGGCACTGGCCGTGCACGGGTGTGGCGTCCGCTTCGCCCGGCTTGGGCAGGCCCGCAGGCACGCGCACCGCCTGGTTGGGGCTGCCCGTGTCGAGTACCGAGATCCCGTCCCCTGTGGCCAGCCAGAGGCGCTGCTGGGGATCGGTCATCAGGGCATTGACGCCGGACAGCGCGCGCGTGTGCACGCGCGCCGGCCCGTGCGGACCGAGCCGCGCCAGCAGCCCGGAATAAGTGGCGGCCCACACCTGGCCGCCGCGGTCGAGCGCCAGGCTGCTCCATTGCGCGGCCGTGTGGTCGGCCGGCACCTCGGCAAAGCGCCGCGCGCCCGGCAGCAGGCGGGCCGGGCGCTCCCTGGTGGCGGCGTACAGCACGCCGCGCTCGTCGCGGACAAAGGACAGCGCCACGTCGCTGGGCAGGCCTTGCGCGCTGCTCCAATTTTCCCAGTTGCCATAGCCGAGCCAGTTGACCAGGCCGAGGCCGCGCGAGCCCAGCCACAGGCCGCCGGCGGCGTCCGATTGCACGGCCGTGATGCCGCCAGCCGCGCGCAGGCCGTTGGCAGGGCCGTAAAGTACCCAGTGATCGCGCTCCCAGCGCGCCAGGCCGTCGTCGGTGTTGCTGAGAATGCGGCCTTCGTGGTCTTCGGCCAGCACCGCCCGCAGCTTCTCCTTGCGCATGACGTCGCCGGCCGGTGTGCGGTCGGCAAAGCTTTGTGCGCCCGGCGCCAGGACGATGATGCGACGCTGCGAGCTTGCCCACAGCCGTCCCTCGCGGTCGCGCAGCAGGGCGTCCCAGCGCCCGCGGGGCACCCCTTGCGCCGGGCCCCACACCGTGACGCCGCCGGGGCCGGCGTGGCACAGCGCCTCGCCGCAGCCCAGCCACAAGTTGGCGCCGGCTTCCGCCAGCACCCCGGTGAGGTCGGCCAGCGCCGCCAGCCGCGCCAGTTGCGGCTGTGCGAACACCGGCCGCACCCGGGTACGGCCATCGCGCAAGCCCAGGGTGTACAGCTGGCCGCCCGTCACCAGGTAGCGGGTGCCGTCCGGCGCGATCGACAGGTTCTGTGAAGGCAAGCTGTCGATCTGCTGGCCATCGTCGTGCAGCACAGGCCGCAGGCGTTCGCCGACCTTCAGGTAGAGTTTGTTGTAGCTGGAGACCCAGAGATTGTCCTCGTGGTCCACCGTCAACGCGGTGACCGCTGGCTCGTCCATGCCCTCGTCCTGCGCGTACCGGCGGAAACTGGCGCCGTTGTAGCGATACACCCCGTTCTCGGTGCCGACCCACAGGTGACCGCCTCGGCCGCGCGCCAGCGCGGTGACCGCCAGGTTGGCCAGGCCGTCCTGCTGGCCGTAATAGCGCAACGGCGCCTGCTGCGCCGCCGCCATGACGGGCAGCAAGAGCAGCACCGCAAGCCGCCAAAAGAGGGCGAGGGCCGGCGCAGGCGAAACGGAAGATGCGTTGAAGCATGTTGTTGTCATAAGACAAGCTTATGGCGCATCCCGTTTTTTGCCAAGCAGAATTTTCAGTGGCCCCGTTCAGGGCCAGTGCGCCGGCTTGAACTCCTCCGGGCTGCATGGTATTTGCTGCGCCGCAGCGAAGCGCGCGAACTCCGCCGCTCCCACGCGGTTGGCGAAGATAGACCAGCTGAACATGCGCGCATACAGGCGCATGCGCTCACGCGGCGCCTGCTGGAAGGCCACGTCGGCGGCCAGCGCCTGTTTCAGGCTGTCGCTGTCCAGCCGCAGCGCGCTGGCGCGCACGCCGCCGCCGGCCGGGCCGTCGAACAGCATCAGCTTGTCGGCGCCGGGCTCGGTGTTCCAGCGCGGCCAGGCCGGCCGTTGCTGGCGCTCGCCGCGTCCCGGCACGCCGTCGCGGGCGAAGCTGGTCCAGTAGCCGGCCACGGCCTCGGACACCTGCTGGCGGCCGGCGCGGTTGCCTTTGGTGGCGCAACGCAGCGGATCGAACTCGCCGTCCAGATCGCGCAGCGCGAAGGCGATCTCGATCACGTGGGCCGCGCCCAGCAGCAGTTTCAGGCGCAGCAGCGGCACGTTGGGATGTTCGTCCCAGTCGAAGCGGTAGACCCACACCTGATCGTGCCCGCCGGCCAGCATGCTGCTGGCCGGCGCGTCGACGCAGTTGGCTTTCCACAGGTCGGACATGTAGCGCGCATGCAGCCGGTATTGCTCCGGATCGCGGATCAGCGGCACATGGCCGCCCAGCAGGCGCACGAATTCCGGGTTGTTCGCCATGAACAATTTGTATTCGTCGCGGTTGCAGCCGATGATGACCGGCACCGCGTTGTAGCGCGCGGGATCGGTGAACCATTGCTCCATCGGCGTCGGCGGCAGCACCACGCCGTCGCGCAGCACCACCGGCACGTCGTAGAAGCCGAGACCGGCCGGCTTGATCGCCGCGATGAGCTCGGCCGCCGGCCGGGCGCGCAAGGCGGCCGCCAGCTGCGGACCGGGTGCCAGCGACCAGCGGCGCAGCAATTCGCCGGAGCTGGCCGGGTGGCCGGGCTCGGCGGCGTCGGCCGGGTTGCGCGCCTCGGCCAGGCTATGGCTGAGCGTGATCGGCGATTGCAGGATGGCCTTGTGGAACAGGCCCTTGGCCAGCGGGCTGGCCAGCATGGTGTAGATGTTCTGGCCGCCCGCCGATTCGCCGAACAGCGTGACGTTGCCGGGATCGCCGCCGAAGGCCGCGATGTGCTCGCGCACCCAGCGCAGGGCGGCGATGATGTCCAGCGTGCCGAAGTTGCCCGAGCGGTCCAGCGCCGCGTAGGCCGGATCGGCGCCGGCGTCCTGCTCCAGACCGTCCAGGCTGAACCAGCCGAAGATGCCGAGCCGGTAGTTCATCGACACCACCACCATCTGGTCGTGTCCTGCCAGGTTGCGCAGGACGGTGTAGGCCGAGGCGCTGCCGGCGGTGTTGGCGCCGCCGTGGATCCACACCATCACCGGCAGCGGCGTTTTGCGCTGCGCCAGCTCGGCCGGCGTCATGCGCGGCGCGAACACGTTGAGCGTCAGGCAATCCTCGGAGCCGGTGATCTGGCCCCACTGCTTGCGCGGCGCGCCGATGGTTTCGCCGGCGAACTGCACCGCCACCTCGCCATAGCGCAGGGCCTCGCGCACACCTTCCCATGGCTGCGGCGGCCGCGGCGCGCGCCAGCGCAGCTCACCCACCGGCGGCCTGGCGTAGGGGATGCCCAGCCAGGCATGGGTGGCATGCCGCTCGCCGTAGCCCACCACCGAACCCAGGCCGGTCACGCGCAGCGAGTCGGGGTCCGGTTTGATCGATGGCTTGCCCGGCAACAGGAAGTGGGCCAGCGCCGGCAGCAGCACCAGCGCGCCCACCATATTCCAGAGGAACATGAAGGCCAGCAGGATGCCCATGTCGGCCTGGAACTTGATCGGCGACCAGATCCAGGTGGCCACGGCGATGGCCAGCGTGACGCCGGTCAGCATCACCACCTTGCCGGTGAATTGCAGCGCATGCTGGAACGCCTCCGACAAGCTGGCGCCGGCCCGCTGGCGCGCCAGCACCACGCTCAGCACGTAGAGCGCGTAGTCGACGCCGATGCCGACGCCCAGCGCGATCACCGGCAGCGTGGCCACCTTGACGCCCATGCCCAGCCACACCATCAGCACCTCGCACAGGATCGAGGTCAGCACCAGCGGCAGCACCGCCACCAGCACCGCGCGCCACGAGCGGAACGCGAGGTAGCACAGCACGATGACGGCGCCATAGACCCAGTACAGCATGTCGTGCATGGCTTTCTTGACGACGATGTTGGTGGCGGCCTCGATGCCGGCGCTGCCGGCCGCCAGCAGGAATTGCTCCTGCGGCGTGTTGTTGGCGGCGGCAAAGCGTTCCACCGTGGCGACCACGCCGTTCAGCGTGGCGGCCTTGTGGTCCTTCAGGTAGACGTACAGCGACAGCAGCGAGCAATCCTGATTGAACAGCTCGCGCGGCGCGCGGGTCTGCACCGCGCCCAGCGCGCCCTGGTTGGGCGTCAGGTTGTACCATTTGAAGTTGCCTTCGTTGTAGCCGCTGGCGGCCAGCTTGCTGAGCGCGGCCATGGAATTGGTCGAGTCCACGCCCGGCAGTTGTTCCAGCTGCCAGGCCAGCGCGTCGACCTTGGCCAGCGTCTGGTACTGGGTGCACTGGTCGGCGCCGGTCTTGACCATGACTACCAGCACGTCGGCGCTGGCGGAATAGTTGCGCACCATGAAGGCGTTGTCGCGGTTGTAGCGCGAATCGGCGCGCAGTTCGGGGGCGCCGGGATCGAGGTCGCCTACCTGCAGCTGCAGGCTGACCATGAAGCCCAGCACCACCAGCACCGCGCTGGCCAGCACCGCCGCCGTGGCCCAGCGGCGCTGGGTGAAGCGGTCCAGCACGCGCCACAGCCAAGGCGCGCTGCCTTGCTGGGCCTGCTCGGCCTGCAGGCTGCGCGCGGCGGCGCGGGCGCTGACGCCGGTGTAGGACAACAAGATCGGCAGCAACACCAGGTTGGTGAAGATCAACACCGCCACGCCGATGCTGGCGATCACGGCCAAGTCCTGGATCACCTTGATCTCGATCATGGCCAGCACCAGGAAGCCCACGGCGTCGCACAGCAGCGCCGCCATGCCGGCCGCGAACAGGCGGCGGAAGGTGTAGCGCGCGGCCACCACCTTGTGGGTGCCGCGGCCGACGTCCTGCATGATGCCGTTCATCTTCTGCGCGCCGTGGCTCATGCCGATGGCGAACACCAGGAAGGGCACCAGCACCGAGTAGGGGTCCAGCTCGTAGTGCAGCAGCGACAGCAGGCCGAACTGCCACAACACCGCCACCAGCGAGCACAGCATCACCAGCGTGGTGCTGCGCCAGCAGCGCGTGTACCAGTACAGCACCGCGCCGGCGATGGCGATCGCCACCACGAAGAACACCAGCACCTGTTGCAGGCCCTCGATCAGGTCGCCGACGATCTTGGTGAAGCCGGTGATGTGGATGTCCACGCCCTCGGCCTGGTATTTGGCGCGCAGCGCCTCCAGCTGTTGCGAGAACCGGCGGTAGTCGAGCGCCTGGCCGGTCTGCGGATTGATGTCCAGCAGCGGCACGAACAGCATGGTCGACTGGAAGTTGGCCGCCACCACCTGGCCGATCTCGCCCGAGCGCTCGACGTTGGCGCGCAGCACGTCCATGCTGCGCGGCGAGCCGTCGTAGTCGTCCGGGATCACGGTGCCGCCGTCCAGCCCTTCCTCGGTGACGGCGGTCCAGCGGGTGTTGGCGGTCCACAGCGATTTCATGAACGGCCGGTCAACCCCGGGCAGCAGGTAGATCTCGTCGTTCATCTTCTGCAGCGTGGCCAGGTAGCGGGCGTCGAAGATGCTGCCCTGGCGCACCGCCACCGCGATGCGCAGCGAGTTGCCCAGTCCGCTGAGCTCGGTCTTGTGGGCCAGGTAGTTGCGCACGTAGGGGTGCGAGGTGGGGATCATCTTGTCGAAGCTGGCGTTGAGCCGCAGGTGCGTGGCTTGCCAGCCCAGCAGCGCCGTCAGCAGCAGGCACAGCGTGATGATCAGCGGGCGGAAGTTGAACAGCGCGCGCTCGGCCAGGTTGCCCGAGCCGGTGTCGAAGTCCTGCAGCCGCCGGATGACGGGCTGCTGGTCCAGGTCGTGGTCGTTATGCATAAGGATTCCTGCCTAGTTGTTGGGTAAAGCCCGGCGCTGGACGCCGCGCAGGCCGGCCACCACCAGCGCGCCGTCGGCCGCCTGCGCCAGCGCGGCGGACGGCAGCGGCTGGGCGCCGGGCTGGCGCGCGAAGCTGCGGCCGTGGTCGCCGCTGATCAGCACCTCGCCGCCCTGGCTGAGCAGGGCCAGCCGGCCGTCGGCCAGCACGATGCCGGCGGTCAGCGCCTGCTGCAGGCCGGTCTCCACCGGCGTCCAGCTGCGGCCCTGGTCGCCGGACCACCAGGCGCTGCCGCGCAGGCCGAAGGCGACCAGCTCGCCGCCGGGCGCGGCCACCAGGCCGAAATAGCTGCCCTTGTACGGCGAGGCCAGCGCCTCGAAGGTGGCGCCCTGGTCGAGCGAACGGAACAGTGAGCCCTGTTCGCCGGCCAGGTAGAGCGCGTTGCCGGCCGCGCGCACGCCGTACAGGTGCAGGTTTTTCGCATTGGGCACGTGCTGCTGCCACGGCTGCCAGCTGCGCCCGCCGTCGCCGGTGCGGAACAGCAGGTTGTAGGCGCCGGCGATGTAGCCGTTGTTGGCGTCCGCGAAGTACAGGTCGAGGAAGGGCTTGTCGGGCCCGTCCGCCTGCATCAGCTCGGCGTTGCGTTTCTCGGCCGGGGTGCTGGCGGCGCGCGCCATGCTGTCGGCGGCCTGCAGGCCGTCGAACTGCTTGCGCCAAGTGTGGCCGCCGTCGCTGGTGTGCAGCACCACGCCGAGGTGGCCGACCGCCCAGCCCAGCCGCGGCGTCACGAACTGCACCGCCACCAGGCTGACCTGCACCGGCGTCGGCGCCTGCCGCCAGCTGTTGCCGTTGTCGTCGGACAGCAGCACGATGCCGCGCTCGCCCACCGCCACCAGCCGTGGGCCGGCCTGCGCCAGCGCCAGCATGACGGCGCCGCCGGCCTTGGCCGACAGGATCGCCGGGCTGGTCAGCACCGCCGGCGCCGGCTGCGCCGACCAGGCTGGCAGCAGCCAGGCCGCGGCCAGCGTCAACAACAGGGTTTTATGGATCGCCATGGCATCGCTCCGCATTAGCGCGAACCCTGGTTGGCCAGTTCCTCGGGACCGAAGTAGCTGACCGGCAGGCGCGGAATGGGCTTGTACTGCACCGGCAGTTCATTCGACGAGGCGTTCAGCAGGTAGGCGCCGGTCTGGACGTTGTAGGTGCCCCACATCACGCTGCCCAGCACCGCCGGCAGGTCGGGCGCCAGCAGCGTCAGGGTGTAGTTGCTGCGCCAGATCTGGCCCTGCGCGTCGTAGCCGTCGATCTGGATCACTTGCCAGCTGTCCTCGTCCAGGTAGTAGCGGCGCTTGGCCACCACGTGGCGCTTGCCGGGCGCCACCGTGGCTTCCACCTCCCACACGCGGTGCAACTCCCAGCGCACCAGGTCGGGATTGAGGAATTGCGGTCCCACCAGGTCGGCGATCTTGGCGGCGGCCGCGCGGTTGTTGTTGTAGGGGATGTACAGCTCCTTCTTGCCGATCAGCTTGAGCTCATGGTGGTCGATCGGACCGAACAGCATGAACGCCTCGTCGAAGAAGCCGATGCCCGAGGTGACCGAGTCCGGCGTGTCGTAAGCCACCGATGGCGCGCGGCGCACGCGGCGCTGGCCCACCAGGTATTGCCACAGCGCGCGCGGCGACGCCTCGTTCAGGCCGTCGTGGGCGAGAATCCCTTCGCCGGCCTTGGAGGCCGGCGCGCGCGTGATCAGGCGGCCGTACTGGTACATGCCCTCCATCTTCTCCAGGCTGCCTTCCTTGAAGTAGTAGGGCCGCATGACGGTCTGCTCGGCCTCGTTGGCCAGCGAGCGCTTGCCGTCCGGCGTGACGATCCAGGTGCGGGTGTTGTAGATCGCCGTCTCGCCGGTCCAGGCCAGGCGGTGGTTCCAGATCGCCTCGTAACCGGTCTTCGGAATCGGGAATGGAATGCCGCCGTAGGCGCCCTCCACGCCGTAGCCGCCATCCACCGTCTTGGCGCGGGTGGCGTTCTTGTAGGTGTTGTCATACACCCAGCTCGGGGCGCCGGCGGTGCGGTGGGTCGGATACACGTCGACCCGGTAGGCCGGATACTTCTTCAGCATGGCCACGGTGCCGGCCGACAGCTTGGCCGCGTACTGGTCGACGTTCTTGCCGGTGATGGAGAACAGCGGCTTCTCGGCGGCGAACGGGTCGGGGCGGGCGTCGCCCGGCTTGTAGCCGGGCGCCACCTTGGCGTAGGCGCCTTCCCAGGCGGGAATGCTGCCATCCTTGTTGCCGGCCTTCTCGGCGCCCAGCGGCGTCAGCGTGGTTTTCAGCGCGGCGGCTTCGTCGGCGGTGACGGCCGCCGTGGCCAGGCTGTGGGTGAGGATCAGGGCGATGGCGCCGGCCAGCAGGTGTGCGTTGGATTTCATAGGGTGTTCCATTCTCAGAAGGCGCGTTTGATGTTGAGCGAGATGTAGTTGCGGTCTTTCAGCGATTGCGCATAACTCAGGATCGGCGTGTTGGTGGCCGGGTTGTTCTTGAGGAAGGTGCCGGTGCCACCCAGGAAGCGCACGTAGCTGATGCCGAATTTCCAGTCCTGCTGATAGCTGCCGCTGAGGCCGATGTTGAAATCGCCGCCATGGGCGCTGCCGCCGTTGAAGTTGAAGATGGTGGACGAGCGGCCGGACAGGTTGTAGCCGACGCCGATCGGCACAGTCAGGTCCAGCCCGGTCAGCACCTGGTAATAGGCCGGCTCGAAGATCATGCGCACGGCGGTGGCGTCACGCGTGGTGTTGGGATCGAGCGAGCCCTGGAAGCTGACGCTGGTACGGCGGTTCCACGCCAGTTCGCCCAGCAGCGAGCCGCCCTGGAACAGGCTGTTGGTCGGCAGCACGTAGATGGCCGACAGGTTGACGTGGGCGCTGTTGCCCACCGCGTAGGCCGGGTTGCCGCTGTTGTCGGCCAGCGCGCCGCCGCCCTGGCGCGACAGGAAGTTGGGCGTCGGGTCGCTGACCAGCGGCGTATTGCGCCGCACCGACACTTCGGCCGCGACGTTGACGCCGCCCAGCACCGTGCTGGCGCTGGCGCCGTAGGTCTTGATGCCTTCGGCGTACACCGCCTGCACCGTGGCCGGCGCGCCGGGCGGGAAGGCCGGCGCGAAGCCGAGGTAGAAGTAGGGCGTCTTGTCATGGTAGCGCGCCGCGTACAGGCCGAACTCGATATCGCTGCCGGCCGGCGTGAACTTGACCTGGGCGCCGCCCTGGCCGGAATTCCTGGCCTTGCGGTCGGGCTGGGTGTAGAACGCCGGCGCGCCGGAGTTGGTGGGCGCGACCAGGAAGGCGCTGGCGCCGGCACCGGCGGCGTCGTAGCTGCTCAGGTAGCTGCCGGCGCCGGGAATCAGCGTCGGCCGCCATTCGAACTGGTAGTAGGCGCCGATCGACACGTTCGGCAGCACCTGCAGCTGGCCGGACAGCTGGTTCACCGGACGCAGGATTTCCTTGAACTGGGCGCCGGGCACGGACAGCAGCTTGACCAGGTCGACCGGACCTTGCGCGTTGGCGATGCCGTTGGCGCCGAAGAACAGGCTCTCGCCGTACTGCAGCGTGTGGCGGCCCAGCCGCACGGTGCCGGGCAGCTCGCCGAGGCTGCCCTTGCCGAAGACGAAGGCGTCCAGCAGCTCGGCGTTGCGGCCGTGCAGCACGCGCGTGCCCTTGGTGAACTGCTGGTTGCCGTTGCCGGTCAGGACGCCGGCGTTGCTGCCGGGCGAGGCGTTGTCGTTGCTGCCGTTGTAGACCGAGTCGTACCAGGCGGCGGCGCTGACGCGCAGGCCGGCGTTGCGGGTGCCAACATCGAGCTCCGTCAGCCAGTCGACCCGGTTCGAGACGATGCCCTTGTTGCGGAAGTTCTGGTTGCCGTCGTCCAGGTTGTAGCCGGTGAAGTCGGCCGGGCCGTAGCCGGGATAGCCGCCCGCCAGCAGGCGCGGATCGGCGTCCTTGAGGCGGTAGGCGGCGCTGTACTTGATGGTGTTGTTCCAGCTGACCTTGACGTCGGAACCGGTGTCGAATTCGAACGCCAGGGCCGCGTGGCAGGGCAGGGCGGCGGCTACCGCCAGCGCCAACAGGCGCAGTGCAGGTTGTTGTTTCATGTCTCCCCCAGGGATAGTTTTAGGTATGGGTGGTGGGTGCTGCTTGCTGCGTTAAATAAAGGTGGACGCCAACCCTCCATCGACAGGAATGTTGATGCCGCTGATCCAGCGCGCGGCGTCGGAGCAGAGGAAGGCCACCACCGGCGCGATCTCGTCCGGATAGGCCGGGCGCTTCATGCGGCCGGCATCGCGCTGCACGCGCTCCTGGCCCAGCATGGAGACGAAGTCGCCGAGGATGGGCGTGAACACCGGCCCCGGGGCCACGCAATTCATGCGCACCGACTTCTCCAGAAACCATGGCTGCGACTGCACGTAAGTCCAGACCAGCAGCGCCTCCTTGAAATACTGGTAGCAGGTCTCCTGCGGCACCGGATGGTCGCGCAGCCAGCCGGCGCCGGCCTCGAATCCCCGCACGGCGGCCAGCTCCTTGTGCGGCGCCAGCCGCTGCGGCCACTCGGCGCCCAGGATGGAGGCGATGTTGACGATCGACGAACCGGCCGGCATGCGTTCCAGCACGCGCTCGGTCAAGTGGCGCAGCCCCAGGTAGTTGACCCGCGCCACCAGCTCGGCGGGCGCGGTGCCGGGCACGCCGGCCACGTTGCACAGCGCGTCCACGCGCTGCGGCAGCTGGGCCACGGCAGCGTCGATGCCCTCGACGCTGCCGAGGTCGGCCTGGATGAAGCCGTCCAGCGTCAGGCCAGGGGTATTGCGGTCGATGCCGATCACGGTGGCGCCACGCGCGCGCGCCAGCCGGGCGGTTTCGGCGCCGATGCCGGAGCAGGCACCGGTGATGACAATGGTTTTATTGAGTAATTCCATGGTGTCTCTCGTGTTGTTGTGTGTGGTTAGAAGGGGTAGTGCGGGGCTTGGCTCTTGATGGTCAGCCATTGCCATTGGGTGAATTCGTCCCAGTCGGCCGGGCCGCCGTGGCGGCCGCCGTTGCCGGAGCTGCCGCTGCCGCCGAACGGCGCATGCACCTCGGCCACCACGGTCTGGTCGTTGATGTGGGCATGGCCGCAGGGCACGCGGTTGACGATGTGCATGGCGCGCGCCAGCGATGGCGAGATCACGCCCAGCGCCAGACAACCCTCGGTTTGGGAGGCCAGCGCGATGGCGTCGTCATCGCTGTCGAACACGCTGATCGAGGCCACCGGGCCAAACAGCTCTTCCTCGAAGCAGCGCATGCCGGGACGCACGTCAGCCAGCACCGTCGGCAGGTAAAAGCGGCCGTCGTGGGAACCTCCGGCCAGCAGCCGGGCGCCGGCCGCGATGGAGTCCTGCACGATGCCGTGCAGGCGTTCGACCTGGCGGCCGTTGATCAGCGGGCCGAGCGCCACGGTGCCGCTCATCGGATCGCCGACCGGCAGGCTGGCGGCCTTGTCCAGCAGGCGTTCGGTGACGGCGGCGGCGATGCCGCGCTGGAGCAGGATGCGGCCGGAGGCCATGCAGATCTGCCCTTGGTGCAGATAGGCGCCCCAGGCCACGTTGGCGGCGGCCACGTCGGGATCGGCGTCGTCCAGGATCACCAGCGAATTCTTGCCGCCCAGTTCCAGGGCCACCTTCTTCAGCGAGCGTCCCGCCAGCTCGGCCACGCGGCGGCCGACGGCGGTGGAGCCGGTGAACGACACCATGCCGATGTCCGGATGGGTGCACAGCGCCTCGCCGGCGTCGGCGCCGCCGGGCAGCACATGCAGCACGCCCGGCGGCAGGCCGGCTTGCTCGAAGATGCGGGCGATGATGACGCCGCCGGCGACCGGGGTTTGCAGGTCCGGCTTGTGCACCACGGCGTTGCCCACCGCCAGCGCCGGCGCGATCGAGCGCAGTGACAGGATCAGGGGAAAGTTGAATGGCGAGATCACGCCCACCACGCCGTGCGGCACGCGCCGCGCGATGCTGAACTGGCCGTGCGGCGCCGCCAGCAACTGGCCTTGCGGCTGGGTCAGCATGGCGGCGGCCTCGTGCAGGTGGGCGACGGCCTCGCGCAGTTCCAGCTGGGCCTTGGGCAGGATGCCGCCGGTTTCGCGCGCGATCCATTCGGCCAGCTCGTCGCGGTGCTGCTCCAGCAGCCCGGCGGCGCGGCGGAAGATGGCGGCGCGTTCTTTATAGTCGCTGGCGGCCCAGTCGCGCTGCGCGGCGCGGGCGAGGGCGGCGGCGCGCGCGACGTCGTCGCCGTTGGCCTTGCCGGTGTGGCCCAGCGTGGCGCCGGTGGCCGGTTCGATGATGGGCTGGCTGCCTCCTCGCGCGGCGCTCCAGCCGCCGTCAAAGATCTTGCCCTGCCAGATGATGTCGTGTAAAAACGCGATCGCGTCGGGTGCGCCCATGTTGGTCTCCTGTGGCGTGGTTGTTGTGGCTTTTACGCTTGTATTAGCCAATTCCGTGCCAGTGCCCTGGGAGCCGCGCATGCCGCACCGCAGGGGGTGCTAAATGCTTCAATTTATTCAGTAATTTTCACGGCGCGAGATCGCGCGCTGCGTTGCAGCAGAAATCGCGTCACGATAAATTTTGATCAATTGATCAAAACCCGTTGGGGCCGTTGTACCATTTGATCAATTCATTCAGCGTCGCAAGGAACTCGATGAAGCACGTGCAGCAGGTATCGCTGGCCGACATGGCCAAGTCGGAAAGCCGGATTCTCAATCGCGGCGATAGCGCCCATATGAACGCGGGCGCGCCGCCGACGCTGGACGACCTCACGCAGAGCCTGCAGTTCTCGCCGGGCGACGGCCGCATCTGGCTGAACGGCCAACGCATGCAGCTCATGCACACCAGTTCGCTGGGCGACCTGCGGCGCGAGTTGGTCGACAGCCTCGGCATGGAAAAGACGCGCGGCCTGCTGACGCGGGTCGGTTACTCGGCCGGCATGCGCGATGCGCAGCTGCTGCGCGAGCGCTGGCCGGACGCCGAGCCGGCGGCGCTGTTCGCGGCCGGTCCGCGCATGCACGCGCTGGAGGGCGCGGTCAAGGTGGAGCCGGTGCATTTCGAATTCGACGTCGAGCGCGGCACCTATCACGGCGAATTCCTGTGGCACCACTCGAGCGAGGACGAGGCGCACATCGCCCACTTCGGCATCGGCACCGAGCCGGCGTGCTGGATGCAGACCGGCTACGCGATCGGCTACACCAGCGCGCTGGTGGGACGCCTGATCGTTTACCGCGAGGTCGAGTGCCAGTCGATGGGGCACCGCCGTTGCCGCCTGCTGGGCAAGCCGGCCGACGAGTGGGACGACATCGAGGAGGATCTCAGTTATTTCAACGCCGAGGCGTTTGTCAGCACCGCCTACGGCCAGCGCAACGGCGCCAATTCCCGCAACACCGCCGTGTTGTTCCCGGCCGAGGGTGGCGGGCAGGACAAGCAGATGGTGGGCGTGTCGTCCGCCTTCAACGCGGCCTGCCACATGCTGCGGCGGGTGGCGCCGACCGAGGCCACGGTGCTGTTCACCGGCGAATCGGGCGTCGGCAAGGAGATGTTCGCGTCCATGCTGCATCAGATCAGCCCGCGCAAGGAGCGGCCCTTCGTGGCGGTGAACTGCGCCGCGATTCCGGAGACGCTGATCGAGTCGGAGTTGTTTGGCGTCGAGCGCGGCGCGTTCACCGGCGCCTCGGAATCGCGGCCGGGCCGCTTCGAACGCGCCAACGGCGGCACCCTGTTCCTCGACGAGATCGCCACGCTGAGCATGGTCGCGCAAGGCAAGCTGTTGCGCGCCCTGCAGGAGGGCGAGATCGAACGCGTGGGCGGCGCGCGCAGCATCCGCGTGGCGGTGCGGGTGGTGGCTGCCACCAACGTCAACCTGCGCGAGGAGATCCGCGCTGGGCGCTTCCGCGAAGACCTGTTCTTCCGCCTGAACGTGTTCCCGATCCACCTGCCGCCGCTGCGCGACCGGCGCGACGACATTCCGCTGCTGATGAGTTATTTCCTGCGGCACTACGGGGAGAAGCACCAGCGCCGCGTGACTGGCTTCACCGCGCGCGCGGTGGACGCGCTGCTCAATTATGCGTTCCCCGGTAATATCCGGGAATTGCAGAATCTGGTCGAGCGCGGCACCATCTACGCCAACGAGGATGGGCCGATCGACCTGCCGCACTTGTTCACCAGCGGCGAGGATGCGGCGCAGTCGTATTTCTCGCTCAGCGTGACGGGACAGCTGAGGCAGGGCGAGGCGCCAAGGGAAGAGGCGGGCGGACAGGGCAAGCAGCTGCTGGACATGGTGCCGGGCTTGTTGAATGCGTCCGGCGGCGCCTGGTCGCTCGACCAATTGGAGCAAGCATTGATCGTGGCGGCGGTCGAGCAGGCGCAGGGCAACCTGTCGGCGGCGGCGCGGTTGCTCGGCCTGACGCGGCCCAAACTGGCCTACCGCATGCGCAAGCGGGAAGAGGAAGCGGCCGGCGCCAGGCCAGCGGCCGATGAACGCTTATAAACTGGAGGAAGCAGATGGCATTGACGTGGTTTGATTCGATCGATACGCTGGATTGGGGTGAACTGAGCGCCCTGTATCACGCGGCGCCGCTTGGGAACAAGAATCCGGCCGACCTGAAGGTCGCGTTCGGCAACAGCCGCTTCGTGTGCTTTGCGCGCGAGGATGGCAAGCTGGTGGGCGTGGGCCGCGCGCTGGCCGACGGCATCGACTGTTCGTACATCTGCGACGTGGCCGTGATGCCTAGCCATCAGGGCACCGGCTTGGGCAAGGAGATCGTGGCGAGGCTGGTGAGTCTTTCCGCCGGCCACAAGAAAATCATCTTGTACGCAGTGCCGGGCAAGGAACCGTTCTATAAGAAATTTGGCTTCCGGCGCATGCGCACGGCGATGGCGATCTTTGCCAATCAGTCGCAGGCCGTGGAAAATGGCTATATCGACGAATCCTGACAATCGTAAAGAAGGACGTGTGCGCATGAAAACCGGACAGATTCGTTATCTCCTGATTGGCGGCTTGATTGCCGGTGCGCTGGACATCACCTTCGCGATCTCGTTTGCCGCCTATAACGGCACGGCACCGCTGCAATTGCTGCGGATCGTCGCCAGCGGCGCGTTTGGAAAGGAGGCGTTGAGCGGAGGCCCGGCGATGGCCGCGTTTGGATTGGCCGCGCATTTCGGATTGTCGTTGGCGTGGGCCGGCGTGTATCTGATGCTGGCGCGGTTGTGGCCTTCCCTGGCGCGACACGCGCTAGCATGCGGCGTTGTATTCGGCGTGCTGGTGTTCTTCGTCATGCGGCTGGTCGTGTTGCCGGCTTCCGCGTTTCCGTTTGCCGTACACTTCAAGCCACTTGCAAGCGCACTCGATCTGTTATCGCATATGTTCCTGTTCGGCTTTCCGATCGCATTGGCGGCGCGCAAAGCTATCAACGGAGATAATTAAATGAGCCTGTCATTCCATATCGACTTCAGCGGGCAGTGCGAGGAGGCTTTCCGGTTTTACGCCCAGCACCTTGGCGGCAGAATTGGCACGATGTTGCGGGTAAAGGACTCGCCGGTGCCGGCGGTGTCCGAGGCGCATGGCCAGACCATCGTCCATGCGAACATCAACATCGATGGCGTTGAAATCGCGGGCGCCGATGTCGATCCGGGCCGATATGAGAAGCCCAAGGGCTTCTATGTGCTGCTCGGCGTGGACTCGGAGACGAAGGTGAGGACTTTCTTCGATGCGCTGCAAGCCGGTGGACAGGTCGTGCTGGCGCCGCAGAAAACATTCTGGTCGCCGTGCTACGCCATCGTGACTGATCGTTTCGGCGTGCCTTGGAAGCTTAACTGCGGCACGTGAGGCCATTTACGCTGGCAGCAATAGTGAATGTTGGCTGGCGGTGTGGAAGTCACGCCAGACGCGGTTGATGGTGCTTTCCGCGTGGGCGGCGTGGAGGCCGCAGTAGGGATATAGCTCGTCGACGGCGGAGCGGGCGATGGCGACCAGACTCAGGGAGGTCGTCTGGATGGCGAGCATGTCGCTTTCATTCAGTGCCTGTTCATCGGCCACCCGGAGCCAACTGAGGTCCAGTACCTCATAGAACCGCGCGCGGGCGGCTAGCAGGCTGTGTTCTTTCTCTTCCAGCAGCGGCATGCCTTTCTTTCGGCGATGGACGCACTCGCGCGCGAGTTCGATGAAGTGGCTGGCCATGCCGGCCACGTTGGCCGCCAGCGTGACGTAAGCCAGCGAATAAAACGGGAATCGGTAGAGCGGGCCGTCAGCCGTCGCGGCATCGGGGCGGATGGCGAAGCCGTGATCTTCGCTCACCCATGCGTCTTCTATGCGGTAGCTGTGCGAGGCGCTGGCGCGCATGCCGATGCTGCGCCAGTTGTCTTCGACCCGCACCTGCGCCGCCGGTACCAGGAAGGCGCGGATGCGTGGCGTTCCGTCGGCGTCCAGCAGCGGCTCGCCGTTGGCGCGCAACACCGCGTTCAGGGTGAAGTGGCTGGCCATCGGTGCGCCGCTGGCGTAGTCCCAGCGGCCGGTGATGCGGTAGCCGTCGCCGTCTTCGTCGGCATAGCCGGTCGGCGCACCGCTGCCGCCCAGGCAGACGCGCGGCGTGCCGATGATCTGGCGTGCCAGCTCCGGCGACAGGAAACCGGCGAACCAGCCGGCGCCGGCGCACAGCGTCAGCACCCAGCCCATGCTGCCGTCGATGGCGGCCACGGATTCCTCCAGACGAACCACCTCCGGCAAAGGCAGTTCGGCGCCACCGGCGGCGCGTGGCGCCAGCATTTTCAGCCAGCCGCGCCGGTGCAGCAAGGCTTGCTGGACTGGGTGCAGGAAGCCTGCGGCGTCGGCCGCCGCCGCGTGGCGTTCAATCCGACGGGCGTCACGCTGGGAGAGCTGGGTCATTTTATAAGGCTGTGCGTTTCGACTAAAGGCCGATATTGTCGCACAGCCGGCACCGTTGGGCGGATCAGTAGGCGGTCGATAGCACCGGCATCTGGCCACGGGCGTATTGTTCGGCGGCGCGGCGCTCGTCCTTGAGCAGGCGGCCGTTGGCGATCCAGCGTACCAGCCATGGTATGCGGCCGACCGGCAGTCCGGCGCTGGTCGCCAGCACGTAGGCTTTGGCGCATTTTTCCAGCAGTTCGGCGTTGAAGACGGTGCGCTCGGGCAGGGTGCCGAAACACAGCACATGTCCGGGCGCGATCCACGCATTGGCGCCGCTGTGCAGGCGCGCCTGGTTGAGGGGGAGTTCAACCGGGCCTGCTAGCAGGGCGACAGTGCGGCCCAGATGGCGGATTTGTTCGTCGAATACGCCGGGCATGTCGTTCTCCAGCGCGTACAATGCGGACGCCCATGGCTGGCGATTCAACAGCACGCAGCCAACGTCGGCGCGGGTGCGGTACACCGCCAGATGCTGCGCCGCCAGCGGCGCTCGGGCGCCGTCATCGGCCAGCGGCACGATCTCCACCTGCTGCGCCGGGCCGGAGCCGGTTTGCAGCAGGATGTTGCCGCTGCCGGCCAGGCGCATGGACAGCGTGTCGTCCGGCTCCAGCAATCCCTTGGCACCGAGGCGCCTGGCGGCGTCGTTCAGGCGCGCGATGGCTGCATCGTAGTTCATTTGCATCGCTTCCATCACACCAGCCGCAGCACGGATTCAAAACGGTTCAGCGCTTCGTCTATGACGGCGTCGGTATCGGCCATGCTGGTGTAGATCCGGCTGCCCGCCAACGTCACCAGGCCATGCGCCATGTAGGCAGCGCCCATTTCCTCCATCATGTGTTTGCGCGCGTTGACCTCTTTCATCAGCTTGATCGGATTGCGCATGCTCATGAGCAGGACGGCCGAGGTTTGCAGATGCACGATCGAGCCCTGGTTGTAGACCACATAGGGCAGGCCGAGCCGCTCGACGATCTGAGACAGTCCTTTGCACAGCCGGTCACCCGCGCGCCCGGCCACCACCGCCGCGTTGGTGCGCGCCATTTCCGAGATGGCGTAATAGCCGGCCACGCAGGACAGCGGATTGGCCGACAGCGTGCCGCCGACAAATGCGCGCTTGCTGGTGGAGCCAATACCCCCGGCCAGCAGCATCATCACGTCCTTGCGGCCGCCGATGCCGCCCGCCATCAGGTAGCCGCCGGTCAGGCATTTGCCGAACACTGTCAAATCCGGGCGCACGTTGAAGTAGCCTTGCGCGCCGCCCATGCCGATGCGGAAACCGGTCACCACCTCGTCAAAGATCAGCAGCGCGCCGAATTCGTCGCACAGCGCGCGCACCTGGCGGTTGTAGTCCTCGTAGACGGGGCGAGTGCCGCTCTCCGGCCCGAGCGGCTCGACGATGACCGCCGCCGTGCCGCCGCGCAGCTTGTTGAGCCATAGCTTGCGCCGCAGCGCATCCAGATCGTTGGGGAAGCACTCCTGGGTGTAGGCGGTGGAGCCGGCAGGGATGCCGATCGCCTCGCGCCGGCCGGTGCCGGGCAGGCGCATGCCATATACCATCTGGTCGCTCCAGCCATGATAAGCGCCACCGATCTTGATGATCCATTTCTTGTTGGTGTAGGCGCGGGCCAGGCGGATGGCACCCATCACCCCTTCCGTGCCGGAGCCCAGCATGCGGAACATCTCGATGTTCGGCATGTACTGGCGGATCAGTTCCGCCAGCTTCACTTCGTATTCATGAAACAGGCCGGTCACGGGACCGCAGTGATCCAGCAGCTCATGGACTTTCTTGCGTACCGGGGCGTAGTTGGAACCGAGCAGCGTGGGGCCGCCTGCCTGCAGGAAGTCGATGTACTGGTTGCCGTCCACGTCCCACAGGTGCGCGCCTTCGCAGCGGTCGGCCGCAATCGGGAAGGGATAGTTAAATGCCAGGTTGTGCTGCACACCGCCGGGGATCACCTCCGCCGTGCGTGCGGCCAGCTGTTTCGAACGCTGGCATTTCTGTTCGAAATAGTTGAGTATCTCGTTCATTTTGTCGCGTTGGATGGGACGCACCGGTTCGCGCAGCAGCGCTTGCAGTCGGTCGTGGATGGCGGCGGTATCGTGCCATTGGCTGATCGCGTATTGATCGGCGGCGGGCTTTAGATCGGTGGCGGCAAGTGTCATGATGTTCCTCTAATCGTGCGTTCTATGGATTCCGGCTTTCGCCGGAATGACGGTCAGGTGTTCAGGCAGGCGAGCGCCATGTGGCGCACGGTCGCGGGAGCGGTGTTGGCGGCGGCGATGCGTTGGCGCAGGAACAGCGCTGCGGCCGACTCGATACGCCCGACGTGCGCGATGGCTTCCGTCATGTCGGGAGCGGCGCAGATCACGCCGTGATTCTTCAGCAGATAGCCGTGCAGGTCGGCGCGCAGCCTGCGGCCCAGGGCGCGCACCAGCATGCCTGTGCCGGACGGCGCATATGGCACGATGGCCACGCGTTCGCCCAGCGCGCGCCGCAGCGCCTCGTCCTGTACCGGCAAATCGATATTCAGCAGCGCCACCGCGCTGGCCAGCGGCTGGTGGGTGTGGACGCTGGCCTGCATGTCGCGCTTGTAGCGCAGCATGCAGGCGTGCATGGCGCTTTCCACCGACGGCTTGAGCGTGCCTTCCACCTGCCGCAGCGTATCGAGACGCAGCACGCAGATGTCGTCCGCGCGCAGCGTGTAGTAGTCGGCGCCAGAGGGCGTCACGGCGAACAGCTCGTCGTTGATGCGCAGGGCGAGATTGCCGCCGGTGCCGGCCAGGTAGCCTGCTTCGGCCAGCGTCAGGCAGGCCTGGATCACCTGCTCTTTGTGGGGAGTGTATGGGCTCATAATCCTTGGTGGTTCAGTCGCTGGTACAGTGGTGCGAGTCGGCGATGCAGTTCGGTGAAGGCATCGAAGCAATCGTCGTACAGGTTGCGATGCACGTGGTTGGGCTGATAGGTGGCACGGTAGCGGGTCTGCGCGGCGGCGCTGGCAAAGTCCAGTTGCCGCAGGCCGACGAAGGCGATGTACGCCGCGCCGATGGCGTTGGCCTGCATCGGTTCCGCCAGCTGGCGGATCGGCAGGCCCAGGACGTCGGCGAAGATCTGGCACCAGACGTTGGAGCTGGCGCCACCACCGACCGCCGTCAGGTGATCCAGTTTGCGGCCGAGGAAGCGCTGCACCGGGTCGACCATCCAGCGGGTATTCAACGCCACGCCCTCCAGGATGGCGCGGATCACGGTTTCGCGCGTGTGGTCGAGCGACAGGTTGAACAAGCCGCCGCGCAGCGAACGGTCTTCCACCGGACAGCGCTCACCATACAGCCAGGGAGCGTATAGCAGGCCGTGGCTGCCCGCCGGCACCTTGGCGGCGATGCGGTCGAAGATCTTGTACACGTCCGGGAGTTGTTCCTCGCGCAGCAGTTCGTCCTGGTGGTACAGGATTTTCTCCTTGAGGAAGCTGAGGTTATTGCCGGCCGAGGTTTGCATCGCCATCATCAGGTACTTGGATGGCACGGCGCACGGTATGGCCGCGATCATGGCGGAGATGTCGGTTTTCTTGCGCGGTACGTGCGCGCCGATCCACGACGAGGTGCCGAGGTAGAGATGGGCGTCGCCATCGGCCAGCGTGCCGGCGCCGATGGCGGCGGCGCTGTTGTCGATGGCGCCGGCCACCACGGCCGTCTCGCGCCGCAGCCCAAGCTGGTTGGCCACTTCGGCCCGCAACACGCCGATCACCTCGGTGCACGGCACCACTTCGGGGAATTTGTCCGCGTCGATGCCGCTGGCGCGCAGCAGCTTGTCGTCATAACGGATGTGATCCACGTCGCGGTTGTCGGTGACCCATGACGTCAGGATGGAGTCGTGCGAGGCGACGAAGCGGCCGGTCAGGCGCAGGTTCAGGTAATCGAGGACGTTGAGGAATTTGTAGGTGTTCTGGTACACCTGTGGATACATGTCGCGGATGAACAGCATGTGCGCGGCCGGGTCTTTGCCGGACAATGCCGGCGCGCCGCCGCACAGACGCAGCCAGCGCGCCAGCTTGAGGGGATCGTAGCCGGCCACGTTGAGCCAGCCGCGCACCTGCTTGCGCAGCGGCGCCGCGCCGCGCATGTCCATCCAGGTGATGGCGTTCATCAGCGGGATGCCTTCGCGGTCGACCGGGATGGTGCCTTCGCCCTGCGTCGAGCAGCACACCGCAATGACGCGCGACGCAGACACGCCAGCCTTGTCGAGCACTTCGCGCGCGGTGGCGAGCAGCGCCTGCCACCAGTCCTCCGGCACCTGTTCGGCGCCGGCGCCGTCCAGCAGGTGCAGGGCGACCGGGCGATACGCCCACGCCAGCACCATGCCGCCGCGCGTCACCAGCGCGGTCTTGCAGCCCGATGTGCCCAGATCGACCGCCAGTACCAGTTGTTCGTCCATGCCGCCAAACGCCTCTGTCGTGATGATGGCACGACTATAGAGGGAGGGGCGCGCGGGGCGTTATGGCAAAAGCGGACGGGATAGGGGGCTTATCCGGCCAAATGTGGCGACCGACGCCGGAACGGTGCTAGCGCATTTCGCTGGGCGTGTTGCCGGTCCAGCGCTTGAAGGCGCGGCGGAAGTTGTGCGAGTCGCAGAAGCCCACTTCAAACGCCACCTGCTCGATCGACAGGCGCGGATTGGCCAGCATCTCCAGCGCGCGGTTCTTGCGCACGTTGTCCAGCAGCGACTGGTACGACACACCATTTTCCGCCAGTCGCCGACGCAAGGTGCGCTCGCTCACGCAAAGTTTGCGGGCGATGTCGGCGAAGCTGAGCTGCTCGCGCAGATTCTGGCGTACGGCCCGTTCGATCGACTCGAACAAGTCCACCTTCTCGCGCTCCCGCGAAAAGCCGATCTCCATGAACTCCAGCGCCTGACGATGGCTGAGCGGATCGTAGGTCAGCAAAGGCCGCGCCGCCCATTCGATGTCGGTCACGAAGGCGGCCACCGGCTGGCCGAAATGCACCGGGCACTGGAAGATGCGCGTGTATTCGTCCGCATAGGCCGGCGCCGGATAGTTCAGGTCCACGCGCCGCGGCAGGAAGCTGTTGCCGGCCAGCCCGCGCGCCACCTGCAGAAAGCTGGCGAAGGCCTCTTCGACCAGGAACATCTGGATATCCGGCTCGTGAAAGCGGTTGCTGGCGCTGACCGAGACCACGCGTTCATCCTGACGCATGTCGAATTCCAGCATGCTGCCGGTGAATTTTTGCTGGCTCATGCCCAGCGCCACGGCGTCGCCCAGCGTGGCGCAGGTCATCATGGCGTAGCCCACCAGGCCGATGGAGGCGATGGTTTCGCGCTCGCCGATCAGCAGGCCCAGTCCCTTGCCCGGCGCCAGTTGCAGGGCGCGCCGGATTAGCGCGCTGCCCTGGCGGAACGAGACGCGGCAGGCCGGGTTGCTCAAGTCCTCCAGCGTGAAGCCCAGGCCGAGGCACAGGCGCGCCGGATCGTGGCCGAATTCGGCCATGGTGGCGGCCAGGCAGCGCAGCAGGTAGACCGGGATGTTGGCCGTGGTGTAGCGGGTGTAGTTGTCGGATTCGGTCATGAACCAGAGCGTCCCATGGCCGGATCGGCCCCGTCAAGTGCCGGCGTGGCTATCCTGCCACGGGCTTGCAGGGATGGAGCTTGTCCTGTGAACACCCCCGGTGTGGCCGAAAATGACCCACCGCAAGCGGGCGGCTTGGCGCTATTCTTGTCAACATTCCATTCCGGGAAAGGTTGATCATGCCGTTTACCGTGCCATCCAGCGCCATCCGCGTGAGCGGTTTGAGCGCGGCCTTTGCCGCCGCCCTCAATGGCACCATGGTGATGCCTTTGATTGTGATGGCGCTGTGCCGCGTTCCCGGCATCGACGAAGCCACGGCGACGGCGGTGGCCAGCGCGGAAGTCGGCGGCATCGCGCTTTACTGCCTGCTGTGTCCCCGCCTGGTGCGGCGCGCGCATTGGCAGGTGGCGGCCGGCGGGGTGTTGGCCATGGTGGCGGGACAGTTGCTGAGCCATGTGACGGACAGCGTGGCCACGCTTAGCCTGGCGCGCCTGCTGGCCGGCGTGGGCGAGGGTGCCTTATTCAGCCTGATTACCTGTGACGTGGCGGCGCAGGCCGAGGCGGAACGCATCTGGGGCCAGATCAACCTGGTGGGCGGCGTTTGCATGGGCGGCTTGCTGTATGCCTTGTCGACGATGGCGCCGCAGGCCGGGCGCGGACCGATTTTCCTGTGGCTGGCGGCGTTCGGCGTGGCGCTCGCGCCGCTGATCCTGAGCATACGGCCACGCGTCGAAGCCACACCCGTGGCGCAAGTCTCTCCCAGCGCGCCGTTGGTGCGCCTGCCGCGCGCTCAACTCGCGCTGGTGCTGGTGGTGGTGCTGCTGGTGTACGGCGTGCAGGCCGGCCAGTGGGCGGTCAGCGGCTACGTGGGCGAGCGCGCCCACATGGCGGCGGAGACGGTGGGCCTGTTCCTGGCGCTGTCCTCGATTCTTGGCTTCGTCGGCGCCATCGTGCCTTCGCTGACGCGCAACCCGGCGCGCCGCGCGCCGCTGGTGGCGCTGGGCTTCGTCATCCTCGGCGCGGCGGTGTACGCCTTCTTCAATATCGCCGGCCAGTGGTCGTTCCTGCTGTCGCAAATCATGGTCAACGTCGGCTTTTACATGTTGACGCCATTCCTCACCGGCCTGCTGACCGAGAACGACCCGGATGGCGCGCTGGTGATGCGCACCTTGATTATCGCCATGCTGGGCGCGGGCATTGGCACCGCGCTGGCCGGCGAGCTTTTTGTCAGCGGTGGTCCGGGCATGTTCAGTTTGATTGCGGTGGGAGTCGTGGGCCTGGCATGGGGTGGCGCCATGGCCGTGTTTAATACAATAAAAAGGACGAAACATGAGCACGAAGAAGCACAAGTTGGCACTCGCCATATCGCAGGCGCTGATGGCCTTACCGGCCATGGCGGCGGATGAGGCGACGATCCCCAGCGTCATCGTCACGGCGCAAAGCCGGGCGCAATCACTGCGCGACGTGCCGATCTCGATGCAGGTGGTGAGCGCAAAAGACATCGCCGACCTGGGCGCGGTCAACCTGTCCGACATGAACGGCTATATTCCCGGCCTGTCGGTGGATGGCTCGCAGCCCACCCAGCCCAACTTCGCGCTGCGCGGCATCGGCACCGGCGACTTCGGCATCGCCACCGACGCGCCGGTCGGGGTGTATCTGGATGGCGTCTATCTCGGCAAGACCGGCGGCTCGCTGCTGGACTTTAATGACGTGCAGCGGGTGGAGGTGCTGAAAGGCCCGCAAGGCACGCTGTTCGGGCGTAACAGCGCCGCCGGGGCGATCGCCATCGTCGCCAATGAGCCGTCGTCGGAACGCGAAACCAGCGCCACGGTGCGCGTGGGCAGCCATCGCGCCGTGTACGGGGAGGGGGTGCTCAACCAGCCGTTATCGGACACCGTGGCTTTCCGCCTGTCGGCGGTGCGCAACCGCAGCGATGGCTGGGCCACCAACGCCTACAACGGCGAGAAAATGGGTGGCGAGAGTGCCTGGGGCACGCGCATGTCGCTCAAGTGGGCGCCATCCAGCCAGACCAAGGCTATCCTCAGCTGGGAGCACCAGGATATCGATCAGACCGCGCGGCCCGCGTTTGGCGTGTCGCCGCAAGTGGCTTCCGGCGAATTGCCGCCGTTCGATCCCGATCCGGCGGTGCTGGCGAAAACCTTCGTCAATCCGCTGCACAGCGGCTTGCGCAACGATGCGCCGGCGCGCGAAACCCTGTCGCTCAATGGCGTCACCCTGCGCTTCGAAACACCACTGGCCGGCGCCACGTTCGCCTCCACCACCTCATGGCGCAAATTCCGAAGCTATAATCGCCAGGATAACGACGGCACCGCCAACGTCGCCACCTATCTGGACACCGCCAACGCCGAACGCAATACCACCTGGCAGCAGGAGTTCAAGTTAAGCAGCAAGAACGAGCTGCTGGACTGGGTGGCCGGCGTGAGCCTGTTCCGCGCCAAGGTGACCCAGGTCTCCGACGTCAACACCACCACCGACACGCTGGACACCCTCAACTACAATACCGGCCCCTTCGCCGCCGGCGGCATCCCGGCCGGCGTGCCGCTGTTCCCGGTGCTGTATGGCCTGGCGCTGGGCGACGGCACGCCGTTCTCGGGCGGCGCGCCGGCTTCCGGCACGCAGTGGCACGAGCAGATGATCAATGGCCTGACCTCCAAATCCGCCTCGATCTACGGTGACGTGATCTGGCACGCCACGCCGTCGACCAACGTGACGCTGGGCGTGCGCTTCACACGCGACAGCAAGACCACCAGTTGGGACGTTCCGGCCGCCACCAGTTCCGATCCGACCGCCGCCATGGTCGCCAACGGCGTGCTGGGGCTCAATGCCATCGTGCTGGCCAACGCGTCCATGGTGGCGCCGTTGTTCCCTTCGGCCAGCAAGAGTTGGCGCGACACCAGCCCACGCCTCGTAATCGACCATAAGCTGGACGCCAGCACCATGCTGTTTGCCTCGCTGTCCAAAGGCTATCAGTCGGGAGGTTTCAACGTGTTCCAGCCGAGCGACGCGGGCGGCGCATTCGCTCCGGAGAAGATGACCAACTTCGAGGCCGGCTTCAAGACCTACCTGCCGGCGTTGCGGCTGTCGCTGAATGGATCCGTATTCTCGTACCGCTTCAAGAACCTGCAGGGCATCGAGCTGTTGTCGGTATCCGGCGGCGGGGTGCCGACTTATAACATCACCAGCTCCAACCAGCGCGGCAAGGGCGTTGATCTGGACGGCAGCATCAAGGTATCGCAGTCGGTGCGGTTCTTCGGCGCGCTGGAATATCTCGACCATACCTACGACCAGAAGCAGTTCACCGACTGGGCCGGCAACAGCGTCGATTTGTCGGGCCAGCCGGTTGGATCGCCCAAGCTGACCATGATGGCTGGCGTGAACGTGAACTGGCCGGCGTTCGGCGGCCATGCGGACCTTAGCCTGCAGGGCAACTACACCAGCAAGACGCGCTGCAACGCGCAGATCATCCAGCAGTGGGGCTGCCTGCGCGGCGGCGCCTTCGAGACCGGGGTGGCCACGCAGCGCGCCGATCTCAAACTGGGCTGGATGAACGCGGACCGCCGCTATGGCGTGGCGCTGCTGGTGAATAACCTGTTCAACAAACGCTACATCGGCACGCCGGGTGGGCAGACCTCCAGCATCCTTGGCACGCCGTACTCCAGCATCAGCGCGCCGCGCTATATCGGCCTTGCGCTCAGCGCCAATCTGTAAGCCATGAAAAAGCTGCTGTCGCGTGCGTGGAACTACGACTTTGCGCACAGCGAGGCGCATACCGTGGCGCGTCTCGCGGTGGTGATGGGCGTGCTGCTGGTGGCGTTCGGCGCGTTTGACATGCTGGCCGACACCGGCAGCGGGCTGTATCGCTTCCTCACCGGGCATATCGATGCGCGCACCAATCCGTTGGCGGGCATGCTGGATCAGGCGCAGTTCGAGCGCATGGCATGGCTGCTGATCGGCGGGTTGGGCGCCTACATCTCGCTGTTTGCGGTAGCCAGCTTCGTGCTGTCGCTGCGGCGCTATGGCCGGCATGCGTTCATCCCCATCTTCATGGCGCACTTCCTTTCCAACCTGGTGGCGATGGCGGTGGGGCTGCTGTTGTTTGCGTCGCTGGGCGCCGTCGCGTATGTGCTGGGCTTCCGCTACGAGGCCGGCGCCAACCTGCTCTCGGATGGCTACACGGCGGCGCTGGATCTGTTGAAGCACCATATTCCGACGCTGGTGACGTTGCCGTATCCGCTAGCGCTGGCGCTCGGCATCGTGTTCGGGTCATTACCGGGATATTTTTCGCACTGGCTGGCGCATCACTCGCGGCTGGTGTGGTACGGCGCGCACCGATGCCATCACTCGGCGGAGATCATGCATCCGGTGGGCGTGGGCCCGTTCATGTTCTTGCCGGGGGTATTTGGCAGCTTCCCATCCATCGTGTTCGCGGCCGTCAGCACCAAGCTGTTTTACTACGAGCCGCTGCTGGCCGAAACGCTGGTGCTGGGCAGCCTTGGCATCATGCTGGAGAAGTTCAATCACACCACGGTGTTCTATGATTTCGCCTACCGCAATCCGCTGGTGCGATGGACTTCCGCGTATTTCGGCAACGGCGTGTATCACTACATGCACCACACCTCGAAAGCGGGAGACGAGATTGTCAACATAGGCGGCAGTCCCTTCCTGTTCTGGGACCGTGTGTTTGGCACCTATCGTGCGCCAACCCCGGTCATGCCGCGCGTGGGCCTGACCAACAATCCTTACATACGCCTGAACCCTTTCGCCATCGTGCTGAGTGGCTGGCAGCAGATCGCCTATGAGCTGAAAATGAATAAATCGTGGTCCACGCGCTTCTGGATCGTGTTCGGCACCGTGTACTGGTCGCCGCCGATCAGCCGCGACTTCCTCATCCTTGGCTATCCGGAGCAGTGACATGCGCATCGTGAAAATAACCGTTGGCGGCTTGTTGGCGCTGGCCGTGCTGCTGCTTGGCTGCGTGTACCTGGCGCCCGGGCCGACCACGCGTTTCTTCATCAACGTCGAGCGCATGCGCTCGGGACTGGAGCGAAAAGAAGTCACGCTGGCCGATGGCGTACGTGTCGTCTATCTGGAAGGCGGGAAGGGGGAGCCGCTGATGCTGCTGCACGGCTTCAGTGACGACAAGGACAACTTCGTCTACGTGGCGCGTGAACTGGTGGGCAGCTATCGCGTCATCATCCCCGACATCAATGGCTTCGGCGAATCCTCGCGGCCGGAACGCGCCAACTACGGCGCCGAAGCGCAGGCGCAACGCATGCACATGTTCGCGGCGGCGCTGGGCTTGAAGCGTCTGCATCTGGGCGGCAGTTCGATGGGCGGACAGATATCGCTGCTGTACGCGGCCGACCATCCGGATGAAGTGCAAAGCCTGTGGTTGTTGGACGCCGGCGGCCTGCGCACCGCGCCGCCGAGCGAGATGGACAACATGAAGGCCAACCCTAAAAAGGACTTCGACGCCGAGGCCGACATGGCGATGAGCGATCCGCCCTTCATCCCCAAGCCGATGATGGACTACATCGGCCAGGAGCGCGCCAAGAACGAAGGCATGGAAAAAATCATCGGCCAGCACCTGAGCCACGAGCCGGGCGTGGAGGAACGCGTCAAAGGCCTCAGCACGCCATCGCTGATCGTCTGGGGCGCACAGGACCGCATACTGAACCCGGCCGGCGCCCAAATCCTGCACCGCCTGCTGCCACGCTCGCAAGTCATCATCATGCCCAACACAGGCCACCTGCCGATGTTGGAACAACCCGAAAAAAGCGCCGCCGATTACCTGAACTTCCGCGCCACGCTGTAATTTCCTTGACACCCCTCATAACCCCAACGCGCTCTTTGCGGGATGGTTGCCAGCTCATGCTTACATTGTTTTGATTTTATATCTGAACTGGTATAAGGTGGCGATATGACAGCGGGCGAGAAACCACTGATCTGGGTAGGACGAAGTAAGAAAGACCTGCTGGCGTTGCCACAGAATGTTAGGCGCTTCTTTGGCCACGCGCTAGACTTTGCCCAGCGCGGCGGCCAGCATGATGCTGTCAAGGCACTAAAAGGTTTCGGTGGCGCGGCAGTCCTTGAGATTATCGAAGACGACAGTGGCGGCACCTATCGCGCCATCTACACAGTCAGGTTTGAGGAAGCGATTTTTGTCTTGCATTGCTTCCAGAAAAAGAGCAAACACAGGGGCGAGGTTCCGAGGGAAGACATGGATCTCATTCGAGATCGTCTTAAGGCCGCCGAGATGCTGGCAAAGGAGCTACGACATGGTAAAGCGCAAGGCTAACGATACTGAGGTGGAAGTCAGCTCGGGGAACGTTTTTGCGGATTTGGGTTTACCCGATGCCAACAAGCTCAAGGTCAAATCAGGGCTGGTGGTAGAAATTACCAAGGCGCTCCGACGTCTTGAATTGACACAAGAAGAGGCGGGGCGGAGGATGGGAATTCCGCAATCGAAGGTCTCGGCAATGATGCGAGGTGATTTTGCCAATCTGTCCGAACGCAAGCTGATGGAGTGTCTCAACCGGCTTGGCTACGATATCGAAATCAAAGTGCGCCCAACAAGTGAGCCTGTTGGGCAGTTAAAGTTGTCGATAGCTTGACTCAGGCCCGCCGGGCCTGCGCCTGTGGTTCGGCGTAAGCGGTTCGCAGGCTGCGGGTTTTACCGGGGACCAGGCTGGCCGCTGGCTTGCCTTTGGCGCCGCCCTGGGCGGGCAGCTTGAACACTTCCAGCGCCTTGGCGACGGCCTGCGTCTGCACGTCCAGCACGCCGGTGGCGGCAGAGGCTTCCTCCACCATTTGGGCATTCTGGCGCGTGACTTCGTCCAGATGCATGATGGCGTCCTGCACCTGGTGCGCGCCGCTGCTTTGCTCGCGCGTCGAGCCGCTGATGTCACCCATGATGGCCGCCACGCGGCCGATCGCGGCGATCACCGCCTCCATATCCTGGCCGGCCGCGCTGGCCATGCCGGCGCCTATTTCGATCTTGTCGGTCGAGGTGTCGATCAGGGACTTGATTTCCTTGGCGGCAGCGGCGCTGCGTTGCGCCAGGCTGCGCACCTCGTTGGCCACCACGGCGAAGCCTCGTCCGCTTTCGCCGGCGCGCGCCGCTTCCACCGCCGCGTTCAGCGACAGGATGTTGGTCTGGAAGGCGATGCCGTCGATCAGGCCGATGATGTCCACAATCTTGCGCGACGAAGCGCTGATGTCGTTCATGGCCGACACCACCTGCGCCACGGCCACACCGGTCCGCTCGGCCAGCGCGGTCGCCTCGCTGGCGACGCCGCTGGCGGTGGTGACGTTGTCGGCGGTCTGGGTAACCATGCCGGCGATCTGGCCCATGTTGGCCGAGGTTTGTTCCAGGCTGGAGGCCTGCGCCTCGGTGCGTGCCGACAGGTCGCTGTTGGCCGCGCGGACCTGGGTGGTGGTGCTGCGGGTCAGGCTGAAGTTGCTGCGGATATCGACCAGGATCGAGGCCAGGTTGAGGTTCAGCTGGCGCACGAACGCCTGTAACTGGCCCAGTTCGTCGTGGCGGTCGACCGCCATGCGGGTGGTCAGGTCGCCGCCGGCCAGGATGCGCGTGGCCTTGATGCTGTCCTGGATCGGGCCGACGATGGCCACGTGCAGGTTGCGCCAGCAGTACAGGGCCAGCGCCACCATCAGCAGCGCCTGCGTGATCAGGGTGGCGTCGGAATAGTCGAGCAGGCCGTGGCATGCCATGGACAAGCCCAGCAGCGTGATGCTGCCGAAGCACAGGCCCATGCGTTGCGCCAGGGTGATGTCGCGCAGCGCATGGGCCAGCTTGCGCCAGCCGCGCGCGGCGGCCGCGCCGCGCACGATGCGGATGCTATCCGGATTGCCGCCCTTCAGTGCGCGGTAAAGCTGCTCGGCTTCGTCGATTTGCTGGGGCTTGGGCTTGGTGCAGACGGACATGAAGCCGGTGGTCTGGCTGCCTTCCATCACCGGCGTGACGTTGGCGATGCACCAGAAATAGCCGCCGTGCTTGCCCGCGTACTTGACCAGCCCGCGCCACGGCGCCCCCGACAGCACAGTGCGCCACATGTCGGCGTCCACTTCCTGCGGCATGTCGGGATGGTAGAGGGTGTTTTGCACGCGGCCGGCCAGTTCCTCGCCGGTATAGCCGCTGGCCTCGGTGAAGGTGGAGTTGACGTAGGTCAGGCGGCCCTTGAGGTCAGTGGTGGTGACGATGGGCTTGCCGTCTTCAAGAACGGTTTCGTGGCCGTGCATGGTTGTCCTGTGCAAAGTTGACAAATTGTGGTCTGCATCCTAACAGATTTAACTGTCAACTAATTCCACAAAGTATCATTTTTTGCACAAGAACAACAATTTGAGCTAATGATCGGTATGCAGATAGGACGGCGTCTTCGGCAGCCGCAGGCTGACCAGGAAGGCCAGCACCATCATGATGGTCACGTAGATGAAGAACCAGTTTTCGTGGCCAAGGTTCTTGAAGGTCAGTCCGACGAACTCCGCCGAGCCGCCAAAGATGGCGTTGGCGATCGCGTACGACAGCCCGACGCCCAGCGCACGCACCTCCGGCGGGAACATCTCGGCCTTCACCAGGCCACTGATCGAGGTGTACAGGCTGACGATGGCCAGCGCCACGGTGATCAGCGCGAACGCCACCACGCTGCTGGTGTTGCCGCGCAGGATGGCGAGGATGGGGTAGGTCGCCAACGCGCCGAGCGCGCCAAACGCCATCATCGAATGGCGGCGGCCGATGCGGTCGGCCAGCATGCCGAACAGCGGCTGCATGCACATATAGAGGAACAGCGCGCCGGTCATCACCACGCTGGCGGTCTTGGCCGGCATGCCTGCGGTGTTGACCAGGTACTTCTGCATGTAAGTGGTGAAGGTGTAGAAGATCAGCGAGCCGCCGGCGGTGTAGCCCAGCACGGTGAAGAAGGCGGCGCGGTGGTGCCTGAAGATGCCGGCCAGCGTGCCGGCCTCCTTGTTGTTCAAGTCCTCGGCCTTGCTGGTTTCATGCAGGGTACGGCGCAGCAGCAGCGACACCAGCGCGGCGATCGCGCCCACCACGAACGGCACCCGCCAGCCCCAGGCCTTGAGCTCGGCCTCGCTCAGGAATTGTTCAAGGATGACCACCGTCAGCACCGCCAGCAACTGGCCACCGATCAAGGTCACGTACTGGAAGGAGGAAAAGAAGCCGCGCTGGCCGCGCAGCGCCACTTCGCTCATGTAGGTGGCGGTGGTGCCGTACTCGCCGCCCACGGACAGGCCCTGGAACATGCGGATGACCAGCAGCAGCAACGGCGCGGCCACGCCGATGCTGGCGTAGGTGGGCAGCACGGCGATCGCCAGCGAGCCGCCGCACATCATCAGCACCGAAACCACCATCGATTTCTTGCGGCCGACACGGTCGGCGATGCGGCCGAACATCCAGCCGCCAATCGGGCGCATCAGGAAGCCCACGGCGAACACGGCGGCGGATTTCAGGAATTCAGCGGTGGCGTTCCCGCTGGGGAAGAACTGGCTGGCGAAGTAGATCGAGGCGAACGAGTAGACATAGAAGTCAAACCACTCCACCAGATTGCCGGAGGAGGCGCTGACGATGGCGAACACACGTTTGCGTTTTTCCTCAGCGGAATATTGCGGAGTTGCGATTGCGGTCATGCTGGTCTTTCACGGGATGCATTCGTTTCATTCTAAAGCATCACGGAAAAGGCCGATTCTCTCTTCGGGGCAGGGCGCGCTCTACCAGTCGCGGCGCAGGCGCAACATGGCGTAAGGCTGGGTGCGGGTGATATTGTGCTCGACGAAGTCCACATTGCTGGCGTAACGGTCGTTGCCGGCGTAGTGCAGGCGGTCATAGGTGACGGTGCGGCCGGCCAGGTTGTTGAGCTCCAGCGTCAGCATGGTGTTCGCGCTGGGACGGTAGTTGACGAAGGCGCGCGCCCAGCCGCTGCCGCTGCTGGTGTCGCGTTCGCCGACTTGCCAGCTGTCGTTGCTCCAGCCGTTATCGACCGAGAAGCCCCACGCCGTGCGCTGGGCCGGCAAATCCTGCGAGAACTCGACCCGCCACGCGACCGGCTGCTCGCCGGACAGGCGGCGCGCGGCCAGCGTGGTCGGATCGGTCACCGACGAGGAGCGCCAGGTGGTCGACAGCTTGAGCAGGCCCTGCGGCAGCGCCCAATTGTCGGTCGGCAGGTTGAGCATGCCGGTGACGCTGTCGGTGCTGGCATCGCCAATATTGCCGGCGGCGTCGACGGTGGTGGAGGCGGTGCGGATCGGCATGCGGTCGATCACGTCGCTGATGTGCGCCTGCGTGTAGCTGAGCACGGCGGCGCCGCGTTCCCAGAAGCGGTATTCCACCGCGCCCTCGCACAGCCAGGTCTTGGCCGGAACCAGATCGGGGTACTCGGCGCGCAGCGACTTGTCGGCCATGCCGAAATAGCCGGCGGCATCGTAGAAGTTGATCTGGCTGACCTCGCGTTCCATGCGCAGGCGCAATTGCAACGCCGGCGAGGGCGACAGCGACAGCCGCAGGCGCGGCTTGGGATAGACGTAGGACCTGCCTTCCTGCTGACTGGCGCTGGTGTTGAGGCTGGAATGTTCGATTTTCAGGCCGGCCTCGGCGCTGAGCGAGCTATCGACCTGCCAGGCGGAAGACAGCTGGCCCTCGACGCGCGATTCCTGCACCCATGCGCCGACGCCTGGCACGGCCGCGGCCTGGTCGCTGGACTGGTAGCTGTTGACATTGTCGTTGGTGTTGACCGCGCGCTCGATGCCGCCGCGTATCACCACGCCGTCCGACGCCGGCCAGGTCAGTTGTCCGGCGACGATTTGTTCGCTGGCGGTAGTGGTGGTCAGCGCGTGCGAGGTGCTGCCGCCCGACGTGTAGAGCGCGTTGGTGGTGACTTCCGCGCTGCGGTATTGCAGCTTGAGGTCCATGCTGGCGCCGTGCGGCAGGTCGCGCGTGTAGGCCAGGCCCTGTTCTCGCGTGCGGCCGGCATTGTCGTTGTTGGCTTGCGCGTAGCTGCCGCTATCGGTGTGGACCTGGGCCTGCTGCGACTGGTAGGTCCAGGGATTGTAGGCGCCGTTCCAGGTCAGCTGGCCGTCCAGCAGGTCCTGGCCGTAGTTGAGCTTGACCGCCTTGCTTTCATTGACGCCGGCGCCGTCCAGCGTCAACTCGGCATCGGGACCGCCGTCGGCATAGCTGGTGGTGCGGCTGCCGTGGCCCTGGCCGGTGTCGGGTGAACGGCGCCAGGCCAGCGACACGTTGATGCTCTTGTCGCCGCGCTTCAGGCTGTAATTGCCGTCGACCGAGGGTTCCAGACTGCCGTCCGGCATCACCGTGCTGGCGACGGTGGTGCTGGCGGACACCAGGTCCATCGGCTTGAGCAGGACATTGGCCACGGTGGCGTAACCCTGCATGTCGATGCCGCCGGCGCCGCCGCTGATCAACTCGATACGATCGACCGCCGCGTTGGGAATACGTCCGAGCACGTCGCTCATCGGATCGGTCTTGGCGGCGGGACGCTTGCCGTTGATCAATACGTTACCGCTGGCGAAGGTGAAGCCCGGCAGGCGGTTGACCATGTCCATGGCGCTGGTGGCCTGGAACTGGGCGAAGTAATCCGGCGCGAAGGACTGCGGCGCGGCGCCATCGGCCGCACCGGCGTGCCCTGCGGCAGCCAGCGTGCAGACGAAGACTGCGCGGCGGATGGGGTTGGTATGTCTCATGGCAATATTGTGCAATAGCCACTATGATAACCCGAAAATTGCTTAGTCGAGCTGAAGTGCCTTGGCGACGTCTTCCCAGGCCACGTATTTGAAGTTTTGCGGGCCGTCCGGCAGGCGCTTGTAGCCGTCCTGGATCACCAGCATGCCCTTGCCGTACGGGCCGCCGAAATTGGCCGAGCTGACCTCCAGGCCATCGGTCTCCGAGGTGCCGTCGATGCCGGCCTCGAGGTTGAATCCGACGCGGAAGCTGCCGCGCACCTTGTACGGGGCCTTGGCGTCCAGCACCAGGTAGCTGTTGTCGCCCTGGCTGGAGACGATCAGGTAGTCGCCCTTGTCGCCGTGGTAGAGGCCCATGCCTTCGACGTCCGCCACCAGACGCGGGCCGACCGAAATCACCATGCTGAGCTTGGCGGGAGCGTCGCCGCGCGCGGAAACGGTCCAGACGCCGCGTTTTTCCTCGCCCAGGAACAGGCGCTCGTTGCGGTCGTCCACCACGCAGCCTTCCGGTTGCGAGCCAACCTTGAAGCGGCGCAGCAGTTTGCCGGACATGGCGTTGCCGTCGGCCTCGATGCGGTAGTGCAGGAAGCTGCCGTCCTTGTCGTTGATGAAGGCTTCCAGGCCGCCATCTCGCGGGCGGTACAGGCACATGCCGTAGATATTGTCCAGACCTGTGGGGAAGGCGCCGGCCGGCGTCACCACGCCGTTGGCGGCGATGGTGAACAGCATGACGCTGTTGTCGTCGCGCTGGGTGGCCACGGCCAGGTCCAGCCTGCGGCCGCTGACGATGACGTCCTGCCGCACGTCGACGTTGTTGAGGCGGCCGACTTCCAGTAGTTGCAACTGCTTGCCCTGCAGGTCATAGACCAGCAGGCCTTGCTTTTTGTTGGTGCCAAGGATGCGTGCGCCCGCCGGATTGGCCGGATCGCGCCAGATGGCCGGGTCATCGGCCGCGTCGCCAGTGCGTGCCACCGGCTCGGTCTGGCCGCGCGGCATCACGATGGTTTTGGCGCCCGCTTCGCGCTTGCGCTCGCTCTCGGCGCCGCGCTTGAGCAGTTTGCGCCCCGGCACGCCCTCGGCCTCGGCGTTGTAGGCCCATAGACCGACTTTGCCCTCGTCGACCAGCAGTTGTTGGGCCGCATCGTCGGCGCGGCAGTGCTTGGTGTGCGGCGGCAGGGCCAGCTTGCGCACCAGCAGGCGCTGCTCGCCGTGCATCAGCCACTGCTCGGCCTGACCATCCTTGCCGACCACGAACAGGTGGTCGATCCGCTGCGCATCGCGGTACAAACACGCGGCCTCAATGCCGAAAGGCGGCGCCGGGAACGGTTTTTGCGCGGTCAGCGTTCCGCCCCGCAGGTCCACCAGCACCGGCACCACTTGCTCGGCATTGGCGTCCAGGACCACCGCCAGCGCGCCATCGCCTTGCGGACGCAGGTCCAGATGCTTGGCGCGTACCTTGAGCAGCGCGCGTTCCTTGCCGACCGCGTCCAGCAGATGCAAGCCTTGCTTGTCGATGCTGAGCCAGCCGCCATCGGGCAGCGCGGCCAGTTCGCTGGCCTTGGCCGCCAGGCCGGGCAGGGGGGCGGCCTGCGCCACCGCGCCGCCGGACAGCAGGGCTGCGCACAGCACGCGGTTGAGTATGCGATTAACTGAAGTCTTTTTCATCAGAACAGGCTTACTTTCAGGCTGAGTTTGTAGGTGCGGCCGTATTGCTCGTATTGCGCGTTATACGCCTTGCTGCCGAGGTAGACATAGTACTTCTCGTTGTTCAGATTGGCCGCCTCGAAGTTCAGCTGCACCTGCTTGCTCAACTGGTAAGAAGCCGAGAAGTCGACCTGTTTTTGCGCATCGACGATGCGGTCCTGTTTGGCATCGAGAATATCGTCGCCCAGCTCCAGCAGATAGTCCGATTTGTAGTTCACGGCCAGGCGCGCGCTCAGCGGTCCTTGCTCGTAGCCCAGCATCAGGTTCAACACGCGGTCCGACTGGCCCGGCAGGCTGATGCCGCGCGAACGCATGCGCCTGGCGCTGGTGTCGTAGCGGGCCACGTCGGCGTCCGAGCGCGTCAGGCTGCCGTTGGCGCCGATGATGAAGCGATTGAACGGCGGCGGCAGCATGCGCAACGGCTGGTTATAGGACAGCTCGATCCCTTTCACGCTGGCCTTGTCGCCATTGGCGTAGGTGATGGCCGAAGTGTAGCCGGCCCACTGGCCGCTGCCGGCCAGGTTGGTGGTGTAGGTGAAATTCTTGATGTCCTTGTGGAACACGTAGGCCGAGATCGCGCCGTCGTCGCCGAGGATGCGTTCGATGCCGAGGTCGAGGTTGGTCGACTTCAGCGGCGCCAGGTCCGGGTTGCCGATGGTGGCCTCGGTGTCGCTGGCCTGGCTGATGCCCGGCGCCAGCTGGTCGAAGTTGGCGCGCACCACCGAATGGGTCCAGGCCGCGCGCACGCTGGTCTTGGCGTCGACGTCGTAGCGGGTCTGCAGGGCCGGGAGCCAGTTGGTGTACGAACGGTCGCGGTGGACGGCACCGATGGTACCGGCTTCCTCGTCGACGCGCGCACCGGCGGCCTCGAAGCGGGTGCGTTCGGCGCGCACGCCGGCCAGCACGTGCCAGGTGTCGAGGTCGACGCTGTTTTGGAGATAGGCGGCGTCGATGTCTTCCTTCAGGCGGTAGTCGTCGATGGTGGAGTCGGCCAGCACGCGGGCCTTATCCCGGCTCAGACCGCCTACCAGCGCGCGGATCGCAGCCGGATTGATGGCGCTGCCGATGCGGCCCAGCTTGTAGTCCAGCTGATCGGTGGTGACGTAGTCGGCCATGGCGGTGCTGGCGCCGCCGATTTGCTTGCTGCTGTAGGACCAGGCTTCGGTGTCGTTGGTTTTTTCGCGGCGGCTGGTCTTGGCGCCGAATTTCAGCGTCGAGCTGCCCTCGCTCAGTTCAAACTTGCGCGCCAGATCGAACCGCAGGTGGTGTTCCTTGTCCTTGGCATAGCTTTGCTTGAGGGCGATCGAGTTGAGCTTGTAGTTGGCGGCGCTGTACAGGCTGTCCGGACCGGTCAGGTGCGGGATCTCGGTGCCGCTGTAGCCGACGCCGGCGAAGTCCTTGCCGCCGCGGAAACGCGCATCGTTGATCGATTCCGGCGCATCGTCGCTGGAGCGGCTTACGCCGCCGTTCAGGTCCAGTTTCCACTGGTTCCATTTCTGTTCCGTGCCCAGCACCACGGATTTGATGGTCTGGGTGTACTTGCGCTGGCGCAGGCGGCGCTCGCCGCGCGCGCTGGCGGTCTGGCCCTCGGCCAATGCGCCGCCGGTGATGTTGCTGATGGTCAGGCGGTCGCGCACCTCGTCATCGCTGAAATCGCTGATGAAACTGCGCAGGAAATATTTGCTGGCCTGGTCCGGGTGATAGTCGAGATTGAGCGCGGCGGCGCGGCGTTCGCGGGTGGGCAGGTAATCGCGGAATTCCACGCCGGCCAGCTTGCCGTCCGCCCAGGCGCCGCCGGTTTCCACGTTGTCCGAGCCGAATTCGCGTTTCTCGTAGCTGAGACCGCCGGCGACGCCGAGCGTGCCGTTCAGGAAGCGATCGGCGAACAGCGCGCTGGCGCTGGGGCTGGTCTTGCCGATGTTCTGGTCGCGGCTGGCGCCGACGGTGGCCGACAGCAGCTTGCCCGGCAGGTCGAAGCCGGTGAGGGTTTTCACTTCGACCGTGCCGCCCAGCGAGTTGGCGTCATGGTCGGGCGTGAGGGTCTTGCTGACCTCCAGCGAGCGGATCAGGCCGGCCGGCAGCACGTCCAGCGCCACGGCGCGGCGGCCCGATTCCGGCGACGGCACCAGCGCGCCGTTGATGGTGACCGCGTTCAGGTCCGGCCCGAGACCGCGCACGCTGACGTAGCGGCCTTCGCCCTGGTCGCGCTGCACGGCCACGCCCGGCAGGCGGGCCAGCGCCTCGGCCGCGTTCTTGTCGGGCAGGCCGCCGATATCGTCGCTGCTGATGACGCTGACGATATTGTCGGCCTTCTCCTGCGCGGCGATGGCGTTGCGCAGGCTGGCGCGTTGGCCGCTGACCACCACGCTGTTGGCGGTGGCGGCCAGGTCGGCGGTGTCGGCGGCTTGCGCGGAGGCGGCCAGCATGGCCAGCACGCCGACGGTCAGGGCCGACAGGCGCGGCGCGGTGTGTTTGTGTGTGGTTTTCATTGGTTACCGTCTGTGGATTAGAGAACGGGGCGGATGATAGGTAGCCAATATTTCAATTGCGTGACAGCGGATGGCGCGAGGGGCCGGCATAGGCCGCCGCCGAAGCGAAATGAGCTTGAATGACCCGCGGCCCCGCCACGTCATTCCAGCGAAAGCTGGAATCCATGGAACGCTTGCCTGCATGCTCGGTATGGATTCCAGCCTGCGCTGGAATGACGTCGGTGAGCTGATTTGACCTGTCGTGGTGGCGTTGTCACACATGCGTGAATCCGTCTCGCTGTCATACGCGCGTCACAAACCGCCGCTATGCTGCCGCTGCACACATCACGTCCATCATCATGCCCATGCTGCAACTACACCGCCTCACTCTGATCGTCTCCGGCCTCGCGCTGCTGGTCTGCGTCTTCCTGTATGCCACGCTCGGCCACGCCAAACCCATCACCATCTGGAAATGGACCGACATCATCAGCGAGGGCGGCACCGCCGTCATGGCTGGCATCTGGGTGCTGTTCACCCTGAGCAGCCGTCCCGGCGGACTGGTGACGCGCCTGCTGGCCGGCGGCCTGGCCATGATCATGATTGGCTCGTTTGCCGACTGCCTCGACGAGTTCTTCGCCATCAGCAAGAGCGCGCGTTGGGATCACTGGCTGGAGGCGCTGGTGCCGCTCGGCATGCTATGCGTCACCTGCGGCATGTACTACTGGCGCCACGAGCAATTTCGCCTCAACGAACACCTGCAAAAGCGCGAACGCCTGTTCCGCGAGCACCGCGCGTTTGACCGCATCACCCAGCTGGCCAACGCCGACTACCTGCGGCGTCAGATCCGCCACGAGCAAACGCACCGTCCCGGCCGGCCGTGCGCGCTGGTGCTGCTCGACATCGACGGCTTCCACCTGATCAACCGCGAATACGGCCAGCGCGAAGGCGACCGCGTATTGCAGGCGGTCGGCCACATGCTGCTGCTCAACCTGCGTAACGACGATCTGCTGTGCCGTTACGCCGGCGACCGCTTCGCCCTGCTGATGCCCGGCACCTCGGCCGCCCAGGCCGACGCCATGGCCTGGCATCTGGTGGCGATGGTGGGACAAATGCGTCACCACGCCAAGGACAGCCGGGTCCCTATCAGCCTGCGTCACGCCTGCGTCGCCGCCGACGCGCCGCCCGATGAATTGCTGGCGCGGCTAGGCCGTGACCTGGCGCTGCAAGCCGAAGGCAAGGCGAGCGGGGCGGCAGCGGCGTGATCGCCTATCGACAGAGTAGCGACCGCTACCTCCCGGCGCGGCACCAGCCAGCGCTGGTGCTGGACTACGCCTGTAGCCGCGAGCTTGACCGTGAAGGCACCCAGCCGCTGCGCGGCACCGGCCTGACGGGTTGGGACATGCCATCCGCCGACTGCATGCTGACGGCGGCCGAGTACCTGCAACTGCTGGCCAACGTCCTGCGCGCGCTCGACAGTCCCGACAGTAGTTTCATGCTGGGGCAGCAAATGCTGCCCGGCCACTACGGCGCCCTCAGCCACGCGCTGTTACAGGCGCAGAACCTGCGGCAGGCGCTGAGCATCCTGTGCGCCGGCCATGCGCGCCTGTGCCCCTTGCTGACGCCGCGCCTGATCGAAGAGGGCGGACTGGCCGTGCTCTACTGGACCGACAGCTTCGGCGCGCCAAGCCAACTGCCGGCGCTGGTGGAAATGCACATGACCGCGGTGACCGCCATGTGCCGCTGGCTCAGCGGCGAGCGTCTGCCGTGGCGCTATTGCCTCAACCGCAGCACGCCGGCGCACGTCGAGCAGCACGAAGTCCATCTCGGCAGCGAACTGCGCTTCCACTGCCATCTCGACGCGATGTTGATCGATCCTGCCTGGCTGGACCGGCCCTGGCCGCGTGGCAACGCCATGGCCGCCTCGGTGGCGCTGCAAGGCGTGGCGGCCGAGGCGGGCGACCAGGCGCTGACGCCGAGCCTGTTGACGGCGCTGTACGACCATCTGCTGGAAAACATCCGCCTGAGGCCGACGCTGGAAGGCAGCGCCGCCGCCTTCGGCGTCAGCCCGGCGACGCTGAAGCGCCACCTGGCGCGCCACGGCAGCCACTACCAGGCCGAGCTGGACCAGGTGCGCGCGCACGTAGCCATGCAGCTGTTCCAGATGCGCGGCTACGACAACGAAGCGGTGGCGCACTACCTCGGCTTCCACGACGCCGCCAACTTCCGCCGCTCCTTCAAGCGCTGGACCGGGCTGGTTCCGAGCTTGCTGCGCGCCGTCCCGCCGTAACTGAAATCCGGGGTCAGGTCCTCCATTTCTACACGGGCTCATGCTGAAATGGAGGACCTGACCCCGGATTTAGGAGCGGCGCCGGGGTATACTTCGGCTGAACGATGCGGTTTGCTTCCGCAATCAATGTCCGCTTGAGAGGAACTAATGGAACAACCTGGAATTTTCCCCGGCCGTATCCGGCTGGGCATGGTGGGTGGCGGCGAGGGCGCCTTTATCGGTGCCGTGCATCGCCACGCGGCGCGCTTCGACGACCGCTACGAGTTGCTGGCTGGCGCGCTGTCGTCCAGCCCAGAGGCGTCCCGGCGCTCAGGACGCGCGCTGGGTCTCGATCCCGAACGTGTCTATGACGATTATCGCCAAATGGCGCTGACGGAGGCCGCGCGCGCTGATGGCATCGAAGCGGTGGTCATCGTCACGCCGAACCACATGCACGCCCCCGTGGCGCGCGTCTTCCTCGAGGCGGGAATCCACGTCATCTGCGATAAGCCAGTAACCACCAATAGCGCCGATGCCCTCATGCTGCAGGCATTGGCGGAGGAGCGCGGACTGCTGTTCGCGGTCACGCACAACTACTCCGCTTATCCCATGGTGCGCCACGCGCAGCAGATGGTGCGCGAGGGGACGCTTGGCACGATCCGCGTGGTGCAGGTCGAATATGCGCAGGACTGGCTGGCCGCGCCGCTGGAGCAGGACGGCCACAAACAGGCTGCGTGGCGCACCGATCCCGCCAAGTCGGGCGGCGGCGCCATCGGAGACATCGGCTCGCACGCATGGCAACTGGCCGATACCATCGTCGGTCAGCCCTTGGAATCCGTGGCCGCGCAATTGAGCTCCTTCGTGCCTGGTCGCGCGATTGACGACGATGTGCAGGTGCTGCTGCGCTACGCCGGCGGTGCGCGCGGCATGCTGTGGGCTAGCCAGGTCGCGCCCGGCCATGAGAATCAGTTGCGCATCCGCGTCTTCGGCAGCGCGGGCGGCATCGAGTGGGAGCAGCAGCATCCGAACGAATTGCGCTGGACGCCGCTGGGTGAGCCGAGCCGCATCATCACGCGCGGCAGCACCTCGATGAACGCGGCCGGAGCACGCACCAGCCGTGTCCCGGCCGGCCATCCGGAAGGTTATATCGACGCGTTTGCCGGGTTGTACAGCGAAATCGCCTGCCACCTGTTGGCGCGGCGTGACGGCGGCGATCCCGGCCCGGCGCAGTTCCCCACTATTGCCGATGGCGTGCGCGGTGTGCAGTTCATCGAAACGGTGCAGGCTTCGTCCCGCTCCGGCGGTGTCTGGACAGCCGTGCCGCAAGGTTGATTCGCGCGCTATCGCCGGAACTCTTTCGGCGTCCTGCCCATTCGCTTCTTGAACAGGCGGCTGAAGTATGCCGGGTCCTGGAAGCCCAACTCATAGGCGATGCTCGCAATGCTGGCCGGTAGATAGGTCAGCTTGCGGCAGGCTTCCAGCATCAGCCGATCCTGTGTCAGGTCGAAGGCGGATTTGCCGGACAGCTTGAGGCACAGGCGGTTGAGCCGCGTCGGCGTTACGCGCAGCACTTCGGCGTACTGGCCGACCTGCCATTGCTCCTTGTAGTGCTGCTCGACTTCGGCGCGGAAGCGACTGAATAGTTCGAAGTCGCTGCGGCCGGACTGGTCGGCCAGCCTGGTCTCGGCCTGCGCGCGCACCAGCAGCAGGAGAGCGCTGCGCGCCAGCCATTCCAGCATCAGGGTGTGGCCGTACTCCGGCCACGCGGCTTCCATGCTCAGGTTCTCCAGCAAAGCCACCAACCGCTGGTGGATGCCGCTCAAGTCGATCGCCAGCGGTTGCACGAACAACGACGAATACAAATCCCCCTGGCCGTGTGCGGCCGAGAAGATCACGTTCTGGTCCACAGTCAGCACGTAGCCGTGCGCGCCGGGAGAAAAGTCGAAGCCGTGCACCACCGATGGGTGGATGGTGATGGCCACTGGGCCGCCGCACTGCCACACGGCATCCCCAATACTGGCGCGGACCTCGCCGCCAAGTAGAAAAAGTACCTGAAACAGCCCAGGGTGGGTGTGGCTGCCGATGTGCCAGTCGTACATCCGGCTGCGCGTTTCGATCAGCTCTATGTGCACGAACTCCGCGCTGGCATCGCGATTCTGCTCGCCGTATAGCGCGAATTGGGGGATTTCTTGGGTCGCCATTGCCGTCAACAGGAGTATAGTCTGTCAAAATAGTACAAGTTTTAGCGTTTTTCATCCATGTTTTTTGCGGCTCAGGGCCGCTACGATGACGTCATACCTAAACCACATCGGAGATAAAACATGCGTACCCAAGTCGCTATCATCGGCGCCGGCCCCGCCGGCCTTTTGCTGTCCCATTTGCTGCATTTGCAAGGGATTTCCTCCGTCGTCCTCGAAACCCGTTCGCGCGCCGATATCGAAGCCACCATCCGCGCTGGGGTGCTGGAACAGGGCACGATGGACGTGCTGACGGCCGCCGGCGTCGGTGAGCGTATGCGCAAGGAGGGGGCGCTGCACCACGGTTTTGAGCTGGCGTTCGGCGGCAAGCGTCATCGCATCGACCTGCATGGCTTGACCGGCAAGTCGATCACCGTCTATCCGCAGCACGAGGTGCTGAAAGACCTCGTCGCGGCGCGCCTGGCCGCGCAGGGCACCATCCTGTTTGAAGTCAGCGACGTGGCGCTGCACGATGTTTCCACCAACAAGTCGTTCGTCACCTTCCGCCATGCCGGCGAGGCGCAGCGCATCGATGCCGACTTTATCGCCGGCTGCGACGGCTACCACGGTGTCTCGCGTCCGGCGATGCCGGATCAGGCCACGCGCCAGGATTACCAGAAGATCTATCCATTCGGCTGGTTCGGCATTCTGGTGGAGTCCGCGCCGTCGTCGGAGGAATTGATCTACGCCCAGCACGAGCGCGGTTTCGCGCTGGTCAGCACCCGTTCGCCCACCGTGCAGCGCTTGTACTTCCAGTGCGACCCGGCCGACAAGGTCGATAACTGGTCGGACGATCGCATCTGGGCCGAGCTGCATGGACGCCTGGAGAATCACGATGGCTGGAAGCTCAAGGAGGGAAAGATCTTCCAGAAGGGGATCATTGGCATGCGCAGCTTTGTGTCGACGCCGATGCAGGCCGGGCGCCTGTTCCTGGCCGGCGACGCGGCGCACATCGTGCCGCCGACCGGCGCCAAGGGCCTGAATCTGGCGGTATCGGATGTTAAGGTGCTGACGGCCGGGCTGGTGGAGTTCTACCGCAACGGCGGTGAAGCGCTGCTGCAGACCTACAGCGAAACGGCGTTGAAGCGCATCTGGCGCGCGGAATGCTTCTCGTGGACCATGACGCGCCTGCTGCACACCTTTGCGGATGCTACGCCGTTCGAGCGCGAGATGCAGCGCGCGGAGCTGGAAAACATCGTCAGCTCGCCAGCGCTGGCGACAGCGCTGGCCGAGAATTACGTCGGCGCGTTTTAAACCGACGCCAGGAACTCCCGCACCAGTGCCGCGAACGCCGCCGGCTGTTCGATGGCACTGATGTGGGAGGCCTGAGGAATCACACGCAGTTCGGCGCGCGGCAGGTGCCGGGCCAGTTCCTCCGCCATGGCTGGCGGCGTGCCAGCATCCAGTTCACCGGCAATCACCAGCGCCGGAACATTGATCCCCGGCAGACGCGCAGTGGTATTGACGCCCGCAACCGCCGCGCAGCAGGCCACATAGCCTTCCGGCCCGGTGGTCAGCAGGCGGCGGCGGAAGCGCTCCACGGTCGCCACGCTCCCTGCGCGGAACCCATCATGGAAGTAGCGGCCCATGACGGCGTCCGCAATCGCGGCCAGCCCGCCTTCGCGCACCGTGGCGATTCGCTGCTCCCACATGGCCTGCGCAGCCGCTGGATACGACGACGTGGTATTCGCCAGCACCAGCGCGGCGACCAATGATGGGTGGCGCAGTGCCAATTCCTGGCCCACCATGCCGCCCATCGACAAACCGATCCAGGTTACCGGGCCGGTATCCAGTTCACGCAGCAGGCGCGCGGCGTCGTCGGCCAGGTCGGCCATGCTGTAAGGACCGGTTGGCGCATCCGAACCGCCATGGCCGCGATGGTCGTAGGCGATCACACGGCTGTCTTCAGACAGCAGGTTGGCCAGCTGGTCCCACATCGTCAGGTCGCAACCCAGCGCATGGCTCAGCACCACGGTGCGGCGCGGCGTTTTGCCGTTGCGCGGCTCGCGCACGCTGTAGTGCAAATAGGGCAGGCTGTTGGTGCGGCCTTCGCGGCCAATGCCGGAATGTGCGGTGGCCGCGGGCGCCAGCGGAGACAGTTCGTAGCCGATCTGCGGGCCGACTTCGCGCAGGATGGCCAGCGCGTGGGTGAAGGCGGTGTTCGCGGCCGGTACGCCCGCGTAGATGGCTGACTGGATCAGGACTTCTTTCAGTTCGTCTGGCGTCAGGCGGTTGCTATCCTCGCCCAGCAGCGCGGCGCGCACGTGCAGGTCGAACTCTTCCCAGCGGCCCAGCGCGATGGTGATGGAAAGGACGATGGCGCGGCGGGTTTTCTGCTCCAACCCCGGACGCCCCCAGATCTCATTCCATGCGAAGCGCGTGATCAGGTTCTGGAAATCGGCATTGAAGTTGTTGGCGTTGTTTAGCGAGCGTTCTACCCACGCGTCGCCAAGGATGGCGCGGCGGTTGTGCAGGCCGCGTTCGAAATCGTGGTCGATAGGATCGTAGCTCATGATGGTGTTGATAGTTTGGTGATTTCCGCGCGCAGTTGGCGCAGTTGTTGTTCGGCGAGGCGTTGTGCGGGGCGGGCGATCTCCGCCGCGTCCTTGGCGGAGCCGGGATACATCAGCTCCTTGAATTCGCCAATGTTGCGCAGCATGCGGTCGCTGTCGATTCGCAGGCCGGCGATGGCTTCGTTCAGCGCCTGCAACGCGCCATGGGCGCTCAGGAACAGCGACGGCCATTCGGCCAATTCCGCCTGCCAGTTGCCCAGGCCACGCTCGTGTTGCTGCCCCATGGCCGCCAGCAGCGCCGCGCCATGCTGCGGTGTGCGGGTGGCGGCGGCCAGCGCGATCATGGCCGATACCGGATTGCGCTTGTGCGCCATGGCGGAAGAACCGCCGCGGCCTTCGCCCGACGGTTCCGCCAGTTCCGCGATTTCGCCTTGCGCCATCAGGCTTAGATCGGTGGCGATCTTGCCAAGGCTGCCGCTTAACACGGCCACCTCGAGGCCCAGGCGCACCCACTCGTCGCGCTGCGTGTGCCACGCGGCGTCCGGCGCGCGCAAGCCGAGGATGGCGGCCATGCGCTCGGCCACGGCCGGGCCTTGTTCGCCCATCACCTCCAGCGTGCCGACTGCGCCGCCCAACTGCAGTTGCAGCGCGCGCGCGCCGGCTTCGCGCAGCCGTTGACGGGCGCGCACCAACGGCGCCAGCCAACCGGAAAACTTGAATCCCAGCGAGGTGATTTGCGCCGGCTGCATCAGGGTGCGCGCCAGCACCGGTGTGCCGGTATGCTGTTCCGCCAGTTGCAACAGGTGGCCGGTCAGGTCGTGCAGGCCGTCGTCCAGCAGCTGCAAGGCTTCACGCGTGGCCAGTACCATGGCGGTGTCGATCACGTCCTGGCTGGTTCCGCCAAAGTGCACTTTGCCGCCGGCTTGCGCATCGGCGGCGGTGACGGTTTTTTTCAGTTCCTTCACCAGCGGGATGGCCAGGCTGCCGGCGCGCCGGCTGGCGACGATCAGGGCCGGCACGTCATAGCGGTGCACGTCGCAGGCGCTGGCGATGGTTTGCGCCGTGGCTTGCGGCAGCAGGCCGACATCGGCCTGCGCCTGGGCCAGCGCCTGTTCGAAGCGGAGCATGGCCTGGACGATCGCGGCGTCGTCGAACACCGCGATCATGTCGCCGCTGGTGAGGAAGCTATCGAATATTGATACGCTCATGTTTACTCATAATCGAAGAACACGGTCTCGCGTTCGCCCTGCATGTGGATGTCCCAGCGGTAGCTGCCGTCGGCGTTGCGTTCGGCCAGCAGCGTGGCGCGGCGTGCCGACGGCACCTGGTCCAGTATAGCGGACTGCGACAGGCCCGGGTCGTCGGCCAGGAACACGGCGGTGAACTGGTGCTTCACCAGGCCGCGCGCGAACACGGTGATGTAAGCCACCGGCTCGCCCGGCGCCTGCTCTACCTTGGTCAGCTGGAAGCGGAAGCCGCCATCCTCGCCGCTCGGCACGCGGCGGAAGCCGGGGATCGCGGCCGCCGCTTCCGCTTCGGCGGCGGCCGGCTGCCACGATTCGATCTGCGCGTCGTTGATCGGCACCCCGGCGCCGTCGTAGATCGCGCCGCTGATGGTGATGGCGCCGGCGGCCGGCGTCAGTTCGGTCGCCCATTTCCACGCCTCGTGCGAGAACGGGCCGATGGTTTGCGAAGTGGTGATGTTGCTCATGGACTGTTCTCCTCAGATGCCGAATGGGGTGGCGTAGCGTCCGCGCAGGACGATGTCGAATTCATAGCCCAGCATCTGGTCGCTCACGGTTTCCTCGATGCTGAAGCGCGAGATCAGGCGCTGGCGCGCGGCTTCGTCCGGAATGCTCTGGAAGATCGGGTCGTAGGCGAACAGCGGGTCGCTGGGGAAGTACATCTGCGTCACCAGGCGCTGCGCGTAGACATTCCCAAACAACGAGAAGTGGATGTGCGCCGGGCGCCACGCCTTGTCGTGATTGCCCCATGGGTAGGGACCGGGTTTGATGGTGACGAGGCGATAACGGCCATCATCATCGGTCATCATCTTGCCCCAGCCATTGAAGTTCGGGTCGAGCGGGGCGTCATGCTGGTCCTTCTTGTGGCGATAGCGACCGGCGGCGTTGCACTGCCAGACTTCCAGCAGCGAGTTGCGCACCGGCTTGCCGTCCTCGTCGACGATGCGGCCGGTGACGACGATCTTCTCGCCCAGCGGCGCGGCTTCGCCATGCGCGGTCAGGTCGGCGTCGTGCGGCAGCAGGATGCGCGACTTCGGCGCGATGCTTTGCGAGACCGGCACCGGCGCGTCGAGGCGCAGCAGCGGTTGCGTCGGGCCGCGGTGGACGGTCGATTTGTAGGGCGGATAAACCAGTTCCGGATAAATGCCGGGGGCGATGGCGTCGAATTTCACAGCTAGTCTCCTCTAGTGAATGCTGTGATGATGGTACGAAGCAGGGCGGCGGCGGACAAGATGGCGGATGCGTGCTATATTCGCTATTCGCACAAAATGTGCGCATATCGCACAAATCGCCAATTATTTGCCTATGGACGCCGACGACAACATCACCCAGCCAGCGCAGCGCGATCTGGTGGCGGGGCTGGAAAAAGGCCTGCAAGTGATCGCCACCTTCGACCAGGAGCGCAGCCGCCTCAGCATCGCCGAGGTGGCCGAGCGCACCGGGCTGACGCGGGCGGCCGCGCGGCGCTATCTGATCACCTTAACCCACCTCGGGTACATGCGCCATGAAAACAAGCTGTTTTCGCTGACGCCGATGGTGCTGCGGCTGGGGCAGTCCTATCTGCACTCGGCGCGCCTGCCGCGTCTGGCGCAGCCGCTGCTGTACCGGCTGGCGTATGCGAACGGGGAGGCGGCCTCGGTCGGCGTGCTCGATCACGACCAGCTGGTTTGCGTGGCGGCGGTCAGCGCCGGGCAGCTGGTGTCGGTGACCTTGCAACCGGGCACGCGGGTGCCGGCATGGTGCACGGCCAACGGCCGCGTGCTGCTGGCCAGCCTGCCGCAGGCGCAGCTGGATGCGTATCTGGAGCGGGTGCAGCTGGAGCCGATCACCGAGCACAGCATCATCGACAAAAAGCGGCTGGGCGAGGCCATCGTGCGCGCGCGCAGCCAGGGCTACGCGCTGGTGGACCAGGAGCTGGAGCTGGGCCTGCGCACCATGGCCGTGCCATTGAGGAACTTCCGCGGCGAGGTGGTGGCGGCCATGAACATCAGCGTCCACGCCGCCCGCATGACACTGGAGCAGATGACCGAACGCTGCCTGCCGGCCTTGCTGAAGATACAAGTCGAGCTCAATGCGATGCTGTAAATATTGCAACTGCGTCAATGCGGATCGCGTCGTGCTCAACATCAGATTGGAGTTTTCCTGTAGGATACCGTCTTCCTCCGTTTGGAGGAGGTACGATTATTTCAGGGCAAGAGGATCACGGTGACGGCGTCCTTCAGTCCCTCTCTCTTGGAGACGGAATGGGAGTTTTACGCCCACCGACGCAGCGGCCAGGCAAGCTGGCCGTCGTAGTATGCATTTTGGCGGTTGCAACCGTGCTGGCCTCGGAAGGCTGGCGTTGGTCGCGCGCGCGTCAGCATCACGCCAAGCCGGCGACCGTCAGCACCGCCGCGCCATCGCCGGTCAGCCTGAGCGAGGTTTCCCGCACCATTATTCCGATGCCGAAAGGCGTGCCGTCGGCGCACGCCAGCGCGCTGGCGCAGCTGCCGCAGGGCGATTTGATCGCCTTCTGGTGGGCCGGCAGCCGCGAGAGCGGTCCGGACGTGCAGGTCTACGCCTCGCGCTGGTCCAACGGCAAATGGAGCGATAACTGGGTGGTGGCCAGTCGCGATTCGCTGGGCGAGGCGCTGGGCCACGGCGTGCGCCGCATCGGCAACCCGGTCGCCTGGACCGCCGCCGACGGCACGGTCCACCTGTATGTGGTGGCCACCGGGCTGGGTGGCTGGGCCGCCTCGCGCGTGGTGCAGCTGGAATCGCAGAACGAGGGCCACAGTTTCAAGGTGCGCCGCGTGCTGCCGATGTCACCCGTATTTAATACCAGCGTGCTGGTGCGCTCGACCCCTGTGGGCCTGGCCGATGGCGGCTGGTGGCTGCCGGTGTATTTCGAGATCGGCCACAAATATCCGATGCTGGTGTCCTTCGACGCCAACGGCGATCCGCAGCGCCTGACGCGCATCGGCGAGCGTACCCGCTCGCTGCAGCCGACGCTGGTGCCGGTGTCGCCGACCGAAATCCGCGCCTGGATGCGCGATGCGAACAAGGACCACTCCATGGTCCAGCAAGCGGTGAGCCACGACGGCGGCGCCAGCTGGGAAGACCTGGGGCCGACCTCGATCCGCAATCTCGGCACCTCGCTGGCGGTGCTGCGCCTGCACAGCGGCAGCCTGCTGATGCTGGCCAACCAGGGCACCAACCGCAAGACCGCGCGCAGCACGCTGTCGCTGTCGATATCGAACGATGGACAAACCTGGCAGCCGCTGACCGATATCGTCGCCGGCAATCCGGGCGACGAGTTCTCCTATCCGGCCATGTTCCAGGTTGGCGATGAACTGCACATCACCTACACCCACCAGCGCCGCGCGATCGCGCACCATCGCCTGAAAATCAACGACGGGAAGGACCTGTTATGAGCTTGCCCGATCTCGACCTGCAGATCATCTACGCGCGCATCGCGTGGGGGCTGATCGCCGCCTCGGTGCTTCTGTCGGTGCTGCCCACGCTGCTGCCGAAGATTTTTCCGCAACTGGCGCGCCGCTCCAAGGCGATCGTCATCGGCACCGTGGCGGTGGTGATGCTGCTGCCTGGCGCGGCGTCGCCGGCCTACTGGCTCACGCTGGTGTTCCAGTATCCGAGCGGGCTGCTGACCGGCTACAGCCTGGTGGCGCTGTTCGCGCGCTGGAACGAACGGCCGGTGGTCTTCCCGCTGAATCCAGTCTTTGCGCTGCTGCTTACGCTGGTCGGCGTGGTTCTCTATCTCGACGCGTTTGGCGTGCTGGCATTGGGGCTCTATTATCGCGGCTTCGATTCCGGCGCCGCCACGCTGCTGACGTGCGCCGCCGCGCTGGGCGGCGCCGCGGCTGTCTATTTCCGTTACGCCGGCACCGCCGGCGCGGCGCTGTTGACCAGCGTGTTGCTGTTTTCGCTGCTGCGTCTGCCGAGCGGCAACCTGTGGGATGCTTTGCTTGACCCGCTGCTGTGGGCATGGGCGCTGGGATCGGTGATCCTGGAAGGTATGCGCCGCCACGCCGCGCGCAAGGCGGCGCTGGAAGCGCAGCAAGCGCAGGACGCGATTGTCGCCGAGCCGGAACTGGTACAGGCGCACGCCGCCAGCATCGATCAAGTGCAGTATAAATAATACAAACAAGGGAGTTTTACATGGTATCGACGAAGTGGTACGTTCATCCGGTGATCGCCACCGGTGTTATCCTGAATGTCTTCATTCTCGGCCTGGCGATCGCTTGGTCGCACGACTCGGCGGCGCTGTGGCGGCTGCTGGTGGAAGACGGCATCGTCGAGTGGATGCAGTTCCTGTGCTTCTCGCTGCTGGCTGGTTTGCTGGGCTTTCTCACGGTGGAGCAGTGGCAGCGCGAGCCGAAAGTCAATCTGCAGTTGCTGGCCTTCGCCGGCCTGACCGCGCTGGTGGGCCTGGCCGCGCTGGAAGAAGTGAGCTGGTTCCAGCGCGTGCTGCACATCATTCCGCCGGAATTCTTCGCGCAGAATAACCGCCAGGGCGAGACCAACCTGCACAATCTGGCCATGGGCAAGAGCAGCCTGCACAAGGCGGTGCTGCTGAAGGTGATCGCGATTGTCGGCCTGACGCACAACATCATCCTGCCGCTGCTGGCGCGCAAGCGTCCCGCCGTGCGTGACTTCGTAGAGAAGTTTGGCCTGTACCTGCCGCCGCTGTCGGCATCGGTGATTTATATCGTGCTGGTGATCCTGTCGCACGTGCTGGTGGACCATCCACGCAAGGGCGAACTGGGTGAGCTGTTCGGCGCCATGCACTATCTGGTGACCACGGTGGCCGCTTACTTCTTCGGTGTGAACTACGGTAAGAAGCCGGTGTTCGGCGAATCGCGCGACAGCCGCAACATCGCCACCTTGTTCTGCATGATCCTGGTGTTCATCCTGCTGTGCGGCTGGATGCTGAGCGCCGGCGCGGGCGCCGGCGCATACATCGCCAGCCACCCTGGCTTTGGTGCTGAATGATGCTGCGGCGTTTCGCATCGCGGCTGGAAAAACTGACGCTGTGGGCCGGCCCCTTCGCGGGCTTGCTGCAATTGCTGCTGCTTGGGCTGATTATTTTCTCGCTGTCGCGCGCCGGCCTGGTGGCGTGGCAGTGGGAGCGCGTGTCCGCCACCGGCATCCTCGGGCAGATCATGGTGCAGGGCGCGCGAGCCGACTTGATCATGCTGGGCTACCTGATCGCCTTGCCGCTGGTGCTGTCGCCGCTGCTGGCGCATAAGAGGACGCTGGGGCTGTGGAAGAATTTCACGGTGGTGTGGGGGACGTTTGCGCTGATCTTCATCGTCTTCATGGAACTGTCCACGCCGCAGTTCGTGATGCAGTACGATGTGCGGCCGAACCGCCTGTTCGTCGAATACCTGTCTTATCCGGCCGAGGTGATGTCCACCCTGTGGCACGGCTTCCGCATCGCGCTCATCCTGGGTGTCGGCTTCACCATCCTGCTGGGCACCGCGATCTACAAGCTGTTGAAGGCGGCGTCGGCCAACATCACCGCATGGCGTCCGCTCAAGTTGCTGGCCCTGTGGCCGCTGCTGGTGCTGCTGGTGGTGTTCCAGATCCGTTCGACCACCGCGCACCGTCCGGCCAATCCGGCACTGTTCGCGCTGACCGGCGACGCCATGGTCAACTCCTTGATCATCAACTCCCCGTGGTCGGTGCTGGATGCGATCAACGCCATGGGTCACGAGGCCAATTCGTCCGAAATCTACGGAAAATACCCTCGTGAGAAGGTGTTCGAAGTGGTGAAGAGCGCGCCATGGCTGCGCGACCAGCAATTCACTTCCGCCGATCTGCCGACGCTGCACAAGCAGGTGGCGGTGGTGCAGCGCGAGCGCCCGCTGAATCTTGTGATCGTGCTGGAGGAAAGCCTGGGCGCGACCTTTGTCGAATCGCTGGGCGGCTTGCCCGTCACACCGGAACTGGAAAAGCTGAAGAAAGAGGGCTGGTGGTTCGAGCAGTTGTACGCCACCGGTACGCGCTCGGTGCGCGGCATCGAGGCGGTGGTGGCTGGCTATCCGCCGACCCCGGCGCGCAGCGTGGTCAAGCTGTCGCTGTCGCAGCAGAACTTCTATACGCTGGCGGCAGGCTTGGGCAAACATGGCTACCATACGGAATTCGTGTATGGCGGCGAGGCGCACTTCGACAACATGCGCAGCTTCTTTACCGGTAACGGCTTCCAGAAGGTGGTGGATCGGCGAGACATGAACCCGGTGTTCGAAGGCAGCTGGGGCGCGTCGGATGAGGACCTGTTCGACAAATCGCTGGAGCGTCTGAAAACCCTGCATGCCAGCGGCAAGCCGTTCTTCAGCCTGATCTTCTCGTCGTCCAACCACGAGCCGTTCCAGTTCCCGGATGGACGCATCAAGCTGCACGACGCGGAAAAACAGACCGTGAACAACGCCGTCAAGTACGCCGACTACGCGCTGGGCCGCTTCATCGTGGAGGCGAAGAAGCAGGACTACTGGAAGGACACCGTGTTCCTGATCGTGGCCGACCACGATAACCGCGTGTATGGCGACAGCCTGGTGCCGATCAAGAAGTTCCACATTCCGGGGCTGATCCTCGGCGCGGATGTGCAACCGAAGCGCATCACCACCATCGCCAGCCAGGTCGATCTCGGACCGACGCTGCTGTCGCTGATCGGTCTGTCGAGCGAGCACCCGATGATCGGCCGCGATCTGGCGCGCGACAGCGAAACGCCGGGCCGCGCGCTGATCCAGTTCGACAACTACTTCGCCTGGCTGGAAGGTTCGTCCGCCACCATCCTGCGTCCGGGCCAGTCGCCGCTGGCGGGCCAGTACGACGCCGCCACCGGCGTGCTGACCACCGGCGGCGTGCCGGAACCGCAGCTGGTAGACAAGGCCATGTCGCACGTGGTGCTGCCGTCCATTCTGTACCGCGAGCAGCGCTACAAGCTGCCGCCGGGCGGTAAATAATACGGAGGCCGGGGTGCGCCTGCTGCTGGTCGAAGACGATCCCATGATCGGCGAGAGCATCGAGGAAGGACTGCGCGGCGAGAGCTACGCGGTCGACTGGGTGCGCAACGGCCGTGAAGTGGAACTGGCCCTGGCCGGCGTCGCCTACGACCTGATGCTGCTGGACCTGGGCCTGCCGGGCAAGCAGGGCATGGAAGTGCTGCGCGCCACCCGCGCGCGCGGCGACGATTTGCCAGTGCTGATCATCACCGCGCGCGACGGCACGCCGGCGCGCGTGGAAGGCCTCGACGCGGGCGCCGACGACTACCTTGTCAAACCTTTCGACCTGGACGAGCTGCTGGCGCGTATCCGCGCGCTGCTGCGCCGCCGTGTCAGCCGCACCCGTTCCATCATCGAGCATGGCAGCCTGCGTTTGGACCTGGCCAGCCACGAAGCCACGCTGGCCGGACAGCCGGTCAAACTGTCGGCCCGGGAGTTTTCCGTGTTGCGCGCGCTGCTCGATAATCCAGGCAGCGTGGTGTCCAAGGCGCAGTTGGAGGAAAAGCTGTATGGCTGGAACGCCGAGGTCGAGAGCAACACCGTCGATGTCTATGTTCACCACCTGCGCAAGAAGTTCGGTTCGGACTTCATCAAGAACGTGCGCGGCGTCGGTTACAAGATCGCGGCGGCGCCGTGAAAACCATACGCCGCCAACTGCTGGTTGGCCTGCTCGGCGCCACGGTGGCGTGTGTGCTGGGCGCCGGCGCCTTGCTTTACCGTTCGCTGCGGATGGAAACCTATGAGCTGGCCGACCTGCAGTTGCGCCAACTGGCGGTAGCATTGCCCAACGAATTCGCGCCCGATACCGGTTTGCCGGCGGCGGAAGATCCCGAAGAGGAATTCGTCCTGCAGGCATGGGACGAGCAGGGCATGGAGGTGCATATCACCCACGGCCTGCCGGCGCTGCCGCGCTACGCGGTGAGCGGTTTCACGACGGTCAAGATTTATGGCCATCACTGGCGCGTGTACGGCGAACAGCGGCGCGGGCGCTATGTGCAGGTGGCGCAGCCGGTGGCGGTACGTAACAAGTTGGCGGCGGAAATGGCGTTGCGCTCCGGCGCGCCGTTGATCCTGTTCGCGCTGGTGCTTGGCCTGCTGGTGGTCGTGGTGGTGGGGCGCGCGTTACGCCCCCTGGACCGGATGGCGCAAGCGGTGCAGGGCCGCTCGCCATCGGCGCTGGAACCGCTACCCACCGATGATCTGTCGCCCGAGCTGAAGCCGGTGGCGCTGGCGCTCAACGCCCTGATGCAGCAATTCGAAGAAGCGCTGGCGGCGCAGCGCAGCTTTGTGGCAGACGCCGCGCACGAGCTGCGCTCGCCATTGACGGCGTTGAAGCTGCAGCTGCAACTGGTCGAGCGGGCGCCCAACGACGAGGCACGCGCACTGGCGCTGGCCAAGCTGGATGAGCGGCTGGACCGCGGCACCCATCTGGTGCGCCAGTTGCTCAGCCTTGCGCGCCACGAAACCGCGATGACGGCCGCGCAGCACAAGCCGGTCGACCTGGGACGGCTGCTGGCCGAGGCGGTGGCCGACCACTCCACGCTGGCGGAGAGCCGCGACATCGACCTGGGTATCGAGGCGCCGCGCGCGGTGGTGATCGACGGCGACGCCGATGGCTTGCGCGTGCTGTTGAATAACCTGGTCGACAATGCGCTGCGCTACACCCAGCGCGGCGGCCGGGTGGATCTGCAGGCCGATTACGACGGTGACCGCCCCATGCTGCGGGTGCGCGACAACGGTCCTGGCGTGCCGGCCGAGTATCGCGGCCGCCTGTTCGACCGTTTCTTCCGCCCGGATGGGCAGCAGGTTTGGGGCGCGGGGCTCGGGCTATCCATCGTGCGCAATATCGCCGACCATCATCATGCCGAAATTGCATTGTCCGAGGGCGACGCGGGGCGTGGATTGAGCGTGACGGTACTGTTTCCCGCTACCGCGAAGATTTAATGCTACGTTAATAGTTGGTCAGGCAAACTGCCGCTTCCTGAATTTTGAGCGGCAGTGTCAAATGAAAAAAGTTCTCATTCTCGGCGTGAACGGCTTTATCGGCCATCACCTGTCCAAGCGCATCCTCGAAACCACCGACTGGCATGTCTACGGCATGGACATGAACACCGACCGTATCAGCGATCTGTTGGCCCATCCGCGCATGCACTTCTTCGAGGGCGACATCACCATCAACAAGGAATGGGTGGAGTACCACATCAAGAAGTGCGACGTGATCCTGCCTCTGGTGGCGATCGCGACGCCGTCGACCTACGTGAAAGCCCCGCTGCGCGTGTTCGAGCTGGACTTCGAGGCCAACCTGCCGATCGTGCGTTCGGCCGCCAAGTACGGCAAGCACCTGGTGTTCCCGTCGACCTCGGAAGTGTACGGCATGTGTCACGACGAGGAATTCGATCCCGAGAACTCGGAACTGATCTGCGGCCCGATCAACAAGCCACGCTGGATCTACTCCAACGCCAAGCAGCTGATGGACCGCGTGATCTGGGGCTACGGCATGGAGGGCCTGAACTTCACGCTGTTCCGCCCATTCAACTGGATCGGCGCCGGCCTCGATTCCATCCACACGCCGAAGGAAGGCTCGTCGCGCGTGGTGACGCAGTTCTTCGGCCACATCGTGCGCGGCGAGAACATCTCGCTGGTGGACGGCGGCCACCAGAAGCGCGCCTTCACCGACATCGACGACGGCATCGACGCGCTGATGAAGATCATCGAGAACAAGAACGGCGCCGCCAGCGGCAAGATCTACAACATCGGCAACCCGGTCAACAACTACTCGATCCGCGAGCTGGCCAACATGATGCTGGCGCTCGCGCCGCAGTATCCCGAATACGCCGAAGGCGCGGCCAAGGTCAAGATCGTCGAGACCACCTCGGGCGCCTACTACGGCGCCGGCTACCAGGACGTCAAGAACCGCGTGCCGAAGATCACCAACACCTGCGAGGAGCTGGACTGGAAGCCGACCACCTCCATGGCCGACGCCCTGAAGAAAATCTTCGACGCCTACCGCGGCCAGGTGGCTGAGGCAAAAGCGCTGATGAACTAAGGCCGTGCGTACCCGTGCTCCATGGTGGCTGCTGACCGCCATCTTCATCGTGGCGTCATTGTTCGTGCTGAATCTGCGCACGCTGTTGCCGCCCGATGAGGGACGCTATGCCGAAATGGCGCGCGAGATGCTGCTCAGCGGCGACTGGGTCACCACGCGCCTGAACGGCATCAAATACTTTGAGAAGCCGCCGCTGCATGCGTGGATGAGCGCCTTGTCGTTCGCCGTGTTCGGGATTGGCGACTGGCAGGCGCGCTTGTGGAACGGCGTATGCGGCATCTTCGGCGTGCTGATGGTCGGCTACACCGGCGCCCGTGTGTTCGGCGGCCGGGCCGGCCTGTACGCCGCGATGGTGCTGGCTTCGATGGTGTTCTGGGCTGGCGCCTCGCAATTCAATTCGCTGGACCTCAGCGTGGCCGCCATCATGGGCGGCGCGCTATGCGCCATGCTGATCGCGCAGCAGGATACCGCCTCGGCCTCGCAGCGCCGCGATTGGATGCTCGCGTGCTGGGCCGGCATGGCCCTGTCGCTGCTGGCCAAGGGCCTGATCGGCATCGTGCTTCCCGGCGGCGTTCTGGTGCTGTACGCGCTGCTGAGTGGCGACCGCTCTATCTGGCGTCGGCTGCACCTTGGTCTGGGGTTGCCACTGTTCCTGCTGATTTCTTTGCCGTGGTTCCTGCTGGTCGCGGCACGCAATCCCGAGCAGCCGGCATTCTTCTTCATCCACGAACACTGGGACCGCTTCTTCCTGAAAGAGCATCACCGCGAAGGGCCGTGGTACTACTTCATCGTCCTGTTGCTGCCGGCCGCCATGCCCTGGATCGCCATGGCGCCTGCCGGCCTGGCCGCCGCGCGCCGCAAGGTGGCAGGCCGCTTCCAGCCGGCGATGCTGCTGGTGATCTGGATTCTCTTCATCCTCGCCTTCTTCAGCTATTCCAGTTCCAAGCTGCCGGGCTATATGCTGCCGGTGTTCCCCGCGTTGGCGCTGCTGATTGGCCGCCAATTGGGCTCCGTCTCGCGGGCCGCGGCGTTGGCGATGCCGGCGATACTTGCGGTTGTCGGTGTGGCGGTGGCCGTTGCGGCGTTGCAGGTGCCCGCGCTGGCTGCCGTGCGTCCTTTGGTGATAAGCGCAGGAGTAGGCGCGCTGCTTGGCGCGATTGCCGGATGTCTGCTGGAGTGGCGCGGCCATCGCACCGCCTCCATCGCAGTGCAGGCCTGCGCAGTTTGGGTCATGACACAGTTGGGCATGGCGGCGACTGAGCCATGGGGGCGCGAGCATGCTGGAAAAGCGATGGCCCTGCAGCTGCGCGCGGTACTGAAACCATCGACGCCGGTGTACGCGGTGGGCGACTATGAACAATCGATGACCTTTTACATGCGGCACACCGTGATCCCCGTCGCCTACACCGACGAGTTGGCGTTTGGGTTGCAACAAGAGCCGGAGCGTGGCATTGGATCGCTGGATGTATTCGCGGCCCGCTGGGGCGTGCGTGCGGCGCTAGGACAGCCGCAATATGCTATCGTGAAGCCATCGGTGTATCGGGAACTGCGGCAGCGCCAGTTGCCCATGACGCTGATTTCCGACGACGGCAGAAGGGTGTTGATCTCGTCGCCACCAGTTGCGCCCCCGGTTGTATCTGGCACACGGGCAGATTTCGTCATTCACTGAAAAACCTGCTCCAGCGATTCCGCCGTCACAAGCGCATCGCTCCAGGCTTCTATTTGCTTCATGCTGGCCTTGGCCAACTTCTTATGGGCAGCTTGCGGCAACGGGCCGAAACGCCGCTCGAGCTGCCGCTCCAGGATGGCTACCGCGCCTTTCTTGCGACCGAGTTCCTCACCTTCCTGCCTGCCTCTCGCCAAACCCTTTTCCAAACCTATCTTGATGCCGTCGTCGACGAACATTTGCCACAGCGGGCTGAGTAATGGTTTCATGTGAGGTTCCTTTCCCAATTGCAGGATGGCCTTCTGATAACGTCGTTGATACGGCGCAGGCAAAGTCATCATCCAGTCGACTACATTGAGTAGCACAATTATGCGCCTTTTGCTCCAGCCATGTCGGAACAATAAACCGGTCAAGTGCAGCTTTGCCGCGTAGCGTTTGCCAGCATCATGATGAGTCTGTAGCGAGCGCCAGTGCACCAACGTAACCCATGCAATCGGATTGCGGGAAGATTCCAGCGCCTCGATATCGGCGGCGTAATCGAGCAGCTTGGCGGTGCCGAAGGAGAACTCGATCATCGTGTGTGGGAGCTGCCGGCGAAAACAGCGTGGACGCCAATTTGGATGCTCGTCAGCCAGCAAAACCAAGCTTGCAACCGGCAAACCGTAGATCTCTGCAATTCGATAGTTGTAGTCGCGCATCCGCCGCGCCAGCGTGGCGTCACGCTGGGACTGAATCTCAACGTGAATGAGCAATGCTTGCCGGCTCCCGTCAAGCAGACGTACCTCTACAAGTTTATCGGCCACCATGATGTCGGGCGTCGCACCAAAACTCACCCTTGCCAGCTCTTTGTCCCGAAAGCGCGGCCGTTGCCGCCAATCGATGCGTGCGCTGAAGTCGCAAAAGTAAAAATCCATGAAGGAGCGGAAAGCATGTGTCAACACAACTTTCCACGGCAGATCGTAACGGGCAGGCGGAGCGGTAGGTGGCATCTGAACAGTTTGTTACCAGATCGCCTTTCGGGGTATGACAAAAGGCAAAGAACTTTTTCGCTTCTGAGAGTGCCTGCGCACAGAAGGCGTATGGCGCGGGACAGACACTTGGCCTTCACCATGAGGAGGACGCAATGACTATCCGTTTGAAGAAGCTCAGTTCACAAGTTGTTGTCATCACCGGTGCCACCAGCGGCATCGGCCTGACCACCGCGCGCATGGCGGCGGGCAAAGACGCCAAGCTGGTTCTGGCGGCGCGCGACAGCGACGCGCTCGACAAGCTGGCGGCCGAGCTGCGCGCCGGCGGCCGCGAGGCGCTGGCCGTGCCGACCGATGTCGGCTTGCAAGAGGAAGTCCAGGCGCTCGGCAGGGCCGCCATCAAGCGCTTTGGCCGTATCGACAGCTGGATCAACAACGCCGGCGTTTCCATCTTCGGCCGCTACCGCGATGTACCGCTGGAAGACCAGCACAAACTATTTCAGACCAATTTCTGGGGCGTGGTGCATGGCTCGCTGACGGCGATGGAGCTGATGGGGGAAAACGGCGGCGCCATCATCAATCTGGGCAGCGAGTTGTCGGAGCGCGCGGTGCCGCTGCAGGGCATGTACTCGGCGTCCAAGCACGCGGTCAAGGGTTTCACCGATTCGCTGCGCATGGAGGTGGAGAAGGATGGCTTGCCGATCTCGGTCACGCTGATCAAGCCGGCCGCCATCGATACCATGTTCGTGCCGCACGCGCGTAACTACATGAAGAACGAGCCGGAGCTGCCGGCGCCGCTGTACGCGCCGGAAGTGGTGGCGGAGGCCATTCTATACGCCGCCGAGCACCAGCAGCGCGACATCTTTGTCGGCGGCGCCGCCAAGATGGTGTCGATGGAAGGCCATGGCGTGCCGCGCGTACTCGACAAGGTCATGAACCTGATGATGTTCCGCCAGCAGCGGAAAGACCAGCCGTCGGCGCCGGACCGCAGCGACGCGCTATACCAGCCGAATGGACTGGAACTGCGGCAGCGCCAGGGCGGCCATGAGAATCCGGTGCTCGAACGCTCGGCCTACACCTACCTGACCACGCGCGGCAAGCCGCTGGCGTTATCGCTGCTGGTGGGCGGCGCGCTGCTGGCGGCCTGGAAGATGAGCGCACCGCAGGCCGCGCCTGCAACGCACGACGCCTAGAGCGCCTTGCTGCACAGCTGGAATTCCGGATCGTCCTCGTAGGGACGCATCTGGAATCCCAGGCTGGTCATCAGCTTGAGCATCGGCCGGTTCTTGCGCAGCACCAGACCGACGATTTCGGTCAGGCCGCGATCGCGCGCCACGTCCATAATTTCCAGCATCAGGCGCGTGCCGAGGCCCTGGCCGCTGAATTTGTCGTCCACCAGCAGCGAGAACTCGCAGCTGCTGCGGTCCGGATTGGCGATGTAGCGCGACACGCCGATGATGCTTTCGGTCTCGTGGAAACTGCCGTCGTCCTCCACGGTGCGGGTGGTCAGCACGGCCACCAGCGCCATTTCGCGGTCGTAGTCGATCAAGGTGTAGCGCGCCAGCATTTGCGCCGACAGTTCGCGCAGCGACGAGGCGAAGCGGTTGTAGCGCGACTGCTCGGACAGGCCGCGCACCAGCGCCTGCAGCATGTCCGCGTCGGTCGGCTGCACCGGGCGCAGGGCGTACTCGCCGCCGCCGCGCATCGGCCACTGACTGGTGTAATTGGACGGATACGGCATGATGGCCAACTGGTCGAAACGCTGCGCCGATGGCGGCGCCGCGCCCACCACCACCCGCGCGTCGACCGCCAGCACGCCGTTCTGGTCGACGATCACCGGATTGATGTCCAGCTCACGCAACTGCGGCAGTTCGCACACCATTTCCGATACCCGCAGCAGAATATGTTCGATCGACTGCAGGTCGGCCGCCGGCGCGCCGCGCCATTCGCCCAGCGTGCTGGCCACGCGGGCGCGCGCCACCAGGCGCTCGGCCAGGAAGGGATTCAGCGGCGGCAGTTCGACCGCGCGGTCGTTGAGCAGGTCGATCATGGTGCCGCCCGCGCCAAAGCCGATTATGGGGCCGAACAGCGGATCGCTGGCGACACCGATATACAGTTCGCGTCCATCGCGCTTGCCCGCCATGCGCTGCACCGTCACGCCGTTGATGCGCGCGCCCGGCTGCAGGCGCTGGACGTTGGCCAGCATGTCGCTGTAGGCGGCCGACAGCGCGGCGGCGTCGGCCAGGTTGAGCACCACCCCTTGCACCGCCGATTTGTGGCTGATGTCGGGCGAGTCGATTTTCAGCGCCACCGGGTAGCCCAGCTGCGCGGCGATCAGTTGCGCCTCGGCCGCGCTGCGGGCCGGCATGGTGGGCGTGATCGGGATGTGGAAGGCCGCCAGCAGCGCCTTCGATTCCATTTCGGTCAGCACGCTGCGCCGTTCGGCCAGCACGCTTTCCACCAGCCGGCGCGCGCCGTCCAGGTCGGGCTTGCCCAACTGCGACAGCGGCGGCGGGGTTTGCTGCAGCAACTGCTGGTTCTGATAGAACATGGCGATGCTGCTGAAGCCATCGACCGCCGCTTCCGGCGTGCGGAAGCTGGCCAGGCCCGATTGGGCGATCAGGTGGCGCGCCGGCGTCACGCGCTCGTCGCCCATCCAGCAGGTCAGCAGCGGCTTGCTCAGGCCACGGCCGGCTTCCGCCACGCCGCGCGCGACGGCCACCGGGTCGCCATCGAGCTTGGGCGAGTAGATCACCAGCAGGCCGTCGATGTTGGGATTCTGGGCGCAGGAGCGGATCGCGGCGGCGTAATGCTGTGGGCCGGCTTCCTCGGACAGGTCGAGCAGGTCGGTCAGGGTGGCGTGCGGCGGCAGTTCCGGCGCCAGCGCCTGCGCGGCCTCGGGGCCGGCCTGGCCCAGCTGCAGTCCGAGCTTGGCCAGCCAGTCGGCCGCCAGCACGCCGGGGCCGCCGCCGTTGCTGATCACGGCCAGGCGCGGGCCGACCGGACGATAGCGCGAAGCCAGGCACTTGGCGGCCGCGAACAACTGAACGAAGGTGGTCACGCGCACCGCGCCGGTGCGGCGCAGGGCGGCGTCGAACACCTCGTCGCTGCCGATCAGGGTGCCCGAGTGGGTGGCCGCCGCGCGCGAGGCCGCCGCGCCGTTGCCGGCCTTGATGATGACCACCGGCTTGGTGTTGGCCGTCCCGCGCAGCGCCGACAGGAAGCGGCGCGCGTCGGTAATGCCTTCCATGTAGATCACGATGCTTTCGGTGGCCGGATCGGTGGCGAGGAAATCCAGCGCCTGCGCCAGGTCCACCGAGGTGTTCGGCCCCAGCGAGATCACCGCCGACAGGCCGACCGCGTTGGTGCCGGCCCAGTCGAGGATGGCCGAGGTCAGGGCGCCGGATTGCGAGATCAGGGCCAGGCCGCCGGCTTGCGCCAGCTTGCCGGCCACGCCGGCGTTGAGACGCAGGCGCGGGCGCTGGAAACCCAGGCTGTTCGGACCAAGCAAATACATATCATGCTTGCGGGCGATGGCGTGCAGTTCGGCCGCCTGCGCCGGCGGCACGCCGGACGAGACGATCAACGCCGACTTGCACTGGATGCGGCCGGCCACCTCCAGCGCGAACGCCAGTTCATCGTTGGGCAGGGCGATCAGCGCCAGGTCGGCGCGCGATTGCACCAGGTCGGCCAGGGTGCCCGTCATGCTGACATCCAGGAAGGTCAGGCTGCCTTCGTAGCCGCCGTCGCGCAGTTGCGCGCAGATCGAACGCCCGTAGACGTTTTGCCGCTCCGCTTGATCCGGCGGGCCGGCGAAAACGACGATCGACTTGGGCGCGAACAGCGGGCTAAGGTAATGCAGGTCCATGACTTCCTTTTTTTGACAACAACTGGCAGGCCATACTATACGCCAAGCGCGGCGCCGGTGTATTGTCAAGCGGCGCGGTCCCGGCGGCGCAGCAGCACGGCCGCGATACCCAACAGTATAGCGATCCAAGGCAGCAGCGGAGCAAGCTGCATGCGCCACGGCGACGCCACCGCCAGACTGGCCGATGGGGCGAACGCCGGCACTTGCGCAAAGTCGCGGAATCCGTAGCCGCCCAGGCATGTCCGCGGGCACGCGGTGCGCTCGTCGCCCAGCGCGGATAGCTGGATCACGCGCTGGAAATAGTCGCGCAGGGTTTGCTGGTGGGCCTGCACCTCGGCCAGGAAGCGCTGGTGGCGCGCGCTGTCGTTGCCGGACAGCGCGGACAGCGACTGATACACCAGCGTGACCGGACTGGCCGCCTGCAGGCGTTCGAACAGGTGCTGGCGGCGTTCGGCGGCCAGCGCGAACTGGCGGTCGGTATCGGCCATGACCCGTTCCAGTTCCTGCGCGCGCTGAAGCCGCGAGACGCTGGACGATATCTTGTCCAGCGAAGCCGCCGGTTTCCAGTCCGGATGGCTGTCGTAGAAACGCGCGAGGCTGGCCAGCTTGTTGGCCGCGACGATGTCGCCGGCGTCGCGCATGGCTTGCACGTAGCGCTCGCGATGAGGCAGCGGAGCGCCAGCCTGTACGCCTGCGCTCAAGGCGCCGGGCAGCACGATGGCCAGCACCAGCCACGCGCCGAAACCCGCGAATGCCGCGGTCATGCGGTTGCCGCAAACGGCGCACACGGCGATCGCCACCGCCGACCAGAAAGCGCCATACAGCAGCGCCACGCCGCTCCATTGCGCCAAGGCCGACATGCCGGCGCCATTTGCCGGAACGGCGCCCATGGCCAGCGCCGCCGCGCAGCAGACCAGCGACAGCAGGCAGGTTGCGGCGAGGCTGCGCGCCGCAACCTGCGCCACCAGCATGCGTCCCGGTCGCACGCCTTGCAGTTGCAGCGCGCGCAGCCGCAGGCTTTCGCGGTCCTGCGTCAGCACCGAGGTGGTGAGGGCCAGCAGTATCAGCGGCCAAAGATAGACCACGAAAAATTGCAGGTCGAAGCGGCCCACCGCCAGCAGCGCCGGGTGTTCGATTTCCAGCGCGGTGCGTGCCGACTCCATCGACTCGGCGCGCACCCTCACGTAGGCCGGCAGCAGGTCGGACTGGCCCACCGCCAGCGCACCGGCGGGGATGTCCGGCTTGGCGGCAAAGCCGACGTGTTCGCGGAAGGCGTAGCCGCGTATATCGACCGGTGTGCGCCACCACTTCATGCCGGCGAATTCCGCGGCGTCCGGCTGGGCGAAGTAGCGCTTCGCCAGCGCCTCGGCGTCCGTCCGCGCCTGGCTTTGCTGGACCGCGGCCGCGTGCGCCGCGCGCTGGTTCCGCGTGGCGTAGCGTTGGCCTTCGTATAGGCCGGACAGCGCGAGCAGCAAGGCGGCCAGCATCAGCGCCAGCGTGCCGCGCTCGCGTAGCTGGCTGCGCAAGTCATAGACGATCAAGGTCAAAATGTGTGTCATCGAAGGTTTCCATTACGTAGTTGGCGCAGGCCGGCGCCGCACAGCAGCAGGCTGGCCGCAAACAGCGCGAGCAGGGGCAGGAGGTGGCGCAGCAGCACGCTGGCGTCCAGTGGCGGGTAGACCAGCCGGAACGGCGGCACCCGTTCCCACAGCGTGTGATCGCCCTCGTAACGCACGCCGTTGCGCTCGGGGTGTTCGGTGATGGCTTTGTTGAGCACCTGCTGAATCAAGCGGCGCTGCTGTTCCGCGCTGTTGATGAACTGGATGTGGTGGGCTGTGTCGCTGCCCGCCGCCGCGCTGGACAAGCCTGCCACCGCGACCGATGGCGACAGCCATCCGGCCAGCGCCGCCGTCTCGCTCTGGCGACGCATGGCGTCGAACACGCGGCCGTAGTGGGCGTCGAAAACGCGGTCGCCGTGTTCTTCGCCACGTTGCAGGCTGATGCCGGACCAGTTGATTGGCAGGTCCTTCTCGTCCTTTACGCCATACTGGCGTAGCAGCTCCTCTTTGTCGCGGCGCGCCTGATCGGGATCGTCCGGCATGCCCAGCTCCTGGTCCAGCGCCGCACGGAAGGCTTGCATGGACGGCAGCGGTGCGGCCAGCTGCGCCAGTTCGGCGGCGCTGCGCGGAGCCACCAGCCCGGTCATGGCCCACATGCCGATCAACAGCGCCAGGGCGCCGCGCAGGGTGCGCGACCAGGCCGAAACGGCGGCGATCAGCGCCGCCCAGGTGCACAGGTAGAGCAGGTATCCCAGTGCGAAGACGGCGGTGCGCGCGGCGGCGTCGCTGAAGGGGCTGCGGTTGTCCAGCGTCCATTCGACCATCCCGACGGCGGCGCAGGCCGGCGCCGCCAGCGCCAGCGCGAGGCAAAGCAGTACCGCGCCGCGCGCCGCCGCCAAGGCGCTGAGCGGGGCGGCGTTGATGCGCAGCGCGGCCAACGTGCCGCGCTCGCGTTCGCCGGAGAACATGCCGAAGCCGAGGAAGATCATGGCTACCGGCGCCAGCACCTGCATCACCAGCGCGGGCGAAAGCCGGAACTGGCGGCTGGCGCCCGGTTCGTCGTTGGCGGGGCGGTACACCAGATCGTTCTGCTTATGCGCCTCCAACCATACGCTGGCGCCGACATAATGCTCGATGCCGGGATCAAGCGCCGCCAGCGCCGACAAGGGCTTGAACACGTACACGCCATAATGGGCGGCGGAGTGCGGGTTCTTGCTGCCTTGCTGCGTCCAGCGCCGCTGCTCGGCTGCCTGCGCCTCGTCGCGCGCGGCCTGTGTCGCCTGCAGCTGCAGGGACGACAGCAGCGCGGCACACGCGGCCAGCAGCAACCCGGCGACGATCACCAGCCAAGTGCGCCAGTCGCGCCGGCGTTCGCGCCAGTCGGCCTGCCAGGCGCCGGCGAAAGCGCGCAGCCAACGGCGCGCGCCGCCGGCCGGCTCAGACGCGACGAGCGAGGATGTCAAGGTAGTTGCGTTCAAGTTCGCCTGCATTCAATTCTCCCAGTTTCCATTCGCCGGCCAGTTGGCCGCCCACCAGCATGCCGCAGCGATCGGCCAGCTCCTGCGCGCGGAACAGATCGTGCGTTGCCATCAATACCGCCGCGCCATCGTCGGCCAGCGTCCTGACCAAGCGGCCGAAGGCCACGCTGGCTTCCGGATCGAGACCGGAGGTTGGCTCGTCCAGCACCAGCACGCGCGCGCCCTTGGCCAGCGCCATGACGATGCCGACTTTCTGCCGCATGCCCTTGGAGTAGCCGTGTGCTTGCCTGTGCCACGCATGCCGGGGCAGGCCGGCGCGCTCCAGCAAGGCCTCGATATGGTCGCGGCTCGGGGCCTGGCCCAGCAAACGCATGAAGAATTCCACGTTCTCCACGCCGGTGAGGCGCTCATAGAGGGCGACGTTTTCAGCGATATAGGCGGCATGCCGCACCGCCGCCTGCGCCGGCGGAAGATCGGTGTGGGCGAGGCGGATGCTGCCTTGGTCGGCTTGCACAAAGCCCAGCAGGCAGCCGATGGTGGTGGATTTGCCGGCGCCGTTGGGGCCAAGCAGGGCGTAGACTTCGCCGCCGGCGACGTGCAGGTCCAGCCCATGCAGCACGGTGCGGCCATCGTAGCGCTTCACCAGTTTTTCGATGTGTATCATGCGGTTTCCTTAAAAGGCATAGCGTACTTCGGCAAACAGCGTGCGGCCCGGATAGGGGTGCATCTGGTAAGCCTTGTTGTTATTCAGGTTGTCGACACCGAGCGCGAACTCCATGCCTTTGGATGGTTTGAGCAGAAGGCGCGCATCCAGCTGGCGCACGCGCGAAATGGCGCCATAGACGTCGGTGTTGTAGTCGGCATTGTTGATTTCATTGAACTGCGGTCCGGAGTAGCGGTAAGTCGCCGCCAGGCTCCATAGTTCGCCCGGCGCGTAGACCAGCGTGGTGGCCGAGCGCACACGCGGCACGCGCGGCCAGTTTTTCCCCACCGAGGGCAGGTAGTTGTCGTTTTCAAGGATGGTGGCCTTGCCGTAGGCGATGTTGGCCTCCGCGCTCAGGCCTTGAACGCCAAGCCGGTCGATCTGGCCCGCCAGCTCCAGTCCGCGCGTGCGCACGCGGCCGACGTTTTGCACGTTGGTCACATTGGGGAACACGGCCAGGTTCAACTGGCTCCAGATGGTGTCGCGCACGTCGTCCTGGAACAGCGAGGCGCGCACGCTGCCCAGCGCGTAGCGCTGCTCCGCCGCCAGTTCCAGCGCGGTGGAGCGCTCCGGCTTCAGATTGGGATCGTTGACGATGATGCTGCTGCCCGCCGCCGTCCCCTGGAACAGTTCCGCCACGGTGCCGAAGCGTGTGCCGCGCGCGGCCGAAAGACGCAGCGTGGTGCTGTCGTCAGCATCCCATGCCAGCGACAGCTTGGGTGACCAGGCTTGCTCGCTGCGGCGGGCGTAGTTGACGTTGGCGCCGGGGGCGAGGCGTTGCACGCCATCGCTGGCCTCCCACGACTCCGCGCGCAGGCCCAGTACAGCGTGCCAGCCCGGCGCGAAGTGCCATGCATCCTGCCCATACAGTGCCAGGATGCGGGTTTCGCCGCCGACGAACTGCGTTTCCGCACCGCTGGCGTCGCGCCAGTCGGCGGTGGCGCGGGTCGATTGTTTCAGTTTGTAGGTGTCCGCATGCACGCCAAAGGTCAAGTGGTGGTTTGCGCCGGCGCGATTGATGCTGGCGTCCAGCGACTCGAAGCCGCTGCCGTCGCGCACCACGGCGGTGCCGGCGCCGCCGTTGGCCGCCAGAGGATCGGCCATGCCGGCGTTGCGTTGCCGGTCGTCCAGCACACGGTAGGCGCTGACGATGACATTGCCGTTCCAGCCGGATGGGTTGCGGGTGCGCGCGCTGAACCCGAGCATCGCGTGCCGCTCATCGCGGGTGTAGGGGATGAAGGCCGACGCGGGGATGGCGAAGGTATTCGCGCCGTCGCTGACCTTGCCGGACCAGACGGCGTTGCCGGCACTGTCGCGCAGGAAGGTCTGGTTGCGCGTGGTGCTGTCGTTGCCCCACCAGGCGAACATGGCCTCGGTGCTGACGGTGGAACCGATGTCGTAGCCCAGCGTGAGCTTGGCCGTGTTCTGTATCGTGTGATCGATGGCGCCGGCGTTGGCGCCAAATACCGCGCGGCGGGTGCCGAAGGCGCTGGTGTCGTAGACGATGCCGCTGACCGGTGTGACCGGGCCGCTGCCGCTTGCGGCCGGGAAGACGCCGTCGGCGTTGGCCGTGACGGTGTAATAGCCCATCGGCTGGCTGGTGGCGTCCTGGTGGTTGATCATCAGCTTGTACCACAGGCCCGATGCCAAGCGGTCGGCCAGCAGCGCGGAGGCCTGGTAGTTGCGGTAGTGGTCCTTGCCGCCGTATTGGTCGTAGGCCTGGTCTTGTCCGGCGATGCGCACTGCGCCGGAAAAAGTGCTCGGGCGGCTGGTGGTCATCGCAATGGTGGTGCCGATCGAGTTGCCGGGGTAGAGCGCGGAGAAGGGGCCGTACAGCACTTCGGCACGCGCCATTTCCTCCGGTGCGATCATGTTCCAGCGCGGCGCGTCAAAGCGGCCCAGGAAGTTGGACAACAGGTAGCCATCCATGTAAACCAGCGCGCGCGGGGCCTGGGTGGTGGAGAAGCTTCGCCCGCCAACCAGGGCATTGCGGTCGCCGCTATAACGTTTGCGGATCGTCATGCTGGGCAGGTTGCGCAGCGCGTCCTCGGGATTGAAGACGTTCTGCTGCTGGCGCAGTTCTTCCTGCGACCTGCCGGCCACGGTGTTGGGCAGGTCGCGGTCCAGCGTGCTGCGCGCGCTGTTGACGGTGACGGTGTGGAGTGCGCTGTCGTCGTCCTCGGCGCAGGCGTAGTGGGTGAACAGGGCGAGCGAGATCGCCATGGTCAGGGGCCGTAGTGTATTGAGCATGTTCTGAAGTGGTTATGGTTGACGTTGCTAATGCAACTGGATTGCATAATAGTCGGGCTTTTTAGTTAACGCAACAGAATTGCATTTGTGTATAATGCAGCCGACTTGCATTAATTAAGGATTGTCCATGTACCGTTTGCGCCTGGCCGCCTGCGTCGCGGCTGCCTGTCCCTTGCTTGCCGTTGCCGATGATGTGGTGGAGATCGTGGCCCAGCGGCAGCCTTACCGCGGCTTGTCCGCCACCGGCGCCACCAAGACCGAGACTGACCTGAGGGATTTGCCGCAAAGCGCGCGCGTGCTGACCTCGGAGATGCTGAGCGATGCGGGCGTGAGCCGCTTTGCCGATGCGCTGGACATGGGCAGCGGCATTTCGCGCCAGAGTAATTTCGGCGGCGTGTGGGACAGCTATGCGGTGCGCGGTTTTACTGGCGATCCGAATTATGGTTCGGACTTCCTGGTGAACGGCTTCAGCTCGAGCCGCGGCTACAACGGCCTGCGCGACAGCGCGAATATCGCCAGCATCGAGATCCTGAAAGGCCCGGCCGCCGCACTGTATGGGCGCGGAGAACCGGGCGGCATCATCAACATCACGACGCGCAAGCCGCTGTTTCAGCCTTCCTATTCGCTTGAGCAGTCACTGGCTTCGCACCAGACTTGGCGCACAGCGGTGGACCTGACCGGGCCTTTGAGCGAGACGGTGGCTTACCGTCTGAACGCGGCGTATGAAAAGGGCGATAGTTTCCGCGATACGCTGTCGTCCAAACGGCACATGGTGTCGCCATCGCTGATCTGGCGCTTGTCAGACCAGACCACGCTGTCGTACGAGCTGGAAGCTTTCGAGCAGCAAGCTTACTTCGACCGTGGCGTGGTCGCCGTAAAGGGCGTGCTGGGTCTGATTCCGAATTCGCGCTTTCTCGGCGAGCGCGCCGATGGCCCGATGACGGTCAAGTCGACAGGGCATCAGCTGTTTGTGCAGCATGACTTTAACGAGCAATGGTCGCTGCAGGGCGGGCTTTCGTATCGCGATAGTTCGATGATGGGCTTTTCGACCGAGGCATCGGCGTTGCAGGCCGATGGCCGGACTTTGTGGCGTCAGCGCCGCTATCGGGACTTCTCGGCGCAGGACTGGTCCGGACGTGTCGAGTTGCTAGGCAAGGTCGGCGCCCACCATGTGCTGGCGGGAGTGGACGGTTATCGCTTCGTCGACGACCGCCTGCAACTGCGCAAGAGCCCCAATGCGGGCGCGCCTTACGCCATCGATATTTACGCACCGGTGTACGGCGGTCCGCAGCCCACCGCGCTTGCGCCGTCGCTCAACACCCGCGAACAGCAGTGGCAGACGGCGGTCTATGTGCAGGACCAGATCGACCTGAGAGCGCAGTGGAAAGCGCTGGTCGGCGTGCGGCGCGACGCTTATCGTCAGACCATCAGCAACTACAATCGCGGCGGCTTGCGGAATCATCAAACGCTGGAGGCGACCAGTCCACGCATCGGCATTGTGTACCAGCCCGACCGGCAGGTTTCTCTCTACGCGTCGGCCGGCAAGTCGTTCCGGCCGAACAGCGGCATCGGCATCAACAACGAGTCCTTTCCGGCCGAAAGCAGCCGCGCTTACGAAACCGGCGTGAAATACGATAGCGCCGATGGCAAGGTAAGCGGCACGTTGGCGCTGTACTCGATCCGCAAGAAGAACGTGCTGACGTTGAATCCTCTCGACACCAATTTCTCGCTGGCCGCCGGGGAAGTCGGCAGCAAGGGTGTGGAGCTGGATGTGGCGGGCGAGATCGCGCGCAAGCTGCAGCTGTCGTTCTCGTACGCATACACCGACGCCAAGGTCCTGCGCGATAATGTGCTGGCCGTGGGCGGCGCGTTGGCCAACGTGCCGAAGCAGAGCGCCAATCTGATGCTGGTGCGGACTTTCGGCCAGGCGTCGCTGGGCGGCGGCTTGAACCACGTCGGCGAACGCAATGGCGACGTGGCGATCAGCAGCACTTTCAAGCTGCCTGCCTACACCACGGCCAAGCTGGTGTCGTCCTGGTCGCCGACGAAGAAGCTGCGGCTGTCGCTCGATATCGATAATCTGTTCGACAAAGTGTACTATCCGAGCTCCTATCAACAAACGTGGGTGGCGCCGGGCGAGGACCGTCGCGTCACCTTGAAAGTGCAGTACAAGCTATGAAACGTGTCGCCTCGATTGACGTGATGCGTGGCCTGGTCATGATGATCATGATGCTGGACCACGTACGCGAGACCTTCTTCCTGCGCTGGCAAGTCAGCGATCCGATGAATGTGGCGGATACCGATCCAGGCCTTTTCTTCAGCCGCTTTGCCGCGCACTTTTGTGCGCCGATGTTCGTGTTCCTGGCCGGCTTGTCGGCATGGCTGTACGCGCATCCGGCCAGCGGACCGCGTTCACCGGCCGGCTTTCTGTTCAAGCGCGGCTTGTTCCTGATTGTGCTGGAGATCTGCGTGGTCAGCGTGGCGTGGAGCGGACGCATACCGCCCGCCACCATTTATCTGCAAGTGATCTGGGTGATCGGCCTGGCGATGATTGCGCTGGCGCTGCTGCACCGCCTGCCGCGCGGCGCGTTGATTGCACTGGGATTGCTTATCGTGTTCGGCCACAACGCGCTGACGCCGGTCACTTTCCAGCCCGGCGACGCCGGCTATATTCCCTGGACCATCCTGCATGATCGCGGCTTCCTGGTGGCGGAAGGCGCGTTAAAGATCAAGGTCAGCTATCCGCTGTTGCCGTGGATCGGTGTGATTGTACTGGGTTATGCGGCGGGACCCTGGTACGCATCGGCCACTGTACCGGCACAGCGCCGCAAACTGTTATTGTCCGCCGGCACGGCCGCACTGGCACTGTTGGCGGTACTGCGCGGCTTGAATATCTACGGCGAGACCTTGCCGTGGCGGCAGGGACCCGACGCGCTGCATACCGTAATGTCGTTCCTGAACGTGACCAAGTACCCGCCGTCGCTGGCCTTTCTGCTGATGACGCTGGGAACCGGCTTGCTGGTGCTGGCATGGCTTGAGCGGCGGGACAACGCCTTCCTGCGCATCTGCGCCACCTTCGGCGGCGCGCCGATGTTCTACTACCTGCTGCATTTGTTCTTGCTGCTTGGCCTGCAAACGCTGGCGGTCGCGTGGCTGGGCCCCAATCACGGCCAGCGTTTCGAGTTCAGCAGCCTGGGGCAGGTGTGGGCACTCAGCGCGATGCTGATCCCGCTGTTGTATTGGCCATGCCGGGCGTTCGGCACATTCAAGCGCACCAGCGGCGCGGCCTGGGTGCGCTACCTCTGAGTATCGGTGAGCTGCCGCACATACAAGCGGCAGCGGCGCGGCGATGCTGTTCCATGTCGCACTGAACATGGAATGCTGCTCATGGATGATTGGCTCGATATGCTGCAATGGCCGGCGATGGTCGTCACGGTCGTCGCCGGCATGCTGGTTGGCTCCAAATCGCCGGCGCGCCGCATAACGGGATTTGTCGCTTTTTTAGTCAGTAACGCACTGTGGATCGCGTGGGGCTGGCATGACGACGCCTGGGCCCTGATCGGATTGCAGCTTTGTCTGGTGGTGACCAATCTACGTGGCATCCTTAAGAACGAGGATGCTGGTTGATCTCCCTCACGAAAGCGCGTTATGGACGAGACTTACCCAGTGCGGCTGAACATCAATGGCGTTGCGCACCAGTTCGAGGTGCCCGCGTGGGTCACCTTGCTTGATTTGCTGCGCGAGCGCGCCGGCCTGACCGGCACCAAGAAGGGCTGCGATCACGGCCAGTGTGGCGCGTGCACGGTGCTGGCCGGCGACACCCGCATCAATTCCTGCCTGACGCTGGCGGTGATGCAAAACGGCCGCGATATCACGACGGTGGAAGGGCTGGCCGAGGGCGATGTACTGCATCCGCTGCAGCAGGCCTTCATCGAGCATGACGCTTTCCAGTGCGGTTACTGCACGCCCGGCCAGCTTTGCTCGGCGGTGGGCCTGATGAACGAGGGACAGGCGAGCACCGCCGCCGAGGTGCGGGAACTCATGAGCGGCAACATCTGCCGCTGCGGGGCCTATCCGGGCATCGTCGCCGCGGTGACCGGGGTGATGGGCCTGGCGCAGAGACGCGACGATATCGAGCGGCCTTACACGCCCGGCACGGTGCCGGCATGAACCCATTCTCCTACTTCAGCGCCGTCGATCCAGCCGAGGCGCTGGCGCACGCCGACCAGGGCGCGCGTTTCATCGCAGGCGGCACCAATCTGCTGGATCTGATGAAGGAAGGCGTGATGCGGCCGAAGGCACTGGCCGACGTCAACGGCTTGCCATTCTCGGAAATCGCCCCAGTCGCCAGCGGCGGCCTGCTGCTTGGCGCCATGGCGCGCAACGCGGCCACGGCCTACCATCCGCTGGTGCGCAGGGACTATCCGCTGCTGACCGCCGCCATACTGGCCGGCGCCTCACCGCAGATACGCAATATGGCCAGCAACGGCGGCAACCTGCTGCAAAGGACCCGCTGCTACTACTTCTACGATCTGGGGACGCCTTGCAACAAGCGTGAGCCGGGCAGCGGCTGTTCGGCTATCGGCGGCTTGACACGCCAGCAGGCGATACTGGGCGCCAGCCAGCACTGCATCGCCGTACATCCATCCGACATGTGTGTGGCATTGGCGGCGCTGGGGGCGGTCGTTCATCTGCGTTCCGCGAACGGCGAAAGGCAGGTTGCCTTCACCGACTTCCACCGCCTGCCCGACGACCGGCCCGAGCTCGACACGATCATGCAGCCGGGCGAACTGATTACGCATATTGAGCTGCCGCCGGCCGCGCAATTCGCCGAGCATTCATGCTACCTGAAACTGCGCGACCGCGCCTCGTACGCATTCGCGCTGGTGTCGGTGGCGACGATGCTGGATCTGGGCGCCGATGGTGTGGTGCGCGAGGCGCGGCTGGCCTTGGGTGGCGTGGCGCACAAGCCGTGGCGCGTGCCGGAGGCCGAGGCGCTGCTGGCGGGGCATGCGGCTGATGCGGAGCGCTTCGCGCTGGCGGCCGATGCCTTGCTGGAGGGCGCGCGAGGCCAGGGACATAACGATTTCAAGATTCCGCTGGCGCGCCGCGCCATTGTGCGCGCCCTGGAGCGCGCCGTGGAGGGCACCCATGACAACAGCAGGAGCGAAGAACGTGACCGATCTGATTGAAGCACTCCGCACACCGGTTGCGGAACCGGGCGCAGGCGCGGCCAGCATCGGCATGGAGGCGGCGCGCGTGGACGGCCGCGCCAAGGTCACCGGCCAGGCGCGCTACGCCGCCGAGGAGCCGGCGCAGGACCTGCTGTACGGGGTGGTGGTCAGCGGCGCCATTCCGCGCGGGCGCATTGCCGCCATCCGTACCGAGGCCGCGCTGGCGGTCGGCGGCGTGGTGGATGTCATCACCCATCTGAATCGTCCGCGCATCCGTTCCTTCGATATCTTTTACAAGGATATGACGGCGCCCGGTGGCTCGCCTTTCCGGCCGCTGTACGACGACAAAATTCATTACAGCGGCCAGCCGGTAGCGCTGGTGGTGGCGGAATCATTTGAAGCCGCGCGCTACGCGGCGCAGCTGGTCAAGGTGGAGTATGAGGCTGAGCCGCATGCCACGTCGCTGCTGGAGAACCGTGGGCGCTCGTATAAACCGAGCCGCCTGAAGGCCGGCTACACGCCGCCGCCGGAACCCAAGGGACATCCCGATGAGATCTGGGAAAAGGCCGCGATCAGGATAGAGGGCGAGTACTACAGCGGCGTCGAACACCACAACCCATTGGAGATGTTTGCCAGCACCGTGATCCGCGACACCGATGGCCATCTGACCATCTACGACAAGACGCAAAGCTCGCAGAACAGCCGCTGGTATGTGTCGCATGTTTTCGGGCTGCCCAAGCACAAGGTCACGGTGCGCAATCCCTACGTTGGCGGTGCGTTCGGTTCCGGTCTGCGGCCGCAGTATCAGCTGCCGCTGGCGGTGATGGCGGCGCTCGCGCTGAACCGTTCGGTGCGCGTGGTGTTGACGCGCCAGCAGATGTTCAGCTTCGGCCACCGGCCCGAAACGCTGCAGCGCGTGCGGCTCGCCGCCGAGCCGGATGGCCGGCTGACCGCCATCATCCATGAAGCGGTGGCTGAAACCTCGCGCATGGAGGATTACGTGGAGGTGGTGGTCAACTGGTCGGGCGAACTGTATCAATGCGACCATGTGCGGCTGGGATACCATCTGGTCGATCTCGACCTGGCCAGTCCCATCGACATGCGCGCCCCCGGTGCGGCGCACGGCGTGCATGCGCTGGAGGTCGCGATGGACGAGTTGTCGTATGCGCTGAACATGGACCCGCTGGCGCTGCGGCTGAAGAACTACGCCGAGATCGACCCGGCGCGCGGTCTGCCTTACTCGACCAAGGAGCTGCGCGCCTGCTATCTGCAAGGCGCCGAGCGCTTTGGCTGGGACAAGCGGCCGTTGCAGCCGCGCTCCATGCGCGCCGGGCGCGAACTGGTTGGCTGGGGCATGGCCACCGGGGTATGGGACGCCATGCAAATGTTCGCGCGTGCCAGCGCCGTGCTGCATGCCGATGGCACGCTGGTGGTCAGCAGCGCCGCCAGTGATATCGGCACCGGCACCTATACGGCGATGAGCATCATCGCCGCCGAGTCGCTTGGCCTGCCGCTCGAGAAGGTGCGCTTCCAGTTGGGGGATTCGACGCTGCCGGCGGCGCCCATCGAAGGCGGTTCGTCGCACGTCGCCACCGTGGGGTCGGCGGTGAGCGGCGCCTGCGAGAAGCTGCGAAAAACCTTGTTCAAACTGGCGAAAAAGATGCATGGGTCGCCATTGGCCAAGGCGCGCTTCGCGGACGTGGTGTTTGCCGGCGGCCGCATTCAACTGGCGAAGCGGCCGGAGATGTCGGTCGCGCTCACGGATATCCTGGCGGCGGGAGGCAGCCTGAGGCTGGAAGAAAAATTTCTGCTGCTGCCGAATATGCTCAAGCAGATGAAGTACCAGCGCTCCACGCACTCCGCGGTGTTTTGCGAGGTGCGCGTTGATCCCGAACTGGGCACCGTGCGCGTGACGCGGGTGGTGAGCGCCATCGCGGCGGGGCGCATCATCAGCGCCAGGACCGCGCGTAGCCAGATCATCGGCGGCGTGGTGTGGGGCATAGGGCAGGCGCTGCACGAGGAAACCTATTGCGACCACCGGCTGGGCCGCCTGATGAATCACAACCTGGCCGAGTACCACGTTTCGGCCAACGCGGATATACACGATATCGAGGTGATCTTCGTGGAAGAGGATGACCGGATCGTCAGCCGCATCGGCGCCAAGGGCGTGGGCGAGATCGGACTGGTCGGCGTGTCGGCGGCGATCAGCAACGCCATCTATCACGCGACCGGACGCCGGCTGCGCAGTACCCCGATGACGCCGGACAAGGTGGCCTCACCGGGACTGTAACTGCTGCTCCAGAAACTCCACGCAAACGCGCACCTTGGCCGAACCGGCAAGCCGCTGTGGGTACACCGCCCAGACATTGGCGCTTTGACTGTACTGGGGCAGTACCTGTACAAGTTCGCCACTGTGCAGGTACGGTTGCGCGTCCCAGTGCGAACGCAGCACGATGCCGGCGCCGGCTACCGCCCATTGCAACGCGATTTCGCCATGATTGGAGGAGAGCGAGCCGGTCACCTTCACCGTTTCCTCGTTCGCACCGCTGCGCAGCGACCAAACGCCGAACGGCAGGTCGCGCTCCTTGATGGCCAGGCAGTTGTGGGCCGCCAGCTCCTGCAGCCCGCGGGGCGTGCCATGTGTTTTCAGATACGCCGGCGAGGCGCACAGGATGCGATGGTTCGCCATCAATTTGCGGGCGATCAGATGCGGCGGGATCTCATCGCCGACGCGGATGTCGAGGTCAAAGCCCTCCGCCACGATGTCGACCAGGCGGTCGAACACTTCAAACCGCACCTGTAGCGACGGGTGGGCAGCCACCAGCCTCGCTACCACCGGCGCCACCACGTTGCGGCCGAAACCGAAGCTGCTGCTGATGCGCAGCAGCCCGCGCGGCACCTCGCGCCGCTCCGCCACCTCGTGCAGCAGGCTGTCGAGATTTTCCAGTATCGTCATGGCGTGGGCGTAAACCCGTTCGCCGTCCTCGCTGACGATGACGCGGCGCGTGGTGCGGTGGAACAGCCGCACGCCTAGCGCTTGTTCCAGCACGCCGATACGCTTGCTGACGTAGGCCGGCGACATGCCCAGTTCCTCGGCCGCCGCCGCGAAACTGGCCTTGCGCGCCGCGATGGCGAACACGCGAAGGTCTTCATTATCGATTTGATTGTGCACGGTATGTGGCTTATGGATTCACATTTCGTATGATTATAAACGCCGGTGGCGGGTTTATGCTGTGGCTTTGCAAACGGAGGGGCAGTCATGAAAGTACATAAAATCGCCGTGCTGGCAGGGGATGGCATCGGCAAGGAGGTGATGCCGGAGGGCGTGCGCGCTGTGGAAGCCGCCGCGCGCCGCTTTCAATTTGGTGTTGAGTGGACCACGTTTGAATGGCCCAGCTGCGAGTACTACCTCAAGCACGGCAAGATGATGCCGGACGACTGGATGGCGCAGTTGCAGGAGTTTGACGCGCTGTTCTTTGGCGCAGTCGGTTGGCCCGAGACGGTGCCGGACCACATATCGCTGTGGGGATCGCTGCTGAAATTCCGACGCCAGTTCGACCAGTATGTGAATCTGCGCCCGGTGCGGCTGCTGCCCGGCGTGCCATGCCCGCTGGCCAACAAGCGGCCCGGCGACATCGACATGGTGATCGTGCGCGAAAACACGGAGGGAGAATACTCCAGCGTCGGCGGCCGCATGTTCGAGGGCACGGAGCGCGAGTTCGTGCTCCAGGAAGCCATCTTCACCCGCACCGGCGTGGACCGCGTGCTGAAGTTCGCTTTCGATCTGGCGCGCAAGCGGCCGAAGAAGCACCTGACCTCCGCCACCAAATCGAACGGCATCTCGATCAGCATGCCGTACTGGGACGAGCGCGCGGACGCGATGGGCGAGGGCTACCCAGACGTCCGTCATGACAAGTACCACATCGACATCCTGGCCGCTCGCTTCGTGCTCTCACCGGAGCGTTTCGACGTGGTGGTGGCGTCCAATCTGTTTGGCGATATCCTGTCCGACCTGGGGCCGGCATGCGCCGGCACGATCGGCATCGCGCCGTCGGCCAATCTGAACCCGGAGCGGAATTTCCCTTCGCTGTTTGAGCCGGTACATGGTTCTGCGCCGGACATCTACGGCCGGAATATCGCCAATCCCATCGCCATGATCTGGTGCGGCGCCATGATGCTGGATTTCCTCGGCCACACCGACGCGCACGATGCGATGGTGTCGGCGATCGAGCGCTGTCTGGTGGATGGCCCGCGCACGCCGGACATGGGCGGCGCGGCCAACACCACGGAAGTGGGCAGCGCCATAGCCGCGCTTATTTAGTGTCGATCAGCGGCTTGACGCTGAAGCCATGCACCAGTATCGACAGGACGATGACGCCCAGCGCGATGCCGGTCAGTTCGCGCGCCAGGTTAGGCGGCAGTCCGGCCTCGATGGCGAATACGATGTAGAAGAGGGAGCCGATGCCGCGCACGCCGAACCAGCCGGTCATGGCGCGCATGCGCTTGCTCACGCCGCTGCCGATGAGGCCAATGTAGACAGCCAGCGGCCGCGCGATCAAAAACAGGAATGCGGCCACGCCGATGGTCTCGTAGGGCAGGTCGCGCAGCGAGATCATGCCGCCCAACAGCAGCACCAGCGTCAGCTCCGACAGTCGTTCAAGGTGTTCCTTGAACACCAGCGCCTCGGCGCTGACCACCAGGGGCACCTCGCTCGTCTGCGCGACTTCGGATTTGGCGACGTCCGGCTCCCGCAGGCCGTGCCGGTCCTTGGGCGCGCCAGCCAGCTTTAATTCGGTCTGGCGCAACGCCACCGCCGCGAAGAACACCGCAAGGTAACCGGACGCCTTGATCATGCTGGCGATGCCATACACGACGGCGATCAGGCCGAGCGCCACCAGGTCATCCATGATCTCGTGGCGCGGTTTGATTACGCGCAGCCGCCAGCCGGTGCGCGCCAGTCCGGCGCCGGCCATCACGCCGACCGCCACCGCGGCCGCCGTTGACCAGATCACGTCCACCAGTAGCCAGCGCAGGTGATGTTCGCCGGTGTGTCCGATGCCCAGCATGCCGAGACCCAGCAGCACGAAGGGGAACGCGCTGCCGTCGTTCATGCCAGCCTCGCAGGTGAGGGTGAAGCGCAACTGGTCCTTGTCGCCGGGATGGCGCACCTGCACGTCGGTGGCCAGCACCGGATCGGTGGGCGCGAGTATGCCGCCCAGCAGGACGGCGGCGCCCGCCGGCATGTGCAGCACGTAGTAGGCGAACAGCGCGACCAGGCCCACTGTCAGCGTCATCGAGATCCATGCCAGCCGCAGCGGCGCGTCCCAGCGCGCCAGCTTGAACGGCACCGGCATCTTGATCCCGGCCGAGAACAGGGAGATCAGCAGCGCGATCTGGGTCATCATCTCCAGCAGGCCGGATTGCGCCGAGGGGTCGAAGCGGAACAGGTCGAAGAAACTGGGGCCCAGCAGGATGCCCACGCACAGGTAGACGATGGCCGAGGTGAACGGCGACCGCGAGATCGTCGTCGCCGCCAGGCCACGCGCCAGCATCAGCAGGCCGACCAGCAGGAACCATTGATTTGTGCTCATGCCGTCAGGCTAAGAGTATTTCTTCAACTTGTATGTGGGGTAGGGCACGGAGGAGCGGTTATACTCGGCCTACCATGAAAAAAATTCTGTTTGCTCTTATTGGTGCGCTGCCGTTGATCGCCCTGGCCGCGCCGTGCCTGCCCGCGCCCGCCCTGATCGAGCGCGACACGCAGTACGAGGAAGCGCTGCGCGTCGGGAATGTGCAGTTTTTACAATCGCTGCTGGCGGATGAATATGTGTGGGTGCACTCGCTCGGCTCGCAGATCGAGTCGCGCGGCAGCTTGCTGGCGCGGATGGCCAAGCCGGTGGTCTTCAAGGCGCGCGGCACCAGCGACGTCCATGTGCACGTGCAGGGAGACACCGCGGTGGTGCGCGGCGTCAGCACCACAGAGCAGTGGAACGCGGATGGCACGACCTGGCGCACCAATCGCTACCAGTTCATGCGCACCTACGTGAACGTTGGCGGCGAATGCAAGTTGTTGTCGGTGCAAACGATGAACCTCAAACAATAGTGTCATGCCGCCAGGTTAATTTTGACCGCGAACCGATGAGCCGTCATTCCCGCATAGGCGGGAATCCATAGGGCGCGTGGTCATCAGCTCAGCATGGATTCCCGCCTGCGCGCACTGCTGTCCGGAATAAATTTGCTTGAATAAGCCTGAAGGTGTTGCAGGTATTGGTTAACGGGCGTATACCCGTA
>NZ_JABMJK010000014.1:106033-139823 GCF_013376005.1 Duganella sp. SG902 | reverse complement strand
TGCAGTCCAACGTTTAACTTCCTCTTCCATAACCATGCTCACGTGATGTCCTTTCAGTATTATCACCTGAGCAGGAATTCACTGGGTCATTACACCCTAGGCTTGCGCGCAGAACTACGTTTGACGGGGCCAGCTACTAGACCAAAAATTTTTCTTCAGGTGACCCAACATCAGCTTTACTTAGAGCAGACACACGGCATAGACGCACACCGCGCATACGAATATTCGACCCTTTTTGCGCAGTCGACCTTTTCAAAATAATCGATCGGATAGATGATTTTGTATTCAATATGCCGAGATGCCGCTTAGTAACTGAAACGTACGGCTTCGTCAGCGATACTGAAGCAGCCAGCGAGCATATGGATATCGCGCGGTGCAATGTCCGCGTCCCGGAACTCATCGCGCCAAGCGGAGATGATGTTCTTCACTTCGATGATGATTGCGCGTGCTTCTTGCTGCGTCAGCAGAAAGCGGCTGCATTGTGAAAGTGCATTTGCAATCGTGCCCGCAGGTCCAAGTTCACCGACTCCGATGCTCTGTGGCCGGTCGGAAGCTTCCATATGAGGGATGATATCGAAGGCTGGAGCAAGGCGGTACTGGCCATGTTGGGGCATGAGGAAGGCGTGATTGCGCAAGCGGTCGTCGACATTGCCCACCATGATATTGAACACCATGCGTCGGTATAGTTCATGCGCATCCGCGTAGGCATCCGCGCTGTAGGGCCGCAGTACTTCTGCGATTCCCGCGTATGAGAAGCTGGTCATGTACTCGCGGCCGCTAGCGCTTAGCGGCTTTGGATCGAGAAAGCTGTGTGCGCTTGCATAGTGAACACGATTGCCGTCTACGCGATCAAATCGATCAACGAGCAGAACAGAGCGGTCTCCGATATTGATGAGCTCGAAATTGGGCACATTGATACCAGCCGTGGTCGCAAGTCGCCGGCGGCTGGGTGGGTGGCATGCTGGTTCCTCCGGTTGGGTCGATTCGGGATCCATTCTGAGGCGCTGCTTGCTGCATGTGTAGCTGTCAGATGTCCCTGTCAGATATGGCAGGGAGCGCGGTGTCAGATCTGACAGGTGAGCCGGCCGAGGCACTTCGCTATAGTAGCGGGGGCGTAGCGGCAAAACGCGTTTACGTGCCGCCATCGACATTGCTAACCGTGCCGGGAACAGGAGTGGACAACGTGGTCGTGCCAACCAAAATTTTCTTGCATTACCTGAGCAGGCTGCGCGAAGTGCTCAACCGTGTCCGCGCTGTCGATAAAGCGATCGGCGCCCAGCGGCTCTATCCGGATATGTTCCCGCTGCTGCAACAGGCGAAAACGGCGATCGGATTCACGCTGCGCACCGTCTGCCCGCTGGCCGGCCGGGACATCGTCTCCTTCAGCGACGACGTCGACAGCTTTGAAAGCGTTCTGGCCGAGCTGGACTCGACCTGCGCTTATCTGGAGGCCATTCCCGATGATGCGTTCGGCCGGATTGGCGCCCAGTCCGTCTCGACGGCGGCAGGCTTTGCCGATCTGAACATGGACGGGTGGGAGTACTACCAGATGTACGCCATGCCGAATTTCTTCTTCCATTATGCGATGGTGTATGCGATCGCCCGCCATGCCGGGGTGCCAATCGGGAAAGCCGACTTCGACGGCTATCATCGATACCCGCTCGGCTTCGTCTACACCGACGAGTGCGATCCGGCTGATCTGGACAACTTGCAGTAGCGATGGACTATTCCCACCTCCGCGCATTCCGCGATGCCTTGTCGAAGGCACCTCACCTTATGGATTTGAAATCCATCTGCAGTGACTTCTGTAGCGCGACCGGCATGCCGCACTATATGTTCGCCGTATGCGAGGCGGTGTCGCTGACCGCGCCGCGCTTGATCACGGTGACGAATTTTCCCGCCGAGTGGCTGGACCATTATCTGCGGCGCCGGGCATCCGCGGTCGATCCGATCCTCCAGTACAGCTTTTCCAATACCGCGCCTATCCTCTGGAGCGAACTGGAGCATCTGCCCGCTGCCCAGGGCGGCGCCGGCGAGGGAACGGCCTTCCTCGAGCGCGGCAGGGCGCACGGCCTGCACCGTGGCTTGACGGTGCCGCTCAGCCCTCCGAGCGGGCAGACCGCCTTCTTCAGCCTGGCCAGTTCGGACCTGACGCTGGACGACGACCGGCTCGGCAATCTGCTGCCGGCCGCCGGCATCTTCAGCAATTACCTTTTCGACGCTTATATCCGGATCGACAAGATCGACAACCCCAAGGTCAACGAATTGACCGAGCGCGAACTGGAGTGCGTGTTCTGGGCGTGCGAGGGCAAGACCGCCTGGGAAATGGCCCAGATCGTCGGCGTGGCGGAACGCACCATCAATTTTCACCTGACTTCGGTGATCAAGAAGCTGGGCGCGTCGAACCGCCAGCATGCCGTGGCCAAGGCCGTCATGTACGGCCTGGTCAAGCCGCGCGCATAGCGCCGCGTGGGCTGTCTTATTTCTGCGGCAAGATCTCCTTGCGGAACCAGTTATCGAGCATTTGTTTCTCGTAACCGTACAGGTCTTGCTGGTACATATTCACGCCAAGCTGGTAGTTCGGATCGGCCAGTTTGGCCTCGCCGCCGCGGACCACCTTGCCGTCCTGCTCGATGCTGTAGCGCAAGTGCATGCGCGGCCAGTCGGCCTGGCCCTTGGTCACGCGGATGTCGCGCACCGGGACGCGCGGGAACACGTCGCCGGCCAGGTCGATGTCCAGGAACTCCACCTTCAGCACCTGCCCGGCGGGGAGCCGCTCGGACAGCTGGCTGAGGTGCTGGGTGAAGACGTACTCCATCGACTCCAGGTCCTTGTAATGGCGCGGCACGTCGGTCATGGCGTCCGTATTCACGTAGCTGACGTTCGCCGTCGCGGCAGCGTTGGACGATGCGATCGCCAGGGCGATCGCGGCGGCGATGGTCAACGCGGGCGTTTGCATGGCTGGCCTCTCTTGCAAAGGGTGATACCGCGTGACTATACGCTGTTTCGACGGCGCGGGCCGATGTGCCCGCTTCAGATTCCTCTTGACTCATTTCGATAATTAGCTAATTATCGCATCATGAGCCAAGTCTTTAAAGCCCTCTCCGACCCCACCCGCCGCCGCGTGCTGCAGTTGCTGCGCAAGGGCCCCATGAGCGCAGGCGAGCTCAGTGATCAGTTCAATGTGTCGAAGCCGACCATGTCGGCGCATTTCGCGATATTGAAGGAGGCCGATCTCGTGCACGCAGAGAAGGCCGGCAAGTCCGTGATTTACCACTTGAAGCTGACGGTGCTGGAAGACGCGCTGTTGGGTTTCGTTCAATCGTTTGGCCCGGGCGCGCAAGCCGGGGCATCTGAGAAGGAGTGATCGCGATGAGCAAGGACGTGATGGGTGGTCTGGCCTGGGGCGTGGGCATCTTGGTGGCGGCGCTTGGCGTCAGGCTGGCGCGGGAAACGGGTTATCTGGAGGCGGAGACGGGGACCCGCATCGTCATCAGCCTGATCGGCCTGATGGTGGCATGGTCCGGCAACCAGATGCCCAAGGCCTTTGTTCCCGCCGCCTGGGCGCGCAAGGTCCGGCGCGTTGGCGGCTGGGCGATGGCGCTGAGCGGGTTGGTCTACGCGGGACTGTGGGCGTTCGCGCCGATTCCGGTCGCGGTGGTGCTGGGCTGCGGCGCGATCGTCGCCGGCATGGCGGTGAGCATCGGCTATTGTTTTTTCCTGCGCGCCAAAACCAAGGCCGCTTGAGATCGCTAGTCGGGCAAGCGCTGATCGACTTGATCACGCTTGCCCGGTGGATTACGCGGCCTGCAGCAGCTCGACCTGACGCCCGGCCAGCAAGGGCAGGGCACGGCCGATCACCAGCGACTGGTAGTGCTCGGACTGGCGATGCGCCTCCAGTGCCGCCTGGTCGCGATAGTGCTCAAGCAGCAGCAACTGGTGCGGGCCATCCACGCCCCGGTAGACTTCGTAGCCGAGGCAGCCCGGCTCCGCCAGCGTTTGCGGACGCATGGCCGCCAGCGCGGCCAGCACCTCGCCCAGCTTGCCGTCCAGCGGTTGCCAGTGCGCCACCACGGTGATGACGCCTGCGCTCATGCCGCCACCTCTTGCAGGGCCTTGACGATTTGCTTCGCCAACGCTGCGCCCGAGGCGGGATTCTGCCCGGTCATGAGGCGGCCATCGACCACCACGTTTTCCTGCCACACGTCGGCCGCCGCATAGTCGGCGCCTTCGGCGCGCAGCGCGGTTTCCAGGTTGAACGGCACGTCGGCCTGGGCGTAGCCGGCTTCCTCGTCGTTCGAGAACGAGGTCAGCCTGCGGCCCCGCACCAGCGGCGTGCCGTCCGCCAGTTGCACGCCGAGGAAGGCGGCCGGGCCGTGGCAGACGGCGGCGACGACCTTGCCCGCCTCCCAGGCCCGCAGCACGGCCTGTTTGACGTCGGAGTCCTGGGCGATGTCCACCATCGGGCCGAGGCCGCCTGGGAAGAAGATGGCGTCGTAATCGCGCACATCGACTTCCGACAGCTTGCGGCTGTGGTTCAGACGGCGCAGCGCGGCGCTGTTGCGGAAGGCCAGTTGTGCCGGGTCGGCGGCGTCGTAGCCATCCTCCGGAATCGCGCCGCCCAGCGGCGACGCATATTCCACCGCGACGCCGGCCTGGTCGAACACCGCATACGGGTGCGCGACTTCGGGAAAGAAGTAACCGGTGGCGCGGTGGTTCGGACCGATCTCGGCGGCGTTTGTCAAAATAAACAGTACGTGTTTGGTGTTCATGGCAAGCTCCTGGTAGTGAGTGAACCCTTTTTTTGCGGGCATGTGCTCAATATAGGCCGCTTCGGCGCCGGGCAGTAGATGCTGCTAAGATGACTCAATGTCAAACCAATTAATACAATGATGAGCGATCCTTCCCCCATCCTCGACGAATTGCGCGCCATGGCGGTGTTTGCCACCGTGGTGCGCGCCGGTAGCTTCGCCGCCGGCGCCCGGGCGCTGGGCCTGACGCGCGCGGTGGTCAGCCACCACATCCGCACGCTGGAAGCCAAGCTGGGCGTGCCGCTGGCCCAGCGCAGCACGCGCAGCTTCAGCCTGACGCCGGCCGGGGAGGCGTTCCGCGTGCATTGCGAGCGCTTGCTGGACGAGGCCAACGACGGCATCCGCGGCATGGAGCTGCTGCGCGCCGAGCCGCGCGGCGAGGTGCGCATCACCTGTTCGCACCACTTCGGCGGCAAGCGCATCATGCCGGCGCTGCTGGAATTTCGCCGCCGCTACCCGGCGATCCGCCTGCATGTCGCGATGAACGACGCCAACGTCGACCTGGTGCAGCAGGGCATCGAGCTGGCGGTGCGCGCCGGGCCGCTGGCCGATTCCTCGCTGGTGGCGCGGCGGCTGGTGCGCGAGCCGACCATGTTGTGCGCGGCGCCGGCCTATCTGCGGCGCTACCGGGCGCCGCAGTCGGTGGCGGAGCTGGAGCAGCACCGCTGGGTGCTGTATCCGCCGACACAGCGCGCCGCCACGCTGCGCATCGACGGCGAGGAGGTGCAGGTCGCGGTCCGGGGCGACGTGGTGACCGACAGCGCCGCCTCGCGGCTGGCGTTCGTGCTGGCCGGCGAAGGCATCGCCCGCCTGCCGGCCTACGACGCGGCGGCGCTGCTGGCGTCCGGCGATCTGGTGCGGGTGTTGCCGGAGGTCGAGACGGCGCCGCTGGACATCTTCCTGGTTCACTCGCAACGGATCGGTCCCAGCGCCCGTCTGTTGCGTGATTACCTCCTGGGGGAAGCGCTTCCAGCGCCGTGAAGTCGGCCTTTACGCGGTTTTACGCCCGTTTCAATATATTTCCGTACGGGAATTTGTTACTATTTTCTCGACCCTCCCCATTCGAGAGATAGCCATGCAACACTTCCCCCGCGCGCTGTCGCTGACCTGCATCGCCGCGCTGCTGAGCGCCTGCGGCGGCAGCGAGAACGGCGCCGACGCCCCCCAGGCGCAAGCGGCCGCGCCGCTGGCCACCGCCTCCACCGTCCTGCAACTCGATGACGGCACCCTGCCGGCCGCCGACGCCCAGCAATTCGCCCAGCCAGCGTTCCACATGGCGCCGGTGCTGCTGGACGCACCCGAGGATGTCGCGCCCGGCGCCGCCGCGCCCACCACCGTGCACACCGAAACCGTGCCGTCGGCGTTCCGCCGCCTGAGCTCGCGCCAGCTGACGGTCGACCGGCTGCGCCAGGTGCAAGCCAACCGCGGCGCCACCGCCGTCGAAGCGACCGACAATGGCGGCGGCTCGGCCACGCCGCTGGCCACCAGCACCACGGTGGTAACCTACACCCCGGCGCAAATCCGCGCCGCCTACGGCTTGCCGGCGCTGCCGTCCAGCTACAGCAACCTGACGGCTGCCCAGGCGGCCCAGCTCGGCGCCGGCCAGACCATCTACATTGTCGACGCCATGCACAACCCGAACGTGGCGGCCGAGTTGGCGGCGTTCAACAGCAAGTTCGGCCTGCCGGTCTGCGCCACCAAGACCATCGCCACCAACGCCAGCCTGCCGCTGGCGGCCGCGTCCTCCAGCGCCTGCGAGCTGTCGATCGTGTACAGCACCGCCGCCGGCGGCATGACCGCCACCGCGCCGGCCTACGACTCCGGCTGGGCCACCGAGATCGCGCTGGACGTGCAATGGGCGCACGCCACCGCGCCGCTGGCGCGCATCGTGCTGATCGAGGCGGCCAGCGCCTCGTACGACAATCTGCTGGGCGGCGTGCGCCTGGCCAACAACCTGGGGCCGGGCATCGTCTCGATGAGCTTTGGCGGCAGCGAGACCAGCGGCACCAGCGCCGCCGACAGCGTGTTCTCGGGCGCCAAGATGACCTACCTGGCCGCCACCGGCGACTCGGGCGCGGCGGTCTCGTGGCCGTCGGTCTCGCCCAAGGTGCTGGCGGTGGGCGGCACCACCCTGAGCTACAGCGGCGCCGGCGCGCGTTCCGAGGTGGTGTGGTCCAGCACCGGCGGCGGCGTCAGCCAGTATGTCGCCACGCCGGCCTACCAAAGCACCGCCGTCCCCGGCATGGGCACGGCCAGCCGCCGCACGGTGGCGGACGTCGCCTTCAACGCCGATCCGAACAGCGGCCAGTACGTGGCGGTGATCGCCGGCGGCGGCAGCACCGTCAAGTGGACCAGCGTGGGCGGCACCAGCCTGTCGACGCCGCAGTGGGCCGGCCTGATCGCCGTCGCCAACGCCCTGCGCGCGCAGAACGGCAAGGCCGCGCTGGCGCAGCCGCACAGCGCGCTGTACACCAACATCGCCACCGTGGCCGGCACCTACGCCAGCGTGTTCGCCGACATCACCAAGGGCAGCCACGGCAGCTGCGGCGGCTGCAGTGGCGAAGTGGGCTACGACCAGGCCACCGGCCTCGGCACGCCCAACGGCGCGGCGCTGCTGTCCACCCTGTCCGGGCTGACGGTGCAGACCGCGCCGGTGGTGTCGGGCGCCACCATCAACGGCAAGGCTGGCACCGCGCTGAGCTTCACGGTGGCGGTCACCGCCAGCAACGCCGTCACCTACGCGCTGAGCGGCGCGCCGTCCGGCATGAGCATCAGCGGCGCCGGCGTGGTCAGCTGGGCCAAGCCGGTGGCCGGCAGCTACAACGTCAGCGTCACCGCCAAGGACAGCGTCAACGGCCTGAGCGGGCAGGGCGTGTACAGCGTGGTGGTCGCGGCGGCGGGCGGCACCACCACGACCACCACCAAGGCCTCGTCGACGCCGCCGGTGATCACCGCCAGCGCGCTGAGCGGCGTGGTGGGCAAGGCGCTGAGCGGCAGCATCGCCGTCAAGGTCAGCAACAGCGGCGCGGTCTCGCTCAGCATCTCGGGCGCGCCGCTGGGGATGAGCTTCAGCGCCAGCGGCATGAACGTGGTGGTGGCCTGGCCGTCGCCGGTGGCCGGCAGCTACACCCTGAAAGTCACGGCCACCGATGGCGCCGGCGTCAGCGCCACCGCCAGCATCCCGGTCACCATCGCCAAGCGCTGACGCCCACCGGCATCCGGGGTCAGGTCCTCCATTTCTACACGGCCTCAACAGCGCAGCTGTTGAGGCCGTGTAGAAATGGAGGACCTGACCCCGGATTTGCTTTATTTGTTTTTCACCTTTGTGAAGTTGTTTTTATTCGTTTTGTTTGGCGGAAACGGGTCGTATGCTGGCGTCTATCGCCATCAACGCACAAAGGTTAGTCATGTCAGAAGTCGCTCTCGATCTGCCGGCACCGCTGGCGGCAATCCAATCCCAGGCCGGGGCCGACGGCCTGTCGTATGCCGGCGGCGTGCCGCCGGCGCTGGCTTGGGAGCTGTTCTCCAGCGGCCAGGCGCTGCTGGTCGACGTGCGCACCGCCGAGGAGCGCAAGTTCGTCGGCCACGTGCCGGGCAGCGCGCACGTGGCCTGGGCCACCGGCACCGCGCTCACCCGCAATCCCCGTTTCGCCCGCGAGCTCGAGGCCAAGATCGGCGGCAAGGAGGCGGTCGCCCTGCTGCTGTGCCGCAGCGGCAAGCGCTCGGCGCTGGCGGCCGAGGCGGCCGCCAAGGCCGGCCTGGTCCACGTCTTCAATGTGCTGGAGGGCTTCGAGGGCGAGATCGACGAGCACCAGCAGCGCGGCAAGGACGACGGCTGGCGCTTCCGCGGCCTGCCCTGGATCCAGGACTGAGCGCCATGGCCACCTTCGACATCGCCGGCGTGGTGCAGTCGCTGCACGCGGCCCGCCACAACTGGCGCCAGACCCAGCGCCGCAACAGCGAGGCCGGCAACCGCGAGTTCCCCTCGCGCGACGCGCTGTCCTCGATCATCGATTGCCTCAAGGGCGTGCTGTTCCCGATGCGCCTCGGCCCGCCCGACCTGCGCCAGGAGAGCGAGGATTTCCACGTCGCCCACGCGCTCGACGCCGCCCTGCACGCGCTGCTGCACCAGGTGAAACGCGAGCTGGCCTACAACGCCAGCCTGCGCGGCGAGGCCGGCCGCCCGGTGCACGAGGACGCGCTGGTCGCGGTGCGCAGCTTCGCCGCCGCCCTGCCCGCCATCCGCACCCTGCTCGACAGCGATGTGCTGGCCGCCTACCAGGGCGATCCGGCGGCGCGCAGTGTCGATGAGGTGCTGCTGTGCTATCCGGGCGTGCTGGCCATGATTCATTACCGCATCGCCCACCATTTGCACGGCCTGGGCCTGCCGCTGCTGGCGCGCATCATCGCCGAGCTGGCGCACGGTGCCACCGGCATCGACATCCATCCGGGCGCGCAAATCGGCGCCGGCTTCTTCATCGACCACGGCACCGGCGTGGTGATCGGCGAGACCGCCGTCATCGGCCAGCGCGTGCGCCTCTACCAGGCCGTCACGCTGGGCGCCAAGCGCTTCCCCACCGACGCCGAGGGCCATCTGCAAAAGGGCCTGCCGCGCCATCCGGTGGTGGAGGACGACGTGGTGATCTACGCCGGCGCCACCATCCTCGGCCGCATCACGCTCGGCCGCGGCGCGGTCATCGGCGGCAATGTCTGGCTCACCCACGATGTGCCGCCCGGCGGCCGCGTGGCCCAGGCCGAGTCGCGCGAGGGCGCGCTGGCCAACGGCATGGGGGCCGCGTGAACGCGCCGGCGGGCGTGCCCAGCGCGCTGGTGCAGGGCTTCGGCCTCGGCGTGCGCCAGCTGCGCGAGGCGCACGGCTGGTCGCAGGAGCGGCTGGCCGAATATTCCAACCTGAACCGTTCCTACATCGGCGAGATCGAGCGCGGCGTGGTGATCGCCTCGCTGGTGACGGTGGAGAAGCTGGCCGCGGCGCTGAACCTGACGCCGTCGGCCCTGCTGACCCACGGCGAGCGCCTGCGCGAGCCGCACGCGGCGGTCTGATGGCTATAGCCTGTTGAAGAAACGTTATGCATTCCGCAAACTTGCTTATGTATTTTTCTCATTAACCAATCTGGATCGGAGTCACGATGTCGGCAACTGTAGGTGGTACCACGGCGCTGGGCGATAACGCCGCGCGGCAATTAGCGAACGCAACCAAGACGGCGCCCCAGCTGTCGACCATCAGCCCGCGCTGGCTGACCCACCTGCTGCAGTGGGTGCCGGTGGAGGCCGGCATCTACCGCCTCAACCAGGTGAAGAATCCGGAGGCGATCAAGGTCACCTGCACCGCGCGCGAGGAGGAGAACCAGCTGCCGCGCACCTATGTCGACTACGAGGAAAACCCGCGCGAGTATTTCCTCAACGCCGTGTCGACCATCCTCGACGTGCACACCCGCGTGTCCGACCTGTACAGCAGCCCGCACGACCAGATCAAGGAACAGCTGCGCCTGACCATCGAGACCATCAAGGAAAACCAGGAGTCCGAGCTGATCAACAACCCCGACTACGGCCTGCTGGCGCAGGTGAGCGACGCCCAGCGCATCTTCCCGCTGACCGGCGCGCCGACCCCGGACGACCTCGACGAGCTGCTGACCAAGGTGTGGAAGGAGCCGGCCTTCTTCCTGACCCACCCGCTGGCGATCGCCGCCTTCGGCCGCGAGGCCACCCGCCGCGGCACGCCGCCGCCCACCATCAGCCTGTTCGGCTCGCAGTTCATCACCTGGCGCGGCATCCCGCTGATCCCGTCGGACAAGGTGCCCGTGGCCGACGGCAAGTCGAAGATCCTGCTGCTGCGCGTGGGCGACAAGCGCCAGGGCGTGGTCGGGCTGTACCAGCCGGGCCTGCCGGGCGAGCAGAGCCCGGGCCTGTCGGTGCGCTTCATGGGCATCAACAACCACGCGATCTCGTCCTATCTGATCTCGCTGTACTGCTCGCTGGCGGTGCTGACCCCGGACGCGCTGGCGGTGCTGGACGAGGTCGAGATCGGCAAATACCACGACTACCCGGACACCTACAAATAATGAGCCAACCATCTCCAACTCTGCCGGACGGCGCGCCGTTCGACACGGCGGCGCTGGCGCGGCTTGCGAACGAGCTGTTCAAGGCGGGGCCGGGCGGTCCGGGGGCGTCGCTGGCGCCGCCGGCCGGCGTGCCCGGTGTGCAGGCGCCGGCCAATGTGGCGCCGGCCGGTTCGCCGCTGGCCAGCCCGGCCGGCCTCGGACCGTCGGTGCCGGGCACGCCGATTCCGCAAGGGCAGCTGCCGGGCACCAATCTGATCCCGGCCTCGCCCACGCAGCTGCCGTCGCTGGCCAACCGCGTCCCGGCGCTGGCGCCGTCGGCGCAGGCCGGCAACGGCGTGCCGGACAAGGTGTACAGCAGCGCGCCGGCCTACGAGCCGCGCGGCGGCAGCAATGTGCTGGGCGTGCCGGCGCTGAATCTGGGCGGGCAGCGTCAGGCTGATGCGCCGGCCTACTACTTCCTCAACGAGTGGGATCGTCCGGCCGCCGCGCCTGCGCCCTCACCGGCGCTGGGCGCGTTCAGCAGCCATCCGCCATTCGACGTGCACGCCGTGCGGCGCGATTTCCCGATTCTGCGGGAGCGCGTCAACGGCCGCCAGCTGGTCTGGTTCGACAACGCCGCCACCACGCACAAGCCGCAATCGGTGATCGACCGCATCAGCTATTTCTACGAGCACGAGAACTCCAACATCCACCGCGCCGCGCACGAACTGGCGGCGCGCGCCACCGATGCGTATGAAGGCGCGCGCCAGCGCGTGCAGCGTTTCATCAACGCGCCGGACGTGAACGAGGTGATCTTCGTGCGCGGCACCACCGAGGCCATCAACCTGGTGGCCAAGAGCTGGGGCGCGCAGCACATCGGCGAGGGCGACGAGATCATCGTCTCCCACCTGGAGCACCACGCCAACATCGTGCCTTGGCAGCAGCTGGCCGCCGCCAAGGGCGCCAGGCTGCGCGTGATCCCGGTCGACGACAGCGGCCAGATCCTGCTCGACGAATACCGCAAGCTGCTCAACCACCGCACCAAGCTGGTCTCGATCACGCAGGTGTCGAACGCGCTGGGCACGGTGACGCCGGTGCGCGAGGTGGTGGCGCTGGCGCACAGCGTGGGCGCCAAGGCGCTGGTCGATGGCGCGCAATCGGTGTCGCACATGCGGATCGACGTGCAGGCGCTGGGCGCGGACTTCTTCGTGTTCTCCGGCCACAAGGTGTTTGGCCCGACCGGCATCGGCGCGCTGTGGGGCAAGCGCGAGGTGCTGGAAGACATGCCGCCATGGCAGGGCGGCGGCAATATGATCGCCGACGTGACGTTTGAAAAAACCGTGTATCAGCCGATCCCGAACAAGTTCGAAGCCGGCACCGGCAATATCGCCGACGCGGTGGGCCTGGGCGCGGCGATCGACTATGTCAACCGCATCGGCATCGACAACATTGCGCGCTACGAGCACGAGCTGCTGGAATACGGCACCCACCTGCTCAGGCAAATCCCCGGCGTGCGCCTGATCGGCACGGCGGCGGACAAGGCCAGCGTGATGTCGTTCGTGCTGGATGGCTACACCACCGAGGAGGTCGGCAAGGCGCTCAACGAGGAAGGCATCGCCGTGCGCACCGGCCACCATTGCGCGCAGCCGATCCTGCGCCGCTTCGGCGTCGAGACCACGGTGCGGCCATCGCTGGCGTTCTACAACACCTACGAGGAAATCGACCGCCTGATCGCCGTGGTGCGCCAGCTGGCCAGGTAAACACTCCGGGGTCAGGTCCTCCATTTCTACACGGCCTCCGCCGTAGCGACGCTACGGCAGAGGCCGTGTAGAAATGGAGGACCTGACCCCGTTTTTATGGCGCGGCGATGGCGCTTATTTGTCCTGCGGCTTTTTCGCTGGCGGACGGTTGCGGATGGCGTTCAGCTGCTTGAGCTCCTTGTCGCTGGCGTTGGCCAGCAGCGCCTCGTGCGCCTTGCCCAGCTCGACGTAGCGCGCCTGCTCGGGCGTCAGCGCGTGGCCGCGCAGCGCCCAGCCGGTCAGCGCGCCGGTGGCCAGGCAGCACAGCAGCACCAGCCCCGTGTACACGGCGATCCAGCCGCCGGTCTTGAATTGCAGCAGGTTCAGCGAGCGGCCGGTCTGGCGCGCGGCCTCGGTGGCTTCGCGCAGCTGCGCCACCAGCTCGCCCACCGCCGCCTGGGTGGCGACGGTGGCGGCCGCGCTGGCCTCGGCCCCGGCCTGCTGGGCGATCCGCTGCGCCTCGGCGCCGACCCGCACCGCCTCGGCGATCTTGCCGTCGATCTGGCTCAGGCCGGCGTTGGCCAGCCGCACCAGCTTGTCGCAGTTGGCGATCTGCCGCGTGACGTTGGCGACCTCGCCGTGGAAGCGCTCGACCTCCCTGGCGTGGGCGTCGAGCTTGTCGTTGAAGAGATCGAGTTCAGCTTGGTTCATGGCGCGGTCGGCGGATGGACGATGTCGCCATCATACATGCTGCGGCCGCGCCTGCGGCAAGGCTCAGCCCAGGGTCAGGGTCAGCGTGGTGGCGCCGTAGTTGGCGCTCACGTTGCCGAAGCCATCCACGGTGATGGCGCTGAAGCGTCCTTTCAGGCTGCCGGCGGTGAGCACGGTCAGGACGTCGCCGGCCTTCGGCTTGTAGCCGTTGGCGAACTTGATGCGCAGGGTGCCGCCGGCGATGGTGGCGGTGCCGGCCACGTTCAGCGTGCCGGCGCTGCCGGCGGCGGCGCCGCCGAGGTCCAGTTCCAGCGTGGTGCCGCCGCTCAGCTGCGTGTACTTGCCGGCTAGCTTGAGCGCGGCCGGGGCGTTGGCCACCAGCGTGCCGCCGCTGTTGTAGACGTCGCCGGCGCCGAAGGCCGCCACCGATTCGCCCTGCAGGGTGCCGGCGCTGAGCTCGGTGCCGCCGGTCCAGCTGTTGGCGCCGGCCAGTTTCAGCGTGCCCGTGCCTTGCTTGACCAGCTTGCCGGCGCCGCCGATGTCGTTGCGCCAGCGGTCGACCGCGTGGAAGCCGCCCTTGGCCGCGTCCATCACGATGGTGACGTTGCCGCTGAAGGCGCCGTAACCGTCGGCGGCGGCGAACAGGTTCAGGCGGCCCCAGCCTTCGGGATCGTCCATCACCGGGTAGCCGGAGGGCAGCGCGGTGGTTTTCAGCACCACGCGGCGCTGGGCGTCGGACAGGTAGGGCTGGCGCGTTTCCAGCAGCACTTCGGCGCCCTTCGGCACGCTGGCCGGGACGTTGGTGGCGCCGATCGGGGCGAAGCCGTAGGTGCTGCGGCGCAGGAAGTTGGCCTTGTTGGTGGCGTAGTCGGCAAAGCGGTCGTTGGCTGCGGTACCGGATTGGGCGTAGGCGGCGAAGCTGGCCTCGCTGGTGCCGGTGGCGGCCAGCAGGGTGCTGTGGGCCTGCGCCACGGCGGCTTTTTTCTTGTCGGCGTTGGCGGGGTCGGCCAGGTTGGCGGCGGCGCTGGCCAGGCCGAGGATGCGGCCGCTGATCACGTCCAGCGGCGAGTGCATGCCGGCCAGGATGCGCGATTCGCCCAGCTCCAGGCCGCGGCTCAGCATTTCCTGGTAGCGCTCGGGCACGGCGTAGGCCATGGCCACGGCGTCGCGCTCGGCCTCGGCCGAGTGGCCGCTGGTGAAGCCACCGTCCGTGGCCGGGGTGCCGCTCTTGGCCGGCACCAGCGCCGGCAGCACCACCACGCTGCTGCTCCAGCGGTACGGGCGGGCGTATTTGTAGAAGCGCTTGGCCGGCTCGGTGGAGGCGTTGTTGCCGACCAGGTTGACCAGGTCGACCACGTTGCCGAAGGCCGCGTTGGCGCTGCCGCCGACGCCGGTGTTGTTGCCGCTGTCGTTGTACAGCTTGGTGGTGGCGTCGGCCGCCACCTCGGTGATGCTGGTGGTCTGCTGGGCGGCGTTGCGCCAGGCGGCGGTCAGCGGGCCCATGCCGTCGGACACGCTGTAGCCCTTGCCGCGGCGGTCGTCCAGGTAGGCCTGCACGCCCTGGGCGGCGGTGCGGTTGGCGGTGGCGTTGATCACGTAGTCGATATTGGCCTTGTGCACGGCCGCGTTCAGCACCGTGCCGTCCGGCGTGCCGTCGCCCGGCACCCCGCTCCAGCTCGAGGCCACCACGGCCGGGAAGCCATCGCGCGCCGGCGCGGTCTGGCCGGCGTCGACGATTTCGGTCAGCGGTTTCCAGATGCTGAGGAAGCCGCCCAGCACGCGCACGCCGGCGTTGGTGGCCAGGGTGGCGTAGCGGGCGTCGCCGCGCTGGTTGGTGGCGATGGCGTCGACAAAGGCGGTGGCGCTGGGGACGGCCGCCACCTCGGGCGCGCCCTGGTCGGCCGGCGCGGCCGGGATCACCAGCACCTCGTCGGTGCTGGAGCCGCCGCAGGCGCTTAGGGCGGCGGCCAGGCTCAGGGCCAGGATCAGGGGGCGGGGGGGCAGGTGGTGCATGGCAAGGGTCCGTGGTTGGTTGGAAAAACGCCACAGCCTAATGGCGTCATATGACAGGCTTGTTACGGCACCCCGCTGGCAGCGCTTCCAGCGTAAAATATTATCGATTTACAACTTCTCGTTGTTTCTGTATCTCCATTGGCTAGTATGATCCGGTGGAAATACATGGCTATAGTGTCGTTTTGTCCAGGGAGCCGCTCATGATCAAGTTCAGTATCAATGGCAAGCCGCGCCAGTTCGATGTGCCCGGCGAGATGCCCCTGCTGTGGGTGCTGCGCGACGAGGCGCACCTGACCGGCACCAAATTCGGCTGCGGCATGGCGCTGTGCGGCGCCTGTACCGTGCACGTGGACGGCGAGGCCACGCGCGCCTGCGTGCTGCCGGTGTCGGCGGTGGCGGGCAAGAAGGTCACCACCATCGAGGGCGTCGGCGCGACGCCGGCCGGCAAGGCGGCGCAGGCCGCGTGGCTGAAGGTGGAGGTGGTGCAGTGCGGCTACTGTCAGTCCGGGCAGATCATGTCGGCGGCGGCGCTGCTGGAGAAAAACCAGCGGCCCACCGACGCCGAGATCGACGACGCCATGGCCGGCAATATCTGCCGCTGCGGCACCTACAGCCGCATCCGCGAGGCCATCAAGGATGCCGGCCACGCCATGAAGGGAGCCTGACCATGAATCAAGCTGACGCTCCGGGCGCCGTGTCGCGCCGCGGTTTCCTCAAGGTGGCCGCCGCCGCGGGCGGCGCGCTGATGGTCGGCTTCTGGCCCGGCGAGGGCGAGGCGGCGGCCGGCGCGCCGGCCGGGCTCAACGCCTACATCGCCATCGGCGCCGACGACAGCATCGTGCTGACCATGCCGAAGGTGGAAATGGGCCAGGGCACCTACACCTCCATCCCGATGCTGATCGCGGAGGAGCTGGAAGTGGACATGGACAAGATCCAGCTGCGCCACGCGCCGCCCGACGCCAAGGTGTACGGCGCGCCGTTTGGCGACCAGTTCACCGGCGGCTCGCTCACCATCCGCACCCTGTACGAGCCGATGCGCCAGACCGGCGCCGCCGCGCGCATGGTGCTGTTGCAGGCGGCCGCCAATCAATGGAGCGTGGCGGCCGACAGCTGCCGCGCCGAGCATGGCGCGGTGCTGCACGCGGCCAGCGGCAGGCGGCTTAAATACGGCCAGCTGGCGGCGGCCGCCGCCAAGCTGCCGGCGCCGCACCAAGTGGCGCTGAAGGATGCCAGGGACTTCAAGCTGGTCGGCAAGCCGCTCAAGCGCCTGGACGCCAGGGGCAAGACCGACGGCACGGCGCAATTCGGCATCGACGCCCAGGTCAAGGGCATGAAGGTGGCGGCGGTGGCGGCCTGCCCGGTCATCGGCGGCAAGCTCAAATCGGTCGACGACGCCAAGGCGCGCAAGCTGCGCGGCGTGCGCCAGGTGGTCCGGCTGGACAACGCGGTGGCGGTGGTGGCCGACAATTACTGGTACGCCAGGCAGGGCATGGCCGCGCTGGAAATCGTCTGGGACGAGGGGCCGAACGCCAGGCTGAGCACCGATGATGTGCGCGACACCATGGTGCTGGCGCTGCGCAAGGCCGGCCACGTGGCCCGCAACGACGGCGACGCCATGGGGGTGCTGATGGCGGCCGGCCAGCGCATCGAGGCGCTGTACCTCAACCCCATGCTGGCGCACGCCACCATGGAGCCGATGAACTGCACCGTGCACGTCAAGGGCGACGGCACGGCCGAGATCTGGACCGGCTCGCAGGTGCCGGCGCGCGCGCGCGACGAGGCCGCCCGCGTGCTGGGCCTGGCGCCGGACAAGGTGACGCTGCACAACCATCTGCTCGGCGGCGGCTTCGGCCGGCGCCTGTACACCGATTACGTGGTGCAGGCGGCCGCCATCGCCAAACAGGTCAAGGCGCCGGTCAAGCTGGTGTGGAGCCGCGAGGACGATATCCAGCACGGCCCGTTGCGCGGCCTGTACGCGCACTCGGTGTGGGCGCTGCTGGGCGCGGATGGCAAGCCGGTGGCGCTGTCGCACAAGATCGCCGGGCCGTCCAACCTGGCCGCGTTCGCGCCGGGCTGGCTCAAGGACGGCCTCGACACCGACAATGTCGAGGGCTCGGACAACTTCTCCTACGACATCCCGCACCTGCGCAGCGAGTACGTGCAGGAGGACGGCCCGGTGCCGACCGCGTTCTGGCGCGGCGTCGGCCCGACCCGCAACATGACGGTGCTGGAGGGCTTCATGGACGAGCTGGCGGTGCTGGCGCGCCAGGACCCGCTGGCCTACCGGCTGTCGCTGCTGGAGCAGCAGCCGCGCGCGGCGCAGGTGCTGCAGGTGGCCGCGCGGAAGGCCGGCTGGGGCGAGCCGCTGCCGCCGCGCCACGGCCGCGGCATCGCCCTGATGCGCGCCTGGGGCACTTACCTGGCGCAGGTGGTGGAGGTGGCGGTCGGCGACGACGGCGAGGTGGCGGTCAAGCGCGTGGTGTGCGCGGTCGACTGCGGCCAGGTGGTCAATCCGGACACGGTGGTGGCGCAGATCCAGAGCGGCATCAACTATGGCCTCACGGCCGGGCTGTTCGGCGCCATCACGCTCAAGGACGGGCGCGTGGAGCAGAGCAATTTCCACGACTACCCGATCCTGCGCATCAACCAGACGCCGCGCATCGAGGTGGAGCTCATCGCGAGCGGCGAGGCGCCGGGCGGCATCGGCGAGCCCGGCACGGCGGGCGTGGGCGCGGCGCTGACCAACGCGGTGTACGCGGCCACCGGGGTGCGCGTGCGCGAGCTGCCGCTGCGGGCGGAACTGCTGAAGAAAGCGTAAATCGCGCGGCCGGCGGCGGGATGCTAGAATCGCGGGGTGAAAAAATTCCTGCTCATCCTGCTGCTGGCCATTTTGCCGCTCCAGTATTCCTGGTCGGTGGCGGCCGTCTATTGCCAGCACGAGGCCAGCAAGGTCACGCACTTCGGCCATCACGGCCACGCGCACGAGGCGCAGGCCGATGACGATGGCGCCGCCAAGAGCAAGCATGGCGACTGCGAAGTGTGCCATCACGCGGTGCAGGCTTCGGTGCCGGCCGCCGAGGCCGTGCTGACAGTGGCGCCGGACGCCGCCTATGCGCCGCCGGGCGCGCTGCACTACCACTCCTTTATTGCCGACGGGCCGCCCCGGCCCAACTGGTCTCTCGTCGCCTGAGCGCGGCGAGGCCTGATCTTTTCCCTGTTCACGTCTCGTCGAATCTTCCTTTAACCGGAGCATTCGATGCATAAATTGATGTTGCCGCTATGGTTAGCGGCATGGTCTGCCTATGTGCAGGCCGGTGTGGAGCCGTCCGCGCCCTTGACGCTGTCCGCAGCGCTGGCGCTGGCGGACGAGGACCATCCTGAGTTGTCGGCGGCGCGCCATGCGCTGGCGGCCGAGGAGGGCGTGGTGCGGCAGGCGGGCCTGTTGCCGAATCCAACTGTGTCGGTGGAGCGCGTCGATACACGGCGCGCCAGCCGCGAAACCACCTGGTTGTTGAGCCAGCCGCTGGAGCTGGGCGGCCAGCGCGCGGCGCGCGTGCAGGCCGCCGAGCGTGGCCGCGCCGGCGTGGCGGCCACGCTGCTGCAGCGGCGCGCCGAGGTGCGCGCGGAAACGGCCGCCGCGTGGTTCGCGGTGCTGGCGGCGCAGCAGCAGTGGCAGCTGGCGCAGCAGGCGGCCGAGCTGGCGCAGCGCGTGGCCGCGGCCACCGGGCGGCGCGTGGTGGCGGGCAAGGTGTCGCCGGTGGAGCAGACCCGCGCCCAGGTGGCGGCGTCCACCGTCAAGCTGGAGCTGATCCGCGCCCAGGCCGCGCTGGCCACCGCGCGCGCGCGGCTGGCGGCGCTGTGGGGCAATCCGGCGCCGCGCTTCACGGCGGCGGCCGGCGAGATAGCGGCGCTGCCGGAATTGCCCACGCTGGCGGCGCAGCGCGCCTTGCTGGCGCAGGCGCCGGGCTTGCAGGTGGCGCGCGCGGAACTGGCGCGGCGCCAGGCGCTGGCGCAGCTGGAGCGGGCGCGCCGGGTGCCGGAGGTGGCGCTGACGGTGGGCAGCAAGCGCTCGGAGGAACTGGGGCGCACCCAGGCGGTGCTGGGCCTGTCGCTGCCGCTGCCGTTCTTCGATCGCAATCAGGGCGCGCTGCTGGAGAGCGCGCGCCGCGTCGACCAGGCGCGCGACGAGCTGGCGGCGGTGACGGCGCGGCTGGAGCTGGAGCTGGTGCAAGCGCGCGAGGAGTACGCGGCGGCGCGCGCGCAGGCGCTGGCCTTGCAGGACGAGATTCTGCCGGGCGCGCGCAGCGCGTACGAGGCGGCCAGCACCGGCTTCGAGTACGGCAAGTTCGGCTTCCTCGACGTGCTCGATGCGCAGCGCACGCTGTTGCAGGCGCAGTCGCACTATCTGACCACGCTGGCCGACGCCCACCGCGCGCAGGCCGCCATCACCCGCATCCTCGGAGCCGATCATGAATAAGCGCCAGACCATCACCATCGCCGCCATGACGGCCATCGCGCTGCTGCTGGCGGCGCTCATCCTCAAGCCGCGCGGCGAGAGCGCCCACGACGAAGCGGGCCACAGCGACGCCGCGCCGGCCGCCGGCCGCCCTGACGGCGCCGTACCCGCGCCGGAGACGCTCTTGCTGAACGAGACGCAGCTCAAGGCAGCCGGCATCGTGCTGGCGACGGCCGCGCCGGCGCAGATCAGCACCATCCTCACGCTGCCGGGCGAGATCCGCTTCAACGACGACCGCACCGCCCACGTGGTGCCCAAGCTGGCCGGCGTGGTCACCGCCGTGCACGCGCAGCTGGGCGAGACGGTGCAGCGCGGCCAGTTGCTGGCGGTGCTGGCCAGCAGCGCGCTGTCGGAGCAGCGCAGCGAGCTGCTGACCGCGCAAAAGCGGCTGGCGCTGGCCGTCACCACGCTGGAGCGCGAACGCCGGCTGTGGCAGGACAAGATCTCCGCCGAGCAGGACTACCTGCAAGCCCGGCAAACCCACGCCGAAGCCGAACTGGCGGTGCGGAACGCGCGCCAGAAACTCAGCGTGCTGGGCGCCGGCGCGGCGGCGGGCGCGCAACTCAACCAGCTGGAGCTGCGCGCGCCGTTCGGCGGCGTGGTGATGGAAAAGCACTTGGCGCTGGGCGAGGCGATCAAGGAGGACGCCAACGTCTTCACCATCTCCGACCTGGCCACCGTGTGGGCCGATTTCGCCGTGCCGCCGCAGGACCTCGACCGCGTGCGCGTGGGCGACACCGTCACTGTGCGCGCCACCGCGTTCGCCGCGCAGGCGGAGGGCAAAATCATCTACGTCGGATCGCTGCTGGGTGAACAGACCCGCACCGCCAACGCCCGCGTGGCGCTGGCCAATCCCGAGCGCGCCTGGCGTCCCGGCCTGTTCGTCAACGTCGACGTGCAGTCGGGCCGCAGCGCCGCCGCCGTCACCGTGGCGGCCGACGCCGTGCAGACCGTCGACGGCCAGCCCGCCGTGTTCGTGCGCACCGCCACCGGCTTCGTGGTGCGGCCGGTGGTTCTGGGCCGCGGCGACGGCAAGCTGACCGAGATCCTGCAAGGCCTGCCGGCCGGCGCGCGCTACGCCGCCGCCAACAGCTACGTGCTGAAGGCGGAGCTGGGCAAGGACAGCGCCGAGCACGCGCACTGATGCGGAGGAGCGACCATGTTTGAACGCATCATCCGCTACGCCATCGCGCAGCGCTGGCTGGTCCTGCTGCTGGTGGCCGCCATGGCCGCGCTGGGCGTCTACAGCTACCAGAAGCTGCCGATCGACGCCGTGCCCGACATCACCAACGTGCAGGTGCAGATCAACACCAGCGCGCCGGGTTACGCGCCATTGGAGACCGAGCAGCGCGTCACCGTACCGCTGGAAACCGTGCTGGCCGGCCTGCCGCGCCTCGAGCAAACCCGCTCGCTGTCGCGCTACGGCCTGTCGCAGATCACCGTGGTGTTCAAGGACGGCACCGACATCTACTTCGCGCGCCAGCTCGTCAGCGAACGGCTGCAGCAGGCGCGCGACAGGCTGCCGGACGGCGTCACGCCGGCGCTCGGGCCCATCTCCACCGGCCTCGGTGAAATTTACCTGTGGACGGTGGAGGCCAGGCCGGGTGCGAAAAAGGCCGACGGCACTTCCTACACGCCGACCGACCTGCGCGAGATCCAGGACTGGATCGTCAAGCCGCAGCTGCGCAACGTGCCCGGCGTCACCGAGATCAACACCATCGGCGGCTATGCGCGCGAATACCACGTGGCGCCGCAGCCGCAGCGCCTTGCCTCGTATGGTCTGAGCTTGCGGGACGTGGTCACTGCGCTGGAACGCAATAACGGCAACGCCGGTGCCGGCTACATCGAAAAGCGCGGCGAGCAGCTGCTGGTGCGCGCGCCGGGACAGGTGCGCACGCTAGACGACATCCGCGACATCGTGCTGCGCAGCGTCGACGGCGTGCCGGTGCGCGTGCGCGACGTGGCCGAAGTCGATATCGGCCGCGAGCTGCGCACCGGCGCGGCCACCGAAAACGGCCGCGAGGTGGTGCTGGGCACCGTCTTCATGCTGATTGGCCAGAACAGCCGCGCCGTGGCGCAGGCGGTCGACCAGCAGATGGCCGCCATCAACCGCAGCCTGCCGCCGGGCGTGGTGGCGATCACCGTGTACGACCGCACCGCGCTGGTCGACAAGGCGATTCAAACGGTGAAGAAAAACCTGCTGGAAGGCGCGGTGCTGGTGATTGCCGTGCTGTTCCTCTTCCTCGGCAACCTGCGCGCGGCGCTGATCACCGCCATGGTAATCCCGCTGTCCATGCTGTTCACCTTCAGCGGCATGGTGGCGTATAAAGTCAGCGCCAACCTGCTCAGCCTCGGCGCGCTGGACTTCGGCATCATTGTCGATGGCGCGGTGGTCATCGTCGAGAACTGCGTACGCCGGCTGGCGCTGGCGCAGGCCGCGCTGGGCCGGCCGCTGCCGCGCGCGGAAAAGTTCGAGGAAGTGTTTGGCGCGGCCAGGGAGGCGCGCCGGCCGCTGTTGTTTGGCCAGTTGATCATCATGGTGGTCTACCTGCCGATCTTCGCGTTGGGCGGCGTGGAGGGACGCATGTTCCACCCGATGGCGCTGACGGTGGTGATGGCGCTGGCCGGCGCCATGCTGCTGTCGATCACCTTCATCCCGGCGGCGGTGGCGCTGTTCATTGGCGACAGCGTGGTGGAAAAGCACACGCCGCGCCTGGCCGGCTGGTATGGCGCGCTGCTGGAGCGCGCGCTGGCCAATGTGCCGGTGGTGCTGAGCTTTGCCGGCATCGCGGTGGCCTTGTCGCTGCTGCTAGCCACGCGCATGGGCAGCGAATTCGTGCCGTCCCTGAACGAGGGCGACATCGCCATGCAGGCCTTGCGCATACCCGGCACCAGCCTGACGCAATCGGTCGAGATGCAAAAGCAGATCGAGACCACCCTGATGCGCCAGTTCCCCGAGATCGAGCGCGTGTTCGCGCGCACCGGCACGGCGGAAATCGCCTCCGACCCGATGCCGCCGAATATCTCGGATGGCTACATCATGCTCAAGCCGGAATCGCAGTGGCCCAAACCGAAGAAATCGCGCGCAGAATTGCTGGCGGCGATACAGGCCACTGTGGCGCAACTGCCGGGCAATGCCTACGAGTTTTCGCAACCGATCCAGCTGCGCTTCAACGAGTTGATATCGGGCGTGCGCAGCGATGTCGCCGTCAAGCTGTTTGGCGATGATGACGAGGTGCTCAACGCCACCGCCGCGCGCATCGCCGCCATGCTGGGCAAGGTCGCCGGCGCGCAGGAGGTGAAGGTGGAGCAGACCAGCGGCCTGCCGGTGCTGACCATCGATATCGATCGCGGCAAGACGGCGCGCTATGGCCTCAACGTCAGCGACGTGCAGGAGGTGATTGCGACGGCGGTGGGTGGCAAGCCGGCCGGCGCGGTGTTTGACGGCGACCGCCGCTTCGATATCGTGGTGCGCCTGCCGGAAGCCCTGCGCGGCGACCTGGAGGCGATGCGGCGCCTGCCGTTGCCCCTGCCGGGGGGCGCCAACTTCGTGCCGCTGGGCGAAGTGGCCAGCTTCAAGGTGGCGCCGGGGCCGAATCAGGTCAGCCGCGAGAACGGCAAGCGGCGCGTGGTCATCAGCGCCAATGTGCGTGGGCGCGATATTGGCTCGTTCGTTCAGGAGGCGGAACAGCGCCTGCGGGAGGTGAAGATCCCGGCCGGTTACTGGACCACGTGGGGCGGGCAGTTCGAGCAGCTGCAATCGGCCTCGCAGCGTTTGCAGATTGTGGTGCCGGCCGCGCTGGCGCTGGTGATGCTGCTGCTGTTTGCCATGTTCGGCAATCTGAAGGATGGCTTGCTGGTGTTTAGCGGGATTCCGTTCGCGCTGACCGGCGGGCTGGCGGCGCTGGCCTTGCGCGGCATCCCGTTGTCGATATCGGCGGCGGTCGGCTTTATCGCCTTGTCCGGCGTGGCGGTGCTGAATGGATTGGTGCTGGTCTCCGCCATCCGCAAATTGCGCGAGGAAGGGCGCAGCGTCGAGCAGGCCATCCGCGAGGGTGCGCTGGCGCGTTTGCGGCCGGTGCTGATGACGGCGCTGGTGGCGTCGCTGGGCTTCATCCCGATGGCGATCGCCACCGGCACCGGCGCCGAAGTCCAGCGCCCGCTGGCCACCGTCGTCATCGGCGGCATCCTGTCCTCCACCGCGCTCACCCTGCTGGTGCTGCCGCTGCTGTATAGGGTGGCGTATAAGGCGACCCGCCGCCAGGTGCCGTGAGGCCAGGCTTCCTGGCCTGGCGGCGTGGTCTTTGTTGGCCGCCTACTCCTGCGGCGTCAGCGCCAGCGCGGCGCTGAAGTCGCCCATCGGCTTGGCGCCGTTGGCGGCCAGCGCCTTGTCGCGCGTGGTCAGGCCGTCCAGCATGGGCAGGTTGAAGCGGTGGGTGATGGCGCGCAGGATGGAGGCCGAGTCATACTGCGTGTGATCGACCGTGCCTTTCTTCACGTACGGCGAGACGATGATGGCCGGCACGCGCGTGCCCGGGCCCCAGCGGTCGCCCTTGGGCGGCGCGGCGTGGTCGTAGAAGCCGCCGTTCTCGTCGTAGGTGACGATCACCAGCATGTTCTTCCACTGCGGGCTCTTCTTCAGCTTGGCGATCACATCGGCGATGTGGGCGTCGCCATCGGCCACCGAGGCATAGCCGGCGTGCTGGTTCAGATTGCCCTGCGGCTTGTAGAACGCCACCGGCGGAAGCGTGCCATTGGCCACGTCGGCCACGAACTGGCTGTCGTAATCCTTCAGGTGGGCCGCGCGGTAGGCCGGGTTCTTCACCGGATCCATATTGGCGAAGTAGTTGAACGGCTGATGGTGGAACTGGAAGTTGGGCGGATTCGCAAACGCGCCGCGGTTGGCCGCCGTGGCGTTGGCGGTGGTGCTGTTCCAGGCGCCGGCATACCAGGCCCAGTCGATGCTCTTGGCGCTCAGCAGGTCGCCAATGTTCTTCTGGGTCTGCGGCGGCAGGGTGGTGGCCTTGCTGGTGTCGGCGTACAGATGGGTGCTGTCATCGCCGGCCGGCGCGTTCGAGCTTGGCTGGAACGGCGGCTGCATGGTGTTGACCGCATAGAACATGCCGCTGGCGTCGGCCGGCGTGATGGCGCCATCGTTGGCATAGGCTGGTGCGCCGTTCAGCACGCTGGCGGGCGCGGTGGCCGACGGCGTCAGGCGCAGGAAGTTGCCCTTGCTGTCGACATCGATCTTGGCGATCGAGCCGGCCGCCACCGACTTGTCGGCATTCGGGTATTGCGGCGCGCAGGCGCAGATCAGGTACTGGTGGGTCAGGAAGGAGCCGCCAAAGGCGCCGATGAACAGGTTGTCGGCCAGCGCGTATTGTCTGGCGATGTCCCACATCTTCATCTTGCTGCCGTCGTAGTAGCCCATCGTCAGGCCGCCGGCGTCGGAATAGGCCGCGAACTTGTCGTTGGCGCCGCCGTTGATCTGCATCTGGTTGTTGTAGAAGCGGTGCACCAGGTCGCGCGTGATGACCGATTGCGGCAGCGCAATCGGGCTGGCCGGATCGTCGATCTGGAACGGCTTGTTGGGCAGGTTGGCCGACTGCGCCTGCGTCACCACCACGCTCTGGCCGGCGGCGGTCATGCCGCCCCAGGTCGGCGGCAGCACCGGCAGGGTGCTGTTGTCGTAATCCTTCTGCGCCACATAGCCGCCGGTCGAGGTCGGGTTCACGCCCGGCACGCCATTGGCGCCGGGGAACAGGCCGTACAGATTGTCGAAGCCGCGGTTTTCCGCGTAGATCACCACGATGTTCTTGATGTTGGCCAGCGCCGCGCCGGCCGTGATGGCGGCCGCCACATCGGACGGCGCGCTTTGCGCGGCGGCGTTGGCGATGATGCCGGTCATGACATCGTTCTCGGCTTTCAGTCTGGCCTGGTCGTCGCCGCTGACCTTGTTGACGTCGGCCAGCAGATTGCTCTCGGACACGCCGATGCGCGCGGCCAGCTGGGCGCTGGCCTTGGCGTAGTCGCCGCCGTTGGCATCCATCAGCGCGCTCAGTTCGGTGCTGATGGCGTCGACGATGCCGGTATGGCCATCGGGCGCGCGCAGCACCAGCTTTTGCGTGACCTTGGTGCCGGCGTCGCCGGGCGCCTCGTGGCGGATGGCGTCCGTGCCGACCGTGACCAGCAGCGCGCCGTGGTCGGCGCCGGTGATGGTGAAGCTGCCGTCGGCGCCGGTGCGCACCGTCCCCGAGTTGCTGTCGCAGGTCAGCCTGGCGCTGCTGCTTTCCAGGCAGACCACGGCGTTTTCATAGTAACTGCCGACCACCTGGCCGGTCATGGTGGGAACGCCGTCGGACGAATTGCTGCAGGCGATCAGGCCGGCGCCGATGCCGGCCGCCGCCAGCAGCAGCGGCAGCGTTTTCAAAGTGGTTTTCATGGCATGCCTTGAGGGTAGGTGAAAGCGGCTCATGCTAGGCAGCAAATATGTCAGGACGATGAAATGAAACTGACATGAAAGTATCGATTTGTATCGTTTTTTAACGGTCATGTAGCGGTCATGTCATCTTGCTAGGCTGTGCGCATGAAAATTATTTATACCGTTCTGGCGGCCGCGTTGCTGGCCGCCTGCCAGCCGCACCAGGTGGACGACGCGCCCAAAGCCGCCTACGCGCCAGGCGCGCATCGCCAGCCGACCGTGCCCGAGCTGACCGCGCTGGGACGCGCCATGTTCATGGAACCGGCCTTGTCGGCCTCGGGCCGCGTCGCGTGCGCCAGCTGCCACAGCCCGGACAACGCCTTCAGCCCCACCAACCATCTGGCCGTGCAGCTGGGCGGCGCCGACGGCCGCACGCAAGGCACGCGCGCCGCGCCCTCGCTGCGCTACCTCCAGACCGTGCCGGCGTTCACGGAGCACTACCACGACGACGATGGCGACGACAGCATCGATGCCGGCCCGACCGGCGGCCACAACTGGGACGGCCGCGTGCAAAGCGCGCATGAGCAGGCGTTGGGGCCATTGCTGTCGCCGCGCGAGATGGGCAACCAGAACGAGGCGGCGGTGCTGGCGCGCCTGCAAGGCAGTCCGCTGGCGGCGCAGTTCCGCGCCGTGTTTGGCGAGGACGTGTTCACGCGTCCGCGCGCGGCCCTGCAGGGCGCGTTGATGGCGCTGGAAGTGTTCCAGGAAAGTCCGGCCGAGTTCTATCCCTACACCAGCAAATACGACGCCTACCTGCGCAAGCAGGCCACATTGTCGGCGCAGGAGCTGCGCGGGCTGGCGGCGTTCAACGACGAGACCCGGGGCAATTGCGCGTCCTGCCACATCAGCCGCATTTCGCCGGGCGGAGCCTTCCCGCAATTCACCGACTATGGCCTGATCAACATTGGCGTGCCGCGCAACCGCAAGCTGGCGGTGAATGCCGACCCCAACTACTACGACCTCGGCCTGTGCGGTCCGGACCGCAAGGATTTGCAAGACCACCGCGCCTACTGCGGCGCGTTCAAGACGCCGTCCTTGCGCAACGTCGCCCTGCGCAAGGTCTACTTCCACAACGGCAGCTTCAGCAGCCTGGAGGCGGTGGTGCGCTTCTACGCCACGCGCGACACCGCGCCGCAGAGATGGTATGCCGGTCGCAAATTCGACGACCAGCCGCCCGGACTGGAAGCCAACGTCAACCGCGAGGCGCCCTTCGGCGGCCAGCCCGGCGGCAAACCGGCGCTGACCGAGCGCGAGATCGCCGACATCGTCGCCTTCCTCCACACCCTCACCGACGGCTACTCCGGGGTCAGGTCCAACATTTCTACACAAGCTCGGCGGTAGAAGGCTGTTACGGCTGAGAGCGTGTCGAAATGGCGGACCTGACCCCGGAGTGCCAGTCGTATTCCATCTGGCGCGCGGTGAGCAGGGCCAGTTCGCGGCCGGCCAGGCGCTCGACTAAGTGCAGCGACATGTCGATGCCGGCCGAGATGCCGCCGGAGGTGATGATGCGGCCGTTGTCCACCCAGCGCCGGTCGTCCAGCACCTGCACCCGCGGCCAGCGCGCGCGCAGTGCGGCCTGGTCTTCCCAGTGCGTGGTGGCCGGCTGGCCGTCCAGCAGACCGGCCTCCGCCAGCAGCAGGGCGCCGGTGCAGACCGAGGCCACCAGCTCGCACTGGCGCGCCATGGCGGCGATCCAGTCGATCACCTCCGGCCTGGCCAGCTCGGCGTCGACCACGCCGCCCGCCACGATCAGCACGTCGATCGGGCCGGCGTCGGCAAAGCTGGCCTCGGGATGCAGCGCCAGCCCGGCACGGGCGCGCAGGGGGGCGCGGCTGGCCGCGATGGTGCGCACGCGGAACGGCGCCTCGCTGCCGGGCGCCAGCTTGCCGGCCACCCGGCTGGCACAGGTGAAGACTTCGTATGGCCCGGCGAAGTCCAGCACTTCCACGTTGTCGAAAATGTAAATACCTACGGTGCGTGTCATAGGGCACTCCTTTCTGTGCCTATGGTGCCCGTGCCGCGATTGACACAAATGACATTGATGGTTGAATATCTGCCAGTATGGAGCCCATCGATATCTGGCTGCTGGTCTACCCCGGCTTTACCCTGCTGGACGCCAGCGGCCCCGCCCAGGTGTTTGCCAGCGCCAATGACGAGGCGCGCGACGCCGGCTTGGCCGCGCCGTATCGCCTGCGCCTGACCGCGCCCGGCGGCGGCGCCATCGCCTCGAATGCCGGCCTGAGCATGCTGGCCGAGCCCTTGCCGCCGCCGGCCGTACTGGCCGGCGCCACTCTGCTGGTGTCCGGCGGCCACGGGCTGGAACATGGTGACAGTCCGGCGCTGGACCCGGCCGTGCTGGACTGGGTGCGCGCCGCCGCCGGCCAGCTGGCGCGCTGCTGCGCGGTGTGCACCGGCGCCTTCGTGCTGGCGCGCGCCGGGTTGTTGGACGGCGGCCGCGCGGTCACCCATTGGCAGGACGCCGCCGCGCTGCGGGCCCAGCATCCGGCCATCACGGTGCAGGACGACGCGATTTATATCCGCGACGGCGCTTTCTACACCTCGGCCGGCATCGCCGCCGGCATGGACCTGGCGCTGGCCCTGGTCGAGGAGGACCGCGGCCGCGCCGCCGCCCTGGCGGTGGCCAGGCGGCTGGTGGTGTTTTTCAAGCGTCCCGGCGGCCAGCGCCAGTTCAGCGCGGAATTGCTGGCCCAGGGCGACCCGCAGGGCGTGCATGGCCAGCTGACCGCCTGGCTGCGCGCGCGCTTGCGACAACAGCTGGATGTGGCGCAGATGGCGGCCGCGCTGGCCGTGTCGGTGCGCACCCTGCACCGCCGCCTGCGGCAGGAGGCCGGCATCTCGCCGGCTCAGCTGTTGCTGCGGCTGCGCATGGAGGCGGCCTGCGCGCTGCTGGAGCAGCCGGGCATGACGGTCAAACGCGCCGCCCGCCAGAGCGGCTTCGGCAGCGAGTACAATCTGCGGCGCGCGTTTGCCGCGCGGCTGGGCGTGACGCCCGGCGACTATCAATCGCGCTTTGGATGACCGATGCTGGAATTCGAAAAATGGCTGGCCCGGGTGTTGCTGCTGAATAGCGCGCTGGCGTTGGGCGTGTGCCTCGGCCTGCTGGGCCCGCCGCTGGACGGCGCCGGCCGTTACGCGGTGTTTGGCGCCGCCCTGCTGGGCTTCGTGTCGGGGCTGCTGTCGCTCAAGCGCCACCGGCCGGGCCTGTGGGGCGGCGGCCTGTACTACCTGCTACAGCTGGTCAGCTATTTCCCGGCCGGCGGCAGCTGGCAATTCAGCGTCAAGGCCGGGGTCAGCGTCGGCCTGGTGTTGCAATTCCAGCATGGTGTGCTGGTGTTCAACCTGGTGGCCGGCGCCCTGCTGGCCGCCACCCTGGCGGTGCTAGGCTGGCGCCGCCGGGTCAAATTGCCAAATTGATAGCGGTTAACCCGTCTACTCCGTCATCCGCCCGTCACACGGTTTCTGCAAAATGTATGTGTGGAAACTCATCCTTAGACGAAATTCAAGTTTATTAATAAAGAAATATTCCCTTGAATCGGTTGCGCCAGAGCGACAGGGCCCTGAAAAAGTTCTTTTGCGGAAATAGGCTCAGCTATAATGCAAGATCCAAAAAAGCGGCCGTGTTACGTTTGCGGGCTGTTACAGGTAGTAACAAGCGTAAAGTTTTCACCGTAAAAAAGTTTACTTAATGGAAGTGCGCCGCCCGTCGTTATGTACAGGGTGGTCCACATTTCATCACACGCTCCGGAACCAGATCAGGCTGGTCACCGGAGCGCTTTCTGTGCACAAAACAGGGTAGTACCTCCAGGAGAAATAGAATGGGTTTCGCATCTTCCTTCACGACGCAACAGATCGCCGCGCTGAGCACGGATTTGATCACCACCATGGGCACCGAGGATATTGCGGCCTTTTCCTCCGACCAGTTAGGTGCGTTCACCACTCTCCAGATTCCCGCCTTCACCACGGCCCAGTTGGCCGCGGGGATCACCACTACCCAGGCCCAGTACCTGACCTCGCAGCAAATGAGCGTGCTGCTGTCCAGCCAGCTGGGCGCCTTGCAGACCGCCAGCTTCGCGCTGTTGAACACGGCCGACATCGCGGCCCTGTCGACCGGCGCCATCGCCGGCATCACCACCGCCCAGATCAAGGCGCTTACCACCAACCAGGCGGTGGCGCTGACCACCGCGCAGGCCGCGCAACTGAGCACGACCCAGCTGGTGGCCCTGAACACCGCCACCATCGCCGCCCTGGAAACCGCTGACCTGGTGGCGATCCCGAGCGCCGCGCTGGCCCTGCTGAGCACCGCCCAAGTGGCCGCCCTGACCACGGCCCAGATCAACACCCTGCCGACCGCCGCCCTGGCCGCCCTCAGCACCAGCGCCATCGCCGTGCTGAGCACCGACCAGGCCGTGGCCCTGACCTCCGCCGAGATCGCCAGCCTGACCACCGCCCAGGTGGCGGCCCTGTCCAGCCGCGCGCTGGGCGCGCTCGAGACCGCCGATCTGGTCGGCCTGTCCACCAACGACATGGTGGCCCTGAAAACCAACCAGCTGGCCGGCCTGAGCACGGCCCAGGTGGCCAGCCTGTCGACCACCCAGGTCAGCGTGCTGGGCAGCGCCGCCGTGGCCGCCCTGTCGACCGACCAGGTGGTGGCCCTGACCACCGCCCAGGCCAGCATCCTGAGCGCCGCCCAGGCCGCCGCCCTGAGCAGCAACGCCGTCGGCGCGCTGGACACCGCCGACCTGGCCGCCTTCAGCACCGCCGCCATCGCCGCCCTGAGCGCGGGCCAGCTGAAGGCGCTGGACAGCGCCCAGGTGAGCGCCCTCACCACCGCCCAGGCCGCCGCCCTGAGCAGCACCCAGCTGGCCGCCCTGCCGACCGCGTTGGTGGCCGCGCTGGACACCGCCGACCTGGCCGCCATCCAGACCAGCGCCCTGGCCGTGCTGAGCAGCGCGCAGGCCGCGGCCCTGACCACCGCCCAGATCACGTCCCTGCCGACCGCCTCGCTGGCGGCGCTGGGCACCGCCGCCGTGGCCGCGCTGAGTACCGACCAGGCCGTGGCCCTGACCTCGGCCCAGATCGCCGCCATGAGCACCCAGCAAGTGGCCGCGCTGTCGCTGAACGCCGTGGCCGCGCTGGAAACGGCCGACCTGGCCGGTCTGTCGAGCAACGACATCGGCGCCCTGCGCACCGCGCAAGTGGCGGCCCTGAGCACCGGCCAGATCGCGGCGCTGTCGACCGCGCAGGTGGCCGCCCTGACCAGCGCCGGCGTGGCCGCGCTGAGCACCAACCAGATCGTGGCCCTGAGCACCGCCCAGGCCTCCGTGCTGAGCAGCAGCCAGGCTGCCGCCCTGACCAGCAACGCCGTGGGCGCGCTGGAAACCGCCGACTTCGCCGCACTGTCGACCGCCGCCATCGCCGCCCTCAACGCCAACCAGATCAAGGCCCTGGACAGCGACCAGATCGCCGCCCTGACCACCAATGACGCCGCCGTGCTCAGCACCGTCCAGCTGGCCGCGCTGTCGGCCACGCTGGTGGCCGCGCTGGAAACGGCCGACCTGGCCGCGCTGAAAACCAATGTGATCGCCGCGCTGAGCTCGGCGCAAGTGGCGGCCCTGACCACCACCCAGATCAGCGCTCTGCCCACCGCCTCGCTGGCGGCCATCAGCAGCGCCGGCATCGCCGCCCTGACCACCGCCCAGGTGGTGGCCCTGAGCTCGGCGCAGATCGCCAGCCTGGGCCTGACCCAGGTGGCGGCCCTGACCAGCCAGGCCATCGGCGCGATTGAAACCGCCGACCTCGGCGGCCTGTCGACCAACGATATCGCCGCGCTGGGCAGCAAGCAGCTGGCCGGCCTGAGCACCGACCAGATGGGCGCGCTGAGCACCAGCCAGGTGGCCGCCCTGAGCACCGCCGGCGTGGCCGGCCTGAGCACGGCGCAAATCGTCGCCCTGACCACCGCGCAAGCGTCGGTGCTGAGCACCGCGCAAGTGCAGGCGCTGGGCACCAACGCCATTGCCGCGCTGGAAACCGCCGACTTCGCCGCCCTGTCGACCAATGCCGTGGCCGCGCTGAGCGCGGCCCAGGTCAAGGCCCTGACCACCGCCCAGGTGGTGGCGCTGACCACCGGCGAAGCGGCCACCCTGAGCACCCAGCAGGTGGCGGCCCTGTCCGCCGCGGCCGTGGCCGCGCTGGAAACCGCCGACCTGGCCGCCATCAAGACCAGCGCGATTGCCGCCCTGAGCACCGCACAGGTGGCCGCCCTGACCACCAGCCAGATCAATTCGCTGCCGACCGCCTCGCTGGTGGCCATCAGCACCGCCGGCATGGCCGCCCTGAGCACCGACCAGGCCGTGGCGCTGAGCTCGGCCCAGCTGTCCAGCCTGAGCACCCAGCAGGTGGCCGCGCTGTCGGCCACCGCCGTGGCCGCGCTGGAAACCGCCGACCTGGCCGGCCTGTCCACCAACGACATGGTTGCCCTGCGCACCGCGCAGGTGGCGGCCCTGACCACGGCCCAGGTGGCCGCCCTGTCGACCACCCAGATTGCCGCCCTGACCAGCGCCGCCGTGGCCGCGCTGGGCACCAACCAGGTGGTGGCCCTGACCACCGCGCAGGCGTCCGTGCTGAGCAGCGCGCAAGCCGCCGCGCTCACCACCAACGCCGTGGGCGCGCTGGAAACCGCCGACCTGGCCGCGCTGTCGACCACCGCCATCGCCGCCCTCAGCGCCAACCAGATCAAGGCGCTGGACAGCGACCAGATCGTGGCCCTGACCACCGCCGAAGCGGCCGCGCTGGGCACCCAGCAGGTGGCCGCGCTGTCGGCCACCCTGATCGCCGCGCTGGAAACCGCCGACCTGTCGGCCATCAAGACGGCCGCGATCGCCGCCCTCGGCACCGCCCAGGTGGCGGCGCTGACCACCACCCAGATCAACACCCTGGCTACCGCCTCGGTCGCCGCGCTGAGCACCGCCGGCATCGCCGCCCTGAGCACCGCGCAGGCCGTGGCGCTGACCTCGGGCCAGCTGGCCGCGCTGGGCACCGCCCAGGTGGCCGCGCTGAGCTCGGGCGCCCTGGGCGCGCTGGAAACCGCCGACCTGGCCGGCCTCTCGACCAGCCACATCGCCGCCCTGCGCAGCGCCCAGCTGGTGGGCCTGACCACCGGCCAGGTGGCCGCGCTGTCGACCACGCAGGTGGCGGCGCTGACCACCGCCGCCGTCGCCGGCCTGAGCACCGACCAGATCGTGGCGCTGACCACCGCCCAGGCGTCCGCGCTGAGCGCGGCGCAGGTGCTGGCGCTGAGCACCAACAGCATCGCCGCGATTGAAACCGCCGACTTCGCGGCGTTGTCCACCGCCGCCGTGGCCTCGCTCAGCGTGGCCCAGGTGAAAGCCCTGACCACCGGCCAGGTGGTGGCGCTGACCACCGGCGAAGCGGCCGCCCTG
>NZ_JABMJK010000014.1:0-105938 GCF_013376005.1 Duganella sp. SG902 | reverse complement strand
CGTGGCGCAGGTGAAAGCGCTGACCAGCGACCAGGTGGTGGCCCTGACCACCACCGAGGCCGCGGCGCTGAGCACCGCGCAAGTGGCCGCGCTGTCGGCCACCGCCGTGGCCGCGCTGGAGACCGCCGACCTGGCCGCGCTCAAGACGGCGGCCATCGCCGCCCTGGGCACCGCGCAAGTGGCGGCCCTGACCACCACCCAGATCAACACCCTGGCCACCGCCACCCTGGCCGCCATCAGCAGCCAGGGCATCGGCGCGCTGACCACCGCCCAGATCGTGGCGCTGACCTCGCAACAGCTGGGCGCGCTGAGCACCGTGCAAGTGGGCGCGCTGAGCAGCAACAGCATCGGCGCCATCGAGACCGCCGACCTGGCTGGCCTGAGCACGGCCGCCATCGCCGCCCTGCGCAGCGCCCAGCTGGACGGCCTGACCACCAGCCAGGTGGCCGCGCTGAGCACCCAGCAGATCGCCGCGCTGAGCACCGCCGGCATCGCCTCGCTGGGCACCGACCAGATCGTCGCGCTGACCACCGCGCAAGCGTCGGCCCTGACCACCGCCCAAGTGGCGGCGCTGGGCACCAACGCGATCGCCGCCATCGAGACCGCCGACTTCGCCGCGCTGTCGAGCGCCGCCGTCACCGGCCTGACCGTCAACCAGATCAAGGCCCTGACCACCGGCCAGGTGGTGGCCCTGACCACCACCGAGGCGGCCGCGCTGAGCACCGCGCAGGTGGCCGCGCTGTCGACCAACGCGATTGCCGCGCTGGAAACCGCCGACCTGGCCGCGCTGAAGACCGCCGCCATCGCCGCCCTGAGCACCGCGCAAGTGGTGGCGCTGGGCACCACCCAGATCAACACCCTGGCCACCGCCTCGCTGGCCGCCATCAGCACGGCCGGCATCGCCGCGCTGGGCACCGCGCAAGTGGTGGCGCTGACCTCGCAGCAATTGTCGGCACTGGGCACCGCGCAAGTGGCTGCCCTGAGCAGCAACAGCATCGGCGCCATCGAGACCGCCGACCTGGCCGGCCTGAGCACCGCTGCCGTGGCCTCGCTGCGCAGCAACCAGCTGGAAGGCCTGACCACCGGCCAGGTGGGCGCGCTGTCGACCACGCAAGTGGCGGCCCTGAGCACCGCCGGCCTCGCCTCGTTCAGCACCGACCAGATCGTTGCACTGACCACCGCGCAGGCGGCCGCCCTGACCACCGCCCAAGTGGCGGCCCTGGGCACCGCCGCGATTGCCGCCATCGAGACCGCCGACTTCGCCGCGCTGTCGACCGCGGCGGTGACCGGCCTGACCGTCAACCAGATCAAGGCCCTGACCACCGGCCAGGTGGTGGCCCTGACCACCACCGAGGCCGCCGCGCTGAGCACCGCACAAGTGGCCGCGCTGTCGACCGCCGCCATCGCCGCGCTGGAGACGGCCGACCTGTCGGCGTTCAAGACCGCGTCGATCGCCGCGCTGACCACCGCGCAGGTGGCGGCCCTGAGCACCACCCAGATCAACACCTTGGCGACCGCCTCGCTGGGCGCCATCAGCACGGCCGGCATCGGCGCGCTGACCACCGACCAGGTGGTGGCGCTGACCTCGCAGCAGCTGGCCGCGCTGGGCACCGCCCAGGTGCTGGCGCTGAGCAGCAACAGCATCGGCGCCATCGAGACCGCCGACCTGGCCGGCCTGAGCACGGCCGCCATCGCGGCCCTGCGCAGCACCCAGCTGGACGGCCTGACCACCAGCCAGGTGGCCGCGCTGAGCACCCAGCAGATCGCCGCGCTGAGCACCGCCGGCATCGCCTCGCTCGGCACCGCCCAGATCGTCGCCTTGACCACCGCCCAAGCGGCGGCCCTGACGGCGGCGCAAGTGCTGGCGCTGGGCACCAGTGCCATCGCCGCCATCGAGACCGCCGACTTCGCGGCCTTGTCGAGCGCCGCCGTGACCGGCCTGACCGTCAACCAGATCAAGGCCCTGACCACCGGCCAGGTGGTGGCGCTGACCACCACCGAGGCGGCCGCGCTGAGCACCGCGCAGGTGGCCGCGCTGTCGACCGACGCCATCGCCGCGCTGGAGACGGCCGACCTCTCGGCGTTCAAGACCGCGTCCATCGCCGCGCTGACCACCGCGCAAGTGGCGGCCCTGAGCACCACCCAGATCAACACCCTGGCCACCGCCTCGCTGGGCGCCATCAGCACGGCCGGCATCGCCGCGCTGACCACCAACCAGATCGTCGCGCTGACCTCGCAGCAGCTGGCCGCCCTGACCGCCGCGCAAGTCGGCGCGCTGAGCAGCAACAGCATCGGCGCCATCGAGACCGCCGACCTGGCCGGCCTGAGCACGAACGCGATTGCCGCCCTGCGCAGCACCCAGCTGGACGGCTTGACCACCAGCCAGGTGGCCGCGCTGAGCACCCAGCAGATCGCCGCGCTGAGCACCGCCGGCATCGCCTCGCTGAGCACCGACCAGATCGTCGCGCTGACCACCGCGCAAGCGTCCGCCCTGACCACCGCGCAAGTGGCGGCCTTCGGCACGGCAGCGATCGCGGCCATCGAGACCGCCGACTTCGCCGCGCTGTCGAGCGCGGCGGTGACCGGCCTGACCGTCAACCAGATCAAGGCCCTGACCACCGGCCAGGTGGTGGCGCTGACCACCACCGAGGCGGCCGCGCTGAGCACCGCCCAGGTGGCCGCGCTGTCGACCGACGCCATCGCCGCGCTGGAGACGGCCGACCTGTCGGCGTTCAAGACCGCGTCCATCGCCGCGCTGACCACCGCGCAGGTGGCGGCCCTGAGCACCACCCAGATCAACACCCTGGCCACCGCCTCGCTGGGCGCCATCAGCACGGCCGGCGTCGCCGCGCTGACCACCAACCAGATCGTCGCGCTGATCTCGCAGCAGCTGGCGGCCCTGACCGCCGCGCAAGTGGGCGCGCTGGGCAGCAACAGCATCGGCGCCATCGAGACCGCCGATCTGGCGGGCCTGAGCACGGCAGCCATCGCGGCCCTGCGCAGCACCCAGCTGGACGGCCTGACCACCAGCCAGGTGGCCGCGCTGAGCACCACCCAGATCGCCGCGCTGAGCACCGCCGGCGTGGCCTCGCTCAGCACCGACCAGATCGTCGCGCTGACCACCGCGCAGGCGGCCGCCCTGACCACCGCGCAAGTGGCGGCGCTGGGCACCAACGCGATTGCCGCCATCGAGACCGCCGACTTCGCCGCGCTGTCGAGCACCGCCGTGACCGGCCTGACCGTCAACCAGATCAAGGCCCTGACCACCGGCCAGGTGGTTGCCCTCAGCACCGCCGAGGCGGCCGCGCTGACCACCCAGCAGGTGGCGGCCCTGACCACCAACGCGATTGCCGCGCTGGAGACGGCCGACCTGTCGGCGTTCAAGACCGCCTCGATCGCCGCGCTGAGCACCGCGCAGGTGGCGGCCCTGAGCACCACCCAGATCAATACCCTGGCCACCGCCGCGCTGGCGGCCATCAGCACGGCCGGCATCGCCGCGCTGGGCACCGAGCAGGTGGTGGCGCTGACCTCGGCGCAGATCGCCGCGCTGGGCACCGCGCAAGTGGTGGCCCTGAGCAGCAACAGCATCGGCGCGATTGAGACCGCCGACCTGGCCGGCCTCGGCGCCAGCCAGGTGGCCGCGCTGCGCAGCAACCAGCTGGCCGGCCTGAGCACCACGCAAGTGGCCGCCCTGTCGACCGCGCAGGTGGCCGCCCTGAGCACCGCCGGCATCGCCTCGCTCAACACCGCCCAGATCGTGGCGCTGACCACCGCGCAGGCGGCCGCGCTGGGCACGGCGCAAGTGGCCGCGCTGGGCACCACCGCGATCGCGGCGCTGGAAACCGCCGACTTCGCGGCGCTGTCGAGCACCGCCGTCACCGGCCTGACCGTCAACCAGATCAAGGCCCTGACCACCGACCAGGTGGTGGCGCTGACCACCGCCGAGGCGGCCGCGCTGACCACCCAGCAGGTGGCGGCCCTGACCACCGCCGCCATCGGCGCGCTGGAGACGGCCGACCTGGCCGCGCTCAAGACCCAGTCCATCGCCGCGCTGAGCACCGCGCAGGTGGCGGCCCTGGGCACCACCCAGATCAACACCCTGGCCACCGCCGCGCTGGCGGCCATCAGCACGGCCGGCATCGCCGCGCTGGGCACCGCGCAAGTGGTGGCGCTGAGCTCGGCGCAGATCGCCAGCTTCGGCACCGCGCAAGTGGTGGCCCTGAGCAGCAACAGCATCGGCGCGATTGAAACCGCCGACCTGGCCGGCCTCAGCACCGCCAACGTGGCGGCGCTGCGCACCCACCAGATCGCCGCGCTGGAAACCGAGCAGGTGGCCGTGCTGTCGACCGCGCAAGTGGCCGCCCTCACCACCGCCGGCATCGCCGCGCTCAGCACCAACCAGGTGGTGGCGCTGACCACCACCCAGGCCGGCGTGCTGAGCGCTTCGCAAGCCGCCGCCCTGAGCACCAACAGTGTCGCCGCGCTGGAGACCGCCGACTTCGCCGCGCTGTCGACCGCCGCCGCGGCCGCGCTGACGGTGAACCAGGTCAAGGCGCTGACCAGCAACCAGGTGGTGGCGCTGACCACCGCCCAGGCGGCCGCGCTGTCGACCACGCAAGTGGCGGCGTTGAGCGCCGGCTCGGTGGCCGCGCTGGAAACCGCCGACCTGGCCGCGCTCAAATCGCAGGCCGTGGCCGCGCTGAGCACCACCCAGGTCGCCGCGCTGAGCACGCTGCAAATCAACACCCTGGGCACCGCCACCCTGGCCGCCATCAGCAGCGCCGGCATCGCCGCGCTGAGCTCGGACCAGGTGGTGGCGCTGACCTCGGCCCAGCTGGGCGCGCTGTCCACCGGCCAGATCGTGGCGCTGCGCAGCAACAGCATCGCCGCGATTGAGACGGCCGACCTCGCCGGCCTGAGCACGCTGGACATCGGCCTGCTGCGCACCCAGCAGCTGGCCGGCTTCGGCACCGCCCAGGTGGCGGCGCTGTCGACCGCGCAGGTGGCGGCCATCGCCACCGCCGGCATCGCCGGCCTGAGCACCGACCAGATCGTGGCCCTGACCACGGCCCAGGCGGCGGCGCTGACGGCCACCCAGGCCGCGGCCCTGACCACCAATGGCGTGGTGGCGCTGGAAACCGCCGACCTGGCGGCGCTGTCGACCGCCGCGCTGGCGGCCCTGAGCGCCAACCAGATCAAGGCCCTCGGCACCAACCAGATCGTGGCGCTGACCACCGCCGAGGCCTCGGCCCTGAGCACCCAGCAGGTGGCGGCGCTGACCCTGAACGCGGTGGGCGCGCTGGAAACCGCCGACCTGGCGGCCATCAAGACGCAGGCCATCGCCATCCTGAGCACGGCCCAGGTCGGCGCCCTGAGCACCGCCCAGGTCGGCAGCCTGGGCACCACCACCCTGGCCGCCCTGAGCACCGGCAGCATCGGCGCGCTGAGCACCGACCAGGTGGTGGCGCTGTCGTCCAGCCAGCTGTCCTCGCTGAGCACGCAGCAGGTGGTGGCGCTGTCGACCAACAGCATCGGCGCCATCGAGACCGCCGACCTCGGCGGCCTGACCACCAACGACATGGCCGCCCTGCGCACCGCGCAGCTGGCCGGCCTGTCGCTGAACCAGGTGGCGGCGCTGTCGACCGGCCAGGTGGCGGCGCTGGGCACGGCCGCGTTCGCGGTCGGCCTGAGCACCGCCCAGATCGGCGCCCTGACCACGGCGCAGGCGGCCTCGCTGTCGACCACGCAAGTGGCGGCGCTGTCGACCCGCAACCTGGTGGCCCTGTCCACCGCCGCGGTGGCGGCGCTGACCGTGAGCGAGGTGGGCGCGCTGAGCACCACCCATCTGTCCGTGCTGACCTCGGCGCAGGGCGTGGGCCTGACCTCGGCCCAGGTGGCGGCCCTCAGCACCCAGCAGGTACAGGCGCTGTCGACCAACGCCCTGGCCGCGCTGGAAACCGCCGACCTGGTGGCGATCACCACCAACGGCATCCGCGCCCTGTCGTCGCGCCAGCTGCGCGCGCTGACCACCGGCGAGATCGTGTCGCTGACCACCACCCAGATCCACGCGCTGACCACGCAGCAGATCCACGCGCTGACCACCGACCAGCGCCAGGGCATGACCGCCAACCAGATCAACGCGCTGATCTCGCTGACCCCGATCGCGCTCGACCTGAACGGCGACGGCATCCAGACCAGTTCGCTGGCGAACGGCGTGCAGTTCGACCTGGGCGCCACCGGCACCAAGCTCAACACCGGCTGGCTGGCCGGCGGCGACGGCTTCCTGGCGCTGGACCGCAACGGCGACGGCGTGATCAACGACGGCGGCGAACTGTTCGGCTCGGGCACCACCCTGGCCAACGGCCAGCGCGCGGCCGACGGTTATATCGCCATGGCCGAACTGGACACCAACGGCGACGGCACCATCGACGCCAAGGATGGCAAGTTCGCCGAACTGCGCGTGTGGGTCGACGGCAACGCGGACGGCGTCAGCCAGGCCGGCGAGCTGAAGTCGCTGGCCGACCTCGGCATCACCAAGCTCAACCTCGACGTCAAGGATGGCCTGACCGGCAACAACGGCAACACCATCGGCGCCACCTCGACCTACGAGACCGCCGATGGCGCCAGCCACGCGGCGGCCGACGTCTGGTTCGCCGTGTCGCCGGCGCAACAGCAGCTGAGCAGCAACGTCAGCGGCCTGTCGCAGGCGCTGGCGTCGTTCAGCCACGGCGCGGCGGTGAACACCCCCGCCAAGCTGGAGGTGCCGGGCCAGGGCGTGGGCGGCAGCGTGGCCCAGCTGGCCGCGGCGCTGAACCAGTTCGACGCCGAGACCAAGCCGACCCTGAACGGCGGCCAGGCGGCCACCGATGAGCTCAAGCTGAAGGCGCTGCATGGCGGCGCGGCCCAGGGCTACCTCGCGGTGCCCGGCAAGTAAGCGGCGGGAGTAGCAGGCGAACGGCAGAGCAAACGCTCTGCCGTTTGTGTCTCTGGAGTTGCATTTTGGAAAATATGGCCCGCTTTTTGCATTGCCACACGTAAACAAAAAAACTTAATGCGCTGAAGAAAAAGGTCGCTTTACACGTTCAGGCCAGCCAGCCTCCGCAGATTCTTGCGGCTGATTAACTGAAGCTATGTGTTACTTCGCGGCGATTTAAATGTTAACCACAGGAAAAATCATGCCTGGCTCATCCTAAAGTTGCCGCAAAGATTGACGTTAAGAACTAAAGCGCGCGGTTTTCGTACGCGCCGATCTGCAAGAAACACCGGAACACCCAATTCAAGCTGGAGCCGCAGGGAAGCATCCCGTGGGCTCCATCATCTGTCCGTATAGAACCGTGTAGTGCCCCAAGGAGAATGGAAAATGAGCCTCGTAACTAGTTTTAGTACCGCACAGATCGCAGCCTTGCCGACCGCAAGCATTGCAGCTCTCGCAACTGCCGATCTGGTTGCGCTCAATTCCGCCCAGACCCAGGCCTTCACGACCGACCAGATCGGCGCGCTGACCACCACCCACATCGCGGTGCTGACCACCAAACAGCTGAGCAACGGCCTGACCACGGACCAGATCGTTGCGCTGTCGGCCAGCCAGGTGGGTGTGTTCAGCTCGGCGCAGATCAACGCGCTCTCGACCACCAACCTGGTGGCGATTGAAACCGGTGACTTTGCTTCCCTGAAAACCAGCGCCATTGCCGGCCTCAGCACCGCCCAGCTGGGCGCCCTGACCACCGATCAGGTGGTGGCCCTGAGCAGCCAGCAAGCCGCCGCCCTGAGCAGCACCCAGGTGGGCAGCCTGAGCACCAACGCCATCGTGGCGATCGAGACCGGCGACTTCGTCGCCCTGAAAACCAATGCGATCGGCGGCCTGAACACCGCGCAAGTCAAAGCCCTGACCACCGACCAGGTCAGCGTGATGACCACCGGCCAGGTCAGCTCGCTGAGCACCAACGCCATCGCCAGCGGCCTGACCACCGACCAGGTGGTGGCGCTGAGCTCGGCCCAGCTGGCCACCCTGAGCAGCGCCCAGTTCGGCGCGCTGTCGACCACCAACGTCGCGGCCATCGAGACCGCCGACCTGGTGGCGCTGAAAACCAATGTGATCGCCGCGCTGAAAACCGCGCAGCTGGCGGCCCTGACCACCGACCAGGTGGCCAACCTGACCACCGGCCAGATCGCCGCCCTGACCACCGCCAACATGGCCAGCCTGAGCACCGACCAGGTGGTGGCGCTGTCGGCCACCCAGGCCGGCGTGCTGACCTCGGCGCAAGTGGCGGCCCTCGGCACCAGCGCCGTGGCCGCGATTGAGACCGCCGACCTGGCCGTGCTGAAGACCAACGTCATCGCCGCCCTGACCACCAACCAGACCAAGGCCCTGACCACCGACCAGGTGGTGGCCCTGTCGAGCCAGCAAGTCGGCGCGCTGTCGAGCCAGCAGGTCGCCGCCCTCAGCAGCACCGCCGTGGCCGCCATCGAGACGGGCGACATCGGCGCGCTTAAAACCAGCGCCATCGCCGCCCTGACCACCCAGCAGACCGCCGCCCTGACCACCGACCAGGTGGCCGCCCTGAGCACCGCGCAAGTGGCCTCGCTGAGCACCGCCAACCTGGCTTCGGGCCTGACCACCGACCAGGTGGTGGCGCTGTCGTCCAACCAGCTGGGCGCGCTGAGCACCACGCAATTCGGCGCGCTGTCGACCAGCGCCATCGCCGCGATTGCCACCGCCGATATCGTCGGCCTGAAAACCAATATCATCGCCTCGCTGAAAACCGCGCAACTGGCGGCCCTGACCACCGACCAGGTGTCCAACCTGACCACCGGCCAGATCGCCGCCCTGAGCACCGGCAGCATGGCCGCCCTGAGCACCGACCAGGTGGTGTCGCTGTCGTCCACCCAGGCCGGCGTGCTGACCTCGGCGCAAGTGGGCGCCCTCGGCACCAACGCCGTGGCCGCGATCGAGACGGCCGACCTGGCCGCGCTGAAAACCAACGTCATCGCCGCCCTGAGCACCAATCAGACCAAGGCCCTGACCACCGACCAGGTGGTGGCCCTGTCGAGCCAGCAGATCGGTTCGCTGTCGAGCCAGCAGGTCGCCGCGCTGAGCAGCACCGCCATCGCCGCCATCGAGACGGCCGACATCGGCGCGCTGAAAACCAGCGCCATCGCCGCCCTGACCACGCAGCAGACGGCCGCCCTGACCACCGACCAGATCACCGTGCTGAGCACCGCGCAGGTGGCCTCGCTGAGCACCGCCGACCTGGCCTCGGGCCTGACCACCGACCAGGTGGTGGCAATGACCTCGAACCAGCTGGGCGCGCTGAGCACCGCGCAGTTCTCCGCGCTGTCGACCGGCGCCATCGCCGCCATCGAGACCGCCGACATCGTCGGCCTGAAAACCAACATCATCGCCGCGCTGAAATCGTCGCAGCTGGCCGCGCTGACCACCGACCAGGTCTCCAACCTGACTACCGGCCAGATCGCCGCCCTGAGCACCGCCAGCGTGGGCGGCCTGAGCACCGACCAGATCGTGGCGCTGTCGTCCACCCAGGCCGGCGTGCTGACCTCGGCGCAAGTGGCCGCGCTGAGCACCAACGCCGTGGCCGCGATTGAAACCGCCGACCTGGCCGCGCTGAAAACCAACGTCATCGCCGCGCTGACCACCAACCAGACCAAGGCCCTGACCACCGACCAGGTGGTGGCCCTGTCGAGCCAGCAGGTAGGCGCGCTGTCGAGCCAGCAGGTTGCCGCCCTGACCAGCACCGCCGTGGCCGCGATCGAGACGGCCGACATCGGCGCCCTGAAAACCAATGTGATCGCCGCGCTGACCACCCAGCAGACCGCCGCCCTGACCACCGACCAGATCACCGTGCTGAGCACCAGCCAGATCGCGTCGCTGAGCACCGCCAACCTGGCCAACGGCCTGACCACCGACCAGGTGGTGGCGCTGTCGTCCAACCAGCTGGGCGCGTTGAGCACCGCGCAATTCTCGGCCCTGTCCACCACCGCCGTGGCGGCCATCGGCACCGCCGACATCGGCGGGCTGAAAACCTCGATCATCGCCTCGCTGAAAACCAGCCAGCTGGCCGCGCTGACCACCGACCAACTGGGCGCCCTGAGCACCCAGCAAGTGACCGCGCTGACCACCGGCAGCATCGCCGGCCTGACCACCGACCAGGTGGTGGCCCTGTCGTCGAACCAGTTCGGCGCCCTGAGCAGCGCGCAAATCGCCGCCTTCAGCACCAACGACATCGCCGCGATTGAAACGTCCGACATCGGCGCGCTGAAGACCTCGGCCATCGCTTCGCTGACCACCAGCCAGACCAAGGCCCTGACCACCGACCAGGTGGTGGCCCTGTCGAGCCAGCAGATCGGTTCGCTGTCGAGCCAGCAGGTTGCCGCCCTGAGCAGCACCGCCATCGCCGCGATTGAAACCGCCGACATCGGCGCGCTGAAAACCTCGGCCATCGCCGCCCTGACCACGCAGCAGAGCGCCGCGCTGACCACCGACCAGATCACCGTGCTGAGCACCGCGCAAGTGGCTTCGCTGAGCACCGCCAACCTGGCCAGCGGCCTGACCACCGACCAGGTGGTGGCCCTGTCGTCGAACCAGCTGGGCGCCCTGAGCACCTCGCAGTTCAACGCGCTGTCGACCACCGCCGTGGCCGCCATCGAGACCGCCGACATCGTCGGTCTGAAGACCAACATCATCGCGGTCCTGAAAACCGGCCAGCTGGCCGCGCTGACCACCGACCAGCTGGGCGCCCTGAGCACCAACCAGGTGGCCGCGCTGACCACCGGCAGCATCGCCGCCCTGACCACGGATCAAGTGGTGGCCCTGTCGTCGAACCAGTTCGGCGCCCTGAGCAGCGCGCAGATCGCCGCCTTCAGCACCAACGACATCGCCGCGATTGAAACGTCCGACATCGGCGCGCTGAAGACCTCGGCCATCGCTTCGCTGACCACCAGCCAGACCAAGGCCCTGACCACCGACCAGGTGGTGGCCCTGAACAGCCAGCAGATCGGTTCGCTGTCGAGCCAGCAAGTCGCCGCGCTGAGCAGCACCGCCATCGCCGCGATTGAAACCGCCGACATCGGCGCGCTGAAAACCTCGGCTATCGCCGCGCTGACCACGCAGCAGACAGCAGCGCTGACCACCGACCAGATCACCGTGCTGAGCACCGCGCAAGTGGCCTCGCTGAGCACCGCCAACCTGGCCAGCGGCCTGACCACCGACCAGGTGGTGGCGCTGTCGTCGAACCAACTGGGCGCGCTGAGCACCGCGCAATTCAACGCGCTGTCGACCACCGCCGTGGCCGCCATCGAGACCGCCGACATCGTCGGTCTGAAGACCAACATCATCGCGGTCCTGAAAACCGGCCAGCTGGCCGCGCTGACCACCGACCAGTTGGGCGCCCTGAGCACCAACCAGGTGGCCGCGCTGACCACCGGCAGCATCGCCGCCCTGACCACCGACCAGGTGGTGGCCCTGTCGTCGAACCAGTTCGGCGCCCTGAGCAGCGCGCAGATCGCCGCCTTCAGCACCAACGACATCGCCGCGATTGAAACGTCCGATATCGGCGCGCTGAAAACCTCGGCCATCGCTTCGCTGACCACCAGCCAGACCAAGGCCCTGACCACCGACCAGGTGGTGGCCCTGAACAGCCAGCAGATCGGTTCGCTGTCGAGCCAGCAAGTCGCCGCGCTGAGCAGCACCGCCATCGCCGCGATTGAAACCGCCGACATCGGCGCGCTGAAAACCTCGGCCATCGCCGCGCTGACCACGCAGCAGACCGCCGCGTTGACCACCGACCAGATCACCGTGCTGAGCACCGCGCAAGTGGCCTCGCTGAGCACCGCCAACCTGGCTTCGGGCCTGACCACCGACCAAGTGGTGGCGCTGTCGTCGAATCAGTTGGGCGCGCTGAGCACCGCGCAGTTCAACGCGCTGTCGACCACCGCCGTGGCCGCCATCGAGACCGCCGACATCGTGGGTCTGAAAACCTCCATCATCGCGGTCCTGAAAACCGGCCAGCTGGCCGCGCTGACCACCGACCAACTGGGCGCCCTGAGCACCAACCAGGTCGCCGCGCTGACCACTGGCAGCATCGCCGCCCTGACCACCGACCAGGTGGTGGCTCTGTCGTCGAACCAGTTCGGCGCCCTGAGCAGCGCGCAAATCGCCGCCTTCAGCACCAACGACATCGCCGCGATTGAAACGTCCGACATCGGCGCGCTGAAGACCTCGGCCATCGCTTCGCTGACCACCAGCCAGACCAAGGCCCTGACCACCGACCAGGTGGTGGCCCTGAACAGCCAGCAGATCGGTTCGCTGTCGAGCCAGCAAGTCGCCGCGCTGAGCAGCACCGCCATCGCCGCGATTGAAACCGCCGACATCGGCGCGCTGAAAACCTCGGCCATCGCCGCGCTGACCACGCAGCAGACCGCCGCGTTGACCACCGACCAGATCACCGTGCTGAGCACCGCGCAAGTGGCCTCGCTGAGCACCACCGCGCTGGCCTCGGGCCTGACCACCGACCAGGTGGTGGCCCTGTCGTCGAACCAGCTGGGCGCGCTGAGCACCGCGCAGTTCAACGCGCTGTCGACCACCGCCGTGGCCGCCATCGAGACCGCCGACATCGTGGGTCTGAAAACCTCCATCATCGCGGTCCTGAAAACCGGCCAGCTGGCCGCGCTGACCACCGACCAACTGGGCGCCCTGAGCACCCAGCAAGTCACCGCGCTGACCACCGGCAGCATCGCCGCGCTGACCACGGATCAAGTGGTGGCCCTGTCGTCGAACCAGTTCGGCGCCCTGAGCAGCGCGCAGATCGCCGCCTTCAGCACTAACGACATCGCCGCGATTGAAACGGCCGACGTCGGCGCGCTGAAAACCAACGCCATCGCCGCGCTGACCACCAACCAGACCAAGGCCCTGACCACCGACCAGGTGGTGGCCCTGTCGAGCCAGCAGATCGGTTCGCTGTCGAGCCAGCAAGTCGCCGCCCTGAGCAGCACCGCGATTGCCGCGATTGAAACCGCCGACATCGGCGCGCTGAAAACCTCGGCCATCGCCGCCCTGACCACGCAGCAGACCGCCGCGTTGACCACCGACCAGATCACCGTGCTGAGCACCGCGCAAGTGGCCTCGCTGAGCACCACCGCGCTGGCCTCGGGCCTGACCACCGACCAGGTGGTGGCGCTGTCGTCGAATCAGTTGGGCGCGCTGAGCACCGCGCAGTTCAACGCGCTGTCGACCACCGCCGTGGCCGCCATCGAGACCGCCGACATCGTGGGTCTGAAAACCTCCATCATCGCGGTCCTGAAAACCGGCCAGCTGGCCGCGCTGACCACCGACCAACTGGGCGCCCTGAGCACCCAGCAAGTCACCGCGCTGACCACCGGCAGCATCGCCGCGCTGACCACGGATCAAGTGGTGGCCCTGTCGTCGAACCAGTTCGGCGCCCTGAGCAGCGCGCAGATCGCCGCCTTCAGCACCAACGACATCGCCGCGATTGAAACGGCCGACGTCGGCGCGCTGAAAACCAACGCCATCGCCGCGCTGACCACCAACCAGACCAAGGCCCTGACCACCGACCAGGTGGTGGCCCTGTCGAGCCAGCAGATCGGTTCGCTGTCGAGCCAGCAAGTCGCCGCCCTGAGCAGCACCGCGATTGCCGCGATTGAAACCGCCGACATCGGCGCGTTGAAAACCAATGCGATCGCCGCGCTGACCACGCAGCAGAGCGCCGCGCTGACCACCGACCAGATCACCGTGCTGAGCACCGCGCAAGTGGCCTCGCTGAGCACCGCCAACCTGGCCAGCGGCCTGACCACCGACCAGGTGGTGGCCCTGTCGTCGAACCAGTTGGGCGCGCTGAGCACCGCGCAGTTCAACGCGCTGTCGACCACCGCCGTGGCCGCCATCGAGACCGCCGACATCGGCGGCCTGAAAACCTCGATCATCGCGGCCCTGAAGACCGGCCAGCTGGCCGCCCTGACCACCGACCAGTTGGGCGCCTTGAGCACCCAGCAAGTTGGCGCGCTGACCACCGGCAGCATCGCCGCCCTGACCACGGATCAAGTGGTGGCTCTGTCGTCGAACCAGTTCGGCGCCCTGAGCAGCGCGCAGATCGCCGCCTTCAGCACCAACGACATCGCCGCGATTGAAACGGCCGACGTCGGCGGCCTGAAGACCAGCGCCATCGCCGCGCTGACCACCAGCCAGGCCAAGGCCCTGACCACCGACCAGGTGGTGGCCCTGTCGAGCCAGCAGATCGGTACGCTGTCGAGCCAGCAAGTCGCCGCCCTGAGCAGCGGTGCCATCGCCGCGATCGAGACGGCCGACATCGGCGCGCTGAAAACCTCGGCCATCGCCGCCCTGAGCACCCAGCAAGTGGCGGCCTTGAGCACCGACCAGGTGACCGTGCTGAGCACCGCGCAAATCGCCTCGCTGAGCACCACCGCGCTGGCCTCGGGCCTGACCACCGACCAGGTGGTGGCGCTGACCTCGAACCAGCTGGGCGCGCTGAGCACCACGCAGTTCAACGCGCTGTCGACCACCGCCGTGGCCGCCATCGCCACGGCCGACATCGGCGGCCTGAAAACCTCGATCATCGCGTCGCTGAAGACCGGCCAGCTGGCCGCGCTGACCACCGACCAGCTGGGCGCGCTGAGCACCCTGCAAGTCACGGCGCTGACCACCGGCAGCATCGCCGCGCTGAGCACCGATCAGGTGGTGGCGCTGTCGTCCAACCAGGTTGCCACCCTGAGCTCGGCGCAAGTGTCGGCCTTCAGCACCAACGACATCGCCGCGATTGAAACGGCGGACGTGGGCGCGCTGAAGACCAGCGCCATCGCCGGCCTGACCACCAACCAGACCAACGCCCTGACCACCGACCAGGTGGTGGCGCTGAGCTCGACCCAGATCGGCGCCCTGAGCAGCACCCAGGTGGCCGGCCTGAGCACCGCCGCCACGGCGGCGATCGAGACCGCCGACATCGGCGCGCTGAAAACCTCGGCCATCGCCGCCCTGCGCACCGCGCAGCTGGCTGCCCTGACCACCGACCAGGTTGGCGTGCTGAGCACCGCGCAGATCGGCTCGCTGAGCACCGCCGCGCTGGCCTCCGGCCTGACCACCGACCAGGTGGTGGCGCTGTCGTCGAACCAGTTGGGCGCGCTGAGCACCGCCCAGGTCAACGCGCTGTCGACCACCTCGGTGGCCGCGATTGAAACGGCCGACATCGGCGCGCTGAAAACCAGCATCATCGCCACGCTGAAGACCGCGCAGATCGCCGCCCTGACCACCGACCAGGTGGCGGCCCTGAGCACCGCGCAGATCGGCGCCCTGACCACCGCCTCGCTGGCCAGCGCGCTGAGCACCAACCAGATCGTGGCGCTGACCACCACCCAGGTTGGCGTGCTGAGCTCGTCGCAAGTGGCGGCGCTGTCGACCAACTCGATCGCCGCGCTGAGCACCGAGGACGTGACCGTGCTGAAGACCTCGGCCATCGGCGCCCTGCAGACCGCCCAAGCGGCGGCCCTGACGACCGATCAGATCGTGGCGCTGTCGAGCAACCAGGTGGCTGCACTGTCGAGCAACCAGGTCAAGGCGCTGTCGACCACCCAGCTGGTCGCCATCGAGACCGCCGACTTCGTCGGTCTGAAGACGGCCGCGATCGCAGCCCTGAGCACGGCCCAGATCACCTCGCTGACCACCGACCAGATCCACTCGATGACCAGCTCCCAGGTGTGCGCCATCACCACCGCGCAAGTGCCGGGCCTGACCACCGACCAGATCAACGCGCTGCCTTCGCCACTGGGTACGCCGATCGTGCTGGACCTGAACAACGACGGCATCACCACCCTGGGTCTGTCGGCTGGCGTCAACTTTGACGTCAACGCCACCGGCAGCAAGGTCAACACCGGCTGGGTGGGTGGCGGCGACGGCCTGCTGGCCCTGGATCGCAACGGCGACGGTACGATCAACGATGGCAGCGAACTGTTCGGTTCGGGCACCACGCTGAGCACCGGCGGCAAGGCCACCAACGGCTACACCGCGCTGGCGGAACTGGACAGCAACGGCGACGGCACCATCGACGCCAAGGACAGCGCCTTCGGCAACCTGCGTGTCTGGGTCGACGGCAACGCCGACGGCGTCAGCCAGGCGGACGAGCTGAGATCGCTGGGCGACCTGGGCATCACCAAGCTGAATCTGGACGCCAAGCAGAACGTGTCGGCCAACAACGGCAATTTCGTCGGCATCACCTCGACCTTCGAGACCGCCGACGGCGCCAGCCACACCGCCGCCGACGTCTGGTTCGCCCAGGGCACGACCAGCAGCGTGAGCAGCTCGGTCAGCAACCTGTCGAGCGCGCTGTCGAGCTTCAACGCCCAGGCCGCCGCCGCGACCGAGAACGCGACCAAGCTGGAACTGCCGAGCGCCACCAACGCCTCGGTGGCCGCCCTGGCCAGCGCCATCGGCAGCTACGACAACACCCAGCTGACCGCCGCCAGCAACCAGGCCGCGACCGAAGACAGCCAGCGCCTGAAAGCGCTGTTCGGTGGCAACCACAGCACCGGCATCCTGGCTGCCAAGTAAGCAGCGCGTTGATTGACGCCAGAACGGCAAGGCCTTTGGGCCTTGCCGTTTTTTTTTTTGAGCGGTGAAACAGCAGGGTAAACGGGCTTGTGTTTCTACAACAGAAAAGGCGGCGTGAAACGTTGTGCTGGGTTAGAATCCCAAGGCTGACACAATAGTGCGCTAATGCAAGCTTTTACCTTTTCGGGCCTATGCAAGATAAATTCCCCCATACCGCGATCCAGTGCCTGACTGCCATCGCGCAGCATCACGGTCTGCAAATCAACCCGGAACGCATCATTGACGAAAACGCGTTGCGCGCGGAGGAACCGACCACCGGGGCGCTGTTGCGCATCGCCTCGGATATCGGTTTGAAAGCCAAGGCCGACACGCTGACGTGGTCGCGCCTGATGGCGCAAGGGGGCGTGTTCCCGCTGATGGCCAAGCTGGACAACGGCAACATGATCATCGTGGTGGGCGTCAAGCCGGCCGACACCGTGGGCCATCCCGGCACCCAGGACCAGGTGGCCGTGCTGAACCCGGCCGCCGCCAACGCCCAGGTGGTGCTGGTCACGCGCAGCGATTTTGAACAGCACTGGCATGGCGAGGTGGTGTTCGTCAAACGCCAGCACAAGCTGACCGACCCCAACCAGCCGTTCGGCCTGCGCTGGTTCATCCCCGAAATCCTGAAGCAGAAGGCCGCCTTCCGCGACATCTTCATCGCCGCGATCGCCATGCAGTTGCTGGCGCTGGCCTCGCCGATCTTCTTCCAGCTGGTGATCGACAAGGTGCTCACGCACCAGAGCGTGACCACGCTGCAGGTGCTGGGCGTGGGCATCGTGATGGCGCTGGTGTTCGACTCCACCTTCGGCTTCCTGCGCCAGACGCTGACCTTGGCCGCCTCCAACAAGATCGACATGCGCCTGACGCGGCGCGTGTTCGCCCACCTGCTGTCGCTGCCGATCGACTTCTTCGAGACCACCAGCGCCGGCGTGGTCACGCGCCACATGCAGCAGCTGGAGAAAATCCGCAGCTTCCTGACCGGCCGCCTGTTCATGACCGGCCTCGACCTGATCGCGCTGGTGGTGTTCATCCCCATCCTGTTCAGCTACTCGTTCAAGCTGACCCTGATCGTGCTGCTGTTCGCGGCCATGATCGGCGGCATCGTGCTGGCCATGGTGCCGACTTTCCAGCGCCGCCTCAACCAGCTGTACGCGGCCGAGGGCCAGCGCCAGGGCATGCTGGTGGAAGCCATCCACGGCATGCGCACGGTGAAGGCGCTGGCGATCGAGCCGTCGCAGCGCCGCGTGTGGGACCAGCGCTCGGCCGAGGCCATCAACATGCACTTCCGCGTCGGCCAGATCTCGATCGCCGGCAACTCGGTGACCGACTTCCTCGGCAAGCTGCTGCCGGTCACCATCATCATCGTCGGCGCCGCCGAGGTGTTCGACAATACCCTGACCGTGGGCGCGCTGATCGGCTTCCAGATGCTGTCCGGCCGCGTGACCCAGCCGCTGATTTCCATCGTCGGCCTGGTCAACGAATACCAGGAAACCGCGCTGTCGGTGAAAATGCTGGGCGAGGTGATGAACCGCGCGCCGGAGGGACGTCCCGGCGCCAACGGCCTGCGTCCGGTGCTGCAGGGCGAGATCAAGTTCGACAACGTGGTGTTCCGCTATCCGGGCGCGCAGAACCTGGCGCTGAACAAGGCTTCCTTCACCATCGAGCAGGGCATGGTGGTGGGCATCGTCGGCCGCTCGGGCTCCGGCAAGACCACCCTGACCAAGCTGATCCAGGGCCTCTATCCGCTGCAGGAGGGCCTGGTGCGCTTCGACGGCGTCGACGCGCGCGAGATCGAGCTGTCGCACCTGCGGCGCCAGATCGGCGTGGTGCTGCAAGAGAATTTCCTGTTCCGCGGCACGGTGCGCGAGAACCTGTCGGTGACCAAGCCGGACGCCACCTTCGAGGAACTGGTGGCGGCCGCGCAGGCGGCCGGCGCCGACGAATTCATCGAGCGCCTGCCACAGGGCTACGACACCGTGCTGGAGGAGAACGCCACCAACCTGTCTGGCGGCCAGAAGCAGCGCCTGTCGATCGCGCGCACGCTGGTGTCGCGCCCGCGCATCCTGATTCTGGACGAGGCGGCCTCCGCGCTGGACCCGGAATCGGAAGCCATCTTCATCAACAACCTGTCGAAGATCGCCGTCGGCCGCACGGTGGTGATGATTTCGCACCGCCTGTCCACGCTGGTCGACGCCGACCGCATCATGGTCATGCATCAGGGCACGCTGGTTGATTCCGGCCGCCACGAAGAACTGCTCACCCGTAGCGAAACTTACCAGCACTTATGGAACCAGCAAACAAGTCACCTGTAAACCTCAAGCGCGGCAAGAAGGACGAGACCGAGATCGAGTTCCTGCCGGACGCCGACGCCATCGAGCGCGGCCCGCTGCCGAGGTCCGTGCGCCTGACGCTGCACACCATGCTGCTGGCGTTCGTCTGCTTCATCGTCTGGGCCTGCCTGTCGCCGGTCGAGAAGATCGTGGTCGCCCACGGCAAGCTGGTCAATCCGCTGCCGAACATCGTGGTGCAGCCGCTCGACACCTCCATCATCCAGAGCATCGACGTGCGCGTCGGCCAGATCGTCAAGAAGGGCCAGGTGCTGGCCACGCTCGACCCGACCTTCACCGCCGCCGACGAGACCCAGCTGCGCGTGCGGCTGGACTCGCTCGACACCCAGGCGGCCGGGCTGCGCGCCGAGTTGTCCGGCAAGCCGGCCGCCGCCAACGGCAAGGCCAACAGCGACGACGCCCAGCTGCAAGCCCAGCTGTCGAGCGAGCGCCGCGCCAACTACGAGGCGCAGAAGACCAAGATGGACCAGAACATCGCGCGCCTCAAGGCCGGCCTGGAAACCAACAAGCACGACCAGACCATCCTGGCCCAGCGCGTGAAATCGCTGCGCGAGGTGGAAGCCATGCAGGAGCAGTTGATGGCCGAGCAGTTCGGCGCCAAGATGCACCTGCTGGAAGCGCGCGACCGCCGCCTCGAAGTCGAGCGCGACATGGACCTGCAACGCAACAAGTCGATCGAGATGGCGCGCGAGCTGGCCTCGGCCGAGGCCGAGCGCGCCGCGTTCGAGAAGAGCTGGCGCCAGAAATCGATGGAAGACCTGCTGAACGCCACGCGCGAGCGCGACGGCATCAACGAGCAGCTGGCCAAGGCCGACAAGCGCCACAAGATGGTGCAGATGGTGGCGCCGGCCGATGGCGTGGTGCTGGAGATCGGCAAGCTGTCGGTGGGCTCCATCGTGCGCGAGGCCGAGCCGCTGTTCACGCTGGTGCCGCTGGGCGCCGAGCTGGAGGCGGAAGTGCAGATCGATTCCATGGATGTCGGCTTCATCAAGCCGGGCGCTGCGGTGCACCTGAAGGTGGACGCCTTCAATTTCCAGGAGCACGGCATGCTGGAGGGCAAAGTGCGCTTCGTCAGTTCCGATTCGTTCAAGCGCGACAGCGCCGAGAAGGGCGGCGGCCTGGACCAGTACTACCTGAGCCGCATTCCCTACACCGGCCAGCTGCGCAAGCTGCGCCCCGGCGCGCGCCTGATGCCGGGCATGACGGTGACGGCGGAAATGGTGGTGGGCCACCGCACGGTGATGTCCTACCTGCTGTTCCCGCTCACCCGCGCGCTGGACGAATCGATCCGCGAACCATAACCTCCGAGGGCTGCCCGTGTTCACCATCATCATTCCCACCCACGACCGCCCGCTGCTGCTCAAGCGCACGCTGGAGTCGCTGATCGCGCAGACCTGCCAGGACTTCAAGATCGTGGTGGTGTCCGATACGCCCGGCTATCTGCCGCCGTACCAGGAACTGTCGCAGCTGGACAAGCGCTTCGACTACGTGCTGCGTTCGACCGGCGTGCCGGGCCCGGCCGCCAGCCGCAACCTCGGGCTGGCGATCGCCGATTCCGAATACATTCTGTTCCTCGACGACGACGACACCTACCGCCCGGACCACCTGGCCAAGCTCAAGGCGCGGCTGTTGAAGGACAAGCCGGAACTGCTGTTCTGCGATTTCCAGATCCAGAACGAGGACCGCACGGTGTACCCGCCCAAGCCGCTGCCGGGCGGGCAAAGCGTATCGATCGCCGACGTCACCTTCGACAGCGTGTACGTGCGCAACCGCATACCCAACAGCTGCGTTGCCTACCGTGCCGACGTGCTGCGCGGCGTGCGCAACGAGACCGACCTGATCATTTATGAGGATTGGGATTTCCTGCTGGCCGCCATGCACGGGCGCACGCTGGTGCACTTCGCCACCGATGGCGTGGTGATCCACAAGAGCGCGGCCACCGCGCCGGAAAACATGCGGCGCGGGAATTCACGCGATGACAAGATCGTCGAAGTGATGCTGCAGCTGTACCGCAAGCATCCGGCGCCGAACATGGCGACGCGGCAGGCACGGCAGGCGCTGATGGCCAGCGCCGGCATCGTGCTGGACATCGCCCACTACTAGGCGGCGTGGAACAGGGCCAGGCCTTGCGCCAAGCCCACGCGCGGCTGCCATCCCGGTACGCCGCGGTAGCTGTGCCACGGCACCATCACTTCGCGCTCGCGGTAGGGGCGCCCGCCCCATTCGATATTCAACGGCTTGCCGCTGACCTGCGCATACAGTGCGGCGATGTCTTTCAGCGGCAGCGGCTGGCCGCTGGAGACACCGTACTCCTCCATCGGCTGCGGTTGCGTGTCGAGCTGCTGGCAGGCCAGCAGGAAAGCGTCCAGCACGTCCTCGATGTAGACCAGGTCCACCAGTTGCTCGCCGGGCGACATGGCCAGTGAACTGCCGTCGTTGGCCAGGCGCTTGAGCAGGTTCAGCACCTTGGGCCGGGTGTCGCCGGCGCCGTAGGTATCGAACAGCTTGAGCGTGACCACGCGCAGGCCATGCACCTCGACGTAGTAGCGCAGCAGCGCGGTGAACGCGGCCTTGGTGGCGGCGTAAAGGCAGACCGGGTTGTAGGCCTGATCCTGATAGTGTTCCCAGGAGGTGCCGGTATTCACCAGCTTGCGCACGCCGCAGGCGGCCATGGCTTCCACCAGCTGGGTGGAGAACAGCAGGTTGGCGTTGATCAGGCGTTCGATGTCCTGCGGCTGGTGCGCGGCCAGGAACAACGAGGCCAGGTGGAACACCACCTGCGGCGCGGCCACGCGCATGATGTCGATCAGCTGCAGGGTGCTGCCGTCATGACGGTGTACCTGCAATTGCGGGCTGGCGGCCGGCAGGCCGTCAGTGGACGAGCTTTCGCGCAGCAGCACATGCACTTCCCAGCCGTCCGCCAGCAGGCGGCGCACCAGCGCGGCGCCGACAAAGCCCGAGGCGCCGGTGACCAGCGCGCGGCGTGGCGCGGCGGCGCTCATGCGCCTGCTCCAGCCGCGCCGGCTGAATAAGCGAACGGCGAATCGAACGCGCCCAGCGTGGGGAAGGTGCCGTCACGTGGCGACATGATGGGATCCTGCACCGGCCACGCGATGCCGGCCGAATCCCAGCGTACGCCGCCGTCGTTGTGCGGCGCGTAGGCGGTGGTGACCTTGTAGACCATCAGGGACTGCTCGCTCAGCGAGCAGAAGCCGTGCGCCAGGCCGGCCGGCAGGTACAGCATGTGCCCGTTCTCCGCGCTCAGCTCCAGCGTGATGTGCTGGCCGTACATAGGCGAACCCTTGCGCAGGTCCAGCGCCACATCCATCACCGCGCCATGGGTGCAGTAGACCAGTTTGGCGTGGTCGTGCGGTGGCGTCTGGAAATGCAGGCCGCGGATCACGCCGCGCCGCGAGGTCGAATAGTATTCCTCGCGGAAATCGGTGGCCAGGCCGTGCTCACGGAAGATGTCCTCATGGAACACCTTGACGAAGCTGCCGCGCTCGTCGCGGCGGATGTCGGTGACGATCTGGTAGCAGCCGGGGATGGCGGTGGCAACAATCTTCATGATGTCTCTACAGGTTGGGATAGGTTTCGCCCAGCAACACCAGCGGCCGCTGGATGACCTTGTCCTGGCCCCACGCGGCAATGCGCTTGGCCAGCAGGAAGGCTTGCAGGCGCTCGCAGCAGAAGGCGATGCTGCGGTCGGCGTAGCCCTCGCGGTAGACGTAGTGGTGGCGGTAGTAGCGCGAGGCCACCAGTTCGAGGTCGTGGATGATTTCCACGAACCATTGCACCGGGATGAAGGCCACGGTCGGCGCCGGAATGAACGCTTTGCCGCTGAGGAAATTGGCCGCCTCGAGGTTGCTGATCACGCCGCAATCGATGGCGTCGCCAAAGAACATCAGCAGGTCGCGCCCGGTGACGCACGCTTCATACTGCTGCAGCACGGTGCCGGCCCAGGTGACCGAGATCGGCACGATCGGGGTCTGGCCGTCGCCGTAGAAATGCTCGGGCTGGACCTTGGCCAGCATGTCCGGGTGGGCATGGTAGTTGAACTGGTGCAGCACGCCGATCGGTTCGGTCAGGGCGAAGCGGCGGTAGTGGCAGAAGCCGACGAAGCCCTCGGCCCGTTCGGCGATCAGGCGGCGGCGGATCTCAAACAGCGCCAGGTATTCGCCCAGGTAGCGGTTGCGCAGCGCCTCCTCCGGCGACAGCAACTGGCTCATGGCGAGGCCGGTTTCCGGAACGTAGTCGCCCGAGCCGACCATGGTCATGAAGTCCGGCATCTTCCAGTTGAACGGCGCGTGGGCGATGCAGTAAAAGGGCGGGGTCGGATTCATCACGCGGGCATGGCCTTGATCAGGTAATGGGATGGCTGCGCCGCTTCAATCAGCTGTTCCAGCGTGGCGCCGCCTTGCGCCGCCTGCGCTTGCAGCGAGGCCAGCACCTCGGCCGGCAGCGGCCCGGGGTTCAGCAGCACGCCGCTGACGACGCGGAAACCGCTGTTGGCGAACAGCTCCAGCATGTCCGCGATCACCCAGCCGTGGCGCGGCGCGGCGGCCGGCGCGTCCCAGTAGGCGCGGTTGGTGATGCGGGCCACGATGGCGGCGTCGCACTGGATCACCGCGCGCACCTGCCGCAGCACGCGCGGCGGATCGGCATACTGTTCCAGCGTGGCGTCGAAGTACCAGCCGTCGGCCCATTGCAGCTGCTGGTAGAAGGCCGCGCTGACGGTGTCCAGGTCGGCCTGGTAGACGCGGTCGGCGTACTCGCGCGCCTGCGCGGCCAGCGCCGGATCGGCGTCCACCACCATCAGCCCGGCGGCCGGATAGAGCTTGCGGTAAGCGCGCGCCAGGCCGCCATCGCCGGCGCCGGCCTGTACCAGCAGGCGGGCGTTGGGCAGCAGCAGGTCGCGGAACGGCGCGACGTAGGCGGCCGCTTCGCTCACGGCAGGCTTAGAAGTTGACACCGAAGAAGGCTTCCAGCTTGTCGATCACGAAGTCCAGCATCTCGCGCGACAAGCCGGGATAGACGCCGATCCAGAAGGTGTCGTTCATCACGCGGTCGGTGTTGGTCAGCTCGCCCGAGACGCGGAAATTGCGGCCCTGCATGTATGGCTGGCGCACCAGGTTGCCGGCGAACAGCAGGCGGGTGCCGATCTTGTGCTGGTCGAGGTAGGTCAGCAGGTCGACCCGGGCGATGTTGGCCTCCGGCTTGAGCGTCATCGGGAAGCCGAACCACGACGGGTCGGAATGCTCGGTGGCTTCCGGCAGGATGAGGAATTCCTCGCACGACTTCAGGCGGTCCTTCAGGTAGGCGAAGTTGTCCTTGCGCGCCTGCACGAAGCCGGCCGCGCGGTCGATCTGCGCCAGGCCGCAGGCGGCCTGCATGTCGGTGATCTTGAGGTTGTAGCCGAGGTGGCTGTAGGTGTACTTGTGGTCATAGCCGGGCGGCAGCGTGCCGAAGCACTGGCAAAAGCGCTTGCCGCAGGTGTTGTCCTTGCCCGGCGGGCAGTAGCAGTCGCGGCCCCAGTCGCGGAACGACTCGGCGATCGCCTTCAGTTCCGGATTGTTGGTGAACACGGCGCCGCCCTCGCCCATGGTGATGTGGTGCGCCGGGTAGAACGACATGGTGCCGATGTCGCCGAAGGTGCCGACCATCTTGCCGTGGTAGGTCGAGCCCAGCGCGTCGCAGCAGTCCTCGATCAGCCACAGGTTGTGTTTCTTGCAGATGGCGGTGATCACGTCCAGGTTGTACGGGTTGCCCAGGGTGTGGGCCAGCATGATGGCCTTGGTCTTGGGCGAGATCGCCGCTTCCAGCTTGGTGACGTCGATGTTGTAGGTGCCCAGCTCCACGTCCACGAACACCGGCACGGCGCCGAACTGGATGATGGGGTTGACGGTGGTCGGGAAGCCGGCCGCCACGCCGATCACCTCGTCGCCCTGCTGGATGGCGCGCGCGCCAAGCTTGGGCGAGGTCAGCGTGCTGAAGGCGACCAGATTGGCCGAGGAGCCGGAGTTGACGGTGATCAGGAAATCAACGCCGATCAGCTTGGCCAGCTTGGCCTCGAACTGGTCGTTGAAGCGGCCGGTGGTCAGCCAGGCGTCCAGCGAGGCTTCGACCATCAGTTCCATTTCCGGCGCGCCGACCACTTTGCCGGCCGGCGGAATGACGGTCACGCCGGGCTCGAATGGCTTCGGCACGCTGGCCAGGGCGCCGTATTCGGCCACCAGCTTGTTGATCTCCGCGCGGAGTTGTTCCTTGGTTTTTGCTTCGCTCATGATTGCTGCCTTAAAGGGGTGCGGTGTTTTGATAAGTGTCGATTTGTGCCAGCGTCAGTGCGCGCATGTCGGCGCCGGACATCTGCGCCTTGTGCCATGCAACGATCATGTCGATGGTGTGTCCCAGATGCCAGCGCGGCTGCCACTGCAGGCGGGCGCGGGCCTTGGAACAGTCCAGCTTGAGATAGTGTGCCTCATGTGGCTGCGGCGCGGAGTCCAGTTCCCACGCGGCGCCGTCGCCCCAGCTCTGGCACAGTCGCTCGATGATCCATTCGACCGGCCGGGCATCGATGTCGTGCGGGCCGAAGTTGAAGCCTTCCGCAAACGCCGGCCCCTGCTCGTACAGGTGCTCGGCCAGCGTCAGGTAGCCCGACAGCGGCTCCAGCACGTGCTGCCACGGGCGGATCGCGTGCGGGCTGCGGATGCGCACCGGCTTGCGGGCTGCAATCGCGCGCACCATGTCGGGAATCAGGCGGTCTTCGGCCCAGTCGCCGCCGCCGATCACATTGCCGGCACGGCCCGAGGCCAGCGCCACGCCATGCTCGGCGTATTTTTCAGGGTTGAAGAAGGACGAGCGGTAGCCGGACGTGACCAGCTCGGCGCAGGCCTTGCTGTTGCTGTAAGGGTCGTAGCCGCCGAAGGCTTCGTTCTCGCGATAGCCCCAGGCCCATTCCTTGTTTTCATAGCATTTGTCGCTGGTGACGTTGACCACCGCCTTGATGCCGGGCGTGTTGCGCACCGCCTCAAAGAAGTGGACCAGGCCCATGACGTTGGTGGCGTAGGTCTCCACAGGATGGGCGTAGGAATGGCGCACCAGCGCCTGCGCCGCCATGTGGATGACGATTTCCGGCCGCGCCGCCTGCATGGCTTGTTGTAAAGCGGCACCGTCGCGGATGTCGCCGATGACGGAGGTCATGCCGCTGCCGACGCCGGCCACCTCAAACAGGCTGGGCTGGCTGGGCGGGGCCAGCGCGAAGCCGGTGACGTGCGCGCCCAGTTGTTGCAGCCACAGGCTGAGCCAGCTGCCCTTGAAGCCCGTGTGACCAGTCAGGAAGACGCGCTTGCCTTGCCAGAACGACGGCTTCATGGCCACTTCTTCCACGGCGCCTTGCCGCTTTCCCACAGGTCTTCCAGGTGGATCTTGTCGCGCAGCGTGTCCATCGGCTGCCAGAAGCCGCTGTGGAAATAAGCGTCCATCTGGTTGTCGCGGGCCAGGCCTTCCATCGGTTCCTTTTCCCAGATGGTGGCGTCGCCGTCGATGTAGTCGATCACCTTGGGCGACAGCACGAAGTAGCCGCCGTTGATCCAGGCGCCGTCGCCCTGCGGTTTTTCCTTGAAGCTGACGATGCGCTGGCCCTCGTAGTCGATGGCGCCAAAGCGGCCCGGCGGCTGCACGGCGGACATGGTGGCCAGCTTGCCGTGCGCCTTGTGGAAGGCGATCGAGGCGCTGATGTCGATGTCGGCCACACCGTCGCCGTAGGTGAAGCAGAACGCTTCCTCGTTTTTCAGGTGCTCGCGCACACGCTTGAGGCGGCCGCCGGTCATGCTGTCGGCGCCGGTGTCGATCAGGGTCACGCGCCATGGTTCGGCGTGGCGCTCGTGCACTTCCATGCTGTTGGCTTGCAGGTCGAATGTGACGTCCGAGGTGTGCAGGAAGTAGTTGGCGAAGAATTCCTTGATGATGTAGCCGCGATAACCGCAGCAGATGACGAAGTCATTGATGCCGTGGGCGGAATAGCTCTTCATGATGTGCCACAGGATAGGCTTGCCGCCGATCTCGACCATCGGCTTCGGCTTGACGGTGGTTTCCTCGCTGAGCCGTGTGCCCAGGCCGCCTGCCAGAATCACTGCTTTCATGCTGTCTCCAAGTGGGTGGTGAATGCTGTACAGACTGCATTGTCAGCCATTGCTTAAACATTCTAAACGAAAAGAACCGGGGTTTTGGCCGTTCACCCCGGTGTTTATGTCGCAAACAGCTCGCTGTCCGACAGCGGGAGCGTGCGTGCGCCGCTGAACAATGACTCGCCGCGCCGGGCTGGCACCTGCTCGCCGCCGCTGGCTTCCTGCGCGTACTGGGCCATCAGCGCGCGCGTGCGTTCAGGCTCGTGCTCGCTCGACAGCACGGTTTCCATCAGGCGCAACATGATCCACGGATCGACATCCTGGCGGCGGCCGGCCGCGTCCTGCGGCTCCACCGTTTTGACGCGGAAATGGAAGTGTCCCTGCTGCAGCAAATGACGGGCGATGGCGCTCAACTCGGCCGCGTCCGCCATCGGCGCGCGCGGCCGTACGAAGTTGAAGGTCGGCAGCGGCGTGCGCATGAAGTGGGGCAGCATCAGTGCCGCCCAGATATCGTTGGGAAACTGCGCCCATGGATGCTGCGGGTCGTAATGTGCGCGCATGTGCTGCAACGCATCGTGCGACAGGATGGTGCTGGCGCCGCTGGTGAAGGTGAGGCCGGCCATCTCGGGCGGGCCGTTCAGGCGCGCGATGGGGCCGGCGTAGCAGCCGGTTTTGGGCAACTGGTCCAGCACGGTGGACAGGGCGCGGAAGTCCACCACCGAGGTCAGCGTGGTGTGATAGAAGTAGAACGGCGCGCTGCGGGTGCGCAGCAGATAGTCCTGCACCAGCATCTGGCGGTAAATCCATTTGGCGTTCTCGCTGCCGGACCAGACGCCGCTGCTGGCGTAGCCGGTGGCGCCCTGCATGCGGTCGCCGATGCCGACCAGCAGGTCGTAGCCGTTGTGATGCACTTCGCCGGGCTTGAGCTGGTCGCTCCAGCGCACGAACACCAGGTCGATGGCGGGGAAGTGGGACGCGTAAAACTGCCACAGCGCGCGGGCATGGCGGAACACGGGCAATTCATCGCCGTAGCCGATGACGACCACCAGGTCTGGACGTTCGGTGGCGGCAATGCGCGAAAGCAGGCTGGACATTATGGGCGGCAGGATCGTTGCAGGAGCGCCCATTGTAGCGGGCCTCAGGCGCCCGGTGGGCCCAGCAGCAGCGCATAGCCTTCGCGCAGGGCCTGCTGGACGGCCTCGTTGTGCAGGCGGTCGCCCCCGGCCAGCGCGTCGTAGCGCGCGCCAACCAGCGCCGCCAGCGCGCCCAGCCGTTGCGCCAGCAAGGCCTTGAAGCGCGCCGCGTCCGGCAGGAAGTACTGGCGGGTGTGGGGTTCATACAACAGCTGCAGGCGTTCCAGCGCCAGGTCGAGCGCGTCGCCGGGCTCGGCTGGCGGCGCCGGCGGTTCGCCGCTGCACAGCGGAGCGGGCAGATACGCGCATTCCTGTCCGGCCAGCACCGCCAGCGCGGTGGCCACGCCCGCCAGGTTGCGGTAGCGCTTGCCCTGATAGTGGCCAAACGCCGCGCCCAGATGGTCGCGCCGCAGCAACAGGCAGGCCGGCTGGCACAGCACGTCGCCGGCGCCGCGTTCGCTGGTCAGCAGCACCCCGGCCAGCGAGGCGCCGCCGACCGCCGTTTCCGCCGGCAGCAGCGGCGCGCCCGGCAGCGGCTGGCCGCTGGCGTCGACCGGTTGCCGCCAGCAGGCCACCAGGCCGATGCTCGGGTAGGTCTGGTAGAAGTGCATCATGCGGCTGATCTTTTCCGGATGCAGCAGGTCGCCGGCCGGGGCCACCGCGATGTAGGCGCCGACCGCCAGCGTCAGGCAATGGTCGAGGTTGTCGGCGGCATCCAGCGCGGGCGCGCGGTTGTAGCGCAGTCGCGGATGGGCCTGCAGCAACCGGGCCAGCTTGCGGCGGCGGGCGTCGCCGCTGCCGCTGTCGCTGACGATGATCTCGCAGCGGCCGTAGTGCTGGGCCAGCGCGCTGCGCACGGTGCGGTCGAGCTGCTCGGCGGTGTCGAGGTCGCTGGTGGGGATCAGGATGCTGACCAGCGGCAGGCTGGCATCGGCGTCGCGGTGGGCGGCGCCGTCGCCGGCACCGCTGGCGGGCTGCAGGGCGCCGCGCGCGACCTGCAGGTACAGCTGTTCCAGGTTGCGCACCAGTGCCGGGGTGTCGAACAGCGGCGTCCTGTCGCGGTTCTTCGCGAGGCGGCGGCGCAGGCGCGCCAGTTCCTGAGGCCGGGCGGCCAGGCGCACCGCCTTGTCCTCATACGCGCGGGCGCTGCGCGTCACCAGTTCCGGCAGGCCGATGGCGTGCAGCAGGCTGCCGCCGAGGCGGGCCGCGTAGCTGCGGCCGGCGTGGGTCAGCAGCGGCACACCGGCCCACAGCGCATCGGCCGCCGCCGCGCCGCCGCTGAACGGCAGGGTGTCCAGGCTCAGGTCGGCCAGTTGCAGGCGGGCCAGGTAATCGGCTTGCGGCATATGCGGCGCGAACACCAGCCGCTCGCTGGCCACCCCGTGACGCAGGGCGGCGATGCGCAGGTTGTCGCGCACCGGCTCGCTGTCGGCGGCCAGCCACAGCACGCTGCCGGGCACGCGCTTGAGGATGCGCATCCAGACCGCGAACTGCGCCGGCGCCAGCTTGCGGCTGCTGTTGAAACTGCAGAACACAAAGGCCTCGTCCGGCAGTCCGCAACTGGCGCGGCTGGGCGCGGGGCCGACGGCGCGGCGGCGGTCGTGGATTTGCACGCAGTCCGGCAGATAAAGCGGCTGTTCGGTAAATGAGGAGTGCAGTTGCGGCGGCAGCACGAAGGCGTCGGCCAGGATGTAATCGAGGGCCGGCATGGCGCTGCTGCCGGGATGGCCCAGCCAGCCGATCTGCACCGGCGCGGCGCGGTGCGCCAGGATGCCGGGGCGGCCGTCGGTGCCCAGGCCGTGCAGATCGACCAGGATGTCGATCTCGTGGGCACGGATGGTTTGCGCCGCTTGCAGGTCGCTCATCACGGTCAGGCGGATGTGGTGGTCCATCTGCGGCGCGATGCGGGCGCGCAGGCCGCTGCGGTCTTCCTCCTGCCAGCTGAAGCCGTAGATCTCGAACTGGTCGCGCTGGTGCAGGCCATACAGCTCGGCGGTGAGACGGGCGGCGGCGTGGCTGCTGAAATCGGAGCACAGGTAGCCGATGCGCAGCTTGCGGTGCAGATAGCCTTGCTGGTCGGCAAGCGGCGCCGGCGCGGCCGCGCGGTTGACCGGGTGGCGCTGGGCGGCCGCCAGCTGTTCGGTCGGATCGTCGCTGATGCACAGGGTGGAGGCGGCCGAGGCGCTGTGGCTGAGGTCGGCCTCCGCCAGGCCCGGCAGCGGCGCGCACACCGGCCAGGCGCATTGCAGCTGGCGCAGATGGATCCACTGGGCCGCGATCTCGGGCTGCCTGGGATCGAGCAGCAGGCTGCGCGCGCAGGCGTCCTCGGCTTCCGGATAGTGTTTGCGGAGGGCCGCCACCCGCGCCACGCTGTTCAGCGCCTGGATCTGTTGCGGCCGGCTGGCGGGATGGTCGGGATCGATCTGGGCCAGGGCGGCGCGCCAGGTGGCCAGCGCGGCGTCGTACTGGCGCAGGCGTTCCTGCAGCGTGCCCAGCGTCATGCGGGCGTCGATGAAATCGGGCTTGATGGCCAGCGCGGCGCGCAGCGACTGTTCGGCCTCCTGCTGCTCATCGGCCTGCAGCTGCAGCACGCCGAGGTTGTACCAGGCGGCAAACAGCAGGGGCGACTCGGTGCAGCGCAGCCATAGATGGTAGAGCTCGGCGGCGCGTTCGGCCTGGCCGGCGTGCCCCATCAGGCCGGCCAGGCCGATCAGCTGCATGATGGGCAGGGCGCCGCGCTTGGCCAGCACAAACGCGAGCTTGGCCGCGTGCGTCAGTTCGTTGGCGGCGAGAGCCCGGTTCAATTCCTGCAGTTGCGATTCATCGCTGGGGAGGCTGGCAGTCATACTGGTATTGTCGGCTGAATCGGTCTAGGATTCAATCTTCGCATACAAAGTGAGACAGTAGTCATGAGCCGACCGTTTGAAATCCTTGGCCTGCAGCAGATCGCCGTGGGCGCCGCCTCCAAGGAGCCGCTGCGCAAGCTATGGGTGGACATGCTGGGCCTGGCGCCATCCGGCCATTTTGTGAGCGAAAAGGAAAACGTCGACGAGGACATCGTGCTGCTGGGCAGCGGCCCGTTCCAGGTGGAAGTGGACCTGATGCAGCCGCTGGACCCGGCGCGCAGCCCGCGCGTGGACCAGCCGGCGCTGAACCACGTCGGCCTGTGGGTGGACAAGCTGGCGGTGGCGGTGGAGTGGCTGACGGCGCAAGGCGTGCGCTTCGCGCCGGGCGGGATACGGAAAGGCGCGTCCGGCCACGACATCGCCTTCCTGCATCCGAAAGCCAACGAACAATTCCCGATCGCCGGCGCCGGCGTGCTGATCGAGCTGGTGCAGGCGCCGCCGGAGGTGATCGCGGCCTACCGCAAGGGAGGGTGAGATGCTGGTGAAAGACATCATGAGCCGTAACGTGGTGACCGTCGGGCTGGACGACACGCTGGGGTTGGTGAAGGAGATTTTCGATCACAGCAAATTCCATCACTTGCTGGCGATGGAAGGGGGCGAGCTGCTGGGCGTGGTGTCGGACCGCGACCTGTTCAAGGCCCTGAGTCCCAACATCGGCACCAACGTAGAGACATACAAGGACACGGCCACCTTGAACAAGCGCGTGCACCAGATCATGTCGCGCAAGCCGAAAATCCTGCGCGAAGATGCCACGGTTGACGCGGCGATCGACCTGTTTAACGAACACGCCATTTCCTGCATCCCCATCCTGAGCGCCGACGACCGCCTGGTCGGCATCCTCAGCTGGCGCGACATCCTGAGGGCGCTCCGGGAAAAAAGCAAATTGCTAGCTGAATTTTGAAATCTAGAACATAGCGGTCAAACGCTTCCTCCATTCAAGCTCATTACAAAGTTTTCCAAAGCCTTACTGCAAGCAACTGAAAGAAGGACTTCGAGCGGAGGGCAGGAGTTTCGTTATTATCTGATCCACCGAGAGGGCGCTTCCGCGTCTTCCTGGAAGGTGGCGTAGCGCACTAGCGCGTGTTTGAGCTGCGCCAAACGGGGAATGGTTGATGCGTATAGACTTGTATACCGGCCCAGGAGGACTCCATGCGCATCCACATGACATTGCGGGCGACTTTTTCACTCCAGAACGCAGATGGAGAACTGAAACAGTGGCTAACCGATTCGTTGTCCCAGCTTGAAGCTGGCAAAGATCTTGCAGCCCAGCCGTACCCTTCCGAGCCCAATGTATTCCTCGCTCGCTTCAAGGATTTTGGTCTGGTGTTCAAGCGTGAAGCCGATACGGTTGAAGTGCAGGACATTTTAAATTTGCGATTGGTACTTGAATGCTCAAAATGACCAGCGCCCGGCTCGACCTGCAGCAGGCAGTCGAGGACTTGCTGGCGCTGGATCAACTGCTATTGAGTTCCGATCTTGAAGAAACTGGGAGCGGCAGCTTGCAGGAGTTCTTTGCTGCGCGTCCGAATCTGTTGCTCTTGATACCCGGAGCTTTTATCTCAGACCTGTTACCCGCCGCGTACCTTGCTCAATGCTCAATCCTGCATGAGTTTCGAGCTGATTATGCCGTGGCAAATAACGAGCGCTCCAAGTTTATCTTCATCGAATTTGAGCACGCTAAAGAGCACAGCATTTTCGCCGTTAAGGCGACGACTAAAGCCCATCAAAGCTATCAATGGTCGCGTAGCTTTGAGCATGGGTTTAGTCAAATTGTGGACTGGTACTATCGTCTGGATGACTATCACAGGACTGCAAGGATGCAGGAACACTTTGGCGTGCCTGCGATTAGGTACGTTGGATTGCTGGTGATTGGCCGCGACTGTTTTCTACAGAGGGCCGGCTTGACGCAGCGATTTGAGTGGCGCAGGCGGCACACAGTCATTAACAGCCTGCACGTACATTGCGTAACTTTTGACGAATTGGCCCGGGAATTACGGACCAATTGTAATCGACTACTCGCGACAGCCCAGTGGCTGTCGCGTTGACTCTACTGCGGATCAGTGGCCTTCGCTGGCGTTGAACATGGTTTTCGCGTAGATCAGACCCAGACCATAGCCGCCGCCGTTGGCGATCGCGGTGGCGACGGTTTCGTCGTAGGTCTCGCCACGGGCCCAGTCGCGCTGCAGTTCGAGCAGGTATTGCAGCGAAGTCATCGGGCGGGCGCCGGCCTGCACCATGCGCTCGACGGCGCGTTCGTGGGCTTCATCCGAGATGTCGCCGCTGGCGTCGGTGATGACGTAGACTTCAAAGCCCTGGTCCAGGGCCGACAGGGCCGGGCCGACGATGCATACCGAAGTCCACAGGCCGGCCAGCACGATTTTCTCCTTGCCGATGGCGTTGACGCGTTCCGCGATGCGTGGGTCTTCCCAGGTGTTCATGGTGGTGCGGTCGATCGCCACTTCGTTCGGGAAAACTTCCTTGATTTCGTTGAAGATCGGGCCGGAGAACGATTTTTCCGCCACGGTGGTCAGGATGGTCGGCACCTTGAATTCCTTGGCCGCCTTCGACACCAGCGCCACGTTGTTGCGCAGCTGGACCGGGTCGATCGACTTGGTGGCAAATGCCATCTGCGATTGGTGATCGATCAGGATCAGGGCGTGGTTGTTTGGGCTCAGCAGGGTTTGACCTGGTTTGGCGATTGCGGTTGGCATGTTCATTCTCCTTGAGATATTCAATAATTTCGATTTGGTGTTTGATGCGTTGTCTGCATCGATGGAGTGAAGTATGAACGCGCCGAACCAAAACAAAAAGCGGAAAAATTTCCGCTTTATTGTCGAAATTTTCGAATATTGAGATTTACTGCTGCACCAGCATCAGCAGGCCAACGAAGTCGAGGTGGCGCTGGGGGGGGTTGGGCAGGCCGGGGGCGTAGCAGTCGAAGCCGGTCTGGCCGCCGCCGGCGTCCAGCGGCACGGAGACGCCCAGCCGGCTGGCGCCGTAGTGCATCACCAGCGAATGGCTCCACAGCAGCGGCAGCGGGATGCTCGAATAGATGAACGGCAGCGTCTCGGTGTCCGCATGGCGCGTGACGACGCGCGTGTTGATGGCGAAGCCTTCCGGCGTGCTCAGCTCCAGCTGCAGCGCGTCGTGGCAGGGGTCGGATTTCAGGAACAGCGCCAGCGGGAACATTTCGCTGTTGAGGTCCAGCCGGCTGCCTGGCAGCATGCGCAGGTAGTCCAGCTGCATCAGGCGGTTGGCGATGTGGCCTGGCTCCACCGGGCCGCTGGTGAACTGCTGCAGATTCATGGCCGGAATGTACATCACTTCCGTTTTCGCGAACGGCGATATGCTTTGCAGCCGTGCCAGCGTGGTGGAAAGCGGTTCGGCGTTCTGCGCCTTCAATGTCAGCAGGCGCTGCGCCACCAGCGCGCCGATGATGGAGGTGGCGTGCGGCGTGTCGTAGTGGGCGGCGTCGCGGTACATCCATTCCGGCGCGCGGCCGAGGAACAGTGCCGACATCCAGGCGCGGATGTCGATCAAGGGCAGTGCCAGTTCCTGGTAGGCGCGGATCTGCGCATCGTAGATCGGGTTCGGCACCGTCATCGAGAAGTGCTGCTGCTGCGCTAGCACCAGCGGCACGAACACCGCCGATGGGTACAGGCGTGCCGCAGTCTTCAGCAGCAGGTGGAAGCACATCAGCCACGATTCCGCGCCTCCCGGACGCGGCGCAAAGTGGCCGGCGTCGTTAATGCCATATTCATACAGGATCACATCGGCAGGCTGGCCGTTGAAGGTTTCGTGCAGGCGGCCGATGGCCGACAGCGAAGTGGTCGCGCCCACCGAGATCTGCACGATCTCCGCCTCCGCATAGCCTTGCAGCGACTGCGCCAGCCCCTGCACATAACCGCCCTTGAGCAGGGAATTCGAACCGCCGATGATGAGGATGCGCATTGTCGTCAGGCCGGAACGGCGGTGATGATGTAGCGCTGCGCCAGCGCGTCCTGCACCGACAATTCCGGATCGCTGCCGCTGGCCACGGCCAGCTGGCGCAGGATCGGCAGGAACGTGTCGCGTCCCGCTTCGTCGCGGATTACGGGCGCGCCGCCGGTCAGGCGGAAGCCGGTTTGTGCCAGCAGTTCCAGCAGCGAGCCACGTGTGAACTGGCGCAGTTCATCTTTTTGCAGCACGCCGTCCGGACGATAGCGGTAGTCGCCCATGTTGAGGCGCACCTGCACGCTCCAGTGCTGCACGTTGCGCACCGAGAGCACCAGCGTACCGTCCGGCGCCATGCTGCTGCGGATTTTTTCCAGCACCGCCCACGGATCGCGCACGCGCTCCAGCGCGCCGTCCAGCACCCAGCAGTTGGCCTGCGCCAGCTGGCGGTCGCGTTGCTCGTCCGGCGTTTCGAAGTCCTGGCTGTAGACGAAGTCGCAGTGCGCGCGCGCCTGCTCCGCAACGATCGGGTCGCGCTCGATGCCGGTGTAATTGCAGACGGCGTTGATCTGTTTATAGGCCTTGGCGAACGCCCCATCGCCGCAGCCCAGCTGCACCACCTTGACGGCGGCCGGCGGCACGAAGGACAGCAGCTCGGCGTTGATCTGGGTGGCGCTCGGCTTGTCGTAGTGGTAGCCGCCGGTGCGGCGCACGGTGCCTTGCCAGTCGTGACGGATGAAGATGCGCTGCGCCGGATTGTCGCCGAAGTCGTTGTTGACCCAGGCGACGTTGCGCAGCAGGTCACTCTTGCCGGCTTTGGCCAGGGCGATCATCGGCGGCAGCATCGGCGCGCCATGCTTGACCGGCAACGGCCACTGGCGTACCACTTCAATATTTGTCAGCATGCAGGCGGGGTGCAGGTATGGCATGCTGTTGGGCCCATTCGAGAAGCCGTTTTCATCGACCGGCGTGACGTTGCCGACGCCGTACATCTGCGGCTCCAGGTGCTCGTCCAGCGATTCGAGGAAGCCGCGCTTGAGGATCTCGACGTCGGAGTCGAGGAACAGCACGCGGCCTTTCAGGTCAAGGTTTTCGATCGCCCACGCCATGCCGGGGCCGTGGTGGATGTTGTAGCCGAACGGCTTGAAGTCCACGCCCGCATACTGCGCGCAGATCGGCGCGATCTGCACCGCAATCTCCGGCGCCGAGCCATCGATGATGGTGACCGGGTTGTGCGGATAATGCTGGCGGAAGGTGGACAGCAGCGAGGCAATCAGGTCGGGTGCGTTGTAGGACACCGCGATCATCGGGATCTGGTCGATAGGGTTCATGGCTTTACTCGGAATGGGGGCAGCGACGCGCTTCATGGCCGCTTCCAGGTTGCGCACCAGGCGCGGAGTGTCGAACAGGGCGCAGCTCATGCGGTTGTCGTTGAGCTGCCGCTTCATCGCCGCGATGCGCGATGGGTCGTTGGCCAGCGCCACCGCCAGTTCCTCGTAGTCGGCGAAGCTGGTGGTGATCAGCTGCGGCAGGTCGACCGCGCGCAGCAGGCTGCCCGCCATGCGTGAGGCGAAGGTGGGACCGGAGCAGGTCAGCACCGGCAGGCCGGCCCACAGCGCGTCGCTGGCGGTGGTGCCGCCGTTGAACGGGTAGGTGTCGAGGAACAGGTCGGCCACGCGGTAGCGCGCCAGGTAGTCGGCCGGCAGCGCGCGGGTGGCGAAGATCAGACGCTCCGGATCGATGCCGGCCTCGCGCGCGTGCTGCTTGAGGTTCTCGCCCACCAGCGGCGTGTCGGCCACCAGCCACAGGACCGAGTTCGGCACGCGGCGCAGGATGTTCATCCAGTGCGCGAACAGTTCCGGCTTGTATTTGTAGCTGTTGCTGAAGGAGCAGAACACAAACGCGTCTTCCGGCAGGTTGACCGAGGCGCGCGTGGGTGTGAAGCCGATCAGGCGCTGGCGGTCGTTGATCTGGAAGGTGTCCGGCAGGCGCAGGGGCTTTTCGGTGAAGTCCTTTTCCATCTCCGGCGTGATCAGGAAATCGTCGGCGATCACGTAGTCCACGCCCGGCAGGCCGGTGGTGCCGGGGAAGCCCAGCCACGTCATTTGCACCGGTGCCGGATGGTAGGCCAGGATTTGCGGACGCGCGCCGGAGGTCAGGCCGTGCAGGTCGACCAGGATGTCGATTTCGTGGGCGCGGATCAGCTGAGCGGCCTGCTCGTCGCTCAACGTGTGGATCGGGATGTAGTGGTCCATGCCGGCCACCACGCGCGCGCGCAGCGGCGAACCGTCGTCGCGGCTCCAGCTGAAGGCGTAGACTTCAAATTGGCCGCGGTCATGCAAGCCATACAGTTCGGCGGTCAGGATGGAGACCGCGTGCGAGCACAGGTCGGACGACAGATAGGCGACGCGCAGGCGCGAGTGGCCGTAACTTTGGCCCTGCTGGGTGAGCGGCGCGACGTCGGCGTTCATCTTGTCGCGTACAAAGCGCAGCGCGGCGGCTTTTTGCAGGTCCGGGTTGTCGGTCAGGCTGAGCATGGCCAGCGCCGAGGCGCCGTCTTCCATCTGCTTGCGGCTGATGTGCTCCAGCCCCGCCCAGGTCGGCCAGTGGCACTGCTTCTGCCGCAAGTGCACCCAGTGGGTCATGACGTTGACCTGACTCGGATCGACGCGCAGGCTTTGCGCCAGCATCTCTTCCGCCTCGGGATACTGCTTCTGGATTTCCAGCAGGCGTCCGAGGTTGTTCAGGGTTTGCAGGTACAGGCCGCGCTGCTGCACCTTGTCGATCTTGACCTGCGGGCCAAGGATGGAGCGCCACATGTCCAGCGCCTCTTGCGGCTTGCCGCGTCGTTCCAGCAAGGTGCCCAGATTCAGGCGGCCTTCGATGAAGCGCGACTGCAGGGCGATGGATTTGCGGTAGGCCGCTTCGGCGCCCTCGTCATCGTTGACGGCGGCCAGCACGGCGCCGAGGTTGAACCATGCGGCGTAAGCCAGCGGCGAGCGCTTGGTGTGTTCCAGCCAGGTGCGATACAGATCAATGGCCAGTTGGGACTGGCCTTGTTGCGTGAGTGCGGCGGCGGCGTCGAACAATTCCGGGATCGTCATGTTGCCGCGGGCGGCCTGTTTAAGCCATTGCGCGTGATTGGAAGCGGTCATTGAGGCGTAGTCGGTTGGTCGGTGGGGCTGGACTTATCATACCTGCTTCGCCCCAGTGGCGAAAGCGTCCAGCAGCAGTGTGGCCAGCGTGGCCGGATTGGCGGTGCCGTCGGCGGCCTGCCGCAAGGCTTGCGGCAGCGCGGCACGCACGGCGTCGTGGTTGCGGAAGCGTTCCTGCAGGCCGGCTTCCACCAGGTTCCACATCCAGGTTTGCGCCTGCTGCTTGCGCCGTTCCTCGAAGGCGCCGGTGTGCCGCATGGTCTTGCGGTAGTTCTGCAGCGTGGCCCAGATGTCTTCCATGCCGGCGCCGGTGGCGGCGCTGGCCTGCAGCACCTGCATGTGCCAGTGCGGCGAGGCGGGGCGCAGCATGTGCAGGGCGGCGCGCATTTGTCCTGCGGCGACGGCGGCCGCGCGCGGGTCGATGTCGGCCTTGTTGTAGACCACGATGTCGGCCAGTTCCAGTATGCCTTTCTTGATGCCCTGCAGTTCGTCGCCGGCGTTGGGCAGTTGCAGCAGCAGGAAGACGTCGCACATGCCGGCGACGGCGGTTTCGCTTTGGCCGACGCCCACCGTTTCCACGATGATGACGTCGAAGCCGGCCGCCTCGCACACCAGCATCGCCTCGCGGCTTTGGTGGCCCACGCCGCCCAGCGCGCCGCGCGCAGGGGAGGGGCGGATGTAGGCGTTCTCCTGCTGCGACAGGCATTCCATGCGGGTCTTGTCGCCCAGGATGGAGCCGCCGGTCAGCGGCGAGGACGGGTCGACCGCCAGCACGGCCACGCGCAGCCCCTGCGCCAGCAGGTACATGCCGAAGGCTTCGATGAAGGTGGATTTGCCGACGCCGGGCACGCCGCTGATGCCGATGCGGTAGGCGCCGCCGGTGTGCGGCAGCAGTTTGTCCAGCAGGGCCTGGGCGCGCAGCCGGTGGTCGGGCCGCGAGGATTCCACCAGGGTGATGGCCTTGGCCAGCGCGCGCCGCTGCCGCGCCAGCAGGGCGTCGGCGAGGGCTTCGTCGTCAGGCTCGATTGCCATCGGGTCAGGTGGCTGCCGAGGTGCCGGCGGTCGCGCCCAGCGCGATGGCAACGGCCGCCGCCGCGTCGGGCGGCGGCGCACCGTCACCGTCGTCATCGGACGATACCGCGCCCTTGTGGGCGTCGGCGCCGAGCGACTCGCGGATCTGCTGCAGCACCTCGGCCGCGCACAGCGGAATCGGCGTGCCGGGGCCGAAGATGCCTTTAACGCCAGCCTGGTACAGGAAGCCGTGATCCTGCGTCGGCACCACGCCGCCGACGAACACGATGATGTCTTCCGCGCCTTCGTCGCGCAGCGCGGCGATCAGTTCCGGCACCAGCGTCTTGTGGCCGGCCGCCAGCGTGGAGACGCCGACCGCGTGCACGTCGTTTTCGACGGCCTGGCGCGCGGCTTCCTGTGGCGTCTGGAACAGTGGCCCGAGGTCGACGTCGAAGCCCAGGTCCGCAAACGCAGAACCGACCACGCGCGCGCCGCGGTCATGTCCATCCTGCCCCAGCTTGGCCACCATGATGCGCGGCCGGCGGCCTTGCTCCACCGCGAACCGTTCCACCTCGGCGCGCAGCAGCGACCAGTTTTCGTCATCCGCCAGGCCGGCACCGTACACACCGGAGACGTTCTGATTGGCCGCGCGATGCCGGCCCCACGCTTGCTCCAGCGCGTCGGAAATCTCGCCCACGGTGGCGCGCAGGCGGGTCGCCCGCACCGCCAGTTCCAGCAGGTTGCCGCGGCCTTCATAGGCCGCCGTGCCCAGTTCCGCCAACGCCGCGCCCACCGCTTCCTGATCGCGCGTGGCGCGGATCTGGGCCAGGCGCGCAATCTGCTGCTCGCGCACGGCGGTGTTGTCGATCTCGCGCGCCTCGACCTGGTCCTCGACGCCGCTCTGGTATTTGTTGACGCCCACGATGACATCCTTTCCCGAATCGATGCGCGCCTGCTTGACGGCCGCCGCCGCCTCGATCTTCAGCTTGGCCCAGCCCGAGCCAACGGCTTGCGTCATGCCGCCCATCTGTTCCACTTCCTGGATGATGGCCCAGGCCTGGTCCGCCACGTCCTGCGTCAGCTTTTCCATCATGTAGGAGCCGGCCCAGGGATCGATGACGTTGGTGATCTGCGTCTCTTCCTGCAAAATGAGCTGCGTGTTGCGGGCGATGCGCGCGGCGAATTCGGACGGCAGCGCGATCGCCTCGTCCAACGAGTTGGTATGCAGCGACTGGGTGCCGCCAAACACGGCGGCCATGGCCTCCACCGTGGTGCGCACCACGTTGTTGTAGGGGTCTTGCACGGTCAGCGACCAGCCCGAGGTCTGGCAGTGGGTGCGCAGCATCAGCGATTTCCGCGACTTCGCGCCGAAGTCCTTCATGATGCGGCACCACAGCAGGCGCGCCGCGCGCAGCTTGGCCACCTCCATGTAGAAGTTCATGCCGACGCCGAAGAAAAATGACAACCTGCCTGCGAAATCATCAACGTCCATGCCCTTGTTGATGGCGGTACGGACATATTCCATGCCGTCGGCCAAGGTCAGGCCCAGCTCCAGCGCCGGCGTGGCGCCGGCTTCCTGCATGTGGTAGCCGGAAATCGACACGGAATTGAACTTGGGCATGTGCTGTGCCGTATAGGCAATGATGTCGGCCACGATGCGCATCGACGGTTCGGGCGGATAAATATAGGTATTCCTCACCATGAATTCTTTGAGGATGTCGTTCTGTATGGTACCGGACAGTTGTTCCGGCGCCACGCCGGCTTCCTCGGCAGCGACGATGTAGCCGGCCAACACCGGCAGCACGGCGCCGTTCATGGTCATGGAGACCGACACCTTGTCGAGCGCGATGCCGTCGAACAGGATCTTCATGTCCTCGACCGAATCGACCGCCACGCCGGCCTTGCCGACGTCGCCCTTGACGCGCGGGTGGTCGGAATCGTAGCCGCGATGGGTGGCCAGGTCGAACGCCACCGACACGCCCTGGCCGCCGCCGGCCAGCGTGCGGCGGTAGAAGGCGTTGGACTCGGCCGCCGTCGAGAAGCCGGCATACTGGCGGATGGTCCACGGGCGTGAGGCGTACATGGTGGCCTGCGGGCCGCGCACAAACGGCTCGAAGCCGGGCAGGGTGTCGGTGTGCGGCAGGCCTTGCAGGTCGGCCGCCGTGTACAGCGCCTTCATGGTGATGCCGTCCGGCTGCGGGGTGTCGAGGCGGGCGGGATCGCCGCCCGGCGCGGAACGTGCCGCCGCCGCTTGCCAGTCCGCCAGGGTGGCGGCCGGGGTGGTCGGGGCGGTGCGTGGTTCGGTCATATCGGACTTTCGGCAGGCGGACGGTTGTGCTGGGATTGTACCTTGCGGCGGCAGGCTTTCCTACCCGTCGCACAGCGGCTGAGCAGGGGCGCTTTTCCGTCGCTGTTTGGCATACCCAAAGGGGGACTGGTATGCTAGAGTGCAGCCTTCTGCCGTTTTGCCGACTGCGATATTCATGCCTGAAAATCACCCCTTCCAGCTGGACCGGACCCGCTACCCTGGCCTGACCCGCTTGGCCGATACCCTGCGCGCGAAACACCGCTTCGCGGCCGACATCGTCGACCGTGGCGCCGCCCTGTTCGGCGCTGAGTGGGCCGATGAATTCGAGCCGGTGCTGAACGCCCTGTTCCCGACCGAGGACGCGGTGAGCGCGGCGGCCAAAGGCTATGCGGTGTTCGCCATGCAGTCGATGCGACTGCAGGCGGTGTTCGAGCGTGAACGCGAATACAAGGCCAAGACCCACGAGCAGGCGTCGAGCGAGGTGTATTTCAACGAAGCGCACATGATGCAGGAATACCTGCCAGGCCTGCTGCTGTCGCACTTCCTGTGGCCGCACCACTACCGCCAGATCCAGTTCTTCAACAGCGCCTTCGTGCAGGCCATGCGTGTGGCCGGCGCCACTTCCTTCATGGAAGTTGGCATCGGCACCGGCCTGTATTCCGGCCTGCTGCTGCGTGCCCTGCCGCAGGTGCGCGGCGTGGGGCTGGACATCAGCCCGTCGTCGCAGCGGTTTACAGAAACACAACTGAAGGCGCTGGGCGTGGCCGACCGCTATCGCACCGAGCTGCGCGACGTCACCGCCGAACCGCTGGAACCGAAGGCCGACTGGCTGGTATGCGTGGAAGTGCTGGAGCACCTGGACGATCCGGTGGCCTTCCTGCGCGGTCTGCGCCGCAACATGGCGCCGGGCGCCAAGGCCTTCATCACGGCGGCGCTGAACGCGGCCCATGCCGACCACATTTACCTGTACCGCAACGGCGGCGAAGTGCTGGCCCACTTGATCGAAGCCGGCTTCACGCTGGAACAATCGTTCATCGGCATGGCCTACAAGCCGTCGGCGCCCGGCGTGCCGGTGCCGGAGGCCGCCGCCTTCATCGTCTACTAGGAAGCCTTATGTCCCAAGCCGTTGTACCGAACACCGAAGTGCTGAGCGGTGAATTCGTCAACCTGCGCCCGCTGCGGCCGGAAGACGCCGCGCTGACGCTGGGCTGGCGCAACGCCCAGCGCGCCCGCTTCCTCAACGCCGGCGCCGCCAGCGTGGAGCAGCAGGCCGCATGGATCGCCAGCCGCCCGGCCTCGGAATACAACTACATCATCGAGCTGAAAAACGGCCATCCGGTCGGCATGCTGTCGCTGGTCGGCATCGACCGCGCCAACCGTCACGGCGAGCCAGGACGCTTCCTGATCGGCGACGAGGCGGCCACGCAGGGCGTCCCGGCCGCCGTCGAGGCCATGAAGCTGCTGTACGAGCTGGCGTTCGACCGTCTGGGCCTGCTGCGCGTGTGCGGCATCATCGCCGCCAACAACACGTTGATGATCAAGTGGCAGAAGTACCTGGGCATGAAGGAAGAGGGCCGCCTGCGCCAGCACCTGTGCCAGAAGGACGGTTCGTTCGAGGACGCCGTCTACCTTGGCATGCTGGCCGACGAATACCGCAAGACCGCGCTGCCGCGCATGAACGTGCTGATCGCGGCCGCCCGCCGCGCCGCCGAATAATTCATTACAAGGACCACCCCATGCTGAACCAAGACGCCATCCACGCCATCATCCTGCAGGCCCTGAACAACATCAACGACGAACGCGGCCCGGACGAGCAGCTGACCGTCGGCCTGGACACCCGTTTGTTCGGCGCCGACGCGGTGCTCGATTCGCTGTCGCTGGTGTCGGTGATCGTCGACGTCGAGGGCGCCGTGTCCGAGCAGGCCGGCCGCGATATCAGCCTGACCGACGACCGCGCCATGAGCCAGCCGGTGTCGCCGTTCACCGACGTGCGCTCGCTGACCGCCTACATCGAGCTGCTGCTGTCGGAAAAGGCATGAACCCAACCGGCTCCACCTATGCTGGCAAGCTGGCGCTGATCACCGGCAGCCGGCGCGGTGTGGGCCGCCTGCTGGCCGAGCATATCCTGCGCAACGGCGGCCGCGTGGCCGGCTTCGCGCGCGGCGAGGCCACCATCGAACATCCGGACTATCACCACTTCCAGGTCGACATCGGCGACCCGGCCTCGGTGCAGCAGGGCTTTGCGGCGCTGAAGAAGGTGTCGGACGCGGTGCACATTGTGGTCAACAACGCCGCCGTGCTGACCTCGCAGTACGCGATGATCATGCCGCCGGCGCAGGCGCAGGCCATGATCAACACCAACCTGATGGGCGCCTTCATGGTGTCGCGCGAGGCCTCGAAGCTGATGCGCAAGGGGAAGTGGGGCCGCATCATCAACATCGGCTCGATGGCGGTGAGCCTGGAGCCGATCGGCGATTCGGTGTACGCCGCCTGCAAGGCCGGCCTGGCGACGCTGTCCAACGTCATGGCCAAGGAACTGGCGCCGCTCAACATCACCTGCAACACGCTGTCCATCACCGCCATCAAGACCGACATGCTGGCGCAGCTCCCGGGCGACAAGATCGACGCGGTGATCGCCGGCCTGCCGATCCCGCGCTACGCGGAGCCGGACGACATCTTCAACATCGTGGATTTCCTGGCCTCCGAGCGCAGCTCCTACATCACCGCGCAGACCATCTACATGGGTGGAGTGAACTGACATGGCGAGCGTGGTCGGCAACTGGGGCGGCGGCAATGTCTGGCGCGTGACCAGCGGCGAGTTCTCTTCCAACGCCTATTTTTGCGAAGCGGCAGTGGAAGGCGGCGGCATCCTGATCGACGCCGGGCTCGATGGCGAAACCATCGACGCAGAGTTGAGCGAACATGGCCTGCGGCCGCACGCAGTGTATTGCACCCACGGCCATTTCGACCACACCGGCAGCGCCTCGCACTTCCAGAAAAAATACGGCTGCGCGGTGTTCGTGCCCAAGGCCGACGCTAAGTTGATGAAGGCCTCCAACTTCCTGCTGATGGCGATGAAAATCCAGCGCAAGGTGGTGCTGCCCGAGGCCACGCTGGTGGAACCGGGCTACGAAGCCGACATCGCCGGCACGCCGCTGCGCTACCTGCCGGCGCCGGGCCACACGCCCGGTTCCTGCATCATTGAATTCGGCAGCGCGTGGTTCACCGGCGACACGCTGTATGCGCGCGGCGTCGGCCTGTCTCACCTGCCGGGCGAGGACCACACGGTGCTGAAGCAGACTATCCTCGGCTACTGGCAGGACCTGACGCCGGAGCGCACCATTTATCCCGGCCACGGCAACGCGGCCGACGGCCTGTCGGTCCGCACCGGCAACGCCGCATTGTTAAACTTTTTAGGGTTGGCAGCATCGTGAGCACTACTCCATTTCCCTTCCCGGGCATTACCATCACCGGCGTCGGCCATCACTTGCCGGAACACGCGGAGGATAACGCGACGCTGTGCCGCAACCTGGACGTCACCCCCGAATGGATCGTCGAGAAAACCGGCATCGAGCAGCGCTACATCGCCGGTCCGGACGAATCGGCGTCGCAGTACGCGGTGCTGGCGGCGCAACGCGCCATCGACATGGCCGGCATCAGCATGGACGAGGTGGACCTGATCATCGCCTGCACCTTCTCGGGCGACTACATCTATCCGCCGCTGTCGGCCAAGGTGCAGATGGAGCTGAAGGCGCCGAACGCGCAGATCTTCGACCTGCAGGCTAATTGCACCGGCTTCGTCACCGGCCTGACGGTGGCCTCGGACCGCATGCGCGTGGACCCGTCGGTGCGCAACGCGGTGGTGATCGGCGTTGAGTTCCTGTCGCGCTACATCGACCGTTCCGACGTCAACACCGCCATCTATCTGAGTGATGGCGCCGGCGCGGCAGTGCTGAGCCGCAGCGACGACCCGGCCGACGGCATCATCTCCTCCGCTTTCCATACCGACAGCTCGAACTACGAGTCGGTGCGCATGCGCGGCGGCGGTTCCAGCCATCCGATCATCGGCCGTGCCTTCGACGGCGCGGTGGACTACATGGAAATGAACGGCATCGCCACCTGGAAGCAGGCCATCACCCACCTGCCGCGCGTGATCCGCAAGGCTTGCGAGAAGAGCGGCGTGGCGCCGGCCGACGTCGACTTCATGCTGTTCCACCAGGCGAATCTGCGCATGATCGAATACATCGTGCGCAAGATGGGCTACAAGCTGGAACAGACGTACACCAACGTGGCGCGCGTGGGCAATACCGGCGCCGCGTCGCTGGCGATCGCCATGAGCGAGGCGGTGGAGAAGAAGCTGGTGAAGGATGGCGATACCGTGGTGCTGGCCGCCGTGGGCGCCGGTTTCAACTTCGGCGCCTCGGTGTGGCGCTGGAAGATGGCCAGGAAGGAAGCATGAGCATGTTTAAAGATTTCGACGCGATCCAGGTTGGTGAAACGCAGACGCTGACCAAACACATTACCGAAGCGGACGTGCGCAAGTTCGTCGAGATGACCGGCGACGATAATCCGCTGCACGTGGACCGTGCGTATGCGGAAACCACGGCGTTCAAGGACATCGTGGTGCACGGCATGCTGGGCGCTTCCTTCATCTCGACCGTAATCGGCACCAAGCTGCCGGGCACCGGCGCGCTGTGGGTGTCGCAGAACATGGAGTTCCTGCTGCCGGTGCGGCTGGGCGACGTGCTGACCATCAGCGCCACGGTGCTGAAGAAGCATGAGCGCGAGCGCCTGCTGGAGCTGGATACCCGCATCGTCAACCAGAACCAGCAGGTGATCCTGACCGGCGTCGGCAAGGTGAAGGTGCTGGTCACCGCCGAGCCGGAGGCCGCGCCGGCCGCCGATGCGCGCCCGCGCGTGGCCATCGTCACCGGCGGCGCCGGCGGCATTGGCAAGGCGATTTGCCAGCGTCTGGCGGCGGACGGCTACAGCGTGGTGGTTAACTATCGCGGACAGGCCGACCGCGCGGCGCAGATCGTGGCGGACATCAATGCGGCCGCCGGCGAAGGCAAGGGCCGCGCGCTGGCGGTGCAGGCGGACATCGCCACCGAGGCAGGCGCGCAGGCGCTGTACCAGGCGGCGGTGAAGGCGTTTGGCGCAGTCAGCGTGTTGGTGAACAACGCGTCGCCGCGCATCAATCCAAAGCCGTTCAGCGCCACCGCGTGGGACGACGTGCAGCAGCAGATGGATGTGCAGGTCAAGGGCGCGTTCCTGATGACCAGCGCCGTGGTGCCGGAGATGGCTGCCCGCAAGTGGGGCCGCATCGTCAACATCACTTCGCAGGTGCTGGACGGTCCGCCGTCCGTCACCTGGACCGGCTACGCCATGGCCAAGGGCGCGCTGCAGGTGTTTTCCAACTACATGGCGGCTGAACTAGGGCCGCAGGGCATCACGGTGAACTGCGTGTCGCCGGGCATGTGCGAGACCACGCTGATCGGGGACATTCCCGAGAAGGCACAACTGATGATCGCGCGCCAGACGCCGTTGCGCCGCCTGGCCAAGCCGTCGGACGTGGCGGCCGCCGTTGCCTATCTGGTGTCCGAGGATGCTGGCTTCATCACCGGCGACACCATTGCCGTCAACGGCGGGATGGCGATGCGATGAGTGACTCGCTTGATCCGCGCGGGGCCGCACTCGCAGTGCTGGGCAAGGCCGACAGCACCATGATGCAGTTGACGCAGGCCGTCACCGCGCTGGAAAAAGAAGACCAGCCGCGCACCGTGAAGATCGGCGTCTCGTCCTCCGCGACGGTGGACCTGCTGAACATCTACCTGCGCAAGCACGGGCTATTGAACGGGGCGCGGATTGAACTGGTGGCTGGAAACTACGACGATCCGATTGGCGACATCGACCTGTTCGCGCAGGCCGGCGTGGAGCAGATCGTGCTGCTGCCATTCTTCGACAACCTGCTGCCATCGTTTGAAGCGCAGCTGGACAGCCTGGACCCGGCCATCATCGATGCCAAGGAGGCGGAGCTGCGCCAGCGCTACCGCATGGTGTTCGACAAGGCGCGCGCGGTGCCGGCGATTTACCTCGGCACCTTCCACCGCATGGGCGTGGCGGCCGACGCAGGCGGACAGGACGCGGTGGCGATTGTGCTGGCGCGCTTCAACGCCGCGTTGCGCGAGGAGGCTGCGCCGTTCGCCAACATCCGCATGATCGATACGGAAGACATCGTGCGCGCGGTCGGCCAGCAAGCCGCCTTCGACGCGCGCTTCTACTTCCGCAGCAAGGCGCCGTACACGGGCGCCTACATGAACGAACTGGCGCGCCGCATCGCCGCCGCCGCGCGCGGCTTCGGCGCCCACTTCTACAAGGTGCTGGCGCTGGACTGCGACAACACCCTGTGGAGCGGCGTGATCGGCGAGGATCTGCTGAACGGCATCAAGCTCGGTCCCTACGATTATCCTGGCAATATCTTCTGGCGCATGCAACAGGAATTCGCCGCGCTGGAACGCCAGGGCATCCTGCTGGCGCTGGTCACCAAGAACAACCCGGCCGATGTCGACGAAGTGCTGCACAAGCATCCGGACATGGTGCTGAAAGAATCCCAACTGGTGGCCAAAAAGGTCAACTGGGAAGACAAGCCGTCCAACCTGCGCGCCCTGGCGCAGGAACTGAACGTGGGCCTGGACAGCTTCGTGTTCCTCGACGATTCCTCGTTTGAATGCGAAGCCGTGCGCCAGCAGCTGCCGATGGTGAAAACCGTGCAGGTGCCGGCCACGCTCTCCGACTACCCGCGCGTGGTGGCCGAGATCAAGTCCCTGTTCCTGGCCGGCGGCATCGCGGCCGACAGCAAGGGCAAGACCGAACAATACCGCCAGCGCGCCGGTGCGGAAGAACTGAAGGCGCAATTCGGCTCGCAGGAAGAGTATCTGGCATCGCTGGAACTGAAGGTGGAGCTGACGCGCAATGCGCGCGCCAGCGCGGCCCGCATCAGCGAGCTGTCGCAGAAGTCCAACCAGTTCAACCTCACCACCACCCGCTACAGCGTGGCCGAGATCGAGCAGATGATGGGTAGCGATACGCATGCCGTCTACTCGCTGGTGGTCAGCGATAAATTCGGCAATGCCGGCCTGACCGGCGTGGCCGTGATGCGCTACGAAGGCCGGGCGGCCATTATCGAGAATTTCCTTATGAGCTGCCGTGTGATCGGCCGCGGTGTCGAAACGGGCATTTGGACCCGCATCGCCGCCGACGCCATGCAGCGCGGCTGCACCGAACTGCGTGCGGAATACATCCCGAGCGCCAAGAACGCGCAAGTGGCCGATTTCTATGCCCGCCTGGGCATGCCCTTGCAAGAAGAAACCAGCGAAGGTGTGCGAAGATACGCCATCGCCGCGGCCGATTTCGCCGCACCCGCCAACCCATGGATAGAGATGACTTATGTTGAATGAAGACGCCCTGAAACAAGTAATGGCCACCATGCTGAACGTGGACGCCGCCACCATCAATGAAGATTCCAGCATGGACAACGTGCCGAACTGGGACTCGCTGCGCCATATGAACCTGGTGCTGGCGCTGGAAGAGGAATTCAAGGTGACCATCCCCGACGAAGACGCGGGCAATATCACCTCCTACAAACTGATCAAGCTGGTGCTGAACGATCTGGGAGTGTAATCATGGAATGGCTGATCGAGCGGTTCCAGAGCGCGCCCGAGCGCATCGCTTTCATCCACGAAGGCCGTGAGGTCAGCTATGGCGGCGTCGTTGCGTTGATCGACGATTTCTACCAGCGCGTGCAGGACGCCGGCATCCAGCGCGGCGAGACGGTGGTGGTGCTGGGCGACTATTCGCCGGAAGTGTTCTGCATGATCATGGCGCTGTGCCGCAACGGCAGCATCGTGATCCCGCTGACGCGCACCTCGGTGGTGGAAGAGTCGGTGGCGCTGGGCGTTTCGGGTTGCGAGTGGTACGTGGAGTTTGACGCGGCCGGCCGCGACGCCACCATCACCCATCGCGGCCTGAAGACCGACAACGCGCTGCTCAACGAATTCCGCCAGCGCGGCACGCCGGGCATGGTGCTGTTCTCGTCCGGCTCGACCGGCAAGCCGAAAGGCATCCTGCACGACTTCCACCAGGTGGCCGAGAAGTTCCGCAAGCAGCGCGCGCCAGTGGTGGCGATTCCGTTCCTGATGATCGACCACTTCGGCGGCATCAACACCATCCTGGCGATCACGTCGAGCTTGGGCACGGTGGTGACGGTGGCCGACCGCTCGGTGCCGAACATCTGCGCGGCGATCGAGAAATACAAGGTGGAGCTGCTGCCGGCCACGCCGTCGTTCCTGACGCTGATGATGGCGTCCAACCTGCAGCATCAGTACGACCTGTCGTCGCTCAAGCGCATCACCTACGGCACGGAAGTGATGCCGCAATCGACGCTGGACCGCGTGCGTGCGCAGTTCCCTGGCGTCGACCTGCTGCAGACCTATGGCTTGTCCGAAGTGGGCGTCCTGCGTTCGCAGTCGCGCGAGGATGGTTCGCTTTGGGTGCGCGTGGGCGGCGAGGGCTTCCAGACCAAGGTGGTGGATGGCGTGTTGTGGATTAAATCGCAGTACGCGATGGTGGGCTACCTGAATGCGCCATCGGAGTTTGATGCGGACGGCTGGTTCAACACGCAGGATCAGGTGGAGGTCGATGGCGATTACTTCCGCATCCTCGGCCGCGTGACGGACCTGATCAACGTGGCCGGCCAGAAGGTGTATCCGTCGGAAGTCGAGAGCGTGATTCTGGAAATGGACAACGTGCAGGACGTGGCGGTGTTCGGTGAGAAGCACGCCATGCTCGGCAACATCGTGGTGGCCAAGGTGGTGGTGGACAGCCCGGAAAGCGTGGACAGCCTGAAGAAGCGCATCCGCCAGGAATGCCTGGCGCACCTGGCGCCGTTCAAGGTGCCTGCCAAGGTGGTGCTGGCGGAAGGCCCGCTGCACAGCGTCCGCCAGAAAAAGATCCGCCGCGAGTGAAACCCCGTCATTCCGGCGAAGGCTGGAATCCATAGAACGCATCCGCCGTGTTAAAGCATATATTCCATGGACCGCAGCGGCGGACCGTCCGCCTTCGCCGGAATGACGTTAGAACGCGACGGCCGCGCCGTCCGGCAGGTATTTGCGATACTGCTGCAGCGCCGCCTTGATGGCGGCGTTGCTCATTTCGTAGAGATTGTCCTCATCGGTCTCGCCCACCTGCACGGCGCCGAAGCGTTCGTGGAACTGGATCACGGACGTATTCCCCTTGCGGACATCGAAGTGCGCGCGGGTGAAGCCGGTTTGCAGCGCGAAGTCGTACACCATTAGCGCCGACTCGACGCCGAAACCACTGGGCGCGCCATCGCTCTTGATCCACGATCCCCAGCAGAACGAATCGCCGCGCTGATCATACAGCCGCACGGTTCCGACCGGTGTGCCATCCAATTTGCAGATGATGAAGTAGACCTGCGCATCATCGGCCGCGTAACGCGCCAGCCAGTCGCGCTGCGCTTGCACGTCCGGCACGGTGGCCGATAAAAACTCGCCTTTCTTTTCGTCCGTGCGCAGTGCGAGGATAAACTCGGCATCCGCCACGGTGGCGTCGCGGAACAGCAGCTGCCGTCCGCGCACTGAACGCGGCTTGCGGAACATCTCAGCCCAATTCCGCCAGCACGGCTTTGACGCCAGCCACCACTTCGGCGGCATCTTCCAGCGTCATGGTTGGCGACACCGGCAGGCTCAGAACTTCGCGGTGGATCGCTTCCGCAATCGGGAAGTCGCCTTCCTTGTAGCCCATTTCCGCATACGCCGGCTGCAAATGCGGCGGCACCGGATAGTGCACGATGGTGCCGATCTGTTTTTCCGCCAGCTTCTTGGCCAGCAGGTCGCGCTGCGCGTGACGCACCACGTACAAGTGCCACACCGGTTCCGCCCACGACGGGATTTCTGGCAGCGTCAGTCCGGCGATGCCGGCCAGGTGCTGCTGGTAGTAGGCGGCGATGGCGCGGCGCTGTGCGTTGCCTTCGTCCAGCGTGGTGAGCTTGACCGCCAGCAGGGCCGCCTGCAGTTCGTCCAGGCGCGAGTTGTAGCCGGGGACGTCGTTGTAGTACTTGATCTTGGAGCCGTAGTTGCGGTAGGTGCGGATGCGCTCCGCCAGCGCGTCGTCGCTGGTTGTGACGGCGCCGCCGTCGCCCAGCGCGCCAAGGTTTTTGCCTGGGTAGAAGCTGAAAGCCGCCGCGTCACCCAACTGGCCGGTGACGCCGCCGTGGTAGCGCGCGCCGTGCGCCTGCGCCGCGTCTTCGATCAGCTTCAGGCCGCGGCGCTTGGCGATGTCCTTCATAGGACCCATGTCGGCCGGCTGGCCGTACAGGTGGACGGCGATGATGGCCTTGGTCTTGCCAGTGACGGCCGCTTCCACCTTCGACGGATCGATGTTGTAGGTGCCTTCCACCGGCTCCACAGGCACCGGCTTGGCGCCGCAGTGGCTGACCGCCAGCCAGGTGGCGATGAAGGTGTTGGACGGCACGATCACTTCGTCGCCGGGACCGATGCCGTAGCCCTTCAAAATCAGGAAGATGGCATCGAGGCCGTTGGCCACGCCGATGCCGTGCGCGCTGTTGCAGTATTCCGCGAAGCTGGCTTCAAAGGCCGCCGTTTCGGAGCCGAGGATGTACCAGCCGGAGTTGAGCACGCGCTTGAAGGCGGCTTCCAGCTCGGCGGCTTGCGTCAGGTTGATGGCTTTCAGGTCGAGGAAGGGTACGCTCATGATAGTTCCAATCTGTTTTAAAACACCGTGTTCACAAGTCGCAGCAGGTCCGGCAGGTACAGGTCCGGCACGCGCTTGAGCGTGAAGCGGCGGGTGCCGAGGATTTCCAGGAAGGCGTCGCCGTTCAGCCAGTCGGACGAGGCCACCGGGTCCAGCTTGAAGTGGTGATACGGGCGGCCTTCGGTGAAGCTGTCCACCGCGCGCGCCTTGTAGGTCAGGCAGTCGATCTCGATCAGCACCTTGCCGCCTCGGTAGTTCAGGTCCATGCGCACGATATTGTCGATCGGCGCGCCGCAGCCTTCGAGGCGCTTGTTCAGCGTTTGCAGGAACTGGTCCAGATCGACGGGCGGGCCGTCGACACTCGGGGTTTTCTGCGGGCGCGAAGCCAGGAAGGCCTGGGCGTCGTCGCGGTAGCTCTCCGCCTCATAGGTGCGGGCGATGGTCAGTTCAGGGCCGTTCGGGCCGATGCCGTAGTAGTCGCCGGCCAGCATGGGCTGCACGCGCTTGGCGGTTTCCGGACGCACCTTGCGGGCGTAGTCGGTCAGCTCGACCGGCGTCTGCACCGCCATGTTGATGTCCGAGCGCATATTACCGTCGTCGATCAGCAGGTTGGCGCCGAAGGGGATGGCGACGTCTGGCTTCAGGATGTCGACGTTGTTGAGGAAGTCGTCCATGTAGTGGTTGACCAGGCGGGCGCGCTCGCGCTCCTTGTGCAGCTTGCCCTCCTGGTCGTTGTCGTACTCCATCAGGAAGGGATACCAGTGGATGTAGGCGTAAGGCACGCAGGCGACGTTGATGTGCGGATTGATCTCGGTGAACTTGCGCATCGATGCCGGCTGCAGGTAGTTGTCGTTGCCGTGGTAGACGCAGAAGTTGTCGTTGTAGACGATGGCCGAGGAATCGATGCCGTTGCTTTCGTGGTTGATCGCGTACAGCTTCACGCCGGGGAAGATCTCGTTGACGGTTTCCGGCGGCACCACGGTGACTTCGCGGCCGACCTTTTCCTTGATGTCGCTCTCGAAACCGGGGCGGTCGCCGACGACGATCAGCTTGACCTGCGGCGGCAGCTTGCGCAGGAACGGCAAGTCGTAGTGGTCCTGGTGGATATGCGACACCACCACGGCATCGACCTCGTACCAGCGCGGGTCGACGATCTGCGGTGGGTAGAACACCCACGCATTGTCGTAGGGCTGCGACAGCACGATCGGGTCGAACAAAATCTTCTTGCCGCCCAGGACCACCAGCGCCGAGGCGTGGCCGGGATAGAACAGGCCGTCGCCGGCGCCGAAGCGTTCGTAAAAGCGGGTCAGTTGAGGATTCATCATGATGCGTTCAGGTAGGGTGATGATTGCGCGCGGCGACCACGAATTCGTCGTAGTCGAAATAGTAGTCGGACGGGTCGTAGTGGGTCGAGGCCAGCACCAGGCACACGCCGCCCGAGGAGAAGTTCTCCACCTCGCGCCACATCATGCCGGGCACGTACAGGCCGTAGTAGGAGCGGTTCAGGTGGATCTTCTTGCGGTTGTAGCCGTCGTCCACGATGACGTCGAAACTGCCCGACATGGCGATGAAGAACTGCTGCAGGTGCAGGTGGCCGTGGCCGGCGCGCGAGGAGCCGCCCGGCACGTCGTACAGGTAGTACACGCGCTTGATGTCGAAGGGGACGTGATGTCCGCCCTCGATCACCGACAGGTTGCCGCGCGGGTCGTGGAACTTGGGCAGGTCGATCAGCCGGGCTTCGTCAAGGTGGGACATCGCTTCTCCTTACTGGTCCAGTTTGGCCATGCGGGCCAGGTAGCGTTCGCGCGCCTCGCCGACTTGCGGGAACAGGTTATTCAGGCGCAGGAACACCGCGTCCACCTGCGGGTGCATCGAGCGGTACTCGTCGGAGCTGATGATCTGCGCGTCGAGCGACACGCGCAGCAGGTCAATGTAGTCCGAGAAGCAGTTGCCGAAGAACGGGTTGGAGGTCGGATTGGAGTTCGACTGCAGGCGCGGGTCCTTGCGGAAGTAGGTCAGCTCCTCGTCGATGTAGAACATGCTGCCGTCCCTGGTCAGGTTCAGGTAGGCGATCAGGTCGGCCAGGCCGGTGAGGAAATCGTGGTCGCCCATCTTGTACAGCTGGTGCAGGCCGACGTCCCACATGGTCTGGCGGCGGAACATCACGGTGGTGAATTCACCGATGAAGTTCTCCATGCCCAGCGTGACGCGGCGGTGCACGTCCAGGCCGGACAGCGTGCCGCTGGCCTCATACGGGCGGCGCGTTTCGATGCGCTCGTTGTCGGAGTTGATCACCTGCGAAGCCGAAAACACCATCTGCACGTCGGGGCGCGGCTGCATGGCGGCCACCATGCGCTCGATGCAGAACGGGTGCAGCAGGTCGTCGTCGAACAGCGGCTTGATGAACTCTCCCTTGGCGCCGGCCAGCGCGGCGTTGACGTTCTGCTCGCGGTAGACGCTGGAGCGCTGGTAGATCACGCCGTTGTGCGCGTAGCGGGCGCAGATGTCGCGGATCTCCTCGGTCGGGCAGTTGTCGCTGACGAGGATCTCGATATTCAGGTACGACTGGCCGATGGCCGAGCGCAGGCACATCTCGAAATGCTGCGGCTTGTAGGACGGGATGACGATGCTGACTTTGGGATAGCTCATGTAAAAGTCCGTGTATTCGGTAACAGGCGTCAGGCGGCGACGGCGATCATGATGTACTGCCACGGCAGCGCATCCTCCACCGCCACCACCGGATCGACGCCGCTGGCGCCGGCCATCATGCGGATGGCCGGCAGGTATTTTTCACGTGCCGGCTCGTCAACGATGCGCGCGCTGCCGCCGCTGATCTGGAAGCCGCTCTGCTGCAGCATCTCCAGCATCACGCCGCGCGTGAAGATACGCTTGCTGGCCTTCTCGATGCCGCCAGGGCCGTAGCGCAGGTCGCCGGCGTTCAGGCGCGCCTGCATGCTCCAGTGCTGGAAGTTGCGCAGGGCGACCACGATCTTGCCGCCCGGTGCGATGTTGGTGCGGATTTTTTGCAGCAGGCTCCATGGATCGTCGAGCGTTTCCAGCGCTTCGTCCAGCACCCAGCAATCGGCGCCGCGCACGTGGTCCCACAGGTCGGCGCCGGCTTGTTCGATATGCTCGTTGAACACGAAGTCGCAGTGCGGCCGCGCGGCTTGCGCCGGCGCCGGATCGGCCTCGATACCGGTGTAGTTGGCCAGCGGGTTGCGGGCGCGGTAGGCTTTTGCGAAGGAGCCGTCGCGGCAACCCAGTTCCACCACTTTGCGCGCGTTGGTCGGCACGAGGCCGAGCAGGTCGGCATTGAATTCGCCGCCGCTGCTGGGCAGGTCGTAGTGATAGCCGCCGGTGCGGATCACGGTGCCTTGCCAGTCATGCTTGATGTAGTGGCGTTTCGGCTCGCGGCTGAAGTCATCGCGCACCCAGTCCACGCCTTGCAGCAGATTGGAGGCGCCGGCCTGGTGCAGCGCGATCATGGCCGGCAGCAGCGGCGCGCCGTGCTTGATCGGCAGCGGCCACTGACGCATCACTTCCACGTTCACCAGCATGCAGGCCGGGTGCAGATAAGGGATGGCGTCCGCAGTGCCGGCCTCGCGGCTGTGGCCCGACTCGTTGACCCACTGGACATTGCCGACGCCGTACATGCCCGGCTTCAGATGGCTGTGCAGCGATTCCAGGAAGCCGGCTTTCAGGATCTCGACGTCGGAATCCAGGAACAGCACCTCGCCCGACAGGCCAAGGTGGTTGATGGCCCACGACATGCCGGGGCCGTGGTGGATGTTGTAGCCGAAGGGGATGAACTCCACATTCTCATGGCCGTCCGTGATGGCGCGGATCTGCTCCGCCACGTCCGGATTCGAACCGTCGATGATGTAGACGCGGTTGGTGTAGTGCTGGCGCAGGGTGCGCAGCAGCGCTTCGATCAGGTCCGGCGCGTTGTAGGACACGGCCACGATCGGGATCTGGTCGATGCGCACTGGCGCGGCCGGCGACTCTTCCGACGGCCGCACCGCATGCGCCGGCGTGGCCAGGCGCGGCGCGGCCGGCTTGGCCACCTTCAGCAGCGCCGCCTCCATATTGCGCACGAAGCGCGGGCTGTCGAACAGCGCGCAGGTCATGCGGTTGGCCTGCAGCTGGCGCTTCATGGCGGCGATGCGCTGCGGGTTGTTGGCCAGTTCCACCGCCTTCTCTTCGTAGTCGGCGAAATTGTAGGTGATCAGCTGCGGCAGGTCGACCGCGCGCAGCAGGCTGCCCGCCATGCGCGACGAGAAGGTCTGGCCGGCGCAGGTCAGCAGCGGCAGGCCGGCCCACAGGGCGTCGCTGGCGGTGGTGCCGGCGTTGAACGGGAAGGTGTCCAGGAACAGGTCGGCCAGCTGGTAGCGCGCCAGGTATTCGGCCGGCACCGCGCGGGTGTTGAAGATCAGGCGATTGCGGTCGATGCCGGCCTGCTCGGCGTAGCGGAACAGGTTCTCGCGCACTTCCGGATAATCGGCCACCAGCCACAGGACCGAATTCGGCACGCGGCGCAGGATGTTCATCCAGACCTCGAACAGGTCGGGCGTGAACTTGAAGTTGTTGTTGAACGAGCAGAAGACAAACGCGTCTTCCGGCAGGTTGACCGAGGCGCGGGTCGGCTTGGGCGCGATGGCGCGCTGGCGGTCGTTGATCTGGAAGCAGTCCGGCAGGTACAGCGGCTTCTCGGTGAAGTGCTCGGTCATCTCCGGCGTGATCAGGAATTCGTCGGCGATCACGTAATCGATGCCGGGCAGGCCGGTGCTGCCGGGGAAGCCGAGGTAGGTCAGCTGCACCGGCGCCGGGCGGTAGGCCAGGATCTGCGGGCGCGCGCCCAGCGTCAAGCCGTGCAGGTCGACCAGGATGTCGATCTCGTGGGCGCGGATGGTGCGCGCGGCCTGCTCGTCGCTCAGTTTATCGATGCGGATGTAGTGGTCCATGGCCTTGACCACGCGCGCGCGGATCGGCGAGCCGTCCTCGCGGCTCCAGCTGAAGGCGTACACCTCGAACTTGTTACGGTCGTGCAGCTCATATAGTTCGGCGGTCAGGATGGACACCGCGTGCGAGCAGAAGTCCGAGGACAGGTAGCCGATGCGCAGGCGGTTGTGGCCATAGCCGTGGGCGCCGGTCAGCGGCGCCACGGCGGCGTTGATCTTTTCGTTGACGAAGCGCTTGGCCGCGGCCAGCTGCATGGCCGGGTCGGCCGAGGCGCTGAGCATGGCCAGCGCCGAGGTGCCTTCCATCATGGTGGCGACCGAGATGTGTTCCAGGCCGGCGTACACCGGCCATTCGCACTGCTTCTGGCGCAGGTGGACCCAGTGCGTCATCACATTGGCCTGTTGCGGATCGACGCGCAGGCTGAGGGCCAGCATGGCTTCCGCTTCCGGGTAGCGCTTCTGGATTTCCAGCAGGCGGCCAAGGTTGTTCAGGGTCTGGATGTAGAGCGTGGTGTTGGTCTTGATATCCGGTTCGATCGGGTCGGACAGGATGGACTTCCACATGGCCAGCGCGTCGTCCGGGCGGCCGGTGCGTTCCAGCAGGGTGCCCAGGTTGAGGCGGGCCTCGACGAAATGCGGGTTTTGCGCCATGGCCTTGCGCAGCACGGCCTCGGCGCCGGCGTCGTCGCCGGCATTGGACAGCACCACGGCCAGGTTGAAGCAGGCGGCATAGGCCAGCGGCGACGGCGTGTGCTCGATCCAGGTGCGGTACAGGGCAATGGCGGCCGGCAACTGCCCGCTTTCCTGCAGGACAGCCGCTGCGCCGAACAGGTCGCCGATGGAAAGAACGCCCTGGGCGGCCATGCCCATGACGGTGCCCAGCGGGCTGTTATCGGGAACGGGTGCTGCGGGGGCTTGTACGGTCATAGCTGAGCTTGGGAACGAACCAAAAAAGGTAGGCCCTATCATACCTTTTTGTCGCTGGGTAAGGGGCAACTTTTGGCTCTGGAGCAAGACTGTAAAACCCCCGCTGCTCAACCATTCACCAGTTACGTCATTCCGGCGAAAGCCGGAATCCATGCTGAGCGTGCCATGGATCCCGGCTTTCGCCGGGATGACGTTAGCGGTTCGGGGCGGCGAACCAACTGGTGGCGTGCTCCTGTTGTTGCGGCTTGCCGGTGAAGACGGCGGTCAGGCCTTGCAGGCCCTGGGCGGCGCTGTAGTGCTTGAGGGCGTCGCTCAGCGTCTGCGTATCCACGCCGGCCGCAGGCTTCAGCACGTCCAGCTGTTGCGTTTGCGCCGCAGGTGCCGCGTCCGCGGCAGCGTAGCCGCCGATCGCATGGCTCAGGCCCGACACCTGCTGTTGCAAGGTGGCAGTGGATGTTGCCGCCTGTTTTTGCGCCAGGAACCAGACGTCGGCGCTGGCGTGCACGCTGCCGTCGGTGCTGGTGTAGCTCGACGTCAGGCCCACGATGTTGCCGTTTTGCTGGGCCAGCGCGTGGTCGGCCTGGGTGCTGATGGCGGCAATGTTGAGCTGCTCCAGGGTTTTCAGCTCGCCGGTCTGGCTGATGCCGTCCGAGTTGCCGTCCACCCACACGCGCAGGGCAGCGTAGGCGCTGTCGGCGCTGGTGATCTGGCCGTCGCCGTTGCTGTCCAGCGCGCGCAGGGCGCTGTAGCCGTCGGCCGCCTTGCCGCCGTCCGCCAGCGTGGTGGCGCCGCCGAACAGTTCGCCGCCGTCGTTGATGACGCCGTCGCCGTTGCGATCCAGGGCCAGCAGGCCGTCACGGGCGTCCACCCAGCCGGTCTGCACCGGCTTGCCTTCGCCGCGGATGTCGAACTGCACGCCGGCCGCGATGCTCAGGGTTTGTACGCCATTGCCGTCCAGGTCGAGGATCAGCGGGGTGGCGTAGTTCACCGAACCGGACGGCAGCGCCATGGTCTGCGTGACCGACATTGCCGCCACCTGCGCGCCGCTGAAGGCGTCGGCCTGCGCCACGCTCAGCGAGGTCAGCCCGGCCGTGGCCAGCGCCGGCACCTGGGTGGCGGTGAAGGCTTGCAGCTGGGCGTTGCTGAACACGATCAGCTGGCTGGTCTTGATGCCGGCCACTTGCGTGGTGGTCAGGCCGGCGATCTGGTCGGTCGACAGGTAGCCGATCTGGGCGTTGGTCAGCGCGCCGAACTGGGTGGTGCTCCACGCGCCCAGCTGGTCGGTGCTGAAGCCGTTGATCTGGGTCGCGTCCAGCGTGCTGATCTGGGCCACCTTCAGCGCGCCCATCTGCGCCGTGGTCAGGGCGCCGGCCTGGGCGCTGCTCAACGCGGTCAGCTGCGAGGCCGACAGCGTTTGGATCTGGCCAGTGGTCAGCGCGCGCAGCTGGTCGCTTTGCAGCACGCCCATTTGATCGACGGTCAGCGCCGGGATCTGGGTCAGCTTGATCGAGGCGATCTGGTCGGTGGTCAGCGCCTGCACCTGGGTGTTGGTCAGCGCGCCCAGCTGGATGGTGCTCAGGTAGCCGATCTGCGCGGTGCGCAGCGCCGCGACCTGGCCGGTGCCGAAGGCGATCAGTTGGTCGTTGGTGATGGCGCCCAGTTGCGCGCTGGTCAGGGCCTGGATCTGGTCGGTGTTCAGGCCGACCAGCTTGGCGGTGTCGATGCTGGAGATCTGCAGCGTGCCCAGCGCGGCGACGTCGGCCGTGGTCAGCACGTTCAGCTGCGCGGTCGAGAGGCCGGTGACGGCGTCCACGCTCAGCGCGGCGGCCTGCTGGGTGCTCAGCGCCTGCAGCTGGTCGCTGGTGAAGACGCCGATCTGGCTGGCGCCGATGGCGTTGATTTGCAGCGTCTTCAGGCCGCGCACCTGGGCCGTGGTCAGCGCCACGGTCTGGTCGGTGCTGAGGCCGGTGAACTGGCTGGCGCTCAGCGCGGCCAGGTCCTGGGTGTCGAGCGCGGCGAGCTGCGCGGTGTTGATGGCGGCCAGTTGGTCGCCGGTCAGCGCCTGCATTTGCGCGGTGTTGAGGCCGGTCATCTGCGCGGTGGCCAGCGCCGCGATCTGGTCGGTGCTCAGGCCGCTCGCCTGCAGCGTGGTCAGGCCGGCGATCTGCACGGTGCGCAGCGACTGGATCTGGTCGCTGGTCAGCGCGTTCAGGTTGTCGACGCTGAAGCCGTAGGCCAGCTGCTGGGTGCTGAGGGCGTAGATCTGGTCGGTGCTCAGCGCGCGTGCCTGCCCGCTGGTGAGGCCGTTGACGAGCTGGTTGGTGGTCAGCGCCGTCAGTTGCGTGGTGCTCAGGCTGTTCAGCTGGTCGCTGCTCAGCGAGGCCACCTGGGTGACCTGCAGGGCCACCACCTGGCGCGTGCTGAAGGCGTTGAGGTCGGCCGTTTCCAGCGCGGCCAGTTGGTCGTTGGTCAGCGACGCGACCTGCTGGGTGCTCAGGGTGGACGCCTGCGCGGTGGTCAGCGCGACGATCTGGTCGGTGGTCAACGCCTGCACTTGCAGCGTGGTCAGGGTCGCCGCTTGCGTGGTGCGCAGCGCCTGGATCTGGTCGGTGGTCAAGGCGGCGATCGACGCCACGCCGACACCGTAGGCCAGCTGGTTGGTGGTCAGCGCGCTGATGTGGGCGCTATCCAGCGTGACCAGCTGGTCGGTGGTGAGGCCGAGGCTGAGCTGGCTGGTGGTGAGTGCCGCCAGCTCGGTGGTGGTCAGGCTGTTCAACTGGTCGCTGGTCAGGGCCGCCACCTGGTCGGTGTTCAGCGCCACCATCTGGCGCGTGGTGAACGAGGCCAGGTCGGCCGTTTCCAGCGCGACGATCTGGTCGGTGGTCAGCGAGGTCACCTGCTGGGTGGTCAGGGTGGCGACCTGCTGGCTGCTCAGGGCGACGATCTGGTCGGTGGTCAGCGCGGCCACCTGCGCCGTGCCCAGGTAGGCGGTCTGCGCGGTGCGCAGCGATTGCAGCTGGTCGGTGGTCAGCGTGGCGATGGCGTCGCTGCTGATGCCGTAGGTCAGCTGGTTGGTGGTCAGCGCGTTCAGGTGGGCGGTGTCCAGCGCCACCAGCTGGTCGGTGCTCAGACCGTTGATCAGCTGGCTGGTGGTGAGCGCGGCCAGTTCGGCCGTGGTCAGCGCGTTCAATTGGTCGCTGCGCAGCGCGCTCACCTGGTCGCTGGTCAGCGCCACCATCTGGCGCGTGCTGAACGAGGACAAGTCCTGCGTTTCCAGCGCGACGATCTGGTCGGTGGTCAGGGCCGCGACCTGTTTGGTGGCCAGGGCGGCGGCTTGCTGCGTGGTCAGGGCGACGATTTGGTCGGTGTTGAGGCCGGCGCTGATCTGGTCGGTGCTCAGGGTGCTGAGCTGCGCGGTGGACAGCGAGGCCAGCTGGTCGGTCAGCAGTGCCTGCACCTGGTCGGTGTTCAGCAGGTTCAGTTGCGCGGTGGTCAAGGCCGCGAGGTCGCGGGTTTCCAGCGCCGCCACCTGGTCGGTGGTCAGGCCGCCCAGTTGCATGCTGTTCAGGGCGCGCACTTGCTGGGTGGCCAGCGCCACGATCTGATCGGTGCTCAGCGCGCCGAACTGGTCGGACTGCAACACACGGATGGCGCTGGTGCTGAGGACCGGGAACTGGTCGCTGGTCAGCGCAGCCAGCTGGTCGGTGCTCAGCGACACAGCCTGCGCCGTGGTCAGGGCGCCGATCTGCGCCGTGCTCAGCTGGCTGAACTGGCTGGCGGTCAGCTGGCTCAGCATGGCCGTGGTCAGCGCGGTGAAGGCGCTGGTGGACAGCGCGTTCAGCTGGTCGCTGGTCAGCGCCGCGAACTGCGCGGTGTTGAAGGCGGCCAGCTGGCTGCTGCGCAGCGAGACGAAGTCTTCGGTCGCCAACGCGCTCACCTGATCAGGGCTGAGGGCGCCGATCTGGGCCGAGCTCAGCGTGGTGACCTGGGCGCTGGTCAGCGCCACGATCTGGTCGGTCTGCAGGGCGGCGATCTGGTCGGTGTTCAGGCCGGCGAACTGCGCGGTGGTCAGCACGCTGACGATGTCGGTGGTCAGCGCCGCCACGTTGGCAGCGCTGATGGCGGCGATCTGCGCCGTTTTCAGCACCACGAAGTCGCGCGTTTCCAGCGCGTCCAGCTGGTCGCTGCTGAATGCGGCGATCTGCGCGGTGGTCAGCGCCACGGCCTGTTCGCTGCTCAGGGCCACCATCTGGTCGGTGGTGATGGCGCCGAACTGGGCCGCGTTGAGCGCGCCGATCTGCACGCTCGACAGCGTGGTGAAGTTGTCGGTGCTGATGGCGGCGATCTGCGCGCTGGTCAGCGCGTTCAACTGGCGCGTGCCCAGGTTGTCGACCTGGGTCGAGGTCAGGGAGGCGATCTGGTCGGTCGTCAGCGACGAGGCCTGGGCCGAGGTCAGCGCGTCGATCTGGTCGGTGGTCAGGTTTTGCAGCTGGTCCTGGGTCAGCGTGATCAGCTGGTTGGTGGTCAGCGCGGCGATCTGCGCGGTTTTCAGGGCCGCCAGGTTGTCGGTGCTGAGCGCCTGGAACTGGCTGGTGGACAGCGCCGCCAGTTGCGCCGTGGTCACGGCGATGGCTTGCGCCGTGGTCAGCGCGCCGACGTGCGCCAGGTCGAGCTGGCTGAACTGTTGCGTGGTCAGCGCGGCGATCTGGTTGCTGAGCAGCGCGGCCAGGTCTTCCAGTTCCAGCGCGGCCAGTTGGTCGGAGCTCAGCGCGATCAACTGCGCGCTGGCCAGCTGGCTGGCTTGCGTGGTGCTGAGGGCGATGATCTGGTCGCTGCCCAGGGCATGGAATTGCGCGCTGGTCAGGGCGTTCAACTGGGCGCTGCCGAGGTTTTGCACCTGGCTGAAGCTCAGCGCGTTGAGCTGGGCGCTGCTCAGCGCCTGCAGCTGGCTGGATCTCAGCGCGGCCAGGTCGTCGGTTTCCAGCGCCTGCACTTGCGCCGTGGTCAGCACCGCCAGTTGCTGGGTGGCCAGCGACTGGGCCTGCAGCGTGGTCAGCGCGGCGATGCGGTCCACCGTCAGCGACTGGATCTGGTCGCTGCCGAGGGCCAGCAACTGCGCGGTCTTGAGCGCGGCCAGGTCTTCCAGCTCGATGGCGCCGAGCTGGGCGGTGGTCAGCAGCGCGACCTGCGCGGTGGTCAGGTAGCCGTACTGCGTGGTGGTTAGCTGGATGATCTGGTCGCTGCCGAGCGCCTGCAGCTGCGTGCTGCTGAGCGCGCCCAGTTGGACCAGGCCGAAGCTTTGCAGCTGGTAGTCCAGCAGCGCGTTCAGCTGGTTGGTGTTGAGGGCGGCGATCTGCGCCGACTTCAGCGCGAACAGGTCGGCCGTGCTCAGCGCCTGCACTTGGGCCGAGCCCAGCGCCTGCAGCTGGGTGCTGCTCAGCGCCTGCGCCTGCGCGGTGGTCAGCGCGGCGATGCGGTCCGGCGCCAGCGCCTGGATCTGGTCGGTGCCGAGGATGGCGATCTGGGCGGTTTTCAGCGCGGCCAGGTCATCCTGCTCGATCGCGCTCAGTTGCTTGGTGCTGAGGGCGGCCACTTGCGCGCTGCCGAGCAGGGCGTATTGCTGCGTGGTCAGGGCGACGATCTGGTCGGTGCTCAGCGCCCGCACTTGCGCGCTGCCGAGGGCGTTCAGGTTGGTGCCGGACAGGGCTTGCACCTGAAGGTCGGACAGCACGCCGAGCTGGTCGCTGCCGAGGGTGGCGGCTTGCGCGGTTTTCAACGCCGCGATGTCGTCGGCCGACAGGGCCTTGATCTGCGCGGTGCCGAGCGCGGCCACCTGCTGCGTCAGCAGGGTGCCGAACTGCAGCGTGGTCAGGGCGGCGATCTGGTCGGTGCTCAGCTGCGTCACCTGGGTGGTGCTCAGGGCGTTGATCTGCGACGTCTTCATCGCGGCCAAGTCTTCCAGTTCCAGCGCTTTCAGCTGGTCGCTGCTCAGCACGCCAACGCCGTTGGTGCTGAGGGCGCCGATCTGGCGCGTGGTCAGGGCGACGATTTGCGCGGTGTTCAGCGCGGCGATCTGGGCCGTGGTCAGGCCGCCGATCTGGGCCGTGGTGAGGGCCTGGATCTGGTCGGTGCTGAGGTTGGCCAGCGAGCCGAGCGCGGCCAGTTGCGCGGCGCTCAGCGCGGCCAGGTCCTCGGTGCCGAAGGCGCCCACCTGGTCGGAGCTCAGCGAGGACAGCTGGCCGGTGGTCATGGCGGCCACCTGGTTGCTGGTCAGCGCGAATACCTGGTCGGTGCTCAGGCGCACCACTTGCGCGGTCAGCAGCGACGCCACCTGCGCGCTCTTCAGCGCGGCGATTTCATCGGTGGTGAAGGCGGCCAGCTGGCTGGTGCTCAGGCTGGCGATCTGGCCGGTGGCCAGGGCGCCCACTTGTTGCGTGGTCAGCGCGGCGATCTGCGTGGTCAGCAACGCCTGGATCTGCGCCGTGGCCAGCGACGCCAGCTGGGCCGCCGTCAGCGCTTGCAGCTGGGTGGTGGTGATGGCGTCCAGCTGGTCGCTGCCCAGCACTTGCAGTTGCGCCGTCTTCAGCGCGGCCAGGTCCTGGGTTTCCAGCGCCTGCACCTGGGCGGTGCCCAGCGCGGCCACTTGCTGCGAGGCCAGGGTCGACACTTGCAGCGTGCTCAGGCCGGCGATCTGATCGCTGTTGAGCAGGACGATCTGGCTGGTCTTGAAGGCGTTGACTTGCGCGGTCTTCATCGCCGCCAGGTCTTCGGTTTCCAGCGCGGCCAGCTGGCTGGCGCTGAGCGCCTGCAGTTGCGCGGAGTTGAGGTTGGCGGCCTGCAGCGTGGTCAGGGCCACGATCTGCTCGCTGCCCAGCGACTGGAATTGCGCCGTGCCCAGCGCGTTGATCTGCGCCGTGTTGAGGGCGCGGAACTGGTCGCTCAGCAGGGCGTCCAGCTGGCTGGTGGTGAGCGCCGTCACTTGCGCGGTCTTCAGCGCCACGATGTCGGTGGTGGAGAACGCTTGCAGTTGCGCGCTGCCGACCGCCGCCAGTTGCGTGGTGCTCAGGTTGCTGATCTGCAGGGTGCTGAGGGCGGCGGCCTGCCCGGTGCTCAGGCCGGCGATCTGGCTGGTGCCCAGCGCGGCGATCTGCGCCGTGCGCAGCGCTTGCAGGTCTTGCGATTCCAGCGCGTTCAGCTGGTCGGTGCCGAGCGCGGCCACTTGCTGCGTGCCGAGGTTGCTGACCTGCAGGGTGCTCAGCGCGGCGATCTGCGCGGCGTTGAGGCTGGCGATCTGGCTGGTTTTCAGGGCGGCGACCTGCTGGGTTTTCAGTACGGCCAGGGTGTCGGTGCCCAGGGCGACCAGCTGGTCGCTGCCGAGCAGCTGGACTTGCGTGGTGCTCAGGTTGGTCGCCTGGGCGGTGCTCAACAGCGCCACTTGCGCGGTGGACAAGGACTGCAGTTGCGCGCTGTTGAGGGCGTTCAGCTGGGCGCTGTTCAGGGCGCGTACCTGCTCACTGCCGAGGGCGTTGAGGCTTTCGCTGCCGAGGCCGCTCATTTGCGCGGTGGTCAGGGCGGCCAGGTCGCGTGTTTCAATCGCGATCACCTGGCTGGTTTCCAGCGCGGCCAGCTGGCGCGTGCTCAGGCTGGCGATCTGCTGGGTGGTCAGTGCGACGATCTGGTCGCTGCTCAGCAGGCCGATCTGGCTGGTGGACAGGACCGCCAGCTGCGCGGTTTTCAGCGCGGCGAAGTCGGCGGTTTCCAGCGCTTGCAGCTGGTCGCTGGTCAGCGCGGCGATTTGTTGCGAGGTCAGGCTGGACGCCTGCAGCGTGCTCAAGGCGACGATCTGGGCGGTGTCCAGCGCGCGCAGCTGGTTGCTGCTCAGGGCGGCGATCTGCGCCGTGTTGAGCGCCTGCAATTGCGCGGTGGTCAGCGCGTTCAGGTTGTCGGTGCTGAAGCCGGCGATTTGCAGCGTGGTCAGCGCCGCCAGGTCGCGCGTTTCGATGGCCACGATCTGGTCGCTGGTCAGCGCGCCCAGCTGGCGGCTGCTCAGGACAGCCACTTGCTGCGAATTCAGGGCCACGATCTGGTTGGTGCTCAACAGGCTGATCTGCGCCGTGCCCAGCGCGGCGATCTGCGCGGTTTTCAGCACGGCCAGGTCCTGCGTTTCCAGCGCTTGCAACTGGTCGCTGCTCAGCGCGGCGATGTGGGCGGTGCTCAGGTTGGACGCCTGCAGCGTGCTCAGCGCCGCGATCTGCGCGGTGTCCAGCGCGCCTAGCTGGCCGGTGCTCAGGGCGCCGAGCTGGGCCGTGCCCAGCGCCTGCAGCTGCGTGCTGGTGAGGGCGTTCAGGCTGTCGGTGTTGAGACTGCTCATCTGCGCCGTGGTCAGCGCGATCAGGTCGCGCGTTTCCAGCGCCACGATCTGGTCGGTGGTCAGCGCGTTCAACTGGCGGCTGCTCAGGGCCGCCACTTGCTGCGCGTTCAGGGCGGCGATCTGGTCGGTGCTCAGTTCGCTGATCTGGCCGGTGGTCAGCGCGGCGATTTGCGAGGTCTTCAGCGCGGCCAGGTCGTGGGTGCCGAAGGCGGCCAGCTGGTCGGTGGTCAGGGCGGCGATCTGCGCGGTCAGCAGGTTGCTGATTTGCAGGGTGTTCAGGGCGGCCACCTGGTCGGTGCTCAGGTTGCGCAACTGGCTGGTGCCCAGCGCGGCGATCTGCGCCGTGCTCAGCGCCTGCACCTGGGCGCTGGTCAGCGCGTTCAGCTTGTCGGTGCCGAGGCTGGCGATTTGCGCGGTCTGCAGCGCGATCAGGTCGCGCGTTTCCAGCGCGGCGATCTGGTCGCTGTCGAGCGCGGCCAGCTGGCGCGTGGCCAGCGCGGCCACCTGCTGCGAATTCAGGGCGACGATCTGGTCGGTGGTCAGCTGGGCCACCTGTTCACTGCCCAGGGCGGTGATCTGCGTGCTCTTCAGCGCGTTGAGGTCGGCGGTTTCCAGCGCCCGCACCTGGTCGCTGCCGAGGGCGGCGATTTGCGCGCTGGTCAGGTTGGACGCCTGCAGCGTGCTCAGGCCGGCGATCTGCGCCGTGCCCAGCGCCTGGATTTGCGCGGTGGTCAGGGCGGCGGTCTGCTGGGTTTTCAGCACGGCCAGCAGGGCCAGTTCCAGCGCGGCGATATTGGTGGTGCCGAGGCTGGCGATCTGGGCCGAGGTGAGCGCGCCGAGGTCGGCGCTTTCCATGGCGTTCAGCTGGTCGGTCGAGAACGTGGCCAGCTGGCGTGTGGTGAGCGCGGCGGCCTGTTGCGAGCTCAGCGCCACGATCTGGTCGGTGGTGACGGCGGCGATCTGGCTGGTGCTCAGCGCGTTGAGCTGGCTGGTTTTCAGCGCGGCCCAGTCGGCGGTGGTCAGCACCGCCACTTGCTGGGTCAGCAGGTAGCCGACCTGGGCGGTGGTGAGCGCGCCGACCTGCGCCGTGGTCAGGGCGGCCAGCTGGGCGCTGCTCAAGACCTGCACTTGGTCCGAGCTCAGCTGCACGATCTGCGCCGTGCCCAGCGCGGCCACCTGGGCCGGCGTCAGGGTGGCGAGGCCCTTGGTGCCCAGGCCCAGCAGCTGGCTGGTCTTGAGCGCGGCGAAGTCCTGGGTTTCCATCGCGGCCAGCTGGTCGGTGGAGAGGGCGTTCAGTTGCGCCAGCGTCAGCGCGGCGGCCTGGCTGGTGGTGAGCGCCACGATCAGGCTGGTGTTCAGCGAACCGATCTGGTCCGAGGTCAGGCCCGCGATCTGGCTGGTTTTCAGCGCGGCGAAGTCGCGCGTTTCCAGCGCGTTGACCTGGTCGGTGGACAGCGTGGCCAGGTCGGCCGTGCTCAGCACGCCGATCTGGGCGGTCGCCAGCGCGACGATCTGGTCGGTGGTGAGGGCGGCGGCTTGCGCGGTGTTCAGGGCGGCCAGCACGGTGCTGGTCAGCGCCGCCACTTGCGCGGTGGTCAGCGCGGCCAGGGTGCCGGTGGCCAGCGCGCCCACCTGTTTCGATTGCAGGGCGGCCAGGTCGGAACTGGACATGACCACGATCTGGTCGCTGGCCAGCACGGCGATTTGTTGCGAGCTCAGCGCTGCGACCTGCTGCGAGGTCAGCGCGGCGGCCTGGTCGCTGCTCAGCGCGGCGATCTGCGCGCTGCCGAGGGCGGCGATCTGGCTGGTCTTGAAGGCGGCCAGGTCCTGCGTTTCCAGCGCGCCCAGCTGGTCGGTGGACAGCGCGGCCACCTGGCGCGAGGTCAGCACGCCGGCTTGCGCGGTGCTCAGGGCCACGATCTGGTCGCTGGTCAGGGCGCCGATCTGCGTGCTGTTCAGGGCGGACAGCACGGTCGAGGTCAGCGCGGCCACCTGCGCGGTGGTCAGCGCGGCCACGGCGTTGCTGCCCAGGGCCAGCGCCTGTTGCGAGTTGAGGGCGGCCAGGTCTTGGGTTTCCAGCGCGGCCACCTGGTCGGTCGACAGCGCGGCCAGCTGGCGGGTGGCCAGCGCGGCCACCTGCTGCGAGCGCAGGCCGGCGATTTGCGCGGTGTTCAGGGCGCCGATCTGGGTGCTGCCCAGCGCGACGACTTGGGCCGTGTTGAAGGCGGCCAGATCCTGGGTCTCCAGCGCGTTGACCTGGTCGGTGGTCAGCGCGGCCACCTGGCGGGTGGTCAGGGCGGCGCTTTGCAGCGTGCTCAGGGCCACGATCTGGTCGGTGCTCAGCAGGGCGATCTGGCCGGTGGTGAACGAGCTCAGCACGGCGGTGCTCAGCGCGGCGATCTGGGCCGTGGTCAAGGCCGCCACCGAGTTGCTGCTCAGCGCCGCCACCTGCTGCGATTGCAGCGCGGCCAGCGCCGACGCCTGCAGGGACAGGATCTGGTCGCTCGACAAGGCGGCCACCTGGCGCGTGGTCAGCGCCGCCACTTGCTGCGAGCTCAGGCCGACGATTTGTCCGGTGCCCAGCGCCACCAGCTGGGCGGTGGTGAGGGCGACGATTTGCGCGGTCCTCAGCGCGGCCAGGTCGGCGGTTTCCAGCGCGGCGATCTGCGCCGTGCCGAGGCTGGCGATTTGCTGCGTGGTCAGCGAGGCCGCTTGCGCGGTGGTCAGGCTGACGATCTGGTCGCTGTCGAGCGCGGCCAGCTGGCGCGTGGTCAGGCTGGACAGCAAAGCGGTGCCCAGCGCGGCCACTTGCGCGGTGCTGAGGGCGGCGATGCCGGCGGTGCCCAAGCCGTTCAACTGGCTGGTGCGCAGGGCCGCCAGGTCGCGGGTTTCCATGGCGGCCAGCTGGTCGGTCGACAGCGCCGCCAGTTGTTGCGAGCTCAGCGCATTGGCTTGCAGCGTGCTCAAGGCAACGATCTGGTTGGTGCTCAGCGCGGCCACGGCGCCGGTGGCCAGCGCGGCGATCTGCTGGGTTTTCAGGCTGGACAGCGTGTCGGTGCCGAGCGCGGCCGCTTGCAGCGTCGACAGCGCGGCGATCTGCTGGGTGCCAAGGCCGGCGGCTTGCGCCGCGCTCAGGACGGCGACCTGGTCGGTATCCAGGGCGGCCAGCTGGCGGGTTTGCAGCGCGCCGATCTGGGCCGAGGTCAGCGAGGCCACCTGTGCGGTGCCCAACGCGGCGATGCCGGCGCTGCTGATGGCGGCGATCTGCTGGCTGCGCAGGGCGGCCAGGTCTTGCGTTTCCAGCGCCGCCAGTTGCGCCGTGCTCAGCGTGGCGATCTGCTGGGTGCCGAGATTCGATGCCTGCGCCGTGGTCAGCGCGGCGATCTGGTCGCTGCCGAGCGCGGCCAGTTGTGCGCTGCTCAGCACGGTCAACTGCGCGGTGCGCATGGCGGCCAGGTCGCGGGTTTCAATCGCGGCGATCTGGCCGCTGCTCAGCGCCTGGACTTGCGCGGTCTGCAGGGCGGCGATCTGCGCCGTGTTGAGGGCGACGATCTGGTCGGTGCTCAGGGTGCGGATCTGCGCGCTGGGCATGGCGGCGATTTGCGCGGTGCTCAGCGCGGCCAGCTGATCGGTGCTCAGCACCGAGGTGGTGGCGGTGCCCAGCGCGGCCACTTGCTGGCTCTTGAGCGCGGCGAAGTCCTGGGTCTCCAGCGCGGCCAGCTGGGTGCTGGTCATCTGGCTCAGCTGCTGGGTGGTCAGCGCCACCATGTGCTGGGTGCTCAGCGCAACGATCTGGTCGGTGCTCAGGATGACGAACTGGCGCGTGGTCAGCGCGGCGATTTGTTGCGTGCTCAGCCCGGCGATCTGGTCGGTGCCCAGCGCGGCGATCTGCGCCGTGGTCAGGGCCACGATCTGGCTGGTCTTCAGCGCGCGCAGGTCGCGGGTTTCCAGCGCGGCCACCTGGGCGCTGCTCAGGCCGGCGATCTGCGCGGTGGTCAGGGCGCCCGCCTGCAGGGTGGTCAGGCCGATGATCTGGTCGCTGTCGAGCGCGGCCAACTGGCTGTTGCTGAAATTGGAAATCTGCGCGGTGGTCAGCGCGGCCACCTGATCAGTGCCCAGGGCGGCGATGTTGGCGCTGCTGATGCCGTTCAGCTGGCTGGTGCGGATGGCGGCCAGGTCCTGGGTTTCCAGCGCGCGCACCTGGTCGCTGCCGAGGGCGGCCAGCTGCTGCGAGCTCAGCGCGTTGGTCTGCGCGGTCTTCAGGGCGACGATCTGGTCGGTGGTCAGGGCGGCGACGCCGGCCGTGGTGAAGGCGGCGATCTGTTGGCTCTTCAGCGCGGCCAGGTCCGGCAGTTCCAGCGCGGCCACTTGCGCGGTGCCAAGGGCGGCGATGAGCTGGGTGGCCAGGTTGGACGCCTGCTGCGTGGTCAGGGCCGCCAGCTGGTCGCTGCCGAGCGCGTTCAACTGGGCGCTGCCCAGCGCGTTCAGCTGCGCAGTCTTCAGCGCGGCGATGTCTTGCGTCTCCATCGCGGCCACTTGCTGGCTGCTCAGGGCCTGCACTTGCGCCGTGGTCAATGCGGCGGCTTGCGCCGTGCTCAGGGCGACGATCTGGGCCGTGCCCAGGCTGCGCACCTGCGCGCTGGTCAGCGCCGCGACTTGCGCGGTGGTCAGCGCGGTGATCTGGTCGGTGGCCAGCGCCGCGATGGCGGCGGTGCCGAGGGCGCCCAGTTGCTGGCTCTTCAGCGCGCGCAGGTCTTGCGACTCCATGGCGGACAGCTGCGCGCTGGACATCTGGCCCAATTGCTGGGTGGTCAGCGCGGCCGCCTGGGCGGTGGTCAGGGCGACGATCTGGTCGCTGTTGAGCGCGGCGAATTGCTGCGTGTTGAGCGCGGCCAGTTGCTGGGTCTTGAGGTTGGACAGGCCGTCGGTGCCGATGGCGGCCAGTTGCGCCGTGCTCAGCGAGTTGATCTGCAGCGTGCCGAGGTTGGCGATCTGTTTGGTGCTGAGCGCCGCCATCTGCGCGGTGCTCAGGGCGTCCAGCTGGGTGATGGCGAGCGCGTTCAGCTGCCTGGTGCCGAGCGCGCCGATGTCCTCGGTTTCAATCGCGGCCAGCTGCGCCGTGGTCAGGTTGGCGATCTGGCTGGTCTGCAGCGCGGCAAACTGGTCGGAGGTCAGGGCGACGATTTGCTTGCTGGTCAGCGTGTGGAACAGGTTGGTGTTGATGGCGGCCACTTGCGCGGTGCGCAGGGCGGCGATGTCATCGGTGGCGATGATGGCGAACTGGCTGGCCGTCAGGGCGTTCAGTTGCGCGGTGGTCAGGGCGGCGAACTGGTCGGTATTGAGGCCGGCCGTCAACTGGTTGGTCGTCAGTCCGGTCAACTGGTTGCTGGCCAGCGCCTGCACCTGGCGCGTGTTGAATCCGTAGCCGAGCTGGTCTGTGCTCAGCGTTTGCAGGTTCTGCACCGACAATGCCCGGATCTGATTGCTGCTGAAGAAGGCGAGCTGCTCCGTGCCCCAGGCGGTCATCTGCAGGGTCGAGAGCAAGCCGATGTCCGCAGTCGTCAATAAAGCGATCTGATTGCTCTGCAGGCCGGCGATTTGTTCGGTGGTTAAACCAGGGATTAAAGATGGCATGTTGAATATTCTCCTGACGGAAGAATATAGTACCGCCAAACGGGCTTATCCAGAGAAAAAACACCGATTCAGCCCTCAAATCTTGGCCTGAAAACAATGACTTAGCGTTGATTGACGGGGCGGTTTCGCCGCCTATTTTTGATCCGGAAATAAGTATTCTGGAAACACTGTAAGATGCGGTTTCGCGCTTATCCTTTATTTTCACGGCCATGCTGCAAACTCCCGCCACATTTACCCCGCTGATCCGTCCGCAAAACCATGCCGATACGTTGACATTTGTGTACCATCGCGGCGAGTTGCTTTTGCGCAACAGCAATCTGGGCTTGCCGGACGCAAGCGAGCTGGCCGCGCTGAATCTGGCGCCCGAGCGCATCCATCCGCTGGGGCTGTGGGAAGGGCGGTACTACCAGGCCGCGTGGCTGGACCAGCCGGCGCTGCCGGGGCCGGATTTCGGCTACCACGGCCTGCGTTCGCTGTTCGGCGCGCTGGACGACGGCTTCCTCGGCCTGGCCGGGCGCGCCTACCAGCTGGCCGAATGGGCGCGCACCCATCGCTACTGCGGCGCGTGCGCGACGCCGTTGCGGTTGCTCGAGGGCGAGCGCTGCTACAAATGCCCGGCTTGCGGGCACGGCGCCTATCCGCGCATCTCGCCGGCCATGATGGTGCTGGTGCGCAAGGGCGAGCAGGTGCTGCTGGCCCTGCACACCAACTCGCCGTACAAGCGCTACACCGCGCTGGCCGGCTTCCTCGAGGCTGGCGAATCGGTGGAGGAGGCCATCCACCGCGAGGTGTACGAGGAGGTCGGGCTGCGCGTGCACAACCTGCGCTACTTCGGCAGCCAGTCGTGGCCGTTCCCGCATTCGCTGATGATCGCCTACACCGCCGACTACCTCGACGGCGAGATCCGCATCGACCCCGCTGAAATCGCCGACGCCCGCTGGTTCGGCACGGACGACGAATGGCCGGAGTTGCCGGTCAAGGTATCGATCGCGGCCAGGCTGGTGGACGCCCACCGGCCCAAGCGGTAGGGCCGCAGGTCCGATATACTGTCGGGCAATTTTAAAAAAAGGTGTTTCAACATGTCTCAAGAATTTACGGAAAACGACTGGCGCCGACTGATCGCCAGCATCGGCGAAGACCCGGACCGTCCGGGCCTGCTGGAAACGCCGGCCCGCGTTGCCAAGGCGTGGAAGCACTGGACCTCGGGCTACGACCAGGACCCGGCCACCCTGCTGAAGGCGTTTGAGGACGGCGCCGAGCAGTACAACGAATTCATCATCGTGCGCAACATCCCGGTGTACAGCCACTGCGAGCACCACCTGGCGCCGTTCTTCGGCAAGGCCACCATCGGCTACATCCCGAACGGCAAGATCGTCGGCCTGTCCAAGCTGACCCGGCTGGTCGACTGCTTCGCCAAGCGCCTGCAGGTGCAGGAACGCATGACCATGCAGATCGCCAACGCGCTGATGGAAGTGCTGGAGCCGAAGGCGGTGGGCGTGGTGGTCAAATGCCGCCACCTGTGCATGGAAAGCCGCGGCATCCGCACGCCGGGCGAGGAGACCGTCACCTCGGCCATGCTGGGCGAACTGCAGCCCAACCTGGCGATGCGCACCGAATTCCTGGCGCTGGCCAAGGACTGAGGCGCATGGCGGCGATAGAATGGCTGGGCGGCACGCTGGCGCAGGCGCAGGCGTTGGCGCGGGAACAGCGGCGTCCCCTGTTCCTGTACTGGGGGGCCGTGTGGTGCCCGCCGTGCAACCGCGTCAAATCCGACATCTTCGCGCGTGACGAGTTCGCGGCGCGCACGGCATCCGTGCTGTGCTACCAGCTCGATGGCGACGGCGCCGGCGCCCAGGCGCAGGCCGCGCGCCACGGGCTGCGCAGCTACCCGACGCTGGTGCTGTTCGCGCCGGATGGCGGCGAGATCACCCGCCTGCCATGCGAGCTCGATGGCGAGTTGTTCGTCAGCGCCTTCGACACCGCGCTGGCCGTGCACCGGGCCGGCTCCTCGGCCGCCGCCGCGCTGGAAGCGGCCCTGGCCGGCGCGCGCGCGCTGAGCGCGGACGAGTGGTCGCTGCTGAGCCACTACTCCTGGGATACCGACGAAGCCAGGCTGCTGGGGACGCGCGCGTTGGCGCCGACCCTGTCCGCGCTGGCCGGGACGGCGTCGGCCGGCGGCCACGCCGATGCCGCCGCGCGGCTCGGCCTGCACGCGCAACTGGCCTCCGGCGTGGGCGACGCGGCGGCCCTGCTGGCCATCCTGGCCGACGCGCGCATGGCGCGCGCCAACCTCGACATATTCAACGACCACGGCCTGCAACTGGTGAAGATCGCCGGCCGGCGCGAAGAGCTGGCGGCCGCCCTCGGTGGCGTGGCCGCGCAATGGGCCGACGATCTCTGGTTCAGCCTGCCGGACCGCCTGATGGCCGCGCGCCTGCAACTGCGGATGGCGCGCCTGCTGGCGCCGTCGCAGGGCCTGCAGGAACGGGTGCGGGCGCGGGTGGAGCAAGCGCTGGCCGAATCGACCGATCCCTACCAACGCCACACCCTGGTCAACACCGCGGTGAGCGCGTTGAACGACGCCGGCTTGACGGCGCAGGCCGAGCAAGTGCTGCTGGCCGAATTGCCGCGTTCGCACTCGCCGTACTACTTCATGCTGAGCCTGGCGGCCGGCGCCAAGCGGCGCAACGACGTCGCCGGCGTGCTGGACTGGTATGGCAAGGCATGGCAAGCATCGGTGGGGGCGGCCACGCGCATCCAATGGGGCGTGACCTACCTGAACAGCCTGCTGGAGCTGGCGCCGCAAGACAGCGCGCGCGTCGCGCGGGCGGTCGAAGGCGTGCTGGCCGACCTCCAGGCCGCCGGCGACGATGCCCGCCAACAGCGCAACCTCAGCCAATTGCAAAAACTGGCGTCGAAACACGCCAGCCTCCCCGCCGCCCTCCGCGCCTAAACTCCGGGGTCAGGTCCTCCATTTCTACACGAGCCCTGCAGTAGGCGCGCCTACTGCAGGGCTCGTGTAGAAATGGAGGACCTGACCCCGGATCAGCGGCGCTGGAATTCGGCGTTGTCCTTCCATTTCGGCGCGTCCTTGGCTTGCGCGGCCTGGTGGCCGGCCTGGAACAGCAGGGTGATGTCTTCCACCGCGCCGGCGGTGTTCCAGCTGGCTTGCACGGTGTCGTTGACGGTGTGGTACTGGTGCGCGGTGTAGTACAGGGTCTTGCTGGCGCTGCTGCGCAGGTAGATGGTCGGCACGCCCACGCGCGCGAATTCCAGCTGGTCGCCACGGTAGTAGCTGCCATAGCTGACGTTGCTGTCGGGCTTGACCACCCGCCCTTGCCGCGCCGCGATCGCCGCCACGATGTCGTCCGCGCTGGATTTGCCCATGCCGCTCAGCTCAACCTCGCGCGTGCGCCCCCACAGGTTGACGCCGTCGATGTTGATGTTCAGGACCGTTTTGCCGATCGGGTACAGCGGGTGGCGCACGTAGTATTGCGCGCCCAGCAGGCCGCGCTCCTCGGCCGTGGTGGCCACGAACAGGATGCTGCGCCTGGGCGCCGCCGGCAGCGCCTTGTAGGCCTTGGCGATTTGCAGCAGCGCCGCCACGCCGCTGGCGTTGTCGACCGCGCCGTGGAAGATTTGCTGCGTGCGCGGCCCCGGCAGGGTTTCGTCGATGCCGAAATGGTCCCAGTGCGCGGTGTAGACGATGACTTCGTTCTTCAGCCTGGGGTCGGAACCCGGGATGCGCGCCACCACGTTGTGCGACGCCACCTCCCGCGTGGCGTTCACGGCGGTGAGGTTGATCTTGATGCCCAGCGGCACCGGCTTGAAGTCGCGCGCGGCGGCGCGCTGCTTGAGCTCCTTGAAGTCCAGCCCGGCCGCCTTGAACAGCTCGCACGCGCGGTCCTGCTGCAGCCAGCCCGCCATCGCCGGCAGGTAGGGTTCCGGCTCCTTGTCCTTGAGCGCGAAGTTTTCACGGCCCCAGCCATTGACCACCACTTCGTACGGGTAGCCGGCCGCCTTGGTCTCGTGCACGATCAGCGCCGCCGCCGCGCCCAGCTTGGCCGCGATCTCGTATTTGTAGTTCCAACGCCCGTACCAGGTGACCGCGTGGCCGCCGAAGACGTTGGCGTCCAGCTGCTTGGGCCGCCTGGGATCGGGCACCGGCGGGTCGTTGATCAGCATCACCAGGGTCTTGCCCTTGAGATCGGCGCCCTTGTAGTCGTCCCATTTGAATTCGGGCGCCTGCACGCCGTAGCCGACGAACACCAGTTCGGATTCGCTGATGTCCAGGTTGGGCTGCGGCCGCGCGGTCCACGCCACGTAGTCGTCGCCGAATTTCAGCTGCTTGCCGCCGTAGCTCAGGGTGGGGTGGCTGGAGATGCCGACCAGCGGCACCGCCTGCAGGTAGGTGCCGTCCGGGTTGCCCGGCTCCAGCCCGAGTTTCTTGAATTGCTCCTGCAGGTAGTCGATGGTCATTTTCTCGCCCTGGGTGCCGGGCGCGCGGCCTTCGAACTCGTCCGATGCCAGCGTGCTGATCTGTTCGACCAACTGCGCGCCGTCGATCGGCAATGCCGCGGCGCGCGCTGCGCATGCGCATAACGCCAGGATCGCTGTCGACTGGGGCAATTTCATGTGGCGAAGGATTGTTAATATGAATTCACCATTCTGACACATTTCGTTGCTTAAGAACACTACCATGTGCATGGCACAGATCGGATAAATGAATGGTTTTGAGCGAATATTTGCGCTTTTTAATCGGAATTTTTAATACTAAGATGACTCCATCGCATTCCTCTTAAGGAGCATCACCATGAACACCAAAGCCATCCTCGCCGCCGTTGCCCTGCTGACCGCCGCCGGCGCCACGTTCGCCGCCGACACCAACGAAGCCGCCTTCGACCAGGCCTTCCGCGACAACACCGCCAGCACCCTGACCCGCGAACAGGTCAAGGCCGAAGTCATCGCCGCCCGCAAGGCCGGCCTGCTGGACATCAACGACGCCTACCCGGACCCTTCCTTCATGACGCCGCGCGCCAAAAACGCCGAGGTGAAAGCCCAGCTGGCCGCCAAGCAGAACAAGGAAAGCAGCGCCCGTTAAGGTTCAGTGAGTTTCAAATAAACCACAGCGGAGCCCACACGGTCCGCTTTGGTTGTATGCTGGTTTCCATAAGACAATCAGGGAGACCAGCATCATGAATAAATTGTCATTTCAGCAGAAATTGTGGGTGCCGCTGATTTGCAGCCTGCTGTGCATCACGGCGATTTTTGTGTTTGAAACCATCCAGACCCGCAACATCCGTCTGGAGGAGCGCAAGAACGATTTGCGCAACGTCGACGACATGGCGCTCAACATCGTCAAGCAGTTCGGCGACAAGGCCGCCGCCGGCACCCTGAGCAAGGAAGAGGCGCAAAAGCAGGCGATGGATGTGATCCGCGCGCTGCGCTACGCCAAGGACGGCTATTTCACCATCAGCAACGGCACGCTGTCGCTGATGCATCCCATCAAGCCGGAAAACAATGGCAAGGACCTCACCGACCTGAAGGACCCCAAGGGCACCTACGTCTACCGCGCGATCGCCGCCACGGCCGCCCTGCCGGAAGGCGGCGGCTTCGTCAGCTATTACTGGTCGCGGCCCGGTTCGACCGAGCCGGTGCCCAAGCTCAGCCGCGTGGTGCGCTACGATCCGTGGAACTGGGCGCTGACCACCGGCGTCTACACCGACGACATCGATGACGCCTTCCGCGCCGCGCTGTTGAAGTCGGCCGGCTGGCTGGCGGCGGTGTGCGCGCTGCTGTGGGTGATCGTCAGCTTCGTCAACAAGAGCCTGCGCCACACCATCGGCGGCGACCCCGAGTACGTCGGCCAGATCACGCGGACGATCGCCGACGGCGACCTCAGCGTCGAGATCCGCACCCACGAGTCGGACACCGGCAGCATCCTGCGCTCGGTGAAGACCATGCAGCAGCGCCTCGCCGAGACCATCGGTGAAATCCGCCAGAGCGCCGAGACCATCGCCACCGCGTCGAGCGAGATCGCGACCGGCAATATGGACCTGTCGGCGCGCACCGAGTCGCAGGCCAGCTCGCTGGAGGAGACGGCCGCCTCGATGGAGGAGCTGACCTCGACCGTGAACCAGAACGCCGACAACGCGGTGCAGGCCAACAAGCTGGTGCAGTCGGCCTCGGAGGTGGCCGAGCGCGGCGGCAAGGTGGTGTCGCAGGTGGTGCAGACCATGGAGACCATCAACGCCTCGGCCACGCGCATCGTCGACATCATCAGCGTGATCGACGGCATCGCCTTCCAGACCAATATCCTGGCCTTGAACGCGGCCGTGGAGGCGGCGCGCGCGGGCGAGCAGGGCCGCGGCTTCGCGGTGGTGGCGTCCGAGGTGCGCAACCTGGCGCAGCGCTCGGCGGCGGCGGCCAAGGAGATCAAGGAGCTGATCAACGCCTCGGTGGACAGCATCGGCGCCGGCAGCGCGCTGGTGGCCGAGGCCGGCGCCACCATGGACCAGGTGGTCGCCAGCGTGTCGCGCGTGACGCAGATCATGTCGTCGATCACCGATGCCTCGAGCGAGCAGAGCACCGGCATCGGCCACGTCAACATGGCGATCACGGAGATGGATTCGGTGACGCAGCAGAACGCGGCGCTGGTGGAGCAGGCGGCGGCGGCGGCCGGCAGCATGCAGGAACAGGCGGCCACGCTGGCCTCGCTGGTGGCGCGCTTCAAGCTGGGTAATGAGCAGCAGGTGGCGGCGGCGCCGCGTGCGCGGCCGGCCGCGCGGTCGGCGTCGCGCCAGATGGCGCTGGTGCGCTAGCGCCGCCCGGAGACGCCGTATGGGCTCCCGCCTGCGCGGGAGCGACGCTTATTTGCTGTCGGCGGGGACGGTTTCGACCACGGCGGCCTCATACACGAACTTGTTGCCGTCCGAACGGAACACGCCCATCAGTTCGCCGCCGTCGCCCTTCACATCGGGATACTGGGTGCAGGTCTGGGTTTCGACCTGCCACATCTCCTGCCCCGCGCGCAGGGTCCAGACATTGTCGCCGCCCGACAGCAGTTCGATTTCCACGTCCTCGGCCGGCATCTCGGTCAGCTCGATGCGGCGGATGCAGTCCGGCAGGCGCTGCATGATCAGCTCGACCCGGCTGTCGCTGCTCCAGAAATGCTTTTGCGCCCGGTGGATGGTCAGCGCGTGGTTGCCGACCGGGCCGTCCGCGTAGTAGGACGCGGAGTCATCCACGCAGGCGGCCAATAGCAGGGGCATCAAAACAATCAGGGTGTTGCGCATGGGCTTTCCAGGGTGGGCTATCGATTTGGTAACATTATAGCGGTCCCGCGCGCCATGCCCGTGTTGAAGAAGCCCACCACCTCGGCCAGCGCCGCCGCCTGATCCTGCATGCTCTGCGACGCCGCCGCCGCCTGTTCCACCAGCGCGGCGTTCTGCTGCGTGACCTCGTCCATCTCGGTGATGGCCAGGTTGATCTGCTCGATGCCGCTGGTCTGCTCGCTGCTGGCGGAGGTGATCTCGCCCATGATGTCGGTCACGCGCTGGATGCTGGCCACGATGTCGTCCATGGTCTTGCCGGCCTCGTTGACCAGGCGCGAGCCGTCCTCCACGTTGGCCACCGAGGCGTCGATCAGCTCCTTGATCTCGCGCGCGGCGGCCGAGCTGCGCTGCGCCAGGTTGCGCACCTCGCTGGCGACCACGGCGAAGCCGCGCCCCTGCTCGCCGGCGCGCGCCGCCTCCACCGCCGCGTTCAGCGCCAGGATATTGGTCTGGAAGGCGATGCCGTCGATCACGCCGATGATGTCGACGATACGGCGCGACGAGTCGTTGATGCTGCCCATGGTGCGCACCGCCTGCGAGACGATCACGCCGCCCTTGCTGGCCACCTCCGAGGCGGCGCGCGCCAGCGTGTCGGCCTGGCGCGCGTTGTCGGCGTTCTGCTTGACGGTGGAGGTCAGCTCCTCCATCGACGATGCGGTCTGCTCCAGCGAGCTGGCCTGGTGCTCGGTGCGCGACGACAGGTCGAGGTTGCCGGCGGCGATCTCGCTCGACGCGGTGGAGATGGTATCGGTGCCCTGCAGCACCCGGCCCACCACCTGCAGCAGGCTGTCGTTCATGGCCTTGAGCGCGCCCAGCAGGCGCCCGGTCTCGTCGCCGGAGCGCACCTCGATGTGCGACGACAGGTCGCCGGCCGCCACCGTTTCCGCCACCCGCACCGCCTCGTTCAGCGGCACCGTGATCGAGCGCGTGATGAACCACGCCACGCCGCCGCCCAGCACCAGCGCCAGCAGGCCCAGCACCGTCATCAGCGTTTGCGTGTTGTCCAGCGTGGCCTTGGCGTCGTCGCCGGCCTGGCGCGCGCTGGCGGTCTCGTAGGCCAGGATCTCGTCCAGCACGCCCAGCACGCCGCCCAGGCTGGGCGCCGCCACCTGGGTCAGCTGCGTGGTGGCGTCCTGGATCTCGCCATCCTTGCGCAGCTCGATCACCTTGTCGTTTTCCACCGCGCCCTTCTTGAGCAGCTCGTCCAGCCTGGCCAGCAGGGCTTTTTCCTTGTCCTCGGTGGCCATGTCGGCCAGGATCTTGCGCGCGTCGCCATAGCGCTTGCGCGCCTGGGCGATGCGTTCCAGCTCGGCGTTCATTTGCGGCGTGCCGGGCACCACCACGATGTTGGTCAGCGCGAGCGTGATGCCGCGGACGTTGTCCACCATCTTGTTGGCCGCCTCCATCTTGACGTTCTTGTCGGCGATGATGTCGTGCGTGCGGTTGCCGATGTGGCGCATGGCGCTGAGCCCGAGCACCACCGTGGCCACCAGCAGCACCAGCACGATGCCGAAGCCGATGCCAAGACGGGTTCCGATTTTGAGATGAGTGAGCGACATGGGCGGCCTTTCTGTGCACGGCGAGCGAATCTGGTGGAACATTGATTGTTCCCGAATCCGCTCATCCGTGCCACCCCAGTGCCGCCAGTGTAGCGGTGAAGCAACGTCAGAAGCGGTAGCCCACCCCGACGGCCAGCATCAGCGGGTCGATCTTCACGCGGCTGGCCTTGGCGCCGCCGATCAGCAGGTCGCTGCGGATCTGGACTTTCTTCACGTCGAAGTTGAGCGACCAGTGCTTGTCGATCGCCACGTCGGCGCCCGCCTGCAGCGCCAGGCCGACGCTGTCATGCTCGAGGCTGGCGGCGCCGTTCAGCAGCTTGTTGTCCGAGAAGGTGGTGTAGTTCACGCCCGCGCCCACGTAGGGACGGAACTGCGCGTCCGGCAGGAAGTGGTATTGCAGCAGCAGCGTCGGCGGCAGGTGCTTGACGGTGCCGACCTTGGCGCCATCCAGCGACACGTCGTGCTTTTGCGGATAGGTGAGCACCAGCTCGGCCGCGATGTTCTTGTTGAAGAAATAGGAGATGTCCACTTCCGGGATGGTCTTGTTGCTGACGCCGATGCGGTCCGACGCGCCGACGCCGGCCACCGGATCGGATTTGTCCGCCGGGTCCAGGTGCACGGCGCGGGCGCGCACCAGCCACGGGCTTTCCTGCGCCGAGGCGGCGCCGCTCATCAGGGTCAGGGTGGCCAGGATTGCTGCGATGGTCTTGCTCATTTCACTTCCTCTTTGTCGTCGTTAAGTAACAGGAAAAAGTGTATTGATGCGGCGCAGTAAAAACCTTGATCCAAGTCAAAACTTTTGAAAAGCGAAATAGTGGTAGTATGACCAGCGGTCGATTTTGGCAAACTACAAACAGGAGATCGCGCATGGCCAAGCTCAACGTCAATGGCGTCGTCAGGGAATATGAGGCGGAGGACGATACGCCGCTGCTGTGGGTGATCCGCGAGCAGCTCGGCCTCACCGGCACCAAGTATGGTTGCGGCATGGCCCAATGCGGCGCCTGCACCGTGCATATCGACGGCCAGCCGGTGCGCAGCTGCGTGTACCCGGCCGCGGCCGTGACCAACGCGCAGAAGATCACCACCATCGAGGGCCTGTCCGCCGACGGCTCGCACCCCATACAAAAAGCCTGGGCCGCGCTGGACGTGCCGCAGTGCGGCTTCTGCCAGTCCGGCATGATCATGGCCGCCGCCGCGCTGATCCGCGAGAAGCCCAAATGCACCGACGCCGACATCGACGCGGCCATGACCAACATCTGTCGATGCGGCACCTACAACCGCGTGCGCAAGGCCATCCACGTGGCGGTGCGCGGCGGCGATCCGGCGTCGGCCGGCCTGGCGATCGAACGCATCGAAGGGAGCAAGGCATGAACGCGCGCCGTGACTTCCTCAAGATGGCCGGCGGCCTGGTGGTCGCCTTCCACATTCCATTTGACGCGCTGGCGGCGGAGCAGCCGCCCATCGCCAAGGGCGCGTCCGGCGCCACGCCGGAGGTCAACGCCTGGGTGGTGGTCAAGCCCGACGACACGGTGGTGATCCGCATCGCCCGTTCCGAGATGGGGCAGGGCACGCTGACCGGCCTGGCGCAGCTGGTGGCGGAGGAACTCGACGCCGACTGGAGCAAGGTCACCACCGAATACCCATCGCCGGGCCAGAACCTGGCGCGCAAGCGCGCGTGGGGCTCGTTCTCCACCGGCGGCAGCCGCGGCGTGCGCGAGTCGCACGAGTATGTGCGCAAGGGCGGCGCCATCGCGCGCACCATGCTGGTCCAGGCGGCGGCCGACGCGTGGCAGGTGTCGGCCTCCGAATGCGCGGCGTCGGCTGGCGTCATCACGCACAAGCCGAGCGGCCGCACCGTCAGCTACGGCAAGGTGGCCGACGCCGCCGCCAAGCTGACGCCGCCCACCGAGGTGGCGCTGAAGGATCCCAAGGACTGGAAGCTGGCCGGCAAGCGCCTGGCGCGCCTGGACACGGTGGACAAGACCACCGGCGCGCAAGTCTACGGCATGGACATCAAGATGCCCGGCCTGCTCAACGCGGCCATCAAGGATTGCCCGGTGTTTGGCGGCACGGTGAAGAGCTTCGACGCGGCGGTGATTGAAAAGCGGCCCGGCATCAAGAAGGTGTTCAAGCTGGGCGACAGCGCCGTGGTGGTGGTGGCAGACTCCTGGTGGCGCGCCAAGTCCGCGCTGGATGCGCTGCCGATCGAGTGGGACAAGGGACCGAACGCCAAGCTGTCGCAGAAGGACGTCGCCGCCACGCTGAAGGCCGCGCTGGACGCGCCGGACGCGGTGGTCGGCAATGCGAACGGCGACGCCAGGGCGGCCATCAAGTCGGCCGCGCGCAAGATCGAGGCGGTGTATTCCTTCCCTTGGCAGAACCACGCCACCATGGAGACCATGAACGCCACCGCGATCTGGACGCCGGAGCGCTGCGAGGTCTGGACGCCGACGCAGAACGGCGAGGCGGCGCTGGCCGCCACCGCCGAAGCGGCGGGCCTGCCCGCGGCCAAGTGCGATGTCTACAAGATGCACCTGGGCGGCGGCTTTGGCCGTCGCGGCGCCACGCACGACTGGGTGACGCAGGTGGTGAAGATCGCGAAGGAGATGCCGGGCACGCCGATGAAGCTGATCTGGTCGCGCGAGGAGGACATGCTGCACGGCCGCTATCACCCGATCACCCAGTGCAAGCTGACGGCGGGGCTGGATGCCAAGGGCAACGTGACGGCGCTGCACATGCGCATCGCCGGCCAGTCGATCCTGGCGTCGCTGGGCTCCACGCTCAAGGATGGCAAGGACCCGGTGGTGTTCCAGGGGCTGAACGCGCCGGGGCCGGAAGCGTCCATCGGCTACAGCTTCCCCAACCTGCTGGTCGACCACGCGATGCGCAATCCGCCGGTGCCGGCGGGCTTCTGGCGCGGCGTGAACCTGAACCAGAACACGATCTACCTCGAATGCTTCATGGACGAACTGGCGCATGCGACCAAACAGGACCCGCTGGCCTTCCGCCGCAAGCTGATGGCCGACCATCCCAAGCACCTGGCGGTGCTGAACGCGGTGGCGGAGAAGGCCGGCTGGGGCAAGCCGGCGCCGAAGGGCGTGTATCGCGGCTTGGCCCAGACCATGGGCTTCGGCAGCTACGTGGCGGCATGCGCCGAGGTGTCGGTGGACCGCAAGACCGGCAAGGTGAAGATCCACCGCATCATCGCCGCCACCGATCCCGGTTATGCGGTGAACCCGCAGCAGATCGAGGCGCAGGTGGAGGGCTCGTTCGTGTATGGCCTGTCCGCCGCGCTGTATGGGGAGTGCACGCTCAAGGATGGGCAGATGGAGCAGCAGAACTTCGACACCTACCAGGTGCTGAAGCTGGAGGACATGCCGAAGGTGGAGTCCATCATCATGCCGTCCGGCGGCTTCTGGGGTGGCGTGGGCGAGCCGACGATCGCGGTGGCCGCGCCGGCGGTGCTGAACGCCATCTTCGCCGCCACCGGCAAGCGGGTGCGCGACCTGCCGTTGAAAAACACCAGCCTGGTGAAGAAGGCCTAGCCATGACGGCGCGCAGGCGCGGCGGCACTGCAAGGGCATTCGCCCTCGCCCTGCTGCTGCCCGCCGTCGCGCCCAGCGCCTCGCCGCCCACGCTCACGGCGGACGGCGACGCATCGCTTTTGCCCGGCGCGGCCGCGGGCGACCCGGCGCGCGGCCGCGCCATCGTGGCCAACCGCCAGCTCAGTCTCTGCCTGCTGTGCCACCCCGGCCCCATTCCTGAAGAACGCTTTCAAGGCAACCTGGCGCCGGACCTGCGCGGCGCCGGCCAGCGCTGGAGCGCCGGCCAGCTGCGCGAGCGCATCGTCGACGCCAGCCGCTTCAACCCCGCCACCATCATGCCCGCCTACTACAAGACCGAAGGCCTGACCCGCGTGGCCGCCAGCTACAAGGACCAGACCATCCTCAACGCCCAGCAAATCGAAGACGTGGTGGCGTGGCTGCAAACGCTGAAGGAGCCCGCGCCATGAAGCGCCGCGACCTGCTTGCCGCCGGCGCGCTGCTGGCGCTGGTCCGCCCGGCCTCCGCCACGCCGGCGGAAATGGCCGCCGCCATCAACAACTTCACCGGCGGCGCCAGGCCGCAAACCGGCAAAGTCAAATTCGACATCGCCCAACTGATCGACAACGGCAACGCCGTCCCCGTCACGATCTCCGTCGACAGCCCGGTGGAGCAGGTGCGCGCCATCGCCATCTTCACCGAGCGCAATCCGCAAACCGACGTGGCGGTGTTCACCCTCAGCCCGCGCAGCGGCAAGGCTGAAGTGTCCACCCGCATCCGCCTCGCCACCTCGCAGCGCCTGATGGCGGTGGCGCGCATGAGCGACGGCAGCTACTGGTCGCACGGCGTGGACGTCATCGTCGCGCTGGCCGCCTGCATAGAAGGCGAGGCCCCCTGATGGCACGCGCCCTGATCCACATGCCGGCCAGCGCGAAGCAAGGCGAGATCATCGAAATCCGCGCCCTGATCGGCCACCCGATGGAAACCGGCTACCGCGTCGGCACCGACGGCAAGCTGCTGGCGCGCGACATCATCCGCAGCTTCGCCTGCCGCTACAACGGCGAGCAGGTCTTCGGCGCGGAACTGCACCAGGCCATCGCCGCCAATCCCTACATCGCCTTCTTCACCGTGGCGACGGAAAGCGGCACGCTGGAATTCAAGTGGGAAGGCGACAACGGCTTCGCCCACACCGAAAAAATGACCCTCACGGTGGCGGCATGAGGCCCGCACCAGCCCTCGCTCTGACCCTAGCCATGGTGGCCGCGTTCGCGCTGGCGGCCGACGAACGCCGCTCCGGCGCGGACTTCATGAGCCCCGCCACCCAGGCCATGCAGCGCGACGACGCGCAAAACCCCGCCATGCTGTGGATCAGCGGCGGCGAGGCGCAATGGAACACGCCAGCCGGCGGCGCCGGCAAATCCTGCGCCAGCTGCCATGGCGACGCGCGCGACAGCATGCGCGGCGTGGCCGCCCGCTTCCCCGCCTTCCACGCGGACAGCGGCAAAACCATCAACCTGGGCCTGCGCATCAACATCTGCCGCGAACGCAAGCAGCAAGCCGCGCCCTGGCGTGCCGAAAGCGAAGACCTCCTGGGCATGGAAGCCTACGTCGCCATGCAATCGCGCGGCATGCCGGTGACGCCGCCGAGGGACGCCGGCACCCGCGCCAGCGCCGCGCGTGGCCAGCAGCTGTATAACCAGCGCATCGGCCAACTCAACCTCTCCTGCGCGCAGTGCCACGACCAGCAATGGGGCAAGCGCCTGGCCGGCAGCACCATCCCGCAGGCGCATGCCAGCGCCTACCCGATCTACCGGCTGGAATGGCAGGGCGTCGGCAGCCTGCAGCGCCGCCTGCGCAACTGCATGAGCGGCGTGCGCGCCGAAGTGCCGCCCTTCGGCGCGCAGGAACTCGTTGAACTGGAAGCCTGGCTCGCCGTCCGCGACCAGGGCATGAAGATGGAATCACCGGGAGTACGACCATGAAACTGACCGCCCTTGGCCTGCTGGCCGCCGCCAGCGTCGCCGCCGCCCAGCCACCCGCCATACCGCCGGGCGTGCGCCTGGCCGCCACCTGCGCCGCCTGCCACGGCACCGACGGCAAAACCCAGGGCGGCACGCTGCCCGCGCTGGCCGGCCAATCGCAGCAAGCCTTGTCGGCCAGCCTGCAGGCCTTCAAGACCGGCCAGCGCGAATCCACCATCATGAGCCAGATCGCCAAGGGCTACAGCGACGAACAGATCGCGCAGCTGGCGGCCTACTTCGCCGCCCAGAAGAAACCGGAGGCCGCCAAATGAAACGCCGCCAATTCCTCCATGCCGCCGGCGCCAGCGCGCTGCTGACCGGCTGCGGCACCATCACCGGCCAGGCCAGGCCGCAAGTCGTGGTCATCGGCGGCGGCTACGGCGGCGCCACCGCCGCCCGCTACGTGCGTCTGTGGAGTGGCGGCAGCATAGACGTCACCCTGATCGAACCGAACGCCAGCTTCATCTCCTGCCCGCTCTCCAACCTGGTGCTGGGCGGCTCGCGGCAGATCGGCGACCTGACCATGTCCATCAACGCGCTGGCCGACAGGCACGGCGTGCGCATCGTGCGCGACACCGTCACCGCCATCAACCCGGAGAAACGCACGCTGGCGCTGGCCGGTGGCCAGACCCTGAACTACGACCGCCTGATCGTCTCGCCCGGCGTCGACTTCATGTGGGACCAGCTGCCCGGCATGCTGAAGCCCGGTGCGCAGGACAACATCCTGCACGCATGGAAAGCCGGCGCCCAGACCGTGGCCCTGCGCGCGCAGCTGCAAGCCATGCCGGACGGCGGCACCTACGCCATGACCATCCCGCCGGCGCCGTACCGCTGCCCGCCCGGCCCCTACGAAAGGGCGTCGCAAGTGGCGTTCTACTTCAGCCGCCACAAGCCGAAATCCAAAGTCCTGATCCTGGACGCCAACGACGACGTGGTCTCCAAAGGCCCGCTGTTCAAGAAGATCTGGAAAGAGCGCTACGGCGGCATCATCGAATACCGCCCATCGTTCCGCACCGCCGACGTGGACGCCGGCGCGCGCACCGCCATTTCGGAACTGGGCGACAAGGTCCGGGCCGACGTCCTCAACGTCATCCCGCCGCAGCGCGCAGGGAGCATCGCCGTGCAGACCGGGCTGGCCAACGCCAACGCGCGCTGGTGCGCGGTGGACTTCCTCAGCTTCGAATCCACGCAGGCCGCCAACATCCACGTGCTGGGCGACGCCATCGCCGTGGCGCCGCTGATGCCCAAATCGGCACACATGGCCAACCAGCACGTCAAGGTGTGCGCCGCCGCCGTGGTCGACCTGCTGAGCGGCCGCGCGCCCTACGCGCAGCCCATGCTGACCAACACCTGCTACAGCTACGTGTCCGACCGCGACGTCATCCACGTCGCCTCCGTCCACGCCTACAACGCGGAAAAGAAAACCCTGCTGGTGGTCTCCGGCTCCGGCGGTGTGTCGTCCGCCGCCAGCGCGCTGGAAGGCGAGTACGCGATGAACTGGGCCCGCAACATCTGGGCCGACACGCTGGGCTAGCGGTAGCGAGCCAGGATCTGGGCGATGCTGCCATCCTTGATGAGCGCATCGATCGCCTTGCTGACCTCCTCGAACGGCACCTCGGACTGCTTGGAGAACGCGCACTGCGCCTTGTAGGCCGAGAACACCAGCTCCGCGCGCACCTTCAGGCCCGGGTGGATGCGCTGCTGGTACGCCAGCGTGGCCTCGCTGATGATCGTGTACGGCACCTTGCCGGCCACCATCTGCTCGATGTTGCGGTCCATATTGGCGGCGTCCACCCGCTGGAAGCGGTCGCCCAGCACCTGGTGCACGCGCGGGTAGCGGTAGCCGACCACCGTGCCGACCGGCTTGTCCTTCAAATCCTTGAGCGAGCGCAGGTGCGGCGCGTCGTGGCGGGCGGCGATCATCTCCGCGTCCGGCAGGAAGGGCGGAGTCCAGTTGTAATCGCCATCGATCCAGAACGGCATCACATAGCACATGCCGTCGGCGCGGCCGCCGCTGAGGAAGGGCGTGACGTCCGGCGTGTCCGCGTTCAGGTACACCACGCGGCGGTTCAGGCGCTGGGCCAGCGCGTCGCCCACGTCCTTGACGATGCCGCCGCTGATGGCGCCATTCTGGAAGCGCGCGAGCGGCATCGACTGGTCGATGGGCGCCAGCATCACCAGCTCCCCCGGCCCCGCCAGGGCGCGGGCGGCTGTGATCCAGAGGGCGAGGGGCAGGAGGCGTGAGGGACTGTGCATGCCCCAATTATAGCCGCCGTATGTTGGCGCACGCACAGGCAGGCGCACCCGCAACTGGCATCCTGCGCCCTGACACGTCCGCCGCGCACCGTAGAGCTTGCCTATAGGCAAACGGGCGCTGGCATTCTTGCAGAAACCTTAGACTGAGACGACCATCGGAATCTTGCGTCTTTCACCAGGAGCTCATCATGACACACACACTGGCAGCCGTATTTGAAACCCGCGCCGAGGCCAACCTCGCCAAGAACGAACTGGTACACAATGGCTACGATGCCGCAAGTATCCAGATCCACGACTCGGGCAGCGTGGCCGGCACCGCGCGCATCAACGACGACGCCTCCATCCTCGGCAACGTCAAGCAGCTGTTCAGCGAATTGATCGGCAAGGACCACGCCGACCGCCATGTCTACGCCGAGGCGCTGAACCGCGGCCACACCGTGCTGGCCGTGCACACCCACTCGCTGGAGGCGGCCGAACGCGCGGCCGACATCATCGAGGACTTCAACCCGATCGACATCGACGACCACGAGACCATGTGGCGCGCCAGCGGCTGGGGCGCGGAGGCGCTGCAGGGCGGCCTGCGCGCGCAGCAGACCAGCCTGGGCGCCCAGCAGGCCGCGCCCGAGCAGCACGGCATCCGCCCGCGCGAGGACGCGGTGGTGTTCGCGCGCGCCGAGCAGGTGGCCACGCCGGGCTCGCAGCAGCGCGGCGACCTGTCGCTGGTGGCGCCGGCGGCGGCCGAGGCCGTGGCCGACATCCAGAGCACCGTCCAGCGCAGCGGCATGCGCATCTACCCGCGCAACGAGCCGAATCAGGACACCCTCAACATCCTGCGCGGCACCGACGACGACGCGGATGACGAATACTTCCGCTCGCACTGGGAGAAGACCCTGTCCTACACCGGCGGCACCTACCGGGAATACGACCCGGCCTACCGCTACGGCCAGTCCATGGCCGGCAACCCCGGCTACAAGGACAAGCCGTTTGGCGAAGTGGAGTCCGAACTGCGCGTGACGTGGGAGCGCCGCCACCCGCAATCGGCCTGGGACAAGTTCAAGGAAGCCGTGAAGCATGGGTGGGAGCGCATCACGCGCTGATTGCGCAAGCTCAAGAACCACCTGAATCATCGTGACATCATCGGGGACTTGCGCGGCCTGTTTGCGGGTCGCGCGCTCCCCGAGGGATGCCCACGATGGAAAAACTGCTGCCGTACTATGAACGCGAGTTAAGCATGCTGCGGCGCGCCGGCGCCGAGTTTGCGGGACGCTATCCCAAGCTCGCCGGCAGCTTGCAAATTAGAGGCGACAGCTGCGCCGATCCCCACGTGGAGCGGCTGATCCAGGCCTCCGCCTTCCTCAACGCGCGCGTGGCCAAGCTGCTGGACGACGGCTACGCCAACTTCACCGAAGCGCTGCTCGGCATGCTGTACCCGCACTATCTGCGGCCCATGCCTTCGTGCTCGATCATCCGCATCGACTACAGCGGTGCACACAACAACCAGATCAGCACCGTCAAGGTGCTGCCGCGGGGCGCCGCCTTGAAGGCGATGGGGCAAGGGGCGGTGGCGTGCCGCTTTCGCACCGTCTACGATGCCGTGGTGGCGCCGGTGGTCATCAGCTCCGCCGGCCTTGAACCGTATCCGCAGACGCCGCCCACGCTCGCGCTGCCGCAAGACGCTGGCGTCGCGATCCGCATCGGCATCGCCAGCAAGGCGGCGCGTGGCTTGGCTGGCACTGGCCTAGCCACGCTGCGCGTCTACATCGACGGTGAGGCCTCGCTGCGCGCCACCTTGCGTGATGCGTTGTTCATGCACACAGCTTGCGCCTGCGTGGAAGCGAACGGCCATTGGCGCATGCTGGAGCGCGTGCCGCTGTCGCCGGCAGGTCTCTCCGCCGATGAAGCGCTGCTGCCAGCCGCCCCCTCCGAACATGCAGCCTACCGTCTGCTGAGCGAATACTTCGCCTTCCCCGAGAAGTTCGACTTCTTCGACATCGATCTGGCCGCGCTGACGGCAGGCCTGCCGGAACACTGCACCCAACTGACCTTGCGCCTGCTGCTGCGCGACGTGCGCCCGGACATGCCGATGGCACGCGTACTGCGCACATTGGACGCGGACAACCTGCTGCTGGGCTGCACGCCTATCATCAACCTGTTTTCTCAATCGGCCACACCCATCCGCGTGACTCATGAGCGTAGCGGCTACCCGCTCATGATCGATGAAATGCCAGGAAACGCCTGCGACATCTACAGCATCGACCGCGTGCGGATGGTGAACAAGACAGAGGATGGCGGCTCGGTCACGGAATTCTTCCCCTACTATTCCCTGCGCCACGGCGATGCGGAGAGCCGCAAAGGCCACTACTGGCTGGCGCACCGCGAAGACCTGATGAGCGCTGGCCATGAGCATACGCTCACGCTGGTCGACTGCGACTTCTCGCCGCTACACGGCGACGGCGGCATCGCCTCCGTACAGCTGACCTGCACCAACCGCGACCTGCCCCATGGCCTGCAATATGGCCGCGCCATTGGAGACCTGAGCACCGAAAGCCCGCTCGGCAGCTTCCCCATCCGCATGCTGCAGCGGCCAACCCTGTCGCACCGGCTGTGCGGCGAAGGGCCTCGCCAGTGGAGCCTGATCGCGCAGCTGGCGCTGAACCACCGATCGCTGACGCAAGAAGGTTTGCCGGCGCTGGCCGCCATGCTGCGCCTGTACGCGCGGGACGGCAGCATGGTCTCGCAGCGGCAGATTGATGGCGTGATGGCGCTGTCCCACCGCCCAGCGACGGCTTGGGTACGGCAGGCGCAAGGGAACGCCTACCTGCGCGGCATCGAAGTGCAGGTGTCGCTGGACGAGCAAGCATATGCCGGCACCGGCATCCACGCGTTTGCGCAAATCCTCGATCACTTGTTCGCGCTGCATGTTCATCTGAACAGCTTTACGCGGCTGGTGGTCGTGTCCCACATGAGCGGAAAGGAGTTGCTGCGATGCCCACCTCGCAACGGCGCGCTGACGCTGGCGTGATCGGCCAATTGCTGGCCGCGCCGCAGCGTTTCGAATTCTTCCAGGCGGTGCGGCTGCTGGAGCAGTGGCGTCCCGGCGGTGTGCGCTTCCGCAACCGGCTGGCGATGAGCTTCCCGCCGAACCAGATCGAAAACATCGGCGCCGACGATCACGGCGTGCGCCTTACTCCAGCCTTCATTGGTCTGTTGGGCAGCCAGGGAGTGCTGCCGCTGCACTACTCGGACCGCATCGCGAGACATGAGCGTGAACATAACGACGGCGCACCGCGCGCCTTCCTTGATCTGATGTCGCATCGGCCAGTACAGATGTTCTATCAGGCTTGGGCCCGGCACCGGCCGGAATGTGCGGATGAAGATTATCTGGCCGTGCTGAACGCGCTGGCCGGCACGCATGCCGGCAATGCAATCATCGACCGTGAAACGCTGGCTTACTACGCCATGCAAATCCGTGCCCGTACCAGCTCCGCGCCGCTGATGGCTGGCATGTACACCGAGTACTTCGGCGTGCCGGTGAGGGTGGAACAACTGGTGGGTGATTGGAGCGAACTGCCGGTATCGGATCAGGCGCAATTGGGTTGTACGAATGTGGCCCTGGACGCAGGCGTCATGCTGGGCAGCCGCACATATCGCTGCGATGGGCGTGCGCGTTTGCGTATCGGCCCGCTGGAGCGGGATCAGTACCAGCGCTTCCTGCCCGGCCATGCCGGCGCGCGTCAGCTTTGCGCCATGCTGGAACTGCACTGCGGCGTGGGCATGACATGGGAAGTGCACCTCATCCAACGCGCGCAAGACATATGCGGCGCACGCCTCGACGCCAGCGCCAGATTGGGCGTGAACGCAAGACTGCTGGACGGGCCGGGAACACAGGATCACGAAGAGTTGATGTATCTGCTGCACAGCTAAGGAGCGACCGTGGAAAGCGACAACGATTTTTTCGGCTTCATGGGATCGATCAAGGAACTGATCACCGACAACCGCCCCTTGCGGCTGCGCCTCGACCTGCCGGGTGGCTTCAATGACGACATGCTGCTGCCGCAGCGCGTGTTCGGATCGGAGACCATCTGCGGCGGCATCGAATACCGGGTGCTTTGCGTGTCGGTCAGCGCGCAGCTGCCGTTGAAAAAACTGATCGCCGTGCCGGCCGTGCTGGAATTCGTCACCGACCGTGGCGACTTGCGCGGCGTGTGCGGCATCGTCACCGAAGCCAGCTCCGGCGACAGCGATGGCGGCCTGGCGAGCTACCAGCTGGTGCTGCGCGACGCGTTGGCGATACTGGAAAAGCGCACCAACACCCGCGTGTTCCGCAACATGGACGAAGTGGAAATCGTTCAGCGCATCCTCAACGAATGGCGGCACAAAAGCCCGGTGCTGGGCTCCTGCTTCAGGCACGAGCTGGATGAGGCATTCGAACTGCGCACCTACCCCAAGCGCGAATTCACCATGCAGCACAACGAATCGGATGCGGCCTTCATCCGGAGACTGCTCAAGCGGCGTGGGATCGGCTGGTACATCCGCACCGGCGACATGATGCATACCCTGGTGCTGTTCAATAACGCCGACAGCCTGCGCCAGAATGCTGCCGGCACCATCCGCTACCACCGCGATAGCGCCACCGAAGAACGCGACACGATTACTTCCTGGAGCGCCGTGCGCAGCCTGCAACCGGGCATGGTGACCCGTCAAAGCTGGGACTACAAGAATCCGCAAGGCCGCGATTTCATGATGGCCAACACCACCAGCGGCATCGACCAAGGCGTCAGCGGCAACGAACTCGCGGCCACGCTGGACGATTATCAAATCCTGCCACCCCACGCCGGCGACGATAACGAGGACCTGTGCCGCCTCGGCCAACTGCGCATGAGCCGGCACGACTACGAATCCAAATGCTTCCACGGCGAAGGCAGCGTGCGCGATCTGTGTGCCGGGGAGTACTTCACGCTGAGCGAGCACCCGGAAGTGGACGAGCATTCTCCCGAGGATCGCGACTTCGTGGTCACCGCCTTGCAAGTGACGGCGCAGAACAACCTGCCGAAAGCCCTGGCCACGCGCGTGGAACGCCTGTTCTCCCGCAGCCGATGGATGGCCGGCGCGCAGGAACTGCTGATGCAGAGGGACGTGATCGACAAAGTGGCAAGCGGCCCGCTGCGCACGCACGTCCAGTTCACCGCCGTACGGCGCGGCGTGACCATCGTCCCCGCGTACGATGCACGCGCCGACCTGACGCAAGCCCAGATGCAAAGCGCCGTCGTGGTCGGCCCGGAAGGCGAGGAAGTGCACTGCGACCAACTGGGCCGGGTAAAAATCCGCTTCCCCGGCACCCGCATGGCCGACCACGAACAAGCCGCCGGCAGCGGCGCCTCCGACACCGAAACCGATTCCGCCTGGGTACGCGTCGCCTCCAACTGGGCGGGCAACGGCCCTGGCCCGTTCCAGCAATGCGGCACCATCGGCCTGCCGCGCATCGGCACCGAGGTGTTGGTCGCCTTCCTTGGCGGCGATCCCGATAAGCCGGTGATTGTCGGCCAGCTCTACAACCAGGACGCCCAGCCGGCTGCGCTGAGCAGCGCCGGCGCACTGCCCGGTAGCCGCTACCTCTCCGGCATCAAGAGTCGCGAAATCAACGGTGGCCGCGCGAACCAGCTGCGGCTGGATGACACCGAGGGCCAGATCAGCGCGCAACTGGCCAGTGAGCACGGCGCGAGCCAGCTGAATCTAGGGTGGCTGTCGACGCTCCGGGCGGAGGGGCAAGGAACGCAGCGTGGAAGTGGGGCGGAACTGCGTAGCGACATGAGCGTGTCGGTGCGTGGTCAGCAAGGCGTGCTGATAACGGCCGAGCCCGAAGAGGTGGAAAAAGGCGCGCACCTCGGACGCCCCGAGCTCATCCGTATCGCCGAGGGCTTGCAGAAACTCGTATCCCAACTTAGCGAACAAGCGGAGCAGCATGCCGGCGACAAAGCATCCAGCAAAGATTTTTCGGATCTGATCGACAAGTTGAAAGACCTTGAGGCTAATGGGGCCGCCGTAGTCGCCCTTAGCGCACCTGCCGGGCTAATGTGTACCAGCGCCAGGAATATCGCAATCGGCGCAGCAACCACGATGGACATCGTCAGTGCCGCGGCCACTTCAATCGCCTCTGGCGATAGCGCCGCATTCCGCTCGGTACAGGCCATGAGTTTATTCGCCAATGAAGGCGGCATAAAGGTGACGGCAGCCAGTGGGAAAGTCGATCTGCAAGCTCAGGATGACCAACTGCAGGTGCTGGCAAAAAAGGTAGTGGAGATCATCAGCAACACCGATTGGATCACGATCAAAGCGAAGAAAGGTGTACGTATCAATGGTGGCGGCACCGAGCTGGAACTGAGCGCCGGTGGCATTAAAGGCTACACCTCTGGCAAACATGAGATGCACGCGTCCAGCCATCAAACGTTCCCAGGTCAGAGCCGTAGCGTCTCCTTCCCCGGCGACAAAATCCCACACAAGATATGCGTTCCGTGCTTGTTGATTGCAGCTGATGCGCACAGCCCGTTTGCGAAATCTGGAGCTTGATGATGACATCCCCGTACATTCTCATCGATACCACGTTGATCGGCTACCCGGAAAACAAGCCTTGGATAAAGAAACGTCGCAAACCAAGCTGGGTCGCTGCCATCTATGAGCGTGACGCGGTGACGGTTAGCCCCATCCTGGTTGATGTGGAACGAGCATGGCAATGTAATCGTATCGATACGGTGATGGGGCTAGTGAACAGCGGGTTTCCACAGTTGGGAATTTCCTTTATCGAGACGGAGCTGACGTTGATGGAGTTGCAGGCGCACTTCCGACGATTCGTGTACATCCTGACAGAGGACGGCGTCGAGCTGACGCTGAGGTTTGCTGACTGCGCCGTACTTTCCGCACTTTCGGTTCACCTGACAACAGAACAGTGGGCTTCCCTCGTGGCGCCGCTCAAAAGCTGGAAGATTCACGGGCGTGATGGAAAACTAAAGCCACTCACCATCCCTGAGCCGCAGTCGAATTTAAGTTTTCCTTTGTCGTTAAGCGATATCCAAATTACCGCCCTCAGAGACGCCTTCGGCGCGGATCAATTACTGGCCAACCTGCGCAAAATGCGACCGACTGGCGCTCCAGATTACTCGACATTGGAAGCATATCAATGTGCTGAGCAAGCGCGTCAGATATGGCTTTCCTCCGGCCATGAGGAAAATACAGAGCTCCTGCTGTTCGCCCGCGATGTGTTTGACACCGAAGGGCGGCTCCTGCAGCACACAGGCTTGAAAGCGGTACTTCAACAAACCGACCCCGTCGCGCGCCGCAAGGATTTGCAGCGTCTGACCAATCAGCTAAACGGAGTGAGGAAATGAAACGGTACGTCGTGCGATTGCTGGTGGCCGTCGCTGCCGGCGCAGCTGTTTGGCTGGGCTATACCCAACTTCCTTGGGGGAACAGGGACGATGAACTTGGCGCGGCGGGCATCGTGGGAGTTCAGCATCTTGGGAAAGACTACCCCGTTTCGGAATTTTATATAAACAATTACGCCGGTGGCAAAGTTGGAAGGGAAGGAGGAGGCGGGGGAATAGTTTGCTGCGTAATGATTCCACTGCAATGGCGACCCGGCCTCACTGTGGATGTTCGATGGAGAGTCGAAGATTGGTCACATGAGAATCGCACCGAGATAAAAGCTGGGGACTATCGGAGCGTTTCGGTAAAAGGGTTTTACATAGCGAAAGTGCCAGTAGAAAAGTATGACGACCCAGGCGACGTATACGTCCATTTTTTTCCTAGAGGTCGGGTTCGTGTGGTCTCCACAATGCATTCAGTTCTTAGTAGGTATCACCCCGTACCCTACGGGCCTACGGATGGAGGGGCAATGGCGACAGCCGGTTGGCCTGTAAAGGAATTGTTCACTGAGGCCGAGTTACGGGCGCGGGAAAGGGGAAATCCATGGAAGTGAAGGATACAAGCTGGAAGTTTCGGGCGACTCGCGTTGCCCCGACGAACAACCTTAAATCTTCAAAGCCTACACCGTATGCCCATGCCTCTGATTGCGAAATGACGATACAGATAGGAATTTTTTTCGATGGCACTGGCAATCATTTAGACATAAATAGCAAGGCACTAGACAGTTCAAATGTAGCGAGACTTTATCAGACATATCCTCACATTCCCCGGAACGGCATGTATGCAATTTATATCCCCGGCTTGGGAACGCCATTTCCCTTGATTGGAGAAGAGGGTAAGACTAGGTTTGGCAGTGCGTTTGGTCGGGGAGGTGACTCACGCATCATTTTTGCGCTATTGAAAGTTTATAACGCGATTCACTACAGCCTTTTCAATACTGAACTATTTGGAGTCCAACTCACTAGAGCCTTGTGCACTGCAAGCCCTACATCCATTGAAGATAAGATGATCAAGAGGCGAGGACTGTATGGTAATTTGGTGGACAATGACGAGGAAGGAATCCGGCGCAAAAAATTTTTGGCAGTGTGCGCGAAGAGTATTCAGGATAGGGCGAAGGTCAGTCAGACCCCTACAATTTGTGAGTGCATTATTGACGTATTTGGATTTTCTCGTGGTGCGACCGAGGCACGCGTGTTCTCCCACTGGCTGAATGAGTTGTTAACCAATTCCAAACTGGCAGAAATTCCTTTGCGGTTTCGTTTTCTTGGATTAATGGATACCGTTGCATCAGTGGGGATATGGGAAGGTGTAAAGAACTACCAAACTGGTAACACGGGAGGGCACGCAAATTGGGCCACACCTGATAGGTTGCGAATCCTGCCGTGCGTGGAGAATTGCGTTCATCTGGTAGCAATGCATGAGTTGCGTAAAAATTTTCCGCTGGACACAGTGTCGGTTAATTGCGAACTCCCTCCCAACTGTATTGAGTTTGCATATCCTGGCTCACATAGCGATGTAGGCGGAGGATATTTTCCTGGAGAGCTAGGAGTATCACCAAGCGATTCACTGAAGCTCTCGCAGATTCCTCTAAACCATATGTATGATTGTGCTGTCGCTGCAAAGGTTCCATTATCCAAAGATCTTCTATTAGATGTGGACAAAGACATTTTTATAGTCCAAAGAGACCTGCAAGAGGCCTTTGATCAATTTCTTAATATCTCCACTGAAGCACCAAGATCAATGGGAGATTGGGCGCTTCCGTACCTTGCGTGGCGTTGGCAGATACGGCAGGTTTATCATGCAAAAGGCCAGGCCACGAAAGCAAGCGGCGAGGAGCGTCGTTATCTACTGGAAGCGAACCAGCACTTTTGTTGGTCCGCTGATCAGATGCAGACTTATACAGCGTGGAAAAAGAGAGTGGACGTCCAAAGGCCCGGGCGTGCTTATGATCGTGACGGCACAGAGACTAATATGCCTGTCCTGGAGCCAGAGGCTCCAGAGCTGCGAAATCGCGTTGCCACGCAATCGGCAATCGATCCTGCCTTGGCGGCATTCTTTGATAACTTTGTCCACGATTCCGTGGCTGGGTTCCGCAAGCAAATTGTGGAACAAACCGGACATTGGCGTTACCGTCGCGTGTTTCATGGAACGGCAACACCGTACATCGGATAGAAAGGATGATGTCGATGAAGAACAGAAAAGGGAAGGGAATAATTCGGCTCGGTGATAAAACCACCCACGGCGGCACAGTGATCTCAGCCCAGGCAACCTTTAACGTGCTCGGTAAGGCGGTTGCTGTGGAAGGCGATGCTACGATATGCCCTAAATGCAAAGGGACTTTCCCCATCCTGGCAGCAGGTAGCGAGCGTCACCACCATGGACAAGCTGTCGCTTACGATGGCGATAAGACGGCCTGTGGTGCTAAGCTTCTATCTTCGATATAGTCAGCTTAAGTTCAAAGACAACTGGCTGATTTGGTAAATCATCTGAGCGGCAAGAGAAGGAACTAGATGGTGACAAAGAAGACGGAACACCCCCTAAACTCCCTACTGTCGGAGCTGCGCACGCTAACAGACCGCATCTCCGCTGCGGAAGCAGGCGACGATCCCCGCGCCATCAAGAAAATCCGTGTCGGTCTCGAGCAAGTGACCTCCCAGCTAAAAAACGCAACCACCAAGCTGGATCCCATACTTCGCCCCGAGTCCATCTTCGACCCCACCGATCCCAACACATCCGGCCGCGTCGTGGCGCTGACCTTGGTAGCGCAAACCAAGCGCCCGTTGGCGAAAATTCCGGAGTTCTACGGCGCCGGCGTCTACGCCATCTACTATCGTGGTGACTTCGCGCCCTACGCGGCGCTGAAGGGCCGCGACCATCCGATCTACGTCGGCAAGGCCGATCCGGACAACCCGGCGGCCAAGGACGCCGTAAGCCAAGGCACCAAGCTGTCCGCGCGCCTCAACGAGCATGCGCGCAGCATACGCAAGGCCGTCACCACACTGGACATCAACGACTTCGAATGCCGCTTCCTGATCGTCCAGACCGGCTTTCAGAAATCCGCCGAGGACTACCTGATCAACTTCTTCAAGCCGATCTGGAATTCGGAAACCAAGATATGTTTCGGCCTGGGCAAGCATGGCGACAGTTCGGAAACCCGCGTCAACAAGCGCTCGCCATGGGACACCATGCACCCCGGCCGCGAATGGGCCGACGCAACGGCGGAAAATCAGAAATCGCGGGACACGATCATCGAGCAAATCAACGCCCACCTGGAAGCACACCGGCCTTACGCCGACATCCACGAAATCTTCGCGCGCTTCACCGAAGACATGCACCAGTTGGACCTGGATCGCTTCTACACGCCGGCACACGGCGTGGTCGAGCTGGAGGCGGTCGACGCCACTCCCGCGCCCAACCCTACTCCCTAAGCAAGTCGCACACGCTCTTGGCGATCACCGACGCCAGCCGCACCGGCACCGCGTTGCCAAGCTGGCGCATGATCTCCGACCAGGTTCCCTCGAACAGGAACGTGTCCGGGAAGGTTTGAATACGTGCCGATTCGCGGATCGTGAAATAGCGAACGGACCCATCCACACGCCGCAGCATGTTCTCGCCGCCAGGCACGCCGTGGTCGCCGGCCTTCAAGGCCTTGGCCGGCTCGTCCAGGGGACTGCCGGTGTGGCCGGGATAAGTGCGCGCGCCAGGCTGGAAGCGATGCGCCTGGACCTTGCCCGGGAAGCGCTCCGGATCCGGCAGATCGGAAATGGCATCGCGAACGGTGCGCCACGCGAGTAAATTGCCGCCGTAATCCATGTCGATCAGGGCGCTGATCTTCTTCTCGATGCCGGCCGGCTTGGCAGGCCTGTGACGGGCCGCCACCTTATGCCGGTCCCAATACTCGTTCGAGCCCCATTGCGAGAGCAACAGCGCGTCGGCGCTGTGCGTCTCAGCCGGCGCCTCCCACACCTTGCCCTCGTCCGCGCGGAAGCCGACAAAGAACACGCGCATGCGCTTCTGCGGCACGCCGTAGTTCGCCGCGTTCACCAGCTTGAAGGTGACGTTGTACTCGCTGACGGTGCTCGGCTTTTGCTTCCACTTCCGCAAGCGCGCGAGGTGATCGCCCCATTGCTCCTTCGACTTGGCGACCAGCGACGGGAACTCCAGCTGCAACAGAATATAGTCGAAGTAATCCGCGAAGGCGGCCCGCGTCAAACCCTGCACGTTCTCGAAGACGAAGGCGCGCGGACGCGCCTCGCGCACGGCGCGTATCGCCTGCGGGAACATGTCGCGCTCGTCCAGGAAACCGCCATGCTTGCCGCCCATGGAGAAGGGCTGGCAGGGCGGCCCGCCGGTGATCAGGTCCACACCCTCAAACGCGTCGTACTTGAAATGCTTGACGTCACCCTCCGTCACATCCGGCCAATGGCTGATCGGATCGACCAGGTTCAGCTTATTGTGCCGGATGGTGTTGCACGCGTGCGAGTTCCACTCGACCACGGCGCGGTGACGCACGTCGTTGCCCGAAAACCCCAGCGCCAGCCCGCCCGCGCCCGCGAACAGCTCGATGGATTCCAGGCTGCGTGTAGCCGTCACGAGAGGGGCTTCGTGCAGCGCGGCGGTGAGAGGGGGCTTGTACATGGTGTTTAACGCTCGGACGGAATAAATGCGGCTCCAGCCAGACTAGGCGCTGACTGGGCTTGCGGCAGTATAAAGCAATGCCTTACGCTAACCAACTCAGGCGCCAGCTCAATCAGCAAATGCCATGATTTTACTGTGTTTTTATACAGTTCTCAATGAAATCTGTTTGTCCGTTGTCAAAATGCTCTTGAATAATTTGTGCTAGCTCCGATCCTAGGGACATCCGACCGATAGGAGGAAGCGCACATGGTTGACTCCCTGGACCCAGCGGCGCGCAGCGCCGTGATGTCACGCGTGAAAGGGAAGGACACCCGTCCCGAAATGATCGTACGAAAGATGGTGTTCGCTGCGGGCTACCGTTACCGTCTGCATGTGCGCACTCTGCCGGGATCTCCGGATCTGGTTTTCCCGTCACGCAAGAAGGTCATCTTTGTGCATGGCTGTTTCTGGCACCGACATGAAAATTGTAGCTTAGCGCGCATGCCCAAGTCCCGCGTCGAATTCTGGAGCGAAAAGCTCAACGGCAATAGGGCGCGGGATGAGCGGGCCTTCAAGGCGTTGGCTGAAGCGGGCTGGCAGGTACTTGTGGTTTGGGAGTGCGAGCTTCGTGAGCGGGAAAAGCTGGAAGAAAAGCTGCGGTCATTCCTTGGCCCGGCCTCGCGAAGATGATTTCAAGTTAAATCACCAGCTTTAGGATGACATTCATCGGGCTACTACCGCTGTGGCTCTGATAACGAACCTTTCCGTGATAAACGAACGGAGCGCCTTTGCCATTTTCCAACTTCGATTCACGCACGAATAAATGGATCGCCACGCCATTTTGTTCGTGCTCGATAATGTCTCGCCCCCTCCTACTGTCTGGCGAAGTGGAGTTCTGGCTTTGCCAGTGAAAAGTCTCATCGTCAATCCAATGATCTAAGAATCGATGATCCTTAGCCTTGCCCTGCTTGTTGATCGTTACTAGCAGCACGATCGCCTTTTTATTTGGCAGCGAAATATGTCCAGCGTTCCAGTTGCCGATACTGTAGGTTTCGTCAAACAGCGGCGCGATGTCCTCGCGCATGAATGCTTCACCTAGCGCCAAGTCGAGTGGGCTGATGATGGCCTTTAACCGTGCCAGCGTATGCATTTGCTCGTTCGCCAACATGTCCGCGTAGTCTGGATTGCTGGCTCGAAGAATATACCCGCCGTCGTTCGCCTTCACCACGTTGCGAAGCAAATACTGAGAGCCGTCGCCGGCCTCGTCTTGCCGCTCTATGACCATGAGCGAGCCAGTGATTGATCCGGCGCTCGTCGGAGTAATGTGCTCAAGCAGAAGGTAGTCCCCATCGCGGACTGGATGTTTTCCACCATCCATGGAGTTCCCTGATGCTCGTGCGATGAAGTGACGCTGAGCATTGAGGTTGCTATAGTTGGCACCTAAGGTCCGATACTCTTCAAAGTCCGTTGTGCCAGTTTTGAAATGCCCACACGCGATCTTGAGATTGGGGAAATAGGGAAGCTCCGTACCGGAACTGGCTTTTTTAGTTTGGCTAAACGGTATAACGTTATCAGGTAAGTCGCTGCTCGCGCGTCGGATCTCATAGGCGGCTAACCTGAAGTCGACGAGTTCCTGAACCATTCGTTCAAGCTTCTCCGCATGCGCGGCGGTTAAGTTAAAGCATGGCTGGAATACCCCGTCTTTGACTTGGAAGAAGATATTCTTACCTGCGGCTTTATTGTTGCCGACCCAAGCATTGATTGGGTTATCCAACCAGTAGCGATGCCAAGCTGAATTCGTGCCGCTATCTAATTCGCGTTGTGCCGTCGGCAAATCGCCAAGAAGCGCGCGTCGACGTTGCAGCACTTGCCATGAACGATCAGCAAGCGCGGCAGTGGTTGGTGGCGTTTCCCATCCGGAAAGCTCTTGGAAAGCTTCAAGCAAAACCATCTTGAAACTCTTCGTCATCGCGGTGGTTTCCACCTCGCGCAAAAAGGCTCGGTATCTCTCCGCGATCTCTTGATCGTCGGAGTCGAGATCGCCCATTTCGTTCACCAGCGAATACCAATCACCGTAGTCATTGCGCATCGCTTGCATACTGGCGCCGGATCGGTAGAACTCCGCAAGCGCAGGCCTTCTACCCAGGCTGTCGCGTAATGCGGCGTATTCGTTTTTGATGCCGTCGCTGTCCAGCGATTTGAGGAAGTCGATCAACTGCAAGTCGTAATTGACAAAGCAGCCCTCCGGTAGCGCCAGCTTGTTGCCTTCCGCCTTGCGAGCGAAGTCGGCCAGATTTTTGTAGCTTGGGTCTATTCCAAAGAGTGCCTGAGGCTTGTGCAAGAAACTCTTGTGATTACCGATGAAGTCCAGCACTACCAGATGCTGTTTACCATCGCTCCTTCGCAACCCCCGACCCAGCTGCTGCAAGAAGAGAATCTTAGATTCGGTCGGGCGCAACATCATTACCGTATCGATGGCGGGCAGGTCCACGCCCTCGTTGAATAAATCGACCGAGAAGATAATTTCAAGACGACCATTGCGCAAACGCTCCAGTGCGTCAGCGCGACTGAGTTTGGAACCTGCATAGACTGCGGCACAGGTGATCCCCTCCTTCTCGAACTGGGATGCCATAAATTCAGCGTGCGCGATCGAAACGCAAAACGCTAGCGTGCGCTGCTGCTTTAAACGACGCCACTCATTTAGCGCATGCTTTGCGCGGGCTAGTGTCGCTAATTTATTCGACAGCTGTGTAGGATCGAATCGCCCACTGCGCCACGGAATTTCGGTGTAGTCCACGGAGCTATCGAAGATGCCGTAGTAGTGAAAAGGCACGAGTAGCTTGGACTGAATGCCATCGAACAGCGCGCGAGTGAAGACGAGATTATCGTCACAGAGCGACAAGATATCGGACTGGTCTGATCGGTCTGGTGTCGCCGTCAACCCGAGTAGGAATCGCGGTGTAAAGTGGGCCAGAAGACGTCGATACGTGGTCGCCGCCGCGTGATGGAACTCATCAACCACGATGTAATCGAAATGACCTGGCGAGAAGCGCTCTAAATGAACCTCTTGACCTAGCGTCTGAATAGACGCGCACAGGATATCGACTTCGACATCCCGCGTTTTTCCGGCATAGAAGCCCACATGGGCCTTGGGGCGGATTCTCACGAAGGTATCGGCCGCCTGGTTCAAAATCTCTTCGCGGTGCGCGACGAACAGCACTCTTCGAGCGCCCATCTGCAGGGAATCGAAGGCCGCAAGCCAAGTCTTTCCGAGACCAGTAGCCAATACCACTAGGCCGCGACGAAAGCCCTCGTCGCGCGTCTCGGACAAAGCGGCCAGTGCGGCAGTTTGTACTGTGGTCGGTACAGGCGGTGGATCTTGCTCCAGACTGCCCGGCGCGACAGCTCGCGGCAGCGGAACGCGACGTGCCTCGTATTGATCTATCCATGCATCGGACAAGGGAACGCAGCGAGGATCGATAAAAAGTTCCTCAAACCGGGAGCGTGCTTCAAGATATCCGTCATCGCCGGGATAATCGATCTTGTAATTCCACTCCAAGCCATGCTGCAACGCTTGTTTGCTGATATTGCTGGAGCCAATGAATGCCGTGCCGATGTGAGCGCTCCCGTCATGGCGCTTGGTGAATAGGTATGCCTTCAGGTGAAAACTACTACCAGCCGATTCGTAGACTTTAACCTGCGCCCCCTTTTCCTGAAGCAGCATCAGCAGTCGCAACGCTTCGGGATCGGTGACATCCAAATAGTCACTAGTGAGAACTCGAACCCGAGCTGGTTTTCGCTTTGATTCTGTTGCGGCTTCCAACGCACTTTGCAGGTCAGGCATAAGGAGACGCAGCCCAGTAGTCTTGACAAAGGCAACCGCGAGATCAACCTCCGAGGCTTGATTGATCGCGCTGCTTAGGTGAGGCAGAAAAGGATCGTCTCCACCCGTGATGAGATTCGTCTTCGTGATGTGAGCACGAACAGCGAGGGCATTCAGCCATTGTTCGGAGCGGCCGGGCCTTTGGTCGTTTGAGATCCAAGACTCAATACTGGAGACGTCGGACATCTCCGCGAACCAAGCGCGCAGCTGCTCATCGGACACGTCGGTGAAATGACGGCCGTCATGCTCACGTTCGCCAGTGCCGAGCTTAAAGCTGAGGTAGAAAGCGCCGCCTGGGCGAAGTGCGTTCCATAAGGATCGCAACGCGCGCGGCAAATGTTCAGTCGGAACATGCAGCAAACTGGCACAAGCCCAAATGCCATCGTAGCAAGCTTGCTCGTCGACGTCGAAAAAACTCCGCACCTGAATCTCGATACCCGTGTGCTCCTGAGCCAGGCGAGCGAGCTCCGAAGAAGCGTCAAACGCGGTCACTCGATATCCGCGATCTAGAAAAGCTTTCGCATCCCGCCCAGATCCACAACCCGCATCAAGCACGCTACCGCCTGCGCTGACCGCTGATAAAAAACGATCATGCAGGGCAGACATATTAACGTTGACCGTGCTTTCAAAAAAGCTCGATGCGTTTTGGTTGTAATAGTTAAGGGTCAAAGCTGTAGAAGTCAGTTGATTGGTCGAGATGCACTGTAGCACTTCGCCAACCTTAGTTTTGGGAAGGCCCGATCGCTGTCAATTATTGTTGCTTACGTAATTTCGCTATGTCAACATTTAAATTGTTTAGTTAATAAACGAAGAGGATTTGGCTGGTGCCTTGAATACCCTGAGTGAAGAGGATCGCGTCTGGGTGCTTGGCTGGGTTACGGAGATGTGCGCCAAACTGGCCGCTAGGACGGACGGCAAGCGCTAAGAGGGCGCATGCCATCCAGCTTTCCGGACTCTGGGACATTCCGACTTTGAGTATGACCTGATCGGAACTTTGTAGCCATGCGGCTGGTTAGTCTTCATGATATTTTTACACATGGAGGCTAGATGAAGAAACGATTTACCGACGAGCA
>NZ_JABMJK010000013.1 GCF_013376005.1 Duganella sp. SG902 | reverse complement strand
CGGGTATACGCCCGTTAACCAATACCTGCAACACCTTCAGGCTTATTCAAGCAAATTTATTCCGGACAGCAGTGCGCCTGCGCGGGAATGACGGCGCTTAACTTTGCGACATTAGGGTCAGGTCCTGAATTCAGACGCAATTGGACGATTCGGCCTTCGCCGCAGCCAGCGCAATCTTAAAAAAAGATCATCTCCGAGCTACTTTCTCAAACACAAAGATGGTATATTTAATAATTCCATTAATGACAATTTCCGGAGAGAATTTATGATCAAAAAATACCTCAGCGCCACCCTCGTCGGCCTCTCGCTTCTGGCCGCCTCATCCTCTTCGAGCGCAAAAGTCATTGACTTTGAAGACATCAACTTCTCCCCGAGCGGCGGCTTTTCCGGCCAGGATTTAACCCAACGATACGGCCTGAATTTTACCGGTGGGCGCTATGGTTTCTCGACCTTGACCGCGACTAGCTACTCTGGTTGGGGCGCGCATTCCGGCAACAATTATGCCTGGGGCGACGGCTATAACATGGGCATCGAGATCTCCGGCAACAACATCACCTTGAACAGCTTCTGGGTACGCGGCGCGCTGATGGCGGATGACGTCGGGTCGATCACTGTACGCGCGTTCAAGGGTAGCAAAGCAGTGGCGTCCAAGGAATTCAGCTACACCGAAACTTATCATCTGGAGACATTCAACTTTGCTGGCATCGACCGCATCTTGATTACCAGCCGCGGTTCCGGCCCTGTTCTGCTTGACGACATCGATGTCGGATTCGCATCGCCAGTGCCGGAACCGGCATCCTACGCCATGCTGCTCGGCGGCTTGGGCCTGCTTATGCTGGCGGCGCGGCGCCGGAAATCGTCTTAAGTCCGCATGGACGAGGTGGCCCAGTCCTCTATCTCCTCGCCTCCTGCGCGACGGGGCCGGGTCTTGAATTTAGACACGGGCTGAGCTGTTGACGGATGATTAGGTCTAAAGCGCGCGCCCTCGGCGCGCGAGGCTGGGCGCGTCGCGCCCAGCAGTTGGGCGATTCGGAGCGGGATGGCCCGGTAGGGCCATGCCCTTCGAATCTCACACGGGGAGCGCGCAGGCGCTCCCCTCGCTTCCGCCAGGAAACAAATAAAAAACCGCCTCTTGGGCGGTTTTTTATTTGTTTCCTGGCGGAAGCGGTGAGATTCGAACTCACGAACGGCTCTCACCGTCGGCAGTTTTCAAGACTGCTGCCTTCAACCACTCGGCCACGCTTCCTGGGTGGCAGCATTATACAGATTTCTTACGCCGCCCGGGAAGTTCTTCCCGCCCCCCAGTTCTCGCGCAGCGCCCGCTCGAACGCATCCGCTTCCAGCGGTTTGGAGAACAGGTAGCCCTGCACTTCGTTGCAGCCGGAATTTTTCAGGAATGCCAGCTGCTCGACGGTTTCCACCCCTTCCGCAATCACTTTGTGCTTCAATTGCTGAGCGATGCTGATGATGGTGTTGGCGATCGCGCAATCGTTGGTGTCGTCGGGGATGCCGATGGTGAATGAACGGTCGATCTTCAGGGTGTCGATCGGGAAGCGCTTCAGGTACGACAGCGATGAGTATCCGGTGCCGAAATCGTCCAGCGACAAGGTCACGCCCATCGCCGTGATGCGGTCCATGATGCCGATCACGCGGTCGATGTTGTGCATCAGCGTGCTTTCGGTGATTTCCAGCTCCAGCCAGGATGGCTCCAGCCCGTAGCGCTTCAGGGTGTCGGCCACGCGCCCCGGCAAGGCCGCCGTGAATTCGCGCGCGGAGACGTTGACCGCCAGACGGATCGGCGGCAGGCCGGCGTCTTTCCACGCCTGCGCCTGCGCGCACGCGGTTTCCAGCACCCATTCGCCCACTTGCACCACCAGGCCGGTGGCCTCGGCCAGCGGGATGAATTCGGACGGCGGCACCAGCCCGCGCTCCGGATGGCGCCAGCGCACCAGCGCCTCGGCGCCGATGATTTTGCCGTCCGGGATGGAGTACTTGGGCTGGTAGTGCAGCAGCAGCTCGCCATTGCCGAGCGCGTTGCGCAGGCCGGTTTCGATGCGCATGCGCTCCTGCATGCCCTGGTTCATGTCCTGGCTGTAGAAGGCGATGTGGTCGCCGTCCGCCCCGCCCTCCTGCTTGGCGCGGTACATGGCGATGTCGGCCAGGCGCAGCAGGGTTTCGGCGTCGTGGCCGTCCTGCGGGTAGACGCTGATGCCGATGCTGCCGCCCACGCGCAAATCATGGCCTTCGACGATGATGGGCTCGGTCAGCGTGGCCAGCAGCTTTTGCGCCACCATGCTGGCCTCGAAGTGCTGGCCGATGTCGAACAGGCCGACGGCGAATTCGTCGCCGCCCAGGCGCGCCACCAGGTCCTGGTCGCGCAGCACGCTGCGGAAGCGGCGCGCCACTTCCACCAGCAGCTGGTCGCCGATGTTGCGGCCCAGGGTGTCGTTGATCAGCTTGAAGCGGTTGAGGTCGATGAACAGCACGCAGCCGTGCGCCTTGTTGCGCTGCGCCACCATCAGGGCCTGGTCGACCAGCTTGGTCAGCAGGGTGCGGTTGGGCAGGTTGGTCAGCGCGTCGTAGTACGCCAGGTGGTGGATGCGCTCCTCCGCCATCTTGCGTTCGGTGATGTCGGTCAGGTAGGCGATCAGGCCGATCGAGCGGTCGTTGATGTCGCACAGCGGCGACAACGACAAGCTGGCCCAGAACACCTCGCCGTTTTTCTTTTTGCGGCGCACTTCCATCAGGCGCCCGCCGTGTTCGAGGAAGGCGTCGTGGAAGCCGATGTCCTCGTCATCGTAGAGAAACAGGATGTTGCGGCCCACCGCCTCCACCGCGGTGTAGCCGAACAGGCGCTCCGCCCCCTTGTTCCAGCTGATGATGAAGCCGTTCATGTCCATGGTCAGCACGGACTCGTGGATGTGGTCGAGGATCTGCGCCTGGTGCTGCAGCTGGGCTTCCACCTGCACGTAGGCGTGGGTGGTGCGCTGCGCCACCGAATGCACTTGCAGCACGCTGGCCGCGAGGCTGGCTAGGCTGGCCAGGTGCTGCCGGTCCTGCTCGCTGTAGTGCGCGCGCCCCGAGACCACGAAGCGGCCGAACAGGTGTTCGTCGAAGGCGATGTCCTGGCTCAGCGAGGGCACGGCGTCGTCGTTGGCGGCCACCACCGGCTCCAGCGGCGGATGCAGCAGCATCGACAGCGAATCGGCCGGGATGTATTCACCGAGCGGACTGTTGAGCACGGCGCGGACGATGCGTCCCAGTTCCTCCGTGAGCGCCGCGCCGCGCAGGCGCAGCACCGCGTCGCATAAGGCCGCGCTGTTGGTCAGGAAGTCGGTGACGGGTTGCGCGAGCATGGTTTAGATATTCCTGCTCACCTGGATCGCCCAGTGGTAAGCCTGCAACTGCGCTTCCCAATAGGCCTCGTGCGAAATGCCGGCCCGCGCGAGGCTGGCGGCGTCCTTGTGTTCGACCAGCTTGAGCAGGTCGCCCAGCGGGCCGGCGCGGTCCAGCAGCGCCATCACCACGTCGAGGTCGAGGCTGAGGGCGGCGACGATTTCGGTCATCGGCATGGCCAGCAGCACGTCCAGCAGCGAGAACACGCCGGCCACGAAGGCCATGTCCTGCTGGTCGCGGTCCCAGCCCAGCGACTTGGCCAGCCCTTCCATCATGGACGCGCGCACCGCCGCCAGCGGCAGCAGCGGATTGGCCAGGCCGTCATCCTGCTGGCGCGCGTACAGCAGCAGTTGCAGCCAGCGCTGCAGCTGGCGCCGGCCCAGCACGTTGATGGCCTGGCCGAAGCTGTGGATCGGCGAGCTGAGCGCGAAGGCGGCCGAATTCACCAGCTTGAGTAAATGGTAGGCCAGCGCCGGATCCTGCTTGAGCAGCACCTCCAGCTCGCGCGAGTCGGCGTCGCGCGCCAGCAAGCCCAGCAGCGCGAGCAGGCGCTTGCGCGAGGTGCCGTCGCCGAGGTTGTTGTCGTGTTCCGGATGCAGCGCGAAGTCGCCGGCGAACCAGCTGAAGCCGGCCTTGGCGCATTCGGCGATGCGCGACTCGCTGCGCATGCCGGTGGCCAGGTGCGGCCCCGGCTGGGCCACCAGCGCCAGCACCGGCGGCAGCGTGAGCGAGGCGTCCACCATCAGCGAACGGGCGCCGCACATGGTGGCGGCCGAACCCTCGGCCACGCCGTCCAGCATGATGCGGTAGCCGGCCTCGGCGTAGCCGGACAGCTTTCGTTGCACCGCGAGGTCGGCGCAGGCGGCGGCCGGGACGCGCAGGATGATGTGGTTGGCCGGCAGCGTCTCCAGCTGGGACAGCTCCAGCGATTGCGGATGGGGCACGGGAAGGATGCAATCCATGGGCGCCAACGCGGCAAACGCGTCGGGCGTTTTCAACAGCGTCAGGGCCGCCTGGAAAGCGTCGCCGGCGTCGGGCGATAGCTCAAACGTCAGTGCCACCCACTCGTTCTGAGCGTTGGATACTGCTTGTAATTCCACCAGTGGAAACGGGCTGATTTCAGGCGCAGACATCAATATCTCATCGAGGTTATCCGCGTCATCTTAGACTAACACTTGACTTAAGGCAATCAAATACCACACAGGGAGTAATGTAATTAGCAATATTACCAGTATAAGACCAATGACCGGGCGCGGAACGTTTTCTTTTGCACAATTGCAATAATTCGCGGTCGAGCTGGAATATAGCAGATATTGCCGTGGAAACACGTTCTCTTGAAAATTGCTTAACAGTATAGGCAGTGCGCGTCGGGTTTTTCACCACATGGTAGCGGTCTCATCGTTATTGCGCGTGCTGCACCGCGAAGCGGATCAGCTCGGCCTGGCCCTCGATGCCCAGCTTGCGCTTGATGTTGAGGCGGTGGGTCTCCACCGTGCGCACGCTGAGGTCGAGCGCGCGCGCGATCTGCTTGTTCGACTCGCCGTTGGCGATGTGGCGCAGCACCTCGTGTTCGCGCGAGGTCAGCTGGTTGTCCTGGTTCTGCGGCTGGGCCAGCTGGCGGGCCAGGGCGGCGCTGTAGTAGATGCCGCCCGACATCACGGTCTCGATCGCCACCACGATGTCCTTGCCGGGCGCGTCCTTGAGCACGTAGCCGCGCGCGCCCGCCTGGATCGCCTGCGACACGTACTCCACCTTGTCGTGCATCGACAGGATCAGCACGGCGATGCGCGGGAACGCCTGCTTGAACAGCGCGGTCGCCTCGATGCCGTTGACGCCGCGCATATTGATGTCCATCAGCACCAGGTCGACCGGGTGGCGGCCGGCCTGCTCCAGCGCCTCGCTGGCGCCGCCGGCCTCGGCCACCACCTCGAACTGCGGCATGGCTTCCAGCCGCGCGCGCAGGCCATCGCGCACCAGGGGGTGGTCGTCGACCAGCAGGATTTTGATCGTATTCGTCATCGTGGTTCAGGTTGGGTTGGGGGCTTGGGCGGTCACCAGCGTGCCCTCGGTGGAGGACACGATCTCAAAATGGCCGCCTATCGCGTCCATGCGCTCCATCATATTGCGTAATCCGATGCCGCGCTTGGGATGCAGGGCGATGCGCTCGGCGTCGAAGCCATGGCCGTTGTCGCGGATCCGCAGCGTGACATGGTGGGCGTCGCCGGCCAGCGTGATGCCGACGTGGCTGGCGCCGGCGTGGCGCTCGATATTGGTCAGCGCCTCCTGCGCCAGGCGGAACAGCACGGTGTTGGCCACGTCGGGCAGGCCATCGGTGCCGCCGGACGCCTCGAAGTGTACCGGGGTTCCGCTGCTGAGGGTGTACTCCTTGGCCAGGTGCTGCAGCGCGGCGGCCAGCCCCAGGTCGTCGAGGATGGCCGGGCGCAGGTTGTGCGAAATGCGGCGCACCTCGGCCATCACATTGCTGAGCTGGTCGGCGGCGTGCTCGAACACGGCGTGGGCGGCCTGTCGCTGGCCGGGATCGCCGGAGCCGAGGCGTATCATGCCGGCCTCGATCTGCAGCTTGATCGACACCAGCCACTGGCTGATGCCGTCGTGCAGGTCGCGCGACAGCCGCGCGCGCTCCTCCTCCTGCGACTCCACCACGCGCTGGGCCAGCACCTTGAGCTTGGCGTCGGCCACGCGCAGCTCGCTGATATTGAGCGCCAGCCCGGAGCTGGCCACGGCCACGGCGGCCGCGATGGCGATCCCGGCGATCCACAGCATGGTGTTGTGGATGTTGCGCGACTGCTGGACGTCGATCTTGGCCAGCGCCTGGTCGACGTCGTCGAGATAGATGCCGGTGCCCATCATCCAGCCCCACTTGGGCATGGCGATCACATAGCCCAGCTTGGCCACCGGCTTATGGGTGGAGGGCTTGACCCACATATAGCGCTCCAGCCCGCCGCCGGCCTTGGCCCGTTGCAGCAGGTTCTGGATGGTCAGCTGGCCGTTCTGGTCGCGCAGGCCATACAGGTTCTGCCCGACCAGCTCGGGCTGGCGCGGGTGCATCAGGGTGTTGCCCTGCATGTCGTACAGGAAGAAATAGCCGTCGTCGCCATAGCTGAGCGAGGACAGGATGCGCTTGGCCTCGTTGCGGGTGGCCTCGTCGTCGCGGCCGGAGTCGTACAGATGGGCGATGGAATGCGAGGCCAGCGCCACGTAGTGCCTGAGTTCGGCCTCCTTGCTGCTCAGGTAAGCCTGCTGGATGGTGGCGCGCTGCTGCGCGGCCAGCAGCACCGACTGGTGGCGCACCGCCAGCGCGATCGCGCACAGGGCCAGGATCAGCGGCGTGATGGCCAGGAAAATCACTTTTTGCCGCAACTTCATGCGGGTACTCCTCGTAAGCTGGTAGGCGCGATTCTACGCCTGTGTGCGCCGCCAGGCCTACGTAGTTATACGCAGCGCGCTTGCGTAGTGCTGCGCTTGCGGGCTGATATCAGCGTGATGAATACTAGACATAAGCAAATCCGGGGTCAGGTCCTCCATTTCTACACGAGCCCGGCGGTAGGCGCGCCTACCGCCGGGCTCGTGTAGAAATGGAGGACCTGACCCCGGATTGGAGACAACCTTGGAGGAAATAATATGAATACTCTACCGAATACCCTGGCGAGCAAGCTGGGCTGGGCCGCGCTGGCGCTGGCCGGCGCCTCGGCGCTGGGCGTGGTGGCCCTGCATCGCGGCGAATCGATCAGCGCCATCTGGATCGTCATCGCCGCCGTCTGCGTCTATCTGATCGCCTACCGCTTCTACAGCCTGTACATCGCCGACAAGGTGCTCGGCCTGGATAGCCGCCGCCTGACCCCGGCCGCCCGCATGAACGACGGCCTCGACTATGTGCCCACCAACAAGAACGTGCTGTTCGGCCACCACTTCGCCGCCATCGCCGGCGCCGGCCCGCTGGTCGGCCCGGTGCTGGCCGCGCAGATGGGCTACCTGCCCGGCATGCTGTGGATCCTGGCCGGCGTGGTGTTCGCCGGCGCGGTGCAGGATTTCATCGTGCTGTTCATTTCCATGCGCCGCGACGGCCGCTCGCTGGGCGACCTGATCAAGTCGGAGCTGGGCCCGATCCCGGGCAACATCGCCCTGCTCGGCACCTTCATGATCATGGTCATCATCCTGGCGGTGCTGGCGCTGATCGTGGTGAAGGCGCTGACCGGCTCGCCCTGGGGCAGCTTCACCGTGATGGCCACCATCCCGATCGCGCTGTTCATGGGCGTGTACTCGCGCTACATCCGCGTCGGTCGCGTCGGCGAGGTGTCCATCATCGGCTTCGTGCTGCTGATGGCGGCCATCTTCGGCGGCCAGTGGGTGCAGGAGAACCCGGCGCTGGCGCCGATGTTCACCTTCACCGGCACCGAGCTGACCTGGATGCTGATCGGCTACGGCTTCGTCGCCTCGGTGCTGCCGGTGTGGCTGCTGCTGGCGCCGCGCGACTACCTGTCGACCTTCCTCAAGATCGGCACCATCGTCGGCCTGGCGCTGGGCATCCTGATCGTCGCCCCGCACCTGCAGATGCCGTCCATGACCAAGTTCATCGACGGCACCGGCCCGGTCTGGGCCGGCTCGCTGTTCCCCTTCCTGTTCATCACCATCGCCTGCGGCGCCGTGTCCGGCTTCCACGCGCTGATCTCGTCCGGCACCACGCCCAAGATGATCGAGAATGAAACCCACGCCCGCTTTATCGGCTATGGCGCCATGCTGATGGAATCCTTTGTTGCCATCATGGCGCTGGTGGCGGCCTCGACCATCGATCCGGGCGTGTACTTCGCCATGAACTCGCCGGCCGCGCTGCTCGGCACCACGGCCGAGTCGGCCGCGCGGGCGGTGTCGCAGATGGGCTTCTACATCACCCCGGACATGCTGCTGCAGACCGCCAAGGATGTTGGCGAGCACAGCATTATCTCGCGCGCCGGCGGCGCCCCGACCCTGGCCGTGGGCATGGCCCACATCCTGTCCGGAGTGATCGGCGGGCGCGAGATGATGGCCTTCTGGTACCACTTCGCCATCCTGTTCGAGGCGCTGTTCATCCTCACCGCCGTCGACGCCGGCACCCGCGCCGGCCGCTTCATGCTGCAGGACCTGCTGGGCACCTTCGCGCCTTCGATGAAGAAGACCGAGAACACCTTCGCCAACCTGGTCGCCACCGGCCTGTGCGTGGCGGCCTGGGGCTATTTCCTGTACCAGGGCGTGGTCGATCCGCTGGGCGGCATCAACACCCTGTGGCCGCTGTTCGGCATCGCCAACCAGATGCTGGCCGCGATCGCGCTGATCCTCGGCACCTGCGTGCTGTTCAAGATGAAGCGCGGCCAGTACGCCTGGGTCACCATCGTGCCGACCGTGTGGCTGCTGCTGTGCACGCTGACGGCGGGCTGGCAGAAGATCTTCGACGCCAACCCGAAAGTCGGCTTCCTGGCGCACGCCGCCAAGTACCAGGCCGCGCTGGACGAGGGCAAGGTGCTGGCCCCGGCCAAGTCGGTGGCCCAGATGCAGCAGGTGATCTTCAACGACTACCTCGACGCCTCGCTGGCCGGCTTCTTCGTGATCGTGGTGCTGAGCGTGCTGGTGTTCGGCGCCCGCACCGTGCTGGCGGCGCGCGCCAACAGCAAGCCGACCGTCAACGAGAGCCCGATGGTGCTGGCCACCGCCAAGGTGCAATGATGCTGGGCGACATCGCCAAGGCCGGCCGCTACCTCGGGCAAAGCGTGCGCCTGATGATGGGCCTGCCCGACTACGATGTGTATGTCAGCCACCGCGAAGCCACGCATCCGGGCGAGCCCTACATGACGTACGAGGAATTCTTCCGCGAACGGCAGGAGGCGCGCTACGGCGGCGCGGGCAAGCGCGGCGGCTGCTGCTGAACAACGTCATTCCGGCGCAAGCCGGAATGACTTTTTTTTCGTCCTCGGAGGAACTTTTCGCCCGGCCCCGCCATCCAAGCAGGATGGCATACATTTACCAACAGGCATGTGCACGCAATATCGGCTGGGTCACGCCGGCCGAGCAAGCCGCCCTGCGCCACAAGCGCGTGGCCATCGCCGGCATGGGCGGGGTCGGCGGCGTGCACCTGCTGACGCTGGCGCGGCTGGGCATCGGCGCCTTCCACATCGCCGACTTCGACACCTTCGACATCGCCAACTTCAACCGCCAGGTCGGCGCCACCATGTCCTCGCTGGGCCAGCCCAAGGTCGACGTGCTGGCCGCCATGGCGCTCGACATCAATCCCGAGCTCAAGCTGGCGCGCTTCCCCACCGGCGTCAGCCAGGACAACCTGGCCAGCTTCTTCGACGGTGTAGACTTGTACGTCGACGGCCTGGATTTCTTCGCCTTCGGCGCCCGGCAAGCCACCTTCGCCGCCTGCGCCCGGCTCGGCATCCCGGCCGTGACGGCGGCGCCGTTGGGCATGGGCACGGCGCTGCTGAACTTCCTGCCCGGCCACATGACGTTCGAGCAGTACTTCGACTGGGGCGACCGGCCGGAGCTGGAAAAAGCGCTGCGCTTCCTGGTCGGGCTGGCGCCGGCCGGGCTGCACGGCGGCTACCTGGTCGATCCCTCGACCATCAACTTGAAAGAGCGGCGCGGCCCGTCTACCATCATGGGCTGCGAACTGTGCGCCGGCGTGGCCGCCACCGAGGCGCTGAAGATACTGCTGCGGCGCGGCGACGCCCGGCCGGCCCCGTGGGGCTACCAGTTCGACGCCTACCGCAACAAGCTGGTGCGCACCTGGCGCCCCGGCGGCAACCGCAACCCCCTGCAGCGGCTGGCCATGATGCTGGCGCGGCGACGACGGCCCGGAGAACCACATGAATAAAATGGAACAGCATCCGGCGCCCAGGCTCGATGCGACGCTGGAACAAATCCTCGACCTGGCGCGCTGGGCGCCCAGCGGCGACAACACCCAGCCGTGGCGCTTCGAGATCCTCGACGAGCGCCGGCTGGTGGTGCACGGCCACGACACGCGCGACCATTGCGTCTACGACCTCGACGGCCACCCGAGCCAGATGTCGCTCGGCGCGCTGCTCGAGACCATGGCCATCGCCGCCAGCACCTTCGCGCTGGACATGCGCGCCATGCGCCACACCGACACGCCCGACACCCGCCCCACCTTCAGCGTCGAGTTCCTGCCGGCGCCCGGCCTGGCGCCCGATCCGCTGGCCGACGCCATCCTGGCGCGCAGCGTGCAGCGGCGCGCGCTGAGCCGGCGCCCGCTGACGGCCGCCGAGAAGTCCGCGCTCGACCTGGCGCTGCCGCCGGGCTACCAGGTGCGCTGGCTGGAGGGCGGCCAGCGCCGGGCGGCCGCGCGCCTGATGTTCCGCAACGCCAGGCTGCGCCTGACCATGCCGGAGGCGCACCGCGTGCACCAGGCCGTCATCGAGTGGAACGCCCGCTACAGCGAGGACCGCATCCCCGACCAGGCGCTCGGCGCCGACCCCATGACCACCAGGCTGATGCGCTGGGTGCTGCGCGACTGGCGCCGTGTCGATTTCTTCAACACCTGGCTGGCCGGCACGCTGGCGCCGAGCCTGCAGATGGACCTGATCCCCGGCCTGGCCTGCGCCGCCCACTTCCTGCTGGTGGCCGACCAGCCCCCCCAGCGGCTCGACGATTACGTCGCCGCCGGCCGCGCCATGCAGCGCTTCTGGCTGACCGCCACCGCGCTGGGCCTGCAGCTGCAGCCCGAGATGACGCCGCTGATCTTCGCCCGCTACCTGCGCGAGGGCCGCGTGTTCTCCACCACGCCGGGCATGCGCGAGCAAGCGCTGCGGGTGTCGCGCCAGGGCGAGGCGCTGGCCGGCCGGCAGGACTGGCAGGCGGCCGTGTTCATGGGGCGCATCGGCGCCGGCCGGGCGGCGCGGTCGCGCTCGCTGCGGCGGCCGCTGCGCGACCTGCTGCTCCCGTCCGGGAGCCCGTGATGCGCGCCATCAAGCCGGGCCAGGTCGCCGTGTTCCTCGGGCTGCTGGCGCTGATCCTGGCGCTGGCCATCGCCACCACCGCGCTGCTGTTCGGCGGCCTGCCGCTGGGCGACTTCCGCGGCGTCGCGCTGGTGGCGCTGGGCGTGCTGCTGGTCTACCTGTACGCCTTCCTGGTCTACCGCTGCTTCCTGCTGGCGCTGCCGCTGCGCGAGGGCGAGGTGGCCGAGCATTCGCGCCACGAGCTGGCCGCCAACGTCAACATCCTGTTCTACCTGTTGCTGTTCAACTCGCTCATCCGCACCCACTTCATCCCGGTGCCGCTGCAGCGCCTGATCTACCTGGCGCTGGGCGCGCGGCTGGGCGCCAACACCTACAGCGCCGGCGCCCTGCTCGATCCGCCGCTCACGCGCATCGGCAGCAACACCATCATCGGCCACGACGCCGTGGTGTTCGCCCATGTGATCGAGGGCGCGCGGCTGGAGCTGAAGGCGGTCCACATCGGCAACACCGTGACCATCGGCGCCAAGGCGGTGGTGATGGCGGGCGTGCGCATCGGCGACAACGCCATCGTCTCCACCGGCGCGGTGGTAACCAAGGATACCCAGATCGCCGCCGGCGAGATCTGGGGCGGCATCCCGGCCCGCCGCATCAAGGCCGCGCCGTGACGGAATTCTTTACACCGCGCCGCCGCAAGGCCCGCGCGCCGCGCGCAAGTCCCTGATTTCACAAGGATCGCCGGCACTGGCAAGGCTTTTGCTCCTTGATCGTCACGGCTTCGATTCCCGTGGCCCTACTTCGAGGAGCACACATGAAAACCACCCAACCCGCGCTGGCCGGCGCCCTGCTGGCAGCCGCGCTGGCCGCGCCGCTGACCGCCAGCGCCGGCCCCACCCTCGGCCTTGATCCCACCGGCACCGGCACCTACACCACCTTCGCCGACCTGTGGACCAACGTCACCGACACCGGTCTGGCCACCGGTTTCGTTCCCGGCCGCATCGTCGGCCCCGGCGCCAGCGCGCCCTACCTGACCGAGCTGCGCTCGCAAATGGTGGTCGGCACCATGTCCAACAGCAACATCCCCGCCATCGTCACGCCGGCCGGGCTGAACAGCAACTTTGAAATCAGCAAGGTGGTGCGCTTCCAGGAACTGGTCACCGCGCAAACCGCCACCACCGTCAACTTCGGCCTGCCCGCCTCGCAATCGGCCGCCATGGACGTGGACCCGCTGCGTCCCGGCGTGCAGAACCTCGCCATCTTCCTCGACAACATCACCGACGGCAGCAAGGCCGTGCCCGGCAACGGCGGCAACACCGTGCGCTGCTACGGCGAAGGCGTCACCTCCGCCGGCTGCGGTGGCGGCGGCGGCGATGGCGACGGCATCATGATCATGTCCGGCCACCTCGTGTTCAACGAGGCCAGCTTCAGCGCCTCCGGCGCGGTCGGCACCGGCTCGTTCGACTCGCGCTTCATGATCGACTATGTCGACCCCAACTACCTGGACGCCGTCACCGGCTCCATCTTCGTCGACAAATTCACCGGCACCACCAACGTGCCGTCGTTCTTCACCCCAACCATGATGTGGGACGGTTCCACGCCCACCACAGTGCCCTTCCTCAAGGTGGACTCGTCGCAAAGCTTCGCCACCATTCCGGAGCCGGCCACCCTGGCACTGATCGGACTGGGCTTCGCGGGACTCGCGCTGGGCACGCGCCGCAAAGTGCAGTCGTGACCGCGGCAGCGGTCTTTACAGCGGATCGGCCCCTCCCGCCCGATCCGCTTTTTTATTGCCGCAAGATTTGCGCCAGCAGCGCGGCCAGGCGGGCGCCGGCGTCGTAACGCTGGAACTGCTGCGCCACCCGTCCCGCCGCCGCCCGTGGCTCCGGCTCCTCCAGCAGGCGCAGCGCGGCGGCGCGCAATTGCTCCTCCACCAGGCGGTCCGAGCGCAGCAAGGCGCCGGCGCCGGCGCGCAGCACCCCATCCATGTTCAGGTATTGATCGAGATTGCCGGCCACGCCCAGCACCGGCACCCCGGCCGCCAGCGCCTGCTGGCTGGTCGGGCTGCCGCCGTTGCAGATCACCAGCCGCGCGCGCCGCGCGGCCTGCTCGCCGGGCAGGTAGCTGGCGACGCGGGCGTTGTCCGGCAGCGTGCCGGGCGTGACGGTGCCGGCGGTGGCGGCCATCACCGTCAGCGGCAGCGGCGCCAGGGCCTGCAGCACCCTGGACAGCAAGGCGCCCTGCCCCGAGCTGCCCAGCGTGACGTAGACGACGTCGCGCCCGCCCGGCAGGGCGTCCCACCAGGGCGGCGGCTCGGTCGGCGGCGACCACATGACCGGCCCCAGATAGGAATGCGTCATCGGCAAGTCGTGCGCGGGGAACATTTCGGGAATGTCGGCGTACAGCACGTGGTCGGCGTCGGTGTAGACGCGCCGCAGGTCATGCCCGAGGGACGGCAGGCCGTAGGCGCGCCGCACGCGGTTGAGCGGACGGCTGTGCAGCGCGAACGCCAGCGGCCGCGCCAGCGCGAACAGGCGCTCGGCCAGCGCGATCGGCAGCACGCGCGCCAGCGGCAGCGCCGGCACCCGGTAGCGCTGCCGGACGTACGGGCTCCAGTAGGCGTTGGTCACGCTCACGTACGGCACCCCCGCCAGCCGCGCGCTGACCGACAGCGACAGGCGGAAGTCGCCGATCACCACGTCCGGCCGCACCGCCTGCAGCAGGCGCATGTCGTCCAGCACGTACTCGCGCAGCGTGGCCGCGTCGTACACCGGCTTGCCCGCCGCCAGCGCGGCCAGGAAGCGCGCGCTGGGAATGCTGTGCAGGGGCCAGCTGGTGACATCGCTGCCCTTGAGAAACATGTCGTAGCCGGGCGCGCACGCGAGGTGCACCGCGTAGCGCCGCCGGTCCAGCGTGCGCGCCAGCGCCAGCGGCCGGCCCACGTGGGCCAGCGTCACCGCCTCCGCCACGAACAAGATTTTTTTGCGTTCCATCCTCCCAGCTTGCAGCGCCGCGCGGCGCGTCGTTTGAGGCAGCTCAAAGGTGCCCGCGTTAGATGTACATCAAAGCCGAGCTTGCCTGATGCATATATTTTTCTTATTGGCATTTATGGATGGGCCCACGCGATGTTCAACTTCGAACGCTCCGGTCTGAGTCAGAAACTGACCATCATGTCCGTGCTGTCCACCGGCAGCGCGCTGCTGCTGGTGTTCGTCGCGTTCGCCGCCACGTCCGTGCTCAGCCATAGCGAGGACGCGCGCCAGCAGCTGTCCTCGCTGGCCGCGGTGGTCGGCAACAACAGCAGGACCGCGCTGCTGTACGCCGACCGCCAGCAGGCCGGCCGGACGCTGGCGACGCTGGCGATGGAGGACGACATCCTGCAGGCGGCCCTGTACGACAGCGAGGGCAAGCTGCTGGCGCGCTACCTGTCGCCGCGCCTGCCGCCCGGCCAGGCCGGCCCGGAGGCGCTGTCGGCGCCGGCCGGCGCCGCCGACCTGTACGCCGAGCGCAGCGGCCCGCCCTGGGCGCCGGCCATGCGCGTCTACCGCGTGCTGCGCGAGGGCGACGAGGCCAGCGGCGTGGTGATGGTCGAGGGCGCGCTCACCCGCATGTGGCTGGACCTCCTGAAAAACCTCGGCGCCGCCGCCGTGGCGGCCGCGCTGTCCTTCATGATGGCGCTGCTGACGGCGGCCCGCTTCAAGGGCAGCGTCGCCGAGCCGGTCGCCCAGCTGATCGCGGCGGCGCAGCAGGTCAGCCGCGGCCAGGCGACGCCGCGCATCGCCCATCAGCGCAACGACGAGCTGGGCGCGCTGATCGACAGCTTCAACGACATGCTGGCGCAGGTGGAGGGCCGCGACGCCGCCCTGGCCCAATACCGCGACCAGCTGGAACGGCAGGTCAGCGTGCGCACCGAGCAGCTGGAGAAGGCCAAGAACGCCGCCGAGACCGCCAGCCAGGCCAAGAGCGCCTTCCTGGCCACCATGAGCCACGAGATCCGCACCCCCATGAACGGCGTGCTCGGCATGACGGAGCTGCTGCTGGCCACGCGCCTGAGCGAACAGCAGCGCCACTACACCGACATGGTCAAGCGCTCCGGCGAGCATCTGCTGGTGATCATCAACGACATCCTCGACTTTTCCAAGATCGAGGCCGGCAAGCTGACGGTGGAGTACATCCACTTCAACTTCCGCGACCTGCTGGACGACATCGACAACGTCTTCACGCCGCAGGCGCAGGCCAAGGGCTTGCGCCTGCGGCTGGACATCGCGCCCAACATCCCGCTCGGCGTGTGCGGCGACCCCAACCGGCTGCGGCAGGTGATGTTCAACCTGCTCGGCAACGCCATCAAGTTCACCGACGCCGGCCAGATCACGGTCAGGGTCAGCGTGGCGCGCGAGGACGCGCAGGCGGTCGGCCTGCGCTTCGAGGTGCACGACACCGGCATCGGCGTCTCGGCCGAGGCGCGCGCGCGCATCTTCGACTCGTTCTCGCAGGCGGACGGCTCCACCACGCGCAAGCATGGCGGCACCGGCCTGGGCCTGGCGATCTCGAAACAACTGGTGGAGCTGATGGGCGGCGCGATTGGCGTCGACCATGCGCTAACTCAAGGATCGGTGTTTTGGTTTGCCGTAAATTTTGATAAGCGCCGCATAGACAGCGACGATCCATCCACCGCAACCCAGGGAATCCGCGCTTTGATTGTCGATGAAAATCCCGCCAGCCGCGCCGCGCTGGAGCGGCAACTGGCGGCCTGGCGCATCAGCTGCGCCGGCGCCACCGCCAACGACGCCCTGCCGCGCTTGCGGCAGGCGGCCGCCAGCGGCCACGCCTACCACGTGCTGCTGCTCGACATGGAGCAGCCGCGCACCAGCGGCCTGGCGCTGGCGGCGGCCATCCACAGCGAGCCGGCGCTGGCCGCCACGCGCCTGCTGTTGCTGAGCACCGAGCGCAACGCCGCCGACAGCGTGCAGCAGCGCCAGGCCGGCGTCGCCTTCCAGCTCATCAAGCCGCCCCGCGAGTGCGACCTGTACGACGCCATCACCACGCCCGCGCGCGGACACGAGGCCCGCGCGCCGGCCGCAGCGCCGCCAGGCGCGCCGCCGCCCTCGCCCGCCGCCGTGGCGCCGGCCGCGCCGCCGGTCACCACCCTCAGCAGCGGCAGCCGGCCGCGCAAGCGCCGCAAGGTGCTGCTGGCGGAAGACAACCCGGTCAACGTGGAAGTGGCCAGCGCCATGCTGGAGGGCCTGGGGCTGGACGTCAGCCGCGCCTGCAACGGCGAGGAGGCGCTGCACTCGGTGCAGGCCGACGATTTCGACGTCATCCTGATGGACTGCCAGATGCCGGTGATGGACGGCTTTGCCGCCACCAGCGAGATCCGCCGCCACGAGCAGCAGCGCGGCCGCGCGCGCAGCATGCCCATCATCGCCATCACCGCCAACGCGCTGCAGGGCGACCGCGAATCGTGCCTGGCGGCCGGCATGGACGACTACCTGAGCAAGCCCTTCACCCAGCAGGCGCTGGGGCAAACCCTGGCGCGCTGGATCACGCTGCCGCGCGCGGCCCCGGCGGCGGCCGAGGCGCCGCCGGCCGCGGACGACGCCATCAACCGGCAGGCGCTGGAAAACATCCGCGCGCTGAGCCCGGCCAACGGCGGCGTCCTGCTGGAGCGCGTGCTGCAAGCCTTCCTGCGCGACACGCCGCGGCTGCTGCAAGCCATTCAGCAAGCCATCAGCGCCGGCGACGCCGGCCAGCTGCGCAAGGCCGCGCACAGCCTCAAGTCGAGCAGCGCCAATGTCGGCGCCGACGCGCTGGCGCGGCACAGCAAGGAACTCGAACAACTCGGACGCAACAACACCACCGCCGGCGCCGCAGCACTGCTGGCTGACATGGAACACTCTTTCCAGGCCGCGCGGCAGGCGTTGGGAGCCCTCCTGGAAAAGGAAACCTGATCATGGCAACTTCCCCCAAGCGCGGCCTGGTGCTGGTCGCGGACGACGATCCCACCATGCGCCTGCTGATGCTGGAAATGCTGGCGCAAGTCGGCCTCGACGCCATCGAGGCCGAGGACGGCCTGAAGGCGCTGGCCTGCTTCCAGAGCGTCACCCCGGACCTGGTGCTGCTGGACGTCGACATGCCCGGCATGGACGGCTTCAGCGTGTGCCGCGAGATCCGCCAGCGGGAGGCGCAGGCCGCCGTGCCCATCATCATGGTCACCGGCGGCGACGAGCTGGAGTCGGTCACCCGCGCCTACGAGGCCGGCGCCACCGACTTCGTCTCCAAGCCGATCAACTGGCCCATCCTCGGCCACCGCGTGCTGTACGTGCTGCGCGCCAGCGACGCCATCAGCCGCCTGCGCATCGCCGACGCCCAGCACCGCGCGGTGCTGGCCGCCATCCCCGACACCTTCTTCCGCATGAACAAGGACGGCTACTACCTCGACTATGAACAGGGCCACGAGGCCAGCAGCGTGTTCTCCACCGACCTGTGCGTGGGCCGGCACCTGAGCCAGGTGCTGCCGCCCGAGATCGCCGGCCACATGATGGAGCAGGTGTGCGCCGTGCTCGACACCCAGCACATCCGCTCGCTCGACTACCAGTTGCCGCTGCCCGGCCCGGCGCCGCGCGCGCGCCAGGGCGAGCATCCGGCGCCGCTGCCGGTGCGCCACTTCGAGGCGCGGCTGGTGGCCACCGGGCCGGACGAGGTGCTGGGCCTGGTGCGCGACATCAGCGAGCGCAAGCGCAGCGAGGAACAGATCCGCCGCCTGGCCTACTGCGACTCGCTGACCGGCATCCCCAACCGCCAGGCCTTCCTGGAAACGCTGGAGGCCGAGCTGGCGCGCTCGCGCAAGGCCAACAAGAAGTTCGCGGTGCTGTTCATGGACCTGGACGCCTTCAAGCGCATCAACGACACGCTCGGCCATGACGTCGGCGACCACCTGCTGCGCGCCGTCTCCGAGCGCCTGCGCGAAACCACGCGGCCGGGCGACCTGGTCTCGCGCAACGAGGCCGCCACCAACCTGGCGCGGCTGGGCGGCGACGAATTCACCATCCTGATTCCCGACCTCGAGCGGGTGGAGAACGCGCTCAACGTGGCGCACCGCGTGAAGGAAGCCATGCGCCGCCCCTTCCTGCTGGACGCGCACGAAATCTTCGTCACCGCCAGCATCGGCATCTCGCTGTATCCGGAGGACGGCGAGGACTGCAACTCGCTGCTCAAGTACGCCGACACCGCCATGTACCACGCCAAGAACTGCGGCAAGAACAACGCCAAGCTGTACAGCTCCTCGCTGACCATGCAGATCATGAGCCACGTCAAGCTGGAGGTGGGCCTGCGCAAGGCCCTGCAGAACGACGAGCTCTACCTGCTGTACCAGCCGCAGATCGACGTCGCCAGTTCGCGCATCGTCGGCTTCGAGGCGCTGGTGCGCTGGCGCCATCCCGAGCGCGGCGTGATCTCGCCCACCGAGTTCATCCCGCTGGCCGAGGAGACCGGCCTGATCGTGCCCATCGGCGAATGGGTGTTGCGCGCCGCCTGCCAGCAGGCGATGGCGTGGCAGTTGCCGGGCAAGCCACCGGTGCGGGTGGCGGTCAACCTGTCGGCCAAGCAGTTCAAGGACGACAACCTGACCCAGAGCGTGATCTCGGCCCTACACGACACCGGCCTGCCGCCCGAGCTGCTGGAACTGGAACTGACCGAAGGCACGCTGATGGACGACGCGCGCGCCACCATGTCCACGCTGGAGCAGCTGCGCGCCATCGGCGTGTACCTGTCGATCGACGACTTCGGCACCGGCTACTCATCGATGAATTATTTAAAGCGCTTCGACGTGCGCGCGCTCAAGATCGACAAAAGCTTCATCAGCGGCCTGCCGCTCGATTCCGAAAACGCCGCCATCACGCGCGCCATCATCGCCATGGCGCATGGCCTGAAGATGGCGGTGGTGGCCGAAGGCGTGGAGACGGACGCCCAACTGGTCCTGCTGGAACAATACGGCTGCGACATGGTGCAAGGCTACTACCTGGGCCATCCCTCCCCGCCCGACTCCATCCACCGCATGCTGACCAGCCAATGCACGCTCGCCATGACATGATCAACATCACCAAGCGCGGCTGGAACCACATCATCAAATACCATACCACCACGCAATCGCCAACGCATGCAAACAAGAGTAAATTCAATGCAGGCGAGGACCATAGGAGACACTGATGGCACTAGACTTTGCTGTTCTGACGGAAGATGAAACCTCCGCAGATATTGTTCCGCTGGAATGGGATCAACACGAGGCGCTTATCGATCTAGCCGAGCGGTTTAAGCTCACGCAATTGCTGCGCTTTGAAGATTACTTTGAAGAAGTGGACTTAACGCCAGCCCAATTGCCAGAACTCTCAGAAGAATTAGATGTCGTAAAAAAATATACTGTACTGCCGGACATTGCGAAATTCGTGCACGACCTTAAACTCCTGATCGCGGTCGCAATCAAACGCAATAAAAAATTATCCGCAGTGCCAGATTAACCGAAGGTCGCAACCATCTCGCCCTCGGCACTGGTGATCAAGGTTTTCTGGATGTGCCATTCGACTTCATCCAGCCCGGTGACCGTATAACGTCCTTGACCATCATCGAAGACATTGCCAGTCTTGAAGACATAACGCGCCAGTTTTGTAGGAAGTTCAATGGCCAGGTCGGCGGCTCGCTTGCATCGGGGGCACAAGCCAGACGGAATGTGAGTTCAAAACCATAGCCAGTGACGCCCGGGTCCTCCGTCTCCTTGGCATACAGCTCGGACAACCCGAAGGTGACGAAGTGCCAATGCGGTCGCACCTCCTCGCTGCGGTAAACACTGATGCCGTCAAGCGGATCTGAACCGCCAAGCCGGTAACTGATAACCGCCCCAAAGTGCCTTGGTTCCTGACCGGGATAGAGCGACTCCAGCACGCCAGAGATAGCATCCCAGCCTGGGCGCAGATCAGTTCTCGCCGCTCATAACACCCCATTCTGCTTCATCGCGGCGATGGCGTCGGCGCTGTAGCCGAGTGATTGCAGCACCTCGTCGTTGTGCTGGCCCAGCGTCGGGCCCAGCCATTTAGTGTGGCCCGGCGTGGCGGACAGTTTGGGCGAGATGGCCGGCAGCTTGACCGGCGTGCCGTCCGCGAACTGGTGCTGCTCGAACATCTCGCGCGCCAGGAATTGCGGGTCGGTCATCATGTCGCGCACGGAGTAGATCTTGCCGGCCGGGACGTCGGCCGCTTTCAGCACCTCCAGCGCGCTGTCGATCGTCTGCGTGTCGCACCAGGCCTGGATGGCGTCGTCGATCATCTGCGTGTGCTTGACGCGGCCGTCATTGCGCTCCAGTTCCGGATTGCCGGCCAGGTCGATGCGGCCCATGGCCAGCACCAGCCGCTTGAAGATGGCGTCGCCATTGCCGGCGATGACGATGTTCTCGCCATCCTTGGTGGTATAGGTATTTGACGGCACGATGCCCGGCAGCGAGCCGCCGGTGCGCTCGCGCACCACGCCGGCGTGGTCGAACTCGGGCACCAGCGATTCCATCAGGTTGAACACGGATTCGTACAGGGCCACGTCCACCATCTGGCCTTCGCCCTTGAGCTTGCCGCCGGTGGCGTCGCGGTGACGCAGCGCCATCATGGCGCCGATCACGCCGTGCAGCGCCGCCACCGAATCGCCGATCGACACGCCCACCCGCACCGGCGGCCGGTCGGCATGGCCGGAGACATAACGCAGGCCGCCCATCGATTCGCCGATGGCGCCAAAGCCCGGCAGATCCTTCATCGGCCCGGTCTGGCCGAAGCCGGACAGGCGCACCATGATGGTCGACGGATCGACCGCCTTCAATTGCTCGTAGCCGAGCTCCCACTTCTCCAGCACGCCGGGACGGTAGTTCTCGATGATGATGTCGGCCTCCAGCGCCAGCTTGCGCGCGATCTCGCGGCCTTGCGCGTGCTTCATGTTGAGCGTGAGGGACTTCTTGTTGCGCGACTGCACCGACCACCACAGCGAGGTGCCGTCCTTCAGCACGCGCCACTTGCGGATCGGATCGCCGCCGTCGGGCGACTCGATCTTGATCACCTCCGCGCCGAATTCCGCCAGCATGCGCGCACAAAAAGGGCCCGCGATCAGCGTGCCCAGTTCCAGTACCTTGATGCCCTTCAACGGGCCGGAGGTGTTCTTGGTAGTCATGTCGTCCTTCGATCCAGCATGGCGCGGGCGATGGTGCCGGCGTCCACGTATTCCAGCTCGCCGCCGACCGGCACGCCGCGCGCCAGACGGCTCACGCGCAGGCCGCGCGCCTTCAGCATCTCGGAGATGTAGTGCGCGGTGGCTTCGCCTTCGTTGGTGAAATTGGTGGCCAGCACCACCTCGGTGACCAGGCCGTCGGCGGCGCGCGCCACCAGTTTTTCGAGGTGGATGTCTTTCGGGCCGATGCCGTCCAGCGGCGACAGCCGGCCCATCAGCACGAAGTACAGGCCCTTGTAGGTCAGGGTCTGCTCGATCATCAGCTGATCGGCGGGCGTCTCGACCACGCACAGCAGGCGGCGGTCGCGCGACTCGTCGTTGCAGGTGTCGCAGACGTCTTCTTCGGTGAAGGTATTGCAGAGCGCGCAGTGGTGCACGGCATTGACCGCCTGGTGCAATGCGCGCGACAGCATGTCCGCGCCTTCGCGGTCATGCTGCAGCAGGTGGAACGCCATGCGCTGCGCCGACTTCGGCCCCACGCCGGGCAGGCGGCGCAGGGCTTCGGTCAGGAATTCCAGCGACTTGGACATGGTTCCTTAGAAAGGCATCTTGAAGCCGGCCGGCAGGTTCATGCCGGCGGTCAGGCTGCCCATTTTCTCGGCGGCGGTGGCTTCGGCCTTGCGCACGGCGTCGTTGAAGGCGGCGGCCACCAGGTCTTCCAGCATGTCCTTGTCGTCGGCCAGCAGCGACGGGTCGATCGACACGCGCTTGACGTCGTTCTTGCAGGTCATCACGACCTTGACCAGGCCGGCGCCCGATTGGCCTTCGACCTCGATCAGGGCCAGCGATTCCTGGGCCTTTTTCATATTGTCCTGCATCGCCTGGGCTTGTTTCATCAGGCCGGCCAGTTGATTCTTCATCATGGTGGAGTTCTCCGTGTTGCGGTAAGTTGTTTAAGGAAGCGATCAGGCAGCCGCTGCCGCGCTGCTTTGCGGCGGCACGATGGAGCCGGGCACGACCCAGGCGTCCAGTTCGCGGATCATGCTGTTCACAAAAGGATCGTTGGCGACGGTTTCCTCGGCGGCGCGCTGGCAGGCCTCGCGGTAGGCTTGCGCCTCGGCGCTGGCGGTGTACCAGACGGCGCCCAGCTCGGTATCCACGCGCACGGTGCGGCCGAAGCGCTCGGTCAGGGCGGTGGTGAGTTTTTCCACGTTGCCGGGCGTGCGCCAGGTTTCGATCGGCACGCGCAGGGTGAACACGGCGGCGTTGCCTTCGAAGTAGCAGCGCACCATTTCAGCCTGCATCGCCAGTTGTTGGGCGGTGCCGCGCAGCGGCAGCGCGGCCGCCACGGCCGGCCAGTTGCCGTCCCAGTTCAGTTCCGGGACCGGCGTGATGACGTATTCATATGGCGCCTTGGCGGGCGCCGGCGCCGCGCGTGCCGGCATGGCGATGGCGTGCGGATCGTCCGGCTGGCCGTGCGCTTGAGGCGCGGACTGCGCGGCCGGCGCGTAGGGATGCGCCGCGCCTTGGGCCGGCATGGCCGAGTCGTCGGAGAATTCGGTGACCCATGGCGGCAGGTCGTCCTCGTCGGCCGCGGGTGGCTTGGCCTTGGCTTGCGGTGCCGGTGCGACGTACTGCGGCGCGGCCGCGGGCGGCGCGACGCGGGCGGGGGCTTCCATAACGGCGGCGCCACCGTCGGCGGCTGGCGGCATGTCTTCCCACGGTGCCGGACGCGATGGCGCCGCCGCTATCTGCGCGCTGGGCGCGGCGGGGGGCGTGTACGAGGCGGCAGGCGCTTGTGACGCAGCCGGTGGCGTGTAGCTCGCGGCGGACGCTTGCGGCGCGGCGGCTTGCGGTGCCGCAGCCGTGTAGCCTCCTTGCGGCGCGGCGGCGGGCGCAGGTGCGGCTGGCGCGGCGGCCACGCCCCGCGATGCCGATGGCGACACGGCCGGCGCGGCGCTGGAAGCGGATGGACGCGCGCCTCCTGGACGGGATGCCGCGCGTGCCGCTTCAAGCGCGGCGTTGATGGCCGCGCGCGCGGTGCTGATCGGCGCGGCCGGCGCGGCGGCGGCCGGTGCGGCGCTCTGCGGCGCGCTTGGTGCGGCGGCGCTTGGCTGCGGTGCGCTTGGCGCTGCTGCGGCAGGTTGCGCCGCAGGCGGTAAGCCCGGCGTGGCGGCCGGCTGGGCGCCAGTGGCAACCGCAGGCGATACGCTCGCTGCGGCGGCCGGCGCGCTTGGTGCAACCGCCGCCGATATGTTTGGTGCGGCCGCCTGCGGCGCGCCTGAGACTACCGGCGGGGATGCTTCGCGCGCCATGGCGGCGGCGCCGGCGACCACCGACGGCGGCACCACGCTGGCATGGCTCGCCTGCAAGTTGGCGGCGGCGCGCGCCGGCGTCGCACCGGCCGCGGCGCGGGCCGAAGCCATCGCCGCCTGGCGCGATACCGCCGGTGCTGCCGCTGGTTGACCTTCCGCTCCGCCTACGCCGGGGCGAAAGGCCAGCATCCGCAGCAAGGTCATCGAGAAACCGGCATATTCATCCGGCGCCAGACCCAGCTCATTGCGGCCATGCACAGCGATCTGGTAATACAGCTGCACCTCTTCCGCATCAAACAAACCGGCCAGGCGCACGATATCGGCGTACTCCGGCAAATCTTCCGGCAAGGCGGCCGGCACGGTCTGCGCCAGCGCGATCCGGTGCAGCAAGGTCCCCAGATCCTGCAAGGCGCCGTTATACGACAGGCTGCGCGTGGCCATCTCGTCGGCCACGGCCAGCAGATCGGCGCCATCCTGCGCCGCCAGCGCGTCGAGCAAGCGGATCAGGTAGGACTGGTCGAGCGCGCCCAGCATGCCCTGCACCGCATCCAGCGTCACCGCGCCGGCGGCGTAGGCGATCGCCTGGTCGGTGAGCGACAAGGCGTCGCGCATCGAACCATGCGCACCGGTCGCCAGCAGGCGCAAGGCCGGCTGCTCGAAGGTGATGCCCTCCTGCCCCAGGATATTCTCCAGGTGGCCGATGATGTGGCCCGGCGGCATCTGCTTCAGATTGAACTGCAGGCAGCGCGACAGCACCGTCACCGGAATCTTCTGCGGATCGGTGGTGGCCAGAATGAACTTGACGTGTTCCGGCGGCTCCTCCAGCGTCTTCAGCATGGCGTTGAAGGCGTGGTTGGTCAGCATGTGCACCTCGTCGATCATATAGACCTTGAAGCGCGCATTGGTCGGGGCGTACACCGCCTGCTCCAGCAACTGCGCCATCTCGTCGACGCCTCGATTGGAGGCCGCGTCCATCTCGATGTAATCGACAAAGCGGCCGGCGTCGATCGCCGCGCACACCTCGCACACGCCGCACGGCGTGGCCGTGATGCCGCCCGTGCCATCCGGCCCCACACAGTTGAGCGACTTGGCCAGAATCCGCGACAAAGTGGTTTTGCCCACGCCGCGCGTGCCGGTGAACAAATAGGCGTGGTGCAGCCGTCCGCTATGCAAAGCATGCGTCAGTGCGCGAACCACGTGCTCCTGGCCGACGAGCGTTTCGAAGTTTCGAGGGCGGTATTTACGGGCGAGGACTTGATAGGACATGCTGGGATTTTACCGTATCGCGGGTGCCAAAGCGGCAATTGTAACAAGTCGCGACTGGATTAGGTAAGTCTGCCATTCCGCACTACAATTTGTTTTTCTTTTAACATGCCAAAAATGAAAAAACTTGCCCTGCTTCCCTTGCTGTTGCTGTCACTCGCCGCCCACGCCGATGAACGTGAATGGCATCCGTATAAAAAACTGGTGGAAGACCTGCGCCTCGACAAGTTCTACGCCCTGCCCGCCATCGAGCGCGACAAGATCAACCTCTATCTGACGGTCAAGCCGACCAACAAGAACATCAAGCCGTCCGAGGTGGTGCTGACCGTGGTCCAGGGCGGCGAGCGCCATCCGCTGCCGGCGCTGTCGCCCGAGTACCGCCTGGCGCTGGTGCCCAATCCGAAATGGATGACCGACGACACCAAGATCCTGACCAGCCTGCCGAAAGAGGAAAAGTCCGCCGCTGGCTGGGACGCCACCGTGCCGCTGCCGGATGGCCTGCAATGGAACTACAACGCGGTGATGGGCAGTGTCGGCCAGATGAACCAGGCCATCAAGAAAATGGCCGGCGCGCTGAGCATGTTCGCCCCCAGCACCAAGACGGTGACGTTCAAGTTCAACCACCGCGCCCAGCTGAAAGTGGGCGGCACGGTTTACAACACCGACGCCCAGAACCGCGTCAAGCTCAAGCCGGACAACGCGCTGCTGAAGGAGAATCCGCTGATGATCGCTTCGGAACGGCCCTACGAGGCGGAACTCGACAGCGAATAAAAAAGCTCCCCGAGGGGAGCTTTTTAGAATAAGGAGGCGAGCCTGATCTGCGGCACTTATGGTGAACGGCTGTGGCTGCTTCGTTCCCGACCTGACCAGGTTGACCATGCCACAATGCGCAGGGGCCCGCCAGACATCATTATACCTTACAGCCCGAGTTCCTGCCAAATCTGGTCCACCCGTGTCTTCACCTCGGGCGACATGGTGATCACCGTGCCCCACTCGCGCGTGGTCTCGCCCGGCCACTTGTTGGTGGCGTCGATGCCCATCTTGCTGCCCAGGCCGCTGACCGGCGAGGCGAAGTCCAGATAATCGATCGGCGTGTTGTCGACCAGCGTGGTGTCGCGGGTCGGATCGACGCGCGTGGTGATGGCCCAGATCACCTCGTTCCAGTCGCGGATATTCACATCCTCGTCGACCACCACGATGAACTTGGTGTACATGAACTGGCGCAGGAAGCTCCACACGCCGAACATCACACGCTTGGCGTGGCCGGCGTACTGCTTCTTGATCTGCACCACCGCCATGCGGTAGCTGCAACCTTCGGACGGCAGGTGGAAATCGGTGATCTCGCTGAACTGCTTCTGCAGCAGCGGCACGAACACCTCGTTCAGCGCCAGGCCCAGCACGGCCGGCTCGTCGGGCGGCTTGCCGGTGTAGGTCGAGTGATAAATCGGATCGCGGCGCATGGTGATGCGGTCGATGGTGAACACCGGGAACCAGTCCTGCTCATTGTAATAACCGGTGTGATCGCCGTACGGGCCTTCCAGCGCATGCTCGTAGCCGGACGGGTGGTTCTCGTCCGGATAGATATGCCCTTCCAGCACAATCTCGGCCGAGGCCGGCACGCGCAGCTCGCTGCCGATGGCCTTGACCAGCTCGGTGCGGCTGCCGCGCAGCAGGCCGGCGAACTGGTATTCGGACAGCGCATCAGGCACCGGCGTCACCGCACCTAATATAGTAGCGGGGTCGGCGCCCAAAGCGACGCAGACGGGATAAGGCTTCCCTTTGCTCTGGATGGCGTGCTCGCGGAAGTCCAGCGCGCCGCCGCGATGCGCCAGCCAGCGCATGATGACCTTGTTCGGACCCAGCACCTGCTGGCGATAAATGCCGAGGTTCTGGCGCTTCTTATTAGGGCCCTTGGTAATCACCAGCCCCCAGGTGATCAAAGGCGCCACGTCGCCCGGCCAGCAGTGCTGGATCGGCAATTTCGACAAATCGACATCGGCGCCCTCCCACACGATCTCCTGGCATGGGGCGCCGCGCAACTCCTTCGGCGCCATGTCCCACACCGCCTTCACCAGCGAGCCCAGGCCCATCAGGTCCTTGAAGTCCTTGGGCGGCTCCGGCTCCTTCAAGCGCGACAGCACATGGCCGATCTTGCGCAGCTCGCTGACACTGTCGGCGCCCATGCCGAGCGCCACGCGGCGCTGTGTGCCGAACAGATTGCCCAGCACCGGCATGCTGTGCCCGGCCGGATTTTGGAACAGCAGGGCCGGCCCGCCGGCGCGCAGCGTGCGGTCGCAGACCTCGGTCATCTCTAAATGCGGCGAAACGGGGGTTAAAATGGGCTTAAGTTCGCCCATCCGTTGCAGTTGAGAAATAAAATCTCGCAGATCGGAATATTTCATCGGTTTTTTAATATTTTCTTACATTAAAGCGCACTGTTTAAAAATACAGGTCAAGTGATTGATTTTATTGGTTTTCCGCCGGATGCAAGGCAAAATTCTAGATTTAAAAGTTATAAAGACGGTTCGCGTTAGTATTGACTTGATATAAAACGGCTTCTACAATCCACCCTACTTGATGAGTACCACCCTTTAGCGGTGACTCATACATTCACGGAGTCGGGGCTCCACATGACATTTTAAGGAGTGTTTTCACAAGGCGTCTGCCTTACCCCCCGGTAGTAGTTGTATTGCATCTGGTTGACTCCTGCGGGAGAGATCAGCAACAAGCAAGCAATGATGGCGTTTGATCGCGCGCTTCCGCAGCGGCGACGAACGAAATATTTCTGATGCACGGCATTAGCACCTGTTTAGCTGCGTATGACGCTGGCGGGGGATCGCTTTTACGGACATTTCAGGGGAACTCTATGATTAATCGCATCACCGGTGCAACGACGTTTGCCCGCACCATGGCTCGCCAGCCAGCCGCGTGGTTCTCCACGTCAGGCATTTCGGCAAAGGGTGTGTTGACCACCGCCCAGCACACCTTGACCATCGTCGGTGTCACCGCTTTAGTAGTAATGGCAGTATTGTTTGTCCGTCCTGACCTGGCCAAGGCCCTCAGCGACAGCCTGAACCGCACGCAACAAGTCGAAGCCGTGGCCGTCACCGCGCCACCGCTGGACGCCCTGATGGAGGCGCCAGCCGCCGCCGCCCCCACCGCGGCCAGCGAACCGCTGACGGCCGAGGAAAAAGCCCTGCTGGGCACTGAGAAGCAGCAGAAATGGGTTACCACCTGGCTGTCCAAGCGTTACCGCGTGGCCGGCGACGCCGCCAACATGCTGGTCTCCACCGCCTACCTGACGGCCCGCGAGATCAAGCTCGACCCGCTGCTGATCCTGGCGGTGATGTCGATCGAATCCGGCCTCAATCCATTCGCGGAAAGCCCGATGGGCGCGCAGGGCCTGATGCAGGTGATGTCGAAGGTGCACCACGAGAAGTTCCAGGACATGGGCGGTCTGCAGGCCGCGCTGAACCCGGTGGCCAACATCCGTGTCGGCTCGCTGATCCTGAAGGATTACGTGACCCGTGGCGGTTCGGTCGAGGCCGGCCTGAAGAGCTACGTCGGCGCCGCCGCGTTTGAAACCGACGATGGCTATGGTTCGCGCGTGCTGGCCGAGTACAACCGCCTGAAGCAAGTCTCGGCTGGCAAGAAAGTGCCAACCACTACGCCAACGCAAATCGCCGCCGCGCCGGCCAAGCAGGCGACGCCGCCGGTCGCGGCCGCTGAGAAATCGGTCAGCGGCACACAGATCGCTGGTCTGTAAATTCAAAAGCCACCTCGCGGTGGCTTTTTTCATCATGGGCAGGAGCGCACGCTCACGCGGCCGGAATCCTTGAACGGATCGCGCCCGCCACTGAAACTGTTCGATTCCTTGTAATAGCAAACCACCGCGCCTCCTGGCAAACGCCATTTGGTCACGCGGCTGCCGTCCGGCGCCGTGAACTCCCCTATCGCTCCGCTTCCGCCACCCTTGTAGGCTTTGCCGATGGCCGCCGCCAGCGCGGTCTCGTCGTTGACGTACTTGCGGTCGCGCTGGGTCCAGGCCTCCTTGCGCGCCTGCTGGTCGGCCGCCAGCGCCCCCTTGAGAGCGCGCTGCCTGAGGTCCTCCTGCGGCTTGACCGGCACGGCGAACGGGTCCGCCGGCACAGCCGCTTCGGGCGCCGCCTCCACCACCGGCTCGGGCGCGGCCGGCGCGGTGATCGCCTGTGGTTCGGCGCGCGCCGGCGCCGCCGTGACGGCTTGAGCGCTCCGGGCACGGCGCGCGGCGGGCGGCGCGGCGGCCGTCGGCGGCTGCGGCCGGGAACGCTGCTCAGGCGGCTTGAACGGGGTGAGGATGTAGGTAAGCGGCGCATGGGTCGCGACGGGGGCCACATGCGGCCTCTGCGGCGTTTGCCAGGCCATGAAGGCCAGCAGATGCGCGCCGGCGATCAGCGCCAGCCAGCCGCGCCGGCGCCAGCTTGGTGTCCGTGATTCGATGATGCCGCTCCAGAATTGGCCAAAAGGCAATTCTGGCCAGCCGCGCCCCGGCCGGTCAACGCCCAAATAAAAAAAGCCACCGCACGCTACCGTGGGTGGCCTGTGGCGATACCGGACGCGCTTAGCGCTTCTTGTCCGCCGCGACCTCTTCCGGACGCAGCTGGGCCGCCAGCTTGTCCAGCACGCCGTTGACGTACTTGTGGCCGTCGATGCCGCCGAACGACTTGGTCAGCTCCACCGCCTCGTTGATGACCACGCGGTAAGGGATTTCCAGATTGTTCTTCAGCTCGTAGGTGCCGATCAGCAGCACCGCGTGCTCGATCGGCGACAGCTCGGCGATGCCACGGTCGACCAGCGGCGCGAACATCGCGCGCAGCTCCACCGAGGAGGCGATGGCGCCGTTCAGCAGCACGGTGAAGTGCTCGGCATCGGCCTTGTCGAAGCCGTGCGCGCCGCGAATGTGGTTGACCACCGTGGAGGCGGATTCGTTATTCAGCAGCCACTGGTACAACCCTTGCAGCGCGAACTCGCGCGCGCGGTGACGCGGCGTGCGGTTCTTGCTGGGGTTGGCGTGCAAAGTCTTCTCAGTCATTGTGGTTCTACCTTTATTCTTTGATTACTCGTCGTCGCCCTGATCCTGGCTCAGCTCTTCCAGGGCGATGGTCAGGTTGGCCATTTCCACGGCCACGCGGGCGGCGTCGGCGCCCTTGACGGCCATGCGCACCTCGGCTTGCTCGTCGGTCTCGGTGGTCAGGATGGCGTTGGCGATAGGAATACCATAATCGAGGCCGATACGGGTGATGCCGGCGCCCGATTCGTTCGACACCAGCTCGAAGTGGTAGGTTTCGCCGCGGATCACCGCGCCCAGCGCGATCAGCGCGTCGAACTGCTGCGACTCGGCCATCTTCTGCAGCACCAGCGGCACTTCCAGCGCGCCCGGCACGGTCACGTGCAGGATGTCCTCGTCGGCCACGCCCAGGCGCTTGAGCTCGGCCAGGCAGGCCGACAGCAGGCCGTGGCAGATGTCTTCGTTGAAACGCGCTTGCACCACGCCGATGCGCAGGTCTTCGCCGTTCAGGTTGGTTTCGTAGCTTCCTACGGTCATGATGGCCTCTTGTATGTTGGTTGAATTAGTTGGGTTTGGCGACGTAACCGGTCACTTCCAGGTTGAAGCCGGTCATCGACGGCATCTTGCGCGGGCTGGCCAGCAGCTGCATCTTGCAGACGCCGACCTCGCGCAGGATCTGCGCGCCGATGCCGTAGCTGCGCAGGTCCATGCTGGCCGCGCGGCCTTTCGGTTTGGTGTCTTCCGGCTTGCACAGCGCCTCGAACTGGTTGAAGAACTGCTCGGCGGTCTCCTCGCAGTTCAGCAGCACGATCACGCCGCTGTCGGCGGCCTTGATCGCCGCCATCGACGACGACAGGTTCCACGAGTGGGTGGTCGCTTCCGATTCCAGGATGTCGAGGATGGACACCGGCTGGTGCACGCGCACCAGGGTTTCCTTGCCCTTGACGATCTCGCCGTGCACCAGCGCCAGGTGGGCCGAGCCGCTTGGCTTGTCGCGGTAGGCGATCATGCGGAAGTCGCCATGGGCGGTCTTCAGCGTGCGCTCGCCGGCTTTTTCCACCAGCGACTCGTTGCGGCTGCGATAGTGGATCAGGTCGGCGATGGTGCCGATCTTCAGGTTGTGCTCCCTGGCGAATTCCAGCAGGTCCGGCAGGCGCGCCATGGTGCCGTCGTCCTTCATGATCTCGCAGATCACCGAGGCCGGGGTCAGGCCGGCCATGGCGGTCAGGTCGCAGCCGGCTTCGGTATGGCCCGCGCGCATCAGCACGCCGCCCTTTTGCGCCTTCAGCGGGAAGATGTGGCCGGGCTGGACGATGTCCGACGGCTGCGCGTCCTTGGCCACCGCCACCTGGATGGTCTTGGCGCGGTCGGCCGCCGAGATGCCGGTGGTCACGCCCTCGGCCGCCTCGATCGAGACCGTGAAGTTGGTGCCGAAGGCGGTGCCGTTCTTGGACGACATCATCGACAGCTCGAGCTGGTTGCAGCGTTCCTCGGTCAGCGTCAGGCACACCAGGCCACGCGCGTACTTGACCATGAAATTGATGGCTTCCGGCGTGACGAAGTCCGCCGCGAGCACCAGGTCACCTTCGTTTTCCCGGTCTTCTTCATCGACCAGGATCACCATGCGGCCAGCGCGCAATTCGGCGACGATTTCTTCGGTGCTGGAAATTGACATTTTTAATCCTTCAGGCTGAGCGAGAGTATTTCAATAACCCGCTATTTTAAAGGATTTAAGCCTTCCCTACCGTAAAACCCGCTTTTTCGCCCCGCCGCATGGCATTCCTGCCAACATTGACCTAACCGCCCACCGAGGCGTTGACGCGCGGCTCCGTGCCCATTTCGATGCCGGCGTCATAACGCTGCTGATTCGCGTGCAGCGCATCCAGGTTGGCGCGCGCCCATTTGGCGAGTTCGCGCACCGGCGCGGCCAAGGAATGGCCCAGCGGCGTCAGCGCATAATCGACTTGCGGCGGCGAGGTGGCGCGCACCGAGCGCTCAACCAGCCCGTCGCGCTCCAGCATCTTGAGCGTGCGCGTCAGCATCTGCTGCGATATGCCGTGGACCTGACGCCGCAGGTCATTGAAGCGGTGGGGCTGGGCGCGCAACGCGACGATGACCTGCATGCTCCACTTGTCGCCAACCCGGTTGAACACTTCGCTGACCTGACGGCACTGAAGCGTGGCCGGCGGTACGGTCACATCCATATGACTTAGCCTCAAAAAAATGCGTTTTTGCCGAAGTCCATATGGTCGCATACTGCGTTCCGGCCAACAATTCGGATCGACACCAAATGACCTCCATGATTCTCTACTATGCGCCCGGCGCCTGCAGTCAGGCCTCACACATCGCCCTCATCGAAGCAGGCATCCCCCACCGGCTGGTTAAGGTGGGGCGCGACAGGCTCACCCCGGACGGCGGCGACTTCACGCTGATCAACACCAAGGGCTATACGCCGGCGCTCGATCTAGGCGACGGCACGATACTGACGGAAAACCTGGCCATCCTGCTCTACATCGCTGAACGCTCGCGCAAACTGCTGGCCGTCGACGGCCTGGAACGCTGGCAGGCGCTCGAAGCGACGGTATTCATGACCACCGAAATCCACCGCCACTTCATTCCTTTCTTCCGCGGCGGGACCGGGCAGGAAAAGGAGAAGGCGGAACAGGCGCTGTCGATGCGCTTCGGCACAATCAGCGACCAGCTGGGCGACAAGGATTTTTTGGTGGGCGAGCAAATAACGATCGCCGACTGCTATCTGTTCGTCATGGTGTCGTGGGCAGACATGATGGGTGTCACGCTGCCGGCGCGCCTAGGCGCATACCTGGCGCGCATGAAGCGGTTGCCTTCCGTCGCCCAAGCGCTCGGCGCGGAAGGGCTCACCCACCAATGAAATTGGTTTTTACTTCACCGCAGTCAGGCCCGTCACCGACACCATGCGCTCGACATAGCGGGCGATCAGATCGATTTCGAGGTTGACCTTGGCGCCCACGGTCAGATGCTTGAGGGTGGTGACGGCAATGGTGTGCGGGATCAGGTTGATCGAGAACTGGCACACCAGATCGGCGCCGGTGCCGATATCGGTCACGCGGTTGACGGTCAGCGATACGCCATTGACCACGATAGAGCCTTTATAAGCCAGGAACTTGGCCAGATCGTGCGGGGCCTCCACCACCAGCTCCCACGATTCGCCCACCGGCTCGAACTTGCGCACCACGCCCAGGCCGTCGACGTGGCCGGACACCAGGTGGCCGCCCAGGCGCTCGTTCAGCGTCAGCGCCTTTTCCAGGTTCACCTCGGTCAGCGTGTCGAGGCCGACCGTCTTGTTCAGGCTTTCGCGCGAGACGTCGACGCGGAAGTTGGTGGCGTCCTTCTCCACCACCGTCATGCAGGCGCCGTTGATGGCGATCGAGTCGCCCAGGGCGACGTCGGCCAGCGGCAGGCCGCCGGCGTTGATGTCCAGGCGCACGCCCGCGAAGGAGCCGCCTTCCAGCGGCTTGACCGATTCAATTTTGCCGACAGCGGCGACGATACCAGTGAACATAATGCTTCCTAATGCCTAATGAGTGAATCGTGCAAGGATACGCAAATCTTGGCCGATCTGCTTAACCTCGTGAAATTTCAGGTTCTGCCTGCGGGATAGGTCGGTCAGCGCCGGCAGGGCGAACATGCCCTGCGCATCACCGATCAACGTGGGCGCCAAGTACACCAGCAGCTCGTCCACGCACGCTTCGCGGATCAGCGAACCATTCAGCTTGCCGCCGGCCTCCACGTGCAACTCGTTGATCTGGCGGCGCCCCAGCTCGCGCATCAGCTCCGGCAGATCGACCTTGCCGGCGGCGTTGGGCAGCATGATGACCTCGTGGCCGGCGGCGGCCAGCGCCGCCTCCTTCTCCGGATGGCCCACCGCGGCGGCGATCCAGGTCCCGCCCCCCTCCAATATCTTGGCGGACAGGTCAATATCAAGCTTGCTGTCGACCACGATGCGGCGCGGCTGGCGCGGCGTATCGACCGCGCGCACGTTCAGCTGCGGATCATCGGCCTTGACGGTGCCGATGCCGGTCAGGATGGCGCAGGCGCGCGCGCGCCAGTGATGGCCATCGGCGCGCGCCTCCGGCCCGGTGATCCACTGGCTGACGCCGTTGTGCAGGGCCGTCATGCCGTCCAGGCTGGCGGCGGTTTTCATGCGCACCCACGGCAGCCCGCGCGTCATGCGCGAGAAGAAACCGATATTCAATTCGTAAGCCTGATCGGCCAGCAGGCCGACGCTGGTGTCGATGCCATGGGCGGCCAGCTTGGCCATGCCCTGCCCGGCCACCAGCGGATTGGGATCCTCCATCGCCGCCACCACGCGGCCGAGGCCGGCGCGCACCAGCGCGTCCGAGCACGGCGGCGTGCGGCCGTGGTGGTTGCACGGTTCCAGCGTGACATAGGCGGTGGCGCCGCGCACGTCGTGGCCGCGCGCCTGCGCATCCTTGAGCGCCTGGATTTCGGCATGGTCGCTGCCGGCCTTCTGCGTGACGCCGGCGCCGATCACCACGCCGTCGCGCACGATCACGCAGCCGATATGCGGATTGGGCGCGGTGGTGTACAAGCCTTTGGCCGCCCAGTCCAGCGCCAGTGCCATGCCTTCCAGATCATTGCTGATGTTCACGTTGTTCCTGCCGAGTCTGATATCGCGCCATTATATAGGCTAGTTCAAGGCGCCGCGCCGCCGCAGTTCGCCGGATCCACCTCGGGATCGCAGGCGCGCACGCGGCCCAGCATGTTGATGATGACGTTGCGGGTCAGCTTGCCCTGCGTGAGGGTGAGCGTGCCCCAGCGCGCGGTCAGGGCGTTGTCGGCGCGGCAGGTGCGGCCGGCGGCGTTGTAGGCGATGTAGGTGGGCGTGCCGCCCGAGGTGAAGCGTGAGGTGATGGTGATGTCGGACCGCAGTGGATCATGGCGGTAAAGCGGCGGCTCGTCCGGGTCCGGACGCCGGTTGCCATTGCGGTCCTGGAAGATGACCCAGCCACTCTGCCAGTTGGCGCCGGAAGGCTCCAGCGGCGCCATCAGCACCTTGCCGCCGCGCGCCATGGCTTGCGAGCGGGTCAGGTCGATGGCGGCCAGCAGGTCGTTGGTGGCGGCCTGCAGGCGCAGGCGCTGCAGCGTTTGCTGAAAGGCCGGCGCGGCCGCTCCAAGCAGCACGAGGACCAGCGCCAGCACCACCAGCAGCTCGATCAACGTCAGACCGGCGGCCTTGCGGTTCATGGCCAGCATCCCGCGGCGGGGCCGGTGGCGATGCGTTGGCCGGTGCTGGTGAGTGTCAGCATGCGGCAATCGTCGTCGTGAAAACGACTATCGACCAGGGCCGTGCCGGGCCGCGCCACCAGTTGCACGCATTGCGAGATCAGTTCGCCATCGCAGGCCTTGCCCTCGATCTCGTACGCGCTGGTCGGCGCGCTGGCGCCGCTCCACCATTGAAAATGCCGCGCCTCCGCGTCCGTCGAGCCGGCGGAGAAGGCGATATAACTGTTGTGCTGGGAATGAAAGCGTTCCTGCTGCATCATCAGCTTCAACAACGCCGACTGCGCCTCGCCGCGCCGCGTGCGCACGATGTGCTGCTGGTAGACCGGCATCACATACGCCGCCAGGATCGCCGCGATCACCAGCGCCACCAGCAACTCCATCAGGCTGAACCCGGCCGGTTTCATTTTGCAGCCTCGTGCAGTTCGCGCCAGTTGACGATCTCGCGCCAGGCCAGGCGGCCAACGCGACGCGTCGACGTCATGCCGCCGCTCACGCCGACCTCGCCCGCGCCGACGACCTGCACCACGGCGTAGGCCTTCTCTTGCCGGATGCCCCCGGCGGCATCCGCCACGCCATGCGTGACCGCCTGCGGCAACAGCGACGGCGTGGGCAGATAATCCGGCAGTGTCTTCGGCACGCTGGCGACCACGCCGCCCTCGTCCGGCAATCCGCTGACGACGTTCAGCACATAGCTGCGGCTGCGGGTGGTAGCGCAAGCATCCGCGCCCGGCAGCACGGTGTTGAACAGCACCGCGCCGTCCGCCAGCAGGCCAGTATCAAGACTGCGCTCGCCCGGCTGCGTGAAATCGACGTACCAGCCCTTGCTGCCAGGCTCCATGCGCATGTCCGTGCCATCGAGAAAACGCTGGGTCAGCTGGCGGCGGCCGGTGACCACCTCCGGCGGCGACCGCAGGCTGTCGAGGATGGCATAGTAGGACTGCGTGGCGAGGTCAGATCGGTCAGCCTTCTCGATCAACCGGCCGGTGCCGAACATGACCATGTAGCCGCGCACGTCGGCAAAGGCCAGCAGGGGCGGCTGCGTGATCGGCTGACGATGGCCCTCCTTGTCGCGCGCCACGAACAAGGGCTTGCCGACAGCCTTCGGCCACGGCGCGCTGCCGCTGAAATCAAAGCGCCACAGGTTGCCCTGCAAGTCGCCCGCGTAGGCGTAGCGTAGCGCGCCCTCGGTGTCGTTCAGCAGCACCGGCGCGCTGAGGGCATTGATGAGGGAGGCTTCAGCAACCGGCGTGACGATGCGATAGTAGTTGCTGTTGCGCCGCCAGCCCTCCGTGCGCGGCTTATCGAGCGCCAACAGAAACAGCGCGCCGTCGCCATCGCCGCCGTTGTTGACACCGCTGGCAACGACAGCGAAATAACGATCAACGCCACGCCGCACGCGCACCTTGGCAATCTGCGGCACGGTGGTGAGGTTGCCCATCATGGGATCGTCGCGGTCGGTGAACTCCCAAAGCGCGCCGGCGAAATTGTCGGGATCGGAGATGTCCAGCGCAAACACGCCCTTGGCGCCGCCGCCCATGGCGGAGACCAGCACCGACTTGCCGCCCGCCTCGCCCGCGCTGGCCGGACCATCCACATACGCGCGGTGCACATACGCCGGATCGGTGAGGTGATGCAGGTGCGCGATCAGGGCATCCGGCACGTAGGCAAAGCGCTCAATGCCGGTGGCGGCGTCGAAGGCGTGCAGCATGCCGTCGTTGGCGCCGAGGTAGACCATGTCGCGATAGTAGACCGGGGTGCTGTGAACGGTGTCGCCCAGCACGCTACGGCGACGGCGGAACCGCGTTGTTTCCAGCGTACGGTCGCCACGCAGATAGGCCAGGCGCTGCTCTCCCGCGTGGTCATCCAGATCAAGCAACGCTTGCTGCTCCGCCGACAGCGCCGACCACCTGAATGGAATCACCGTCAGCGCCCCGTCCGGCTGCACGATGGAGGTGTGGATCTGGCGCCGCTCTGGCGCCGGCGTGGGCGGCGCGCCAGCGGCGCCGGTCAGGATCGCGCCCGCGTCCCACGCGAGCGTGGACGGGCCGCCAGCCGATGCCGCCAGCAGGTAGCGCGAGAAGTGCCCGCCCCAGCCGGCCAGATCGGTCGTGGCCTGGTATAGCTCGCCGCCACTGGCGGCCGAGAGCGGCCCCGCGCGCACCAGCATCGCGCCACGGGCGGTGCCAGCCGGCGCGGCGGGTGCCGTAAACGTACAGTTGGCGGCAACCGGCCAGCTGTCGATCTCCAGCGCCGGCACGTCGGCGCGCGAGGCTGCGCCGGCGCACAGGGCCAGCACCACTAGCAATGTCAACCGATCCGCTCTCATGGCGCCCCCTCCGGTTTGCTGAACACACTTTGCAACACCACCTCCGTCTCCGGCCTGGCGCCGAAACCGATCGCGGTGACGCGATAGCAATAACTTGGCGCGGCCCCGGCCGAAGCATCGTCGCCGGCCCGGTGGCATTCCATCCGCTCAACGATGTACTGCGGCTTCTTGAACGGCAAAAAACCCTCGCCGGTCGGCATGGACGCGGCGGTACGCGCGCCATACGGCAACGTGCATGCTGCGCCCGCCAGGTCCACCGCCTGCCACACCGGCGCCTTGCCGGGTGCCGCACGCTCGTGGCGCGCGGTGGCGCAGTCCGGCGCAAACGCGGCCCCGCTCGCCAGCACGTCCCGCTCCGCATCCTTCAAGGCATCCTCCGCCGCCAGAAACGCCACGTCCCGATCGCGCTCGCCGCGCGCCGCTTTCTCGCTCTGCAACGCCAACTGCGCCGCCGACACGCCCAGCAGCATCACCATGATGAGCAGCATCAGGCTGACCAACAGCACAATCCCCCGTTGCCTGCGCATGATTCAGCCGTCCCGATTGCGCAGTGCCACCGTCATGCTGAACATGCGCCGCGCACGCAAGCGCTGCGTCGGCGGCAAACTGCCCTCCACCACGCGCACGCCCAGATCACCGCCGTGCGCTTCCGAATACGCCGGCCCGAACAGGTCAAAGCGCGTGTCCACCGTGTCCGACCGGTTGTTCCGTTCGCCATGCAGCAGCAAGGCCAGCTTGATGCTGCACACCCGCGCCCAGCCATCGAGCGCACGCACCGCCGTCGCGTTCAGATAGGTGTTCGGCACGCCGTCCGCAGGCGTATCGGTATCGACGCCGTACAGCACCTGAAAAGAATCCACGCCACGCACGATCGCGTCCGCGCCCCAGCCCGATGCGCCGCGATACTTGCAGCGCAACTCAGGCTCGCCGCCCGCATCGGCCGCCACATAAAAAATGCTCCAGCCGCGCGTGTCGCCGGCGACGCCGAAGCCGGCGCAGTTGACCACCGAACCGTCGCCATTGGCGCCCGTGCCGGAACCGAAGAAGCGCAGGGCCAGCACATCGCTGCCGTTGGCCACGGCCGGCAGCGGCTTGCCGATGCCGTCGCTGCTCCGGCTTATGCTGGCGGCATCCAACCCATCCACCGACGCCGTCGACACCGGCGGCGCCAACTCGCTATCCCAATTGCTGTAGGCGCCCTGCCGTATTGCTTGCGCCATCACCTGCAAGGCGTAGCGGCCGCTGTCGCCCAGCCACGCGTTATCGCTGTGATTGCGGAAATTGCTGCCGGACGCGATCAGCAGGCCGCTGCCAAGCAAGGTCACCAGCAACCCGAGCGCGACGGCAACCAGGAATTCCACCATGCCCCAGCCATTGCGGGTGACGGCGTTCATGGCGCTGCTCCCACCGCCAGCGCCACACCTGGCACGCTTTCACCGGCGCCATCCACCAACGGCGTGCCGTCCGGATTCTTGCCGCGCCAACCGACCTTGACCACCAGTGGCGCGGCCGCCCCGCCCGCGCACGCCCAGCGCAAGCTGCCGCCGCTCCACAGACCGGCGTCGCGGCAGATCAGCACGCGGCCGGCCGGCATGGCTTGCCGCACTTGCAGCTTGGCTTCGTACATATCGGACAGCGCCAGTTGCGCCGCCGCGCAGGCATCGCCATGGCACAGGGCGACAGGCGCCGCTGGCGACGGCTCAGCGTGGGCGTCGTAGTTGAGTGTGAGGTAGAGATCGGTCTGCGCCGGGTTGGCGCGCATGCGCTCGGCCAGCGCCGTGGCCAGTTGCGTGGCTTGCGACAACAATACCGCCTGGTGCCGCGCCCGCAGCGCCGCCATTTGCAGCGCCACGCCACCCATGATGCCCAGCGCCAGCAGCACCAGGGCGATCAGAATTTCCAGCAGGGTATAGCCGCGTGCGCGCATGGCACACCTCCGCAAGTCGGGGGAGACTCGTCAGAAGTTAGCAGTGGCTACGGCAGAGAGTATGAGCTGTATCAAAAGTGCGCCAGCAGTGCGCTAGCTCTTGCGCGGGGATTTGCGCTCCTGGCCCACTTCGGCGATCGCGTTCTGGAATTCCACCAGGTCCTCGAAGTTCTTGTAGACCGAGGCGAAGCGGATGTAGGCGACGTTGTCGAGGCGCTTGAGTTCCTGCATCACCAGCTCGCCGATGTAGCCGGTTTCGACTTCGCGCTTGCCGCTGGTCAGCAGTTTTTCTTCGATGGAGGCGATGGCGGCGTCCACCGCCGGTGCGGCGACGGGGCGCTTGCGCAGGGCCAGCTCGAGGCTGCCGCGCAGCTTGGCCGAGGTGTACTCGGTGCGGCTGCCATTCTTCTTGACCACATACGGCATCATCAGCTCGATGCGCTCATACGTGGTAAATCGTTTATCACATTTGCCGCAGCGCCGGCGCCGGCGGATAGCATCCCCCTCCTCGGATACGCGCGTATCGAGGACCTGGGTATCTTCGTGCTGGCAGAACGGACATTTCATAGAGGCGCTAACTTTCGTTGCCGTCGTTCCCGCGTAGGCGGGATGGTCCGCCACTGCGGCCCATAGAGCGCATGCTCAGTATGGGCCGCAGTGGCGGACCACCCCGCCTACGCGGGGACGACGATGGGTATTACTTGGCGTACACAGGGAAGTTATCCGCCAGAACCTTCACCGCCGCTTTCACGCGCTCGATGGTGGCGGCGTCGTGCGGGTTGTCCAGCACGTCAGCGATCAGGTTGCCGACTTGTTCCGCTTCCGCTTCCTTGAAGCCGCGGGTGGTCATCGCCGGCGAACCCAGACGAATGCCCGAAGTCACAAACGGCTTCTGCGGATCGTTAGGAATACCGTTCTTGTTGCAGGTGATGTGGGCCGAACCCAGGATCGCTTCCGCTTCCTTGCCGGTCAGGTTCTTCGGACGCAGGTCCACCAGCATCACGTGCGACTCGGTGCCGCCCGACACAATGCGCAGGCCGCGCTTGATCAGGGTCTTGGCCAGCACGTCGGCGTTCTTCACCACTTGCTGCTGGTATTCCTTGAACGCAGGCTGCAGCGCTTCCTGGAAAGCCACGGCCTTGCCGGCGATCACATGCATCAGCGGGCCGCCCTGGATGCCAGGGAAGATCGCCGAGTTGATGGCTTTCTCGTGCTCGGCCTTCATCAGGATGATGCCGCCGCGTGGGCCGCGCAGCGATTTGTGGGTGGTCGAGGTGACGAAGTCGGCGTGCGGCACCGGGTTAGGATACAGGCCGGCGGCGATCAGGCCGGCGTAGTGGGCCATGTCGACCATGAAGTACGCGCCCACCGATTTGGCGACGGCGGCGAAACGTTCGAAGTCGATCTTTTTCGAGAACGCCGAGGCGCCGGCGATGATCAGCTTAGGCTTGTGTTCCTTGGCCAGCGCTTCCATGGCGGCGTAGTCGATGTCCTCTTCGGCGGTCAAGCCGTACGAAACGACGTTGAACCACTTGCCGGACATGTTCAGCGGCATGCCGTGGGTCAGGTGGCCGCCTTCGGCCAGCGACATGCCCATGATGGTGTCGCCCGGCTTCAGCACGGCGAAGAACACGCCCTGGTTGGCTTGCGAGCCCGAGTTAGGCTGCACGTTGGCCGCTTCCGCGCCGAACAGCTTCTTCACGCGGTCGATGGCCAGTTGCTCGACCACGTCCACGTACTCGCAGCCGCCGTAGTAGCGTTTGCCTGGGTAGCCTTCGGCGTATTTGTTGGTCAGTTGCGAACCTTGCGCTTCCATCACGGCTGGCGAGGTGTAGTTTTCCGACGCGATCAGCTCGATGTGATCGTGCTGGCGGGTGTTTTCGTTCTGGATGGCGCCGAACAGTTCCGGGTCAACGCTGGCGAGGGTGTGATCTTTTGCGAACATGAAAAAACTCCAATCGAATGAGTAACTTGTTTCTGGCAGTTGGATCGAAAGAGAGAAGCCATAGCGGACCGGCAGCCTCTTCGTGCTTTCCATCGAGGGCTGCCCAGGCGAACGGCTGTTGAAATCTCACGTTTCCCGGTGGATGCCCACCTTTCGCGGACTGACCAAAACGCACCATTGTGGGGCATTTTTGCGGATCACTCCAGCTTTTCGCCAGTTACGTGAGACGTAATGGAAGCCAAATTGTATTTGATGCGCCAGATTTGAGCAAGAAAATGAGTTGCAGTTAAGGCAAGACAACCACCAACGGCGTTTGCGGCTACAATTTTGTCCACATTTCCACTCATCCCAAGGACAGATCATGATCGTCTTCATCACCGGCGCCACCGCCGGCTTCGGCGCCGCCATGGCCCGCATCTTCGCCCAAAACGGCCACAAAGTGCTGATCAGCGGCCGCCGCGAAGACCGCCTGCAAACGCTGTCGGCCGAATTGGGCGAGGCCGTGCGCCCGATCGTGCTGGACGTGACCGACCGCGATTCGATCAAGGCCGCGCTGGACGGCCTGCCGGCCGAATGGCGTGATATCGACGTCCTGATCAACAACGCCGGCCTGGCGCTGGGCGTCACGCCGGCCCACACCTCGTCGCTGGACGACTGGGACACCATGATCGCCACCAACGTCAGCGGCCTGGTGGCCATGACGCGCGCCATCCTGCCGGGCATGGTCGAGCGCAACAGCGGCACCGTGATCAACATCGGCTCGATCGCCGGCTCCACGCCCTACCCGGGCGGCAATGTGTACGGCGCCACCAAGGCCTTCGTCAACCAGTTCACCCAGAACCTGCGCGCAGACCTGGCGGGCACCGGCGTGCGCTGCACCAACCTGGCCCCCGGCCTGTGCGGCGGCACCGAATTCTCCAACGTGCGCCTGAAGGACGACGCGGCGGCGGCCAAGGTCTACGAGGGCACCACCCCGCTGACCGCCGAGGATATCGCCAACACCGCGTACTGGATCGCCACCCTCCCTCCGCATGTCAACATCAACCGCATCGACATGATGCCGACCTGCCAGGGCTACGGCGCGCTCAACGTCAAACGCAGCACCTGATCCCGCCGTCATTCCGGCGCAAGCCGGAATGACGCAGGTGTAAGCCATTGTTACAATCCTTGGCAAGTGAGCAGGAAACCGCTTTACTCTTGCCGGGGGCACTTTTGCGCGCCAGTTGATAAAGTTCAACCAAAACAACAATATCGCGTAGAATCTTGCTCAATTACACTAGTAGTCAAAATAACATGTCTGCAGATTTCATCTGGAACGTCCGGGTTTACTACGAAGACACGGACGCCGGCGGTATCGTCTATTACGCAAACTATCTGAAGTTCTTCGAGCGCGCGCGCACCGAGTGGCTGCGCGCCTTGCACGTCAACCAGCACACCCTGCTGGCCGAACACGACACCATGTTCGTCGTCAAAAGCGTGAGCGCGGAATATCATGCGCCCGCAAAGCTCGATGATGAACTAAAATTAACGGTTAGTATCGAGAAAATCGGCCGCGCCTCCATCGTCTTCCAACAAGAAGCGTGGCGCGGCGAAACTTTGCTGAACACGGCGCGGGTCAAGGTAGGTTGCGTCGATTCCGCCCTGCGTCCGCGCGCCGTTCCCGCGATCGTCGCCGACAAAATGCGTCACACCACCAAAACAGACTGATAAACAATGAACGTCACCCAAGACCTTTCTTTCCTGTCCCTCATCACCAACGCGCACCTGATCGTGCAGCTGATCATGGCGCTGCTGTTCGTCATCTCGCTGACCAGCTGGACCTACATCTTCAGCAAACTGTTCGCGATCAAGTCGGCGCGCCGCCTGACGGTGGAGTTCGAAAAGACCTTCTGGGCCGGCGGCAACCTGCACGCGCTGTACCAGAACGCCGGCAAGGACCGCGCCAACAGCGGCCCGCTGGCCCGCATCTTCGAGGCCGGCATGGGCGAGTTCATCAAGTCCAAGGCGGCCTACGCCTCGAGCCAGAACATGGACACCGGCGCCGTGCTCGACAGCGCCCGCCGCGCCATGCGCGCCGCCTTCCAGCGCGAGATGGACGCGCTGGAATCGCACCTGGCCTTCCTGGCCTCGGTCGGTTCGGTGTCGCCGTACATCGGCCTGCTTGGCACGGTGTGGGGCATCATGAACGCCTTCCGCGGCCTGGCCAACGTCCAGCAAGCCACGCTGGCCGCCGTCGCGCCCGGCATTGCGGAGGCGCTGATCGCCACCGCCATCGGCCTGTTCGCGGCGATCCCGGCCTTCGTCGCCTACAACCGCTTCTCGTACGACGTGGACCGCCTGGCGATCCGTTTTGAGAGCTTTGTGGAAGAGTTCTCCAACATCTTGCAGCGTCAATCGCGTTAATCACTATGGCCTCTTCTTTCTCCAGCAGCATGCGTGGCGGCCGTGGCCGCAAGCTCAAGTCCGAGATCAACGTCGTGCCCTACATCGACGTGATGCTGGTGCTGTTGATTATCTTCATGGTGATGCCGTCGGCCAACGATCCGAGCGTGGTCGACCTGCCGCGCGCGGAGAAATCCACCAAGCCGCCGAGCGACTACGTGCAGATCGTGCTCAAGCCGAACGGCGCGCTGTCGATCGGCGTCAAGGGCAAGGGTGAGGACGCGCCGGAAACCGCGCCCAACCGCGACGCCCTGGTGCGCAAGCTGCGCGCCATCCACGCCGACCATCCGGACTACCCGGTGCTGATCGCCGGCGACAAGGACAGCAAGTACGACGACGTCATCCAACTGATCTCGGAAGCGAAGAAACTGGGCATCACCCGCGTGGGCCTGTCGACCAAGTAAATGCAAACGATGAAACCCGCAACCGCAGGCGGTCCGTACAAGGTTCCGCGACAACACGACAACTGGCGTTCGATCACGCTGGCGGTGGCGATGCACGCCGTGTTGTTGCTGTTCCTGTGGGTGGGCGTGAGCTGGCAGAACAATGAACCGACCGAAGTGCAGGCCGAGATCTGGGACATGAAGGTGCAGGACGCCGCCCCGCCCGCCCCCACGCCGGAACCCGCCCCGCAACCCGAGCCGGAACCGGAAGTGGTGAAGACGCCGCCGCCGGCGCCGAAGGTTGAAGCGCCGCCCGAGCCGAAGGAAGATCCCGAAATCGCCCTGCAGCGTCTGAAGAAGAAAAAGCTGGAGGAAGAAAAAGCCGAGAAGCTGGAACAGGCGCGCCTGAAGAAAGAGGCCGACGAGAAACTGGCCAAGCTGGAAGCCAAGAAAAAGGCCGATCAAAAAGCCAAGGAAGACAAGGAAAAGGCCGAGCAGGAAGAGAAGGAAAAAGCCCTGGCCGCTGAAAAAGAGAAGAAAAAAGCCGCCGCCGAAAAACTGGCCAAGGAAAAGGCCGACAAAGCCGCGCGCGAAAAAGCCTTCGCCGCCGAGATGAGCCGCATCACCGGCAACGCCGCCAAGGGCAGCACCGGCACCGCGGCCCAGTCGACCGGCGGCCGTGCCGACGGCGGCTACGCGGCGGCCATCCGCGCCAAGATCAAGAGCAATCTGGTCTACGGCGAGCAGGACGACAGCCTGAGCGCGACCTATGTGATCACCCAGCTGCCGTCGGGCGAAGTGATCGGCGTGCGCAAAGTGAAAAGCAGTGGCTCGATCGCCTACGATAACGCGATCGAAAACGCGATTACCAAATCGTCCCCACTACCCAAGAAAAAAGATGGTACGGTTGAGCGTGACCTGGAACTCGTCTTCAAACTGAAGGAAATGCACTGATATGAAAAAACTGAACATGCTCTACACCGGTCTGGTCATCGCCGCCACCATGAGCAGCGCGCATGCCCAGATGCGGATTGAAATTTCCGGCGTCGGCAGCAATCAGATTCCGGTGGCGATCGCCGGCTTCGCCAACGAAAACGTGGCGCCACAAAAAATCACCGAAATCATCAAGGCCGACCTGGAACGCAGCGGCGCCTTCAAGATCATCGACGCCGGCGTCATCAACGACGTCAACAACATCGACTACAGCGGCTGGAAAGCCAAGGGCGCCGACGCGCTGGTGGTCGGCACCGTCGACGCCCTGGCCGACGGCCGCTACGACGTGCGCTACAAGCTGCTGGACACCGTCAAGCAAACCAAGATCTCCAACCTGGACAAGGCCGTCACCGCCCAGTTCACCCGCCTGTCGGCCCACCTGATCGCCGACGACGTGTTCTTCAAGCTGACCGGCATCCGCGGCGCCTTCTCCACCCGCATCTCCTACGTCAAGCAGGAAGGCCGCAACTACCAGCTGATGGTGGCCGACGCCGACGGCGAGAACGAACAGCTGGCGCTGCGCTCGAACGAACCGATCATCTCGCCATCGTGGTCGCCGGACGGCACCAAGGTGGCCTATGTCTCGTTCGAACAGAAAAAGCCGGTGGTCTACGTGCAGAACCTGATCACCCGCGCGCGCACCGTGGTGGCCAATGAAAAAGGCAGCAACTCGGCGCCGTCGTGGGCGCCGAGCGGCAACAAGCTGGCGGTGGCCCTGTCCAAGAGCGGCAACACCCAGATCTACACCGTCAACGCCGACGGCAGCAACCTGCAGCGCGCCACCAACAGCAGCGGCATCGACACCGAGCCGCAATGGTCGGCCGACGGCAGCAGCATCTACTTCACCAGCGACCGCAGCGGCGGCCCGCAAATCTACCGCATGAACCCGGACGGCAGCGACGTCAAGCGCGTGACCTTCGGCGGCAGCTACAACATCAGCCCGCGCATCTCGTCGGACGGCAAGACCCTGGCCTACATCTCTCGCCGCGACGGCAACTTCCAGCTGTTCGTGCTGGACCTGACCAGCGGCCAGGAGCAGCGCCTGTCCGACACCACCGACGACGAATCGCCAAGCTTCGCCCCCAACGGCAAATACATCATGTACGCCACCCGCGCGGGCGGCCGCAAGTCGCTGGCCGTGGTCTCGGTGGACGGCCGTGTGAAACAACGCCTGACCACTCAGGCGGGCAACATCAAGGAGCCCACCTGGGGTCCGTTCATGCAGTAATTACATTTCACTACTAGGAGAAACTTATGCGTAAACTCAGCAGCCTGGCATTCGCCATCACCACCGCCGCCATCCTGTCGGCTTGCTCGACCCCGGTCAAAGTGTCGGAGCCGGCACCCGTGGTTGAGCGTCCAGTAGAAAAAGCCGTGACCCCGCAAGCCGACACCCGCACCGTGGCGCCGGTCGAGACCAAATCGCTGGATCCGCTGGACGATCCGAAAGGCGTGCTGGCCAACCGCAGCGTCTACTTCGACTTCGACAGCTACGTGGTGCGCGCCGACGGCAAGCCAGTGGTGGAAAACCACTCGGCCTACCTGGTGAAGAACAAAAACCGTTCGATCCTGGTACAAGGCAACACCGACGAACGCGGCGGCGCCGAGTACAACCTGGCGCTGGGCCAGAAGCGCGCCGAAGCCGTGCGCAAGGCCATGACCACCCTGGGCGTGCCGGAATCGCAAATCGAAGCCGTTTCGCTGGGCAAGGAAAAACCAAAAGCCACCGGTTCGAACGAAGAGGCATGGGCGCAAAACCGTCGTGCTGACATCGTCTACAAGTAATCAAAAGCACTACCTTTTTGCCGGGTCACAGGCATAATACGGGGCGGCGCGCGGATTTAAGTCCGCGCCCTGCCCCGTTTCTTTTATAGATTTGTGTAGAAAGCGCCCGACATGATGAAATTCTCCAAATCCGGCCTGAGCGCCGCCCTGCTGGCCGCGTCGATCTGGCTGCCGCTGCAAGCCCATGCCGGCCTGTTCGACGACGACGAGGCCCGCAAAGCCCTGCTCGACCTGCGCGCCAAGGTGGAAGCCATGCGCGTCGACCTGCAAGCGCGCATCGACACCAAGTCCGACAAATCGAGCACGCTGGACCTGGTGACCCAGAATGAAAACCTGCTGCAGGAAATCGCCAAGCTGCGCGGCCAGATCGAAGTGCTGGCCAACGACATCTCCAACACGCAAAAACGCCAGAAGGACTTCTACGTCGACCTCGACGCGCGCCTGCGCAAGCTGGAGCCGCGCGAAGTGAACATCGACGGCAAGACCGCGCAAGTCGATCCGGGCGAGCAACGCGGCTACGACGCGGCGATGCAGCTGTTCAAGGCCGGCGACTACAAGGCGGCCGGCAGCGCGCTGCAGGAATTCGTGCAGCGCTATCCGGGTTCGAGCTACGCCGCCAACGCCCAATACTGGCTGGGCAACGCCTACTACGCGCAGCGCGACTGCAAGGCCGCCATCGCGGCCCAGCTGGTGGTGCTGAAGAACTACGCCGACAGCCCGAAGGCGCCGGACGCCATGCTGAACATCGCCAGCTGCCAAACTGAGCTGAAAGACAAGGCTGCCAAAAAGACACTGCAAGACCTGATCAAGCAGTACCCGGACTCGCCGGCGGCGGCCACCGCCAAGGAGCGCCTGGGCGGCAAATAATTACCGGAGGGTATTTGACAGCTGGGCTGGGGTCCCCTATAATCTCGCTTCTTTCGGGGGTCGTTAGCTCAGCTGGTAGAGCAGCGGACTTTTAATCCGTTGGTCGCAGGTTCGAATCCCGCACGGCCTACCATTCCGAAAGTGCCTAGGTTTCACACCTAAGGGTCGTTAGCTCAGCTGGTAGAGCAGCGGACTTTTAATCCGTTGGTCGCAGGTTCGAATCCCGCACGGCCTACCAAGAATTATCAAGGAAGCCCACGAATTTCGGTTCGTGGGCTTTTTTGTTTCGGGTCGCTCTCTGGTCACCCCGGGAAGAATCAACGAAACGAAAGCGCTGGCTGTTCAGCCTTGCTGTAACGCGGCGCGCGTTTTGGAACCGATTTGCGGGATTTTTGATACTTCTCACGCCGGCCGGAAAGTGTCCGTTTGCAGAATTTTTGATACTGTGAGGTGGCAACATTTCACCGGTCTGTTTACCGCTGGGCGCGATGTCAATCTTGTTTGAAAATTGGCAAAAAAGGAAACTGCGGCTGGCAGGTCAGTTTGATCTCGTCGAACAGCTTCTGATCGCCCACGCCTGTTGTATGCGGAGACAGTAACAGGTAGTAGTTGCGCCCTTCATGTTTGCCAAAAACAATCCACTCACCAGTCAGGCGTCCCTGCTCGTGACGCTCCTCAAACTGCTGGACCGTGACGGCATGAAGAAAGCCCTCCCAATCCGCCTTTTCTCCTATAGTACCGTCTGGTTGAGGGTCTAGGTATTGAGCACCGAGTTCAGCAGTGCGTTTTCCATTACCCAGTTGACTGTAGACGTTTGCGGCCACAAATCGACCAGAGAAAAAATGCTGGTGCCATAGCCCACTCAGGGGTGGTTTCGTGAACGGCGTTGCCCGCTTGGTTGACGACTTGCTGTCCAACCCTTCAAGTTTCTTTATTTCCTCAACGATCATGAATGGGTTGATACCATAGAGTCGCTCAAAGATATGCATCTTAAGGACGAATGCCCAGCTGTAGCGGCTCGGCGCCACACGATCTAATCCAACGATACGGGCGTATTTCCCCAGCATTTCCTCCGAGAACTCATGAATTCCATCGGCTAGGTGCACACGAAAAGTTTGCATTATCGGCTTGTAGTTGGATGCAGCTGGATAATTCCGTAAAACAACATGCTAGAATTTAACGCCAACATTTTACCAAGGGTTTGATATGGCAAATACAATATTTAGCGTCCTCCAGAACTGCGCCAGTCCAGAAGCAGATTATTTTGATGGCCTTCTGATTCGCACTAAGAGCGGAGCGGAGCATCAGGGTACGCTGAGGCAATGGAATGCAGTTTCGACTCCTAATTTGATTTGCCTCACCGGCGAACGAGGCGTGCTGACGTATATTGAGCGGGATTCAATCGAATCAGTCTCCATCATCAACCCCGCCGCCTGATTACAACCGTAAATTGGCCGGCGTTTGCCGGCCTTTTCACTAGCTAAAACAGACCGCCCATCGCGGTAGTATCCCAGTTCGTGATGACCAACTCCTTGCTGGTTTGCTGTGACCCCTCCGTGTTGGCCACGCTGTACTTGATATCCAGACCGAGGATGTGTAGACCGTTAAACGCCTCGCGGATGGCCGGATGGTCGTTGATCGACACCATGACCTTCCCCTTACAGGTCCGCATAAACTCGGCCAGCTCGACGTAATTGGAGAACGGGAAATCGACGCCGTAGCCCTCCGTTTCCCAGTATGGCGGATCGCAGTAGAAGAACGTATGTGCGCGGTCATATTTGCGCATGCAGTCTTGCCACACCAGGTTCTCCACATAAGTTCCGGACAGGCGCAGATGAGCCGCGCTTAAATTCTCCTCGATGCGGCACAGGTTGATCGGTGCGCCGGTAGTGGCCGTGCCGAAGTTCTGGCCGCTCACCTTGCCGCCGAAGGCGTGCTGCTGGAGATAGTAGAAACGTGCAGCGCGCTGGATATCCGTGAGCGTGCGCACGTCCGTCATCTGCTGCCACTTGAACACCTGGCGGCTACTGAGCGCCCATTTAAACTGGCGAACGAACTCCTCCAGGTGGTGCTGAACAACGCGGTACAGGTTGACCAAGTCGCCGTTGATATCGTTGATAACCTCGGTGGCGGCCGGGAACGGCCGCAGGAAGTACAGCGCCGCGCCGCCGCAGAACACCTCGACGTAGCATTCATGTTTTGGAAACAGCGGGATAAGCTTGTCGGCCAAGCGGCGCTTGCCGCCGAGCCATGGAATAATTGGACTAGTCACTACTTTGAACTTGTGACGCTCGACGGCGCTCTGGTTCGGGACTCTCGGTCCTCAGTTGATTCATGGTGCCGCAGCGCGGACACTTGATGTTGAGCCTGGTGTATTCACCTTCGGCGAGTTTTCGGTGGCAGTTGCCACATCGAATTTCTTTCATTTAACGCCCTGTGCTAAGATGCCGCCCCTCTGCAGAGTGGCGGAGCCTTGGTTCGTGCGCAGGTCAAGCTGCAATCGAATGGTCGGCCTGGTGTTCCCGCACCTGGCCGGCCGCTTCGTTCATTTAAACGCCTTCTGAATTTTTGCAGTGGTCCTTCTCGATCCAATCCAGGACGCGGCAAAGAACACAGCCCCAGCGCCGGCCCTCGCTGCGCGCGCGACTTGCGCGACTGCTGACAGTCTCAGTATCCAAGCCGCCGGTCGCAGCATTGCCGACGCGGTCATACCCTTTAGCAATGCGCCAGAAGCGGTCGCTCCCGGTGACGGCCGCGACCAACAACCACAGCGACGCGACCATGTGTGCGAATTGGCACACCAACACAATCAACAGCAGGCCCAGGCGCTGAGCAGCCGCGCGAAACAGTCGGCCAATCATTGCGCACCGCCACCGATGATCGCGGCAATGCGCTGGTCCGCCTGATCTGCCGGGATGACGTTGGCCGCCACCAATGCCATGACGGTGTGCTGGACCGCGCCCTGCACAGCAGGATCTGCCAGCACAACCTCGGTTGTCCGTGGATCGTCCAGGCGCCGCATGAACAGCTTCACGACGTCGTCCGTGCTGCGCAGCGCTTCGATAGCGATCTGCTCTTGCATCGTCCAGCGGAAATAGAACTCGTTCGGCCCTACAGTCGGCGGTGCCGGGGTGTAGCTGTACTGGTCCTTGTCGATGTCCGTAAAGCGCTGGTCGCCGCATTCCCACGTACCGGAAATCCACTGTGGAACAGCAGCCACCTCGATTTTGGTGGCGGTTGCGATATGAGTTAGTTGAGGCATCAGTATCCTTTCAGAACGACGGAGTTTTGCAGAATGTAGCCTTTGTTGCCGACTACGTTAGGGGTACTGGACTGGTGGTCGAATGCACGCTGCGCAGGCCCAGGCAACGGATTGATCGGCAGTGCCACCGGTCCCACCGACATTGAGACGAGCGTTCCTGCAGCGCCTGCCGCGACGCCGTTCTGCGCCACTCCGATGATCGACGCATCCAGGTAACGCGCCACCCGAAACTTGCTCGAGTTGCTGCCCTCCGAGGGGCTATATGCCAGCACGGTAAAATCCCCCGCTGGCTTAAACGTGTGCGGGTTGGCCGCGCCGGTCAACGTCCAGGGCGTGGTGCTGACCGCGTACTGCACTACCGTACCGTCGCTACGGATCGACAGCGCATAGACTGCATTTTGGATGCAATGGACGATGAAGTCACGCTCGATGAAGAAGTCGATAGTGCCGGTCATAATGACCAGCGGGAAAGTGCTTACCACTGCGCTGGCCCCGCCAGTCGTAGACAGCCTGCAGATCCACACGCCGGCACTGCTCGGCGCCTGACACATGATCCAGAAATATGTCCCGTCAGCCCGCATACGGAACATGGGGCTGATGCCGTTCGACGTCATCGAGAACGGCAATGCCGCTCCCTGCAGCACACCAGCATTGCTCAGAACGAAGGCTTTGGCCGTCGCCGTGCCTCCGGTTGTAAGTTGTGAGGCCACGGCGAAATAGCCAGGGACTACTGCCAGCTCTGGCATACCGGCGGAACCTTGCGAGTTTTCCAGCACGGTGTATGCCAATGCTGCGACGCCAGCGGCGGTGAAGGAGGCCACGCCCAGAGCCTGATTTACCGTTGTCGAGCTAATGGCAACCACGATGGTGCCATCGGACAGCTGCGCACAGCGAGCGTAATTCCCTAATAAGGTCGTGTTTGCGATAGCCGCGCTGGCGCGAACGACGGCGCCGCTGTTGCTGTAGATCGCCAGATAAACCGCTGTCGCAGTGGACGTGCCTGGTGCCGCGATGGTGACTGCGAAACCGCCGCCCGACAGCGCAACCGCATAAAGACCATTGCCGTTTGTCGTCGCGGCCGGCCCAGTTATAGCGGTCTTAGCAACCAATGGGTTCAGGTCGGTATCGCAAATACTGAAGAACTGAGCATTCCCCCCAGTAGACCAAGTCTGCGCAAGATTACCGTTCGATAGCTGAATGAGGTTAAACGCGCCGTAGTTAGTCGCCCCAACGTCATCCAATTTCAGCGACAGTAGGGCTACCCCAGCTGGCGAATACTTAGTCAGCATGACCTGCGAGCCCGATCCCATCGCAAGAATGAAAATGCACTGATCCAGCGGACTCACCCAGCACGCCTGTTTGACATCATTATTAGTCGCGTTGGTATTAGTAACTACGGTGGTCTCTGCGATCAACGCCGCGCCACCGTTGTTGCTTCCGACGCTGCTAGCAGGCGCGGCCCACGACGCAGTTTGTGCTGGATACAAGTCCCCTTTGCTCGTCATATACAGCAGATCATTGACTGCGATAGCAAAGCGGCTGGCTTTAGCCACCAGCGTGTTGTTTCCCGATGCTGAACCCCCAACACCATTTCCAGTCCCAGCTACAAAATCACTAAGCTTAGGCATTACACGAGCCTCCAATCATTACCGTTAAACCAAATAGAAAATTGCCTGTCGCTGAGGTCGATCGTCAGGTCTGCGGAAAAACCCATGATCGTTTTGCCATTGCGGCCGAGCGTCCAGTTCGTCGTCCCCCAGTTGTTTGTCACGTCGATGAAGGTGACAATCGTTCCCTTTGTCGGAGTGGGCAGCGTCAGCGTAAAAGTACCGCCGGTCGAATCAACCAAGTACACTTGGCCAGCAACCAAGGTGCGTGCGCCATTGCAGTATGTTGGCCCGGCCCCTGCAATAAGGTTCTGCACAGTCCCCAGGTTGACCGCGTGATAGGCCCGCGACGCAGTGCCGACCTGGACTCCGCCGCCCGTGCTGCTGGTCAAAATCCAAGAAGCCAAGCCGGCATGCCACATCAGTGCCACTTTGCCGCCCGCGACAATCTCTCCGCCCTGTAGCGGCAGATGGAATCCCCCGAGGATGGGTGCCGGCGACAAGCCGTTCGGGGCAAAGGTGGTTGCGGCGTTGTTGGCGACGCTGGCCTGGTAGTAGAGCGTCATGCCATCTGTCAGATCGGCCACTGCCGGGAGGAAGCTGGCGGTCTGCGCATTTGCGGTGCCACCGCCGGTCGCATACACCAGGCTGTTCTTCTGCACGGCGGCGCGCGTGGCAGCGTCGCCCGCTTCATACTTGATGTCGGACCCGTCACAGACAATGCCGTCCACCACACCCGGCGAAATGACGACGCCGCCGCCATTCGTGGCGAAGCAGCTAACGGTGTAGTTGCCGGTGGTCGCGTTGATGACGTCCCACTTGCCGATGTTGCGCGGGAAGATCAGACTCACATTCGCCGTCAAAGCGCCAGTGATGACGATGAATGGCGCGCTGTACTGGGCTTGCGTCAGAATTGTGACGCCTGCTGACACTTGGACGGTGACAGCGGAATTTGCGACCTTCGACGCTGCGGCCTTGATGGCATTGAGAAGTTGGTCAGTGCGACTGCTGTCCAAGGCAATGCCGGCGTCGCTAATCACGCCGACGATTTCCTGCTGAACCGCATTGAGCCATGCAGCCGTGACGACCGTACCCTTAACGCCGTTAAACGGGTCGCCGTCATGAAACAACTGGTCGGGTGTGTTGATAGTCTGCATTCTAGTCTTCCAAATCTACAAATGAATAAGCCGGTTTAACGCTGTCAAGCCAGATCAACACCTGGCTACGGTCGGCGTCCGAGATGATCTGACCGTTGCGCCGCAAACGAACGCGCCAGTACCAAACCACCTTGTCAGGGTCATACAGCCGGTCGCCGCAGGCGTTCTCGCCAGCGAAGAAGCCGCGTGGCTCGTCGATGATGACGGTGTAGCCGGCTTGCTCCAGCAGCGACTGGATGTACGCTTTGGACAGGCCACCGGTCTGATTCACCTTCGTGACCAGGCGGGCCTGGCGCTCCTCGACCGTCGTCGCAGCCATCAAACCTTCGTCTGGAAGGCCATAGACGCGCTCCCAGTCGTCCAGCAGCGCCACCGTGGTACGCGGGTCCATCTCCTGCAGCAGCACGGCAGCGCTGGCCTGCACGGCATCCAGTTGGCGGCCCTCGGCGGCCAGCTCAGCCGACAATTGCGGCGCAGCTGGATCGTAGGAAACCGCAGGCAGAAGCAGTTTCAGATAGTCGGCATGCTTATACATACAGATTCACCAAACCGAGCGCTGCCATTTCGATGTTCGCCGCGTCCACCCGCGTCACGACGCTGGCGGTTGGCGATACCAGAGTGACGTCCGTTACACCTGGAACATCGGTGATCGCGGCGAGGATGCGCCCACGCAATACCGTAGCGCCTGGCGCGAGCCCAGCGATATAGGCGCTGACGACGCTGCGTACCGCTTCGATCACGGCGGCCAGGCTCACGCCGGCCGCGAGCGTCACCTGCGCCACGACGTCGACGACCACCAGAGCCGGCGTCGACACCTGGCAATCGCCGCCGGCCGGGTTGACCGTTTCCAGATAAGCCTGCACGGTGTTCTGCAGCACGCGCGTCGCAGGCAGGCCGTTAGAAAGGATGGCCACGTCGACCTTGCCCATGCCCCGACGCAGCGGGTAGCACCAGGCGGAAGTCACGCCTGGCACTTCCAGCGCCCAGCGCCGGTAGTCGTATTTGTTGCCGCCTGCAGGCGGATGGCGCAGGCGGTCAAGTAGTCGCGCCAGGATCGCGCTGCTGGACTCGATATCAGTGCCGGAAGCCATCGCAACGATTGTCGCTGTGGACGAAACACCGGCCGGCGTTTGCGTCAGCGTTAAACTGGTTCCGCTCGCCTGATTGCCGGCGAAGCCTGGCGTGGCTGCGGTTGCGTCCAGGAGCAGCATGCCGTCGGTGCCAATGACGCCGGCCGCCGTGGTTACATACGAGTTTCCATCCAGCGCCTTCCCTTCAACGCCGGCATTGATCGTGCTACCAGGCACGCCGCTGAATTTCAGAGCGCCGGTGGCTGCGGTGGCAGCCTTCTTGTAGATGCCATACTTCGCGGCATGCTGCAGCATCTGGTCTTCATCTGCCGTGTCGGGAAAGATTTGGCGCGCGGTCCATCCGAGCGCCTGGTACAGCCCCTCAATTGCGCCGGCAGTCGAGTTTGCGCGTAATCGGAAATCGGAGTCGGCGCCGACCGCAGCCTGCGGATTCTGATTGAGAATGTCGCGGAGCATCCCGTCGCGGATCTGCTCAAAAGACAGTGTTGGAAATGTCATTTCTTGTAGTCCCTTAGATGACTTTTAACGGGAGACGGAATGTGGTTTGCTCGCCGGACACCGCAGTCAGGACAATGCCCAAGTAGATGCGGCCGCCGCCGGTCCCATCCTTCTCATGCGCGACGCTGACATCAATGCTCGATGCGCGACCGTCATCCATCAGTGGCTTTAACGCGGCCTGCGCATATTGCTTGGCCAGGACGGAGTAGCGCCCCAAGTCCTTCTGGCGCTCCAGCTCGTGTAGCCGGCTGCCCAGCGTAGGGTCGGCCCAGTAGCTGCCCAGCGGTGTCATCAGGCGGAAGTACGCCGCGTTTGCCAGGCCGGCCATCGGATCGCGCGAGGGCGCGCCGTCGACGAGCTGGTAGTCGCTGGTTGTAGGGTTGACGAAAATATCCATTACATGCTCTTGTCTGGCGTCGGCGTATTGCCGTGTTTGTGGCCGTTGTAGGTGTCACGCATGCCGGCCATCGAGCCGACCTTATCCTTGATGTCGCCGCCTGCACTGATGCTGCCGCCAGCGCCCACGGCGCCGGTCGCGTTGACGTTGCCGCCAGCGCTGATGTTCCTCGCCACCTTCAGGTCTTTCGTTGCGGTGACAAGCGGCGCGTCTAGTTCGATTTCCGGCGTGTTGGTGACGGTGACTTTCAAGCCGCCGCCGTTGACCACGATGCCGTCGCGGGTCAGATGCACGAACTGGCCGAGGTCGTCATAGATCGCCACCTCGCCGCCCTGCAAGCCCTTTAGGCGGTACTGGGTATGCTCGCAGGCGATGACGATGCCGTGCGCGGTCTTGCCGCCAATGGGCAGCACCGCCAACTGCGTGCCAGGCAGTGGGACGGAGGTGAAGCCGTAATGCTGCATCAGCTCGTTGTCCTGCAACTGCTCGCCGGCCAGCGCCTCGCCCTGGATCAGCTGGATTGGGGTGCTGCTGTCGACCGTGGTCAGCACAGCGCGGAATGCCTGGCGAATCTTGCCCAGGGCGCGGTTGACCGCGCGCATCACAGTATCGACGCTCATTTCAAGTCGTCCAGAATGATCACTTCGCCCGTCAAAGCGTTCTTGCCTTTGCGGTGCTTGCCCTTGTGCGGGTGAGCCTCAACTACCCACACGCCGTCCTCCTTCAGCGTTAAATCGGTGGTGGTTCCGTAACCCCGGCTGCGTTGAAACTTGCGGGCCATGAGGAAGTAGATGGCGTCAATGCCATCAGCATCGGACACGACGCGTACGCGCTGGCCAGGCTGCCACAGCATGCCGTCGCCCGGCTGGCCAGGCGCGTTGATCCGATGCCCTTTGACGGTGATCTGCATCTCGAAGGCGCGCAGGCGCGAGTCGCCCATCAGCTTGGCGGCGCGGTCCTTGCACAGTTCGGCGGTGTCGGTTTCGTGGTCGACCACGATCTTCGGACGCGACCAGGTGATGCCGGTATCCTTCGCCACGCCCTTGAGGTTGTGTTTGCCGCCCTGAGCCTTGGTCGCGTGGGTCTGGCCCAGCACGGTAATTTCCGAGAAACGGTCTACGATATCGTCATCGATCTCCAAGCTCTCGATGTTGCAGTCATCTGGATTGGCCGACAGCACGGCGACCGGCGGCGTCGTGTAGTCCGGGCCGCCGATCACGAGCGTGCCGTCCGGGTCGAACCACGGCCATAACCCTTCCGCCTCGGCAGCATTGCGCAACACCTCCCAAGCGGTATCACCTGGCTCAACGTTGATCTTCTCGCGCTGCGTGGTCTCGGTGGACGTCTGCATGCGCACCTTGGCGATGCCGAGTGGTCGTACGATGTTGGTCACGATTTCTTTCAGCGTGCTCATCTTGCGGACGAAGACAGGCGCGGAGCAGTCCACCAGTTGTGCGGCACTGTCGCGGCCGGAAATCTGATAGGTGCGCACACCTTTCTTGAGCACTCGGCGCACTCGGTCGATTCGACCGGTCAGTACCAGGTCATTGCCCACGCGGACCTGCATCTCAGCGCCCGATTTCACATAGGCCGGCAGCGTCCTGCCTTGACCGGAAACCGCAAACTGCCAGGCGTCGGCCGGCGTCAGCAAGTCCGAGTCAATCGTGTATGCCTCCCAGGCCGCATGCGCCTGGCCGGCTACCAGGAGGAACAGCGCTTCGTTGTCCTGTGCGGAGAAATCATTTTGCATAGGCATTGAGCTTGTCTCCAGTGTTTGTGGCGTTTGGCAGTCGAAGATTGTTCAGGCGCTGCAGCTCCACCGCGCGGGAGTGATCGCCATACCAGCGGTGCGCCAGGAGACGCAGCGGTGCCGGCGACGCCACCGTGCGAGAAACCAGGGCCGGGCGAGCGTTGATCACGGCGCGGCCTGCCTCTTGGACGGACATTGCGAGGGACTTTAACGGTTCGGTAATGGCGCGAGCCTGCTCGATGCCGTAGCGCGCGCGCACCTGGACAATCGCTTCCTCGATGGAGTCGCGGACGGCCGTCACCACCTGCTCGATCTGGCTGGGGGCGGACAGCGGCGTGATGCTCTCTGCGGCCATGACGTCGGCGGCCACGCGCGCCTTGGTGGTGGCGCGAACCGTGGCGATATGCACCAGCAGCACCTGCGTGTCAGCATCCAGCTGAGACTGGGCGACCGGATAGAGGGAGGACGCAGGGACGACACCGGCGGCGGCGGTCTGAGCGCTAGCTGCTACTGCGGCCACCCACGCGTCATAACTACCAGGTGCGTAATCCTGGCTGACTGGCGTGGGCAGTACGGCGGCGGACGAGAACAGCCGGTCAATTTGCGCAAATGCTTCGCCGGCCACTGCGGCGCTGTCGCTGCCAGCAGCGACTAGCTGCGGTGCGACGGCCGTAGACGATCCAGCCGGCAAGAGGCGGTTGACCGAATTGCGGGTAATGTCGGCCTGGCGCTGCAGGGCATCCAGTTGGTTCGGGACTTGGCTGATGAGCGCCTGCGCCAGCGCCGTCACGTCCTGGACGAAGCCCATGGCGTTGCGGATAGGGTCGGTAATGGAGGTCAGAATCTCATGAGCCTCATTGTTCACGGCCACCAGGAACGTGACGGCGTTCTGACGCATGGCGCTAATTCGGCTCATGACACTGAGGTCGCCGTCGGCCTGGCCGGCCAGCTTGTCGCACTCGTCGACCAAGACGCCGCCACTCGCGGTTTCCGCGTCATCGGCCGCGTCGTCCATGGCGTCGGCCGCTTGGCTACTCAGCTGACGGGTGAAGAATGGCGCGCCAGTGACGGACTCTTCAAATTCGATATCGACGGTGCAGTAGTCGACGTTATCTGCATCGTGGTGGACGCGATGGGTTCTGACCTGGGCGCTCTCAATCACACCGTAGATAGGATGGATCAGGCGGCCGGCGCCGCGCGTATCCAGTGCCGCTATGAGCGCCTGCAGGCGCTCTTCGTAGTCATCGCCCCAGAGAACGGCCTTTACCGAGAACTTGCGCTCGTCGCGGCCCATATCCTCGATATCCGTGCCATCGGTGTACGGATAAGAATGCCGCGCGAGTGAACGTGGCGTCTCATCGCTCAACGACTGCACGTCGAATTCGATATCGCGGAAGCTAGCAGGTAGGAGTTTTTCGGCCCAAGACATGCCCGCAGCTTACGCGCGCGCAAGAGGCCAGATAAGGCGGATGGGGTTCGGGGGGAAGCCCCGAACCGATACGAAAACGCTACTTGCGGGTCGCTTGACGCTGCTGCTCGCGGCTTACCTCAGCGGTGATGAGGTGGCTATCGGTGGTGATTTTCACATTTACCTCTACTGGTTCGCGTGGCACGAGTTTCACGGCTTCGTGCTGTTTCTGCCCTGTGACCGCATCATATACCGCGTTGACGGCGCGGGTCAGGAACCGGTCAAACGCCGTCCCCTCAGTTGCCTTATTGATGACGCTTCCGATGCCATATCCCGCAGCGCCGGCAGCAACCACCGTGCCGGCCGTGGCCGCTGGCGCAGCCGCCGCGAAACTGGCGGCCGGCATCGTAGCTGCGAAAGCGCCGGTCGTCAGCAGGCCGCGTGCGCCACTGCCGACTGCACCACTCAGCCGGGCCAGCAAACTCGGGGCTGCGGCGCCAGCGGCGGCTGCACCGACTCCAGTGGCCGCCGATCCGGCTGCTGTACCGACAGCACCGGCCGCTGCTGCGCCGGCCGCCGCGCCGCCGGCACCGGTCAACAGCTTCATCAGGCCCGATGCGCCCGCCGCTGCCGCAAGTGCGGAGAGTGCCGACGCGGACAGCTTGGCGCCAGCCGTTAAATTCGGGTACTCCCGCGCTGTCTCAGTCATCAGGTCAAGGGTCTTCTTCAGCGGTCCGTCCAGCTGGGTCATGCCCTTGTAGGTGGCAATGTCGCCTTCCTGAACTGCCTGCTCCTTTTTGAAGCCGGCTTCATTGGCGATAACGGCGTAGTTCGTTTCCGTGGTGTCTTTCGCCGCGTTGACCTTCGCCTCAACGTCCTTGAGGTAGTCCTTGTTGTTGAGTGCAGCAACCAGATACATCAGCGCTTGGCGGTCTTGGATCAGCTTGCCGATGGCCGAACCTTCGATGATATCCGCCTGCGCCTCATAGGTCGCCTTCTTCTCGTCGCCATCCTTGGTCTTGGCGGCTTTATCCTTGAGCGTGGTGTAGCGCTTGTCCTGGGAAACAGTTCTCTCGGTGAGCAAGGTGAACGCCTGCAGGGAGTCAATCCCTTTGGCGCGTGCGGCCGACAGCGTGCCGGAGAGGTCGATGCCCAGCTTCTTAGCATCCTGCGCCGTGTCCTGGCTGTTGATCTTCGCCAGGAAGTTGACCAGGTTGTTGCCGGCTTCGTCCTTGGAACCGGCGGTGATGACCGATGCCTGGTTGGCGGCCAGCAGCTTGGCCAGGCCGCCCATGCCCGACATACCAGACAGCCGCGCAGCAGCCATCTGCTGCGGCAACCACTTGGCCATATCTTTCAGCTCAAAGCCACCAGCCTGGCCGGCAGTGATCGCCATATCCATGACTTTGGGAATCTCGCTGGCCTTGATCTTGAAGGTGGCCATGGAGCGCAGAGCGATGTTTGCCAGCTCGGTGGGATCGGCGCCAGACGCCGTGGACGCTTTTGTCAGCGTTGGCAGAACAGCCTTGGAATCGTCCACGCTCAACGTGCCGGCGGCAATCAGGGTGTCCAGCGTAGTGGCTGCACTTTCTCGCGTGCCTCCGCCCAACCGCACCGCCTTTTCGATGGCGGTGTTAAGTTCGGTCTTTCCCGCAATGCGGCCGGCGACGTCTCGGTCGCTATACGCGGTGTTGGCCATGCCTGCCAGGCGCATGCCGTAGTCCATGGTGGCATTGACGGGTTTGGCCAGGATGAACTTCGCCGCCGCCGCGCCGGCCAGCATGCTCCCTCCGGCCTGGCCAGCGCGCTGCAGCCGGCCCAGCACTCCGGCGGTTCGCTCCGCCTCGGTACGAGCGCCGCGCATGCTGGCCGCAAGCTGATCGCCAGGCCGCTGGCGCCCCAGCTCCCAAATCCGGCGCATGACGGCGTCATACGCGCGCCCCAGGAGCGATGTGGCCCGCTCAGCGGTCCTGTTGTGGTCGGTGATGCGATCAGCTGCTGCAGTGCCAACCTGGCCCGTCTGCGCGGCCTGGCGCTGCAGAGCCCGGTTTGCTGTTTCCAGCCGCTGAGTCCAGGTCAGCAGCCGGCCGTTTGCGGTGATCGATGCACCCGCCACCTGGCTGTGCGTGCGGCCGAGTACGCTGGTTGAAGTGGTGAGCCGGCGCGTTCCGTCGATTAGACGGTCTGTAACCGCGCGCCCGCTGTCGCCCAGGCGGTTGACGTCGGTGCGCAGACCGGTGATCCCGGTGCGCACCTCGCCTGCGCGCCAGCGCAGAATCATTGCAAGTTCTAAATTCGTGGCCATCGTGCAGGATAGAAGTTTGGAGGACCGGCTTAGCCGGCCTGCTGTCGTTGTTGGCGGCGCCGACGCGCCTGGTTGACGACCTTGCCGCTGCCATCGGGCGCCTGGCCTTGGGCCTTCGGCGCCAGATTAGAGAGGTGGGAGACTAGCTCGGCGTGCGTCATTGCCAGGACGGCGCCAGGATCAAACCCCACTCGACCGAGTACGATTTGCACCTGGCGCAACCACTTTAAGCGGGTTTCGGCGCCTTCTGCTTTTTTTCGGCCTCGTCGATGGCAGCCACGACAACGGAGTAGTCCGCATCCGCGAGATTGAGCAGCATGTCGATCTTGTGTTCATCTTCAGGAACGCCTTCAAAGCGCACCTGGCGCGCTTCGATGCCGACTTGCAGCCGCGCCTGGGAGACATTGGCGCCCAGCTCTTCAATCGCTTCGATACTGTGCCGTACCATGACCGGACGCGCGGTGACCTGCGTAATCTTCTGGCCGTTGTGCGTGAAGCCAATCGGCAGCGTTTTGGTGGAGGAGAAATCCATTTTTAATAGGTTCCGAGGTGTAGGTTATTCTTCGATCTTGCGGGTCGCGTTCATGGTCAGATCGCGCATCGCTTCGTTGTCGACTTTGTACTTTTCGCCCACCTCGACGGTATAGCAGTCCAGATAGCTGATGCGCTTGCCGCCGCCGCCTTGCGGATAGCGGGTCAGTTTCGCGCCTTCGATTTCTTCCCAGTTGATGTCGCCAGTCAGCGGGATCAGTACCGAAACCTTCAGCGAGATTTCTTCGATGCCGCGCGAGAAGCCCTTGGAGCGGCCGGTGCTGTTCATGGTTTTAACGGGCTTGCGGCCGGTCTTGATGGTCGGCTCGAAGGAGTCGCACTCGATTTCGACGCCGTCGACTTCCAGGACGATTGCGCCCTCGTATTCGGTCAATGCCATATTTACTCCAGAATGAGGTTAGCCGGCGCGGCGGCAGGCCACCGCCGCGCCAGCGGATTACAGGTACAGGTCGATGCGGCCACCGAACACATGCAGGCCGTTGACCACATCGGTCGGAATCTTCGCGTCCAGGCGGTTCGGGTCTTGGATATCACGCTCGACGATCAATCCGGCCTTGTACAGATCGACGTTTTCGATAATCTCCAGCTCCTCCAGTTTGACCATTACGTCCAGCAGCTCGGAGCGAACACGGGCAGGCGTGCGCATCGACAGCTTGTCGCGCGGGAAGCGCAGCGCGATGCGCTCGCGCATGGTCTTGCGGACGTAATCCAGCGTGCGGATGGTGGTGATATCCAGCAAGGAGACATCCGGCACGCCGTTCGCATCCAGGACGTAGGTCGACACCGCGCGGACAACCTGGACCAAACCGCCAGGGCCGACTTCAAACGGCGTTACGCCATTGGCCAGGGCGGTTTCCTGCTCCTGGCGCAGCAAGCGGCTGGTCAGAGGGATAACGCCGATACCGGCGAGCGCCAGGCCGTTCAGCGGACGCGCTGGGTCTTCTTCCGAGGCGATGAGGCCGGCGTAGGCTGCGGCCACTTCGTACGGGAGCGACAGCGTACCCGGCACCAGACCGAGCGAAATGCGGCCGGCGTTGACGCCAGTCCCCAGTGTGGTGGCCTGCGCCAGCGTTCCAGTGTGGCCGGCGGCGCCAACCGCACCGCGCTGCTCCATCGGCGACGAAACGCTGTCCAGGTGGCTGCGCAGCGCCGCCAGATTGGTGGCATCGTTAAATGCCGTGGCGATGATGGTATGACCGGCGCCGGCCACGCTGGCCAGCGTCGAAGCGGTTGTCGGGTCGGTCGCACCGCCGGCCATGGCCACAACGGTGGAAGTGATGCCGGTAACGCCGGTCAGCACGGTTGCAATCTTGATCTGGTTGCCCAGCGAACCCTTGTTTTTTGCCGTCAGCGTGACGACGCCTGCCGCCGCAGCCGCCGACACCGGCAGGTCCGGCCGTGCCGCGACACCAGCGACGATGGACGCGGCAATGACCGTCGGAGTGTCGGCCGAGGCCACCGCCACGGTCAGTACATCGTTGGCCACGTTCAGCGTCACGCTGCCTGCCGCAGTCGCGGCGCCGGCGATGGTGATGGTGCCGCTCGCCGCCGTGGCGCCGGCCGCATCGTCGACCGCGACCGCCTGCAGCGCCATGTTCGGATTGGTGCTGATAGCCGCCGAGGCCATCAGGTGCAGTTGGGAACCGTAGCCGAAGTATTTGGCGGCCTCGACGTCGGTGAAGATATCCACCAGCACACCGGCATTGACCTGGCCGGCGGCGACGCGCTGGCCCAGCAACAGCACCTTTTGGCTATTCGCTGCCAGCGTGCGAACCGCCAGCGCGGTGTTAAATTCAAAATACTTGCCAGGCTTGCGAATGCTCGCAGGGATGGCGCTAAACGAGATATTGGGACTTGCCATGCTTAGCCTCCGTTGGCGTTATCGGCCGCAGCGCGCGCGGCGGCCTTCTTGCTGATTGCGTTGTAGGGCTTCAGGTCGCCATCGCTGATGCGGCGCTGGTAGTAGGTCGAATCTTCGACCGTCACCGCACCTTCGTCGGTGATGTAGTTGTTGGGCTTGTCCTCCATCGGGACTTTAACGCCCGCCGTGGCGATGACTTCAATGGTGCTCATAGTTTCTCCGGTGAGGTAGGTTGATTGGTTTAACGCGGCAGCTCCACCAGGTCTGATGCGTCGGTCTTGTCGTCGCCTGGCTTCAAGCGATACTCCAGGCTGATCCTCAAGAACTCGGTGTCATCGCCAGGTTGTTTGACGTGCTCGTATTTGGTGTGCCATTCCTGGGCGAACACTGCCAAGCCGCTGGCACGCAGACGGGTGTTGTAGAGCGTGCGGATTGCGCCAGGCCGGAAGTGATCGATAGGCAGGCCGAGGTCTTCCATCGTAAACAGCGGCATCAGACCCTCGAGCATCTGGTACGCGCCGATTTCCCCAGCTGGGCCACCATGACGACCGGCGCGCTCGCTGCGGACACTGCGGGCGGCGCACATAATGGCGAAGGTCAGAGGCGTTAAAAACTTCCCGCTTGCCCGCTGCTCCGGTTTGCCTGCGCCGGCGAAGGTCACCCAAATGGCTGGCAAGACGCGCGCTACGTCGAACGTTTCATCATCGAACTGGCCGCCATAGCTCTCTACCGAGCGGGCGACCTGCAACGTCTTGAGTCGCGCGATCATGGCGTCCTCGATCTGGCCGATCATCAGTAGCCCTCCAATGAACGGCCGTCAAACCGGCGCCGGCCGGCGCGGGCCTTGATCGTCGCATTGGTCGTCTCGCCAGCATCGACCGGGACGCCATTGGCATCCGTTCCCAGGGATATGCTGCCGCTTGCTACCTGGCCCAGATACTTGATCGCCTGGTTATAGCGCGACTCAATATCTGGCGTGCACACAGCATCTGTGCCAGTCAGGCGATACCGGGCGATGTCGCATGCGTAGCCGACCAGGAGCAGCGGCGTGGCCGCCAGCGGGAGCGTGTATCGGCTGGCCAGGTAGCCGGAGATTTCCGCGTCTGCGTCGGCCAGCCCGCCCTGCAGCACCTGCGGATCAATTGCGCCGGTCATCTCGCGGTCGGTGATCTGGATCACCTCCCGCATGCCAAACCGGCGCACCATATCGTCTTGGGTGGCGAACATGGTCGATTACTGCTCGGCGTCGACCGCTGGGGCGGCGGCTTCGATGGAACCCAGCTTGACCAGTGGCTCGGCCTGTTCTTCCGTCAGCGTGATCGGTTCGCCTGGCGGGTAGGTTTTATCGTCGTGGGTGACGATGAATTTAACGGTGTAGGTTGCGGTGCCGACCTTTGCTTTTGCCATGAGTAGCAAGTCCTTTCTGTGGTTGTCGATGGCGCACGGGTGGCGGCTGGCCACCCGCGCTGCGATGGTTAGGCGATGATGTTGCCGAAGAAGTAGCCAGCTTCTGGCGCGCAGATCACTTCTTTGACGGACTCACCGGCACGGATGCGCTCCGAGCCGCGCAGGCCCACGGTCGGTGCTGCGATGTTGCCTGCGACACGGCCGCCGAACTGCGCGGTAAAGCCGAAGGTTGGCTGGCCGGTCTGCGCCGCCTGAATGTCGGTGTAAGTGAAGGAGCAGTGCTTGCCCCAGGTGCGCTGCATTTGCGGCGCCTGGCCTTTGCGAGCCGTATTGACGAATGCACCGCCGACGCAAATTTCGTCCAGCTCCAGCACTTCCTTCAGCTGGTCAATGGACACCGTGCCGGCATTCTGCGCGGACTTATAGACCGACTGGACCACCTTCGGATGTTGACGCAACGCCGTGAAGCCGGCGCGGCCGATGGTCATTTTGTTAGGACGAACGATAGGCTGGTCCAGCGCGTACAGGATGGCGTTGATCGGATTGCTATTGGCGTAGTCGCTCCACTGCGACGTGCCCGACAGGGTCTGCTGCAGCGCGGCGTTGTAGTTGGCTGGATTGAAGATCAGATTGGCCGCGCGCACTTCGCGGTCCAGCAGCACCAGGTTGGTCAGGAACATGGTGCTGATTTGGCGCGGGTCGATTGGGCCGCCCGACGCTGGCTTTTCCATCTGCTCCCACGCCACCAGTTCTTGGTGCGGGATCATATCGTCCAGGCCGTAGTCGACGCACTCGTCGGTTACGTCGGTGCCGCCGAAGTCGACCATATTCGGCTCCGACTTACGGCCGACCTTCGTGCCTGGCAGCGTGAACGCCTGCGCGATGTCGTATTTGGTGTACTTGAAGCGCATCGCAGTTGGCACGCGCGGCAGCACGCGGTCAGCGATCAGGGAATCGGCCGAGTTGCGCCAGGCGATTGCAATCGCGGTCAACTCCGGGTTAATCGGAAATGCAGTAGTGCTCATTGATGCTCCTGTTATATAGAAGTGGAGTTAAGCTGGCGCCCGCGCGCCAGCAGCGTGATTAGCCCTGGATCTGGCCGATGGACTGCATGAAGCGGATGACGTCGCCGGCTGCGGTGGCGCTTTCCAGCGCAAAGCCGACGACGCGGCTATTGACGCCGGCGGCAGGCGCCGCAGCGACGGCGCGGCCCACCGCATCCGAGGTGATCATCGTGCCGCGAGTGATAGCGGCGCCGGCTTCCACCATGGCGATTTCCGCGAACTGGACGTCGCAGCGCTCACCGATGGCGGCGCCGATGTCGGTGGTAACGCCGATCAACAGGTCGGTCGAAGCCGTGCCTGGCACGACGCGGTCATCGGCCGAACCGAACTTGACGAGACGGTAAGCCGGGATCGCGGCCTCCGCCTGGTAGCTTTTTGCCAACTGGAGATTCATCGTTGCTCCTATATATATGAGGGGATAAAACGGCCGAGGCCGCTTTTACTTGCCCAGGACGTGGTTGACCGCCTGCGCGGCGGTGATGATGCGGCCGGCTTTGCGCTCCGATTCCTGGAACTCGACGGCCGCGTTGGCAATCGCGTTCGGGTCTTCTGCGACGGGTACACGGCCCCGCTCGTTGCCGACTTCCTTGAATTCCACGATCTTCGGCTGCGCCTGCAGCAGCGCCTTCAGCGCATCTGCTGGAGCCAGTTGCTTGGAAGTGCCGGCTTCGGAAAACTCCACAACAGGAGCGTAGTCGGAAGGGCCGCCGGCCTGCATCGTTCCCAGGGCGCCGAGCAGGGCGACGTAGTTATCTTTCTGGCCAGGGTGCATTTGTGCGCTCTGCACCAACGACTCGCAAAACGCGACGTTAGCCTGATTGCGCTGTGCCGCAGCTTGGTCGGCCAGCTCCTTTTCGCGCGCGGCAAAGGCGCCAGCCTGGGCGGTCAAACGCTGATTCTCAGCCTGCAGGGCTGCAATCTCCTGGGGAGTCAGGGACATTACTTCTCCTTCATTGGGGTTGGGGGTGGGTTCGTTAAATGCCGGGACCGTACCTGCGGTGCCGGCCTCCGCTTCCTGCACGTCGGTGGCAGTGCGTTGGATTTGGTCGATCTGCCAGTTTGGGATCATCTGATCGGCCTTCTCGGTGCCGTCCTTGCCGATCACGTACTCGCGCAACGAGCGGAACAGGCCCGCGATGGTCAACCAGGTGTAGCCCTGTTCGCTGAACTCGAACGAGACGATGTTCTCGTCCGCTTCGTTAAATTCAGGATTACGCAGGCCTTTGACGGCCGGTGGCTGCGCGCCCAGGAAACCGACGTGACGCAGGTAGTACACGCCCGGCACTGGATTGCTTGGCGAGTCTGGGTGATAGAAGCTGGCCGAAATCTTCTTGTAGCGACCGGCATCGACCAGCTCGGCAAATGCCGGATCGATCTGCTGCGGCTCTGCGCTAAGGACGCCTTCCGCGAACGACAGCGACTTGATCCAGCCGTAGGCCGGCAAGTCGTGGCGCGGGTGGCCGACGACGACTGGCGCTTCGTGCAGCAACGGATCGTATGCCGCGACCGTAGCCGTTACATCGGATTCGGAGAAATTGAAGGAGCCGCCACTTGCCGCGACGTGCTTGCCAGGTTTGAAGATTTGGATAGTGTTCATGCCGCCATTGTGGGTTGGCGGCGTCACCCGGTTAAGGCTGACGGCGTTCGGGGGGGCGTGCTAGTGCTCGCTTTTTTAGGATAAATGAGTATGCAATCGGTGGCAACATCAAATGATTTACACCTTGCCAGCGCAGTTACCCGCGCGGACCAGATACAAGCCCGTTAAACACCCGTTAAAAAAGCGCATCGATCAAAGTCCATGCCTCCGCCCCGCTCGGTGCTGTTTTATGCCCCAACGCCGTTTTTTCGGAGGCGAACCTTGAGCAAAGAACGAAAGGCAACGCCGGAGTGCTATAGTAACAACACTAGGTGTATGAGGGGTACTCAATTCCTGGCGGCATACGCGGGAAGAACGAGTCAACAATATAGTTAAGGTCGGGTCGATATGTTGGAGAAAATTTTGGGACAAGCTAATCCGCTACAAATGATTGATCAGCAGGACGCCATAAATGAGGCGGTCGTTTTGGATGAATCCGACTACGCCGAGGTAGATGAGGCAACACCAGAAGTCCAGCCTATATCCTATTCGGGCACTGATTTCGATGTCGAAGGGTTAGTGCGCAGGTTGAATCGCGGAGATATCGTAATTCCAACGTTCGGGCACAGCGATCCGAATGTGGAAGTTGCGGGCTTTCAGCGCGCCTTCGTTTGGCGCCCGGCGCAGATGGACAAATTTATCGAATCTCTGCTACTCGGATTTCCTGTACCTGGGATTGTCCTAGTCCAGCAAGCGGATAAGCGGTATCTAGTGTTAGACGGTCAGCAGCGACTGAGCACCCTAGCAGCTTTCTATGACGGGAGACGAGGCAATCAGCTTTTTGCGCTCAAGACCGTCGCTGAAGAGTACCAAGATCTGACTTACTCTACACTTAGCGACGCCCAGCGCAGATCTCTAGATAACACGTTTATCCAGGCGATCATTGTGAAGACGGACGGCTCAACCAATTCGCTAGAGTCTATCTATCAAGTTTTTGAGCGTTTGAACTCTGGTGGTACACAGTTAACGGGCCATGAAATTCGTGTCGCGCTTTATGCGGGCCGTTTAATCGATTTCATCGCTGGGCTAAATCAGCTGCCAAGCTGGAGAGCGCTCTACGGAAAACCGTCACCGCGCCTTCGGGACCAAGAATTGATTCTGCGTATCCTGGCATTCTTCGTTTCTCCTGGGACTTACAAGCGGCCAATGAAGAAGTTCTTGAATGATTTTTCTGGGACTAATCGCGACTGCGCGAATTTGGATAAGGCGCATATCAAGGGGCTTCTAGACCGGGTATGTTCTCTGCTTAATGAGTCTGCTGGCCCCGCGTCGCTCCGACACCTCAGCAAACAAGTCAACGTTGCGATGACGGAAGCGGTAATCGTTGGTCTCATGCGGCGCTTGGAGGTCGGTGACTCCAGCCCGTCGCCTGAAAGTGTGAACCAGGCACTCATAAAACTTCTGGACGACAAAAAATTTGTTGAGTCTATTACTGAGGGTACGGCCGTTGACGACAGCGTTAAGTATCGCCTGGCATTCGCAGCGAAGATATTCGGGGCGCTGTAATGGCTAAAGTCACATCATGGCCACCGTATCAAGTCCATAGGCTGCGAGACTCGTTAGAAGAACTGGGGGAAGTCGTAAAGGCAGCGAGCGACGTAGATATTCTGCCGTGGCTCACTCGCATGCTAGTGGTTCGTAGCAGTGGCTATATAGAGCAAACCTGTCGTGAAGTATTTTGGGGCTACATCGCTGAACGATCGGGAGGCTTGGTCAAGACTTTCGGACACTCGTGGCTCGACAAAAGTAGAAATCCGTCTCCCGATAGTCTCCTAGGTATGATTGGACGATTCGATCTAAATTTAAAAAATGACTTTGATGGATTGCTGGAGATGGATGACCAACGCCTTAGACGCGAACTAGCATATCTTGTGGATCGTCGAAACCATATAGCTCATGGGTTAAGCGAGGGCATTAATCGTGACAAGGCCTTAACGTTGAAAGATGTGTCTTTAGAGATATCGGATTGGTTCATTCTTAAATTTAACCCTATGCGGGTTTAAGACCAAAGCAGCCAACATAACGTTCAGTTCATACTATCGAAATACTCTTGTATTGCTGACCGAATAGCGGTGTCAGCGTCGAGTTGAAGTTCGCCTTGCTCGCTTGTAGGTAGGAATGGGCGCGCCGGAATCACAGAGCCGGGATGGTTTACTTTTGTCACGACTCGACCGTTAAATGCCAAGGCTCGCTTGTTCTTCGGCAGGATCGTGTGCGGGCGAGTCTGACCTCCCAGGTGGTGAATGGCGGCATACACCAGGTTGCTGCCCACGCCGGCCGTGTCATCGGTATGGAACGAGGTCACGGAGTCGCGTAGTCGGCCAGAGTCCTGCAAGATCATGCCGCCCGCGCGCCTGGCTGACGGGTGCTTCAGGCCCAGCCAGTGCGGTCTACCTTGCGCCAGGAAGTTCATCGCGGTGATGCTGACCAGCTCGGTGGCAATGGCACGCATCAGCGGCGCGGGCCGCTCCAGTTTGGCCGCCGTGTCCCGCAGCAGGGTATCGGCAGCGCCGATATCCACATTTATTTCAAAGGTCATCGAGTTGTCCTATAATGGGCGTGCCAGTCTTCGGAATGCTTCCGAGTCCTTCCGCACAGTAGATCGTGTGGTTGATGAGACCTTGCGGGATTGCGCCCCCGCGACTGGCCCTAATTCCCTCTAGCGCAAGCGCTCAAACTTGCTAGTCACGGACCGCTCCGCCGCCTTGTCGTTGGTTCGATACAGCGTTAAAAAGTAATTCTTCAAGCCACTTTTGGTGCGCTTCAGGCCGGCGCGGTACAGAACGCCGTCCAGCTGCAGCACCACCAAGCGATCTTCCCCCTGCTTATATACAGCGCCACGATCAAGGATATCCGGGATCTTCTGGTAGTCCTCCAGACCAATCTCGGGGTGCTTTGCCAGGTGTTCAGCCAAAGAAGTTTGCGACAGGTACACGGTCTGGCTTAGCGCACCAATGGCGGCCACGTCACTCGGCTTCAACACGGCCACAGGGAAGTCCTCCTGCGATTTGCCGGCGAAGAAGCGCTGGAAGTCAGGCCCTTTGATCGTCCCTCGGATGTACTGCCTGGCCACCTGGTAGTCATAGCTGTCCAACTTGGGTTGGTACGCGGCCATCGCCTGATTGGTATTCCAGCCAGGGTCGGTCTGGAAAGACTTGTCCATGCCAGGCAGCTTGATCCGCGTCACCTTGGTAGTCCCCTTGCTGGGGTCGCGCTTGGAAATCGGCACCTCGACCTGGTGGGTGAATTCCCGCGAGTCCGACAGCTTGTAGCCCTGTGCCTCCATGGTCGACTTGCGCATGTTGATGACCGTGCAGCGGCATCCAAAGCCGTTTGGTGGCCAGATGTAGCGCCAGATCGGATCATCGGCACTGAATACCCGGCCGTGCAGCGCGCGGTGCCTGGGGCGCGTATGGTTATCCAGGACAGCGGTGTACATCCAGAACGGGTGCGTGTCCGCAGACTCGGTGAAAGCGTTAAACTTGCCCGCCATGTAAGACGTGCGAATATTCGTGTCGAAGATCGTTTTGAGCCGGCGCGGTGAACCGTATTGCACCGGCCGCAGCGAGTTTGGGTAGGTCGCTGTCACTTCGCCGGTGGCCGGGTCGATGGCCTTGCCCCACCAGCCTTTCTTCTGCAGCAGCGGGGTAAGACGATCCTGGAACTGGGCGAACGTGGTCCCGTTCTTCTGTGCGTCCATGAGGGCGTCATGGATATCCTGCAGCACGTCCAGCTTTGCGCAGTTTGCCACCGTGAACGCGCGCGCGTGCGCCTCCTGCCACACCTCCTGCCACCCGCCGCTAGTCACCAGTCCTTTGGCGCCCAAAAACGCGATGGCGCGCTCCGGCGGCAGATTAAACGCCACCCGGATATCGGTTGCCTTCATCAATCGTCCTGGCCTGGCACGTCCGCCTGGCCGACCAGCTGAGAAACAAACTCTGCCTGGCCCAGCAGCTGCTGCAGGCGGTCGCTGTCCATCATGGGGAATGCCTCCGCTACTGCGTTAAACGCTTCCTCGAACGAAGCCGCGCCCTGCAGCGCCTCAACCAGCGGCGCCAGCAACGCACTGGCCAGCGGCTGCAGCTTCTGCGCACGTCCGTCAACCGTATCGGTCAGGGCTTTCTCCAGGGCGATCTGGCCTGCCAGGCGCGTGAGGTCGTTCTCGGAGAACTCCGTTTCGGTGAGCGCTGCGCTGGCGGCGCCGGCCGGGGCCGCGTCCTTGCCAGGAACGACTTCCCATTCGCCGCCATAGGTCTCGTGGATCGACTTCAACGTGGGCCTGTACCCAACCCTGGAGATATTGAGATCTCGCTCCGAGCGCTCCTTCAGATCCGCCGGCTCTTCGACGATGCGCGAGATACGTGGCACGCCCGCGCCTGGCATGTTGAGGTCGACTAGCCACTGCGCCACGGTCGCGTTCAGAGTGTCGGACAGCAGGTCCGCATCGGCCTTGACCAGCTCGATGCGGACTTCCTTCTTGGTGATTGCAGCAGCAGCCAGAGCGCCGCCGCCGTTCTTGCCGCCGCTGTCGCCCAGCACGATCTCCTCGATCTGCTCATCCATATAGCGCGCCATGCGCTCATAGGCGTCGCTGCCGCCAGATCGTGCAGCCTCCAAAAACTCCACCTTCATGTTGTCAGGAATAGCGATGGACGTTTCCTGGGCAATAGCGTCTAAGGAGGACAGCAGATCGTCGATCTCCTTGTTCGATGCGCCCTGGGCATGATGGCCCACTGCCGTGGGCGACGCGAATTTGTCCAGGAACACCAACCAGGCGGCGATATCCTGACGCTTAAAGAAGGCAGGCCAGAACAGGCGTGTGCCGAGGCCTAAACCGAAGGGGCTACCGTCTTTGCCTCCGTAGGTGTGGACGATGAACTTCCGGTCGGGCAGCGCCTCCCCAGTCATCATGTTGCCCCAAGTGAGCATCCGCAGGTTGTAATCCATATCGAAGGTAAAGCGGCGCTGATTGCGCGGCAGGATTCTCTTTACGATGTACTCGCTGCCCTCGGTGGCCCACACAATCTCACCAACCGAGAAGCCCTTGAGGACGGCGTCAAGGCTGTTTAATGTGACTGTATCGAAGTTGATGCGCATCAGATTGCGTTTGACCATCTCGGCGGCAGCAACGTCGCGCGCGCTCTTCGATGCTGGGTCCACTTGCCACGGCCGGCCGATCACGGCCAGCTTACGCTTCTGCAGCGACGAGAAAACCTTCGCGTCGCGCTCAATATCGTCGTAGATCTTCAGACCCTTACCGTTGCCACGCTGCAGCAGCGTGTCATCTTGAGGTGTCAAAACACCTGCAAACTGAGGGATGGTAATGTCGCGCTGGCTGGTAGCGATGACGGTGGTCAACGCGGCTTTGTCTTGTTGGGTCATGATCGGTCCTGTTATTTCTTAACGGTGCACGTGCCGGCTCAGCCGTTCACGTAATCAGAAGTGTTCGACGAGGATCGGCGCCGGCCGCTGGATCGTCCGCGCGTGCCGCCCATACGGGCCAAGAAGATCGCCCACAACATCTGCAGCGCATCTGGGCCGTCGTCGTGATCCGCCATTGGGAAGTGCTTCAGCTGATCCATCAGCGTGTTTTGCGACGGGTGAAGGCGGATCAAGCCATTCGCAACGTGGGGCTGTAGCGCCTCGATCCGCAGAATCTTGTCCTCGTGCGGGGTCACAGGGATCGCAGGAACAGGCATGCCTTGTGCGGCACTACGCTTGACCAGCTCGGTGCGCAAGAACTCCTGGAACTGGACGACCTCAAAGGCCCAGGCAACGCAGTTGTATTCGCGCTGCAGCGTGATAATGTCGGAGATGATCTTGTCCGGGACGCGCTTGGCGATCTTGGCCTCGACGACGTCCAGCACGCCAGTGACGCGATTGCCGCCGCCTATCAGCAGCGCCGATGGGTCGCGCGACTTACCTTTTTTGCCTAGCGACGGATCGCAGGCGCCGTAGAACACCCATTCGTTAAGTCGGTTCACCCAGAACTGGATGCAGTTGGCGAACGGGGCGTCCTCGCCGCTGATCGGGTCATTCTGCTGCTCGGAGTCGAATGCGGCTTTGCCATCGCGCGCGCGCTTGACCATGAGCTTGTAGAAGGTCGTGCCGCTTGGCCAGCAGATGCTGGCGCCTCGGTCCATTGGCGCTTTGTTCGCCGCATAGAAGGCTTCCGCCTCGCCCGGATCGGCGTTGAGCAGCAGTTCAGCCCATGTGTCCCACAGGTCCATGCGATCCGGCCACTGCTCGACGGCCCTGAACTTAACGCCGCGCCATAGCCGGTTGCCGATCAGCCGCGAGAGCACCGAGTCGTAGTGCAAGATCGTGCCGATAATGAACACGTCCATGCTGTCGTCAGCCGCGCCCAGGGACAGCAGACTCTTGTTCACCCAAGACAAAAGCTTGTCGCGTTGCTCAGGGCTGCGAACGTTCTCATCGTTCTCCAGGTCGTCACCAATGATCAAGTCAGGACGGTATGGCCCATGGCGCCGGCCACGGATTTTCTTACCCGAACCGAACACCTCGACCTTGACGTCGTTCTTCGTGACGATAACGCCGACCTGCCAGACACGGCCCTGGCCAGTGGCTTCCGGGAAGTCCATCAGAAGCCGTGGATTGAACTCCAGCTCGGCCTTGATCGCCTCCAACATAGGCAGTGCCTGGTCAAGCGCATCCATGACGATCAGCGGGTATCGCTTGCGGCCGGTGCAAATGCACCAGAGCGTCCCGATCTGCGTAATGATGGTGGACTTGGCGTGGCCGCGCGGCGCCGCAACGGCTTCGTGATCGCCAATCTCGTTATCGACCACCTCTTGGAAGCGGTCGAACAGATAGTCGTGAAGAGTGGCCGGATCGTGCTTGATGTAGTGCGGGAAGTAAGTCTGAGCAAACTTCCTGAACGACGCGAACGCACCCAAGCGTCGCTCCTGCATCGCGGCGGGCGTCGGATCGAAGCCATCGCACTGGGCCTCGATGGCCATGCGCAGGCCGCTGGCCAGCTCTGTGACGCTGGCCAGGAAATCCTTCTTAGTTAGCTTCTGTTTTGATTTCATCATGTGGCTATTGCGCAGCGATTTCTGCTGCGACTAAGGCGATGGCGATTTGGCCGGCGCCGCCCGGATAGGCGGCAATGGCGGATCGAATCGCCGTTAACGCTCCAAAGACCTGGTCCTGCATGGGAGGGGGCATGTCCGCGATGCTGCCTTTGATTGCCAGGAGAACGGTTTGCTCTTCAGTCATATCTATCCGTACGTGCGGGCCAGCTCATCTCCGAACGGTTCCAGCAGTTCGGCAAATGCTTGGGCGTGTTTGGGGTAGCGCTGCTGCACGAAGGCCGCCAGCTTCTGCACCACCTCCATTGCGGTCGCCAGTTCCGATGTTTCAGGCAAGATGCGTTTGGACGCGGAGACGGTCTTGTTGAAAGCGTCGGCCAGGCTGGACAGCATGTGGACCTTATCGGCCGGCTTGATTTCGGTATTGCGGCTGATCTCGTCCATGCTCGACTGATACTGCGTGACGAGGCCGGCCAGCATCTGGCGGCCAATGTCCTCGATGCTGCCGCCGGCCATCAGTTGGGCGGCCTGCGCTTTATCCCAGTCATCGCCGCTCTGTGCTGCGTTGGACTTCCAGCGGCTTGCTGTGCCGTAGGACACGCCGCATTTCATCGCCGCCACCTCCAGCGATAGCCGGTCGAAGACGTATGCGCGGCGTACCTTGTCGCGGGTTTCAGGTGGATGCGCCATGCGTTAAAAACCCAGCTTCGCCTTGGCGATCATCACACCCACAGCAGCGATGGCGCCCGATACGCCACCGGCAGCGGCGCCGTAAGCAGCGGCCTGCTTCTTCATGTTGTCCATGCTGGCGTCGATGCCGTCCACCTTCTTGGCGATGGTGCGCAGCAGCTGGAGTTCTTCGCTGATCTCTGGCTGCTTGGTGATGTTGGTATCGCTCATTGCTTGTCAGCTTTCATATCAAGTTTGTCAAATAGGCGGTCAACCTTGCGGCTGACTTCGTGCATTGCTTCGACCATCTCCTGGCGCCCGTTTGCGACGTCAGCTTTCGCAGCGAAATCGCGGGCGCACTGCAACTGGTACTCATGGAAGTGCGAAGCAAGCTCGCTGTGCGCCTTCTTCGCGCTGTCCAGGTCGGCCTGCAGCCGGCTCATCCACTGCCGAACAAAGAAACCCAAGCAGAGCAAGATGAGTCCGAAGCAGCCGGTTAGCATCTGGCTGATGCTGACGTCAACGCTCATAGAAAGACTTCTCGCGTTGGGCCTGGCAACCGACACAGAGGGTGCAGCCGGGGACGGCCTCGCGGCGTGCTTGAGGGATCGCATCGTCGCAATCCTCACATTCGGTGGCACTGTCGGCCGCCGATTTGCCGGCCAACTTCGCGCGGGCTTGCTGAGCGGCCAGGGCGACCGCGCGTGCGTGTTCTTCCTGCGCGGTGGCAGTATCGGAAATATCAGTCATGGGTGGTGGCGTTCGTTGGTGATTGTTCTGGAATGACCGGCGCGAACCAGTCGATCAACCGCTGGAGCCGGCTGCGACAGACGCCGTATTGCTCTTTAACGGTGACGGCCCAGCCGGCGACGTCGTCGTCGGTGGCTTCGGCGCCCGACTCTTCGACGTCGGGATCGGCGGCAGCGGCGGAACTGGTTGCAGCAGCGTGGACGTCGGCATCGGGCAGTCCATGAGATGCGTCTCCTGGCGTGGTGGCCGTGGCGTTGAGCACGCGGACAGCGCCAGCATCCAAACAAACGCGGCCAGTGGTGTGCGATTTAAGGGCATTACGTTGTTCCTGTGCGAGTTTGCGATATTGGGTTTCGGATTCGGCCAGAGCCTTCTCCAGCTTGTTTGCACGCGTGACGGCTTCTTTCAGGCGAACGCGGCCGGCTTCGGCAGTGGCGGCATCGGCGCGGGCATCATTGACCTGATGCGTGGCCAGCTGGTCCTTCACGGATTCATGGGTCCAGGTGTGAGCGGCGTAGCCGACCAAGCAGCCGACTAACCAAGCGGCGGCTACCGCGATCCCTACGAGACCGGGAATGCCGCGCGAGACGACTGGGGCTTCGCTCATATTCCCTCCGTCACGACCGCGCCCCAGCCGGCGTATGCCGACTGCAGCGTTACCAGGATGCGTTGCGGGTAGCCCAGATTCTCAGCACAATGCAGCGCTGCGCGACTCGCCCGGCCGCACTGCGCATCCACAGCGCCGTGCGTTAAGTTGGTGGCAGTGCTGGCCTCTTTCTGCCAATGGCCCAGGCCACCGTTGTAGGATCGCAGCATTGCCCACAGGCGGTCGTACAGGGTTGCGCCGACCACGCGGTCGAATAGCCAGCGGTCATAGCCGACCAACGACCGCATCGCCCAGGTAGGATTGTTCGGCTGGCAGTCGGCTGTGGTAAGGCCGACGAGGTGGCACCACCAGGTTGCGGTTGCCGGCATGAACTGGCTCATGCCGCGTGCGCCTACCCTGGAGACAGCGGCAGGGTTCCAGCCGCTCTCCTGGTGGATCTGCGCCGCAAACACTGGGATGGGCGCATCCATGCCCCAGGTGCTATGAGCGATGCGCGTCAGTTCGGCGCGATAGGCATTTGCGCTGCGCGGCACAGCGACCGACGCCTCGGCACCAGGCACGATTGCCAGGCACATTGCCGCCGCCAAGACGATGGCAGCATGTTGGCGAAGAGCGCGCAGCATGTTAGGCGCCCAGGCCAACTGCGATCATTGCAGCGGCGACGATGACAGCACGGCGAATCATGGAGACGCAGAACAGCAGATCGTTCGGCGGTTGGTAGTCCAACTCAAAACACAGCGCTTCATCGACGCCGGATTCGCGCTCGACTTCGCTGCCGATGAACGCGTCAGGGCGGGCGTACGGGAACAGGCTGCGGTCGAGCCAGTAGCCCATGCAGCCAGCGATGGCGATCAGGCTAATTTTGTAGACGCTGACGGGCAACTGCTGTGGCGCCAGCAGGAAGGCCAGCGCGCAGGTAACAACCGCCACGAGCAGCCATTCAAACATGCGCGGCAGACGGTCGGTGATGAAGCCAGGCACGGCGGCGATGGCGTTGCGGAAATACCAGGCCAGACCGGCGGTCAGGCAGAGGCAAAACCAAGGGAGGAATTTCATGGCGCTCCTAGCGTTAAGTAAAGGGAACGTGTAACGGAAAACACGTTCGCAGCTTACGCGCGCGCGAAGCGGGAAATAAGGTTGAGTTGGTTCCGGCGGAAGAAGTGAGGCTAGAATGAGGACACGTGGTGAGTAATCATCATATTGTCTCCGGTAGCGGAGTCCCAATTACTCTTGAAAGAATATTTGATGGCTACATTCAGCGAAAGAAATGGCTACAAAAAGGTACCGCTCGCTATGGTTCCGGAGTCCATGCCAGAAGGGCTTCGCAATAAACTTTGGAATCTATTTGATCGCGTCATGACGCCGGACAAATTAGAGAAGATAACATTCCACCTCTGGTTTCATCTCTACAAGGAGCCTTTGGATACCAGAGGCGTCATAGTCTCGGACTTTCGCACCGATTGGCGATACACAGTCGCAAAGATCCGCGAACGTTTTCTTACTAGCGAGTGGTACGTCGTGTATGACCACTTAGAGCTGTTAATAGGCGAAGATATCCTCTCCGAACAACTCGTCAACGCGATACTTGAGCAAGAGCAGGCGGCCTATCGCTCCGTACAAGGGCAGATAGTACAAATTACTGACGCCGTTGAAATTGCCGCAGTCGAGCTTGCTGCCAACACTGGCGGCAGATTTAGTTCATCTAGCCAACACATCAAGAACGCGCTAACACTGCTTTCTGACCGAGCAAATCCTGATTACCGCAATTCGATTAAGGAATCGATTTCTGCAGTTGAAGCGATGGGGAAGACGCTGAATGGAAGTGAAAAAGGAACTTTGGACGATGCATTAAAAGGCTTAAAAAAACGCCCACTTTACAATCCCGCTCTGCTGGACGGTTTTAGAAAAATCTACGGGTGGAGTTCCGATAGCGAAGACGGTATCCGCCACTCCATGAAAAAGACCCCAAGCTTAGAATATGTAGAAGCTAAGTTCTTTTTGATTTCATGCAGCGCGTTTGTAAACTATCTGAAGGCCGTAGGCGCTGACGGCCAGGAATGACTCCCGGCCAATCAGCTTAGAAAAGTGAAACCTGCCGATCATCGATTGATGCGCCGGCCTCAGAAAGTATTTTCTGAATTGCACGCTCCGTCAGGACATATTCCAGTGCGAGTTGACGGAGCGTCTTTCCCTTTACGAACTTATAAACAATTTCTCTGTTTCGTACCAAGCGTATGGCGCCAGCAGCGCGCGGTATATCAAAGTGGTCCATTCCGCCGAATTCTGCCGAAAGCTTACATGCTTCATCGAATCCGATCATTCGGGCAAGGATGTGATCCGGTCTCATCGTCACCGGAACATACAAGCGCACACCGCCATAATTTTGTACCAATTTCAGCGCGGCCGATAGCCCCACGATTGCAGCGATATGCCGCACCTGGTGAGGCAGATCCGTCAATGCGATCTGGTCTGGGTGTAATACCGAAGTCATCGTTCCCTCCGTCCATGACGCTTTGCATCGTAGCTCAGCGCAGCGATGACCTTCGCCAAGTGTTCTGGCTCGCAGAACTCTATTCGATCGATTTTGCATATCCGCTTCGCCATCGAATCAGCATAGGACCAGGGCCGCTTGGCTTCCGCCAATTGCGCCTCGATCTTTTCGATGTAGTCTGCCCGATTACCTGCACCAGCTGGGCGACCGCGATCTGCCCGCTTTGCAACAACCTTGAAGCCTAGCGATTTAAAGTGGGCTATCAGGGCTTTCCTGCCCGCCGCATCAAGCTGCGCTGAACTGTCCCTCCCGGTAATTTTCAGCAAAACGCTACGGTAGACGTCGTCCTCAAGCGAGAGGAATTTCTTGGCGACGTGGATCATTGCCAGCTCGGACTTCCGGGTCAGCTCGGTATTTACTTTTTGCATGATGCCTCCTGACGGCCGTTTGGATATCGGCGCTCCATGTAGCAGGCCCTACAGGTGTTATCGATGCCGTCACCGTCCTTTTTCGCAAAGAAGAACTCAGTGTCAGCCGGCCAGTAGTCCTGGCATCCGCTGCAGCGTTTGTACAAATCGCCATCCTGTATTTGGTACTTGCCAGTTGCGAGGCCAGCAGAAAATTTGTCCGCTGTGGGTGCCGCAGGCTTGTATTGAAGTACGCTCATGGCTACCTCTCAGGCAAGCGCGCCGGTGGCGGCCTTGTTTGGCCCGCTTTCGCAGGCGGTTGCCGCATACGCGCGGACTTTATTGATTGCTGTTTCTTTGTCCATTTTTTCCTTGGCTGCTCTTCAGTACCAGGCAACCACGCCTGGCAGACCGGGCTATCGCCCGGTTTCGCATTGGAGTTAGAACTGTTCGTGATCATCCAGGTCGTCTGGCTTTGGCTCCGGCCTAGCTCTTACCTCGCGAGGGTCCACCACTTCCATCTCCGTGTGAATACGCTCGCAGCTGGTCAAAACGGACTTATTCAGACCGTTCCCGGTGTAGCTGGTCTCGCACTTCCGGGCCTCCTGCATCAACGCCACTAGTTGCATACCTTTCGCCAGCGGTAGCAGGTAATCGTTGTAGTCGATGCGGACGACGCACTGTGGAGCAGATGGTTTGCGTGCGCGGGTCGCCATGATTAAACCGCCGCCATATCGAGGCTGATCGGGCGGTATTTGTCCGACTCTCCGACGCGTTCGTAGATGCGAACGTAAGACTTGCTGCCAGCGACTTGCAGCGCCTCGCCAATCGCGGTCATCGCGCGCTGCCATTCGTCGTCCTGGATGGCCAGGCGGCGCAGGCCCAGCACGCGGCCGGTGTTAATCTTGCCGGCGTTATCGACCTGGAAGGCGTCGTTGATCAGAACTTGGATTTCTGGCTGCGCGCCTTCGCTCCAGCGTTGCAGGCAGGAGTCGATCAAGGCTTTCGCCGCCTGCAGGCGTTCGTCGAACACCAGAGTTTCCTGGATGGCGCGGATTACTTTGTAGCGGCCATCAAACGACACCAGGGTGACGTTGCCTTTCTCGCCGCCGACCTTGACTTCGTATTGCTCGACGCTCAGCTGGACGAACGCTGCGATATCGCGGAAGAAGCGCGCCTTGACCGCTGCGATTTGTGCTGCCAGGTCATTTGCGGTGGTAACGATTTCCTGCACCAGGTTGTCGCGCGCCAGGTCAATCGGACGGATCATCGACTCCGGCACCAGGCGGCCTTGCGCATCGCGCTTGTAGCCCGCTGGGATGGTTTCGTTGTTCTGGATTACTGCGGTCATAGTTGCCTTTCGTGGTGTTAATAGAGCGTTAAATACTGTTGTTTGCTGGAGCGGTGGCGCACTCAGCGACGATCAGCGCGGTGTAGTGGCCTGCCCGTTTATAGTCATCTGCGCGACCGCTGCGGTCGGCGTCGAGAAGCAGTTCCAACGCACGGCCTTTGAGATATCCGATGAACTCGTTGGGGCGAAGCCGGCCACGCAGCAGGCCAATGGTGAGAGCGTCGTCGTCCGAAGCGGAGGGCGTTGCTTCAGTGTGCGAGGCTACGAGTGTCTTATCCGGCTTCGATGCCGTTGCAGCCGCGCTCTGGCGGCGTGGTGCCGTTGGCGCGGACTCCTTGATGCCGATGCTGTAGATATCGTCGTTAAATACGATCTTCCCGCTTTTGATGGCCGACTTGAGCAGTTGTGGAACCGCGTAACGCTGGGTCAAGCCCATGGCGACCTTCAGCGTGTCCCGCGTCGATGGACCATGCTTTTCCAGATGGTCGATTGCCATCTGAACCTTGCTGCGGCTGTCGACCGGAGTGGTGCTAGCAACTATGGCGGCACCTGTGGCCTCGCGGCGTTTAACTGGCACGTCGATCTGCGTTTGCGTGTTCGCGGGCGGTGCGTCCCATCCAAGCGTCTTGATCGGCAGGCTGTACTTCTTCAACGTAAGGCCGTTACCACCTGGCGTCTCCACAAAGCTCAGTCGTTGATCACGAAGCGCCATGACCAAGGTGTTCTCAACGACTTCCAGATCAATGTCCAGCAGGTCGCTGAGCTGCACGGCGCTCAGGCCAGGACGCTTGCGGAGCAAGTCAAAGATTTTTTCAAGATAGTTATTCACGCAATTTCCTTTTTAACGGTTCGTAGTTGTGCTTCTAAAGTCGCTTTGCGTTCCGCCACGTAGGCGCCACGCTGAAAAAACAAGTCCTGGGCGCCACGCCGGCCTTCGTCGACCGCCGCCATGAACTCGGCCAAGGTGCGGCGCCGCACCACCTCCAGCCGTCGCAGTTGCCAAGCGAGATAAGCCGCCTCCAGCTTCAACAGCCACCGCTTCATAATCTTTTCTCCTGGTTAGTTGGTTCGTCATTTTCGGTAGCTGCAATGCAGGTCAGGTCGACGGGTGGTAGACCGTCCAGCTGCATCTGTAGAGCAGTGCCATCGCGCGGGTCAACGTCGTCGTTATCTGGACATAAGACTGGCGCGGGCGTCGGTTGCGGTGCGCCGACTTCTGGCAGTGCCAGGGTTACGGTGTCGACAGTCGCCTGCACCGTCTTCATGCGCTTGCTCGACTTGCTCTGTTTTTCCGTTGACTGCTTCGGCATGTACTCGCACTGTTGACACGCTTGCCAGTGGCGCATCGCTGCCGGGTTGTGCGTCGGTGGTTTGCCCTGGGATATCTCCTCACAGTATTGCGCCGACACTCCTTCGCCCAAATACGGACAAGGCAGTCCACCGAATGCGCCGAGGAACAAGCGCGCAAATTTTTCTGTTCCTGCGGTTCCCTTCCCGTACTCCCCGATGCCGTTAAATACTGCCGACAGCGTTGAGCGACTGACGCCCATCTTTTCTGCTACGCGCGTCTTGTTGCTGGCCTGGACTTCTCGGGTCAGAGAAGCGAACCAGGCTTCCTTCATGTACTCGCAAATCTTCATCAGGTGCTTCCTTCGTGCTGCTCTTAGTCTTCGCTGGTGGGTCGGGCTTCGCTCTTGTTCGGACAGCTTTGGCAAGCGCGCCAGTGCATCATGTGCAGTGGGTTGTGCGTTGGTGCCGCTTTCGTCGAAAAGTCATGACACATCGTCGTCGGCAAGTTCAGCTTGAGATGTGGGCAGGCGACCGCCATCGGGAGTTCGAGCGCGCTCAATACCATTCGCTCTAACTTAGCCATGTCGCCGGGGTACTTTGCCGAGAGAGCCTGGCTGATGGCAGTGCGTGAGTAGCCCACGCGGAGCGCAGCGCGGCCAATGCTCGTCTTGTCCGCTTCGTCGCGCAGCAGTTTCAGCCAGCGTGGATCAGAGGTCGTCATGGTTCTTCTCCGTCTGCTGCCACACCACTTCGTTGAGATTCGGGTCGTAGACGCTCTTGGTTCGCTGAATCATCGGCGGGCGCGGGCCGGTGTACTTGCCTGGAGCAAGGCGATATCGGGCAGCACCGTTAACCATGTTCTTCGCAGGCTTCGTCAGACTGAGATAGCCCGCCGCGTACAGCATGATCACGTAAGCTTTGGCCGTTCCGTCCTTGACCTCCTGCCCGGAAGCGCTGGCGTGGGCGGCTAGCTCCCGATAGTTAAACTCACCGATGATGCGCATGGAGCGCCACATGGCTTCGGTCCCCATGCCTTGCTGCAGCGGCTTGCCGTCCCTGGTCAGGCGTGGTGCCTCAACACCGTTATCACGTACAAGTTTCCATTCATACTTGCGCGGGACAGCGCCGGTAGAAATATCTTTCGCCTCAAGAAAACCACCCAGCTGCAGGGCGTGCAAGTAAGTGTGCAGCGTGCCGACTTCGATGTTCGTTTTGATGCTTAGCTGCTCTGTGGTGAAGCCTTTGTTGATCCCAAATTTTCGGACTTGCTCCCATGCTCGTTGGCGGGAGCCTTTGCCACCGGTCATCTCTACGTGTGCCGGTGCGCGTTTTTTATAGGTTGATGCCATTTGTTTCGTGTTCCTTATGCAGCGCGGCGTTTAGGCGCTTCGCCGGTGTACAGTTCCCGGTCACCCCAGCTTTTCAGCGTCATGCTGGTATCTGCGTTGAGGTTCGCTTGCTCATGAATCAGCGTTAAATTCACGCAGACGCGGCGGACCGAACCATTCGCCTGTGCGACGATATGGGTGAGCAAGTCAGGTGCGATTTCAATGCCAGGGCAGTAGATCGGCGCCAGCTTCTCGGCATCATCGACCGAGACCGGCATTGCGGGAATCCACGCCATCACGCGACTGTGAAAACGCTCCCACTTCTTGAGGTTGTGGGGGAGCATTTCTTCGCCAACCAGGATCAGCGTTCCTTGACTGCCTTCGTAAATGTCGCGGACCAACTCGACCATGCTGTTGGAGCGCAGGCAAAAATCGAACTCGTCGATGATCAGGGGGCGCCGGCTGGCGGCCAACTGTTCGCAGATTTGATCCAGCATGCCGGCGATGGTCGACATTGGCTTGATGCCCATCTCAAACAGAATCTTTTCGAGCATCGCCTTACGATTCCAGGCGCTCTTAAGCTGGACGTAGTAGCCGCGCGCCTGGTTGGCCAGGGCGGAGCATGCGAACGTCTTACCCCGGCCGGCCTCGCCGTAAATCACGCCCATGCCTGGCAGGCCGTCTACTCGGTTAAGCAGCTTGTCGGCTGCGATGGCGATCAGGTCCAAGTTAGAGATTTGAGCTACTCGATTGACCATGGGATTGATGTTTGTCATAATTTCACGCTTTCTTGGTGTTCGCGCTGCTGGCGGCAGCGCGGGTTATCAGGCTGTTTTCTTGCTATAGACTCGGAACTCGGAGGTGGCCGTGTACGACTGCCTCCAGTTTTTTTGACGCTCGCTCAGTTCTCCTTCCTCCATTTTTGAAATGCGTAGCCATTCGGCATAACGGTGCTGCGGCTCGGTTGGCGCTGCCCACTCGGGAGCGACTGATACTTCCCTTACTTCGACTATCTCTGCGTCCGCATGCACTGCTGGTGAAGCAAACACAAGGTCGCGTGCGCGTTGCGCCAGTTGGTCGCGGTCGATGTTCATGAAGCCAGGTATGTGCACGCTTTCCATGTTCTCCAGCGCAGGCGCACCGCGCCGCTCCAGTTGCACTTCCTCCAGCTTCGTTTCCAGGCGCCGTTCCCTGCCTGCCGCGCGTTTGTCGCGTGCTTTGTCGACTGCCGACGCCGGCATGTAGGCCCGTTCGTTCGCGTTATGCTCAGCGGTGCAGATGAAGCGACCATCCGCGTCGTACACCCACACCTTAGATCCATCGTGTATGTCATAGCCGATGGCCAGTTGTTCGCCGTGGAACTCTTCCAGGCTTCGTGCGAAATAGCGATTGCCAAACAACTCGATTTCAGCGCGGCGAACGGTGCGCAGCTGCTGCGGTCGGAACAGCGGGCGTGCCTCGTCATCCGTTACCACGGAAGCCTGGAACCCTTTGTCCACCGCCAGTTGCCACGCCTCGTCTGGCGTCATGTGGCGCTTGCGACCGTTGAGCGGGTCGACAATCTTCGGGAGAGAACGGTGAGGGCGGCTGTTGTATTCAGACGCCTTACCGTCGCAGAACTCCAGGAAGCTTGACCAGGCCATCAGCGGCATCGCAACCGCGCCACCGGAAGCCGTACGCGCTATTGCCTGGCGTGACAGCTTGTGGATCACCTGGGAGGCCTGGCGGTCCATGTCGCGCCCCATGTAACCTGGCACTTCCTTGGCCGCTTTCACCCAAATCGTCTGGTGCAGGCGCTCGATCACGCCGCGCGCCTGCGAGTTGTACGGGATGCTGTTGTGCATCTCGGTGCCAAGCCGGCCAAGCAAGCCGGTGGCGCTATCTGTCATCAACTGGTTCTTGTAGCCCGAGCCGTTGTCGACGTAGAAGATCGCTGGAATCCCGGATTTAACGCTTGCGTGGCGCAGCGCATCCAAAACGGCGAAGGCGCTCTCGGCCAGCCCTACCGACCAGCCGACCAAGCGGCGCGTTGCAATGTCCACGACACTGGTTATCTCAGGCCTGAATGGCCGACCGTGGAGTGGATGCTGAACCTCCGCGTCGAACGTGTGACCGTCCGCGCTGTAGATATCGGTGGGCAGCAAATCTTTAAAGCTGCGGCGGATGAAAGGCCGGATCGTTTTGAGTTCGCGGTCGCCCATGCGCCCCATTTCCAGCGAGACTTTGCCCACTTTGTCGAGGAAGCGGCGGACCTGCCAGATACTCGGCAGCTTGTCGAGACCTTGCGCCGGTGCCAGGCAGCAGAAAGTTTCATAGGCATGATTCACCGTCGGCTTTTCTGGTTTCTGGTAGCACTCCATGAACAGTGGCGCCCAGGCTGGTACGGTCATGTCGCGTTGCTGGAACCTCGGCGCCAGGGAGCCGGCACGGTCATACTCCACGAAGCGCAACAGGCTACTGACCGATGGCAGGCCGGAAGCGCTTGGACGCCCACGTCCATCGCGCGCAGCGCGCAGCATGTTGCTCAGCTGCGGGGGCGCATCACCTCGTTCTGCCATCTCCAGCAAAACGCGCGCGGCTTTCTTCATCGCATAGCCGGACTTAGCCATCAGGCCGTTTAACGCGGCCAGGACTCCTTTGCGGGCATCGGCAACCAGGCTTTGGTTGAAAGTCATAGCGACCGGCGCGGGATGGTGTGGCTCCCGCGTGACAATCTCGGTTGACATAGTCGCAATTAACCTCGTCGCAGCCGTACGTTCGATTTGCCGCATGATTTCGCTTGGCAAAACGTACTCCCGGCGGACACCACCCTTGCCGGTGGTTTCTTGAAACTTCCACCCCTCGCGTTCTGCCTTGACATGGATCGCAGCGCGCGTCGTGGGCATACCAGGCAAGGCGAATGCCAGTAATTCTGCGACACCATAACGCTGTTTGATCTGAGTGGATTGCATTTATGCAACTCCGCCCGAAGCGGCAACACCCCTAGTCGCGATGCAACGCAGAAGCGGTGCGAACAGGCGTTTTTGGTAACGCTGAGGCCAAATTTCCATCGCGCTAATGCCAATTGCCGATGCAATGATCTGTTCGCCCTTCGGGTATGGGCGATCCAAAGCGGATTTAAGTGTGCCTGCGTTCAATCCACTTTGACGCGACAGTTCGCGCAAAGACCACCCTTTTTTGTGCAACGCCGCAACTACATCTGCCCTATGCCAGTCTGCCGAACTGGCGGTTTTTTGGTTCGTAACTTCACTCATGGGATACTCCTATGTGGTAATGCCATGAGTGAATTCTAAGTGTATTTTAGTGAGTGGTAAAGATGAATTCACTAAAATACAGTTGCCGAATATGCCATTTATGCGTTAAATTTACATATCCGATTGATTTTAAAGAATAAATTTCTAATGGTTTTGTGACATCCAACCGTATGTTTTTGGAATTCACTTCACCGCAGGGAACTGAATTGTGGACAAGTTGTTATCAGCAAGTGAAATCGCGGCGTTAAAGCTTCCTGGCGTGCCAACGACTAGGGCGGCGGTCAACGTCATGGCGAAGCGTGAAGGTTGGGAGTATGAGACCGTCACTGGAATAGGCGGCCATCGCCGTGTCTTTCGTGTGCCAGCTAAGTATCTGGGCGGAAGCCAGTCTCAAGCGTCTGCAGAGCAGTTCGATAGCGCCAAGATTGCTGGGGCGGTCGCTGGGGGCAGTAGTCAAGTGGACGTGCGCAAGCTTGAGCTAGCGATACGCGCGGTGGATGAATGGGAGCGCACCAGGAATGCGACTATCGCGGCGGAACGGCGTCCGGCAGTCATAGCTGTTCTATATGAGTTCCTGGTTAGGTCAAACGGCCAGGAGGACGCGCTGGACGTAGTGCTTCGCGCCCTCGGATAGTGACAATTGGTGAGAATTCAGAAATAACTGTCTTGTTACAATCGTTACTTTGAGTAAACGTTAGTTGCAATGAAGACATTTGAAGAAAGAAGTTTGCTGGACGGCCTGATCAACCTGCTAGATGAGGCGGTCAGTTTTGGGACCAATGCGGTGCGCACATCGTGCCTGACTTGGCTATCAGGGATAAAACGCGGCCAGAGTGCAAACGAGGCGAGCTATTCCCACAGCCAAACGGGCATTAGGAACTATCGAAAGCGTTCCAAAAAAATCGCAAACGTGCTCACAATGCACTCAATCTTAAGCAGAAAGTTTCAAAACGCGTTAAGTGAGGAAATCGGCGCGGCGGCCGCATGGTTGCTGGGTTTGTGGCCGAAATGCTCCGATAACTCGGGTGTCAAAACGGTCACTCCCCCACACTTGCCAGCACTGTCGGGTCCTATGAAGAGATTTCACACATTGCCTTGAGTTTGCGGAAAAAGCTCTTAATGTCTTCCGGAATCTCATTCTTTTCCATCTGTTTCGCAACCTCATCACGCGAACAATGAAACTGTTTCTCGACTGAGTTTGCAGCTTCCATCATTATCTCCTTCCCGTGCGCATCTCTAATTCCCATCGCAACATCGCTAGCAGTAGCATCGTCCGGGATAGCAATTGCATGTTCCGCAAACAGGTCCTTTACCGCCTGCTCGCTCTTTCCCGAGCTTCTAGCGATCGCAGATACCGAAAAGAGGTAATTTTCGATATGCCGTCGACGCCACTTTAAAGCAATATAGCCGACCTGAGCTTTAAACCCGATATCGACTAGCTCAGAGTCCACTGAGTTATCGGCCTCATCGTCACGATCACGTACACTAATAGCCATTAGGTCAGGTATCTCAGCCTTAAGCTGACGATACAATTGCCACCGCTCCGAATGTTTTCCAGTCCAGTACCACGATACCAAGTTCTTAGGCCACTCCTCACCAAGTCGTTCGCACAGAATCCTCAGAAAGCGCTCATCGCTCACGCCCTCAACAATTAGCATTTTTTTGTATTGGATTAGAGCATGAAGCGATGGGGTATGCGCGGCACCGATCCCGGCCAGAACGCCAATCTTTGCGCCATCATCACCCAAATAACGTCCCGATTTTCCTTTCTTAAGAGCTAGAATTTTGTCGAACTCATACCCCCTAATTAATTCTGTCGAGTGCGTGGCAAGCAATATTTGCTTTTTCTTGTCATCAGCGATCTTACTCAGCCGTGATACAAGCTGCTGTTGCAGCATTGGATGCAGATGAGCATCCGGCTCATCAAGCAATACGACATCAATATCAGGAGAGAGAGCCAGTGCGTAAACACTCAGCCACTGGAGAAAGCCGCTTCCCTCGACCATCAGATCACGGGATGAATAGCTCGGATACCGCTTAAACTGCCCTTCAGAAATCTCACCCTTCACTGATTCGACTCTTAGATAACTATGATATCTCTCATTAAATGGAGTAATTCGTAACTCGGTGCCGAAGGTTTCTTGAAGCGCCTTCTGCAAAAGCTCCCAAGGATCAGTTTCTCGGAGCCGTTTCAAATCAGAACTCTTAAGCTTAGACTGCTCGCCTCTTAATCGATTACGCTCCAGTTTGTTCGCTTCGTGCAAGTCAAATACAGCGTTCCTAATTACGCCACCAGACAGCCCTTGGCCGATAAGCCGCGTTCGCATAGCAGGTGTCAAACGGGTTTCGCGATCTGTTATGCCGGCGAAAGGCGGCATATAAGCCACGCTTGGTACTACACCCTCGATGGGATATCCGTTCTCGTCCTGCAACTCTGAAAGGACCAGATTAGTTGCAGTGGTTTTAATAAACAAACGGTCGTTGGCCAAGGACATACCAATTTCCAAGTATTTTTCGACACCATCAGCTGAATCCCACGTCACGCGGATCTTTAACGTGTAGCCATCCTGCTCCTTATCCTTTTGGGACTTTAGATTCGTCCAAAGGTGAGCGAGAGATGGGACGTTTAGAGGGGTAAAGTCAACAATACCCAACCCTACACCCTGAACGTTCGAATTCAGGGCCCAAGCCTTTCTACCTTTTTCGATCTCTAAGATTGTCTTGCAAAATTGCTAAGTAGCGATCGCTTGGAGTATTGAGGATTTCCCCGAATTATTCCCCCCGACCACCAAGGTCAGGCCCTCCCGAAGGTCTATCTCTGAGCTTTTAAATTGTTTGAACCGCCATAGGCAAACGTTCTTGATCTGCATACCGATGTTGAGGCCAGAGTAAGTAATAAATTGATATTACAGCATTGATTGCTATTGCAAAACATTTATTCCCTAATACTCCTGACACCGCCTGCACCTGACTGAGTAGCCGCGCCGAATACGACACCAGCTACCAAAGCAGTTACCCGGTTGACACGGCTACTGTCCCGTCTCACCGCCACGGCGACCGGAAATGGACCGGAGAGGACCACCTTGGGCAGGTGAAACAGTTCGCCTCGCAATGCGCCACACGCTTTCTCCAGCAATTAAGCAAGAGAGCCTTTGCCACAGCCAGAACCACGGATTCGAACTCCGCATCTCCAAGCTAGTGGCGCGGGTTGCGATCACGCAAGGCAATTTGAGCGGGCGCGGCATATCCTCGGCCGATACTCACGCCCCAAGGACGACGAAATGGAACCTGACACCACCAACGAAGACAAACTACTGTTTGAGCGCACGATGAAATCGCTGGAAGCCCAGATTTCCAGCGCGGGAGCGCATCTCACGATAGACACCCGGGCACGTTCGCTTTATGCCCAAGAGATCAAAAACATGTCCGAGAAATTGCGCGCTGATGCGATTGCACGCAGGATCACTTGGTCCGCTGCGGCGCGTGAGGCGCAGGAAACCCGAAATCTCATCATGGGAATCATCCGGGCGCGCAGCACACCTGTTGGTCGTGCCTTCGCCGAACACTTGAAACAGAAGGGGTATTCCCTGAACCAACTGATCGCTCTCAAGACTGCAGAGCGGCACGGTGAACACGTCGTTTTCTCCCGCCTATCGAACGCCAAACAAAACGCGATTTATGCGAGCATAGTTACATCGGCTGGCAAATCGAATGCAGTCGTCACGCGAGCGATGGCGAGGCTCACTTATGCAAGCCGCGGACTGCTGTTTGTGGCGATGGCCTTGTCCATCTACAATGTGGCCACTGCTTCTAATAAATTCACAGCGTTTCAGAAAGAACTGGCCATCAACGGTGCAGGTATCGCCGGCGGCATGGCCGGCGGCGCGGTAGCAGGTCTAGCCTGCGGCCCTGCTGCTCCGGTTTGCGTTACGGTAGGGGCGTTTGTAGGCGGCGCACTTGCAGCATTTGGCACGAGTTTTATTTGGTAGGCGTTTATGAGATTGACACATGCCCCGGATTACTCGATCAGGGTAGTCACGCCGTCCACATCAGACACGATACCGAAAAGCGAAATCCTGATTGCTGGCGTGCCGACCGGGAAAATCGTCGATGGTGCGGTGTTTGAAGCAGCATTGCGATGGCACGAATATACCCTGCTGTTCTTGACCGACGATGTCCCGTTTGAGGAGACGCTGAACATCTATTTACTGGATGCGGCGCTTAACATCGTAGATTGGGCGCGCATGTACTTCATGTACGCTACGGGTATCTTCTCAGATCTCGATTTGACGCAGGAGAACACGGTTCGCTTTTGTTTTTTTGCCGAGAAAACCTGGACACTCAAGCTGTTTCCTGAGAAGAAATTTGCGCTCCCGCGCATCTCCGATCCGATAGGGGTGAGTCGGCCGCTAAAGTTCTTCCGTATGTTTCAGCTGGATAGCAGCCCGCTGCCTCAAACGTCGCAGACTGTCGTCTGAAAAAAAAACGGAGGCGCGCGGCCTCCGTTATTCACATCAGGGACGTGGGGCTTAGATACTTAGTTGCTGTACAGCAGACCGCGGGCGACGCCATTGACGTAGATGCGGCCATACGTGTTCCAGTCGCCCACCACCACGGCGTTGCCGCCGAACTGGTGCGCGTCATCGTTGAAGCGCGACCACGTTGCGCCGCCATCGTCGGAGCGGTAGATGCCCCACTGGCCGTTGATCGTGCCTTCCACATAAACCGCTGCCGAGTACGACGAGCCGGTTTGCGCCTTGCCCAGCGTGATATTGGTGGCGCCCAGCTTGCCGTTGACGGTGGCAAAGGCGGTAAGCTTGGTCCAGGTCGCGCCCGAGTCCAGCGAGTGGTACACGGCGTTGCCGTCGGCCAGCCAGATGTCGCCCTCGGCGTTCGGGTTGACCACCATCGACGTGTCGCCCCAGGCATTCCAGGCGAGGTTCGCGTTCACCGAGCCCTGGCTCAGCGTGAATGTGTGGCCGGCGTCGGTCGAGACGTAGACCTTGCCAGGCTGCCAGCTCCACGGTGCGCCGCCCGAATCGAAGGCGTAGACCTTGTTCGGGTTCTTGCGGTCCACCGCCAGGCGATAGGCGCGGAAGAAGCCGTTCCAGGTGGCGGTGAAGGCCGGCAGGTTGGTTTGCGTCCAGCTCGCACCATTGTTGGTGGTGTACGACGGCACCCAGTCTTGCGGCGCCCAGACCAGGTTGTTGCGCGACGTCACCGCCACGCTCTGCACCTGGCTGCCGCTGGTCGAGCCGCCAGCCGGCAGCGACGCGAACTGCGACCAGCTATTGCCCGAGTCGCCGGACCAGAAGCCCTTGACGACGGCACCGTTGGCATTGTCGACGCCGGTGACGGCAATGTAGGACGGATCGGCCCACGCCAGGTCGGCCGCGTTGCCGCTGCTCCATCCAGGCATCGGCGCCCGCGTCGGCCGCGTTGCCAGGTCGGTGATCACCCACGCGCCGATGTCGCCGGCGGCGTTGATCAGCTTGTACTGCGCGCCGGCCGGCGGGGCGACGGCGAACAGCGTGGCGGTCTCTTCCAGGTTGTCGACCTTGGGGCTCCAGGTCGGCGTGGACGACGAGGCGTTCGTGGTTTCGCAGATGCCGCCGCCGTGGACGTGCATGATGTGGTCGCGGTTGGCCGGGTCGATCGTGACGCTCTCGATCCAGCCCCGGCAAGTGTCGGACGTGTGCGGCATGTTGGCCGCGATTTCGCGCCAGGTGCCGCCGCCGTTGTCGGACATTTGAATTTGCTTGCTGGTGTCGCTCCAGCCGGTCATGCCCACCGCAATGCGGGCGGTCGAGCCGCTGCCGTAGACGGACAGGCCGGCCATGCCCATGCTGGTCGAGCTCAGGAGCTGGGTCCAGCCGCTGCCGTTGCTGGCGCCGAACTTGTAGAGATAGCTCGGGCCGCTGCCGCCCTGCACCTGGGGCGCGGTCGGGCGGAACGTCATGTAGAAGGTGCCGTCGGAGGTCTTCACGACGTGCGGGATGTCGTAATTGGCCACGTTGGACGGGACCGCGACCGGCGCCCAGGTGGCGCCGCCATTGGTGGAGCGGTACAGCGTCGAGGTCAGGCCCGCGGCCTGGGCGTAGTCGGAGGCGACGGTGGCCCAGATGATCCAGGTCGGCTGTCCGGTCCCCTTGAACGGGGTATCGAACACGATTTGCTCGACGCCGATCGGGGTGCCGCCGCCGGTCATGGTGGTGCTCGAAAAGCCCGTGACCTGGTTCCACGTGTGGCCCGAGTCGGTGCTTTTCCAGATGCCGGCCTTGCGCGAGCCGAACATCAGCGTCGATGGATTCTGCGGGTCGACCGCCAGGCGTTCGCCGTAGCCGCGGGCGTTGTCATTGCCGCCCACCGCGAACGGCAGCTCGTACCAGCTCCAGGTGTTGCCGCGGTCGCTGGAAATGTAAATGCGGCCGTGGGCGTCCTGGCCCACGGTATCGCCGGTCATCATGTAGACCAGTTGGTCGTTGTTCGGGTCGAGGGCGATGCTCTCCACGCCGTGGTAGCGGCCTTCTCCGGCGCCGAATCCCTGGCCGTCGGTGATGGGGGTCCAGGTCGAGGTGGTGGCGTCCCAGCGGTAGGCGCCGCCGACGTCGGTACGCGCGTACAGCAGGCTCGAATTGACCGGGTGGTAGATCGTGCCGGTGACGTAGCCGCCGCCGCCCCACTTCACGCTGGTCCAGCTGGCGGCCGCCGGGCCGGCGAGGGCATTGACGGTCACCGCGCCGGCGAGGAGGCGGTCCGGCGCGCTGGCGGTGGTTCCGCTATCGCCGCCGCAGCCGGCCAGTAAGCCGGCCAGTAAGGCCGGTATAACGATGAACTTGTTATTTTGTCTCATGAGGGTTACTCCTCCATATAGATTGCCTACAAACGATCTTGGGTATCTTTCGGGTGAAGATGTGCTGCTGCGGCAGTGTGCGGATATGGGAAGGCCCCTGCAATACTTAAAATCATCAAATGACTGAATAAAATTTCACAGCCCACTTGCAAGGCAAGTTATCATTCAGATATGATGCGATTTCATCGAATAAACATTCGTTGCGAGAGATTAAACTTATGTTTCTTCAAGCATCTCTGCCGTGTGTGGCTAGCGTTCAATTCGTTATTTCGGCGTAGGCGGACGGTTCGCCGATGCGGTAAAGCATGCGTTCTATGGGTTCCGGCCTTCGCCGGAACGACGCTGTTTAATTGAGCGGGATTAACGCACCTCGCGGGAAGGTGCTCTGTCGATCAGAACAGCTCGGCCGTCCAATCGGCGAACGCTCGCACCGCCGGCGAGAGAAAGCGGTGATGGGGGTAGACCAGTGATACCGGCAACGGTGCGGGCCGCCGATCATCCAGTACCTCGACCAATTCTCCGGTCCGTAAATGTTCCGTCACCAGAATCTCGGCCAACTGCATCAGGCCGGCGCCATCGAGGCCCAGCTTGATGTACATGCCGGTCTCGTTGACCGCTACCGTGCCAGGGACCTCAACTGAGACGCGCTCTCCGTTCTCCGTGAAATGGAGCTGGCTTCCTCGCCGCGCCGTGCCGGAAAAGTAATGAACGGCCCGGTGTCGGTGCAAATCCTCCAGCCCGGCCGGAATACCTTTTTCGTCCAAGTAGCTTGGCGCCGCGCAGGTGATCCAACGCAGCTCGCCCAAGCGGCGCGCTACCAGCGTCGAGTCATGCAGCACGCCCGCACGAATGACGCAATCGACACCCTCTTGTATCAAATCCACCTGACGATCATTGATGCCGATCATGAGGTATATGTCGGGGTAGCGCCGCTGGAATTGTGCCAGCTTCGGCAAGATAACTGCATGCGCAATGCCACCAGGCATATCCACCCTCAGCCGCCCGTGAGGACGCTCGGAAGAGCCGTGCAAGCTGGATTCCGTGTCGTCGATAAGGTCGAGTATCTCGCGGCAGCGGTAGAAGTAACGCTCGCCTTCTGGCGTCAAGCTGAGGTTTCTGGTGGAGCGGTTCAGCAGGCGTATCTGCAAATGTTTTTCCAGCCTTTTTATGATGCCCGTGACTGATGACGCCGGTAAACCCAGGGTCTCCGCCGCACGGACAAAACTCCCGCTTTCGACCACGCGAAGAAATACCTGCATTGCTTGTACGCGATCCATGCGTTGTCCTGACAGCGATTGGGAAAACGGCACTATAACTCAACATTGTTCGCATTTTCCGCATGCTTAAAACCGCAAAAGCTACTTTTTCCGCATCGCTGCATTCGCTAAAGTGCGGCCTCATATCCAAAGGAGGAACTGACTATGTCTCAAAACATTCTGGTGCTCGGAGCAGGAGAACTCGGCTTGCCGGTATTGCGAGGTCTTGCGCAGCGCGCAAAGGAAATCGACGGTGTGAAAATCAGCGTGCTGTTGCGCGCAAGTGCGGTTGAGTCCAGCGCACCAGCCAAGCAACGTGATATCGCGGAGATCCGAGGTCTGGGGATCGAGATCGTCATAGGCGATCTTGTGAAGAGCTCGGTCGACGACCTCGCAGGCGTATTCGGGCGATACGATACGGTGATCGGCTGCGCTGGCTATGCGGCGGGAATTGACACCCCAATGAAATTGGCTCGCGCCGCCTTGAAGGCGCGAATACCAAGGTATTTTCCATGGCAGTTCGGCGTCGATTTTGACGTGATCGGACGCGGCAGTCCGCAGGATATTTTCGACGCCCAGTTGGACGTGCGGGAACTGCTGCGCGGTCAGCAGCAGACTGAATGGGTCATTATCTCGACCGGGATGTTCATGAGCTACCTGTTCGAGCCTGAATTCGGGGTTGTAGACCTACAAAACGACGCCGTTCACGCCTTGGGCAGCCTCGACACCGCCGTCACGTTGACCACTCCCGATGATATCGGCACGCTGACTGCCGAGATCGTTTTCACCAAACCTCGCATCCGGAACGAGATCGTTTATCTGGCTGGCGATACGGTGACTTACCGAGAGGTCGCCGACAAGCTCCAGGCATCCCTCGGCCGCCCCTTTAGCCGTTCGGAGTGGGACGAAGAGTACTTACTGGCCGAGCTGGCGCGAGACCCGCACAACATGATGCGAAAGTACCGTGCGGCTTTCGCTCAAGGCAGGGGCGTCGCCTGGGATAAATCGCAAACGTTCAATAGTCTGCGTGCCCTCCCAGTCACCGATGTCGGGTCATGGATCAATGAGAACCTTATCTCCGTGAGCAGCGGGCAATCGTGGCCTTGCCTGCTTAGATCTGAACGATATCGCCCGCACGGATAAAGGCAGTACCAAGAGCGACGCCCAAACCGATGGTGGAATCTTTTTGTTTTCCGCACGTCGCCACGCATTTGCGCTACACTGGATTTATCCAATTCGAGCAACGGTAGGCTCCAATGAGCACTTTACCAAACGTGGGCGAACGCCCCATGGTCAATAGTTCAGCATCCCGCTTAGAGCAGGAGGAACGTCGTCGTCGTCGCATCGCTGCGCTAAAAGCCGCCGAAGGTCTTTGGAAGCATCGCACCGACTTGCCGAAGGATGGCGTAGAGTACCAGGAACAACTGAGGGCCGAATGGCGTTGATCCTGTTCGATACAAATATTTTCATCGACATGCTCAACGGCGTGCATGCCGCCACAGTGGAACTTGGACACTACGACGAACCCGCGATTAGCGTTATCACCTACATGGAATTACGTTCTGGGGAAATTTCCCACCCGTCAGACAAACCCATTCTCGACGCGGTGCTCAGCGAGTTCACAGTGCTTCAGCTAGACCCGCAAATTGTTGAATATTCAATTGCCATACGAGGAAGCGGCTTAGTCACACCGCCAAAAATTAAACTGCCCGATGCAATCATCGCGGCAACAGCCCTCTCATATGGTATCCCCTTGGTAACGAGGAACACTCGGGATTTCACCAGTGCTCGCATCGCAATCCACGTTCCTTACGATTACGACTCCAACACGGGCACCACGTCCAACATTCAAGCACCTTACTCCGTTCCAACGACAGCGGGCGATCCCCCACTTCCACGTATCCCGTAAAAGCGCCTGTCAACCGGCGCAAATATCAGCGATGGCATTACAAGGCTATTGGGCGCGCTTTGTTCGTACAGGTTCCACCGAGCTTGTGCTTATAATCGGAGATGATCAAACCTTTCTTCCTCATCGGCGCACTCGTTTGCTGCACGGCGCTGGCGCAGGCTGACGCGCCTGTCGCGCGCGCCAACTGGGCGGTCGCCCGCGCTGGCGACCGTGTCTACACCTTCTTCGGTCTCGGCCCCGGCAAGACGCACGCCGACATCGAGCGCGATGTCCATGCGCTTGATTTGCGCTCGGGGCAATGGCGCAAGGTGGGCGACATTCCGGTCGCGCAAGGCCGCCTGGCCAGCGCCGCGCTCACGGTCGGCGGCAAGGTCTACCTGATTGGCGGCTACACCGTGTCGCCCAGCGGCGAGGAAGTCTCCACACCCGAGGTGATGCGCTTCCTGCCCGACAGCGGCCGCTTCGAAACGGAAACCACGATGCCGGTCCCGGTCGACGACAGCGTCACCATGCCGTGGCGCGAGCGCTGGATCGTGCTGGTCAGCGGCTGGCACGACCAGGCCAACGTGGCCGACGTTCAGCTCTACGATACCCAAACCAAGCAATGGCTAGCCGCCACGCCCTACCCCGGCGCGCCTGTATTCGGCCACGCCGGCGGCCTCGCCGGCGACACCATGGTGATCTGCGACGGCGTCACCGCCGCAAAGGGCGCCGATGGCAAGAACGCGTTCGCCATCACCAACGCCTGCTGGCAAGGCACGCTCGATCCGCGGCAGCCGGCCCGCATCGGTTGGCGCCAACTGCCGGCCCATCCCGGCACCCCGCTGTACCGCGCCGGCGCGGTGGGTGACGGCGGCCGTATCGTGTTCGCCGGCGGCAGCGGGCGGCCCTACAACTACAACGGCATCGGCTACGACAAGCTGCCTGCCGAGCCGTCCGATGCGGTGTTCAGCTTCAACCCGCAAACGCAGACCTGGCAGCGGCACGCGCCGCTGCCGCAAGCCGGCATGGACTTCCGTGGCCTGGTCCCGCTGGGTGACGGCGCCTACGGGCTGTTCGGCGGCATGCGCGCCCATCAGCAGGTCAGCGGCGGTGTGATCCGCTTTACCCTGCCCTCCCCGCCTTGATGCGCTTTGACAACACCTGTGTTTGTTAAGCCAGCCATCCCGTGTATTGTGGAGTCATTGATGTAGTTTAATTTTCAAGATGACTCTGTTAATTTCCCAGCACCGCCGCGCCGGCTGGCTGCTCGCCCTGGCGGTCGCCACCTGCTATCCCCTGCCTGCCGCCGCCACCCAGCCCGAGGACGAGGACCTGGCCCTGTTCGGCATGGACCGCTTCGCCATCAGCCTGGCCACCGGTTCGGCCCAGCCGCTGCGCCGCGCGCCGGCGGTGGCCTCGGTGGTGACGGCCGAGGATATCGCCGCCATGGGCGCCACCGATCTCGATCACGTGCTGGAAACCGTGGCCGGCATCCACGTCACGCGCGGCGCGCCGATGTATGCGCCCAATTACGTGATACGCGGCATCGGCGCGGGCGGCCCCACCAATCCGCAGGTGCTGGTGCTGCTCAACGGCCTGCGCCTGAACACCGACTACAACGGCGACAAGGGCAATATGTGGATCAGCATGCCGGTGACCAATGTCGCCCGCATCGAAGTCATCCGCGGCCCCGGCTCGGCGCTGTACGGCGCCGACGCCTTCGCCGGCGTCATCAACATCATCACCAAGACGGCGGAACAGATGCCGGGGCTGCGCGTGGGCGCGCGCGCCGGCACCTTCCAGTCGCGCGAGGCGTGGCTGGAATATGGCGGCAAGCGGGACGAACTCGGCATCGCCGCCTATCTGCAGGCCGGCCGCACCAACGGCTCCGACCAGCTGATCAAGGCCGATGCGCAAACCCTCAACGACAGCCGCTTCGGCACCCACGCCAGCTACGCGCCCGGCCCGCTGAACGTCGGCTACAACGCCTTCGACGGCGGCCTCGACCTGACTTACCAGCGCTGGCGCTGGCGCACCAACCTCAAGTGGCGCGGCGATGCCGGCACCGGTCCCGGCATCAATTCCGCGCTCGATCCCAACCACAAGACCCGCAGCGGCACCGCGCTCAGCGAACTGGCGTGGAGCGCGCCCGACTTTTCCGACAACTGGAGCGTGGGCGGCTCGCTCAGCTATCTGTTCTTCACCGAGCAGTCGCCGGACGGCCTCGGCCTGTTTCCGGCCGGCGCGCGCATCGGCCCCAACCTGTTCCCGGACGGGATGATCGGCGGCCCCAGCCGCTGGGAGCGCAATCTGCGCGCGGCCGTGCACGCCACCTACAGCGGCTGGAACCGCCATGCGCTGCGCGTCGGCGCCGGCCACGACGACCTGTACCTGTACCAGGTCAGCACCATGAAGAACTTCCTCCTCAATCCGGCCGGGGTGCCGATCCCGACCGGCCCGGTGATCGACTACGGCGCCATCCAGCCGCACATCATGCCGCAGCGGCGCAAGATCAACTACGCCTACGTGCAGGACGAATGGCAGTTCGCGCGCGACTGGGCGCTGACGGCCGGCGTGCGCCACGACGATTACTCCGATTTCGGCGGCACCACCAATCCGCGCCTGGCGCTGGTGTGGGACGCCGACCTCAACCTCACGGTCAAGCTGCTGCATGGGCGCGCGTTCCGCTCGCCGAGCTTCAACGAGCAAACCGGCATCAACCCGGTCAACATGGGCAACCCGAAGATACAGCCGGAAACCATCGCCACCACCGAGGCGGCGTTCGCCTGGCAGGCGCGGCCCGAGCTGTCGGTCAACCTGAGCCTGTACCGCTACGCGATGAAGGACCTGATCCGTTCGACCGCCAATCCGGCGCCGGCGCCGGGCGCGACCTACCGCAACAGCGGCAGCGTGGACGGCAAGGGAGGCGAGCTGGAGCTCGCATGGGAGATGGACAAGAACCTGCGCTGGCTGGCCAACTACGCGCGCCAGCACGCGCACGACCCGGCCACCGGCAAGGATCCCGGCTACGCGCCGCGCCACCACGCCTACACCCGCCTCGACTGGGGTTTCAGCCCGAGCTGGCAGTTCGGCCCGCAGCTGAACTGGGTGGCTGGCCGACGCCGCGCGGCCGGTGACGCGCGCGCGCCGGTCGCCGATTACAAGACCGTGGACGCCATCCTGAGCCGGCAACTGCCGCACGGCGTCACCGTGTCGGCCACGGTGCGCAATCTGTTCAACGCCGATGCGCGCGAGCCCAGCTTGTCGCCGGGCCTGGCGCTACCGTTCGACATCCCGGTAGCGCCGAGGACGTTGGCGCTGCAACTGAGCGCCAAGCTGTAACGCGCGCTTAGAACGCCGCCCGCAGGCCGATGCTGACACGGCGGCCCACATCTTCCAGCGTCAGGAACTGGCTCTCGTTCAGCGCGTACTCGTGGGTGCGCTGGTTGCTCAGGTTGATGACGTCGGCGTAGAGCGACAGCGTCGGCGAGAGGTTGTAACGCAGGCTGGCGTCGGTCTGGCCGTAGGCGGCGCGGTTGCGTGGCTGGGTGCTGCCGCCGCCGCAATCGATGGAGAAGTGATTGCGCCAGTTGTAGCTCACGCGCGCCTGGAACTTGCTGTTCTCATAGAACACCGAACCGTTGTACGACTGCGGCGACAGGCCTGGATAACCGCACGCCGGGGTGCTGTTGTCCTCGCGGGTGGCGCTGGCGTCGACGTAGGTGTAGTTGGCGGTCACGCCGAAGCCGCGCAGCCATGGGACGGCGGTGTCGAAGGCGTACTGGCCGGCGATCTCCACACCCTTGATTTTGCCCTTCTGGCCGTTGCGCACGCGGCTGTCGTGCACCACTTCGTCATACTGCGGAATCTTCATGTCGACCAGGCGGGTCTCCAGGAAGTCGCGCACGTTCTTCTGGAACACGGCCGCGCTGACGTAGTTGGTTTTCGACAGGTACCATTCCCACGACAGGTCGTAGTTGTTGGACTTCATCGGCTTCAGGTAAGGGTTGCCGCCGCCGGTCTGCACGTCGCCATAGCGGCCGCCGTACCAGTTGTCGACGCCCATCTGGCTCAGCGTCGGACGGGTCTCGGTTTTGGACGCGGCCAGGCGCAGCAGCATGTCGCTGGTCAGGTCGAACTTGATGTTGGCCGACGGCAGCACGCTGTTGTAGCTGTTGTCCACCGTGTTCACGGTGCTCGGGCCATAGTTCAGGATGTAGGTGGTGTCGTTCGGGCTCTTGGTGGCCGACAGCAGCACGCGGCTGATACCGATCGAGCTCGACTTCACGCGCACGGCGCGCACGCCGGCGTTGGCCGACCAGCCCTCGCCTTCCCATTTGCTGTCGACGAAGATGCTGGCGACCTTCTCCTTCACGCCCCACATCGATGGCAGCGTGTAGTCGATGGCCATCGGGCCGTTCGGATACTTGGTGGTGTTGAGGTACAGCGCCGGATCGTTGGACTGCGCCAGGATCGAAGGCTGGTTCAGGTAGTTCATGTAGCTGTACGGATTGAAACTCAGGTAGGCGTTCGGCATCTGCACGCCGTTGCCCATGAAGTTGTCAATCGGCGTCACCGTGAACAGCGACGATGGCAGCGCCAGGTGGTAGCCGCTGAACGCGTTCCAGGCGTCGTTCTTCCACTCGGTGCGGTCGACGCTGCGCTGCGAGTAGGCCATGCCGGTGTCGAGGCCCTTGAAGTAGCCCCAGTCCTGCGCCCACGACAGGTTCAGGCGGCCTTCGTTGAGCTTGTCGTGGTTGCGGATGTCGCCGTTGGAGACGGCGTGCGCGCGCACGGCGGTCGGGTCGGCGATGCCGTCGCCAAACGTCAGGCCCGGCGTGCCGTTAAAGGTCAGCACGTCGCCGTTCTTCGGCACCATGCCGGCCACCACCCACATGTCCGGCGAGCCGGAGGTGGTGCGCGAGGTCGAGACGTCGCCTTCCAGTTTCCAGTCCGGCGACAGCTTCCATTTCGAGTTCAGGCCGAACGCGCGCGTGGTCGACAGGCGGTCGCCGCCCTTGACGATCATGTCGTTGGAGTTGGCCTCGCCCAGCAGCGTGCCGGGACCGGCGATGGCTGGATTGTTGGCGTAGAAGATGGAACCGGGACGCAGGAAGCTGGTGATCTGGTTGTTGCCGTTGTATTTCACGCCCAGCTGCACCGGGTTGTTCCAGTCGCTGAAGGCGATCACGTCGTTGCGCTGGTCGAGGTGGGAATACAGCGCGTCGGCGGTCAGCTTCCAGTCCGGCGTCGGGTTGTACTGCACCGTCAGGTTGCCGACCAGGCGTTTGCGGCGCTCGTTTTCCTGCTGGTAGCCGAAGCTCTGCGGAATGTACAGCTTCTTGGTGGTGACGTCGGCCATGGTCAGGCCCTTGGAGTTCAGGTCGCCGTTGATCATCGACACGTCGCGCAGGTTCCAGGCGTCGGTGATGGCCTTGTTCTGCTTGGAGGCGCGGTCGGTGTACGACAGCGAGGCGGTCACGCCGAAGGTGCGCGCCTCGTTGGCGAACGAGTACATGCCGCTGATGTTGGGGGTCTTCTTCTCCGAGTTGGAGTCGTAGGCGCCGGACACGTTGACCACCGAGCTGTGGCCCACCTTGCCGGACAGCGGACGCGCGGTCTGGATGTCGACGGTGGAACCGATGCCGCCCTCCGGCAGGAAGGCTTGCGAGGTCTTGTACACCAGCGCTTTCGAGATCAGGTCGGACGACAGCAGGTCGAACGAGAATTCGCGGCCGCCGGTGTCGCTGGTCATGGTGCGGCCGTTGACCAGCACGTTGTTGAATTCGGGGCCGAGGCCGCGCACCGAGATGTAGCGGCCTTCGCCGTTGTTACGCTGGATCTGCACGCCGGTCACGCGCTGCAGCGATTCAGCGATGTTGGTGTCCGGGAATTTGCCGGCGTCTTCGGCCGACACGGCGTCCACCACGCCATCCTGCAGGCGCTTGGTGGTGAGCGAGGAACTGAGCGAGGCGCGGATGCCGCTCACCACCACGGTGGCGGAAGGATCGACCTCAGTGGCCGTCTGCGCGTGGGCGCCGGCCATCAGGGCGAGGTCGGCAATGAGCGCGGCTAATACCGTTTTACGGAGGGTTGTCCGAGTCGTTTTCATGCTATCTCCAGTGTGTAGTTATAGGTTTGACTTCGTGCGCTGCTTGGTACGTCAACTGCTTTCGCCAATCTTAAGCCGCACACAACAATGCCAATCTATTATTTCTTTACACAAAGGGATTCCAAATTCATATAACGCGGACGCGCGCCCCATAAAAAAACGCCAGCATAAGCTGGCGTTCAATGTGCTGCGGATTGTTGTTTTTAAGCTTTGCGGCGGCGCGCGGCGTAGCCCAGCAGGGCCAGGCCGCCCAGCATCATGCCGTAGGTGGCGGGTTCCGGCACCGGCGAGGTGAAGCTGCTCGCGCCCGTGTAGATGCCCATGTTGGAGAACTTGGCGATGCTGGCCGGGTTGTTGGCGTTGTTGATCCAGTTTACGGCCCAGTTGCCTTGCAAGGTCGAGCCGGCTTTCACCACCTGGTTGTCGAACAGGAAGCTGCCGACGCCATTGCCGGCGTGCAGCGACAACACCAGGTCCACCGTCAGGTTCTTGCTGGCGTTGGTGTTGGTGATCGACCAGGTGCCGCTGTAATCGTTGGTCTTGCTGAAGCTGAAGGTCAGGCCATCGCCCAGCAATTTATCGACCAGCGAGCCGTGATCCACGATCGCCGCGCGGTTCCAGCTCGAGGTGCCGGTGAGGGCATTGGTGAAGGTGCCGGAAAAGCCGGCGGTCGACTGGATCGGGTTGATGTTCTGGTCCAGGACCAGGGCGAACTGATCCGAGAAATCCTTGGTGCCGCCCACCGTCAGCGAGGCGTCTTTGTAGCTGGAGGTACCTGCGGCGGAGCCCGGAGGCGCCGCGTGAGCCACTGCGCCAGCCAGGCAGGAACTCAACAATGCGATTTTCATGAAGTTTTTCATACGTACCCCAGTTATATTTCTAAAATGAAATTTTATTTTCTTTTAAACCATGGAACGTACGATATCACGCCATGCGAAATGCATGCAAGAAATATATTAACTCGTTCCCAAAAACAACGGAATATTAGCGTTTTGGCTTCGCTTTGACGGCGTTGGCGGCGTCGTAAATCGTTTTCGCGTCCTTGTGCGCCTGATCGATGGTGCGCAGTTTCTTGTCATCGTCGTGTTTGACGAAGAACTCGTTGTCCTGGGCAGCGACGACCAGCTTGACGGCGGCGGCCTCGTCCAGGCCGTATTTTTCGAAGATCAGCGTGGTGACTTCGTCGAGGTATTCTTCATAGGTCATGCGACCCTCCGTTCAAAAGGAGGGATTATCGCAGCGAAACACCGTTCAGGCGAGCAGGCAACGGCGCGGACGTGACCAGCTGACCGGTGAACAGCTGCATCACGCGGCCCAGCGGCTCCTCCACCCAGCGGTGGAACAAGGCCCCGGCCGCCAGACTGCCGCCCCACGCCGCCAGCATGCCCAAGGCCTGCCATTGCGGCGCGAGCGGGACAAAATGGCTGAAGGCGGCGTTGACCAGCAGGCACACCGGGAAGTGGATCAGGAACACCGAATAGGAAATCTTGCCCATGCCGTGAATCGCGCGCCAGGCCCGCGCTTCCGACGCGGTCTTGATGCGGCCGAACAGGAACAGCACGCAGGCCACCACAGCCGCCAGCGCGATGCGGCTGCGGAATTCCAGCAGCAGGCCAACCACGGCCGGCAGCAGGGCCATCAGCAGCAACAGCACGGCGAAGCCGGGCTTGCGGCGCGGATCGCTGGCCCACCAGGCCATCACGCCGAGGCCGTAGCTGCCGAAGAAATACGGCGCCCAGTTATCCCACTCGGCGTACAGATTGAAATGCAGCAGCGACAGCGTGATGCCGAACGCCGTCACCATCGGCATCAGCCAGGCCACCGGTCGCTTGCCTTCGCCGATGCCGGCCATCCACAGCGCCAGCACCAGCAGCGCGTACAACTGGAAATCGATGGCCACATACCAGGCGCCGGCCGACACCGCCGGATAGCCCAGCACGCCGTGCAGCAGCAAGGCGTGCGCGGCCAGCTGCGACCAGGTGGCCGGCGCCGAAATCGAGTCATGTATCATCCAGCGCGAGGCCAGCGCCGAGGCCAGCACCGCGATCAGCGTGGCGGCCAGGAACGGCGGCGCCAGCTTGGCGTAGCGACGCCAAATCGCGCGCAGCGGATCGGCGTAACCGGCACGGCCGGAGGGCGCCAGCGACTTGGCCGCGAGGAAACCGCCGATCACCAGGAACACCTGCACGGCAATGCGGGCGCTGCCGCCGAGCCAGTCGATCAACGAGGGAAACAAGGTGCGTGCGTGGTCGGACATCGGGCCATAGAAAGCCAGATGGTGCAAAACGATCAGTTGTGCCGCGCCCGCCTTCAGCAGATTGATCAGACCAAACTGCGACGGGGCCGGCTTATCCGCGCCATGCGTCACTGCAACTTCTTTCATTACCTCATTCCTCTTTCGTGAAGGGCGCTATGATAGCCGAGGTTGTGGCGTATGTGGCGCGCGGCAGAGCGCGGCCCTTGAACTTTCCGCCAAGCAGCAGTAAAATGTTGGCCCTTGGGTCGTTAGCTCAGCTGGTAGAGCAGCGGACTTTTAATCCGTTGGTCGCAGGTTCGAATCCCGCACGGCCTACCAAGATTCAATAGAAAAGCCAGCCTTCGGGTTGGCTTTTCTATTTCTGCTTCGCGGTGCGCACGTAAAAGCCGGGCGGCTTGCGCGCCACCCACTCGATGAAGGTCCGGATGTCCGGATGCGCGCGCAGCGCCTCCCAGGTGTGATAGTGCCGCAGCAGCTCGCGCTCGCTGAACACCGAATGGATCTTGCGGTGGCAAATCTTATGAATCGGGAACTGCTCCCTGCCCTTGAACGTCTTCGGCACCAGATGATGGCGGTCGATATTGACCGTCCCCAGCTCGCGGCCGCACAGCGGACAAGGTTCGCCTTCCATGATGCTCAGCGCCTGAACTTGCGCGGCTGACGCTTGCGCGCCGCCGAATTCTGATCTTGCAGGATCGCGTCCACGCGCTCGGACGCCTCGCGCGACAGGCGCAGCGCCAGTTCCGTGTCCGGGAAGTATTCGGGCTGGCGGTAGGCCAGCCAGGCGTAGGCCGAGTACAGCCGGCACGCGTCCTCCACCTCCTGCAGGTTCATATAATGCAGCGGACTGTCGCTGGGCCGGAGATGGGTCACCTTCTTGTGCGCCAGCGACTTGGCCCAGTTCTCCCAGGCGTTCTGCAGCGCCGGCACCTTGGCCGAAATCGGCACCAGCGACAGCGCGAATTTCTCCGCCACCGTCAGCTCCAGCGTATCGAGCCAGGCCGCGCGCTCGAACTGGTCCTCGGTGATGCGCGGATAAAAGAAGCCGTCCGGCACGTCGATGTTGTGCACGAAACGCTTGAGCAGCTTGGCCAGCGCCTGCTCGTGCGTGACCGACGAGATGCGGTGCAAATGCTCGAGCGTCGGCGCCACCGCGAAGCCGGTGGTTTTCAGGGGCACCGGCTTTTCACGCAGCAGCGAGCGCATCACGTTGTGGGTCTCGTTGTCGTAGCCGGCCACCAGGCCTTCCTCGTGCACGCCGAAGCGCCCTGCCCGGCCGGCGATCTGGCGCGCCAGCGCGGCCGGGATCTCCTCCTCCTCGTAACCGTTGTACTTGACGCTGGTGGTCATCACCACCCGCGCGATCGGCATGTTGAGGCCCATGGCGATGGCGTCCGTGCCCACCACCACATCGGCCGCGCCGTCGCGGAAGCGCTGGGCCTGCGCGCGCCGCACCTCCGGCGACAGATTGCCATACACCGTGGCCACCGACAGCCCGGCCTCGGTCACCATGTCGCGCCACATCAGCACCTCGCGGCGCGAGAAGCAGATCACCGCGTCGCCACGGCGCAGGTTGCTCAGCTTGCGCACGGCGGCCGGCTCCATCGACAGCGGCCCCTTGCGCTTGAGCAGATGCACCTCCAGCTCGCATTCCAGGCGCGCGGCCAGCACCTCGATCGCGCGCCGCGCCTCCGGGGCGCCGACCAGGTACACCACCTTGGCCGGCGCGCCGCACACGGCGGCGGTCCAGGCGGCGCCGCGGTCGCGGTCGGCCAGCATCTGGATTTCATCGATCACCGCCACGTCGACCGGGGTCTGGGTATCGAGCATCTCCACCGTGCTGGCGACGTGGGTGGCGCCCGGCTCCAGCCGGCGCTCCTCGCCCGTCACCAGGCTGACCTTGAGCGGTTTGCCGTGCTGCGTCATGTCCTGCAGGCGCTCATAGTTTTCCAGCGCCAGCAAGCGCAGCGGCGCCAGATACACGCCGCTCGGGGCCTTGCCCAGGGCTTCCATGGCCAGGTGGGTCTTGCCGGAATTGGTCGGCCCCAGCACGGCGATGAACTTGCGCTTCATGCGGCGCGCCACCTCGAACGAGGCCGGATATTCGGCCAGGTTGATGCTTTGGCGGGTGCGCTCGGCGTGCTGTTCCTCCATCTCGCGCTCGACCGCGTGCTCCAGACGCTGGCGGATGCGGTCGAACACCAATCCGGCCGGCTCGGCGATCTGCATGTCGCTGAGGGCGTTCAGGAAAGGCTCGGCGTCCATGTCGCAATCGTCGCAGGCATCGGACAACTCCGCCACGAAAGCGCTGACGTGGCCGTGCAGCTCGGCGATCGCCTCGTCGCTGGCGCGCTCGCGCAGCAGGGTGGCGCGGGCATCCATGTCCATCTTGCGCCACTTGGACGGCTTGGCCAGCACACCTTGGGTCGGCACCAGGTCATAGGGAACTCGACGGCCGGCGTACTCAACCATGCCGGTGATGCGCAAGAACACCCTGCCCTCGAGGCGCGCCAGCGACACGCCCTTCTCCACGAGGCCGAGGTGGTGTATGAGTTGATCGTCCTCGCCCGTATCGCCATCGGCATCAAAAGCGGGGGAAGCGGTGGAATAAACTTTCATGGGCGGGACTCAGTGGATCTGGCCGGCGATTATAACGCGCCCCGCGCCGCGCCGCCGATCCCGCAAGTTATAATGATGAGTTGCCGTACCACAAAGTTTCCCATGCCGCAAACCATAGAAACAGCAGTGCATCATGAGCTGCTGATTAAAAAAAGCCGATTTATCGCCTGCGTGCAGCCGATGGCGGATCGCGCCGGTGCGCAAAAAATCGTCGCGGAATTAAAAGCCCAGCATCCTGGCGCCGCCCACGTATGCTGGGCATTATTAGCCGGCGGCCAATCGGCGGCGGTGGACGATGGCGAACCAAGCGGCACCGCCGGCCGTCCCATGCTCGATGTATTACGCCATCAGGATCTGGAAGGCGTATTGGCCACGGTGGTGCGTTATTTCGGTGGCATTAAATTAGGTGCTGGCGGCCTGGTACGCGCTTATGCCGACAGCGTGGCGCAGGCATTATTAAAAGCCGAGAAAATCGCGATTATCAAACAACGCTTTTTGATTTGCAGCGCCCCATACGCGATGGAAGGACTGGTGCGGCGCGAAATTGAATCCGCCGGGGCGGTGCTGAATAATGTGCACCATGCCGACGATGTGAAATTCGAATTCAGCCTGGCCGATAGCGCGGCCGAATCACTGATTATCCGCCTGAATGAAGCCGGCCACGGCCGCATTTCCTGGACCAAACCCGAGGACGAATAAACAACGCGGCCCGCATCGCTGACGGCCGCGCTGTTCAAGCTGATTCATAGCTTATTCGCGCTAATTTTTGGCATGAACCAAGGAGCTCGCGCCAGCCCACGTCATTCTGTGCCACAGGGATTCCAGCGGTCCTTGCGAATGACGGGCCAACCACCACACGCTGAACTGGCGCTGCACCACCGCCAGCACGATGCCAATCGCCAAGGCGAAACTGGCGCCCGTATATTTGTACATGCCGAGTCCGAAACCATAATAAATCGTGGTGCCGACAATCGACTGCACCACATAGCTGGTTAAACTCATGCGGCCGAGCGGCGAGAATATCTCCAGCCACCGATGAGAATAAAACAGCAGTGTAAATACAGAAACCAGCACCACCATGAACGCGACGTTCGACCACGAAGTCACGATAGTCAGTAATGGCCGGGCCACAGCCTGGCCCACGCCCCACGTCTCCGGCCAGGTTTTCAAGATATAAAGCGGAATAAACGCCAACACGGCAATCAACAACGTGCGGCGCCAGAAAGCGTCATTACCTTCCTTGAATAAACCCTTGCGGCCAGCCAGCATGCCAAGCATAAACAACGCGGGAATCTGGAATATCCGGCCATTTTCCCAGCTCCAGCGAATAACGCCGATCTTGCCATTAGTCAGATTACCCCACCAGACCTGGGCAGCGGTGCCGTGAGCGAAATATTCATTGGCATTGCCAAAATAAGCCCAGGAAGCGGGATCGGCCAGTTTCTGATCGGGGTTCGGCAGCGCCTGGATAAACTCTATCCAGGCATAAGGCTGCAGCAATAACACCACCGCAATCGCCAGCACCCAGCGATTACCGAGACGTGCGACCGGTATCAGCGCAAAGCCGAGCACCGCGTAAATACTCAGGATATCGCCGTGATAAAACATCGAATTTAAAAGGCCAAAACCCAGCAACAGCACCAGCCGCCACGCGAAGCGGGCGCGGAAATCCTCGCCGCGCAGTTCGCGGTTGTGGTACTGGATGTAGAAAGTCATACCAAACAGCAAAGCAAAAATGGCATACGACTTGCCGCCGAACAGGAAAAACAGACTGTCCCAGATCACCTTGTCGACCGCCTTCAGCCATTCCGGCAGGCCGGCCGGCTGGAAATAGAAATCAAAATGCTCGATGTTATGCAGCAGCATGATGGAGACGATGGCGAAGCCGCGCAGCGCATCGATTACATCCAGCCGGGAATGATTAGTTGTCATGAGTCTCCACCTATCCTCGGGTAAAAATGAACAGAATGCCAAGTGTAATGGAATCGATCCCAAGACACACGCGGATAGTTACATGAATTTTGTTGCCCTACGGGAACGATGCGTGTATATTGGAGAGAATTCACCGCATTACTGATCGCCAAATTCCCGCGATCGCCTTTTTCCTCTCTGGCCTTATTCCCGCCAACGTTCCGCCCGGAACGCGAGTCCACTCGACTAACGGAATACCATCATGAAACTCGACAACCTCAAGGTAGGCACCCGGCTCGGACTGGGTTTTGGCGCGCTCCTGCTGATGCTGGCGATCACCATCGCCATGAGCATCTACAGCCAGGCCGAACTGGCGGACAACACCGACGACATCGTCACCGAGACGTATCCGAAAGTGCTGCAAGCGCAACTCATCATGAATCACAACAACAAGATCGCGCGCTCGCTGCGCAACGCCTTGCTGATCAAGGATGAAGCCAAGGCCGCCAAGGAACTGTCCGTAGTGATGGAAAAGCGCCAGGAAAACAGCGAAGCCATGAAAAAGCTGGGCGAGATGGTCAAGTCCGGCAAAGGCGTGGAATTGTTTCAGGCGGTACAAGCGGCCCGCACGCCCTTCAACGAATCGCTGGATGAAGTGATGCGCCTGCGCCGCGCCGGCGACATCGACGGCGCCGTCAACGAAATGCTGGGCAAGATGCGCGGCCTGCAACTGGCATACATGGCGGCCATCGACGCCCTGATCGCGCACCAGAGCGCCAACATGGAAAGCGCCCGCGCCAGCGCGGAAGCCACCTACCGGCAGTCGCGCAGCCTGTCCATCGGGCTGGGCCTGGCGTCACTGGCGCTGGGCGCGGCGCTGGCCTGGCTGATCTCGCGCCAGCTGCTGCGTCAGCTGGGTGGCGAGCCGAACGACGTGGCCGCCATCGCCGGCCAGATCGCGGCCGGCGACCTGGCGGTGCCTATCCCCTTGCGCCAGGGCGACCAGCGCAGCCTGCTGTTCGCCATCCAGGGCATGCGCGACAGCCTGGCCGACATCGTCGGCCAGGTGCGCAGCGGCGCCGACTCCATCGTGACGGCCGCCACCGAAATCGCCAACGGCAACATGGACCTGTCCACGCGCACCGAGCAGCAAGCCGGCTCGCTGGAAGAGACCGCATCCTCGATGGAGGAACTGACCGCCACCGTCAAGCAAAACACCGAGAACGCGCGCCAGGCCAACACCCTGGCCCTGAACGCCTCCGACATCGCCGTGCAAGGCGGCGCCGTGGTGGCCGACGTGGTGCGGACCATGGACGCGATCAACGAATCGGCGAAGAAGATCGTCGACATCATCGGCGTAATCGATGGCATCGCGTTCCAGACCAACATCCTGGCGCTGAACGCGGCGGTCGAAGCGGCGCGCGCGGGCGAGCAGGGGCGTGGCTTCGCGGTGGTGGCATCGGAGGTGCGGGTGCTGGCGCAGCGTTCGGCGGAAGCGGCCAAGGAAATCAAGAAACTGATCGACGACTCGGTGGGCAAGGTCGGCGCCGGCACGCAGCTGGTGGGCGAAGCCGGCGCGACGATGGAGAGAATCGTCGCGGCCGTGCAATCGGTGACCGCCATCATGGGCGAAATCAGCACCGCCAACAACGAGCAGGAAGCCGGCATCGAGCAGATCAACCACGCGATTGCCGAGATGGACACGGTAACGCAGCAAAACGCCGCGCTGGTGGAAGAAGCGGCGGCGGCGGCGGAAGCGCAGCAAGACCAGGCGCACCAGCTGGTGCAACTGGTAGGCGTATTCAAACTGGCGACCGACCCGGGGCAAGCGGCAGCGCCGGCCGGCCGTGCGGCGCAGCGCCACAAGCCGCGACTGTCGCTGGCCCCCCCGCGCGACCACCACCACCTCGCCGCCGCCTGAAAAATCCGGGGTCAGGTCCTCCATTTCTACACGAGCCCAGCAGTAGGCGTGCCTACTGCTGGGCTCGTGTAGAAATGGAGGACCTGACCCCGGATTAGAATTTGATGGACAAGCCCACGGTCCAGCTCCAGTCCGGCGTGTTCTTGTTCAGGCCGCGCGATAGCGCGGTGTCGATCTGCACCATGTCGGTCAGCAGATACCCGCCGCCGATGTCGAACGTGGTCACCGAGCCGCCGTGGCGGCCGCGCGCGATCCGCGGCGCCGAGTATTCGACGAAGGTGCGCAGGCGCTCGCTCCATTCCTTGCCCAACACGAGCCCGAAGATGCCGCCGGCGTAGCGCTCGCCCTGATCATCGTGCTGCCAGGCGATGCCCGGCATTACGCCCAACCCCAGGTCCCCCGGCAACTCCCACTCGGCCGCCAAACGCAGCGAGCCGCCCCTGCCGGCGGCGCGGAAAGCGGGCGAGCCGCTGTCGAGGTCGACATGGGCCAGCACGCCCAGCGACGGCCGCGCGCCCTCTTCGTCGGCAACGTGCCATTTCACGCCCAGCGAGACGTCGCCATAGCCGTTTTGTGTGACGCGCTTGCCGGCTTCATCCGTGACCAACCGCATGCGGCCGTCGGTTTCGATCCGCGCTTCCACCGTGTCGCTGAGGCCGAAACGCAGCAAGGTCGGGCTGTAGTAGGTGCGCTGCTTGACGCCATCGGCCTTGTTGCGATCGAGCGCGAAACTGGTTTCGATCTGAAAGCGGCCCCGGCCCACCACATTGCTCGATTCCACGAAATCAGGGCGGTCGGTGACGATCTGGTCTTTTTCCTCGTCCGCGCAAGCCAGCAAGGGCGCAAGCAGCAATGCCGCAGTCCATAAACGAGGCATGTTTTCTCCTCTACATGATGCACAATGGACGTCACCCTAACACATTGGTATAAATCAATCGTTGGTAAATTCCCACACTGAAACATGACGATAGAAAAACTTCCACCGACGGCCTTCGATGAGTTCCTGGCCTATCTGAACGACCATCTCTCCGACAATGGCCGCGACGGCACCGCCTATTTCCAGCCCCTGCCGCGCGACGCCTCCCGCTTCCCGCCCGAGAAGGCGGAGGCGTTCAGGAATGGCTTGCGGATCGAGGTCGGCAAGCCCGGCTGGCGACGCGCGTGGGTGGCGCGCGCCGACGACGGCGCCATCGCCGGCCACATCGATCTGCGCGGCCTGCCGGAAAATTACACCAGGCATCGCTGCCTGCTGGGTATGGGCGTGGATCGCAAGCACCGCCAGCAAGGCCTTGGCAGCCAACTCATCGCCCACGCCGAAAACTGGGCGCTGCTGGCCGGGGTGCAGTGGGTGGATCTGCAGGTGCTGTCGGTGAACACACCCGCCATCAAGCTTTACGAGCGCAGCGGTTACCGCAAAACCGGCGAGATCCCGAACATGTTTCTCCTCGACGGCAAGCACTATAGCTACACCTTCATGACCCGCCGCCTGCGCTAGGGTGTCCGGTTCCGGACGGTGGTGCGCGGAGACGGGCAAGCCCGCCCACGCCGCCCAACGCTAAGCCTATGATTTTCAAGCGATTCCAGCCTGGCACGCAGGTTGCAATACAGTGGGCATGGATACCGTTATCAACCCCGCCATCATCGCCCGCCGCAAGCGCAACACCGCGCTGGCGGCGGCCGCCCTGCTCGCCACGCTGAGCCTGACCGCCTGGGCCATCAACCGCGCCGTCAGCCCCAGCGTGGACGCGAGCAAGGTCAGCATCGCCACCGTGCGCGGCGGCGCCATCGCCAACACCATCAACGCTTCCGGCATCGTGATTCCGGTGCATGAGGAGCTGGTGTCGAGCCCGATCCAGACGCGGGTGGCGAAAGTCCATGCCAAACCCGGCCAGCAGGTGCGGGCCGGCGAACTGCTGCTGGAACTCGACAACCGCACCATCCAGCTGGCCATCGATGCACTCAAGGAGCAGCTGGCGCAGCAGGAGAACCGCATCCTCGCGCTGACGCTGGAAATGGACCAGAAACGCAAGCAGCTGACCAGCGCCATCGAATTGCTGGAACTCGATCTGCAAGCCACCCGCGTCAAGCTGGGCCGTTACCAGACCCTGCGCAAGGCCGGCGGCGTCTCGGCCGAGGATTTGCTGACCGCCGAACTCAACGTCAAGCGCACCGAGATCCAGTTGCGCCAGCACCGCGAGCAGATCGAGGACGGCAAGCGCGTCACCAACAGCAATATCGAAGGCGCGCGCCTGCAAAAAAGCATCCTGCAAAAGCAGTTGCAGGAGCAACAGCAACTGCTGGCGCAAACCCAGGTGCGCGCGCCTTTCGCCGGCATGCTGACCTGGCTGCTGGCCGATGAAGGCGCCAGCGTCAGCACCGGCCAGCTGGTGGCCAGGGTCTCCGAGCTCAACAACTACAAGGTGGAGGCCTCGCTGTCCGATTTCCACGCGCGCGCGCTCAGCGCCGGCCAGCAGGTGCTGGTCGAACAAGGCAACGTCAAGCTGCGCGGCGAGGTGCAGACCGTGCTGCCGGAAATCCAGAACGGCACCGTCAAGCTGCTGGTGACGCTGGCCGAGCCGCATCACAGCATCCTGCGCAACAAGCTGCGCGTGGAGGTCAATATCATCACCGAGCAAAAACAGAATACCTTGCTGGCCGATTACGGCCCCGCCTTCAACGGCCGCGGCCCGCAGGATATTTTCGTGGTGCGCGACGGCATCGCCCGCAAGACCACGCTCAACATCGGCGCCAGCGATGGCAAGAACGTGGAAATCCTGTCCGGCGCGCGCGCCGGCGACCAGCTCATCATTTCAGACACCAGCCGCTACAAGGACCGCGACAGCGTCCGCGTGGCCCAATAACAAGGGAGCCCTCAACAATGATCCGCCTGCACAAAGTCAGCAAAACCTACCAGACCGACAAGGTCGAAACCCTGGCCCTGAAGGACATCGACCTGCACGTCGAGAAGTCCGAGTTCGTCAGCATCATGGGCCCCAGCGGCTGCGGCAAGAGCACCCTGCTGAACCTGATCGGCCTGCTCGACGAGCCGGGCGCCGGCTCGATCCACGTGGCCGGCACGCCGGTCGCGTCGTACAAGGACAAATACGTGGCCAAGCTGCGCAACCAGACCTTCGGCTTCATCTTCCAGAGCTTCCACCTGATTAACGACCTGCGCGTGATCGACAACGTCGAGCTGCCGCTGTTGTACCGCAACGTCTCCACCAAGAAGCGCCAGCGGCTGGCGCGCGAGGCGCTGGAGAAGGTCGGCCTCGGCGCGCGCATGGACCACTACCCGAACCAGCTGTCCGGCGGCCAGCAGCAGCGCGTGGCGATCGCGCGCGCCATCGTCGGCCAGCCGCAAGTGCTGCTGGCCGACGAACCCACCGGCAACCTGGACAGCAAGATGGGCCAGGAAGTGATGGACATCCTGCTCAAGCTGCACAGCGAGGGCACCACCATCGTCATGGTCACCCACAACGAGCACGAGGCCCGGCAGGCCGGCCGCATCGTGCGCGTGTTCGACGGCCAGCTGGTCGCGTAAGGAGCGCGCATGTTCAGAAATTATCTGCTGACCGCATGGAAGGTCTTCATGCGCCGCAAGCTGTTCACCGCCATCAACCTGCTGTGCATCGTGCTGACGCTGGTGGTGCTGGTGGTGGTCGCCGCGCTGCTGGAGAACACCTTCTACCCGACCGGCGTCGAGGGCCGCAGCGACCGCTATGTGCAAATGTTGCTGTACCGCTCGTCGCACACCGACAAGCCGGGCTGGCGCAGCGGCACGCTGGGCTACAAGGTAATCGACAAATACCTGAAGCCGCTGAAACACGCGGAGGTGGTGTCGGCCGCCGGCCTGCCGCTCACCATCTCGGTCTATCAGCCCGACCGCGTCAGCAGCCTGCAAATGCGCCAGACCGATGCCGAATACTGGCAAATCCTCGACTTCAGGCTGCTGCAAGGCCGGCTGTACAACCAGGACGACGTGGCGCAGGGCCGCATGGTGGCGGTCATCAACGAGGCCACCGCGCGCAAGCTGTTCCCCGGCCAGCCCTGGCTGGGCCAGAAGTTCAACGCCATGGGGCAGGACTTCACCGTGATCGGCGTGGTGCGGGACGAGCTGCACGTCAATGCGGTGTCCGACATCTGGGTGCCGCTCACCAGCCAGCCCTCCAGTGATTACAAGGATCAGATGTTCGGCGCCTTCAGCGCCATCATGATGGCGCGCTCGCCGGCGGAATTGCCGGCGCTCCAGCGCGAAATCATCGAGGCCGCCAAACACGTGCAGTACGACGATCCCAACCGCTTCAACACGACCCAGTTCTGGGGCGACTCCAAGCTGGCGCTGTTCTCGCGCACGCTGCTGAACAGCCAGGCCGACGATGGCGGCGCCTCGACGCTGCTGTCCATCATCGTCGTGCTGATGCTGCTGTTCATGGCGCTGCCGGCGCTGAACCTGATTAATCTGAACATGGGCCGCATCATGGAGCGCAGCAGCGAGATCGGCGTGCGCAAGGCGTTCGGCGCCACCAGCCGCCAACTGGTGTGGCAGCTGGTGCTGGAAAACGTGCTGCTGAGCCTGATCGGCGGCGCCATCGCCCTGGTCCTGGCCAGCGGCCTGCTGTGGTGGATGGAAAGCTGGGGCGTGCTGCCCTATCTGAAAGTCCATCTGAACTTCGCCATCTTCGGCTACGGCCTGCTGATCGCGCTGGTGTTCGGTGTCCTGTCGGGCGTAATTCCGGCCTGGAAAACCTCCCGCATGGCGCCGGTCCGCGCATTGAAAGGAAATGCATAATGCTGCGCCATCTGCTTAAACTGATCTGGAAACGCAAGGGCCGCAACATGATGCTGAGCCTGGAAATCCTGCTGGCGTTCATGCTGGTGTTCGCGATCGCCGCCTTCGGCCTGCGTTACTGGCAGCTGTACCAGCTGCCGGTCGGCCACAATTGGCGCAACCAATGGTCGGTCTCCATCCTGCCATCCGGCCCGGAGATTCCGAACGACCCGGTCCTGTTCGACAACATCAAGCGCAGCCTGCTGGAACTGCCGGAGGTGGAATCGGTCGCCTTCAGCTCCTTCCCCACCTACACCTTCACGCGCTGGACCGAGGACTACACGCTGCCCGACGGCAGCGCCAAGCTGACCATCGACGGCATGGCGGTCTCCGACGATTTCTTCGCCACCATGGACATGCGGCTGGTGGCCGGCCGTTTCTTCTCCCGCATCGATGACGGCGCCGACGCCGCCCCGGTGGTCATCAACCGCAAGCTGGCGGACCGTTGGTTCCCCGGCAAAAACCCGATCGGCCAGCTTTACCTGCTGCCGCGCGACAAGGAGCAGCCGGTGCGCTACCGCGTGGTCGGCGTGGTCGAGCAGTTCCGCTCGCAGGGCGACTACATGGACCCGGTCTATTTCATGCTGCCGCGCTGGGTGCCGGGCGTCGCCAAGGAGGCGGCCAGCGCGATCGTGCTGAAGGTAAAGCCCGGCACGCCGCGCGTGTTTGAAGCCAAACTCGTCACACGTCTGAAACAGATCCGCAACGACTGGACCTATCTCGCCGGGCCGCTGGAGGATGCGCGCGACGCCATCATGCGCACGCAAACCACGCCGCTGGTGATCCTGTCGGTGATCGCCGCCTTCCTGCTGGTCATGGTGGCGTTCGGCCTGTTCGGCGTGCTGTGGCAGAACACCACCCAGCGCATCCCCGAAATCGGCCTGCGCCGCGCGCTGGGGGCGGACGCCGGCAGCATCTACCGCCAGATCGCCACCGAGCAGATCCTGCTCAGCAGTGGCGCCATGCTGGTCGCGCTGGTGCTGCTGGTGCAATTGCCGCTGACCGGCGTGCTGGGCGACGGCCTGAACTGGCCGGTGTTTTTTGGCGCGACGGCGCTATCGGCCAGCGTGATCTATCTGCTATCCTTGGTCTGTTCGCTCTACCCCGGCTGGCGCGCCGCGCGCCTGAGCCCGACCCAGGCGCTGCACTACGAATAAACAATGGAACCGACTCGCAAGCAACGCATTTTAATTATCGACGACGACAACGCGGTGCAGGTGTCGCTGGCCTTGCTGCTCAAGCAGTCCGGCTACGACGCGCTGTGCGCCGACGATCCGAAACAGGCGCTGGCCATGCTGGCCGCCCAGCCGGTCGACCTGGTGCTGCAGGACATGAATTTCTCGCTGCAGACCAGTGGCGAGGAAGGCCTGCGGCTGCTGGCCGACCTGCGCGCCGCCTACCCCGCCCTGCCGGTGCTGCTGATGACCGCCTGGGGATCGATCGCGCTGGCGGTGCGCGGCATGCAGGCCGGCGCCGCCAACTTCTTCACCAAGCCGTGGGACAACACGCAGCTGGCGGAATTGATCCGCACCACGCTGGAGGCGGCCGCGCCGGCCGCGCCGGCCGCGCGCTCGTCGCGCCAGGCGCTCGACGCGCAGTTCGATTTCAGCGCGATCGTGGGCGAGCATCCGCGCCTGCTGAAAGTGCTGAGCACCATCGGCCAGGTCGCCAACACGCGCGCGCCGGTGCTGATACTGGGCGAGAGCGGCTGCGGCAAGGAGTTGATCGCGGACGCAATCCATCGCAACAGTTCGCGCGCGGGCAAGGCCATCGTCAAGATCAACATGGGCGCGATCACGCCGTCGCTGTTCGAGAGCGAGATGTTCGGCCACGTGCGCGGCGCCTTCACCGACGCCAAGACCGACCGCAAGGGCCACGTCGCCAGCGCGCACGGGGGCACGCTGTTCCTGGACGAGATCGGCGAACTGAATCGCTCGGACCAGGTCAAGCTGCTGCGCGTGCTGCAGGACCAGACCTATCAGCCGGTGGGCGCCAGCCGCAGCGAGCAGGCCGACGTGCGCGTGGTGTCGGCCACCAACCGCGAGCTGGCGGAGTTGGTGGCGGGCGGCGAGTTCCGCGAGGATTTGTTTTACCGGCTGAACCTGATCACCATCCGCCTGCCGCCGCTGCGCGAGCGGCGCAGCGACATTCCACTGCTGGCGCGCCACATCCTCGGCGAGGTGTCGGTCAGCTACGGCCTGCCCGCCGCGACGATCACGCCGCAGGCATTGGAATGGCTGAGCGCGCAGCCGTGGCCGGGCAACATCCGCCAGTTGAAGCAGACGCTGGAGCGCACCTTGCTGCTGGTCGGGCGCGGCGAATTGCGGCAGGCGGATTTTGTCGCCGTCGAGCAGCATGAGCATGGCGGCGGCCCCGGCGCGGCGGGCGCGCGGCTCGGCGTCGACGGCATGACGCTGGAGCAGGTCGAGCGGCACATGATCGTGCACGCGCTGGAGCAGCACCACGGCAACATCTCGCGCGTGGCCAAGGCGCTTGGGCTGAGCCGCACCGCGCTCTACCGCCGCCTCGAACGCCACGGCCTCGGCGGCGCTGCCGACGCCGCGGACGCCGGCAACCTCGCCCACGCCGGCGCCGGCGCACGCGGCGGCTGGAGATGAGCTTGCGGCGGCGCTTGTACGCCTATCTGATCGTCACCCACCTGCTGTTCCTGGCGATCACCGTGCTGCTGTTCCGCAGCCAGCCGGTGCTGATGCTGGTTCTGGAAGCGGCCGTGCTGCTCAGCCTTGCGCTTGGCGTGCGCCTGATCCGCCGCGCGCTCGAGCCGCTCGGCTACACGCGCCACTTCCACGACCTGCTGCAGGACCAGCACTACGCAGCCCGCCTGCAACTCAGCGGCGACGCCGAACTCAACGAACTGGTCCAGCTGTTCAACACCATGCTGGGCGCGCTCTATCAGGAGCGCCTGCAACTGGGCGAGCAACAGGGCTTCCTGGACAAGCTGCTGGAGGCCACGCCGAGCGCCGTCATCGTGTTCGACTTCGACGGCCGGATCAGCCTGTTGAACGCGAGCGCCCAGGCGCTGACCGGGCTGCGGGACGCCAAAGGCAAGACCCTGGCCGAATGCCCGCCGACCGAACTGCTGGCGCAACTGAACACCCTGCCGCTTGGCGACTCGCAGCTGCTGGCCGACGCCGACGGCCGCCGTTATCGCGGGCAGCGCGGGCAATTCTATGATCGCGGCTTCGCCCGCCACTTCCTGCTGGTGGAGGAGCTGACCGAGGAACTGGAGAGCTCGGAGAAATCCACGTACGACAAGCTGATCCGCGTGCTGGCGCACGAGGTCAACAACACGGTCGCCGCCACCGGCTCGGTGCTCGACTCGCTGCTCTACTACCGCGACCAGCTGGCCGCGCACGACCGCGAGGACTTCGGCACCGCCATCCTGGCCGTCCAGCGCCGCAACGCCAGCCTGGGCGAGTTCATCGAGCGCTTCACGCGCGTGGTGAAGATGCCGGCGCCGGAGCTGCGTCCGAACGCCGTGCGCGACCTGATGGACGACATCCTCTACCTGTACCGCGAACAATGCCGCGGCCGCGGCATCCACATCGCCTGGGAGCGCTGTGACCAGGTGCCGGCCATCGCCATGGACCGCCACCTGATGGAACAGGCGCTGCTGAACGTGGTGAAGAACGCGATGGAGGCGGCCGAGGCGGGGCACGGCGCGGACAAGCGCATCGGCCTCGTGCTGGCGAATGAAGCGGGCGGCGTGCGCCTGTCGGTGATCGACAGCGGCAACCTGCTGGGGGAAGTGCCGGCGCGGCAGCTGTTCACGCCCTTCTTCACCACGAAAAAAGGCGGCCAGGGCATCGGCTTGCTGTTCGTGCGCGAAGTGCTGAACCGGCACGGCTTCCACTACCGCCTGGCCGCCACCGGCGATGGCGCGACCAGCTTCGATATCTGGTTCTGAGCCCAATGCCGCTAAGTGAAGCCTTTTTCGACCACAAACTGATGAACCGTCATTCCCGCGCAGGCGGGAATCCATAGGACGCGTGGTCATAAGTTCAGCATGGATTCCCGCCTGCGCGGGAATGACGGCATCAGGCTCCGAGCCGGGCTTTACTGCACGCGCTGGACCTTGGGATTGCGGTGCGCGCCTTCGATGTCGAGGAAGATCGCGCCCAGCAGGCCGCGCTTGACGGTCACTTTCGGATTGTTCAGCTCCACCACATCCTCGGTATCGTCCACCACTTTCCAGACCTGGCCGTTGGCCAAGCGGATGCGCTGGCCACGCACCCAGCCGTCGAACGGGCCGCTGATGCTGGTCTCGATCGAGTTCAGGCGCGCCGATTTCAGAATTTCCGGTTCGCGGCCGAACATGGCCGCCATTTCGGCCTCTGTGGGCGCGGCCACCGTGGTGTAGGCCGGCGCGGCGGCGCGCGCGGCGCCAGCGGCGGCGGCAACCGCCGGGGCGGCGAACGGCGCGCCAGGAGCGACCACGATGGCGTTGTAGCAGGCCAGGCGCACCGGGCCATCTTCCAGCTGGCGGCATTTCAGCAGCGCCGCGTCATCGGCCAGCGCGGCCGTCGAAACCAACATCAGGGCAAACAGAGCTTTCATCGCGACTCATCCATTAAAAAGACACTGCCGCGATTATAGTCAGAATTCCTCCCAGTCGTCCTTGCCGCCGGACGCGGCGCCGGCCAGCCGCGGCGTGGACGGCTTCAGCGCCGCCGGACGCCGCGCCACCGGCCTGGCGATGGACGCGGCCGGGGCCACGCCCGCCGGCATGCCGTCCACGCGGAACACGCTGACCACGCGCTCCAGATTGGCCGCCTGATTCTGCATGGCCTCGGCCGCGGCGGCGGCCTCCTCCACCAGCGCCGCGTTCTGCTGCGTCACCGTGTCCATCTCGCTGACGGCCTGGTTGATCTGCTCGATGCCGGCGCTTTGCTCGTCGCCGGCCGTGGATATCTCGACCATGATGTCGGTCACGCGCTGCACGCTGGCCACCACCTCGTCCATGGTGTGGCCGGCCTGCTCGACCAGCTTGCTGCCGATCTCCACCTTCTCCACCGAGGTGCCGATCAGCTCCTTGATCTCCTTGGCGGCCGAGGCCGAGCGCTGCGCCAGCGTGCGCACTTCCGACGCCACCACCGCGAAGCCGCGGCCCTGCTCGCCCGCGCGCGCCGCCTCCACGGCGGCGTTCAGCGCCAGGATGTTGGTCTGGAAGGCGATGCCGTCGATCACCGAAATAATGTCGACGATCTTGCGCGACGACTCATTGATCGCGCCCATGGTGTCGACCACCTGCGACACCACCGCCCCGCCCTGCTGCGCCACCTCGGAGGCCGAGCGCGCCAGCTGGTTGGCCTGGCGCGCGTTGTCGTTGTTGGCGCGCACCGCGCTGGTCAGCTCCTCCATCGACGACGCGGTCTCCTCCAGCGAGCTGGCCTGCTGCTCGGTGCGCGCGGACAAATCCTGGTTGCCGCTGGCGATCTGGGTCGAGGCCGAGGCGATGGTTTCGGTCCCGGTGCGCACCTCGGCCACGATGCGGGCCAGCGCGTCGCGCATCATCTTCATGGCGTGCAGCATGCTTTGCTCGTCGTCGCCGCGCGTGTCGACCACCACCGTCAGGTCGCCGGCGGCGATGCGGCTGGCGATGGCCGCCGCGTAATCGGGCTCGCCGCCAAGCTGGCGCAACAGGCCGCGCGCGATGTGCACCGCCGCGATCGCGCCGACCGCGATCGCCACGCCGCTCAACACCAGCATCAGGGCGCGGGCGCGCTCGTAGGCGGCGGTCGCCTCGGCGGCGTCGCGCTGGTTGGCTTCCTTTTGCAGCGCCGCATACTCGTCCATGGCGTCCTGCCAGGCCTGCGTGTTGGGGCCGGCCTGCTGCATCAGCACCTTGGTTGCCTCGGCATCGTTGTCGGCCAGCGCCAGTTCGAACACCTTGTCGTTCAGCGGGCGCGTGAGCCTGGCCTGGGCGGCGATGCGGTCGCGGATTTCCACGCCCTTGGGCGTGGCCGGCATTTGCGCCAGCGTCTCCACCGCCTTGTTGTAGATTTCGCGCGCCTTGGCGACTTTTTCCATCTCGCGGCGGATGGCGTCATGGTCGGTGAGCAGCACCACGCTGCGCGTCACGCGCGCCACGATGTGCACCGACTCCGACATATCGTTGACCAGCTGCGTCTTGACGGCATTCTCGTTGACGATACGGTCCAGCTTGGCATGGATCGTGCTCATGTTAAACACGCCGAGCATGGCCACCAGCAGCAACAGCACCAACACGAGTCCGAAACCCAGGCTCAACCGGGTGCCTACCTTCATCGTGGCCATACATGCTCCTTGCAAGTGGAATGCAGGAAATTGTAGCTCGCAACCACCAAAGGGTAACCTTATAAATATCGGGCCCAAAACAACTTACAACACTTGCATATGTGAATTCTGTATAGGCATATAGCCAAATATTCGCTGGGCGCGCGATGGGAACCTATAAAATGCACGATCGGTTACAAATAAGTAGTAAAGGATAAGCAATGACGATCAACGTAATCCTCAACCTGGTGGCGGCGCTGGCCTTGCTGGGCCTGCTGTACGCGCAACAGCGCAAGCATGCGTCGTTTTCGGTGCGCGTATTCACCGGCATGGGGCTCGGCGTGGTGCTGGGCGCGGCGCTGCAGGCGATCTACGGCGCCGGCGCGGCCGACGTCAAGACCACCGGCGACTACCTCGACATCGTCGGCACCGGCTACGTCAAGCTGCTGCAAATGATTGTGATGCCGCTGATTATGGTGTCCATCATTTCGGCCATCCTGAAACTGAAGGGCATCAACTCGCTCGGCAAGATCAGCGCGCTCACCATCGGCACGCTGATGGCCACCACGCTGATCGCGGCCAGCATCGGCATCCTGATGGCCAAGGCCTTCAGCCTGAGCGCGGTCGGCCTGACCGCCTCGGCGGCCGACATCGCGCGCGGCGTCTATTTGCAAGGCAAGGTGGAGGCGGCGCAGGCGATTTCGCTGCCGAGCATGCTGCTGAGCTTCATCCCGGCCAATCCCTTCCTCGACATGACGGGCGGCCGCAAGACCTCCACCATCGCGGTGGTGATTTTCTCGGTGTTCATCGGCATCGCCGCCACCGGCATCCATGACAAGAAGCCGGACATCTTTGCCGCGTTCGAGCGCTTCATCCAGGTGGCGCACGCCATCGTGATGCGCATCGTGACGCTGGTGCTGCGCCTGACGCCCTACGGCGTGTTCGCGCTGATGGCGCAGGTGGTGTCGACCTCCAGCTACACCGACATCCTGCGCCTGGTCGACTTCGTGCTGGCCTCGTACAGCGCGCTGCTGCTGATGTTCGGGGTGCACCTGCTGATCGTCTCCGGGCTGGGCCTGAATCCGCTGCGCTGGACCAAGAAGATCCTGCCGCTGCTGACCTTCGCCTTCACCTCGCGCAGCAGCGCGGGCGCGATCCCGATGAGCGTGCAGACGCAAACCACGCGCCTCGGCACCTCGGAAGGCATCGCCAACTTCGCCGCCTCGTTTGGCGCCACCATCGGCCAGAACGGCTGCGCCGGCATTTACCCGGCCATGCTGGCGGTGATGATCGCGCCGACCGTCGGCGTCGATCCGTTCACGCTCGGCTTCATCGCGCCGCTGCTGGCCATCATCACCATCGGCTCGGTGGGCGTGGCCGGCGTCGGCGGCGGCGCCACCTTCGCCGCGCTGATCGTGCTGTCGTCGATGAACCTGCCGGTGGCGCTGGCCGGCCTGCTGATCTCGATCGAGCCGCTGATCGACATGGGCCGCACCGCGCTCAACGTCAGCGGTTCGGTGACGGCGGGCGCGGTCGCCAGCCGCGTGCTGGGAGAAACCGACCAGGCGGTCTTCAACAGCGACGCCGAGGCACCGATCGACAGCGACCGCAAGGCCGCCTGACGCGCGCGCGGGAACCGCCGGCACGCCGGCGCGGTCTAATCATTTCCCTTAACCGAAAGGAAAAATGATGACTATCCTGCCTCATGCGATGAAAATCCTGCTGGGCGCGGCGCTGACGGCGTCGCTGCTCGGCGCCTGCAACAAACGCCCGGCTGACCAGCCGCCATCCCCCGCCACAGCCACGCCCGACAGCACCACCACCCCGGCCACCACCCCGAGCGGCGGCACCGGCGCCACTGGCGGCACGGGCGCTACTGGTGGCGCGACTGGCACCGGCGGCGCCGACGCCAGCGGCACCGGCGCGGCCGGCAACAACACTGGCACCACGCCACCCAACCAGCAGCAACAGCAAACCAGCCCGCCGCCGGCCAAGCAGCAGTAACAAAAAAAAGGGCCCGAAGGCCCTTTGCTTGCTACGCGGTTCCGAACTTAGAACTTGTAGTTGTACGAGATGCCGACCAGCGACAGGTGGGTCTGGAACAGGCCGCGGGTGGTTTCGCCGTTGCCGGTGCAGCCGGTCGCCAGCGGATTGCACTGGTTGGTGTAGTTGATCTTGGCATCCTTGAAGTCCAGGTAGCTGTAGGCCAGATCGATCGACGAACGCGGGCTCAGCTTCCAGTTGGCGCCGAAGGAATACTGCATGCGGTCGCTGTCAGGCAACGCCGGGTGGGTCAGCTCCGCGCTCTTGACCGGCGACTCGTCATACGCCACGCCGGCGCGCAGGGTCAGGTTGTCGTTGTAGGCGTAGTTGCCGCCCAGCGAAACGCGCACGGTGTTCTTCCACTGCTGGCGGATCACCTCGTCACCCTCGCCGGTGCCCGGGAACTGGATGTTCAGGTTGCCCATGCGGTTGTTGCGGGTGAAGGTCACGTCGGCCATGCCGGCCCACTTCGAATCGAACTGGTGGAACACGTTGGCCGACAGCGTCTCCGGCGTGCGCAGGGTCACCAGCGCCGCCGAGTTGACCTTGTGCGAGGCCGCTTCCAGCACCTTGTTGACGATCGGGTCGGTGGTCACCTGGGAGAAGTCCCACACGGTGCTGCCGCGCAGCTGGTGCGACACCGACGAGCGGTAGGCCAGGCCGAAGCGGGTGTTCTCGTCCAGCGTGAACAGGTAGCCCAGGTTGAAGCCCCAGCCCCAGTCCTTGCCGTCGTTCGAGCCGTGCCCGTCCTTGACCGAGCGCAGCAGCGCGGGATTGCCGCCCAGCGCGGTGATCTGCTTGATCAGCAGCGCGCCCTGCGCCGCGCCGGCGCCGCTCGACAGCGCGGCGATCGAGCCCGGCACGTCCACCGCCTGGCCCAGCTCGGCCTTCATGAATTCGGCGTTGATGCCGAAGCCGAAGGCGTGGTGCTCGTTCAGCTTCCACGATACCGACGGGTTCAGGGTGATGGCTTCCAGCTTGATGTTGGACAGCGCGTAGCGGCCGTTCCAGGTGTTGCCGTAGTCCAGCTTGGCGCCGTAGGGCACGAACAGGCCCAGGCCCACGGCCCACTTGTCGTCCAGCTTCTTGCTGACGTACAGCGACGGCGCGGTCACCGCGTCGGGCGCGTAATCCTTGGCGGCGGTGCCGCCGGTCGGGGCGCCGGTGAAGTGGGTCGAGCCGGTGTCGTTGTAGGTCGAGTGCGGCACCACCACGGTGGCGCCGGCGCTGATCTGCGTGCCGTCCAGGCGCGACATGCCGGCCGGGTTGTAGAAGATGGTCGAGGCGTCGTTGGCTTCGGCGCCGTTGGCGTCGGCCGTGCCCTGGCCGGCCACGCTCTGCGAGCCGAAACGGTAACCCGAGGCGTGCGCGCCGACGGAGGCCGCGCCCAGGGCGGCGGCGATGAGCAGGGAGAGGTATTTGCGCTGCATGGAGGTCTCGCTTTATCAGATGTTATAGGGTCCGGTAGCCAAAAATTGGTACTGGAAGGCCAGCAGCATACACCAAAAAAAGCCAAACCGAGCATTCGCTCTGCATTTCATTAATAAAAAAAGGGCCCGAAGGCCCTTTCCGATGCTTAATCAACAATACTTCTAAGCAATCTTACGCTCTTCCTCCGGCGCGGCGGGCGGGGCCTTGCGGCCGCCAAACAGCTTGCGCGCCGCCAGCATCACCATGCGGTAGACGAAACGGATGAGCAGCACGAACAGCAGCGTCTCGACCACGATCGACGCCACCGCCGCCACCATGCCGAAGCGTTCGGCGCGGCGGTGCATCTTGGCGATCGCGCTGTCCTTCTTGATCTCGATGCTGTCGTAGAAGGTCGGCACCATCAGCAGCGTCAGCAGGGTCGAGGTGATGGTGCCGCCGATGATGGCGATCGCCATCGGACGGTAGAACTCGCCGCCCTCGCCCAGGCCGATGGCCACCGGCAGCATGCCGGCGATCAGCGCGAAGGTGGTCATCAGGATCGGCCGCAGACGCATGCGGCCGGCGTACATCAGCGCGTCCTCGCGGCCGAAGCCCTCCTCCTCGCGCTTGCGCGCCGCGTCCAGCAGCAGGATGGCGTTCTTCGCGACCAGGCCCATCAGCATGATCACGCCGATCAGGCTCATCAGGTTGATGGTGCTGTTGGTGGCCAGCAGGCCCAGCACCACGCCGATCAGCGACAGCGGCAGCGACAGCATCACCGCCACCGGCGCCGTGAAGGAGCCGAACTGCATCACCAGGATCAAATACATCAGGCCGATGCCGGCCACCAGCGCGATGATCATGGCGCCGAACACCTCCTGCATGTCCTTGCCGGCGCCGCCCAGCGCCAGGCCGTAGCCCGGCGGGAAGTCGATGTCCTTGACCAGCTTCATGGCGTCGGTGGTCACCTCGCCCGGCGAGCGGCCCTCGACGTTGGCGCTGACCGAGATCACCCGCTTGCCATCCTTGTGCTTGATGGTGGACGGGCCCTTGCCCATGGTCACGGTGGCGATCTGGTCCAGCGGCACCATCTGGTTGGTGCCCGACACCGCGATCGGCAGGCGCTCGATGTTCTCGGCGCTGGTGCGGTCCTCCGGCGCCAGGCGCACGGCCACGTCGCGCGACTCGCCGGTCGGGTCGACCCAGTCGCCCACCTCGATGCCGGCGAAGGCCACGCGCAGCGCCTGGGCGGCGTCGCCGGCGGCGATGCCCATGGAGTTGGCCAGGCCGCGATTGAGCTCGATCTGCAGCTCGTCCTTCGGATCCATCTCCGACAGGCCGACGTCGACCGCGCCCGGCACCTTGCGCAGGCGGTCCATGAAGGCGTTGGTGATCTCCATCAGCTTGCGCGAATCGGTGCCGGTGAATTCTATCTGCACCGGCTTGCGGGCGCCGTTGCTCAGGTCGTCCAGCACGGTGTACTCGGCGCCCACCAGGCCGGCCAGCTTCTCGCGCAACTCCTTGGCGATCTCGACGGCGCCGCGCTTGCGCTCGGTCTTCTTGCCGATGTCGACGTAGATGCGGCCGCCGCTCAGGTTGACGTAGCTGTTGGTTTCCTTGGTTTCCTTGATCGAGCGGGCGATCACGGCCGCCTTTTCAAGCTTCAGGCGCGAGTATTCCAGCGAGCTCGACGACGGGGTCCGCACGTCGATCGCGATGGTGCCCCAGTCCGAGGCCGGCACGAAGCTGGCGCCGCCGTACTGCGCCTGCAGGAACAGCGCGCCGACGAAGGTCGCCACCGCGATCACGCCCATCGAGCGGCGGTGGTGCAGCGCCCATTCGATGACGTTGCCGTAGCGGTCGGCCTGGTGGTCGAACCAGTGGTTGAACTTGGCGAAATACTTCTCGATGCCCTTGCGCGGCGCGTCGTGGTGGCCCGGCGGGTCGCCCCAGAAGGCCGACAGCATCGGGTCCAGCGTGAACGAGATCAGCAGCGACACCGCCACCGAGCAGGTCACCGTCAGGGCGAACGGGCGGAACCATTCGCCGGTGATGCCCTGCATGAAGGCCACCGGGATGAACACCGCCATGATGGAGAAGGTGGTGGCGGCCACCGCCATGCCGATCTCGGCCGTGCCCTTCAGCGCGGCGGTGCGGCGGTCGGCGCCCAGCTGCATGTGGCGCACGATGTTCTCGCGCACCACGATGGCGTCGTCGATCAGCACGCCGATCGCCAGCGACAGGCCCAGCAGGGTCATGAAGTTCAGCGTGAAGCCGCACAGCCAGACGCCGATGAAGGCCGCCAGCACCGAGGTCGGCAGCGACAGCGCGGTGATCAGGGTCGAGCGCCACGAATTGAGGAAGGCGTACACCACGAAGATGGTCAGGCCGGCGCCGAACACCAGCGCGTGGATCACGTTGTCCAGGCTGCTCTCGGCGTTCTCGCCGTCATCCTGGGTGATCTCCAGCTTGGTGCCGGGCTGCATCTCCTTCTGCATTTCCTCGGCCATGGCCTTGATCTTGCGGGCCACCGTCACGGTCGAGGCGTCGCGCGAGCGGGTCACGGAGATGCCGACGTTGGGCTTGCCGGAGCGCACGCTCAGGCTGTTGGTCTCGGCGAAGCCGTCGGCGATGGTGGCCACCTGCGCCAGGCGCACCAGCTCGTTGCCGTTGCGCTTGACCACCACCTGCTGGAACTCCTCCGGCCGCTCGATGCGGCCGACCAGGCGGATGCTCTTCTCGTCGAGCTCGCCGCGCACCTTGCCGACCGGCGCGTTGGTGTTCTGGTTGCGCAGCGCGTTGACCACGTCGCCCACCGAGACGTTGTACTCGCGCAGCTTCTCGGCCTTCAGCAGCACGCTCAGCTCGCGCTTGAGCGAGCCGTCGATGTTGACCGAAGCCACGCCGTCGATGCTGCGGAAGCGGTCGGCCAGCTTGTCCTCGGCCAGGCGCGAAATCTCCGCGTGGCTTTGCGAGCTCGACGACAGCGCCATCTGCATCACCGGCTGCGCCGACGGGTCGATGCGCTGCAGGATGGGCTCGCGCATCTCGATCGGCAGCTTGTAGCGCACCGCCGCGATGGCGTTGCGGATCTCGTCCGAGGCCTCGATCAGGTTCTTGCTGAAGGTGAACTTGATGAAGATGCTGGCGTAGCCCTCCGAGGCGGTGCTGTTCAACTCGGTCACGCCGGTGATCGAGTTCAGCGATTTCTCCAGGCGGTTGACGATCTCGCGCTCCACCGTCTCGGGCGAGGCGCCCGGATACGGGATGTTGACCACGATGAACGGGACTTCCACGTCCGGGTTCTGGTTGACGCGCAGCTTGGTCAGCGCCATCAGGCCGAGGCACATCATCGCGACGATCAGCACGATCGTGGCGATGGGCCGCTTGATACTAAAATCCGATAAGAACATGGCGGGGATTCCTTTTTATTTTTCCGAGACCTTGGGGGTCGAGGCCGAGGCCACGGCCTTGGGCGCGCTCAGCACCACCTTCTGGCCATCCTTGAAGCCGGAGGCCGGCACGCGCACCACCATGTCGCCGGCCTGCAGGCCGGACAGCACCTGCCAGCGGCCGCTGCGCTCGTCGCGGGTGCCGATCGACAGCGGCACCTTGGCCAGCACGCCGTTCTTGACGCGCCACACATAGTTGTTGTCGCCGGCCTGCACCAGCGCCGACGGCGGCACCATCAGCGAGGAAGTGGTCTTCGACTCGACGCGGCCCTCGGCGTACAGGCCGGCCACGCCCGGGCGGTTGGCGTCGGCGAAGTCCACCAGCACCTCGACTTGGCGGGTGACGGCGTTGGCGGCCGGATCGACGCGCTTGATCCTGCCGTTGAAATGCTGGTCCGAGTAACCGTTGACGCGGAACAGCACCGGCTGGCCCACCTTCACCTCGCCGATCTTGTCGGCCGAGACCATGCCCTCGAAGCGCATGCTGGCCGGGTCGATCACCTTGATCAGCTCCTTGCCCACCTGCGCCGTGTCGCCGTTGGACACCTTGCGGTCGCTGACGATGCCGTCGAACGGCGCGCGCACCACGGTGCGGGTCAGTTGCTGGCGCGCCGTCACCGAGCGCGAGCGGGCGGCCGCCAGGTCGCTCTGGGCGTTGTTGCGGCGCACCTCGGCGTCCTCCATGGCGGTGGTCGAGACCATGCCGGAGGCCAGCAGGGTTTTCTGGCGCTCGTACATGCGCTGGGCCTGGGCCAGCGACTGCTCGGCGGCGCGGGTGGCCTCGTCGGCCGAGGTCAGGCTGTCGCGGATGGCGGTTTCGTCCAGGCGCAGCAACACATCGCCTTTCTTAACCGTCTCGCCATTTTCCTTGAGTACCTGAACTACAACCGCGTTCACCTCGGCGCGCAGGTCGGCGCGGCGCTCGGGCTGGATCGAGCCGGTGATGACCGGGCCGGACGCCAGCGCGTTCGATTCGATGGTCAGGGTGTCCTCCGGCGACATCTGCAATGTCACTTTCTGCTCGTCCTTCGCCGCCGGGGCAGAGGCCGAAGCGCTGGCGGCGGCTTTTTCAGGCTCCTTGGCGGATTTGCCGCATGCGACCAGGGCCGAGGCAATGGCGAGAGCTAGAAGGGTTTTGCGCAACATAAAGTTCTCCGAGAAAGTGGCACGTGCGGTGCTTTTAGAATTAGCCAGACTACAGGGCGCAGAGTATCCGCGACCCGGGTTGTCAGGTCAATCACAGTGCGACGGACGGCAGAATTTGTGGCTGAAACGCCAAATACGGGGATGAACGGTAAACCTGGGAGGTGCGGAACCGGACATTGTCCGGCCCGGAGCGGACGGCGCGGACAGTCAGCCGCGGCCGAAGATGGCGTTAATGATGTTACCCATAATGATGCCGGTGGCGAGGCCGCCGGCGATTTCCACCAGCGTGTGGCCCATGCGCTCGCGCAGCCACTTGTGGCCGCCGTCCTCCCCGGCGAGGCGGTTGATGGCCGCCGCCTGCTTGCCGACGTGCTGGCGCAGGCTGTTGGCGTCGATGATCACGATAAAGCACAGCGTCACGGCCACCCCGAACGCCGGGTGGCCGATGCCCTCGCGCAGCGCGATCAGGGTCGCCATGCTGGACACCACGGCGCTGTGGTTGCTCGGGAAGCCGCCGTTGCCGACCAGGTTGAAGGCCCACTTGCGCGCCCTGGCGCTATTAATCAGGAATTTGATCGGCCCCACCGTGATCCAGGTGATCAGCGGGGTGACGAGATAAGCGATGTCCATTGTGGCGGTCCTATGCATTTTTGTGGCGACATTATGGCAGACGCCCCCCAGTGGCGGAAGCAAGTAATATAAAATTCAGGCTGTCCCAATCATTCAAAAAAGATAACTATGCAGCACTTCCGCGTCTCGTTCGCCGTCACCTTCCTCCTCATGGCCCTGGCCGGCTGGTGGGGCTACAACCACGGCGGCGTCAGCGGCCTGGCGCAGGCGCTGTGGATCACCGCCGTGCTGGGCGTGATGGAGGTATCGCTCTCGTTCGACAACGCGGTGGTCAACGCCTCCGTGCTGCGCCACTGGAACGAATTCTGGCGCAAGCTGTTCCTGACGGTCGGCATCCTGGTGGCCGTGTTCGGCATGCGCCTGATCTTCCCGCTGCTGATCGTCTCCATGGCCACCGGGCTGGGGCTGCTGGACGTATGGCACATGGCCACCACCACGCCCGAGGAATACTCGCGCCACCTGACCGGCGCGCACGCCGAGGTGGCGGCGTTTGGCGGCGCCTTCCTGCTGCTGGTGTTCCTCAACTTCCTGTTCGACGACCAGAAGGAACTGCACTGGCTCGGCTGGATCGAGGAAAAGCTGGGCAAGCACGGCACCGAAAGCCTGGCCGTGCTGCTGACGCTGGCCGGGGTGTTCGCCTGCGTGTCGCTGGTCGGCGCCGACGAGCAATACAAGGTCCTGACCGCCGGCGTGGTGGGCGTGATCGTCTACCTGGCGGTGGGCTGGATCAGCAGCCTGCTGGAGGAGGAGGAACCACAGGATGACGACGACGACATCACCGAGGCCGGGGTCGGCCCGGTGGTGGCCACGGTGGCCAAGGGCAGCTTCGGCGGCTTCCTCTACCTGGAAGTGCTGGACGCCTCGTTCAGCTTTGACGGCGTGATCGGCGCGTTCGCCATCACCAGCGACGTCGTCATCATCATGCTGGGGCTGGCGATCGGCGCCATGTTCGTGCGCTCGCTGACGGTGTTCCTGGTGCACAAGGGCACGCTGGACGAATACGTCTACCTGGAGCACGGCGCGCACTACGCGATCGGCATCCTGGCCGTGATCATGCTGGCCAGCGTGAAATACCATATCCCCGAGTGGTTCACCGGGCTGTCGGGCGTGGCCTTCATCGTGGTCTCGCTGTGGTCATCGGTGCGCCACAAACGCCTGAACGCCGCGTGATAAGATGCGCAACATTGCCTAACTCAGAACCGCCATGACCACCTCCAAACGCGTATTCCTGTACTTCATCGGCCTGCTGGCCGCCGCCGTGCTGCTGGCCGCCTACACTTGGGCCATGCTGCACATCTCGTATTCGGATGGCGAGCGCGCCGGCTACCTGCAAAAATTCTCCAGCCGCGGCTGGGTGTGCAAGACCTGGGAAGGTGAAATCCTGCTGACCTCGATGCCGGGCGCGATCCCGGAGAAATTCGAATTCAGCGTGCGCGACGAGCAGGTCGCCAGGGAGCTGAGCGCCGCCACCGGCAAGCGCGTCATCCTCAGCTACGCCCAGCACAAGGGCGTGCCGACCCAGTGCTTCGGAGAAACCGAGTATTACATCACCAAGGTCACGGTCCAGCCTTGAGGTCTGGAATCGCGCTGGCGTAAAGCGCCGGGATTTGATTTCCGGTAGACTCGGCATTTTGCCGGAACTTCAATCATGCAACGTTCCCTACTCGCAGCGGCGGCATTGGCCGTGGCTGGCATGACATCGGCGCAGGAAGTGACCGTCTACGGCGGCGCGCTGCGCGTCAAGGAAGCCGACGAAGCCACCTTCAGCGCCGGCGCCTCGTATTCGCATCCGCTGGGCGAGCACTTCGCGCTGAGCCTGAGCTATCTGAACGAAGGCCATCCGCAAAGCCACCACCGCGACGGCGTGGCCGGCCAACTCTGGGCGCGCACCGGCGGCAACGTGCCGGGCTGGAGTTTCGGGGCCGGCGTCGGCCAGTACTACTACTTCGACACCACCGACCTGCACAGCGCCAGCGGCGCCCGCTACACCAACGACCATGGCTGGGCCAACATCTACAGCCTGCAAGCCACCTACCACTACCCGGACAGCCGCTGGTACAACCAGGTGCAGATCAACCGCATCACGCCGTCCGGCAAGGACTCGACCACCTCGCTGATGCTGGGCGTGGGCTACCGGTTCGATGGGGTCAAGGGCGACAAGCTGCACCTGGAGGGCAGCGCGGCGGACGAGGCGGTCACGCTGATGGCGGGGCAAGGCATCACCAACAGCCTGCGTTCGGAAAGCACGGCGATCGGCGCGATTGAATACCGGCGGGCGGTGGGGCGCTATGTGGACTGGACCGTGACCGCCATCCACGAAGGCAACAGCGCGCAGAGCAAGCGCAACGGCGTGGCCACGCAACTGTGGCTGATTCGCTCGCTGAGTCCGAAGGTGGAACTGGGCATGGGGGCGGGGCCCTACTTCAACGCCAAGGTGCCGGATGGCGAGGGGCAGCGCTCGCACCGGTCGGGTCTGGTGACCGTGGGCGCGCGCTACCACCTGGACCGGCGCGTGGTGGCCGAGGCGGCCTGGAACCGTGTCGTCACCGACTACCACCGCGACGCCGACCTGCTGCTGATCGGCCTCGGCTATAGTTTTTAACGCAAAATCCGGGGTCAGGTCCTCCATTTCGTCATTCAGGAACTTTCGCCGCCTATTTTAGTTCCAGTGTGACGAAATGGAGGACCTGACCCCGGAGTTTTAGCGGGCGCGCCAGACGGCTTTGGCGGGCTCGGCGGGGGTGGATTGGCGGGCGGCTTCTTTGCGGGCGCGGGCGTCGTCGAGGGTGGCGACCACGGTGCCGCCCTCCGCCGCCAGCGCTTCTTCCGCCGCGATCTTGGCTTGCACCGACGCCAGCACTTTCTGTGCCGCCGCCAGACGGCGCGTTTCCAGTTCCAGCAGTTTTTGCTTGGCGACGGTCATCGCGGCCGTGGTGTCGGCCACTTTGCGCTGCATCGCGGCGTGGGCCTGCGCGGCCTCCAGCAGGGCTTTCTGCGCCGCCGCCTTGTCGGCCACCGCTTGCGCGGCTTCCTGCTCGGCCTCTTCGCGCAGACGCATCGCGTCCGCTTCAGCCTGGGCTTCGTCGGCACGCTGACGCGCGCTCGCGGCGACGTTCTTTTCCGCTTCCAGGCGGCCAGCAATCGCTTGCGAGGCGCGCAGCTCGGATGCGGTGGCGATGCGTTGCTGCGTCAGCTTTTGGTCGATCAACGCCAGCGATTTGCGCTCGGTTTCCACGAACTCGCGCTCGGCGGCGAGCAATGCTTCCGCCTTGGCGGCTTTGTCCTGTTCCACCCGGGCGCGCTCGGCATGCACCACGCCCAATTCCACCGCCAGGTGGGCCTGCGCCGCCAGCGCCTGCGCGGCAATGGCTTTCTGCTCGGCTTCGGCCGACACTTGCGCCGCCATCACGCGCGCCGCCTCGGCTTCCTGATTGGCGGCCTCGGCCAGGCGTTGGTCGGCTTCGCGTTGCTGGCGCAAGGCCTCGGTTTGCGCACGCTCGGCGGCGGCGCGCTGTTGCGCGGCCTCGGTCGCCAGCTGCTCGGCGTCCAGCTTTTCTTTCAGCGCGACGATGGCTTGCTGCTCGGCCGCCGCACGTTCCTGCTCGGCCTGCAACAACTGCGCCGCCTGCGCGGCACGCTGCCCGGCCAGCGCGGCGGCGGCGCTTTGCGCTTCCACGTGCTGCGCCAGGGTGGCGATTTCCTGTTGCTCGGCGGCGTTCTGGCTAGCCAGCAGTTCGGCCGCGGCGCGCGACTTGGCGGCGCGTTCGTTGGCCAGTTCGCTGGCGCGTTGCTGTTCCTGCGCGTCGGCGCGGGCCGCCTCGGCAGCCGCTTCATCGGCGGCCTGGCGCAGCTTGGCCTGCTCCATCGCCTCGGCTTCGGCTTCCACCTTGGCCAGCGTGGCGATCTCGGCTTCCTCTTCCGCCAGCACGCGCGCTTGCGCCACCGCGCGCAGTTGGTTGTCGACTTCGATGCGCGCCTCGGTGGCGGCGATGATGCGGGCGTCCGCCTCGCGCCGCGCTTGCGCCGCCGCCGCCGCCACGGCTTCCATGCGCTCGCGGTGAATCGCGGCGTCGCGGATTTCTTTTTCGGTTTGCAGGCGCATGCGCAGCGATTGCGCGGCGCTGCGCTCGGATTCGGCCTTGGCCAGCGCGATCTGTTCGCGCTCCTGCTCCAGGTGGGCCAGCGCGCGCGCTTCCTCCAGCGCGCGCACCTCGGCGGCGGATCGGTTGAAGGCCGATTCCAGCGCGATCTGGTCGGCGCGCTCGCGCTGCTTGGTCAGCTCCAGCGCCTCCGCCTCGGCTTCCGCCAGTTGTTGCGCGGTCTGGCGCGCGGCGGCGGCGTGACGCTCGCGCTCGCGCGCCAGCGTGGCGACACGGGCGTCGGCCGACGCGATGCCCACGACTTCTTCCTTGGCGGCCTGCACGGCGGCCACGCGCTCGGCCGCTTGCAACCGCGCTTGCTCGGTTTGCGCCTGCAGCTCGGCGGCGGCGCGCGCGGCTTGCTCGGCCAGCTCGGCCTCGGTGGCGATTTGTTCGTGGGCGCGCTTGCGGCTTTCTTCCTCGGCCTTGGCGCGCTCCTGGGCGGCCTGGCGGATCTGGTTGTCGGCCTCGGCGCGCGCGCGCAGCTCAGCGGTTTCCTGCTTGACGGCGTCCAGCCGGGCCACGCTGGCCTGGGCGGCGGCGCGCAGCGATTCCAGCCGCTCCTGGTTGGCCTTGATCGCCTCCTCCGCCGCCTGCGCGTTTTGCAGCGCCACGGCGGCGGCGGCGGCGTCCATGGCGGCGCGGTCCTCGGCCAGCGCGCGGGCCCGCGCTTCGGCGTGGGCGCGGCTTTCGGCGGCGCACGCGGCCTTGGCTTCGGCCTCCACCCGAGCGATCGCTTCCTGGATGGCTTTCATTTCCATCGCGGCGCGCGGCATGGCGGCGGGCTCCTCCGCCTCATGCAGCGAGACCATGGGAATCGGGAGCAGATCGTTGTCGTTCATGAGAGTTCTCGCTAGGGGATTTCCGAGCTCTCATTATCATGTGGCAAGCTGGCAAGCCGAGCCGCAAGAAGAGGCGGAAAAACCCGCCAATTCCGCGCTTGCCCGGCCCTGTCCCCCTAGCGCGCCGCCAGCGCCGGCTTGGCGCCCTGCCAGCCGCCGCCCAGCGCCTTGAAGGCGGCGACCGCCGCGTGCGCCGTCTCGGCCTGGGCCTGGGCCCGCGCGTCCGAGGCGCGCAGCAGGCTGTCGTCAGCCTGCAGCACTTCGATCAGGCTGACCACGCCTTTTTGATAGGCCGCGAACGAGGCGCCGCGCGCACGGCTGAGCGAGTCCACGCCCTGGGCCAGCACCACCGCCTGCTGTTCCCGCTTGACCAGCGCGGAATAGGCGTTTTCCACGTCCTCGGCGGCGCGCAGCACGGCCAGCCGGTAGGCCGCCAGCGCCTCGGCCTCCTGCCCCTTGGCCTGGCCGATCTGCGCGTTGATGCGGCCGAAATCGAACAGCCGCCAGCGCAGCCCCAGCGCCCCCGACGCCTGGCTGGCGCCGCTGCTGAACAGATTGCCCGACACCGAGGTGGCGCTGCCGACCAGGCCGCTCAGCGACAGCTTGGGGTAATACTCGGCCATCGCGACGCCAATGCGCGCGTTGGAGGCGGCCAGGCGCCGCTCGGCCACGATCAAGTCCGGCCGCCGCCGCAGCAGGTCGCCGGGCGCGCCGGCATCGGCGATCATCGGCGCCGCCGGGATGGCGGCGGCGCTGTCGATCAATTCCGCCCGGTGCGTGCCCGGCAGCGTGCCCAGCATCACGTCCAGCGCGTTCATGGCCGTATCCAGTCCCGTCTCCAGCACCGGAATCGAGGCCCGCACCTGCGCCAGCGCGCCTTCCGCCTGCCGGACCTGCAGTTCGGCCGCCAATCCCTTGCTATACAGGAGATTGATGGTGTCCAGCAGTTCCTGCTGCGTCTTGACCTGATCGCGCGCGATATTCAGGCGGGTTTGCAGGCCGCGGATGGTGATATAGATGTCGGCGGTCTGGCCGGCGACGGCCAGGCGCGTCGCCGCCGCGCCCGCCTCCGAGGCCTGGTACTCGGCCTGCGCCGCCTCCCGCCCACGGCGCAGGCCGCCGAAAATGTCAAGCTCCCAGGCCGCGCCGAGGTTCATCTCGTAGGCGTTGCCGTAACGGTCGAAGCCGGGTGTCCCGCTCAGGATGCGCCCCTGCGGCGTTTCCACCGATTGATATGCCCTGGCCGCCTGGCCAGACACATTGCCCGAAGGAAGCAACGCGGCATCAGCCGCGCCGACGCCGGCCCGGGCCTGCGCCACGCGCGCGGCCGCCTGGGCCAGGTCGAGATTTTGCTCGAGCGCGCGCTCGACGTAGCGGCTCAGCAGCGGATCGGAGAATCCGCCCCACCAGGCAGCCAGGTCGGCGCTGGTCGCGCCCTGCCGGCTGTCGACCGCGGCCTGGCCATGGTAGCGTTCCGGCATCGGGGTCTCGGGACGGACGTAATCGGGGCCGACGGCGCAACCCGTTGAGAAGACGGCAACAATCAGCGCGCCAAGTGTGGATTTTGTCAACATGGGATACTTTCGTAAATGGTAGAATTGGTGACTATAATACCAAATGGTCACAATTTGTCCACCATAACGTTTTCGCGTAGACTCTCGGCTATGAACAATCCAAGCACCCCAACCACTGCGGCCCGCGGGCCGGCGGACCACGACGTCCGCAATCAAATCCTCACCGCGGCCGGCGAACACTTCAGCCACTACGGCTATGCCAAGACCACGGTCTCCGACCTGGCCAAGTCGATCGGCTTTTCCAAGGCGTACATCTATAAGTTCTTCGAATCCAAGCAGGCGATCGGCGAGGCGATTTGCTCGGCCTGCCTGCAACAGCTGGAATCCCAGGTTAGGGCCGCCGTCGCCGAGGTCGAACTGCCGCCGGAGAAGCTGCGACGCATGTTCAAGGCCTGCACCGAGGCCAGCCTCGGCCTGTTCTTCCAGGACCGCAAGCTCTACGAAATCGCCGCCTCGGCCGCCACGGAACGCTGGAAATCGGTGGTGACCTACGAGGAAAACATCCGCAAGCTGCTGCAGGAGGTGCTGCAGGCCGGGCGCCAGTCCGGCGACTTCGAGCGCAAGACCCCGCTGGACGAGGCCACCATGTCGATTTACCTGGTGATGCGCCCCTACCTCAGCCCCTTGTTATTGCAATACAGCTTCGATTACGCCGACGACGCCCCGGCCCAGTTGTCCAGCCTGGTGCTGCGCAGCTTATCGCCCTGAAACTATTTTAATGACTGTGACTGTTGACTAAATTAGTCACCTGAACCATAATGAGCACTTCTACTACTTGCTCATGGGATGCATATGTTCCGGCGATATCCAACCACAGTCATTACCGCGCTGCTGCCGTTAGCACTGATTGCTTGCAGCGAAAAACCCGCCACCGATCCGCGCACCGAGGCGCCCTTGGTGCGCGCCGCCTCGGTCCAACCGGCCGAGGCGGCCTCTCGTTCGTTTACCGGCATCGTCGCCGCCCGCGTGCAGAGCGACCTTGGCTTCCGCGTCGGCGGCAAGGTGCTGGAGCGGCTGGTGGACGCCGGCCAGACCGTCAAGCGCGGCCAGCCGCTGATGCGCATCGACCCGGTCGACCTGAAACTGGCCGCCCAGGCCCAGCAGGAAGCCGTCAGCGCGGCCCGCGCGCGGGCCCGCCAGGCCAGCGAAGACGAGGCCCGCTACCGCGACCTGCGCGGCACCGGCGCCATCTCGGCCTCGGCCTACGATCAGGTCAAGGCCGCCGCCGACGCCGCCAAGGCGCAGCTCAGCGCGGCCGAGGCCCAGGCCGACGTCGCCCGCAACGCCAGCGGCTACGCGCTGCTGGTGGCGGACGGCGACGGCGTGGTGATGGAAACGCTGGCCGAACCCGGCCAGGTGGTCAACGCCGGCCAGCCGGTGGTGCGCCTGGCGCACGCCGGACGGCGCGAGGCGGTGGTGCAGCTGCCCGAGACCCTGCGCCCGGCGCTCGGCTCGAGCGGCACCGCCACGCTGTTCGGCAAGGATGACGTCAGCGTGGCCGCCAAGCTGCGCCAGCTCTCCAACACCGCCGACCGCCTGACCCGCACCTACGAGGCGCGCTACGTGCTCGAGGGCGACCTGGCCGACGCCCCGCTCGGCGCCACCGTCACCATCCGCGTCGCCGACGGTCCGGCGCTCGCGTCGGGCGGCGTGCAGGTGCCGATCGGCGCCCTGTACGACGCCGGCAAGGGCCCGGGCGTATGGCTCATCAATGGCGAACCGGCCAAGGTGAGCTGGCGCCCGGTCGCGGTGCAGCAACTCGACGAGGAGCGCGCCCGCGTCAGCGGCAACCTGCGCCAGGGCGACCGCGTCGTCGCCCTCGGCGCGCACCTGCTGCGCGACGGCGCCCCGGTCCGCATCGCCGCGACCGAAGGAGCACGTCCGTGAGCCCGGGCCGCTTCAACCTGTCCGCGCTGGCGGTGCGCGAGCGCGCCATCACGCTGTTCCTGATCTGCCTGATCTCGCTGGCCGGCGTGCTGGCGTTCTTCAAGCTGGGCCGGGCGGAGGATCCGGCGTTCACGGTCAAGGTGATGACCATCGTCACCGCCTGGCCGGGCGCCAGCGCGCAGGAGATGCAGGACCAGGTCGCCGAGAAGCTGGAAAAGCGCCTGCAGGAATTGCGCTGGTACGAGCGCAGCGAAACCTACACCCGTCCGGGCCTGGCCTTCACCACCCTGACCCTGCTCGACAGCACGCCGCCGGCGGCCGTGCCGGATGAGTTCTACCAGGCGCGCAAGAAGGTCGGCGACGAGGTCGGCAACCTGCCGGCCGGCGTGATCGGCCCGATGGTCAACGACGAGTACGCCGACGTCACCTTCGCGCTGTACGCGCTCAAGGCCAAGGGCGAGCAACAGCGCCTGCTGGTGCGCGACGCCGAAACCCTGCGCCAGCGCCTGCTGCACGTGCCGGGCGTGAAGAAGGTCAACATCGTCGGCGAACAGGCCGAGCGCATCTACGTCGAGTTCTCGCACGAGCGCCTGGCCACGCTGGGCATCAGCCCGCAGGACGTGTTCGCGGCCCTGAACGCGCAGAACGTCCTGAACCCGGCCGGCTCGGTCGAGACCCAGGGGCCGCAGGTGCTGGTGCGCCTGGACGGCGCCTTCGACCAGTTGCAGAAGATCCGCGACACCCCGGTGGTGGCGCAAGGCCGCACGCTGAAACTGTCCGACGTCGCCACCGTCAAGCGCGGCTACGAGGACCCGGCCACCTTCATGATCCGCAACGGCGGCGAGCCGGCGCTGCTGCTGGGCATCGTCATGCGCGAAGGCTGGAACGGCCTCGACCTGGGCAAGGCGCTGGACGGCGAGGTCGGCGCCATCAACGCGCAGCTGCCGCTGGGCGTCAGCCTGAGCAAGGTGACCGACCAGGCCGTCAACATCAGCTCGGCGGTCGGCGAGTTCATGGTCAAATTCTTCGTCGCGCTGCTGGTGGTGATGCTGGTGAGCTTCATCAGCATGGGCTGGCGCGTGGGCGTGGTGGTGGCGGCGGCGGTGCCGCTGACGCTGGCCGTGGTGTTCGTCATCATGGCCGCCACCGGCAAGAACTTCGACCGCATCACCCTCGGCTCGCTGATCCTGGCGCTGGGGCTGCTGGTGGACGACGCCATCATCGCCATCGAGATGATGGTGGTGAAAATGGAGGAAGGCTACGACCGCATCGCCGCCTCCGCCTACGCGTGGAGCCACACGGCCGCGCCGATGCTGTCCGGCACCCTGGTGACGGCGGTCGGTTTCATGCCCAACGGCTTCGCCCGCTCGAGCGCCGGCGAGTACACCAGCAATATGTTCTGGATCGTCGGCATCGCGCTGATCGCCTCGTGGGTGGTGGCCGTGGTGTTCACGCCCTACCTGGGCGTCAAGCTGCTGCCCGACATGAAGAAGATCGAAGGCGGCCACGAGGCGATGTACGACACGCCGCGCTACAACCGCTTCCGCCAGCTGCTGGGCCGCGTGATCGCCCGCAAATGGCTGGTGGCCGGCTCGGTGGTCGCCCTGTTCGTGGTTTCCATTCTTGGCATGGGTGTGGTCAAGAAGCAGTTCTTCCCGATCTCGGACCGCCCGGAGGTGCTGGTCGAGGTGCAGATGCCGTACGGCACCTCGATCGCCCAGACCAGCGCCGCCACCGCCAAGGTGGAAGCGTGGCTGGGCCAGCAGAAGGAAGCGAAAATCGTCACCGCCTACATCGGCCAGGGCGCGCCGCGCTTCTTCTTGGCCATGGGACCGGAACTGCCTGATCCATCGTTCGCCAAGATCGTGGTGCGCACCGACAGCCAGCACGAGCGCGACGAACTGAAACAGCGACTGCGCGCGGCGGTGGGCGCCGGCCTGGCCCCCGAGGCGCGGGTGCGCGTCACCCAGCTGGTGTTCGGCCCGTACTCGCCGTTCCCGGTGGCCTACCGTGTCAGCGGTCCGGACCCGGAGCAACTGCGCGGCATCGCCGAGCAGGTACAGCGCGTGATGGATGGCAGCCCGATGATGCGGACCGTGAACAACGACGGCGGCACCCGCGTGCCGACCCTGCACTTCGTGCTGCAGCAGGACCGCCTGCAGGCGGTGGGCCTGAGCACCAGCGCGGTCGCCCAGCAGCTGCAATTCCTGCTCAGCGGCGCGCCCATCACCAGCGTGCGCGAAGACATCCGCACCGTCCAGGTGGTGGCGCGTTCGGCCGGCGGCGCCCGCCTCGACCCGGCCAGGATCGGCGACTTCACGCTGGCCGGCGCCAATGGCCAGCGCATTCCGCTGTCGCAGGTCGGCAAGGTCGAGGTGCGCATGGAAGAACCCGTGCTGCGCCGTCGCGACCGCATGCCCACCATCACCGTGCGCGGCGACATCGCCGACGGCATGCAGCCGCCGGACGTCTCGAACGCCATCACCGCGCAGCTCAAGCCGATCATCGACAAGCTGCCGGCCGGCTACCGCATCGAGGAAGCCGGCGCCATCGAGGAATCGGGCAAGGCGACCAAGGCCATGCTGCCGCTGTTCCCCATCATGCTGGCCGTCACGCTGCTGCTGATCATCTTCCAGGTGCGCTCGATCGCCGCGATGGTGATGGTGTTCCTCACCAGTCCGCTGGGCTTGATCGGCGTGGTGCCGACCCTGCTGTTGTTCCAGCAGCCGTTCGGCATCAACGCGCTGGTCGGCCTGGTGGCGCTGTCGGGCATCCTGATGCGCAACACGCTGATCCTGATCGGCCAGATCCACCATAACGAGGCCGAGGGGCTCGATCCGTTCCGCGCCGTGGTCGAGGCCACCGTGCAGCGCGCGCGGCCGGTGATCCTGACCGCGCTGGCGGCGATCCTGGCGTTCATCCCGCTCACCCATTCGGTGTTCTGGGGCACGCTGGCCTACACCCTGATCGGCGGCACCCTGGCGGGCACCGTGCTGACGCTGGTGTTCCTGCCGGCCATGTACTCGATCTGGTTCAAGATCCGCCCCCAGCAGGCCGGGACGGCGGCGGAGCCGGACACTGAACGCCTGCGGGCCTGAATCAATTGAAAGGAAATACCATGACAACATCCCAAGTGGTGCTGGTGACCGGCGTGTCGTCGGGCATCGGACGGGCGGCGGCGGAACAGTTCGCGCAGCGTGGCTGCGCGGTGTTCGGCACCGTGCGCAATATCGCCAAGGCGGCGCCGATACGCGGCGTCACGCTGGTCGAGATGGACGTGCGCGACACCGCCTCGGTGCAGCGCGCCATCGCCGCCATCGTCGCGCAAACCGGGCGCATCGACGTGCTGGTCAACAACGCCGGCATGAACCTGATGGGCGCGGTGGAGGAAACCAGCGTCGGCGAGGCGCAGGCGCTGTTCGACACCAATCTGTTCGGCATCCTGCGCACCACCCAGGCCGTGCTGCCGCATATGCGCCAGCGGCAGTCGGGCCGCATCGTCAACGTCAGTTCGGTGCTGGGCTTCCTGCCGGCGCCGTACATGGGCCTGTACGCGGCCTCCAAGCACGCGGTCGAGGGCCTGTCCGAGACGCTGGACCACGAGGTGCGCCAGTTCGGCGTGCGCGTGACGCTGGTGGCGCCCTCCTACACCAGGACCAGCCTGGACGCCAACTCGCCGTCGGCCAGCGCCCCGATCGGCGCCTACGACCGCGAGCGCGGCATCGTCACCGAGGCGGTGGCCGGCCATGTCAGTGGCGCGCCGCAACCGGACGGCGTGGCCGCCACCATCGTCGAGGCGGCGCTGGGCAAATGGCGCATGCGGCGCATGCCGCCGGGCCAAGCTTCGCTGCTGAGCAAGCTGCGCCGCTTCATGCCGGCCGGCCCGGTCGACGCCAGCCTGCGCAAGGGCCTGGGCCTGGTCTGATCGTTCAGCTCAGACGGGCAGTGGCGGCTCGTCCATCAGCGCCACTTGCTCGCGCAGCTCCAGCACCCGGTCCTGCCAGTAGCGCTGGGTGTTGAACCATGGGAAGGCGGCCGGGAAGGCCGGATCGTCCCAGCGCCGCGCCAGCCACGCCGAGTAGTGGATCAGGCGCAGCGTGCGCAGCGCCTCCACCAGATGCATCTGGCGCGGATTGAATTCGCAGAAGTCCTCGTAGCCGGCCAGGATGTCGCCCATCTGGCGCACCTGCTCGGCGCGCTCGCCGGACAACATCATCCACAAATCCTGAATCGCCGGTCCCATGCGCGCGTCATCGAAGTCGACGAAGTGCGGGCCGGCATCGGTCCACAGCACGTTGCCGCCGTGGCAGTCGCCGTGCAGGCGCAGCTGCGGCAGTTCGCCGGCGCGCTCGTAGCAGCGGCGCACGCCGTCCAGCGCCTGCTGCGCGATGCTGGCGTAGGCGGCCTTCAGATCGTCCGGAATGAAGCCGTTGGTCTGCAGGAACGCGCACGGCTCGGTGCCGAAGGTGTCGATGTCCAGCGCCGGCCGGTGCGCGAACGCCCTGGCCGCGCCCACCGCGTGGATGCGGCCGATATAGCGTCCGGTCCACTCCAGCACCGCCGGATCGCCCAGCTCGGGCGCGCGGCCGCCGTGGCGGGTGAACACGGCGAAGCGGAAACCCTGGTAGTGATGCAGCGTGGCGCCGTTCAGCGCCAGCGCCGGCACCACCGGGATTTCGGCGGCGGCCAATTCCCCGGTGAACGCGTGTTCCTCGAGGATGGCGTCGTCGCTCCAGCGGCCAGGACGATAAAATTTCACCACCAGCGGCTTGTCGTCTTCGATGCCAACCTGGTAGACACGGTTTTCATAGCTGTTCAGCGCCAGCAGGCGGCCGTCGCCGCGCAAGCCGATGCTGTCGAGGGCGTCGAGCACGCAGTCCGGGCTCAACGCGGAATAAGGGTGAGGTGCAGTCATACCGCCATTGTACGGGGCGCGGCGTGTATACTGTCATATTCACCCAAATAAATAGAGCAAGTTATGCAACTCGATCAGCCATTGAGCGAAAAAGAATTCGACGAACTGGACAACTTCCTGCTGTCCGACCGCACGCCCGAAGACGCGATGACCATGGACATGCTCCATGGCTACCTGACCGCCATCGCCATCGGCCCGGAACCCATCATGCCGGCCGAATGGCTGAAGAAAGTCTGGGGCAAGGAAGATACCGACGTGCCGCAGTTCAAGCACGAGAAGGAAGAACAGCGCATCATCCACCTCATCATGCGTTTCATGAACGAGGTGCTGGTGACGTTCGAGGTGGCGCCGAAGGAGTTCGAGCCGCTGTTCGTCGAGCACGAGCACGAAGGCCAGACCCTGATCAACGCCGAAGCCTGGTGCTGGGGCTTCTGGGAAGGCATGGAGCTGCGTCCAGGTTCGTGGGATCCGATCTGGGATTCCGAGCAGTCCGACCTGATGCGTCCGATCTACCTGCTGGGCGCGGACGAAATCGAGGAAGAGGAACTGCCGCTGGTGGAAGACCCGGTCAAGGCCCACAAGCTGGCGCTGGAACTGGAAGCCAACCTGCCGAACATCTACAAGTTCTGGCTGCCGCGCCGCAAGGCCGGCGTCGAGACCGTCAAGCGCGAGGAGCCGAAAGTCGGCCGCAACGACGACTGCCCTTGCGGCAGCGGCAAGAAGTACAAGAAGTGCCACGGCGCCGAATCGGCGGAATGACAGAGGCGGTCGCCCTCCTTCTACAGTAGAATTCAGGCATCTTTTTCAGGATGCCTATGTTCTCCTTCAAGCTCCCCACCACCGCCACCGCCCCGTTCTGCCCCTCCGAAGTCGCCGGCACCGTCGCCGTGCCGGAAAGCGATCCGTTCTGGAAAAAAGTGCTGCGCTTCGCCGGCCCCGGCCTGCTGGTCTCGGTCGGCTACATGGACCCGGGCAACTGGGCCACGGCGATCCAGGGCGGCTCGCAGTTCGGCTATCAGCTGCTGTTCGTGGTGGTGCTGTCCAGCCTGGCGGCGATCGTGCTGCAATGCCTGAGCATGCGGCTGGGCATCGTCACCGGCAAGGATCTGGCCGTGCATTGCCGCGAGCAGTATCCGCCGGCGGTCGGCAAGACCTTGTGGGGCTTTGCCGAGATTTCCATCATCGCCTGCGACCTGGCCGAGGTGCTGGGCTGCGCGCTGGCGTTCAAGCTGCTGCTGGGCGTGTCGCTGCCGGTGGGCGTGGCGCTGACCGCGCTCGACACCATGATCGTGCTGGGCCTGAAAGGCAAAGGCTTCCGCCAGGTGGAAGCCATCGTGCTGGGCCTGATTTTGACGGTGGCGATCTGCCTGTTCACCGAGCTGATTTTCGTCAAGCCGGACTGGCAGGCGGTGGCGGCCGGCCTGGTGCCGTCGATCAGCGCGCTGTCCTCACGCGAGCCGCTGTACCTGGCCATCGGCATCCTTGGCGCGACCGTGATGCCGCACAACCTCTACCTGCATTCCTCGGTGGTGCAAACGCGCGTGGTCAGCAAGAACGATCATGCCAAGCGCGAAGCCATCGGCCTGTCGCGCATTGACACCGTCGTGTCCCTGCTGCTGGCCCTGCTGATCAACGGCTCCATCCTGGTGCTGGCGGCGGCCGCGTTCCATGAACCGGGCAACGAGCGCGTGCTGGACATCGACGAAGCCTATCGCCTGCTGGAGCCGGTGGCCGGCACCGCGCTGGCGGCCATCCTGTTCGGGCTGGCCCTGCTGGCCTCGGGGCAAAGCTCCACCTTCACCGGCACGATTGCGGGCCAGGTGATCATGGAAGGCTTCCTGAAAATGAAGATCCCCTGCTGGCAGCGGCGCGCCATCACGCGCGGCCTGGCGCTGGTGCCAGCCATGATCGGCGTGCTGACGCTGGGCGAACACTCGGTCGGCAAACTGCTGGTGCTGAGCCAGGTGGTGCTGAGCATGCAACTGCCGTTCGCCATGTACCCGCTGATCAGCCTGACGTCGCAACGCCGCATCATGGGCAACTTCGTCAACGCCTGGTGGACCACCGCGCTGTCATGGTTCCTGTTCGCCGTCATCTCCAGCGCCAACGCCTGGCTGGTGTGGCAGGCATTGGCCTGACCCCTGCTATTTGCCTTGCAGCTTGCTCAGGTGTGACTGCAAGGCCGCCTGTCCTTCCGCCTGTATCGTCGTCAGCAAATTGTCGCGGTACTGACGTTAGTACCGCTAAGTTAAGGCTTTTTTGACCGCAAACTGATGAGCCGTCATTCCCGCGCAGGCGCACTGCTGTCCGGAATAAATTTGCTTGAATAAGCCTGAAGGTGTTGCAGGTATTGGTTAACGGGCGTATACCCG
>NZ_JABMJK010000012.1 GCF_013376005.1 Duganella sp. SG902 | reverse complement strand
TGCAGTCCAACGTTTAACTTCCTCTTCCATAACCATGCTCACGTGATGTCCTTTCAGTATTATCACCTGAGCAGGAATTCACTGGGTCATTACAAGGAGCCGTTGCGAAATTCCAATGCCATTTAATCGTGACCTTTGTGCTTTACGGCTGCGTACAAAATACGTACAAAAAGCAGTAGCAGCCGCATACAAAAACAGTATTGCGGAGGCCGTGGAGGATGCATTCTAGTTGATTTTTAATCAACAAAAGAATGATGTTACTCAACTGTGAGAGCTCGTAAAGCTGCCCCTGCCCGACAAAGTTGGAAAAATCGAATTAACTTAGAAGTTGACAGCTTGCGGTAGCCTGCCTGATCTCATCCTTGCTGGACGTCTTGGCCACGACTTAAGGGTGACAGTATCTGCCTACACGTTTCGAGCTTTTTCGGTAGACTGATAGTCATAGCATACGGGAGCGGGCAACGTGGAATACAAGGATTACTACCAGACCTTGGGCGTGGCCAAGACGGCCAGCGACGAGGAAATCAAGAAGGCTTACCGCAAGCTGGTCCGCAAATACCATCCGGACGTCAGCAAGGAGGCGGACGCGCAAAAGAAAACCCAGGAAATCAACGAAGCGTACGGCGTGCTGGGCGACGCGGAGAAACGCGCCGCTTATGACGACCTCGGTCGCGGCCAGCAATACCGCGCCGGCCAGGAGTTCCGTCCGCCGCCGGACTGGGGGCGTGGCTTCGGCGGCGGCGCCGGCGGCGGTTTCGGTGGCGCCGGCGGCTTCGGCGGCGGCGATCCCGGCAGCGATTTTTTTGCCGACCTGTTCGCCAACCTGGGCGGCGGGCGCCGGCGTCAGGCGCCGCGGCGCGGCGAGGACAGCCACGCCAGCATCACCATCGATCTGGCCGACAGCTACACCGGCGCCACCCGCACCATCAGCCTGATGGTGGCCGAGCGCGACGCGCAGGACCGCATCGTCACGCGCGAGCGCAATCTCAGCGTCAACATTCCGAAGGGCGTGACGGCCGGCCAGCAACTGCGGCTGTCGGGCCAGGGCCAGCCGGGCGCGGCCGGACCGGGCGATTTGTACCTGGAAATCCAGTTCCGCCCGCATGCGCGCTACCGCGTCGACGGCCGCGACGTCTACCAGACGGTGCCGGTGGCGCCATGGGAGATGGCGCTGGGCGGCGAGATCGAGGTGGCCACGCCCTCGGGCAAGGTGAACGTGACGGTGCCGGCCGGTTCGCAAAGCGGGCGCAAGTTGCGCCTGCGCGGACGCGGCATTCCCGGCAAGGAGGCCGGCGACCTGTATCTGCTGCTGGAAGTGGTGCTGCCGCCGGCCGCCACCGACAAGCAGCGCGAACTGTATCAAACGATGGCGCGCGAGATGGCCTTCAATCCGCGCGCGGGAGGATGAGCATGGGACAAGCGATCGTAACTGCCGTACTGGTGGACGAGGCCGCGCTGACGCTGGAGGAACTGGCGCAGGCGTGCGCGGTGGAACCGGAATGGGTGGTGCAGCATGTGCGCACCGGCATCTTGCTCGACGATGCGCCCGAGCACAGCGCCGGCTGGCGCTTCACCAGCGCCGACCTGGTGCGGGCGCGCCGCCTGTGCCAGATCGAGCGCGACTTCGAAGCCAATGACGACGTGGCCGCGCTGGTGGTCGACCTGTCGGAGGAGATCCGCCGCCTGCGCGGCAAGCTCAACGCGGCCGGAGTGAAATAGCCGGGGCCACCGCCAGCCCGGCCGGCGCGTCGGCGTGCGGCGGGGTTGGCATGGCGCGGCGGTCGCGCTCGGTCGGCTGGTGGTAGGCTTGCGCCGCGTGGGCCTGCAATTCGCAGGTCTCGCGCTCTTTGAGCGGGGCGTCGCCAGCGCCCTGTTCCAGGTCGAGGAATTGCTGCATCAGCCAGCGCGTGGCCGGTCCCGGCTCCTCGTCGCCACGGCGGATCACGTACAGCGGGAAGCTGAACGAGCTGCCCTCGGCGATCTGCAGCTGCACCAGGCGGCCCGCGTCCAGATCCCATTGCACGAATTCCACCGGCATATTGCCCCAGCCGATGCCGTTGCGCAGCAGCGCATGCTTGGAGCTGAGGTCGCCCAGGCGCCAGTCGCGCAGGGCCAGCACGCCGAAGTCCTGGCCTTGGGTCAGGGTGCTGCGGTCGGTCAGCACCAGCTGGGTGTGCTCGCGCAGGACGGCGCTCGGCACGATGCCCTCGATCTGCGCCAGCGGATGGTCAGGCGCCACCACCGGCACCATGGTGACGAAGCCGCAGGCCTGGCGCTCGATCACGTCCGGCGTGCCCGGCACCCAGCCGCTGATGCCGATGCGGCAGGTGCCGTCCATCACCAGCTGGGTCACGGCGCCCAGCGCCTCGGTGCGCAGGCGCATGGAGACGGTTGGAAATTCCTTCTGAAAGGCGTGCAGGATGCGCACCAGCTTGCAGGTGGAGAACATCACGTCGACCACCAGCGACACCTCCGCCTCCAGCCCGGCCGACAGCGCCTTGGCGCGGGCGCGCATGCCGTCCACCTTGAGCGAGACCGCGCGCGCGTCGGCCAGCAAGGCCTTGCCGGCCTCGGTGAGCGTGGGCTTGCGCTTGCTGCGGTCGAGCAGCGCGACGTTGAGCTGTTCTTCAAGGTTGGCGATGGTGTAGCTGATGACCGACTGGGTGCGGTGCAGGGCCCGCGCCGCGTGGGCGAAGCCGCCATGGTCGATGACGGCGATGAATACGCGCAGCTGGTCGAGCGAGGGGAGGCCGGGATCTCTCATGATCGATTTTATCGATAAGTAAAATAGAAATAAACTGTATTTCCTCGATATTATAATCGTTTTATGATGCGGCCATTCCCTCACCGAAAGGACACCGCATCATGGCAAAAGTACTTCACATCGACAGCAGCGTGCGTAGCACTGGTTCCCTGACCCGCCAGCTGGGCGCCGAATTCATCGCCAAGCTGAAGGCGGCCGACCCATCGACCACTGTGGTCACGCGCGACCTGGCCGCCAGCCCGGTGCCGCACCTGACCGAGCAAATGCTGGGCGCCTACTTTACCCCGGCCGAGCAGCGCAACGCCGAGCAAGCCTTCACCATCAAGACCTCGGACACCCTGGTCGATGAACTGCTGGCCGCCGACACCATCGTCATCGGCGCGCCGATGTACAACTTCTCGGTCACCTCGGGCCTGAAGGCCTGGATCGACCACGTGGCCCGTGCCGGCCGCACCTTCAAGTACGGCGCCAACGGCCCTGAAGGCCTGGTGCACGGCAAGAAAGTGATCGTGTTCGTGGCCACCGGCGGCGCCTACAGCGAAGGCCCGGCCGCCGCCTACGACCACACCACCACCTATCTGCGCTCGGTGCTGGGCTTCCTGGGCATGACCGACGTCACCTTCGTGGTGGCCGAAGGCGTGGCGATGGGCGAAGAGGCGGTCAACGCCGCCCTGGCCAAGAGCCGCGCGCAGATCGAGGCGATCGCCGCCTAAGCAATTCGCGCTCCGTGCGGTATCATGGGGACTCTTTGCAACGGAGTCCCCATGAAACGGAATCTGCATCTCTTGATGATAGACCCGCAAAACGATTTTTGCGACCTGCCGGAAATCTACCGTCCGCTCGATCCGGTCAGCCGCCAGCCCCTGGCGCCATCCCTGCCGGTGCCGGGCGCCCACCAGGACATGCTGCGCCTGGCCAGCCTGATCAACCGCGGCCGCGCCGGCCTGACGGCGATGAGCGTCACGCTCGATTCCCATCACCGTTTCGACATCGCCCACCCGACCTTCTGGATCGCCGCCGACGGCGCCCCGGTCGCGCCGTTCACTGAAATCACCGCCGCCGACGTGCGTGCGGAAAAATACCTGCCGCGCCATCCGGCCGGCCTGCCGCTGGCGCTCAACTACCTCGACCGTCTGGAGGCGGCCGGCCGCTACAAGCTGATGGTGTGGCCGGTGCACTGCGAGATCGGCAGCTGGGGCCACAACGTCCATGCCGACGTGCGCGCCGCCTACAGCCACTGGGAGGAAGCGTCGCTCGGCATCGTCGCCAAGCTGGCCAAGGGTTCCAATCCCTGGACCGAGCACTATTCCGCCGTGCAGGCCGAGGTGCCGGACGCCGACGATCCCGACACCCAGTTCAACGTCAAATTCGTGCGCTCGCTGGCCGAGGCCGACCGCATCTACGTGGCCGGCGAGGCCGGCAGCCACTGCGTGAAGGCCACGGTCGAACACATCGCCGATTACTTCGCGCGGGAATACGGCGCCGGATCGCTGAGCAAGCTGGTGCTGGTCACCGACTGTATCAGCCCGGTGAGCGGCTTCGAGGCGCAATACCAGGCTTTCCTGCAGGCGATGCGCGCGCGCGGCGTGCAACTGATGCAGTCGGCCGACGTGTTGCCCGAATTGCTGGACAATGCCAGCCGCAGTGTGGAGAGTGCATGAATCAGCCCATCATCCGTAGCCTGCTGGAGACGGATCTGTACAAGTTCACCATGTGGCAGGCGCTGCTGCACGGTCATCCCAACTCCCACACCGAATACGAATTCGTTTGCCGTAACACGCCGGCGTTCCCGCTGGCCGATTTGCGCGAGGAAGTCGAGCGCGAGCTCGACCACCTGTGCTCGATGAGCTTCCGCGACGATGAACTGAACTACCTGCGCTCGCTGCGCTACATGAAAAGCGACTTCGTCGACTTCCTCACAGTGTTCCGTTTCCAGCGCAAGTTTATCGAGGTGCGCAGCGACGGCGACACGCTGGTGATCCACGCCAGCGGGCCGCAAGTGCACGTGATGGGCTTTGAAATCTACGTGCTGTACATCGTCAACGAGCTGTATTTCCGTCGTTTCGACCAGGCGGCCGCGCTGGCCGAGGGACGCCAGCGGCTGGCCGCCAAGATCGCCGCTCTGAAAGCCTTCAGCGCCGAACCGGCGCGCCGCTTCCCGTTCGAGTTTTCCGACTTCGGCACGCGCCGCCGCTTTTCCGGCGCCTGGCATGACGAGGTGGTGCAGCGCCTGGCGCGCGAGGTGCCGGAGTATTTCAAGGGCACGTCCAACGTCTACCAGGCCATGCGGTTCGGCCTGATCCCGATCGGCACCATGGCGCATGAGTACATGCAGTCGTTCCAGGCCTTTGGCGTGCGGCTGCGCGATTTCCAGAAGGCCTCGCTGGAGGCGTGGGTGCAGGAGTATCGCGGCGACCTCGGTGTGGCGCTGACCGACGTGGTCGGCATGGACGCCTTCCTCGACGACTTCGACCTGTACTTCGCCAAGCTGTTCGACGGCCTGCGCCACGACTCCGGCGATCCGGTGGTGTGGGGCGAGAAAGCCATCGCCCACTACGCGGCGCTGCGCATCGACGCCGGGACCAAGCGGCTGGTGTTCTCGGACGGCCTGAACCTGGACAGCGCCATCGCCCTGTACCGCCACTTCGCCGACCGCATCATGACCGGCTTCGGCATCGGCACCCATCTGACCAATGACGTCGGCCTGGCGCCGCTCAACATCGTCATGAAGCTGGTGTGCTGCAACGGCCAGTCGGTGGCCAAGCTGTCCGACTCGCCCGGCAAGACCGTCTGCAAGGACGAGACCTTCCTGGCCTACCTGCGCCAGGTGTTCAACCATCCGGCCGCCGCATGAATTACTTGTACTTGATCAGCACCGGCATGTACCTGGTGATCGGCCTGGTGCTGCTGCTGGTGTGGCGCCGCCATCGCGCCCAGACCTTCGCGCGCGACATGGGTTGTTCGACCATGTTCACCGCGCTGCTGCCGTTCGGCTACCTGGTGGCCACCGCCGCGCCGGCGCCGTGGCAGGCGCTGGGCATGCCGCTGGTGGTGCTGGGCGCCATTCCCAATTTGTTGTTCCTGACCTCCGGTGTGATGCAACTGTCCGGCCGCAAGCTGCCGCAGGGCGCCGCCGCGCTGCTCATCGTGCTGGCGCTGGCCGCGCTGGTGCTGCCGCATCGCGACGACAAGCTGCTGTACTGGCCGCTGTTCAATATGAGCGTGCTGCTGACGATGGGGGCGCTGGCGATCAACTGGCTGTGGCGCACCGGCGCCGCCGTGCGGCTGGTCGGACCATTGCTGATCGCGCTGGGCCTTAACCAGCTGCTGTTGATCGCCTACGGCGAGCAGGCGCTGGCGCCCAACATCATCATCGCCACCATGTTGCGGGCCTTGATCGGCTCGGTGTTCATGCTGTCCGCGCTGGATGGCGCGCTGCGCGATGCCAGCAAGATGGCGACCCGTTTCCAGCTGTTGACCGAACATTCGCAGCAGGGCGTGGTCGTGACCGATGGCGCGCGCATCCTGTACGCCAATCCGGCCGTGCGGCGCATCTACGGCGTGCCGCTTGGCCTCGACAGCCCGGTCGCGCTGGCCGAGCTGCCGCCATCCGCCTTCAGCGCCGATCTGCTGCAGCACCATCACCAGCAGATACAGAGCGGCCAGACCGAGGTCGCCAGTTGGGAAGGGCGGCGCCAGGTGGCGGATGGGCGCCAGCTGGAGTTGCGTTTCGAGGCGTGGCGCGTGGAGTGGGATGGCTCGCCCGCCACGCAAGTGCTGATCACGGACGATACCGAGCGCAACGCCAACGCGCGCGAGCTGCTGCACCAGGCCACCCACGACAAGCTGACCGGCCTGCCCAACCGCGCGGTGCTGATGCAGCGCCTGAACGAATACTGCTACCTGACCGACGGCTCGCCGCCGTGCACGCTGGTGGTGTTGAACATCGACCGCTTCAAACTGTTCAACCAGAGCCAGGGGCTGGTGGCTGGCGACCAGCTGCTGAAAGCCTTCGCCGCGCAGCTGCGCGAGGTGCTGGGCACGCGCGCCGAGATGATGCGCCTGGGCGGCGATGAATTCGCCATCGTCGACCCGGACGGCGGCGCGCCGCGCGAGCTCGCGTCCAAGCTGGAGGAGGCCTGCGCGCGGCCGGTCAAACTGGCCGGCGGCGAGTACGTGATCGACGCCTCCATGGGCCTGGCCATCTTCCCCGATCACGCGGTGGACGCGGAAGCGCTGCTGCGCGCGGCCAACGCCGCCATGTACCAGGCCAAGCGCATCCCCGGCACCGCGCTGTCGATGGCCGAGCGGCGCTTCGCGCAAATGTCCAGCACCGCGCTGGAAAACGAACAGGCGCTGCGCAAGGGTATCCGCAACCAGGAGCTGTATCTCGACTACCAGCCCAAGATCGACGCCGTCAGCGGCAGGCTGCTGGGTTTCGAGGCGCTGGCGCGCTGGCAGCGGCCCGGCATCGGCATGGTCAGCCCGGTGGAATTCATCGCCATTGCCGAGCGCACCGGCCAGATTCCCGAACTGGGCGCCATGTTCCTGGAACGCGCCTGCCGCCAGATCGCCGCCTGGCGCCGCGAGCTGGGCGACTGCGTGCCGGTGGCGGTCAACGTCTCGCCGATGCAGCTGCTGAACAAAGGCTTCCCGCAACTGGTGCAGCGCATACTGCGCGAGACCGGCATCCCGGTGCATTGCCTGACCTTGGAAATCACCGAGAGCGCGGCGGTGGAAAACCTCGAGGACACGCAAAACCAGCTGCAGCAATTGCGCGCCTTGGGCATCGAGGTGGCGATGGACGATTTCGGCACCGGCTTTTCCTCGCTGAGCATGCTGCGCGAGCTGCCGCTGAACACACTCAAGATCGATCGCGGCCTGATCGCGCCGCTGCCGGCGGCCGACGCGGTGGCGGTGGTGACGGCGATCTGCCAGCTGGCGGGCGCCCTGGACTTGCAGGTGGTGGCCGAGGGCATCGAAACGCTGGAGCAAGCGATTGCCGCGCGTGACGCTGGATGTCACGCGTTACAAGGCTATTACTACGCGCGCCCACTGACCGTGGCCGACGCCGGCGGCTGGCTGCGGCGTCGGTTCAACCGTGGCGAGGTGCATGGCGCCGATGACGACGAGACCGCGCTGGCCGGCTAGCTTGCGGCGGCGCGCTTCAGGCTTCGCGCGCGCCGTAGCCGCCCATGATGGAATCGGCCTTGTCGCGTTCGTCGTCGTCGTAGATATCGACGGTCAGCATGGCGCCGCTGCGCTGGCGCGCGGCCGCCGCCGCGGCGGGCCCGCCCGGCGTGAGCGCGTCGAGCAGGTTGCCGACCGTGCTGGTCGCCACGTTGGGCGGCAGCGAGGTGTGCTTGGTCAGCTTCACGCTCGATAGCGGGAAACCGTTGGACAGCAAGGCGCTGCGGGCGCTTTCGGCGTCCGTCACCTGCTCGAAGTTGCGATGGATGCTGCGGGTCATGATGGCCTCCTGCTGAGACACATGTGCGTGGCGGCGGTCAGAAGCCGGCCACCACGGTGTGGAAATGCTCTACCTTCGGCGGCAGCGCGAAATAGCCGCCGACCAGCCCACGCCAATCCTGGAAACCGCTGCTGCCGCGGAAATCGACCGTGTGATTTTCCAGCGTCTGCCATTGGATCACCAGGTGATACGTGTCCGGCGTTTCGATATCGCGGTCGAGTCGCATCGACAGACAACCCTTGGCGGCCTTGAAAATCGGCACCGCTTCAGCGACGGCGGCCTGGAAGGCGTCGTGGGCTTCGGGCTTGATGTACAGCTCGGCGATCTCGTAAATCATGGACATTCCTGGACAGTGGGCGATGCTCTATTGTGCCTCAACTGCGGCCGGCGTGCGCAGGATGAAGCGCATGGCCTGTTGCGCCAGCTGCTGAACGTCGGCGCCGTTGCCGGGCTTGTACCACTGCACTGTCCAGTTGAGCGCGCCGAACACCAGCAGGCGGTCGAACTGCGAGGGCATGCTCCAGTCGCCCGAATGGTGCAGGGCAGCAATCGCATTGTCCCAAATGGCCTCGTAGCGGTCCTTCAGCGCGCCGATGCGCGCGCGCGAGGCCTCGTCCAGCGAGCGCCACTCGTACAGCAGCACGGCGATGAAATGGCGGTCGGGCGCCAGCAGCGCTTGCAGGTGCTGCTCGACCAGGCGCTGCAGCAGGGCGCTGGGGGCCAGCGGCTGGGCGGCGATCTCCTCGATCTCGGCCAGCGCGTGCCGCAGGCCCTGTTCCATGATGGCGGCCAGGATGTCCTGCTTGGTCTTGAAGTGATAAAACCAGCTGCCGGCCTGGATGCCGGTGGCGGCGGCGATATCGCGCACAGTGGTGTTGTCATAGCCCTTGGTGCGGAACAACTCGGCGGATTTTTCGATCAACTCGGCGCGCAGGCCGCCGCCTTCGCCCTTTTGGGGGCGTCCGCGTTTCTTCGGCGGGGGCACAGCATGGACAGCGGCATCGTGCATGGCGAGGTCGGTAGCTGGAATGATGACAGTCTCATTCTAATGCAGGGCTGGCATGAATTCATTAAACTGCTGAGTCGTGTGCTGCGGCGCAACAACAGCGCACGTTTGATCTGGATCATGCCACAGCCGGGCTGTCGTCTTAAGCTCGACGGATGACAAGGGGACGACCATGAACGCACCGGCTCAGCTTGACAACCTCAATCGTGCCGCGGAGGATGAAGAAATGGATACCGCGATCGACATGCTCTGGCAAGACCTGAACGCCCGGCTCGACGAAGTCAACGCCCGGATCGCCGACTCGCGCAAGGAGGCGAACGACAACTACCGTCTGGTGGAGGCCAAGATTGCCGAAACGCGGCGCGAGGCGCAGGACAATCTCAAGCAGGTGGAAGCCCGGATCAGCGAATTCCGGCGCGAAACGCAAGAGAATTTCAAGGCGGTCGAAGCCAGAATTGTCGATTCCCGCAGGGAAACCAGCGACAATTTCAAGGCGGTCGAAGCCCGAATTGTCGATTCGCGCAAGGAAACCAGCGACAATTTCAAGGCGGTCGAAGCCAGAATTGTCGATTCTCGCAAGGAAACCAGCGACAATTTCCGGGCGGTCGAGGCGCGAATAGCCGAAGGGCGCAGGGAAACCATCGGCAATCTGCGCGCAGTCGAGGCGCGGATAGCCGAAGGGCGCAGGGAAACTAGCGATAACTTCCGAGCAGTTGAAGCGCGAATTGTCGAATCGCACAAGGAGTCGCTCGACAACTTCCGTCTGGTGGATGCCAAAATTTCAGAAACACACAGGGAGACAACGGCCCGTATTGATGCGATGGCGCGGGAAACCACCGCGCGTCTCGAAGCGTTGACAAGGGAAACCACGATCCGGATCGACACCTTGTTCAGCGAAAGCGGCAAACGCATGGATCGCGGCGATGTGCAGTTCCGCTGGCTGGTGGGCCTGCTCGCAGCCAGTCTGCTGGGCATTGCCGGCCTATTGATCAAAATGCCATAAGGGGTGTTGGTGCCGGTATATTTCCCGACCGCCGGCGCCGGTAGTAGCCGCCCGCGAGGGGCGCTAAGTGGTCGTTCCATGTGAGAACTGTGAGCATCATAACGCCCGAATATGACCGGCGTTTGACGTACGTGGCGGGGGCGGGCAAAGTGCTGTAGAATAGGAAGTCTGTGGGGACGACCTGGTTTCGACGTGGGTTGCAAAGCAGAGCAGGGCATACCGAGGCCTGGTTACCTCGTAAATACACCCAGAAATCAATAACTGCAAACGATAACTCGTACGCACTGGCAGCCTAAGGGCTGTTAGCTCCTAAACGCTTCTTCCCTGGGGCGGGCCGTTAAAAGCTAAGGAGTCATTTACAGGGAATCGCGCTGTAACGGGTCACTTGAAGCAGCGCTAAATCTAAGGTGAATCGCCTGTCCAAAACGTGCACATCCGTGTTGTACAGGTTAAATTAAATGATAGTGCTAAGTATGTAGAACTGTCTGTGGAGTGCTTGCGGACGCGGGTTCGATTCCCGCCGTCTCCACCAACGAACAATCTGGCAGCATCCAACGCCGTCCAAGTGACGGCGTTTTCTTTTCTATTCCAATTAGTTGGCCTCTTAGCGATATACATCTCTAGTAGTGCCTGTCTAAGCGGGACACTTTCCTCAACGACATGATTATTCATCTCATGTAGGCGCGCTTTAGCAGTGGATGCCCGGCTTTTGAGTTGGAACAGCGGGCGCAGTGGTAGCGCAAGCCTATCGTTCGATGAAGTGCTTAAAATTTAATCACCGCAGTGCATATTTAGCGGGGAAATGCTATTGTATGCCCTGCAATCACAAAGAGTATGGAGGCTATCGTGGCCACAGAAAAGGAACACAAACAACTCACGGCGCTGCCCCTTTTGGTGTCAGGTGGCCCATACGCTGACTTGCCTCGCGCCACGCGACCGGTGCCGTATAACATTGGCAAGGTGCAGGTTGCGGACATGGCTGCCACTGACCTCACCAAGCTCGGCGACCACGGCATTCTAAACGTCATCACGCGCGATCGAGTCAAAACCCCATCCGAAGTTGAAAAGCAGCAGAGCGAGGAACGCGCCAAAAAGCTGGCTCGCCGTAACGAATTGATCGACAAGCTGGCTGGCGCCTGGGCGAAGCGCTTGGGCGAACCCGTCGATGGTGTGGAATACCAGAATAAGATGCGTGCCGCATGGGATCGAAATTCCTGATCGACACAAATATCTGGATTGACTGGCTCGGCAGCGCGCCGGAGGCAACCGCGACAATCAAGAACGTAGAGGACGCGGCCATTAGCGCAATCACATACATGGAGGTCGCGTCAGGCTGTTCCCCTTCGGAAAAAGCCGTCTTCGACTTGATGCTTGAAAACGGCGTCGAAATTATTGACACGAATTCCAAGATCACACAGCTGGCCACCGCCTTCAACCAAGACCCGAATACCTGGCGCGGCCGGGGCAATAAGCACCTGCCCGACGCGATCATTGGCGCCACCGCTGTGGTCACAGATCGCATCTTGCTCACCCGAAACCCTGGCGACTTCAAGAACTGCACAGGCATCACGGTGGTGGCGCCATATCAGGGGAAATGGACCAAGACTGTCGTCAATGGCGTCGAGGTGAAAACATGGACCCCGGCCCCGGTCATAACTGCTGCCGCAGCTCCCACAGGTCCCGCGCCTGCGGCTGGCGCAATGCCGCCAGCGACCCCATAGGCCGAGTAGCCATCCTGGGGCACTACCGGCCGTGCAGCCAGTCGTCTCCGGCCATCTGCGCGTCCAGGGGCGCTTCGCTGAGCGCCTTCCACCAGATCGCCGCGCCCTCGGCGGTGCCCGCCCCAGGGAACGCGCCACCGCCACCTCAGGCCAGCGCCTTAAATCTGCGCGATACCACCGTCCACAAACAACTCAATCCCGTTGATGAAGCTGCTGTCGTCGGAGGCCAGGAAGGTCACGGCCTTCGCCACTTCCGACGGCTGGCCCAGGCGGCCGATCGGCACCAGCGAGGCCAGGTGGCCCAGCAGGCCGCTTTGCTGTTCCTGCGGCACCAGACCTGCCAGGCCGGGCGTGTGCACCGGGCCGGGGCTGATGGCGTTGACGCGGATGTTGCGTGGTTTCAGGTCCAGCAGCCAGTTGCGCGCGAAGTTGCGCACGGCCGCCTTGCTGGCGCTGTAGACGCTGAAGTTTTCCGTGCCCTGCACCGAGGTGGTCGACGCCGTCAGGATCACCGAGCTGCCATCCTTCAGCAGGCGCAGCGCTTTTTGCACGGTGAACAGGGTGCCTTTCACATTGCTGTCAAAGATGCGGTCGAAGTGCTCCTCGGTCACGTCTTGCAGCGCCATCATGTCGCCGCCGCCGGCGTTGGCGAACAGCACGTCCAGGTGGCCCGAGCGGCTTTCGATTTCAGCGAAGATGCGGTCCAGGTCGGACAGGCTGGCGACGTCGCCCCGGATGCCGTAGGCGGTGGCGCCGCCCTCGCGCAGGGTGGCGACCGCCGCGTCCAGTTCGGCCTGGCGGCGGCCGGTGATGTACACCACCGCGCCTTGTGCCGCGAAGTCTTGCGCCGACGCCAGCCCGATGCCGGTGGTGCCGCCGGTAACCAATGCTACTTTGCCCGCCAGTTTGTGTGCGTTGCTCATGATGGAACTCCTCGTAATGTGTGGTTGATGGAGGCCACTTTACGCTCCGCGAACTATTGGATAAAGTAGTGATAATTAAATAGATTATTTCTGCGGATGAATAATGGATCAATTACAGTCGATACGCGCGTTTGCCCGTGTGGTGGAGGGGGGTAGCTTCACCAAGGCGGCCGATACGCTGGGCATGCCCAACGCCAGCCTGACCAAGGCGATCCAGCAACTGGAGGCGCATCTGCGCGTCAAGCTGTTGTTGCGTACCACACGCCGGGTGTCGGTCACGCCGGAAGGCGCGCAGTATTATGAAAAGACCCAGCGCCTGCTAAAGGAGCTCGAGGACGTGGATGCCAGCTTTGGCGCTTTACAGTCGCGCCCGCGCGGCCATTTACGGATCGACATGGGCAGTTCAACCGCCAGCTTGGTGGTGCTGCCGGCCTTGCCGGATTTCCTTGAACGCTATCCCGACATCCGCGTCGACCTCGGCGTGTCGGACAAGCACGTCAACCTGATCGGCGACAATGTCGATTGCGTGATACGCGGCGGCGAGTTGACCGACCTGTCGCTGGTCGGCCGCCAGATCGGCAGCGCTTCGTGGGTGACGTGCGCCACGCCGGCGTATCTGCGCGCGCATGGCACGCCGCGGCATCCATCGGAGCTGGAAGAGGGCCATGTGGTGGCGCACTACCTGTCCACGCGCACCGGCCGTGGCATGCCGCTCAATTTCGAGCGGGATGGCGAAAAACTGGCCATCCACGGCACGCGCGGCGTGGGCGTCAATGAAAGCAGCGCGCACGTGGCCGCCGGCCTGGCCGGCCTCGGCATCCTGCAGACCTTCAAATACGCGGCGGCGGCGCACCTGGCCAGCGGCGCGCTGGTGCCCATCCTCGAACAGTGGCAGCCGGCGCCGTATCCGTTTTACGTGGTGTTCCCGTCCAACCGCTACGTGAGCAACCGGCTGCGCGTGTTCATCGACTGGGCCGCCGAGCTGTTCGCCAAGCTCGATTAGAAGCCTGGCGGCGGCACTTCCGGGATCTGGTTGTGCAGGCTGGCGTTGATGAGGTTCCACGCGCGGATGGTGGCGATGGCGTAGCTCAGCTCGGCGATTTCGGTGTCGCTGAAGTGGGCTTTCAGCAGGTCGAAATCGGCGTCGCTCGGCTGCTTGTGGGGTAGGGCGTTGGCGGCCTCGGCCCAGTTCAGCGCGGCGCGCTCGCGCTCGCTGAAGAAGGAGGCCGGGGCTTCGCGCCAGCCGGCGATGGCGTTCAGGTGGCGTGGCGCCACCTCCTGTTTCATCAGGTCGCGCCAGTGCATGTCCACGCACACGCCGCAGCCGTTGATCTGCGACACGCGCAGGTTGATCAGCTCCACCAGGCGCGCGCCCAGCGAGCTTTTCTTGACGGAGCCGGACAGCGCGATCATGGCCTGCAGGTTGGCCGGGGCGAGCTGGAAGAAGGGAATGCGAGCTTGGGTCATGATTGCCTCTCAGTGTCAGCGGAAGGCGCACCATTGCGCCATCCATACCTGTTAGACGGGCCGTCCGCGCCGCTTGTGACAGCTTTCAGGAAATAGTTTGTGGCACGCCGGTCAATTTGTCCGGATTGCGGACGATGAACACGGCCACGATGCGCTCATCCTCGATCACGAACGATTGCGCCGATTCCAGTTTGCCGTCGACATAGCGCACCAGCCCCGGCTGGCCATTGACGCGCGCCTGACGGTACACCACCTGCCGCGGGAAATGATGTTCCAGCGACCAGAACGAGCCCGCCACGCGGCCGGCGCCGCGCAGGATGTGCAGGTAGGAGTTGACCTTGCCGCCGCCGTCGGCCACCAGCTGCACGTCGTCGGCCAGCATGGATTTCATGGCCGCGCGGTCGCCCACCTGCGCCGCCGCGATGAAGCGGCCCAGCAGCGCGTGGTGCTGCTCGCGCGCCACCGGAAAGCGCGGTTTTTGCTGTTGCACACGTTCCTGCGCGCGGTGCACCATCTGCCGGCAGGCGGCCTCGCTCTTGCCGAGGATGGCGGCGATATCGGCGTAATCGTGCTCGAACACTTGCCGCATCAGAAAGGCCGCGCGCTCCTCTGGCGACAGCCGCTCCAGCACCCACAGGAACGCCATCGACACCTCGCTGGCCATTTCCGCCTGGCTTTCCGGCGTGTGCTCGTCCAGTTCGACGATGGGCTCGGGCAGCCACCAGCCCACGTACGATTCGCGCTCGGCGGCGCGGGCGCGCAGGCGGTCGATGGCCAGCCGGGTGGTGATGGTCACCAGCCAGGCCTCGGGCGATTGCACGGCGTCCCGGGCGCTGCCGTGCCAGCGCAGCCAGGCGTCCTGCACCACGTCCTCGGCGTCGGCACGGGTGCCCAGCATGCGGTAGGCGATCGAGAACAGGCGCGGTCGCAGCGCGGTAAAAATAGGGGTATCGGTCATCATGACACTCAGACGTGCCAGCTGGCTGGTTTGTGACAGCATACCTTATCCGAAATGCGCATTTGCTTTTTTGGAATCATTCGTGGCCGTGCCGCTCGTTTCCCGCTACCGTTTCACGCATCACCCAACAAGGAGACCGCATGAAACTGGAAACCATCGCCGTCCACGGCGGCTACAGCCCGGACCCGACCACGCGCGCGGTGGCCGTGCCGATTTACCAGACCGTGGCCTACGCCTTCGACGACACCCAGCATGGCGCCGACCTGTTCGACCTGAAAGTGCAGGGCAATATCTACACCCGCATCATGAACCCGACGCAGAACGTGCTGGAGGAGCGGCTGGCCGCGCTGGAGGGCGGGGTCGGCGCGCTGGCGCTGGCGTCGGGCCAGGCCGCCATCACCTACGCCATCCAGACCATCGCCGAGGCCGGCGACAACATCGTCTCTGCCGCCACCCTGTACGGCGGCACCTACAACCTGTTCGCCCACACGCTGCCGCAGTACGGCATCAGCACCCGCTTCGCCGACGCGCGCGATCCGGCCTCCTTCGGCCAGCTGATCGACGAGCGCACCAAGGCGGTGTTCATCGAATCGATCGGCAACCCGCTCGGCAACATCACCGACATCGCGGCGATCGCCGCCGTCGCCCACCAGCACGGCGTGCCGCTGATCGTCGACAACACGGTGGCCACGCCTTACCTGCTGCGCCCGTTCGAGCACGGCGCCGACATCGTGGTGCACTCGCTGACCAAGTACCTGGGCGGCCACGGCAACTCGGTCGGCGGCGCGATCGTCGATTCCGGCAAGTTCCCGTGGGAGCGGCACAAGCAGCGCTTCAAGCGCCTGAACGAGCCGGACGTGTCCTATCACGGCGTGGTCTACACCGAGGCGCTGGGCGCGGCCGCCTACATCGGCCGCGCGCGCGTGGTGCCGCTGCGGAACACCGGCGCGGCGCTGTCGCCGTTCAACGCCTTCCTGATTTTGCAGGGCATCGAAACGCTGGCGCTGCGCATGGAGCGGATTGTCGACAACACGCGCAAGGTGGCGCAGTTCCTCGGCCGGCATGCCAAGGTCAAGTGGGTCAATTACGCCGGGCTGGAGGACCACAAGGACCACGCGCTGGCGCGCAAATACCTGGGCGGCCGTCCGTCCGGCGTGCTGACCTTCGGCGTGCAGGGCGGGGTCGACGGCGGCGCGCGCTTCCAGGACGCGCTCAAGCTGTTCACCCGGCTGGTCAACATCGGCGACGCCAAGTCGCTGGCCTGCCATCCGGCGTCCACCACCCACCGCCAGCTCAACGAGGAGGAGCTGGCCAAGGCCGGCGTCACCGGCGACACCGTGCGGCTGTCGATCGGCATCGAGCACAGCGACGACCTGCTGGCCGACCTGGAGCAGGCGCTGGCGGCGGTTTAGGGCTAAGTCACGGCTTGGCGGTCTTGTCCGGCACGCGGGTGACGAGGACCTCGCCGTCGACGATGCTGCAGTCGATGATGTGGCTGCGCGAGGAACCGGTGTGGCGCGAGGTGAGCTCGTGGTACTGGCCGGCGTCCTCCAGCCGCAGGTCGATGCGGAAGCTTTGCAGCTGGTTGGCGGCCTGCGCCTCGCGCAGGCGCTGCTTGCGCACCTCGGCCTCCTTGTCGCTGCGGCCGTGCATCTCCGGCCCCTCGAAGTAGCGGATCAGCGCGCATTCGATGATGTCGATGCGGTCCTTGAGCAGCATGTCGGCCGCCACCGGGTTCTGGTTGGCTTCCAGCTCGGCCGGGTCGCCGTCGTCCGACAGCACCTCCACGTTGAAGCGCTGGATCAGCAGCAGCATGTCGTTGTCCTCGCTGAACCTCTGGTGCACGCGCTGCACCGGCACCAGGCGCGCGCGCGCCAGCCGGCCCAGCGGGTCCTTGGTCTGGCCGACGTATTGCACCTCGGTCTTGTAGTTCAGGTTGTTCTCGTATTGCTGCAGCACGTCGTGGATCGAGAGCGCCTCGATCAGGCCGCCCCAGTTGAGGGTGATGAAGCGGTCGGTCAGCACCACCGACGGTTTTTTCAGCGTGGCGGCGAACGGCACCGTCAGTTCCAGCGTCAGCGTGTCCTTCTTTTCCTCCGGCCCCACCAGCAGCGGCACGGTCAGCTTGAGCGAGAAGAAACCCCAGCTGGTGGCGCGCGCGGTGTCGAAGCGCACCCGCGGGCGGGTGACGGCAAAGTAGAGCAGGCGCTTCTCGCTGGTCGCCTCGAGGTCGAACTGCATGCGGCGCAGGTGGCGGCCGACCGGGTCGCGGATGTCCGGCACCTCGGGGAAGCCGGCGATCAGGTCGTACCAGTGGAATTTGGCGTCGGCCACCGTCACCACCCAGGTCTGGGGCGCGGCGGTGCGCTGCGGCATCAGCGGCAGCAGTTCCTCCATCGCGTCCGGCGGCGGCGCCAGCAGGTCGTGGAAAGGCTCGGGCGCCTCCTCGAACAGCGCGCCGATGCCCAGCTCTTCCGGCGACGGATCTGGGTAATCGTCGTCGTCATTGCTCATGTTGCGCGCTCCAAGTGTCTCATCGTGATGTGATTATAGTGCCTCTGGTGTGATATTTCCATGTGGAAACATCGGCCTCGGCAAAGAATATCACCCAATGTAACACCAGTCAGCTTTTACCCGCCTTGAGCACGGTTGGCAGTGGCATGGACGCAACCTGGGCCTGGCCATCGGCGATGAAGCAGCTCAGCAGGTGGCGCGCGGCGGCGCCGGCCGACGCCGAGCCGAGCTGATTGTAGCTGCCGCACGCCGGCGGCAACGCCAGGTCGATGGTGTACTGCGCCAGCTGGTTGGCCCGCTGCACCGCCGTCAGGCGCTCGCCGCGCTGGCGGCCGCGCGCCTGACCGCCCTCGAAGTGGCGGGCGAGGGCTGCCTCGATCAGGTCCACGCGCTCGGCCAGCAGGGTGTCCGCGACCAGCGGGTCGGTGTTGAACGGCAGGGCGGCCGGATCCCCCTCGGCGCAGTTGACCTCGACCTGGACGCCCAGCACCAGCAGCAGGGTGTCGTGCGCGGCGCCCGCCTGTTCGCGCAGCTGCCGCATGGCCGGCAGCCGGCCCCTGCCGAGTCGCGCCTCGGGGTCGTGCGTCTGGCCGACGAGGGCCACCGTGCCCGGCGGCTGGACGGCGGGCGCGTAGATGCGCAGAAGGTCGTGCACCGACAGCACCTCCACCGGGCCGCCCCAGTCGAGCGTGAGGAAACTCTCGGTCATGGCGATGGTCGGTTTTTTCAGCTTGGCCCCGAACGGCGCCTTGAGTTCGACCGTGACGCCGTCCTTGCGGCGCTCGGCGCCCAGCAGCAATGGCAAGCTCAGCTTGAGAGAGAAGAAGCCCCAGTGCAGCGCGCCGGCGATGTCGAAGCGCACGCGCGGCCGGCTGACGGCCAGGAACAGGTGACGGCGGGCGGCGGTGGCGTCCAGCTCGAATTCCATGCGGCGCAGGTAGCGGCCGACGGGGTCGCGGATGTCCGGCTTGTCGCCGATCTCGACCAGCGGGTCGTACCAGTAATACTTGGCGTCGGCCACGCGCACCATCCAGCTTTGCGGCGCGCCGGTGCGTTGCGGCAGCGCGGCGCCGGTGTCGGCCTGCGGCTGCGGGATGGGCGTGCCCGGCGCTGGGATATGCATGATCCACCTGAATTGTTGAGTACGGCTAGAGTACGCCGACTCTGTCCGTACAGCAACAAGAATCTCGGTGGGTCAGGCCGCCAGCGCGCCGGCCGGCAGGGTCGATCGCAGCAGCGACAGCAGTTCGGATGGTTGCTGGCACACGTGATCGGCCTGCCAGTGGAGCGGCTCGAGCGGGCCGCAATAGCCCCAGCCGCAGGCGATGGTCAGCATGCCGGCGGCCTTGCCGGCCTGGATGTCGCGCAGGTCGTCGCCCACGTACCAGCACTGTTCCGGCGCCAGTTGCAGGCGGCTGGCCGCCTCCAGCAGCGGCGCCGGGTGCGGCTTGGCGTGCGCCGTGGTGTCGCCGGAGATGGCGCAGGCCGCGTGCGCCAGGCCGATCCGCGGCAGCAGCGGGTCGGTGAAGCGCATGGGCTTGTTGGTGACGATGCCCCAGCGCAGGCCGGCCGCCTCGATCCCGTCCAGCAGCTCGCGGATGCCGTCGAACAGGCCGCTGTGCACGGCCATGGCGGCCTCGTAGTTGCTGAAGAAGCCGTCGCGCAGCTCGGCGTAGCCCTCGTCGTCCGGCGTGAGGCCGAAGGAGGCGCCGATCATGCCGCGCGCGCCGGCCGAGGCGGTCGGGCGCAGGATGTCGTAGGCGGTCGGCTCCAGCCCGCGCGCGGTGCGCAGCAGGTTGACGGCGGCGGCCAGGTCGGGGGCGGTGTCGGCCAGGGTGCCATCGAGGTCGAACAGGATGGCGCGTGGGGTGGCGGTCATGATCACAGTGGGCGGCGCGCGGCCACCAGGTAGTTGACGCTGGTGTCGTCGTTGAGCGAATAAATCTTGGTCAGCGGGTTGTAGCCCATGCCCTTGAAGCCCTGCACCTCCAGCCCGGCGCCGCGGATGAACTGCGACAGCTCGGCCGGGGTGATGAACTTCTCATAGTCGTGCGTGCCCTTGGGCAGCATGCGCAGGATGTACTCGGCGCCGATCACGGCGAACAGGTAGGACTTGGGGTTGCGGTTCAGGGTGGAGAAGAACACATGGCCGCCCGGCTTGACCAGGGCGGCGGCGGCGCGCACGATGGCGGCCGGATCGGGCACGTGCTCCAGCATCTCCATGCAGGTGACCACGTCGTACTGGCCGGGCTCCTGCGCGGCCATGTCCTCGGCGGCGATCAGCTTGTAGCGCACCTGCACGCCCGACTCCAGCGAATGCAGGTCGGCCACCTTCAGCGCCTTTTCGCCGAGGTCGATGCCGGTGACGGTGGCGCCCTTGCGCGCCATCGACTCGGACAGGATGCCGCCGCCGCAGCCGATGTCGATCACATTCCTGCCGGCCAGCGGCGCGCGGGCGTTGATCCATTCCAGCCGCAGCGGGTTAATTTCGTGCAGCGGGCGGAATTCCGAGGTCGGGTCCCACCAGCGGTGCGCGAGTTCGGAGAATTTTTGCAGTTCTAATGGATCGGCGTTCATGGCAACGATTGAAAAAGACTAATTCCGCTATTTTAATGCAGCGGCCATAAAAAAGCCCCGCCGAAGCGGGGCTCTTCAGTGGAGCGTCAGCAATTACTTGCTGGTGCCGACCACTTCGATTTCCACGCGACGGTTCTTGGCGCGGCCTTCGGCGGTTTTGTTGTCCGCCACAGGTTGTTTCTCGCCCTTGCCTTCGGTGTACACGCGGTTGGCTTCAACGCCTTTCGAGACGATGTAGGCCTTGACGGCTTCAGCGCGGCGTACCGACAGCTTCTGGTTGTACTCGTCGGTGCCCACGGAGTCGGTGTGGCCCACGGCGATGATGACTTCCAGGTTGATCGAACCCAGTTTCGAGGTCACGTCGTCCAGCTTGGCTTTGCCTTCCGGTTTCAGCACGGCCTTGTCGAAGTCGAAGAAGGCGTCGGCGGCGAAGCTCACTTTTTGCGCGGTTGGCACTGGTGCCGGGGTCGGTGCCGGGGCCGGGGCTGGCGCCGGTGCCGGGGCTGGCGCGACCGGTGGTGGCGGCGGTGCTACGCACTTGCCGTTTTCCAGCTTCTCTGGCTCAACGCAGATCGGCAGGTCGCAACCTGGCACGGCGTCGGCCGGGGTCCAGTAGCCGGTGCGCCAGCACAGGCCGAACGGGTCGCGCGCGATCACGCCGCGGGCGTCCTGCACGTAGGCGCTTTTCGGCGTCGGGGCCTTGATGTCCTGGGTGACGGGCGCGTACGGTGGCGCGGTTGGTGCGGTCTGGGCGATGGCAGAGCCAGCGAATGCAGCCGAGATGGCCAGCATCGAAATCAGTTTTTTCATATTTTTGTTCCTTTCGGGGGTGATATCTGCAGAAAACTGCGTGACGTAGTTCTTTGCGTGGGGCGAATTCTACCACGCAGGGGCGTCAGGCTCGTTTTCCGCTTGTGATTCAAGCAATTGACTTCTCGTCCATTTTGCCACATTCGATGAAAGTCGTTTAAATAGCGCCAACACGGCGCTATTCCGCGTTCAACCAAAATGTTGTTTTGTTGCAACGTGATTGTCGATAATAATTGAGTAATGTGTCATGAATATTACAACTTGTTACTCCGTGCGGCATGCCGCCACACCGCATGATTGCAGGGCCGCCGCGGATTTCCGCTAGTTGCCTTGCGCCCATGCTAAAATCGTACGCTTGCCTGTCTCTTGGGAGAGGCTTAACAAACCACAGTAAAACGACCGGCCAATGGATCAATTCGCAAAAGAAACAATCCCTATTTCCCTCGAAGAAGAGATGCGCAAGAGCTACCTCGATTACGCCATGAGCGTGATCGTCGGCCGCGCCTTGCCGGACGTGCGTGACGGCCTGAAGCCTGTGCACCGCCGCGTCCTGTACTCGATGCACGAAATGAACAACGTGTGGAACCGTCCGTACGTGAAATGCGCCCGTGTGGTGGGCGAGACCATGGGTAAGTACCACCCGCACGGCGACGCCTCGATCTACGACACGCTGGTGCGCATGGCGCAGGACTTCTCGCTGCGCTACATGCTGGTGGACGGCCAGGGCAACTTCGGCTCGGTCGACGGCGACGGCGCGGCGGCCATGCGTTACACCGAGTGCCGCCTCGACAAGATTTCCAGCGAACTGCTGGCCGACATCGACAAGGACACGGTCGACTTCCAGCCCAACTACGACGGCAAGGAAAAGGAACCGACCGTCCTGCCGACCCGCATCCCCAACCTGCTGATCAACGGTTCGTCCGGCATCGCGGTGGGCATGGCCACCAACATCCCGCCGCACAACCTGCACGAGGTGATCGCCGGCGCGCTGCACGTGCTGAACAACCCGGACTGCTCGATCGACGAGCTGATCGAGCTGATCCCGGCGCCCGACTTCCCGACCGGCGGCACCATCTACGGCGTCTCGGGCGTGCGCGACGGCTACCGCACCGGCCGCGGCCGCGTGGTGATGCGCGCCAAGACCCACTACGAGGAATACGGCAAGGATGGCGGCCGCACCGCCATCATCGTCGACGAGCTGCCGTACCAGGTCAACAAGAAGTCGCTGCTGGAGCGCATCGCCGAGAACGTGCGCGACAAGAAGCTCGAGGGCATTTCCGACATCCGCGACGAGTCCGACAAGTCGGGCATGCGCGTGGTCATCGAGCTCAAGCGCGGTGAAGTGCCGGAAGTGGTGCTGAACAACCTGTACAAGCAAACCCAGCTTCAGGACACCTTCGGCATGAACATGGTGGCGCTGGTCGACGGCCAGCCGCGCCTGCTGAACCTGAAGGAGATGCTGCAGTGCTTCCTGTCGCACCGCCGCGAGGTGGTGACGCGGCGCACCGTGTTCGAGCTGCGCAAGGCGCGCGAACGCGGCCACGTGCTGGAGGGCCTGGCCGTGGCGCTGGCCAACATCGATGAGTTCATCGCCATCATCAAGGCGGCGCCGACGCCGCCGGTGGCCAAGACCGCCCTGATGGAGAAATCGTGGGATTCGTCGCTGGTGCGCGAGATGCTGGCGCGCACCGGCGAGGGCGACACCGTCGGCGGCATCGACGCCTTCCGCCCCGAGCACCTGCCCAAGCACTACGGCATGCAGGCCGACGGCCTGTACAAGCTGTCCGACGACCAGGCGCAGGAAATCCTGCAGATGCGCCTGCAGCGCCTGACCGGCCTGGAGCAGGACAAGATCGTCAACGAGTACAAGGACGTGATGGCGGAAATCGCCGACCTGCTGGACATCCTGGCCAAGCCGGCCCGCGTGACCACCATCATCACCGACGAGATGACCTCGATGGTGGGCGAGTTCGGCGATCCGGCCAAGGATCCGCGCCGTTCCAACATCGAGCACAACGCCAGCGACCTGAACACCGAGGACCTGATCACGCCGCAGGACATGGTGGTGACCCTGTCGCACACCGGCTACATGAAGGCGCAGCCGATCACCGAGTACCGCGCGCAGAAGCGCGGCGGCCGCGGCAAGCAGGCCATGGCCACCAAGGACGAGGACTGGATCGACCAGCTGTTCATCGCCAACACCCACGACTACATCCTGTGCTTCTCCAACCGCGGCCGCATGTACTGGCTGAAGGTGTGGGAGGTGCCGCAGGGCTCGCGCAACTCGCGCGGCAAGCCGATCGTCAACATGTTCCCGCTGGCGGACAACGAGAAGATCACCGTGATCCTGCCGCTGTCGGGCGAGAACCGCACCTTCCCTGAGGACCACTACGTGTTCATGTCCACCAGCCTGGGCACCGTGAAGAAGACGCCGCTGAAGGACTTCAGCAATCCACGCAAGGCCGGCATCATCGCGGTCGACCTGGACGAGGGCGACTTCCTGATCGGCGCCGCGCTGACCGATGGCGAGCACGATGTGATGCTGTTCTCCGACGCCGGCAAGGCGGTGCGCTTCGACGAGAACGACGTGCGTCCGATGGGCCGCAACGCCCGCGGCGTGCGCGGCATGAACCTCGACGAGGGCCAGCGCGTGATCGCGCTGCTGGTGGCCGAGAACGAGCAGCAGTCGGTGCTGACCGCCACCGAGAACGGCTTCGGCAAGCGCACCCCGATCACCGAGTACACCCGCCACGGCCGCGGCACCAAGGGCATGATCGCGATCCAGACCTCCGAGCGTAACGGCAAGGTGGTGGCGGCCACGCTGGTCGATTCGACCGACGAGATCATGCTGATCACCACCGGCGGCGTGCTGATCCGCACCCGCGTGTCGGAGATCCGCGAGATGGGCCGCGCCACCCAGGGCGTGACCCTGATCGCGGTGGAGGACGGCACCAAGCTGTCCGGCCTGCAGCGCGTGGTGGAGACCGACATCGACGAGGTCGAGCTGGAACCGGGCCCGGATTCGGCAGCCGAGTAACAGGCTGACAGGCGGGACGCGAGTCCCACTCCAGCGGGGCCAGGTCTGTCGCGGCACACTGCGACGGGGACTGGCCCCGTATTTATTTTAAGGTGCGTACTGATGAAAAAAATCGTAGCTACACTGGTGACCTCCCTGGCCCTGATCGGCGCCGCCCCGTCCCACGCGCAGGCGCAGGCCGCGGCGGCCGATCCGGCCGCCACCGCCGCCGCCAAGGAACTGTTCGATTCGATGAACTACCGCCAGATGATGGCGGGCGCGATGCAGCAGATGTCGCAGAGCCTGGGCGTGTCGATGCGCGCCGGCGCCGAGGCCGGCATCAAGAACAATCCCAAGCTGAGCGCCGAGGACAAGCAGAAGGCGCTGGCCAAGATGGAGGCCGAGCTGCCGCGCGTGATCAAGACCCTGCAGGACATGATGAGCGACCCGACGCTGGTGGACGAGATCCTGGCCGAGACGGTGCCGCTGTACGCGCGCACCTTCAGCGCCGATGAGCTCAAGCAGATCACCGCCTTCTACCGCACGCCGGTGGGCGCCAAGATGCTGAACTCGATGCCCAAGCTGATGGGCGAGGGCATGCAGCTGGGCCAGCAGATCGTGCAGCGCCGCATCGGCCCGATGATCCAGAAGCTGCAGCAGGAACAAGCCAAGTAACACCTCTATCAGAAGGAACGCAACGTGACTCACATCTATAACTTTTCCGCCGGCCCCGCGGTGCTGCCGAAGGAAGTGCTGGCGCAGGCCGCCGCTGAAATGCTGGACTGGCATGGCAGCGGCATGTCGGTCATGGAGATGAGCCACCGCGGACCGGAGTTTATGTCGATTTACAAGGCGGCCGAGCGCGATCTGCGCGAGCTGCTGGCGGTACCGGACAATTACAAGATTTTGTTCATGCAGGGCGGCGGACTGTCGCAGAACGCCCTGATCCCGTTGAACCTGCTGGGCCACAAGCCCGAGGGCGCAACCATCGATTTCATCCACACCGGTTCGTGGTCGGACAAATCCATCAAGGAGGCCCGCAAATACGCCAACGTGAACGTCGCCGCCTCGTCGGCGACGCAAGTGCCGCCGCAGGCGGAATGGCGGCTGACGCCCGGCGCGGCGTATCTGCACATGTGCACCAACGAGACCATCGGCGGTGTCGAGTACCAGCCGGACTTCAATGATCCGCGCTTCAAGGATCTGGTGCTGGTGGCGGACATGTCGTCGCACATCCTGTCGCGCCGGATCGACGTGGCGAAATACGGCGTGATCTTCGCCGGCGCGCAGAAGAACATCGGCCCGGCCGGCGTCACCATCGTCATCATCCGCGACGACCTGCTGGGCAGGGCGCTGCCGATCTGCCCCTCGGCGTTCGACTTCAAGCTGGTGGCGGACAACGAATCGATGTACAACACGCCGCCGACCTACGGCATCTACATCGCCGGCCTGGTGTTCCAGTGGCTGAAAAAGCAGGGCGGCGTGGCCGAGATGGAGCGCCGCGCCATCGCCAAGGCCGAGCTGCTGTACAACGCGCTGGACGCCAGCGATTTTTACGAAACCCGGGTTGCGCCGGCCAACCGCTCGCGCATGAACGTCCCCTTCTACCTGAAGGACGAAAGCAAGAACGAAGCATTCCTGGCCGGCGCCAAAGCGCGCGGCCTGCTGCAACTGAAGGGCCACAAGTCCGTCGGCGGTATGCGCGCATCGATCTATAACGCGATGCCTATCGAGGGCGTGCAAGCGCTCGTAGACTACTTGAACGAATTCGCAGGCCTGTAATGAACGATAAACTCAAACCCTTGCGCGAGCGGATCGATTCGATCGACGCGCAGATCCTGGACTTGCTGAACCAGCGCGCCAAGGTGGCGCAGGAAGTCGGCCATGTGAAGGCGGAAACCGGCGCCCCGGTGTTCCGTCCGGAGCGCGAGGCGCAGGTGCTGCGCGGCGTGGCCGAACGCAATCCCGGCCCGATGGGCAACAGCGAGCTGCAGACCATCTGGCGCGAAATCATGTCCGCCTGCCGCGCGCTGGAGAAGCGCGTGACGGTGGCCTTCCTCGGCCCGGCCGGCACCTACAGCGAGCAGGCGGTGTACCAGCAGTTCGGCACCGCCGTCGACGTGCTGCCTTGCTCGTCGATCGATGAGGTGTTCCGCGCCACCGAGGCGGGGACGGCGGAATTCGGCGTGGTGCCGGTCGAGAATTCGACCGAGGGCGCCATCGGCCGCACGCTGGACCTGCTGCTGCATACGCCGCTGACCATCAGCGGCGAGGTGTCGATCGCCGTGCGTCACAGCCTGCTGACCGCGACCGGCACCATGGACGGCATCACCGCCATCTGCGCGCATGCGCAGGCGCTGGCGCAGTGCCAGATCTGGTTGAACAACAACTACCCGGACATCGAGCGGCGCGCCGTCTCGTCCAACGCCGAGGCGGCGCGCATGGCGCGCGACGACCATGGCATCGCCGCGATTGCCGGCGAGCGCGCCGGCGTTCGCTATGGCCTGGGCACGGTCAAGGCCAATATCCAGGACGATCCGCACAACCGCACGCGCTTCGCGGTGATTGGCTCGCTGCAGGCCGGCCCGTCGGGCGAGGACCGCACCTCGCTGGCGCTGGCGGCGCCGCACAAGGCGGGGTCGATTTATCGCCTGCTTGGTTCGCTGGCCGCGCACAACGTGTCGATGACGCGCTTCGAGTCGCGTCCGGCGCGCACCGGCACGTGGGAATACTACTTCTACGTCGACGTGGAAGGCCATGTGCAGGACCCCGCCGTCGCCAAGGCGCTCGATGAGCTGCAAGGCAATGCCGCATTCTTCAAGGTGCTGGGTTCCTACCCGGTCAGCCTGACCTGATTTCGAAGAGAGACAACATGAGCAAGAACTACGGCCCGGAGTACGTCCGCGCCATCGCCCCTTACCAGGCCGGCAAACCGATTTCGGAAGTGGCGCGTGAATTCGGCCTCGATGAGGCTTCCATCGTCAAGCTGGCGTCGAATGAAAATCCGTTTGGCGTGCCGGCGTCGGCGCAGCAGGCCATGTCCGCCGCGGTGGCGGAGCTGGGGCGCTATCCGGACGCCAACGGTTTTGATCTGAAGGGCGCGCTGTCGAAGCGCTACGATGTGCCGGCGGAATGGATCACGCTGGGCAACGGCTCCAACGACATCCTGGAAATCGCCGCGCATGCGTTCGTGGAGCGCGGCCAGTCGATCGTGTATTCGCAGTATTCGTTCGCGGTGTACGCGCTGGCGACGCAGGGCGTGGGCGCGCAGCATATCGTGGTGCCGGCCAAGGCTTACGGTCACGATCTGCCGGCCATGCTGGCGGCGGTCCGCGATGATACGCGTCTGGTGTTCATCGCCAATCCGAATAACCCGACCGGCACCTTCATTCCGGCGGCGGAGATCGAGGCGTTCCTGGCCAAGGTGCCTTCGCACGTGGTGGTGGTGCTGGATGAGGCTTACAACGAGTTCCTGGCGGAAGAGAATCAGTTTGAGTCGGCGGAGTGGGTGAAGAAGTATCCCAACCTGCTGGTGTCGCGTACCTTCTCCAAGGCGTATGGTTTGGCGGGTCTGCGCGTGGGCTTTGCGATCGCGCAGCCGGCGTTGACGGATTTGATGAACCGTATCCGCCAGCCGTTCAATGTGAATTCGCTGGCGCAGGCGGCGGCCATCGCGGCGTTGAACGACAAGGCGTTCCTCAAGCAGAGCGCGGCCAACAACGCGGCTGGCTATCGGCAGTTTGTCGAGGCGTTTGAGCAGATGGGGTTGGAGTATGTGCCTTCGTATGGCAACTTCGTGCTGGTCAAGGTGGGCAATGACGCGGGCGCCGGTGCGCGCGTGAATCTGGCGCTGCTCAAGCAGGGCGTGATCGTGCGCCCGGTCGGCAACTACGGTCTGCCGGAGTGGCTGCGTATTTCGATTGGCCTGCCGCAGGAAAACGCGGTGTTCATCGCAGCGCTGGCGAAAGCATTGGCGGAGTAAATGCTGAACAAGGTCGTTATTTTTGGCGTAGGCCTGATCGGCGGCTCGTTCGCGCGTTCGCTGAAGAAGGCGGGCGCGGTGCGCAGCATCGTCGGCGTCGGCCGCTCGGCCGCCTCGATGGCGCGCGCGCTGGAGCTGGGCATCGTCGATGCGGTCGGCGCGGCGAGCGAGCCGGCCTCGCTGGCGGAAGCGCTGCACGGCGCGGACCTCGTGCTGCTGGCCGCGCCGGTCGCGCAGACGGAGGCGATTCTGGCGGCGATTGTGCCGCATCTGCAGGCCGGCACCGTGGTTACGGACGCGGGCAGTACCAAGTCGGACGTGGTGGCCGCCGCGCGGCGCGCGCTGGGCGGCAAGGTGGCGCAGTTTGTGCCCGGCCATCCGATCGCGGGCCGCGAGACCAACGGGCCGGATGCGGCCATCGACAATCTGTATGTCGGCAAGAAGGTGGTGATCACCGCGCTGGCCGAGAATACGGAGGCTGACGTGGAGCGCGTGGCGGCCGCATGGCGCGCCTGCGATGCCATCATCCATCGGCTGACGCCGGAGGAGCATGACAAGGTGTTCGCGGCGGTGAGCCATTTGCCGCACTTGCTGGCGTACGCGCTGGTGGATGATATCGCCAGGAAGCCGCATGCGGATTTGCTGTTTCAGTATGCGGCCAGCGGCTTCCGCGATTTCACGCGCATCGCCGGCTCGTCGCCGGAGATGTGGCGGGATATCAGCCTGGCCAATCAGTCGGCGTTGTTGACGGAGCTGGATGCCTATATGGCGCAGCTGACGACGCTGCGCGCGCAACTTGCGGCCGGGGATGGGGCGGGGCTGGAGCGGATCTATAGCAACGCTCAGCAGGCCCGCCACCAATGGATAAGCGCGATCGAAACGGCCGAAGCGCCGGCGTCGCAAGATAAAGCAGATTAGTTGACTCCCCTCCGCCGTCATTCCGGCGAAAGCCGGAATCCATAACCCGACAGCCGAAGCCGGGACACTCAGCATGGATTCCGGCTTTCGCCGGAATGACGGGGGGGCGGGGGAGGGCGAAAGGATAAATTTTATGACTCACGAATACCTCGACCTGCAAACGGTCCCTCACGTGGAGGGCGCGGTGCGCCTGCCGGGCTCCAAGTCCATCTCCAACCGTATCCTGCTGCTGTCCGCGCTGTCGCAGGGCCAGGTCGCCATCGTCGACCTGCTGGCCTCCGACGACACGGCCGTGATGCTGGCCGCGCTGCGCTCCCTCGGCGTGGAGTGGACCGAGGAGAAAACCGCCACCGGCACCATCCACCACGTCACCGGCGTGGCCGGCGTGCTGCCGAATAAATCGGCCGACCTCTTCATGGGCAACGCCGGCACCGCGATCCGCCCGCTGACCGCCGCGCTGGCCGTCATCGGCGGCGATTACACGCTGCACGGCGTGCCGCGCATGCATGAGCGCCCGATCGGCGATCTGGTCGACGCCCTCAACGCCGCCGGCACCAATGTCGAGTACACCGGCAACAAGGGCTATCCGCCGCTGCACATCAAGCAGGGCAGGATCACCACCGACCGCCTGTCGGTGCGCGGCGACGTGTCCAGCCAGTTCCTGACCGCGCTGCTGATGGTGGCGCCGCTGATGGCCAGGGAGCACGCCATCACCATCGACGTCGTTGGCGAATTGATCTCCAAGCCGTACATTGAAATCACGCTGAATCTGATCCGCCGCTTCGGCGTCAAGGTCGAGCAGAATGGCTGGGAGTCGTTCACCATCCAGCCGGGCCAGGTCTACCAGTCTCCGGGCACCATCCACGTCGAGGGCGACGCTTCGTCGGCGTCCTACTTCCTGGCCGCCGGCGCCATTGGCGGCGGTCCCGTGCGCGTGGAGGGCGTGGGCAATAATTCGATCCAGGGCGACGTGCGCTTCGCCGCCGCGCTGGAGCGGATGGGCGCGCAGATCACCATGGGCGACAACTGGATCGAGGCGCGCGCCAACGGCCCGCTGAAGGCCATCGACGCCGATTTCAACCACATTCCCGACGCCGCCATGACCATCGCCGTGGCCGCGCTGTACGCCGACGGCACCAGCACGCTGCGCAACATCGCCAGCTGGCGCGTCAAGGAGACCGACCGCATCGCCGCCATGGCCACCGAGCTGCGCAAGGTCGGCGCCACGGTGGAGGAGGGCCCGGATTTCATCAAGGTGACGCCGCCGGCCGTGATCGCACCTGCTACCATCGATACCTACGACGATCACCGCATGGCGATGTGCTTCTCGCTGGTGTCGCTGGACGGCGCGCTGCGCAAGGGCGCCGTCACGCGCATCAACGACCCGAAATGCGTGAACAAGACCTTCCCTGACTATTTCAACGCATTTGCGAAAATTGCAAAGTAACTGATATGCCAACTTCCCAGATTCCAGTCATCACCATCGACGGCCCCACCGCATCCGGCAAGGGCACGGTCGCACACCGCGTTGCCGATAAGCTCGGCTTCCATTACCTGGACTCGGGCGCCCTGTACCGCTTGACGGCGCTGTCGGCGTTGCGCCGCGGCACCGATCTGACCGACGAGCACGCGCTGGCCAAGTTGGCCGAGCACCTGCAGTGCAGTTTCCAGGGCGGCGACATCGTGTTGTCGCAGGAAAACGTCAGCGACGCCATCCGCGCGGAGGAGGTCGGCAACACCGCCTCCAGGATCGCCACTTTCCCGGCCGTGCGCCACGCGCTGGTGGGGCTGCAGCTGGGTTTTCGCAAGGCCCCGGGCCTGGTGGCGGACGGCCGCGACATGGGCTCGGTGATCTTCCCGCACGCCGCGCTCAAGGTGTTTTTGACGGCCTCGGTCGAGGCGCGCGCCGGGCGGCGTTATAAGCAATTGATAGACAAGGGATTTTCTGCTAATATGCAAGACCTACTGGTGGATTTACAGGCGCGCGACGACCGGGATACAAAACGGGCCATCGCCCCGCTCGCGCCAGCAGAGGGCGCTTTCGTGCTGGATACCTCGAATATGAACGCTGACCAAGCGGTCGATCAGGTCTTGCAATGGTACGCCGGCATCACCAAGTAACACCTTTATCAACCCTAACCCAGTTGAAGCCGCATTGTGCGGGCCTTACTGGCTAACCTGGAAGTTTTATTATTATGGAAAGTTTTGCAGCCCTCTTCGAAGAATCCCTGTCGCGTCAAGATATGCGCTCGGGCGAAGTAATTTCGGCTGAAGTCGTTCGTCTGGATCACAACTTCGTGATCGTCAACGCAGGCCTGAAATCGGAAGCTTTCATCCCTGTTGAAGAATTCAAGAATGACCAGGGCGAACTGGAAGTCAAAGTAGGCGACTTCGTTTCCGTGGCCATCGAATCGCTGGAAAATGGTTTCGGCGATACCATCCTGTCGCGCGACAAGGCCAAGCGTCTGGCGTCGTGGCTGGCTCTGGAAAAAGCAATGGAGTCGGGCGAGATCGTCGTCGGCACCGTGAACGGCAAAGTCAAGGGCGGCCTGACCGTGCTGACCAACGGCATCCGCGCCTTCCTGCCAGGTTCGCTGGTGGACACCCGTCCGGTCAAGGACACCACCCCGTTCGAAGGCAAGACCCTCGAGTTCAAAGTTATCAAGCTGGACCGCAAGCGTAACAACGTTGTGCTGTCGCGCCGCGCCGTCATCGAAGCGTCGATGGGCGAAGAGCGTCAGAAGCTGATGGAAACCCTGAAAGAAGGCACCGTGGTGACCGGCGTTGTGAAGAACATCACCGACTACGGCGCGTTCGTGGACCTGGGCGGCATCGACGGCCTGCTGCACATCACCGACCTGGCATGGCGTCGTGTGCGTCACCCATCGGAAGTGCTGACCGTTGGCCAGGAGATCACCGCGAAAGTCCTGAAGTACGATCAAGAGAAGAACCGTGTTTCGCTGGGCGTGAAGCAACTGGGCGACGATCCATGGACCGGCCTGTCGCGTCGCTACCCACAAGGCACCCGCCTGTTCGGTAAAGTGACCAACCTGACCGACTACGGCGCGTTCGTTGAAGTTGAACAAGGCATCGAAGGCCTGGTGCACGTGTCGGAAATGGACTGGACCAACAAGAACGTCGCTCCTAACAAGGTTGTCCAGCTGGGCGACGAAGTGGAAGTGATGGTGCTGGAGATCGACGAAGAGCGTCGCCGTATCTCGCTGGGCATGAAACAGTGCAAGGCCAACCCATGGGACGACTTCGGCGTGACCCACAAGAAGGGTGACAAGGTCAAGGGCGCGATCAAGTCGATCACCGACTTCGGCGTGTTCATCGGCCTGGCTGGCAACATCGACGGCCTGGTGCACCTGTCCGACCTGTCGTGGACCGAGTCCGGCGAAGAAGCCGTGCGCAAGTTCAAGAAAGGCGACGAGCTGGAAGCCGTGGTTCTGGCCATCGACGTGGAGCGCGAGCGCGTTTCGCTGGGCGTGAAGCAACTGGAAGGTGATCCGTTCAACAACTTCGCCGCCATGAACGACAAGGGTTCGCTGGTCACCGGCACCGTGAAATCGGTGGAGCCTAAAGGCGCCGTGATCCAGCTGTCGGAAGAAGTGGAAGGCTACCTGCGCGCTTCGGAAATCTCGCGTGACCGCGTGGAAGATGCTGGCACCCACCTGAAAGTCGGCGACACCGTCGAGGCTCTGGTGATCAACATCGACCGCAAAGCACGTTCGATCCAGCTGTCGATCAAGGCCAAAGACTCGGCCGACACCGCTGAAGCGATGAAAAACATCGCCGCCGACAGCAACGCCGCTTCGGGCACCACCAGCCTGGGCGCGCTGCTGAAAGCCAAGCTGGACAACAAAAACTAAGAACTAGTCGATGACTAAGTCCGAACTGATCAACCGCCTGGCTGAGCGTTACTCTCAGCTGGTGGCCAAAGATGCGGAATACGCCGTCAAGACCATTCTGGATGCGATGACCAACGCCCTGGCGACCGGTCAGCGCATCGAGATCCGCGGTTTTGGCAGCTTTGCCCTCAACAGCCGGCCGCCGCGCATCGGGCGCAACCCGAAGTCGGGCGACAAGGTGATGGTGCCGGAAAAACGGGTGCCGCACTTCAAGCCGGGCAAGCAGTTGCGCGAGCGGGTTGACGCGATGGTCGGGCAACCGATCATCGAGGACTGAAGCATTCAATAGTTAAAACAAAGCGGCGTCCTTCGGGGTGCCGCTTTTTTTTTGTTGCCCGAGGTGCGATACTGGCGTCCTCGGAACTAGACCACAGGACCTTGGCTGATGAAATTCATCTCCACCCTCATAGGCTTCATCATCTTCGTCTTGTTTTTCGGCTTCGCGCTGAAAAACTCGCAGGAGGTCGATCTGCAGCTGTTCCTGCACTACGAGCTGCGCGGCCCGCTGGTGCTGATGCTGCTGGGCTTTTTCGTGGCCGGCGCCGTGCTGGGCGTGCTGGCGCTGACGCCGACGGTGTTCCGTCATCGCCGCGAGGCCAACAAGCACAAGACGACCATCCACACGCTGCAGGCGTCGGCGCAGCAGGCCAACCGCCAGCCGCAGCCGGACAGCGTCAATACACAATAACGACAAGCACACAGCATGGAATTTGAACTCTGGTGGTTACTGGGCATCCCGGTTTTCTTTGGCCTGGGATGGGTCGCGGCGCGGGTCGACATCCGTCAGCTGCTGTCGGAGTCGCGCACCCTGCCGCGCGGCTATTACAAGGGCTTGAACCATCTGCTGAACGACCAGCCGGACAAGGCGGTCGACGCCTTCATCGAGATCGTGCGGCTGGACCCGGAATCGGCCGAGATGCACTTCGCGCTGGGCAATCTGTTCCGCCGCCGCGGCGAGACCGAGCGCGCCATCCGCGTGCACCAGAACCTGCTGGCGCGCCCGGACCTGCCGCCCGAGCAGAAGGACCAGGCGCAGTATGAGCTGGGCATGGATTATCTCAAGGCCGGCCTGCTGGACCGCGCCGAGGAGACCTTTAACACGCTGCTGAACGGCCAGTATTCGGCGCAGGCGCGGCGCGCGCTGCTGGAGATTTTCCAGCGCGAGAAGGAGTGGCCGCGCGCGATCGAGGCGGCCATCGGCCTGCAGGAGTCGGGCGCGGGGTCGCGCCAGAAGGAGATCGCGCAGTTTTACTGCGAGCTGGCGCAGGACGCGCTGGTGCATCTGCATCCGGAGCAGGCGCTGGAGCTGCTGGAGAAGTCGCTGCAGGCCGACCGCGTCAACGTGCGCGCCACCATGCTGACCGGCGACGCGCAGCTGGCCCAGGGCGACGTCGAGGCCGCGCTGCTGACCTGGCGCCGCGTCGAGCAGATCAGCGTGCCGCACGTGGCGCTGGTGGCGCAGCGCCTGATGGATGGCTACCGCAAGGTGGGCCGGCCGCAGGAAGGCGTCAATCTGTTGAAATCCTACCTTGAGCAGGCGTCGTCCATCGATCTGGTGGAGGTGGTGTACAAGGCGGTGCTGGAGCTGGATGGGGTGGAGGCGGCCAAGCAGCTGGTCAGCGAGCAGCTGCGCCGCACGCCGACCCTGCTGGGACTGGACAAGTTCCTGGAGGCGCGCCTGATGGACGCGCCGGCGGCCGTGGTGCCGGAGCTGTCGATGGTGAAGAATCTGGTGCATGGCTACACGCAGAAGCTGGCGCGCTATCAGTGCAGCCATTGTGGTTTCAAGGCGCGCCAGTTTTACTGGCAGTGTCCTGGTTGCAGCCGCTGGGAGACTTACCCGCCGCGCCGCACGGAAGAATTGAATGTCATGAATTAACCAACTCCGCCGTCGTCCCGGCCTTCGCCGGGACGACGGTGGTGGTATTAAAGGCAATAGCTATGAAAATCACCATCATCGGCACCGGCTACGTCGGCCTGGTCACCGGCGCCTGCCTGGCGGAACTGGGCAACGACGTGTTCTGCCTCGACCTCGACCAGCGCAAGATCGATCTGCTGAACAACGGCGGCATCCCGATCCACGAGCCGGGCCTGGAGGAGGTGGTGGCGCGCAACCGCGCCGCCGGCCGCATCCAGTTCTCGACCGACGTCGCGGCCTCGGTGGCGCACGGCGACGTGCAGTTCATCGCGGTCGGCACCCCGCCCGATGAAGATGGCTCGGCCGACCTGCAGTACGTGCTGGCCGCCGCCCGCAACATCGGCAAGCACATGACCGGCTTCAAGGTCGTCGTCGACAAGTCCACCGTGCCGGTCGGCACCGGCGACCGCGTGAAGGCGGCCCTGCAGGAGGAACTGGCCGCGCGTGGCGCCCATGCCAGCTTCTCGGTGGTGTCGAATCCGGAATTCCTGAAAGAGGGCGCGGCGGTCGAGGACTTCATGCGCCCGGACCGCATCGTCATCGGCCATGACAGCACGGCGGAAGGGCAGAAGGCCGCCGCCATGATGAAGAAGCTGTACGCGCCGTTCAACCGCAATCACGAGCGCACCTTCTGGATGGACGTGCGCTCGGCCGAGTTCACCAAGTACGCCGCCAACTCCATGCTGGCCACCCGCATCTCGTTCATGAACGAACTGGCCAACCTGGCCGACCGCGTGGGCGTGGACATCGAGGCGGTACGGCATGGCATCGGCTCCGATCCGCGCATCGGCCACAGCTTCCTGTACGCCGGCGCCGGCTACGGCGGCTCGTGCTTCCCGAAAGACGTGCAGGCGCTGGAGCGCACCGCGCGCCAGTACGACCAGGACTTGCTGATCCTGCGCGCGGTGGAAGCGGTCAATGACAAGCAAAAGCTGGTGCTGGGCCAGAAGGTGATCAAGCGCTTTGGCGAGGACTTGCGTGGCAAGCATTTCGCCGTATGGGGCCTGGCCTTCAAGCCGAATACCGACGACATGCGCGAGGCGCCGTCGCGCGTGCTGCTGCGCCAGTTGATCGACGCCGGCGCCACGGTGGCCGTGTACGATCCGGTCGCGATGACGGAAGCCAAACGCGTGCTGGCGTTGGACCTGACGGCCGACGAACTGGCGCGCGTGCGCTTTGCCGACAGCCCGATGGATGCGCTGAGCGGCGCCGAGGCGCTGGTGATCGTCACCGAATGGAAGGCCTTCCGCAGCCCGGACTTCGAACGCATTCGCGCCGCGCTGAAGCAGGCGGTGATCTTCGACGGCCGCAATCTGTTCGAGCCGCAGGTGATGGCCGAGGCGGCGTTCGAATACCACGGCATCGGCCGTTCCATCCTGACCCGCACTTGACGAGGCCGCACCGTGACGACCAATCTGGATAAAGTACGCATACTGGTGGTGGGCGACGTGATGCTGGACCGTTACTGGTTCGGTGAGGTCAGCCGCATTTCGCCGGAGGCGCCGGTGCCGGTGGTGCGCATCGAGAAGCGCGAGGCGCGCCTGGGCGGCGCCGCCAACGTGTCGCGCAACGCGGCGGCGCTGGGCGCGCAGGCCGGCCTGCTGGGCATCGTCGGCAACGACGAGGCCGGCGACGAGGTGGCCTCGCTGCTGGAAGGGGGCGGCATCCGCAGCTACCTGAAACGCGACGAAGCCATTTCCACCATCATCAAGCTGCGCGTGATCGGGCGCCAGCAGCAGATGGTGCGCATCGATTTCGAGGAGGCGCCGACCGACACGGTCCTGCGCGACAAGCTGGAACAGTTCAAGGCGCTGCTGGCCGATTACGACGTGATCGTGCTGTCGGACTACGCCAAGGGCAGCCTGGTGGCGGTGGCCGACATGATCGCCGCCGCGCGCGCGGCCGGCAAGGTGGTGATGGTCGATCCGAAGGGCGACGATTTCACCCGTTACGCCGGCGCCACCGTGCTGACGCCGAACAAGTCGGAGCTGAAGCGCATCGTCGGTTCGTGGCACAGCGAGGAGCAGCTGACCGCCAAGGCGCAGGCCCTGCGCGCCGAACTGAAACTCGACGCGCTGCTACTGACCCGCTCGGAGGAGGGCATGACGCTGTACACCGACGGCGCGCAATTCCACATGCCGGCGCAGGCGCGCGAGGTGTTCGACGTGTCCGGCGCCGGCGACACGGTGATCGCCACCATGGCCTGCATGCTGGGCGCGGGCGCCGGCTGGCGGGAGGCGGTGGAGACCGCCAACCGCGCCGGCGGCATCGTGGTCGGCAAGCTGGGCACGGCCACCGTCACGCGCGAGGAATTGTTCGGCGCTTGATCTGGCTCAAACCGGCGGCGTCAACCGCGCCGCCGGCGGGCGCCGTTAAGGTGGTTCAAGGTGCGACTGTCGCCCTTGCCTAACCTTAATGGAGACCAAGATGAAGAAACTATTGCTGGCAATTGCCGCGCTGGCGGCAAGCATGACCATGGCCTGGGCCCAGGTGGATGTCAACAAGGCCGACGCGGCCGCGCTGGACAGCATCCGCGGCCTGGGGCCGGCCAAGACCAAGCTGATACTGGAAGAGCGCAAGAAGGGCGAATTCAAGGACTGGGCGGACCTGGAGCAGCGGGTCAAGGGCATCGGCGAGAAAAGTGCGCTGAGGCTGTCCCAGGCCGGGTTGCAGGTGAACGGCAAGTCGAAAGACGGCGCGCCGATGGCGGCCGAAAAACCGGCCAAGTCTGGCAAGTAGTCGCCGTCCACACCCCGGCCGATCCGTGAGAAGATACTGCATCTTTTCATCGGAGACGCCGTATGCGACACCAGTATGTACTCCTCGCCGCCGCCCTGGCGGCATTGCCTGCCGTTGCGGCGGAACCTGGCGCCGCCCGGCGCCAGGCGCAGATCGATCAAATCGTCAAAGAGATTTCGCCGGCGCGGATCGAGGCCACCATCCGCAAGCTGGTCAGCTTCCGCACGCGCCACACCATGTCGGACACGGTGTCGGAGACCGAAGGCATCGGCGCGGCGCGGCGCTGGATCAAGGCGGAGCTGGAGCGCTGCGGCGCCGGCACGCCGCTGCAGGTGAGCTTTGACAGCCATGTGGCGCCGGTGTCCGCGCGCATCAGCCGCCCGACCGAGATCGTCAACGTGGTGGCGACCTTGCCTGGCTCGCAGCCGGCCTCGGTCGACCGCATGTACGTGGTCAGCGGCCACTATGATTCGCGCAATACCGATGTGATGGACGCGGTGGGCGACGCGCCCGGCGCCAACGACGATGCCTCGGGTACGGCGGCGGTGATGGAGATGGCCTGCGTGATGGCCAAGTACAAATTCGACGCCACGCTGGTGTTCATGACGGTGGCGGCCGAGGAGCAGGGCTTGCTGGGCGCCGCGCACTGGGCCGAGCAGGCGAAGCAGAAGAACTGGAACATCGCCGGCATGTTCACCAACGACATCATCGGCAGCTCGCGCGACGAGCATGGCCGCAAGGACGACACGCAGGTGCGCCTGTTCGCGGAAGGCCTGCCGGTGCAGAAGGAGAACAGTGAGACGGTGCGCACGCTGATCCAGACCGGCGGCGAGAACGATTCGCTGTCGCGCCAGCTGGCGCGCGCGGTGAAGGAGGCCGGCGAGCGCTATGTGCCGAAGTTCAAGGTGAACATCATCCAGCGGCGCGATCGCTATCTGCGCGGCGGCGATCACATGCCGTTCCTGGAGCGCGGCTATGCGGCCTTGCGCTTCACCGAGCCGGCCGAGGATTTCAATCACCAGCACCAGAACATCCGCACCGAGAACGGCGTGCTGATAGGCGATCTGCCGCAGTACAACGACTACGACTACATCGCCAAGGTGGCGCGCGTGAACGCGGCGGCCTTGTCGTCGCTGGCGCTGGCGCCGGCCGCGCCGCAGAAGGTGCAGGTGCGCACGGCCAAGCTGCAGAACGATACCGAGCTGGTTTGGCAGGCCAACAGCGAACCGGATCTGGCGGGCTATCGCATCGTCTGGCGCGACACCACGGCGGCGGACTGGCAGCACGCCAGATTCGTCGGCAAGGTGACCGAGTTCACCATGCCGCTGTCGAAGGACAACGTCTACTTCGGCGTGCAGGCGGTGGACGTGGACGGCAACGTCAGCCCGGCCAGCTATCCGGCGCCGCTGCGCTGATGACGGGGCATAGATGAAAATCTCGCGCATCCTCCACGCCGGCTACGTGTTCGAGAGCGGCGCCACGCGGATCGTGTTCGATCCGGTGTTCGAGAACCCGTTCAGCAGGAATTGCCACGCCTATCCGGACGTGCGCTTCGATCTGGCGCAGGTGAGGGCGTTGCGGCCGGACGCGGTGTTCATCTCGCACTTCCACGACGACCACTGTTCGCTGGAAAGCCTGGATCTGCTGGATCGCGCCACGCCGATTTACCTGTATTGCCTGTTCGATGAACTGTTCGCCATGATCCGCGAACTGGGCTTCGCCGACGTGCGCCCGCTGGCACTGGACGCGGTGGTGACGGTGGGTGCGTTCGAGGTGATCGCGCGGCGGGCGCTGGAGGCCGACGTCGATTCCATGTTCCAGATCCGCGCGGAAGGGCTGAACGTGCTGAACGTGGTCGATTCGTGGATGGACCCGGAGACGCTGGAACTGCTCAAGCCTTACGCGCCGTGGGACATGGTGTTGTGGCCATTCCAGACCATGCGCGAGGTGGACGTGATCGCGCCGTCGCGCGCGGAACGCGGCCCGGTGGTCTTGCCGGAGGAGTGGCCGGAACAGCTGCGGGCGCTGGCGCCGCGCTACGTGGTGCCGAGTTCCTGCCAGTTCCGGCAGGAGCCGTGGTCGTGGTACAACCACGCGCTGTTCCCGATCACCTATCGCCAGTTCGCGCAAGCCGTGAGGGAATGGCTGCCGGCCGCGCAGGTGGTGCGCCTGAATCCATCGGTGTCGGTGGCATTGAGCGCGACCGCGCTCGCGCCGGCGGCGCCGCTGCCTTGGGTGCTGCCGGTGGGCGAGCAGGATGTCGACTACGAATACGATCCCGACATCGTGCCGCCGCCCACCGCCGACATTGCGCGCCACTTCGCCGCGCTGACGGCGGAGCAAGCCGCATCGGTGCGGGCGTTCTGCCAGGGCGGCCTGCAGGCGCGCTATGAAGAGATGGAACTGCCGGAAGACAGCTACTTCGCCACGCCGTGCGTATGGCAGTTGTCGGTGTACGATCACGAAGGCGCCGCCCGGCACTACCGCTACCGCATCCACGGCGACAGCATCGCGCCATGCGGTGACGAGGAAGCGCCGACCTGGATGACCGAAATCCCGGCAGCCAAACTGTATGCCGGGCTGGCCTTGGGCGAGTCCCTGACCTCGATGTACATGCGCATCGACGGTGCCCCGGCCGACGCCGACATCGTCGACGACCCGCTGATCCGCACCTTGTTCGACAACGCCTTCGCCGCCTACCAGGCCGCCCAGCTGGCGCGCATCAAAGCGCGCGCCACGCCGCCCTTGTAAAACAGGAGGATTATTTAATCGACGTCCTCCAGCATGTCCCAAGCGCGGCGGTATTTGGGCAGCCGGCGTTCGAGTGTGTTCTGCGCCTGGTCGTTGGCGTGCGCCACCAGCGTGAGGGCAGTGCTCAGCGCGTCGCTCATGGCCTTGGCCGCGATCTTCATCGACTCGGCCGGCGTGGGCGGTATGGCCGCCCGTTCCTTGACCAACTGCGCCCGCAGGCGGTCGGCATTGGCCCATTGTTTGTGGCCCGGCATCAGTACCCAGATTTCGCGCCACGCGTTGCGGCCGTCGCCGGCGGCTTGCCGGGCCATTTGATGCGGCGAAGTCGGGTTGCCTTTGTAGATCAGCTCGTCGCCAACAATGGCGGCGGTATGCCAGCATTCCCGGACCTGCATGCGGAGCCGCGTGCCCTCGGGCAGGAATAGCTGCTTCCACTGATAGCCTTGTGCCGGAATGGCGTCCGCCCGTCCCTTGGCGATCCAGAGTTGCACGGCCTTGATCAGGGCCTCGCTCGGCGACAGCGTGCTGCCGCTCTCGCGCAGATAGCTGCACAGCTCGGTAAAAACCGTTGCCGGGAGTATAGGTGGGGGTGGTAGTTGCTCAGGGCTTGCGGGACACATTCTCTTTCTCCTTTCTCTTTCGTTCTCTTTTTATCTCTTTCTGTCTCTTAGACCTCGATCAGCGGGAGGAGTTCAAAAGAGACAAAAAGAGACAAAAAGAGAACGGCAAAAGAGAAAACCTCCCACAAGGGCGCGGCAGCTATAGCACCACCCCACATCCTCGCATTGCATTCTTGCAACTGCAGGACTGATGTTATGCTTTGAACATGACGATACTCAAAACCTTGTTTAGCCCAAGAAGCTCTGCTCATGTGGGCGCGCATTATTACGAGCACCACCTTCAGTTAGTGGGCGCCACGGATTCGGTGGAACTGCTAAGCCAATACGCGGTGCATGGTTCGGGTTATGTGCGTGAGGCAGTGCTCAAGCGATGCGTGGAATTGGCGCACCCTGAGTTGTTGCCGGCCGTAGCTGGGCGCCTGAATGATTGGGTGCCCGAGGTGCAGCGCGCGGCAAGGATCGCCTTGATGACGTTGCTGCCATTCGTTCCTGCCTCAAAGTTGTTAGCCGTGATGCCGGTGATCTTGCGTTTGCATAGCCCCGGCAGAAGGGATTATGCCGACTGGCTGATCAACTTCGAGCGCGCGGTGATGCGGTTTGTCAAGGTCGATGATCTTTGCACCGCCGCGCGCGGGCCGGACATGCAGGCGGCGCGCGCGGCGGTGCATTTGCTCGACCAGCATCACCTGCTCGAACCCCCGGCTTTGCTTGCGCTGATTCTGGAGCGAAACGATGACATCGTGCTTGCCCAGCGTGCCCTGCTGTTGTGCGCGGAGCTGCCGCCAGCGCAGCAAGCCGCGTGCTACCAAGCTGCGGCGCAGTCACATTTTGGCCCGGTGCGAATCGTGGCAATCCGGGCCTTGCTGGCGATGGACAGCGAATCCGTGAAAGAGTTCGCCGTCGCTGCCTTGCTGGACGTTCAGGCATCGGTGCGTGAGGTGGCGGCGAATTATCTGCTGGCGAGAGGTTTTGACGTACGCTCGCACTATCGCAGCCTTCTGCGGCAAGACATGCAGGCGGTGCGCCGCACGCGCATTTGCCTGATCGCCCTGGCCGCCTTGCGCGATGGGGCGGATGTGGAGTTGGTGCGCTTGTTCCAGTCCAGCGCCTATCCGAGCGTAAGGCTGGCTGCGCGTGCCGCCTGGTTCAAACTGGTGGAATCGGATAAGGACGATATCGCGTTGGCGGCCATGAACGATCCAGCCGTCGGCCCGCGCAAATTCGCGGTCCGGTTGGTGTGGAAGCATGGCGCATACATCCCGTTCGCCACGCTGCGCGCCCGGCTTGAAGAGGGCGGTGATGCCACGTCGCTTTTGCGGTTGGTGGAAAACAATCGGTGGAACTGGCTGGAGTGCGTTGCGCGGCTGGGCTTGCGGCGCGGCGTCGATGAAGCGCGCCGGCTGGGATTGGATGATGCGTTAGGTGGCTGGCTCGCTTCCACGGAATGGTATGAACAGCCCGCCAAGGAGCAGGCGCAGTTGCTGCTATCCAAGCCCGTCACCCAATTCTTTGAGCAACTCCTCGCGCGCCACCCGCAACGCCTGACGGCGCTGCGGCGGCATCTCGATCACTACGCGCCTAGCGCTGCTTAAACCTTCAGCTTGTCCAGCGGGAGGTTGGCCAGGAACTGGTGGATCTGGGACACCACGGCCGCGCCTTCGCCGACGGCGGCGGCCACGCGCTTGGTGGAGGTGGCGCGCACGTCGCCGATGGCGAACACGCCCGGCACGCTGGTCTCCAGCGCCGCGCGCGTGGGCAGGTCCTTCGGATACACGCCGTTGGCGAAGTTGGCCTTGCACTGCGCCTTGATGACGTCGAAGCCGGTGCGGATGAAACCGTTGGCGTCGACGTCCACGCCGCAGTCGCTGAGCCAACCGGTGTTGGGATCGGCGCCGATGAACAGGAACACGCGGCACACGTCGTAATCGCACTCATCCCCGGTCTTGCTGTTGCGGATGCGCACCTGCTTGAGGCCGTCCTCGTCGCCCTCCAGCGCGACGATCTCGGTGCAGGTGTGCAGCTCGATGTTCGGGGTGGCCTGGATGCGCTCGATCAGGTAGCTCGACATGGTGGACGACAGGCTGTCCTTGCGGATCAGCATGTGGACCTTGGACGCGTAGCCCGACAGGAACACCGCCGCCTGCCCGGCCGAGTTGCCGCCGCCGACCAGCACGATCTCCTCGGTCTTGCACAGCTTGGCCTCGACCGGCGAAGCCCAGTAGTACACGCCCTTGCCCTCGAACTGCTTGAGGTTGGCCAGCGACGGACGGCGGTAGCGCGCGCCGCACGACAGCACCACCGACTTGGCCTTCAGGCGCTGCAGGCTGCCGCACATCTCCACCTCGAGCGGATAGGTGTCGCAGATCAGCCGGCCGGCCGGCGCCGGAATCGCCACCTCGACGCCGAACTTCTGCGCCTGCACGTAGGCGCGGCCGGCCAGCGCGCGGCCCGACACCCCGGTCGGAAAGCCCAGGTAGTTCTCGATGCGCGCGCTGGCGCCGGCCTGGCCGCCGTAGGCGCGCGTCTCCAGCGCCAGCACCGACAAGCCTTCCGACGCCGCGTACACCGCCGTCGCCAGGCCGGCAGGACCGGCGCCGACCACGATCACGTCCCACACCTTGTCGGTGTCGAGCTCGGGCAGCATGCCGAGGCAGCGGCCGATGTCGACCACGCTCGGGTTTTTCTTGACCACGCCGTCCGGGCACACCACCAGCGGCAGCTCCTCCGGACGCGGGCGGTAGTGTTCCATCAGGTCGGCGGCCTGGCGGTCGTGCTCGGGATCGAGCACCACGTGCGGATGGCCGTTGGCCTGCAGGAAGGTTTGCAGCGTGTGGATGCGGCCGTGGCCGCGCGGGCCGACGATCACCGGCCCGCCCGAGGCCTGCTCGATCAGGCCGACGCGGCGCAGGATCAGCGCGCGCACGATGCGCTCGCCCAGGTCGGCGTGCGCCACCAGCAGCGCGCGCAGCGATTCGGACGGCACCACCAGCACCTCGACGTCGCCCACCGCGTGGCCGTTGCCCAGCGACGGGCGGCCCGACAGCTGCGCCACCTCGCCGCTGAACTGGCCGACCTGGTGGGTGGTCACGTAGGAGGTGTTGCCCAGGCCGTCGTAGCGGTCGACCCGGATGCCGCCCTTGAGCACCAGCATCAGGCCGAAGCTGGTCTTGCCGGCCTCGAAGATCATGTCGCCATCCCGGAAGCACATCACGTGGCCGAAGCGGTGCATGTGGCGCACGTCGGCCGCGCTCAGCGTGGGGAACATCTGGTGCTGGCGCTGGTCGAGGTTGTGCGCGGTGATCGGCGCCGGGTCGTCCGGGGTGAGTTCGGGCAGCAGTTCGAAGGGGGTGGTGGCCATGACGGTTCCAAATATGAAGCGGGTTGCGGGAGTGCTGCCAGTCTAGCGTATGGCGTGCCCGCCGTCCAAAGTCTTAAGGGGTAGTCGGCTGCTTTCTGTCAACTCGGCTAAAATGGTCGTTTTCGCGAACTCCAACAACAAGACGATGGCTTACAAGACTTTGCAAGATACGATCGGCAACACGCCGCTGGTGCAGCTGGTGCGCCTGCCCGGCGCCGAGGCGGCCGCCCGCAACAACATCATCCTCGGCAAGCTGGAGGGCAACAACCCGGCCGGCTCGGTCAAGGACCGCGCCGCCATGTCGATGCTGAGGCGCGCCGAGGAGCGCGGCGACATCAAGCCGGGCGACACCCTGATCGAGGCCACCAGCGGCAACACCGGCATCGCGCTGGCCATGGCGGCCGCCATCCGCGGCTACAAGATGCTGCTGCTGATGCCGGAGAACCTGAGCGTCGAGCGGCGCCAGAGCATGGCCGCCTACGGCGCCCAGATCATGCTCACGCCCAAGACCGGCGGCATGGAGTACGCGCGCGACATGGCCGAGCAATTGCAGAAGGACGGCAAGGGCATCATCCTCGACCAGTTCGCCAACCAGGACAACGCCCGCGCGCATTATGAGAGCACCGGTCCGGAGATCTGGCGCGACACCGACGGCCGCGTCACCCACTTCGTCAGCGCCATGGGCACCACCGGCACCATCATGGGCACCTCGCGCTACCTGAAGGAGCAGAATCCGGCGATCCAGATCATCGGCGCCGAGCCGGAGGAGGGCTCGTCCATCCCCGGCATCCGCAAGTGGCCCGAGGCCTACCTGCCGAAAATTTATGACCGCTCGCGCGTGGACCGCGTGGAGGCGGTGTCGCAGGCGGCGGCCGAGCGCATGGCGCGCCGCCTGGCGGCCGAGGAGGGCATCTTCTGCGGCATCTCCGCCGCCGGCGCCTGCGAGATCGCGCTGCGCCTCTCCAGCACGGTGGAGAACGCCACCATCGTGTTCATCGTCTGCGACCGCGGCGACCGCTACCTGTCGACCGGCGTGTTCCCGGCGTAAGCGCCCCAAGCAAAATGCCCCCGTCCCTTGCGCGGGGACGGGGGCATTTTCACGTGCGGGACGGTGGGCGGATCAGCCCTGGTTGCTGCTGGTGCCGCCGCCCGGGGTCTCGCCTTCCTTCGGTTTGAACTGCTTGTCGCTGATGCGGAACTTGTTGCGGCGGTCGCCCATCAGGTAACGCAGGTCGCGGATGCTCAGGTCGCTCACCTCGTGCATGCGGATCAGCAGCGAGGCGCCGACCGGCAGGCGGTGGTGACGGATCTTGCTGATCACCGGCGGCGCCACTTCCAGCGCGCGCGACAGCGCGGCGTCGTTTTTCAGGCGCAGGTTCTCGATCAGGGTGTCGAGCAGGCGGTTGGGATTGTATTGCAGCAGATCATCGCCATCCGCATCGTTGTTCATGTCTATGCCGACTTGGTTTGTCATGTCGTCTTTTCCTTCTGTAAAGTTGTCCTGCAAAGTACAACACTCGGGGCTTTGCTGCGTCAATGTCCATCCTTACCAGGAGACTCACACACGGACACGGGTTCCAGGATAACAAGTTTCATAATATATACACAATTGTACAACACTCCGTGATCTAATACTCAGCAGCAATAAAAAAAACTGCTTCCCGCAGGGTATTGTTGTCCGACTGCAACATTGTGTGAGAATTATACACCGAGTTCTGTGCTAAGCTGCCTGTGCGCACTTTTAATTAACGGTTAAAGTTAATTATATAACAATTCCGTTGTAAAGTAGCCCATTTGCCCCCGCCTAATGTGCAGTGTGTACAAATTATTTCCAAGTGTCAACTAAACAATACCGCGAGCAAACCCGCGGCACAAAAGTTGTTACGCTTGCTTACATCCCTGAAGCGCCGCCCGCCGCGCCGCGCGCCAGCTTCACCGCCCGTCCCAGCTCCACCACCGACATCGCGTAGAAATAACTGCGGTTGTACTGCGTGATCGCAAAGAAATTGGCGTTGGCCAACCAGTATTCTGTGGGCTCGGCGCCGTTTTGCAAGTCCACCAGCCCATATAATTGCTCGGGCGGCGCCACCGCCGGCGTCACGCCGGCCGCCGTCAGTTGCGCCGGCGCGTACCTGGCCGTCAACCCCTGGTTCAGCATGGGCTCCCAGGCGCGGTTGGGCGAGACCGTGGCCGCGTACACCAGCGGGCCGCCCTGGTCGCGCTGCCAGCCGTGCGCGATCAGGAAGGCCGCCACGCTGCCGATGGCGTCGGTGCTGGAGTTGAGCAAATCGATCCTGCCGTCGCCGTCGAAGTCCACCGCATATTTCATCATGCTGCTGGGCATGAACTGCGGCATGCCGACGGCGCCGGCGAACGAGCCCTTCAGCGACAGCGGATCGACGCCGGTCTGGCGCGCGAACAGCAGGGTGGCCTCCAGCTCGCCGCGGAAGAATTCCATGCGCTCGCGCCGCTGCGGCGCCTCGGGGTAGGAGAAGGCCAGCGTGGTCAGCGCGTCCAGCACGCGGAAGCGGCCGGTGTTGCGGCCGTACACGGTCTCGATGCCGATGATGCCGACCAGGATCTCGGCCGGCACGCCGTACAGCGATTCGGCGCGGCTGAGCGCCTCGCCGTTCTCGTTCCAGAACCGGACGCCGGCGTCGATGCGCACCGGGTCGATCATCAGCTTGCTGTAGGCCTGCCAGTTCTTCGGCTTGCCGGGCGGCGCCGGCTTGACCAGCTGCACGGCGGCGTCCACATAGCGCACCTGCGCCATCAGCGTGTTCAGCTCGGCGCGGTCGAAGCCGTCGCGCGCGGCGACGTCGTCGAGGAAGGCGCGCACATCTTTCCAGTCGCCGAAGTTGACGTATTCGCCGACGTAATCAATGGCCGGCACGGGTTTCTTCTTGGGGGCGGCCGGCTTCTTCTTTTTCTGCATGCTGGGCGGCAGCGTGTAGCCATAGCGGTCTACCGGCGCGGCCGTGGCGCTGAGGGTGGCTGCGCTGAGCAGCAGGGCGGTGATCAAGGTCTTCATCGGCATAAAGGTAACAGGGTTTTCAGCGTCGCCAGCGACGCCGGGCGTGATTCGGTCCCGCCGGCGCCATACTTCAGCAAGCCGTACAGGTGTAAAAACTGCTCCATGGCAGCGTGTTGTTCCTGGCTGGCCGGCAGCGCCCGCAGGCGCGCGGCATAGCTGCGCGGCCCCTCGGCCGGCCGGCGCCCATACCCGCGGCGCGCCTGCTGCCGGCAGAACGCCGCGTACAGCGCGTCGAGCGGATCGGCGGGCCGTCGCCGGCGCTGCCGGCGCAGCGCCAACAGCAAGGCTAGCACCAATCCCATGCCGAGCGCGCTGCGCCAGTTGCCGACGATGGCGCCTAGTTCTTCAAGGAAACTTCGCTGCCTCTCGGGATTGTAATCCAGTACCCATTGATTCCAAGAATTATTCAACGCGGCATAGTGGTATCTGAGTTGCGCCAGCCACGAATCGGGATCGTTCCGCAGCGCCAGCAGCGGCGCCAGCCCGAACGCGGCCGGGCGCGGCAGGGCGCGCGCCAGATTGCGCCGGACCCGTTCCGGCGCCACGGCGGCGGTCGGGTCGACCCGCTGCCAGCCGGCGGCCTGGGTCCAGATCTCGGCCCAGGCGTGGGCGTCCGACTGGCGCACGGTGAGGTAGCCGTCCACCGGGTTCAGCTCTCCGCCCTGGTAGCCGGTGACCACGCGCGCGGCCACGCCCATGGCGCGCATCAGCACCACGTAGGCGCCGGCGTAGTGCTCGCAGAAGCCGGCCTTGCTGTCGAACAGGAATTCATCGACCGCGTCGCGCCCCAGCAGCGGCGGCTCCAGCGTGTAGCCATAGCCCTGGCTGCGGAAGCGCGCCAGCACCGCGTCGCTCAGTTGCCGGGCGCTGGCGTCGGGCTGGGCCGCGCGCAATTGCCGCGCCAGCGCCAGCGTGCGCGGGTTGTAGCCGGCCGGCAGTTCCAGCCAGCGTGCCATGCGTTGCGGCAGCTCGCCGGCCTGCAGCGTGTAGTCGAGATAGGCGCTGGCGCTGAAGCGCAGGCGGCGCTCGATGGGATCGGCGGCGTACAGCTCCAGCTCGTCGGTGTCGCGCACGCGGTGGCCGGGCAGGCGCACCTCGGGGCCGGCCAGCTCCAGCAGCGCGATCCAGCGCGTGTTGCTGGCCTCCATGGTGCTCTCGTAGCGCACCGGCCGGCCGCGGCCGTGGATGGCGATCTCCAGCCGCTGCAGGCCGCGCTTGCGCGGCACCCGGGTCCAGGTGCGGCCGTCGTAGTCGCCCAGCACGATGCTGCGCCAGTACAGCAGCGGCTGCGGCGGCGCGGCGTCGAGGAAGCGCACGCGGAACGCCGGCTCGTCGGACTGGGCCAGCGCCGCCAGGCTGCCGGGCGCCATGCTGTCGCTCAGGCCGGTCTTGCCGCCCAGCGCGTCGCCGGGCAGGCCCCACAGCGGGCCCTGCAGGCGGGGGAAGCCGATGAACAGCAGCGCGGCCAGCGGCGCCGCCAGCGCGCACAGTCTGAGGCTGGTGCCGAGGCGCCGCCGCAGCGGCGGCACCGCGCCGCTGTACTGGAACGACTGCTGGGCCGTCAGCAGCAGCACCAGCGCGGCCGCCACCCACAGCGCGGCGCCCATGGTCTGCGAGTACAGGAAGCTGGTCAGCAGCACGAAGAAGCCGAGGAAGGTGACCACGAACAGGTCGCGCCGCGCGTGCATCTCCAGCAGCTTGAAGGCCAGCAGCAGCACCAGCATGGCGACGCCGGCGTCGCGCCCCAGCAGCGTGCGGTAGGTGGCGTACACGCCCGCCATCGCCGCCATGGCCACCGGCACCAGCAGCCACACCGGCGGCATGCGCCGGCCCAGCCAGGTGATGGCCGCGCGCCACAGCAGCGTGGCGCCGGCCAGGGCGCTGATCCACAGCGGCAGATGCGCCGCGTGCGGCGCCAGCACCATCAGCGCGGCCGCCAGCAACAGCAGCGTGTCGGCCTTGTCGCGCGTCAGGCGCGCCGCCAGCCGCGCCAGCGCGCCGGCCGCCGCCGCGCTCATGGCGCGCCCTCGCGGCCGAACAGCGCGAGCGCGCGCAGGCAGGCGGCGCGGTGGGCCTCGCCCAGCGCCGGGCCGTAGTCGTGCGGCCCCAGGCGGAAGCTGTACGGCAGCGCGCGCCGCTCGGCCTCCAGCACCCAGGCCGCCATGCGCGACAGCTTGCGCTCCAGGTCCATCTGCAGCGGCAGCGCGGCGAAATCCAGGCACAACTCGGCCACCGCGCCGCCCTCGAAATGCTTGGTCACCAGCTGCCCGCCCAGCGCCGGATCGTGGCGCGCGATCTGCCGCCACGCCAGGTGCTTGAGCGGATCGCCGGGCTGATAACTGCGGATGCCGGCAAAATTATCCAGCCCCACCGTGCCATGCCCGTCCTCGCTGGCCGCGCCGCTGGACGGCAGCGCCGGCGGCGGCGACTCCGGCGCCGGATACACCAGCGCGCGCGCGTCCGGCCGCCAGTAGCTCCACGCGCGGAACAGCCCGAGCGGAAAGCGCGTCACCAGCCGCACGCGCGGCGCCGCCAGCCAGCCGCGCTCGCGCGTCGACGCCGCCAACACCACCGCGCTGCTGGCGCCGGCCGCCACATCGGTCACCTGGCGCGGCTCGCCGTCGGCCTGAAAGCCCAGCCACAGCGCGTAACGATCCTGCCCGCCGCGGTTCAGCAGATGCAGCTCGAACCGCGCCTCCTCGCCGGCGAACACCGGCTGCACGCGGCCCGGCGCCAGCCGCAGCAGCGCCAGGTTCCTGGCCGTCATGTACATGTCGGCCACCGCGCAGGCGCCGGCGAAAAAGGTCAGCGCGAAGCCCAGGCCGAGGTTGTAATTGATGGCGCCGATCAGCATCACCAGCAGCAGCGCCGCGAACGCCAGCCCGGCGCGCGTGGGCACGATGAACACGCGCCGCATGGTCAGCGTCACCTCGCCCGGCTCGCTGTCGCGCAACTGGAACAGCCACCGGTCGCGCAGCTTGTCGCGGCCCTTGCGATACAGCGATTGCAGCTCCGCCACCATGATGTGCTACACCGGCACCGACTCTTGCAGCTGCAAGACCAGATCGCGGCTGGCCAGCGCCACGCCATGCGCCGACTTCAGCGGCCGCAGGCGGTGCGCGCACACCGGCACCAGCACCGCCTGCACATCCTCGGGCAGCACATGGTCGCGCCCCTCCAGCGCTGCCCAGGCGCGCGCCGCCCGCAGCAGCGCGATCGCCGCGCGCGGGCTCAGGCCCTCGGCGAACATGCCGTTGCGGCGCGAGGCCGCCGCCAGCGCCTGCACGTAATCGATCAGCGCGGGCGAGGCGTGGATGTGCCGCAGCCCCTGCTGCGCCCGCGCCAGCTCGTCCGCCGTCATGGCCGCCGGCAGCGTCCTGAGCAGCGCGCGCCGGTCCTCGCCCATCAGCAGCGCGCGCTCGGCGGCGGCGTCCGGATAGCCCAATGCAAGGCACATCAGGAAGCGGTCCAGCTGCGACTCCGGCAGCGGGAAGGTGCCGATCTGATGGGTCGGATTCTGGGTCGCGATCACAAAGAAGGGCTCGGGCAGGGCGCGCGTCGCGCCGTCCACGCTGACCTGGCGTTCCTCCATCGCCTCCAGCAGGCCCGACTGCGTTTTCGGCGTGGCGCGGTTGATCTCATCGGCCAGCAGCACCTGGGTGAAAATCGGCCCCGGATGGAACACGAAGCCGTTCCGCTCGCGCTCGTAGATCGAAATGCCGTTGACGTCGGCCGGCAGCAGGTCGCTGGTGAACTGGACGCGGTTGAAGCGCAGGCCCAGCGAAATCGCCAGCGCGTGCGCCAGCGTGGTCTTGCCCACGCCCGGCACGTCCTCCACCAGCAGGTGGCCGCCGGCCAGCAGGCAGGTGAGCGCCTGCCGCACCTGCGACTCCTTGCCGACGACGATGTCGCCCACCTGGCGAGCCACGGCATGCAATTTTGTGTACATGATATGTATGGTAGATTAGCGCCTGAGGGGATTCTATGCGAGAAACAGCTCGCAGCAGTAAAAAAACATGACCACAGCCATCTACAGCCATCCCGACTGTCAGCGCCATGACATGGGCGACTGGCATCCCGAATCGCCGGCGCGCCTGCAGGCGATCGCCGACCAGTTGATCGGCTCGCACATCAGCGACCTGCTGGAGCACCGTGAAGCGCCGCTGGTGGATCTGGCCGACCTGGAACGCAACCATAGCCGCAACGCCATCGCCATCGTGCGCGACAACGTGCCGGCCGAAGGCGACACCTACCCGATCGATGCCGACACCTCGCTCAACGCCTGGAGCTGGCGCGCGGCCCAGCGCGCGGCCGGCGCCGCCGTGGCCGCGACCAACGCCGTGATCGACGGCGAGATCGACAACGCCTTCTGCGCCGTGCGTCCGCCCGGCCACCACGCGCGCCCGATCGAGCCGATGGGCTTCTGCCTGTTCAACAACGTGGCGGTGGCCGCCAAGCACGCGCTGGACGTGCGCGGCCTGCGGCGCGTGGCCATCGTCGACTTCGACGTCCACCACGGCAACGGCACCGAGGAAGCCTTCCTCGACGAGCCGCGCGCGCTGATGGTCAGCTTCTACCAGCACCCGCTGTACCCGTACTGCGAGCCGCGGCCGGTCACCGCCAACCAGGTCAACGTGCCGGTGCCGGCCCACAGCAAGGGCGACGTGGTGCGCCGGATCGTGACCGAGCAGTGGCTGCCGGCGCTGCACGCCTTCCAGCCCGAGATGATCTTCATCTCGGCCGGCTTCGACGCCCACCGCGAGGACGACATCGGCGGCATGGGCCTGGTGGAGGCGGACTACGCCTGGATCACCGAGCAGATGATGGCGGTGGCGCGCCAGCACGCGCAGGGGCGCATCGTCAGCTGCCTGGAGGGCGGCTACAACCTGTCGGCGCTGGGCCGCAGCGTGGTGGCCCACCTCAAGGCGCTGGCCGAAATCTAGGGCCGCAGATACTGGTCGAGGAAGGCCTCGACCCGCCGCCAGAAGGCGATGCGGTTTTCCTGATGGCGCCAGCCGTGGCCCTCGTTGTGGTAGGTGATGAGTTCCACCTGGCTGTTGTGGCGCTTGACGGCGTCGTGGAAGCGCTGGGCGTGTTCGACCGGCACGCGCAAGTCTTCCAGGCCGTGCGCCATCAGCAAGGGCTGTTTCAGCTCGGCCGCGCGCAGCAGCGGCGAGTGCTGGCGGAACTGCTCGGCGTCCTTGTCCGGATCGCCGATCAGCGTGCGCAGGCTGTAGTTGAGCGTCTCCTGCGAGGCGTCCGATTGCGGAGTGTTGAATTGCAGCCCGATGTCGGTCACGCCAGCCCACTCGACGCCGCAGCGGAAGGTCTCGGGATGCTTGATGAGTCCCATCAGCGTGGCGTAGCCGCCGTAGCTGGCGCCCATGATGGCGATGCGCTTCGGATCGGCCCAGCCCTGTTTGACCGCCCACTGCGCGGCGTCGGCCAGGTCGTCCTGCATGCTCATGCCCCATTGTTTCAGGCCGGCGGAAAAGTGCTCCGAGCCGAAGCCGGTGCTGCCGCGGAACTCCGGCTGGATCACCACATACCCGCGCGTCGCCAGGAACTGCGCCTCGTCATCCCAGTCCCAGTACGCGCCACGCGTATTCGGCCCGCCGTGCACCAGCACCACGGTGGGCCGCGGGCCGGCCGCCTCGCCCGGCGGCAGCGTCACGTAGGCCGGAATGCCGCGGCCGTCGCGCGCGCGGTAGCGGTGGAAATCGCGCAGTCCCATTTGTTCTGCCTTGATGTCGGGGTGCGTCACCCCCAGCGCCTCCAGCTTGCCGCTGGCGCGGTGGTAGATGATGTACTGGTTGGGCTGGCGGTCGGACGAAGCGACCACCAGCACCACCGGCGCCTTCAGGCATGCGCGGGCGCAGTGGAGGGTGTTGGTGGTGGCGGGCAGCATGCCGTCGATCTTCGCCTGCTCGGCTTTCAGCACGGGATTGAGCCAGTAGGTGGTGCCGGCGTCGGTTTGCAAATGAACGCCCATCAGGCGCCGGCTGTCGTAATCGATCTCCGCGCTGCCATCGAAATCAAAGCCCTGCACCGACATGAAAGGCTCCTTGTCCATCTTCATGGCCTTCAGGTCGTAGCGGAACAGGGCGCCATAGCCCTGGTGGCTGGCGCGCACATACAGCGTGTCGTCGCCGTCGAAGAACTGCGGCGTGAAGCGGCGGTCCAGATAGCACACGCCGTTATCGAGTTCGCGCCACGCGCTGTCGGCGGCGCCGCGATAGGAGGTGATGCAGCGGCCGTTCAGCCGCGAGATCGTCAGCCGCGGCACGTCCGAGGTGTCGGTGCCCCACCACTGCACGGCGGCCGGCTGGTTGCCCTCCAGCGCGCCGTGCAGCTGGCGCGTGCGGGTGTTCAGGCGATACAGGCGCGAATGGTCGGGCGTGCGGTCGATTTCATTCCAGCTGTACTTCTCGACCAGGATATCGTCCGAGCCATCGTGCGCCACGTCGAAGAACGCGTAGTCGGCGGTCAGCAGCTGGGCCTTGATCGCGCGGCCGGTGGCTTCGCGCTGGTGCTCCCAATTGCCGGAGATGAGGTGGGTCAGGTTGGCGCCGTCGCGGTCGGCCGCCATTTCATCCTGGTTGCCGAGGAACTCGATGCGCAGATTTTTGATGGTGAAGCCAATTCGGTTCTCATTGATCCAGTGCACCGCCGTGATGCGCTCCTGGTCGGTGGTCTTGATAATCACCTTGTACCTGGACAGATCGCCGGTGTCGCGCACCGCCAGCACCGTCACGCCATCGGCCAGGTCCACCACCGCCGCCACATAGCCGCCCTGGGGCGACAGCTCGACATTGCTGATGTTGGGGGAGCGGAAGAAGCTGGCGGCGTCGGGCGCGGCGGCCTGGGCGGCGCCCGTCAGCAGGAGCAGGGACAGCAGAAAAGTTTTCATGTGGACTCTATGATTGCAAACTTGACAATCATAGAGTCCGCTGGCGGTTTTGTCTATGCCTGGTGTACCGCCTGGCCATTTTTGGCCGACCAGCGGTACAGGCCCCAGACGATGGCGGTGCCGACGATCAGGGCGATGGTCATGGCCTGCCCCTCGCCCATGCCGTTGGCGATGGCCAGCGGCTCGCCCTGGCCGGACAGCACGATCAGGCCGGCCAGCGCCACGTTGAACAGGCTCTCGCCGACGATGAAGCCGGACATCACCAGCACGCCGATGCGCTTGGCCGCCTCGCCGCCGACCTTCCTCTCGACCGCGCGGTCGAACAGCCAGCCGGTGATGGCGCCGATCACCACTGGGGTGATCACCGCGCTCGGCAGGTAGATCGCCAGGCCCACGCCCAGCGGCGGCAGGCTGTATTTGTCGTTGCTGGATTTCTTCAGCGCGAAGTTAATCAGCACCAGCGCCAGGCCGATCAGCACGCCGTAGCCCAGCAGGTTCCACTGCAGGTTGCCGCCGATGACGCCCTTGGCCAGGGTCGAGATCAGCAGCGCCTGCGGCGCCGCCAGCGGCTGGTCGGAGATCGAATCGAGATTGGGCGCGCCGACGAAACCGTTGGCGTGGTTCAGCAGCTCCAGCACCGGCGGCACCACGCACGAACCGGCGGCCACGCCGATCAGCAGGCCGACCTGCTGCTTCCACGGGGTGGCGTTGACCAGCTGGCCGGTTTTCAGATCCTGCAGATTGTCGTTGCCGATCACCGCCACCGCCAGCACCACGGTGGTGACGAACAGCGCGAAGGCGATCAGCGCCTGCGCCACCTCCGGGCCCATGACGGTGCGGCCGACCATGCCCACGCTGAGCGCGGCGCCGAGGATGGTCAGGATGGCGATGCCCGACACCGGCGAGTTGGAGGAGCCGATCAGGCCCGCCATGTAGCCGCACACGGCGGCGGCGAAGATACCGGCCACCAGCACGTAGCCCACGCCCACCGCCACCAGCGGCACGGCCAGCGACGCCAGCGGGCCGCCCTGCAGGAAGCTGGCCAGCAGCCAGCCGGCCGGCACCATCGAAATCAGGGTCACTAGGCCGACGATGAAGATCGGGATATCGAGTTCGGTGCGCTCCAGCGCGGCGCCTTCCAGCTTGGCCTTGCGCGCGGTCTCCATGGCCGACCTCAGCCCGCCCAGGATGGGCTTGGCCAGGCCGGCCAGGGTGATGATGGCGGCGATGCCGATCACGCCCGCGCCCATCATGCGCACCTCGGTTTTCCAGATGCCCAGCGCATGGTCGGCCACCGCCACCCCGGCCGCGATCGGCGTCAGGTTGGTCATCAGCGGCACCAGGATGCCCCAGGCGATGATCAGGCCGGCCAGCATGGCGATGCCGACCGTGATGCCCATCAGGTGGCCGGCGCCGATCAGCGCCAGCGAGCTGGAGGCGCCGATGCCGGTGGCGCCGGCGCCGGTGCGGAAGAAGATCGCCACCTCGGCGGCCATCAGCTTGGCCGCGCCGCCGGCGGCGAACAGGGCCGAGGTCACGCTGCCCCAGATCACCGCGCGCAGGCCGGCCTTGCCTTCGGCCGCGCCCTCGCGCGAGGCCATGCCGACCTTCAGCACCTCGGCCGCCGCCACGCCTTCCGGATAGGGCAGGTTGGATTGCGACACCAGCGCGCGCCGCAGCGGCACCGTGTACATCACGCCCAGCACGCCGCCGACGGCGCAGGCGCCGAAGGTGGGCCAGAACGGCACATGCGCCCACCAGCCGATCATCAGCAGGCCGGGCAGCACGAAGATCACCGAGGCCAGCGTACCGGCCGCCGAGGCGATGGTCTGGACGATGTTGTTTTCCTGGATGGTGGCGTCCTTGAAGGCGCTCAGCAGCGCCATCGAGATCACCGCGGCCGGGATCGAGGTGGCGAAGGTCAGGCCCACCTTGAGACCGAGGTAGACCTGGGCGGCGGTGAATACCAGTGTTATCAGAATGCCCAGAATAATCCCGCGAAGCGTGATTTCCTTCGGGTTGGACGGTGCAGCTATGCTCATCTTCAGCACTCCGGAGTTGTTGTTTGTGTAATTATGGTGTAAAGCGCCTCATGATAAAGGTAAAATAGCGGGTTGTCAGAACGTTTTTGAAGGTCAGAGCATGTCGATACAATGGTACCCGGGGCATATGAACGCCGCCAAAAAGAAGGCGGCGGAGCAGATGGAGAACACCGATCTGGTGATCGAAGTGGTCGACGCGCGCCTGCCCGAAGCCAGCACCAACCCGATGGTGGAGGAGCTGCGCAAGTTCCGCCAGCGGCCATGCCTGAAGATCCTCAACAAGATCGACCTGGCCGACCCGGCCGCGACGGCCGCCTGGAGCGCCTACTACAACGCCCAGGAGGGCGTGACCGCCTACGCCATGACCACCAAGAAGCCGGCCGACGTGGCGCGCATTCCGGACCTGGCAAAGCAGCTGGCGCCGCATCGCGGCGTGCCGACCAAGCCGCTGCGCATCATGATCATGGGGATTCCCAACGTCGGCAAATCGACGCTGATGAACGCGCTGCTGAAAAAGCGCGTGGCCAAGGTGGGCGACGAGCCGGCGGTGACCAAGCAGCAGCAAAAGCTCTACCTCGACAAGAACACCGTGCTGGTCGACACGCCCGGCATGCTGTGGCCGAAGATCGCCTTGCCGAGCGATGGCCTGATGCTGGCCGCCAGCCACGCCATCGGCTCGAACGCGCTGATCGAGGAGGAAGTGGCCGAGTTCCTGGCCGGCGAGCTGCTGGTGCACTATCCGGAGCTGCTGGTGGCGCGCTACGGGTTCAAGGAGATCGAGAAGTTCGACGCGATCGGCGTGGTGGAGGGCGTGGGCATCAAGCGCGGCTTCCGCCAGAAGGGCGGCGACCTGGATTACGAGAAGGCCGCGCACACCTTCCTGGGCGACTACCGCAGCGGCGTGCTGGGACGCATCTCGCTGGAGACGCCGGAGACGCGCAAGGTACGCCTGGAGCAGCACGAAGCCGAGATGGCGAAGAAAGCGGCCGAGAAAGCCGCCATCGCCGAAGAGAAAGCCCGCGCCGCCGCCAACGGCAAACGCGGCACCTAGCACGTCATTCCGGCGCAGGCCGGAATCCATAGAACGCCGACCTGCACCCCCAGACGTCATTCCAGCGCAGCCCCGAACGGAATCCACAGGCCGCCGGCCAGCACCCTCAGCATGGATTCCGGCCTGCGCCGGAATGACGGGCGGGGTTAGCCGAAGCGGAAGCTGCTGACGGCGAGGCCGCCCATGAAGGCGTTCTCGTGATACGGCATACTGGCCGCCTCATCCTCCGCCGCGCCCAGCACCACCATCAACGGCAGCAAATGCTCCTCACGCGGATGCGCCATGCGCGCGGCCGGCGCCTTTTCCCACTCCAGCAACCGCGCGCTGCGCTCCTGCGGCGGCAAGGCCATGGTCTCGCGCAGCCAGCTATCAAACGCATGCGATGCCGCCGCGCCAGCCGCGTTGAACGCGCGCAGATTATGGAAACTCAGCCCGCTGCCGACAATCAGCACGCCCTGTTCGCGCAGGGGCGCCAGCAAGCGGCCGACCTCCAGGTGCGTCCGCGGATCGAGCCCGGACTTCAGCGACAACTGCACAATCGGCACATCCGCCTGCGGATACACCGGATACATGGCGCTGAAAGTGCCATGGTCAAAACCACGCTGCGGATCGAGCAACGCCTTGTGGCCGCCGGCGTCGAGCAAAGCTTGCACCTGCGCCGCCAGTTCCGGCGAACCGGGCGCGCGGTACTGCACCTCATAGGTGTGCGGCGGGAAGCCGCCGTAATCGTAGATCATCGGCGGCTGCGCGGACGAGGAGAGCGTGAAATCGCGGCCCTCCCAGTGCGCGGTGATCACCAGCACCGCCTTGGGCGTCACGCCGATCTGGCGCGGAATATCGCGCAGCGAGGCATCCAGCTTGCCGTATAAATGGCCGACCTGGTCCATCATGAACGGCCACGGGCCGCCGCCGTGCGACAGGAAGTAAGTAGGTAGTTTCATGGCGAATTCCTTTCAGGCTTCACTATAAGCACCGATGCCCGCGCCATCAATGCGGTAAATATAGATAGATCATATCTAAAAGCTGAATGATCTTGACCGGCGTATAATGCCGGGGCCTAAATTCTGAGAGATGACACATGACCGCATTCCGTCCCTGCCTGCTGGCCGCCGCCGTATCCCTGTGCTTCGCCGCGCACGCCGAAGATGTCGGCACCGTGACCGTCACCGGCTCGCGCTTCGACGCCGACCCGGCGCTGGCTCCGATCGGCGCCACCATCATCAGCGCGGATGAGATCCGCCGCGCCGGCGCGGGCGACGTCAACGCGGCCATCCGCAAGATCGGCGGCGTGTACGGCCGCCAGTCGCTGGACGGCAGCCCCGACTTCGGCCTCGACCTGCGCGGCTTCGGCGTCAACAGCAGCCAGAATCTGGTGATCGTGCTGGACGGCGTGCGCTTGTCGGAAAGCGAACAGGCCACCGCCATCCTGTCCACCATCCCGATCGACACCGTGGAGCGCATCGAAATCACGCGCGGCGGCGCCAGCGTGTTGTACGGCGACGGCGCCACCGGTGGCGTCATCAATATCGTCACCAAACGTCCGAGCGCCAACAGCCGCCGTGGCAGCGTGTTCGTCGAGGGCGGCCAGTTCCGCGCCGGCGAGGTGCGCGTGTCCGGCGCACAGGCCTGGAACAACTTCGCGGCCGACGCCACGCTCGACACTCAGCGCAGCGACAACTACCGCGACAACAACGACTTCAAGCAAACCCATTTCAGCGGCGGCGCGCAATGGTTCGCCAACCAGTTCGACCGCATCGGCTTCCGCTACGAGGGCGCGCGCCAGGACATGCGCCTGGCCGGTTCGCTGACCGAGGCGGAATTCAACGCCAATCCGCGCCAGACCAAAACGCCGAATGACAACGGCTCGCTCGACAGTGACCGCCTGACCGTGGCCGGCCAATACCGCGTGGCAGGCCACGATCTCGCCGCCGATCTCTCGTACCGCAAGAAAACCGTGGAGTCGACCTACTTCTACGGCGGCGTGCCATCGGTCGGCACCTACGAAAGCAAGCAGCTGCAGTTCTCGCCGCGCGTGCGCAAACTGGGCGCGATCAACGGCATGGTGAATGAACTGGTGGCCGGTGTGGACTTCATCAAATGGGAGCGCACCACGGTCTCCGATTATTCCCGCGCCGACGCCAATCAGAAATCGAAGGCGCTGTACCTGCGCGACGAGCTGCGCTTCGACGCCGCGCATGAAGGGCGTGTCTCGGCCGGCGTGCGCCGCGAAATCTTCGACAAGGACTTCGCCAATCCGCTGGGCTACGCCACCACCGGCTATAACGTGGTGCAGGGTTTGAACGCGTGGGAGCTGCAGGCGAGCTACATGCCGGTGAGCGACGTCACCGTGTTCGGCAAGCTGGGACAGAGCTATCGCGTCGCCAACTCGGACGACAACGCGCTGACCCCGAGCGTCAACAAGCCGCTGGCGCCGCAGCAATCGCATGACGCGGAACTGGGCCTGAGCTACGCCACCGCCATGCGGAAGATCACGGCGCGCGTGTTCCGCCACAACCTGACCAACGAAATCTTCTACGATCCGACCGTGAACTTCGGCGTCAACACCAATCTGGACCCGACCCGCCGCCAGGGCTTCGAGCTGGACGCGGAACAGAGGATCGACGCCGCATGGGCCGTCAGCGCGCACTATCAGCACGTCCAGGCCAAGTTCCGCGAAGGCGTCAACAACGGCAAGGAGATGGTGCTGGTGCCGAACAACACGCTGACCGCGCGCCTGGCCTGGACCGGCGACGGCCAGACCGCCGACATCGGCGCGCAATGGGTGGACAAGCAGCGCTACGGCGACGACTTCAATAACACCTGTGCCGGCGAGATCCCATCCTACACCACCCTGGATGCGCGCTACGCGCGTAAATTCGGCCAGTGGGAGTGGGCCGTGTCGGGGCAGAACCTGGCGGACAAGGCATACTTCTCGCAGGCCTTCGCCTGCAAGGGCTACATCTATCCGTCGAACGGCCGCCAGCTGAAAATCTCGGCGCGCTACGACTTCTGATGCGCGGCGCGCTACCGATGCTGATGCTGATGCTTGCCTTGGCCGGCGGCGCGGCGCAAGCCGCGATCACCGTGCGGGACGACGCCGGCAACAGCGTCACACTAACCAGGCCGGCGCAGCGCGTGATCTCGACCGCGCCGCACATCACCGAGCTGCTGTTCGCGGCCGGCGGCGGCGAGCGCGTGGTCGGCGCCATGAGCTACAGCGACTACCCGGAAGCGGCCAAGCGCATCCCGGTCATCGGCAGCGACGCGCGGATCGACATGGAGCGCCTGCTGGCGCTGCGCCCGGATTTGCTGGTGGTGTGGCAGACAGGGAACACTGGCCCCCAATTGGCGCAACTGAAAAGCCTGGGCATTCCTGTGTTCTATAGCGAACCGAAAAAGCTCGACGACGTGGCCACCAGCCTGACCCGCCTCGGCCAGCTGCTGGGCACCGACGCCACCGCGCAGGCGGCCGCGCGCGACTATCGCCAGAAGATCGGCAAGCTGAGCGCCGCCTACGCCCAACGCGCGCCGGTCAAGGTGTTCTACCAGATCTGGGAAAAGCCGCTGTTCACACTCAACGGCGAGCATATCGTCAGCGACGCGCTGCGCGCTTGCGGCGGCCGCAATGTGTTCGCCGGCCTGAAGGTGACGGCGCCCTCAGTCAGCACCGAGGCCGTGTTGCAGGAAAATCCAGAAGCCATCATCGGCGGCGAGCAGCATGACGGCCAGTCCGGCGTCAACATCTGGAAGCCGTACAAAGGCCTGCTGGCGGTACAGCGCGACAACCTGTTCATGCTGGACAGCGAACTGCTGGTGCGGGCCACGCCGCGCATCGCCGACGGCCTGGCCGTGCTGTGTGAAAAACTGGAGACGGCGCGCCGCCATCGGCCTTAAGTCCGGCTTAACCCCTGGGCCCTAAGGTGAAAAAGGTGGTAATCTCCCCGCGTTTCCACTTATCTCATATGAAGGATAGATATGCGTTTCCTGAGCTTCCTGCGCCCACTGCTCGCCACCGTCGCCTTCGTGGCGGCCGCCGCTGGCGCCACCGCCGCCGACTTCAAGGATGGCCTGGATTACAACACCGTCAACGGCCCGCGCCCGGATACCGGCAAAAAGGTCGAGGTGCTAGAGTTCTTCATGTATCACTGCCCGCATTGCAACGTGCTCGATCCGGTGCTGGCCGACTGGGTGAAAAAGAACAGCGACAAGATCGTCTTCAAGCGCATGCACATGGGTGACGACGCCCAAGCCAAGGCGTTCTACACGCTGGAAGCGCTGAACGTGACCAACCTGCACGAAAAACTGTTCCACGCCATCCACGTCGAGCGCAACCGCCTGAACACCGACGCCGCGCTGCTGGACTTCGTGGTGAAGAACGGCGTGGACAAGGCAAAGTACCTGGAGGCGTTCAATTCCTTCGGTGTGCAGACCAAGCTGAAACGCGCGCAGCAAGTGGCAACTCAGTATAAACTGGATAGTGTGCCGGCACTGGTCATCGACGGCCGTTACACCACCTCGCCGGCGGTGGCGGGCCACGGCTTGACGTCGGCTGACGCGGCGCACAAGGTCATGTTCCAGGTGGTGGACAGCCTGGTGGCGAAGTCGCTGCAGGAACGCGCCGGCAAGAAGTAATCAAGGAAGGACGGGTAAGACGATGAAATTCCCACGAAACGAACGAGAGGAAGTCGAAGGCCAGGTCATGAAGATCTACAAGGAATCTTCGCCGATGCTGGAGAACTTGTTTGAATGGACTTACATCAATCATCTGGCGTGGAGCCTGGTGATTGTGTTCCTGGGCGTGATCTTCTGGCTATGCGTTGCGCTGGTGAATGCCGAGAACCAGCGCAACGCGCTGTTGACCAAGCAGTGCGTGGATCCGATTTTCAAGACGGAGCTGGACCGCAAATGCCTGCGCACCGTGCAGTCGCGTGAGCATTGGTGGCAGCACCTGACCTATGCGCTGAGTCATCTCAGCCCCGAGAAGTAATGAAGCAGGTGATGCTGGTCACCGGCAGCAGCCGGGGTATCGGCGCGGCGACGGCCTTGCTGGCGAGCCGCCGAGGTTACGCGGTCTGCATCAACTACCACAGCAACGCGGCGGCGGCCGAGCGCCTGCGCGCGCAGATCGTGGCCGAAGGCGGCGAGGCGATCGCCGTGCAGGCCGACGTCGGCGTGGAAGCGGACGTGCTGCGGCTGTTCGCTGCGGTCGACCGGCAACTGGGACCGTTGACGGCGCTGGTCAACAACGTCGGTGTGCTGGAACAGCGGGGCAAGCTGGCCGACATGTCGGCCGAGCGCCTGCAACGGGTGTTCAGCACCAATATCCTCAGCTATTTCCTGTGCAGCCGAGAAGCGGTCAAGCGCATGTCGACCGCGCGCGGCGGGCAGGGCGGCGGCATCGTCAACGTGTCGTCCGGCGCGGCGCGCCATGGCGGCGGCAATGTGTACATCGATTACGCCGCCTCCAAGGGCGCGGTGGATGTGCTGACGCTGGGCTTGTCGAAAGAGGTGGGCCCGGAAGGCATCCGCGTGAACTGCGTGCGGCCGGGGATCATCTACACCGACATCCACGCCAGCGGCGGCGACGCCGACCGCGTGAACAAGCTGGCGTCCACCGTGCCGCTGGGGCGCGGCGGCCAGCCGGAGGAAATCGCCGAAACCATCTTGTGGCTGCTCGGCGAGCAGTCCTCCTACGTCAGCGGCGCCATCATCGACGCCGCCGGCGCGCGTTAGCCCCGGCGATATTCAAGCTGGCGTTGAAGGTGCTTCAAGCGCCGGCCGCATTCCGCCGCAGGCGCGCGGCGCGGACAATGGCTTCCATTCACTCACGAAAAGGAAGCCCCTATGAAAGCACTTCTCATTGCCAGTCTGCTGGCCGCCGGCACCGCCCACGCCGATCCTGTCGTTGACGCCGCGCGCACCTACGCCGCGTTCTGGAATACCGGCGACCCCGCGCTGGCGCAAAAGGCGCTGGCGCCCAACTTCATCGACCGCACCTTGCCGCCAGGCCGCGAGCAAGGTCCGGGCGGCCCGCTGCAGGCCTCCCAAGCTTTCCGCGCCGCCGTCCCCGACCTGAAGGCCGAAGCCACCCACATCGTGCCGCACGGCGATCAAGTGTCGGTGCGCCTGCACTTCACGGGCCACTTCACCGGCCGGTTTGGCGGCACACAAGGCCAGGGCCAGGCCATCGATTTCCAGGCCTTCGACCTGTACCGGGTGGTGGACGGCCGCATCGCGGAAAACTGGCATCTTGAGGACAACCTCACGCTGCTGCGGCAAATGGGACTTATGTCAGATCCGCAAAGCGCTCCATCAAAAACGCAATAAGCTGGGCGATGCGCGGCGGCTGATAGCGGTTGCGGTGGTAGAGGAGATTGAGCGGCGCGCTGTCCGTGAAATATTCGTCCAGCACCGTCACCAGCCGCCCGCAACGAAGATCGTCCGAAATATCGAGGATCGACTTGTACGCGTAGCCCTGGCCGGCGATCGCCCATTTGCGTATCACTTCGCCGTCGTTGCTCTGTTGCGTGCGGCGCACGCGTACGGACAGGCGCTCGTCGTCGGCATCGTTGCCGCGGTAGCGCCATTCCTGCATTGGCCCGAGCGCGGTCACCAGCACCAGCGTGGGCAGGCTGGCCAGCGCCTCCGGCGTGGCCGGGCCGCCATCGCTGGCGATCAGCGACGGCGCCGCACACACCACACGCCGGCTCGGCGCCAGCACGCGCGCCACCATCTCGCTGTCCGCCAGCTGGCCGTAGCGCAGCGCGAGGTCGATGTCGTCCTGCACCATGTTGGCGGTGTTGTCGGTCAGCGTGAGCGCATACCGCACCTCGGGATGCCGCGCGCGGAACTGGTCCAGCATGGGCAACAGCACGTTGCGCCCCAAATCCGATGGCGCTGAAATCTTCACCACGCCGCGCACCGCGCCAGTGCCCGCGTGCAGGCTGGCTTCCGCCTCCGCCATCAACGCCATGGCCTGCTCGCTGAAGTGGCGATACAAACGGCCTTCCTCGGTCAGCCGCAGCTGCCGCGTGGTGCGCTCGAACAGCTTGACCTGCAAGGACGCCTCCAGGCGTTGGATGCTGGCGCTGGCCGCCGCCGGCGACAAGCCATGCTTGCGGCCAGCCGCCGAAAAGCTGCCCAGCTGCGCGGCATCGAGAAACAGCCGGATCAGATTGTTATCCATGGATGACCACCGTGCAGGTGGTGCCGGCCACCAGATCCAGATTCCTTGGCTTTTCGTCGATATGAATGCGCACCGGCACGCGCTGCGCCAGCCGCACCCAGTTGAAGGTCGGATTCACATCGGCCAGCATTTCGCGGCCCATGCTGGCGTCGCGGTCCGTGATCCCGTGCGCGATGCTTTCAATGTGACCTTGCAGTTGCGCGGCGCCACTCATCATGCGCACTTCCACCTTGTCGTTCACTTTCAGCAGCGGCAGCTTGGTCTCTTCAAAGTAGCCGACCACGTAGAACGAATCGGCGTTGATCAGCGCCAGCTTGGCCGCACCCACGGCGGCAAAGTCGCCCGCGTGCACATTCAGGTTGGTGACATAGCCGCTGACCGGCGCGCGCACCACGGTACGCTCCAGGTTCAGCGCCGCCAGATTGCGCGCCGACAGCGCCGCCTGATACTGCGCGGACGCGGTGCCGGCCGCCGCCTGCGCCATCTCCTTGCTCTCGGCCGACACCACGGCGTTGTCAAGCGCGGCGCGGCGGTTGGCTTCCTGCGCGCGGCGGCCTTTCTCCACCTGCTGCGACGCCAGCATGGCCTGCGCCTGAGCCAGCGCGTTTTCGTAGCGCGCCTTATCGACCACGAACAGCACATCGCCTTTCCGCACCAGTTGGTTGTCGTGCACCAGCACTTCGGTCACGGCGCCGGCGACGTCGGCGCTGATGTTGACCACGTCGGCCTTGACGCGGCCGTCGCGGGTCCACGCGGATTCCATGTAATGGTCCCATGCGGAGCGGCCCATCCACAGGGCCGCCGCCAGCAACAGCATGGTCAGGCAAAATCGAAAAATCTTGGATGCGCTCACAGAAGGCTCTCTCGGTAGATGAAGTTATTGGTACAGGGTGACCAGCAGGGCGCTGAAGATGCAGACGAACACGCAAAGCCGCACCAGCGCCGGGTGCCAGCTGCGGCGATAAGCGCCGACGTGGCTCAGGCCCGCATCGAGCACCAATTGCAGCAGCACGGCCGCCAGGAACACCGGCAGCACGCCGGGCAGCAGCACGCCAAAGAAATCGACTTCACGCGGCAGGGGATGGAACATGCGGTTCTCCTGAAAGCTGGTCCAGCAAGGACGTGTAGATGGAATGCAGATCGGTCAGCGCCGTGTGCAGGCGCGCGCGCCGTTCGGGATGGGCGTCGGGCAGGGCGGCGCGTATCGCGGTGCCGGCGTCCAGCACCGCTTGCAGCGCCAGCTCGCCACCCCGGCGCGACGGCGCGCGCAGATAAGCGGCCAGTTGGCGCAGCACCGCCTCCAGGCTGTCGCGGGCGCGACCCGCGTGCGAGGCCGCCAGCAGCTGGCGCAGTTCGATGACGGCGTGGCCCAGCTCCAGCAAGGTCAGGCCTTGGCGCACCACCGCGCGGGTTTCCGCGTTGGGCGCGGGACCGGCCGCCGCGTTCAATTGGCTGAGCAGGTCGCGCACGCGGTTGTCGAAGCGGCGCTTGAGCCGATGCAGGCGCGCGCCGCATGCGTGTTGCGCCTCGCGCCACAACGCGGCCGCCACGTGGCCGCGATGCCCCATGGTGTGCTCGGGCAGCACCACCTTGAACATCAGGTAGGCCACCACCACGCCCATGGTCAACGACAGTTCGCTGCCGATGAACGATTCGACGTCGTAGCGCATCAGGTTGGACGGCACCACCAGCGTGGCCGAGAACATGCCGAGGCCGACACCGACGCCACCCCAGCGCGGGCCGCTGCTCAGGTAGGCGCCGCAGGCGAACAGCGGCAGGGCGGCCAGCACCAGCGGGTAGAAGTTGTCGGCCTTGGCCACCAGCAGGAATTCGGTGACGAAGGCGGCCGGGATGGCGATCAGGAAGCCGATCAGCACCTGCCGCACCAGCGCCGTCGGGCGTGGCGAGGACGAGGCCAGCGCGCAGAAAATGGTCGCCATCAGCACGGCGTTGACGGTCGCGGGCCACGCCAGCCAGTACCACATGGCGGCTGTCGCCAGCAGCGTGACGCCGGCGCGGAAACCGCTGGCGACGATGATAGCCGGCGGCGTCCTGGGCGAGTAGGCGCCGGGATCGCTGATCTGCTGGCGCTTGCGCTGCGTCAGACCGTGGTACAGCGCGGCGAAGTCGGCGAGATTGCCGGCGAAGCGTTCCAGCAGTTCCACAGCGGTGTCGAAGTCGATCCGCGGCGCGCGTTCCAGCGCCGGGCCGGCGGCCAGCCGCGCCCGCGCGGCGGCGATATCGCTGGCAAGCTCGTGCCGCATCCGCGCCAGGCGCGCGGAGGTCAGCTCGTTGCGCAGCGCGCCGGCCATGTGCGCATACATCGGTTCCACCAGCGCCGGCACCGGGCCTTCGCCGGCCGTGCGCAGGCGGTGGCTCAGGCGGTGCAGCGTGTAGAAGGTGGTCAGCGCCGTCATGAAGGCGGCATTGAACGCATGCAGCTGGCGCGTATGCGAGCGCGAATGGCCCGCTTCAAAGAAGGCGGCGGCGCGGCCCGATTCCAGCGCGGCGATATCGGCGGCGAACTTCAAATGACTGAGCTCCGCGTCGGCCGGTGTGATGCGGTGCTCCAGCACCTGCCGGCAAAAATCGATGAAGCCCGCATAGCGCGCCTGAACCGTGCGCATCACCGCGCGCGAATGGCGGCGCGGGAAAAACACGTCATGCACCACCGCCGAGCAGATAATCCCCAGGCCCACCTCGGTCACGCGCGTGACCGCCAGCGTGAACACGTGGTCCGGCGCATCCACCGCCGGCACCGCGATCATCACCGCCGTGTAACCGGCAAGGACAAAACTGTAGGACTGCTGGTTGCGGTGCATGGCCGCGCCGCCGGTGCACAGCGCCACCCACAGCGCCAGGCCGATGAACAGCACGATCGGCGCCTGCGGGAACAAGGCCACCAGCGCCAGCGCGGCCGAACAGCCCACCAGCGTGCCGAGAAAACGGTAGAACGCCTTTTCCAGCACCATGCCGCTGCTGGGCATCGCGAGGATGATGGTGGTGGCGAGCGCGGTGTAGGGGGCGTCCAGCCCGAGGCGGAAGGCCAGCCACAGGGCCGAGAAGGAGGCCAGCATGGCCCTGGCGACAAAGATCCAGCGTTCGCCCTCGGTGCGCAGCCAGTCGGCTGTTTGGGCGTGCACCCAGTTGAGGACTCTCCGCGCCGCGCTGTGTTCCTGGGAGGGCTGGGCGGCGGGAGAGGTGTTCATATGCTGAGGTTCAGGTAAGTGATTCTAAATTATCCAGCTGCCGTTTCAGCAGCGATTCCAATAGCTTGATGTCTTCCGCGCTGTAGCCGTCATAGGCGCGCGTGGTCTTGTTCCATACTTCCGGCAGCACCTTCTCGGCCAGCGCGCGGCCGGCGTCGGTCAGCGAGATCATCACGCAGCGGCGGTCGCCGGGGCGGTTGCCGCGCGTGATCAGGCCTTGCGCTTCCAGGTCATTGCACACGCGCGTCAGGTTGGCCGGCTTTTCCATGCAGGCTTCGCCCAGCGTGGACGCGGTCGACGTCTCGTTGTCCGAACCGTACAGCACCGCCAGCACCATGTAGCTGGCATCCACCAGTTCGTATTTGCGCAGCGCGGCGTTGCTCAAATCTTTCATCCGTTTCTGGATGTGGTAAGTCATGCGCACCAGGCGCATCAACTCCTCTGGGAATTCCGGTATTCGGCCATGGATGTTTTTTAGGCGCTTTTTAGTCGCTTCAAAACTACTCATTGCCACTCCTCTAATATTTTGGAAAGGATTGATTGTACTATTTATGTATCAATGTGAATCCAGATTTATGCCTCCACCAAGCGCGGACATCAACAATGCGAAGTTATCGAGTTGTTTGCTTGCCACTTGCGCCATTTGCCGCTGTTCGTTCAACAAGGTCAGTTGCGCGTTGATGACGTTCAGCGAGTCCGTCATGCCGGCGGCGTAGGCCTGTTCCGCCAGCCGCTGCTGGCGCCGCGCCGACGCCAGCGCGCGTTGCGCCAGCAGGTCCTGCTGCCTGACCGATTCCATCCTCACCACGGCGTTGGCCACGTCCGACATGGCTTGGATCACCGTGGCGTTGTACTGCTCGACCGCGCCGTCGCGGATCGCGGTCTGGTTGCCGAGTTGACTGCGCAGTCGTCCGCCGTCAAACACCGGCAGGCTGATGGCCGGCGTGATGCCGCGCATCCGCGAGCTGGCGTCGAGAAAGTGGCCGAAGCCCAGCGACTGCATGCCCGCGAACGCGGCCAGGTTGACGTTCGGGTAGAAGTCCTTCTTCGCGCCTTCGATGCGCGCGCCGGCGGCTTCCACGCGCCAGCGCTGCGCCACGATATCGGGCCGCCGTCCGACCAGCTCCGCCGGCAGGTTGGCTGGCACCGCCGCCGGAGCGTCCGCCTGCAAGGCCAGCGTTGGCCGGGCGATCGTATCGCCGTCGCCCGGTCCCTTGCCGATCAGTGCCGCCAGCTGGTTGCGCAGCAGAGCGATGGTCTCGCCATATTGCTCATGCTCGCGCCGTGCCGCTGGCAGCGTTGTTTCGATGTTCGCCACTTCCAGCTCGCTGGCCAGGCCGGCCGCCTGGCGGCGGCGCGTGATGTCCAGGATGCGCTGGCGCTGCGCCAGGTTGTCCGCCACGCTGTCCTGCAGCGCGTAAGCCAGCGACAGCTGGATGTAGCCGCGGACGATGGAGGTTTCCAGCGTCAGGCGCGCCATTTGCGCTTCGGCGGCCGCCATGTGGACGTCGTCCAGCGCGGCGGCCAGCGCATCGCGATGGCGACCCCACAGATCCAGGTCGTAGGAACCGGATAGCGTGGCGGTGTTTTTCCTCGCGTAGTTCCCTGCGAGCGGTGCGGGGATGGTGCTGTGCGCCGGGTACAACTCGCGGTCGGCGCTGGCCGCGGCATCCACGCGCGGCAGCGTGGCGGCTTGCGCGACGCCGGCCAGCGCTTCGGCCTGGCGTACGCGCGCCTGCGTCGCGCGCAGCGAGGGATTGTCGCTCAACGCGGTGGTCACCAATTGGTTCAACTGCTCGTCGTGCAGCGCTTCCCACCAGCGTTCATGCGGCCAATCGACGTTGGCGCTGGCGGCGCTCAGGGCGCGGCCGGGATTCAGCTCGGCGGCCTTCAACTGCACGGCTTGCGGCTGAATCTTGCCCATGTCCGCACAACCGGCCAACAGGGCCGAGGCGACGAGGATCAGGGCGGGCGCGCGCTTCACTGCTTACTTGGCGACGGTGTGCTTGCGGGTCTGGGCGACGTCGAAGTCGGCTTCGGTTTCCAGCAGGGTGCCGTTTTTGCGGGCTTCCAGGAATTCCGCCTGCACTTCGGCGCGGGTTTTGCCCACCGGCTGGACCTTGACCGACGCCAGCGCACTGTTGGCCACGGTGTTCTGGGCGGCGGTGCTGGTGGCGGCGGCAGTGGTGGCGGCCGGAGTGGTCGTGGTCTGCGCGAAGGCGCTGGTCACGGTGGTGGTGGTGGCGGCGATCGCGAAAGCGACGGTGGCGGCGGCGGACAGCAGGTGTTTGGTCGTGGTGCTCATGGTGTTCTCCTTGGTTGATGGGTTAACTATAGGGATGAACATTACATTTGTAAAGTAAAAAATTCCTATGAGGCCGATAGCCTTATGTACGGTGGCACACCGACGCCGGGGGCCCCGCGATGTTTTAATGGTTCTTTGATAAGGAGGCAGTCATGGCTGACAGTACCTTGGATCCGGACAACATCCCGGCCGGCACGGACCGCACGCTCGGCACCGGTCACGACAAGCGCGCGCTGGGCCCCAGCGACACTTCCGACAGCGGCAGCGACCTGGCGGGCGAACCCGACAGCGAACTCGATAGCGATACCGATGCCGAAGGCACCGGCGAGAGCGATGTGCCGTTGAAACCGCGGCGCGAAGAGCGCCGCGACTGGTCGCGCACTAGCTAGCGGCGCTCATCACGTCCGACAGCCAGTCGACAAACACCCGCACGCGCGGCGACAACTGGCGCTGGTGCGGGTACAGCACCGATACCGGCATGGGGCGCGGCCGCCACTCGGCCAGCACCTCGCGGAAGGCGCCGCTGCGCAGCTCCTGTTCGACGTGGTAGCGCGGCATCTGCACCAGTCCCAGATCGTTGGCGCAGCAGGCGGCATAAGCCTCCGCGCTGCCCACCGAGACGCTGCCCGGCAGGTGGATGCTGCGTTGCTCGCCATCGACGATGAAATCGAACGGGAACATCTTGCCGGTGGCGGACGAGAAGAAATTCACCGCGCGGTGGCCCTGCGTGTGCAGGTCCTCGATCGTGAGCGGTACGCCGTGCCGCTCGAAATAGGCGGCGCTGGCGCAGGTCACCTGCTGCAGGCTGGCGACGCGGCGGCCCACCATGCTGGAGTCGCGCAGCTCGCCCACTCGCAGCACGCAATCGACGCCGTCGCGCACCAGGTCGACCAGGCGGTCGCCCATGCCGATCTCCAGTTCAATCTCCGGATAGCGCGCGAAGAATTCCTTCAATCGCGGCAGCACATAATGCCGGGAGAGGGTGCCCTGCAAGTCCACGCGCAGCTTGCCGCGCGGCGCCACGCCGCTGTTGCCGAAGCCCGCCTCGGTTTCCTCCACGTCGGCCAGGATGCGCACGCAGCGTTCGTAATACGCCTGGCCATCGAGCGTGGTGCTGACGTGGCGCGTGGTCCGCTGCAGCAGGCGCACGCCGAGGCGCGCCTCCAGCTGCTTGATGGTGTAGGTGGCGGTGGCGGCCGGTATCTGCAAATCCTCCGCCGCCTTGCTGAAACTTTCCAGCTCGACGATGCGGGTGAAAATGCGCATGGCGTTGAAGCGGTCCATTATCGGTGCGACGAGGATCCGGCCCAAAGATTGATGGCGCCTTCCTGCGCTTGCGCGTCGATCTGCGCCAGTTCCTCGGCGCTGAAGCTGAGGTTCTTCAGGGCCGCCACGTTCTCGCGGATCTGCGCGGCGTTGCTGGCGCCGATCAGCGTGGAGGTGACGCGCGGATCGCGCAGCACCCAGGCCAGCGCCATCTGCGCCAGCGTCTGGCCGCGGCGCTTGGCGATTTCATTCAGGCCGCGCACGCGCTCCAGATTGGCCTCGCTCAGGTGCGACGGCAGCAGCGAGCCGCCGCCCGGGCGGTTGACGCGCGCATCGGCCGGCACGCCGTTCAGATATTTGTCGCTCAGGATGCCCTGCGCCAGCGCGGTGAAGGTGATGCAGCCGATGCCCTCCCGGCCCAGCGTGTCGAGCAGGCCTTCGGTTTCGATCCAGCGGTTCAGTATATTGTAGGAAGGCTGGTGGATCAGGCACGGCACCTTCCACTCCCTCAGCAGGCGCGCGGCTTCGGCGGTCTTCTCGGCCGAGTAGGACGACACGCCCACGTACAGCGCCTTGCCCTGCTGGACCGCGTGCGCCAGCGCGCCCATGGTTTCCTCCAGCGGCGTGTCGGGATCGAAGCGGTGCGAGTAGAAGATATCGACGTAGTCGAGCCCCATGCGCCGCAGCGACTGATCGAGGCTGGCCAGCACGTACTTGCGCGAGCCACCGCCCTGGCCGTAGGGGCCGGGCCACATGTCCCAGCCGGCCTTGGTGGAGATGATCAGCTCATCGCGGTAAGGCTTGAAATCCTGCTTGAAGTGGTGGCCGAAATTGGTTTCGGCGGAACCGTAGGGCGGGCCGTAGTTGTTGGCGAGGTCGAAGTGGGTGATGCCTAGATCGAACGCGGTGCGCAGCATCTCGCGCTGCGCCGCGAGGGTATTGGTATCGCCGAAGTTATGCCACAAGCCGAGCGACATGGCCGGCAGCTTCAAGCCGCTGCGGCCGCAGGTGCGGTACTGCATCTCATCATAGCGGTGCGGGGACGCGAGGTAGGTCATGAGTGAATCTCCGAGATGATAAAAAAGCCCGCAGGCGCGGGGCGCTGCGGGCTTCTCGCTTACGCTGCCGGGTTCGCTCAGGCGAAGTTGGCGGCAGCGAAGTCCCAGTTGGCGAGCTTGAAGAAGGTCTCGATGAACTTCGGACGGGCGTTGCGGTAGTCGATGTAGTAGGCGTGTTCCCACAGGTCGATGGTGATCAGCGCCTTGGCGTCGGTGGTCAGCGGGGTGGCGGCGTTGGAGGTGTTGACGATGTCCAGCGAACCGTCGGCCTTCTTCACCAGCCAGGTCCAGCTCGAACCGAAGTTGCCCACGGCCGACTTGGTGAACTCATCCTTGAACTTGTCGAACGAGCCCCACTTGGCGTTGATGGCGTCGGCCAGCGCGCCGCTTGGTGCGCCCTTGCCGTTCGGGGTCAGGCTGTTCCAGAAGAAGGTGTGGTTCCAGATCTGCGCCGAGTTGTTGAAGATGCCGCCCGACGATTTCTTGATGATCTCTTCCAGCGACAGGTTCTCGAACTCGGTGCCGTTGATCAGGTTGTTCAGATTGGTGACATACGTCTGGTGGTGCTTACCGTAGTGGTATTCCAGCGTTTCTTGCGAAATGTGCGGCGCCAGGGCGTCGATGGCATAGGGCAGAGGTGGCAGGGTATGTTCCATTGTTCTTCCTTTGTGTAGGTGTTAAAAATGTCGAAACGCCCACCATTGTAAAACGGATGGGCGTGGATCGCTGAAAAGGCCCGCTTTTTCGTGTGGATACTATAGGCGTCAACGGACCCGGCGGGTGGTTTCGCGCACGATCAGCTCCAGCGGCGGCACCTCGCCGCGCGCCTCCTCGCCGTTGATGATGCGCAGCAAGGCCTGGGTGGCGATGCGGCCGATGTCGTACAGCGGCTGGCGGATGGTGGTCAGGGGCGGCGTCGTGTAAGACGAGCCCGGCAGATCGTCGAAGCCGACCAGCGAGATGTCGTCCGGCACCCGGATGCCCTTGCGGTACAGGGCCAGCCGCGCGCCATAGGCGCTCAGGTCGTTGGCCGCGAACACGGCGGTGAAGATCTGGTGCGTGTCGAACAGCCGGTTCATGGCCAGCATGCCGCTGGCCTCGTGATAATTGCCCTCGACGATCAGGTTGTCGTCCAGCGCGATGCCGGCCTCGTGCAGCGCGCGCTTGTAGCCGGCCAGGCGCTCGTCGGCGTCGCTGTTGTTGGATGGCCCGGAAATGAAGGCGATCTGGCGGTGGCCCAGCTCGATCAGGTGGTGCACCGCCAGGTAGGCGCCGTACTCATTGTCCATCTTGAAGCCCAGCGCGCTGCGGGTCTGCAGCGCGCGGCCGGTCGAGACGATGGGGCGCTGGGCCGAGAACTTCAGCACCGTGTCGTCGGCCATGCGGCCCGACAGCAGGATGATGCCGTCCACCTTGCGCGCCAGCAGCAGGCGGATGCGGTCGGCCTCCTCCTCGGCGTTCCAGTGGCCGCTGACGATCACCGAGGCGAAGCCGGTGCCCTTCAGGCCGTCGTCGACGCCGCGCAGGGTTTCGTCGAAGAAAGGGGAGGAGATATCCTGCACCACGATGCCGATGGTCATCGAGCGGCCCTTTTTCAGGCCCTGCGCCATCTGGTTGGGCGCGAAATTCATCTGCTCGATGGCTGCCAGCACGGCCTGGCGCTTGTCGTCCGAGACCCTGGCGGTGCCGTTCAGGATGCGTGAAACCGTACTCGGTGACACTCCAGCCTGGCGGGCGACATCCATCAGGGTCGACGGGCCGGAGGAGTAGGGTGTGTCTGCCAAGGTACTTCCTTTATCGATGTAGTTATGAAAACCTTTTCGCCGAAGGGTACCATAAATCTCGCCGCGGATTGACTTTCGGCGGCTGGCGGTATTTAATAAACAGGTGCTTGAAAACGTTTTCATGACAACCTGTGTCATATAATTCAAGCGCCTGCAAGAACTACAAGAGACAGAACGGACAGAGACATGAAACGCGACGCTTCTTTTTCGCACCTCGCGCACGGCCCGCGCATCTTGGCCGACATCGGCGGCAGCAGCGCCAGCTTCGGGCTTGAGACCGGGCCCAACCGGATCGAGGCGATCTGGGTGACCGAGTGCCAGGCGTATCCGACGCTGGGGGCGGCGCTGGTGGCCTACCTGTCGCAGGCGGCGACGGTGGCGGCGGGCGGCTACCAGGCGCGTTTCGCCGGCATCGCCATCGCCAACCCGATCGACGGCGACTGGGTCACCATGACCAACCACCACTGGTCGTTCTCGATCGAGGCCGTGTGTTCGCAATTCAGCCTGAAATCGCTGGTGGTGGTGAACGACTTCACCGCGCTGGCCAGCGCCTTGCCCTACCTGGCGCCGGAGCACAAGCACCAGGTCGGCGGCGGCGTCGCGCGCGGCGGCGCCACCATCGGCCTGGTGGGGGCGGACGCGGGGCTGGGCGTATCCGGGCTGGTGCCGGCCGGCGACCGCTGGATCGCCATCGACAGCGAGGGCGGCCACGCCACCTTCGCGCCGATGAACGAGCGCGAGATCGACATCCTGCGCTACGCGCGCCGCTACCACGAGCACGTGTCGAGCGAGCGGCTGGTGTCGGGCATCGGCATCGCGCTGGTGTACCGCGCGCTGTGCGAGCGCGCGCGGGTGGAGCCGCAGAACCTGAGCACGGCCGAAATCATGGATCGCGGCCTGCACCGGCTGGACCCGGTATGCGAAGAGACCTTGCTGGCGTTCTGCGAAATGCTGGGCACGGTGGCGGGCAACGTCGCGCTGACCCTGGGGGCCAAGGGCGGCATCTACATCGGCGGCCGCACGGTGCTGAAGATGAGCGACTTCTTCGAGCGCTCCGGCTTCCGCGCGCGCTTCGAGCAAAAGGGGCGCTTCTCCGACTACCTGGCGCACATTCCCACCTACGTCATCATCGAGCAGAACCCCGTGCTGACCGGCATGTCCGCCATGCTTTCCGCCGCATAATTCGGGGTCAGCTCTGACATTCGGACATTTGCCGCCGTTTGGGGAACTTTCGAAAAAAATTAAGTTCCCGATTGTCCGAATGTCAGAGCTGACCCCGACTCTGACCCCGACTTTCAGGTGACGGTGTTGATGGCGATTTGGGCGCTGCCTTCGGCCAGGCGCACGGAGATGGCGGTTTGCGGCTTCAGTTGCGAGGGCGCGCGCACGATGGCGCCGTCGTCGTTGGTGACGATGGCGTAGCCGCGTTCCAGCGTGCGCTGCGGATTCAGCAACTCCAGTTGCGAGGACAGCGCGGCCAGCGCGTCGCGCTTCTGGTGCAGCTGGCGCCCGATGCTGGTAACGGCCCGGTGCCGCAGGCTGGCCAGCACGGAGCGCGAGGCCGTCACATCCGGCCTGCGCGCACTCAGTCTTCCACTCAGTCGATCCAGCTGATGGCGTGCTTGCGTTAGCGGTGCGCGGTTGGCGTGCGTCAGGTTGGTCGCCAGCGCGCGCAGCTTGTGGCGCTGCTGGTCGATTTGAGCGCCGGGATTGAGCAGGCGGCGCGTGTAGCCGTCCAGCGTTTGCTCCGCGTCGTTGAGCGCGCGGCGCATGGCGCGGCGGATGTCGATCACGTCGGCCTTCAAGGAGCCGATCCAGTCGGCGCGCGGCGTCACCGCCAGTTCGGCCGCCGCCGTCGGCGTGGCGGCGCGCAGGTCGGCGGCGAAGTCGCAGATGGTGAAGTCGGTCTCGTGGCCGACGCCGGAAATCACCGGCATGCGGCAGTTCGCCACCGCGTACGCCACTTCCTCGTCATTGAACGACCACAGGTCCTCGATGCTGCCGCCGCCCCGGCATACGATCAGCACGTCGCATTCTCCGCGCAGCGACGCGGTGTCGATCGCCGCCGCGATCTTCTCGCCCGCCAGCTGGCCCTGCACCGGGGTCGGGTAGAGCACTACCCGCACGTGCGGCGCGCGCCGCTGCAACGCTGTCAGCACGTCGCGCAGCGCCGCCGCCTGCGGGCTGGTGACGATGCCCACCGTGCGCGCGAACATCGGCAGGGCGCGCTTGCGGTCCGGATGGAACAGGCCGGCCGCGTCGAGCTTTTCCTTCAGGCGCTGGAAGGCCTCGAACAGCGAGCCGACGCCGGCGCGGCGGATCGCTTCCACATTGATCTGGTAATCGCCGCGCGGCCCGTACAAGGTGACCAGCGCCCGCACCTCGACCTTGTCGCCCTCGCGCGGCACGAAGTTGGCGTATTGCGCGCGGCCACGGAACATCACGGCCCGCACCTGGGCGCCGTCATCCTTCAGGGTGAAGTACCAATGCCCGGACGCGGCCCGCGTGAAGTTGGAGACCTCGCCCGAGATCCACGTCAGTGGAAAACTGCGCTCCAGCAGCCGCGCGACAGCCTGGTTGAGCGCGCTCACGGTGAGCACGGGAGCGGAATCTTGGCGGGGTTCAGGGTTCATAAGATTTCAAAAAAGAAAACTATCCACACTATGTGAGTTCGGTCACATAGCGGTCACAGAGTAGTAAATGCGGTAGGTATTATAGGTAGGTCTATGATTTTAAAGGGTAAACATTTCTGCCGTATTTGCGTGCACGGCGGAAAAGTCCTTACGGATCAAGTACTTTGCGCTTGCCCACGGTGGTTACGCACAAAGTTATCCACAAAAGATGTGTGAAACTTTGGTGAGCGATAGTCTTTTTCTTGTTGCTGATTTTATCATGCTTAAAATTTACGCAGAGAAATTATTTTGTGACAAATCAATGACTTAAGTGGAGGAGTGTACTGTTCCGCACACTTTTATCCACAGAATTTGTGCAAAACTCGGGAGTTGTCCCAGCGCCGGTTGCGCGGATGAGGCGCGACGACGGCGATGTCAACTGCATGCGGATGCAGCGCCGGGCCGGTGAAATCGGCTGCTTTATTTTTGCGCACGGCAATAAAAATATTTCAAATCAATGACTTGCTTGACAGGCTTGCGCCTTGCTAACAATCTTATCCACACAAAATGTGCAGAAGTGCACAGTTGCCGACGATAGCTGAAAGCGATCAATCGCGTTTGCGCCGCAGCCAGTGGATAAGCCTGTTCTCCCTCGGGAAAACGGCTAAAAACACCCGCGTGCTAAATTTTTACTCAAGGCAAAAAAGTCCTTATAAATCAAGGACATTTCATGTTGTGAAAGTGCTTGCTAACAATCTTATCCACACGAAGTGTGTAGAAGTGCACAGCGTAGTCTGGCTACGAAAACGCTGCGCGTTTTTTGCGCAGCGAGAAATTTTCTTTAAAAATCAAGCGCTTGGGATAAGTTCAACTCCTTGCTCACAATCTTGTCCACAGAAATTGGGCATAACTGGGATAAGCTCGACAGCAGCTGCGCGATTTTTAAGCTGAACAATTATTTCCTTACAGATCAATGGTTTAGGGATGAAGCTGTTGGCTTGCGCACATTATTGTCCACAGAAAATGTTGAGAACTCCACCAGACACTTGCCGACAGCGGCCCAACACGATACATTGCGCCATTCGGTTGTTCATATTCAGGAGTTCGTTTTGCTCGCCATATTCCAAGCTGCAGGTTGGCCTATCTGGCTGCTGTTGATTGCTTCCATCGTCGCAACCGCCCTGATCATCGAACGCCTGATGTATCTGCGCCGCGGCAAGATCATTCCCAAGAAGCTGCTGGACGAGGTGGTGCAGGTCTACCGCAACAACAACATCACGCCCGACATCATCGACAAGCTGGAAAAGAGCTCGCCGCTGGGCATCGTGCTGTCGGCCGCGCTGCGCAATGTGGACGCGCCGCGCGAGGTGATGAAGGAATCCATCGAGGAGGCCGGCAGCGGCGTGGCCCACACGCTGGAACGCTTCCTCACCACGCTGGGCACCATCGCCACCCTGGCGCCGCTGATGGGCCTGTTCGGCACGGTGGTCGGCATGATCGAGATTTTTGGTTCGCAGAACGCGGCCGGTTCCAACCCGGCACAGCTGGCGCACGGCATTTCGGTGGCGCTGTACAACACCGGCTTCGGCCTGGCGATCGCCATGCCGACGCTGGTGTTCTACCGTCATTTCCGCGCGCTGGTGGACAGCTTCATCATCGACATGGAGCAGCAGGCGGTGAAGTTTGTCGACATCGTCCACAGCAAGCGCAAATAAGGACGTTCCATGAATTTCCGCAAAGGCCAGCGCCGCGAGGATCCGGAGATCAACCTGATCCCGTTCATCGACGTGCTGCTGGTGATCCTGATTTTCCTGATGGTCAGCACCACCTACAGCAAGTTCACCGAGCTGCAGATCACGCTGCCGACCGCCGATGCGCAAAAGGCCACCGAGAAGCCGTTTGAGCTGGATGTGACGGTGGACGCCAAGGGCAACTACACCATCAACGGCGAGCCCATCTCGTTCCGCGACGTGAACGGTTTCGCGCAGGCGCTGCGCGACGCGGCGGCCAAGGGCGGCGAGGCCGGCAAGTCGCCGGTGGTGATCGTCAACGCCGACCAGTTCGCCATGCATCAGATGGTGATCAATGTGATGGAAGCCGCGCGCCTTGCCGGCTACGAGAAACTGACTTTCGCGGCGCAAACCGGTGGCTCAAAATAATTCGTCGGCGCTGGAATCCACGCTGACACGCAACTGGCTGCGGCGCGGCCCGCTGGCCTGTGCCTTGTGGCCGCTCTCCCTGGTGTTCCGCTTGCTGAGCGGCTTGCGCGCGGCCTTGTTCCGCGCCGGCGTGCTGAAGTCGTCGCGGCTGCCGGTGCCGGTGGTGGTGGTGGGGAATATCTATATCGGCGGCACCGGCAAGACGCCGCTCACCATCTGGCTGGTGCAGGCGTTACAGGCGGCCGGTATGACGCCCGGCGTGATTTCGCGCGGTTTCGGCAGCGCGGAGCAGGGCGCGCGCGAGGTGACGGCCGCTTCGACGCCGGCCCAGGTGGGCGACGAGCCGCTGCTGATCCGGCAGCGTACCGGCGCCCCGGTGATGGTGGGGCGCGACCGCGCCGCCACCGGCCGCGCGCTGCTGGCCGCCCATCCGCAAGTGGATATCCTGCTGACCGATGACGGCCTGCAGCACTACAAGCTGCGGCGCGATGTGGAAATCATCCTGTTCGACGGGCGCGGCGCCGGCAATGGCTGGCTGCTGCCGGCCGGCCCGCTGCGCGAACCGGTCTCGCGCCGGCGCGATTTCACCGTGATCAACGCGCCGCAGTTGACGGCCGGGCTGGCCGCGTCGGTCGGCGTGCCGCCCGGCGGCGCGGCGGTGCAGATGACCTTGGCCGGCGACGTGGCCGAGCAGCTGCGCGACCGCACGCAGCGCCTGCCGCTGGCCGGGTTGGCGCTGCGGCAGGCCGAGGGCGGGCTGCGCATCGTTGCCGCCGCCGGCATTGGCAATCCAGCGCGCTTTTTCGGCATGTTGAAGGCCGCCGGCCTGCACATTACCGAGCTGCCTTTGCCCGATCATCACGACTTCCAGGACCGCCCTTTTGCCGGCCTGGAGGCCGACCTTATCTTGATGACCGAGAAGGATGCAGTAAAATGTGCGCAAATTGAAGAACTCAACGACGATCCGCGCCTGTGGGTCGTCCCGGTGACAGCGCACATCGACCGCGCGCTGGCCGACCAAATTGTGGAGAAATGTCGTGGACGCTCGATTGCTTGATATCCTGGTATGCCCGGTCTGCAAAGGCCCGCTGGAGTACGATAAAAAGGCGCAGGAGATGATTTGCAAAGGCGACCGCCTGGCTTATCCTATCCGCGATGGCATTCCCATCATGTGGGCCGACGAGGCGCGCACGCTGCAAGACAAGGCGGAATAAGCCAGTGTCCTTCATCGTCATCATCCCGGCCCGTCTGGCCTCGACCCGCCTGCCGAACAAGCCGCTGGCCGACCTCGGCGGCAAGCCGATGGTGGTGCGCGTAGCCGAGCGCGCCCAGCTGTCGGGCGCGTCCCGCATCATCGTCGCCACCGACCACGAGGACATCCGCGCCGCCTGCGAACAGCACGGCGTGGAGGTGTGCATGACCCGCGCCGACCACCCGTCCGGCACCGACCGCATCGCCGAGGTGGCGCACAAGCTGAATCTGCCTCTGGATGCCGTGATCGTCAACCTGCAGGGCGACGAGCCGCTGATCGACCCGGCCCTGTTGCAGGCCGCCGCCGCGCGCATCGGCGCCGAGGTGCCGATGGCCACCTGCGCCCACCCGCTGCACGACGCCGCCGACGCCTTCAATCCAAACGTGGTGAAAGTCGTCCTGGATAAAAACGGCCGGGCCCTGTATTTCTCGCGCGCGACCATACCGTGGAACCGCGACGCCTTTGCGCAGTCCAAGGATCACCTGCCCGCCGGCTACGTACCGCTCCGCCACATCGGACTGTACGCCTATCGCAACGACTTCCTGCAAGCCTATCCGGCGCTGGAAGTGTCGCCGCTGGAATCGATCGAAGCGTTGGAGCAGCTGCGCGTGCTGTGGCATGGCTACCCGATCGCCGTGCACGTGACCGACTCGGCCCCGGCCGCCGGCGTGGACACGCCGGAAGACCTGGAACGGGTCCGTCGCCACTATTAAACCAGTTTCAAAAGCGTCAGCCACGAGTCAGCTACCGCTGTTATAACGTCTGTAACTGTGCGATATTCACACGGGATATCAACCAGAAATTGGCGTAAAGACTAAGTTTTGTGGTAAGTTTCGTACGATCTGACACTAACTAACCCATATCCCCATATCTGTTTTAGGAAACTTCATGCGTCTCATTCTGTTAGGAGCACCAGGTGCCGGCAAGGGCACCCAGGCAAATTTCATCAAAGAAAAATACAACATCCCGCAAATTTCCACTGGTGATATGCTGCGCGCGGCCATCAAGGCTGGCACGGAACTGGGCATGGCTGCTAAAAAGGTCATGGATGCGGGTGGTTTGGTTTCGGATGACATCATCATCGGCCTGGTCAAGGACCGTCTGGCCCAGCCGGACTGCGCCAACGGCTACCTGTTCGACGGCTTCCCGCGCACCATCGCCCAGGCCGACGCCATGAAGGATGGCGGCGTGGCCGTGGACTACGTGCTGGAAATCGCCGTACCGGACGAGCAGATCATCGAACGCATGGATGGCCGCCGCTGCCACCCGGCGTCGGGCCGCGTCTACCACGTCAAGTTCAATCCGCCGAAGGAAGAGGGCAAGGACGACGTCACCGGCGAGCCGCTGGTGCAGCGCGACGACGACAAGGCCGAGGTCGTGAAGAAGCGCCTGGATGTCTACCACAACCAGACCGAGGTGCTGCTGGGTTACTACAATACCTGGGCACAATCGGGCGAGCCCGGCGCGCCGAAGTATCGCCGCATCGAGGGCGTCGGCCCGGTTGAGCAAATTCGCGACAGCGCGTTTGCCGCGCTATCGAAATAAGCGTTAAAGTAGAGCGGACCGATGGTCCGCTTTTTTTTTCGCCAGCGCCATCCCGTTTTTTTGAAGTTTTGCAGTTCGCACTTGTAGTGTGGTTGTACGGCTTGTTCAACAAAAATAAGGGGACACTATGGCAGGCAGCTTATGGTTTGCGGTTGCGTGCGGCATCATTGCCGTGGTTTATGGACTTTGGTCGCGAAGCTGGATATTGCGACAGGACGCGGGCAATCCGCGCATGCAGGAAATCGCGCTGGCGATACAACAGGGCGCCGCCGCCTACCTGGCGCGCCAATACCGCACCATCGGCATCGTCGGGGTGGTGCTGCTCATCCTCATCGGTGTTCTGCTCGACATCTATACCGCCATCGGCTTCCTGGTCGGCGCGGTGCTGTCGGGCGCCTGCGGCTTCATTGGCATGAATGTTTCAGTGCGCGCCAATGTGCGCACCGCGCAGGCGGCGGCCAAAGGCATGAACGAGGCGCTGGACGTGGCCTTCAAGGGCGGCGCCATCACCGGCATGCTGGTGGTCGGCCTGGGCCTGCTGGGCGTGGCGCTGTTCTATCTGTTCCTGACCGGCGTGGCCTCGTCGGCCTACCCGCATCCGTCGCTGACGCTGCATGACATCATCAAGCCGCTGATCGGCCTGGCGTTCGGGGCTTCGCTGATTTCCATCTTTGCCCGCTTGGGCGGCGGCATCTTCACCAAGGGCGCGGACGTCGGCGCCGACCTGGTCGGCAAGGTCGAGGCCGGGATTCCGGAGGACGACCCGCGCAACCCGGCGGTGATCGCCGATAACGTCGGCGACAACGTCGGCGACTGCGCCGGCATGGCGGCCGACCTGTTCGAGACCTATGTGGTGACGCTGATCGCCACCATGCTGCTGGGCGCGCTGCTCATGGGCAGCGCCGGCGCTACCGCCGTGACCTATCCCTTGCTGCTGGGCGCGGTGTCCATCATCGCCTCCATCATCGGCTGCGCCATGGTCAAGGCCAAGCCGGGCAAGAAAATCATGTCGGCGCTGTACACTGGCCTGTGGTGGGCGGCCGGGCTGTCGCTGATCGGCTTTGTGGTGGTCACCTGGCAGCTGTGGCCGGACCCGGCCATGCGCATGAAAATGCTGGGCTGCACCGTGGTCGGCATCGTCCTCACCGGTCTGATGGTCTACATCACCGAGTATTACACCGGCACTGACTTCCATCCGGTCAAGCATATCGCCGAGGCGTCCACTACCGGCCATGGCACCAACATCATCGCCGGCCTGGGCGTGTCGATGAAGTCGACCGCGTGGCCGGTGCTGGCGGTGTGCGCGGCGATCCTGGTGTCCTACCAGCTGGGTCAGCTGTACGGGGTGGCGATCGCCGCCACCTCGATGCTGTCCATGGCCGGCATCGTGGTGGCGCTGGACGCCTACGGCCCGATCACCGACAACGCCGGCGGCATCGCCGAGATGTCGGGCATGCCGGATTCGGTGCGCGCGATTACCGATCCGTTGGACGCGGTGGGCAACACCACCAAGGCGGTGACCAAGGGTTACGCCATCGGCTCGGCCGGGCTGGCGGCGCTGGTGCTGTTTGCCGACTACACGCACGCGCTGGAATCGGCCGGGCGCAGCATCACCTTCGACCTGTCCAACCCGATGGTGATCGTCGGCCTGATCATCGGCGGCCTGGTGCCTTATCTGTTCGGCGCCATGGCGATGGAGGCGGTGGGGCGCGCGGCCGGCGCGGTGGTGGTCGAGGTCCGCCGCCAGTTCCGCGACATCCAGGGCATCATGGAGGGCACCGGCAAGCCGCAATACGACAAGGCGGTCGACATGCTGACCGCCTCGGCCATCAAGGAAATGATCGTGCCGTCGCTGCTGCCGGTGGTCGTGCCGATCCTGGTGGGCATGCTGCTGGGCTCGGCCGCGCTGGGCGGCATGCTGATGGGCACCATCGTCACCGGCCTGTTCGTGGCGATTTCCATGACCACCGGCGGCGGCGCCTGGGATAACGCCAAGAAATACATCGAGGATGGCCATCACGGCGGCAAGGGTTCGGATGCGCACAAGGCGGCCGTCACCGGCGACACCGTGGGCGACCCGTACAAGGACACGGCCGGCCCAGCGGTCAATCCGCTGATCAAGATCATCAACATCGTGGCGTTGCTGCTGGTGCCGCTGCTGCCGGCGTCCGGCTGGCTGGCGGTATCGGCGCCGGCGGCCCATCCGCCGGCCGTGGTGGCGCCGGCCGAGGCGCCGCCGCCACCACCGCCGCCTATCCAGCAGTAAGGTTACCAATTGTTTCCGTGGCTTCCCTCCCGCGTTTGCGCGGCTAATAATGAAGCAAGGGAGGGAATGCCATGCACATCATCAAGCCAGCGGCGATGACGGCCACGCTCGTGTTCGGCATGCTGGTCTGCGCCAACGCCTGGGCCGAGCCGGTGGACAGCGAGGAATACGCCAAGCTGCCGGTCTGCACGCTCAGCGAGGACGGCAAGTCGCTCGCGGTCGAGCCGTGCCGCACCGCGCCGGCCAAGGTGCCGATGCCGCGCCGTCCGGTGCCGCAAATCATACAACGCATGCCGCAGACCAAGCCGCCGCCCAAGGTGGCCATGCCGACCTCGCCGCCACTGCCGGCGCTGGATCCGCTGGTCAAGCCGCCCGTGCCGACCACCAGTTGCGACGCCGCCGGCTGCTTCGGCGCCAACGGCGTGCGTTACAACAATCTCGGCGCCGGCGCCGTGGTCACGCCGTCGGGCAAGGTATGCAACCGCTCAGGCGCGACCATCCAATGCTAGGCGACCGTCATTCCGGCGCAGGCCGGAATCCATAGACCGTCCGCCCATACCTAACCTGGATTCCGGCCTGCGCCGGCGGTCGGTCGGCTATACTGTCGCGCCATGAGCTACCGACTTTTCCTTTTCGACCTCGACGACACGCTATTGGATTTCAAAGCTTCCGAGCAGCTGTCTTTTGTACGCACCCTGCAGCAACTGGGCCACCAGGAGGTGACCGACAGCCTGTTCACGCAATACCAGGCCATCAACACCGCGCTGTGGCGCAGTTTTGAAACCGGCGGCGTGACCAAGGACTTCCTCAAGGTGGAGCGCTTCCGCCAGACCTTCGCCACCAACGGGCTGGCGCTCGATCCGGCGGCGGCCAGCGCGCTATACCTCGAATCGCTGTCCGAAACCGTGGTGCTGATCGACGGCGCCCAGGCGCTGTGCGCGCAACTGGCGGCGGTGGGCGAGGTGGGCATCATCACCAACGGCGTGGACGCCATCCAGCAGCGCCGCATCGCCGCCTCCGGGCTGGGCCAGTACATCTCCTTCATCGCCACCTCCGAAGCCTGCGGCCACGCCAAGCCGGACAGCCGCTTCTTCGACTACGCGGTCGGCATGGCGCGGCCGGTCGGCAAGGCCGAAACCATCATCGTCGGCGACCGCCTGGACGCCGACATCCTCGGCGCCAACCGCTATGGCATCGACAGCTGCTGGTTCAATCCGGACCGCCTGCCGAACACCTCGGAAGCCATCCCCACCTATGAAGCCGCCCGCTTGGATGCGATCCCGCCTGCCTTGCTATAATGCTGACGTTTACGTAAACGTCAAATAGCAAAAACAGGAGACAGGCATGCAAATCAAGGATCAGGTATTCATCATCACCGGCGGCGCCTCGGGTCTGGGCGCCGGCACGGCGCGCATGATCGTGGAGCAGGGCGGCAAGGTGGTGCTGGCGGACGTGCAGGCCGAGGCCGGCCAGGCGCTGGCCGACGAACTCAAGGCCACCTTCGTCAAATGCGACGTCACCTCGGAAGCGGACGGCCAGGCGGTGGTGGCGGCGGCGCTGGCGCAAGGCACGCTGCGCGGCGTGATCAACTGCGCCGGCGTGGCGCCCGCCGCCAAGACGGTCGGCAAGGAAGGCCCGCATCCGCTGGAACTGTTCCAGCGCGTGGTCGGCATCAACCTGATCGGCACCTTCAACATGGCGCGCCTGGCGGCGGACGCCATGAGCAAGAACGCGCCGCTGGACACCGGCGAGCGCGGCGTCATCATCAACACCGCCTCGGTGGCCGCCTTCGACGGCCAGATCGGCCAGGCCGCCTATGCCGCCTCCAAGGCCGCCGTGGCCGGCCTGACGCTGCCGATGGCGCGCGACCTGTCGCGCAACGGCATCCGCGTGATGACCATCGCGCCCGGCATCTTCGAGACGCCGATGTTGATGGGCATGCCCCAGGAAGTGCAGGACGCGCTGGGCGCCATGGTGCCGTTCCCGCCGCGCCTGGGCAAGCCGGGCGAGTACGCGCTGCTGGCCAAAGCCATCATCGAGAACCCCATGCTGAATGGCGAAACCATCCGCCTCGACGGCGCGATTCGCATGCAGCCGAAGTAAACCGAGGAGGGCTGTATAATCTGCGCATGAATACAACTCCTATCGCAGGTTATCTCTGGCTGGTGCTGGCCTCCGTCGCGAGTGCCGCCGCCACTTTCCTCATCAAGATGTCCAGCCAGGCCGGCACCGGCATCAATCTGGCGCGTCTCGCCTGGCTGGGCGGGGCCGGCGGCGCCTATGTGCTGGGCTTCGTCTGCTATGCCATTGCGCTGGCGCGGCTGGAGATCAGCCTCGCCTATCCCTTCATGACGGCGGTGACCATCGTGATGGTGACGCTGCTCGGCACCATGCTGCTGCAGGAAGCGCTGACCCCGACCAAAATCATCGGATTGATTTTGATCGGCGCCGGCGCCTTCGTGGTCGCTCGCTGATCGCTGGAGTATCCATGTACCGGTTGACGACACTGGCGCTGAGCGCCGCACTCATGGGCGCGTTGCACGCGCCGGTTCACGCGCAGCGTGCCACCCCGGACGCCGCGCCGGAAATCGCCACCGGCTACGCGGAAAAAGCCGGAAAGTCCGCGCAAAAATTCATGGTGGCCGCCGCCAATCCGCTGGCGACGCAGGCCGGCTACCAGATGCTCAAGCAGGGTGGCAGCTCGATCGACGCCGCCATCGCGGTACAGATGGTGCTGACGCTGGTGGAGCCGCAATCGTCCGGCATCGGCGGCGGCTCCTTCCTGATGTACTCGGACGGCAAGCGCGTGCAATCCTACGACGGCCGCGAGACCGCGCCCGCCGCCGCCGATGAACACCTGTTCCAGGACAAGGACGGCAAGCCGGTGTCGCGCGAAGTGGGCGTGGTGGGCGGCCGCTCCACCGGCGCGCCCGGCGTGCTGCGCATGCTGGAGCTGGCGCACAAGCAGCACGGCAGGCTGCCGTGGAAAACCCTGTTCCAGCCGGCCATCCAGCTGGCGGAGAATGGCTTCGCGGTCAGCCCGCGCCTGAACGCGCTGATCTCGTACGATAAATTCCTGGCGCGCGACCCGGTGGCGCGCGCCTATTTCTTCGATGAGCAAGGCAAGCCGCGTCCCGTTGGCTACCTGCTGAAGAACCCCGAACTGGCGCGCACCCTGCGCGAGATCGCCGACGGCGGCGCCGACGCCTTCTACAAGGGCCGCATCGCCAGCGACATCGCCGCCAAGGTGGCCTCGCATCCCACCAACCCGGGCAAGCTGACCGCCGCCGATATCGCCGGCTACCAGGCCAAGGAGCGCGATCCGGTCTGCGGCGACTATAAAAAATGGACGGTGTGCGGCGCGCCGCCGCCATCGTCCGGCGGCATCGCCATCGCGCAGATGCTGGGCATCCTGGAGAACAAGGACATCAGCCCCTACAAGCCGGTGAACGGACAGCTCACCGCCGAAGGCATCCACCTGTTCACCGAGGCCGGCCGCCTGGCCTACGCGGACCGCAACCGCTACGTGGCCGACACCGACTTCGTGCCGCTGCCCGGCAAGGGCGTGAGCGCCATGCTGGACAAGGGCTACCTGAAACAGCGCGCGGCGCTGATCGGCGAGCAGTCGATGGGCCGCGCCAAGTACGGCACGCCGGCCACCATGCAGGTGGCATGGGGCGCCGACACCGCCATCGACAAGCCATCCACCTCGCACCTGGTGGCGGTGGACGCCTTCGGCGGCGGCCTGTCGATGACCACCTCGGTGGAAGACGCCTTCGGCGCGCGCCAGATGGTGGACGGCTTCATGCTGAACAACCAGCTGACCGACTTCTCCTTCGATTCGCAGGACGAGAACGGCCCGATCGCCAACCGCGTCCAGCCGGGCAAGCGCCCGCGCAGCGCCATGTCGCCGACGCTGGTGTTCGACAAGGGCACCCACAGGCTGGTGCTGGCCACCGGTTCGCCGGGCGGCTCGGCCATCATCAACTACGTGGCCAAGGTGCTGGTGGGGACGCTGGACTGGGGGCTGGACGTGCAGCAGGCCATCAGCCTGCCCAACATCGGCAGCCGCAACGGCCCGACCGAGCTGGAAGCGGGGCGCGTCGGCCGCGCGGTGGTGGAGCAGCTCAAGGCGCGCGGCCACGATATCCGCGAATATGACCAGAATTCCGGTCTGCAGGGCATCCAGCGCCGCACCGTCAACGGCAAGGATGAGTGGTTCGGCGGCGCCGATCCGCGTCGCGAAGGTGTCGTTTTAGGGGATTAATTCCTCCCCAAACGGCATAGACCCTGCTAATCTTGCAACATGGGACCAGATAAGAAAACAGGCCTGATCCTGACCGGGGGCGGCGCCCGTGCCGCCTATCAGGTCGGCGTGCTGCAGGCGATATCGGAGATTCTGTGGGAGGAGGGCTGGCCGCCGGCCCGCAATCCCTTCGACATCATTTGCGGCACCTCGGCCGGGGCGATCAACGCCACGGCGCTGGCCTGCCGCGCCGACAACTTCGGCGAGGGCGTGCAAAAGCTGCTCGACGTCTGGCAGCACATCAAGGTCGAGGAAGTCTACCGCGCCGACTCGCTGGGCGTGATCCGCTCCGGCGCGCGCTGGTTGTCGCTGCTGTCGTTCGGCTGGCTGCTGCGCAAATGGCGCGCCGCGCCGCCGGCCTCCCTGCTCGACAACACGCCGCTGGTCGGGCTGCTGCACCGCATGCTGGACTTGCCGCGCCTGGACACGGTGCTGTCCGAGGGCCTGCTGCACGCGCTGGCCGTCACCGCCTCGTCCTACACCGGCGGCAACCACCTGACCTTCTACCAGACCGCCGCCGACATCGCGCCGTGGATCCGCATGCAGCGCGTGGCGCTGCAGGACCAGATCGGCGTCGAGCACTTGCTGGCGTCGTCGGCGATTCCGTTCATCTTCCCGGCCACGCCGCTGTACATGGGCGGCCACCGCGAATACTGCGGCGACGGCTCGATGCGCCAGCTGGCGCCGATCTCGCCGGCCATCCACCTTGGCGCCAGCAAGGTGCTGGTGGTGGGCGCCGGCCGCCTGACCGAACCGCCGCGCAGCGCCGCCGAGAAGAACGCGGCGCGCTATCCCAGCCTGGCGCAGATCGCCGGCCACGCCATGTCCTCGATCTTCCTCGACAGCCTGGCGGTCGACATCGAGCGGCTGGAGCGGGTCAACAAGACCCTGTCCCTGCTGCCGCCGGAGTACCTGGACAAGACCCCGCTCAAGCCGATCAAGCTGCTGGTGATCGCGCCGTCCGAACGGCTGGACGATATCGCCAGCCGCCACATCGCCAGCCTGCCGGCGCCGATCCGCACCATGTTGTCGGGCATCGGCGCCACCGAGACGCGCGGCGCCGCGCTGGCCTCCTACCTGCTGTTTGAATCCACCTACACCTGCGAGTTGATTCGCCTCGGCCAGCGCGACACCCATGCGCGCAAGAGCGATGTGCTGGCCTTCTTCGAATCGTGATGCATGGGGTGCCTTAAACGTCTTTGCCGCCGGGTGTTATTGCCGTTGCTGCCATTGCTGGCGCTGTGGCACGGCGTGGCATCGGCCGGCGCGCCGCCGCGCACGCTGCGCTTCGAGCAGCTCAGTGTGGAGCACGGGCTGGCGCAGGAAACCGTGCTGGCCATCGCGCAGGACAAGCAGGGCTTCATCTGGCTGGGCACCCAGGCCGGCCTGACGCGCTTCGACGGCTACCGCACCGTCACCTATAAAAGCGCGGTGTCCGATCCGCGCAGCCTGGTCGACAACTGGGTGCGCGTGCTGCACCTGGACCGTTCCGGCCAGCTGTGGGTGGGCACCGACGGCGGCCTCGATCGCTACGACTCCACCACCAGGACCTTCACCCATTTCCTGCCGCGCGAATCCAGCCAGCGCGGCAACGGCAACCGCCACGTGCGCGCGATCGCCGACGATGGCCTGGGCGGCCTGTGGGTGGCCACCACCGACGGCCTGCATCACTTCGACCCGGCCAGCAAGCGCTTCACCAGCTGGCACCACGATCCGGCCGATGCCGGCAGCCTGGCCAACGACCATGTGAACGCGCTGGCGCGCGACGCCACCGGCCGCTTGTGGGTGGGCACCGCGTCGGGGCTCGACATGCTGCCGCCGGGCGGCACGCGCTTCCAGCACTACACCATCGACGCCAGCGGCGACAGCAAGTTCAATTCCGTGGTCGCGCTGCAGGTCGATAGCGCGCAGACGCTGTGGGTCGGCACGCAGGCCGGCCTTGAACAATGGCGGCTGCTGGGCGCCGAGCCGCAGCGCCGCCGCCTCGGCGCGCGCGAGGGACTCAGGGCCGGCGTCAGCATCACCACCTTGTACGAGGACGCCGAAACCAATCTGTGGGTAGGCTCGCTGGCCGATGGCCTGTTCCGCTGGATGCCGGGCGAGGAACGGCTGGTGCAGTACCGGCACCAGGTCGGCGACACCCACAGTGTGGCCGACAACCAGATCTCCTCGCTGTACCGCGACCGCGTCGGCACCTTCTGGGTCGGCACCTGGAACGATGGCGTCAGCCGGGTGGACATGGGCAGCGGCGGTTTCGCCCGCATCGTGCGCCTGGCCGAGCAACCGAACTCGCTGTCGGACAACAAGATCCGCAGCATCATCTCGGATGGCCGCGGCAAGCTGTGGCTGGGCAGCAGCGGCGGGCTCAATCTGTATGACCCGCTCACCGGCGAAAGCAAGGTGTGGCGCCACAATCCGCAAAACGCCAACAGCATCAGCGACGACCAGGTGACCGCGCTGTGGCGCGAGAAGAACGGCAACCTGTGGCTGGGCGGGCCGGCCGGCGTCAATCACCTGAACGTCGCGACCGGCGCGATCCGCTCGCTGTCCTTCGTGCGCGGCGATCCCGCCAGCGACACCATCCGCAATATCGTCGGTGACCGCAGCGGCATGCTGTGGATCGCCTCGCGCGGCGGCTTGCACCGGCTCGATCCGGTCACCCTGGAGTCGCAGACCTACCGCCACGATCCGGCCGATCCGGGCAGCCTGTCGGACAATGTGGTGCGGCCGATCCTGGAGGACCGCCGCGGCCAGCTGTGGGTCGGCACCTTCAACGGCCTCGATCTGCTGGACCGCAAGAGCGGCAAGTTCCGCCACTTCCGGCGCGACCCCAATGATCCGGAAAGCCTCAGTCACGACGAGGTGCATTACCTGTACGAGGACGGGCGCGGCGCGATATGGGTCGGCACGGCGGCGGGCCTGAACAAGATGGAGGTGGCGGCCGACGGCAGCGTCAAGTTCCGCCGCTACCTGCGCAAGGACGGCATCGCCGACGACGCCATCGCCTCGATCCTGCCGGACGACGCCGGCAATCTCTGGATGAGCACCAACAGCGGCCTGTCGCGCCTGAACATCGAGACGGGGCTGGTGCGCAACTACAGCGGCGCCGACGGCACCATCGAGGGCGCCTACTTTGACGGCGCGGCGCTGCGCACCGCCGACGGCACCTTGTACTTCGGCGGCTTTAACGGCATCACCGCCTTCTCGCCGGCCGACGTGCGCGAAAACAGCGTGGCGCCGACGGTGGCCATCACCGACTTCCAGATCTTCAACAAGTCGCTCAAGCCGGGGCAGGGCGAGCATGGCGAGGTGCTGAAAACCGCGATCGAGCACACCAGCGCCCTGACGCTGCTGGAGGCCGACTCGGTGTTCTCGCTGGAGTTCGCGGCGCTGCACTACGCCGCGCCGCAGCGCAACCGCTTCGCCTACCAGCTGCAGGGCTTCGACGAGGACTGGGTGGTGACCGATTCCACCAAGCGCTTCGCCACCTACACCAACCTTGATCCGGGCAAGTACGTGTTCCGCGTGAAGGCCGCCAACAAGGACGGCATCTGGAACGACAACGCGGCCACGCTGGAAATCACCATCCAGCCGCCGTTCTGGAAAACCTGGTGGTTCCGCAGCGTGCTGGCGGTGCTGGCGGCCGGCGCCGCCTACGCCGCCTACCATGCGCGCGTGCGCGCGCTGCGCCATCAGCAGTGGCGGCTGGAGCACCTGGTCGGCTCGCGCACGGCGGAAGTCGAGTACAAGAACCAGCAGCTGCAACAGCAAAAACATGAGTTGGAGCGGCGCCGGCTGGAGGCGGAAGCGCAGCGCGCCGAGGCCGAGCAGCGCCGCATCGACACCGAGCGCCAGAAGGAGGAGGTGGAGCAGGCGCACCGCAACATCTCGGTGCTGAGCGAGCTGGGGCGCGAGATGAGCGCCTCGCTGGACATGGAAACCACCATGCAGACGCTGTACCGCCACGTGAATGACCTGATGAACGCGCAGATCTTCGGCATCGGCTTCGTGCGCGAGGACGACGGCGTGATCGACTTCCCGTTCGCGATCGAGGGCGGCGTGCGCACCTTGCCATACCAGCGCCGCCTGGACCAGCCCAACCAGCTGGCGGTGTGGTGTGTCACCCAGCGCAAGCCGATCTTCATCAACGACTTCCACAAGGAGTTCCGCGACTACATGGACGAATCGGGGCTGGACACGCTGGTGCCCTGCGTGCGCGAGGACGGCATGCCGGTGGCGCCGGCCCATTCGATGATGTACGCGCCCCTGATCGTGGGCGACCGCGTGGTCGGCCTGATTTGCGTGCAAAGCACGGAGCGCAACAGCTACCAGCGCGTGCACATGGACATGCTGCAAACGCTGGCTTCGCACGCGGCGGCCGGTCTGGAAAACGCGCGCGCCTACCAGCAGCTGGAGGACACGCTGCAAACCCTGCGCCAGACGCAGGACCAGTTGCTGGCGCAGGAACGCCAGGTGCGGCTGCACACCGAGGAGCTGGCGCTGGCCAACCGCGCCTTGCAGGACAACGAGGAGCGCCTGCGCTACGCCAAGCAGAAGGCGGAGGATGCGACCCGCCAGAAATCCGAATTCCTGGCCAATATGAGCCACGAGATGCGGACCCCGCTGGCCGGCGTGATCGGCATGCTTGGCTTCGCGCTGCGCGACCCGAGCCTGGCGGCCGGCACGCGCGAGCAGATCCTGCGCGGCCAGGCCAACGCGCAGTCGCTGCTGTCCATCATCAACGACCTGTTGGACTTCTCCAAGATCGAGGCGGGCAAGCTGACCATCGAGAACATCGACTTCTCGCTGCCGGCGGCGGTGGAGAACGTGGTCAGCCTGTTCGAGGAGCAGGCGGCGGCGCACAGCGTCGGCTTCAGCCTGGAATTCGACGAGAACCTGCCGCAATTCGTGGTGGGCGATCCGACGCGCCTGCGCCAGGTGCTGGTCAACCTGGTGGGCAACGCCTTCAAGTTCACCCAGCAAGGCTCGGTCAGGATGCGGGTGGAGCGCGTGCCGGACGACAGCCAGCGGAATCTCATCCGCTTCAGCGTGGCCGACACCGGCATCGGCATCGAGGCCGATGCCATTCCACGCCTGTTCCAGCAGTTCGAGCAGGCCGACGCCTCCACCACGCGCCGCTACGGCGGCACCGGCCTGGGATTGGCGATCTGTCGCCAGCTGGTGGAGCTGATGGGCGGCAGCATCAACGCCGTCAGCACGCCGGGCGAGGGCAGCGTGTTCATGTTTGAAGTGCCGCTGCCGAACGGCGTGCCGCCGCCGGTGGTGCCGCACGTGCCGCGCGAGCCGCACAGCCACCAGCTCAAGGTCTTGTGCGCGGAGGACTTCCCGACCAACCAGATCATCATCCGCATGATGCTGGAAGACCTCGGCCACAAGGTGGACATCGCGGCCAATGGCGCGCTGGCCGTGAAAGCCTGCTCGCTGACCCGTTATGACCTGATCCTGATGGACGGCCGCATGCCGGAGATGGACGGCGCCAGCGCCACGCGGCTGATCCGTTCCGGCGGCCCGGATGGCGCGCCGGTGCGCGACCAGGAACTGATGATCATCGCGCTGACCGCCAACGCCAGCGAGGAAGACCGCAGCCGCTACCTCGCCTCGGGCATGGATGATTTCCTCACCAAGCCGATCGACGAGGACAAGCTGCACTTCCAGCTGAGCCGCGCGATCGAGCGCCAGCTGCAGCGCGGCTTCCAGCTGCCGCGCATGCAGCCGCGCCGCAATCCGGCGCTGGGCACGCCGGAGCTGGATGCGATGTTTGGCGTGGCGCCGGCCTCGCTGGAGACGTCGCGCGTGGCGCAGCACAGCGGCGGCGCTAGCGATCTGAAAGCCCGGCTGCGCAGCGTGTTCAATCAGGACGCGCCGCTGCGGCTGGCGGACCTGGAGCTGGCGCTGCTGCACCGCGACTGCGAAGTGGCCAGCCGCCTGCTGCACGGGATGAAGGGCAGCGCCGGCTATCTGGAAGAGCAGGAACTGCAGGCGCTGTGCGGCGATCTGGAAATGGAGGCGGACCATGGCAACTGGGCGCAGGTGGAATCGGCCATGCCGCAGTTGCGCCGCCTGCTGGAGCGGGTGCGCGCGGCTAGCACGCAGTAAGGCGCAACGTTTAATGTCCGGGACGTTGCAAGAAATACTGATTGATGTAAGATCAGACAAAACGACACAGGGAGCCACATGAAAGTTCTGGTAGTGGACGATGATGTCGTCTCGCGCATGGTGCTGATGCACCTGATCGATAGCTGCGGCAGTTTCGACATCGTTGAGGCGGAAGATGGCGCCGATGCCTGGCAACAGCTGGAAGACGGTTTGCGTCCTGCCATTTGTTTTTGCGACTTGCGCATGCCGCGCCTGTCGGGCATGGAGTTGCTGCAGCGGGTGAAGTCGCACGCTGAACTCAACAGCATGCCGTTCGTGCTGGTCACCTCGGCCAACGACAAGGACACCGTGCAGGAGGCCACCAAATCCGGCGCCGCCGGCTATATCGTCAAGCCGTTCCAGGCGGAGCAGGTGCGCGTGCACCTGACGAATTTCCTCGACCAGGCGGCCAGCGGCTACGACCACCACGCGGAAGCCCCGGCCGACACCTTGCGCCGCCTCGGCATCAACGGCGAGCGCCTGCTGGTCTACCTGAGCGGTTTCCAGAACCAGCTGACCGCCGCCGCCGGCGACCTGCAAACCATGCTGGCCAAGGGCGAGCAGGCCGAGGCCCAGGCGCGCATCGACCGCCTGCACGCGGGCTGCATCACGCTCGGCCTGCACGGCGCCGCCGACGCCCTGAAGAGCATCGCGCCGGGTCAGCTGTCCAACGACGCGGTGCAGGCCGTGCTGTCGGACGTGCTGCGCGCCGTCATCCACCAGGCCGGCCTGGTGCGGCAGGAATCGGCATAAACACCGCATAAACGCTTGATGTTGAGATAGTTTAAGTTTAAAGTATCTGCGCAGTGCGGCGGATACCTCATTGACTTCCAACTTCAGGGCGACCATGAACTCATCTCTTGCAGCCAGCGCCTACACCGACCATTTCGCGCGCGAGCACCTGCCGCCGCCGGAATTGTGGCCGGAACTTTGTTTCGACCTGCCCGAGCTGCGGTATCCGCCACGCCTGAATTGCGCGGCCGAGCTGCTGGAAGGCGCGGCGGTGGATCCAACGCGGCTGGCGCTGCGCGGCGCCCGTGGCGACTGGACCTACGCGCAGCTGCGCGAGCAGGTCGACCGCATCGCCCACGTGCTGCGCGGGCCGATGCGGCTGGAGGCCGGCAACCGCGTGCTGCTGCGCGGCGCCAACACGCCGATGATGGCGGCCTGCATCCTGGCGGTGATCAAGGCCGGGCTGATCGCCGTGCCCACCATGCCGCTGCTGCGCGCGCGCGAGCTGGGCACCATCGCCGGCAAGGCGCAGGTCAACGCCGTGCTGTGCGCCGACAACCTGCGCGCCGAAATGGAAGCGGCGGCGCTGCCCGCGGCCGCGCGCGCCAACACGCTGTGGTTCGGCGCTGACGACACCTCGCTGGAAAAACTGCTGCCGGCGCAGCCCGCGCATTACGAGGCGGTGGATACGGCGGCGGACGACGTCTGCCTGATCAGCTTCACCTCCGGCACCACCGGCATCCCCAAGGGCACCATGCATTTCCATCGCGACGTGATGGTGATCTGCGACTGCTTCCCGCGCTCGGTGCTGCAATCGCAGCGCAGCGATGTGTTCATCGGCACGCCGCCGCTGGCGTTCACCTTCGGCCTGGGCGGCCTGCTGCTGTTCCCGCTGCGCGTGGGCGCGACGGCGGTGCTGCTGGAGAAGCTGACGCCGGATGCCCTGCTCAAAGCCATAGAGACCTACCGCGCCACGGTGTGCTTCACCGCGCCAACCCTGTATCGCCAGATGGCGGCGCTGGCGGGGCAGTTCGATTTATCGAGCCTGAAGAAAAGCGTATCGGCCGGCGAGGCGCTGCCGCAGGCCACGCGCGAAAGCTGGCGCCAGGCCACCGGCATCGTGATGATCGATGGCATAGGCGCGACTGAGCTGCTGCACATCTTTATATCCGCCGCCGGCGACCAGGTGCGCCCGGGCGCCACCGGCAAGCCTATCCCCGGCTACCAGGCTTGCATCCTCGATCGGGACGGGCGGCCGGTGGGGCCGGGCGTGGTCGGAAGGCTGGCGGTGAAAGGGCCGACCGGCTGCCGCTATCTGGACGACGAACGCCAGCGCGATTATGTGCTCAATGGTTGGAACCTGACCGGCGATGCGTACGAGATGGATGCGGACGGCTATTTCTACTACCGCTCGCGCACCGACGACATGATTATCTCCGCCGGCTACAACATCGCCGGGCCGGAGGTGGAGGACGCGCTGCTGCGTCATCCTGCGGTGGCGGAGTGCGGAGTGATCGGCAAGGCCGACGAGGAACGCGGGCAGATCGTGGAGGCGCATGTGGTATTGCGTGCCGGCTTCGCGCCGTCGCCGGAATTGGCCGCGCAGCTGCAGGAATTCGTGAAGCAGCAGATCGCGCCGTACAAGTATCCGCGCTCGGTGAAATTCCTGGAGACCTTGCCGCGAACGGAAACCGGCAAGCTGCAACGCTTCAAACTGCGAACCGAATGATATGAAGATCACTTGCATAGGCGGCGGCCCGGCGGGCCTGTACTTCGCGCTGCTGATGAAGAAGCAGAATCCGGCCCACGAGATCACGGTGGTGGAGCGCAATCGGCCCTACGATACGTTCGGCTGGGGTGTGGTGTTCTCCGACCAGACGCTGGGCAACCTGGCCGAGGCGGACGCGCCGACCGCGCAGGCGATCGAATCCTCCTTCAATCACTGGGACGACATCGACGTCTTCTTCAAGGGAGAGAAGGTGACGTCGGGCGGGCATGGCTTCTGCGGCATCGGCCGCAAGCACCTGCTCAACATCCTGCAGCACCGCTGCGAGGAGCTGGGCGTGCGGCTGGTGTTTGAAACCGAGGTGACCGACGAGCGGCAGTACGACGCGGACCTGATCATCGCCTCGGATGGCCTGAACAGCCGCATCCGCGCGCGCTATGCGGACAGCTATCAGCCGCAGATCGAGCCGCGCCGCTGCCGCTTTGTGTGGCTGGGCACGCGCAAGAAGTTCGATGCGTTCACCTTCGCTTTCAAACAGACCGCGCATGGCTGGTTCCAGGCCCACATCTACCAGTACGACGCCGACACCTCGACCTTCATCGTCGAAACGCCGGAAACGGTGTGGCGCGCTGCCGGCCTGGATGCCATGACGCAGGAGGAGTCGATCGCGTTTTGCGAGCAGCTGTTCGCCGAGCAGCTGGATGGCCACAAGCTGATGTCCAACGCGGCCCATCTGCGCGGCTCGGCGATGTGGATCACCTTCCCGCGCATCGTCTGTGGGCGTTGGGTGCATTGGAACGGCGACGTGCCGGTGGTGCTGATGGGCGATGCCGCGCACAGCGCGCATTACTCGATCGGCTCCGGCACCAAGCTGGCGCTGGAGGATGCGATCGAGCTGGCGCGTTGCTTCGGCGCGCATGCCGACGCGGCCAGCGCGTTGCAAGCGTATGAAGCCTTGCGCGCGGTCGAGGTGCTCAAGCTGCAAAGCGCGGCGCGCAATTCGATGGAGTGGTTCGAGAACGTGGAGCGCTACACGGCCATGGAGGCGCCGCAGTTCGCCTATTCCATGCTGACGCGCAGCCAGCGCCTGTCGCACGAAAACCTGCGCCTGCGCGACGCGGCCTACGTGGCCGGTTACGAACGCTGGTTCGCCCGACGCGCCGCCGCGCAAACCGGACTGCCGGCCGACGCCATGCCATCCGACGCCGCGCCGCCGCCGATGTTCACGCCATTCAAGGTGCGCGGCCTCACGCTGAAGAACCGCATCGCCGTATCCCCGATGGCGCAATACAGCGCGGTGGACGGCGTGGCCGGCGACTACCACCTGGCCCACCTCGGCGCCCGCGCGCTGGGCGGTGCGGCGCTGGTGTTCGCGGAAATGACCTGCGTCTCCGCCGACGCCCGCATCACGCCATACTGCCCCGGCATGTATGCGCCGGAGCACACGCGGGCCTGGAAGCGCATCGTCGATTTCGTCCATCAGCACACCGATGCCGCCATCGCCCTGCAACTGGGCCACGCCGGCGCCAAGGGCTCCACCCGCGCCATGTGGGACGGCATCGACCAGCCGCTGGACAAGGACAACTGGCCGCTGCTGTCCGCCTCGCCGCAGCAATACCTGCAAGGCGTCTCGCAAACCGCGCGCGAGATGACGGCCGCCGACATGGACCGCGTCCAGGACGACTTCGTGCGCGCCACGCTGGCCGCCGATGTGGCAGGCTTCGACTGGCTGGAGCTGCACTGCGCGCACGGCTACCTGCTGTCCTCCTTCATCTCGCCGCTGACCAACCAGCGCGATGACGAATACGGCGGCAGCCTGGAGAACCGCTGCCGCTACCCGCTGCGCATCTTCAAGGCCATGCGCGCGGCGTGGCCGTCGCACAAGCCCATGAGTGTGCGCATCTCCGCGCACGATTGGGTGGAGGGCGGCATCACGCCCGACGACGCGGTGCGGATCGCGCGCCTGTTCAAGGCCGCCGGCGCCGACATGATCGACTGCTCGTCCGGCCAGGTCAGCAAGCTTGAGAAACCGGTGTATGGCCGCATGTTCCAGACGCCGTTCGCGGACCGCATCCGCAACGAGGCCGGCATCGGCGCCATCGCGGTCGGCGCGATTTACGAGGCGGACCACGTGAACAGCATCATCGCCGCCGGCCGCGCCGACTTGTGCGCGGTGGGGCGGCCGCACCTGGCCAATCCGGCATGGACGCTGGCCGAAGCGGCGCGCATCGGCTACACGGCGGTGGCATGGCCCAAGCAATACCTGGCGGGCAAACAGCAAATGGAAAGAAATCTTGCAAGAGGAACCGATGGAAGATGAAGAAGAACAGCTGGATCTCGCCAGCCGCCTGACGCAAGACCACCACCAGTCGCTGAAACTGTGGCTGCGCATGTTGTCGTGCACCGTCAAGATCGAAAACGAAATCCGCAGCAGGTTGCGCGCCACGTTCGGCATCACGCTGCCGCGCTTCGACCTGATGGCGCAGCTGGAGCGGCATCCGCAAGGGCTGCGCATGGGCGAGCTGTCCAAGCGCATGATGGTCACTGGCGGTAACATCACCGGCATCACGGACCAGCTGGAGCAGGAAAAGCTGGTGGTGCGCGTGCCAGACCCCAAGGACGGCCGCGCCTACAGCGTCAAGCTGACGGCCGCCGGCCGCAAGGCCTTCGCCACCATGGCGGCCGAACATGAAAGCTGGATCGAGGAGCTGCTGCGGGACGTCTCCAGCGCCGATAAGGCGCAGCTGATCGACATGCTGTCCTCCATCAAGCAGAAACTGAAATAAGGAATGACCATGCAGTACACCCCCCAGCATTTTCTGTTCGAGGTAAGCGGCGGCGTCGCCACGCTGACCTTGAACCGCCCCGAGCGCAAGAATCCGCTCACCTTTGAATCCTACGCCGAGCTGCGCGACCTGTTCCGCGCGCTGGCCTACGACAACGACATCAAGGCCGTGGTGCTGACCGGCGCCGGCGAGAACTTCTGCTCCGGCGGCGACGTGCACGACATCATCGGCCCGCTGACCAAGCTCGATATGCCCGGCCTGCTGGCCTTCACGCGCATGACCGGCGATCTGGTGAAAGCCATGCGCCACTGCCCGCAACCGATCATCGCGGCGGTGGATGGCGTATGCGCGGGCGCGGGCGCCATCCTGGCGCTGGCGTCGGACATCCGCATCGGCACGGCGCGCAGCAAGACGGCGTTCCTGTTCACGCGCGTGGGCCTGGCCGGCGCCGACATGGGCGCTTGCTCGCTGCTGCCGCGCGTGATCGGTCAGGGCAGGGCGGCGGAGTTGCTGTACACGGGGCGTTCGATGTCCGGCGTCGAGGCGGAGCGTTGGGGCTTCTTCAACAGCGTGCAGGAGCCGGCGGCGTTGCTGGACGCGGCGCGCGATTACGCGCAGGCGCTGGCCAGCGGCCCGACCTTCGCGCACGGCATGACCAAGAAGATGCTGCAGCAGGAATGGAACATGGGCGTGGACGAAGCCATCGAAGCGGAGGCGCAGGCGCAGGCCATCTGCATGGCGACGCAAGACTTCCACCGCGCTTATCACGCCTTCGTGGCCAAGCAAAAACCGCAGTTCGAGGGCAACTGATGAGCGATAAAAATTATCTGGCCTGGCCGTTTTTTGAGCCGCGCCACGCCGCGCTGGAGCAGGCGCTCGACGCCTGGGCCGCGCAGCACGTGGCGCATGGCCACGTGCATGACGTGGACGCGGCATGCCGCCGCCTGGTGCGCCAGCTGGGCGAGGGCGGCTGGCTGCGTCACGCGATTGGCGGCGCCGCGCATGGCGGCGCGTCCGACAGCATCGACACCCGCGCCATTTGCCTGATCCGTGAAACGCTGGCGCGCCACAATGGCCTGGCCGACTTCGCGTTCGCCATGCAGGGCCTGGGCTCCGGCGCCATCAGCTTGTTCGGCAGCGAAGCCAATCGCGCCGAATACCTGCCGCGCGTGGCGCGCGGCGAGGCCATCGCGGCGTTCGCGCTGTCCGAGCCGCAAGCCGGTTCCGATGTCGCCGCCATGCAGTGCGGGGCCGTGCGGGACGGCGACCACTATGTGCTGAACGGCGAAAAGACCTGGATCTCCAACGGCGGCATCGCCGACTTTTACGTGGTGTTCGCGCGCACCGGCGAGCAGCCCGGCGCGCGCGGCATCAGCGCCTTCATCGTCGACGCGCCGACGCCGGGGCTGGAAATCGCGGAGCGCATCAACGTGATCGCGCCGCATCCGCTGGCGCGCCTCACGTTCACCGATTGCCGCGTGCCGGCGGCCAAGCGCCTGGGCGAAGCGGGGCAGGGCTTCAAGGTGGCGATGGCCACGCTGGACGTGTTCCGCACCTCGGTGGCGGCGGCGGCGCTGGGCTTCGCGCGGCGCGCGCTGGACGAGGCCTTGCAGCGCGCCACCCAGCGCCAGATGTTCGGCCAGGTGCTGGCCGATTTCCAGCTGACGCAAGCCAGGCTGGCCGAGATGGCGACCGGCATCGATACCTCGGCCCTGTTGACCTATCGCGCCGCTTGGCAGCGCGACCAGGGCGGCAAGGTCACGAAAGAAGCGGCGATGGCCAAGCTGCACGCCACCGAAACCGCGCAGCGGGTGATCGACGCCGCGCTGCAGATGTTCGGCGGCCTTGGGGTGGTCAGCGGGCAGGTGGTGGAAAGCCTGTACCGCGAAATCCGCGCGCTGCGCATCTACGAAGGCGCGACCGAGGTGCAGCAACTGATCATCGCGCGCGAGCTGTTGAAGGAGATATGATGGAAATCTTGCAACCACCAGGCTGGGCGCGTCCGCGCGGCTACGCCAACGGCGTCGCCGCCAGCGGGCGCATGGTGTGCGTCAGCGGCATGATCGGCTGGGACGGGCAGGGCGTATTCCACACCGACGATTTCGCCGGCCAGGTGCGCCAGGCGCTGCTCAACATCGTGGCCGTGCTGGCCGAGGCCGGCGCCAGACCCGAGCACATCGTGCGCATGACCTGGTACGTGGTCGACAAGAACGAATACGTGGCCGCCTACAAGGAAATCGGCCGCGCCTACCGCGAAATCATCGGCGCCCACTACCCGGCCATGACGGCGGTGCAGGTGGCGGCGCTGGTGGAGGACCACGCCAAGGTGGAAATCGAGGTGACCGCCGTCGTGCCCTGAATGCTGCTATGCGGAAGATGAGTATGGGCAATATTCTCCTAGGCGTCCGGGAAGAAAACTAGGCGTTTACACAACTTTCGATTGACCCTGTTGTGCACAGCAGCGATACTCTGCTTTCGCGCCCGTTCCTATCGTTCATATCCCGTCTCCGATGTTACAAAATAAAATCATCAGTAGTTTATTGTGGTCGCTGGTTAAAAATTGGGGTGGGCGCCTGACGTCCTTGCTGGTGTTCATGCTGCTGACACGCCTGCTGGACGCCAGGGCCATCGGCGCCGTCGCCTTCGTCAGCGCCGCGATCGCCATCCTGGTCGCCCTGACCGAGATGGGGCTGGCCGAATACCTGATCTACGTCGACGACAGCGACCGCTCGCGCAATCAGATTTTCTGGTTCCAGCTGTTTCTGGCGGCCGGGGTGGCGGTGCTGGCCTGCCTCGGCGGCCCGGCCTTGCTGCGCTCGATGGGGCAGGCCGACGCCGCCACCGTCGCGCCCTACCTGGCGCTGATCCTGCCGCTGGCCGCCTTGTCGGCGGTGCAAGACGCGTTGCAGCGGCGCGCCCTCAACTTCAAGAGCATCGCCGTGCGTTCCCTGTGTGGCATGCTGGCCGGCGCCGTGGTCGGTGTCGGCCTGGCTCTGGCCGGCGCCGGCATGTGGAGCCTGGTGTTCAAACAGTTGACCGAAACCACCGTCATGACGGCCTTGTTGTGGCGCTCCAGCGACTGGCGGCCGAAATGGGGCGCCGGCTGGGAAGGCTTCACCAAGATATTCCACTACGGCCGCTACATGGTCGGCAGCCGCGTGTGCGACATGCTGTTTGCGAATATCGACGACTTGCTGGTGGGTTCGCTCATCGGCCAGGCTGAGCTGGGCTTGTACTCGATCGGTAAAAAGCTGTATCTGATCAGCAGCGAGCTGCTGAATGGGATCGCGGCCCAGGTGGCCGGGCCGATCTTCTACCAGGCCAAGGGCGACAAGCCGCTGTTGTCGTCCATGTTCATCGGCGCGATCCGTTATTGCGCCTGGCTGGTGGTGCCGTTCTACTCGGCCCTGTATCTGTTCGCGCCGCAAGTGGTGCAGCTGATGTTTGGCGCGCGCTGGGACGGTTCCGCGCCGATCCTGCAGTACTTCTGCATCGTCGGCGTGCTGTTCCCGCTGCACCAGTTCAACTGGTCGATGGTGATGCTGAGGGCCGATGCCACCAGCACCTTCTACTACGCGGTGCTGCGCAACCTGAGCGGCGCGGCCCTGATGGTGGTGACCATCCACCTCGGCATGTTCATCTTCATCATGTCACAGGCGGCGCGCGCCATCATCAGCATGCTGCTGGGGTGGTATCTGATCCGTGGCGTGGTGGAATTCTCGGTGCGCCAGGTGGTTCTGGCGCTGGTGCCCGGCGTGGTCACGGCCGCGTTGGCGGTGCTGGCTTACCTGGGCATGAAAGACCATGTCCCGGCGGACGTGCATGGCATCCTGCTGCACATGGCGGTGGTGGGCGCGATGATTGGCCTGTCCTACCTGTGGATGGTGAAGAGTTTCAGGACTTTGAAGAAATAGGGCAGGCGGCTGAGCGGAGCGGTTAGAGGGAGTCGTAACTTATCGTAAAGCAATCGCTAAATTGGGTTCTGCGATTTCTTTATGGTCCGGAAAATTAGGACTGGCGTGACCCCGTACCGGTCTTCAGGCCTGCCGAAGAACTGGCGAATATGGAGCAGCATAACTCTCGTTGCACCTTCAAGCTGGGCGTTGAGCGCGTCTGCTTTCACAATGTTTTCAATTGTGTCGTTCGGTTTCGCGTCCACGATCCCGAGCATGTGCCATTCCCCAGGAAGATCGCAACCGTGCTTGAACGCCAGGTCATCCGGATTGACGAGCATGCACTCTGGCTTGAGCGTAAACCATGCCAAGCTATGGTCCGCGCTTATGATGCTTCCATGCAAAGAATGTGGCAGATTGGAAATAAGCTGCATAATCGCGCTGTACTCTTTCTTTGCAGCGGCGCGAGCTTTTTGTCTCTGTGCGTGCCCGACTACATTTTTCGCCCCCTCTTCGGCTACTACTTCCCCCAAATGAGGCCACATCGTTTTAAGCATGCGGACATCGAACATCGAAATAGAACCATGTGTCAGGAATAATGTGCCGATTCCCGCATCAGTTAGGCTATCGCCGATGTACCCAGCGGAGTAGAGCGCGTCGAGGGTATCTTGCGGCCGTGAAAAGGTGGGGTCTATCTGCAACTCAATAGACGTTTCACTGCCGGCCTCGGACTGGCGAGAACCAGTGACTACTGCTTTTAAACCGACATTGTCAGTCGATTTGTGCGTGTCTTTGGATAATCGCTTTGATTGGGTAACGAGGCCGTCCGCCGATAATTGGCTGTAATAATGAGATAACCTGGCGGTATCGATATAAAGGAAGTCAGAGAGGTATTCTTCGCTTGGTGATTTTTGTTCCTTTGTTAATTTCATCTTTGACCTTTTCGCGATGTTGTTGGGCTTCTACTTCCTTTGAGCGAAGGTCAGTTGCGATGGATGTGAGCATGTCCACTTCCGGCTTCGGAATAGCTTTCCCCGATGCCATAAACTTTTTCACGGTTTTGAAGAATTTGGACGTCATTGTTGGAGTATATTTCATCCCTGCTTAAATTCAACGCCCCCTTTCTCGCAGATGATTTTTATCAAAGCTGGACAAGGCGCATTTGCATCGCTCTCGACTGTGCAGCGAGGGCGGCGGCGAAACGCCGCCACGACAATCTCAAAGGCGCGCTTCTAGCCGTACATCACATGGGGATGTAAAAGCGCTGTGATCCTTTGAAATACAAGAGGAAGTGGTATTAAGCGGGGGCAAGTAGGAAATCGTGCTGGTCCCCCCGACTGGAATCGAACCAGTATCCCACGCTTAGGAGGCATGTGCACTATCCATTGTGCTACGGGGAGGACGCGCCGAGATTATAGCCGAGACGTGCTGCCTTGGGCAGCCTTAGTTCAATACCCCGGTCACGCCCATGCGTTGGTACAGCGAAACCAGCGGCAGCCAGATCACCAGGTCGTCGAATTCGCCGCCGAGGGCGGCGCTGTCGCCGGGCAGGGTGGCGGGGCGCTGGATGAAATCGTTGGTGGCGCTGTAGTTGTAGATCTCGTCCAGATTGCTGGCGCTGTCGCTCACCTGCGGGATGCCGTTGGCGTTGACCGACGGGTTGTGCCGGCCGCTGGAAAAAATCACCGCCGGCGCGCACTGGTGCTGGAGGTCGCAGCTGGGGTGGCCGGCCACGAAATAGACGCTGCCGTTGGGATGGCGCCCGACCACGCGCTTGTCGGCCACGCTGGTGTTCTCGCGCAGCGGCACCCGGGTGAATGCCGGCGTCACGCTGTAGCGCAACAGCTTGCCCCAGCTGTCGGTGCCGCTGATGCCCAGCGTGACCCACGGCAGGAAGCCGGTGCAGGCGGCGGCGTCGGCGCAGTCCTGCGGCGCCTCGGCGCCGTTGGCGGCCGAGATCGCCGGACGCGGCAGGCGGCCGTGGACCAGCGCATAGCCCATCAAGGCCTCGCGCGCCTGTGCCAGCGCGGCGATGGTTTCGCGCTGGCGCCGGGTGTCGGCCTGCTCGGCGCCGAAGCCGTTCATTAGCAGGGCCGCCGCCCCCAGGCTCAGCATCAACAGCAGGATCAGCACGGCTGCGCCTTGTTGTCGGGAGCGGGGGCGGGCCGTCATGGGTTTAGCCGTTGCCGCGCGCTTCGATCTGTTCCCAGCGCTCCAGCGCCGTCAGCAGCTCGGTTTCGATTTCTTCAATGCGCTGGTTGACGCGCCGCGCCTCGGCCGCGTTCTTCTTGTAGAAGTCCGGGTCGGACAGTTGCAGCGTCAGCGCGCTTTGCTCGTCCTCCAGGCTGGCAATCAGCTTGGGCAGTTCCTCCAGTTCGCGCTGTTCCTTGAAGCTGAGCTTTTTCTGCTTGGCGGGCGCTGGGGCGGCCGAGGTGGCGGGAGCCGGCGCAGGGGTGGCCGCCTTGGCCGGCGCGCGCGCGGCCGGCACGGTGTCGCGCACGCGTTCCCAGTCGCTGTAGCCGCCGACGAATTCACGCCACTGGCCCTCGCCCTCGGCCACGATCACCTGGGTCACCACGTTGTCGAGGAAGGTGCGGTCGTGGCTGACCAGGAACACGGTGCCCGAGTAGTCCTCCAGCAGTTCCTCTAGCAGCTCCAGGGTGTCGATGTCGAGGTCGTTGGTGGGCTCGTCCAGCACCAGGCAGTTGGCCGGCTTGGCGAACAGGCGCGCCAGCAGCAGGCGGTTGCGCTCGCCCCCGGACAGCGATTTGACCGGCGAGCGCGCGCGCTCCGGCGAGAACAGGAAGTCGCTCAGGTAGCTCATCGCGTGCTTGCGCTGGCCGTTGACCTCCACCCAGTCGCTGCCGGGCGAGATGGTGTCCATCAGGCTGGCCTCCTCGTTGAGCTGGGTGCGCATCTGGTCGAAGTAGGCCACCTCCAGCTTGGTGCCGAGCTTGGCCACGCCGCTGTCCGGCGCCAGCTCGCCCAGGATCATTTTCAGCATGGTGGTCTTGCCGGCGCCGTTGGCGCCGATCAGGCCGACCTTGTCGCCGCGCAGGATGGTGCCGGTGAAATTTTTGACGATGGCGCGTTCGCCGTAGAACTTGCTGATGTTGTCCAGCTCGGCCACGATCTTGCCCGAGCGCTCGCCCACCGCCACCTCCAGCTTGACCTGCCCCTGCAGCTCGCGGCGCGCGGCGCGCTGCACGCGCAGCGCCTCCAGCCGGCGCACGCGGCCCTCGTCGCGCACCCGGCGCGCCTTGACGCCCTTGCGGATCCAGACTTCCTCCTGCGCCAGGAATTTGTCGAACTTGGCGTTTTCCACCTCCTCGTTCTCCAGCAGCTCGGCCTTGCGCGCCTGGTAGGTGCTGAAATTGCCGGGGAAGGACAGCAGGCGGCCACGGTCGAGCTCGATGATGCGGGTCGCCACATTATCCAGGAAGGAACGGTCGTGGGTGATGAGCAACACGCTGCCCTTGAAGTCGCGCAGCAGGCCCTCCAGCCACATGATGGAGCTGAAGTCGAGGTGGTTGGTCGGCTCGTCCAGCAGCAGCACGTCCGGCGCCGACACCAGCGCGCGCGCCAGCGCCACGCGCTTTTGCATGCCGCCCGACAGCTCGCGCATCAGCAGCTGGCCCGGCAGGTTCAGCTTGTCGAGCACGGTTTCGACCTTGTTGGCCAGGTTCCAGCCGTCGGCCGCGTCCAGCTGCACCTGGATGTCGTGCATGCGCGCCATCAGGGCGTCGTCGTCGCCCTGGCCGAACTGGCCGGTCAGCGCCTCATATTCCTTGAGCAGGGCCGGCAGCACGCCCAGGCCCTCGGCCACGGCGTCGTGCACGTTCATGTCGGGCGCGAACACCGGCTCCTGCTCGACGTACACGATGTGCAGGTTTTGCTGCATCACCAGCAGGCCGTCGTCGAGCTTGGTGCGGCCGGCGAGGATTTTCAGCAGCGACGACTTGCCGGTGCCGTTGCGGCCGATCAGGCCGACGCGCTCGCCGGCCTCGAGCGAAAATTCCGCCTGGTCGAGCAGGGCGACGTGACCAAATGCCAATTGTGCGGAGGAAAGAGATATAACTGCCATATGCTAACGGTTGCGGCGGCGCGCCGCGGTGGATGGGGAAAGGCGCATTGTACCGGCAAATGGCCGGCCGGCCCACCGTCGCTTGCCTCCGTGCAAGGGTCGCATTGTGTGTGGACAGTTAAACTTGCTGCAATTACAATGGGGAGGATTGGGCCTACACCGGGGATACATGCATTTCTTAGCCACAAGCAGCGGAGCGTCAGATGGGGTTTGAGCGCGCGGCGTGGCCGCGCATCGTGCCGTTCGCGCTGTACATGGGCTTCATCGCGCTGGCCGACCTGCTTGGCTGGGCGGCGGCCGCGCCGCGCTGGCTGTACGGGGTGAAGGTGGGGGTGGTGCTGCTGGCCCTGTTGTACTGGTGGCGCCGCTACGACGAATTGCGCGTGCCCTTGCCGGGCGCGCGCGCGCTGCTCGAGGCGCTGGCCGTGGGGCTGGTGGTGCTGGTGCTGTGGGTCAACCTGGACGCCGGCTGGATGGTGATCGGCCAGTCGGCCGGCTTCGATCCGACCGCGGACGGGGCGATCCAGTGGCCGCTGGTGCTGATGCGCATCGCCGGCGCGGCGTTGGTGGTGCCGGTGATGGAGGAATTGTTCTGGCGCTCGTTCGTGATGCGCTGGCTGGCGGCGCCGAAGTTTCTTGAAGTTCATCCTGCACGGGTGGGCCTGCGTGGTTTTGTGATCACCGCGCTGCTGTTCGGGGTGGAGCATAATCTGTGGTTTGCCGGGGTGGTGGCCGGGGTGGCTTACGGCTGGCTGTATATGCGCAGCGGTAACCTGTGGTCGCCGGTTGTGGCGCACGCGGTCACCAACGGCGCACTGGGGGTGTGGATTACCTGTACCGGAAACTGGTCTTACTGGTAGTATTGCTTCCTAATTATCGACTATTAAAAGAAAATTCACATGCTGAGTTCCCTTTTTAGCAATTCGGGCGCGCGCTGGGCAACGCCCGTGACCCCCGTGGCGGCCGCCGTCGGCGTGCTGCTCGGCATGGCGGCCAGCGGCGCCGCTTACGCTGAAATCAGCGATACCATCCATCCATTCGTGTCGGTCACGCGCAGCTACGACGCCAACCTGCTGCGCTATGCGGACAACTCGCCGGTGCCGCAGGACCAGCGGTCCGATTACCTGACCCAGACCATGGCCGGGGTGAGCCTCGATCAGCCGATCAGCCGCCAGCGCCTGACCGGGCAGTTCAAGGTGTCCAAGGTGGCGTTCGACCGCTTTGACATGCTCGACTACACCGGCAAGGATTTCAACGCCGACCTCGAATGGCACATCGGCAATAATCTGGACGGCCACCTGGGTGGCGCCTATGCCCAGTCGCTGACCTCGTTCGCCGACTTCCGCCAGGCCGCCCGCAACCTGCAGGTGCAGCAGCGCGAGAATTTCGACGGCGGCTGGCGCTTCCACCCGAGCTGGCGCGTGCGCGCCGGCTGGAGCACGCAGAAGTTCACCTACGACCTGCCGGCCCAGCAATTCAACAACCGCACCGAGGACTACAACAACGTCGGCCTCGACTACATCGCCAGCACCGGCAGCCGGGTCGGCCTGCAGGTGGCGCGCGCCAAGGGCCGCTACGACAACCACTTCCTGGCCAACGGCCAGCCGATCGACGACAGCTATACCCAGGACGAGGTCAAGCTCAACGTCCAGTGGATCTTCAGCGCCACCTCGCAGTTCCAGATGCTGGCCGGGCGCGTCGAGCGCAAGCACAATTACTTCGCGGCGCGCGATTCCAGCGGCCTGAACGGCCGCGGCACCTTCAACTGGTCGATGCTGCGCCGCCTGCGCATGACCGCCACCGCGTGGCGCGAGTACGCGGCGGTCGACAGCAACGAGGTCAGCAACAGCTTCAACAAGGGCGTCAGCCTCAACGCGCAATGGGAGCTGACCGGCAAGATGAGCGCCGACTTCAGCGCGCGCCGCGAGCGCCGCGATTTCATCGCCATCCCGGGCGTGACCACCTTCACCCGCCTGGATGACGACACCAAGTCCTATAACGCCGGCCTGAGCTACGCGCCCGTGACGCCGGTGCGCCTTTACCTCGGCGCCTTCCGCGAAAACCGCAGCGGCGCCGCCAGCAATACCTTCCGCTCGCACGGCGTGTCGCTCAGCGCCCGCGTTCAATTCTAAGAAGTCGACATATGGTTAACGATATCCCCCTGATCTCATTTTTTCAGCGTGTACTCGATCCACTGATCATCATGGGGACGTTGTTGCTGGTGTCGTGGCTGTACGGGGTGCGCTTCGACGGCTACGCGCTGGTGCTGATGGTGCTGGCGTTCTTCATCGCCTCGGCGGTGTACCAGAACATCGATCCCTACCGCGCCTGGCACAGCGGCAAGATGCTGGCGTTCGCGCGCGACACCCTGGCCGGCTGGGTGGTGACCGCCGCCGTGCTGGTGTTCCTCGGCTCGGCGGCCGGCATGACCGCGCACTACCACAAGGAGGTGGTGCTGACCTGGTTCCTGGTGACGCCGCTGATCCTGCTCGGCTGCCACATGCTGGCGCACCGCCTCGGCGGCGACGGCGAGGTGCGCTCGATCGTGATCGTCGGCGCCAACGGCGTCAGCATCAAGTTCGCCAACAACATCATGGCCTACAACCACCTGCCGATGCAGGTGCACGGCTACTTCGACGACCGCTCCGAGGACCGCCGCCCGCCCGGCATGCAGCACCCGACGCTGGGCGCGATGGACGACGTGGCGGCCTATGTGCGCAAGCACCAGATCAAGATGATCTTCATCAGCCAGCCGATCTCGGCCCAGCCGCGCATCCGCAAGCTGCTCGACGAGCTGCAGGACACCACCGCCTCGGTCTACTTCCTGCCCGACATCTACGCCTTCGACCTGATGCAGGCGCGCTTCGACAACGTGGTGGGCATGCCGGTGATCGCCATCTGCGAGAGCCCGTTCACCGGCTTCAACCGCCTGGTCAAGCGCGGCAGCGACATCCTGCTGGCGGCCGTGATCCAGATCCTGCTGCTGCCGATCATGCTGGCGGTCGGCATCGCCGTGAAGCTCAGCTCGCCGGGGCCGGTGATCTTCCGCCAGCGCCGCTACGGCCTGTACGGCGAGCAGATCATCGTCTACAAGTTCCGCTCGATGCGCGTGACCGAGGATGGCAGCAAGGTGACCCAGGCCACCAAGGACGACGCCCGCGTGACCCGGGTCGGCGCCTTCCTGCGCCGCACCTCGCTCGACGAGCTGCCGCAGTTCATCAACGTGCTGCAGGGGCGCATGAGCATCGTCGGCCCGCGTCCGCACGCGGTCGCCCACAACGAGCAGTACCGCAAGCTGATCAAGGGTTACATGCTGCGCCACAAGGTCAAGCCCGGCATCACCGGCTGGGCCCAGGTCAACGGCCTGCGCGGCGAGACCGAGACGCTGGACAAGATGGAGGCGCGCATCCGCTACGACCTCGACTACCTGCGGCGCTGGTCGCTGTGGCTGGACCTGTGGATCGTGCTGTGCACCGTCAAGACCGTGCTCAAGCGCGAAAACGCGCACTGACGGCGGGCGCGGGAGCGCTTAAAGACGCCTTAAAGCCGGCTTTTGCATTGATAGGTGAGCGGTGCGGGGCGATTAAACAGTTACAATGGCGTCAAGTGTGTTGAGGTTTAGTTAAATCCGGCCGTGCGCCGGGGGCGCCGTGGCGGGCGGATCATTATGCCGTTGACAATCAGCGTGGCTAGTTTCATACTTCTTCGCGTGCAACGGATTTGCCATTTTATTAAACATTTTGGGTAATCACCAACTAGGGGAAGCAATTGTGATGCAGACCAAGTCCGTTCGTTCGACCAACCGTTTCCCACGCCGCGCGCTGCGGCTGGGGGCCGCGACCATGATCGCGGTGGCCGCGCTGTCTGCGTGCGGCTCGAAGGAAAACAAGAAGCCGGGCCAGGCCGTGGCCAGCGTCAACGGTGAGGAAATCACCGTGTTGCAGCTTAACGACGAGCTGGCGCACGCCAACGTGCAGGCCGGCCAGCAGGCCGCCGCCAGCAAGCAGCTGCTGGAGTCGCTGATCGACCGCCAGCTGCTGCAAAGCGCCGCCGTCAAGGAGAACCTGGACCGCGATCCGAAGGTGCTGCTGGCGCTGGAGCGCGCCAAGTCGCTGCTGCTGGCCCAGGCGTACATGCAGAAGCGCATCGGCACCCCGGCCAAGCCGAGCGCGGCCGAGGTGCAGGAATACTACGACAAGAACCCGCAATTCTTCACCGCCCGCAAGCAGTTCGACATGCGCCAGCTGGTGCTGGCCACGGCCAGCCTGGACGCCGACGCCAAGGCCGCCATCGACAACGCCAAGTCGCTCGAGGACGCCGCCGCGTGGTTCGACGCCCACCACGTCAAGTACAACCGCAACCAGGTCTCGCGCACCAGCTCCGAGCTGCCGGCCGAGCTGGTGAACAAGCTGCTGGCGATGCCGAAGGGGCAGTTGTTCATCGTGCGCGAGGGCGAGCGCAGCCTGCTGATCAGCATCGCCGACGTCAAGGACGCGCCATCGATCTCGCTGGAGACGGCGACGCCGCAGATCACCCAGTTCCTGTTCAACAAGAAGAACAAGGAAGCGGCCGAGGCCGAGGTCAAGCGCCTGCGCGCCAGCGCCAAGATCGAATACCTGAACGCGCCGGCCGGCGCGGCCCCGGCCGCCTCGGCGCCGGCGGCGGCCCCGGCGGCGGCGCCGGCCAGCAGCGCCAGTCAGGAAGCCAACGAGCGCGGCGTCGCCGGTTTGAAATAAAGAAATAAATTTTTACATTAAAGGTCAGGTGGATCATGAAACAACTGTTGCGTTGGGCTGTGGGGTTGATGCTGGCGGCGCTGGTCGGCGGCGCGGGGGCGGCCGAGGTGCTGCTGGGCGCCGGCGACGTGGTCAAGATGTCGGTGTACGGTAACCCCGACTTGTCGCTGGAGACGCGCGTCGGCGAGAACGGCGCGATCACGGTGCCGCTGATCGGCGACGTGCCGGTGGCCGGCCTGTCGACCGCGGCGGCCGAGAAGAAGGTGGCCGGCCTGCTGGAAAGCGGCGGCTTCGTCAAGAAGCCCCAGGTCAACCTGCTGGTCACCGTGCTGAACAGCCAGCAGGTGTCGGTGCTGGGCCAGGTCAACCGTCCCGGCCGCTACCCGCTGGACGGCCGCCGCAGCGTGCTGGAAATGCTGGCCCAGGCCGGCGGCATGGCGCAGGATGGCGCCGAGTCGGTGGTGCTGATCCGCAACAAGGACGGCAAGAGCACGCGCGAGGTGATCGACGTGGTCGGCCTGGTGCGCGACGGCGAGCTCACGCGCAACCTCGAGGTGGCCGGCGGCGACGTGCTGTACGTCGAGCGCGCGCCGCGCGTCTACATCTACGGCGAGGTGCAGCGTCCGGGCTTCTTCCGCCTGGAGCGCGGCATGACCGTGGTGCAGGCGCTGTCGGCCGGCGGCGGCCTGACCGCGCGCGGCACCGAGCGCGACATCCGCATCAAGCGGCGCGACGCCAGCGGCAAGCTGGAGGTCATCAAGGCCAAGCATGATGACTTGCTGCGCAACGATGATGTAGTCTATGTCAGCGAAAGCTGGTTCTAACCGTCCCATCCGACCGGGCGGCGCCCGCCGCCCGGGAGTCTTACCTAAGAGAAACACGCCATGAATCTGTCCCAGTTCCTGCTCATCTTGCGCGCGCGCTACAAGATCATCCTGGCCACCGTACTGGTGACGGTGGTCACCACCTTCGTGGTCAGCAAGCTGCTGCCCAAGACCTACACGGCCAGCTCCTCCGTTCTGCTGAACGCCAAGGGCGTGGACCCGATCACCGGCCTCAGCATGCCAGGCCAGATGCTGCCCGGCTACATGGCCACCCAGGTCGACATCATCACCAGCAAGAACGTCGCGCTGCGCGTGGTGGACCGCCTGAAGCTGGCCGAGAGCCCGGCCGTGGTGGAACAGTTCAACGACGCCACCGGCGGCGCCGGCAGCGTGCGCGACTGGCTGGCCGACCTGCTGCTGCGCAAGATCGAGGCGATGCCGGCCAAGGAGAGCAGCCTGGTCGAGATCAGCTTCAAGGGTTCCGACCCGCAGTTCGTGGCGGCCGTGGCCAACGCCTTCGCCGAGGAATACCAGCGCCTGAGCATCCAGCTCAAGGTCGACCCGATGAAGAAGGTGTCGGTCTACCTGAATGACCAGATCAAGATCCTGCGCGACAACCTGGAGGCGGCGCAGGGCCGCCTGTCCAAGTACCAGCAGGAGCACGGCATCGTCAGCGTCGACAACCGCCTGGACGTCGAGTCGGCGCGCCTGAACGACCTGTCGTCGCAGCTGGTGGTCGCGCAAAGCCAGCTGATCGAGGCCAGCTCGCGCCGCCACGTGGCCTCCGGCCAGGCCGGCGAGTCGCCGGACGTGGCCAACAACCCGCTGATCCAGAACCTGCGCATGGCGGTCAGCAACGCCGAGGCCAAGTTCGCCGACGTGTCCCAGCGCCTGGACAAGAACCACCCGCAATACCAGAGCACCAAGGCCGAGCTGGACAAGCTGCGCGCCGAGCTGGCCAGTCAGATCAAGGCGACCTCCAACTCGGTCACCAACAGCGAGCAGATCATGCGCCAGCGCGAGGCCGAGATCCGCGCCGCCCTGGCGGTGCAGAAGACCAAGGTGCTGGAACTGAACCGCACCCGCGACGAGATGGGCGTGCTGCTGAAGGACGTGGAGAGCGCCCAGCGCGCGTTTGACTCGGCGGCCCAGCGCTCGTCGCAGACCCGCATCGAGGGCCAGTCGGAGCAGGCCGACATCGCCATCCTGAACCCGGCCGTGGTGCCGACCCAGCCGAGCGGTCCGAAGGTGCTGCTGAACACCGCGCTGGCGCTGGTGCTGGGCACCATGCTGGGCGTGGGCCTGGGCCTGGTGGCGGAGATGCTGGAACGCCGCCTGCGCTCGACCGATGACCTCAGCGACGTGCTGGGCATCCCCGTGTTCGGCGTGCTGGACATGCACGCCAAGCGCAAGCCGCGCTTTGGCGGCTCCCAGTTGTTGTTGTCGCGCCGCCTGCGTTTGAACTAATGAAAGACACTGCCATGAATTCTCCAATGTCGATTCCGACCATGCCAAGCTCGGCCGATTCCAGCATCGGCGGCATCCTGCTCGCCTCGGGCAAGATCACCCCAGAGAGCGCCGAGCGCGTGCTGCGCATGCAAAAAGAACTGGGCATCCGCTTCGGCGAGGCGGCCCAGCGCCTGGGCCTCATCACCGAGGCCGACATCCAGCAGGTGCTGGCGCGCCAGTTCGACTATCCCTACCTGCAGGCCGGCGAGAACAAGTTCTCGGAGGAGCTGCTGGCGGCGTATCAGCCGTTCAGCCCGCAGGTCGAGCAGCTGCGCGCGGTGCGCAGCCAACTGATGCTGCGCTGGTTCGCGCGCGGCCGCAAGTCGCTGGCGGTGGTGCAGGTCAACGAGTCGGACGGCGCCAGCATGTTCGCCGCCAACCTGGCCGTGGTGTTCTCGCAACTGGGCGAGAACACGCTGCTGGTGGACGCCAACCTGCGCAAGCCGTCGCTGCACACGGTGTTCGACCAGCGTCCGGGCCAGGGCCTGTCCGACATCCTGGCCGGCCGCGCCGACATCGGCGCGGTGACCCGCATCCCGAGCTTCGTCTCGCTGTCGCTGCTGGGCGCCGGCACCCTGCCGCCCAACCCGCAGGAGCTGCTGGGGCGCGCCGCCTTCAGCGCGCTCAACGCCCAGCTCGAGGCCAACCATGACGTCACGCTGTACGACGTGGCGCCGTTCGCGCTCGGCGCCGACGCGCTGGCGGTGGCCGCGCGCGCCGGCGGCGTGCTGCTGGTGGGCCGCAAGGACCACACGCTGCTGGCCGACATCAACACGGTGGCCGAGGAAATCCGCCACAGCGGCGCCGAGGTGGTCGGCGCGGTCATGATCGACAAGTGAGATGAGCCACGTCATGAGCAACGGCGCCGCCCTGCACTCGGCCGCTGCCTGGAAGCAGCGCGTGTCGGCCTGGTGGCCGGTACAGCTGGGTCTGCTGATCATGTATCTGCCGACCCTGTACGACCTGCTGACCGGCATCTGGACCAACGAGAACTACGCGCACGGGCCCATCATCCTGGTCCTGTCGATCTGGCTGCTGCAGCGCCAATGGGGCGACATGCAGCAGCAGGCGGCCGGCAAGGCGCCGGCCACCCGCGGCGGCTGGGCGCTGGTGGGCTTCGCGCTGCTGCTGTACATCATCGGCCGCTCGCAGGACATCCTGATGTTCGAGATGGGCTCGTTCATCGTGATGCTGGCCGGCCTGATGCTGATGGTCTACGGCGGCGCGGCGCTCAAGCGCCAGTGGTTCCCGTTCTTCTTCATGTTGTTCATGATTCCGCTGCCGAGCGTGATCGTCGACAGCGTCACCATGCCGATGAAGATGGCGGTGTCGTACGCCACCGAGCACCTGTTGTTCTGGCTCGGCTACCCGATCGCCCGCACCGGCGTGGTGCTGCAGATCGGCCAGTACCAGCTGATGGTGGCCGACGCCTGCGCCGGCCTGCAGACGCTGCTGACGCTGGAGTCGCTCGGCCTGTTCTACCTGAACGTGGTGCGCCACACCTCGGCGTTCCGCAACATCGCGCTGGCGATCCTGATCATCCCGATCTCGTTCACCGCCAACGTGATCCGCGTGATCACGCTGACCCTGATCACCTACTACTTCGGTGACGCCGCCGGCCAGGGCTTCCTGCACGGCTTCGCCGGCATGGTCCTGTTCATCAGCGCGCTGCTGCTGATCCTGGGCCTGGACACCTTCCTGCAATATATCGTGCGCCGGCGCCAGCCGGCCGCGCGCGAGGCCGCACTATGAACAAATCCGTACGCAACCTGGTGTTGTTGGGGCTGATGGTGTGCTCGTCGGCCATGGCCATGGTGCTGCGTCCGACGCAGCGCATCGCCGACATGGGGCCGGCGGTCAACCTGGAAACGCTGGTGCCGCGCCAGTTCGGCGACTGGGTGGTGGACGACAAGGTGGTCTACCAGCAAGTCAGCCCGGACGTCAGCGCCGCGCTGGCCAAGATCTACACCCAGGTGCTGACCCGCACCTACGTCAACAAGGCCGGCTACCGCATCATGCTGAGCGTGCCGTACGGCGCCAACCAGTCGGACGGCCTGGCCGCGCACGACCCGGAGGGCTGCTACCCGGCGCAGGGCTTCCAGATCATGTCCAAGGGTAAGGACGTGCTGAGCCTGCCGCAGGGCCAGCTGCCGATCCGCCGCATGGAGGCGCTGAGCGGCGCCCGCCACGAGATGGTGAGCTACTGGTTCACGGTCGGCGAGCACGCCGTCAACAGCGACTGGGACCGCAAGAAGCAGCAGATGCGCTACGCCGTGCGCCGCCAGGTGCCGGACGGCCTGCTGGTGCGCGTTTCCTCGATCGACGGCAACGCCGACGACGCCTACGCGGTGCAACAGGAATTCATCCAATCCATGCTGCGCGTGCTGCCGCCCGATGCGCTGGCGCGCGTGGCCGGGCTGGGGCCGAACGCCGACTAAGCGCGGCCGGCGCGCCGCCGGCCCGGTTCACCCCATAGTTTTAAGGACAGTAACTTGAGAACCCTCTCTACGACATATCGCAGCCGCACGAAGGGGAATTGGACCCTGGCGGCCCTGCTGCTGGGCGGCCTCGGCCTGGCGCTGCTGTTCGGTCTGGTCGCGGTCACCGGCAGCCCGCTGATGGTCGGCCTGGCCGCCGCCATGATCGTCGGCCCGCTGCTGCTGCTGGTGCCGGAGCTGACCATCTGGGTGCTGCTGATCGTCGGCCTGGTGCTGGGCATCCTGACCGGCAGCCCCAAGTTCAGCAAGCTGGCCTGGGGAGCTTCGCTGTTGAGCATGCTGCTGCTGCCGCCGGCCCTGATCAACATGATGTGGAGCAAGGAGCGCCGGTTGCCGACCTTCATGAAGCTGGCCGTGCTGTTCCTGGTGTACGCGGTGCTGGCGACGGCGGTGCGCTGGTATTCGCTGGGCGAATTCATCGCCGGCTTCAAGCGTTATTTCCAGGCCTTTGGCCTGATGCTGGCGCTGAGCCTGATCGTGTTCCCGCCCGAGGCCTACGAGCGCTGGAAGAAGTTCCTGCTGGTGGTGGCGCTGCTGCAATTCCCGTTCGCCGCGTTCGAGCTGTTCGTGCTGGTGCCGATGCGCGGCGGCTTGGCGCATGGCAGTGACGCCACCGACGTGGTGGCCGGCACCTTTGGCGCCAACCTCGACGGCGGCAGCCCGAACGCGGTGATGGTCATGTACCTGTTTATCGCCGTGGGCTTCCTGTTCGCGCGCTGGCGCGCCGGCCTGCTCAAGACCGGCCGCCTGTTGCTGCTGACGGCCATCTGCATGGCGCCGCTGGGCATGGGCGAAACCAAGATCGCCGTGGTGATGCTGCCGCTGGTGGGCCTGAGCCTGCTGCGCAAGGATTTGATGAAGGCGCCGCTGCGCTATCTGCCCGCCTTGCTGGGGATGGCGCTGGTGACGATGGCGCTAGGCTATATCTACGTGGTGGTGATGATGAAGAGCACGCCGGCCGAGGTGATCGCCACCTCGCTGCGCTATAACATGGGGGACCAGGGCTATTCGGCCGGCATGGTGCTGAACCGCTACACCTCGATGACGTTCTGGTTCGGTCGCCAGGGCGACGACATGGTCAGCTTCTTGATCGGCAACGGCCTGGGCAGCTCGTTCTCGTCGCTGACCTCGAACGGCCACATGGCGCTGAAATACCTGAACTACGGCATCAACATGACCGCGATTTCGACCCTGCTGTGGGACGTCGGTATGATCGGCTGCCTGCTGTTCGTGGGCATCCTGGTCAGCGCCTGGTTCGCCGCCGGCCGCCTGCACAACGAGGTCAGCGATCCCGGCGTGAAGGCCGACGCGCTGGCCATCCAGGCCGCCATCGTGCTGTTCGGACTGGGGCTGGTGTATGCCGACTCCATCGTCAACCTGGTGTCGCTGGAAATCGTGGTGGCGCTGGTGCTGGGCTACCTGGCCTACCTGATGAATGTGCACGGCTTGCTGCGCACCAAGGTCGCGGTGAGCGCCCAGGTGCCGCGTTATGCCTGATCAGCCGATGCGCCTGCTGTACCTGACGGCGGAAGGCTGGCCCACCCACCGCGCCGACCTGATCGCCCTGTTCGGCAAATACCTGCCGCGGCTGGGCATCCACAGCGACCTGTTGACCGAGCAACTGCAAGCGCCGGCGCCGGACTGGCCCGGCGGCGAGGCGCTGCTGTGCCAAGCGCCGCGCGGCCGCGCGGCCCAGTATTTCGTCAAGCTGTGGCATGGCCTGCGCGGCCTGGCGCGCATGGACGCGCGCCGTTACGACGCGATCCAGGTGCGCGACATGTCGGTCACCGCCGTGGCCGGCCTGCTGGTGGCGCGCCTGCGCGGCCTGCCGTTTTACTACTGGCTGTCCTATCCGCAGTCGGAAGGGCAGATCGACCGCGCGCTCAAGCGCGGCCTCAAGGGCGGCATGCGCTTCTGGTTCCCGCTGCTGCAGGGCCATGTCGGCAAATGGCTGCTGTACCGGCTGGTCCTGCCGCGCGCCGACCACGTGTTCGTGCAAAGCCGGCAGATGCAGCTGGACCTGGCCGCGCGCGGCGTGCCGATGGACAAGATGACGCCGGTGCCGATGGGCGTCGACACCGAAGTGGCCGGGCCCGACCAGGTGGCCGCCAGCACCGATCCGCGCCTGCGGGGCCGGCGCGTGCTGGCCTACCTGGGCGTGATGGACCCGGTGCGCCAGATCGACGTGCTGTTCCACATGCTGCTGATCGTACGCCAACACTATCCGGACGTGCTGCTGGTGCTGGCCGGCGACACCGAGGATGCCGCCCACCACGCCTGGCTGCAGGCCGAGCTCGAACGCCTGGACCTGACCGGGCACGTGCTGTGGCTGGGTTGGCGGCCGGCGGCCGAGGCATGGTCCTACGTGCGCGCCGCCGAGCTGGGCCTGTCGCCGTTCCCGCGCGGCTACCTGCTCGACAGCGCCTCGCCGACCAAGGCGGTGGAATACATGGGGCTGGGCCTGCCCGTGGTGGTCAACGACAATCCCGATCAACAACAGGTGGTGCGCGAAAGTGGCGCCGGCCGTTGCGTGCCGCTGGACGCCGGCGCGTTCGCGCAGGCGGTGATCGAGCTGCTGGCGCAACCGGAAGCGATGCGCGAGATGGGCCGCAAGGGTCGCGACTACGTGCTGCGCCAGCGCGGCTACGACAGCATCGCGCGCGCCGTGGCCGCGACCTATCGCCGGCTGCAGGCCGAGCGCGCGCCAGTGGAAAGCACGGCATGAAAAAACAGATGGTGATGATGCTGGCCGGCGTGGTGCTGCTGTCGGCCCAGGCGGCGGACGGCTGGCGCCCGCTGCGCGACAATTCGCTCATGGTGGCGCCCGGCAGCGTGCTGGACTTCTCGGACCTGCTGCCGACGCCGCCGGCGCCGGTGACCGAGCGCCTGGTGGTGACCCCGGGCGGGCAGCTGGCGCGCGCCGGTTCGCCGTCGCGCCCGCAGCGCTTCCTGATGGCCTCGGCCGGCTTCGACCCGGCCACCGGCGCCTTCCCGGACCGCATGACCACCGACCTGTACGTCAAGCAGCTGCGCATGCGCGGCTACAACATGCTGCGCCTGCACTTCACCGACGCCTCGCTGATGGCCGGGCGCCAGGCCGACTTCGATTTCAACCCGACCCAGCTCGACCGCATGCACTACCTGCTGGCGGCGCTGAAGAAGGCCGGCATCTACTACATCGTCGACGGCATGACCGCCGACACCGGCGGCTACGGCAACAACGGCATGACCCGCCCCGTCAGCCTCAAGCAGCGCGTCTACTACGACCCCGAGGCCCAGGCGCACTGGAAAAAGCTGGTGGAGAAAATCTACGGCACGGTCAATCCCTACACCGGCATCAGCACGCTGGCCGATCCGGCGCTGGCCGGCATCATCCTGGTCAACGAGGGCGGGCTGGAGTTCGTCACCCGCGGCCGCGTGGCGGACGAGCTGCGCGAGCCGTTCGCGGCCTGGCTGCAAAAGAAATATCCGGGTTCCGGCGCGCTGTCCAAGGCGTGGAAGAGCGATCTGGCGGCCGGCGAGGCGCTGGAGGCGAAGTCGGTCGGCTTCCTCAAGCAGTCCGCATGGAACAGCCCGCGCATGGCCGACACCCAGCAGTTCTACGTGGCGCTGCAAAAATCCACCGCCGACTGGATGACCCAGCACCTGCGCCAGCTCGGCTACCAGGGCCTGGTGACGGCGTACGACAACTGGCCATCGCCGGCGGCCCATCTGGCGCGCGCGCAGTTCGACTGGGTCGACCTGCACGCCTACTTCTCCGAACCGAGCAAGTTCGTCTCGCCCGGCTCGGTGATGCGCCAGGACAGCATGATCGGGGAGGGCGGCCGCTACATCACCGAGCTGGCGACCGGCAAGCAGCTCGGCCGCGCCTACTCGGTGTCCGAGTACGGCCAGGTGTTCTGGAACCGCTATCGGCGCGAATCGGCGCTGGCCCTGCCGGCCTACGCCGCCTTCCAGGAATGGGACGTGATCGCACAGCACAACGCGCCGGTCACGCTCAGCTACGCCGAGCGCGGCGGCCGCAAGGACCGCATCTATCCCTTCATGGTCGGCCCCGACCCGGTGGCGCGCGCCGGCGAGACGCTGGCCGCGCTGCTCTACCTGCGCGGCGACGTGGCGCCCGCCAAGTCCACCGTGGCCTTCCAGCTGACCCCGTCGTACGCGTTCGAGGACAATCCGTTCTACGGCAACCTGGCCATCGACGTCGCGCGCATGGCGCTGGTGACCGGCTTCGCGCTCGACACCGGCGCGCGCGCCGGCGCCACCGCGCGCTACGAGGCCTCGATCAAGCCGGGCGTCGGCAGCATCGTGCTCAGCGGCAGCAACAAGACGGTGGACGCGCCGGCCAGCGTGACCGAGAAACTGGGCGCGCTGGCGCGCGACTATGGCGGCAAGCTGGGCGACAAGGTCGACAACAGCCGTCCCGCCATCCTGGCGCGCATCAGCCGCCGCCTGGCCGCGCTGCGCGCCGGCGGCCTGCTGCCGGCCGCCAACACCAGCGACGCCATGCAAGGCATTTACCAGAGCGACACCGGCCAGCTGTTGATGGAAGTGCAGCGCCGCCGCTTCAGCGTCACCACGCCGCACACCGAGGGCGTGGTGTTCGACACGCCCGAGCCGCAAACCTTGCGCCAGCTGAGCGTGCAGGAAGCGGACGGCCCCGCCATGGTGGCGGTGTCGTCGGTGGACACCCAGCCGCTGGCCTCCAGCCAGCGCATGCTGCTGGTGCTGGCCACCGACGCGCGCAACTCCGGCATGCGCTTCGAGGATGCCGCCGAGACCACGCTGCGCGAGCTGGGCACCGGTCCGGTGCTGCTGCAAAGCCGCCGCATCAAACTCACCCTGGACAACGCCAACGCCGCCAAGCTGAAGGTGTACGCGGTCGACCTGCGCGGCCAGCGCGGCGACCTGATCCCGACCACGCGCGACGGCCAGCGCCTGACCTTCACACTGGACACCGGGGCGCTGACCCAAGGCCCGACCACCTATTTCGAAATCACCTCCAAGGATTAAGGCCGTATGATAGCCATCGCTTTCCCGCAATTTTATGGCGTGCACGGGATTGCCCGTTATGTCGACTCCTTCCTGGCCAACCTGCCGGCCGGCCACCCACCGGTGTACCTGGTGACCGGCGACGATTACCAGACGCCGCGCAGCTATCCGGGCGTGGAGATCATCCACCTGCCGCTGCGCGGCGGCCGCTTCAGCCTGTTCACCTGGGCCTGGCAGGCGCGCAAGGTGCTGACCCAGCTGCACCGCGAGGGCAAGATCCAGTGGGTCAACTTCCACTTCCCGCCGCTGATCCCGGGCCTGTTCCTGCCGCCGCACATCCCCATGGTGCTGACCGCGCACACCACCTACCTCGGCATGTCGGGTGACTTTTACCCGGTGCGCCATTTCGACAGCCAGTGGAAAGGCCTGTCGCTGACCATCAAGAAATGGATGGAGCAGCGCATCTTCGCCCACAGCGCCAAGGTCATCACGCTGACCGAGCAGGGCCGCCAGGAAGTGCAGGCCTATGGCTACCGCGGCCCGATCACGGTGATCCCGAACGGCGCCGACACCCGCAAGTTCCAGCCCGACGACAGCGTGGCCAAGGACATCGACGTGCTGTTCTCCGGCCGCATCGAGCGCCGCAAGGGCAGCGTGCCGATGGTGCGCCTGTGCCGCGAGCTGGTCGCGGCCAAGCCCGACATCCGCATCTGCATCGTCGGCTACGGCGAGGATGACGCCTGGGTCCAAAGCGAGCTGGCGCCGCTGGCGGCCAACGTCACCCTGACCGGCAAGGTGCCGTTCGAGCAGATGGTGAACTACTACCGCCGCAGCCACGTGTACGCCGCCACCTCGTACTACGAGGGCTTGCCGGGCACCTGCCTGGAGGCGATGGCCATGCAGCTGCCGGCCGTGGTGTGGGACTTCCTGTTCTATCGCGGCCTGGTGACCGAGGGCGTGACCGGCGCGCTGGCCGCGCCCGACGACTTCGCGGCCATGCGCGACAAGATCGTGGCGCTACTGGCCGACCCGGCCCGCGCCGCCGAGCTGGGACGCAATGGCCGCCGGTTGCTGGAGACCGACTACAGCTGGACCGTGCTGGCGCGCCAGGTGCTGGCGGTGTTTGACGGAGCGCGCGCGTGAGCAAACCATTGCGTGTGATGATGCTGGGCCTGCGCGGCTTCCCGGGCGTGCAGGGCGGGGTGGAAACCCATGCCGAGCACCTGTGCCCGCGCCTGGCGGCGCTGGGCTGCGACGTGACGGTGCTGGCGCGCAAGCCCTACCAGCTGCCGGACACCGGCCCCGTGTGGCGCGGCGTGAAGTTCGTCTCGCTGTGGGCGCCCAAGTCCAAGGGGCTGGAGGCGATCGCGCACAGCATGCTGGGCGTGCTGTACGCGGCCTGGCGCCGTCCCGACATTCTGCACATCCAGGCCATCGGACCGGCCATCGTCACGCTGCCGGCGCGCCTGCTCGGCTTGCGCGTGGTGGTGACCCACCACGGCCCCGACTATGACCGCCAAAAGTGGGGCGGCTTCGCGCGCTGGGCCCTGCGCACCGGCGAGCGCTGGGGCATGCGCCTGTCGCAGGGGCGTATCGTGATCTCGCGCGTGATCGCCGCCATCGTGCGCGACAAGCACGGCCGCGACAGCACGCTGGTGCCCAACGGCGTGGTGCTGCCGGCCTTGCCCGAGGCCACCGACACGCTGCAAAAATTCGGCCTGGAAGCCGGCAAGTACGTGGTGCTGGTCAGCCGGCTGGTACCGGAAAAGCGCCATCTGGACCTGATCGACGCGTTCGAGCGCGCCGCGCTGCCCGGCTGGAAGCTGGCCATCGTCGGCGGCTCGGACCACCCGGACGAGTACCAGCGCGCCGTGCTGGCGCGCGCCGAGGCGTCGCCTGCCATCGTCTGCACCGGTTCCCAGGGCGGGGCCGCGCTGGCGCAACTGTATGGTCATGCTGGCATGTTTGTCTTGCCGTCATCACATGAGGGCTTGCCAATTGCGCTGTTGGAGGCGTTGTCGTATGGCTTGCCGGTGATCGCCAGCGACATTCCTGCCAACTTGGAAGTTGGTTTGTCGCAAGAACACTACACTCCGCTTGGCGACGTGGCGGCGCTGGCCGAGCGCATGAAAGCGTTTGCGGCGCAACCCAACTCCGATCAACTGCGCGCACAGCGGCGCCAGTGGGTCAGTGGACGCTACGACTGGGACGCCATTGCCGCCGCCACGCTGGACGTGTACAGGCAGGCAAGTGGCTTGGACAAGCGCTAACCCTGTTTGATTTGTATCATTGTTTATAAGTATAGTTGCGGCCCGGATATAAGTAATTCTTCGCTGGTTATTGCCGAAAATTGGATGTAAACTCGATTTACTTGCCCAGTCCGGGCCCTAAAAAAAAACATTCAGTCCCACGTCCCAACGTTCACAGCATGACTCGAAATGACGGCGCGGCTTCGCACGGCGTTTCCCGCTACTTCGAAACAGGAGTTTTAAATGAATAAAATCGCGTCGCTATTGCTGGCAGCATTACCACTTGTCAGTTTTGCGCAGGATACCTGGGCTCCTGTCAAAGACGTATCGTTGCAGATCAGCTCTGGTAGCATTCTCGACTTTTCCTCGCTGGCGCCGCCGGCCGTGGCCATCACCAGCCCGCTGATCGTCAAAAACGGCCAGTTCGCCGTCGCCAGCGCACCCACCGTGCCCAAGCGTTTCCTGATGGCCTCGTCGGGCTTCGATCCGGCCACCGGTGGCATTCCCTCCAAGGCCAAGACCGACCTGTACATCCAACAGTGGCGGTTGCACGGCTATAACATGGTGCGCCTGCATTTTGTCGACTCCATCCTCATGGATAACCGACTGAGCGACTTCGACTTCAATCCTACCCAGCTGGACAATCTGTATTACCTGCTGGCGCAGATGAAAAAAAACGGCATCTATTACATCATGGACGTGATCACGTCCGGCAATGGCGGCTACGGCAACATCACCAAGCGCTGGATCGATTCCAAGTACCTCACGAAGCGCGTGTTCTTCGATCCGGAAGCCCAGGCGCACTGGAAGAAGATGGTCGACAAGCTGTTCGCCTCGATCAACCCGTACACCGGCACGAGCCTGCTGAAGGACCCCGCGCTCGCGGGCCTGATCCTGGTCAACGAGGGGGGCAGCATCTTCGTCAACCGCTATGGCTTCTCGCCAGGCTTGACGCCATTGTTCAACGCCTGGCTGAAAAAGAAATACGGCACCACCAGCGCGATGGCCACCACCTGGAAGACCGAGCTGAAATCGACCGAGACCATCGAGGCCAACACGGTGGCGCTGGCCTCCCTCTCGGCCGGCTCGACCCCGCGCATGGCTGACACCCTGCGCTTCCTGACCGAGCTGGAGAAATCCACCGCCGACTGGATGACCGCCTATCTGCGCCAGGACCTTCCGAACTACGGCTACAAGGGCTTGGTCACGGCCTACGACGCGTGGGTGTCCGCGCAGTCAACCGCGTCGCGCGCCCAGTTCGACTGGATCGACATGCATAGTTATTTCGCCGGCGCGCCTAGCAACTTCACCGACCCCGGCTCGGTAGGCAGCCAGGACAGCATGCTGGCCACCTGGGGACAGTACATCGTCGACCTGAGCACCAGCCGTGTGTATGGCAAGGCGTTTACGGTGTCGGAGTATGGCCAGATCTTCTGGAACAAGTTCCGGCGCGAAACCGGCCTGGCGTTGCCGGCAGTGGCCGCGTTCCAGCAATGGAGCATGATCTCGCAGCACACCGGAGCCGTCATCCTGGGCTATGACGAGGGTAGCGGCCGCAAGGACCGTATCTATCCCTACATGGTCGGTCCCGACCCGATCCAGCGCGCCAATGAAACGCTGGCGGCGCTGCTGTTCCTGCGCGGCGACGTGTCGCCGGCGCGCCGCCGCTATGCGATCAAGATGACGCCGGCCAACGTGGACGTGAGCACCCCATACACCAACGTCAACTTTGACATGCGCCGCATCAGCATGATCAGCCAGATCGGCATCGACTACAACGGCACCGCCGCCGGCCGCAACCTGTACGACGCGGAACTGATTCCCAACAACTACCAGTTGAAGGTGATCTACAACCCGAGCCTCGACCCGGCGCTGGCCAAGACGCCACTTGACTCGGCCTCGTCGACGCTGCTGTCGGCCCCGACCACGAACACACCATGGGTGGCCCCGGCCGAGTCCAGCGCCACCGGCAACTGGGACCTGGACGTGTTCAACAACCGCGTGACCAGTATGCGCAAGGCCGCCACCGGGACCGGCAACGCACCGCACCTGTTTGACATCACCAATGCGCGCGACAACGTGGTCTCCGGCGTGTTCCAGAGCGATAGCGGCCAGCTCAACGTGGACGCCTCCCGCAAGCGCATGATCGTCAAGACCCCGCGCACCGAGGGGGTGGTGTTCGCCACGCCGGAAGCGCTGACGATTGGCAGCCTGCGCGTCAACACCGCCAGCGGCCCGGCCCTGGTGTCGGTCTCGTCGATGGATGGCCAGCCGATCGGCACCAGCAAGCGCATGCTGGTGATCTTTGCCACCGACGCCCGGAACACCAACATGAAATTCTCGGACGCCAACGAGACCACCATGCTGGACAACGGCACCGGCCCGGTCCTGATCAAGACCGGCAACGTCAACCTGACGCTGACCAACAGCAACGCCGGCACGCTCAAGGTGTACTCCAACACCCTGAACGGCGTGCGCAAGGACCTGATCGCCTCCACCGTGAGCGGCGGCACGCTGAGCTTCACGCTGGATACGTCCAAGCTGTCGCACGGCCCGACCACCTACTTTGAAATCGTCGCGCCTTAATTGTCCGACCCGCCCGGCCGCCTTGCGCGGCCGGGTTTTCTCCTTCCGCCAGCGCCTCGCGCGCACTTAATTTCCCCTCCGCAATGCCTGCGCCATGAACATGGACGTTTGGGCAACATTTCGATTGACCATGCCGTGGGTAGCGGCGATACTATCGGCAGTGACCAGCGATCGCCGGTGGGATGACAGAAACCGCATGTCTTGCGCAGTCGGGCCTGGTCAACGCGACAGCGGGCGGGCGCCTTGGCCGCCGGCATGCCGTCCGCCGTGGGCGGCCGCTGTCCGGCCGGCACGGGCCGGCGCGTGAGGGTCTTGCTGAGTTTCTGCGTGGCTGGGAGGCCATTTCCCGTTGGACCAGTACAACCGGGCGTTGGGCATGGCCGGGAAAGCCCGCGTCCGCCTCGCCTGTGCGCGGGGACGGATGGCGCGTGTGTGGATAACTGCAGAAATCACAGGATAAACAAGTATGAAACAGATGGAATTAATTTCTCAGTTGCAAAAAAATGCCGGCGAGGTGCTGGATCGTTACATCCAGCCTGGCCAGAAGGTGGCCGTCATCGACTTTCCCCACCACGCCAACGCCGGCGACTCCTATATCTGGCTGGGCCAGATCGCCTACCTGCAGCAGCGCGGCGCCAGCATCGAATACATCTGCTGGCACGAAGCCTTCGATCCTGCATTGATCAGGCGCGTGATCGGCAACGACGGCCTGGTGCTGTTCCACGGCGGCGGCAATTTTGGCGACCGCTGGCCGGAACCGCATAAGCTGCGTCTCAAGGCGCTGCGCGAGCTCAAGGGCTGCCGCATGTTGCAGTTCCCGCAGACCGTGCGCTTTGACAACCCCGCCAATATCGCTGAAACGCAGCAGGCTATCCGCGAGCACGGCCAGTTCGTGCTGCTCACGCGTGATCAGGTCTCGGACCGCCAGGCGCGCGAATACTTCGGCGACAGCTGCGCCATCCACCTGTCCCCCGACATGGCCTTCTTCATCGGCGCGGTGACGCCGCAGCGTCCGCAGTCCGACGGTTTCGTGCTGGCACGCACCGACATCGAGGCGGCCGGCGCCGGCGCGGTGCGCCACCTGCCGTTGGAGCGCCTGCCGGGCCGCTGGCTAAGCGACGACTGGCTGGCGTCGGACTGGTTCGAACAAAAGCTGTCCAACCAGCTGTGCAAGTTCAACACGCGCTGGAACCGCCACGCCGTCGGCCGCAAGCTGATGGTGGGCCTGGCCAACATGACCGCGCAGGCGCGCCTGCAGCGCGGCATTCGCCTGCTGTCGCAGGGCAAGGTGGTGCTGACCGACCGCCTGCACGCCCACATCCTGTGCCTGCTGCTCAACAAGCCGCACGTGGTGCTGGACAACGACTACGGCAAAATCTCCACCTTCCACCAGGCCTGGACGCATCCGTCCGAGATCGCCGTGTTCGCGCGCGACTTCGACGACGCGGTGGCCAAGGTCGGCCAGCAGGAAGCGGCTGCGGTGGCCTGATGGGGAAGCCTGTGCATATCGTGATCGCCACCTGGTTCTACGAGGGGCAGCCCGGTTACCTGGATTTCAAGTACCGCATCAAGGCGCTGGCCGAGCGCTACCGCGTGACGCTGCTGCTGCGCAACGCCTTCTTTGAAAAGGAATTCGAGGGCCTGCCGCTGGAAACCCGCGTGTTCAGCACCAAGGGCACGTCGGTGCTGGACCAGCTGCGCTTCATGCGCGCCTGCGCGCGCTTCTGCCGCAGCCAGCCGGTCGACCTGGTGGTGCTGCTCGGCTCGCAGCTGGCGATCACCGCCTACGGCCTCAAGGGCTTGCCGACCCTGCTGTACTGGAACGAGCATCCCACCCATTTCTTCTTCCCGGACTACCGCCACCCGATCAAGCGCCTGGCCTCGCGGTTGCTGCTGCGCCTGAACTACGCGGCCGCCAACCGGGTCAGCAAGGTGATGCCGATCGGCGAGGCCCACCTGGAAGACCTGTTGAACCACGGCGTCGATCCACGGCGCGCCGAACTGATCTACATGGGCGTGGAGGACCGTTTCGGCTTCCTGGCCCAGGTCAACCGCGCTGCCGCGCTGCGGCTGGTGTACACCGGCACCGTGATGCGCGAGCGCGGCCGTGACGTCATGCTCGAAGGCCTGGCGCTGGCGCGCCAGCAGGGCCACGACGCCACCCTGACCATCGTCGGCGCCGCCGAGGACCAACTGGCGTATTGCCGCCAGCGCGCCGCCGAGCTCGGCATCGCCGAGCACGTGCAGGTGGTGGGACGGGTGCCGGGCAGCGAGATCCCGCGCTACCTGGCCGACGCCGACGTCGGCATCTGCATCTGGGAAGACCGCATCTGGTGGCGCTTCAACCCGCCCACCAAGCTGTTCGAATACCTGGTGGCCGGGCTGCCGGTGCTGGGCAGCCGCATCCGCACCCACTCGGACTACGTGGTCGACGGCCGCAACGGCTGGATCTTCGACTACGACGCCCAGGCCTTCGCCAACGTGATCGGCACCGTGGCCGCGCAGCGCGCGCAGTTGCCGGCGGTGTCGCAGGCGGCGCACGCGTCGGGCAAGAAATACCTGTGGTCGGCGCTGGCGCCGCAATTCCTCGGCCTGGTCGACCGCACACTGACTGAACAACAAGGAGCATCGTCATGAAAATACTGGTAACGGGCGGCATGGGCTACATCGGCTCGCACACCTGCGTCGAGCTGAGCAAGGCCGGCCACGAGGTGGTCATCCTCGACAACCTGTGCAACGCCAAGGCCTCGGTGCTGCCGCGCATCGAGCAGATCAGCGGCCAGCGCTACACCTTCGTGGAGGGCGACGTGCGCGACCGCGCAGTGCTGGAACAACTGTTCGGCCAGCACCAGATCGACTCGGTGATCCACTTCGCCGGCCTCAAGGCCGTGGGCGAGTCGGTGGCCGAGCCGCTGCGCTATTACGACAACAACGTCGGCGGCACCGTGGCGCTGCTGGAGACCATGGCCAAGTTCGGCGTCAAGTCGATCGTGTTCAGCTCCTCGGCCACCGTGTACGGCGATCCGGCCTCGGTGCCGATCCTGGAAAACTTCCCGCTGGGCGCGACCAACCCCTATGGCCGCAGCAAGCTGATGGTGGAGGAGTTGCTGCGCGACCTGGCGCGCTCGGACGCCGCCTGGCGCATCGCGCTGCTGCGCTACTTCAACCCGGTGGGCGCCCACGAGAGCGGCCTGATCGGCGAAGACCCGAACGGCATCCCCAACAACCTGCTGCCGTTCGTGGCGCAGGTGGCGGTGGGGCGCCGCCCGCAGCTGTCGGTGTACGGCAACGACTACCCGACCCCGGACGGCACCGGCGTGCGCGACTACATCCACGTGGTCGACCTGGCGCTGGGCCACGTCAAGACCATCGACAAGCTGCAAAGCGGCCCGGGCGTGTACACCTACAACCTGGGCACCGGCCGCGGCTACAGCGTGCTGGACATGGTGCGCGCGTTCGAGCAGGCCAGCGGCCGTCCGGTGCCGTACCAGATCGTGGCGCGCCGTCCGGGCGACATCGCCGCCTGCTACGCCGACGCGGCGCTGGCCGAGCGCGAGCTGGGCTGGAAGGCCGAGCGGGATATCCACCAGATGTGCGCCGATTCCTGGCGCTGGCAATCGCACGCCGGCTAAGCGCCGGCATGACTATGAACTGAACGAGAGGGTGTAATGCAAAAAGAAAATGTCAGTAGCGCTGTTCCGCGGATCGCCGTGGTGCTGCCAGCCTACAATGAAGAGCTGACCATCGCCGATACCATCCGGGACTTCGCCACGCATTTGCCGGAAGCCCGTATCTACGTCATCAACAACAACTCCAAGGACAAGACCGGCCCCATCGCGCGCGAGGTGCTGGCCGGCCTGGGCAACGCCGGCGGCGTGATTGACGAGCTGCGCCAGGGCAAGGGCAACGCCTTGCGCCGCGCCTTCCACAGCATCGACGCCGACGTCTACGTGCTGGCCGACGCCGACATGACCTATCCGGCCAGCCGCGCGCGCGACCTGATCGCGCCGATCGTGGAAAACCGCGCCGACATGGTGGTGGGCGACCGTCACTCGGGCGGCCACTACGCGCGCGAGAACACCCGCTCGCTGCACGGCTTCGGCAACGCGCTGGTGCAGCACGCGGTGAACACCCTGTTCAGCGCCAAGCTGGTCGACATCATGAGCGGCTACCGCGTGTTCAGCCGCGCCTTCGTCAAGAGCTACCCGATCCTGGTCGAGGGCTTCCAGATCGAGACCGACATGACCCTGCACGCGCTGCACAAGCGCTTCCGCATCGTCGAGATCCCGGTCGAGTACAAGGATCGCCCGGCCGGCTCGTTTTCCAAGCTCAACACGCTGTCGGACGGCGCCAAGGTGATCTTCACCATCGCCCAGATCCTGCGCTACTACCGCCCGCTGATGTTCTTCGGCTCGCTGGCCTTGCTGGCCAGCCTGCTGGGTGTGTTGTCGGCGGTGCCGGTGCTGATCGACTGGTTCTCCTACAAGTACATCTACCACGTGCCGCTGGCCGTGCTGGCGGCCAGCCTGGAGATCTTCGCCATCGTGCTGCTGGCGATCGGATTGATACTCGACTCCCTCAGTCACCAGCAGCGCCTGCAGTTCGAGCGCAGCCTGTTGGCGGGCACGGATGCCTACCGTAGCTGAACGCGGCGGCCGCTGGCCGCTGCTGACGCAGTTCTGGACTGAGCGCACCCCGCGTGCGCGCAGCGGGCTGTTGGCCGCGCTGACGGTGCTGCTGTTCTTCATCAATCTGGGCCTGCATTACCCGGGCACCATGAACAACGATTCATGGCTGCAGTATGGCGAGGTGCGCTCCGGCATCTATACGGACTGGCATCCACCTGTCATGGCGGTGTTGTGGACTTTGCTGGACCGCGTAATACACGGGCCGGCGCCGATGCTGATCCTGCACTTGGGGCTGCACTGGCTGGGCCTGGGCTTGCTGGCGGACGGCCTGGCGCGCGCTGGCCGCGTGCGGACCGCTTTATTGGTGGTGCTGGCCGGGGCCTTTCCGGTACTGGTGTTCTACAACGGCGGCATCTGGAAAGACGTCGGCATGGCGTCGGCATTGATTGCCGGTTTCGGCCTGCTGGCCTGGTATCGCGTGCAAGGGCGACGTCCGCCGCTGGCGGCCTTGGCGACGGCCTTGTTGCTGCTGGCTTACGGCGCGCTGGTGCGGACCAACGCCGTGTTTGCATTGGGCCCCTTGCTGCTGTTCCTGTTCTTTGACAAACCGGAGCGCAAGTTGTGGGCGACCGTGCTGTGGTCGGCGCTGATTACCGTGCTGGCAGTAGCGATTTCCGGCGTCATCAATCATCGGGTGATCGGCGCGCAGGATTCCGGCGCCGTCAACTCCCTGCAATTATTTGACATGGCCGGCATCGCCCGCCAGTCTGGTGATGCCGGTGTGTTGCCGCCAGTCGCCGGACTGCGTCTGGCGGACGTGCAACGCTGCTATACCCCGTATTTCTGGGATACCTTCAGCCCGTGGGGATATTGCCGCGAGGTGTCCGAGCGGCTGGGACCGACCGGTTCGCCGGCGCGCCAGGAACTGGGTCGGCAATGGATGCATGCCGTGCTGAGCCACCCGCTGGCTTATCTCGACCATCGCCTGCGTGTGTTTAATTCCGAAATGTTCTTCCTGGTGCCGGCAAAACACTGTCGCTATGCGCCCGGCTGCGGCGTCGAGGCGCCGTGGGTCTATCCCTGGAGCCGCGCCAGCGCCGCCGAGGTGGCGCGCGAAGTGCGCGCCGACTACATCAAGAAGAACTTCCTCGGCTGGCCCATCGTCTGGGTCGCGGCAGGTATTGCCTTCTGGTTGATGGCGCGCGACGGCCGCAGCAGCGTCGCCGGCCGCGCCGGGCTGGCCTTGCTGGTGTCGGGCGAGTTGTATCTGCTGGCTTACGTTGTGGTCGGGGTGGCCTCGGATGTCCGTTATGCTTATTGGAGCATCCTGGCCATTTTGCTATCCGGCCTGTTGCTGGCGCCTCAGATGCACTCCACGCTGCGCCAGCGCCATCCGGTGGTGCTGGTCAGCGCGGTCCTGCTGGGGCTGGTCCTGCTGGGTGGTTTTGCCGCCCGCCTGACCGATTTCCGCGGCTTGTTGTAGGCCGGGGTGCGCATTTGAGCCAACACGGCGCTCATTGCCACCCGGAGTGTTTTAAGATGCTGTGACATTAAAAAAATTTGGGAGTTACGACATGAAAGCGATGATACTTGCCGCAGGCAAGGGAACCCGGGTGCGGCCACTGACCTACGACCTGCCCAAACCCATGATCCCCTTGCTGGGCAAGCCGGTGATGGCCTACCTGATCGAGCACCTGGAAAAGTACGGCATCAAGGAAATCATGGTCAACGTGTCCTACCTGCACGAGAAGATCGAGGATTACTTTGGCGAGGGCCACCAGTACGGCGTGCAGATCGGTTATTCCTTCGAGGGCTACACCAACGACGACGGCGAGGTGGTGCCGCAGCCGATCGGCTCGGCCGGCGGCATGAAGAAGATCCAGGATTTCGGCGGCTTCTTCGATGAAACCACCATCGTGCTGTGCGGCGACGCCCTGATCGACCTCGACCTGAAGTCGGCCCTGTTCGAGCACAAGCGCAAGGGCGCGATCGCCTCCGTCATCACCAAGGAGGTGCCGTGGGACAAGGTGTCCAGCTATGGCGTGGTGGTGACCGAGGCCGACGGCCGCGTCAAATCGTTCCAGGAAAAGCCATCGCAGGAGCAGGCGCTGTCCAACTTCGCCAGCACCGGCATCTACATCTTCGAGCCGGAAGTGCTGGACCTGATCCCGTCCGGCACCACCTTCGACATCGGTTCCGACCTGTTCCCGCTGCTGGTGGAGAAGGGGCTGCCGTTCTACGCCCAGACCCGTCCATTCAACTGGATCGACATCGGCACCGTGCGTGACTACTGGGAAGTGTGCCAGGACGTGCTGATGGGCGAGGTGGCCCACATGGACGTGCCCGGCATCCAGATCAACGACGGCCTGTGGGTCGGCCTCAACACCAGCATCGACTGGCACGGCACCCGCATCGAGGGGCCGGTGTACGTCGGCTCCGGCACCCGCATCGAGTCGGGCGTGACCATCATCGGCCCGACCTGGATCGGCCATGGCAGCCACATCTGCAAGGACGCCACGGTCGAGCGCAGCATCCTGTTTGAATACACCCGCATCCTGCCGGCGGTGGAGTTGAGCGAGATCATCGTGTTCAAGGAGTACAGCGTCAACCGTGCCGGCGAGATGAAGCACATCTCCGAATACGAGCCGGATGCCTGGGCCAACGCCCGCGACCGCCGTAACAAGCGGCGCAGCAAAGAGGGCGGCGGCACGGCCGCCTAAGCGGAGCGCGGCAAACAAAAAGGGCGACCATGTGGTCGCCCTTTTGCTTTGTGTTGCGTGTTTAGCGCATCAACTGCGGCACCAGCAGATTCTTCACCACGTAGGAGGAGCCTTCCTCCGACAGATGGCCATAGTCAACCAGCAGCAGATCGCTGGCCGGCGGCACGCGGGCCAGGCAGGCCTGCTCGCGGCACAGCTGATCGATGACGGACACAAACGTCACGCCGGTATTGGCCGTCAGCGCCCGCATTTTTGCGTTGGTGCGCAGGATGCTCTGGTCCAGCGCCGCGTCCTGGATGTAAGGCTGCGGGTCGGTCCAGTGGCGGTTGACGATCACAATCGGCAGCGACGGTTGCCACTGCGGCACCGGCCCGACCAGGATGGCCTGGCGCACCCCGGCCGCCTTCAGCGCCGCGCCGATCTCGCGCCAGTCGGTCTTTTCATGGTCGCGTTGCTGCGCCATGACCACGGTGGTCGGGCGCAGCTCGGCGATCTTTTTCATGGCGAACTGGTTGGAGTATTTGCACGCCACGGCAAACAAGCCTTTTTGCTTGATGTCGTCATGCAGGCTGGGACGGCAGCCCGCCGACGTGACCTGGTAGAACGGCGTCCCTTTGGGTAATTGGGCGCGCAAGCCGAACGACAGCGCCTCGGCATGGGAATCACCCCACAGGAATACGCCGCCTTCGCCATGCTTGGTGGTGCAGATGGGATCGGTATCAGGTTTGCCGGTGCGCGACAACACGTCCACCACATTGCACTTGTCGATCCAATGCGACACCGTCAGGTGTTTGTATTTTTCACCGTAGGCGGCCACAAAGCTGGCGCGGTCCGAGACGCTGACCGGGCGGTACGCGCCGATCATGCCGTTCGTGAGGGCCACACCCGCGCCCATCGCCAGCAGGGCGGCCGAGGCGCCGGCCCACGAGGCCGACCAGCGCGGCTGCGTGCGCGTGCGCATCGGTTGCTCAACCCACAAGTAGGAGGCGTGGGCCGCGGCCAGTGACGCCGCGATGCCGCCAAGCTGCCATGCCGGCTCCGTCAGCACGCCCCAGTAGGCCAGCAACACCACGATCGGCCAATGCCACAGATACAGCGAATACGAAATATTGCCCAACCATTGGAACAACGGGTTATTGGTAGGCAGACCTTGCTGACGGTTTGCCTGGATCACCAGGAAGGCGCCCGCCACGGGCACCAGCGCCAGTGAACCGGGCCAAGGGTTGCTCTCGGAAATCAGGACGTAGCTGGCCGCGATCATGGCCAGGCCCAGCGCTTCAGTGAGGCGCGGTCGTTGTGCCAGCCATGACAGCGGGAACAGCAGCGCCAGTCCGCCCATCATCATTTCCCAAGCACGGGTTGGCAACAGGAAGAACGCGCCATCCGGGAAGCGCGGGGTGGCGTACACCGACAGCGCAAACGACAGCAGCGCACCCGCCAGCACCGCCCAGCGCAGCGCGCGCAGACCCAACAGGCGGCGCACCGCCATCAAGGCCAGCGGATAGAGCAGGTAAAACTGCCACTCGACCGACAGCGACCAGGTGTGCAGCAACCATTTCTCGTGGGCGCCGGCGGCGAAATAGCCGGCTTCCTTCCAGTACACCATGTTGGAGACGAAGGCCAGACTGCCTGCCACGTGCTTGCCCAGCGCCAGGTACTCGGGCGGCAGCAGGAAGCACCAGCCCAGCACGAGCAGCAGCAGGCAAGGCGCCAGCAGCGCAGGAATAATGCGGCGCCCGCGCGCCAGGTAAAACTGAAACACACGGAATTTATCCTGTTGCAGTCCCCGGCAAATGATGGAGGTCATCAGATAGCCGGAGATGACAAAGAAAACGTCAACGCCGGCATAGCCGCCGGGCAGCCAGGCCGGGTTGAAGTGAAACAGGATGACTGCCAGCACGGCCCATGCCCGCAATCCATTGATATCTCTTCTAAAGTCCATCTTACCTTCCAGTTGTCTGATGGGAAACGATTATGCCTGTGTCGGCACATTTGAGGCAAACAATTGAACCGGTCTAGTCCTCTTTCGCATCGCAGCAAAGCATGCGTGCCGTAGCGGTCGGGGCAGGGCAGCTTCTTTTCTGCATGTGAAGACAGTAAAAAGCAAAAGTGTGGGCAATTTCCATAAAATATTGTACGATGGTTAAGTGCTGCACTGCGGCATAAATTTTACAGCGGATAACCCTTTTATTACATTTTCAGGAGCTAAGCTATGAAAGCCATGATTTTGGCCGCAGGTAAAGGTACGCGGGTTCGTCCGTTGACGTATGATTTGCCCAAACCCATGATTCCGCTGCTGGGGAAGCCGGTGATGGCCTACCTGATCGAATACCTTGAAAAGTATGGCGTCAAGGAAATCATGGTCAACGTCGCCTACCTGCACGAGAAGATCGAGAATTACTTTGGCGAAGGCCACCAGTATGGCGTGCAGATCGGTTATTCGTTCGAGGGCTACACCAAGGATGACGGGGAAGTGGTGCCGCAGCCGATCGGCTCGGCCGGCGGCATGAAGAAGATCCAGGATCTCGGCGGCTTCTTTGACAAGACCACCATCGTGCTGTGCGGCGACGCCCTGATCGACCTCGATCTGAATGCCGCCCTGTTCGAGCACAAGCGCAAGGGCGCGATCGCCTCCGTCATCACCAAGGAAGTGCCGTGGGACAAGGTGTCCAGCTATGGCGTGGTGGTGACCGAGGCCGATGGCCGCGTCAAATCCTTCCAGGAAAAGCCTTCGCAGGAAGAGGCGCTGTCCAACTTTGCCAGCACCGGCATCTACATCTTTGAACCGGAAGCGCTGGACCTGATCCCGTCCGGCGTCACCTTCGACATTGGCTCCGACCTGTTCCCGTTGCTGGTGGAGAAGGGCCTGCCGTTCTACGCCCAGACCCGCCCGTTCAACTGGATCGACATCGGCACCGTGCGCGATTACTGGGAAGTGTGCCAGGACGTGCTGAGGGGCGAAGTGGCCCACCTCGACGTGCCCGGCATCCAGTTGAAAGACGGCCTGTGGGTCGGCCTGAACACGAGTATTGACTGGACCGATACCCGTATCGAGGGACCGGTGTATATTGGCTCGGGCGTGCGCATCGAGGCCGGCACCACCATCATCGGCCCGGCCTGGATCGGCCACGGCAGCCACATTTGCCATGGCGCCAAGATAGTGCGCAGCGTGCTATTCGAATATACTCGGGTGTTACCGAATGTTTCTTTGGAAGAAATTATCGTCTTCAAGGATTATAGTGTCGACCGTGCCGGCGTCATGAAGCATGTTTCGGAGCTGCCGGTGGACGTGTGGTCCAACGCCCGCGACCGCCGCAACAAGCGCCGCACGGCGGACGTCACCGATTTAACAGCCCATATAGAGAAGAGACTTATTGCATGAAGATTTATCCGGTCATCCTGTCAGGCGGCGCGGGAACGCGCCTGTGGCCTTTGTCGCGCGCCGTATTGCCCAAGCAATTGTTGCCGGTGATGGGCGAGCGCACGATGCTGCAGGACACCGCGTTGCGCCTGGCCGGGCGGCCGGGGCTGATGCAGCCGCTGGTGGTGTGCGGTAACGAGCACCGCTTCCTGGTTGCCGAGCAGCTGCGCGACATCGGTATCACCCCGCTGGCCATCCTGCTGGAGCCGGTGGGCCGCAATACGGCGCCGGCGGTGGCCGCCGCCGCCCACTACCTGGCCGAGCGCGATCCGGAGGCGGTGATGCTGGTGCTGCCGGCCGATCACGTCATCAACGATGTAGACGCCTTCTACCAGGCCATCAGCCAAGCGGCCGCGCCGGTGGCGGGCGGCGCGCTGGCCACCTTCGGCATCGTGCCGACCAGTCCGGAGACCGGCTACGGCTACATCCGCAGCGGCGCCCCGGCCGACGCCCCCCATTGCTACAAGGTGGACAGTTTCGTCGAGAAACCGGACCGCGCCACCGCCGAGGGCTTCGTCGCCGCCGGCAATTACTACTGGAACAGCGGCATGTTCCTGTTCCGCGCCGCCAGCTATCTGCAGGAGTTGCGCGAGCTGCAGCCAGCCATCGCCAGCGCCACCGAACGGGCCGTGCGGGAAGGCTATAGCGACCTCGATTTCTGCCGCCTGCAGGAAGCGGCGTTCACCGATTGCCCGTCCGACTCGATCGATTACGCGGTGATGGAGCACACCAAGCACGCCATCGTGGTGCCGGCCGATATCGGCTGGAGCGACGTCGGCTCGTGGTCGGCGCTGTGGGAAGTGCAGGCCAAGGACGAGCGCGGCAACGCGACGCGCGGCGATGTCTTCCTCGACGGCGTGTCGAACTCGCTGGTGCGCGCCGAGAGCCGCATCGTGGCCGTGGTCGGCGTGCAGGACCTAGTGGTGGTGGAAACCGCCGACGCCGTGCTGGTCGCGCACAAGGACCAGGTGCAGCGCGTCAAGGACGTGGTGCAGCATTTGAAGTCGCAGTCGCGCACCGAGCACCTGCACCACACCAAGGTGTACCGCCCATGGGGCTGCTACGAGGGCATCGACGTCGGCGAGCGCTTCCAGGTCAAGCGCATCACGGTCAACCCGGGCGGCAAGCTGTCGCTGCAGATGCACCATCACCGCGCCGAGCACTGGATCGTGGTCAGCGGCACCGCCCGCGTGACCTGTGGCGACACCGTCACGCTGCTGACCGAAAACGAGTCGACCTACATCCCGATCGGCGCCACTCACAGGCTGGAGAATCCGGGCAAGCTGCCGCTGCACCTGATCGAGGTGCAGTCGGGCAGTTACCTGGGCGAGGACGATATTGTCCGCATCGAGGACGTGTATCAGCGCACCTGAGGGCGCTATAATGAAGCGGAGGCTGCGGCCTCCGTCAGCATTGGAATTGTCATTCCGGCGCAGGCCGGAATCCATAGAAGGCCGGAGTTACCGCAGCTCACGCGTTCCATAGGTTCCGGCCTTCGCCGGAACGACAGTTCTTTTTTGCGACCCTATTACTGATAACGACTCTTGCGACTTTTCACCTTTCTGCTGGCCGCGCTGCTGTGCGCCGCCACCGCCGCCCAAGCCCAGGGCCCCAGCGCGCCGCCGATCGGCCTGACCGCCAGCCAGCTGGCGGTGATCGTCAACGACGACGAACCCAATAGTGTCGAGATTGCCGAGTACTACCGCAAGGCGCGCTCCATCCCGGCCGCCAACATGGTGCACGTGCGCATTCCCAACCGCCCGCGCAAGCTCGACGCCGAGCAGTTCGAGGCGCTCAAGGCCCAGATCGACAGCAAGCTGGGCCCCAACATCCAGGCCGTGCTGATGGTGTGGACCGCGCCCTACGCGGTGGAGTGCAACGCGCTGACGGCGGCCTACACTGTGGGGCTGGACACCAGCTTGTGCGCCAACTCCTGCAATCCCAGCAAGCCGAGCCCGTACTTCAATTCGCAGTCGCGCCAGCCGATGACGGACTTCAAGATGCGCATCTCGATGCAGATGCCGACCGAGTCGGTGGCGGCCAGCAAGGCGCTGATCGACCGCGGCGTGCTGAGCGGTTTCGCGACGCCGACCGCCACCGCCTATTTCCTGCAGACCAGCGACGTCGCCCGCAGCAGCCGGGCGCGCTTCTTCCCGCGCTCGGTCACGCTGCCGCAGAAGAAGCTGACCATCAAGACCCTGCAGGCCGACAGCATCGAGAACGTCAGCGACATCATGATTTACCAGACCGGGCGCGATTTCGTGCCCAAGCTGGACACGCTGAAGTTCCTGCCCGGCGCGCTGGCCGACCACCTGACCTCGGTGGGGGGCGATCTGCTGAGCACGGCGCAGATGAGCAGCCTGAAATGGCTGGAGGCGGGCGCCACGGCCAGTTATGGCACCGTCACCGAGCCGTGCAACCACTGGCAGAAGTTCCCCAATTCTAACGTGCTGCTGGTGAATTATTTGCGCGGCAATACCGCCATCGAGGCGTACTGGAAGAGTGTGTCCTGGCCGGCGCAGGGCGTGTTCATCGGCGAGCCGCTGGCCGCGCCTTACCGCCATTGAGCAGACGGCGGCGCCAGTGGCACGCCGCCAGCAGCGTGAGACCGGCCGCCCACGACAGCACGCCGGCCGGCTCCGGCACCGCCGGCGCGGCGCCGGTCGGCTCCAGCCATGCTTGGCCACCTTCGCGGCCGTAGCGCTCGGACAGCCGCCAGTAGTCCCAGGCCTCGCCGCCGTGCGCAGCGCCATGCTGTGCGGTGCCGCCATCCTCGCCACCGGGCCATGACAGCAGGGCGGCCTCGTTGCTTTCCGTCAGGCGGCGGTTCCACTCCACCCATTCGTCCAGCTTGCCGTACACATCCTGCGGCGTCGCCCCCTCGTTGTTGCCGATGTCATGGTTGGGAACGCCGTCGCTGAGGCGGCAGGGATCGTAAGCGGCGTCGGGGTTGACCTTGCGCGGAGGCGGCGCCGGATCATGCTGGCGTTGCTGTTCCTGTTCCTGCAGTGCCTGGGCGCAGGCGCCGGGCGGTTGCTGCTGTGGTTGCGGTGGTGGCGGAGACGTGGCCGCGCCGGCGTGGGCAGCCAGCAGCAGACAGCAAAGCAGCGATGGGCGAGAGATTATTTTCATGGCAACGTTTAGTGTCTATAAATAATATTTATTGCCTTAATTCAAGTATAGCACGGGTTTTTCAACTTACCAGTTAAACTTTTTCTTAGTCCGAATGGACTAAAGCCATGTCATGAAGGCGTCAATCGCTGGCATTAATATGCAAATAGCAAGATCTCCAACTGTTTGTTCATATTTCAGGACTGTTCATGAAAAAAATTCTTCCTCCGCCGGCGCGTACCACGATCGCCGCCGCGCTGATCGGCGCCCTGGCGGCGCCAGCCTTTGCCGACTCGTCGGTGGTCATCAGCCAGGTGTATGGCGGCGGCGGCAACAGCGGCGCCAAGTATCAGAACGACTTTATTGAACTGTTCAACCGCGGCAGCACCCCGGTCGACCTGACCGGCTGGAGCGTGCAATACGCGAGCGCCAGCGGCAGCAGCTGGCAGGTGACCGCCCTGAGCAAGGTGCTGCAGCCGGGCCAGTACTATCTGGTGCAGGAAGCGGCCGGCACCGGCAGCGCGCCGGCCTTGCCGGGCGCCGACGCCACCGGCGCCATTCCGATGAGCGCGACGGCGGGTAAGGTCGCGCTGGTGCATGGCACGGCCGCGCTGTCGGGCGCGTCGCCGGCGGCCGGCAGCTTTGTCGACCTGGTGGGCTTCGGCAGCGCCAACTACGCCGAGGGCAGCGCCACCGGCACCCTGAGCAACAGCACCGCCGCACTGCGCGCCAACGGCGGCTGCGGCGACACCGACAACAACAGCGTCGACTTCAGCGTCGGCACCCCGGCCGCGCGCAACAGCGCCAGCCCGCTGAACGCCTGCGGCGCGCAACAACCGCCTATCGTCGCCACCTGCCCGGCCAACCTGGCGCTAGCGCTGGGTGTCAACGGCAGCGCCGACATCAGCGCCACCGACGCCGACGGCACGGTCAACAGCGCCGTGCTGACCTCGGCCGCCGTGCCGGGCATCAGCCTGGTCAACTTCCTCGCGGCCAGCGCCGCCGGCGGCACCGCCACCGCCAGCCTGAACGTGGCGGCCAGCGTGCCGGCGGGCACCTATCCGGTCAGCATCAAGTTCGGCAACGATCAGTCGCAGGAAGCCAGCTGCAGCGTGAGCATCAGCGTGGCGGCGCCGGCCGCCGTCACTCACACCATCCCGCAAATCCAGGGCGAGGGCGACAGCAGCCCGTACGCCAACACGGTGCAGACCACCGAGGGCGTGGTGACGGCCAAGGTGGGCTCCGGCTTCTTCATCCAGGATGAGAACGGCGACGGCAACCCCAACACCTCGGACGGCGTGTTCGTGTTCACCACGGCCGCCAACATCGGCACCGTGCAGGTGGGCGACCGCATCCGCATCACCGCTACCGTCAGCGAGTACACGCCGACCGCCGCCACCCGCTCGTACACCGAACTGACCAATGTGAGCGCGATCGCCAAGCTGGCCGGCGGCATCAGCATCACGCCGACCAATGTCGCGCTGCCGCACCCGAACCTGGGCCAGGTGGAGGGCATGCTGGTGCGCTTCGGCAAGCTGACCGTGTCGCAACTGGAATTCCTCGGCTCGCGCGGCGAGATAACGCTGTCCTCGGGCCGCCTGGAAATCGCTTCCAACCACTATCGTCCGGGCACGCCGGAAGCGGTGGCGCAGGCCGCCGCCAACCAGCTCAACCAGATCGTGCTCGACGACGGCATCTTCGTCGCGCCGACCACCATTCCTTACCTGACCGCCGATGGCTCGCTGCGCGCGGGCGACAGCGTCTCCAACCTGACCGGCGTGGTGGACTTTGGCGCCAAGGGCGGTGGCGGCGCCGGCTTCAAGCTGCAGCCGACCGAGGCCCCGGTGTTCTCGCAAGACAATCCGCGCGCCGACGTGCCGGCGCTCACCCCGGGCAACGTCAAGGTGGCCAGCGCCAACGTGCTGAACTACTTCACCACCTTCACCAACGGCAGCAACGACCAGGGCCAGACCGGCCAGGGCTGCCTGCTGGATGGCAAGGTGCTGGCGTCCAACTGCCGCGGCGCCGACAACCTGAACGAGTTCAACCGCCAGACCGCCAAGATCGTCGGCGAGCTCAAGGCCATCAACGCCGACGTCTACGGCCTGATGGAAATCCAGAACAGCGGCGAGTACACCGTCACCAAACTGGTCGACGCGCTCAACGAGGCCATCTCGCCGGGCACCGGCATCAAGACCTACGCCGTGGTGCCCAAGCCGGCCGCCACCGGCACCGACGCCATCCGCGTGGCCATGATCTACAAGCCATCCGCGCTGACGCTGGTCGGCGGCGCGCTGTCCGACGCCGACGCCATCAACAACCGTCCGCCGATGGCGCAGACCTTCCAGGCCGCCAACGGCGCCAAGTTCTCGCTGGTGGTCAACCACCTGAAGTCCAAGGGCAGCTGCCCGACCAGCGGCGCCAACGCCGACCAGGGCGACGGCCAGAGCTGCTGGAACGCGCAGCGCGTCCAGCAGGCCCAGCGCCTGGTGAACGCCTTCGTGCCGCAAGTGGTGGCCGCCGCCGGCGACGCCAAGGTGCTGCTGATCGGCGACTTCAACTCCTACGGCTTCGAAGACCCGATCGCCGCCATCACCGCCACCGGCTACGTCAACCAGCTGGAGCGCTTCGTGCGCGGCAGCGGCAACATGCCGTACTCGTTCGTGTTCAACGGCGAGGCGGGCTACCTCGACCACGCGCTGGCCAGCGCCGCGCTGAGCCCGCAGGTGGTGGACGCCGCCGAGTGGCACAACAACGCCGACGAGCCGACCGTGCTGGACTACAACACCGACGGCAAGCCGCAGGACAAGTACACCAGCGCTCCGTACCGCGCGTCCGACCACGATCCGGTGGTGATCAGCCTCAACCTGCAAGCGCCGTACACCGACGTCAGCGCCAGCGTCAAGGCGGTGCCTTCTGGCCTGACCTATTCGCGCCTGAGCGGACAGTGGAGCGGCACGCTGAGCATCACCAACACCAGCGGCGCGGCGCTGAACGGCCCGCTCCAGATCGCGCTGGGCGGCCTGCCGGCCGGCGTCACCCTGGTCAACGCCAGCGGCAATCGTAGTGGCGTGCCGTACATCACCGCCAACACCGGCAGCCTGGCGGCCGGCGCCACCCTGAGCGTGCCGGTCAGCTTCACCAAGACCGGTACGGCGGCGATCAGCTACACCACCCAAGTCTACAGCGGCACTTTCTAAGTAAGGATCATCATCATGTTTTTCGCTAACACCTCCATCTCCTTGCGCCGCGGCCTGCTGGCGCTGGCCCTGAGCGCCTGCGCCAGCCTGGCGTCCGCCGCCACCTACCACGTCGAGTTCGACACCTCGACCCTGGGCAGCAACGGCTGGATCGACCTGCAGTTCAACCCGGGCAACGCCGGCACCGCGCTGGCCTCGGTCACGCTGACCGACTTCATCGGCTTTGGCGACAGCGCCACCGCGCAAATCGCCGGCAACGTGGTCGGCTCGCTGGCCAGCGGCTACACCATCACCAACGACGATCCGGGCGGTTGGAACGACCTGTTCCACGAGGTCGTCTTCAGCGGCGGCAAGGTCGGCTTCAACGTCAGCTTCAGCGGCGCGGCCGACCCGGCGCAGAGCTCGCCCGGCTCGGTGTTCGCGGTGTCGCTGATGAACGCCGACGCCAGCGCCTACCTCGGCGCGACCGACCCGTCCGGCGCGCTGGTGCAGCTGAACTGGACCGCCGGCATCACCGCCGACGCCGGCGCTGTGGCGGCCACGCCACTGGTCAACACCATCCCGGCCATCGCCGCGCCGGTGCCGGAACCGTCGACCTGGGCCATGCTGGCCGGCGGCCTGGCGCTGCTGGGTCTGGCGCGCCGCCGCCGGCAAGCGTAAGCGGGGAAAAACGGCTGGATTTATATCGCAAAGCTCTGAATTGCCGATGGAAATCATATTAGTAAAGCCACATTGCTTAATGCATAGTGTTTCCTTTACAGGGGAACACTATGCCAGCCGCCCATATCCTCGTCATTGAAAGCACGCCCGCGATCCAGGAGCTGATCGCGCTTAACCTGGGCATGGCGGGCCACCAGATCAGCCGCGCGGCCGACGCGGAAAGCGCCTTGCTGATGCTGGAGGACGGCCTGCCCGACCTGGTGCTGCTGGACTGGAACCTGCCCGGCCAATCGGGCCTGTCGCTGGTGCGCCGCCTGCGCGCGCAAGCCAGCACGCGCAGCCTGCCGATCATGATGGTGACCGCCCGTTGCGGCGAGCCGGACAAGATCATGGCGCTCGAAAGCGGCGCCGACGATTACATGACCAAACCCTTTAGCCCGCGCGAGATGGTGGCGCGCGTGCACTGCCTGCTGCGGCGCTGGGCGCCGCGCGCGGGCGCCGAGGCGCCGGTGCAGCTGGCCGGCCTGCGGCTCGACCCCGGCACCCGGCGCGTCACGGCCGGCGCGCGCGAGCTGGCGCTGGGTCGGGTCGAATTCAAGCTGCTGAACTTCCTCATGAGCCATCCCGAGCGCGTGCATACGCGCGCCCAGCTGCTCGACCAGGTGTGGGGCAGCGCCGTCTATCTGGACGAGCGCACGGTCGACACCCACGTCGGCCGCCTGCGCAACGCGCTGCAGCCGAGCGGCTACCAGCGGCGCATCGAGACCGTGCGCGGCAGCGGCTACCGCTTCGTCGCCGCGCAGGCGTGAACATGGAGCAGCTGGTCATACTCAGCAAGCTGGAGCAGGAATACCTGCTGCACGCCATCGAGGCCGCGCTGCCGGTGCGCGACGCCCGCCAGTTCTTCCTGTGGACGCAGGGGCAGCTGCAGGCGCTGCTGCCGCACCAGGTGATGGTGTGCCTGCAGTTCGGCGCGCAGGACGAGCTGCTGCACGTCGAGTGCCTGCACAGCACGGTGCTGGACGCCGGCCTGCGCGACCGCCTCAGCCATCGCGACGATGGCCTGGCGCTGCGCCTGGCGCGCCATTGCCGGCCGGCGCTGCGCCTGCCCGCCATGCTGGACGCCGGCCCCGGCGCCGATCCGCGCAAGGCCGGCCCGGGGCTGGCGCCGTTCCAGGGCGAGTTGCGCGAGCTGGGACTGGAGAACCTGCTGGTGCATGGCAGCGAGCGCCTGCCGGGCGGCGCCACCTTCTTCGCCCTGTTCGGCCTGCCGCACCGGCCGCGCGCGCGCCACGGCTATTTCCTCGAGTTGCTGCTGCCGTACCTGCACATGAGTTTGCAGCGGGTCAACCGCCAGCAGGCGCAGGCGAGGGCGGGGGCGCTGGCGCGTCCGGTCAGCGCGCGCGAGGCGGAAATCCTGCACTGGGTGCGCGAGGGCAAGAGCAACGAGGAGATCGGCCTGATCCTCGGCATCTCGGGTTTGACGGTGAAGAATCACTTGCAGCGCTTGTACCGGCTGCTGGAGGTGTCCAACCGCGCGCAAGCGATTGCGCGCGGCATGGCCTTGCAGTTGTTTGACGGCCCGCCGCTGGCGCTGGCGCGGGCCGCCTGAGGTGCTACCTGGCGCTACTTGGTGCTGATGCGCCTGGCGCTGCGGTCGGCCGCTTCCACCAGCGGAATCGGGCTGTTGGTTTGCACCAGCAGCGCGGTGGTGGTGCTGACGTTGCCGCTGGCGTCCAGCAGCTGCACGCCGCCGAAGTAGCGCTGGCCGGTCGCCAGGCCGGACCAGCTGGCGCTCACGCTGGCCGTGCTGCCAGGATAGATCTGGCTGGGCACGGCCGCGCGCAGGTTGCCGCCGGTGTCGGTGCGGCTGGAGATGGCCGACGACAGCTTGAAGCTGGTCGAGCCGCCGCCCGGCGTTTTATACCCGATCACGCACACGTTGTAGCTGCCGGCGGCCGGCGACAGTTCCAGCAGCGCCTCGTTGGAGCCGCCGTGGCCGCTGTAGTCGACCAGCTGGCCGGCGCTGTTGAGCAGCGCCAGGTCGAGGTCGTCCTGGCTGCCGTGGGTGGTGTCGTCGTTGAACAGCTCGAACGAGGCCACCACCGCGTTGGCCGGGATCGTCACCGGGATGCGCGTGATGCCGGGGTCGTTGCTGGTGCAGGCGGCGGCGATCTGCTCGGCGGTGTCGACGTCGGCCTCGGCCTGGCCCACCGTCAGCGCGCCGCCCTTGACCACCGGCTTGAAGCCGCCGGTCTTGGCGCTCATGCGGCCGGCGTAGCCGGTGCCGGCCGTGATCACCGTGCTGCCGGACGCGCGCACGCTGGTCAGCAGCGGCGTCGAGCTGATCGGCTTGCCGCTGCGCGCGGTGACCGGGATGCGCACCACGTGGCTGCCGTCGCTCCACACCAGCGCGCCGTATTGCCAGGTGTTTTCCACCGCCGTGGTGCGGCTCAGCTTGACGTTGAAGCTGGCGCTCTGGCCGGGCGCCAGCGCCAGGCTGGCGGGCTCCACCGTGGCGCTGTAGCCGGGCACCGAGATCTGCGCGGTGTAGGTGGCGGCGCTGGGGCCGACATTGGTCACGCTGCGCGCCACAGTCACGTTGCCCAGCACGTTGGACAGCGTGATCGACGGCACGTTCAGGTTGTAGCCGGCCAGCGCGCCGCTGCCGCAATAGGCGCTGACGCCGCCGCCGCACAGGTATTTGCGGTAGTCGGTGGGCGCGATGTCGTACACCAGCCCCGGGCTGATGGCGCCGCCCGCGTTGGTGACCCGGTCGCCATAGTTGGGCAAGCCGCCGCGCGGGTTGATGTGGCCGGCGCCTTGCGACCACACCAGCACGCCGGCCGACATGCCGGTCTGGGTGTCGGGGAAGGTTTGCGTGGCCGAGGTCATCAGCGCCGACTTGATGGCGGCCGGCGACCAGTCCGGATACGCCTGGCGCAGCAGCGCGGCCACGCCGGCCACGTGCGGCGCGGCCATCGAGGTGCCGCTCATCAGCTCCCACGCGCGCGGCACATTGGCCAGGGTGCCGGTGTTCAGGCTGGCCTGCTGGGCGGCGCTCAGCTCGGGCGTGGCGCCGGCCAGGATGTCGACCCCGGGCGCGGCCAGATCGGGCTTGAGGATGTTGCCGTCGCCGCTGTTCGGGCCGCGCGAGGAGAAGCCGGCGATGATCGGCCCCACGCCGGTGGCCTCGAAGAAGTGCGACAGGCCGGCGGTGTGGCCGCTCGCGGCCGCGTAGGTCTTGATGGCGGCGCCGTCGGCGGCCGTCACGTGTACGGTCGGCACCGAGTGCAGCTCGGCCACCAGGCCGTTGCCGTTGTCGACCAGCACCATGCCGACGCCGCCGGCCTGCTTGACGGCCAGGCTCTTGTCGACGCGGTCGTTGGTGCCGCGCACGCAGGTGACGATCTTGCCGGCCACCAGCGCCGGGTCGAGCACCGGCTTGCCGGCCCAGCTGGCGCTGAAGCACAGCTGGGCGGCGCTGGGGTCGGCACCGGCCAGCGCCACGTCCTCCGAGCGCACGATGGGCGTGGTGTTCGGCAGCACGGCGTTGCTGAGCGAGGCGCCGCGGTAGCTGGCGCCGTTGCCGAGCGACAGGTTGGCGACGCGGAAGTGGTCGTGCGCCGCCGCCGCCACCGTGGTCAGCCACGGGCCGGCGTGGTTGACCGCCTGGCCCGGGCCGTCGTTGCCGCCCGAGGCCGACACGAACACGCCGGCCGCCGCCGCGTTGAGGAAGGCCAGCTCCACCGAGTCGGTGGGCGTGGCGCCGCCGCTGATCGAGTAGTTCAGCACGTGCACGCCGTCCAGCACGGCCTGCTCGATGGCGGCGATGCTGTCCTGCTCCCAGCAGCTGTTCTTGCCGGGTGTGGTGCCGTCGACGTAGGTCCAGCACACCTTGTAGGCGGCCAGGCGCGCGCGCGGCGCCATGCCGGACACCGAGCCCATGTCGATGCCGCCCAGGGTGGCGGCCACGCCGTAGTTGCCGCCGGCGGTGGTGGAGGTGTGGGTGCCGTGGCCGCCCTGGCCGAGCGCGCCGCCGATCGAGTCGCGCGGCGAGATGAACTCGCTCCAGTGCTGGGTGTTGCCGGAGCGCTCGAAGCCGTCGCGGAAGTAGCGCGCGCCGATCAGCTTGTTGTTGCAGTGGGCGGTGGTGAAGCCCTCGCCGCTCTGGCACACGCCGTTCCAGTTGAGCGGCGCGCTGTAGGCCAGCGTGCCGCTGTTGTCGAAGGTGGGGCGGCCGTCGCTGTCGACGCGGTCGGCGTAGGAGGGGTTTTCCGGCCAGATGCCGCTGTCGATCACGCCGATGATGACGTTCTCGCCGGCGTGCTGCCTGCCGCCGGCCTTCTCCCACAGGCCGCCGGGGCCGTCGAGGCCGAGGAAGGTCGGGGTGTAGCTGGTGTCGAGGTGGCGCTCGGTGTTGGCGCGGATGGCGCTGACGGCGCTGTTGGCCTGCAGCGTGCGCACCTCGTCGTCGGTCAGGCGCGCCGAGAAGCCGTTCAGCACCACCTTGTACTGGTATTCGATCTCGGCGGACGGCACGGTGGCCTTGACCGCGTCCTGCTTCTGGCCGAGGTAGTCGGCGTACAACTGCAGCGAGGCGCTGTTCGGGTCGATGCGGCCGCCGGCGATCGGCTGGGTGGCGGCCAGGCCGGCGACGCCGCCGGTGTAGGTGGCGGCCGGCTTGTCGGCCAGCAGCACCAGATAGGAGCGGCGCTCGTCGGCGGCGTGGGCCAGCGACAGCACGCTGGACAGCAGCAGGATGGCTGCGGGAACTGGGCGTAGTTTCATGGTGGTCTCCGGGTTCGGGTGGGTTCAGGCGCGGCGGCGGCGGACGGCGCCGATCAGCAGCAGGCCGCCGCCGAGCAGCAGCCAGGTCGACGGTTCCGGCACGGCCGAGGTCAGCACCAGGTTGTCCAGCGCGAACTGGCCGCGGTCGCTGTTGAAGGCCGAGCAGGAGCCGGCGCTGTTGCACGCCAGGCCGAACACATAGATCTCCACGAACTGGTCGTTGGCGAACGCGCTGCTGGTGGTGAAGTGGGTGAACTCATAGCCGTTGTCGCCCGGCGGCCCGAGGTAGAAGGTGGCCAGCGCGTAGCTGCCGTCGGCACGGTTGGCCTGGATGCGCAGCGCGCCCATGGTGGGATAGTAGCTGGCGGCCTGCGGGCCGAGGAAGCTGGCGTCCAGCGACTTGACGCTGAAGGCTTGGCCGGAGAAGGTGGAGAAGTACATCGCGCTGTCGTTCAGCGCGGCCAGGTAGGTGCCGCCGGTGCCGGGGCACTGCACCTGGCCGCACTGCTCGCCGGCCCAGGCGCTTTCCACCACCTCGCCCACGTAGTCGCCCGGCTGCGCCGAGCTGGAGACGGAAAACGGTTCAAAGTAGACGTCGTGGCCGATGTCGAAGGCGTCGCCCTGGAACAGCGGTCCGGGCGGCATGTTCTCGAAATCCAGCGTAATGTCTTTGGCCGAGGCGGACGGCAGCGCCGCCAGGGTCATCAAGCCCAACAGAAGTGCATGCAAAGCGCGTTTCATGAGTCTTTCCTTCAGGGTAGGTAGGTAAAACAACACGGGCGGTGCGGCGGGGTGTTACGGACGAGATTGTCAGTAAGTATATTGTTATTATTAATTCGATGGCTATTGTGCTAACGCATTAAATTTGTTTATTCGATCAGGCAGGCCGTTTTTGTTCCGTTGCAAGAATGAAAACGTGATGCGAAAAACACGCGCCGGCTTGTACGAAAAAAGCCACAAGCGTGAAACGTCCCCGTCACGCGAAGAAAAGATTGTCGTAGAAGCAAACCGCGTGGTAGCCTCTGGCTTTGCATTCGCAGGATGATCGCAGAGGAGTTGGCTGGATGAACGTGGTAAAAAATGGCGTGCGCAAGGCGGCCGGCTTCACCTTGCTGGAGCTGCTGGTGGTGATCGTCATCATTGGTTTGCTGGCCGCCTACGTGGGGCCGAAATACTTCGCCCAACTGGGCAAATCGGAAGTGACCATCGCCAAGGCGCAGATCGAGGCGTTTGAGAAGGCGCTCGACACCTATCGGCTCGACGTCGGCCGCTATCCGACCACCGAGGAGGGCCTGGGCGCGCTGGTGACGGCGCCCGCCACCGCCGGCGCCAAATGGAACGGCCCCTACCTGAAGAAGGGCATTCCGCCCGATCCATGGGGCCACCAGTACAAGTACAAGGGGCCGGAGGCCGGCGCGGAATTCATCATCACCTCGGAAGGCCGCGACGGCCAGCCGGGCGGCACTGGCGAAGACGCCGACATCACCTCGCGCTGATCCCTCCCTTCCATGCAGTTCGACGTCCGCACCTTGTCCGCCGATATGGTCATCTCCCACATGGTGGTCGATGGCCGCGATGAGGCGGACGCGCGCCGCCAGGTCGAGGCGCGCGGGCTGTTCGTCAGTTCGATCGCGCCGGTGCAGGGTCGGCTTGGCCTGCCGGGCCGCGGCGGCAAGCGCCGCGCGCTCTCGCTGGTCCTGTTCAGCCAGGAGCTGCTGGCGCTGCTGACCGCCGGCCTCGGCATCGTCGAGGGGCTGGAGGCGCTGCTGGAAAAGGAAACCAACCCGGCCACGCGCGGCGTGCTGGAGCGCCTGCTGGGCGGCCTGCGCGAGGGCCAGCGCTTTTCCGCCGTGCTGGCCGAGCAGCCGGACCTGTTCCCGCCGCTGTACGTCGGCATCGTCAAGGCGGCCGAGGGCACCTCCGACCTGCCGCGCTCGCTGTCGCGCTTCATCGATTACCAGCAGCGCATCGACCTGGTGCGCGCCAAGCTGGTGTCGGCGGCGATTTATCCCTGCATCCTGCTGCTGGTCGGCGGCGGCGTCAGCCTGTTCCTGATCGGCTACGTGGTGCCGCGCTTCGCCGAGGTGTACCAGGGCGCCGGCCGCAACCTGCCGTGGCTGTCGCAGCAGATGCTCAACTGGGGCCAGTTCGCCGGCGCCCACACCACGCTGCTGTTGGCCGGCATCGCCGCCGTGCTGGCCGCGCTGGTGCTGGGCGTGCGCCAAATGATCGCCAATGGCGGCGTCGCGCGCCTGCTGGGCAAACTGCCGGGCATCGGCGAGCGGGTACGCATCTATGAATTATCGCGCCTGTATCTCACGCTCGGCATGCTGAGCGAGGGCGGCATCACCATCGTGCACGCGATCGAGACGGTGCAGGGCATGGTGTCGCCGGCGATGCGCGGCAACCTGCAGGCGGCGCGCGCGGCGGTGGAATCGGGCCTGCCGCTGTCGACCGCGTTCGAGGCCGCGCATTTGACCACGCCGATCTCGCTGCGCATGCTGCGCGTGGGCGAGCGCACCGGCGACATGGGGCCGATGCTGACGCAGTCGGCGGCGTTCTACGACGGTGAAATCAGCCGCTGGATCGAGCGCTTCACCCGCACCTTCGAACCGCTGCTGATGGCGGCCATCGGCCTGGTGGTCGGCGCCATCGTGGTGTTGTTGTACATGCCGATCTTCGATCTGGCGGGAGACATGTCATGATCGATACCACGTTACTGGCGCGCGCCCGCCACTTGCGCCAGCAGTCCAAGCGCACCCTGGTGGAAGAACTGGAGGCATTGACCGGCACCGAACCGCGCCTGCTGGTGCGTGACCTGGCGCAGCCGTTCGGCATGACGGTGCTGGAGACGGTCGACATGCTGTCCTACGAGCCGGCCTGGGACCTGCTGCCGCTGTCGCAGGCGATGGCGCGCCACTGCGTGCTGCTGCGCGGGCAGGAGGGCGTGATCGGCGTGATCGCCGATCCGTTCGACCTCGACCTGCAGACCTGGCTGGGCACGCAGGCGCGCGCCACGCCGGCCGCGCCGCTGGCCACGCGGCTGGCGCTGCAGGCCGACATCCAGGCCTACCTGTCCAAGCAGGAGGAGTCCGCGCGCGCCACCGACTCGTTGCTGCCCGGCGCCAGCGAAGGCCGGCGCGATGGCAAGACGGCGGCGGTGCTGTCGTTCGCCTCGGTCTCGGAAGGCGCCAGCCCGGCGGTCCGGCTGGTGAATTCGACCTTGTACGACGCGCTGAAGGCCGGCGCCTCCGACATCCACTTGGAAAGCACGGCCGGCGGCCTGGCGGTCAAGTACCGCGTGGACGGCGTGCTCGATCACGCCACCGCCGTCAACGGCGTGGACGTGGCCGAGCAAATCATCTCGCGCCTGAAGGTGCTGGCGGAGCTGGACATCGCGGAACGCCGCGTGCCGCAGGACGGCAGCTTCCGCGTCGAGGCCAATGGCCGCGAGATCGATCTGCGCGTCTCCATCATGCCGAGCATCCACGGCGAGGACGCGGTGATCCGTATCCTCGACAAGCGCGCCATGATCGAGGCCTACGGCTCGCTGACGCTGGAGGCGCTGGGCTTCGACGCGCCGTCGCTGTCGACGCTGCGCACGCTGGCGCAGGAAGCCTACGGCATGCTGCTGGTGACGGGACCGACCGGCTCTGGCAAGACCACCACGCTGTACGCGGCGCTGACCGAGATCCACAACGGCCGCGAGAAAATCATCACCATCGAGGATCCGGTGGAATACCAACTGCCCGGCATCCTGCAAATCCCGGTCAACGAGAAGAAGGGCCTGACCTTCGCCAAGGGTCTGCGCTCCATCCTGCGCCACGACCCGGACAAGATCATGGTCGGTGAAATCCGCGACCGTGAGACGGCGGAAATCGCCGTGCAGTCGGCGCTGACCGGCCACCTGGTGCTGACCACCGTGCACGCGAATAATGTGTTCGACGTGTTCGGCCGCTTCACCCACATGGGCATCGATCCTTACGCCTTCGTGTCGGCGCTGAACGGCATCTGGGCCCAGCGCCTGATCCGCACCAACTGCCCGCACTGCGCCACCGAATACACGCCGGACGATCACGAACTGGCCAGCGTCGGCATGACGCGCGCCGACGTCCGCGATTACCGCTTCATGCAGGGCAAGGGCTGCGGCGACTGCCGCGGCACCGGCTACAAGGGCCGCCGCTCGATCGCGGAGATCCTTACGCTGAACGACGAGATCCGCGAACTGATCGTCGACAAGCGGCCGATCCGCCAGATCAAGCAGGCCGCCTACGACAACGGCACGCGCAGCCTGCGCCAGGCCGCGCTGGAGGTGGTCAAGCGTGGCGCCACCACGCTGACCGAGATTAAACGGGTGACCCTGCATGCGTAGAGCCATCGGACAATCGCTGCGCATCGACGTCGCCCCGCACGCGGTCAAGGTGCAGCGCGTGGGCGGATGGCGCTTGCCGGGGCGCGCCGCCGCCGCGCCGGAAACGCTGGCGGCGCAGCCCATCGCGCCATCGGCCGAGCATCCGTTCGACGCCATCGCCAACGCCTTGCGCGCGGTGCTGGGCGAGTTGTCGGTGGACGGCTGGCCGGTCAGCTTTGTGCTGGCCGACGACCTGACACGCATGTGGCGCGTGACGCCGCCGGCCGGCGCCGCGCGCATGGCCGACCTGGAGGCCGCCGCCGCGCTGCGCTTCCAGTCGCTGTACGGCGAGCCGCCCTCGGCGTGGCGGGTGGCGGCCGACTGGGACGCGGCGCAGCCGTTCTTCGCCGCCGCCGTGCCGCGCACCTTGCTGGCGGAGCTGGACGTGGTGGCGCGGGACTGCAAGTTGTCCATCGTCGCCATCGAGCCGCGCTTTGTCAGCGCGTGGAACCGCGGCCGTCGCGGGCTGAAGCCGGGCGCATGGTTCGGCCATGTGCACGAAGACTTGTTGACGCTGGCCGCCGCCGAAGCCGATGGCCGCAAGCTGCGCGCCATCCGCGCGCTGCCGATTCCGCAAGGCGCCGATCAACACTGGCTGACGCAAACCCTGCAACGCGAGGCGCTGCTGCTGGACATGGAAGCGCCGTCGCTGCTGCAAGTGAACGGCGGCGCGCCGGCCGCGTGGACTCAGCCGGTGGGTAGCGCGGCGCACATCCCCTGCCGCGCGCTGGAAGGCGGCGCCGCATGAAAGCCATGAAGATCGATTTCGCGCCGCGCAGCGCGCGCCGCACCTTGTTCCACATCCATCCGGCCGTGCTGGCGCTGGCCGGCGCCGGTGTGCTGCTGTGCGCCGGCGCCGCTTTCGGCGGCTGGCAACTGGTCGAGCAACAGCGCGAGCGCCAGCATCAGCTGCAGCATTTGCGGGAACGCGTGAACGCGCTGTCGGCGCGTCCTGCGGCGGAGGTGGCACGCGTGGCCATTCCGGAGGCGCAGGCCAATTTCGTCAACGGCGCCATCCTGCAATTGAACCTGCCGTGGCGCGAGCTGCAGGACGCCGTGCTGGCCGCCACGCCGCGCACCGTGGCGCTGGTGGCGATGGAGCCCGATCCGCGCAAGCGCATCCTCAAGATCACCGCCGAGACCAAAACCAGCGACGATATGGTCGACTATGTCGCCGCCCTGAAGGAGCAGGAGAGTTTCAGCGGCGTGGTGCTGACGCGTCATGAAATCAACGACGCGGACCCGAACCGCCCGCTGCGTTTCCAGCTGGAGGCCACATGGCTGGCGCGATGAACAATGTGAACGTCCCGGCGTTGCTGCTGCGCGCCCGCATCGCCGTGCTGCGCCTCGGCGTGCCGGCCTGCGTGGCGATCGTCTTGTGCGTGGCCGGCGCGGCGGCGTGGGCATGGCTGCTGCCGCAACGGGCGGCGCAGGCGCGGGTGATGGCCCAGCCTTTGCCCGCGCCGTCCACGCTGGTGACGCCGCCGCCACCGCCGTCGGCCAATCAGAACCTGGCCGCCTTCTATGACACCCTGGGCGAAAAACGCTACGCCGAACAGCAGGTGAAAGTGCTGTTCGACCTGGCCGCCAAATCCAGCCTGACGCTGAACCAGGGCGAGTACAAGGCCGGCTACGACAAGGCCAGCCGCGTCAGCACCTACCAGATCATCCTGCCTGTGAAAGGGCCGTATCAATCGATCTGGCAGTTCGCCATGCAGGGACTGCGCGCGATGCCGTATGCCTCGCTGGATGAAGTGGGCTTCCGCCGCGATACCATCGCCGATCCCACCGTGGAGGCGCGCCTGCGCTTCACGTTGTACCTGAAGGACGCCGAGCCATGAAGCCATATCAGATCGTGATGGCGCTGGCGCTGGTGGGCGCGGCAGGGCTGGTGCTGTTTGGCGATAACTCGCCATCCGGCGGCATCGCCGAACCGGTGGCGCGCGCCGGGCGCGCCGGCGCACCTTCCCCCGCGCCGGAGTCCACCACGCCGCGCGCCGCCGGCAAGGACGCCACGCCGGCGGGCGACACCGCTATCCTCGCGCTGATCCCGCGCGCGCAGCTGGTGGGGGAGGCCGGCGACGCCACCTTCGCGGCGGGCGAGGGCGTGTTCATGGGCCAGAACTGGAATCCGCCGCCACCGCCACCGCCGCCGCCATCGAACGCGCCGCCGCCACCGCCGATGGCGCCGCCGGTGCCGTTCACCTACATCGGCAAGGCGCTGGCCGATGGCGCGTGGGAGGTGTTCCTGGCGCGCGGCGACAAGACCTACTCGGTGCGCAACCAGACCGTCATCGATGGCACTTATCGCGTGGAGAAGATTGCGCCGCCAATGATGTCCCTGACCTACCTGCCTTTGAATCAGCAACAACAGATGAATATTGGAGCTCTTGAGTGATGGCTAGCCCTCTGAAGAAACTCGGCAGCTGCGCTGCGCTGGCGATCCTGCTGAGCGGCTGCGCCGCGCAAATGGCCTACCGCGACGGCAATGACCTGATCGCGAAGAACCAGGTCGAAGCCGGCCTCGCCAAGTACCAGGAGGCCGTGCAGGCCGATCCGACCAATGCGCAGTATCGCAGCGCCTACCTGAGCGCACGGGAGCGCGCCACCCAGCGCATCCTCGAGGCGGCGGAGCGCGACCAGGCCGAGGGACGGACCGCGCAGGCGGAGCAGGGCTATCGCCGCGTGCTGGGTCTCGACGCGCAGAACGAGCGCGCCGTCGCCGGCCTGCGAGCGCTGGAGCGCGACGGGCGCCAGGCCAACTTGATGGAAGCCGCCATCCAGCATTTCAACAAGGGCGAATACGAACTGGCCAAACAAAAGCTCAACGCCATCCTGACCGAATCGCCGACCAACGACAAGGCGCGCGCCATGCTGCGCGAGGTGGCCGAGAAGACCGCGCCGCCGGCGGTGGAGTCGGGCCTGTCGAAAGCCTACAAGCAGCCGATCACCATCGAGTTCCGCGACGCGCCGCTGAAGCAGGTGTTTGAAGTGATCTCGCGCCGTTCGGGCCTGAACTTCGTGTTCGACAAGGACGTGAAGACCGACCAGAAAACCACGGTGCTGCTGAAGAACAGCACGGTGGAATCGGCGATCTACTTCCTGCTGCTCACCAATCAGCTGGAGCAGCAGGTCATGGACGCCAACACCATCCTGATCTACCCCAACGTCGCGGCCAAGCTGAAGGAATATCAGGAGATGACGGTCAAGACCTTCTTCCTGGCCAACGCCGAGGCCAAGCTGGTGGCCAACACGCTCAAGACCATCCTCAAGTCGCGCGACGTGGTGGTGGATGAAAAGCTGAACCTCATCATCGTGCGCGACACGCCCGAGGCGATCCGCCTGGCCGAGCGTTTGATCACGCTGCAGGACGCGCCGGAAGCGGAGGTGATGCTGGAGGTGGAGATCCTCGAGGTGAAGCGCTCGCGCCTGATGGACCTGGGCGTGGTGTGGCCGACCACGCTGGGCTTCGCGCCCCTGTCCACCTCGGGCGGCACCGGCATCACCATCCGCGACCTGAATAACCTGAACCAGCGCACCATCGGCGTCACCGGCGCGCAGTTGTCGATCAACGCCAACAAGAACGACTCGGACTCCAACCTGCTGGCCAACCCGCGCATCCGCGTGCGCAACAAGGAGAAGGCCAAGATCGTCATCGGCGACAAGCTGCCGGTGATTACCTCCACCGTGTCCTCCGGCGTGGGCGGCTTCGCCAGCGACTCGGTCACCTACGTGGACGTCGGCCTGACCCTGAACGCCGAGCCGACCATCTACCTCAATAACGAGGTGGCGATCCGCATGCAGCTGGAGGTCAGTAACCTGGTCAGCACCATCACCACCAAGAACGGCACCACCGCGTATCAACTGGGCACGCGCCAGGCCTCCACCATGCTGCAGCTGAAGGACGGCGAGAACCAGGTGCTGGCGGGCCTGATCAACAACGAGGAGCGCAACTCGTCCAACAAGGTTCCGGGCTTCAGCGAGTTGCCGATCGTCAGCCGCCTGTTCGGCAGCCAGCGCGACGACAACCAGAAAACCGAGATCGTGTTGTCGATCACACCGCACCTGATCCGCAACGTGCAGCGTCCGGAAGCTTCGGCTTCGGAATTCTCGGCCGGCACCGAGGCCAGCTTCCGCCGCCGCCCGGACCTGACGCCGCGCGCCACCGTGCCGCTGCCAGCTTCGGCGCCGGCCCGTCCCGCGCCAGCGCCAGCGCCAGCGGGCGCGCCATCCGGCGGCGTGCCGGCCGCGCCGCAGCCTTCGCCGGTGCAGGCCACACCGCTGTCGCAGTCGCAGCCCGCGCCGCTGCCGGCCACCCAGGGCGCGCAGCCGCAGGCCGTGCAGCCGCCCGCCACCGAGCCATCGCCTGCCACCGAAGCCGCGCCGCCGGTGCAGCAGTAATCCGGGCCTGACGATGCGCACGCGCGGTTTCACCTTGATCGAGCTGCTGGTGACGCTGGCCATCCTTGGCCTGCTCAGCGCCCTGGTGATCCCGACCGCGCAAGTGGTGGTGCAGCGGCGGCAGGAGCAGGATCTGCGCGAGTCGCTGCGCGAGATCCGCCACGCGCTGGACGCCTACAAGCTGGCCTACGACCAGGGCCGCATCGCCAAGACGCTGGGCGCCAGCGGCTATCCCAAGACGCTGGAAACGCTGGTGGAGGGCGTGCCGGACCTGCAAAACCCCAAGCATGCCAAGATATTCTTCCTGCGCCGCGTGCCGCGCGACCCGTTCAATCCCGACGGCATGCTGAGCGACGCCCAGACCTGGGGCAAACGCAGCTACGCCAGCGAGGCCGACCAGCCGAAGGAGGGCGAGGACGTCTACGACGTCTACAGCCTCAGCGAGAAGACCGGCCTGAACGGCGTACCTTACAAGAAGTGGTGAGCATGAAGCGCAAAGGATTCACACTGATCGAATTGCTGGTGGTGCTAGGCATCGTGGCCCTGATGCTGACGCTGGCCGTGCCGCGCTACTTCCCCAGCATCGACAAGTCGAAGGAGGTGGTGCTGGCCGACAACCTGCGCAACGTGCGCCAGGTGCTGGACCAATATTACGGCGACACCGGCCGCTATCCGGACTCGCTCGACCAACTGGTGGAAAAACGCTACCTGCGCGCCTTGCCCTACGACCCGATCACCGAAAGCGACAGCAGCTGGATCATCGTGCCGCCGGAGGACAGCAGCAAGGGCGGCGTCTACAACATCCGCAGCGGCGCCGCCGGCAACGACCGCACCGGCAAGCCTTACGCCGACTGGTGATATGGCCGAAGCGTCAACATTGCCGAATGGGGCGCGGCGCATCGGGAACGCGCGCGGCTTCACCTATCTGAGCCTGATTATCCTGGTTGCCATTATCGCTTTGATAACGGCGTCGGCCATTAAACTGGGTTCGGTGCTGCAGCGCAGCAAGGCGGAGCAGGAATTGCTCGATATCGGCGGCGCCTTTAGCGACGCCCTGAAGAGCTACGCGGACGCCACGCCGCAAGGCCAGCCGACGCAGCCGCCCTCGTTGAAGGAATTGCTCAAGGATCCGCGCTTCCCGGGCACGCGCCGGCATCTGCGCAAGATTTTTGTCGATCCGATGACCCGCAAGGCGGAGTGGGGCATCGTCTACCTGGGAGACAAAGTGGGGGTGTTGGCGGTCTACAGCCTGTCCGATGCAAAACCCGTGAAAATAAGCAACTTTCCTGTACGATATTCTGGGTTTGAGGGCAAGACTCGAATTTCCGAATGGAAATTCGCCATGGCGGCCGACAGTCCCAAAGGGGAAAATCAAGCACAAACTATCAAGCCTGTATCTGATTTACAACAAGGTTTGGGCTCGCGACAACAAAATTTACCCGCACCAATATCGCCCCCCAAAACGGACCAGCCCGAGCCCGAAAAAGAGGCCCCGCCCCCTAAGGAAGAGCCCGCCTCTCCCTATGAAAACGTTATACCAACGCCCCCCGAAACACCCCCTGCCGAGCCGCAAGATATATGAGTAAAAGTCAACTTTCTCACCAAAAAGTGGACGCAGGCATTGCCAAAATGGTGCGCTGCGGATAGATTTTTTTTGCGATGCGAAAGAAATTGCAAAAAAGGAATTAAAAGTAGAATATTTACAATCGTAATTAATGTTTTTATGTTATTGTTCGTCCTAGCAGCACTCCTATTAACCCACAAGTGGCTGGCGCAAGCACAGTCACAATTCGTTTGATTAAGGATAACCTTATGAAATTGAAATCTTTCGCAGCTGGCGCAGTGCTGGCAGTCGCTTCGTTCGGCGCATTCGCAGCAGGCACCACCAAGGATCTGGGCACCTTGGATTCGACCGGCTTTGACTCCGTGTCGGAAGGTTCGGCCAAGTACGGCGCCAATGTTAGCTTCCTGGACACCTGGACCTTCACCATCGACGTGCCATCGGCCACCTCGTTCGGCGCGCAGCAAACCTTCGCTGCTCCAGCTGGCGCGATCACCGGCTTCGGCGGTGAACTGGTTGGCGTCGGCACCTTCGGCCCAGCAGTCACCACCGGTTCGACCCAGAACCTGTCGTGGGCTGGTTCGCTGGGCGCTGGCACCTACACCGTGCACATCTGGGGCACGACCGTGCTGAAAAACACCACCTACACCGCTACCGTGTCGGCCCTGCCAGTTCCAGAGCCAACCACCTACGGCATGATGCTGGGCGGCCTGGCACTGGTTGGTGCTGTTGCTGCTCGCCGCAAAAAAGCCTAAGTCAGGCTCGCGTTAAAAAACCCGCCTCGGCGGGTTTTTTTTCGTCCTGCGGTCTGGTGTTCAGCGCGCGATGCGCTTGAAGTCGCGCAGCCGGAAGCCCATCGCCAGCAGCGCGCCGAAGTACACCGCCGCGCACACGCCCACCAGCAGCAGCAGGGCGCCGGCGCGCAGGAAGGCGTGGTGCTGCAGGCCGATCCAGTCGATCTGGCGCGCGCCCAGCCAGGCGGCCGCGCCCATCAGGCCGCAACCGATCACCAGCTTGACGCAGAACAGCGGCCAGCCCGGCCGCGGGCGGTAGATGTCGCGCTTGCGCAGGCCGGTGTACAGGAAGGCCGCGTTCAGGCAGGCGCCCATGCCGATCGACAGCGCCAGGCCCGAGACCTGCAGATAGGGCACGAACAGTAAATTCATCAGTTGGGTGGCCACCAGCACCATCAGCGCGATGCGCACCGGCGTGCGGATGTCCTGCTGCGCGTAAAACGCCGGCGCCAGCGTCTTCACCAGGATGATGCCCAGCAGGCCGACGCAGTAGGCGATCAGCGGCCGCGCCGATTGCGTGGTGGCTTCGTCGCTGAAGGCGCCGTAGTGGAACAGGGTGGCGATCATCGGCTCGGCCAGCACCGCCATGCCGACCGCCGCCGGCAGCGCCAGCAGGAAGGTCAGGCGCAGGCCCCAGTCCAGCAGTTCCGAGTATTCCTGCTTGTCGTCGTCGGCCTGGGCCTTGGACAGGCTGGGCAGCAGGATGGTGCCCAGCGCCACGCCCAGCAGGGCGGTGGGGAATTCCATCAGGCGGTCGGCGTAGGACAGCCATGAAATGCTGCCGTCGACCAGGCGCGAGGCGATGCTGGTGTTGATCATCAGGCTGATCTGCGCGGCCGAGACCGCGAACACCGCCGGTCCCATCTTCTTGAGCACGCGCCGCACGCCCGGGTCGCCCAGGCCGGCGGCCGGGTTCCACGACAGCCGGGGCAGCATGCCGATGCGGATCAGCGCGGGAATCTGGATCGCCACCTGCAGCACGCCGCCGACGAACACCGCGATGGCCATGGCGTAGATCGGCTGCGCCAGGTGCTGCTGCAGGAACAGCGAGGCCAGGATCGAGGACAAGTTCAGCAGCACCGGCGTGAAGGCCGGGATCTTGAACTCGCGCCAGGTGTTGAGCACGCCGCCGGCCAGGGCCACGAAGGCCATGAAGCTAATATAAGGGAACATCACGCGGGTCATCCACACCGCCGCGTCAAACTCCTTGAGGCCGGTGGCGATCAGGTAGATGAACAGCGGCGAGGCTATAATGCCGACCACCGTCACCAGCAGCGTGGCCCATACCAGCGTGTTGGCCACGTGGTCGGTCAGGCGCTTGCTGGCCTCGTGGCCCTGCTTGTTCTTGTACTCGGCCAGGATGGGCACGAACGCCTGCGAGAACGCGCCCTCGGCAAACAGCCGGCGCAGCAGGTTGGGGATGCGGAAGGCGACAATATAGGCGTCGGTCAGGCCGCCGGCGCCGAACGCGCGGGCGATCAGGGTTTCACGCAGGAGGCCGGTAATCCGGGACAGCATGGTCATGCTGGAGATGGCGGTAAGTGTCTTAAGCAAGTTCATGGGACGTGATTATAGTTGCTCCTGCTGATAAATATCGCTATAATCACAGGCTGTACAAAATTCTGTTGCGCAGACATTAATGTTTGGCAGGCAGTAGTTTGACTCACACGGTTCGCTCTTATGGCAACCTAGGACGCACCTGTTTGGCAAACATTAATGTTTGCAAACGCATCATTTACCTGTTTAGGAAATTTCATGGCAAATACCGCACAAGCGCGCAAACGCGCTCGTCAAGCAGTTAAGCAAAACGCTCACAACTCGGCTCAGCGTTCGACCCTGCGCACCGCTATCAAGGCTGTGCGTAAGGCCATCCAGGCTGGTGACAAAGCTGCCGCGACGACCATCTTCCAAGCTTCGGTGTCGACCATCGACTCCATCGCTGACAAGAAGATCATCCACAAAAACAAGGCAGCTCGCCACAAGAGCCGTCTGGCAGCTGCCCTGAAGGCACTGTCCGCTTAATTCTTCCTTCCGGAAGACCAAGCAAGAAGCCGCGCTGGCGTCGCCAGCACGGCTTTTGTCGTTTACAGGTCTTGCGGCGAGACCGCCATCCACTCGCCCGGCATCAGCGGGTGGGTGGCCAGCGAGATGGCGCCGATGGCGCTGCGCACCAGGCGCAGGGTCGGCAGGCCGACCGCCGCCGTCATGCGCCGCACCTGGCGGTTCTTGCCTTCGCGCAGCGTGATGGCGAGCCAGCTGGTGGGCTGGCCGGCGCGTTCGCGGATCGGCGGGTTGCGCGGCCACAGCCACTCCGGCTCGGCGATGCGCACCGCCTGGCATGGCTGGGTGGTGAAGTCGCCCAGGTTGAGCGGCGCCTGCAGGCGCGCCATGGCGTCGGCGTCCGGCACGCCTTCCACCTGCACCAGATAGGTCTTGCCGGCCTTGTGGTCGGGATGGGCGATGGCGTGCTGCAGCTTGCCGTCGTCGGTCAGCAGCATCAGGCCCTCGCTGTCGTAGTCGAGGCGGCCGGCGGGATAAATCTTCGGAATGGCGAGGTGGTCGGCCAGCGTGGCCTTGCCGTCCTTTGGGGAAAACTGGCACAGCACCTGGAACGGCTTATTGAATAGAATTAAGGACATTATTGAAAGCTATTGTAGTGTAGGCTTGAAAACCTTGGCGCGCCGCGACATACTCGTGCATAATGTGAAACACCCGTCTTATATCTTATAGAAGACTTGGACAACGGAGAAGACCACGATGTATCAACATATCAAAGTACCGGCGGACGGCCAGAAAATCACCGTCAACGCGGATTTTTCCCTGAATGTACCAGATAACCCGGTCATTCCCTATATCGAGGGGGACGGGACCGGGCGCGACATCACGCCGGTGATGCTGAAAGTGGTGGACGCGGCGGTGGCCAAGGCCTATGGCGGCGCGCGCCAGATCCGCTGGATGGAAATCTACGCCGGCGAGAAATCGACCCAGATCTACGGCCCGGACGTGTGGCTGCCGGAGGAAACGCTGGCGGCGGTGAAGGATTACCTGGTCTCGATCAAGGGCCCGCTGACCACGCCGGTGGGCGGCGGCATCCGCTCGCTCAACGTGGCGCTGCGCCAGCAGCTGGACCTGTACGTCTGCCTGCGCCCGGTGCGCTACTTCACCGGCGTGCCGTCGCCGCTGAAGGAGCCGGAGAAGACCAATATGGTGATCTTCCGCGAGAACTCGGAGGACATCTACGCCGGCATCGAGTACGCGCAGGGTTCGGAGGGCGCGAAAAAGCTGATCAACTTCCTGCTCAACGAGATGGGCGCCAACAAGATCCGCTTCCCGGAAACCTCGGGCATCGGCATCAAGCCGGTGTCGGTGGAGGGCACCGAGCGCCTGATGCGCAAGGCCATCCAGTACGCGATCGACAACGACAAGCCGTCGGTCACCATTGTCCACAAGGGCAACATCATGAAGTACACCGAGGGCGGCTTCCGCGACTGGGCGTACGCGCTGGCGCAAAAGGAATTCGGCGCCGAGCTGATCGACGGCGGCCCATGGTGCAAGTTCAAGAACCCGAAGACCGGTCGCGACATCATCATCAAGGACTCGATCGCCGACGCCTTCCTGCAGCAGATCCTGCTGCGCCCGATGGAGTACAGCGTGATCGCCACCCTCAACCTGAACGGCGACTACGTGTCGGACGCGCTGGCCGCGCAGGTGGGCGGCATCGGCATCGCGCCGGGCGCCAACATGTCGGACTCGGTGGCCATGTTTGAGGCCACCCACGGCACCGCGCCGAAGTACGCGGGCAAGGACTACGTCAACCCGGGCTCGATGATCCTGTCGGCCGAGATGATGCTGCGCCACATGGGCTGGACCGAGGCCGCCGACCTGATCATCAAGTCGATGGAGAAGGCGATCGGCTCCAAGCACGTCACCTACGATTTCGCGCGCCTGATGGAGAACGCCGTGCAGGTGTCGTGCTCGGGCTTTGGCGACGTGATGATCGAGCAGATGCAGTAAGCCGCAGTGCGGCCGGGCCGGCCGTTCATCGCGCCGAACCTTGATGAGGATTGAATGGTCTAACCGGACCGGTATCTATCATGGAGGGCGTGATGAATTTCCCCGGAGGCCCGGTCGCCATGCCTATCGATTTGCGCTATTCCGCGCTGCTTGCGCGCATCAAGCCATACCAGAGCGCGCGGCGCTCCGAGAGTGCCGCCTTCCTCATCTGGTATCTGGTCAACTACTACCGGCTCGATGAGCTGGAAGCCACCGACTGCGTGTGCGACCAGTCCGGCGACAAGGGCATCGACGGCATCTACATCAACGAGGGCGCCGGCACCATCGACGTCTTCCAAAGCAAGATCAGCCAGCGCGCCGCCGCGCGCGTCGGCGACAAGCAACTGCGCGAGTTCGCTGGCACGCTGACCCAGTTCCGCTCGGCGCCCGCCCTGCAAAACCTGATGGCGAGCGCCGGCGACGCGCAAGCCAACGCGCTGATCGCGCGTCTCGCCGTGGTCGACAGGCTTGGCGAATACGAGGTGCGCGGCGTGTTTGTCTGCAATCTCGAGCTGGACGCCAACGGCGCGGCCTTCCTTGCCGCCCACCCGGCGATCAAGTTCGCCGGCATCGCCGAGTTGGCGGAGTCGTACATCTCCGACCAGAAAGATCCGATCCAGTCCGGCGTGGCCGAGTTCGATATCTCCGGCCTGACGGTTGCCGACTACGTGGTCGACGCCGGCACTTCGGCCAGCATCGTCCCGGTGCTGGCCAGCGACCTGATCAAACTTTCCGGCATTGCCGACCAGTCCTTGTTTTCGGTGAATGTGCGGGCCGATCTGGGCAACACCGCCGTGAACCGCGCGATCGCCTCCAGCATCAGGCAGCACAGCCTGCACAAGGCCTTCCCGCTGTTCCACAATGGCGTCACGGTGCTGGCGAAAACCGTGCGCCACGACGAGGACACCCTGCGGATCGAAGGTTACTACGTGGTCAACGGCTGCCAGAGCCTCAACAGCCTGTACGACCATCGCGCGATGATCTCGCCGGACCTGCGTCTGCTGACCAAGTTCATCCAGGTGGAAGCCGGCTCCGCGCTGGCCGGGTTGATCACCAACTATTCCAACAACCAGAACGGCGTCAAGGCGCGCGACTTCAAATCCAATCATCCGATCCAGACCCGCTTGCAGCACGAATTCAAGAAGCACTACCGCGGCAGCTATGCGTTGGCGGTGAAACGCGGCGAGCCGATCAACGGCGGCGTGACGATTTCCAACGAGGTGGCCGGCCTGATGATGATCGCCTTCGATTTGGGCGAGCCCTGGACCACGCACCGGAAATACCAGGTCTTCGACGAGCGCTACAACGAGGTGTTCGGGCGGCCGGAGGTCAGCGCCGACAAGATCGTGATGCTGTACGAAATCGCCGCCGCGCTGGAGCTCGGCCTGCGCCAGCTCAGCAACGAACTGCTCGGCAAATATGTGCTGACCAAGTACGTCATGCTGCTGGCGGTGCGCAAGATACTGGACCTGAGCGAGGCGGGCAGGGCGATGATCGCGCGGCCGCAGGACTATGTCCGGCGCGAGGAGGAGCGGGCGCGCTTCCGCGCGACAGTGGACGAGTTGGCGGCCTGGCTGGTGATCGACCTGAACTTCGAAACCCAGGAGTTGCCGCCGGATTTCGACTACCGCGACAAGCTGCGCGACAAGGATTACGTCAGCGGCCTGGTCAAGACCCTGGTGGTCAGTTACAGCAAGGATTTGCTGCGCAAAAAAACCGCCAGCGTCGAAACGCTGTGGGCGCGTTCCTGACGGCTATTTACAACAGCGCGGGCGAAAAAAAACCCCGCGGGGCGAGGTTTTTTACATCGGTGGGCTTAAATGATTAAGCCGACTGGATGTTGGAAGCTTGCTTGCCTTTAGGGCCTTGCGTGACTTCGAACTGAACTTTTTGACCTTCTTTGAGGGTCTTAAAACCGTTCATGTTGATTGCGGAGAAGTGAGCGAACAAATCTTCGCCGCCGTCATCTGGAGTGATGAAGCCAAAACCTTTGGAATCATTGAACCACTTAACAGTACCAGTTGCCATAAAAAGAACTTTCAAAATTAAAACAGATCACACGAGCCATAAAAGCAAGAAGCTTTCTTGCCCCTCTCCTCACGCCCACTTCTTATCAACATGTACATTGCTGCACGAAGCCGATAACGCATTGTTAGCGGACCAAATTTGAAAGTCAAGCAGATTTGTGGGCATTTTGCTACTTTTGCGACGATTGGTGAAAAAGCAACTCTTGATTTTGCGGAATGGGTCGCCATCTGCGTCAAGTTGAGAAAGCGCGTAAGATGGAAAACAATTGGATGTGTGCAGCGAAATGCACATTGCGTGAACCCCGAAAGCATTAGAATATAAGCGTATGGCAACCAAGCATGACACCGAAACCCTCTTGGAGCGGCAAACGCTGAAGCCGCCACCTCTCTACCAGGTGGCGTTGCTGAATGACGACTACACCCCGATGGAATTTGTGGTCGCTATCATCCAGGAGTATTTCAACAAGGATCGTGAAACCGCGACGCAGATCATGCTCAGTGTGCATCGCTACGGCAAAGGCGTGTGCGGCGTATTCTCGAAAGATATAGCCTGTACCAAAGTGGAGTTTGTTTTAACGCATGCGCGCAAGGCAGGCCACCCCCTGCAGTGCGTGATGGAGGAAGTATGATTGCGCAGGAATTGGAAGTAAGTTTGCACATGGCGTTTGTCGAAGCCCGACAGGCGCGCCACGAATTCATCACGGTGGAGCACTTGCTGCTGGCCTTGCTGGACAACCCTTCGGCTGCCGAAGTGTTGCGTGCATGCGCCGTCAACATTGAAGATCTGCGCAAAACCCTGACCAATTTTATTGGCGACAATACCCCGACCGTGCCGGGCACCGGCGAGGTGGATACCCAGCCTACGCTGGGCTTCCAGCGCGTGATCCAGCGCGCCATCATGCACGTCCAGTCGGCGTCGAATGGCAAGAAGGAAGTCACGGGCGCCAACGTGCTGGTGGCCATCTTCGGCGAGAAGGATTCGCACGCGGTGTACTACCTGCACCAGCAGGGCGTGACCCGCCTGGACGTGGTGAATTTCATTTCGCACGGCGTGCGCAAGGACCAGCAGTCCGACACCGCGAAAGCGTCGGAAGGCGTGGAAGAGGGCGCGCCGGCCGGCGAAGGCCAGAGCAAGGAAAGCCCGCTCGACCAGTTCACCCAGAATCTCAACAAGTCGGCCGCCGACGGCAAGATCGATCCGCTGATCGGCCGCGAAGAGGAAGTGGATCGCGTGATCCAGATCCTGTGCCGCCGCCGCAAGAACAATCCGCTGCTGGTGGGCGAAGCCGGCGTCGGCAAGACCGCCATCGCCGAAGGCCTGGCCTATCGCATCACCCAGGGCGACGTGCCGGAAATCCTGCAGAACGCCGTGGTCTACTCGCTGGACATGGGCGCGCTGCTGGCCGGCACCAAGTACCGCGGCGATTTCGAGCAGCGCCTGAAGGCGGTGCTGAAACAGCTGAAGGACAACCCGCACGGCATCCTGTTCATCGACGAGATCCACACCATCATCGGCGCCGGCTCGGCCTCGGGCGGCACGCTGGACGCGTCCAACCTGCTGAAACCGGCCCTGGCCAACGGCCAGCTGAAATGCGTGGGCGCGACCACCTACACCGAGTTCCGCGGCGTGTTCGAGAAGGATCACGCGCTGAGCCGCCGCTTCCAGAAGGTGGACGTCAATGAACCGACCGTCGAGCAGACCGTGCAGATCCTGCGCGGCCTGAAGTCGCGCTTCGAGGAGCACCACGGCGTGAAATACTCGTCGTCGGCGCTGTCGACCGCGGCCGAGCTGGCGGCGCGCTTCATCAACGACCGTCACCTGCCGGATAAAGCGATTGACGTGATCGACGAGGCGGGCGCGGCGCAACGCATCCTGCCGAAGTCCAAGCAGAAGAAAACCATCGGCAAGACCGAGATCGAGGACATCATCTCCAAGATCGCGCGCATCCCGCCGCAAACCGTCAATCAGGACGACCGCAGCAAGCTGCAAACCATCGACCGCGACCTGCGCAACGTGGTGTTCGGCCAGGACCCTGCCATCGAGGCGCTGGCCTCGGCCATCAAGATGGCGCGCGCCGGCCTGGGCAAGACCGACAAGCCGATCGGCTCCTTCCTGTTCTCCGGTCCGACCGGCGTCGGCAAGACCGAGGTGGCCAAGCAGCTGGCCTTCATCCTCGGCATCGAGCTGGTGCGCTTCGACATGTCGGAGTACATGGAGCGTCACGCCGTGTCGCGCCTGATCGGCGCGCCGCCGGGCTACGTTGGCTTCGACCAGGGCGGCCTGCTGACCGAGGCCATCACCAAGAAGCCGCACACCGTGCTGCTGCTGGATGAGATTGAAAAAGCCCACCCGGACATTTTCAACATCCTGCTGCAGGTGATGGACCACGGCACGCTGACCGACAACAACGGCCGCAAGGCGGACTTCCGCAACGTGATCATCATCATGACCACCAACGCGGGCGCCGAGTCGCTGCAGAAGTCGACCATCGGTTTCACCACCAGCAAGCAGGCTGGCGACGAGATGGGCGACATCAAGCGCATGTTCACGCCGGAGTTCCGCAACCGCCTGGACGCCATCATCAGCTTCCGCGCGCTGGACGAGGAAATCATCCTGCGCGTGGTCGACAAGTTCCTGATGCAGCTGGAAGAGCAGCTGCACGAGAAGAAAGTCGAAGCGGTGTTCAGCGAAAAACTGCGTGCCTTCCTGGCCAAGAAAGGCTTCGATCCGCTGATGGGCGCGCGGCCGATGTCGCGCCTGATCCAGGACATGATCCGCAAGGCGCTGGCCGACGAGCTGCTGTTCGGCCGCCTGGTCACCGGCGGCAAGGTCATCGTCGACCTGGACGACAAGGACGTGGTCAAGCTGGACTTCCCGGAACCGCCGGACGCGGCCCCGAGCCAGCCGCCGGAAACGGTCGAAGTCGACTGATCCCAAACCCGCCACACGGCGGGTTTTTTTTCGTCCCGGCGGGACGCAAGCTGTGCCAAAATTGCCGTTCCATTCGACAACCTCCGACCCTGTCACATGAATCTGTCCCGCCCGCTTGCCCTGCTGTTGATGTCCGCCGGTTTGCTGTCCTCCGCCCATGCCGGCGATGCCTATTACCGTTTCCCCGCCATCCGTGGCGACAACGTCGTGTTCACCGCCGAAGGCGACTTGTGGCGCACCGGCGCGCATGGCGGACAGGCCGTGCGCCTGACCACGCATCCGTCGGCGGAGACCAACGCCGCGCTGTCGCGCGATGGCCGGTGGGTGGCCTTCTCGGCCTCCTATGAGGGCGCGCAGGAAGCGTACGTGATGCCGCTGGCGGGCGGCCTGCCCAAGCGCATCACGTTCGAGAACGGCGCCGTCACGGTGCTGGGCTGGAGCGCGCAGGGCGAGGTGTTGGTCAGCATGGCCAGCGGCACGGGGCCCGGGCGCAGCTTCGTGATCGCCGCCGTCAAACCGGACAGCCTGCAACGCCGCATCTTCCCGCTGGCCGACGCCAACGACGCCGCGCTCGACGACAGCGGCAAGGTCTTGTACTTCACCCGCAACGGCCTGGCGCTGACCAACGATAACGTCAAGGCTTATCGCGGCGGCGCCCACGCGCAGCTGTGGCGCTACGAGGTGGATGGCAATACGGAAGCCGTGCGGCTGCTGGCTTCCGACGCCGGCAACAACAAGCGTCCGATGTGGTGGCAGGACCGCGTCTATTTCATCAGCGACCGCAGCGGCTCGGATAACTTATGGTCGATGGCCGCCGACGGCAGCGACGCGCGCCAGCTGACGCGGCATACGGCCTGGGACGTGCGCAACGCCGCCCTCGGCGATGGCCGCATCGTCTACCAGCTGGGCGCCGATTTGCACGTGCTGGATCTGGCGGGCGGCAAGGATGAACCGCTGGCGATCAACCTGGTCTCCGACTTCGACCAGCAGCGCACGCGCCAGATCCGCTCCCCCCTGGACAGCCTGACCAATGTGCAAATCGCCGGCAAGACCGAGCGCCTGGTATTGACCGCGCGCGGCCGCGTGAGCGTGGCCGGCACCGGCGCGCAGCGCCGCGTGGAGATCGCGATACCGGAGGGCGCGCGGGCGCGCCAGGCGGTGTTCAGCCATGACGACAAATCGATCTACGCCATCGTCGACACCACGGGCGAGAACGAAATCTGGAAATTCGCCGCCGATGGCTCGGGCAAGGGCGAGCAGCTGACCAAGGATGGCAACAACCACCGCTGGGCCTTGTATCCGTCGCCGGATGGCCGCTGGCTGGGCCACACCGACAAGAAGGGCCGTTTCTGGCTGCTGGACCTGGCCACCAGGGCCAACACCGTGATCGACGACGCCGGCAAATCCGGCCTTGGCGACTATGACGAAATCCTGTGGTCGCCGGACAGCAAAAACCTGGCATTGGTGCGCGCCGCCAGCACCGAGCAGCGCAACCAGATCGGTTTGTACAACATCGACAGCAAGCAGCTGGCCTTCGTCACCAGCGACCGCTACACCTCGCGTTCGCCGGTGTTCTCGCCGGACGGCAAATGGCTGTACTTCCTCTCGGCCCGCAACTTCCAGCTGGCGAACGGCTCGCCGTGGGGCGACCGCAATATGGGGCCGGTGTTCGACAAGCGCACCGGCATCTACGCGCTGGCGCTGCAGCCGGAAAACCGCTTCCCGTTCAAGCCGGACGATGAGCTGAGCAAGCCGGGCGACAAGCCGGCCGAGGGCGCGACCGAGCAGGCGGCGGAGAAGGCCGCCGAAAAAGCCGTCGCCAAGAGCGCGCCCAAAGCCGCCGCCAAGGCCGATGGCAAGGCGCTGCCGGCGATCGTCTACGCCGGCCTGGCCGAGCGCCTGTACGAGGTGCCGCTGGCCGCCGGTAACTATCGCGCGCTGCAGATGGACGACAAGCGCCTGTACTTCCTCGATGCCGACGGCAATGACGGCAAGGCCAATCTGAAAACGCTGGCCATCGCCAGCAACGGCCCGCAGCCGGAAGTGTTCGCGAGCGGCGTGCGCGAATACGATCTGTCGCTGGACAAGAAGCACGTCTACTACCGCACCTTTGCCGCCGGCGCTGGCGACATGCTGGTGGTGGACGCGGGCGCCAAGGCGCCAACGGACGTCAGCAAGGCCAAGGTCAAGGTGGATGACTGGAGCTTCACCTCCAATCCGCGCCTGGAGTGGAAGCAGATGTTCAACGACGCATGGCGCATGCATCGCGACTTCCTGTACGACGTGAAGATGCGCGGCGCCGACTGGCCCGCCGTGCGCGCCAAATACGCGCCGCTGGTCGATCGCGTGACCGACCGCGCGGAACTGGACGACGTGCTGGGCATGATGATCAGCGAAGTGGGCGCGCTGCACTCGCAGATCCGTCCCGGCGACATCCGCCGCTCCCCGCCGGAGGGCACGCCGGCCGGCCTGGGCGCGCTGCTGTCGCGCACCGCCGAGGGCTACCGCGTGGACCACATCTACGCCAGCGAACCGGAACTGCCGTCGCAACGCGGCCCGCTGGCGCAGGCTGGCGTGGATGTGAAGGAGGGCGATGTCATCACCGCCGTCAACGGCAAGCCGGTGCTGGAGGCGCGCGACATCGCCGATCTGCTGCTCAATCAGGCCGACAAGCAGGTGCTGCTGCAGGTGAAGCGCAAGTCCGATACGCGCCAGGTGATCGTGCTGCCGGTGAATATGGCCAAACAGACGGCGCTGCGCTACAGCGATTGGGAGCAATCTCGCGCGCGCCAGGTGGAGGCCGCGTCCAAAGGCCGCATCGGCTACCTGCACCTGCGCGCCATGGGACCGAACGACATCGCATCGTTCGCGCGCGACTTCTACGCCAATGTCAATCGCGAAGGCCTGATCATCGACGTGCGCCGCAACAATGGCGGCAATATCGACAGCTGGATCATCGAGAAGCTGCTGCGCAAGGCGTGGGCGTTCTGGGCGCCGCCGGGCGTGCAGCCGTCGCCGAACATGCAGAACACCTTCCGCGGCCACCTGGTGGTGCTGATCGACGAATACACCTATTCGGACGGCGAGACCTTCGCGGCCGGCGTCAAGGCGCTTGGACTGGCGCCGCTGGTCGGCAAGCGCACCGCCGGTGCCGGCGTCTGGCTGAGCGATAACAATGGTCTCAGCGACAACGGCATGGCGCGCGTGGCGGAGATGGGCCAGTTCAACACGCAGGACGGTCAGTGGCTGATCGAAGGCGTGGGCGTGTCGCCGGACGTGGTGGTCGACAATCCGCCGCACGCCACCTACCAGGGCCAGGATCGCCAGCTGGAAGTGGCGCTGGACCTGCTGGAGAAAAAGCTGAAAGAGAAACCAGTCAACCCGTATCAACCGCAGGTGATCCCCGCATTGAAATAAGGAGACGATATGAAGCACGTGATAGCGCGCGCCATGGCCGGCGTTCTGCTGGCGCTGGCCGCCGCCGCACCGGCGGTGGCTTTGCCGAACACCAGCGACACCCGCATGCTCACTGAACCGGCGCTGTCCGCGCATCACCTGGCGTTCATTTACGCCGGCGATGTCTGGCTGGCCAATGCGGACGGCAGCGCGCCGCGTCGTCTCACTTCCGATCCGGGCGAGAAATCGAACCCGGTGTTTTCGCCCGATGGAAAACTGCTCGCCTACAGCGCGCAGGTCGACGGCAATACCGATGTCTACCTGCTGCCCATCGAGGGCGGCGTGCCAAAACGCCTGACGTGGCACCCGGGCGCGGACGTGGTGCAGTCCTTCACGCCGGACGGCCAGGCGGTGATGTTCACGTCGCCGCGCGCGGCCTTCAACAACCGCTTCCGCAAGCTGTTCACTGTGCCGGTCGGCGGCGGTGTCGAGACCCAGCTGGAAGTGCCGAACGCCGCGCGCGCGGCATGGTCGCCGGACGGCAAGCAGATCGTCTACAACCCGTTCTCGCCGGCCTTCCTGCAGTGGAAGCACTATCGCGGCGGCACCCACTCCATCCTCTGGCTGTTCAATCGCGGCGACAAGACGGTGGTCAGCATCCCCCAGCCGAACGGCGGCGCCAACGATGTCGATCCGGTCTGGATCGGCGACACCGTCTACTTCCGTTCCGACCGCGATGGTGAATTCAACCTGTACGCCTACGACGTGAAGACCAGGGCGGTGCGCGCGCTGACCCGCCACACCGACTTCCCGGTGCTGAACGCATCGGCATCCGGCGACCGCGTCGTCTACGAGCAGGCCGGATACCTGCACGCGCTGGACCTGGCCAGCGGGCAGGCGCGCAAGCTCACCATCGGCGTCAACGCCGACCTCGGGCTGTCGCGCCCGCGCTGGGTCAGCGGCGCCAAATATATCCGCAATGCCTCGATCTCGCCGTCGGGCGCGCGGGTGGCCTATGAGTTCCGTGGCGAGATCGTCACCATCCCCGCCGACAAGGGCGATGTGCGCAATCTGACGCAGACTCCGGCCGTGCACGAACGCTCGCCGGCATGGTCGCCCGATGGCCGCTCGGTGGCTTACTTCTCCGACGAATCCGGCGAGTACGCGCTGCACATCCGCGCGCAGGATGGCAAGAGCGAGCCGCGCAAGTACAAACTGACCGGCGCGGGCTTTTACGACAATCCGGCATGGTCGCCGGACAGCAAGAAGATCGCCTACACCGATAACTCCTGGACGTTGTACGTGCTGGACGTGGCCTCGGGTGCGATCAAGAAGATCGCCTCGGAACCGCTGTACGGCGTGAACAAGACGCTGCAAGCCGCGTGGGCGCCGGACTCGCGCTGGATCGCCTACGCGCTCAATTCGATGACGTACACGCGCAGCGCCTACATCTACTCGCTGGAGCAGAACAAGTCGTGGCAGGTGACGGATGGCCTGTCCGACGTGGTCGATCCGGTGTTCGACAAGAGCGGCAAGTATCTGTATTTCTTCGCCTCGACCAACGCGGGGCCAAGCAACAACTGGTTCTCGCAGCAGAACGAGGATAACCGCGTCACGCGCACGATCTGGATGGCGACCTTGCGGCGCGACCTGCCATCGCCACTGATCAAGGAAAGCGACGAGGAGAAGGGCGCGCCGCCGGCGCCACCCGCTGCGGCGGTCGGCGCCACCTCCGCCAAGGCGGAATCGCCCAAGGTCGATCCCAAGACCGGCCGCGACGACCCCAAAGTCACGGTGACGCCGGTGGCGCCGATCGGCATCGACTTCGAGGGCATCGACACCCGCATCGTCGACCTGCCGATTCCCGCCGCTCAGCTGTCCGACCTGCAGACCGGCGAGGCCGGCCAGATCTTCTTCCTGCGCGAGAGCGACGGCAAGAAGGCGATCCAGCGTTTCGACCTGAAGGACCGCAAGGCCGAGACCTTGCTGGCCGAAGCCGATCAATATGAAGTCTCTTCCGATGGCAAGAAGCTGCTGTACCGCTTGAAGGAGGCCTGGGCCATGGGCAGCGCCACCGCCAAGACGCTGACGCCGGGCGAGGGCAAGGTCAAGGCGGAGGCCATCGAAGTGCGCGCAGAGCCGCGCGCGGAGTGGGCGCAGATCTTCAACGAGGCATGGCGCATCAACCGCGACTACTTCTACGATCCCGGCATGCATGGCGCCGATTGGAACAAGATGCGCGCCAAGTACGCGCAGTTCCTGCCGGAGCTGTCCAGCCGCGCCGATTTGAACCGCGTGATCCAGTGGCTGTGCAGCGAATTGGGTGTCGGCCATCATCGGGGTGGCGGCGGCGACTTCTTCACCGACGCCAAGCCGGTGCCGGGCGGCCTGCTGGGCGCCGACTACGAAATCAGCGAGGGCCGCTATCGCTTCAAGAAAATCTACGGCGGCTTGAACTGGAACCCGGCCTTGCGCGCGCCGCTGACGGAACCGGGCCTCAACGTCAAGGCTGGCGAGTACCTGCTGGCGGTGGATGGCAAGCAGCTGCGGGCGGAGACCAATTTGTACAGCGCTTTCGAAAACACCGCCAACAAGGCCATCGACATCACCGTCGGCCCCAACGCCGATGGCAGCAAATCGCGCACCATCACCGTGGTGCCGGTCGCCGCCGAGGACGCGCTGCGCAACCGCGACTGGATCGAAGGGAATATCCGCAAAGTCAACGCGGCAACCGGCGGCCGTGTGGCCTACGTCTACGTGCCGAACACCGCGACGCTGGGCCATACCTACTTCAAGCGCTACTTCTTCCCGCAAGCCGACAAGGACGCCGTCATCATCGACGAGCGTTTCAACGGCGGCGGCAGCGTGGCCGATTACTACCTGGAGATTTTGCAGAAGAAGGAAATCGCCTGGTGGACCATGCGCTATGGCGCCGACATGAAAACGCCATCGGCATCGATCCAGGGGCCGCGCGCGATGCTGATCGATGAAACGGCGGGTTCCGGCGGCGACCTGCTGCCGTGGATGTTCCGTCAAAATAAAATGGGACCGCTGATCGGCAAGCGCACGTGGGGTGGGCTGGTGGGCATCCTCGGCTTCCCGGTGCTGCTGGATGGCGGCACCATCACCGCGCCCAACCTGGCCTTCTGGACCCGCGACAAAGGCTGGGGCGTGGAGAACGAAGGCGTGGCGCCGGACATCGAAGTGGATCAGAATCCGGCCGACGTCATCGCAGGCCGCGATCCGCAACTGGAAAAAGCGATTGAAGTCATCAAGGCCGAACTGGCGAAGAATCCGCCGGTGCGGCCTGTGCATCCGGCCTTCCCGAACAAGGTCAAATGATGGACTGTCCGGAATTGAACACCGTGCGCGTTCAGTTCCGGACAAAGCAGGCCTGCAAGCGCGTGGCATGGTTGTTGCAGTTGATGCGATAACTTCATCACAGGATTTTGAGACATGGATTTACGCATCGCCTGGCGCACGCTGATACAAGAACCTGCATACACGCTCACGGCCATCCTCAGCCTGAGTGTTGGCCTGGCGGCGAGCTTGCTGCTGTTGGGTTTTGTACGCTACTCGCTGGAATACGACAGCCACGTGCCCGAGGTGGAGCAGGTGTACGTGGTCAAGCATCACTTCAATGTCGAACCATCGTCACCGCTGTTCGACCTGGCGCCGATGTTCTTGCGCGAGGTGGCGCTGAAGACGCCGGGTGTGGCCGACGTCACCAGCTATATTCCCGCGCGTCCTGAAATCACACCGCTGACTGTGCGCGTGGACCGTAACCTGATGACGATACGCAGCCTGATCACGTTGCCTGGCTTCCCATCGTTGCTGGGCATACGCGCATTGCAAGGTGATCTGGCCACCGCGCTGGAGCGGCCGGACCGCTTCGTCATCACCGAGTCCGCCGCATTGCGGCTGTTCGGCACGCGCAGCGCATTGGGCCGGACCATGGTGGCGGATGGTCACACCATGGAGGTCGGCGCGGTGGTGGCTGCGCCGCCGGCCAACACCACCATCCCGTTCGAAGTCCTGTTTGGCGTGAACGGCGCGGTGGTGGAGCCGGACATCCGCCACGAGATGCTGACCGGCGAACATGGCTGGATGACCAAGATGCTGTTGCGCCTCAAACCCGGCGCTTCCCTACCGGTCATCCTGGAACAATTGCAGCAGGCGGTCGACAAGGCGCCGAGCCTGAACCAGTTCCCGCCTGAAGTGCGCGAACGTCTCGGCCAGCGCAAAGCTATTGAACTGGCCATCTCGCCGCTGCGCGACGCCTATTTCGACGACAAGGTCGCCAACAGTTTCATCGCGCTGCCGGGCGACCGCGCCAGTCCGCGCGTGGTCTTCGGATTGGCGGTACTGGCCTCGCTGATCCTGCTGCTGGCCGCGATCAACTACGTCAACCTGACCACCGTGCGTGTGCTGCGCCGCCAGCGCGAGATGGCCATGCGCAAAGTGCTGGGCGCCGGCGTGCCGCAGATTGTGACCCAGTTTCTGCTGGAGTCCATCCTGTTGGCGATGGCCGCGACGGCGATAGGCTTGTTATTGGCGTGGCTGGCGCTGCCGGTCTTCTCGCAACTGGTCAATCGGCAGCTGGACGGTCTGTTCTCGCCGCAGAACATCGCGGCGGCGTTTGGGATTGGCGCGCTGCTGGGGGCTGCCACGGCGGCATATCCAGCGTGGATCGCGCTGGGCGTGCGTCCGACGCAGGTGCTGGCCGGCCGCCCGGACACCGAATCGCGCAGCGGCATGCAATGGCGCCGTGCGCTGACCGTGATCCAGATCGGCACGGCGATGGGCTTGGCCAGCGTGACCATCGCCATCGCCTGGCAGACCGATTACGCCATGCGCGCCGCGCCGGGCTTCGATCCGGCGCCGATCGTGGTGGTGGACATGCCGGGTCACATCCGTGATGCCGACAAGGCCAAACGCCTGATCTCGGCCTTGAAAGCGCAACCTGGCGTGGCCGGCGTCGCTGTGTCTGAAGACCCGGTCGGTCGCCTCGACTGGATGTGGACGCGCACACTCAAGCGGCCCGGCGGCGAGAGCGCATTGATGGAAATGAAAACCGTCAGCGCCAACTTCTTTGAACTGTACGGCATCACGCCGGCGGCGGGGCGGCTGTTCCAGTCGGCTATCGACAAAGACAACGACGCCACCAGCATGGTGCTGAACGCTGTCGCCGCCCGCGCTTTGGGCTTTGCCAGCGCCGAACAGGCGGTGGGGCAAACGGTCAGCTTCACAGGATTCGACAACGCCGTGATCGCGGCGCGCATCGTCGGCATCGCACCGGAGCTGCGCTTCCACTCCTTGCGCGAGACGCCGGCCGCGACGGCCTACGCCTTGGGCGATAACGGCATGGTGCTGAGCGTGCGCGCCGCGGGCGCGCCGGCGGACGTCGAGCGTGCCGCACAGGCGCTATGGCCTCAATACTTCCCCGACGCGCTGCCCAAGATCTATCGCGCAGCCGACGTGCTGAAAGCGCATTACGCCGAGGACGCCCGCATGGCCAGACTGCTGGCGGTGGCGACCGGCATCGCGCTGGCGATTGCCGCCTCCGGCACCTATGCGCTGTCCGCCAACACCGTGCAGCGCCGCGCCAGGGAAATCGTCCTGCGCAAGCTACACGGGGCGCGGCGCGCCGACATTGGCGTGCTGGTGATCCGCGAAATCGGCGTCATGACACTGATCTCGGCCGCCATCAGCCTGCCGATCGCACTGGTGCTGATCGAGCGGCACCTGAGCAGCTACATCGAACATGCCCCAATCGGCTACTGGACCCTGGCCTTCGCGCTGCTGCTAACGTTGGCAACAGCTCTCATCGCCATCACCCGCCACACCTGGATCGCCATGCGCCTCCCGCCAGCCGAGGCTTTGCGTGGTTAGATGGCGCTCAGCGCCTTGAATTGCGGGGCCCGGCGGCGGGAGACTTCGATGGCGGTTTGGCCGCGCAGGGTGAGATCGAGGCCGCCGCTGTCGTTGGGTTCCACTTGTTCGATGAAGTCGAGATTGACGATGTGGCGGCGGCTGGCGCGGAAGAAGCGCTGCGGGTCGAGCTTTTCTTCCAGCTGGTTCAGTGAGCGCAGCATCAGCGGCTGGTGTTGACCGAAGTAGACGCGCGTATAGTTGCCTTCGGATTCGAACAGGCGGATGTCCTGCATGGCGACGAACCAGCATCGATCGCCGTCCTTGATAAACAGTTTTTTACCAGCAGTGGACGCCGCCTCGCGGTGATGGCGCGCGGCGCAGCGCTGCAATGCGGAGGCCATGCGCGCGGCCTGTATCGGTTTTTGAAGGTAATCCAGCGCGTTCACTTCAAATGCCTGCAGCGCGTATTGATCGAAGGCGGTGGTGAAGATGACTTCGGGCGCTTCCTCCAACGCGGCCAACATGTCGAAGCCGGAACCGCCGGGCATTTGCACGTCGAGGAAAATCAGGTCGGGCTTGAGCGCGGCGATCTGTTGCACGCCATCGGCGGCGTTGACTGCTTCACCAACAATTTCTACGTCAGGATGCGCCGCCAGCAAGCGTCGCAGTTCCGCCCGCGCGAGGCGCTCGTCGTCGATCAGTAATGCCCGCATCACGCGGCCTCCGGTAACGTCAGCGTGGCGCGTACCCAGCCGCTGTTTTCCGATAAATCCAGCTGCGCCTTGGCGCCCAATGCCAGCGCCAGACGCTTGCGCGTATTGACCAGGCCCACCTTGGTGGAGTTCGCGAACGGCACGATGGCACCGAGGTTGGCGATTTCGATATGCACGGCGCCATCGTCCCTGCGCCGTGCGCGGATGCGGATCTCGCTGCCGGTGGGACTGGCCTCGACGCCATACTTGACGGCGTTTTCCACCAGCGTCTGAAGCGACATCGGCGGAATGCGCACCTGCTCCAGCCCGATGCCGATGTCCACGCTGACCTGCAAGCGTTCTTCAAAGCGGATTTTTTCGATGGCGAGATAAGCCTGCACGGCCTCGATTTCCGCCGACAGCGGAACAGTGTCGTGATGTCCGGATTGCAGGGCGTAGCGCATCACGCTGGCCAACTGATCGATCATCTGCGCCGCCGCGTTCTGGTCTTCGTAAATCAGGGCGCGCACGCTGTTCATGCTGTTGAAGAAGAAGTGCGGATTGACCTGCGCCTGCAAAGCGCGCAGCTCCGCGTCCTTGGCGGCGACCTCCAGCCGCAGCGATTCCGCCTCCGCCCGATTGGCGCGCCGCAGCGACAGCACCGCCATGTAGAAGATATTCCAGACCAGGTAAGTCGCCCACCACGCCAGCAGCGCGCCGGGTACCCAGCCAAAGCCTTTGGTCACCATGGACGCGGCGAACATCAGGAAACCGAGGTACTGCACGAAGGTGTGGATCGTGCCCAGCGCCAGCACTCCGCACAGCAGCATGGTCCAGCTGATGCGCCGCCCGCTGCCGAGGCGTCGTTTGAGCAGGTGATGCCACCAGTTGCTGATCACGATGCCGGTGCCAGCACCCCACCACATCACCCAGATCAGGCCCGGCATGCTGGTCGCGCCCGTGGTGGCGGCAAACAGGGGGAGGAAACCCCAGCCGGTCAGCTGGAAGATCCAGTACCAGTTCAGGCGCGCGATGAGTGGGCGTTGGTGGTTCATGGACTTAGTTGAGGAAGTTATCAATGCGATCATACATCCAAGCCGGATCGTCGTACATGATGAAGTGGCGCGCCTTGTCGGCCATTTCAATTTTGGCGCCCTTGAGCTGCGCGTACTGGGTGGTGTAGACGGCGGTGATGGCCGGCTTGGGGGCGTAATCCTTGTAGGCGATCCAGGTGCCCAGCACCAGCGTTGGCGCCTGGATGCGGCTGATGTCCTGACGCAGATCGGTGGCCATCATATCGGCCATCGCGTCGATGACGGTGCGGCGGTCCGACAGTCCGCCGCGGGCCAGTGCCTTGTCGATATCTTCCTGGCGCGTGATCATGGTGCGCATGGTCCGCAATTGCGCCGCGTTGAAGGTGGCAGCGTCCTGCGACAGCATACTGGCGCGCATGCCGGCGGCCATCTCCTTCAGCTGGGCGGGCGTCACGCTTGGCATCTGTGCCGCGCCGAGCGCCGGCAGGGTATCGACGATCACCAACTGTCCGACCTGTTCGGGGTGATCCGCCGCCAGCTTCATGCCGAGGAACCCGCCCAGGCTATGGCCGATGATGACCGGCTTGTTGAATTTATTGGCGCTGATATAGGCGCTCAACTGCTGCCCGACTGCCGGCAGCAATGGCTCCTGAATAGCCGGCTGGCCGGCGAAACCGGCGAGCGTCAGCACATGGCACTGATACTTGCCGCCGCCGCAGTAGTGCTTCACCGTGCCGTCCCAGACGTCGCCGGAGGACGCCAGTCCGGGAATCAGGATGATGGGGGTGCCGGTGCCGGTGACGTCGACCTTGAAGGCAGGGTGTTCCGCAGCAGCGGCATGGCCCAGCATCAAGGTAATAGCCAGTGCGGCGATGGTTTTGATCAGCATGGTGGTCTCCGTTGGTGATTAAGTGAGTCCATGCTATCGCCGCCCCGCGCCAGCGACGACGCCTTTGGGATGAGTGGTTTCACCGCCGTGATGAGCGGCCATCACTCCGGGGTCAGGTCCTCCATTTCTACACGAGCTCATGTAGAAATGGAGGACCTGACCCTAATGCCGCTAATGCCGCTAAGTTAAGCCTTTTTCGACCACAAACTGATGAGCCGTCATTCCCGCGCAGGCGGGAATCCATAGGGCGCGTGACCATAAGCTCAGCATGGATTCCCGCCTGCGCGGGAATGACGGCTAGGACCTGACCCCGGAGTTAGCTTTCGGCCTTGAGCTTGCGCCAGAGGGTGGTGCGGCTGATGCCGAGGTAGTCGGCGGCGGCGTCGCGGCGGCCGCCGAAGCGGGCCAGCACGTCGGTGACGCGTTCGGCGCCTGCCACTGGCGTCACTGCCGGCGCCGGCGCGGCAGGGCGAGCGGCCAATTCGGGGGCGACGCTGAGGACGAAGGCGGGCGTCAGCGCCTGCAGCGGCTCAGCGGCCAGGAACAAGGCCAGCCGCTCGGTCAGATTGCGCAGTTCGCGCACGTTACCAGGCCAGTCGTAGCGCTGCAGCAGCGGCGCGCAGGCCGTCATCTCGGCGTGCAGGTTGGGATGCGGCCGCGCACCCAATGACGCCAGCGCGTTCTTCAGCGACCATTCGGCCAGCGGCAGCACATCTTCCACATGGGCGCGCAACGGCGGTAAGTTCAGGCGCAGCACCGCCAGGCGGTAGAACAGGTCCGCGCGGAACCGGCCCTCGCGCACGCGCTGTTCCAGATCGCAGTGCGTGGCGCTGATGATGCGCACGCTGACCGGTATCGGCCGCGTGCCGCCCACGCGCACCACCTCGCGCTCCTCCAGCACGCGCAGCAGGCGCGTTTGCAGCGTGAGCGGCATCTCGCCGATTTCGTCGAGGAACAGCGTGCCGCGGTTGGCGGCTTCAAACAAGCCCGCATGGCCGCCGCGACGCGCGCCGGTGAACGCGCCTTCCTCGTGGCCGAATAATTCCGACTCCAGCAGGGATTCCGCGATCGCGCCGCAGTTCACCGCCACGAATGGCCGGTTCTGGCCCAAGGTGCGCGGCGCCTCGCGGTGGATGGCCTGCGCCACCAGCTCTTTGCCGCAGCCGGTTTCGCCTTGTATCAGCACGGTGGCGGGAGATTTCGCGTACAGCACCACCGACTGCCGCACGGCTTCCATCGCCGCCGATTCGCCGCGCAGGTCATTGATGCCATGCCTGGCGCGCAGCGTGTCGGTCACCACCGCACCGCGCGCGCGGCCGCGGTTCGATTCGAGCTGCGTCAGGCGCGCCATCTCCAGCGCATCGTCAAACGCGTGGCGGATCGATGCCGCCGAGTAGACGAATACGCCGGTCAGTCCCGCTTCCTCGGCCAGGTCGGTGATCAGGCCCGCTCCCACGATCGCCTTGATGCCGGCCGCTTTCAGGTCGTTGATCTGCGCGCGCGCGTCTTCCTCGGTGACGTAGGTGCGCTGCGCCACGTCGAAGCCGAAGGTGCTGGAGAATTCGGCCAGCTCCGCCAGCCGCTCCTGATAGGTCACGATGCCGATGCGGTCCGACACGCGCCGCGCCCGCGCCAGGGCCTGCATCACATCCAGGCCGCTGAATTTTGCGATCACCACCGGCACCGAGAGCCGGCCCTTCAGATAGGCCGCGTTGGAACCGGCAGCGATCACGGCGTCGCAACGCTCGGTGGCGAGGCGTTCGCGGATATGTTTGGCCGCTTCGTCAAAGCCCAGATTGATCGGCTCGATGGTGGCCAGGCTGTCGTATTCCAGCGTGATGTCGCGGAACAGGTCGGACAGGCGCGAGACGGAAACCGTCCAGATCACCGGCTTGTCGTTGACGTCGAAGGGCAGGGGCGTGGAATGTCGCATGTTTCAATTATAGTTCAATTTGTTTCAATGTTTCATTTTGAAACGCGCGTGGCAACGTAAGTGATTGATTTGTATAGCTTGTCGCTCTGGCACAGCCTTTGCACTAAAGAGCGCAACTTCAACGCAACATCGAAAGGTCACAACATGAGTCATTACTCCGCAGGCGCGGCGTTCCGCAAAGCCGTCCAGGAAGAGTCCCCGTTGCAGGTGGTCGGTGCCATCAACGCCAACCATGCCTTGCTGGCCAAGCGCGCCGGCTTCAAGGCGATCTACCTGTCGGGCGGTGGCGTGGCGGCGGGGTCGCTCGGACTGCCGGACCTCGGCATCTCCAACCTGGACGACGTGCTGACCGACGTGCGCCGCATCACCGACGTGTGCGATCTGCCGCTGCTGGTCGATTCGGACACCGGATTTGGCGCTTCCGCCTTCAACGTGGCCCGCACCGTCAAATCGCTGATCAAGTTCGGCGCCGCCGCCACCCATATCGAGGATCAGGTGGGCGCCAAGCGCTGCGGACACCGTCCGGGCAAGGAAATCGTCAGCAAGGATGAAATGGTGGACCGCATCAAGGCCGCCGTCGATGCGCGCACGGACGATCAATTCGTCATCATGGCCCGCACCGATGCGTTGGCGGTGGAGGGCTTGGACGCCGCCATCGAACGCGCCGTGGCTTGCGTGGAGGCGGGCGCCGATATGATCTTCCCGGAGGCGATGATCACGCTTGATATGTACAAGCGGTTTGCCGCCGCCGTCAAGGTGCCGGTGCTGGCCAATATCACCGAATTCGGTTCGACGCCGCTGTTCACGGTGGACGAGTTGCGCAGCGCCGATGTGGGGCTGGTGTTGTATCCGCTGTCGGCGTTCCGCGCTATGAACAAGGCGGCGGAAAACGTCTACGGCGCGATTCGCCGCGATGGCACGCAGAAGAATGTGGTGGACATCATGCAGACCCGCGCCGAGCTGTATGAGCGTATTAACTATCACGATTTCGAACAGAAGCTGGATGCACTGTTCGCCGCACAGAAAAAATAACCCCGTCATTCCGGCCAGAGCCGGAATCTATGCTGAGCATGCGTTCTATGGGTTCCGGCCTACGCCGGAACGACGTAACTGGAGATAACGAGATGACTGAAGCTACTTTCAAACCAAAAAAATCCGTCGCCCTGTCGGGTGTCGCCGCCGGGAATACCGCGCTGTGCTCCGTCGGTAAGACCGGCAATGACCTGCACTATCGCGGCTACGACATCCTGGACGTCGCCACCACCTGCGAGTTCGAGGAAATCGCCTACCTGCTGGTGCACGGCAAACTGCCGACCATCTCGGAACTGAAGGGCTACAAAGCCAAATTGAAATCCCTGCGCGGCTTGCCGCAAGCCGTGAAGTCGGCATTGGAAGCCTTGCCGGCGTCGGCTCATCCAATGGATGTGATGCGCACCGGCGTTTCCGTGCTGGGCTGCGTGCTGCCGGAAAAAGATGACCACAACACGCCTGGCGCGCGCGATATCGCGGACCGTCTGATGGCTTCCTTCGGCTCCATGCTGCTGTACTGGTATCACTACAGCCATAACGGCAAACGCATCGAAGTCGAAACCGACGACGATTCCATCGGCGGCCACTTCCTGCATCTGCTGCACGGCGAGAAGCCGCGCGACTCGTGGGTACGTGCGATGCACACCTCGCTGATCCTGTACGCCGAACACGAATTCAACGCCTCCACCTTCACCAGCCGTGTCATCTCTGGCACAGGCTCCGACATCCATTCGGCCATCACCGGCGCCATCGGCGCGCTGCGCGGTCCGAAGCACGGCGGCGCCAACGAGGTGGCGTTCGAAATCCAGAAACGCTACGACAATCCGGATGAAGCGGAAGCCGATATCCGCAACCGCGTCGCCAACAAGGAAGTGGTGATCGGCTTCGGCCACCCGGTGTACACCGTTTCCGATCCGCGCAATGTGGTGATCAAGGAAGTGGCACGCCAGCTGTCCGAGGAAGCCGGCTCCACCAAAATGTACGACATCGCGGAACGCCTCGAGTCGGTGATGTGGGAAATCAAAAAGATGTTCCCGAACCTGGACTGGTTCTCGGCCGTTTCGTACCACATGATGGGCGTGCCGACCGCCATGTTCACGCCGCTGTTCGTCATCTCGCGCACATCCGGCTGGTCGGCGCACATCATCGAGCAGCGCATCGACAACAAGATCATTCGTCCAAGCGCCAACTACGTCGGCCCTGAAGACCTGCAATTCGTCCCGATCAAGGACCGCAAATGAACACCAATTTCCGCAAGCCTTTGCCGGGCACCCAGCTAGACTACTTCGACGCGCGTGAGGCCGTCGATGCGATCCAGCCAGGCGCCTGGGCCAAACTGCCGTACACTTCACGCGTACTGGCGGAAAACCTCGTGCGCCGCTGCGATCCGGCCACGCTGAATGCCTCGCTGTCGCAACTGATCGAGCGCAAGCGCGATCTGGATTTCCCGTGGTTCCCCGCGCGCGTGGTCTGCCACGACATTCTGGGCCAGACCGCGCTGGTCGATCTGGCCGGCCTGCGCGACGCCATCGCGGAGCAGGGCGGCGATCCTTCGCTGGTCAATCCGGTGGTGCCGACGCAGCTGGTGGTGGACCATTCGCTGGCGGTGGAATGCGGCGGCTTCGATCCCGATGCCTTCGACAAGAACCGCGCCATCGAGGATCGCCGCAACGAGGACCGCTTCCACTTCATCGACTGGACCAAGAAGGCCTTCCGCAACGTGGACGTGATCCCGCCGGGGAACGGCATCCTGCACCAGATCAATCTGGAACGCATGTCGCCGGTGATTCAGGTCAGCGACGGCGTGGCCTATCCGGACACGCTGGTTGGCACCGATTCGCACACGCCGATGGTGGATGCGCTGGGCGTGATCGCCATCGGCGTCGGCGGCCTGGAAGCGGAAACCGTGATGCTGGGCCGCGCGTCGTGGATGCGTCTTCCGGACATCGTCGGCGTTGAGCTGAGCGGCAAGCCGCAAGCGGGCATCACCGCCACCGACATCGTGCTGGCGCTGACCGAATTCCTGCGCAAGGAAAAAGTGGTGTCGGCCTACCTGGAGTTCTACGGCGAAGGCGCCACCGCGCTGACGCTGGGCGACCGCGCCACCATCTCCAACATGGCGCCGGAGTTCGGCGCCACCGCCGCGATGTTCTCCATCGACGAGCAAACCATCAAATACCTCAAGCTGACCGGCCGCGATGACGCGCTGGTGGCGCTGGTCGAGCAGTACGCGAAACACACCGGCCTGTGGTCGGACAGCCTGAAGACCGCCGAATACGAGCGCGTGCTGAAGTTCGACCTGTCCACCGTGGTGCGCAATATCGCCGGCCCATCCAATCCGCACAAGCGCGTGGCGACCACCGATCTGGCGGCGCGCGGCATCGCGGGCGTGGTGGAGAATGAACCGGGCAAGATGCCTGACGGAGCGGTGATCATCGCCGCCATCACCAGCTGCACCAACACCAACAACCCGCGCAACATGATCGCCGCCGGCCTGCTGGCGCGTAACGCCAACAAGGCTGGCCTGCTGCGCAAGCCGTGGGTCAAGTCCTCGCTGGCGCCGGGTTCCAAAGCGGTCACGCTGTATCTGGAGGAGGCGGGCCTGATGCCGGAGCTGGAAAAGCTGGGTTTCGGCGTGGTGGCCTATGCCTGCACCTCGTGCAACGGCATGTCCGGCGCGCTGGACCCGGCGATCCAGCGGGAAGTGGTGGAGCGCGACCTGTACGCGACCGCTGTCCTGTCGGGCAACCGCAACTTCGACGGCCGCATCCACCCTTATGCCAAGCAGGCCTTCCTGGCCTCTCCGCCGCTGGTGGTGGCTTACGCCATCGCCGGCACCATCCGTTTCGACATCGAGAAGGATGTGCTGGGCCATGACGCTAGCGGCAAGGCGATTACGTTGAAAGACCTGTGGCCAAGCGACGAGGAGATCGACGCCATCGTCGTCTCCAGCGTGAAGCCGGACCACTTCCGCAAAGTGTACATCCCGATGTTCGCGCGCGGCGAAGATAGCGGCGAACGTGCGGCTCCGCTGTACGACTGGCGTCCGCAATCGACCTACATCCGTCGTCCGCCTTACTGGGAAGGCGCGCTGGCCAGCGAGCGCACGCTGAAAGGCATGCGTCCGCTGGCGCTGTTGGGCGATAACATCACCACCGACCACCTGTCGCCGTCGAACGCGATCATGATGAATTCCGCCGCCGGCGAGTACCTGCACAAAATGGGCTTGCCGGAAGAGGACTTCAACTCCTATGCCACCCATCGCGGCGACCACCTGACCGCGCAACGCGCCACCTTCGCCAATCCAACGCTGAAGAACGAGATGGTGCGCGATGCGGACGGCAATGTGAAAGCCGGTTCGCTGGCGCGCGTGGAACCGGAGGGCAAGGTGACGCGCATGTGGGAAGCCATCGAAACCTATATGGGCCGCAAGCAGCCGTTGATCGTGATCGCCGGCGCGGACTACGGTCAGGGCTCGTCGCGCGACTGGGCGGCCAAGGGCGTGCGCCTGGCTGGTGTGGAGGCGATTGTGGCCGAGGGCTTTGAGCGCATCCACCGCACCAATCTGGTGGGCATGGGTGTGCTGCCGCTGGAGTTCAAGCCGGGCGTGAATCGTTTGACGCTGGCGTTGGATGGCACCGAGACTTACGACGTGATTGGCGATCGCGCGCCGCGCGCCACGCTGACGCTGGTGATCCATCGCCGTAACGGCGAGCGTTTGGATGTGCCGGTGACTTGTCGTCTCGATTCGTCGGAAGACGTGTCGATCTACGAGGCGGGCGGCGTTCTGCAGCGTTTCGCGCAGGATTTTTTGGAATCAGCCAAGGCAGCCTAACCACGTCGTACCCGCCTGCGCGGGAATGACGGTAAGGGAAAAATTCATGACATATCAACCGCAAATCAAAATCCCCGCCACTTATATGCGTGGCGGTACCAGCAAGGGTGTTTTCTTCCGCCTGCAGGATCTGCCGGAAGCCGCGCGGCAGCCGGGCGCCGCGCGCGACCAACTGCTGCTGCGCGTGATCGGCAGCCCGGACCCCTACGGCAAGCAGATCGACGGCATGGGCGGCGCCACCTCCAGCACCAGCAAGACGGTGATCCTTTCGAAGAGCACGCGTGCTGATCACGACGTTGACTACCTGTTCGGCCAGGTCTCCATCGACCAGGCTTTTATCGACTGGAGCGGCAACTGCGGCAACCTGTCGGCGGCGGTGGGCGCGTTCGCCATCAGCGGCGGGCTGGTTGACCCGGCCCGCGTGCCGCGCGACGGCGTGGCGGTGGTGCGCGTGTGGCAGACCAATATCGGCAAGACCATCATCGCGCACATTCCGATGACCAACGGCGAAGTGCAGGAGACCGGCGACTTTGAGCTGGACGGCGTGACCTTCCCGGCCGCCGAAGTGCAGCTGGAGTTCATGGACCCGGCGGCGGAAGAGGAGGGCGCTGGCGGCGCGATGTTCCCGACCGGTCAACTGGTCGATGATCTGGAAGTCCCCGGCGTGGGCACGCTGAAGGCGACCATGATCAATGCCGGCATCCCGACCATTTTCATCAACGCCGACGCTATCGGCTACACCGGCACCGAGCTGCAGGACCCGATCAACGGCGATGCCAAGGCGCTGGCGATGTTCGAGACCATTCGCGCTCATGGCGCGCTGCGCATGGGGCTCATCAAAGAGCTGAGCGAGGCTGCTACGCGTCAGCACACGCCCAAGGTGGCGTTTGTGGCGCCGCCCAAGTCCTACGTGGCGTCGAGCGGCAAACAGGTGGACGCTGGCGATATCGATCTGCTGGTGCGCGCGCTCTCGATGGGCAAGCTGCATCACGCCATGATGGGCACGGCCGCTGTCGCCATCGGCACCGCGGCCGCCATCCCCGGCACGCTGGTGAACCTCGCGGCCGGCGGCGGTGAACGCGGCGCGGTGCGCTTCGGCCATCCATCCGGCACCTTGCGGGTCGGCGCGGAGGCGGTGCGGCAGAACGGAGAATGGAGCGTGACAAAAGCGGTAATGAGCCGCAGCGCGCGAGTACTGATGGAAGGCTGGGTACGCGTACCAGCCTAAGCGGTCAAAAAAAACGGAGGGGACATGAAGTACGCTGATTTTTATCAGCGCTCTGTCGTCACGCCTGAAGAATTCTGGCGGGACGAAGCTGCGCTCATCGATTGGAATACGCCGTTCACGCAGGTGCTCGATTATTCGCAGCCGCCATTTGCCCGCTGGTTCGTGGGCGGACGCACCAACCTGTGTCATAACGCGGTGGACCGCTGGTGTTCCGCGCAGGGTGACAAGCCCGCGCTGATCGCCATCTCCACCGAAACCAACACGGAGCGCAGTTACTCCTTCAACGAGCTGCGCGCTGAGGTCCAGCGCTGGGCGGCGATGATGCAGTCGCTCGGCGTGCGCAAGGGCGACCGTGTGCTGATCTACATGCCGATGATCGCGGAAGCGGCGTTCGCCATGCTGGCCTGCGCCCGCATCGGCGCGGTGCATTCGGTGGTGTTCGGCGGCTTTGCCGCCAACAGCCTCGCCAGCCGCATCGAAGACGCCAAGCCGGTGCTGATCGTCTCCGCCGACGCCGGTTCGCGCAACGGCAAGGCCATTCCATACAAACCCCTGCTGGACGAAGCGATTGCGCTGTCCTCGTCCAAGCCCGCCCGCGTGCTGCTGGTGGATCGCGGCCTGGCGCCGATGAGCCGCGTCGAGGGCCGTGATGTCGATTACGCCGCGCTGCGGGCTTCGCACTTGGCCGCGCAGGTGCCGGTGACGTGGCTGGAATCGAACGAGCCTTCGTATATCCTGTACACCTCCGGCACCACCGGCAAGCCGAAAGGCGTGCAGCGCGACGTCGGCGGCTACGCGGTGGCGCTGGCGGCGTCGATGAAGCATAACTTCTGCGGCAAGGCCGGCGAGACGTTCTTCGCCACGTCCGATATCGGCTGGGTGGTGGGACACTCGTACATCGTCTACGGCCCGCTGATCGCCGGCATGGCGACCATCATGTACGAAGGACTGCCGATTTCTCCGGATCCGGGCATCTGGTGGAGCATCGTCGAGAAGTACAAGGTCACACGCATGTTCTCCGCGCCGACGGCTATCCGCGTGCTGCGCAAGCAGCCGCCGGAATTCATGCGCAAGCATGACAAGTCGTCGCTGAAAGCCCTGTACCTCGCCGGTGAGCCGCTGGACGAAACCACGTCGAGCTGGATCGCCGGGGAACTTGGTGTGCCGATCATCGACAACTACTGGCAGACCGAAACCGGTTGGCCCATCCTGTCCATCGCAAAAGGCATAGAGGATGCGCCGACCAGGCTTGGCAGCCCTGGTGTGGCCATGTATGGCTACAAGGTCAAGCTGGTGAACGAGACCACCGGCGCGGAATGCGCGGCCAACGAAAAAGGCGTGGTGATGATCGAAGGCCCGTTGCCGCCGGGTTGCATGCAGACCGTGTACGGTAACGACCAGCGTTTCGTCGACACCTACTGGACCCGGCACGGCGACAAGATGCTTTACTCCACCTTCGACTGGGGCGTGCGCGATGCGGACGGCTATTACTTCATCCTCGGCCGCACCGACGATGTGATCAATGTCGCGGGCCACCGGCTCGGCACGCGCGAGATCGAGGAATCCATCACCAGTCATCCCAACGTTTCCGAGGTCGCGGTGGTGGGCGTGGAGGACAAGGTCAAGGGACAAGTCGCCGTTGCGTTCGCGATTCTCAAGGATGCCAGCGCGGCCACCAATGAGCAGGACATCATGTCGGTGGTGGATCGTCAACTGGGCGCGGTGGCGCGGCCCGCACGCGTGTACTTTGTCACGCAGCTGCCCAAGACGCGCTCCGGCAAGCTGCTGCGCCGCTCCATCCAGGCGATCTGCGAAGGCCGCAACCCTGGCGATCTCACGTCGATTGAGGATCCTTCATCGTTGCGGCAGATCGAGCAGGTGCTGCAAAAATAATTGCGCGCGTAAGCGAGTGGTAAGTCTCCGGCTTTAATCTGGCCGCATATATTAAAAAAGGAGACACATCATGCACGACGACCTCGTACAAAAAATAAAGCGCGATCCCAATTATCACCAGTTGGTTAAATCGCGCTCCCGCTTCGGCTGGGCGCTCACCGCGCTCATGATGCTGGTCTATTACGGCTACATCCTGCTGATCGCATTCGACAAGGAATTCCTCGCCAGGAAAACGGGCGACGGCGTCATGACCTGGGGCATGCCGATTGGCTTGTTCGTCATCGTCTTCACGGTGCTGGTTACCGGCGTGTATGTGCGCCGCGCGAACAGCCGCTACGACGAACTGACCCAGGCAATCCACGACAAGGTGAAAGCATGAATGCCGTTAAGCGCAACATCACGGCGTTGACGCTGCTGGCCGCCAGCGGCGCCGTTTTCGCGGCGGGCGGCGATCTTGGACAGGCCGTCAAGCAGCCGACCAACTGGACCGCGATCGTAATGTTCGCCGTGTTCGTGGTCTTCACGCTGTTCGTCACCAAATGGGCGGCGGCCAAGACCCGCTCCGCATCGGACTTCTACACCGCCGGCGGCGGCATCACCGGCTTCCAGAACGGGCTGGCCATCGCCGGCGACTTCATGTCGGCAGCATCCTTCCTCGGCATCTCGGCATCGGTGTTCCTCAATGGTTACGATGGCCTGATCTACGCCATCGGCTTCCTGGTCGGCTGGCCTGTCATCACCTTCCTGATGGCGGAACGCCTGCGCAACCTGGGCCGCTTCACCTTTGCCGACGTTGCGGCGTATCGCTTCAAGCAGGAGCCTATCCGCATCTTCTCCGCCTCCGGCACGCTGGTGGTGGTGGCGTTCTACCTGATCGCGCAGATGGTGGGCGCGGGCCAGCTGATTAAACTGCTGTTCGGCCTTGAATACTGGGTCGCCGTGGTGCTGGTCGGTACGCTGATGATGATCTACGTGCTGTTCGGCGGCATGACCGCCACCACCTGGGTGCAGATCATCAAGGCGGTGATGCTGCTGGGCGGCGCCAGCTTCATGGCGATCGCCGTTCTGGCGCAGTTCAACTTCAGCCCTGAAGCGCTGTTCGCCAAGTCGGTGGAACTGCACGCGAATAAAGAGGCCATCATGGGTCCGGGCACCTTCATCAAGGACCCGGTTTCCGCGATCTCGTTCGGCATGGCGCTGATGTTCGGCACCGCCGGCCTGCCGCACATCCTGATGCGCTTCTTCACCGTTCCGAGCGCGAAGGAAGCGCGCAAGTCGGTGTTCTGGGCTACCACCTGGATCGCCTACTTCTACGTGCTGACCTTCATCATCGGCTTCGGCGCCATCGTTTTGGTGAGCACCAATCCGGAGTTCAAGGACGCGGCGGGCAAGCTCCTGGGCGGTAACAACATGGCGGCGGTGCACTTGGCCAAAGCCGTTGGCGGCAACGTCTTCCTGGGCTTCATCTCGGCGGTGGCGTTCGCGACCATCCTCGCGGTGGTGGCCGGCCTGACCTTGTCCGGCGCATCGGCGGTGTCGCACGACCTGTACGCCACCGTCATCAAGAAGGGCAAGGCGCCAAGCGGCAGCGAGCTGAAAGTATCGAAGATCACCACCATCGTCCTCGGCATCGTGGCGGTGGTGCTGGGCATCGTGTTCGAGAAGCAGAACATCGCCTTCATGGTGTCGCTGGCGTTCGCGATCGCGGCGTCGGCCAACTTCCCGGTGCTGTTCATGTCCGTGCTGTGGAAGGATTGCACCACGCGCGGCGCCACCATCGGCGGCTTTGTCGGCCTGATTACCGCCGTGGTGCTGACCGTGGTGTCGAAGTCGGTGTGGGTGGACGTGCTGGGTCACGGCAGCGCGCTGTTCCCATACGCCTCGCCGGCGATCTTCTCGATGCCGTTGGCCTTCGTCTGCATCTTCGTGTTCTCGCTGCTGGACAAGAGCGGCCGAGCGCGCATCGACCGTGCCGGCTATGAGGCGCAGCAGATGCGTTCCGAGACCGGCATCGGCGCCGCCGGCGCGACGGCGCACTGATAAAAAAAGCAAGATTACCCACAATGCCCGGTTCGCCGGGCATTGTCGTTTTTAGGAGTGCGCGCGAACGGGTTTGATAGCGGCGGCCACTAATGTGGTTTATCATCTGCCAACTATGCTTCCCAGGTATCAAGTGCCCACCAATTCCGATTTCGTAGCCGACGCGCTGGCGTTGATCGGCGTGCCAGCCTGCGCCTGCGGCGCGGATGGCGTCGTGCTGGCCGCGAATGCCGGATTGATAGCGTTGCTGGGCCTCGATCCTTGCGGTCGTCCGCTGGGCGACCTGTTCGCGCGCCACGTGCGCGCCGCCAGCCTGGCCAGCCTGTCCGGCGCGGAACGTTGGGACAGCTGCCTCACTTGCGCCGACGGCCAGTACGTATCGGTGCAGGCCTGGTCCAGGCGCCTGCCGCCGGAGGCCGGGATCGATGGCGTGACCATCGTCTTCCATGACATCACCGAAGTCCAGCGCGACCAGCGCGCGCTGCGCAAAACGCTGCTGGAACAGCGCGCCATTCTTGAGAATGCGGCGGTCGGCATTTTGTTCAGCAAGGACGGCGTCATCCTCGAATGTAATATCCGCTGCGCCGAGATGCTGGGCTACAGCCGCCATGAACTGGAGGGCGCCTCCAGCGTCATCATCTATCCCAGCGAGGCCGATTTCATCAGGCTCGGACAGGACGCCGGGCCGAAGCTGGCCCAGGGAGAATCCTACACCGCCGAGATCCAGGTGCGGCGCAAGGACGGCTCGCTGTTCTGGGCGCGCCTGTATGGCCGCGCCATCGATCCGATGCACACCGCCGACGGCAATATGTGGATCATGGAGGACATCAACGAGCACCGGCTGGATGAGGAAAAGCTGCGCCGCATGCTGCTGGAGCAGAAGGCCATCCTGGACAACGCCTCGGTCGGCATCCTGTTCACCCGCTCGCAGCAGATGTGGCGCTGCAATCCGCGCATGGCGCAAATGTTTGGCTATGAACCGGGCGAGATGGAAGGGCAGCCCTCGCTGATCCTGTTCCAGTCCGAGCGGCATTTCGAGGAGTTCGGCCAGGAGGCCGGACCGCTGCTGGGCTCCGGCCAGCCGTTTGAAAAAGACGCCTACGAATTCAGGCGCAAGGACGGCAGCTTGTTCTGGTGCCGCGTGCGCGCCCGCGCGGTGGACGATGCGCATCGTGGCGGCGGCACCATCTGGATCCTGGAGGACGTGACGGACTCGCTGCAGACGCAGATGGAGGTCGAGGCCATCATGACCAACGCCTCGATGAGCATCCTGTTCACCAAGAACCGCATCATCACGCGCTACAACCGCGGCTTCGCCGAGATGTTCCGCTACACCGAGACTTCCGGCCTGGGCCTGCCGGGCCGCGCGCTGTATCCATCGCAGGAGTCCTACGACAAACTGGGCAGCGAGGCCTATCCCTTCCTCTCCATCGGCAAGCCGTTCCAGACCGAGATCGAGATGCGGCGCTCGGACGACACCACCTTGTGGGCGCAGCTGATCGGCTACGTGGTCAATCCCGACGATCCGACGCAGGGCACGATCTGGGTGATCGAGGACCGCACCGAGCAAAAGCGCGCCGAGGAGGCGCTGCGCAATGCGCTGCTGGAGAACCAGGCGATCCTGGACAGCGCGGTGCTGGGCATCTCGGTGGTGGAGAATGGCCGCAACCTGCGCTGCAACCGCAAGATGGAGGAGCTGTTCGGCTACGGGCCGGGCGAGATGAATCACCTGAGCGTGCAAGCCTTCTACGCCGACAAGGAGGCGTGGGAACAGGCCCGCGCCGAGACCGCGCGCGATTTCCATGCAGGCCAGGTCAACGTCTCCGAGTATCAGCTGGTGCGCAAGGACGGCAGCACGTTCTGGGCGCGCCTGTCCGGCCGGCTGTTCGACCTGGCCGAGGCCAACGGCCGTTCGGTGTGGCTGGTGGACGACATCACCACGCGGCGCGAGGCGGCGGAGGCGGTGGCGCGCGCGCGCGACGAGCTGGAACTGCGGGTGCAGGAACGCACCGCCGAACTGGCGGGCGCCAACGCCCAGCTGCAGGGCGAGATCGTCGAACGGCGCCAGGCCGAGGCGCGCGTGCACCACATGGCGTACCACGACAGCCTGACCGGCCTGCCGAACCGCGCGCTGCTGTCGGACCGGCTGGACCGCGCCATGCTGGCCGCGCAGCGCACCGAGCGCAAACTGGCGGTGATGTTCATCGACCTTGACCGCTTCAAGATGATCAACGACTCGCTCGGCCACATGACCGGCGACCAGTTGCTGAAGGAAGTCGCCAGCCGTTTGTGCCGCGCCGTGCGCGCCAGCGATACCGTGGCGCGCCTGGGCGGCGACGAATTCGTGGTGCTGGTGCCGGGCATCCGCACCTCCGAGGAGGCCGGCCAGGTGGCGGAGAAAATCATCGAGGCCCTGTCAGAAAGCTTCCCGCTGGAGGGGCGCAACCTGCACATCACGCCATCGATCGGCATCAGCGTCTACCCGGACGACGGCGCCGACGTCGAGACGCTGATGCGCAACGCCGACGGCGCCATGTATCACGCCAAGGCCAGCGGCCGTAACAACTACCAGTTCTTCAAGGAGGCGATGAACCAGACGGCGGCGCGTCACTTCGAGCTGGAGTCCAGCCTGCGCGGCGCGCTGGCGGCCGATGAATTCGAGTTGCACTTCCAGCCCATCATGGACATCGGCACGCGCCGCCTGCACGCGATGGAAGTGCTGCTGCGCTGGCGGCGCGGCGGCACGGAGCTGATCACGCCAGACCAGTTCATCCCCATCATCGAGGAAAACGGCATGATCGTGCCGATCGGCGAGTGGGTGATACGGCAGGCCTGCATCCAGAGCATGCGCTGGCAAAGCCAGGGCATGTCGCCGGTGCCGCTGGCGGTCAACCTGTCGCCGCGCCAGTTCATGCATCGCGGGCTGGTGGAATCGATCCGCGGCATCCTCGACGACACCGGCATCGATCCGGCGCTGATCGAATTCGAGATTACCGAGACCGCGCTGATGCAGCACGGCGAGCAGACGCTGGAAATCCTCGGCCACATCAACGCCATGGGCATCCGCCTGTCGATCGACGATTTCGGCACCGGTTATTCCTCGCTGGCCTACCTGAAGCGCTTCCCGGTCAAGAAAATCAAGATCGACCGCGCCTTCATCAAGGACCTGGAGCAGAGCGCGGAGGACCGCGCCATCGTGGCGGCGATCATCGCGCTGTCGGACAGCCTGCAGCTGTCGGTGGTGGCGGAGGGCGTGGAGACGGAAGGGCAGTACGCGCTATTGCAGCAGCATGGCTGCCAGTACGCGCAGGGCTATCTGTTCTCGCAGCCGGTGCCGCACGGGACGGCCCAGCTGCTGCTGCCGCGCGCTTAGGCGAAGGTGGCGACCACCGGCGTGTGGTCGGACGGCTGGTCCCACTTGCGCGGCACGCGGTCGATGACGCAGGCGGTGCAGCGCTGTTTCAGCGCGTCCGACAGCAGCAGATGGTCGATGCGCAGGCCCTTGTTCAGGCGGAAGCCGAGACCACGGTAATCCCACCAGCTGAACGACTTCTCCGGCTGCTCGAACATGCGGAAGGCGTCGGTCAGGCCGATGTCCAGCAGGCGCTGGAGCTGCGCGCGCTCCTGCGGCGACACGTGCACCATGCCTTCCCACGCGGCCGGATCGTGCACGTCGCGGTCCTCCGGGGCGATGTTGTAGTCGCCCACCACCGCCAGCTGCGGATAGCGCGCCGCCTCTTCCTTGATCCAGTCGTGGAAGGCGTTCAGCCAGGCCATCTTGTATTCGTACTTGTCCGAGCCGACCGCCTGGCCGTTAGGTACGTAAGCGCACACAACGCGCACGCCGTCGATGGTGCCGGCCACGATGCGTTGCTGCGGATCCTCGAATTTGGGGTTGTTCTTGACGATATCGTGAATTGGCGTCGTGGAAATGATCGCAACCCCGTTATAAGTCTTCTGCCCGGTGTACGCGACGTGGTAGCCGGCAGCCTCCAGTTCGGCCAGCGGAAACTTGTCGTCAGTTAATTTTGTTTCTTGAATTGCTAGCACATCGGTGGGGTTTTCCTCTAGCCACTTCATAACGTGCGGCAGTCTTACGTTCAAAGAGTTAACATTCCAAGTGGCTATTTTCATATTTGCTTTCATGCTGGGGTTCCGGTGGCTTGCATCTTACCGCATCCGGATTTAACACATGTAGTTGTCGCCTTGCTAAGGTGTATGAAAAAACATGAAAAACCCTTTCGTGCGCGACATTCAGGGCATAAAATGTTGCAAAATGTGTGAAATCAAAAAAAAATTGCCAATACTGTCTCGTTGTTGTCAAAATAGAACTGAAAGGCAAGACAAGGTAACAAAATAGAAATATACTGATAAAAATTAAGTGGAAAACTTGTGTTCCCATTTAGCAACTAAGAAAACATTAAGTGTTGTATATTTCTGTGTTGTGACGACGCAATAAATGATACTATACGGAAATAAACAGTGGTTTTTACAGTGAATCGCGCTTAGCGCATTTGCAAAGGAATAAAAAATGCGATCTGCATTTGAGGCATGGGCACAGCGCGACGGTCATATCGTTCGTCGCCGTGAAGACAAGCCAGATGAATATCTGGTCTTCGAAACGCAACGCCGCTGGGTCATCTGGCAAGCGGCGCTGGAGCATGGCAAAGCGCCGGGCGGCCGCAAGACCGCCGCGCAAAAAGAGGCCGCCGCCGCCGAGAAGCGCGCCGCCGAAGCGGTGCAGCGTCCGCCCGCGATCAAGCCGGATGAAGCCGCCGTGCGCAATCAGGTCCTGAACGAAGTGCTGGATGCGTTTTCCTCGCTGGGCGGTGAGCGCGGCATGGATGACATCCTGAAAGTGGTGCAGGGCCTGAAGAAGAAGCAGCAGGAGCAGGCCGACACCCCGGTGGCCGCCAAGACGCCGGACCGCCACAACGCCTGATGCGCAAGGCGTAAAGTGCAATGCTTTACGCCGCTTGATCAAGCGAATAAAACCGCCGGCGGGCTGGTACACTGGTCGGACGCTATTTTCCGAGACAGACCATGTATCTCCGCCCCGCCTTTGCGGTCACCGCGCTGCTGGCCATGCTGGCCGGTTGCGCCTCCCTGACAGAATCCACCGAACAAAGCGTCATGGTGCAAACCGTGCTCGATCACCGCGAGATCGCTGGTGTGGGTTGCGTGCTGTACAACGACGTCGGCAAATGGTTTGTGACCACGCCGGGACGCGTCACGCTGCGCAAGAGCGCGGGGCCGCTGCGCATCGACTGCCAGAAGGCGGGCAAGGGCTGGGCCTATGAGAAGGTGGAATCGAAGGCGGACGCCAACCTGTGGGGCAACCTGGCGTTGACGGCCGGCGTGGGCTACGTCATCGACAAGAACACCGGCGCGGGCTATGACTATCCGGCCACGCTGACCGTGGTCATGCATCCCGCGCAGGAGAGGGAAGAAGGGCCGACGCCGTCGCCCGGCGTGACCCTGTTCTGATCGGTTCGAACGCTTACTTAGAGCGATTGATCAGGAAGTTCGACAGCAGCGGCACCGGACGGCCGGTGGCGCCCTTGTTGCCGCCCGATTTCCACGCGGTGCCGGCGATGTCCAGGTGCGCCCAGGTGTACTTGCGGGTGAAGTTTTCCAGGAACGCGGCGGCGGTGCACGAGGCGCCGCCCGGGGTGCCGATGTTGGCCAGGTCGGCGAAGTTGGACTTCAGCTGCTCGTTGTACTCATCGCCGATCGGCAGGCGCCATGCGGTGTCGCTGGCGTTCTTGCCGGCGGCCAGAATCTCGTCGGCCAGCTTGTTGTGGGCCTCGTCGTCGCGGGTGAACAGGCCGCTCTTGTGGTGGCCCAGGGCCACGATGCAGGCGCCGGTCAGGGTGGCGATGTCGATCACGGCGGCCGGGTTGAAGCGTTCGGCGTAGGTCAGCGCGTCGCACAGGATCAGGCGGCCTTCGGCGTCGGTGTTCAAGATCTCGATGGTCAGACCGTTCATCGAGGTGACGATGTCGCCCGGCTTGGTGGCGCGGCCCGACGGCATGTTCTCGCACGAGGCGATGATGCCGATCACGTTCAGCTTCAGGTTCATCTCACCGATGGCGCGGAAGGTGCCCAGCACCGAGGCGGCGCCGCCCATGTCGTACTTCATCTCGTCCATGCCAGGACCCGGCTTGAGCGAAATGCCGCCGGTGTCGAAGGTGATGCCCTTACCGACCAGCACCACCGGCGCGTCCTTGGCCTTGCCGCCCATGTGCTTGATGACGATGAATTTCGGCGGCTGCTCGCTGCCGTTGGTGACCGACAGGAAGCTGTTCATCTTCAGCGCTTCCAGCTGCTTGCGGTCCAGCACCTCGACGTCGAACTTGTAATCCTTGCCCAGCTTCTTGGCGACGTTGGCCAGGTGGGTCGGGGTGCAGACGTTGGCCGAGGTGTTGCCCAGTTCCTTGGTCAGGTCCATGCCGTTGGCGATGGCCACGGCTTGCGCCAGCGCCAGCTTGGTGTCGGCGTTGTTCGGCACGGCCAGGGCGATTTTCTTGACGCCGGCGGGCGCCGGATCTTTCTTGCTCTTTTGACCATCGGTGCGGAACACCGCCTCATGGGCGCTCTGCACCACGTTGCGGATCGCCCAATTGACGTCGCGCTCTTTCACTTCGGTCATCGGCAGTGCGATAATAGCGTCGCTCGCGCCGAGGGAGGAGAATGCCTTGAGTGCCGCGGCCACGCCGCCGGCAAAGCTTTTCTCGCTGACCGCTTCGTCGCTGCCCAGGCCGACCAGCAGCACGCGTTCGGCGGCGGCGCCTTTCACGCCGCGCAGCAGCAGGGTGGTGCCGGTTTTGCCGGTGATGTCGCCGGACTTCAGCGCAGCGGTGATTTCACCAGCGCCGTCCAGCGCCTTGGCAGCTTGCGACAGCTTCTTGTTCTCGAAGACCGCGACGGCGATGACGCCGGCTTTGGCCGTAGCGATGGTGTTTTTTGTGTCGAATGCTTTTATGCTAAAGTCCATTTGATTCTCCGTGTCGTGTACGTACTTAAAACTTGTGGCGCCGTATAGCTTATATATGGGCCAAACTACCGAATTATAATCTTCAATGATCTTTCAACGCGCCCTACGACGTGAAATGGCCAATACGGCCGGCGCTTCCTTCACGGTCCTGTTCAGCATCTGCGTGACCTGGACCCTGATCGCGGTCCTCGGCAAGGCGGCGGGCGGCAAGGTGGCGTCCAGTGACGTGATCGCGCTGATCGTGTTCGCAACGCTGAATTATCTGCCAACTATCCTCATCCTCACCAGCTTTATTTCTGTGCTGATGGTGGTGACGCGGACCTACCGCGATTCCGAGATGGTGGTGTGGTTCGCCTCCGGCCTGTCGCTCACCAAATGGATACTCCCGGTGCTCACTTTCGGCCTGCCGATCGTGGTGTTGACCGGCATGCTGAGTTTTGTCGCCACGCCCTGGGCCAAGCAGAAAAGCTCGGAATACGTGGAGCGCTTTGAAAAGCGCGAAGACCTGCAGAAGGTCTCGCCCGGCCAGTTCAAGGAATCGGCGTCGGCCAACCGCATCTTCTTCGTCGAAGGCGTGGCCGGCAAGACGGCGGTGGTGCAGAACGTGTTCGTCAACACGGTCGACGAAAAAGGCACGGCCGTCATCGTCGCGCGCGAGGGCGTGATCAACACCGGGCCCAAAGGCGAGAAGTACCTGGTGCTCAAGAACGGCCGCCGCTATCAGGGCACGCCGGGCCAGGCCGACTTCCAGACCATGGAGTTCGAGAGCTACAGCATGCGCGTCACCAGCCAGAACCAGGAGCTGGACGCGGACCGCGACACCGACAGCACACCCACCATGCAGCTGCTGGACGACACCAGCAACGCCGCGCGCGCGGAACTGTTGTGGCGCGCGGCCTCGCCGCTCACTTGCCTGGTGCTGATCCTGCTGGCGATTCCGCTGGGCTTCGTGAATCCGCGCGCCGGCAGCTCGGCCAACCTGATCATCGCGCTGCTGATCTTCTTCAGCTATAACAACTTCGTCAAGCTGATCGAGGCCAGCGTCCGCCAGGGCAAGGCGGCGTTCGCGGTGTCGTGGTGGCCGCTGCACCTGGTGGCGCTGCTGCTGGTGTTCGCGCTGTTCGCTTGGCGCCTGAACCTGAACCATCGTTATCATCCGCTGGCGTTGCTGGCGGCGCTCAAGCGCTCGCGCCATGGCGCGGACCAGAAGGTTGTATCGCAATGAAAATCCTGCAACGCTATTTCGCGGTCTCGATACTGCAAGCGGTCGCCTTTGTGCTGGTGGCCTTCCTGGCGCTGCAAGCGTTCATGGACCTGACCGGCGAACTGCCCAAGGTCGGCAAGAACGGCTACGCGGTCCAGTATGCGTTCATGTACGTGCTGGTGCAGCTGCCGGGCCACGTGTATGAAGTGATGCCGCTGGCGGCGCTGATCGGCACCATCTACACCATGGCGCAGTTCGCGGCCACTTCCGAATTCACCATCATGCGCGCGTCCAGCATGTCGACCGGGATGGTGGCGTGGATGCTGGCCAAGATCGGCCTGGTGCTGGTGATCCTGACCTTTATCGTCGGCGAGCTGGTGGTGCCGCGCACGGCGCCGCTGGCGGAGAAGTTCAAGCTGACCGCGCGCGGCGCCGCCATCTCCACCGAGTTCCGCTCGGGCCTGTGGACCAAGGATATCGTCAAGTCCGAAGGCATGACCGGCACGGTGCTGGGATCGCGCTTCTTCAATGTGCGCGAGGTGCGTCCGGACGGCACGCTGATCGACGTGAAGCTGTACGAATTCGACACCAGCTTCCGCCTGCGCTCCATCACGCTGGCCAAGTCGGGCAGCTTCCAGGGCAATAACAAGTGGCTGCTGAAGGACGTGACGGAGAATATCTTCAGCAATCCGGAATTGCTCAAGCCGGGCATCGAGGCCACGCTGGCGAACAACTACGCGCAGGAATCGAGCATGATCGAGACCCGCCGCAGCGCCACCAAGGATCTGCTGTCCGAGATCACGCCGAAGATTTTGTCGGTGTCGCGTTCGGACCCGGAGCGCATGTCGGCCAACGAGCTGGCGGTGTACACCCGCCACCTGCAGGAGAACAAGCAGGAGACCGAGCGCTTCAAGATCGCGTTCTGGAAAAAGCTGTTCGATCCGTTGGCGATTTTTGTGCTGATGGCGCTGGCGCTGCCGTTTGGCTACCTGCACACGCGCAGCGGCGGCGTGAGCTTGAAGATCTTCCTAGGCATCATGCTGGGCGTGAGCTTCCTGCTGGTGAATACCCTGTTCTCGCACCTCGGCGTGCTGAGTACCTGGCCGGCGATCCTGACCGCGATCGCCCCGAGTTTATTGTTCATGCTGCTGGCGATATGGGCCATGTGGTGGGTGGAGCGACACTGATGAATACTCAACGCGCATTGATCTTGTTTGCACACGGCGCCCGCGCTGCCTCGTGGGCGGCGCCGTTCGAGCGCCTGCGTGATATGACGCAGGCACGTGAGCCGCAGGTGAGGGTGGAACTGGCGTTTCTCGAGCTGATGTCGCCACGCCTGCCGGAGTTGGTGGCCGCGCTGAGCGCCGACGGCATCGACGACATCACCGTGGTGCCGGTGTTCCTGGGCCAGGGCGGCCATGTGCTGCGCGACCTGCCGGTGATGCTGGACGATCTGCGCGTGGCTTACCCGCAGGTGAAACTAAAGGTGGTGGAGGCGGCCGGCGAAAACGCGGCCGTCCTGCAAGCGCTGTCCGACTACTGCGTCGGCGCCTTAGCGTAACCTGCGCCACACGGACAGCGGCACCTGCCCGTCCGGCCGCGCCGGCACACGGTATCTCAGTTCATCGCCGTTCAGTTCATAGCGGCGTTCCTGCCGCGTGCCTTCCCAGTTTGAAAAGGCGGCGCTTTCAATGATGAAGGTCAGCGTGCGTGAAGGCTCGTCGATGGCGAGCCGGCCGAAGTGCGTGCTCGATCCCTCCACGGCGGCGCGCAACTCCTGCGCCGTGCCGTTTTTCTTGTCGCCGCTGGCGAAGCGCGGGCGTCCGTGCTGATAGATTTGCACCGTATAGCGGCCGTCGGCATCGATCATCATCAGGCCGGCCGGCGCATCGCCGTAGTCCGGCACGCGCGTGCCGTCCGGCAGCAGGCGGTCGGCGACCACCAGCGTCCATGTACCGGCCAACGGAAAGGGCTGGGCGGCCATCGCGGCGTGGTGGGCGGGCACCCACATAAACAGGCAAAACATTCGGTTCAACAGTTTCATCGTCATCTCCTTAAATAAAGACACGATAGCGCTGTCGAGCGCTGAGCGAAATTCCCTAAATTCGCGCGTTTTGTGTGCATAATTGCACAATGAACCAACCAGACTGGGATGACCTGCGTTTTTTTCTTGCCCTGCACGATGCCGGCACGCTGTCCGGCGCCGCGCGCGCGGCGGCGGTGGAGCACACCACGGTGGCGCGCCGCATCGACGCGCTGGAGACGGCGCTTGGCGTCAAGCTGTTCGATCGCTTCCCCAAGGGATGGTCGCTGACCGCCGCCGGCCGCTCGCTGGTGCCGCATGCGCGCAAGATGGAGGACCACATGCACGGATTGATGCGCGCGGCCAGCGGCGCGGCGGCGCTGCATGGCAAGGTGCGCGTGTCGGCGCCGCCGGCATTGACGTCCTGGCTACTGGCGCCGCGTTTGCAGCCGGCGCTGCATCGCCTGCCCGGGGTTGAGCTGGACTTGCGGGGAGAGGCGCGCGAGACGGACCTGATGCGGCGCGAGTCGGATATCGCGCTGCGCTACAACCGGCCGACCGCGCCCGGGCTGACCGTGCGCGCGCTGACGACGGTGGCGTACCGGCTGTGCGCGAGCGAGGCTTATCTGGCGCGGCGCGCGCCGGAACAATGGGAATTTCTCGGCTATGACGAACTGCTGCAGCACACGCCGCAGCATCTGTGGCTGGAAAAGGTGCGCGGCGAACGCCGTTACTGCCTGCGGTCGAATGATCTGGGCACCTTGTATCAGGCGGCCGTGGCGGGTTGCGGGGTGGCGGTGCTGCCCGACTATTTCCCGGCCGGGGTGCTGGTGGACATCGCGGCGCCGGCCTGTCCGGTCAAGCGCAAGCTGTGGATCGTCATGCACGAGGACGTGCGCCGCGCCGCGCCGGTGCGCGCTGTCGCGGACGAGATCATCGCCTTGTTCACTTCCGGGGAATGATCTTCACTTCGTAGATCTTCGGCCACAGCTTGCCGGTGACGAACAGGCGCTTCTTCTCGGCGTCGTAGGCGATGCCGTTCATGACGTTCTCGGCGTTCTGGCCTTTGCCGGCATCGGGATAGAGCTTGCCGAAGTCGATCCAGCCGGTGATCTTGCCGCTGGCGGGATCGATGCGCGCGATGGTATTCGTGTGCCAGATGTTGGCGTAGATTTCACCTTCCACCACCTCCAGTTCATTCAGCTGATCGACCGCGATGCCATCCGCCGTCACCTTGATGCGGCGCACCTCGAGGAAGGTCTTCGGATCGAGGAAGCGCAGCGTCGAGGTGCCGTCGCTCATGATCAATTCTTTGCCGTTGTGGGTCAGGCCCCAACCCTCGCCGGGATAGGCGAACTGGTTTTTCAGTTCAAAAGTCTTCAGGTCGAACACGAAACCGGTCTGTGTTTGCCACGTCAGGCCGACCAGGGTGTCGCCCCATACCGTCAGGCCTTCGCCGAAATACTGCGGCGGAATGTCTTTGCTCTGCAGGACTTTGCCAGACGCCAGATCGACCTTGCGGATCGAGGATTTGCCGTTCAGGCCCGTGCTCTCGTACAGGAAGCCGTCGCGGTACAGCAGGCCTTCGGTGAACGCTTGCGTATCGTGTGGGTAGCTGCGCACCACCTTGTAGTCGTAGGTGGGAATGGCCGCATGGGCCGATGGCAGCAGGGAGGCGAGGAGGAGGGCTTGGGCGACAATCTTTTTCACTATGCGGTTACCGAATTTTGAAGTTCAACCATGGCATCCAGCGTGGTGCCGGGAGCATCCAGCTCCGCCTGCACGCAGGCGCGCGCTTCCGGCGACTGCACCAGCGATACGGCTTGCTGGCGCGCGATCGCCGCCGCATCAGTATCGCCGCAGCCGTTCAGCAAGTCCAGCACCAGCGCCACTTCGGTGGTGTAGTTGAATACCTCGGCCAGCATGTCGGCCATGCCTTCGTTGGTCAGCACGTTGATGTTGTTCTTCAGCTCATTCAGCTGCATGGCCGCCAGCGCCAGATGGTGCTCGGGCTGCGGCAGGTAGCGGCGTGCCAGCGCGTAGTCGCCGCAAGCCATGATGGAGGGCAGGGCGGCGCGCGCGTTCTGCTGCGCCTGCGCTTCCGGCAGGGTCTGGAACAAGTGGTAGGTGTTCTGCAGGTCGCCCAGCTTGTCGTTGATGATGCGGATATCGTGGAACAGCTGCGGCGCGGATGGCAGTTCGTTGGTCAGGCGGTTGCGCAGGTCCACCAGCGCATGGTGGGCGGGCAGGTATTCCTCCGCCAGCTTGGCCCAGGCTGCCAGGATGTAGGACAGGCGCAGCGAGGCTGCCTCGGCGTCATCGAATAGCGCGCGATATTCCCGCAAGGCGGCTTCAAAATGGCCCTCGGCGTGGGTTTGCCAGGCGCTTTCCAGTCGTTGAACGATGTCCATTACTACCTCTATTGGTGGGAATGGCTATTCTAATACCGAAAAATGGAAGTCAGGCGCGGAGTTGGATGACTATTGTCCTGCTAATCTCGTTGATGCTCGCGTGGGCGCATGGCTTCGCCGATCATCACCAGCACCGGGCCGTGCGGTGTGCCCAGGCCCTGCGTCAGCTGGGCGATGGTCATGCGCTGGATCTGCTGGTCGGCGCGGCTGACGTTTTCGATCACCACCACCGGCTTGTCCGGCGCGTGGCCGTGGGCCAGCAGCCGTTCGGCGGTGGCGATGGCTTCGCGTCCGCCCATGTACTGGATCAGGGTGTCGGTTTCCGGGATGGCGTCGTGGTCGGAGTGTTCCGGCGCTGTGGAGGAGGTGAAGAAGGCCACGCTGCGGGCGATGCCGCGCTTGGTCAGCGGCTGTTTGGTGGCGGCCGCCGCGGCCAGCGCGGTGGTGATGCCGGGGACGATGTCGACCTCGATGCCGGCTTCCTCCAGCGCGCGCAGTTCCTCGTCGGCGCGGCCGAACATCATGGGGTCGCCGCCTTTCAGGCGCACCACCAGCCGGGCGCGCTGGGCCGCTTCCACCAGTTGCTGGTTGATGAACTGCTGCGCCACCGATCGCTGGCCACTGCGCTTGCCGACCGGGATCTTCTCGGCCTGCGGGCACAGTTCCAGCATTTCCGGCGTCACCAGCGCGTCGTGCAGCACGATGTCGGCCTGCGCCAGCAGGCGCGCGCCGCGCAGGGTGATGAGATCCTGCGCTCCGGGGCCGGCGCCGATCAGATACACTTTTCCAAAAGTGGCCATGGCGTGATTCTTTTGTTGGCTGTGGCGTCGTCATTCCGGCGCAGGCCGGAATCCATGGAACGCTGGGCGGGATACTCAGCATGGATCCCGGCCTGCGCCGGGATGACGGGGGTGGGGTTGCTGTTACAGGCGGATCATGCCGGCGGCGACGGTTTGGTGCGTGACCTCATCGATCAGGATGAAGGCGCCGGTGGCGCGGATGTCGCTGTAGGCGTCGGCCGCCAGCGGCTGTTGCACGCTCAGCTCAATGGTGGCGATGTCGTTCAGCTTCAGGCCATCGGCGCTGTGGCGCTGCTGGGTATTGATGTCCAGCAGGGACTCGATCGTCTTGATCTTCGCCGAGGTCTGCTTGGTGCCATGCTTGATCCAGTACTTGCGGCGCACGTCCAGCGGCTCGTCGGACATCCAGCACACGTCGGCCTTCAGCTGCTTGAGCTGCGTGGCCGGCTGGTCGGCGCTGGCCAGCAGGTCGCCGCGCGAGATGTCCAGGTACTCTTCCAGCAGCAGCGTGACCGACTGTCCCGCCACCGCCGACTGGTGCGAACCCTCCAGCGTGACGATATCCTTCACGGTCGCGCTCTGACCCGATGGCTGCACCACCAGCTTGTCGCCCACCGACACCTTGCCGGATTCGATGCGGCCCATGTAGCCGCGGAAGTCGTTGGCTTCGTGGCCGTTGTGGCGCGCCACCAGCTGCACCGGGAAGCGGAATGGCGCGTCGTGCGATTCGTCGTACACCGACAGCGATTCCAGCAGCTCGATCAGGGTAGGACCCTGGTACCAGCCCAGCTTCTCGCTCTTTTCCACCACGTTGTCGCCGGTCAGGGCGGACAGCGGAATCGGCGTGATGTCCTTCAGGCCCAGCGACGCCGCAAACTCGCCGTAGGCCTTGACGATGCGGTTGTAGATATCCTGGTCGTAGTTCACCAGGTCCATCTTGTTGACGGCCACGATCACGTGCTCGATCTGCAGCAGGTGGGCGATGGTCGAGTGGCGCTTGGTCTGGATCAGCAGATCGACGCCGCCGTCCTCGCGCAGCTTCACTTTCGACACGTCCACCAGGATGATGACCGCATCGGCGGTCGAGGCGCCGGTCACCATGTTGCGGGTGTACTGTTCGTGGCCCGGCGTGTCGGCGATGATGAACTTGCGCTTGGGGGTGGCGAAGTAGCGGTAGGCCACGTCGATGGTGATGCCTTGTTCGCGTTCGGCTTCCAGGCCGTCGGTCAGCAGCGACAGGTCGACGGTGTCGCCCACGGTTCGCTTGTGCTTGGAGCGCGACATGGCGTCCAGCTGGTCGGCGAAGATGCCTTTGCTGTCGAACAGCAGGCGGCCGATCAGGGTGGACTTGCCATCATCGACGGAGCCGGCGGTGATGAAGCGCAGCAGGCTTTGTTCGGTAGTAGTCGTAGTCATTAGAAGTATCCTGCTTTTTTACGTTTTTCCATCGAGGCTTCGGACGTCTGGTCGTCCATGCGGGTGGCGCCGCGTTCGGTCACTTGCGTGATCGCGGTTTCGGCGATGATCTGCTCCACGGTCGCCGCGTCCGAGGACACGGGGCAGGTGCAGGAGATATCGCCCACGGTGCGGAAGCGCACCACCTGGGTTTCGACGGTTTCGCCTTCGCGCGCCGGGGTCAGGTCGGTCAGCGGCACCAGCAGGCCGTTGCGCGGGATGACCTGGCGTTCGTGCGCGAAGTAGATCGGCGGCAGTTCCAGCTTTTCGCGGGCGATGTACTGCCACACATCCAGCTCGGTCCAGTTCGAGATCGGGAACACGCGCATGTTCTCGCCCGGGTGCACGCGGGTGTTATACAGGTCCCACAGTTCGGGGCGCTGCGACTTTGGATCCCACTGGCCGAATTCGTCGCGGAAGGAGAAGATGCGCTCCTTGGCGCGCGCCTTCTCCTCATCGCGGCGGGCGCCGCCGATGCAGGCGTCGAAGCCGTGTTCGGCGATGGTTTCCAGCAGCGTCACGGCCTGCGCGGCGTTGCGCGAATCGGTTTGCGGATTGCGCAGGCGCACGGTGCCCTTGCGGATCGACTCTTCCACCGAGCCGACGATCAGGCGCTCGCCCAGTTCGGCCACGCGCTTGTCGCGGAAGGTGATGACTTCCTCAAAATTGTGGCCGGTGTCGACGTGCACCAACGGGAACGGGAATTTACCAGGACGGAAAGCCTTCTCCGCGATGCGCAGCAGGACCACAGAGTCCTTGCCGCCCGAGAACAGCAGGGCGGGGTTGCTGCATTCGGCGGCGACTTCACGCATGATGTGGATCGCTTCCGATTCCAGTGCGTCGAGGTGGCGCGAATTCATGTGCGCGTTGTTATCTACTAGAGCGTTCATTGAACTAACCTATTTGTTATCGTCATTCCCGCGAAGGCGGGAATCCATGCTGAGTAACTTCGGACGTGGCCTATGGATTCCCGCCTTCGCGGGAATGACATCAGGCCACGGATTTAATGCGTATCAGTTTACCGTCGACCACGTGCAGGCCGCATTCCTTCGATTCCGGATTCTCCCACCACCAGCGGCCGGCGCGGACGTCCTCGCCTGGCTGGATGGCGCGGGTGCAGGGCTCGCAGCCGATCGACGGATAACCCTGATCGTGCAGCGCGTTGTACGGCACGTTATTCTCGCGGATGTAGTTCCACACATCCTCCTCCGACCAGTCGGCCAGCGGATTAAACTTGGTCATGAAGTGCGCCGGATCGTCCTCCTCCACCATCAGCGAGGTGCGGGTGGCGGCTTGCGCGCGGCGCTGGCCGGTGACCCAGGCCTTCTTGCCCAGCAGGGCGCGGCCCAGCGGCTCGACCTTGCGGATGCGGCAGCATTCCTTGCGCATCTCCACGCTGTTGTAGAAGGCGTTCAGGCCATGCTGCGCCACGTAGGCCTCCACCGCCTCGGCCTGCGGCTTGAACACCGCGATCTCGTAGCCGTAGTGCGCTTTCACCTTGTCCAGCATGGCCAGCGTTTCCTTGTGCAGGCGGCCGGTTTCAAGCGAGAAGATGCCGATGTCGTAGCCGCCCTTCAGTATCAGGTCGGTCAGCACCATGTCCTCGGCCGCCAGCGAGGAGGCGAAGACGGCGGGGCTGAAATCGCTGGCGATGCGGGACAGCGTGGCGCGCGTGTCCGCAATCAGCTTGCTCAGGTCACTCATCACTACTCCAATCAAATGCCGGCGCCGTCGTTGTTGGCCACCACCGGCGCGGGGCGCGCGTGGCGGCGGAACAGCGGCACTTTCTGATCGACCGACGCCTGATAGGTTTCGGAGAAATCGGACAGGCCTTTCAGCGCGTCGTGCGGATCGCGGTCGGCGCGCACCGAGTAGGCGTCGAAGCCCACGCGCCGCATCGAGAACAGCTGGTCGCGCAGCACGTCGCCGATGGCGCGCAGTTCGCCGGTCCAGCCCAGGCGGGTGCGCAGGTTGTAGGCGATCGAATAGCCGCGGCCATCGGTGAATTTCGGGAAGTCGACGGCGATCAGCGGGAACTGGTCCAGCAGGCCTTTCAGCGTTTCGGGACGCTCGTCGGAGGCGATCCACACGGCGATCTCGCCGGCGGCGGTGCGCGCGGCCAGCACCTCGCGCTGCACCAGCCACAGGCTCAGTGGCACGATGAATTTGCCGGCGGGGACCGACACGGTAGCCGGATCGTGCGGCGGCGCGCCGTCCACCGGCTCGGCCAGACGCAGCACCTGCCAGTCGTCTTCCACTACTTCACGGCCCTTGATAATCAAATGCTTAGACATATTCATCCTCTCCAACCAGGCGGCCGCCCTTTTCGGCGATCGGCGTGGCGTACACAAATTCCTTGAACGGGGCGACACCGATGCGTGCCACGCATTCGGCGAAGGTCTCACCCTCAAAACGGTCGCGCAGGTAGACCTGCAGCAGGCGGTCGATCACTTCCGGCATTTGCAGCGCGGAGAACGACGGGCCGATGATCTTGCCGATGGCGGCGTTGTTGCCTTGCGCGCCGCCGATCGACACCTGATACCATTCGCTGCCGTCCTTGTCCACGCCCAGCACGCCGATATTGCCGACGTGGTGGTGGCCGCAGGCGTTGATGCAGCCGGAGATATTCAGCTCGATCTCGCCGATGTCGTGCTGGAAGTCGAGATTGTCGAAACGCTCGGCGATGGCGGCGGCGATCGGGATCGACTTGGCGTTGGCCAGCGAGCAGAAGTCGCCGCCAGGGCAGCAGATCATGTCGTTCAGCAGGCCGATATTTGGCGTCGCCAGGCCGTGCGCCTTGGCTTCCTGCCACAGCGCGAACAATTGCGACTGCTCGACGTCGGCCAGCACGACGTTCTGTTCGTGGGTGACGCGCAGCTCGCCGAAGCTGTAACGGTCCGCCAGGTCGGCCATGAAATCCATCTGCTCGGCGGTGGCATCGCCCGGCGGCACACCGGTCTTCTTCAGCGACAGCACCACGGCCGCGTAGCCCGGCACCTTGTGCGGCTTGACGTTGCGGTTGACCCAGTTGGCGAAGGCCTTGTTGCCGGCTTGCGCGGCCACCACGTCGCTGTCCTCCAGCGTTTTGTAGGCCGGCGGCTGGAAGTAGTCGATCACGCGCTGCATCTCTTCCACGGTCAGGGTTTCCGGACCATCTTTCAGGTCGGCCCATTCCTCCTCGACCTGACGGGCGAATTCTTCCACGCCGATGGCTTTCAGCAGGATCTTGATGCGGGCCTTGTACTTGTTGTCGCGGCGGCCGTACTGGTTATACACGCGCATCACGGCCTCGGTGTAGGTCAGCAGGTGCCGCCATGGCAGGAACTCGCGGATCACGCTGCCGATGATCGGGGTGCGGCCCATGCCGCCGCCGACCATGAACTTGAAGCCGATCTCGCCGGCCTCGTTGCGCACCACGGTCAGGCCGATGTCGTGAATCGCGATGGCGGCGCGGTCCTCCACGGCGCCGTTGATGGCGACCTTGAATTTGCGCGGCAGGGCGATGAATTCCGGGTGGAAGGTCGACCACTGGCGCAGCACCTCGGCGTACGGGCGCGGATCGATGATCTCGTCGGCGGCCACGCCGGCGTACGGGTCGGAGGTGGTGTTGCGGATGCAGTTGCCCGAGGTCTGGATGGCGTGCATCTCCACCGACGCCAGGTCGGTCAGGATGTCGGGGGTCTGTTCCAGCTCAACCCAGTTAAACTGGATGTTTTGACGGGTGGTGAAGTGACCGTAGCCGCGGTCGTATTTGCGGGCGATATGTGCGAACATACGCATTTGCTTGCTTGCCAGCAAACCGTAAGGCACGGCAATACGGAGCATGTAGGCGTGACGCTGCATGTACAGGCCGTTTTGCAGGCGCAACGGCAGGAATTCGGCTTCGGTCAGCTCATCGGCCAGGCGGCGGCGTACCTGGTCGCGGTACTGGGCGATGCGCTCACGGATGATGAGGTGGTCAAACTGGTCGTATTGATACATGAATATTCTTCCTGGATAGTCGCTGATTCCCCAAACTAGCGCTAATAGTAATAAACTTCGTCTTTATTCCATACGACTTAGTCTTTATTTGCTTATATAAGGATTGGGCATAAGCATGGAAGCTAATAATTTTAAGATGGGCCAAGACCTGCAATGAACCTTCACCAGTTGCGCTTCGTGCGCGAAGCAGTACGCCAGAACTACAACCTGACCGACGCCGCCAAGGCGCTATTTACCTCGCAGCCGGGCGTGTCCAAGGCGATTATCGAGCTGGAGGAGGAACTGGGGGTCGATATCTTCACCCGGCACGGCAAGCGTATCCGCGGCCTGACGGAGCCGGGGCGGCTGGTGCTGGAGTCGGTGGAGTTGATTATGCAGGAAATCGACAGCCTGAAGCGCATCGGCAAGGAGTACGCGGCCCAGGACAGCGGCAGCTTCACCATCGCCACCACCCACACCCAGGCGCGCTACACGCTGCCCAAGGTGGTGCAGGCGTTCATGCAGAAATTCCCAAAAGTAAGATTGTCTTTGTTGCAAGGCAATCCGCAGCAGATCGCCGAGATGGTGCAGCGCGACCAGGCCGACCTGTGCATCGCCACCGAGTCGATCGCCGGCGTGACCGGACTTGTCACTTTGCCATGCTATCAGTGGGAGCATGTGGTGGTGGTGCCGCCCGACCATCCGCTGCTGCGCAACAAGCAGCCGACGCTGGAAGAGATCGCGGCTTTCCCCATCATCACGTATGATGGCGCCTTTGCCGGCCGCAGCAAGATCGACCACGCGTTCTCGCTGCGCGGCTTGAAGCTGGACGTGCTGCTGGAAGCCATCGACGCCGACGTCATCAAGACCTACGTGGAACTGGGCATGGGGATAGGCATCATCGCCGGCATGGCCTTCGATCCGGAGCGCGACAAGAACCTGCGCGCCATCCCCGTGGGCCATCTGTTCGGCATGAACGTGTCGCGGGTGGCGGTCAAGCAGGGCGCCTACCTGCGCAGTTATATTTACACCTTTATCGAACTGCTGACGCCGACGCTCAACCGCAAGTTGATCGAGCAGGCCATGAGCGGCGAAAAAGAAAACTACGAACTATAAAGAAAGCATCATCATGATTACCAACCAGTTGACACAATATTACGCCGTCAACGCGGACAACTACGACCAGGTCTACGCCCAGGAAGAGCGCTACGACGACCTGGACGATCTGCAGGAAATGGTCGCCGAGCTGTTCCAGGACCACAGGGTGCTGGAGCTGGGCTGCGGCACCGCCTACTGGACCGACCTGATCTCGGAAACCGCCGAATCGGTCTACGCCACCGATATCTCGCAGGAAATGCTGGACCTGGCCGAAACCCGCGGCCTGGACGAGGACGTGGTCACCTTCGGCCTGCTGGACGCCTTCAACCTGCCGGACGGCATGGAAGGCCGGTACACCGCCGTGTTCATCGGCAACCTGTGGTGCCACGTGCGCCGCGAGGACCAGGAAAAATACCTGAAGACCCTGCGCGCCAAGCTGGGCAAGGATATCCTGCTGGTGATCCTCGATGAATCCTATGTGGACGGCAACTCCACCGTGATCGCCCGCACCGATGCGGAGGGCAACACCTTCCAGATCGTCACCGCCGACGACGGCGAGCGCTACGAGATCATGAAGAATTACCTGACCGACAGCACGCTGCGCAAGCGGTTCGCCAACCACGCCAGGCAGATCCGCATCGAGCGTCTCGAGTACTACTACCTGCTGAGCTGCCGCCTTAAATAACTTGCAAGCTTGATGTTGATTTACAACAAATGATGTTTGTCACATTGTTGAAGTAATTGATAGGCATGATTCCGGCCGTGGAATCAACACGCAGTTTCTATCAACCTTCAGTAGAGAACATCAAGTGAAAAAACTTACTCTGGCAGCATTGATCATCGGCGGCTTCGCCGCACAGGCACAAGCTCAATCGAACGTAACGATCTACGGCCTGGTGGACGCCGGCATCGTTAGCGAGCGCGGCGGTGCGGCCGGTTCGCTGACCAAAGTGACCAGCGGCATCGGCGGCCAGTCGCGCATCGGCTTCAAGGGCACGGAAGACCTGGGCAGCGGCCTGTCGGCGATCTTCACCTTGGAAACCGGCTTCAAGGCCGACGACGGCGCGCTGGACAGCGCCAACACCATCTTCAACCGCCAGGCCTTCGTCGGCCTGAAAAGCAAGGATGCCGGCCAGTTGACCATCGGCCGCCAGTACACCCCGCTGTACCTGGCGCAAAGCCAGGTGGCCGACCCGTTCGGCGCCGGCTATGCCGGTTCGATCAAGAACCTGTTCCCGTCGGCCGGCGCCAACACCCGCGTCAGCAACGCGCTGGTGTACTCGACCCCGGTGATGGAGGGCTTCAGCGCCGACGCCCTGTACGCCCTGGGCGAGCAGGCTGGCAGCTCGACCGCCGGCCGCCAGTTCGGCTTCGGCCTGAACTTCGCGCAAGGCCCGCTGAACGCGCGCCTGGTATACAACAACAAGAACAACGACACCGCCGCGGTGGGCGCCACCCCGGCCAAGATCCAGGACACCGGCCGCACCACCATGTTCGCCGCCAACTATGACTTCCAGGTGGTCAAGGCTTACTTCGCCTACGGCGCCAACAAAGGCGTGAACAGCGCCCAGATCCCGGTCGCCAACGCCTACGGCTACACCGTGGCGCCGAAGCCTAGCCTGGACAGCAACGACTGGCTGATCGGCGCGCAAATCCCGGCCGGCAATGGCACCGTGATGGCGTCGTACATCCGCAAGAACGACAAGACCGTCAACAACCAGGACGCCGACCAGTGGGCGCTGGGCTACCTGTACTCGCTGTCCAAGCGTACCGGCGCCTACGTCGCCTACGCCAAGATCAAGAACAAGAACGGCGCCGGCTACACCGTTGGCAACAACAACGAAGCCGGTAGCGGCGACAAAGCCTTCAACCTGGGCATTCGTCACGCGTTCTGATCGGTTTGCGGCAGTGGCAGGCGGATCATGATCCGCGTGCCGCCGTCGCTGACGATGGCGATATCGCCATCGAGCGCCCAGACGCGCTCGCGCATCCCGATCAGGCCGAAGGACGAGGCTTTGTCCATGTCCTGCTCGGCGATGCCGCGGCCATCGTCATGGATGGTGATGTGCAAGGCCCCGTCCTTGCGGTACAGCGACAACGCCACCTTGCGCGCCTCGGCGTGGCGCGTGATGTTGGTCAGCGCTTCCTGCGCGATGCGGAAGATGGCGGTGCTGTAGGCATCGTCCAGGATCAACTCCTCCTCGTTGGCGTCCAGCGTGCAGCGGATGTCGTTGCGCGTTTCAAAATCGTGGCGCAAGCTCTCCAGCGCGAAATACAGCCCCCCTTCATCCAGCGCCCGCGGCCGCAGGTTGCTGGCGATGCGCCGCAGCGAGGTGATGGCCGACATCAGCAGCTCATCCATGCCTTTTTGCAGCTTGCGCGCGGCGGCGCTGTTGCCGCTGTGCCGTTGCAGCAGCGCCAGGTCGCCGCGCAGCGTGGCCAGCAGTTGGCCCAGGTCGTCGTGCAGCTCGCGCGCGATGTGCTTGCGTTCTTCCTCGCGGATGGTTTGCAGCGCCGCCGACAGCTCGCGCAGCTGTGAATACGATTGCTCGAGCCGCTCCTGCACCTGTTTGCGCTCGGTGATGTCGCGCAGGATGATGGTGTAGATGCGCTTGCCGTTCTCGCTCAGCGAGGAAATGCTGCCTTCGAGCGGGAAGTGCTGGCCGCCGGCCTTGAGTCCGGTCACGGCGTAGTCGCTGGTGCGGCGGCCCTTGGCGCGCATGCGGATGCCGGTGGCGCCGAAGTATTGTTCGGCGCCGTTGGGCGCGCGCTGGCGCTGGTCGCGCGGAATGTATTGCGCCAGCGAGGCGCCCTGCATGGCTTGCGCGGTGGTGTCGAACATGACGGCCGCCGACGGGTTGACCTGCAGGATGCGCTGGTGCTCGTCGGTGGAAATGATGGCGTCGGTGGCGTGTTGGATGATGCCGCGGCTGCGCCGGGTGTTGGCGGCGGCGCGCGCGCAGGACCAGCCCATGCGCCACGACAGGCGCGCGGTCAGCGCCAGCGCGGCGATCAGCAGAAGCGGGGGAAGGCGGCGGCCCATGTGTGACTCCATGCGGCCAACGGGCCGCCTGGAGTCACACTAATTCAGCCGTCCGGCAGGGACGTTGATGTAACTCAGGCGTTTACATCTGCTTGAACAGATGCAGGAAGCTGCGGCTGACTTCCAGCTTGTCGGAGCGGCCCTTGATCATCACCAGGTGGCGGCCGCGGATGTCGCGCGTCACGCCCTCGATGGCGTTGACGTTGACCAGGGTGGCGCGGTGGATTTGCCAGAACAGCGCCGGGTCCAGCTCCTCGGCCAGGTCGCGCACCGGCTTGCGGATCAGCGCCTCGTATTTCTCGGTCTGCACGCAGGTGTATTTTTCGTCCGAGCGGAAGAACAGGATTTCCTCGACCGGTATCATGCGCAGGTCCTGGCCGATGCTGGCCTGGATCCACTGCAGGTGCTGCGGCTTGGGCGCGGCGATTTTCTCGGTCAGCTGGGCCAGCATGGCGGTCACGCTGGCGTTGACGTCGCCGGCGGCGGCCGGCTTGTTCAGGCGGCCTTTCAGGCGCTCGACCGTGATCTGCAGGCGCTCCTGCTCGGGTGGTTTCAGCACGTAGTCGATGGCGCCGCGCTCGAACGCCTCCACGGCGTAGGCGTCGTAGGCGGTCACGAACACGATGTTGCTCTTGTTGCCGATGATGGCGGCCGCCTCCATGCCGGTCTTGCCCGGCATGCGGATGTCGAGGAAGGTGAAGTCCGGCTTGAGCTGGTCGACCAGCTCGATGGCCTCGTCGCCGTTCTTGGCTTCGCCGAGAATTTCCAGCTCGGGCCAGACCTGGCCCAGGCGCATGCGCAACTGGTCGCGCATTAAACGTTCGTCATCTGCAATGATTGCTGTAGGCATCGTGTTTGGGTGTGAGGTTGTCTAAATAATTGTTTAAATAATTCTAACTTGATTTCGCCGCCAACTGGTAGGGCACTTCGATGGTGACGATCACGCCGCTCGGGCTGTTGGCGGCGATCAGCAACTGGCCCTGCTCGCCGTGCAGCAGCTTGAGGCGCTCGCGGATGTTGCTCAGGCCGAGGCCGGTGCCGTCGCTGGGCTTGGCGCCGAAGCCGAGGCCGTTGTCGGAGACGATCACGCGCAGCTTGTTGTGGGCCACGTCGGCGCGCACCTTCAGGGTGCCGCCTTCCGGCTTGCCTTCCAGTCCGTGCTTGATGGCGTTTTCCACCATTGACTGCAGCATCATGGGCGGGAAGGCGGCGGTGCGCAGGCCGTCCGGGATGTCGAAGTCCACCGTCAGGCGCTCTTCCATGCGCATTTTCAGCAGGTTGAGGTAGGCCTCGACCATGTCGGCTTCGCGGCCGAGGTTGGTGATCAGGGCGTTGTCGCGCATTTGCGGCAACACCGCGCGCAGGTATTTGATCAGGCTGCGCTGCATGGCGGAAGCGCGCGGCGGATCGGTCTCGATCAGGTGTTCGACCGAGGCCAGGGTGTTGAACAGGAAGTGCGGCTCGACTTGCGCCTGCATCATCTGCATCTTGGCTTCGCTCAGCTGGCGCTGCATGGATTCGCGCTCGGCGGCGGCGTTGGCGGTCTGGGTTTCGGCCTCGGCGCGTTTTTTACTCCCCATCAGGAACTTGGTGCCGAACAGGGCCAGCACCAGCAGGGTGATGAAGCTCTTGAACCAGGTGGAGGCTTGGCCGTGGTAGCGGGCCACTTTCTGCTCGGCGGCATCGTCCACCGCTTCTTCAATCGCGTTCGACAGTTCCTCGCCAATTTGCGGCGGCAGGTCGATGTGGACTTCCTCACCCGGCAACGTCGGCAGCGCGGGGACCGAGGCGGTGCCGGATTTGCCGGATTTGGCCGGCGCAGCAGGGGCTTCGGGGGCTTCCGGTGCCGCCGGCGCCTCGGGCGCTTCCGGCGCCGCCACCGGCGGGGTGGTTTCTTCGCTATTCTTGTTGCGGATCTTGCCGCGCGGGTTGAAGTGGATGCCGCTGTCGTCGATCAGGATGTTGGTATCGCCGCTCTTGCGCTTCTGCATGTGCGCGCCGCGGTCAATCTCGTCCTGTACCGGACCAGAGGAGAACAGCTCGTCCTGCAGGATGGAGCCGGCGGCCAGCATCAGGGCGGCAAACACCAGGAACTTCCACCACGACAGCTGGGTGACCCAGGTGGCGGTCGCATCAAAGCCGCGATGCAGCAGGCTGCCGGCGGTCTTCAGGGTGTCTTGCACTTTAGGCGTAGGGAACATGAACGGCTTTCACACTTAACATGATGCAAGTGTAACGAGCCACGCCCTTGCGCGCCATGCGATTGCGACAGTCTGCAAAAAACGGGGATTGGACGGCAAAGTGAAAGGAAGTACTTGCCAAGCCGTCGGAGGCTTTGCTATAGTTCGGTCCCTCGCGAAACACCGCAACGCTGCAAAGCGAAACGATGAAGAAACGAGGGGTTGACGAGATAAACGAAACGCTTCATAATCTCGCTTCTGTGCTGATGAACAAAACGCTTCTCAGCGAGCTGCACAAGATCTTTAAAAATTAACAGTCGATAAGTGTGGGCATTTGGTGCTGCAACAAAAAGCATTAAATGCTCAAACAAAGAAATACTGTCAGTATTTTGAGTAAGAGCGAACCTGGTCAGAAATGACCACAAACAGAGATTAAACTAAAGAGTTTGATCCTGGCTCAGATTGAACGCTGGCGGCATGCCTTACACATGC
>NZ_JABMJK010000011.1 GCF_013376005.1 Duganella sp. SG902 | reverse complement strand
TCAAACGGTTCCTGGGGCGCAGCGAAAACGCCGTCCGCATCCAAATGCTCACAGCCCTCATTAGCTACTTACTCGTCGAACTGCATCGCCAACGGAGTTCTCCCCGGCAAAGCATGTGGGAATGCTTGTGCGTTGTGCGCGCTACCTTATTTCAGCGCGCCGAGACTGAAATATCGGGATACCGACGACGACGCCGCCAGATGGAGGAATTCGCACAACTGCAACCTTCACTCTTTTGAAACCATGTCAACAAAATTATTCCGGACAGCAGTGCGCGAAGGCGGGAATGACGGCTCATCGGTTCGCGGCCAAAAGAGCTTAACTTAGCGGCATTCGCGTCAGGCTTTGGCTTCTTCACCCAGCTTGCCGGCGCGGAAGTCTTCGACGGCGGCGAAGATTTCCGCCTGGGTGTTCATCACGAACGGGCCGTATTGCGCGATCGGCTCGTTCAACGGCTGACCGGCGATGAGGATGAAGCGGCTGGCCTCATCGGCGCTGACGACCACCCCATCCGCGCCCTTGGTGTTGGCCAGGATCGCCATGCGGCCCGACGCCACCGCCTTGTCGTCCACGTTCACCGATCCACGATAGGTGAAGAGGAAGGCGTTGTGGCCTTCCGGCAGCAGCTGGCTGAAGCTGGCGCCGGCCGGCAGGTGCACGTCCAGATACAGCGGCTCGGTCACCTCGCGCAGCACGGCGCCGTCCACGCCGTGGCTGCGGCCCGCGATCACTTTCACTTGCGCGCCTTGCTCGGTGGTGAAAACGGGCACGTCGGCGCCATTGAAATCGCGATACCATGGCTCGCGCATTTTGTCCCTGGCTGGCAGGTTGAGCCACAGCTGGAAGCCTTCCATCACGCCGTTTTCCTGCTCCGGCATTTCCGAGTGGATCACGCCGCGGCCGGCCGTCATCCATTGCACGCCGCCGTTGGTCAGCAAGCCTTCGTTGCCGGCGCTGTCCTTGTGGCGCATGCGGCCTTCGATCATATAGGTCACCGTCTCGAAGCCGCGATGCGGATGGCTGGGGAAACCGGCGATGTAATCGTTGGCCTGGTCGCTGCCGAAGTTATCGAGCATCAGGAACGGATCCAGGCGGCGCTGCAGCGATTGCGTCAGGACACGGTTGATCTTCACGCCCGCGCCGTCCATGACGGCCTGGCCGGTGATGATGCGTTCCACGCTGCGTGGGGTGTTGACTTGATCGGTCATGTCCTTCTCCTTGGTTATACCAAAATGGCGTTGATTTCCGCTTCGGCCTGGGCTTGCGCCTTGGCCACGGCTTCCGGACCCATGCCCAGGCCTTCGGCGAACACGTACTGCACATCGGTCAGGCCGACAAAGCTCAGGAACATCTTGATGTGCGCCAGCTGGGTGTCGGTCGGGCCGTCACGGTGCAGGCCGCCACGCGACAGGGCCACGTAGACTTTCTTGCCGGTCAGCAGGCCGATCGGGCCGGTCGGGCCGTACTTGAAGGTCACGCCGGCGCGGGCAATCGCGTCGAACCAGGATTTCAGCTGGGCGGTGATGCCGAAGTTGTAGGTCGGGGCGCCGATCACGATCACGTCGGCCGCCTGCACCTGGGCGATCATGGCGTCGTCGAGGGCCACGCGCGCGGCTTGCTCGGCGGTGCGCTGGTCGGCCGGGGTGAACAGGGCTTGCAGGGCGGGCTCGTCCAGCACAGGGTGCGGATCGGCGGCCAGGTCGCGGCGGGTCAGGGCGGCGGTCGGGTTGGCGGCGCGGATTTTGGCGACCAGGGCATCGGCCAGGCGGGTCGATTCGGAACCGGTGCTGCGGGCGCTGGAGTTGATTTGCAGGATGTTCATGGCGTTGCTCCTTAGGTGTCTGGTTGAGTGCTGCGTCGATGGAGTCACTTTAATCGTTTCAAATACCTTTCGGAAGGCGTTAAAATGGATAACATTAATCCACCAATGGAACAATCATGGAAATCGACCCTGGCGACCTGCTGTTGTTTGCGCGGATTGTGGAATGCGGCAGTTTCAGCCTGGCGGCGGAGCGGGTGCAACTGCCCAAGTCCACGGTATCGCGCCGCATCACGCTGCTGGAGGGCAAGCTGGGCGAGCGCCTGCTCCAGCGCACCACGCGCAAGCTGGTGCTGACCGAGTTCGGCGCCAGTCTGCTGGAACACGCGCGCAAGGTGGCGGACGAAACCGAGGCCGCCGGCGCGCTGGCGCAGCACCGGCAGGGCGCGCCGAGCGGGCTGCTGCGTGTGTCGATGCCGGCCGACTTCGCCAACGTGGCGGTCAGCGCGGTACTGGCGCAATTCATGGACCGCTACCCGGCCATCTCGCTGGAGCTGGACTTGTCGCCGCGCCGAGTGGACCTGGTGGCGGAAGGCTTCGACCTGGCCATCCGCATGGGCGCTCTGCCGGACGACGCCACGCTGGCGGCGCGGCGCATCACCTTCAGCTCGTGGGCGCTGTACGCCTCGCCGCGCTACACCAACCTGCGCGGCTTGCCTGAGCATCCGGACGATTTGTACAAACACGATTTGCTGAGCTTGCCGCCACGCGTGAATGGATTGATCCGCTGGAACATGGCGCGCGGCAAAACCGAATGGCAGCGCGACCTGCCGGTGCGGCTGCTGGCCAACTCGCCGGAATTGCTGGTGCGGATGACCGCGACCGGGATCGGCATCGGCGCCTCGACCGAGGCGGTGGCGCGGCCTTATTTGCAGCGGGGGGAGCTGGTGCGGGTGTTGCCAGAGTGGTCGTTCCCGCAGGTGACGGGGTGGGCGGTGTTCCCCGGGCGGCGGCTGATGCCGGCCAAGACCCGGGTGTTTATCGATATGCTGGAAGAAGCCTTCGCCGGCCAGGAAGTGCTTACCTGAGCTGGGCCATTTCCTCGCCCAGGCGGACCGGGCCGCCCGGCTGCCAGGCCGGATTGAACTTCAGCACATCCTTCTGGAACAGCATGACCACGGTGGAGCCGAGCAGGAAGCGGCCCAACTCGTCGCCTTTCTTCAGCACGATGTTCTGGTCGTCATACTTCCACTCGGTGACTTGCGGCAGGCGCGGCGGGTTGACCACGCCATGCCACACGGTGGCCATGCTGCCGACGATGGTGGCGCCGACCAGCGTCATCACGAACGGGCCGTGGGCGGTATCGAACACGCACACCACGCGCTCGTTGCGGGCGAACAGGCCGGGGATGCCGCGCGCGGTGGTCGGGTTGACCGAGAACAGCTCGCCCGGCACATAAATCATGCGCGTCAGCTTGCCGTCGATCGGCATGTGGATGCGGTGGTAGTCGCGCGGGCTCAGGTACAGGTTGGCGAAGCTGCCGTGCTGGAACTGCGCGGCCAGCCTGGCGTCGCCGCCGACCAGGGCGGTGGTGCTGAACTGGTGGCCCTTGGCCTGGAAAATCTGGTCGTCCTCGATATCGCCGAACTGGCTGATGCGGCCATCGACGGGGCAGACGTAGGTGGCGTCGGCCAGCGGGCGGGCATCGGGGCGCAGGGCGCGGGTGAAGAACTCGTTAAAGGTCTTGTAGTTGGCGATATCGGGATCGAGCGCCTCGGCCATATTGACGTTGTAGCGGCCGACGAACCACCGGATCAGCCAGGTCGTCCGGTTGCCCGCGCGCGCGCCGGCGATGCGGCCGGCGAGATTGGTCAGCGCGCCCTTGGGGAGCAGGTACTGCGGCAAAACGGCAAGACGGTCGGACACGATAGCAATCCATACAAATTAACGATCGCGCATTATAACGTCCAACTCCGGGGTCAGGTCCGCCATTTCTACACGGCCTCAACAGCACAGCTGTTGAGGCCGTGTAGAAATGGCGGACCTGACCCCGGAGTTAGGGCATAATTCTGTCATCCTATAACTTGCTCGATTTGTATTATGTCGATCCGCCTGACACCCGTCGCCGCAGCTCTTTCCCTTTGTTTCGTCGCCGGCGCCGCGCGCGCGCAGGCGGAGCGGCCCAAGCAGGAGGAAATGCAGAAGGTGGAGATCAAGGGCTCGGCCGCCAAGTATGATGCGCGCCGCGATGATACCGCTAGCAAGACGGTGGTCAATAGCGAGGAGATCCAGAAGTATGGCGATACCTCCGTCAACGATGTGCTCAAGCGCTTGCCCGGCATTACCATCGGCGGCGCGCCCGGCCGCAATGGCGGCGAGATCCGCATGCGCGGCCTCGGCGCCGGCTATACCCAGATCCTGATCAACGGCGAGCGCGCGCCGGCCGGCTTTTCGATCGAGTCGCTGGCGCCCGAGGTGATCGAACGCATCGAGGTGCTGCGCGCGGCCAGCGCGGAATTCAGCACGCAGTCGATCGCCGGCACCATCAATATCGTGCTGAAGAAGGCGCTCAAGGCGGCCCAGCATGAACTGAAGTTCAGCCAGGCCCGTGGCGGCAAGTCCAGCTCGCCCAGCATGAGCCTGCAGATGTCGGACAAGCGCGACGGCATGTCGTATTCCTTTGGCGGCAACGCCTGGCGCTATATGTATAACCGCATGACGCCGACCTGGGAAGATGGCGCCGACGCCGACGGCGTCCCAAGCTATGCGCGCGCCTCCACCTGGCGCGATCAGGGACGCGGCCAGGGCTTCAATCTGTCGCCGCGCATTAACTGGGCGCTCGATAATGGCGATACGGTGACTTCGCAAACCTTTCTGAACTGGAATACCTTCGCCAGCAACAGCCACGGCCGCACCGAGGTGGAGTTCGGCCAGGGCCCGGACTATGACCGCACCGATAATACCTATAGCAACCACAACGGCTTCGGCCGCACCGATCTGAACTGGGTGCATAAGCTGGAGGAGGGCGCCAAGTTCGATCTGAAAGCGGCCGTCAGCACGGCTCGCAGCACGGCCGATTCGCTGCAACTGGCCGGCAACCACGGCTTGCCGGCCACACTGTACCGCACTGTCCACAGCGACAGCGAGGAGCAGGGCTTCAGCACACAGGGCAAGTATTCCACGCCTTACACCTTCACCAGGGCGGCCGAGGGCGGGGCCGAGGCGGTCGAGCATGCGCTGTCGATGGGCTGGGATGCCGGCGTGACCCAGCGCGATGACAGCCGCGTCCAGCGCGACGCCGACCTGCCGGGCAGTTCGCCCATCAACAGCGACGAGGGTTTTACCGCCAAGGTCACCCGCCTTGCCCTGTACGGGCAGGACGAGTGGAATATCACGCCGCTGTGGTCGGTCTATACGGGCTTGCGCTGGGAAGGCCTGGATACGCGCGCTGACGGCGATAGCATCGATGCCGTGCAAAACCGCTCCAGCGTGTTCAGTCCGCTGATGCAGACGTTGATCAAGCTGCCCAACAAGAAGGACCAGGTGCGCCTGGCGCTGACGCGCACTTACAAGGCGCCGTCCACCGCCGCGCTGATCCCGCGCAAGTTCACGTCGACCAACAACAGCCCGACCGAGCCGGACCGTCGCGGCAATCCGAATCTCAAGCCGGAGCTGGCGCTCGGTCTCGATGTCTCGTTCGAGCATTACTGGGGCGACGGCGGCCTGCTGAGCGCGGCGGCCTCGGTGCGCCGCATCGAGAATTACACCCATCAGGGCCTGTTCTACGAGGATCAGCGCTGGGTCTCGACCGCCATCAACGATGGCCGCGCCGAAACCCGTGGCATCGAGCTGGAAGCCAAGTTCCCCGCCAGCGTGCTGATGGATGACGCGCCGAAGCTGGATCTGCGCGCCAGCATCAGCCGCAACTGGTCGCGCGTGGACAGCGTGCCCGGCCCTGACAACCGCCTTGACCAGCAAGTGCCGCTCAGCGCCACGCTGGGCATCGATTACAAGACGCCTGATGGCCAGATGAGCACCGGCAGCAATTTCAGCTTCCGCAATGGCGGCCTGGCGCGCCTGAGCGGCACCCAAGGCGGCTACACCTCGGTACGGCGCGACCTCGATGTGTACGCCTTGTGGAAGCTGGATCAGCAAAACAGCCTGCGGGTGGCGGTGTCGAACCTGTTGGCCCAGGACTACACCACCGAAAGCCTCTACAACGACGCCACCGGCAGCATCAACCGCACCACGGTGGCCAGCGGCGAAACCCAGCTGCGCATAACGGTAGAGACCCGCTTCTGAGGGTGGTATGATTCCTTGGTGAATTCATTCGCCTAGGGAATATGCCAAATAATCCTGACGCCACCGATATGCTCCAGCCGGACGACGCCAGTCTTCGGATGGCGCTGGCCGAGGTGCGGGATTTGCAGCGCACCGTGGCGGCCCTGCGCGCCGAGCTGGAGTTGGCGCACCAGGAACGCCAGCGCCAGGTGCAGGACGCGGTCTCGGCCGCGCAGGGTGATATTTTGCAGTTGCGCGACACCATCGTCGCGTTGCGCAATAGCCTGGAAAAGGCCGCGCAGGAGCGCATCGATGCGCTGCAGGCCGCGTCCGCCGGTCATCACGCGGAAATCGCCCAGTTGCACGACACCATACGCGCCATGCGCGTGGCGCTGGAGTCCAAGGCATGACCACCGCCGAACAGCCCGCCCTCAACGCCCAGCGCAAGCGCTTGCGGCAGGTGGAGCTGCTGCTGGAGGTGTCGCGCCGCATGGCGGCCTACGATACGCTCGATGAAATCCTCACCGCGCTGGTGGAGGTGACCACGGAGGAGCTCGGCGCCGAGCGCGGCACGCTGTTCCTCAACGACGCCGAAACCGGCGAGCTGTTCTCCCGCGTCGCGCAGGGCAATATCCAGCGCGAGATCCGTTTCCTCAACCACACCGGCATCGCCGGCCACGTGTTCACCACCGGCGAGCCGGTGATGATCGCCGACGCTTACGCCGACCCGCGTTTCAACCGTTCCATCGACGAGCAGACCGGCTTTGTCACCCGCACCATCCTGTGCGTGCCGATCAAGACGGTCAAGGGCGAGATCATCGGTGTGTCGCAAACGCTGAACAAGCGGCGCGGCAAGTTCACGCGCGGCGATCTGCAATTGCTGGAGGCGCTTACCACCCAGGGCACGCTGGCGCTGCAAAGCGCGCGCTTCCTGGAAAGCATGAAGAAGATCCGCCGCCAGGAGATGGAGTTCATCGACGTGGTGTCCGAGGTCACGGCCGATATCAAGCTCGGCTCGCTGCTGCAGAAGGTGATGGGCGAGGCCACGCGCCTGCTCAACGCCGAGCGCTCGACCTTGTTCCTCAACGATGAGAAAACCGGCGAGCTGTGGTCGGAGGTGGGGCAGGGGCTGGAATCGTTGCAAATCCGCCTGCCCAATAACGCCGGCATCGCCGGCGCGGTGTTCACCTCGGGCAAGACCATCAACATTCCCTATGCCTACGCCGACCTGCGCTTCAATCCGGCGTTCGACAAGCGCACCGGCTATTTCACGCGTTCCATCCTGTGCGTGCCGATCGTCAACAAGGCCGGCAAGATCATCGGCGTGACGCAGGTGCTGAACAAGCGCGGCGGGCCGTTCAGCGCGGAGGATGAGTCGCGCCTGCGCGCCTTCACCGCGCAGATCTCGATCGCGCTGGAGAACGCCAAGCTGTTCGCCGACGTCCAGCAGATCAAGAACTACAACGAGGCCATGCTGGAGTCGATGTCCAATGGCGTGATCACGCTGGACAGCCAGGAGAAAATCGTCACCTGCAACGAGGCCGGGTTGCGCATCCTGCGCACCACGGCGGCGGCCATTGTCGGCCGCGCCGTGGGCGAGTTCTTCGGCGCCGCCAACGCCTGGATGATGGACAAGCTGCGCCAGGTGGAGGTCCACGAGGAGGCCGAACACCTGATGGATGTGGAGCTGCAGCTGGGCGAGGAGACCCGCTCGGTCAATCTCAGCGTGCAGCCGCTGCTGTCGATGGAGAAGAAGCGCATCGGCTGGATGTTGATGATCGAGGATATTTCCAGCGAAAAGCGCTTGCGTTCGACCATGTCGCGCTACATGGATCCCGGCATCGCCGATCAGATGGTGGCCAATGGCGCTGAAATGCTGGGCGGGAAGAATGTGCCGGCCACGGTGCTGTTCTCGGATATTCGCAGCTTCACCACCATCACCGAGCAACTGGGCGCGCAGGGCACGGTGACCATGCTGAACGAATATTTCACGCTGATGGTCGACTGCATCCAGCGCGAAGAAGGCATGCTGGACAAGTTCATCGGCGACGCCATCATGGCCGCCTTCGGCATCCCGGTCGGCCATGAGGACGACCCGGACCGCGCCGTGCGCGCGGCCATCGCCATGGTCAACGAATTGCGCGCGTGGAACCTGGCGCGGGCCGGCGAGGGCAAGCCGCCGGTGGAGATCGGCATCGGTCTGAATACCGACCAGGTGGTGTCCGGCAATATCGGCTCCAAGAAGCGCATGGACTACACCATCATCGGCGACGGCGTGAATCTGGCGGCGCGGCTGGAGTCGGCCTGCAAGCAGTATGGCGCGCGCATCCTGATCAGCGAATTCACCTATCGCGCGCTGCGCGGCACCTACCGCACGCGCGAGGTCGATATCGTGGTGGTCAAGGGCAAGACCAGGCCGGTGTCGATCTACGAGGTGCTGGATTATCACACCGAGGACAGCTATCCGGCGTTGCCGGAGGCCATGGGCTTGTTCCGCAACGGCTTGCAAAGCTATCGCAAGCGCAACTGGAACGCGGCCTGTCAATTGTTCGAGGAGGTGCTGGCGCTTAACCCGCGCGACCAGGTCGCGGAGTTGTATGTGGCGCGCTGCCGCCATATGGCCGTCAACCCGCCGCCGGCGGATTGGGACGGCACATTTATCATGGAATCCAAGTGAATGAAAATACCCCGGAGTACGTTGGAGCAATGGCAGGTATTACAGGCGATTGTCGAATGCGGCGGTTATGCGCAGGCGGCGGAAGCCCTGCATCGCAGCCAGTCGTCGGTAAGTTACATGGTGGCCAAGTTGCAGGAACAACTGGGCGTGGAATTACTCGAAATCGACGGCCGGCGCGCGCGCCTGACTAAAAATGGCGAGGCGCTGTTAATCAAGGCGCGCGAGTTATTGGGCGACGCTTTTCAACTGGAGCAATTGGCCAGTAGTTTGGCCGAAGGCTGGGAGCCGCAAGTCAGTATAGCCGTCGATAGTCTGTTTCCAGTGGAACTGCTGGTCCAGGTGTTGCGCGATTTTGAACCGTGGGCCCGGCATACGCGGGTTAATCTGGAGGAGACGGTGTTATCCGGCTCGGAGGATGCGTTATTGGAAAAACGCGTGGATATCGCGATCGTCAGCCGTATTCCATCGGGTTTTCTGGGCGACGCATTAATGGATATTGAATTTGTCGCGGTGGCCCATCCTTGTCATCCGCTGCATGCGCTGGGGCGCGAGCTCGAAGCCGATGATTTAAGCCGCAATCTGCATATCGTGGTGCGCGATTCCGGCACCTTGAATCCGCGCGACCATGGTTGGCTGAATAGTAACCAACGCTGGAGCGTTACCAGCCCGCATACTCGCATGGAAATGATTTGTAATGGAATCGGCTTTGGCTGGCTGGCCGAGCACAAAATCCAGCATCAATTGGAGCAGGGCTTGCTGAAGCCTTTGCCCTTGCGCGTAGGGCAGCGCCGTAAGCTTTCCTTATCGCTGGTGGTGGCCAATCCGGAATTAGCCGGGCCCGCCACATGCCGCCTCGCCAATTTAATCCGCAAGGTTGTCGTGGACGGAATACAGTTGCGCCCCCTATGCGAATGAAACCGGCTTTTATATTCTCCCGCAGTGGTGGAAAATATTCATTTTTATCACTATATTGGGATATATCTGGAGTGCGGCCGCAAAGTTATGGTAAATTGCGCCTATCAAATGTCACGGATTGTCACTCGTGGTGTTTTTTAGAATCTAACCTATCGAAAAGAAGGAATTAAGATGACGACTTACCAGGAATACAAAGCGAAGATCGCTGAACTGGAGAATCTGGCCGAAACCGCCCGCAAAAATGAAATTGCACAGGCGAAAGAAAAAGTCACCGCGATCATGCGTGAATACGGCCTGACCATCGCGGATCTGGGCGGCGTAACCAAGGTTAAAACGTCCAAGCCACGCGCACCGGTGCCAACCAAGTATCGTGACGATGCCACCGGCCAAACCTGGACCGGCCGTGGCCGCGCGCCGAAATGGCTGGAAGGTAAGAACAAAGACGATTATCTGATCAAGTAATTCCTCCCGCTAGCCGTGGCGGAGTTTATATTGAAGCGCAACCGTCTTGCCTTATTATTCTCCGCCTTAATAGGCATATTCTCGCCCGCCACGTATGCGGCGGATATGGTGTTAAGCCCGGCACGGGTCTGGACTGGCGAAGGCCAGCCCCACGCCAATTGGGCTGTGCTGATCAGCGGCGACAAGATCGCCGCCGTCGGCCCCGCCGACAAAATCAATATCCCGGCCGGCGCCGAACGCATCAGTCTGCCGGACGCCACACTGATCCCCGGTTTAATGGATTTGCACTCGCATGTGCTGCTGCATCCTTATAACGAAACCTCGTGGGACGATCAGGTTTTAAAGGAGCCGGTTGAATACCGCACGCTGCTGGCGGGCCGTCACGCCGCCGCCACGCTGCAGGCCGGATTCACCACCTTGCGCGACCTGGGCACCGAAGGCGCCATGTACGCCGATGTCTCGATCAAAAAAGCCATTAACGACGGTGTGATTCCCGGGCCGCGCCTGTTCATCGCCACGCGCGCGATTGTGGCCAGCGGCAGTTATGGGCCCTCGCCGCGTTCCTACCGCGCCGATGTCGACCTGCCCAAGGGGGCGCAGGAAGCCAGCGGCGTCGACGAGGTGGTGAGGGCGGTGCGCGAGCAGGGCGCGCGCGGCGCGGACTGGATCAAGGTGTATGCCGATTACCGCACCGGCCCGGACGGCGGCGCGTACGCGACCTTTTCGCAGGCCGAATTGAACGCGCTGGTGCAGGCCGCGCATGAATCCGGGCGCAAGGTGGCCTCGCACGCCAGCACCGACGAAGGCATGCGCCGTTCCGCGCTGGCCGGCGTCGACACCATCGAGCATGGCTACGGTGGCACCGAAGCCACGTTCAAGCTGATGGCGGAGCGCCACGTCGCCTATTTCCCGACGCTGACCGCGCCCGAGGCCACCAGCGAATACTTTCAGAAATATCAGCGCGGCGGAGCGCCGACGCCATCGATGCAGGCCGCCGCCCGCGCTTTCCAGCTGGCGCGCAAGCTGGGTGTGGTGATCGGCAACGGCAGCGACGTCGGCGTCTTCGCCCACGGCGACAACGCGCGCGAGCTGGAGTGGATGGTCAAACTTGGCATGACGCCGCTCGAGGCCTTGCGCGCGGCCACCGTGGTCAACGCGGCCGTGCTTGGCCAGCCGGCGCTGGGCCAATTGCGCGAAGGCTACCTGGCCGACGTGGTGGCGGTGCGGGGCGACCCGACGCAAGACATCGGGGCCTTGAGAAAAGTGCAAATGGTCATCAAGAACGGCACGATTTTCCGTCGTCCATGAGCCGAGGTCAGCCATTTCGTGAGATGATAGCGAAATGCCATCGATCCCTCTTTTTCCGCTGAAAACCATCCTGTTCCCTGACGGCCATTTGCCGCTGCAGGTGTTCGAAGTGCGCTATCTCGACCTGGTCAAACGCTGCATCGCCAAGGGCGAGGAGTTCGGTGTGGTCTCGCTGCTGGACGGCAGCGAGGTGCGCGTGCCCGACCAGCATGAAACCCTGTCCGCCTGCGGCACCATGGCGCGCATCATCGACTGGAGCGCGCCGCTGCCGGGACTGCTGCAGATTTCCTGCATCGGCACCACCCGTTTCCAGGTCAAGTCGGCCGAGCAGCTCAAGCACGGCCTGTGGATGGCCGAGGTGGAGGAGGTGGCGGAGGACATGGTCGTGCCGATCCCGACCGAGCAGCAGGACGTGGCCAACGCGCTCGGCGCGCTGATCCGCTCGCTGCAGAAGAAGCAGATCTCCACCGCCAACATGTCGCTGGCGCCGCCGTACCGGCTGGACGAGGCCGGCTGGGTGGCCAACCGCTGGTGCGAGCTGCTGCGGCTGGACATGGAAGAGAAACAGCGCCTGCTGCTGCAGGAAAATCCGGTGCTGCGGCTGGAGCTGGTGCAGGACGTGCTGAGCGAGAACGGCCTGCTCGACAATCACTAATCGGCGTGCGCTTCGCTGGGATCGTCCAGCGCATGCACACGTACCGACCACATCACCCCGGCGATCAGCAGCACGATGGCGGCGATCTCCAGCGCGCGCGGCAGCTGCTGCTTGTAGATAAAGCCGTACAGCAGCGCGAACAGCGTTTCAAACAGGATCAACTGGCCGGACAAGGTCAGCGGCACCTTGCGGCTGGCGATGTTCCACAGGTGGTTGCCGATCACCGAGGCGCCCAGTGCCAGCAGGGCGTTGACGATCCAGAACACGCCCCAGTCGCGACCGCTGGCGACCGCGGCCGCGCCGGTCACGTCGCCATGGAAGATGGCCAGCGCCGCCACGGCGATCGCCAGCGCGATCAGGCCGCTGGAGATGCCGTACAGCGACGACCACTCGCCGCTGCTGAAATGCGGATTGCGCTTGAGGTAGCGCGCGTTGTCGACCGAGTACCAGGTCCAGCACAGCAGCGCGCCGGCCGCGCACAGCACGCCCACCAGCTTGTGCGCCAGCGGCATGGCGTTGCCGACGTCATGCGTGAAGACGTCGATATTGATGCAGGCGATGCCGGCCGCGACCAGCAGCAGCGGCAGCGTCAATTGCCTGAGCGGCACCGAGCCGTGATCCTTGTGACCCATCAGCGTGACGGAAATCGGCAGCACGCCGATGATCAGCGAGGTGGCGGCCACGCCGGCCAGCTTCACGCCGAGCGCCAGCAGCATGTAGTAGACGATGTTGCCGGCCAGCGCGTGCTTGACCATGGCGATGACGTCGTCGCGATCAAGCCGGCGCAGCAGCGCCGGCAGGCGCGATCCCATCAGCCCGGCGGCGATCAGGCCGTAGGCGATGTAGCGGCCGCAGGCCATTTCCAGCGGCGTGAACGCGCTTAAAAATACCGGCGTGACGAACACCATGCCCCACATGGCGCCCGCCAATAAACCGCACAACACGCCGTGCCACATGGTTGGAATCCTTAGTAGAGGGTGCAGAGCCACCACACGGCGGCCACGTTAGCCGCCACGCTGCACCAGAAAGCGATTTGAAAAGAAGTCTTGACCGTTTTATGGCGCAGGATCCGCTGCGCCAGCAGGCCGCCGGGCCAGCCGCAGCACAGGCCCAGCAACAGCAGGGTGCGCTCGGAGATGCGGCTGCGCCGCTGCTGCGCCGCCGATTTGTCGATGGCGTAGGCGATGAAGCAGGCCACGCTGGCGACGCCGTAGAACGACGCCAGCCACAGCAAGGTGAGGGCGATCAGAAGTAGCTCAGGCCGAGCGCGGCCTTGACTTCATCGGCGGTTTGCGCCGCCACTTCACGCGCGCGCATGGTGCCTTCCTTCAGGATCTGCATGATGTAGCCCCTGTCCTTGGCCAGCTCTTCGCGGCGCGCGCGGATCGGCGCCAGCATCTCCTGCAGCACGGCTTCCAGGCGCTTCTTGACGATGGAGTCGCCCAGGCCGCCGCGCACGTAGTGGGCCTTCATTTCTTCCAGCTTGTCCTTTTCCGGATCGAACGCGTCCAGGTAGATGAAGGCGACGTTGCCTTCCAGGTGGCCCGGATCCTCCACGCGCAGGTGCAGCGGGTCGGTGTAGACCTTCTTCACGGCGGCGGTGATCTCGGCCGCGCTGGCGCCCAGGTTGATGGTGTTGCCCAGCGACTTGCTCATCTTGGCCTTGCCGTCGATGCCCGGCAGGCGGCCGATGTCCGGCACCAGCGCCTTGCACTCGACCAGGATTTCCTTGTCGGCGATGCGGTTGAAGCGGCGCACGATCTCATTGGTCTGCTCGATCATCGGAATCTGGTCCTCGCCCACCGGCACCAGCGTGGCCTTGAAGGCCGAGATGTCGGCCGCTTGCGAGGCCGGGTAGGTCAGGAAGCCGGCCGGGATGTCGCGCTCGAAGCCGCGCAGGGCGATTTCGGTCTTCACGGTCGGGTTGCGCTCCAGGCGGGCCACGGTGACCATGTTCAGGTAGTAGAAGGTCAGCTCGGCCAGTTCCGGGATTTGCGACTGGATCAGGATGGTCGACTTGGCCGGGTCGATGCCGACCGCCAGGTAGTCCAGCGCCACTTCCACCACGTTGCGGTGCACCTTGTTGGTGTCGTCCATGTTGTCGGTCAGCGCCTGCGAGTCGGCCAGCATGATGAACTGCTTGAACTGGTGCTGGTATTCGACGCGGTTGCGCAGGCTGCCGACGTAGTGGCCCAGGTGCAGCGGGCCGGTCGGGCGGTCGCCGGTCAGGATGATTTGCGGACCTTTGGGGGCGACGGCGACGGCTTCGGTGTTGGACTGTTCAGGCAGACTCATCAGGGTTCCTCGGGGTTGCTAGGTTTTGCCCCAGTCCGATGCGCGGATATGAAAACGCCACCAGACGAGGGCGGCGTTGATAAAAATATCACATCACTAGTGTAGACAGTGGCCGCTCGCGCTAGGAGCGGCGCCAATACGTGCAGGTGTGAAGTGGGGCATAAAAAATCATGGCCGTATGGTTGCAGGTCGTGGCTTGTCTGTCAAGGTCGGGAACCATCCGGCGAGACAGGCGGTCTGAGCTGCTCTTAAAAACTCCTGCATTAATGGTACTATTGTTCCATTGGAAACTTTTCCGTGGAGCCGTCATGCGCCGTACCGCAGTTGCCGCATTGCTTGCCTTGTCCTTTCCTGCTTTTGCGCAAACGCCGGCCATGGCGCCGGATATTCCCGCCAAGTTCGACACAGCCATTCCCAACGCCGACTATATCAAGCGCGACGTCATGATCCCGATGCGCGACGGCGTCAAGCTGCACACCGTGATCGTGATTCCGAAGGGCGCCCGGCGCGCGCCCATGGTCCTGAGCCGCACGCCCTACAGCGCCAGTGGCCGCGCCGGGCGCAACAACAGCCCCAGCATCCAGGCCATCGTCGGACAGGGCGATGAGATCATGGTCGGCGAGGGCTATATCCGCGTGTTCCAGGACGTGCGCGGCAAATACGGCTCCGAGGGCGACTATGTGATGACCCGTCCGCTGATCGGCCCGCTCAACAACACCCGCACCGACCATTCCACCGACGCCTGGGACACCATCGACTGGCTGGTCAAGAACGTGCCGGAATCCAACGGCAAGGTCGGCATGATCGGTTCCTCCTACGAAGGCTTCACCGTGCTGATGGCGCTGGTCAATCCGCATCCGGCGCTGAAGGTGGCGGTGCCGATGAGCCCGATGGTGGACGGCTGGCGCGGCGACGACTGGTTCCACAACGGCGCCTTCCGCATGCCCAACCTGAGCTACATCGCCGGCCAGACCGGCGCCAAGGGCGGCGGCAAGCAACCTGCCACCGGTGTCTACGACGATTACGAAGGCATGCTGCGCGCCGGCTCGGCCAGCGACTACGCCGCCAAATTCGGCCTCGACCAGCTGAACTACACCAAAAAACTGTTCGAGCACCCGGCCTACGACAGCTACTGGCAGCATCAGGCGGTCGACAAGATCCTCGCCCAACACGACCTCAAGGTGCCCACCATGACGGTGGTCGGCTACTGGGACCAGGAGGACATCTATGGCGCCTACGCCGTCTACGAGACGCTGGAGCGGAAGGACACCGCCAACGACAAGAACTTCCTGGTGGTCGGCCCGTGGCGCCACAGCGGCGTGAACTATGACGGCTCCAGCCTGGGCGTGTTCAAGTTCACCGGCGACACCGCGCTGGAATTCCGCCGCGACGTGATGCAGCCTTTCCTCGACCAGTACCTGAAGGATGGCGCGCCGGCCGCCGATACGCCGCCGGTGCTGTTCTACCAGACCGGCGTCAACCGCTGGCAGAGGCTGCCGCAATGGCCGCTGGCGCGCCAGCTTAAACCGCTGTACTTGCAGAACGGCCAAAAGCTCGGCCTCGACGCGCCGCAGGATGGTTACGACGAATACGTCGCCGATCCGGCCAAGCCGGTGCCGTTCGTGCCGCGCCCGGTGCGCATGGGCGACGGCAATGTGTGGCGGCCATGGCTGGTGAGCGACCAGCGCGCCGTTTCCGACCGCACCGACGTGCTGACTTATGTGACCGAGCCGTTGAAAGCCGGTGTGCGGATCGCCGGCCAGACCATGGTCAACCTGTTGGCCTCCACCAGCGGCACCGACGCCGATTGGGTGGTCAAGCTGATCGACGTCTATCCGGACGAGGTGCCGTCGCAGCCGGAGCTGGGCGGCTACCAGCTGGGCATTGCGATGGACATCTTCCGCGGCCGCTACCGTGACAGCCTGGAAACGCCGTCGCCGATTCCGGCAAACGAAGTGCAGCGCTACCGCTTCGCGCTGCCGAACGCCAATCACGTGTTCCTGCCGGGCCACCGCATCATGGTGCAGGTGCAATCGAGCTGGTTCCCGCTGTACGACCGCAACCCACAAACCTATGTGCCCAACATCTTCTACGCCAAGCCCTCCGACTACAGGAAGGCGACGCTGAAGGTGTATCACAACAGCGCCCTGGAACTGCCGGTGGTGGAGGCGAAATAAGCCCGCCTAGCGCGGACGCACGCTGTCGCTCAGCAGGTCCGCGCGGAAGTAACGCAGATAGCCCTCCATCACCTGGTTGGACTTGCCGGCTTTCTCCAGCATGTCGCGGAGCAGCGCCTGGTCTTCCGGCTTGAGCGCGTTGGAGATGTAGGCGCCGCTCTGGTGCCATGGCAGTTCCGGGATGGCCTCCATCCTCAGCTTGTCCTGTAAGAGCTGCACGCGCGCGTCGCGGCGGATGGCGCCGGCCATCAGCGTCGGTCCCATGATGGTGACGTCGGCCGATCCCGCGTGCAGCAGGCGCGCGATGCCGACCACGTCCACCTCGACGAACAGGCGCCCCTGTTTTTGCAGCTCGTCGATCAGCGCCGTGTAATGCTCGCCATAGTCGAAGCCGCGCACCACCGCCACGCGCAGCTCCTTGCGCGCCAGCAGATCCTGCGCGCTGGTGATCGGCGCGCGGCCGTTGTTCACCGAGATCAGCATGGCGCGGTGATTGATCATGGGGATGAAGGTGCCCAGCTGATCGCGCGCCGCCGTGCGCGACGCCGGTACCAGCACGTCCGCCAGGCCGGCCTTGAACATGGCCACTTGCCGCGCGCGCGGCACCACCGTGAACACGAAGTTGCAGCCAGCCTTGGGGCCGAGGGTGCGCAGCAGGTCGGGATAAATGCCCCTGGCGGTGGTGCCTTCCACGATCACGCTGGCGCCGTTGGCCGACACCGGTGCCGCGATATCGCGCGAGCATCCCGCCAGCGCGTCATGCGCCAGCAGGCAGGCGGCGATGAATAACGCAGGCTTCATGCGTGCACCGCATGTTTGCCGAAGTAGCGCTGCGCCACGAAGATCGCCACGGTCTGCATCGCGGCGCACAGGTAGAAGGTGCTGCCCACGCGCCAGTCGCCGGCCGCCAGGTGGCTGACCTCGCCGAGTATCGCCGAGCCCAGCAGCGGCATGAAGATCACGCCCACGCTGCTGATCGACTGCAGCGACCCCATCAACTCACCCTGCTCGTTCGGCGCCGTGCTCTTGGAGATGATGCTTTGAAGGGCGGGCCCGATGGCGAACGACAGCACGTTGCACATGATGAGCACGTACATCATCCAGCCCTGTGTGGCCAGGCCGTACAGCAGGTAGGTGATGGCGCCGGACACCAGCCCAAGCACCGACAGCCGCACTTCGCCGAAGCGTTTGATCAGCACCCCGAGCAAGCCGGCCTGCACCACGGCCGCCGTCAGGCCGACGCAGAACAGCGCCGCGCCGTTCTGGCCCGGGGTCCAGTTGAAGCGGAAGGTGGTGTACAGCACCCAGGTGGTTTGCAGCATCATGGCCGCCAGCGTCACCAGCGTGTAGGTGACGATCAGGCCGCGGATGTCGGCGCGGCGGCCCAGCTTGACCAGCGCCGCGAACGGATTGATTTTCGACAGCGTGAGCGGCGCGCGGCGCGCCTCCGGCAGCGATTCCGGCACCACGAAATACCCGTAGGCGAAGTTGGCCAGCGACAGCCCACCGGCCACGTAGAACGGCAGGTGCAGGTCGACCGTGCCCAACAGCCCGCCCAGCATCGGCCCGCAGATGAAGCCCAGGCCGAACGCCGCGCCTACCTTGCCGAAGCTCTTGGCGCGATTCTCCGGCGTGGAGATGTCGGACGCGTAGGCCGACGCCACCGACATGCTGGCCGACGACATGCCGCCGATCACGCGGCCGATGAACAAACAGGCCAGGTTGGGCGCCCACGCGGTGGTGAAGAAGTTGATCGCCATGCCGGCCATGGAGTACAGCAGCACCGGGCGGCGGCCGACGCGGTCGCTGACCGCGCCCAGCATGGGCATGAAGATGAACTGCATCAGGCCGAACACGGCGCTCATCACGCCATACCAGTAGGCCTGGTTCTCGCGCGTGCCGGTGAACTCCCCCACCAGCACCGGCAGCACCGGCACGATCAGCCCGATGCCCAGCATGTCGATGAAAACGCAGATCAGTACAAAATTCAGATTGCCCGGGGATGCAGGTTTGGTCATGAGGACTCGGATTTCAGGTTACGGCGCGGCCGGGCTGGCGGCCCATTCGGCGATGAAGGTGTCGCGGAAGGCGATCAGTTCCTTGAGGCGGGTTTCGCCGAGACGGCGTCCGGCGGCGGTTTGCATCTTGCCGGGCAGGGTGGCCAGCTTGGTGTCGATGTGGTCCAGCGCGTAGGCCCTGTCGTCCAGGTCGCGCTGTAGCGCCATCGGATCGTCCGGGTGCGCCAGCGCCGAATCCATGCGGCCGGCGGTGTAGAACAGGCGCGCCAGGCCGACCGCGCCCAGCGCGTCCAGCCGGTCGGCGTCCTGCACGATCTTGGCCTCGATGGTCTCCGCGCGGATGCCGGCCGAGAAGCTGTGGCTCTCGATGGCGTGGGCCACGGCGGCCAGCTTGTTGGGCGGGAAGTCCAGCTCCGCCAGCTGGCGGCTGGCCAGCAGCGCGGCCTTGCGCGAGGCGAGGTGGCGTTCGGGGTCGTTCTTGGGCAGGTTCACCAGGTCGTGCAGATAGCAGCCCGCCAGCACGACCAGCGGATCGGCTTCGGGATAATCGTCCAGCAACAGGCTGGCGTTGCGCCAGACGCGGTGCAGGTGGTTGGTGTCGTGCGCGCCGTCTATCCCTTGGGCCGCGTTAGCCAAAGCGACAAGGCGTGGGTGCCAGCTGTTGAGCAAGCTATTCATCGTTCTCCCTGAGTGTGGAGGAATTTCGCCCAAATCATACACCATGGTTGAAATCATAATCTGGAAATTGCAATAAGGTTATTTGTTGCTGAGGGTCATTTATTTGCTGCGAAGGAACTTTACTTGGGGTAACATTACGGGTAATAACTTTGGCAATGAGGGAAAACCATGTCTAACGTCAGCGAACTGCACGCCACCGCCACCAACGTCGGCGAATACCTTGCCTTCACCTTGGGCAAGGAGGAGTACGGGATCGATATCCAGAAAGTCAGCGAGATCCGCAGCTATGAAACCCCGACCCGCATCGCCAACGCGCCGGAGTTCGTCAAGGGCGTGGTCAACCTGCGCGGCATCATCGTGCCGATCGTGGACATGCGCATCAAGTTCAACCTGGGCACCCCGACCTACGACCAGTTCACCGTGGTCATCATCCTCAACATCGGCCACCGCGTGGTGGGCATGGTGGTGGACCGCGTGTCCGACGTCACCACGCTGACCCCGGATCAGATCAAGCCGGCGCCGGAGATCGGCTCGGCCATGAACACCGAGCACATCGTCGGCCTGGGCACCATCGACGACCGCATGCTGATCCTGGTCGATATCGACAAGCTGATGTCCAGCGCCGACATGGGCCTGATCGACACCACCGCGCTGGCCGCGTAACCGAGCCTGGCCGCCGGGGCCGATGCTGGTTGCGTGGTTTTGTTTTTGATTTACTCGAGAGGTAGGTGCAAGAATGAATAGGTTGGCGAATATCAGTATCGGCAAACGCCTGGCGCTGGGTTTCACGATCATCCTGGCGTTTGCGATGCTGATCACCGGCATCGGCGTGTGGCGCCTGCAGGGCGTGGCCGCGGCCACCAGCGAAATGATGCAGGTGCCGCTGGCCAAGGAGCGCATGATCTCGGATTGGGCGGGCAAGATTGATAGCGGTATCAGGCGTACCACCGCGATCGCGCGCAGCAGCGATGCCTCCCTGGGCGCGTATTTCGCCGAGGAATCCAAGGCTTCCTCGGTCATTTCCTCCGAGCTGCAAAAGAAGATCGAGACGCTGATTTCCGACCCCGACGAGAAGGACCTGTTCAACCGCATCGGCGAGCAGCGCAAGGTCTATCTGTCGTCGCGCGACCAGATCTCCAAGCTGAAGGCGGCGGGCGAGCTGGAGGAAGCCAACAAGGTGTTCGACAACGTGTTCCGCCCCGGCACGGCCAAGTTCCAGGAGTTGATCGTCGAGCTGCTGAAGATGCAGCGCGCCAAGATCGACGCGGCGGCCCAGCATATCGAGGATATCGCCTCCAGCAGCCGCAACCTGCTGTACGTGCTGGCGGCGCTGGTGCTGGCGTTCGGCGTGACCTGCGCCTGGCTGCTCACCACCGGCATCACCGGCCCGCTGCGCGAGGCGGTGGCGGTGGCGCGCCGTGTCGCCAGCGGCGACCTGACCGGCCATATCGACGACAGCGCCAAGGATGAAACGGGCCAGCTGCTGTCGGCGCTGAAGGAGATGAATGGCGCGCTGCTGGGCATCGTGACCGATGTGCGCAGCGGTACCGATCACATTACCACGTCCTCGTCCGAAATCGCCCAGGGCAACCAGGACCTGTCGCGCCGCACCGAGCAGCAGGCGGGCGCGCTGGAGGAGACCGCGTCCTCGATGGAGGAATTGACGTCCACCGTCAAGCACAACGCCGACAACGCGCGCCAGGCCAATCAACTGGCGGCGTCGGCGGCGCAGGTGGCGGTGAAGGGTGGCGAGGTGGTGGCGCAAGTGGTGGGCACCATGGAGTCGATCAACCAGTCGTCCGGCAAGATCGTCGATATCATCGCGGTGATCGACGGGATCGCGTTCCAGACCAATATCCTGGCGCTGAACGCGGCGGTGGAGGCGGCGCGCGCCGGCGAGCAGGGGCGCGGCTTCGCGGTGGTGGCGTCGGAGGTGCGTAATCTGGCGCAGCGCTCCGCCTCGGCCGCCAAGGAGATCAAGGCGCTGATCGGCGACTCGGTCGAGAAGGTCAACCTGGGCAGCAAGCTGGTGGCCGACGCCGGCAGCACCATGGACGAAATTGTCGCCAGCGTGCACAAGGTCAGCGACATGATCTCGGAGATCACGGCGGCCAGCAGCGAGCAAAGCGCCGGCATCAATGAGGTCAATCAGGCCATCGGTTCGATGGACGCGGTGACGCAGCAAAACGCGGCGCTGGTGGAAGAAGCCGCAGCCGCGGCGGAATCCATGCGGCAGCAGGCGGCGGCGCTAGCCAAGGCGGTCAGCGTATTCAAGGTGCACGACAGCGTGACGCCGTTCACGGCACGCGCCAACCGCGTGCCAAGCAGCCGCCCGGCCCTCGAAATGTCGCGCCGCCGCGCGTAACGGCGAGGGATTGCGCGCGGCGGGAGCTAGCCCGCCGCCGCGTGGCCGGCGACCGCTTGCTGCGACAGGCGGTCCGCGTCGCCGTTGCGGTGGCGCGGCACCCAGCGCAGCTGCACGGCGCCCAGCGCCGACATCAGCTCCACCACGCGCGCGCGATGCGGCTCCAATCCCTTGGCCCCGCGCGCCGCGCCCAGGTTCACATCATTCACCACCACCTGGCTATCGCCGCACACGGCGAGCTCCGTCGCGCCCATCCTGACGGCCAACTCCAGCAGCGCCGTCAAGGCCAGGTATTCCGCCTCGCTGCTATTGCCGTATCCGGCGCGGCGGCTGATTTCCGCCCGCTGCCCATCCGGCCCGCACAACAAGGCCCCAATCCCGATTTGCCCGGGATTCGGATGCGCCGATCCGTCAAACCAGCCGCGCCAGGCGGCCGTCGATTGCGTGCCGGCCTTGCGCAGCGCCAGTTTGCAGGCGGCATTGGCCTGCCTCGCCAAACGCCTTTCCTCGTCGCGCGAGCGCAATTGCTCGCGTTGATGCAGCAACTGCGCCAGCCCGGCGGCGCCCGCGGCCAGCGTCAGCACCTGCAGCAATGCCTGCGCCTCGGTCACGTGCGTGCGCGCCACCAGACGACGCGCGGCCACGCGCTCGCCCTTGAAGGCGGCCGTGGCCAGGACATCAAATTCGAATTGATCCATTAATCGCGGCGACGGTTGTCCGGGTGGTGATCATAACGGTTCGGTACACCGTCGCCATCGCGGTCGCGATCGTAGCGGTTAGGGATGCCGTCGTGATCACGGTCGCCGCGTCCGCGGTAGTCTCCACGGTTGTCATGGCGGTCGTAGCGGTTGGGGATGCCGTCGTGATCGCGGTCGCCGTTCGGGCCGCGCTCCCAGCGCGCCTCCTCGCGGAACCAACGGCCATCACGCTCCACCCAACGCGGCTGCGCATACACGTAGCCAGGGCGTGAGGCGATCCAGTTACCGCCTATCCAGACGTGGCGGTTGCCGCGCCATTCCCAGTAACCGGGCGCCCAGATGTAGCCGGGGCGCGGATCGGGGATGCGCTCATAGCGCGGCGGAGGCGGTGCCACCGTGATGTAGTCCACGCGCGACGGGCCGGCATCGACCGTCACCCAACCGGCGGGGCTCAAACGCCAGCCGCCGTCGGCGCGCACCCACTCGGCGGGACGCCAGGCGCTGCCGATGCGCTCGCGCTCCCAGTGACCGCCCAGCCATACGTGGCGATAACCGTCCCAGTTCCAATAGCCGGGCGCCCAAACGTAGCCATGGCGTGGTGCGGGCACGCTTTCAAAACGAGGCGGTGGAGGGGCATTGCCGATCACGACGCTGACGCCGACCTGCGCCGATGCGATGGATGGTACAAAAGCTGCTGCGCTCAGCGCGAGCATGGCGGTAGCGAAAATTGGCTTGATCATGATGGTGTCCTCCGTCTCTCTTAATGGCGCCGTTTCAGCGCTTGGACGAACTATATCAAGCGGCACAAGGTGTTGCCTTGAATGATGCAACTTTTTACATATGACACAAAGCTGTTCGCCGCTATGTGCGGTCGCGTACAGATTGAGAGGGGAGAGGGACTGCGGGGAAAGGGAGAGAAGCTTCGCCTGTCACGCGGGGCGGCGTGTACAGGCGAAGGTGCTGCCGGCGTTCAAATCATGCTCGCTTTTTTAGCGTCGGCGGCCAGCGTGGTGGCGCGTTCTTCCATCACCGATTGCAGTTTTTGTTCGGCGGTCATGCGTTTGGCGCTCACCACCACGACTTGCATGTCAGGGGTTTGCGCTTCCACGCTGGATTTGTCCAGCGCGTAGCTTGCGCCGCAAGCCAGGGCGACGGTCATCACGAACAGGGCTTCGAAGTTTTTCAGGGTTTTCATGTTGCTTCCTTTCGGTGGTTAATTGAGTTTCGATGTGCTCACTGTATCCAAAGCCCCGTCAAGCCGCGATGGGATTGCGACGAGCCGCGTTTTCGGCGGGCCGAAATGCGTTTTGGCGCGATGGGAGGGGTGTTTTTCCTCGCCCCCCTGCTAAGCAGGCACAGACCAAGACCACCAGCGCGAGGGGCAAATGCCGCGATTCATTCATACGATCTTGCAAGCCTGGGCCGAGCGCCGTCGCGCGCGCCGCCGCAGCGCCAACCTGCGCGCGGGCCAGCGCGGCCGTCCGGCGATGACGCTGGTGTCGTCGCGGCGCGGCGCCGCCGGCGAGGGCCAGGCGCTCGCCCCTCCGCGCTGGGCGGTTGGCGCGCGGCCGGTGTGGCTGGTGGTGGCGGGACTGTGCGTCGTGCTTGGCGGCGGTGCGCTGATCGCCGGGCACGCGCGCCATCTGGCGGCGTCCACGGCCAGCACGCCGCAGTCGGCCGCCAATGTCCGCGCCGCGCATGCATATCGGTCGGTCTTGCCGGGCATCGCCTTCACGGTGCCGGAACAAGCCGGCATTGGCTCCAGCCTGCACCCGGGCGGCGCCTTGCTGATCGTGGCGGGCATGGAGGCGACGGCGCCGGTGCGCGTCGACCTGTGCAGCCAGATGCGCGGCCCCACCGACAACCGGTTGCTGCCGCTGCGCCTGGGGTATCGCTTCGAGGACGTGAAGCGCTGGGTTGCCCGCAACGAGCAGGCCGACGTGCAAATCCCGCTGCGCAACGTGCTGCTGGTGGCGGATCGCGCTGGCGCCGGCGCCATGCCGGAAGTGCAGATCGAAGGCCGCGCGCGCGCCGACTTCACCGATCCGTTGAGCGAACCGCTGCAACTGCGGTGGAACAGCAAGCAGGCCGACACGCGCTGGCTGAGCGACGCCAGCTTCGGCCAGGTGGAGCAGGGCGCCAACGGCCAGGTCGCGCTGCGCCAGCAAGGCTGGCTGCTGTGGGGCGCCAATTCCGCGTTGCGCATCGAACGCCGCGCCAATGCCATGTGCCCGCAAGCGGGGGAGTTGCTGGTTCAGATATTCCGTCCGGCTACCGCACCTGCCGGTCCGGCGCTGGTCACCGCTTTTCCCGCGCGTGGCCGCGCCGTCAATGCCTACCTCGCGCCGGGCCAATATCAGGTGCCCGAAGCTCCTGACGGCGAACTCGAAGATCAGGCGCTGTTCGAGCAGTTGCAGGCGCAAGGTCTGATCCGTCTGGGCGCCGACGGCGCCATCGAACTGGCGCCGCGCGACCTCCCGCAATGGCTGGCCGCCGCCGATGGCGAACGCGCCGCGGAACTGCGCAACTGGCGGCACGTGCAACCCGGCCCCGCCATCAACAAGCTGTTCAAGCGTCTTTACTATCAGGCCGACGGCGCCTACGTTCGCCAACAAATCGACATCTACAACAGCGAGCGCCGCCTGCTCGCATGGCGCATCAAGGCCCCCGAGGGACTGGCGCTGGAATGGAGCGCCGCCACCGTCAACAACGCCGGCAGCGGCGACGCGCCTGTGACGGTCGCCACCACCAGTCAGATGCCGGTGTCGGCATCGCGTTTGTTTGCCACCTTGCCGCAAGGCTGGCAGCCCTGGACGCGCGTGGCGCGCTGGCCGCAGGCCGGCGCAAGTTCGGGCGCGCGGCCAACTGTGCGCCTGACGCTTGAACTGCCGCGTGCCGCCGCCGGCGGCGAAGTGCTGCACCTGTTGGTCGCCGGTCGCATCGTGCCCGGATCCGGCGCCGCGGCCAGCGCCCAATTCACCTCCGCCTGCACCGGGCGCGCCTGCGCCAGCGGCGGCGACGTCCAGCAAGTCGCGCTGACATTGCTATCAGGCGCGCGCAGCGTCCAGCTGGACGTGCAGCCGCTGGACTTCAACGCGCCGGAAGACCAGAGATATCGCCACCTGCGCGTGGCTGGCGGGCGCCTGATCTGGCAGCCGCTGGCCCAAACCGACAACTCCGCATCGCGCACCGCCGCCCCGTCGCAGGTCCAACTGCGGGACCGCAACGGCACCGCATTGTGGAGCGACGGCGCTCCAAGCGAAGCCGCCGTGGAAGCGGGCCTTGCGCCGCTGCTTGGCATCAATCAGGAGCACGCCAACAGCGTCGCCGGCATGCTGGCCCGCTTGCCGGCCTGCGGCGGCTCGGTGCAAGCCAGCCTGACGCTGGACTTGCCGTTGCAAGCCCTGAGCCAGCGCGTGCTCGAATGCGTTGCCATGCGGCGTGGCCGCTGGGAGGGCGGCCATTGCGTCGGTGGCGCGCCGGTCCCCGAGGGCCGCCATGCCGGCATCGTCATCCTCGACACCGAAACTGGCGACATCCTGGCCGCCGCCGGCGCCGGCACGGGCAACGTCACCAGCGCCAACTGGTCCGAGGTGCGCGACTTCGACCGCACCAGTCCAGCGCGCAGCCCACTGCGCCTGCCGGCCCTGCAGCACGACGGCGGCGCGCACCAAAGTCCGGGTTCCACCTTCAAGGTGGTGAGCGCGCTGGGGCTGGAGATCGCCGCGCAAAGCGATCCGCAGATCGACGCGCTGTTGGGCGGCATGCCGCTGCCCGCCATCAATCGCCTGGCCGCGCAGCGCGGCTACGGCTTCCAGACCGATGCCGCCAGCTATCCGCTGAACCCGCGCCTGGCCCACATCACCAACTACCGCGAACAAAGCCTCGACCGCCGCGCGCAGGAGGGGCGGCTGGGTCTCGCGCAAGCGCTGACTTACAGCCTGAATACCTGGTTCGCCTGGTCCAGTGAGCTGAGTGACCGCAGCCTGTTCGGCCGTCCGGATGGCGGCGCGCCAGATCTGCAAGCGCTGGATCCCGACGCGCTGGACAGCATCCGCCCGATCGTGGCCGCCGCGCACCGCCTGGGCTTTGAACAGTCGCTGCGGCTTGACGGCGGCCTGCTGCCGGCCGATTTCAACTGGCGCGCGTGGGATGCGTTGCAGGCCACGCCGGCCCGCATGGATCCGATCCACACCCGCCACGAGTTGCGGCAAATGGCCATCGGCCTGCGCATGCAGGTGACGCCGCTGCAAATGGCGCTGGCGTCGGCGGCGGTGGGGCAGGGCCGGGTCGTCGCGCCGCGCATGCTGCTTTCGTTGGACGGCAATGACAGCCGCACTGCCGCCGCCGCGCCGCTGGGCATACGCCTGGACCGCATCAAGGCTGGCATGAAAGGCGTGGTCGATGTCGGCACGGGGGCGGGGGCCTTCCGTGGCGCGGCGCTGGCTGGCGTGCGTCCCGGCTTGTACGGCAAAACCGGCACCGCGCCGAGCGGCGAGGACACGGCCACCGTGTGGTTCACCGGTTGGCTGGAGGCGGGCAGTCTGCCGGGCCAGACGCATCGGCTGGCGATGGCGACCTTCGTCAGCCACTCCGACGCCACCGGCGGCGAGCATGCGGCGCCGGTGATCGCCGCCATCCTGTCCACGCTGGCGGCGCAGAACGGTGAACAGAAGGGGAAATAGCCTTGTAAACGGGATAATGCTTATTGCCTTTTTATGGCATGCTTGAAAAGCCTTTTGATTTACTCACTTACAGGACTTTATGCGCTTGCCAGGAACCCGGTACCAGGAGCATGGCTGGGAACAAGTGCGCAAGCTGCTGGGACTTTGCTCATTGCAGGCCTTCCGGCAGATTGAGATGCACCAGATGCTCGACCCCGAGCGGCACGCGGCGCTGCTTGACGCCTATACCGATGCGGTAGCGGCGTCCCTGCGCGCCAATGCCCGCACCGCGCGCGGCGCGGCCGAGGGCAACAGCTATGGCGAAAGCGTGTACGAGCTGTCGCTTGGCTTGTTGTACGAGTTGCAGGCGCAACCCGCATACTGGACGGCGTTCATGGCGGCCATGGCCGTCGAGCATGCGCGCAGCGGCGCGTTCTGGCACGACGCGGCAGCCGAGGGCGTGCTGCGCAAGAAGGTCAACGACATGTACGCCACCCTGCGCGACAAGGTCGACGCGGACAATTACATCGTCGCTACCGGGCGCGATTGCTCGCCCAATAAAATTTACACTTACCGGATGCTGGATACCGCCTACCGCGAGATCGCGGACCTGTTCGCGGCTTGGGAGCAGAACGCCGCACAGGTCGGGGCCATCCTCGGCCGTTCGCTGGCCGGCACGCCAATCGAAGTGCGCCAGATGAAGTCCATTTCCGGTTGCAAGGCCGAGTGGATTATTCGCTGGAGCGCGTCGCAGGAGCAGTTTGCCGGCGCGCCCGGGCCCTTGCACACCAAATCCAAGCGCTTCGCCAGCTTGAAGAATAGCCCCGACAGGATCGCGGCGCTGCTGGAGGAAATCGGCGATTACGAAACGCTGTCCGCCAACATGGACAGCGCCGAGGAATGGCAGGGCGATGCCGGCGAGGCGGCGCTATGGCTGGAAGATTACTGGCGCGTGCTGGGCGAGTCCGAGCATGCGGAAGCCAGCGGTCCGCCGCATGACGATGACCGCATCCTCGCCGCGCCGGAGCCTGATCCGCACGAGGAGGACGGCATCGACACCGCCGCCGCTTCGGACGACGCCGCGCCGTCCGAAGCGGAGCTGGCGGCCGAACAGTCCCGGGCCGCGGAGCTTTCCCTGCCCCTCCGCTATCTTGAATTGGCGCGGGCGGCGCAGGAAGCCGGCAGCTGGGCGGTCCGCATATTGCGTGACGAATCGCTGCCGATCCGTCTGGCGGTCTACCAGAAGCTGCTGGGCGCGGCCGACGACAGCTATCCGGACGCCTGGCTGGATCCGGTCACCGGCGAGCTGCCGACCTTGCAGCAGTTGGCGGCGCTGGACCAGATTTCGATGCCGACGCTGCGCAAGCGCCGTAATGAAGCGATCGCCAAGCTGCAAGCGGTGGGCGCGCGATGAAGGAGAACGATTTGAACTCAGCACAAGATGATCTCGAGGCGCGCCTGCGCGAACGCTTGCTATTGACGCGCCCCGTCGCGGGCGATCGCCTGATGCTGGCCGACGCCACCATGCTGGCGGCCATCGACGGCAGCCGTGTCCTGACGCCGAACGAGCGGCAGGCCCTGGCCGGGTCGCCATTGACCTTGCGCCGCTTCCGCCAATTATCGCTGGAGCGTCACGCCGCGCCTCGGCCGGCCGCCAACGATCCTGAATGGACCGGCAGCCACGGCATGCTGCGCGCCGCCTCCACGGCGGAGGCCTTGGAGGCCCTGGTCACGGATGATGGTCACTGGACTTTGCATTTCCTGCCGAGGGACGGCGGCTGGCAAGTGATTCTGAGCTTGTCGGCGGAGGCGCCGTTCGCAGCGCGCCTGTTGCGGGAGCAGCCGCAGTTGCGCGTGATCGACGGCGGCGGCGCGATCATCCTGCAAGGCCGGCTCGATGCCGACGGCGAGTGCGAGCGCGCATGGCCGTTCGCGACGGCGCCGGCATCGCACTTTCAATTATATGGGGCTGGCTTTGCCGTCGAACCGGTAGCGCCTTAGATCATGGGATTGTTCAGCCGCCGCCGCAAACCGGCCGCCGACCTCGGTGGCCTGGGCAGCACACTGATCGCGCTGAGGCTCGATGACGGGGATGTCGCGCCCGCACAGAGCACAGTGTTGATCTTCAATGCCGCCGGCCAAGCGCGCCGCGTTGCGGCGGGCAGGGTGGTGTGCGAGCAGGGCGAAACCGCGTTTTGCTTTCACCCGGGGCCGTACACGGTCGACCTGGCGCCATTCGCTGCGGCGCCGGAGTGGGGTTTGCGCCTGCGCTTCGTGGTGGATGCGGCCAATCCACGCGTGTCGCAACAGCGGTTCGATTTGTTCTTGTACAGCGAGACGGCGGGGCGTTTGACGGTGGCCGACTTCGCCGCGTCGGCGGAACTGGCCTTGCAGGCCGAGTTGGCGCAAGGGGCGCTTGACCTGCCGCCTTGCACCACGCTGGAGGAATGGCACGCGTTCCGCGCTGGCCTGAATCAGCTGATGTACACGCGCTATGGCGTGACGGTGGACGACTGCGTGCCCGTGGACCTGGGCGAGCAAATCGACTACGCCACCATGCTGCAGGTCCGCGCCCAGCAAGAGGCCGAACGCGCCCGCCCCGCCGCAACGTCCCCGTCATCCGCCGCATTGCCCGCATCGGACACCCAGACCGCATCATCCACTCCCGCGCCGACCGCCGCGCCTTCGGCCGATCAGGCGGCAGAGCAGGATGCGCGGGCCTTGCGCCGCCTGTTCCTTGAACTGCCCGCGCTGAGCACTGAACTGCGCGTGCTTGCGCTGCCCGAGGGACTGCCGATCTTCCAGACGCACCAGGCCTTGCTGCTCCGCTTCGGCATGGCGACCCTCAACGTCAACACCATGCCCGCGCTGGCATGGGCGGCCCCGGACCAGCCGCTGTCCGCCAACGATCAGGCCCGCCGCGTCGCCCAAACACTGATCGCCCAGGCGGCGCTGGACGAAGCCTGGTCCCTGCTGGCCCGCCTTCAACTGGCGGACCCACAGCAATGGCCGCAACTGCTGGACGAAGCGGACCGCATCTGCGCCAACCTGGAAACTGGGCTGTCGCTGCGCCGCCTGCCGCACCTGCCGCGCATGGAGCCGACGCTATGAGCACCATCTCCATCACCGCTGTCCCCGCCAATGCCGAATGTCGCAGCGCTTTGGCCGACGGCCGCATCGTGACCATCACCGCCAGCCGCCGCCCGCGCGCCAACCGCGCCGATGTGAAATGCAGCGCACCGAACGCACCGGAAACTGCAGAGCGCATGCAGCAAGTCGTCCGCCTTGCGCGCCACACGGAAGTCCGCCTCGACAGCCGCGACCAGGTGGTGCTCAGCATGGACATCGCACCCGGCGCCGGCGAGCGTGATTGGGAACTGGCCGCCGTGCTGGCCGACCGCATGGTGCGCGGGCTGCATCCGTTCACGCCAGACCGGCGCATCTCCGCCCAAGGCAGTTCCGACGCATGGCACCTCGGCCGCGTCAACGGCTTGGTGACCATAGCGTCCGCCGCCGACGGCCCTCAAGACGCCGGCAGCACGCTGCACATCACGCATCTGGGCGCGTTGAGCGGCCATGCCGACCTGTCGGCCGCCGTTTCCACCATCCGTACCTGGTTCCCGCTGCATAGCGGCGGCATTAACGATGCCCTGGGCTGGCTCGAAGTCAGCGTCTTCCCGCTGGAAGCTCCTGTCGCGAACGAGGAAGACAGCATCGCCGCGCCCGGCCTCGATCTCACAGCCCAACAGGAGATCCGCCAAACGCTCACGGCGGCCCGCCATTTCGACGGCAAAGGCTTGAACCGCTGGCGCACGGTGGTCCGTTTTGGCCAGCCGCGCTTCCAGGGCGGATCCTACCAACTGGCGCTGGTGATGGCGGACCGCCTGGCGCGCGGGCGGGAATTCGTCCCGCGCGGGCGCATCATCGCGACGGGCTGCTCCAGCGCCTGGCACGCCGGCCGCGTCGACACGGTGGACGGCCGCGAGCCCAAGCTGGAATTGATACTCAATCAAGTAAACAGCGGCGATCGCGTATTGCTGCCCAAGGACTGGCAGGACCAATTGCCGCCGGGGTTCGCCGCGGCAGTGCGCCAAAAGGGCGCAACCTTGGCTTGTATTGACAAAATTGGCATGATTTAAACCGTGCGCAAGAAGCAAACCGGGCGCGCCCTGCTAAAATCGGCAGATCGCGGGACGGCCCCAGGATGAATCGTAGAAGGAGTTTGTCATGTTCCAAATGTTTGGTTTTGGCGGCGTCAAATGCCCGCGTTGCGAGCACAAAAACGACGACCAGTCGGGCTACTGCAAGCACTGCGGCCTGACGCTGGGCGCGCCGCGCAGCGAACCAGTCCTGCGTGACAACCGCTGGATCCCCGGCGACAACGAGCTGGCGGTGTACTTCGGCGTGAGCACGCTGTCGGGCATCTTCACCAAGACACTGCGCGTGCCGGCCACCACCCGTGCCTACATCCTGCAAGCCGACAAGGCCACCGAAGTGCCGCAAGGCGAATATGAGATCGAGGGTTTCTTCACGCGCCTGAACCACCTGCTGCGCAACCAGAACGCCGAAATCCTCATCACCCGCAGCCTGCCGCTGCCGGTCGAGTTCTCGTTCAGCGATCTGCATACGGCCGAGCACTTGAAGATATCGGCCCGCTTCACCATCGCCATCCGCATTGAAAACGTGCCAGCCTTCGCCCAGCATTTCATGACAGTGCCGGGCGTGGTCAGCACCTTGCATCTGCATGAGCTGCTGGAACCGTCGGTGCGCCAGCTGGCGGCCGAATTCGTCGGCAGCCGCTCGATGCGCGAGATGGCCGGCAATGCCGAGCTGCGGCTGCAACTGAACGAACGCCTGCAGGCCGCGCTCAAGCTGCGTCTCGCCACTTACGGGCTGGCGGTGGACGGCGTGGAAACCGCCGCGCTGCGTCACGATAAATTCGACCATAACCGCGAACGGGTCGGCACCATGTGGCTGGTGGCGGACGAGCGCCACGTGCAGCTGGAGCACGTCAAGCAACTGGACGAAATCTACAACGAAGAAGAGTGGCAGGCCATCTGGCGCGAAGAACAGAAAATACATTCCGAGTTTCGCCGCGCCGAACTGCGCCAGGACGCCAGCATCAACAAGGCGGAACTATCGCTGAAAGAGGCCGAGCGTGTGCAGGCGATCCGCGCGCGCGAGGTGGAGCTCTACAGCCGCGTGATGGAGTCCAAGACCCGCAAGGTGGCCCTCGACAAGGGCGCGGGCACCGTGCTGGCCGATCTGGAGCACGAACTGGCCCGCAACAAGGCGCACCGCGTGGGCGAGCAGGCCGACTGGGAACATGTGCGCCATCTGGCGCAGATCCGCATGCGCACCGAGCTGGAGGTCTTGCAGCAGACCGCCGCCGAGCAACGCCAGCTGGCGCAACAGCGCCTGTCGCACCAGCTGCGCCAGCAGGCGATTGAAAGCCAGATCGCACAAGCCTTGCTGATCGAGGACGAATCCCATCGCCGCAGCGAGCTGGCCGCCTTGCGCCAGCGCGAGAAGGAAGAGAAGGCGCGCGAGCTGCAAATTGAGGCGGAGGCCCACGCGGCCCGCATTCAGGGCATGACGTTGGCCAATGCCGCGCGCCGCCGCGAGGCCGAGCGCGTGCAGGAATGGGAAGACCAGCTGGCGCTGGCGCGTCAACGCGAATTGCTGCGTGAAGATGCTGTCAAGGATGCCGCCAACGCCGTGCAGGTGGCGGAAATCAACCAGAAGATCGAGGATCTGAAGCGCACCGGCGCGCAGGCCGACGCCGTGGCCCAGTATGAAAAGCTGTTGCGCACCATCGAGGCGGACGGCGTGCATCAGCGCCAGAATCAGGCCAACGCCAAGCAGGCCATGCTGGATCAGTTGGCGGTGGACGAACAGCGCCTGATCCTCAAACAGAGGGAGCAGGAAGCCGCATGGCAGCACGAGTTGAAGAAATTCGAGCAGGAGCGCGCGGCGGCGTTCAACATCCAGCAAGCGACCCAGGATCACGAGATCCGCCGCATGGAGACCATCAACCGCCTGAGCGATATGGCGATTGCCGCGGTGGCCGCGCCATCCAACGTGGAAGCCGTGGCGCAGATCATGAAGCTGCAGATCCAGGGCGGCATGACGGCCGAGCAAATACAAGCGCTGGCGCAGGTGGTGGCCGCTGAGCATGGCGTTTCGCCGGTGGAGGCCGCGCGCATGGCGTATGAACGCGTGCTGGAAGAGCGCGCGCACCGCGACGCGGAGCTGGAAAAGGATCGCCGCTACCAGGTCGATCTGTTGAATACCCAGAATGCCGGCATTGCCCATGCACGCCGTTGCGCCAACGGCCATGCGGTGCCGGCCAGCCGCGCAAACGATAAATTCTGCGCCGAATGCGGCGCGCCTGTCACGTAGGAATGATGCAAACAGCAAGAGACAAGATCCGCGAACTGCGGGCCTTACATGATGACGGTTTGTTGAGTCTCCAGGAGTTCGACCGTCGCAAGAACGCCATCCTCGACGCGGAATACGCGCCGCCGGGAGGCAGTGCCGCGCCTGCGGCTTTGGCTCAGCGTCAGGGCACCGAGCTGGGATTGATGACCGGGCAGGAGATCGGCCCGCAAAACCGCCGCTACCGGCTGGAGCGCCTGATCGGCATGGGCGGCATGGGGCAGGTGTGGCTCGCCACCGACCTGGCCACCCACGCGGAGCTGGGCCACAGCGAGCTGGTGGCCCTGAAGATCCTGCCGCCGCAGCTGACCCAAAGCGCCACCCACGCCAAGCTGCTGATCGAAGAGGCCACGCAGGCGCGCAAGCTGGCGCATGAGAATATCGTCCGTGTGTACGAGTGGGCGCAGGATCCTGCCACGTCGAGCTACTTCATCATCATGGAGTACCTGGAAGGGCAGGACCTGGATGCCTATCTGGCCGAGCAGGGACAGCTCACGCTGGAGGCGGTGCTCAAGCTGCTGTCGCCGGTGGGCGAGGCGCTGCAATACGCTTGGGACAAGCACAAGCTGGTGCACCGCGATATCAAACCGGGCAACGTATTCCTGACCCAGCGCGGCGAGATCAAGCTGCTCGACTTCGGCATCGCCTCACGCGCGCGCAGCGCGGGTAGCAGCCTTGGCTTGCAGACGCCGAACGCCGGCACCGCCGGCTATCGCGCGCCGGAATCCGGCACGCATCAGCGCCAGCCCGCGCCCCGGCTGGACGTGTACGCGGTGGCGGTGATGATCTACCAGTTGCTGGAAGGCCGCATGCCGTTCGACGATATGCGTCCCGCGGATTTTCATCCGTCGCCGCCGCGTGGCTTGAACGAGCGCCAGTGGAGGGTGCTGCAGGACGGCTTCGCGTACCTGGCGGAGCGCCGTCCGGCATCGGTGAACGAGTTGTTGGCGGCGTTGGGCCGCGCCGCCGGTCCGACCGAGGCGGAAGTGGCGGCGCAGGCGGCACGCGAGCGCGAAGCGCGCGAACAGCAGCGCAAGCAGGAGCAGGCGGCGCAGGCCGAGAAAGCGGAGAAGGCGCGCGCGGATGAGGAAAAGCGCAAGGTGATGGTGGCCGAACTGGCTGCGCGCCGCCAAGCCGAGGCGCAGGCGGCGGCGGCCGAAAAACAGCGCCAGGAACAGCAGCGCCGCGCCCTGGAAGCGAAGCAGCGCGCCGAGGCGGAAGCCGCGGCGCAGGCGCGCAAGCAGGCATTGCGTGAGCAATTGCTGGCGCGCCGCGAAGCCGACGCCAAAAAAGCGCGCGAGGAACGCGAGGAACAGCAGCGCAAGGCCGCGCAGCTGAAGGCGGAAGTGGCGTATCGCCAGGAGCAGGAGCGGCATCGCAAGCAACAGGCGGAGCGCCACGCGGCCGAACTGGCGGCGATGACCGCCACCACGCCGGTGGCTGACGCCAATGGGGTGCTGCGAGACCGCTTCCTCGACGGGACGGGCGCGGGACCTGACCTGGTGCTGATTCCCACCGGCCGTTTCCAGATGGGCTCCCACGAACATGAGCAGGCGCAGGCGGTGAAGGCCGGCGCGCAAAAAAACTGGCTTGAGCGCGAACTGCCGCAGCGCTGGGTGGGCATTGAACATTCGTTTGCGATGGGGCGTTATCCGGTGACGGTGGGCCAGTGGCGGCGCTTCGTCAAGGATACCGGCTGGGAGTCGCAGTCCGATACCGACTGGCGCGCGCCCGGTTTCGCGCAGACCGACGAACATCCGGTGGTCGGGGTCAGCTGGATGGACGCGCAGCTTTACCTGCGCTGGCTGTCGGAGAAAACGGGGCAGGTGTACCGCCTGCCGACCGAGGCGGAGTGGGAGTACGCCTGCCGCGCGGGCACCAGGACCGCGTTCAGCTTTGGCGATACCATCAGCACCGAGCAGGCCAACTACGACGGCCACTACACCTACAACGGCGGCCAGCGCGGCGCCTACGTGCAGGGCACCACCAAGGTTGGCGCGTATCAGCCCAATCCCTGGGGCCTGTTCGACATGCACGGCAACGTGTGGGAGTGGACGCAGGACGTGGTGCACGATAACTACGTCGGCGCGCCGGTCGATGGCAGCGCGTGGGAAGAGGGCGGCGATCCGGTGCGGCGCGTGCTGCGCGGCGGCTCCTGGCTATATAACCCGCGCTATCTGCGGTCGGCGGTGCGCAATGGCTTTTCAGCCGTGCTGGCGAATGACATCGTCGGCTTCCGGGTCGCACGCAAGCTGGCATAAGGTATACTGCTGGCCTTTGAAAAGTCAGGATCACTTATGAGCGCCTTGCCCCCATGCCCTAAATGCAGTTCCGAATACACCTATGAAGATGGGGCCAACCTGGTGTGCCCCGAGTGCGCACACGAGTGGACCGCCGGCGCCGCCGAAGCGGCCGAGGAAGGCGCCCGCGTGTATCGCGATGCGGTCGGCAATGTGCTGCAGGACGGCGATACCGTCACCGTCATCAAGGACTTGAAGCTGAAGGGCGGCGGCGGTGTGGTGAAAGTCGGCACCAAGGTGAAGAACATCCGCCTGGTCGATGCCGATCACGACATCGACTGCAAGATCGATGGTTTCGGCGCCATGAGCCTGAAGACGGAGTTCGTTAAAAAGGTGGTGTGATCGTCACCGTGGCGAAGGGCGAGAGCACGCTCCAGCCCAGTGTGGCGTAGAGTCCCCGCCCGGCCTCGGTCGCCACCAGCACGCGCCGCGCGGCTTGCGATTGCTGCGCCGTTCCCAACGCCGCCATGACGGCGGCGCCCAGTCCTTGATGCTGGTGCGTTGGCGCGGTGGCGATGCGGTCGAAGATGAACACGCCCTCATGTTCCGCCGCATAGCCGCTGGCGGCGAGCGTGTCGTCCTCCGCGAAGATGCGCGCGGTCGTGACGGCGCCTTCGGTCTGCACCTGCAGCCAGTAGCCCGGCGGCAGCGATGGCACGGGATTGCGGCCCGCGTCCCTGATCATGAGATAACCGATCGGCTGCAACTGCCACTTGGGCGTGACCAGCGACTGCAGGCGCGCGCCTGTTCCGCACATCTTGATGAACACGTGCGGTTGATCGATCGATAGCGCCAGTTCGGTAATGACGGGGGATGGGCCTGCGAACACATAGCGGCGCAACTCGTCGGCGCTATTGGTCTCGAGGCGCAGTCCGCCGCGATCGGGCACGGGTTGCGGCAGATTGCGCGCAATCGAGCGCGCGCGCAGCCAGCTTTCCAGCAGTTCGGCAGTCATCTGTTTATCCATGCCGGAAGTTTACCGCAAGACGCCATGCTGCGTGTCACGAGGCCGTTAGCCGAGCCGCTCCAGCGCGAAGTCGACGAAACTGCGGACTTTGGCGGATGGCCTGGCTTCGGGGCGGCGCAGGATGTGCATGGCGCGGCTGGGCAGTTCCCATTTTGGCAGTAGACGCACCAACTCTCCGGCTTTCAGGGCCGGCTCCATCAGCACGTCCGCTTGCATGACGACGCCCATGCCGGCGATGGCCGCAATCACCAGCGAGGCGCCGGTGTTGCTGACCAGCGTGCCGCGCGCGTTGACTGCCACCTTTTCTTCGCCGCGCTGGAAGCGCCAGGTGGTGGCGCCGCCCGCGAACACCAGGCAGTTGTGCCGCTCGAGGTCCGACGGGTGTCGCGGCGTGCCGTGCTTCTTCAGATAAGCGGGGCTGGCCGCCACCAGCACGCGCCCCGGTTGCAGCGGACGGGCGATCAACGCGGTGTCGGTGATCGGTCCGGAGCGAATGGTGACGTCCACGCCTTCCTCCGCCATGTCAATCACCCGGTTGCTGAGTACCAAGTCGACGCGCACCTTGGGATAGCGCGCCGTGTAGGCCGCGATGACGGGTGTGAGGCGCTGTTCGCCGTATGTCGCCGGCGCCGAGATGCGCAAACTGCCTTGCGGTTCGGCGCGCAGGTTTTCCGCCACGTGGTCCGCCGCGTCCACGCTGGCCAGCACGTCGCGGCAGCGTTCGAGGTAGGCGGCGCCGATCTCGGTCAGGGTTTGCCGGCGTGTGCTGCGCTCGATCAGGCGCGCGCCCAGCTGCTGCTCCAGCGCCTGCACGTGTTTGCCCACCATGACCGCCGATATTTCCAGCGTCTGTGCCGCCGCCGCAAAGCTGCCCGCCGTGGCCGCGGCAACGAACACCTCCATGCTGCGTAGCTTGTCGCTCATATTCGAAACTAATTGTTAGGGGTGAGTGAAATTCTATCGCATTTATGTCTAAACGGATTGTGATGATAATGAAGTCACACAAACCACAGGAGGTCATCATGGCAGCATACGCAATCGGATACGCAACCCTGCGCAGCACGGAATGGCAGAAGGAATACGGCGCCCATATGCCGGCGCTGACCGCGAAACACGGCGGCAAGCTGGTGGCAAAGTCGCCGCCGCAGGCGATGGAGGGCGCGCCCGCGCTGCCGGAGACGATGGTGGTGATCGAATTCCCATCCGCCGAACAGGCGCAAGCCTGGTACAACGACCCCGAACATACCCGCCTCAAGGCGCTGCGCCAGTCCGGCGCCGATTTCTCGATGGTGTTGGTCGGCGCGTAGCCTTATAGTAGAAGCGCAACCCCTTCATTCGGTGTACATTGTTGGTTCTGATTCAACCGCCACAAGGAACACCGAATGACTATCAAAGCCCTGCGCGATCAATCCCTGCCGATGCGCCACATCGTCCACGTGCGCAACCACATTATCTCCACCGACGGTTCGGTGGAGGAGGGCGGCAATGACGCCGGCCCGTCCCCGCATGATCTGTACGACGCGGCGCTGAGCGCATGCAAGGCGCTGACGGTGGTGTGGTACGCCAAGCGCAAGAACATCCCGCTGGAGCACGTTGAAGTGAGCATGGAGCGCGACGCCAGCGAGGAGCGCCAGGGCATCTACCGCCTGCATGCGACCTTGCACGTCACCGGCGACCTGACCGAGGCGCAACGCGCCGAACTGCTGGCCGCCGCGCAGAAGTGCCCGATCCATAAGCTGATGACGTCCGTGACCACCGAAGTCACCACCGTGCTGGGGTAAGACCATGACGATATCCAATCTGTTGAAGGGCCATGAAAAGGATTTGGGCGGCGGTTTTGTGGTGCGCCGCTATTTGCCGTCGGCGGTCAAACAGGCCGTTGGCCCGTTCATTTTCTTCGACCATTTCGGCCCTGTGGATGTGCCGGCCGACGCCGATCACGATGTGCGCCCGCATCCGCATATCGGCCTGGCGACGGTGACTTACTTGTTTGAAGGCGCGATGGATCACCGCGACAGCCTGGGCACTTTCCAGCGCATCGAACCGGGCGCGATCAACTGGATGACGGCCGGCCGCGGCATCGTCCACTCGGAGCGCACGCCTAAGGATCTGGTCGGCGTGCCGCACCGCACGCACGGTCTGCAATTGTGGGCGGCGCTGCCGGTGGCGCACGAGGAAACGGAGCCGGGCTTCTGCCACACGCCGTCCAGCGCGATTCCGGAATTGACGGTGGATGGCGCAGATATCCGTGTGCTGATTGGCTCCGCTTTCGGCCAGACCTCGCCGGTGCAGACTTACAGCCAGACGCTGTACCTGGACATCGCCCTCAAGCCGGGCCATGAACTGGCGCTGAACGGTTTGCCGGCGGAGGCGGCGATCTATCCGATCAGCGGTCAGCTGGAAGTGGATGGCGCCGCGCTGGAGTTGCATAACATGGCATTGCTGAATACCGCCGACACGCGCCGCGTCAAGGCCAACACTGAGGCGCGTTTCGTCGTCATCGGCGGCGAGCCGCTGGACGGCCATCGTTTCATGTCGTGGAACTTCGTCTCGTCGAGCAAGGAGCGCATTGTGCAGGCAGGCGAGGATTGGGAGGCGCAGCGCTTCCCTAAAGTGCCTGGTGAAACGGAGTGGATTCCTCTGCCAGCCAGAAAGACCTGATCCCGTCGTTCCCGCGCAGGCGGGAACCCATGCTGAGCAGACCAGGTACGCGACGTATGGATTCCCGCCTGCGCGGGAATGACGGTCGTCAGGCGGTGGACATGGCGTTCGCCGCCACGGTGCTGACCATGTCGCTGCCGCCGGTGCGGATGATCCAGTGTTCCGGATAGGGATCGCTGGCGAAGCGGGTGTGGCGCGGCACGCGGCTCAGCTTATCCAGCGAGACGGTCGGCGCCAGCGCGGTTTCCTTGCCGGTCAGCTGATCGAGATGCCAGAAACCGCCGCCGCGATGGAACAGCAGCGGCAGCGCGGCCGCATGCGGCGCGGCGGCGAACGATTTGACCGGGTAGCCGGGATGGGTTTCCGGCGCCAGCAGATAGAAGCTTTCGGCATTGGCGCCGTGGTCCACACGGTGCAGGATCACGCCGTGCGGCATGATGGCCGATACCGACAGCGTCACGATCCCCTTGATGCTGGCGCTGAATTCAATCCGCATGCCCAGCCGCAGCGCGGTCGGCTTGTGCTTGCCCGGCCAGACGCCATCCAGCAGGATGCCGTAGCGCGAGACGTCTTCAATTTCAAACCCCAGGCCGGAGCGGCGGATGATGGCGTGGCGGCCGGACAGGCGGCGTGTGAGGCCGTTGGTGTCCTGGCCATCGGCCGTGTAGTGGGTCAGCAGCACGTCCGCTTCCGGATCGACCAGCTCAAAGCGGCCGATCACGCAGTCGTCCATGGCGAACAGGCGAATCTGTCGCTGCGCGCCGGCTTCCGGCGCCGCGTTCACCAGCGAGGCGGCGGCGCTGGGGTGCGGATGCAGCGCGGCCGCTTGCGGCATGTCGATTTCGATCAGGTCCTCGTCCCAGGCGATGGTGGAGAAGCCCAGGTCCACCTTGCCGGCCGGCGCGTTCAGGTCCAGGTGCGCGATGCCGGCGTTGCGGGCGGTGACGTCGATATCGAGACTGTCGCCGCCTTGCGCGCTGACGCGGGCGATGGAGGCGTCGTCCGCCATCACGCGCACGTTCTTGTGGGTGCTGAGGAAGATGCGGTGGATCTCGGTCAGCGTGGCGTCCAGCCGCGGCACCAGGATCACGAAGGTGCACACCCATTTGCGCGCGGCCATGCCGGCGTGTTGGCTCAGCAGCTCGATGCTGATCTGGTACTGGCCGTGCTCCTTGCCGCGCGAGGAAAACTCGACGAACACCGGACGCCATTCGCCATCCACGGCGCGCACGAATTGCTGGCGCGAGGCGCCGTGCGGGATCAGGTCCGATTGCAATTGCAGCGTCAGTTGCGGCGCGCACGCCTCGGGCATGCCGCGCAGTTCCATCTTCAGCGTCTGGCGGCCGCCGGCGGCGCGCGGGTCGAAGCCACTGATGTGCAGTTGCGGACGTTCCGCCTGCGCGCGTTGCAGCGGGCGGGCGTAGTGGCTGGCGGCTTGGGTTTCGGCGGCAGGGACGGCATCCAGCGCCGTGGCCGGGGAGGCGGCACGGGAAGTGCGCAAAGCAGTCAACAGGTCGAAGCTGGAAGGCGTTGCTTGGGCGTGGCCGCCTTCGCAATTTTGCTCTCCCGGCAAGACCCAATAAGTGCAGTGCGGGTGCTGGGCATTACTGCATTTTTTCATGACAAACCGACCGATGGGATACCTGTCAGTTTATGCGGTTTTCACTCTGTTTGGCAAACTTCGCAACCATTTTTGCGACGGCTCTGTGCACATTTCAAAAATGCGACGGAATTGCTGCTGTTGGTAGTGCTGTTTCGTCAACATTTCCGCTATTTTCCGGCGCGCGGAAGCGGATCACGATGGCGCTCAGGTTGTCGATGTGGAGTTGCGGCGGCGGGTTGTGGGCATAGTCGTTGAACAGGGCGTCGAGCGCGGCGCCGGCGCTGGGCTGGTCCAGCAATGCCGGCCAACGCGCGATCCACGCCAGCGGACGGGCGCACGACCAGAAGCCGTCGGTGGCCAACAGGTAGGTGGCGCCGGCCTGCGGCGTGATGGCGCGGCGGTCGGCCAAGTGCCGCAGGAACGGTGGCAGGTTGGCCCCGTCCAGCGGCAGCAGGCCATCGTCCAGGATTTGCGGATTGACGAAGGCGTTGCCGAGGATGTAGGCCTGCGAGATTTGCGCCCGATGCTCGCCGTGTACCTGTTGCCACCATTCGTCCTCGCCCAGCAGGCCGTGCATGGCGAACGCGGTGGCGGGGACATGGTCCACCGTCAGCGCTTGCGTGGCATGGGGCGTGATTTCGTACAGCCGCGAGTCGCCGGCGTGGAACAGCATCGGCGGTTGGCCCGGCGGGATTTCCAGCAGCGTGAGCGTGGTGCCGGGGCGGCGGAAGGTGTCGTGGTCGTCCGGGCGGCTGAAGCGCGCCTGCAATTGATGGTGCAGCAGGTCGAGGTGGGCGTTGAGTTGTTCCTGCGTGCTGCAGGCGGGGATTTGCAGCAGGCCGGTGGCCACGGCTTCGGCGGCCTGGCGCCCGTGTCCGTGGCCGCCCATGCCGTCGAGGACCGCGACGCGCACGTGGCCGTGCGGCCAATCGCCCAGCGTGGTGGTCCGCGGCGACTGGTTGCGCAGCAGGACCGCGCGGCCTTCGGCGTCGATGATCAGCAGGTTGTCCTGGTTCTCCGGCACTTGCAGTTTGCTGATGCTGGCGGCGCTGCGGGCCGCGATGTCCAGTACAGGGCCGAAGTTGAGTTGGTCGGTGATGCGGGTCATCGGTGCGGGCGCTGGCGCGCGGGATGCGAAAGGCCACAGCTTAGCTGAAAAAACGCCGGCGGCGGTGGTCATTCGCTGCTCCGGCGCAGCCACAGGCTGCTGGCCCATCCGGTTTGTTCGCGGCCCTCGATGGTGGCCTGGATTTGCCACCAGTCGCCATTGCGTTCGCCGGTGGAGGTGACGCTGGCGCCGGCCGGCACCACGCCGACGCGCGCGGCATGCACACCGGGCGCGGCACGCAGATTCAGGTCGCGGTGGACGCGGAACGCGCGGCCGGCGGTGCTTGTGCCATCGATGGTTGTTGCGCTGACCAGAACGGCGGGGGCGGACGAGGGCGTGACGGGGCTGGCGTGGGCGGCGGTGGCGCCATGGGTGGCGTATAAAATCAGGCTGCCGAAGCCCCACGCGCCGGCCATCATGATGAACAGCGCGCGCGCGTTGGGACGCCGCCACCAGCCGCGCGGCGTCAGGTAGGCCGCCAGGAACAGCGTGATGATCAGGCCTGCGGCGAAGGCCGCGACGGCGTGGAGTTTGACGGCGTCCATGGCGGCTCAGACCTCGAAGCGCAGCACATAGTGGCCCGCCGCCAGGTGGTGGCCGTGCGGCAGCAGGTAGGGCGCCGCGCCCACCGTGGCGACGAATTGCAGTTGCTCGTCCAGGTGATAGAGCGCCTGCGTTTCGCTCAGGCGGCCGATGGTGTAACCTTTGGCGCCGGCTTCAAAGCTGAAGGCGTTGCGCGACAGGCCGATGCGGTCCGCGCTGGCCGCATGCGCGCCATCGGCGCGCTTGAGGAAGCGCGGCGAATCGAGCAGGCGCAAGGCAGACAGCATCGGTGAATTGCGGCCGAAGGTGAAGCGCGCGCCGCTGGCGACGCCGGTGCTGACCGGCTGGGCGAGGCAGACGATGGCGCGATAGCGGTCGGCCATTTCGGGGGCTGCCGGCAGCAGGCGCAGCGCGCGTGTATCCACCGGCGCGAAGCTGGCGGGGGCCTCGATGCGTTGCCGGCCCTCGGCGGTGCAGGCGTACAGATTGTCGGCCGCGTCGACCATCAGGCTGATTGCCGGCTGGGCGTCGGCCGATAGCGCGAGGGCGTTGTTGAACGGGAGTTCCAGCGCCTGCGCGCCGGTGTCGCGGTAGCGGCTGAGGCGCGGCAGGGCCAGCGCCACCAGGCTGACGCGTTGCTGCGCGATCGGCGCGTAGGTGGCGTCGCTCTCGCCGGGGCGATTGGCTGGCTTGTGGCTGGCGGCCGCCGGCACGGCGGTCAGGTCGATCGGCGCGGCCCCGGTGCGCGCACTGGCAGGCGTGACGGCGGCGCCGGCCCGGCTTTGCCAAACGGCCGGACGACTGGAGGCGCTGCCGGAGGCCGCCGGCGCAATCCCGGTACGCGCGATTTTCAGCAGCAGCCGCTGGCCGCCTTGCGGCTCGCGGCGCGATTTGATGGTGTGGTAGCCGCTGCGCGGATCGTACTGGCAATCGAAGGCGTCCTTGGGGCGCATCTGCACCACGGGTGGGGCGTCCGGGCCGTCGTTCAGTATCAGCACGGCGGCGTCCGGGCCGAAGGGCCAGCCCTGCGCCACCGCGCTGGCCTCGCCGCCCTGGCCGCCGATCAGCGCCAGACGCTGGTTGGGATAGATCGGGCATACCGGGTGCCAGATGGCGCTGTCGCGCGACACGCTGACGTTGTAGAGGATTTGCTCATCGGGTGCGGGCAGGTACACCGCGTGGCCGAACTTGACCTCGATCTCGCCGGGGGCCAGGTCGGCATGGCCGACCACGTCGTAGCGGACCTGGTCGCTGCCGAGCAGGTCGCCGAAGTCCTTCTGGTGCAAGGCGGCCAGCGTTTGCGCGAGGTCGCGCGCGCGGGCGCCGCGGGTGAGGTGATAGTCGTCGTCGACGTCTTCCTGCGGCAGCATCAGCGTCACGTGCGAGAAGCAGCGCGTGGCGGCGCGGCCGCGATGCTCGCGCGGGCTGCGTTCCAGCAGGTCGCGCAGCAGCGGACGGCGGGAGAACAAGGCCAGGCCGGGCGTTTGCCAGATGGCCTCGGCGTTGAACACGTCCGGAATGCGTCCCAGGACGGCGTGTTGGACATAGGTCGGCATGATTCAGACTCCTTCGGAAGATATCGCACTGAAGGTAAGCAGGGGGCACAGGAAAAACAGCAGGTGGCTGCCGCCGGCCGACAGAAAACTCATCGGCTGTCCCATGATGGGGAAGATCGCCAGGTTGGTGCCCCACGAAAGCAGGAAATGCCCCAGCACGAACGCGCCGCCGCCGCACAGGGCGAAGTAGCGGAAGCGCCCCAGCCAGGCCTGGCGGAAGTTGCGCGCCGCCGCGCCGTGGCGATAGGCGCGCAGGGCGCACAGCAGGAGCCCGATCAGAAACGCCGCCTGCACCGCCCACAGCAGCAGCCCGCCCAGCAGGCCGTGACGGTTGAGGAAGAACGAGGCCGCGAAGTCGTCCTGCACGGCGGGGATCCGCACCACTTCGCCGGCAACTTGGCCGAGGGTGCGCAGGCCGAGCCAGTGGTCGGCGCCGAACCAGCCGCCGTCGCCGATGGCGCGCGCGCCCAGCAGCAATTGTTGGCCGGTGTGCGGGTGCTCGGCGGGATTGAGCCAGACCAGGAAGCGGTCGGCGTAGAAGCCCCAGCGTATCAGGTCATCGGTGCCGGCCAGACGCAGGTAGATCACGCCGCCGGCGGCCAGCATGGCGCCGCCGAGCAGGAACGCGGCCAGCGGACGGTTGCGAGCGGCGACGGCGTAGGCCAGGCCCATGCCGGTGCTCCACACCAGCAGCAGGATCAATGGCGAGAAGTCGTCCACCTGCACCAGCGCGAGGCCGAGCAGGGCCAGGAACAGCAGCGCGGGGGCGATCAGCCGCAGCCAGCGGGCGCCGTGGTCGGCCAGCCGCTGCGGCCCGTTATGCCAGTTGAAGCGCAGGGCCAGGCAGTGGGCGGCCAGGGCGGTCAGGGCGAGTTTGGCCAGCTCCACCGGTTGCAGGTCGAAGACGCCGGTTTCATCGCCCCACAGCACTTGCGCGGCCAGCGCGGCCAGCGCGGCGGCGGCGAACAGCGCCAGTATCCATTCGATGGTGCGTTGTTGCAGCTGGCCGCCGCGCGCGGCATGATGGTGCGCCCATGTGCGCAGCAATGCCCCCAGCCCGGCGCCGATGGCCAGCATGGCGGCGGACTTCTGGTAGTAGCGCAGCCAGGACGATTCCAGCGCGCCGAGCCCCAGTTCCAGCTGCGCCAGCAGGCCGGCGGCCAGCAGGATGGCGCCGGTCGCTGTCGCCAGCGTCAGGCGGCGCGGGCCAGGCTCCGGCAGCGCAAGCCAGAGCAGCAGCGCGCCGGCGCCGAGCAGCAGCGAACAGGCGGCGCTTGGCGGATAGCCGGTGCGCTGCGCCACCAGCGCGGTCACGCCCGCCGCCAGCATGCCCGCGGACGCCAGTCCCGCCGCCGCTTCCGCCAGCCGCGCCGCGCGGGCCGACGGGATGAGGGCGGCGACGCCCACGCACACGAGCGAGAGTGCAAGGACCGCGAGCACCGTGCCGGTCGGGCCGCCGCTGAACAGCGCGCGCTGTTGCCACTCCCAGCGAATGTGCTCCGGCAGCTTCAGTTCCGGTTCGCTGTATAGCGTGACGTGACGGCCGGGATGCAGCGTCAATTGTTCGCCGTTGATGGACAGCTGCAGTCGCGTGCGGCCGATCATGATCGCGTTCACGCCGTCCAGGGCCGCCTCCTGCTTGCGCAAGTCGGCCTGTTCCACCAGCACGGCGGCGCGGTCGCCATCGGGATTGCCGGCCGAGAGTTGCAGGCGTCCGTCGATCCGCGCCACCTGGGCGGCGCCCGGCGTTACCTGCGCGAGTCCCAGCCGGTTGTCGCAATACAGGTTGCCGCCAAAGCTCAGCGGACGTGCGATCGTCAGCGGCTGCGGCATGACGCGGTTCCACGCCGCCAGCAGCTTGCCCGAGATCCGCGCATCCGGGCAGCTGGCTTGCTGCCGCCCGTCGCGATACAGCACCGCGCCGTCATAGCGCCATTCGCGGCCGTCGCGGGTGAAGCGCACGCTGCGCGCGTCGGCGGCGCGCATGTCGAATACGGCGCCATCGATCTGGAACCGCCGCACCCCTTGCAGATCGGCGCTGCCAAGGCGTTGCTCGTGCGTGTCGCGCAGCAGCACCGCCGGCCGGGAGGCGCTCAGGTTACGCAGGAACCAGCGGCCTTCGGCGTTGCGGCGCAGTGACAGGTGGTTGCGGTCCGTTTGCGGCGCGGCCAGTTCGCGCTGCCCCAGCGTGACGACGTTGCCGGCGGCGAGGTTGACGGTGATGGCGGAGGGCAGCCATGCGGCCGGCGCGCGCAACAGCGCCAGTGCCTGCAAGCCGCTGAGGACCGCCAGCAAGGCGAGCGTGCACGCCATGCCGCTGTGACGCAGCGCGGCCCTTCGGCCCGCCCGCAGCAGGCTTGCCAGCCCCTCGGCCAGGTTTGCGGTGAGGCTGCCGGCGGGATGCGGCGCAACGCGGGAGGCGGAGGTACGCATCATGCCGCCTGCATGGTTTGCCAGCCATTGATGGCGGAAGGCCGGCGCATCGCCAGCACCGGATCGGCGGCGTCGAACGTGCCGCGCGCCGTCTTCACGCCCTGGACCGCGTTCAGCATGCGGCTGATCTGGAGCGCGTGGCGCGGCCGCCGCGCTGGATCGATTTGCAGCAGGGCGCGCAGCAGCTCCAGCGCGGCATCGCGCTTGTCGGCGGGGAGGGTGGCGGCAAAGCGTTGTTCCTCCTCCGGTTGCAGCGCGGCCGGAATCTCGCCGCCATTCCGGCCGCGCAGCAGATCCGCCCCCGCCACATGATGTTCGCGATAGGCCTGGCCGCACTCGCTGCAAAAACGCAGCGGCGCGCCTGTCACCAGAAAGTACAGCAACGCGCCCAGCGAGAAGTAATCGCTGCGCGCGCCGGTGGCATAGGCGCCGTCGCCGGCCGGGAAGAACTGCTCCGGCGCCTGCCAGTTGGCGGTGCCGGCGTACGAGTGTGGCTGCAGGCTGTCCAACGCGCGGTTGGTGCCGAAATCGGCCAGCTTGACGGTGTTCAGATGGGCATCCAGCAGCACGTTGGCCGGCTTCAGGTCCAGATAGCGCCAACCATATTGATGCACCTTGGCCAGCGCCTGATTGAGCTGGGCGATCCAGCCCAGCGCCTGCGCCAGCGGCAGGGGCTCGCCGCGTCCCTTGAGCGCCGCCATGTGCCTGCCCAGGTCGGAGCTCATCAATTCCAGCGCCAGAACGGGCAGGCCCTGGTGCCAGCCGCTGTCCAGCAGGCGCACGATGTGGCGCTCGTCCCATGGCTCCAGCGACCGCAGGAACGCGATCTCGTTATCGGCGGCGGCGATCCAGCGCTCGCGCTGGGCGGGCAGGGCGCGCGCCATCTGTTCCCGATTGATTAACTTGATGGCCACGTCGCGCGTGGCCTGCGGCCCGCTGGCACGCCAGATAATGCCGTAGGCCGATCCGCCGATCTGCTCGCGCAGCCGGTAGTGGCCCAGTTCCAAAGCGATGATTGCGTCTGCTGTCGTCATGATTCCCCCCGTCGCGGATGCCTAGCGGAGGGACGAAAAAAAGCCCCGGAAAATCCGGGGCTGGTGGCCGGGAGATTAACGATCCCAGCGATCGTGGTGGTAGTGGCGGCGCTCCCAGCGCTCTTCGCGGTAGTACGGGCGGGCCGGCTCAACGTAGACCACGCGTGGAGGCGGTTGGTAGTAGCGTACCGGCGGCGCGTAGTACACTGGCGCCGGGCGCTCGTAGTACACCGGTGCGGGCTGGGTGTAGACGCGGGTTTCGACGTAGCCGCGGTCACGGCCGCGATAATAGCGGTCGTCCGAGGTGCGGATGCTGTTGCCCACGGCCGCGCCAACCAGGCCGCCGACGATGGCGCCATCGCGGCCGCCGGCGCTGTTGCCGATGGCGGCACCGACCACAGCCCCGGCCACCGTGTTGAAATCACGGTCGCCTGCGTATGCCGACGACGATACCGCTGCTACGGTCAGTAACGCTACACCCAATAATTTTTTGCTCAACATGGTAATCCCCTTGCTGTGGCCTGAACCGGAATGATTCGCTAGCCAGTGACTCCACTATAAATCCCTGAAAAATTATTGCCACGTCTTATACACATGCTTACAAACCGGCTCGCGCGGTAATGCCTTGTAACAATTAGAGACGTTCTCGCTCCCACTCCGGCCGCAGCAGGCTGAACACCGTCACGTCCCTGTACTGGCCGTTGATGAAGAAGGATTGGCGCAACGTGCCTTCGGCCTGGAAGCCGCATTTTTGCGCGATCCGCACCGAGGCCACGTTCTCCGGCGCCGTCAGCAGCTCCAGCCGATGGTAAGGGTGGACATTGAACAGGTAATCGACCAGCAGGCGGCACGCTTCCGTTACATATCCGCGCCCCGCCAGCTTCCGGTCGAACAGCCGGTAGCCGATTTCACGCGCCACCGGCGTGCGGGTTTTGAAATGGGTGATCACCCCCACCACGTGGTGCAGCGCGTCCTCGATCACGAACAGTTCGCTGTCCTCGCTGACAAAACCGTGCTGCATGAACTCCTTGCGCATGGTTTCGGGCGATTTGAAGTGGCTGGAGAAATAGTCGCCGCGTGAGGGCAGGTCGTTGACCAGGGCGATGAAGGTGTTCAGATCGGCGGTCACCAGATGACGAACGGTGCAGAGTTGACCCTTGAGCATAGGCGCTTTCTTCAGGCAGATGAAGTTTCATGGTAGTGCAACTCCGATAGCAAATCAATATGGATGACAAGTTCATCACGATCGGTTATCGTTTCCTGCTACCCACTCTTTATCTCTACAGGAATCGCATGAAATCCGTCCTCCAGAAATCCCTTTCGCTGACCGTGCTGGCCACAAGCCTGCTGTGTGTCGGCGCCAGCGCCGCCCCCAACGACCCTGCCACGCTGAACCAGATCCGCGACAACGCGATGAAGAGTGATTGGGCCTACGAGCGCCTGGCCGACCTGACCGACCTGGTCGGCCCGCGCCTGTCCGGTTCCCCCGGCGCGGCGGCGGCGGTGGAGCAGGTGGCGGAAGCCATGCGCAAGCTGGGCGCCAAGGTGACGCTGCAGCCGGTCAAGGTGCCGCACTGGGTGCGCGGCGCCGAGTCGGCCGAACTGGTGGAGTACACGGGCCGTCCGGCCGGCATCACGCAGAAGGTGGTGCTGACCGCGCTGGGCGGCTCGGGCGCCACGCCGGCCGCCGGCCTGACCGCGCCGGTGCTCATCGTGCGCAGTTTCGATGAATTGAAGGCCAAGGCGGCGCAGGTCAAGGGCAGCATCGTGCTGTTCGACGTGGCGTTCGACCAGGAAATGGCCGATCGCGGCCACGCCGGGCCGGCCTATGGCCGCGGCGCCGGCTTCCGTTTCGCCGGTCCCAAGCTGGCGGCGGACATGGGCGCGGCGGCGGCGCTGGTGCGCTCGGTCGGCGGCGCCAACTACCGCATCCCGCACACCGGCGCCACCGGCGTGGTGGAGGGCGCGCGCATTCCCGCCGGCGCCGTGACGGCCGAGGATGCGATGCTGATGAGCCGCCTGTCGGCGCGCGGCCCGCTGAAAATGCGCCTGACCCTGACGCCGCAAAACCTGCCCGAAGTCGACAGCTACAACGTGATCGCCGACCTGCCGGGCACCGACAAGGCGGACGAGGTGGTGATCGTCTCCGGCCACCTCGATTCCTGGGACCTGGCCACCGGCGCGCACGACGACGGCACCGGCGTGGCCGGCGCGATGGCGGTGATCGATACGCTGAAAAAACTGAACCTCAAGCCGCGCCGCACCATCCGCGTGATCGCCTGGATGAACGAGGAAAACGGCACCCGTGGCGGCAAGGCTTACTTTGACGCCAACAAGGACAAGCTGGACAAGCACTTCGCCGCGATCGAATCCGACAGCGGCGGCGGTCGTCCGTTTGGCTTTATCGGCAGCGTGACGCCTCCGATGGTGAAGTATTTCGCGCCGCTGAAGGCCGCGCTGGAGCCGATCGGCGCCGGCATCTTCGAGCGTCACGACATCGCCGGCGCGGCCGACACCGGTCCGCTGGAGCGCGCCGGCGTGCCGGTGTTCGAGCCGCTGGTCGATTCGAGCGCGTACTTCAATTATCACCATACGCCGGCCGACACCTTGGACAAGGTCAATCCGCTGGAGCTGAAGCGCCACGTGGCGGTGATGACCGCGCTGACCTGGTACCTGGCCAATATGGAGGAGAACATCGGCCGCGTGCCTCCGCAGCAGGAGTGAAGCGGACGGCGGCCGGACGGTATTGGTGCTATGCTGAAAGCATGAGTAAGGAGGGCATCATGAGCAAGCTTCATTACAAAGGCTGGGCCATCATTCCGACCGCGCTGCCGACCGCCGACCATCAATGGAGCGCGAGCTGCGACCTGGCTCGCGTGACCGCGCATGGCGAAGAGATCTTCGAAGGCGCCACCATGCAATTCGTGCGTCCGACCGAGGACGAGGCGCTTCATGCCGCCTGCGCCGAGGCACAGGTGCAGATCGATAACATCATCGCCAACCCGACCATCAGGATGGCTTGAGCGGCAGGGTGCGGCCGCCCTAATTGAGGAAGGTCTTGGCAGCCATTGCCGCGAGGGCCAATATGACGGTAATCTGGCTGCCGATCATCCATCGGGTGAAACTTTGCAGGTCGTTGCGCAGGTTCTCTGTGGCGCCTTCCATCCGGTCCAGACGTCCGTCCACTTGGTCGAATTGCTTGCTCACGTGGTCGAAGCGCTGCGCGATATCCTCTCGCATTTCCATGAACCGCCGGTCGGTGTTTTCCTGCATTTCTGTGAAGCGACGGTCCACGTCGGCGCGGAATTCAATGATGCGGCGCTCCATATACTGCTCGCTCAGTTCGGTCGCGATGCGATTGAATCGGCTGTGCATTTCGTTCTCCAGCGCAGCGAGCGCGGCGGTATTGCGGCCGGTGGCTGCTTCAAGTTGAGCTACGCGCTCCTCCATCATGAAATCGTCCTCCTGTCGAGCTGTCCTGGCAATGGCGGGGTGATAAGGTCTTAGACCTATGTGCCGGCGATTTGATCCATCTCAGTGGATTTGTTAGTATCCGATGCACATGAGAAAAATATCGCGCCTACCTGAACCAATCACCTTGCTACCGTATATCGGCAAATGGACCTTGCTCGCCGGGCTGGTGGCGGTCCTGAGCGGCACGGCGTCGGCGTTTTTTCTGTTTGCGCTCGACTACGCCACCCACTGGCGCGAAGCGCATCGCTGGATTATCTGGCTGCTGCCGCTGGCCGGCTTCGCGGTCGGCTGGGTGTATCTCAAGCTGGGCAGCAGCGTCGAGGCCGGCAACAACCTGCTGATCGACGAGATCCACGATCCCAAAAACGTGGTGCCGCTGCGCATGGCGCCGCTGGTGCTGATCGGCACCGTGGTGTCGCACTGGTTCGGCGCCTCGGTGGGCCGCGAAGGCACGGCGGTGCAGATGGGCGGCACGCTGGCCGATCAACTCACCCATATCTTCCGCCTGCGCCACGCCGAGCGCCGCATCGTGCTGATGGCCGGCATTAGCGCCGGTTTCGCGTCCGTGTTCGGCACGCCGCTGGCCGGCGCCATCTTCGGGCTGGAAGTGCTGGCCATCGGCCGCATGCGCTACGACGCCATCTTCCCCTGCATAGTGGCCGCCATCGCCGCCGACCAGGTCGGCATGGCCTGGGGCGTGCATCACACCCATTACGCCATCGGCGGCATCGTGCCGATCACTTTGTGGAGCGTGGCCGCCGTGCTGGCCGCGGGCATGCTGTTTGGGCTGGCGGGGATGGCGTTCGCCAAATCCACCCATGCCGCGTCGGCTTTCATGAAACGTCAAATCGCCTATGCGCCGCTGCGGCCGATGCTGGGCGGCGCGGTGGTGGCGCTGGCTGTCTGGTGGCTGGGCACGCGCTACATCGGCCTCGGTATTCCGGTGATCGTGGAGGCGTTCCAGCAGCCGGTGGCGCCGTGGGATTTCCTTGGCAAGTTCATCTTCACCGTCGGCTCGCTGGGCAGCGGCTTCAAGGGCGGCGAGGTGACGCCATTGTTCTACATCGGCGCGACGCTAGGCAACGCGCTGGCGCCGTTGCTGCACTTGCCGTTCGCGCTGTTGGCGGGACTGGGATTCGTTGCGGTGTTCGCGGGCGCGGCCAACACGCCGCTGGCGTCCACCATCATGGCGATGGAATTGTTCGGCCCGCAGATCGGACCCTACGCCGCGCTGGCGTGTGTGGTGGCCTACCTGTTCTCCGGCCACAGCGGCATCTACCGCGCGCAACGCGTGGGGGCGCTCAAGCACCGCCTGCCGCCGGTGGCGAGCGACCGCAAACCGCCGTCAACGTAAGCGCTCGATCAGCCGCTGCGCATCGAACGGCGCGTGCACCTTGATGTCGTTATCGAAATAGCAGTAGATATCGCGGCTGGCGCGACGTGGCGGCGGTTGCCGCGATATCAGTTTAGCATCCGCCGGCTGGCCGCCACGCGACCATGCCCGGATGCGCGCGGCCCAGCGATCGAGCGCCGCGTCGTTGTAGCCGCTGGCGTACAACTCTTCGGCGCCGTGCAGGCGCAGATACATGAAATCGGCGCTCACGTCCTCATAATCTGGCCACTTGCCGGCGCTGTCGGCCACCACCAGCGCCACCCGGTACTCGCGCAGCAGCGCCACAAACGCCGGGTCGTTGAAACTCTCATGCCGCACCTCGAGCGCGTGGCGCAGCTTGTGATTGGCGTCGATCTCGAGCGCGACGCGCCCGTTCATGCGCGGCTCGTGCCGGCGCGCCAGCGCTTGCGCCTGCTCCAGGTCATGCGGCAGCAAGCGGAAAAAGCGCTCGAGTCGCTGAGCGTCGAACCGGAAGTTCGGCGGCAGCTGCCACAGGAACGGCCCCAGTTTCTCCCGCAGATTGAAGACGCCGGACGCCATCACGTTGGCCAGCGCCGGTTCGATGTTCTCGCCCAGACGCAGGATATGCGTCAGGTAGCGATTGCCCTTGTGACTGAATACGAAACCTTTAGGCGTGGCCTCGTACCAGGCCGCATAGCTGGACGGCCGCTGTAGCGAGTAGAAGGACCCGTTGAGCTCGATGGTCGGCACCGCGCGCGCGGCGAACTCCAGCTCGCGCGACTGCGCCAGGTCCGGCGGATAAAACGCGCCGCGCCACGGCTTGTAGCGCCAACCGGAGATGCCGATATAGATTTTTCCCATGCCTGACTATAGCCAGATCCGCGAACGCCAGAAGTACGCTGGCGCACCAACCGGCGGTTGGCGCTTCGATGGTGATAGTTGTCTGGCAGTTACTGCCGGTTCGTGGCATAATATCGGGCTTGTGTGGGCCTCGATGGTGAAATCGGTAGACACAGGAGACTTAAAATCTCCCGCCGCAAGGCGTGCCGGTTCGATTCCGGCTCGAGGCACCACCTCCTCAATTCCCTACAAAAAATGGCTTCCGAAAAAACTGTCAAATTGCTGTTGGCCTGCGCGATGGTCGCGGTGCTGCTGGGCGTGGCCGGCTACGTGCTGGTGTTCTGGCACAACTACAGCGGCTGCCAGCAACTGGAGGCCGAGGCCGCGAAGAACGGCAAGCCGATGTCGTGCGCCGACATCAAGGCCGCCGCCAAGGCCCAGCGCGACACACCTCGCCCATAAAAAAGCCCGCACGTGTGGCGGGCTCGTGTTGCCGAGCAGGGGCTCAGGTGCCTTCCACCAGCTTGAAGCCCGCCCACGACAGGGTCGTCACTTCCACCACCAGCACTTGCGGCTCCGGCTGGATGGTGCTGGCGAGGCGGAACACGGCGTCGCGCACTTCGTTGATGGTCTCGTTGCCGCTGTAGCAGTACTCGCCTTGCGGCAGGTAGTAGCCCTTGCCGTCGTCCGCCTTGATGGCGCCGGCGACGTTGAATTTCGCCAGCTCGACATTCAGGCGGTCGAAGGTGTCGCCGTTGGCGGCGGGGTAGGAGACGCGGATGATGTAGTTAACCATGTTAAATCCTTATTGTTGAAGCCGAATCATGGCATAAAAAAACGCGCCGTAGCGCGTTTTTATTGAAGCGGGGAAAACTCAGCCTTGGCGGCGGCGACGCGCGATCGCCCCCATCAGGCCCAGGCCGGCCAGCAGCATGGCATAGGTTTCCGGCTCCGGCACAACGGCGACAGCCGATACCGCGCTGGCGGTGAAGGTGGTGTAGTTGCCGTACTGGTTGTTCACGTATTCCTGCGGCGGGGTCCAGCCACCATAGTAGGACGAGATGCCGACCGTGTTCTCGCCGACCGACACGTTGCCGAGCGTGATGGTGAAGGTGGCGCTGCCGCCGATCTGGTACACCGATTCGGTGTACTGGCCCCAGAAGGTGAAGGCTTGATAGCCGGCCGGCGCGGTCATATTTTGGGAAGTGTTCGAGCCGCCGAGTGCCAGGTCGAGGCCGCTCGAGAAGCCGGTGCTCCAGAAGCCCGGGGCGCCGATGTAAGGCGCCGGCGCCGTGGCGCCGATGAAGGTGGCGGCGGTCGGCACGTAGATGGTCAAGCCATCCAGGCCGGTCTGGGTGCCGGGGACGCCCTGGCCCAGGTTGGTGACCTGGTAGGTGAACACATATTGATTGGTTTCGCCAACCACGGCGGTGGCGGACGATTGCAGCGCATATTGACCGGTGAGATCGGTGACCACCGCGCCTGCCAGGTGGCTGAAAGCGGCGGCGACTGCGAAAGCGGCCAGCTTGAGAGAGGTTTTTGCCTTCATGTTATTTCTCCAAAGAATTAATATTTACTGCAATACATCTAAGGTAACATGAATCTAGGATAATTTAGTTATCAGAGTGGAATCTATGTTGTTATTCCGCAAAAAGAAAAGCCCCGGTCAGGCGGAGAACCTGTCGGGGCTTTTGGTCAATTGGCGGAGAAAGCTCGTTTGACTGAACAGAAGTGTAATTTTGCTTTCTTAAAACTGCCTTAGTAGAATGCTGGACGGATTTGAAGGATACCTATGCAGATCAAAATTAACGATGTACTGCGTGCTTACATTGAGCCGCTGACCGAGAGTGAATACCAGGCGCTGGAGCGCAGCATCCTCAGCGAAGGCTGCCGCGACGCGCTGGTGTTGTGGGAAGACGTGCTGGTGGACGGCCACAACCGCTACCAGATCTGCCAGCAGCACGGCATTCCATTCAAGGTGGTCGAGAACACCAGCTTCCGCAACCTGGAAGACGTCAAGCTGTGGATGATCGATAACAACCTGGGCCGCCGCAGCATTTCCGATTTCCAGCGCGGCGTGCTGGCGCTGCGCAAGAAGGAAATCATGGCCGCGCGCGCGCTGGAACTGGCCGCCGAAGCCGCCGCCGAGGACGCCCGCATCGCGCCGCAGGAAGGTGACGCCGCGCCGAAAAAGCCGGCCGCCATGCCGCTGGCCTCGCGCGAGGACATCGCCCGCGCCGCCCGCCTGAGCACGGCGACCCTGGGTCAGATCGAAAAAATCCAGAAGACCGCCACGCCGGAACTGGTGGAGGCGGTCCGCGCCGGCACCATTTCGATCAACGCGGCCGCCACCGTGGCCTCGCTGCCCGAGGATGCGCAGCTGGCCGCCGTGGCCGGCGGCAAGAAGGAGCTGCAAAAGGCGGCCAAGGAAGTGCGCGAACTGCGCGCGGCCTCGCGGCCGGCCAAGGAAGCGAAGGAGTCCAAGGCCGCGCCGGTCGATTACGGCGATATCCCGACCGACGTGGCCGAGCTGCGCGCCGAGAATATCGCGCTGCGCGAAAAGAACGCCGCCCTGCTGGAAGAGATCACCGTCCTGCAACGCCGCATCTCCGAACTGGTCAACGCCTGATGCGCGCCCCGGTCGCACTGGCTTGCCTGGTTGCCGCCGGCGCCGTGGTGGCGGCGCCCGCCGCCCCGGTGGGCGAGACGGCGAGGCTCAAGGCCGTCGCCAAGCGCGTCACCATCCTGCGCGATCATTGGGGCATCCCGCATATCTACGGCAAGACCGATGCGGACGCGGTGTTCGGCATGGTCTACGCCCAGGCCGAGGATGATTTCCACCGGGTGGAGCTCAACTTCATCAACGCCATGGGCCGCCTGGCGGAAGTGGAGGGCGAAGCCGAGCTGTATAAAGACCTGCGCATGAAGCTGTTCATCAATCCGGATGAACTCAAGCGCCAGTACGCCGTCGCGCCGGCATGGTTGAAGAAGCTGATGAACGCCTGGGCCGATGGCCTGAACTACTATCTGCAAACGCATCCCGAGGTGAAGCCCGCGCTGCTCACGCGCTTCGAGCCATGGATGGCGCTCAGCTTCAGCGAAGGCAGCATCGGTGGCGATATCGAGACCATCGACATCAAGCAGCTGCAAGCGCTGTACGCCAACGGCGCCACGCTGCCGGTGCTGCTGTCGTCCAACGACCGCGTCGACATGAACAAGGAACCGGGCGGTTCCAACGGCTTCGCCATCGCGCCGTCGAACACGCGCAACGGCCATGCGCTGTTGATGATCAACCCGCACACCTCGTTCTATTTCCGCCCCGAGATTCAGGTCCACAGCGAACAGGGTCTGAACGCCTATGGCGCGGTGACGTGGGGCCAGTTCTTCGTCTACCAGGGCTTTAATGACCGCGTGGGCTGGATGCACACCTCCGGCGGCGGCGACGTGATCGACGAGTACCTCGAAACCATCAGCGAGAAGGACGGGCGGTTCTTCTACCAATACGGCGGCGAACAGCGTCCGCTGAAAGCCGTGGACATCTCGCTGCCATACAAGACCAAGGACGGCATGGCCAGCAAGACGGTGCGCGTCTACTACAGCCACCACGGCCCCATCGTGCGCGCCAAGGATGGCAAGTGGGTGGCGGTGCGCCTGATGAACGAGCCCTTGAAGGCGCTGACGCAATCCTTCATCCGCACCAAGGCGCGCAACTACAAGGACTTTTATAAGTCGATGACGTTGCGCACCAACTCCTCCAACAACACCGTGTACGCGGATGCCGATGGCAATATCGCTTACTTCCACGGGAACTTCATCCCGCGCCGCGATCCGCGCTTCGACTGGAAGCATCCGGTGGATGGCAGCGACCCGGCCACGGAATGGCAAGGCCTGCACGAGGTGAAGGAGACCATCACGCTGTTCAACCCCGGGAATGGCTGGATCCAGAATACCAATAACTGGCCTTACACCGCCGCCGGCGCCTACAGTCCCAAGGTGAAGGATTATCCGGCCTACATGTCGATGAATCCCGAGAACCCGCGCGGCATCCATGCCGTACGCGTGCTGGAAAACAAGAAGGACTTCACCATCGACAGCCTGATCGCCGCTTCCTACGACAATCAGCTGCCGGCGTTTGAACCGCTGCTGCCGCAACTGTTCGAAGCCTACGACGCGCTGCCAGCCGACGATGCGCGCAAAGCCGCGCTGGCGCCGCAGATCGCCGCGCTGCGAGGCTGGGACATGCGCTACACGCTGGAATCGACCGCCACGTCGCTGGCGATCTACTGGGCGCAGGACTTGTGGACCACGTGGCAGCCTTCGGCCAAGGCGAAAGAGGTGCAGATGCTGGATTACATCCAGGCCGCCGTCACCCCGGCGCAGCGCATTGAGGCGCTGGAGCGCGCCAGCGCCAAATTGAGCGCCGATTTCGGCAGCTGGCAAACGCCTTGGGGCGAGATCAACCGCTTCCAGCGTCTCACCGGCGACGTGGTGCAGCCCTTCGACGACAGCAAGCCTAGCCTGCCGGTGGCTTTCGCCTCGGCCAACTGGGGCTCGCTGGCGGCGTACGGCATGACCTCAAAGCAGACCACCAGGCGGATCTACGGCGAGCGTGGCAACAGCTTCGTGGCGGCGGTGGAGTTCGGGCCGCGCATCAAGGCGCGCAGCATTCTGGCGGGTGGCCAGAGCGGCAATCCGGCCTCGCCGCATTTCAACGACCAGGCCGCGATGTACGCGCGGGGGGAATTCAAGGACGTGTTGTTCTACAAGGCGGACGTGGAGAAGCATCTCGAACGCCGCTACCACCCGGGCGAGTAATCAGGGCTGGGGAAATACCACCGGCTCGGGATGTTCAACGTCGCTGAGCCGGACCCATTGCAGGTTCTCGACGCGGTTGTTGCGCACATTGCCGTCGCGGTGGCGCACCGCCGGCAGCTTGTTCGGGTTTGGCAGGAACGCCTCGGCCACCAGGTCGTGGACATAGAACTCGCCCTCGCGCGTGCCGCCGCGCAGCTTGACCTTCAAACCCTCCGGATACAGCGTCGGTTTCAGCACGTTGACCTTGGAACCGGCGGACAGCATCACCCGGCCGTCTCTCGAGACCTTGTAGTAATCGCTCCCGACCACCGGCTTCGCGCTGGCGACGAGGATGGAGTAGGCGAAGCCGAGGGCCAGCACCACGGCGATGATAATTAAGTAGATCATGCGCCGAATATTAGCAGCTAAATCGCTTCCAGCGAACGCTGAATATCGGCCTTTAAATCCTCTAAATCCTCAATTCCCACCGACAGGCGGATCAGGCCATCGCCGATGCCCAGGGCGGCGCGCTGCGCGGCGGGGATGGACGCATGCGTCATCAGGGCCGGATGCTCGATCAGGCTTTCGACGCCGCCCAGGCTCTCGGCCAGCGCGAACACCTGGAAGCTCTCGAGGAAGCGGCGCGCGCCCGGCAGGTCGGTGTTCAGGTCGATGGAGATGATGCCGCCAAAGCCCTGCATCTGCCGCTTGGCCAGCGCGTGCTGCGGGTGCGACGCCAGGCCGGGGTAAAACACCTTGCGGACTTTGGGCTGCCGCTCCAGCCATTGCGCCAGTTCCAGCGCGCTGGCGCAGTGGCGCTCCATGCGGATCGCCAGCGTCTTGACGCCGCGCAGCGCGAGGAAGCTGTCGAACGGCCCGGCGATGGCGCCGACGGAGTTCTGCAGGAAGGCCAGTTGCTCGCGCCAGGCCTGCTGGTGCGGCTCGCCGCCCACCACCGCGATGCCGCCGATGATGTCCGAGTGGCCGTTCAGATACTTGGTGGCCGAATGCACCACGATGTCGAAGCCGTGTTCCAGCGGCCGCTGGACGATCGGGCTGGCGAAGGTGTTGTCGGCCACCGCGATGATGCCGCGCTCGCGGCAGATCTTGCCGATGGCCTGCAGGTCGGCCAGCTTGAGCATCGGATTGGTCGGCGTTTCGACCCACACCATTCTGGTCTCGGGCTTGATGGCGGCCAGCAGGTTTTCAGGATTGGTCAGGTCGACGTAGGTGAAGTCATGGCCGGCGCTGCGCCGGCGCACGCGCTCGAACAGGCGGTAGGTGCCGCCGTACATATCGTCGCCGGCGATGATGTGGGAGCCCGCGTCCGCCAGCTCCAGCACCGTCGATATCGCGGCCAGGCCGGAGGCGAAGGCGAAACCCTGGGCGCCGCTTTCCAGGTCGGCCACGCAGCGCTCCAGCGCCCAGCGGGTGGGATTGTGCGAGCGGCCGTAATCGAGCCCCTTGTGCACGCCCGGGCTGTCCTGCACGAAGGTGGAGGTGGCGTAAATCGGCGGCATGATGGCGCCGGTGGACGGATCGGGCGACTGGCCGGCGTGGATCACGCGCGTGGCGAGTGCTGATTTTTTATCGTTCAAGATAGCGTCCTTCTGAGGTGGTTGAGCAGGTCGTAGCGGGTGATCAGGCCGTAGAAGGTGGCGCCTTCGGCCACCACGGCGGTCAGGCCGCGGTCCAGCGTGGAGCGCAGCGCGTGCAGGTCCGACGACGGCGAAAGGATTTCCAGCCGGCGCGTCATGGTCGTGCCGACCGGATGATTGAAGCGCTCCGGTTGCGTGCCGACCGACAGCAGCAGGTCCGATTCATCGATGATCCCCACCAGCTGGCCGTTCGACAGCACCGGCAGCTGCGCCACGTCGGCCGCGCGCATGCGGTTGAAGGCGATCATCAGGGTGTCGTCGGGCGTGACGCTGATGACTTCCCCGGCGTCGAAGCGGCGGCCTATCAGGTCGCGCAGATCGTGGTGTCGCGGGCGTTCCAGCAAGCCCTGGTCGCGCATCCAGCCGTCGTTGTAGACCTTGGACAGATAGCGGGTGCCGGTGTCGCACACGAAGCTGACCACGCGCTTGGGCGTGGTTTGCTCGCGGCAGTAGCGCAGCGCGGCGGCCAGCAGGGTGCCGGTGGACGAGCCGCCCGGGATGCCTTCCTCCTTCAGCAGCGCGCGCGCCGTGGCGAAGCTTTCCCGGTCGTTGATGGTGTAGGCCTGCGTCACCGCCGTCATGTCGGCGATGGCGGGGATGAAGTCCTCGCCGATGCCTTCCACCGCCCAGGAGCCGCTGGTGTCCGAGACGTGGCCGGTCTTCACGTATTCGGCCAGGATGGAACCGGCCGGATCGGCCAGGATGAATTCCACGTGCGGCGCCACTTTGCGGAAGTAGCGCGTCAGGCCGGTCAGCGTGCCGGACGAGCCGACGCCGACCACGATGGCGTCCACCTTGTGCGCCATCTGTTCCCAGATTTCCGGGCCGGTGGTGGTTTCGTGCGCGAGCGGGTTGGCGGGATTGTTGAACTGGTCCGAGTACCACGCGCCGGGCATGTCGGCGGCCAGCCGCGCGGCGTAATCCTGGTAGTACTCGGGATGGCCTTTGCCGACGTCGGAGCGGGTGGTGCGCACCTCGGCGCCGAGCGCCTTCAGGTGCAGCACTTTTTCGGTCGACATCTTGTCCGGCACCACCAGCAGCACGCGGTAGCCTTTCAGCCGGCCGACCAGCGCCAGGCCGAGGCCGGTGTTGCCGGCCGTGGCTTCGATGATGGTGCCGCCGGGCTTGAGCAAGCCTTGCGCCTCGGCCGCCTCGATCATGGCCAGGCCGATGCGGTCCTTGATCGAGCCGCCGGGGTTTTGCGATTCCAGTTTAAGGAAAAGTTGGCAAGGGCCGGTATCGAGACGGGTAATCTCTGCCAGCGGCGTCTTGCCAATCAGGGTGAACAAAGCGGGTGTGCGCATCTTGGTCTCCTTGCTGCATTAAAAGCAAGTATGCGCCTTTTCCGCTCATGCTGCATTTCCTCAGGACGCGACGTCGTCCGACACTTCCTTGTGGGTCTTGCGGTAGGCGGCCAGCTCGGCTTTGACCTCGGCGCGGGTTTTGGCTTGGGCCGGCGGCTGGCCGACGCGCGGATCCGGGTATTGCTCGCCGTCGCGCAGCTCGCCGCGCTGGATGGCGGCCAGGGTTTCCGCCTTCACCTCGGCGCGAGTTTTGGTCGAGACGAAGCCGTCGTAGCCGGAGTATTCGGCGGTTTCCTGCGCCGACACGGCGGCGGAGGCGAACAGGGCGGCAACGGACAGGGCGATGACGAGGTTTTTCATAATAAGACTCCTTAAGCTGGATTTAAGTTTGCGCTATTTAAGCGTATGCGATGTATGTGGCCGGATTATTGCACGCTGACGATGTCGTCGGACACTTCCTTGTGGGTCTTGCGGTAAGCGGCCAGTTCTGCTTTGACCTCGGCCCGAGTGCGCTGCACCAGCGGTTGGCCGACGGCGGGGTTGGGGTATTGCTCGCCGTCGCGCAGCTCGCCGCGCTGGATGGCGGCCAGGGTCTCGGCCTTGACTTCGGCGCGGGTCTTGGTGGAGACGGAGGCGATCTCGTTCAGGAAGTTATCGCTTTCCTGCGCCGACACGGCGGCGGAAGCGAACAGGGCTGCGGCGGACAGGGCGATGGCGACGGTTTTCATGGTAAGGCTCCTTGGATTTTGTTGGCTGGGCGTTGTTGCCCGATGTGTGAATATTAAAGCGCACACGATTTAATCGCAAGAGAATTTTATTGATCGGTGCGATAGAATTTATTGATCGGGGCGCATATAATCGTCGGCTTCAAGGGCACTTATTACTAGAAGGCTTGCAGTGGCAAAACTCTATTTCCGCTACTCTGCGATGAACGCAGGCAAATCCACCGCCATGCTGCAGGTGGCGCACAACTACGAAGAGCAGGGCCAGCAGGTGCGCCTGTTCACCGCCGCGATCGACGACCGCTACGGCGTCGGCAAGGTGACCTCGCGCCTGGGCCCGCAGCGCGAGACCGAGGTGTTCGACAAGAACACCGACTTCCTGCGGACGGTGGACAAGAAGATCGCCTGCGTGCTGGTGGACGAGGCGCAGTTCCTGAGCAAGGAACAGGTCAAGCAACTGCACCAGCTGGCGCAAGTGCGCGGCGTGCCGGTGATCACCTATGGCCTGCGCTCGGACTTTCTGGGGGAACCGTTCCCCGGATCGGCCTACCTGCTGGCGCTGGCCGACGACATCGAGGAAATCAAGAACATCTGCACTTGCGGCAAGAAGGCGACCATGAACATCCGCGTCGACGAAAACGGCAAGCGCATCAAGGAAGGCGAACAGATCAGCATCGGCGGCAACGAAAGCTACCGCCAGGCCTGCGGCCGCTGCTTCTACAGCGAGACCCACTGACCGCGACGCCACGAAGGTGCGGCGGACTGCTGGCCCGGCTCATCACGCATCGCGATGTGCCGGGCCAGCAGCTTAAACGGCTTTGCGGCGGCGCGCGGCGTAGCCCATCACGCCCAGGCCGGCCAGCAGCATGGCATAGGTCTCCGGCTCCGGCACGGCGGTGATCACGCCGCTTTTCAGCGCGGTCCAGCTGCCGTCGTTGTAGGCCACGATTTCCACGTAGCGCCCGGCGACGGCGCCAAAGCTGAAGGAGATGGGCGTGTTCGCGGTGGTGTAGCCCTGGAAGGTCACGGTCGGGGTCAGGCTGGCCCAGTTGTCGCCGATGGGGGTGTCCGAGATGTAGACTTTCTGCCAGCTGAGACCGTCCGGCAACTGGTCGGTGACGTAGCTGACGCCGGTCACCAGCAGGGTGCCCAGCAAGTCGACCTGCGCCCACTGGGTGCCACCGTCGCCGGCATTCCAGGATTCGCCGTTGAACAGGGTTTGCGCGGTGTGGCCGTTCCAGTTCTGGCTGTCGCTATAGCTGGAGGAGGGCAGGTTGGCGGCCGCGTTGGTGGCGGCGTGCGCCGCGCCGGTCAGGCCGATCAGCGCGGCCATCGATGCTGCGATGAGATATCGTTTCATTATGGATCCCTTGGTTGATGTTTTAGAGGCTTCGATGCCGGCGGGTTTTGCCGCATCGACATCAATTCTCAACCTGGATGAACAAACGGCTTGACCGCCCGTCTCACTTGTTAAAAAGATTATCCTGGAACAGCGATACGTCGATCCGCTCGCGGTAGTCGCGCGGCGACATGCTGTATTGCCGGCTGAATGCGCGTGAAAAATCGGACGCGCTGTTGAAGCCGAGCCCATAGCCGATGGCCGACACCGACAGCCGCGGCATCACCACCAGTTCGCGCGCCGCCTCGTGCAACCGGCAATGGCGGATATAGGCCTGCAAGCCGCCTTGCGGCTCGAACATGCGGTAGATGGTCGCGCGCGCCGCCGGAAACGCCCGCACCACGCTTTCCGGCGTCAACCCCTCATGATGCAAGTTGGCTTGGATGTAGGCCTCGATGTGTTGCCGCAGGGCGGCGCGGGCCGCCGCGCGCTGGTGGTCGTCCAGGCGTTGCAACTTGCTGAACGCGGCCAGTATCAGCTGCCCGCAGGTGCGTATCGCGTGCGCCTGGTCCTCGCCGGACAGGGCCGGCAGACCATCGCACAGCAGGCGTATCTGGTCCAGCACCAGGCGCGTCAGCGGCGTGGTGTAGCCGATCACGCGGCCGTGGATGGCCTCCGGGTCGGGCAGCGCCGCCGCCACGCTGGCGCGCGGCAGGAAGAATGCCAGCACGCGCGCGGCCATCGGCCGCATCATCAGCATGGGCTGGCTCATGTCCAGCGCCAGGATGCCGGGCGTGTATTGGGCCGCGCGCGAAACAGGGCGCGCGGTCGTGGTTTCCATGATCCCGTCCACCGCCACATGGAACACGAAGTCGCGCATGCTGTCGCGCGAAATGCGCGCCAGATCCCGGCGCTGGGAAAAGGCGCCGGTGCGGCTGTCCAGGTAGATCATGTCGGGCAGCAGATAGGCGTCGATGTCGCCGCGAAACCCGTGCGCCAGTTGCTGGCGCGTGACCGGCACATCGAGGAAGCGGTCCAGATAGTCGCGCCAGGCCAGCAACTGCAGTTCCTTGCTTTCGTGCCGCACGGTGAAGTGCTGATACAGCAGTGGCGTGCCCGGCGGCGGCGGCGCCACCCGCTGGTCGCGCCTGACGATCATCCGGGTGACGGAAGCGGTATAGCTCGGCGTGCCCATGCCCGCCTCACGCCGGCAGCGGCGCCGTGGCGCGCTGGAGGTCGGCCACCGACGCCGGCTTGGTCAGGTGCAGGTCGAAATGGGCGGCGTAGGCGCGCGCCACATCTTCCTTCTGGCCATAGCCGGTCAGCGCCACCAGGCGCAGCGCCGCGTCGCCGGTTTCCTCGCGGATGGCGGTGGCCAGCGCGTAGCCGTCCATGTCCGGCAGGCCGATGTCGAGGATGGCCACTTGCGGCCGCTTGCGGCGGATCTGGTCGAGCGCCTCGGCCGCCGTGTGGGCGATGCGCACCTCGTGCCCCAGCAGCTCCAGCAGCGCCGCGCCGGCCAGCGCGGCGTCGACGTTGTCGTCGACCAGCAGCAACTGCATGCCGGCCGGATGGTCGGGCGCCGTCGCCGCGGCTTCCTCCAGCGGCGCCGCGCACAACGGCAGCACCACCTCAAACTGGCTGCCCGCGCCGGCGCCGCCGCTGCGCGCATACACCTGGCCGCCGTGCAGCTCGACGATCTTGCGCACGATGGCCAGGCCCAGCCCCAGGCCGCCGCTGCGCCGCGCCAGCGATTGCGGCGCCTGCTGGAATGGCTCGAACACGCGCGCGATCAACTCCTCGCTCATGCCGATGCCGTTGTCGCTGACCGTTAGCCGCGCCTGGGTGGCGCCGGCTTCCAGCGTGACCACGGTGGCGCTGCTGCCGAAGCGCTCGGCGTTGGACAGCAGGTTGTTCAGCACCTGCGCCAGACGGCTGTCGTCGCCTTGCACCCACACCGCGTCCGGCGCGTGCAGGGTGATCGGCTGGCCGGGCAGGGAGGCCACCGCGTGGCGCACCACGTCGGCCAGGTTGACCGCGCGCGCGTCCAGTTGCAGCTTGCCCGAGGTGATGCGCGAAACGTCCAGCAAGTCATCGACCAGCCGGCGCAGGTGATTGACCTGGCGCCGCATCACGCGGCGCTCCTTGCGGCTGGACGGCTCGTCGCGCAGGTCCAGCAAATCCAGCGAGGTGACGATGGGGCTGAGAGGATTGCGCAACTCGTGGCCCAGCACGGCCAGGAATTCATCCTTGGCGCGGCCCGCCTCGCGTGCCTCGGCCAGCGCGGTCTGGTGGCTGGCCAGGGCGCGGTTGAGCGAATCGAGCAACTGCGCGCGCTCGATTTCCTGCGCCGTGCGCTGGCGTTCGGCCTGTTCCAGCGCCTGGCCGATCTGTTCGATTTCGGTGATGGCGGACGGCGCCAGCGACAGCGGCGCGCCGGAGCCGAGCGCGGACGCGTTCTGCTGCAGGGATTTAATCGTGGCCACCAGCCGGTTGGACAGCAGCGAGGCCGCCACGACGCAGGCCAGCAGCGACACCACTATCCCCGCGCCGAACATGCCCATGCGCTCGAAGGCGGCGGCGCGCAGGCTGTCCACCGGCTGGCCGACGATCACGGCCCAGCCATAGCGCGAGCGCGTGGTGTAGCCGGTGGCCAGCCGCATGCCCTCGGTGGTGATGGCGGTGCCGTAGCCCTCCGGCCCGGCGCGGCGCATCAGCTCCGTCAGCGACTGGCTGGGTTCGCCGCCGACCTTGCGCTCCTGGTTCTGCGAGCGCGCCACCAGCCGGCGCGCGCCGTCGCGCACGGCGATCACGGCGTTGCCCGGCACTTGCTGGCGCGAAATCAGGCGCACCATGCGGTCGGGCAGGATGACGGCGCTCAGGGTGTAGCGGCGGTCGCCGGCGCCGCTGACCAGCACCCGCACCGGGAACGCCGCGCGGCCGCGCGGACCGCGGACGATGCCGCCGGCGACCGGCTGGCCGGTGGCCAGCAACTGGCGCAAGCTGCCCTGGTCGATCACCGCCGGCGCAGGCTCGCCGTACTCGTCCATGGTGCGCAGCAGGATCTTGCCGCTGTCGTCGGTGAGGATCACGCCCAGCCAGTCCGGCTGGGTGGCGACCATGCGGCGGGCGACGGCGTGGAAGGCCCGCAGGTCGTTGTTTTGCAGGGAGGGGGAATTGCTCAGGCTGCTGAGGACGGTGACCGCGCTGTCCAGTTCGGCGTCGACCGCGCTCGACAGGGCGCGCGCCAGGTCCAGCATCCAGCGCTCCTGCTCGCGCTCCTTGTATTCGCCGGCGGCGTGGATGTTCCACGCCCCCAGCAGGGCCAGCGGCAGCAGTCCGATTGCGGTCAGCATGATCAGTACGTACCGCAGGGAAAACGTCAGGCGAGGCCAGGGAGGCATGAATAATTCAACAATGTAAATTGGATTTCGACAATTTACATGAAGATGGCCTCCTTGTGCTGCCCGTTTGATAACTTACGCGGCGGTGGGCGCCGGCTCGACGTCGCGCATCACCGGGGTCTTGAACTCGAAGCGCTTGATCTCGCCCACCATCAGCAGGTAGCACAGGATGGTGACCAGGGCGTTGGCGCCGACGAACACCAGCGCGCCCGAGAACGAGCCGGTCTTCTCCAGGATGTAGCCGATCACGATCGGGGTGGTGATGCCGGCCGTGTTGCCGAAGGTGTTGAACAGCGCGCCGCTCATGCCGCCGGCTTCCTTCGGCGAGGTGTCCGCCACCACCGCCCAGCCCAGCGCGCCGATGCCCTTGCCGAAGAAGGCCAGCGACATCACGCTGATGACCAGCCAGTCGGCCTCGACGTAGTTGCAGATGATCATCGAGGTCGACAGCAGCATGCCGCACACGATCGGCGTCTTGCGCGCCACCGACTGCGATTTGCCGGCCTTGATCAGGCGGTCCGAGATCACGCCGCCCAGCACGCCGCCGAGGAAGCCCGCCACCGCCGGCAGCGCGGCCACGAAGCCGGCCTTGAGGATGGTCATGTGGCGCTCCTGCACCAGGTACACCGGGAACCAGGTCAGGAAGAAGTAGGTCAGGGTGTTGATGCAGTACTGGCCGATGTACACGCCCAGCAGCATGCGGTTGCCCAGCAGCTGCTTGATGCAGGCCCAGGTGTCGAGCTTGGTGGTGGCGGCGGCCTTGTCCTTGCTCTCCAGGTCCACCAGCGCGCCGCCGGCCTCGATGTAGGCGATCTCGGCCGCGTTGGCCTTGGGGTGGTCTTTCGGGCCGTACACGGTCTTCAGCCAGACGAAGGCCATGATGATGCCCAGCCCACCCATGACGAAGAACACGCTTTCCCAGCCGAACGAGTGCACCAGCCAGCCCATGATGGGCGCGAACAGCACGGTGGCGAAGTACTGCGCCGAGTTGAAGATGGCCGCCGCTGTGCCGCGCTCATTGGTCGGGAACCAGGCCGAGGCGATGCGCGAGTTGCCGGGGAAGGAGGGCGCCTCGGCCGCGCCGATCAGCAGGCGCAGGGTGAACAGCGCCGCCACCGCGGCCGCGCCGGTGAAGAAGCCGACGCCGCCCATCAGCATGGTGAACAGCGACCACAGGAAGATGCTGAAGAAGTAGGTGATCTTGGAACCGAAGCGGTCGAGCAGCCAGCCGCCCGGCAATTGCGCCAGCACGTAGGACCAGGCGAACGCGGAGAACACAAAGCCCATCTGGACTGGAGACAGGCCCAGCAGCTTTTTCAGCTCGGGGCCGGCGATCGCGATGGTGGCGCGGTCGGCATAGTTAATGGTGGTTACGGCAAACAGAATCGCCAGGATCATCCAGCGAACGCGGGTGGCTTGGGGTTGAGGCGTGGTCATGCGGGTCTCCATACTTTTGGTCCAACGATCATAGCCTAGATATCAGACATCATACAACTGCATATCTACTTTTGTTTCACTGGTAAACGTTTAACTTGTTGATTTTAATACACACGCACCAAGAGGGTGCGCCGATGGTTGTATGACGACAATAAACCTCATATCCAAACTGGCATCATTTGCACAAATAGGGGGGCAAAGGTTTAAAATAACGGGCGAATTACTCCACAGATCGTTTACGAGGGAATGAACATGGCATCACAAAAACCGAAGATCATCTACACGCTGACGGACGAAGCGCCGCTGCTGGCAACGTACTCCCTGCTGCCCATCATCAAGAAGTTCACTGCACCGGCCGGCGTCGAGGTGGTTTCCAGCGACATTTCGGTCGCTGCGCGCGTGTTGGCCGAGTTCCCCGAATTCCTGACGGACGAGCAAAAAGTACCGAACAACCTGGCCGAACTGGGCGCCCTGACCCTGAAGCCGGAAGCCAACATCATCAAGCTGCCGAACATCTCGGCCTCGGTGGCCCAGCTGCAGGCGGCCATCCGCGAACTGCAAGGCAAGGGCTACAAGCTGCCGGATTACCCGGAAGATCCGAAGACCGACGAAGACAAGGCCCTGAAGGCCCGCTACAGCAAGTGCATCGGCTCGGCCGTGAACCCGGTGCTGCGCGAAGGTAACTCGGACCGCCGCGCGCCGAAGGCGGTCAAGGAATACGCGCGCAAGCACCCGCACTCGATGGGCGAATGGAGCCAGGCCTCGCGCACCCACGTGTCGCACATGCACGCGGGCGACTTCTACCACGGCGAAAAGTCCATGACCCTGGACAAGGCCCGCAACGTCAAGATGGAACTGATCACCGATTCGGGCAAGACCATCGTGCTGAAACCGAAGGTCGCGCTGCAAGCCGGCGAGATCATCGACTCCATGTTCATGAGCAAGAAAGCCCTGCTCGAGTTCTACGAGAAGGAAATCGACGACGCCTACAAGACCGGCGTGATGTTCTCGCTGCACGTGAAGGCGACCATGATGAAGGTGTCGCACCCGATCGTGTTCGGCCACTGCGTGCGCATCTTCTACAAGGAAGCGTTTGAAAAACACGCCAAGACCTTCGAGGAACTGGGCGTGAACGTCAACAACGGCATGGTCAACCTGTACGAGAAGATCGAGAAGCTGCCAGCGTCGCAGAAGGAAGAGATCCTGAAGGACCTGCACGCCTGCCTGGAGCACCGTCCGAAGCTGGCCATGGTCGATTCGGCCAAGGGCATCACCAACTTCCACTCGCCGAACGACGTGATCGTCGACGCCTCGATGCCGGCCATGATCCGCATCGGCGGCAAGATGTGGGGCGCCGATGGCCGCACCGCCGACGTCAAGGCCGTGATGCCGGAGTCGACCTTCGCCCGCATCTACCAGGAGATGATCAACTTCTGCAAATGGCACGGCAACTTCGACCCGACCACCATGGGCACCGTGCCGAACGTGGGCCTGATGGCGCAGCAAGCCGAGGAATACGGCTCGCACGACAAGACCTTCGAAGTGCCGGAAGGCGGCACCGCCAACATCACCGACCTGGACACCGGCGAAGTGCTGCTGACCCAGACCGTGGAGCAGGGCGACATCTGGCGCATGTGCCAGGTGAAGGACGCGCCGATCCGCGACTGGGTGAAGCTGGCCGTGACCCGCGCCCGCAACTCGGGCATGCCCGCCGTGTTCTGGCTGGACCCATACCGTCCGCACGAAGCCGAAGTGATCAAGAAGGTGCAGGTGTACCTGAAGGAGCACGACACCAAGGGCCTGGACATCCAGATCATGTCGCAAGTGCGCGCCATGCGTTACACCCTGGAGCGCGTCTCGCGCGGCCTGGACACCATCTCGGTGACCGGCAACATCCTGCGCGACTACCTGACCGACCTGTTCCCGATCCTGGAGCTGGGCACCTCGGCCAAGATGCTGTCCATCGTGCCGCTGATGGCGGGCGGCGGCATGTACGAAACCGGCGCCGGCGGTTCCGCGCCGAAGCACGTGAAGCAGCTGGTGGAAGAAAACCACCTGCGTTGGGACTCGCTGGGCGAATTCCTGGCGCTGGCCGTGTCGCTGGAAGAGCTGGGCATCAAGGAAGGCAACGCCAAGGCGCAAATCCTGGCCAAGACGCTGGACGAAGCCACCGGCAAGCTGCTGGACAACAGCAAGTCGCCATCGTCGCGCACCGGCGAGCTGGACAACCGTGGCAGCCACTTCTACCTGTCGCTGTACTGGGCCCAGGCCCTGGCCGCGCAGACCGAGGACAAGGAACTGGCGGCGCACTTCGCACCGCTGGCCAAGCAGCTGGCCGACAACGAAGCCAAGATCGTTGAAGAGCTGAACAGCGTGCAAGGCAAGGCCCAGGATATCGGCGGCTACTACTATCCGGATCCGGTCAAGACCGAAGCCGTGATGCGTCCAAGCGCCACCTTCAACGCCGCGATCGAATCGGTGTAATACAACGGTGTAATACAAAAAAGGCAGCTTCGGCTGCCTTTTTTTTCGCCGCGCCGTCGGCTTTTACTGTGGCGTCAGCATCTGGCGCGCGTAGCGCAGGCCGACGCCGTAGCCGCCGCCATTCTTTTCGATCACGGCGCGCGCGGCGTCGTAGGTGTCGTGGCGGGTCCAGTCGCGCTGCAATTCCAGCAGCACCTGCAGCCAGCTGGTCGGCTGGGCGCCCTTGGCGCTCATGCGTTGCAGTGCCAGCTCGTGGCCGGTTGGCGTCAGGCCGCCGCAAGCGTCTCCCACCACGTAGCACTCATAGCCGGCTTCCAGCGCGCTCAGCACGGCGAAGCTGATGCAGGCCTCGGTCAGCATGCCGGAGAACAGCAGTTTCTTGCGGCCGGTGGCCTCGATGGCGGCGCGCACAGTGTCGTCTTCCCACGCGTTCATATTGCGGCGTTCCAGCACCGGGTGCGCGGGCGCCAGCGCGTGCAGGTCCGGCAGCAGCGGGCCACTGTAGACCTTGCTGGCCGAGGTGCTGATCACCATCGGCAGCGCGAAGGCCAGGGCGGTTTCCATCAGCGCCACCGAGTTGTTCAGCAGGGTCTGGCGTTCCATCGATTGCACGCCGAACTGCAGGCCGGCCTGCTGGTCCAGCAGCACCAGCGCGCAGTTTTGGGGAGTCAGTAAATCTTGCATGGTTATTCTCGCAGTCAGGGGATGAGCGCGGATTGTAGGCGCGGCGCGGCGGCCGCAAATCCCTTGAACTGGCAGCCGCCACTTCCCCCTTAGGAGACAGATTTGACGGCGCATCGCGTCCGTGCGAGGATGCCGCATGAGCAGCCTGTTCGAATGTGGCGTGCTGGCGCCCTCGTGGTTGTGCGAGCACCGCGACATCCTCTTCTATCTGGCGCCGTCCTTGTTGCTGGCGCTGCTGATCCGCGCCTTGTCGGCGCGGCATCCCTTCTTTTTCCTGTTCACCGTCGCCGGCACCATTTGCCATGAGCTGGCGCATTTCGTGGCCGGCCTGCTGACCGGCGCGCGTCCGGCGGCGTTCACGGTGATACCGCGGCGCGTGGGGCAGGGCTGGGAGCTAGGATCGGTGCGGCTGACGCGGGTGCGCTGGTACAACGCGGCGCCGTCGGCGCTGGCGCCGTTCGTGGTGGTGGTGCTGCCGTTCGTGGTGGCCTGGTGGCGCACCCGCGCCGGCCTGAACTTCCAGTGGGTGGACGTGGCGCTGGCGTTTGCCGTGGCGCCGCAATTCCTGGCGTGCTGGCCCTCGACCACAGACTGGAAAATCTCGCTGCGGTCGTGGCCTTACTTGCTGATCGCCGCCCTGGCGTGGTGGGCGGTCAGTGTGCTGCGTTGAGCGGTTTCACCGGCGCGTCCACCACCACCTTGCTGCGCACCTTCTGCGCATCCTCGATCTCCAGCGTGAGCGCGACCTTGTCGCCATCCTTCAGCGGCTGCTTCAGGTCCAGCAGCATCAGGTGGTAGCCGCCCGGCGCCAGCTTGACCGGCTTGCCGGCCGGCAGGTCCAGCGCCGGAATCTGACGCATGCGCATCATGTCGTTTTCCATCTTCATCTCATGGACCTCCACCACGCCGGCGGCCGGCGAGCTGACGCCCACCAGCTTGACGTTTTGCGCCGAGGTCAGCGTCATGAAGGCGCCGGTGGCCTTTTGCGCGGCCACGGTGGCGCGCACCCAGGGTTCGCCGACGGTGACCTGGGCCAGGGCGGGCAGGGCTGCCATCAGCAGCAGGGAGAGCAGTTTTTTCATTGGAAGAGTCCTTTCAGGAAGCCGGTTTCTTTTTTAGGGTTCATCAGCAGGCGCAGGTCGGCGGCGCATTGCTGGGCGGTTTGCTCGTGCTTGATCGCCAGGCGGATCTTGCCGCTGGCGTCGAAGGCGTAGCTGAGGGCGGTGTGGTCCATGGTGTAGGAGCTGCCGCTGGGCACCTTGCGGTAGAAGATCTTGAAGTCCTTGGCCACCTTGGCGGTTTGCTCCGGGCTGCCGCGCACGGCCACGAAGCCGGGATCGAAGGCGCGCATGTATTCGGCCAGCAGCGGGCCGGTGTCGCGCTCGGGATCGATGGTCACGAACACCACTTGCAGCTTGTCGGCGTCGGCGCCCAGCAGGCGCTTGATTTCCACCGCCCGCGCCAGCGTGGTCGGGCACACGTCCGGGCATTGGGTGAAGCCGAAGAACAGCAGCACCACCTTGCCCTTGAAGTCGCGCAGCGAGGCCGGTTTGCCGTCCGCGTAGGACAGCTGGTAATCCGGGCCGATGCTGGCGCCGGTGATGTCGATGGCGTTAAAACCGGCGGCGTGCGCCGTGCCTGCCAACCAGGGCAGGGCCGCCAACGACGATAGGAAGATACGACGTTGCATAACGAATCCTGTCAAACGAATGTTGCGGAGGCCGCCAGTGGGGCGGCGCTATGGCGAGGTGGTATCAGGCGGCGGGCGGTGCGCGCGGCTGGGCTTCGGGCCAGAGCGGTGTTGGCGCCGGCGCGGCGGGCAGCGGTTGCGGATAGTGGTCGTGGCCTTCCAGCGTGGCCTGCAAGCCGGCCGGCGCCGGCGGCGGCGCCTCGTGGCTGGCGTGGGTGGCGCAGAAGACGCAGTGTTTGAGGACATGCCCGGCGGGCGCCTTGCGTTCGCCGGCCGGCTTGGCTGCGCTGCAGATCTCGCCGGCGAGCGGATCGGCGCCCCATGCGCTCACCGCCTGCCCCAGCGACGGCACGCACAGGTTCAACAAGATCACGATCACGGTGATCAGGCTGGTCAGGCGCCGGTGGGGGTAGAGGGTAGGCATGCCGGCATTATAAAGAAAAAAGGCCGCCACCGTTGCGACGGGGCGGCCGGGCCGGCGCGGCGCGGTTACTTCAGCGCCAGATGGCGCGGCGCGGCGCGCAGCTGAGGCTGGCCGCCGTTGCTGCCCAGGTTGAAGATGCGCACCACGTCTTCCAGCTCGTGCGCCTGGTCCTGCAGCGCCTGCGCGGCGGCGGCGGCCTGCTCGACCAGCGCGGCGTTCTGCTGCGTCACCTGGTCCATCTGGGTGATGGCCTCGTGCACCTGGCCGATGCCGGCGCGCTGTTCCTCGCTGGCGTGGCTGATCTCGGCCATGATGTCGGTCACGCGGCGCACGCTGTCCACCACTTCCCGCATGGTGATGCCGGCCTGTTCCACCTGCTTGCTGCCCACTTCCACCTTGCTGACCGAGTCGTCGATCAGTTCCTTGATTTCCTTGGCGGCGGTGGCCGAACGCTGCGCCAGGTTGCGCACCTCGGACGCCACCACGGCGAAGCCGCGGCCTTGTTCGCCGGCGCGCGCGGCTTCCACGGCCGCGTTCAGCGCCAGGATGTTGGTCTGGAAGGCGATGCCGTCGATGACCGAGATGATGTCGGCGATCTTGCGCGAGGAGGCGGTGATCGAGCCCATGGTGTCGACCACCTGCGCGACCACTTCGCCACCCTTGGCGGCGATGCCGGACGCGGCCAGCGCCATCTGGTTGGCTTGCGAGGCGTTCTCGGCGTTCTGGGTGACGGCGGTGCTCAGTTGCTCCATCGAGGCGGCGGTTTCCTCCAGGCTGGACGCCTGTTCCTCGGTGCGACCCGACAGGTCCAGGTTGCCCTGGGCGATTTCGCTGGAGGCGGTGGTGATCTGCTCGGCGCCGCGGCGCACCTGGCCGACCACGCCGGACAGGTTGTCGCTGATGTTGTTCAGCGAGCGCAGCACCAGGCCGATCTCGTCCTTGTTGTCGATCGCCAGGTGCACGTCGAGGTCGCCCTTGGCGATGCGGTCGGCGGCCTCGGTGGCGCGCGCCAGCGGACGCGACACGACCGAGCGCACCAGCAGGAACAGCACGCCGGCGAACAGCGCCAGCGCGATCAGGCCGAGCAGGGCGTAGCGGTTGCGCAGCTGGGCCGCCTCGTGGGTGATCTCCTCGGTGTAGGTGCCGCCCACGATCAGCCAGTTCCACGGCTTGAAGGTGTGGAACTCGACCATCTTCTCGCGCGGCGAGGCGTCGGCGCTGTCGGCCCAGTCGTAGGTCATGCTGCCCGACTTGGCTTCCAGCATTTCCTTGACGAACAGGCGGCCGTCGCTGCTCTTGCTGTCCAACAGGCTGTTGCCCTCCTGGGCGGGATGGACCAGCGCGTTGCCCTGGACCTTGCCGGCCGCCGCGTTGATCACGTAGACGTAGCCGGTGTCGCCAATCTTGATGGCCTTGATTTTGTCCTTCAGCATGGCCATGTTCTTGGAGATGTCGAGGCCGATGAACAGCACGCCGATGACCTTGCCGCTATCGTCCTTGATGGGGTCGTACTGGGTGATGAACTGCTTGCCGAACAGGGTGGCCAGGCCGATGTAGTTGTTACCGGCGCGCAGCAGCGGGTAGCTGGGGTGGGCGTGGTCCAGCTGGGTGCCGACCGCGCGCTCGCCGTTTTCCTTCTTCAGCGAGGTGGTCACGCGCACGAACTCCTCGCCGCTGGCGGCGAAGATGGTGACGATCACGCCGGTGTCGTTGGTGAACTTGTCCGGGATGCTGAAATCCATGTTCAGCGTCTTGCCGGCGAACTTGAGCGAGGGCGTCGGCTTGCCGGCGATCTCGACCGTGGTGGCCGGGTCCAGCGTGAACTGGCCGCCGCTGAACTGCGAGGCGAACAGGCGGGCGAAGCTGGACGCCTCGTTCATCATGGCGGTGTTGAACACTTCCACCGTGTTGCTGATGCCGCCCAGGGTGTTGGCGACGTTGGCCTTGGCGCGGTCCTTCAACATCGCCGAGGTGCTCAGGTTGATCAGGGTGAGCAGGATAGCCAGGATAGCGGTGATCAGGCCGAAAGTAAAAACGGTAATTTTGGTACCGACACCCCAGTTACGGGGATTCATTATTGTTTTCATATTGATGTTTTTAGAAAATGTGCTGCGGTTGAGGTCGCTCGGTGTCGAGCATGCTCCGGAGTCGATGGAGCACTGCAAAGGCAAGTGGGCACTGCCGCTGTGGATGGCGCAGGCCGTCAAACTGAAGTCAAGACCAGAATGATAGCAGATTTTTGCTGCAAAGCAATTAAACTGAGGAACGGTTCAAAAGATTTCTATTTATAAAACAATGACTTGTAACGAAAGTTTCATTCTTGAAAGTAATTCTACGTAGTAAAACCGAGTTCAGCGATGTTTCGTTTCAGCTACCCTTAAGCTTAGCCAGAGAAACTCCGAAACACCAGCCCCGTACAGGCACTGCTATCCTGTAGAATGAAGCGGCACGCATCCATGCAACAAACCTACTAATTTCGGAGTAAGCCGATGAAGAAGCAAATGCTGTTGGTGGCCATTCTTGCGGCCCTGTCAGTGCAGGCCGGCGCCGCCGTGCCGGAGAAAACGGCCGACACCGCCCTCAAGCCCCAGCCGGGCCAAACCCAGGCCGCCCTGTGGGCCTCGCGCGTGCTGAGCAAGCTGCATTACAAGCCGGCGCCGCTGGACGACGCCATGTCGGAGAAAATCTTCGACCGGTACTTCAAGTCGCTGGACGCGGAGAAGATGTTCTTCACCCAGGCCGACATTGACCAATACGCCATCGTGCGCACCCGCCTGGACGACGCCATCAACGGCGAGAACCTGAGCGTGCCGTTCGCCATCTTCAACCTGTACCAGCAGCGCTTCAACGAGCGCATCGCCTATGCGCGCGAGCTGGTCAAGCAGGGCAAGTTCGAGTTCACCTCCGACGAAACCTATCAGTACGACCGCGAGAAGGCCGAGTGGGCCAAGAGCGACGCCGAGGTCAAGGACCTGTGGCGCAAGCGCGTCAAGAACGAGTGGCTGCGCCTGAAGCTGGCCGGCAAGGACGACAAGGCGATCCGCGAGACCTTGGACAAGCGCTACGAGGGCTACCTGAGCCCGTCGCGCAAGCTGACCAACGAGGACGTGTTCCAGATCTTCATGAACGCGTACGCGATGTCGATCGAGCCGCACACCAACTACCTCGGCCCGCGCGCGGCCGAGAACTTCGACATCGCCATGCGCCTGTCGCTGGAGGGCATCGGCTGCGTGCTGCAATCGCGCGACGACTACACCGTGGTGCGCGAGGTGGTGACCGGCAGCCCGGCCGGCCTGTCGGGCAAGATCAAGGTCGGCGACAAGATCGTCGGCGTCGCCAAGGATGAGAAAACGCCGATGACCGAGGTGCTGGGCTGGCGCCTGGACGACGTGGTGGCGCTGATCCGCGGTCCCAAGGATTCCACCGTCAAGCTCGAGATCATCCCGGCCGACGCCGGCCCGGACGGCAAGCACCAGTTCGTGACGCTGGTGCGCCAGAAGATCAGCATGGAAGAGCAGTCGGCCAAGAAAACCATCTACGAGGTCAAGGATGGCAGCGCCAAGCGCCGCGTCGGCGTGATTTCGCTGCCGACCTTCTACATGGACTTCGAGGCGCGCCGCAAGGGCGACAAGGACTTCAAGTCGGCCACGCGCGACGTCGCCCGCCTGCTCGCCGAGCTGAAGAAGGACAAGGTCGACAACGTGCTGATCGACCTGCGCAACAACGGCGGCGGCTCGCTGACCGAGGCGGTGGAACTGACCGGCCTGTTCATCGACAAGGGTCCGGTGGTCATGCAGCGCAGCGGCGACAACAAGGTCGAAGTGGAAAGCGACACCAACCCGGGCATGGCCTGGGACGGCCCGATGGGCGTGTTGATCAACCGTGGCTCGGCCTCGGCGTCGGAGATCTTCGCCGCCGCGATACAGGACTACGGCCGCGGCCTCATCATCGGCGAGCCGAGCTTCGGCAAGGGCACGGTGCAAACCCTGTTCGGGCTGGACCGCTTCGCCCAGAGCGACAAGGTGCATTATGGCGAGCTGAAGTTCACCATCGCGCAATTCTTCCGCATCAACGGCGGCACCACCCAGCTGCGCGGCGTGACGCCGGACATCAAGCTGCCGACCATGGGCGATTCCGACACCTTTGGCGAATCGAGCTACGAGAACGCCTTGCCGTGGACCCAGATCAAGCCGGCCATCTACATCCCGACCGGCGACATGAAGGAAATCGTGCCGCTGCTGGACAAGAAACACGAGGCGCGCGTGGCCAAGGACAAGGACTTCCAGTACCTGGCCGAGGACATCGCGCTGGTGAAGAAGCAGCGCAAGGAAAACTCGGTGTCGCTGAACGAGGCGGTGCGCCGCAAGGAGCGCGACCAGCAGGAAGCGCGCGCCAAGCTGCGCGAGGCGCGCCTGCTGTCGAACACCCCGGGCGCGGACGATCCTATCCTGGTGCCCGATCCGCGCGACGCGCTGAACAAGGCGATCTCGGCCAAGCCGGCCAGCGGCAAGCCGGCGCCGTCGCCCAAAGTGGCGGGGGTGAAGGGCGCGCTGCGCAGCGACGACGGCCTGCAAGGCGCCGAGCGCTCGCTGGCCGCCGAGCTGGAGGCGGAAAAAGCCGCCAAGGCCGCCAAGGACGTGCTGCTGAACGAGGCGGTCCACATCCTGGCGGACGAGGTGGGCGTGCTGAAGACCGACACCCGCATGGCCTCGCGCGTGCTGCCGTACGCGGCCGACGTGAAGTAAGCGGTACATGCCAGCGCTGGCGCCGCCGTCTAAAAACATTGTTCTGTTCATCGACGGCACCTGGAACAAGGCGTCGAAGAAGAATGTGACCAATGTGCGCAAGCTGTTTGAGCGGGTGTATGCCCGCTCGGGCCGCGAGCAGGTCGTTCATTACATCCTGGGCGTTGGCGAAAGCCGCGAGGCCTATGATGAGCTGCCGCTGTGGGCCCGGCGGGCCGGCATTCCGCGTGAATCCGACGCGATTTTCGCCAAGGTGATGCGCAAATGCCTGGGCGGGGCGATCGGCTATGGCATGCCGGCCAAGGTCATGGAAGCGTATGCCTTCCTGGTGGCGCACTACCAACCCGGCGACCGCATCTTCCTGTTCGGTTTCAGCCGCGGCGCTTACGCAGTGCGCTCGCTGACCTGTTTCCTGGAGGAGGTCGGGCTGCTGCTGAAGGACTATCTGCACGAGGTCGCGCATGCCTACCGTTTGTACAGTTCCGGCGATCTCGATGGCATCGCCCGGTTGGCTCATCATCTGCGGGCGCTGACCGGTTTTACGCGTGCCAACGACGGCGTTTACCGGCTGCCGGTGCACATGATGGGCGTGTGGGACACCGTCGGGGCGATGAGGTTCACCGACAATCATGTGCATTTCCGTGCCGACAACGAGGTGATCGATGTGCCCGAGAATATCTCGCACGTTCGCCACGCGCTGGCGCTGCATGAGTTGCGCGAGCAATTCGAACCCTTGTTCTGGCGGATGCGACAGGGCGGCGGGCAGTCGCTGGAGCAGGTGTGGTTCGCCGGCGCGCACGCCGATGTCGGCGGCGGTTACCCGTCGGCGTCACTGGCCAATATCGCGCTGGAGTGGATGGCCTGGGAGGCCAAGCGGCTGGGCCTGCACGTCGATGCGGCGCCGGCGCCGGCCGATAGCGCCATCGGCCGCCACGAGGTCAGTAACTCGTTCGCGCCCTGGTACGGGTTCCGCGCGCCGCGCATACGCCCCTTCCTGAGCGAGGCCCAGCAGGGATTTTTCGAGAAAGACCTGGACAGCTTTGCCGTGCACCACACCGCCGCCACGCGCCTTAAGAAGCGCGGCGACGCTAGCTATGCCTTCTTGTGGCCAGAAGTCGATCAATGCCTCGCCGCGGTGGATGAAGCCACCATCAACCTCGTGTGGGCACTCGGCTTGACGCGAGGGCGCCTGCTGGCCGGCCGGCAGCAAGCCAATATCGTGCCCGATCCCCGGTTCATCGAGGAGGTCAGGCAAGCGATACCGGAAAAGTTCCACAGTGTTGCCGATGCCGGCGAGCGTACGCGGGACGCCACGTCCATCATCAAAACGGCACTGCGGCAAGACGCGATCGATGTTGACGGTTTTGCGATGTCGGTCCTGCTGCACGCCTTGCTCGTGGGCGATATGAATTTCAGTTTCATCATTGAGCAGTTGGAGCAGTTACAGGACGAGCTGGCAGACATCCTTCAGTCGTCTGACCCGCGGCGTGCCCTCGACACATTGGAGCGCCGGATACAGGCCATTTCAGCGGGACTAACCATCACCGCAGGCTTGGTGCCCGATGCACAGATGAGCGAGGCGCTCTTGAACTTAGCCCTGTACGTCTCCATGTGTTATTCCATGAAGAAGAAAACCGCGGGAGTCTTCGAACGTGTCCACAAGAAGAAAAAGATTTGAACACCAGAAATTGATTTTGTGAATGTCTGCCATTGCAAAGATAAATTGGATTTATATGCTGTGACGCAGCATACTTCAGTTGTCTCCTCTATCTCCTCCACGGAAATAGACTTCAGCCCGCTCCCTGAGCGGGCTTTTTTTTCGCCTGAACCTGGCCAAGATCGGTTAAGCTTTCTGTAAGTCAACGTTTAGGTTCGGATAAGTGTCTCCTACTCAATTCAAACTCGCATTGCTGGCGCTGGCCCTCGGCGGCGCGGCGGTGGGCGGCGGCGTCGCCTACGTGCTGGTGCACCAGTCGTCCCAACATCAAGAAGCCGGCCCGGTGGCGCGGCCCAGGGCGGCCGGCACGCCCACCGGCTGGTTCGCGCGCGTGACCACGGTCGCCGGCGATGGCTTGCCCGGTTCCAGCAATGGCAACGGCCGGCGCACGCGCTTTGCCGATCCGTTTGGCGTGGCGCTGGACAAGGATGGCAATCTGTACGTGGCCGACGGCGGCGACAATAACGCCATCCGCAAGATCGACCTGACCGGCACCAGCGGCACGCTGGCGGGCGGCGCCGAGGGCTACGCGGAAGGCAAGGGCGGGGCGGCGGCGTTCAACACGCCGTCCGGCCTGGCGATCGACGCCGCCGGCACTCTCTACGTGGCCGACACCGGCAACAACGCCATCCGCAAGATCACGCCCGACGGCGTGGTCTCGACGCTGGCCGGCGATGGCCTGGCCGGCGACAAGGACGGCAAGGGCGCCGGCGCCCAGTTCAACGGCCCGGTTGGCGTCGCGGTCGATGCCGCCGGCGTGGTCTACGTGGCCGACACCTATAACGACCGCATCCGCCGCATCGCGCCCGACGGCACGGTCACCACCATCGCCGGCGGCAAGCGCGCCGGCAAGGCCGATGGCCCGGCCGCGCAGGCGCTGTTCGATACGCCGACCGGCCTGGCCGTCAGCGCCACCGGCGAGCTGTACATCGCGGACACGGCCAATCACGCCATCCGCAAGCTCGGCAAGGACGGCGCGGTCAGCACCATCGCCGAGGCCAGGGAAGACGACCGCGATTCGCTGCTGCGCTCTCCGGTTGGCATCGCCCTGAGCGGCGACGGCTTCCTGTACATCGCCAGCAGCGGCCACGGCCGCGTGGCGCAGATCACGCCGGCCGGGCAGGTGGTGGCGCTGCAGGATGTCGACCATCCGGCCCAGCCGGGCTATGGCGCGGACGGCAGCGTGCGCCTGTATTCGCCGCGCGGCATCGCGCTGGCCAGCGACGGCGCGCTGTTCGTGACCGATGGCGCCACCTTCCGCCTGCATCACATCGCCATCGCCAGCGGCAAGGAGGACCCGCTGCCGGACGGCCCGCTGCCCGGCCTGCCGGCGCACAGCGCCACCATGCCGTGGCCGGTCAAGCCGCAGAACAAGCCGCACGAGGTGGTCGGCCTGATGGGCGAGGTGCGCGGCAATTTCGACGGCGAGAGCCGCGATCATTTCCACTCCGGCCTGGACGTGCAGGGCGCGATCGGCACGCCGGTGCAGGCCGTCACCGCCGGCAAGGTCACCGACCCGCGCGCCAGCTGGGGCTATGGCGAATTGTCGGAGGGACTGGCGTTCGGCGGCATGCAGTACGTGCACATGCGCGTCGGCCGCGACGGCAAGGACAAACCCATCGATGCGCGCTTCCTGGTGTCCAAAAACGAGAAGGGCGTGGCCGCGTCGGTGCGCGTCAAGCGCGGCACGCGCTTCGAGGCCGGCGAGACGCTGGGCACCATCAACCGTATGGCCCATGTGCATCTGGACTACAAGCCGAACGGCGGGCCGCTCAATCCGCTGCTGCTGCCGTTCATCGATCTGGAGGACACCATCGCGCCGGAGATCAACAGCATCAGCGTGGTGGGGGCGGACGGCAAGCCGCTGACCGAAAAGCGCGATGGCCGCCTGTACATCCCGCGCAGCCTGAAGGAAGTGCAGATCGTGGTGGACGCCAGCGATCAGATCAACGGCAATCAGAAGCGCCGCCGCCTCGGTGTGTACAAACTGGGTTACCAGCTATTGAACCAGGACGGCGACACCATCCCGGGCATGACGGAACCGGTCATCACGCAGCAGTACGACCGCCTGCCGCGCAACCGCGAGGCGGTCAAGCTGGCTTATGCCGCCAGCAGCGGGATCACGGTGCATGGCGCCAGCGAGACGCGCTTCGCCTACGCCATCAACAACCGGCTGATCAACGGCAAGCTGACGCCGGGCGCGTGGAAGGTGGGGGAACTGGGGCCGGGCAATTACATCCTGCGCATCACGGCGGAGGACTATGCCGGCAACGCCGCCAATCGCAACCGCGAACTGGCGGTCACGATCGACTAGCGGGGGAGGGAGAACTTAGGTTGGAATCACGCCGCCCGACAGCAGGAATGGCCACATCGACGCCGTGCTTTCCAGGCTGCTGACCAGTTGTTCCTTGTCGGCGGCGATCGCCGCATGCGAAGGCAGGCTGCGCTCCGCCGGCACGTCGTCCGGATGCAGGGTCACGCCGACGCCGGCCAGTGCGGCCACCGGGTCGGCCAGCAGGTGCTCGCGGAAGTCATGGTCGTGCGCGAGCTTGTCGAGGATGGCGCTGAGTTCACTGGTATTTTTCATATATGTAGTCCCTCGGTTGGAATGATGAATGGCATGTCTCCATGCGCGAGTCATGCTACGACAAACATATGGGTTTGCCAAGCTGGATCGTTGCCGCCCGCGCGGGCATCGGCTAGACTCAACACTTCCTTGAGCTCAAATGGGACGCCATGAAGATCCGCCGCTGCGCCGTGTTGTACATCGAATCACGCGAACAACTATCCATCGACTGGCGGGCCGTGCTGGCTGGCGCCAGCGGCCTGGCGGCCGACAGCCATTGGGTGGCGCTGGCGCCACATCTGGACCAGGAACTGACGATCACCGCGACCGAACTGGCGGCGCTGGGCGCCATCAGCCAGACCGTGTGGCGCGAGCGCGCGCACTGCGAGCAGGACCACGGCGAGGCGTGCGTCGCGCGCCTGCTGGAACTGGGCCTGCTGATCGGCGATACGCCACAATACGCGGCCGCGCGCGAGCGTGATGAGACCTTGCGCGCCACTCACTGGCGCCCGTTGTCGGCGCTGGCCCATACCTTTGGCCGCTGGCGCGAAGTCACCAGCGAGAACGGTATGGAGGCGCCCAGCTTTGAGGCCTTGCTGGCGCAATTCGGCGAACCGCCGCCGCCGACGCTGGACCTGGCGGCGCACGGTGCGCTCAAGCTGCCCGCCGCGCCCAGCGGTCTGCTGGATGAACCGCTGCTGCACCGTTACACCGGACGCAATTTCGATCTGCAGGCCAGCGTGCCGCTGGCGGTGGCGGCGCGCCTGCTGCAGCGTACTTTCGGTGCGCAGGAAGTGCGCACCGTCGGCCCGCATAGTTCGGTGCTGAAGAAAACCAGCCCTTCCGGCGGCGGCCTGCATCCGGTGGAGGCCTTCGTGCTGGTGCAGCGGGTGGAGGGGATCGCGCCCGGCCTGTACCACTACCATCCGATCGCGCATGAGCTGCGGCCGTTGCGCACCTTCGACGCCGCCCATGCCGCGGCCCTGGCCAAACAGGTGCTGGCCGACCAGCACTGGCTGGCCGACGCGCCGTTGCAGGTGCTGATGGTGGGGCGCATGGAGCGCAGCTTCTGGAAGTATCGCAATCACCAGAAGGCCTACCGCGCGCTGGCGCTGGACGCCGGCCACCTGTCGCAAACCTTTTACCTGCTGGCGGCGGAGGCGGGCATGCCGGCGTTTGTCACGGCCGCCATCAACGACGTCGATATCGAGCGGATGCTGGACCTCGACCATCTGCGCCACGCGGTGGTGGCGGTGTGCGGCTGCGGCCCGGCGGCCGCCGGCCCGCGCACCATGGTTGAACTGCGTTACGGCGAGACCGACGCCATCTGATCGCGCGCGCCGCCGTCCGGCGCCTGCGCGCTCTCCATCACCCGCTCCAGCGCGGCGGCAAAAGCCGCCAGCGCTTGGTCGTGCCGCTCGCGTTGTGGCGAGAGCAGCAGTTGTTCCAGCTCGCCGGCGCTGCGATGCAGCTCCGGCATGGACAGGTTGCCGGCCGCGCCGCGCACCTTGTGCACCAGCAGCGCCGCCTGCTCGAAGGCGTCATGCGCCAGCGCGGCCTGCAAGCGTTCCGGGGTGGCCTCGAAGTCCTGCACAAAACGCGCCAGCAGCACCGACAGCAGCTTGCGGTTGCCGCCCAGCCGCGCCAGGGCGGCCTCGCTGTCGATGCCTGCCATGCTGGTCGCGGCGGGCGCGGCCATGACGGCTGGCGCCGGCACGGCGGCCGGTGCGCCCTCGGGCACGCGCTGGATCTGCGCGGCAAGCACCGCGTATAGCCGCTCCGGATCGATCGGCTTGGTGACGTAATCGTTCATGCCCATGCCCAGGCTGCTCTCGCGGAAACCGGCCACCGCGTGGGCGGTCATGGCGATCAGCGGCAGCTGGGCGTGCTCCGGCCTGGCGCGGATGCGGGCCGTGGCCTCGTACCCATCCATGCCGGGCATCTGTATATCCATCAGCACCGCGTCGTAGCGGCCGTGGTCGACCATGTGCATGGCCTCGATGCCGCTGCCGGCCAGCTCCACCTGCACGCCCGCGCCGAGCAGCACCTCGCGCGCCACTTGCTGGTTGATGACGTTATCGTCGACCACCAGCACGCGCGCGCCGGCGATCCGTTGCGCCATCTCGGACAGCTTGGGGGAGCCCGTCAACGCCGGGTGCGCCGGCTGCGCCAGGCCAAGGCCGACCAGCACCGCTTCGCGCAACTGTGGCGCGTGCACCGGTTTGACCAGCAGCGCGCTGACGCCAGCGGCCGCCGCCGCCAGTTCGGCCGCCTCGCGCGAGAATTCGGTCATCATCAGCACCAGCGGCAGCCCGGCATGGGCGGCGCGGATGCGCTGCGCGGTGGCGCCGCCGTTCAGGTGCGGCAGATCCCAGTCCAGCAGCACCAGGTCGGCATTGGCGCGCGCCAGGTAGTCCAGCGCGGCGGCGCCGCTGCCGACCGTGGCGACCTGGCAGGCATCGCTTTGCAACTGCTGCTCCAGCATGTCGCGCATGGTGGGGTTGGCGGCCGCCACCAGCACCCGCTTGCCGGCGGCGGCGGACGGCGGTGGCGCCGGCGCCGTCTCCGGCTGGCATTGCAGGGTCAGTTCGAAATGGAAGCGGCTGCCATGATCGGGACGGCTGTCGATGGCGATCTGGCCGCCCATGGCCTGCACCAGCTGCTGCGAAATCGCCAGGCCCAGCCCGGTGCCGCCGTACAGGCGGGTGGTGCTGGTGTCCGCTTGCGAGAAGGCGCGGAACAGGCGCTCCTGCTGTTCGGCGCTGATGCCGACGCCGGTATCCTGCACGCTGAAGCGCAGGCGCACCAGCCCTTGCGGCGCGTCGGCGTCCGTCACCCGTTCCACGCACAGGCTGATGTGCCCGCGGGCCGTGAATTTCAGCGCATTGCCCACCAGGTTGACCAGCACCTGGTTCAGCCGCAGCGGATCGCCGACCAGCCGCAACGGCACGTCCGGCTTGGCCCAGGTCAGCAGCTCCAGGCCTTTTTCCGCCGCCCGCCACGAGAACAGGTCGGCAATCTGCGCCAGAGTTTCAGTCAGGTCGAAGGGCACCGATTCCAGCTCCAGCTTGCCCGATTCGATCTTGGCGAAGTCCAGCACGTCGTCGATGATGCTCAGCAAGTTCTGCCCGGCGCGGCCGATCTTGGTGAAGTAATCGTGCGGCTTGGGCGGCAGGTCGAGGTGCGTGCCGAGGCCGGCGAAGCCGAGAATCGCGTTCATCGGCGTGCGGATCTCGTGGCTGATATTGGCCAGGAATTCGCTCTTGGCGCGGGTGGACGCCTCGGCATCGGCGCGCGCGCGCTGGATGGCGCTGATGGCGCTGGCTTTCTGGAAGGCCGACACGAACGGCTCCTTCAGCGCCTTGAACATCTCGAGGTCCTTGCGCGCGAACGGTGAGTTTTGCTTGAACACCAGGTAGCCCTGCACCTGCTGCTCGACGCGGATGCGCACCGCCAGCATGGTGCTCTGCTTGAGGAACATGTCCGGCGCGACCACGGTGGCGGCGTCGACAAATTGCGCCTGCGCCGCCGCCAGCGACATGCCGGCGCGTGCCGAGGGCAGGGCGTCGTGGCCCCAGCTGGCGCGGATCGCCAGCGGGCCATCGGGCGCTTCGCAGATCAGTGCGTAGGCCACGCCAACCTCGCCGATCGCGCTCGACTCGCGCAGGATGGTGTGGAGCAGGGCGTCGAAATCGAGCTCGTCGTTGATCGACTTGACGATGGCGTGCACCCGCTCCAGGTGCAGCGTGCGCGAATACACCTGCTGCTGCAGATTGCGCACGCGCCAGCGGTAGGCGCCCCAGCCGGAGAGCAGCACCGTCAGCACGGCGCCCAGGCGCGCCCACCAGGTCTGATACCAGGCCGGCAGGAAGTGCAGCTCCATGCTCAGTTCATGCGGGCTCCAGGTGCCGTCGCGGTTACTGCCGCGCATGGCCAGGCGATAGCGGCCGGGCGGCACATTGGCATAGGTGGCGGCGCGGTGGCTGGCGTCGGCCTCCACCCAGTCCTTGTCGTAACCGTCCAGGCGGAAGGCGTAACGGTTGCGGTGGCTGGCGGAATAGTCCAGCGCGGCGACCTCCACTTCCACCTTGCGCGTGCCGGGCGGGATGGCCAGCGCCCGCGCGCCCGGCGCCAGCAGGGGCGCGGCCGCCACCAGCTGGTGGTCCAGTCGCACCGAGCTGACCACCAGCGGCGGCTGGTAGCGCCACGGATGCGGCAGTTCGGGCCGCACCACGACGTAGCCGCCCGAGGTGCCAAACACCACATCGTCCTGGGCCGTGCGCCCGGCCGCGCCAACGATGTAGGGCTGGAACACCAGCCCGGCGGCGCGGTCCAGGATGTGGACCTTCAGGGTGGTTTCGTCGACCGTGGCCAGGCCGTCGGTGGACGACAGCCACATGCGGCCGCGACGGTCCGGCTGCAGGGCCGCGACGGTCAGGCTGGGCAGGCCGTCGGCCATGCTCAGACGCAGAAAGCGGCGCGTGCCATCCGGATTCTGCCCGGCGAGAATGCTGATGCCGGCGCCGTTGCTGCCGATCCAGAGCCGGCCCTGATGATCGAAGGCCAGCGAGGTGATCACGCTGTGCGGCAGCGACTGGTTGGGCACCACGTCGGGCAGAATTTGCTCGGCCTTGCCGGTGGCCGGATCGAAGTGGTTCAGGCCATTACGGGTGCCGACCCACAGCGTGCCGTCCGGCGCTGCGCGCATGGCGGTGATGCGGCTGTCGCTCAAACCGCCGCTGGCGGCCGGGCCCTGGCCGTACAGCTGGGCGACGCGGCCGCGGGTGTCGTAGCGCAGCAGGCCGCCGGGCACGCCCAGCCACAAGATCTCGCCCTGCCGCACGATGCTGCCGATGCGCGGATAGGGATCGGTCTGCGGCAGCGGCACCCGCTCGGCGCGGGTGCCCTGGCCGCTGGTGCGGTACAGGCCGAGCGCGGTGGCGATCCACGCCTCCTGCGGTTCGGCCTCGGCCATGCCGAGGATCAGGCGGTTGGGCAGGGCTTGCGCGGGCCGGGCCGGGTCCGGACGCAGCCCGGCGCTGCGGCTGCCGTCCGGGCCGATCAAGTCGATCCCCTGGTCGCCCAGCGCCACCCACAGGCGGTTGCCGCTGTCGGTCATGAAGGCGAAGGCGGAGATTTCCGGCAAGCCGGCGCCGTCCAGGATGGTGGCCACGGTGTCGTTGGCCGGATTGTGGATGTCGACCCCGCGTTCATTGGCCACCCACACCAGGCCGCTGCGGTCGCGCCACACGGCGGCCGTGCGGTCATGGCCCAGGCTGATCGAGGTGGCCGGCCGGTGCACGATGCGGCGGCCGTTGCCGTTGATGTCGAACTCGATCACCCCGCCGCCATAGGTGGCGGCCCACCATTTGTCGCCGCTGGTCTGGGCGATCGACAGGACCATGGCGCTGCCGGCGTCCTTGACCTGCGGCAGCGTCAGTATGCGGGCGGCGTCGCCGGCGCGCGCCACGCCGACGCCGCTCTTGAGCGTGCCGAACAGCACTTCGCCGCTGCCATGGCTGGCCAGCGACAGCACGGCATCGGCCGGTGCGTTGGCGAACGGCAGGTCCTCAAACCGGCCGCTGCAGCTGTCGCGGCGCGACAGCCCGGCGCTGGTGCCGATCCACAGATCGCCGGCCTGGTCCATGACGAGGGCGCGCACCTGGTTGCTGCGCGGGCCGCCGGCGGCGCTGGCTTCGCGCGGGAAATGGTGGATGGCGCCGCCGCGGGCGGTGTCGATGTAATCGAGCCCGGCGGCGGTGCCGACCCAGATGCCGCCGTGCGCGTCGCTGGCCAGGGCGGTGATGGCCGGGCTGCTCAGGCCCTGCGGCCCGGCCGGATAGCGCACGAAGCTTTCGCTGCGCTTGTCGTACATGGCGACGCCGCCGGTGGTGGTGCCCAGCCACAGCCGGCCCTGGCGGTCGACATGCAGGGTCTGGACAAAGTCGCCAGGCAAGCTGTGCGGATCGTCGGCCTTGAAGAAGAAATTGCGCATGCGGTAGCCGTCCCAGCGGCCGAGGCCGGCCTGGGTGGCAAACCACATGAAGCCGTCGCCATCCTGGGCCATGCTCATGGTGATCGGGTTGGGGAAGCCGCGTTCGGACGGCACCAGGTGCTCGAACATGGTGGGCGCGAGCTGTTGCCAGGGCGTGGTCGCGGCAGGGGCGAGCAGCGGGGCCAGCGACAGCGCGACCGCTAAAGCGCGGCCAGCAAGAGGAAAGAAAGAATCGCGCACAAGATACCGTTCAAAAGCTCCCATGCCCGATGGCAATGGGAATTGCGTCTGAAAGCATACGGAATAGTTGGTCTACTGTCTATTTATTACCGCAGCCTTGTGCACGCTTGCGCAAACGCGTTGACAAAAAATATTTATCGGAATATATTTTGAATTCGCGATTGGAATCGTTTCCAATTTGTTCGGAGTGTGGATAAGGAGACATAATGAAAAACCAGAAATTCGTTTTGTCCGCCGTCGCCGCTAGCCTGGCGCTGGCGTATGGCATGTCTGCGACGGCCAGCGTCACCAGTCCTGTCATCGGCGCCCTGCTGTGGTCGGAGGAATTCAACGGCACGGCGCTCAACACCAGCTTGTGGAACACCTACGACGGCAACGGCTGCCAGATCAACCTGTGCGGCTATGGCAACCAGGAGCTGGAGTATTACAGCCCGAACAACCTGTCCATCGTCAACGTGCCGTTTGAATCCGGCACGCGGGCGCTGGCCATCCAGGCGCGCAACCAGACGGTGGGCGGCAATGCCTTCACCTCCGGCAAAATCGATTCCTTCAACAAGGTGCAGGTGCAGTACGGCATGGTGGAAATCCGCATGGCCACGCCGCCGCTGGGCACCGGCCTGTGGCCGGCGGCGTGGATGCTGGGCGTGAGCCCGCAAACCTGGCCGCGCAAGGGCGAGATCGACATCATGGAAATGGGGCACAAGGCCAGCAGCCGGGCGGCGGCCGGCAGCCCGGCGCCGGGCATCGACAACTTCACCGGCGCCAACGTCATCACCTGGCAGCAGGCCGCCTGCGTGCCGGGCAACGAAAGCTGCGCCGCCTCGACCGCGTGGCAGACCAAGAACTGGTACGCGCCGGCGCAATCGCTGGCCAACCGTTTCGTCATCTACCGCTTCTACTGGACCGAATCGCAGATGCGCTTCACGGTGATCGACAACGGCCTTGAGTACGACATGTACAACAGCCCGTTGCCGGTGAACTCGACCGCGCTGCAGGCGCCGTTCTACCTGCTGTTCAACCTGGCGGTGGGTGGCAACTTCACCGACGCCGCCACGCCGGCCCAGGTGACGGCGCCGCTGCCGGGCACCATGTACGTCGACTACGTGCGCGTGTACCAGCTGGACGGCAAGGGCGCGGTCAAGCTGGGCAACCAGACCCCGGCCGAGGTCGGCAAGTTCGGCGTCTTCACGGACAACACCGTGGTCAACAACAAGCTGGAGGCGGGCGTCACCTCGGACGTGTTCGTGTGGAACACGGCGTCCACCTCGGCCGGCAACATCGCGCCGTATGAAGGCGCGAATGCGATGTCGTGGAGCTTCAACCAGCCGGGCTCGTGGTTTGGCGGCAGCGTGCAGTCGCGCCAGGCGCGCGACATGAGCGGCTTCCGCAACGGCAATATGAAGCTGAAGATCAAGATCCCGGCCAACGTCGCGTTCACGGTGGGCATCCAGGACACCTACACCAACCAGAACGCCGTGAAATTCCCGGCCAACGCCACCACCTACGGGCTGGTGCGCAATGGCGACTGGGGCACGGCCACCATCCCGATCGCCGACCTGGCCGGGCCGAAGATCGCCTTGCAATCGATGCTCGACATGTTCCAGATCGCCAGCGACGGCGCGGCCTTGCCGCAATCGGCGTTCCAGATGTCGATTGACGACGTGATCTGGGACAGCGGCGTGACGCCGACCCCAACGCCGACACCCACTCCGACGCCAACGCCCACCCCGACTCCAACGCCCACCCCGACTCCAACGCCCACCCCGACTCCAACGCCCACCCCGGCGCCGACCGCGGTCCAGACCAGCTCGACGATGCTGAAATTCAGCATCAACACATCGAGCTGGGCGGACGTGCACTACACCGTCAACAACGGTGGCCAGCTGAATGTGCGGATGACGCAGGCGGGCGGCGTGAACAGCTACACCGCGAGCGGCCTGAAGGCAGGCGACGTGGTGCGCTACAACTACACCTACTGGGACAGCGCCAACAACTACGCGGTCGACACCACCCAGCAAGCCTACACCATGCAATAAAAGAATCCGGGGTCAGGTCCTCCATTTCTACACGAGCCCAGCAGTAGGCGCGCCTACTGCTGGGCTCGTGTAGAAATGGAGGACCTGACCCCGGAGTTATGGTGCGACGGTAGCCTTCAGCGGGTGGGCGGCGCGCGCGGCGATGAATTTGACTTTTTCTTGCCACTCGGCCGCTGTCTTGACGTGGCCGGCGCGGTCCCACGCCGCGCCGATGTAGTAGCGCAGCGGTTTGCCCGATTCGACCGGCGCCAGGATCAGCTCGTTCAGGGCGTCGTCCGCCGTGCCGGTCGCGCCCGGCAGCACGATGGCGGTGCCGAACGCGCCTTTGGTGTCTTGCGTCACCCATTGCGTCAGGGTCGCGCCCTCGCGGCCAACCGTGATTTTTTCATTCTGGTTCTTGTCGGCCGGCTTTTTGTTCAGGCCGACCGCCACCGTCAGCTGCGACGGGCCGCTGAAGGTGAAGGTGCTGTCCATGGTGTCGAAGTCCTGGCCGGCGTCGACGGTGAAGCGCTTGACCTCGCTGACCTTGGTGCCGGCCGCGTCCCAGCTGTCATAGGTCAGCTCGAACACGCTGCGGATCGGCCCGTTGGCCAGCACTTTCCACGAGGCGTAGTTGCGGCCCACGTACAGCTGCTTGCCGTCCCACACGCCGGTGCCGCCGGCGCCGCGCGACTTGCCGACGTTGTACATGTCCATCCCTTCCCCCTCGTCGTGGTGGTAGTGGTCGTGGCCCTTGTTGTACCAGCGGTCGACGATCGGATAGCTGACGCGCTTGAACCAGATGTCCAGCCCGCTCGTGACCAGCACTTCCTTGCCGACGCCGGCGCTGTCGGGCGCGCCCAGCGCCGGGCCGTAGGTGCGATGCGCGACATGGTCGTTCTCCCACGCGAAGTCGTCCAGGCGCTCCGGCACGTAGCGGGCGAAGGTCTTGGTCGCGAACGGCGCGGTCACGCCCTCGGTCTTCTCCACCGTGAAGGTGGCCTGCTTTTCGCCGGCCGCGAAGCTGTGCTGGAAGTACAGCTCGCCATACGCGACGCCGATCCCCTGCGGGTCCTTGGCCTGCGGCTTGACGTTGCTGACCTGGTAGGGCAGCAGGTTGCCCATGCTGTCCTTGACCGCGATCTTCTGGATCAGCGCGCCCGGCAGCGCGCGGTTGATCTCGCTCCACGGGATGGCGATGGTCTCCGACGGCCGCGCCTGGTCCATGTCGTTGCTGACGGTGATGCGCGCCAGCTCGGCCGCGTGCAGCGAGCCGCCGGCCAGCAGGGCGGCGATCGGTAACAAATAAGTGCGCATGGCGATCCCCTTATTCATGGCTGTAGTTGGTGGCGCCGGCATCCTTCGGCACGTAGTGGTAGGTGCGCAGCTTGACCTGGATGTCGATCTTCGGATTGTTGAGCAGCTTGATCATCTCGGCGCCGGCCAGCAGCGCCGGGCCGTAGCCGTGCAGCGCGTCGACGCTGGTCGGGCGGTTGTAGTAATAGATGTGGTCGCTGGCGAAGGTGGTGCCCACGCAGGTGCCTTCCACCTGGCCGCGCGCGTTGATGCGGGTCTGCAGGCCGATCCAGCCGGCCTGCGCGATCGAGCCGTAGGTCGCCGGGCTGATCCAACCTTCGTTGATGGCGTGCGCGATCACGTAGGTGAACATGGCGCTGGCCGAGGTTTCCAGATACGAATCATGGCGGTCGATCATCTGGTGCCACAGGCCGGTGCCCGATTGCTGCTCGGCGATGCCGCGCAGGGCCAGGCGCAGCTGCGCCAGCACCTTCGGATAGCCCGGATGGTCCTTCGGCAGCACGTCCAGCAGGTCGCTCATGGTCAGCACGGCCCAGCCGTTGGCGCGCGCCCAGTAGAAGCGCGGCGCGTCCGGGTTGTTGGCGTTCCAGCCGTGGGTGTACAGGTTCAGTTGCGGGTTGTACAGGTAGCCGGTCATTTGCAGCACGTTCTTGACGGCGTCGTCATAGTATTCGCGCTTGCCGGTCAGATGGCCGATCTCGCCCAGCGGCATCACGCCCATGTACATGTCGTCCGCCCACAGCGACACCGCCTGCGGCCGCTCGCGCGCCAGCGTGCCATCCTTCAGGCGGAATTGTTTCTTGGCCACCCAGTTGCTGCACACGTCGATGAACTGGCCCATGTCCGGACCGATCTTTGCGAAGCGGGCGCGGATCATGGCCGCGCACATGGAGCCTGCGTCGTCCAGCGAGCGCGGGTCGATGAAGCGGGTGAAGCTGTTGGCGCGCTTGAGGTGGAACTGCTCTTCCTGCGCCTTGAAGTAGGGCAGCTTGTCGTGCATGAACTGGAAGTGGCGCTCGATCATGGCGGTGTATTTCTTGTCGCCGGTGACGGCGGCCGCCTTCATCAGGCCGGCGTGCACCACGCCCATCTCGTACACCTGGATGCCCCATTCAGCGCTGCTCGGCTCGACGATGGCGTCGGCCACCGGCTTGCTGAAGTCGGTGATCTGCACGCCGCTGTCCTTGTGGATCACCTTGGTCGGCGTGGTGGCCTCCATGTAGCCGCGAATGCGGTCCAGCGCGGCGCTGATTTCGGCCACGGTCGGCTTCTTGTACGGCACCGGATAGGTGCCTTCGCCGGCGTCGTAGACGCTTTTGTTGTCCGGGTTGCGGTAGGCGCCGTCCGCGTGGGCCGGCAGGGCGATCAGGGTGGCGGCAATGGCCGCGAGCAGGGCGGTGGGGGAGGTCACGGGTTTTCGTCTCTTTATTGTTAAACGTTTATTTGGTCAGGCCATTCTAGATTGGTCCGGCCACTTTTGCAATCCGGACAGGCCAATTTTGTGGTCGGATAAAAAGCTTTCCTGAAAGTGAACAAAACCGCCGATTCAGTCGCCCTATGAAAAGAGACATGGGAGTACAATCGTTGTGAACGATCGTGCTTTTCAGCACAACAAGGAGACAGCATGGATTTGACCTACACGGCCGCGGACCTGGCGTTTCGCGACATGGTGCGGGGCTTCCTCGACACCAACCTGCCGAGCGACCTGCAGAAGAAAGTCCGCAACCACCTGCGCCTGAGCCGCCAGGATTACGTGCGCTGGCACCAGATCGTCGCGCGCCAGGGCTGGGCCGCGCCGGGCTGGCCGGCCGAGTACGGCGGCCCGGGCTGGAGCGCCACCCAGCGCCACATCTGGGAGGAGGAGTGCGCCCGGGCCGGCACGCCGCCCATCCTGCCGTTCGGCGTCAACATGGTGGCGCCGGTCATCATGGCGTTCGGCAACGAGGCGCAGAAAGCCCACTACCTGCCGCGCATCCTCAATTGCGACGACTGGTGGTGCCAGGGCTACTCCGAGCCGGGTTCGGGCTCCGACCTGGCCTCGCTGAAAACCACCGCCGAACGCGTCGGCGACCACTACATCGTCAACGGTCAGAAAACCTGGACCACGCTGGCCCAGCACGCCGACATGATCTTCAGCCTGGTGCGCACCGACACCACCGTGCGCAAGCAGGAGGGCATTTCCTTCCTGCTGATCGACATGAAATCGCCCGGCATCACGGTGCGGCCGATCATCATGCTGGATGAGGACCACGAGGTAAACGAAGTCTTCTTCGACAACGTCAAGGTGCCGGTACAAAACCTGATCGGTCAGGAGAACAAGGGCTGGACCTACGCCAAATACCTGCTGGGGCACGAGCGCACCGGCATCGCGGCGGTGGGCCGCTCCAAGCGCGAACTGCTGTTCCTGAAGAAGATCGCCTCCGAACACTACAAGCACGGCAAGCCGCTGATGCAGGACCCGGTGTACGCGGCCAAGGTGGCCAACCTGGAGATCGAACTGATGGCGCTGGAAACCACCGTGCTGCGCGTGCTGACGCGCGAATCGCACGCGCCGGGGCCGGAGGCATCGCTGCTGAAAATCCGCGGCTCGGAAATCCAGCAGCAGTTGACCGAGCTGATGGTCGAGGCGCTGGGGCCGGACGCGCTGCCGTTCGACACCGACTACCTGGAAGGCAAGGCCGACCACGCCGTCACCGGCGACGACGCGGCTGCGCCGCTGACCGGCTACTACTTCAACTACCGCAAGACCTCGATCTACGGCGGGTCGAACGAGATACAAAAAAACATCATCACCCAGATGATTCTGGGCCTGTGAGGGAACGGCGATGGATTTCAATTTCAAGGAAGAGCAACAGCAATTTGCCGACGCCCTGCGCCGCTGGGTCGACAAGGACTACAGCTTCGAGACGCGCAAGCGCATCATCCACTCGCAAAGCGGCGTGTCGGACGTGGCCTGGAACACGCTGGTGGAGCTGGGCATGACGGCCTTGCCGGTGCCGGAAGCGCAGGGCGGCTTCAGCGGCTCGGCGGTGGACATGCTGGTGGTGATGCAGGAGCTGGGGCGCGGGCTGGTGGTCGAGCCGTACTTCGCCACCGTGTGGGGCGCCAAGTTCCTGCAACTGGCGGGCAACCAGCGTCACCGGCTCGAAGATGTGGCCAAGGGCGAGCTCAAGCTGGCCTGCGCGCTGGGCGAAAAACATTCGCGTCACGACCTGGCCGACATCAAGACCATCGCCAGCATCAACGGCGAAGGCTATCGTATCGACGGCACCAAGACCGTGGTGATTCACGGCGGTCAGGCGGACGCGCTGATCGTCTCGGCGCGCAGCGCCGGCACCCAGCGCGACACCAACGGCATCAGCCTGTTCGTGGTGCCGACCGACACGCAAGGTGTGGTGATCCGCGACTACCGCACCATCGACGGCCAGCGCGCGGCCACCGTGCAGTTCAACCACGTGGCGGTGCCGGCGTCGGCGTTGCTGGGCAAGATGGGCGGCGGCTGGGACATGCTGGAGGAGGCGGCCGACTACGGCATCAGCCTGCTGTGCGCGGAGGCGGTGGGCGCGATGGACGCGATCTTCAACGCCACGCTGGAATACCTGAAGACGCGCAAGCAGTTCGGCATCGCGATCGGCAGCTTCCAGGCGCTGCAGCACCGGATGGCCGACATGTACATCCACCTGGAGCAGGCGCGCTCGATGGCGCTGCTGGTGGCCGCGCGCATGGCGTGCGACGCCGAGGAGCGCCGGCGCGTGGCGTCGGCGGCCAAGGTGCGGATCGGGCAGGCGGCCAAGTTCATCGGCCAGCAGGCGGTGCAGCTGCACGGCGGCATGGGCGTGACCGACGAACTGCCGGCCGCGCACCACTTCAAGCGCCTGAGCATGATCGAACTCACGCTGGGCGATGTCGACCACCACCTCGAACGCTTCACCGCCCAGCGCGGTTTCCAGCAGCATTCGTGATCAGTTATGGACCGTCTCCGCAGAAACGCGGAGAGCGCATTCACACTTGCGCCGAACAGCCAGCGCTCAACGACCTTGTGACAATCAGTGATTTTTGCAGACTGGCAAGATGTTATTCTTGGCACATATCGCTACGAAGGCAGTCCCGGCAGCGAACGAAGATGTAAGCCACCCTTCGAGAGGAATGAAAACATGCGGAATGCTGATTTTGAGCGCGTAGGGCGATATATCTATGCATTCCATCGAGCCGCTGCTCCTCTCGACCAGTTGTCCGGTGACGATCTGGCGACTACCTTGCCATCGGAGTTAGCTGCACGTGCAGCACGATTGGTGCGGCAGTTCGAACTTCGCTTAAAAACCTTCGACGCTGCCACTGATGAGGAACTTCAGGCGTCTCTGGAAGAAGCTGCTGCTGTAAGAGCCTTGATTGATGAGTGGCGATCTACTGCCAAGTAAGGACAGGACAGCAACCGGCTGCGGACCATAGTGTCTCGACGTAATGCACTAAATTAATTGAATGGGACTGATGTATGCCTAAAGGGAGGCGCCTGAGGAATATTGCCATCGGTTTGTGCGGCTCATTCAATAGCCGGAACAACGATCTGGATGGTTACTGGGCAATCGGCAAACTACGTTCGCTGGCCGAGCAGTATGGTCGGACCATGGTAATACTTGATTTGCTGACGTTATCCATTCTTCCTTCATCATCTGAATTTGCACCTGTATTGGCGCGCTATCGCCGTCTTCTTGAAAAGCTGACGAACCTCTCGCGAATCGGACTAGAGGAAATCACCATGGCACGTATCGCGCTTGACTTCGCACCTCCACCCTGGCCTAGGATTAGCTACTACAAGCGAGAATGGGGTGATCAGTTCACTCTAACCGTGACAATTAGCGCGGAAGGAAGGGCCGTCGGTATAGCGCAGCACGGCGGCTATTGTCGGTCGCATGACCCCGTCCGCGAGTCCCGGTCAATTCGCCCCGCATGGTGCTAGTGCGAATCAGCTTTGGAGCAACTTCCGCCCCGTCGTTACAAATCGTGAACTTTGCAAGTGGGCAAGATGCTATTCTGGTCATTCAGGCCGAATCCGGCCAACAGCAGACGGTTGAAATCCACTATAGTCACCTCTCTTTTTCAAGGTAGATATGTTTCGGAAAACAATACTCATTGCGCTTTTTGTCTGCAATTATGCGCACGCGGCAGAGAAGAAATGTTCTGTGCCAGGGGTAGCAGTTCATTGGCAAGCCGATTACTGTTTGTACAAAGTGGGAACTGATGATTTCTTCCATGAGGATGTTCAACTATGCATGGAAAAGGAAGAGAAGAAACCTAAGAAATCGTCTTGTGCTGCGAAGATTGAGTACAAGGATAAGATTTGCAGGAAGATGGCTGATTTTGATCCATATAATGGTTCGGTTGAAAAATGCGTTCGTGATCCAGAGTTTTACGGGCCTACCGTACGAAATGGTGGGGTCTGACATCGGCCAAAAGCAGATCCCGCTATCGGATTGCGGAAAAGGGAAATAGTTAAATGAAGTTGATTGCAGCGATCAGCGCGTTTTTGTTCACCGCACTCGCGACGATATTCGGTGTCAATATTGGAGCCGTTCAGGCAGAACTTTGGCCCACTTTCCTGCCGATTTTGCTTTTCGTGTCGGGTACTTCGTTTGTGTTGGGAATCACCTTTGGCAGTGCTGCGATGTGGGTCACAACATTCTCCGGTGGCTTGGCTTTGTTCATTTTGTGGCTCCCGTTGCAGCAATATGCGACTAAAGAACCCTTGCTTCGCTCAGCGATAGCACTTCTATGCATAATTCTCGCTCAGGCACCATTATTTGTCGTCGGCGGCGTTGTGCGGACTCGCGTCGCTGCGCGGGTGTGCGGTGCGTAGGTTCGATTGATTAACGGATGCGGCTACCGGCCAATAGCAGTTATCGAAATTTTATGTCGCTGAAAATATGATATGAAAAATGAAGGAAAACGCGAAAAGAACTGGAAGGATTTGTATATCAGGTCGACAAAACTTGCACGCGCAAAGCAGCTTGGTATCGAGTACCCTAGAATTTCTGACGCTGAGTTACGAAAGAATTCTATTTCCGAGGCCAGTGAGCAAATCAACGTCCTTTTCGTCTGCAGCAAAAATCAATGGCGAAGCCCGACGGCAGAAACTGTTTGGCGTAGTCATCCAAAATTGAATGTGCGATCAGGAGGAACAAGTCCTAATGCCCGACATCATGTTTCAGAAGATGACATTCGGTGGGCTGATGTAATCTTGGTCATGGAAGAGAAGCATAAGTCGCGGTTAAAAGCAGAGTACACGCGAGTGTTGGATTTTAAGTCGATTCACGTGCTAGATATTCCTGATGATTATAGGTACATGGATGCCGAACTGGTCGAACAGCTAAAGCAGACAGTGCCATCAATCCTGATGATAGAGTGATGTCGCATATTCGGGCTGCGGACTGTCGCGCTGGGAGTTCGCCATTATTTCGCGATGCCGGTGATGTCGATGCTGAGTTTTTCTGGGTCGGTGCGCATCACCAGTTTCAGGTTTTCGGCGGCGGCGTTGTGCAGGTTCTGCAGCACGGCCGGCGGTTGCGGGTTCTGTTTTAGCGACTTCTGCGTCAGCGCCATGAAGGCGCCGATCATGGCGCTTTGCTCGAACACGTCGCGGACTTTTTCCGGGGCGTTGTTCTTGAGCATGTCGCGCAGCTTGTCCTGGGCGCGGAACTGGCGGGTGACGGCATCGTAGGCTTCGTCCGAGACCTCGGTGTTTTTCAGCACCATGTAGTTGCCGACCACAAAGGTGGCTAGGCCGCCCGCCAGGTCGCGCGGATACCAGCCCATTTTCTTTTCCACTTTCAGATAGATATCCATGCTGAGGATGAAGGCCTTTTCCATCTCGGCGCGCTTGTCCGGCGGGAAGTTCATCGACAGCGCGCGGGCATTGGCCTGGACGTTGGGCGGCGCGGTCACCAGCGGCGGTTTCTTGTACTTGGGCTCCGGCGCGCCGGGCAGGTGCAGATTGGGCTGCGGCCAGACGGTCACGTTGTCGTAACTCATGCCGTAGCCGCAGCACTGGCTCAAGGCGGGACCTGCGGCACCACCCATCAGGGCGACGAACAGTAGGGGGTACTTCATGGCGCTCCTCCGGCTGGCTGTGGAAAACCGCTCAGCATAAAGAACAACCCGCGCACGATACAGTGTTTTCTGACCGGCGCGGGCCCCGACCGGCGTTTAGCCGGCGGCGTTCTGCTTGCGGCGGCGCGCCACGCCCGCCAGCGCCAGGCCGGACAGCAGCATGGCGTAGGTCTGCGGTTCCGGCACCGCCGTCACCGAGTTGATCCAGCCGATGTGCGAGAAGGTCGCGGTCGAGCCGGACAGGTCGCCGTAACTCGAGGAGTTGGTGCCGCTGACGTCGCAGCCGCTCAGGCCGAACCAGGGGCAGGCATCCTTGCCTTGCCAGCCCCAGCTATGGACCGCCGACAGGATCCATTCCTTGCCGTTCCAGATGAAGTCGCCGCCGCCCGAGTCGCCGCCGGCGATCAGCGCCTCTTTCGACCCCAGGCCGGCGCCGCTGGTCCAGCCGCCGCCCACCACGTCCGACATGCGGCCCAGCGTGTTGTGCTCGCCGGTGCCGTCGTCGAAGTCGCTCATGTAGGTGACGCCCGGCGCGTAATAGCCGGCGTCGTAACCCCAGCCGATGGCCTCGTCGGTGACGCGGTTGTAGGTCTGGCTGTCGACGTCGAAGGTGTTGTAGCCGTAGTGGCCCCAGCGGCCGTCGTTCCAGTTGGTGGCGGTGCCGGTGCTGCCGTCGGTGGTGGTGCCGTAGCCGGCCATCAGGTAATCCTTGCCGACGTCGTTGGTGGTGCTCAGCTTGTAGCCCTGGATGTTGGTGACCGCCTGGTCCAGCTTGAGGATGGCGATGTCGGCGCCGGTGTCGAGGTTGCCGTTCCAGTTGGGATTCACGAACGCGTTGCCGACGCTGACGGTGCGGGTGACGGCGGCGGTGCCGTCGGCCCAGCCGAATTGGACTTTCATGGCGCTGAAGTCGTCGGCGCAGTGCGCGGCGGTCAGAACGTACTGGCCGCCCGCCAACAGCGAGCCGGAGCATGCCCAGTTGCCGCCGGCGTTGGTGAAGCTGAGACGTGCCACGCCGTCAAGCGCGCCGGCCACGCCGTTGAACACCTGACCCGGGGTGAAGCGCCAGTTGCTTGGCGCGCTGGTGTTGCCGGTCAGTGGCGTCAGGGCGTCGGCGTTGCCTGCCTGGGCCGCCGACGCGGCCAGCATGCCGACCGCCATCGCGATCAAAGTGTATGCTTTCGACTGAACTTTCATGAACTCTACCCTTGATTATATTGGTTATTGTTAATTAACTTTGTCATTCCGTGCGTGATCACGGAATTGCCAATATAGCATTGTCGTTGTAAAAATATTCTGTATTTTTGTGAAATATATTTCTACAACAAATGCTTGCCAAAGCGGGTAGTTTTACGCTAGGGACAAACGGCGGGCGGGGGCGGAGTCAGTCGTCGAGGCTGATGCAGTAACGGTTGCGGCCGGTCTGCTTGGCGCGGTAGAGGTTGGCGTCGGCGGTGCGGATCAGCGTCTCGACGTCGATGCCGTCGGTGGGCGGCAGGATGCTGGCCAGTCCCATGCTCAGGGTGACCACCGGCGCGGTGGGGGAGGCGGCGTGGGGCAGCGCCAGGGCGGCCACCTCGTCCAGCATGCGCTTGGCCACCACCTCGGCGCCGTCCGCGCCCTCCTGCGGCAGCAGCAGGATGAATTCCTCGCCGCCGTAGCGCGCCAGCAGGTCCTGCGGGCGGGTGGCGCAGCGCCGCATGGCGGCGCTGACCAGCTGCAGGCAGGCGTCGCCGGCCTGGTGGCCGTAGTGGTCGTTGTACAGCTTGAAGTGGTCGATGTCGATCATGATCAGCGACAGCGGCAGGCCGGCGCGCGCGCAGCGGCGCCACTCGGCGTCGATGGTGTCGTTGAAGTTGCGGCGGTTGGCCAGGCCGGTCAGGCCGTCGGTCTTGCTCAGTTCGCGCATGGCGTCGGCCTGGCGCTTGATGGTCAGCTGGCTGCGCACGCGCGCGCGCACCACCGCCACGTTGAACGGCTTGCTGATGAAGTCGACCGCGCCGCTTTCCAGCGCCCGCGTCTCGTCCTCCGGCTGGCTGAGCGCGGTGACGAAGATCACCGGGATGTCCTGCAGCCGCGGCGAGGCGCGCAGGGACGCCACCACCGCGTAGCCATCCATGCCGGGCATGACGGCGTCCAGCAGGATCAGGTCGGGCTGCTGCTCGTGCGCGATCTGCAGGGCCTGCTCGCCGTCGAGCGCGAACAGCACCTCGTGCTCCTCGCGCAGCGCATGGTGCAGGATCTGGATGTTCTCCATGGCGTCGTCCACCACCAGGATGCGGCCGTTGCGCGCCAGATCGGTCCAGCTCATGCACTTTCCTTTCGCTGCAGCATTTCTTCCACCATCTGGCGCGCGGCCTTGAAGTTGAGGGTTTCCACCGCCTCTCCCAAGGCCTGCGCCTGGCCGGCCGACGCCAGCGACGGCCGCAAGGCCCGGAAGTGTTCCAGTGCTTTCAGATTGTTATTCTGAAGCAATCCTTGCAACTCCGCCAGCTTTTGCTCGAGGTCGGGTGTGCTGGTGTTGCTGTCCGGAATACCCGGGGCCGGCGCGGCGAGCCCGCGCGCGGTGCGCGTGACCAGTTCCAGCGCCTGCTGCAGCTGGCCCAGCGCGTTCGGCAGGGCCAGCGTGTCGGCCGGCGCGTCGTGCAGCACCGCCTCGGCGGCGGCGCTCAGGCGCGCCACGTCGGTGGCGCCGAGGTTGGCGGCCACGCCGCGCAGGCGGTGCAGCACCTGGGCCGCCTGCTGGCGCTGGCCGGCGGCCAGCAGGGCGCGCACCTCGGCCACGGCGCCGCCCTGGGATTGTTCGAAGCGCTTGAGCAGGGCGGTCAGCGCCTCCTGGTTGCCTCCCAGCCGCGCCAGCGCCGCCTCGACGTCGATGCCGGGCAGCGGCGATAACAGGGCGGCGGCCGGCGGCGGCGCCTGGGCCGGCACCGGCGCCACCATCTCGCGCGTGGCGCCACGGATGGTCACCAGCCGGGTCAGCACGGAGATCAGTTCCTCGACGTCGATCGGCTTGGCCACGTGGGCGTTCATGCCGGCCTCGGCCGCGCGGCGGCGGTCGTCCTCCAGCACGTTGGCGGTCATGGCGATCACCGGCAGCGTCAGCAGGCCCTGGCGGCGGATCTCGCGGGTGGCGTCGTAGCCGTTCATGACCGGCATCTGCACGTCCATCAGCACCACGTCATACTGCGCCGGCGCGGCCGCCAGCGCCGCCACCGCCAGCTGGCCGTTGGCCGCCACGTCGACCGTGGCGCCGGCGTGCAGCAGCATGTATTGCGCCACCTCCTGGTTGATCTCGTTGTCCTCCACCAGCAGGATGCGCATGCCGTTCAGGCGCCCGTGCAGCGGCGAGTGCTCCGGCTGCGGGTGAACCGTGGCCTGGTCGCCGGCCAGCAGCGCGCTGACCCGCTCCAGCAGCCGCGCCGGGCTGACCGGCTTGGCCAGCACGCCGGCCAGCCCCAGCTCGGCCGATTGCTGCACCAGCGTGGCGGCCTGGTGTTCCGAGGTCATCATCAACACCGGCGGCAGGGCCAGGTCCGGTGGTGCCTGGCGCAGCATGGCGGCGCCGTCCAGCTCCGGCATGTCGCGGTCCAGCAGCAGCAGGTCGTAAGGGCGGTCGGCGCGCGCGCATTCCCGCAGCAGGATCAGGGCCTGGGCCGCGCCTGCCGCGCACGCCGTGTGCCAGCCGAAGCTGCGGCCGGCCGCCTGCAGCGCCTGCCGCACGCTGGCGTTGTCGTCGACGATCAGCACCGACAGCGACTTGCTGGCCGGCGGCGGCGCCGGCGCCGCCAGCGGCGCCGTGCATTCGAGCGGGCAGGCGAACAGGAATTCGGCGCCGCGCCCCGGCTCGCTGGTGACGCTGATGGCGCCGCCCATCATGTCGGCCAGCTGGCGGCAGATCGCCAGCCCCAGGCCGGCGCCGCCGAACTTGCGGCTGGTGCTGCTGTCGGCCTGCGAGAAGGCGTCGAAGATGCTGCCCTGCTGCTCGGGCGCGATGCCGATGCCGGTGTCGCGCACGCGGAATTCCACCAGCAGCGCGCGGTCGCCGGGCCGGGCCGCGCCGGGCGCCGGGCGTACCGTCAGCACCACCTCGCCCTGGGCGGTGAACTTGATGGCGTTGGCCACCAGGTTGAGCAGCACCTGCTGCAGCCGCATCGGGTCGCCCGCCAGCTCGGTCGGCATGCCGGGGTCGATGTCGTACACCAGCTCCACGCCCTTGTCGCTGGCGTTGCCGCTGAGCATGACGCTGATGCTGTCGAGGATGTGCTGCAGGTTGAAGGTGGCGTGCTCCAGCACCAGCTGGCCGGCCTCCACGCGCGAGAAGTCGAGCACGTCGTTCACCAGGCTGAGCAGGGACTGCGTGGCGAACTGGATCTTGTGCAGGTAGCCGCGCTCGCGCGGCGCCAGCGGCGCCTCCTCCAGCAGGCGCGCCAGGCCGATGATGGCGTTCATCGGCGTGCGGATCTCGTGGCTCATGTTGGCCAGGAACTCGCTCTTGGCGCGGCTGGCGGCCTCGGCGCGGTCGCGCGCCACGATCAATTCCTCGTTGACGTCCTGCAAGTGCAATTCCGTTTCCTTCAATTCGGTGATATCGGAGACTAGCACAAAGAAACCCTTGACCGCGCCGTGCTCGTCGAGGTCGGGGATGTAGTTGACCCAGGTGTGGCTGACCTCGCCCGACGGCCATTCCAGGCGGCCGCCGAAGCCCTGCGGCTCGCCGGCCAGCGCCGCCCGCACATAGGCCTCGCCCTCGGCGTATTGCTCGGCGCCGACCACGTCCCGCATGGCGGCGCCGATGATGTCGTTCTGGCTGACGCCATGCCAGTCGAGGAAATAGCGGTTGGCGAAGCGGCAGCGCAGTTCGGCGTCCCAGTAGGCCACCATGCCGGGCAGGTTGTCGGTCACCGTGCGCACGAAATGCACGCTGGCGGCCAGGCGCTCGGCGGTGGCGTGCAGCACCTCCTTGGCCTGTTTGCGATCGGTGATGTCGAGCGAGATGCCCAGCACGTGGCTCGGATTGCCGTGCTCGTCGCGCAGCGCCACCTTGCGCGTGGTCAGGTAGCGGGTGCCGCTGGCGGTGACCAGCGGCTCCTCCGGGATCTCGGTCACCTCGCCGGGGGCGGTGGCCAGCACCCGCAGGTCGGCGGCCTTGAACTCGTCGGCCAGCTCGGCCGGCATCAGCTCGTAGTCGGTCTTGCCGACGATGTGCTCGCTCGTGGTGCCCAGCATCTGGGCGCCGTAGCGGTTGAAGATCTCGAAGCGCAGGTCGCCGGCGCGCTTGAGGAAGATCATGGCCGGGATGTTTTCCAGCACCGAGCTCAGCAGCTGGCGCGAGCGCCGCAGCTCCGCCTCCACGCGCTTGTGCGCGGTCACGTCCAGCAGCAGGGCGGTGATGCCGACGATCTTGCCGTCCGGGCCGAACTGCGGGTAGTAGCTGGCCACCCAGTGGTGCGGCTGGTCGGGCGAGGAGGCCGGGTTGCCGGTGCGCTCCAGCCCGGTCAAAGGCTTGCCGCTCTCCAGCACGATGCGGTAATCCTCCAGCACCTGGGCGCGCACCGCGTGGTCGGGGATCATGTCGCCGATGTGGCGGCCCAGGTGGGCGATCGCCTTTTGCCCGTTGAGCGCGGCCAGGTAATCGTTGATGCGCAGCACGCGCAGCTCGGCGTCCACGTAGCTCAGGCCGACCGGCGCGGTGGCGTACAGCGTCTCCAGCTGGCTGCGGTTCTTTTCCAGCTGGCCGGTGCGCTCGGCCACCAGCCGCTCCAGCTCCTGGCTGTGGCTGAGCAGGTCGCCCTCCACCGCCTGCAGCGAGCGCGCCACCATGTCGGCCTCGGCGAAGGTGACGTCCGGCATGGCGAACGGCTTGCCGCTGGCCAGCGCCTGCGCCGGGCCCACCAGGTCGCGCACCGAGCGCGCGATGCGCCCGCCCATGGCCCAGGCCAGCGAGAAGCCGGCGGCCAGCACCGCCAGCATGGTCAGGGCGATCAGCGCCACCGCCTCCAGCAGCTCGGCGGCGGCGCGCGACTGCGGGCTGGCGATGGCCACCGTGGCGCCGCTGACCGGCGCCCGGCTCAGGCCCAGGTAGACCGGCGTGCCGGCCGCGTCCTCGGTGGCGAACAGCACCTCCTGGCCCCGGCGCAGCGGTTCGCGCAGCGCCGGGTCGGCCGCGTGGCCCAGCAGCAGGCGCGGGCCGCCTGCCTGCGCCACCGCGTTGCCGTCGGCGTCGAACAAGGTCATGGCCTGGTCGGCGCTGATGTGCTCGTCCTTGAGGATGCGCGTCAGGCGGTCCGGCTTGAGCAGGGCGGTCAGCGTGTAGCGGATCCGGCTTTCGAGGAACACCGGCACGTCGATCGCCAGCAGCGCGCTGCCGGCCACCACCACCACCGAAATTTGCGGCCGCCCGTGGCCGAACACCGCCGCCAGCCGGCGCGCGTTGTTGACCGTGTTGAGGGTGTCGGGCAGCGGCGCGCCGACGTTCATCACGGCCTTGCCGGTGGCGTCGCTGAGGATGAACTGGGAGGCCGGGAATTGCGGGCTGAGCAGCGCGCCGGCCTGCAGCCGCAGCTCGGCCAGGTCGCCGCCGCGCAGGCTGGGCGAGGACGCCAGCGCCACCACCGCGCCCTCGCTTTGCACCAGGTCGCGGTCGATGGCGGCGGCCACCGCGCGGGCGGCCTGCTGGGTGTCCTGCTTCAGCGTCTCGCGCGCGCTGCTGTAGAACTGGGCCACCAGCGCGCCGAAACCGATCACCGTCGGCAGCGCGCACGCCAGCACCAGCAGCGCGATCTGCGAGCGGATGGATGGCAGTTGTTTGCGTTTGGTCTCTGTCACGCCCCGGGCCTCACTAGAGTGCTGGCAGCACGATAGTAGCCGAGGCGCGGGATTTCATAAAGCGCTTTTGTCCAGGGCGGAGCGCGTCCGCCACAGTGTCCCGCTAGATGGCCTTGCCGCGGGCGTAGGACCAGCCCAGTTCGGCCATCGGCCGCGCCATCCGTCCGGATTCCAGCGCCTGGGCGCTGGCGGCGGTGCCGTCGACGTGGCGCTTCATGATGCCTTGCATGATGCTCGCCAGCCGGAACATATTGAAGGCGAGGTAGAAGTTGAAGTCGGCCAGCGCGATGGTCTTGCCGGTGCGCTCGGCGTAGCGGGCGATGTATTCCTGCTGCGACGGGATGCCCAGCGCCGCCAGGTCCAGCCCGGCGATGCCGCGGAACTTGCCCGGCTCGATGTGCCAGCTCATGCAGTGGTAGGAAAAGTCGGCGAACGGGTGGCCCAGCGTCGACAGTTCCCAGTCCAGCACGGCCAGGATGCGCGGCTCGGTCGGATGGAACAGCAGGTTATCAAGCCGGAAGTCGCCGTGCACGATGCTGGTGTCCTCGCCGGGCGGGATGTTGGCCGGCAGCCAGGCGATCAACTGGTCCATGGCGGCGATGGTCTCGGTTTGCGAGGCCAGGTATTGCTTGCTCCAGCGCTCGATCTGGCGCGCGAAGTAGTTGCCCGGCTTGCCGTAGTCGGCCAGGCCGATCGCGTGATAATCGATGGTGTGCAGTTGCGCGATCACGCGGTTCATCTCGTCGTAGATGGCGGCGCGTTCGGCCGGCGTCATGCCGGGCAGGGCCTGGTCCCACAGCACCCGGCCCTCGACGAATTCCATCACGTAGAAGGCGCGCCCGATCACCGCCTCGTCGGTGCACAGCGCGTACTGGCGCGCGGCCGGGAAGCCGTGGCGCTGCAGCGCGTCCATCACGCGGTATTCGCGCTCGATGGCGTGGGCCGAGGGCAGCAGCTTGGCGGCCGGCGCCGGCTTGGTGCGCAGCACGTAGTGCCGGCCGGCGATGCTGAGCTTGAACGTGGGGTTGGACTGGCCGCCCTTGAACTGTTCGACCGTCAGTTCGCCGTCCGGATAGCCGGCCACGTGCCGGCGCAGCCAGCCGTCGAGGGCGGCGATGTCGAACTGGTGGCGCGCGGACACCGCCTTGGTGCCGATGAATTCTTCAAACATGCTGTCTCCCTCTTATTGTGGTGACAGCCATTCTAAACGAATAAAAGTACGGCCGTGCTTTTAAATTCAGAAGAACACGGCGGTGCGCTGGATGACGCTGCCGTTGTTGGTGTAGGGGCTGGTGGCGCGCACCGAGCCGGTGTTGTATTTGCCGTCGTCGAGCTTGCTGTCGACCTGTTCGGCGAACGAGTCGGGCAGGTTGTCGAGGCGCACGCCGTTGCCGCCGCGCCCGGCCACCACGTCGTTGTAGATGTAGACCGCGCCGCCCTGGGCGCTGGTCATGAAGTCGGTGGTGCCGTTGAAGGAGCCGGTGATGAAGCCCGACAGCGCCAGGTGTTGCGGCGCCAGCAGGTACTCGGCGATCTGGCCGTCGCCGTTGCCGTTGCCGGTGGCGCCCGGCGCGTGGGTGGTGCCTTGCACGTCGTCGCCGGGCAGGGCACGGAATTTGTCCTGGTAGGCGTTGACGGCGGCCGTCAGCGAGGTCGATTGCTGGATGATGTTCTTGACGCGCGCGCTGTCGATCAGGCCCTGGCCCTTCAGCACGCCGCCCAGCAGCAGGCCGATGATGACCAGTACGATGGCGATTTCCACCAGGGTGAATCCGCGTTGGCGCGCGGTGTGAGGGTAGGGGCGCATGGACGATCCTTTCGTTATTGTCTGTGTAGTATAGCAAGCGGCCTAGGGCTTGTGGTCGGCATTCAGCTGGTCCAGCCGGTCGGACAGGAAGCGCAATTCGTGCGGGTCGGTGATCTGGCCGCTGCGCAGCAGGCCGCCGATCAGCGCGCGCGCGCTGTCGCGCTCGTTCATGTCCTCGGCGATGAAGATTTCGAGCTCGCGCGCCCATGGCGGCACTTGCGGCCCGGTCGCCTGCAGGCGGATCGCCCGCGCGTAGCTGCGCGCCAGCGGCAGGTCGTGCAGCCGATGCTTGGCCACCAGCGCGGCGTGCGCCAGCCAGGGCCAGCGGCGGTCGGGATCTTCGCCAAAACGCGCGTAGACGAAGTCCAGCATCAGGCGCGCGCGCGCCGGGTCGGTGACGGCGCCATACACCTCGCTGGCGGCCAGCAGCGGATACTGGCCGCGCGGGTCGAGCTCGAGCACGCGCCGCAGCCAGCCGGCCACCTTGTGGTAATCGAGGTCGCGCCAGGCGATGCTGATGCCGGCCTGCTCGTCGAAGCCCTGCACGTACAGCATGGTGGCCTTGGACAGCGCCACCGGGTCGCCCAGCGCGGCCAATCGCAGGCTGGCCAGCGAAGGCGGCGGCGGCAGGTCTTGCGCGCGCGCGCGGGGCGGCGGACGGCTGGCCTGCCAGCCGATCTGCACCGCCAGCGCGAGCAGCACGGCCAGCAGCGTGCCGCGCGGCGCGCGGCGCAGCCGCGGCCGGGTGGTGGATGGCGGGAAGGCGGGCGGCATGGCGCGGATCAGATGTGCTTGCGATGCAGGTCGAACAGCGCGGCGGCCGCCAGCAGCGTCACGTAGATCGCGGTCTGGGTGGCGATCGTGGCCAGTTCGGCCGCGCCGCCGCTGTGGTAGACCAGCCAGTCGCTGCGGGTGAACTGGTCGAGGTGCGGCAGCAGCAGCGCCAGCGCGTCGATGCCGGCGTTGAGCGCCTGCTGGCTGGCGCTTTGCACGCTGGCGGCGCCGTGGCCCAGCAGCTGCAAGGCGGCGATCACGCGCGCCAGCAGGTAGAACGCGAACGCCGCCGCCAGCGCCGGCAGCACCTGGCTCAGGGTCAGCATGCACAGCACGCTGAAGGCGGCCACGATCCAGCATTCGCACAACAGCGAGAACGCCCACAGCGCCGCTTGCGCCGGCGGCGCGAAGAACAGGCCGAGCGCGCCGAACAGCAGGGCCGGCAGCAGCGCCAGCGCGCCGAAGCCGGCCAGCTTGCCGAACAGGTAGACCGCGCGCGGCAGCGGCAGGGCCATCAGCAATTCCAGGCCCTTGTCGCTGGCCTCGCGCGCCATGCTGGTGACCACGAAGGTGGCCACCAGGAACACCGCCGCCAGCCGCAGCACCGCGCCCAGCAGGGCCGCCTGCAGCTGGCGGCTCTCGGTCAGCGCCAGTTCGTTGAGGAAGCCGCTGACCGCGACCGCGCCGGCCGCCATCAGCAACAACAGCCACAGCAGCCGGTTGCGCAGCGCCTCCAGCAGCGTGTAGCGGGCGATGGTGAACGCGGGCGCCATCATGGCAAGCGCTGCGCCGCCACCATGCGGTTGTACAGGATGTTGGGCGAGATCCAGCTCACCATGTCGTCGAAGGCGCCGCCGGGCGCGCGCGGGTCGTCGCTGGGGTCGCGCGCGATCAGGGCGGTGCCGGAGCTTTGCAGATTGGTTTTCTCGTCCAGATTGCCGCTGCCGCCGTCCGGGATGATGATGTTCTGGTCGCTGGTGGCGCCATAGCCGTTGCGGCCGAAGGAAATGATGGCGGCCGGGATGTCGTTGATGCCGGTGGCGGCGGTCAGTTGGCCATTGCGGTCGCGCGTGGCGATGGTGATGTCGCGCGGGGTCTTGAGCGTGAACAGGAAGGCGGAATGGGCGAACGCCGGCGTGACGGTGTAGCCCATCAGCCGGTTCCAGCCATCGAGCCGGCTCACGCCCAGCGTGGCCCACGGCAGGTAGCCGTAGCGCTTGTTGCAGGCGTTGCCGGTGCGGTCTTCCAGCCCGTTGGTGAACGAGATGGCGGGGCAGGGCAGGTAGCCGTTGCGCAGCGCGAAGCCGAACAGCGCCTCGCGCGCCTCGCCCATCACGCGTTGGGTGTCGCTCACGCGGCGCTGTTCCAGTTGCGACGATAGCGGCGCGATCAGGCCGCCGATCATCAGGCCGACGATCAGCAGCACGATGGCGATTTCCACCAGCGTGAAGCCGGACTGGCGGCCACGGGCGGACTTAGGGTTCATTGACATCCTTGACGCGTCTTTCGTTGAGGTCGTAGCGCTGGCCGGGCTTGAGGATGACCTTGGTCCCGGACGGCAGCGCCAGGGTCAGCGCGGCGGGGCCGGCGCCGGGCGGCGTCAGCGCGCCTTGCAGGTAGGGCTGGGGCGTGCCGTTGAGCCACACGGTGATCTGGTTGTCGCTGCTGCGCAGCACGCCGGTCATGGTCAGCGTGGAGGCGGCGGACGGCATGGCGCCGGCGGCGCCCGCCATCGGGTCCTGCATCGGCGGGCCGCCGGGGGCGCCGGGCGGGGCGCCGGCCACCATCCCGGGGCCGCCGGCGTAGCCAGGTGGCGCACCAGCCACCCCGCCGGCGCCACCGGTGTAACCTGGCGGAGCTCCCGCCACTCCGCCGGCGCCACCGGTATAACCTGGTGGCGCACCAGCCACCCCGCCGGCGCCACCGGTGTAACCTGGCGGAGCTCCCGCCACTCCGCCGGCGCCACCGGTATAACCTGGCGGCGCACCAGCCACCCCGCCGGCACCACCGGTGTAACCTGACGGAGCGCCAGCGACTCCACCGGCACCGCCGGTGTAGCCGGTTGGTTCGCCCGCCACCATCTGCGGGGCGCCGGGAGCGCCGGGCGGCGCGCCGACGACCGTCTGCGCGCCTTGGCCGGTGGGCGGCGGCGTGACCTGGCCGCCACGGGCATTCTCCATCGCCGCCCGTTCCTCCGGCGAGGAAAACAGCCGGCCCAGCGTGACCTGGGCCTGGGCCCAGCCGGCGGCGGCCAGCAGCGCGATCAGGGCTGCGCGCTTCATAGCTTGCCTTTCCGCGGCATGGCCTCTGCCAGCGCCGGCGCTTTCGGCGCCGTGTTGAGGGTGATCCAGTTCAGGGTGCAATCGGCGCCCAGCGTGGGCGCGCCCGGCGTGCCGGCCACCACGCCCAGCCGCTTGATCGAGCAATCCTGCACCACCGCGTAGCTATTTTCGCGCAGCTCCTGGAAGAAGTTGAACAGGTCCAGCTCGTGCAGCAGCTCCATGTGCAGGTGCATGCGGCTGCCGCGCAGCTGGAATTCGCCGAGGTCGAGCGGCGTTTCCAGTTGCACCACCTGCTGCGGCTCGATCTCGTAGCTGAGCGGCGGCAGCTTGAGCTGCGCCTGCGCGCGGCGCATTGTGTCCAGCCATTCCAGGCGCCGCTCGTCACCCACCAGCCCGCGCTGGCGCAGCTGCACGTAGCGCTGCTGGAAATTGCGGATGTCGCGTTTTTCCTGGTCGACCTGGGCGTACAGCGAATAGGCGGCGTCGCGGTTGCGTTGCGCGCGCTCGGCGTGCTCGATGGCTTCCTGCTTGTTCAAGTCGCTCAGCAGCACAAACGTGGCCGAGATGGTCAGCGCCGCCACCAAGGTCAGCACCGCCGTGCGGATCAGCGCGAATTCGTTGATCCAGTACGGCATGGCGATGGTGGGCGCCGTCTTCTTCGGGCCGGTGACAGGATGGGTACTCATGGTTTCCACACCAGGTTCAGGGTGAATTTGGCGCGGCCGGTCTCGCCAGCCTGCGGGCCCGCCTTGCCGGCCAGCTTGACCGAGGAACGGGTATCGACCGGCGGCTTCTCGATCTCCACCGTCAGGTGCGGGTGGCGCGCCAGCGCCTGCGCGAACTGGTTCATGCTGTCGACGGCGGCGCGGTAATCATCGGGCGGCGTCAGGATCTCCGCTTCCACCAGCAGCACCTGCGGCGCGCGGGCCGGAATGCCGGCCACCAGCGAGGAGATCGGCGCGGCCTGATTGTCTTCCTGGCCCGGCGCCGGCGCGTTGGCGGCCGGCACGCCAACCTTCCAGTCCATCTGCACCAGCCGCACCTGCGGCGCCGCCTCCAGCGCGCGGCTGACCAGGGTGGCCATGCCCAGCGGCGTGGCCGACTGCGTGGCCAGCATGCGCTCGACATTCACCGCCGCCCGCATATTGGCGGTGGTGGTCACGCGTGGCGGCATTTCGGCCATCAGCGCGCGGTAGCGCTGGTCGAACTGCGCCGCCTCGCGCTTGAGCTGGGTGCTGTCGCTCTCGGCCTGGGCCAGCTGCCACAGGTTGTAGCCGGTGACGCCGGCGCCGACGATGGCCAGTGCCGCGCTGACGCCGTACAGGTTGACGCGCAGGCGCCACAGCTTGAAGTAGCGCTGCCACGCGCCCAGCGTGTAGTGGCTGTCCGGCTTGCTTCTGGCGAGGAAGGCCAGCATCAGCGGCTCGGCCATGTGCGCCGCCAGCTGCGCGGCCTCGTCGTCCGCCGTCTTGAGACCGACGCGCGCGGCCACCGATTCCAGCGTCAGGAAGCGGAACTCGGTTTCGGCGCCGTCCTCGCATTGCTGGTCGAGCGCCTCGGTGTCGGCGGCCGGGGCGATCACCACGGTCTGCAGCACGTTGCCGCGGCCGATCAGGCGCTGGCTGGTGAGGAATTGCTGGGTCTTGGCGGTCTCGCCGCCGATGTTGATGGGATTGCCGTCGCGGTCGATGGCCGGCGTCAGGCGCGAGAACTTCAGCATGCCGCGCTGGAAGTAGCTCTGGCGCCAGCCGGCCGATTGCTGCGTCACCAGCAGCAGGTGCTCGTCGCGCAGCTTCAGGCGCTGCGCCAGCGCCTCGCTCAGCAGGGTGGTCGAATACAGGCCGGCCAGCGGCACGTGCAGCTGCTCGAGCGCCTCCACCCATGGTTGCACCGAGGAGGGATTGGTCAGCGCCGACAGCAGCACGACGTCGTCGCGCCGGCCGGCCGGTTCGCGGCCCTGCACCTCGTGGTGGCGGAACGGCGTCTCGCGGTATTGCTGCGCCAGCCGGCGTTGTTGCAGCTTGCGCGCGGCCAGTCCGCTCACGTGCGGCATGGTGAGGCGCTGGAAGTCCTCCTCGATCAGGTCGGCCAGGATGTAGACCGGCGAGGCGCGGTGGCTGTCGACGTAGTCCATGAAGTCGTCGATGCCGGCGCGGGTGTTGGCGAAGGCCACGCCGCCGCTCAGGCGGCCGCCGTGCCACTGGTAGGCGCGCAGCTGGTCGCTGGTCAGATAGAATAAATGTTTGCTGAACACGGTGGCCTCAGGTCCTGATCTTGCTGATGGTGTCGTAGATCGGCCCCATCACCGACAACATGATCCAGCCCACCATCACGCCCAGCACCACGGTGATGGCCGGTTCGATCATGGACTGGACTTTCTCGATCATCTCCTTCACTTCGCGGTTGTAGAAGTAGCTGACGTTGCGCAGCGCGCCGTCGAGCGCGCCGGTCGACTCGCCGACCTTGAGCATGCGGATCACCAGCGGCGGGAAGATGCCGGTGTTGGCGAAGGCGGCGGTGATGCCCTGGCCCTCGGAGATCTGCTGCGCCGCGCGGCGCAGGCCGGCCGCCACCACGCGGTTGCCGACGATGCCCTCGGACAGCTGGATGCATTCGAGGATGGTGATGCCGGACGCGTACATCATGGCGAAGAAGGTGGCGAAGCGCGCCAGGATGATCTTGTGCAGCACCGGCCCGACCAGCGGGATGCGCAGCTTGAGGGCGTCGGCCTGGTAGCGCGCCTGCTCGCTGCGGGCCAGCCACGCGCGCAGGCCGAAGTAGCCGACCACCGGCACGGCCAGCATCACGTACCAGTAGTCGATGAAGATGTTGGAGACGAAGATCAGCGCCTTGGTGTGCAGCGGCAGGGTGTTGCCCATGTTCTTGACGAAGGAGGTCAGTTGCGGCACCAGGTAGATCATCAGGAAGAACATCACGCCGGTGACGAACAGGCCGACGGCGGCCGGGTACATGACGATCTTCCGGGTCTGCGAGGCCAGCTCGTCCTGCCACTTGAGGGTCTCGGACAGGTTCTTGAACACCTCGGTCAGCTTGCCGCTCTGCTCGCCGGCCATGATCAGGCTGGTGAAGGTGACGTCGAACACCTCGGGATAGGCCGCCATCGAGGCCGACAGCTGCTTGCCGCCCTCGATGTTCTCGATCAGGCCGGTGATCATCTCGCGGAAGCGCGGGTGGTCGATGCTTTCGCGCAGGTCGTTCAGGCCGTCGAGGATGGGCACGCCGGCGCCGGTCATCTGCTCCATGTGGAAGCAGAAGTTGATCAGGTCCTTGCGCGTGATCACGCGCTTGATGGCGATCACCTTGGCGCGCGAGACGCGGCAATCGATCAGGTCCAGCCCCATGCGGTGCAGCCGCATCTCCAGGTCGGGCTCGTTGCTGGCGTCCATATTGCCCGGCTGGATAGCGCCGGCGGCGTCCATCGCGCGGTAGAAATATTGCGGCATCAGCTCAGCCTTTCGGTGAGATCCACCACGCGCCCGACTTCCTCCAGCGTGGTCACGCCCTCCAGCACGCGCCGCAGGCCGTCGTCGATCAGGCTGTGGAAGCCGGTCAAGGCGGCGGCCTTCTTGAGCTCGCGCGAGGAGGCGCGGCGCGCCACCATCTCGTCGAGCTCGGGCGTCATCTTGAGCAGCTCGATGATGGCGATGCGGCCCTTGTAGCCTTGGTGCGCGCACTGGTCGCAGCCGACCGCGCGGTACAGCGTTTGCGGGCCGGCGCTGTCGTCCAGCCCGAGCAGGCGGCGCTCGATGTCGTCGGCCACGTGGGCCTCGCGGCAGCTCGGGCACAGCTTGCGCACCAGGCGCTGGGCGATGATGCCGATGATGTTGCCGGCCATGATGTCGGGCAGCACGCCGATGTCGAGCAGGCGCGGGATCGAGCCGATCGCCGAGTTGGTGTGCAGCGTGGAATACACCTGGTGGCCGGTCATGGCGGCCGCGAACGCCATCTCGGCGGTTTCCTTGTCGCGGATCTCGCCCACCAGGATCACGTCCGGGTCCTGCCGCATCATCGAGCGGATGCCCTCGGCGAAGCCCATCTTGGCCGACTCGTTGACCGAGGTCTGGCGGATCATGTTCATCGGGTACTCGACCGGGTCCTCCAGCGTCATGATGTTGACGCTCTCGGTGTTGATGTGGTTGAGGATCGAGTACAGCGTGGTGGTCTTGCCCGAGCCGGTGGGGCCGGTCACCAGGATCACGCCGTCGGGACGGGCGATCATCAGCTTGAGCAGGCTGAGCTCGGCCTCGGCCAGGCCCAGGCCGTCCAGCGGCACGATGCCCTTCTGGCGGTCCAGCACGCGCAGCACGAAGTTCTCGCCGTGGGTGGTCGGCTGGGCCGAGGCGCGGAAGTCGATCTGGCGGCCGGAGAACTTGATCGAGATGCGGCCGTCCTGCGGCGCGCGGGTCTCGGCGATGTTCATGTTGGACATCACCTTCAGCCGCACCGCCATCGCCGGCCAGTAGGATTTGTGCAGGCTGCGGATCTGGCGCAGGATGCCGTCGATGCGGTAGCGGATGCGCAGGAACGATTGCTCGGGCTCGAAGTGCAGGTCGGAGGCGCCGTTCTGCACCGCGTCGGCCAGGATGGCGTCGATCAGGCGCACCATCGGCTGGCTGTATTCGTCGGAGGTGGTGCCGAGGCTGGCGTAGTTGACCTCGCCGGTCTCGATCTCGTGCAGGATGCCGTCGATCGACAGCTCGAAGCCGTAGTACTGGTCGATGGCGCGCTGGATGTCGGACTCGTTCACCAGCAGTGGCGTGATGGTGATGCCCTTGACCAGCATGGCGCTGATCTGGTCCAGCGCGACGATGTTGCTGGTGTCCGACATGGCCAGGATCAGGTTGTCCGTGGCGCGCTCGTAGACGATGGGGAACACGCGGTAACGCTTGGCCACGTCCTTGGGGATCAGCTTGAGCGCGATGGCGTCCACCACCAGGCTGTTCAGGTCCGCGCTCTGGGTGTTGAGGTTTTCCGACAGCGCCTCGCGCACCGTGGCCTCGGTCACGAAGCCGAGCGTGATCAGCAGCTTGCCCAGCGGCTCGTTGGTGCTTTTTTGTTCGATCAGCGCGATGCGCAGCTGGTCTTCGCTGATGATGCCTTTCTGGATCAGCAGTTTGCCGAGCGGGAGTTTGGGTTGTTCTGCCATGAGTTCAGTGCGTGGCGGGGCCGGTGCTCAGTTCGTGCATGCGCTTGCGCAGCGTGTTGCGGTCGAAGCCGACGGCCTTGTCCTGGGCCAGCGCCAGCGCGCGCTGGTAATAGGTCAGCGCCAGTTTGGGCTGGTTCAGGCGGTCGAGGCCGATGGCCAGGTTGTAGGCGTAGTCCGGATTGTCCGGCGCCGCGCCGGCCGCGCGGAAGTAGGCTTGCTGCGCGTCCGGCCAGCGGCCCTGCTGGGCGTACAGGTTGCCGAGCGCGAACAGCACCGGCGCCGCCTCCGGGTTGGTGTTGAGGATGGCCTTGAGGCGCGCTTCGCTGAGGCCGATGTCGCCCTGGCGCAGGCCGATCAGGCCGGCGGTGGCGGCGCCGTCGTTGGGCGACAGCTCCAGCAGGCGCAGGTAGAAGGACGCGGCCTTGTCCTTCTGGCCCTGGCGCGCGGCCACGGCGGCGGCGCCCAGCAGCGCGTCGCGGTTGTTGGGGTCTTGCGCCAGCGCCTCGCCATACTGCTGCTGGGCGGTGTTCAGGTCGCCGCTGTTGAAGGCGCTGTAGGCGCCGTCCAGCGCCGGCGACACCGGCGCGGCCTGCATGCTGCGGGCCACGCGGATCTCGCCGCTGTCGGGCGCGGACAAGGGCGGCATTTGTTCGGCGCGCGGCGCCGCCGCGACGGCGGCGGCGGCCTGCATGGCCTGGCGGGTGGCGGCCAGTTCCTCCTCGGTTTTGGCGATGCGCTGCTCCAGCGCCTGCTGGGCGGCGCGGCTCAGGCCCGGGCTGGGGGCCAGCATGGGGTCGTCGGCATCGGCGCCTGGCGCGCCGGCCGTGGCCGCCGCGCCGGCGGGCGCGAGGCTGGCCACCACCACTTGCGCCGGGGTGGCGCCGGTGGCGCCCGGCGGCGGCATCGGCACCGGCGGCAGGTCGGCGCCGGCGCCCGGCGCGGTCAGGGCGCGCCAGTAATACAGGCCGAAGCCGCCCACCACCAGCACCAGCGCGGCGATCAGGCCGATCAGGCGCAGACGTTCCGGATCGATGCCGGTGGGCTCGGCGGTGGCGGCGGCGCGCGCGCGCGCACGGGCAGCGGCGCGCGGCTTGTCGCCGCCGCCGGCCACTGTGGCGGATTTGCCGCCGGCGCCGGCCTGCGGCGCGGCGGCGGCCGGTCTGGCGGCGCCACGCGGCGCGGCCTGGGCGCTCGCGGCTTGGGTGGATTGTGCCGCCGCTGGTGCCGGTTGCGCCGATTGTGCCGCTTGGGCCGCTTGGACCGGTGGCGCGGCCGGCGCGGCGGCCGCGCGGTCCGAAGCGGCGCGGGCGGCGGCGTCATCGACGGTCGGGGAAGGCGCGGGGGCGCCGCCGGCGACGGCTGGCTGCGGCGCGGCGGGGGCGGCCGGATCGGGCGCCAGGTCCAGCGTCAGGCCGGGCGGCTGGTGGTCGCTGGCGGCCGGTTCCGGGCTGGGCGAGGGGCGGGGCGCCGGCGCGGCGGCCACGGTGGGCGCCATCGGCTCCAGGCTCAGGCTGTCCAGGCTGAACCCGCGCGCGGGCGCGGCCGGCGCGGGGGCGGGCGGCGGCGCGGCGTCCGGCGTCAGCGCCAGCACCTCGTCAAAGGCTTCCGACGGTTTATCGAGCTCCTCGTCGGGGGCCGCGTTTTGTTTTGCGCGCTCGGCTTTCTTGAGCGCCTGCATCAAGAGACTCATGATCCATTGGCCTTGGAGACGGGATACGGTTCGGTATCGGGCTTCTGGCCCGGCAGGATGTAGCGGTAATCCTTGTAGTCGCCGTTGATGCTGGCGTCCTTGACCACCACCGGCCGCATGAAGATCACCAGCTCGGTCTTGGTGGTGTTCTCATTGCGGTACGAGAACAGGTCGCCCAGCAGCGGAATGCGGCCCAGCACCGGCACGCTGTCCTTGGCGTTGTCGACCGAATCCTGCATCAGCCCGCCCATGACGGCGATCTGGCCGCTGTTGACCCGCATGATCGACTCCAGCTCGCGCGCCTGGATCACCGGCACCTCGCTGGTGACGTTGGCGGCCGCCAGCGCCGGGTTGGGATCCTTGACCCGGCCGACCACGCGGGTGATGGTGGGACGCACGTTGAGGGTGACCTCGTCGTTGTCGGAGATCTGCGGCGTCACGCTCATGACGAAGCCGACCGGCACGGTCTCCAGGTGCGACTCATAGGTGGCCGGGGTGGTCGGCAAGCCGTTGGAGTTGAGGATGGCCGGCGTCACCTTGATCGAGAAGAACACATTGTTGTCGACCACCTTGAGCAGCGCGGTTTGATTGTTCAACACGCTGATTTTCGGGCTCGACAGCACTTTCACCTTGCCGAACGATTCCAGCAACTGGATGGTGGTGGCGATGTTGCCCAAGCGGCTGGTCGGGTTGACGTAGTTGAGCACGAACATGCCCGGCGTGGTGCCGACCGTCACGCCGCTGGGCAGGGCGGTGGTGCCGACCTGGCCCTGGTTGAGCTTGAGGCCGCCGCCGGCGATGCTGTTCCAGTTGATGCCCTGCTGATAGGAATCGCTGAGCTTGACCTCGATGATGGTGGCCTCGATCAGCACCTGGCGCTTGGCCGCGCCCAGCACCACGTCGAGGAACTGCTGGATCTTCTCGTGCTGGCGCGCGGTGGCGCGCACCGCGATCAGGCCGCCCTCGGGGTTGACGATCACCGAGTTGCCGCGGTTGGCGTTGCGCGACTGCGCGCCCAGGTCCAGCGCCGGCACGGCGGCCGGCTGGCCGAGGCCGTTGGGCGCGGCGGCGCCTTGCTGGCCCTGCTGCAGGGCGGCCAGCGGATCGCTCGGGCTGTCGGCCAGGTTGGAGGCGCGCAGCATGTCGCGGATATTCTTCTCCAGGTTGAACCAGAAATTATTGTCCGAACGGTTGTTGACCACCGTGGTCGAATTGTTGGTGCCGTTGGCCACCGGGCCGTTGTTGTTGCCCTGCGATCCCTGCTGCTGCTGGCCGTTGTTGTTGGCCATGCCGGCGGTGGCGTTGGCGCTGTTGGATTGCTGGCTGGCCTGCACCGGGTTGGAGCTGGTGTCGGCGCCGCCGCCGGTGGTGGAAATCTGGGTGGCGATGTTCACGCTGCTGGCGGTGCTGCGCGCGATGTTGACGTAATCGACCTTGTAATTGCGCCATTCCGGGCTGTCGGGCAGCACGGTCAGGGTGTCGCCGTTGATCTCGTAGCGCATGTCGATCTGGCGCTGGATGCGGCTCAGCAGCTGCGGCAAGGTCTGGTCGAGCGCGTTGAGCGTGACCAGGCCGTCGATGCCGGGGTGGATGTCCACGTTCAGACCGGCGTCGCGCGCCAGCGCGAACAGCAGCGACTGCACCGGCGCCTTGTGCACGGTGACGCTGTAGGTGGCGACCTTGGCGGCCGGCTTGGGCGGCGGCAGCGCCACGCTTTGCTGGACCGGCTCGGGGATGGCGCCGGCCGGCGGCGGCGGCTCGCTGATGTGGGCCGGCGAGGGCGTGACAGGATGGCTGGCGCAAGCACTCAGCAACACGCTGCAAACCACGGGGACGAAGGGAGATGGCAATATTTTCATCGGTTCAGGTCGCAGGTTTTTTTGTTGTGCTTTTGCAATTATAGATGGCATGATCTTACAAATTCCGTGCCGCCGCAAGGAGCAGGCCGCAAATCAAGGCCAGCACGCCCCCTATAACAACAGTCCGCGCCGGCGGCAGCTTGCGGCGCCGGCCGAACGGCGATTCGAGGATGGCCTGGCGCGCGTGGCTGGCCTCGACGGTGTCGGCGTCGTCCGCGAACGCGGCCAGCAGCGCCTTGTCGGCCAGGATGTTGATGCGGCGGACGATGCCTTCCGAGGCCTCGGCGATCAGCCTGGCCGCGGCCGGGCTGAACAGGGCGGGGCCGTCGTGGCCGGCCGCGCGCAGGCGGCACGCCAGAAAGTCGCCGGTCAGGTCGGCCTGCAGGGCCGGGACGTGGAAGCTGTGGGTGATGCGCTCCTTCAGCTGGCGCATGCTGGACAGCGCGAGGTGCTGGTCCAGCTCGGGCTGGCCGAACAGCACGATCTGCAGCAGCTTGCTGCGCGCGGTTTCCAGGTTGGTCAGCAGGCGGATCGCCTCCAGCGTGTCGAGCGGCATGGCCTGCGCCTCCTCGACCAGCAGCACCACCTGGCGGCCGGCGCTGTGCCTTGCGATCAGCTCGGCGTGCAGGCCGCGCTGGACCTCGTCGGCGCGCAGCCCGCTGGTCGGCAGGCCGAGCTCGGCGGCGATGGCGTGCTGCACCTCCAGCGGGTTGAGGTTGGGGTTGACCAGATAGATGACGTCGATGTGCTGCGGCAGCCGGCTTTCCAGCATGCGGCACAACATGGTCTTGCCTGTGCCGACCTCGCCGGTGACTTTGATGATGCCCTCGCCGTTGCCGACCGCGTACAGCATGGCTTCCAGGATGTCGCCGCGCGCGTTGCCGGCGTAGAAGAACGCCGGGTTGGGCGTGATGTGGAACGGTGATTCGCGCAGGCCAAAATGGGATTGGTACATATGGATACTCACGCTATGCAAGTGAGAAAAGCTTGTTCCAGCGTCTGCGCGCCGAACCGGGCCCGGCATTCGGCCGGGGTGCCGCTGAAGCGGATGCCGCCGTCGTGCAGGATGGCCATGCGGTCGCACAATTCGTCGACGTCGGCCAGCGCGTGCGAGGTCAGGAACACTGTACTACCGTTTTGGCGCAGGGCGCGCAACTGGTCCTTCAGCAGGGCGCGGGCCTTCGGGTCCAGCCCGCTCATCGGCTCGTCCAGCACGTACAGCGGCTTGCGCGCGAGCAGGCAGGCCGCCAGGCCGAGCTTTTGGGTCATGCCTTTGGAATAGCTGCGCACCGTGCGCTTGAGCGCGTCCTGATCGAGGTCCAGCGCCGCCAGCATGGCGTGCACGGCGGACGGATCGTACGCCAGGCCCTGCAAGCTTAGCAGGTAGCGGATGAAGTCGGCGCCGGTTAAATAATAGGGCGGGGTGAAGCGCTCGGGCAGGAAGCCCAGCGGCTGGCGCGCGGCCGGCAGGTGGTGCGGCTGGCCGAAGATCTCGATGTCGCCGCCGTCCAGTGCGCAAAAATCCAGCAGGCATTTAATCAGGCTGGTCTTGCCGGCGCCGTTGACGCCGACCAGGCCGAAGCATTCGCCGGCGCGCAGTTCGAGGTCCACGCCGCGCAGCACGCTGGCCGCGCCATAGCGTTTGGAGACTTGCCGGAACCGCAGTGCTGGGAGATTCATGGGCGACACTGTAGCGCATCCGTCCAAAGAAAGCGACACCTGTGCTCGCGTTGGGCCCGCTTTCTGGCATAGAATGGCCGCAAGTTTTAGTGAGAATCTTCAAGGAGCCGTTTTATGTCGAGGCCAGAGAAAGTCCGGCTGGGGGAAATCCTGGTGCAGCAAAAGCTGCTCTCGGAGGAGCAACTGGGGCTCGCGCTGGCCGACCAGAAGCGCAGCGGACGCAAGCTCGGGCGCGTGTTCGTCGAGAACGGCTATGTGACCGAGGAACAGATCGCCGGCGCGCTGGCGCGCCAGCTCAACATCCCCTACCTGAACCTGAAGTTCTTCAACATCAATCCGGAAATCGTGCGGCTGCTGCCGGAAACCCAGGCGCGCCGCTTCCGCGCGCTGGTGCTGGAGGACCGCCACGGCGCGCTGCTGGTCGGCATGTCCGACCCGACCGACCTGTTCGCGTATGACGAGATCGCCCGCATCGTCAAGCAGAGCATCGAGCTGGCGGTGGTCAACGAGACCGAGGTGCTGGCCGCGATCGACCGCATCTACCGCCGCACCGAGGACATCTCCGACCTGGCGCGCGAGCTGGAGCAGGACCTGGGCGACGTCTCGGTCGACTTCGGCGCGCTGGCGGCGGCCAATCCGAATCTGGAAGAGGCGCCGGTGGTCAAGCTGCTGCAATCGGTGTTCGACGACGCCGCGCAGGTGCGCGCGTCCGACATCCACATCGAGCCGCAGGAGGGCCGGTTGCAGATCCGCTTCCGCATCGACGGCGTGCTGCATCTGCAGACCGAGGCTGATATCAAGATTGCACCATCGCTGGCGCTGCGCCTGAAGCTGATGTCCGACCTCGACATCTCGGAAAAGCGCCTGCCGCAGGATGGCCGCTTCGCCGTGCGGGTGAAGAACCAGCGCATCGACGTGCGTATCTCGACCATGCCGACCCAGTACGGCGAATCGGTGGTGATGCGTCTGCTGAACCAGGGCGGCACCCAGCTCAAGCTGGACGCGATCGGCATGCCGCGCGGCGTGCTGGAGAAATTCCGCGCCATCGTCCAGCGCCCCAACGGCCTGGTGCTGGTGACCGGGCCGACCGGTTCCGGCAAGACCACCACGCTGTACTGCGCGCTGGCCGAGCTGAACTCGGTCGAGAAGAAGCTGATCACGGTGGAGGACCCGGTCGAGTACCGGCTGCCCGGCATCAACCAAGTGCAGGTCAACGACAAGATCGAGCTGAACTTCGCGCGCGTGCTGCGTTCGGCGCTGCGGCAAGACCCGGACATCGTGCTGGTCGGCGAGATGCGCGACCAGGAAACCGCCGCCATCGGCCTGCGCGCCGCCATGACCGGCCACTTGGTGCTGTCGACGCTGCACACCAACGACGCCGTCAGCACGCCGCTGCGCCTGATGGACATGGGCGTGCCGCGCTACATGGTCGGCAGCTCGCTGCAGGCGGTGCTGGCCCAGCGTCTGGTACGGGTGATCTGCGAAAGCTGCACCACGCCGTACGAGCCGACCCCGACCGAGCGCGAATGGCTGAGCCTGGAATTGAATGACAAGGTCGACAAGGGTCGTTATTTCCATGGCAAGGGCTGCTCGCATTGCAATGGCATGGGTTATCGCGGCCGCACCGGCGTGTACGAACTGCTGGAGATGACGCGCGCGGTGGTGGACGCCGCCAACGATCCCGATCCGGCCCACTTCCTCAAGGTGGCCGCCGCGCAGATGGCCGGCGAAACCCTGCGCCGGCACGCGGTGGCGCTGGTGATCCAGGGCCGCACCACGGTGTCGGAAGCGATGCGCATCAGTAATCAGGTCGAGGACTAATCCGTGCCTTTCTTTGCCTACAAGGGGCGCAACGCGCGCGGCGAGCTGATGCAGGGCGTGCTGGAGGCGGCCGACAGCGGCGCCGTGGCCGACCAGCTGTTCAACACCGGCGTGACGCCGATTGAAATCGTGGTCACCAAGAAGGCCACGACCGACAGCGGCGAAACCTGGCTGGCCAAGCTGCTGGAAAAGAAGGTCACGTCGATGGACGTGCAGTTGTTCAGCCGCCAGATGTACACCCTGCTCAAGTCCGGCGTGCCGATCATGCGCGGGCTGGCGGGGTTGCAGGAATCGGCGGTCAGCAAGTCGTTCGCCAAGGTGATCAAGGATTTGCGCGAGTCGCTGGACTCGGGCCGCGAACTGTCGGCGGCCATGCGCCGTCATCCGGAGGTGTTCACGCCGTTTTACCTGTCGATGGTGCGGGTGGGGGAGATGACCGGGCGGCTGGAGGAAGTGTTCCTGCGCCTGTTCGACCACCTGGAGTTCGATCGCGACATGCGCGAGCGGGTCAAGAGCGCCACGCGCTACCCGACCTTCGTGGTGATCGCGATGGTGATCGCGATGGTGGTGGTGAACATGTTTGTGATTCCGGCCTTCGTGGGCGTGTTCGCGCGCTTTAACACCGAACTGCCGCTTATGACGCGCATATTAATAGGCACGTCCAATTTCACGGTGCGCTATTGGCCGGTGCTGGCGGCGGCGCTGGTGGTGGGCATCTGGGGCTTCCGCGCCTGGATCGGCACGGCGAAGGGCTTGTACCAGTGGGACAAGTTCAAGCTGCGCATTCCGGTGGCCGGCAAGATTGTGTTGAAGGCGACCATGGCGCGGTTCGCGCGCAGTTTTTCGCTGTCCAGCCGCAGCGGCGTGCCGATCGTGCAGGCGCTGACGGTGGTGGCGCAGACGGTGGACAACGCCTATCTGACCGCGCGCGTGGAGCAGATGCGCGACGGCGTGGAGCGCGGCGACAGCATCCTGCGCACGGCCGCCGCCACCAATGTGTTCACGCCGGTGGTGCTGCAGATGATCGCGGTGGGCGAGGAAAGCGGTTCCATCGATGATTTGATGGACGAGATCGCGCAGATGTATGAGCGCGAGGTGGATTATGAACTGAAGACCTTGTCGGCGCAGATCGAGCCTATCCTGATTGTGTTCCTCGGCATCATGGTGTTGGTGCTGGCGCTGGGCATCTTCCTGCCGATCTGGGATCTGGGCAAGGCCGCCCTGCATCACTAAAATGATATTTTACGCAACTTCTGTATCTGCAAAACAACGGGGTGCGAGTTTGCTGGAATTCGCCGTTGCGGCGGCCGTGATTGGCATTTTGATCTCGGTGTTGCTGCAGCGGCTATGGTACTACCAGGGCGAGGCGGAACTGCGTGCCGTAGAGATGACGGTCGCCAACGTGCGCACTGCCTTAGAAATGAAGGTGGTGGAAGCTAAATTGCCCGGCCGCAACCGCGATTTAACGTTTTTAGCCGAAGAAAATCCGTTCAATTTACTAAAAGATAAGCCGATCAATTATGTGGGGGAGTTCTTTCGCCCCAGTGACAGCGATATTGGCGCCGGTAATTGGTGCTTCGACCGGGCGGATAAAAGTCTGATTTATTTGTTAAATAATGGAAATTCTTTTAGAGATGCCCAATCGAAACGTTTGAAATTCAAGGTAAAATTATTTCGCTTGCCCCATAGCCCCGCCAAGCCGTCAGGCACACCCGCTACCGAAGGTGTGGCCTTTGAGCAAGTTAAGGACGCATCTTCTTAGACGATTTGGAGAAATACATGAACAAGCCAGCACTGACCGCAATGCGCAAACAAGCCCAAGGCGGCTTCACGCTGATCGAATTAATTGTGGTGATCGTGATCCTGGGCATCCTGGCCGCCACCGCCTTGCCACGCTTTTCCAGCTTGAGCGGCGACGCTCGCCTGGCCTCGATGAACGCCGCACGCGGCGCGCTGAGCTCGCTGGTCGCGGTAGCGCATGGACAAGCACTGATTAATCCTGCCCAAGCCGCAGCGAACGGGCTCAATTACGAAAACGTTAATGTACCCATTGTCAACACGTACCCGGCCGCCCATGCAAACACCGCTGACGCGGCCGGCTTGAACAATAATGATTATGTCGTGACTGTCAACGGCACCGTCATGACAATTCGTCCCGCAGCGCTTGAAGCAGGCACACAATGCACCCTGACCTACACTCAGACAGCAAATGCCAATGCCCAGCCAGCCATTGTGCTAAATGCCACCGCTGCAAACTGCAATAACTAATCTCTTGCAGGCGCTCGCCTGGAATTCTGGTGAACCGTACTGCATGCCGCTCCGTAGCCGGCTTCACGATTGTGGAGCTGGTTATGGTGCTGGTTATCATGGGCATCCTCGGCGCGATCGGTGTGTCGCGTTTCTGGGATAATTCGATCTTCCAGAACCGCGCCTACGCCGATCAGGCCCGCTCCATCATTCGCTACGCGCAAAAACTCGCCATCGCCCAGAACCGTCCGATCTTTGTCATCACGAATGGCAACAGCTTTGCCGTCTGCTCCGGCCCGGGCTGCGCCGCCAACGAACTGGTCACTGCGCCGGGTGGCGGTAACAGCGGCAGTGCCGCCACGCGCGCGCGCTGCCAATCCGGCGGCAGCTATAACGCGGCATGGCTGTGCGAAGGGCGTCCCGACAACGTGAACGTCGCCGCCAGCATCGACACTGGCGGGTTTTTCTATTTCGATGCCTTCGGTCGGCCCTACAATGCCGCCGATAACACGCCCGGCGTGTCCACTTTCAGGCAGCAACTGCTGCTGACCTTCAGTAGCGGCGGCAACAACAGCCAAATCATCATCTGGCCGGAAACGGGTTATGTGCAATAGCGCGCGCCGCCGCCAGCGAGGCCTGACTCTGATCGAGCTCATCATGTTTATGGTGATTGTCGGCGCGGCGGCGGCCGGGCTGCTGCAGATCATGAACATGGCCAACACCAACAGCACCGACCCGATCCGCCGCAAGCAAGCGCTGTTGATCGCGGAAGCTTACATGGAAGAAGTCCAGCAAGCGCAAATGAGCGTCTGCGACCCGGCCGATGCCAACGCAGCGACCGCCCTGAGATTCGCCGACTGCGCGGCCGCAGCCACCACTGAGAATAACTGGGGGCCTGAAGCCGGCAACGTGCGTCCCTTCGACAACATCAACGACTACGTTCCCGCCAATTACGTTGCAGGCACAGCGGTGCGCGCGTTTGCCGTCAACGACGGCACCAACCTGGTCGACCGTGACGTGGCCGGCAACGCGCTGGGCGCCAATGCTGTCGGTGGACTGCTGGCCAACAGCCCCATGTCTGGCATCACCACCACGCTGGCGCTGACTCCGGTCGCGCTGGGGCCGGCTGGCTCGCAGGTGCCTGCGGCCGATGCGCTGCAAATTACCATCACCGTTACCTACGGCGGCGGTACCAACGACGTGGTCACGCTGCAAGGCTACCGCAGCCGCTACGAGCCGAGGTCGCTATGAGGCGCCAACGCGGCTTCACGCTGGTCGAGGGCATCGTGGTGATGGTCGTCACCTCCATCCTCGCGGGCATCATGGTGCTGTTCATTCGCCGCCCGGTGCAAAGCTACATCGACAGCGCCGAGCGCGCCGACATGGCCGACGTGGCCGACATCGCCCTGCGTCGCATGACGCGCGAGCTGCACGGCGCCGTCCCCAACAGCATCCGCTGGCTGGAAGTTGGTGACACCACGCTGCTGGAATTCATCCCGACCAAGGCCGGCGGCGTCTACCTGTCGGAGGAAGATGCCGCCAGCGCGCCGCCGTCGGCAACGCCTCCGCAACCGCTGAGTTTTACTGATACCACCGCCACAGGTTTTGACATTGTCGGTCCCGTTCCGGCCGCACCGTACGCGATTACGCCCGGCGACTCCATCATTGTCTACAACTTGGGCAACGAAATTGTTGATGCCGATGCCTACTCTGACGGTAACGGCGACGCCAACGGTGTCAACCGCGGCATCGTCACGGTGATAGCCGGCAACCGCGTGTTTATCAGGGACCCGAACTGGCCATCGCCACCGCCATCGCCGCCGCCACCGCCATCGGCTGCGGCGAGGAACCCGTTTGCCGTTCCATTCACCAGGGGGCGTGTGGCCAACGTCTCGCCGGGCAAGCGCTTCATTGTAGCCACCGATCCGGTCACTTTTGCTTGTGTCAACGACACCGCAACAGGGCGCGGCACGCTCACGCGCATCTCGGACTACGGCTTCCTTCCCGTCCAGGTCGCTCCGCCGAACAACGCGTCCAGGGCGCTGATGGCCGCTAACGTCTATGCCTGCCGCTTCAGCGTCCAGCAGATGGCGAACCAGAACACGGCCCTGATCGGACTGTCGATCGCGCTGGCCCGCAGTAGTGCCGGCGCCAGCGCCAATGGCCTGGAGACCGTCACGCTCAGCCACCAAATTCACGTGGAAAACACGCCATGAGCGCCGTCCCTTACCAACGCCGCAGGTCGCACGGCGTCGCCATGCTGACCGCTATCTTCCTGCTGGTGGTGGTGGCCGGCCTGGGCGTGGCCGTGGTGACGCTGACGACCACTCAGCAGGCCGGCTCCGCCATGGATGTGCAAGGGCAGCGCGCCTATCAGGCGGCGCGCGCCGGCATCGAGTGGGGCTTGTACATGGCGCAGCGACCAGTGATTCAGAATCCGAATGACACGACTGTGACGCCGGTATGCCCGGCCACCGGCAGCTTTAATTTCCCCAACGCGACCACGCTGGCGAATTTCACCGTCACGGTGACCTGCCAGGCCACCGGCGGCCACCTGGTGATCCGCGCCACCGCGTGTAACCAGCCGGATGCTACAGGCAGCTGTCCGAACCCGGTGCGCGGTGCGGATTATGTGCAGCGCGTGATCACCGCGCAGCTTTAATGTCGCAACTGTGTGGAAATGTGTGTATTTTTGCGGAATCATTGCCAGTTTGTGCATGAAACAGTGCACAACTTGAATATAATCAATCATCTAGCGCGTAAACCTCGTGTGTTGATCTATGGGCTTGTTTAAAAGAGCTAAAAAAACCGATGGCTGGCTGACTGTCACTTTTCTGAGGGACGGCATCTGCGCGGGCCGCGTTCAGCGCAGGCGCGACGCCAAGGCTCTGGTGGAAGTGTCGAGCTTCTATCCATCGGACGCCAGCCTCTCGCCCGAGGCGCTCGACAAACTCAACAAGGATCAGAAGGCCGGCAGCTACAACTGCGGCACCATGCTCAACGGCGGCGAGTACCAGCTGTTGATGGTCGACGCGCCCAATGTGCCGCAAGACGAATTGAAAACCGCCGTGCGCTGGCGCTTGAAGGATATGCTGGACTTCCACGTCGACGACGCCACCATCGATGTGCTCGACATCCCCGTCGATCCCAGCAACGCCGCGCGCGGCCATTCCATGTTCGCCATCGCCGCCCGCAACGCGCTGATCCAGTCTCGCCAGGCGCTGTTCAGCGAAGCCAAGCTGGCGCTGACCGTGATCGATATCCCCGAGATGGCGCAACGGAACATCTCCGCGCTGCTGGAAACCGACGGCCGCGGCCTGGCCATGCTGTCGTTCGACGCCGACGGCGGCCTGCTGACCATCACCTACAAGGCCGAGCTTTACCTGTCGCGCCGCATCGACGTCACGCTGGCGCAATTGATGGAGCGCGATTCCGACCGCCAGCACGCCTGTTTCGACAAGATCACGCTGGAACTGCAACGCTCGCTCGACCACTTCGACCGCCAGTTCAGTTACGTGAACGTGCTCAAGCTGCTGCTGGCGCCGACCGGCGCCGAGGGTTTGCACGAGCACCTGGCCAGCAACCTGTACATGCCGGTGGAGGCGATGACGCTGGACGACGTGTTCGACCTCAGCAAGGCCCCCGAATTGCAGGACACCGCGCAGCAGCAGCGTTTCTTCCTGACGCTGGGCGCGGCGCTGCGGCATGAGGAGGTGCATCTGTGAGCCAGCAGATCAACCTGTTCAACCCCATCTTCCTCAAGCAGAAGAAGATTTTCACCGCCTTGCCGATGATGGAGGCGCTGGGCGTGATCGTGGCCGGCGCGCTGTTGTTGAACTGGTACGCCAGCCAGAGCGTGGCAGATCTGGAAAAGGAAGCAGCCGCCGGCAAGGTCGCGTTGGCCAAGCGCGAGCAGCGGCTGTTGCAGGCGAAGGCGCAGTTCGCGCCGCGCGCCAAGGACCCGGCGCTGGCCGCGCAGGTGGCCGAGGCCGAGGCGGAACTGAAGGCGCTGCACGACGTGTCGTCGGTGCTGCAGGGCGGGGCGCTGGGCAACACGGCCGGTTACGCCGAATACTTCCGTGCGTTTTCGCGCCAGAACGTCAGCGGCTTGTGGCTGACCGGCGTCAGCATCAACGGCGCCGGCAATGACATCGGCGTGCAAGGCCGCGCCATGCAGGCCACCCTGATTCCGAACTACATCAACCGCCTGACCGGTGAGCGCGTGATGCGCGGCAAGAGCTTCGCCAGCCTCGACATCGGGCGCCCACAGGCATCGGCCGAGACCTCGCCGTTCGTGGAGTTCAGCCTGCAATCGACTGCGCAGGAGGCGGCTAAATGAAACAGCAATTGCTGCAGCAATGGCTTAAGCTGAGCACCAAGCTGGACGCGATGACCTTGCGCGAGCGCGCCATGGTGTTCGCGGCGGTGGTGGCCGCTATCCTGTTCCTGCTGTACACGGTGTCGCTGGAGCCGCTGCTGAACAAGCAAAAGCTGCTGCGCGGCCAGATCAAGCAGCAGCAAAACCAGGTGGCCGGTATCGACCTCGAGATTTCCGCCATGGCGCAAGGCTTTATCGTCGACCCCGACGCGGCCACGCGGGAGAAGCTGCAAGCCGTGCGGCACGAGATCGACACCACCAGCTCCGGCCTGATGGCGGTGCAAAAAGGCCTGGTGGCGCCGAACAAGATCGCGCCCTTGCTGGAGCAACTGTTGCGCGGCAACGGCAAGCTGAAGCTGATGTCGATGAAAACCTTGCCGGTGGCCGGGCTGAACGAAGCGGTGCTGCCGGCTGAGCCCCCGCCGGCCGCAGCGCCCGCGCCGGCCAAGGTCGCGCCCAAGCCGCGCGAACTGTTGTACCGCCACGGCGTGGAAATCGTGCTGCAAGGAAGTTATCTCGACATGATCAGCTACATGGAGGCGCTGGAATCGCTGCCCGTGCAACTGTTTTGGGGCAAGGCCAGGCTGGATGCGCAGCAGTATCCCAATTCGCGCCTGACGCTGACCCTGTACACGCTGAGCCTGGATCAGAAATGGATGAAGCTATGAGGCGCCTGTTCTGCATGGTATTGCTGCTGGCCGACGCGGCCCATGCGCAACTGGTCGATCCGACCCAGCCACCGCCGGAGGCGCGCCTGACGCCGGGCGCGCAACCGGCGGCGCCGGCCGTGCCGCAGGGCCCGCGATTGCAATCGGTGCTGATCGGCTCGCACGGACGCCAGGTGGCGGTGATCGATGGCCAGACCGTGCGCAAGGGTGAGAAATTCAACGGCGCGGTGCTGGTGGAAGTGCGCAAGAACCAGGTCGTGCTGCAAAACGGCCGCAACAAGCAAGTGCTGACGCTGTTCCCCGAACCGTCGGCAAAATAAACGCGAAGAACGCTTATGCAAAACATCCTGACCATCGCCCTCGTCACGCTGCTGCTGGCCGGCTGCCAGACGCCGTCCACGCGCGACACCTATGACAAGATCACCAGCGAGGTGAACGGCGCCGCCGCCAAGCCGGCCGTCGTCACCCAGAACGATGCGGTGGCCAGCGCCTTGCTGCCGCCGGTGTCGCAGCTGGCCGACCAGCTGCCGAAGGCGCGCGCGGTGCTGGAGGAGCGCTTCAACGTGTCGTTCAACAACGTGCCGGTGCAGCAGTTCTACAATTCCATCGTGGCCGGCACGCGCTACAACATGCTGATCAACCCGGAGGTGACCGGCACCATCACCGCCAACCTGAAGGACGTGACGCTGTTCGAGGCGCTGGACGCGGTGCGCGAGCTGTATGGCTACGATTACAAGGTGGAGGGCACGCGCATCTACATCCGTCCGCTGACCATGCAGACCAAGATGTTCAAGATTAACTACCTGACGGCGATCCGCAAGGGTGGCTCCAGCCTGCGCGTGTCGTCCACCTCGGTGGCGAACGCCGGCGTCAGCAATAGCGGCGGCCAGAACAACGGTTCGTACAACAACAATAACGGCAACAACAACGGTAACAACAACGGCACCGATCCGAACAACCCCAGCGGCACCGGCACCAATACCCAGCGCGATTCCGCCAACGTCTCGACCCGGTCGGAAAGCGATTTCTGGCTGGAGTTGAAGACCGCGCTGGAAGCCCTGGTGGAGATCGGCAAGGATGGCCGCAGCGTCACCATCAGCCCGCAGTCGGGCGTGATCGTGATCCGCGCCATGCCGGACGAGCTGCGCAACGTGGACATGTATCTGAAGGCCACGCAGCTGTCGGTGGACCGTCAGGTGATCCTTGAGGCCAAGATTCTGGAAGTGGAGTTGAACAGCAACTTCCAGAGCGGCATCAACTGGGCGGCGTTCGGCAAGTTCGCGGCGGGCGGCAACAACCGCTTCTCGGCCGGCACGCTGCAGCCGGGCAGCACGCTGGGTCCGCTGGGCACGCCGCTGGCCAGCACCGGCAAGACCGCCATCACCAGCTCGCCCGGCAGCACGCTGGGCGCGGCCAGCGACGCGGTCGGCTCGCTGTTCGGCATGGCCTTCCAGACCAGTAATTTCGCCGCGCTGATTTCCTTCCTTGAAGGGCAGGGCACGGTGCATGTGTTGTCCAGCCCGCGCATCGCCACGCTGAACAACCAGAAGGCGCTGCTGAAGATCGGCACCGACGAGTTCTACGTGACCGGCGTCAGCACCACGACCACCACCAACTCCTCCGGCGGCGGCATCAGCACGCCGACCGTGACCTTGCAGCCGTTCTTCTCGGGCGTGGTGCTGGACGTGACGCCGCAGATCGACGAGGACGGCAACATCATCCTGCACGTGCACCCGTCGGTGAGCCAGGTGTCCACCGTCAACAAGGGCTTGAACCTGGGCTCGCTGGGCAATTTCAACCTGCCGCTGGCGGCGTCGTCGACGTCGGAAATGGATAGCATGGTGCGTGGCCAGAACGGCCAGGTGGTGGCGATTGGCGGCCTGATGCGCCAGGCCACGACCACCGACCGCTCGGGCGTGCCGGGCGCGAACAGCGTGCCGGTGCTGGGCGCGCTGTTCGGCAGCAAGAGCGAGGTGATCCAGAAACGCGAGCTGGTGGTGCTGATCAAGCCGACCGTGATTGAGTCGTCGTCGGACTGGAACCAGGACTTGCTCGATAGCGGCCGCCGCATGAAAGAGCTCGATCCGGGCCGCGCCAAGGGACGCAATTAATCATGTACAGCAAACACTTCGGCCTGCGCGAGGCGCCGTTCAGCATCACGCCGGATACCAGCTACTTCTTCACCAGCCCGCATTCGCAGGAGGCGTTGAACACCTTGCTGGTGGCGGCCAAGAGCGGCGAGGGCTTCATCAAGATCACCGGCGAAGTCGGCACCGGCAAGACGCTGTTGTGCCGCAAGTTCATCGCCACGGTGGGGCCGGATTTCGTGACGGCCTATATTCCGAATCCCTATCTCGAGCCACGCACCCTGATGCTGGCGCTGGCCGATGAGCTGGAGGTGCCGCTGGAGCGCGACGTCGACCAGCATCAGTTGCTGAAGTCGATCACGCATCGGCTGATGGATCTCGCGCGCGAGGGCAAGCAGGTCTTGCTGCTGCTGGACGAGGCGCAGGCGATCCCCACCGAGAGCCTGGAGGCGCTGCGCCTGCTGACCAACCTGGAAACCGAGAAGCGCAAGCTGTTGCAGATCGTGCTATTCGGCCAGCCGGAGCTGAACCAGCACTTGCAGGCGAACTCGATCCGCCAGCTGGCGCAGCGCATCACTTTCCATTATCACCTGGGGCCGCTGTCGCGCGACGACATCGAGTATTACCTCGCGCATCGCCTGCGCGTGGCGGGTTATGCGGGCGGGCGTTTGTTCAGCCGTGGCGCGATCGCGGGCTTGTACAAATCGAGCGGCGGCATTCCGCGTTTAGTGAATATCATGGCCAACAAGGCCCTGATGCTGTGCTACGGCGAGGGCAAGCAGCAGGTGACGCGCCGCCACGTCTCGCTGGCCGCCAGCGACACCGTGACCGGCGTGCGCGGCCGCCTGCGCTGGGCGTGGATGGCGGGTGGTGTGAGCCTGCTGATTGCCGCGTGCGGCCTGACTTGGGCGCTGACCAAATGAGCTTGATAAATAAAATGCTGCAGGACCTGGACGCGCGCGGTGGTGGCGCGTCGGCTGTGCATCAGGACGAGGTGAAGGCGGTGCCGGCCAGGGAGCGCGACCGGCGCCCATTGGTGCTGGGCGGGGTGGCGGCTGGCGTGCTGGTGCTGGCGGCCGGCGGATGGTATGGCTGGCACTGGTGGCAGGCGCGCAGCGCGCCGCCGCCCGCGCCGGTGGTGAGAGTGGTGGATAACCGCATTCCGATACAACCGCGCGTGCAGGAGCCGCCCGCCGCGAAGCCGGCCGCGCCGGCGAGCGCAGGGGAGGGCCGCAATGAGGCCGCCGCCGGCCCGGCGCCGAGCGACGCAACCAATGCCGCCGCGGTGGCGGGGGGCGCCACCAAGCACGGGGAGTCGGCCGTTGGCCACGATCGCGCGGCTCCGGCGCCGGACGCGGCTGGCGACGAAGCGCAGGCCAAGCGGAGCGCCCGCCGGGCTCGCGTGGCCGAGGCTGGGGAGGCCGACGCCGCGCCATCGCGCAAGGCGCGCGCGCCGGCCGACGCGTCGCCCGCCAGCGACGGCGTGGTGCTGCGCGAATTGACGCCCAAGCAGATGTCGGAGAACAGCTATCGCCGCGCGCTGGCGGCCTTGCAGGAGGGCCGCGTGAGCGCCGCGCTGGCGGACCTGGACAAGGCGGTCGAAGTCGATCCGCGCAATGACGCCGCGCGCCAGACCTATGTCAGCCTGCTGCTGGAAAACCGCCGCACCGACGACGCGATTCGCCAGCTACGTCTGGCGCTGGGCGTCGATCCGCGTCAGCCGGGACTGGCCATGGTGCTGGCGCGGCTGCAGCTGGAGAAGGGCGGTCCGGCGCTGGAGACGCTGTTGAAGTCGCTGCCATATGCTGACAACAATGCCGACTATCACGCGTTCCTGGCCGGCGTGCTGCAGCGCGAGCAGCGCCACAGCGAGGCGGCCGAGCATTATCGCCACGCGTTGCAACTGTCGCCGCAGAATGCCGTGTGGTGGATGGGGTTGGGTATCTCGTTGCAGGCCGAGCAGCACTTGCCGGAAGCGCGCGAAGCCTACAACCGCGCGCGCGCCAACCCGGGCCTGACGCCGGAGCTGCGCAGCTTCATCGAACGCAAGATCGAACAGCTATCCCGCTAACGTCGTTCCGGCGGAGGCCGGAACCCATAGAACGCGTGCTTCAACACAGCGCATCCGTTCCATGGATACCCGCTTTCGCCGGTATGACGGTCAGAGGCTGGCTTGCGCGCCCCAGATCTGCTTCATGCTGAAGCGGATCGACGCCTGATCCTCGCTCAGCGACTCGGCGATGCAGCAATCTCCATCCCCGGTACGCCGCTGCATGGCCGGCGACAATACCGCCCCGGCCGGATCGCGCAGGCAGTGAATGCCGCGTCCTTCGCCGCCCGAGAACCGCTGGCTGACCACGCCAATCTCGCCACTGGTCAGACGCACCACGCACCCCGGCGGATAATCGCCCAGCTCGCGCTGGAAATACTGCACCAGCAGCGGATCCACCGGCGCCGCCTTATCCTCGATCAGATTGCGCAACGCCAGCCGTGGCGGCAGCGAGCGGCGGTAATTACGCGCCGACACCTGCGCGCAGTAACGGTCCGCCAGGCTCAACAGCTTGGCGTTCAAGGTCACCTCCGGGCTGGCGATGCCGGCCGGATAACCGCTGCCGTCATCATTCTCATGGTGCATCAGCACGCAGGAAATCCAGTCGTCGTCCTGCACGCCCACGCAGCGCAGCATGTCCACGCTTTCCTCCGGGTGACGGCGCACGATGGCCATCTCCTCGCTGGTGAGCGGGGTGTTCTTGTTCTGGAACGTCTCGTGATGGCGCAGCATGCCCACGTTCATGGTCAGCGCGGCGGCCGTCACGGTCAGCGTGTTGCCCGCGTCCAGCTGCATCGCGCGCGCGATCACCACCGTCACCACGGCCGTCTCGATGCAATGGCGCACGGCGTAGGTGCCGTTGATCTGGCTGAGGAAAATGCAGGCCAGCGCCACGTCCGGATTGAGCTCCACCGCCTGCACCACCTGGCGCGCGATATCGCGGATCTCGCGCTCGGCGTTGTGTTCGTTGCGCAGATTGTGGAGCAGGCGCTCCAGCTCGCGGTTGCACAGGTTCAGCTGATGCAGCACCGACGGCGTGGGTTCCGCAAACGCCGGCGCCTCCAGCGGCGATTGCAGTTGATTAGTCTCGGACATTTTGTGATCCCGATCTACACTTTGCCCAGCCGCTCCAATGCGAGTGCCAGGGTCTCATCTTTTTTGGCAAAGCAGAAGCGCACGATGCCGGACTCCTTGCCTTGCTGGTAAAACGCCGATACGGGTATCGCCGCCACCTTGATTTCGGTGGTCAGCCACTCCGCGAATTCGGCCTCTGTCTGTGTTGAGATTTTATCGTACCGCACGCATTGGAAGTAGGTGCCGTCGGCCGGCAGCAACTCGAAACGCGTATTTTTCAAACCGTCGCGGAACAGATCGCGCTTGCGCTGGTAGAACGCCGGCAGTTCCAGGTAGGGCTTGGGATCGGCCATGTAGCTGGCGATCCCGTGCTGCATCGGCGTGTTCACGCTGAAGACGTTGTACTGGTGGACCTTGCGGAACTCCGCCATCAACGGCGCGGGCGCGGCCACGTAGCCGATCTTCCAGCCGGTAACGTGATAAGTCTTGCCAAAGCTGGACACCACGAAGGCGCGCGCCGCCAGCTCGGGATAGCGGCTCACCGATTCGTGCTGGTGGCCGTCGTAGACCATGTGTTCGTACACTTCGTCCGACAGGATCAGGATGTCGGTGCCACGCACGATGTCGCTCAGCGCCTGCATGTCGGCGGCGCGCAGCACGGTGCTGGTCGGGTTGTGCGGCGTGTTGATGATGATCAGGCGCGTCTTGCCGGTGACGGCGGCGGCCACCTTGGCCCACGGCACGGTGTAGCCATTGGCGCCGACTTCCATTTCGACCGCCACCGGCACGCCGCCGGCCAGCGTAATCGCCGGCACGTAGCTGTCGTAGACCGGCTCGATGACGATCACTTCGTCGCCCGGATGGACGCAGCAAAAAATCGCCGTGGTCAGCGCCTGGGTGGCGCCGGCGGTGACGGTGATCTCGCTGTCAACGTTGTACTGGTGGCCGTAAATCGCCGCGATCTTGGCGACGATGGCCTGGCGCAGCACCGGCGCGCCGCTCATCATCGGATACTGGTTGAAATCGGCCTGCATGGCGTCGTTGACGGCATTCAGCAGGCTGCGCTCGCAGCCGAAGTCCGGGAATCCCTGTCCCAGGTTGACGGCGCCGGCTTGCGCGGCCAGCGTGGACATGCGGGTGAACACAGTGGTGCCAACCGCCGGCAGGCGGGTGGTCAGGGCAGGCGTCAGCGGGAGATCGGTGCGGCTGTTCATGGTGGCTTTGTAGTGGACGGTTAGCTTATTCTAGCGCAATCCACTTCTCCGGTAGCATCACCTTGAACATGCCTTCGCGCGCCAGGCGACGGGCCAGTTTCAGCAGCGCTTTATCTTTCGTGATCAGCACCTCGGCGCCGGCGTCACGGGCGATTTCCAGGAACTTTTGGTCAGCCTTGTCGCTGCAGACCGGCAGCTTGACGCCGGATTCGGGCGGTGCCACCACCTTGATCATCTGGTCGAAACGGGCGGCGGCCAATGGGCGGCTGTCATCATCCAGCGGCAGGTGTTTGTAGTGCAGCACGATGTTGTATTCGTCGCGGCAATCGGCGCGGGTGACGGCTTCGATTTCGCCGCTTTCGATCGCGTTCACCAGCTTGGCCCAGCGCGGATCGTTGAACACGAACAGGTCGAGGCAAACGTTGGTGTCGATAACGACTTTCTTTGGAACAGGTATCATGTGGGGTAGTTATGTGAAAATGTTTTTTGGAATCTTATGCTGATAGTGCTTTCCCCGGCAAAAAGTCTCGATCTGGAGACCCCGCCCACCACCAAGTTGCATACCCAACCGTCGTTTCTCGATCACTCCGAACTGCTGATCAACCGCCTGCGCGAGTTCACCCCGGCCGAACTGGGCGAGCTGATGGACTTGTCCGACAACCTGTCGGCGCTGAACGTGGCGCGCTATGCGTCGTGGAGCAAGGACACCAGCGAAGCGCGCCAGGCCGTGATGACCTTCAATGGCGACGTCTATGATGGGCTGGACGCCCGCACCCTCAAGCCGGCCCAGCTGGACTATGCGCAATCGCGCATCCGGATTTTGTCGGGGTTGTACGGCATGTTGCGTCCGCTGGACCTGATTCATCCGCACCGCTTGGAAATGGGCACCCGCCTGACTACGCCGCGCGGCAAGAACCTGTATGACTTCTGGGGCGACACCATTGCTCGTGCGCTCAATCAGACGGCGGGGGAGCAGGGGGCGGATACGCTGGTCAATCTGGCGTCCGAGGAATACTTCAAGTCGGTCAAGCCTAAGGCGCTGGGACTGCCGGTGATTACGCCGTTGTTCGAGGACTGGAAGAATGGCAAATACAAGATCATTTCGTTCTACGCCAAGCGCGCGCGCGGTCTGATGGCGCGCTACGCGGCGGTGAAAGGGATCACGAATCCGCACAAGCTGAAGAAATTCGACGTTGATGGCTACCGCTTCGTGCCGGACGCCTCGGACGAGAAAACCTGGATCTTCCGCCGCAAGCTGGAGGCCTAAGCACGTCATTCCGGCGAAAGCCGGAATCCATGCTGAGCTTGCGTTCTATGGGTTCCGGCTTTCGCCGGAACGACCCGGGGTTACATGCTGGCGTTGGAGCTCCAGAAGTTCCACCACTTGCGGCCAGCTTTCTTGCCCTCATCCAGGAACTTGGAGTTCGGGTAGTTCAGCTTGAAGACGCGCTCGGTATCGTTCTTCAACTCGGTCATGCCCAGCTTGTCATAGCTGCGGATCATGATGAACAGCGCCTCCTCGATAGCCGGCGTATCGCGGAAGTCATTCATGATGCCCATGGCGCGGTTGGCCGCCGCCAGGTAGGCGCCGCGACGGTAGTAGTAGCGCGCCACGTGAATCTCATACGACGCCATCGCATTCAGCAGATAACGCATGCGGGCCAGGGAATCCGGGGTATACTTACTCTCCGGGAACTTGGTCACCAGCTCCTTGAAGGCCGCATATGCTTCGCGCGTGGCTTTCGGGTCGCGCTCGGTGGCGTCCTGCTCGTAAATGAAGTTCAGGAAGCTGATCTGATCGTTGAAGTTGATCAGGCCGCGCAAGTAGTACATGTAATCGACGTTGGCGTGATTCGGGTGCAGCTTGATGAAGCGCTCAACCGCCGCCAGCGCCTGCGCCTGGTCCTGCGATTTGTAATACGCGTAAGCGATATTCATCTGCGCCTGCTGGGCGTAGGTGCCGAACGGATAGCTCGATTCCAGCTTTTCAAACAGCTGAATTGCGCGCTCGTAGTGCTGGCCTTCCAGTTCTTCGTTCGCCTCCGAGTATAATTTCGTAGCGCTCCAACCTTTTGTTTCGTCGGCTTTTTCAGAGAAAAGGCCACAACCGGACAAACCAAGCAGAACTACTGTTGCTGCGACTACCGATAATTTTTTTTGCATATCTTTTGCAAGAAACTGTTTAACCAAAGTTTTACGAGGCTAATTATAGCCGATAGGATTACCGTGATATTAAACGCAAAGCCGAATTTGGCCGAATCTTCCTCCGAACACGATGCCGACGCCGAACTGGCGCTCCACGATGACGATGACGACGGTCTGGCGCCCATCGAACTCGCACTGAGCCCCGAACATTGCGGCCAGCGCCTCGATAAAGTGATCTCCGGCCTGGTGCCGCAATTTTCCCGCGGCCGCCTGCAAACTTGGATTGCCGACGGTTTTGTCACGGTCGACGGTAAAACCGCCAAAAGCACCAAGGACACCGTCTACGGCGACGAGAAGATCGTCATTCTGCCCCAACCGGAGCCGGAAGACGAGGCTTTTAAGCCGGAACCGCTCGAACTTAACATTGTTTTTGAAGACGAGCACCTGATTGTCATTAATAAACCGGCCGGACTGGTGGTCCACCCGGGCGCCGGCAACTGGTCCGGCACGCTGCTGAACGGCCTGCTGCACCATTGCCCGCAGCTGAGCGGTGTGCCGCGCGCCGGCATCGTGCACCGCCTGGACAAGGATACCAGCGGCCTGATGGTGGTCGGCAAGACGCTGGCCGCCCAGACCGACCTGGTGCGCCAGCTGGCCGCGCGCACCGTCAAGCGCGAGTATTTCGCTTTGGTGTGGGGCACGCCGCGCATAAGCGGTACTATTGATGCTGCGATGGGACGCCACCCGCGCGACCGCGTCAAGATGGCGGTGTCGACCGGCATGGGCTCCAAGCCGGCCATCACCCATTATTCGCTGATCGCCAGCGGCAAGCTGGGCGAGGGCCGTCCCGTCAGTCTGGTGCAGTGCCGTCTTGAAACCGGCCGCACCCACCAGATCCGCGTGCACATGCAGTCGATCGGCTTCCCGCTGGTGGGCGACACGGTGTACGGCAAGCAGCATCTGGCCGACTATTTCCCGCGCCAGGCGCTGCAGGCGCGCCGCCTGGGGCTGGTGCATCCGGCCACCGGCGAAGCATGCGAGTGGCGGGTGCCGCTGGCGCAAGATTTTGCCGAACTGCTGGCCCGTGCCGGCATCGAGGAACCGGAACACATGTAATGTCGATACATCAGCAGTGGTTGATCCCGCACTGGCCGGGTTTGCCAGCAAACATCGGGGTGATGTCCACCACGCGGCGCGGCGGCGTGAGCCCGGCGCCGTATGACGATGGCATGGGCGGCGGCGGCCTCAACCTGGGGACCCACGTCGGCGACCAGCCGCACAACGTCGCGCGAAACCGCGACATTCTGCGCGCGCAGTTGCCAAACGAGCCGGTCTGGCTGTCGCAGGTGCATGGCACGGCGGTGGTTAACCTGGCCGAGGTGCGGGCGCAGCAGGTGCCGGAGGCCGACGCCTGCCTCACCACCATTCCCGGCAAGGTGTGCACCATCATGACGGCCGACTGCCTGCCGGTGCTGTTCTGCGACGAGGAGGGCAAGACCGTGGGCGCCGCCCATGCGGGCTGGCGCGGGCTGGCCTCCGGCGTGCTGGAAAACACGGTGGAAGCCATGCGCGCGGCCGGCGCCGGCGAGCTGATGGCGTGGATGGGGCCGGCCATCGGCCAGTACCAGTTCGAGGTGGGACCGGAGGTCAGGCAGGCTTTCCTGCAGGGCGCGCTTGACGCGTCCGGCGTGCGCCATGTGGAGGCCGCATTCAGCGCCATCGACGGCAAGCCGGGCAAGTTCCTGGCCGATATCTACGGCCTGGCGCGCTATCTGCTGCACCGCGCCGGCGTGCGGCAAGTGCATGGCGGCGAGTTCTGCACCGTATCCAACTCGGGCCGCTTCTATTCCTATCGCCGGGACGGCGTCACCGGCCGTCAGGCCACACTGATCTGGATCAAATGAGCTTACTGTGGCGGCGGCTGATCTTTCTGCAAGGCGGCCCGCCGCCGCGCTTTGCGCTTGCCGGTGCCGGCGATGTACATCAAGGTCCCCAGAGGCAGCACGCAGTAGAACAAAAACGTTACAATTCCCGCAACGACGGAGGTTTCCGTCAATGCCATCAGGCCGACGACATAGATCCAAGCAACCGCAACAATCAGCATTGTGTTTAACTCACTTTTAGGGAACCACAGATGAATATGCCAGATCCTCAAGCTTTTGCCAGTGCCTGGATGCAGTCCAATCCGCTGGCCGCCATGATGCAGGATGCGGGGTTGCATATCAAGCCGGAGGCGATGGAGCAGCTGAAAAACGATTATCTCAAGGACTTTGGCGCGTTGTGGCAGGAATTCATCAGCGGCAAGGCGCCGGCCATCAGCGACCGCCGCTTCAGCTCGGCCGCGTGGCAGGGGAATCCGATGTCGGCGTTTAACGCCGCCGCCTATCTGCTGAACGCCAAATTCCTGAACGCGATGGTGGAGACGGTGGAAGCCACTCCGCAGCAGAAGCAAAAGATCCGCTTCGCCGTGCAGCAGATCATCGACGCCATGTCGCCGGCCAATTTCCTGGCCACCAATCCGGAAGCGCAGCAGAAGCTGATCGAAACCAAGGGCGAGAGCCTGACCAAGGGCCTGGCCAATATGCTGGCCGACATGAACAAGGGCCATATCTCGCTGTCGGACGAATCGGCGTTCGAGGTCGGCCGCAACCTGGCCGTCACCGAGGGGACGGTGGTGTACGAGAACCCGCTGTTCCAGCTGATCCAGTACACGCCGAAAACCGCCACCGTCAACCAGGTGCCGCTGCTGATGGTGCCACCGTGCATCAACAAGTACTACATCCTGGATCTGCAGCCGGAAAACTCGCTGGTGCGCTACGCGGTGGAGCAGGGCAACACCGTGTTCCTGATTTCGTGGAGCAATCCGGACAAATCGCTGGCCGGCACCACCTGGGACGATTACGTGGAAAAAGGCGTGATCCAGGCCATCCGCGTGGCGCAGGACATCACCGGCGAGGACAAGCTGAACATGTTTGGCTTCTGCGTCGGCGGCACCATTGTGTCGACCGCGCTGGCGGTGCTGGCCGCGCGCGGCGAGCAGGTGGCCAACAGCCTGACCCTGCTCACCACTTTCCTCGATTTCCGCGACACCGGCGTGCTGGATGTGTTTGTCGACGAGGCGCAGGTGGCGATCCGCGAGCAGCAGCTCAAGGGCGGCGGCCTGATGCCGGGCCGCGACCTGGCCAGCACCTTCTCCAGCCTGCGCCCGAACGACCTGGTGTGGAATTACGTGCAGTCCAACTACCTCAAGGGCAACGATCCTGCCGCGTTCGACCTGCTGTTCTGGAACTCGGACAGCACCAACCTGCCGGGGCCGATGTTCTGCTGGTATCTGCGCAACACCTATCTTGAAAACAAGCTCAAGACCGGCAAATTGGTGGTGGCGGGCGAGAAGGTGGATCTGGGCAAGATCGATGTGCCGGCCTTCATCTACGGGTCGCGCGAGGACCACATCGTGCCTTGGCCGTCGGCCTTCGACTCGCTGGCCATCCTGAGCGGCAAGACACGCTTCGTGCTGGGCGCTTCCGGCCACATCGCCGGCGTGATCAACTCGCCGGTGAAGAACAAACGCAGCTACTGGATCAACGACAGCGGCAAGGCCAGGACGGCGCAGGCATGGTTCGACGGCGCCACCGAGAAGCCGGGCAGCTGGTGGCCGGAATGGTCGACCTTCCTGAACGACAACGGCGGCAAGAAGGTCAAGGCCAAGACCAAGCCCGGCAACAGCCGTTACACGCCGATCGAGCCGGCCCCGGGCCGATATGTTAAGGTAAAGGCAGATTAATTACGTTGTGGAAAAAGCCTTGGATTGTCTGGATGTAAAAATGGTTGCGTTGCAATAAAGGCCAAAAGTTATATCAGATTGTGCAAGACGGGCTTTTTCCCCTCTATAATAAGTAAAGTAGGCACGCGGGAAGCGGACTATCCGTTCGCTTCTTTCCGATTTTTAAGAGACATGCGCTGCGGCGCAATAAACGGACTTGTGATGAGTAGTGCGAAAAAAAACGCTGACCGCCTGATTAAAAAATATCCGAACCGTCGTCTGTACGACACGCAAACCAGCTCCTACATCACGTTGACCGACGTGAAGCAACTGGTGCTGGACAACGAAGAGTTCACGGTGGTTGACGCCAAGACCAATGAAGACCTGAGCCGCAGCATCCTGCTGCAGATCATTCTGGAAGAGGAAGCCAGCGGCGCGCCGATGTTCTCCAGCGACGTGCTGGCGCAGATCATCCGCTTCTACGGCCACGCCATGCAGGGCATGATGGGCTCGTACCTGGAAAAGAATGTCCAGGCCTTTACCGACATCCAGCGTAAGTTCACCAGCACCGCCGTCGGCGGCCAGCCGTTCAGCCCTGAGATGTGGACCCAGTTCATGAACGTCCAGGGCCCGATGATGCAGGGCATGATGAACAACTACATCGACCAGAGCAAGAGCCTGTTCGTGCAGATGCAGGAGCAGATGCAGAACCAGAGCAAGAACCTGTTCGGCACCTTCCCATTCGCGCCGGTCCCGCCGACGCCGACCGACAAGAAGTAATTTCACTACGTCATTCCGGCGCAGGCCGGAATCCATAGAACGCTGACCTTTTAGCGAAGCATGGATTCCGGCCTGCGCCGGAATGACGTTTCGGCGGCTCGTTTCTGTAGCCAGATTACAAAATCCCCACAAACTCGTTGACACCCCAAATTCTTCGGTAGTACTATCGACAACATCTTGTGGAAGCGCTTCCACTAAAAACTAAAACCAAGGAGATGTTGTGGTAGAGCAGATGTTTTCGCCGCCGGCCGATTCGGTCCTGTGGAACAAGGATTTCCTGATCGGCGCGGCCACCGCCGCCTACCAGATCGAAGGCGCCATTCACGAAGACGGCCGCCTGCCGTCGATCTGGGACACGTTCTCCGCCACGCCGGGCAAGACGCTGGCCGGCGACACCGGCGAATTCGCCTGCGACCATTACCACCGCTGGGAAGAGGACGTCGAGCTGCTGGCGTCGTTGAACGTGGGCGCCTACCGCCTGTCGATCGCCTGGCCGCGCGTGATGACCATCGATGGCCAGCCCAACCAGAAGGGCATCGCCTTCTACCGCAAGCTGCTGAAGGCCTTGCGCGCCAAGGGCCTGAAAACCTACGTCACCCTGTACCACTGGGACCTGCCGCAGCCCCTGGAAGACAAGGGCGGCTGGGTCAATCGCGACACCGCCTACAAGTTCGCCGAATACGCCGACATGATCAGCAAGGAGCTCAAAGGCCTGGTCGACGCGTGGGCCACGCTGAACGAGCCATGGTGCTCGGCCATGCACGGCTACGGCACCGGCCACCACGCGCCGGGCAAGCAGGACGTGGTGTTCGCGACGCAGGCCATGCACCACCTCTTGCTGGGCCACGGCCTGGCGGTCAGGCATCTGCGCGCCAACGATCCATCGGCGCAGGTGGGCATCGTCGCCAACGTGGGACGCGGCACCAGCACCGACACCAGCGCCGCCGGCCAGCGGGCCGCGTGGCTGTTCGAACTGCAGCACAATAACTGGGTGCTCGACCCGCTGCTGAAGAAGTCCTATCCATCGGCGCTGTGGGAACTGTGGCCGGGCGCCGAGCCGACCATTCTGAATGGCGACATGGACATTATCGGCGCGCCGCTCGATTTTTTAGGCATTAACTACTACTTCCGCACCAATGTGGTCAGCGACGGCAAGCATGGCTACACCGAGGTTGATCTGGAGGGCGTGGAGCGCACCCAGATGGGGTGGGAAGTGTATCCGTACGGCCTGCGCCACCTGCTGGTGGGCTTCCATTGTGATTACCCGAACCTGCCACCGATCTACATCACCGAGAATGGCATGGCCACCGACGACGTAGTGGTGAACGGCGAAGTGCATGACCACCAGCGCATCTCCTTCCTCAACCGCCACCTGGAGGCGGTCAATCAGGCGGTGAAGGCGGGCGTCGACGTGCGCGGTTACTTTATCTGGTCGCTGATGGACAATTTCGAATGGGCCTTTGGTTATGAGCGCCGTTTCGGTATCATCCATGTCGATTACGCCACGCAGAAGCGTACGCTGAAACAGAGTGCAAAACTGGTGACACAGTTTTTGGCAGAGCGATCCGCCCAAAATTAAGCCACACGAATAGAATGGGGCGCTTCGACGCCCTCAAGGGAGACAAACAGTATGGTCAAGGCCTCAAAACTGGCCGGCGCGCTCGCGCTGGCACTGGCAGGGAGCGGCGCCGCGCATGCGCAAGCGCCGTTGAAAGCCACCGTGATTCACTGGTGGACCTCGGGCGGCGAATCGGCCGCCGTCAAGCAGTTTGCGGAAGCGTATAACAAGGCCGGCGGCCAGTGGGTCGACCAGGCCATCGCCGGCGCCGATCAATCGCGCGCCACCACCATCAACCGCATCGTCGGCGGCAACGCGCCGACCGCCGCGCAGTTCAACACCTCCAAGCAGTTCCGCGATTTCGTCGAGCAGGGCTTGCTGAATAACGTCGACGACGTGGCGATCGCCGGCAAGTGGGACCAGATCATGCCACCGTCGATCCTGCAGGCGATCAAGATCAATGGCCACTTCTATGCCGCGCCGGTGGACATCCACATGCCGGCCTGGTTCTTCTACTCCAAGGCCGCGTATAAAAAAGCCGGCATCACCAACGAGCCGCAGACGTGGGAAGAATTCCTGGCGCAGCTGGCCAAGCTGAAAGCCGCAGGCGTGGTGCCGCTGGCCTTCGGAGGCCAGGTGTGGCAGGAGAAGATCACCTTCGACGCCATCTTCGCCATGGTGGGCGGCGCGGACCTGTACTTGAAGGTCTATCGTGACCGCGACCAGAAGGCCGTGATGTCGCCGCAGTTCAAACAAGTGCTGGTCGAGTTCAAAAAGCTGAAAGGCTTCGTCGATGCCGGCTCGCCGGGCCGCAACTGGAACGACGCCACCGCCATGGTCGTACAAGGCAAGGCCGGCGTGCAAATCATGGGCGACTGGGCCAAGGGCGAATTCGCCGCCGCCAAACAGGTGGCGGGCAAAGACTTCGGCTGCTATCCGGGCTTCGGTCCGAAAGCGCCATACATCGTCGCCGGCGACGCCTTCGTGTTCCCGAAAACGAACGACGCCAACGCCGTCAAGGCGCAAAAACTTTTGGCCAATGTGGTAACGTCTCCATCGGCACAGGTGGCGTTCGCCGCGCGTAAAGGCGCGATCCCGATTCGCGGCGACGTGGATGAATCGCAGCTCGACCTGTGTGCCAAGCTTGGCCTGTCCATCATGAAGGACAAGTCGCGCCAGCTGCCCAACACCGAAATGCTGGCCACCCCGGACACCACCGGCGCGCTGCAGGATGTACTGACCAGCTACTGGAACAAGAACCAGTCCGCGGACGATGCGCAAAAAGCCTTCGCCCGCGCCATTAAAGGCGAATAAGGCATGGTGACGAAACGCCAGAACGTTTCAATCGCGGCTTACATCGCCATCCTGCCGATGGCGCTGACCGTACTGCTGGCCTACCTCGGCACCATGCTGTGGACGGCCCGCGTATCGGTTAGCAGCTCGCGCACTTTCCCGGCCAGCGATTTCGTTGGCGCGTCGCAGTACATCCGCCTGTTCAACAACGAGCGCTGGCTGCTGTCGCTGCAAAACGTGGCGGTGTATGGCGTGCTGTTCATCGCCTTGTGCCTGATCATCGGCTTCCTGCTGGCGGTGTTCATCGACCAGAAGGTGATGGCGGAGGGCGCGCTGCGCACCGTGTTCCTGTATCCGTATGCGATGTCGTTCGTGGCGACGGGCCTGATCTGGCAGTGGATCCTGAATCCGGAGCTGGGCATCCAGGAAGTGCTGCACAAGCTTGGGTGGACCACCGCGCAATTCGACTGGATCGTCGATCAGGACATGGCCATCTACACCATCGTGATCGCCACCGTGTGGCAGGCGTCCGGGCTGGTGATGGCGCTGATGCTGTCCGGCCTGCGCGGCGTGGATGAGGAAATCTGGAAGGCCGCCCGCATCGACGGCATCCCGCGCTGGCGCGTGTACGTCAGCATCGTGCTGCCGATGCTGGGGCCATCGGTATCCACGGCCTTTGTGCTGCTGTTTGTGATGGTGGTGAAGGTATTCGACGCCGTGGTGGCGATGACGCAGGGCGGTCCGGGCACGGCCAGCGAAGTGCCGGCCAAATTCATCATGGATTATCTGTTCGGCCGCGCCAACATCGGGCTGGCTTCCGCTGCTTCGATCGTGCTGTTGCTGACCGTGCTGGCCATCGTCGCGCCGCTGTACTTCGTGCGCAATCGCCGCGCCGCATTGGGGGCATGATGGGACAAGTTGTGAAACTCGATAAAACCGCTGATGCCGCGCGCGCCGCGGAGCAGGCCCGCCTGGCCGCCGCCAACGACGCCAGCATCCCGACGCCGCGCCCGCGCCGCAAGCTGGCCTGGACGCCGGCCCGCGTCGGCGTGTATGGTTTCCTGATCGTCGCGGCGCTGTTCTTCCTGCTGCCGCTGTACGTGATGCTGGTGACCTCGGTGAAGCCGATGGAAGAGATCCGGCTCGGCATGTTGTTCGCGCTGCCGCGGCACTTCACGCTGGAGCCTTGGGCGCAGGCCTGGTCCTCGGCTTGCACCGGTTTGGAATGCAACGGCATCAAGGGCGGCTTCTGGAACTCGGTCGCCATCGTGGTGCCGAGTACCATCCTGTCGATCGCCATCGGCGCGGTGAATGGCTATGCGCTGTCGTTCTGGCGTCCGCGCGGCGCGGGATTCTTGTTCGCCATCCTGATGATGGGCGCCTTCATTCCGGTGCAGGTGATGATCTATCCGCTGGTGCGCGTGCTGGCGTCGGTGAATTTGTTTAGCTCCCTGCCGGGGATTATCCTGATCCACACCATCTTCGGCATGCCGGTGATGACGCTGTTGTTCCGCAATTACTACGCGGCGCTGCCGCTGGAATTGTTCAAGGCGGCGCGCATCGACGGCGGCGGGTTCTGGAGAATTTTCCTGCAACTGATGCTGCCGATGTCGACGCCGGTGATCGTGGTCGCGGTCATCATGCAGGTCACCGGCATCTGGAACGACTTCCTGCTGGGGCTAGTGTTCGCGGGTTCCGAGCACCTGCCGATGACGGTCCAGCTGAACAACATCATCAACACCACCACCGGCGAGCGCCTGTACAACGTGAACATGGCGGCGACGATACTGACGTCCATCGTGCCGCTGGCGCTCTACTTTATTTCCGGCCGCTGGTTCGTGCGCGGCATCGCATCTGGCGCAGTGAAGGGTTAAACATGTCTAACGTAGCTATTCGTAATTTGCAGATTCAGTTGGGCGGCAACAAGGTGATTGAATCGCTCAACCTCGACGTGAACGCGGGGGAGTTCGTGGTGCTGCTTGGCCCTTCGGGCTGCGGCAAATCGACCCTGCTGCACAGCATCGCGGGGCTGATCGACACCAGCGCCGGCCAGATTGAAATCGGCGGCAAGGACATGACCTGGGCCGATCCCAAGGATCGCGGCATCGCGCTGGTGTTCCAGTCATACGCGCTGTACCCGACCATGAACGTGGAAGCGAACATGTCGTTCGGCCTGCGCATCAACGGCACGCCGAAGGCGGAGATAGCGCGCCGCGTCACGCGCGCCTCCGACATGCTGCAACTGGGGCCGCTGCTGAAGCGCAAGCCGGCCAACCTGTCGGGCGGGCAGCGGCAGCGGGTGGCGATCGGCCGCGCCATCGTGCGTGAGGCCGACGTGATGCTGTTTGACGAACCGCTGTCCAACCTCGACGCCAAGCTGCGTACCGAATTGCGGCGCGAGCTGAAACAACTGCACAAGCAGCTGGGCGCCACCATGATCTACGTCACCCACGACCAGGTCGAGGCGATGACGCTGGCGCAGCGCATGGCCGTGATGAAGGGCGGCGTGGTGCAGCAGTTCGACACGCCGGACGTCATCTACAACACGCCGGCCAACCTGTTCGTCGCCACCTTCCTGGGATCGCCGGGCATGAACCTGTTCAAAGGCACGCTGGAGCAGCGGGGCGAGCGCACGCTGTTCAGCAACGAGCACCTGTCGGTCGACGTGAGCGGCTATCCATTCAAGGCGCCGCTGAACGGCGGGCACGCGTGCGTGCTGGGCGTGCGGCCGGAGGACATCGACGTCGGGCATGGCGACGGCGTCGGTCAGGCGGTGCGCGCATCGGTCTCGCTGATCGAGGCCATGGGCGCGCATCGCGTGGTGTGGCTGGACTTCCACGGCACGCAGGTCGCGGGCATCGTGCAGGACCAGCAGCTGATCGAACCCGAGAAGGACATCAGCTTCTCGATCCGTACCAATCGTATTTCCCTGTTTGACGGAGCCAGCGAACAGCGGCTCTGAAAAACTCCGGGGTCAGGTCCTCCATTTCTACACGGCCTCTGCCGTAGGCCCGCCTACGGCAGAGGCCGTGTAGAAATGGAGGACCTGACCCCGGATTTCCCGTAGTTTGATTAACACCGGGTCTGCCGCGGTATGGCCCGACGCCTTCGTGCGTCTTGTGGTGGAACCGGTTCCACTTGGAAGAAACGAGGAGACATCAATGAAAAAAACGATTTTGGCTCTCAGTATTGCGCAGATCGCGCTGGCCTTCGGCGCGGCCCACGCGCAGCAGACGGCGGCCGAGGCGCCGGCCGCCAGCGAGAATATGGAGAAGATCGTCGTCACGGCCACCCGCCGCGATACGCTGGTGCAGGACACGCCGCTGGCCATCACCGCCTATACCCAGGACACGCTGGCCAACCACCAGGTCAAGGATCTGGCCACCATGACGGCCATGGTGCCCAGCCTGGTGGTGGAGCCGCATAGTGACTCGGGCGGCGTGCACGTTTACATGCGCGGCGTCGGTTCGGCCAACCACACCGAGCTGGGCGACCCGGCGGTGGCGTTCTATGTGGACGGCATCTACGTGCCGCGTCCACAGGGCGCGACGGCGCTGATGTATGACCTGAACCACGTCGAGGTGGCGCGCGGCCCGCAAGGGACGCTGAACGGCCGCAACTCGACCGCCGGCGCGGTCAACCTGGTGTCCGGCGCGCCCAGCACGCAAAAGGTGTTCGGCTCGGCCAGCGTGACCGTGGGCGACTATCACCGCCTGCAAACGCAAGCCATGATCAATATTCCGCTCAGCGACGATATCGCGCTGCGCATCGCCGCCATCAAGGACCAGCATGACGGCTATGTCGATTTCCGCAAGGGTTCCAATGTCATGCCGGGTGCGCAGAAGTACGGCGCCGGCAACCAGCAGGGCGCGCGCGCTTCGCTGCTGTGGAAGTTCACACCGGACCTGAAGGTCACCTTCATCGCCGACTATTACGCCGATACCGGCGCTGGTAACATCTACCTATCGGCTGAGCCCAAGCCGGGCCAGAATCTGCGCTCCGCGCTGATCGATACGCCGGGGACGCTGGATCAATCCATCATCACCGCCAAGACCAAGGTCCAATGGCGCCCGATCGAAGGCATCGAGGCGCAGTACCTCGGCGCGTGGAGCCGCCTGAAACGCAGCAACGCCAGCGACGCCGACGCCGGCTTCTATCCTGGCTTTAAGGCGGAGAACCGCACCGAATGGGGGCAGTTCGACAGCGTCTCGAACGAGCTGCAACTGCGCTCGGATTCGGAAGCGCCACTGCAATGGGTGGGCGGCCTGTTCTTCTTCCGCGAGAAAAACAAGATCCGTTTCGACATCGATCGCAGCCAGATTTCGGAGGAGATGCTGGCGCAGGACATCGCCAACGGCAGCGTGATCTTCGTGCAGCCGACCGTCGGCCAGTACGCCTCGGCCATGTCCTTCATCCAAGGTAACCGCCAACTGCATTCCAAGGCCGCCTTTGCGCAGGCCAGCTATGAGCTGGACCCGGTGTGGAAGCTGACCGCCGGCGCGCGCTATACCAAGGATCACAAGTACGATATCGGTGGCCAGAATTGGGCTTGCCCGAACTGGCCGGACAACGCACCACGCGGCGCCACGCTGACGCCGAACCAGATCGCGCAGCTGGTCACGCCAGGCACCGGCACCATTAACACCCACAACATCGGCCCGGGCGGCGTGGTAAATCAGTCCACCTGCGGCAATACCTACGGCGACAACACCGCCGATCTGGCCTATGGCCAAGCGACGTGGCTGGGCCGGGTGGAGTACAAGGTGTCGAAGGACATCCTGACCTTCGCCTCGGTGACCACCGGCTTCCACTCGCCGGCGATCGGCGACGGCGGCGCCACCACCAAGCCTGAAAAGCTGACCAGCTATGAATTCGGCTTCAAGTCGGATCTGCTGGACCGCCAGCTGTCGCTGAACATCGACGCCTTCTGGATGAAGTACAAGGACAAGCTGGAGTCGCAGGTGGTCAACAACACGCTGCAGAACTTTAACGCCGCCGGTGCCTCTGTCAAAGGAATCGAGGCCGAATGGGCGTGGCGTCCGACCAGCGTCGATCGCTTCAGCGGCAACGCCACTTGGTTGAAGGCGCGCTATGACGACTTCCTGTCCTGCGACGTGGACGCGGCACGCGCCAACGGCCAGTCCTGCGGCACCACCGCGCCAACCGTCAACGTCGGCGGCAGCGTGCTGAAACACGCGCCGACCTTCGCCACCACGCTGATGTACGAACATGACTTCGACACCGGCAAGGGCCGCATCACGCCGCGCATTTCGGCGCACCACGAGACCGAATCCTTCATCGGTTCCGGCGCGTTTGCGAACGACGTGCCAGGCCATCCCGGCGTGAAGATGCAGGCGGCGTACACCACGCTGGACCTGAGCGTGCGCTACGAGCCGCGCGGCAAGGCTTACACGGCCGAGCTGTTCGTCAATAACGCCACCGACAAGGAAGTGAAGTACGACGCCATCGAGGTGTGCACTCAAGTTGGCGCTCCATGCCAGCCGAAGCAGCAGATCTGGGCGGCGTATTACAACAATCCGCGTACCGTGGGCGCGCGCGTGTCGATGAAGTTTTAAAGCGTAGTAGTAGGGGGTAGTGGTCTTTTCGGCTGGCGGCTCCCCACGCCAGCCGTTTTTTTGACTAGGCCCGGCCAAGCACCGCGGCGGCCTTCATCAGTTCATCGATCAGCGCCAGCGAGCTTTCGCCGCTCAGCGTGTAGGGATCGAACTCCGGCAGTGCGGAGTAGCGCAACACGGTGCCGGGATTGAGCTTATCCAGATTGGTTTGCCCCATGGTCCAGCCAGCGTAGCGGCGTTCGTTGATTTCCTCATAGTGCAGCAATGTGATGTCGCTGTGGCGCGGATCGGCCATGATGCGCGCGTACAGGCGGTTCACTTGTTCGCGCCCACCTTCCAGCACTTGCAGGAACAGGCGCTCGCTGTGGCACAACACGCCGGTGATGCCGGCCGACGGGTTGTGCCTGCGCGACTGCTGGAGGATGGCATTGACGGTGGCGTTGTCGGTCGGCGCGGCGGCGCGGCTGGCGTACAGCAATCGGACTAGCATGGCGTCTCCTTGTTCAACGTTTGATCAGCGAGAGGAATTCGCGCCGCAGGGCAGGGTCCTTGAGGAAGGAGCCGTGCATGACACTGTTGATCATGCGCGCGTCGTTGTCCTTCACGCCGCGCCATTGCATGCAGAAGTGGTCGGCCTCCATGATGACCGCCAGTCCGTCCGGCTGCACTTTTTCCTGCAGCAGTTCGGCCAGCTGCACCACGGCTTCCTCCTGGATCTGCGGCCGGCTCATGATCCAGCCGGCCAGGCGCGCATATTTGGACAGGCCGATCAGGTTGGAGTGCTGGTTCGGCATCACGCCGATCCACACCTTGCCCATCACCGGACACAAATGATGCGAGCACGCGCTGCGCACGGCGATCGGTCCGATGATCATTAACTCGTTCAGGTGCGAGACGTTGGGGAATTCGGTCACCGGCGGCGCCGGCGTGTAGCGGCCGCCGAACACTTCCCTCAGATACATCTTGGCGACCCGGCGCGCCGTGTCCTGCGAATTATGGTCGCTGACGGTGTCGATCACCAGGCTTTCCAGCACGCCTTGCATGCGCTGGCTGACCTCATCGAGCAGCGCGTCCAGCTCTCCCGGTTCGATGTAGCTGGCGATGTTGTCGTTGGCGTGGAAGCGCGCGCCGTCGCGCATCAGGCGCGCGCGAATGCGCTCGGATACCGGCGTGTGGTCGGCGCGGTAGCTCAGGGACTGCTCGTTCATGGTTGGTCCTTATCGTAGATTACAGCAGGCCGGGATTGCGCTGCCAGATGCTGTAGCACAGGGCGGTCGCGAAGCTTACCCAGCCAATGTAGGGCAGCAGCAGCGCGGCGGCCAGCCGGTCGCGCTGTTGGAAGACCGCGATGGTGGCGGCGATCATCAGCCATAAAACGACGATGCAGGCAAAGGCCAGCGCTCCTTGACGCCAGGCGAAGAACAGCCAGCTCCACAACGCGTTCAGCGCCAACTGGGCGAGGTACAAACCTAGCGCCGGTTTGGCGCGCGCGGTGCGTGAGACGCGCCATACCGCTATCGCCATCAACAGATACAGCACCGTCCACGCGGGGCCGAACAGCCAAGCCGGCGGCGCCCAGTCGGGGCGGTCCAGTTGGGCGTAGAACACCGGCGCGGCGGCGGAACCGGCCGCGCCCGCGGCGGCAAAGCAGGCGGTGAGGACGATCCATCCCAGCAGGGACAGGACCGGGCGCAGGGAAAGGGCTGGTGTCATGTCGGTTTTAAAAAGTGGGTGAACAGGGCGAAGCGCAAGCGGTAGGGCAGCCAGCGCATCAGCTTGACCAGCAGCGTGAAGCGCTTCGGGAAGTGGATTTCAAACTGGCCCGCGACCAGGCCTCGCACGATGGCCCGCGCCGCGTCCTGCGGCGTTTGCAGCGCCGGCATGGTGAAGGCGTTCTTGGCGGTTAGTTCGGTCTGCACGAAGCCGGGGTTGATCAGGTAGACGTCCAGCCCGCGCGGGTGCAGGTCGGTGTATAGCAGCTCCGCCAGGTTGATCAGGGCGGCTTTGCTGGGGCCATACACGCTGGCGTTGGGCAGGCCGACGTAGCCGGCCACGCTGGCGATGATGGCGATGCCGCCGCTGCCGCGCGCCAGCATGTCCGGCAGCACCGTGGCCAGCCCGGTGTAGACGCTGCCCAGGTTGACGGCCAGCGTGTGGGCGGCGCCTTCGGCGCTGATTTCCCAGCTGCGTTCGGGGTGGTAGTCGGCGGCGCAAAAGATCACCAGGTCAATCGCACCGGCCTGCGTGCATATCTCGCGATAGCGCTCGCCCCAGGCGTCGCGGTCGAGGATGTCGAACGGCGCGACGATGGCTCGCCCGCTGGCGTGGCGCGCCGCAAGCGACTGCAGGCGCTCGGCGCGGCGTGCCGACAGCGCGACCGTGGCTCCGGCCTGCAGCAGCTCGGCCGCCAGCGCGGCGCCGATGCCGCTGGAGGCGCCGACCAGCCAGGCACGCCGGCCATGCCAGTCGTCGATGCGGCGGTTCAGCGGTTGCATGGGCGGCTCCGGTCAGGCTTTTTGCAGCAGGAACTGGACGACGTCGGTGCGGCCCTCGTCGAAGGCGGCCTCGCAGTAGGCGAAGTACATATGCCAGATGCGCAGGAAATGCTCGTCGAAGCCCTGGTCGGTGATCTGCTGGCGCGTGGCGCGGCATTGCGCGTCCCAGCGGCGCAGGGTTTCGGCGTAATCGCGGCCGAAGGCGTGGGCTTGCAGCGGCTGCAGGCCGGCGCGCGCCGCCTGACGCTCGAAACGTTCGACGCTGGGCAGCATCCCGCCCGGGAAGATGTACTGCTGGATGAAGTCCGTGCTGCTGCGATAGCGCGCGAAATGCCGCTCGCCGATGGTGATGCTCTGCACCAGCGCCTGGCCGCCCGGCCGCAGGCGCGCCGCCACGGTCTGGAAGTACTGCGGCCAGTATTGCTCGCCCACGGCTTCGAACATTTCGATCGACACCACGGCGTCATAATGGCCACCGAGATCGCGATAGTCGCGCAATTCCAGTTGCACCCGGTCGGCCAGTCCGCCGGCCCGCACGCGCCGCTGCGCGATTTCCAACTGCGATGGCGAGATGGTCACGCCATGCACGTGGATGCCCTGGCGCGCCGCTTGTTCCGCAAATCCACCCCAGCCGCACCCGATTTCCAGCACGCGTTGCCCCGGCCGCAGTTGCAGCGTGTCGATGATGCGTTGATACTTGCGGCGTTGCGCCTCTTGCAGCGGCAGGCTGTAGTCGCCGTCGAACAGGGCGCTGGAGTAGGTCCAGCTGGGGTCCAGCCACAGCTGGTAGAAGTCGTTGCCGATGTCGTAGTGGGCGTGGATGTTGCGCTGGCTGCCTTTGCGCGTGTTGGGGCGCAGCCAGTGGCGCAGCCGGTACCACGCGGCCGCCAGCGCGCCGCCGAATACCAGCCGCTCCAGGGCCGCCTCGTTGCGCAGGGCCAGTCGCAGCAGCGCGGTCAGGTCGGGCGTGTCCACCCAGCCGGCGCCGTAGGCTTCGGCGAAGCCGATGTCGCCGGCGCCCAGGATGCGTTGGCAGGCGCGCCAGTCGTGCAGCTGCAGCGTGGCGCCGCTGGTGTCGTGGGCATTGCCGAACACCATGTGCGCGCCTTCCGGCGTAATGAGCTCAAGATGGCCGACGCGGATGTTGTTCAGCAGTTTGAGAAACCAGCGCGCGCCGGCCGGTGCGGCCAGCTGCTGGGTGGTCAAGGTGTGATTCATCGTACGGTCTCCTGATGCACGGTGGTGTGGTGTGACGGGGCGGGGGGCTTGCTGAAGAAGGGCACGCGCTTCAGCCATAGCCGCAAGGCTTGCCAGTGGATGCGGAACACGATGCCGACGCCCAGCAGCGGGTAGCGGCACAAGGCGCCAATGATGGCGCGGTCGCTCATGGGGGCCGGGCGCCCACTGAGGGCGGTGCGCAGCAGCAGGCCGTGGTTGTCGTGGTAGTCGATGCTGGTGCAGTGGTTGGAGCCGCCCAGCCGGAAGCGGAAGCGGTAGTGGCCCTGCACTTCGCAGAACGGCGATACGTGCATCTGCTTGGGCGCCACCGCCGTTGCGGCGCCGCTGGCGTCGATGCGCAGCAGGTAGCGATGCGTTTCACCGAAAGTGTTGTTGACCTCCGCCAGCACCGCGCGCAGCTTGCCATCGGCCGCGTGGCATTGCCAGAAGCTGACCGGATTGAATACGTAGCCGGCCACGCGCGGGAAGGTCTGCAGCCAGATCTCGCCATCGGCCTCGATGCCGTGTGCGCGCAGCAGGCCGCGCATCCATAGTTCCAGGCTGGAGCCGTCGCGCGGACCGTAATCGCGGCTGCGGATCGACAGCGGCCGCCAGCGGTCCACGCCGAACCAGCGCGAGTTGCATTGCTCGAGCCGCGCCAGGTTGAGGCGCACGTAGAACAGCGGGTACGCGAAGCGGTGCGGCGCGGGCCGCAGGCGCGCGTGCATCACTTGTCCGTGCACCAGTTGGGCGGCGCCGGTTTTCATGGCAGCGAGGTCCATGCCGGCGCCACGCCAAACGCGGAGGCGACGCGCAGCGCGGATTTGAGGCCATCCTCGTGGAAGCCGTAGCCGGTCCATGCGCCGGCGTACCAGGCGCGGTCGATGCCCTGGATCTGCTCCAGCTGCCGCTGCGCGTGGATGGCGCCCTGGTCCATGATGGGATGGTCGTACTCGAATTTGGCCAGTACCTTGTCCGCCGCCGGCGGCGTGTGCGGATTGAGCGTGACGATCACCGGCGTCTCGAAGGGCAGCGCCTGCAACTGGTTCAGCCAGTAGCTCACGCACACCGGCCGTTGGCCGTCAACCTGCGCGCCCGACAGGTAATTCCACGCCGACCATACCTTGCGCCGACGCGGCATCAGACTGGCGTCGATGTGCAGGTAGGCGGTGTTGGGTTGGTAGCGCACGGCGCCGAGCAGGGCCCGTTCACGCGTGCTGGCATCCTGCAGCAGCGACAGCGTGATGGGCGCATGGGTGGCGAATACCACCGCGTCGAAATCCTCTGTGCCGTGCTGGCTGCTTACCTGCACCGCGCCGCCCGCGACGCGCCGCACCGCCTGCACTGGCGTGTTGAGGCGGCAGTCCGGCAATACGGCGGCGATCTTTTGCACGTAGTGGCGCGCGCCACCCGCAACCGTGCGCCACCGGGGACGGTTATTGACCTGTAATAGCGCGTGATTCAGGCAAAAACGCAGGAAGGTGGCGGCCGGGAATTGCAGGATATCGCTCGGAGAACTGGACCAGATCGCGGCGGCCATCGGCAGCAGGTAGGCGTCGCGGAAGCGCGCGCCGTAACGCTGCTGTCGCAGCAACTGGCCCAGGGTTTCTCCACTCAGCATGGCCTGCCGCAGGAAGCGCTCGGCGTTGCGGTTGAAGTGCAGGATGTCCCACAGCATGCGAAGAAAGGATGGCGAAGCGAGATTGGCGCGCTGGGCGAACACGGTGTCGAGATTGGTGCCGGCCCATTCCAGCGCGCCGTCGTCCATGGCTACGGCAAATGACATATCGCTGGCGATGCTGGCCACTGCCAGTTCGTCGAACAGCGCGATGAGGTTGGGATAAGTGCGCTCGTTGTAGACCAGGAAGCCGGTATCCACGCCGTGTGTGCGGCCTTCCAGCGTCACGTCGACGGTGTTGGTGTGGCCGCCGAGATAGCCGCCGGCCTCGAACAACACCACGTCATGCGCGCGCCGGAGGAAGTAGGCGCTGGCCAATCCGGAGATGCCGGCGCCGATGACCGCGATGCGTTGACGTTTCTGATTCATAGGGTGATGATGAGGCTGTTTAACGGGTGTGCTAATATTACTACCGACAAATCAGAAAAGCTACTAATCAGTAGCGAAAATTTACCGATGAGTATTTTTCCAAAACTTAGCTTTAAAAATCAAGCATTTAAGCTGCGCGAGAGTGCGATCCTGGATGCCGCGACCGCTGTGCTCAGCAACAAGGGCTACGATTTGATGACCATGGACGATGTCGCCGGCGCGGTTGGCATCTCCAAGCCCAGCTTGTACAAGCACTTCAAGTCGAAGGAGGAATTGGTCGGGGAAGCGCTGATCCGCCTGCTCGACGGCGCGCTGGATTATGTCGCCGCGCTGGACCCGGCCCTGGGACCGGTGGAAAAGCTGGCGGCGCTGCTGGAATGGGCGCTGCGGGTGCGGCTGGAGGGGGGCTTGCCGTTCCTGCCTTCCACCAGTCCGCACGTGCGCGATATGTTGATGCGCAACCTGAAATACATGATGAAGGTGCTCAAGCTGAATCGCCAGCTGGAAGCGCTGGTCAAGCAGGGGCAGGAGCAGGGCTTGCTCAACCGCGAGCTGCCGACGGACGTCATCCTGTTCAGCTACTACGCGCGCACCTGCGACCCGGCGGTGGAGTATCTGCAGAACTTCAGCAAGATGGCGCCCGAAGACATCGTGCGGCACATGCTGAAAGTGTCGTTTGAAGGTTTTCGTTAAGGATGGACTATGAAATTTGATCAGCCGGGAATCGCCGCACTGTTGGCGGACATGGATGACGCGACGCTCGATACGCTGGGCTTTGGGGTGATCGGCTTCGATGGACAGGACCGCGTACGGCGCTACAACGCCTTTGAATCGCAGGCGGCCGGGCTGCGGCCCGAGCGCGTGCTGGCACAGGACTTGTTCTCGGTGGTGGCACCGTGCATGAACAACTACCTGGTGGCGCAGCGCTTCATCGACGCGCGCGAAGCCGGCGTGGCGCTCGACGAAACCATCAACTATGTGCTGACGTTGCGCATGCGGCCGACCAAGGTGCAATTGCGGCTGCTGGCGGAGCCGGGAACGGAACTGTCCTACGTGTTGGTGCACCGCCTATGAACGCCGTGATTGCCGCCCCGGACGTCGATGAGTACGAGGCGTTGCTGCAGTTCCTGTACATGGCGCCGGTGGGCCTGGTGCAACTGGCGTCGGACGGCAGCATCCTGATGCTCAATCCACTCTCGGCCCAGCTCATGATGCCGCTCAGCCGCGAGGGCGAACTGACCAACCTGTTCGACGCGCTGGCGCCGGTGGCGCCGGACCTGCGGCAGCTGTGCGCGGCCTATGCTGCGGACAGTGGGCAGATCTGCGACGCCACCCGCCTGTACCTGTACGGCGATCAGGCCGGGCAGGGCCCGCGGGTGCTGTCGCTCAGCATGTTGAAGCTGGACCCAGCGCGCCTGATGGCGGTGCTGAGCGACGTCACCGAGCAGGATAGGCGCGAACGCCAGTTGCGCAATACCGACGCCTGGCTGCACGCCATCATGACCAACATCGCCGATTATGCGCTGGTGAGCCTCGACCAGCGCGGCCGCATCACGGCCTGGAACGACAGCATCGGCCGCGTCACCGGCCATGGCGCGGACGCGGTGGGGCAGCCATATGCGTTGTTCCATCCCGACGGCGCCACCACGCCCATGCAGCAACTGGATCGCCTGCGCGATGCCGACGACAATGGCTGGTCGCTCGACGAGGGCATGCGCCGGCGCGCCGACGGCAGCCAGTTCTGGGCGAGCGCCCTGATCGCGCCGCTGCCGGGCCGGTTGGAAGGCGAGAATGGCGAGCCCGCATATTGCATGATCATCCGCGACATATCCGACAAGCGCGAGATCAGCCAAAGCCTGCGCCAGGCCGCGTATTGCGATCACCTGACCGGCTTGTCCAACCGGCGCGCCTTCTTCGAGTCGGCGGAGCTGGAGCTGGCGCGCAGCAAAAAGGCGCCGCGCCCGATCGCGCTGATCATGCTGGACGCCGACCATTTCAAGGCCATCAACGACAACTACGGCCATCCGGCCGGCGACGCCGTGCTATGCCGGTTGGCCGCGGCCATGCGTACGGTGTGCCGCGAGGTGGACGTGCTGGCCCGCATCGGCGGCGAGGAATTCGCCGTGCTGCTGCCATCGGTGGGCCTGGACGACGCGCTGGCGGTGGCAGAGCGCCTGCGCGCGCAGGTGCAACGCAGCCCGGTGCTGTATCAGCGTCAGCGCATTCCCTGCACGGTGAGCCTGGGCGTGGCCGTGATGGACGACAGCATGGCCGGCTTTGAAAGCCTGCTCGCGCGCGCCGACCAGGCCTTGTATCAGGCCAAGCGGCGCGGGCGCAATCAAGTGGCAAGCTGGCAGGAGGGATTGGAATGAGTGCCGACTCCGACCATGCTTACGAGACGCTGATCCAGTTCCTGTATCGCGCGCCGGTGGCGTTGATGCAGCTGCGACTGGATGGCGAGATCGAGATGCTGAACCCGATGGCGTCACGTTTGCTGATGCCGCTCGCGCCGGACGGCGACTTGCAGAACCTGTTCGAGGTACTGCGGCCGCATGCGCCGGACCTGGCGCAACTGAGCGCGGATTTCGCGCCGGAGCATGGTTTGATCTGCGAGGGACGGCGCATCACGCTGCCGGCCGGCGCGGACAAGGGGCCGGAGGTGCTGTCGCTTGGCCTGTTGAAGGTGGACCGGCAGCGCCTGATGGCGGTGCTGGTGGACGCCACCCATGAGGTGATGCGTGAGCAGCGCGTGCTGGCCAGCCGCCTGGCCAGCGCCGCGCGCCTCGACCCGCTGACCCAACTGGCCAATCGCAGCCGCTCGCTGGAGCTGCTGCAGGAGATGACGCAGCGCGCGCGGCAGCCCGACGGCGATCATTGTGCGGTGTTGTTCATCAATGTGGACCGCTTCAAGCAGATCAACGACACTTTCGGCAACGAGGTCGGAGACCAGGTGATGGTGCTGGTGGCGGAACGCTTGCGCACCACGGTGCGTTCCGGCGGCCGGCCGCCGGGGAAGCCCAACCCCACCGAGGTGGCGGCGCGCGTGGGCGGTGACGAGTTCGCGCTGCTGCTCGACGGACTGCCCCAACAAGACACCGCCGAGCGCATCGCGGCGCGCCTGCTGGATCGTCTAAGCCTGCCGTTCCAGGTCGGCGCCCACGAGTTGATCTGCACTTTCAGCATCGGCATCGTGCCGCTGGAGGAGGGAGCGCGGCAAGCCGACGACGTGCTGCGCGACGCGGCCATCGCCATGCGTGTGGCCAAGGCGGAAGGAGGCAACCGGTTCGCCGTGTTCGCGCGCCAGATGCGCGAACAGGCGGTGCTGCGCGGCGGCCTGGAGGCGGACCTGCGCAACGCCATCGAGCGCGGCGAATTGTTCACGGTGTACCAGCCGGTGGTTGGGCTGCTGGCGGACGGCCGGATCGACCGCACCGCCGGGGTGGAGGCACTGGTGCGCTGGCGTCATCCGGTGCGCGGCCTGGTTGGGCCAACGGAGTTCATCGGCGTCGCCGAGGACTGCGGCCTGATCGGCGCGATCGGCGAGCAGGTGCTGGACATGGCCTGCGCCGATTTCGCCCGTTGGCGCGCGCAATTGGGCGCCGGTGCGCCACGCCTGCTGGCGGTGAACTTGTCGCGCGCACAGCTCAACCAGTCCGGATTGTGCGAGCGGGTCGGCGCCATCATGGCCGCACACGGCATGGAACCCGGCAGCCTGCAGCTGGAGATTACCGAAAGCCTGGCGGCGCAGGGCACGGACGTGCGGCAGCAGTTGCTGGGATTGAAGGCGCTGGGTGTGAAACTGGCGCTGGACGATTTCGGCACCGGCTACTCCTCGCTCTCCAGCCTGCACCTGCTGCCGGTGGATACGGTCAAGATCGACCGCTCGTTTATCACGCTGGCGGCGAGCAGCCGCCATCACGAGGTGCTGATCGAGGCCACGGTGAAGGTGGCGCGCAGCCTGGGGATGAACACCGTGGCGGAGGGGATAGAAACGCCGCAGCAGGCGGCCGTGGTGTCGGCGCAGGGCTGCGACAAGGGACAGGGCTATTTGTATAGCCGGCCGATTTCGGGCGCCGCCATCGAGGAGTGGCTCAGCGCCGTGGCTTGAGGCTTATTTGGGCGCCGCGACCGAACCGCGCATGGTCACCGTCACCGGGAATTCGCGCGAGATTTCGTGCTGGGTGCCGTAGCAGATATTCAGCAGCCAGCGCACGGCGTTCTGCGTCAGTTGCTGCATCGGGATGTGCACCGAGGTCAGGCCCGGCGACGAGAATTCCGCCGAGTAGTCATCGTCGTAGCCGATGATGGAGACGTCCCTCGGCACGTTGATGCCGGCGCGGTGGAAGCAGGACATGGAGCCGATCGCCATCTCATCGTTGGCGCAGAACAGGCCCGTGAAATGGCGGCCCTCGTTGAGCAGTTGCTGGGTGGCGCCAAAACCGCCTTCGCGCGAGAAGTCGGATGGAATCAGGCGCACCGCTTCGCGCTGGATGCCGTGGCGGGCCAGCTCGTCGAAGAAGCCGCGCAAGCGTTCCTCGTTGTCCGAGGTGCCGGTGGGGCCGGAGATCACCGCAAGCTGGCGGTGGCCGGCGTCCAGCAGCGTGCGCGCGGCCAGCTCGCCGCCGTGGTAGTGGTCGGGGCAGAACGACGACGTTTCCAGCGCGGCGCTGCGGCGGTTGAGGAAGGCCATCTTGGGGTGCATCTTGTGCAGCATCTGCATGTCTTCATCGAGCAGGTCGTGGCCCAGCACCACGATGCCGTCGCAATCGCGGCCGATCAGGAACTTCACCGCCTCGACGGCTTCCTCGCGCGGGGTGCCGTCGCCGCAGCCGGTGGCCACCACCACGTGTCGGCGCATGGCGCGCAGTTCGATGTCGGTTTGCTTGAGGATGGTGCCGTAGTAGGCGCCGAAGAAGGAGGGCGCGAAGATGCCGATCATGCCCAGCGACTGCGCCGACAACGAGCGGCCGATGGAGGAAGGGCGGAAATTCAGCTGTTCGATGGCGGCTTGTACTTTTTTCATCGCCTCGGCCGATACCGGACCGGCGCCCGAAATGGCGCGCGATGCTGTCGACATGCCTACACCGGCGAGCATTGCGACGTCTTTCAGTGTTGCCACACAATCTCCTATGAACGATGGGCGCTAAATCGTTATCCTAACATGGTATAATCGTCGATTGCTCGTAATCTTTGTGACGTATTAAGCAACCATCATGCAATCGCAACCACTCTCTCGTCTTCCCCAGCCAGCCGCCGGCGCGCCAGCACCCAAGGTGGGCTTTGTATCGCTCGGCTGCCCCAAGGCGCTGGTCGACTCCGAACAGATTCTGACCCAGCTGCGCGCAGAGGGTTACGAGACCGCCAAGTCCTACGACGGAGCCGACCTGGTGATCGTCAACACCTGCGGCTTCATCGACGCGGCGGTGCAGGAATCGCTGGACGCCATCGGCGAGGCGCTGGCCGAAAACGGCAAGGTGATTGTAACCGGCTGCCTGGGCGCCAAGAAGGATACCGATGGTTCGGACCTGATCACCAAGATCCACCCGAAGGTGCTGGCCGTCACCGGCCCGCACGCGCTGGGCGAGGTGATGGACTCGGTGCACCTGCACCTGCCGAAACCGCACGAGCCGTTCATCGACCTGATTCCGCCGCAAGGCGTGAAACTGACGCCGAAGCACTACGCCTACCTGAAAATCTCGGAAGGCTGCAATCACCGCTGCTCGTTCTGCATCATCCCGTCGATGCGCGGCGACCTGGTGTCGCGTCCTATCGGCGAACTGCTGCTGGAGGCGGAGAACCTGTTCAAGTCGGGCGTGAAGGAACTGCTGGTGATCTCGCAGGACACCTCGGCCTACGGCGTGGACGTCAAGTTCCGCACCGGTTTCTGGAACGGCCGCCCGATCAAGACCCACATGACGCAGCTGATGGAAGCGCTGGGCGAATTGGCCAAGTCCTACGGCGCCTGGGTGCGTGCGCACTACGTCTATCCGTACCCGCACGTGGATCAGGTGATCCCGCTGATGGGCGAGCATATCCTGCCTTACCTGGACATTCCGATGCAGCACGCGCATCCCGATGTGCTGAAGCGCATGAAGCGTCCGGCCAGCGGCGAGAAGAACCTGGACCGCATCCTCGCATGGCGCGCCATGAACCCGGACCTGACCATCCGCTCGACCTTCATCGCCGGCTTCCCGGGCGAGACCGAGGCGGAATTCGAATACCTGCTGGACTTCCTGAAGGAAGCGCAAATCGACCGCCTGGGCTGCTTCGCCTATTCGCCGGTGGAAGGCGCCACCGCCAACGAACTGGCCAACCCGGTGCCGGAAGAAGTGCGCGAAGAGCGCCGTGGCCGCGTGATGCTGTTGCAGGAAGAAATCTCGAAAGCGCGCCTGAAAGCGAAAGTCGGTAAAACCGTGCGCGTGCTGATCGATGAAGTCAACCGCACCGGCGGCGTCGGCCGCTCGGCCGCCGACGCGCCGGAAATCGACGGCGTGGTGTACGTCAAGCCGCCGTTCGAACCGCACAAGAAACTGGTGGTCGGCCAGTTCGTTGACGTGAAAATCACCACATCTGACGCACATGACCTGTGGGGCGAGGCACTTTAAGCCATTCGTCTACTATAATAAAGGCGGACCAGCGTAACGGCGGTCCGCCTTTTTTGTTAGATGAGCTTATGCCTGACTTGAAATTCCTGGCGGCGCTTGCCGCTTGCATGTTGATGGCCTCCGCAACCGCTGCCGACGTGCCGGTCATGCTGGAAGAAATGACAAGCACCGAGCTGCGCGCCCGCATCGACGGCGGCGCCACCACGGCGATCATTCCCATCGGCGGCACCGAGCAAAGCGGCCCGTATATCGCGCTGGGCAAGCACAATGTGCGCGCCACCGTGCTGGCGCGGATGATCGCGCAAAAGCTGGGCAACGCGGTGGTGGCGCCGGTGGTGTCCTATGTCCCCGAGGGCAGCATCACGCCGCCGGCCGGCCACATGAAGTTTGCCGGCACCTTGTCGATCCCCGAATCCACGTTTGAAGATCTGCTGTTTGCGGCCGGCCAGAGCCTGCGCCAGCACGGTTTCCGCCACGTCGTCCTGATCGGCGACCATGGCGGCTACCAGAAAAGCGAAACGCGCGTGGCGCAGCGCCTCAACAAGGCCTGGGCCAAGGATGGCAAGGCCGGCGCCTTGGCGCTGCTGGCGTATTACGACGTAACGCAGGAACCCTTTATCGCCGATCTGGAAAAGCGCGGCTACAGCAAGGCCGAAATCGGCCTGCATGCCGGCCTGGCCGACGCCTCGCTGATGCTGGCGACCGATAAATCCCTCGTGCGCACCGAGGCGCTGGCACGCGGCCCGTCCCCCACCGTGAACGACGGCGTGCGCGGTGACGCGCGCCGCGCCACGGCGGAATTGGGCAAGCTGGGCGTGCAGCGCATTGTCGACACCTCGGTCGCGGCGATTTCCGAATTTGCGGCGCATGGCGCGCCGTCCACTCCTCATAAAGAAGCCAAATGAAAACTAATCACATCGCTTATGCGGCGCTGGCCGCCGCCGGTCTGATCGCAGCGGGCAGCCTGGTGGCTGTCGGTTATTCGCAGTCGGCGCAAGCCGCGCAGGCAGGCCAGGCGGCGCCTGCCGCCGCTTCCGCCGGCGCGGCCGCCGCGCCGTCCAACGTGTATGCCGGCATCAGCCCGGCCAACCTGAGCCCGGCCTTGCGCGACCACCTGCCGCGCGTGTACGTGCCCAACCTGCGTTCCAACGACGTCTACGTGATCGACCCGGAAACGCTGAAGGTGGTGGACAAGTTCAAGGTCGGCGTCGGCCCGCAGCACGTGGTGCCGGCATGGGACATGCAAACGCTGTGGGTCGCGAATAACGCCGAGCGCACCAACAAGGGCAGCCTGACGCCGATCGATCCGCGCACCGGCAAGCCGGGCACGCAGGTCGCGGTGGACGACCCTTACAATATGTACTTCTCGCCGGATGGCAAATCGGCCATCGTGGTGGCTGAGGCCTTGCACCGCCTTGACTTCCGCGATCCGAAGACCATGCAGATGCAGTATGCGATCGACGTGCCGCAATGCGGCGGCATCAACCACGCCGACTTCTCGCCGGACGGCCGCTATGCCATGTTCACCTGCGAATTCGCCGGTTCGGTGGCGCGCATCGACCTGCAGACGCGCAAGGTGGAAGGTTATCTGAAACTGTCCATGCCGGCCACGCGCTTCTCGGAAAAGGATCCGATCGACCAGCTGCTGGCGAATGAGGTGTGCAGCAAGAAGAAAGGCATGCCGCAGGACATACGCGTGTCGCCGGACGGTAAGCGCTACTACATCGCCGACATGGACGCTGACGGCGTGCATATCGTTGACGCGGCATCGTTCACCAAGGTTGGTTTTATCCCTACCGGTGTCGGCGCGCACGGCCTGTACCCGAGCCGCGACGGCACCAAGCTGTATGTGGCCAACCGCGGCACGCACAACATCCACGGCAAGCCGAAAGGCAAGGGCCGCGTGACCGTGATCGACTTCGCCACCGAAAAAGTGCTGGCGCAATGGCCGATTCCCGGCGGCGGCAGCCCGGACATGGGCAACGTCAGCGCGGACGGCAAGTACCTGTGGCTGTCGGGCCGCTTTGACGACGTGGTGTACCGCATCGACACCGCCAACGGCGACGTCAAGAAAATCAAGGTTGGCCAGGAGCCGCACGGCCTGACCGTGTGGCCGCAACCAGGCAAATACTCGCTGGGCCATACCGGCAATATGCGATGAGCGTGAAAAAATCTCCGCAGACGGCGCTGATCCACACGGATTACCAGGCGCCGGAGGGCTTTGCCGCTTTTCCGAGCGCGATTCATCATGCCTCCACGGTGCTGTTCAAGAACGTGGCGGCCATGCGCTCGGGCGACTGGAAAGAGAAGAACGCCTATACCTACGGCCTGCACGGCACACCGACCACCTTCACGCTGGAAGCGCGGCTGGCCGAAATCGAGGATGGCAAGCATTGCCTGCTGGCGCCGAGCGGGCTGGCGGCGATCGCCATGGTGGACTTCGCGCTGCTCAAGTCGGGCGACGATGTGCTGTTGCCGGATAACGTCTACAACCCGAACCGCGAGCTGGGACGCTGGCTGTCGGCCGATTACGGCATCACCGCGCGCTACTACGATCCTCTGATCGGCGAGGGCATCGCGGAGCTGATCCAGCCGAACACCAAATTGATCTGGACCGAGGCGCCGGGGTCGGTGTCGATGGAAGTGCCGGACCTGCCGGCCATCTGCAAGGAGGCGCACGAGCGTGGCGTGCTGGTGGCACTGGACAACACCTGGTCCGCCGGCCTGGCGCTGCGCGGCTTCGATCTCGGTGTGGACATCATCATGCAGGCGCTGACCAAGTACCAGTCCGGCGGCTCGGATGTGCTGATGGGCGCCGTCATCACGCGCGACCGCGCGCTGCACGACCAGCTTAGCCTCGCGCACATGCGTCTCGGCATGGGCGTGGGCGCGGACGATGCCTACCTGGTGTCGCGCGGCTTGCCAACCATGCGCCTGCGTTTCGACGCGCACGACGCGGCGGCACGCAAGCTGGCCGCATGGCTGCAGGCGCGGCCCGAAATCACCAGGGTGCTGCACCCGGCTTTCCCCGATTGTCCGGGCCACGACGTCTGGAAGCGAGACTTCAGCGGCGCCGGCGGCCTGTTCTCGGTGATCTTCGATGAGCGCTACACGGAGGAGCAAACCGACCGCTTTGTCGACTCGCTCAAGCTGTTCAAGATCGGCTATAGCTGGGGCGGCGCGAACAGCCTGGTCATGCCATACCGCATGCAGCACATGCGCAAGAACTGGCAAGGCAAGGGCACGCTGGTTCGCTTCAACGTGGGCCTGGAAGATGTGCAGGATTTGATCGCCGATATTGAGCAAGCATTTAAGGAATTGTAATGAGTAAGTTTTGGAGCAAAGTCGTACATGGTTTGACGCCTTACACGCCGGGCGAGCAGGTGCAGATGCCCGGTCTAGTGAAGTTGAACACCAACGAAAACCCCTACGGCCCGTCGCCCAAGGCGATCGCCGCGATGCAGGCCGCCGCCGGCGACAGCCTGCGCAAATATTCCGATCCGTCCAACGCGGCGGTGAAGGATGCGGTGGCGCGCCGTTTCGGCTTGACGCGCGAACAGGTCTTCGTCGGCAACAGCTCGGACGAGGTGCTGGCGCATACCTTCCACGCCTTGCTCAAGCACGACCTTCCGCTGCTGGCGCCCGACATCAGCTACAGCTTCTATCCGACTTACTGTAGCCTGTATGGCATCGAATGCGTGCAGATTCCGCTGAACGAGCGCTTCGAGATCGATATCGCGGACTACAACCGTCCGTGCGGCGCCATCATCATCGCCAATCCGAACGCGCCGACCGGTATCGGCCTGCCACTGTCGCAGATCGAAGCGCTGGTGGCCGCGCATCCGGATCAGGTGGTGGTGATCGACGAGGCGTATGTGGACTTCGGCGGCCAGAGCGCCGCTGCGCTGCTGGGCCGTTACGACAATCTGCTGGTGATCCAGACGCTGTCGAAATCGCGCTCGCTGGCTGGCTTGCGCGTGGGCTTCGCGGTCGGCCATCCGGACCTGATCGCGGGCCTGGAGCGCGTGAAGAACAGCTTTAACTGCTACCCACTGGGCCAGGTTCAGCAGGCCGGCGCCGTGGCCGCGCTGGATGATGTGGCGTACACCGAGCAGACGTCCAACGCCGTCATCGCCAGCCGCACCTGGTTGACGGCGCAGTTGCAGGCGCTCGGCTTCGAGGTGCTGCCGTCGCAGGCCAACTTCGTGTTTGCGCGCCATCCCCGGCACGACGGCGCGCAGCTGGCCAAGGCATTGCGCGAGCGCGCCATCCTTGTGCGTCACTTCACGGCGGCGCGTATCGACCAGTTCCTGCGCATTTCCATCGGCACGGACGAGGAGTGCGGCAAGTTGGTGGATGCGCTGAAAGGCATTCTGTCCTGAACAGTTTCTGATATACTGTATATAAACACAGTATATCGAGACTGCGATGGAACTGAAGGACAAGCTGGAAATACTGGCCGATGCGGCCAAATATGACGCCTCCTGCGCGAGCAGCGGGGCGCCCAAGCGTAACTCGGTGGGCAAGGAGGGCTTCGGCGCGACCACCGGCATGGGCATTTGTCACAGCTATACGCCGGATGGGCGCTGCGTGTCGCTGTTCAAGGTGTTGTTGACCAATTACTGTTTGTACGATTGCCAGTATTGCGTCAACCGCCGCACCTCGAACGTGCCGCGTGCGCGCTTCTCTGTCGCGGAGGTGGTCAGGCTGACCACCGATTTCTATCTCCGCAATTACATCGATGGGCTGTTCCTCAGCTCTGGCATCATCCGGTCGGCCGACTACACCATGGAGCAGCTGGTGCAGGTGGCGCGCGAACTGCGCGAGGTGCATCAGTTCCGCGGCTATATCCATTTGAAGACCATTCCGGACGCCGACCCGGCGCTGATCGCGGCGGCCGGGCGCTATGCCGACCGCTTGAGTGTGAATATCGAGTTGCCGACGCAGGACAGCGTGCAAAAGCTGGCGCCCGAGAAGAGCGTGCACACCATCAAGCTGGCCATGGGATCGATCCGCCGCAAGCTCGATGAGCGCGCCGAGGAACCGAAGGCGCCGCGTTTCGCGCCCGCCGGGCAGAGCACCCAGATGATCGTGGGCGCGGATGCCAGCGACGATCAGCAGATTTTGTCGACGGCGGAAACGCTCTACGGCAGTTATAAACTCAAGCGCGTGTACTACTCGGCGTTTAGTCCGATTCCGCAGAGCCCCAAGAGCGTGCCTTTGGCGCCGCCGCCCATGCTGCGTGAGCATCGGCTGTATCAGGCCGATTTCCTGATGCGTGGTTATGGCTTTCAGGCTGGCGAGTTATTGCCGGCGAGCGGCGGCAACCTGGCGCTGGACATCGATCCCAAGCTGGCATGGGCGCTGGCGCATCGTGAGCATTTTCCTTTGGATCTGAATCGCGCGGAGCCGCATATGATCGCGCGCGTGCCGGGCATCGGCTTGCGCAATGCGCAGCGGATTGTCGAGTTGCGCCGGCTGCGGCAGGTGCGCTATGCGGACTTGGCGCGGCTGCGGTGCAGCATGAAGAAGATTTCGCCCTTCATCATTACGGCGGACTATTTCCCGGCGCGCGATGCGAGTCCGTCCGAGCATTTGAGGCGCTCGATGGCGGAAGCGCCACAGCAGATGAATCTGTGGCCGGAGCTGCAGGCGGCATGATGCGCAAGGTGGTGCGCTCATTCGACGAATGGCGCGCGGCGGCGCGCGACCTAATCGGGCGCCGCGTGGCGCCGGAATACGTAGAATGGGCAGGCAGCGAAGACGAGGGCGACCTGTTCACCGCCCCCGATGCCGCGCCGGCCCCCGTCGAGCCACCCGCCGCGCCCGGGTTGCTCCTGCCGCGTGCGTTCGTCGAGATGCTCGCTGCCGCCGCGTGCTACAGCGCCGCCGACCGCTGGGCCTTTCTCTACAAGCTGCTGTGGCGCTGGCAGCGCGGTGAGCGCGAGCTGATGTCGGCCGCCGATCCTGACGGTGCGCGCCTGCACAACATGGTCAAAGCCGTCCACCGCGAGGAGCACGACATGCACGCCTACGTACGATTCCGCGAACGTCCCGAGCAAGCTGGCGCGCCACGCTTCGTCGCCTGGTTCGAGCCCACGCATGACGTGTTGCCGCAAGTGGCTCGCCATTTCGCCAACCGCATGGGCCGCGCGACGTGGATGATCGCCACCCCCAGCGCCACCGTGCTGTGGGACGGCGAACGCCTGCACGACGCGCCGCCGCGCATGCGCAGCGCCGCCGACATCGAAGACAGCGGGGAGGCGCTCTGGCTCACGTACTACCGCAGCATCTTCAATCCGGCGCGCCTGAACGCCGATCTGCTGCGCAGCCACATTCCATCGCGCTTCTGGAAAAACCTGCCGGAGGGCGCCATCGTGCCGGCCATGATCAGCGGCGCCGCCAACGGCGACCGGCGCACCGGCCAGACCAGCACCGTAGGCCGCCGTGGCGGCGCCACCACCATCGCCGTCACGCCCGAGCGTGCGCAACCCCAACGCGACGCGCCGGACACGCTGGACCAGTGCCGCCGCTGCGAGCTGTGGCGCAACGCCACGCAGGCGGTGCCCGGTGTCGGGCCGAAGAAGGCCCGCATCATGCTGGTCGGCGAGCAGCCTGGCGATCAGGAGGACTTGCAGGGACTGCCTTTCGTCGGCCCGGCCGGCGCGGTGCTGGACCGCGCGCTTGCCGAAGCCGGCGTGGCGCGCGACCAGGTCTACCTGACCAACGCCGTCAAGCACTTCAAATGGGAGCTGCGCGGCAAGCGCCGCCTGCACAAGACGCCCGCGCAGCGCGAGGTCTCCGCGTGCCACGTCTGGCTGGAGGAGGAACTGGCGCGCGTGAAACCGGAGGTGGTGGTCGCGCTGGGCGCCACCGCGCTCAAGTCGGTGATGCGCGATGGCGGCGCCACCATGAGCGCTGTGATGGACGCGCCGTTCCAGCATGAGGGACGCTGGGTGGTCGCGGTGTACCACCCGTCATTCGTGCTGCGCGCGCGGGATGAGGAAAGCCGGAAGCAGGCCTATGAGGTGATCGTCGCCGGTCTGCGTGAAGCGCTTAAACTGGCGCCGGCTCGTTCCGGTTGATGCGGGTGACGCCGACGATCAGGCGATAGGCCTTCCACAGCCAGGCCCCGATCCAAATCAGCCACGCAACCGGAATGCCGATAATCGTCATGAAGAATGCCGCGCCCACCACCACCAGCACGATGTACCACCAGAACGAACGGATCATCCAGGTGTGATGGCTGTGCACGAAGGTGCCTTCGGTGCTCGGCCGTTGCAGGTAGTTGAAGATCAGCGGCACGATGGAAAACGCACCCAGCGAGAAGATAAAGCTGACTGCATGGATCAGATACAGCCACCAGGCCGTGCTCTTGGCCGACTCCAGCCGATTGTCCAGTACCAGTTCTTGCGACATGATTTCTCCTTGGTTGTTTGTTTTTAGTATAACTAGTTGGCCGGCCGATTGTCGCACAGTGTCCGCCGCAGGAACGCGGTCACGTCGGCAAAGAATTCGGGCTGGATGCTTTCACGGTCGAAGCCTTCCGGATCTTGCGAGGGCTTGAAGCCCGGCCGCGTCATCTCGGGCGGGAACTTGCTCATGAAGGCGAAGTGGCCGGCGCCCGGAATGTCCTTGTGTTCCACCAGCTCCGGCCGGGCCACGCCCTCGATGATCTTGTGGGCGTGCTCGATCGGCGTGACCTCATCCTTTTCGCCGGTGCGCAGCAGGATCGGCAGGTCCACCGGCCGCAGCGAGCCGGCGATGAACCAGAAAGTGGCGGGATTCAGCAGCACCAGGGCGCGGATGCGCGCGTCCGGCGTCACCGGCACCTGCTCGGGCAAGGCCTGCGAGTCCTTGCGCTCGTACGGCCCGCTCCAGGCGACGCCGCCAGCCGCCGCCAGCGCGGTGTAACCGCCGATGGAATGGCCGATGACGGCCACGCGCGCCCCTGCCGTATCCGTGGCGATGCGCGCGCCCAGCACCGCGTCGGCCAGGGTAGCGTCGATGGTCAGCGTGATGTGGCGCGGCCGGTTGGCGAGATTGGCGGCGGTGCCGGCCAGCGTGTTGTCGGTGCGCGTGTTGCCGGTATGGGCGGGAAGGGCGACCACGAAGCCCGCCAGCGCAAGGTGTTTGGCCAACTGGCGATACGCCCATGGCGTGCCGGAATGGCCGTGCGAGATCACCACCAGCGGATATACGCCATCGGCCGGCGCCGCGTCGCGCGCCACGTCTAGCGTATAAGGGCCGAAATGCTCGGTCTTTTCCTCGCCCATGGCCGGGTAGAGCAGGGCCACGGGCACCACCGCGCCCTGCACGCGGTCTTCAACATTCAGCAGGCGGCAGCCGCAGGTCGATGTCATTCGGTCTCCATAAACTATAAAATGCAAGCATGTTGATTATATAAGGAGTCCGTCCATGACCAAGCCGGTATCGGTGCTGTTTGTCTGCATGGGGAATATCTGCCGCTCGCCGACGGCGGAGGGTGTGTTCCGGCACCGCGTGGCGGCGGCCGGGCTGGCACATCATTTCCACATCGATTCCGCCGGAACGCACGGCTACCACGTCGGCGAACCGCCCGACGCGCGCTCGATGGAATATGCCCTCAAGCGCGGCTACGACCTGTCGGCCCAGCGCTCGCGCAAGGTGACGGCGCAGGATTTCGAGGACTTCGACCATCTGCTGGCGATGGATCATGACAATCTCAAGTTGCTGAAGGCGGCTTGTCCGCCCGAGTATCAGCACAAGCTGGGGCTCATGATGTCGCACGCCACGCGCAGCGGCTCGGACGTGGTGCCCGACCCCTACTATGGCGGCGGCAAGGGCTTCGACCTGGTGCTGGACTATATCGAAGACGCCACAGATGGGCTGATTGCCGCGCTAGGCGGGAAAAAGATGGAGTAGTATTAAGGGTAAGTCAGCTTGGGAGACTATCTTGAAAGAGCCAGGCATTCCCCAGAACGAGGCGCTTCGGCTGGCAACGCTGAAGGCCCTCGACGTCCTCGATACACCTGCGGAGGAGCGCTTCGACCGCGTTACCCGCATGGCCAAGCGCCTGTTCCGGGTGCCGATCGCGCTGGTCAGCCTGGTCGACGAGGACCGCCAGTGGTTCAAGTCGATACAGGGCATCGATGCCTGCGAGACGCCTCGCAACGTCTCCTTCTGCGGGCACGCCATCCTTGGCGACGATATCTTCCTGATCCGGAACGCGCTGGCCGACGAGCGCTTTGCCGACAACCCGCTGGTGACCGGCGATCCGCACATCCGCTTCTACGCCGGCTGTCCGCTGCGTTCCGGGGACGGGATGAAGGTCGGCACCCTGTGCATCATCGACACCGTCCCGCGCGAGTTCGACCAAGACGATGCCATCGCCCTGCGCGACCTGGCGACGATTGTGGAGGCTGAGTTGACGGCCTTCCAGACCGCCACCACCGACGAGCTGACCCAGATCTCCAACCGGCGCGGCTTCATGCAGCTGGCGCAGTATGCGCTGAGCTTCTGCGTGCGGAACCAGCAGAAGGCGTCGCTGGCGTTCATCGATCTCGATCGCTTCAAGCCGATCAACGACAACTTCGGGCACGCGGAAGGCGATCTGGCGCTGGCGGCGTTTGCGGAAGTGATGTGTGCCAGCTTCCGTAGCACGGATTTATTCGCGCGGCTGGGCGGAGACGAATTCGTGGTGTTGCTGGCGGGCGCCGGCGAGTCCGATGCGGAAAAGGCGCTGCAAAAGTTCGGCCAGATGCTGGAGGCCTATAACAACAAGGCGCGGCGCGGTTACAGCCTGGAGTTTTCCTGCGGCGTGGTGGAATTCGACCCGGCCAAGCCGCGCGACTTGCACGCGCTGCTGGCCGCCGGTGATGCGCGGATGTACGTGATCAAGACGGCCAAGAAGACCGTGCACTGATTACGTCAGCAGCGGCAGGATGCCATCGAGGCCGACGAAGTTGAGCGCCACGTTGGCTTGCTCGCGCACCACCGGCTTGGCGCGGAAGGCCACCGACATGCCGGAGATGCTCATCATCTTCAGGTCGTTGGCGCCGTCGCCCATCACAATCGCCTGCGATGGAGGGATGCCCAGCTCCGCGCACACGCGTTCCACGGTGCGCTTTTTCTCTTCGGCGTCGACGATGCCGCCGACAACCTTGCCGGTCAGCTTGCCGTCCTTGATCTCCAGCGCATTGGCGTGGGTGTAGTCCAGGCCCAGGCGCGCTTTCAGGCGCTCGGTGAAGAAGGTGAAGCCGCCCGACACCAGCAGGGTTTTCAGGCCGGCCGCCTGCACCGCCTTCAGCATCGTTTCGGCACCCGGCGACAGCCGCAGGCGCTCCTCGTAGACGCGTTCCAGCGCCGAGGCGTCCAGGCCTTCCAGCAGCGCCACGCGCCGCTTCAGGCTTTGCGAGAAATCGAGCTCGCCGCGCATGGCCGCCTCGGTGATTTCCGATACCTCTTTCTTCAACCCCTGCATGTCGGCGATTTCGTCGATGCACTCGATGGTGATCAGGGTTGAATCCATGTCCATGGCCACCAGCTTGAACTCGCTCATCTTGTGATAGCCGATCGAGTAGGTGGCGTCCAGCTGCGCGGCTTGCGCCGCCACCTCGATGGTCTGGCGCAGCGCCGGCGAGTAGGCGATGCCCTCGCAGCGCACGGCGCGTTCGCTCAGCCAGGTCAGGTTGGCCGATGCGGTCAGTGCGGCGATGCGCTCAAGGCGTGGCTTGCAATCGTCCGCGCCTTGCAGCACGAGGTTCATGGCGGTTTTTGCGGTAGTCATGTGGCGTAGGGATGGTTAAGTGGTCAGTTGTTTGATCGCGGCCTTGATCTGCGCTACGCGCGCGGACAGGTCGGGCATGGCGGCGGTGATTTTCAGCTTGTCCTGGCCATTCAGCTTGATCTGGCGGTTCTTCTGTATCAGCTCGATGATGCGCATCGGATCGATCGGCGGCTTGGGCATGAACTGCAGGTTGGCCGCCTCCGTGTGGGCGTCGATCTTGATGATGCCCACCTTCTTGGCTGCGATGCGCAGGCGGTGCGTTTCGATCAGCGCCTTGACGGCGTCCGGCAGCTTGCCGAAACGGTCGATCAGTTCCTCCTGCATGTCGTCGATCTTGTCCTGCGACTCGCAGTTCGCCATGCGCTTGTAGATCGACAGGCGCTCGTGCACGTCGCCGCAGAAATCGGCCGGCAGCAGCGCCGGCACGTGCAGGTTGATCTCGGTGGTGGTGGACAGCGGCGCCGCCAGGTCCGGCTCCTTGCCGGCCTTGAGCGAGCGCACCGCCTCGTTCAGCATGTCCGAGTACAGCTGGAAGCCGATCTCGGTCATCTCGCCGGACTGGTTGTCGCCCAGGACTTCACCGGCGCCGCGGATCTCCAGATCGTGCATGGCGAGGTAGAAGCCGGAACCCAGTTCTTCCATCTGCTGGATGGCGTCCAGGCGGCGCTGCGCCTGTTTGGTCAGCGACTGCACGTCGTGCACCAGCAGGTAAGCATAGGCCTGGTGATGCGAACGGCCGACACGCCCGCGCAGCTGGTGCAGCTGCGCCAGGCCGAACTTGTCGGCGCGGTGCATGATGATGGTGTTCGCGGTCGGCACGTCGATGCCGGTTTCGATAATCGTGGTGCACAGCAGGATGTTGAAGCGCTGCGCCACGAAATCGCGCATCACCTTTTCCAGGTCGCGCTCGTGCATCTGGCCGTGGGCCACGCCGATGCGCGCCTCCGGCAGCAACTCGGTCAGCATGGCCAGGCGGTTCTGGATGGTCTCCACCTCGTTGTGCAGGAAATAGACCTGGCCGCCGCGCTTGAGCTCACGCAGGCAGGCTTCGCGGATGACGGATTCCTGCTCGCTGCGCACGAATGTTTTGATCGCCAGGCGCTTTTGCGGCGCGGTGGCGATGACGGAGAAGTCGCGCAGGCCCTCCAGCGCCATGCCCAGCGTGCGCGGGATCGGCGTGGCGGTCAGGGTCAGCACGTCCACTTCCGCGCGCAGCGATTTCAGGGCTTCCTTCTGGCGCACGCCGAAACGGTGTTCCTCGTCGATGATGACCAGGCCGAGGCGGGTGAACTTCACATCCTCCGACAGCAGCTTGTGCGTGCCGATGATGATGTCCAGCGTGCCATCGGCCATGCCCTTGATGGCTTGCGCGATTTCTTTGCCGGTGCGGAAGCGCGACATTTCGGCGATGCGCACCGGCCAATCGGCAAAGCGGTCGGCGAAGGTCTGCGCGTGCTGCTCGGCCAGCAGCGTGGTCGGCGCCAGGATGGCGACCTGCTTGCCGCCCATGACGGCGATGAAGGCGGCGCGCAGCGCCACCTCGGTCTTGCCGAAACCGACATCGCCGCACACCAGGCGGTCCATCGGCTTACCCGAGGTCATGTCGCGCACCACGGCGTTGATGGCTTCCCGCTGGTCCGGCGTTTCGTCGAAGCCAAAGCTGTCGGCGAAGCGTTCGTAGTCATGCGCCGAATATTCGAACGCGTGGCCCTGGCGCAGCGCGCGGCGGGCGTAGAGATTGAGCAGTTCGGCGGCGGTGTCGCGCACCTGCTCGGCGGCCTTGCGCTTGGCTTTTTCCCACTGGCCGGAACCCAGCGTGTGCAGCGGCGCGTCGTCCGGCGAGGCACCGGAATAGCGCGAGATGACATGCAGCTGCGAGACCGGCACATACAGCTTGGTCTCCTTGGCGTATTCCAGATGCAGGAACTCGGCTTCGCCTTCGCCCAGATCCATGCTGGTCAGGCCCATGTAGCGGCCGATGCCGTGGTTGACGTGCACCACCGGGTCGCCGATCTTCAGCTCCGACAGGTCGCGCACCATCGATTCGACTTGCGTGACGGCTTCCTGCTTCTTCTTGCCGACGCGGCGGCCGGAGCCGGCGTACAACTCGGTCTCGGTGATGAAAATCAGGCGCGCGCCATCGGCCGCCAGTTCGAAGCCCGCGTGCAGCGGCGCCACACCCAGGGCCAGCTTGGCGTCGGAGGCGATAAAGCCCTCGTAGCCTTCCACGCCCGCCAGCGACAGATCGTATTCGTTGAAGTACTGCAGCAGCGTCTCGCGGCGGCCGTTGGATTCGGCGCAGATCATCACGCGGCTGCCGGACTGCATCAGGTAGGCGCGCAGATTGGTCAGCGGGTCGTCCAGATGGCGGTTGACGGCGATATTCGGCACCGGCGCGGACAGCTCGGAAGCGCCGGCGTCGGCGTTCTTGCGCACGGCGATCTGCGGATAGGGCTTGGCCAGCACGAAGAACTGCTCTTCGTTCAGGAAAAGCTCCTCCGGCGCCATGATGGGGCGCTCGCGATCGGCCTTGATGAAGCGGTAGCGCGACGAGGTATCGGTCCAGAAGCGCTTGATGGAAGCCTCGATGTCGCCCACGGTGGCCACCACCGCGCCTTGCGGCAGGTAGTCGAACAGGGTGGCGGTCTGCTCGAAGAACAGCGGCAGGTAGTATTCGATGCCGGCGGAGGCGATGCCAGCGCCGATATCCTTGTAGATCACGGCGCGCGACGGATCGCCTTCGAAATGCTCGCGCCAGCGGCTGCGGAAAGCGGTGCGCGAGGCCTCGTCCATCGGGAACTCGCGGCCCGGCAGCAAACGCACCTGCTTGACCGGGTACAGCGAACGCTGGGTGTCGGCGTCGAAGGTGCGGATGGTTTCGATGGTGTCGCCAAACAGGTCCAGGCGATACGGCAGCGCGGAGCCCATCGGGAACAGGTCGATCAAGCCGCCGCGCACCGAGTATTCACCGGGCGACATCACCTGGGTGACGTGGGTGTAGCCGGCCAGCGTCAGTTGCGACTTGAGCTGCGCCTCGTCCAGCGATTCGCCCTGCTGGAAGAAGAAGGTGTAGGCTGCCAGGAAGGATGGCGGCGCCATGCGCACCAGCGCGGTGGTGGCCGGCACCAGCATCACGTCGCATTGACCGCTGGAGATTTCGTGCAGCGTCGCCAGGCGTTCGGACACCAGGTCCTGGTGCGGCGAGAAGGCGTCGTAGGGCAGGGTTTCCCAATCCGGCAGCAGGTGGCAGCGCAGTTGATCGCCGCCGAACCACGGGATCTCATCGAGCAGACGCTGGGCGTCGCTGGCGTTGGCCACCACGATGGCCAGCATCTGGCCGCGCGACTTCAGGTCAAGCGCGATTTGCGCCAACGCGTAGGCATCCGCCGAGCCATGCAGCGCGGGCAGGGCAAAGCGGTTGCCGGGTTTGGGTATGGATTTGCTTAAGGCTGACGACACAACATACATTCAACAGTTATCCAGACCGCTATTATACCAAGCGGTTGGCAACGCCGAAGGGGATGTGCACCATCGGGATATTCCCGGCCGGGGACTTCAGGTGGCTCAGCTGGTCGTCGAAGAACATGTGCGGTTTGAAAATGCTCAGCACCCGCGCTTTTTCCATCCCGCCGAGGAAGAAGGTCTCGTTGGCCGACACGCCCCAGCTCTTCAGCGTGGTCACCACGCGCTCGTGCGCCGGCGCGCTGCGGGCGGTGATGATGGCGATGCGCAGGATCTTCTTGTACCCCGGATCGGCGCGCTGGGCGTCCTCCTCCAGTTGCTGCATCACCGACAGCTTGCGGAACAGGTCGGCCAGCGGCCCGGGCTGGTGCGGAATCGCCACTTTTTCAATCTCGTGGGCGTGGAATTCGTCGACGTTGTTGTTGCGCTTGAAGACGGTTTCCGACTCGTCGTCGGCGATCACGCCGTCAAAGTCGAAGGCGATGCGCAGTTCGCCGTCGTTCTCGTCGTCCTCGGTGCGCGAGGGCAGCACCAATCCGGCCGGGTAGTTGGCGTCCAGCGCGCGCCGCACGTCCTCCTCGTTGGCGCTCAGGAACAGCGAGGTGTTGAAGGCCGGCAGGTAGGTGTACGGCGACTGCCCGGTCAGGAAGCAGGCGCGCGAGATGTCCAGCCCGTAGTGGGCGATCGAATTCATCACCCGCAGCCCGGTCTCCGGCGAGTTGCGCGAGAACAGCACCACTTCCACCGGTGAACTTTGCGGATGGTGCTTGTTGATGCTCAGGAAGCGGCGGATGAAGGGGAAGGCCACGCCCTTGTCCAGGACGGTGCCGATCTGCTGTTCCTGATACTTGCGATACGCCTCGGCGCCGCCTTCCAGGTACACCTGGTGCGAGGCGGTCAGGTCAAACAGGGCGCTGGAGGCGATGCCGATCACCAGCTTGTGTTCAATCGGGTAGGGCATGGGTCAATCGATAGTCTGCGATGAACCACACTTTACCTGATACCGGCCCGCAGTGAGCGCCCGATTGATTTCTTTTCTGCAATTTAGTCATTGCCTCAAGGCAGTCGCTGCGCTACATTGATAGCTCCTCAAGATGGATGCTGGCGTGCTGAATCTCGATACACTTTTACTGGTCCAAATTTGCGTGACGCTGCTGACCACGGCGTTGCTGGTGGCGTCGGCCTGTTATACCGATAGCCCGCCGGAGCAACGCTGGTGGGCGGCCGGCAATGTGGCGGTGTCGGCCGGCATGGCGATGTGCAATATCGACAGCCTGCCGCTGGTGGTGACGGCCATCCTCGGCTATGGCGTGATCGCCTTCGGCCTCGGGCTGGTGCTGCGCGGCTTGCGCGTGTATTGCGCCAGCACGCTGTCCTGGACCAGCATAGGCATCATCACCGGCATCGCGCTGGCGATCGCGGCGTATTACACGCTGGTGGCGCCGAGCCTGCGCGCGCGGCTGTGCTTCAGCGGCTTTTACTTCGCGCTGCTCAACTGGATTTGCGCGGCGGCGATCGCGCGGCGCGGCAGCTGGCGCGTGTCCGGCATCGCGGTGGCCGGCTTTGTGCTGCTGGGCCTGGCGTTGTTCCTGCGTGGCGTGCACATGCTGACCCAGGGCGACCAGGCCGGCGGCGCCAGCTCGCTGGTGATACACCTGAGCGCGCTGGTGGTGCCGCTGGCGCAGATCTGCATCGCCTTCGGCCTGATCCTGATGGTGATGTGGCGCTATGCCGAGCGCCTGCGCCGCCTGTCGACGCTGGATCCGCTGACGGGCGCCCTCAACCGCTCGGGGCTGGAGATGCAGGGCAAGCGCACCGGCTTGCGCGCCCAGCGCGGCGGCCGCAGCCTGGCGGTGATCATGATCGACGTCGATTACTTCAAGGTCATCAACGATACCTACGGCCACCCGGTGGGCGACGAGGTGCTGCGCCACCTGGCGCGGCTGGTGCGGCTGGAGCTGCGTCCGCTGGATTTGCTGGCCCGTTTCGGCGGCGAGGAGTTCGTGCTGGTGCTGGACGGCGTCGACCGCGAGGCCGCGCTCAAGGTGGCGGAACGGCTGCGCGCGCGAATCGAGTACGAGGTGGTGGAGCTCGACAAGCTGACGGTGCGCTACACCGCCAGCATGGGCGTGGTCTGCTCGGACCAGTATGACTACGACCTGATCCGCCTGATCTCGGTCGGCGACGCCGCCATGTACGAAGCCAAACGCGCCGGGCGCAACCGCGTGATCGCCGGTTGATGCTGTGCGCCTGGCTGCTGCCAGGCGTGGAAAGAACTCTCAGCCACGTCGTTCCGGCGCAGGCCGGAAACCCATAGAACGCTCGCGACAAGAAAAGCTCAGCATCGACCGCAACAGCCCACCTAGTTACCGCAATTGCTGCTGGCGGCCTGCCCCTTGAACCGCCCCTCGACCCAATCCGGCAGCAGCTTGGCCGCTTCCGCCACCACGGCAACGTGATCCAGGCCGGCGAATTCCTGATAATTCACCGCCGAGCCGGCGCCGCACAGCGCCACGCGTTCACGCCTGGTCAGTGGCGGCGGGGTGGTGGTATCGGCCGAGCCCTGATAGATCATGAACGGCATGCTGCCCTTGGGCGTGAAGTTATCCACCGCCGTCATCGCATCCCACCATGTCGATCCGCTCACCAGCGCCCCCGGCACATAAGCATCCTTGACGCCGGACGCCGTGCTCCACACGTCAAAGCAGCCGCTGGCCAGCACCGGCAGCTGTTCCATCGCGTCGGCGGTCAGGAAATCGCGGTACTTCAACTCCGGGAAGTAAGCCTGGATGCCGGGCAGGGTGGAGATCACATAGCCGGCGTTTTCCGCGCTGGTCATGGAGTTCAGCGTCAGGTCCCTGATGCGCACGGCCGGTGCGATCAGCGCCGCGCCGAGGCCGGTGAATTCAGGCGCATACGTGGCGGCGATGCTTTCGCTCCACATCGTGGTTTGTCCGCCTTGCGACCAGCCGTACATCACATAGCGTTTGGACGGATTGGCGTCGGTGAATTTCTGCGCCACGCGCAGCATGTCGAGCGAGGCGCGGGCGTTCGGCTGGCCGGCCATGTAGTAGGCCGGACCGGGCAGGCCGAGGCCGGGATAGTCGCTCATCACCACGATGTAGCCCTTGGCCAGCAGGGCCGGCATGGCGGGCACGCGGTCATTGCCTTGCTCGACGGTGTTGCGGCGCGACGGCGCGCAGGCGTCGGCCAGGCCGGCGGTTTCGTGGTTCCACAGCACCACGTCGCGCTGGCCGCTGGCGGCGGCGGTCGGCACGTAGATCTCGCCGGACACGTAGGCCAGCTTGCCGGGCTGGATCTCGGACACGTAGATCACGCTCCAGCCCTTGCTGCCGCTGGGCGCGTCGGTGCGTGGCTGAACCTGGTGGATATCGCCGGCCTTGGCGGTGGCTGGCGGGGCGCTGTTGATGTCCCAGAAATCGCTGCCAATGTGGACCTCCTTGTAAGGCGGCACAGTGGCCGCGACCGCGATGCCGGCGCCGTCGCCGCAACCGCTTAACAAGGCCGCGCCGGACAGGGCTAGGCCGCAAGCCAAAGCCAGCGCCCGCAACTTGTTGCTGAATATCGTCATGATGGTCTCCGTTATGATTATGGATGATAAATATCAGGTGGCCTGATATGATCGATCTTACTGTCTGCATGGCCGCGAACGGCCCTCCTCAAATGCAGAGTATGGAGAGAGCGCGATGGAACAAGACTATCCATGGATCAAGGGAGTGGGCCGGGTGGCGGAGTTGCCGGCGTCGTTTTATCACTCGTTCAGCGGCGGCCTGTTGGAGATGGGCGAGCTGATGCGGCATGCCGAGCCGCAGGTTTTCCTGCGAGAGACCTTGCTGATCCTGCGCCGGTTTATCGGTTTCGATTCGGCGTGGTGGGGGCAGGTGTGTCCTGGCGTGGACGGCGCGGGGCCGCGCAATCTGCTGCATGCGAGCATAGGCTTGAGCCCGACCTTCGCGCAGGAGTGGAATGGCGTGATCGCGGCCTGCGACTGGTTCGCGCAGGATTCGATCGGCTCGCTGGGGACGGTGCTGCGCGCCAGCGGCGAGTGCGACGAGGGGCCGGAGGAGATGCTGGCGTTTGTCGAGCGTCACGGCCTGCATACGATCATGGCGATCACCTTTGAGTTGCCGGGCAGCGGCTTGTTGTTCTTTGTCTGCCTGTATCGCAATTGCCCGCATGCGGCGTTCAATGATGTGGAAAGCATGCTGTTCCTGGAGTTCTCCCAGCACATGCTGCAGAGCTGGAAGTATCGGCTGGCGGATTGGCGGGCGGCGTTTGGCGCGGCATCGCTGGAGGAAATGGCGGTGGCGGATACGCGCGGGCAGTTGTACTACCTTGGCCGGCGTATCGGAGATGCGCTGGCGCGGCATTGCGATGACTGGCAAGGAACGATATTGCCGCCGTCGATGATGGCGGCGTTCGCGCGGCTGCCGTGCGGCGTGACGCTGGGTGGCGCCAAGCTGGTGCTGGAGCCTGCGGGCGAGCTGGTGGCGATGGTGCTGGCGGGCGCCGGACAGCGCGCGCAGTTGTCGCCGCGCGAGCTCAGTGCGGCGCTGCTGTATGCGCGCGGCCAGTCGTACAAGGAGATCGCGCGCGAGATGGGTTTGACGCCATCGACGGTGCGAACCTACTTACGCAACGCCTACTACAGCTTGGGCGTCTCCAACAAAATCGAGCTCGCCGCCGCGCTGGCGCACGCTTGATCCGCATCAAAGCTGAACGGGAGCCTGGTGCTAGCTTGGTAGCTCATCGATAGGAGAGCGATCATGCACGGCACCAATGAAAACCCACGGGTTGAGGACTCTGGGAAAAGTTCTTATGATGTGCGTATCGCTGCACTGGAGACAGACGTGGCCGTCATACGCAACAGCTTTGCCACCAAAGATGACATTACGGCGCTGCGCGCCGAAATGCACGCCAGTCATGAGCGCCTTTTCGCCCTCATCTATGAGTTCAAACTTGAGGTTCAGACGAACTCAGCCAAGCAGCGGGAGGAATTTCAAACTGAGCACGCGACGCTGCGATTTGATTTCAAGGTCGCGCTGGACAAGCAGCGAGAGGAGCTCAATACCGCTTTGGCCAAGCAGCGAGAGGAGCTCAATGCCGCTTTGGCCAAGCAGCGAGAGGAGTTCAATGCCGCTTTGGCCAAGCAGCGAGAGGATTTTCATATCGCGTTGCAGGAGACCAGAATGGATTTGCACCGGGCGTTGATGGGGCATGTGTGGAGGCTGTATGGCTTCGCCTCGCTGCTGCTGGGCTGCGTGTATTACATTGCCCGCTACGTGCACTGATTATTCGTAGGCGGGCAGGCGTTTTTGTTCGTCGGCGCTGAAGCCGCTGTCACGCAGTTGCTGGAGGGCGGCGGCGGGGGCGGCGGATTGCAGCAGTTCGCGGCGCTGGGCTTGATAGGCGGCGATGCGGCGCTGCCAGTCCGCTTCCTCATGATCGACGTCGGCCAGGCGCGCCGCCGCCGCCGGGGACAGCGCGGCCGAGCGCAGACGGTAGACCTCGTTGTCGTCCGCGCCGCGCGCGCGGGCCGCGCTCACCGCCTCCTCCAGGCGCAGCACCTGGGTAGGCGCTTCTTTTTCTTCCCGGACTTTTTGCGGCAGGGCGGCGTCCAGCGCGGCCAACTTCTGCTTGCGCTGCGCTTCGCTCAGGCTGGCGTCACTGTTGATCTCAAGACGGGCGATGGCGTCGATATCGTAGGCGTCCGAAGCACTGAACAGGCCGGCGATTTCCTCGTTGCTGAAATATGTGGCGCGCAGTTGCTGCATGGCGGTGAGCCGCTGGCGCGCGCGCAGCACCGGATCGGCTTGCGCCGGCAGTCCGCGTTCCACGTCCACCAGTGCGCGCTTGTAGGTGAGATAAGCGTCCAGCAAACGCTTTGCCTCGGTGGCGGGCGCCGGCCGCAGGCGGCGCTCCAGCTCGCGGATGATTTCCGTGCGAATGGCTTCCAGCGGCCGCTCGCCCAAGCCGGCCAGATAATAGTCGAACAGGTAGGCCAGTTCGGCATTTACTTCCAGCCGGCCGTCGGCGCTGGCGCGCACGGCGCCGTCCGGGCGGGTGCCAGCCATGGACGGCACGAAGGCGAAGTAGTCAGGCGTGCCGCCTGCGGAAGCGACGCCGCCGGCCACCGCGTCGGGCGCCGGCTGGCGCCACAGCAGCGACGCGCCGCCAGCCGCGACGGCAAGCAGCACTGCCGCGCGCAGCGCGGTCCGCATCAGAGCCCCAGTCCTTGCAAGCGGTTGGCCTGCTGGCGGTAGATGGTCACTGGATTGGTCTCGAACAGATTGCTGATGCCGATCAGCTGATTGACCTCATCGAGGTGGTTGAGCGCGTAGTCGTCGCGGATCACCCGGCCCAGGTGGCTGGAGCAGCTGCTGACCAGGCCATCGTTCTTGGCGCCGTTGAAGGCCAGCGCCGTCAGCGCCAATACTGGATCGCTGGCGTCCAGCACGTTGGTATAAGGCTGCGCGCCGCTCCACGAGAAGTAGTACACGCCGTTCACCTGATAATCACCCTCGCCGCATGCGGAGGTCGGCACGCCTTGCGGATGACGGCTGTTGAATGCCAGCGTGCCCGCCGTGCTGAGCGAGGTCGCCGCCGCGCGCGCGTTCTGCGGCAAGGTCGGGCTGCCGGACAGGAAGCTGATCAGGCCCGACACCGCGTTCGCCACGTTGTAGGTGACATCCGGCACCGCGCCGATCAGCACGTCGGCCACGCGCGAGCCCTTGTTGACGCCACCGACACTGGTCACCGATGCCACCAGATCCGGCCGCACCGAGGCCACGTAGCGCGACGTCGGCCCGCCGTGGCTATGCCCCACCAGATTCACCTTGGAAGCGCCGGTGGCGGCCAGGATCTGCTTGACCTGCAACAGCAGCTGCTCGCCGCGCACCTCGGTGCTGTTGGCGGCCGATACCGACGTCACGTACACATTGGCGCCGCCGCTGCGCAGCGCGGACGCGATGCCGTAGAAGTAGTCCACCGGCCCCACGCTGTCAAAGCCGAACAGGCCGTGCACCAGCACGATGGGATATTTGGTCTGGGTGTAGCCGGCCGCCCACGAGGGGGCGGGCAGGGCGATGAGCAGGGTGAGGCATAACGTGAGGCAGTTCCAGAAGCGTTGTTTCATGGCGGTCTCCGATGGTTATGTTGTCTGCTCAATGTAACATCGGCGACGCGGCCTTGCAGGTCGCACGCTTGGCCTCAGGAGCCAATCCGCGGGCAAGGGGAGGGTCTGCGCTATAATCTTCTCAAAAATATCACTACAGGGACAACCTTGCCGGCGCAATTCGACTTCCAACATTTCCAGGCCAGGACGCCGCTGGACGGCGTGAACATCTGGGCCTATCTGCTCGATCGCTATGCCGATCGCATCACGGTCAAGCGCCGCAAGCCGGCGCTGGAGAACCTGGAGAAAATCTTCAACGCCACCTTCAAGCTGGCCAACGACGTCGGCTTCCGCGCCATGAACCTGCGCGACCTGTGCGGCGAGACGGGGCTGTCGATGGGCGGCTTGTACGGCTACATCAGCAGCAAGGACCAGCTGGCGGAAATGATCGAGGACGTGGTGCGCCACGCCACCCACGAGGTGCCCAAGATGTACGCCGACATCAGCGATCCGCTGGACCGTCTGGAGGCGCTGATCCGCGCGTCGATCTATGTGTCAGAGATCCTGCAGCCGTGGTTTTACTTCGTCTTCATGGATTCGCGCGTGCTGCAGGCCGAGCAGCGTAGCACCGCCAAGGAATCGGAGCTGCACGTGCAGGCGTTGTTCGCCGAAGTGATCGCGCAGGTGCCGGACCGTCCGCAGGTCAGCCCGGACTTGATCGCGGCGCACATCATGGCCATGTTCCAGGACTGGTACGTCAAGCGCTGGAAGTACCGCGCCGCCGATATCGATCCTGACCGCTTTGCCGACAGCGCCGTGCGCATGATGCGCGGCTATCTGAGCGCGGTTAGCGCCCCGGGCCCGCTGGCACCGGTTTGATGTTTTCCGCGTTCGGCGCGGCCGCCGGCGCCGCTGCCGGCGCGGGCGCCGCGGCCGGCGCCGCGCCCGCAGCGGTCGGCTCCACGTTCTCGGCGCCGGCCGGTTCCGTATCCATGTCCAGCGTATGGCGCGCGGCGTCGCCGGTGAATTCATCGTACAGCCACTCGCCGTTCACCTGCGTCAGGCCGGTCGGCACCGGGCGTTCCTGCGGCGGACGGCTTCGCATCGCCACCCGCATGTAGTCGATCCAGATCGGCAGCGCCACGGTGGCGCCGAACTCCTTGCCGCCCAGCGACTTGGAATCGTCGTAACCCATCCACGACACCGCCACGATGCCGCCGCCGTAGCCGGCGAACCAGCCATCGACCGCATCGCTGGAGGTGCCGGTCTTGCCGGCCAAATCAGGGCGGCCGAGGCGCGCGACCGCACCGCCGGTGCCGCTGCGCGTCACTTCGCGCATCATCGAATCCATGACATAAGCGTTGCGCGGATCGAGCACGCGCGCCTCGTCCGGCAGCGTGGTGCGCGGCTTGGCTTCCTGAATCACCTTGCCGTCGCCGTCAACGATCTTGGCGATCAGGTAGGGCTCGACGGTGTAACCGCCGTTGGCAAACACCGAGTAGGCGCCGGCCAGCTGCGCCGGCGTCACCGAGCCCGTGCCCAGCGCCATGGTCAGGTTCTTTGGATGCTTGGCCAGGTCGAAGCCAAACTTGCCGAGGTAGCTGTGCGCATATGGCACGCCGATGGCGCGCAGGATGCGCACCGACACCACGTTCTTCGATTCCGACAGCGCGCGGCGCATGGTGATCGGGCCGTCGAACTTGCCGTCGTCGTTGCGCGGCGACCAGGCCTCGTTGCCGGTTTCGGCGCCGGTCAGCTCCAGCGGCACGTCGTTGATCAGCGTCGATGGCGAGAAGCCGCGCTCCAGCGCCGCCGAATACACGAACGGCTTGATCGAGGAGCCGGGCTGGCGCCACGCCTGCGTGACGTGGTTGAACTTCTGCAGGTTGTAATCGAAGCCGCCGACCATGGCGTGGTAGCCGCCGGTCACCGCGTCCAGCGACACGAAGGCCGCCGCCACCTGCGGCACTTGCGTGATGCTCCAGCCGCCTTTGTCGTTCTGCATGATGCGGATCACCGCGCCGGGACGCACGCGCAGATTGTCCTTGGCCTTGTCGGTCAGCGCGTTGGCGGCCAGTTTCAGGCCGTCGCCGGTGATGGTGATTTCCTCGCCGGCGGGATTCTGCACCTTGACCGCTTTCGGGCCGGCCTCCAGCACCACGGCCGGAATCAGGCCGTCGCTGCTCGGACGTTTTTGCAGCGCGTCCTCGATGGCGTCGTCGCGTTCGTCCTCGTTGGCGGGCAGAGTGATCACGGCTTCCGGACCCCGGTAGCCGTGGCGCTGATCGTAGTTCAGCACATTGCGTCGCATCGACTCGTAGGCGGCTTTCTGGTCGGCCTTCAGGATCGTGGTGTAGACGCTGATGCCCTTGGTGTACGAGTCCTCCTTGAACTGCGCGTACACCACCTGGCGCGCCAGCTCGGCCACGTATTCGGCGTGGACGTCGAAGTCGACGCCCTTGCGGTTGATGTGCAGGGTCTCCTTCAGCGCCTTCTGGTACTGCGCCTCGGTGATGTAATCGAGATCGCGCATGGAGCGCAGCACCACGTGTTGGCGTTGCTTGGCACGCTTGGGATTGACGGCCGGGTTGTGGCGCGCCGGATTTTGCGGCAGGCCGGCCAGCATCGCCATCTCGGCCACGTCCAGGTCCTTGAGTGGCTTGCCAAAGTAGACTTGAGCCGCCGCGCCGAAGCCGAACGAGCGCTGGCCGAGGTAGATCTGGTTCATGTACAGCTCCAGGATCTGATCCTTGCTCAGCGCCGCTTCGATTTTCAGAGCCAGCATCACCTCGGTCAGTTTGCGGCTGACGAATTTTTCGCGCGTCAGGTAGAAGTTGCGCGCCACCTGCATGGTGATGGTGGAGCCGCCCTGGCGGAAGGCGCCGCCCAGGTTGGCCCGCACCGCGCCCAGCGCACGCACCCAGTCGATGCCGTTATGCTCGTAGAAGCGTTTGTCCTCGATCGCCAGCAGCGACTTTTTCATCAGCTCCGGCATGTCCTTGATGGGGATGAAGTCGCGGTGTTCTTCGCCAAACTCCCCGATCAGGGCATTGTCGGCGGTATAGATGCGCAGCGGGATTTTCGGGCGATAGTCGGTCACCGCCTCCAGCGACGGCAGGTTCGGGGCCACGTACAGCAGCATATAGGCCAGCAGCAGACCGCCGCCGATCAGGGCGGCCAGTCCGGCGGCAAGGGCGGCGCGTATCATATTGCGGCGATTGATCCAGGTGGGGATGGAGCTCGAGGTTGTCAAAACATCATCTCTCGGTTGCGGAAGTATGCGCGATTATAGAACAAGGCTATTGTTACTTGCCGTCACTTGTCGTAACGTACAGGTATACAGCTCCAAAGGGACCATATGGCGGAACCGCAGCACATACTCGATTGCGACGTCCTGATCGTCGGCGGCGGCATCAACGGCGCCGGTATCGCCCGTGACGCGGCGGGACGCGGGCTGTCGGTGGTATTGTGCGAGAAGGATGACCTGGCGTCGCATACCTCGTCGGCCTCCACCAAGCTGATACACGGCGGCCTGCGGTATCTGGAGTATTACGAATTCAACCTGGTGCGCAAGGCCCTGATCGAGCGCGAGGTGCTGCTGCGCGCCGCGCCGCACATCATGTGGCCGCTGCGTTTTGTGATGCCGCACGCGCGGGGCCAGCGCCCGGCGCTGCTGATCCGCGCCGGCCTGTTTTTATACGATATGCTGGCGCGGCGCGAGCTGTTGCCGGCATCGGCCGGCATCAACCTGCGCAACCACGTCGCGGGCAAGCCCCTGAAGCCGGAATTTGAGCGCGGCTTTATTTATTCCGACGGTTGGGTGGACGACGCACGGCTGGTGGTGCTGAACGCCATCGACGCGTGCGAGAAGGGCGCCACCATCCTGACGCAAGCCGTGTGCACCAAGCTGGAACGCAAGACGGCGGACTGGGAAGCGACTTTATTCAAACCAAGCTGCGGCCATATCCGCGTCAATGCGCGTTATGTGGTGAATGCCGCCGGACCGTGGACGGCCAACCTGCTGCACGCGGCCGTGCCGCGCGCCGGCGGCGGCCATCTGCGGCTGATCAAGGGCAGCCACATTGTGGTCAGGCGCATCTTCGAGCATGACAACGCCTATATCTTCCAGCATCCGGACGGGCGCATCGTGTTCGCGATTCCGTATGAGCGCGACTTCACGCTGATCGGCACCACCGATCTCGATTATCAGGGAGACGCCAACCAGGTCGCGATCAACGAAGAGGAAATCGCCTATCTGTGCCAGCTGGCCAGCCAGTACTTTGTCCGGCCCATCGTGCCGGCGGACGTGGTGTGGACCTATTCGGGCGTGCGCCCGTTGGTGGAGGATGGCGCCGACGCCAAGGCCGTCACGCGTGATTACCGGCTGGAGGTGGACAGTGACGGGCCGCCGATACTGAGTGTCTTCGGCGGCAAGATCACCACCTTCCGCAAGCTGGCGGAGGAGGCCGTCGATCATATCGCCAAGGCGCTGGACAACCGCCACGGCGGATGGACCCACAACGCTTGCCTGCCGGGCGGCGATTTGTTCGGCGCCGAGCCGCGGAATAAATCGGTGCTGGAATTCGACGCCTGGCGGCGCGCGCAGATCGCCCGCTACAGCGGACTGCCGTCGGAACTGGTGTCGCGCTACTGCCGCAGCTACGGCACGCGCATCCACACGCTGCTGAGCGAGCGCACCGATGTGGCGTCGATGGGCGAGGAAATCGTCCCCGGCCTGTTTGCGGCGGAAGTGGAATACCTGCGCCGCTACGAATGGGCGCGCACCGCGCAGGACATCCTTTGGCGCCGCACCAAACTGGGCCTGCACCTGCCCGCCGGCAGCGACGAAACGCTACAGACCTGGCTCAACGCCCATCCGCTGGCGCCCAAGTAAAAACGGCACCCTGGGGCGAATGCCGTTCAGTTAGCGCTTAATTCGTCATTCCGGCGAAAGCCGGAATCCATAGAACGTATGCGTAACCACAGCGCATGCGTTCTATGGGTTCCGGCCTTCGCCGGAACGACGCCGTTTAACTGAACGGCATTAGCGCCCTGGGGCGCCGTTTGCAGTCTTACTTCACACCGTGCATCAGTTTCTGGATCAGCGGGGCGATCAGGAACAGGAGCACGCCGCCGATGATCAGCGACCAGAACCCGAAGGTGTAGCCCGACAGTGCCGATGGCACCGACATGCCGCCTTCGCCCGATACCGCCGACGCGAAGATGCCCGACAGGTTGTTGCCGATGCCGGTCGACAGGAACCAGCCGCCCATGCCCAGGCCCACCAGACGGGTCGGCGCCAGCTTGGTCACCATCGACAGGCCGATCGGCGACAGGCACAGCTCACCGATCGATTGCAGCACGTAGACCATGAACAGGGTCCAGAACGGGATCTTGTTGTTGGCGTCCACCAGCGACGACAGCGCGAACATCAGCAGCAGGAAGGCGGTGCCGTTGAAGATCAGGCCCAGGCCAAATTTGCGCGGAATCGAAGGATTGGCGCGGCCCATGGCTACCCAGGCGAAGGCGATGATCGGCGCGAAGGCGATGATGGCCAGCGAGTTCACGGTCTGGAACCAGGCTACCGGGAATGTCCAGTTGAACATTTCGCGGTCGACGATTTTCTCGGCCAGGAAGGTGAACGAGCTGCCCGCCTGTTCGAAGAAGCACCAGAACATGATGTTGAAGAAGAAGATCACCAGCATGGCGATCACTTTGTCGCGCGCCACCTTGCCGTTCTTGATGCCTTCCACCAGCAGCATGACCGACAGCAGCACGAACAGCACCGACAGCACCACCTGCAGGCTCTTGGCGCCTGCCGCCAGCAGCGAGTACACCAGCGGAATCACGCACAGCGAGCCAATCACCACGTAAATCAGGCGTTTTGGATCGCCGCTCTGCGCATCTGGCGCGCCGATGCCTTTCAGGCCGCGACGGCCGATGTAGAACCATACGAGGCTAATCAGCATGCCGACACCGGCCGACATGAACACCACTTTGTAGGCCGGCATGCCGCCGGTGCCGAAGATGGCCGATGCCAGCCACTCGGTCAGCACTGGTGCGACTAGCGCGCCGGAGTTGATGCCCATGTAGAAGATGGTGAAGCCCGAGTCGCGGCGCGTGTCGGTGGTGCCATACAGCTTGCCAACCATGGTCGAGATATTTGGCTTGAACATGCCGTTGCCGACAATGATGGTGGCCAGGCCGAATTTGAATATCGTCTGGTCCGGGAAGGCGATCATGAACAGGCCGGCGGCCATGAAGGACGCGCCGACCAGGATGGAGCGCTGGTAACCCAGCACGCGGTCGGCCACGTAGCCGCCGAACAGCGCCGCCGCATACACCAGCGCGAGATAAGAGCCGTAAACGAGGTTGGCGGCGGATTCACCGGACGGGTCGCCGTTGTAGAACTGGGCGACCACGTAGAGCACCAGGGCCCAACGAATGCCGTAGAACGCGAAGCGCTCCCAGAACTCGGTCATGAACAACATCCACAGCGGGGCGGGATGCCCCATGATCTGCTTAAATTCCGGAATCGCGGCTTCCGTAGGTTGGGTGGTCGCACCGCTCATGCGGCTTCTCCTGTCATTATGGTCTATAGGAACTGGCGTCTGCCCTTGTGGGGCGGCCAAATTGGGCGACATTTTAATCTACAAATCGATCGCAACGCACTTTTTGCGAATCTCCCTGCGAAATTGTCGTATATTGGTGGCGCAGGACCAATAGAAACTGAATAGGACTTAAGCATCATGGAATATGACGTTGTCGATACCCAGATTTCGCCCGAAGGTCAGCTGGAGATCCTTTCGAAGGCGGAAGTGAACAAGCTGCTCGATACTAGCCAGGGCGGCCTTTATAACGTCTTCCGCAAGTGCGCCCTGGCCGTGCTCAATTGCGGCAGCACTATCGACGATGGAAAGGAACTGCTGGACCGTTATAAATCGTTTGACATCAGCATCGTGCAGCGCGAGCGCGGCATCAAGCTCGATATCAAGGGCGCGCCGGCCATCGCTTTCGTCGATGGCAAAATGATCAAGGGGATCCACGAGCACCTGTTCGCGGTGCTGCGCGATATTATCTTCGTCAGCAACGAGGTGACGGACAACCCGAAGTTCGACCTGAATAAAACCGAGGGCATCACCGACGCCGTGTTCCACATCCTGCGCAACGCCGGCGTGCTGAAGCCCATGCTCAATCCGAACCTGGTGGTGTGCTGGGGCGGCCATTCGATCAACCGCGAGGAGTACAACTACTCCAAGAAGGTGGGCTACGAGATGGGCCTGCGTGACCTGGATATCTGCACCGGCTGCGGCCCGGGCGCGATGAAAGGCCCGATGAAGGGCGCCACCATCGGCCACGCCAAGCAGCGCCTGCATCGCGGGCGTTACCTGGGCATCACGGAGCCGGGCATTATCGCGGCGGAGTCGCCGAATCCGATCGTTAATGAGCTGGTCATCATGCCGGACATTGAAAAGCGCCTGGAAGCGTTTGTACGCACGGGGCACGGCATCGTGGTGTTCCCGGGCGGCGCTGGCACCGCAGAGGAGATCCTGTACATCCTGGGCATCCTGCTGCATCCGGATAACGCCGAGATCCCGTTCCCGCTGGTGTTCACCGGCCCGGAAACGGCGCGCGAATACTTCGTGCAGATCAACCAGTTCATTCACGACACGCTGGGTCCCGAGGCGCAAAGCCGCTACAAGATCATCATCGACGATCCGGAACTGGTGGCGCGCGAGATGCAGGCCGGGATCAAGGCGGTGCGCGAGTTCCGCAAGTCGCGCAGCGATGCGTATTATTACAATTGGGGCCTGAAGATCGACACCGAGTTCCAGCGTCCGTTCCCGCCGACGCACGAGAACATGCGCAATCTGAGTCTGCACAAGAACCAGCCGGTGCACCTGCTGGCGGCGCATCTGCGCCGCGCTTTCTCGGGTGTGGTGGCGGGGAACGTGAAGGAAGAGGGTATCCGCGCCATCGAGAAGTACGGCCACTTCGAAATCCATGGCGACAAGGAGATCATGGGGCCGATGGACGCGCTGCTGGCCTCCTTCGTGGCGCAGCACCGCATGAAGTTGGCAGGGAAGCCGTACACGCCGTGCTACCGTGTGATCCAGTAAGCAGCGGTTCCGTCGTTCCGGCGGAGGCCGGAACCCATGGAACGCAAGCGATGTGTCAGCGCAAGCGTTCCATGGGTCCCGGCCTTCGCCGGGACGACAGCGGGATTACTCTTCGCGGCGCAGGTGCGGGAACAGCAGCACGTCGCGGATGTTAGGCGAATCGGTCAGCAACATCATCAGACGGTCGATGCCGATGCCGCAGCCGCCGGCCGGCGGCATGCCGTATTCCAGCGCGCGGATGTAGTCGGCGTCGTAGAACATCGCCTCCTCATCGCCGGCGTCCTTGGCCGCCACCTGCGCCAGGAAGCGCGCCGACTGGTCTTCCGCATCGTTCAGCTCCGAGAAGCCGTTGGCGATCTCGCGGCCCACCATGAACAGCTCGAAGCGCTCGGTGATGCCTTCGCGCGTGTCCGAAGCGCGCGCCAGCGGCGACACTTCCACCGGATAGTCGATGATGAAGGTCGGCTCCCACAGCTGCGCTTCCGCCGTTTCCTCAAACAGCGCCAGTTGCAGCGCGCCCAGGCCGGCGGTGGCGAATGGCTTCACGCCGAACTTCAGCAGCTCGGCCTTGATGAATTCCGCGTCATTCAGCTGCGCGTCGGTGTAGTGCGGCGCGAACTTGTTGATGGCGCCAACGATGGTCAGACGATGGAACGGCTTGGACAAGTCCAGCTCACGGCCGCCGTAGGTCAGCACCGCCGTGCCCTTGGCATCGATCGCCGCCTGGCGGATCACCGACTCGGTGAAGTCCATCAGCCACTTGTAATCGGTGTAGGCCGCGTAGAATTCCATCATGGTGAATTCCGGGTTGTGACGGACCGACACGCCTTCGTTACGGAAGTTGCGGTTGATCTCGAACACGCGGTCGAAGCCGCCCACCACCAAACGCTTCAAGTACAGCTCGGGCGCGATACGCAGGTACATCTGCATGTCCAGCGCGTTATGGTGGGTGATGAACGGCTTGGCCGCCGCGCCGCCCGGAATCGGGTGCAGCATCGGGGTTTCCACTTCCATGAAGTCGTTCTTTTCCATGAAGCGGCGGATCGACGACATGGCGGCGGTACGGGCCTTGAAGGTGCGGCGCGTCTCCTCGTTCATGATCAGGTCCACGTAGCGCTGGCGGTACTTGGTTTCCTGGTCGGCCAGGCCGTGGAACTTGTCCGGCAGCGGGCGCAGCGACTTGGTGATCAGACGCAGTTCGGTGACCTTGATGGTCAGTTCGTCGGTCTTGGTCTTGAACAGGGTACCGACCACGCCCAGGATATCGCCCAGGTCATAGTGGTGCAGGGCGGCCATGGCGGCTTCGCCGGTCAGGTCCAGCGTGGCGTAGATCTGGATGCGGCCATCGGCGCGCGGGCCGGACGAATCCTGCAGCGTGGCGAAAGCGGCCTTCTTGCCGGCTTCGCGCTTCAGCATCATGCGGCCTGCCAGCTTGACGGTGACCGGGTTGGCTTCCAGATCTTCGCGCGACTTCTCGCCGTACTGCGCATGCAGGTCGGCGGCCTTGTGTTCCGGCTTGAAGTCGTTCGGGAAGGCGACGCCTTGTTCGCGGATGGCGGCCAGCTTGGCGCGGCGCTCGGCGATGATTTTGTTGTCGTCAGGAGCGGCTGCTTGGTCTTGAAGATCCGTAGTCATGGTCTTTACTTTTGTTGAGGTGATGATTTAGTTGGTGGCGGATGCGAAGAGTTCTTCCACATCCAGCTCGCTGAAGTCGCGCACGACGGCGATGACGTTGTCGAACTCCTTGAACGCTTCAGCCGGCAAAGTGGTGGTCAGCACCACGGCGCGCATGCCCGCGCGGCGCGCCGCCTCCACGCCCAGCGGCGCGTCTTCGAACACGATGCTGTCGGCCGGCAGGGCGCCCGCGCGCTCGGCCGCCAGCAGGAACACGTCCGGATTCGGCTTGCCGCGCGCCACGTCGGCGGCGCCGGCGATGGCGCTGAATTCCTTGCGCAGATCCAGCCCGTCCAGCGTGAAGTCGATGTTCTCGACCGGCGCGGCGGTGGCCACGGCCAGCGTGACACCGGCCGCCTTGGCGCGCGTGATGAAGTCGATGAAGCCGGTGGTCGGCGCCAGGTGCGGCGCGTACATCTCGCGGTACAGTTCTTCCTTCTCGAAATCGAGGGCCGCGCTTTCCTCCTTGGTCAACTGCTTGCCAAAGTAGGTGCTCATGATTTCATGACCCTGGCGGCCGGCGGTGTTGCGGAAGAATTCATCCGCATCGACCACGTGGCCGCGGCGCTGGAAAAACTCCAGCCACGATTTCACGTGGAAGGACATATTGTCGACAATGGTCCCATCCATGTCGAAGATGAATGCACGCTTGGTCATGGATTACACGCCTTGTTTGAGCGAAGCGGAGATGAAGTCGTCCAGGTCGCCGTCCAGCACGCCCTTGGTGTTGCCGGTCTCGAAGTTGGTGCGCAAGTCCTTGATGCGCGACTGATCCAGCACATAGGAGCGGATCTGGTGGCCCCAGCCGACGTCGGTCTTGGAGTCTTCCAGTTTCTGCTGCTCGCTCATGCGCTTGCGCAGTTCCAGCTCGTACAGCTTGGCCTTCAGCATTTCCATCGCCTCGGCCTTGTTGCGGTGCTGCGAGCGGTCGTTCTGGCACTGCACCACGATGCCCGACGGGCCGTGGGTCAGACGCACCGCGGAGTCGGTCTTGTTAATGTGCTGACCACCGGCGCCCGACGCGCGGTAGGTGTCGATGCGCAGGTCGGCCGGATTGATCTCGATGTCGATCGAATCATCCACTTCCGGGTACACGAACAGCGACACGAACGAGGTGTGGCGGCCGCCGGCCGAGTCGAACGGCGATTTGCGCACCAGGCGGTGCACGCCGGTCTCGGTACGCAGGAAGCCGTAGGCGTATTCGCCTTCCACTTTCAGGGTGGCGGTCTTGATGCCGGCCACCTCGCCCTCGGATTCCTCCATCACCTCGACCTTGAAGCCCTTGCGTTCGCAATAGCGCAGGTACTGGCGCAGCAGCATGGAGGCCCAGTCCTGCGCCTCGGTGCCGCCGGCGCCGGCCTGGATGTCGATGAAGCAGTTGTTCGGGTCCATCGGATTGTTGAACATCCGGCGGAACTCCATGCCTTCGATGACTTTGCGGACTTCTTCCGCGTCGACGATCAGCGCTTCCAGCGTGTCGTCATCGCCTTCTTCCTTGGCCATCTCGATCAGGTCGGCCATGTCCTTCAGGTCGGCGTCGGCCTTGGTGAGCGCGAACACCACCGCCTCCAGCGATTTCTTTTCCTTGCCCAGCTCCTGGGCTTTCTTCGGATCGTTCCAGACCGCGGGATCTTCCAGCTCGCCGTTTACCTGTTCGAGCTTGTCGACTTTGCGATCGAAGTCAAAGATACCTCCGAAGTTCGGCTTCGCGCGTGGTCAGGTCGGCGAGCAGGGAGGTGAGGGCGTTGATGCGTTCGGCTTCCATGGTTTTCTTCTTTTCTAAGGCTGAAATCAAACCTTGGATTATACCGTAAGCGGCTACGCTCTCCCAGTACCGCACCGCAGCAAGCCCGGGTGCCGCCAAATCCTGCCATTTAAGCCACAAAACGGATAGAATGTTGCAGCCTGAAACTTAACCCGAGCCGTACCGTCCATGCGCCCAGACCACCGCGCCTGCCTCCTGTTGCCCGTTTTTCTGACCGCCTGCGCCAGTGTGCCGCAGGGCGGCACCGAGGCTACGCTGGCGCTGCTGGAGACCTCGGACCTGCACGCCAACGTGCTGAGTTATGATTATTACAAGCTGCAGGCCGATCCTGCCATCGGCCTGGAACGCACCGCCACCCTGATCCGCCAGGCGCGCGCCGAATACCCCAACAATCTGCTGTTCGATAACGGCGACGCCCTGCAAGGCACGGCGCTGGCCGATTACCAGGCGCTGGTCAAGCCGGCCGCCTGCGGCGACACGCTGGCCATCTACAAAGCCATGAACGCGCTCGGCGTGGACGGCGCCGGCGTCGGCAACCATGAATTCAACTATGGGCTGCCGTACCTGAACCAGGTCACCGGCAGCCATTTCGACGTCGACGGCGTGCCGGCCGACGCGCCGCGCTGCGCCGGCCCGAACTTCCCGATCGTGCTGGCGAATATCTACAGCGCCCGCACGCGCCAGCCGCTGTTCGCGCCGTACCGCATCCTGCGGCGCCAGATCGCCGCCACCGGCGCGGACGGCAAACCGGTGACGGTGACCATCAGGGTCGGCATCATCGGCTTCGCGCCGCCGGGTGTGCTGTCGTGGGACAAGCAATGGCTGGCCGGGAAGGTGTACGCGGAAGGCGTGCGCGAGACGGCGCTGAAGTACATCCCGCGCATGCGCGCCGAGGGGGCGGACCTGGTGGTGGCCATTTCACATGGCGGCATCGACGGCGCGCCCTACACGCCGGAGATGGAAAACGCCAACTACCATCTGGCGCAGGTGCCGGGCATCGATGCCATGTTGATCGGCCATGAGCACCTGCCATTCCCGGATGCGGCCAGCCAGCGCGCCGCCTTCAACCTGCCGGGCGTGGACAAGGCCAAGGGCACGGTCTTCGGCGTGCCGACCGTGATGGCCAGCCTGTGGGGCAAGCATCTCGGCGTGATTGGCCTGCATCTCAGGCACGACGGCACGCGCTGGGTGGTCGACAAGAGCCGCACCACGGTGGAGGCGCGCGGCACCAGGCAGAAAGATGGCGGCTACGTCGCCGCCGATCCCTCGATCGCGCCGCTGGTGGCCGACGAACACGCCGCCACCATCAACTACGTGAAAACGCCGGTGGGAACCAGCGATTTCCGCATGAGCAGCTACTTTGCCGACGTTGGCGACATCAGCGCCATTCAGCTGGTGAACCAGGCGCAGACGGCGTACGTGCAGGACTACGTCAAGGCCAACCTGCCGCGGTATGCGGCGCTGCCGGTGCTGTCGATGGCGTCGCCGTTCAAGACCGGCGCGGCCGGCGTGGCCGACTACACCGACGTCAAGCCGGGCCCCGTGGCGCTGAATAACGCCGCCGACCTGTATTTGTACCCGAACGCGCTGCACGCCGTGAAGCTCGACGGCGCCGGCCTGAAGGCCTGGCTGGAGAAATCGGCCGAGCGCTTCAACCGCATCGATCCGGCCAACGGCGCGCAGCAGGAGCTGGTCAACAGCGCGGTCTACGGCTTCAACTTCGACATGCTGACCAGCGCCGACGTGAGCTACCAGATCGACGTCACCCAGCCGGTGGGGCAGCGCATCGTCGACTTGCGGTACCGTGGCGCGCCGTTGGCGACGACGCAGGAATTCCTGGTCGCCACCAATAGCTACCGCGCCGCCGGCGGCGGCGCCTTTCCCGGCCTGGATGGCGGCAAAACCGTGATCGCCGCGCCGGATTCCAGCCGCGAGGTGCTGATCGCCTACATCCAGAAAGCCAAACAGCTGACCCGTGCCCGCAACGGCGCCACCCGCAGCTGGCGTTTCGCGCCGGTGGCGACCAAGGGGGCTGTGGTCTTCCATTCCGCCCCGGGCCTGCTCGACCTCGCGCGCGAAGCCGGCCTGGCCGGCGTGTCCCAGCTCAAACAGGACGATGGCGGCGGCAAGGGCTTTGCCCTCTACGCCATCGATTTAAGCAAATGAAGATCCGGCGCCTGCTCACCATATCGCGCGCCGCTGGCGCCACCCTGCTGGCGGCCGGCCTGGCGCTGACGCTGCCCGCGTCGGCCGGGCCGGTGGAAGAGGGGCGCTTGTACCTGCGCGGCGCCGAGGGCGTGCCGGCCAACCTGCCGCGCGCCTTTGAACTGTTCAGCGGCGCCGCCAAAAAAGGCGACGCGCAAGCCGCTTACTACCTCGGCATGATGTACCAGAACGGCATGGCGGTCGCGCGCGACCCCAAGGCCGCCGCGCACTGGCTGCAATTCGCCGCCAACCGCCAGACCCCGGCCGCCATGTACGCGCTGGCCAAACTCTATCTCAGCGGTGAAGGCGTCAAGCGCGACGAACTGGCCGCGCGCCGCTGGATCGAAAAGGCCGCCGACCTGGAATATCCGGAAGCCGTGATGGCCATGGCCATCGGCCTGCGCGACGGTTCCATGGGCTTCGAGCGCAACGAGGCGCTGTCCGAAACCCAGATGCGCTTCGCCAACCGCGCCCTCAAGCGCGCCACGCCGGGCATGTAATCCTTGCTGCGATGCCGCACATGTATCTGTTGCTGATGTAGTTCTACTAACCTACAATGATTTCCCGATGGGGCGACTTTCCAGCGTACGACTACTATAAAAGCGTTGTATAAACAGGAGATGGCACATGAATTTCAAGTTGAAATTGCTCGTTGCAGGTGTAGCACTCGGTTTCGCGGCTGCCTCCCAGGCGGCTGATCCCATCAAGATCGGCGTGTCCGGTCCCTTCACCGGCGGCTCCGCGCCGATGGGCGTGTCGATGCGCGACGGCGTCAAGCTGGCGGTGGCGGAGATCAACGCCAAGGGCGGCCTGCTGGGCCGCCAGATCCAGCTGATCGAGCGCGACGACGAAGCCAAGAACGAGCGCGGCGTGCAAATCGCGCAGGAGCTGATCAACAAGGAACGCGTGGTGGCCACCGTCGGCTACATCAACACCGGCGTGGCGCTGGCCTCGCAGCGCTTCTACCAGGACGCCAAGATCCCGGTGATGAACAACGTGGCCACCGGCTCCGTCATCACCCAGCAGTTTGCCAAGGAACCGGAGAACTACATCTTCCGCAACTCCGCCAGCGACCAGATTCAGTCGCAGATGATCATCAAGGAAGCGGTGGACAACCGCAAATTCAAGAAGGTCGCCATCCTGGCCGACTCCACCAACTACGGTCAGCTCGGTCGCGAAGACCTGGAGAAGGTCCTGACCAGCAAAAACATGAAAGCGGTGGCGGTCGAGAAGTACAACATCAAGGACGTCGACATGACGGCCCAGCTGCTGAAGGCCAAGCAGGCCGGCGCCGAGGTGGTGCTCACCTACGGCATCGGGCCTGAACTGGCGCAGATCGCCAACGGCATGGAAAAACTGGGCTGGAAAGTGCCGCTGATCGGCAGCTGGACCCTGTCGATGGCCAACTTCATCGACAACGCCGGCAAAAACGGCAACGGCACCCGCATGCCGCAAACCTTCATCCAGGAGCCGAACACGCCCAAGCGCAAGGCCTTCATCGACGCCTACATCAAGGCCTACAACCCGCCGCAAGGGCGCATGCCGTCGCCGGTGTCGGCCGCGCAGGGCTACGACTCGATCTACCTGCTGGCCGCCGCCATCAAGCAGGCCGGCACCACCGAAGGCCCGAAAGTGAAGGCGGCGCTGGAAAACCTGAACGAGAAAGTCGAAGGCGTGGTCACCACCTACGACAAGCCGTACAGCAAGGACGATCACGAAGCCATCACCGCCGACATCACCGTGTTCGGTGAAGTCAAGGACGGCAAGGTCGTACATGCCAAGTAAGGCCGCCTAGCGCCGCACAGTGGCCAGACTTGTTGACGCAAGCCTGGCCATTTTCTTATCGGGGAAAATGATGGAAATCCTGTTGCAACTGGTGTTCAGCGGCATCGCGCTGGGCATGATCTACGCGGTGATCGCCTTCGGCTACCAGCTCACCTTCGCCACCTCCGGCACGCTCAACTTCGGGCAGGGAGAATCGCTCATGCTCGGCGCGCTGGTGGGCCTCAGCCTGGTGGGGAACATCCACGGCGGCCCTTACATGGGCTACCTGCTGATGATTCCACTGGTGATCGTGTTCGGCGCGCTGCAAGGCATGCTGGTGGAATGGATCGGCGTGCGGCCGGCCATCAAGATCAAGTCGGAATTCGGCTGGATCATGTCCACCATCGCGCTGGCGATCATTTTCAAGAACGTGGCGGAGAACATCTGGGGCAAGGACGACCTGACCTTCCCGTCACCGCTGGACTCGGCGCCATTCCAGATCCTCGGCGCCAACGTGCAGCCGATGCAGGTGGCGGTGGTGCTGGGCGCGCTGGCCATCATGGCGGCGGTGGAAATCTTCAACCGCAAATCCATCTACGGCAAGGCGGTGGTGGCCACCGCCAACGACCGCGACGCGGCGGGCCTGATGGGCATTAACACCGGCATGGTGATCACCTTCTCGTACGCGCTGTCGTCCGCCGTCGCCGCCTTTGCCGGCGTGCTGGTGGCGCCGCTCACGCTGACCGGCGCCACCATGGGCGCCTCGCTCGGACTGAAGGCGTTCGCGGTGGCGATCATCGGCGGCCTGACCTCGGGCGTTGGCGCCATCGTCGGCGGCCTGATACTGGGCATCGCGGAAACCACCACCGGCTACTACATCTCCACCGGCTACAAGGAAGTGCCGGGATTGCTGCTGCTGTTGCTGGTGCTGGCGATCAAGCCGTCCGGCCTGTTCGGCAAAGCCGCCATCAAAAAGGTCTGATCCATGAAGAAGACAATTGTCGCGGCAAGCGTGGCGGGGCTGGCGGTACTGGCGTTGTACCCGACGCTGATACCGAATCCTTATTACATCCATTTGTTCGAAACGATCCTGATCTACGCCATCCTGCTGTTCGGGCTCGATATCGTGGTCGGCTACACCGGGCAGGTGTCGCTGGGGCATGCGGGGCTGTTCGGCATCGGCTCGTACGTCACGGGTGTGCTGGTGTTTAAAATGAGCGCGCCGTTCTGGGTGGCGATACCGGCCGCCGTGGTTGGCGCGGCGGTGTTTGGCGCCATCCTCGCGCTGCCGGCGCTGCGCGTGACGGGGCCGTACCTGGCCATGGTGACGCTGGCCTTCGGCACCATCATCCAGATCCTGATCAACGAAATGACCTTCCTGACCGAGGGGCCGATGGGGATCAAGATCTCCAAGCCGGTGCTGTTCGGCCAGAAGCTGAGCGAGGTGCAGTACTACTACATGGTGGCGGCGCTGATGGTGGTGTCGCTGGTGGTGGTGCACCGCATCCTCAAATCCAACCTGGGGCGCGCGTTCGAGGCGCTGCGCGACAGCCCGATCGCTTCCGACTGCATGGGGGTATCCGTGTACCGCTACAAGGTGTACGCCTTCATCATCAGCGCCGGCTTTGCCGGGCTGGCGGGCAGCCTGTACGCCTATTCGGAAGAATACATCTCGCCCAACACCTACAACTTCGAGCTGACCATCCTGTTCCTGCTGGCGGTGATCATGGGCGGGCGCAAGACCCGTTCCGGTTCGCTGATCGGCGCGCTGATCGTGGTGATGCTTCCCAGCCTGCTGGCGGACATTGAACTGTTCCGCAAGATCGCCGTCGCGGCGGCGGTGCTGGGCGTGATCGGTTCCGCGCTGGCGATCGCGCGCAAGCGCTCCACGCTGCGTGGGGTGCTGGTGCCGCTGATCGCCACCATCGGCATGGCGGCGTTCTCGTTCAAACTGGAGAACATCGTCGACTGGCGCCTGACCATCTTCGGCTTGATGACGCTGTTCGTCGTCTACTACCTGCAGGACGGTATTGTCGGCTTCCTGCTAGGCCTGATGGGGCGCGGCGCGGTGCACGCCAAGGCCGTGCAGTCGACGGGCGTGGAGCCATTCGCCCACGCGGAGGGCGGCAAGGCCGGCGACAGCCTGCTCAAGGTCGACCGGATCCTGATGCAATTCGGCGGCCTGAAAGCGCTGAACCAGGTGGACCTGAACGTGGTCCAGGGCTCGGTGCATGGCCTGATCGGCCCTAACGGGTCCGGCAAGAGCACCATGATGAACGTGCTGACCGGGATCTACAAGCCGACCGCCGGCAAGGTGGCGTTCTCCGGCGCGGTCATCTCCGGCCGCACGCCGTCCGAGATCGCGCTGGGCGGCGTGGCGCGCACCTTCCAGAACGTCCAGCTGTTTGGCGAAATGACCGCCACCGAGAACGTGCTGGTCGGTCTGCACAACACCTTCAAATCGAATGTGCTGGACGTGATGCTGCAAACACCGCGCTACAGGCGGGAGGAAAAAGCAGCGCGCGAGCGCGCGGCCAGCATCCTGGAATTCGTCGGCCTGTCCGACCTGGCCAACGAGGAGGCGCGCAACCTCCCGTACGGCAAACAGCGCCTGCTGGAGATAGGGCGCGCGCTGGGCCTGAATCCGCGCCTGCTGCTGCTGGACGAACCGGCGGCAGGCCTGACGGCGCCGGACATCAAGGAGCTGATGGCCATCATCCGCAAGATCCGCGACCACGGCATCACCATCATCCTGATCGAGCACCACATGGACGTGGTGATGGCGCTGTCCGACACCGTGACGGTGCTGGACTTCGGCCAGAAGATCGCGGAAGGCAAACCGGCGGCCGTGCAAAGTGATCCCAAAGTGATCGAAGCCTATCTTGGCGGCGGCACCGATGGAACCGCGCCGGCGGCGCATTAAAAAGGACACGACATGCTATCGATCTCCAACCTGCACGCGGCCTACGGCAAGGTCGAAGTCCTGCACGGCATCTCGCTGGAGGTCCCGAAAGGGAAACTGGTGACGCTGATCGGCTCCAACGGCGCCGGCAAGACCACCACCATGCGCGCCATCTCCGGCATGATCAAGCCGAAGGGCGGCAAAGTCACGCTGGACGGCAAGGACATCACCGGCCACGACTCGCACAAGATCGCGCGCGCCGGGCTGGCGCACTCGCCGGAAGGGCGGCGCGTGTTCGCCTCCATGAGCGTGGCCGACAACCTGCTGCTGGGCGCCTTCCCGCGCTTCACGCGCGCGCGGCCGAAGGGCGACATCAAGCGCGACCTGGACAAGGCGCTGGAACTGTTCCCGCGCCTGAAGGAAAGGCAAACGCAGCTGGCCGGGACGCTGTCGGGCGGCGAGCAGCAAATGCTGGCCATGGCGCGCGCCGTGATGCTCAATCCCGAGGTGATCCTGCTGGACGAACCGTCGATGGGCCTGGCGCCCATATTGGTGGAAGAAGTGTTCCGCATCATCCAGCGCCTGAAGTCCGAAGGCGTCACCATGCTGCTGGTGGAGCAATTCGCGGCCGCCGCGCTGAACGTGGCCGACTATGGCTACGTGCTGGAAAACGGCAGCATCTCCGTCCATGGCCCCGCCGAAAACCTCAAAACCGACCCCAAGGTGATCGCCGCGTATTTAGGGGGAGGGCATTAACTCAGTATTATTACGTATAAATGTGAGAATTAGTGAGAATTAATAAAAAATATACTGAACTAAAATACTTCAAATAAATAGAATTTTTAATTAAATAATATATTGCCGCAAGGGAACTACGTGGATATAATCCGCAAAAATAGTTTCCATAAGGCAATCAATGCAACCGCAATTCGTGCTGCTCGTCAATCTGGCGGCGGCTTTCAGCCTGCTCGGCGCGAGCGCGCAGGCGCAAAACCAGGCTGAGTTCGCTGCTCAACAACTGCAGCGGCAGCAGCAACGTGAAAAGGCGTTAAGCGACAAAGCTGAAGAGCAGCGGCCCGACGTGCGCCTGCCGCGCGCACCGGCGGCGGACGCCGGCGCTTACCCCGCCAACGAGCAGCCTTGTTTCCCGATACGTCATATCGCCCTGAATGGTGATGGCGCCGCGCAATTCGCGTGGGCGCTCAAGGCGGCGGACGGGGCCATCGGCTTATGCCTGGGCAGCGCTGGCATCAACGCTATCCTGGCCAAGGTGCAGAACGCGCTGGTGGGCGCCGGTTATGTCACCACCCGCGTGCTGGCCGCGCCGCAAGACCTGACCACCGGCCACCTGGCGCTGCTGCTGGTGCCGGGGCGTGTGCGCGCGGTGCGCTTTGCGGCGCCGGCGGACGAGAGCGGCCCTTCCTGGCGCAACGCGGTGCCGGCTCGCCCCGGCGACATCCTCAATTTGCGCGACATCGAGCAGGCGCTGGAAAACCTCAAGCGCGTACCGACCGCCGAGGCCGACATTGAGATCGTGCCGGGCGAGCAGCCGGGCGAGAGCGACCTGCTGATCAAGTGGCGGCAGTCGCGCCCTGTGCGCCTGAGCCTGTCGGCGGACGACAGCGGCAGCGCTTCAACCGGCAAATACCAGGGCGGCGCCACAGTCTCGCTGGACAACCTGCTGGGTTGGCACGAGTTGTTTTATTTCAGCGCCAACCGCGACCTGCCGGTTGGCGACGCGCGTGGCGAACACGGCACCCGTAACTATGCGCTGCATTATTCGATGCCAGCCGGTTACTGGCTGTATGCCCTGAACGCCAGCCGCTACCGCTACTACCAGAGTATTGCTGGCGCCAACCAGAACTACATCTACAGCGGCACCAGCGCCAACGTCGAACTCAAGGTGGCGCGCGTGGTGTACCGCGACGCCGCGCGCAAGACGACGGCGGCGCTGCGCCTGTACCAGCGCCGCAGCAACAACTACATCGACGACACCGAGGTCGAGGTGCAGCGCCGTCAGATGAGCGGCCTCGAGTTCAGCCTCGCGCACAAGGAGTTTGCCGGCGACGCCATCCTGGAGGGGACGCTGGCCTATAAGCGCGGCATGCGTTTTTTCGGCACCCTGCCGGCACCGGAAGAGGAATTCAACGATGGTACGTCGCGTCCAGCGCTGGTCAACCTCGACGTGTCGCTGACGCTGCCGTTCAAATTGCGCGCGACGCAACTCCAATATCAGGCCAGCCTGCGCGGACAGGCCAGTAACTCGCTGCTGATACCGCAAGACCGCTTCGCCATTGGTGGCCGTTACACCGTGCGCGGCTTTGACGGCGAGGCCAGCCTCTCCGCCGAGCGCGGTTGGTTGCTGCGCAACGAGCTGGCCTGGGCGGCCGGCGCCGCCGGCCAACTGTATGTGGGCCTCGACTATGGCCGCGTATCCGGTCCGCATGCGGCGCTGCTGGCGGGCGACAGCCTGATGGGCGGCGCCATCGGCTGGCGCGGCCAACTGGCCGGCGTGCAGCTCGATATTTTCTCCGGGCGGCCGATACGCAAGCCCGAGCATTTCCGGAGCGCCCGCCATAGCGCCGGTTTCAGCCTGAACTATCAGTATTAATTTGCAGGCCGGCCCCGACCCCGCCGGCGTAAGGATCGAACATGAACAAGCTTTGCTATCGCGTCGTCTTCAATAAATCCCGTGGCCTGATGATGGCGGTGCAGGAAATCGCCCGCAGCCATGGCAAGGCAGGTGGAAACGCGTCGACCACCGCGCCGGATACCGGCGCGGGGACGGGGCGGGTACGGAATATGGCGTGGTGGGTGGCGTCGGCGTTCGGGCTGACGTTCGCGATTGCCGGCGTGGCGGCGGCGCAGATTGTCGCGGATCCGAACGCGTCCGGCCGCCAGCAGGCGACCGTGCTGAACGCCGCCAACGGCGTGCTCCAGGTGAACGTGCAGACGCCGAGCGCGGCCGGCGTGTCGCGCAACGTCTACAACCGTTTCGACGTGCCGCGGAGCGGCGCGATCCTGAACAACTCGCGCACCGCCGTGCAAACACAGCTTGGCGGCTGGGTCGACGCCAACCCATGGATGGCGCAGGGCACGGCCAAGGTCATCCTGAACGAGGTGAACTCGAACAATCCGAGCCAGTTGCGCGGCTATATCGAGGTGGCGGGGGCGAAGGCGGAAGTGGTGATCGCCAACGCGGCCGGGATCGCGGTGGATGGCGGTGGTTTCATCAACGTCAGCCGGGCCACGCTGACCACCGGCGCGCCGGTGTTGAACGCGGACGGTGCGCTGACCGGATACACGGTGCAGCGCGGCGCGATCAGCGTGGACGGCGCGGGGCTGGATGCGCGCCAGGTCGACTATACGGCACTGATAGCGCGCTCGGTGCAGCTGAACGCCGGCCTGTGGGCGCAGCAGCTGGAGGTGCAGGCAGGCGCCAACCAGGTCAGGCTGGCGGACGAACAGTCCGGCGCCGGCGGCACGCTGGCCCCGATCGCCGGGCAGGGCGCCGCACCGCGCTACGGCATCGACACCGCGCTGCTGGGCGGCATGTACGCGAACAAGATCACGCTGGTCGGCACGGAAGCCGGTGTGGGCGTGCGCAACGCCGGCACGCTTGGCGCGTCCGCGGGCGAACTGGTGGTGACTGCCGAGGGCCGGCTTGAAAACAGCGGCGCAATCGCGGCCAACAAGGCGTTGACGTTGAAGGCACAGGGCGGCATCGGCAATAGCGGCAGCATCTACGGCGAGGCCGCGGTATCGGTGCAGGCCGGTGCGGCGGTCGACAACAGCGGCACGGTGTACGCGACCGGAGCGCTGGAGATGCGCACGCCGGATGCGTTGAGCAGCAGCGGTACCCTGAATGGGGAAGCCGGCTTGCAGCTGGCTGCGGCCAGCCTGGCCAACAGCGGCATGATCAGCAGTGGCGGCCGCGCCGGCATCGTGGCGCAAGGGAATATTGATAACCGGCACGGCGTGATTCAGGCGCAGAGCCTGGCGATCGACAGCGCGGGCGGGACGCTGGACAACCGCTCCGGCAAGATCGTGCAGAGCGGAGCGGCGTTGCTGGACATCGCCGCCGATGCCTTGGTGAATACCCATGGCGGGCAGGTCGGCGCGACGCCAGCCGCCGCTGCTGGCGACGGCGGTGCCGGCGCCGGCGTTGGTGGTAACGGCGGCAGCGCCGGCGGCGATGGCTCCGGTGGCGGCGCCGCAACGGGCGACGACCCGGGACCGGCTGCGGGCGGCGCTGGCGGCGGCCCCGGAGCGGGTGACGGCGGCACGGGTACGAGCGGCACCTTGCCGGTTCCCATTCCGGCCGGCTATCTCCACGTCGCCGGCGCCGTCAATAACGATGGGGGCCAGATCATGTCGGGCGGCGCGATCGGCCTCAACGTGCATACACTGGACAACACAGGTGGCCAGCTCAATCTGTCCTCGCTGACCATCAACGGCGGCCCCTTCAGCAATCGCGCCGGGCAGATCAGCGTGCTGCAGGATTTCACCCTGCGTACCGGCGCCTTCGACAACAACAGCGGCAAGCTGCTCGTCGGCGGCAGCTTCGACGGCCAGTCGCGGGATTTCGACAACGCCAGCGGCATCCTCTCCACTGGCCGGAACCTGTCGCTGGCCAGCGGCGCCATCGCCAATGACGGCGGCAAGATTGTTTCCGCCGGCAGCAACACCATCAGCGCCGCCGGCGCGGTCGGCAACCACACCGGCTACATCCAGGGCGCCACCAGCTTGATACTGAGCGCCACCGGAAAACTCGACAATCAAGCGGGTACGCTGGAGGCGACCCAGGCCACCGGGGCGATGCAGATCCATGCCAGCGCTATCGACAACAGCGCGGGCCGTATCGCCAATGCCGGTAGCGGCGCCAGCACCGTGCGCAGCGACACCAACCTGCTGAATACCGGCGCCATCGGCGCCAATGGCGCGCTGGCCATCGACGCGCAAACCATGCAAAACCTGGCCGGCGCCACAGTGCAAGCCGGTGGCGCGCTGGAACTGGGCGTGAGCCGGCAACTGGACAATCCGGGCGCCATCAGCAGTGGCGGCGGCCTCAACTTCGCCCAGGTCGGTGCCAGCCTGAACAACGCCGGCCAGATCGCCGCCGGCGGCAATATCAACATCGACATCCTGCACGCCAACAACAGCGGCGGCCAGATCGGCACCGCCGCCGGGTCCGGCGGCAACCTGGCATTGAGCGCGCAGGAGATTGACAACACCAGCGGTCAGATGATCGCCGACCGCGACTTCAAATTGAATGCGCGCAAGGCTGGCCTCAACAATAGCTACGGCGTGATCCACGGCGACGGCGACGGCGTCATCGCCGTCGCGCAAACCTTGGCGAACACCTCCGGCGTGATTGAGACCACCGGTGGCGGCAGCAAGCTGAGCATGGTCGCCGACACGATCGAGAACAGCGACGGCAGCATCGTCAACACCGGCGCCGGCGCCAGCCTGATCCGCGCGATCTCGACGGTGCACAACGGCGGCATCATCGCCGGCAACGGTCAACTGAGCCTGCGAGCGGCCAGCGTGTTCAATCCGGGTACGATCGCCAGCGGCAGCCATATGACGTTGACAGTGGCGCAGCTGCTGGACAACACCGGCGACATCAGCAGCGCTGGCATGCTGCGGATCGACGGCGCCGCTGCCGAGATCGGCAACAAGGGCGACATCTTCGCCGCCGGCGATATCAGCGTGCTGGCCCTGAACATCCACAATCCCGGACGGATTGCGACCACCGGCAGTTCCGGCGCCCGTGTCGAGCTGCAGGCCGTCGATCTGGTCAACGACGGCGGCAGCATCGTCGCCAGTGGCGATGTCGACCTGCGCCTGGACGGCCAGGCCGCCAACCGCAACGGCCTGATACGCGCTGGCGGCGACCTGAACCTCGCGGCCGCGGGCCAGCTGGACAACAACGCCGGCGTGGTCGAAAGCCTGGGGCCGGCCAGTGTCATGAGGCTGCAGGCCCAGGCGATCGACAACACGGCGGGGCGCATCACCAATGTGGGCGCGGGCGCGACGCATATCGGCGCCGACACCAGCATCTACAACAGCGGTGTGATCGCCGGCAACGGCGCGCTGGAACTGGGCGCCGACAGCGTGACGAACACACTGGACGGCAGCGTGACGTCCAGCGGCGACATGAAGCTGGCCATCGCCAGCCAGCTGCGAAATGACGGCGCGATCCAGAGCGGCGGCACGCTGGCCTCCACCAAGAGCACGCAGCAACTCACCAATGCCGGCGACATTATTTCCCAAGGCGACATGCTGCTGGATGCCGGCCAGTTGAGCAACAGCGACGGCCGGATTGCCACCGTGACCGCATCGGGCGCCAAGCTGACGATACGCAGCCACGACCTGGACAATCAGCGTGGCCGCATCCAGTCGGACGGCGCCGCCGACCTCGCCGCCAGCGGGACCCTGGACAATCGCGCCGGCGTGCTGCAATCGCGCGGCACGCAACAACTGAGCGTGGGCGGCCTGCTCGACAACCGCGGCGGCGTGGTCGAAGCCCTGGGCAGCGTCAGTGGCATGCAGGTGCGGGCGGGCGCGATCGAGAATACCGGCGGCCGCATCGTCAACGCCGGCAGCGGCGAGACCAGCATCAGTTCCGGCAGCTACATCCAGAACGGCGGCGTGATCGGCGCCAATGGCAATCTGGCGGTGAGCGCGCTCACGGTGAACAACACGGCTGGCGCAACCATCGCGTCCGGCGCCGACATGCGCCTTGGCGTGCGCGGCACGCTGAGTAACCACGGTGTCATCAGCAGCACCGGCGGCATGAGCTCCACGCTGGCCACCGCCACCCTGATCAATGCGGCGCAAATCGTCGCGGGCGGCAGGATGCAGCTGGCCGCCGGGGTGCTGAACAACGATGGCGGCCAGATCGTCACGCTGAAGCAGTCGCAGGCCGATGTCGGCATCACCGCCGGCAGCATCAGCAACCGCTCCGGCGTGATACAGGCGGACCGCAACGCCATCTTTAACGTCACCGGCGCGGTGAACAATGCGCAGGGCCTGGTCCAGGCCGGTGGTGGCGTGAGCGTCGCCGCCGGTGGCGCGCTCGACAATACCAGCGGCGCGATCGAAGCGATTGGCGCGGACAGCACCTTCCACTTGCAGGCGGCGGCAATCGGCAACAGCGCCGGCCGCATCGTCAATGTGGGGACTGGCGTGATGCAGGTGGGGGCCGAGGGTCTGCTGTTGAATGGCGGCCTGGTGGCCGGCAACGGCAAGCTGGACATCGGCGCGCAAATCCTGCGCAACACCGCCGCCGCCAAGCTGTCCTCGGGCGCCGGCTTGACGCTGGGCGTGAGCGACGAACTGACTAATCAAGGAATGATCAACAGTGTCGGCACGCTGGATTTCACGCTGGCCACGGTGGCGGTGCACAACGGCGGCGGCATCGTCTCGGGCGGCAGGGCGACCATCGCGGCGGGTCTGTTCGACAACAACGGCGGCCAGTTGGCGACTCTCAAGGGCAGTGGCGGCGATATCGTGATCGACAGCCAAAACCTGAGCAATCGCGGCGGCGTGATCCTGGCTGACGGCAGCGCTGCGATCCGCGCGGCGGATGCGGCCGACAACAGCGGCGGCACGGTCCAGGCGCAGAAAGACGTGCGCCTCAGCGCAGGCGGCGCGCTCTATAACAACAGCGGCGTGATCGAAGCTGTCGGCACGGACAGTACCTTGCAATTGGATGCCGGAGCCATCGACAACACGGCTGGCCGCATCGTCAATATCGGCAGCAGCGCCACCCGCATCAGCGCACAGGATGCGGTGCTGAACAGCGGCGTCATCGCGGGCAATGGCGCGCTCGACCTGACATCCGCCTCGCTGCGCAACATGGTGGGCGGCAGCGTCACCTCGGCCCAGGCCATGACGCTGGGCGTGACGCTGCAACTCGACAATGCCGGCGCCATCAACAGCGCCGGCGCGCTGACCTTCACCCAGTCCACCGCCATCGTCAACAACGGTGGCCGGATGGTGTCCGCCGGCCTGGCGACGATACGGGCTGGCGCCTTGAACAACGATGGCGGCATCATTGCCACCTTGCCGGGTTCGGATTCCGCCATCGCCATCACCGGCGACAGCATGCGCAACCGCGGCGGTAGCGTGCAGGCCAGCGGCGACGCCATCGTTCAGGTGGCCGGTGCGCTCGACAACGCCCAAGGCCTGATTCAGGCGGCCCGCGACCTGCAACTGGACGCCGGCGGCTTGCTGAGCAATAACGCCGGCGTGATCGAGGCCGTCGCCGCCGCCAGCGCGTTGGAGGTGCAAGCCGGTGCGATCGACAACGGCAGCGGCCGCATCGTCAACGTCGGCGCCGCCAGCACCGGCGTGACGGCGCAGGCCGGCATCACCAGCAGCGGCACGATCGCCGGCAACGGCGCCCTGGCGCTCACCGCGCAAAGCCTGCGGAACAATGCCGGCGGCTTGATCCAGTCCGGCCGGCCGATGGCCTTGTCGCTCAGCCAGCGCCTGGAAAACCACGGCGCCATCCAAAGCGGCGGCGCGCTGGACTTCCTGCAAACCACGGCGCAGGTCAGCAACAACGGCAGTATCGCCTCGGCCGGCCAGGCCACCATCCATGCGGGCAGCCTGAACAACGATGGCGGCCAGATCGCCACCCTCGGCGGATCGGGCGCCGATGTCGTCATTGAAAGCGCCAGCCTGAGCAACCGCGGCGGCCGCGTACTGGCCAGCGGCGATGCCGTGCTGTCGGCCTCTGGCGCATTCGACAACAGCCTGGGCACGCTGCAAGCCGGACAGGACATGCAACTGAACGCGGGCGGCGCCCTCACCAACGTCAGCGGCGTGATCGAGACCGCGTCCGCCGGCAGCGCGATGAGTGTGCAAGCCCGCTCCATCGACAGCAGCAGCGGCCGTATCGTCAACGTCGGCGGCGGCGATACTTTCATCACCAGCCAGACCAGCCTGATCAACAGCGGCATGATGGCCGGGAATGGCGACCTTTACCTCTTGGCCTTGACGGTGCAGAACAAGGCCGGCGGCACGCTGGCCTCGGGCGGCAATCTGGAACTGGGCGTGACGCAGCAGATGCAAAACGCCGGCACCATCAGCAGCGCGGGCACGCTCAACTTCACGCAGGCCGGCGCCAGCTTCAGCAACAGCGGCCAGCTGATTTCCGGCAGCGCAGCGGTATTCCGCGCCGCCAGCTTCAACAACGATGGCGGCCAGATCGCCACCGCCGCCGGCTCGGGCGCCGATATTACGGTGGAGAGCGGCAGCATCAGCAACCGCAGCGGCAAGATCCTCGCCAGCGGCGAAGCCAGCTTCACCAGCGACGCCGGCCTCAACAACAGCAACGGCACGCTACAATCCGGGCGGGACATGACCGTGCAGGCTGGTGGTGCGCTGAACAACAGCGGCGGCGCCATCGAAGCCGGCGGCGCATCCAGCACGCTGGATATCCGCGCCGCCTCGGTGGACAGCAGCGGCGGACGCATCGTCAACGTCGGCAGCGGCGACACCACGGTGCACGCCGACAGCAACATCGTCAACAGCGGCACGCTGGCCGGCAACGGCAAGCTCGAACTGCTGGCGCAAACGCTGGTCAACAACAGCGGCGGTGCCATCGGCGCGGGTGGCGACATGGAGCTGGGCATCACCGGACAGCTGGACAACCATGCGGCCATCACCAGCACGGGCAAGCTGAACTTCAACCAGTCCGCTGCGGATCTGACCAATGACGGCCAGATAGTGGCCGGCGGCACGCTCACCGTGGTGGCGAAAAGCGTGGTCAACGATCACGGCCAGATCGCCACCGCCAAGGGCGGTGCGGCCGACCTGAGCGTGACCACCAACAGCCTGAGCAACGTGCAGGGCCAGATCCTGTCGGACGGCAAGGGCACGCTGACGATTGCCGGCGCCGTCAATAACGTGCAAGGCACGATCCAGTCGGTGGGCGACCTGGTGCTGAAAGCGACGGGCGCGCTGGCCAACGATGGCGGCGCCATCGAAGCGGCCGGTGCGGCTGCCAACCTGACGCTGGAAGCGCTGTCCATCGACAACGGCATCGGCCGCATCGTCAACATCGGCAGTGGCGACTTGAGTGTGACCAGCCAGGGCACCATCGGCAACAACGGCATCATCGGCGGCAACGGTAACCTGCTGATCAAGGCGACCACCTTGCAAAGCGGGGCGGGCGGCAATATCGCCTCCGGCCTGAACATGGAATTGCAGGTGACGCAGCAGCTCGATAATCAGGGCAAGATCAACAGCGGCGGCACGCTGACCTTCAACCAGGTGGCGGCCACGCTGAACAACAGCGGCTCCATCGTCGCCGCCGGCAACGCGCTGATCAACGCCAAGACCGTCAACAACAACGGCGGCCAGATGGGTACCGCCATTGGCACCGAGGGCGACCTGAGCCTCGCTACCGAGGCGCTCAGCAACGACGCCGGCCATATCACCACGGGCCGCGACCTGGCGATTGCCACCCGTACGCTGCAAGGCAGCGGCGAGATGCAGGGCGGGCGCGACTTGTCGCTGACGATGGAGGGCGATTACACGCAGAACAACGGCACGCAGCAATTCCATTCCAATCGCGACCTCAGCCTGACGGTCAGCGGCAACATCACCAATAACGCCACCTTTGAAGCGGTGCGCAACCTGAGCCTGAGCGGCAATAAGGTGGTCAACAATGCCGGGGCGGTGATTCAGGGACAGGGCGTGTCGATGCGTGCGGCGGGCGATCTGACCAATGCCGGCGAAATCAACGGCGAAGGCCGGCTGAACCTGAGCAGCGGCGGCACGGTCGACAACAGCAACGCCATCGTCGGCGGCGACGTGGTGCTGGTCGCGCAAAACCTCAACAACACCGGCGCCAGCACCTTGCTGGGCGCGACCAATTCGATCGCGCTGGGCGTGGCGGGCACGGTGAACAATACCGGCGGCGCCACCATCTACAGCGCCGGTTCGCTGTCGATCTCGGCCGCCGACGGCGGCGCGACGGGCGTCGTCAACAACATCTCCTCGACCATCGAAGCCAGCGGCGACCTCGGCATGAATACCGGCACGCTGAATAACATCCGCGAGAATGTGACGCTGGCGAAGGTGGAGACGGTGGATGAAACAAAATTGATGCTGAAGCCGAGCTGGTACAACCACGGCGACAATCACAACTCCTATGAAACCAGTGCCGCGAATTACTACCCCCACGAGGTCTACTATGTGAATCCTGACGACATCCTGGAAAATGAAACGCTGGTTGCGCCCGACGGCACCACGTACGGGAGGGCAGTCATCCGCACCCACGCGAATGACTCGGCGTTCTTCTGGGCGTCCACCGGCTTGTACAACGCCTACGGATCGCGCTTGCGCATCAATGTGAGCGAAGGCACGCGCGTGCTGTATTACTTCGTCGCTGACCATCAGACGAATCCTGACCAGGGCGGCTCGACCGCAACGCCGGATGGTCTCTATCTGGAATACGTCACCAACTGGATCAATCCGGCACCCGATTACTCCAGCAGCTACGGTAGCTGCAGCACGAACTGCATACGTTTCATCACCGACCCAGGTTGGGTTGATCCGACGGGCGTATTCCGGCGTGACCAGTCGCGCTCAACTGGCGGTGGCTACGACATGGAGCAATCCCGCCTGGCCCATCACACGGCGGTGGAAGACCAGATCGCTCCGGGATCCGGTGCCGAGGCGCAGATTCTTTCCGGCGGCAATATGTACCTGACCGTTGGCCAGGCATTGACCAATCAGTACGGCAACATCATGGCCACCGGCGGCCTCAGCATCGACGGCGGCGCCGCCATTACCAACGAAGGCGCGACGCTCTACCGTACCCACACCTTCGACGGCACCTGGACCTCGGACAAAGGTGTGGTCACACCCTACACCGCGCCGACGCTGACCGAAGTGATCGGCAGCGCCGCCGGCACCATCTCCGGCGGCCAAGGCGTTTCCATCAGCGGCCGCAGCTTCGCCAACGTCGACGTCACCGCCGGCACGGCCGGCAACATCCGCGACAGCGTCAATGTCGTCGCCACCGGCAACAACACCGCGACCGGCGTCAGCGTCGCCAGCGGCCACAGCGCCAGCGGCGGCGCCACCACCGGCCGGATCAACGGCAGCGCCATCGGCAACAACAGCAGCGCCGCCGGCGTGGCCAGCGGCACTGGCGGCAGCAACACCGCGGCGCTCGACGGCCAGGCCAGCGGCAGCGGCCGCCTCAACCAGGCGGCGCAAGCCACGCTGGTCAGCGGTGGCGGCACCGGCAACGATGCCCAAGCCATCTTGGACACCAACGGTAGCGGCCTGCAGAACAGCGCCAGCGGAGTCGACGACACCGGTGGCAGCAACCGCATCAGCCGCGCCAGCGTCAGAGGCGCGGCCGGCGGCAGCGGCGCCCACAGTGGCGCGCTGGGCGACATCAGCACCAGCGGCGGCGCCAGCCAGACCCAGGGCGCTTCGCAAGTCGGCGGCAACGCCAATGCCGTCAAGGTGGCGCCGAACGGCCTGTCCACCATCAACCCGGACAGCAGCGGCAGCTATCTGTTCGAGACGCGCTCCCAGTTCGCCAACCACGGCGAATGGATCAGCAGCGACTACCTGTTGAGCGCGCTCAACATGGATCCCGCCGCCACCCAGAAACGCCTGGGTGACGGTTTCTACGAGCAGCGCATGGTGCGTGACCAGTTGATCGGACTGACCGGCCGCGCGCCAAGCGACGGTCTGAGCGACGATAGCCGCTACAAGGAATTGTTGAACAGTGGCATCAGCTTTGCCGAGGAATACAACCTGCGTCCCGGCATCGCCCTCACGGCCGACCAGGTCGCCCACCTGACCAGCGACATCGTGTGGATGGAAAGCGAAACCGTCAGTCTGCCGGACGGCACGGTGGAACGAGTGCTGGTGCCGAAAGTGTATCTCGCGCATGCGGGCCACGATGCGGTCAAACCGAGCGGCGCGCTGGTCACCGGCGCCGGCGTGGACATCCGCACCGCCGACAGCATCGTCAACCGCGGCGGCCTGATCGATGGCGGCAACGGCCGCACCGTGCTGGTGGCGGGGCAGGACATCCTCAACAAAGGCGGCGCCATCAGCGGCGGCGAGATGGTGCTGAAGGCTGGCGGCGACGTCATCAACCAATCGCTGACGGTGAAGCAGGAATACGTCAACGCCAGCAACAACGGCAGCTACACCTCGCTGTCCAACCAGGCCAGCATCAACGCCGGCGGCGCGCTGACCATCAGCGCCGGCCGCGACGTGGTGGACACCGGCGGCACCATCACCGCCGCCAGCGCCAGCATCGGCGCGGGACGCGACATCAGCTTCTACGCGCTGCAAACCGGCAGCAACTATGCATCGCAATTGGCCGGCACCACGGAGAAAGACAGCAGCACCACCTACAAAGTCGGCCAGATCACGACCGGCGGCGACCTGTCGCTGGCGGCAGGACAAGACCTGAAACTGAGCGGCACCCAGGTTTCGGCCGGCGGCAACGCCTCCGTGCTGGCCGGCCGCGATATCGCGATTACGGCGGTGGTCAATGAAGTCAAGACCTCGCAGGAAACCGAGCCAGGCAAGTCCTATGACAAGCAGGTCCTGGAAAACCAGACAGTGGTGAGTTCCAGCATCGCCGCAGGCGGCAACTTGACGGTAGGCGCCGGCCTGACCAACACCGGCAACCTGGCGATTGCGGGCAGCACGCTTGCTGGCGGCGGGGCGGTGCAGTTGAGCGCTACCGGCGACGTTAGCATCACGCAGGTGCAGGAAACGCATTTGTCCGATATCGACCATCATCGCGAGTCGAGTGGCTTCCTCAAGAAAAGCAGCGACACCACGGCGGACTTCAGCAGCACCAGCGCCGTGGTGGGCAGCAGTGTGAGCGGCGACGCCGTGTCGGTAAAAGCCGGCAACGACATCGTCGTAACCGGCAGCCAGCTGGCGGCGGACAACGCCCTGACGCTGAACGCCGGCCGCGACCTGCTGGTGTCGAGCGCCGCGCAGACCAACACCGAGCAGCACAGTGAAGAGCACCAGAAGAGCGGCTTCTCGCTCGACTTCAAGCAGGGCATAGGCTACAGCAAGACCGAGAGCGCCAATGCCAACAATGGCGACACCGTTACCCAAGTCGGCAGCGTGCTGAGTGGTGGCAGCGTCAGCGCCACCAGCGGCCGCGACACCGTCATCAAAGGCAGCACGGTGGTGGCGGACGAAAATATCACCATTGATGCCAAGCGTGACCTGAGCATCGTCAGTGCAGAGAACAGCTTTACTGGGGACTCGTCCAGCAGCTACAAGAAATCTGGCTCGATCGGTTCCGGCTTCCAAGTGGCGATTGGCTCCATGAAAACCACTAACGATGGCACGCAGGACAGCGTCACTCAAGTCGGCAGCCAGATCGCCAGTTTGGGCGGCAACGTCACGCTGAAAGCTGGCGAGCAGTACACCCAGACTTCCAGCGACGTCAAGGCGCCATCCGGCGATATCTCGATTGTGGCGCAAGACGTGCTGATCAACAGCGCCATGAATATCACCAACAGCACGGATCACTCGACCTTCAACAAGACGGCAATCGGCGGCACGATTACGGCGCCTGTGGTGGGTCAGATCCAGAGCCTGGCCAACATGGCCAATGCCGCGAGCAACACCAGCGACAGTCGCATGCAGGCATTGGCTGCGCTGAACGCGGCTGGCACGGTAAGCAGCATGCCTACCTCGGTTGAAGCGTTGCAAAAGACCGGCCTGCAAGTCAGCATCAGCCTGGGCAACTCCAAGAGCGATAACAAGGTTGTGACCACCAGCGAGACCGCAGTCGGTTCCACGGTGGCGGCCGGCGGCAACGTCAGCATTGTCGCGACCGGTGCAGGTAAGGATAGCAATCTAACTGCGATCGGCAGCGATATTTCTGCTGGCGGTAACGTTGTGCTGAAGGCCGATAACGATGTGAACTTGCTCGCCGCGCAGAATACCGCAAGCCAGCACAGCACCAACAGCTCCAGTGGCACGAGCATCGGCATCGGTTTTGGCATCGGTGGAACCTCCAATGGCTTTACCATTGACCTGGCCGCCAGCCGGGCACGCGGAAACGCGGACGGCGACGATATCAGCTATACAAATACCCATGTGACCGCTGGCGGCAACGTCAGCGTGACCAGCGGCGGCGATACTACACTGAAAGGCGGTGTGATTGCCAGCGACAGCGTGGTGGCGCAAGTCGGCGGCAACCTGAATATCGAAAGCCTGCAGGACAGCAGCAAGTTCGACAGCAAACAAAGCAGCTCGGGCTTCAACGCAAGCCTGTGCATTCCGCCGTTCTGCTACGGCACGAGCACGGTAGGCATCAGCGTCGGCAAGTCGAACGTCAACGGTGATTTTCTGTCGGTGCTGGAGCAAAGCGGCATCAAGGCTGGCGATGGTGGCTTCCAGGTCACCGTGGTTGGCAATACCGACCTGAAGGGCGGCGTGCTAAGCAGCAGCCAGGTCGCGGTGGACCAGGGCAGCAACCTGCTGATGACGGGTAGCCTGACGTCGAGCGATTTACAAAACAAGGACGAGTACAGTGCCAGCGGCTACTCCTTGTCCGCCTCGGTCAGCGGCAAGTTGGGCGATCAGATCCCGCCTCCGGAAAAGAAATTGACTGACGACCAGAAGACGGCTGCAACGGCCGCCAGTAAGCCGGGAGCCAGCGCAGGCTTTGGTTCCGAAAACGGTAGCCAGAGCAGCACGACCGTCAGCGGTATCAGTGGCGGCCTGATCGTCATCACCGACCCGACCAAGCAATTGGCGACCGGTACAGACGCAGCAACCGTGCTGTCCACAATCAACCGCGACCTCACGACCGAGACGGCGGATGCCGGCGCCTTGGCCAAAGGCTGGGATGCGCAGCAACTGCAGAAAGAAATCGACGCCCAGATCGCCATCACCCAGGAGTTCAGCAAGCAGGCACCGAAGGCGATTGCTGATTTTGCGCAGAAACAGATGGATGAGCTGAAAAAGGCAAATGCCAGCGAGGCGGAAATTGCGAAATGGGACGAGGGTGGCGAATATCGCGTGGCACTCCACACCATCAGCGGCGCTTTAACCGGGGGTATCGGTGGCGCGGTCGGTGCTGCAACTGTCGCTGGCTCGGCTGAATATCTGAATAAATTGCAGTCGATGACTGAGGCCGCCTTGGTCGAACAAGGTTTGAGTCCTGAAGTGGCCAAAATGTTCGCTCAAGGGTTGGCTGAGACGACTTCACTGACGATGGGAGCTATTGTTGGAGGCGTTGAAGGCGGTGCCGCCGCCTTGGCCACAGATACTAATAACCGTCAATTGCATCCCCAGGAGGCTAGTTTTATTAAAAGTAAAGTTAAGGACTATGCGATCTTAAAAGGCATTTCGCCTGAGCAAGCCGAACTTGAACTTACGCGTGGTGCTTTGTTTGCGAATGATGCTGATTGGCAGAAAGCATATGCTACCTACACACCGGAGGAGGTTGAGCGGTTAAAGGAGGCCGGGGCCTATTTGCAAAATCAAGCCAAAGTGGCAGGTTTGACCTTCACCACTGCAGATGGCAAGCAGGCTGCTTTCACCTCTACGAAAGCACAATTCTCAAACGGGAATTATCTGGCAGTTCAAGCAATCACCGACCCTCAAACGCGAAATCTCTACGCGGCGCAGGCAGCGATTTCGTTTACTGACATGGGATGGAGTGGCGCCGCAACGTTTACAGCCAATACGGCTAAGGGCTTCGGTTCGGGAGTGCCACAAGGTGTCATGACCTCATTGGAGGGATACGCGTCATTACTGGATAAAGAAACCTACTCAAAATTGGTCGATGCTGTAAATGTTATGGTGGCTGATCCCAAAGCGACGATGACCAAGTTAGCAGCGTCACTTAAGGGACAAGCTCAAGATGCCGCAATTGCCTTGTACATTGATTGGCTACAAAGGGATAGTGCAGCGCTTGGTGAATCGTCTGGGAAAATGTTCGGTGGAGCGCTGGTGGATTTCGCTATGTCTGCGGTCGGAGCTAAAGCCGCTGGTTTGGCTATCGATTCGGCTGAACAGTTATCTCGTGCACTGGCGAGTAAAATCAAGGGTGCCAGTCCTGATGTTGTCGCAGAGCTCGCGGGAAATCTTGCAGACATCAATAAGGTCGGATTCGGTCTTGAAATTAAGCGATACGATTATTCTCCTGATGGAAAAGTAATATCGCAAGCTATGCCTGACTCTTGTGTTCCGGCAGCCTGTAGAATGGTCATCAGTGACTTTGGTATTGACGTCCCGGAAGCGTATTTACGCGCAGATTTGAATTGGATTTCTGGTCAAGGAGCTTCTTTCCGCGATATCCCAGGAGCATTAGCTATAACGGAAAATGGAGGACTTACAGCGGTATTTAGTCGAGATAGTATGAGCTTAACTACTTTGCGAGACGTAGTTGCAAGTGAAGGACCTGCAATTGTCAATGTAAACGGCCATGCTGTGGTGGTTGACGGAATAAAAGATGGTATCGTTAATATCAGAGATCCTCTTCAGGGGGCCTACGGAATTTCGGCTCGAGATTTTCTTGCCGCCTGGAAGAAAAATAGCCGTGTTGTGGTAAAAGTTAAGAAATAAGGAGGGTTTTATGAAGAATTATGATATTTGCTGTTCACGTGAATTTTCATTCTCCGATGCCAGATTGTCCAGGATTTTTTCCGTTGATCCTGTATTTTCTTCTATGGAGAAAAATCTCCGTACTGATGACAACGGATTTTTGGGACTGTCTATTACTCAACTTGAGGCGCTTTGGGTCACGAAGGTCCTGAGGAAAATTGGTGTTGAAGCGTATCCAATTTGCAATAAATATAGATTGAGTAGTCTTAGAAAAGATGAGGCTAGGGATATCGCAAAAAATCATCTGGTTAAAATTCAGAAAGAAACGGTTGGATTCGATTTTCAAGAGTTGCAAGACGCTCCTGCAGCTTGGTGGATTGATAAAATTGCGTTCTGTTTTTTTTCAAAATCTGAAAAAATGGCGCTAGATGATATATCTCCGCCTGGCGTAATTGTATGTGTTGATCGTATGAATTTTACGGTGATGGAAAAGGAAGATCTTTTATACGCAGAATTGCCAATAATGCTTATCGAATAATTTTTCTAGTGTGGACCATTCCAGGCATATAAATCGCGGCCCGCATCGACGTACTACCACTACGGCTCATGATGGTAGACCCCTGAGCGAGAAGCCCATTAGTAAGGTAAAGGTTAATGACGAATATCATTTTCTTTTGGGGGGGAAAATCACGATGCTTTTTCTCCACGATGCCTATCTGATAAATTAAATAATTATGATATTAGTCCATTGGCATGTTTACTCTACGATGATGGTGGGGTTTCTTATTTAAAGTCTATAGAAGTGATAGATGAGGGTTTGCAGGAGGTACTTTTCAGTCCTTCATCAAGAGGCTATTTTTAGTAGTTGGAGCAGAGAATCTTGAGCAGTAAACATTGAACGTTCTGAAGTTGAAATCTTTTCGTTGTACGAAGAAGCTTGTCTTGAGAAGATTTCAATAAATAATTTTTATATCATTTTGAATGCTTGGCGTGAATTCGTGCTTTCTGGCCCAGTTGAAGTAGAGAAAAAATTTAACTTTTCAGACTTTACTTAAAGAACTATCAGGGTGATGATTCATTCAAAATAAATTAGCAGGGACTTTCTACGGTTCGAGCAGAAACACGGCCCGCAAACGCAGTCAACCTGAAGCGACTACTGGGAAAAGTAAGTCAAGGGAGGATGCACTGAAACCAGGGTGGTTACTACTCGACCTGACGGCTCTACCGAAGTGCAGGTTTTGGATTCATTAGGTAACGCCCAGCCTGTCGATCCACCAAAATAATTCTTCGTATTAAAAATATGTCGGAAGCTACACCGTGATTCGTGACGTGATGGGCCAGTCAGAATATTGGAATAAGTGGGTTAAGCATAGTCAGGATCGTGTAATAAAAATGCGTTCACTTTTAGCTGCGCCAAGCCTGAATCCACTTATGACCTTCAGTACGCGCTTGATGCTGCATTTGAATTTCTCCGGCTAATATATGAGCGTTATTCGCACGGAGATTCTCTTGCTGAGTTGGGTTCGAATTTCAGCGGCGTGAATGACATGTGGGAACTGTCCAACCGTTTGGCCGAAGCTGTATGTAAAGAGCACAATCTGAATACCTGCCGCGATTGGATATTCGAGCTTAGCAATTTGAATCACTATAACTGGTGCTTCTGGTTAGTTGGGCTGGCGCTTACACTAGAGATTCCAGATGAACAGTGGAATCGTCTGGTGACATTGATCGGCACAGCTGGGCAGGATGAGCTGCTCGACCGCGTCATGGCGGCCCGCCAAAAGGACCGGACCATTGGCACCCAACTGTTGCATCGTAAACCTTATGCGAGATTATTGAAGTCCATCGAGGCTTTGCCTGAACATCGTCCCCAACTGCTACGCGAGTTCGTGGATAACTGGTATTCCGAACTGGCTCGTAAAGGCAAAGACGAAGTGTGGTGGTACGACTACGGCGATCCGGTAAAGAATCCGCTTGATAGAGGAAGCTATTTTGGGCGTTGGTGCGTCGAGGCTGCCGTTGCGGCAAAAGCGTTTGATATAGACGATACGCTCTGCTTGGGACATGAACATTATCCCGGCGACTTGTTGCGTCCAAACGGACCAAGCACGCATATCAGTCGCGTCACGCCGAAACCTGGCTTCTTTAAAATACTGTTCGGTGACTAAAATCCTACGCGTTGGATGCTTATTTTGATTATTGCAGGGATCGGGCTTTAAAAGGTGGTCATTCACACAGCGAGATAGTAGGGTATGTGTCCTGTGTTTTTGAAGGCGGATTCGAACGTTCAATTGAAAATTTGATGTGGGATGTTGTTGTTTTGGTTATCTCTGGTGGATGGTATTTTGATTGGGATGCTAAGCTAAGAGAAAATATTGCGAATCGGATAAGAGCTGATGGGCTGGATAACATCTTAGCCGGAGTTCCCAACGATGAAGTTGATGTATTTGTACGCGACCTTAAGCTTGTTGGCTTGATATAAGCAGGGAGCGCTTTGATAGGCCGTGCTGGTTTATGGGTACCCCGGCTGTGGCTGTCTATGACCGAATGACTCAGTAATGATCTCAAATTTTAAATCACTCATTGTTTTCAAATTATCGCTGCCATTAATCTTGCTTGGGCTGCTGGTTTCGGGTTGCGCAACTACGCCTCCGGCGAAGCCGCCAGGGCTTACGGACGCTGTGCCGGATAATAGTTCGCGGATCTGGATGCGCTCCACCGGAATGCCGATGAATGTCGATTACTCGATTGGCGCTGCGGACCTGACGTGCAAGGACCTGCAAAAAGTAGGTACGGTGCGGGACAAGGGCGAGAATGTGCTGCTGCCGTGGATCGTCAAGCTGACGGAGAAGGTGAGCAGTGTTTCCGATCAGCTTGAAGCTTCGGTGCCGGCCGGCCAGGCGGTTCAGGTTGCCAGCTACGGTAACTGGCAGGACACCAAATCCAAGGGCAACTGTGGACCCGTAATTATGTCCTTCCTGCCCGAGGGCAAGCATACCTATCTTGTGGAGTTTGTCTGGCAAGGAACCGCCCGTTGCATGAGCCGCGTGTATGATGTGACCGACCCGGCGTCGAAGGTGGCTGTGCCGACAGTGCCGAGGACCTGCCCACGTTCGGTTATTGATATCTGGTTGGGACGCTCCGGCCTGTAAACTCCTGGAAGAAAAACGGGCTGCTGCGCGCTTGAGGCGAACGGAGGACGGTAATCTTAAGGACGCGCTCAGAAAATTTTGGATGAATTGTCATGAGCAATAAAAAACCGACCAAGCAATTGATACCATTTGATGCAAGCCGGTATTTGCATGACGACGTTGTGGCTGCCGAGTATATGACGGCGGCGCTGGAGTCGGATGATCTGGAGTTTCTACTCAGCGTCTTAAACGATATCGCGAGGGCGCGTGGGATGGCGCAGGTCGCGAAAGATGCGCGTACCGTTTAGATAAGGAAGCGGCATGAAAGAAATCAGTTTCCGAACTGGGCGCGCGGTACCAGCGCTCGGGCAGGGCACGTGGAATATGGGAGAGAAGGCGGCGCGCAAGCAGGATGAGGTGCGGGCTTTGCAGCTTGGCCTCGATCTTGGCATGACGCTGATCGATACCGCCGAGATGTATGGCGAGGGCGGGGCGGAGGAGGTGGTGGGCGCCGCCATCGCTGGGCGGCGTGATGAGGCGTTCATTGTCAGCAAGGTGTATCCGCATAACGCCAGCTTTGACGGTGTGCAGCAGGCTTGCGAGCGCAGTTTGCGGCGCTTGAAGATCGAGACCATCGATCTGTACCTGCTGCACTGGCAAGGCCATCACCCACTCGCCGAAACCTTCGACGGCTTCGAAGCGCTGAAGAAGGCCGGTAAGATCAAGGCCTACGGCGTCAGTAATTTTGATCTCGAAAACATGGAGGAGGCGCAGACTTACGGCGCGCCGGCCACCAATCAAGTCTTGTACAACCTGATGAAGCGCGGGATCGAGTTCGATCTGCTGCCGTGGGCACGTGCGCAGGGCATGCCTATCATGGCTTACTCGCCGCTGGAAACCTCGGGCCGCGAGCAGGCGGCGTTGCTGGATAATCCCGGCCTCAGGGCGGTCGCCGATGCGCATGGCGTCACGCCGGCGCAGGTCGCGCTGGCCTGGGTGCTGCATCAGGATGGCGTGATTGCTATCCCCAAGGCCGTCGATCCTGTACACTTGCGCGCCAACCGCGCCGCGGCTGATCTGCGGCTTTCCACCGATGATCTGGCCGCATTGGATAAGGCATTCCCGCCGCCGCGCCGTCGCCGCGCGCTCGACATGCGATAAATGAATAAATTGTTATGCTAAATCGACTCAAGCAGCTGTTTTCATCGAAAGACATCAGCAACCACGTTCTGCTCAACGCTTACTGCACGGTGGGCGATGTGCCCAAGCCAGCCTTCCCGCACGTGATCAACGGCCGCCGCGACCTGTCCGGCGGCGAGCTGGCGCCGCACCTGAACGGCATGATGCATCTGCTGGCCGATCAAGGGCAGGGCGCCATGAGCCGCACCCGCTATCACGTGATCCGTCACCTGCAACGCACGCAGCACCATATCAGCCTCGCCGTGGATCCAGCCCACATGGCCGATTTTCACGCCTGGGCGGAAGCGGCCAACGCGATTGTCTTCATGGACGATGGCAGTGTGCGTGATCCGCAGGGGCGCGTGCTGCTTGCGGTCACTGGCGATGGCGATCCCAATGCGGTGGTGCCTTATCCTCCTCAAGCCTGGCAGCGCAAGGCGCGCAGCGAGCAGCAGCTGGCCGCGCGCAAGGTCGACGTGCCGGCCGATTTGCCGCCGCTGGTGTCCGAGCCGGAACTGCGTCAGCGCCAGCCGGAAGACATCCTGCGCCGCATGCTGGCCTTGTTCGTGGTGGCCATTCGCGCTGAATCGTTGACCAGCAAGACGCCGATCACAGTGGCCGACCTGCGGCAGCGCTTTCCGCCAGCCTTCGCCAATCTGACCGACGCCGAACGCGCTTTCCTCGCGCAGGAGACGCCGTCCGAACACGAGATCGCGCAGTTCTTGTGGCGCTACGAGGCTATCCTCGTGCTGCAATGGGCGATTGGGCTGCAAGCCGAACTGCCGTTCGCGGATGCGATCTGTGATGTGTCGGCGATCTCCAGCACGGTGATCGATCGCGGCACCGAAGGCTTGCGCAAGCAGCCCGTCGCGCGTTCCGCCACCGAGCTGCTGGACGTGCTGGACCTGCATTACCGCCAGCATTGGGCCAGCCGCCAGGCCATTCTGAAAAAGATGCCGGCTCCCGCCAACCTGAACGACGGCGTGCTGCAAGAACGCCACCACGCCCTGAACTGGTTGGTGCGCTTCGAGGATCGCGACTGGGACGATGTCGATACGCCTACCTGAGTTAAATCTATGAGCCTGCAATCTGTACGCGCGTTTTTCGACGCGCGCGATATTCAACTGCCCATCATCGAGACCGAAGCCAGTACCGCCACCGTGGCGCTGGCTGCGGAAGCGCACGGCGTGGAGCCGGGCCGCATTGCCAAGACGCTGGCGTTCCGTGTCGCCGATGGCAAGGTGATTCTGCTGGTGGCCAGCGGCGTCGCGCGCGTGGATAACCGCAAATTCAAGGACGCCTTCGGCAAGGGCAAGATGCTGTCTGCGGAGGAGGTGGTGGAACTGACCAGCCATCCGGTCGGCGGCGTTTGCCCGTTTGGCCTGCCGCAGCCGCTGCCGGTCTTTCTCGACCATTCGCTCAAGAACTTCGATGAGGTGTTGCCGGCCGCTGGCTCGATCAACAGCGCCATCCGCATCTCCCCGGCCATGCTGGCCGCCGTCACCGAAGGGCAGTGGGTGGACGTCTGCTAAGCGCCTTGTTACGATAGGTGTTTTACCTATCGGGAGCGCGGGATGAAACGCAACTTGGCAATGTTGGCGATGGCGGCGGCGGTCAGCACGGCGCACGCCGCGGTGGAGCGTATTCAAGTAGTTGAACGTGTGCCGTTCGCGCCAGGCGTCAGCTTTGGCGAGTACGGCGCGTATGAGAAGATACGCGGCATCGCCCACTTCGCGCTCGATCCCAAGGCCGCAGCCAACGCCGCCATCGTCGATCTGAAGAAAGCCCCGCGCGACAAGCAAGGCCGCGTGCTGTTCTCCAGCGAGTTTGTGCTGCTGCGCCCAACCGCCGCGCAGCCGACCACTTTGCTCTACGATGTGAACAACCGCGGCAACATCGCCATCCTCGGTCAGGTCAACGGCCGCAGCCCGGCCAACAACGATCCCAGCACCGCCGCCGATGCCGGCGATGGCTTCCTGATGCGCCATGGCTTCTCGCTGTTGTTCTCCGCCTGGACGTGGGATGTGGCGCCAACCGTGCCGGCCGCTGGTACGGCGCCGCGTCCGCTGGTGTTCGCGCCACCGGTGGCCAAAGGTGCCAAGGGCAAGGTGCAAAACGAATTTACCGTCAATGCGCCCACCGACATCGTCACCTACGCCGGCATGCGGGGCCTGACCTACGAACCGGCCACGCCCAACGACCCGCACGCCCAACTGACCGAGCGCACACGGCCCGACGACAAGCGCAAGACCATCCCGCGCAGCGCATGGCGCTTCGTTGAACCTGAGTTGAAGGGTGGTCCGGGCCGCGTGCAACTGGATGGCGGCTTCAAGCCGGATACGATTTACGAGATCACCTACGTCACCAGGGATCCTTACGTCACCGGCGCGGGCCTGGCCGGCATCCGCGACCTGCTGTCGTACTTCCGCGACCATCCGTTCGAAGGAGCGCCTGCGCCGCGCAATGTGCTCATGTTCGGCATCAGCCAGTCCGGCCGCCTGATCGGCCGCATGATGCGCGATGGCCTCAACGTCGACGAAGGCGGCAAGCTGGTATTCAGCGGCGCTTATCTGCAGGTGCCTGGCGCCGGCGGTTCGGCGGGCTTCAACAGCCGCTTCGCCCAGCCGACCCGCCATCCGTCGATGATGGAGGAACACGACTATCCGGCCGATGCCTTCCCGTTCACCAGCATGCCGACGCGTGATCCGGCCACCGGCAAGACTGCGTCCACGCTGGACAAGGCGCGCGACAAGCAAGGCAATCTGCCCAAGCTGTTCTACGCGAACACCTCCACCGAGTTCTGGAATCGCGGCGCCTCGCTGATCGCCACCACCCCGGATGGGGAGCGCGATGTGGCGCCGGCCGACAATGTGCGCATCTATGGCTTCATGGGGGCGCAGCACTACGTCGGTCGCTCCAACAAGCGCGCGCCGTTCACCGCCTGCGTATCGACCAGCGACCATTATCTGCCTATGCGCGCCCTGATCCTGGCGCTGGACGACTGGACTGTCAAAGGCACGCAACCGCCGGCCAGCGCCTACCCGCGGCTGGCGGACGGCACGTTGACCACGGTGGCCGATTACCGCGCCATCTTCCCGAAAGGGCTGGGTATCACGCCGCCGGAGCAGAACCTGCGCGAGCCACGCCTGAACTTCGGCCCGCGCTTCGCCAGCCAAGGCATTGCCGATATCGTCCCGCCAAAACACGGCGACGATTTCGAAACCCGCGTGCCGACGCCGGACGCGGATGGCAACGACAAGGGCGGTGTGCGTCTGGTCGAGCTGCAGGCGCCGCTCGGCACGCACACGGGCTGGAATCTGCGCGCGCCGGACACTGGCTTCGCCTGGGCCACCTCGCGCTTCGACGGCAGCTTTGTGCCGTTCGCCCGCACCGAAGCGGAGCGTGTGGCCGCTGGCGATCCTCGCCCAAGCCTGGAAGCGCGCTACCCCAACCGGGATGCCTACGTGGCGGCAGTGCGCGCGGCGGCAGAACGCCAGGTCGCCGCCGGCCTGCTGCTGGCTGAAGATGTCGAGCGCACCATGAAAGAAAACGTCGGCCTGTATGACCGCATCCTCGCCCGCGATCCAGCCGACGCGGAGTGCGGTTATTTGTTCGCGCAGTGATCGCGCGGGCCACCGCGCTTAGTTGATGCTGGCCTGCGGCGTATAACGTGACGCTGGCCGCGCCGGGCCAACCGCATCGCGCAGCACTTGCCGCATGTGCTCGCGGTGGCGGGCCTCGTCCTCGTTCGCTGGCGGACCGGTTGGGGGCTGGGAGGCTTCCGCCAGCGCTTGCGTGAGATAGGCATCCTCGTTGCCGAACCATTCCTCGTAGACCTTGGGGCCCAGCATGCGCAGGCGCAGCTGGCGTTGCTGCTGCTGCCAGCTCGCCAGCCGCCCAGGATCGGGCCGTTCCTGGAAGTTTTGGGCGGCCAGCAGCGTGTCATGCTCGGCCAGGTAGGCGCTATAACTTTGCGCCAGTTGTTCGGCATCGCGCGCAGCCGCAGGCGGCAATGTGCGCCGCAGATGATCGGTCAGCGCCTGCAGGCGGTCCGCGTCGCTGCGCCCCAGCAGGTAGTAATCCATGATCTCGCGCAGCGCGAAATCGGCGATCAGGTCTTGCGTGTCGGTCAGCGCGATCTCGATTTGCGAACCGGGATCGCCATTTCCCAGCTCACGCAGAAAGCGCGCGGCGGCCGCTGTCGGCGCGCGCGCTTCCGTGGGCGGCGCGGCGGCTGGCGCTTCGGCTGTCGGCTGCGGGACGTACACCGTCACCGCCGCCAACAGCGCCGCCGCCACGCCGGCCAGTACGTGGCGCTGCCGCATCAGTAAGTCGGCCAGCCGTTGACGAAGGTCAGGTCATTCATGAACAGCACGCCGTTGTAGCCGTTCTGGCTGTCCAGTTCATGACGCGCCATCACGCCGTTGCTGACCGATTCGCCGCCCGGCGCGATGAAGCGTCCGCCACCCGCGTCCAGCGTGGTGCCGCCACCATTCAGCATGTTGACGCCGTTCTTGTCGAGATAAGGACCGGTAATGCTGGTCGAACGGCCGTAGGAGATGTGATAGGTGCTGTTGGCGCCCGCGCAGCAAGTGCCCTTGGAAACGAACAGGTAGTAGTAAGAACCGTTCGACATGATGAAGGCATTCTCGATGCCGCTGCTGTCGGCTGCCAGATGGTAGCGCGAGCCGATCGGCTTGAGCGTGTTCGCATCCACGCGGGTGGTGTAGATGCCGGTCCAGAACGAGCCGTAGCTCAGCCAGGGCTGGCCGGCTTTGTCGACAAAGAAGTTGGGATCGATGGCGTTGAAATCACCGCCCGGTGCCGAGGTCAGCACAACGCCCTGGTCGGTCCAGTTGCCGGTGGCGATGCTGGATGCCGTCGCCAGGCCGATGGCCGATTTCTGCGAACCGAAGGTCGAGACGGCGTAATACAAAATGGCCTTGCCGTTCCAGACATGGACATCCGGCGCCCATACGGTCTTGCTGTTGCCATTGTATTGCCCCCACCACGACAGGCCATTGCCGAAAATGCTGACGCCCTGTTTCCAGGCGTGGCCGTCGGCCGAGTATTTGACGCCGATGCCGGTGTCGCTCGTTTCAACGATCCACCAGGTACTGTTTTCCTTGTACAGGTCGGGGTCGTGGGTGACGAGGTCACCGCTGAGGGTCCAGGTGGCGGCTTGCGCCGACAGGGCGAGCAGGGCGATAGCGCACGCCGCCCCTTGCTTCAGGTGCTTGAACATAAGGTCTCCGTTGTTGTGTTTTGTGTCTTTTCATGCTGCGCCGCCGGTCGGGCGAGCGTCCAATGACTTTTTGTTCGCGCGCGATGCGCGGAATCGTATCGCTGTTGTACTTTGATTACAAAGAACAGAATGGCACCGCTTCCATGTGCTGAGCACGATTGCTGTTTACTGTAGTTCTGCTACATTTTGTGCGGGAGACATTGTTTCCCGAATCATAACTACACTGGAGATCGCACATGACAATCATGAAATCGCTGCTGGCGGCCGGCATTTTGGCCGGCGCCGCAACGGGGCCGGCGCACGCCGCCTTCAACCCGGCCGACACCTCGGTCCAGATGTTCCGCTGGAAGTGGAACGATATCGCCAAGGAGTGCACCAACTGGCTCGGGCCGCAAGGCTTTGGCGCGGTACAAGTCTCGCCGCCGCAGGCCTCGGCCAGCTTGGGCGCGTGGTGGGACGTGTACCAGCCGGTCAACTTCGTTTCGTTGAAAAGTAATATGGGTACAGAGGCCGAATTCCAGGCCATGGTCAACACCTGCCACGCCGCCAAGGTGCGCGTGTATGTGGACGTGGTGGTCAACCATCTTGCGGCCGGCGCCGGCACGGCGACGGATGGCTCGACCTGGAATTCGTCGTCGCTCACTTATCCGTACTTCAGTGGCAGCGATTTCCATCCGGCCTGCGATATCGCAGGTGGCGATTACGGTTCGCCCGGCAACCGCTACAACGTGGTCAACTGCCGCCTGAGCGGCCTGCCGGACCTGAAGACGGAAGGGACCTATGTGCAAGGCCAGGTCAAAAACTTCCTCACCAAGTTGATCAACATGGGCGTGGACGGCTTCCGCTTCGACGCCGCCAAGCACATGCTGGCTTCCGACATCACGGCCATCCTGAACGGCGTTACGCGCACCACCACCTCCGGCGAAACGCTGTGGGTGACGCAGGAGGTCATCCCGGACAGCAACGTGGTGCGCTCGGATTACTACCCGAATGGCACGCTGAACGAATTCCAGTTCACCTATGCGATGAAAGCCGTGTTCCGCAACGAGAACGGCGCCAACCTGTCGCAGATCCGCTCCATCATGGGCACCCCGGGCAACTGGGGCGGCACCTGGGGCTTTGTGCCGAGCGATAAGGCGACGGTGTTCGTCAACAACTGGGATACGGAGCGCAACGGCAGCTCGCTGGTGGCCAGCAACTACGTCTCGGGCACCACCAACGACACGCAAGGCACCAAGCGCTACGACCTGGCCAACATCTTCATGCTGGCGTGGCCGTACGGTTCGGCGCAGCTGCATTCCGGCTTCCGCTTCACCAGCTACGATCAGGCGCCGCCAAGCGCCAGTCCGTTCGACGCCAGCGGCAATCCGCTGATTAACCAGAACTGGGACTTCATCCACCGCTGGAGCGATATCGCCAACATGGTGGCGTTCCGCGCCGCCACCTCGGGGCAGGGCGTGGATTACTTCACCAATGGCACCGGCAACCAGATCGCCTTCGGCCGTGGCGCCAAAGGCTTTGTCGCGATCAACAATGAAAACGCTGTGTGGAACGCGACGCTGCAAACCGGACTGCCGGCGGGGACTTACTGCAACGTGGTGCATGGCGTGCTGAACGCCGCCGGCACCGCGTGCGGCAGCGACAGCGTCACCGTGGGCAGCAATGGCGTGATCAGTGTGAGCATTCCGGCCAATGGCGGCTCGGTGGTGCCGGCGGTGGCGCTGCACGTCAATCAGAAAATCGGCGGCAGCGGTGGTGGTGGCACTTGCACCTCGGTGCCGGTGACCTTCCGCGTGGCGAACGCCAATACGGTCTTCGGCCAGAACGTTTATGTGGTCGGCAACCTGGCGCAGTTGGGCAACTGGGTGCAGGGCAGCAGCAATCAGTTGAACATCGAAGGCAGCGGCGCCAACGTGCCGTGGTCGCGCACCTTCCAGTTGCCGCCGGCGACGGCCTTCCAGTATAAGTTCATGAAATACGGCGTCAGCACCGTCTGGGAGAGCAATCAGTCGACTGCCAGCGGCAATCGCGAGGCCACCACGCCAGCATGCGGCGGCACGCTGACGCTGGACGCGGGCAGCTTCAAGTTCTGATCAGTGGATGTTGGCTGGTACGGCTTTTTCCTGCTGTACCAGAATAAACGGGCTGACCACGCACGCCCACAGCTGGGCGTGCGTGGTCAGCCATTCCTGCGCCTGTTGGTCGCTGACTTTGGCCAGCAGGCCGGCATTCATCCACTGGCTGATGTTGGCCTTGTCGTCGTGTGAGATACGCACGGCGACATCCACCAGATCCAGCGAATTGGCCACCCACACCACGTTCCCCTGCGCGAAATGCTTGAGCAGCTCGGTCCAAGGCAGGCGTGCTGTTTCGCGGTTTACTTTGTCGCGGAGTTCGAGGTCTTTTTCTGGTTTGGTTTGCATGTTTAAATAATTTCTATCTTCGGTACAGGGCCACCTTGCCATGTTAACCGATAGGCCGCGCCTTTGCGAACATTGCCCACCAGCGCGGGGCGGAAGCAGGCGAGGTTAGTGCCGCCCGCGTGCCGCACGCTCGGGTAGATGATGCCCAGCGAGCCGCTGTCCAGCAGGCGTTCGGCCAGCGTTTGCGATGCGATATAGCTGTCCGGCGACAGGCAGTCCTCATAGCGCGCCTGTCCGCGCAGGTCGTGGAAGCTGGCGGTGAAGTCGGCCAGCATGCATTGATACTGCACGCTGTCGTCGAAGCGGTTGATCTCCGCGTATTCCACCGCCTTATGGAAGCTGACTTCCGCCAGCGCGGTCTCGGCATCGAACGCGCAGTACCACGCGCCACGGCGGCCGTCGTTGAAGCGGCTGCCCTCGGGACGGGCATAGGTGAAGGCGGCGTTCACGATGCGGAAGTTCGGCACGCCAAACACCAGTTCATCGACGTTGATGCCGGCCGAGCCGCTGTTTTGCGCGCGCAGGCGGGCGTTGGTGGCGTTGTCGAGCTCGAACAGGTCGCTCAGGTGATCGTCGCTCTCGGCCAGCGGCGCGAGGACGGAATCCTCCAGGTCCGCGAAGCGGGAGGGCAACAGGCGGCAAGTGTCGAACTGGCGCAGCGTGGTCAGGGGCAGGGATGGAACGAGGCTGACCGGCACTTACAGACCTCCGCGGCGCGCGTCCAGCAACTGACGCACGGTTTGCATGGCCAGCAGGCCGCCGCCCAGCATATAGGCCAGCGGCGTGCGGCCTTCGAAGATCTGGTTGTTGTTGGGCAGGCTGATCCATTCATCGGCCAGCTTGTCGCCGTAGATGATGTGCAGCGCCTTGTAGATACCCAGCAGGTAGGAAATGCGCGTGATACAGTCGACTTCCAACGTGCGTTCCGGATTCTTTTTCCAGTCGTAGTAGGCGCTGTTGGACAGGCCGCCCAGCAGTTGGCGCGCGTCCTCATCGCGCACCTTCCAGGTGGCGACCAGCTTGAAAAAGCCCTTGAGGGCCGACTTGGACAGCCGCTCGCGCTCGGCCTTGGCGTTCAGATCCACCAGTACGGTCGGTTCGAAGCGGCTGCGGGGGTAGGCGTAGTTGAGCATAAATCCTCCGGTAATGGAGTCTTTATACTCCTTTTTCGGATAAAAGGCAACCGTGCTAGTATTTTCCGATCCACAAACAGGGAGATCACAATGAAATGGATGGCTTTTCCGCTGGCGGCGTTGCTGACCGTAGGGGCGCATGCGGCGCCGGTATTCACTGGCATACAGGAGGAAGTGGCGAATGTGGAGCGCGCGTTCGCGGCCACCATGAAGGCGCGCGACCATGCGGCGTTTGTCAGTTTCCTGTCCGAGGAGACGATCTTCGAGACCGGCGAGCGCGCCCAGCGCGGCAAGCAGGCGGTGGCGGACGGCTGGAAGAAGTTCTTCGACAAGCCGGCCGCGCCATTCTCATGGGAGCCGGACCAGGTCGACGTGCTGGCCTCCGGCACGCTGGCGCGCACCTCGGGGCCGGTCTATGCGCCGGACGGCAAGCTGATCGCGCGCTTCAACTCCATCTGGCGGCTGGAAGCGCCCAAGACCTGGCGGATAGTCTTCGATGGCGGCAGTGAGGTTTGCCGGTAGGTATGCCATTCTGGCTTTTACAAGTGCATGTTGATAAAGCGACCGTTGCTCAGATTTAATTCCTTCACCCACATCCGGATAGCCTCATCTCCGAGATGGGGTGCCATATTTAAAAAATGGACAGCAGGACGCCAAAATTTCTGCCCGAATCTCAATATTCCATTGAGTTGTATATGTCTACTATTGGCTGTGGATTCAACCGGTCGACGCAACACATCGTTTAAATCGTTGAGCCGGCGTATCGTAGTATAGCGTCTTTCTTGGCCGACCGTTTAACCGAATTGCCACCGCGTCGAGCTCTCCCTGAGATACGTTCGATAGGTCGAGTCCCATGAATCCGCAGCCGAACGCCGCCGCATGGCTGCTCAAGAATCATCAGTCAAATTTCAACGCTTTATCTAGCGCGCTTTCAAGATCTTCAAAGGACAGGTCTTTAGCTGGACTGACCTGATCGGAACTTTGTAGCTATGCGGCTGGTTAGTCTTCATGATATTTTTACACATGGAGGCTAGATGAAGAAACGATTTACCGACGAGCAGATTATTGGGATTTTGCGCCTGGC
>NZ_JABMJK010000010.1 GCF_013376005.1 Duganella sp. SG902 | reverse complement strand
ATACCGACGACGACGACGCCAGATGGAGGAATTCGCACAACTGCAACCTTCACTCTTTTGAAACCATGTCAACAAAATTATTCCGGACAGCAGTGGGCCTGCGCCGGAATGACGACTTAAACACGAATTGAACGGGCCGGATGGATAGAATTGGAGAGTTTCCTCCCGGTTAAATTTGGCATAATGGATACGTAAAGTGCGGTCTGGCGGCAGCTCCCGGAGGGGTCTATGTCCGAATCGGTCTGGTACGCGCGTATTCTGGTCGTTGACGACCAAGTCACCCACCTCAGGGCGCTGTGCGACATCCTGGGACGGCACGACTTTGACACCACCGGCTGCTCGACCGGCGAGGCCGCCCTCGCCGAGCTGAAGCACCATCCCTTTGACCTGCTGTTGACCGACCTGGTCATGCCCGGCATCGACGGCCTGTCGCTGGTCGAGGCGGCGCGCAAGCTCGATCCGGAAATCGCCTGCATCATCATGACCGGCGAAGGCACGGTCGATACCGCCATCAAGGCCATGAAGATCGGCGTGCTGGACTACATCGTCAAGCCGTTCAAGGCCGCCAGCCTGCTGCCGGTGCTGGAGCGCGCGATCGAGTCGCGTCGCCTGCGGCGGCAGAACGCCATGCTGGAAACGGCGCTGCGCGCGCGGGTCGAGGAACTGGGCCGGCTCAACACCGTGCTCGACGCGGCGCGCAAGGAGGCCGAGCGCGCCAATCAGGAGAAATCCACCTTTCTGTCCAGCATGAGCCATGAATTGCGCACGCCGCTCAACAGCATACTCGGCTTCGCGCAGATCCTCGCCAGCGACAAGTTCCCCAAGGGGCAGGGCGACACCAAGCATTTTGCCGGAAACATCGTGCAGGCCGGCCGCCACCTGCTGACGCTGGTGAACGAGATACTGGACCTGGCCAAGATCGAGGCCGGCAAGGTGGCGCTGGCGGTCGGGCCCATGGCGCTGGACGCGGTGTTGCGCGACGCATACGCCATCGTCGGCCCGCTGGCGCAGGCGCGGCGGATCCGGCTGGCGCCGCTGGCGGAGACGCGGCTGGAACTGAGCGCCGACCAGACCCGGGTCAAGCAGATCCTGGTGAACCTGCTGTCGAACGCCGTCAAGTACAACCGCGAGCACGGCCACGTCAGCGTGCGCTGCGAGCAGCACAACGGCTATGCGCGCATCGCCGTCAGCGACACCGGCCTGGGCCTGACGCCGGAACAGCTGGCTGCGATCTTCCAGCCGTTCAGCCGCGCCGGGCGCGAGGATAGCAACCAGGAGGGCACGGGGCTGGGGCTGACCATCACCCAGCGGCTGGTGGTGGCCATGCGCGGCAGCATCGAGGTGGAAAGCCAGCCGGGCGTGGGCAGCACCTTCCGCATCGAATTGCCGCTGCTGGACAGCGCCGCCATCCCGACCCAGGCCGCCAGCGCCACGCCCGCCGGCGCCGACAGCACGCCATGCCGCACACCGTCATGATACGCCGCCGCCCCATGATCGTGCTCGCCGCCGTGGCGGCCGCGCTGGCCGTCGGCCTCGGCCTGGCCTTGCGGCCGCCCCCCGACAGCGAGCCGGGGGCGGTGGAGGCCGTCACCATCGCCACCAACACCGAATACCTGGGCGCGTGTCCCGTGATGGCGGCGCAGAGCCAGGGCTATTTCACGCGCCACAAGCTGAGCGTGAAACTGCAGCCGCACAGCAGCGGCAAGCAGGCGCTGAACGCGGTGCTGGCCAACCAGGCCGACATGGCGACGGTGGCCGACATCCCCGTGATGTTCGCCGGCCTGAGCGGCATCCCGGTGCAGGTGTTCGGCACCATCTTCCGTTCCAGCCAGGACCACGGCGTGGTGGGGCGGCGCGACCACGGCATCCAGCAGGCCGGCGACCTCAAGGGCAAGCGCATCGGCGTCTCGCTGGGCACCTCGGGCCATTTCGCGCTCGATGTGCTGCTCAATCGCCTGCACCTCGACACCCGCGACGTGCAACTGCTGAACTACTCATCGGACGCCTTGCAGCGCGCGTTGGCCGAGGGCGAGGTGGACGCCGTCAGCGGCTGGGATCCATTCCTCGGCCTGATCGAGCAAAACCTTGGCGCCAACGCCGTGCGCTTCTCTGGCCAGGACGTCTACGAGAGCATCTACAACATGGTGGCGCCGTCGCTTTATCTGCGGCAGCGACCGCACGTCGCGATCCGCATACTGCGCGCGCTCGAACTGGGCGAACGCTTTTGCCGCGAGCATCCCGCCGAGGCGACCGCCTACCTGACCCGCCTCACGCCCGAAAGCCGGGCCACGCTGCTGGCCCGGTGGCCGTCGTATCACTTCGGGCTGGAGCTGGACCAGAGCCTGCTGCTGGTGCTGGAGGACCAGTCGCGCTGGGCCATCAAGGGCGGGTTGGTCACCGCGAGCGCGGTGCCCAACTTCCTCGATTATCTTTACCTCGACGGGATGAAAGCGGTCAGCCCGACCGAGGTCACCGTCATTTATTAGGGGCGCAGCGTGAAGATCGCCACCCGTCTCAAATTGGCGCAACTGCTTTGCATCGTGCTGCTGGCCGTGATGGCCGTGATCTTCGTGCGCACCACGCTGCAGATGCGCCACGAGATCGCCAAGTCCGAGGTCAGCAGCGAAGTGCTGCGCGCCGCATCCAGCCTGCGTTACCTGTCGCTTGAATACGTGCTCTACCACGGCCAGCGCAGCCGCGTGCAATGGCAGCAGCGGCAGCAGTCGCTGCAGCAACTGATCGCCGGCAACGGCCGCTTCGACGACGCCGAGGAACTGGCGCTGCTCGCCACGCTGCGGCAACGCCAGCAGTCGCTGGTCAAGCTGTTCGGTGAAATGCAGGGGCTGCAGGAGGAATTGCAGCGCACGCCGGATCGGCGCGATATCCTGCTGGAACTGGAGGCGCGCCTTAGCGGCTTGATCATGAACCGCGCGCAGAGCATGATGTCCGACGCCGAGGAGCTGGCGCGCCTGAGCCGCGCCAACATCCTGGCCGCGCAAAGCCGGGCCATGGTGGCGGGCGCCGCCTTGGGCGGGCTGGTGCTGATCGTGGTGCTGGGCGCGATGGGATTGACCATCCGCAGCGTGACCACGCCGCTGGCGCGCTTGCATCGCGCGACCGAGGTCGTGGGCGGCGGGGGCCTCGATTTCAGCCTGGACCTGCGCGCCGACGACGAAATCGGCAGCCTGGCGCGCGCGTTCAACCTGATGGTGGAGCGGCTGCGGCAAACCACGGTGTCGCGCAACGAGCTGCTGCAGGCCAACCAGGCCTTGCAGACCGAGGTGGCGGAACGCCAGGCCGCCGAGCGCAAGGTGCTGGCCCAGCTTGCGCGCATGAGCCTGCTGCACCAGATCACCCGCTCGATCGGCGAGCGTCAGGATCTGCCGAGCATTTTCCAGGTGGTGGTGCGCAGCCTGGAGGATCAGTTGCCGGTCGACTTCAGCGCCATCTGCCGGTACACCGATGGCAAGCTGGAGGTGAGCGGCGTGGGCGTTCGCAGCTATGAGCTGTCGATGTCGCTGGCGATGGGCGAGGCGGCCCACATCCCGATCGACCAGAACGGCCTGTCGCGCTGCGTGGCCGGCGAACTCGTGTATGAACCCGACCTGGCCGAGGTCGACTTCCCATTCCCGCAACGCCTGGCCAAAGGCGGGCTGGCCTCGATGGTGCTGGCGCCCTTGCTGGTGGAAAGCACCGTGTTCGGCGTGCTGATCGTGGCGCGCCGCCAGCCGCACAGTTTCTCCAGCAGCGACTGCGAATTCCTGCGCCAGCTCAGCGAGCACGTGGCGCTGGCCGCCAACCAGGCCCGCCTGTACGCCAGCCTGCAGCAGGCCTACGACGACCTGCACCAGAGCCAGGCCCAGGTGACGCGGCAGGAGCGCCTGCGCGCGCTGGGCCAGATGGCCAGCGGCATTGCCCACGACATCAATAATGCCATCGCGCCGATCGGCCTGTATGCCGAATCGCTGCTGGAGACCGAGCCCGACCTGAGCGAGCGCGGCCGCGCCAGCCTGCAGGTGATGGAGCGCGCCATCGACGACGTCGCCGCCACCGTCGCCCGCATGCGCGAGTTCTACCGCCAGCGCGAGCCGCAGATCACGCTCAGCACGGTCAACGTCAACCTGATGATGCAGCACGTGGTGGACCTGACGCGGGCGCGCTGGTCGGACATGCCGCAGCAGCGCGGCATCGTCATCGCCATGCGGCAGGAACTGGCGCCGGACTTGCCGATGATTTTGGGCGTGGAGGGCGAAATCCGCGAGGCCCTGACCAACCTGGTGTTCAACGCGGTGGACGCCATGCCGGACGGCGGCGCCGTCACGCTGCGCACGCGCTACCTGGCCCAGCTGGACGACGGCGCCGGCCCGCACGTGCTGGTGGAGGTGGCCGACAACGGTTGCGGCATGGACGAGGCCACGCAGCGGCGCTGCCTGGAGCCGTTCTTCACCACCAAGGGCGAGCGCGGCACCGGGCTCGGACTGGCCACGGTCTACGGCATGACCGAGCGCCACGGCGGCCGCATCGCCATCGAATCGGCGCCAGGGCAGGGCACCACGGTGAAGATGTACTTCCCGGTGGCGGCGCAGGCGGCCGACGACCAGGCCGGCAAGGTCGCGCTGACGCCGCCGTCGGGCATGAGGATCCTGATTGTCGACGACGATCCCACCTTGCTGGCCTCGCTGGGCAATATCCTCGGCTTCGACGGCCATGACGTGACCCAGGCCGACGGCGGCCAGGCCGGCATCGACCGCTTCCGCGAGGCGGTGGCGGCCGGGCAGGGCTATGACGTCGTCATCACCGACCTCGGCATGCCTTACGTCGACGGCCGCCAGGTGGCCGAGACCGTGAAGCGCGTCGCGCCCGAGGTGCCGGTGATCCTGCTGACCGGCTGGGGCCAGCGGCTGATACCGGACACCGACGAAGGCCCGGTCAATGTCGACCAGGTGCTGAGCAAACCGCCGAAAATCCGCGAACTGCGGGCCGCGCTGGCCAAGTGCATGGCGATGGCGTGAGGGCGCGCACGGTAGGTGACTTGTCATAAGCATGTCACTTATGGGCAATATATTGGGCGCTCTTTCATCGTCACGAGCGTTCCATGAAAAAACACGGCCACAACACCACCCCACCCGCCGCACCACACGATAACCCGCTGCCGCACCGGCGCACCTTGCTGAAGATGGGCCTCGCATCCGCCTCCGGCCTGTCGGTCGGCGGCCTGCTGGCCGGCTGCGGTGGCGATAGCGCCAGCGTCAGCGGTGGCGCGGCGCCCGCGCCCAGCACCCAGATTTCCAGCTTCGCGCTGGCGGTGCTGCCGGACACCCAGTTTTACTCGCGCTACGCGACCTCGTCGGAAAGCAACCAATACGAGCGCCACTACGGCAACGAGCCGTACGCGGCCCAGACCAACTGGGTGGCGCGCAACGCGCAGGCGCTCAACATCCCGTTCCTGATACATCTGGGCGACGTGGTCGACCAGGTGGGCAAGCCGGAGCAATGGAAGGTGGCCGACAGCGCCATGCAGGTGCTGGAGGCGGCCAAGGTGCCGTACTCCATTCTGGCCGGCAACCACGACGTGCTGAACGACATCGACTACGACAGCGATCCGAGCAAGGGCACCGACACCCAGCGCGTGCTGGCCAACGAGCCCTATTTGCAATGGTTCAGCGCGCGGCGCGCGCAACGCCAGGCCACGTTTGGCGCGCGCGACAGCACCGGTTTCCACGAATACCACATCTTCAAGGCGCAGGACCAGCAATTCCTGGTGCTGTCGCTGTCCTGGCGTATCTCCGACGCCGGCATCGCCTGGGCGCGCAAGGTGATCGCGGACCACCCGACGCTGCCGGTGATCCTGGTCAATCACCAGTTGCTGAACATCGCGCCTGACGCCGTCAGCCCGCTGGAAACGGGTTACGGCAAGATGTTGTGGGAAAAGCTGATCCGCGATAATGATCAGATTTTCATGACGCTCAACGGCCATCACCACGGCGGCGCGCGCCTGACCAAGACCAACGACTTCGGCAACGCGGTCGAGGAAATGGTGGTCGATTACCAGATGGCCTACCAGGGCGGCAACGGTTTGATGCGCCTGTACGAATTCGACCTCACCAACAACCAGATCAAGGTGCTGTCGTTCTCGCCGTGGGTGCCGATGAAGCCGGCGGACACGCTGAACGCCTTCGACCGCGCGGTGCTGACCGAGCCCAATCACAATTTCACCATCAACATCAACTTCGCCAAGCGCTTCGCGCGCTTCAACCCGAATTTCAGCGCCGGCAAGGCGACGGTGGCGTCCTCGCTGGTGGAGCAGGCCAAGGCGCTGGTGCTGAAGGGCTACACCGAACCGGTGGTGGTGGAGCCCGTCCTGCCGAAGGACGTGGACGACTATCCGAAAGTCGCCTCGACCGTGGCGCACTGGCGCTTCTACGGCGGCAGCGATGGTGCGGCGGTCGCGCCCGGCACCCGCATCGCCGACGTCACCGGCGCCAATCCGCTCACGCGCGACCAGCTCAACCAGGGCGGCATCACCGGCGCCCAGGCCGGCGACATCGTCTGGAGCAACGACCATCACCGGCTGTCCTCGGCGCCGGGTTCGGTCAGCTTCCTGAACACCGACAAGAACGCGCCGCGCCTGAGCTACTTCCTGACCGACGCCACGGCCGCCATCAACGCGCAGACCTTCGCCAGCACCGGCTACACGATCGAAGCCTTCATCAAGATCAATCCGGCGTGGGACAAGGCCAAGCACGCGTGGATGAACATCATGACGCGCGATGGCAAACGCGGCGACCTGGCCGGCTTCATCGGTGGCGATCCGGAATCGCCGCCGTTGTTGTTCGCCATCTCGAGCCTGCGCGAGGTGCAGTGGGAAGTGGTGCCGGACGTCAGCGGCCAGCGCGACGCCATGGCCAGCTGGTCGGGCGAAATCATCGCCGGCAACTGGGTGCACATCGCCATCGTCAACGACCCGGCCACGCACGACACGGTGATGTACGTGGAAGGCGCGCCGGTGCTGCGCAACAGCAGCAACGTGGTCGGGCTGGCCAGCTTGTCGCCGGCGTCGCCGTGGGTGGTGGGCGGCGGCTCGTGGGATGGCCAGCGCGCCGACGGCTTCTTCGGCAACATCGGCGAGGTGCGCGTGGCCAGCGCCGCGCTGCCGCCGAGCCAATGGCTGACGGCGCGGCGCGGCTAAAGCTGGCTGTCCCGCCCGTCCGCAAACAGATCGAAGATCAGGCCGCGCAGCCATTTGTTGGCCGGCTCCTTGTTGAATTTGGCGTGCCAGAACACGTTGATGCTAATCTCGGGCATGGCCAGCGGATGGGCCACGTAGCGCAGGCCGAACGGCTCCACGCAGGCCATCGCGTAGCGCTCCGGCACGGTCGCGATCATCGTGCTCTTGGACAGGATGTGCCCCACGGCGACGAAGTGGGGCACGGTCAGGCCGATGTTGCGCTTGATGCCGTGGCGCTCGATGGTCTGGTCGGCGATGGCGTGGCCGGTGCCGGTGGACACCACCGTGACGTGATCGGCGTTGCGGAAATCCTCCACCGTCAGCTTTTTCTTGTCGAGCGGATGCCCCTTGCGGAACATGCAGACATAGCGCTGGCGGAACAGGCGGCGCTGGAAGTAGCCGGACTTCAGCTGCGGCAGCAGCCCGATCGCCAGGTCGACGTGCCCGGCCTCCATTTCATCCTGCAGGTTCACCGCCGTGTTGCGCACCGTGCTGACCGTCACCCCCGGCGCTTGCTTGCGCAGGACCTCCATCAGGCGCGGTAAAAAATACATTTCACCGATGTCCGTCACCCCGAGCGTGAACCGGCGCGTGCTGGTGGCCGGGTTGAAGTGCGCCACCTCGTTCAGCGAATCGTGGATGGTCGACAGCGCATAGCCGATCGGCTCGGCCAGCCGCAACGCGTACGGCGTCGGCTCCATGCCGCGCGCGGTGCGCACGAACAGCTCATCCCCCAACAACAGGCGCAGGCGCTTGAGCGCGTTGCTGACGCCGGGCTGGGTCATGCCCAGCGCCTCCGCCACCTTCGAGACCCGCCGTTCGGCGAGCAGCTGGTTGAACACGAGCAGTAGATTGAGGTCGACGTCTTTCAGTTCCATGGCTTTGTAATATTGCTGACAGTGATTTGATGCATTCACGAGATGCTATTTATTTATATTACTCCGCTTCCTATACTTTGCCCATCAATCAATAAAACAGATGGGGACCGGAGTCATGGAAATAGTCGTGCAACCGCTGGGGCGTACCCTGAACGTGGAGGCCGGCAGCAACGTTCTGGCGGCGCTGCGCGAGCACCAGATTCCCATCTCCTATAGCTGCACCGCCGGCCGTTGCGGCACCTGCCGCTGCAAGGTGTTGAAGGGCGAGGTGCTGGAAGCGGGCCGCGAAGCCAAGATCACCCACCCGGACGACGAAGGCTATGTGCTGGCCTGCATGAGCACCGTCAGCACCAACTGCGTGATCGAAGTGCCGGAGCCGGACGAGGTGGTGATCCACCCGGCGCGCATCATCAAGGCCACCGTGCTGGCCATCGAGGCGATGACGCACGACATCCGCCGCCTGCGCCTGAAGCCGGCCAAGCAGCTGGAGTTCTCGCCCGGCCAGTACGCCACGCTGCAGTTCGGCCCCGGCCTGGCGCGCCCGTATTCGATGGCGAACGCCCCCGGCGGCGACGAGCTGGAATTCCACCTGCGCCTGGTGCCCGACGGCCGCGTCACCGGCCATGTCGAGACGGCGCTGGCGGTGGGCGACGCGGTGCGCGTCAGCGGCCCGCTGGGCACCGCTTACCTGCGCCGCAAGCACCAGGGGCCTATGCTGTGCGTGGCCGGCGGCACCGGCCTGGCGCCGGTGCTGTCCATCGTGCGCGCCGCGCTGGGCGAAGGCATGCGTCAACCGATCCACCTGTACTTCGGCGTGCGCACCGAGCGCGATATCTACGGCCTGCCATGGCTGGAACAGCTGTGCGAACGCCATCCCAACCTGCACCTGCACGTCGTCGTCAGCACCGGCCCGCACGATCCGCGCTGGCGCGCCGGCCTGGTAACCGACGCCGTCAGCCAGGACTGGGACAGCCTGGCCGGCTGGCGCGCCTACCTGTGCGGCGCGCCGCCCATGGTGGAGGCGGCGGCCATGCTGGCCAGGAGAAAAGGGGTGTTGCCCGCGCACGTCTACGCGGACGCTTTCTACGCCAGCGGCATCTGAACACAATCAACCGGAGACCAAGCATGACCGACACTGCCCGCCAGGATTTCTACCGGCGCATCGACCAGCACTGCATGACCCCTTTGTGGGAGGTGCTGGGCGCGCTGGTGCCCAAGCAACCCGCCTCGCCGCTGCAGGCCGCGCTGTGGCGCTACGCCGACGTGCGCGACCACGTGATGGAGGCGGGCCGTCTGATCACCGCCGCCGAGGCCGAGCGGCGCGTGCTGATACTCGAAAACCCGGCCCTGCGCGGCAACTCGTCGATCACGCAGTCGCTGTACGCCGGCCTGCAGCTGATCATGCCGGGCGAGGTGGCGCCGGCGCACCGCCACAGCCAGTCCGCGCTGCGGCTGGTGTTGGACGGCGAGGGCGCCTACACCGCCGTCGACGGCGAACGCACCACCATGCGGCACGGCGACTTCATCATCACGCCATCCTGGACCTGGCACGACCATGGCAACCTGGGCGATGAGCCGGTGGTGTGGCTGGACGGGCTGGACATCCCGACCGTGCGCTTCTTCGACGCCGGCTTCGCCGAGCACGGCGCGCAGGCGGTGCAGCAGGCCACGCGCCCGGAAGGCGACGCGCTGGCCCGCTACGGCAACAACATGCTGCCAGTCGATTTCGTGCAGACCGCGGCGCAGCCGACCAAGGTGTTCGTCTACCCGTTCGCCAAAACGCGCGAGTCGCTGCTGGGCATCGCGCGCGGCGCCATCGACGCCCATTTCGGCCACAAGCTGCGCTACGTGAATCCGGCCACCGGCGCCTCGCCGATGCCGACCATCGGCGCCTTCGCCCAGCGCCTGCCGGCCGGCTTCGAGACGCTGCCGTACCGCTGCACCGACAGCACCATCTACGTCTGCCTCGAAGGCCAAGGCAGCGCCGACATCGGCGGCCAGTCCTTCGACTTCGCGCTCAACGACGTGTTCGTGGTGCCGTCCTGGCAAACCCTGCGCCTGCGCGCCGGCGCCGACACCATCCTGTTCAGCTTCTCGGACCGCCCCATCCAGCAGGCGCTGGGCCTGTGGCGCGAGGAAAAGCTGGCGCGCTGATTTCACCTCCCTCAAAAATACCTGGAGACCATGATGAACTACGCAGTCCCTCCCGCACCTGTCCACAGCCTGGCCATCGCCGGCAGCGAACAGCGCTTTCCGGTCAACCGCATCTTCTGCGTGGGCCGCAACTACGCGGCGCATGCGCGCGAAATGGGCCGCGATCCCGAGCGCGAAAAGCCGTTCTTCTTCATGAAGCCGGCCAACGCCGCCGTGCCGGCCGGCGCCGCCGAAGTGGCGATTCCGTATCCGCCCAAGACCAGCAACTTCCACCACGAGATCGAGCTGGTGGCCGTGATCGGCAAGGGCGGCGCCAACATCCCGGTCGGGCGGGCGCTGGAACACGTGTACGGCTACGCCGTCGGCCTGGACATGACCCGCCGCGACATTCAGCTCGAGGCGCGCGACAAGGGCCGTCCGTGGGAGTTCGGCAAATCGTTCGCCCAATCGGCGCCGATCGGCGAGATTTCGCCGGTGGCGCAGGTCGGCCACCTGGAACGCGGCCGTATCGCGCTCACCGTCAACGGCCAGCCGCGCCAGGCTTCCGACATCGCCATGCTGATCTGGTCGGTGGCCGAGTCGATCGCCTACCTGTCCGAGTACGAGACGCTGGAGCCGGGCGACGTCATCATGACCGGCACGCCGGAAGGGGTGAACAGCGTGGTGGCCGGCGACCTGATGGTGGGCGAAGTGGCGGGCCTGGCGCCCATCACGGTCCGCGTGGCGGGAGCCTGATCATGGCCGCCGTATTCCCCATCAAGCCCGTATGGGAGCAGCCGGGATCGAGCCGCATCCCGTTCTGGGCCTACACCGACGCCGCTCTCTACCAGCGCGAACTGGAGCGCCTGTTCTACCGGGGCCATTGGTGCTACGTCGGCCTGGAGGCCGAGATCCCCAATCCCGGCGATTTCAAGCGCTCGGTGATCGGCGAGCGCTCCGTGATCCTGACCCGCGCCGCCGACGGCAGCGTGAACGTGGTGGAGAACGTGTGCGCGCACCGCGGCATGCAGTTCTGCCGCGAACGCCACGGCAACAAGAAGGAATTCGTCTGCCCGTATCACCAGTGGAGCTACACCCTCAAGGGCGATCTGCAGGGGGTGCCGTTCCGGCGCGGCGTCAAGCAGGACGGCAAGATCAATGGCGGCATGCCGAAGGAGTTCGACACCGCCGAGCATGGCCTGACCCGGCTCAAGGTGGCGCTGCGCGGCGGCGTGGTGTTCGCCTCGTTCGACCATGACGTGGAGCCGCTGGAGGACTTCCTCGGCCCCGACATGTGCGCCTACTTCGACCGCCTGTTCAACGGCCGCAAACTGACCATCCTGGGCTACAACCGCCAGCGCATTCCCGGCAACTGGAAGCTGATGCAGGAGAACATCAAGGACCCCTACCATCCGGGCCTGCTGCACACCTGGTTCGTGACCTACGGCCTGTGGCGCGCCGATAACAAGTCGGAACTGAAGATGGACGCCCACCACCGCCACGCCGCCATGATCTCGACCCGCGGCCAGCAGGCCGCGAGCAGCGAGGTGACGGCCGGCGTCACCAGCTTCAAGGCCGGCATGGAGGTGCACGACAAGCGCCTGCTCGACATCGTGCCGGAGGCGTGGTGGAAGGGGCCGACCGCCGTGATGATGACCGTGTTCCCCAGCGTGATCTTCCAGCAGCAGGTGAACAGCGTCTCGACCCGCCACATTCAGCCCAACGGCGAGGGATCGTTCGATTTCGTCTGGACCCATTTCGGCTTCGAGGACGACACGCCGGAGATGACAGAGCGCCGCCTGATCCAGGCCAACCTGTTCGGCCCCGCCGGTTTCGTATCGGCCGACGACGGCGAAGTGATCGAGCTGTCGCAGAACGGCTTCGAGCAGAAGCCCAGCCACCGCACGGTGGCGGAACTGGGCGGCTACGGCGCCGAGAACACCGACCACATGGTCACCGAGACCCTGATACGGGGCATGTATGAATACTGGCGAAAGGTGATGGAAGTATGAACACGCTCGACATCGACACCTTCCTGGCGCTGAACCGCCTGTACGCCGACTACGCGGCGGCGGTCGACAACGCCGACTGGGACAAATGGATAGACCTGTTCGTCGACGACTGCGACTACCGTGTGCAGCCGCGCGAGAACCATGAGCGCGGCTTCCCGCTGGCCACGCTGGCCTTGCTGAGCAAGGGCATGCTGCGCGACCGCGCCTACGGCATCAAGGAAACCTTGTTCCACGATCCGTACTACCAGCGCCACGTGACCGGCGCGCCGCTGGTGGAGCGGGTGGAGGACGGCGTGATCGTGGCGCAGGCCAATTACGCCGTGTTCCGCACCAAGCTGTCGCAGGAGAGCACGGTCTTCAACGTGGGCCGCTACCTGGACCGCATCCACGTCACGCCGCAGGGCCTGCGCTTCGCGCAGCGCCACTGCATCTACGACACCGAGATGATCGCCAACTCGCTGATCTATCCCATCTGAGGAGGGCACCATGGCAAACAACTGGATCGACGCGGCCGCCGAGGCGGACGTGCCGGAAGACGACGTCACGGCGGTGGCGGCGGGCGGCGCCGAGCTGGCTCTGTACAGCGTGGAGGGGCAGGTCTACGCCACCGCCAACCTGTGCAGCCACGGCAATGCGCGCCTGTGCGACGGCTTCCTTGACGGTTACGAAATCGAATGCCCCCTGCACCAGGGAAAGTTCGACATCCGTGACGGCCGCGCCAGCTGCGCGCCCGCCACCGAGGCGGTGCGCAGCTATCCCGTCAAGATTGAAAACGGCCGGGTCTACGTGGATCTGGGCTGAACCAATAAAAACACAGGAGACAGAAATGAACAACAAATATATCGTCGCGGGGATCGCCATGCTGCTGGCCGGGGCCGCGGAGGCGCAGTTCAAGGTGGGCTTTTCGGCGCCGTTGTCCGGCCCGGTGGCCGTGGTCGGCCAGGACCAGTACGACGGCTTCATGCTGGCGCTGGAGCAGGGCGGGGGCAAGCTTGGCGGCCAGGCCGTCACGGTGCTGAAGGAGGACGACCAGCTCAAGCCGGAAGTGGGCAACCAGATCGTGCGCAAGTTCATCGACAAGGAGCGCGTCAACGCCATCGTCGGCCTCGGCTTCTCCAACGTCCTGATGGGCAGCCACAAGCTGATCGTCGATGCCGGCACGGTGGCCATCGCCACCAACGCCGGACCGTCGCCGGTGGCCGGCGCCTCGTGCGCGGCGAACGTGTTCTCGGTCGCCTGGCAGAACGACGGCTCGGCCGAAAGTATGGGCAAGTTCATGCAGGAGAAGGGCTACAAGCGCGTCTACCTGATGGCGCCCAACTACCAGGCCGGCAAGGACATGCTGCAGGGCTTCAAGCGCTACTTCAAGGGCGAGATCGTGGACGAGGTCTACACCCAGGTCGGCCAGTCCGACTACTCGGCGGAGATCGCGCAGCTGCAGTCGGCCAAGCCGGACGCGGTGTTCGCGTTCTACCCGGGCGGCATGGGCGTCAACTACATCCGCCAACTGAGCCAGGCCGGCATGCTGGCCAAGCTGCCCAACTACTCGGTGTTCACGGTGGACGGCACCACCATGCCGGCGCTGCGCGACGCCGCCGTCGGCGCCACCTTCGGCGCCATGTGGGACGCGGCGCTGGACACGCCGGAAAACCGCGCCTTCGTCAGCGCCTTCAGCGCCCGCTACAAGCGTTTGCCGAGCGAATATGCGGCCACCGGCTACGACGCGGCCCGCCTGCTGGACGCGGCGCTGCGCAAGGCCGGCGCCCAGGCCGGCGACAAGCGCGCGCTGGCCGCCGCGGTGAAGGCGGCCGGCGGCGAGTTCAAGTCGGTGCGCGGGCCGTTCCGCTTCAACAAGAACAACATGCCGGTGCAGAACTACTACGCGTTCCAGGTCGCCAGCGAGGCCGGCAAGCCGACCGTCAAGCTGCTGGGCACTCCGCTGACGGCGCATGCCGACAGCTACCAGTCCAAATGCAGCCTGCCTTGAGGCGAACGGCATGAGCATCCACCTGTTATTGACGCAGCTGCTGAACGGGCTGCAGTACGGCGTGCTGCTGTTCCTGCTGGCGGCGGGCCTGACGCTGGTGTTCGGCATCATGAGCTTCGTGAACCTGGCGCACGGCTCGCTGTACATGCTGGGCGCCTACTTCGCGGCGACCGCCTGGCAGCACACCGGCTCCTTCGGACTGGCGCTGCTGGCCGCCGTCGCCGGCTGCGTGGCGCTGGGCTTCGCGCTGGAGCGGGCCGCCATCTCGCGGCTGTACGGGCGCGACCACCTGGACCACGTGCTGGCCACCTTCGGTCTGGTGCTGTTCTTTAACGAGGCCACCCGCATGATCTGGGGGCCGCAGCCTTACTTCCTGCCGCTGCCGAGCTTTTTGGAGAGCACCGTTGACCTGTTCGGCATCAGCTACCCCAGCTACCGTTTCGCGATCATCGTGGTTGGACTGGCGGTGGCGGTGGGCGCGCATCTGCTGATGCACAAGACCCGGCTCGGCATGCTGATCCGCGCCGGCGCCGTCAACCCGGCCATGGTGTCGGCGCTGGGTGTCGACATCAAGCTGCTCAACGCGGTGCTGTTCTCGCTGGGCGCGGCGCTGGCCGGGCTGGCCGGCGTGATGGCCGGTCCCATCATGTCGATCCAGACCGGCATGGGCGAGCCGGTGCTGATCACCGCGCTGGTGGTGATCGTCATCGGCGGCATCGGCTCGGTTAGCGGCGCGTTTTACGCGGCGCTGATCGTCGGCGCCGCCGACACGCTGGGCCGCGCCTTCCTGCCGCTGCTGCTGCGCGAACTGGCCAGCCGCGACATCGCCAACGCCGCCGGACCGGCGCTGGCCTCGATGCTGGTGTATCTGCTGATGGCCCTGGTGCTGGCGTTGCGCCCACAAGGCCTGTTCCCGACCGAGAGGACCCGATGAATCCATTTAACTCCCTGCGCCGCCCGGCCACGCTGGTGCCAGCGCTGCTGCTGGGCGCCCTGGCGCTGGTGCCCTGGGCCGCCGGCGTCGCCGAGCAGCCGTTCTACGTGGTCTTCTTCGCGCGCATCCTGATCTACGCCATCGCCGCCAGCGCGCTGAACCTGGCGCTGGGCTTCGGCGGCCTGGTCAGCCTGGGGCACGCGCTGTTCCTCGGCATCGGCGCCTACAGCGTGGCGATCCCGGCCTACCACGGCATCGACAACGGCTGGCTGCACCTGGCGGTGTGCGTGGCCGCCTGCGGCCTGGTCGGACTGCTGACCGGCGCCATCAGCCTGCGCACCACCGGCATCGGCTTCATCATGATCACGCTGGCGTTTGCCCAGATGGGGTATTTCGTCTTCGTCAGCCTGAAGCAGTACGGCGGCGACGACGGCACGCCGATCAGCGCCACCAGCCGCTTCTTCGGGCTGGACCTGGGCCAGCCGGGCGTGGTCTACGCCGTCGCCTTCATCCTGCTGTGCCTGGTGATCTGGTGGTCGGCGCGGCTGCGGGTGGCGCCGTTCGGCATGGTGCTGCGCGGGGCGCGCCAGAATCCGCGCCGCATCAACGCCATCGGCCTGCGCGGCAAGCGCTATCAACTGGCGGCCTATGTGATGTCGGCGGTGCTGTGTGGCTTGGCTGGCATGCTGCTGGCCAACCTGACCGCGTTCGCCTCGCCGGCCACGCTGAGCTGGATGGTGTCCGGCGACCTGATCGTGATGATCGTGCTGGGCGGCCTGGGCACGGTGTGCGGTCCCTTGCTGGGCGCCGTGGTGTTCATGGGCGCCGAGGAAGTGCTGAAGATGATCACCGAATCCTGGGCCGCGATCTTCGGCCTGGCGATCTTCCTGGTGGCGCTGCTGCGCAGCGCCGGCCTGATGGGCCTGCTGGAGAAGCTGGCGCCGCGCCGGACCGCGCCGCTTCCCGCAGTCGCCGTCAAGCCGGTGCAGGCGGTGGAGGAACACGCATGAGCATCCTGCGAACCGAAGCGCTGGTCAAACGCTATGGCGGCATCCTGGTCACGGACGCGGTGTCGCTCGACATCCGGCCCGGCGAGCTGCACGCCATCATCGGCCCCAACGGCGCCGGCAAGACCACGCTGATCAACCAGCTGTCCGGCGAACTGGCCTCCAACGAGGGTCGTGTGTGGTACGACGGCGAGGACGTGACCGGGCTGCCGATCCACGCGCGGGCGCGGCGCGGGCTGCTGCGCTCCTACCAGATCACCTCCATCTTCGAGGACTTCACGGTGCGCGAAAACGCCGTGCTGGCGGCGGTGGGCGCGCGCGAACACGGCTGGCGCTTCTGGCAGCCGATGATGTCGCGCACCGACCAAGTGCGAGCGGCCGACGCGGCGCTGCGCGACTGCGGCCTGGCGCCGCTGGCGCAGATCCCGGCCGCCGACCTTGGCTACGGCGAGCGCCGCCAGCTGGAACTGGCGATGGCGCTGGCCGCCCAGCCCAAATTCCTGCTGCTGGACGAGCCCATGGCCGGCATGAGCGTGCAGGAGTCGGCGGCGGTGGTGGCCATGCTGGCCCGGCTCAAGGGCCGCTATTCCATCCTGCTGATCGAGCACGACATGGACGCGGTGTTCGCGCTGGCCGACCGCATCACCGTGCTGGTGTACGGCAAGGTGCTGTTCAGCGGCACCCCGGACCAGATCCGCAACCACCCCGAGGTACGCGCCGTGTACCTCGGCGAAGAGGAGGGCGAGGCATGACGAATCTACTGGAAGTGCGCGACGTGCAGGCCGCTTACGGCCACGCGCAGGCGCTGTTTGGCGTCAGCTTCGACGTGCGGGCCGGCGAGGTGGTCACGCTGCTGGGCCGCAACGGCATGGGGCGCTCCACCACCGTCAAATGCCTGTTCGGCATGCTGCCGCTGAAGTCCGGCGCGATCGCCTTCGGCGGCCAACCGCTGGCCAGCCTGGCGTCGCACCACATCGCGCGGCTGGGACTGGGGCTGGTGCCGGAAGGGCGGCAGGTATTCGCCAATCTGTCGGTGGAAGAGAACCTGGTGGCCACCGCGCGCCTGCCGCGCCACGGCCAGCCGGGCCTGCGGCCGTGGGACCTGGAGCGCGTCTACCATTTCTTCCCGCGCCTGAAGGAGCGGCGCGGCAACCACGGCTGGCAGTTGTCCGGCGGCGAGCAGCAGATGCTGGCCATCGGCAGGGCGCTGATGACCAATCCGCGGCTGCTGGTGCTGGACGAGGCCACCGAGGGGCTGGCCCCGATCATCCGCGCCGAGATCTGGGCCGCGCTGGCGGCGTTGAAGGCGGAGGGCTTGTCGCAGATCGTCATCGACAAGAACGTCGGCGCCTTGCTCAAGTTCGCTGACCGCCATTTTGTGCTGGAGAAGGGCAAGGTGGTGTGGCAGGGCAGTTCGGACGCGCTGCGCGCCGAACCGCACATCGTTCAACAATACATGGGAGTGTCGTGATGCCGGAAAGCGCAACGCAGCTTGTGCTGCACAATTATTTTCGTAGTTCCTCCGCCTACCGCGTGCGCATCGCGCTGGGCCTGAAAGGGCTGCCGTACGCCTACCTGCCGGTGCACCTCAACCGCAACGGCGGCGAGCAATTCCAGCCCGCGTTCAGCGCCCGCAATCCGCAGCAGCTGGTGCCGGTGCTGAGCGATGGTGCGCTGGACATCAGTCAGTCGCTGGCCATCATCGAATACCTGGACGAGGCCTATCCGGAAACGCCGCTTCTGCCGGCCACGCCGGGCCAGCGCGCCCGCGTGCGCCAGCTTGCGCTGTCGATGGCCTGCGACATTCACCCCCTCAACAACCTGCGCGTGCTGAAGTACATCACCGGGACCATGGGGCAGGACGAGGCGGCGAAGGACGCCTGGATCCAGCACTGGCACGCCGTCGGCCTGGCAGCGCTGGAAGCGGACCTGGCGCGCGACCAACAGCGCGGCCGCTACTGCGTCGGTGACACCCCGACCATGGCCGACTGCTGCCTGGTGCCGCAACTGTTCGCGGCGCGCCGCTTCGGCATGGACCTGACGCCGTTCCCGACCCTGCAGGCTATTGACGCGGCCTGCCAGAGGCTGCCGGCGTTCCAGCGGGCGCATCCAGGATGCCAGCCCGACAGCGAATAAACCGTTTCACCCGTAGCACCTTCACATAAAACATCTGGAGACAAAATAATGAAGAAAACAGTACTAGGTGGCGCCATCGCAATGATCGGCGTCCTGTCGGCACACGCCGCCAACGCGCAGAGCAACGTGACAATCTACGGCATCGTCGACAGCGGCGTGGTCTACACCACCAACAGCAACGCCGCCGGCGATTCCATCGTCAAGGTGCCCAGCCTGACCGGCAGCTTCCCGTCGCGTATCGGCTTCCGTGGTACGGAAGACCTGGGCGGTGGCTTGCAGGCCGTGTTCGTGCTCGAAAGCGGCATCGGCATGGACACCGGCACCATGGGGCAGGGCAACCGCCTGTTCGGCCGCCAGGCCAACGTCGGCCTGAAAGGCAGCTACGGCACGCTGACCGTCGGCCGCCAGAACAACATGACCTTCCTGGCCACGCTCAAGTCGGACGTGATGGGGCCGAACCTGTTCAGCATCTCCAGCATCGACCCGTACATCCCCAACGCCCGCAGCGACAACGCCATCGGCTACCTTGGCGCCTACTCGGATTTCACCGTGGGCGCGACCTACAGCTTTGGCCGCGACGCCTCCAACGCCGGCGGACCGGCGGCCACCAACTGCGCGGGTGAAGTGGCCGGCAACGCCAAGGCCTGCCGCCAGGTGACGGCGTTGCTGGGATATGACAACAAGCGTTTCGGCGTCACCGCCAGCTACGACAAGATGTACGGCAACACCGGCGCGGCGGCCGGCCTGACCACCAGCGACAGCTACGACCGCCGCACCACGCTGAACGGCTACGTCATGGCTGGCGACGTGCGCATCGGCGGCGGCGTCATGGCGCGCAGGAAGGTGGCGGCCACGGCGGTCAACAACCTGGAGTCCAATCTGGTCTACGTGGGCGCCAGCTATCCGCTGCTGCCGTTGATGACGCTGGACGGCCAGGTGGCGCGCCACGACGTCAAGGACAGCGGCAACGATTCCACGCTGGCGGTGCTGCGGTTGACGTATTATCTGTCCAAGCGCACCGCAGTCTACGGCTCGATAGGCTACATGAGGAACGCCGGCCAGGCCGCGATCGCGCTCGACGCCGGCGGCACAGTGGGCACGGGTATGAACCAGTCCGGCGTTTCGACCGGCATCCGCCATACGTTCTGATCAGGAGACCACATCATGCGCGCATACGTGTTTAAATTCATTTCCGCCTTGTTGATCATGGCGTCGTGCCTGGGCGCGACGGCGGCCGAGCAGCAGGCCGCGTCCAAGGACGAGGCGGTGGCCATGGTCAAGAAGGCCGTCAGCTACATCCGCCAGAACGGCAAGGACAAGGCGTTCGCCGAGTTCAGCCGGCCGAAAGGCCAGTTCGTCGACCGCGAACTGTACATCGCCGCGCTGGACCTGAACGGCGTGATGCTGGCGCATGGCGCCAATCCCAAGCTGATCGGCAAGACGCTGCTCGACATCAAGGACGTCAACGGCAAGGCCTTCGTGCGCGAGCAGATCGAGCTGGCCAAGACCAAGGGCAGCGGCTGGGTCGAGTTCGAATGGGTCAATCCGGTCAGCGAGAAGATGGAGCGCCGCTACACGTACCTGGAGCGGATCGACGATTACTTTGTCCTCAGCGGCGTGTACAAGAAATAGCGTTCGCTGAACGCCGGCGCAGCGCGGTCTCGATTCCGAGTTGCAAGGCAGGTGTCTCTATCTTGCGTCAGCTATGCAGAAGAAATATTCATTAAATTTGCATAGCCAACAATGTTGTTGCGGTGTAATATCGGACAGCCTTCGACGTTTATAGAACCCTGCGAAATGAACCTTCGATCGGATACCTCGTTCAGCCCGGCTCCCCCGAGCACCGTGTCGGCGCCGGGGCGCTATCGCCTGGGCCGGCTATTGGGCGACGGCGGCTTTGGCCAGGTATTCGAGGCGTGGGATCCGGCGTTGTGCCGCCAGGTCGCCATCAAGCAGCTGAAACCCGATACGCTGCGGGCGCAGGCGGTGTCGCTGCTGGACGAGGCGCGGCTGGCGACCTCGCTGCGGCATCCGGCTTTTGTGCAGATCTATGCGCTGGAGGACGATGGCCGCAGCCCGTCGATCGTGATGGAACTGGTACATGGGCAAACGCTGCGGCAGATGATCGCCGCGCAGCCGATGCCACGCGCGCAGGCGTTGGAGATCATCGCCCAAGTGGCCGAAGCGATGGCGGTTGCCCATGCGGCCGGACTGGTGCACGGAGATCTGAAACCGGCCAATCTGATGGTGGAGAGCTCGGGCCTGGTGCGCATACTGGATTTCGGTCTGGCGCGGCGCATCGATCCGCAGGCCACCGAGCCAGGCGGCGGCGCGCCGATGCCGGGGACGATCGCCTACATGGCGCCGGAAACGCTGCTTGGGCAGCTCGCCGACGCGCGCAGCGATATCTATTCGCTCGGCGTCGTGCTGTATGAGATGTTGTGCGGCGCCCGTCCGTTCGACCACCTCCACGGCCTGGCGCTGGCCGCCGCCCAGGTCCAGTCGTCGTCCACACAATGGAGCTTTCCCCATGATTGCGACCCTGACTGTGCCGCGCTGGCGCGCGCGCTCGCCGCGCGTGATCCGGCGCAGCGGCCGGCCAGCATGCTGGCGGTGGCCGAGCAAGCGCGCGGCCTGAAGTCGGCAGGTACGGCCGCCACCGCCCCGGCGCCGGCGCCGCGGCGCCATCCTTATCGCCGCAGGCTGGTCTGGGCGGCGCTGGGGCTGGTGCTGCTGGCCGGTGGCCTGCTGGGCCGCAAGATGTTGCCGCCGCCGGTGACGCAGCTCGCGCAGCGCTGGCTGCCATCGTCGGACGCCCAGTCCATGGCGGACGGCCTGGCCGCGCTGAGCATCTTCGACCGGGATGGCGCGCTCGACACCGCCACCGACAAGTTCAGCGCCATCCTGGCGCGCAAGCCGGACCACGCCGCCGCCGCCGCCGGCCTGGCGCTGACCTATGCGTTGCGCTACCTGGGCGATCGCAGCGATCGCAGCTGGCTGCAGCGCGCCGACGCCAGCGCGCAACTGGCGCTGGCGCACGACGATCAACTGGCGCTGGCGTACGCCGCCCAGGCCATGGTGCGGGAGTTCCAGGGCGACAACGCGGCAGCGCTGCGCCTGGAGGAGCAGGCCTTGAAGCTCGACCCGCTGAATGTCTTTGCGCTCAGCGGCAGGATCGCCATCCTGGGCCGCATGCAGCGTTTTGACGAGGCCCAGCGCTATGTCGACAGCGCGCTGTCGGTTTATCCACGCGAGCGGCGCTTGATCGACCAGGCCGGCACCTTGCGCTACCGGCAGGGCGATTACCGCGGTGCCGAGCAGCAGTTCCGCCGCAGCATCGAAGTCGAGCCCGACGCCGTGACCGCGTATGCCAACCTGAACGCCGCGCTGCTGCGCCAGGGCCGCATCGACGAGGCCTTGCAGGTGCTGCAGCAAGGCCTGCATATCCGGCCCAGCGGCCAGCTGTACACCAACCTCGGCACCGCGCTGTTCCAGCGCGGCGACTATCTCGGCGCGGCCCAGGCGTTCGAACACGCGGTGTCGGCCAGCAAGGGCAGCAACAACGCCTATCTGCGCTGGGCCAATCTGGCCGATACCTTGCGCTGGATTCCAGGCCGCGAGCCGGCCTCGCGCGAGGCCTACCATGAGGCGGCCGAGCTGTTGCGCCAGTTGCTGGCGCGCTCGCCCAACGACGTGACCTATCTATCGCGCCTGGCGCTGTATTGCGCCAAGCTTGGCCAACAGGCCGAGGCGGCATCGCTGATCCAGCGCGCTCTGTCCGGCGCGCCGAAGGAGCCGGATGTGCGTTTTCGCGCCGCCATGACCTATGAACTGATCGGCCAGCGCGACGCCGCCCTGGGCGAACTGCGCGCGGCCCAGCAATTGGGCTATCCCGATGGCTTCATCACCGCCGAGCCGGATTTGCTGGCGCTGCGGCGCGACCCCCGTTTTCAACGTGTGAAAAAGGAAGGTAGGTAATGCCAAAACAACCCCTCATGACTCTCAAGGTCAGCTTTGACATCAGTCAGATCCGCGACCGGATCAACTGGGATTTTGTCCAGGTGGATCCGGCCACCGGGCAGGCCGGCGCGCCGGATCGCAACTGGCGCAACAATATCCAGTTTCTTCCGGGGCAGAAATTTCGCATCGATATCGAGGCGGACAACGTCTACGACAAGCCCTGCCAGGCGATCACCGTGGTCGATTGCTGCCTGATCACCCGGCCGCAGATCACGGTTTGCGGTCCGGGCAAGACGCCGACCTATGCGCCGCCGTCGCCGTTCGTCGAGGCGCATGGCAAGCACCGCGGGGCGCTGGTGGCGATCCCGGGCGACAAGTTCAGGCCGCAGGATCCGCTGTCGGCCGGCGCGCCCGGCAGAAAGCGTTTCCTGATCTGGGATGGCGAGCTGGAGGTCGGACAGGTGCAGTCGCATTGGGACCTGTCGTTCTACGTGACGCTGCGCCTGGAGCGCCAGCCGGGCGTGTTTGACTATCGGGTGTTTTACTTCGATCCCGAGAGCGAGGTCGGCAACGGAATGGATCCACCGTAAGCGCTGTCGTCAGTCCGCCGGCGGCGCCCGGTCCAAGGCGCTCAGGTGCCGTCGCAGCGCCTCGGAGGGGGTCATCAAACGCGACGCGCAATCCGTCACGTCGCCCGCGCAAGCCTGCAGCGCGGCGCGGATTTCCGCCGCCGGAATGTGGGCCGGCAGCCGGATATGCGGGTGCGCCTGCAGCAGCTTGTACACCGACGGCCGCGAAATTCCCAGATGCCGCGCGGCGCTGCGGATCTGCCATTGCCCCTGTTCCATGGCCGCCACCAGGTCCTGTGGCGTGACGTCGGCCGGCTTGCGCCTGGGGCGGGGCGCGTCTGGCCGCGCCATGGCGCCATGGCCGTCGTTGGCGGGAAGGGCCGGCGCGACCTGGCGCGCGCTCCTGGTCTCGTCCAGCGTCGGCGTGCGCTGGTGGTGCAGGTCCAGCGCGATCCGGTGCATCGCGTGCGCCAGCTGGCGGATGTTGCCCGGCCAATTGTTGTTGCAGATGCCGCTCACCAAGGCGGTCGGCAGGCTGCAGTCGCCGAGCTGGCCGTAGGTCCGTAAAAAGTGGCGCGCCAGCACGCCGATGTCCTCGCGGCGCTCGCGCAGCGCCGGCACCCGGATCACAAACGCTTCCATGCGGCGCCGCAACGCCTGGCTGAAGCCGCGGCTGTCCAGGTCCTGGTCGGTGGCGGCGATCAGGCGCGCGCGCGAGACGGCGTCGGCGGCGGCGCCAAGCGGGCGGTACTCGCCGCTCTCCAGCACCCGCAGCAGCATGGCCTGCACGGCGCCGGGCGTGTCGCCGATTTCATCCAGGAACAGGGTGCCGTCGCCGGCCTCTTCAAACCAGCCGCGGCGGTTGGCCTGGGCGCCGGTGTAGGCGCCCTTGACGGCGCCGAACAGGTCGGCCGCCGCCAGCGACTCGCTCAGCGTGGCCATGTTGACGGCCACGAAGGGGCGGGCGGCGCGGGCGCTCAGGTGATGGATGGCGCGCGCGGCCACGTCCTTGCCGCAGCCGGTCTCGCCCAGCAGCAGCACGGGTAGCTGGGCGGCGGCGCTTTGCGTGATGGCCTCGCGCAGCGCGATCGCCGCGCTGCCCACGCCCAGCACGCCCGGCACGTTGGCCGGGCGCGGCAGGCAGCGCATCCAGTGCAGGCAAACGAAGACTTGCGCGCCCAGCCCCAGCACCACGCCCTGGTCGAGCTGATGGGGGGCGAGCTTGAGCGGGGCCGAGAGCGGCGCGCCATTGACTTCCAGCGTCATCCGGCTGTCGGCCGGCAGCAGTTCGACCGCGCCGCCGGCGTCGACGCGGATCCGCAGCGGCGAGCGCGAAATCGCGCGATGCCCAAGCGCGCCGGCTTCGCCGCCGGGCGCGCAAAACAGCGGCGTGAAGCGGCTGAGCTCGATGGCGCCGCCCCATCCCGGCCCCAGGCATTGCTCGCCGATGCGCTCCAGGCTGGGATGCCACAGGATCGTTAATCCCAGCACCGGCGCGGCCGCGAAAGTGGCGGCGGCGGCGGCGGTGGTCAGGGTGCGGTCGGCATCGTTCATGGGGATAGCGCCTTGCAATCTTGGGTTAAAGGGACGGTCCACTGTCGCAGCATAGCTGATGCGACAGCCGGGCTCAAGCATATAGCTTCGGACTTGTCATCGCTGCAGATAGTGGCCATCCTTTTGCAGCTCCTGCTTGATGCCGGCCATGATGTCGGCCAGCTGCACCTGTTGCGGCGTGCGCGTCACCGCGCGCAGGCAGGCGTAGCGCAGCACATTGAGGATGGCGCCGCCGGCCAGCGCGTATTGCTCCGCCAGCGGCGCGAAATCGAGCTGCGGCGCCAGCGCGATGCGGCCGGTGCGAAACAGTTTCTCCCACAAGGCCAGGCGCGCGCCGACATCGGGCAGCGGGAACAGGATGGTGGACTGAAAGCGGCGGGCGAAGGCGTCGTCCATGTGGCCGCGCTGATTGGTGGCCAGGATCACCATGCCGGGAAAGTCCTCCAGCCGTTGCAGCAGGTAGGCGATCTGCTGGTTGGCCGAGCGGTCGTTCGAGCTCTGGGCCTCGGTGCGGCGGCCGAACAGCGCCTCGGCCTCGTCGAAGAAGAGGATCCAGTTCTGCCGCTGGGCGCGGTCGAACAGCGCCGCCAGGTTCTTCTCGGTTTCGCCGATCCATTTGGAGACCACGCGCGACAGGTCGACCCGGTACACCGGCATCTGATGCTGCTTGCCGAGCAGGGAGGCGGTCAGCGTCTTGCCGGTGCCGGGCGTGCCGTAAAACAGGCAGCGATAGCCCGGTTTGAGGCGGCGCCGCAGGTCCCAGTCATGCATCAGCGTGTCGGCGTGGCGCAGCCAGTCGCTGATCATGTGGATTTGCGCGCGGGTGGCGTCGTCGATCACCAGGTCGTCCCACTCCAGCGGGGTGTCGATGCGTTCGGCCGGAAACTCGCCGCTGGACGGCAGGACGGCGTCGCTGCCGGTCAGCAGGATTTCCAGGTATTCACGCGACAGGCGAATGGCGGCGGCGCCCAGCGGTTCCTCCGCGTGGCGCTGGTCCAGCGTCATCACGCCGGCGGCGCACAGCGGGTGCTGCGGACGGAACAGGCAGCGCGCCCGCAGCCGCAGCGGGAGGTCGGCGCCGGCCAGCAAGAACAGGGCGGTCTCCACGGTCGGCAGGAAGCCGATGTGCGACTGGCCGGTCTCGCCGCCAAATTCGCTGAAGCGGCGTCCGGTCACCTGGTTTTGCAGCCAGAACGGGTCGAGGATCTCCGGCGCCAGATGCGGCGCCAGCATCAGCGCCAGCAGCAGGCGCGCGCTGGCATCGAGGCCCAGCGCGCGCACGGTCCGGGCGTAGGCGCCGCCCGCGCCGTCCAGCGCGGGCGGCGCGGGCGGCAGGCCGGCGTCGGCGGCCGGCGTCGAGTTGCGCGCGTGGAAGCGTTGGGCGATGACGGCCTCAAGCCAGGCCAGCTCGCCGGCCAGGACGGCGGCATTGGCGTCGTCCGCGCTCACCATAGGACCGCCATTGGCGCCGGCATCCATGGATAGACGATCACCGACAGGCTCCAGTTGATCTGGTCGACCAGCACATCGACTGTCTTGCGGCTGACGGTGAGCGTCCATTTGTCGTCCTTCAGTTGCAAGCGCCCTTCGCGCTGGAGAAAGGTTTCCCGCAGCGCGGCAAGGGACGTGCTTGCCATGGTGGGCCAGTTGCCGATCACGGCGGCCAGCAGTTGTTCGCACAGCGCCAGTTCGGCGCCGGTCGGTTCGATCGCGGCGGCGATCGGCGCCTCCAGTGGAATGCCGCACAGCAGTTTGTTGAGCGCCAGGCCAGGCTCCGCGCGGTCGCAGCGGCCATCCACCAGGTACTGCAGCAGATGCACCGCGCGCGAGCGCGCGTCGACGTCGCGTATGCGTTCAACCCCGTGCTCGTCGGCGCTCAGCAGGTCCAGCTGGCGCAAAAAATGCTGCAGGAATGGATGGATCAATACCAGGCCGGCATTGGCGACATACAGCGGCACGCCGTCGGCCAGCGGCGGCTGGGGCGCGCGTCCCGGCGATGGCGCCGCAGCCACCGGCGTCGGCGCCGCCGGCCGCAGCAAGGCGGCGACATTGGCGTAACCGCCCTGGCGCGCCAGCGACTGGGCGTTCGCCAGCAGCGTCGCGCCGGCGGGCTTGCCGTCCGCCAGGCTGGCCAGCATGCGGCCGGCGAGCGCGCGCGGCGCCGGCAGCGGCTCGCCCGCCAGCGAGGTCAGCAATATAGCCGCGAGGCGGTTGTCGTTGTCGCCGCGTGCGGCATGCGGCGCGGACAAGCGCCATGCGGCTTGCAATACGGTCTTCAGATCGAGCATGGTGCGCGCGCGTGCCGGCGCGATGCGATAGACCAGCAGCGCCAGGATATGCTCCGGCAGCAGCCGCGCCCAGCGCGCGCGCGTGGCCGGCCGCGCCAGCCCCGCACGCAAGGCGGCGTCGAGCTCGGGTGTCGGCTGGCTCAGCATGTCGGCCAGCCAGCGGAATGCGGGGTCGTCCGGTTCACCCGTCGCCGCCGGGTCGCCAGCCAGCCACGCCAGCGACGCTGGCGGGGCGATAGTGGGCGGCGGCGCGGCACCGGCCGCCGCAACTGGCGCGGCGGGGGCTGGCGCGGCGGCCGCCAGCTGCGCGAGGTCCAGCGTGGCGCCGGCGATCGCCGCCGTGGCGGCACGCAATTGCAGTGTCCGCAGCGTTGTGCTGTCGAGTCCGGCTTGCATGCCGGCCAGCGCGCCGCCCGGCGACGACGCCCAAGGCGCCAGCCGCGCCAACAGGGCTGCGCCGGCGGCGGCCGGCAGATGCGAGAGCACCCGTTGCAAGGCGGCCGTGATGAACGCCGGCGACCGGTCGAAAAACAGCCCGTGCAGTTGGGCCTGCGATAGTCGCGGCAGGTCGCTCAGCAGCTCGTCCAGCTTGATTTCCGGCGGCAGCCACCAGGGCAGTGCGCCATGCGCCAGCCAGTGCCGCGACGCCGACAGCCGGTCCAGGCGTTGTTGCGGCGGCGCGAAGCCAGGCGGGCCGCCGGCTACGTCGCCGCGCAAGGCGGCCGCCAGCACCTGGCCCCAGGCCGATCGCATGTCGGCGCCCGGTTCGTCGGCCAACATCTCGGCCCAGCGCGCCGCTTGCGCGGCCTGGCCCGGCACCAGCGCCGCCGCGATCTCCTCCGGCAGCATCCAGTCCAGGATACGATCGAGCAGTAGGCCGCTCTGGTCCGACACCGCCGGGAGCAGGCGCCGCAGCAGGGCGGCGAAGCCGCCCGGGTTGGCGGCGGCCAGATCGCTCAGCCGCGCCCCCATCGCCGGCGGTTGGCCGGTGCGCAAAAAGCGCTCCGCCAGCGCCACCGCCGCCTGCGGATCGACAACCGCCGCGGGCACATCTGGCGCCGTCCATGCCACCACCAGCTCGGCCGGCGGCAATGCCGCCTCCTGCGCCAGCCGATCGAGCAGCTGTTGCCGCCAGCGCTGGCGCTCGAAGGGCGGCCCGGCCGCCAGCAGCAGCTGCAGCGCGATCGGGGCGATGCGCGTCGCCATCGCCGCGGCACCTGGACGGCGCCACAGGGGCGAGCGGATCAAAGCGGCGATATCGGCGTGAATGGCGGCGCCGTGCGCCGGCGCCAGCCGGTTGAGCAGGTCGGTGAATTGCGCCGGCGGGCAGGCCCTGAGCATGGCGGCCAGCGCCGCCGGATGGCCGGCCTGGCCACGCAAGCGTTCCAGCAGCGTGCTGGTCGCGTCCGGCCGATCCTGGCGCGCCGGGGCCGTGTCGCCGGGGTGCCGCGACGCCAGTTCCGCCGTCAGCACCGCCAGGCCTTCCGGGAGCGAGCTCGAAAGCGGCATCCTCGCGCGCAGTCCGGCCAGCACATCGGCGAACGACAGCAGCAGGTGGCGGTAGCTGACACCGGCTTCCATCGCCAGCGACGTGAGCAGCCGGCGGAGCCAGCTGAGGCGGTTGAATTCCGAACCGGGGTCGCGCAGCAGATAGCGCAGCGCCAGCAAGCGCAACTGGTGTTCGAAGCCGGAGGCGCTCAGGCTCGGCAGCGGACGCTGTCGATGCAGTGCTCCCAGGTCGCGGATATAGCTCACGATCAAGGTCGCGTGCACGGGCTGCAGCCGTTCAATCACGCGGGTGAACACTGGTTCCGGGATGACGCGCAGCAGCGCGTCCAGCGCGACCGGCTGGCTGGCGCCGCGCCGCAGCAGCCGCAGCAAGGATTCGACGTCGCCAGCCTCGGCGCGGGCCACAGGGTCGTCGCCGGCGGCCGTCGCCGCCGGCGCGGTGGCGGCCGGCACGGCCGCCACCAACTCGTCGAGCACGCTCAACAGCGTGCCGGCCAAAGGCTGGCTGGCCCGGGTCTTGAGGGCGGCCGCGTGCATTTGCGCCAGCAGGGCGGCGTAGCCCAGGCCTTCGCTCGCCGCCACCGCGGTGATCAGCGCCGCCAGATAGCTGCGGCGGTTGAACTGGGTTCCGGCCTCATGCAGCAGATAGGTCAGCGTCAGCACCCACAGCGCGCGCTGCAGCGCTGGCGCGGCCGCCGGCGTGGCCACCGACAAGGGATGGAGGCGCCGGAAATCGGCCAGGTAGGCCAGGATGACGGCGGCGTGGGCTGGCGACAGCAGCTTGAGCAGGTCGTGCAGACCCTCCGCGCCGGATTGCAGCGCCAGCCGTTCGATGACGTAACGATCTCCGGCGTGACGCCGCAGCAAGGCCACCAGGGCGGCTGGTTGGTCCGCGATCAGCTGCCGCAGGACGGCGGCCGGGGCAAAGCGGTTGCTGGCACTGCGTGCGGGCACGGCGCCGCTGGCCAGATAGACGCCGAATTCATCGAGCGCGGCCGCCGCCGGCGATAGCGCGATGGCCTGCGCGCTGGGCGCGTGCGTGGCGCGGGCGAGCGCCGCTTCGAGCGCGGCGCGCAGCGCTTGCTCCAGGGCCGCCGGCAGTTCGCTGTCGAGGGCTTCGGCCGCGATCTCGCCCAGATCCAGATCCAGCCGCCGGATGCGGACGTGCAGGTCGGGCGGCGCGAGTTGGTCGAACACCGTCGCCAACACGGCGGGAAGGCGCACTCTGGCGAACTCCTCGATCCAACCGCGCCACCGCAATGCCGTCGCCATGGTGGCGGAGGAGAAATCCAGGTTGACCTGGCCTAGCTGGTGGACTGGGATCGACATGTGCTAGCGCTTGCCAAGAAAACTGTTGATGAAATGGTCGTTTCTGAGTTCGGCCAGGTGCAGCCGGCGCTCTCCCTCGGGCACATTGACAAAGGTATCTTTTCGCACCCCATGTCCACGCGATGCCGCTTCGTCGTCGGGGAATGTTTCCTCGCCAAATGCAAGCTTGGGATTGACACGGTAGGAAGGCACATCCGCCGATAGCCGCTGTTGCAGCTTGAGCAGCGTCTGTCCGAGCTCGACGAGGAAGGTGTTTTTGTAGCGCTCCAATTTTCCCTCTGTATCCTTGGTGCCAAACGGGAAATCGCCGTCCAGGAAGTCGTTGGCATCGGTCATCAACTTATCCATTGCCGCTTCGATTTCCACTGTTTTCTGGCTTAACAATAGGCGCATTGCCTTGCGCTGTTCCGGGTCCGTCAGTGCGTTGTCGACAATGTTGGGAATGCTGTCCTTGACCCAGATACCAAAGACTTCCTTTACCGTCGAGCTGACATCCGCATTCCCGGTTACGTCAGGGTACTCGGCCTGGAACAGAAAACTGGGCACCGCCAGCAGGTTGGACAATCCTTTGCTGATATGAATTGCCGCCTGCTTGCCCTGCGTTCCCTCCGCACTCTTGAGAATGGTCCGGATTGCGTCATAGGCCTTGCCAAAGAACTCGTGGGATTTGCTGAGATAGAGCCGCTTGCCCTCGCCATCCGTGAAGCGGGCGATTTCCGCCGGCGTCAGCGTGATGTTGAGTTGGGAATACACCTGGTCCGCGCTGGCGCTTGCTTTACCGGGGCGGCCCGCGACCACAGTCAGATTGTTCGCCGCCGCTTTCATGTTCCAGCCTGCGCCTATTCCGTTGCCCGCCAGCGGCAGCGTGTTGACGGGGCTGTCGATGTGTTGGTCACGAATCGTTTTCATGGTGGAGCGCAAGATGGGCCAGAGGCGGCTGATGGTGTCCTTGTCCGGTCCATCCTCCACCAAGCCAATCAACATGGGCGGCATGCCGATCTCCAATTCGTTTCCGGAGTCGGTTTCAAGCACGAATGGCATCTTGAACAAGGTGCTGAGTTCCGCTGATTCTCCAAGTATCAGATGCGCGGGCAACTCGCCAGGCGCATGGTAGCGGGCGAACTCAAACTCGAAACCGATGCTGCGTTGTACGCTGACAATCTGATTGACGTCTAATTTGCTGAGCAACCATTGCTGCAAGCCCTTTTGCGCCGCAATCACGGCGGCCGCGGTGCTACTGCCGATGCCGTAGGCCGCGTTGACTATCGGCAGCTTGGCTTTGAGCTCCGGCACCACCTCCTCGCCATGTTCTTCGATGAGCAAGCGCGCCAACGGCAGCAGGCAGACTGGCAGCGACTGCATGATGTGGGCGGCGGCCAACGCGTCGGCGTTGCTCTCGTCTGGCGCGGATTTCAGCACCTGATTGTTGAAACCCGCTCCTGGCAGATCTTGCAGCCGCAGCCACGCGTCGTAACGAAGATTGTGGGCGATGTGGAGCAATTGTTTGTGGCTCTTGCTCCACGCGGTCAGCGCGGCGAGACGCTCCCCATTCCATCCAAATCCGGCGACGCCCGGTACGCCGGGAAGGTTGTTCAATTCCACCCGTTCAAAGGGCCGTGGCGAATAACGCTGCACCGGCGCGGACGACGCCAGGCCGGCAAGGCGCCGCAGTTGGGGGCCGCTATTTGCCACCGCGCGCAAACTCCGCATTTGTGCGGTCCGTGCCGATTGCTGCTGGCCGGCCAACTCGCCGCCGTCAGCCTGCGGCTGCGCAGCTTCCCGTCGCGCCGCGCGCGGTCGCACTTGCGTTGTCGCTTCATCGTGGATCGGCATGGCGGTGGCCTTCAGGCGTGAGGCTGCGCGGTTGCAGCCAGGCGGGCGTCAGCCCGAGTTCATCGGCCTGGACATAGGTCCAGTCGTAGCGAATGCCCGCCAGCGCGTAATTGCTGCCGGCTGCTGTGATCAGACAGGCGCCGCGCGCCGGCAACCGGGCGCAGACACTGGCGGCGCGCCAATACACGAGTGAAAACGACAATCGTGCGTAAAACCCGGCGTCGGCGAATGACGGCGGGCGCAAACCTGGAAGATAGCCGGCGATTTCGACGGACGCATGCCAGGCCTGGCAAAAGGCCAGCAGGTCGTCCGGCGCGGTATTTTCCGGTTCCTCCCGCAGGTCGAGCCAGATGGTAACGCCCTCGGGAACGCCCGCCGACTGCGCTTGCTCGACCGCATGGCGCGCGCATCGCGTGCCGGATTCAGCATCCAGGGGCGGTCCCACGGGCGACAGCGACTGTCGCAGCATCAGCGCCAGTTTAGCCGCCAGAATCTCGCGCACTTCCGTTGCGTCGAGCAGGTCGGCAATGGCGGTGTGGGGATGGCCGACATCGCGAATGACGAACGCGAAGCCCTTGGCGGCGTAGTGTGCGGCGGCACCGTCGCTCAGCTTGTGCTGCAGGTTGGCGCCGCTGGCCCCGGCCGGTGCGCGGTCGGGCGACCGGCTTGAGGCGGCCGCCGGTGGCGGTTGCCGGCTGGCGCCGGCGGCCGGCGGCGACGGCGCCAACGTCAGCAGCAGCGGTATCTCCGCGTCGTCGTCCACTGGCTGCGGCGCCAGCGCGGCGGCCAACGTTGCCGGCTGCAGGAAGTGCGCCAGATCGCGGCTGGTCCGGCGCCGCTGCGCCGCCGTGCCAGCGCGCAGCGCCCGCCGCCATTCCTCATGCAGCCGATGGAAATGCCGCAGCTGGTGGTGGTCAAGGAAGCAGGCGTCGATCACCAGGTGCGCGGGGGTGTTGGCGCGCACGATCGCGTACACCTGGTCGCGCCACGCCGCATTGGCCGCGTCGTCGTCGCGCTGTGGCGCGGGCAGGACAACGCTGATACGACAACGGAATGCATCGGCCATTGGTGGTGGCGGCTGTTCATCGTGCTCGGCGGCGTAGCGCAGCAGTATCCATTCAACAATCACCAGACGCGGCGACAGCCCGGACGCCGGGTTTTCCTCGGCCTCGTCCACACCATCCTCCAGGCCGGCCAGGGCCAATTCGACTTGGCAGCGAATTTCCAGGCCGGCGCCATCGTGGTGGTGGCCCCCGTGCCGGTAGTCGAAACCACGGCCGCGGTCACGGGTGGCGGCTACCATCCGCGTCAGCAGCGTCCGTTTGGCCTGGAGCACGGCCGCTTGCCGGGATGCCGGCAGCCCGCGGACGCCGGCCGGCGCGTCCAGTGACGCGGCGTAGAGCGACAACAGGAAGTCGAGCACCGCCGATTGTCGTGCGGCCACCGGATCATGGCTGCCGACCAGCGCGGCCAGCCGCTGTTCGTAGTCGGCGTGGAGCAACGGCGCGCTGTCCGCGACGATCTCGCGCAGCGACTGCCAGGCGTAGGTATGCTTGCCGCCGGCTTCGATGGAAAATAGCTGGCGCACGAACGCCAGCTGGCTGCAATAGTTGGCCATCAACTGGTCGGCCGCCATCAGGTAGCCTTTGAGTTGCCTGGCCTGGGCCTTGCGGGCCACGCCGGCTTCGCCCGGCAGCCCGTCGGAACCGATGCCGTACACTCTTGGAAACTGGTTCTGGACCGACGTGTACGCCGCCAGCGGCAACGCCCGCCCGACCGGCGCCGGATAGGCGTCGCGGTATTGCTGCCCCAGCGGATAGGTGCGGCGCTGTTCGGCCCAGGCGCGCTCCAGCCGCCGCCGCACCTTGACGCCGCTGGGTGTGCACACCACGCCATCCCGCAGCAGCCGCAGCGCGCCCTGGCCGGCGCGCCATACCGGTTGCAATTGCAGGATGTAGCCGTCGGGCACCGGACATTCCTGGCCGCCGCGGTAGGTTTGCGCCGGCTCGCCGACCAGCAAGGACAGCGATTCCACCATGAGCACGCCGTCCACGTCGAGCATAGCCGCCAGCAGGTCGTTGACCGCCACGGTGGTGACGCGCGGCGTGAGTTCGCTGTCGGCGATAAAGCCGTGCAGCATCAGCGGGCCACGGAAGATATCGGCGCTGGACAGGCCGGCGTCCAGCAGCGGTTGCAGCGCGCTGCGCCGTGGTTCCGGCGCCAGCGCCATGCCCAGCACGAACAGCAAGCGCGCCATGACTGTCTCGGGATCGCTGTCGGCGTCGAGATAGACGTCGGCGCCGACGTGCGCCGGCAAGGGGACCAGCACGCGGCAGGCGTCGACGTCCTCGGCCAGGCCGCGGTGCGCGCTGTAGCAGTCGAGCACCGACGTCAGCAGCCGGTCGCCGTCGTCGAACGGCGCGCAGTCGCAGGGCGTGGCCCGGGCCAGCACGTCTATGCGGTACAGGCCGCTGTTCTCGGCGCCGGTGGCCGCCGGTAGCGGCGTGAACCAGATGTTCGCCACCGCCGGCACGCGGTCGATCACCAGGCGGCGCCAGTCGTCCGGCGTCACCGGATTGACCGGCATGATCGCCGGGGCGGGGTAGAGTCCGTGCTGGTCCAGCAGCACTTCGCCACTGTCCGGGGCGCCCAGCAGGTCCTCGACCGCGAAGCCGGCACGGTAGGCCAGTTCGGTCAGCGCGTAGCAGAGCTGTTCAAGGATGGTGACGCCCGGATCCGAGTAATTGAAATTGGTCCAGACATCGCCCGACAGTTGCTGCACCAGGGCGATGCCCTCGGCCAGCAGCTTGGTGTAGTCGAGCGCGATGTCCTCTGGCGCGGCGCGCGACAGCGTGCGGGCGTCGGGATTGATAGTCGGGTTCATGTCGCGCCTCCGCGCAAGTCGTGGGCCAGGGCGGAAGTGAAATAGCGCCGTCCGGCTCTGCTGCCGCCGGCCTCGGGACACAGCTTCAGCGACAGGATCGCGCGCACATAAGGCCGTTGCCGGACGAAGTTCATCACGGCCTGGCGCGTGTAGTAGTTGTCCGGCCGCGCCGGCGACGCCTCCGGCGGCCATGGCGACAGAAAGTCGATGAGCTCCCGGTTCAAGCGGGCGATGCAGGCCTCGGCCGTCTGGCCGGCGTTGAAGCGCAGTTCGGCCTCCACCCGCAGCCGTGTGTACGGCGGATTGGTCACTGTCAGCTGGACACACGGTCCGACGCGCGGGGCCAGGAAGGCGGCGATGTCGTCCAGCGTCTGGGCCGGACTGGTGGGCGTGGTGGCATCGGCGCCGCTGGCCACGTGCGGGCCTGGCACCGCGATGATCCAGACATGACCCGGCGCCCGGTCGCGATGGCCGTCGCTGGCGGCCACCACGCCGGCTTGCCACAGGGTGGGAAATGCCGCCAGCACCAGGCTGGCGTAGTCCCATGCCTGCAACGCGTAATCCTTGTGGCGCAGACGCTCGGCCAGCCACTGGTCGAAGGCCGGGCCGGTCAGCCGCGCGCGGCCGCCATGCGATGGCAAGGGCTGCGCGACCGCGCCGATTCCGGCCAGTGGCGCCAGCGGCGCGGTGATGGTCCCGGCCGCCAGCGGGGTCGACAGGCGTTCGGCGCCGCCCGCCTGCCAGGTCGCGCCGGCGGCGTTGGGCGCCACCTGCGCCAGCAGCGGAAAGCGCGACGGTTCGCTGGCGACGGCGATTCGCAGGCGCAGCGGGCCGGCGGACGGCGCCAACGCCAGCCGCACGATGCCGGACTGGCGCAGTCCGCCGGTGCTGTCTTCCAGCGGCGCGCACGGCTGCCAGCCGCCGTCCAGCGCCTGCGCCCACTGCGGCGCGGGCGTGCCGCCGGACCAGCCGGCGGCGCCCGGCGCCAGCTCGAAGAACAGGCTGAGCGAACGCGGCGCTGGTGTCAGTTCGAGATACAGCGCGCCGGCGCCGGCGACAGGCGCCAGCAGTGGCACGACCTGGCCCGGCGGCCATGCCGGCGTGACGATCTCGTCGAAGGGGCACAGATGTGAAAAAGCCGGCGCGTTGTCATGCGCGCTATAGCTGACCCGCGCGTCCTGCGCCATCGGCAGCCAGGGGGCGTTGGGGAAGCTGATGTTGGCCTTGGCGATGCATTCCTGGACGCAGGTGGACGGCGTCTCCTGCGCAATCCGCCCGTGCCGCTCCTGCTCGATCTGCTCGGGATGACCGCAGGCGGCCGCGCAGGCGGCGGCGGTCGCGGTCAGCTGCAGCGACGCGGCCATGACGTTCGGCGCGTACAGCACCTCGCCAAACGCATACGCCGGGGTTTCCAGCCGGAGCTCGATGGCGCTGCTGGCCGGATCATAATAGTCGCCTGGCGAGTGCGCCAGCACCGGCAAGTGCAGGACCGTGCGCGCCAGCAGCGTGGTGCCGTCGTCCTCGGTCTGGAACAGCGATTGATATGGCGCGCCAGTCGGCAAACGCCAGCTGCCGGGATTGACGACCTCGACACCGGCGGTGAAGATGGTGTTCGAGAACAGCTTGGCGGGCGGCTCGACCGGCTTGCCATCGGCGTCGATGCGGTAGCCCTGGTAATAGTCGTCGAAGCCCTTGCTGCTGGCCGGCAGCCCGTTCCAGCCGATCGACAGGGCGAAGCTGGACAGGCGCTTGCAAAACAGCTCGGGCGCACTGAGGCGCAACGCCGCGTATTGCACTGGCGGCGAGCCAAACAGGGCGAAGGGTGCGCTGCCGTCCAGCGGCCCGGCGGGCCCGGACAGGCCGAGCTCGGCCAAGCCGTCGACGCAAACCCGCAGCGCCAACCCGTCCAGGCTGAGGCCGGACAGCACCGCATAGGGATACAGTTCGGCGACGCGGTGGCTGCCCGGCACCGACAGGCTGACCATGTCCTGGTTCAGCAGCGCCTGCAGCGTTGGTGTGTCGGCATACGGGCCGGTGGCGCCGGGGGCGGGCTGCGACGGTTGGAGGTAGGCGCGGCACGGCGCGGCGTCGTGGTCGAGACGAAACGAGAGCCGGTACGCGGCCTGGTCGTCGTCCGGCGGCGTCACCTGGTAGCTCGTGACGGTGACCCAGCCGTCCGTGCTGGAATAGCGCAGCGTGAAGCCTGTTTCGAGCAACTGCGCCAGCACCACTTGCGCGCTCATGCCGCCGGCCTGCTGGCCGATGGCGGCCAGCATCGGCGCCAGCTGCGCATAGCTTGCCGCCGAGACGTCCAGGCGCAGCTCGACATGGCGCACGCCGCCCGCCAGCATCAGGCAATCGCTGGCGACCGCGAAGCCCAGGCTGGCCTTGCCGTCTGGCGCAGCGCCGTTGGTGTCGCCAAACAACGGTAACGGCGTGGCGATCAACGGCGGCTGGGAGGACAGCCGCACGCTTGCGCTGAACAGCTGGGCAGGCACCGGCGACACCCCGGGCGCCACCGGCCGGGTGCTGAGGGTGATGGTGCGCAGCGCGGCCAGCGTGGTGGCCTGCACCGCCAGGCCGCGGTCGAGCGCATACAGCACGGTGGCGCCGGCGGCGTCGGCGCCGGCCGGGAATTGCGTGCCGGCCGGCACGGGCACGTCGCTGGCGCCGTCTTCCGGCGTGAACAGCAGCACCAGGTGATCGGGCTGCGCCGCCGCAGCATCCTGGCGCAGCACGCCGTTCTGGTAGAACGCCAGCAGACGCCGCGGAAAGACATTCAGGCTGGCCTGGGCGTGGGCGAACAATTGGGCGAAGGCGGCCCACAGGCCGGCCTGCGGCGCGTGCCGCTGGTCGCGCAGCGCCGGCGCCAGCGCCTCGATGGCGGCCTCGCGCAGCAGCGCCAACGCCAGCAGCAGGGCGGCCAGCAGCGCCTCGATCAGCTCGCACAGCTGTTGCAGCCAGCTGTCGCTGGCGCGCCGCAGGCGCTGCTCGGCCTGGTCAGGGCCCAGGTGATAGCCGAGGTGGTAGGCCAGCCGTTGCGCGGGTTCGCTCAGCTCGGCGTCGTGCGCGGCGGCCGCCAGCCCCGCCAGCGCTTGGCCGAGGTCGCTGTAGCCGGCGTCGTCCCGCTGCAGCACGGTGCTCAGGCGGGACACCACACGGCTCAGCACGTTCCAGTGCCGCAACCGCGGCGCGGCGTCGTCGGCCTGGCGCAAGGCCCGCAGCAGCAGATCGAGCTCGGCCTCGATGTCGGCCAGGTCCAGTCCGGCCTGCAGCGCCAGGCCGACGCTGGGGGCCGCGCGGAAGAAGGCCGACCAATCGCCGTCGGGCTGGTCGGCCAGGTCGTAGAAGCGCACCAGCGCGCCGTACTCGGCGGCGAAGCCCAGCACCTCGGCCAGAGTGCGGCCGTCGACCGCGACGCTGGCCGGCGCCGGCGTCTGGCGCGCGCGCCGGGCCTGGCTCAGCGCGTGATTCAGTGCGGTATGGCGGGTCATGGCGCCGGCAGCGGAAGCGTCGCCTCGTTCAGATAGAACGGGAAGACCAGGTTGTTGCGCGAGTTGGTCTGGCGCACGGTGAAATCGATCATGATGGTCAGGCGGCCCTCCAGCGGCGACATTTCGCTGAGCTCGATGGCGTTGACGTCGATGCGCGGCTCCCAGCGCAGGATGGCCAGCTCCAGGTTGCTGCGCAGGTCATTGGCCATGGTGGTGGTCAGTTGCTCGAACACCCGCGTGCCGAGATCGGTGCCGTAGCCGGCCAGCATCAGCCGTTCGCCGATGCTGGTCGCCATCAGCACCCGCAGGCATTGCTTGATGTTGGTCTCGGCGCTGGACAGGTTGACGCTCGCGCGCTGCCGGTCGAAGGAGGGGGGGAAAGCCCATCCGGCCCCGAGGAAGGCGATGGAATCGGCGCTCATCGCTCAGCCGCCGATCATCACGGTGGGCAGGCCGATGGCGATGCTGCCGCCATGCGCGCAGCTGTCGCCCATGCGCGCCGCCGGCCGGCCGCCGATCTTGACCGTGGCCGAGCCCTTGACGATGGTGTCCGGCGGGCCGACGCAGACGCACAGGTCGCCCAGCCCGGCGGCCGGCAGGCCGCCGATCATCACGGTGGGGCAGCCCGGTCCGGTGATCGGGCCGCCAACGTGCGGTATCGGCGGCAGGCCGGGCGTCACCATCGGGCATACATGAAGGTCGGTCTGGCGGGCGGCAGGGGGCATGGCGGTTCCTGTGCGAGCGTGCGTTAGTTAATCATGACCATGGCGCCCTTGACGGTCACCATGGCGCTGGAGGTGAGCTTGGCCTCGGTCGCGCCGGAGGCGGCGAAGCTGGTGTCGGCCTTGGCGCTGATGCTGGCGCCGGCAAGCGTGACGCCGGCGCCGCCGTTGAGCGCCAGCTTGCCCTGGGCCTGCAGCGTGAGGTCGCCCTTGGCGCTGATGGCGAGCTTGCCGGCGCTGTCGATCAGCACGCCATCGGCGCCTAGTTTGATGCTGTTGCCATTCTTGTCCTTGACGACCAGCGTGCCATTCTTGTCGTCGATACGGATGCTTTGCTGCTGGTCGGTGGCGATTTCGATGGCTTGCTCCTCGTCGAGGAAATCGACCCGCAATTTGGCGCGTGTCATGATGGTCTTGCGGCTGTTCCTGGCGTCGGGCGGCGCCGGCGGCGCGTGCTTTTTGCTGTAGAGCGCGCCGATGATGACCGGCGCCCTTGGGTCGCCGTTGAGAAACGCCACCACCACCTCGTCGCCGACTTCGGGATAGAAGACCGCGCCGACGCCGGTCGATGCATAGGTGCTGCCGAGCCGGGCCCAGACGCCCAGCTCCCCGGCCTGCAACAGCGGCAGCCGCAGCTGGACGCGGAATTCGCCGTCGGGGTCGGCGTCGACTTTCAGCACGATGCCGGTCTGCAGCGTCGCCGCCGGCAGCTGGCCGGCGGCCGGCGGCGCCTGGATCCGCGGCGCGCTGGCGGCGAACCAGTCCGGTGACAGGCCGATCGTGCCGCTGGTGGTCCACCAGCCGTCCTCGAAGGTATGGCGGACCGCCGACAGATAGGCGTTGCCATTGAACCGTCCACCCAGCCCGGCCAGTGTCACCATGGCGCCCGGCACGGCCAGCGCGCAGCCCTGGAAACGCACCTCGCCGCGGATCTTGGCCAGGCAGTTCTTGGTCAGCTCGGCCGACGACCAGGCGGTCAGCCCGGCCTGGTCGAGCGTGGCGCCGGTTTGCTGCAGGTGCTGCTTGACGCCGAACACCCCGGCCAGGTCGTCGAAGCCCAGGTCGCCCGGCGCGGTGACGCCGGTGCTGGCCTTGCCGGAGGTGGCCAGCGCCTGGGCCGCCGCGTCCCAGGCGACGCTCTGGATGGCGCCGGCGGCGTACTGCGTGCTGGCGTCCATGTCGGCGTGGAAATCGAGGATCGAACTGCCGTAGGTCAGCGCCAGCACCGGCGCGGCGGCGGTGTCGGGCACGCCGACCTTGACCTTGCCGCCGGCCACCGCCACCACCATGCCGTTCAATTGCGCGCGCATCAGCATCAAGTCCCAGTCCGAGCAGTAGAACTGCACCACCGAGGGCTGTATCGCCGTGGTCGCCTCCACCGTGGCGCCCAGGCCGGCGCCGCCGATCAGCTTCTTGATCAGGTCGCTGTCGCTGAGCTGGTTGAAGATCGCGTTCTTGCGGGCCAGCGTCATCACCATTGCCGGGTCGGTGGCTTCCACCACCAGGCGCGACGGCCCGTCGCGGCTGATCTGCAAGCCCTGCTGATGGATGACGCCGGAAAACACCTGGCTCTGCTCGCCGTCATAGCCCAGCGCGATGGTCAGCGCCACGCCCGGTATCAGGGTCCTGGTTTCGCTGATGGGGAAGGTGGCTTGATCCGGGCTGCCGTCGGAAATCACCAGCCGCGCCCTGGGCATCTTGTTGACGCCGTGCCAGACCTCGACCGAGATCACTTGGTAGGTGCTGTCGAGCGGCTGGCCGCCGGCGCTGATGACCGCCGCCGCCAGCGTGCCGGCCAGTTGGGTGGGCGAGGGCGCGCTCATGGATTGGACCCCGACAGCGGCGGAAACAGCAGCTGGTCGCCGGGCCGCAGCTGGCGAAAGCCGTTCAGCCGGTTGAAGGCGGCCACGCCCAGGTAGTAGCGGCTGCTCCCGTAGATGCGTTCGCACAGCGCCGGCAAGCTGTCGCCGGCCACCACCGTCACCAAGTGGGTCATGTCGGGGGAATTGGTGTTGGCCCGCTCGGCCAGCGCCGCCTCGCTGGCGCTGGAGCGGAAGGTGGCCGACAGCTTGGCGCGCAACGGCGTGCCGTCCGGGCGGAACAGCGTGTAGGCGACGTTGACACTGCTGAGCACGCATTCGAACTGCAGCGTCCCCCATTTCAGCTTGAGCAGGTTGGGGCGATGCAGCTTGCCCTTCAGGGTCACGGTCAGGTCCTTGAAGTCCTTGACCAGCGTGGCCACCCCGTCCGCCGGGTAGCCGCCGCCGTTGGGCGGCGGAATCACGCCGGTGGCGTCGAACACCAGGTCGAACGCCACCGTTTCCTCGCACACCTTGTTGAGCACCGGCGAGGCGCCGTTGCTGCCCGGTCCCTGGCGATCGACATACTTGACGCCGTAATCGTGCCGATAGCTGGCCGGATTGATCCACACGGTGAATTCCCCCGCCGGCTGGCGCAGCTTGTCGTTGGAGAAGGCCGAAATCACCATGTGTTGCAGGCCGCCCAGCATCACCGCGCTCCCTGGTCGCGCAACGCCTGCAGCACCAGCCGCACGCATGCGCGGACGATCTCGTCCTGCCGCGGCGTGGCCTGGCCGTCATCGGTGCCGGCGTCGGCGCCGCGCGCGGCGCCGTCATGCGGCTCGTCACGGACGTGGATGCGCACCCCGATTTCACTGATTTCCACAGGCATGATGCTTTCCTTTCCTAGGTGTTCATGTCGATCAGGCGATCGACCACGGGAATCATGGCGGCCGCCTCGGTCAGCGGCATGCGGGTGACGGCGCCGTAGCGAAATTCCAGCACCTCGGTCAGCACCTCGTTTTTGGTGGCGTCGAAGGCGCCGGTCACCCAGCGCACCGGCCAGGCGCGGTCCAGCCGCCAGGCCACCAGCGGCAGCCGTTCGCTGCCCAGCAACATCACCACCAGTGTCTGCGGCAGGATGCGCTGGCTCAAGGCCGAACCGATGGTCTGGGCCGCCCATTCGGACAGGAACGAGGGCCGCGTCACATAGCCGCGCCGCAGCACCAGGTTGGGCGACTTGGTCACGCCCGGCAACTGGTGGACAAAGCGGTTTTCACCGCCCTCGGCCAGCGCCTCGGTGTCGATCCTGGCCTCCAGGCCGGACGCCTCCTGGAAACTGGTGTCGGCCAGGCTGCTCAGTTGCAGCGGCGTGCCCACCCCCGCCACCATGACGGTGAAGGAAAACGCCGGCGGCGGATGATAGGTGGCGAACATGCTTACGGCGCCGAGATGGTCATCGTTTCAAAGGCGATCTCGACGCTTTCGACGGCGACCTCGTTGCCTTCCGATTTCAGTTCGGTGCCGGTGACCTTGATCGGAAACGCGTTTTGCAAGGTCCACACCATCTTGGGCGCCGCCGACTCGTCCAGCAGACTGACCACCACCGTCAGGCGCTCGATGGTGTTCATCTTGATCTGGTCGAACCAGTTCCACAGCGCGGTGTCGTTGATGAAAATCCCTTTGCGCATGGTGACATTGCCCACCTTGCCCAGCCCCGGCATCTTGATCGGATAGAAGCTGGGGCTGTCGCCGTGACGGTATTCGATCGGTGTCACCTCGGTGCTGAGGCCGGTCACCTCCTGGAAACTGACGGTGCCGGACGGCAGTCCGGTGACCGAAAAGTAGAACTTCGGAAGCGGCCATACATTCGTGGATTGGGTTTCGCCTGCCATAATGCTCTCCTGCTAAAAGTTGTGGGTTTACCTGAGGGACGGTCGGGCCGTGTCAGGCGCCTTGCATGGTCTGCTTGAAGGTCAGCTCGATGAATTCCGCCGGATGGATCAGTTGCACGGTGACGCTGACGATCATGTAACCGTTCAGCACGTCGAGCGCGCTCATGGTGGTCGGCGTGCCGCAGTTGACGGTGAACGCGTCGCTGGCCTTGTCGCCCATCAGGCCGCCGGCCTGCCAGACCTGCGTCAGGAAACTGGAGATCGCCGCCGTGACGGTGGCCCAGGTGCCGCCATCGTTGGGGGCGAACACGAACTGCTGCAACGCGGCCTTGATCGACTGCTCCAGGTAGTTCAGCGTGCGGCGCACCTGGATGTAGCGGTAGTCCAGGCTGTTGCCATCGAGCGTGCGTGCGCCCCAGACCACGGTGCCGCGGCTGGTCGACGAGCGCAGGATGCAGACCGAGTTGCCGTTCAGCGGCACGTTGAAGTCGCCTTGCTGTTCATCGTTCAGCAGCACTTTGGGCGCGATGATCTGGTTCAGGCTGACATTGGCGGGCGCGTTCCAGACCCCGCGGTTGGCGTCGTTCTGCGACCACACGCCGGCCATGACGCCGCTGGGCGGCACCACGTTCAGCTGGCTGGCCAGGATCTGCTCGATCTGGCCGATCAGCGGCACGGCGTTGGTCAGGTACTGGTCGAGCGAGCCGATGGCTGCACGGTCGTCCTTCGGGGGCGACGGCACGTCGGTTTGATTGAGCGAAACCAGGATGGTGGACGCCGGGGTCGCGGGATAGCCCGCCACGGTGCCGGTAATGCCCTCCGGGTGCCCGAACTTGCCCGTGGTGCCATCGATCGGGAAGGCGGCGGCGATGCGCGCCGCGATATCCTTGAATTTCTTCGTATATTCGCCATTGCCGTCGACCGGATAGCTGGCCAGCGCCTGGGTGGTCAGCAGGTTGTTCATCAGGACCTGGCTTTGTGGCGCATTGCCGAGCAAATTGGTGTAGTCCACGTCGTCTATCGTCAGCAGTGACGATTCCAGCGCCGGGCCGTAGGCCGCGCCGTAGCTGAAGGCATCCTCCGCGCTGTTGATGCCGACGCAAAAATCGTCGGTGGTCTCGCGCATCTTCTCGGCCGTCCAGTTGCTCGCTTCCAGCGCGCCCGGCAGATCGAGGATGGCGACCCGGTCCTGCAGTTTTTTGGCTTGTTTCAACATGGCCACGGCGAGCGGCAGATGCTCCTCGACCGGCAGCAGGCAGGCGTCCGGCATGACCAGCATGGTGCCGCCCTTGACCGCCTCGGCGATGTCGATGCCGGCCCGCAGCGCCTTGGCCTTGACGGCCACGGCGGCGGCGTTTTCAAGCTGCAGCCCGCCAGGCTGGCCAACGTAGTTGCCAACCGAGATCACGTGACAGTTGCCGCCGCCGTTGGAGAAGAACAGCTGCATGGCCGCATACAGGTTGAATTTCGGCACCGAACCGTTATCGGTCTGGCCGACCTGATATTTCTTTGACACGGCGACCAGCTTGTCATCGATCACTTGCAGGCCTGGCGCCTGGAAATCGTAGTCCTCGCCGGCCGCCGGCGCGACGTCGCTGACGGTGCTGTAGCCGTAGCCGAAATAGCTGATGTAATCAACCATCGAGCTGATGGCGATGGCCTGGTTGAAAAGTTGCTTGCCGGTGGCCGGATCGGCCGCGGTTTCCGTGTAGCCGATGAAGATCGGCACGGCGGTGGCCACCCCGGTTATCGACGGCGGAAACGATGGGAACTCCGTAATATAGACACCGGGTGTTTTACGGTTCTTGGCTAGGGTGGTGCTGGTCGACATGGCGCGTATCCTTCTCTTTTTTCAAACGTGGCGGAATTGCCGGATCAAACATAGACAAAAATTTCGGAAACGCCCGAGACTGGCGGCAGTTCCCCATCGGGCCACACCGGCGTGCTTGACGCTGCAGGCAGGCGGGAGATACGGACGTGATTCTCATGGCTATCGCTGTGCAGGCGCTTGCCATGTAGCTTGAACAACAGGGTCGGCTTGTGTTGCAGCGGCAGCAGGCGGTCGGCGGTGAACACCACGGCGCTGTGGCCGCTTGGTAAGGGCACCGGCTTGCCGGGACCGGAAAACGTGACGCCTTCGCCGTCTATCCGCAGGTCCGCCAGCCGCGTGCCGGGGTCCTGCGAGATGACGAAGTAGCGCCATTGCGTCAAGCGGGCAATGAAGGGCAGCAGGTAGGGCAGGTCAAGCGGCTGGCCGCCGACGCCGGCAGGCGGCGAGTCTGGCCGTTCAAACAGATACTGGCCAGCACTGCCGCGGGTCGGCCGGGTGAAGAACAGATCCAGCAGCACCAGCGCGCCGGACTGCTGTGGCGTGTACAGCACATCGCGCGGATATCCGCCGACGCCGCAGGCGCGCCCCGCGTCGGTCAGCGCGACAATACGGTAGCGCCCGTGCGGCAGGCTGCCCAGGTCCAGCAGCGCCTGGCGGTACGGTGGTGGCGAAATATAAATGGGCTTGGCGCCGGGCGCCGGCAGCACCACGGCGCCGGAAATATCCTTGACCTGCACCGCCGCGACGTCCTCCGGCAGCGTGACCGGTAGCTCCGGACCGGTCACCCGCAGCAGCGCGTCGCCCAGCATCGCCGCGCCGGCGCTGAGCAACAAGCCCTGGTCGGTGTAGTGTGCGTCGGCGTTGCTGGCGTACAGATTTCGGCCGCTGGTGACCAGGTCCAGCGGCAGCGAGGTGAAGCCGACGAAGTCCGGATTGTTCAGCCGCAGCGAAAACGTCAGGCGCTGCCAGAATTCCAGATGGCCGTCCGGGCCGACGCGGGCGCCATCCAGCAGATACGCTTGCAGCGCCGGCAGCTTGGCGGCCGGGATGAAGAGACTGAATCCGGTCGCGTCCTGCCGGAGCGCGATGCCAAGCTGGGCCATTAGCGCCTGGCAGGCCGGCGTCGCCTCGACGCTGAGATCGGCGCAGGCATGCAGTGGCGGCAGATAGAAGGTATGGGTGACCGCCACGCTGCATAACTTGCGCAGTGGCGGGGTGGCGTCGGCGGCGCCGAGCGTCAGCCGGTGGGCGGGATGGGTGGCCATGATGGGTGCCTCAGGCTTCCGGCAGGCTGTTGGCGCTGTTGCCCTGCACCCCATGGCCACGGGCATACATCGCGTTGGCATCGAACGGCAGCAGGCGCAGCTTGTAAAACGCGCTGGGCAAATACTTGGTGCCCAGCACGCCCATGACGAAGCTGACATCGGTAGGCGTCAGGTTTTCCATCTCCAAGGTCAGCTTGTCGATCCCCGGTTGCAGCTCGGGCCGGTTGGCTTGGGTAAAGCATGGATTTTGCTGGAAAAACGAGATCACGCGCGAAATCGCCGCCAGGCCGTCGGTGTAGTTTTTATCGGCGAAATTTGCCATGAACATCAAGTACAGATTGATGTAGATGGGAGGGCGCACCATCGCAAACGCATCGTTGCCGGCCCGGGCCGCGGTGTAATTGCTGACCATGTTTTCGCGCGTGACGTTGTAGACCGTCATCACCACCTTGTTGCTGACGTGTTCGTTGATCCCGCCGCCATGGCCGACGATACTCGACAACACGACCCAATCGTCGCCGCGCTGCTCGAGGTTCTGCAGGTTCTCGTTGACAGCCTTGCAGATCACTTCAAGGACGTTGCGGATATTGGACATATGGCGTTCCCGATGCTGATGTAGGTCATGGACGCTGCACGGCGCAGCACTTTTCAACATGGTCCTTACGCAAAATCAGTGCCAGCGCTAAAAGCGTGGCCGCAGCCAGTATTGGCGCGGCGCGCCGTGCCGGCGGCCGCGCCCGGCGTGTCAAATCGCGTGTCAATTGACATGTAAAGTGGGATTTTTTTACACGGCGGAAAACAGCGCCGCACACGCCGCCCATAGCGCCGGACCGGCATCGCGGCGATGGCATGGCAATTGCTGAACTGGCTGGCCGCAACCCATTCCGGGTGGCGCGCAAGAGGCTTTCGTCAACTATTTAAAAGGACAATGTCATGAGCTCACAAGCAGCGGTAGTGTATTCGGAAAGCAATCGTGTGGTGGCTTCGGAAGGCCAGATCAAAGAAGCGTTGGAACAGGGCGTCAACTGGAGCAAGTATGACGGCGAACGCGTCAAGGGCAGCAATAGCGACCCGATCTACCTGGTGTTGAACGGCCAATTGAGCTGGATCCCGGATTCAACCACCTACAACAACCTGTTCGCGAACTGGAACAACGTTGTGGTCAGCGACTACCTGGTCGACAACATCCCACGCGGTCCGGCGCTGAGCGTCGGCGCGGTGCTGGCCAAGGGGGCGACCAGCGCGCCCGTATATCTGATCACCAACGGCAAGAAGCAATGGATCCCGGATCCGGCCGTTCTCGCCAAGTTCAACTTTAACGGCAGCAAGGTCGTGGCGACGCCGCAAGTGATCATAGACGCGATCCCATCCGGCGCCAACGTGGGCTGAGGCCGTAGCGGTCCGCCGGTATCGAGGAAGGCGGCTGCCTGGCTGCCTTCTTTTTTTATCCGCCAATCGAGGGCATCATGGGTAGTTACGCAGATGAAAAACGCGCGCCGAAAAGGCCTGCCGACTCATATTCACCGCAACACCAGCCGGCGTACGGCCTGGCCAGTTTTCAGCTGGCGGCCAGGCAGCCGCAGGCGCTCGGAGAATTGCGCCAGTTGGCCGACAACAGTCCGCGCGCGATGCAGCTCAGATCGCTTCAGGCGCCTGCCGGCCCCAACACGACCGGCCTGCCGGACCAGCTCAAGGCGGGCGTCGAGGCACTGTCCGGCGTCTCGCTGGATGATGTGAAAGTGCATTACAACTCCGCGCAGCCAGCGCAGCTGAATGCGTTGGCTTACGCCCAAGGCAGCGATATCCACGTCGGGCCCGGTCAGGAACACCATCTGCCGCACGAGGCCTGGCATATCGTGCAGCAGGCGCAGGGCAGGGTGAGGGCGACCATGCAAATGAAGGACGGCGTGCCAGTGAATGCCGACGCGGGGCTGGAGCACGAGGCCGATGTCATGGGGGCGAGGGCGCTGGCGCTCCCCGCGCAGTCTGTCGGCTGGCGGAACGGGGCCGGATCGGGCCAGTTGCGCCCCAGCCAGCCCACCACCGCCAGCTCAGAGGTGCAGCGAATACGAATCAGGCTGGATCACGCGAATGACGGGATCATGCTGAATGTGCGGGCCGCCAAGGTTCCCAAGGCCGGCGACAAAGAGGTCGATGGTCTGCGTGGTTACAATGAGGCGCATCCGCCCATTGCCGATGATGAGAATATTGTTCTCGAGGGTCACGGCACCTACTTGACGCGCGATCACGCGAGAGACGCTCCATATGATTCGCAAGCGCAGCTGGGGCCGAGGCAATTGGCCAACGTCGCCAGGCTGGTGCCCAAGGGGCCTCATTGGCACGGCCAGATCGTGCTGTTCGGCTGCGCCACAGGTACGCTGACGATGGACGTCTCACGCTACTATCTGGCACTGACTGGCAAGTCGGTCAACGTGGTCGGCACGCTGGCGGACATCCGCATGGAAGTGCCCTCGATGGGCGATCCCAACAAGGCAAAACGCGAACACCGCGCCGAGTACGATAAGCAAGGCAATGCATATCCGAAAGCTGCGGCCGAATCCGTGTCTGCGCGGACAGCCTATCGCCGCTGGCTGCTCTCCACCAGGGACGTGGCGCTGAAGGCGGTCGAGAAAATCCAGATGGCCACCGAACTGCATGCATTTGAAGGTGATAAGGACGAGGGAGCCAACCTGGACACCGCGCTTGGCGAAACTTTGCAGGGTTTCCAGGATGCGCGCGCCACCAGGATTCATTACCAGGGCGGCGCTTTTGGGGAACGTGATGTGGCGCAGGCCCGGGAGATGATCCAGGTCGCCTGCAGCGAGCTGGAGACGTTCCGCGCCCGGCTAGCCGAGGAACACGACAACCTTGGCGACACCGCGGTCAGCATGATGATGTTCTTCGTGCAACTGGCCAAGGACTTTGAGGTCTTCGACCGCCAGGCGGAGGCTGATGGTAGCGGCGTCGCGGAGCTGGGCATCGTTGACTGGGAAGGCGACAATGTGACAGTTTCCAGGGCACGGGAAGCACGCGGCCTGCCGCGGGAAGCGCTTCGGCGCGATCAACTCGCCTCAGCTGACTGGGGCGGCGGTGGCCAAATGCAGACGCATGCGCCGATCCAGCACAACGAATCGTCGTGACGACGACTTCTCGGCCACTAGAGGTTTGATTTCGTATAATCTATATTATGTCAAATACTAGGCGTTCCTACAAAGGCTATCCGATGCAAGCCCCACTTCAAGCAAGACATGGCTCTGATGCCTGCCAAACGGAGACCACCAGGACAGTCGCACAGCAGCCGACTTTTGCAGACAACCGGCCTGCGGCGACGGCGCAACGTAACCTGGCCGAGATGATGAATAACAGCCCGCGTGTGTCGCAGCAGCGGGCACTAAGCGACGCCATCCACAACGGTCCGGGCATAGTCCAGCGCAAAATCCGGATTGGCAAGGATGGCGCCGCCAAGGCTATGACGCTGAAGCAGGTGCTCGCCGAACTATGGGCGCACAATTTCGTCGCCGGTAGCCGCGAGCGCGCCGAGCTCGACCGGCTCGACGCCGACAACGCCACCTTCCGCGACGGCATCCCGGAACTGATCGGGCATTTGCGTGCCACCACCGACGGTCCCACGGAACCGGATCTCACCCCGACCGACTCCCCGTTGCCCGCCATGGCCGCGGCCTCCGCCGTGGGCCGCCGCGCCGAGCCGACCGCAGCCTGGAACAATTACATGTCGCGCATGCTGATCGATTTGATCGACAGCGATGAAGGCATCGATGCGGACGACGATTCGATGCAGCGGGTGGTCAGCGCGGTGCTGTTGAATCACTCGCACCTGGCCTCCAGCCTGGCATTGACGCCCCTGCTGGGCATGGGCGACCACCGCCAGCTGTCGCCGCTGGACCGCGAGGACCCTGGCGTGTACTACCGCTCGCAGGACAAGGGCCATCCGCAAGTGAGCCTGTACAAGCGGGCGATGACCAGGCTGGGCAAGAAGAAGAGCGCCATCCTGGCGCCGCATAACCCGCTCGCCTACGGCCCGCTGGGGCTGGGCTCGGGCACCGGCTCCAAGGCGCAAAAGGGCATCAGCACCCGCGTCGAGGATGGCGTCACCCTGCGCCAAGGCAAGCACTCCGAGATCTTGTCCGCCCACATCGGCCTGCGTAAAAGCAATGCGGCCGCCATGGCCACGATGGTCCGCTCGCTGGCGGCGAACAAGCCCGGCGGCGAGGAGCTGGTCGGCTTCCTGGCCGAGATCGCGCGCGAACACGGGATGCTGGCGCCGGACGCGGGCGATACGCCACCCGTGGACGAGGACATGCTGGACGTGGTGATGGACCAGTTGCTCGGCCTTAATGCCCGGCTTGGCGAGCTGTCGGTTCCACCCGGGCTGCCTCAGGACGCCACCACGCCATCCTCGTCCCCGCTCGCCCTCGACGCGCTGGAACGGGCCACCGATCCCATGCTGAGCACCTCGCACGTGCTGCGCAAACTGGGCAGCGCCCTCACCCGTGGCCACCGCATGATCGGCGCCCTGCCGAGGCTCGCGCAGCTGCGCGTTGCCAGCCAGGCCGGTTCGCCCCAGATCACGGTGATGGTGCCCCGTCCCCACCAGGCGATGACGGACAAGGACTATTGGACCTTCACCGATTCCCTGCGCATATATTTCGGCGCGCGCGTCACCCTGCGCGCCGCCCAGAACGGGCTGCCGCTCGGTATCGACCAACGCCAGAGCTTTGGCTTCATCGACTCGTCCGTGACGGACACGGCGGCCTCGTTCCGCATCTCGCTCGGCAACGAACCGCCCGAATTCCAGCAGATCATCAATGCCGCGCTGGTCGACCTCGACAATGAAATCGGCACCCTGTTCGCCGCGCACCCCGGCGACCAGGCACGGTCGGCCGTCATGGGCATCGGGGAGGACGCCAGCCGCCCCCTGCAAACGGTCCAGGCTCCGGACGCGCGCCACATTGCCTACCTGAAAACGACCATCGCTTCGGCCAACGGCGCCTTTTCGTTGGCCGACTTCCTCGGTTATGCCACCAGCGCCACCAACCTGCCCGACCCGCACGGCGTCACTGCGGGCACTGGCGTCACCGCGCGCAGGGGCATCGGTCGCGACATGGACCGCAACACGGCCGGCCGCCGCCCCTATATCGAATCGTTGCAGCAGGCGCTCGGTACTGCCGTTGACGCCATCAATGGCACCCTGCGTACCGTCACCGTCCCTGGCGCCGGCAAGGACAAGGATGTAGTCGACTACGAGCTGCCGATTGTCGAACCGTTGTCGAACGCGGTGCACCTGGCCGCGCGGGTGGTGTCGTTGGCGGCGGCGCCGGAGGCGTTCGATCCTTCCCGCTGGCGCAATACCCGTATCGCCGCGCTTGGCGAGATGATCGTCGCGATCGCCAACGCGAACGCGGCGCTGAACGGGCTGGCCGGGCTCGATGCACGCGACCCGCGCAAGCCGGCCGACGCCAATATCATCCTGCGCCAGCGCGCCGTCTCGCACCTGACACTGCGCAACGCGACCGAGGAGTTATGTGAGGCGATCATCATTTTCCTCGCCACAACCGAACTGCACGTCGGTGAACGGCCGGAAGACCGCATCGAGGATGCGCTGCGCTCCACCCTCGACCTGGAACAGATCGATGCCTTCCGCATGGATAACGGTGAACAGGCCGGCACCATGGCCATCAGCGCCTTGCGTCACGAGGCGGGCGCCGCGTTCCTGATCCAGGGCCAGCCGAAAGGCATGTACTTCGAATATCCCGACTTCGTCGGCGAGAACGCCGTGCCGTTCCTGAACCTCGACACCAGGAGGCGCAATAAAAGCGCCGTCGCGGCCAAGGCCACCGTGCCCACCGCGTCCTTCATCGACCCCCGCCCTTACCTCACCGAGGTCGACGGCAGGCGCTCGACCAGCGACAAGAAGCTGTCCGCAAGAACACCGATCGACGCCATGAAGTCGGAACTGGCGACGGCCGTCCTGTCGATCAAGGCCGAGATCGCCAAGAGTACTCCGTCCAAGGGAGCAGTGCCGCACACGCTGCTGGTCGACCTGTCCAACCTCGACTACATGCATCCCGAAGTGCTGCTGTCGATCCGCGCGGCGGCACCTGAGGTGGCGAAAGGATTGATGCGTTTCGTGCTCATCAACAGCGGCGCCAAGCACGAGCAGCAGGGGCACGACAAGTTTCAGTACGGGCGCGCGATCGTGATCGGCAAGGCGCTCGAAGGCATGCGCGATTTCGACGACACCAGCCTGCTCGACCAGTTCCTGGGCTTGATGGAGGATCTGCGGGACGACGATGCCGAGGAACTGTCCGCGGAAGCCGAAGCGCACTGGGCGGAAAATTTTGCCTCGGTCGTGCCAAGCTACGCCGCTTTCATGCAAGCGGTGGGCCAGGCCGGCGAGTGGAGCCGGATTACGCTGGCAATCACCAGCGCCAGCAAGTCGACCGCCACCGACAGGCTGCCCCTCATGCACACGCTCGCGGAGGCGGGCCACGCCTTGATCGAGTCGGAACTGGACAAGCTGGCAAGCGCCTACAAGGGCAGCACGGTGTCCGACGCAGTCACGGCACACATTGCGCTGTTGCCGCGCGCGGACCAGGAATCGGTCCGCCTGCGTATCCTGCGCGCGACGCGCAAGGATGCGGGCGCCAGCGGGGCGAGCAGTGGCGGCCAATCGTACCGCCAGCTCGATGCGCCATCGACGCGCACCGGCATCGCCAATGCGGGCAATACCTGCTATCTGTCGGCCGGGCTCAATCTGCTGGCCTTCAGTACGCCCTATTTCAACCTGTTTGCCCCGGTATTGGGCGATCCGCAGCCGCGCGCCATGCTGCGCGCGGCCGTACGTGCCGTCCTGGTCCAGGTCCGCGCCGGCACGCTGGTGGAGCGCGCCGCCATCCGCACTCTGCTGGCCCTCATGGACCAGGCCCGCATGCTGCCGCGTCCCTCGGCCAATGACGAGCGGCACGGCCTGACCGCCAGCACCGCGCAGCAGGATCCGAGCGAAGTCGTGTTCCGCAAGCTGCTGGACCTGTTCGGCACGCCCGACGTCAGACTTGAGCAGTCAGAGCAGACCATTTTCGGCGTGGCCCATATGGCGCGCGCAGCCGATCAGGCCGGGTCGGAACGCTACAGCACGGTGTCGGCCCTTAATCCAACCGTGGCGCGGCCCGCGCCCGATGGCTTGATCGAGCTGTCGATTGCCGGGCACGCCACGCTGCAGGCGGCCCTCGATGCGCATTTTGGCGAGGAGGCCCTGAACGGCGTGAAGGCCGTGGTGGACGGCGAAATCCGGGTCGGCCCCGCCCGTCGCCGCATCGTGCCGGGCGCCAATGGCCCGCTTGCGATCACCATCGCGCTCAAGCGCTGGCTGACAGTCGACAAGGATAAACGGGCCATCGGTGTGCCGGAGTGGCTGGTCATCCGTGGTGTGCCGTATCGTCTGAGGACAGTCATCCACCATGAGGGCGATACACCAACTTCCGGACACTACACCGCGTCGAGCCACGTCAACGGGCAGTGGCAGTACCGCGACGATGCTTATGTGGTCGCGGCCGATCCGGACGCGGCCACCCGGCGTGGAACCGGCTACATGTTTTCGTTCGAGCGGGTCGACGCCCTGCCCGTGGATGCGGCGGCGGCGAGGATCGGTTAATCAAAATAGATTGCGTTCGTACGCTATATGCGTTAGAGTTAGGATGTAATCTAAAAGGAGATGACCATGCGGGTAAGTCGCGCCCAAGCCGCGGAGAACCGTGAGACCGTGATCAATGTGGCGAGCCGCCTGTTCCGGGAGCACGGCTTCGACGGCATCGGCCTCAAGGACCTGATGAAGGGCGCCGGCCTTACCCAGGGCGCTTTCTACAAGCAGTTCGCGTCCAAGGACGACCTGGCCGCGCAGGCGTCCAGGCGGGCGATGGAGTACGCCGTCAACCAGTTGTCGACCACGGCCGCCGCGCACCCCGACGACCCGCTGGGCGCGGCAATCAGGCTCTTCCTCAGCCCGGGGCATCGCGAGGAAAGGATGAACGGCTGCCCGATCGTGGCGCTCGGCTCCGATGCCGCCAGGCAGGGTGCCGACGTCAAGGCCTCGTTCGAGTCCGGGATCAGGGAGTACCTCGAGCTGCTCGGTGGCTTGGTTGGCGGCGCCGAGGGCGAACCGCCCGGCGACAAGGCCATGACGCTCCTTTCAACGATGGTCGGCGCGGTCGTGTTGTCACGGGCGGTCAACGACGAGCAGCTGTCGAAGCGTTTCCTGCAAGCGACCCTTAAAAGCTTGATTCCTCCACATCCACAACACGGAGCCCCTCACCATGAATGACGTCATCATCATCGGCGGCAGCTTTGCCGGCCTCGCCGCCGCCCTGCAGCTCGGCCGCGCCCGCCGCAAGGTCACCGTTCTCGACACCGGCCTGCCACGCAACCGTTTCGCCGGCCACTCGCATGGCTTGCTCGGCCACGATCACAAGCCGCCGCTGGACATCCTGGCCGAGGCGCGGCGGCAGCTGGCGCGTTATCCCGCGATCACGCTGGTCAATGCCCGGGCCGAAAGCATTTCCGGCGCCATCGACAATTTCTCCGTCGTCACCGGCGATGGAGAAAGCCTTGCGGCGCGCCGCCTGATCCTGAGCTACGGCGTCGCCGACCAGATGCCCGATGTGCCGGGCTTTGCCGAATGCTGGGGCACCTCCATCGTGCCCTGCCCCTATTGCGACGGCTTCGAAGTCGCCGGCCAGCATTGGGGCCTCGTCTGGTCCTCCCCGCAGTCGCACCAGTCCGCCAGGCTGTTCCGCGATTGGACCGACAAATTGACGGTCTTCGCCGATGGCCACGAGATTCCGCCCGAGATCCAGGCCGATCTGGCGGGACGCAACATCCCCGTCATCGAAGGCCGGATCGTCGAGATCGCCCATCAGAAGGGCCAGCTCAGCACCGTCAATCTCGCCACCGGCCGCAATGTCGCGGTGGACGTGCTGTTCGCCCATCCGCGCAACAAGCCGTCCGCAAGCCTGCATGAAGCGCTGGGCCTCGCCACCCAGGACACGCCGACCGGCATCGTCCTCAAGGTCGACGAGCGCCGCCAGACCAGCGTGCCCGGCATTTACGCCGCCGGCGACCTCGCCACGCCCTTCCTGCCCTCGGTCACCCAGGCCTCGTCGCAGGGCGCGATGGCCGGTATTTTCGCCCAGCAGTCGATGCTGGCTTGAGGAGATATGACATGACGGGGAACAATACCGCTCAGATCACCGACTGGAATGGGCAAGGCGGCGAGCGCTGGGTCGCCAACCAGGCCCGGCTCGACGCCATGGCGGCGGCGTTCGGCCAGGCCGCGATCGACGCCGCCGCGCCCGTCGCGGGCGAGCGCGTGCTGGACGTTGGCTGCGGCGCGGGGGCGTCGAGCCTGGCCCTGGCAGCCCGCGTCGGCGCGCAGGGCCAAGTGCTGGGCGTGGACATCTCCGAGGCGCTGATCGAGCGGGCCCGCGCGCTTGCGCCGCAGGATGCGCCGGTCCGGTTCCAGGTAGCCGACGCCAGCGGCGCCGAGCTGCCCGAGGGTGCGTTCGATATCCTGTTCTCGCGATTCGGGGTGATGTTCTTCGACGATCCGGCAGCGGCGTTCGCCCATATGCGACGCGCGCTCAAGCCGGGCGGGCGGGTCGCTTTCGTCTGCTGGCGCGGCGCCGCCGAGAACGATTGGGTGCGTCTGCCGATGGGCGCGCTGAAGGGCATCGTCCCGCTGGCCGCGCCGCCCGATCCCGAGGCGCCCGGCCCGTTCTCGTTCGGCGACCCGGCGCGGGTGGCGCGCATCCTGACGGCAGCGGGCTTCACCGATATCGCGATCGCGCCCTTCGATGCCGCCGTCCCGTTCGGCGAGGGGGCGACGCGGGACGCGGCGATCGACGACGCGGTGAAGATGACGCTCGAGGTCGGCCCGCTGTCGCGCGCGCTCGCCGATCAGCCCGACGACATCCGCGACCTCGCCTCGGCCGAGGTGCGTACCGTCTTCGCGCGCCTCCCCGGCGAGGGCGCGGTCATGATGGAGGGCGCGGTGTGGATCGTCATGGCGCGCAATCCGCATCGTACTTTGTGAGCGGAGAGCCTGGCCGCGGGGAGTCGAAGGCCGCTTCGCGTTAACCTTTTGTAGATATTGATACGATTTTGTATTAATCTCTACAAAATGAAATATCTGCTCCTCGTTCTCTCCCTGCCAACCGAAAACGCGACGGCCCGCATGCGCGCCTGGCGCGCGCTGAAGGCGTGCGGTTCGGCGGTACTGCGCGACGGCGCCTACCTCTTGCCCGACGTGGCGGACTGCCGCCCGACGCTCGCGGCGGTCGCGAACGACGTGCGCGAGAACGGCGGCTCAGCCTATTTGCTGACGACGGATGAGGACGACGGCTTTGCCGCGCTGTTCGACCGCGGCGCCGAGTTTGCCGCCTTGTTGGATGAAACTCAGCAAATCGTAGCGAAACTGACCTCCGCCACGCTGGCCGAAACGGTCAAAGCGGCGCGCAAGCTGCGCAAAAACTTCGCTGGCGTGGCCGCGATTGATTTCTTCCCCGGCGAAGCGCAAAGGCAATGCGACGCCGCCTTGCTGGAGCTGGAACGTGCCATCAGCCGGGTTCAGTCTCCGGACGAGCCGGAGCAGGCCGCCGGCGAGGTCGCGTTGCTCGACCGCAAGGCATACCGGGGACGGACGTGGGCGACCCGGCGCCGTCCGTGGGTGGACCGGCTGGCCAGTGCCTGGCTGATCCGGCGCCACATCGATCCGGCGGCCGAAATCCTGTGGCTGGCGTCGCCCGCGCACTGCCCTCCCGCCGCGCTGGGCTTCGACTTTGACGGCGCCGCCTTCACTCACATCGGCAACCGCGTGACGTTCGAGGTGCTGCTGGCCAACTTCGGCCTCGATACGCCGGCGCTCAAGCGCGTCGGCGCGCTGGTGCATTATCTCGACGTTGGCGGCATTCAGCCTCCGGAAGCGGCTGGCGTGGAAAGCGTGCTGGCAGGGCTGCGCAACGCCATCGAGGATGACGACTTGTTGCTGCAAACCGCCGGCGCCGTTTTCGACGGCTTGATCGCCAGCTTTCAAAAGGAGGCGAACACACCATGAACACCGACCCAACCACCCTCGCCTCGCCGCCCTACACGCTGTGGCAGCTGGTGATCTACATGCTGCGCCTCGGCACGCTTGGCTTCGGCGGCCCGGTCGCGCTTGCCGGCTATATGCACCGCGATCTGGTCGAGCGGCATGGCTGGATTTCGGAGGCCGATTACAAGGAAGGCATGGCGCTGGCGCAGTTGGCCCCGGGCCCGCTGGCGGCGCAGCTGGCGATTTATCTCGGCTACGTGCATTACCGGATTGTGGGCGCGACGCTGGTCGGCATCGCTTTTGTGGTGCCGTCGTTTCTCATGGTGGTGGCGCTGGGCTGGGCCTATGTCCGGTTCGGCGGCTTGCCGTGGATGCAGGCGGTGTTTTACGGCGTGGGCGCCGCCGTCATCGGCATCATCGTGATGAGCGCCAGGAAGCTGACGCAAAAGAGCGTCGGCCGCGACAAGCTGCTGTGGGGGATTTATTTGGTGCTGGCGGCATCGACCGTGATCACCGAGTCCGAGATCGCCTGGCTGTTCATCGCCGCCGGTGTGCTGGTGTGGATTTTGCGCGCGCCGCCAAAATGGCTGGTCAAGCCTTCCGGCCTGAATGCGGTGGCGGCCGCGCAGCTGCCCATCGTGGGAGGCTGGTTGTCCGCGAGCGATCTGGGTCTGCTCGGCCAGATCGCGATTTTCTTCGCCAAGGCCGGCGCGTTTGTGTTCGGCTCGGGGCTGGCCATCGTCCCTTTCCTGTATGGCGGCGTTGTCACGGAACATCAGTGGCTCAACGACAAGCAGTTCGTGGATGCGGTCGCGGTGGCGATGATTACGCCGGGGCCGGTGGTGATCACGGTGGGCTTTATCGGCTACCTCGTGGCCGGCCTTCCGGGAGCCACGGTGGCCGCGCTGGCGACCTTCTTGCCGTGCTATCTGTTCACCGTCATCCCGGCGCCCTATTTTAAAAAGTACGGCAAGCTTCCAGGCGTGGTCGCGTTTGTCGACGGCATCACGGCCGCTGCCGTGGGCGCCATTGCGGGGTCGGTCATCGTGATCGCCAAGCGCTCCATCGTGGATCCGCCGACGGCCGCCATCGCGGTGGTGACGATCGCCTTGCTCTGGAAGTTCAAGAAGCTGCAGGAGCCGGTCGTGGTCGCCGCCGCGGCCGTGTTGGGGCTGATGGTTTATCCGTTGATGAAGGGCGGCTTTTAGCCGGGCATCGGGTCCCGCTTCGCCCTGCGCGCGGGACCCGTTCAGGAAGCCAGCGGTTACTCGCCGGCCGCCATGCGCTCACACTCCTCGGCACAATTGCGGCATGCCAGCGCGCACTGCTGGCAATGGTCCATCTCGTGCTTGCCGCACTCCGCGGCGCAGGCCCGGCAAATGTCTGCGCATAGCTGGCAAATCGCGGCGACGTGCGCACTGTCTCGCGCCATCATCGAAGCCGCGGTCCTGCATATTTGAGCGCAATCCAGGTCGGATGCGATGCAGCCGGCCATGGCTTTCACGTCCTCTTCCTTCAGACATGCACCCGCGCAAAAGTCGCAGGCATCCGCGCAGGCGTTACACGCGTCGATACAGCTTTGAAAGTTCATTTCGTCCATGATGTTCTCCTTCGTGTGAAATTCTCGATGTTTGGAAATTCAGGAAAGAAAGCCGGGGCGCTTGGGCGGTCTTTCAAGGCCGGGGCTGATATGGCTAATGAACGATGTGGGAACAGCTTCCACCGGCGACGGTGTGCTGAAGTCGACGACAAGAGCGTGAGCATGGGCCCGAGCACCAACTACGCCGATGGCGCAGCAGTACGCGCATGGGGATTTGGTATGAGACCGCGTGGCGTGAGCGATGGCCTCTTCATGACACTTGTCTTGGGCGTCGGCGCCCGGCGGCGCGGCTGTTGACGACACGGCGGGCGCCAGCTTCCAACAGCAGGGCTTCGCCATCGCGGCGAAGCCCTGCAAGGGTACGCTGATGGCCAGCAGCCAGACCAGGCATAGTTGTAGGATGCGCGTGTTCATGCCGGCAAGGTAGCATTAAACGCATATCCTTATTCGTACGATACTGCTAAGAAAAGATACGCATCTCACATCGCGGCCGGCGGCTGTTGAGCTGTCAGAACGGCTGCGGCCAGCAGGACGCCGAACAGCACGAAGCTTTCAATCTGCAGCACCGCCCTGGCCAGACGCACGCCCGCCGCCGAACGCCCCGCCGCTGGCAGTCCTCTATATTTGTTGTAGCCGCCCAGCGCGATCGCCACGGACACCAGCGCTACTTTTGCCAGCAAGGTGATTCCGTATGTCGTGTGCGCCAGATGTTCAGGCGACCCGACACGGTGCCAACCACTATAGACGCCCGTGATGGCGATCGCGATGACCGCAACCATCGCTGCTTGCGACATTTGATGCAGGTAGCGGTCGGTTGCCTGCCCGCTGGCGCCGCCGATCACGGAAGGATGCAGCACATGCCATGCAGATACCAGCACAGCGCCGGTCCACACGCCGATCGCCAGCAGGTGGATCGCTTCAGCAGCCAGCGTGACGGTCCACAGCCCTTCCTCGCCCGCGTGGCCCATGGACGCTCGGGTGATGGCGAAGATAGCCAAGGCAAGCAATGCGACTGGCTCGGCAGCCCGCCGACCGCTCCCGGACAGGCGGAGCACGAACAGCGCGCTCATCGCCAGCACGGTGATGATGCCGGCGTGGCCATAGTCCGTGCTGGAAATCATCATCCACAGCATGGGGCATGCTTCCCTGAGCCCGACGCCGCCCATCACCGCCGTCGCCGCCAGCAGCGCGCCGGCACTGCTGACGGCGCCGGGTCCCGCGGCCCACAAGTCCAGCTTGCGCAACGCCGGCTCGTAACGGCCGGGCGGCACTGCGGACGCCCTCATCCAGCGGCGTGCAAGCCAGGAACCGAGCAGCCAGGCGAAGCCAGCGTTAAGCAGCAGCGCCGAGCCGACCTGAAGCAGCGAAACAACATCCATCACTTCACCGTGAACTTGAATTCGCCCTTGCGACGGTGGCCGTCATGGCCGGCGACGGCCCAGGCGACGCTATAGGAGCCGGCGGCCAGGGCGGGCGCGGCGAGCCGCAGAATTGCCGGGTTGGTCGCGTCGACCTTGGCCTTGTCGGTCGCGACGGGCTTGCCCTGGCTGTCCGTCAGGGTGATCGTGCTGAACGCCTCCTCGATCTTCTCGTTGAAAGTCAGAACAATTTCCTTTGGCGCGGCGGCCAGGGTGGCGCCCGCTTCAGGATTGGCGCTCTTCAGGCTGGCATGCGCCGCCGCGAACGGGCTGGCGACGATCGCCGCCGCCATGGCGCCGGCTGCGATAAGGGTGCGTAATGGGTTCATTGTTTCTCTCCTGGCCGGCTTATTTTGCGGTTTCGATGGTGGTGACGGTCAGCGCGCCGTTGACCTTCTCGGCGGCGAAGCGGACCTTGTCGCCCTCTTTGACGCTGTCGAGCATGGCCGCGTCCCCGGCTTTGAAGACCATGGTCATGCCGGGCATGTCCAGGTTTTTCAACTCGCCGTGCTTGATGGTGAGTTTGCCGGCGGCCTTGTCGACTTTCTTGATCTCGCCGTCGCTCAACGCGGTCTGGGCGTGAGCGCCGGCGGACATGCCGATGATGGCGGCCAGGATGATGTGTTTCAGAGCTTTCATATTATTTCCTTGAGTGAGAGATGGATTAATGTCCGCTATGTCCGGACGGCTTGCGTACCGTCATTTCGACATTGGGCTTGTTCACGGCCGGCATCGACTGGCCGCCGGCGTTGCTGCTGCGCGCCGGTTCTGGCAGCGCGCCGGTCCACTCGTATGCCACGGTGCCGGCCGGATGCTTGTACCAGCCCGGATCGGTGTAGTCGCCCGGCTTCTGGTCCTTGCGCACCTTCAGGACGGTGAACATGCCGCCCATTTCCACGCCGCCGAAGGGCCCCTCGCCCATCATCATCGGCAGCGTATTTTCGGGCAGTGGCATCTCCATGCCGCCCATCGAACCGCCCTTGTCGCCCATGACCATGTAGTCCGGGACGATCTTGTTGATCTTCTCGGCCACGCCGCTGTGGTCGACGCCGATCATGGTCGGGACGTCATGCCCCATCGCGTTCATCGTGTGATGGGATTTGTGGCAGTGGAAGGCCCAGTCGCCCGGGGCGGTGGCGACGAACTCGATGGCGCGCATCTGCCCCACCGCGACGTCGGTGGTCACCTCCGGCCAGCGCGCGGCCGGCGGCGTCCATCCGCCATCGGTGCCGGTGACAACGAACTCGTGCCCGTGCAAATGGATGGGGTGATTGGTCATGGTCAGGTTGCCGACGCGGATACGGACCTTGTCGCCCTGCCGCACCGGCATGGCGTCGATGCCGGGAAACACGCGGCTGTTGAAGGTCCAGAGATTGAAGTCCAGCATGGTGTTGGTCTTCGGCGTGTAGCTGCCCGGCTCCACGTCATAGGCGTTGAGCAGGAACACGAAGTCGCGATCGACCGCGTGCAGCGATGGATCTTTCGGGTGCGTGACCCAGAAGCCCATCATGCCCATCGCCATCTGCACCATTTCGTCGGCGTGCGGGTGGTACATAAAGGTGCCGGGACGCTTGGCCTCGAATTCGTAGACGAAGGTCTTGCCGGGCGCGATGCCGGGCTGGGTCAGCCCGGTGACGCCATCCATGCCGTTGGGCAGGCGCTGGCCGTGCCAGTGCACGCTGGTTTGCTCCGGCAGCCTGTTGGTGACGAAGATGCGCACGCGGTCGCCCTCCACCACTTCGATGGTCGGGCCCGGCGACTGGCCGTTGTAGCCCCACAGATTGGCTTTCATGCCGGGCGCCAGTTCGCGCACCACCGGCTCGGCGACCAGATGGAATTCCTTGACGCCTTTGTTCATGCGCCATGGCAGCGACCAGCCGTTCAGCGTCACCACCGGGTTGAACGGGCGGCCGTTGGGCGGCGGCGGCGGCACCTGGGTGGCGGCGCTGCTCATGGTGACCGCTTCCGGCAAACCGGCGGCGGCCGCCTTGCTGACCGCCGCCGCGCTGACGGCGACAGCGCCGGCGCCCTTGAAAAAGTCTCTGCGTGTAATCATGGCTTAATCCTTGGTATTGCTGCCGCCATGGATGGCGTGCTGCAGCGTGGTGTCGGCGATCCAGAAATCGCGCTGCGTTTCGATGGCGGTGTTGACGCTGTTCAGCTGCTCGCGCGAATCGGCCAGCAGCTCGAACACGCTGGCCAGCATGCCGTTGTAGCGCAGCAGGACTTCGTCGGAGATCTTTTTGCGCAGCGGCACCACCTCGTCGCGGTAGTGGCGCGCGATGTCGTAGGTGCTGCGGTAGGCCGAGTAGGCCTCGCGCACCTCGGAACGCGCCCGCACGGCGACGTCGGCGGTGCGGTGCACCGACTGCATGTAGAGCGCCTCGGCGCGCGCGACCTTGGCGCCGCCCCAGTCGAAGAGCGGCAGTTCCAGCGACACTTCATAGCCGTTCTCGCGCGGCTGCCCGCTGCTGCTCTTGTTGGCGTAGCCGGCGTCCAGCACGTTGACGAAGGCGGTGGCCTTGGTCAGGCCCAGCGCCGATGCGGTGGCCTCGCTGTCGCGCCGCGCGATCAGCACGTCGAGGCGCTGCGACAGCGCGGTCGCTTCGGCGTTCTCCATTTCCTGCGGTTGCGCCGGCAGGTCCGGTAAACGGTCGGGCAAGGTGAGCTGCTGTTTGTCCTGCAGGCCCAGCAGGCGGATCAGCCGCTCGCGGCTGGCGGTCGCCTCGTGGCGCGTGCGCGCCAGCTGGGTGACGGCGTCCTGATAAAAGGCCCGCTCGCGTGCCTCGTCCAGCTTGCTCCAGTTGCCAGCCTTGGCCATGCGTTCGGCCAGTTGCGCGCCGGCTTCCGCCGCGCCCCGCACCTGCTCGGCGAAGGTTGCAGATTGGACCCCCGCCACCGCCATGAAATAGGCGCGCCGGGTGTCGGCCGCCAGCTGCACGGCTTGCGCCGCCGCCTGCAGCTTGGCTTGTTCGTAGCGGCCTCGCTCGATACGGGAGCGGGTCGGCAGCGTCAGCAGGCCGGCGATGTCGAACATGACGCCGCGATCGATTTCACTTTCGCCGCCGCCGCGCACGCGGCTGAAGCTGAAGCCGGGATTGCGCACGCGGCCGGCCTGGACGAAATCGGCCTCGGCCACGCCGAGTTCGGCGAAAGAGGCCTTCAGCGCCGGGCTGTTGAGCAGCGCGATTTGCACGGCGGAGTCGGCGGTCAGGGGCCGGGACAGCAGTTGCTCAACGGTCGGGCTGCTGGGCTCCTTGTTGAACTGGACTGGCTGCCCCACCCTGCCCTGGGTCAGCGCCGCCACATCGTTGAGGCCAGCGTCGCCGGACAGGCTGGCGCAGCCTGCTAAAAGCATGGCGCCCAAGGCGGTTGCGGTGCGGACCAGCGCGGGCCGGGTGGATAGGCGTTCGGGCGGCGGCGCGGCGCCGTCATCCGGCACAGGCCCGGCCTGTGCGCGAACGACCATCGGCGCGCTTGCCACTGCCGTCAGCGGCAGGCGTAAGCGTTTCATGATATTCCTTGAAATAGACGGGATACGCGGGCATGGCTGCCCGCGACAAGCGGATCACAGGCGGCGACGGCCTGTCAGCGGGACTGGCGGGGCGGGCGTTCAAGCCCGGATGGGAAATAGGCCGTCATTGCCGGCTCGAGCCAGGCCACGGCGGTGCTGGAACTGTGGGCCAGCGTGACCGGCATCGTCACGGCCGGCGGCGCGGCGGCGCCGATGCAGCAGCTGGCGCACTGGCTGCACTTGCCATGCGGACTGGCTGGCTGGGACTCCTCGCCGCCGCAATGGGATTCCGCTTGCGCGGTCTGGTCGGCGGCCTGGTGGGACGACATGCCCGCCTGGCGCGCACCTTCCTGACACGCCATGGCGGCAGCCATCACTCCCTGCAAAGGGAGGGCTGCAATGAGGAGCCACAGCAGATAACGGACAAAAAGGCGCATAAGGCTGAGAATATTACCGCAGGCGTTTCAGGAACGCCAACTTTACGTTTTTTGATAGCGTACACCTTCCCACCACAGGAAGGTCAAGCGGAATATTGCAGAGCGTGTCGTAATGTGCAACAGCCTTGCCTTGGGTGTCGCCGGCTGATTTAATCGCAGCTCTTTTACACTTATCCACGATTGGAGTTCCCCGTGCGTTTGCCTGTCCTGCTGTTTTCCCTGTCTATTTTATCCGCGCCGGTGCTGGCGGCATCGCCAACCGAGACGCTGGCGCAGTTCCATGAGGCGCTGGCGGCCGGGAAGTCCGAACAGGCCAGCGCGCTGCTGAGCCCCGGCATCCAGATTTACGAGTCCGGCTACGTTGAACGCTCGCGCGACGAATACGTGGGACACCACCTCAAGTCCGATATCGAGTTCGCCAAGGCCACGAAAAACAAAATCCTCAAGCAAAGCGAGCGTGTCGAGGGCAAGCTGGCGGTGGTCATGCAGGAAAGCGAGACCACAGGCACCTTCAAGGGCAAGCCTGTCCACCTGTTCGGCACCGAAACGGCGCTGCTGGAGCAACAGGGCGACAGCTGGGTGATCGTGCACATCCATTGGTCCTCGCGCAAGGGCAAGTAAGCCGCCTAACCCTCGCTGCCGGCCGCCCTCAACGCCGCGTATTCGTCCTCGCCCTTGGCGCGGTCGAACACCAGCCCGGTCAGCGAATGCGCGTTGGCCTGGCGCAGCTGGGCGGCGGCCTCGTCGTAGAAGAACGGCAGGAAGGCGTAGCGCACGCCCGCCGTCACCGGCGTCGCCTCGTGCAGCAGCGAGCAGGAAAACACCACCGCGCCGCCGGTCGGCGCGCGGTAGGTGCGAGGGCCGAATTCCGGGAAGCGCAGCTCTCCGCCTTCGTACTCATCTGCGTTCAGATTGATGGTGCAGGCAAAGCGCCGATGCGCGGTGCCCGGCGTGGTGTTGTCCTTGTGCGGCCGGAAGAAGCCGCCGCTGGCGCTGTCGTAGCGCGCCACGATGTAGCGCTCCATGCGGGTGACGTCGAACTGGAATGCCCGTTTGATCTCGGGCACCAAGCGCTTCACCAGCCGCTGCTGGATGAACTGGCGCAGGGCCGCCAGTTCCGGACGGGCATCAAACTCAAAATCCTGCCGCCGCTTGAAACCCTGCTCGATCACCGCCACGGTCTTGCCATTCACCTCGCGCATGAAACCGGATTCCTCGCCGCCGTACTGGTGGTACAAATCGATCAGCTTGCTGCACAGCGCCGGTTCGAATACGCGCGGCAGCATCAGCACGGGCGCGGTCAACGGCGTGGCGGCGTGATCGGCCACCGCCGGCAGCGACGCCAATACCGCGTCCAGCGCCTTGTTGTGGCGCTCGGCCGGCAGCAATGGAATCTGGGCGCACACGCGCAGCATCGGGTCCAGCACCAGCGTGAACGGCACATAGGTGTCGCGCTGGGCCGGTTCCGTGCCGACGGCGCCGAACAGGGTGCTGACCTTGCGGTCGAAGTCCCACAGATAGCGGATGCCGGGAATCTGGTCGCGCAGGCGCCCCAGCGCTTCGTCCTGAGGATCCTGCGTCACGCCGAAGAAGCACAGGCGTTCGTCGTCCAGCAACTGGCGCCGGCTTTCGATATGACCAACCACCTTGGCGCTCTCTTCCTGGGCGGCGCTGCCGAGGAAGCTGAGGATCACGTAACGCCCCGCGATGGTGTGGAAGGTGTAGCGCGGATTGCCGCCCGAGCGGGTGTGGAAATCGGGAGTGGGGTCGCCGGGGAGCCAGAGGCGGTGGTTCATACGGAATCAGCCAGGTTGTCGGAAGGTTATGTTGGCGTTGCAGGACGCATGATATCACCCAGGAAGTCAGCGAGCGCAAGATTAAACGCCGTTGCGGCTTCGACGTTGGAGATGTGGGACGCGTCCAGCGTCAGCATGGCCGAGCCTCCGATCTGCCGCCGCATGGCGATGGCGTCGTCCACCGTGGTCACCGGGTCGGCCGCGCCGGAGATCAGCAGCGTGGGCGTGCTGATGCCCGATATGCGGGCGCGCAGGTCGGCTTCGGCCAGGGCGTCGCAACAGCTGGCGTAACCTTCCGGGCTGCCGCCGCGCAGCGTGGCGACCAGCGCGGCGACGCGTTCCGGCTCTCGTTCGGCGAACGCCGGCGTGAACCAGCGGCCTGCCGCGCCGTCGGCCACCGCGTCCAGACCCGTTGCCCGCACCTGCGCGGCGCGGTCTCGCCAGCCTTGCGGTGTGCCGATGCGCGGCGCGGAGTTGGCGATCACCAGTTTCTCCAGTCTTTGCGGCGCGTGGATGCCAAGCCACTGCGCGATCATGCCGCCCATGGAGAGGCCGCAGAAGTGCACCCGCTCGATTTCCAGCATGTCGAGCAAATCCAGCACGTCCTGCCCAAGCCCGGCCAGCGTGGCCGGGCTTGGGCGAGGCCCCGCGCCGCCATGCCCGCGCGTGTCGTAGCGCAGGATGCGGAAGTCGTTCTTGAGGAAGTCGACCTGCGTCTGCCACATGCGCAGGTCGGTGCCGAGCGAGTTGGAGAACATCAGCCAGGGCTTGCCCGGCGTGCCGTCGATCTGATAGGCCGTCATGGTCTATCCCTGGTCACCGCCGCCCACCGGCAGCACGCTGCCCGTGATGTACGACGATTCGTCCGACGCCAGGAACAGGATGGCGTTGACCTGTTCGGCGATGGTGCCGTAGCGCCGCATCAGGCTACTGGCCTTGGTCTGGTCGACGATGCCTTGATACCATTGCTGCTCCTGCTCATTCAGCGGTTGAGCGTTGCGCGGCACTTTGCGCGGCGGCGCCTCGGTGCCGCCGGTTGCCACGGCGTTGACGCGGATGCCATCCTGAGCGTGCTCCATCGCCAGGCTGGCGGTCAGCGCGTTGACGCCACCCTTGGCGGCCGAATACGGAATCCGGTAAATCCCGCGCGTCGCCACCGAGGATACGTTGACGATCACGCCCTGCTTGCGCGCCACCATCCGCGGCAGCACGGCGCGGCAGCACCACAGTGTCGGGAACAGCGAACGGCGAATCTCGGCCTCGATCTGCTCCGGCTTGTACTCCTCGTAGGGCTGGACCCAGATGGTGCCGCCGACGTTATTGATCAACACATCCACGCGGCCGTAGGCGGCAACGGCGGTCTCGTTCAACGCCGCCGCGCCCTCCCACGTCTCCAGATCGACGCGCGACACCACGGCCTTGGCGCCCAGCTCCTGGACCTCGGCCGCGACCTCCTCCACGATGGCGGCGCGGTCCGCGAGCACCAGTTGCGCGCCTTCCCGCGCCAGCGCCAGCGCCACGCCGCGGCCGATGCCCTGGCCGGCGCCGGTGACGATCACCGCCCGCCCTTCAAACCGGCGCCCGCTCATGCAGCCACCTCGCTGCTGGCGGAGAATTTCTCGAAGTAGAAGTTGGCCGGAGTCACGCCGCAATCCTTGAGCCAGCGCCGCACCGCGTCCACCATCGGCACGGGGCCGCACAGGTAGATATCGACGTCGCCGCCGTTCAGCCATTCCTGCTCGACGTGCTGGGTGACGTAGCCCTTGCGTGGATGCGCGCTGTCATCCGAAGCGACGCAGGTCCGGAAACTGAACTGCGGATGCGCAGCGGCCATGCGCTGCAGATGCTCGATGGCCACCAGGTCGATGTCATTGGTCACGCCAAACACCATGCGCACCGGCTGGCGCATGCCGCCGGCCGCCAGCACCTGCAGCATCGACAGGAACGGCGCGATGCCGGTGCCGCCGGCCAGCAGCAGCAAGGGTCTCTGCACTTCGCGCAGGTAAAAGCTGCCGTAGGGACCGGAGAACGCGATCGGCTGGCCGACTTGCGCGTCCTTCGCCAGGAAGGTGCTCATGCGGCCATCCGGCACGTTGCGCACCACGAACTGGAAGCGACGCGATCCCGGCGCGGAGCTGAACGAATAGGAACGTGTGAGCGTGGTGCCGGGCACCTCGACGTTGACGTACTGGCCGGACAGGAAGCTCACGTCCGCGCCCTGCTCCAGCTCTATCGCGAAACCCAGCGTGGTCGCGGACAGCTGCCGCACCGTCGCCAGCTTGCCGGTGTAGCGCGACACGCCGGTCTTGCAGACGGCCGAAGTCGCGGGAATTTTCACCACGCAGTCCGAGGTTGGCTTCATCTGGCAGGCCAGCACGTGGCGCTGGGCCGCCTCCTCCGGCGTCAGCGCGTCCTCGATGTAGCTGGATTCCGGCATGTCGTAGCTGCCCGATTCGCACAGGCCGCGGCAGGTGCCGCAGGCGCCGTCGCGGCAGTCCAGCGGGATGTTGACCTTCTGGCGGTAGGCCGCGTCGGCCAGCTTCTCGTTCTCGTTGCACGAGATGAAGCGGGTCACCCCGTCTTCGAATTGAAGGGCGATGTTGTAGCTCATCGTCGTCTCCTTAGATGTGATAGATGTCGATCACCTGGTGGATGTAATCGTTCTTCAGCACCACGTATTTATTGAGGATTTGCGGGCGCTCGCCGGAAAAGTCGATCACGTAGCGCGACATGCCGAAGTAGCTGAAGTCCGTCTTGTAGCGGTGGCTCAGCGTGTGCCAGTTGAAGCGCACCGTGTAGACGCGCCCCTCCTGCTTCTCGATCTCCACGTTGGCGATGTTATGGCTGGTGCGCGTGTCCGGCATGGTGGCGCTGGAGCGCTCGGTCTTGATGCGGAACACGCGGTCCTCCAGGCCCTGGCGGGTCGGATAGAAGATCAGCGAGATTTCGCGTTGCGGATCGGTCACCAGCTTGTCGTCATCGTCCCAAGACGGCATCCAGAATTGCGCGTCCGGGTGGTAGCACTCCAGCCACTCGTCCCACTGTTCGTCGTCCAGCAGGCGCGCTTCGCGGTACAGGAATGCGCGGATTTCGTCGATCATTTGGCCGCTCCTTCGGTTTTCAAGGCTTTCTTCATCACGTCCAGCCAGTAGCGGTGCTGGATGGTGTACAGGCCTTCGTCCTCGGTCTTCACGCCGCTCATGATGGGATTGAGGCCGATCTCGCGCGCGGCGGCGTCGGCGCCCTGCACCCAGTGTTTCGAACCACGGCACATATCGTTCCATTCCAGCGCGATGCCCTGGTAGCCTTGCTGGCAGGCGCGGAACTCCTCCAGGTCGTCCGGCGTCGCCATGCCGCTGACGTTGAAGAAGTCCTCGTATTGGCGGATGCGGCGCGCGCGCGCCTCGTCCGACTCGCCTTTCGGCGCGATGCAGTAGATCGTCACTTCGGTCTTGTCGACCGAGATAGGCCGCAGCAGGCGGATCTGCGAGCCGAATTGGTCCATCAGGTAGACGTTCGGATACAGGCACAGGTTGCGCGAGCGTTCGATCATCCAGTCCGCCGTGGCGCCGCCGAACTGGCTGGCGTATTCCGCTCGGCGCGGATAGTTGGGCCGGTCCTGCGGATTAGCCCATTGGGTCCACAGCAGCAGATGCCCGTGTTCGAACGCGTAGAAACCGCCTCCTTGCTTGCCCCAGTTGCCGGCGTCCATGGCCTTGATGTTGTCCGCGCGCGCCGCCTGTTCCTTGCGGCGGTTGGTGGTGGCCGCGTAGTTCCAGTGCACCGCCGAGACGTGGTAGCCGTCGGCGCCATTCTCGGCCTGCAGCTTCCAGTTGCCTTCGAAGGTATAGGTGGACGAGCCGCGCAGCACTTCCAGACCATCGGCGGACTGGTTGACGATCATGTCGATGATCTTGGCGGCCTCGCCCAGGAAGTCCTTCAACGGCGCCACGTCGTCATTCAGGCTGCCGAACAGGAAGCCTTTGTAGCTCTCGAAGCGCGCCACCTTTTTGAGGTCGTGCGAGCCTTCCTTGTTGAAGCAGTCCGGGTAGCCGGCATCATCAGGATCCTTCACTTTCAACAGCTTGCCGCTGTTGTTGAAGGTCCAGCCGTGGAACGGGCAGGTGTAGGTCGCCTTGTTGCCGCGCTTGTGGCGGCACAGCTGCGCGCCGCGATGGGTGCAGGCGTTGATGAAGGCGTTCAGTTCCCCCTGGCGATTGCGCGCGATGAAGATCGGCTGGCGGCCGATGTGCGTGGTGTAGTAATCGTTATTGTTCGGGATTTGGCTTTCGTGGGCAAGGTAAATCCAGTTGCCCTCGAAAATATGCTTCATCTCCAGTTCAAACAGCGCGGGATCGGTGAAGGCGCTGCGGTGCAGGCGGTAATCGCCCTTTTCATGGTCTTCGACCAGATATTGGTCGATGGACGGCTTGGCGGGATGAATCGGAATCATGGCCGGCCTCTCACGCTGCTGCGCGCACGCGCTGGACTTCCGCCGCCGGCGCGGTATCGCGCTCGGCGATCAGTTTGAAATCGAAGTCGATTTCGGCATACGGCTTGTCCAGGCCCTTGGCGCCGATCTTTGCCGGATCGGTGACGTGGCGCACGGCCGGCACCAGGCCTTCGCGGCTGGCGAAGGCGAAATCGTCCCACAGGTATTCATCGCCGTCGATGTTGATCTGGGTGGTCAGCTTGCGCTGGCCCTCGGCGCTGATGAAGAAGTGGATGTGGGCGGGACGATGGCCGTGGCGGCCCAGCATGTCCAGCAGGCGCTGGGTGGTGCCGTCCGGCGGGCAGCTGTAGCCGACCGGCAGGATGCTGCGGAACTGGTAGCGGCCCTCGCCGTCGGTGTAGATGGTGCGGCGCAGGTTGAATGGCGACTGCGTCTTGTCGAAGAACGAGTAGCCGCCCATCAGGTTGCAGTGCCAGACTTCCACCTTGGCGTTGGCCAGCGGCTTGCCTTGTTCATCGCGCACGGTGCCCTGCATGAACAGGACCTCGGCCTTGTCGGATTCCGTGCCGTCGTCGAGGCGCGCAAAGCCTTTGCTTTCTGGCGCGCCGGCAACGTAGAGCGGGCCTTCGATGGTGCGCGGCGTGCCGCCTGTCAGGCCGGCCCTGGCCTCCGCCTCGTCGGCGCGGATGTCGAGGAAGCGTTCCAGGCCCAGGCCCGGCGCCAGCAGGCCGAGTTCATTGCGCACGCCGGCTTCGCGCAGGTATTCCAGGCCGGCCCAGAATTCGGTGGCCTGGATGTCCAGGTCTTCGATGGTTTTGCACAGGGCGCTCACCAGGCCCGTCACCACTTGTTGCATGCGCGGATTGGCGGGGCCTTTGGCGGTGTCGATGATCCAGCTTTTTACCAGTGCGTCGATTTCGTTATGGGTCATGATTTGTCTCCTTTATGATTGAGTTAGGCGTCGGTATCGCGGATGGAGGATGGATGCCGGCACAGAGGGTTGATGTCGATCTTCATATACGGGAACAGCGGCAGCGAGGTCAGAAGCGCGTGCAGCTCGTCGACGCTTTCGACATCGAACACGCTGAAGTTGGCGTACTGCCCGGCGATGCGCCACAGGTGGCGCCATTTGCCGCTGCGCTGCAGGCTTTGCGCCAGTTCGCGTTCATTCTTCTTGAGTTCATCCGCTTGCGCGGCCGGCATGGCCGGCGGCAGCTGGACGTCCATACGTACGTGGAACAGCATGAGGGTCTCCTTATTTGCGGCGCAGGTGCGCGAGTTTTTCCATGTCGATGTCGACGCCGAGGCCCGGACCGGCCGGCACTTGCAGCATGAAGTCCTTGTAGACCAGCGGAGTGCGCAGCACTTCCTCGGTCAGCAGCAAGGGGCCAAACAACTCGGTGCCCGCCGACAGGTCGGTGAAGGTCGAGAACAGGTGCGCGGATGCCGCCGTCCCGACGCCGCCTTCCAGCATGGTGCCGCCGTACAGGCTCACGCCGGACAATTGCGCCACGGTGGCCACCTGCGCGGCGGGTATCAGACCGCCCGATTGGGTGATCTTCACCGCGAAGACGTCGGCGGCCGATGCGTTGGCGATGGCCAGCGCGTCGAGCGGCCCATGCAGCGCCTCGTCGGCCATGATGGAGACGGCGTAGCGCTGCGCCAGGCGCGCCATGGCGGCGGTATTCTCGGCGCGCACCGGCTGTTCGATCAGGTCCACGCCACCGGCTTCCAGCGCGGCGATGCCCTGCACCGCTTCCAGCTCGCTCCATGCCTGGTTGACGTCGACCCTGACGCTGACCGCGTCGCCCAGGGCTTTTTTGATCGCCAGGACATGCTTCACGTCCTCCGCCACCGGGCGCGAGCCGATTTTCAGTTTGAAGATGCGGTGCCGGCGCTTCTCCAGCATTAGTTCCGCCTCCGCGATATCCTTGGCGGTGTCGCCGCTGGCCAGCGTCCACGCCACCGGCAGCGCATCGCGCACGCGGCCGCCCAGCAACTCGCTGAGCGGCACTCCGAGACGGCGCGCTTGCGCGTCCAGCAGCGCGGTCTCGATGGCGCACTTGGCGAAGCGGTTGCCCTGGATGATTTTGCGGATCTTGGCCATCGCCTTCGCCACCTGGCTGGCGTCCATGCCCACCAACAGCGGCGCGATGTGGGTGTCGATATTGACCTTGATGCTGTCCGGGCTCTCCTCGCCGTAGTTCAAACCGCCAATGGTGGTGGCCTCGCCCCAGCCTTCGATACCGTCGGCGCATAGCACGCGCACCAGCACCAGCGTTTGCGTATTCATGGTCGCGACCGAGAGCTTGTGCGGACGGATGGTTGGCACGTCGGCGAGGATGACTTCGATGTTCTGAATCATATTTAGTTTGTATAATTGATCGGATGAGTACACAATATTCCTGACGCAGCGCCCAGTCCAACACCGATTTAGCATGATTTTCATACCTGAAAGGTATGCAGTGGAATTACGCCATTTACGCTACTTCGTCGCCGTCGCCGACGAGAAAAACTTCACCCGCGCCGCCGAGCGTTTGCACATCGCGCAGCCGCCCTTGAGCCGCCAGATCCAGCAGCTGGAAGAGGAACTGGGTGTGGAACTGATCGAAAAAGGCACCCGTCCGGTCAAGCTGACCGAGGCCGGCGCCTTCTTCCACGCGCACGCGCAGGAGCTGCTGGCCAAGGCGGCGGAGCTCAAGACCATGACTCAGCGCGTAGGCAAGATCGAGCGCAGCTTGTCGATTGGTTTTGTGGCGTCCACGCTTTACGGCCTGCTGCCGCGCATCGTGCGCAACTACCGTGTGCGCCACCCGGAGGTGGAAGTCACCTTGCACGAGATGACCACCATGCAGCAGATACAGGCGCTGAAGGATGGCGCGATCGATCTTGGCTTCGGCCGCGTGAAGAGCGAGGACCCGAACATCCGCCGCATCGTGCTGCGCGAGGAGCGGCTGGTGATGGCGCTGCCGGCGGCGCATCCGCGCGCGGCGTCGTCGGATCCATTGAGCCTTGTGGACCTGCAATCGGAGACCTTGCTGGTGTATCCGAAAGCGCCGCGCCCGAGCTTTGCCGACCAGGTGTTGTCGGTGCTGTCCGAGCGCGCCATCCGGCCGCTGAAGATCATCGAGGTGCGCGAACTGCAGATCGCGATTGGCCTGGTTGCCGCCGGCCAGGGTGTGGCCATTGTGCCGGAGAGCGTGCAAGGCATGCGGCGCGACGACGTGGTGTTCCGCGCCCTCACCGACCGCCATGCCGTGTCGCCGGTGATGTTCAGCGTGCGCAAGCTGGATCGGTCGGAGGAGCTGCAAAAGATGCTGGCCGTGATCTACGATGTGTACGACGCGGCCGGCATCGCCTATCTCCGCGAGACGCTTTAAGCCGTCGCGGGCGCTGCATGCAAGGCGGCCGAAGCCGAGCGGCCGTGACGGATCAGCGACACGGCGATGGTGGCAATCACCGCCGGAATCGCAATGGCCACGAAGTTCTGCTCCAGCGGCAGCTGCATGCCCACCAGCGTGCCGATCACGATTGGCGCCAGGATCGCGCCGCTGCGGCCCACGCCCGATGCCCAGCCGATGCCGGTCGAACGCACCGCCGCCGGGTAGAACTGCCCCGCATACGCATAAGTCACAATCTGTGTGCCGATGGTGGAAGCGCCAGCCAGGCCGACCAGCACGTACAGCGCCTCGGTCGGCACCTTGTAGCCCAGCAGCGTGATCGACACCGCCGCCAACGCATACATCCCCACCAGCACATACTTGATGTGGAAGCGGTCGGCCAGCCAGCCGCCACCCACGGCGCCGATCACCGCGCCAAAGTTCAGCACCAGCACGAACGTCAGCGCCGAGCCAAGGCTGTAGCCTGCCCCCGCCATCAGCTTGGCCAGCCACGAGCTCAATGCATACACCATGAACAGGCACATAAAGAACGCGATCCAGAACATCACCGTGCTGAAGCCGCGGCCATCCTGGAACAACTTGCCGATCGGCGCGCCGTCGGCGCGATCGTGCACGGGAACGGCGTAACGATCGGTCGCGCCGGCCACGTACCGCGGCTCCATGCGCGTCAGGATGGATTGCAGCTCGCCGATGCGGGCCTGGCGGATCAGGAACGGCATCGACTCCGGCAGCGTCTTGAGGATGAACGGTATCAGCACCACCGGCACGCCTGCCGCCAGGAACACCGACTGCCAGCCATAGGCCTCGATCATGCCCTTGCCCAGCAGCGCCGCCAGCATGCCGCCGACGGCATAGCCGCTGAACATCAGCGTCACCATGGTTGAGCGGATTTTGCGCGGCGAGTATTCCGTCATCTGCGCCACCACGTTGGGCATCACCCCGCCGATGCCCAGGCCGGCGAGGAAGCGCATGGCGCTGAACACATAGGGATCGGTGGTCAGGCCGGCGGCGGCGGTGAAGACGCTGAACAGCGCCAGGCAAATGGCGATGGCGCGCGGCCGGCCGATGCGGTCCGCCACGGTGCCGAGGAAGATGGCGCCGAACATCATGCCGAACAGCGCCGAGCTGACCATGAAACCGGCGTTCTGCGCGGTCACGCCCATGCTCTTCATGATGGATGGCAGCGCGATGCCGGCGACGGCCAGGTCGTAGCCGTCGCAAATGATGATGATGGCGCACCACGCCAGTACGCCGGCGTGGAAGCGGTTGAACCGCGCGTTGTCCGCTAGTTTGTGGATATCGATGTGCTGCATGATGCCAGTCTCCCTGTTGTAGTAGTGGTGGTGGAATTCATTTGGCGGGACGCAGCAGGCGATGTGCCGCCATGCCGATCAGGATGCCCCAGAAGGCTGAGCCGAGGCCGAGGAAGGTCATGCCCGACGCCGTGGCCAGGAAAGTCAGCACCGCCGCCTCGCGCTCCGGCGCGTCGGCGACCTGCGCCAGATTCATGCTGATGGGGCCTACCAGCGCCAGCCCGGCCAGCGTGACGATCAGCTCTTTCGGCAGCGCCGCGAACAGCATCACCACCGAGCCGCCGCACAAGCCGGCCAGCAGGTAGAACACGCCGTTGGCGATGCCGGCCACGTAGCGGCGCGACGGATCTTCGTGCGCGTCGCGGCCGGTGCACATGGCGGCCGTGATCGCGGCGATGGCGATGGTGATGCCGCCCGTGAAAGCGGTGACGAACGACGCCACGCTGTTGACCACCACCACGCGCCGCACCGGCACGTCGTAGCCGGCGCTTTTGAGTATGGCCATGCCTGGCAGGTACTGGCCGCTCAGGGTCGTCAGCACCAGCGGCAAGGCGAGGCTGAAGGTGCTGGACCAGCTCCATTCCGGCGTGATGAACTGCGGCGTCACCAGTTGCAGTTTGACGTCGCCGAGGTGCGTTTGCCCGGTCAGCGCGGCGATCAGGATGCCGGCGGCCAGCAGCAGTACCACGCTGTAGCGCGGATACAGCCGCTTGCAGATCAGGTACGCCGCCAGCATGCCGCACACCAGCAGCGGCAGTGTGGACATGCCCTTGAAGGCATTCAGCCCGAACGGCAGCAGGATGCCGGCCATCATGCCGCTGGCGACGCCCTTCGGCACGTGCGCCATCAGGCGCTCAAAGCCGCCGCTCAGGCCTATCAACAGCAGCAGCACGGCCGCCGTCAGGTAGGCGCCGACCGCTTCGTGGATCGACAGCGCCGGAAAAAGAGGAATCAGCAGCGCGGTGCCGGGCGCGGACCACGCGGTGATGATGGGCGCCTTGAGCGTCCAGCTCAGCACAATGCCGGCCACCGCCGCGCCCAGCGTAATGCCCCATACCCACGAGGCGAACATCTGGTTGGACATCTGCCCTGCCTGCGCGGCCTGGTAGAAAATCGCCAGCGGTCCCGCCAGCGACACCAGCACGGCCAGGAAGCCGGCGGCGATCGCGGATACGGAACTATCGGCCCAGCGCTGCGCGGCCAATGATGGTTGCATGGTGTCTCCTGTTCTTGTCTTTGAATGGCAGAGTAGACAAGTTACGGGGGACGGTCCAACACCGATTTAGTATCCATTTGATACCCGGCGAGTATGCTGAAAGCCGTTCTGCGGCTCAACATTTGCGATGCCATTCGTCAAGGGGAACACTGTAGTTGAGCATTACAAAATCGTAATGCTTCACTATTTGCTAATTTAATTGGGCACTTTTAAGATAACTCCAGGTTAGAAAATATTTAACATTTTCGTCACTGGAGGAACATCATGTCGCGTAGCGCCCTGCAAACCGCGGAAGCGTCCGCCCTGTTCCGCCCCGAGGCGCTGGACGAGGCACGTTCCAGGCTGGGCGCGCCCGTCCAGCTGCTGGGTGTGTCGGGCTGGGCGATGACCCTGTTTTTCGTCGCCTTGCTGGCGACCCTCGCGGTGTTTGCCGCCACCACACGCTACGCGCACAAGGAAAATGTGTATGGACAGGTGACGCCGGTGGCCGGCAGCCTGCGGGTGATCGCCGGCCGCAATGGCGTGGCCGAGCAGGTCCTGGTGCATGAGGGACAGGCGGTCAAGGCCGGGCAGGAACTGATCAGCATTTCCTCGGCGCCGCGCCTGCAGCAAGGAGGCATGCTGAGCGACAGCCTGCGGCGCGCGCAGGACAACGAATTGCAGGCGCAGCGACGCCAGGCCGAGGCCAGGCTGGAACAATTGCAGCGCCAGTTGGACGAAGTCGGCGAACGCCGCCGCAATGTCGGCGACGACATCGTCCGGCTGCGGGAGGCGCGGCGTCTGCAGCAGTCGCGCATCGAGATCCAGGAGCAATCGGTCGCCGCCGCGCGCGTGCTGACCGAGCAAGGCATGTTGTCGCAAATAGCGATGCGCACCCGCGAGGACGGTTTGCTGGCGGCCAGGCAAACCCTGGCCGGACTGGAGCGGGAATCGGCGCAGCAGCAGAGCCTGCTGGTGCAGCTGGGCGCCCAGGCCGCGCGGCTGAATGCCGAGATGCGCATGGTGCATTCCGAAACCGACAACACGGAGGCGCAATCGGTCGAGCATCGGCTGGTGTCGGAAGCCACCTATGCCGATCACCTGACGGCGCCGGCCGATGGTGTGGTCACGGCGTTGCAGGTCCATCCCGGCACCTCGGTCACCAGCAATCAGACGCTGGCGATCGTGATCCCCGCCGGCCCGCTGCAACAGGGCCTGGAGGTCGAACTGTGGGCGCCGTCGCGCGCGGTCGGCATGCTGCGGCCTGGTGCGCGAGTGCATCTGATGTACGACGCCTTCCCGTACCAGACCTTTGGCGTCTCCCATGGCGTGGTGCGCGACATCGCCAACGCGCCGGTGATGCCGAATGAGCTGCCGGTGCCGATAGAAACCAAGGAACAGCTGTTCCGTGTGCGCGTCACACTGGACCGTGCGGCCTTGAGCGCCTATGGCCTCGACTGGCCGCTGATGCCCGGCATGCGCCTGAGCGCCGACCTGATGCTCGAAGAACGCAGTCTGCTCGAATGGCTGTTGGACCCGTTACGCGCCGCCCGCCGGCGAGGAGGATAAGATGCGTCACTGTTTGCGCCACCGGCTTGCTGTGCTGTTCGCCGCGCTGTTCTTGATCAGCGTACCGGCCCTGGCCGGCACGGCCGCGCACTTCGGCCCGCGCCTGCTGCTGGTGCGGAAGGATGGCCATAGCGCGCTGTTTCTGCCGGAAAGCCACATCGGCTCGCCAGCGCAGGAGGATGGCTACTTCCGCGACGTGATCCGGCCGGCCTTCGCGGCCAGCAGCGCGCTGCTGGCCGAGCGCTCCAGCGTGTCGTGGTTCGAGCGCGGCTACGACCAGGCGGCCTGCGCGGATGAAGGCGCCGCCGAGGCCGCGCTGGACAGCCGCCTCAACGCCGCCTTGCGCGAGCAGGCGCCGGCCGTGCCGCCGCCGCTGCGGTCCGTGGCCGCGTCCGACAGGCTGGAGACGCTCGGTCGTTTCATCCGCTTTCATCTGCTGTTTGTGAATGCGCACCAGCGCGCGATGGGGCGGCTTCCCGCACAGGCCGACGCCACAGCCCAGCGTTTTCAAGTCCGCAATGCGCAGTCGGGGGTGTTGCTGGCGGAAGCGCCACGGCGCACCAGCTCTGTGGAAGATACCGGCACCTGGCTTGATGCCTATTGCGCGATGACGCCGCAACAACGGGCGGCGCTGATCGCGTCGACGATCGAACAAAGCAGGCAGGAGTCCGCCGCTGGCGCCGGCGGTTCCGCCGAACAGCTGCGTGACAGCACCTACCGCGACAACGACGCCGATTATCAGCGCGAACTGGACCGCGTTCGCGCCGCCTTGCAAGCGCATGCCGCGACGACCGATGCGCGCGCCTGGACGCAGGACGAACTGGTGCTGAACCGTTTCATGATCGTCCAGCGCAGCAAGGCCTGGGTGGCCGGCATGTCCGCCGTGCTGGCGCATGAACGCCTGCCCTTCTATGCCTTGGGCGCCGCGCACTTTGCCGACAGCCCTTCCGGCCCTGGATTGATCACGCTGCTGCGCGCGAACGGTTATGCCGTCCAGTTGCTCGCCGACCGGCGCGCGCTGAACGCCGCCCTGGCGCAATTGCCGCCGGCGCGCGCGGCGGAGCGTGAAACGCCGCTGGCGGTGCGGCCGCTGGCCGGCGATTGCCACACCGACGGTGACAGCTATGGCTGTAGCTGGAGCGATCCAACAACCAGCTATACGGTGCTGAACGCCCAGTCGTCGCAGCCGCTGGAGATCTGGTCGGCCTGTTTCCAGCGCGAAGGCATGCTGGGACCCGAGCGCCATTGCGTCTCCTCAACCAGGCAGGCCGACGCGCAACGGGCCGCTGATCTGGGCGCGTCCCGGCGGCGCGACAAGCCACCGCCCGCGCCTGCCCAACCCTGACATCCAGCTTTTCCCGATTTATCTGGTAACGGACGTTTCCCCGTCCGCTGCCGGACCTTTGTCCCTTGAGCGCTCATTGGACTGTCGTAGCACGTCTGTTTATTCACTTATTAACCAACTGGAGTAGATACCATGCGAATTCTGAATGACGATGAAATGAACGCCGTCGCCGGCGGCCAAGGCAGCACCGTGCATGCCAAAGCGGAACTGCCGGTAAGGACCAAGTCCAAGGTCATCAACCCGACCAGCATGCTTCATACCGATGAGGAGGAGGAGCCCGGCGATGGCGGCGACGGTGGTGGAGGTGGCGGCGGCGGCGATGGCGGCGATGTCGGCGGCGGCGATGTCGGTGGTGGCGACACCGGCGGTGGCGATACCGGCGATACCGGCGACACCGGAGACACCGGCGATAGCGGCGGCGACGACGGCTATGGCAATGAAATTGGCGACACCAGCGAACCAGTCGACAACAGCGAAAATGACATCCAGCTGGCCAAAGCGGAGAGCGATCCCAAAGCCGACATCAAGCTGACCTGCAATACCGAGAACGGCAGCAAAACCTGCGTTTCCGGCAATGCCGACCACTTTATCGTGACCACCACCGACAAGAGCGGCAACACCACCGCCTATGCCTGCGGCCTGAATCCTGGCTACAGCGTGTCGTTCTCGCTGGAGTTGTTCAAATCGATCCGCGGCGGCTCGCTGGGCGGTAGCTGGACCCAGACCGGCGCCTTCGATTGCAAGGTGCTGCCGAGTACCAAAAACGGCTAACCAACTGTCATGAGCTGTGCTGCGGCGCCCCGCCTGGCGGCGCCGCAGCCGTGAAAGAGAGCGGAACACCATGTACCAAGCCTTTCAATCCGAAGCGGCCGAATGCGGCCTTGCCTGCGTGGCGCTGGTGCTGGCCGCGCACGGCGCTCCCGCCGATCTCGCTGAACTTAGGCGCAAACACCATGTCTCCTCGCGCGGCCTGACACTGCGCGAAGTGGCCGACATCGCCGCCGCCAACGCCCTGGTGACGCGCGCGCTGCGCTGCGAGCTGGACGAACTGCGTCAGCTGCGCTGTCCGGCCATCCTGCATTGGGGACTGCAGCATTACGTCGTGCTGGAACGTGTGCGCGGCGCCACCGTACGCATCAGCGATCCGGCCAGCGGCCGCCACGACCTGGGCATCGACGAAGTGTCGCGCTTCTTCACCGGCGTGGCGCTGGAACTGGCGCCCGCGCCCGAATTCCGCAAGCGCAAGCAGCAAAGCCCGCTCAGCCTGTGGTCGTGGTTCCGGCTCGGCCCGGGCGTGCGCGGCAGTCTGGGACAGATCTTGTTGTTGTCGCTGCTGCTGCAAGCCTATATGGTGGCCAGTCCATTCTATATGCAGCTGGCCATCGACCAGGCGGCGCTGAAAGGCGACCATGGCCTGCTGATGTCGCTGGCGCTGGGATTCGGCCTGTTTGGCCTGTTCAACGCCGGCGCCGACGCCTTGCGCGGCATCGTCACATTGCGGCTGTCGGCACTGCTGAACTGGGACATGACCCTGCGTCTGTTTCGCCACATGGTCCGCTTGCCGCTGCCATGGTTCCAGCGCCGCAAACTGGCTGACGTGCTGTCGCGCTTCGATTCGATTGCGCCGGTGCGCGACCTGATCTCGGGCAGCCTGGTCACCACCGCGGTGGACGGCCTGCTGACGCTGGCCACGCTGGTCATGATGTTCGTGTTCGCGCCGCAGCTGGCCTGGGTGGTGCTGGCCGGGCAAGTGCTGTATTTGCTGGTGCGGCTGGGCACCCTGCCCCTCTCCATCCGGCTCGGCATGGAGGCGCTGGGCGCGCGCATCGCGGAAAGCAGCAAGCGCATCGAAACCATACGCGCCATCCAGACGCTGAAGGTGATGGGCGCCGAAAACGCCCGCGAAAGCGACTGGGCCAACAAGTTTGCCGCCGTCATCCGGCGCGAACAGGCGCAGAACGTGGCGAACCTGTGCTTCACCGGCGTCCACGGCCTGCTCGAAACCGGCGTCAGCGTGACCCTGATCTACCTTGGCGCGCGTGGCGTCATGGATGGCGCCATGTCGGTCGGCCTGTTGTACGCCTTCATGTCTTACCATGGCCAGTTTTCCAGCCGCGCCAGCGCGCTGTTCGAGCAGATCATCCACTGGCGCCTGACCGACATGTATTCCTATCGCCTGGCCGACATCGTGCTGACGCCGAAAGAGCCGCGCATCGACGAGATCAGCGTCGCCCAGCCGCACATCGAGGGCGCGCTGCAGTTCGTCGGACTTGGTTTCGCCTACGCGCCGCAGGAACCGGCCATTTTGCGCGACATCTCCTTCAGCATCGCGCCCGGCGAGTTCGTCGCCATCGTCGGTCCGTCCGGCGCGGGTAAATCGACCCTGCTCAAGGTTCTGTGCGGGCTGTATCCGGCCAGCGCCGGGCAGGTGCGGCTGGACGGCCGTTCGCTGGAATCCTGGGGCCCCAAGGCCACCCGGCGCGCGTTGGGCGTGGTCATGCAGGACGATGAACTGCTGGCCGGGACGATTGCGGAAAATGTCGCTTTCTTTGACGATCACATCGACATCCAGCGGGTGTGGACCTGCCTGGAGCAGGCGGCGATCGCCGAGGATGTGCTGAGGATGCCGATGCGGGTGGAGACCTTTATCGGCGAAATGGGCGGCAGCCTCTCCGGCGGTCAGAAACAGCGCCTGCTGCTGGCGCGCGCGCTGTACCGGCAGCCGCGCATCCTGGTGCTGGACGAGGCGACCTCCCACCTGGACATGCGGCGCGAATCGGCCATCAATGACGCCCTGAAGGCGCTGACCATTACCCGCGTCATCGTGGCGCACCGCAAGGAGACGATTGCCGCCGCCGACCGTGTGATCACCATTGACGAGGGAACGGTGGTGTCCGACCGCCGCAACGAGGCGGCTATCCCGCTGCGGTACTAGCGGCTTGCAGCGCCAGCAGTTCGTCCTCGGTGAAGCCGGCCTGGCGGCGGGCCTGCAGATTGAACGGCCCGCGCGGCGTCGGCGCGCGGTATTGGCGTGCCAGTTCGGCGTAGGTGGGAAGCAGTTCAAGACCGCGCTGCCGGCACAGGAACCCGTACCAGCGGTTGCCGATTTCCACGTGGCCGATCTCGTCGCGCAGGATGATGTCGAGGATGGCGGCGGCTTCCTGGTCGCCGGCTTGCGCCAGCTTGGCGCGCAGCGGCGGATTGGCGTCGAGGCCACGCGCTTCCAGCGTGCGCGGCACCAGCGCCATGCGCGCCAGCACGTCGCCACAGGTGCGTTCGACCATTTCCCACAGGCTGTCGTGGGCGATGAAGTCGCCGTAGCTGTAGCCGAGCCGCCGCAAATGCTCCTGCAGCAGCGAGAAGTGATAGGCCTCCTCGCGCGCGACCTTCAGCCAGTCGGTGTAATAAGCGGCTGGCATGCCGGGGAAGCGCCAGACCGCGTCCAGCGCCAGGTTGATGGCGTTGAATTCGATATGGGCCAGCGCATGGATCAGCATCGCCCTGCCTTCCGGCGTGTTCATGGCGCGCCGGCCGACTTGCAATGGCGGCACCAGCTCGGGCTTGTCCGGCCGGCCCGGAATGGCGGCGACGGATGACAGCGCCGCCTGCGCGTCCGGAACGCAAGTCCCCTCGCGCGACGCCGCCGCCATCGCATACACCGCCGCCACCTTGGCCGACGGATCCGGCTCAATCAGGCATTGCAGCGCGCGGGCGCGCAGTTCGGTGGGGGCGTGCATAGTTGTCTTCCAAATCGGCGAGGGCGATAGTGTACCACTAGGTTACCCGGGAACTAAGCCCTGTCCTACAGCCACACCGCACGCGCACCTATACCTCTGCCGTCGTCTCGACCGCATGATGTGGGATGTCACCGCGCTGTCTTGCGCGGGGCATTACCAACCACTTGGAGACCATCATGAGCTATCTAGACCGCGATACCTATGGCATTTACAGCAACGACGACACCACCGGCCCCGGCCCGCGTCTGATGGGCGCGGATACGCTGATCGGCGAGGATGTCTACAACCGCCAGGAGGAAGACCTGGGCGACATCAAGGAAATCATGCTGGACATGCGCAACGGCCAGGTGGCCTACGCCGTGCTGTCGTTCGGCGGCTGGCTGGGCATGGGCGACAAGCTGTTCGCCGTGCCCTGGCAGGCGCTGGAGCTGGACACCGTCAACAAGCGCTTCCTGCTGGACGTGTCCAAGGAGCACCTGAAAAACGCTCCCGGCTTTGACAAGGACGATTGGCCCGACATGGCCAGCACCGAATTCAACACCCAGCTGCACAACTTCTACGGCACCCGTCAAAGCGTGCCCGGCGGCGTCACCGCCAGCGGCAGCGTGATGGGCAGCTCCAGCGGCAGCCTGCAGAGCGACCAGGGTTACGGCAGCACCAGCGGCGGCACGCTGGGCTCGGGCAGCGGCACCACCGGCACCGGCAACATCGGCAATATCTGACGCCGGCCTACCCGGCGCACCATTGGCTCGCCGGGGCATGCGATATGCCGCATGCCCCGGCGGGCTACTCTGCTTAAATCGGCCCAGCGAAATAAAGTCATTACGTAATCGCACCAAAACCGGGCATTTCCACTGGCACGTTTCTTGATAGAAGAATAAACGTGCTCAATAGGGAATGTTCGATATGGCCAACTTCTTCAATGAAATGACTGCTGACGGCCTGGCGCACACAGCCAGTGCCGAGATACGTGAACACTACCGCGAGTTCTGCGGCTGGCTGCAGCGCCAGTCGGCGGAGACCATGGAACGCAAGCGCGCCGAGGCCGACCTGGCGTTCCGGCGGGTCGGCATCACCTTCGCCGTCTATGGCGACGATGCCGGCACCGAGCGGCTGATTCCCTTCGATACCATCCCGCGCATCATCCCGGCGGCCGAATGGAAACAGTTGCAAACCGGTCTGGTCCAGCGCGTCAAGGCGCTGAACATGTTCGTCCACGATATTTACCACGATCAGAACATCATCAAGGCCGGCATTATCCCGGCCGAACAGATCTACAAGAACGCGCAATACCGGCCGGAGATGCAAGGCATCAACGTCGCCTCCGACATCTACGCCCACATCGCCGGGGTAGACATCGTGCGGGCCGGCCAGGGCGAATTCTACGTGCTGGAAGATAACCTGCGGGTGCCGTCCGGCGTTTCGTACATGCTCGAAGACCGCAAGATGATGATGCGGCTGTTCCCGGAACTGTTCGCCCGCAACAAGATCGCCCCGGTCGATCATTACCCCGACATGCTGCTCGATAACCTGCGCTCGGTGGCGCCGATGGGCATCAACGACCCCACCGTGGTGGTGATGACCCCGGGCATGTACAACTCGGCCTACTTCGAGCACGCCTTCCTGGCCCAGCAGATGGGCGTGGAGCTGGTCGAGGGCAAGGATTTGTTTGTCAGCGACAACACGGTGTTCATGCGCACCACGCGCGGCCCCAAGCGGGTGGACGTGATTTACCGCCGGCTGGACGACGATTTCCTCGATCCGCTGGCGTTCCGGCCCGATTCCTCCCTGGGCGTGCCGGGCCTGCTGTCGGTGTACCGCGCCGGCCGCGTGACGCTGGCCAACGCCATCGGCACCGGCGTGGCGGACGACAAGTCGATCTATCCCTACGTGCCGGACATGATCAAGTTTTATTTGTCGGAGGAGCCGGTGCTGAACAATGTGCCGACCTACCAGTGCCGCAAAAAGGAGGATCTCGCGTACACCCTGGCCAACCTGCCGCAGCTGGTGGTCAAGGAAGTCCACGGCGCCGGCGGCTACGGCATGCTGGTCGGCCCGGCCTCGACCAAGGCGCAGATCGAAGACTTCCGCCAGCGCCTGATCGCCCGGCCGGACGGCTACATCGCCCAGCCGACGCTGGCCCTGTCCGCCTGCCCGACCTACGTCGAAAGCGGCGTGGCGCCGCGCCACATCGATTTGCGGCCGTTCGTGCTGTCCGGTAAGACGATTTCCATGGTGCCGGGCGGTCTGACACGCGTGGCGCTGCAGGAAGGCTCGCTGGTGGTGAACTCGTCGCAAGGCGGCGGCACCAAGGATACCTGGATTCTGGAGAAATAAATCATGCTGAGCCGCACCGCTGACCATTTGTTCTGGATGGCGCGCTACACCGAGCGCGCCGAAAACACCGCCCGCATGCTCGATGTGAACGTACAGACCTCGATGCTGCCGCAGTCGGACGAGGAAAACGCCGAAGGCTGGCGCGCCCTGCTCGGCATCTCCGAGCTGCAACACGCGTTCGATCAGAAGTACCAATCGCTGGAGGGCCGCGAAGTCATCGATTTCATGGTGCGCGACCCCGGCAACCCGTCCTCCATCGTGGCTTGCCTGACGGCGGCGCGCGAAAACGCCCGCGCCGTGCGCGGCACCCTGACCACGGAGGTCTGGGAAATCCAGAACCAGACCTGGCTGGACATGCAACGCCGCCTGACCAGCGATTTGCTGGAAACCGACCCCAGCAAGTTCTTTGAATGGGTCAAGTACCGCTCCCACCTGTCGCGCGGCGTCACGCTGGGCACCATGTTGCGCGACGAGGCCGTGCATTTCATCCGCCTGGGCACCTTCCTCGAGCGGGCCGACAACACGGCGCGGATCCTGGACGTGAAATACCACGGCGGCGCGCCGGAGAGCGGCGAAAGCATGAGCCAGCGCGACTTCTATTACTGGGGCGCGATGCTGCGCTCGGTGTCCGGCTTCGAGATTTACCGCAAGGTCTACCGCGACGTCATCACCCCGGCCCGCATCGCCGAGCTGCTGATGCTGCGCGCCGACATGCCGCGCTCGCTGCTGGCCTGCATGGACGAGGTGGTATCCAACCTGCACGAGGTGCGCAACGACGTTTCGGCCGACACCGAGCGCTTCGCCGGCCGCCTGCGCGCCGAGCTGCAGTTCGGCAAGATCGAGGACATCCTGGCGGAAGGCCTGCACGACACGCTGACCCGCTTCCTGGCCGACATCTACGAACTGGGCAACCGCGTCAGCCGCGATTTCCTGGTCCCATTGGCGGCGTGAGCGAAAGGCTATCCCATGCAATTGACCATACGGCATGAAACCCGCTACACCTACAGCCTGCCGCTGGCCTACACCATCCAGCAGCTGCACCTGACGCCGCGCGTGGAGCCGCAGCAGCATGTGCTGTCGTGGCAGCTGTCCACGCCCGGCCACGTGCACGCCTACACCGACGCCTACGGCAACCTGTCGCACATGATGACCATGGATGTGCCGCACCAGACCTTGTCGATCGTCGCCAGCGGGGTGGTTCAAACCACGGCGCCGGACCGGGGCCGGGTGCCCAACGGCGATACGCTGTCGCCGCTGATCTTCACCGTCCCGACCCGCCTGACCGCGGCCACACCCGGCATACTGGAACTGGCGGCGTCCTGCCTGCCGGACGGCAAGGCCGCCACGCGCGATCTGATGTGCCTGGCGGAGCACATCTTTGGTGCGGTCCGGTATCAAAGCGGTGCGACCGCCGTCGACACCACGGCCAGCGACGCGCTGGCGCTGGGCCAAGGCGTGTGCCAGGACCACGCCCACCTGTTCCTCGCGTGCTGCCATGCGCACGGCATCCCGGCGCGCTATGTTTCCGGCTATATCGACCCGGAAAACAGCGACCACGCCGCCAGCCACGCCTGGGTCGACGCGTGGGCCGATGACAAGGATTACAGCGGCTGGGTCAGCATCGACGTGACCCACGCGCGCCTGATGACGGACGCCTATTGCCGTCTCGCCATCGGCCGCGATTATGACGGCGCGGCGCCGGTGCGCGGCGTGCGGCGCGGCGGCGGCACCGAGTCTTTGAGCGTGGATGTACAGATTACGCCGCAATGAGCGGTAAAATAACGATACTTCTAATCAATACTGTACAACGATGACCTATTGTGTGGGCATGCGCCTGAACGCCGGACTGGTGTTTCTATCCGATTCGCGAACCAATGCCGGGGTGGACCAGGTCGGCACTTTCCGCAAGCTGAGCGTGTTTGAAATCCCCGGCGACCGCATGATGGTGATGATGACGGCCGGTAATCTGTCGATCTCGCAATCGATCCGCCAGCTGGCGTCCGAGCTCAAGACCGAGGACGGCCACAGCATCTGGACCGCGCCCAATATGTACGAGGCGGCGCGTATCCTCGGCGAGGCGGTGCGGCAGGTGCATGCGCGCGACGCGGAGGCGCTGTCGTCGTTCGGCATTGAATTCAACGTCAGCATCATTTTCGGCGGCCAGATCAAGGGCGAGCGCTGCCGCCTGTTCCAGATCTATTCCGCCGGCAATTTCATCGAATCGCACGACGAGAACACTTATTTCCAGATCGGCGAGGCCAAGTATGGCAAGCCCATCATCGACCGTGTGGTCACCCCGGCCACCTCGCTCGACGATGCCGCCAAGTGCGCGCTGATTTCCATGGATTCCACCCTGCGTTCCAACGTTTCGGTCGGCCTGCCGCTCGATATGCTGGTGTATGAGACCGACAAGCTGGCCGTGACCCATTTTGTAACAATTGATGAGCGCAACGAGTATTTCCAGATGATCCGCAGCACCTGGGGGCAGCAGCTCAAGCGCGTATTCGAAGGGCTGGAGGCGCCGGCCTGGAACGCCGCGCCGGAATCCCAGGGCAATGTGTTGCATTCCGCCAACACCGGCGGCGCGCCTGTGCGGATGGCGCCTCCGGCGAGTGTTGCGGTACCGGCCGTCACACGTTCGCCATTGCAAACCCTGTCGCAACAATTTCACGACGGGCAACAGTGAGGGGCGCCGGGCAAGCGTATGATAGGATTAAGGCAACCTGTCCTGGAGTAATGAATGACTGAAGCAAGCCCGCCACCAGCCGAAGAAAGTATTTTCTCCGTCGACACCTTGTTGAAATACATGGGTAACGATGACAAGGCGCTGGGCATCGTCAGCAAAATCGTCCGCGACGCCTGCGCGCCACGCATGACGCCGTTCGAGCAGGCCGGTGCCGCGCTGCGCGAGCAGCGGCTGCACGACGCGGGCAAGATTTTCCACAGCCTGCGCGGCTCGATCGGCACCTTGGGCGCCAAACGGCTGGTGTCCGCATCCCTCAAGCTGGAAAAAGCCATCGCCGAGCAGCAAATAGACGCCATCCCCGCCCTGTTCGCCGCGCTGGAGTCCGAATATCAACTGGTCTTGCGCGATGCCGATGCCTGGCTGCAGCGTAATACTTCCCCAGGCGCCTGACCGCCCGCCATCGTTCACGATTTATGAAGTCCCGGCTTTGCTGCATTGCACAGCCCGGCTTCGTCCATCCATGCCTTTTTTGCCATTAACGAATGGTTACAATTGTTACCCTGGTTAGCGTTTCCTGAACGGGGAGCACAAATTCTTCATGTTAATATCGCCAGCACTTGCAAAAGGAATCAAAACCAAGGCATGGCTCTGCGTGATATTGCGTATTCGACAATTTGCCCAGATGCAAGTATAATGGTGCAACGCATCGAGGTTTGCGCTTTGCTTTAATCAAGGGTATTTAATTTATGGAATTATTCAACAAGTCTGGTGTATTGGTATCTTCGGTGCTGGTGCTGGTGGGCGCCCTGATCGCCTGCCAGGCCCAGGAAGATGCGATTCCCTCCCCGACTGTGATTGAAGCAGCTGCCATGCAAATCGGCCCGAGCGGTCAACCCGCCGCCGAACGCCGACTGCAAGAGTGGGCCGAGCAAGGCTCCCCGGTAGCCCAGCGCGAACTGGCGCTGCGTTACCTGTCCAATCCGGCCAAGCGCCGCGAAGCCATGGAATTGTTCGAACGCGCCGCCAGCGCCGGCGATGCCCAGGCGGCGGTCGGGCTGGTCGGCATGGCCCACGACAGCCCGGTGAGCGGCGTCGGCGCCTCCCATGGTGGTTCCGGCGCAGCCCTCGCCGCCGGCCGCGTGATCAAGGAAGCCGCGACCGGCAATTACATCGCTCACTAAGTTGAGACTGCGTTAAGCGACGAAGCCGCCCCACCCTCCGGTGCCGCGGCTTTTTTCTTGTGGAGTGAGGCATGGACCGATTGCGTGCGCTGGAAGTGTTTGTGGAAGTCGTCAAGCGCGACGGCTTCGCCCGCGCCGCCGAGGCGCTCGACACCTCGCCGGCCAATGTGACCCGCTACATCAGCGACCTGGAGGCGCATCTGCAGACGCGGCTGCTCAACCGCAGCTCGCGCAAGATGTCGCTGACCTCCAGCGGCGAGGCGCTGTTCGAGCGCGCCAGGTCGATACTGGACGACGTGGCCGAGGCCGAGGCCATCGTGTCCTCGGCCGCCCTGCAGCCGCACGGCGTGCTGCGGATTAACGCCCCGCTCAGCTTTGGCGTGCTGCACCTGGCGCCGCTGTGGCCCAAGTTCATGCGTTTGTATCCCGAGGTGCAGCTGGACGTGGCGCTGATCGACCGCGTGGTCGACATCGTCGAGGAAGGCTACGACATGGCGGTGCGCATCTCGCGCGCCGGCTCGGCCTCCAACGTGGCGCGCAAGCTGGCCACCTCGCGCAATGTGCTGTGCGCATCGCCCGACTATCTCCAGCGGCACGGCATGCCGCAGTCGCCGGCCGAGCTGCCGCAACACGCCTGCATCGGCTACAGCTACGCCGCCACCGCCGACGAATGGCAGATGCTGGACGCGGGCGGCCAGCCGCACGCCGTCAAAGTAAGCTGCGTGATGCACACCAATAACGGCGATACGGCGCGCGCCGCCGCCCTGGGCGGCATGGGCATCATCTGGCAGCCGACCTTCCTGGTCGGGGACGATCTGCGCGCCGGCCGTCTGCGGCGCGTGCTGCCGGACTATCACATGCCGGACCTGGACGTGCTGGCCGTTTATCCGAGCCGGCGCCACCTGAGCGCCAAGGTGCGGGTGATGATCGATTTCCTGGTCCAGGAACTGGCCGACGCGCCGTGGGACCGGGCGGGTTAAAAGTTCCCCTTTTTCGATTGAGGCAGATCATCCGAACCTGCCGCGCCAGCGCCGATACTCCTATCTTTCGGAGGGCAGGCGATGATCGACAGCGCGCAGCGGGCAGTATCGCAGGATCAATTCCGCGACCAGCTGGTCGCCTACACGCGGCAGCATCGCGCCGGCCACTGGAGCGGCAGTTTCGCGCAGTTCATGGATCAGGTGCTGCCGGCCGCGCCGGCGCAGTTCGCGCGCGGCTCGCACCAGTACATCTGGGATATGTTGCGCTGGAGCGGCCAGGATGGCGACGACGGCAAGCTGCGCTGCAGCCTGTTCGCCGACGAACTGTTCGGCATCGATGATGCCCTCGCCCGCGTGGCCGACTATTTCAAGGCGGCCGCCGCCGGCTCCGAGGTCGGGCGGCGCCTGCTGTTGCTGCTGGGGCCGCCATCGGGCGGCAAGTCGACCCTGGTGATACGGCTGAAGCGCGGGCTGGAGGAATATAGCCACACCGACGCCGGGGCCCTGTACGGCATCGCCGGCTGTCCGGTGCGCGAATCGCCTCTGCATCTGGTCCCCCACACGCTGCGCGCCAGTTTCCGCGCGAGCTACGGGGTGGACGCGGCCGGCGAGCTGTGTCCCCACTGCCGCACGCGGCTGGAACACGAGCTGGGTGGCGACTTCCTGCGCATGCCGGTTGAGCGCGTCTTCATCTCCGAGGCTGGCCGCAGCGCCATCGGCACCTATGCGCCGCACGACCCGAATACCGCCGACGTCGCCGACCTGGTCGGCTCGGTGGACCTGTCGCGCGTGGCGGAGTTTGGCGACGAGGGCGATCCGCGCGCGTGGTCGTGGTCCGGCACGGTGTACGCGGCCAGCCGGGGGCTGCTGGAGATGATCGAGATCCTCAAGGTCAAGCGCGAGTTCCTGTACCTGCTGCTGACGCTGACGCAGGAGAAAAACGTCAAGGTGGCGCGCTTCCCGCTGATTTACCTCGACGAAACCATCCTCGCGCACACCAACCTGGCGGAGTTCCGCAAGTTCTTGCAGGAGAGCGAGAACGAGGGCCTGCTGGACCGCATGGTCATCGTGCAGGTGCCCTACACCCTCAATTACCGCGAGGAGGCGCGGATCTACCGCAAGCTGATCCTGTCCGCGCCGGCCTTCCGCGATGTCCATCTCGATCCGCATGTGTTGCACGCGGCGGCCGTGTTCGCCGTGCTCAGCCGGTTGCACGAGGGCGAGGAGCGCGAGGGCGACCTTGCCCGGCGGGTGCGCATCCACGGCGGCGATGAGGTGGACGGCGTGCATCACAGCGAGGCGCTGCGCGTGCGCAACAAGGAAAAGGCGCCGGATGAAGGCTTGTCCGGCGTGTCGCCGCGGTTCGTCATCAACGGCCTGTCGCACGCCATCATACAATCGTCGCGCAACAGCATCAGCACCATGGACCTGCTGCTGGCGCTGAAGGAGGCGATAGAAAGCGACGCCCGCATCGATGGCGCGCGCAAGCGGCGCTGGGTCGACTATCTGGTGCTGACGCGCAAGGAGTTCTACAACCGCTGGGTGAAGGAGGACGTGCACAAGGCCTTGTTCGTGTCGTTCGAGCAGGAAGTGTCGGATTTGCTGGAGAAGTACCTGGACGAGGTGGAGGCCATGCTGGACAACCGCCAGGTGAAGGATCCCATCACCAACGAGGAGCGCCGTCCGGACGAGCGTTTCCTGCGCGCGGTGGAGGAGAAAATCCATATTTCCGACTCCGGCAAGCAATCGTTCCGGCAGGAGGTGGTGCGCAAGGCCATGAGCGCCTACAAGCGGGGCGAGCGCTTCGGGCTGGGCAGCCACGCGCAGTTGCGCGACGCCCTGCAGCAATACCTGTTCGAGCAGCGGCGCGATGTGCTGCGCCTGGTCAGCTCCTCCAAGCGCCCGGACGACGAGGTGCGCGCCAAGATCTCGGCGGTCGAGCAAAGGCTGGTGGACGAGTACGGCTACGACACCCATTGCGCGCGCGAAGCGCTGAATTACGTCACCACGCTGCTGGCACAGGAATGATATGCGCAACGATTGGTACGACCTGTTCTCCCGCGGCGCCCGCGATTGGCTGCGGCACAACGACAAGGTGCGCGAGGCGGTGCGTGAACACCTGCCCGAGGCCCTGTCGGCGCCCGACCTGATGACCGGGCCGCCGCCGCGCGGCGTGCAGGTGCCGCTCAAGCTGCTGGAGCACGCGCGCTTCCGCCTGTCGGGCGAGCACAGCACGACGGGGGCGGGCCAGGGGCCGGGACAACCGGGCGACATCCTGCGCTCGCCCTATTTTGACGACGATGACAATGGCGTCGGCGGCGAAGGCGGCGCGGTGACCGTGCTGATGGAGTTTTCCATCGACGAAATCGTCGACTGGCTGTGGGAGGAGTTCCAGCTGCCGCAACTGGAGGCGCGCGGCAAGGCCGCGCTGGACGACAACGAGCTGGTGCGCGCCGGCTGGGACAAGCGCGGCGCGCGCTCCAGACTGGATCGCCGGCGGACCGTGAAGGAAGCCGTCAAGCGACGCGCCGTGCAAGCCGGGCCGCCGGCCTTCACCAATGACGACTTGCGCTTTCGCCAGCTGGTGGCGCAGCCCAGACCCAGCAGCAGCGCCGTGCTGTTCTTCATGCTGGACGTGTCGTGCAGCATGACGGTGGCCGAGCGGCGCCTGGCCAAGACTTTCTTCTTTCTTGCCTTGCAAGGGCTGCGCCGCAAATACCAGCGTATCGAGACCCGTTTCCTGGCCCATGCGGGGCGTGCCTGGGAATTCAACGAGAGCGATTTTTTCGAGGCCAGCGGGCTGGGCGGGACCATGGCCTCGACCGGCTTCCGGCTGGCGCAGGAACTGGTACGGCAGCGCTACGACCCCGCCTTGTGGAACAGCTACCTGTTCTACGCCTCGGACGGCGACAATTTTTCCGAGGACCGCGCGGCCGCCAGTCTGGTGCTGGGCGAGCTGGGCAAGGAAATGAACTACCTCGCCTACGTGGAAACCCTGCCCGGCATGCCGCGCATGCAGGATAGCGAAATGCAGCGCCTGTGGACCGAACGGGAGCGCCAGGGCTTGCCCATGTCCAGCGCCACGCTGTCCGACGGCGACGACGTATTCACGGCGCTGCGCCAATTCCTGATCCGGCAGGCGCCATCATGACCCTGGACGACTGCAACACCCGGCTGCAACGGCTGGCCCGCGAGCTGGGGCTGGACTACTATCCCGTTGATTTTGAACTGGTGCCGCAAAACTTCATGCTGGAAATTGCCGTCTACGGCGTGCCGGTGCGCATGAACCATTGGTCGTTCGGCCTGCGCTACATTCACCAGCTGCTGCATCAGCACATGGGCCACTCGCGCATCTTCGAGGTGATGTTCCCCGGCGACCCGTGCCGGGCCTACATGATGGACACCAATTCCCTGGCCGAAAACGCGCTGGTGACGGCGCATGTGATCGGTCACGCCGACTTCGTCAAGCGCAACGGGCTGTTTTCGCGCTTCATGAGCATGGCTGGCGGCCACATCCTCGAGCAAAGCGCCGCGCGCGCCCATGCGTTGGAGGACGCGGTGCTGCGCCACGGCCAGCGCGCGGTCGAAACCGTGCTGGACGCGGCGCTGGCGCTGGAACCGCATATCGACATTCATCAGCTCTTGTACCGGCCGCCCTACCCCGAGCCCGGCGAGCCTGCGGCCCCGCCAGAACCGCCGCCGTTCCGCGAGCGCTACCAGCGACTGCCGGGTGAAACCTCGCCACCGCCGGCCTCGGTCGTCCACCGCCAACTGCCGCCCCACCCCGAGACGGACTTGCTTTGGTTTATCGCGCATTACGCGCCGGATCTGAAGGATTGGGAGCGCGACATTTTCCTGGCCGTGCGCGAGGAGGCGTTTTACTTCTATCCGGTCCACGCCTGCCAGATCATGAACGAAGGCTGGGCCTCGTACTGGCACGCGCGCCTGCTGCGCGAGGCCGACTTCCTGTCCCAGGAACTATATCTGCAGGCGCTGCGCGCGCACTCGGACGTGGTGCGCCCGTATGGCAACGAGCAGCGGCTGGCCTTGAACATCAACCCCTACCACCTCGGGTTCGCGATCTGGGAGGACATCATCGATCGCGAGGGGCTGGATGCCGCGCGCCGCATCTGCGCCGAGGAGGACGATTTCGGCTTCATCCGCAATTATCTGCACGCCAAACTGGCGGAAAAGCTGGACCTGTTCAGCTACCAGGCCCGCGCCGACGGCGACACCCGCGTCGTCAGCCGCGATCTGCACGCGGTGCGCGAAGCCATTCTTGGCGCCAAGTACAACTACGGCGCGCCGTGCATCGCCGTGGAGCGCATGAACGACGACTTCAGCCTGGTGCTGCGCCACGATCACAGCCGCGACGGCCGCGGGCTGGACCTGGCGCAGGCGGAGCAAGTGATGCAATACGTGGCGCGTGTGTGGCGCCGCCCGGTCACGCTGCACACGGTCGATTTTCGCGGCGTGGCGCGCACCATGCACGTCACGCGGCAAGATGTTGTTCATACCAGCGTAAGGCCTGCCTGAGGCCGCGCCGCAAATCGTGGGTGGGCGCGTAGCCCAGCAGCTTGACGGCCTTGGAAATATCGGCCTGCGAATGGCGCACGTCGCCGGCGCGGAATGGCCCGTAGGCCGGCTGGAAGTCGTGCAGGTGCGGATGCCGCTCGGCCAGCATTTCGTGCAGCAGCAGGAATAGCTCGTTGAGGCTGGTGCGGGCGTTGACCGCCACGTTGTAGACCTGGTTGACCGCCGCGCGCTTGTCGGTCAGCGCGGCCAGCAGGTTGGCCTGCACCACGTTGGCCACGTAGCAAAAATCGCGGCTGCTTTCGCCGTCGCCGTTGATGACCAGCTGACGCCCGCCTATCATGGCGGCGATCCACAGCGGAATCACGGCCGCGTACGCGCCGGCCGGGTCCTGGCGCGGCCCGAACACATTGAAATAGCGCAGGCCGATGGTTTCCAGCCCGTAGCAACGGGCGTACACGCCGGCGTAGAGCTCGTTCACGTGCTTGGTGAGCGCGTACGGCGACAGCGCCTGGCCGATGTGCTGTTCCTGCTTGGGCAAGCCCGGATGGTCGCCGTAGCTGGCGCTGGAGGCCGCGTACACCACGCGCCGCGCGCCGGCCAGCCGCGCCGCGTCCAGCACGTTCAACTGGCCGCCCACGTTGATGTCGTTGCACAGCAAGGGCTCCGCCATGGAGCGGCTGACCGAGCCGAGCGCCGCCTGATGCAGCACGTAGTCGGCCCGGTCGCAGGCCGCGCGGCACACGGAAAGGTCGCGGATGTCGCCCTCGATCAGCTCGAAGTTGCGCCAGGCGTCGGCGCCGACCAGCTCGCGCACCTGATCGAGGTTGTGGCGGTGGCCGGTGAGAAAGTTATCGACGCCGGCCACGCGCTGCCCCAGTTCCAGCAGCGCCTGCAGCAGGTTGGAGCCGATGAAACCCGCCACCCCGGTGATGACCCAGCGGTATTGCTCATATTCCAGTTGCTCGCGCACCAGTTGATAGACGCTGGTGGCTGGCGTGCCGTTTTCGTAATCGCCCATCACAGCCTCCAGACGCTGAGGCCGCTGCTGCGCAAGGTGCCGGGATCGAACTGGGATTTCAGATCGATAAAGCAGCCGCTGGGGGCGATCTTGTCCAGCATTTGCCGCAAGGGGCGCGTCGCCAGCTCGTGATGCGCGACGGCGCTGATCAGGGCTTCGGCGCAGGGCAAATCTTCCCACGCCTCCAGCCGCACGCCGTACTCGCGCAACGCCTCGTCGGCGTCCGCCACCGGGTCGTGGACGTGGACTTGCAGGCCGTACGATTCCAGCTCGCGGATCAGGTCGGCCACCTTGGAATTGCGCAGGTCCGGACAGTTTTCCTTGAAGGTCAGGCCCAGCACGTTGACGCGGCATCCCTTGAGCTTGAAGCCGGCCCGCACCATTTCCTTGACGGTTTTCTCGGCCACGAACTTGGCCATGCTGTCATTGATGCGGCGCCCGGCCAGGATCACGTCCGGATGGTAGCCCAGCATCACCGCCTTGTGGGTCAGGTAATACGGATCGACGCCGATGCAGTGTCCGCCCACCAGCCCCGGCCGGAACGGCAGGAAATTCCACTTGGTGCCGGCCGCCTGCAGCACTTCCAGCGTGTCGATGTCCATGCGGTCGAAGATGATGGCCAGCTCGTTCATCAGCGCGATGTTCAGGTCGCGCTGGGTGTTTTCGATGACTTTGGCGGCCTCGGCCACCTTGATGCTGGAGGCGCGGTGCACGCCGGCGTCCACCACGCCCTCGTACAGCGCCGCCACACGCTCGAGCGTCACCGCGTCGTCGCCGGAGACCACCTTGCGGATGGTCGCCAGCCGGTGTTCGGTGTCGCCGGGATTGATGCGCTCGGGCGAGAAGCCGACGTGGAAGTCGCGCTGCCACTGGAGGCCCGAGCATTGCTCCAGGATGGGAATGCAGATTTCCTCGGTCGCGCCGGGATAGACCGTGGACTCGTAAATCACCACCGCGCCGGCCTTCATGTGGCGCCCGACCGACTGGCTGGCGCTGACCAGCGCGCCAAAGTCCGGCTTGTGCGCATCGTCCACCGGGGTGGGCACGGCCACCACGATGTAGTCGGCCTCGGCCAGCGCGACCGGGTCGCAGCCCATTTCCAGCCAGCGCGCCTCGGCGAACTGCGCGGCGCAGACCTCGCCGCCGGGATCGATGCCGCGGCGGTAGCTGGCCACCTTGCGCGCCGACAGGTCGACCCCAATGGTCCGCCGCCGCGCGCCAAAGGCGACCGCCAGGGACAAACCCACGTATCCAAGTCCAACCACGGCGACAACTTCCATATGAGCACCTTTTGAGAGAGTGTTGAATACCCGCGTCAGCCGATTCTACGAGCGGCTTTTGCTCTGCCGTTTGCGGTCGATCAACGAGTGCCGCGCCGATCGTTTCTACTCTAGGGCTTTTGAGGAGATCGCCATGGCGTTGCCGCGCGTGTTGTTGCTGTTGTTCCTGGCCGGTTGCGGCCGCCTTCACAACGAGGCCGATTTGATGGCCGAGGCCCGCAAATACGCGGCGCGCGGCGAATCGAAGTCCGCCGTCATCCAGCTAAAGAACGTGCTGCAGCAATCACCGTCGCATGGCCAGGCGCGGCTGATGCTGGGCCAGTTGTACCTCGACACCGGAGACGTGCAGTCGGCCGAGAAGGAATTTCGCCGCGCGCTGGAACTGAAGATCAATCCCGGCGATGTGCTGCCGCTGCTGGGCAAGGCCCTGCTGCTGCAAGGCCAGTATCAGCGGCTGCTGGACGACGTGCCGGCCGACGAACAGCAGCCCGCCCTGCTGGCGCTGCGCGGTCATGCGCTGTTGGGCTTGAATCGCGTGGCGGAGGGCCGCGACGTGTTCGCGTCGATCACGCTGCGTCATCCCGGCAATCCGCCCGCCCTGCTCGGGCAGGCGCGGGTGGCGCTGCTGGAAAACCGCAAGCAGGATGCGTTGGCGCTGGTGCGGCAGGCGCTGACGCAGCAGGCCGACAACGTCGACGCGCTGCGCTCGCTGGGGGACATACTGCGTCTGCTCGACCAGAATGCCGAGGCGCAGGCCGCCTACGAGAAGATCCTGACACTGAGGCCGGCGCAGGTGCAGGCCCATGTGGACCTGGCTAATCTGCACCTCCAGTCTGGCAAGCTGGACGAGGCGCGCAAGGAACTCAGCGCCGCCCGCCAGGCCTCGCCCAACAGCCTGCTGCTGATCTACACGCAAGCGCTGCTGGAATTCAAGGAAAACAAGATGACAGCCGCCCAGGATCACTTGGCCATGGTGTTGCGCGTGGCGCCCGAGCATCTGCCCAGCAATCTGTTGATGGGAGCGGTGTTGCGCAACAAGGGCGCCTACACCCAGGCCGAACAGCACCTGCGCAAGTTTCTGGAAGCGAATCCCGGCCATCCTTATGCCAGCAAGCTGCTGGCGTCCACCTTGCTCAATACCGGAGCGCCGGAGCAGGCGCTGGCCATCGTCGAACCGTTATTGGCCAGCCAGCAGCAGGACCTGGAGATGATGTCGCTGGCGGGCGAGCTCTACTTGCGGCTGCGGCAATACACCAAGTCCACCGACTACTTCGAACGTGCCAGCAAACTCGCGCCGCAGGCGCCGATGCTGCGCGCCGCGCTGGCGATGAGCCATCTCGGCCTGGGCGACAACGATCGCGCCGTCTCCGAACTGGAACAGGCCGCCAGTCTCGATGCCAAGTCGTCGCGCGTGGCTACCCTGCTGGTGCTGAGCCATCTGCGCAACAAGCAATACGACAAGGCGCTGGCGGCCGCGCAGCGCATGGAGGCGCAATTCCCGGACAACCCCATGGTGCACAACCTGAAGGGCGGCGTGCAGATGGTGCAGCACAACCTGTCCGGGGCGCGCGCCAGCTTTGAGCGCGCGCTCCAGCTCGATCCCCTCTTCCTTCCAGCCCTCGACAACCTGACCATCATGGACACCAAAGACAAGAAACCCGAGCAGGCGCGCAAGCGCCTCGAAGCCGCCCTCGCCAAGGATAAAAACAACATCGACATCATGACCGCGCTTGCCAACCTGACTCTGGCGCAGGGCCAGGTGGCGGTCGCGCGCGGCTGGTTCGAACGGGCCGCGCAGGCCAAGCCGGACGCGCTGGAGCCATCGCTGCGGCTGGCACACTTTTACGCCCGCTACAACGAAGCGCAGAAAGCCCTCACGCTCGGGCAGAAACTGTTGGCGTCGAATCCGGCCAACACGCAGTTGGTGGCATTGGTGGCGTCGCTGCAAACCCGCGGCGGGCAGGCCGATACGGCGCTGGACAGCTGGAACAAGCTGGCGACCTTGCAGCCGGAATCGCCGGACGTCCAATTGCGGCTGGCCGCCGCGCGCGCCGCCGTGAATGACCGCGAGGGAGCAACCCAGGCGCTGAGCAAGGCTGTCGGGCTGTATCAAAAAGCGTTCGAGGCGCGGCCGACGCCACAGACGGTGCAAGCGCTCTACAGTGCGTTGATCCAGGCCGGCAAGACCGGTGACGCGCGCTCGCGCATGCAGAAATGGCTGGGCGAGCACGCGAGCGACCATGCCTCCCGCCTGTTTTACGCCAGCAGCCTGCTGACGTTGAAGGAGTACGCGGCCAGTATCGCCCAGTTTGAAGAGGTGCTGCGGCAAGTTCCCGGCCAGTTCATCGCCTTGAACAATCTGGCTTGGCTGTACCAGCAACAACATGATCCTCGCGCATTGCCGTATGCCGAGCAAGCGTACAAGCAGGCGCCGGACAATCCGGCCGTGGGCGATACGCTGGGCTGGCTGCTGCTGGAGCAAGGCAAGATGGAGCGCGCCCTGCCCTTGCTGAAGCAAGCCCTGGCGCTGGCCCCGGCAAGTACGGAGATCCGCTATCACTACGGGGTTGCCCTGGCCAAGTCCGGCGACAAGCGCGGCGCGCGGGAGCAGCTGGAACCCTTGCTCGCACTCAAGGATTTCGACCGCCGCGACGCGGTCAAGAGTCTGCTGGGCCTGTAGCTGTGCGGCACATCGGTACGCGACTGGTGGCGCTGGCCTGCTTCTGCCTGTTCGGCTTGGCCGCTGGCGCGTATCCGATGGCCGGCACCTGGCTGCCCCCGATACTCGTGGCGTATGCCGGCCTGCTGTGGTGGCGCACGCAACTATGGCTGCCGCTCCTGCCCGCGTTGCTGCCGGTGCTCGATCTGGCGCCCCGCACAGGCTGGTTTGTGCTGGAGGAAATCGACCTGCTGCTCCTGCTCACCGCAGGCTTCGCCTATTGGAGGTTGCCGCCCGCTCCGGCAGGTTCCGCGCGCTGGCCCTGGCTATTCAGGCTGGGCCTGCTGCTGCTCGGCGTGGCGCTGGCGATAGGCCTGTGGCGTGGCCTGCAGCCGTTACCGCCCATCGATGCCAATACGTTCAACAATTACCTGAGCCCGGCCAACGCGCTGCGGGTTGGCAAGGCGTGGATCTGGGCGATGGTGTTGCTGCCGCCGTTGCGGCACGCCACCGGCGGCAAGCCTGAGGCGCTCCTGCCGGGCATGATGCTGGGGCTGCTGTTGGTCAGCCTTGCCGCGCTACGCGAACGCTGGCAATTCACCGGCCTGCTGAATTTTTCCAGCGATTACCGCATCACCGCGCCGTTCTCCGGCATGCATACCGGCGGCGCCGCGCTGGACGGTTATCTGGCCCTCAGCCTGCCCCTGTTGGCGGCATGGCTGCTGGCCCGCAACGCCCCTTTACGCCAGCTGGCCGCCCTGGCCTTGCTGCCGCTGGCCTGGTACGCGGCCCTTGCCACTTTCTCGCGCGGTCTGTATCTTGCGCTGGCGGCCGCTCTCGGGATCATCGCCACCTCCCTCCTGCTCCGGCATGCGGCCCGCGCGGCCGCATTTCCCGCGCTGGCGGGCGCGGGCTTGCTGGTGTTGTTGCTCGACGCCGCGTTTCGTGCCGGCGGCTATCGCGCCTATCTGCCGTTGCTGGGCCTGCTGGTGGCGGCCATCCTCGTATCGCGCCGGCGCCTGCCTCTCATGCTGGCCAGCCTGGTTCTGCTCGGCGCCATGGTGCCGATCTACCACGGCTATTATCTGAACGTGCGCTTCGCCAGCGTCGGTGACGACTGGAGCACGCGCGTACGGCATTGGCAAAATAGCCTGGCGATGATGCGGCCCGGTTCCGGCCTGTTTGGCATGGGGCTGGGCAGCTTCCCGGCGGCTTACCACTGGAATAATCCGCGCGGCGACCAACCGCCGCGCTACCAGTTCATCGATCACGGCGGCAACCGCCACCTGCGACTGGTGGCTGGCCACTATGCGGCCGGCTATGGCGAGCTGCTGCGCATGCTGCAAAGCGTTTCCGTGCAGCCCCGGCAGCGGTATTTGCTGGCCGTGGATGTGTGGAACAGCGGCCCTCCCGCCTTCCTGCATATCAACCTCTGCCAGCGCCAACTGCTGTATCCGCAGAACTGCGCCGCCACGCCGCTCCGGCAGATACCCACCGGAGTGACGTGGCAACGGTACTTTTATCCGCTCGACGCCGGACCGCTGGGCGGCGACGGCCTGCCGGTCAAGCTGGAAATGGCGGTTGAAGGCCGGCGGGCCGTGCTCGACATCGACAATATCAGCCTGCGCACGGTGCCGGACGATCACGAACTGCTGCGCAACGGCGGCTTTTCCGATGCCAATAACTACTGGTTCTTCAGCAGCGACCGCAACCATCTGCCCTGGCACATCAAGAACCTGTTCCTGAATATTTACTTCGAGATGGGCTGGCTCGGATTGTCCGCTTATGGACTGCTGCTGTTCAGCGCGGTTTGCGTGCTGCTGCGGCGCCGCGATGCCGTCTGGCTGGCCGCGCTGCTGGCTTTTCAGGTGGTTGGGCTGTTCGACAGCCTGCTCGACGTGCCGCGCATCACCTTGTTATCCATGCTGCTGCTGAGCGCGGCGGCCTTGCAAGCAAAGGAGTCACCGCCATGAAAATTCTGTTCAGCCTGCTCATCCTGTTCGGCGGCGCGCGCGCCGAGGATCTGGTTCAGGTGATTGACGATATCAAGCCCTCGGTGGTCGGCATCGGCAGCCTGCAACAGGCGCGCGGGCCGGCGGTCAGCTTCATCGGCACCGGTTTCATCATCGGCGACGGCCTGACCGTGATTACCGCCGCCCATGTGGTGAATGACCTGGTCAACAGCGGCCAGGGCGCCACGCTGGGCATCCTGGTCCGCGCTGGCGACACCGCCCAATTCCGCGCCGCCACGCTTAGCGCGCTCGACAAGGAGCATGACCTGGCGCGCCTGCGCATCAAGGGCGCCGCCTTGCCCGCGCTAAAACTCGGCGACTCCAGCAAGGTCCGTGAGGGCAAGGCGCTGGCGTTCACCGGCTTCCCGCTGGGCATGGTGCTGGGGCTGCATCACGTGACGCACCGCTGCATCGTGTCGGCCATCACGCCACTGGCCACCCCGGCCATCACGGCGCGTCAGTTGGACGCCAAAACCGCGCGCCAGCTGCAAAAACCGGTGTACGCCGTGTTTCAGCTGGACGGCACGGCCTACCCCGGCAGCAGCGGCAGCCCCTTGTTCGATCCGGCCACCGGCGAAGTGGTCGGCGTGGTCAACATGGTGTTCGTCAAGGGCGTGAAGGAATCCGCCATCAGCGCCCCCAGCGGCATCACCTATGCCGTCCCCGTCAATTATCTCAAGTCTGCCCCGTGATCAGACGGCCGGTGATACCCGGCTCATCCCACGTCGGGAAAAAATACGGATAGAACGAGCGCTCTGTGCCGTGCTGCTCCATCAGACCGCCGAATTTGCGGATCTGTTCGCCCATATAGTCCAGCTCCAGCCTGAGCAGCACCGCCGGCGCCCCCACGCGCGAGCACTCGCGTTCGCCGCCGAAGTCGCGGAAACCGAGCATGCGCTTGTAGAACATCACATGGCGCGGGTTCACCTCGATCACGTAATCGGTGTAGCCGTGGATGTTGTGGGCGTAAATATAGGAAATATGGATCAGCGCCGCGAACACGCGCTTGGACACACCCTTGTCGATCGCCAGCCGGGATGGCTCGCACAGCCGGCGGTGCTGCCCGCGCAGTTCGTCGAGCTTGTCGCGGAAGTTCTCGTCGGCCGGCAGGCCGATTTCATCGTTGTCGAGGCACAGCGACATGGTGCCGACGGTTTCGCCGCCGGTTTCGGCAAACAGGGTGATTTTGTTGGGCGAGTGGATCACGCTGGGATCCACCGCGTAGCCGCGCCAGCCGTACATTTTTTTCAGCAGCAGGCTGGCTGCTTCGCGGCGGCCCTGCGAGTTGGCCATGCGAATGTGGAAGATTTGCTGGTCCAAGGGATGATCCAATGCGGCTTCGGCCTTGCCTTCGCCGACCACGAGGTCGCGTAATTCATTGCTGACCTCAAAAGAAACGATAGCGTCGTCATGTTGCACGGTTGGCTTCCTGTGTCGTGGTTCATAGCCTTCAGACATCCCGCTCAGCTAGAAAGTTCCCGTAAATTTGAAAAAATTTTCGCCGAGGCTAGCTAGAACCATCCTTCCGGTATCACCAGGATATCGCCCGGAAGTACCGCGACGTTGGCGGAAATATCGCCGTCGCGCAGCAAGTCCCGCAGGCGCACCGGCACCGTCTGCCGCTTGCCGTCCACCACGCGGATGATGTTGGCCTTGTTGCCGGCCGCGAAATCGGTGATGCCGCCTACCGCGATCAGCACATCCATCAGGGACATGCCCTGCCGGTACGGCAGCGCCTGCGGCCGCGCCGCCTGGCCGATCACGCGGATTTGCTGGCTGTACGGCCCGACGAAGCTGGTGACGATCACCGTCACCATCGGTTGCTGGATGTATTTGCTGAGCGCCTTCTCGATGTCGCGCGCCAGCTCGGTGGAGGTTTTGCCGGCCGCCTGCAGATCCTCCACCAGCGGCGTGGTGATCTTGCCATCCGGCCGCACCGGCACGCTGAGCGAGACTTCGGGGTTGCGCCAGACGTTGATGTTGACGGTGTCGCCGGCACCGATCTGGTAATCGCCCTGCAGCGGCGTGGCGGCGGGCTCGTCCAGCGAGACCCGGTGGGCGCAGCCGGCCAGCAGCGCCAGGGACAAACAAATCAAAGCACGCATGATGAATCCTCCTCGCTGCAATGATTGAGAAATCCCGCCGGCCTCTGCTTGATATGCCTCAACGACTGCCCAGTTGAGAAAAATATAATCGGAATTCCCTGCGGCCGCGTCAAGGAGAACTGGAACATGGAGGAGTTAATTAGCCAGCTGATATCCAGTCTCAAGGGCATCTGGAAATACCGGTGGTACGCCATTTCCGTCGCCTGGCTGGTGGCGATCGCCGGCTGGGTCAAGGTCACGCTGTTGCCGGACGACTACCAGACCAGCGCGCGCGTGTTCGTCGATACGCAAAGCATCCTCAAGCCCTTGTTGGCCGGCATGACCAGCGTGCCGAATATCGAACAGCAAGTCGCCATCATGAGCCGCACCTTGCTCAGCCGTCCGAATGTCGAGCGCGTGCTGCGCATGGTGGACCTGGACATCAATGCCCGCACCGCGCGCGAGCAACAGCAGCAGCTGGAGGAATTGATGAGCAAGATCCGCATCAGCAGCGGCGGCAACGATATCTACACCATCACCTACAACCACCGCAACCCGCGCATGGTGCGCGAAGTGGTGCAATCGCTGCTGACGATTTTCGTCGAAAGCAGTTTCAAGGGAAAGAGCGGCGAAACCCGCAAGGCCGTGCAGTTCATCGACGACCAGATCAAGGTCTACGAGGACAAGCTCACCGCCGCCGAAAACAGCGTCAAGGAATTCCGGCTCAAAAACAACGGCCTGCTGCCGCGCCAGGGCGTCGATTACAGCAGCCAGTTGATGCAATCGTCGGACGCCCTGAACGCCGCGCGGCTGGAGCTGGCCGAGGCCGAGCAGGCGCGCAAGGCCATCAGCAACCAGATCACCGGAGACGAGCCCATCCTTGGAGCCGACCTGAACCCGGCCAGCATCGACAATCCGGAGCTGGACGGCCGCATCTCGGCCCTGAACAAGAGCCTGGACGCGCTGCGCATGCAGTACACCGAGCTGCATCCGGACATCATCGCCGCCAAGCGCCTGGTGGCCCAGCTGGAGGCGCGCAAGGTCGAGGAAAGCAAGCTCAAGCAGAGCAGCGACCCGGGCAGGAACTACAGCCCCATGTTGCAGCAGCTCAAGGTGGCGCAGACCGAGGCCGAGGCGCGCGTGGCCGCCATCCAGGCCCGGGTGCAGGAATTCACGCTGCGCCACCAGCGCCTGCTGGCGCAGGCCAATGCCGTGCCGGAGGTGGAAACCGAGCTGGCCCAGCTCAACCGCGATTACCAGGTCAACAAGGACAACTACGAGAAGCTGATCGGCCGGCGCGAGGCGGCCAAGCTGTCCGGCGACCTCAGCTCCACCACCGACATGATGACCTTCAAGATCATCGATCCCCCCACCGTCCCCTACATGCCGATCGGTCCCAACCGGGTGCTGCTGTACACCGTCACGCTGGGCGCCGCCTTGCTGATGGGGGTGGCGGCGGCCTTGCTGATCAGCCAGGTGCGTCCGACCTTTCTCAGTCCGGCCGAGTTGCGCGACCGCACCGGTTTCAATGTGCTGGGCACGGTGTCCATGAACTGGACCGACAGCGAGAAACGCAAGCGCCGGCGCGGCAAGTATCTGTTTGGCGCCGCGCTGTCTGGCCTGTTCCTGGCCTACGGCGCCGTGCTGGCCGCCAACTTCTTGCGTTACTAGGGGGATGGGCATGCGTCAAGTCGAGATCAATCTGGCCCGCCTGCACCAGCTGGGCATGGTGACGCAAGACGGCGGGCGGACGGCCGTGGCCGAGGATTTCCGCATCATCAAGCGGCCGCTGCTGCGCAACGCGCGCGGCGACCATGACGTTCAACCGCTCCGCCACGGCAATCTGATCGTGGTCACCAGCGCCATGCCCGGCGAGGGTAAGACTTACTGCGCCGTCAACCTGGCCATGAGCATCGCCATGGAGATGGACATCACGGTGCTGCTGGTGGATGCCGACGTGGCGCGGCCATCCGTGCTCAAGGTGCTGGGCCTGCAGCCCGAGCCGGGCCTGATGGACATCCTGCTGCGCGACAAGACCAGCCTGGCCGACGTGATCCTGCGCACCAACGTGCCAACGCTGAGTATTCTGCCGGCCGGCCGCGCCAACAAGCATGCGACCGAATTGCTTGCCAGCCGCAACATGAGCCTGCTGTTGACCGAGATCGCCGAGCGCTACGCCGACCGCATCGTCATCTTCGATTCGCCGCCACTGCTGATGACCACCGAGGCCAGCGTGCTGGCCGGGCAGATGGGGCAGGTGCTGATGGTGGTGGAGTCCGAGCGCACCAGTCAGCACGCGGTCAAGGAGGCGCTGCGCCACATCGAGCGCTGCCCGCACATCAACCTGATCTACAACAAGAGCTCGGCTTTTCCCGGCACAGAATACTATGGTTATTATGATTAGCCTGAGCCCGCGCGGCGCTTCCCGCGGTCTGCCCATGCTGGTGTTGTTGACGCTGCCGGCGGTCGCCGTCCCCGCCGATTGGACCGTCACGCCCTCCGTGCGCATGCGCAGCAGCTACAGCGACAATATGAACCTGGCGCCGGCGGACCGGGCGCGCAGCCAGATCACCGGTGAATTCTCGCCCGGCGTGCAAGTGAGCACCGACGGGCCGCGGCTGCAACTGGCGCTGTCCTACACCCTGCAGAAAGTTGTCTACACGCGCCAGCCGGAGCGCACCGCCCAGCAACTGGACGCCAGCGGCCATGCAGAAATTCTGCCGGACTGGCTGTTTCTCGACGCTCGGAGCGGCATCAGCCAGCGCAACGTGTCGGCGTTCGGGCCGCAATTGACGGATCCGCTCCAGCACACCGGCAACAGCGGCACCGTTCACAGCACGGCGATCAGTCCCTACCTGCACCACTACTTCCGTGGGCTGGCCACCGCCACCCTGCGCTACGACCATCAGCGCGTCGGCAGCGGGCGCATGCTGGACGTGCGCAGCGACGCCGCCAGCCTGTTGCTGACCGGCGACAACGGCGGCCAGGGCTGGAACTGGGACCTGAGCCTGCAGCGCACGGAAATGGACGATGCCGCGCTGGCGCCGGTCACCATGAGCAATGCCACGCTGACACTCAGCTATCCCTTCAACAGCGGCTTGTCGGCGTTCGTGACCGGCGGCTATGAAAAACAGGATTACCACTCGGTCAGCGCCCAGCCGCAGGGCAAGTTCGGCTCGCTGGGCGGCGTCTGGACACCGTCGCCCCGGACCAGGCTGTCCGCCAGCATCGGCCGCCGCTACTTCGGCAAGACCTACAGCCTGGACGCCAGCTACCGGCTGCGCAACATGTTCTGGACACTGGATTACAACGAAAATATCACCACCACCCACGGCGAATTCCTCAGCATTCCCCCGACCGGCCTGAGCGATTTCTTGTACGAACTGTGGGCCACGCGCATCCCCGACCCCAAGCTGCGCCTGAAAACCATCCAGATCTTCCTGGCCATCTCGCAAATGATGGGCAAGGATGGCAACGTCAATTTCTTCAGCCACCGCTACTACCTGCAAAAGCAGGCGCGCTTGTCCGGCGTCTACAGCACGCCGCGCAGCGCGCTGGCCCTGCACATCGCCAGCACCGGCCGCACCGCGCAAACCAGCAACGCCATCGACAGCGTGCTGCTCGGCCCGGATCAGCTGACCCTGACCGACCGCACGCGCCAGACCAGTGTCCAGCTGGGCTGGAACTGGCGCATGTCGGCGCGCGGCAACCTGACCGTGGGCGCCAGCCACAGCCGCGCCAAGTCGCTGACCACGGGCCGCGAAGACCGCAACAGCGCGCTGACGCTGACGCTGAGCCGGCAGCTGTCCAGCCGCGTAAGCGCCAGCGCCGATCTGCGCCATGTCCGTCACACCAGCAGCGCCGGCGGCAATTATCGCGAGAACGGCGCCGGCATTGCCGTCAATCTCACTTTTTAACCGGAGCCAGCCATGCTACGGCCCTACCGCATCGTGTGCGTCATCGCCGCCCGCCCCAACCTGATGAAGATGGCGCCGCTGTTGCGCGCGTTCGCGCCGCCGGAAACGCAGGTGGAAACCATCCTGGTCCACACCGGCCAGCACTACGATGCCGACATGGACGCCCAGTTCTTCAGCGCGCTGGAGCTGGCGCAGCCCGCCTTCCGGCTGGAGGTGGGCTCGGCCAGCCACGCGGTGCAGACCGGCGAGGTGATGCGCCGCTTCGAGCCGGTGCTGGAAAAGACCGTGCCCAGCGCGGTGCTGGTGGTGGGCGACGTCAATTCCACCCTCGGTTGCGCGCTGACCGCCGCCAAGCTGGACATCCCCGTGCTGCACGTCGAGGCCGGGCTGCGCAGTTTCGACCGCGGCATGCCGGAGGAAGTCAACCGCGTGCTGACCGACCAATTGTCGGAATTGCTGTTCACCAGCGAGGCCAGTGGCACCAGCAACCTGTTGCGCGAGGGCGTGGCCGCGCACCGCATACACTTTGTCGGCAATGTGATGATCGACACCCTGCTGCGCCAGCTGCCCGGCGCGCCATCGGCCGAGCAGGTGTTGCTGCGGGCGCACCTGGCGGGCTTTGTCGCTGACGGCGCGCCGTACGCGCTTTTGACCTTGCACCGGCCGGCCAATGTCGACGATCCACAGCGCCTGCGCGCGCTGATGCAGGCGATGGTCAAGCTCAGCGAGGATGTGCCGGTGCTGTTCCCGCTGCATCCGCGCACCCGCAACATGCTCAAGCATTACGGCCTGGCCGAGCTGATGGACGCGCCGCGGCTGGCCTGCCTGCCGCCGCAGTCCTATCAGAACATGCTGGGCCTGATGAAAAGCGCCTGCATGGTGCTGACCGATTCCGGCGGGGTGCAGGAGGAAACCACGGCCCTGCGCGTGCCCTGCCTCACCCTGCGCGACAACACCGAGCGCCCGGTGACGGTCAGCGAAGGCAGCAATGCGATTGCCGGCCGTGATCCCGCCGTGATCCTGGCCCTGTGCCGCGATATCCTGCGCTACGGCGGCAAGGTCGGCCGCATTCCGCAGTACTGGGACGGGCATGCGGCTGAACGGGTCGCCAGCATCACCACCCACTGGCTGCAAAACCGCCGCGAGCGCCGCTCATGAACGCGCTTAGCATCGACGTGGAAGACTATTTCCAGGTCTCCGCCTTCGCCCGGCACATCAGCCGCGCCGATTGGCCGCGCATGCCGTGCCGGGTGGAACGCAATCTCGATCTGATTCTGCGGATGCTGGCCGACCATCAGGTCCACGCCACTTTCTTCACTTTGGGCTGGATCGCCGAACGTTATCCGGCGCTGGTGCGTGGTATCGTCGCCGGTGGGCATGAGCTGGCCAGCCATGGCTATCTGCACCAGCGCGCCAGCGAGCAGACGCCGGCCGACTTCTACCACGACGTCACACTCAGCAAGAACCTGCTGGAGCAGCTGGGCGGTCAGGCCGTGCTCGGCTACCGCGCGCCCAGTTTCTCGATCGGCGCGGCCAATCTCTGGGCGCTGGACAGCCTGCAGCAGGCCGGCTACCGCTACAGCTCCAGCATCTACCCGATCCGCCACGACCACTACGGCATGCCGCACGCCCCGCGCTTTGCCTGGCGGCCGGCCGGGCCGGCCGGGCTGCTGGAGCTGCCCGTCAGCACCGTCCGTCTGCTGGGCCGCAACCTGCCGGCGGGCGGCGGCGGGTATTTCCGCCTGCTGCCCTATGCGGTCTCGCGCTGGGCTTTGCGCCGCGTCAATTCGCGTGATGGTCAAGCTGGCATATTTTACTTTCACCCTTGGGAACTCGATCCGGATCAACCCGTGCTGGCAGGCATCGGCCTTAAAACCCGTTTGCGCCATTACCTCAATCTGCGCCGCACCGAGGCGCGCATCCACCGGCTGCTGGGCGATTTCCGCTGGGGCCGCATCGATCACATCTTTTTGGGACGCGCATGATGCCGCACTACACCGTTGGGCTGATGGGCACACAGGATCGCGCGCGCTGGGATGATTTCGTCCAGCGCTGCCCGAGCGCGACCTTCTTCCACCGCGCCGGCTGGCAGCAAGTCATCGAGGAAGGCTTCGGCCATCCGACCTGGTTCATGTACGCCGCCGAAGGCGATCACATCCAGGCCGTGTTGCCGCTGGCGCAGATCAAAAGCCGCTGGTTTGGCAACACCCTGCGCTCGCTGCCGTTCTGCGTGTACGGCGGCATCGCAGCCAACGACGAGCAGGCGGCCCAGGCCGTCGATCATGCCGCCCAGCGGCTGGCCGCGCGCTTGCGGGTGGACCATCTCGAATACCGCCACATCCACAGCCGCCACCCGGACTGGCAGCATCGGCCGACGTACGCCACCTTCCGCAAGGCCCTGCGCGCCGATCCGGAAGAAAACATGCTGGCCATTCCGCGCAAGCAACGCGCCATGGTCCGCAAAGGCCTGGCGGCCGGCCTCGCCGGCACGGCGGAAGCCGATACCCGCCGTTTCTTCGATTGCTACGCGCGCAGCGTGCATCGGTTGGGCACGCCCGTATTCAGCCGGCGTTACTTCAGCCTGCTGCAGCGGGTGTTTGCCGACGATTGCGAAGTGTTGTGTGTCGAGCACGGGCGGCAGCCGATCTGCGGCGTGCTGAGCTTCCGCTTCCGCGGCGAAATCCTGCCTTACTACGGCGGTGGCGGCGAGCTGGCCCGTGTTTTGGCCGGCAATGATTTCATGTACTGGGAAGTGATGCGCCGAGCCTGCGCCAGCGGCTGCACGCTGTTCGATTTCGGCCGCAGCAAGTACGGCAGCGGCGCGTTCGCGTTCAAAAAGAACTGGGGTTTCGAACCGCAACCGCTGGGCTACGACTACCAGCTGTACAACGGCGCCACACTGCGCGACGTGCAGCCGCTCAACCCGAAATTCCAACCGCTGATCAGGGCCTGGCGCAGGTTGCCGCTGCCGCTGGCCAACCTGATCGGCCCGCATATCGTGCGTCAACTGGGGTAGCCATCATGCGCGACCTGCTTTTCCTCTGCCATCGCCTGCCTTTTCCGCCCAACAAAGGCGAAAAAATACGCGCTTACCACGCCTTGCAGTATCTGCGGCGGCATTTCCGTGTCCATCTCGGCACGTTTATCGACCACGAGGAAGACGCCGCCCACGCAGCCCAACTGGCCGCCGACTGCGCCAGCACCTGCTTCATGCGCATGCCGCCGCACTGGGCGCGGCTGTCGGCGCTGTCGGCCCTGCTGCGCGACGAGGCGCTGAGCCTGCCCTACTTCCGCCACGCCGGCCTGCAACGCTGGGTCACGAAAACACTCGCACAGCACGACATCACCGCCTGTCTGGCCTATTCCGGACCGATGGCGCAATACGTTCCCTTCAGCACGCCGCGCGGCCCCTTGTGGCGCGTGCTGGACCTGGTCGACGTGGACTCGGAGAAATGGCACAGCTACGCCGACAGCAAGGCCTGGCCGCTGTCGGGCCTGTACCGCCGCGAGGGCCGCCTGCTGCTGGAATATGAGCGCGCGGCGGCGGCCGAGTTCGATCGCGTGCTGCTGGTCTCGCCAGCCGAGGCCGACCTGTTCCGGCAGCGCGCGCCCGAATCGGCCGCCAAGATCGACTATTACAGCAACGGTGTCGACAGCGACTATTTTGCCCCCCAGCCGGCGCTGCCGTCGCCCTACGGCGCGGCGCGCGCGCTGGTCTTCACCGGCGCCATGGACTACGAGCCGAATATCGACGCGGTCAGCTGGTTCGCCGAACGCGTGCTGCCCGCGTTGCGGACCCAGCATCCGGCGCTGGAATTTCACATCGTTGGATCGCGGCCGGCGTCGCAGGTGCGCGAGCTGCGGCGCTTTCCCGGCGTGTGCGTGAGCGGCACCGTGCCCGACGTCCGGCCTTACCTGCAACACGCGGCGCTGGTGGTGGCGCCGCTGCGCATCGCGCGCGGGATCCAGAACAAGGTGCTGGAGGCGATGGCCATGCAAAAAATCGTGATCGCCTCGCCCCAGGCGCTGGAAGGCATACAGGCGGTGCACGGCGCCGAGGTCGTGCGCGCGGGCGGCGGCGCTGAATTCATCAGCGCGATCTGCCGTCAGTTGCACGCGCCGGAAGCTGGCATCGGCATCGCCGCGCGCCGGCGCATCCTCACTGATTATCGCTGGAGCGAGAATTTGCGGCGGCTGGGGCGGGTGCTTGGCGTGGACATGCCCGCGCGGGAAAGCGCGGCCACGGTGGAGGCGACGCGATGAACGCCGGCCGCGCCGCGCTGCTGTCGCCGCGCCGCTCCCCCGCGGCGGGCCCAGCGATGCCGTGGCAACACTGGCCGCACGCCTGCCTGGCCGTGGCGCTGGCGGCACTGTTGTTGATGCATCTGCCGACCGCCAGCACCATGGTCGGCATCTGGCTGCGTTCGCCGACCTTTAATCACGGGTTCCTGATCCTGCCCGTGGCTGGCTGGCTGATCTGGCAGCGGCGCGCCGCACTGGCGGCGATTGCGCCGCGCCCGTGGCGGCCGGGCCTGTTGCTGCTGGCCTGCCTGGGCCTGGTCTGGATGCTGTCGACCGTGGCCCATGTACAAGTGCTGCAGCAATATTGCCTTATCCTGTCGGGCATCGCCTCGGTCGCGGCCATCCTGGGACCGGCCATGACCGCCGCCATTGCCTTCCCTCTGGCCTACACCCTGCTGGCCGTGCCGTTTGGCGAAATTTTCATCCCGCCGCTGGTGGATTTCACCGCGCGCTTCACCGTGGCCCTGCTGCAAATCGGCGGCATCCCTGTCTTCCACGAAAACAACTTCATTGCCCTCCCCACCGGCAACTGGTCGGTAGCGGATGCCTGCAGCGGCCTGCGCTACCTGATCGCCTCGCTCGCGCTGGGCATGTTGTATGCCGGTGTCAATTACCAACGCCCGGCCAAGCGGCTGGTATTCATCACCGTGGCCTTGCTGTTGCCGATACTGGCCAACGGCTTGCGCGCCTGCATGGTGGTGCTGATCGGCCACTGGAGCGACATGCAATTGGCCGCCGGCATCGATCACCTGATCTACGGCTGGCTGTTTTTTGGCGTGGTGATGGCGTTGCTGTTCTGGTGCGGCGCGCACTGGCGCGATCCGGTGCGGCCGCCGCCCGGGCAGCGCGCGCAAGCTTTGGCCATACCCCAGGCGGCGCAATTCATCCGGATGGCGGCGGCCGCCATCGCCATCTGCACCCTCTGGCCGCTGCTGGCGGCGCTGGTGTTGCGTCCGCCCCCGCCCGATCCGGGGCCGGAACCCGAGCTACGGCTGGCCGCCCCGCCCGCGCCGTGGCACGCCAGCCCCATGCATGCAGCCGACTGGCGCGTGCTTCACCACGGCCAACCGCAGCGCATCGCCAACAGCTACCGCGACGGCCATCGCACCGTGTCGCTGCAATTGACCTGGTATCGGCACCAGGCCGACGGCGCCGAGTTGCTGGCGCCGGTGCGCCGCACGGTGGTGTCAGGCATGCCGCAGTGGGAGGAAGTCCGCAGCGAGCGCCGCACCTTGACCGTCGCCGGTCGCCGCCTGACGGTGCTCCAGTCGGTGCAACAGGCCGCGCACTACAAGCTGCTGGTGTGGCGCTGGTACCGTCAGGATGGCGTCGAGACCGTCAGTCCGCAGCATGTCAAGCTGTTGCTGGCCAAGGCGCGGCTGCTGGGCGGCGCCGACGCCGGCGCGGAAATCGTGCTTGCGGCCGGCTATGACGAGCAAGCCGATCACGCCGAGGCCGCCATGCGCGATTTCCTGACCGCCATGCTGCCCGCCATCGACCGGAGCCTGCGCCATGTCGAACGCTGACCCCGCCCCGCTGATCGTCCATTTGATCCACCGGCTCGACGTCGGCGGACTGGAGAACGGGCTGGTCAACCTGATCAACCACCTGCCGCCGGAGCGCTATCGCCACGCCATCGTCTGTCTGGAGGATTCCAGTGATTTCCGTTTGCGCATCCAGCGCCCGGACGTTGAAATCGTCAGCCTCAACAAACGCCAGGGCAAGGACTGGTCGCACTACCTGCGCCTGTTCCACACGCTCCGCCGCCTGCGGCCGCAACTGATCCATACGCGCAACCTGGCCGGCATCGAAGCGCAGCTGCTGGCGGCCGCCGCTGGCGTACGGGTGCGCATCCACGGCGAACATGGCCGCGACATCAACGACCTGGACGGCAGCAAGCGCCGCTACCGGCTGCTGCGCAAGCTATTGCGCCCGCTGATCGGCCACTTCATCGCCGTCAGCAAGGAGCTGGAACACTGGCTGGTCAGCAGCATCGGCGCCCGTCCGCAGCGCGTCACCCACATTTGCAACGGCGTGGACAGCCTGCAATTCCATCCCCGCCTCGGTCCACCCGCCGCCATCGGCCCCCAGGGCTTCATGCCCGAGCGCGCCTTCGTCATCGGCAGCGTCGGCCGCATGGCCGAGGTGAAAGACCACATCACCCTGGTGCATGCCTTCATCAGCCTGCTGGCGCGGGGCGACATCGCCGCGGAACGCCTGCGGCTGGTCATCATCGGCGACGGTCCATGCCGCCAATCGTGCCTCGACGTGCTGCGCGCCTCCGGCACGGCCGGCCTGGCCTGGCTGCCCGGCACCCGCCACGACATTCCGCAACTGATGCGCGCGATGACCGTGTTTGTCCAGTCCTCGCTGGCGGAAGGCGCGTCCAACACGGTGCTGGAAGCGATGGCCAGCGGATTGCCGGTGGTCGCGACCTCGGTGGGCGGCAATCCGGAACTGGTGCAGAGCGGCTGGACCGGCACGCTGGTGCCGCCGCGCGATCCCGCCGAACTGGCCGCCGCCATCAGCGACTACTACCGTTTCACCGGCATGGCCAACCAGCATGGCATCCGCGCCCGCCGCCGCGTGCTAAACGAATTCAGCATGGCCGCCATGGCCGATGCCTACCTCGCCGTGTACGACCGCCTTACCCAACAGCCATCGACGAAAGGATAGCCATGTGTGCGATCGCAGGAGTGTTTGATCTCTATCACCAGGCCGATATCGACCCCGTCCTGTTGCAGCGCATGACCGATATCCAGCGCCATCGCGGCCCGGATCAAGGCGGCATGCACCGCGAGCCCGGCGTCGGTCTGGGTCACCGGCGCTTGTCCATCATCGACCTGGCGGGCGGGCAGCAGCCGCTGTTCAACGAGGATCACAGCGTGGCGGTGGTCTATAACGGCGAAATCTACAACTTTAAGGCCTTGATGCGCGAACTTCAGCAATTCGGCCACATCTTCCGCACCCAGTGCGACACCGAAGTCATCGTGCACGCCTGGGAGCAATGGGGTGCGCGCTGTGTGGAGCGGTTTCGTGGCATGTTCGCGTTCGCGCTGTGGGACCGCAAACAGCGCAGCCTGTTCCTGGCGCGCGACCGTCTCGGCGTCAAGCCATTGCACTACGCCGTGCTGGACAATGGCCACCTGATCTTCGCCTCCGAGATCAAGGCCCTGCTGACGCACGACCAGCTACTCCGCGAACTGGATCCGCTCGCCATCGAAGACTATTTCGCTTACGGCTACATTCCCGAACCGCGCACCGCCTTCCGCCAGGTGCGGAAGCTGGAGCCCGGCCACACCCTGCTGCTGCGGCACGGCAGCGCGCCCGGGCAGCCAAGGCCGTACTGGGACGTGCCGTTCACACCGCAAACCATCACCAGCCCGGCCCAGGCGGCGGACGAATTGATCGAACGGCTGCGCGAAGCGGTGCGCATCCGGCTGGTGGCCGAGGTGCCGCTGGGCGCCTTCCTGTCCGGCGGCGTCGATTCCAGCGCGGTGGTGGCCATGATGGCGCAGGAGTCGGCCACCCCCGTCAACACCTGCTCGATCGCGTTTGACGACGCCCGCTTCGACGAATCGCCATATGCCCACCTCATCGCCGAGCGCTACGCCACCCGTCACCATACCCAGCGCGTGCGGCAACACGACGCCAGCCTGATCGACCAACTGGCCGGCCTATACGACGAGCCATTCGCCGACAGCTCGGCGCTGCCCACCTACCGCGTCTGCCAGCTGGCGCGCCAGCGGGTGACGGTGGCGCTGTCGGGCGATGGCGGCGACGAAAACCTGGCCGGCTACCGTCGCTACCGCTGGCACCTGCACGAGGAACGCCTACGTTCGCTGCTGCCTCCGGGCTTGCGCAAGCCCGTGTTTGGCGCGCTCGGCGCGCTGTACCCCAAGGCCGACTGGGCGCCGCGTCCGCTGCGTGCCAAGAGCACGCTGCAGGCGCTGGCGCGCGATTCCGTGGCCGCTTACTTTCACGGCGTCAGCATCATGAAAGATGAGATGCGGGCGCGGCTGTTCAGTCCATCCCTCAAGCGTGACCTCGGCCAATACCACGCCATCGAAGTGCTGCGACGCCACGCCGCCGCCAGTCCGGCGCAGGATGCCCTGTCGGCGGTCCAGTATCTGGATCTGAAAACCTACCTGCCCGGCGACATCCTGACCAAGGTCGATCGCGCCAGCATGGCGCACGGACTGGAAGTGCGCGTGCCGCTGCTCGATCACATGCTGGTGGAATGGATCTCCGGCCTTCCGCCCCGGCTGAAGTTGCATCGCGGCGTCGGTAAATACCTGTTCAAGCGGGCGCTGGCGCCCTACCTGCCGGACGATGTGCTGCACCGGCGGAAAATGGGTTTTTCCGTGCCGCTGGCGGACTGGTTCCGCGGTCCGCTGCGAGCCCGCCTGCAGCACAGCTTAAGCAGCCCGGTTCTCGCCAGCTGCGGCATGTTCAACATGGACTACGTGCAGCAGCTGTTGCAGCAGCATCAATCAGGCCGGTGCGACCACAGCGCGCCGCTGTGGTCGTTGCTGATGTTTGAATCCTTCCTGCGCCAGTTGCAGGAATCGCCGGAACAGCATGCGGAACGGCAGGCGGCATGATGCGCATCCTGCACATACTCGACCACTCGGCGCCGCTGCACAGCGGCTACACCTTTCGCACGCTGGCCATCCTCAGCCAGCAGCGCAAGATGGGCTGGCACACCATCCACCTGACCAGCGCCAAGCAAGGCGCGGGCGCCGCCGAGCAGCAGGTCGACGGCTGGCATTTCTTCCGCACGCCGCCGGCCCGGCATTGGTGGGCGCGCCTGCCGGTGCTGGGACAGCTGGCGGTTATCGCCGGCCTGACGCGCCGCATGCGGCAAATCGCCAGGGCCGCGCGCCCGCATGTGCTGCACGCGCATTCGCCGTCGCTGAACGCCATCGCCGCCCTGCGGGTCGGCCGCGCGCTGGATATCCCGGTGGTGTACGAAATCCGCGCGTTCTGGGAAGACGCCGCCGCCGACCATGGCACCAGCCCCTCGGGCGGTGTGCGCTACCATCTCAGCCGTGCCTTGGAAACCTACGCCCTGCGCCGCGTGGACGCTGTCACCACCATCTGCGAAGGCTTGCGCGCCGACATCATCGCCCGTGGCATTCCGGCGCCGCGCGTGACGGTGATCCCCAATGCCGTCGACAACCATCGCTTCCGCGCCGCGCCGCCGCCGAACCGCCTGCTGGCCCGCCGATTAGGACTGGGTGGGCAGCCGCTGCTGGGCTTCATCGGCTCCTTTTACACCTACGAGGGGCTGACGCTGCTGGTGCAAGCCATGCCGCGCATGCTGGCGTCCATGCCGGCGCTGCAATTGCTGCTGGTGGGCGGCGGGGCGCAGGAAGAGGAGTTGCGCAAGCTGGTGGCCAGACTCGGCTTGCGGGATAAAGTGCGCTTCGCGGGCCGCGTCCCGCATGATCAGATCGCCGGGTATTACAGCCTGATCGACATTCTGGTCTACCCGCGCCTGCCGATGCGTCTGACCGAGCTCGTGACGCCGCTCAAGCCGCTGGAAGCGATGGCGCAAGGCCGCCTGGTGGTGGCCTCGGACGTGGGCGGACATCGCGAAATGATCGAGCACGGCAAGACCGGCATGCTGTTCAGGGCCGGCGACGCGGAAGCGCTGGCGGCGCAGGTGCTGCATCTGGTGCGGCATCCCGAGCTTTGGCCCGTCTTGCGCCGGCAGGCACGCGCCTACGTCGAAGGCGAACGCAGCTGGAGCGCCAGCGTGGCCCGTTACCGCGACATTTACCAGCGTCTGCTGGCGCCAAGCCCATGAACGGACTGCGCATCGCCCTGGTCGGTCCCCTGCCCCCGCCGGCCGGCGGCATCGCCAATCAAACCATGCAACTGGCGGGCCTGCTGCGCGACGCCGGCGCAACGGTGGAGCTGGTTCAGGTCAATCCGCCCTGGCGGCCGCTTTGGGCGGCGCGCATGCGCGGCATGCGCGCCGCGTTGCGCCTGCCACCCTACCTGTGGCGGCTGTGGCGTGCCGCGGGCAGGGCGCAACTGCTGCACGTGATGGCCAACTCTGGCTGGTCCTGGCACTTGCAGGCGGCTCCCGCGATCTGGATCGGCTGGCTGCGCGGCAAAGGCGTGATCGTCAACTATCGCGGCGGCGAGGCCCCGCTTTTTCTACAGCGCAGCCCGGCGCTGGTATGTTTCAGCATGCGCCGCGCGCATGCCGTCATCGTGCCCTCCGCCTATCTGGTCCGGGTGTTCGACGCCTATGGCATTAGCGCTCAAATTGCGCCGAACATCGTCGATTTGTCGCGATTCCAACCAGCGCCGGACCGGCCCGCCGGAGCCCACGTGCTGATCGCGCGCCATCTTGAACCGCTCTACGACCACGCTACCGCCCTGCACGCGTTTGCCCTGTTGCGTAAAAAACTGCCGCAAGCCCGCCTGACCATCTGCGGCGAGGGCCCGGAGTTGCCGCGCTTGCGGATGCTGGCCGCATCGCTGCGGTTGCAAACCGCGGTGCGGTTCGCCGGAAAGACCGGGAACGCCGCCATGCCGCGGTTTTATCGGCAGGCCGACCTTGCGCTCAATCCCAGCCTGGCCGACAACATGCCCAACTCCGTGCTGGAAGCGTGGGCCAGCGGCGTGCCGGTCGTCAGCACCAATGTCGGCGGTGTGCCGGACCTGATACGCGATCAGCTCGATGGCTTGCTGGTGCCGCCCGGCGACGCCGACGCCATGGCGGCCGCCATGTACAAGGTGCTGAGTACCCCCGATCAGGCACATGCGCTGTCCGCCGCCGGCCTGTCCAGCGCACAACGCTACAGTTGGCGGCGCGTGGCGCCGCTTTTGATGGCGCAGTACCGCCGGGTGCTCAACCGTCCGCCCCGCTCCGGCTACACCTCCCTGGTTTCCAGCGTCGTGTTCCCGCTGCACGAGCGCTTCAAGCGTCACCAGACGGCGCCGCTGCGGCGGCAGATGGAAGCCAGTCAATGGTGGTCGGCGGAAGACATCCGGAAGCTCCAGGTTGAGCGCCTGCGCGCGCTCCTGCTGCATGCTTCCGAGCATGTACCGTATTATCGCCAGCAATATGCGCGCATCGGCTTTGATGCCACCCGCGTTCATGACGTGCGCGACCTGCGTTGCCTGCCCGTCCTGCGCAAGGCCGACATCAATGACAACCGCTTGGACTTCTTGTCCGACGAGGCAGGCCGCCTGCAGCGCTTCACCACCGGCGGCTCCAGCGGCGAGCCGTTGATTTTCTACCTCGGCAAGCAACGCATTAGCCACGACGTGGCGGCCAAATGGCGTGCCACCCGCTGGTGGGGCGTCGATATCGGCGATCGCGAAGCCGTCATGTGGGGCTCGCCGATCGAATTGCACGCTCAGGACCTGTGGCGCGCGCGCCGCGACCGGCTGATGCGCAGCGACCTGCTGCCGGCCTTCGACCTGTCACCCGCGCGCATGGATGCGTATCTTGTACGCCTGCAAAAACAGCGGCCCGCCATGTTGTTTGGCTACCCATCCGTGATGTGCCTGCTGGCGCAGCACGCGCGGTCGCGCGGCGTGGCGCTGGACCAGCTCGGGGTACGCGTGGTTTTCGTCACCGCCGAGCGGCTGTACGAGGATCAGCGGATTCTGTTGAGCAGCGCGTTCAACGCGCCGGTCGCCAATGGCTATGGCGGCCGCGATGCCGGCTTCATCGCCCACGAATGTCCGGAAGGCGGCATGCACATCACCGCGGAGGACGTCATTGTCGAGATTCTCGACACCCAAGGGCAGCCGGTGGCGGCCGGCGAGAGCGGCGCCATCGTCATCACCCACCTGGCCAGCAAGGATTTCCCTTTCATCCGCTACGCGACTGGCGACGTCGGCGCGCTTGACACCCGCCCCTGCCCGTGCGGACGCGGGCTGCCGCTGCTGAAGCGGGTGGAGGGGCGCGTCACCGATTTCGTCGTCGCGCGTGACGGCACGGTGATGCACGGATTGGCGCTGATCTATATCCTGCGTGACTTGCCGCAGGTGCGTTCCTTCAAAATCATCCAGGAAAGCCTGGACTGCACGCGTGTGCTGCTGGTGAGCGTGGACGGCCTGCCGCCAGCGCTACGGCTTGGCATCATCACCCAATTCCGCGCCCGGCTTGGCGATAGCGTCGAGATCGTGATCGAGGAAGTCAGCGCGATTCCGGCGGAAGCCTCGGGAAAGCACCGTTACGTCATCAGCAAAGTGGGAGCGTCGTCATGTCCTTGATTTTTCATAGCCTGATTTTGCTGGTGCTGTGCTACACGCTGCACAAGCTGCGGCAGGCGCACCTGCTGCTGTTCGATCTGCGCGACCAGTCCCACCAGGACAACACGGGTCTGTTCCGTCAGCTGGAGGCGCTGCAAGGGCTGTACGTCGAACTGGATCTCAAGGCCAGCTTGCCGCCGACGCGCGGCTGGGCCGCCTCGCCCGATTTCCTGCTGGAACTGGCGCGGCATGCGCGCGCGGCCAGGCCCGGCGTGGTGGTGGAATGCAGCAGCGGCACCTCGACCCTGGTGCTGGCGCGTTGCATGCAGTTGAATGGCGCGGGCAAGGTGTACAGCCTGGAGCACGATCCCCATTACGCGGCGCAGACCCGGCAACAACTCCGGCGCCACGGCTTGCAGGACTGGGCCGAGGTGCTGGACGCCGCCTTGCGGCCGCACACCCTCGCCGGCGAAAACTGGCCGTGGTACGACTTGAGCGCTCTGCCGTCCGGGCTCGGCATCGACCTGCTGGTCATCGACGGCCCGCCCCAGGCGACCCGCGCCCTGGCCCGCTATCCCGCGGGCCCTTTGTTATTCCTCCACCTCAATCCGGGCGCACAAATATTCCTGGACGATGCCGGCCGCGACGACGAACAAGCCATCGTCGCACGCTGGCGGCAGGAATTTCCCCTGCTGGCGCACGCCACCCGCGTCTGTGAAAAAGGCTGCGCCGTGCTCACAAAGCCGACCTGACCATGGCGGTTTCCGCCGGATGCTCACGGTGATAGCGGTCGCGCGCTGCGCGCTGCGCGGACTGGTGGGCCGGCAGCGTGGCGGGCGTCAATTCCACACCGAACGATTCTCCGTGGCCGAACATCCGCGCCAGTATCCGTTGTCCGACGTTCTCGCGGTAATGGGAGGCCTCCCAGTAATTTTCCATCTCGGCGAGGCCGCTGAGTTGCGGCGGTGCTTCCATCGTGACGCTGTTAAAGCCTGAAAAATCAAACAGCCGCGTGTCGCAGCCCGATTCGCGGTGCCGCTCGGCCAGTGCGGCCAGCCGTCCCTGCCAGGCCTCCAGCGCGGACCATTTTCCCGCCCAGTACAACACGTCGCTCGTCATGGCGTGCGTGGGATTGATGTACAGGCGTACCTGCGTGCCCGCCCGGCACAGCGCGGCGACACCGTGATCGAGTTCTCGCATGGCGTCCGGCGTTGGCCCGGCGCCCCGGGCGAAGTCGCGCACGCGCGGCAGCATGGCCGCGCCGGAACCGCCCAGACTGTCGATACGCTGCTGCACACAACGACCGTCGCGCTGCCCCAGCAAGGCCAGGCTGGACAGGCAGACGCCGCCAAACGTCCCGCGCAAGACCCGCAGCGTATCCAGCGTCATGTCCACGCTGAGCGCGCGCTTGAGGTTGATGAGTCCACGCCGCGCCAAATAGTGCCGGTCCGCCGCCACCAGTTCGCGGTCGAAATCCGTGTTGCCGATCTCCATGGAAAAAGACGGCGCGTCGATGCCCCACACCACGGTGTCCAGCCTGCCGACCGCCGCCGCGTGCCGCACCATGGCCGCCGCATCGCCCAGCGAGGCGCCGGACAAGGCCGCATTGAACACGCGCCTGTCTCCGAACAGCGGCGTCTGCACCGGCAAGCCCAGCTCCGTGCGCGAATTGCCGACGTACAGCACCTGCGGCTGGAAGCGCGCGAGCGCGTAGGTCTTGCCCCAGGGACTGAGTTTTTCGCGGCCCGGCAGCAGGCGCCGCAAGTGCGGCGAATCCCACTGGTGCGTCAGGTAGGGATCGACGTGGTAATTCAGCGCCGCCACCGCGCCGCACGTCAGCAAGGTGATGCCTGAAAACAGCGCCACGTAGCCGCGCCATGCCGTTTGGGTGTCCATGTTCAGAATTGAAAATAGAGAAATTCGCTGACCCGGTTCATATTGAACAGGCAGCCCAGAAACAACAGCGCCATCGCAGCGCTACGCCACTTGACTGGCGACCAGCGCAATGGCTGGCCCAGCAGATCCTGCGTATTCGGCGCAAACAGCGCCAATACCATGGCCAGCAGCAGCGCCGGGATGGCCGGACCGCTGAAATCGATCCAGCGTATGCCGTCAAACGCCGGCTGCCAGCCCAGCGCGCCAAGCGGTTCGGCAAACCCCGCCGCGCCGCGCGGCAGGGACACGCCATTCAAACCGGCCAGCCCCCGCAGCACATCGGACGCGGTCCCCATATCCGGCGCGCGGAACACCACCCAGGCCAGCATCACCGCCAGCATGGTCAGCCAGCGTCCCCACCAGCGTGGCGCGGACGCTCCCGCCACCGCCTGCCAACCGTGATGCAGCACCAGATACACGCCGTGCAGAGCGCCCCAGACCACGAAGGTCCAGCCGGCGCCATGCCACAGGCCGCCCAGCAACATGGTCAACATCAGGTTGCGATAGCGCTGCAAGGTGCCGCGACGGTTGCCGCCCAGCGGCACATACAGGTAATCGCGCAGGAAGCGAGACAGGCTCATATGCCATCGCCGCCAGAACTCGCTGATGTTCGCGGCCTTGTAGGGTGAATTGAAATTCAGCGGCAACCGCACGCCAAACAAGCGCGACAAGCCGATCGCCATGTCGGAATATCCGGAAAAATCGAAATACAGCTGAAACGTGTACGCCAGGGTGCCGATCCACGCCTCCACCAGTTGCGGTTGCGCGTTCGGTGCGAACACCGGCCCCACCAGCACCGAAATCGGATCCGCCAGCAAGACCTTCTTGCCCAGACCTAGCACGAATATCGACAGGCCAATGCCGATGTCTTCCATGTCCAGCCGCGCCGGCCGGTCGAACTGCGGCATCATCTCCTTGTGATGCAGCACTGGCCCGGCAATCAAGTGGGGGAAATAGCTGACAAACAGCGTGTATTGCACCAGCCGGTACTCTCCTGCCCCTCCCCGGTGGCAATCGACCAGGTAGGCGATCTGGGTGAAGGTGAAGAAGGAAATGCCGACCGGCAGCACGATCGCCCAGCCGTGCCAGTGCATGCCCAGCTGGTTCATGCTGTCGATAAAGAAATTGGCATACTTGTAGTAGCCCAGCAAAACCAGATTCGCCGCGACGCCGAACAACAACAGCCGCCGATGCCGCGCGCACCAGTAATTGAAAACGATCGATCCCAGCAGCAGCGGCAGATAGCGCGTGTCCCAGTACCCATAGAAAAACAGCGATGCCAGCGCCAGCCATCCCGCCGTCCAGCCCGCCCGCCAGCGCAGCAGCGTGAAATAGCCGCCCAGCACCACCGGCAGGTAGAGGAACAGGAAACTGAACGAGTTAAACAGCATCGCCCAGCTCCCGGTAGCAGTCGGCGATGCGCAAGGCCACGCGCTGCCAGGTGAAGGCTTGAACCAGCGAGCGCACGGCCCCCCGCCCGGGCGGATGATCGGCAAAGTTGCGGATCTCCCGGCCCAGTGCCGCGGTATCGCTCCAGCGCAGTTGCTTGAGCGCGAAGGCGCTGTCCGGCAGGCTGAGTGCGCTTTCGTCCGTCATTACGACAGGTGTGCCGGCGGCCAGCGCCTCCAGCACGCAGAGCGGAAATACCTCGCCCTGGCTGGGCAGGGCCAGTACCGACGCGGCGGCATAGGCGCTCGCCAGCAAGGGATCGCGGTGATCGAGTTGGCCGAGCCAGTGCACCTTGGGCGACTCCCGCAGCTGCCGCAAATAGTCCTGATGCTGGCGTTGCGCCTGCCCGGCCAGCACCACCGGCAAGTCCAGCTTCTCCAGCGCGCGGACCAGTCCCAACTGATTTTTGTATGGCGAGATCGCCCCCACCATCAACACAAACGGCCCGTTCAGGCCCGTGCGGGAACGGAACAGATATTCGTCGGCGCGGAAGAAGTGTTCACCGATGCCATTCGGCAGCACGCGTATGCGGGCAGGATCGACGCGGAACCCCTCCTCCAGCGCGGTCTGCTCGGCCGGCCCCAGCGCCACCACGATCCGCGCCAGTTGCAAAGCGCGCTTGGTCTGGGCGTAGCTGGTCTGCACAGTCCACTGCGTGAGCCGCCCCGTGAGCCGGTCGGCGACGCGTGCGCGCAACGCCATTTGGCGGTTCCATCCCGGCGACAGCAGGGCCGACAAGATCACCGGCACGCCCAGTTCATGGGCCATTTCCACCACGCGGTAATTGCCGTTGATGGCGGAAAACACGTGAATGACGTCGTAGCTGTCCAGCCGGTCGCGGTTGGGATCGACCAGTTCCACCTGCAGGGGCAAGCGTTGCAAGGCCTCGATGGTCGAGCGCACCTGCACCTGCAAGCCGCCTTCGCGCTGGAACAGCATGGGATACGACAGAATGCCAATGCGCATAGCGACCTCTCATCGGTGCAGCAGCGCCATGGCCTTGCGCGCCGCCAGTGTGCATTCATCGGCCAGCGCGTGGCGCAGAGAGCGCATCGCGGCCAGCCAGAACAGGAAACCGGCCAACGCCGCCCACAGCAGCGGCGTGCCCGGATGGCCGAACCGCGCCGCGGCCGCCGCGCCGCCCAGGGCGGCGCCGGCCGCCAGCGCGCTGCGCCAGCTTGCGGCCGCCAGATCGCGCAGTCGCAGGCCTGTCAGCTGGCGCAGATAAACGTAGGTCAAGCCGCTGCGAAACAGCGCGCCGGCCACCACGGCCCAGCCTACCCAGTACAGGCCGAACGGGGCCGCCGCCAGCACCGCCAGCACGCGCACCGGCACCGCCTGGGCGTCGAGCCGCGCCTGCGCCCGCACCTCGCCCATGGCCACGAACAGATAACGTGCCATGCTGAACAAGCTGTACAAGGCGGAACCGATGCAGATAACGCGGATAAGCGGCACGGCGGCGTCCCACTGATCGCCGTACAGCAAACGCACCAGCGGTTGCGCCATCAGCGCGACAAAGCCGAAGAACGGCAAGCTCAGCGCCGTCATGTGGCTGACCGTCGTCAAGTACACCTGGCGCAAGTCGCCGCCGCCGCGCGCCTGCGCGGAAAACAGTGGAAAGATCACCGGCGAGATCGCGGCCGTCACCAGTTGATTGAACACGTTGATGACGCCCATGGCCTTGCCGTAAATGCCCACCTCGGCCACGCCGGCCATCTTGCCGATAATGAGGTCCGGCGCGGCCACGCCGGCCTCGTCAATCAAGGTGCCGGCGGTCGACACCGCGCCAAACGACAAGACCGCGCGCGCACCGCGCCAGGAGGGCAGCCACGGCATGTCGGCCGGGCGGCAGCAAGTGGTCGCCAGCAAGGTCGCCGCCGCGCCCGCCACCGCCCCCATCGCAAGGCTGAGATAGCCCCAGCCGCTCATCGCCAGCAGCACGGAACACCCGGCTTGCGCCGCACACTGACTGACGTTGATGGCGAACACGGCCCGAAACCGCATCAGCCGCCGCAGATACGGCAGGGCCACCGCGCTGAACGGCACCAGCAAGAAGTTGATGGCGAGCAGCTGCAACATGATCCGCAAGCGCGGCTCATGATAAAACCATGCCGCCGGATAGCCGCCGGCCAGCACCAGCGCGGCCAGCGTCCACGCGATCAGCATGTTGACGCCCAGCGCGGCGCGCAGCTTTTGCCGGTCCAGCGTCTTTTCCTGTATGACGTAGGCGCCGACGCCAAAGTCGCGCAGCACTTGCACCAGCCCGACCAGCACGGCGCCGACCGCGTACACGCCCACTTCGGCCGGAGTCAGCCAGCGTGCCAGCACCATGGCGCTGGCCGTGTTCAGCACCAGCAGCGTGTATTTCTCGGAAAACGACAGCAGGAAGGACAGTCGCGGTTTCATAGCAGTCCCCGGTAGAAGTCGCGCACCTGCTGTCCCACCACGGCGTGACTGTAGCGTTGCTGCGCTTCCTTCCGACCATGCCAGCCCATGTCCGCGCGCCGCTCGGAATCGGCCAGCAGCTCGCCCACCAGCATTACGGCGGCCGGCACATCGTCCGCCGGCACCAGCAGCCCGCCCCGGCTGCCGCGCAGGATGTCCGCGCTGCCGGGAACGTCGGTCGCCACGGCGGGCACGCCGCACGCCATGGCTTCGATGGTGGCGATGCCGAACCCCTCGTTACGGCTCATCAACACGTGCGCATCCAGCGCCGGCATCAGCTCGTGCACGGCATCGACAAAACCGGTGAAGATCACCCACGGCAGCACCTGCAATTGTTCCGCCTGCGCGCGCAAGTCCGCTTCCAGCGGACCGCTGCCGGCCAGCACCAGGTACAGCCCCTGAAAACGCCGCCGCAGTTGTGCGAACAACACCAGCAACAGCTGAGGCCGTTTTTGCTCGGACAGCCGCCCGACCGCGCCCATCACCAGCGCGTGCTGCGGCAGGTTCAGGCGTTGACGCGTCTGCATCCGCGTCGCCAGCGACGGTTTGAACAGATCGACGTCCACCCCATTCGGTATCACCGCCAGGCGGGTGGACGCTAATATATACGGCTGATAGGCCGCCATGAAATGCCGCATGGCCGATTCCGACACCGCGTAGATGCCGCGCACGCCGCAAAACGCCTGGCGCAACAGCTTGTCATGCCAAGGCGTGAAGCCGGGCGGCGGAAACGCGTTATGCACACTGATCACGGCCGGCAAGCCGCAATGGCGCGCCAGCCACAGCATGGAGGCACCATAGTGCGTCCAGCACAGCGCGACGTGTACCAAGTCCGCCCTGAACGCGCGCAGCCGGGCGGGCGCCAGCCAGCGGGCACGCCAATATCGCAGCTGGCGCCAGCGCCACGGACCTTCAAAAAATGGCGGCGGGCCAAACTGCGCCACCGTGATCTGTTCCCGCGCCAGCCGTTGCGACCAGCTGTCCAGTCCCTCGAACTGGCGCAGCGCCAGCACGCCCGTGTAGCCGGCCGGCCGCAAATAGCGGACTTCCTGCGCCATCCGCAGTTCCATGCCGCCCAGCTCGCCGGAATAGCTGGTGACCAGCACCGTCGGACCGCTGCGCGGCGCGCCGTGCCAGGCCTCATGGAAATATCCGCTCAGGAAAGCCAGTTCCCAGCGGTGCCGGAATTTGCGGCCTACGTCGCCTTTCAGCGCGGCGCCAGCCCATGCGGCCAGCTCCAGCGCGTAACGCATCAGCATCCAGCGCGGCACGCCGAACCACTCGGCGAAGCGTCCGGGCCGTTCCTGCCGGTACTTGCCCCGCCCAAAGCGCCACGCTTTGCGCAGGATGTAATCGATGCGCACCTGATGTGTGCGGATCTGATGCGCGACCTGCGGCGCGCGGCAAAACCAGGCCTGATGGCCGGCGGCGGCCAGGCGGCGCGTGAACTCCGTCTCGCTGCCCATCGCATAGTCCGCGCCGTTGGGGCCGGTGCAGGTATCGAAGCGATGCCCCGCCGAGAAAATCGCGCGCCTGACCGCCATGTTGGCGCCCCAAACCAGCCCCGGGAACACCGGGCCGTCCGGCAACGCCGGCGAGGTTAGGCCATAAGTCAGGCCGGTGGGTATCAAGGGCAACAGCCACGCCGGCGGTGCCTCCGCCCAGTCGGGCGCGATGGCGCCGCCGAAGACATCGTGATCGGGATGAGCATCCCCGCAGGCCTGCCACTGCCGCAGCCAGTCTGGCGCCGGCACGGCGTCGTCGTCGGTAAAGATGAACAGGTCCTGGTCCTCGCCCTGTGCGGCCAGCGCATCGTCCAGCGCGCGATTCAGCGCATGGTTCTTGCCGGCCCGCGCCTCATGCAGGCAGCGCAACGGCAGACGGCTGGCGTAGCTGGCCAGCAGCTCCGCCGTGCCGTCCCTGCTGCCGTTGTCGATGATGAGCAGGCGCCAGCCGCCGGCCGGCGGCATCAGGCGGCAGTAGGCGTCCAGCACCTTGGGCAACGTGCCTAGCCCATCGCGAGTCGCCATGAGTACGGTCAACAAGGCCTGCCCTCCCCTGTTCTAAGATCGCTAGAGCAAAAAGCCAGTGTACTAACAGGCTCAAACGCTTCGTTGAGCCAAATCAACGACTGCCATGCGCGACATACTCATCACCCTCATCGTTTTCGCCAGCCTGCCGCTGATCGTGAAGAATCCGGTCAACGGCGTGCTGATGTGGATCTGGATCAGCGTCATGAATCCGCACACGCAGGGCTGGGGCTTCGCCACCACGTTTCCGTTCGCGCAGATCATCGCCGTGGTGACCATCTTCAGCCTGGCCACCTCGCGCGCGCCCAAGAGCCTGCCCGCCAGCGGCATCACCTTCGCCCTGCTGGCCATGGTGTTGTGGATGAACGTCACCACCCTGTTCGCGATCTTCCCGGCCGCCTCGCAGATACAACTGGGCAAGGTGATGAAAATCATGCTGATGAGCCTGGTGACCATGGTGGTGATCCGCAGCCGCCAGGACGTGCACCGCATGATCTGGGTACTGGCGATATCGCTCGGCTTCTACGGTGTAAAAGGCGGCATCTTCACGGTGCGGGAAGGCGGCAATTTCCGTGTCTGGGGCCCGACCGGCACCTTCATCGGCGGCAACAACGAAATCGCGCTGGCGCTCATCATCGCCATTCCGCTGATGCGCTACCTGCAGCTAAGCAGCGACCAGCCCTGGGTCAAGCGCGGCTGGACGGCGGCCATGGTGCTGTCGGCGATGGCGGCGCTGGGCTCGTATTCGCGCGGCGCCCTGCTGGCCATCGCCGCCATGATGATGCTGATGTGGCTGAAGAGCCACAAGAAGATGCTGGGCGCGCTGCTGATCGCCGTGTTCGCGCCGTTCGCCATGCTGTTCATGCCCGAACGCTGGACCGAACGCATGGACAGCATCACCGACTACCAGTCCGACAACTCCGCCATGGGCCGCATCAACGCCTGGAACATGGCGTACAACCTGGCCCGGGACCGCTTCTTCGGCGGCGGCTTCGAGATCGCCGAGCCGTCGGTGTTCTATCTTTACGCGCCCAATCCGGCCGACGTGCATGCCGCCCACAGCATCTATTTCCAGGCGCTGGGCGAGCACGGCTTCATCGGACTCGGCCTGTACCTGCTGCTGGGCACGCTGACCTGGCGCTCCGCCGCCTGGGTGGTGCGCAACAGCGGCGATGATCCCGAGCTGCAATGGGCCAGCAACCTGGCCAAGATGATCCAGGCCAGCCTGATCGGCTTCGCCGTCGGCGGCGCCTTCCTCAGCCTGCTTTACTTCGACGTTCCCTACTACCTGATGGCCGCCGTGGTGGCGCTGCGCGCATTGACGGCGCAGCGGCTGGCGAGCCGCGCTTCCGGAGCCGTGCCATGAACCGCCTGTCTATCCTGATCTACCATCGCGTGCTGCTGGAGCCCGATCCCCTGCTGCCCAGTCTGCCGGACGTGCGGCGCTTCGATCACCAGTTGTCGCTGCTGAAGCGCTGCTTCCACGTCTTGCCGCTGAGCGTCGCCCTGCACCGCCTGCGGCAGCGGCGCCTGCCGCCGCGCGCGGCCGCCATCACCTTCGACGACGGCTACGCGGACAACGCCGACTTCGCCCTGCCGGTGCTGCAACGCCACGGCCTGCACGCCACTTTCTTCATCGCCAGCGCCTACCTGAATGGCGGCCAGATGTGGAATGACGACGTGATCGCGCACGCGCGCCAGGCCAGGCTGGCCCCGCGCGCGCTGGATCAGCTGCTGGATCAATTGAAATATCGGCCGTTTGAAGACCGCCTCCGCGCGGCCCGCGCCCTGGCGCCGCCCCGCCACCGCGACTTGATGATGACCAGCGCCCAGGTACAAACGCTGGTGCGGGCCGGCATGGATATCGGCGCCCACACGCATCGTCACCCGATACTGGCCGCCGTGCCGGACGCCGAGGCGCTGGCCGACATCCGCCAAGGCAAGCAAGTGCTGGAAGACATCATCCAGACCCCGCTGACCATGTTCGCCTATCCCAACGGCAAGCCCGGCGCCGACTACCACCAGCGCCACGTCGACATGGTGCGCGAACTGGGGTTCACGTGGGCCTTCAGCACCGTGGCTGGCACCGCCTACGAAGGCAGCGACCTGCTGCAACTGCCACGCTTCACGCCCTGGGAGCCGGACCGCCCGCGGTTTCTGCTACGCCTGCTGGCGCAACGGCGGGTTGCGGTATAGCGTGTTGTTGCAGCCACTGCTCCAGCATCATCAGCACCCACACCATGGTCCCGTGGTAGGCCGGATGCTCGCGCACCAGCTTGCGCGTGAGCTGATCGATGAACTCGGGCCGCACGATGCGCCGCCGCTTCAGATCGCTCAGGCTGTCATAGGCGAGCGCGCGCAGATGCGCGTCCGTTTGCAGCCATTGGCCGAACGGCATGCCGAAACCGTGCTTCTTCTTGCGCAGGATGGCGCGCGGCAGATGCTGGCGCAAGGCATGCTTGAAGAAATAGCGCAGCCGCGTGCCGTGCAGTTTATCGGCAGGCGGCAGGCGCGCCGAAAACGCCAGCATGTCATCACTGAGGAATGGAAAAGCCGCTTCCACGCCAGCCAGCCGGCAGGCCGTGGTGACCTTGCGCAAGTCGTTGTCGGCCAGCGTGTAGCGCAGATCCAGCGCCTGCATGCGGTTGATCTGGCTGAGACCGTGCGATTCCCAGTAGCAGGCGTTCAGCTGATCCAGCGGCGACGCCTGGTCGATGGCGGCCAGGAACTCCGTGTGCAGGACCTGCGCCGGGCCATAATGCCGCAGCAGATTGTAGCTTTCCAGGCGTGCCGGCATCGGCAACAGCGCCTGCTCGACGTAGCTGCGGGCCTTGCGCAGCAACCGCAGATCCGCGTTGCCTGCGACGCCGAACAGCAGCGGCTCGAGCGCCAGCTGACGCACGCTGGACGGCAATCGCTCATACCGTGCGAACACCGCCTGACGTGCGTAGCGCTCGTTACCGCCGAACAGCTCGTCGCCGCCGTCGCCGCCGATCAGCTTGCCAATGCCATCCGCGCGTGCCATCTCCGCGCAAAAATAGGCCGGGACGATGGAGGAGTTGCCGAACGGCTGGTCGCAGGCGGCCGCGATGCGTGGAATCGCGTCGGCCACGTCGCCCGCGGTCAGGTAATACTCGTGGTGGCGGGTCTTGAAATGCCGCGCGGCGAGGCGGGCGTAGTCCATTTCATCGTAGCCATCCACGTCGAAACCGATCGAATAGGTGCGCGCCGGTTGCCCGCTGATCTCGCCCAGCATGCCGGCCAGCGTGGAACTGTCGGTGCCGCCGCTGAGAAAGGCGCCCACTTCGCCCCCTGCCGATTGTCTCACCGCATCGCGCACGATATCGAGGAACTGCCGTTTCATCACCGCAAACGGCAGCGCGCGCTCCTCGCGGAAACGCATGCGCCAATACACGCCGCGCTCGCTGCGGCCGGCCCGATACAGCAGGTACTCGCCCGGCAGCAGGCGCTGTTGGCCACGATACACGCCGCGCGGCGCCGGTATCACGTGGAAATACAGATAGTTGTAGATCGATTGCGCGTCCAGCTCGCCTGCCGGCAGCGCCGACGCGTCGGTCGCAAACCACAGTCCCTGCGGTCCCGACTGATAATGCATGCTGTACACGCCGCTGCGGTCTATGGCCAGCAGCGCCTGCCCGGACGCATGATCTATCACGCAGGCCGCGAAATGACCGCCCAGCTCGACGCAAGCCGCCGCGCCGCGTGCCCGCCATGCGGCGGCGAAGCGTTCCGCCATGCGCTCGCCGCTGCCATCCAGTGTGGCGCGGCCCCAGATCACCGCCACCAGTCCAGGCTCACGGTGCATGCTGAGCCGTTGGTCGCGCTCCGGCGTGCTCAAGCCAAAGCCGGGCGCCTCCGGCGGATTGATGTAGCCGCTTACGCCGTTCATACCAGCACCTCCAGCGGCAGCGGATGACTCAGGAACGCGGTCGGACTGGCGGTCATGCCGTAGGCGCCGGACTGGAACACCACCACGAAGTCGCCCGGTTCGACGCGGGCCAGTTCCATGCTGTCGGCCAGCTTATCGAGCGGCGTGCACAGCGGGCCCACCACCGTGGCCACCTCGCGCGGGCCGGCTTGCATGCGGTTGCCGATCGCGACCGGATAATTCTTGCGTATCACCTGTCCGAAATTGCCGGACGCCGCCAGATGGTGATGCATGCCGCCATCCGTAATCACGAACACCTGTCCGTGCGACAGCTTGCGCTCCAGCACGCGGCAGACGTAGACGCCGGCCTCGGCCACCAGATAGCGCCCCAGCTCCAGCACCAGCCGCGTTTGCGGCGACTCCGCGGCCAGCTTGCGCATCAGTTCGTGCAAGCCCTCGCCCACCGCCGCCAGATCGAGCGCGCGCTCGCCGGGGAAGTACGGCACGCCAAAGCCGCCGCCGATGTTTAGCACCCGCAGCGGAGACGGCGCGTAGCCAGCCAGCCGCAGCGCCAATTGGACGCACAGGCGCTGCGACTCGCCTATCGCCCTGGCGGACAGGTTCTGGGCGCCGCAGAACAGGTGGAAACCGTGAAAATCCAGCCCCAGCGCGGCCATTTTGCGCAGCATGGCCGGCACGCGCTCGGCGTCCACGCCGAACTGTTGCGCACCGCCCGCCATTTTCATGCCGGCATACTTGAGCTCGAATTCGGGATTGACGCGGACCGCCACGCGCGGCGTCAGGCCCAGCAATTCGCCTATGCGCGCGGCCCGTTCCATCTCCTGCTCCGATTCCAGGTGCAGCAGCGCGCCCGCCGCGATCGCGCCGCGCAATTCGGCATTACTCTTGCCCGGACCAGCAAAGCTGATGCGCGACGGCGGCATGCCGGCATCCAGCGCCGTCTTGAGTTCGCCGCCGGAGGCCACGTCAAAGCCGTCCACCAGCAAGCCCATCATCTGCACCAGCGCCGGCATGGGGTTGGCCTTGATGGCGTAATGCAAATGCAACGCCGGCGGCAAGGTGCTGCGCAACAAGGCCACGCGCGACTGGATGTGCTCGCGCTCGTAGGCATAGAACGGCGTGCCGCCCACCCGCTCGGCCAGCCGTGGCAGCGTGATGCCGCCCAGTTGCAGGCAATCGTCCAGCACCGGGAACTGGCGCAGCTCGGCGTGCGCGGGCGTCATGGGCGCGCCTCCAGCGTCTGCGCGAGCAGTTTGCGGTCGATCTTGCCGTTGGGATTGCGCGGCAACGGCTGCTCGCGTAACTCGATGCGGGCGGGCACCATATAGGCCGGCAAGGCACGCTTGCAGGCGGCCAGCAGCGCGTCGCCATCCACGGTCAGGCCCACCACCATCAGCGCGATGGCCTGGCCGAGCGTGGGATGCGGATAGCCGAAGGCCGCCGCCTCGCACACCAGGCCGGTGGCGTAGACGATTTCCTCCACCTCCGCCGGGCTGACGCGGTAGCCGGAGGTCTTGATCATGTCGTCGCCGCGGCCGATGAAGTACAGGTAACCCTCCTCATCGGCCCGCACCGTGTCGCCGGACCAGACCGCCAGCTCGGCCAGCGGCAGGCCGTCCGCGCGCGCCGGCAAGGGGCGGAAACGCTCGGCCGTTCGGGCCACGTCGTTCCAGTAGCCCATGGAAACCAGCGCGCCGCGATGCACCAGTTCGCCCGGCTCGTTGGGCGCGCATGGCGAGCCATCTTGCCTCAGCACGAGAATTTCCGCGTTGGGGATGGCCTTGCCGATGGAGTCGGGCCGCAGATCCAGCTGCTCCGGCGCCAGATAAGTGGAGCGGAACGCCTCGGTCAGGCCGTACATCAAGAAGATCTGCACATGCGGCAAGGCGTGCCGCAAGGCCTTGATGGTGTGGCGCGGCATCACGCCGCCGGAGTTGGTGATGTAGCGCAGGCGGCGCGCGTGGTTCCAGCTCAGCTCGGCCAACTGTATCCACAGCGGCGGCACGCCGGCCAGCCCGGTGATGCGGTCGCGGTCGACGGCGTCCAGCACGTCGCGCAGCAGCAGGTGATTGAGCAGCACCGCGCAGGCGCCGACGGCGAAGGCGGTGGTCAGCTGGCTCAGGCCGTAATCAAAGCTGAGCGGCAGCACGCACAGGATGCGGTCTTCCGGCGTGTTGTTGAGGTAGCCTGCGACGCTCAGCGCGCCCGCCACCAGGTTGCGGTGCGACAGGATCACTCCCTTGGGCTTGCCGGTGCTGCCCGAGGTGTACAGGATGGCCGCCATGTCGGCGTCGATGCAGGCGTGGGACGTGCGCGGCGGCGCCGCCCCCATGCTTTCGCGCCACGAGTGCAGTTGAACACCGGGCGGCGGCGCCAGGCCCTCCATTGAGCCGATCACGATCAACGTGCGCAGGTCCGGGCAGGCCGCCAGCACGCCGGCGAGCTGGTTCAATCGCTCGCGCGACGTGACCAGGACGCGCACATTGCAGTCGGCCAGGATGTACGCCACCTGCTCCGGCTTCAGCACCGGATTGACCGGCACGAACACGCCGCCGGCGGCGGCAGCGCCGAACATCGCCACCACCGCCTCCTCGCGCTTTTCGAGGAACACCGCCAGCCGCTCGCCGCGCGCGAGGCCGTGGTTCAGCCAGGCGTCGGCCGCCTGCCGCACCATCTGCGCCAGGGCGCCATAGTTCAGGCCGACGCCCTGGTAGGACAGCGCCTGCCGCTCGGGTGTCGCGCGCGCGGATGCAAAGATGAAATCGTGGATTAACTGCGCCATGACGGTAGGCCTTCGCTGTGGACGGGTCTTCCATCATCGAGACAATCCGCGCGGGCGTTCTTGATAAGGATCAAACACCGCTTCCGCTTGTGCTGGCGCAAACCGGGCGATTAGAGGCCATAGTCTAATCGGAATCCCGCCCTCAAGGACAGAAGCCATGACGAACTGCCTGCGTCTCACCCTCGCGCAACTGGGTTGGTTCAACACCGCCTTGTACGTGCTGGCGCGCCTGCTGGCGCGCGCCAGCGGCGGGCGCTGGACCCTGCTGCGCTACCTGTTCGTGGCCCAGTACGTCGGCGACACCGCGCTGACGCCGATGCGCGGCGCCGACATCGACATCCGCCCCGCCAGCGCCGCCGATCCGCTGCCGCCGGACTATCCGCGGCCGGCCAGCGTGGTGCGGGAGCGCTACGCGCAAGGCGCGCGGACGCTGGCGGCGTGGCGCAACGGCCGCCTGGCCGGGTTTCTCTGGCTGATTGGCGGGGCCTACCAGGAGGACGAGGTGCGCGTGCGCTATTGCCTGCGTTCGGCGCGCACCAGTTGGGACTTCGACGTCTGGGTGCGGCCGGACGAGCGCCTCGGCTGGGTCTTCCGCCGCCTGTGGGAAGCGGCGCGGCAGCATCTGCGCCGGCACGGCGTGCGCTGGACCTGCAGCCGCATCTCCGCCTTCAACGCCGCCTCGCTGCGCGCGCATGCGCAAATCGGCACCGTGCCGCTTGGGCACGCGGTGTTCCTGCGCTGCGGCACGTGGCAATGGATGATCGCCAGCCTGCCGCCCTACTTCCACTTGTCGCGCAGCCCCGCATCCTTTCCCCAACTGATGTTCGATGTGCCCACACAGGAGCCGCCATGCCACCTTTCCAACAAGTCTGCCAGATACTGAGAACCACGCTGGGCCTGAGCTACCAGCCGCTGACCGAGGACACCCCGCTGCTGGGCGCCATGCCGGAACTGGACTCCATGGCGGTGGCCAACCTGATCGTCGCGCTGGAGCAGTACTACGGCTTCGAAGTGCGGGACGACGAGATCAGCGCGCGCCATTTCGCCACCGTTGGCTCGCTTTCCGACTTCGTCGCCAGCAAACTGGAATGACCGTGGACGCCGTATCGTTGAGCGCCCTGCCATTCTTCCTCAGCGCCGACGAGGGCGAGCGCTTTTGCCTGTATCACGAGCCGGAGCCGGGTGTCGCCGTGCGCGGCGCCATCCTCCATGTTCCCCCGTTCGCGGAAGAATTGAACAAGAGCCGGCGCATGGTGTCGCTGCAGGCTCGCGCCTACGCGCAGGCCGGCTTTGGCGTGCTGCAGATCGATTTGTACGGCTGCGGCGACAGCAGCGGCGAACTGGCCGCGGCCCGCTGGGACACCTGGCTCAACGATCTCGCGCGCGCATGGCAATGGCTGGCGGAGCACAAGCTGGGGGCGCGCTATTTGTGGGGGCTGCGGCTCGGCGCCCTGCTGGCGCTGGACTTTGCATCGCGCGCGCGTCCCGAGGCTTTGATCCTTTGGCAGCCGGCCCTCAGCGGCCGCGCGCACCTGAACCAATTCGCGCGGCTGCAAAGCGCGGCCAGGCTGTTTTCCAGCGCACCCGCCGTGGAACAGGACACCGAAATCGCCGGCTACCTGATGCCGCCGGCGCTGTCTTCCGCCATCGGCGGCCTGGACGCCGCCGCGCTGACGCCGCGCTGCCCGGTGCACTGGATGGAACTGAGCATGCCCCCCGGGTGTGACGCCGCCAGCGCATATGCGGCCGCCGCAGGCAACGCCGGCGCTGCGCTGCAGCCGGCGTCCGCCCTGCTGATCGACCGCTGGCGCGACGATGGCGCCAGTGTGCGCGCCTATCCAGTACACGGCGAGCCATTCTGGAGCAGCGCGGAAATCGGCATCGTGCCCGAGCTGCTGGCCGCCACCTCCTCCGCCATGGAGTGCGCATAATGGCCCACGAACGCGTGCTGCGCTTCCTGTGCCAGGGCTGCTGGCTGATCGGCATCCTGCACGTGCCGGACGAACCGCTGACGCGCGGTGTGCTGATCGTCACCGGCGGCCCGCAGTACCGGGTCGGCAGCCACCGCCAGTTCGTTCTGCTGGCGCGGCATCTGGCCGCGCATCAGGTTCCGGTGATGCGTTTCGATTACCGCGGCATGGGCGACAGCGAAGGCGACATGCGCGACTTCGAATCGATACAGGATGACCTGGAGGCGGCCATCAGCGAGTTTTTCTGCACCATGCCGGCCATGCAGGAAGTGGTTTTGTGGGGATTGTGCGACGGCGCCACCGCCGCTGCCTTCCACGCCTGGAGCGATCCGCGCATTACCGGCCTGGTGCTGGCAAATCCATGGGTGCGAACCGATCAGGGGCGGGCCCGCGCCACGCTGCGCCACTACTATCTTGAGCGCGTGCGCGACGCCGCATTCTGGCGCAAGCTGGCCAGTGGTGGCTTTGGCTTTCGGCGCGCACTGGATTCATTCAGGCAGCTGGCGCAAGCCGCCCGTCAGCCCATGGCGCAGATCGAGCCGCTGCCGGAACGGCTGTATCAGGCGCTGGAGCGCTTTCGCGGCCAGGTGCTCATCATCCTGAGCGGCGCGGACCTTGGGGCGCGCGAGTTCATGGCGCTGCCACGGCGGCACGCGCACTGGCGCGAGCTGTTGGCGCTGCCGCGCGTGCGCCAGGCCGTCATCCCCCATGCCAACCACACCTTCGCGCGTCAGGTCTGGCGCGACGAAGTGGCGGCCATCTGCACCAAGTGGATAAAAACATGGTGAAGCGCGTGCTCATGATCGCTTACCACTACCCGCCCCTGCGCGGCGGCAGCGGCATCCACCGCACGCTGTCGTTCACCCAGTACCTGCCGCAGTCGGGCTGGGAACCGCTGGTGTTGTCGGTAAGTCCGCATGCCTATCCGGATTGCGACCTTGCCGCCAGCGCGCCAGCGCATCGCAGTTTTGCGCTGGACAGCGCGCGCCACCTGGCTCTGCGCGGGCACTATCCAGCGTTGCTGTCGCAGCCGGACCGTTGGATATCCTGGTGGCTTAGCGCGGTGCCGGCAGGGATGCGCTTGATACGCCGATACCAGCCTAGCGCCGTCTGGTCCAGCTACCCGATCGCCACCGCCCACCTGATCGGATTGACGCTGCACCGCCTGAGCGGCCTGCCCTGGATCGCCGACCAGCGCGACCCCATGATCGACCAGGACTATCCGCCAGACCCGCGTCGCTACCGCATCCACCGCTGGATAGAGCGGCAGGCCGTGCGGCGCGGCGCGGCGATCATCTGTACAACACCGGGCGCGGTGCGGGATCTGAACACACGCTTTGGCGACGAACACGCGCCGCGCATCAAATTGATAGAGAACGGTTACGATGAGGCCAGCTTCATCGCGGCGGAGATGTCTTCGCCGCCCGCGCGCCCGGCCAGGCCTTTCCGCCTGCTGCACAGCGGCGTCATTTATCCCTCGGAGCGTGACCCGCGTGCGCTGTTCGAAGCGTTGGCACGCTTGCGGTCAGCGGGCGCCATTCACGCCGCAAGCTTCAGGCTGATACTGCGGGCGAGCGGTCATGACGACTATCTGCGCGGCCTGTTGCGCGGCATGGAAGACATGGTGGAACTGGCGCCGCCGCTACCCTACCACCAAGGGCTGGCGGAAATGCTGGATGCGGACGGCCTGCTGTTGCTGCAAGCGGCCAATTGCAACCACCAGATCCCGGCCAAGCTGTACGAATACCTGCGGGCCCGCCGCCCGCTGCTGGCGCTCACGCATCCGGAAGGCGACACCGCTTGTGCGGTGCGTCGCGCCGGCATCGACACCATTGGCCGCCTGGATGCGGCGGACGACATCGCGGCGGCGCTCACACGCTTCCTCCACCTGTGCCGCGAACGGCGCGCCCCGCTGGCGCAATCCGCCTTCATCGCCCATTGCTCGCGCGCGGCGCGCACGCGGGAGCTCGCCGCACTTCTGGACCGCATCCACCTCAAGGAGCAACCATGAAACTACTGGCCATGCTGCTGCTCTGCGCCAGCACGCAAGCCGCCGACGACTGTCCCGCCTACGTCAAGCACGATCCGGGCGGCGATTACACCAATGCTGACGACCGCCAGGGATTGGCCGTGGTGGAGAACTTCCACTTCACGCCCAACGTGGAGCGCCTGGTGCGCGGCGCGACCGGCGCCGTGGGCGCGGACATCAGCTACACGCTGGAGCACTTCCCGAACCATCACCGGGCGTTGGCGGCCATGTCGCGCCTGGCCTTGCGCGACCGCAACCGCAAGCCGCACGGCGCCCGCTACACCATTGAATGCTTTTTCGACCGCGCGCTGCGCTACCGGCCGGACGACGCTCGCGTGCATGCGTTGTACGGCGGCTACCTGCTGGCGCTCGGCCAGACAGACAGCGCGACCGAACAATTGGAGCACGCCGCCCGGCTGGAACCGGACAATTCGACAGCGCACTACAATCTGGGGCTGCTGTACCTGAAAAAGAAGGACTACGACAAGGCCCGCGCCAGTGCGCAAAAGGCCTACGGCATGGGCTTTCCGCTGTCCGGCCTGAAAAACAAACTGCAAGCGGCAGGCGAATGGCGCGATTGATTACTTCAAGCCGTGATGATTCATCAAGTCGTACAAGGTTGGGCGGCTGATGCCCAGCAGTTCGGCGGCCTTGACGATATTGCCGTCGGCCCGCGCCAGCGCCTGCACCATCACGCGGTATTCGGCGGCCTCGCGCACCTGGCGCAAATTTAGATTCTCTTCCGCGCCATCGGGCAGTCCCAGATCGGCAGGCATGATCTGCGGTCCGTCGGCCATGATGACGGCGCGGCGTATGCAGTTTTCCATCTCGCGCACATTGCCCGGCCACGCATACGCCTCGATCGCCGCCAAAGCCTCGCCGCTGAATGCCAGCATGGTGCGCCCCTCGCTGGCGCAGAACTTGTTGCGGAAGTGATGCGCCAGCAGCGCCCGGTCGCCGGCACGCTCGCGCAGCGGCGGGATGGTCAGCACGATCTCGCTGAGCCGGTAGTACAAATCCTCGCGAAACGCGCCTTCCGCCGCCAGCGCCTTCAGATTGCGATGCGTCGCGCACACCACGCGCACGTCGATGCTGATCTCGGTGCGCCCGCCCACGCGTTCTATCACGCGCTCTTGCAGGAAGCGCAGCAGCTTGGCTTGCAGCGGCATCGCCATGTCGCCGATCTCGTCGAGGAACAACGTGCCGCCATGCGCCAGCTCCAGCTTACCCTGCGTCTGGCGTTGGGCGCCGGTGAACGCGCCCTTTTCGTAGCCGAATAACTCGCTTTCGAGCAGGTTTTCCGGAATCGCCGCGCAGTTGATGGCGACAAAGCGCTTGCCACTGCGGGCGCTCAATTGATGCAGTCCGCGTGCGATCAGCTCCTTGCCGCTGCCTGAATCGCCCAGCAACATGGCGGTGGCGGCGGACGGCGCCACTTTCTCCACGTTGCGGCACAGTTTCAGCATAACCGGGTCCCGGCTAATGATGCCGGCCAGCGGCGAATCCGATTGTATCTGCAGCATGCGGCGGTTCTCCTGCTGCATGGCGTGCAGGTAGAAAGCGCGGGCGATCACCAGCGCGAGCGTGTCGGCGTCCAATGGCTTCTGATGGAAGTCGTACGCTCCCATCGCGATCGCTTTCAAGGCGTGCGCGCGCTCCTGGTTGCCGGACAGGATGATCACCTTGGTGTCCGGCGCCGCGGCCAGTATTTGCGACAGCAAGGCCAGACCTTCGCCGGCACCGTCCGGGTCCGGCGGCAGACCCAAGTCCATGGTGACTACGGCCGGTTGGTGCCGGCGCAGTTGCGACAATGCGCTCTCGCGGTCGTCCGCTGTCACGACGTCGTAAGCGTCGAGACTCCAGCGCAGCTGCTTTTGCAGGCCGGGGTCATCCTCGACCACCAGCAGTTTATGCTTACCCATGTTCAGACTCCTTATGCAATGGCAGTAACAGGCGGAACACCGTGCCTTGGGACGGCGCGCTGGTGACGTGCAGCTGGCCGCCGATCTCGCGCAGGTATTCGCGGCTTTCGAACACGCCAATGCCCATGCCTGCGGCCTTGGTGGAGACAAAAGGCTGGAACAGGCGCTCGCGGATGAATTGTTCGCTCATGCCATGGCCTGTGTCGCTGATCTCGATCAGCGCCGTCCCTTCGCTTGCGTCAAGCCGTATCAGCACCTCGCCAGTGCGTGGCGTGGCCTCGATGGCGTTCTGCACCAGATGGCCAATCACCCGCTCCAGCCGCTGACCGTCCGCAAGCACGATCAGGCCGGCGGCGTTCAGTTCCAGCGCTGGCCGTGGCTCGCTGCCGGCATGCGCCTGCACGGCGCGCGCCAGCAATTGATCGAGCCGCAGCGGCGCGATGGTATCGGGCGCCTGATCGCGGCCCAGTTTCAGCAGCATGTGTTTCATCTTGCCCAATGAGTGCGACAGCGTGTCCAGCATGTCTTGCTGGAAGGCGGGATTGGACTTGTGTTTTTCAGCATTCACCAGCAGCAGCGAAAGCTGCGACACCAAGTTTTTCAGGTCGTGCACGACGAAGGTGGACATGCGGTTGAACGATTCGAACTGCCGCGCAACGGCCAGCCCATCCGCCGAGGCGCGATGGGCGATGCAACTGGCGGCCTGGCTGCCGGCGATTTTCAGCACGTCGCGCACCTCCCAGTTCAGCTGCAGCGCGGTGCGCGGCGGCGCCAGCACGATGAAGCCGAACAGGCTGCGCTCCAGCATCAGCGGCACGACCAGCCATAGGCCCTCGGCCCACGCCGGCCGCTCAGGCCAGCCGGGAAGCTCGATCACCCAGCTGCGGCTGGCGAGTAACTGGCACAAGACGCCGTCCGCGCTTTCCTCCGCCGTTGGCAGCGGCACGTTCCAGCGGCCCACCGGTTGGTAGATACCCTCGCGCCGCAGCCAAAGCAGGCCGCCGGGACTTTCCACCAGCGTGGCCACGGCCTGGATGGCGCGCTCGGACAAGCCGTCGCTGTCGTCTGACAGCGCGCGCGTGAAGCGTTGCCACTCTTCGCGATAGTCATACCGCCCCTTGTAAAAGTGCTTGCTGATGAAAAGCTTGAGACGCGCACGCATCGTGCCCGAGAACAGGAGCGCCATCAGGATCAAGACGGCGCCGAACAGGCAGGCCAGCTGCATCACGCCTCCCCATGCGCCGCCGACCGAACGCAGATACCAGGCGCTGGCCGCCATCGCCAGCAGATACAGCGCGGATCCGAGCAAGGCGGCGGAGTGGAACATGATCTGGCGCGAGAACTGCACGGAGATGGTCCAGGACGGACCGCGTGCCATCGCCATGGCCAGCAAGGGCGCGCTGAGGGCGTTGACGACGCCGCGCGCGGCCCAGATATCCGGCGAAAGGCGGCGAAACAGCATGGCATCGCTGTACAGGTAAAAGTCGTACGTGAACAAGGCGCCGATGCCAAGGCAGGCGAACTTGACGCCCCAGCGTGCATTCGGCGGCGTGCCCCGATAAAGATGCTCGACCAGCAGCATGCCCAGTACCGCCAACGCCATCGGCAGCGCCGCCCGCAACTGCGGCGGCAACCCCGGCAGCAAGGGCAGCGCCGGCACGAACACCAGCAACGCGGCGGCCGGAGAAAACCTGCGCCCGCCCGCGAGGGCCAGCAGCACGCCGAGCCAACCGAGGCTGCGCAAGGCCTCGGGCAGCTCCAGCAAGGCGATGGCGGACCACGTCGACGCCGCCACGCCTGCGCGCACGGCCAGTGCCCCGCACAGCGCCCACAGCGCGGTGAGCAAAGCCGCCAGCGCCATCGTCAGCGCATGCGGCCTTGCGCGCCAGCCGGGGCGCAACAGCCACCCGGCCAATGCGGCGAAAGCCAACGCCGCCACGCCGTGGCTGAACACCGCGACCGCCGGCGCATCGTCCCACCGCATCAGCGGCCGCCCTTGCCGAACAAGACCACCTGCACGGTATCGACCAGGATCAGCAAGTCGAGAAACAGGCTGTTGTTCTTCACGTAGTACAAATCGTACTGCAGTTTTTGCAGCGCGTCCTCCACCGACGCGCCGTAGCGATAGCGCACCTGCGCCAGACCGGTGATGCCCGGCTTGATCCCGTGCCGGACGTTGTAATAGGCGATCTTCCCGCACAGCTGCTCAACGAAGTAAGCCCGTTCCGGACGCGGACCGACGAAACTCATCTCGCCCTTGAACACGTTCAGCATCTGCGGCAGCTCGTCGATGCGCAGCTTGCGTATCCAGTGGCCGACCGACGTCACGCGCGGATCGTCCTGCGCCGCCCACCGCGGCTGTCCGTCGCGCTCCGCATCCTGGCGCATGCTGCGGAACTTCAGCACCTTGAAGGCCCGGTTGTTACGCCCCACTCGCTCCTGGCGGTAAAACACCGGACCGCCATCCTCGATCTTGATGGCGGCGGCGGTGGCCAACATCACCGGCATCGCCAGCAATCCGATGGCCGCGCTGGCCACCAGGTCGAACACCCGCTTGACCGTGGCCCGCATCAGGCTTTGATCGAAGCCGCCGCCGAAAATCAGGTAGCTTGGTTGCAGCGAGTCGACACGGATCTGGCAAGCCTCGCGTTCAAAGAAGGTGGCGGCGTCGATCACCGGCACGCCGCCCAGCGCGCACTCCAGCAACTGGCGCACCGGGAAGGCGCCGTTGCGGCGGTCGCCCACCGTCACCACGATTTCATCGGCGGCGTAGCGGCGCGCCAACGCCAGCAAGGGCAAGTCCGCCGGCAGCAGCATGGCCGGCGGCACCGCCCGCAGTTCGCCCGGCACCGGCACGAAGCCCACCACCCGGAACGGATGAAAGCCCACGCTGCCATTGGCCAGGTCCAGGCACTCGCGCGCGATGGCGCCGTCGCCGACGATAATCAGCCGCTGCTCCAGCATGCTCGATTGCGCCGACGTGAACACCACCAGCCGCGCCAGCAGCACCGCGCCGCCGCCGAGCCAGAACACCATCCCGCCCAGCCGCCCCAACTGCATGGCGGGCACCAGCCCGGCCAGCAAGTGCATCAGGCAAAAGCCCAGCACAAAGGATGGGGTGATACGCAGCAGTGTACTTTTGATATCCTCGCGCGACTGGTCATGCTGGTACATCCCCAGGGTGCCCATGCTGAACACCATCACCAGCGCGAACGCCAGCGCCGGCCAATACCGCTGCCCGGTGTCGGACAGCCACAGGGGCGCGCTGGCCAGGGCCGCGGCCAGCAGAATGGATAGCTCCAGCAACAGCAGCATGAAGGCGATGCGCGACACATAATGATGAAAGATCCTGATCACGATAAGCTCCCCGAACGGAGCTTTCATCATGGGGAACTGCGGATCAAACCGTTTTGAGCGCCCACAATCGCGCTGCAATCCCCGCCGGCAAAATGGCTATTTGTGACGAGACTATGACAAATGGTCTATAGTCATGCTTCTTTCGTGCCTTCCACTAACGTAATCATGAAATTTGATGTTGCCATTGTCGGCAGCGGCCTGGCCGGCCTCTCGGTCGCCCTGCATCTCGCCGAAACGCGTACCGTAGCGATCATTTCCAAGCGCGCCCTCAAGGACGGCGCCAGCAACTGGGCCCAGGGCGGCATCGCCGCCGTGCTGGATTCGGGCGACAGCCACACCCAGCACATCGACGACACCCTGATCGCCGGCGGCGGCCTGTGCGACGAAGGCGCCACCCGCTACATCGTGGAGCATGGCCGCGAGGCGATCGAATGGCTGATCGAACAAGGCGTGCCCTTCACCCGCGACGAGTCGGCGGAACTGGGCTTCCACCTGACGCGCGAAGGCGGCCATAGCCAGCGCCGCATCATCCACGCGGCCGACGCCACCGGCAGCGCGGTGCAAACCACGCTGGAGGAGAAAGTCCGCGCCCACCCGAACATCACCCTGTTCGAGCACCACTGCGCGGTCGACCTGATCACCTCGGACAAGCTGCACCCTGTCAAAAAAGGCAACGCCCAGCCGAAGTGCTACGGCTTGTATGTACAAGACGAGCAAACCGGCCAGGTGCACACCTTCGCCGCCGAATACACCATCATGTGCACCGGCGGTGCCGGCAAGGTGTACCTGTACACCACCAACCCGGACACCGCCAGCGGCGACGGCATCGCCATGGCCTGGCGCGCCGGCTGCCGCGTGTCGAACATGGAGTTCATCCAGTTCCACCCGACCTGCCTGTACCACCCGTACGCCAAGTCCTTCCTGATCACCGAGGCGATCCGCGGCGAAGGCGGCCTGCTCAAGCTGCCGCCGGAAGCCGGCGCCGCCGCCGGCCAGCGCTTCATGCTGGCCCACGACGAACGCGCCGAGCTGGCGCCGCGCGACGTGGTGGCGCGCGCCATCGACTTTGAAATCAAGAAGCGCGGCCTGGATTACGTCCACCTCGATATCAGCCACAAGCCGGCCGAATTCCTGATCGAGCACTTCCCGACCATCTATGCGCGCTGCCTGGAGCTCGGCATCGACATCACCAAGGAGCCGATCCCGATCGTGCCGGCCGCGCACTACACCTGCGGCGGCATCGTCACCGACCTGCATGGCCGCACCGACCTGCCCGGCCTGTACGCGGTGGGCGAAACCGCCTGCACCGGCCTGCACGGCGCCAACCGCCTGGCCAGCAACTCGCTGCTGGAGTGCGTGGTGATCGGCCGCGCCTGCGCGCTGGACATCACCAGCCGCGAAAAAGGCGAAGTGCCTTACCTGCCCGACTGGGACGAAAGCCGCGTCACCGACGCCGACGAGGAAGTGGTCATCGCCCACAACTGGGACGAGCTGCGCCGCTTCATGTGGAACTACGTCGGCATCGTGCGCACCACCAAGCGCCTGGAACGCGCGCAGCACCGCATCGCGCTGCTCAAGGAGGAAATCGACGAGTACTACCAGAACTTCCGCGTCACGCACGACCTGCTGGAGTTGCGCAACCTGGTGGAAGTCGCGAGCCTGATCGTCAACAGCGCCCTGCTGCGCCGTGAAAGCCGCGGCCTGCACTTCAGCCGCGACTACCCGGAGACGCTGGCCAAGGCCCTGCCCACCATCCTCACGCCGCCGCGCCGCAAATAATGGTCACGGTCCGTCACGCCACCCCAGCCGACATTCCCGCCATGGAAGCGCTGATCGCGCGCTCCGGCATCGAATTGAGCGCAGGGTTCTACACCAGCGAGCAGGCGCAAGCCGTCACCCGCCATGTGTTCGGCGTGGATACGCAGCTGGTGGCGGACCAGACTTACTTTGTGATTGAAAAGGACGGCCAACTGGCGGCCTGCGGCGGCTGGAGCAAGCGCAGCACCCTGTTCGGCGCCGACCGCACCAAGCAAGGCGCCGATCCGCTGCTCGATCCGGCGCGCGAACCGGCCCGCATCCGCGCCTTCTTTGTCGATCCCTCGGCCGCGCGCCAGGGACTGGGGCGCCTGCTGCTGCGCCACTGCAGCGATGCGGCGGCGGCCGGCGGCTTCCGCACGCTGGAGCTGGCCGCCACCATGCCGGGCGTGCCGCTCTACACCGCCTGCGGCTTCGAGATCGTCGAGCACATCGAGCTCGATTTGCCGGGCAACGTCAAAGTGCCGCTGGCGAAGATGCGCAAGCAGATCAGGGCGGAATGACCCCGTAGCGGCGCGCCAGCTTTTGCAGCTCGCCGCGCGCCTTCATGTCGGCCAGCATGCGGTCCATCTGGCGCGGCGCTTCCGGAAAGCGCGGCGCCAGCGGATAGGCGAAGTAGGCATCCTGCACATCGATCAGCGGCGCCAACGGCATCACCTTGTCCTGCATGCCCAGCGCCGCCACCACCGGATCGGTATCGCGGCGGTTGGTGGCAAACATCTCCACATGGCCGGCCGTCAGCATCTTCAAGCCGTTTTCCACGGAATTGGTCACGCTGATCGTCAGTTCGGGGGCGGCGCGGGTGAAGGCCGGGCCATAGTTCCAGCCGTTGAGGGTGGCGATGCGGCGTCCGCGCAGCATGCCGTAGTCGCCTTCCCACAAGGGCAAGCTGTCGGCGCGCACGTAGAACGCCACCTGATCCTGGAAGAAAGCCTGTTCGCTGAAGCGCATGGTGCGCATGCGTTCGGCCGATTTGTACGGTCCGACCAGCACATCGGCCTTGGCGCCGTTGATCAGTTCCTGCGCGCGGCGCCAGGGATAGAGTTCGAACCTCAATTGATAGGCGTGACGTTGCGCGAACATGCGCAGCAGATCCACCCCCATGCCGCCGAATTCGCCGTTGGGGCGGCGTTCATAAATGTTTTCAAAGCGCGTGCCCACCACCACCAGCTCGCGTGCCGACGGCGGGCGGGCCCATGAAAAATGCGGCAAGGCGCCAAGCGCAATGCCGCACAGACCGATCAACATGTGCCGCCGGCTATCAGAACAGTGCAATGAGGCCTTGTTGGTCAAGCGCCCTCCTCACGCCGGTGACGCCGGCCGTGGCCTATTCTATGCCGACTTTTTACGACGCGCTACCACCCCCATCAGCGCCAGGCCGGCCAGCAACATGCCATAGGTTTCAGGTTCCGGCACTGGCAGCGCGGCGCCAAAGCCGTCCAGGTAGACGTAGCCGGTGTGGGCGGTCGGGTAGCAGTCGGCCGCCAGCAGCGACAGCGTGAAGCTGTGGCCGGACAGCGACGAGTCGATGCTCAGCGATTCAACCTGCCATTGCGGGGTGTAGAACAAACCGCTCTCGCTCAGGAAGCGCGAGTCGACGCCAGAACCGGTATAGCCAGCATTGTAGGTGCGGCTCACCAGCAGTTGGCCGGTGGTGTCGTCGGTCAGGGTCAGCTTCATGACAGCGGATTCGTCCTCGACGTGGCCGCCGTTCTCCAGCACGGCCTTCCAGGCGAAAACGATCTGCGAGTCGGTGTAATTGGTGACTTTTTGGCTGATGGCCGTGCCATAGCCGCCATCCCACGTGTCTTCCGCGCGGTAGGCGTAGTTGCCGCTGTAGATGGTGGAGCCGATCAGCGAACCGAGGCGTGGATCGACGTAGCTGCTGTCGATGATGGCGCCACGGCTGCCATTGTCCGAATTCAGGGCGCCGCCCGGCAGCAACTGCGCCGGGGTCAGGCTGGCGTTGACCACATTGCCGCGATAGCCGCCGCCGGTGGTCCAACCATCGGTGGTACCGGCCTCAAAACCGCCATTGACGAAGCTGTCCGCATGCGCGGCACCCGCCAGACACAACATCCCCACTACACCCGCAACGTATTTTAGTTTCATCTAGATTGCTCCTTTAATAAAAAAAGAGCCTAGATTTTATTGTTTTATTGGTTACTCAATTTAACAATTTTCAATCGTGCGCGGGTTAACTCAACAATAAAATTTTATTACCCAATGATGCGTAAAGAATAATCCGTGGCGCGGATATCCTTGGTCAGACTGCCGATCGAGATGCGGTCCACGCCGGTCTCGGCGATCGCACGTACGGTGTCGAAATTGATGCCGCCCGAAGCCTCCAGCAGCGCGCGGCCGGCGTTGATGGTCACCGCCTCGCGCATCATGTCCGTGCTGAAGTTATCCAGCAAGATCGAGACCGCGCCCGCGTCCAGGGCTTCCTTCAGCTCGTCCAGCGACTCCACCTCCACCTGGATCGACACGCCCTTGTCCAGGCGCTTGGCCGCCAGCACCGCGTTGGTGATGCCGCCCGCCGCCGCGATGTGGTTTTCCTTGATGAGGATGCCGTCGTACAGCGCCAGGCGCTGGTTCTGGCCACCGCCCACGCGCACCGCGTACTTCTGCGCCAGGCGCAGGCCCGGCAGCGTCTTGCGGGTGTCGAGAATGTGCGCGCGGGTGCCGGCGATCACGTCCACGTACTTGCGGGTAGCGCTTGCCACACCGGACAGCAGCTGCAGGAAGTTCAAGGCCGCGCGTTCCGCCGTCAGCAGCGCGCGCGCCGGGCCTTCGATGGTGCAGACCACGCTGTCGGCCTTCATCAAATCGCCTTCGCCGTACTTCCAGTCGATTTCGATCCCGGCCTGCATGCAGTTCATCACGCCTTCAAACCATGGCGCGCCGCACAGCACGGCGTCCTCGCGCACGATCACGCGCGCCTTGGCGCGGCCGCCTTCCGGCACCAGCAGGCCGGTCAGGTCGCCAGTGCCCACGTCTTCCAGCAAGGCCGCCAGCAGATTGGCTTCAAAGGCCGATTTCAACGCGTCGTCAAACGGCGCGAACTTGTTCAACAAAGTGCTCATGCAGGACCGATTCCCGAAAACAGTTTAGCTTCTTGCGCCAGATCCGGACCTGGCTGCACCTTGGCCTTTTTGGCCGCCGCGAAGTCCAGCATGCGGGTGATCGAGGTCACGGCCTGCTTGCCGATTTCCGGATCGACGAAGATTTCATTCGTGGTGCTGTTATCCATGTTCTCCAGCACGTCGGCCAGATTCTGCAGGCCGTTCATGGCCATCCACGGGCAGTGCGCGCAGCTCTTGCAGGTGGCGCTGTTGCCGGCGGTCGGCGCTTCAATGAAACGCTTGCCCGGCGCGGCGGCGCGCATCTTGTGCAGGATGCCGTTGTCGGTGGCGACGATGAAGGTGTCGCAGTCCGATTCCACTGCGGCGGTGATGATCTGCGTGGTCGACCCGACGACGTCGGCCAGCGCCACCACATTGGCCGGCGATTCCGGGTGCACCAGAATTTTCGCCTGCGGGTATTGGGCTTTCAGCAGCTCCAGCTCGACGCCCTTGAACTCATCGTGCACCAGGCAGGAGCCCTGCCACAGCAGCATGTCGGCGCCGGTCTGCTTCTGGATGTAGGAACCCAGATGCTTGTCGGGCGCCCACAGGATCTTTTTGCCCTGCTCATGCAGGTGCTTGACGATGTCCAAGCCGATCGACGACGTCACCATCCAGTCGGCGCGCGCCTTGACGGCGGCGCTGGTGTTGGCGTACACCACCACCGTGCGGTCCGGATGCTGATCGCAGAAGGCGGAGAACTCGTCCACCGGGCAGCCCAGGTCCAGCGAGCAGGTGGCGTCCAGGTCCGGCATCAGGATGCGTTTTTCCGGGCTCAGAATCTTGGCCGTTTCGCCCATGAAGCGCACGCCGGCCACCACCAGCGTCTTGGCCGGGTGATCGCGGCCGAAGCGCGCCATCTCCAGCGAATCGGAGACGCAGCCGCCGGTTTCCTCGGCCAGGTCCTGCAGGTCTGCATCGACATAGTAGTGCGACACCAGCACCGCCTCTTTTTCCTTTAGCAGGCGTTTGATGCGTTCCTTGAGGGCGACACGCTCCTCGGGGCTCGGCGTGGCCGGCGTGCGCGCCCAGGCATGGGCGACGCAGCTGGCGCCGTCTTGTGGATGTTCGTACTCGACGGGTTTGATCTCGATGGCTTGCATGATGGCTTAGGCGATACCCTGGCTGGTCAGATACTCTTCATAGCCGCCGCGGAAATCGACGACTTCATTTTCCTTGATCTCGATGATGCGGTTGGCCAGCGACGACACGAATTCACGGTCGTGCGACACGAAGATCAGGGTGCCGGCATATTTTTCCAGCGCGATGTTGAGCGACTCGATCGATTCCATGTCCATGTGGTTGGTCGGTTCATCGAGCAGCAGCACGTTGTGACGGCCCAGCATCAGTTTGCCGTACATCATGCGGCCCTTCTCGCCGCCGGACAGCACGCGCACCGACTTCTTCACCTCGTCGCCGCCGAACAGCAGGCGGCCCAGGATGGAGCGCACGGCCTGGTCGTCGTCGCCTTCCTTGGTCCACTTGCCCATCCAGTCGGTCAGGTTGATGTCGGTGGCGAAGTCCTCGGTCGGATCCTGCGGCATGTAGCCGACGTTGGCGTTCTCCGCCCACTTCACGGTGCCGTGGTCGGCGTTGAGGCCGGTGATATCGGCGCCGCCGATGCAGCGCAGCAGCGTGGTCTTACCGGCGCCGTTGGCGCCGATGATCGCGATGCGCTCGCCCGCTTCCACCATGATGTTGAAGTTGTTGAACAGCTGGCGGTCGTATTTCTTGCTCAGGCCTTCAGCCTCCACCGCCAGGCGGTGCAGCTTCTTCTCGCCCTCGAAGCGCACGAACGGATAGGCGCGCGAGGACGGCTTGATGTCCTCGACCTTGATCTTGTCGATCATCTTGGCGCGCGAAGTGGCTTGGCGGGCCTTGGACTTGTTGGCCGAGAAGCGGCGCACGAATTCCTGCAGCTCGGCGACCTTCTCTTTCGCCTTGGCGTTGTTGGCCAACTGCTGGTTGCGGGCCTGGGTCGAGGCCAGCATGTAGTCGTCGTAATTGCCCGGGTAGATCTTCAGCGTGCCGTAATCCATGTCGGCCACGTGGGTGCACACCTGGTTCAGGAAGTGGCGGTCGTGGGAGATGATGATCATGGTGGAGTTGCGTTCGTTGAGCACGTCCTCCAGCCAGCGGATGGTGTTGATGTCCAGGTTATTGGTCGGTTCGTCGAGCAGCAGGATGTCCGGATTCGAGAACAGCGCCTGCGCCAGCAGCACGCGCAGCTTCCAGCCGGGCGACACGGCGCTCATCGGGCCCTGGTGCAGGTCGATCGAAATGCCCACGCCCAGCAACAGCTCGCCGGCGCGCGCCTCGGCGGTGTAGCCGTCATACTCGGCGACCTTGCCTTCCAGGTCGGCGGCCTTCATGTAATCGTCGTCGGTGGCGTCCGGGTTGGCGTAGATGGCGTCGCGTTCCTGGATCGCGGCCCACATCTCGGTGTGGCCCATCATCACCACGTCCAGCACGCGCATCTCTTCGTAGGCGAACTGGTCCTGGCGCAGCTTGCCGAGGCGCTCATTCACATCCAGCATCACGTTGCCGGCCGACGGCTCCAGATCGCCGCCGAGGATTTTCATGAAAGTGGACTTGCCACAACCGTTGGCGCCGATCAGGCCATAACGGTTGCCGTCGCCGAACTTGACGGAGATATTTTCAAACAACGGCTTGGCGCCGAACTGCATCGTGATATTTGCTGTACTTAGCATTGGTGAAGTGAGCTTTTCTGAATTAAATCATGCGGTTAAGCGGAAACCCTCGATTATACACTCCCCCGGCGCCCCCTCGCATAAGGCCGTAGCCATTCGGCATTTATATCCGCTAATTCAAGGGCTTAGGATCCGCCGTCGCGGGGACACCCACTCAAAATCGGGCGGAGCACCAGATTGTGCAAAAAGGAGACAGTGCGGCGCTATCGTTTGGCTAGCGACGCCCCTGAGACGCCGTTGGGAGGCCGGGACAAGCTATTTATTTCGTTGTAATTACTATATTTGAGTTGTAATATGTAAAACAAAGTTCGTACATGAAAATTTCACTAGCCGGTTTGATAACTTGTAGACGGGCGTAGACCTGTCGCGGTATCCACCTCGCGCCTCTCTCCTAGGGCACCTGCGTGTTGCGTCATCGGGCGTTTATCGATGGCATAACTACTCTACTAACACTAATCCTTAAAACGGGGGTGAGCAGTGAAAAATACTCTACGCAAAGCGGTGCTATCGGCAGTCCTGCTGATGGGGGCACAAACCGCGATGGCTGACGTCACAGTGGCCGGCGACTACCTGCAGGTGGGTGTCGGCCATAATGGCGCCTTGATCGACTTTGGTAACAATCTCGGCCTGAAATTCGACCCTACCGGCACTGGTAATTTCACCAACGCGCCGGACTTCCTGGTGCCGGGCACGTCGTTCGCTTTTTACTCGATCGGCGTCAACAGTTTGTGGGACAACGCGGGCGCCGGCAGCGCGTACAACCCGTTCAACACCAGCACATCGAACGTGACCGCATCGGGCACCGCCTTCATCATCAGCTCCGGCGGCACCTACCAGGGATTGAAGGTGTCGCAGACCATCACGTTTGACCTGGACTCGAACGTGATCCACACCAGCGTCGTGCTGAAGAACGTTTCGGGCGGCACGCTGAACAACCTTGCCTACGCGGTGGGCTTCGACCCCGACCAGGACTTCGCGGGTTATGGCAGCTACAACACCATGAATTCCATCCTGTCGCAGGGCGTCGGCGCGGAAGTGATGGCGACCGGGCCAGGCACGGGTTACAGCATCACGCTGAGCAGCACTGGCGGCTGGTCGGCGGAAGCCACCGTGTACAGCAACTGGCAAACCGACCCCTACCTGCTGAGCGGTACGCCGCATAACGATGGCGATGGCGATGGCGTAATCGCCCTCGGCTACCGTTTTGCTTCCCTTGCCAACAACAAGGAAATCAACATCGGCTACGACTACATCCTGACCGCCGCCCCGGTCCCTGAGCCGACCACCTACGCAATGCTGTTGGGCGGTCTTGGCTTGGTCGGCTGGGCCGCGCGCCGTCGCAAGCAAGCGTAATACACTTCCGTCCGTTGAGCCCGCCCCAGCAACGCGGCGGGCTTTTTTATGTCCGGTTCCCGGCATCGTATAATCCGCGTTCGCGGCGCCCCGACCTTGGCGCCCCCAACCTGGAAAGAATTCGATGAAAGCTTTGCTTCTTTTGCTGGCGGCATCCGGCGCCGCCACGGCCGCCGACGCCGACCTGCTGCGCTGCCGCGCCATTCCCGATATCGCCAGCCGCGTAGCTTGCTACGATGCGATTCCTGTGGCCGGCGCCGCTGCCGCCCGGGCGGCAACGCCAGCGGCCGTGCCAGCCGCACCAACTGCGCCGGCTGCTCCGGTTGCGGCTGCCGCCACGCCGGCCGCCAACTTCGGCCTGTCCGCCACCCAGATGCGCAAGGCGGACGAGCCCAACTTCATCGAAAGCACCCTGCTCGGCCGCATTGACGGCTGGGGCCCGACTACCCAGTTCCGCCTGGCCAACGGCCAGGTCTGGCGCGTGGCGGACGACAGCGTCGGCTCGGTCATGGAAACTGAAAATCCCAAGGTGAAGATCACGCGCAACGCCATCGGCACCATGTTCTTGGAGATCGAAGGCACCAACCAGGCGCCGCGCGTGCGCCGTCTGCAGTGATTACAGCGTCGGATAGTCGCTGATCGTCAGATCGAAACCGCGCGCGTCCGACACCAGATGCGCCATGCCGCCATACGGCAGCGTGGCGCGCTCCTTGATGTGGCCGAACGGCAGCCCGGTCAGCACCGGCATCGGCAGGCGCGAACGCAGGTAGGCCAGCATGGCCTCGAAATCGTAGCCATTATCCTGCGGGGTCAGCTTGTAACCCGAGAAATCGCCTAGCACCAGCGCCTGCTGGCCATCCAGCGCGCCGGCATAGAACAGCTGCAGCACCATGCGCTCGACGCGGTAAGGATGCTCGCTGATATCCTCCATAAAACAGATGCCGCGCGCCGGTGCCTCGAAATATGGCGTGCCGAGCAGGCTGACCATCATGGCCAGATTGCCGCCCCACAGCCTGCCGCTGACATCGACCAGCGGGTTGTCCGCCCCGCCGTCCGCCACCGCGCCGCGCACCTTGTGCACCGGGCCGCGCAGACAATCCCAGAACTGGTTCAGCGTGTACGGCACCGGATCGGGACGGATAAAGTCGTCGCACATCATCGGCCCGGCAAAGCTGACACGGCCGGTTTGCTTCCACAGCGGCATCTGGAAGGCCGTGAAGTCGCTGTAGCCGACAAACAGCTTGCCGCTGTCCGCCATCTTGTGGAAATCGATCGACGGCAGCAGGCGCGACATGCCGTACGAGCCGCGCAAGGCGATCACCACCCGCACCTCCGGGTCGGCGGCGGCCGCGTTCAGTTGCGCCAGGCGCCACGCGTCCGAGCCGCCGAAGCGCTGGAATTTCTGATCGTCGTCGTAATAGTCGTGGACCAGGTAGCCCTGCTGTTGCAGGCGCTGCACGCCCAGTTTGTAGGCCTCAATGTCCATGGGGCGGCCGCTGGGCGCGGCGATGGCGATGCCGATTTTCGTCGTACTCAAAATACCTCTGTCATGGATGGGTGCCGCTGCCCGCACGGTGCGCGGCGAGCGGAGGAAGTTCCGCCGTCATATTACCGCGCAGGTGTTGGTCGAGCAAGGCAAGCAGGCGCTCGGTCAGCTGCTGCGGCAAGTCGTGGCCCATGCCCTCGATCACGTGCAGGCGCGCGCCCGGAATGGCTTGCGCCGTATCGACCCCGCAGGCCACCGGCACCAGCGCGTCGGCCGCGCCGTGGATCACCAGCGACGGACAGCGTATCCTGCGCAGCAGCGGCGTGCGGTCGCCCGAGGCGAGGATGGCGATCATCTGCCGCGCCACCCCGTCCGGATTGGCGCCGCGCTCGATGGCGCGCTCGATATTGGCGCGCAGCGTGCGTTCCGGCGTGGGATACGACGGGCTGCCGATCACCCGGTACACCCCGAGCGCGCGGTCGATGACCGCCTGGCGGTCGTCGGGATCGGCCTGGCGCATCATCGCGCCGCGCGCGGCGGCGGTCGGCCCCGGCAAGCCGCGCCTGCCGCTGCTGGACATGATGGAAGTGAGGCTGAGCGTGCGGTTGGCGTGGCGCGCGGCGAAAATCTGCGCGATCATGCCGCCCATGGAAGCGCCCACCACGTGCGCGCGCGGGACGCCCAGCGCATCGAGCAAGCCGAGCGCGTCGTCGGCCATGTCGTTGAGGGTGTAGGCGGCCGATGGCTTCAGACCGGCCAGCGCCTTAAGGTAAGCCCACATCAGATTGGGCTTTTTATGCTGACCAAGTTTGCTGGACAGGCCGATATCCCGGTTGTCGAACCGGATCACGTAATAGCCCTGCTCGACCAGGCCGTCGACCAGATCCTGCGGCCAGGCGATCAATTGCATGCCCAGCCCCATGATCAGCAGCACCGGCGGATCGAGCGGATTACCGCTGGTTTCGTAGGCAATCGTGATGCCGTTTGCGTGCGCCGTAGCCAAGACCATCTCCCAGATCAAACCCGGGATTCAGCATACCATTTTTATTCCGGCGTGGCGCGCCGGGCCGCCGCACGGCGCGCGGCAAAGAAGCTCTTCAGCATAGCGCCGCACTCCTCGGCCATGACGCCTCCCTCGATTTCCGTGTGATGGTTCAGCTGTTCCTGTTCAAACAGGTTGACCACCGAGCCGCAGGCGCCGGTTTTCGGATCGGCGGCGCCGTACACCACCTTGGCCAGGCGCGCGTGCATCATGGCGCCGGAGCACATGACGCATGGCTCCAGCGTGACATACAGCTCGCAACCGGGCAGCCGGTAGTTGCCGAGCTTTTCAGCGGCGGCGCGCAAGGCGACGATCTCGGCGTGCGCGGTGGGGTCATGCCTGCCGATCGGCTGATTGCAGCCAACCGCGATCACCTCGCCATCCTTGACGACCACGGCGCCCACCGGCACCTCGCCCAGGTCCCACGCCTGTCGCGCCTGCTCCAGCGCCAGCCGCATGTAGGCCGTGTCAGTCACCATCGGTGATCTCGGCCCAGCAGTTCGGGGTTTCGTGCAGCACCAGCTTGTGCAGGTGCAGGCCGGTGCCGTAGCGGTCCTTGTAGGCGGCTTTCAGGATGCCGAAGGCCACCTGGGCCAGGTTTTCCACGGTCGGAATGCGGTCGATCACCACCGTCTTGTGGTTCGGCAGCGTGGCCAGGAAGTCGCGCACCGCCGCGTCCTTCTCGTAGACGATGAAGGCGTGGTCCCAGACGTCGACCAGGTGTTCCTTGGCCAGCGCCTTGATGTCCGAGAAATCCATGATCATGCCGTTGTCGGAATTGCCCTCGACGTCGATGACGTTGCCGGTCAGGGTGATTTCCAGCGTGTAGCGGTGGCCGTGCAGGTTGCGGCACTGGCTCTTGTGGTCGGGAATGCGGTGGCCGGCGTCGAATTCCAGCTTGCGGGTAATGGTCAGCATTGCTTAGGGTATCTGTAAAAGTTTATGGGTTTGCAGGCTCAGTTTCCATTTCGGATTGCGCTTGCAGGTTTCGATCGCCAGTTTGGTATTGAATTCAGCCAGCGGGCCGTCCATGGCCTGCACGTAAAAGTTCTCGAAGTCCAGCTGCTCGTACACCGACAGGTCCTGGTTCGCCTGCGGTATCACCACCTTGATCTCGCTGCCCTTCTTCACCACCAGTTCCGAGCCCATTTTCGGGCTGACGCAGATCCAGTCCACGCCTTCCGGCACCGGCAGCGTGCCGTTGGTTTCAATCGCGATGGTGAAGCCGGCCGCATGCATCGCGTCGATCAGCGGCTTGTCCAGCTGCAGCAGCGGCTCGCCACCGGTGAACACCACGTACTTGCTGGCGGTGTAGCTGGCCGGCCACAGCGCGTTGATGGTGTCGGCCAGTTCCCGCGGCGTCTTGAACTTGCCGCCGCCCTCGCCGTCGGTGCCAACGAAGTCGGTATCGCAGAACTGGCAGATGGCGCTGGCGCGGTCGCTCTCGCGGCCGGTCCACAGGTTGCAGCCGGAGAAGCGGCAGAACACGGCCGGACGGCCGGCGTGGGCGCCCTCGCCCTGCAACGTGTAGAAAATCTCTTTGATGCTGTAAGTCACGATAGTTCCTGATAGGACAACCCTCAATTATATCCCACGCCACGGTTTTCCGGAAAGCATCACCAAAAGTTGACTTTCCACAATGCTTCCGAAAGGCAAGCACGGTATGTTGTCTCGTGGACGCTTGCCAACGTTGTCATCCATCACAGGAAGATACACCATGAGATACGCGCCGCCGCTCCTCCAGATCGATCCGCTTTGCGCCAGCGCGCTGCTGCTGGCTGGCGCCGCCTGCCTGCTGCTGTGGTGGCGCCAGCGCGTCCACGCCGCGCGCGCGCTGGCGGAGGCGCGGCGCCAGATCGTGCGCCTGCACGCCAGCCAGCAATCGCTGCGCGACGATGAGCGCCGCCGCATCGCGCGCGACCTGCACGACGACCTCGGCCAGCACCTGCTGGCGCTCGGCTACGACGTGCGCGCCCTATCCGCCTTGTGCGGCCGTCAACCCGGTCTGCGCGCGCCGCTGGAGCAGCTGCAGGACCGCATCCAGTATGCCACCCGCGCGCTGCGCGCCATCATCCACGATTTGCCGGCCGAGGCGCTGCAGGACGGGCTGGAAGGCGCGGTGCAGCAGCAGATCGATCAGTTCTCGCGCCTGAGCGGCATCCGCTGCCGGCTGGAGGCGGAACCGGCGGCATTTGCCGCCTCCGCCCCCGCCGCGATCGCCATCGAGACGGCGCTGTACCGGGTGCTGCAGGAATCCTTGAGCAATATCGTACGCCATGCGCAGGCGTCGGAGGTGCGCGTGGGCCTGTGCCGCCACCAGCACTGCCTGAGCCTGACGGTGCGCGACAACGGCGTCGGTCTGCCGCAGCCGGCGGCCCGGCGCGGCAGCGGCCTGCGCGGCATCGCCCAGCGCGTCAGCGAGGCTGGCGGCCAGTTCGATATCGCCAGCGCCCCCGGCGCCGGCACCGCGCTCACCATGTCCTTCCCCATCCCATAATGACCAAGGCGGCGCCTATGAGCGGAACCCAAAAAATCCAGCACCTGATGGAATTCTCCCAGGCCGACCAGCAGCATGGCTTCGCCCTCAAGCTGATGGAGCTGCTGGTGATCCCCACCTTTGTGATCGACATCCATGGCAAGGTCATCATCTGGAACCTGGCGTGCGAGCGCCTGACCGGCACCCCGGCGTGGGAAGTGCTGGGCACGGCCGATCACTGGAAGAGTTTTTATCGGGAGCAGCGCCCCACCCTGGCCGACCTGGTGATCCAGGGCCGCGGCGCCGAGCTGCACCGCCTGTATCGCCAGCACGCGCGCCGCAACGACACCGACAACAACCTGTGCGCGGAAAACTGGTGCGACATGCCGCGCCTCGGCCGCCGCCGCTACCTGGCGGCCGACGCCAGCCCCATCGTCGACGGCGACGGCAAGCTGGTGGCGGTGGTGGAAACGCTGCGCGACGTCACCGATGAGAAGCGCGCGCAAGTGGCGCTGGAGCAGCTGGCCACGCGCGACGGCCTGACCGGCCTGGCCAACCGCCGCTGCTTCGACGACACCCTCCACGCCGAATGGCAGCGCGCCCTGCGCCACCAGCAGCCGCTGTCGCTGCTGATGGTCGATGTCGACAACTTCAAGCAGTACAACGACGCCTACGGCCACCTGGGCGGCGACGAATGCCTGCAGCGCATCGCCACGGCGGTGTCCAGCGAGATGCGCGCCAACGACCTGGTGGCGCGCTACGGCGGCGAGGAGTTCGCCGTCATCCTGCCGAATCAATCGCTGAAAGGCGCGGCCATCGTGGCCGAGCGCATCCGCTGCCGGGTCGAACAGCTGCGGCTGCCCAACCTGGGCAGCGAACAGCATGTGGTGACGGTGAGCATTGGCGCGGCCACCGCGCTGGCGGCGCCCGAAAACGATCCCAGCCAGCTGGTGGCCACGGCCGACTCGGCGCTGTACCGCGCCAAGCACATGGGCCGCAACCGCATCAGCCTGCCGGGCGCCGATCAGCCGTCATAAGGGCTGGACGCGCCCGGCCACCAGCTGGCCTTACTCGAAAGGATTGGCGACAATGGTGTTGGCGGCCGGCGGCAGCCGGTCCGGCAAGGTTTGCGCCTCCAGCCTGGAGACCACGTCCGCCAGCAGCTGGGCCAGCGCGCGCGCGTCCTTCAGGCCGGCCTGGTCGGCGGTCAGGTCGATGTCGCCGCTGATGGTGATCCGGTCCAGCCGGTTCTCGATGGTCAGGCCGCCGACGTGCAGCACGTCCGACTCGTTTTTATAAGGCACAAACTTGCTCATCCCTTGCTCCCGTCTTTACGTTGTCTCACCTTGGGCAGGCGCAGCGGCACCTGTTTTTGCGCCGGCGACAGCGACGGCAGCAGGTTGATGCCGACCTTGTCCTCCAGCTGGGCGATGCTCAGCACCTCGTACTGCGCATCGGCGCGGTTTTCGATGAAAAACGCGGCGCCGGCGCGCTGGCGCGGGCTGTACACCAGTTTATACAGATGCGTCGGCACCAGCACATTGCCGACCTTTTGCAGGTTGCCGCCTAGGAAGGCCGGGCCGGTGATCACGTACAGGTCGCCCTCCTTCTGCGCCAGCTTGCGCACCACGCCCTCGATGCCGGCCCAGATGTGGCGGTTATTTTCGGCGTCCTGCGGCACCATATTGGCCAGCGTGAAGCTTTCGTGCTGGGTGTCGCGGTCGGGCATGTCGCCGTTGGGCGCCATATGCCCGCGATCGTAGCCGCTGCGGGCGTAATCGGCCAGCTCGGCGCGCGCCCTCGGCGGCAGGCGTGGCTCCGGATGGAAGGAATTCTCGCGCGAGAGGTTTTTCGCGGCAGCGATATTCTCCGCCGTGAGGTGTTCGGCCGACCACAGCGGCGTCCGCGTGATCCCCGAGTGCATCACGCCAAACACGCCGTAACACAGCTCGGTGGTGGCGGCGCTCATCTTGGGGTTGCGGATTTCCGGCAGGCGGCCGTCGACATAGTGCGCCGGGCATTCGCCGGCGGACGCCAGGCTGGCGGCCAGCAGGGCCGCCGCGGCCAGCGTTCGATGAAACAGAGACATATTTACCTTGAAACATTGCAGTGCGGGCATTTTAGCGGACGGCCCGGCAAACAAAAAGGGCCGGCACTTGACGCGCCGGCCCTTCCAAACATCCAGCCCTACCAGAGGCCATGCTTTGCATTTCTATTTCTGCAACACTGTTTGTTATTATATATTCTTTGTGGAGCGTCCTCAACCATTGTCTTACTCATCAGGTCGCGCAGGCATCGGCCGCCGCCGTGGCGCTAAGCCAGCAGCGCTTCCAGGCGCCGCGCCATCGCCTGGTTCATCTCTTGCTGCCTGAAACCCTGGTGGCGCGCGGCGAAATCGCGCGCCGCCGCGCGGTAGCACGGATCGTTGAGCAGTGAGCGCACCACCGGGCGCCAGTCCGATTCCGGCGTCAGCAAGGCGGCGTTGTAGCCCGCGCCCGCCATGGCGACGCGGCGCGCGCTGAGGAATTGCTCGGTGTGCGACGGCAGCATCAGCAGCGGCACGCCAGCCAGCAGCGCCTGCGCCAGCGTGGCGTCGCCGGCGTGGCAGGCGCACAAGTCCGCCTCGGCCAGCGCCTGCGGCAGCGCCACGGGCGCCTCGGCGTACAGTATGCGTTCGCTGATCACCGGCGGCCGCGCGCCGGCCGCGACTTCCGGCACATAGGCCAGCACACGGCAGCCCTCCGCCGCCAGCGCGGCCAGCGCCGGAGCCTGTCCGGCGTGCGCGCCTTTCAGGTAAGCCAGCACCTTGGGGCCATCTCCCTCCGGCCAGCGCGGCGCCAGCCCGCCTTGCGTCACGAAACTGGGACCGAACCAGTGCGCGTCGGCGCGACCCTCGACGTGATCGAGTTCCGGCCATGTGCACAGCAGCGACATGTCGCCCAGGAACGCCTGCGCCGCCTGCGCGTATGGCGGCGCGCCGAGCCCGGTCAGCACCGCGTTGGCAGTCGCCAGCATGCGCGCCTCGGAATTCGCCAGCCGCCCCGCCGGCGCCTCGCGCCACGCCGGCAGGGGCTGTCCTGCGGGCGGCATGTAAAAACCATTGCCGATCGCGGCGCAGCGCAAGCCCATGCTGCGTGCCGCCAGCAACGCGGTCGGCGCGAAGTCGCCCACCACCAGGTCGGGCCGCAGCACGGTGTAGAGATCGCGCCAGCCCGCCACCATCCCGCGCAGCGCGGATGGTTCCAGGTAGCCGCAGTTGAACAGGATCTCGGCCAGGTTGCCGGACGGCGGCAGCCCCACGGCGTCGTGCAGCCACACCGGCGCCTGCAGCTTGGGCACGTCCAGGTCGGCCAGCAAGGCGTGGCTTTGCATCAGGTCGCGCAAGCTCATGGTCACGCGGTGGCCGCGCGCCAGCAGCGCCTGCGCCAGCATTTTCAGGCGCCCCGCGTGTCCCAGCCCGCCGCCCAGCTCCCAGCAAAGATGGATGTGGCTCATAGCAGCGATTCCACCGCCGCCCGCACCTCGGCCATGGTGTCGACCACGCGCCAGGCGCCAGGAAAATCGTGATGCCGCGTCAGCGCGTTGCGCAGGATGACGCAGCGGATGCCGGCCGCTGTCGCGGCTTGCAAGCCGCGCGGCGAATCCTCGATCACCAGCGCTTCGTCGGCACGCACGCCCATGCGTTCAAGGCCCAGCAAATACGGCTCCGGCGACGGCTTGCTGTGTGTGTAGGTCTCATGCGTCAGCACGAACTCGAAGTAAGGCCGCAACGGCAGGCGCTGATGAATGATGTCGAAATGGTCGGCATTGGCGCTGGTGACCACGCCCATGCGCACGCGCGGCGCCAGCGCCGCCAGCGTCTCGGCCACGCCGTCGATGGCCGGTATGTGTTCGGACGCGAGCCTGGCCGCGTATTGGCGGTTGCGCTCCGAGCGATATGCCTCGGCCTGCGCCGCCGACAGGGGCGGCTCCAGCAGGTGCCATGCGCCGCAATTATCGGCCAGGTACCAGTCGAAGAAGTGCTGCGCGGTGAGCTCCAGCCCCAATGGGCGGAACAGGTCGCGGTTGGCCTCGTAAAACAGCTGTTCGGTATCGACCAGCACACCGTCGTTATCCCACAGGAGCGCCCGCAACATCGATCAGGCGGGCACGCCGCTGGCCAGCGGGTTGGGCAGCGGATCGGCCACGCGGTGCAGCAGGTTGCGGTCGACGTGGTGGAACTCTTCCTCGCCGCGCAGCAGCATCACGGTGTCTTCCTCATAGCCCCAGGTGCCGTCGTCGTTGATGGTGACCTTGATGCGGTACTCCACCGTCTTGAAGCCGTATTCCAGGAAAGGATTGGAACGGATGCCGTAGGTGTCGGAATCCAGCCGCGCCACCAGTTCGAACTCCTTGGCGTCCGGCTCCACCACGGCCGACGCCATGGCGATCTGGCCGCGCGGGATGCCCAGGGTCTGGATCACGGTCTTGGTCTTCGGCTCCCACAGCCAGTAGCCGACCTGCTCGTGGTAGGTCTTCACGTTATCCGGCTTGTTCACGATGATCAGGTAGCGCAGGCCGTAGAACAGTTGCGGGCCGTTGGTGACCGGGTCGATCGGGTACAGCTCGATGCGCTCGACGTAGGCCTGCTTGCGCGCGCCATCGGCCTTGGGCTTGATATCGAGACCGCGCTCGCCCTTCCAGATGCCGGCCATCGGCGCCAGCGGCCCAAGGTTGTTCAGGGTGTTGACGTCGATCGGGTGTGGTTCGGTGTAGATATCGGTGGAAAACTCGGTCATGCGTGGTCCTGTGGTTGATGATCTTGCGGACGTTATTGTAAGGCGATCTCGATGCGGTTGCGCCCCGCGCTGTGGGTATAGGCCACGGCGGCGCCCAGCTGGCGGATCAGCAGCAGGCCGACGCCGCCCACCTGGAGTTGGTCCGGCGGCAGCGATGGATCGGGCGGCGGCGGGCCTTCGGTCAGCGGATTGAAAGGCGGCGCCGCGTCCTCGTAGCACAGCACCGTGCCGCGCACGCCGACCCAGACGTCGTGGGCGCTGTCGCCGCCGTAGCCGTGCAGGATGCTGTTGCGCAGCAGCTCTTCCAATATCAACTCCGCGCGCGCCACCACGCCAGGCGGCAGGCCAGCCTTGGTCAACGCCATGGCGGCGAAGGCCATGGCGCCGGGAACCGCGTCGAGTCGTGCCGGAAAACGCAGCAGATGTGCGATACCGGTTTCTTTTTTGTCCATTCGAGCATATTATCGGAATGCTTTCGTTAGGAGAAGAACCGTGAAAACAATAATAACGATGCTGGCAGCCTCCCTCGCGCTGCTGGCGAACGCCGCCGAACTCCCGGCCGGCATGATCAAAACCGCCAAGGGCAGCGCCGCCATCGAGCGCGAAGGCCAGAAAACGCCCGCCAGGGCCGGCGCCGCGCTGATGGCCAGCGACCGCGTGGTCACCGGCGCCGACGGCAGCGTGGGCATCACGCTGCGCGACGAAACGCTGCTGGCGGTGGGGCCGAACAGCAACGTGTGGCTGGAGAAGTACGCCTTCGATCCGACTTCGCACGAGGGCACGCTGGACGCCACGGTGAAGAAAGGCACGCTGGGCGTCATCTCAGGCAAGCTGTCCAAACAGTCGCCGGGCGCGGTGCAGTTCCGCACCCCGACCTCGATCCTGGGCGTGCGCGGCACCGAGTTTGTCATCGACGTCAAGGATGGGGATTAAGCCATGGCCCTGCTGCTTTGGGCCGTGTGCCTGTTGGCCGCTGTCTCGCAACTACAACGCGGACCGACCGAGCAAATCACCTTGCTGCCTAACCAGGACGGCAAGCCGAGCGCCGTGATCATCACCTCGGTCGGCAAGGAGACGGTGCTGGACAAGCCGTACCAGACCGCCGCCGTCGACAGCCGTGGCGCCGTCGCCACCATCGGCGACAGCGCAGAGATCAAAAACCGCTACGGCGCCCTGCTGGACACGCTGCCGCAGCGCGCCGCCGTGTTCATCGTCTATTTCGTGACCGATACCGACAACCTGACGCCGGAATCGGCGGCGCAGCTGGCGCAGGTGAAGGCGCAGCTGGCCGCGCGCCCGGCGCCGGAAATCATCGTGATCGGCCATACCGACACGGTGGCCAAGCGCGAATACAACGACGCGCTGTCGCTCAAGCGCGCCGAAACGGTCAAGCGCATCCTGGTGGAAGCCGGCATCGCCCCGGAACAGATCGCGGTGCAGGCGCGCGGCGAACGTGAATTGCTGATCCAGACCGCCGACGGCGTCGACGAACCGCGCAACCGCCGCGTCGAAATCCGCGTCCGTTAAGCCGCGCCGTTCCAGCGTAATACCAGCAGCGTCAAGTCGTCCGAAGCCTCGGCGCCGTCCACGTGGCGGCGCACATCATCGCGCACCGCTTGCACCACGGCGGCCGGCGCGGTGCTCGCCACGCCCGCCAGCAAGCCATTCAGCCGCTCGTTGCCGTACAACTCCCCTGCCGCGTTCATCGCCTCGCTGATGCCGTCGGTGGTCAGGCACAGGCTTTCGCCCGCGTGCAGTTGGTAGTGCTGGACCGGGTATTCGAAATCATCCATCACGCACAGAGGCGGACCGTCGGCGGCCCGCAGCAGCTCGACACGGCCGTCGGCGGTAATGCGGCGCGGCGCGTCATGGCCGGCGTTGCACAGGAAAACCTCGCCGCTGGACGCGTCCAATATGCCCGCCACGCTGGTCACGAACAGCATCTCGGGGTTCTCGCGCACCAGCTCCCGGTTGGCGTCGTTCATGATGACGCCCATGTCGGCTTGGCCGCGCAAGGCGATGCTGCGCGATAGCGCCTTGGCCACCACCATGAACAAGCTGGCCGGCAGCCCCTTGCCCGACACGTCGCCGACCATGAAGAACACGCGGTCCTGGTCCAGCATGAAGAAGTCGTACAGGTCGCCGCCCACTTCCCGCGCCGGCTCCAGCAAGGCATCCAGCTCGAAACGGCGCTCGCCGGGAAAGGCGCTGGCGGCCCGCGGCAGGGACGCCATCTGGATGCGGCGTGCGGCATTCAATTCGCCGGCGGTGCGGGCGGCGGTCTCGCGCGCGGCCTGCAAGGCGCGCTCGGACAGCTTGCGGTCCCGCACGGCGGCGGCCAGCATGCTGGTCAGGAGGCTGAGGCAGATCGCCACGTACGCCAGCGCCACGCCGGCGGCGTCGAACAGCAGCCCGGCGCGCGTGAACAGCACGGCGCCGGTGGCAAACAACGCGGCGCCCAGCAACAGCGCCATCGGCACGCCGACGCGCAGGCGCTGACGCGGCAGCAGCCAGATGGTGAGCAGGCCGCAGGCCGCGAACGCCGCCACCTCGGCCCAGCGCATCCACTGCGGGCGTCGCAGGAAGGCGCCGTCAAAGAAGCTCTCGATCATCTGCGCGTGCGTGTCGACCCCGGGCAGCAGATCGCCGCGCGCATTGGTCTTGTAGTCGCTCAGGCCAAGGCCGGTCATGGCGACGATGACGATCTTGTCCTGCAGCGCGGCGGGATCAACCCGGCCGCGCATCACGTCCAGCGCCGAGATGTAGCGGTCCATGGCCGGCGCCGAGAAATTGACCCATACCGCGCCGTCCGGCAACGTGGGCACGCGCAGGTCGCCAACCGACACACTGCGCACGCCTTCGGCGTCGGCCTCGATCTCCAGGGCCGGCGCGCCGGTGGCGACGCGCAGCAATTCCATCGACAGCGATGGCACCAGCGTGTCGCCGACCGCACCCACCAGCGGCGCGCGCCGCACGATGCCCTTTTCCAGATTGGCCGACAACAGGCCCTGTCCGCGCGCCGCCGCCTGCAGCATCGGCAGGCTGGACATCGCCTGCGGGAAGCGCATCACTGGCAACGCGCCGCCGGTCGCGCCATGCACGCGCATCGGCCAGACGCGCAAGGCGTCGCTGGTGCCGGCCTCCGCGTGCATGAAGCCCGCCGTACCAAGCACGATCGGGGCGCGCCGCATTTGCTCGGCCAACAGCGCGTCGTGCGACGGCAGGCGCGCCAACTCGTCGCGCAGGCGTCCATCCGGCAGCCGGGCCGCCAGCGCCTCGGGCGAGGTGTTGTCCGGCTCCGGCATCAGGATATCGAGGCCGATCGCCAGCGGGCGCTGCTCCGCGATGCGCGCCAGCAGCGCGCGGAACACGGTGCGCGGCCATGGCCACTGGCCAAATTCGCTCAACGAGGCTTCATCGATGTTGATGATGTGGACCGGCCCGGATAGCCGCTGGCGCGGCAACTGGACTTGATAGGTGTCGAACAGCGCCAGGCGCAAGGCCGGCAGCGGCCCGTCGCCGCCGCGCGCCAGCAGCAAGGCCAGCGCCACGGCCAGCAGCAGGGCCAAAGGCCTGCCCTGCCCGGCGCGTACGCCGCTCCAGGCGCGAATGAGCAAACGACGCGGCATGGCGGCGCTTACAGCTTGATTTCCATGCCGTCGTATGCGGACACGATGTCGAGCGGCGCTTCGCCGGTGATCTCGGCATAGCGGCGCGTTTCCGCCAGCACGCGCGAGATCTGCGCGTCGTCATAAATCGGCTCGTGGTGGAACAGGCAAAGCTTGCGCACGCCGGCCAGCTGGCACAGCTCCACGCCCACCACGTTGCTGGAGTGGCCCCAGTCGGCCTTCACCGAAATCGAATCGGCCAGCGAATACATGGCGTCGAAGATCACCAGGTCGGCATCGCGGAAGAAATCGACGAAGGCCACGCGCTCGGCGGCGTTATCCAGCTTGTGCTCGGAGTCGGTGCTGTAGATCAGCGTCTTGCCGCCATGTTCGAGGCGGTAACCATACGAGTCGCCGGCGTGCAGCTGCAGCTTGGCCGTGATGGTGACGTCGCGCACCCGCAGGGGCACGCCCGGCTCCATCGGCACGAATTCGATGGTGGCGCCCAGCTGGTGGAAGGCCACCGGAAAACTGATCGGCTCCTGCTGGCGGCGGAAGGCCGTCTCCAGCTCCTTGTGGCAGCCGTAGATAATGATGCGGTTGCCCGGGATGTACGCCGGCGTGAAGAACGGGAACCCCATGATGTGGTCCCAGTGCAGGTGCGACATGAACACGTGATAGGTCTGCGGCTTGGCCGGGCCGTATTTGGCCAGCTTGGCGCCCGCCAGCGGACGCGCGCCCGAGCCCAGGTCAAAGACGATGTGTTCATGAATCGCGTCGGTGTCCCACGCCTCCACTTCCACGCAACTGGAGTTGCCGCCATACGTGCCGTGAACTTCGAAACCGAGATCATGGTCGATATAGTCCGCCACCTTTTGCGGGGTATCGAGATCGCGGCCGATGGCGCCTTCCAGCGCGGTCACCAGCTTGGCGCGGACCTGCTTGTGCGTGAGCGCCACCGGCAGCGAACCGCGTGCTCCCCAGATGCGCGCTTTCATGACCCCACCGCCGCCAGCGCGGCCGCGCGGTCAGGAAAAATCTCGAACAGCATGTCGAAGCGGCTGATGGTGAACACCTCCAGCACCAGCGGCTGCAGCGCCGCCAGCACCATGCGTCCGCCCTGCGGCTTGACCTGCTTGATCGCCACCATCAGGGCGCGCAGGCCGATGCTGCTGATGTAGCTGACATCGGAAAAATCGATGACCAGCGGCGCGCCATCCTTGCGGCAGTCCGCCAGATGCGGGTCCAGTGCCAGCTTGAAGGCATCGGCGTGGGTGTGATCGATGCGGCCGGCGGGGCTCAGCACAACCGTGCGGCCCTCTTGTTTAGGCTGAAGTTCCATGGTGAAGACCCGGGGAAATTGGACAACTATTTTTGCATTATCACATCTTTTTATGCTTTTGACACCATCAAATGTTGCGTCCATCCGTGCTATTCTTCGCCCTCGACGTATTTGGAGGAGCGTGCGCATGCCGTCACTTAACCAATTTTTCAGGCTCTCCGAGCACGGCAGCAACGTCCGCACCGAAGTCGTGGCGGGCGTGACCACCTTCCTGACGATGGCGTATATCATCTTCGTCAACCCCGCCATCCTCGGCGACGCCGGCGTGCCCAAGGACGCCGTGTTCGTCGCCACCTGCCTCGCGGCGGCGCTGGGCACCATCATCATGGGCCTGTACGCCAACTACCCGATCGGCATGGCGCCCGGCATGGGCCTCAACGCCTACTTCGCCTACGCCGTGGTGCTGGGCATGGGCGTGCCGTGGCAGTCGGCGCTGGGCGCGGTGTTCATCTCCGGCTGCCTGTTCATCGTGGTCAGCCTGTTCAAGGTGCGAGAGCAGATCGTCAACGGCATACCGCACTCGCTGCGGGTCGCCATCACCGTCGGCCTGGGCCTGTTTCTGGCGCTGATCGCCATGAAGAGCGCCGGCCTGGTGGTGGCCAATCCCGAGACACTGGTGCGGGTCGGCGACATGCACAACCCGCACACCATCATGGCGATCTTCGGCTTCCTGTTGATTGTGACGCTGGACCGCCTGAAAGTGCCGGGCGCGCTGTTGATCGGCATCGTCAGCGTGACGGTCCTGAGCTTTTTCTTCGGCGGGAACACCTTCCACGGCTTCATGTCGCTGCCGCCGTCAATCTCTCCGACGCTGTTCCATCTCGACCTGCCGGGCGCGCTGAATCTGGGACTGTTCAACGTGGTGCTGGTGTTCTTCCTGGTTGAACTGTTCGACGCCACCGGCACCCTGATGGGAGTGGCCTCGCGCGCCGGCCTGCTGGTGAACGGCCGCATGGAGCGCCTGAACAAGGCGCTGCTGGCCGACAGCTGCGCCATCGTGGCCGGCTCGGTACTGGGCACATCCAGCACCACGGCCTACCTCGAAAGCGCGGCCGGCGTGCAGGCCGGCGGCCGCACCGGCCTCACCGCGCTGGTGGTGGCCGCGCTGTTCCTCGCCGCCCTCTTCTTCGCGCCGATCGCCGGCGTGGTGCCGGCCTACGCCACCGCCCCGGCGCTGCTGTTCGTCGCCTGCCTGATGCTACGCGACTTCATCGACGTGGACTGGAGCGACACCACCGAGAGCGTGCCGGCCGCCATCACCGCGCTGGTGATCCCGTTCACCTACTCGATCGCGCACGGTATCGCGTTCGGCTTCATCACCTATGCTGGCCTGAAACTGGCGACCGGCCAGGCGCGCCAGGTCAAGCCGGTGGTGTGGGTGATCGCCGTGGTTTTCCTGATCAAGTACAGCTACGTCGCGGCCTGACGCCGGCATTTCCCTGATCGGCAGCACGCCGATCAGGTTGTGCAGCCGCATGCGGCATAGCGTCAGAATATCTTCCTCTTCGGCCGCAAGGCGCATCTGCACCTCCATCCCGTATGGCATGGCGGTGGTGCGCAAGGCGCGCAGCTCAATATTCAGGCGGCGCACCACCTGCAACGACGCTTCCAGCGTGGCGATGGCGGCATCCGGCTCGATGCAAAATCGGTAGCTTTTTTGTGTGGTATCCATATGAACAGGATAGCCACAAAAGCGAAAAATAGGCTTCCTGAATGTGTGCCGATTTCGCGAAAATGTAGTAGATTCTTCCATATCGAATCAATTTACTGGAATTTCATCCTGATGGAAATCGACGAAACCGATCGCCGCATCCTGCGCGAGCTGCGCAATGACGGCCGCCTGAGTAATACCAAACTGGCCGAAAAGGTCGGCTTGTCCACCACGCCGTGCTGGAACCGCGTGCGCGCGCTGGAGGAAGGCGGCATGATCGAGGGCTATACGGCGCTCATCAGCCAGACCGCGCTGGGCTACCCGGACACCGTCATCATCGAGGTCACGCTGGACCGCCACGACGACGAGATCTTTGAAAAATTCGGCCAGGCGCTGGCCACGCTGCCGGAGGTGATGGAAGCCTACCTGCTCACCGGCGACTACGATTACCTGATCAAGGTGGCGGTCGCCGGCACGGCGGGCTACGAGGAATTCCTGCGCAAGAAGCTGTACAAGCTGCCGGGCCTCAAGCATAGCCGCTCGACCTTCGTGCTGCGCTGCCTGAAACGCGCCCATTCGGTCGAACCCTGACATAGTGCGAAAGCGTACAGAGGTCCGCGCCATCCTGGTCTAGGCTCAAGCTTCATCCCATCAGGAGAAGACAATGAACAAGACTATGAAGATCGCCGTGGCCGCTGCCGCCATGGGCATGGCCGCGCAGCCTTACGCGCAAATCACTTTCTACGAGGCGGACGGCTGGCGCGGACGCGCCTACACCGCCAACGGCCAGGTGCGCGACCTTTCGCGCATCGGCTTCAACGACCGCGCTTCCTCGGTGGTGGTCGACCGCGGCCAATGGGAGGTCTGCGAGGACGCCAACTTCCGCGGCCAGTGCATGGTCCTGCGCCGCGGCAGTTACGATACGCTGCGCGGCATGGGCCTGAACAACCGCATCTCCTCGGTGCGTCCGATCAAGGCGCGCGACCGCTACGACAACGAGGCGCCGCCGCCACTGGCGCAGCCAAGCTATGAATGGCGCCGCCGCCCGAGCGAACGGATAGTCGAAGTGCCGGTCAGCGACGTGCGCGCCGTGGTCGGTACGCCCGAGCAGCGCTGCTGGGTCGAACGCCAACAGGTCAACGAACCATCACGCCCCAATGCCGGCGGTGTGATCGCCGGTGCGCTTATCGGCGGCATCCTCGGCCATCAGGTCGGCGGCGGCACCGGACGCGACGTCGCCACGGCCGGCGGTGCGATCGCCGGCGCCGCCATCGGCAACAACGTCGCCAACCAGAACAACAGCTACTCGCGCGATGTGCGCCGCTGCGAAAATGTCAGCAACCCGCGCCCGGAATACTGGGACGTGACCTATAACTATCGCGGTGTGCAGCACCGCGTGCAAATGAGCACGCCGCCGGGCAACACCATCGCGGTTAACAGTAAGACGGGCGAACCCCGGATGTAAGGCAGCCCAATCCTTCCAGGGTATGGCGGACCGCGACGTCCAGCGGCGTATGCGGTTCGCTCCCCAACACCGCCAGCAGGCGCGCGTTGGACATGCGCACCGGCTGGCGCCACAGGTAGCGCATCTCGCGCAGTTCCCGGAACACCGGCACGAACGGCGCCGCCACCCAGGTCAGCCACCACGGGAAAGCGCCCGCCCGCAGCTGCGGATTGCCTGCCGCGCGCGCAATCGCCGCCACCATTTGCGTACCGTCCGCATCCCAATGGCCTTGCATCTGATAGCGTGCAAACAATGGCAGCTGGTCGCCGCGCTCGACCAGGCGCAGCATGGTCTGCGCCACGTCCGGCAGATAGGCCCATTGATGTCCCACGCCCGGCGCGGCCGGATTGCTGATGGCGGTCACCGGCTTGCCTGGCTTGACCAGTCCTTGCGCGAACCAGCTGTTGCCGGCTTTCGGGCCGAAAAAGTCCCCCGCCCGCACAATCAGCACCGGCAGGCCGCTGTCCTTCAGGCGCCGCTCCATCTCAACGCGAATCGCGCCTTTGCGGGTGACCGGCCGCTGCGGCGCATCCTCGTGTATATGCGGCAGCACGTCGGGGCCATAGTTATACACGGTCCCCGGCAGCAGGATGCGCGCGCCGGATGCACGGGCGGCGGCGATGGTGTTGTCGATCATCGGCAGCACCAGCGAGCCCCAGTTGCGATAACCCGGCGGATTCACCGCGTGCACGATCAATTGCACGCCCGCCGCGGCGCGCACCACATCGTCCCGGTTCATGGCGTCCCCTGTGATCCAGTGCAGGCCTTCGCCGTGTTTTTGCGAACGGTGCAAGGCCTTCACTTTCCAGCCGCGCGCCACCAGCAAACGCGCCACTTCGCCGCCGATACCGCCCGTTGCGCCCAAAACCAGTGCTTCCATGTTGTTCTCCCTGAGTGAGTGTCGATGGATGCAGTGTCGCCCGGCGCGAACTAAAAGAAAATTAGCGAAACTCGCATAGGCGCTATACAATTTCGTATGACCTCCACCGAACCAAACTGGGATCTGTATCGTTCTTTCCTGTCCGTGCTGCGGGAAGGCTCGCTGTCCGGCGCGGCGCGTGCACTCGGACTCACACAGCCGACCGTCGGCCGTCACATCGATGCGCTGGAGCAGGCGCTTGGCCTGTCGTTGTTCACCCGCTCGCAGGCCGGTTTCATCGCCACCGATGCCGCCCATGCGCTTCAGCCGTACGCCGAGACGCTGGCATCGGCCTCCTCGGCGCTGCTGCGTGCCGCTTCCGGTATCGGCCGTGGCGCGGACGCCCAACTGACAGGCGCGGTGCGCGTGACCGCGAGCGAGGTGGTCAGCGTGGAGGTGCTGCCGCCGATACTGGCGCGGCTGCGGGACACCCATCCCGGCATCACCATCGAACTGGCGGTCTCCAACCGCATCGAAAACCTGCTGCGCCGTGACGCCGATATCGCCGTGCGCATGCAGCGCCCGCAACAGGATGTGCTGGTGGCGCGCCGTATCGGCAATATCGAACTGGGTTTTCACGCGCACCGCGACTATCTTGAACGCCATGGCACACCGCACACGTGGCAGGAACTGGCGCGGCACGCGCTGATCGGCATCGACCGCGAAAGCACGCGCGCACGCGGCATCATGCCGCTGCTGGCGGCGCTGGAGGGCGGCAACTACGCGGTGCGCAGCGACAGCGACCTGGTTCATCTGTCCTCGATCCGCGCGGGACTTGGCATCGGCATCTGCCAGGTGCGGCTGGCGCAACGCGACCCCGCGCTGGTGCGCATCATTCCCGACCTGTTGACGATACCACTGGACACCTGGCTCGCCATGCACGAAAACCTGCGCGCCAATCCCGCCTGTGCCGCTGTCTACACCGCGCTGGCCGCGGGGTTGGAAGATTACGTCAACGGTAACTGAGCAAGCGGCGCGACTTGTGCAGCTCATCCTCCAGCAGCATGCTTTGGTACGCGGCCTTGAGCGTCGCCGTGTCGACGTTGGCCTTGCGCACCAAAGGTCGCGGCAAGTCGGCCCAGCGGCTGCGTGGCGCGGGCGTGAGCACGGGCGGCAGGACCGGTGGCGCAATGCGCGCCTCGGCCGTTTCCTCCTGCTGCGTCGCCGCCTGCGGGCAGTCCGCATCCGTGTAGAGCACGCGGCCTTCCTGGTCCACGCATTTATTCACGGCGGCGCCGGCCGCGCCGCTCATCACGGCCAATGCCGCGCACAGGATGAGTTTCATGATCGATGCCCCTTTGATAAGTGACATCATGATCCACCCGGGCGCGCGCTTCGTCTGTGCGGCCCCGCACCTCTATGATGCGGCATCTTCGCTCAATGTCGAGTACAATATCGCCTTCTTTCAGCAACCCGCATGCCCATGAAATCTCTTTTCATTTTCTCCGCGCTTGCTTTGGCCAGCGGTTGCGCCGCTGCCGCCGACTCGATAGACCCAGTCAATGCCCACGGCTGGAACACTTCCGCGGAACTGGGCGCCATCTCCACTTCGGGTAACACGGTCGGTACCTCCGTCACCGGCAAAATCGACTCCAAGCAGGAAACCGAGAAGTGGAGCAATGAATACATCCTCGCCGGCTACTTCAAGGACGAGGAAGTCACCGATGACAACGGCGACAAAGTCCGCGAGCGTTCCGCCCAGCGCTACTCGCTGTCCGCGAAGGCCGGCTACAAGCTGCTGCACGACGACCACGGCAAGCTATTTGCGCTGGCCACCCACGTCGACGACCGCTTCGGCGCGTACACGCGCTACTCGACCATCGGCATTGGTTACGGCACCCAGACCTACCAGTCGGACACTCACACGCTGGACGTGGAAATCGGTCCGGGCTACTTCCGCGGCGTACGTTCCGAGGGTAATGTCGAAAACGGCATGACCATCCGTGGCGCGGCCATCCTGAAATGGAAGCTGAGCGACAACGCCCAGTTCCGCCAGAACGTCAGCGTGGAACGCGGCACCTCAAACATCCACTCGATCGCTGAAACGGCGATCCTCACGAAGATCAACAGCACGATGCAGATGAAGGCGGCCTACAACATCCGCAACGACACCAACGTGCCCGCCGATAAAAAGAACACCGATACCCAGACCTCGGTAACGCTGGTTTACTCCTTCTAACTTCAACATACACTATGAACACTCCACGCACTCTCGGTACGCCCCTGTCCCCCACCGCCACCAAAGTCATGCTGCTCGGCTCCGGTGAACTCGGCAAGGAAGTCATCATCGCGCTGCAGCGCCTGGGCGTGGAAGTGATCGCGGTCGACCGTTATCCGAATGCGCCTGGCCACCAGGTGGCGCACCGCGCCCACGTCATCAACATGACCGACGGCGCCGCGCTGGCCGCGCTGATCGAGCAGGAGAAGCCGGACCTCGTGGTGCCGGAAATCGAAGCCATCGCCACGGACAAACTGGCGGAGCTGGAAGCCGCCGGCAAGATCACCTGCATCCCCACCGCGCGCGCGGCGCAGCTGACCATGAACCGCGAAGGCATCCGCCGCCTGGCCGCCGAGACCCTGGGCCTGGCCACGTCGCCTTACCGTTTCGCCAGCAGCCTGGAAGAACTGCAGGCCGGCGCCGCCGCCGTGGGCTTCCCTTGCGTGGTCAAGCCGGTGATGTCGTCGTCGGGCAAGGGCCAGTCGAAGGTCGATTCGGCCGCCGACGTGAAAGCCGCGTGGGACTACGCCGCCGCCGGCAGCCGCGTGGATTCGGGCCGCGTCATCGTTGAGGGCTTCATCGACTTCGATTACGAGATCACCCTGCTGACCGTGCGCTCGCTGGGCGCCGACGGCAAAGTGGTCACGCAGTTCTGCGATCCGATCGGCCACGTGCAGGTGCACGGCGACTATGTGGAATCGTGGCAGCCATGCCGCATGGACCCGGTGGCGCTGGAACGCGCGCGCGATATCGCCGCCAAGGTGACCGGCGATCTGGGCGGCCTGGGCCTGTTCGGCGTGGAGTTGTTCGTCAAGGACGACATGGTGTGGTTCTCGGAAGTGAGCCCGCGCCCGCACGATACCGGCATGGTCACCATGGCCACCCAGGTGCAAAGCGAATTCGAACTGCACGCCAAGGCCATCCTCGGCCTGCCGGTCAACGTCGCGCTGAAGGCGCCGGGTGCGTCGGCGGTGATCTACGGCCAGCACGAGGCGGCGGGCATCGCTTTCGAAGGCGTGGCCGATGCGCTGCGTGTGCCGAACGCCGATATCCGCCTGTTCGGCAAGCCGGAATCGTTCGCCCGCCGCCGCATGGGCGTGGCGCTGGCCACCGCCGACGACGTGGAAACCGCGCGCGTCAACGCCAAGGCCGCCGCCGCCAAGGTCAAGCCGGTCGTCAGGCGCTAATCACATCCCCCGGAACAGATCGACGTAGTTGCGGCTGACGACCAGCTGTTCCGGGCGGCCTTTCAGCTGCACCATCAAGCGTCCGCGAAAGTCCTGCCGCGTGCCCGCCACATGGCGCGCGGCGACGATCACGCTGCGGTGTATCTGCCAGAATTGCTGCTCGTCGAGCTGCTCGCGCAGCTTGCTGATCGGCGTGCGGATCAGGCTCTCCCCGTCCGCCACGAACACGCTGGTGTACTTGTCGTTGCTCTGGAAGTAGATCACGTCGTCGATCGGGATCAGGCGTGTTTCGTCGCCATGCGTGGCGCGTATCCATTGCAGGGGCGCGGCCGCCGGCACTGGCGCCGCTGGCACGGCAAGCTGCGCCAGCAAGGCCTGCAGGGCCGCCGCCGGTACCGCCTCCGCCGGCTTGGCCAGGCGCGTCTTCAGCTTGGCGACGGTTTTCTCCAATCGTTCCAGGCTCGCTGGCTTGAGCAAATAATCGACCGCCGAGTGTTCAAACGCCTCCACCGCATACTGGTCGTAGGCGGTGACGAACACGATGTGCGGCGGCTTGGGGCTGTCGGCCAGACGCGCCGCCACATCCAGCCCGGTCAGCCCGGGCATGCGGATATCGAGGAAGGCCACGTCCGGCGCTTCGCTGTCGATCATGCTGAGCGCCTCGATTCCATTGGCGGCGCGCGCCACCACGCGCAGCGCCGGCCAAACGGTCTTCAGCTGGTTTTCAAGGTATTCACGCAGATGGGCTTCGTCGTCTGCGATCAGGGCGCGGATGGTATCGATGTCGGACTCTCATTCAAAGGCAGCATGAGGCGCACCGTCATGCCGCAGGGTTGATTTTCCAATAATTCTACCTTGGCGCCGGCGCCGTACAAACTGCGCAGGCGTTCGCGCAGGTTACTCAGGCCGACGCCGCCGCCGGGCTTGCGCGGCGCCGCCTCGTTCAGGCCCACGCCGGTATCGCTGATGCGCACGGCGACGTACTCGCCCTCCACCCGCGCGCTGAGCGCAATCTCGCCGCCCTCCACTTTCGGCTCCAGCCCATGCGCGATGGCGTTTTCCACCACCGGCTGCAGCAGCATCGGCGCGATCCGGAACTGGCGCAGCTCGTCCGGCAGGTCGATGCGATAGCGCAGCCGCTCGCCCATGCGCACCGCCAGCACGTCGAGGTAGGCCGCGATCAGCCGGGTCTCCGATCCCAGCGTGACCTCCTCGCTGCGGCTGGCGGCCAGGCTGGCGCGCAGATAATCGATGAAGCGTTCCAGCATGTGCTGCGCCTGCGCCGGGCGCGGGCCGATCAGGCTCACCACGTTGGCCAGCGTGTTATACAAGAAGTGGGGTTCGATCTGCGCCTGCAAGGCGCGCAGGCGCGCTTCCGCCAGCATGCGCGCGCTGGAAGCGAGGAATTCCTTTTGCCGCGCCTCTTCCACCGCCTTGGCCGCGCGCCGGTCGGCGGCCAGACGCACCAGGTAAAGCAGCACCGCCACGCAAGCGCCGATCACCAGGCCCTCGGCCTGCACGCTGCGGTCGGACAGCACGTGGACAGGATTGGCGCCGCGCCAGATCAGGTTCCCCAGCGCGATCCCCAGCGGCACGCTGACGCCCATCAGCACCATGCTGAATAACACGCGCGGCAGTCCCCGCGCCCGGCGCGGCCAGCCATGCAGGAAGCGGTTGGACAGTACGGTGCCCGCGTGGATCATGGCGCCGATCAGATTGGACATCAGCAGCAAGGGCCAGATGTTTTGCGCCGCCAGCGCGTTCTGGCGCAGCACCACGATCTCCAGCGCGGCAAACATCAGGCCCATGCCGCTGCTCCAGATGACGGTGTACAGCACGTCGCGCGGCGTGGAGCGCGGCCAGCGGCGGAACAAGGGTATCAGCTCCAGCGGATGGGACAGCGGGGGAATATCGTGTGATTTTTTCATGTCGCCAGAAAGTTACCATGAAAGCAAAGCGGAGCGCGATATGGGAGGCGCGCCAACGCCATCGGACCGGCCTTGATGTTGTGCGCATCAAACACCGTCAGCACGGTCTGGCCATGACGGCGATCCTGCGCCACGCCGACCACGTAGCCGTCGGTCTCCGAGCGGGCGCCGCGTCGCGGCACCAGCACATGCTCCTCCACCTCCCAGCCGGCCCCGAAGGCGTAGCCGTCCACCTTGCCGCTGTCGGTGTCGATCAGGTTGACGCTGTCCAGTGTCAGTTCGCGGCCGCTGGCGCCCAGCATCAGCAGCTTGCGGTGGCGCGACGACACCACTTGCGGCGCCACGCGCGGGAATTCGCTGACGCCGAACAAGCGCGCCTCGCGCGCCTGGCCGCTGGCGTAATCGAGCGTGATTTGCACCGTGCTGCTCTGGTTGTCGCGCAGCGGACGGATTTGCTCATGCGCCGGCAGCGCGGTCTTGATCAAGGCATCGCCCTCGTGCAGCACGGCGTCGAGCCGGGTGCAGGCGCCGTCCTCATAGGCATTCCCGAGATGGAACACCGAACGTGCGGGCAGCTCGAATACCTGGCGCAGCGCCAGCGTGTCCTTGGCCACCACCACCGCCCGCAGCGGACGCTGGTCGCCGCGCCAGCGCAGGCTTTCGGCCAGGCTGCGCTCCGGCGCCGGGCGCATATCGTACGGCGCGAGCAGGAAAATCAAGTGGCGGCCGCTGACCACGAAGTCGTGCACCATGTTCAGTTGCGGCACCGGGATCATGGCGGTGCGCGCCACCTCGCCGCTGGCGTTGAGGCGGTAGATGATCAGTTGATCGGCGCCGGGCAGGTTCCCGAAATTCCACAGGCCGCCGTCCGGGTCCGTCTTGGGATGGGCGGAAAACGGCATGGCCTTCAGATCCTTGCGCCAGGTCTTGATGCCGCGCGTGGCCAGTGTCCGCGGATCGAGCTCGGTGGCCGAGCCGCCTTCCCACAGCGCGTACAGGCCGCCGTTGAATGGCAACAGATTGGTGTTGGCGACGTTGACGGTGTCATTGTTCTTCGCGCTCTTGCGGCCGATATAGGTGCCGAAGGCCGGATACAGAAAGCGCCCCGCCTTGCTCTCCTCCTCGAACTTTTGCGTGGCGACGAAGCGGCCGGCGTGGCTTACCCTGCCGTCGGCGATTTGCCAGCGCTGGGCAAAGCCGTCGCCATCGAACAAGTGGTGATAGCGTTCGCCGCCCAGTTCATAGCGTCCCGGCCCGTTACGGTAGAACACACCCCGAAGGTCGGCCGGCAAGCGGCCCAGCACCGCGGCCTCGCCCGCGAGCTGCCCCGGCGCTGAGATCACACTATCGGCGAAGGCGGCGAACGCGGGAAGCGGCGCCAGGCCGGCGGCGGCAAGACCGATAAATTGGCGGCGGTTGATCATGGCGGCTCCGATCAACGCAGGCTGACGCTGGTGGCGGCGCCGTCGGCCGGGAGCGATACGCGCGCATCGTCAAAGCGTGGCGCGCCGCGCTTGCCCATGGCGTTGTTGCTGAAGGCGTAGTCCTCGGTCGGCATGCCGACCGGATTGCGATCCAGCTTGCCATTGCCATTGGCGTCGTGATACAGCGCGAAGGCGTAGTCGCCTGCCTGCAGCCCGGCCGCTACCAGTTGCACCTTGCCCGCATGCGCGGGCACGGCCAGCGCGCGTACAGGTTTGGTGGGGAAAGTGTCGGCGGAGTCGTAGATGGCGACCATCACCTGGCCATCGGCGCTGGCCACGCCATCGACGTTGATGGTCAGGTCGGCGGCAAACACCGGTGCGGCGGCGGCAAGCAGTGCGGCGAGAATCAATTTGGACATGCTGGGCTCCTGTGTGGATGAAGTGTGATGCCACTTTATCCAGCACGGCGCGGCCACGCGCGGCCTTGCGACGAATTGCGCCTAAACGGCGCGAAGTGCCTGCCAGTGGCGCGAAATGATGTCCAGCATTTGCTCCACGTCGACTGGTTTGGCGATGAAATCGTCCATGCCGGCGGCGAAGCATTGATCACGCTCCGACTGCATCACGCCGGCGGTCATGGCCAGTATCGGCAACTTCAGGCCCAGCTCGTGGCGCACCCGGCGCGTCGCCTCAAAGCCGTCCATCACCGGCATCTGCACGTCCATCAGCACGATGTCGTAGTCCGCCGCGCGCTCGCGCAGGCGCTCCACCGCAAGTTGGCCGTTCTCGGCCACCTCCACGCGGGCGCCGGCCTGTTCCAGCATGCCGCACGCCACCACCTGGTTGAGCGGATGATCCTCCACCAGCAGCAGGCGCACGCCCTGAAGGCGCGGCATGTCGAGTTCGGGCTTCGCCGCTGGCTCCGGCGGCGCGGCCGGCGTCCGTGGCGGTTCCGACAGCCAGCCCTGGGGCGGCACGCTATGCCACTCCGGCGGTTCGACCACGGCATCCGCGGGAGCGACGGCGAATGGCAGCGTCACCAGAAACTCGCTGCCGGCGCCCTGCATGCTGCGCACCGTGATGTCGCCGCCCATCAGCTCCGCCAGCCGGCGGCAGATCGCCAATCCCAGCCCGGTGCCGCCGAAGCGGCGCGTGGTCGAGGCGTCGGCCTGGCTGAAGGCGGAGAACAAACGGCTCAACTGCTGGCTGTCCATGCCGATGCCGGTGTCCCGGACCGAGAAGCGCAGGCTGGCGGAACCACCCTGCGGCGGCGACGCCAGCGCCACCCGCACCGTCACGCCACCGCGCTCGGTAAATTTGATGGCGTTGCCCACCAGGTTGATGAGGATCTGCTGCAAGCGCATGGCGTCGCCAATCAGCACCTCGGGCACCTGCGCGTCGGCGGCGATCGACAGGCCGATGCCGCGCGCACCGGCGTTCAGCGTCATCACGTTCGATATCGAATCAAGCAGCTCGCGCGGACGGAACGCCGCCGGCGCCAGCTCCATGCGCCCGGCCTCGATCTTGGAAAAGTCCAGCACATCGTTCAGGATCCCCAGCAGCACCTGGCCGGAAGACCGTATCATGCCCACGTATTCCTGCTGCGTCGCGCTCAGCGGCGTGTTCTCCAGCAGATGCGCCACCCCCAGCACCGCGTTCATCGGCGTGCGGATCTCGTGACTCATATTCGCCACGAACTCGCTCTTGGCGCGGCTGGCCGCCTCCGCGCGCTGCTCGCTGTTCTTGCGGTCCGTGATGTTCATCGCGGTCAGGTAAAAGCCCAGCACCTTGCCGCCGCCGTCCATGTCCGGCACCAGGTCGACCAGAAAATGGTGCACGCCGTCCGGCCCCTGGAAGTCGCGTTCGTAATGCAAGCGACGCCCCTCCAGCGCGGCCCGCAAGTCGCCCAGCCAGGGCTCGGCGGCGGGGCCGAACACTTCGCTGACGCTCTTGCCCAGCATGTCCTGCGGGTCCAATCCCCATTGGGCGCGGTAATGGGCGTTGGCGAAACGGTAGCGCAGGTCGTGGTCGATGTAGGCGATCAGCAGCGGCAGCGTGTCGGCCAGCATGCGCGCCCGCCGGTCGCTCTCGTTGGAGCGCAGCAGCGCGGCATCGCGCCCGGCCTTCTGGCGGGCGTTGCTGACCAGGGAAAACAGCCCGACCAATGCAGCGAATACCACCGACAAGGCGACAATCATGGCATCGTTGGAAGGGAGAGACAAGATAAGCTCACAATGAACAGGATGCCAAAATATACCCTGCCGGCGACCTGAATGCCAAACCATTATGGCAATATTTACGCTATAGTGGTTCATCGTTGACAACCCCAAGAATCCGCCATGCGCGCGTTGACGCTTCTCACGCTGTGCTATGCCCTGATCGCCCACGCCAGCCTGCTGCTGGCGTTCGACCACACCAACGCCACCCCGGTCTGGCCGCCATCCGGCATCGCCTTCGCGGCGCTGCTGCTGATGGGCTATCGCGCCTGGCCGGCCGTCTTCCTCGGCGCGCTGATCGCCAACACCACCACCTTCCTCGGCAACGGCCTGCCTTTGAACGGCACCGTGGGCCTGGCCTCGCTGCTGATCGCCAGCGGCAATACGCTGGAGGCGCTGGCCGGCGTGTGGCTGGTGCGCCGCTATTTCGACATCAAACAGCCGATCGGCCAGCAGCAGAACGTCTACAAATTCGCGCTGGTGGCGATGGCCATGTGCGCCGTCAGCGCCGGCGTGGGCAGCACCACGCTGGTCCACAGCGGCCTTGCGCCGGCCGCCGCCTATGGCACCATCGCGCTCACATGGTGGGTCGGCGACACCACCGGCGTGCTGCTGGTGGGGCCGGCGATCCTGGTGTGGTGCATCCGCCGGCGGCCGCGCTGGAGCTGGCGCGGCGCGCTGGAGATCATGTTGTCGCTGCTGTTGCTGTTGCTGCTGTCGCTGGTCGTGTTCGGCCGCCGCTACTCCTACGACGACGGCCTCGGATGGCTGCCCTATCTGTTCGTGCTGGCGATCGCCTGGTCCTCGCACCGCCACGGCCTGCGCGGCGCCAGCATGGTGTGCATCATCGCGGCGATCAGCGCGGTGTTCGGCACCATCAATGGACGCGGCCCGTTCGCGGTCGGCACCCTGAACGACGCCCTGATCTCGCTGTCCACCTTCATCATGTTGTGCAGCCTGATCGCCATGGTGCTGTGCGCGGACGCCAATGAACGCAAGCGCGCCGGCGACGCCGCCAGCTACAGCGCGGCGCAATGGGGCACGCTGCTGATCGGCGTCGGCCTGACGGTGGCGGTGTGGCACCTGCTGGCGGCCAGCACCGAGCGCCGCGCGCAGGAGCAGTTCGACACCGAGTGCGCCGACATCGCCAAACGCATCAGCCGCCGCATGACGCTCTACGAATCGGGCTTGCGCGGCGCCCAGGCCTTGTTCAAGACGCAGCAGGAGCACAGCCGCGACCAATGGCGCGATTTCACCGAGGGCATGGACCTGCGCAACAACTTCCCGGGCGTGATGGGTCTTGGTTACGCCACCTTCCTGCATGCCGACCAGCGCGCCGCGATGGAAAAAGACCTGCGCATCCAGGGTTATGAAGACTTCCGCATCTGGAGCAACCAGCAGGACGCCGGCGACGTCGGCATGTCGGCGGTGGTCACCTATCTGGAGCCGTTCGCCGGCCGCAACCTGCGCGCCTTCGGCTATGACATGATGTCCGAGCCGGCCCGCCGCGAGGCCCTGCTGCGGGCCGGCCGCAGCGGCGTGCCGGCGATGACCTCCAAGGTGGTGCTGGTGCAGGACGAATTGAAGGCCGGCCTGCCCGGCTTCCTGATCTACTTCCCGATCTACCGCAAGCAGGCGCAGTTGAAGCCGGACGCCACTCCCGAACAGCGCATGGCCGCGCTGCAGGGCTTCGCCTACAGCCCGATCCGCGCCGACGAATTGATGCAGGACCTGCTCGGCCCCGCCGACCGCACCGTGCGGCTGGAGATATTCGACGGCGCCCGCCCGTCCCCGGGCGCGCTGCTGTATGCCAGCGAGCGCGAACCGGCCGATACGCGCCAGTACCCCAATCCCTACCTGCGCACCATGCCGCTGGAACTGCTGCGCCATCAATGGACGCTGCGCTTCTCGTCCGAGCCGGCGTTCGAGAACGCCATCGACCGGCAGAAGTCGCACATCGTGCTGCTGGCCGGCGTGATTATCAGCCTGCTGTTCTTCGGCGTGGTGCGCGCGCTGAGCGCGCGCCAGGCCTACGCCACCGCGTTGGCGCGGCAGATGACCGGCGCGCTGCGCCAGTCGGAAAGCTCGCTGATCGCCGCGCGCGACCAGGCCGAAGCGGCCAGCCGCGCCAAGAGCGAGTTCGTGGCCAACATGAGCCACGAGATCCGCACCCCGCTGAACGCGGTGCTGGGCATGACGCACCTGCTCAGCACCACCTCGCTGTCCAACGAGCAGCTCAAGTACGTGGAAATGATACGTTCGTCGGGCAATTCCCTGCTCAGCATCCTGAACGACGTGCTGGATTTCTCCAAGATCGAGGCGGGCCGCATGGAGCTGGCGCCGGCGCCGTTCCAGCTGTCCGCCATGCTGGAGGCGATCGCCACCATCATGACCGTCAACGCCGGCGAGAAGGACCTGGAACTGGCCATCGGCGTGGAACCGGACGTGCCGCAGGCGCTGGTCGGCGACGGCCACCGCTTGCAGCAGGTGCTGATCAACCTGGTCGGCAACGCCATCAAGTTCACCGAAAAGGGATCGGTGTCGGTGCTGGTGGAACTGGCGGCGCCGCCGGCGACCCTGCGCTTCACGGTGCGCGACAGCGGCATCGGCATCGACCCCGATCGCGTGGCGCAGTTGTTCGCGCCGTTCTCCCAGGCCGACGCGTCGATGACGCGCCGCTTTGGCGGCACCGGCCTGGGGCTGGCGATTTCGCGCCGCATCGCCGCGCTGATGGGCGGCGCCATCGACGTGCGCAGCACGCCCGGCGCCGGCAGCGAGTTCATACTCAGCGTGCCGCTGCAACCGTACACCGAGAGCGCGCCGGCCATCGGCCCGGTGCAGCACCTGCTGGTGATCGACGACGACCAGACCAGCGCCGACTACCTGTGCCGCAGCATCAGCGCGCGCGGCTGGACCTGCGACCGCGCCAACGACGGCGAGCATGGTCTGGCGCTGCTGCGCAATCCGGCCGTGCATTATGACGCGGTGCTGGTCGATTGGGACATGCCGGGCATGAACGGCCTGGCCACCATGCAGGCCATCCGCGCCGATGCCGCGATCCGCCGGCTGCCGGTGATCCTGATGATCAGCGCCTTCGGCCAGGGCAAGCTGCTGCACACCGACGGCGCGCAGACAGCGGATGCGGTGCTGCTCAAGCCTGTCACCGGCACCCGCCTCGCCGAAACGCTGCAGCAGGCGCAGGCCAGCGCGCGCGAGGCCGTGGGCCCGACCACCGCCGCCGATGCCGACAGCGGCGGCCAGCGGCTGGATGGCGTGCGCCTGCTGCTGGTGGAGGATAATCCGGTCAACCAGTTGGTGGCCACCAGCATGCTCGCCCACGCCGGCGCCGTGATCGAGGCGGTCGGCAATGGCCGCGAGGCGGTCGAACGCCTGAGTACCGACGCCCACCGCTACGATCTGGTGCTGATGGACGTGCAGATGCCGGAGATGGACGGCTTTGAAGCAACCACTAAGATCCGCACCGAGCTGGGACTGCGACTGCCGGTCCTGGCCATGACCGCCGGGGTGATGGCCTCCGAGCGCGAACAATGCCTCGCTTGCGGCATGAACGACTTCATCGCCAAGCCGATAGACGTCGAGGAAATGCTGCGCGTGATCGCCCGCAACCTTCCGTCTCCCCTGAAGACGGCCGCTGGCCGCTAAGCGTCTGCCGCTTGAACCGGCCGCCCGTTTAATGTAGTATTTCACATGAATCTTCAAGGAGGCCATCATGCCATCATCTCCCTTGCCATTGGATCCCGACTCGATCGCGTTCGGCGGCATCGAGCCTGAGCATTTCCGCCGGTGGCTGCAGCTGTTCCGCGCCACCACCACCCGGCTGTTCGCGTCCGCCGACGCCGCCGAATTCGACACTGTCGCCCGCAGCGTCGCCGCCAGCCTGCAATATGGCTTCTTTGGCGAAGTGAAGGTCGCGTAACCAGGACAAACCGCGATGAAAACCATTCCCGCCACCGCCACGCAGTACAAAAGCACCGCCGTCTTCACCGAAGACAGCATCCCCGCAGCCCTGCTACGCGGCCATACCACCGCCGCTGGCGTATGGGGCCGCATCCGCATCCTCGAGGGCAGCCTGTTATACCGCATCACCGACGCGCGTGTGCCGGCCGAGGAAGTGCTGCTCACACCGGGCCACGATGGCGTGGTCGAACCGCAGGTCGAGCACGAAGTCCGGCTGGTCGGCCCGGTGCGTTTCCAGGTCGATTTCCACCGCTGAGCGGTAACGGCGCCTAGCCCTCGACCACGATGGCGGGCCGCAGCCGCTTGCGTGAACTGCGCGCATGCGGCACCCAGGCGTGGGTTTGCCAACGCCGCCACATGATGAGGCCACGAATCCATTCATCGGCGGCGTAGGCGATCCACACGCCTGGCAATCCCCAGCCCAGCACCACGCCCAGCAGCCAGCTGCCGCCGGCCAGCACGAACAGCATCGAGAAGGCGCCGGCCATCACCGGGAAGCGCGCGTCGCCGGCCGCGCGCAGCGCGTTGATCACCACCAGGTTGAAGGTGCGCCCCGGCTCCAGCACCACGGTGATCCACAACAGCGTGGCGCCGGCGGCGAGAATTTCCTCGTCCTGGGTGAACCAGCCCAATAGCCAGCGGCCCGACAGCGCGGCCGCCGCCGCGATCAGCACGCACACCACCAGGCCGCGCGCCAGCGAGCGCCTGACCACGCGGTGCGCCTCGCGCAATTCGCCGGCGCCGATCAGGTATCCGACCACGATCTCCACCGCCAGCCCGGTAGCGATACTGAACATCATCACGCCGCCCATCAACTGCAGCACGTAGGCCTGGGTGGCGAGCGCCCTGGCGCCCAGTTCCGCCGCCGTCGCCACGCTGACCATGAAGGCCAGGCGCCAGGCGATGTTCTCGGCCGCGCCGGGCAAGCCGATATGCAGCACGGCCGCCAGTTCGCGCCGCGGCAGGCGCCACCAATCGTCGCGGGCCAGCGTGATGTGCAGATGCTCGCGCCACATCAGCAGGTGCAGCGCCAGGCCAACCATGCGGCTGACAGTCAGCGCGATGGCGAAACCGGGCAAGCCCAATGCCGGCAATGGCCCCCAGCCGTACATCAGCGGCAATGCCAGCAACAGATGGGTGACGTGCATGATGATCAGCACCACCAGCGTGTCGCGCGTGCGCAGGTGGGCGCGCATCACGCCGGCCATGGAGGCGTTCCACGCATCGAACAGCATGGCCGGCCCCAGCGCCACCAGGAACGGCGCCGCCAGCGGGAATACTTCGGCCGGGGTATTCAGCAGATGCAGCAAAGGCGTGGCGCCGGCCATCGCGATCAGGCCGGTGACGGCGCCCAGCCAGGTGCTGGCCCCCACCACCGCGCAAGCCACCTTGTTGGCCGCCGCGCGCTGGCCGCCGCCGAGACTTTGCGTGACCACCACGCTGACGCCGGCGCCGATGATGCGGAACAGGATGAACAGCGCCGCCGAGACCTGGCTGGCGATGGCGAAGGCGCCGCCCGCCGCGTCCGAAATGCGCGAGGCCAGCGCCGTGCCGACCACGCTGGCGACGATCGCCAACCCCAGTTCGACCAGCAACGGCCACGCAAGATTGAACATGGGCGGCGTGCGAATCGGCGTTCTGGAGGCGGACATGATGGCTTATAGGAGGATATGCCCCTTACTTTATCATGTGGAAGCGCTTTCATCAGCAATATTTGCGCAAGCTATCGCGGCCGTTAATTGTCGCCAGCCAACAACGATCTGTGTCCGATTTAGTTTCCGATTTAGCAAAGACTCGACTTATACTATGAAAGCATCCTAACGGCGCTGTCCGCCTGTCGGTGCAGTAACGTTAGCATGATGAAAAAGATAATAAACGCCCTGTTTGCCGCCGCTGTGCTGCTCATCTTGGCCGGCGCCGCGCAGGCCACCGGTTCGGTGTTGCAGTTCAGTGCGATCGCAGCCACTGCCGCTGAGACCGGTATGCTGATCGAACCACTGGACGTGGTCACCATTCCCGCGCCGCTGCGTCCGGACGTGCGCCCCGTCACGCTCGCGCAACTGGAGGACCAGTTGCGCCGCCCCGAGGTGCAGGCCTCGCTCAACAAGGGCAGCATCGCGGTGGTGTATCCGAACGTGGAAGAACCGTTCCGTTCCGCCTTCCTGGCCATGATCCAGGGCATAGAAGACCGCATCAAGCTCAAGGTGCGCAGCTATCCGGTCGATCCCAAGGTCGATACCGTCGAACTCAATAACACCCTCAAACGCAGCGGCACCAAGGTGGTCATCGCGCTGGGCCGCCAGGGCCTCAACGCCACCGCCGGTTTCGACCGCGAGATCTCGGTGCTGGCCGGCGGCGTGCTGCTGCTGTCCGAATCCGAGAACGTCATGGGCATCAGCATGACACCCGATCCGGCCATGCTGTTCTCGCGCCTGCGCGCGCTGCTGCCCGAGCTGCGCCGCATCGTGGTGGTGTACAACCCGGCCAAGTCGGACTGGCTGATCAAGCTGGCGCGCGAGGCGGCCAAGGCGCAGAACCTGGAGCTGTCGGCCCATGTGGCGGTGGACCTGGCCAGCGCGGCCAAGCTGTATAGCCAGTTGATCGCCAGCGCCGACAACCGCCACGACGCCGTCTGGCTGCCGCACGACAGCACCACGGTGGAGGAAAGCACGATCCTGCCGCTGGTGCTGCGCGAGTCGTGGAACAACAACCTGCCGCTGTTCTCCAGCAACGTGCTGCACGTGAAGAAAGGCGCGCTGTTCGCCATGGTGCCGGACAACGTGGAACTGGGCCGCACGCTGGCCGCGTCGGCCATGGGCGTGATCAACGGCGACGTGCGGCGCCGACCGCTGGTGCCGCTGCGCGAACTGCAGACCGCGATCAACCTGCGCACGGCAAGCCACATCGGACTGAATCTGGGCGCGCTGCAGCAGCGCAGCTTCGATTTCGTGTACCCACAACCCTGAGCGCGATGAATATGTTCCGTCAATTCTTACGCCGCACCGGATTTCAGCGACAGCTCACCCTCATCGTCTCCGCCGCGATCCTGGGGCTGGCGGTGTTCTCGGCACTGATGAACGCCTGGGCCGCCAATTCGCGCATGCGCGACCACTTCGTCGGCCAGGGCCAGCGCATCGCCGACAGCCTGGCGCGCCAAAGCACGCTCGCGCTGCTGTTCCACTCGCCGGAAAACGCGCGCGACGTGGTCAACGCCACGCTGGCCTTCCCGGACGTGGCCGGGCTGCAGATCATGGACGCGCGCCGCAACGTGCTGCTGTCGCGCGCGCAGGGCGGCGCCAAGCTCGATCCCAGGATTTTCAACGAGGTGCCGTCGCCGCAGGCCGGCATGGCCGGGGAAAACGCGGACGGCTGGGTATTCATGGCGCCGGTGTACGGCGGCCAGGCCGAGCAATCGCCGTTTGAACTGCAGGAGCATCAACAGCAGCTGCTCGGCTATGTGCACGTGCAGCTGTCCAAGGCCACGCTGAACAAGCTCACCTGGTCGCTGTTGTTGGGCAACCTGGGGCTGACGCTTTCGTTCGCCGTGATCCTGCTGGTGCTGGCGCGCCTGCTCACGCGCCACATGCTCAATCCACTCAACGCGCTCTCGCGGCTGATGCGGCGCGCGGAAGCCGGCGAATCCGGCATGCGCGCCACGCCCGCCGGTCCGCGCGACCTGATCGAGATGGGCCAGGCCTTCAACCAGATGATGAACGTGCTGGAACAGCGCGAGGCGGAGTTGAAGGAATCGCGCGACGCCGCCGTCAACATGGCGCAGATGAAGGCGCAGTTCGCGGCCACCGTCAGCCACGAGGTGCGCACCCCGCTCAACGGCGTGGTCGGCATGCTGGACATGCTGAAGGAAACCCGCCTGACCCAGCGCCAGCAGGAGTTCGTCGACGTCGCGTGGAATTCCTCGCGCACGCTGATCGCGCTGATTAACAACATCCTCGACTTCTCCAAGATGGAGGCCGGCAAGCTGACATTGGAAGAGGCGGAGTTCAGCCTGGCGGCGCTGCTGTCGGAAGTGACCGAGCTGGTGGCCCGCCCGGCGCAGCAAAAAGGCGTGGCCGTGAGCTGGGCGGTGACGGACGGCGTGCCGGACCGCGTGATCGGCGACTCCCTGCGCCTGCGCCAGATCCTCATCAACCTGACCGGCAACGCCGTCAAGTTCACCGAACGCGGCGAGGTGCTGATCCAGGTCGCAGCGGTGGGGAGCGAACCGTTGGTGCTCGGCTTTGAAGTGCGCGACACCGGCGTCGGCATGAGCGACGAGGTGCAGCGCCGCCTGTTCGAAGCGTATATGCAGTCGGATCCGAGCACCACGCGCCGCTATGGCGGTACCGGTCTGGGTCTGGCCATCTGCAAGCAGCTGGTGGAGCTGCTGGGCGGCGAAATCAAGGTGCATAGCGTGGCCGGCAGCGGCACCACGTTCAGCTTCTCGGTGCCATCGCGCGGCGCGCCGGTGCAACCCGCGCAGGCGCTCCAGGCGGAGCAGATCGCGGCGGCCACCGTGCCGCACGCGCCGCCCCGCCCCCTGCCGGCGCGCCAGTACCGCGTGTTGATCGCCGAGGACAACCGCACCAATCAAATGGTGGCCGCCGGCATGCTGAACATGAACGGCTGCGTGTGCGAATTTGCCGCCGACGGGCTGGAAGCCGTGCGCGCGGCCCAGCGCGACCGCTTCGATCTGATCCTGATGGATTGCAGCATGCCCGAGATGGACGGCTACGAAGCCACGGCCCACATCCGCCTTGCCGAGCAGGCGCTGGGCCGCCGCACGCCGCTGATCGCCATGACCGCCAACACCCAGATCGGCGACGCCGAAAAATGCCTGGCCGCCGGCATGGACGATTACCTGGCCAAACCGATCACACTGGTCGAACTGCGCCACAAGCTGGAGAAGTGGCTGCCGAACGGCGGCCAGGGCGCGATTTCCGGTCCGGCCGGCGCGCCGGCGGCCACCTCGCTCACCGTCACGCCGCCGGCGCGCCGCGCCGCCGGGCCGGCGCCGCTCGATCTCGACATCTTCGACAAGCTGCGCGAAGTGCTGGGCGACTCGCTGCCGCACGCCGTCACGCCGTATCTCGAAGACACGCCGATCTGCCTCGACGAACTGGCGCAGGCGGTGCGCAACGGCGATATGGAGACCGCGCGCAACCGCGCCCACGCGCTCAAGGGATCGTCCGGCAATTTCGGCGCCGAGGCGCTGGCGCAACTGGCGCTGCAGGCGGAGCAACTGGCGGCCGCCGGCCAGCCGGAACGCATCCTGCCGCTGCTGGCGCCCCTGAACGACCAATACCAGGCCGTCGCCGCCTTCCTGCGCGCGGAACTGAGCTACACCGAGCCGGGGGACCTGTACCTGAGCGAAGACACGCCGCAGGTGCTGGTGGTGGACGACGACCGCAGCACCCGCAGCACGCTGCGCCACACCCTCCAGCGCGACGGCTTCCGGGTGGAGGAAGCCTCGAACGGCCAGCAGGCGCTGTCGATGCTGGCGACCTTCCAGCCGGACGTGATCCTGATGGACGCCATGATGCCGGTGATGGACGGCTTCACCGCCTGCGCGCGCATGCAGGAACTGCCGAACGGCGCCGACATCCCGGTGCTGATGATCACCGCTCTGCAGGACAACTCCTCGGTGGAGCGGGCGTTCGCCGCCGGCGCCAGCGACTACATTCCCAAGCCGATCCACTACGCCGTGCTGTCGCAGCGCGTGCGCCGCATCATCGAGGCCAATCGCGCCGAGAAGCGCATCCGCCACCTGGCCTACAACGACGTGCTGACCAACCTGCCCAACCGCACCCTGTTCTTTGAACTGCTGGGCAAGAGCATCGACCACGCGCGCAGCGCCGGCCAGCAGGTGGCGGTGCTGTTCATGGACCTGGACCGCTTCAAATACGTCAACGACAACCTTGGTCACGCCATCGGCGACCGCCTGCTGCAAGCGGTGGCGCAGCGCGTGCGCCAGACCGTGCGTTCGGCGGACTCGGTGGCGCGCCTGGGCGGCGACGAATTCACCGTCGTGCTCAATGAGCTGGACAGCCCGGCCGCCGCGGCCACCGCCGCCCACAACATCGTGCGCGCCCTGTCGGCGCCCTTCCCGATCGACGGCCATGACATCTTCGTCACCGCCAGCGTGGGCATCGCCATGTTCCCGCACGACGGCAGCGACGTCGCCAACCTGGTCAAGCACGCCGACAGCGCCATGTACCGCGCCAAGCGCACCAACACCGGCTTCCAGTTCTACGAATCGTCGATGGAGCATTCGATCTCCGAGCACGTGCGGCTGGAGAGCGACCTGCGGCGCGCCATGGAGCAGCAGCACCAGCTGGAAGTGCACTACCAGCCGCAGGCCAGCCTGCACGACGGCCGCATCATCGGCATGGAGGCGCTGGTGCGCTGGCGCCATCCAACGCGCGGCATGATCCCGCCGGCCGACTTCATCCCGCTGGCCGAGGAAACCGGCATCATCAACCAGCTTGGCGACTGGGTGCTGCGCACCGCCTGCTCCCAGCTGCAGCAATTCATCCGCGCCGGCCTGCCGCAGATGCGAGTGGCGGTCAACCTGTCGGTGCGCCAGCTGCTGCAAAAGGACTTCGCCGCCTCGGTGGAGGCGGTGCTGGCCGACACCAACCTGCCGCCGCACCTGCTGGAACTGGAGATCACCGAGAGCACGCTGATGGAAAACGCCCAGGACACGCTGGCCGCGCTGCATCGCCTGCGCGACCTCGGGGTGCGCCTGTCGATCGACGATTTCGGCACCGGTTACTCGTCGCTGTCCTACCTGAAGCGCTTCCCGGTCGACATCATCAAGATCGACCGCTCCTTCGTGCAGGACCTGCCGCAGGATCCGGACGACGGCGCCATCGTCAGCGCCATCATCGCGCTGGCCCACAGCCTGCGGCTGGAGGTGGTGGCGGAAGGCGTGGAGACCGACGCGCAACTGGCCTATCTTGCGGGCCGTGAATGTGACCTGATGCAAGGCTATCACCTGAGTCCCGCCATTCCAGCCGACCAGTTCGAGGACCTGGCGCGACGCCTCATGAAAAAAACAAATACGGAGTCAGCATCTTGAACAAGTCGGGCGCCCAACGGCTGTGTGCTGCGGCACTCACCCTCCCCTTGATCGCCGCGCAGGCCGCGCCGGTCGCGGAAGACGATGAACTGGCGCTGGTCTATGGCGCCGGCGACAGCGTCAGCATCGCCACCGGCAACCTGCAGACGCTGCGCCGCGCGCCGGCCGTGGCGTCGGTGATCACGGCGGCCGACATCGCCGCCATGGGCGCGACCGATCTGGATCAAATACTTGAAAGCGTGGCCGGCATCCACGTCAACCGCACGCCCAACAGCTACTCGCCGCTGTACGTGGTGCGCGGCATCGTCAGCGCCTACACGCCGCAGATCCTGATGCTGCAGAACGGCGTGCCGATCACCACGGCCTACGTCGGCAACAAGGGCAATATCTGGGGCGGCTACCCGGTCGAGCACATCGCCCGCATCGAGATCATCCGCGGCCCCGGCTCGGCGCTGTACGGGTCGGACGCCTACTCCGGCGTGATCAACATCATCACCAAGGGCGCGAGCGAGACCGCCGGCACCGAGATCGGCGTGCGCGCCGGCTCCTTCAGCACCTACGACGGCTGGGTGCAGCACGGCGGCAAGATCGGCGCGGTGGAGGTGGCGGCCTATCTGCGCGTCGGCGGCACCGACGGCTTCCACCGCACCATCGAAGCCGATGCGCAAACCCGCAACGACACACTGTTCCACACCCACGCGTCGCTGGCGCCGGGCCAATTGAACAACCAGCTGAAGGCCATCGACGCCAACCTGGACCTGATCTACGGTCAATGGCGCGCGCGCTTCGGCTACAAGCGCCGTTTTGACATGGGCAGCGGCGCCGGCATCGCCTCCGCGCTCGACCCGGTGGGCCGCCAGGAAAGCGACCGCGCCACCGCCAGCCTGACCTGGGCCGAACCGCAAGTGACGCGCGACCTTGGCCTGGGCGCGAGCCTCAGCGCGCAAACCTATTCGCAGGACATGTCCACCCTGTATCGGCTGCTGCCGCCTGGCCTGGTGCTGCCGACCGGCGCTTTCCCGGAAGGGATGATCGCCGCGCCGGAAACCTCGGAACGCGCCTATCGCTTCTCCGCCTACGCCGACTACACGGGCCTGCGCGGCCACCACCTGCGCGTGGGCGTGGGCCATGACGACATCAACCTGTATCGCACGCGCGAATACCGCAACTTCAACTATGCCGCCAACGGCACGCCGATCCCGCTGCCGGCGGTGGTGGAAACCACCAACACCACGCCGTTCCTGCGTCCGCAGCGGCGCCAGATCGACTACACCTACCTGCAGGACGAATGGAATTTCGCCAAGGACTGGATGCTGACCGCCGGCGTGCGCCACGACCAGTACTCTGATTTCGGCGGCACCACCAACCCGCGCATGGCGGTGGTGTGGGACGCCAGCTTCGACCTCACGGCCAAGCTGCTGTACGGCCGCGCCTTCCGCGCGCCGGCCTTCGCGGAAAGCTATGGCATCACCAATCCGGTGGCGCTGGGGAACCCCAACCTCAAGCCGGAGCGCAACACCACCACCGAACTGTCGTTCGCGTGGCAGGCCGATACCGATGCGACGGTCAACCTGACGCTGTATCGTTATCACATGAAAGACATCATCCGCACCGTGCCGAACGCGCTGGCGGGCACCGGCGCCACCTACGCCAACACCGGCAACCAGAACGGCCATGGCGTGGAGGTGGAATCGACCTGGACGCTGAACCGCGACGTGCGCCTGACCGGCAACTACGCGTGGCAGCGCTCCATCGACGAGGCCACGCACACCGACGCCGGCTACGCGCCGCGCCAGCACCTGTACGGCCGCGCCGAGTGGGCGTTTGCCAGCGGCTACCAGTCGAGCGCCCAAGTGAACTGGGTGGCGGGCCGCAAGCGCGCCTTCGGCGACCTGCGTCCGGCGCTGCACGACTACACCACGCTGGACCTGACGCTGGGCACGCGCAATGGGCGCAACCAGTGGAACTACACACTGGCGCTGCGCAACGCCTTCAACACCGACGTGCGCGAACCCAGTCCGGCACCGGGCCTGAACCTGCCGTTCGACCTGCCGATGGCGCCGCGGGCGATTTCGCTGCAGGCCTCGATCCAGACTCGCTAGGGTAGAAAACGTATCAGCCGTAAGGCGGATTATCGTGCCGGCCATTTCGGATAGGATGGATGCTTATTCCTCCAACCCGAAAGGAAACGTCATGCATATCGATTTGAAAGGCAAGACCGCCATCGTGACCGGCTCCACGCGCGGCATCGGCTACGCCATCGCGGCGGGCCTGGCCGGCGCTGGCGCCACCGTGGTCATCACGGGCCGCAAGCAGGCCGACGTCGACCAGGCGCTGGCGCGGCTGCGCGACCGCGTGCCCGGCGCGCAGGTGCGCGGCGTGGCGGCGGACCTCGGCAATGCGGACGGTTTCGCCATCCTGCAAAAAGCCGAGCCGGTGGCGGACATCCTGGTCAACAATCTCGGCATCTTCAAGCTGCAGCCGTTCAGCGAGATTCCCGATGAAGAGTGGACCCGCTTCTTCGAGATCAACATCATGTCCGGTGTGCGCGCCAGCCGTGCCTACCTGCCCGGCATGCGGCAGAAGAACTGGGGCCGCATCGTGTTCATTTCGTCGGAGTCCGGATTGAACATTCCGGCCGACATGGTGCATTACGGCTTCACCAAGACCGGCAACCTGGCCATCTCGCGCGGCCTGGCCAAGACCGTGGCGGGCACCGGCATCACGGTGAACGCCGTGCTGCCCGGACCGACCTTGTCGGAGGGCGTGCAGGACCTGGTGGCGCCGGGCGAGGACTACGCGGCGGCCGAACGCGAGGCCAACGCCTTCGTCAAGGCGCATCGCGCCACCTCCATCATCCAGCGCGTGGCGACGCCGGAGGAAGTGGCCAATCTGGTGGTCTACGTCTGCTCGCCGCAGGCCTCGGCCACCACCGGCGCCGCGCTGAGGGTGGACGGTGGCGTGGTCGACACCATCGCCTAGCCAAAGTCGGGTTCAAAGTCGGGGTCAGCTCTGACATTCAGACAAATGGGAACTAAATATTTTTGATAAGTTCCATAGAGCCGGCCAAATGTCCGATTGTCAGAGCTGACCCCGAATGATGAGGTCGCATGCTGTGGACGCGCGCCGGTTCGGTTTTGAAGGAACCCACCAGTTCGGCCAGCGCACGCGCTTGCGATTGCATCGCGGCCGCTGCGGCGGCGGCTTCTTCGACCAGGGCCACATTCTGCTGCGTGACGCCGTCCATGTCGCTGATGGCGGCATTGACTTGTTCGATGCCGTGCTCCTGCTCGCTGCTTGCGGCGCTGATGGCGCCAATGATGGCGGTGACCTTCTGCACGCTGACCACGATTTCATCCATCGTGGCGCCCGCGGTTTCCGCCAGTTCGCTGCCGCTCGCCACACGCTCGGCCGAGTCGTTGATCAGTTTCTTGATTTCCTTCGCCGCTTCCGCCGAGCGCTGCGCCAGGTTGCGCACCTCCCCCGCCACCACCGCGAAGCCGCGTCCCTGCTCGCCGGCGCGCGCCGCTTCCACCGCCGCGTTCAAGGCCAGGATGTTGGTCTGGAACGCGATGCCGTCAATCACGCTGGTGATGTCGACGATCTTGTGCGCGTACTCGTTGATGCTGGCCATGGTCCTCACCACCTCCGTCACCACCGCCCCGCCCTTGCCCGCCACGTCCGACGCCGACATCGCCAGCTGGTTGGCCTGGCGCGCGTTGCCGCTGTTTTGCTTCACGGCGGCCGTCAGTTCCTCCATCGCTGAAGCCGTCTCTTCCAGCGCGCCAGCCTGATGTTCGGTGCGGCGCGACAGGTCCATATTGCCGCTGGCGATTTCACGCGAGGCGGCGTCGATCGCCACCGCGCCGTCGCGCACGCGGCCGACGGTATCGGACAGGCGCCCGGTCATGTGCGACAGCGCGTCGAACAGCTTGCCGATCTCATCGCCGCGGCCGTGCTCGATCGCCACGTGCAGCTCGCCGCTGGCCACCTGCTCGGCCAGCGCCACCGCGCGCGTCAGCGGCACGACGATGCTGCGCGTCAGCGTCCACGCCAGCGCCGCGCCGAGCGCCAGCGTGCCCACGCCGAGGCCGATCAGCAACGCGCGGCTGCCTTCGAACTGCCGGGCCGACCGCTCGGCCAGCGCCCTGGCCTCCCGCGTCTGAAACGCGAGCAGTTGCTCCAGCGCGCCGGTGTAGGCCTTGAACACGCCCGGCCACTTGTTGTCCAGCAGGTCGCCCACTTCCTGGATGCGGCCGCCGTCCTTGAATTTGAACAGGTCGGCACGCAGGGCCAGGAAGGCGGATTTCTTTTCCTCCACCACACGCAGCAATGCCGCCTCGTCCGTGGGGGCCGGCATCGCCGCCAGCTTGCGCTCCATCTCGGCGGCCACCTTTTCGCCGGCCGTCAGTTGCGCCTGGAAGATGTCCGACACTTCCAGGCTGTCGCTGCGCCCGATCGACATCGCGCGCAAGCCGTTTAACTCGGTCACACCCAGCAGTTCCGAGGTCAGCTGCTGCCGCGCCAGTTTTTCGTTGACCAGGCTGGACGCCGTGTCATTGGCCGACTGCAAGCGCCACAGCGACACCCCCGACATGCACGCCATCACCAGCATCAGCGCCGCGAACGACGCCACCACCCGCATACCCGTATTCAATTGAGGAAGTTTCATGACCCTTAGATAAAAAAGAAAAGTGCCTCATGCACGAATCTCTCCAATGTACACACGGAATGTGACAGTGGTGTTACCGCAAGGCAATTACGACAACAGTATTTTCTTCCCGTTAAGATGTAATGAAGGGGTAACAATTTCCTACTAGCATGTGTCGCTCTGTGTTGATAAAAGGTTCCCTTCCGTGGAGTTCAATGCCTCTCGTTTGCACCTGCCCCGGTTTCGCCTGTCCGTCGCCGCCGACCTGTGCGTGGAGACGGTCTCGGTCTTGTCCGACACCACCAACTTCGCCGTGCTTGAACTGTTCACCGAGCGCCGCGACCTGATGAGCTTGCCCGTGATCGAGATGGGCCGTCCGATAGGCCTCATCAGCCGTAACATCTTCATGTCGCAGATGTCCAAGCCGTTTTATCACGAGCTGTACGGGAAAAAGAGCTGCATCGCCTTCATGGACAAGGAGCCGTTGATCGTCGACGCCAACATGAGCATCGAGGCGCTGACCTTCCGCGCCGTCGAATCGGGTGAAAAGGCGCTTGCCGACGGCTTCATCGTGACCAGGGACGGCACGCTGGCCGGTGTCGGCTTCGGCCTGCAGCTGATGAACGTGGTGGCCAATATGCAGGCCGAGAAAAACCGCCAGATCATGCACAGCATCGACTACGCCAGCGTGATCCAGCGCTCGCTGCTGCGGCCGTCCAACCTGGCCCTGTCCGACACGCTGGACGATGCCCACCTCGAATGGCAGCCGCGCAACGTTGTCGGCGGCGATTTCTATCACTTCGCCAGGTACGAGGACGGCTGGTTCGCCGCCATCGCCGACTGCACCGGCCATGGCGTGCCAGGCGCGTTCATGACGCTGATTTCATCGTCCACCTTGTCGCAGGCCTTGCAGCAACTGGGCCCGCGCGATCCGGCCCGTTTGATCGCGGAAGTGAACCGTGGCGTCAAGGGCATGTTGGGACAGGTCGAAGGCCACGGCCACACCGAATCCAACGACGGCATGGACGCGGCCTTCCTGTGGTTCGACCACGCCGCCCGCCAGCTGCGCTTCGCCGGCGCCAAGCTGGCGCTGTTCCAGCTGGATCCCGAGCAGCAAGCCGTGCAAACCGTGGACGGCGAACGCATGGGCGTCGGCTACACCGATACGCCGCTGGACTACCAGTGGACCAACAAGACCATCGCCATCCCGGAAGGCAGCCTGCTGTTCCTGACCACCGACGGCCTGATCGACCAGATCGGCGGCGCCAGGGACATCGCCTACGGCAAGCGCCGCATGCGCGATGTGCTGCTGGCCAAACGCACCGAGTGCGCGCGCCACGTCGCGCAAGCGATGCTGGACGACTACCAGGCGTGGCAAGGCGCACAGCCGCGCCGCGACGACCTCACCTTTTTCTGTTTGCGTCCCTGAGAGGAAAACGTTTTGTTGTACGAAGAATTCAACGACTTCTTTGACGTGGCCCGTAAGCGCCACATCATCTTTTTCTACGTGGGCTACTTCTCGCAGCACGTGGTGGCGGCCATCTCCGAGACCATCAAGGCGCGCCTTGACGTCGCCGGCGCGGCCGGGCCTACGCGCCGCCGCATCTTCTCGTCGTTCGTCGAAATGTCGCAGAACATCATGCACTACTCGTCCGACACGCTGACGCCCGACGAGCAGGCCGAGAACCAGATCCGCCGCGGCTCCTTCTGCATCGGCATGAAGGGCGACAGCTTCTTCCTGCTGTGCGCCAATCCGGTCGACAGCGCCAATGTGGAGCGCATCAGCAGCCGCCTGGAACCGCTGCACACCATGACCATGGAAGAGATCAGGTCGGCCTACAAGAAAGCGCTGCGCGACGAGACGCCGGCCGACAGCAAAGGCGCTGGTCTCGGCTTCCTGACCATGGCGCGCGACGCCAGCGAGCCGCTGGAGTTCGAGTTCGTCAGGGATCCCAACAATCCGGACGCCACCATCTTCTGCATCAAAGCGATCATCTGAACAAATATTGAGAACGACCATGGAACCACTGTTTATCGCCGCCTCGCCGACCTCGCCGGAAATCGACTTCCGCTTCGACCAGCACACGTTGTCGATCAAGGGCGAATCCTATCCGGAGAACGCGGCCGCCTTCTACGGGCCGGTGATCGCGCGCGTGCGGGCCTGGCTGGAGGGCTGCAAGGACGCCGCGATCACCGTCAACGTCTCGCTGGCCTACTTCAACAGCTCCAGCACCAAGATGCTGTTCACCTTTTTCGAGGCGCTGAACAACGCCGCCATGGCCGGCAACCAGGTGCGCCTGAACTGGTACCACGACGAGGACGACGACACCATCCTCGAATTCGGCCAGGAACTGCAGGACGATTTCGGCGCCCTCGATTTCCACGATCACGCGGTGAGCAACTGATGAACCCCATGGCGGAAGCCGACCTGTTTGCGCTGGAAAGCGCCGCGCTGGCCAACGCCAGGGCGGCGCACGCCGATCCGCGCGCCGACGCGCGCGCCGCGCTGGCCGAGTTGATCATCCACTACGAGCGTCTGATGCGCGAAAGCCGCCGCCTGATCCGCCGCAGCGACCGCGCGGAGCTGGACATGAACCAGATGAACCGCCAGTTGCACGAACTGGCGCAGCAGCTGGAGTATCGCGCCACCCACGATCCGCTCAGCGGTGCGCTCAACCGCGCCGCCGTCATCGACAAGGCCACGGCCTGCCTGCGCCGCGTCGACATGGCGCTGATCGTGCTGGACATCGACCACTTCAAGTGGATCAACGACGACTTCGGCCACCCGGCCGGCGACGCCGTCATCAAGACGGTGGTGAGCTGCCTGCGCACCCTGCTCGGTCCAGACGTCGCCGTGGGCCGCGTGGGCGGCGAGGAATTCTCCGTGATCTGGCCGACGGCGGACACGGAAGAGGCGCGCGCGGTGGCGATCCGCATCTGCGACGCCATCGCCGACCAGGTGTTCGCCGCGCCCATCGACCGCCAGATCACCGCCAGCGTGGGCGTAAGCTGGAACAGCGTCGGCACCAGCTTTGAACTGGCCTACAGCCGCGCCGACGAGGCGTTGTACGCCGCCAAGCGCGCCGGCCGCAATTGCGTCAAAATCCATTCGCAGCTGCCGCTGCCGGCCGCGCAGGCGGCGATCGCCGAGCTCTGAGCAGCACCTCGCCGGCCCGGCTCAGGCGACAGGCGTGAGCAGCGGCTTGCCGGCGAAATGGGCCAGCAGATTGTCAACCACCAGCTGGCCCATGGCGTGGCGGGTTTCCACCGTCAGGCTGCCGACGTGCGGCGTCAGCACCACGTTTTCCAGTTCGCGCAGCGCGGCCGGCACGCGTGGTTCGTCGGCGAAGACATCCAGCGCCGCCATGCCCAGCGTATGCGCGCGCAGCGCGGCGATCAGCGCCTCCTCGTCCACCAGCGAGCCGCGCGCGACGTTGACCAACGTGCCTTGCGGGCCGAGCGCCGCCAGCACCTCGGCGTTCACCGTGTGGCGCGTGGCCGGCGTGCCGGGCGCCGCCACCACCAGATAGTCGCTGGCCTCGGCCAACGCCAGCAGCGACTCGGCGCGCGGCACGTCGACGCCCTCGATGGCGCGCGGCTGGAAGTACCGCACCGCCATGCCGAAGGCCCGCGCCCGCGCCGCGATGGCCTGGCCGATGCGCCCGAAACCATACACGCCGCACACCTTGCCGCGCAGCGCGCGCGTCGGCGCCAGCGGCTTGCCGGCTTCCCAGCCGCCGGTGCGCACGTAGAAGTCCAGCGCCGGCAGCCGGCGCGCCGCCGACAGCAGCAGCGTCAGGGCCAGGTCGGCCACGTCGTCGGTCAGCACGCCGGGCGTGTTGGTGACAAAAACACCACGCGCGCGCGCGGCCTCCAGGTCCACCGCGTCGGTGCCGATGCCGTTCACCGCCACGATTTCCACCTTGGGCAGTTGCGCCAGCAGCGCCGCGTCGATGCCGATCGCGCCCGTGGTCAGCACGGCGCGCACGCGGCCGGCGACGCCCCGCAGCCAGGCGGCCTGCTGCTCGCGCGGCTGCTGCCACAGGTGGTGACAATCAAAATGCTGGTCCAACTGGGCCATCACGCTGGCCGAAGGGCTGGCCGCCATCACCAATACTTCAGGTTTCATATCAATACCTACTCTGGTTAGCTTGTGGTGATTGTACAAGCGCAGTGGATTTCCCGTTGCCAGTCATGGACTTTCGGTCGGCATTTCCGTATCCTTCAATTACCAGACAGAGGAGCGCGCCCTGATTTGAACGATCACGCCCCCAACGCAGCCGCCCATGCAGCCACGCTCACCATCGCCCTGCGCTGGTTGCGCCGCATCGCCTTCACGCTGGCGGCCTGCCTGGGCGTTTGCGGCGCCGCCCTCGCCAGCCCGGAGCGCTGGGACCAGCTGGCCACCCCGTTGTTCGAACACCTGGGCCTCGACCAGGGGCTGCCGCACCCGGTCGGCATGGCGCTGGCGCAGGACGGCGACGGCTTTATCTGGATCGGCACCCAAAGCGGCCTGGCGCGCTGGGACGGCTACCGCGTGCGCAGCTTCCATCACGACGCCGCCAACACCGCCAGCCTGCCCGGCGATTTCATCCAGGCCCTGCACGTGGACGTGGGCGGCCGGCTGTGGGTCGGCACCGCCGCCGCCGGCCTGGCCATGTATGACAAGCATACCGAGCGCTTCGTCCGCCTCAACGAGGAATTGAGCCGCGGCCTGGTCAGCGCCATCGCCAGCGACGCCAGGGGCAACCTGTGGATCGGCACCCCCAACGGCCTCAAATACTACGACATCGCCCACAAGACCCTGCGCCGCTACACCCACGAAGACACGCCCGGCCTGCCCGACAACCAGGTGCGCGCGCTGCTGATGGACCGCGCCGGCAACCTGTGGATCGGCACCGCCTCCGGGCTGGCGCGCCTGCGGCCGAGCGGCGCCATCGCCAGCATCCCGGTGCACGGCGACAGCCCCGGCGCGTGGAGCGACACCGTGCTGTCGCTGGGCGAGAACAGCCGCGGCCAGATCGCCTTCGGCACGCTGAAAAGCGGCATCGGCATCGTCGAGGCGCAGGCCGACAGCGGCCGCATCGTCGCCCTCAAGGGCGTCAAGGACGTGCAGGCCAACATGGTGCTGGCGGTGATGGAGACCGTGCCCGGCATCTGGTGGGCCAGCACCTACGGCGGCGGCGTGATCGAGTACCGCACCGAGAGCAGCCGCAGCGTGCGCATCCTGCACCAGCCGGCGGTGTCCTTCAGCCTCAGTAACGACCGCACCGCCGCCCTGCTGCGCGACCGCAGCGGCATGATCTGGGTCACCACCGAGCGCGGGGTCGACATCTACGACCCGCACAGCGAAGCCATCGATTCCGTGTTCGGCGCGGAGGGCGCGCAGGAGGCCGGCGTCACCGCCCTGATGACCGACAGCCGCGGCGAGGTCTGGATCGGCCTGGCCGACCAGGGCATCGACATCGTCCCGCGCGACGGCGCCCGCCGCGCCGCGCTGCGCCCGGACCCGCACAATCCCGACACCGCCCTGCCCAACCGCGTGGTGCTGTCGCTGGCCGAGGCGGACGCCGGCGAGGCCTGGATCGGCACCCAGCTGGGGCTGTACCGCACCAGCCGCAATGGCGGCGCCGTCAAGCGCGTGGCGCTGCCGCAGCAGAACCCCTACCCGCGCATCGGCACCATCCTGGTACGCAAGGGCGAGCTATGGCTCGGCACTTTCGAGGGGCTGCTGCGCTACAACCCGGCCACCGGCACGCTCCTGCACTACGTGCAGGGACAGCAGGAAGGCGGCGGCCTGACCGACAACCGCATCCACGCGGTGGTGGCCGACGGCGACGGCAGCCTGTGGGTCGCCACCCGCAACGGCTTGAACCACCTCGATCCGGAAAGCGGCAAGGTGGAACAGATCAAGGCCAACGCGGCCAAGCAGGACGCGCTGAGCGAGGCGGTGATCAGCTCCCTGGTGATCGACCGGCGCGGCCGCCTGTGGGTCGGGACCTACGGCGGCGGCATCTGCGTCATGACCGGGCGCGACGCGCTGGGCGAGCCGGTGTTCCAGCGCGTGGGCACCGCCGCCGGCCTGTCGGCCGGCACCATCATGGCGCTGCAGGCGGACCCGCTGGGCCGCATCTGGGCCGCCACCTCGGACAGCATCGCCGTCATCGACTCCGGCACCCTGCGCGCGCGCGCGCTCACGCGCGCCGACGGCCTGGCGTTCCGCACCTTCTTCATCGGCGCCAGCACCGTCACGCAGGAGCGTGACCTGATCTTCGGCGCCACCTCCGGCATGGCCGTGGTGTATCCGGGGCGCCTGAGCGACTGGGCCTATCGTCCGCCGCTGGTGATCAGCGCCGTGCGCCTCGACCAGCACCCGCTGACGCCGGCGGAACTCAGCGGCAAGGAGGGCCCGACGCTGGTGCTGCGGCCGGATAACCAGAGCTTTGAAGTGGAACTGGCCGCGCTGGACTTCTCGGCGCCGCAGCGCAACCGCTACACCTACCTGCTGGAGGGCTTCGACCAGCGCTGGATCGAAGTCGACGCCACGCGCCGCATCATCACCTACGGCCACCTGCCGCCGGGCGACTACGTGCTGCGCATGCGCGGCAGCAACCGCGACGGCCTGTGGAACGCCGATGAACAGGCGCTGCACGTGGTGGTGCTGCCGGCGTGGCACCAGACCTGGTGGGCGTGGCTGGGCTACTTCATCATCACCTGCGTGCTGGCGTGGGCCCTGCTGCGCTGGCGCGTGCGCCACCTGCACCGCAGGGGCGAGGCCCTGCAGGCGCTGGTCTACTCGCGCACCCAGCATCTGGAAAAACTGAACGCCATCGTCAAGTCCATCAACGAGCAGATCGACTTCGACGCCCTGCTGCACACCATCCTGCACGAATCGACCATCATCAAGGGCATCGACTCGGCGCTGGCACTGGTGCGCGAGGAAGGCACCGACACACTGAGCCTGCGCGCCGCGTGGGGCCGCATCGACGCCACCGCCGACGCCTACCGCCTAGACCTGCGCCAGGCCGAGATGCGCTACGCGCCGCCGGACAGCATGATCGCCCCGGACATCTTCGAAGTGCACCACCCGCATTCACTCCCGGGCGACGTGTGCGCGTTGCTGTCGGTGCGCGTGGTGATCGATGGCCAGGTCGAGGGCTACCTCATTTTCGAAAACTACCAATACCAGGCCACCTTCGCCGAGAGCGACCTGGACCTGCTCAAGGCGCTGAAGGAGCCGTTCGTCTCGGCCTACCACAAGGCGCGCTCGATGCGCATGATCGAACAGGCGCGCACCAACGCCGAGGCGGCGACGCGCGCCAAGAGCGAATTCCTGGCCAACATCAGCCACGAGATCCGCACGCCGATGAACGCCATCCTCGGCTTCGCCGGCCTGGGCACCCATCTCGACCTGCCGGCGCAACCGCTCGACTACTTCCGCAAGATCAGCCGCGCCGGCCAAAGCCTGCTGCAGATCATCAACGACGTGCTGGACTTCTCCAAGATCGAATCGGGCAAGCTGGAACTGGAGGCCCTGCCGTTCGAACTGCCCGACACGCTCAACCAGATCGCCGACCTGTTCTCGTGGCGCGCCGCCGAGCGCGGGCTGGAACTGGTGATCTGGTCGGCGCCGGACGTGCCCTCCAACCTGCTGGGCGACCCGTTGCGGCTGGGGCAAATCCTGGTCAACCTGGTAGGCAACGCCCTCAAGTTCACCGCGCGCGGCCACATCGAACTGCGGGTGGAGCTGGACGCGGCCACGCCCACCGTCACGCCGGGCGGCCCGCTGGTGCTGCGCTTCACGGTGGAGGACAGCGGCCTGGGGATCAGCCAGGAGCAGCAGGCGCGCCTGTTCCAGGCCTTCGCGCAGGCCGACGCCAGCACCACGCGGCTGTATGGCGGCACGGGGCTGGGCCTGGCCATCTCGCAGCAGCTGGTGCGCAAGATGGGCGGCGAAATCAAAGTCGATAGTGAACCGGGCGTGGGCAGCGGTTTCAGTTTCACCGTCCACCTGCAGGCGGCGGCCGAACAAACCGCCGTGCTGCCAGTGGTGCCGATCGCCGCGCAGGGCAAGCGCGTGCTGGTGGCCGACGATTGCGAGGCCACGCGCCACATGCTCAAGACCCAGCTGTCGCTCATGGGGTTGAAGGCGCGCACCGTCGCTTCCGGCGCGGCGGCGGTGGCCGCCATGCAGCTCGATTCCTACGACCTGCTGCTGATCGACGCCGACATGCCGGACCTCGACGGCATCGACACCCTGCGCCGCATCGCCGCCGATCCGGAACTGGCGAGCGTGCCGGCGGTGCTGATGGTGACCGCCTACGCGCGCGAGCACAGCTCGGAAACCGCCGAGCAAACCCGTCGCATGCCCTTCCTCGACAAGCCGACCAATCCGCAACTGCTGCGCAACGCCATCCTGTCCGCGCTGGGGCTGGAGGCCGCCCAGCAAAGCGTGACCATGAGCGCGCCGCCGTCGCTGGCGACGCAGCGCATCCGTGGCGCACACGTGCTGGTGGTGGACGACAACGCCATCAACCAACAGGTGGCCAGCGAGATCCTGCAACGCGCCGGCGTGCGCGTCGATCTCGCCAGCAGCGGCGAGGAGGCGGCGCGCATGACCGGCGCCGGCAACTACGACGCGGTGCTGATGGATATCCAGATGCCGGACATGGACGGCTACCAGGCCACGGCCCTGATCCGCAGCGACCAGCGCCACGCCGCCCTGCCCATCATCGCCATGACCGCCCACGCGGTGGCCGGCTACCGCGAGCGCTGCCTCGAGATGGACATGAACGACTACGTCACCAAGCCGATCGACCCGGACACCCTGTACGCCGTGCTGGCGACCTGGGTCAAGCCCGATCCGCACCGCGCGTCGGTGGCCGAGGCCGAGCCGCCGCCACGGCGCGGCAACGCGCCGGTGGTGCCCCGGCCCGGCATCGATATCAACGCCGCGATGGAACGGCTGGGCGGCCACGACGCCCTGCTGTCTCAATTGCTCAGCCTGTTCGCCCACGATTTTGAATCCAGTTTGCAACAGATTCAAGATGCAATCCACTCCGGCGAATTGTTACGCGCGGCCGAATTGGTCCACAAAATCCGCGGCGCGGCGGGTAATATTTCTGCAAACGAACTTTTTAAAACGTCAACCGCGCTGGAGGACCGCCTCAGAGAGGAGCCGGTGGCGCTGGCGGACCTGCTGCGCGCATTCGCCCAAGCGTTCGAAGTTGTCATGCAGGGCGCGCGGGCGGAAGGCGCGGTGCGCGAAACCGAGCTGGCGCAAACTCCCTAGCGATCTGCAAGTTTTTAAATGCCTTGAGATCGTATCGTGCATGTCTTAGGATGAAGTTGCGTTCCCCACACGCAGCGTTCTCCTCCTCAACACGAAAGGGCAAGACATGGCCACGCATTCCCCACAAGATCTCGATTTGTTGCTATCCAAACTCGCTGGCGATGACAGCTTCCGCCAGAGTTTCCTGAAGGATCCACAACTGGCCCTGGGCGGCCTGGGCATCAAGCTCGACGCCAGCCAGATCCCGACCACCCGCAGCCTGCCGGCCAAGGAAGTGATCGCCGCCAGCCGCCACGCCATCAAGGGCAAAATGGAAAACGCGGCCGGCGCGATTCCGTTTTTCCTGTCAGGCCAACGCTAAGCGCTCCTTCCTGGCAGCAGTGCCCGGCCCTGTGGGGTCGGGCTTTTTTTGTAAAAATGAAAATCAAGTTATTTTTCTTGCATTGAGTGTTATCTCTTGGTATTATTCGTTATCAAATCAACTCTTATCAGGAGTCAAGATGTATTACGCCAAGACTATCGTCGCCGTCGCGTTCGCAGCATCCGCCATGCTCGCCCCCGCAGCCCAGGCTGCCAGCTGGGTGGAACTGACCAATCCGGGCAACAGCTTCACCCTGGGCAGCGGCACCTTCACCTACGGCCCTGTAACCGCTGGCACCGTATGGGTCTACGACGGCGCCAACATTGGCAACCAGAGCGAAGCTGCCATCGAATCGCTGCTGGAATCGAAATTCTCGCTGCCATCGACCGGCGCCGGCTCGCTGGTGCTGACCGATTCGGGCAACCTGGCGGATGCCAAGTCCGGCGTGTTCACCGTTGATGGCAGCTATAGCTACCTCGCGGTCCACTACGGCAAGGGCGAACTGCTGTTCCACTTCAGCACGCCAGTCGCGGCCAACACGGAAATCAGCTTCGGCGGCCTGCCGCGCGGCATCAGCAACTTCCGCGCATACTCGGCCATCTCGGCGGTTCCGGAGCCAAGCACCTACGGCATGCTGTTGGGCGGCATCGCACTGATGGGCCTGGTGTCCCGCCGCCGCGCGCGCAAGTAACACCCTCTCCCGCTTCCGGCGCCGGGGGCGGCGCAATGCGCGTGTTCAGGGTTCGAAGCGCAGTTCCACCGTATTTTGCTGGCCCGACGCCGGGCCGCAGCCGCACACCGCCACCACCATATCCTTGAGCGGATCCAGTCCCAGCGCCCGTTCGATATCCACCTCATTCACGGCGGCCGTCACAAAGGCCGGCATGCCCGCCTCCGTGGCCAGCAGATAAAACGTCTGCGACAAATGGCCGGCGTCGAGCAGCACCGCGCGGTAAGCCTTGGCGTGATTGCGGTACTTCCAGAAATTGCGTTCCACACGCGTGACCAGCACCACCAGCATGGGCGCCGGCTGGAACCAATCCTGATCGGCCACCATGCGCAGCGCCAACTCCTCCGTCTCGGCGGGCGCCATTTCCGCCAGCGGTTCCAGCGCGTGGCGCACCGGCTGATAGTGATACAAGCCCGGCGCGATACCCTGCACGCGCTGCGCCAGCACATACACCTCGGTCGGGTGCAAGCCGCCGGCGGAGGGACTCAGCTTCTTCAACACATAGGCATCGGGCGCCATCTCGCGCTGGCCCTGCGCGCCGAAGGCGCGTTGCAGCAACCGGGAGGCGGTGGCCAGCGGCAGCACCGCGCCGGGGTCGAAGTTGCGGCCGGTGTAACGGTGGAACAGCGTATCGTCGAGACGGGCGCGTTCTGGCGGCGGCAGATGGATGGCCTGGTCGGCGTCGCGGCGACTGATGGTCGGTCCGGGCGGCGAGCCGTAATTATCGACCAGTTCCTCGAAGCTGGGGAACTGCATACCCTTATCGACCCGCATATCGGCCCAGCGGCTGAACATATGAACGGTGGCGGACAGCGGGCGCCAATGTTGCGAGCGCAGCACCTCGTCGCGCTCGCGCGGGGCGGCGCCTTCGGGCGCGTCGCTCAGCAGCAGGCCGGCGGCCAGCAGGCGGGCGATCGTCGCGGCACCGAATTGCGACTCGCAAGCCTCCCGTTCCTGCCACAGCGTGAGGCTGACGCCGCCGAGCGCTGGCAGGTCGGCGGCATCGACCACCACCTCCTGGCCGAGGTGCGGCGCCAGCGCGATCCACTGCACCGTGGCGCCGATCGCGCCCCTGCCGGCGAACAGCGCCGCCCAATCGACATCTAGATCCTCGCGCGGTTCCACGAACAGCACAGCACAACGCCTGACAAGCATGATGCCCCCGACAGAAATCGATACCACAACGCTATCATAAATCCGGGGTCAGGTCCTCCATTTCTACACGAGCTCAGCGCTAACGCACGTTACGGCACAGGCCGTGTAGAAATGGAGGACCTGACCCCGGATTTTAGAAGGACCAGCGGGCGAGGATGGTGTAGGGACGGCCTTGGCCGATGTGGCTGTGCAGCAGGACCAGCTCGCGCACGGTCCATTCGATCGGCGCCACGCTTTGCGGCCCCAAGGTGACGTCGTCGTACAACAGCGTGACGTGCGGCGTGTAGCTGTGCGGGTTGCGCAGGCCGCTCGTTTTCAGCAGCGCGCCAGAGAGGTTCTTGTAGAAGCCTGTCAGCCCAACCACGCCATCGCCGCCAGTCAGCACCAGCGGACGGTGCCGCGGACCGGTGATGAAGGTCTGGACCGTGTCGAAGCCGGCCTTGAACGGCAGCGTGCTGTCGGCCACCAGCGCCGCCGCCTTTGACGCGCTCTTGATCAACGCATCCGGCATCCCCGCGAAGTCGCCCAGCACGCACAAGGTCGCGTGCAGTTTCGATTCGTCGATCGGCCGGCCTGTCATGCCGTGCCGCGTCTTGAGTTCCGTCGTCAACGCGCGGATGGAGGCGACCGCCGCCTGGTCCGGCATCACCGCAAAGAACAGGCGGTCGGTGTTCTTCGGCGGCGGTTCGAAGTCGAACAGGGATCCTTGCTGGCTCATTTGACGCGCTGCTTTTCCAATTTACGCGCCAGCGTGCGGCGGTGCATGCCCAGCCGCCGCGCCGCCTCGGAGATGTTGAAGTCGGTCTCCGCCAGCACCGCGTGGATGTGCTCCCACTCCAGCGTCTTCACCGACGTCGCCCGCGTGGTCAGTTCCAGTTCCGCCGCGCCAGCCACGTGCTCGAACGCGGCTTCGATGTCGTCGGTGTTCGATGGCTTGGCCAAATACTGGCACGCGCCCAGCTTGATCGCCTCCACCGCCGTGTTGATGCTGGCGAAGCCGGTCAGCACCACGATCAGCATTTCCTCGTCGTGTTCGTGCAGCATCTGCACGCACGCCAGGCCGGATGAGTTGCCCTTCAATTTCAAGTCCACCACCGCGTAGCCGGGCGAGTGGTCGACCAGCAGCGCGCTGGCCTCGTCCACGTTCTCCGCCAGCAGCACCTTGTAGCCGCGGCGCTCGAACGAGCGCCCTAATGTACGGGCGAATGCCGCGTCGTCCTCCACCAGCAGCAGTACGCGTTCTTCTTCAGTCGTCATTGTTGTTCCGATTTGATTTCTATCGCGGACAACGGCAGCGTCAAGCGCACCATCGCCCCGCCCTGCGACAGGTTGGTCGCAGTGACTTCTCCACCCAGCGTGCGCGCCACGTTCACCACCAGGAACAGTCCCAGACCGCCGCCCGGGCGTCCCTTGCTGGAGTTGTATGGCTTGCCGAATTGCGCCAGTATAGACGGATCGAAGCCCGTCCCCTTGTCCGTTACCTGCAGCACCAGCGTGTCGCCTTCGACGCTGGTTTCCATCCGCAGCCACTGCGGCGATGCCTCCAGCGCGTTATCCAGCACGTTGCAGATCATTTGCTTGAGCGTGGAGTCCGACACCACCGGATGGTCCGGTGCGATGCGGTTTTCAAACTCGAATTCGACCACCGGCCGGCCCACGCGCCATTCCGCCACCACCTCATCCAGAAAGGTGTTGATGGTGGTGGCGGCCGACGATTCGCCACGCGTCTCGCCGGCCGACAGCAGGATGCCGCTGACGATGGACTTGCAGCGCTTGAGCTGCGTTTGCATCTCGGCGATCTCCTCCAGCAGCACGGGATTGCCTTTGAACTCGGGCATGCGCTTCCAGTCGCCCAGGATGACGGCCAGCGTCGCCAGCGGCGTTCCCAGTTCGTGCGCCGCGCCCGAGGCCAATAAACCCATGCGCACGATGTGCTCTTCCTCCGCCGCCCGCTGGCGCAGATCCGCCAGCTTGGCCGCGCTGCTGCGCATGTTCTGCGTGATGCGCGTGATGAAGACCACCAGCAGCGCGGCGTCAAGAATAAAGCAGATCAGCATCCCCTGCACGTACAGGCTGAAGATGCCCAGCGCATGGTCCTGCGGCAGCGGCAGCGGCTCCGAGAACAGCGCCAGGCCGGCGATGCACATGCCGGTGACGATCACGATGGTCCAGGTGGACCACGTCTCCAGCAGCACCGCGCCCAGGATCACGTGCAGCAGATACAGGAAGACGAACGGGTTGGTGGCGCCGCCGCTCAGGTAGAGCTGCGCCGTCAGGCTGGCCACGTCCACCGTCAAGGCCAGCAAAAGCTCGCTGTTGGACACCACCTGGTTCTCCTGCCAGCGCAGGATGCTGGCGACGTTGAACGCGATCAGGCAGGCCAGCACGTTCAGCATGGCCGGCATCGGCAACTGCACGCCCAGCAGGATGGACGCGGTGGCGATGGTGGTGATCTGGCCGATGACGGCGATCCAGCGCAGCTGGATCAGCTGCTGCATGTTTTTGTGGCCGGCCGCCGAGGTGATGGTGTCGGCCGAAGCGTTCACCGCCGCCAGCGGTTCGATCGCCGGCATGCCGGGCCGGCCACGGTCGTAAGGATTAGTTCTGTTTGCGCGCATCTCGGATGACCCATACCGTCGCAGCGGCCACCATCAGGGCCAGTGCGTACCAGGTGATAGCATAAACCAAGTGGTTGTTGACGAAGGAAATCACCGTCAGGCCGCCGACCGGCTGCACGCCAGCCACCGGACCGGCCGCCCGCGCGGACGGCGCGTCGGCGTCGACGAAATACGGCGCCAGCGCGGCGGCGTCGAGGCCGCGCGCCTGCGCGATCGCCTGCACGTCGCGCGTGTACCAGTAGTTGCGGGCCGGTTCGTTGGCGCGCAGGCGCCCTGCTTTCTCGCTCATGCGCAGCAGGCCGCTGAACGTCACCGCCGGCCCGGACGCGGCGACGCAAGCGTCGGCCGGCGCCATCGCCGGCGCCGGCTGCGGCTTCCAGCCGCCCACGCCCGCGTCGATGAAGCCGCGATTGATCATCACTATGCCATCCGCCGTGCACAGCGGCGTCACCACCCAGTAGCCGATGCCGCGCTCCAGCGACGCCAGCACCTGCGTGGTCGAACCGTCCAGCAGCACCCCGCTCAGCCGCACGCGGCGGTAGTCGTCCGCCTCCGCGTTCAATGCCGGCCATTGCGCGCGGGACGGCGCCGGCACCGGCGCGCCGTGCACGCGCTGGTCCACGCGCTCGATCAGCGCCAGCTTCCACTGCAACCTGAAGACTTGCCACGTCCCTAAAGCAAAAAACCCCGCGAACATCACCCCGGCCACGAGGGCCAGGATGACGCGCAGGGCGCGGGGACGTTGGCGCTTATTCGCGCCCGTCATCATTGCATGTCTTGCATGTTGTGAACATCGTTGCCCATGGAAGGCATCATGTTCTTGTTCATGTGGTACATGACCCAGATCGAGCCAGCCAGCACGATCACCAGCAGCACGACGGTGAACACGGTCGACAGCATCGACCAGCCGCCTTCCGCCTTGCCGTTCATGTGCAGGAAGTAGACCATGTGCACCAGCACCTGGACCGCCGCGAACGCCAGCACGACGATGGCGGTGGTGCTCGATTTCTCGAACTGGTGGGTCATCACCAGCCAGAACGGGATCGCGGTCAGGATCACGGACAGGATGAAACCGATCGCGTAGTCCTTCAGGCTGCCGTGGTGGCCGTCATCGCCATGACCGTGATCGTCGTGGCCGTGGCCGTGGTGGTCGCGGTTATGTGGTGCGCTCATGGCAGGACTCCCATCAGGTAGACAAAGGTGAAGACGCCGATCCAGATCACGTCCAGGAAGTGCCAGAACATCGACAGGCACATCAGGCGGCGGTTGTTTTCATGGGTCAGGCCGTGCTTGGCCAGCTGGAAGCACAGGGTCACCAGCCACACGGTACCGAAGGTCACGTGCAGGCCGTGGGTGCCGACCAGCGCGAAGAACGAGCTCAGGAACGCGCTGCGTTGCGGACCGGCGCCCTCGTGGATCAGGTGCAGGAACTCATACACCTCCAGGTACAGGAAGCACAGGCCGAACGCGCCGGTCACCAGCAGCCAGGCGATGGTGGCTTTCAGGTTCTTGCGCTGCGAGGCGATCATGGCGAAGCCATAGGTGATCGACGACAGCAGCAGGAAGCCCGTGTTCAGGGCCACCAGCGGCAGGTCGAACAGTTCCGCGCCGGACGGGCCGCCCGCGTAGCTGCGGCCCAGCACCGCGTAGGTGGCGAACAGGCCGGCGAACAGCAGGCAGTCGCTCATCAGGTAAATCCAGAAGCCCAGCAGCGTGCCGTTCTCCGGATGGTGGTCACGCACGTAGTAACGCGCGCTTGGATCTGCGCTCAGGGCGCCGTTAGCGTTAATTTCAGACATGGCTTTCCAGCAAACGAGTATGGGCGTCTTCGGTACGAGTCACTTCATCGGCTTTGATGTAGTAGTCGCGCTTGTAGTTAAAGGTGTGGACGATGATCGCAGCCAGCATGGTCAGGAAGGCCAGTACCGCCGGGATCCACATCTGCCATACCATGGCGAAGCCGAAGGCGAACGACAGGGCCGAGATGACGAAGCCGGCGCCGGTGTTCTTCGGCATGTGGATGTCCACGAAGCCCTTCAGCGGACGCTGGTACTTGTTCTTCTTCATGTCCGCCCAGCTGTCGCTGTCGTGCACCACCGGGGTGAAGGCGAAGTTGTAGTCAGGCGGTGGCGACGAGGTGGCCCACTCCAGGGTGCGGCCATCCCATGGGTCGCCGGTGACGTCGCGCAGTTTGGCGCGGTCTTTCCAGCTCAGGAACAGCTGCAGGATGAAGGCGCCGATACCGCCGGCGATGATCAGCGCGCCGATGGCGGCGATGACGAAGTAGATCTGCAGCGATGGATCATCGAAGTGGTTCATGCGGCGGGTGACGCCCATGAAGCCCATGATGTACAGCGGGGTGAAGGCGACCCAGAAGCCCACCAGCCAGCACCAGAACGAGACCTTGCCCCAGAATTCGTTCAGCTTGTAGCCGAAGGCTTTCGGGAACCAGTAGTTGATGCCCGCGAACAGGCCGAACACCACGCCGCCGATAATCACGTTGTGGAAGTGGGCGATCAGGAACAGCGAGTTGTGCAGCACGAAGTCGGCTGGAGGCACGGCCAGCATCACGCCGGTCATGCCGCCGATGACGAAGGTCAGCATGAAGCCCACGGTCCACATCATCGGCACGGTGAAGCGGATGCGGCCTTTATACATGGTGAACAGCCAGTTGAAGATCTTGGCGCCGGTCGGGATCGAGATGATCATGGTGGTGATGCCGAAGAACGAATTCACACTCGCGCCGGAACCCATGGTGAAGAAGTGGTGCAGCCATACCAGGTAGGACAGCACGGTGATCACGACGGTCGCGTACACCATCGAGGTGTAGCCGAACAGGCGCTTGCCCGAGAAGGTCGAGACGATTTCCGAGAACACGCCGAACACCGGCAGGATCAGGATGTACACCTCAGGGTGGCCCCAGATCCAGATCAGGTTGACGTACAGCATCGGGTTGCCACCCAGTTCGGTGGTGAAGAAGTTGAAGCCGGCGATACGGTCCAGCGACAGCAGCGCCAGGGTGATGGTCAGGATCGGGAAGGTCGCGACGATCAGGGCGTTGGTGCACAGGGCGGTCCAGGTGAACACTGGCATCTTCATCATCGACATGCCAGGCGCACGCATCTTGACGATGGTGGCGATCAGGTTGACACCGGATAGTGTTGTACCCACACCGGCCACCTGCAAGGACCAGATGTAATAGTCGACCCCGACGTCCGGCGAGGCGGCGATGCCCGACAGCGGCGGGAACGCCAGCCAGCCGGTCTTGCCGAATTCGCCGACGAACAGCGACACCATGGTCAGCATGGCGCCAAAGGTGGTCATCCAGAACGAGAAGTTGTTCAGGAACGGGAACGACACGTCGCGCGCGCCGATCTGCAGCGGCACCACGTAGTTCATCAGACCGGTCACCAGCGGCATCGCCACGAAGAAGATCATGATGGTGCCGTGGGCGGTGAACACCTGGTCGTAGTGGTGCGGCGGCAGGAAGCCGGGGTTGTCGCCGAAAGCGATGGCCTGCTGCGCGCGCATCATCAGCGCGTCGGCGAAGCCGCGCAGCAGCATGATGATACCCAGCACCATGTACATGATGCCGATTTTCTTGTGGTCGATGGAGGTGATCCAGTCGCGCCACAGCGGGCCCCACAGGCGGAATTTAAACATGGCGAACAGCAGCGCAATGCCGCCCAGCGCCACACCGGCGAAGGTGCCGATCAGGATGGGCTCGTGGTACGGAATTGCTTCCAGCGAGAGCCGTCCAATGATCAGATTGGTCAGGTTCAGATCAGACATGGTCATTCTTTACGGGTAGGTTGAGCAGTGGCGGCGACGGTGGTGGTCGGTTCGCACACGTCTTCTGGCAGCTTCTTGGCTGCCGCGGCTGCCTTGATGCGGGTGGCATCCTGGTGCATCTGGGTGTTGATGCAGACCGAGCCTTCGGCCACGCAACGGTTCAGGATCAGGTCGTACATACCCTTTTCCACGGTGCCGAAGTGCATGATCGGGTGCTTGATGGTCGGCTTGTCCAGGGCCAGGAACTCAGCGCGGTTCAGAGTGCCGGCGCTGGCCTTGGTCTTGGCCACCCAGGCGTCGAAGTCCGCCTGCGATACGCCGTGGTACTTGAATTTCATGTCCGAGAAGCCGGCGCCGCTGTAGTTGGCGGAGAAGCCGTCGTACACGCCCACCTTGTTCATGACCGCGTTCAGCTGCGTTTCCATGCTCGGCATGGTGTAGACCATGCCGGCCAGCGCGGGAATGTAGAAGGCGTTCATCACCGAGGTCGAGGTCATGTGGAAGCGCACCGGCACGTCGATCGGCGTGACCAGCTCGTTCACGGTGGCGATGCCTTGCTCTGGGTAAATAAACATCCACTTCCAGTCCATCGACACCACTTGTACTTCCAGCGGCTTGACGCCGGCGGCGATCGGACGGTTTTCGTCCAGGCGGCTCAGCGGACGGTACGGGTCCAGCAGGTGGGTGTAAATCCAGGTGATCAGGCCCAGCACGATGATGATCAGCAGCGGCGCGCCCCAGATCAGCAGCTCGAGCTTGGTCGAGTGGTCCCAGTCCGGCTTGTATTCGGCGGCGGTATTTGACTTCCTATAGCGCCAAGCGAACAGACAGATCAGGAACATGACAGGTACGATAATCAACAGCATCAGCAGGGTTGACACAACGACAAGGTGTGCCTGCTGCGCTGCGATATCCCCGGACGGATTGAGCACGACCGTATCGCAGCCAGCGAGCCACATTAACGGTGCGAGGAGCAATCCACGACGAACGATAGGAGGAATCATGCGGTAATGTACGTTACAGAATATTGGGAACATGCTACTGTACTCACTAAGGACTGTTCTTGCCATTGGACACTTTGTCCTACCCGCCGGACGGTCCTTGTGATAACAACTAACACGAGACAAGAGACTATGGCTAACACGACTTCTATTAGTGACGTCCATGCAGCTGGCGTCCACGAACATCATCAAACGAGCCCTGGTGCGCGCAGCATCAACGCCAGGGATGGGCATATCTCTCCCGGGGAAATAGCAATTGGCGTGGTCATCGGGCGCGCCTCTGAATATTTCGACTTCTTCGTCTACGCCATTGCCTCGGCCTTGGTGTTTCCGTCCGTGTTCTTCCCGTACGAAAGCCGACTTGACGGGACACTATACGCCTTTGCCATTTTCGCGCTCGCGTTTATCGCGCGACCGATCGGAACTGTGGCGTTTATGGCAGTTCAGCACCGCTTCACGCGGGAAGCCAAGCTCACGCTGGCGCTGATGGTGATGGGCGTGTCCACCGCCGGCATCGCCTTCCTGCCCGATTACGCCTCGCTGGGGACGTGGTCGATTGTCATTCTGGCCATCTTGCGCATCGGGCAAGGCATTGCCCAGGGCGGCTCCTGGGACGGCCTGCCGTCGCTGCTGGCGCTGAACGCGCCCGAGCACAAGCGCGGCTGGTACGCCATGCTGGGCCAGCTGGGCGCGCCGATCGGCTTCGTCATCGCCGCCGGCCTGTTCGCCTACATGCTGACCAACCTGAACTCGCTGGACTTCCTGGACTGGGGCTGGCGCTATCCGTTCTACGTGGCGTTCGCCATCAACGTGGTGGCGCTGTTCGCCCGCCTGCGCCTGGTGACCACGCATGAATACTCGCACCTGCTGGACGAGCACCAGCTCGATCCGGTTCCGGTGGGCGAGTTGCTGCAATCGCAGTCGCGCAACGTCATCATCGGCGCGCTGGCCGCGCTGGCCAGCTACGCGCTGTTCCACCTGGTGACCGTGTTCCCGCTGTCGTGGATCACCCTCACCTCGCAGCGCTCGCTGGCGGGCTTCCTGCAGGTGCAGATGGTGGGCGTGGCGCTGATGGCGGTCGGCATCATCATCTCCGGCTACGTGGCGGACCGCGTCGGCCGCCGCCGCACGCTGGGCACTTTGGCCACCATGATTGGTATTTTCAGCCTGTTCGTGCCGTTCCTGATCGATGGCGGCGAGCATGGCCAGGACGCCTTCATCCTGATCGGCTTCTCGTTGCTGGGGCTGTCGTACGGCCAGGCCGCCGGCGCGGTGACCTCCAACTTCCCGCAGCACTTCCGCTACACCGGCGCGGCGCTGACCTCCGATCTGGCGTGGCTGGTGGGCGCCGGTTTCGCGCCGTTGGTGGCGCTGGGCGTGTCCTCGCACTTCGGCCTGGCGTATGCCGGTCTGTACCTGCTGTCGGGCGCGGTCAGCTCGCTGGCGGCGCTGAGCATCAACCGCGCGTGGAGCATCCGCGACAACTAGTACCAATCCTGCAACACCAAGACAACAACGGCCGCGGAAGCGGCTGTTGTTGTTTTGAGCATTTATCAACGTTGCTGCGGGGCAGCAAGATTCCCACGTCCGCGCCGGTTTCCGGGTCCGACCGTGGCGCCGCCACAGCGCAAACGACCGAATAACGCCCCCCGGTCATTCCGGCGAAAGCCGGAATCCATAGAACACATCAGCCTCCATGTTTAACTACGAGCGAACTTATCAGGCTTACGTAATACTGGGAGACCCTGCTTCCGCACCTCTCTGGGAAGTGGAATAGTTGGCACGCGCGCGAGATGGCAGCCCTCCCGATTTTTTTGTTGTCGTAAGTAACGAGGCATACATCACCAGGCAGACCCCAGTGCTATTTAACCCGCGAATATTCCTGGCGGTAGCCAAGGATTTGTCACCATCAACACTTCAAAAAGTGGTTGAAGTTGCCCGGGTGGTAGCCGAAATGGTGGCCGCTCCACTAGTTGCAACAATCGAGCGACCTTGGGGATTCACGTGCGCAGCGTGAGCAGCAGTTCATCCAGGCGGTCGAGGGTGGATGTCATGCCCTCCTTCATGCCCATATCGATAACTTTCTGCACGTCTTCCGGCGAGCTGTAGTGCACCACCGTTGTGACCAGCGTATGTTCTTTGAGGTCCGAAAAGGTGACGTCCCAACGCGAACGCGGCATGTCGGCGTTGACGACCCCGGTTTCATCCGTAAAGCCGTCAAGGGTCGCATAGCTGTCGATCGGGCGGATGGCCAGGTAGTCCACTCGCCCCCAATAAGCCTGCCCATCGGGCGTGACCATGGCATAGTGCCAGTAGCCGCCCTCCTTGAATTCCATATGTTTGGTCTTGGTGCTTAGAGGCTTGGGCGCAAACCAACGGTCGAGCAAAGCACTCTGCGTATGGCAATCCCAGACCAACTGGCGTGGGCCGGCGAATTCCCGCGTCACGGTGAGGGTGCTCTTTTCCTTATTGACCACGAAATCGAATTGAAGCTTAGCTGCCATTGTCGTCTCCTTGCAGTTGTTCCAAAAGTTTGTCCAGGTTTTCGTATCGATTGCTCCAGAGCGCGCGCTGCTCCTCAAACCAACGCTCGGCCGCGAGGAGCTTGTCCCGCTCGAGCGTGCAGGTCCGCACCCGCCCGCTTTTGCTGCTGCTGACCAGTCCGGTCTCTTCCAGTACCCGCATGTGCTTCATGAACGACGGCAGTGCCATGTCGAAGGGCTCCGACAGTTCACTGATCGTCGCTGAGCCCTCGCCCAAGCGGCGCACCACGGCCCTGCGCGTTGGGTCTGCCAAAGCGTGGAAAATCGCGTCTAGCGCTACTCGATAGTTATCCATATGGCTAACTATAGATGTAAAAAAGATGGAACGCAACTACTTTCGACGAAGAGAAATCGGCCCTGCCAAGTGCAGTCCGGTATCAGTGCAAATCGAGTTGCTCGCGAAAGCGGGAATCCATATTTCGGCGGCACGCTTCTGACCTATGGATTCCGGCCTGCGCCGGAATGACGGCAGTTGGCGGCAATGGTCCTCTTAAGCCATCTGCTTATTCAGAGCGTGAGCATCAACACACCGCGCACGTTATCGCTGCGCAATTGTGAACTTCCCCGCTAGAATCGGGCTTCAATCCGATCACAGCGGGGTGTGGCATGGCGACGGTGGGCGACTTTGTACTCAAGCGGCTGGCGGCGTGGGGCGTCAAGCGTATCTACGGTTATCCGGGCGATGGCATCAATGGCGTGATCGGCGCGTTTGGCCATGGCGACACCGGCGTTCGATTCGTGCAGGCGCGCCATGAGGAACTGGCCGCCTTCATGGCGTGCGCGCACGCCAAGTTCAGCGGCGAGGTCGGCGTTTGCCTTGCCACCTCCGGCCCCGGCGCCATTCACCTGCTTAACGGTTTGTACGATGCCAAGATGGATCACCAACCGGTGGTCGCCATCGTCGGTCAGCAGAGCCGCATGGCGCTGGGCGGCGATTATCAGCAGGAAGTCGACTTGCTGTCGCTGTTCAAGGACGTGGCGCACGAGTTTGTGCAGATGGCCACCACACCGGAACAGGTACGCCACCTGATCGACCGTGCCATGCGCATCGCCATCGAGCGCCGCACCGTCACTTGCGTGATCCTGCCCAACGATTTGCAGGAAATGAAAGCGGTCGAAACGCCGCCGCGCGAGCACGGCACGGTCCACAGCGGCATCGGCTACACCGGCCATGCCGTGCTGCCGCGCCTCGAGGACCTGCAACGCGCGGCGGCCGTGCTCAACGCCGGCAAGAAGGTCGCCATCCTGGCCGGCGCCGGCGCGCTGCATGCCACCGACGCGCTGATCGCCGTCGCCGACAAGCTCGGCGCGGGTATCGCCAAGGCCCTGCTGGGCAAGGCCGCCGTGCCGGACGTCTTTCCTTACGTGACCGGCGCCATCGGCCTGCTCGGTACCAAGCCCAGCTGGGACTTGATGAACGAATGCGACACCTTGCTGATGGTCGGCTCGGCCTTCCCCTATTCCGAATTCCTGCCCAAGGAAGGTAAGGCGCGCGGCGTGCAGATCGACATCGATGCGCGCATGCTCAACCTGCGCTATCCGATGGAAGTCTGCCTTACGGGCGACAGCGCCGCCACGCTGGAGGCCCTGCTGCCGCTGCTGGAACAACAGACCGACCGCAGTTGGCGCGAACGCATCGAACACAACGTCGCCGACTGGTGGAAAGTGCTGGAAGCGCGCGCCATGAACGAGGCCAAGCCGCTCAATCCGCAGCGCGTGTTTTGGGAACTGTCGCCGCGCCTGCCGGACAACGTGATCCTCACCTGCGATTCCGGCTCCTGCGCCAGTTGGTACGCGCGCGATTTGAAAATCCGGCCCGGTATGAGCGCCTCCCTGTCCGGGGGGCTGGCCACCATGGGATCGGCCCTGCCCTACGCGCTGGCCGCGAAATCCGTGCACCCGGAGCGTCCGGTGGTCGCCATGCTGGGTGACGGCGCCATGCAGATGCTGGGCGTGAACGCGCTGATCACGCTGGCCCACCTGTGGCGCGAATGGAGCGATCCGCGCATGGTCATCATGGTGCTCAACAACGGCGACCTCAATATGGTGACGTGGGAGCAGCGCATCACCGAGGGCGACGCCAAGCTGAAGGCCTCGCAGGACCTGCCCGCCTTCCCCTACGCCGCCTATGCCGAGCTGCTTGGCCTGCGCGGCATCCGCGTCGATCATCCCGACCAGGTGGCCGAGGCCTGGGAACAGGCGCTGGCCTCGCCCGTGCCCACGCTGCTGGAGATGGTGACCGATCCGGACGTGCCGCCGCTGCCGCCCCACGTCTCGTCCAAGCAGGCGGTTCACTACCTGCGCGCCCTGCTGCGCGGCGATCCCGACGCCACCGGCATCGTCACCGCCACCATCAAGGAGGTGTGGGACGGCCTGCGCCCAGGCCGCTGATCCGTTCCGTTGTACAAATGCCGCAGGCGCCCGGGCGCGGCGCCTCCAGTGCTGACTCCCCACGTCATGCGTTTGGCTTCCCAAGCCAGTGCAAAATAGATAGTCACCGCGCGGTTTCGCTCTAAGATCGGTTCATTGCAGTTCTGACACCGTTTCTGAGAAACCTATGACTCCAGCATTGAATGTGCAAGCGGCACTCTCGGGCAAGCGCGTCCTGATCACCGGCAGCACCGGCTTCCTGGCCAAGGTGGTGCTGGAAAAGCTGATCCGCGGCGTACCCGATATCGGCCGCATCGTGCTGCTGATCCGCGCCGGCGCCAACGGCGCCGATGCACGCCAGCGCTTCGAACGCGACATCGCCACCTCGTCGATCTTCGACCGCCTGCGCGCCGAGCGTCCCGCTTTCCTGAGCGAGTTCTTCGCCGAGAAAATCGAGTGCGTGACGGGCGAGGTAACGGAGCCTGGCTTCGGCATGCCGATCACCGCCTTCAACGCGCTGGCGCGCCGCGTCGACCTGATCATCAACGCCGCCGCCAGCGTCAACTTCCGCGAGGCGCTGGACGAGGCGCTGGCCATCAACGCGATCAGCGTGCAAAACATCACCGAGCTCGCGCGCGCCGGCCATGCGCCGCTGATCCAGGTGTCGACCTGCTATGTCAACGGCTACAACCGTGGCGCCATGCATGAAGAAAACGTCGCCCCGGCACGCGCCGCGATTCCGCGCCACGCCGACGGCCATTATGATTTATACGGTTTACTCAAGCACCTGCAACATCGCATCGCCACGCTTCGCGCCGAAGTGCGCGAGCCGGAGGAGTTGGCGCGGCGCCTGACGGCCCTTGGCATCAGCGAGGCCAATTACCACGGCTGGAACGACACCTACACCTTCACCAAGTGGATGGGCGAGCAACTGGCCATGGCGGCCATGCGCGGCCGCTCGCTTACCATCGTGCGGCCTTCGATCATCGAGAGCACGCTGCAGGAGCCGGCTCCAGGCTGGATCGAGGGCGTGAAGGTGGCGGACGCGATCATCCTCGCCTACGCGCGCGGCAAGACCAACTTCTTCCCGGCCAAGCCGAAAGAGGTAGTGGACATCATTCCGGCCGACCTGGTGGCCAACAGCATTGTACTGGCCTCCGTTGAAGCGCTGCAGGCGCCGGCCGCCACCCGCATCTACCAAGTGTGCACTGGCTCCAGCAATCCGGTCACCCTGCGCCAGGTGATTGACCTGATACAGGGCGAATCCCAGCGCAACTGGCGTCAATACGACCGCCTGTTCTACAGCCAGCCGAAACACGACTTCCGTGTGGTCAGCCGCCCGCTGTTTCTGCTGATGCTGCGCGCCATGCGCGTCGGCGCGGGTGGCTGGAGCGCGCTGCGCAAGCTGCTCGGCGCGGGTGAATCGCCCAAACTGGAAGCGCTGCGCACCACGCAGCTGCTGGCGCTGACGTTTTCGTTCTACACCGCCCCGCGCTACGTGTTCCACAACGACCGCCTGCAAGCGCTGGCGCAACGCTTCAGCGGCGAGGACCGCGCACGCTACACCGTGGACGCCGGCGACATCGACTGGCGCGAGTACCTGTGCCGCATCCACATGGCGGGCCTGAACCGCTACGCCCTGCGCCCGCGCGTCGCCAAGCCGGTTGAAGAGGAAGTATCCGCGGCACCCATAACAATATAAACAAGCGAGACAGCACGAATGAGCAAAAGCCCGGCCGCACCTGCGGCAATGACGCGCCGCGACTATGCATGGCATCGCATGGACACCGGCATGAACCTCATGGTCATCAACAGCATCCTTTTGTTCGAAGGCCCGGTGGATATGGAGCGGCTGGTTTCCACCATCGCCCACCGCCTGCCCAACTATCCTCGCTTCACGCAGAAAGTGGTGTGCCTGCGCGGCCGGCCGCACTGGGTGGAGGACGAGCGGTTCGACATCAGGCGGCACATCGAGCTGGAACGCATGGAGCGCGACGTCAACCGGACCGAATTGCAGGAGCATCTGACGCGCCTCGCGCACCTGCCGCTGGAACGCGACCGCCCGATGTGGCACATGACGGTGCTGGACCGCGTCAACGGCGGCCACGCCATCGTGTTCCGCGTCCACCACTGCATCACCGACGGCCTGGGACTGGTGCACGTGCTGAATCACCTCACCGACGACAACGGCCTGCATGGCAAGACGCCCTCGCCGGTCGGCCACCCGCACCGCGCCATCGCCCACAACAAGGTGTGCTCGGCGGTGGTGCAAGGCCTGTCCTGGCTGAAGATAGCCTTCCACGTCACGCGCCTGTCCCTGCTCTGGCCCGATGCGCGCACCCAGTTCAAGGCGCCCATGGCCGGAGCCAAGCAGCTGGTCTGGCTGCCGCCGCTGGAGATGGATCGTGTGCGCGCCATGTCCAAGCGCATGGGCGTAACCTTGAACGATGTGTGGGTGGCCGCCGTCTCCGGCGCGCTGCGCCAATACTTGGGCGAGCGCGGACAGCGTCCCGATGGCCGCGCCCTGCGCGCCGCGGTCACCTTCAACCTGCGCGAGAAGGCCAACGCCTTCCAGCTCGGGAACGAGTTCGGACTGGTGGCGGTGGATCTGCCGACCAATGTCGATGATCCGACGCTGCGCCTGCGACAGTCCAGCGGCCGCATGACCGCCATCAAGCGCTCGCACCAGCCGCGCGCCACCATGGCCTTTCTGTCGATCGCGGGCTGCCTGCCGACCGCCTTCCAGCACTTCGCGCTCAACCTGTTCACTTCCAAGGGCTCGGTGGTGCTGACCAATATCGAGGGGCCGTCCAGCCGCCGCTACCTGGCCGGCTCGCGCCTGACGGACCTGATCTGCTGGGTGCCGCAGGCCGGCAAGCTGGGCGTCGGGCTGGCCTTCATCTCCTACGCCGGCCAGATCCAGCTGGCGCTGTTCGTGGACACCGACCTGGTGCCCGATCCGGACCGCCTGATGCGGCTGACCTACGACGCCTTCGAGGAACTGGAGCTGGCGACGCAAGGCGTGGAGGCGCCGCAACCGGCCGAGCCGGCGCTGCCGGGCGCCGTCATCACGGCGTCATAATCGTCGCGTAAGGTGCTCCCATTGCAAAATGAGGAGTACTGCGTGAACTTGAACGAGAGCGACCTGCTGGACCGCGTCCAGCGCGAGCTGACCGACAGCTACGACGAAGAACTGGAGATGGAGCTGGAGGACCGCGAGATCGACCCGGTCACACGCCAGGTGGTGGAGCGCGAGCGCAGCGCCGAAGCCAAGGAAGCACGCCGTCTCTACTTCCGCGAGTTGTTCCGCCTGCAGGCGGAGCTGGTCAAGCTGCAGGACTGGGTGGTCCACACCGGCCACAAGGTCGTGATCATCTTCGAGGGCCGCGATGCCGCCGGCAAGGGTGGCGTCATCAAACGCATCGTCCAGCGCCTGAATCCACGCGTCTGCCGCGTGGCCGCGCTGCCGGCGCCAAACAACCGTGAACGCACGCAGTGGTACTTCCAGCGCTACGTTTCGCACCTGCCGGCCGCGGGCGAAATCGTGCTGTTCGACCGCAGCTGGTACAACCGCGCCGGCGTCGAGCGCGTGATGGGCTTCTGCACCGACGAGCAGTACGAGGAATTCTTCCAGACCGTGCCCGAGTTCGAGCGCATGCTGGTCCGTTCCGGCATCCAGGTCATCAAATACTGGTTCTCGATTTCGGACGAAGAGCAGAATGCGCGCTTCCTCGGCCGCATCCACGACCCGCTCAAGCAGTGGAAACTCAGTCCGATGGATCTGGAGTCGCGCCGCCGCTGGGAGGAATACACCAAGGCCAAGGAAATCATGCTGGAGCGGACGCACATTCCCGAGGCGCCGTGGTGGGTGGTGCAAGGCGTGGACAAGAAAAAGGCGCGCCTGAACTGCATCCATCATCTGCTTGGTCAGATGCCGTACGAGGAGGTTGAACACCCCGCCATCCACCTGCCGGAGCGTGAATACCACGACGACTACGTGCGCCGTCCGGTGCCGGCGGAAATCATCGTGCCCGAGGTGTACTGAGTCCGGAGGGTATGCTAAAGTTGTTAAAACAACTAAGGAGCCGCCATGAGCCTGGGCACCGTCACCCCCATCCTGCGCATCTTCGACGAAGCGATGACGCTTGAGTTCTACGTCGACTTTTTGGGCTTCCAGGTCGACTGGCAGCATCGCTTCGAGGACAACTTCCCGCTGTACATGCAAGTATCCAAGGATGGCTGCCTGCTGCACCTGTCCGGCCACTTCGGCGACTGCTCGCCGGGCGCCGCCATCCGCATCGCCACCACCGACGTTGACGCCTACCAGGCCGAATTAATCGCCAAGGAATACAAGCACGCGCGCCCGGGCGTTGAAGACGCGCCTTGGGGCGGCCGCGAAATGTCGATCAAAGACCCCGCCGGCAACCGCCTGACCTTCTACAACCGCGAACCGGAAATCTCCGCCTGATTGTTTGATTATCAGTATGCCGTTTGCGTGTAAGGCCGCGACGTCGCGGCCTTGCCCCACTCCTTGTTCGGTTGACTGGCCATGGTGAATACCAACTCGCCGCCGGCCGTGATCTGGTCGTGGCGCAGGTAGGTTTGGGCCAGCGACTTGCCGTTCAGCGTGACGCCGGCAACGTAGATGTTCTCCTTGCTCAGGCCCTGCGCGCGGATGGTGAAGCGCTTGCCGTTCGGGAGATTCATCACGGCTTTGTCCAGGAACGGACGGCCGATCACGTATTCGTTGCTGCCCGGCGCCACCGGATAGAAGCCCAGCGCGGTGAAGGCCAGCCAGGCCGACATCTGGCCCAGATCATCGTTGCCCGATAAGCCGGCCGGCGTGGTGTTGTACTGTGATGCCACCACCTGCGTCAGGCGCTGTTGCGTTTTCCACGGCGCGCCCGCGTAGTTGTACAGGTAAGCCACATGGTGCGACGGCTCGTTGCCATGCGCGTAGTGGCCGATCAAGCCCGAGATGTCTTCCATGTGCGCGTAGACGTTGTCGTCCACCTTGGCATCGAACACCTGGTCGATCTTGTCCTGCAGGGCTTTGTCCCCGCCCAGCATCTTGATCAGGCCCGCGTTATCGTGCGGCATATACCACGAGTATTGCCACGCGCTGCCCTCGGTGTAGTCGCTGCCGAAGTTCGATTGCACCGGATTGAAAGGCTCGCGGAAGGTGCCGTCCGACTTCTTCGCGCGCAGGAAGCCGGTCTTCACGTCAAACGAGTTGCGATAGTTCTGCGCCCGCTTGTAGTAGCGCGCGGCGATGTCCTTCTTGCCCATCTTCTCCGCCATGCGCGCGATGGTCCAGTCGTCGAAAGCATATTCCACCGTTTTCGATGCCGCCTCCGGTTCGAGGTCGATCGGCACGTAGCCCAGTTTCATGTAGTGCTCCAAACCGCCGTACGGCCCATATTCCGCGCTGGAGGTCATGGCCTTCAGCGCTTCTTCCGCATCGAAGCCCTTCAGGCCTTTCATGTAGGCGTCCGCGATCACCGGCACCGCGTGATAGCCGATCATGCACCATGTCTCCAGTCCATGGAATGCCCATACCGGCAGGATGGCGTAAGGGCTGTTCTTCTGCGACTCGATCAGCGAGCGCACAAAGTCGACGTTGCGCTGCTCCGGCTGCACCAATGTCAGCAAGGGATGCAGCGCACGGTAGGTATCCCACAAGGAGAACGTGGAGTGATAACGGAAGCCGGTGGCCTGATGCACCTCGTTGTCCGGGCCGCGATAGCGTCCGTCGCGGTCCATGAACAGGCTGGGGGCCAGCATGCTGTGATAGAGCGCGGTGTAGACCATCTTGCGCATTTCCGGCGCGGCTTCGATCGCCACCGCGCCCAGCGCTTCGTTCCATGCGGCCGACGCCTTGGCGCGCTCCGCGTCGAAGTCCCACCCCGGCATCTCGGCCAGGTTGGCGATCGCGCCCTCCTCGCTGACGCCCGATATCGCCACCTTGATCTGCAGCTGACCGTCGGCAGGCACACCGAATTCCAGCGCGCCGACCAGTGCCTTCCCCTCGACGAGGATTTTGTCGGCCGGACCGGCAAAGCCCTTGTACTCGACGTCACGTTCCATATTGCGCAAAGTGCGCGCCGTCAGCGGATGCGAGAACTGGATCGCGAAGTACAACAGGCGGCCGGCGGCCCAGCCGCGCGTCTCGCGCATGCCGGTGATCAGCGTGTTGTCGCGCACGCGCAGACGCGACCAGAGATTCTTGGCGGCGTAATCGTAGATACTGGCACGCAGATCCAGCATCACCTTGGCCTCCGCGTCTTTGGCGTAACGATAGCGATGCAAACCAACGCGCTCGCTGGCGGTCAACTCCACGTTCACCTCGTTGTCCGACAGGCGCACCGCGTAATACCCCGGTTCCGCGCGCTCGTCCTTGTGGCTGAAACGCGAGCGATAGCCGCTGAACGGCCGCTCGGGATAACCCGGCTCCCACTTGGTCTCCGCGCTATAAGGCATCAACAGCACGTCGCCCAGGTCGGAGTGGCCGCTGCCGGAAAAATGGGTATGCGAGAAGCCGAGGATCGAATCGTCGTCGTAGCGATAGCCGGACGCCCAGGGATAACTCTGGCGGAACGGCCGCACTTGCGTGTCTGGGCTCAGCTGCACCATGCCGAACGGGCGCGTGGCGCCAGGGAAGGTGTGGCCATCGCCACCGGTGCCAATAAAGACATCCACCGCCGCTGCCGGCGTGGTCTGCGCGATGGAGATCGCCGGGAATGCCAGGGCCAGCGCCAGCGCGCCGCCCGCGAAAAGTTTAACCATTTGTCACCCGCTACGTAGACGATGCGACTTTATAGCGCGTGCGCGTGCGGTGGTCAAATCATCCACCGCATAAGGGCCTTTGTTTAGTAAATCCGCTAAACAGAAGGCTGGACCATGTAGTCCGCGATGACTTCATTGAGGCGCGCGGCCTTCCGGACATTACTCTTGTTGGACACCATCAGGGAGGTCACCAACGCTTCGATCACCGCCACCGTGGCCACGTAACTGCTCGGCAGCACGCCATGCGCGCTGCCCGCGTACAGCACGTGGTCCGACAGCGGCACCATCGGCGCCGACGGCGTATCGGTGATCGTCACCACGCACGCCTTGCTGTTGCGGGCGTAGTGCGCAAAGCGCATCACGTCGCTGGCATAGCGCGGGAAGGACATCGCCAGCAGTACGTCGCCACGGCCGATGTGCACCAGATGGCCGGCCGCGATTTCGTTACCGCCCGCCCCCGCCATATCCACCACGTGGTGGCAGAACGGCTGCAGATGCAAGGCCAGCATGGTCGAAAAACAGGAAGACATGCCCAGCCCCAGCACGTAGACGGTGCGGGCGCCGCTGATCCGGCGCGCCACCTGGTCCAGCACCAGTTGCGATTGGGCGTCATGGGCGGCGGCGAGATTGACCTTGGCCTGCTCCATGCTCGCCTCCCCGGAGGCCAGGGCGGCCTTGCGATGGGCGATCGAGGTGCGCAGTTTTTCCACCGGCTGCATGGCCATGTGCAGCGTCTCGGCCAGCGCGCTGCGCATGCCGGCGTAGTTGGGAAAGCCGATGTCGCGGGCGAAGCGGCTGATGGTGGCGGTGGACACCTGGCAGCCTTCGGCCATCTCCTCGATCTTGAGGGCGGCGCCGCGCATCGGGTTGCGGATCAGGTACTCCGCGATGCTGCGGTGGGAGGCGGAACCTTGGGCGCGGACGCCGCTAAGCACCCTGCCCAGCGCCGATTGTACAAACGCGACGTCCGCCGGAACCGATCTGCCTACTGTCATGCTGCACCAATGTTCTTAAAAAGGCGTAAGCATACGTACATTTCAGGCAACTGTGAACCTAGTATTTTCCCTTAACGGTACCAGGGACGGGTGATTTGCAACGGCCGCACGTCCAGCCGCAGGTTGAGAATGGTGTAGGCATCGGTGGTGGCCGACTCGTAACCGACGCTGCTGGCGTCGCGGGTCAGCTTGAATTCGAAGCCCAGTTCTTCGCGCGGTTCGCCCGGTGCGGCGGTGGCGATGCCGATCGCTTCGCTGCGGGCGTTGTTGATCAGTTTTTCCATCATCACCAGGATGGTGTTGTGGCCCAGCGCATCCGCCGAATACACCTGCTCATTCAGGAACGGGTTTGCCGGATCGAGCTTGCCGTTCACTTTGTCGGCCGATGGCGTGTACTGGCCGGTGATCAGGTTATAGCGGTCGCCGCGATCGAGATAGCTGATGCGCGCGTTGGTCAGGTTGAATTCCTTGATGTCGCCGTTGGTCCTGGCCTGCGTCAGGTCCAGCAGCAGCGCGCCCTGATAGCCGATGATCTCCACTTCGCGCTTGGCGTTGATGACCATGGCGGTGTTCTCGTCGATGCCGAGTCCCAGCTTGTAATTCTTCTTCAGCATGGCCGGCAGCATGCGGGCGAAGCGTCCGCGCGCCAGCAGGTGCTGGTCGACGAAGACGTCGGTGCCGACGAAGCCGAGGCCCGGCGCCAGTTCGCGCCCGTCGTTCACGCCGGCGGCCAGCGTGCCGATGACCGTTTTGGCCTCATAGTACATGGTGCTGCTCATGATGGCGGCGCCGGCGCTGCTGCCGCCAATCACGCCGCCCTTGTTGTAGACGTCCCAGATCGCCTGCAGCACGGCGGTACGGCTGCCGTCCGGGCGCACCAGCGCTTTCGTGATCAGGCCCTGGTCACCGCCGGCGAAATACACGCCGCCGGCTTCGCGGATGGAGCGCGCCAGCGCTTCATCTTCGGCGGCGACCTTGTAATCGGTGGTCTTGAGGCGCACGGCCACCGGCACCGCGAAGGCCGACGCCCCGAACTTGTTCAGCGTGGCGACCAAGTTGGCGCCGGAGCGTTCCGGATTGCCTGCGGCGCTGGGCATCACAGCGATGCGGGCGCCCTTGCCGCCCGCCAGTTGCACCAGCCGCTCCCAAATGATGGTGTTGTCGGGGCGGACCGCGCCGCCCGCGATCAGCAGATTGCCCTGCGGCGGCGTCTCGGCCGCGTTTGTCATCTGAACACACAGTGCCGCCAGCGCCACGCAAACAAAACGCACCGCTTTAACAAAACTCGTCATACGTTGATCCTTGTCCTGGGTAAGGCGCCGACTGCCGGAACTCATTCGCGGCGGCGCAACTGTTCCATGTAATTATAAATGGTGAAGCGCGACACGCGCAGCGCGGCGGCGGCGCGCTCCACGCCGCCCTTGACGATGAACAGGCCGCGCCGCTGCATCGCGCCCACGGCCTGTATCTTGTCCTCGCGCGTCAGGGACTCGGCGCTGCCGCCGGGGCCCACGGCCTCGCTGATGATCTCCTGCATCAGCGTGTCCATTTGCGGTTCGGCCGGCGCCGCCGCCGGCATGGGCGCCGGGGCCTGGGCCGCTCCCACCATGGGCTCCAGCATCCGCGACAACCAACCATGCGCCGCCTGGAAGCCCGACAGGTCCGCGTTCAGGCACAGGGTGGCGAACGGCTCGCCGCTGGCGTCGCGGAAGATGGCGGAGGCCGAACGCAGCTTGCGCCCGTCGGCGGTCACCGTCATGTAGTCCTCGACCAGGCTATGCACCGCACCGTCTTTTGACTTGATCCGCGTCGCCGCAGCGAAGCCCTTGTCGTTCTGCGGCCCCTCCAGCACCGAGCTGCCCACGCTGCGGCCAGAGATATGCCCATTGGCGATGGCGATCACCGAATTCTCAGGCTTGCTCACATCATGCAGCACCACTTCCAGATGCGGTCCGGCCATGGAGGCCAGCATCGGCACCACCGGCCGCAGGGCATTGATAACGGCCGCGCGCTCGGCGGCCAATGAAACTGCTTTCATCGCATTCCAACATTTTGTTGATCCATGCGTTTATTTTCCCATTTATTTAAACAAACTGTTTATAATTTTTCGACCAAGGAGACCGCCATGACACTCAAACATCTCACCGCTGTACTGGCCCTGTTCAGCTGCGCAGGCGCCGTCCATGCCGCCGACGCGGAGTACTACAACAAGGGCAATCCGCCGGGCCGGCCTTTCTCGCTGGCGGTGCGCGCCGGCGACATGGTGCTGCTGTCCGGCCAAATGGGCGCCGACGACAAAGGCCTCGTGCCGGGCGGCTTTGAAGCGCAGTCGCGCAAGGCCATGGACAACGTGGCCGACATCCTGAAAGGCATGGGCCTGGGCATGAACGACGTGGTCAAGTGCACGGTCATGCTGGCTGATATGTCCAAATGGGCGGACTTCAACAAGATCTACGCCGGCTATTTCAAGCCGGGCCGCCTGCCGGCGCGCAGCGCCATGGGCGTCAACGGCCTGGCGCTGGGCGGCGAGGTGGAAGTGGAATGCGTGGCTTACGCGCCGGCCAATAAATAACGGAGACCGCATGACCGACCGACGTACTTTCCTGCACAGCGCAGCCGCCGCCAGCCTGGCCTCGCTGGGCATACCCGCCACCGCCGCGCCGGCGCTGCGCGACAAGCGTCCGCTCATCATCGACGCGCTGGGCGGCATCGACAACATCAACCTGCCGGTTTCACGCCGTGAAAACGCCGACAGCGATTTCGGCATCGATGCGCGCGCGCTGGCGGACGCCAAGGCCTCCGGCCTTACCGCCTTCAATATGACCATCGGTTACGTGTTCGGAGATGGCGATCCGTATGAGAAAACCGTGGCCGAGGTGCAGGCATGGAACGCCTTCATCCAACGCAAACCGGCGGATTTGCTGCTGGTCCGCGGCGCCGCCGACATCCGGCGCGCGCACGCCGAAAAGCGCATCGGCGTGATTCTCGGCTTCCAGAACGCCGCCATGATGGGCAACGATGCGCGCCGGGTGGAAGTCTTCGCCAAGGGCGGCGTGCGTGTAATCCAGCTGACCTACAACGGGCCCAATCAACTCGGCGACGGCTCCATGGCCCCCGCCAACAAGGGCCTGACGCCATTCGGCCGCGAAGTGGTGGCGGAACTGAATCGCCACCGCATCCTGGTGGACCTGAGCCACAGCGGCGAGCAAATCTGCCTCGACGCCGCAGCCGCGTCGAAAGCACCGATCATCATCAGCCACACCGGCTGCCGCGCCATTGCCGACCTGCCGCGCAACAAGACCGACAAGGAACTGCGCCTCGTGGCGGACAAAGGCGGCTTCGTCGGCATCTACTTCATGCCTTTCCTGGCGGTCGGACGCCAGCCAATGGCGGCCGACCTGATTACCCACATCGAGCATGCCATCAATATCTGCGGCGAGGACCATGTCGGCATCGGCACCGACGGCACCGTGCCGCAGATCGACGATATGAAGATCTATATGAAAGGCCTGGAAGATGAGGTGCGCCAGCGCCGCGCCGCCGGCATCAGCGCGCCGGGCGAGCGCCCGGACATCGTGCCCTTCCTGCCGGACCTGATGGGCAGGGACAAATTCTGGAAATTGGCCGACCTGCTGGCCAAGCGCGGTCACAGCGCCAGCCGCATTGAAAAAATCCTCGGCACGAATTTCCTGCGCGTGGCCGATGGAGTATGGAGCTGAGATGATCCTGAAACATGCGGTAATCGCCATCGCCGCCCTGTGCGGCGCCGTCCACGCGGCCGAGGAAAAGCCCAAGGCCAACGTCCAGCAGGAACGTCTCGACAGGCTGAATGGCAAGGCACTTGGCCGCGTGATCTATCGCGGCGCCACGCTGATCGACGGTACCGCCGCCACGCCGCGCACCGACATGGCCATCATCGTCAAGGACGATCGCATCGAGGCCGTGCTGCCCGCCGCCCAACTGAGCGCGCGCCACACCGAAGGCGCGCGCATGGTGGACGTGGCCGGCCAGTACGTGCTGCCTGGCCTGATTGACTCGCACGTGCATTACGCCACCAATCCAGACCGGCCCTACGCCGAGGCGGAATTGAAGCGCAATATCTACGGTGGCGTCACCGGGGTGCGCGACATGGCCGGCGACGCGCGCGAACTAGCCGGCCTGTCGCGTGACGCGCTGTTGAACCGCATTCCGTCGCCGGATATTTTCTATGCCTCGCTGGTGGCCGGACCAAGCTTCTTCAAGGACCCGCGCACGGTGGTGGCAGCCCTCGGCGAACAACCTGGCAGCGTGCCATGGCTGTACGCAGTGGACGAGCAAACCAGCCTGCCGCTGGCGGTCGCCCAGGCGCGCGGCACGGGCGCCACCGGCATGAAAATCTACGCCAACCTGCCCGGCACACTGGTGCGCCGGCTGATAGCGGAAGCCCGGAGCCAGCACTTTCCGGTGTGGACGCACATGCAGGTCTATCCTGCCTCGCCTTACGACTCGCTGGGTGCGACCGCCGTCTCGCACGCCTGCATGATTGCGCGCCACGTGCGCGAAGCCGGCAAAACGTCCTACGGCCATGGCGGCGAGCCATCCTATGAGGGCCTGACGGCCGAGGATCCGGGCATTAAACAGTACATCGCCGCGCTGGCGAAGTCCGGCACCATCGTGGACGCCACGCTCAGCGTTTACAAATCCGACGGCCCGCACTGTCACATCGCGCTGGCCGGCGACATCACACGCGCCATGCACAAGGCGGGCGTCAAGATCATCGCCGGTACCGATACCGACAACACCGGCGACGATCCCTTCCCGGTGGTGGACCACGAGCTGGAGAAACTGGTCAGGTACGCCGGCTTCACGCCGCAGGAAGCCATCATCGCCGCCACCGCCAACGCCGCCGAGGCGCTGGGCAAGCAGAAGGAATTCGGCACGCTGGAAGCGGGCAAGTACGCCAACATGGTCTTCCTCAAACAGGATCCACTGAAGGACATCGGCAACGTGCGCTCTGTTGTATTGACCGTCAAGCGCGGCCACGAGTTTGCGCGCGCCGACTACAAGTTCACGCCTTTGCCTGTGCACGAAGACTGAGTTATGCGAGAATCAACTTTTAATCTCGCATAGGTAAGCAGATGAGTGAACTCAAGCGCGGCCTGAAAAGCCGGCATATTCAGTTAATCGCGCTGGGCGGCGCCATCGGCACCGGTCTGTTCCTCGGTATCGCGCAAACCATCCAGATGGCCGGCCCGTCGGTGCTGCTGGGTTACGGCGTGGCCGGCCTGATCGCCTTCTTCATCATGCGCCAGCTGGGCGAGATGGTGGTCGACGAGCCGGTGGCCGGCTCCTTCAGCTATTTCGCCGACAAGTACTGCGGCCACTGGGCTGGCTTCATGGCGGGCTGGAACTACTGGGTGCTGTATGTGCTGGTCAGCATGGCCGAGCTGTCGGCGGTCGGCATCTACGTCCAGTACTGGTGGCCCGGCGTGCCGACCTGGATGTCGGCGCTGGCCTTCTTCGTCATCATCAACGCCATCAGCCTGTTCAACGTCAAGGCCTTCGGCGAGATGGAATTCTGGTTCGCCATCATCAAGGTGCTGGCGATTGTCGGCATGATCGGCTTTGGCGCCTGGTTGCTGATCTCCGGCGACGCCGGGCCACAAGCCACCGTCGCCAACCTGTGGCAGCACGGCGGCTTCTTCCCGAATGGCGTGAATGGCCTGGTCATGGCCATGGCGGTCATCATGTTCTCGTTCGGCGGGCTGGAACTGATCGGCATCACCGCCGCCGAAGCGGACAACCCATCGCACACCATCCCCAAGGCCACCAACCAGGCCATTTACCGCATCCTGATCTTTTACATCGGCGCGTTGGGCATCCTGCTGTCGCTCTATCCGTGGCGGAAAGTGGTCACCAGCGGCAGCCCGTTCGTGCTGATCTTCCACGCCCTGAACAGCAACATGGTCGCACATGCGCTGAACGTGGTGGTACTGACGGCGGCGCTGTCTGTGTACAACAGCGGCGTGTATTCGAATACCCGCATGTTGTACGGTCTGGCCAGGCAAGGCAACGCGCCGAAGGCGCTACTGAAAGTCAACGCGCGCGGCGTGCCGCTGACGGCGCTGGGCGTGTCGGCGCTGGCCACCGGCGTCTGCGTGGCGGTCAACTACTTCATGCCGGCCAAGGCTTTCGGCTTCCTCATGGGCCTCGTGGTGTCGGCCCTGATCATCAACTGGGGCTTGATCAGCTGGATACACCTGCGCTTCCGCGCTCGCAAGAAGGCGGCCGGCCAGGTAACGCAGTTCCAGAGCCTGGGCTACCCGCTCACCAACTATCTGTGCCTGGCCTTCCTGGCCGGGATCCTGGCGGTGATGTACCTGACACCGGATTTGCAACTGTCGGTATATCTGATACCGGTTTGGCTGGGGGTGCTGGCCTTGGGCTACAAGCTGGGAGTTAAACAAGCTTAATCGCTTGATATCGTTTTCAAGCTAGAATCCCGGATGCTCCGGCGCGTGCCGGCCTTCCGGGATCCATCATGCCATCTCGCCTCCTGTTGCTGCTTGCCTTGCTGCCCAGCGCCGCGCAGGCGCTCAATCCACTCACGCCGCTCCCCGACTACAACCGCGCCAGCTGGACCACCCGCGACGGCGCGCCGCCCGAAATCCACAGCATGGCGCAGACGCGCGACGGCTGGCTGTGGGTCACTGGTCCCAGCGGCCTGTATCGCTTCGACGGTGTGCGCTTCGAGAAGCAGCGCCTGCCCGGCAGCGAGCGCAATGAACGCCGCCGCGCCACGCTCGTGCGCGCGCATCCCAACGGCGACTTGTACATTTCCTTCTCGCTGGGCGGCGGCCTGTCGATCCTGCATCCTGACGGACGGCTGGAGGACGTTATCCCGGTCGGCAAAATGCCGCCTTCGTCGCAATTGGCGTTCGACGACAACGGCGATATCTGGTGCGTGACCAGCAATGGCCTGTTCCGCGTCCATCAGCGGCAGGCGTCGCCGGTGTCCGTGGCCGGGGCGCCGCCGCGCGAGATCACCGACGTGCGCATCGACCGCCACGGCCGGCTGTGGGTGGCCAGCGTGACCGCCGCCTATCTGTATGACCGTACCCGCGCCGAATTCAACGCGGTGCGCAGCCTGTCCTTGCCTTCCTCCCTGATCGAGTCGCCCGATGGCCGCATCTGGACCGCCAACCAGCGGCGGATACAGGCGCTTCCGGCGCCCGAAGGCGCGGCGGCCGGCGCAGGCAAGCCGAATATCGTCAACTCGCCCGGCTTCGGCTCCGAATGGGTGGCCCGTTTCGACCGCGATGGCAACCTGTGGCGGCTCAAGTGCCCGACCGATTTGTGCGTGACGCCGGCGCACGTGGTCGCGGCCACCGACACCATCGATGTGCCGCAGCCCGCGCCTGACCAGGCGCCACTTCAGCGCACTCCCTGGAACACGGCCGGCAATAGCCTGATCGAGGACCGCGAGCACAATATCTGGGTGGCGACGCTGGAAGGCATCGACCGCTACCGCGACAACCGCCTGCAGCGCCAGCGCATCCCCCAGGCGACCAGCCCCGCGAGCTTCATCATGGTTACCGACGCGGACGGCCAGGTGTGGGCAGCCCATCCCGCCGCCAACACCGTGTGGCGCCTCAAGCACGGCGCCGAGCCGCAGCGTGAACCGATGAACGCGCAACTGGTGAGCAAGGATTTCAGCGGCGCGCTGCTGCTGGCCAACGGGCGCGAGATCGAACGCCGCGCCGGAGGCAAGGTGGAAAAAATCGCGCTGCCCTCGCTGCCAGGGCCGGACGGCAAACCCAAGGACCTGTTTGTGCTGGGTGTGACGGATGACGGCAAGCGTCTCTGGCTGGTCACCGCGCAAACCGGCCTGATAGGACGGCGTGGCGACGGCCCCTGGCTGCCGCGCGACAAATTCCCGCTGCCGCCCAACATCCTGCTGGGAGTGCCCGGCACAAAGGCAGGCCATCTTTGGCTCGCCTGCGGCGACGGCACCATCGTGCTGCTCGATGAGAACGAAAAGCAGACGCCCTATCCGGCGCCCATGATCGGCCTGGCCACCGGCATCTACACCGGCGAGGACATCGTCGCCAGCGGCGACCTTGGGCTGGCGGTCTTCGTCAACGGCGGCTTCCGCCAGCTATTGAGCGCCGATCCCGAAGTCCTGCAAGACGTTTCCGGGCTGGCCGTCACCCCGGATGGCGACCGTTGGCTGAACGGCGGCAAGGGACTGGTCCACGTGCGCCGCGACGACTGGAAAGCCAGCGTCGCCAACCCAGAACTGCCGCTGCGCTACCAGCTGTTCGGTCAGCGCGACGGTTACGTGGGCAAGGCCTCGCTGATCAACCGTCACGCCAGCGCGAAGCTGGACAAGGACGGCCAGCTTTGGCTGGCCAGCACCGGCGGCATCCTGCGCTTCGACACGCGCGCCATTCCGCGCAATCCGGCGGCGCCGGTGCCCCACGTGCACGGCCTGCATGCCGGCGCCGCCACTTACGAGCCGGAACCGGCGCTGATGCTGCCGCCCGGATCGAAAAACCTCAACATCAGCTACACCGCCGCCAGTCTGCGCCAACCGGAAGCAGTGCGCTTCCAGTACCGGCTGGAAGGCGCCGACAGCGATTGGCAAGACGCCGGCCCGCGCCGTGCCGCCTACTACACCAATATGACGCCGGGCGTCTACCGCTTCCACGTGCGCGCGGCCAATGAGGACGGCTTGTGGAGCGAGCAGCCAGCCAGCGTCGAATTCGAGATTCCCGCCACCTTCGTGCAAACGCTGTGGTTCAAGGCCGCCTGCGTGCTGGCCGCCGCCGCCGCGCTGTATGCGCTCTACCTGTACCGCCTGCGCGTGGTGACGGCAAGACTGGAGGAGCGCATGGAAGTGCGCATCGCCGAACGCGAACGCATCGCGCGCACGCTGCACGATACCTTCCTGCAGACCGTGCAGGGGGTGGTGTTGCGCCTGGACGCCGCTGTCGATGAACTGCCGGACGACAGCGCGGCCCGCAAAAAACTGGCCTCGGTCCTGCACAGCGCGCGTAGCAGCATCAGCGAGGGCCGCGCCCAGGTGCAGGAGTTGCGCTCGTCCGGCGCCGATGAGGTGGAGTGCCGCCTGCGCGACGTCGCCACCCTGCTGGCCGCCAGCTACCCCGGTGTGCGTTTCACGCTCGACATCGGCGGCACGCGCCGCGCACTGCGAGCCGCGGTGGTGGACGACATCAGCGAAATCGGCCGCGAAGCGATACGCAACGCCTACCAGCATGCGCAGGCCTGCGCCATCGAAGTCCGTCTGGATTACGAGGCGGAACGCTTCACGCTGCGGGTGGCCGACGATGGTCGAGGCATGTCGCCCTCGCCCGCCGACGGCCACTGGGGCCTGGTCGGCATGCGCGAGCGGGCGGCGCGCATGGGCGCCTCCCTGGAGATCAACAGTCTGCAGGATCAGGGCTGTGCCATTACAATGACGCTTTCGGCCCGCCGGGCCTACGCAATGCCGCACGCGCCCTGGTGGCGCCGACTGTTTGGAAATTAAGATGCTTGTATCGACCACCGGCCTGCGCTCGCGTGCCCTGGTTGCGCTGACCGCAGCGCTGGCCCTGTGCCTCCCCGCCTTCGCCCTCAATCCGGATATCGGCCTGCGCGATTACCATCACGCCAGCTGGAGCACGCGTGATGGCGCCCCCGCCGAAATCAAGGCGATGGCGCAAACGCCCGATGGCTGGCTGTGGCTGGGCAGTTCCAGCGGGCTGTATCGCTTTGACGGCGTGCGCTTCGAACGCTACCCCATGCCGGCCGGCAGCGAGATCGCCAAGCTGCGCGTGGCGCTGCTGCGCGCAGCCCCCAACGGCGACCTGTGGATCAGTTTTTCCGTCGGCGGCTTGTCCGTGCTGCGCAAGAACGGCCAGATGGAAAGCCCGGTGCCGCTCGATAGCCCGCTCGGCAGCATCGAAACGGTGGCGCCGGATAACGACGGTGGCGTCTGGATCGCCAGCGCCACCGGGCTGCATCTCTACACGCAGGGACAGCTGCGCAAGCAAGGCGCGGAACAAGGCCTGCCGCAAGGCCAGCCACGTACCGTGCTGCTCGACCAGTACGGGCAGGTATGGTCGCTGTTCGACGATGGCGCTTACCGGCTCGATCGCGCCAGCGGCAAGTTCACACTGGTGTACGCCCAGCGCAATCAGCACACCATGCTGCAATCGCCGGATGGACGGCTGTGGACCGTCGACGACCGGCAATTGTGGCCGCTGCCGTGGCAGGCCACCGTGCCCGCCGGCCAGCGGCAGCTCTTGCCCCGGCTGCCCTCGTTCAATTCGTACGAGTCGCGCGTGCACGCGCAGTTCGACCGTGACGGCAACCTATGGACGCGCAACTGCCCCGAACTGTTATGCCGCGTGGCGAAGGCCGGCGCGCGCGCCGAGGGCCCGCTGGTGACGGTGCGCGACGCCTCCGACCGGGCGGACACACACCTCCCCATGACCTCGCGCGCGACCAACACGCTGCTGGAGGACTTGGAAGGCAATATCTGGATCGCCACCCAAAGCGGGCTTGATCGCTTCCGTGAAAACAGCCTGATACCGGTGCGCCTGCCGCAAGCCAGCGGCAACTTCAGCATGGCCGGCGACAGCGAAGGCGGCGTATGGCTGTCCGACGCCATCAATGGCGCGACCTGGCGGCTGGCGCCCAACGCCGAACCCGAACGCTCGCCGCAGCACTACAGCGTGCTGGCGAATGGCCATGACGGCGCGTTGCTCATGGCCGGCAAGCGTTACATCGAACGGCGTTATCGCGGCCAGATCACGCGCCTGCCGCTGCCGCCGGGACGCGACGGCAAACCGGCGGATCTCGATGTCGCCGGCCTGGTCGACGACGGCAAGGTGCTGTGGATGGCCGCGGCGCAGACCGGCTTGATGGGCTACGTCGATGGACGCTGGCAGCCGCGCGGCGCCTTCAGCCTGCCGGCGCGCATCTTCACCGGCATCGCCGGCCGCCATCCGGGCGAACGCTGGCACGCCACCGGCGACGGCACCGTTGTCTTCAACGACAACGGCAAGCTGACCACCTACGACGCCAGATCGATCGGCCTGGCCACCATGCTTTATGCGCGCGAGGACATCCTGGTCGGCGGCGACCAGGGACTGGCGCTGTTCACCGGCCGGGGCTTTCGCAAGCTAAAGGCCATGCGGCCGGAAGTACTCAACAATATCTCCGGCATGGCCGTCAGCGCCAACGGCGACCGCTGGCTGAACGGCGCCCAGGGCGTGGTGCACGTGCGCCGCGACGCCTGGCAGGCCGCCATCGCCAACCCGGATCTGCCGCTCGATTATGAACTGCTCGGAAGGCTGGATGGCTACGAGGGCCAGGCCATGCTGGACAACCGCCTGCCCAGCGTCTACGCCGACCCGTCGGGCCAATTGTGGTTCATGACCACGTCGGCCGTGCTGCGGCTGTCGCCGGGCCAGATCCGCCACAACCCGGTGGCGCCGGCGGCGCGGGTGCTGGCGGTGGAGATCGGCGACACCAGCCGAAGCGCCACGCCGGGCCTGCGCCTGCCGCCAGGTTCGCAAAACTTCAACATCCACTTCACGGCGCCCGGCTTGCGCAAGCCTGAAGCGATGCGCTTCGAATATCAGCTATCCGGCGTCGATGAAGACTGGCAGGATGCCGCCGGTCGCCGCGTGGCCTATTACACCAACGTGGCGCCGGGCAGCTACACCTTCCGCGTCCGCGCCTTCAACGAGGATGGCGTGCCTGGCCGCGCGGAGGCACGGCTGGATTTCGAGATCGCGCCGAAGTTCGTGCAGACCATCTGGTTCAAGGGCTTGTGCGGGCTGGCGGCGGCCAGCCTGCTCTACCTGCTCTACCTTTACCGGCTGCGCGTGGCCACGCGCCGCGTGGCTGAGAAAATGGTGGTGCGCATGGCCGAACGCGAACGCATCGCCCGCACCTTGCACGACACCTTCCTGCAAAGCGTGCAGTCGCTGATACTGCGCCTGGACACCGTCTCGCTCGGCCTGCCGGAAGAGGCGCGCGGCAAGCTCGCGCCCATCCTCGACCAGGCCAACGACACCATTATCGAGGGGCGCGATCAGGTGTACGAGCTGCGCACCGGCCGCGTGGACGACGTGGAAAGCGCCGCCGCCGAGGCGGGCCGCCAGTTGCGCGAGACGCATCCGGCTATCGCCTTCGACATCGCCGTGACCGGGCAGCGCCGCAAGCTGCGTGAAACGGTGGCGGAAGAAGCGTGCGAGATCGCCCGCGAGGCGCTGCGCAACGCCTTCCACCACGCCAGCGCGCGGCGCGTGCAGCTGCGTGTGATGTATGAGCGCGAGCACTTCATCCTGGAGGTCGAGGACGACGGCATCGGTATTCAGAAGGACGCCGCGCCGAAACCAAAGCACTATGGCCTGACCGGCATGCGCGAGCGCGCCGCGCGCGCCGGCGGCAAACTGGAGATCGGCGAGGCGCCGGGAGGCGGCGTGCGCGTCACCCTCGGCGTGCCAGCGCGCGTCGCCTACGCCGGCGGCAAACGCTGGTGGCAACGCCGCCTATCCTGACGCACGGTCCGCCGGCCGACTGTTGTTACGACCCTACATGGACCGGATGCGTTTCGCGCGTCTCACTGCGACGCCATCCAGCGGGGCGTGAGTCTTTTATCCATATAGTTGCTTTATTAACTACGACTTCGGAAGGCAACCTGATACACTCTCAGGCTTTGCATCTCGAACGCAACGGCCGTTTAAAAAATAGCAATGATGAAAAAGACTATCGCGCTGTCGCTGATGCTGGCAGGTGCCGCGCGCGCGCAAATTCAGGAAGTGACCGTGACGGCGCAACGATCGCCATCGCTCGAATCGAAAACGCCGGTCTCCATGACCACGCTGACGGCCGACCAGTTGAACGCCGCCGGCATCGACACACCCGGCGCCATCGGCGCGCGCGTGCCCAACGTGGAGCTGGACTACGCCACCGATGGTCTGCGCATCACCATGCGCGGCGTCTCCAACGCCGACACCACAGAGAAAGGCGACCCCTCGGCCGCCTTCCTGCTGGACGGGACATACATCGCGCGCCCGCAAGCGCAGAACCGCAGCTTCTACGACCTGGAACGCGTGGAAGTGCTGCGCGGCCCGCAAGGTACGCTGTATGGCCGCAACACCACCGCCGGCGTGGTCAGCGTGATCTCGAAGGCGCCGATCAACCGCTTCGAAGCTTGGATCGCCACCGAAATCGGCAACTACAACAGCCGCAAGGTCAGCGCCATGGTCAACGTCCCCGTCAACGACATGCTGTCGCTGCGCGCCGCCATGGCCTTGAACAGGCATGACAGTTACCTGATCAATGGCCTGCACAACGGCCGTGAGCTGGGCAAGGACCGCGACGACAAGTCGGCGCGGCTGTCGGCCAGGCTGAAAATCACGCGCGACGCCACGCTGGTGCTGCGCTACGACCGCAGCAAGGTCGATGACAACAACGACAGCTACGTCCCCGACACCAATTTCTACCACGGCGTCGCCAGCGGCAACCCTGTCCCTTACGGCAGCGGCACGCATGCGCGGCTGACCTATGGCTTCGTCGCGCCGAATGCCGCCATCGCGCCGCCGGTACAGGCCCACAGCTACAAGAACACCTCCGGCATCAGCGCCGATCTGACCTGGGACCTGGGCGCCGCCACCATGTACTACCTTGGTTCGCACCGCGACTACGATCACGACCAGCTGGCCAACTTCTACTACCGCGTGCAACCGGCGCTTGCGCTCAACGTGCGCGAAAGCTTCCTGGGCGATTACAGCCAGAATTCGCACGAGCTGCGGCTGGCCACCAACGGCGACGGCCCACTCAGCGCGCAGGCGGGCCTGTACTACTTCCGCGAAACGTCGAAGCAGCTGTACGCCTTCCGCGACCTCGATCTGATCGGTCTTCCGCCGTACTATGTGTTCGACCATGGCCCGACCATCTCGACCAGCAAGGCGCTGTTTGGACAGGCCACCTACCGCGTGACCGACCGGCTGCGCGCCACCGCCGGCGCGCGCGCCACCAATGACGACAAGTCGCGCGTCGGCTCCACCAATTTCCAGCAGGCGGAGGCATTCAATCCGGCCACCGATTTCAAGCTGCTGAACGATGCCGCCCTGCGCACGCACCAGACCACGTGGCGCCTCGGCCTGGACTACGACCTGGCGCCGGCCACGCTGGTGTACGGCTCGGTCTCCACCGGCTACAAGGCCGGCGGCTTCAACGACGGCTGCCGCGAAGGCTCGACGCAACTGGGCCTGGGCTGCCCGGCCGCGCTGGCGGTGCCGGCGGCGGCGCTGGTCTACCAGCCGGAAACCGTGCGCTCCTACGAAGCCGGCGTCAAGACGCGCTGGTGGGACAACAAGGCGAGCCTGAACCTGGCGGTATTCAAGTACGACTACAACAACCTGCAGCTGTCCAGCGTCGCCATCGTGGCCGGCGCGCCGCGCTTCGTCACCAGCAACGCCGGTGAGGCCAGCGTCAAGGGACTGGAAGCCGAGGGCCAGTTCGCGCCCACCGCCCAGGACCGCTTCAATTACGCATTCTCGCTGCTGGACGCCCACTATGCGCGCTATAGCCCGGACGGCGTCCATGATTGGGCCGGCAATAAGCTGGACCGCTCGCCATCCAACACGCTGATGCTGGGTTATGAACGCGGTTTCGGCGCGCTGGCCGCCGGCATCAGCGCACGCCGCAGCGCGTCCTACATCATCGCCGTGCCAGCGCAGCTGCTGCAGTACCGCGTGCCGTCCTACACGCAAACCGACGCCACCTTGCGCTACCGCCCGCGGGGCGCGGCCTGGGGCCTGACGGCGCGCGTGAAGAACATCGAAAACAAGGTCCATCCGGTCAACATCGACAGCTTCGGCATGCTGGCGCCGAGCGATCCGCGCACGGTGGACCTGAGACTGGATTACCGCTTCTGATCCCATGCTGAAGAACCTGACCCGCCATCTTTTGTTGATTCTCGCGCTGGCCCTGGCACCATGTGCGGTGTTGGCGGGTTCCGGGCCGCTGGTGCTGGGCGCGCAGCGGGAAGCGGTTGAAGCATGGCCGGTGGTCAGGATCATGGCCGATGCGGACGGCAAGATGTCGCCGCAAGCGGCGCTGGCCGCGGTCGAGCATTACGCCTTGCCCAGTTCCGCCTACGCCACACTGGGCGTGCACAAGGACGTGATGTGGCTGCGCATTCCGGTGGCAGTGCCGTCCAACAGCGACGGCGAGTGGATACTGAGCATCGACTACGCGGTGCTGAACCGCATCGACGTCTACGTCGCCACCGACGGCAAGCTCGCCCAGCACCAGGTGATCGGCAACCTGCAGGCCGATACCGACGGCGCGCCGCGCAGCCGCGTGCCGGCCGCGCTGCTGCATCTGACACCGGGCGCCGAGCAGGTGATCCTGCTGCGCGTGCAAAACATCGGCGCGATGATCCTGCCGATCAATCTCGCCCGGCCGGCCGCCTTCCATGGCGCCGCGCTCAACGAACAGATGCTGCAAGGGCTGCTCACCGGCCTGAGTCTATGCCTGCTGCTGTACAGCCTTGCGCAATGGGTCACGCTACGCGAGCCGCTGTTTGGCAAGTTCGCGCTGCTGGTACTGGGCACCACCTTGTTCTCGGTGGAGTTTTTCGGACTGGGCAACCAGTACCTGTGGAAGGCGAACGCCTGGATGAGCATCCACGCCGGCGGCGTGTTTGCGCTCACCGCGTCGTGCGGCGCCTACCTGTTCGTCGAGCAGGCGCTGGCCCGGCCGGGCAAGGACCTGATCTTCAGCCGCCTGATGAAGGGCGGCGCGGCGCTGTGCGTGGTCAGCGCCCTCGCCTACGTGGCCGACATCATGAGCGTGGAAACGCTGGTCGTCATCGTCAGCACGCTGGGCGTGATGCCGATGCTGCTTGGCCTGCCGGGCGCCTATTTCCGCGCGCGGCGCGGCGATGCCGTCGGCATTTACTTCCTGATCGGCTGGGGCATCAGCTTCACCTCGTCGGCGATACTGAGCCAGGTTATCAGCGGCAAGGTAGACGCCAATTTCTGGAGCATGCACGCGCTGCAGTTCGGGAACATGATCGACATGCTGCTGTTCACCCGCATCCTCGGCCTGCGCACCAAGGCCATGCAAAGCGCCATGCTGCGCGCCGAGGAAGCCACGCGCACCAAGTCGGAATTCCTGGCCCACATGAGTCACGAGATCCGCACACCGATGAACGCCATCATCGGCATGAGCCGCCTGGCGCTGATGACGGAGCCCAGCCCAAAGCTGCAAAACTACCTCGGCAAGATTCTGGGCGCCGGCGAGCACCTGCTGGCGGTCATCAACGACATCCTCGATTTCTCCAAGATCGAAGCCGGCAAGCTGCGGCTGGAGTCGGCCCCGTTCGACCTGCAGGAAATGCTGGACCATCTCTCCAGCCTGACCGTCATCAAATCCGACGCCGCGCGCGTGGAGCTGAAGATGCGGGTGGACGGCAACGTGCCGGCGCGCCTGATCGGCGATCCGCTGCGACTAAGCCAGGTGCTGATCAACCTGACCAGCAATGCCGTCAAGTTCACCGAGCGCGGTGAAATCATCGTCGCGGTGGAATTGATGGACAAGACCGTGGACACCGTCGCGCTGCGCTTCTCGGTCAGCGACACCGGCATCGGCATGCGGCCCTCGCAGGTCGAAAGCTTGTTCCAGTCGTTCCACCAGGCCGGCACCACCACCACCCGCAAGTATGGTGGCACCGGTCTTGGCCTGAGCATCTCGCGCCAGCTGGTGGAACTGATGGGCGGCGACATCCAGGTGATGAGCACACCGGGTATCGGCAGCCGCTTCAGCTTCATCGTCCGCCTCGGCATCGCGGAAAAGGACGCCGCGCCGGTGGACTGGCCGCTGGCGCCGCAGCAGCCGGCGCGCGAACTGCGCCGCTCGGACACCGCCGGCCTGGCGATGCGCGACCTGTCGGCGCTGGACGGCGCACGCATCCTGCTGGTCGAGGACAACGCCAACAACCGCGAGGTGGCGCTGGACTTCCTGTCCGCCGCCCGCATGCAGATCGACGTCGCGGAACATGGCGGCGAGGCGCTGCACATGGTGGAGCAAACCGACTACGACCTGGTGCTGATGGACGTCCAGATGCGCGAAATGGACGGCCTCACCGCCACACGCCGCATCCGCGCGATCGAGCGCTGCAAGCACCTGCCCATTGTCGCCATGACCGCCTACGCCATGGCGGGGGACCGCGACAAGAGCATCGCCGCCGGCATGAACGACCACGTCACCAAGCCTATCGTGCCGGAGCAGCTGTTCCGCGCGCTGATCAAATGGATACCGCCGTCGCGCCTCGCGGCGCGCCGGGCGCAGGCCAGCGCCGCCATGCAAATGGCGCCGCCGCCGATCGACCATGCCGGCCACAGCTTGCCGTTGCCGTCGATCCCGGGCGTCGACTGGCAACTGGCACTGGACAGCGTGGACCGCCAGCGCGGTCGCCTGGACAAGCGCATCCGCGGTTTCCTTCACGAGTACAAGCCAGCCGCGCAAACCGTGCGCGAAGCCATCGCCAGCGGCCAGCACGAAGTGCTGTACAGCCTGACCCACAACCTGAAGTCATCCGCCGCCTACATCGGCGCCTTTCATCTGGCGGCGCACGCCCAGGCGCTGGAACAGGCCATGCGCAACGACCGGCTGGACCGCATCGCCCTGCTGGCCGGCGAACTGGCCGACGGCCTGGAGGTGGTGGTCAACGGGCTGGCGCAACTGGGCGAACCGCCGGCGCCGGTGCGCTACCGCGACAGCGACGCCCATCTGCTCATCACCCGGCTGGAAGCCTATCTGCGCAGCGATGACGCCCGCGCCGAGGACGTGCTGGCGGAACTACGCGCGCTGCCGGTGGTCTTACGCCATGCTGACCTGCTAGCGCAGATCCAGCGCGCCGTCGACGATATCGAATACCACGCCGCGCTGGCGCCGCTGGGCGCCCTGTCGCGGGCGCTGAACAACGAACTGGAAGTAAGCTCATGAACTTTGCGGGAACCCAAAAAGTCCTCGTGGCCGATGACGACATCGTCAACCGGCAAGTGCTGGCCGAATTGCTCAAGCCCGAGCACACCGTGCTGCTGGCGAAGAACGGCGAGCAGACGCTGGAGCGCGCCATGCGCCACCTGCCGGACCTGATCCTGCTGGACGTGGTGATGCCGGACATGGATGGCTACGAGGTGCTGCGCCGCCTGCGCGCGGACGCGCAGACCGCGCACATCACGGTGATCTTCATTTCCGGTCTTGGGCGGCCGGAGGATGAAGCCAATGGCCTGAAGATGGGCGCGGCCGACTATATCTCCAAGCCGTTCAATGAAACCGTGGTGATGGCGCGCGTGGCCATGCACCTGCAGATGGTGCGCCAGCGCCGCATGCTGGAGCACCTGGCGCACGTCGATGGGCTGACCGAGCTGGCCAACCGCCGCCGTTTCGATGAGGTCTACGAGGCCGAGTGGCAGCGCAGCCGCCGCAGCGGCCGGCCGCTGTCGTTGGCGCTGCTCGATATCGACGCCTTCAAGCAGTACAACGACCATTACGGCCACCCGGCCGGCGACCGCGCCTTGCGCGCCGTGGCCCGCACCGCGGCTTCCGGCCTGCGCCGCCCGGCCGACCTGGCGGCGCGCTACGGTGGCGAGGAGATGGTGCTGCTGCTGCCCGATACCGACGCGGCGCAAGCGCAGCAGGTGGTGGCCTGCATCTGCGACGCCATCGCGGATTTGCAGATCGCGCACGAGGCCTCGTCGGTTGCGCCGATGCTGACCGTCAGCGCCGGCGGCGCGACGCTGAACAGCGCGGCGGCGGAAACCAGCGCCGAATTGTTCACGGCAGCCGACAACCTGCTGTATCACGCCAAGAAGTCGGGCCGCAACCGCGTGGAGTGGCGTCTGGTTGCCTAAGGCAGCCTTGTCACCACAAAACGCTCCACCTTCTGGCGCGACTGCGTGGTGCGCAAGCCGAAGTAGCCGCCGCCCAGCAGTGGTCCCGGCGCCGAGAAGATCTCGCTGTTGTCCACGTACAGCCGCGTGCCGCGCGCATCCACCGCGATGCGTATCTGGTACGGCCGCCCGGCCTTGAGCAGGTATTCCGGCGCGGTGTACTCCCGCAGCAGCCTGCGCTCGCCGCTGCCGTCGTAGTGGCGGAAGCGCGTGGTCGTGTTGTTGTTGCCGCCTATGCCGGCGTAGAACAGCCGCAGCTTGTCGTATTCCTCCAGTTTGCCCGATTGCGTGAAACCCGCCGGCAGTTGCGCCTCCCAGAAGAAATTCAGGTCCGACAGGCGTGCATCGGCCAGCACGGTGCGCGTGAAGCTGATCTCATAGTGCCCGATGAGCTGACGCCGCAGCCACACAGTGAGGCCGCGCTGTGCATCGAGCACCAGCACGCCGCGCTCGGTGTACACACGCGCCGCCTTCTCCTCCGCTTCCACCGCCCACGTTAGCGGATCGAAGCGCTTAAAATCATCGCGGACGAGCACCCTGTCAGCCAACTGCGCCTCCAGGGCCAGCATGCCGATGGCGCCCAGCCCCCATTGCGCCACCGCGTTGGTCGAGAGCGATGCGGCTTCTTCCACCTCGTTCAGCACCAGTGGCGGCTTGACGCGACGCGACACCAGATCCTTGTCGCGCAAGCCCGCCCTGCCCTCGTTGAACTGCGCCCACGCGCGCGCCAGCGTGGCACTGTCCTGCTGCTGAAGCGCATGGTAGGCCAACAAGCGCGCATGTCCCTGTCCCAGATTCAGCTTGCCGAGGTCTTGTCCAAGTTCGGCTTTTTGCTCCTCGGGGCTGGCGTTGTACAGGCGGCAGTAACGCAGCCAGGCATCGCGGAAGGCAGGTTGCGGCACGGTGCGTATCAATTCGCTGGCGATTTCCGGCAAACCGAAAACGGCGCTCAGGTGTGAGATGCTGATTTTCGCATCCGGGTCCGGCAGATAGGCGCCGCTGCGCAGGTCCATGATGCCGCCGCCCGCGAGAAAGCCAAGCGGTTGGGCGGCAATGCTGGCCATGCTATTCAACAGCTTATCGCGGTATTGCGGCTGGCCGGTGCGCTCCCATTCCGTGAACCATGCGGCGGCCACCGCCCCCCAGTCCGTGCCGAAGGCCACGCTGGCGTGGGTCTCCGGCTCGCTGGCCGGCGCCGTCTGGCCGATCTTGCGACCCGGGATCACGGTGCGCAGGCGCTCCACGGCGTTCACCTGCTCGCGCAGCAGATCGCCCACGCGCTCGTCGGCGCTCAGGTAGTACAAGAAGCGGCGGTTGATGGCGGTGGATACGCGCAACTGCTTGGCGCTGTCGCCCCAGTGCTGCACGCCATGCCGCGTGCCGAGCGGGCTGTATGGACCGATGTGGTGCACGTCCACCTCGCCGGTGTGGCGCGTCATGGCCTCGGCCATGCGGTAGGCATCGGCGCGGCCGCTATGCAAGTAGTAGTGCCACAGCCAGATCTCGGTGCTGAGCTCCGAGTTATCCCAGGCGAAGCCGCCTACGTCGTAGCGCCATACGTGGCGCTGGTGGTCGTAGGTGTGCATCACATCGCCGTAGTCCCAGTAGCCGTACCAGCGGCGGTCCTCAACCTGGTTGCGGTAGAAATCGAACGCCCATGCGAGCTGCTTATCCAGCTTGCCGGGCTGCCCAGCGGCCGGATGCCAGTACTCGCTGAAGATGCCGACGCTGTACAGGCGCTGCGGCGACGCGGTCAACAGTGGCGGCGTTTGCATCCGGCGGCTGATGGCCGCCAGTTCCTCGTGGCCGGGCGTGGCGGCCAGCAGTTGCAGTTCCAGCTCACTGGTGCGAGCCACGCCGTAGGGTGTGCCGAATGCCGGCTCATAGTCTTCGTAGGTAATATCGAGGCCATCGCGCTGGCTGGCGTAGTCGGTTTGCCCCATGCCGTCATGGTAGAAGCGCATGTCCATGGCTGGCGCCTGCGGTGCCCAGAGCCAGAGTGTGATGGTGGCTACACTCGTCTCGGCGTCGCGAATATCGATCTGGCCTGGATAGCTCTGCCAGAAGTTCCGGATGCCGAAGGCAACGCCCCCCTCCGGCGTGCCGAGGTAACCGGTACCCGAGGCGCGTCCGCCGCTGGCGGCATGGATGGCTCCTTGCTGGCGGCCGGTACGCTTGGTGATGCTGTAGCCGTCCGGGTGCGCCTGCAGCAGCGTGTAGTTGCCAAAGGCCGGAACGTAGCGCAGGTTCTTGCCGACACTGGCCGGAATGGCGGAAGCCTGTACCGCCTTGCCTTGTAGTTGGGCTTCGGCGGCCGCGCCGGCGTCGCGCCGCAATCCGGTCAGTCCTTGCACCGCCTCCGCGAACACGCCGCCGTTGGCGCCGACGAAGCGGATATGGCGGTCGTACAGCGCCCCCGCCAGCGGCACGGCGAAGCGCAAGCCGACACCGCGTATGAAAGCTTGAGCAGGGTCCGCGTCATACACCAGTGTATGCACGATGCGGATGGCGTCCGAGTTTTTGTAAAAATACAGGCGCACGGTGAACGGCAGCAGCGTCTTGCCATCAGCATGGCGATGCGTGCCGTCGACCCGCACCACCGCGCGCTGCGGCCCGTTCTGTTCCAGCCGGGCCGATTCGATGCGGCTCTCGTAGGCGCGGCGAATGGCGGCTGTCGTTTCGTCGTCTGCCGCGCCGTCCACCAGCAGTACCAGGCGGCCGTCGCGCAGTAATGGTTTATCCGCGCGCAGGGCGGACTTCACCAGCACAGAGCCTGTGCGGGCAAGCGTGCAACGCAGAAGGCCGGTGTCGACAACGATAGCGTCAGCACGCTGTTCCGCCAACGCCTTGCCGGACGGCGGCACCCTGGCGCTATCGATAAGCGGATGAAGTTCGTAGCCGGCGGCGGGCGATGTTCCCGCCGCATCCGGCGGCAGCGCATGGGCCGACCATTTCAGCGTGCCATCGGGCCAATAAGCCAGCGGCCATGACTGCACGCTCAGCGCCCCACTCCGCACCGCGCCGTCAGGGCGTAATTCAAACGCGGCATCCGCCGGCACGCGCCCCTGCGCCCAAGGCACGCCCCAAGTCGCGCCCTTAAAATCCGCAGGTGCGCCGTCGAGCCAGTGCAATCGCGTCGAATCAGGATCAGCTGCATCAGCGCCATCCTGCGCGCCGCTTTTCGCCGGCGCGGCGGCAACCGCGCCGCCTGTCAGCAGCGCCGCGAACTTGAAGAATTGCCGCCTGTCGAGCTTTCCACTCATGCCCGCGGCTCCTTAATACTTGAACGCCAGCGTTGCGCCGACAGTGCGCGCCTCGCCCAGCCAGGCCCACACCGAACCGTAGTCGCCGCTCGCCACGCGGCGGTAATACTGCTTGTCGAACGCATTGTTCACCCACAGCGATGCACTCCATTCGCCCTGTTGCAGGCGGCCCGTGGTGCCGGCCGAGAGTGACGCCAGACCGTAGCCCTCCACCCGCGTCAGGCGCGAATTGTCCACCGTGCCATACATCCAGCCGCGATACGAATAACGTGCGCTGACGAAGTTTTCCAGGCCGTTTTCGGTACGCCACGCATAGCGCGTGCTGGCGTTCCAGGTGATGCGCGGGGCATTGAACACACGCTGGCCAGTGAGATTGCAGGATGCCGGCGGCTTCGGCGACAAGGTCACCTCCGCCGGGCAGCGCGCATTCTCATAGTCGGTGTAATTGGCGGCGTTATAAATGCCCGCCAGGTTCAGGTCCCAGCCCTTGGCCAGGGTCGCGGCGATCGTCGCCTCGGCGCCGCGCGAGCGGAAGCTGCCGGCGTTCATCAGGTAAGTCTGTTGATCGTCCGGGTTGTAACCCTGCGTCTGAAAATCGGTGATCTCGGTCTGGAACAGGTCCGCGGCCAACCGGACCTTGTTTTCCAGCAGCGCGCCCTTGATGCCCAATTCCGCGCTCTTGGTCTTCTCCGGCTTGATCAGCAGCGTGTCATAGCCAGCCGCCTTGGCCGCGCCGGCCGAGATATTCAGACCGCCCGATTTCTCGCCATACGAGCCGGCCAAATAGGCGTTCCACCCGGGCGCCACCTCGTGCTTCAGCACCAGCGTCCCCGAAGGCAAGACGTGATACTCCTGCAGATAGCCGGAATTGAAGGCCGCCCGGTTGTAGCGCACGAACGAACCGCCCTTCTCCTCATAATTGGCACGCACGCCGGCCGTCAAGTCCCACGACGGCGCAAAGTGCCAGGTCCCCTGCGCATACGGCGACGCCATGTAGTCGTGCACCTGGCCGACACGGATCACATCCAGGCCGTTATAGCTGGCCGAATCGAGATAGATGCCGGCCAGCTTGTTGTTGGTGTAGCGCGTATGCGCCAGAGTATCCAGATGCTGCCCCAGATACGTCAGGCCGAGCGCGTAGTCAAAGGTCTCGCCAACCGGCGAATCCAGCCGCAGGTCCTGCGACCAACTGCGGTCGATCACGCGCGTGCCGGTATTGTTATACACGCCCACGCTCAAGCCGTCCGCCACGTTCGGGTCCGAGCGGAAGAAGCGGTATGAGGTAACGGAACGCAGCTTGTAGCCATTTTCGAAGCGCCAGTTGGCTTCCGCCGAGACGCCGCCCTGCTTCACGTGCACGGTGTTTTCGTCATCCAGATCGACGTTCGGCCCGAACACGACGTGATTACCCACCGCCGCCGAATGCTTGAGGAAGCTGTCGACGCCACTGAACACATTGGTCGACAACAGCACCGGCGTCGGTTCGCTGTTGGTGACGTTGATGTCCGCGCTTAGTCGCAGGTCGAAATTGTCGCCGCGCTTGAAGAGCAACTGGCCGCGCGCACCGCTGCTGGTCACGCCGGCCAGCTTGTTGCCGTTGCGGACATTGGTGACCGGACCGTCGTTATTGGTGTACACGAGATTAAGCCGGCCAGCCCAACTCTCGGACAAAGCGCCCGACAGCATGGCGCGCCCGCGCGCGTAGCCGTTCTGGCCATACGACACCGAGACCGACGCCTCCGGCGTGAAGCCTGGCGCGCGCGTATGGATGTTGACCACACCGCCGGTGGCATTGGCGCCAAAGGTGGTGCCCTGCGCACCGCTCAACACCTCGGCGTATTCGATGTCGCCCAAGCCGCTGCTCAACATGCCGGCGCGCGGCAGATACACGTTATCGACATAAATCGCCACGCTGCTTGGCATGCCGATGTTCTGGTCGCCGCTGGCCTGGCCGCCGCCGTCGCCGACGCCACGAATGGTGATCTGCGTATCGGAGGGATCTGTGCTCTGGATCACCAGCCCCGGCACCAGCTGCTGCAAGTCCTCCAGCGTGGTCAGGTTCTGCCGCTCCAACTGCTCGCCGGTGACGCGGTAGGAGGAAGTCGGCGCGCGCTGGATATCGTCGGTGTCCTGGCCGGGCGCCGGACGTTTGGTGCCGCTGACGGTCACGCGGGCCAGCACCTCGTTGTTCGGCGCCTCTGCGGCGGCAGCGGCAGCCGGGGTGCGCAGCGCCACCGGCGTGATGACTGCCTGCACGGCGGGACGCGCCACCGCCGGCACGGTCAGCGCGCGGCGTATGGTCAGCGTGCGGCCGCCGCCGGCGCTGACCAGCTCAAAACCCGTCCCTTCAAGCGCGCGGGTGATCGCCTCGGTGGCGCTGTAATTGCCGTTGACCGGCGCCGAGCGCACCGACTCCAGCAGCTTGGGGTCATAAGCCAGCGCCACGCCGCTTTCGGCGGCGATGCGCAGCAGGGTCTTGTCCAGCGGCGCGCCGGACAACTGGTACTGATGGCGGGTGGCGTCCTGCGCCAGCGCGGCTGGCAAGGCGAGTAACTGGGTCACGGCCAGGATGGCCAGGATGTGCTGTGGTTTCTGCAAAACGTGCCTCACAAGGTTATGGCGCCCCGATCAAGGCGCTTCACTAACCATGTGCGGCGAGAATCGAAAAGTGTCACCAAAAACTGAAAATATTTTTTAGATCGCGCTCAATACCGTCAGGTAGCCGCCGTAGCGCCGCAGCCGCACCGGCAGGATATCGGCCACCTGCAACAGCGCGCGCTCGATGTCTTCGAGCCGGAACACGCCGCTGATCTCCATCGCGGCCGCACGGCCGCTTGCCCGCAACATCCCTTTGCGATAGCGGCCGAAGATCTCCATCAGTTCCGCCAGCGGCATGCGGTCGGCAACGCAGACGCCGCGCGTCCAGGCGCTGATGGCGTTGAAAGACAGTTCGCTGGCCTGCGCGCCATGATGACCGAAATAGAATGTCCCGCCGGCCGGGACCAACACCGCCGGACCGGATTGGGGCCGCAGCAAGGCGCTGCCGGCGCTGACCGCGACCACGCTGCGTTCTGCCAGCCGGCCAACGCTGAACTCCGCGCCGCCCGTCACCACCGTGCCGTGCGCGGTCGCCACGCTGAGCACACCGCCGCGCTCCGGCCACGACTTCACCAGCAGTTGTCCCTGTTGGAGATCCAGCACGGGTGTGGCGGCGCTGCCAGCCAGGTAAATGCGGGTGTTGGCGTCATAGACCAGCGGCGTTCCGTCCGCCAGCACGCCCTCGCCGCGCTGGCCGACCGCGCTGCGCCAGTCCGCATCCAACCCCAGGCCATGCACGCCTTGTCGCAAGCTCCAGCCGCCGCAGCCCAGCGCCAGCATGCCGAAAGCGGCGCGCAAGGCGCGGCGCCGCTCCGTGGCGGGCACGCGCAGCGCATGCACCACTGCCGACGCGTCGCGCGCGCGTGCGCCGCCGATGCGCGAAAGGCGCTGCTGCAAGGCGTTCCACGCTTGTTCGTTCGCCGCCTCCGCCGTGCGCCAATGGTCGAATTCATTGAGCACCTTGGCGCCGACGTCGCCCTCGCGCAGGCGGACTTCCCACATCACCGCCTGCTGTTCGGCCGGCGCCAGCTTCATACGATGGCGTAGCAGGCCGCCAGGGCCTGCGCCAGATACTTGCGCACCATGCTGACCGAGACGCCCAGCCGTGCGGCGATTTCCGCATAGCCCAGTTCTTCGAACTGGCTGAGGATGAAGGCCTCGCGCGCCTTGGCGCTCAGGCCTTGCAGGGCGGCGTCGATGCGCATCAATTCGTCGATCGCGGCGCAAATGTCTTCCGGCGAGGCCTCGGAAAACTCCGGGGCCAGCGCCAATTGTTCTAGATAGGCGCGTTCCAGGTCGCGCCGGCGCCAGAACTCATATGTCAGACGACGGGCGATGGTGGTCAGCAGCGCGCGCGGCTGCCGCACGTGGCTGACGTCTTCCATGCCCGCCAGCTCGGTGAACGCCGATGCGGCCAGGTCCTCGGCGTCATGGCGCGAGCCCACCAGACGGTGCACGCTGGCCGTGAGCCAGCCGTAACTGCGGCGGAATTCGCCGCCGAGTAGCTGGTCGCGCGCGGAAGGGGCAAAAGATACGGTACGCATGGCCGCCAATATAAAGCCCCGGCCCGTCCAGTAAAACGAACAATTCCAAATAAGCTTGTTAGAAAAAGCAGCAATATCAAAATCCACATCAATAGACGCGCAGAAGTTATCGGTGCCCGCACGCCAATTGTTGCAAGTGACACACAGCGTAGCTGTTATGATTTCGGCGCTGACCCAGCCCGGGCTTCACGCTGCATCGCAACAAACATTCACCTATCCGCGTTATGCAAATGTTTTATAAAAAGGCCTTGATGGCCTTGCTCCTGTTACTGCTGATTGACGCGCTGGTCGCAGGCGCCTGCATTTATCAAAGCTATCTGCACACCTCCTTGCTGCCGGCGCACGCCACGCCCCTGCCCTGGCGGCTGCCGACCACCGCCGAAGGCCGTGACCCGCACACCCGCGTGCAGGTGAACGACGACAGCCTGAGCTATGACTTCAATCTGTCGAAACCGGGCGACTACGCCTCCGTCGACCTGCATTTCGTGGATGGCGCCGGCGCGCCCAAACTGGTGGATCTGACCAGATACAGCTCGGTGGAACTGGTCGCCAAGTGCCAGCCGGCCAACGCGCTGACGATGGTGATCCCCACGTTTGATGCGCAATTCTCACAGCCGGGCAAGCTGTTGACCTACCCGACCCCTGTTACCTACTTCGCCTGCAACGAGCAAGGCGTGCGCAGCAAGCTGAGCCTGGCCCATCTGAGCATCCCGCAATGGTGGTTCGACCTGCTCAAACGCGACATCTCCCGCCAGGCGTTCAAGCTGGACCAGGTACCGAAAATCGGCTTCGGCATCAGTTCGCAGAGCCCGCTCCAGGTCGACTCGCACGTTGAGATCACCGAACTCTCGCTGAACGGCCGCGATTATCGCTATATCGCCGCGCTGGTGGTGTGGCTGGCCGTGAGTGCCGTGGGTTTCGCGGTCTGGCTGTTCCTGGCCCATGCGCGCGCGCTGGTGGCCAGCATGAACACCCAGCTCAAGCGCGACCTGCCCTTCATGGCCTACCGCCAGCTGACGCTGGAACCGTACCGGGACAAGGAAAAAGCCGCGGTGCTGCGGTTTATCGCCACCAACTATGCCAACGCCGAACTCGACCTGGACACCGTCGCCACCGAAACCGGCGTCAACCGCAAGAAAATCAACGACCTGCTCAAGGCCGAGCTGGGCATGACCTTCAGCGCCTACCTGAACAAATTGCGCCTGACCGAAGCCGCCCGGCTGCTGGCCGATAACGGCAGCGCCACGGTGGCCGAAGTCGCCTATTCGGTCGGCTACGCCAACGTCTCCTATTTCAACAAGCTGTTCAAGGATGAATATGGTTGCACGCCCAAGGCCTTCCGCGGCATGACCTCGCCCGAGGACGTCACCCCGCCGCCGGCTGAAACCGCCACATCGGTATAGCAATTTCGGGAAAAATCATGCCAATTCCCGCATTTTGATAGGAATTGGTACGCTGCCGTTACCTCCTGGTGCGTCAGGCGCTTAGGCTGGCGCCCATTACATACCAAGGAGACGCCTGATGAGAATACCCGCCGCCGTGGCTTGCGCCCTGGCCTTGCTGACCAGCCCCGCCTGCCTGGGCGCCGCCAACGATACCGCCGCGATCCGGCAAGCCTGGCCCGGCCCCGGCCAGTTGTTCGTCGGCACCTGCTACCAGCCCGTCGACCGCTCGCCGGCGCAGATCCGCAACGATATCGCCCTGATGAAACAGGCCGGCTTCAACGTGGTGCGCATGGGCGACTTGTCGTGGGATTATTTCGAGCCCGAGGAAGGCAAGTTCTCGCTGACGCCATTCGAGCGCATCCTCGACCAGATGCACGAGAACGGCATCCGGGTCATTGTCGACATCCCCGGCACGCCGGCGCCGCTGTGGCTGCATCGCAAATATCCCGGCGTGAACCTGGTCAACGCCCAGGGCGCCGTGGTGCGGCCGGCCGAGCGCTACATGCTGGACATCAGCGATCCCGACTACCGCCGCCTGGCCGTGCGGCTGGCCGAGCAGCTGGTCAAGCGCTACGCCCACCATCCTGCCGTGATCGCCATCGGCTTCGATAACGAGATCGGCAACACCTTCATGTCCTACTCGAAGGCCGACCGTGGCCGCTTCGTTACTTGGCTGAAACGCAAATATGGCACCCTGGAGGCGCTCAACCAGGCCTGGGCCACCCAGCGCTGGTCGCGCCGCCTGAGCACTTGGGATGAGGTCGAACTGCCCTACGCCGACGGCCCCGGCCCGGCCGAGCGCAATCTCGACCTGCGCCGCTTCTGGTCCGACAACACCATCGCCGTGCTGAAGGACCTGGAACAGGTGCGCGCCCGCTACGCGCCCGACAAGCCGGCCATCTCCAACCTGTGGGACAGCGCACCGCGCAAAGGCTTCGATTACCTGTCCAGCTATCGCCAGTACGCCAATTATGGCGCCATGGGCTTCTACCCGGGGGAGCCGGTGGGGTCCGGTTTCGAGGCGCTGATGATGAAGGCCGGCATGGAAACGCCGATCTGGTTCAACGAATTTACCGCCGGTGGCGGCGGCTATTACGGCACCAAGGGTAGGTCGCGCATGTGGGCCCACCTGGGCCTGTTGCTGGGATCACAGGCGGTGATGGCCTGGACCTTCAACTCCCATCTCGGCGGCGAGGAGCAAATGCTGATGGGCCTGCTGGATCACGACGACAAGCCATCCTGGAAACTCGGCGAGTTCGGCACCATCGCCAAGGAGTTCCAGCGCCTGCAAGGCATGGGTTTCCCGCGCTACACCGCGCCGCAGGTGGCTTTCGCCTATTCGTTCGACAGCCGCAACGCCTCCGCGCCGCCCGGCCCGTCCAACACCATGCGCAACTATTTCACCATCCCGTACATGGACCAGCTGCACAACGCGTTCGCACCGGTCTTCAACGACAATATCGACACCGCCGTCATCAACATCGGCCATGAGGATCTGCAGCGCTACAAGCTGGTCGTGGTGCCGGCCGGGCTGGTGATGGACCAGCGCAGCGCCAGCGCGCTGCGCCGCTATGTCGACGGCGGCGGCACGGTGGTCATGAGCGCGTTCTCGGCCAAGATCGACGAACATGGGCAGTGGTTCAACACCGCCCTGCCCGGCGGATTGAGCGACGTGTTCGGCCTGCGCACCAGCGAGTTCTATAACGCCGCGGCGCCGCTGGAGGTGGACTTCAACGGCCAGAAGCTGGCCACCAGCACTAACTTCTACGAGGTGCTGGAACCGTCCAGCGCCAGCGTGCTCGCGCGCCTGAGCAATGTCGAGGGCGCGCCGCCTGCGATCACACTCAATCGATACGGGCGCGGTCAGGCCATCTACGTCGCCACGGCGCCGCAACGACCGGTGATGCAGGCGCTCTATCGCGGGCTTTACCAGCAGTTGGGGATCACGCCGGGCCCCGTCACGCCGGAGGGCGTCTACGCACGCGAGGTGCAGGGCCGCACGCTGTACGTCAACACCACCACCCAGCCGCAGCGGATCAAGCTGGCCGGCGGCGCCACCGGTGTCATTGGCGGCAAGTCATGGCAGGACACGCTGCTGCTCGAACCGTATGGCGTCGAGCTGCTACAGCCTTGACAGATGGCGCGCCAGCGTCGCGAACATCTGCTCCACGTCGATCGGCTTGGCGATGAAGTCGTCCATGCCGGCGCTGGTGCACTGTTCGCGCTCGGACTCCATCACGCCGGCCGTCATGGCGATGACCGGCAATTTCAGGCCCAGCTCCGCGCGGATCTTGCGGGTGGCGGTGAAGCCGTCCATCACCGGCATCTGCACGTCCATCAGCACCAGGTCGTAGACGCCGCCACGCAGCAGGTCCAGCGCCACCTGGCCGTTGTCGGCCACCGTGACCACGGCCTGCGCCTGCTCCAGGATGCCCCGGGCGACGTTCTGGTTGATGAGATTATCCTCAACCAGCAGGATGCGCACGCCGCCCAGCGGCGGCATGGCCTGTGCGCCCGCACTGGCGCCGTCCGGCGCGGTGGGCGCCAGCGCGGTCTGCACCGCGTCGAACAGGCTGGATGCGGTGACGGGCTTGGTGAGGAAGGCCGCCGCGCTGGCCTCGGCCATCTCCTGCATCAGCTTACCGCGCGCGTAGGCGTTGACCATGAAGATGACCGGTACGTCGGACAGTTCGCGCATCGCGCGCATGGTGGCGATGCCGTCCATGCCCGGCATCAGGCTATCGACCAGCACCACGTCGTAATGGGTGCCCGCGCGCAGGCGCGCCAGCGCTTCCTCGCCGGAGGCGGCACGGTCGCTGGTCCAGTTCCACGAGCGCACCGTCTTGCCGATGAAGGTGCGGCTGGTGCGGTTGTCGTCCACCACCAGCACATGCAGCACATTGGCGCCGCGCGCCGGCTCCGCCTCTTCGGCCGCGGTGAAGGCCAGCGTGAAACGGAACTCGCTGCCTTTACCCGGCTCGCTTAGCACCTGTATGGAACCGCCCAGCATCTCGATCAGGTTTTTCGAGATGGTCAATCCCAGCCCGGTGCCGCCGAAGCGGCGCGTGAACGACAGGTCGCCCTGCGTGAACGGGGAGAACAACCGCGCCAGCTGGTCCTCGGTCATGCCGATGCCGGTGTCGCGCACACAGAAACGCAGCGTCAGCGGCGCGCTGGTCATGCGCTGCACCAGCACCGAGACCTCGCCCTTCTCGGTGAATTTGATGGCGTTGCCGGCCAGGTTGACCAGGATCTGCTGCAGCCGCAAGGCGTCGCCGATCAACACGCGCGGCACGTCCGGTTCCACCGCCATGCACAGCTCCAGCTCCTTCTCGCCGGCGCTCACGCTCATGATGGTGGCCAGCGAATGCATCACCTCATCCAGCTTGAAGCGCACCGGGTGCGGTTCCACCTTCCCGGCCTGCATCTTGGAGAAGTCCAGGATGTCGTTCAGGATGCCCAGCAGCGACTGGCCGGAAGCCCGTATCATCTCCAGGTAGCGGCTCTGCTCCTGCGACAGCTTGGTGGTGCCCAGCAAATGCGCCATGCCCAGCACCGCGTTCATCGGCGTGCGCAACTCGTGGCTCATGTTGGCCACGAAGGCGTCCTTGGCGGCATTGGCCTGTTCCACCGAACGGCCAATGCCGCGCGCGTAGGCCCAGGCCACGCAGAAGCCTGCCAGCAGCAGCGTCATCACGCCCAGTCCGATCCACTTGACGGAGGCCAGCATCTCCGACCACACCACGCTGCGCGGCACGCCGATCACCACCGCCCAGCCGCTGCTGGGCGAGCGGCTGTACATCGAATACACCGGAAGTCCCTCCAGCGTGGTGGCTTCCACGGCGGCTTCCATTTTCTCCGGCATTTGCGCCAGCAGCGACGGCGCGCCTTTCTTGCCGACCGAATGTTCCGGGTCCAGCGAGCGCGCCACGATCACGCCCTGCGAATCGAACACCGCCACCACGCGGTCCGGCGGCAGGCGCTGTTCCTTGAGCGTGTGGCCGAGCCGCTCCGGCACGAACGCCGTCGAGATGCAGTAGATGACTTTACCGTCGCGCAGCACCGGCGCATGGATCGCCACCAGCGGCCGTTTCAACGCGCCGCCGATGAACACGTCGGAAATCACAGGCTTGCCGGTCTCGAACACCTTGCGGATGCGTTCCGCGCTGCCCGGATCGGGCAGCAGCGGGCCATACGGACGCGCGGTGTTCAGCAGCTGCACCGAATCGCGGTCGCTCAGGACGAAATTAAAACCGGGGAATTCAGGCCGCAGGGTCTTGCTCGCCTCCGCATGGAAGGCGGCGAAGTCCCCCTTGTCCAGATTGGGCGATTGGGACAGCGCCAGCGCCACGCTGATGCCGGTGTTGAGATCACGGTCCACCGCCTGGATCAGCGCGCGCGCCGTGATCAGGGTATCGCGCTTGATCTGCTCACGCTCACGGTCGATGAAGTGGGCCGTCAGCAGCGAGAAGCCGACGATGGATGGCAAGGCGCAAGCCCAAACCAGAGTATAGATTCGTACTTTAATCGACGGCATACCGCGTCGTGCCATGAGTCGGCCCCGTAGTTACATCGGAGACAACTCTATCACAAGCCCAGCCGGACCCCCAACCGTAATGTGGCGGCGATGTTGCGCGCGGCGCCGCGCACGTTGGCCGCCGCCGCCGCGAGGGCCTCGTCCACCGTGCAGGGCCGGCTGACGGAGCCGAACACCGCATCGATGCCGTGCGCATGCACCTCGCCGGCGCCCACGCCAAGCGAGCCGCCGATGGCGATCACCGGCTTGCCGTGGCGCCGCGCCACACGCGCCACGCCGACCGGGGTTTTGCCGCTGACGGTCTGCCCATCGATGCGGCCTTCGCCGGTGATGACCAGGTCCGCGTCCGCCACCGCCGCATCCAGCCCGACTGCGTCGGCCACGATCTCGCTGCCCGGCCGCAGGCGGCCGCCGAGGAACACCATCATGGCGGCGCCAATGCCGCCGCCGGCGCCGGCGCCGGGAACCTCGGCCACCTGCTGGCCCACATCACGGGCGATGACGTCCGCATAGTGGCGCAGGTTGTCGTCCAATCGCGCCACCATCGGCGGTGTGGCGCCTTTCTGCGGGCCGAAGATGGCGGACGCGCCCTGCGGCCCGACCAGCGGATTGCTGACATCGCAGGCCACGTCGAACACGCAATCATTGATGCGGGCATCGAGGCCGGACAAGTCAATCCGGGCCAGCTGGTCCAACGCGCCGCCGCCGGCCGCCAGCTCGGCGCCGGACGCGTCGAGCAAACGGCCGCCGAGCGCCTGCAGCATGCCGGCGCCGCCATCGTTGGTGGCGCTGCCGCCGACGCCCAGCACGAAGCGGCGCGCGCCCGCGTCGAGCGCGCTGCGTATCAACTGGCCGGTGCCGTAGCTGGTGGTGCGCAAGGGATCGCGCTGCGAAGGCGCCACCAGTTCCAGCCCGCTGGCGGCGGCCATCTCGATCACCGCCGTCTGGCCGTCGCCCATCAAGCCGTAAAAGGCCGATACCGGATCGCCCAGCGGGCCGGTCACCGTCAAGGTCACCAGCTTGCCGCCGCTGGCGTCGATCATTGCCTGTACCGTGCCTTCGCCGCCGTCCGCCACCGGCAGCTTGCGGTATTCGGCATCCGGGAAGATCTCGCGGAAGCCGGCTTCGATCTCGTTGGCGACCGCCATTGCCGTCAGGCTCTCCTTGAACGAATCGGGCGCTATGACTATTTTCATCGCTTGCTCTTATCGGTTGACCAGTTTGGCGGGAATGCGCAGCACCAGTATCGCACCAAGCAGCAGCACGCTGGACAAAATATACAGCGCCATGTCGGTGCTTTGCGTCGCGTCCTTGATCCAGCCGACCAGGAAAGGGCTGACGAAACCGGCGATCTGGCCCAGTGAGTTAATCAGCGCCAGCCCGCCCGCAGCCGCCGCGCTGCCCAGGAAGGCCGCCGGCAGGGACCAGAACTGCGCCAGCGCCGCCAACGCGCCCATGGTCGCCATGCTCAGGCCCACCATCACGATCACGGCATTGCTGGAGAAGTTGGCCGCCATCAGCAGCCCGGCCAGGCCCATGACCATCGGCAGCGAGACGTGGAAGCGGCGCTCGCGATGCTTGTCGGCCGAGCGGCCCGCCCACACCATGAACACGGCCGCCATCAGATACGGCACGGCGCTCAGCCAGCCCACCGTGACCGCGCTCTCGAAGCCCAGCGACTTGATGATCGACGGCAGCCAGAAGTTAATCGCGTACACGCCCATCTGGATGCAGAAGTAAATCACGCCCAGTATCCACACGCTGCCGTTGCGCAGCACGGCGCCGAAGGAGTCGCCAGCGGTGCTGGTGGCGGCGCGCTGCCGCTCGTCGTCGATCAGGGCGGCGCGCATGGCGGATTTTTCATCGTCGCTCAGCCACCTGGCTTGGGTGATGCCATCGTTCAGGTAGAAATACACGCCCACGCCCAGCAGCACGGTTGGCAGACCTTGCAGCAGGAACAGCCACTGCCAGCCGGCCATGCCGCCTTGCCCGGCCGAGAAGTGCGACAGCATCCAGCCGGACAGCGGACCGCCGATCAGGCCGGAGATGGGAATCGCGGACATGAACAGCGCCATCACCTGCCCACGTTTCCGGGTCGGGAACCAGTGCGTAAAGTACAGCACCATGCCGGGGAAGAATCCCGCTTCCGCCACGCCGGTAAAGAAGCGCAGCACGTAGAACGAAGTTGGCGTGGTCACGAACAGCATGCAGGCCGACAGGCTGCCCCACGCGATCATCATCACCGAGATCCAGCGGCGCGCGCCGATTTTATGCAGGATCAGGTTACTCGGCACCCCGCTCAACACATAGCCGATAAAGAAGATGCCGGCGCCAAGCCCATACACGGTATTGCTCAATTTGAGCGCGTCGAGCATCTCCAGCTTGGCAAAGCCGACGTTGACGCGGTCCAGGTAGTTGAACAGGTAGCAGACGAAGATGAAGGGAATCAGATGCCAGCCAGCCTTTTTATAGGCGCCGTCCAGGATGGAAGTGCTCATGCAAGTCTCCAGATGTTTTTATGGTGAGGGCGATTATCTGGAATCCGTCACAAAAAAGCATTGGCCATCCGCCCGGATATCAGCGCGGCGCAGCGCCAATTATTGGGCAAATGCCCTAAAATAGCTGGCATGAACATTTTAAGCACGGAACTGGCGCAGGACATCGTCACGCGGACCATGCGCATCATTCCCTACAACGTCAACGTCATGGACGCCAACGGCAGCATCATCGCCAGCGGCAATCCGGGACGCATCGGGGAGCTGCATGCCGGCGCCCTGCTCGCCTTGGCCAAGAGGCTGACCATTAAAATCGACCAGGCCAGCGCCCGCAATCTGCATGGCGCCCAGCCGGGCATCAACCTGCCGCTCACGGTGAATGGTCAGCTGTGCGGCGCGGTGGGCCTGAGCGGCGCCCCGGACGAGGTGCGCCAGTTCGGTGAACTGGTGCGCCTGACCGCCGAAATGATCCTCGAACAGGCCCAATTGACCGGCGAACTGCAACGCGATTCGCGCTACCGCGAGGCTTTCGTGCTAACCCTGATCAATGGCGAGCATGCCAATTCGGCCGACATGGCGGCATGGGCGCACCGCCTTGGCGTGCAATTCGAGCGCATGCACGCGGTCTACCTGCTGGAGCTGGAAGACGGCGCCGACCTGCACGCCTTGCAATTGCGGCTGCAAGCGCGCCTGCCCGCGGCGCTGACGGCAGCCACCGGTCCGCGCGAACTGGCCATCCTGGAGTTCCATGAGACGCCCGGTCCCGGCCACGAGAAGCTGCTGCAGGCGCTGGCCGCCAGCGTGCGCGCGGTCTGCCCGCAGCCGCATACGCTCACCCAGGGCATCGCGCTGCACGGCGCGGAAGGCGTTGCGACTTCCTTCCAGAGCGCCAAGGCGGCGGCCCGCGTCGGCCGCCAGCGCGCGGCCCGCCCGCAAGCTCCGGAGGAACGCGCCGGCCAGGAGCCGCGCCAGCACCTGTACAGTTACTACGACCACACCCTGCCTGTACTGCTCTCCGGCCTGAACACCGGCTGGCAGGCGGCCCAGCTACGCGCGCCGATGGCAAAACTCGGCAAAAACAAGGCACTGCTGCAGCGCACACTGGACGCCTGGTTCGCCCACGACGGCCATCCGGCGGCCACCGCCGAGGCCTTGCACATCCACCGCAACACGCTGGATTACCGCCTGCGCCGCATTGGCGAGATCACGGGACTGGACGTGACGCGGCTGGAAGACCGCTTCCTGCTGTACCTATCCTCGCTCCTGAACGGCGAATTCCGTCACTAAAACGAAACAAGCTGCGGCCGTTCTCGCGATTTTTGAGGAATAAATCGGCAACATTGACTCCACCATATTGTATTATTTGCGGTCGCCCGACTTTCAACACTCACAAGGTGTTGTCGGGAATCACGATAACCACAATAAAATTGGAGCCATTTTGAGCATTTTTCGAACCAAGAATCTGGATGAGATGATCGCCACAGCCCGCAAACCGGGCGGCCTGGCGAAAGTACTCGGTCCTTTCGACCTGATCCTGATGGGTATCGGCGCTATCGTCGGTACCGGCATCTTCGTGCTGACCGGTACTGGCGCCGTCACGGCCGGTCCCGCGCTGACCTTGTCCTTTGTGGTGGCGGCGATCGCCTGCGGCTTCGCGGCGCTGTGCTACGCGGAATTTGCCTCCACCGTGCCGGTGGCCGGCTCCATCTACACCTACTCCTATGCCACGCTGGGCGAACTGGCCGCGTGGATGATCGGCTGGGACCTGCTGCTGGAATATGGCCTCGCCACTTCCGCCGTGTCGGTCGGCTGGTCGGGCTACTTCCAGTCGCTGCTGTCGGGCTTCGACATCCACCTGCCGGTGGCGCTGACCGCCGCGCCGGGCGCGGTGCCGGGCGTGACCACCTTCATCAACCTGCCGGCGCTGTGCATCATGATGGTGCTGACCGCGATGCTGAGCATCGGCGTGCGCGAATCGGCGCGCATGAACAACATCATGGTGGTCATCAAGATCAGCGTGGTGCTGCTGTTCATCCTGGTCGGCGCGCGCCACGTCACCCCGGCCAACTGGCAGCCCTTCATGCCTTACGGGATGAACGGCATGCTGAGCGCATCGGCGCTGGTGTTCTTCGCCTTCATCGGCTTCGACGCCGTGACCTCGGCGGCCGAGGAAGTCAAGCGTCCGGAACGCGATCTGCCGATCGGCATCATCGGCTCGCTGGCGGTGTGCACGGTGCTGTACGTGATCGTGTCGGCCATCATGACCGGCATCGTGCCGTTCAAGGAATTCATGGGCATCGACCATCCTGTCACGCTGGCCCTGCAGCGCGCCGGCGAGAACTGGTTCGCCGGTTTCGTCGACCTCGGCGCCATCCTCGGCATGACCACCGTGATCCTGGTGATGGCCTTCGGCCAAACCCGCATCATCTACGCCATGTCGCGCGACGGCCTGCTGCCGAAACGCCTGTCGGAAGTGCATCCGCGCTTCCAGACGCCGTTCTTCTGCACCTGGCTGGTGGGCATCGTGTTCGGCATCCTGGCCGCCTTCGTGCCGCTGAACGTGCTGAATGAGCTGGTCAACATCGGCACGCTGGCCGCATTCAGCCTGGTGTCGATCGCCATCGTCATCCTGCGCAAGACCCGCCCTGACCTCAAGCGCTCGTTCCGCTGCCCGGGCGTGCCGGTGATTCCGGCGCTGGCCGTGATCTTCTGCGTCACGCTGATGGCTTACCTGAGCTGGTTCACCTGGGTGGCCTTCATCATCTGGCTGGCCATCGGCCTGGTGATCTACTTCGGCTACGCCCGCAAGCACTCGCTGCTGAACAAGTAAGCCCTTCCCTACGCTGCCTGCGGCTGGAATTTCTTCCGGTACGCCGCAGGCAGCAGTCCCACCCGCTGCTGGAACAACCGGCGGAACGAGTTGCTGTCCTCATATCCCACTTTGAAGGTAATGCTGTCGAGGCTCATGCGGGTCGCTTCCAGCAGGTGCTTGGCCTTTTCTATGCGCAGCGTTTGCAGGTAGGCCAGCGGCGTGTAGCCGGTGGCCTCCTTGAAGCGGCGCATGAAATTGCGCACGCCGAAGCCGAAGCGCGGCGCCAGCTCGTCGATCGACAGCGGCTGGTCGTAGTGCTCCTCCAGCCAGTTCTGCACGCGCAGGATGTCGGCATCCCCATGGCTCTTGGGCATGGACCACATCACATACACCGATTGCTCGCAGCGGGCATTATCGATCAGCAGATAGCGGCTGCACTTCTGCGCCAGGTCGAGCGAGCCGTAACGGCGGATCAGGTGCAGCAGCAAGTCCATGGCCGCGCTGGCGCCGCCGCTGGTGATCAGGCCATTGTCCTCGCACAGGGTTTCGCGTTCATCCATGCGCACATCGGGATAGCGCCTGCGGAACAGGTCCGCGAAGGCCCAGTGGGTGGTGGCGCGCGTGCCGCCCAGCAGGCCGGTTTCCGCCAACAGGAAGGTGGCGGTGCACATGGTGGCCAGCACCGCGCCCTGCGCGTGCTGGCGTTTCAGCCACGCGCTGTAACGGCCGAAGCCGGGCAAGGCTTCGCGCAACGTGAACAAAAAGCCGGGAATCAGCACCAGATCGGTGCGGGGGATGTCCGCCAGCGCCAGTTCCGGCTGCAAGGTCTGGCCGCGCAGCGTGCGCACCGGCGCGCCGTCCAGCGACGCGGTGACGACGTCGAATATCGGCTCGCCGGCGAACAGGTTGGCGGCGGTCAGCAGTTCCAGGGCCGTGGTGGCGCTGGCGGCCGAGCATTGGTCGGCAAAGAGCAGGGTCAGATGCATGTCGCTTTTCGCATGAAAAAAGTCATTTCCGCATCTACCTTAACAGATCCCGCTCCTCTATAGTGGTGGCCATCCTCTACTCACCTGTACACCATGAATCTCTGGTTCCGACTGTTCTGGATGCTGCTCAAGCGTCCATGGCGCAAGCGCGTCGACCCTTTTTCCACCACCGTGGTGCGCATGCGCGTGTGGCCGCTCGACCTTGACCTCAACCGTCACGTCACCAATGGCCGCTATTTCACGCTGGCCGACGTCGGCCGCATGGACTATGTGCTGAAAACCGGCGCCTTCCGCACCGCGCTGCGGCACAAGGCCGTGCCCATCGTCGGCGACGCATGGGGCAAGTTCCGCCGCGAGCTGAGGGTGTTTCAGACGTTTGAAATCCACACCCGCATGCTGGGCTGGGACGACAAGTGGAGCTTCCTCGAGCACCGCTTCGTCAAGGATGGCCGCGTCGCCGGCGTGGTGGTGATGCGCGGCGTGTTCCGCTCGGCCAAAGGCACGGTGCCGCCGGCCGATATCGTGCGCGATCTCGGCGTGGCGGAACAATCGCCGGCGCTGCCTGAATGGCTGACGCGCTGGTCCGCCAGCTGCGACGGCATGAGCGTGCAGCTGCGCGAAGAGGAAACGCCGGCCTGACAAAGCCCCGTCATTCCGGCGAAAGCCGGAATCCATAGAATGCGCGCGTTAACACAGCCCATGCGTTCCATGGATTCCGGCCTGCGCCGGAATGACGGGTCAGAGCCCTTCCAAACTCAGGGCGCGCACGGCGCCCTTCAACTGCGCATGCAGTAGCGCGCGCTGCTCCTCGGTGGCACCGGGAAACATCTGCTGCTCCACCTCGCGCACCTTGGAATCGCACTGCGCCAGAATCGCGTGACCCGCCTCGGTCAACGTGATCTGGATGATGCGTCCATGCGACGGATCGGGCGTGCGCTCGATCCAACCCTTGCCCTCCATCGACTTCACCATCTCATTGGCCGACTGCGGCGTGGTCATGATGCGCACCGCCAGCTGCGCGTTGGACAGCGAACCATGCGCACGGAACACCGTCAACGCCGTGTACTGCGGCACCGTCAGGCCGGCCGGCGCCACGCAATCGCGCAGGCGCTTGTTCAAAATGTGGTCCAGCCGCCCCACCAGATAGGCCAGTCCCACGGGCTTGGAATCGGAATTTGCTCTAACCATAAAAATTCATCTTGAAAAACGTAAAAGGTGGGTATAGTATAAGGTACATATCAGGCAGCCTGATAACAAACTTACACACACAGGAGATATTGTATGTCCAAATACGCTGGCCGATGGGAAACCGTGAAGGTCGAGATTGAAAACAGCATCGGCTGGATCACCCTCAACCGTCCTGAAAAACGCAACGCCATGAGCCCTACGCTCAACCGCGAAATGATCGACGTGCTCGAGACGCTGGAGCTGGACGACGAGGCGCAAGTGGTGGTCCTGACCGGCGCCGGCGACAGCTGGACCGCGGGCATGGATTTGAAAGAATACTTCCGCGAGAACGACGGCAAGCCTGAGATTTTCCAGGAGCGTCTGCGCCGCGATTGCTCGCAATGGCAGTGGAAGCTGCTGCGCATGTACTCCAAACCGACCATCGCCATGGTCAACGGCTGGTGCTTCGGCGGCGCGTTCTCGCCGCTGGTGGCCTGCGACCTGGCCATCGCCGCCGATGAAGCGGTGTTCGGCCTGTCCGAAATCAACTGGGGCATCCCGCCGGGTAACCTGGTCAGCAAGGCCGTCGCCGACACCATGGGCCACCGCCAGGCGCTGCACTACATCATGACCGGCGACACCTTCAACGGCCAGGAAGCGGCCGCCATGGGCCTGGTCAACAAGAGCGTGCCGCGCGCCGAGCTGCGCCAGCACGTGCAGGAGCTGGCCGACAAGCTGCTGGCCAAGTCGCCGACCGTACTGCGCATCGCCAAGAACGGCTTCAAACGCTGCCGCGAACTGACCTGGGAGCAGAACGAGGACTACCTGTACGCCAAGGTCGACCAGTCGAACTACCGCGATCCGGAAAAGGGCCGCGCGCAAGGCCTCAAGCAGTTCCTGGACGATAAGACCATCAAGCCAGGCCTGCAAACCTACAAACGCGGTTAAAAACCCTACAATAAAAACAGAGGAGACAACCATGTTTAATACCGACCTGCTGATTGGCGGCGCCAGCGCCGCCGCCCACACCGGCGCCGTGTTCGAGCGCCGCAACCCGGCCAGCGGCGAAGTCGCCACCCGCGCCGCCGCCGCCACGCTGGAAGACGTCGACCGCGCGGTGCAAGCCGCGCAAGCCGCCTTCCCTGAATGGTCCGCCATGCTGCCGGGCGCGCGCCGCGCCTTGCTGATGAAGGCCGCCGACGCGATGGAAGCGCGCCGCGCCGAATTCGTCGAGCGCGGCATCGCCGAAGCCGGCGGCGCGCCGGTGTGGTACCAGTTCAACGTCACGCTGGCCGCCAACATGCTGCGCGAGGCGGCCGCCATGACCACCCAGATCAGCGGCGAAGTGATTCCGTCCGACGTACCAGGCTCGTTGGCCATGGGCGTGCGTCAGGCTTGCGGCGTGGTGGTCGGCATCGCGCCGTGGAACGCCCCGGTCATCCTCGGCACCCGCGCCGTGGCCATGCCGCTCGCCTGCGGCAATACCGTGATCCTGAAGGCGTCCGAGCTGTGCCCCGCCCTGCACCGCCTGATCGGCACCGCGTTTGAGGATGCCGGCTTCCCGCCGGGCGTGGTCAACGTCATCACCAATGCGCCGCAGGACGCGCCGAAAGTGGTGGAGCGCCTGATCGCCGCGCCGGCCGTCCGCCGCGTCAACTTCACCGGCTCCACCAATGTCGGCCGCATCATCGCCCAGCATTGCGCCACCCACCTGAAACCGGCGCTGCTGGAACTGGGCGGCAAGAATCCGCTCATCGTGCTGGAGGACGCCGACCTGGACGAGGCGGTGGAAGCCGCCGCCTTCAGCGCCTTCTTCAACCAGGGGCAGATCTGCATGTCGGCCGACCGCATCATCGTCGACAACAAGATCGCGGATACCTTCCTCGACAAGTTCGAGGCCAAGACCCGCACCCTGAAAGCCGCGCACGCCGACGCGCCGCTGACCGGCATGATCGACGCCACGGCCGCCAACCGCGTCAGCGCCATGCTGGCCGACGCTAAACAGCGCGGCGCGCGCGTGCTGCAAACCTCGTCCGAAGTGCAAGGCAATATCATGCAGCCGGCGATCGTGGACGGCGTCACGCCCGAAATGAAGGTGTACCAGGAAGAGTCCTTCGGCCCCATCGTCTCGATCCTGCGCTTCGACACCGAGGAGGAGGCGATCCGCCTCGCCAACGACAGCGAATACGGCTTGTCGGCGGCGGTGTTCAGCCGCGACATCGGCCGCGCCATGGCTGTGGCCAAGCGCATTGAATCGGGCATCTGCCACATCAACGGCCCGACCGTGCACGACGAGGCGCAAATGCCGTTCGGCGGCGTGAAGCACAGCGGACAGGGACGCTTCGGCGGCAAGGCGGGCATTGCGGAGTTCACGGACCTGCGCTGGATCACGGTCCAGACCACCCCGCGCCACTACCCTATCTAAGGAGCAGCGCATGAACCAAGCAAGGACTGCGGCGCCTGAAGTCAGGCGCCGCCCGGTCAAGCTGGGCAACCCGGAGGTCGCGGTGTACCAGGAAAACGGCTTGTGGCACGTGGACGCCGTCACGCCGCTGGACGACTTCCCGCCCCGCTTCACCGACCGGCTGGAATCGGGCGCCGCCGCCCACCCGGAGCGCACGCTGGTCGCGCGCCGCGGGCCGGACGGCGAGTGGATACGCCTGTCGTACGCGGAGGTGCTGGACCGCGCGCGCCGCATCGGCCAGTCGCTGCTCGATCGCGGCCTGTCGGCCGAGCGCCCGCTGATGATCTTGTCCGGCAACGACCTCGAACACTTCCAGCTGGCGCTGGGGGCGATGTACGCGGGCATACCGTATTCGCCGGCGTCGCCGTCGTACTCGCTGGTGGCCACGGACTACGGCAAGCTGGCGGAATTGGTCAGCCAGTTGACGCCGGGCGCGCTGTACGCCTCGGACGGCAATGCGTTCAGCCGCGCCATCAGCGCCGTGATGCCGGCCGGCGCGGAGCTGATCCTGGCCCACGGCGAGGTGGCCAACCACCACGCCACGCCTTTCAGCGCGCTGCTGGACGTCGAACCGACCACGGTGGAGGCGGCGCACGACAAGGTCAACGCGCAAACCATCGCCAAGTTCCTGTTCACCTCGGGCTCCACCAAGAAGCCCAAGGCCGTCATCACCACCCACGGCATGTTGAGCAGCAACCAGCAGATGCTGCTGCAGACCTTCCCCTTCATGGGCGAGGAACCGCCGGTGCTGGTGGACTGGCTGCCATGGAATCACACCTTCGGCGGCAGCCATAACGTCGGCATCGTGCTGTATAACGGCGGCACGCTGTACATCGACGACGGCAAGCCAACGCCGCGCGACTTCGGCGCCACCCTGCGCAACCTGGCGGAAATCGCGCCGACCATGTACTTCAACATCCCCAAGGGATTTGAAATGCTGACCGACGCCATGGCCAGCGACAAAAAGCTGAGCGCCACCTTCTTCTCGCGCGTGAAGCTGTTCCTGTGCGCCGGCGCCGGCCTGTCGCAGGCGGCCTGGGACAGGCTCGATGCGGCGGGCATCGCCGAATCGGGCGAGTCGATCCGCATCATGACGGGGCTGGGCATGACCGAGACCTCGCCGTCGTGCACCTTCGGCACCGGTGACATCATCAAGGCCGGCTACGTCGGCGTGCCGGCGCCGGGCTGCAAGGTCAAGCTGGTGCCGTCGGGCGACAAGCTGGAGGCGCGCTTCCATGGTCCGCACGTCACGCCGGGCTACTGGCGCGCGCCGGAACTCACGGCGGCGGCGTTCGATGAGGAAGGCTACTACTGCACCGGCGACGCGCTGCGCTTTGTCGATCCCGATCACCGTGAACTGGGCTTCATGTTCGACGGCCGCATCGCGGAGGACTTCAAGCTCAACACCGGCACCTTCGTCAGCGTCGGCCCGCTGCGCGCGCGCGTCATCAGCGCGGCGGCCCCGCATGTGCTGGACGTGGTGGTCACGGGCATCGACCGCAACGCCATCGGCTTGCTGGTGTTCCCACGGATGGAACATTGCCAGGCACTGTCCGGGCTTGGCGACGGCGCCAGCGTGGAGGAAGTGCTGGCCAGCGCGCCGGTGCGCGAGCGCTTCCAGTCGCTGCTGAACCGCCTCAACGCGGACGCCAGCGGCTCGTCGATGCGCATCGACCGCCTGCTGCTGCAGGCGGAACCGCCATCGATCGATCATCGCGAGATGACCGACAAGGGTTCCATCAACCAGGCGGCGGTGCTCACGCGCCGCGCGGCCATCGTGGCATCGCTGTATGAAGGTACGGATCCAAACGTAATCATCGCTGCATAAATACATAAAATTACAGGAGACATTTATGAAACTGAAAAAACTCGCATGTATCGGTGTGGCGGTCGGCATGGTGTTCGCCAATGGCGTGGCGCAGGCGCAGGACACCATCCGCATCGGCGTCATCGCGGCGCTGAGCGGGCCTTTCGCCAATATCGGCAAGCCGTTCGAGGACGGCATCAAGACCTATATGCAGCAGTACGGCGACAAGGTGGCGGGCAAGAAGATCGAAATCGTCTATCGCGACGATGGCGGCTCCAACGCCGACTTGTCCAAGCGCGCCGCGCAGGAGTTGATCACGCGTGAAAAAGTCAGCTTCCTGATCGGCTTCTCGCTGACGCCAAGCGCGCTGGCGGTGGCGCCGATCGCCACCCAGGCCAAGATTCCGATGATCGTGATGAACGCGGTCACCACCGGCATCACCGCCAAGTCGCCGTACATGCTGCGCACCAGCATGACCATGCAACAGATGACCGAGCCTTTCGGCACCTGGAGCGCGGCCAACAAGGTCGGCAAGGTCTACACGCTGGTGAGCGACTACAGCACCGGCATCGACGCCGAGGCGCGCTTCAACAAGGGCTTCACGGCGGGCGGCGGCAAGATCGTCGGTTCCTCGCGCGTGCCGCTGGCGAACCCGGACTATTCGCCGTTCATCCAGCGCGTCAAGGACGAGAAGCCGGACGCCCTGTTCTTCTTCGCGCCCGGCGCCGAGGATGGCACCGCGCTGCTGAAGGCCTTCAGCGACAAGGGGCTCGACAAGGCCGGCATCAAGTTCCTGGGCGTGGGCGACATGACCAGCGACTCGCCGACGCTGGAGGCGCTGGGCGACCGCGCGCTGGGCGCTGTCACGGTGCTGAACTACTCGACCGCGCTGGACAACCCGGCCAACAAGGCGTTCCTGGCCGCCTACGCCGCCGCGCTGCCGAAGGCGCTGCCGCCGACCTTCGTCACCGTGGCCGCCTACGACACCATGGGCATGATCTACGAAACCGTCCGCAAGCTGAATGGCACCGTTACCGGCGACAAGGCCATGCAAATCCTGTCCAACATGAAGTGGGACAGCCCGCGCGGTCCTATCTCGATCGACCCGGCCACGCGCGACATCGTGCAGAACATGTACATCCGCGAGGTCAAGAAGGTGAATGGCAAGCTGATTAACCAGCCGGTCGGCGTGCTCAAGGACGTCGCGCCGATCTGATCCCGTAGTTCCCCAAGCAGGTCCGCACGCAGCCCATAGAAGGCTGCGCGGACCGTCACGCCCTTACGACTATAGAGGAGACACCCAATGAAGAACATCCAATTGACCGCGATGGCGGCATCGGTCGCGCTGCTGCTCACTGCCTGCGGCGGTTCCGGCACCAAGGCAAGCGCCGGCGGCCTGCCGCAACTTGGCGCGGCCAGTGGCGCCACGCTGGGCAACTGCGCCGATCTGGTTAATAAAATCAACTTCGCCAACACCACCATCACCGGCGCCAACGCCATCGCGGCGGGAGCGCTCACGGTCGCCGGCAAGCCGGTGCCGGCGCACTGCCAGGTCACCGGCCAGATGTACAAGCGCACCAGCGCGGTCGACGGCAAGAGCTACGCCATCGGCTTCGAGATGCGCCTGCCGAACAACTGGAACGGCCGCTTCTTCTATCAGGCCAACGGCGGCGTTGATGGCAGCGTGGTGACCGCGACCGGCCCGGTGGGCGGTGGGGGCCCGCTCGACAATGCGCTCAACATGGGCTTTGCCGTCATCAGTTCCGACGCTGGCCACAGCCCGGCCACGCCGTTCTTCGGCACCGATCCGCAAGCGCGGCTGGACTACGGCTACCAGGCGGTCGGCAAGCTGACGCCAATGGCCAAATACATCATCGAGACCGCCTACGGCAAGAAGCCGGACCGCTCCTACATCGGCGGATGCTCCAACGGCGGCCGTCATACCATGGTGGCGGCGGCCCGCTATGGCGACCAATACGACGGCTTCCTGGTCGGGAATCCCGGCTATCGCCTGCCGCTGGCGGCCATCGCCAACATCGCCGGCGCCAAGACCTATAACACGCTGGCCACCACGCCAGGCGACCTGTCGACCGGCTTCACGCAGGCCGAGCGCACGCTGGTGTCCAACGCGGTGCTGGCCAAGTGCGATGCGCTGGACGGAGCGGCCGATGGCCTGGTGCAGAACACGCAGGCCTGCCAGGCCGCTTTCGATTTGAACCGCGATGTGCCGACCTGCGGCGGCTCGCGCGACGGCACCTGCCTGAGTGCGGCGCAGAAAACCGCCATCGGCGGTCTGTTCGCCGGCGCCACCACCGCGAGCGGAACCAAGATCTACTCCAGCTTCCCTTACGACGCCGGCCTCGCCACCGGCGGCTGGGCATCCTGGAAGTTCAATGCGCCGCTGGCGCTGGACTCGGGCGCGGTGGGTTTGATCTGGGAGGCGCCGCCTGAAGATCCGGCCACCTTCAACGGTCCGAACTTCGCGCTGACCGGCGACCTGGCGACCATGCTGACCAAGGTGGCCGCCACCAACGCCACCTTCACCGAGAGCGCGCTGTCGTTCATGCTGCCGCCGAATCCATCCGACTTGTCGACGCTGAAAAACCGCGGCGCCAAGATCATGGTTTATCACGGCACCAGCGATCCGATCTTCTCCAGCGATGACACCACGGCATGGTACAACGCGCTGCGCACCAACAACGGCGGCGATGCCTCCAACTTCGCGCGCTTCTTCGCGGTGCCGGGCATGAACCACTGCGCCGGCGGTCCGACCGCGGATCAATTCGATATGCTGACGCCACTGGTCAATTGGGTGGAGCAAGGCAAGGCGCCGGACAGCGTGCAGGCCAGCGTGCGCGGCGTGGGCAACGCCGGCGGCGTCAATACCGACCTGCCGGCCAGTTGGTCCGCTTCGCGTACCCGTCCGCTGTGCCCCTATCCTAAAGCGGCCAAGTACAAGGGCAGCGGCAACATCGAGGACGCGGCCAACTTCACTTGTGAATAAGGCTTAATCCGCGCTCATGCCGTAATGCCGTTAAGAGCCGTCATTCCCGCGCAGGCGCACTGCTGTCCGGAATAATTTTGTTGACATGGTTTCAAAAGAGTGAAGGTTGCAGTTGTGCGAATTCCTCCATC
>NZ_JABMJK010000009.1 GCF_013376005.1 Duganella sp. SG902 | reverse complement strand
CCAGGGTGTAGTCGCTCTGAGTCCGCTTTCGTCCAGTTCCCATCTCGCTCTCCTAAGAAAAGGCGGGAAATGACAACTTAAACCAGGACGGGTCACAGATAAAAAAAAAGCCCGCTAAGCTAGCGGGCTAAATCCATTTCCTTTGCAAGAAGTGGAGGAGACAAGTGCAGTATGCTGCGTCACAGCATATAAATCCACTTTATTTTCCCAATATCAATTATTGGGAACGTGAATATCTCCTCCAGCGCCGCTTATTTCGGCACGCAGGTCACCAGAATGTTGGTGACCGGGGTTTCGTGCATGACGCCGGTGCCGTTGGTGACCGTGCAGTTCAGGCCATTGTTGGGATCGACGACGGTCACGCCGTAAGCGGTGCCGTCCGCCACCGTGGCGGGGAAGGCGAAGTCGCCGGCGCCGTTGGTGGCGGACGCGCTGCTCAAGGTCACCTGGCTGTTCGAGCCATTCAGCAGGGTCACGGTACGGGCGGTGGTGCCATCGGCCGCCACGGTGATGCCGGTGAATTGGCCGCCGAGGGTGTATTGGTTTTGCACGCAGACCACCGCCGCCTGGATAGACACGGTGTGGCCCGCCGAGCCGGAACCGGCGTTGACGCCGCAAGTCATGTGGGCGGGCTGGGTCTTGATGGTGATGTTGTAGTCGGTGCCGTAGTCGATTTTCTTGGGGAACGCGAATGAGGTGCTGCCGGCAGGCACGCTCACCGTGTCGCTGCCGTTGGCCAGGACCAGGCCGCTATTGGCCAGGCTGACGACAACGCCGGACTGGTCGGTGATAACGCCTTGCACCGTGAATTGCGCCTTGCCGCCGCAACCAGCCACCATGGCCGCCGAGGCCGCCAGGGTCAGCGCCGCTGCGGCGCGTACGAACGAAAATTTCATGTATTTCTCCAAAGATTAGAACGGGCGCGGCTTAGTTGTTGGTGCAGTTGACGATCAGGCCCAGCTGGTCATCGCGCGGCATGGTGCCTGGATTGAGCGCGCCGTCGAACTTGCAGGTCTGGCCGCTTGGCTGGGTCAGCACGGTGCCGCCATACAGGGCGCCATTGGCCACCTGGGTCGGGAATTTGAAGCTGACGTCGGCGCCGGCGGTGGCGGCCGGCAGCACGCCCACCGTGTCGGAACCGTTGGCCAGCACCAGGCCGGTACCGGTCAGACCCTTGACGGTGCCGCCCAGCACGAACGGGTTGGCTTTGCAGGTGACGGTCACCCGGTACACGGTGTAAACGTTGGCGTTGCCGGTGTTGTTGGCGACCTTGCACTCCGCACCGGTCGGATTGGTGTCCACTTCCACGTCGAAGCTCTCATCGCTGGCCAGCAGCTTGGTGAAGATAAAGCTGGAGGCGCCGGTCTCGATGGCCAGCTTTTCGCCGTTGCCCTTGTTGATCAGCACCAGGCCGGCCTTGGCCGGGCCGTCATACAGGATAGAGCCAGACAGCGACAGGTTGCCGTCATTGCCGCCGCAGGCGCTCAGAATGACACCACACAGCAGGGCCAGGCCCGCACGCAGATACGAACTTTTCATAAAACTCTCTCTCCAAAACGAATAGGGCCCGGCAGCACGCGCGGGAGGCAGCATATTACACTTGTGCGCCGTATTTTAGTGCATTTGGCATGCTTGCCCTTGCAAATGGATGTAACAGCCTGTGTCGCCGGCTTACTTCACCTGCGCCACCTCGCACACCGAGCGGCGCCCGTCCAGCGTGCAGCGGTTGCGGATGTTTCCTTGCAAATCATGCACTTCCACCTGCCATTGGTCGGGGCCGCGGCGCTCCATGGTCATGAAGCCGAAACCGTCCACCCACGAGCTGAAGTGCTCGACCACGGCGCCCGGCGCCGGCGTCACGCCCGGCGGCAGCTGCACCGGCAGCGGCACGATGTCTTCCGAGGTGCCGGCAAAACCGGCGATGAACTGGCTCGGATGCGGACTGGAGAAGCTGGCTTGCTGCCACAGGTGCACGTGGCCGGACAGCATGGCCTGTATCGCCGGCGGGAACAGCAGCGGGTTGAGCGAGCCCATGGCCGCCTGCAGGCCTGCGTCGCCCGGCAGCAGCACGATGCCGCCGTCGGCCTTGCGGTCGGCGCCCATGCCCAGCAGCGGGTGGTGCGAGATGCCGATGTTGCGCGGCGCCCGTTGCGACAGCGCGTCCAGCTTGCGGTACAGGTCGCGGTACTTGTCGTAGCCGACGTCGCCCGGTTTCAAGCCCTTCCAGGTGGTGTTGGCGGTGTCCAGCACCAGCAGCTGGGTGGACTGGCCGATCGGAATGGCGTAGGGATCGCTGTAGTTGCCCACATTGTCGTCGGCCGCCGCGTTGCAGTCGCGGCCCTTGAGCAGCGGACGCGGATCGAGGAAGCGCCAGTAGCCCTGGCCGCCGCGCTGGCAGTTCTCGTGATTGCCTCGCGCCATCACCCACGGCGCGGCGTCCAGCAGCTTGGCGCCGGGCGCGAAGAAGTCCTCGTCCCAGGCGTCCCAGCCGTAGCCCCAGGGGCTGCCGGCGCAGCCGGCGTTGCCCTCGGGGCAGGCGTTCTCGCGGTAGTGGTAGTCGCCGACGTGGATCACCAGGTCCGGCTTCCACGCGGCGGCCTGCGCCGCCACGGTGGCGAACGGATATTGCGCACTGTCGTTGCAGGCCTGCCAGCTATTGCTGCTCTTTTGCAGGCGGCAGCCGGTGTCGCCCAGCACCACGATGCGGGTCGGCTCGGCCTTGGGCAGCGGCAGTTTGCGTCCCAGCACGGTGGCGCTGGTGGTGCCGGCCGGCAGGGCCGCTTCGCAGGTCAACAGCGGAAACTCGGCCGGCTTGGAATCGGCCGGCGCCGACGGAGTGGGGCGCAGCGGGATGGTCTGGGCCGGCGCGCGCAGCGTCATCGGCTGGCCGCGCTGGTCGAGCACGATCTCGGGACATGCGGGGGCGTCGATCAGCACGCGCGCCACGGCGGCGCCGTATTCCCCGATCACCACGTAGGAGGTAAAGTCGGGCGGCGGCGGCGGATTGGTGGCGGCGCAGCCGGCCAGCAGCATGGCCGGGGCCAGGCGTTTCAGGATGGGTAACAGCACGGGATCTCCAGCGGAATAATCCTGATGTTACCATGGTGTTTATTTGCCTACATCACCATGACCGCTCGCCGTCCGCTCGCCCTGCTGTTTGACCTTGACGATACCCTGTGGCCGATCGGCCCGGTGATCGCCGCCGCCGAGGAGAGCTGGCACGCCTGGCTGGCCGAGCACGCCCCCCGGGTGGCGCAGGCGTTCAGCGTGGCCGAGCTGCGGGTGCGCCGCATGGCGCTGCTGGAGCGCCGGCCGGAGCTGATCGCCGACCTGTACCAGCTGCGGCGCGAGGCGCTGGCCGAGGTGTTCGCCGAGCTGGGCGAGGACCCGGCCCACATCGAGGGCTCGATGCGGCACTTCGCCGTGCAGCGCAACCTGGTGGTGCCGTACGCCGACGTGCTGCCGGCGCTGCCGCTGCTGCAGGGCATGCTGCGGCTGGGCGTGATCACCAACGGCAACGCGGATCTTGAAGTGATCGGCATGGATCACCATTTCGAGTACGCGCTGTCGTCCTCGCGGTTCGGCCGCGCCAAGCCGGACCCGGCCATCTTCCACGCCGCCTGCGCGGCCATGGGGGTGGCGCCGCAAGACGCCGTCTACGTGGGCGACGATCTGCGGCTGGACGTGCAGGGCGCCCAGGCGGCCGGCCTGCGCGCGGTCTGGATGAACCGCCATGGCAGCACCGCCCACCTGGAGGCGGGCGTGACGCCGGATGCGATTTGCGCCACGTTCGACGAACTGCTGCACTGGATACGTGGGCAGATCCAGCATTGAAGTGCATAATATAAACAGGACTTTTACACCGGTATTTAGTATGCAACTCGACAATCGTGCCCAAACCCTGCTCAAGGCCCTGGTGGAACGCTATATCGCGGACGGCCAGCCGGTGGGGTCGCGTGCGCTTTCCAAGATCTCCGGGCTGGACCTGTCGCCGGCCACCATCCGCAACATCATGGCCGACCTGGAGGAGCTGGGCTATGTGGCCAGCCCGCACACCTCGGCCGGCCGGGTGCCGACGCCGCGCGGCTACCGCATCTTCGTCGACACCCTGCTGACGGTGCAGCAGCTCGACGAGCAGGCGGTGGGCGCGCAGCTGCGCCTGCAGTCGCCGCAGCCGCAGAAGATGATCACCAACGCGGCGCAGATGCTGTCGTCGCTGTCGCAGTTCGCCGGCGTGGTGCTGAGTCCGCGCCGCGAGTCGGTGTTCCAGCAGATCGAGTTCCTGCGCCTGGGCGAGAAGCGCATCCTGCTGGTGATCGTGGCGCCCAACGGCGACGTGCAGAACCGCCTGCTGCTGACCGACGTCGACTACAGCCCGGCCCAGCTGGTGCAGTCGGCCAACTACATCAACCAGAATTACGGCGGGCTGGCGTTTGACGAGGTGCACGCGCGCCTGCAGAGCGAGCTGCGCCAGCTGCGCGACGACATGGGCCGCCTGATGCAGGTGGCGGTGGAGGCGGGCAGCGAGGCCATGGCCGACGATTCCGACAATATGGTGATCGCAGGCGAGCGCAACCTGCTGTCGGTCAGCGACCTGTCATCCAACATGACGTCGCTGCGCCAGATGTTCGACATGTTCGAGCAGAAGACGGGGTTGATGCAGCTGCTGGACGTGTCGACCAAGGCCAGCGGGGTGCAGATTTACATCGGCGGCGAATCGAGCCTGGTGCCGATGGATGAGATGAGCGTGGTGACCGCGCCGTACACGGCCAATGGCAAGATCGTCGGCACGCTGGGCGTGATCGGCCCGACGCGGATGGCGTATGAGCGGGTGATACCGATCGTCGATATCACCGCGAAATTGCTGTCGAATGCACTAAGTCACAACTAGCACGCCATTCCGGCGCAGGCCGGAATCCATGCTGAATACGCATGGCCGCAAACGTTCTATGGATTCCGGCCTGCGCCGGAATGACGGCTTTAAGGGCGGTGCGGGCAGGCGGTCTTGGTGCAGTTGCCGTAGATCGCCAGCGCGTGCTCGGCGATCTTGAAGCCGCGCTCCTTGGCGATGGCGTGCTGGCGCTCCTCGATCGATTCGTCGTAGAACTCTTCCACGCGGCCGCAGTCCACGCACACCAGGTGGTCGTGGTGCGAACCGGCGTTCAGCTCGAAGATGGCCTTGCCGGTCTCGAAGTGGTTGCGGTTCAGCAGGCCGGCCTGCTCGAACTGGGTCAGCACGCGGTAGACGGTCGCCAGGCCCACGTCCATATTGTCCGCCAACAGGATCTTGTAGACGTCCTCGGCGGTCAGGTGGCGCACTTCGCTGTTCTGGAAAATATCCAGGATTTTGATGCGTGGCAGCGTGGCTTTCAGGCCGCTGGCCTTCAGATCGGTAGGATTGTTACCCATGGTCGAGACTCGTAGATTGGTTGGCGATAGCTAGCCGCTAGTTTACCGTACTCCGACTGATCCGGTTACAAAGATTTGCCCCGTCCCGTGCCGGGTGCTTTATGATATAGCGTTTTTCAGCACATCCGCCCGACCAGATTGAGGACATTTATGCGCGTCACCCAGGCTTTTTCGCAGTCTTTGTTGCACCGTCTTACTCCCGTCGCCGCCGCCGCTTGCGTGGCGCTGGCGCTGGGCGGCTGCGCGACCAAAACCACGCTGGGCGAGAAATCGACCGAGGTGAAAGACAGTGAGCCGACGCTGGACGCCAGCAAGGGCGCGCAAACCACCACTATTACCAAGCTGCAACGCTTCATGTGGTTCTTCTCGCCGTATCGTCCGGACATCCAGCAGGGCAACTTCGTCTCGGAGGAAATGTTGTCACAGCTGAAAGTGGGCATGACCCAGGACCAGGTGCGCTTCATCTTCGGCACCGCGCTGCTGACCGATCCTTTCCACGGCAACCGCTGGGATTACGCCTTCCGCCTGGCCAAGGGCAATGGCGAAATCACCACCAGCCGCGTGATCGTGTTCTTTGACAAGGACGGCAAGGTGGAGCGCTGGGAGGGCGGCAACTTGCCGACCGAGAAAGAATACATCGCCCGTATCGCCGGCCCGGCGCCCAACGCCAAGAAGGAAGCGGCGATCGATGCCGCGCTGTCCAAGCCGGCCCCGACCGCGCCGCTGCCGGCCGGCAGCGACAACCCGGCGGCCGCGTCGCCGGTCGGTGTGACGATCAGCAACGACAAGAAATAACAAGGATACGCAGCATGACGCAAATGAACATCGCCATCGCCGGCGCCGGCGGCCGCATGGGCCGCATCCTGATCGAAGCCGTGCAAAACGCCGACGACGCCCGCCTGTCCGGCGCGCTGGACCGCGCCGGCTCGGAGCAGGCCGACGCCGCCGCCTTCCTCGGCAAGCCGGCCGGCGTGCCGGTGGAGTCGGACTTCGGCAAGGGCCTGGCCGGCGCGCAGTACCTGATCGACTTCACCCGTCCGGAAGCGACCCTCGAGCACCTGAAATACTGCGCCGAGCACGGCATCAAGCTGGTGATCGGCACCACCGGTTTCGACGACGCCGGCAAGGCCGCCATCGCCGAGGTGGCCAAGAAAACCGCGATCGTGTTCTCGCCCAACTTCTCGGTCGGCGTCAACGTCACCATGAAGCTGCTGGAGCAGGCCGCCAAGGCGCTGTCGACCGGCTACGACATCGAAATCATCGAAGCCCACCACCGCTTCAAGGTCGACGCCCCGTCCGGCACCGCGCTGAAAATGGGTGAGGTGATCGCCGACGCGCTGGGCCGCGACCTGAAGGAACACGGCGTGTTCGCGCGTGAAGGCGTGACCGGCGAGCGCGATCCATCGTCGATCGGCTTCGCCACCATCCGCGGCGGCGACATCGTCGGCGACCACACCGTGCTGTTTGCCGGCATCGGCGAGCGCATCGAGATCAGCCACAAGTCCAGCAGCCGCGTCACCTACGCGCATGGCGCCATCCGCGCCTGCCGCTACCTGGCCGACAAGCCGACCGGCCTGTTCGACATGTACGACGTGCTGGGCCTGAAGGACAAATGAATCCCGCCGCCAGCCAATTCACCCTGAGCCGCTTCTGGGAGCAGGGTGACGCCATCAGCCACGCGGTGGCGTTTGTGCTGCTGGCGATGTCGCTGGTGAGCTGGTTCTTCATCCTGGCCAAGGCGTATGCCGCCTGGCGCATCCGCCGCGGCGCGCCGGCTGTGCACGCGTTCTGGGACGCGCCCAGCATGCAGGATGGCGTGGCCGCGCTGGCGCTGGCCGATCCCGAAAAGATTTTCCTGCCGCTGGCGCAGCAAGGCGCCGCGCAGCTGGCCGCTTCGCCCCGTCTTTCGCTGGGCGGCGAGATGGATCGCTCGGCGCAGGCCACGCGCGTGCTGCGCGCGGCGATCCAACGTTCCACCAACCGCCTGGAAGCCGGCCTGACGCTGCTGGCCTCGATCGGCGCCACCGCGCCGTTCGTCGGCCTGCTGGGCACGGTGTGGGGCATTTACCATGCGCTGGCCAATGTCTCCTCGCACGGCACGGTGCAGATCGACAAAGTGGCCGGCCCGGTGGGCGAGGCGCTGGTGATGACCGCCATCGGCCTGACGGTGGCGATTCCGGCAGTGCTGGCCTACAATGGTTTCAACCGCGTCAACCGCCTGACCCTGGCGGAGCTGGACGCCTTCGCACACGACCTGCACGCTTACCTGACCAAGTAAGATCATGGCCTTCGGCGCATTCAATCACCACCGCAATCCCGGCTCGATGGCGGACATCAATGTCACGCCGATGGTGGACGTGATGCTGGTGCTGCTGGTGATTTTCATTCTGGCCGCGCCGATGTTCACCGGCTCGGTGCAGCTGGAATTGCCGAAGGCGCAGGCGCCGGCCGCGCAAACGGCGCCGGCGGCCACGGTCACGCTGTCGATCGACGCCAAAGGGCAGGTGTTCTGGAATAACGATCCGGTGGAAAAGGATGGGCTGGAGTCGCGCCTGATCGAGGCGGCCAAACTGGCGCCGCAACCGGAACTGCAGCTGCGTGCCGACAAGGACACCCGCTACGAAGTGGTGGCGCAGGTGATGGCCGCCGCGCAAAGCAATGGATTAACGAAGTTGGGGTTCGTGACGGACCCCAAGGAGAAGAAGTAATGGCAACCGCGGAACTGAATGGCGCCGCCATCAAGGATTTCGACAGCTTCCACGCCGAGTGCAAGGCGGCGATGGGTTTTCCCGACGGCTACGGCAACACCATGGATGCCTGGGTCGATTGCCTGAGCTATCTGCGCGACGACGACAGCATGAGCAAGTTCAAGCTCAAGCCGAACGAGGTGCTGGAGATCGTCATCAAGGACGCGCCGGCGATGAAGGCCGCCGTGCCCGACATTCTCGAAGAAATCACCTACTGCGTGGCCGGCCTGAACGAGCGCTACGAAGATTACGGCGAGAAGCCGGCCCTCAAGCTCACGCTGCGCTAGGCACGGCGTTCGGAATATTGGCCTTGGCGCCGGTCTCGCCGGGCGCCAGCGTCAGCACCTCGAAGCCGGTCTCGGTGACGTGCACCATGTGTTCCCACTGCGCCGACAGCGACTTGTCGCGCGTCTCGACGGTCCAACCGTCGCTCAATTCCCTGGTGGCGGCCTTGCCGGCGTTGATCATCGGCTCGATGGTGAACAGCATGCCTGGCTTGAGCACCATGCCCTGGCCCGGACGGCCGTAGTGCGTCACCTGCGGATCCTCGTGGTAGACCTGGCCGATGCCGTGGCCGCAGTAATCGAGCACCACGCTGTAGCCGGCCTTCTCGGCCACGGTCTGGATGGCGAAGCCGACGTCGCCCAGCGTGGCTTTCGGCTTCACCGCGCGGATGCCGGCCCACATGGCGGCGTAGGTGGTCTCCACCAGCTTGCGGGTTTGCTTGCTGGGCTCGCCCACGTAGTACATGCGGCTGGTGTCGCCGTGCCAGCCATCCTTGATGACGGCCACGTCGATGTTGATGATGTCGCCGTTTTTCAGCACCTGGGTTTCCGACGGAATGCCGTGGCACACCACGTGGTTGACCGAGCTGCATACCGTGGCCGGGAAGCCGCCGTAGCCGACGTTGGCCGGAATCGCCTGCTGCACGTTGACGATGTAGTCGTTGCACAGCTTGTCGAGGTAGGCCGTGGTCACGCCCGGCTTGACGTGGGGTGCGATCATGGTCAGCACGTCGGCCGCCAGCTGGGCGGCGACGCGGGCCTGAACCATTTGCTCGGGCGTTTTGATGAGATTGGCGTTACGGCGGGACATGTGACTACCTCGTTATTTGCTGAGGCGGTATTGTCCCACAATCGCTAGCGCACCGCCTTTAAATCAAAGTGCGGATTCAGGATGAGGCACAGCAGGTTGCCGAACGGGTCGGCCAGTTCGACGGTACGGATGCCTTCGCCAACGTCCTGGATGGCGCCGTGGATGGTGGCGCCCAGCGCGGTGATGCGGGCGACTTCCGCCTCGATATCGTCCACGCCCCAGTAGACCATGCTGCCGCTGGTGCCGGGTTTGCCGTCCGGGATCAGGCCCAGCTCGAAGCCGCCGATGCTGAAGCCGACGTAGAACGGCTGGTCGAAGTAGGGCGCGGTATCGAATACCTTGCTGTACCAGTCCTTGGCGGCGGCGAGGTCGGCCACCGGATAGGCCACCGTGCGCAGTCCCTTGATCATGTTGTGTCTCCAGTTGGTGAAAACACCATCTTGGCACATCAGGCCGCGCTTTGATTGGAAAAATGGAATCGCTCGGGCGTGCTGCCGGCCAGTTCCTGGAAGTCGTGGATCAGGTGGGATTGGTCGAAGTAGCCGCACTCCAGCGCAAGCCGGGCCCAGTCCGGCGCCGTGGTAGCCCTGAGCGCCGCCGTGGCGCGGCGAAAGCGGCAAATGCGCGCGTATAGCTTGGGCGACAGCCCGACCTGCTCGCGGAACTGCGCCGCCAGATGCTGGCGCGAGACGCCCAGCCGCGCCGCCAGCGCCTCCACGCGCACCTCACCGCCGCTGCTCTCCAGCGCCGCCAAGGCCCGCTGCACGAGTGGGACGCCGAGCCGGTCCCCGGATGCGCTACCGCCCAGCGCCGCAGCGTAGCCACGCCCGCCGCCATTGGCAGCCTTCAGCCGCCGCAGCAATTCGCGCTCGATAAGGGCCAGTCGCGCCCGCTCGGGTGCTTCGCTGGCCCACAGCGCGTCGGCCAGGCGGTCGGCGTCGCCGCGGCCCCACAGTTGGTCGATATCGGCCCGCTGGTCGGTCAGCGCGTGCAGCGGCGTCGTCAGGAACAGTCGCGCCATGCCGGGCTTGAAACGCACCGCCAGCGTCCGCACCGGCCGCGCGCTGGCGACCAGGATGGCCGACGACATCATGCCCACCGCAAACCCCTGTTGGCCGCCATCCTGCCACAGGATATCCACGCAATTGTCGGGCAGCACCCGGTGTGTATGCGCCCCGCCCGGCGCGCGCGCCGCCCACACGCACGCCACATGGGCGGCGAGCTCGGGATGGGGAGGGTATTCGCGGTAGTGCATTGAATCGTGCAGAGTCCGTCTCAAGGTTGAGGTAAGCTAGCAATCATGCTTATTTTATATTTATTTGGGACGTAATCGTGGGCGAAAAGGCGATCATCCGGCTAGGCGACAAAACCTCGCACAACGGCACCGTACTGGAAGGCTTCCAGGACAGCATCTGCATGGGCAAGCCGATCGCGGGCGTTGGCCACAAGGTCAGCTGCCCCAAGTGCCGGGGCACGCACACCATCGTCGAAGGCGAGACCAGCTTCATCGCGATGGGCAAAAACGTCGCCGTCGAAGGCATGAAAACCTCTTGCGGCGCGGTCCTGATCGCCAGCCAGCAGACCGATACGGCCGGCGGATGAAACGACGGGCAGCATTGGGCGCGGGTCTTCTTGCCCTGTGCCTGTTCGCCCATGCCGGACCGGTCCCGTCTGGCGCTCTGCGGTCACCCGACGGCAAAAGCGCTGCCTGGCAGGTCAAGGACGACGAGATCCGCCTGTACCGCAATGGCGAGACACGCTCGCTCAAGTGCGGTCCGTTCATCCGTGAATTCTGGTTCTGGAAGGATGGCAGCCAGATCGCCATCGACTGCGGTGGCAGCCACTTTGCCGGCCGCGAAATCCTCTATGACAGCGCGACCCTCAAGCAGTTGGACAGCTTCGACCAGGCCGTGGTGCCGCTGGAAAAGCGTCCGGAATGGTCGTCATCGGGGCTTACGCGCTCAGCGGGGGAATGAAACGGTATAATGTCCGGTTCATATTCAACTTTTGGCCGTACATCATCATGCAAGATAAATATAGTCCCGCCGACGTAGAAAAAGCCGCTCAATCCCACTGGAAGGCCATCGACGCCTACAAAGCCGTCGAAAACGACCCGCGCTTCCCTAAAGGTAAGTACTACGCCTGCTCGATGCTGCCTTACCCATCGGGCAAGCTGCACATGGGCCACGTCCGCAACTATACGATCAACGACGTGATGTACCGCTACCTGCGCATGAACGGCTACAACATCCTCATGCCGATGGGCTGGGATGCGTTCGGCATGCCGGCGGAAAACGCGGCGATGGCCAACAACGTGCCGCCGGCGCAGTGGACCTATTCCAACATCGCCCACATGCGCTCGCAGATGGAGCTGATGGGCCTGGCCATCGACTGGTCGCGCGAAATGACCGCGTGCAAGCCGGAGTACTACAAGTGGAACCAGTGGATGTTCCTGAAGATGCTGGAAAAAGGCATCATCTACAAGAAGACCGGCACCGTGAACTGGGACCCGATCGACCAGACCGTGCTGGCCAACGAGCAGGTGATCGACGGCAAGGGTTGGCGCTCGGGCGCGGTGATCGAGAAGCGCGAGATCCCGATGTACTACGCGCGCATCACCGACTACGCCGAGGAACTGCTGGAACACGTCGACAACAAGCTGCCGGGCTGGCCTGAGCGCGTGCGCATCATGCAGTCCAACTGGATCGGCAAGTCGACCGGCGTGCGCTTCGCCTTCACCCACGACATCAAGGACGCCGACGGCAACTTGATCAACGACGGCAAGATGTACGTCTTCACCACCCGTCCGGACACCGTGATGGGCGTGACCTTCTGCGCCGTCGCCGCCGAACACCCGCTGGCCGTGCTGGCCGCGCAGACCAACCCGGAGCTGGCCGCCTTCAACGCCGAGTGCAAACTGGGCTCCGTGATCGAAGCCGACATGGCCACGATGGAGAAGAAGGGCATGCCGACCGGCCTGTTCGTCACCCATCCGATCACCGGCGACAAGGTGGAAGTCTGGGTCGGCAACTACGTGCTGATGACCTACGGCGACGGCGCCGTGATGGGCGTGCCGGCGCACGACGAGCGCGATTTCGCGTTCGCCAAGAAATACAACCTGCCGATCAAGCAGGTCATCAAGGCCGAAGGCCAGGAATTCTCCACCGACGCGTGGCAGGAATGGTATGGCGACAAGGAAGTCTCCATCGTCACCAACTCCGGCAAGTACGACGGCCTGCGTTACGCCGAAGCGGTGGACGCGGTGGCCGCCGACATGGCCGCCAAGGGCCTGGGTGAGAAGAAAATCACCTTCCGCCTGCGCGACTGGGGCATCTCGCGCCAGCGCTACTGGGGCACGCCGATCCCGATGATCAACTGTGCCGATTGCGGCTCGGTACCGGTGCCGGAAAAAGACCTGCCGGTGGTGCTGCCGGAAGACTGCGTCCCTGATGGCAGCGGCAACCCACTGAACAAGTACGAAGCCTTCCTGAAGTGCGATTGCCCACAGTGCGGCAAACCGGCCCGTCGCGAAACCGACACCATGGATACCTTCGTCGATTCGTCGTGGTACTACATGCGCTATACCTCGCCGGGCTCGAACGAAGCCATGGTCGACAGCCGCAACGATTACTGGATGCCGATGGACCAGTACATCGGCGGTATCGAACACGCTGTGCTGCACCTGCTGTACGCGCGCTTCTGGACCAAGGTGATGCGCGATCTGGGCCTGGTCAAGTTCGACGAGCCCTTCGTCAACCTGCTGACCCAAGGCATGGTGCTGAACGAAACCTACTACCGCGAAGACGCCGCCGGCAAGAAGACCTGGTTCAACCCGGCCGACGTTGACCTGACCCTGGATGACAAGGGCCGCCCACAAGGCGCGGTGCTGAAGGACGACGGCCAGCCGGTGCAGATCGGCGGCACCGAGAAGATGTCGAAGTCGAAGAACAACGGCATCGACCCGCAAGCGCAGATCGAACAATACGGCGCCGACACCGCGCGCCTGTTCACCATGTTCGCCTCGCCGCCGGAACAGACGCTGGAATGGTCGGGCAGTGGCGTGGAAGGCGCCAACCGCTTCTTGAAGCGCGTGTGGAACTTCGGCTATGCGCAGCGTGAAGCCATCGCCGCCGCCGGCTCGCCGCTGGCCGCCGCCGCCACCACCGACGCCGGCAAGACCCTGCGCCGCGAAGTGCACAAGGTGCTGCAGCAGGCCGACTACGACGTCAAGCGCATCCAGTACAACACCGTGGTGTCGGCCTGCATGAAGATGCTGAACACGCTGGAATCGGCCAAGGACGTGGAAGCGGCCGTGCTGTCGGAAGGCTATGCGATCTTCCTGCGCCTGCTGAACCCTGTGGCGCCGCACATCACCCACGTGCTGTGGAAGGAGCTGGGCTACGCCGGCGACATCCTGGACGCGCAATGGCCGCAGGTTGATCCGGCCGCGCTGGAACAGTCGGAAATCGAGATGATGATTCAGGTGAACGGCAAGCTGCGCGGCAGCGTGGTGGTGGCCAAGGGCGCCGACAAGGCGGCCATCGAGGCAGCCGCGCTGGCCAACGAGGCGGTGCAGAAATTCATCGAAGGCGCGCCGAAGAAGGTCATCGTCGTACCGGGCAAACTGGTCAACATCGTCGTGTAAGGCAGAGATATGGCAACGACTTCGAAGTTCTTGAGCGCGGCGGTGCTGGCGGCGGCGCTGACGCTGTCGGGCTGCGGCTTCCACCTGCGCGGCGACAGCGGCCATTACACGCTGCCGTTCCCGACGATTTACGTGGGACTGCCGGAGTCGTCGCCTTTGGCGATCGATTTGAAGCGCAACATCCGCGCCAACGGCGGCACCACGGTGGTCAGCGCCGCCAAGGACGCCGACGGCGTGGTCGACGTGCTGTCGAATCCCGAGAAGACCAAGACCAAAACCATTCTGTCGCTGAACAGCAATGGCCGCGTGCGTCAGTATCTGCTGACCTACAACATCGTGTTCCGCGTGCTGGACAAGCAGGGCACGGAGCTGCTGGGACCAACCACGATCACGCTGACGCGCCCGATCGACTTTAACGAAACCCAGCTGCTGGCAAAAGAGCAGGAAGAAGCCCTGCTGTACAAGGACATGCAGACCGACCTGGTACAGCAGATGATGCGCCGCATCGCCGCCGTGAAAACGCCGGGCGTGTCGCTGGCGCCGACGCCGCTGCCGGCCGACAAGCAGCCATCGGCGCAGCCGTCGACGATTCCGCCGGCCGTGCCGATTCAGTAAAGGCGCCGCATGCAATTACGGTTGGAGGCGCTGGACGGCCATTTGAGCAAATCGCTGTCGCAGCTGTACGTGATCACCAGCGACGAGCATTTGCTGGCGCTGGAAGCCGCGGACAAGATCCGCAAGGCGGCGCGCGCGCAGGGCTATTCCGAGCGCGACGTGCTGACCGTGGAGCGCAGCTTCAAGTGGGGCGAGCTGCTGGCGGCCAATCAGGCGCTGTCGCTGTTTGGTGACAAGAAGCTGATCGAGCTGCGCATCCCGACCGGCAAGCCGGGCAAGGATGGCGGCGCGGCACTGCAGAATTATGTGAAGGATCTGAGTCCGGACAACCTGACTTTGATCACGCTGCCGAAGCTGGATTGGCAGACGCAGAAGGCGGCGTGGGTGACCGCGCTGCAGCAGGCGGCGGTGTATATCGACATCCCGCAGGTGGAACGGGCGCATTTGCCCAATTGGATAGGCCAGCGCCTTGCCCAACAAGGGCAGAGCGCGGACCGGCAGAGTATTGATTTCATCGCGGATCGCGTGGAAGGCAATCTGCTTGCGGCCCATCAGGAGATTCAGAAACTGGCTTTGCTGCACGAGCCGGGCAAGCTGACTTACGAGCAGGTGCACGAGGCGGTGCTGAATGTGGCGCGCTATGATGTGTTCAAGCTTAGTGAGGCGATGCTGGCCGGCGATCCGGCGCGCTTGATCCGCATGCTGGATGGCCTGAAAGGCGAGGGCGAGGCCTTGCCGCTGGTGCTGTGGGCGGTGTCGGACGAGATCCGCACGCTGCTCAAGCTGAAGGCGGGCATGGCGCAAGGCCGGCCGCTGGGGGCGCTGCTGAAGGAGCATCGCATCTGGGGGCCGAAGGAACGCATGATGGATCCGGCGCTGCGCCGCATTTCGCTGCCGACGTTGGAGGCGGCGATGAAGGATGCCGCGCAGGTGGATAAAATGATCAAGGGACTGCGCACTAAGGCGCATGCCGGCGACGCTTGGGACGCGATGCTGCAATTGGCGCTCAAGGTCGCCCGCGGCTGAAACCCGTCGTACCGGCGAAAGCCGGTACCCATGGAAGGCATGCATTAACACAGCGCATGCGTTCTATGGATTCCGGCTTGCGCCGGAATGACGCTGCTAGGATAACGATGGATACCAAACACTACATGGAACAACTGGGCCAGCAGGCGCGCAAGGCTTCGCGCGCCATGGCCCGCGCCAACAGCGCGCAGCGCAACCGCGCGCTGTCGCTGATCGCGGACGCGATCGAGCGCGACGCCGACGCCCTGCGCGCCGCCAATAAACTCGACATGGACGCCGCCGCCGCCAACGGCCTGGAACCGGCCATGCTGGACCGCCTGGCGCTGTCGGACAAGGCCATCGCCACCATGGTGGAAGGCCTGCGCCAGATCGTCGCGCTGCCCGACCCGATCGGAGAAATCTCCGGCCTGAAATTCCGCCCGACCGGCATCCAGGTCGGCCAGATGCGCGTGCCGCTGGGCGTCATCGGCATCATCTACGAATCGCGCCCGAACGTGACGGTGGACGCGGCGGGCCTGTGCATCAAGAGCGGCAACGCCACCATTCTGCGCGGTGGCTCGGAAGCCATCCACTGCAACCGCGCGCTGGCCAAGCTGGTGAAGGAAGGACTGGAAGGCGCCGGCCTGCCGGCCGACGGCGTGCAAGTGGTGGAAACCACCGACCGCGCCGCCGTCGGCGCCCTGATCACCATGCCGCAGTACGTGGACGTGATCGTGCCGCGCGGCGGCAAGGGCCTGATCGCGCGCCTGATGGAGGAAGCCACGGTGCCGATGATTAAGCACCTGGATGGCATCTGCCACGTCTACATCGATAGCAAGGCCGACATGAAGAAGGCGCTGGACATCGCGTTCAACGCCAAGTGCCACCGCTACGGCACCTGCAACACCATGGAGACGCTGCTGGTGGCGCGTTCGATCGCCCCGGCGGTGCTGCCGGAACTGGCCAAGCTATACGCGACCAAACAGGTCGAGCTGCGCGCCGACGCCGAAGCGAAGGCGATCCTGGCCGGCTACCCGCATCTGGTGGACGCCACCGAGGAAGACTGGTCGACCGAATACCTGGCGGCCATCCTGGCGGTGAAAATCGTGGCCGACATGGACGAGGCGATGGACCACATCAACACCTACTCGTCCAAGCACACCGAGTCCATCGTCACCGAGGACCACTCGGCGGCGATGCGCTTCCTGCGCGAAGTGGATTCGGCCTCTGTCATGGTCAACGCCTCGACCCGTTTCGCGGACGGCTTTGAGTACGGCCTGGGCGCCGAAATCGGCATCTCCAACGACAAGCTGCACGCGCGCGGCCCGGTGGGGCTTGAAGGTTTAACATCGCTAAAATATATCGTTTTGGGACATGGGGAAGTTCGTTGTTGATATCGGGCAGGAGAGAGGGCTATGCTGACTAGACTGAAGGTCAAGGGTTTCAAGAGCTTAGAGGATATAGAGGTTCACTTTGGCCCATTTACTTGTGTAGCTGGTATAAATGGGGTCGGCAAATCTAACCTTTTTGATGCCATCCTTTTCTTGAAAGATCTTGCTGATACATCAATAATTGATGCAGCAACAAGAATCCGCAATAGCAGCCGGCAGAGGGCGAGTATATCCTCACTGTTTACGAAGACGGCAAAAGATCAATTTCAACTGATGGAGTTTGAAGTTGATTTCCTCGTGAATGGCATCGTTGTTGATGATTTTGGGCGCGAGGCAAAGCCCAAGGTCACATACCTAGAGTACCAATTGGGGTTGCGTTACATTCCTGCAACAGCTTCGACGCCTGAAGGAATCGAGTTGGTTCATGAATCGTTGGATTTTATCCAAAAAGGCGATGCTAAGCGGCGCCTCGGATTCCCAATGTCTAAAGAATTCTTTGAGTCCATTTATAGGGGTGGAAGTAAAGTTAACTTCATTTATATTGATCCTAAAGAGCCTAATGTGGCGAAAATTCGCCAAGATCAAACAAGTGGACAGCCGATCAGTATTCCTATTTCTAAGGCTGAACGAACTATCTTAAGTAATATCAATACAATAGATCGACCAACAGCACTTGCAGCAAGAAGAGAGATGCAGTCGTGGATAAATTTGCAACTAGAGTCTAGCTCTTTGCGCCGTCCTGATGACTTCCTAGCTGCCAGTAAGGTGTCTCCGACGGGGGAGCATTTGCCGGCAACATTAGATCGTTTAGGAAAATATGAGGAAGTGGCGAACCAGCTCTCGAACCTGTTACCCGATGTTGGGAAAATATCAGTTGACATTGATGAACGGCGCCAATTGAAAACGCTTTATCTCGAAACTATTAGTGGGATTAAGCATGAAGCAAGGGCATTGTCTGATGGAACCCTCCGATTCTTAGCTTTGTCTATTATTGGAGCTGACGCGGAGTCTGGCGGTGTAATCTGTTTGGAGGAACCAGAAAACGGAATCCACCCTGCTCGGATACCTGCAATTGTAGAGCTGCTGAGCGAGATGGCTGTTGATACCGAATATGCAGTAAGTGAAGATAACCCGCTTCGTCAGATAATTATAAATACACATTCTCCTTTGGTTATTCAGAGACTACAAACAGATAACATTATTGTTTCTCAGGCGTATAAGCGTGATGGTGCTTCTTTGTCGAATTTTTATCCGATAATTGGGACGTGGCGAACTAAAGCTGGTGTTGATGCTATTTCGGAAAATGAAACAGTAACTTTTGCGGCGCTTTTGGATTTTCTAGGAAAAGATGATCCTGCTGATACCGTTGCGGGAAGATTGAATTTGATGCAGGTATATAAGCATCAAATGGAATTGGTTGCGAAGTAATCATTCTATGAAGATACTTCGATGCACTCTTTTGGCGGATGGTACCTCAGATGAGGTCCTTATTCCGATAATCGACTGGCTTATTTCTGAGAATTTTCCACATATTCGTTTTCAATCTACCTTCGCTAAAGAATTGGGTAAGATAGGCATGAGTCTGGAAAATAGAATCCCGGCTGCAATTAAGTTTTTTCCATGCGATATCCTTCTCGTGCATCGGGACGAGGAAGGACAAGGGGTAGAAAAAAGATTGGAAGAAATAAATACGGCCTTAGATAAGCTAGATGCTATTTGTACTCCGATTATTCCGGTGCGAATGACTGAAGCATGGCTGTTATCAGACGAGATGGCGATTAGGTCTGCGGCAGGAAATCAGAATGGTCGAGTCGACCTTAAATTGCCCCATAAGCGATTGTGGGAGACACAACTTGATCCTAAGGCTCTTCTTTTAAATGCACTTTGTGTTGCTACAGAAAAGAGTGGCCGAGCGTTAAAGAAGTTTAGCCCGGAAAAGGAAAGAGCATTGGTTGCTCGGCGAACGACTAGCTTTGCTGCTCTACGAGGACTTAAGTCGTTTGATTTATTTGAAGATTCTCTTGTTCGAAACATAAGCAAGGTAATAGAAAATGTTATGGATTAAAGCACTGCACATCTTCTTCGTGATTGCCTGGATGGCCGGCGTGTTCTACCTGCCGCGCATCTTCGTCAACCTGGCGATGGAGACCGACAAGAACACCACCGCGCGCCTGCTGCTGATGGCGCGCAAGCTGTATCGCTTTTCGATGTGGCTGTCGGTGTTCGCGGTGCTGTTCGGCGCGATCCTGGTGTATATGCAGTACGGCGTGCACATGCCGGGCTGGTTGCACGCCAAGCTGACGCTGGTGGTGCTGGTGATCGGTTATCACCATATGTGCGGCGGCATCCTCAAGCGCTTCGAGCGCGGTGAGAACAAGCGTAGCCACAAGTGGTTCCGCGTGTTTAACGAGTTGCCGGTGTTTGCGATGCTGGCCATCGTGTTGTTGGTGGTAGTGAAGCCGTTCTGAGAGAACGGTATTTTTTAACGGACAAAAGGTACACCTATGGCATCCTTCTTTTGCCCATGCCCGCGCGGCATGGAAGCGGCGTTGGCCGAAGAACTGCGCGAGATCGCGCAACAAAGCACCACCATGAAGGTGCACAACGAAGTCCCCGGCGGCGTGCACGCTTCCGGTGATCTTGAGGATTCGTATCGCATCAACCTGCACTCGCGCATCGCCTCGCGCGTGCTGATGCGCATGGCCGCCGGCGGCTACAAGAACGAGAACGATATCTATGACCTGACCCTGGCGCAGCCATGGGAAGAATGGTTCGGCTACGACCACACCATCCGCGTCGATCTGACGGCGGTGAAGTCGCCGCTGAAAAGCCTGGAGTTCACCACGCTGAAAATCAAGGATGCGATCTGTGACCGCTTCCTCGACCAGTACAAGAAGCGCCCTTCGGTCGATACCAAGGAACCGGACATGCGCATCTTCGGCTTCGTTGACGCGCACCAGTTCATCGTCTACCTGGACACCTCGGGCGAGGCGCTGTTCAAGCGCGGCTGGCGCACCGAGACCGGCGACGCGCCGCTGCGCGAGAACCTGGCCGCCGGCCTGCTGCGTGTGGCTGGCTGGAAGCCGGGCATGCCGCTGTTCGACCCGATGTGCGGCTCCGGCACCATCCTGTGCGAAGCCGCGCAGATGGTGCAGGGCGTGCCGCCGGGCGCGCGCCGCCGTTTCGCGTTCGAGAAGTTTCATGACTTCGATCCGCAGCCTTGGCAGGAGATGAAGGCCGCCATCAAACCAAATCCGCTGCCGGCCGAGCCAACCATTTTCGGTTCGGATATTTCGGGCGACATGGTGGCGATGGCGCGTCACAATCTGCGCAGCGCCGGCATTCTGTTCGACGTGCCGCTGAAGCAGATCGAGGCGCAGCAGGTGCAGGCGCCGACTGCGCAGCCGGGCATTCTGCTGACCAATCCTCCCTATGGCGAACGTATCGGCGTGCGCGGCGACAGCTCGCTGGAGCAGGATGAACTGGCCAACAGCTTCTATGCGGATTTCAGCAGCACCTTGAAGCAGCGCTTCGCCGGCTGGACGGTGTATCTGTTCACGGCCGATCTGGGCGTGCCCAAGCTGCTGCGGTTGAAGGAATCGCGCAAGACGCCGTTCTTCAACGGGGCGCTGGAGTGCCGTCTGTTCCGCTTCGACATGGTGGCGGGCTTCAACCGCCGCGAAGCCGCCAAACCTAAAGAGTAAGTCCACGTCGTTCCCGCGCAGGCGGGAACCTATGCGCCGTATGCCTGCCCGCTGCCTATGGATTCCCGCCTTCGCGGGAATGACGCGCGGTCACACCTGACAGGAGACCCCTTATGCTCCCGACACCGCCAGCCGACCTCCCCGACCAGGACACCATCGAGGACGTCCCGCCGCCCGAGCCACCGCACCGCAAACCGCTGACCGCCGCCGCGCTGGCCACCATGCTGGCCGGGCTGTCCATGCTAGGCCCGTTCTCAATCGACGCCTATCTCCCCGCCTTCCCCAACATCCAGGCCACACTGCGCGCCACGCCGTTGGAAGTCCAGCAAAGCCTGACCTTCTACATGCTGGCCTTCGCCGGCATGGTGCTGTGGCACGGTGCGCTGTCCGACGCCTTCGGCCGCCGCAACGTCATCCTGGTGTCGCTGGCCATGTTCGCCATCGGCACGCTGGGCTGCGCCTCGGCGCACACGGTGCACTACCTGTGGGTGTTCCGAATCATGCAGGGCGTGTCGGCCGGCGCCGGCGTGGTGGTGGGGCGCGCCATCATCCGCGACCTGTACGAGGACGCCGCCGCCGCGCGCCTGTTGTCGCTGGTGACCATGATCTTCTCCATCGCCCCCGCCGTCGCACCCATCCTCGGCGGCTGGATCGTCACGTTATTCGACTGGCGCGCGATCTTCCTGTCTCTGCTGGGTTACAGCGTGTTGTTGTTCATTTTCTGCTACCGCCGCCTGCCGGAGACCCTGCCGCCGGAAAAACGCCATCCCTTCAACCCGCGCTTTTTAGTGCGTAACTATGGCGAGATCCTGCGTTCGCCGCTGTTCCACTTCAAGACCGGGGTGGTGGCGCTGAACTTCGCCGGCCTGTTTATCTACATCTCGGCGGCGCCCGAGTTCCTGCCGCAGCAGCTGCACCTGGGCGCCTCGCAATTCGGCTGGCTGTTCATTCCCTCGGTGAGCGGGGTGTTCCTCGGCGCGCTGGCGGCCAACCGCATGGCCGGGAAGATGACATTTTCGCGACAGATCGGCATCGGCTTCTGCTTCCTGCTGTCGGCCTCCGTGCTGAACCTGATCTACCACGCCTTCCTGCCGCCGGCGCTGCCGTGGACCGTGCTGCCGATGCTGTTCTATACCTTCGGGATGTCGGTGGTGGCGCCGGGGGCCACGCTGCTGGCGCTGGACCTGTTCCCGCACATCCGGGGCACGGTGGCGTCCTGCCAATCGTTCGCGGTGACGCTGCTGGGCGCCATCGTGGCCGGGGTGATCGCCCCCGTGCTATCACACTCCGCCCTCTGGCTAGCCGCGGGACAGACGGTGTTTAGTGCCTCTGCTCTCGTTTTGTGGTTGACGTCGCGCTATTACCGGAGCATATTATCGCGCTATCAAGTCCGATAATCGTTAACGGCAGGAAAAAGACTTAGTTTAGGAAGAAATTTTACTTGCTGTTAAGTTATTATCAGTCTTTGTGATAATATAATTTTTTAAGGCAATTTTTTCCGGCCCAAAAAACGCCGGAAAAGCGCATGGAGCCTACGTTTGCGGAATTTGGCCGTTAAGTTCCGCCCCTTGTTCGATGTCTACTGGCGGCAATGTTTGATACGATGCATCAACAATCTGACCATGATATACGCAATCGACTGCTGATTGCCCGTCTGCCGGCCATGCCGCAGATACTCATCAAGTTGATTGAGCACTTGCAGGCCGACGACGCCGGCATGCCGGAACTCGCCGCCCTCATCGCCAAGGACGCGGCGATGACCAGCAAGATCCTGACCGTGGCAAACAGCTCCGCCTATCACCGCAACCAGCGCACGGTGGGCCTCGAACAATCGCTGGTGTCGCTCGGCACCGACATGATCAAGACGCTGGTCATCAGCGAATCGGTATTCCAGACCTTTAACAGCTTCCCCCACTCGGGCAGCACCGACTTGCGCGGGTTCTGGAAAGGCTCGCTGACCACCGCCGTCATCGCGCGCGACATCGCCAAGCAGATGGAGTACCCGCACGTCGAGGAAGCCTATCTGGCCGGCCTGCTGCACAACGTCGGCCGCCTGGCCTTGCTGGCCACCGCGCCCAAGGAATACGCCTTCAACTTCACCGCGCGCGACGACGAGGACCTGTGCGCGGTCGAACAGCGTACGCTGCAAATCACCCACTCGGAAGCCGGCGCCTGGCTGATAGAGCGCTGGAACCTGGACTCCTTCCTGGCCGACAGCGTGCTGTATCACCACGAGCCTATCGCCCGCCTGGAGGCGGCGCATCCGCTGATCCGCATGGTGCGCCTGGCGCACCTGCTGTGCTGCCACGACGACCAGGAGCAGGCGATCGCCGAATCGGCGCGCCTGTGCAGCCTCGATGGCGAGAAGCTGGAACTGATCATCAAGAACGCCGCCCGCCAGGTGGCCAAGTCCGCCGACTACCTGGGCATCGACCTGACCGGCGCCGACGACATCGTGGCGCCCACGGCCTACGCGCCGCCGGCGCTCGATCCGGTGCAGCAGCGGCTGTCCGAGGAAGTGCGCAACATCATGCTGGTGTCCGAGATGGGCCAGACCTTCGCCCGTCAACATGGCGAGACCGGCTTGCTGGAGGCCATCACGCGCTCGGCGCGCATCCTGTTCGATTTCGAAAACGCCGTGCTGCTGCTGGAGAATCCAACCGGTCACGCGCTGCATGGCATGGCCACCGGCGATAACCAGCAACGGCTGGCCGAATTCGTCATCCCCTTGAACAAGGGCGGCGCGGTGGCGCAGTCGGCGCTGGAGCGCAAGCTGGCCTACGTCGTACGTGAAGGCCAGGTGCACAACGTGGCGGAAGAGCAGCTGTTCCGCATCCTCGGCAGCGAGAGCATGGTGTGCCTGCCGCTGGTGGCCAATCAGCGCTGCCTGGGGGTGTTGATCGGCGGCGTGCCCGCATGGCAGATGCCGCACCTGCAAAAGCGCGAGCGCTTCCTGCAGTCGTTCGGCACCCAGGCCGCCACCTCGCTGGAAACCGCGATCAGTGAACGCGGCCACGCCAAGCGCCAGATCGCCCACGTGGCGGAGGAATACCGCGAAGCCTCGCGCCGCGTGGTGCATGAGGTGAACAACCCGCTGTCGATCATCAAGAACTACTTGTCGGTCCTGGACGGCAAGCTGGCCAAGCGTGAACCGGTGGTGGGCGAGATGTCCATCCTGAACGAAGAGATCGACCGTGTCGGGCAACTGATCAACGGCCTGGCCGATCTGCAGCCGACGGAAACCGCGCGCACCACCGACGTGGCCAAGGTGGTGGACGACGTGCTGCGCCTGTTCCGCGCCACCGAGTTCGTGCCGGCCTCGGTGCAGATCGTGGTGCGCATGCCGGAGGAGCCGGCCGAGATCGACGGCGACGCCGACCTGCTCAAGCAAATCCTGGTCAACCTGATCAAGAACGCCGTCGAAGCACTGGGCGACGGCGGCAAGATCGAAATTTCGAATCGCGGTCATGTCAACCGCGAGCGCAAGCTGTATCTGGAACTGGTGATCAGCGACACCGGTCCGGGTCTGTCGGCCGAGGTGCTGGCCAACCTGTTCTCCCCTGTACGCAGCAGCAAGGAAGGTGCCCACCACGGGCTGGGACTGTCCATCGTCCATAGCCTGGTCAAGAAAATGCAAGGCCTGATTACCTGCCGATCCGGCAAAACGGGTACTACCTTTGAAATCCTGCTGCCCGCCAAGGGCAGTACCAGCCAAGTCGCCAGCGTACAAACGCGGGTGATGGATTCCGTCTAAGGCCATGATGAACCTGAACTCTTTCGACCTAGCCCCCGTCGAACCTCTGTCCAACGATAATCGCCCGCGCCTGCTGCTGGTTGACGACGAACCGCGTTTGCTGTCGTCGCTGTACGAGCTGCTGCGCGACCGCGATTACCATCTGGTGACCGCCACCTGCGGCAGCGAGGCGCTGGCCCAGCTGACCAAGCTGAAATTCGACCTGATCCTGCTCGACCTGCGCCTGCCTGACATGAGCGGCCACGAGATCATGGACTACATCAACGCCCGCGAGATCGACGGCGACGTGATCGTGATGAGCGGCGACGTCGGCATCGAGGCGGCGATCGGCGCACTGAAACGCGGCGCCTACGACTACCTGCGCAAGCCTTACAGCCGCGAGGAGCTGCTCAAGACGGTGGAGAACGCGCTGCAGAAGCGCCGCCTCGCCATCGACAACGAGCGCATCGCCTCCAAGCTGGAAAACTCGGAAAAGATGTACCGCTATCTGGTGGACTCGTCGCCGGACATCATCTACACCCTGAACCACGAGGGCAAGTTCACCTTCGTCAACGACCGCGTGCAGCAGTTGCTGGGCTTTACGCGCGAAGAGCTGATCGGCCGGCACTACTCGGTGCTGGTGCACGACGAGGACCAGGAGCGCGCGCGCTACGCCTTCAACGAGCGCCGCGTCGATGAACGCGCCTCGCGCAACGTCGAGCTGCGCTTGAAGTGCAATCCCGGCACCGGCGCCGGCGGCGGCATCGAGCGCACCTTCAACAACACGCTGATGACGATTTCGCTGAACGCGATCGGCATGCACATTCCGGATCACGAAGTGAAGACGCGCGAGTTCTTCGGCACCTACGGCGTGGCGCGCGACATCACCGACCGCAAGCGCGCCGAGGAAGTGATCTCGTACCAGGCCTACCACGACATCCTGACCGACCTGCCGAACCGCATGCTGTTCAAGGACCGCCTTGGCCTGGCGGTGATTCAGGCCAAGCGCAAGCTGACCGAATTGGCGGTGATGTTCGTCGACCTGGATCGCTTCAAGCTGGTGAACGACACGCTGGGCCACGTCAAGGGCGACGAGCTGCTGCAGCAGGCGGCGCAGCGCCTCAAGGATTGCCTGCGCCGCGGCGACACGCTGGCGCGCCAGGGTGGCGATGAATTCACCATCGTGTTGCCGGAGCTGCGCGACCGTCAGGACGCCAAGGCCATCGCGGACAAGTTCCTCGAAAGTCTGCAACGGCCGTTCGACCTCGATGGCCATCAGGTGCACATCTCCGCGTCGATTGGTATCGCTATCTATCCGGGCGACGGCGAGACCATCGACGAACTGCTGCGCCACGCGGACATCGCCATGTACCAGGTGAAGGCGCTGGGCAAGAATGGCCACAGCTTCTATCACAACTCGATGCTGGATGTGTCGCACCAGAAGATCGCGCTGGAGCAGGCGCTGCGCAAGGCGCTGGAGCACAACGAGCTGGAAATGTACTATCAGCCGCAGGTCGACGTGGCCACCGGCCGCATCATCGGCGCCGAAGGGCTGATGCGCTGGAACCATCCGCAGCGCGGCCTGCTGTCGGCCGGCGAGTTCCTGCCGTTCGCCGAAGAGAATGGTCTGATGCTGCCGATCTCCGACTGGATGCTGGGCGCGCTGTGCCGCGACCTGCTGCAATGGAACGCCAACGGCGGCGAGGCGCTGCGCCTGTCGCTCAACCTGTCGCCGCAATATCTGGACCGCGGCGACTTCTTCGAGAAGATGCGCGGCGCGCTGACGCGCTACGGCATTTCGCCGGCGCAGATCGAAGTCGAGATCACCGAAAACATCTGCATCCGCAATCCGCAGTATGCGATCGAACAGCTGAACAAGTTGTGCCAGCTGGGCGTGTCGGTGGCGATCGACGATTTCGGCACCGGCTATTCGTCGTTGGCCTATCTCCACCGCTTCCCGATCCACACCATCAAGATCGACCAGTCGTTCGTCAAGGAGATCCACGACGAGAATGGTCACTATCCGGTGATCCTGGCGATCATCTCCATCGCGCGGGGCCTGGGCCTGCACCTGGTGGCGGAAGGCGTGGAGACCGAAGTGCAGGCGCGCTATCTGGAAGCCAATGGCTGCAGCACGATGCAGGGCTATCTGTACCATCGCCCGATCTCGCTGACCAGCTTTATCGATGTATTGCACGAGCAGAGCCGCCGGTCATCGCCCTCGGTCGCTGTGCTGCACCCGGTGCCCGGCACCGTTGAAGAACAACCGGCGATGATTGCGATTCAAGCCTGATAAGAAAGCATGACGAAATACAGTCCCAACGAAGCCGACGCGAACAACGGCAGTACGTACACAGCTGAATTCCTGCGCGTCAAGGGACTGGCGGAACGCGGCGTGGCCAATGCTCAGCATAGCCTTGGCTTCATGTATTTCAACGGACAGGGCGTGGCGCAGAGTTATGAGCTGGCCGTGGTCTGGTATCGCCAGGCCGCGCAGGCGGGACTCGAACACGCGCAGTACAACCTGGGCGTGATGTATCAGAAGGGCCAGGGCGTCGAGCAGAATTTCGAGGAGGCGGCCGCCTGGTATCGCCTCGCGGCGGAGCAGGGCTACGCGGCCGCGCAGTACAACCTTGGCTGGCTGTATGCCAAGGGCCAGGGCGTGCCGAACGACACGCAGCAAGCCATGCACTGGTTCAGCAAGGCGGCCGAACAGGGCGACGCCGGCGCGCAGAATAATCTCGGCATGATGTACGACACCGGCAAAGGCGTGCCGCAGGACTTCAAGCAGGCCATCTTCTGGTATCGCAAGGCGGCCGAGCAGGGGTATGCGCGCGCGCAGTTCAATCTCGGCCTGCGCTATGACAATGGCCAGGGTGTGCCGCAGGATGTGGGCCAGGCCATGTCGTGGTATCGCAAGGCCGCCGACCAGGGCTACGCGCCGGCGCAGTTCAACCTCGCGCTGCGCTTCGACAAGGGCGACGGCATCGCGCAGGATTCGCAGAAGGCCATCCTGTGGTACCGCCGCGCGGCGGAGCAGGATCACGCCAGCTCGCAGTTCAACCTGGGCCTGATCTACGATAACGGCCAGGGCGTGCCGCGCGACGAGCAGAAGGCGTTGGACTGGTACCGCAAGGCGGCAGAGCAGGGGCACGCGGCGGCGCAGAACAATCTCGGCCTGCGCTACCACCATGGCCAGGGCGTGGAGCAGGATTACGAGCAGGCGCAGTTCTGGTATCGCAAGGCGGCGGAGCAGGGCTTCCCGGGCGCGCAGTACCATCTGGGCCTGTTGTACGACGCCGGCCACGGCGTGGTGATGGATCATCAGGAAGCGATTTTCTGGTATCGCAAGGCGGCCGACCAGGGCCACTTGCGCGCGCAGTTCGACCTGGGCCTGCGCTACGAGACAGGGCGCGGCGTGCCGCAGGATTATCGCAAGGCCATGGGCTGGTATCGCCGCGCGGCCGAGCAGGATTATGTCGCGGCCCAGTACAGCCTCGGTCTCCTGTACGACAACGACGAGGGCCCGCAGCCCGATTGCAGCCAGGCGCACCACTGGTATGCCAAGGCGGCGGAGCAGGGCCACACGCAGGCGCAGTTCGCGCTTGGCCTGCGCTATGACAATGGCCTCGGCGTGCCGCAGGATTACGCCCAGGCGCATCACTGGTATCTGCAGGCCGCCTCGCAAGGCCACATCCGGGCGCAATTCAATCTCGGCCTGATGTATCTGGCCGGGCAGGGCGTGCGCGCCGACGCCGCCCAGGCGTGGATGTGGCTGACCATGGCGCAGCGCGCCGGCTACGGCGCCGCCACCCGTTATCTGCCCAACGCGGCCAGCCGCATGGATCCGCAACAGCTGGCGCAGGCGCGCGAGCGCATGGAAGCGCTGCCCGGCTAAAGTTCAAGTTTCTCGTTGGAATGGCCGTTATTTAGACGACGAGCGCAATTTCGCGCCCGGGACGACGGCCGCCCATGCAGATCAACACCAACATCGCCTCTTTGAACGCCCAGCGCAGTCTTACGCGCTCGGGCGAGGCCATGGCCGTGCATCTGCAGCGCATGTCGAGCGGCTTGCGCATCAATTCCGCGCGCGACGACGCGGCCGGGCAGGCCATCAGTTCGCGCATGACGGCGCAGGTGAACGGCTTGCGGCGGGCGAATCAAAATATCAATGATGGCATTTCGCTACTGCAGGTGGCGGATGGCGCGGCCGGCCAGCTGAACGCCAACTATCAGCGCATGCGCGAGCTGGCGGTGCAGGCGGCCAATGACACAAACAGCAAGATTGACCGTGCGGCCATACAGCAGGAAGTCAATGCCCTGGTGGCGGCCAATGTGAATATCGTCGATGGCGCGCGCTTCAACAATCAGCGTCTGCTGGATGGATCGTTCTCGCAGCAGCTGCAGGTGGGGGCGGCTGCCGGGCAGATCATGCAGCTGGCGATACCGCGCGCGGTGGCCCTGGAGAGCTACGCGACAGGCATGGTGGACGTGGCGCCGCAGCAGTCAACGGCGGTCGGCACGCCGGTGCTGGGCGCAATTCAGTTTGCTGACCTGGTGATCAATAACGCCGCGGTAGGGGCGTCTGTCGCCGGTGCGCAGGTGGGGCAGACGGCGGACAGCGCGTACGCGGTGGCGGCGGCGATCAACGCCTCGAATATCCTCAACATCTCGGCCACGGCGGCCAATAGCTTCGACGGCGCCGTCAATGCGGGCGGGGTGCTGGGGGCGTCGTCGTTTTCGGTCAACGGCGTGAACGTGGGGGCGATCGGCGGCGGCACGGCAGCCGTGCGTGCCGCCAATGCGGCGGGTGCGATCAGCGCGACTTCCGCCACCAGCGGCGTCACGGCCAGCGCCAGCGGCGGCACGCTGACCCTGTCTTCCATCGATGGCCGCGATATCGTGTTGTCGGAGGCGGTGGCCGGGGCGCTGGGCTCCCTGGGTTTGGGCGGCGGCGCGCACAAGGGGACGGTGACGATCAACGAGGCGCCGCGCCCCGGCGTGCACGCCATGAAGATCAGCGGGAACAATCCGGCCCAAGCGGGTCTGAGCGCCGGCTCGCTGACATCGGTGCGGCTTGGCGCACCGGATTATCAGCCGCGTTCCACCTACACGCCGGGCGAGCCGCCGATGGATTTGTCGACGTTCAGCGGCGCGAGTGCGGCGCTGGAATACATCGATGGCAAGCTGAATGAGGTGAACGATATCCGAGCGCAGCTAGGGGCGACCAGCAACCGGCTGACGGCGGCGGCCAGCAACGCCGGCAACGCGGCGGACAATCTGTCGGCGGCGCGTTCGCGGATACTGGACGCGGACTACGCCGACGAAGCGGCGCAACTGACGCGCACCCGCATCCTGCGCGAAGCCGGCGCCTCCATCGTCGCCCAGGCCAACGCCCTGCCACAGCAAGCCCTGCTCCTGCTACGCTAGCACCACCCCCGTCATTCCGGCGAAGGCCGGAATCCATAGAACGCCTGATAAATCGCCACCGCGCGCTACCTGACTGCAACCAGGGCCCCTGCCGGCGCCGACACATGCCCCACCGAATAGCGCTGCCCGGCCTCCACCGGCGGCGCGTCACGCCACAGGCACAGGCGCGTGATCGTCCACGTCACCGATTCAAACCCCACGACCACCGCCAGCGCACCCTGCGCCAACGCCTGCCGCGCAAACGCCTCTTCCTGAAGGCGCAACTCCGACAACGCGCTATACGGCGCAATCACCGCGCCACCGCGCGTGGCAAACCGCGCCGCGCGCACGTCCGCGCCAACGCTGGCATGCCACGGCGTCCAGGTCTTGACCGACGGCCATCCAAACGCCCGCGCCACGCCTGCGAACGCCGGCCCGTTCAGAAAGCCATGCATGGCCTCCTCATCGCGCCACAGATAGAACGGCGCATACGCATGCTCCGCCCCATCCGCATACAGATACGCCTTGAAGACCAATCCCGGCAAGCCATCCAGCAGCGGCCCCTTGGTGGCGATGCGTTCGCGGATCACCGCCATATCGTAATCCGCCGGCAGCACAAAGCTGTACTGCATCGCAATCACGACCGCACTCCCAACAAGGACGCGGCCGGCCGCCCGCCACCAAACGACCAGTCATCCCCCTGCGACGACGACACCACCACCATCACATCCTCCGGCCGCAAGCCCGGCGATTCCGCCAGCAGCTCCACCAGCCGGCGATAAAATGCCTGCTTCATCTCGGTGCTGCGCGGCTTGCCGATGGTGATCGTAATGAGCACAAAATCGTCCGAGCGCGGGCCACCTTCGTAAGACCGGTCAAACATCATCTCGTAAGGCTCATGCTGATGCACCAGCTGGAAGCGGTCGTTCTTCGGCACATTGAACGACTCCTCCATCGCCCGTTGCAAACTATCGCCCAGCGCACGGATGTACTCAGGCGATTTCCCTTTCAACAAAGAAATACGGCTCATAGGCATGATGACGCTCCCTTTTTTCAATTGACAGTCACACGATACACGCCTAAATTAATCCTGAAAATCAGGAATATTTTGACAAATAGTTCGATAAAGCGGGATGGTTATGCGACGAATTACCTTCGACCTCGACGTTTTGCGCACCTTCGTCACCGGCGTCGACCTGGGCAGCTTCGCCAAGGCGGCGGACCGGCTGGGGCGCTCCACCTCCGCCGTCAGCGCGCAGCTGAAAAAATTGGAGGATCAACTCGGCATGCCTGTGCTGCGCAAGGAAGGGCGCGGCATGGCCACCACGCCGGCCGGCGAATCGCTGCTGGGCTACGCGCGCCGCCTGCTGGAACTGAACGACGAAGCGGCCAACGCCGTGCGCGGCGCCGAACTGGCGGGCAGCGTGCGGCTCGGCATCCAGCAGGACTTTGGCGAACAAATGCTGACCGAGGTGCTGGGGCGCTTCACGCGCGTGCACCCGCAGGTGCGCATTGAAGCGCGCGTGGCGCGCAACTCGGAACTGATGGAACTGCTGGGTGGCGGCAAACTGGATCTGGCCCTGGCTTGGGATGGCGGCGCGCCTGCCGCGCATGCGGTAAAGGTAGGCGTGCTGCCGATGCGCTGGATCGGCGCCGCCGACGAAACGCGGCTGACGCTGCCCGAACATGAACCGCTGCCGCTGGTGATGATGGACGCGCCCTGCATCATGCGCAGCGCCGCCACGCGCGCGCTGGACAACGCCGGCATCCCATGGCGTATCGCCTTCACCAGCCCGGGCCTGTCCGGCGTGTGGGCCGCGGCGGCGGCGGGACTGGGCCTGACCGTGCGCACCGGGATGGGCGTGCCATCATCGCTGCGCGTACTGGATGACCCTCGCCTGCCACCGCTGCCCGACGTCGGCCTGCTGCTGCATCGCGCCGAAGCGGAACTGAATCCGCCGGCCCAGCGGTTGCACGACATCGTGCTGGAGGCGTTGCAAGAATCCTGAACCATTCGTGACTATTGGATAGATTATCGGTTGCGATAATCTATAAAATTGCATATGGGAATTCTTTATTTTTATTAAGAATTCAGCCTTCACTTTGGGGAAAAAATGCAAATCAAAAAAAACGTCCAGTTGCTGGCTGCAGCGCTGGCGATCTCGGCACTCGCCGGGTGCGCAACAGAAAGTTCTCAGGCCGTTGCCGTGGCTACCGTGGCCAGTGCGGCCAAACCTTATGTTGGTCCGCGTTCGCTGATCGCGGTCGGCAAGTTCGATAACCGTTCCAGTTTCATGCGCGGCATCTTTTCCGACGGTGTAGACCGTTTGGGAAGCCAGGCCAAAACCGTCCTGATCTCGCATCTGCAACAAACCAACCGTTTCAGCGTGCTGGATCGCGACAACCTGAGCGAAATGAAGCAGGAAGCCGGGTTCAAGCAGCAGACACAGAATATCAAAGGCGCCGATTTTATCGTCACCGGCGACGTGACGGAATTTGGCCGCAAAGAAGTTGGCGACCATCAGTTGTTCGGCATTGCCGGCCGTGGCAAGACGCAGGTGGCATACGCCAAGGTGACGCTTAATGTGGTGAATATCGCCACCTCGGAAGTGGTGTACTCGGCCGCTGGTGCCGGCGAATACAGCCTGTCGAACCGCGAGGTGCTGGGCTTTGGCGGCACGGCTAGCTATGACGCCACGCTGAACGGCAAGGTGCTGGATCTGGCCATGCGGGAGGCGGTGGACAAACTGGTGGCGGGCGTGGACGCCGGCGCCTTGAAGCTGCGCGCACAGTGAGGACGCCAATGCAAACAATCTGGTTGACACGCGCCGCGATCATGCTGGCGCTGGCTGGCAGCGCCATGCTGTCCGGTTGCGCTTCCGCACCGAAAACCTTGTATGGCTGGGATGGCTATCAGCCTCAGGTCTATCAACACTTCAAAGGCGAAAGCCCGGATCAGCAGATCGCCGAGATGGAAAAGGCGCTGCAGACCATCAGCGCCAAGGGCGCCTCGGTGCCGCCGGGCTTCCATGCGCACCTTGGCATGCTGTACTCGATCACCGGCAAGCAGGATCAGATGGTGGCGCAGTTCGAGGATGAGAAAAAACTGTTTCCGGAGTCGGCGGCCTACATGGATTTCCTGTTGGCGAAAGTGAAGAAGGGTGAAAAATTATGATCGGGCGTATCTTGAAACTGAGCGCTTGCCTGGCGCCGCTGGTGTTGGCTGTCGGCTGCGCTGGCACCAAGCCAGCGCCATATGACTACACCGCGTTCAAAGCAGCCAAGCCGCGTTCCATCCTGGTGCTGCCGCCGCTGAATAACTCGCCGGAAGTCAACGCCGGCAACAGCGTCTACGCGCAGGTGACCTATCCTCTGGCGGAAGCTGGCTACTATGTACTGCCGGTCGCTCTCGTGAATGAGACCTTCAAGCAAAACGGCATGACCACATCGGCCGATATCCACCAGCTGCCAACGGCCAAGCTGCAGGAGATTTTTGGCGCCGATGCGGGCATGTACATCACCATCAACAAGTACGGTTCTACCTACACGGTGTTGGACAGTGTGGTCGTGGTGGCGGCTGAAGCCAAGCTGGTGGACCTGAAAAGCGGTACCGTGCTGTGGACCGGTGCCGCGAGTGCCTCCAGCAACGAGGGTGGCAATAACAACACCGGCGGCTTGATCGGCGCGCTGGTCGCGGCCGCCGTGAAGCAGGTCATCAACAGCACCACCGATCAGTCGCACCCGGTGGCTGGCGTGGCCAGCACGCGCCTGTTGTCGGCGGGCCTGAACAACGGCATGTTGTACGGCCCGCGCTCGGTCAATTATCAGAAACAATAAGCCTTATTTTCTGATGCGCACCCCGGCCAGCTGCGCCACCCCGGCCAGCGTGGTCTGGGCCGCGTTCAGGCCAAGCAGGAAGTCCTTGTCCGAGTAGTTGTCGTAGTTGTCGGTCGGCTGGTGCCAGTTCGGATTCCAGCCGGCGCCGATCTGCTGCCCGCGCTCGTTCTCGCGCAGCGAGATCGATGGCACCAAATCCATGAACGGTGTCGAATCCGTATTGGTCATGTGGAAGCCTACGGCGGCCGGGTAGTTGGTCGCGTACTTGTCGTTGGCGGCGCGGAAGGCCCACGCCAGCCTGGCCGAACCCTCGGCCTGCTTCGACACCGACTGATACTCGATGTTGACGTCCGCCTCCAGCCGCTGCTCGGGCGGCGACACATAGGTGACCTTGCCATCGGCGCCGACCTTGGGGATAGGCATGCCATGATCGTACATCATCATGTCGTGCTGGATCATGCCGAGCCACTTCGGCTCCGGATATTTGCCCGAGCCCTTGGGCGACTCGACGCCCTGCAAATCCTTGCGCTGCTCGACGTAGGCGGCGGCGCCGTTCAGGCCCGTCTCCTCGTTGTTCCACAAGATGAAGCGGATCGAACGATCGGTCTCCACGCCCGGCATGCTGAAGATGCGCGCCAGCTCCATCACCAGCGCGGTGCCGGAACCGTCGTCATTGGCCGCCTCGCCAAAGCCGATGCCGTCCATGTGGGCGCTGACGATGTACATCTCTTCCGGATGCGTGGTCCCCACCTTGGTGCAGTAGACGTTCTCGCGCGGCGAGGTGCCGACCGGCGTCTGCTCGGCGTTCAGCGCACGCAGGCGTTCGTCGGGCTGGCGCATCGGATCGGTATTCACGCCGGTCGGGATGCGGTTGCCGAACAGCGTGCTGCCGCCCTGGCCCGGAGGGCCGCCGGCGCCGCCGCTCGGAATGCCCGGCGCGCGCTTGGGCGCGGGTTCGCCCGGCGCCGGCTGTGTAAATTGATATTGCAAACGTTCGGTGTTGCTACATCCGTAGGACTTGAGCTGCGCCTCGATCCAGTCCAGCGCCTGGCGATTGCGCTCGGTGCCCTGGCGGCGGTCGCCGAATTTGGTCAGGCCCTTGATGGTGGCCTTGTACTTCTCCAGTTCCAGCTGTTTTACCAGTACGGAGATGGGATCCGTCTGCGCGACGGCGGCGGGGGCGGCAAACGCCAGCGCCAGGCTCAAACCCAGAACTGCTTTCATGTTACGTCCTTGTCGTCAAAAGAGGCCCGGACATTGTGCATGAGATAAGCGCGCTTGCGAAGTAAATCTATGTAAACGCCGCACAACACTACGATACAAAACGGCGGCGCAGCGCAACTTTGCAGACAAGTTGCATAGGGAAGATGGCGGAATGAAAACACATCTCCGATCGCGCATGCTGCGCAGCGGCCTGTACCTGCTGGCCATCTTCCTGTTCTGTTTCAGCTACTGGATCCACCGGTCCTTTGGCCAGCCGGATCTGGACCAGATCGTGTACCACTTGAACTTTGGCGTCGAGCTGATGGACACCGTCGACCCGGCGGTGACCTGGCGCTTCGTGCGCTGGTGCGTGCTGGCGCCCCTGGTGTTGCTGGCGCTGCTGTTCTATCTCGAGGCCAGGATGCGCCGCGTGATCGCGCGCGCGCCGCGGTGCTGCCATGCGCTGTTCTACCGCGTTCACCGCTGGTTCCCGCAGCTGCTGGTGTTCGGCGCGACCACGTTCTGGATGTGCGATGTGTCGGCCTTTAAATATGTAACAGCGGATTTCGGCCCCGACTATTTCGGCGCCAACTACATTCGACCGGCGTCGGTTTCCGTGGTAGCGCGGCAGCCGAAGAACCTGGTCCTGATTTACGTCGAGAGCCTGGAGCAGAGCTACGCCTCGCCCGCCACTTTCGGCCGCGACCTGCTGGCGCCGCTCACGGCGCTGCGGGGAACCAGTTTCGATGCGTACCAGCAGGTGCCGGGCACCGGCTGGACCATCGCAGCCATGGTGGCGACCCAGTGCGGCGTGCCGCTGGAGCGCATGACTATCTTCGACGGCAACACGCAGGGGCAGGTGATGAACTCTTTCCTCAAGAACGCCGTGTGCCTGACCGATTTGCTCGCCGAACGCGGCTATCGCAACGTGTTCATGGGCGGCGCCTCGACCAACTTCGCCGGCAAGGACAAATTCCTCACCCAGCACCACTATCACGAGGTATATGGGCGCGAGGAGTGGCTCAAGAGCGGCGTGGACAGCGGCGATATGAATGGCTGGGGCCTGTACGACGCGGACCTGTTCAGCCGCGCCAAGACCAAGCTGCGCGCGCTGAAGGAGTCGGGTCAGAAATTCAACCTGACGCTGCTGACTGTGGACACGCACGAGCCGGAAGGGCACTTGTCGGCCGACTGCGCGCGGCGCGGCTTCACCGGCTTTGAGGGCGTGGTCTCGTGCACGGCGGCCGAGGTGGCGGACTTCGTGCGCTACGCGCAGGAGAACGGCTATCTGGAAGACACCAACATCGTGATCCTGGGCGACCACCTGTCGCGCAAGAACCCGCTGACGTCGAAACTGTCGCAACTGCGCGAGCGCACCATCTTCAACCGCTTCATCTCACAAGACGCGCCGGCGCCGAACCGCCCGGAGCTGTTGCACTTCGACTTGTTGCCGACCATCATGGAGTTCACCGGCTACGCGGTGCCCGGCGGCCGCATGGGCCTGGGCTACAGCGGCTTCAACCAGCACCCGCTGCAGCCGCCGAAGGACCGCCTGCCGGAAATGGACAAGAACCTGCTGAACCGCTCCGAGTTGTACATGGCGCTGTGGTCGGACCCGGAAGATCATTAATCTTCAGCCTGGATCAATGTAAGCGTTGGCTCTCGGCGTGAAGAAATATATCGGCGGCGCCAAGGATAAACCGCATTGGTCGGCCACGGGCCGTTAGGCGAGGAGATACAAAATGATAAACAAGCTATTTTCATGTTCCTATTAGTTACCGCGCAGAGTGTTTTGGCGGCAGACCAATTGCCGAAAGACGTACAAGTTTTTGTGAACAATGCTGAAAGCTGCGAGCATATGGCAGGGAGTGGGATGGGGACTTACCCCAAGCAAGGCGCAGAGAAATCACAAAAGCGATCACTAAATACTGCGGCGCTGCCAACCGCCAGCTTTTCGATTTGACAAAAAAATACAAGGAGCACCCCAAAATTCTCAAAACCATTTCCGAGCACGCAAACGACGCCGTCAAAAGCTATAGAGAAGTTGACGGGGTTTAGTCTCTGCAGCTTTGTCAAGATGACGTAATGCCGCGTAGAATGCGAGGCATGCGGGTGTAGTTCAATGTAGAACGGCAGCTTCCCAAGCCCCGCCACATCGCTAAACGCCACTGTTCATGCGCGTTTCAAACGCATGAATATGCGATCACACAAAAACTCCACCTTAATCAACAAGTTATCCGCCATCACAGTTTCGACCCCACGTCTAGTCGAAAAAGCTGCTGATGAGGATTTAAAACTATTTCTTTAATTTCCTTTGATCTTTAATCTTTAGGGAACTTCAAACCAAACAACTTAGTTAGAATTTTCTCCACAGTCGTTCGATAGTCTAGTATTTGGTTATCAGTTATACCTACGGTAGCGCGCTCATGAACGAGTTTATTTCTTAAATTGTAGTAATGACTTACCTTGCCCAGCAGAACCGGGGAAATTGTCACGTGCGCTTTCACCTCATTGATTACTTGATGGCGCGCCTTGAATATAGTGCTAATTTTTGAATCATTATATACATGCGGTGGAAATAAATCAGTTCGGTTGACGATGAATTCCTTAAGTGCAATTTCAAAATTGCTATCTAACAAGATCATTGCCGCACGGTTTCTGGTGTCTAGCGATTGCTTCATGACTACATCAACTAGACCCAGCGCTTCAACAAGGCCAAGAGTCCAAGGTTTATCCTTTAACACCTTTGAATTTGTGGCTTTTAATTCATCAATTCTTGCTAGTTTTCTGACCCGAGGCAGAGGAGGTAATACAATTTTCTTTGAAGCCAACATTTCTTCGCCGGGAATAACCATTGGAGTCCCAGACGTGTGCTGGAAAACTTCTGATTCCCAACTATGTCTAAAGCGGCGCGACAAAGAACTATAAAATTTAACGAGATCAATTAATCTCGGTCGTATTTGAAGAAAAACCAAGTGATGATAATTTATGCCACTTTTACTACTATTCCAGGGCATTAGCTCAGCCGGACCGTTTAACTGAACAAGAACGCGACACAAAGACGCGTCTGGGTGCGGAACGCCTGCTTCACTAGTGACAAAGTATCCAACATCCCTCGTACGTAACTCTTTTACTATGAGTCTGTTATTGCAATAAAAATAAACGCCATAATTCTCTTTTTCTGGATCTCGATCCAGAATTAATCCCGCATTGATCTTCGCGGTTACCTTCTGTGAACCATCCGGGTAAAAATCAAAGGTAGCCACACTAGGATGAAAGTTAGGTGGATAGGCCCACTGGTCAAAACGAATGCCATCAAGGACGATATTGTTAAGGCGTAACTCACATCCATTTTCAATAAACCAGCAGTACGTTTCTCTTAAATGGGTGGAGATTTCCTCAACGTCATCTTCGGTAAAACTACGCCGAAGTTTTGAAATATCGACAATGGTTGTTCCTGCCTCTATTGCAGGGATCTCATATGCCGCTAATGCCCAGTCGTCAGAAGCTAGCCATTCAGAGTCGATGTTTATTTGAGCGCTCTTGCTTCCCTTACTTCGTGTTTTTATCTCAACGAGCTCGCCAAGAGCCACCCCTGCACGCTTTCCCCCAACTCCAAAAATTCCTATCAGCTCCCGCCCGAACTTTCGATCGCTTGCACCCGGGGCTACGAGTAGACGAAGTTGATCATGGTGTACCCCACCAGCATTGTCTTTCACTTGAATAAGTTGACGATCTGCGTCGAGTGTAACCGCGATCTTTAGTGTGTTTAACGTCGAATTTGCCACTGCTAGATCAAGCGCGTTATCTATAAGCTCGCAAATACCCGTACGAAGATCGTAGTCGCTGATTATAGAAAGAAACAGCCGCTTTTCTGGCGTCCCATTCACTGCTGACATTTCAGTTTTTCTGGTTACGGTGGACACTGAGAACCTCGATAAAAAATCAAATAACTTTTCAAATAGTGAGTTTTAATAACTGTGTGCTACTAAGAACATAGAGAAACGGGGAATGCTATAGCACTAAATGGACGTTGCTTGATGTTCAGAATAGCATCTTGCCTGACTGGAAAAATCACACATTCTCACTTTGGTAGGCTGTGATCGCTTATGGCAGCGTTGTCTGTTCACACTTTTCCAAGGATGGTTTCTGCATTGAAATCAATGAGGAGCCGGAATGGATCGTTATCAAGAAAACTATCGCAAGCTGCTTCAACTTTTGCCCGGCCTGCACGACATGAACGGACCAGTCAAGCTCACCGCGCTCGGCCACAACGATGTCAATATCGATGTGATCGAGCGCAACAAGCACCGGCTGGTGCTGCGCATGAGCCACTATCTTGAGCGTCTACATGGCTCGGCGATTCCCGATCCTGATATGACCGTCGAAGTGTTCTTGGCGGCAGAGACGGTGGGCGCGCTGACTTACACTGATTGCTTCGGATCGCGCCGGGTGTTCTGTCCAGAGATGATGGCGTTCAGTCCGATGGCGAAGTCGGAGCTGAACAATTTCCTCGATCAATGGTTAACGAAGATGATTGCCGATGGGCGATGTCAACCAAAGGCCGAACTTGCATAATGAGTAAGCGCAATTCTGGCGTGCCGGGATTGATCATAAATGCCACCGGCCCCGCGCCATTCGTGTTCGAACGTGAACTCGAAACTGCTCTGGTGTCAATTCAGCTTTACGCTGGTGGCGGCGTAGATTGCAGAACAGGCAGGCGGCAGCGATATTGGCTGAGGTGTCGTTCCCTCCATTCTTTCTTGCGCAGAGATGTTCAGCTGTGCATTGACGATGGCGTGCCTGTTTGACGGTGAGATTTTGTTCGTCAGCAAAAAGGACAAGGCCAGACAGCCACATCGGTTTATCACAGTAGATGCAGCGGCCATGTTGACGAAGAAATGCACTTGCGCGAAAGCGCTTAAGGGTATTAGGCATATGGGTTCCTGTGTTAAGAAACCCCGTCTGCTCTCAGAACATCGCGGGAGCCAGTCGACTCAGTCTGACTAGCAAATCGGAATACCTTTTGGTACGTCCGGTTTGAGTTTGCCTTATTTGCGAAATCGATGCAACAGAACGCTATAGATTGCGCCAGCCTGTGCAGGTAGGCTGGCTGCAATTGCGTCTCAGCCCAGCTTCGCTTTGATCAGCTGGTAGTAGGTGCTGGCCCCGGCTGCGCTCAGCTTGGCCTCCAATACGAACTGTTCCACGATTTGCTTGCGGGTCACGTCCTTTTGCTTGGACATGCGCAGGTAGATGACGGAGGCAATTTCCATTTTCGTCGGTGCTTTTGATTTCTTCTCGGCTTTGACCGGAGGAGAAACGCTAGCATCGCTTCTTCCTTCATTCGCTGTCGCATCTGTCGTCTGCGTCGATGAAATCGGCGTAGCGGAGGTTTTAATCGGTCCAGCTGCGCTTGGCGATGCCGGTGCAACAGTTTGTGGCGTGGTGGTCGTAACGGCGGGTGTTGCCGATTTCTGATCGTTCGTTGCCTTGGACAGCTCGGTTGCAGTAGTCTTAGCATTCATGATGTGGGCTCGCGAAATATTGCAGTTTTCTGATCCAACCACCATTCACAAATCAAAGTTAGCTCGATCTTTCTCAAAATTATCTGCAAATGATTTTATATATTGCTATTATAAAATATAAGTTACTTATTAAATAATTTTACTCTAATTTCAGGCCAGAATGGGTTCATATACTAACGAGAAGTGGAAGATTTTTCGTGCCGCCGTCATTGAAATAGACGAAGGGAGTTGTGTGAATTGCGGCCGCTCGGAGGCTGACGGAGTAATCCTTCAGGTGCACCACAAGCGTTACATCAAGAACCGTAAGCCTTGGGAGTACTCTTTCGATGACTGTGAAACTCTTTGCCAAGGTTGTCATGCCCGCGAACACGGAGAAATTCGACCAGATCATGGCTGGACTTATGACGGGGAGAGTGATTTAGGCGATCTCATCGGAGTTTGTGAACTATGTGGGACGTCCATTCGCTATGTTCATTATGTTTCGCATCGGCATTGGGAGCCGATGGAAGTGGGAACTGATTGTTGTGATAACTTAACTGGCACTGAAGATGCGAGCAATGCTCGAAAGAAACTTTCCAGATATAAGCGATTTTTGATGGCTAGCCGTTGGACTGTGACAAACAGCCTCGAAAGGATCTTTTTCAAAGGTTTTTCGATTGAGATTGTCAAGGAAATCAGTGGTGACTTTTACATACGAGCCAATGGCAAAGAGGGTAAGAAGAGATTTAGAAGCTCAGTTAAGGCTAAAGAGCATGCATTTAATGCGATTGATAGCGAAGAAATGAAGAAATATTTTTTTAAAAAACATTAAAGATAAGAAGAATTTTTAAAATTGTATTATTTTTGTAAAATTAAATTTTAATAATGTGAAATAATATGGCAATCGACAAACTTGTAAGATATACAGATCTCCCATATGTACTTCAAATGCTTAAATCTAAGTCGCTTACCCTTCTTAATCCTGCTTCGTGGGATGATAAGAACGACGCGCACTATGTCGAATGTTACCGCAAGAAAAAAGATCTGATGTCTGTGCTTGCATTATGTTTAACGGAGGCATCTCAGACGTATCACCACTGGCGAATATTTACTCAAGGTTCTTCGGGGGCATGTATTTATTTTAAGCGAGGTGAATTTCTAGATTGGCTGAAAGAACAGAAAGATATTGTTGGTCGCAAAGTTATCTATCGTACAGTGAAGCAGCTTAAGGATGATATATCTAAAAATAAAATTGAGCTTGATGATATTCCTTTTATTAAAAGAAAAGCTTATCAACATGAGGCAGAGTTTAGATTGATTTTTGACTCCCTTAAATCTTCTAAAAAATTCGAGAATTTCACATTTCCTCTTGCCACGATAGAACAAATTGTTCTTAACCCATGGTTGCCTCAGTCAACTGTTTCGGCCATTAGGCAACTGATTCAGTCCATGGATGGATGTAAGGAGCTTCCTGTATTACGAGCTACTATCATCGAGAACAATGATTGGCGTTCGTTGGCTGATGGTATTTGATGAGATAGTGGTCGTTCGGCGAACTACAATTGCAACGGCCATCACACTTGGGTGAAATCGGCCATCTCATTTTCCATCATAGTGACCGCCGAGCAAGGTTGCCAACAGCGGTCAAACCCGCATAGAATGCGTGGCACGCGGGTGTAGTTCAATGGTAGAACGGCAGCTTCCCAAGCTTCATACGAGGGTTCGATTCCCTTCACCCGCTCCAGTTGTCCTCTAGGACGTCCCGTTTGAGCTTCCAGGCTTCATACCCCACCCCTAAGGCGTCACGAGATCGATGGCGTCATAAGCCATGCCTGCGCTGAGGTAAGCCTTGGTGCCCGAGCCGCTGGCGACGCCCAGCGATAAAACATTGGCGCCGGCCACCAGGCGGCTCGCCGGAATGGCGAAGCTGAACAGGGTGTTGTTGCCGCGATAACTGCCTGTCGTCAGCGTGCGCGTCGTGGGCTGCGGCGAGACGCCAGGTATCGGCGCGGTCCAGTTATTCAGCGTGATCGTCGGCCGTCCATTCGCATAGGCGGTGGTGATGCCGACGCGCAGCGTCATGTCGGCAATCTGGTCCGGACGCAGGTTGAAGCGCACGGTGATGGCGCCGTTGATATCCTTCCATTGATAAGCGGGGAAGTCCGCCGGCGCCGACGTGCCCACCACATAGTCGGCGGTCTGCCACGGCTTCATGCGCGCGTCCGACGGGTGCATGGTGGTGACTTTGTCCCCGTTCAAAAACTCGACCGGCGTGCCGTCCCAGTCGCCGATGCGCCAGACGGCCGCCCTGGCGGCGGGATCGCCGCCAATGGCGATGGGGCTGAGGTTCGTGGTCTGGGCCGCCTGGACGGTCACGCTGCGGGTGTCCACCGCGAGCTCGTTCTTATAAATCCGCATGGTGTAGGTGCCGGGGATCATGCCGGCGCTGCGGAAATGACCGTCTCCCGGCGCTGCCTCCGTCCAGTACTGGGCCGTTGCATTCGAGAACCCGACCACGTAGCGGTACGCCGGGTCCTGCCCCGTGATGGCGGCGCCCGCCACGGCGCCGCGCGCGGCGGCGGGCACGTAGCCGTTCAGAGCCATGTTGGCCAGCCACGAGGTGTCGATCGCCCCGGGCGCACTGCCATCGGTGAATGCCAGGGTGTAGGTATTCAGGATGCCGGGCCGGAACGGCTCCGTCTGCGCCTCGCCATAGTTGATGATGTAGGTGATCTCCTGATCGGTGGCGGTCCCCTGGTTCAGCAGGCTGCGATAGAAGGGGCCGCCGGAATTGCCCTCATTGTTGTCGCGTACGATCCAGATGCCGACGTTGGCGCCGGTGGCGCCGATATAGGACCAGTCCATCAGGCGATGATTCGAGTAATGCTTCGACCGCGTTTCGCCGTTGGGCAAGCCGAAAATGTCGTGCGCCTCGATGGCGCCGGTATTGCCCCGGATGTCGGAGGAGGCCGGTCCATTGGGCAGTAGCGCGATGGGGACGCGGACGATGAAGCGGGCCATATTCAGCGTATCGGGCTCGCTGGCGAAGTAGGTGCCCATATAAATCCTGGCCTGGCCGCGCAGGGCGAGGTAATAGTGGGTGAGCTGGCCGGCGGTGACGGTAATCTTGATGTGATCGGCATCGACCATCTGCGAGCTGACGGCGACATCGCTGCGGCCGGTGTACAGATAGTTGAAACCGGAATTGACCTGGCTGCCTTTCAGGCCATCCTGGTATTCCGTCCCGTGGTAGACCAGCGAGATAAGGTCGCCGAGGCCTTTGGTGCTGCCGTCACTGTTGTGCCGGCGGACCTTGAACACCAGGCCCGCGCCCGTGTCCACGGTGAAGGCCGTGGCATCGCTCGCGATACCGAACGACGATGCCTGGGAGGCGGTCCCGTTGCTGTTACCGTTGCCCGCCGAGGCAAGCGGCTGCGCATTGCCGCTGCCGCCCCCGCAACCGATGAGCATGACCAGCAGGGACGTGTTGGCGGCAATGAAAAACTTTCGCATTATCTCTCGCATGATGTATCCGGACCAGTTCGGGAAACTGGGCCGAATTTTAGAGAGAAATGCCGCACCTCTTCCTGAATTTTGCTTCAGGTTGCGTTACTGGCCTAGCCCTTGCCCGGCGCCGCCTTCACTAGGTTGTTGCGCAGTTTGACCACGGCTTTCTGCAGCACCGGGAATTCCTCCGGCGTCAGGCCGGTGGCGTCGCGCAGGCTCATGTGCAGGGCGCTTTCGCGCAGGGCGCGGCCCTCCGGCGTCAGGCCGACCCGCACCTGGCGCTCGTCGGCGGCGTCGCGCGCGCGGTGGACGTAACCCATCGCCTCCAGTTTCTTCAGGATCGGCGTCAGCGTGTTGGATTCGAGATACAGTTTCTCGCCCAGGCCGCTCACGGTCTGGTTGTCCTCCTCCCACAAGGCAATGATGGCGATGTATTGCGTGTACGTCAGCCCCAGCTTGTCCAGGATGGGTTTATAGGCCTTGCCAAAGGCCAGATTGGCTGAATAGACCGCAAAGCACAGGAAATCCGACAGTTGCGGGGTGTCCGGTTTGCTCATGACATACCTCCTTCGATAGATATGGGGATTATACATCGGATCCGATTTAATCGGAATTGCTTGACAAGCGATTTTTTGCTGGTAATATACAACGCATGCGCTTCAATCGAATGCGATTTAAATCAACCCAGAAGGAGTTCATCATGAGCAAAGTACTGTACACCGGCAAAACCCACACCACCGGCGGCCGTGAAGGCGCCTCCCGCAGCAGCGACGGCCGCCTGGACGTCAAGCTGTCCTCGCCAGGCAGCACCGGCGCCGGCACCAATCCTGAGCAGCTGTTCGCGGCCGGCTGGTCGGCCTGCTTCATCGGCGCCATGGGCCTGACCGCCGGCCAGCTGAAAGTGAAGCTGCCGGCCGACGTGGCGGTCGACGCGGAAGTCGATCTGGTCAACGACGACAGCGGCTACTTCCTGGCCGCGCGCCTGAACGTCAGCCTGCCGGGGATCGACCGTGAAACCGCCCAGGCGCTGGTCGACGGCGCCCACCAGGCGTGCCCGTACTCCAAGCTGACCCGGAATAACATCGACGTGCAAATCAACCTGATCTAACCGGAAGAAGGGGAGCGCATCATGACCAACGATCTGCATCACGGTTCCTGCCACTGCGGCGCCGTCCAATTTGAAGTGCGCACCGCGCTGACGCCGTCCGCGCGCTGCAACTGCAGCCTGTGCCGCCGCAAGGGCGCGCTGATGTCGCCGCCGTTCGCGGCGGCCGAGTTGAAGATCGTGAAGGGCGAGGATGCGCTCACCCTTTATCAGTTCAACACCCGCGTGGCCAAGCATTACTTCTGCAAGCACTGCGGGATTTATCCCTTTCATCAAACGCGCAAGGACCCGCTGCTGTGGCGCGTGAACATCGGCTGCCTCGACGGCGTCGATCCCTACTCTCTCGATGCCGGCGTCAATGATGGCGCCAGCCTTTCCACCGTTATCCTGGAGGACGCATAATGAACAAGACCATTCAAGCCATCGCCCTTGCCGGCGCATTGTTTGCCCTGTCGGGCGCCAGCCACGCCGCCGCGCCGGCCACCTTCAACAACATCAAGCAGATCAACGCCGGCGAGCTGAATGTCGGCTACGTTGACGAAGGTCCGGCCAATGGCCCGGTGGTGATCCTGCTGCACGGCTGGCCGTACGACATCAACAGCTACATCGACGTGGTGCCCAAGCTGACCGCGCAAGGCTATCGTGTGATCGTGCCGCACCTGCGCGGCTTCGGCACCACCCGCTTCCTCGATCCGAAGGCGGTGCGCAACGGCGAACCGGCCGCGCTGGCGACCGACGTGATCGCGCTGATGGACGCGCTGAAGATCGACAAGGCCACGCTGGCCGGCTATGACTGGGGCGCGCGTTCGGCCGACATCGTGGCCGCCCTGTGGCCGGAACGGGTGAAGGGGCTGGTGTCGGTCAGCGGTTACCTGATCGGCAGCCAGGAGGCGGGCAAGCAGCCGTTGCCGCCGGCGGCGGAACTGCAATGGTGGTATCAGTTCTACTTCGCGACCGAGCGTGGCCGCGTGGGCTACGAGAAGAATCACAAGGACTTCGCCAAGTTGATCTGGAAGCTGGCGTCGCCGCAGTGGAAATTCGATGACGCCACCTATGATCGCAGCGCCGTGGCGCTGGAGAATCCGGACCACGCGGCGGTGACGGTGTATAACTACCGCTGGCGCCTCGGCCTGGAAACGGGCGAAGCGAAGTATGCGGACCTGGAGGCGAAGCTGGCCAAGTTCCCGAGCATCTCGGTGCCGACCATTACGCTGGAAGGCGACGCCAATGGTGCGCCGCATCCGGAACCTTCCAGCTACGCCAAGCGCTTCACCGGCAAATACAAGCATGAACTGCTCACCGGCGGCATCGGGCACAATCCTCCACAGGAAGCACCCGACGCCTTCGTCAAAGCGGTGATCGAGGTCGGCAAGCTTTAACGGATCAACGCGATCAGGATGATGATGGGCAGGGGGACGCCGAGCATCCACAGTAGTATCGAGCGCATGGTGTTCTCCTTGTTTTAAATGGGGCGCTGCGTGACCACCACGCGCGCATGATCCCGATTGCGGCCGCCCACGATGGCGGTGACCGCGGCCACGAAAGCGCCCAGCAGCAGGGCGACGAACATCCACAGGGCCGAATGGGCGGCAGCTTTGCGGGCTTGCTCGGCGGCGGCTGCAGCCTTGTTTTTAGCGTCGGCCGCTGCCTGCGTGGCCTGGGCGTAGATCAGGTCCACACGCTGTTCGGCTTCCGCCTGCGTGACGCCGGTCCGCTTGGCGATCAGTTGCGCGAGGTAGATGCGGTCCTCGCCGCTGATCTTGCCGGAGGCGAGATCGGTCAGCAGGATGCGATTGACTTCGCTGCGCTGCGACTCGGTGGCCACTTCACCGTTGGGCGAGCGCAGGATCATGTCGGCAAAATAGGTGTTGGCGCGGCCGTTGTTGCCGGTCGTGTTGGCAGTGGCGGCGCCGGCCACCGGCGCCGCTGCGGTGGCGACGGCGTTGCCGGCATCGATTGCGCCGCTCAACACGGCGCGCGCGCCGCCGCTCACCACCGCCACCATCAGCAGCGTGGACACCGCCCAGGTCAGCAGGCCGTGCGCGGTGTCACGGAAATACACTTCATCGCCATGGATGGCGGCCCACTTCACGCGCAGGCGTCCCGCCATGTAGCCGCCGATGCCGGAGGCGGCCAGCTGCATGAAGGCGATCCACACGATGCTGGCGGTGCCGAGCGGCTTGTCGTTGTACTCGTAGGGCGACACCGAGGACAGGCCCAGGCCCATGCCCAGTATCAGCAGGATGAACGACAACGCGGTGGCAGCGGCGGCGCCGGCCAGGATGGCGCCCCATGAGACGCCGGACTTAAAGCCGTCGCCATCCGGCGCGGCGGCGACAGTGGCGGTGGGCGCGGCCGCACCGGCCACGCCTGCGTGGAGAGTTTGTGTTTGCATGATGGCTCCTTCTATTCAAGTGAGGTTCATCATGCGCTGCCGCGCGCGGCCGGTATGTTCGTGCACCCACATATGGATCGCGATTGACTATACTGTGGCCCTCATCCATGGAGGCAAGCGCATGACCCGTGTCGGACCGCAGCAACGTTTATCTACCCGTCTGGTTTTTCTGGCCAATGGTCTGGCCATGGCGGCATGGGCGCCGCTGGTGCCGTTTGCGAAAGCGCGGCTGGCGTTGGGCGAGGCGGAACTGGGCCTGCTGCTGTTGTGTCTTGGCGGCGGTTCGCTGATGGCGATGCCGCTGACCGGCATGCTGACCGCGCGACTCGGCTGCCGGTTGGTCATGCTGGTCTCCGGCACGCTGGTCTGCCTGTTCGTGCCGGGGCTGGCGTTTGCGCCGACGCCGCTGCTGTTGGGCGCCACGCTGTTCGCGGTGGGCGCCTCGATCGGCACCATGGACGTGGCGATGAATGTGCAGGCGGTGATCGTCGAGCGTGAGAGCGGCGGCTCGCTGATGTCGGGCTTCCACGGCTTGTTCAGCGCCGGCGGCTTTGTCGGCGCCGGCCTGATGGCGCTGATGCTGTGGGGCGGGCTGACGCCGACCATGTCGGCCGTCGCGATCGTGCTGCTGGTGGCGGCCTTGCTGGCAATCGCGGCGCCGAACATGCTGCATGGCGCCGATGGCCCGGCGCGCGAGGGGCCGCTATTCGTGATGCCGCATGGCGCGGTGATCTTCATCGGCGCATTGTGCTTCCTGTCGTTCCTGTCCGAGGGCGCGATCCTGGATTGGAGCGCGGTGCTGCTGAACACGGAACAGGGGCTGGACGCCAGCCGCGCCGGCATCGGCTACGCGGCGTTCTCGGTGGCGATGACGCTGGGCCGCCTGACCGGCGACCGCGTGGTGCGCAAGCTGGGCGGCAAGCGTGTGCTGTTGCTGGGCGGCTTGTGCGGCGCGGCCGGTTTCTTCCTTTCGGTGCTGGCGCCGAACGTGCCGCTGGCGCTGGTGGGCTTTGTGCTGGTGGGACTGGGTGCGTCCAACGTGGTGCCGATCTTGTTCACGGCGGCCGGCAACCAGCATGCGATGCCGGCCAGCCTGGCGATTGCGGCGGTGACCACGCTGGGGTATGCCGGTATACTGGCCGGTCCGGCGTTGATTGGTTTCGTGGCGCACGCCTCCAGTTTGAACCTGGCCTTTGGCGGACTGGGTTGCTTCATGCTGCTGATCGCCGCCAGCGCCAGGCTGGGCTCCGATCGCAAGGCCTGACCGGTCATTCCCGCGAAGGCGGGAATCCATAGACCGCCTCCCGGGATGCTCAGCATGGATTCCCGCCTGCGCGGGAATGACGTGGGGTTAGGCGATTTTGCGTTCGGCGCGCTGTGTCAGGTATTGCACCATGGCGCGGTGGCTTGGCAAGTCGGCCAGCGCGCGCTGCGACATCTGCGCGATCATGGCGAACTCCTTGCGCGCCTCCTCGATGCGCGGCAGCGTCTTGCCGTTGGCGTACAGGTCGGTCCGATACTCCATCCCATACAGCACATACTGCCAGCTAGATGGCGGATACATCTCGTAGTCCACCACAAAGTCCATGCGGTGCGGCGCGCGCTTGCGCCACATGGCCAGCTTGTCCTTGAGCGAATCCGGAATGCTGGCCGCATCGGCGTTATCGATCCAGAACTGGTTGTCCTTGCGCTGCGTCAGGCAGTAGTGCAGCTTGACGAAATCGACGATGCGCTCGTAGCGCGCCTTCATCATCTCGTTGAACACCTTGGCCACCGGCGCGAAGTCGCCGTCGTGCGGGAACAGATAGCTGACCAGGTAGGCCGCCGTTTCAATCAGGCCGATGCCCGACGATTCCAGCGGTTCCAGGAAGCCGCCCGACAAGCCCACCGCCACGCAGTTCTTCACCCAATGCTGGTCGCGGTAGCCGACGTTCAGCTTGAGCTGGCGCGGGTTGCGGCCTTCCGCCTGCTTGCCGATGTAGCCGCGCAGGATTTGCTCGGCGCGGGTGTCGTCGGTGTAGCGGCTCGAGTACACATAGCCGATGCCGCGGCGGTCATGCAGGCCGATGTCCCAGGTCCATCCCGCCTCATGCGCGCTGGCGATGGTGTAGGACGGAATCGGCGCGTCCGGCTGGTCGTACGGCACTTGCATGGCCAGCGCGCGGTCGACAAACAGCACGTCGTTGATGTTGCGGAACGAGGAGCCCAGCGCCTCGCCGATCAGCGCCGCGCGGAAGCCGGTGCAGTCGATGTACAGGTCGGCCGTCAGTTCGCCTTCCTCCCTGGTGTGCACCGCGCCGATGGCGCCGTCGGCGTCCAGCGACACGCGCTCCACGGTCGCCTGCACGTGCTTCACGCCGAGCGATTGCGCATGGGTGGAGAGCAGGGCGGCGAACTTGCCGGCGTCGAAATGGTAGGCGTAGTTCAGCGGTCCCATGAAGTCGGCGTCGCCGGGGCGCTTGGGCGCGTGCGAGGCGTCGGCCACGCGCTTCTGCATGGTGGCGGCGGCGGCAAACGCCACGCCTTCGCCGGCCGCGCCCTGCAGCCAGTAGGGCAGCAGTTCCGGACCGCCGGGCCGCTGGCTCGGCAGGCTGAACGGATGGAAGTAGTGGTCTGCGCCCGGGGCGCCCGGCTCGCGCACCCAGTGGTTGAAGCGGATGCCCTGCTTGAAGGTGCCGGTGCACTCGCGGATGAAGCGCGCCTCGTCGATGCCGATGGTGGCCAAGGTGCCGCGTATCGACGGGAAGGTGCCCTCGCCAACGCCGATGATGCCGATTTCCTTCGACTCCACCAAGGTGATCCGCACCGCGCCGGCATCGGCGCCGGTGCCCAGTTGCCTGGCCAAAAAGCAGGCCGTGAGCCAGCCGGCGGTGCCGCCGCCGACGATCAGGACGTTCTTGATGCCATCTTTTGGTAACGTTTTCATACTATGAAGGGTCTCCGTAGGCAGGGCTCCGGCAAAAGGAAGAGGCCGGCGATACAACGCTGCAACAATTTTTAATTTGACATCGGTGATCGGAATTATGTACTATGAAATCGATTTCACAAACACAGAAAACGTTTTCAAGAAAAATGAAATCGTTTTCACATAATATGAAATCGTTTTCCACGATAAATGGTAGCACCGCCCTTCCCCCTCGGCGATCGCTACGCAAAGGAGACTTATGAACGTCCACGTACCGCAGTCCGGGAAGCGCTTGCTGCTGTCCCCAATCTCGATGGCCATCCTTGCCCTGGTGGCCGGCACCAATGTAGCTCACGCGGAAGAAGCCCAGGCCGCCGCTGCGCCGACCGCTGAACAGGCCGCACCGGCGGAAGCCGGCAAAATCACCGAAGTGTTTGTTACCGCTACCAAGCGCACCACCTCGCTGCAGAAAACCCCGGTCGCCGTGACCGCGCTGAATGCGGCCGCGCTGGACGACAACCATGTCCAGACCATCCAGGACGTGGTCAACCTGGTGCCGGGCTTCTCGGCCACCGGCCAGGGTGACCACGGCGTGATCACCATGACCCTGCGCGGCATCGGCAACGACTCGGCCAAGACCGAGTACGCCGACCCGGAAGTGGCGTCCTTCGTGGACGGCGTGTACTCGCCGCGTCCGGAAGGCGCGACCGCGCTGCTATTCGACCTGGACGCGATCGAAGTGCTGCGCGGCCCGCAAGGCACGCTGTGGGGCCGTAACTCGACCGTCGGCGCCGTCAACATGCAGACCGTGAAGCCCGAGATCGGCAGCAACGCCGGCAACTTCGAGCTCGGCTACGGCAACTACAGCCGCGTCGGCGCGCGCGGCGCGTTCAACATCCCGCTGAGCAGCACGGCCGCCATGCGCGTGGCGGTGGTGCACGAGCAGCACGACGGCTATGTCGACTACCAGGCGCCGGTGATTCCATCGCTGGCCGCCCAGCAGGCGGCCGCCGCGCCGGCGATCGCCGAGTGGAACGCCAAGCACCCGCTGAATCCGGTCACCTTCAAGCCGATCAACGAGAATTCCTACATCCGCAACGGCCAGAAGTACAACGCCCAGGACCAGAGCGCGGTGCGCCTGAGCTTCCTGTGGCAGCCATCGGCCGACCTGAAGTGGAACATCGCGTACGAGCACTACGTCGACCGCGGCACGCCCAACATGAACCTGCTGCAGCAGCAGCGTCCGGGCCAGGAGTTCTGGTCGGCGCTGATCGACACCGCGCCCAACGTCAACCGCGATTCCAACTCGGTGCGCAGCCGCGTCGACTACCAGATCAACAACGATGTGGCGCTGGCCTACATCGCCGGCTACTCGCGCTTCAACGGTTCCTCGACCTTCGACCAGGATGGCGGCGCCAATCCGGCCACCAGCTTCACCACTGTGGGCGCCCCGGGCAACGCCGGCTACCAGGCCAACAACACCGTCTGGTCCAAGTACAAGAACTACAGCCATGAGCTGGAGATCATGTCGACCGGCAAACGCGACGTCGACTGGCTGCTGGGCCTGTACTACGCCAACGAGGACAACGGCATCCGCTTCGACATCCCGATCATGAACGGCACCGAGATCGGCACCGTCAGCTGGCAGGGTTCCTTCATCCAGCCGAAGGAAACCGTGGATTCGAAGGCGGCCTTCGGCCAGGCCACCTGGAACGTGAGCGACCAGTGGCACCTGACCGGCGGCTTCCGCTACACCTCGGACAAGCGCGAGAACATCGGCGGCCTGGGCAACGGCTGGAGCAACTACGACACCGTGCCGCAGGTGCCGGTGAGCCCGTCGATGAACCCGCTGGTCCCCGGCGGCAACAACGGCTTCACCCCGTACTCGTTCAACAGCGGCAGCTACAGCGGCAACAAGCTGACCGGCCTGGCGCGCGTGACCTACGACATCGACAAGAACAATATGGTGTTCGCCTCGGTATCGACCGGCTACAAGTCGGGCGGCCTGCAGGACGGCGGCCGTCCTTACGGCGCCGAGACGCTGACCAACTACGAGATCGGTTCGAAGTCGACCTTCCTCGGCGGCAAAGTGCGCATGAACAATTCGGCCTACTACTCGAAGTTCAAGGACTTCCAGTTCAGCGCGCCGGTCACCAATCCCGACGGCACCCGCGGCCTGGCCACCAACAACGCCGAGGGCGCGACCGTGTGGGGCCTGGAAACCGAGATCGCCGCCAAGATCACGCCGGAAGACCGCGTGCAGTTCACCGCCGCCTACACCCACGCCGAGCTGAAGCACCTGATCGGCGGCAGTAACGACTACGCGCTGCCGGCCTGCCCGATCGTCGGCATCAGCACCTGCCTGGACGTGACCGGCAACACCATGCCGCACGCGCCGAAGTTCAGCGCCCAGCTGCAGTACCAGCACAGCTTCGCGCTGGCCGACGGCACGCTGATCCCGCGCATCAGCACCCACTACGAAACGTCCAGCTGGCTGAGCGTGTTCAACCTGGGCGAGCCGGATCGCCAGAAGGCTTACAACCGTACCGACATCGGTCTGCGTTACGACGCCAACTCGAAGTGGTACTTCGACGCCTTCGTCCGCAACGTCGAAGACGGCAAGATCAAGACCAGCGCCATGAACGCCAACGGTCCGTGGCAGGCGCAGTACCTGCCGCCGCGCACCTTCGGCATCAACGTGGGCCGCTCGTTCTAAGCAAAGAGTTTTTCATGTAGTCCAGTGTTGTCTGTGGTCTTAGCAACCCCTCGCGCCTTCACCGGCCGAGGGGTTTTTTTTATGCCATACTCGCGGCATGTGTTTCATGCCGAGGTTTCAATGCCCGTCCCGAGTGCCGTTCTTGCCGCCGCGCTGGCCGCCACGCAACCCTGCGTGGAGCCGCCCCCCGATCCCGCCAACACCTATGACGCCGCCCACACCTACGACAAGCTGGCGGGCGAGTATCCGCAAATCCGCATCGCCGACGCCGCGCTGCCGGAAGGCGTGCGCAAGGTGGCGGACCAGGTGTATGCGCAGTACGGCGCGCGCTGCCTGAAGCTGGATGCTTACCTGCCGGCCGGCGAGCAGCTGCCGGTGGTGGTGTTCGTGCATGGCGGCGGCTGGAAGTCCGGCTACCGCTCCGAGTTCGTGCCGATGGCGTTGCGCCTGACGCGGCAAGGGTTCGCGGCGGTGACGGTCAGCTATCGCCTGTCCGGCGAGGCGCGCTATCCGGCGGCGGTGCGGGACGTGCAGGCGGCGGTGCGCTGGGTGCGCGAACATGCGGCCGAACTGCATATCGATCCGCGGCGCGTGGCGCTGGCCGGCGGTTCGGCCGGCGGCCAGATCGCCGCGCTGGCCGGCGTGACCGGGGAGGGCGTGAAGGCGGTCATCAACATCGACGGCCTGTCCGACTTCACCAGCGCGCTGGCGCTGCGCTACGAGGACGATCCCAGGAAAAATCCCTCGTCGGCCGGCGCCTGGTTCGGCGGCCGCTACGCCGAGCAGGTCGCGTTGTGGCGCGAGGCTTCCCCGATCCAGTACGTGCGTCCCGGCATGCCGGCCATGCTGTTCATCGGCAGCGGCCAGCCGCGCTTCTCGGCCGGGCGGGAGGAGATGATGGCGAAGATGACGCAGGCCGGCGTCGCCAATGATAAATTGATACTGCCCGACGCGCCGCACTCGTTCTGGCTCTTCGACCCCTGGCTGGAACCGACGGTGGAGGCAAGCGTGGCATTCCTGCGTCAGTATTTGCGGTAGCTCCGTGCTAGTATGAAAGCTATGCGAAAGATCCCCTCTCTTCTGCTGGCCATCGTCGTGGGCGCGAGCGCGCCGCAGGCCGGCCATGCGGCGCAGAGGGTGGCGGTGGGCGCCACGTTCAGCCGCGTCTTCGAGCAAGGGGGCGATGGCCAGTGGCAGGGATTGGGCGTGGACGTGCTGCGCACACTGGCCGCGCGCGCCGGCGACACCATCCGCTTCCAGCTGTATCCTTGGCCGCGCGCGCAAGCGATGGTGGAGCGGGCGCAGGCCGATATCCTGGTCGGCCCCTATAAATCGCCGGAGCGCCTGCTGCGCTTTGCCTTCCTCGATCAGGCGTTTTACCGCGACCGCATGGTGTTCTACGCGCGCCGCGATACCGAGCCGCCATGGCATGGCGACCTGGCGGCGCTGAAGTCGCGCCGCATCGCCGCCGTGCGTGGCTGGCATTACGGCGCGCAGTTCGAGGCGGCGCGCCCACAGCTCGATGTCAGCGGAGTGACGCAACTGGAAAACGGCCTGCAGATGCTGGCCTTGGGCCGGGTCGACCTGCTGGCCTCCAATGAACGCAACAGCACCGGCTTGATCGACAGCCTGCACCTGGGCGAGTCGCTGACGGTGCTGTGCCCCGACATCGCGCAGCTGGACGGCTACCTGGCCTTCCCGCGCGATCCCAAATTCAGCGCGGTGCGCGAGCGCTACAACGCCCTGTTCAACGAGATGGTGCGCTCGGGCGAACTGGCGCGGCTGGGCGCGCGCAATGGCGTGCTGGTGCCGCTCGGCGACAGCGCGTCGCGCGCGCCGGCGGCATGCGGCGAAAAACACAGGGCCGGACCATGAAGAAGCTCCACGCAAGCCTATCCCTCTTGGCCGCATGCTGTGTTGGCGTGCCGGCGCTGGCGCAGCAGGCGCCCAAGTTCGCGCCGATCCCGGTGACGTCGATCTTCCGGCCACTGCAGGCCAACGGCACCGCCGATGACGCGCTGGCCAGCGGCCGCGTGGTACCGGGACTGTACGCGCCGGCCGCGCACGCGAGCAAACGCTGGCGCATCGCCTTCCTGTTCCCGCACCTGAAGGACCCCTACTGGAGCGGCTGCGCCTACGGCGTGATCAGCGAGGCGCGCCGGCTCGGCGTGGCGGCCGACATCCTGCCCGCCACCGGCTACGATGACCTGCAGGGCCAGCTGCAAAAGATGGACGAGGCCATCGCCGCCAAATACGACGCCATCGTGATTTCGCCGATCAGCATGACGGCCAACAACCACTCGATCGCCCGCGCCCGCGCGGCGGGCATCCCGGTGCTGGAGCTGGCCAACGACAGCCGCAGCGACGACCTGAATCTCAAGGTCACCACCTCGCTGCGCGCGATGGGCCTGGAGGCCACGCGCTGGGCCATCCGCGACGCCCAGCAGCGCGGCCTGAAGTCGATCAACATCGCCCTGCTGCCGGGACCGATGGGGGCGGGCTGGGTCAAGGGCGAGGTGGATGGCACGCGCATCGCCGCGCAGGAGGCGCCGATCGAGGTCAACATCCTGGACATCCGCTACGGCGACAGCGAGCGCGGCCTGCAGGCGCAGCTGGCCGGGCGCATCCTGGCGCGGCACGGCAACCGGCTCGATTACCTGCTCGGCTGCACCGGCTGCGCGCCGGCCGCGCTGGGGCCGATCAAGGCGGCCGGGCTGGACGGGCGCGTCCGCGTGGTGGCCTACGACCTGACCAGCGAGATCGCCCACCTGGTGCGCAGCAAGGACATCTATGCCGCCGCCGACACCAAGGGCGTGAGCCAGGCGCGGGTGGCGATCAACGCGGCGGTCAACCTGCTGGAGGGACGCACCAAGGAGCTGCCGCATACCGTGCTCATCAAGCTGGGCATGCTGGACCAGCAAAACCTCGCCAACTATCCTTTTGATACCTCGGTGGCGCCGGAAGGCTACAAGGTGGTGCTGTCGCACGACCCCGGCAAGGAGTAGGCCTACCGTACGCCGACTGGTCCCATCTTGCGCTACCCTATGCGGGTATAACAGGGAGGGGCAGGTCATGAAACCGGAACACGACAGGCGCCAGCGGCCGCAAACGTCGGACACCGCCGGCTGGCATTCCTATGATTTCATCGTGCGGCAGGCGCTGCAGGTGCAGCGCGACGTCGGCACGCCCGGTGCGGTGGAGCTGCTGCAGAACATGGGACTGAATCCGCAAGTGATCGCCCGCGTGCTGGCGCCCGAGCGCCGCGTGCGCGAGGAGGACCTGCGCTCGCTCGCCGGCGAGGCTTGAAGCCGCTCACAGGCAGGCTTTGAGGTCGCGCACATAGCGTTCGCTGACGGCCAGCCGCGCGCCGCAGGCCAGCGTCAGCTCGTGGCGGCCATCGCCCACCACCGTCAGCCGGCGGATCTGGTCGCGCCGCACGATCACGGTGCGGTGCACGCGCAGGAACTGGTCCGGCGGCAGCAGCTGCTCCAGGCGGCTGAGCGGCATGCGGTGCAGCACCGCGCGCGCCGTCAGATGCAGTTCCACATAATTGCCCGCCGATTGCAGCCACAGGATGTCTTGTATCCTGATTTGTTCGATCGAGCCGACCGAGCGCACGCTGAGCACTTCGGCGTGGGCCGGTTGCGTCACGGCCGCGTAGTTGCGCAAGGCGTTGCGATACCCGTCGCCGTGGCGCCAGGCCAGCATGGACGCCGCGCGCGCCACTGTGCGCGCCAGCCGTTCGTCGTCGATGGGCTTGAGCAGGTAGTCCAGCGCGTGCACTTCAAACGCGTCCAGCGCGTGGCTGTTGTAGGCGGTGACGAAGATGATCAGCGGCGGCGCCGCCATCCGGCTCAGTTCACGCGCCAGTTCCAGTCCGGATTCTCCCGGCATCTGGATATCGAGGAAGACCACGGCGGCCGGCGCGTCGGCCAGCGCGCGGCGCGCGGCCGCCGCGCTGTCGCATTCGGCTTGCAGCCGCCAGTCCGGATGCGCGGCTAGCGCCAGCCGCAGGTTGGCGCGGCCGGGAGCTTCGTCGTCGACGATGAGGTAGTTGATCATTCCCACGGCAGCTCGATTTCCGCGTAAAAGCGCTCGCCGCGCCGCTCCGTGTGCAGCGCCGCCGATGGATTGAAGATGCGCAGGCGCTCGCGCGTGTTTTGCAGGCCCAATCCGGTGCCGGGATTGGCCGGCACGCTGGCGTTGAGCGGGTTGGAGACGCTGATCGACAGCATGTCGCCGCGCTGCTCGATCCGCACCTGGATATCGCTGGCGCCGTCGTGGCAATCGAGGTCGTGGCGCAGGGCGTTCTCGATCAGCGGTTGCAGCAGCAGCGGCGGGCAGGGTGCCTCGTGCAGCCTCAGGTCGTCGCAGTGGACGTGCAGTTGCAGGCGCTCGCCGTAGCGCAGGCGCTGCAGGTCGGCGTAGTCGCGCACGAAGCGCAGTTCCTCGCCCAGCCGCACCGAATCGCGCAGGCTGGCCGACAGCGCATAGCGCAGCAGGTCGCTCAGGCGGCTGATGCCTTGCAGCGACACGGCCTTGTCGCCGTCGCGCACCAGGGCGCTGATCGCGTTCAGCGCGTTGAAGATGAAGTGCGGTTCCAGTTGCGCGCGCAGCGCGAGCATGCGCTGCTGCTCCAGCGCCAGCGACAGCTCGAGGTTCTCGGTGTGGGTGCGCTGCAGATCGCGCTCGCGCGCCCGTGCCAGCCGCCAGTTGCCGATGGCGACGATGATGGCGAACGTGGCGCCGGTGATAAACCAGCTGAAGCGCCGCATGCGCAGGCGCGCCAGGTAGGCGCTTTGCAGGCCGAGGGTGTCGTCGTCGCGCACCCAGTCGAGGTACAGCCATTGCAGCGGCTGGAACAGCACCATCACCACCACGAACAGGAGCAGCACCTTGCGCCACGAGGCAAACAGCGTGGGCCAGCGCAGCAGGGCGAGGCACAGGCCGGAACTGAGCATCATCATCGGCACATAGTCGATGCACCATTGCTGCCATAGACGCAGGTAGCCGCTGGCGCTGGCCGCGCCGAGGGCGCCCACCGCGCTGACCGCAATCCAGGCCAGCGCGTTCAATAGCAGCATGCGGGCGGCGGACAGCAGGGGATTGGGCAGGGTCGTCATCGGCAGCGAGTATAGCAGGGGCGATATGACGGTTGGCGGCGTGCGTCACGCCGATTCCGGCTTTCGTCACAAGGCGCATGCCTGGGCGGCGCGGCGGCGGCAGAATCGCCTTTTCCATTGACTGAAAGGGCATTATGACTACCCGGATTCACGGCCTGGACACCTTGCGCGCGCTGGCCATCGCGCTGGTGCTGATGTACCACTACGGCGTGGTGGCCGGGGGCGGCGACTTCGGTGCGCTTGGCCGCGTCGGCTGGGCCGGCGTCGATCTGTTCTTTGTATTGAGCGGTTACCTGATCGGCAACCAGCTGCTGGCGCAGCGCGTGCCGCTGGCGACCTTCTTCGGGCGCCGCCTGCTGCGCACGCTGCCGAATTATTATGTGGTGCTGGCGGCGTACTGCCTGTTCCCGGTGGCGCTGGGCGGCTCGGCCACCGCGCCGCTGTGGCGCTTCCTCACCTTCACGCAGAACTTCGGCCTGCAATACGGCCAGACCTTCACCCACTCATGGTCGCTCTGCATCGAGGAGCAGTTTTACGTGGTGCTGCCACTGGCCTTGCTGTTGCTGCGCCGCGCGCCGGCGGCATGGGCGGCGCTGGCGCTGGCCGTGGCGGCCGCCATTTCCTTCAGGGTGCATGCGTGGGCTGACGGCATGCAGCCGTTTTCGCAGGAGGTGTACTACTCCAGCTTCGCGCGCTTTGACGAATTGCTGCCGGGGGTGGCGATCGCCATGCTGAAGAACTTCCATCGTCCGCTGTACGAGCGCGTGCTCCTGCACAGCAAACCGCTGCTGGCGGCGGGACTGGGCGTGGCATGCTGGCTGCTGGCGCGCTTTGAGGACGAATCGTTTTTCATCACCGCTTTCGGCTTCACGCTGCTGTCGATGAGTTTCGGCCTGCTGGTGCTGGCGGCGCTGGGACCGATGGGGCGTGTGCGCGTGCCGGGCGCTGAAAGCCTGGCGCTGTGGTCCTACGCCATCTACCTCGCGCACAAGCCGCTGTTCAAGGTGGTGTCGGAGGGGATGGGCATCGACAAGCATGGCGCGCCGGGTATCGCGCTGGTCATGCTTGCCGGTGTGGGCGGCGGCTGGCTGCTTTACCGTCTGGTCGAGCAGCCGTGCATGCGCCTGCGGGCGGCGTGGTTCCCGCTTATTCCTTATGGTGGAACGGCGCGAACCACGTGACCAGGAAGGACGGGATGGTGGCCGCCATCACCAGCCAGAAGTAGTGCACATAGCCCAGCAGCTGCTGCAGGTGGCCGCTGACCACACCGGTCACCATCATGCACAGGCCCATCAGGCCGGTGCCGAAGGCGTAGTGGGTGGTGGTGTACTTGCCCGGCGCCAGCTGCTGCATCAGGTAGATCATGAAACCTACCGAGCCGAAGCCGAAGAAGAATTTCTCGATCGCCACGCCGGCGCAGATCACCACCAGGTTGTCCGGCTGGTAGATCGACATCAGCAGGAAGGTCACATTGGGGATGTTGACCGCGCAGCACAGCAGGAACAGGGTCTTTTGCAGGCCGCGGCGCGCCACGAAGATGCCGCCCAGCAGGGAGCCCAGCAGCACGGCGATCAGGCCGTAGGTGCCGTAGATCAGGCCCAGCATCTCGTTCGACAGGCCGAGGCCGCCCTGCGCCACCGGGTCGACCATGAAGAACGGGCCGATCTTCTCCAGCAGGCCGATACTCAGGCGGAACACGAAGGCGAAGCCCACCATCAGCCAGACGTCGCGCTTCTGGAAGAAGGTGATGAAGGAATCCTTGAGGATGAAGGCCGCTTCCGCCACCGACTTGGGCGCGTTCTCGGCCTTGGCGCCGTCCGGCATCACGCGCATATGCCACAGCGCGGTCAGGATGGTGATGCCGGCCACGATGAAGAAGATGATGCGCCACGAATCGATCCATTCCGGACCGAAGGTGCCGGCCTGGTGCTTGAAGTAGTGGGTGTGCAGCCAGCCGCTCAGGTACACCATGCCGCCCGAGGCGACGATGGGGCCGATGTTCCAGCTCAGGCTCTGGATGCCGCAGAACAGCGACTGGGTCTTGGTGTCCAGCGCGGTGACGTAGACGCCGTCGGAGGCGATGTCCTGGGTGGCGCCGACCAGCGACAACACGCCGAACAGGAACACCATGATAACCATGTAGTCGGGCAGCGACATGGCCAGCGCCACGCCGGCAAAGCCCAGGCCGACGATCAGCTGCGCCGCCAGCACGAAGAACTTCTTGGTGCGGTACATTTCGACAAACGGCGCGAACAGCGGCTTGATGGTGTAGGCCAGGATCAGGTAGCTGGCGTATTGCGCGGCCTGGCCGTTGTCCATGCCGAGGTTCTTGAACATGATGGAGGTCACGCTGGTGAGCATCATGTAGGTCAGCGCCATGGCGAAGTAGCCGCTCGGCACCCACAGCATGGGCGTGCCGCGCGCGAACATGGCGCGCAACAGGGATGGCGGCTGGGCGCCGGGCGACTGCTGGTCGTGCGGCGGTTGCGGCTCGTTCTGCACGGTGGATTGCGCGGTGGTCATAGTGTCGTCCTCGTCGTTCTCGTTGGAGTGTAGCACCAGCTCTGCGGCCGGCTTGAACGGATGCCGCCGGCCCTGTGGCCAGGACCGGCGGCGGTACTACGGTTGCGTTGCTCAGGCGGCGTGCGCGGTCTTTTGCGGACGCTGTTGGATCAGATAGTCGCGATACCAGAGCGCGCTGTGCTTCAGGGTGCGCTTCTGGGTGGCGTAGTCCACGTGGACGATGCCGAAGCGCTTGGCGTAGCCCGAGTTCCATTCAAAGTTGTCCAGCAGCGACCACAGGAAGTAGCCCTGGATGTTCACGCCTTGCAGGCGGGCGTCGTTGAGGGCCTTCAGGTGGCGCTTGACGAAATCGATGCGCGCCTCGTCCGGCACTTCGCCGTTGATCACGGTGTCCGGATTGGCCATGCCGTTCTCGGTGATGTAGATCGGCGGCAGTTCGTAGGCGGCGTGCAGCTTGAGCAGCAGCTCGGTCAGGCCGTCCGGGTAGATTTCCCAGCCCATGTCGGTCTTGCCCAGCTTGCATTCCGGCTGGCGCGGCGGCGTTTCGGTCGAGCAGAACGCGCGGAAGTAGTAGTTCACGCCCAGGAAGTCGATCTTCTGGTGGGCGGCTTCCAGGTCGCCGTCGTGCACCACCGGCGCGTTGTCCCCGTGGACCTTGAGCGCCAGTTCCGGATACTTGCCCTTGAAGATGGGATCCATGAACCACTCGACCGAGCGCGAGTACTCGAACTCGGCGGCGGCCTTGTCGGCCTCGCTGTCGGTGGCCGGATCGGCGGTCCACTGGTTCAGCACGATGCCCAGCTGGGCCGAGCTGCCGACCTTGCGCATGGCGCTCATGGCCAGGCCGTGCGACAGCACCAGATGGTGCGATACCTGGATCGATTGCTTGAGGTCGGCCACGCCCGGCGCGAACTGCGCGTTGCCGTAGCCGAGGTTGGCCGTGCACCACGGCTCGTTGTGAGTGGCAATCGTTTTCACCCGGTTGCCGAAGCGGCGCGCCACCTCGGCCGCGTACTCGGCGAAGTGGTAGGCGGTGTCGCGGTTCAGCCAGCCGCCCTCGTCCTGCAGGCCCTGCGGCAGGTCCCAGTGGTACAGGGTGATGTGGGCGGCGATGCCCTTGCTTTCCAGTTCCTTCAGCAGGCGGTCGTAGAAGTCCCAGCCGGCCTCGTTCCAGGCGCCTTTGCCTTGCGGCTGCACGCGCGACCAGGCCATCGAGAAGCGGTAGGCGTCCACGCCCAGGCTGGCCATGATGGCCACGTCTTCCGGGTAGCGGTGATAGTGGTCGCAGGCGACGTCGCCGTTGGTGCCGTCGATGACTTTGCCCGGCGTGTGGCTGAAGGTGTCCCAGATCGACGGGCCTTTGCCGTCGGCGCTGGCGCCGCCTTCAATTTGAAATGCGCTGGTGGCGACGCCCCAGGTGAACGAGGGTGGGAATTGCGTGAAATCGGTCATTTTTAATAAGTTTGTCAGGATCGAAATGGAGGGCATTGCTACGTTTGAAAACGATTTCACGCCTCAGGAACGATTAGACCTCAACTGCTAGCAAGTGTCAATCGATTTGGAAAAACCACAGGTTAAGCCTGATATAATGCCGCCTCAAATAATTTCCCACGATTTTCGCCCATGTCTTCCGATACGCCCAAAGACGGCCCAGCGCGGCCGATGCTGTACGACCCGACCGAACACCGCATCCGCAGTTTCGTGACCCGTGCCGGTCGCCTGTCGACGGCGCAGGCGCGTTCGCTGGAAGAGCTGGGACCGAAGTTCCTGATCGAGTACACCAAGGCGCCGCTGGACTACGAGCAGGCGTTCGGGCGCAAGGCGCCGGTGGTGCTGGAAATCGGCTTCGGCATGGGCGGCACCACGGCGCACATCGCCGGCGTGATGCCGGAGAAGGATTTCATCGGGGTGGAAGTGCACACGCCGGGCGTGGGCAGCCTGCTCAAGCTGATCAACGAGCAGGGGCTGACCAATCTCAAGGCGATCCAGCACGACGCGGTGGAGGTGCTGAACTTCATGATCCCGGATGGCTCGCTGCATGGCGTGCATATCTACTTCCCGGATCCGTGGCACAAGGCGCGCCACAACAAGCGCCGTCTGATCCAGGCGCCGTTTGTGAAGCAGCTGGTGCGGAAGCTGGAACAGGGCGGCTACATCCACCTGGCCACCGACTGGGAAGATTATGCGGTGCAGATGCTGGAAGTCCTGAGCGCTGAAGAGGGCCTGCGGAACACCGCCGACGGCTACGCGCCGCAACCGGCCTACCGTCCGCTGACCAAGTTCGAGAACCGCGGCCTGAAGCTGGGCCACGGCGTGTGGGATCTGGTCTTCACCAAGAAGTAATCACTTGAGCAGCGCCGCGTTCAGGCGCTGCATTGTCTCATCCGGCGTCGCCTTGGTGCACCACAGGCGGCGGTCGTCATAGATCTTTTCCGATAGTTTGCCCTTGTCGTCGCGGCCGGGCAGATCCACCCACGCCAGCATGCAGGCCGGCGCCTCGTTCTTTTGCAGGATGATCAGCTGCTGCTTGGCGGGTGTGCCGCGCAGCCTGTAGGGAATGTGCGCAGTGGCGAGCGCCTCGGTCACCTTGGCGATGGCGGGACCTTGCGGCACGCCGTGCTCGGTGTAGTGATGCGGCGGGCGCTCGTTGTAGTGCACGATCAGCGGCGGCTCCGCGGCCCACAGCGGCGCGGCGGCTGCCATGAGTGCTGTGGCGAGCAGCTTCATTTTTCCAGTGGCTCCACGTCAAGCACCACCACATACTGCAGCCGCTTGCCCTCCCACAGCGCGCCGCCGCGTACTTGCGCGTCGGTGGTGCTGAGCTGTCCCTTGGCTTCCTTCTTGCGCAGCAGCTCGCGGAACTTGACGGCCGCCTTCTGCGCCAGATAGCCCACCATGCGGCCTTCGATGAACACCGCCACCGCCTCGTTCTCATAGGCGTTGTGATCGTCCGGCATCAGCGTGGCCACGTACTGTGTGGCGGCGGCCTGGTCGCCATGCTCGCCCGCCAGCGCTTTTAAAGTCGGCTGGTAGCGAGATTCCGTCATCACCTCCACCATGAAGCGGCCGCCGTCGGACCAGTGCAGCGCGGGCGCCGCATCCGGCAGCTTGGGCTCATACGGCACGCCGGTGGGCAGAGGCAATGGCTTGGGCTGGTTCGGATTGGTCTTGATGATCGCGTACACCACGGCCGCCGTGGCGATGATGATCAACAGGGAAATGGCGAATGTCATGGCATGCTGTGTTGTGCAAAGGCCGACATCTTACCGCATGCCCTTGGACTCATAGACGATTTTCCCGCCCACCATGGTCTGCAGCACCTTGATGTTGGCGATGTCCTCGGCCGGTATCGTAAAGAAGTTACGGTCGAGGACAATCAGGTCTGCCAGCTTGCCCACTTCCAGTGAGCCGGTTTGCGTTTCCTGGCGCAGCGTGTAGGCGGCGTTGAGCGTGATCGCGCGCAGGGCGGCGGCACGCGGCAGGCCTGGTTGATCGGTCAGCCGGCCCTGGTACTCCTTGCCGGCGTTGGGCGCGGCGGTGCGGGTCACGCCCACTTTCAGCGCGAACCATTCATCCAGCGGATCGACCGGCCAATCGCTGCCATAGGCGATGCGCGCGCCGGCGTCGAGCAGCAGCGCTTGCGGCTCCACCAATGCGTAGCGCTTCGGCCCCATGAAATCCTTCAAGGCGCCCACCGTGTCCGGCGCCGGCTTGGCCCACTGGAAGGACAGCACCGGCGTCACATCCAGCTTGGCGAAGCGCGCGTAATCCTCGGGCGCGACGATTTCATCATGCGCCAGCGCCGGGCGCATACGCTTGCCTTCCGGCGTGGCGCGCACGTCCTCGATGGCGTCCAGCGACTCGCGCACCGCGCGGTCGCCGTCGACGTGGATGTGCGGATCGATGTGCGCGCGCGCCAGTTCCTTGAGCGTGGTGCGCAGCGCTTCCGGCGAAAAGTAGCTGGGCGGGCCGTTGTGCGGGCCGGGCTGCCAGTCCGGCTTGTCCGGCGTGCCCTTGTTGACGAGGTAGGGCTCGATCATGGCGCCGGTGAAGGCGGGCGCGGAAATCACGCCATCCATGAACAGCTTGGCGTGGCGCACCTGCATTGACGGCGCCACTTTCGTCGGCCCCTGGTCGAACTGCTTGCGCTGCTTGAGCAGCTCCGCCACCGCGCTTTGCGGCGTCGCGCCTTTATCCAGATCGATCAGCACCGCGAAATGCGCGCGCGCCGTCAGCTTGCCCTGCTTTTGCAGATCGCGGAAGGCGGTCATGGTTTCCGGATCGGTATAGGCGTCGAGGAAGGTGGTGATGCCTTGCTGACGCATTGCCGCCAGCGCTGCCTTGGAGGCGGCCAGATTCTCGGCCACCGTCAACGGCGGCAGCAGGTTCATGGCCAGGTCCTGCGCGGCATCCTCCAGCAGGCCGGTGGCATTGCCCTTGTCGTCGCGGGTGATCACGCCGCCGGCGGGATTGGGCGTGTCGCGCTCGATCCTGGCCAGCTTGATGCCTTTGGAATTCAGCAGCGCCGAGTGGCCGAACGACGAGCGCACGATGATGGGACGGTCGGTCTTGAGCGCGTCCAGGGTGGCGGCGGTGGTTGCCACGCCATCGGGAAGCATCCCCTGCTGGAACCAGTTGACCACGACGAGCCAGCGGTCGGCGCCGGACTTCTTGTCGTTATCGAGACAGGCCTGGATGCGCGACTGGAACTGCGCCACCGTCAGCGACTCATAATTCAGGCTGCAGTTGAGCAGGCGGCTGCCGCCGGATTGCGGATGCATATGACCGTCGATCAGGCCGGGCATCAGCATGCGGCCGCGCAGATCGATCACTTCCGTCTTCTTGCCGGTATAAGCCTTCACGCCATCGTCATCGCCCACGTAGACGATGCGGCCGGCACGGACGGCCAGCGCCTGCCGCACACTGTCCTTGGCGTCCACCGTGTAGACATAACCGTTGCGGTAGACCGTATCGGCCGGCTGGTTGCCGGCGTGGGCGGAAAGGCTCAGGGCCAGTGCGGCGAAAAGGCCGATACGGTTCATGCGATCTCCTGGTCTATGCGGCTCCCATCAGCCTGGCGCGCAGGGACGGCGGCAGAAACGCCAGCAGATTCCCCGCCAGTACCAGCGCCAGCCCGCACAGGGCCAGCGGCGTCCAATGGTAGCCTTCGTAAATGGTCGAAATGGTCAGCGCTACGATGGGGAATAATACCGTGGAATAGGCCGCGCGGTCAGGCCCGATGCGGCCGACCAGCATCAGGTAAGCGGTAAAGCCGATCACCGAGCCGGGAATGGCGAGATACAGCAGGGCGCCGAGATAGCGCGGCGACGGATCGAGCGTGAACGGCATGCCCATGGCCAGCGCCGCCACGCCCAGCGTGGTGGAGCCGATCAGCATGGCCCAGGTGTTGGTCAGCCATGGCGTGAGGCCCAGGTTCATGGACTGCATGCGGCTGGACAGCAGATTCCCGCACGAGAAGCACAGCGTACCGCCCAGCGTCAACGCGAGGCCGAGCAGGGTATGGCTGTCATGCCAGTGGCCGGCCATCTGCGGCGCGAACAGCAGCACGATGCCGCCGAGGCCGAGCAGCGCGCCCAGCATCACCTGCGGCTTGATCGGTCGGCCGAGGAAGATGCGGCCGTTGATGGCGTTCCACAGCGGCGCGGTGGAGAACACCACCGCTTCCAGGCCGCTGGTGACCCACTGGCTGGCGTAGTAGAAGCACAGGAAGTTCAGGCAAAACAGCGCCATGCCCTGCGCGAACAGATAAGGCCATGCCTGGCGTGGCGGCCACCATTGACGGCGCGTCAGCAGCAGGCCGGCGAACAGCACGGCGGCGGCGATCCAGAAGCGATAGGCGATCGACACCGGCGCCGGCACCACGCCCAGTTGAAAAGTGATAGCGATCCAGGTCGTGCCCCAGATCAGGACTGTGAGGAGGTAGAGGAAAATATTCATAGTAGGGACAGCATGCCGGCGCGGCGGCGTGGCGACTTGTCTGAAATTGCGCATATCGCGGCCGCCGCCGGCATGGGGCGGCGCCGCGTGCTAGACTTTCTCCATGTCCTCCCGCGCCAACAACCTGCCCGCCACCTTGCTGTCCGCCTTGCCGGACGGGCAGCTGTCGCATTCCGTATTCAAGACCATGTCCGAAACCGATGCGCAGCTGGAGCGCTTCGCGTGGCTGGGGGACGAACTGGCGGTCGCCATCTGGCGGCGCGACACGCCGGTGGCGGAGACCAGCTACAACCAGCCGGGCCATCATACGCTGTCCTGTTATCTGGACGGCGGCCACCGCACCGAGCGTTCCGAACTTCCGGGCCTGTACGGTGGGCCCAAAAGGCTGTGCACCCTGCCGGACTGGCACGAGTCCTCGTGGACCGTGCGCGGGCAGATGCACTTCATGCACCTCTACTTCCTGCCCGAGCACTTCACGCGGCGCGCGGTGGTGGAGCTGGACCGCGAACCGCGCGAGCTGACGCTGGCCGACCGCACCTACTTCGAGCATGAGCGCATCGCCCGCCTGTGCGGGGCCTTGGCCGGCATGTCGTGGGACGGACCGGACGCGCAATTGCGCGCCAATGAAATCACGCACGAAGCGCTGAGCCACCTGCTGCTGGCGCAATCGGTGCCGCTGCAGCAGGCGCGCGTGCGCGGCGGCCTGGCGCCGGTGGTGCGGCGGCGGCTGGCGGACTACATCGAGGCGAACCTGGGGCATAACATCACCCTGGGCATGCTGGCGGCGCTGGCGTGCATGTCCGAGTTCCACCTGGCGCGGATGTTCAAAGTATCGTTTGGGATGTCGCCTTCCGCTTGGATCGCGTCGCGCCGCATCGAGCACGCGCGCGTGCTGCTGAAGACCACCGGCCAGCCATTGCAGCAAATCGCCGACGCCTGCGGCTACGCCGACCTGAGCCACTTCAGCCACCGCTTCCGCGCCGCCCTCGGCGCAGCGCCCAGCCGCTACCGCAACATCGTCACCGCCTAACCCCGCGAGCAATTCGGGGTCAGCTCTGACATTCGGACACGCGGCTACCACTATTGATATTTGTAAGAACCGAGTTAATCAAAACTGATACGTAAATGCCTGCTGCTTTTGTATTTCAGACTTTGGTTTTTCGTAGGCCGCATTGAGATTTCTCAAACATTATCTCTGCCTGTCCGAATGTCAGAGCTGACCCCGAATCGTAGCAGAGTCATCACCAGCCGCTGACTAATCCATTTCCTGAATCAGGGCGACAATTTCGTCGCCGTAGGAGGCCAGCTTTTTCTCGCCCACGCCGGAGATGCCGCGCAGGTCGTCCAGCGCCATCGGCCGCGCCTTGGCGATTTCGCGCAGGGTGGCGTCGTTGAAGATGATGTAGGCGGCGACGTTGTGCTCGCGCGCCGTGCCCATGCGCCAGGAGCGCAGGCGGTCGAAGATCTTTTGCTCCTGCGCCGACAGGTCGCTTTCCACATAGCCCTTGGCCGCGCGGCTCGGCTTCTGCTTTACCGGCTTCTGGTACTGGCGCAGCTGCACCTTCTGCCCGCCCTTGAGCACCGGGCGCGCGGCGTCGGTCAGTTTCAGGGAGCTGAATTGTTCGTGATCGACCGTCAGCAGGCCGAGCGCGATCACTTGCCTCAGGATGGCGCGCCACTCCTGCTCGCTGCGGTCGGCGCCAATCCCGAACACCGACAGCGAATCGTGGTGCCAGGTCTTGATGCGCTCCGTCTCCTGCCCGCGCAGCACGTCGATCACATGGCCGGCCGCGAAGCGCTGGTCGACCCGGTACACGGTCGACAGCAGTTTCTGCACCGGCACCGTGCCGTCGAAGGACACCGGCGGAATCAGGCAGGTATCGCAATTGCCGCAGGGGCCGGCTTTCTCGCCGAAGTAGTCGAGCAGGCGCACGCGCCGGCAGCTCAGGGTCTCGCACAGGCCCAGCATCGCGTCGAGCTTGTTGCCCAGCACGCGCTTGAAGGTTTCGTCGGCCTCGGATTCGTCGATCATGCGCCGCTGCAGCACCACGTCCTGCAGGCCGTAGGCCATCCACGCGCTGGACGGCTCGCCATCGCGGCCGGCGCGGCCGGTCTCCTGGTAGTAGCCCTCGATGCTCTTGGGCAGATCCAGGTGGCAGACGAAGCGCACATTCGGCTTGTCGATGCCCATGCCGAAGGCGATGGTGGCGCACATGACGATGTTCTCTTCGCGCAGGAACCTGGCCTGGTTGGCGGCGCGCTTGGCGTGCTCCATGCCGGCGTGATAGGCCAGCGCGCGCACGCCGTTCTCGTTCAGGAATTCCGCCGTCTCCTCGACCTTCTTGCGCGACAGGCAGTAGACGATGCCGCAATCGCCGCCATGCTCGGTGGTGATGAAGTCCAGCAGCTGCTTGCGGCCGTTGGCTTTTTCGACGATCTGGTAGCGGATGTTGGGGCGGTCGAAGGACGAGACGAATTGCGCCGCGTCGTCCAGCTGCAGGCGGTGCACGATTTCGGCGCGCGTCTGCGGATCGGCGGTGGCGGTGAGGGCGATGCGCGGCACGTTTGGGAACTGCTCGTGCAGCACCGACAGCTTGATGTACTCGGGCCGGAAGTCATGTCCCCATTGCGACACGCAGTGCGCCTCGTCGATGGCGAACAGCGAGATCTTCGAATCCTGGAACAGGTTCAGGCAGCGGTCCGTCATCAGGCGCTCGGGCGCCACGTAGACCAGGTCCAGCTGGTTGGTGCGCACCAGCCGCTCGATGCGGCTGGCTTCCTCGTACGATTGGGTGGAATTCAGGAAGGCCGCGCGCACGCCGACTTCCTCCAGCGCGTCGACCTGGTCCTGCATCAGCGCGATCAGCGGCGACACCACCACGCCGACGCCGTCGCGCAGCAGGGCCGGGATCTGGTAGCACAGCGACTTGCCGCCGCCGGTGGGCATCAGGACCAGCGCGTCGCCGCCGCCGGCCACGTGGCTGACAATCTCCCCCTGCTGGCCGCGGAAGGCGGGATAGCCAAACACGGTTTGCAGCAAGTGGAGGGCGCGTTCGTTGGTTTCCTGATGATTCATGATGCTACTGCAACTACTTTATAAAAGATTTAGTCCTTCCAGACGATCACGCCAGTGTAACCTGTGATGAGCACCAGCAGGCCAAAAGCGATGCGATACCAGGCAAAAATCGTGAAAGTATGGGAAGCGACATAGCGCAGCAGCCAGCGCACGCAGAAGAACGCCGAGATGAAGGCCGACACCGTGCCGATGGTGAACATCGGCAGATCCGACACCGCCAGCAGCTCGCGCGCCTTGAACAGCGAGTAGGCGGAGGCGATCAGCAGGGTGGGAATGCCCAGCAGGAAGGAAAACTCGGTCGCGGCCTGGCGCGAAAAGCCGAACATCATGCCGCCGATGATGGTGGAGCCGGAGCGGCTGGTGCCGGGAATCAGGGCGAAGGCCTGGGCGATGCCCATTTTTAAGGCATCCAGCGGCGTCATGTCGTCGACCGAATGCACGCGCACGGACACCGGATTGGCGGCCACATGGCGCTCGACCACCAGGATGACGATGCCGCCGACGATCAGGGCCAGGGCCACCGGCACCGGCTTGAACAGGTGCTCCTTGAGCACATTGCCCAGCGCCAGGCCGAGGATGGCGAGCGGCAGGAAGGCGATGGCGATGTTGAGCGCGAAGCGTTGCTGCTTGCGGTCGGTGGTCAGCCCAGTGGTGACCTTGGCGATGCGCGCGCGGTACTCCCAGCAGACGGCGAAGATGGCGCCGGCCTGGATCACGATTTCAAACACATTGATTTTTTCTTCCATGCCCTGGAAGCCCAGCAGGTGCTCGGTGAGGATCAGATGGCCGGTGGACGAGATCGGCAGGAATTCCGTGAAACCTTCAACCAGGCCCATGATGAGGGCTTTCAGCGCGAGAACAATATCCATGAAATTAAGTAGTTACGGTGGAAGTTGGAGTAACAGGGTGCAGCGAGGAGGGTGCCGGGGTCGAAGCTTACCATGTCCGAGTTAACATTTTACGAATCTGACTCAACAGTAATGCGGTCCGCGCGGCGGTAATTTTGCATTTGGTTAAAAAAAAGCCCCCGCGGTGGGCGCGGGGGCCAAAGAGCGACCATCTGCCAGCGTCGCGAGGGAGATCCGGGGTCAGGTCCTCCATTTCTACACGGCCCCAGCCGTAGCGTCCCGCTACGGCTGGGGCCGTGTAGAAATGGAGGACCTGACCCCGGAGTGGGTTAGAAGGTGACGTCGAGGCGGGCGCCGAAGTAGCGCTGGAAGTCGCGCGGCGGCATCCATTCGGTGGTGTTGACCGCCACCGGCGTGTTCGGCGCTTTCGGGCTCCAGGTGCCGTTGGCGATCGCGTTGTTCAGGCCGGTCGCGTAGCGCTTGTCGAACAGGTTGTTGACCAGCACCGTGAACTTGTAGCGGTCCTGCTTGTCCTTCACTCCAAAGCTGACGTTGGTGATCGCGTACGCCCCCTGGATGGTGTTGGGGTCCTGGTTCAGCGAGAACTGGGTGCGGCTCTGGTAGCGCGTGGAGCCGGCGAGGAAGCCGTTGAAGCTGGCCGATGGCAGTATCAGGTCATACTGGCCGCCCAGGTTGACCTTGACCTTGGGCGCGTTCGGCAGGGTCTTGCCGGCCAGGTTTTGCACGAAGGTGTTGTTGTACTTGGGGTTCTGCGCGCAGCCCGGTCCCGGCGTGCCGGCCGTCCCGGCCGCGTTGATGACGTTGTAGCACGGCCCGTTCTCGAATTCCTGGATGGTGGCCTCGGTGTAGGCGAAGCTGCCGTTCAGCTGCAGCGCGCGCGTCACGCGCACGTTGCCTTCCACCTCCAGGCCTTGCGTGCGCAAGCCGCCGATGCTGTTCAGGCCGGTACGGAAGGTGCCGTCGTCGTCGAAGAAGCTGGACGATTGCTGGAAGTGCTTGAAGTCGGTCCGGAACAGCGCCACGCTGAACATCGCGCGGTTGTCCCACAGGCTTTGTTTCCAGCCCAGCTCGTAGCTGCGCGCGGTCTCCGGCGCCACCGCCGGCAATTTGGCCGTGGCCGCCGTGAAGCCCGAGGTCAGGTCGTAGGCCTTGCCCTTGTGGCCGGTCGAGGCCATGGCGTACACCATCGCATCCTTGTTCAGGCGGTGTTCCAGCCCCAGCTTGTAGGTGCTGCTCTTGTCGTTGTCGGACTTGGTGTAGAACTCGGTCAGCGCCTTGGCCTGCGGCGGCACCGTGTAGCGGCGGAAGTTGTAGCCGGTGTCCTCGTCGTTGTAGCGCGCGCCCACGATCAGGCTGGTGTCCGGACGGAAGTCCCACGAGCCCTGGCCGTAGATGGCCTTGCTGGTGTTCCAGGCGTCGGCGCCGTAGGCGGTGCCGTAGGCCTGGATCAGCGGCGCCTTGGTCAGCTCGCGCGTCAGCGCGTTCTTGCCGTACCACAGGCCGGCCACGTAGCGCAACGCGCCCTTGTCCGGCGAGGTCAGGCGGAATTCCTGGGTGGTCGATTTGACGTCGAAGTAGCCGTACTGGTACAGGCCGCCATGCATGCCGGTCGGCTGGCCATTCGGCAACAACAGGAAGGGCAGGATGTCGACGTCGGTGTTGTCGTTGTCCTGGTAATCGTCCATGTGGTATTGGCTGTAGGACGAGATGGAGGTTAGCGTGTGGCCCTTCAGCGGGCCGTTGTCGTCGAACGCCCAGTCCAGCTTGACGCCGGTGCCGGCGTCGTGGAACTTGCCGCCGGTCGGATAATCGTTGCGCACGTCGCGGTTGTCCGGGCCGATGTGGATGCCGGCCAGCACCACCGACGGCGGCAGCTGCGGCGCGTTGCGGTACAGCGCGCCCGGCGACATCGAGGTGAAGGCGGTCGAGCAGCAGAATTTCTCGGTGCGGTTGTAGTGCGGCGTCAGGGTCAGGGTCAGCTGGTCGAGCGGCTGCCATTCCAGCTTGCCGCTGAGGTTGTCGCCCTTGCTGCCGTTCAGTTTCTTGCCGGTGGTGAGGTTGTTGAGCGTGCCGTCGAAGTTGGTCTTGCTGGCCGCCACGCGCAGGCGCAGGGTGTCGGACACGGCGCCGCCGGTGCTGACGCCGACGCGCCATTCATCGTCGTTGGTGACGTAGGTGGTGGCGGTGGTCTTCCACGGACCGCCCAGCGGCTTGGTGGTGATGTTGATGGCGCCGGCGATCGAGCTCTTGCCGAACAGCGTACTTTGCGGGCCCTTCAGCACCTCGATGCGGCCGACGTCGGCCAGGTCCTTGAAGGCGCCGGCCTGCATGCCGAGCGGCACGTCGTCGACGATCACCGCCACGTCGGCCTCGACGCCGATGCCCAGCGAGAAGGTGCCAATGCCGCGCATGTTGATGCTGAAGTTGCCCGGCTGGGTGCCGTAGGACAGCGTCAGCGCCGGCGACAGGGCCGGCACGTCCTCCAGGTCGCGCACGTTGGCGCGCTGCAGGACGGCGTCGTTCAGCACGGTGATGGAGGCCGGCACGTCCTGCAGGTTCTGTGCGCGTTTGTTGGCGGTGACGATCACGGATTCCAGCTTGCCGCTGTCTTCCTGTTGCGCCATTGCCGCGCCGGCCAGCAGGGCAAGGGCGACGGCGGCGGTGATGCGCCGCGGTTGGGGTTGTTTCGTGTGCATGTGGTGTCTCCAGTGTTATAGGTTTTGGGTGCTTCAACTAGATGGTGGTAGCGCTTCCATCGCGGGTTAAAAAAACCGCCAGCACCAGGCTGGCGGGCCGTTTACTGACTGCTGACCTTGAGCGGCGCCTTCAGCTTTTGCGCGTAGCCGCGCACGTAGGCGTCCCAGGCGGCGGCGTCGGCGAAGTCGCCGCTCTTGCTCCAGCCGGCGCCGAAGTAGTAGACGAAGGGCTGGCCCGGTTGCGCCGTGCCCAGCGACAGCTGCTGCTTGTCGATCACGTCGAAGGCCTTGACCCCGGCCGGCAGGATCACGCCGCAGCCGATGCTGCCGTCGTCGCCGTGGGCGGGCTCCCAGTAGCTGTTGAAGTTATCGGCGCCGTCGGCGGTGTAGTGACCTTCGCCATCGCGCTGGACGATGCCGACGCCGACGTTCAACGGACCCTTGCGATTGCTGGCGAACTTCGTTTCAACGCGCGTCATGTTGGAACCGGCGTCGATCGAGAAGCGCTTCACTTCGGACACCGTGCGGCCGTTGCCGGCGTCGCAGGCGCCGTAGGTCAGCTCGAACACGGCACGCAGCGGGCCGTCGGCCAGCACCTTGTACCTGGTGAAGTTGGACGAGTTATGCAGCTTGCCATCATCGACGATGGTGGTGCCGCCGCAGCCGCGGCTCTGGCCCACGCTGTAGTAGTCCAGTCCTTCGCCCTCATCGTGGTGATACTCGCCGCGCTTGTACCACTTGTCGATCACTGGCGTGCGCACCTTCTTCACCCACACGTCGACACCGCTGCTGATCAGGTGCTCCTTCGGATCCTTGATGATGGCCGGACCGTACACGCGGTGCGCGGTGCGGTCGCTCTCCCAGGCGAAATCGTCGAGCCGTTCGGGCACGAAGCGCGCGTGGGTTTTCACGTCCGCCGGCGGCACGGCGGCCAGGCGTTCGGCCGGCAGCACCAGGTAGCGGCGCGTCTCGCCCGCCGCCAGGTTCACCGGGAACAGGATCTGTTTGCCGATCACTTGCGAGTTGACGATGGCCGAAGTGGCGGCGTCCATCACCACCGGCTTGCGCAGGCCGGGCGCCAGCGGCGCTTCCGCCAGCTCGTCGCCGCGCACGCCGCCGGTGGGATTGGAGACGCTCACCGTTCGCGGCTTGGTCTTTTCCAGCACCGCCATGCGATATACCTCGCTGCCGGCCAGCAGGAAGCCGCCGACGCCGTACACTTCGGTGAGATTCTCGTCGAAGACTTTGGGGGCCAGGCCGATAGGCTGGACGTGGGTCAGTTTGCCGTCCGGCTGCACGTTGGCCACCAGCGCGGTCCAGGCTTTCTGCACGGCGGGCTTGAAGGCCTTGGCGTCCAGCAGGCCCTGATTCACGCCCCAGGCGAAGGCATAGGTGTACAGCGCCGAGCCGCTCGATTCCTTCATCGGATAGGTGTCGGGATCGAGCAGGCTGGCGCGCCACAGGCCGTCCGGCTGCTGCAGGGTAAGCAGCCGGGCCGCCATGTCCCTGTATTGCTGGACGAAGCGCGGGCGCTCGTGATGGTTCTCCGGCAGGTATTGCAGCACGCGCACCAGGCCGCCCATCACCCAGCCGTTGCCCCGGCTCCAGTAGACCTTCTTGCCGTTGGCTTCGCGCTTGTCGAAGTAGTTGGAGTCACGGAAGTACAGGTGTTCTTCCTTGTCGTACAGGTAGTCCGAGGTCACCCACCATTCGCTGATGGCGAAATCGAGGTAGCGCTGGTCGCCGGTGATGGCCCACAGGCGCAGCCAGGCCGGCGGCGCCATGTAAAGCGCGTCGCACCACGACCAGCGGTCCTGGTTGCCCTTGACGGTGAATTCCAGCGAGCCGGTACGGCGGTTGGCGAGGATGTCGTCAAAGCTGGCGCGCAACAGCGCGATCATTTTCGGATCGCGCGTTTGCAGATACAGCTCGGCGTAGGTCTGGCCGACGATGTGATCGTCCGCGTGATAGTGATTGGGGCCGAGCTTCCAGTTGTTCTTCTCGCCCATGGCGATCATCGCATCGCGGTATTTGCTGTTGCCGGAGATGTTCGCCAGCGCCATGATGCCGTTGTAGCCCACCGCCTGCGTCCAGTCGTCCGGACGGTGCTTGCTTGGATTGGCCAACTGCCAGTCGGCCACGCGCTCCATGGTGGACAGCACGGCTTTAGGATTGATGGCGGCCGCCGGCGCCGCCGTCAGTGCGCTAGGCGCTTCGGCCGCAATGGCCGGCGCGGTCTGGAATATGGCCGCCACGGCGGCCAATACGGCAATGCGAATCTGTGATGATTTCATACGTCTCCTTTAGCCATCGTCATCCCGGCGCAGGCCGGGATCCATGCTGAGTACATCTCACCAGCGGCGTTCTATGGATCCCGGCCTTCGCCGGGATGACCGGGTTTTATTTGTACATGGGGCCTGCCGTCACGAATGGGCCGCCCTGATAGATGGTTGGTGCGTCGCCAGCCGCTGGATAATCCGCGCTATCCGGGAAATGGCCGGCGAATTCCGCGGAGCTGTGCTTGGGCACATAGCCCAGGTGCGAAGCGTATTTGTTGTCCCACCACTTGATGGCGTTGTTCGAGGTGCCGAAGGTGATGGTGTGACCCACGCGCGGCGTGAACAGCGAGCAGCGGATCAACTCGACCAGATCGTCGTAGGCCAGGTAGGTGACCATCATGCGCGGGTTCTTCGGCTCCGGGAACGAGGAGCCGATGCGCAGGCACACGGTCTCGGTGCCGAAGCGGTCGTAGTAGTAGCGCGACAGTGCCTCGCCGAACGCTTTCGACACGCCGTAGAAACCGTCCGGACGCAGCGGCATGCCGGCGTCCACCAGTTCGGTGGTCTTGTAGTAGCCCACCACGTGGCTGGAGCTGGCGTAGATCACGCGCTTGACGCCGCACTTGTGGATCGCCTCATACAGGTGATGCAGGCCGAGGATATTGGCATTCATGATCGGCTCGAACTTGTCTTCCACCGAAATGCCGCCGAAGTGAAGCACCGCGTCCACGCCTTCCATCATCTGCATGACTTTGTCGCGGTCGCCCAGGTCGCCAATCACGATTTCCTCGCCCTCGCGCGCCGGGCCGAGGTCCTTGACGTCGTTCAGGCGGACGATATTGGCCCAGGCCTTGGCGCGCTCGCGCAGGACGGTGCCCAGGCCGCCGCCGGCGCCGGTCAGCAGGATGCGGTTGAATGGTTTGGTAGTGGTCATGGTTGCTTTTGCAGGTTATGGTTAAACGTTTAATCGGCAGTATAGCGAAATTCTTCGTCAGGTCAATCGATTCGTCAAAAAGCCAGCTTTTTCCTGCCTTGTAAGTGTTTACCTTAGCAGCGAAATCACATACTATCTGTAAAACGTTTTCCAATAATAATCGAGACGACATGAAATTCATTTCCCTGACCTCCGCTGCGCTGGCCGTGATGACCGCGTGCGCACCCGCATCGGCGGCGCCGATGAACCGCATCGTTCAAGACAACGCTTATCAGCAACTGGATTTCTTCTTCAGGAAGCTGGTGGCGGAAAGGGAGAACATGGTGCTGGACGGCGCCTCGCCGTTCAAGAGCGGCGACAAGTTCTTGCCGGGGAAGGTGGCGGCGGGCCTGGGCCACGTGCTGCTCAACACCGCCAAGGACGATCCGTCGCTGGAGCAAAAGCTCAAGGATTATCGCGACATCGCCGACATGACGGTCGGCATGGACAACCACACCTGGGGCATTTATTACTACATCGGCGCGCTGGTGAAGCTGAAGGAGGCCGGCCTGCTGGAGCGTGCCGTCAGCCCGGCCACGCTGGAGAAGCTGCGCAAGCAGCTGGACTGGCGCACTTTCGTCACGCCGCAATGGGATCTGATCAACTTGCCGACCAATTACTATGGCGTGGCGTTCAGCATCGCGCGCTTGCGTATGATGATGGGTTGGGAAGACGACAGCGCAGGCAAGGTCCTGCTCGAGAAAATGCTCACGCATTACAAAAAATACTCCGGCAAGTTCGGCTTCTCCGACGAGACCGACGGCGAAGGACGCTTCGACCGTTACAGCATCCTGCTGATCGCGGAGATCTGCGAGCGCTTCCTGGAAACCGGCCTGCAACCGACCGCGGAGCTGAAAGGCTTGCTGCGCAAGGCGGCCGATATCGCGCTCAACGTCGCCAACACCGAGGGCCAGGGCTTCAGCTTCGGCCGCAGCCTCGGTCCATATGGCGAGACGGCGCTGGTGGAGATCCTGTCGGTGTCCGCCTATCTGGACGTGCTGACGCCCGAAGAGAAGCAGTACGCCTACGCCTTCTCCTCGCGCATCGCGGAACGCTACATGAACTTCTGGTACGACCCGGCGATGCACTCGCTGGACATGTGGGGCAAGGGCCGCCGCACCGATACCTATCGCGGCAAGCACCGCATCCTGGGCGAGAACTTCTCGCTGCTGCATCAACTGATCTACACCAACGATACCTGGAACAAGGCCGGCTTCAAGGACGTACAGCCGAAGGCGGATTTGCAGGCATGGCTGGACAAGAACCGCCCGCCATTCAGCACCACCATCTTCGCGCAGGGCGAGTATGACCGCGCGCTGTCCATTTTCCGCGACGGCCCGCATGTGGTGAGCCTGAACATGATCAACGGCGGCGTGAGCCAGCATGACAACAGTCCTTACTATCCGCTGCCGTTCGCGCCCGACATCGTATCCGGTGTGGCCGACAGCGGCGGCGCGCATCCTCAGTTGCTGCCCAAGTTCACCATGGCCGATGGCGCGCAGCTGATCGGCGCGGCGTGGATCAAGGACATCAAGACCGGCAAGGACGGCCAGCGCTACACCGTCAGCTATCGCCAGGACGAGCTGGATCGCCTCGGCAAGCGCTCGCCGGTCAAGGACGGCCGCATCAAGCTGCGCACCACCTACACGCTGGAACACGGCATGATGACCCGCACCGACGTCTACACGCCAGTGGGCGCGCAGGAGGTGGAGAAAATCTCGCTGGAATTCGCCTCGTTCTCGGACCAGGCCAGCATCAAGGACAATACGGTTACGTTCGCGCAGGGCGCCGTAAAGGAGTACAGTGTGAGCGGCTTGCAGCAATGCGAATTCGCACCGACCAACGGCAGCAAGGATTTCATGGCGCCGTATGGGCCGATGAAGACGCTGGTCACCTGCGGCACCGGCAAGCTGACCATGAAAGAACCATTGACGATCAAGTGGACCATCAAATACCAATAAGGAGACATGGATGCGACAAGTGTGGAAGCTGCTGCTGTTAGCAAGCTGCCTGACCGTGAATTTTGCGGCGACGGCGCAGGACGACCAGGCGCCGGGACAGGCGCAGGCCAACAAGGGCGCCAGCCCCCGCGCCGAACTGGCTAAGCAGCCGCCCACGCTGCAAAACATCTATGGCCGCCAGCCGCTGTCGTTGAATGGCCGCTGGAGCTACATCATCGATCCTTACGAAACAGGCTTCTACAACTATCGCCGCCAGCCGTTCGACCAGTCGGCCACCGGCGCCGGCGGCTTCTATGACGATCGCAAGCCGAAGGACAAGGACGATGCGGTCGAATACAACTTCGATGGTTCGCCCACGCTGGCGGTGCCGGGCGACTGGAACTCGCAAGCGTCCAGGCTGGAGTTCTACGAGGGCACGCTGTGGATGCGCCAGAAATTCAACGCCGCCCCCAAGGACGGCAAGCGCTACTTCCTCTACTTTGGCGCGGTCAATTACGAAGCCCACGTCTACCTCAACGGCAAGAAGCTGGGGAGCCACAAGGGCGGCTTCACGCCGTTCCAGTTCGAAGTGACCGGGCGATTGCTGAAGGGTGAGAACACGGTGGTGGTCAAGGCCGACAACACGCGCCACCAGGACGATATCCCGACCGTCAACACCGACTGGTGGAACTACGGCGGCATCACGCGCGACGTGCTGCTGGCCGAAACGCCGGACACCTACATCGAGGATTACCAGATCCAGCTGGCCAAGGGCGACATGGGCCGCATCGAAGGCCACGTGCAAATGGCCGGCGCAAAGCGCGCGCAGGACGTCACCATCTCCATCGCGGAACTGGGCGTGAAAACCACTGTGCGCACCGACGCCAACGGCCGCGCCGCGATCAGCATCGCCCTGCCGAAGAACAAGGTGCGCTACTGGTCGCCGGAAGATCCGAAGCTGTACAACGTCACCATCGCCGGCGCCACCGACACGCTGAACGACCGCATCGGCCTGCGCACCATCGAGACGCGTGGCCACGACATCCTGCTGAACGGGAAGTCGGTCTTCCTGCGCGGGATTTCGCTGCACGATGAGAATCCGCTGATCCCCGGCCGCCTGCGCGGCGAAGGCGACATGCGCATGATGCTGCAATGGGCCAAGGACATGAACTGCAACTACGTCCGGTTGGCCCACTATCCGCACAGCGAAGAGATGATCAAGCTGGCCGATGAAATGGGCTTGCTGGTGTGGGCCGAGGTACCGGTGTACTGGACCATCTCGTGGGAGAAGCCGGAAGTCTACGCCAATGCGAAACAGCAGCTGACAGACCTGGTCGTGCGCGACAAGAACCGCGCCAGCGTCATCATCTGGTCCATCGGTAACGAGACGCCGGTCAGCCCGGTGCGCACGGAGTTCATGGGCAAGCTGGCCGACACCGTGCGTTCGCTGGACCGCACACGTCTGGTCGGCGCGGCGCTGGAAGTGCATCGCACCGGTGACGTGGTGACGGTGGAAGACCCGCTGGCCGACAAGATCGACCTCGCCAGCTTTAACCAGTACGCCGGCTGGTACTGGTCCAACAACAAGGAGATGATGAAGTTCTCCTTCAAGGTCAATTACAACAAGCCGGTGCTGGTGACCGAGTTCGGCGCCGACGCGCTGGGCGGCTACCACGCCGACAGCGATACCAAATGGAGCGAGGAATACCAGGATCAGCTGTACAAGAACACCTTCAAGCTGCTGGAGGCGATTCCCGGCCTGCGCGGCATGACGCCGTGGGTGCTGACCGACTTCCGTTCGCCACGCCGTCCGCATCCATACTTCCAGGACTATTGGAACCGCAAGGGCCTGATCTCGGAGACCGGCAAGAAGAAGCAAGCCTTCTACACGCTGAAGTCCTATTACGAACAAAAACAACAACAGTACAAATGAAAAAACTCCATATCGTCGCGGCCGTAGCCGCCACCATCGCGTTCGCCGCACAAGCGCAGGACGCCCAGATCGACCGCAAGGTAGCGGACCTGATGAAGCGGATGACGGTGGCCGAGAAGGTCGGCCAGCTGCACCAGCTCTCCGGCCGCCAGTTCACCGGCCCGACCAGCAGCGCCTATGCCGACAAGCTGGCCGACATCCGCGCCGGCAAGGTCGGCTCCATGCTGAACGTGACCGGCGTGGCCGACACACGCGAAATCCAGGCGTTGGCGCTGCAATCGCGCCTGAAGATTCCGCTGCTGTTCAGCCTCGACGTCATCCACGGCTACAAGACCGTGTTCCCGGTGCCGCTGGGCGAAGCCGCGTCGTGGGACATGGAGGCGATCGAACTGTCCGCGCGCATCGCCGCCAAGGAGGCCGCCGCCGCCGGCATACACTGGACCTTCGCGCCGATGGTGGACGTGGCGCGCGATCCGCGCTGGGGCCGCGTGATGGAAGGCGCGGGGGAGGACACCTATCTCGGCTCGCGGATCGCCGCCGCGCGCGTGCACGGCTTCCAGGGCAAGAAGCTGGGCGCGACCGACAGTGTGATGGCCACCGCCAAGCACTTCGCCGCTTACGGAGCGGCCGTCGCTGGCCGCGACTACAACGCGGTCGACATGAGCGAGCAGCAGCTGCATGAGGTGTACCTGCCGCCGTTCAAGGCCGCCGCCGATGCCGGCGCGGCCACCTTCATGAATTCCTTCAACACGCTGAACGGCATTCCGGCCACCGGCAACGCCATGCTGCAGCGTGACATCCTGAAGGGGGCCTGGAAGTACAAAGGCTTCGTGGTCAGCGACTGGGGTTCGGTGCGCGAGATGGTGCCGCACGGGTATGCCGCCGATTTGTCCGACGCCGCCGTCAAGGCCATCAACGCCGGCAGTGACATGGACATGGAGGGCTATGCCTATACCCAGCATCTGGAGGCCGCCGTCAAGGCCGGCAAGGTGAAGATGTCCGTGCTGGATGACGCCGTGCGCCGCATTCTTTACAAAAAGTTTGAACTTGGCTTGTTCGACGATCCATACCGCTATTCCGACCCCGCGCGCGAAAAAACGGTGCTGAATGACTCGTCGCACCGCGCCGCCGCGCTGGACGTGGCGCAGAAATCCATCGTGCTGCTGAAGAACGAGAACAAGCTGCTGCCGCTGTCGCGCGACAGCAAGCGTATCGCGGTCATCGGCCCGCTGGCGGACTCGCAACGCGACCTGGAAGGCGGCTGGGTGGTGCAGGACAATCGCGCGCGCGTCGTCAGCATCGTCGAGGGCATGCGCGGTCACGCCGGCAAGGCGGAAATAAGCTACGCACAGGCCTGTGCCCCGGGCTGCGCGACCACCGAGGGTTTTGCCGAAGCCGTGGCCACGGCTTCGCGCGCGGACGTCGTGGTGTTGGCGGTGGGCGAAACCTGGGATATGAGTGGCGAAGCCAAGTCGCGCACCGACATCACGCTGCCGGGCCAGCAGGAGGCGCTGTTCACTGCGCTGAAGGCAACCGGCAAGCCTATGGTGGTGGTGATGCTGGCAGGCCGGCCGCTGGTGTTCAACACCATCGCGGACCAGGCGGACGCCATCGTTTATGCTTGGTTCCCCGGCAGCGAAGGTGGCAACGCGGTCGCCAGCGTGCTGTTTGGCGATTACAACCCATCGGCCAAGCTGCCGATCACCTTCCCGCGCAGCGTGGGCCAGATTCCGCTGTCCTATGCGCAGTACAGCACCGGGCGCCCGGTGACGGATGAGAAAAACGTGGTCTACAAGTCAGCCTACATCGATTCCGTGAATACGCCGCGCTACGCCTTCGGCCATGGTCTGAGTTATACCGACTTCAAATACACCGGCCTCACGCTGAGCAGCCCGACCATGACGCAAGGGCAGAAGGTCAGCTTGTCCTTCGACGTCTCCAACAGCGGCAAGGTGGCTGGCACGGAGATCGTGCAGCTGTATCTGCGCGACATGGTGTCGTCGGTGGTGCGGCCTTTGAAGGAGTTGAAGGGCTTCCAGAAAGTGCACCTGAAGCCGGGCGAGACGCGGCGCCTCAGCTTCACCATCGACCGCGACACGCTGTCCTTCTTCAACAGCCAGTTGAAGTGGGGCGCGGAAGCGGGAGATTTCAAGCTGATGGTCGGCAGCGCCTCGGACGACATCCGGCTTGAAGGATCGCTCAAGCTGACACAGTAGCGCTAGCGCATTTTGAGTATTTTCGTCAGCTCGCCGCTTTTTTCCAGCGCCTCGATGGCGCTGTTAAATTCGGCGACGCTGACCTGGCTCTTGCGCGAGACGGCGCACTTGGAGTTCACCTCGTACACCGTCAGCACGTGGGAGCCGGGCGGCAGGCTGCCATCCGCCATGTGGCGGTCGACGACGTAGCGCGGGGCGATCAGATAATCGAAACGCCTGGCCTGCCATTTGCGTATCGACAGCGCGGTCGATGGCGCGTCGTCGCGGATGTAGTCCTTGCCAATGATCTTCTCCAGTTCCGGATAGCGGAAGCCCAGCACCGTTCCCAGCCGCTTGCCGCGCAAGTCGGCCACGCTGGCGGGCGGCTTCACGCGTGGCGATGACACCACCACTTCGCTGATCGGGATGAAAGCCTGGGTCCAGTCCACGTCGCCGGGCAGCCACTCGGGCAGGTAGCTGCACAGGATATCGCCTTCGCCGGATTCCAGTGCGCGCATCAGGCGCGTGCGCGGCAGTTGGAGGTATTGCACCGGACGACCCAGCTGACGCGCCAGCGCCGCCCCCAGCCGGTCCTGGAACACGGAGGGCGGCTGAAAGCCGGAGGTGAGCCAGCCGTCGACCTTTTCGATGTAGCGTAGCGGTGCCTTGTCGGCGGCGTGCGCCGTGGTGGCGGTCAGCAGCAGGGCTGCGATCAAGCGAACGGTCAGCACATCAGCCCCTTCTGCATCTCGCTGACCTCTTCGCGCAGCCAGGCGCAGAAGTGCGTGATCTTGCTCATGCCTTGCTTGCCGCGGCTGATGATGACGCGGTAGCCGCGTCCATAGGGCGCGCTTTCGCACTTCACCATCTTCAGGATGCCGTTGCGCAGATCCTCGCTGGCGATGGCATGCGACACCAGCGCGATGCCCTGTCCAGCCACCGCCGACTGCACCATCACCGCGAAGTTGGTGTAGGCGCGCGAGAAGTTGTACTTGCCCTTCAGCGCATTGTTCTGGCGCAGCAGCGCGATCCAGGTGTCGGTGGTGAACTCGTGCAGCAGCGGATAGCGGTGCAGGTCGGCCAGGGTGATCTCGGTTTCGCCGGGAGGCAGCAACGATGGGCTGTACACCGCCACCAGCCTATCGTGGAACAGCAGGTCGGGATCGCCGGGCACCACGTCGTAGGTGCGCAGCGCGATGTCGGTGCTGCCGTCGTCCATGTTCACCAATTGATCACTGGAGTCGATGCGGATATCGAGGTCCGGATGCTGCTGCGTGAAGCGCGCGATGCGGGGCACCAGCCACTTGATCGCCAGCGAGTGCGTGGTCGAGATGCGCAAGATTTTTTCGTCATCGCCGGTTTGCAGGGCGGCGACCTTGGTATTCAGTTCCGCCAGCATGCGGCGCACGGTGGCGGCCAGCTCCTGCCCCTTCTCGGTCAGGGTGATGTGGCGTGGATGGCGCACGAACAGATCGAAGCCCAGCGCCTCTTCGAGCTGCTTGACCTGCAGGCTGATGGCGGCCGGCGTCTTGTGCAATTCCTGCGCCGCCAGCTTGAAACTTCCCCAACGCGCGGCGCAATCGAAATCGAGAAGGCCGGACAGGGAGCGCAACGGTTTTGTCATGACCTAGGATTTCTTATTCAAATAGCGAAAATAACTCGTTTGATAACACTTCAGTGGTAGCAGAAAATATAACCCATAAGCAGTTAAAACTCCATGAACAAGTTTTCTTTGAAGGAGAACGCCATGTCCACCGCCACTGTTTGCCATCCAACCGTCATTCGCACTTGCCCGACCCTGGTCGCCCGCTTCAAGGCCGAGTTGATCCGGCTCCTGTCCCAAATGGCCGCGCGCCGCTAAGCAATCAGGCCGGCGCGGTTGCGCGTTCGAGGGTGGTGAGCCAGTGGATGGCGTGTTCGCGGCTGTCGCCGCACATTTCCGCGGACGGCTGCAGGCCGCCACAGAAGGTGGGGCGCTCGGGTTGGCCGAAGATCAGGCACAGGTTGTTTTCCGCCAGCTGCACGCAGCGCACGCCGGCCGGTTTACCATGCGGCATACCGGGGATGGGGCTGGTGATGGAGGGGGCCGTGCAGCACGCGCCGCAGTTCGGCCGGCACTCCAGCGTGGAGGCGGTCGGGTTCATAGGGCCGATATTTTACCGCGCTTCGGCGCCGGCCAGCCATTTCGCCACTTCCCGCGCCACCCATGGGCCATCGTCCAGCGGCAGGTCATGCCCAGCGTTGGGATGCACGGCGTGCGGCGCTTGCCACGCGTGGGCAAGCCGCTCGGAGCAGCGTGGATCGACCAGTTGGTCGCCGGCGCTGCTCAATACCAGCAGGGGCACGGCGGGCTTGCGCGCCGGCGCGCGGAAGCGGGCGGCGGACAAGAGTTGACGCAACGCGTTGCCACGCGAGACCGGGAACTCGCGCTGGTATTCGAGCCAACGCGCCAGCAGGCCGGCGCGTTGTCCGGCGTCGCCGGCACGGCTGGTCAGGCGCAGGATCAGGCGTTCTTGATTCTCGATGCCGCCTTGCGCCAGCTGCTGCAATATCGATGGGTAGTTTTGCCAGCGAAGGCGCTGGTGGAAGCGGCTGAACGGACGCATGCTGGTGTTGATCAGCACGCAGCGCGCGATCTCCCGCGGGTAGTGGCTGGCCCACTCCACCGCCACCATGCCGCCCAGCGACAGCGCCAGCACTGAGTAGGGCGCCGGCACGCCACGCCCTCGCAGCTCGGCGCGGCAGAACTCCACCATCTGCGCCACGCTGGTCGGGCTGCGCATGGCGTGGCGCTGGCCGTTGCCCGGCAGGTCGGGTGTGATGATGTTCGTGTGCGGCAGCGCGTCTGCCAGTTCGCCCGGGAAGCGGCCCCAGTGGCGCTGTTCGCGCATCAGCCCACGCAGTAAGATCCAATTGCTCATGAGTGATACCACTGCGCCAGCGCGCGCCGATGCTGAACCTTGCGCGCCATGCCTTCCGGCGTCCAGCGTCCGTGGCTGCTGGCGGCGCGCATCAGGAAATCGAACAGGATCAGGTGCCGCCGCAGCACGCGCTGCAGGCGGTGGCGCGCGGTCGGGTTGAAGATGGCGATGCGGTCGAAGATCTGGCGCGGGTTCTTTTTCACCCACAACCACGAGCCCATTTCCAGCGTCAGCGGCAGGAATACGTTGTCGCTGTTGAGGTAGAGGTAGTCCCACAAGTCGCCGTGGGTCCGGTACTGGCGGCTCTGCGGCTCGAACACATAGTTGTGGTTCGGGTAGGCGGTGCTGAACAGCTCTTCCAGCGCGCTGATGTCGGCCAGGTGCGCGATTGGCGTGGCGGTGTGCGCGTGCGGGAACCAGATGCGGTCGCGCAGGCCGAAGCCGGAGTGGCAATCGAGCGCCATGCTGAATTGGCGCGACAGCAGCTCGCGTTCCACGATCTCGCACACGGCGCGGCTCTCCGGCTCCATCGGCGCGCCCTCGGCGCCGCGATACCAAGGCAGGTGATGGCTGTAGCGCTGCCCGCCCAGCATGAACGGTACTTTCTCCACCGCGCTCAGGGGCGCGTTGCGCATCAGGTCCACGCCTTGCGGGTTGCAGCGCGTGGCCTGCCACATGCCGCCCGGGTTCACCAGCGGCATGAACACCAGCCGCATCGATTCCAGCTGCTGGTGCAGCGTGGCGTCCCAGCGCAGCCGCGCCAGCAGGCTTTCCATGAACGACAGCACCACCTGTGTGCCGATGCGTTCCAGCCCGTGGATGCCGCCGAAGAAGCCCAGCGCCGGCACGTCCGGACTCGGATTGCCCAGCGCGATGGTGTAGACCGGGAATTGGCGGCCGTCCATGGCCACCGTGCAGGAAGTGCCAACTTCGAGATGCCGTCCGCCTTCGTCGATCAGGCGTTTGAGGGTGATGAGTTCGGGCAGATTCTTCTCGGGCATGGCAAGCGACGCAAAAAGATATGACCAGTTAGTGTAGCCGATTGCTAGCGCGCCGTCGCCGCCAATTCCAGCAGTGTTTCACGGAAGGTGGCGACCAGCGGCCGCAGGTTCACGCGGTGCCACGCGGCCCACAGCGCCGCGCGATAGCTGAACCAGGGCAGCTCGCGCAGCACCACGCCGGGCGGCGCCTGATGGCGCAGGCCTTGCTGCACCAGCGCCACGCCCAGGCCGGCGGCCACCAGTCCCAGCGCGGTGGTCGGCTCGCTGGCCTCCATCTTGATGTTGGGCGTGAAGCCGGAGCGCACGCAGGCCGCCACAAAGTTGTGATGATGGTCGCCGGTTTCCTGATGACGCACGACGATGAATTCCTGCCCGGCCAGGTCGTCCGGCTTCAGCTGCTTCACCGCGCACAGCGGATGCGCTTCCGGCAGCGCCAGGATCATCGGGTCGCTGAGGATTTGCGCGCCTTCCAGATCGGGATCGCCGGCCGGCGGCGGATCGCACACCAGCGCGATATCGAGGCTGCGCTGGCGCAGGCCCTCCAGCTGCTCGGACGAGTGCAGGCTATACAAGGCCACGTGCACGTTTGGCCGCGTGGCGCGCAACGCCCGCAGTCCGGCCGGCAGCACGCCGCCGTGCATGGCGTTCTCGATGTAGCCGATGCACAGGCCACCCTCGTCGCCACGCCCGAGCCGCCTGGCCAGCCCCTCCAGCCGCGAGGCGTGGGTGAGGAAGGCCTGCGTCTCGGCCAGGAAGGTGCGGCCGTCGCGGGTCAGGCGGATGCGCTGCTGGCTGCGTTCGAACAGCGTCAGTCCCAGCTTTTCCTCCAGCTGGGCGATCTGCCGGCTCAGTGGCGATTGCGAGATGTGCAGGCGCTCGGCGGCGCGGCCCACGTGCTCCTCCTCGGCCACGGCCACGAAGTATTGCAGTTGGCGGATGTCTAACATTTGAGACCTCAGTAGACTTAAGTTGTGCAAATTATGTCTTGGACAGTCTGATTCGGTCAACCTAAACTGGCATCACTTTCTTCATTTACCAAGGAAATCAAGATGAGTATCCGTCACAAACTACAGGGCAAGCTGGGCTTCGGCACGGCGCCATTGGGCAATATGTTCCGCGACATCCCGCACGACGAGGCGCTGGCCACGGTGGATGCGGCCTGGCGGCAGGGCATCCGCTACTTCGACACCGCGCCGCTGTACGGTGCCGGCCTGGCCGAACTCCGTCTTGGCGAGGCGCTGGCTCGCCACAAGCGCGAGGACTATGTGCTGAGCACCAAAGTCGGCCGCGTGATTCTGGACGAACTGGAAGACCCGGCCGCGCGCGACATGGGCGAAAAGGGCGGCGTGTTTGAACATGGCCTGCGCAACAAGATCCTCAACGACTACAGCGCCGACGCCACGCTACGCTCCATCGAGGACAGCCTGAAACGCCTGAAGACCGATTACCTCGACATCGTCTACGTGCACGACGCGGCGCAGGATTTCTACGGCGACGAATGGCTGGCCCAATTCGAGATCGCCCGCACCGGCGCCTTCCGCGTGCTGGACCGCCTGCGCGATGAAGGCGTGATCAAGGCCTGGGGCCTGGGCGTGAACCGCGTCGAGCCGCTGGAGCTGACGCTCGATCTGAACGAACCGAAGCCGGATACCTTCCTGCTGGCCGGCCGCTACACGCTGCTCGATCATGAGCGCGCGCTGCAACGTCTGCTGCCGGCGGCGCGAAAGCGCGGCGTCGACATCGTGGTTGGCGGCCCATACAGCTCGGGCATCCTGGCCGGCGGTACGCACTTCGAGTATCAGAAGGCATCGCCGGAAATTGTGGCCCGTGTGGAGCGCATCAAGGCCATCGCGCAAAAACACGACATCAGCGTGAAGGCGGCGGCTTTGCAATTCGCGCTGGCCCATCCGGCGGTGGCGGCGGTGATACCGGGCGCCAGCCGTCCGGAGCGTATCGCGGAGGATCACGCGGCGCTGAACGAAGCCATTCCACCCGCGTTCTGGCAAGAGATGCGCGAACAAAAACTGGTGGCCGCCGACGCGCCGTTGCCGACCGACAAGGAGTAAGACATGAGTATTCCCGCATTAGGACTGGGCACATTCCGCCTGCAGGGCGAGGTGGTGACCGATTCGGTACGCAACGGCCTGGAAGCCGGCTACCGCGCGATCGACACCGCGCAAATCTATGGCAACGAGGCGGAGGTTGGCGCGGCGATCGCCGCCAGCGGCGTGCCGCGTTCGGAGCTGTTCATCACCACCAAGATCTGGATCGACAATCTGTCGCGCGACAAACTGGTGCCCAGCCTGAAGGAGAGCCTGGCCAGTCTGCGCACCGATTACGTGGATCTGCTGCTGATCCATTGGCCCTCGCCTGGCGGCGCGGTGCCGGTGAAGGAATTCATGACGGCGCTGGCGGAAGCCAAAGAGCAGGGGCTGACGCGCCAGATCGGCGTCTCCAACTTCACGGTGGAGCTGATGCGGCAGGCTATCGACGTCGTCGGCGCCAAGGCGATCGCCACCAACCAGATCGAGCTGCATCCGTATCTGCAAAACCGCAAAGTGGTGGCGTTCGCGCGTGAGCATGGGATCCACGTCACGTCCTACATGACGCTGGCCTACGGCAAAGTGCTGGGCGATCCGGTGATTGAAAAGATCGCCGCGCGCCATGAGGCCACGCCGGCGCAAGTGGTGCTGGCATGGGCTATGAAGCTGGGCTACGCGGTGATTCCATCGTCCACCAAGCGCGCCAATCTGGACAGCAATCTGAAAGCGCTCGATCTGAACTTGAGTGACGAGGACATGGCGCTGATCGCCGCGCTGGAGCGCAACGGCCGTCTCACCAGCCCGGAAGGCCTGGCCCCGGCCTGGGACTAAGCCTTATGACGGCACACCAGCGCGATCTGCTCCCGCAGCCAGCGCTGGGCCGGATGGGCATCATTGCGGCGGTGCCAGTGCAGCACGAACGGCACCGGCGCCAGCGTGATCTCCTTCGGCAGCGACAGCAGCGCGAGCTGCTCGCGCAATCCGCTGCCCTGCACGGCACCCTCCATCATGGTTGCCAGCAGGTCGCTGTTGGCGACGATGGAGGGGGCCGCGTACATCTGCGGCAGCGTGACGGCGATATCGCGCTTGCGGCCGAGTTGCGTCAGCACAGTGTCGACGTGGCCCACACCGTCGCCTTCCGGCGATACCAGCAAGTGCTGGCAGGCGAGGAAGGCATTCAGCGTCATTTTCTTTTTGGTGAGCGGATGCTTCTTGCGCGCCACGCACACAAAGCGTTCTTCAAACAGCGGCATGGTCGGTATGCGCGGCGTGCTGCCGCCCGGCACGCCGATGGCGGCATCGGCTTCGCCCGCGTCCAGCAGCGCGAGCGCTTCGTCGCGCGCGGTGAATGACTTGACGCGCAACTTGATGCCCGGCGCCAGTTGCGACAACCGCTTCTGCAGCGCCGGCAGCACCGCAAACGCCGGATGGTCGGACAGCCCGAGTGTGAAGCGGATGGCGGAATGGCGCGGATCGAATTCCTGCGTGAACTCCAGCGTGCGCTGGATGCTGGACAGCGCTTCGCCCAGTGGCGCGGCCAGTTCCAGCGCGCGCGGTGTCGGCTGCAGACCGCTGGCGCTGCGCACGAACAGCTCGTCCTTCAGCAACAGGCGCAGTCGCGACAGCGCGGCGCTCATGGCCGGCTGCGTGCGGCCGATGCGCACGCCGGCGCGCGTGACGTTACGCTCGTACATCAGGGCGTCGAAGGCCACCAGCAGGTTAAGGTCGATTCCATGAAGATCCATGGCATGGATAATACCGCATATTCATTATCGATTGGACTTGCGTGGTGCGGCGGCGCTACAGTGAACGGGTGACTTACTTAGATAGGAACCCATCATGACCATGCAGGAAAACGGCCTGACCACGGCCCAGCAGCAAGCAATTGAAAACCTCTACCGCGCCTTCAACGAACACAATCCCGGCCTGCTCGACCTGGCGGTGACGGCGGACTGGCAGGACATTCCGCTCGGCCCCGGGCAGCAGCCGGGCAGGGACGGCATGCGGCCGATCGTCGCCATGTTCACCGCCGCCTTCCCGGATGTGAAGATTACGATCCACGACATCTTCGGCCGCGACGGGCGCGCGGCGGTGCGCGCGGAGATCACCGGCACGCATCGCGGCGAGTTCTTTGGCATTCCCGCCACCGGCAAGCCAATCGCGATCGCCATCCACGAGTTTCATCACCTGACGGAGGACCGCATCACCCACACCTGGCATCTTGAGGATTGGTTCGCGATGCTGAATCAGGTGGACGCGTGGCCGCCGCGCTGATATATTTGGCGCATTCACACATGAGGTATTCGTCCGATGCGCAATTAATGTTGTTGTCCGCTTAACCGCCAGTCCCACCGGGACGGTTTTGACACATCATTATTGGGCTCACCATGACGAATACCTGTCTGACGCTGGAAGGCGTCTCCTTCACGCTGGCCGATGGCCGCGTGCTTTTCTCAGACCTGAACGAAGTTTTCGACCAGCGCCGCACTGGCCTCGTCGGCCGCAATGGCGCGGGAAAATCTGTGCTGGCGCGCCTGATGTCGGGCGAGTTGCCGCCGTCGTCCGGTCGTATCGTGCGTGGCGGCGCGGTGCATTACCTGTCGCAGCACATCGCGGAAGAGGGCACTGTCGCGTCGCTGGCCGGCGTGCACGCCACGCTGGCGGCACTGGAGCGCATCGAGAACGGCAGCGCCGATCCGGCCGATTTCGACGTCGTCGGCGAACGCTGGGATATCCGCGAGTGCTTGCAGCAGGAACTGGATAGCAACGGCTTGCCGCATTTGCGACCCGATACGCCGGCAGCGGCGCTTAGCGGCGGCGAAGCGATGCGCGTGTCGCTGATCGCCGCCTGGCTGTCCGGCGCTTCCTTCCTGATCCTTGATGAGCCAAGCAACCACCTGGACCGCGCCAACCGCCTGGAATTAATGGCGCAGTTGCGGCGCTGGCCGCGTGGCCTGCTGGTGATTAGCCACGACCGTGAACTGTTGGAGCAAATGGAGCGTATTGTCGAGTTGTCGCCGCTCGGTCTGCGCAGCTACGGCGGCGGTTATTCCTTCTACGCCGAGTACAAGCGCGCGGAACGCGAAAGTGCGCAGCGGCAGCTGGAGCAGCGCAAGCTGGAGCGCAAGCGCGAGACGCAGGCCATGCGCGAACAGCAGGAGCGCCAGGAGCGCCGACTCGCAAAAGGCGCCAGCGATGGCCGTGACGCCAACCAGGCCAAGATTCTGCTGGGCGGGCAAAAGAACCGTGCGCAGGGCACGACGGGCAAGCTGCGGCAACAGCACGTGGCCCAGCGGGATGCATTGGCGCAGCGGGTGCTGGAAGCCGCGCGGCAGGTCGCGCCCGATGCCAGCGTCGCCATGCACGCGCTGGCCGGGCCGCAGGCCGCGAGCCTGCGGCTCGTCGAGCTGGAAGATGTGGGACTGCCATATGTGCCGCAGGCCACGCGCACCATCAATCTCGCGATCACTGGCCGGCAGCGCATCGGCGTGACTGGTCCCAACGGCTGCGGCAAATCCACTTTGCTTAAGCTGCTGGCCGGCCAGGTTACGCCGTTGACTGGAGTCTGCGTGGTGACCGCGCGGACGGCGTATCTCGATCAGCAACTGGCAGGATTGGCGCCGCAGCGCTCCGCCATCCAGCACCTGCTGGACGCGAATCGCGAAGGCGGCGAATCCATGCTGCGTACGCATCTCGCGCAAATTGGGCTGGACGCGCAACTGGCCACCGCGCCGGTCGGCACGCTTAGTGGCGGCGAGCGGTTGAAAGTGGCTCTGGCTTGCGCGCTGTACGCGCATCCGCCGGCGCAGCTATTATTGCTGGATGAGCCGAGCAATCACCTCGACCTGGCCGCGCTGGAAGCGTTGGAGGCCATGCTGCGCCAGTACCAAGGCGCGTTGATGGTGGTATCGCACGATGAAACCTTCATGCAGGCGCTGCGCCTTACGCATCGCCTGCACGCCGGCACCGAAGGCTGGCGCATGGTCGAAGTTTAGAGATCGATAGCGGCCGACAGCAGCAATGTGCGCGGCGCACCCTGAACGAACGCTCCATAGGACGCGACGCCAGACCAGTAATTCCGGTTCGCCACGTTCATCACGCTGGCGCGGAACACCGTGTCCTTGCCGGCGACCTTGGTGCGATAGCGCGCGCCGAAATCGAGGCGCGTCCAGTCCGGAATGCTTTGCGTATTGGCCTGGTTGACGTACTGCTTGCCGGTATGGGACACGCTGCCCGTCAAGGTGAAGCCCGACAGCCAGGCCGCGTCCCACTCGGCGCCAAGATTGGCTTGCGAGGATGGCACGCCGACCGGCGTCCTGCCCAGCGTCGTCGCGCTGTTGGTGCGCGTCAGCTCGGCGTCGATCAGGGTAAAGCCACCTGTCAGGCGCAGCTCCGGCGCGGCTTCGCCAAACAGCGCCAGTTCCAGGCCACGGTTGCGCTGCTCGCCATCGACGCCGTACGTAGCGCCGGTCAACTGGCCGCTCGGCTTCTTGATCTGGAAGGCGCTCAGTGTCGCGGCCAGCGTGCCGCGTTCCAGCTTGATGCCGATTTCGTTCTGCTTCGACTTGTACGGTGCGAAAATTTCACCGGCGTTGGACGCGGTCGGCGGCGCGGTGTCGCCCTTGCTCAATCCTTCGATGCGATTGGCATAGAGCGACAACTGTCGCCAAGGCTTGTACGCCACGCCCACCATCGGCGTGGTGGCGTGCTTGTCATACAGGGCGGTGGTGGCGCCGGCGGCGTTGAAATTCTCCGACTTCACCTGCTGGCGCCTGACGCCCAGCGTGATGAGCAAACGTTCGTCCAGCGCGGTCACGGTATCCGCCAACGCGGCACCGGACAGATGGGTCTCCGAAATCTTCGGCACGAAGGCCGGCGCGGCGGGGCTTTGCACCGGTGCGGAGACCGGCGTATAGATATTCGACAGCATCGCCGTGCCGCTGACCGATGCGCGATCCAACTGGTCGCGGTAGCGGCTTGCCTGCAGCGTGACGGTGTGCCGCACCCCGGCCGTGTCGAACGCCGCGCGCAGGCCGCCGTCGATGGTGGCGCGTTCCGCGTCGAGGCGGAAGTTATCGGGTGTGACACGGGTATCGCCGGCCGCGTTGAGAATGGTCGGCGTGCCAAACAGACGCGCCACATGCGTGCGCGCGCCGCCGGTGTTGGCGAACAACGTCAACCGCTCCGAGACGTCATATTCGGCGCGCAGCAACAGCGAGCGGTCTTCGATCCTCGCCCACTCCCAGCCCTGCGTGACATTGTTGCCGCCCTCCGGTGCTGACGGCACGGCCACGCCGGCCGCTGCCAGGAAGGGGCGCGACGGCGCGTCGAAGCGCTCCGTCTGGGCCAGCGCATCCAGTGTCACGCGCAGTTGGTCTCCCTGATAATCGAGCGCCAGCGCGCCCACGCCGGCCTTGCGGTATTGTTTGTCGACCGGCGTGTCGCCGCGCTGCACGCTGCCGTTGATGCGTACGCCGAACTGGCGGGTGGCGCCGAAGCGGCGGCTGATGTCCGCATGGGCGCCACCCTGGGCGTCGCTGCCGTAGTCCATCGAAAGGCGCGTCAGGTCGGTGTTGAGCGCGCGCTTGGGTACCACGTTGACCACGCCGCCGATGCCGCTGTTGGGCGACATCCCATACAGCAGCGCGGCCGGTCCCTTGATCACTTCCACCCGCTCCGCGTAGTCGGCAAACACGCGGTAGTTGGGCGCCACGCCATACTGGCCGTCCAGCGCGATCTCGCCGACATTGCCTTCGCCAATCGCAAAACCACGGATGAAGAACGCATCGAGGATACCGCCGGTCTGGCCGGTGGCGCGTACCGAGGGATCGCGCGCCAGCACGTCGGCCACGCTGACCGCCTGCTGGTCGGCGATGGCCTGCGCGGTGTAGCTGCTGACGTTGAACGGGGTGGACATCACGTCCATGTTGCCCAGCATGCCGAGACGCGCCTTGCGCGCCACCTGGCCGCCGGCGAAGTTGTCGTCGCGTTCCGCGCTGACGGTGACTTGCGGGAGGGCGGTATCGGCTGGTTGAGCGCCGTCCTCGGCGTGCGCTGGGCACAGCGCAGCCGCCGCCAGCAGGGCCATGGCGGCGCCTTGTTCCGGTTTTACGTGCATAAATTACTTTCGTGAATATTGAATGATAATGATTCGCATTCAATATTATCACGAAAATAAGACGCGGCCGAGGCCGCGTCCCGTCTTACGGCTTGATTACCGCCACCGCGCCGCCGGATGGCGCCAGCTTGAGCGTGATGCTCTGCGTGGCGTTGACCTTGGCATCGCTGGCCTTCAGGTGGCTGGCGTCGGCGCCGTCCTGCAGCAGATGGGCGTTGAACGTGCCCTTGCCGAGGAAGGACAGCGGCACCTTCACAGTGCGGCCGGCCTCATTGGTCATGGCGCCGATGTACCAGGTGTCGCCCTTGCGGCGGGCGGAGACGATGTACTGGCCGATGTCGCCGGCGATGATGCGGGTTTCGTCCCACGACGTTGGCACGGTCTGGATGAACTCCGCGCCATCGGCCCACGAGCCGTCGGCGTTCTTGTAGGCGGCCGGGCTGTCGGACACCATCTGGAACGGGCTGTCGTACACCACGTACATGGCGACGGCCTGGCCGCGCGTGGTCATCACCGCCGGCTCATGATTGCGATACGCGAAGGTCGACGGCGTGACGTTGCGGAAGCCGCCCGGCGTGTAATCCATGGGGCCGAGGATCATGCGGGTGAACGGCAGCGTGACGTTGTGCGTGGCGGTGATGCGCGCGCTCCACTTGTTGTTCTCCGCTCCCAGCACGCCTTCCTGCGTGATGTAGTTGGGCCAGGTGCGGTTCAGGCCATTCGGCGGGTAGGCGCCGTGCAGGTCGACCATCAGCTTATGCTCGGCGGCCTTGGCCAGCACCTTGTGATACCAATCGACCATTTCCTGGTCGTTGCGGTTCATGAAGTCGAGCTTCACGCCCTTGATGCCCCAGGCGGCGTACTGCTTGAAGGCGGCGTCCATCTGGTTGTCCAACTGCTGCCACTGCACCCAGACCCAAACCCCCACGCCTTTCGATTTCGCGTACTGCATCAGGGCCGGCATGTCCATCTCCGGCTTGGCGCGGGTGACGTCGGCCTGCGGATTCGGTTCGACGTCGCTGCCCACCGACCAGCCTTCGTCGATCAGGATGTCGTCCAGCTTCATCTCCTTCGAGAAGTCGATGAAGGCCTTGTAGGTGGCGGTGTTCACGCCCGCGTTCGGCACGTTGACGGCCCAGTCGTTCCACCAGTCCCACGAGGTCTTGGACGGCTTGATCCAGCTGGTGTCCTTGATTTGCGACGGCGTCGCCAGCGTGGGGATCAGCGACGACGCGGTCAGGTCGCCGGGCGCGTCGCCCAGCATCACCACGCGCCATGGGCTCTGGAAGCCTTGTCCCTTCAGGCTTACCTGCGCGGAGACGGTTTTACGGAAACGGAAATCGCGGTTGTTGTCGAAGCGCGGCGGCAGCGTCACCATCACGCCCAGGCCGGCGTCGCCACGGCCGGAGAGGAAGAATCCTGGGTAGTCCTTGACGTCCGATTCGGCGATGGCGAAGGTGGTGGTGCCGGCGCCGGTCTTGCACACCAGCGGCGCCATGAAGTTATGGAAGTTGCGGATGCCCGATGATTTGATCTTGTCGTATTCCGCCTCGAAGCTGGTATCGAAGCGCCCCATGTTGGCGCCCCAGCAGTCGTAGTCCTTGGCGAAGTTGAATTGCGTCGCCTCGCTCATCACCTTGAAGCCCGACAGGCCGGTCTGCTCCGGCACCACGTAGCGCAGCGCCACGCCGTTGTCGTAGGCGCGCACCAGCAGCTTGAATTGCGGCGCCTTGCCGTTGGCGGCGAACGCCAGGCTCGATTCGTTGAAATGATCGGGCGCGCTGTGCGCCTTGCCGACCACGATGTCGTAAGTGTCCTTGACGCTGCGCTCCGCGTGGCCGCTCAGCTTCGCGCCCGGACCGATGGCGCCGATGTCCAGATTGAGACCCAGCGGGGAGGGTTCAATAATCCGCTTGCCGTCGCGGCTCACGGTGTAGGTCAGCTTGTCGCTGTCGACCGCCACCACGTTGCGCCCATCGGGCGATTTGACGGTGACGGTTTCCGCGTGGGCCGATGCGGCCAGGGTGATGAGCGCGAGCAGGCTTGCGGCGCGGGTATGATCTGCCATGAAGTCTCCGGGGATTATCTTTATCCCCCATTGTGCAATCAGCACCGCTGCGCCGCAATTATGAAAATCACCAAAAAGCGGAATGTTTATTTACCCGCGACGCAACGGCGCCGCCGGGCGGCTTACTCAAACTGGATCCGCGTGATGTAGTAGGGCGTGTAGGCGTTCGCCTGCCCCTGCCAGCAGATGCCGTCGATGTTCTTGCCATCGGGGACCAGCTCCTTGAGCGGCACCTCCACCTGGGTCCAGGTCTTGGCCTTGGGCTGGATGATGAAGTTGGAATCGACCGGCTTGCCGTCGACCATGGCCTTGATCATCAGCGTTTGCCCGCCCTGGCCGCCGCCGTTGATGCTGAACGTGAGCTTGCTGTAGCCGGCGGTGGGGAAGGCGTCGTGGTGCAGCGCCAGCGCGCTCCAGGGCTCGCCCTGCACCTTGATTGGCTTGCTGCCGCCGGCCGGCACGGACAGGTCGACCTTGGCCCAGCTCCAGCTTTGCCAGCCGTTTTTCAGTTCATCGTCGTACACCACGAAGGCTTGGGTTTGGGCGAGGGAGGACTTGGCCAGCGCCAGTCCTGCCACGGCCGCGATAAATCCGCGACGAGTAGGCATAGTGTGTGTCTCCTTACATTTTTAGTTATGAGTGCAGAAAAATGTACAACCGGGCCGGCAATCTTTCAACAAATCTCTGCGGTTCACGGTCTGTTTAGTCGGACGCGCGCAACGCAATTGTCGTAGAATGGACGCATGCGTCTCTTCCGTCTCCTGCTGCTGGCACTGTTTATCCTGGGCTCCTCCGCGCAAGCGGTGACCCCGGTGCACAAGTGCTGCCCGTCGGCGGCGTGCGACATTGCCCAGTGCATCGACATGGGCTGTGCGCCGCCGGCGCCGGCCGTGGCCTTCAACCGCCCGGCCGCCGCGCTGCCGCTCGTGGCGGCGCCGGCGCCCGCCGCGCCGCTGACGAAGCACATCCCCGATCCTTATGAAGAAGTGTGGACACCGCCGGACTGACCGCCGTCAGCCCGCAACCATCCCATACACTCAATAAGGAAACCAACATGAAGATCACTAAATTCGCGCTGGCCGCTGGCCTGCTTCTGAGCTCCGCCATGGCCCTGGCGGCCAACGCCGGCTGCTGCGGCGATGCGATTTGCTGCATCAAGATGCTGCTCTGCTGCTAAGCGCCGCTAACTGACCAAATGGCCCGCCGCACTGAACGCGCTCAAGATCGCGCTCGGTGCGGACGGGCCATTTTTGTTAGGATGTTAAAAAAAACCTGGAGCAGCCCATGCAGATTCGTGACGCCGTTGCCGACGACGCCAAGGCGATTGCCGCCATTTACAATCCTTTCATCGCCAACACCACCATCAGCTTCGAGGAGGAGCCGGTGAGCGACGCCGCGATGGCGCAGCGCATCGCCGACGTGCAGGCCGGCGGCTTGCCCTGGCTGGTGGCGGAGCGCGACGGCAAGGTGGCGGGCTACGCCTACGCCACCAAGTGGCGGGTGCGCCACGCGTACCGGTTTTCGGTCGAGAGCTCGGTCTACCTCGCGCCCGAGTGCGCGGGGCAGGGCCTGGGCACGGCGCTGTATGCCGCGCTGTTCGAACAGCTGGCGGCGCGCGGCTGCCACCTGGTCATCGGCGGCATCGCCTTGCCGAACGACGCCAGCGTTGCCCTGCATGAGAAGATGGGCTACGAGAAGGTGGCCCACTTCCGTGAAGTCGGCTTCAAGTTCGGCCGCTGGCTGGACGTGGGCTACTGGCAGAAAACGCTGGCTTAGCCGAAGGTGAAGGCAAAGGCCTCGGCGCCCTTGTCGAGGAAGCGCACCTCGAAGCGGCGCTCGCGCACCTTGCCCGACTGCCGCACCAGCTGATACAGGCGGGTGGCGTCGATCACGCCATCGCCATCGGCGTCGATGTCGGCGCCATGGTCGGCGCCCGGCGCGCGGCCGTCCAGCGTGACCTTGATGCGCAGCTTGCGGCCGGCCGCGCCCGGACCCGCCACCAGGTGCAGGTCGCGCGCGCTGAACTGGTAGGCGATGCCGGCGCCGGCTTCGTCGCTGACGGCGCTTTCGCCGCCCACCACCCACTGGCCGGACAGGCCCCACTGGTTCAGGCCAAGCTTGTCGACGGCGTACATCTGCGCGCGGTCTTCACGCAGGCGAGGCGTGGCGCGGTAGTTTTCCGCCTTCTGGTAGCCGACGTAGGTTTCGCCGGAATTCAGGCTGGCCAGGTCGGGCTGCATTTGTTCGTCGTTGGCGGTGGGATTGACCAGCGAGGTATCGACCGGACCGGGTCCCGCCTCGGCCAGCAGCGACTGGATCGCGCGCTCCATCTTGTCGTAGCCGCCTTCGCCGAACTGGTGATGGCGCAGCATGCCGTTGGCGTCGGCCAGGTACAGCGCCGGCCAGTACTGGTTGCCCCACGCGCGCCAGATCTGCTGGCGGCTGTCGAGGGCGATCGGATAGTCCATCTTGAAGCGGCCGACGGCGGCGTTGATGTTGACCAGGTCTTCCTCGAACTTGAATTCCGGCGTATGCACGCCGACCACCACCAGCCCGCGATCACGGTACTTGGCGGCCCAGGCGCGGATGTACGGCACGGTGCGGATGCAGTTGATGCACGAATAGGTCCAGAAATCCACCAGCACCACCTTGCCGCGCAATTGCTGCGGCGTCAGCGGCGCCGAGTTGAGCCAGGTGGTGGCGCCGTTGAAACCGGCGAAGCGGCCCTCGACCGGTAAGTTACTGCGGTAGGGCGCCGTTTCCGCCGCCATCGATGGCGTGCCGGCGAGGGCCAGCATGAACAGCGCGCCGGCGGCGGCCACGATGGTGCGCCGGGTGCGAATCTGAGTGTTTTCCATTTCCATTGTTCCGCCTTGAGTTCATGAACCGCATGCGGGTGGATTGTAGACGGATTGCGCAGCCGGGCCATCTCCCGATCGGGTAGCCAGGGTCAGGACGTCAGATCCACTGGTCGTTGGCGACGGTGCGATGATCCGCCGGCCCATCGCCCGTGTTGACCACGCCGCGCGGCTCGATCAGCAGCATCTTCACCTCGGTGCTGGCGCGCGGCTTGTGCTCCATGCCCTGCGGGATCACCGCCATCTGGCCGGGGCCCAGCGTGATGGTGGCCTCACCCAGAGGGCCGCCGCGGACATCGATGCACAACTCGCCTTCGAGCACGATGAACCGCATTGCAGCCACCGGTCCGGCGTCTGCCCGAAGGTGCTCAGGAACTGGCGCGTCATATGGCTCTGGTCGGAGAAACCGGCCGCCACCGCCGCGTGGACCAGCGAGGCGCCGGCGAGCAGCATGCGGCGCACCGTGTCGAGGCGGCGCATGGTCACGTGGCGGTAGGGGCTGGTGCCGAAAAACAGGCGGAAGTCGTGCGACAGGCTCCAGCGGTCACGCCCGGTCGCCGCCTCCAGCTCGGCCAGGGTCACGGCGCCCGTGTGATGCGCGTGCAGATACTCGCGCGCCCGCCCAGCATGGCCTGGATGAGCGAGGAGGCCACGTACATCACGCGGTAATGGGACGCCTCGTCGGTGCCGGCCTGGCCATCGTGGGCCTCGTCGGGGTGCAGCACCATGGTGCCGCCGGGCAGGCTGTCGCGGCGGTCGCGCCGGTAGTTGAAGCTCTGCACGCCGGAGATCGTGCGGCCGATGGCGTAGGTGTCGTGGCGGTGTAGCGCGTACGCGTTGCCGGAAGCACGCCGCCCTAAGGTTCGCGCGACGGCGCCAGTCCTTGAATGAGCTTCCCCAACAGCCGGTCCAGCTCCTTGCGCTCCGCGACGTCGAGGCGCGCCAGCGCGTCCTGTTCGTTGGCGACGTGCTTCGGCAGGATCTCGTTGATCAAATCCAGCCCCTTGGCCGTCAAGCGCACCCGCACGCCGCGACGGTCCGCCGGGTCCGGCCGCCGCTCGACCAGGCCCGCGCGTTCCAGCCGGTCGAGGCGGCTGGTCATGGCGCTGGAGGTCAGCAACATCGCCTCGTACAGGTTGGTGGGCGTAAGCTCATACGGCGCGCCGGCGCGCCGCAAGGAGGCGAGGACATCGAACTCGCCTTTTTGCAGGCCGAACTTGGCGGCAAAGGGGATCAGGCGCTGCTTCTCGAGCAATTGCCCGGCTTCCAGCAGCGCGCCGACAGTCGCCATCACATCGCTGTCCAGCTCCGGGTATTCCCGCGCCCACTCCGCCTTCATGCGTTCAATCCGATCTTGCATCCGCGCTCCTCGCCATGTTCCGCCATCCCAGCCGCCATGGTACCGCCTTTGTGCACGGTTGACCAATTATCTCGATGGTGAGATACTTATCTCGATATCGAGAATCTTTTTATCGAGAAAAGAGAGCGCATGACCAAGTTGTTAGCCGTTGCCGCATTGCCGGCCATTGCCATCGTCGGCGTGGCGTTGAACCTGCGCCCCGTGATGGCGGGCGTGGGGCCGTTGCTGGACCAGATCGGCGCCGCGACCGGCCTGACCAACACCCAGGCCAGTCTGCTCACGACGATCCCGGTCGCCGTCATCGGCCTGTGCGCCTTGCTGGGGCGGCGCCTGCGCGCGTGGTTCGGCGAACGGACCGGCACCACGCTGGGTGTCGCCTTGATCGCGCTGGCCTGTCTTGCCCGCCTGGTTTGGCCGTCGCAAACCGGGTTGATCGTGACGGCCGTGCTGGCCGGGATCGGCGTGGCGTTGGTGCAGGTGCTGCTGCCGGTCTTCATCAAGCGCCGCTATGCCGGCGGCGCAGGGGCCATGCTGGGGCTGTATTCGACCGCCATCATGGGCGGTGCGGCGATCGCCGCCGCGTCGTCGGCGCCGGGTGCCGACTGGTTGGGCCTGGCAGGGGCGCTGGGTCTGTGGGCGCTGCCCGCCCTGATCGCGCTGCCGCTGTGGATCGCCGCGACCCGCCAGCCGGAACCGCCAGCCCGCGCGCTGGGGGGCGATGCGCGCCGGGTGGCTTGGTGGCGGCGCCGGCGCGCCTGGGAACTGCTGGTGTTTTTCGGCCTGGGCACCGGCGCCTACACCCTGGTGCTGGCGTGGCTTCCGGCGTACTACACCTCGCTCGGCTGGACGCCACAGGAGGCCGGCTACCTGCTGGGCGCGCTGACGATGACGGAGGTGCTGGCCGGGCTGCTGGTGTCGGCGTTCGCGGCGCGCTTTCCGGACCGGCGCGGTCCGCTTGTGATGGTCCTCGCGCTGCTGGTCGCCGGGCTGGCCTGCCTGGTGCTGGCGCCCTTGTCGCTGGCATGGCTGGCGAGCGGCCTGCTCGGGTTGGGCATCGGCGCCTTGTTCCCGCTCAGCTTGATTCTCACGCTCGATCACCTCGAGGATCCACAGGAAGCCGGCGAGCTGGCGGCCTTCGTGCAGGGCGGTGGTTATCTGATCGCCAGCCTGATGCCCTTGCTGGCCGGCCTGCTGCGCGACAGCATGGCGGACCTGGCGCCGGCCTGGGTGGCGATGGCCGTTGGCGGCCTGGTGCTGGCCGTGATGGCGCTGCGGTTTTCGCCGGCGTCCTACGCCGCCATGGCGCCCCGGGCGGTGGGGCGGCGCGGCGCCTTCACGCCGGTCGAGGTCGGTTACTTCGGCAAGCTGCCCAGCCATGGCGACTTCGTCAAGGGCAGCGCCAGCCCGGCCCTGATGCGGGAACTGGACGGCTGGCTGTCCAAGGCGATGGAGCTGATGAGCGGGAACGCGCGCTGGCAACTGGCGTATGACGCCGTCGCGCCGCTGCATTTCGCCTTCGTCTGCCCGCGCCGCCATCACGCGATCGGCGGGCATCTGATTGCCAGCCGCGACCAGTTCAGCCGGCGCTACCCGTTCCTGGTCGCCGGCGCGATGGAAGTGGCCGAGCCGGATTCGTTCGCGCGCAACGCGCCGCTGGTGCTCACGCGCCTGTGGCGTCGCCTGGAGGCGCTGGCCGTCTCGGTGCGCGACACCGGCGATGCGGCCGGACCGCTGCAGGCGCTCACCGAGGAGCCGATCGCGCTCGACCTGCGCGTCGCCGCCTACGATGCGGCGTTCGAAGACTTCCTCGAGCAGCAAACGCTCGGCGCGCTCGACGCGATGCTGGCGCGAACCGGCTACACCGGCTCCACGCGTCAGCTGCTGCCGGCCCTTGGCATGCTGTTGCAGCCGGTGCTGGCCAGCGGCACCGGACAGCTGGAAAAAAGCCTGGTGCTGCCGTTGCCGGAAGACCCGGCGTATCGCAACCCGGTCGCGGCGTTATGGCTGCACCTGATCACGCCCTTCCTGGCGCATGCGGACGTCGAGCTGGCGTTGTTCGTCACGCGCATCGAGCGGCGTCCGGCGCTGGTGCTGGGCTTCGCCGGCCTGTCCGCGCAGACGCTGCTGTCGGTGCTGGACCCGCAGGCCGGCCGCGCGCACCACATCACGTTCGATGAACTCGGCTGGGTCGAACAGCAGCTGGCCATCAATCACGCGGCGCAAACCCTCTCGGCCACGCTGGCGCACGGCGATTTGTCATTGAAGGCGGCGCTGCAAGCCGTTGGCGAGGCTTTTTGGGAAAGGATGCCTGCCATCCTGCGATAGCTTAGGTCAAAGTACGGCGGCGCTGATCTCAATGTTCTCCGCCACCGGCTGGACAATCTTTTTAACGCCATGGCCCGCGTTGCTCTCCACAACCACATGGACCAAGCCTAGCTCGGCACAAACCTTAGAGCTATTTCACGCCACTCGACTTCGAACTTCTCTCGAATAGCCTCCCAGGACAAGTTCGGCTCGGGAGTGATCGTCCTGGTGATACGATTACTGCATAGCCCCCAAGCTTGTGACATCTAAGCTTATGGAAAATCACTATCTCAATCCAAAACAAGCCTTGCAGCATGCGTCCGACGCCAGCGAGCGACGGCTGGTTAAACATCGTCCAGTGGCCATCGCTCTTCGTGGCGGGCCTGCAACTGGCGCAAACGAGGTCTTGGCGCTTGCGCACACGCAGATCACGCTCTGGGAGCAGCAGAACTTGTGCAGTCAGGATTACATCGACGCCTGGAAGGAACTGCTACAAGACCCACTCCAGGCTGCCCAGATTCTTCAAGAGCGTCCATCTCGTGCGGCCGCGCTGCGACGGAATTCTCCCTTCGTGGCGCCCGTTCGCAAATTCGAGGCCTTCGGGAAGGCGGTCTGAATGAAGCTGGGCGATTTAGCGGGCCCATTCATTGTGCCGGTTGAGGGACCACCGAGTTTGCAGTCTCTAAGGCCTTACATAGAGTCGAGTATTGGGGCAAGAGATCTCCGCATTTTACAATGGAGGGCATTTCTGGAATTCTTAGCGAGTCGCCATACAACCTCCAATAGGACTGTGGATCGATCGTCCAGCCTAACGGAGGCAACCGCAGTTGTCGCTCTAGATCAGCCTGATGCGCGCGCTTATTTAGCCACGCGAAGCGCCAGCGATTTTCTTCGCGCTGCAATGATAAGTTTTCAGCTTCAATGTAGTGAGAAAGCCCCCAAGTCAACATATGCGGTTGGTAGCGATGCCCCATTATTTGGTGTTGGTAGGCTTCGCTGTGCCCTCCGCGAGCGGACTCTTGCACGATAGCGGGAGACAACAACTCTGAGAGCAACCTCCCATTGTCGAATCGTGTTCCTTCCACTTGTCTAATTCCTTCATCTGGATTACTCGTGATCTGGACAACGAAGACTTTATCCAGCGTATCTCCGTATCGAGCCAATTCATCGATAACCACGGCGATTTCTGCCAAGCCCGAATTGTCGCGGTAGCCGCCGTCAGCGACAGCTAACGGGCGAAACCCTGGCTTACAGTTGATTGGTGGTGTCAGCATTCGTGGAATATCAAAGGCCCCATCCTGTGCACAGGCCACACCTACAGGTGATATTGCGGCAAAGCGCGCGCTATCGAGAACAGCGCGTCCAACTGTCGCATGGGGGTCTAGCTGCCACGACCATCGTACTGCGCCCGGGTAACTAGAGTACGTAGCACTACGACCATCTGTCGCGGACGTGGTGTTGAAAACTATTAAGGGAAGAGAACCATCATTCGAAAGAGCTCCCATTTCCCTTTCGAAGAACTGGCCTTTCTTATGTAGGACGTTCTCTTCGCTTAGCAGATTTTGCCAAGCCGTCTGCCATGTATCCTTTAGCACAGTATCCCGATCAGAATAGCCGATAAATTTAGGTAGAGCTGCCAACGGCAGATCGTGTAAAAGCATGCGATTAACAACAGGACTTAAGAAGTCGTTCCTATAAAAACGAGAGAGAGCTAAGCCACGTGGAGATGCCCCTCCCGATCGAATGCGCGCAGGATCAGCTGGTGGCAAGCCATCTACACGCTGTGCCAACCAGGTCGCTGCTCCTAGTGAGCCCCCCGAAACGGCGCTGATCATGAGCGTTCGCTCGCCAAATTTTCCTGCTGTGCTGTCGTCCGCCAGAGAAAGCGCGACGCTGGCATGGGCGGCAGCTCGCACGCCTCCGCCTGCCACAGCAACTAAGACTAAGGGACCATGGTCCCGAGGTGTCTCGCCTCGTGCCTTCAACCATTTTTCATAATATTCAAAGAAGCTCGACGAGCGAAACTGCCCGGTAGCTAGCGGAGCATCGTAGTTACTAAAATCCGGTGTTGAGGTTAGTTCATTCGCTGCCAGCACCCCAGCAACGAGATAGGAGTAAATCATGACACGACGAATTAAGCCAATCCGGCTGGTTCGCATTAAGTTGCCAACGGAAAGCAGTCCGGTAAGGAACAGGCATAAGGTATTTAAGCCGAAGACCAACGTAGGCCATATAGCTGCAACGACAAACACAACTAGCACAAGCACGATGGTAAGGAAGTTGATCTGACGCCCTGTAAATCGTGATCGAACAATTTTCGTAGACCAAACAAGCAAAGCTGGTAATAGCCACCATGCAGCGAGAAGAAGGGCCCGGCCATTCCAAGAAATATGTTGTGGGTCTTGCCTGGCCAGTAGAGAGTTAGCGAATATGGGACCGACAATGGCCACATTAGCCGTAATCATACAAACGACGCCAACCGCGAGCATGGACCACTTACGTTTGCGCCACCGTGGGTGGAATATAAAAGCGAGCCCCCATGCTGTCGCGGACACGGCACCTAGGGGCCATAGTTTGTGGTGGTTAGCAACAATGGAAACAGCAATGCAAATGACAAACGACAAGAAGTAGTACTTGCCGAGCCTGGCGGCCCAAGTCGTCAGCAACGAAATTGTAGCGATTGATACCAGAACTTCAGGCCGCCATACGTCGAGCCCACCTGCAAACAAAGGTGAGAGTACGAGCAAAGCAGACAACAGATGCAGTGACAAATCAGTTCGCACCGCTCTATTTTCATTTTTGATCTGTTTGTTTTGGGCTTCTTCTTTCGTGCTGCTAAACGTTGCGCACGCAAGCAGGGCAAGCCAGCAGCAAGCCCACCAAATTAGCAAATCGCAGACGCCGGCTGCGAAGCCCCCGTCATAGTATCCATCGTAGCCGTGCATTGCCGCGGCCAAAGCGCTGCCTAACGAGCGAAGTTGCCCAACATTTTGAATAAGTACAAAAGTCAAAAGTATCAATGCCGTGGGCCAAAGCATCCCACTACTGGAAACCCAAGTCCTTCGATATGACGCCGCGTTTAGGTACCAAGTGTAAATTCGGTTGGGACTTTGTTTGACACTGTTAAGAAATGAAAGGCGGTGAAAGGCTTTAATGTCTCGGGGCATAAAAATCTGCATGAAAGTTTGGACAGTGGGGCCCTGTTGGTGTTCGAAGTACTCGACTAGACCGTGGGAATCAAGTTAAAGTTCTTGCATCGTTTCCAGATATCATTTGTTTCATTTGAGAAATTTTACAATACAGGCAAAAGATAGCGTTTGCAAGTTCCGCAGATGAGATACAGAGCCCTACGTTGGCTATATGAGCAACTACCGATGGATTTTCATGGGATACCGATGGGGACCATCGTCGGCCCGGGTCGCTTGACGCTCCCCTTCCATGCGTTTATATTAATGACTCACAAGTAAGTTACTTTCTCCTACACCCATGCAAGCCCCTCAAGATACCAAGCCACGCTGGGAGCGGCGCAAGGATGCGCGGCCGCAGGAATTGCTGGCGGCTGCCTTGGATCAGTTCGTTGAGCGCGGCTATGCCGCCACCCGCCTGGAAGACGTCGCCAAACACGCCGGCGTGTCCAAGGGGACGCTGTATTTGTATTTTGCCAACAAAGAGGAGCTGTTCAAGGCCGTGGTGCGCGCCAACATCGTCGCCACCATCGGCGAGGCCGAGCAGGACGCCGACGCCTTCGACGGCCCCAGCGGCGAGCTGCTGGGCTCCCTGCTGATGAAGTGGTGGGAGGAAATCTGCGCCACCCCGCTGGGCGGCATCACCAAGCTGATGCTGGCCGAGGGCAACAACTTCCCCGAGCTGGCCCAGTTCTACAACGAGGAGGTGGTGGCGCGCGGCAGCAACCTGTTCGCCCGCGTGCTGGCGCGCGGCGTCGAGCGCGGCGAGTTCCGCCCGGTCGATCCGGTGGTCATGACGCAGGTGCTGATCGCCCCGGTCATCATGCTGATGATGTGGACCCACTCCTTCATGCCGACCTGCGAGATGCCGCCGATCACGCCGCAGGCCTTCATGGAGACCTTCATCGGCACCACGCTGCGCGGTTTGAAGGCGGATCCAGCGTGATCCGCCGCCCCGGTTTTTCCGTCCAACTTGCCTTTTTCGCAGGTTCACCCCCCGTAAACTGCAACCTGTCGCAATTTCCCGCGAATCCGTCGTCGAATCGTTAATATGTGCCTCGATGCCAGTTCAACGATAAAATGACGGATTATTTAATCCCGACCTGAGTCTTAAGATGAATATCGAACAAGCCCGCTTCAACATGATCGAACAGCAAATCCGTCCTTGGGACGTGCTCGACGCCGAAGTCCTGGAGTTGCTGCACGTTGTCAAACGTGAAAACTTTGTGCCGGCCGCGCACAAGGCGCTGGCCTTCGCCGACATCGAAATCCCGCTGCCGGGCGGCGAGGTGATGCTGGCGCCGAAGATCGAGGCCCGCCTGCTGCAGGACCTGGGCCTGAAGAAGCACGAGTCGGCGCTGCTGATCGGCGCCGGTTCCGGCTACCTGGCCGCGCTGCTGGGCCACAAGGCGCAGAAGGTGACGGCGGTGGAACTGTCGCCGGAGCTGAAGGCGCTGGCGGAAAAGAACCTGGCCGACAACGGCGTCACCAATGTGACGGTGGAGCTGGGCAACGGCGCGCAGGGCTGGTCCAACGGTGCCCCGTTCGATGTGATCGTGGTGTCCGGCTCGCTGCCGGTGTTGCCGGAGGCGATGTTGCAACAACTGAAGGTGGGCGGCCGTCTGGCGGTCATCATCGGCCAGGCGCCGGCGATGAAGGCGCAGCTGGTCACCCGCACCGGCGAGGCCGGCTACGACACCCGCACCCTGTTCGAGACCAACGTCAAGCCGCTGGCCTCGGCGGTGGCGCCGTCGCAGTTCAAGTTCTAAGCGGGAAGGGCAGGCATGCAGCAGATTACCGCGCTGGAGCTGGCCGACTGGCTGGCGGACGACGCGCGTCCCAACCCGATGTTGCTGGACGTGCGTGAAAACTGGGAGTTCGAGACCTGCCGCATCGACGGCTCGGTCCAGATCCCGATGAACACCATACCGGCGCGCATCGATGACCTCGATGAGGATGCGGCGATCGTCTGCATCTGTCACCACGGCGCGCGCAGTATGCAGGTGGCCGCCTTCCTGGAGCGTAACGGCTTCGGCAAGATGATCAACCTGACCGGCGGCATCCACGCCTGGGCGCTGCAAGTCGATAGCACGATGGCCAAATACTGACGGCCGGCGCGCTGTCGGCCGGCGCGGCGCCAGGGTAGTAGTGTTTTTGATTTGTTCAACTTTTTTGATGACTCCAACGGAGATTGCAATGCAGAGACCCCTTATCGCCGTGCTGATCGCCAGCGCCTTCTTGACGCTCAACGCACAGGCGGCCGACCTGCTCCAGGTGTACCAGCAAGCACTGGCCAATGACGCGACCTACGCCAGCGCCCGCTCTTCGCTTGCCGCCGGCCAGGAACGCATCACCCAGGGGCGCTCCGGCCTGCTGCCGACCGTCGCCGCCAGCGGCAGCAACACCCGCAACTCCGGCGACGCCACCTCGGCCGAGTTCCTGACCGGCAACCTGGTCAAGAACGATACCGAGTACCACGCCAACACCTACACCGTGTCGCTGTCGCAGCCGCTGTTCAACTGGGGCGCGTGGGAAACCTACCAGCAGAGCAAGCTGGCCCAGGCCACCGCCGAAGCCACCTTCTCGCAGGCCCAGCAGGACCTGATCGTGCGCGTGGCGCAGGCCTACTTCGACGTGCTGACCGCGCAGGACAACCTGACCGCCACCCAGGCGCAGAAAGTGGCCACCACCGAGCAGCTGGCCTCGGCCAAGCGCAACTTCGAGGTCGGCACCCAGACCATCACCGATACCCACGAGGCGCAGGCGGCCTACGACCTGGTGGTGGCGCAGGAGTTCGCCGCCATCAACGATCTCGACAACAAGCGCACCGCGCTGCAGGTGATCATCGGCCAGAATCCGGGCGAACTGGCGCCGCTGCGCACCGGCGTGACCATCGCGCCGCCGTCGCCGGCCACGGTGGAGCCTTGGATCAGCTCGGCCGAGAGCCAGAACTATGCCGTGGTCGCGGCCGGCCTGAACGTGGAAATCGCCAAGCGCGAAATCTCGCGCAACCGCGCCAACCACCTGCCGACCGCCAACCTGATCGCCAGCACCTCGCACCAGCGCCAGACCGGCAGCGGCGGCAGCACCATCAACAACAACGCCATCGGCGTCAGCTGGAATATCCCGATCTTCAACGGCTTCGCCATCACCAGCAAGGTGCGCGAGACCATCGCGTTGGAGGACAAGGCCCGCAACGACCTGGAGGCCACCAAGCGTGCCGCCTCGCAAAGCGCGCGCCAGGCTTTCCTCGGCATGAACAGCGGCCTGGCGCAGGTCAAGGCGCTGGAGGCGGCCGAAGTGTCGTCCAAGTCCTCGCTCGATTCCAACAAGCTGGGCTACCAGGTCGGCGTGCGTATCAACATCGACGTGCTGAATGCGCAAAAGCTGCTGTACTCGACCCAGAAGGATCTGTCGAAGGCGCGCTACGACACCATCATGAACGGCCTGCGCCTGAAGGCGGCGGCCGGCTCGCTGAAGGAGTCGGACCTGGCGCCGATCAACGCGCTGCTGACGCACTAATCCCGAGTCACCGTCGTTCCGGCGAAAGCCGGAACCCATGCAAGGCTTGCGCTGTCCTGGCGCTCGCGTTCCATGGGTTCCGGCCTTCGCCGGAACGACGTTTACGTGGATTATTAGCGAAAATTGCATAGTGATAGCAATTTTCATGGATTTATTCCATTCTTGTGCGGGCGGATACTAGCTCCATCGTCACCAACACAACGAAGGAGCAAGACCATGAAACAAGTCGCTATCGTCACCGGCGCATCGCGCGGCATCGGCGCCGCCATCGCCCAACGCCTGGCCAAGGACGGCTTTGCCGTGGTGGTCAACTACGCCGGCAACGCCGCCGAGGCCGACAAGGTCGCCGCCGCCATCCACGCCGACGGCGGCCGCGCCATCGCCATCCAGGCCGACGTCGCCAGCAGCGCCGACGTGCGCCGCCTGTTTGACCAGACCATCGCCCAGCTGGGCCGGGTGGACGTGCTGGTCAACAACGCCGGCATCATGCCGCCGCACTTGCCGCAGCTGTCCGCCACCGACGACGACACCTTCGACCGCCTGGTGGCCGTCAACCTCAAGGGCAGCTTCAACACCATGCGCGAGGCCGCCAGCAAGCTGGCGCAGGGCGGCCGCATCATCAATTTCTCGTCCAGCCTGGTCGGCACGCTGCTGCCCGGCTACTCGGCCTATGTCGCCACCAAGGCCGGCATCGAAGCCATGACCAGCATCCTGGCCAAGGAGTTGCGCGGCAAGAACATCACCGTCAACGCCGTGGCGCCAGGCCCCACCGCCACCGCCTTGTTCCTCGACGGTAAAACGCCGGAGCTGATCGAGCGCCTGGCCAAGATGCCGCCGCTGGAGCGCCTCGGCTTGCCGGAAGACATCGCCAACGCCGTGTCCTTCCTGGCCGGCCCGGACGGCGGCTGGATCAACGGTCAAACCCTGCGCGCCAACGGCGGCATGGTGTAAGGAGGGGACATCATGAGCAAATCGATTGTTCTCGTCACCGGCGCCGGCACCGGCATCGGCCACTTGTCGGTGAAAGCGCTGGCGCTGGCCGGCCACACCGTGTACGCCTCGATGCGCGACATCCACGGCCGCAACGCCGCCAGGGTGCGCGAGCTGCGCGACTGGGCCTTCGCCAACGGCGCCGATGTGCGGGCGGTGGAACTGGATGTGCTGTCGCAGGCCTCGGCCGACGCGGCGGTCGCCAGCATCATGGCCGAGCGCGGCCGGCTGGACGTGGTGGTGCACAACGCCGGCCACCTGGTGATCGGCCCCACCGAGGCCTATACGCCGGAGGAAATCAGCAAGGTGTTCGACACCAACTTCCTCGGCACCCAGCGGGTCAACAAGGCGGTGCTGCCGGTGATGCGGGCGCAGAAGCAGGGATTGGTGTTGTGGGTCAGCAGCTCGACTACGCGCGGCGGCTTCCCGCCTTTCCTCGGCCCCTACGCGGCGGCCAAGGCGGCCATGGATTCGATCGCGGTGACCATGGCCTTTGAGCTGGCGCGCTTCAACATCGAGACCTCGATCGTGGTGCCGGGCGCGTTCACGGCCGGCACCGACCACTTCGCCAACGCCGGCAAGCCGGCCGACGCGGCCACCAGCGCCGCCTACGCGGTGTACGACGGCCTGATGGACCAGGTCGGCGCGCGCCTGAGCGAGCTGATGCCGCCGGAGGCCGATCCGGCGGCGGTGGCGGCCGACATCGCCCGCATCGTCGGTCTGCCGCACGGCACGCGGCCGTTCCGCTCCATCACCGACTTTGTCGACGACGGCGTGACGGCGGTGACCGAGGTGGCCGAGCGGGTGCGCGTGGAGTTCGCCGAACGCATCGGCATCGCCGACCTGCTGCGCCCTTCGGCGGCAACGATGGACTAAAAGTCAAAGAGGAGGTAGTATCCGGCGCTGTTAGCAAATCGTTAAAGCCGCATGACTACCTCCGCAACACTCACCCGCAAGCAATTTTTCCTAATGGCCGGCGCTTTTGCCGCGCTGGCGCTGTTGATCATGATTTGGCGCTGGGGCGGCACCGTTGAGGATTCGCTGGCCTACTTTAACACCGCGCGCTACCTGCGCGGCGAGATCCCGGCCAGCGAATTGCGCGCGCCGTTCCCGTATCGCCTGCTGGCGCCGGCGCTGGCGGCCGCCATCCCCGGCGACACCCGCCAGAGCTTTGCCCTGTTCAACTGGCTGTGCGTCAGCGCCACCGCCATCATGATGGCGCTGACCATGCTGCGCGTGCAAGCCGGCCGCAACGCCGCCGTGATTGCCGGCCTGCTGATGATTTTGTCTGTGCCCACGTTCTGGTACGCGCCCTACCTGCTGACCGATCCGGCCTCGATCTGCGCCCGCGCCGCGTTCGTGCTGGCGGTGCTGTCCGGCCAGCCATGGCTGGCGGCCGTGGCCGGCATGCTGGGCTCGGCGGTGCGTGAGGAAAACATCCTGCTGCTGGTGTGGCTGCTGGTCATGCGCCGCATCGCCATTCTGCCGGGGCTGGCCGCGCTGGCGGCGGCCGGCGGCTGGATGGTGGCGGTGCGCTGGTGGCTGATTCCCAGCCTGCCCAGCTATGTGTGGGCGCCCAGCGTGTACACCGTCGTCACGGCGCTGCGTGACGTGCGCTCGCTGGCTTCGCTGGCGACGGCGGTGGGCGTGGTGGTGCCGCTGGCGCTGCTGGGCATGCGCGGCGCGGCTGCCGCCAGCGCCACCGCGCTGCGGCCGTTGAAAACGCTGCTGTTATTGATGTTGCTGCCGCCGCTGTACGCCGCGCTGTGCGTGCGTGTGGACGGCCGCGCCATTTGGGGCCTGTACCCGATGCTGATTCCGTTCGCCGCCCTGTGGCTGACCAACCGCGGCAAGAGCGCGCCATGAGCCATGTCGAACTGCAAGTCAGCCGCCAGCCCTCGACCGCGCGCGCCTTGTGGCAGGGACTGCGGCCGCGCCACTGGCTGAAAAACCTGTTGGTCTTCGTCCCCATGCTGGCCGGACATGCGATCAGCGGCGCCACCGCGCTGCAATCGCTGCTGGCCTTCGCGGCGTTCTGCCTGTGCGCCTCCAGCGCCTATCTGCTCAACGATGCGATGGATGCGGAAGACGACCGTCATCACCCCATCAAGCGCCATCGGCCCATCGCCAGTGGCGCGCTGCCGGCCTCGCTGGCGCGCACGGTGAGCGCCGTGCTGGCGCTGGCTGCGCTGGGCCTGTGCGCCTACTATGGCTGGCTGCTGCTGGCGGCGGTGGCGGTGTATTTCGGTGTGACCGTGGCGTACTCGGCCTGGCTCAAGCGCTTGCTGATGGTGGACACCGTCACGCTGGCCCTGCTGCACACCTTGCGCGTGCTGGGTGGTTGCGCCGCTACGCGCATCGAGCCGTCGTTCTGGCTGCTGGCGTTTTCCTTCTTCCTGTTCCTGTCACTGGCGCTGCTCAAGCGGCACAGCGAACTGTTCAACCTGGAGCGGGTCGGCAAGGAGAAAACGTCGGGACGCGGCTACGCCACCGCCGACCGCGCGCCGATCGGCATGCTGGGCATGAACAGCGCCTTTGTGTCGGTGGTGATTTTTATGCTGTACTTTAATTCGGAAAACGTGCTCAAGCTGTACCGTCATCCAGCCTGGTTGTACGGCATCGTGCCGCTGGCCATGTTGTGGCTGGGGCGCTTGTGGGTGCTGTCGTTCCGGGGCGAGGTCAACGAGGATCCACTGCTGTACGTCAGCAAGGATTTCGTCAGCCTGGCCGTGATCGCGGCCTGCGCCGCGCTGGGCGCGGCCGCGGTCTGAAGGCTTACAGCCCGGCGCCCTGACCGTCGAAGCTGCGTTCGATCAGTTCGATCTTGTAGCCGTCCGGGTCGGTCACGAAGGCGATCACGGTGGTGCCGCCCTTGACCGGGCCCGGTTCGCGGGTGACGTTGCCGCCGTTGGCCTTCACGGCCGCGGCGGTGGCGTGGATGTCCTCGGCCGAGATGGCGATGTGGCCGTAGGCGGTGCCCATGTCGTAGCTGGTGGTGCCGTAGTTGTAGGTCAGTTCCAGCTCCGCGTGGTCCGGGTTGGAGCCGTAGCCGAGGAAGGCCAGCGTGTACTTGTATTCCGGGTTGTCGCTGGTGCGCAGCAGCTTCATGCCGAGCACCTTGGTGTAGAAATCGATGGAGCGCTGCAAGTCGCCAACTCGCAGCATGGTGTGCAGGATGCGCATGGTAAATCCTCGTTTGTATGAAAACCAAACAAGGATTTTATCAGCGGCTGGCCGATTGCGCTGCCGCCGGCGCCACCCGCCACACCACGTTGCCGACGTCGTCCGCCACCAGCAGCGCGCCCTGGCCATCGACCGCCACGCCCACCGGCCGGCCCTGCGCCTTGCCCTCGCGGTTGAGGAAGCCGGTCAGGAAATCCTGCGGCGGCCCGGACGGCTTGCCGCCGCTGAACGGGATGAACACCACCTTGTAGCCGCTGTGCGGCTTGCGGTTCCACGAGCCGTGCTGGCCGATGAACACGCCGCCCTGGTACGGCTGCGGGAACAGCTTGCCCTCGTAGAACGCCAGCCCCAGCGAGGCCGTGTGCGCTCCCAGCGCGTAATCGGGCGCGATGGCCTTGGCCACCATCGCCGGCTGCGGCGGCTTGACGCGCGCGTCGACGTGCTGACCATAGTAGCTGTAGGGCCAGCCGTAGAAGCCGCCATCTTTCACCGAGGTCATGTAGTCGGGCACCAGCTCGTTGCCCAGCTCGTCGCGCTCGTTGACGGCGGTCCACAAGGTCTTGCTGGTCGGTTCCCAGCCCATGCCGTTGGGGTTGCGCAGGCCGGTGGCGTACAGGCGCGACTTGCCGCTGGCCAGGTCCAGCTGCCAGATGGCGGCGCGCCCCAGTTCCTCCTCCATGCCGTTTTCCGCCACGTTGCTGTTCGAGCCCACCGTCGCGTACAGGTACTTGCCGTCCGGGCTGGCGATGATGTTCTTGGTCCAGTGGTGATTGCGGGTGCCGGCCGGCAGGTCCATCACCTTGGTGCCGGGCGCGGTGATGCTGGTGGCGCCCTCCTGGTAGGGGAAGCGCAGCACGGCGTCGGTGTCGGCCACGTACAGGTACTGCCCCACCAGCGCCATGCCGAACGGCGAGTTCAGTCCCTTGAGGAACACGGTGCGGGTTTGCGCCGCGCCGCTGGCGTCCAGCCCGCGCAGCAGCGTGATGCGGTTGGCCGATTCGGTCACCGCGCCGGCCTTCTTCTGCACCGCCTTCATCACCATGCCCTTGACGCCCTTGCTGTCCTCCGGCTTGGGCGGCGCGTTGGTTTCAGCCACCAGCACGTCGCCGTTGCGCAGCGTGTAGACCCAGCGCGGATGGTCGAGCCCGCTGGCGTAGGCGCTGACCCTGAAGCCGGGCGGCGCCAGCGGCTGCTGCTGGCCGCTCCAGCGCTCGACCGGGGCGATGTTCACGGTGGGGATCAACTGCTTGTCCGGTTCCGGCAGCGTGGGGTTGGGGCCGAAGCCGGGCGGGTAGGCCTGGGCCAACGCCAGCGCGGGCGCGGCCAGCAAGAGGGTGAGGTGACGGCGCATGGACGGTCCTTTCAATCGCGCTTGACGTGCGGTTGCGGCTTGGCCTCGGCGTCCGCGCGCGGCTTTTGCACGCCGCGCTGGTTGTGCAGGTCGGTGTCGACCATGCCGCTCTCGATATCGGCCGCGGCCTGGCGGATGATGCTGCGCGGCTTGGCGCCGTTGCCGTCGGGCGCCTCGTCGCGCTCGTGCGGCATGCGCTTGACGCCATCGTCCTTGACCTTGGCGTCGGTATTGATGTGTTGTTGCTTCAACATGGCGGCCTCCATCAGGGTTGATGCGGCCCATCTTAGCGAGTTGGTTTTGTGCCGGTCGCCACATTGAATTCCGACAATTTTTTAGCGAAGTCGTTTATCATTTAGACCACGTTTTTCTTCCCGGGACTTTCTGCATGAGCACTGACGCCAAGCTGGACAACTGCGCCAACTGCGACACGCCGCTGAGCGGCCATTTCTGTTCCAACTGTGGCCAGGAGGCGGTGCTGCACCACGCCAGCACGCGCGAGTTCGTGCATGAATTCATCGGCCACTACGTGGCGCTGGAGGGCAAGCTGTGGAGCTCGCTGCGGCTGCTGATCCTCAAGCCGGGCGAGCTGACCAACGAATACATCCGCGGCCGCCGCGTGCGCTATGTGCAGCCGCTGCGCATGTACCTGACCTTCAGCGTGCTGTTCTTCGCGCTGTTCAAGCTGACCAGCGGCGGCGGCACCCACGTCGAGGCCAAGATCGAGGGCCAGACCACCGCCGCCAAGGTGGTGGCGCCGGCGCGCGTGCTGGCCGACACCGTGGCCGCCGAGCGCGCCAGGATCGGCAAGCCGGCGACGCCGGAGGAGGTGGCCGGGCAGTCGGCGGCCAAGGAGGCCGTGGCCGAGATGATGAACGACATGGCGGCCGAGGACGCCAAGTCCGAGATGCGCGCGGCCAAGGCGCAGGAAGCCAGGCCGGAGGAAAAGGACAACGTCGACCAGAACATCAACGAGGAATACATCGACGGCAAGCTGAGCGACTGGCCGCTGCTGCGTCGCCAGTGGCACGCGCTCAACCAGTTGCCGCCGGAGCAGCAGGTCAAGGTGTTCAAGGATGGCATGAGCCACTACGCGCCGTACGCCATCTTCTGCCTGATGCCGGTGTTTGCGCTGTTCCTCAAGGTGCTGTATCTGGGCTCGGGGCGCCGCTTCGGCGAGCACATGCTGTTCGCGCTGCACACCAACGCTTTCGCCTTCCTGATGTTCTGCGTGATCCTGCTGGCGCATTTCCCGCTGCTGCAGTTCGCGCTGTGGTGCTGGCTGATCGGCTACCTGCCCTGGGCCATGCGGCGCGTGTACCACAGCGGCCGCCTTGGCACTTTTGTCCGCTGGTCAGCGCTGATGCTGGCCTATATGATCGCGCTGTTGTTCGCGGTGATGGTTTCGGCCGGCATGGGCATCCTGTCGGTCGGCCATTAAACTTGCGCCGGACACTGTTTAAATGTACAGTGACGGCGCGCCTTGCTTGAAGCCGAGATTTTTATGACCACCACGCACGCTGTTTTCCACACTATCGCACTGGTCGTGCGCCCGAATACCGACGGCATCGCCGAATCGGTGGGCAGCGTGGTCGATTTCCTCCAGCAGCGCGGCTACGAGGTGGTGTTCGAGGAAACCACCGCCGCCCATCTGGGCGTGCAACTGGACGATGCCCGTGTGCTGAGCGCGGCCGGCATCGGCGCCGAGTGCGATGCCGCCATCGTCATGGGCGGCGACGGCACCATGCTGGGCATCGCGCGCCAGCTGGCGCCGTTCAACGTGCCGCTGATCGGCATCAACCAGGGCCGGCTCGGCTTCATGACCGACATTCCGCTGGAAGACATGCACGACGCGCTGGGGCGCATCCTGAGCGGCAGCTACAAGGCCGAGCGCCGCACCCTGCTGGAAGGGCGGGTGATGCGCGGCGACGCCAGCATCCACGTCGGCATGGCGGTCAACGACGTGGTGGTCTCGCGCGGCGCCGGCGCCGGCATGGCCGAGCTGCGCGTGGATGTGGACGGCCAGTTCATGTACAACCAGCGCTCCGATGGTTTGATCATCTCCACCCCGACCGGCTCCACCGCCTACGCGCTGTCGGCCGGCGGTCCGCTGCTGCACCCGGCGCTGGGCGGCATCGTGATGGTGCCGATCGCCCCGCACGCGCTGTCCAACCGGCCGATCGTGCTGCCGGAATCGAGCGAGATCGTGGTGGAGATCGTGCGCGGGCGCGACATCAGCGTCAACTTCGACATGCAAACCTTTGCCAGCCTGCAGTCGCAGGACCGCATCGTGATCCAGCGCTCGCCGCACGCGATCACCTTCCTGCATCCGGACGGCTGGAGCTACTACAACACCCTGCGCGAAAAGCTGCACTGGAACGAATACCCGTCCGGTGAGGGCAAGCTCGCTTAATCACACTCATTGGCCTCCATGCTGCGTACCCTGTCCATCCGTGATTTCGTTATCGTCGATTCGATAGAACTGGAATTTTCCGCCGGCTTCACCGTGTTCACCGGCGAGACCGGAGCCGGCAAATCGATCCTGATCGATGCGCTGACGCTGGCGCTGGGCGGCCGCGGCGACGCCAGCGTGGTGCGCGAGGGCGCGGCCAAGGCCGACATCACGGCCGATTTCGCGCTCAGCGAGCAGGCGCGCGCGTGGCTGGTGGCGCATGAATTCGCGGTCGAGGAGGGCGGCGCGCTGCTGCGCCGCGTGATCGACAACGCCGGCCGCAGCAAGGCTTACATCAACGGCATCGCCGCCACGGCGGCGCAGCTGCGCGAGCTGGGCGATCTGCTGGTCGATATCCACGGCCAGCACGCGCACCAGTCGCTGATGAAGACCGAGGCCCAGCGCGATCTGCTGGACGGCCAGGCCGGCGCCGGCGGCGAAGCGCGCGCGGTGGCGGCGGCCTACAAGGCGTGGCGCGCGCTGGCCAAGCAGCTGGAGGAGTTCGAGACCAACGCCGCCAACGTGCTGTATGAGCGCGAGCGGCTGGAGTGGCAGGTCAACGAGCTGGAAAAGCTGGCGGTCAAGCCGGGCGAGTGGGCGGAGGTCAGCAATGAGCAGAGCCGCCTGTCGCACGCGGCCAGCCTGATGGAAGGTGCGCAGGAGGCGCTGGCGGCGATCTCCGAGGCGGAGGATCATCCGATTCTGTCACAGCTGTCGTCGCTGAACCAGAAGCTGGGCAAGCTGGCCGATATCGACAGCGGCCTGCAGCCGATCGTGGACCTGATCGAGCTGGCGCGCATCCAGCTGCAGGAGGCGGTGTATGCGCTCAATGATTATCTGGATCGCGTGGACCTCGATCCGGCGCGCCTGCGCAGCGTCGAGGCGCGCATGGACGCCATCCATTCGGCCGCGCGCAAGTTCCGCGTGCCGGAGGACGAGCTGCCGCAGGAACACGCCAGGCTGGCCACGCGCTTGTCGCAGCTGGCCGACGCCACCGACCTGGAAGGTCTGCGCAAGCAGGAAGAGAAACTGAAGTCGGCCTACCTGGCCGAGGCGTCCAAGCTGAGCGCCACCCGCGCGCGCGCCGCCAAGCTGCTGGGCGAAGCGGTCACCAAGGCGATGCAGGAACTGAACATGACCGGCGGCCGTTTCGAGGTCGCGCTGCATCCGTGCGAATCGGCCGCGTATGGCGTCGAGCAGGTGGAATTCCTGGTGGCCGGCCATGCCGGTGTGGCCGCGCGGCCGCTGGCGAAGGTGGCCTCGGGCGGCGAACTGGCGCGCATCTCGCTGGCGATTTCGGTCATCACCTCCAACGCCACCACGGTGCCGACCCTGATCTTCGATGAAGTGGACAGCGGCATCGGCGGCGGCGTGGCGGAGGTGGTGGGGCGTTTGCTGCGCCGGCTGGGGCAGGAGCGGCAAGTGCTGTGCGTGACGCACCTGCCGCAGGTGGCCAGCCAGGCCGGCCAGCACTTTCAGGTGGCCAAGGGCACGCTGGACAACGGCAAAACCGCCTCGCGCATCGACGTGCTGGACGCCAAATCGCGCGTGGAGGAGATCGCCCGCATGCTGGGCGGCCTGGAAATCACCGCCACCACCCGCAAACACGCCCGCGAGCTGCTCGCGTCTTGATATGGCTCAGTTCAAGCGCGGATAAACGCGCTAAGATTGATTACTGGCCTTGACGATGGAGGCGATGATGGATTTGGCGCTGAGGGTTGATAGATTGGAAGCTTTCGCCGAGGATGCGAAAGTACGGCTGGTGCGTATCGAAACGCGTCTCGATGCAATGGAGGCCCACATGGCGACAAAAGCAGATCTGGCCTCGCTTGAAACCAGGTTGATCAAGTGGTTTATTGTTACTGCGTTTGCCATTACCACGGTCATGAGCGGCGTGGCCGTCGCGATTGTCAAGCTTATACATTAAGATAACGGCTTACGGTTCAACCCTCAGCCATTCATGACCTTCCAAAAAGAACCTTCCCGCAAGCACGGCAGCGTCGGCCGCAGCGCCATCGTTCTGGTGAATCTCGGCACGCCGGACGCGCCGACGCGCACCGCCGTGCGCCGCTACCTCAAACAATTCCTGTCCGACCCGCGCGTGGTCGAGATTCCGAAAGCCGTCTGGTGGTTCATCCTCAACCTGATCATCCTGCCGTTCCGCTCCGGCCAGTCGGCGAAAAAATACGCCACCATCTGGACCAGCGAAGGTTCGCCGCTGCGCACCCACACCGACGCCCAGGCGCTCGGCTTGCGCGCCGCGCTGGGCGAACGCGGCCACGAAGACCTGATCGTCGCCATGGCCATGCGCTATGGTTCACCGTCGCTGCCGGAAGTGCTCAGCAAGCTGAAGGCCGACGGCGCCGAGCGCGTCCTGGTGCTGCCGGCCTATCCGCAATATTCCGGCACCACCACCGGCTCCATCTACGACGCCGTGTTCCAGCACTACGGCAGCGTGCGCAACATTCCGGAGCTGCGCTTCGTGCGCAACTACCACGATCATGACGGCTACATCCGCGCCCTGCGCGACTCCGTGCTCAACCACTGGGAACAGCACGGCAAGCCGGAAAAACTGGTGATGAGCTTCCACGGCGTGCCCAAGCGCACCCTGATGCTGGGCGACCCCTACCACTGCGAATGCCTGAAAACCGCGCGTTTGCTGGCCGCCGCCCTCAAGCTGACGCCGGAGCAGTACGTGGTCACCTTCCAGTCGCGTTTCGGCAAGGCGGAGTGGCTGCAGCCCTACACGGCGCCGACCGTGGCCCAGCTGGCGCGCGACGGCGTGCGCCGGGTGGATGTGATCTGTCCCGGCTTCATCAGCGACTGCCTTGAAACGCTGGAAGAAATCAATATGGAAGTGCGGCACGATTTCGAAGCCAATGGCGGCCGCGAATACCACTATATTCCCTGTCTGAACGAAACCCCGGCCTGGATCGCCGCGCTGGCCGAGATTGCCGAGCAGCACATCATTGGCTGGCCGACCCAGCTGGCGCCATCGCAGCGCGAGGCCCTGCGCAAGGATGCCGAGGCCGGCCGCGCCAAGGCCCTGGCGCTCGGCGCCGCCGACTGAAAAGCAACAATCCCGCCCCCGTCACGCCGTCACCCGATAATCAGCACTTGCGGGTGACGAGTGCCAGCCTGTTAAAATAGCCGCCTGATGCAGCTTAACGTTGTCGAAATGGCAGGCAAATAAACCCTTGAAATCGTAGGTTATTGCCCCATTTGCTGCCACAGCGGTAACAAAAGTAATGTCAAACAAATACGATTGTAGGAGTCTTTAGATGCAAGATCAGGAAAACCAAGCCGTACCACCTAATCCAGAGGCGGCTGAAGCCGCTGCGTCGGCCCCACCATCGACCCCGGAACAAGCCGCTGGCCAGCCGTCGCTGGAAGAACAGCTGGCCGCTACCGAAGCCAAGCTGGCTGAAATGCACGACGCCTTCATGCGCGCCAAAGCCGACGGTGAAAACATCCGCCGCCGCGCCCAGGAAGACGTGGCCAAGGCCCACAAATTCGCTGTCGAAAGCTTCGCCGAGGCCATGGTGCCGGTCAAGGACAGCCTGGAAATGGCCCTGAAAGTGGACGCGCCTACCGTCGAATCGCTGAAGGAAGGCGTGGAAATGACGCTGAAACAGCTGTCCTCCGCCTTCGAGCGCAACCGTCTGATCGCCATCGAACCGGCCCAGGGCGAGAAACTGGACCCGAACAAGCACCAGGCCGTGGCCGTGGTGCCGGCCGACCAGGAAGCCAACACCGTTGTTGCTGTGCTGCAAAAAGGTTATATGATCGCCGACCGCCTGCTGCGTCCGGCCATCGTCACCGCAGCGCAAGCAAAGTAATTTTAAGCTCTTGAAACAATAGAGTTTTTCCACATATTAGTACCATCTGAACTTTAGCAAATAAGGAAAAAAATCATGGGTCGTATTATCGGTATCGATTTGGGAACCACCAACTCGTGCGTTTCCGTCATGGAAAACGGTCAGCCTAAGGTAATCGAGAACGCCGAAGGCGCACGCACGACGCCATCCATCATTGCTTATCAAGACGATGGTGAAATCCTGGTCGGCGCGCCGGCAAAACGCCAGGCTGTGACCAACCCTAAAAACACCCTGTTCGCGGTGAAACGCCTGATCGGTCGTAAGTTCGACGAGAAGGAAGTGCAGAAGGACATCGGCCTGATGCCTTACGCCATCACCAAAGCCGACAACGGCGACGCCTGGATCAGCGTGCGCGACAAGAAACTGGCGCCGCCACAAATCTCGGCCGAAGTGCTGCGCAAGATGAAGAAAACCGCGGAAGACTACCTGGGTGAAGAAGTCACCGAGGCCGTCATCACCGTGCCTGCGTACTTCAACGACTCGCAGCGTCAGGCCACCAAGGACGCCGGCCGCATCGCTGGTCTGGACGTCAAGCGCATCATCAACGAACCAACCGCGGCGGCACTGGCCTTCGGCCTGGACAAGTCGGAAAAGGGCGACCGCAAGATCGCTGTGTACGACCTGGGCGGCGGTACCTTCGACGTGTCGATCATTGAAATCGCCGACGTGGACGGCGAGAAGCAGTTTGAAGTGCTGTCGACCAACGGCGACACCTTCCTGGGCGGCGAAGACTTCGACCAGCGCGTGATCGACTACATCATCGAAGAGTTCAAGAAGGTCAACGGCCTGGATCTGAAAAAAGACCCGATCGCCCTGCAGCGCATCAAGGCTTCGGCCGAGCGCGCGAAGATCGAACTGTCGTCGTCGCAGCAGACCGAGATCAACGAGCCGTACATCGCCATGGCGAACGGCGCGCCGGTCCACCTGACCCTGAAGATCACCCGCGCCAAGCTGGAATCGCTGGTGGAAGAGCTGATCAACGCCACCATCGAGCCATGCAAGACCGCGATCAAGGACGCCGGCATCAAGGTTTCGGACATCGACGACATCATCCTGGTCGGCGGTATGACCCGTATGCCGAAGGTGCAGGAGAAGGTCAAGGAATTCTTCGGCAAGGATCCACGCAAGGACGTGAACCCGGACGAAGCCGTGGCCGTGGGCGCCGCAATTCAAGGTTCGGTGCTGTCGGGCGAGCGCAAAGACCTGCTGCTGCTGGACGTGACCCCGCTGTCGCTGGGTATCGAAACCCTGGGCGGCGTGATGACCAAGATGATTCACAAGAACACCACGATCCCGACCAAGTTCTCGCAAGTGTTCTCGACCGCCGACGACAACCAGCCTGCGGTGACCATCAAGGTCTACCAGGGCGAGCGTGAAATCGCGGCCGGCAACAAGAGCCTGGGCGAATTCAATCTGGAAGGCATCCCGCCAGCGGCACGCGGCACGCCACAGATCGAAGTGACCTTCGACATCGACGCCAACGGCATCCTGCACGTCGGCGCGAAAGACAAGGCCACCGGCAAAGAGAACAAGATCACGATCAAGGCCAACTCCGGCCTGACCGAAGCGGAAATCCAGAAAATGGTGAAAGACGCCGAAGTCAACGCCGAAGAAGACAAGAAAGTGAAGGAACTGGCCGAGTCGCGCAACCAGGCCGACGCGCTGGTGCACTCGACCCGCAAGTCGCTGACCGAATACGGCGACAAGCTGGAAGCCGGCGAGAAAGAGAAGATCGAAGCGGCGATCAACGACCTGGAAGCCTCGGTCAAATCGGGCGACAAGGCCGAGATCGACGCCAAGGTGGCCGCGCTGTCGACCGCTTCGCAGAAGCTGGGCGAGAAGATGTACGCTGACATGCAAGCCCAGCAAGCCGCTGGCGGCGCCGAAGGTGGCGCGGCCCCAGGCGCCGGCGCCGAGCAGGCCAAGCAGCAGGACGACGTGGTCGACGCCGACTTCAAGGAAGTCAAAGACAGCAAGTAATACCCGGTCGTCCCCGCGCAGGCGGGGACCCATGCTGAGTCAATGATGGACGCTCAGCATGGATACCCGCCTGCGCGGGTATGACGATACGCCGAGCCGCGTGGTCATGCCGCCGGCTCGGCTTTTTCGCATAAATCAGTACAGAATATAAGCAAGGTTACGACAACATGGCAAAGCGTGATTTCTACGAAGTACTCGGTGTTGCAAAGGGCGCATCCGAGGACGAGATCAAGAAGGCCTATCGCAAACTGGCTATGAAGTACCATCCGGACCGCAATCCGGACAGCAAGGACGCGGAAGAGAAATTCAAGGAAGTCAAGGAAGCCTACGAGATGCTGACCAATCCGGAGAAGCGCGAGGCGTATGACCGCTACGGTCACGCCGGCGTCGATCCGAACATGGGCGGCGGTGGCGGCTTTGGCGGCGGCGGTTTCGGCGACGCCTTTGGCGACATCTTTGGCGACATCTTCGGCGGCGGCCGCGGCCGCAGCCAGGGGCCGCAGGTGTACCGCGGCGCCGACCTGCGCTACAACCTGGAGATCACGCTGGAACAGGCCGCGCACGGCTTCGACACCACCATCCGCGTGCCGTCGTGGGACAAGTGCGACACCTGCCACGGTTCGGGCGCCAAGCCGGGCACCTCGCCGGTGACCTGCTCGACCTGCGCCGGCCACGGCCAGGTGCGCATGCAGCAGGGCTTCTTCAGCATCCAGCAGACCTGCCCGAAATGCCACGGCACCGGCAAGATCATTCCCGAGCCCTGCGCGGCATGCTCGGGCCAGGGCCGCATCAAGCGCAACAAGACGCTGGAAGTGAAGATCCCGGTCGGCATCGACAACGGCATGCGCATCCGCTCGTCCGGCAACGGCGAGCCTGGCACCAATGGCGGGCCGTCGGGCGACCTGTACGTGGAAATCCACATCAAGCCGCACCCGGTGTTCCAGCGCGAGGGCGACGACCTGCACTGCGAAATGCCGATCTCGTTCGCCAAGGCGGCGCTGGGCGGCGAAATCGAGGTGCCGACGCTCTCTGGTAAAGTAGCGTTTACGATCCCCGAGGGCACCCAGTCGGGCAAGACCTTCCGCCTCAAGGGCAAGGGCATCAAGGGCGTGCGTTCCGGCTTCGCGGGCGACCTGTTCTGCCACGTGGCGGTCGAGACCCCGGTCAAGCTGACCGAGAAGCAGAAGGAACTGCTGCGCGAGTTCGAGAAGTCGACCACCGAGGGCGGCTCCAAGCACAGCCCGCAGACGAAAACCTGGCGCGACAAGGTGAAGGACTTTTTTGAGTAATTCGCCAGTCACGTTGAATCGGTAATATCCAGACCGCCGCGCTGCTTTTTCCGCAGACCGGCGGTCTTCTTATGTACGAGAGGAGCATCATGGAAAGCCTGAAGAACAGCACGTCCCCCCTGCGTCACCTGCTGGAGAACAACCGCAAATGGGCCGCATCGGAAGTCGAGCGCGACCCGGACTTCTTCAACCGCCTGGCCACCCAGGCCGCGCCGGAATACCTGTGGATCGGTTGCTCGGACAGCCGCGTGCCGGCGAACGAGCTGCTGGGCCTGGCGCCGGGCGACGTGTTCGTCCACCGCAACATCGCCAACGTGGTGGTGCATTCGGACCTGAACTGCCTGTCGGTGCTGCAGTTCGCGGTGGAGGTGCTGAAGGTCAAGCACGTGATCGTCGTCGGCCACTACGGCTGCAAGGGCGTGCACGCGGCCATGACCGGCGCCCGCGTCGGCCTGGTCGACAACTGGCTGCGCCACGTCTACGACGTCAACCAGAAGCACGAGCGCTACCTGGGCGCCGTGGTCAACGAGCAGAAGCGTTCGGAGCGCCTGGTGGAACTGAACGTGGTCGAGCAAGTGAACAACGTGGTGCAGACCACCATCGTGCGCGACGCCTGGGATCGTGGCCAGGAACTGACCGTGCATGGCTGGGTCTACGGCATCAACGACGGCAAGCTGCAAGACATGGGCATCGCCGTCAGCGCGCTGGACCAGCTGGCGCCGGCCGTCCAGCAGCGTCTGGCGAAGTACGAAACCGCATAAACCAAATAACGATATCGGATAAGATTCGTTTTCTAGATAAGGACGGCGGCCTAGACTGTATCGCACAACTTTCTCAAGGTGTGTGTCATGGCTGCCGTTCTTCAGGATTCTTTTCAGGTTGAGTTGTTCGACGCGCCGCTGGGCGCGGAGATTATTGGGCTGGACCTGAACCGCCCGCTGCCGCAGCGGGAGTTCCAGCGCATTCACAAGGCGCATCTGGATCACCATCTGCTGGTGTTCCGCGACCAGCGCATCAAGCCGCAGCAACAGGTCGATTTCAGCCGCCGTTTCGGCCCGCTGCAAATCCATGTGCTGCGCAATTTCCAGCTGCCTTCCCATCCGGAGGTGCTGATCATTTCCAACATCATCGAGAACGGCAAGCCGCTCGGCCTGGGCGATGCCGGCCACTTCTGGCATTCGGACCTGTCGTACAAGGAAAAGCCCAGCCTCGGCTCGATGCTGCACGCGCAGGAGCTGCCGCTGGAGGGCGGCGATACCTTGTTCGCCAATATGCACCTCGCCTACGACACGCTGCCGGCCGCGCTGCGCCACGCGGTGCAGGGCGCGCGCGCCGAGCACAGTTATCTCGCTCAGTACGAGGAGCTGCGCCGCCGCAGTCCGTTCCGTCCGGCGTTGACGCAGGCGCAGATCGATGAGGTCAAGCCGGTCGTGCATCCTGTGGTGCGCACCCATCCGGAGACTGGCCGCAAGGCCTTGTTCGTGAGCGAGCATTTCACCACCCGCATCGTCGGCGTTCCGGAAGACGAGAGCCGCGCGCTGCTCGACGAGTTGTTCGCGCACAGCGTGAAGCCGGAGCATGTGTACCGCCATCGCTGGGCGCCGCATGACCTGGTGTTCTGGGATAACCGCTCGCTGATGCATCTTGCCGGCGGCACGCCCGAGCATCTGCGCCGCAAGCTGTATCGCACCACCATCGAAGGCGATGTGCCTTTCTAAATCGAAGAGGATCACCATGTTCAGATTGACCGCCGCCGCCCTTGCCTTGAGCTTCGCCATCGCCGCGCCCGCGCAGGCCGAGGGACGCATTCGTATCGCCGAGCAGTTCGGCGTGGTGTACCTGCTGCTCAACGTGGCGCAGGACCAGCAGCTGATCGAGAAGCAGGGCAAGAAGCTCGGTGTCGACATCACTGTGGAGCGCCTGCAGCTGTCGGGCGGTTCGGCGGTGAACGATGCGCTGCTGTCGGGCGCCATCGATATCGCCGGCGCCGGCGTCGGCCCGCTGCTGACGATCTGGGACCGCACCAACGGCAAGCAGAATGTGAAGGGCGTGGCGTCGCTGGGCAGTTTTCCTTACTACCTGGTCAGCACCAACCCGAAGGTGAAGACGATCGCGGATCTGAGCGAGAAGGATCGCATCGCGCTGCCGGCGGTGACGGTGTCGGTACAGTCGCGCATTTTGCAGTACGCGGCCGCCAAGCAGTGGGGCGACAAGGAGTTTGCGCGTCTCGACAAGTACACGCAGACCTTGCCGCATCCGGATGCGGCGGCGGCGGTCATCGCGGGCGGCACCGAGATCAACGGCCACTTCGGCAATCCACCGTTTCAGGAGCAGGAGCTGGCGGCCAACCCGAACGCGCGCATCATCCTGAATTCCTACGACGTGCTGGGCGGGCCGAGTTCGGCCACCGTGCTGTACGCGACCGAGAAATTCCGTAACGAGAATCCAAAGACCTATCGCGCCTTTACCGCCGCGCTGGCGGAGGCGGCGCAGTACATCGCAAAGAATCCCGAAGGCGCGGCCGACACCTATCTGCGGGTCAGCAAGGCCAAGGTGGACCGCGAGCTGCTGCTGAAGATTATCAAGAACCCGCAGGTGAATTTCAGCGTGGCGCCGCAGAATACCTATGGCCTGGCGCAGTTCCTGTACCGGGTTGGCGCGATCAAGAAGCAGCCGGCCAGCTGGCGCGATTACTTCTTTGAAGATCCTGTGATCGCGGCCGGGTCATGAGCTTGCAGATCGTCCGCAGCGAACCGCTGCTCCGTGCCGAGGGCGTGAGTCTGGAATACGGCGGCACGCGCGCTACGCATGATGTCAGCTTCGATGTGTATCGCGGCGACCGCTTTGTGCTACTCGGGCCTTCGGGCTGCGGCAAGTCGTCGCTGTTGAAGGCGGCGGCCGGGTTCATCGCGCCGGCTGCGGGTGGCATCTCGATCAACGGCACGCCGGTGCGCGGGCCGGGGCCGGATAGGATTGTGGTGTTTCAGGAGTTCGATCAGCTGCCGCCGTGGAAGACGGTGAAGGAGAACGTGATGTTCCCGCTGCTGGTGACCAGGCGGGTGAGCCGTCATGAGGCGGCCGAGCGGGCCATGCATTGGATCGCCAAGGTGGGCTTGGGCGGATTTGAGCATGCGCATCCGCACACGCTGTCCGGCGGCATGAAGCAGCGCGTGGCGATCGCGCGGGCGCTGGCGATGCAGCCGGAGGTGTTGTTGATGGACGAGCCGTTCGCCGCGCTCGATGCGCTCACACGGCGCAAGATGCAGGAGGAGTTGGGGCGCTTGTGGGAGGAGTTGCGGTTTACCTTGTTGTTCGTGACGCATTCGATTGAGGAGGCGCTGGTGGTGGGGAATCGGATCTTGCTGCTGTCGCCGCATCCGGGGCAGGTGAGGGCGGAGTTGAATAGCCATCAGTTCGATCTGGCGAGCGCGGGCAGCGCGGAGTTTCAGGCGGCGACGCAGCGCATCCATGGGCTGCTGTTCGATCACGTCGTACCCGCGAAGGCGGGTACCCATAGGCCGCCGGACGACACGCTCAGCATGGATTCCCGCCTGCGCGGGAATGACGCGCTATGAGTCTGGTCATCGACCCGCCGATCCGCCAGGAGCGTGAATACACCGTCACACCGCCAGCGTTGCGGCCGGCGGCGCCGGCGCGTAGTGCCTGGCGGCAGGGCTGGCTGCGCAAGAGCCTCATCCTGCTCCTGCTGGCCGCCCTGTGGGAAGCCATCGCCCGCTGGCAAAACAACGACCTGCTGCTGCCGACCTTCCTGCAAACCGCGCAAGCTTTCCTGCAAGGCATCACCAGCGGCGAGCTGCTGGATCGCGTGCGCGTCTCGCTCACCGTCCTTCTGCAAGGCTACGCGGCCGGCATCCTGGCCGCCTTCGCCCTGACCGCGCTGGCCGCCTCCACCCGCATCGGCCGCGACTTGCTGGAAACCCTGACCGCCATGTTCAACCCGCTGCCCGCCATCGCCCTGCTGCCGCTGGCGCTGCTGTGGTTCGGCCTTGGCAAAGCCAGCCTGCTGTTCGTGATCGTGCACGCGGTGCTGTGGCCGCTGGCGGTGGGCGCCTACGCCGGCTTTCAGTCGGTCCCCGACACGCTGCGCATGGCCGGCCGCAATTACGGCCTCTCCGGCCTGCGCTTCGTGCTGCACATCCTGGTGCCGGCCGCGCTGCCGTCCATCCTGTCCGGTCTGAAAATTGGCTGGGCCTTCGCCTGGCGCACCCTGATCGCCGCCGAGCTGGTGTTCGGCACCACCGCCGGGCAGGGCGGCCTGGGCTGGTACATCTTCCAGAACCGCAACGAGCTCTATACAGACAAAGTCTTTGCCGGCCTGGCCGCCGTCATCCTGATAGGTTTGTTCATTGACAATGTGGTATTCCGTCCACTGGAAACGCTGACGATACGGCGCTGGGGCATGCAGCGTTAGGATGAACGCTGGCAGAATTTGTCGGTTGTACCGTAAAATCTGCCCATGAGCATCCAAAATACTGGTTTGATTCTTGCTTGCAGCAGGGTCACGACCCACTCCCATGCGTAAGCCGGCCATGCCCAATTTGCGTATCGTTGTCGTCAACACCGTCATCCATGACGAGGGTGACGAGGCGCTGCACGCGCAGGCCGAGCGTGCGCGGGTGCTGCGCATCGCCCTGCTGGAGGCGGGCTACGACATCATCGCCTCGCTGCCGCCCGATATGTACCTCCCGGAGCGCATCGCCCAGCTGCAGCCCGACATGATCATCGTCGACGCCGAGTCGGACGCGCGCGATGTGCTGGAGCATGTGGTCATCGCCACCCGCGACGAGCGTCGCCCGATCGTCATGTTCACCGAGGACCAGGATCCGGAAAGCATGGAGGCGGCGGTCGAGGCCGGCGTGTCGGCCTATGTGGTGGCCGGCCTGCAGAGCGAACGCATCAAACCGGTGCTGCAAGTGGCGCTGGCCCAGTTCAAGCGCGAGCAGAAGCTGCTGGACGAGCTGAGCGACACCAAGAGCAAGCTGGCCGAGCGCAAGGTGATCGAGCGCGCCAAGGGCCTGCTGATGGAGCGCCAGCGCTTCACCGAGGAGCAGGCCTACCAGAAGCTGCGCTCCATGGCGATGAGCAAGAACCTCAAGCTGTCCGAAGTGGCGCAGCGCATCCTCGACGTCGAGGACCTTTTGGGCTGAAACCGCCCACCCAAAATGATGCACCGCGCAAAAGCGGTGCATTTTTTTTGCCCAAATTCCTCCGCAACATCATCCTTTCCCCCTGTAAACCCGCTGGCACGGACATTGCATAACCGTAGACAAGCGCAATGCTGCGCGGATGTGCCTTGCCAACGGCGGTAGGGCCCACCAGACAACGACGTCTACCAATCATGAATTCGTTTCGTGAGGGTAGGCGTTTTTTTTGGCTCTTAGTTATCGACGACTACAAGAAGGGGAAACACCATGAACTACACAAAACTAGGCACTCCAAAGACGGACGCAGTCAACGTAACACGCAGAAAAATAATTCATGGTGCAGGTCTTGTAGCGGGAGGAAGTATGTTGGGTTTGTCGACGGGTGGTGTATGGGCAGCGGGTTCGGATAAGCCGGAGAAGGAAGAAATCAAGATCGGCTTCATCCCGCTGACCGACTGCGCCTCCGTGATCATGGCCTCGGTGCTGGGCTTCGACAAGAAGTACGGCGTCAAGTTCGTGCTGAGCAAGGAAGCCTCCTGGGCCGGCGTGCGCGACAAGCTGTCGAATGGCGACCTGGACGCGGCCCATGTGCTGTACGGCCTGCTGTACGGCGTACAAATGGGCATCGGCGGCCAGAAGAAGGACATGGCCGTGCTCATGAGCCTCAATAACAACGGCCAGGCCATCACCCTCTCCAAGAAAGTCGCCGACAAGGGCGGCGTCGATGGCGCCTCGCTGGCCAAGTTGATGCAGACCGACAAGCGCGAATACACCTTCGCGCAGACCTTCCCGACCGGCACCCACGCCATGTGGCTGTACTACTGGCTGGCCGCCAACGGCATCAACCCGATGAAGGATGCCAAGGTCATCACCGTGCCGCCGCCGCAGATGGTGGCCAATATGCGCGTCGGCAATATGGACGGCTTCTGCGTGGGCGAGCCGTGGAACCACCGCGCCATCATGGACGGCGTCGGCATCACCGCCACCACCACCCAGGAAATCTGGAAGGATCACCCGGAGAAGGTGCTGGGCTCCACCCTGGAATTCGCCAAGAAATATCCGAACACCTGCCGCGCCATGATGGCCGCCATCCTGGACGCTGGCAAATGGATCGATTCCTCGCTGGCCAACAAGAACAAGATGGCCGAAACCATCGCGGATAAATCCTATGTCAACACCAGCAAGGATGCGATCGACCAGCGCATCATGGGCCGCTACCAGAACGGCCTGGGCAAGACTTGGGACGACCCTAACCACATGAAGTTCTACAACGACGGCGCGGTCAACTTCCCCTACCTGTCGGACGGCATGTGGTTCATGACCCAGCACCGCCGCTGGGGCCTGCTGAAGGACGATCCCGACTACCTGGCCGTGGCCACCTCGGTCAATCAGATCGATCTGTACAAGGACGCCGCCACCATGACCAAGACGCCGGTGCCGAAAAGCCCGCTGCGGACGTCGAAGCTGATGGATGGTTCCGTGTGGGACGGCAAGAACCCGAAAGCGTTCGCCGCCTCGTTCAAGATCAAAGCCTGATGATGGGGGGATGCCATGAATGCCATGCTGAAGCCAGACAGCGCCGAGCCTGTCGCCGCTGAGATCACCACCGGCGACAAGCCGGCCCGCCGTCCACGCCGTCCGCTCGCCGCCAACGGCGCCGCGCGCGCGCGCCAGCAAGTCTCCGCCACCGCGCTGAAAGTCATCGCGCCGCTGGTGGGCGCCGCCTTGCTGGTGCTGGTCTGGCAAATCATCACCATGAAGAACAGCACCTTCCCGACGCCGGCCGCCACGCTGGACGAGGCGATCAAGCTGTTCTCCGATCCGTTCTACCGCAACAGCCCGAATGACCAGGGCATCGGCTGGAACCTGCTGGCCTCCCTGCAGCGCGTGGGCGTGGGCTTTGGCCTGGCGGCGCTGGTGGGCATCCCGCTGGGCTTCCTGATCGGCCGGGTGCAGTTCGCCAGCGCCATGTTCAGCCCCATCATCAGCCTGCTGAAGCCGGTGTCGCCGCTGGCGTGGCTGCCGATCGGCCTGCTGGTGTTCAAGTCGGCCAATCCGGCCGCGATCTGGTCCATCTTCATCTGCTCGATCTGGCCGATGATCATCAACACCGCCATCGGCGTGCAGCGAGTGCCGCAGGACTATATGAACGTGGCGCGCGTGCTCAACCTGTCGGAATGGAAGATCCTGACCAAGATCCTGCTGCCATCGGCGCTGCCCTTCGTGCTGACCGGCGTGCGCCTGTCGATCGGCACCGCGTGGCTGGTGATCGTCGCGGCCGAGATGCTGACCGGCGGCGTGGGCATCGGCTTCTGGGTGTGGGACGAGTGGAACAACCTGAACGTACCGCACATCATCATCGCCATCGGCGCCATCGGCCTGGTTGGCTTGCTGCTGGAGCAGGCGCTGATGGCGCTGGCCCGCGCATTCACCTACGAACAAGTATCGAACTAAGGAGCACAGTCATGGACGATCCAAAATTCATCGATATCGAAGGCGTGGAGATGGTGTTCCACACGAAAAAGGGCGTGTTCCACGCGCTGCGTGAGATCGACCTGAAGGTGGCCAAGGGCGAATTCATCACCCTGATCGGCCACTCCGGCTGCGGCAAGTCGACGCTGCTCAACCTGATCGCCGGCCTGCTGAAACCGACCGATGGCGTGCTGCTGTGCGCCAACCGCGAGATCGCCGGACCGTCGCCCGAGCGCTCGGTGGTGTTCCAGAATCACTCGCTGCTGCCGTGGTTGACCTGCTACGAAAACATCTACCTCGGCGTGGAGCGCGTGTTCGGCGCGACCGAGACCAAGGCGCAGCTCAAGGAGCGCACCATGGCGGCGCTGGCGCTGGTCGGCCTGACGCATGCGGAGACCAAGCGCCCGCACGAAATCTCGGGCGGCATGAAGCAGCGCGTCGGCATCGCCCGCGCGCTGGCGATGGAGCCGAAAGTGCTGCTGATGGACGAGCCGTTCGGCGCGCTCGACGCGCTGACCCGCGCCCACCTGCAGGACGAGCTGCTGAAGATCGTCGCCGCCACCAAGTCCACGGTGGTGATGGTGACGCACGACGTGGACGAGGCGGTGCTGCTGTCCGACCGCATCGTCATGATGACCAACGGCCCGGCCGCCACCATCGGCGAAATCGTCGATGTGCGGCTGGAGCGTCCGCGTGACCGCGTGGCGCTGGCGTCGGATGCGAAGTACATGGAGTACCGCACGGCGGTGCTGGAGTTCCTGTACCGGAAACAAGCGCATCCCGCCAAAGCCGCTTAACCCAGGAGAAAAACGATGCACATGCACGCGCCTATCGCACCCGCCACCGGTTCCCATGGTGGCAAGCCTTTGCCGGGGGAAGTCTTCGGCGCCCTGATCAACCTGTCCGGGCGTCGCCGTTTCACCTCGCAGCGGCTGGTGTTGTACGCCGTGCTGGCATCGCAGCGGCAAGAGGGCGCGGCCGCCATCGCGCACGAAACGCTGGCGCTGTTCCGCGGCGCCCACAAATCGCTGCTGACCGATGGCGACGGCCTGCCGGGCGTGTTCTGCCCGGAGCTGGAGCAGGCTTACTTCGGCAAGCTGCAGGGCGACCGCGAGATCAGCGCCTTCGCCGACCTGGCCGAGCGCACCCTGAAGGCGATCGCGAACGATGCCTCGGACAGCGCGGAACTGCTGGCGGAACTGGTGCGCATCACCACCCCCACGCTCGCCATCCTCAACCAGATCACCGGCATCTACGAGGAACAGGCCAAGCTGCATGCAAGATTGATGAAAAAGCAGCTGCGCGGCGTGATCACGGATATTGAAACCATCAACCGCCAGGCGCGCATGGTGGCCTTCAACGCCCGCATCGTGGCCGCGCGCGCCGGCCAGGCCGGCAAGGAATTCTCGGTGGTGGCGGGCGTCCTGTCCAACATCAGCGGCGAAATCGATGAAATGGTGGCCGCCGCGCTGGCCGCCGCCGGCTAGGGCGTGTGCACCGCCGGTGCGCACCGATAGCGTGCACGGTGCACCGCAACATTGCAGTGCACCGTTTTGTTTTTACCCCGCCAAACCCGCATTTTTCCGTCGTTTCCCTCTGTGGCCGGCCGTTTCAAGGGGCTGGCACAGCTCTTGCAACGCATAGGGCAAGGGATCAACGGCGATCTCCCAGAAACACACGAATTCATAGCTGGTCCAAGGACGGACTGGCAGGACAACGGCGTCCGCCCAACCCGGTCTTTGCGACTGCGGTTGTGCGGGCGCCTTTTTGTTTTCTGAACGGGATAAAAAAATGGCCAGCAAAGCTACCAGCATCAAGCTCTTTTCGATTTCAACGCCTCAGATGCGGGCGTTCCACTTGACCTGGATGGCGTTCTTCGTCTGCTTCTTCGCATGGTTCGCCTGCGCGCCGCTGATGCCGGTGATTAAAGGCGAATTCGGCCTGACGCCGGCGCAAATCGCCAACATCAACATCGCCGCTGTTGCCGTCACCATCATCGTGCGCCTGATTATCGGCCCGCTGTGCGACCACTTCGGCCCGCGCAAAGCCTACACCGGCCTGCTGCTGCTGGGCTCCATCCCCGTGATCGGCGTGGCGTTCGCGCAAACCTACGAAAGCTTCCTGTTCTTCCGCCTCGCCATCGGCGCGGCCGGCGCCAGCTTCGTCATCACCCAGTACCACACCTCGGTGATGTTCGCGCCGAAAGTGGTGGGCACCGCCAACGCCGCCGCCGCAGGCTGGGGCAACGCCGGCGGCGGCGCCGCGCAAGCGGCCATGCCGCTGCTGATGGCGGCCATGATCATGCTGGGCGTGGGCGAAGGCTACGGCTGGCGCGCCGCCCTGATCGTGCCGGGCGTGCTGATGATCATCATGGCCGGCGTCTACTACCGCTTCACGCAAGATTGCCCGCAAGGTAACTTCAAGGAACTGCGCGCCGCCGGCATCGCCATCGACGGCGGCAAGAAAGGCGGCTGGGATTCGTTCAAGCTGGCCGCCGCCAACTACCGCGTATGGCTGCTGTTCATCACCTACGGCGCCTGCTTCGGCATCGAGATCTTCATCCACAACATCGCCGCCACCTACTACGTCGACCACTTCAAACTGACGCTGGCGCAAGCCGGCATGGCGGCCGGCAGCTTCGGTCTGCTGGCGCTGTTCGCCCGCGCGCTGGGCGGCTGGGTGTCGGACAAATTCGCCGCCGCCGGCAACCTGAATAACCGCGTCAACCTGCTGTTCGTGCTGATGCTGGGCGAAGGCGCCGGCCTGCTGATGTTCGCCCACGCCGGCAACGCCACCCTGGCCATCTGCGCCATGCTGTTCTTCGGCCTGTTCACCCACATGGCTTGCGGCGCGACCTACGCCGTGGTGCCTTTCGTCGACAAGCGCGCCCTGGGCGGCGTGGCCGGCATCATCGGTGCCGGCGGCAACGTGGGCGCGGTCGCCGCAGGCTTCCTGATGAAGGGCACCGGCGACGTGCAGCAGACCCTGAGCATCCTCGGCGTACTGGTTGGCATCTCAGCCCTGTGCGCACTGGCCGCGCGCTTCAGCGCCGCCGCAGTGGAAGAATCCGCAATCGCCACCAAGCTGGCAGCTTAATAGGACTAGCATCATGAAAATTATCGTTATCGGCCACGGCATGGTAGGCCACAAATTCCTGGAAAGCCTGGCTAACAGCGGCACCCCTAACCTGCAGGTGACGGTGCTGTGCGAAGAACCGCGTCCCGCATACGATCGCGTGCACCTGTCGGAATTCTTCTCGGGTAAAACGGCCGAAGACCTGTCGCTGGTGAAGCCGGGCTTCTTCGAACAAAACGACAGCATGGTGCTGCGCCTGAACACCCGCGCCACCGCCATCGATACCAAGGCCAAAACCGTCACCACCGGCGAAGGCGAAGTTCTCTCCTACGACAAACTGGTGATCGCCACCGGCTCTTACCCATTCGTTCCGCCGCTGCCGGGCAAGGAGCGCAAGGACTGCTTCGTCTACCGCACCATCGAAGACCTGGAAGCCATGCTGGAATGCGGCAAGCGCTCCAAGACCGGCGTGGTGATCGGCGGCGGCCTGCTGGGCCTCGAATGCGCCAAGGCCCTGCGCGACATGAATCTGGAAACCCACGTGGTGGAATTCTCGCCGCGCCTGATGGCGGTGCAGGTCGACGATGGCGGCGGCCGTGTGCTGCGCCGTAAAATCGAAGACCTGGGTGTGACCGTCCACACCGGCAAGAACACCACCGCCATCGTCGATGGCGAAGCGGCCACCCATCGCATGGAGTTCGCCGACGGCGGCCACCTGGAAGCCGACATGATCGTGTTCTCGGCCGGTATCCGCCCGCGCGACATGCTGGCCAAGGAAGCCGGCCTGACCATCGGCCCGCGCGGCGGGATTGAAATCAACAACAACTGCGTCACCTCTGACCCGCACGTCTACGCCATCGGCGAGTGCGCGCTGTGGGGCGGCATGATCTTCGGCCTGGTGGCGCCGGGCTACGAGATGGCGCGTGTCGCCGTCAAGCACATGCTGGGCGAAGCGGCGGAGTTCTCCGGCGCCGACATGAGCACCAAGCTGAAACTGATGGGCGTGGACGTGGCCTCGATCGGCGACCCGCACGGCAAGGAAGAGGGCAGCCACTCCTACCAGTTCATCGACGAACGCAAACAGATCTACAAGAAAATCGTGGTGTCCAGCTGCGGCAAATACCTGCTGGGCGGCGTGATGGTGGGCGACGCCACCGAATACGGCACACTGCTGCAAATGATGCTGAACAAGATCGAACTGCCGGAGTCGCCGGAGTTCCTGATCCTGCCGCAATCGGACGGCGCGGCCAAGCCGGCCCTGGGCGTGGATGCGCTGCCGGACAGCGCGCAGATCTGCTCCTGCAATAACATCTCCAAAGGCCAGCTGTGCGCCGCCGTGCAGAATGGCGCCTGCACCATCGGTGAACTGAAGTCGTGCACCACTGCCGGCACCGCGTGCGGCGGCTGCGTGCCGCTCGTCACCCAAGTGATGAAGGCCGAGATGAAGAAGCAGGGCATGGAAGTGAACAACCATGTGTGCGAACACTTCGCCTACTCGCGCCAGGAGCTGTTCCACCTGATCAAAGTCGGCCAGATCAAGACCTTCAACGACCTGCTGCACAAGCATGGCAAAGGCCTCGGTTGCGACGTGTGCAAACCGCTGACCGCCTCCATCCTGGCCACCGTGTACAACGACTTCGTGCTGAAGAAGGAACACGCCAGCCTGCAGGACACCAACGACTACTTCCTCGGCAACATCCAGAAGGATGGCACCTACTCGGTGGTGCCGCGCATGCCGGGCGGCGAAGTGACCGCCGATGGCCTGATCGCGGTCGGCCAGGTGGCCAAGAAGTACGGCCTGTACACCAAGATCACCGGCGGCGCCCGCGTCGACATGTTCGGCGCCCGCGTGGAGCAGCTGCCGCTGATCTGGGAAGAACTGATCGCCGCCGGCTTCGAGTCCGGCCACGCCTACGGCAAGTCGCTGCGCACCGTGAAGTCCTGCGTCGGCTCGACCTGGTGCCGTTACGGCGTGGATGATTCCATCGGCCTGGCGGTGGAACTGGAAAACCGCTACAAGGGCCTGCGCGCGCCGCACAAGATCAAGTTCGGCGTGTCCGGCTGCACCCGCGAGTGCGCGGAAGCGCAGGGCAAGGACGTCGGCGTGATCGCCACCGAAAAAGGCTGGAACCTGTACGTGTGCGGCAACGGCGGCATGAAGCCACGCCACGCGGAACTGATCGCCACCGAACTGGATAAGGCCACCCTGATCAAGTACATCGACCGCTTCCTGATGTTCTACGCCCGCACCGGTGACCGCCTGCAGCGCACCAGCACCTGGCGCGAGAACATGGAAGGCGGCCTGGATTACCTGAAGGACGTCATCATCAACGACAAGCTGGGCATCGCCGCCGAGCTGGAAGCCGACATGGCGCACGTGGTCAGCACCTACGCTTGCGAGTGGAAAGAGGCGGTCGAGAATCCAGAGACCCGCAAACGCTTCCGCCACTTCGTCAACAGCGACAAGAGCGACCAGAACGTGCTGTTCATGGAGGAGCGCGGCCAGATCCGCCCGGCCACCATCGAAGAACGCAAGCGCGTTATCCCTATCGCAGTCAAGGCAGCTTGAGGAGAAAATTATGCACCGTGATATTCAAACCGATAACTGGATCGCCGTCTGCAACCTGGACGACATCGTGCCCAACACCGGCGTGTGCGCGCTGCTGAACGACGAACAAGTGGCCGTATTCCACGTCGATGACGGCGGCCCGCGCGTGTTCGCCATCGATAACTACGATCCGAATTCGGAGGCGTCCGTGCTGTCGCGCGGTCTGGTGGGTTCGCTGGGCGAGCGCATCGTGGTCGCCTCGCCGATCTACAAGCAGCACTTCGACCTGCAAACCGGCGAGTGCCTGGAAGCGCCGGAGCACTCGGTTGGTACTTATCCGACCCGCATCGAGGGCGGTAAAGTCTGGGTAGGCTTATGAAACCCGCGCTGGTCGTCATTGGCAACGGCATGGCCGGCATGCGTACGGTGGAAGAACTGTACAAGCTGGCCCCGGACATGTACGACATCACCGTGTTCGGCGCCGAGCCGCACGGTAACTACAACCGCATCCTGCTGTCGCCGGTGCTGGCGGGCGAGAAGAGCATCGACGACATCATGCTCAACACGCGCGAATGGTACGTCCAGCACAACATCACGCTGCACGCCGGCGACCCGGTGGTGCACATCGACCGCCGCAAGCGCATCGTGCGCGCGCAATCCGGGCTGGAAGTACGCTACGACCGTCTGCTGATCGCCACCGGCTCCAAGCCCTTCATCATCCCGGTGCCTGGCCACAAGCTGGATGGCGTGCTGGCCTTCCGCGACATCCAGGACGTGGAAACCATGCTGGCCATGGCGCGCAATCACCGCAACGCGGTGGTGATCGGCGGCGGCCTGCTGGGCCTTGAAGCGGCCAACGGCCTGCAACGCCAGGGCATGTCCGTGACGGTGGTGCACGTGACCGACGCGTTGATGAACCAGCAGCTGGACAAGCCCGCCGCCCTGCTGCTGCAAAAAGCGCTGGAAGCCAAAGGCCTGAAGTTCATGATGGAAGCGCAGACCGAGGAAATCCTCGGCCCCGACCGCGTGACCGGCGTGCGCTTCAAGGACGGCACCGTGATCCCGGCCGACCTGGTGGTGATGACCGCCGGCGTGCGCCCGAACATCGAACTCGCCAAGGCCGCCGGCCTGCACTGCGAACGCGCCATCGTGGTGGACGACACCCTGCAAACCTACGACCCGCGCGTGTACGCCGTGGGCGAATGCGTGCAACACCGCAGCGCCACGTTTGGCCTGGTCGCGCCGATCTGGGACCAGGCCCGCGTGTGCGGCGCCCACCTGGCCGGCGCCGGCGTGCGCCGCTACGTGCAATCGACATCGCCAACCCGCCTGAAAGTCACCGGCGTGGACCTGTACTCGGTCGGCGATTTCATCGGCGGCGAGGGCAGCGAAGACCTGGTGTTGCGCGATGCGCGTCGCGGGGTCTACAAGCGCCTCGTATTGAAGGATAATCGTGTCACCGGCGCCGTGCTGTATGGCGACGTGAAGGATGGCCCTTGGTATTTCGGTTTGATCCAGAACCGTGCCGACATCACGCCGATCCGGCAAACCCTGTTATTTGGCGAAGCCCTGTCCAACCGGGCCGCATGAATTAAGCGAGAAACATCTTGAACCTGTCCACCGACCATCTGGCTATCCGTACTACTTGTGCTTACTGCGGCGTAGGCTGCGGTGTGCAGGCCACGCCGCTGGCCGACGGCACGATCGCCATCGCCGGCGACAAACAGCATCCGGCCAACAAGGGCCGTCTGTGCGTGAAAGGTTCCGCGCTGGGAGAAACCGTGGGGCTGGAAGGCCGCCTGCTGTACCCGCAGATCCGCGAGGAAGATGGCCTGCGCCGCGCCTCGTGGGACGAAGCGCTTGGCAAAGTGGCAGACGCCTGGAAAACCATCATCGCCGAGCACGGCCCGGACGCGGTCGCGCTGTACGTCTCCGGCCAGCTGCTGACCGAGGACTACTACGTCGCCAACAAGCTGATGAAGGGCTACGTCGGCAGCGCCAACATCGACACCAACTCGCGCCTGTGCATGTCGTCCGCCGTGGCGGGCTACAAGCGCGCCTTTGGCGAGGACCTGGTGCCGGTCTGCTACGACGACCTGGAACTGGCCGACATGATCGTGCTGGTGGGCTCCAACACCGCGTGGTGCCACCCGATCCTGTTCCAGCGCATCCTGAAAGCCAAGGAAGCGCGTCCTGAACTCAAACTGGTGGTGATCGATCCGCGCCGCACCGCCACCTGCGAGCTGGCCGACCTGCACCTGCCGGTCAAGGCGGGCACCGACGTGTGGCTGTTCAACGGCTTGCTGAGCTACCTGTCGCGCATTGGCGCGGTCGATCCGCGTTTCGTCGAGAACCACACCAACGGTTTCCAGGCCGCGCTGGACGTGGCCAACGCCGATTGCGCCGATCCCGCCGTCGTCGCCAAGATCTGCCGCATCGAACTGCCGGTGCTGCTGGAGTTCTACGAACTGTTCGCCTCCACCCGCAAGACCATCACCGCCTACTCGATGGGCGTGAACCAGTCCTCGGCCGGCACCGACAAGGCGAACGCCATCATCAACTGCCATCTCATCGGCGGCCGTCTCGGCAAGCCGGGCATGGGGCCGTTCTCCATCACCGGCCAGCCGAACGCCATGGGCGGCCGCGAAGTCGGCGGCCTGGCCAACATGCTGGCCGCGCACATGGACCTGGAACGGGCCGAGCATCGCGAAGTGGTGCAGACGTTCTGGGAATCGCCAGTCATGGCCGACAAGGGCGGCCTGAAAGCGGTGGACCTGTTCCAGGCCATCGAAGAAGGCAAGGTCAAGTCGGTGTGGGTGATCGCCACCAATCCGGTGGTCAGTCTGCCGGACGCGGATCAGGTGCGCCGCGCGCTGGAAAAGTGCGAACTGGTGATCTCCTCCGACATCATGCAGAACACCGACACCACCGCCTACGCCGACGTGCTGCTGCCAGCCTTGGGCTGGGGCGAGAAGGATGGCACCGTCACCAATTCCGAGCGCCGCATCTCGCGCCAGCGCGCCTTCCTGCCGGCGCCGGGCGAAGCGCTGCCGGACTGGAAGATCCTGTCGCTGTTCGCACAGCGCATGGGCTACAGCGGCTTTGATTTCGCCGGCCAGCATGACGTGTTCAACGAACACGCGGGGCTGAGCGGTTTCCGCAACGCCGTGGGCGACGTGCCGCGCGCGTTCGACATGTCCGGCCTCGCGGGCCTGAGCCAGCGCGAGTACGACGATCTGGAGCCGACCCAGTGGCCGGTTCGCCGCGCCGCTTCCGGCGAGCTGGAAATCGAAAACCGCCTGTTCAAGGATTATGTGTTCGCCCATGCGGACGGCAAGGCGCGCTTCATCGCCACCGCGCCGCGTTTGCCGAAGCACGCCGTCAGCGAGGACTATCCGCTGTCGCTCAACACCGGCCGCGTGCGCGACCAGTGGCACACCATGACCCGCACCGGCAAGTCCGCCACGCTGGCCGATCACATCGCCGAATCGTTTGTCGACATGCACCCGCAGGATGCGCTGCTGAGCGGCGTGCGCGAAGGTGAGCTGGCGCGCATCACGTCCGAGTGGGGCGCGATGGTGGCGCGCGTGCAGCACGGTGGCGGCATCCCGCGCGGCAGCGTGTTCGTTCCGATTCATTGGAATGGCCAGACCGCGTCCGACGCCCGCGTTGGCGCGGTGGTCAATCCGGTGGTGGACCCGGTGTCGGGCGAGCCTGAATTCAAGCATACGCCGGTGCGTGTGGAGCAGTTCCGTGTCAACTGGCACGGCTTCATCCTGAGCCGCGCGGAGGTGAACCTCGACAGCGTGGCCCACTGGACCCGCATCCAGGGGCGCGAGTTCGCGCGCTACGAGCTGGCCGGCCGCAACACCATCAAGGATTATCCGGCCTGGGCGCGCGCCCTGCTGGGCGTGGAAGACCTCGACGCCGACTGGCTGGAATACGAAGACCGCACCGCCGGCGTGTACCGCGCCGTGCACGTGGTGGATGATCGCATCGACCAGTGCATCTTCGTCTCGCCGCGCCAGGACATGCCGTCGCGCGCATGGCTGGCCAGCCTGTTCGCCAAGGAGCAGCTGAGCGAGATCGATCGCGTCGGCCTGCTGGTCGGCATGCCGGTGGAGAAGGGCGCGGACACCGGTCCTACCGTGTGCTCGTGCTTCGGCGTCGGCCGCAACACCATCTGCAACGCCATCGTCGAGAAGGACTTGAAGACGGTGCCGGAGGTGACGGCCTGCCTGAAAGCCGGCGGCAATTGCGGCTCCTGCGTCCCGGAGATCAAGAAAATCCTGGTGCAAACCCGGGTGGAGGCGGCAGAGGCACAGTAGGAAAGGTTGTGATTATGGTAAGCTAGGCTTGTCAATCGCAACCTGGAACGCTCATGTCTATCCGTGAAAACTTTTCCGATGCCGATATGGACCAGTGGCTCAACGATAACCGAGTCACCGAGATTGAATGCCTGGTGCCCGACCTGACGGGCGTGGCGCGCGGGAAGATCCTGCCGCGCGCCAAATTCACGCAGGAGCGCGGCATGCGCATCCCCGAGGCGGTGCTGGGCATGACCGTCACCGGCAATTACCCGACCGAGGACGCGGCCTACGACCGCGCCATCTCCAACACCGACCGCGACATGATCCTGCGCGCGGACCCCGGCAGCATCACCACCGTGCCATGGGCCATCGACCCGACCGCGCAGGTGATCCATGACTGCTACTTCGCCGACGGCACGCTGGTCGACTTCGCGCCGCGCTCCGTGCTGCGTCGCGTGCTGAAACTGTATGCCGATAAGGGCTGGAAGCCGATCGTCGGGCCGGAGCTGGAGTTCTACCTCACCGAGAAAAATATCGACCCCGACCTGCCATTGAAAGCGCCGGTGGGGCGCAGCGGCCGCTCCGAGACCACGCGCCAGGTCTACAGCATCGACGCCGTCAACGAATTCGATCCTCTGTTCGAGGACATCTACGATTACTGCGCGCTGATGAATCTCGACGTGGACACGCTGATCCACGAAACCGGCGCCGGCCAGATGGGCCTCAACTTCCAGCATGGCGACGCCATGGCGCTGGCCGACAATGTGTTCTACTTCAAGCGCACCTTGCGCGAGGCGGCGCTCAAGCACGACATGTACGCCACCTTCATGGCCAAGCCGATGGCAGGCGAACCCGGATCGGCCATGCACGTGCATCAGAGCGTGAGCGACGTCGCCACCGGCCGCAACATCTTTAATATGCCGGACGGCTCGCCGTCGCCGCACTTCCGCCATTACATCGGCGGCTTGCAGCGCTACACGCCGGCCGCGATGGCGATTCTCGCGCCGTATGTGAACTCGTACCGCCGCATCGTGCGCCACACGGCGGCGCCGATCAACATCCAGTGGGGCATGGACAACCGCACCGTGGGCTTCCGCATTCCCATCTCCGGCGTGGAGCAGCGGCGGGTGGAGAACCGCATCATCGGCGCCGATGCCAATCCCTACCTGGCGATGGCGGTGACGCTGGCCTGCGGCTATCTGGGCATGATCGACCAGCTGGAACCGACGCCGATGTACATCGGCAGCGCCTACGACCATGTGTACGAGCTGCCGCAAGGCCTTCCGCAGGCGCTGGCGCTGATGCGGCAGGAGGACCGCCTGCGCGATGTGCTGGGCGAGCGCTTCGTCGACGTCTACACGGCCATCAAGGAACTGGAGCACCAGGAGTTCATGACCGTCATCAGCCCGTGGGAGCGGGAACACTTATTGCTGCATGTTTGAGCGCTGCCTTTATAATCACAGGTTTGGCCAATATCCTTTTAATTTTCTAACAACATGACCATAGAGCGAGCTGCTGAACCTTTCCTCCTGATCAAGAACCTGGTGAAGGAATTCGATGGCGTCCGTGCTGTCAATGACGTATCGGTTGCGATCAACAAGGGCGAAATCTTCGCACTGCTGGGCAGCTCGGGCTGCGGCAAGTCGACCCTGTTGCGCATGCTGGCCGGCTTTGAAACGCCGACTTCCGGCACCATCACGCTGGCCGGACAAGACATTGTCAGCGTGCCGCCGTACCAGCGCCCCATCAACATGATGTTCCAGTCGTACGCGCTGTTCCCGCACCTGTCGGTGTGGGACAACATCGCCTTCGGCCTGCGCCGCGACGGCCTGCCGAAGGACGAAATCGCCGCGCGCGTGGAAAAGATGCTGTCGCTGGTGCAGTTGAACGACTATGCCAAGCGCAAGCCGCACCAGCTGTCCGGTGGCCAGCAACAGCGCGTGGCGCTGGCGCGTTCGCTGGCCAAGCGTCCGCAGTTGCTGCTGCTGGATGAGCCGCTGGGCGCGCTGGATAAGAAGCTGCGCGAGCGCACGCAAATGGAACTGGTCAGCATCATCGAGGAAGTGGGCGTGACCTGCGTGATGGTCACCCACGACCAGGACGAGGCCATGAGCATGGCCACCCGCATTGCCGTGATGAGCGCGGGCCGCATCCTGCAGGTTGGCGCGCCGGACGAAATCTACGAAACGCCGAACTGCCGCTTCGTGGCGGACTTCATCGGCAGCGTGAACCTGTTCAATGGCAGCGTGGCGGAAGATGAGGCGGACCACGTCATCATCGATACGCCGGAAGGCAAGCATTACGTCACCCACGGCATCACCGGCACCATGGGCATGCCGGTGTCGGTGGCGGTGCGTCCCGAGAAAATCGCCGTGCAGGCGGAGGCGCCAACGCAGGAGCAGCGCGCCAAGGCGGCCGAACATGGCTACAACTGCGTGCAGGGCGTCATCACCGGCATTTCCTACTTCGGCAACGAGACCAGCTACCACATCACGCTGGACAGCGGCATGGTGCTCAAGGCGTCGCGCACCAACGTGGCGCGCCATGACGACGCGGCGCTCAAGCGCGACCAGCGCGTGTATGCCTGGTGGGACGGCGCCGACGTCGTCGTGCTGACCAGCTAAGGCAGGGCGCACATGAACTTCCTCAAGAACCTGTTCAAGCATCCGGGGCGCTCCACGGTCATCGCCGTGCCGTTCCTGTGGCTGACGTTTGCCTTCCTGATCCCGTTCCTGATCGTCCTGCGCATCAGCTTTACCGATCTGGATTCCGGCGACGGCAGCCCGTTCGGCACCCTGATGACGGTGGTGGACGGCGTGATCACGCTGAAGATCAAGATCGCCAACTACCTGTACATCGCGCAGGACGAGCTGTATGCGATCACCTATCTGAACTCGATCAAGTTCGCCGCGATCACGGCGGCGCTGTGCCTGATCATCGGCTACCCGTTCGCCTACTTCATGGCGCGCGCCAAGCCGGCCGTGCGGCCGGTGCTGCTGATGCTGGTGATGATGCCGTTCTGGACCTCCTTCCTGCTGCGTATCTACGCGTGGAAGGGCATCCTGGCCAACAACGGTATCCTCAACAGCTTCCTGATCGACATCGGCATGATCTCCGAGCCGCTGCACCTGATGAACACCAAGTTTTCGCTGATCATCGGCATGGTATATGCGTATTTGCCGTTCATGATCCTGCCGCTGTACGCCAACCTGGTGAAAATGGACGTGCGCTTCATCGAGGCGGCCGCCGACCTGGGGGCGACGCCGTGGCAGACCTTCTGGCGCGTGACGGTGCCGCTGTCGAAGTCGGGCATCATCGCCGGTACCATGCTGGTGTTCATCCCGGCGGTGGGCGAGTACGTGATTCCGGAACTGCTGGGCGGCCCCGAAACGCTGATGATCGGCCGCCAGCTGTGGGACGAATTCTTTACCAATAACGATTGGCCGCTGGCGTCCTCGGTGACGGTGGTGGTGATTCTGCTGATTCTTGTGCCGATGGCGATCTTCAATAAATATCAGGCGGAACAGGAGGCGCGCAAATGACGCAGTTCCTGCATCGCTGGTTCGGGCGCGGCTGGCTGTCGCTCGGTTATCTGTTCCTGTACATCCCGATCGTGGTGTTGGTGGTGTTCTCGTTTAACAGCTCGCGCCAGGACATGGTGTGGAGCGGCTTCTCGCTGCAGTGGTATGCGGCACTGCTGAACGACGCGGAGATCATCAGCGGCTTCGGGCTGTCCTTGCGCATCGCGCTGCTGACGGCCTGCGGCTCGGTCATCCTCGGCACCTTTGCGGCGTTTGTGCTGGACCGCTACCAGCGCTTTACCGGCCGCACGCTGTTCACCGGCATGGTGAGCGCGCCGCTGGTGATGCCGGAGGTGATCATCGGCCTGTCGCTGCTGCTGATGCTGGTGTCGGTGCAGAAGATGTTCGGCTTCCCCGAGCGCGGCCTTGTGACCATCTGGCTCGGCCACACCTTGCTGGGCATGGCCTATGCGACGGTGGTGGTGCAATCGCGGCTGCAGGAAATGAACAAATCGCTGGAGGAAGCGGCGATGGATCTGGGCTGCCGTCCGTTCCAGGTGTTCTTCCTGGTGACGCTGCCGAACATCAAGCAGGCACTGGGTTCGGCGTGGCTGCTGACGTTTACGCTGTCGCTGGATGACGTGGTGCTGTCGGCCTTCCTGTCCGGCCCCGGCTCGTCGACCATGCCGATCGTGATCTTCTCGCGTGCGCGCCTGGGCCTCGACCCGCGCGTGAACGCGGTGGCGGCGCTGACGATCCTGGTGGTCTCGATTGGTGTAATCGCATCGAGCCTTTACATCGCCCGCGCCGAGCGCCTGCGCTCCAAACAGCTGGCGGCCGCGGCCAAAGGCTAATCCCTGTCCAACGCGGCGCCGGAGATGACGGCGCCCAACTGGCGGCCGTAGTCGGTGATTTGCTCGGGCGTGCAGTAGGCGTAGCCGACCAGCAGCCCACGCCGCACCTGCGGCTTGAGGTAGTAGGTGGACAGCGCCTTGACCGAAATGCTCAACGCGGCGGCGCGCTGCGCCAGCGCCACGTCGTCCACGCTGTCCGGCAGTTCGACCACCAGGTGCAGGCCCGATTCTTCTTTCGAGATGCTGACGTTGCGTGGCAGCTGCCGCGCCAGCAAATGACGCAGCAGCTCGCGCCGTGCGCCGTAGGTCTGGCGGATCTTGCGCACATGGGTGGTGAAGTGGCCGAGTGTGATGAAGTCGGTCAGCGTGGCCTGCACGGTCAACTGGCCGGGGCGCTGCAAGTCGTACAGCGCGCTGCGGAAGGCGTCGATCAGCGCCGGTGGCACCACCAGATAGCCGACCTTGATGCCGGGATAGAGCACCTTGGAGAAGGTGCCCATGTAGAGCACACGGTCATCGTTGTCCAGGCCTTGCAGCGCGGCCAGCGGGCGGCCGGTGTAGCGGAATTCGCTGTCGTAATCGTCTTCCAGTATCCAGGCGTCCTTGCGCACGGCCACCTCCAGCAGATCGCGGCGGCGCGTGAGGCTCATCACCGCGCCGGTCGGGTACTGGTGCGATGGCGTGACGTAGATCAGGCGCGGCCTGGTGGCCAGGTCCGCCTCGTCCAGCGCCATGCCGTCGCTGTCGACGGTGATCGGGCGCAGCTTCAACTCGCGCGCCTGGAACACGCGCCGCGCGCCCCAGTAGCAGGGGTCCTCCACCCATGCGGTGTCGCCGGCATCGGCCAGCAACTGCGCGCACAGGTCCAGCGATTGCTGCGTGCCGGCGGTGATCAGCACTTGTTCCACCTCCACCTTCACCGAGCGCGAGATGCGCAGGTATTCAGTGATGGCCTGGCGCAGCGGCAGGTGGCCGCCGGACTGGCCGTAGTCCAGCAGGTCGTTGCGCGCCTCGCGCCAGATGCGGTTCTGCAGCCGCTGCCACAGCTTGAACGGGAACGATGAGAAATCCGGCTCGCCCGGCGCGAACGGCTGGATTTCGAATTGCGGCCCCGCCGCGTAGCTGGCCAGCTCCTGCCCGCGCCGCGACAGACGCGCAGGCCGCGCGACGGCCGTCGTGCCGCTCGCTGCGGCGCCGTGGGTGCGCGTGACGGGCTTGCCCTGTGGCGCGGCGCCAACACCCCGCATCGAGGCGCTGTGGGCCTGCAAATCGGCCACATAAGTGCCGCTGCCCTTGGTGCTGACCACATAACCTTCCGCCGCCAACTGCTCAAACGCCGCGATCACGGTATTGCGCGCGATGCCCAGATCCCGCGCCAGATCACGGCTGGATGGCAGTTTGCTGCCCGCCGCGAGCCGTTGCTGATGGATCGCGGCCTTGGCCGCCTCGTATAGCCTGCGCTGCTGGGGAAGGCGGGGATGGAAGCCGGATTGCGCCAGTGCGGTGGCCAGCAGGTCGGAAGTCGGGGACATCTGGAAAGTGGTTCTATCAAATATCAAAAAGTGGTGCTCACAATAATACCAAAATAGGCATATCATTTAGTTAAATCAAATAGATGAAAGCTTCTATGCGTAGCCCTGTCGTTTTGGTTCCCGCGTGCGTCAACCAGATTGGCCCGCACCTGTCTCACACCGCGCAGTTCAAATACGTGGCCGCCGTGGCCGACGGCGCGCGCTGCACCCCGCTGATCGTGCCCGCGCTCGGCGCGGCCACCGACTTTGAGGCGCTGCTGGCATTGGCCGACGGCGTGATGCTGACCGGCTCTCCCTCCAACGTCGACGCCGGCCTGTATGGCGAAGAAGTGCAGGACCCATCGTTGCCGCGGGACGCGGCGCGCGACGCCACCACGCTGCCGCTGATCCGTGCCGCCATCAAGCGCGGCATCCCGCTGCTGGCAATCTGCCGCGGCTTCCAGGAAGTGAATGTGGCGCTGGGCGGCACGCTGCATCAGGCGGTGCACGACGTGCCCGGCATGGCCGACCACCGCGAGAACAAGGATCACACGCTGGACCAGCAATACGCGCCTTCGCACCGCGTGCTGCTGGACCCCGGAGGGCGCATGACGCAGATCCTCGACGGAGCCGCCGAGATCATGGTCAACTCGCTGCACGGACAAGGCATCAAGCAACTGGCGCCCGGCCTCGCGGCGGAAGCGCGCGCCGACGACGGCCTGGTGGAGGCGTACCGCGTCGCGGACGCCAAGGGTTTCACGCTCGCGGTACAGTGGCACCCGGAGTGGCTTTTTTCCGAGAACCCGGACTCCGTCAAATTATTCAGAGCCTTTGGCGACGCCTGCCGCGCCTACAAGGCCGCCCGATAACAACAACGAGAGAAGCAAATGGCAATTCGCGAAAACTTTACGTATACCGATATGGACGTGTGGCTGAACGAGAAGCACGTCACAGAGATTGAATGCCTGGTGCCTGACCTGACCGGCGTGGCGCGCGGGAAGATCCTCCCGCGCGGCAAATTCACGCAGGAGCGCGGCATGCGCATTCCGGAAGCGGTGCTCGGCATGACCGTGACCGGCAACTACCCAACCGAGGATGCCGGCTACGACCGCGCCATCTCCAGCACCGACCGCGACATGATCCTGAAGGCCGACCCCACCACCATCACCATGGTGCCCTGGGCCACGGACCCCACCGCGCAGGTGATCCACGACTGCTACTTCGCCGACGGCCGCCTGGTCGATTTCGCGCCGCGCTCCGTGCTGCGCCGCGTGCTCAAGCTGTACGAGGACAAGGGCTGGAAGCCTGTGGTGGCGCCGGAACTGGAGTTCTACCTCACCGCCAAGAACAGCGATCCGGACCTGCCTTTGAAACCGCCGATCGGCCGCAGCGGCCGCGCGGAGACCAGCCGCCAGGTCTACAGCATCGACGCGGTGAATGAATTCGATCCGCTGTTCGAAGACATCTACGATTATTGCGACATGATGAACCTGGACGTGGACACGCTGATCCACGAAATCGGCGCCGGCCAGATGGAGATCAACTTCCTGCACGGCGATCCTCTCGGTTTGGGCGACAAGGTGTTCTTCTTCAAGCGCACCTTGCGCGAAGCGGCGCTCAAGCACGACATGTACGCCACCTTCATGGCCAAGCCGATGGCCGGCGAGCCCGGATCGGCCATGCACGTGCACCAGAGTGTGGTGGACGCCAAGACCGGCAAGAACATCTTCAGCTCTGAGGATGGTTCGGCCTCGCCGCTGTTCAAATACTACATCGGCGGCTTGCAACGCTACATGCCGTCCGCCATGGCGATCGTGGCGCCATATGTGAATTCCTATCGCCGCATCGTGCGCCACACGGCGGCGCCGATCAACATCCAGTGGGGCATGGACAATCGCACCGTGGGCTTCCGCGTGCCGGAATCCGGCGTGCAGGATCGCCGCGTGGAGAACCGGATCATCGGCGCGGACGCCAATCCCTACCTGGCGCTGGCGGTGACGCTGGCCTGCGGTTACCTCGGCATGACCGACCAGGTCGAGCCGACGCCGATGACGGTGGACAGCGCCTACGACCTGAAGATCGAGCTTCCGCAAGGCCTGCCGCAGGCGCTGCAACTGCTGCGTGCGGAGGACAAGCTGCGCACGGTGCTGGGCGACCGCTTCATCGACGTTTACGCCGCCATCAAGGATCTGGAGCATCAGGAATTCATGACCGTCATCAGCCCGTGGGAGCGCGAGCACCTGCTGCTGCACGTTTAAGGAGCCGCCATGAGCGATTACGATACCAGTGCGATTCAGAAGCTGGACACCGCACACTACATGCATCCGTTCACCGACCACAAGGCGCTGGGCGAGAAGGGCGCGCGCGTGATGGTGCGCGGCAATGGCATCTATCTGTGGGACTCGGAAGGCAAGAAAATCATCGATGGCATGTCGGGCCTGTGGTGCGTGAACGTGGGCTATGGCCGCACCAGCATTTCGGAAGCGGTGTACCAGCAGATGGAGACGCTGCCTTTCTATAACAGCTTCTTCAACACCACCAATGTGCCGGCGGTGCGGCTTGCGGCCAAGCTGGTGGAGATTTCGCCGCCGCAGTTCAATCATGTCTACTTCACCGGCTCCGGCTCGGAAGGCAACGACACCAATGTACGCATGGTACGCCGCTACTGGGATGTGTTGGGTTACAAGGACCGTCACACCATCATCAGCCGTCACAACGCCTACCACGGCAGCACCATGGCCGGCGCATCGCTGGGCGGCATGTCGGGCATGCACGAACAGGGCGGCCTGCCGATACCGGGCATTGTGCACATCGGTCAGCCGAACTATCTGGAGTCCGGACAAGGGATGACGGAAGAGGCATTCGGCATCGAGGCCGCGTCGTGGCTGGAGAAGAAAATACTGGAAGTCGGACCGGAGAAAGTGGCGGCGTTCATCGGTGAGCCGATACAGGGTGCGGGCGGCGTGATCATTCCGCCATCCACCTACTGGCCGGAGATCCAGCGCATTTGCGACAAGTACGGCATCCTGCTGATTGCCGATGAAGTGATCTGCGGCTTCGGCCGCGTGGGGCGCTGGTTTGCGTCCGAGCTGTTTGGCATCAAGCCGGACCTGATTACCTTTGCCAAGGGCGTGACCTCGGGCTATGTGCCGCTTGGCGGCGTGCTGGTGGGCGACCGTGTGGCCAAGGTGCTGATCGAGCAGGGCGGCGAATTCAATCACGGCTTCACCTATTCCGGCCATCCGGTGGCGTGTGCGGCGGCGCTGGAAAACATCCGCATCATCGAGGACGAAAAGCTGATCGAGCGCGTGGCGCAGGAAACCGGGCCTTATCTGAAACAGCGCTTTGCCGAACTGGCGGATCACCCGCTGGTTGGCTACGCCAACAGCTGCGGCTTCGTAGCCGGGCTGAATCTGGTGCGCAGCAAGGGCGCCACCGTGCATGAGAATGTGGCGTTCGACGAATCGCTGGCTGTCGGCATGGTTTGCCGCGGCTACATGTTCAACAACGGAATGATCATGCGCGCCGTCGGTGACCGCATGATCATCGCACCACCGCTGGTTCTGACGACGGCGCAGATCGATGAAATGCTGGCGTTGATCCGCCACTGCCTCGATCTGACCTACGCCGATGTGAAGGAACGCGGCTGGCTGTAAGGAGACGACTATGACGACATGGCACGAGAAAGCCGCCGCGCTGCAAGCTGACGGCCGCGCCTTCATCGGCGGTGAGCGGGTGTGGGCCAAATCGGAACAGCAGTTTGAGAACCTGTCGCCCATCGACGGGCGCAAGCTGGGTATGGTGGCGCGCTGCGATGGCGCCGACGTGGATATCGCTGTCGCGGCGGCGCGTGCGGCGTTCGATGATGGCCGCTGGGCCGGCAAGTCGCCGGCGCAGCGCAAGCGTGTGCTGGTCAAGTTCGCGGACCTGATGCAGAAGTACGGCCAGGAGCTGGCGCTGCTGGAAACGCTGGACATGGGGAAGCCAATCAAATACAGCCAGACCGTGGACGTGGGCGGCGCAGCCAACTGCATCCGCTGGTACGGCGAGGCGATCGACAAGATCTACGATGAGATTGCCCCGACGCCGGCCAACAGCCTGGCGCTGATCACGCGCGAACCGGTGGGTGTGGTGGCTGCCATCGTGCCGTGGAATTACCCGATGCTGATGGCGGCCTGGAAGATCGCGCCTGCGCTGGCGGCCGGGAACAGCGTGGTGCTCAAGCCATCCGAGAAGTCGCCGCTGACGGCGCTGCGGCTGGCGGAGATCGCGCTGGAGGCGGGCGTGCCGCCTGGCGTGTTCAATGTGCTGCCGGGCTTCGGCGCGGAGGCTGGCGCGGCGCTGGCGCTGCATATGGACGTGGATTGCATCGGCTTTACCGGCTCCACCCGCGTGGGCAAGCAGATCATGCAGATGGCGGGGCAGTCGAACCTCAAGCGGGCGTGGACGGAGTTGGGCGGCAAGTCGGCCAACATCGTGTGTGCGGATTGCCCGGATCTGGATGCGGCGGTGGAGGCGGCGATCGGCTCCATCTTCTTCAACCAGGGAGAGAGCTGCAACGCGCCTTCGCGTTTGTTTGTCGAGGCTTCGATCAAGGACCGCTTCATCGAGAAAGCGCTGGCGAAGGTGCCGGACTACGCGCCCGGCGATCCGCTGGACGAGAACACCGTCATGGGGGCCATCGTCGACGCCGCGCAGTTGAAAACGGTGATGGGCTACATCGAATCCGGCCGCGCGGACGGCGCGCGCTTGCTGGCGGGAGGCAGGCAGGCGCGCACGGACACCGGCGGCTATTACGTCGAGCCGACGTTGTTCGATCAGGTGGACAGCAGCATGAAGATCGCCCGCGAAGAGATCTTTGGTCCGGTGCTATCGGTACTGAGCTTTACCGACGTGCAGGATGCGGTGCGGCAGGCCAACGCCACGCAGTACGGCCTGCACGCGGCCGTGTGGACTGCGGACCTGAGCAAGGCGATTCAGACTTCGCGTGCGCTGCGTGCCGGCACGGTGCACGTCAACCAGTATGACGGCGACGACATCACCGTGCCGTTCGGCGGCTACAAGCAGTCCGGCAATGGCCGCGACAAGTCGCTGCACGCGTTCGATAAATACACGGAACTGAAGACCACATGGATACAGGTAGGGTAGAAGAGCTGCAGGGCGAACTGGCGGCGCAAGGCGTGCGTTACGTGTTCGCCCAGTTCACGGACATTCATGGTGCCGCCAAGGGCAAGCTGGTGCCGCTGGCGCACCTTGGCGACATCGTCTCGCCGGGCGCTGGCTTCTCCGGCCCGTCGATCTGGGGCACAGGCCTGCCGCGCAACGGTCCCCGCTCCGAGTACTATGGCCGCGCCGATCTGACCACCTTGCAGCCGATGCCATGGCTGCCCGGTTACGCGCGTGTGGTGTTGGATGGCCACGTCGGCGGCGAGCCGTTCGACGCTTGCCCACGCCAGGTGTTGCGCAAGCAGGTCGCGCGTCTGGCGGCGCGTGGGTGGACGCTGAACGCCGGCCTGGAGCCGGAGTTCTTCCTGCTGCAGAAAGGCGCGGATGGCTACGATGCCGAATCCGGCGACACGCTGGAAAAACCCTCCTACGATACCAAAAGCCTGCTGCGCCGCCGCTCCTTCCTCGACAAGCTGACCACTTCCCTCAACGAGTGCGGCCTTGGCGTCTATCAGATCGACCACGAAGACGCGACCGGCCAGTTTGAGGTGAACTACCACTACGCAGACGCGCTGCGCGCCGCGGACAACTTCATGCTGTTCAAAATGGCTGCGCATCACATCGCGGAAGAAGAGGGCATGCTGTTCTCCATGATGCCCAAGCCGTTCGCGGACCGGCCGGGCAGCGGCTTGCACTTCCACCTCTCGCTGGCGGATGCCAACGGCAACGAGGTCACCGCGCCGGTCAACCATTTCCTCGCCGGCCTGCTGCACCACGCGCCGGCGTTGACGGCGTTGTGCGCGCCCACCGTAAATTCGTACAAGCGTCTGATGTGCGGACAATCCCTGTCCGGAACCAGCTGGGCGCCGGCCTTCGTCGGCCATGGCGACAACAACCGCACGGTGGTGGCGCGTACCGTGCATCAGCGCATCGAGTGGCGCTTGCCAGACAGCTCGGCCAATCCCTACCTTGCATTGGCCGGTGTGATCGCGGCGGGTCTGGATGGCATCGACCGCCAGCTCGATCCCGGCGCGCCGGTCAATCAGGACGTCTACGAAATGAGCGACGCACAGCGCGCCGAACTCGGATTGCAACTGCTGCCGCAAAATCTGGGCGCGGCGACGCAGGCGCTGCGCGCGGATGCTGTCCTGACCGAATCGCTGGGCGCAGCCATCGTCCACGAATTCACGGCGCTGAAAAGCGCCGAGTGGATCGAATACAGCCAACACGTCAGCGCTTGGGAAACCGCGCGCTATCTGAACCGTTTTTGAGCAGGAGACCGTAAATGAGCCAGGCCATGAAGGACTTTCTACGCGAACGTAATATCCACGAGGTGGAGTGCGTCATCGCGGACATGACCGGCATCGCGCGCGGAAAAATCCTGCCCAAGGACCTGTTCCTGAACGAGGGGCAGATGCGGCTGCCCAAAAGCGTCCTGCTCAACACCGTCAACGGCGAGCAGCCCAACAACACGCCCTACGTCGGCGCTACCGATCCCGATATGATCTGCGTGCCGGACATCGCCACGCTGCGCCAGGTGCCGTGGGCGGCGGAGAATGTGGCGCTGGTGATCCACGATTGCCAGAACTTCGACGGCTCACCGGTCGGCTTGTCGCCGCGCGCCGTGCTGCGCAAGGTGCTGCGGCTATACGAGGATCGCGGCTGGCAGCCGGTGGTGGCGCCGGAAATGGAGTTCTACCTCGTGGCCCGCAGCAGCAATCCGCACGAGCCGCTGGCGCCGCCGTTGGGCCGCAGCGGCAAAACCGAGTCTGGCCGCCAGTCCTACTCCATCGACGCGGTGAACGACTTCGATCCTTTCTTCCTTGAGTTGTCGACGTTCTGCAAGCAGCACGATCTTGGCGTCGAAACGCTGATCCACGAAGCCGGCGCGGGCCAGATGGAAATCAACTTCACCCACGGCGAGGCGCTGGAGCTGGCGGACCGCGTATTCCTGTTCAAGCGCGCAGTGCGCGAGACGGCCTTAAGGCACGGCATCTTCGCCACTTTCATGGCCAAGCCGATGGAGACCGAGCCGGGAAGCGCGATGCACATTCACCAGAGCGTGCTGGATACCGCCACTGGGCAGAACATCTTCACGCGCAAGGATGGCGATGCCAGCGACTTGTTCTTCAACTACATCGCCGGGCTGGAAAAGTACATCGCGCCGGCGACGCTGCTGTTTGCGCCGCATGTGAATTCTTATCGTCGCCTGTCGCGCTTCATGTCGGCGCCGACCAATGTGCATTGGGGCTACGACAACCGCACCTGCGGCATCCGCATTCCCAACTCGGCGCCGGTCAATCGCCGCGTGGAGAACCGCGTGCCTGGCGTAGACGTAAATCCCTACCTGGCGATGGCGGCCACGCTGGCCTGCGGCTACCTCGGCATGACGCAAGGCCTCAAGCCGTCCGCGCCGACGTCGGACAGCGCGGAACATGTGCACGACCAGCTGCCGCGCAATCTGGAGGATGCCATCCAGCGCCTGCGCGAGTGCAAGCCGCTGAGCGACATCCTGGGCGAGTTGTTCGTGCAAGCGTTCTGTGAGGTGAAGGAACTGGAGTTCGCCACCTACAGCCGTGTCATCAGCTCGTGGGAACGCGAGCATCTGATGCTGCTCGTATGAGAGCGGGATTGAACTGGCAGCGCGTTCAGGCGCTGGTGGCAGCCGAACGCGCCAGCTACATCGCGCGCAATCCGGAGTCCGCGCGGCTGGCGGGAGAGGCCGCGCAGCATCTGCTGTTTGGCGTGCCGATGCACTGGATGAATGATTGGTCGACGCCATTCCCTCTGACCGTGCGCGAGGCGGCCGGCGCGTGCTTCCGCGATGCGGATAGCCACGAGTACATCGACTTCTGCCTGGGCGACACCGGCGCCATGTTCGGTCACGCACCGCAGCCGGTGGCGCAAGCCATCGCCCGCCAATCCGCGCGCGGCTATACCGCCATGCTGCCGTCGGAAGACGCTGGCCCGGTGGCGGCGGAGTTATCGCGGCGTTTTGGCTTGCCGTGCTGGCAGTTCGCGTTATCAGCTTCGGATGCCAATCGCTTCGTGTTGCGCTGGCTGCGCGCGGCGACAGGACGGAGCAAGGTGCTGGTCTTCAATGGTTGCTACCACGGCACCGTGGACGACGTATTTGTCGATCTGGTCAACGGCGTGCCGACGCAGCGCGACAGCCTGCTCGGCCAGGTCTACAAGCTGACGGATCACACCGTGGTAGTGGAGTTCAACGACCTGCCAGCTCTGGAGGCGGCGCTGAAGCAGGGCGACATCGCCTGCGTGCTGGCCGAGCCGGTGATGACCAACGTCGGCATGGTGCTGCCGCAGCCGGGCTTTTGGGACGCCGCGCAGCAGCTCATCAGACAGCATGGCGCGCTATTGGTGATCGATGAAACCCACACCATCAGCAGCGGTCCCGGAGGCTACGCCCGCGCCCACGGCATGCAGCCGGACGCGCTGGTGATCGGCAAGCCTATCAGCGGCGGCGTTCCCTGCGCGGTGTATGGATTTACGGAGGAACTGGCGCGCCGCGTGGAGCGCGCCAAGCGCAGCGCACCGCCGGGACATTCCGGCATCGGCACCACGCTCAGCGCGAATATGTTCGCCATGGCCGCGATGCGCGCGAATCTTGAAGAAGTGATGACGGAGCAGGCCTACCAGCACATGTTCGCGCTGGCGGCACAACTGGCCGATGGCCTGCGCGACGTGATCGGGCGGCATCAACTGCCTTGGTGCGTCACGCAAATCGGCGCCCGCACCGAATTCCAGTTCACCCTAACAGCGCCACGCAACGGCTCAGAAGCGCAGGCCGTGATGGACAGTGAACTGGAGCAGGCTATCCATCTCTACCTGCTCAACCGCGGCCTGCTCATCACGCCCTTCCACAACATGCTGCTGGTTTGTCCTGCTACGACAGTTCGTGATACCGCACAGCTAATGTCAGCGTTTGACGACTGTTTGGCCGGACTCACTTGAGTCATATCAAGCGGAAGTTTACAAATTAAGTTAAAATAACTAAAAATGTAAACCGCAATCGCTCGGTCGAGGGGGAATCATGATAGGAAAACGGCTCTACCGGGCACGTAAGGCGGCCGGCCTTTCTCTGCGCGAGTTGGCGGCGAAGGTCGACTTATCGCACGCGGCCATTAAAAAATACGAGGACGAAGTTGCGATCCCCAATTCTGCAATCCTGCTTAAGCTAGCGCAAGCCTTGCAGGTACGTACAGAATACTTTTTCCGGCCCGAGACGGCTGCGTTGGATGGCATCGAATATCGCAAGCGCGGGACATTATCCAAGAAGCGCCTCGACGCTATTGAGCATGAAGTAATTGACCAGATTGAGCGCAGTATCGAGCTTGAAGGACTGTTCCCTGTGCCGCCGTTGGCGAATTTTGCTCCGGTCGAGGGCTTGCCAAAGAAAGTAGATGACCTTGCTCAGATTGAGGGCGTGGCTGAACGTGTGCGCAACGCATGGGCGCTCGGCTATGCGCCAATTCGGGAGTTAATCGATGTGCTGGAGACGCACGGCATCCGGGTGTTCATGATTGATGCCAATGCCGATCCCAAGTTCGATGGACTGGCCGCTTCGGTCAATGGCATGCCTGTAATTGTGGTCGCAAGCAATTGGCCCGGGGATCGCCAACGCTTTACCATGGCGCATGAGCTTGGGCATCTGATGCTTGCCAATCGCCTGGCAGCGGAGATTGACGAGGAGCTTGCATGCAACCGTTTCGCAGGTGCGTTCCTTTTGCCGCGCCAGGCTGCATTGCAGGAGCTTGGGCGGCATCGCAGCTTTATTGAACTCAAGGAGCTTGCGTTGTTAAAGGCGGAATTCGGATTGAGCATGAGCGGCGTGTTGTATCGCGCGCGTGATCTGGGCATCGTCACACATGCATGGCGGGATGAACAGGCACGTGTGTTCCGGCAGCAAGGGTGGCATATAACGGAACCCGGTGCCGCCTATCCAGTAGAGCAACCGCACGTGTTTGAACAGTTGATTTTCCATGCATTGGCTGAGGATTACATCGGCGAATCCAAGGCAGCAGAATTGATGGGTATGCATATTGGTGCCTTCCGCAAGTTGCGATCCTTGGAAGGCGGCCATGCTGCTTCTTATCAGTGATGCGAATGTCCTTATTGATATTGGTCGCCATAGTAGAAGTTTTGTCGCAACGCTATCGCCGCCCGAGTCGTAATGATTTGTTTGCGTTGGTGCTGGCCGCGAGCGAAGCTTGCCCCTTGCTCACTGGTGACAGAGATTTACGTGCAGCGGCAGAGAGTGAAGGTGTGGACGTGTTCGGCACATTGTGGCTGGTGACGGAGATGGTCCGTACGCAGAAAATTTCTGCACATGTCGCGCGGGCCGCATATCAGCGGATGCGTGATAGCGGCCGGAGGCTGCCGTGGGACGAGGCCGAGCGTTTGCTTGCCGGCCTCGATGAGCTGGCTTAGAAGCAGTGTTCCAATGCCGGGAAGCTGCCGTCCTTGACGGCGGTGACGTAGGCGCTGATGGCAGCGTCGATGCTGGTCTGGCCTTCCATGAAGTTTTTCACGAAGCGCGCTTTGCGGCCCGGGAAGACGCCTAGCAGGTCATGCATCACCAGCACCTGGCCCGAGCAGTCCGGGCCCGCGCCGATGCCGATGGTTGGAATCGACAGCAGCTCGGTCACTTCCTTGCCCAGCGCCGAAGGAATCGCCTCCAGCACCACGATCGAGGCGCCGGCGGCCTGAATCTTCAACGCGTCGGCCTTCAACAGATCGGCGCTTTCGGTGGTCTTGCCCTGCACCTTGTAGCCGCCCAGCTGGTGCACCGATTGCGGCGTCAGGCCGAGGTGGGCGCACACCGGCACGCCGCGCTCGGTCAGGAATTTGATGGTGTCGGCCAGCCATGCGCCGCCTTCGATCTTGACCATGTGCGCGCCGGCCTGCATCGCCAGCACGGCGTTGGCGTACGCCGTTTCCGGTGTGCCGTAGGCGCCGAACGGCAGGTCGGCCACGATCATGGCGTTCTTGGTGCCGCGCGCCACGGAGGCGGTGTGGTAGACGATGTCGGTCATGGTGACCGGCAGTGTCGATTGATGACCGGCGCACACCATGCCCAGCGAATCACCGATCAGCAGGATTTCGACGCCGCAGCGGTCCATCAGCGAGGCGAAGCTGGCGTCGTAGCAGGTCAGCATGGTGATCTTCTCGCCGGCGTTGCGCAGCGTGGCCAGGGTGTTGACGGTGACGGCTTTCGATACGACCGCTTTGGCCGGTGCAGGTGCGTTGGCGTCGGCGGGCTTTTGGCTCGCGGCCAGTTCGTTTCCTTGCAGGTATCCAGACATGGTAAATCCTTTACTGATTAAATCGGGCTGATGCCCTGACCGGCCACGCCGGCGGCATACTGCGACGCCGCGCCATGGCCGGGAATATGAATCGATGGCGCCAGTTCCAGCAGCGGCACCAGCACGAACGCGCGCTCGGTCATGCGCGGGTGCGGCACCGTCAGCGTGGGGCTGTTGATGGTGGCGTCGCCATACAGTAGCAGATCCAGGTCGAGCGTGCGCGGGGCGTTGCGGTAAGGCCGTTCGCGGCCGTGCGCCTGTTCGATGGCTTGCAGTGCTTGCAGCAGGACTTCCGCGTCCAGCGTGGTGGCGATGCGGGCGACGGCGTTGATGTAGTCGTCGCCGCTGGAATCGATGGGGGCGGTGCGGTACAGCCGCGATGCGGCCATCAGGGTGCAGCCCGGCTGGCGTTGCAGGCGGTCCAGCGCATCCAGCACGTTGGCGCGCGCATCGCCCAGATTGGCGCCGATGCCGATGTAGGCGAGGGTGAAGGCGAACGGCGCCTTCTCATCCTGCGGCGTGGCGGGCGCAAGGCCCGCTGTGATGGCGGTGTTCATGACGCGATGGGCCGATGGGCGTTGCTCAGTCGGCGCCGCCGTCGTGCGCTGGCGCAGCGTTGTCCGCGCCGGCGCCTTCGCCGCCGCGATTGCGGTTACGGCCGCCACGGCGCGGGCCGCGCTTGCGCTTGGCTCCACCCGCGCCGCCGTTGCCGCCGCCGGACGTCTGGCTGGCCGAGGAAATCAAGTCCTCGCGCGAGGCTTCGTCGCTTTCGTAGAAGGCGGTCCACCATTCGCCGATCTCGGCGTCGATCTCGCCCGAGGCGCAGCGCAGCAGCAGGAAGTCGTAGCCGGCGCGGAAGCGCTGGTGTTCCAGCAGCTTGTGCGGCGCCTTGCCGGTGCGGCGCTCGAAGCGCGGCTGCATGGCCCAGATGTCGCGCATGTCGGAGCCGATCTTGCGCTGCAAGGCCAACTTCTCGGTCTGCGAATCGAGCACGTCGTCGGCCGCCAGGTGCAGCGCCGGAATGGTCTGTTCGCCGGCCGCGCGGTAGGCTTCCCACTTCTCCAGCACCTGATGCCACAGCAGCGAGGCAAACAGGAAGCCGGGCGACACGGTCTTGCCGGCATGGATGCGGGCGTCGGTCGAATCCAGCGCCAGCGTCACGAACTTGAAGCCCATCGGCTGTTCCAGCACCACGTCCAGCAGCGGCAACAGGCCGTGATGCAGGCCTTCCTTGCGCAGCTGCTGCAGGCAGGCCAGCGCGTGGCCGCTCATCAGGAGCTTGAGCATTTCGTCGAACACGCGCGCGGCCGGCACGTTGTTGATCAGCGGCGCCATGACCTTGATCGGCGCGCCGGTTTCCGGCTCGATGGAGAATTTCAGCTTGGCGGCGAAGCGCACCACGCGCAGCATGCGCACCGGGTCTTCGCGGTAGCGCTCTTCCGGCTTGCCGATGATGCGCAGCGTTTTGGCGCGGATGTCCTCGATGCCGCCGTGGTAGTCCAGCACCTGCTGGTTGGCCGGGTTGTAGTACATGGCGTTGATGGTGAAGTCGCGGCGCTCCGCGTCTTCCGCCTGCGAGCCGAAGGTGTTGTCGCGCAAAACGCGGCCGTGTTCATCCTTGGGCGCGTTGGCCGAGGTGGTGCCGCGGAAGGTGGTCACTTCCAGCAGGTCGTTGCCGAACATGACGTGCACGATCTGGAAGCGCTTGCCGATGATGAAGGCGCGGCGGAACAGGCGCTTGACCTGCTCCGGCGTGGCGTTGGTGGCGATGTCGAAGTCTTTCGGCTTCACGCCCAGCAGCAGGTCGCGCACCGCGCCGCCCACCACGAAGGCTTCGTAGCCAGCTTCCTGCAGCGTGCTGGTGACGCGGATGGCGTTGTTGGACAGCAGGCGCGGGTCGATGCCGTGGGCTTCTGGCCCCAGCACCACCGGCGTGTTTGCGTCGCGGGCCGCTTTACTCTTGGTGCCGAGGATTTTGCGGATCAGTTTCTTAATCATTGAACAGCTCAATTAATTGCCAGCCGTTGGCGGCGGCGTGCGTTTTCAGTTTTTCATTGGGGTTGGTCGCCACCGGATGGCTGACGATGGACATCAGCGGCAAATCGTTGTGCGAATCGCTGTAGAAGTGGACGGTCTCAAAGTCCTCCAGCTTCTTGCCCATTTTTTCCAGCCACGCCTTGGTGTGGACGATCTTGCCCGCGCCCTGGGTCGGGGTGCCCAGCAGCTTGCCGGTCAGGTTGCCCTCGGCGTCCACTTCCGGCATGGCCGCGATCAGGTGCTCCACGCCCAGCGCCTTGGCGATCGGCGCCGTCACGAAGTGATTGGTGGCGGTGACGATGGCCACCAGGTCGCCGGCGTCCAGGTGCTTTTGCAGCAGCGCGCGCGCCGCTGGGCGCAGGGCCGGTTCGATCACTTCGGCCATGTACTGGGCCTGCATCGCCTCCAGCTTCGCACGCGGGAAGCCGGCCAGGGTACCCAGCGCGAACTCCAGGTATTCTACCGGATCGAGCGTGCCGGCCTGGTATTGGGCGAAGAACTCGCGGTTGCGGCGGTCGAATTCGGCGGCGTCCACGGCGCCGATGCGCACCAAAAACTGACCCCATTCGAAGTCGGAGTCGATCGGCAGCAGGGTGTGGTCGAGGTCAAAAAGGGCGAGTTTCATTATTCTTTCGCTTCCGCCTGCAGCCACTCGCGCAGCAGCGGCAGAGTGATGGGGCGTTGGGTTTCAAGGGAATACTGGTCCAGCGAATCGAGGATGGTCGACAGCGACCGCATGTCGCGCTGGAAGTGAGACAGCAAGTAGGGTATCACGCCGGCCGACAGCGTCAAGCCGCGCGCCGCCGCCGCCGCCGCCAGGGCGGCGCTCTTCTCGTCGTCGGTCAGGCCGTGGATCTGGTAGATCAGGCCCCAGCCCATGCGCGTGCGCAGGTCCTCGCGCACCGGCAGCACGGCCGGCGCCACGTTGCCGCTGCAGACCATGAAGGCGTTGTTGGCGCGGATTTCATTGAACAGGGCGAAGGCGTCGATCTGCGCCACCGGCGACAGCTTCTCGCAGTCGTCCAGCAGGTACAGGTCCACGTCCGGCGAGTAGACGAATTCCGACTCGATCGAGAACGGCGAGATATAGCGCGCGCGCAGCTGGTCTTCCTCGCTGCCGGCGCTGGCCAGCGCCTTGAGCAAGTGCGATTTGCCGACGCCGACCGCGCCCCACAGGTAGGCGAAATGCTCGCGCGACGTGCGGCTGGCGAACTGCCGCATCAGCGCCGCCGCCTCGGCGTTCTGTCCTACCTCGAACGATGCGAGGCTGTGCGTGGGTTCCGCGCCTAAATCGAGCACCAGCTGTTTCATGGCGTTCGCCTTGTGGTCTTTTGCATAACGTTTTTTTGTTTCACATCATGCATTATAAAAGCTGCTGCTCAGATAGTGGCGGCGCAGGTGCTTAAACGCCACCATCAGCACCGCCGACGCGGGCAGGGCCAGCAGCACGCCGACGAAGCCGAACAGCTGGCCGAAGGCCAGCAGGGCGAAGATCACGGCCAGCGGGTTGAGGCCGATGCGCTCCCCCACCAGGCGCGGGGTCAGGAAGAAGCCCTCCAGCACCTGGCCGAAGCCGTAGATCACGGCCACAGCGATCAGGCCGCTGAAGTCGGTGAATTGCAGCACCGCCGAAATCAGCGCCAGCACCAGCCCCAGGCCGAAGCCCAGGTAGGGGATGAACACCAGCAGGCCGGTCAGGATGCCGACCGGCAGGGCGACGTCGAAGCCGGCGATGGCCAGCGCCACCGAGTAGTAAATCGCCAGCACCAGCATCACCAGCAGCTGGCCGCGCAGGTACTGGGCCAGCAGGGTGTCGACCTCGTTGGCCATGCCCATGGTGGCCACGATGTAGCGGCGCGGCACGCAGTTGGCGATGCGCGCCAGCATGGCGTGCCAGTCCAGCAGCAGGTAGAACAGCACCACCGGCACCAGCACCACGGTGGCCAGCCAGCCCAGCACGGCGGTGCCGCCGACGCGGGCGGAATTCAGCACGGCGGCCCAGATGGCGTCGCCGGAGGCGGCCAGCTGGTCGGAGGCCAGCTGCTTGATGCCGGCGCTGTCCAGCCGCACGTTCAGGCCGAGGTCGCGCAGCCTTGGCGCCAGCAGGTCGTTGATCTTGACCAGAAAGGCCGGGATCTGCGCCTGCAGCAGCGGGATTTCCTTCTGCAGCACCGGCACCACGATCAGCACCAGCGCGGTGATGGCGGCGAAGAACAGCGTCACCACGATCAGCACCGACAGCGCGCGCGGCATGGTCAGGCGGCGGCCGAAGCGGATGCGGTCCAGGCGGTCGACACCGGGATTGAGGGCGTAAGCGAAGATGGCGGCGGCCAGGAAGGGCGTCAGCACCGGCCCCAGCGTCACCAGCAGGAAGAAGAACGCAGCCCAGACCGCCAACCAGAATGCCGTTTGCTTTTGCTCTACCGTGAGGGGAAATGGCATGGGGGATGAATTCGATGGTTAAAAAGGCGGTTGGACGGGGCAATTTTGATAAAATAGCGGATTGACCGGGTTTTATTGCATATTTTCGTGCGTTTTTGTCACGAAATCGGTCTCCGCCTTCTATTTTACCGCCTCCGCTGCGAAATACACCATGAGCCAAACTACTAATGTTTCCCTGTCCTACCGTGACGCCGGCGTCGATATCGACGCCGGTGATGCCTTAGTCGAAGCAATCAAGCCGTACGCCAAGCGCACCATGCGCGAAGGCGTGCTGGCCGGCTTGGGCGGTTTCGGTGCGATGTTCGAGATCAGCAAAAAGTACAAGGAGCCTGTGCTGGTGTCCGGCACGGACGGCGTAGGCACCAAGCTGAAGCTGGCGTTTGAGCTGAACCGCCACGACACCGTCGGCATCGACCTGGTGGCCATGAGCGTGAACGACATCCTGGTGCAGGGCGCTGAGCCGCTGTTCTTCCTCGACTACTTCGCCTGCGGCAAGCTGGACGTGGCGACCGCCGCCAACGTGATCAAGGGCATCGCCCAGGGTTGCGAGCAGGCCGGCTGCGCGCTGATCGGCGGCGAAACCGCCGAGATGCCATCGATGTACCCGGACGGCGAGTACGACCTGGCCGGTTTCGCGGTGGGCGCGGTGGAAAAATCGAAAATCATCGACGGCACCAAGATCGCGCCGGGCGATGTGGTGCTGGGCCTGGCCTCGTCGGGCGTGCACTCGAACGGTTACTCGCTGGTGCGCAAGATCATTGAAGTGTCCAAGCCGGATCTGCAGGGCGACTTCCACGGCCGTCCGCTGGCCGACGTGCTGATGGCGCCGACCCGCATCTACGTCAAGCCGCTGCTGGCGCTGATGGAGTCGATTGAAGTCAAAGGCATGGTGCACATCACCGGCGGCGGCCTGGTGGAAAACATTCCACGCGTGCTGCAGCCTGGCCTGGTGGCCGAGCTGGACTCGAAGTCGTGGACCCTGCCGCCACTGTTCCAGTGGCTGCAACAGCACGGTGGCGTGGCCGATGCCGAGATGCACCGCGTGTTCAACTGTGGCATCGGCATGACCGTGATCGTCTCGGCGGACAACGCGGCGGCGGCCAAGGCCCAGCTGGAAGCGGCCGGCGAGACCGTCTACACCATCGGCAAGATCCGCGCCCGCGTGGGCGACGAGCACCAGACCATCGTCGTGTAACTGGCGATGGCTGAATGAAAAAGCGGACCTTGATGGTCCGCTTTTTTTATTTGCGATCCTGCGGCGGAGGTGGCGGTGGCGGGGCGCCGTCCGGCAGGACGGCGAAGGCTTCGCGCAATTTCTTGCAGGTGCCTTTGACGGTTTCCCCGCGGCGGCCTTTGAATTCGGCCTTGGCGCCTTCGGCCTTGCCCTTGCAGGCGGCGATGGCTTCCGGCGGCGGACCTGGCGGCGGGCCATCCCCACGCTGGCCGTCCGGACGCGGACCATTTTGCGCCGAGGCGCCCGCCGCGCAGGCGGCCAGGGCCGCGCACAGCATCCAGTGTTTCATCAACTTCATGCAAATCCCCTGATAACAATGAGCTGCCATTATCTTGCGCCCATCTGTTAGCCGCGGTCAAGGCGCTGTAAAGCACGGTAAATCAGCGCTTGAGGATTTTCTCCACCGGCGCCGGACGCAGGCGGAATGCGTCGGGCAGGCCGGAGCCGAGCAGGGGACGCAGGTACATGCGGAAGGCGTCGGTGACGTCGGTGCCGTTGGCGGCGATGAATTCGTCCTCCATCACGCGCGTCTTGCCGGCCACCGCGCTCAGCGGCAGCAGTTCGTAGTCGACCGAGTAGAAGCCGGTGCGCTTGATTGCCACCGAGCCGTCGCGGTCGCCCCACATGGCGAACTGCACCGCCTTCTCGCCCACCTCGCGCGCTTCGCGCTGGTCCACGTCCGACACGCAGCCGATGAAGGAGCGCTGCAAGTACCCGAACGTATCGCCGCGCACGCGCTTGATGCCGAGCCTGGCCTTGATCTCGTCGCACAGCAGGTCGGCCAGCGCGCCGGTGCCGGACAGCTGCACGTTGCCGTGGGCGTCGCGCTCCACTTCTTTCGCCAGCAAGGAGGCGATCGCTTCGCCGCTGGCATCGTGGATGCCTTCCGAGACCGCGATCACGCAGCGGCCGTAACGCTCGTACACCGCCTTCACATCGGCCAGGAACTGTTCAAGAGAAAACACACGCTCCGGCAGGTAGATCAGGTGCGGACCGTCGTCCGGGAATTTCTTGCCGAGCGCGGCGGCGGCGGTCAGGAAGCCGGCGTGGCGGCCCATCACCACGCCCACGTACACGCCCGGCAGCGAGGCGTTGTCCAGGTTGGCGCCGGCGAAGGCCTGCGCCACGAAGCGCGCCGCCGACGGGAAACCGGGCGTGTGGTCGTTACCCACCAGGTCATTGTCAATGGTCTTGGGGATGTGCATGCAGCGCAGCGCGTAATTGGCCGCCTGCGCCTGCTCGCTGACGATGCGCACGGTGTCCGACGAATCGTTGCCGCCGATGTAGTAAAACTGCTCGATCTGGTGCGCCTGCAGCACCTTGAAGATCTCCTGGCAATACGCCTCGTCCGGCTTGTCGCGCGTGGAGCCGAGCGCGGAGGAGGGCGTGGCCGCCACCAGCTCGAGGTTGTGGCTGGTCTCGCGGGTGAGGTCGACCAGATCCTCGTTGACGATGCCGCGCACGCCGTGCAGCGCGCCATACACCCGCGTGACGTCGCGGAAGCGGCGCGCCTCCAGCACCACGCCCGCCAGCGACTGGTTGATGACGGCGGTCGGCCCGCCTCCCTGTGCCACCAAGATTTTTCCCGACGCCATGTTCGCTCCTCCCAGGTGAACTGATGCGCTCACTATAGCGCGAACTTCAGGGCTTGCCGATATTCTTGTCGAGGAAGCGCTCCACCCGGCCCCAGAAGTCGATGCGGTTGTGCGGCAGCGACCAGCCATGGCCCTCCTCGTTGTATTCGACCCATTCGACGTTCTGGTTGCCGGCCTTGACGACGGCGTCGCGGAACTTGAGGCCGTGGTTGATCGGCACGCGCACGTCGGCGCCGCCGTAGGCCATCAGCAGCGGCTGCTTGAGGCGGGCCGCCTGCGCCAGCGGCGAGGTGGCTTGCAGCTGCGCCGCGTCCTTGACCGGGTCGCCGATCAGGTGCGGCATGCCGTACTGCTTCCAGCCGCTCGACAGGTCGGAGCTGTAGAACCAGCCGCCGTCGTACATCAGGTTGATGTCGGTGACGCCCACCCATTCCACGCCGCAGCGGTACAGGTCCGGGTCCTTGATCAGCCCCATCAGGGTGGCGTAGCCGCCGTAGCTGGCGCCGGCGATGCACACGCGCTTGCCGTCGGCGTAGCCCTGCGCCACGGCCCAGCGCGTGCCGTCGGCGATGTCGTCCTGCATGGCCAGGCCCCATTGCTTCCAGCCCGCGTGGAAATGGTCCTGGCCGTAGCCGGTGCTGCCGCGGAATTCCGGCTCCAGCACGGCGTAGCCGCGCGAGGCCAGGAACTCGGCCTCGGCATCCCAGTGCCAGCTGCCGCCGCGCACCCACGGGCCGCCGTGCACCAGCACCACCATCGGCAGGTTCTTCTGCGCGCCCGCCGGCGGCAGCGTCAGCCATGCCGGGATCTGGCGGCCGTCGCGCGCCTTGTAGTAGACCAGCTCGCGCGGCCCCATGTCGGCGGCCTGGATCTGCGGCGCCATGCGCCCCACTTCGCTCAGGCGCTTGCTCTCGGTGTTGTAGATCAGGAAGCGGCGCGGCTGGCGGTCGGAGTACGATTCCACCAGCACCCAGGCGGTTTCCGGCCGCACCGGCGGCGTGATCAGGTTGATCAGGCCGGGCAGGCGGGCGTCGATCTGGGCCTGCAGCGCCTTCATGCCGGGGTCGAACCACGCCGTGCCCTCGGCGTCGGCATGGATGCGCACGCCCAGCAGGCGCTGCTTGCTGATGATGAGCTCGCCACGGAAGTCGAAGCCGTCCAGCTCCACCAGGTGCCGGGGCGCCAGCTTGTTGTTCTTCAGGTCGTAGCGGAACAGCGCGCTCTTGTCGCGGCCTTCGCTGCTGACCACGTACAGCGCGCCGTCCGGACCGAAGGCCAGCGGATGGAAGTCGCCGCCCTCGCCGGTGTAGCCATCGTAGGTCAGCAGGGTGCGCCATTGGCGGGTGGCCGGGTCGAGGTAGCGCAGGCTGGCGACATTCTTGTCCAGCGTTTGCAGCAGGCGCGGCTCGCCGTTCTGATCCAGCAGCCAACTGCGCGCGGTGCCCGGATGGTCGACCGGGCTGGAGCTGCCGTTGCGGGTGTTCAGGCGCAGCAAGTCTTCCGATTCAAGCGCGCCGCCGCCGCTGAAGCCGGCGTCGGTGACGTACACGTAATCGCTGTCCTGGGCGCCGGGCTGGTCCAGCATATAGGTGTGCCACGGCAGCAGCTCGCGGTTGTCGTCGCTGCTGCGCAGGAATTCGTCGCGGCGCAGCGCCAGCTGGCGGTAATGCTTGCCGTCGCGGTCGACCACGTACAGGCCGGGCGCGTAGCGCTGGTCGCGCCGGCCTTTGGCCTTGTCCATGGTGCTGAACATCAGGCGTTCGTTGTTGACCCATTGGGCCTGGCCGATGTCGGTGTCGGAAAACTGCGCCACCATGGTCGCTTTCAACGTCTCCAGCTCGACCACGGCCAGGCCGTCGCGCTTGTCGCTGCCGCCGATGAAGGCGGCCAGGTAACGGCCGTCCGGCGACAGCATGGCGCCGTTGAAGGCGGAGTTATTGAAGAAGGCGGCAACCGGCGGCGGCGCGGCGTGGGCGTGGGCGGCCGCCAGCAGCAGGGCCGCCAGTAGCTTGCGGGAAATGATCAACGTGCGGCTCCAATCTGCTTGCCGAGGAATTTCTCGACGCGGGTCCAGAAATCGATGCGGTTCTCTGGCAGGCGCCAGCCGTGGCCCTCCTTGTCGTACACGATCCACTCCACATTCGGATTGACGGCCTTGACGGCGGCCAGGAATTTCTCGCCGTGGTACAGCGGCACGCGGTGGTCGTCGCCGCCGTAGGCCATCAGCAGGGGCTGCCTGATGCGGGACGCCTGCGCCAGCGGCGAGGTGGCTTCCAGCTGGGCGGCGTCCTTCTGCAGGTCGCCCACCATCAACGGCATGCCCAGCGCCTTCCAACGGTCGCTGAGGTCGGAGGTGGCGCTCCACGCGCCGGTGTACATCAGCTTGATGTCGGTGACGCCGGCCCAGTTGACCCCGCACTTGTACAGATCGGGGTCGTTCACCAGCCCCATCAGCGTGGCGTAGCCGCCGTAGCTGGCGCCGGCGATGCACACGCGCTTGCCGTCGGCGAGGCCTTGGGCGATGGCCCAGCGCGCGCCGTCGGCGATGTCGTCCTGCATCTTCAGGCCCCATTGCTTCCAGCCGCTATGGAAATGGCGCCAGCCGTAGCCGGTGCTGCCGCGGTAGGCCGGCTCCATCACCATGTAGCCGCGCGAGGCCAGGAACTGGGCGTCGGGATTCCAACCCCAGTCGCTGCCGTGCACATATGGGCCGCCGTGCACCAGCACCACCAGCGGCAGGTTCTGCTTCGCCGCGCCGCGCGGGTAGGTGATCAGCGCCGGGACGCTCAGGCCGTCGCGCGCCTTGTAGCGCACCAGTTCCTGCCGGCCCATCTGCTCGGGACGGATGGCGTCATGATTGCCGCCGATCTTGGCCAGCTTGCCGCTGTCGGTGTTGTACAGCAGGTAGACCAGCGGCTGCACGTCGGAGTAGCTGGTGACCAGCACCCAAGGCACTTCCGGCCGGCGCGGCAGGGTAATCAGGTTGACCAGGCCGGGCAGCAGCTGGTCGACCTTCTCCTGCAAGGCCTTGGACCGGGCATCCAGCCAGGCCACGCCCTGCACGTCGGCGCTGTAGCGCACCCCGATCAGCTTGTTGTCGCGCACGACCAGGCTGTCCTCGTCGGCGCCGTCCATGTCCGGCAGGAAGTCGTAATCGTCCATGCCGACCAGCGGTTCGGCGGCGGTCTGCTGCCTGGCCACGTCGTAGCGGTACAGCGCGGTCTTGTCGCTGTTGCGGCGGGCCGCCACGTACAGCGCGCCGTCCGGACCGAAGCCGACCGGGTGGAAGCTGGCGCTGCCGTAAGCCTCGCTGTCCAGCAGCTTGTTCCAGGTGTCGCCTTCGCGCAGGTAGACTTCGTGGCGCTTGCCGAGATCGTTGATGGCCAGGCGCGGCTCGCCCTGCTGGTCGAGCAGCCAGTTGCTGGCGCGGCCCGGACTGTTGACGGCAACCGTGCGGCCGGTCACCGTGTTCAGGCGCAGCAGCACGTGGTTGGTGATCTCGGTGTAGCTGGCGTTGTATTGATCGCGGATGATGTAGACCTCGTCGCTGTCCTGCCGTCCCGGCTGGCCCAGCAGGACGTGATTCCAGTCCAACATGCGGTCCTTCAGCAGGCTGCCGGTGTCGGCCTGGTCGCCCTCGCGGTAACTGGTGCGCGTCAGCTGGCGGAAGCCACTGCCGTCGCGGTTGACGGCAAACAGGCCGGGCGCCAGGCGGTCGTCGCTGTAACTGACGCGGCGGTCGGTGCTGTTGAACACCAGCCGGTTGTCGTTGACCCATTCGAAGTAGGCGATGTCGGCGTCGCCAAAGGTGGCGGCCACCTTCACGCTCATGTCGGCCAGGTTGATCACCGACAGGCGGTCGCGCTGGCCGGGCATGGAGACGCGGGTGGCCAGGTAGCGGCCGCTGGGCGAGAGCTTGGGGCTGCCGAAGCGGCTGTTTTCAAAGAAGGCGCTGGCCGGCGGCGGCTCGGCGGCGTGCGCCGCCAGCGGCGCCAGGCAGGCCGCCAGCAGCAGGCCGGCGGCCAGGGGGAGGGGGAATCTCATTGCGCGCCGGCTCCGATGTTTTTATCGAGGAATTTCTCCACCCGGCCCCAGAAGTCGATGCGGTTCTTCGGCAGCTTCCAGCCATGGCCCTCCTCCTCGTACTCGATCCACTCGACGTTGGGATTGGTCTGCTTGACCGCCTTGTAGAACTTGGTGCCGTGCGGCAGCGGCACGCGCAGGTCGGCGGTGCCGTAGGCCAGCAGCAGCGGTTGCTTGATGCGGGCCGCCTGCAGCAGCGGCGAGGTGGCTTTCAATTGCTCGGCGTCCTTGACCTGGTCGCCCACCAGCTGCGGCATGCCGTATTGCTTGTAGCCGTCCGGCAGGTCGGAGGCGAAGTTCCAGGTGCCGTCGTACATCAGGTTGATGTCGGTGACGCCGGCCCATTCGACGCCGCACTGGTACAGGTCGGGGTCGTTGATCAGGCCCATCAGCGTGGCGTAGCCGCCGTAGCTGGCGCCGGCGATGCAGATGCGCTTGGGGTCGGCGTAGCCCTGGGCGATGGCCCAGCGCGTGCCGTCGGCGATGTCGTCCTGCATCTTGAGGCCCCACTGCTTCCAGCCGGCGACGAAGTGCTTGAGGCCGAAGCCGGTGCTGCCGCGATACTCCGGCTGCAGCACCACGTAGCCGCGCGAGGCCAGGAATTGCGCGTCCGCCGACCATTCCCAGCTGTCGCCGCGCACGAACGGGCCGCCATGCACCAGCACCACCATCGGCAGGTTCTTGCGCCCGCCCTGCGGCACGGTCAGCCAGGCCGGGATGTCCAGGCCGTCGCGCGCCTGGTAGTGGACCAGGGTCTGGCGCGCCATCTGGCTGGGATCGATGGCCGGGTGGGCGGAGCCGACCAGCGTCAGCTTCCCGGTCTCGCTGTTGTACAGCATCACGCGCCGCGGCCAGATGTCGGCGTAGGCGGTCACCAGCACCCAGGGCGACTCCGGCCGCTTGGGCAGGGTCAGCAGGTTCATGGTGTTGGGCAGCATGGCGTCTATCTTGTCCTGCATCGCCTTCATGGCCGGGTCGAGCCAGGTGGTGCTCCAGGCGTCGGTCAGGTGGCGCACGCCGACCAGCTTGTCCTTGTTCATGATGAGGCGGCCGCGAAAGTCGTAGCCATCCAGCTTGACCAGCGGCTTGTCGCCCAGCTTGCCGGTGGCCAGGTCGTAGGTGTAGACCGCCGAGAAGTTGCCCTTGTTGTTCGAGGTCACGTACAGCGTGCCGTCGGGGCCGAAGGCCAGCGGGCGGAACCGTCCACCCTTGCCGGTGTAGCTGTCGTATTCGCCCAGCTTGCGCCACTCCTTGGTGGCCGGGTCGAGGTAGTACATGCTGCTGGTGCCCTTGTCGACCGTGATGGTCAGGCGCGGCTCGCCCTGGTAGTCGAGCAGCCAGTAGTGGCTGTCGCCGGGGCGCTTGACGGTGGCGGCGGTGCGCCCGGTCACGGTGTTCAGGCGCAGCAGGTCGACGTGGTTGAGCTGGCCGGGGTAGCTGATGTCGCGGTCCTGCACGTAGATGTAGTCCGAGTCCTGGGCGCCGTCGTCGTCCAGCAGGTAGGTGTGCCAGGGCAGCAGCTCGCGGCTGGTGCTGCTGCTGCCGTTGGTGATGAAGGGCTTGCCGTTGCGCATGGCCAGCTGGCGGAAGCCGCTGCCGTCGCGGTTGATAGCGTACAGGCCCGGCGCGTAGCGCATGTCGCCCTGCGCCAGGTCGCGGTCGGTGGCGGTGAACACCAGCCGGTTGTCGTTCACCCAGGCGAAGTTGCCGATGTCGGCGTCGGAGAAATTGCCGACCACCTTGACCGCGTTGCTGGCCAGCTCCACCACGCCCAGCATGTCGCGCTTGTTCTTGCCGCCCACGCGCACGGCCAGGTATTTGCCGCTGGGCGAGAGTTCGGCGTCGCTGAAGTCGGGGTTGTTGAAGAAGTCGGCCAGCGCGGGCGGCGGCTTGGCCGGTTCGGCGGCCGGCGCATGGCCGCACAGGATGGCGCCGGCCAGGGCGGCGGCGCGCAGGAAGGAAGGGAAACGCATGGCCTTGCTTATGAAATTGGTAACTCAAGCACAATAGCACCAAGTTATCAAATCCGCCACTTGGGTTTGTATGGCTTTGTATTCTATTGTTGCTCCGGCGCGCGGATGTAATCGACCAGCGCGGCGCTTTGCGGCCCCGGCGCGCGCGTCAGCAAACTGACGCCGATAATCGTCAGCAAGCCCGCCGGCACGCCAAAGATGCCGGCCGAGATGGGGGCGATGTGGAACCACTGGTGGGCCGCGCTGCCGCCCAGCACCGGGTTGGTGTGCAGCATGTAGTAAATGCATACTAAAAAGCCGACCGTCATGCCGGCGATCGCGCCCTGGTGGTTGGCGCGCTTCCAGAACACGCCCAGCACCAGCGCCGGGAACAGCGTCGAGCCGGCCAGCGAGAAGGCCGCGCCCACCAGCGACAGGATGTCGCCCGGCTTGGTCGAGGCGGCGTAGGCGGCGATGAAGGCCACCGCCAGCAACAGCAGCTTGGAGATGGTCACGCGCTTCTGGGTCGAGGCGCCGCGGTCGACCAGCTTGTAGTAGACGTCGTGCGACAGCGCGTTGGAGATGGCCAGCAGCAGGCCGTCGGCGGTGGACAGCGCGGCCGCCAGCCCGCCGGCCGCCACCAGCCCGGAAATCACGTAGGGCAGGCCGGCGATCTCGGGCGTGGCCAGCACCAGCACGTCGGCGTCGATGCTGATCTCGGCCAGCTGCACCACGCCGTCGCGGTTGACGTCGTTGATGCTGAACAGCGGATTGAGCTTGTCGACGTTGGTCCAGTACGACACCCAGTTGGGCAGGTGGGCGTAGTCGATGCCGACCAGCGAGCTGTAGATGTCGTACTTGACCAGCACCGCCAGCGCCGGGATGGTCAGGTAGATCAGCAGGATGAAGAACAGGGTCCAGAACACCGACACCCGCGTCTCGTGCACCGACGGCGTGGTGTAGGAGCGCATCAGGATGTGCGGCAGCGCGGCCGTGCCCAGCATCAGGCAGAACACCAGCGCCAGGAAGTTGTTGCGCTTGATGTCGGAGCTGGCCGGGTCGCCGGGGTAGGGCGTGGCGTGCGGGGTGATGGGCTCGGCGTGCAGCAGGTTCTGCTCGCGCGCCTCGGCCCACATGCGTTCGGCCTCCTCGGCGTTCTTCGGATAGGCCACCAGCTCGCGCTCGGCGCCGCGGATCTCCAGCAGCGAGGCGTTGCGCGCCTTCACGCTGTCGAGCTTGCGCTGGACCTCGATGCGGCCGGCCTCCCACGACGATGGCAGCGACCTGAGGCGGGCCTCGTAGTCGGCGGCGCGCTGGCGGTAGATGGCGCGCACCTCGGCCTCCTTCGGATCCTCCTGCAGCACGTGCTCGCGCGCGCTCAGCTTGGGCAGCAGCTTGCCGTAGGCCACCTGCGGGATCGGATTGTCGGAATGCTTGGCCGACAGCCACATGGCCGGGATCAGGAAGGCCACCAGGATGATGATGTACTGCGCCACCTGGGTCCAGGTGATGGCGCGCATGCCGCCCAGGAAGGAGCACACCAGGATGCTGGCCAGGCCGAGGAAGATGCCGACCGAGAAATCGACGCCGGTGAAGCGCGAGGCGATCAGGCCCACCGCGTAGATCTGCGCCACCACGTAGGTGAACGAGACCATGATGGTGGCGATCACGGCCAGGATGCGCACCGCGCGGCCGCCGTGCCCGGCCTGCTCGGCGCCGCCGTAGCGCTCGGCCAGGAAGTCGGGGATGGTGTACTGGGCGAACTTGCGCAGGTAGGGCGCGATCAGCAGCGCCACCAGGCAGTAGCCGCCGGTCCAGCCCATGATGTAGGCCAGGCCGTCGAAGCCGTGCAGATACAGCCCGCCGGCCAGGCTGATGAAGCTGGCGGCCGAGATCCAGTCGGCGGCGGTGGCCATGCCGTTGAACATGGCCGGCACGCGCCGTCCGGCCACGTAGTATTCCAGCACGTTGGAGGTGCGGCTGATGACGCCGATCAGGGCGTACAGCACGATGGTGGCGAACATGAACAGGTAGCCGATCCACACCCGCGGCATGCCCTCCTGTTCCAGCGCGGCCAGCGCGATCAGGAAGCCGCCAAAGCCGGCCGTGAACAGGCTGTAGTAATAGCGCAGGCGCTGGAAGTAGGTGCGGGCCGGCTTCACGCGGCGTCCTTGTCGAGCTTGCGCATGCGCCAGGCGTAGCAGCCGAGGATGGCCAGGTAGACCAGCGAGGCGCCCTGCGCCGCCAGGTAGAACGACAGCGGCCAGCCGAACACGCTCAGGCCGGCCAGCTCGCGCGCGAAGAAGGCGGCGCAAAAGCCGGTGAGCAGCCACAGCGACAACAGCAGCGCGGTCAGGCGCCGCGCGCGCCGCCAGTGCGCGGCGCGCGACAGGCGCGGCTGGCGTGGCATGTCGCCGGGCGTGCCGGCGCTGGCGGGCTGGTTGGGTTTATCCATAGTGCGGTGCCTCCTCCTCCGGCTCCGGCGGCGCCGGCGGCAGCGGGAAGGTCAGGCGGAACAGCGCGCCCGGCAGCTTGGGCTGGGTGGCGCGCGGGTTGCTGTAGATGTCGACCTCGGCGCCGTGCTGCTGCGCGATCTCGCGCACGATGGCCAGGCCCAGGCCGCTGCCCTCGGCGGTATTGCCGAGGATGCGGTAGAAACGCTCGAACACGCGCTCGCGCTCGGCCGGCGCGATGCCGGGGCCGGTGTCCTCCACCTCCAGGTAGGCGTGCTCCAGCTCGTCGCAGCGCACGCGCACGGTGACGCTGCCGCCGGCCGGCGTGTAGCGCAGCGCGTTGTCGATCAGGTTGGACAGCAATTCGCGCAACATGGTGGGATTGCCGGTGATGGTCAGCGGCTCGCGCGGCGCCTCGAACCCCAGGTCGATGCGGTGCGAGAACGAGGCCTGCACCCAGTCCTGCACCACGTTGCGCGCCAGCTCGCCCAGGTCCAGCGGCTGCATGGCGCTGCCGGACGGCTGCTGGTTCTCGGCGCGCGCCAGGGCCAGCAACTGGTTGACCAGGCGTGTGGCCGCCTCCGAACTCTTGGCCAGCTGTTCCAGCGAGCGATGGATTTCCTGCTTGTCGGTCTGGCGCAGCGCCAGCTCGGACTGCATGCGCATGCCGGCCAGCGGGGTGCGCATCTGGTGCGCGGCGTCGGCGATGAAGCGCTTCTGCATGTCGATGGTCTGCGACAGCCGCGACAGCATCTCGTTGAGCGAGCGCACCAGCGGCGTGATTTCCTCCGGCACCTGGTTGGAGGCGATCGGGCTCAGGTCCTCCGGGCTGCGCGCGCGGATGCGTTCCTGCAGCTGCGCCAGCGGCGACAGCCCGCGCGCCAGCGCGAACCACACCAGGGCCAGCACCACCGGCAGCACGATGAACTGCGGCAGGATCACGCCCTTGATGATGGCGTTGGCCAGCTGGGCGCGCTTTTCCAGGGTTTCCGCCACCTGCACCAGCGCCAGCTGCGGCGCGTGGCCGTCGTGGCGCTCCAGCTGCACGTAGGCGAAGGCGATGCGCACCGGCGTGCCGTGCATGGTGTCGTTGCGGAAGCGCACGCCGCCGGCGCTGCTCTTGTCCTCGTCGTCCAGCACCGGTTGCGGCATGTCGCGGTCGCCGTCGATGTGCTCGCCGCGCGGGCCCTGGATCTGGAAGTAGACATTGTCGATGTCGTCGGCGCGCAGGATGTCGCGCGCCGAACCGGACAGGCTCTTGATGATCTTGCCGTCCACCGAGCGCACCTGCTGCGCCAGCACGGTCACGCTGTCCTCCAGCGCGTGGTCGAACGGCTGGTTGGCGATCGACTTGGCGACCAGGTAGGTGATGGCGATGCTCATCGGCCACAGCAGCAGCAGCGGCGCCAGCATCCAGTCCAGGATTTCACCGAACAGGGAGTGTTGGATATCTTCGTCCGCCTCGGGCGGCGGCGGTTGGTACTCGAGCTCGGCGGCTTCCTGCGCGGGGTTCACTTGTGGCTGTCCCCGGCCTCGGCACTGGCGCGCGCGGCGGCCTCATTGAATTTCTCCAGGCAGTAGCCGAGGCCGCGCACGGTGGCGATGCGCACGCCGCCCACCTCGATCTTCTTGCGCAGCCGGTGCACATACACCTCGATGGCGTTGTTGCTGACCTCCTCGCCCCATTCGCACAGGTGGTCGACCAGCTGCTCCTTGGACACCAGGCGGCCGGTGCGCGCCAGCAGGATTTCCAGCAGGCCCAGCTCGCGCGCCGACAAGTCCAGCATCTGCTCGTTGATGTAGGCGCTGCGGCCGACCTGGTCGTAGCTCAGCGGGCCATGCTTGATGACGGTGGCGCCGCCGCCGGCGCCGCGCCGGGTCAGGGCGCGCACGCGCGCCTCCAGCTCGGACAGGGCGAAGGGCTTGGCCATGTAATCGTCGGCGCCGAGGTCGAGGCCGTTGACGCGCTGCTCGATCGAATCGGCGGCGGTCAGGATCAGCACCGGCAGCAGCGAGCCGCGCGCGCGCAGGCGGCGCAGCACTTCCAGTCCGGACAGCTTGGGCAGGCCGAGGTCGAGGATCAGCAGGTCGAATTCCTGGGTCGAGAGGGCGGTATCGGCCTCCTGCCCGTTTCTTACGCAGTCGATGGCATAGCCGGACTGGCGCAGGGAGCGGGTCAGCCCGTCGGCCAGGACGCTATCGTCTTCGGCAAGTAAAATACGCATTGAAAAACACTCCGGCTACACGAGCCACTATTTTGGCGAGTTTTTGTGCAATCTCAAAGAAATACAAAAACCCGCTTGCATTAAGCACTGTTTTTTTATACAGTGCTACCTGTATCGAACAACCCCACTGGCGGAAAGCACATTATGGACGAGAAAAAAGGCGTAGTACCTGCATCTGAAAAAGCCAAGGCGCTGGCTGCGGCGCTGGCCCAGATCGAAAAGCAATTCGGCAAAGGTTCCGTCATGCGCATGGACGCCAGTGCCCCTATCGAAGAAGTGCAGGTCGTGTCGACCGGATCGCTGGGCCTGGACGTGGCGCTGGGCGTCGGCGGCCTGCCGCGCGGCCGCGTGGTGGAAATCTACGGCCCGGAATCGTCGGGTAAAACCACGCTGACCCTGCAAACCATCGCGGAAATGCAGAAACTGGGCGGCACCTGCGCCTTCATCGACGCCGAACACGCGCTGGACGTGGGTTACGCGCAAAAGCTGGGCGTCAACCTGCACGAGCTGCTGATCTCGCAGCCGGACACCGGCGAGCAGGCGCTGGAAATCTGCGACGCGCTGGTGCGTTCCGGCTCGGTGGACCTGGTGGTGGTCGACTCGGTGGCGGCGCTGACTCCGCGCGCGGAAATCGAAGGCGACATGGGCGACGCCCTGCCAGGCCTGCAGGCGCGCCTGATGTCGCAAGCGCTGCGCAAGCTGACCGGCTCCATCAACCGCACCAACACCCTGGTCATCTTCATCAACCAGATCCGCATGAAGATCGGCGTGATGTTCGGCTCGCCGGAAACCACCACCGGCGGCAACGCGCTGAAGTTCTACGCCTCCGTGCGTCTGGACATCCGCCGCACCGGCTCGATCAAGTCCGGCGACGAGGTGATCGGCAACGAGACCAAGGTCAAGGTGGTGAAGAACAAGATCGCGCCACCGTTCAAGGAAGCGCACTTCGACATCCTGTACGGCGCCGGCACCTCGCGCGAAGGCGAGATCCTGGACCTGGGCGTGGAAGCCAAAATCGTCGAGAAGTCGGGTTCGTGGTACAGCTACAACGGCGAGCGCGTCGGCCAGGGCAAGGACAACGCCCGTCTGTTCCTGCAAGAGCGCCCGGAGCTGGCGTGGGAAATCGAAAACAAGGTGCGCGAATCGCTGGGCGTGCGCGCGCTGCCGCCACTGGCCACCGACAACACCGTGGTCAAGCTCAAGCCGGCCAAGCCTGAAGCCGACGCCGCCTAACGTCATTGGCGCTGCCCACGTCATCCCGGCGCAGGCCGGGATCCATGCTGAGCAAGCGTTCCATGGACCCCGGCCTGCGCCGGGGCGACGCGCCGCGGAGGATTTATGCCTGCATCACCACTCAGCCTGAAGGCCCGCGCGCTGCGCTTTCTGTCCCTGCGTGAGCACAGCCGTCTGGAACTGGGCCGCAAGCTGGCCAAATATGCCGAGGAGGGCGACGACGTCGACGCCCTGCTCGACCTGCTGGAAAAAAACAACTGGCTGTCGCAAGAACGCTTTTCCGAATCCCTCATCCACCGCCGTGCCGCGCGCTACGGCAACAGCCGCATCGTGGCCGAGCTGCAAAGCCACGGCGTCAACGGTGAAGCGCTGCAGGACCTCAAATCCCATCTGGCCGATACCGAACTCGAGCGCGCACTGGAGATCTGGCAGCGCAAATTTGGCGTGGTCGCCAACGATCCCCAGGAGCGCAATAAACAGATCCGCTTTCTGCTGCAGCGTGGCTTTTCGCAACGTGTTGTGCAGAAAGTCATCAAAGGCGCTGAGCTCGACGAGTAATTTCCCTAAGCTTGCGGGTGTGCTACACTCTACGAGTTTTTGCAGCACCGCGGGTGCGGTGGTTGTCCGTAGAAGCTGCGGCAACGTGCGTTTTTAATAAGAGAAATGCGCCAGGCTGCTAACTAATATAAATGCCGCGAGAGCGGTATCGATCTTATGTCTTTGTTAACTCCAGTTATCCGACGTGCGCCGCGGCTCACGCGCGCAAGTGCTGTCCCCAGCAAGGATGGCGCGCGGGATATTGGCGGCCCCCTCTGCATCAAGCACCCCACATTCCTCGCTCTGTGCCCCCAACGCGGCGCAGCGGCTCAGTTTTACCCGCGCTGGGTGGACAAAGCAGCACCGGGTAGCGCGTAGCAACATCATCTGCTTAATCATTCAACCGATTTACTACACATCAGCATCAGAAGGGAAGCCAGCATGAAAATCCATGAGTATCAAGGCAAAGAAATCCTCCGAAAATTCGGAGTGACGGTACCGCGCGGTATTCCGTGCATGACCGTAGAAGAGGCAGTCAAAGCTGCTGAAACCTTGGGCGGCCCAGTCTGGGTTGTGAAAGCACAGATCCACGCCGGTGGCCGTGGTAAAGGCGGTGGCGTGAAAGTCGCCAAGTCGCTGGAACAAGTCAAGGAATACGCCGACCAGATCATGGGCATGCAGCTGGTGACCCACCAGACCGGCCCGGAAGGCCAGAAAGTACGCCGCCTGCTGATCGAAGAAGGCGCGGACATCAAGAAAGAACTGTACGTATCGCTGGTGACCGACCGCGTGACCCAGCGCGTTGTGCTGATGGCCTCGTCGGAAGGCGGCATGGACATCGAAGAAGTTGCTGAGTCCCACCCAGAAAAAATCCACTCGATCGCTATCGACCCAGCCGTTGGCCTGACCGACGCGGAAGCCGCCGGCATCGCCGCCAAGATTGGCGTACCGGAAGGCTCGATCGCTGACGCCGTCACCAACCTGAAGGGCCTGTACCAGGCTTACTGGGAAACCGACGCCTCGCTGGCCGAAATCAACCCGCTGATCCTGACCGGTTCGGGCAAAGTCATCGCCCTGGACGCCAAGTTCAACTTCGACGCCAACGCCCTGTTCCGTCACCCGGAAATCGTTGCCTACCGCGACCTGGACGAAGAAGATCCAGCCGAAGTCGAAGCATCGAAATTCGACCTGGCCTACATCTCGCTGGACGGCAACATCGGCTGCCTGGTGAACGGCGCCGGCCTGGCCATGGCGACCATGGACACCATCAAACTGTTCGGCGGCGAGCCAGCCAACTTCCTGGACGTGGGCGGTGGCGCCACGGCTGAGAAAGTGACCGAAGCGTTCAAGATCATGCTGAAGAACCCAGGCCTGAAAGCCATCCTGGTGAACATCTTCGGCGGCATCATGCGTTGCGACGTGATCGCCGAAGGCGTGATCACCGCCTCGAAAGCGGTTTCGCTGCAAGTACCGCTGGTGGTCCGCATGAAGGGCACCAACGAAGACCTGGGCAAGAAAATGCTGGCTGACTCCGGCCTGCCGATCATCTCCGCCGACACGATGGAAGACGCAGCGAAGAGCGTTGTTGCCGCTGCTGCTGGTAAATAATTAAGGAACCGATATGTCTATTCTGATCAACAAAGACACCAAAGTCATCACCCAGGGTATCACCGGTAAAACCGGTCAGTTCCACACCCGCATGTGCCGCGAATACGCGAACGGCAAAAACGCCTTCGTCGCCGGCGTGAACCCGAAGAAAGCCGGCGAAGATTTCGAAGGCATTCCAATTTTCGGTTCGGTGAAGGAAGCCGCATCGGAAACCGGCGCCACCGTGTCGGTGATCTACGTGCCACCAGCAGGCGCGGCCGCCGCGATCTGGGAAGCTGTGGAAGCTGAACTGGAACTGGCGATTTGCATCACCGAAGGCATCCCGGTCCGCGACATGATGGAAATCAAGGATCGCATGGCCAAGGCCGGTTCGAAGACCCTGCTGCTGGGCCCTAACTGCCCAGGCCTGATCACCCCTGACGAAATCAAGATCGGTATCATGCCAGGCCACATCCACAAGAAAGGCCGTATCGGCGTGGTGTCGCGTTCGGGCACCCTGACCTATGAAGCGGTGGGTCAGCTGACCGCCCTGGGCCTGGGCCAATCGTCGGCAGTCGGCATCGGCGGCGACCCGATCAACGGCCTGAAGCACATCGACGTGATGAAGATGTTCAACGACGATCCAGATACCGACGCGGTCATCATGATCGGTGAGATCGGCGGTCCGGACGAAGCCAACGCCGCGCGTTGGGTCAAGGACAACATGAAGAAACCGGTGGTTGGCTTCATCGCCGGCGTTACCGCTCCTCCAGGCAAGCGCATGGGCCACGCCGGCGCGCTGATCTCGGGCGGCGCCGACACCGCGCAAGCCAAGCTGGACATCATGGAAGAGTGCGGCATCAAAGCCACCAAAAACCCATCGGAAATGGCACGTCTGCTGAAAGCCATGCTGTAATTTCGGTTGTGGAATAATAAAGGGGAGCCTGCGGGCTCCCTTTTTTCGTTTATGGAGAGTGCAGGTTGGCCAAGCTCATCATCTCGCGCAATGGACAGGTCGAGCAGCAGATTCAACTGAGCAAGGAGCGCATGACGCTGGGCCGTCATCCGCGCAACGACATCATCCTGGCGCACCCGGCGGTGAGCGGCGAGCACGCGGCCATCGTCACCATCCTCGACGATTCCTTCCTGGAAGACCTGCACAGCACCAACGGCACCTTTGTGAATGGCCACCGCATCGGCAAGCATTTCCTGCAGCATCAGGACGTGATCAGGATGGCCAAGTTCGAGCTGACTTTTGTGGCCGATGGCATCCGCCCCTTGGCCGCCGCGCAGCCGGTGCTGGCTGAAATTTCTATCCTGAATGGCAACAACGCCGGCAAGCATGTGGCGCTGACCAAGCCGCGGACCACGCTGGGCCGGGCGGGCGTGCAAGTGGTGGTGATCCACCGTCATCCGGACTTCTACACCATCACCCACACCGAGGGCGGGGTGGCGCCGCTGCTCAACGGCGTGGCGCTGGACGCGGGCGTGGCCGAGCGCCTCAGTCATGGCGATGCCATCGACCTCAGCGGCACGACGCTGGCCTTCCGCATCGCCTGACAATAATTGTCAGTCGGGCGTGGCATGACAAATTGTGGCGGTGGCGGCTGACAAAAAACGGCACTTTTTGGCCCGGTTTGCTGAAATTTTAGGCAAAAACCGGCTGGCACACCCCTTGCACTAAGGGAGATGTAGCACCCAACAACGTGTTTAATTAAGGAGTCGCAAAATGAAATCCATGAAAATGATGAAGCAACAAGCACAGGCCGGCTTTACCCTGATCGAACTGATGATCGTGGTCGCGATTATCGGCATCCTGGCCGCCGTGGCGATTCCTGCCTACAGCAACTACACCGTCAAGGCCAAAGTCGCCAACGCCCAGGGCGCGGTGGATTCGCTGAAGACCGCGGTGGCGCTGTGCGCCCAGGAAGCCGGCGGCACGCTGACCGATTGCAACATGGGTTCCAACGGCATCCCGGCCGCGTTCACCCCGACCAAGGAAGTGGCCTCGGCCAACGTCGCGGCGGGCGTGATCACCATGACCTTTGCTGCCAGCGGTGTGGGTAGCGGCGTGGACGGCGCTGTTGTGACCATCACCCCGACTGTGGCGGCAGGCGCCACCAACGTCCGCTGGACCGTAAATGCCGACGCGGTCACCAACACGGCCGCCAAGGACGCCCTGGTCAAGAACAACTGATGATCTGAGTTGATGTAAGCAGCCCGCCAACCGGCGTGATGCGGTTAAGTTAGCGGTCGATACGTCATTCCGGCGCAGGCCGGAATCCATGGACAGTATGCGTTCATACGATGCATGCGTTCTATAGGTTCCGGCCTGCGCCGGAACGACAGGCCTGACTGAACGGCATCACGGCAGTTGGCGGGCTTGTTCGTTTACTCAAACGATCTTCTGGCGGTCGGCAATCAACGCCTCGTAGGTCAGGTTTTGCAGCATGGTGTAGTGCATCGGATCGAGATCGATGAACTGCACGCCGTAGGTAAACACCAGCGGCTTGTCGCCACTGGCCGGCGTAACCACATTGATATTGCGTATCGTCGCATTCGGATTGACCCGCACCTGGCGGTTGCCGGGCTGGGCGATCAGGTAAAACGACAGCGCCACCTGGGCGTCGCCATCGGACAACTGCTTGGGCGACTCGATCAACGCCCCCGACACGCTCAGATTGACCAGGAACACGGAAGTGCTGGTGCCGGCGGCGGTGGTCACCTGCGCCGGGATATCGACCTTGACCCGCATCGCCGCGCGCAGGCTGGTGCCCTGGATCGACACCGGAAAACTCAGGTGGGCGTAAAACAGCGGCCGCGGGAACACGCGCTGCACCACGCACGAGAACGAGCACACGTTCACGCCGGAAAACACGCGGATGGTCAGCTTGTCGCCCTCGTTGAGCGCGATCGGCGCGCCGTTCTCGAACGGCACCTTGACGATCATGTACTCATCCTTGACCCAGCCGATCAGGGTAGAGAAATGCTGGATGGGTTTGATCGTACGATGGGTAATGAACTGAATCCTGCCGCCCACCTGCAGGTTCATTTGCTCGAACTCATATTCCTGAGTCTTGGCTTCGCTCGGCGGAGGGTTGCTACTCATTCAGCTCTTTCTCGTGAAAAAATTGTCCCTGCGCATTAATTATATACCCGCCAAGTTTGGGTAACAATCAGACAATACAACACCTTACCAATCGGTCATCCATACAACGTTTGTTAGCTGTTTCGGCAGAGTTGTACATCCCGGCCGCGACCATGACTTGCGTTTGCTGCCATCGTGGCGACACGCGTGCTGCTAGAATTGGTACTTCCGCAGCCTGACGAGGATACCGTATGAGCACCAAAAAAGATCAGCGTGGTTCGCAGTGCTGACGGCAATTGGGCCGTCCGAAGTACCGGGGCAGAAAAAGCGAGTAAGGTATTTCAATCCAAGGAACTCGCTGTCAGCCATGCCCGCACATTGGCGAGGAATGCCAGCGCAGGCGTATATATCCACGGCAAAGATGGCCGGGTATTGAGTAAGGATTCTTACGCAACGAATGATCCGCATCCAAGTGTCAAGGGAAAGCAATAGCATGCCCTTTGAAACCAATGTGTTCATTAATTGCCCCTTTGACCGTGACTTCAAGAAAATCCTTCACCCGATACTATTTACGATCATCTATCACGGCTTAAAGCCGCGAATTGCAACTGAGCGGATAGATTCTGGGAAAAGGCGCTGTCCGATATTGCTGGGACCGACATCGGGGTGCATGGCAATGACTCATTGCGAGCTGTGCGCGTGGTTCGCCAGTGGATCGATAATATTATCGGCGGTGAAGATGGTCCACAGGCGATCTGGGCGGCTTATGAGGACTTTAATGCAGCGATGTTTGATGAAATGCTAGAGAAGGGATTCGATGCTATTGATATTGAGGACGTTCAGACGGCTAAGTTGATTAAACTGATGGAAACGTTTGTAGACAATCGTAAGTCGACTAAAGCGGGTGGCAGGTAATACGGCGACATCGCCGCCGACCGAATTAGTTACCTAGCTCGTCACGCTCCAATCGCCGCTTTTACCACCGTGCTTTTCGGTGACGCGGATGTTGGACATCACCATGCCGCGGTCCACCGCCTTGCACATGTCGTAAATGGTCAGCAGGCCGATTTGCACGGCGGTCAGGGCTTCCATTTCGACGCCGGTCTTGCCATAGGTTTCTACCTGCGCCTTGCAGTGGACGCTGGAATTGGTTTCGTCGGTTTCAAACTCGACCGCCACGCGCGTCAGGGCCAGCGGGTGGCACAGCGGGATCAGGTCGCTGGTGCGCTTGGCGGCCATGATGGCGGCGATGCGGGCGATGCCCAGCACGTCGCCTTTCTTGGCGGTGCCGCTCAGGATGATGGCCAGGGTCTCGGGCTTCATGCGGATCGAGCCGGTCGCCAGCGCGATGCGGTGGGTGTCCGCCTTGGCGCCGACGTCCACCATGTGGGCTTGTCCGGTGGCGTCGAAGTGGGTCAGGTGTTCGGTGGTCATGGTGGCGGCGTAAAATGAGTCATAATCTGGCGCTAAGCTTTAGCAACCCAGTTGCGGGTATCATATCACCGTGAAAGCAAAACGTTCCTCCTACTCTGGCCGCATGCGCGCCGTTGCCGCCGCCCTGTTGCTGACCATGCCGATGGCCATGGCGCAGAACGCGCTCGCGCCCGCCAAGATCCCGAATCTGCCCGCGCTCGGCGGCACGGAAAACCAGGATTTGTCGCCGCTGATGGAGCGCAAGCTGGGCGAGGAGATCATGCGCGATATCCGGCGCGACCGCGATTACCTCGACGACGGCCCCATCCTCGAATACATGAACAACTTCGGCAACGCGCTGGTGGACGCCCGCCCCGGCGCGCGTGGCGAGGCCAAGTACGATTACTTCTTCTTCGTGGTGCGCGATCCGCAGCTGAACGCGTTCGCGCTGCCGGGCGGTTTCATCGCCGTGCACTCGGCGTTGCTGTTGCAGGCGCAGAATGAATCCGAACTGGCCTCGGTGCTGGGCCATGAGATCGGCCACGTGGTGCAGCGTCACATCGCCCGCTCGATCGGCCAGCAGAAGCAGGACGCGCTGATCCCGCTGGCGGCCATGATCCTGGCCGCGCTGGCGTCGCGCCAGGGCGGCGACGCGGCCATGGGCGTGTTCCTCGGCGGCCAGGGCCTGGCCATCCAGCGCCAGTTGAACTTCGGCCGCGAGGCTGAACGCGAGGCCGACCGCATCGGTTTCCAGATCATGGGCGAGGCCGGTTTTGACACCTCGGGCATGGTGGCGTTCTTCCAGCAGATGCAGAACTCGACCCGCAATTACAGCGACCTCGTGCCGGCCTGGCTGCTGACCCACCCGCTCACCACCGAGCGTATCGCCGACATCCAGGCGCGCATCCGCGAGCAGCCGTACAAGCAGCGCGTGGACAGCCTGGACTTTTATCTGGTGCGCTCGCGCGCCCGCGTGCTGCAGGACCAGACCTCCAGCGGCTACGCCGAGACCAGGCAGTTCTTCCAGGCGCAAATCCTGCAGGACAGCTGGCAGCAGAAGGCCGCCGGCCAGTACGGCATGGCGTTCCTGAGCATGAAGCAGGGCGACACCGCCGCCGCGCAGACCTGGCTGGAGCAGGCGCAAGCCACGGTCAACCGGCCGCCGCCGACCGGCGTGTTTGGCGCTTCGCCGCGCAGCAAGGCGGAAGCGATTTTTGCCGCCACCTCGATCGAGATCAAGCTGGCGCAACCGGACAACAAGACGGTGCTGGCCAAGGCCGTGGTGGAGGCGGACGCGGCGCACCAGAAGTTTCCGCTGTCGCGCGGCATCGCGCATCAGTACGGCGAGGCGCTGCTGGCGGCCGACAAGCTGGAGGAGGCCGCCGTCTACCTGCGTGATCAGGCGCAGCTGTACCGCGACGATATCGAGATCTACGACATCCTGGCGCGCGTGTATTCCAAGCAGGGCAAGCTGGCGCTGCAGCACATCGCGCTGGCGGAATCGTACGCCTTGCAGGGCGGCACCTTGTCGGCGCTGGATCAGCTGGCGCTGGCGCGCAAGGCGCCCGACGCCTCGTTCTACGATCAGTCGCTGATCGATGCGCGCGAGCGCGAATGGCAGGCCCGCCGCCGCGAGGAGATGGGCGACAAGGGCAAGAAGGATATGGCGGAATCGCGCCCGGCCTTCAAGGCCGAGCTCAAGTCCGGCGTCGAGGACAACAGTAAGAATCCGTACGCCAACCCGTTCGACCGCGTGCGCAAGCTGACCGACCCTATGCAGCCGGGGCCGACGGTACGCTGACAAAGCCGTAGCGCGCCGCCAGCCGGTCGGCGGCGATGCGCTCGACCAGCACGCCGTCCAGGCTGAGCACGCCGTCGCCGCGCCCCTCCATCCATCCCAGCAGGACTTCATCCGCCACCGGCGCGCCATCCATTTGCAGGCGCGGCAGCACGAGGGCGAAATCGCGGTCGTCCAGTTGCGCGACGATGTCGCCGCTGCGCAGCACCAGCGCGCCGGCCTCGGTCAGCAGCACCGCGTCCACCGCGCCCAGCGGCGCGCCGGTGTGCAGCAGCCAGCCGGCCGCCGGATCGGTGCGCACGATGTAGGGCGTTGCCTCCAGCTGCACGTACACCCGTTGCGGCCCGTTCTGGAAATACCAGCAGCCGCGCTGGTCCGCCGCGTAGTTGCGGTTGATGAAGCCGACCAGCGCCGCATTGGTCAGCTTGTCGCCGGGCAGGTTGAAGTGCTGGGCACGCTCGTCGCGCATGCGCCAGTTGCCGCGCGCGTCCAGCGCCAGCCAGCCGTAGCAGTGCGGCACGTTGGGCCATTTGGCCAGTGCCTGTTTGACGATGTCATCCATGTTGTTCGAGGAAGTGGATCAGCTTCTTGGGCAGCCAGTTGATGCGGCCCGGCGGCCCGCCGACGGCGAAGCCGACATGGCCGCCATGCTCAGGATAGTCCAATACCACGCGCGACGACGCACGTTGCGGCAGATGGCGGCCCGGCAGGAAGGGGTCGTTTTTGGCGTTCAGCACCAGGGTCGGCACGGTGATGTCGTTCAGCACGTGCTTGGCGCTGGCGCGGTGCCAGTAGTCGTCGGTGTCGCGGTAGCCGTGCAGCGGCGCGGTGACGACGTTGTCGAAGGCATACAGGTCGCGCGCGGCGCGCAGGGCGTCCAGGTCGAACAGGCCGGGGAATTGCTGTAGTTTGGCTACGCATTTCGGTTTCAGCGTCTGCAGGAACATGCGCGTGTAGACCATGTTGAAGCCGCTCGACAGTGAGACGCCGCCCTGCGCCAGGTCCAGCGGCGCCGACACCGCGCAGGCGGCGTCGACAAACCCGGCCTGATGCTGCGATTCGCCCAGCCAGCGCAGCAGGGCGTTGCCGCCCAGCGAGACGCCGGTGGCGTAGAACTTGCCGGCGCCGGGCGCGCGGCCGGCGTGCAGGCGGCGGATGATCCAGTCGATTTCCGCCGCGTCGCCCGAGTGGTAGAAGCGCGGCGCGCGGTTGGCCTCGCCGGAGCAGCCGCGGAAGTGCGGCACGGCGCCCGACCAGCCGCGCGCCCGCAGGTCCGCCATCAGCGCGCGCGCGTAATGGCTGTCGGACGAGCCTTCCAGGCCGTGGAACAGCACCACGAATGGCCGGTCCGGCTGGCCATCGACAAAATCGACGTCGATGAAATCGCCATCGGGCGTATCCCAGCGCTCGCGGCGGAAGCGCACCGCCGGCTTGGCTATCGCGATGGCCGGATAAATGGTTTGCAGATGGCCGCTGGGCAGCCAGAACGGTGCGGTGTACTTCACGACAGCGATCAGTGCAGGATTTGCGACGGCGTATCGACCGGCGCCGGGCCGGGCGCGATCGACACATGGTGCAGCACGATGCGCCAGCCGCGCGGCGTTTTCGCGTAGACGTTGGTGGCCAGCAGGTGCGCCGGCTCGCCGCTGGCGGCCGTGCCGCCCTCGACCACGGTGTGGACCGAGCTCATCAAGGTATGGGTTTCGTGCAGCTGCGACGGCGAGATGTGCAACCCGCCATGCTCAAGGATGGCGGCCCACGCGTTGCGGATCGCCACGTGCCCGATCAGGCGCGGCCCGCCCGGGTGCACGCAGACGATTTCGTCGTCCTCGGCCCACAGGGCCATCAGCGCCTCCAGGTCAGCACGGTTGAGGGCATCGTAGAAGGCCGCTTCGGTTTCGGCGGCGCTGCCGTTGTGCGTTTTCTTGGCTGGCATGGTGGGCGCTGGCTGGTGAGTGGTGGCTTAGTGGTGGCCGACGACCGTGCCCGGCTTCAGGCGGTAGGCGGTACCGCAGTAGGGGCATTTGGCTTCGCCGTGGATGAATTCGAGGAATACGCGCGGGTGCGACGACCACAGCGGCATGGCTGGGTTGGGGCAGTGGGCCGGCAAATCCTTGCCATCGAGTTCTACGGCGTTGGCGGCGTTGGCGGCGTTGGGGGTGGTCATTTCTTGTGGCTCCAGATGGCTGAGAGAAAAGCACGATTTTAACGGATTCGCGCACCGAGCAAAAATCGTCGGTAAAATAGCGCCTCTACAACCCCGGTCCAGCCCACCATGTGGCAGGAATGCCACAACCGATCCATGACCCAATCGAGCAGCACAGCCGACCTTCCCTGCGTCGCGGCGCACCACGAACCCTCCTGGCGCGAGGGCGTCAAAACCGGCATGCCGTCGCTGTTCGGCATCGGCGCGTGGGGGCTGGTGGTTGGCATCGCCATGGTCAAGTCCGGGCTGACCATTCCGCAGGCGCTGGGCATGACGCTGGTGGTGTTCGCCGGCTCGGCGCAGCTGGCCGCCTTGCCGCTGATCGCGGCCGATGCGCCGATTTGGGTGATTTTCGCCACGGCCCTGGTGGTGAACCTGCGGTTTGTGATCTTTTCCGCCCTGCTGGCGCCGCATTTCGCCCATTTGCCGTGGCGCCAGCGCCTGACGTTGGGCTACGTGGCGGGCGACATGACGGTGGCCCTGTTCCTGCAGAAATACCCGTCCGAGGCGCCGCAGGTCGGCAAACTGTCGTATCTGAAGGGCTTGTTGTACCCCAACTGGGCCTCGTGGCAGGTCGGCTCGATCGCCGGCATCTTCCTCGGCAGCGCGGTGCCGCCCGAGTGGGGCCTGAGCTTCGCCGGCACGCTGGCGATCATTTGCGTGATGATCCCGCTGATGGTGGGCCGCCCCGCGCTGTGCGGGGTGCTGGTGGCCGGCGCCATCTCGGTGCTGGCGGCCGGGCTGCCGTACAAGCTGGGCCTGCTGATCGCGGTGCTGGTCGGCATGCTGACCGCCATGCTCATCGAGGAAACCGCTGAAAAATGGAGAGGCAAGCGTGGCTGACTGGGAAATCTGGCTGGTAATCCTGGTGCTGGCGCTGGCGACCGCCTGCACGCGCAGCTCGTTCTGGCTGGTCGGCCACCACATCACCATACCGAAACGGGTGCAGGAAATGCTGCGCTACGCGCCGGCCTGCGCGCTGGCGGCCATCGTGGCGCCGGACCTGATCCTGGCCGCCGATGGCCAGCCGCTGCTGGACGCCAGCAACCTGAAACTGGTGTCCGGCATTGTCGCCACGATCTATTATTTGCTGCGACGCAATATGCTGGAAACCATTGTGTTCGGCATGGCTTTCTTCACGGCATTACGGCTGATTCATGTAACTTAATAACAGATAAATCATGTTGCGGTTGCGGTAAAATAGCGCTCTTCTTACAACTCGACCTTGGGTAGCCATGTCCGCTGTTCTGAACTTCATCCGTCTGCAAGACCTCATCGATCAAAACGCGTTGCAAGGCAAGCGCGTTTTCATCCGCGCCGACTTGAACGTGCCGCAGGATGATGCCGGCAATATCACCGAAGATACGCGCATCCGCGCTTCCGTTCCCGCCATTAAGGCGGCGCTGGCGGCTGGCGCCAAGGTCATGGTCACGTCCCACCTGGGCCGCCCGACCGAGGGCGAGTTCAAGCCGGAGGACAGCCTGGCGCCGGTCGCCAAGCGCCTGTCGGAGCTGCTGGGCCAGCCGGTTGAGCTGAAGCAGAACTGGGTGGACGGCGCCGGCCTGGAAGGCCTGCAGGCCGGTCAGGTGGTGCTGCTGGAAAACGTCCGCGTGAACAAGGGCGAAAAGAAGAACAGCGATGAACTGGCGCAGAAAATGGCCACTTTGTGCGACATCTACGTCAATGACGCTTTCGGCACCGCGCACCGCGCGGAAGCCTCCACCCACGGCATCGCCAAGTTCGCGCCGGTGGCCGCCGCCGGCCCGCTGCTGGCCGCCGAGCTGGACGCGCTGGGCAAGGCGCTGGGAGCCCCGGCCCGTCCGCTGCTGGCCATCGTGGCCGGCTCCAAGGTCTCGACCAAGCTGTCGATCCTGGAATCGCTGGCCGACAAGGTGGACAACCTGATCGTCGGCGGCGGCATCGCCAACACCTTCATGCTGGCCGCCGGCCTGAAGATCGGCAAATCGCTGGCCGAGCCGGATCTGGTGGGCGCCGCACAAATCATCATCGACAAGATGGCCAAGCGCGGCGCGCAAGTGCCGATTCCGGTCGACGTGGTGTGCGCCAAGGAATTCTCGCCCACCGCCGCCGCCACCGTCAAGGACGTCAAGGACGTGGCGGATGACGACATGATCCTCGATATCGGCCCGAAAACCGCCGCCCAGCTGGCCGCCCAGATCGGCGCCGCCGGCACCATCGTGTGGAACGGCCCGGTCGGCGTGTTCGAGTTCGACCAGTTCGCCGAAGGCACCAAGACGCTGGCGCTGGCCATCGCCCAGTCGAGGGCGTTCTCGATCGCCGGCGGCGGCGACACCCTGGCCGCGATCGCCAAGTACGATATCAGCGAGCAGGTCGGTTACATCTCCACCGGCGGCGGCGCCTTCCTGGAGTTCCTGGAGGGCAAAACCCTGCCGGCGGTCGAGATCCTGGCCCAGCGCGCCGCAGCGAAGTAAAGGGTAGTAAATAGCACGGTCGTGCTTTGTAGCAAATTAACAGTAGAATCGTGTTAATGCCAGCGAAGGATGGCAAATATGTAGCAAATCTACAGATTTGATGTCCTTCGCGCAACAAAGCGCAGCTTCCTGGTTCCCGCCACAGGCGGGGACTGTTCGCATGACCTACCGCTAAGGAATACTATGTCTCGTAGCACCAAAATTGTCGCAACGATCGGCCCGGCCTCCACCGACTTCAACGTCCTCGTCAAGATGATACGGGCCGGTGTCGATGTCGTGCGCCTGAATTTCTCGCACGGCAAGGCGCAGGATCACATCGACCGCGCTCGCCTGGTGCGCGAGGCAGCCGCCGAGTGCGGCCGTGAAGTGGCCATCATGGCCGACATGCAGGGCCCGAAAATCCGCGTCGGCAAATTCGAGAATGGTAAGATCGAGCTGGCCAAGGGCGACAAGTTCATCCTCGACGCCAAGTGGGGCGAGAACGGCGAACTGGGCAACCAGGAACGCGTGGGCCTGGACTACAAGGCGCTGCCGCAGGACGTGCGCCCGGACGACCAGCTGCTGCTGAACGACGGCCTGATCGTGCTGGTGGTCGAGAAGGTGATCGGCAGCGAGATTTACACCGTCGTGAAAATCGGCGGCGAACTGTCCAACAACAAGGGCATCAACCGCCTGGGCGGCGGCCTGACCGCGCCGGCGCTGACCGCCAAGGACATGGAAGACATCAAGACGGCAATGAGTTTCCAGTGCGATTACCTGGCGATCTCGTTCCCGAAAAGCGCGACCGACATGGAAATGGCGCGCCAGCTGGCCAACATCGCCGGCGAGCCGTTCGGCCACAAGCCGCTGATGATCGCCAAGATCGAGCGTGCCGAAGCGATCCCGCTGCTGCAGGAGATCCTCGACGCCTCCGACGGCATCATGGTGGCGCGTGGCGACCTGGCGGTGGAGGTGGGCAACGCCGCCGTGCCGGCGCTGCAGAAGCGCATGATCCGCATGGCGCGCGAGTCGAACAAGCTGGCGATCACCGCGACCCAGATGATGGAGTCGATGATCTTCAACGCCGTGCCGACCCGCGCCGAGGTGTCGGACGTGGCCAACGCCGTGCTGGACGGCACCGACGCCGTGATGACGTCGGCCGAGACCGCGTCGGGCCGCTACCCGATTGAAACCGTGGAAATGATGGCCGCCATTTGCGTGGAAGCCGAGCAGTCCGAGTACAACAAGCTCGACGCCGACTTCGTGAATGCGACCTTCACCCGTATCGACCAGTCGATCGCCTACGGCGCGCTGTTCACCGCGCACCACCTGGACGTGAAGGCGATCGTGGCGTTGACCGAGTCCGGCTCGACCGCGCTGTGGATGAGCCGCCACAACATCGATACGCCGATTTTCGCGCTGACGCCGTCGACCACGACGCTGCGCAAGGTGGCGCTGTACCGCAACGTCAAGGGCTATAGTCTGGCGCAGGAAGGCGGCAGCACCGCCGTGCTGAAGAAGGCCGAGCAACTGCTGGTGGCCAATGGCGTGGTGAAGAAGGGCGACACCATCGTGGTCACCTGGGGTTCGCCGATGGGCCAGATGGGTGGCACCAACGCGTTGCGGATCGTCAAGGTCGGCGAATTTAGTTAAGTCGTTGTCGTTCCGGCGCAGGCCGGAACCCATGCTGCGCCTGAAGGGCAGCTGACGTATGGGCCCCGGCGTGTGCCGGGGCGACGACGCGACAGGTTTTTTTATTGTTATTGGAGTATTACCATGTCCCTCGTATCCATGCGTCAACTGCTGGACCACGCCGCTGAAAACGGCTACGGCATCCCTGCGTTCAACGTCAACAACCTGGAACAAGTGCAGGCCATCATGGCCGCCGCCGACGCGCTGAACGCGCCGGTCATCATGCAAGCCTCGGCCGGCGCCCGCAAATACGCCGGTGAGGCCTTCCTGCGTCACCTGATCGACGCCGCCATCGAAGCCTACCCGCACATCCCGGTCGTCATGCACCAGGACCACGGCCAGTCGCCGGCGGTCTGCATGGCCGCCATCCGCTCGGGCTTCAGCTCGGTGATGATGGACGGCTCGCTGGAAGCCGACGGCAAGTCGGTCGCCTCCTACGAGTACAACGTGGAAGTGTCGCGCGAAGTGGTGAAGTTCTCGCACGCCATCGGCGTGACCGTGGAAGCGGAACTGGGCGTGCTCGGTTCGCTGGAAACCATGAAGGGCGACAAGGAAGACGGCCACGGCGCCGACGGCACCATGACCCGCGAACAACTGCTGACCGACGTCGCGCAAGCCGCCGACTTCGTGCAGAAGACCCAGTGCGACGCGTTGGCCATCGCCATCGGCACCTCGCACGGTGCCTACAAGTTCACCCGCAAGCCGACCGGCGACATCCTGGCCATCGACCGCATCAAGGAAATTCACGCCCGCATCCCGAACACCCACCTGGTGATGCACGGCTCGTCGTCGGTGCCGCAGGAACTGCTGGCCATCATCCGCGAATTCGGCGGCGACATGAAGGAAACCTACGGCGTGCCGGTGGAAGAGATCCAGGAAGGCATCCGTCACGGCGTGCGCAAGATCAATATCGACACCGATATCCGCCTGGCCATGACCGCCGCCGTGCGCAAGTTCATGTTCCAGAACCCGTCGAAGTTCGACCCGCGCGACTTCCTCAAGCCAGCCCGCGTCGCGGCGGAAGAAGTGGTGCGCGCCCGCTTCCAGGCCTTCGGCTGCGAAGGCCAGGCGTCGAAAATCAAGCCAATTCCGCTGGAAAAAATGGCGGAACGCTACAAGGCCGGCGAGCTGGCCCAGATTGTGAAGTAAAATAACGGGTTAGTCCCTTTGGATTAACCTCTTTCAACCGGCGATCGAGGACTTCCTCTTTTGCCGGTTTTTGCTTTTTCATTACATTCCTTGCTATGAACAGCCTCTACCAGTCCTCCATCAAGTCCCTGCCACTCCTCGGCCACGGCAAAGTCCGCGACAACTACGCTGTCGGCGACGACAAGATCCTGATCGTCACCACCGACCGCCTGTCGGCTTTCGATGTTGTCATGAATGAACCGATTCCCGGCAAGGGCATGGTGCTGAACCAGATGACCGATTTCTGGTTCTCGAAGCTGGGCCACATCGTCCCCAGCCACCTGACCGGCGTGGCGCCGGAATCGGTGGTGGCCGCCGACGAGGTGGATCAGGTCAAGGGCCGCGCCGTGGTGGCCAAGCGCCTGAAGCCGATCATGGTGGAGGCGGTGGTGCGCGGCTACATCATCGGCTCGGGCTGGAAAGACTACCAGGACACCGGCTCGGTCTGCGGCATCAAGCTGCCGGCAGGCCTGAAGCAGGCCGAGAAGCTGCCGCAGCCGATCTTCACCCCGGCCGCCAAGGCAGACCTGGGCGAGCACGACGAAAACATCAGCTTTGAGGAAATGGAAAAACGCATCGGCGCCGAACTGGCCGCCAAGATGCGCGACGTCGCCATCAAGCTGTACACCGAGGCCTCGGAATACGCCGCCACCCGCGGCATCATCATCGCCGACACCAAGTTCGAATTCGGCCTGGACGAAAACGGCGTCATGCACCTGATGGATGAAGTGCTGACCGCCGACTCCTCGCGCTTCTGGCCGGCCGATTCCTACGCCACCGGCATTTCGCCGCCATCGTTCGACAAGCAGTTCGTGCGCGACTACCTGGAAACGCTGGATTGGGGCAAGACCGCCCCGGCACCAGCATTGCCTGCTGACGTCATCAACAAAACCCAGGCCAAGTACTTCGAAGCCATCGAACGCCTGACCGGCGAAAAGCTGAAGGCCTGAGCGATGAGCGATCAGAACAAACCACTGGTGGGCGTCATCATGGGCTCGTCCTCGGACTGGGACGTGATGCAGAACGCGGTCAACATCCTCAAGCAATTTGGCGTGCCGTTTGAAGCGCAGGTGATCTCGGCGCACCGTATGCCGGACGAGATGTACGCCTACGCCAAGAGCGCGCGCGCGCGCGGCCTGCGCGCCATCATCGCCGGCGCCGGCGGTGCGGCGCACTTGCCGGGCATGGTGGCCGCCATGACCATCGTGCCGGTGCTGGGCGTGCCGGTGCCGTCCAAGTACCTGCGCGGCGAGGATTCCATGCTGTCCATCCTGCAAATGCCGAAGGGCGTGCCGGTGTCGACCTTCGCCATCGGTGAAGCGGGCGCCGCCAATGCGGCGCTGACCGCCGTGGCCATGATCGCATCGACCGACGACGCGCTGGCCGAAAAGCTGGAGGCCTTCCGCGTTTCGCAAACCGAGGCCGCCAAGGCCATGACCCTGCCGCTGTGAACAATGAGTGATACGAAGTTGAAACCCATCCTGCCGCAAGCCAATCCGCCAGCCTGGCTGGGCGTGATGGGCGGCGGCCAGCTGGGCCGCATGTTTGCCCAGGCCGCGCAAGCCATGGGCTATCAGGTCGCCGTGCTGGAGCCGTCGGAAGATTGCCCGGCCGGCCAGGTCGCGCAACGTCTGGTCAACGCCGGCTACAGCGATGCCGCCGGCCTCGACGCGCTGGCCGCGCAATGCGCCGCCGTCACCACCGAGTTTGAAAACGTCCCGGCCGACAGCCTGTCGCGCCTGGCGCAATCGGTGTTCGTGGCGCCCAACGCGCATGGCGTATCGGTGGCGCAGGATCGCATCGCGGAAAAGAGCTTCTTTGTCAGCTGCGCGCCCAAATCGGGCGTGATGCCGGCCCCGCACAAGGTGATCGCCTCGCAGGCGGACATCGACGCCATCGATGACAACCTGCTGCCAGGCATCCTGAAGACCGTGCGCATGGGCTACGACGGCAAGGGCCAGGTACGCGTGAAATCGCGCGCCGACGTGCAGGCCGCGTTTGAATCCATGGGCAAGGTCACCTGCCTGCTGGAGAAGATGTTGCCGCTGGCGTATGAAGTGTCCGTGCTGACCGCGCGCGGCCACGACGGCGAATCGGTGGTCTACCCGATCGCCGAGAACGTTCACCGCGACGGCATCCTGTTCACCACCACCGTGCCCGGCCCGAACGTCTCGGACGAGAGCGCGCTGAAGGCGCAGAAGGCGGCGCAAGCCATCGTGGCTGAACTGGGCTACGTCGGCGTGCTGTGCATCGAATTCTTCGTGCTGACCGACGGTTCGCTGGTGGTCAACGAAATGGCGCCGCGTCCGCACAACAGCGGCCACTACACCATCGACGCCTGCGTCACCAGCCAGTTCGCGCAGCAGGTGCGCGCCATGGCGCGCCTGCCGCTGGGCGATGTGCGCCAGCATTCGCCGGCCGTCATGCTGAACATCCTGGGCGATGTGTGGTTCGAGGGCGACAGCAACGAGCCGCGCGAACCGGCGTGGGATGAAATCCTCGCGCTGCCGGGCGCCAACCTGCACCTGTACGGCAAGGATGATCCTCGCCGCGCCCGCAAGATGGGTCACCTGACCTTCATCGCGCCGACGCTGGAGCAGGCGCAGCAGCAGCTCAACGCCGCCTGCGCCATCCTCGGGATCGCGCCGTGAAGCAGCCCGCTGCCACCGTTGCCGACCAGGCGGCCATCGCCAACGCGGCGGCCGTGCTGGAAGAGGGCGGCCTGGTCGCCTTCCCGACCGAGACCGTCTACGGCCTTGGCGCGGACGCGGAAAATCCGGCCGCCGTGGCGCGCATCTACGAAGCCAAGGGCCGTCCGCACGACCACCCGGTGATCGTGCACGTGGCGCCCGGCGCCGATCTGGATTACTGGACCACCGAGGTGCCGGACGAGGCGCGCCAGCTGGCGCAGGCGTTCTGGCCCGGCCCGCTGACCTTGATCCTCAAGCGCAACCCGCGCATTCCGGACGCCGTCTCGGCCGGCCAGGATTCGGTTGGCATTCGCTGCCCGTCGCACCCGGTGGCGATCGCCTTGCTGAGCGCCTTCAAGGGCGGCAAGGGCGGCGTGGCCGCGCCATCGGCCAACAAGTTCGGCAACGTCAGCCCGACCACCGCGCAGCACGTGCGCGATGAGTTCGGCCTCGACGCCCACGACGACGGCGCCCTCAACGGCGACGCCGCCTGCTCGGCCTCCGCGCTCAGCGTGGTGCTGGAAGGCGGCCCCAGCCAAGTCGGCATCGAATCCACCATCGTCGACATGTCGCGCCTGGCCACGCACGGCCCGGTGCTGCTGCGCCCGGGCCACATCACGGCGCAGCAGATCGCCGACGTGATCGGCATGCTGCCGGCCGCGCCCGACCAGGCCGCGCCGCGCGCCTCCGGCACGCTGGAATCGCACTACGCGCCGCGCACGCCGGTGACCATGCTGGCCGCCGATGCGCTGCGCACGGCGCTGGGCAATCTGCAGGCCAAGGGCATCAAGGTGGCGCTGATCAGCCATGCCCTGCCGTCGCTGGTGTCGGCCCAGCGCAAGCTGCCGGCCGACCCGGCGGGCTACGCGTATGGCCTGTACGCCGCCCTGCGTGACATGGACCAGACCGGCTCCGACCTGATCCTGGTCGAAACGCCGCCGCAGGACAGCGACTGGCTGGGCGTCAACGACCGCCTGCGCCGCTCGGTGTTTGGCTCGGCCGGTGTGATCGAGGCGCTGCTGCAAAAATAAGCTGACATTCTTGCCCTGCGGGGTGTCGTGTGCGCATTGCTTACCTGCTAAGATGTTTTTGTTGCCGGCCGAAAAACTCGCCCGGCCATCTTGCAAGGATTCGCTATGCGTAACGCACGATTGGCACTGATTCCCCTGGCGATGTTATTGGCTTCCTGCGGTGGCGGCGGCAGCGCCGGCAGCCAGACCGGCGGGGTGTCGGTGACGCCGCCCGCACCGCCGGTGTCGCTGCGCGGGCAGGTGATCGGCAGCGCCACGGTGGCGCCGGTCACGATCAGCCCCGGGGTGTCGGTCAGCACGGTGGAGCCGGCCGCGCTGAAGGCGCTGGTGGATGCCCAGACCGATTTCGGCAGCACCGTCACCGGCACGCCCACCTGCGCCATCACGGTCTACGCGCTCAAGTACCACACCATCGATTCCCTGGCCGCCGACACCCAGGCCGGCGCCGCCATCTATGTGCCCTCCGGCGCCAACACCGCCTGCCAGGGCGGCCGTCCGGTGATGCTGTATGCGCACGGCACCTCGGTGCAGAAGAGCACCAACATGGCCAACCTGTCCTCCAACGAACCGCGCCTGATCGCCGCCATGTTCGCGGCGCAAGGCTACATCGTGGTGGCGCCCAACTACGTCGGCTATGCCGGCTCCACCGCCGGCTACCATCCCTACCTGGACGCCGAGCAGCAGTCGGCCGACATGATCGACGCCTTGCGCGCCGCCCGCAGCGTGTTCGGCAGCATCAACGCCAGCGCCTCGGCCCGGCTGATGGTGACCGGCTACTCGCAGGGCGGCTTCGTGGCGCTGGCCACCCAGCGCGCCATGCAGACCAAATACCCGAGCGAGTTCGCGGTGACGGCGGCGGCGCCGCTGTCCGGCCCGTACGCGCTGACCTTGTTTGGCGACAGCATCTTCAACGGCGCGCCGACCACCGGTTCGGCCGCGTTCATTCCGATGCTGATCAATGCCGGCCAGCGCGCCGGCGCCGCGCTGTACAACAGCACCGGCGATATTTATGAGTCCAAATACGCCAGCGGCATCGACACCCTGCTGCCGGGCACGCAAAGCCTGGGCGACCTGGTGGCGGCCGGCAAGTTGCCGAACGATGTGCTGTTCGCCTCGGACTCGCTGCCGCAGGCGCCCGGCTATGGTGGTTTCTTCGGCCCGGACCACCTGATCAAGACCAGCTACCGCGACAGCTATCTGGCGGACCTGAAGGCCAATCCCTGCAACGGCGGCAATACCGCGCCGCTCAGTTGCGCGCCGGCGCAATCGCTGCGCAAGTGGTTGCTGAAGAATGACTTGCGCACGTACGCGCCCACCGTGCCGCTGTTCCTGTGCGGCGGCGACGCCGATCCGCTGGTGCCGTATGCCAACACGACCGCCACCGCCGCCTACTTCCGCGCGCAAAACACCGCCAGCCTGCAGTTGAGCGTGCTGAACGTCGACGACACGGCGCTCACCGGTCCCTACCTGAGCACCCGCGCCGGTTTCGCCGCCGCCAAGGCGCTGGTGCGGCGGGCGGCGCTGGACCAGGGCGCCACCCCGGCCGCCGCCGACCAGGCCGTCAAGGACGCCTACCACGCCGGGTTGGTGGCGCCTTTCTGCCTGCGCGAGGCGCGCGCCTTTTTCGATTCTGCACCATCGCGGTGAGTCATGATTTGATCTGGATTAACAGTCGCCGAGCAAGCGTTCTTTTTTGCTCACAAACCCCGGATTTTAGTGGTGTTCCTCTATACAGAAGCGGTTCTGGCTGGCATATTAGTTGGGTTGCGAATAGCACGGCCGTTCGTATCGGAAGTTACAAAATATCTAGAGGAGACAATATGCGTCACACCAAATTTGCACTTGCTGCAATGGCCCTGGCCGTCCTTGCGGGTTGCGGCGGCACCGATCCGGCGCCGGGCAACCAATCCGTCAAAGTCAAGTACAGCGCGCAGGTGTCGTTCGGCGACAGCCTGTCCGACGTCGGCTCGTACGCCGTGGGTACCGTTGCCGCGCTGAAGGGCGGCAAGTTCACCATCAACGGCGACAACACCGCGATCAACCCCACGTTCACCGGCAAGAACTGGACCGAGCTGCTGGCCGCCCAGATCGGCGTGGCCGCGCCGTGCGCCGCCGTGACCGGCCTCGATGGCGACGCCAGCAAAGGCTTCTCGGTGCCGGCCAAAGCCAACGCCGGCTGCTACGGCTACGCCATGGGCGGCTCGCGCGTGACCAATCCGGTCGGCCCCAACAACAAGCTGACCGGCAGCGCGCTGGGCGCGCTGACCTACCCGGTCGCCACCCAGATCGCCAACCACCTGAAGGCCGTCGGCGGCAAATTCAAGGGCGACGAGCTGGTGCTGGTCATGGCCGGCGGCAACGACGCGCTGTTCCAGCTGGGCGCGCTGAGCAGCGCCGCCACCGCCGCCGGCACGGCGGCGGGCAACACCGCCTATGTCAGCAGCCTGGTGAGCCAGCTGGCCGCCGGCGCCACCAGCCCGCTGACCGCCGCCCAGGCCATCGGCGCCGCCGCGCAAACGGCCGCCGCCCAGCCGGGCGCGACCCAGACCACCATCACCCAGGCCGCGATCGGCGCGGCGGCCGTGCAGCCGGGTAACTCGGCGGTCGCCTCGCCCGCCGTCTACGGTCCGATGGTGACCAAGGCCACCGCCGACGCCACCGCCGCCGGCAACAAGGCGGGCGCGGACTACGCCGCTGCCCACGGCCCGGAACTGGTCACCGCGATGGCGCAAGCCGGCACCGAGCTGGTGGCGCTGGTGAAAAACCAGTTGATCGCCAACGGCGCCAACTTCGTGGTGGTGAATAACCTGCCGGACGTGGCCACCACCCCGGCCGGTCGCGCCAGGGATGCCGCCACCCAGGCCCTGATCAACGCCATGGTGGCCGCGTTCAACACCGCGCTGAGCAATGGCTTGAGCGGCGAGGCGAAGGTGCTGCTGGTGGACGTGTTCGCCGTGAGCCACGACCAGGCCACCAATCCCGGCCCGTATGGCCTGACCAATGTTTCCGAACCGGCCTGCGACCTCAGCCTGGCCAAGAACCCGTTGGGCAGCTCGCTGACCTGCAACGGCGGCAACCTGAAGTCGGGCGATGTCAGCCACTGGTCGTTCGCCGACGATGTGCACCCAACCCCGTACAACAACCTGCTGCTGGCGCGTTACGTGTCGATGGCGCTGGTGACCAAGGGCTGGCTGTAATCACACATCACTATTCGGAGACACTATGAAAAACACGGTAAAACTGCTGGCGCTGGCCGCCGCGATGACGGTGGCCTCGGCCGCCTCGGCACAACAAGGCGCCGGCACCTGGATCGGTACGCTGGGCGTCAACAAAATCACCCCGAAAGTGGACTCGGGCAACGTGTCGGCGCCGGCGCTGCCGAACACCAAGACCGACGTGGGCTCGGACACCAAGCCGCGCTTCACCATCGCCTACATGCTGACCGATAACATCTCGGCCGAGCTGGACCTGGGCCTGCCGTACAAGCACGACCTGTACGGCGCCGGCTCCATCAACGGCACCGGCAAGCTGGCCACCGCCGAAGTGCTGCCGCCGACCGCCTTCATCCAGTACCGCTTCCTGAAGCCGGACGCGATGGTGCGTCCTTACGTCGGCCTGGGCATCACCTACGCCATGTTCCAGAAGGAGCGCGGTTCGGGGCAGCTGACCGCGGTGCTGAACACCGGCGGCCCGGGCGCGACCTTCAAGCTGGATGACAAGGTGGCCGCCAGCTTCCAGATCGGCGGCACGGTGAAGATCAACGAGAAATGGTTCCTGGACGCCTCGGTCATCAAGACCAGGCTGAAGACCAAGGCGCATTACTCGACCGGCCAGGTGCAGGACGTGCGCCTCGATCCGCTGGCGGTCAACGTCAGCGTGGGCTACAACTTCAAGGGCTTCTGACCGCCGCCGGCGCCGCCCGCCAGGGCGGCCGCGTCGCAGTCCAGCAACCCCGCCTTTTCGAAGGCGGGGTTTTTTTTTGCGCGCCGCCAGAGGTGGCGAGGGATTTCCCTACAAGCACATCAGGAGATGCTGATATGAATTAATTCAGCGCTCGGTTAGCGTTATCTTTGAGCATCGATTGTTGTTAATAAAATACTGGGATGAAATGAAGAACATTAAAATTGGAGGCCGCCTCGGGCTGGGGTTCGCCGTGGTGCTAACCCTGATGTTGGCGCTGGCGCTGGTCGGCTTGTCGAGCATGGCGAAGGTCGAGGATCAGTTTGAGGAGATCGTGAACGCCAACATGGTGAAGATCGCGCTGCTCACCGACATGGGGGATGCGATCCAGACGAATTCCGTCGCGGTGCGCAATGTGATCCTGTTTTCCGACGACGTCCAGCGCGCGCCCGAGGTCAAACGTATCGCCGAACAGCGCGCCCGCTACGAGAAGAGCTATCAGCAGCTGACCGGGCTGGTGACGCGCGCGAAAGGCAAGGAACTGCTGGCCAACATCGAGGCGCGGCGCGCCGAGGCGGCGGTGCTGATGGACAAGGCGATCGCCCTGGCCCAGGCCGACAGCGACGCCGAGGCGACCAGCGTGTTGATGGGCCAGGTGCGTCCGGCGCAGGACCAGTGGTACGCGGCGCTCGACGCGCTGACCCAGTTCCAGAACGAGAACACCGCCAAGTCGGTGGCCGAGGCGCGGGCGATCTACCAGCGCACGCGCCTGCAGATGGGCCTGTTCACCCTGGCGGCGGTGGTGCTGGGGGCGCTCATCGCCTGGCTGATCACGCGCTCCATCGTGCGTCCGGTGGGCGCGGCGGTGAAGGTGGCGCAGACCGTGGCCGCCGGCGACCTGACCAGCAACATCGAGGTCACCAGCCGGGACGAGACCGGCCAATTGCTGCAGGCGCTGAAGGACATGAACACCGGCCTGGTGGTGATGGTGGGCGAGGTGCGCGGCGGCACCGACATGATCGCCTCGGCGTCGCAGCAGATCGCCTTCGGCGCGGCCGACCTGTCCTCGCGCACCGAGGAGCAGGCCAGCTCGCTGGAGGAGACCGCCTCGTCGATGGAACAGCTGACCGCGACGGTGAGGCAGAACGCCGACAACGCGCGCCAGGCCAATCAGCTGGCGCTGGCGGCCGCCGAGGTGGCGGTCAAGGGCGGCGCGGTGGTGTCGCAGGTGGTGGGCACGATGGGCTCGATCAACGATTCGGCCCGCCAGATCGCCGACATCATCGGCGTGATCGACGGCATCGCGTTCCAGACCAACATCCTGGCCTTGAACGCGGCGGTGGAGGCGGCGCGCGCCGGCGAGCAGGGGCGCGGCTTCGCGGTGGTGGCGTCGGAGGTGCGCACGCTGGCGCAGCGCAGCGCGGCGGCGGCCAAGGAAATCAAGGTGTTAATCGACAACTCGGTGCAGAAGGTGGACGCCGGCAGCCAGCTGGTCGAGCAGGCCGGCAGCACCATGCGCGAGGTGGTGGACAGCATCCGCCAGGTGACCGACATGATGCAGGACATCACCAACGCCAGCCGGGAACAGTCGGCCGGCATCGAGCAGATCAACCAGGCGGTGACGGAGATGGATCAGGTGACGCAGCAGAACGCGGCGCTGGTGGAGGAATCGGCCGCCGCCTCCGAGGCGATGAAGCAGCAGGCCACCAGGCTGTCGCAGATGGTGTCGGTGTTCAAGCTCGGCGGCATGCCCGCCGGGCTGTCCTACCCCAAGGCCGTCGCCCTGCTGTAGGCGCTTACTGGAACGCCTGGATGCCGGTCTGGGCGCGGCCCAGGATCAGCGCGTGGATGTCGTGCGTGCCCTCGTAGGTGTTCACGACCTCCAGGTTCACCATGTGGCGGATGATCCCGAACTCGTCCGAAATGCCGTTCCCGCCCAGCATGTCGCGCGCCATGCGCGCCACGTCCAGCGACTTGCCGCACGAGTTGCGCTTCATCATCGAGGTGATTTCCACCGCCGCCGTGCCCTCGTCCTTCATGCGGCCCAGGCGCAGGCAGCCCTGCAGGCCCAGCGTGATCTCGGTCTGCATGTCGGCCAGCTTCTTCTGGATCAGCTGGTTGGCGGCCAGCGGCCGGCCGAACTGCACGCGGTCCATCACGTACTGGCGCGCGGTGTGCCAGCACGACTCGGCCGCGCCCAGCGCGCCCCAGGCGATGCCGTAGCGCGCCGAGTTCAGGCAGGTGAACGGGCCCTTCAGGCCGCGCACGTCCGGGAAGGCGTTCTCCTCCGGCACAAACACATTGTCCATGACGATTTCGCCGGTGATCGAGGCGCGCAGGCCGAACTTGCCGTGGATGGCCGGCGCGCTCAGGCCGGCCATGCCCTTCTCCAGCACGAAGCCGCGGATCGCGCCCTCATCGTCCTTGGCCCACACGACGAACACATCGGCCACCGGCGAATTGGTGATCCACATCTTGGCGCCGGTCAGCGCGTAGCCGCCGGCCACCTTTTTGGCGCGGGTGATCATCGAGCCGGGATCGGAACCGTGGTTGGGCTCGGTCAGGCCGAAGCAGCCGATCCACTCGCCGGTGGCCAGCTTGGGCAGGTATTTCTGTTTTTGCGCCTCGGTGCCGAACTCGTAAATCGGCACCATCACCAGCGACGATTGCACGCTCATCATCGAGCGGTAGCCGGAATCGACGCGCTCGACCTCGCGCGCGATCAGGCCGTAGGCCACGTAGTTCAGGCCGGGGCCGCCGTATTGCTCGGGGATGGTCGGGCCCAGCAGGCCCAGCTCGCCCATCTCGCGGAAGATGGAGGTGTCCATCTGCTCGTGGCGGAAGGCTTCCAGGATGCGCGGCTGCAGCTTGTCCTGGCAGTAGGCGGCGGCGGCGTCGCGCACCATGCGCTCGTCGTCGGTCAGTTGCTGGTCCAGCAGCAGGGGATCATCCCAGTGGAAGTGGGCGCGGGCTTGGCTCATGATAGTCTCTCATTATGATGATGAATGCTGCCAGCATTCTATGCCGCCGCCCCGGTGCCGGCTTTTCAAAGAGCGACACCAATTTCCGTTTTTAGCCCAGGCCGGCGAACTGGCCGCCATGGAAAATCAGCGGCGGCGAGGGCGAAAACTCGCAGAATTCCACTTCGCCAACAAAAATCACGTGGTCGCCCTCGGGATAGCGGCTGCGGTTATGACACTCGAACCACGCCGACGCGCCCTTGATGACCGGCTGGCCGGTGCGCGACAGCTCGTATTCCACGCCTTCCCACGGATCGATGCCCCGGGTGGCGAAACGCTTGGCCAGATGGGCCTGTTCGGCGTTGAGCACATTGATCACGTAGTGCGAATTGCCGGTAAAGATGGGCATGCTGTTGGCGCCGTTGGCCAGGCTCCACAACACCAGCGGCGGGTCCAGCGACACCGAGTTGAAGGAACTGGCCGTCAGGCCACGGAAGCTGCCGTCGGCCAGCCGGGTGGTGATGATGGTCACGCCGGTGGCGAACTGGCCCAGCGCCTGGCGGAAGTGGGCGGTGTCGAAGCTGCGCTCGTCGGCGCGTGGTGAAGTGGTGTTCATGGTCTGTCATTATGCCAAAGTTTGCGCGGCCGTAGCGAATTGGCCACGTTTGCGTTACAGTTGCGGCATGGTGGAGAAGGAGCGGATCATGACGGAAACGGCGATACTGGGCGGCGGCTGCTTCTGGTGCACCGAGGCGGTGTACATGGAGGTGAAGGGCGTCACGTCGGTCGAATCCGGTTACACCGGCGGCCATGTCGAGCATCCGACCTACGAGCAGGTGTGCGCCGGCGACACCGGCCACGCCGAGGTGGTCAGGCTGGAATTCGACCCGGCGGTGATCAGCTACCGCGACCTGCTGGAAATCTTCTTCACCATCCACGACCCGACCACCCTCAACCGGCAAGGCAATGACGTCGGCACCCAGTACCGCTCGGTGATCTATTACCAGTCGCCCCAGCAGGAAGCCATGGCGCGCCAGGTGATCGCCGAGATGGCGCATGTGTGGGACGCGCCGATCGTGACGGAGCTGGCCCCTGCCCAGACGTTCTACAAGGCCGAGGACTACCATCAGGACTACTTCCGCCAGCACCCGCTGCAAGGCTACTGCGCCTTCGTGGTGGCGCCCAAGCTGGAGAAATTCCGCAAGACCTACGCCAGCCGCATCAGGTAGCGGCCGGATACATATGCTTGCGTGACCACGGCAGCGCGGCCGAGCGCTGGCCCGCCTTGCGGCCGACGATCTGGTACAGGCTGATCCAATCCTGCTCGAACGCATAGGCGCAGCCGGCCAGGTACACATGCCAGATGCGGTAGCGCTTATCCCCGCCCAGCGCGCGCACCTGGTCGCCATGCGCTTCGAAATTGTCGGTCCAGATGGCGCAGGTGCGGGCGTAGTGGCGGCGCAGATTTTCCACGTCGCTGACCTCCAGCGCGCCCTGCTGCATGGCGCGCAGCACGTGGCCGATATGGGCCAGCTCGCCGTGCGGGAACACATATTTTTCAATGAACTCGCCGCCGCCGTAGGGCGTTTCGCCGTTGTCCGGATCGGTGGTGGTGATGCCGTGGTTCATCACCACGCCGTCGGGCGCCAGCAGGCTGTGGATGGCGGAGAAATACTCGGGCAAATGGCGCAGGCCCACGTGCTCGAACATGCCGACGCTGGTGATGCGGTCGAACTGGCCGCGCACGTCGCGGTAATCCTGCAGGCGGATCTCGACCAGATGCTCCAGCCCGGCCTCGCGCACGCGCTGCCTGGCGAGCGCGTACTGGTTCTCCGACAGCGTGACGCCGACGCAGCGCGCGTTGTAGCGCCGGGCCGCGCGGATCACCAGCGCGCCCCAGCCGCAGCCGATGTCGAGCAGGGTCTGGTTGGGGCGCAGCTCGATCTTGCGCAGGATGTGGTCGATCTTCTTGAGTTGCGCGCTGGCCAGGTCCTCGTCGCCGTTCTCAAAGTAGGCGCAGGAATACACCATGTCGGGATCGAGGAACTGCTGGTAGAACTCGTTGGAGACGTCGTAGTGATAGCGGATCGCCTCGGCGTCCTTCTGCTTGCTGTGATGGAAGGTGCGCGCCAGCCGCGCGAACTTGCCCTCGGCCTTGAGCGAGGTGCGGGCCAGCGCGTTGACCACGGCGATCATGTCGCGCGCCTTGCCGCGGACCTCGATGGCGCCCTCGACGTAGGCGGCGCCCAGATTGGACAGCGACGGCGTTAGCAGGTAGCGCGCCGCCTTCACATTGGGCAGCTTGATGGTCACGCGCGGCGCCTCGCTGGACAGGTCGACGTGCTGGCCGTTCCACAACTCAATGCGCAGCGGCAGCGTGAGCTGCTCGCGCATGCCGGCGATCCAGTTGCTCAGTTGATTCTGTACGAACAAGATATCCTCCTTAAAAAAAAGGAGGCGCCATGCTTACGGCTGCAATCGCTCCTTTATCCAGTTGCCATCTGCCTGCTTGACATACACAATCCGATCATGGAAGCGCGAGCGGCGGCCCTGCCAGAACTCGATGCGCTCCGGTTCGAGGCGGTAACCGCCCCAGTGCGCCGGCCGCAGCGGACGCTCGCCGCTGACGGCGGCGGCCGCCTCGTAATTGGCTTCCATCTGCTCCCGGTTGGCGATGGGCGCGCTCTGCCGCGAGGCGATCGCGGCGATCTGGCTCTTCACCGGCCGGCTGTAAAAATACTTGTCGCTTTCCTCGGCGGCGGTTCGCACCACCTTACCTTCGATCCGCACCTGGCGCTCAAGTTCACTCCAAAAGAATAGCAACGCGGCATGCGGGTTGGCGCGCAGTTGCTGGCCTTTCTGGCTCTCATAATTGGTATACCACGTGAAGCCGCGCTGGTCGTACTGCTTGATCAGGACAATGCGCGAGCTCGGCTTGCCGTCCGCGCCCACCGTCGCCACGCTCATCGCGTTGGGCTCGTTGACCTTGGCGTGCAGGGCTTCCTCGAACCATTTGCCAAACTGGGCGATCGGATCGTCCAGCACATCGTGTTCCGTCAGGCTGGCGCGGCCGTAGTCGAGACGCAGGTCGGCCAGCACCACGCCGTCGGCCACCGTGTTGTTGACCGGCGCGGTTTGTTGTTCGGGCACCTGGCTGATTGGCAGGTCGGGGGTGATCCCGCGCCGCACCTGCATCGCGCTGCCCAGCTGCGCCATTTGCTCGGCGCTGAACAGGCGCTTGGCCATCGGCGCGATATGCGACTCCTCCACCACCATGTGGGCCGCGTAGGTGTCGCAGAAACGGGCGACATCGCTGGCCGAGAGGGCGGAACCGGCGCCATTGGCAATCTGCTCAAGTTGCGATTTGATTATAGACCAGTCTCTATCCATTTGCTCGTGACCGGCCAGAATGCCGGGCGTCAACTCCGCCAGCAGCAGCGCATCGGCGTCGCGCGCGGTGGCCTGCAGCATCGGCAGCAGGTTCTGCTCCTCGTCCTGGTGGTGCAGATGGGCGGCGTTGTTAAAGTATTTCAGCACCGCTTGCGCGGCCTTTTGAGCGTCGGTATCGGCGCCATGCTTGGGCAGGTGGGCCAGCAGGTTTTGCAGGGTGGCCAGCTGCTTGCGGATGCGGTCGTGGCAATGCTTCAGCACAGCGATCGGCTGGCTGAAGTCGGGGGCGGTGTCGTACAAGGAATTGCTCATGGCGTGGGGCCTCTGGCTGGTAACAACGATATTTTAGAATAACTCACCAGCAAGTTCGGGGTCAGCTCTGACATTCGGACACGGACGCACGGTATTTGAGAAATATCAATACGTTTTTTATTTGTCCGAATGTCAGAGCTGACCCCGAATCGGTGGGGTGGGCCGCAGTCCGTTAAAATGGCGGCATGAACAGCATTTCTCCCCCTGACTTCGACGATGTCGACTTTGAACGCCGTTTCGGCGGCATCGCCCGCCTGTATGGCGCGCACGCGCTGGCGCGTTTCCGCACCGCCCACATCTGCGTGGTGGGCGTGGGCGGCGTCGGCTCGTGGATCGTCGAGGCGCTGGCGCGCAGCGCCATCGGCCAGCTCACGCTGATCGACCTCGACAACGTGGCCGAGTCCAACATCAACCGCCAGATCCAGGCCCTGAGCAGCACCGTCGGCATGGCCAAGATCACCGCGCTGGCCGAGCGCATCGCCCAGATCAATCCGTTGTGCAAGGTCAACCAGATCGAGGAATTCGTCGATCCGGACAACATCGAACAGATGATCGGCGTCGGCAAGTACGATTACCTGATCGACGCCACCGATTCCGTCAAGGCCAAGGCCGCCATGCTGGCCTGGGCGCGCCGGCACGATCTGCCGGTGATCACCATCGGCAGCGCCGGCGGCAAGACCGACGCCGCGCAAATCTCGGTGCGCGACCTGGCCAGGACCGAACAGGAACCGCTGCTGAAGAAGGTGCGCAAGATCATGCGCGCCCAGTACGGTTTCCCGCGCGGCGAGAAGACCAAGTTCCACATCGACGCCGTGTTCTCCACCGAGCCGCTGAAATTCCCGGAAACCGGCGAGGTGTGCACGGTCGATGGCGACGACCGCGGCGGCGTCACCGGCCTGAATTGCGCCGGTTTCGGTTCGGCCATGGTGGTCACCGCCACCTTCGGCATGGTGTGCGCCGGCCACGCGCTGCGCCAGTTGGCCGATGGCGCATTGCCAACAACGTCCCCGGACGCCATCTAGTTTGCTATCATTCCGAGCTGTCCACAGAACTCATCGAAAGAAAACCACATGAAGCGTAGTTCCGTTTTCGCCGCCATGCTGTTGGCCGCCGCCGCCGCCGCCGCCCGCGCGCAAGCGCCGCAACCTGAGGCCGCCCCCGCGCCGGCCGAGCCGGTGGTGGTGGGCTCGGCCACGCCCGGCCCGGCCGCCGAACAGCTGATCATCACCGACACCAAGATCGGCACCGGCAAGGAAGCCACCGTGGGCGCCACCGTGTTCATGCACTACTCGGGCTGGCTGTACCGTCCGCTGGCCAAGAATATGCACGGCAAGCTGTTCGACTCCTCCATTCCGCGCGGCGAGCCGCTCGACTTCGTGCTGGGCGCCGGCCGCGTAATCAAGGGCTGGGATCAGGGCATCAAGGGCATGAAAGTGGGCGGCAAGCGCACGCTGATCATTCCATCCGACCTCGCCTACGGCTCGCGTCCCTCGCCAGGCAGCAACATTCCGCCGAATTCCGCGCTGATCTTCGACGTCGAGCTGGTGGACGTCAAATAAAGGCGTAGACTGGAACCTCCGTCCACCCCGGAGGTTGCTCATGAAGGTTGCCAACGACGTTACCGAGCTGATCGGCCACACCCCTCTGGTGCGGCTGAACCGGCTGACCAGGGGCGGCAGCGCCCAGATCCTGGTCAAACTGGAGTACTACAACCCGGCCCACAGCGTGAAGGACCGCATCGGCCTGGCCATGATCGAAGCGGCCGAGGCGGCCGGACAGATCGGCCCCGACACCATCATCCTCGAACCGACCAGCGGCAACACCGGCATCGCGCTGGCCATGGTGTGCGCGGCGCGCGGCTACCGCTGCACGCTGGTGATGCCCGACACCATGAGCCGCGAGCGGCGCATGCTGCTGCGCGCCTATGGCGCCGAGCTGATCCTGACGCCGGGCGGCGAGGGCATGCTGGGCGCGATCCGCCGCGCCGACGCGCTGGCCGCGTCCGATCCGCGCTACCTGATGCCGCAGCAATTCAACAATCCCGCCAATCCCGAGGTGCACCGCCGCACCACCGCCGAGGAGATCTGGAGCGACACCGACGGCCGGGTCGACATCCTGGTGGCCGGCGTCGGCACCGGCGGCACCATCACCGGCGTGGGCGAGGTGATCAAGGCGCGCAAGCCGGATTTCCGCTGCGTGGCGGTGGAGCCGGAGGCGTCGCCCATCCTGTCCGGGGGCGCCAAGGGGGCGCACCCGATCCAGGGCATCGGCGCCGGCTTCGTGCCGGCCGTGTTGAACACCCACATCTACGACGAGATCGTTTGCGTGTCGAACGAGGACGCGTTCGCGACCGCGCGGCGGGCGGCCAGCGAGGAGGGGCTGCTGGTGGGGATCTCGTCCGGCGCCGCGCTGTGGGCGGCGCTGCAGGTGGCGCGGCGGCCGGAGAGCGCCGGCAAGCTCATCGTGACCGTGATCCCCTCGTATGGCGAGCGCTACCTGAGTACCGCGCTGTACGCCAGCCTGGCCGACTAGTGGGCGTGCGCCGCCTCGTTTAAACAGCACTCCTGCTCGCTGGCGCCGGTGCGCACCTGCAGGGTGCTGTGCTTGATCGAGAATTCCTCGCGCAGCTCCTTGCTGATGGCGTCCATCACGTTGTCGCCCGGATAGCCGGCCGGCGTGACCAGCTGCGCCGTGAGCGCGTTCTCGGTGGTGCTCATGGCCCAGATGTGCAGATCGCACACCTTGGTCACGCCCGGCCGGCTGCGCAGGAATTGCTCGATTTCGGCGCGGTCCACATTGTCGGGCACGGCAGCCAGCATCATGCGCAGCGACTGCTTGAGCAGCGACCAGGTGCTGGCCACGATGAAGGCCACGATGATCATGCTGACCAGCGGATCCAGCCAGTTCCATGCCGTGTAGCGCACGATCACGCCGGCCACCAGCACGCCCAGCGAGATGGCGGCGTCGGCGGCCATGTGCAGGTAGGCGCCGCGGATGTTGATGTCATCCTTGCTGCCGGCCATGAACAGCCAGGCCGAGAAGCCATTGACCAGGATGCCGACGCCGGCCACCACCGACACCGTCAGGCCGGCCACCGGATCGGGATGCAGCAGTTGCTGCACCGCCTCGAAGGCGATGCCGCCGCACGCGGCCATCAGCAGCATGGCGTTGAACAGGGCGGCCAGCATGGAGGTGCTGCGCAGGCCGTAGGTGTAGCGCTGGTTGGGCGCGCGCCTGGCGAGGATGGCGGCGCCCCAGGCCAGCATCAGGCCCAGCACGTCGGACAGGTTGTGGCCGGCGTCGGCCATCAGGGCGGTGGAGTTGGCCAGGAAACCATAGAAGAACTCGATCGCCACGAAGGCCGTGTTGAGCACGATGGCGATGGCGAACGCGCGGCCCATGGTGTTGGGATCGCCGTGATGGTGATGGCCGTGGGCATGGCTGTGATCATGTCCGTGGTGATGATCGTGATCATGGTGGTGGTGATCGTGGTGCTTGCTCATGCTTCGGTCCCGGTGGAAGGTTCGGCGATATGTTCCAGCATATCGTTGAGTACGCCGCTGATATGGGCGTCGGCGGCGGAATAGAAAACCTGCTTGCCCTGGCGCTCGGACTTGACGATGCGGGCCGCGCGCAGCAGGCGCAGGTGGTGGCTCACCAGCGAGCCGCTCAAATCCAGTGTAGCGGCGATCTCGCCGACGGCAATTGGCTGGGGCATGCAGGCCAGCACGATGCGCAGGCGGGTGGGGTCGCCGAGCAGGTGGAACAGGTCCGCCAGCTGGGCGATCTGCGGATCGCAGTTGGAATAGTCGTGTTGGCAGCTCATCATTGCTAACAAATGAATAGGTGTTCACATGTTAGCACAAACTCCGGGGTCAGGTCCTCCATTTCTACACGGCCTCAACAGCGCAGCTGTTGAGGCCGTGTAGAAATGGAGGACCTGACCCCGGAGTTCATTCAGGCACCACGATGCGCCAGCGCCATGGCTTGAGGAACGCCTGGCCTTCGTCGCCGGCCAGCTTGTACTTCTGCAGCTGGCCGGTGGTGTTGACGATCACGCGCACGTTGTTGGCGCCTTGCTGGCGCTTGAAGGCAAACAGGTTCTCGTTGCCGACGTCCAGCAGCTGCGCCGGCGCGCCCGACGCGCCGTTCCACAGCGCCGGATTCTGCTTCTTCAGCGCGTTCAGGCCGGCGAAGAACAATTCGAGGTCGATGTTGTTCCACTCGATCGCGTCCTTTTCAAAGAACGCCAGCTTCTTGTCCAGCTTTGCTTCCTGGCCGTTGTACACCAGCGGGATGCCGGGCAGCGTGTAGCTCAGCACCGCCATCGCGCCCCACGCCGGGCCGTACAGTTCCTTGTCCGTGCCTTCCCACGAGTTGATGTCGTGGTTGCTGGTGAACTGCAAACGATAGCTGTCGCGCACAAACCCTTTGGCCGGATTGCTCACGTACGCGCGCAACTCGGCGGCGCCGGCCTGGCCCTTGCCGATCTTCTTCATGATGCCGTTCAGCGACCAGTCATAGCTGGCGTCGAAGGCCTTGTCGTGCAGCGCGGCGTCGTCGGCTTCGGCCAGCATGAACACCGGCTTGATCTTGTCCAGCTGCGCGCGCGCCTGGTTCCAGAATTCGACCGGCACCATGCTGGCCGCGTCGGCGCGGAAGCCGTCCACGCCCACGTCCTTGACCCAGAACGCCATCGCCGACGTCATTGCCGGCCACAGTTCCTTGTTGCCGTAATCGAGGCCGATCACGTCGGCCCATTCCTCGGTCTCGCCGGCGCCGTTCTTGAAGCTGACGGCGGCGATCTCGCCCTTGTCGTTCTTCTTGTACCAGTCCGGATGCTGCGTGGCCCAGGGATGATCCCACGCCGTGTGGTTGCCCACCCAGTCGAGGATCACGTGCATGCCCAGCGCGTGCGCCTGCTTCACCAGCTTGCGCACGTCGTCGACGCCGCCGAACTCCGGATTGACGGCGGTGTAGTCCTGCACCGCGTAGTAGCTGCCCAGCGTTCCCTTGCGGTTCTTCTGGCCGATCGGGTGGATCGGCATCAGCCAGATGATGTCCACGCCCAGCGCCTTCAGGCGCGGCAGGTCGGCCGTGAACGCGTTCAGCGTGCCGTCCTTGCTGTATTGGCGCAGGTTGACTTCATACACGTTCGAGCTGCGCGTCCACGCCGGGTGTTTCGGCTCGGCGTGGGCGGCGGTGAACAAGGTCGCCAGTATCAGCGAGGCGGCAAGCTTTTTCATGGTGCTCCTTATTTCAGGGTGCGTTCAAACAGCTGGTAGATGCGGCGGTATTCGTCGTACCACGCTTCCGGATGCACGAAGCCGTGGCGCTCCAGCGGATACGACGCCAGTTCCCAGTTGTCCTTTTTCAGTTCGATGAAGCGCTGGGCCATGCGCACGGAGTCCTGATAGAACACGTTATCGTCGATCATGCCGTGCGCGATCAGCAGGTGGCCTTGCAGCTTGTCGGCGTATTCTATCGGCGACGACACCTTGTACGCTTGCGGGTCCAGTTCAGGCGTGTTCAGGATGTTGGCGGTGTATTCGTGGTTGTAGGTGGTCCAGTCGGTGACGGGACGCAGCGCCGCCCCGGCCTTGAACTGCTCCGGCGCGCGCAGCAGCGCCATGAAGGTCATGAAGCCGCCGTAGCTGCCGCCGTAGATGCCGACGTTCCTGGCGTCGCCCTGCTGGTTGGCCACCATCCAGTTCAGGCCATCGATGTAGTCTTCCAGCTCCGGATGGCCCATCTGGCGGTAGATGGCGGTGCGCCAGTCGCGGCCATAGCCCAGCGAGGCGCGATAGTCCATGTCCAGCACGATGTAACCCTTCTGCACCAGCAGGTTGTGGAACATCTGCTCGCGGAAGTAGACCGGGTAGCGCCTGGTCACGTTCTGCAGGTAGCCGGCGCCGTGCACGAACATCACGATCGGATATTTTTTGCCGGCTTCCAGCGTGGCCGGGCGATACAGCTTGGCCCATACCGGATCGGCGCCGTGGGTCGACGGCACGGCGACGATTTCAGGCTGGATCCATTCGCGCGCCTTGAATTCGGCGGTACGGGTGTCGGTCAGCTGGGTGACGGCGCCGCCGCCGCTGCTGACGGTGCCGATCTGGGTTGGCATGTAGGCGGTGGAGTAGCGCACCAGCAGCTTGCGGCCGTCCGGCGACAGCGTGAAGCTTTCGACGCCGCCCAGCGCGGTCAGTTCCTTCAGCGCGCCGTCCCTGGTGCTGGTGGAGCAGACTTCATAGGTGCCCGGCAGCTTGGGGTTGCACATGAAGTAGGCGGTCTGGCCGTCGCCCGACCACGTCACGTTCGACTCCTCCCACTTGCCCGAGGTGAGCGCGCGCGTCTTGCCGTCGGCCGCCTGCAGGTAGAGGTGCGAATAGCCGCTTTCCTCCGACTCGTACCACAGCGTGCTGTTGTCCGGCTGCCAGCCGAAGTCGTTGCCGCGATTGTTGACCCATGCCGCGTCGCTCAGGCGGTGCAGCGGTTTCAATTTGCCGGCGGCCAGGTCGACGCCGGCGATCCAGCGGTCCTTGTTGTCGATGGCCTGCGCCATCACCGCCACGCGCGCGCCGTTGGCGCTCCAGCGGATCGATTCCTCGCGGGCCTCGAAACGCAGGCCGCGATTGCCCTTCAGCGGATCGAGCTTCTGCGCGGCGCGCATCTCGGCCAGCGGATCGGCCTTGATGCCCGGCAGGTCGTCGAACGACAGCTCGGTGACCTTGCGCGTCGCCACTTCAACCAGTTTCAGTTGATGCTGCAGTGGGCCGGCCTCGCTCACGCGCTTGCGCTCATCGTCGGTTTCCTCGTAGCCCGATTCGGTGACGTACTTCGGCATCTTGCCGACGCGGCGCTTGTCGCCATCCTTGGCCGCGGTGACCACCAGCAGGTAGCGGCCGTCCGGCGACAGCGAGCTGGTTTCGATGGTGACTTTCTCGCCGAGGTACACCGGCAGCGGCGCGCGGGTGGCGTCGGCGGCGCGGTCGGCGTTGCGCTGGTCGCGCGTTTCATCCTTCTCCTGCTTGAGGCGGGCCAGCGTCGACATCAGGCGCAGCTGCATGTCGCGGCGGAAGTCGGCGTCCGGTGCGGCGTCCGGGTCTTTCGCGGTGCGCAGCAGGACCACCGGCGAGACCAGTCGCTCGGCGCGGCTCCAGCTGAACCAGTCGCTGCCCACGCGGAACTGCACGTGGTTGCCGTCGGCGGCGTACTGTGCGTCGGACGCCGGCGTGGTGCCGCGCACGATCTGCGTCAGCGCGCCGGTTTTCAGGTCGCGTTCAAACAGGTCGCCGTTGCGCTGCAAGACGGCGCGCGTGCGCTCACGGTTGTAGATGACCTCCGCGCTATCCAGATTGGCCAACTGTTTTTCTTCAACCAGTTTCACGGCGGCGCCGTTCACCTGATACATGTCGCGGACGGCGGAGCCGCTGCGTTTTTGCTTGAAGTAGACCTGTTTGCTGTCCCAGCCCCACCATGCCGATTCGACGGGATTGCCGATCCAGTCCGGGTTGGCCATGGCCTGGTCGAGGGTGATCGGTGTGGGCGCTGCTTGGACGCCGGCCGCGATGGCGGCCGCTAGGAGTGGCAATACAAAACGCATCGGTAGTTTCGCTTGTAGGTTGGGTGAACAGGGGCGCCGGATCGCGGCACGCCCCAGATTCTAGCCCAAGGCGCTAGCTCCGTGCCATCTTGTCGGTCTGGCCATGGCCGGCGTCGGGACCGCCGCGGCGCGGGGCGACGCGCAAGGCCCACAGCAGGATGGCGCCGGCCGCGATGTACAGCACGATCAGCGCGGCCAGCATGCCGGCGCTGCCGCCCCAGTGCAGCACATGTTCGCTGAGCGTGGGGCCGAGCGCCCCGCCCACCAGGCCAAGGCTGGCCACCAGCGCGATGCCGGCGGCGATGCGGCGCCGATCGAGCATGCCAGTGAGGATGGCGATCAGCAGTGGCGCGCCGGCCGCCACGCCCAGCGTCGCCAGCGCCAGTCCGGCCAGCGACCATGCGAGGCCGTTGTCGGCGGCGATGGCCAGTCCAAGGCCGCCCGCCGCCAGCACCATGCAGGCGATGAAGTGGCCGCGCCGTTCGCGGCGGCGGTCGGAGTCGTAGCCGATCAGGATCATGCCCACCGCGGCCACCAGGTTGGGCAGGGTGGTCAGCAACCCCAGCTCCGTATGGCTGCCCGCGCCCCAGCGCTGCATCAGCGCCGGCGACCAAAACACCAGCGCGTAGCTGGCGCCAAGCAGCAGCAGGTTGGACAGCGCCAGCAAGCTGATGGACGGTTCGCGCAAGAGCGACCAGATGGTGGCCAACGCCGATGGTTCCTCATGCTCTGCCGCCGCATTGCCGGCGGCATGGCCGTTCAGCGCCGCCTCGTCGCGCTCCAGGTCCTGCTCCACCATCTGCTGCTCGAAGGAGGATAGCCAGCGCGCCTCGTCCGGCTTGTCGTCGAGGTAAAGCCAGACGATCACGCCGAGCAGCACGGCCGGCAAGCCTTGCGTGACCAGCATCCACTGCCAGCCATCGAGCATGCCGTAGTTGCGTAAGTGCTTGAGCGTGAAGGCGCACAGCGGACCGGCCGCCACGCCGGCCAGCAGCGCGGCGGAGGCGAAGATGGCGAACACGCGCGCGCGCCGCGCGACCGGATACCAGTAGGTCAGGTACAGGATCACGCCGGGGAAGAATCCCGCCTCCAGCACGCCGAGCAGGAAGCGCAGCGCGTAGAACTCCGCCGGCTCGCGCACCAGCGCGCTGGCGGCGGCGATGGCGCCCCAGCACAGCATCAGGCGCAGCAGGGTCTTGCGCGCGCCGAGCTTCTCCAGCAGCAGATTGGCCGGCAGCGCGCACAGGCAGTAGCCGATAAAGAAGGCGGCGGCGCCGAAGGTATAGACTTGTTCGCTGAAATCGAGGCTGGCGCCCATCTGCAGCTTGGCGTAGCCGACGTTCACGCGGTCGAGATAAGCCACCACGTAGCACAACATCAGCAGCGGCAGCAGCCGCCAGCTGATTTTGCGGTAGATGGCGTCCATGCCGGCGGCGCCACGGAGATGCAATATCCTGGCGCCCTGGTTCATGGTGCGGGTTTCCTTTGCGGAGTATCGGCGGCGGAAAATAGCTTGCCCGGCTTGGCTGCCGGCAGCCATGGCAGTTGTACGTCCAGCGGTGCGAGGTCGGTGGCGGGATTGGTCTGCATATGGCCGATATTATCCGCACGATATGGCGTGTGCAAGCTTTAGCGGCGCGCGGCGGAATTCAAAACAACAACGCGCCGGCGCCGCCTTGCGGCGGCGTGGCGCGTGCCCGTTTTTGGTGCGGGGGGACGCGTGAGAGCGTCTCAGGCGGAAGCGGCGCGGTGGCCGGCGCCGTAGTCGCGGCGCGGGCGCAGTTCCGGGCGCGAGGCGGCGTCATCGTCGTCCTGGGCCAGGAACTTGCTGCCGATTTCAAACCACTCGTCGCTGGAGATGACTTTCTGCGCCAGCGGCAGCAATTCCTGTTCCTCTTTGTCGAGGCGCTTGAGCAGGTTCTGACAATACAGGTCGACCGTCTTGCACAGGAATTTGCTGTGCGAGGCGCTGCGGCGCATGGCGCGGCGCAGGCAGCGGTAGACCGCGTTGAGCATGGCGCTGCCGCGTTTGCTCAGGCATTCGAGGTCGTTCAGCAGCGGCGTGCAATTGGGTTCGGCGGCGCGCACGGCCGGCATCAGGCAGGCCTCGAGCTTGCGCTGGTGGCGGGCCTCGGCGAAGCTGGCCAGTTGCTTGAGTTGGGATTCGATGAACACAGGATCGATCTCCTGCGGACGGCGCGCGATCGACTGCACATATTGCAGCAGACGCGAAATGAAGTGGCGTTCTTTCTTTTGCTCGATAGATAGTGTCAACAAGACATAGGTGGCAGTAAGCATAGTGGCGTTTCCCGTATTCCATGTGACTTCGGCTGCGCGGTGGTCATCGCAGAGGAGCCAAAACGCGCCGAGGTGAAGCTGCTACCTTAGCGCGCTCGACAGGCTCATACAACGCCGATTTACAATTGTTCACAACTGCGTGTGAGGCAATACAAAGCGAAGCATTACCGGCGGGGAAAACGAATTGCGTGCACGTCAAGCCGGCGGACAACGTGCACGCTTCACCTGGCTGAGAGGACGATTATGCCTTGTTTCCGCGATTGAAAATACGCGATTTATTGCAGAGGCCGAAAAAATTTTCTATCGCCCTCAACAGTCGGGGTCAGCTCTGGCAATCGGACACTTGCGGAACTTTTGCAAAATTTTTAGTTCCCCGATGTCCGAATGTCAGAGCTGACCCCGAATTTCAGGCGCGCGCTTCGCCGAGGTAGAAGCCGCGTGGCGCGCCCAGGCCGGCCTTGACCTGGCGCGAGGGCTCGTCGGTCAGCACTTCATCCTGGTTGGCCTCCAGCGCGCTGACGATTTCGGCGGCGATCACGGCCGGCGACGATTTCGGCGCGTCGATGCCGGCCGTCATGTCGGTGTCCATATAGCCCATGTGCGCCGCCAGCACCTGGGTGTTTTGAGCCCGCAGCTCGTTGCGCAGGCCGTTGGTCAGGCCCCATGCCGCCGCCTTGGAGGCGCTGTAGGTGCCGGTGGTCGGGAAGCTGGCCCAGCTCAGCGCCGACAGGATGTTGATGATGGCGCCGCCGCCGTTGCGGCCCAGCACCGGCGCGAACGCGTGGCTCAGCGCCAGCGGCGCGAAGAAGTTGGTCTCGAATTCGGCGCGGGCGGCGCTCAGCGCCTCCGGCCCGGTCACGCCGCCCACCACGTGGATGCCGGCGTTGTTGATCAGGATGCTCAGGTCGGGGATCGCTTGCACGGCGGCCGCGATGTCGGCCGCGTTGGTCACGTCCAGCTTGATCGGGGTGACGCCGGCGATGTCGACGCTGGCGGGGTTGCGGGCGGCCGCGTACACCTTGCGCGCGCCGGCTTTGACGGCCGCCTCGGCCAGGGCTTTGCCCAAACCACGGTTGGCGCCGGTGACGAGGACGACGGAGTCTTTGAAGTTCATGATGTTTCCTTTCGAGAGTTGAATAAAAAAACTACAATATGACCGGTCGTCTTAAAAACGGCCGAAAAAAAATCAGGGCAGGATGCGGCCCAGCACCACACGCACGAAACGCTCCAGCGGCGCGCGGCTTTGCTCGGCCTTGGCGCGCAGCACGGCGCCTTGCCAGGCGTCGGTGACAAAGCCGGCCAGTTCCTCGGCGGGAGCGTCGGCCTGGATGCTGCCGTCCCGCTGCCCGTCGGCGATCGCGGCCGCCAGCGCGCCGGTCGAGACGCGGAACGCTTCGCGCATGGCGCTGCGCATGGCCGGGATCTGGTTGGACAGCTCGGTGCTGAAGTTGCCCAGCATGCAGCCAAAATTGAATTCATTGGCGGCGTTGCCGTCGATTAAACGCTCAAAATACTGCCGGATGCGCTCGCGCGGCGCCAGTGCGCGCGCTTGCAGCACCGCCGCCGTGTTGCCCACGCCGTCGGTGTAACGTTGCAACACTTCCAGCCCCAGCGCTTCCTTGCTGGAGAAGTGGTTGTAGAACGAGCCCTTCGGCACCCCGGCGGCGTCGGTGATGTCCTGCACGCTGGTGGCGTTGAACCCCTTGCTGTGCAGCAGGTTCAAGCTGGTGGCGACGATTTGCTCTTTAACGTTTGCTTTAGCCATGTGTGTAATATGACCGGTCGTCTTAAAGAAGTCAAGAACTTTTTTAAATGAAGCGATAAGATATTCGTTATCAACTTGCAAAGGAGAGCGCCGTGCGCCGGAGTGTGATGTCATTGCTGCTGGGTTTTCCGTTGCTGGCGCAGGCCGCGCCGCTGGACGTGAGGATGTGCATCTTCGACCACGCGTTCCCGCCCATGACCTATCCCGATGGCTCGGGCCAGGCGCAGGAGGTGCTGCGCCGCGCCTCCAGGCTGCAGCCGGTCCAGATCCACACGGTGGTGGCGCCGCGCTTCCAGTGCATGGAGCAGCTGCGCACCGGCCAGGTGGATGCCATGCTGGCCGCCTTCATCGAGGACCGCACCTCCTACGCCGCCTTCCCGATGAGGGAATCGCAGCCCGACGTCAGCCGCGCCGTCGGCGAGATCAACTTCTCGGTGTCGCGCCGGCGCGGCGGCACGGTGGACTGGGATGGCCGGCAGTTCATCAATCTCGGCCGCCAGCCGGTGGGCACGCAGCCGGGTTTGCTGCACGTGTCGTTGCTGCGCCAGCTCAACGTGGTGATCAACGACAGCGCCGGCAGCCCGGAGCAGGCGTTCGCCATGCTGGCGCAAAACCGCGTGGCGGCGGTGGTCACGCAGCAGGGCGAGGGCGAGCAAATCATCGCCCACAAGTACAAGGGCGAGATCGAGATGCTGCCGACGCCGCTGATCGTCACGCCCATGTATTTGATCGTCAACAAGCAGTTCTATCAAAAGCACCAGGCCCAGGTCGACGCCTACTGGGACGCGGTGCGTCAGGCGCGCTCCGGAAAGTAGCATAAAGTAACAAGCCTACGCCCGGTCCGCCGCTCTTGGTATCATGCTCGATGCCCGGCCACAAGCCGGTATTTTTCTAATAACATCGGAGAACCCCCGAATGAGATTTTCCCTGCTGCTGCTGGGCGCCGCGATGGCGTCCAGCGCCGTAGCCGCGCCGCGCGGCTTCACCGTAGAAGACCTGGTCAAGATGGAGCGCGTCGGTACCCCGCTGCTGTCGCCCGACGCGACCCGCGTGGTGTACACCGTCCGTACCACCGACATGGACAAGAACCGCGGCAACACGCAGCTGTGGCTGCTGGATCTGCGCCATCCGAAAGCGGCGCCAGTGCGCCTGACGCAGGCCGCCGCCAGCGCCAGCGATCCGGAGTGGTCGCCCAACGGCGACGCGATCTACTTCCTGTCCGGCCGCTCCGGCTCGTCTCAGGTGTGGCGCCTGCCGCTGGGCGGCGGTGAAGCCAGCAAGGTGACCGACCTGCCGCTGGACGTCGATAACTTCCGCCTGTCGCCGCAGGGCGACCGCCTGCTGTTCAGCATGGCCGTCTACCGCGACTGCGCCGACCTGGCGTGCAGCAAGAAGCGCCTCGACGAGCAGGCCAAGGTCAAGGCCAGCGGCAAGGTCTATGACAAGCTGTTCGTGCGCCACTGGGATACCTGGGCCGATGGCCGCAACAATGTGCTGTACTCGGCGCCGATCGACGCCGCCGGCAAGGTCAGCGCGGAGCCGGTCAGCCTGAGCGGCAAGCTCGATGGCGACGTGCCGTCCAAGCCGTTTGGCGACCACGATGAATACCACTTCAGCCCGGACGGCAAGACCGTGGCCTTCTCGGCCCGCATCGCCGGCCGCACCGAGGCGTGGTCGACCAACTTCGATGTCTACACCGTGCCGGCCACCGGCGGCGAGCCTCGGAATCTGACCGCCGACAACCAGGCCTGGGACACCAAGGCCACCTACTCGCCGGACGGCAAGACGCTGGCCTACGTGGCCATGGACAAGCCCACCTTCGAGGCCGACCGCTTCCACCTGGTGCTGATCGACGTCGCTACCTGCAAGAAGCGCACCGTGGCCGACAACTGGGACCGCTCGATCGCGGACTTCCGCTGGACCCCGGACAGCAAGGCCGTGCTGGCGGTGGCCGACGACATCGGCCAGCACCGTCTGTTCTCGATCGACGCCGCCAGCGGCAAGGTCAGCGCGCTGACCGGCAAGGGCTACGTCAGCGGCTTCGACGTCGCCAGGGACACGGTGGTGATGGCGCAGGCCAACCTGGCCTCGGGCGCGCAGCTGTACAAGTTCAAGCTGGGCGCCACGGCCGACAAGGCCGAGCAGCTGACCCACCTGAACGAGGCCGCGCTGGCCGACGTCAGGTTCGGCGAGTACGAGCAGTTCTCCTTCACCGGCGCCAACGGCGACACGGTGTATGGCCATGTGATGAAGCCATGGAACGCGCAACCGGGCCAGAAGTATCCGGTCGCCTTCCTGGTGCACGGCGGCCCGCAGGGCAGCTTCGGCAATTCGTGGAGCTATCGCTGGAATCCGCAGGTGTACGCGGGCGCCGGCTACGCGACCGTGTTCATCGACTTCCACGGCTCCACCGGCTACGGCCAGAAGTTCACCGATTCGATCAGTGGCGACTGGGGCGGCAAGCCGCTGGAAGACCTGCAAAAAGGCTTGGCGGCCGCGGTGCAGAAATTCCCTTGGCTGGACCGTGAGAACAGCTGCGCGCTGGGCGCCTCGTACGGCGGCTTCATGATGAACTGGATCGCCGGCAACTGGCCGGATGGCTTCAAGTGCATCGTCAATCACGACGGCGTGTTCGACACGCGCGGCATGGCTTACTCCACCGAGGAGATCTGGTTCACCGAGTGGGAAAACGGCGGCCCGTACTACGACGTGCCGGAACAGCATGAGAAGTTCAACCCGGCGCTGAAGGTGAAGAACTGGAAGACGCCCATGCTGGTGGTGCAGGGCGACCTGGACTTCCGTATCCCGACCGCGCAGGGCCTGGGCACCTTCACCGCGCTGCAGCGCCGGGGCATCCCGAGCAAGTTCCTGTTCTTCCCGGACGAGAACCACTGGGTGCTGAAGCCGGCCAACTCGGTGCTGTGGCATCACACCGTGATCGACTGGCTCGATACCTACACCAAGAAGAAGTAAGCCCACCACCACGTCGCTCCCGCGCAGGCGGGAGCCCATGCCGAGTATGGATTCCCGCCTGCGCGGGAATGACGGTTGCCTTTCGAGGATCACATGAAAAAGTATCTGATCGCGGCAGCGGTAGCGCTGACCGTCGGCGCTGTGCATGCCGCCCCCACCCCCGCTCCGCGCGCCGAAAACGCCTACCTCTCGCAACAGGACGCCGCTGCCCGCGCGGCTCGCGTCAGCAACGTCGACTACACGCTGGACTTCGCGCTGACCGGCAAGGAAACCTTCAGCGGCACCACCACCGTCAGCTTTGACCTGAACGACGCCTCGCAGGCGCTGACCATCGATCTGGACAAGGCCGCCATCACCAGCCTCACCGTCAACGGCAAGGCCGTCACGCCGCAGTACAACCAGTGGTTCATCACGCTGGCGGCGCAGGATCTGAAGGCGGGCCGCAACACCATCACCATCGCCTACACGCGTCCGCACAGCACCAATGGCGAGGGCTTGCACCGGATGGTCGACCCGGTCGATGGCCGCGTCTACACCTACACGCACTTCGAGCCGGCCGCCGCGCACCAGATGTTCCCGGTGTTCGACCAGCCCGACCTGAAAGGCACTTACCAGATCACCGTCAGCACGCCGGCCGACTGGGTGGTGTCATCTACCATGCGCGAAACCAGCGTGCAGGACGTGGACGGCGGCAAGCGCTGGACCTTCCCGCGCTCGAAGAAACTGAGCCCGTACAACTTCTCCATGCACGCCGGCCCGTACAAGGTATGGGAAGACAACAGCGGCAAATACCCGATGCGTTTGTTCGCGCGCCAGTCGGTGGCGGCGCAGGTGTCGCCGCAGGATTGGTTCAAGTACACCAAGCAGGGACTGGGCTTCTTCGACCAGTATTTCGGCATCCCTTATCAGTTCGAGAAGTACGATCAATTGCTGGTGCCGGACTTCCTGTACGGCGCGATGGAAAACGCCGCCGCCATCACCTTCGCCGAGGGACGCTTCCTGCACAAGGAGGAAATGACGGCGGCGCAGAAGCAATCGTTGGCCGGCGTCATCATGCACGAGATGGCGCACCAGTGGTTCGGCGACCTGGTCACCATGAAGTGGTGGAACGGCTTGTGGCTGAACGAGAGCTTCGCCTCCTTCATGGGCACGCTGGCGACCGCCGAGGCGACCGAGTTCACCAACGCGTGGCAGGGCTTCTACTCGGGTGGCAAGCAGGCCGCCTACGTGCAGGATCAGCGTGTGACCACGCACGCGATCGAGACGCCGGTGGCGTCCACCGCCAACGCCTTCGACAACATCGACGCCATCACCTACTCGAAGGGCGCCTCCACGCTCAAGCAGTTGCGCCACTTGCTGGGCGAGGAAGTGTTCCGCCAGGGCGTGCACAACTACCTGGTCAAATACCAGTACCGCAACGCCACGCTGGACGATTTCATCGGCAGCCTGGCCGAGGCGGCACAGCGCGACCTGAGCGGCTGGACCAGGGAGTGGCTGTATGAGGCGGGCGTGAACACCATCACCGCCGACTTCAGCTGCAAGGGCGGCAAGGTAAGCGCCTTCACGCTGCGCCAGAGTGCCGGCAGCCCGGCGCTGCCGACGCTGCGCGAACAGCGGGTGCAGATCGCCTTGTTCCAGCAGGGCCCGCAGGGTCTGGCGCTGAGCAAGAACGTCGCGGTCACCTACAAGGGCGCTGCCGCAGCGGTGCCATCGCTGCAAGGCGCGGCTTGCCCGGATCTGGTGTATCCGAACTATCAGGACTGGGGCTTCGCGCAAGTACAGCTGGATAAAAAATCCTTCGCCACCGCGCGCGCCAGCCTGAGCAAGGTGGACGATCCATTCCTGCGCTCGATGCTGTGGCAAAGCCTGTGGGATGGCGTGCGCGCGGCCAAATTGCCGCTCAACGACTTCCTGGGCGTCGTGCTGGCCAACGCGCCGGCCGAGAAGGATTACACGCTGCTGGGCGATATCGTCGACAAGATGCGCGCCGCCAAGGGCTATCTGGACGCCATGGGCCCGTCGGCCTACCGCGCCAAGGTGGGCGCGCAGCTGGAGCGGATGGCGTTCGCGGCCACGCAGGCGGCCAGCGCCGACAAGAACTTCCAGCGCCGCTGGTTTGGCGCCTACCTGAACCTGGCCAGCAGCCCGGCCGCGCTCAGGCAACTGGCCGACATCCTGGACGGCAAGCTGGTGGTGCCGGGCCTGAACGTCAGCCAGGATGTGCGCTGGGAGATCGTCGCGCGCCTGAACCGCTATGCGTATCCGGGCAGCGCGGAATTGCTGGCGGCCGAGCAGAAACGTGATCCATCCGATAGCGGACAGCAGGCCGCGATCGCGGCGGCCGCCAGCCGTCCGGACGCCAAGGTCAAGGCCGAGTGGCTGGCCACGATCGCCGATCTGCAGACCAAGCTACCGTTCTCGCGCGTGCGCACGGCGATGAACAGCCTGTATCCGGCCGAGCAGGTCGCGCTCAACGAGCAGAGCGCGGCGCAACGCCTGGAGCGTCTGTCGCAGCTCGACAAGGACGCCGGTCCGGTCTACATGCGTGCCTATGGCCCGGCGCTGATTCCGGCCACCTGCACGCCGGCCAGCGTGCAACGCCTGGAAGCGGCAATTGTTAAATTCCCGGATTTGTCGGTTGGCACCAAGCGTTCCCTTTTGGTAACAAAACAGGAGGATGAACGTTGTGTTGCCATAAGGAAATCTATGACAATATTTTAATTGGCGCCAGCGCGCGCACTGGAGAGCCAGCCCCTGCGGCTGGCTTTTTTTACGCGTTTCAGGGGAAATTTTTGCACAATTACAACGGAAAGTACCTGATCTCACCATATTCGCATGACCGTGTGATGACATGGCTGTCATAGCGAAAGCAAGATTTTATTTGGTTTTTGAAAACATAAATAAATAATAAACGTTAATATTTCGTTACTTTGCGGAACTGGTTTGGCTATATTGATTGTTACTTTTTAAGAAAAGTAATCACGGTCCAGTCTGGCAATCGACCGGGCGGGCCATGGCTCCATCCCTTAACCACAAGGCAGAGAAATGAAATACTTCACGCAAGTCCAGACAGCCCGGTCTACGCCCGCGCTGAAAAAAATGGCTGCGGCCGCGATCGGCGCCCTGGCGCTGATCGGCGCCGCGCCTGCCATGGCCGACACCATCGATTTCGACAGCCTCGACCCCAACACCTACAACGGGCTCGACACCTTCGACTTCGGCGGCTACCACTTCGAGGTGATCGACACCCCGGCCGCCGGCCCGAGCGGCAACGGCTTCGCCGGCGCCATCGGCAACGGCAACGATCCATTCCTGTGCGCGATCGCCGGCTGCCCGACCGGCAACACCAGCAACTACTACCTCGGCGTCAACGACGGCAGCCTGAAAATCTCGCGCGGCGACCATCGCGCCTTCAGCCTCGGCAGCCTGGAATACGCCTTCCTGGCGCCGGTCGACAACCTGCCCGGCTACTCCTACGGCCAGCTGACCGTGACCGGCACCACCGTCGGCGGCGGCACCGTGACCCACTCCTTCGATTTCCCCGAACTGGTGGGCGGCTATTCGCCGTTCGTGACTGCCAGCTTGCAGTCGGCGTTTGGCGCCACCCTGTTCAGCAACGTCACCATCAGCTCCTGCATCTTCGATGGCGCCGGCTGCGTCAATCCATCCAACAACCAGGCCCAGTTCGCGTTCGACAACCTGACGCTGGCGCCGGTGCCGGAACCGCAAACCTACGCCATGCTGGGCCTGGGCCTGGCGGCGATCAGCCTGGCGGCGCGCCGTCGCGCCCAGCGGCACAGCAACGTTTAAGCGAGGAGACACCATCATGAAACTGAAACTTCGTCCTGTCTCCACCGCCGTCCTGCTGGTGCTGTCGGCCATGGCCGCCGGCGCGCACGCGGAAGCCGAGCGCCGTTCCTACATCGTGCAACTGGTCGACAAGCCGGTCGCCACCTACACCGGCCAGGTGGCCGGACTGGCCGCCACCATGCCGCCGCAGGGCCAGCGCCTGAACGTGGAAGCCGCCGACGTGCAGGCTTACATCAACTATCTTGAAACCAAACAGAACGACGTGATCAGCACCGTCGCCAACGCCGAGATCACCAACAAGTTCGACGTGGTGTTCAACGGCTTCTCGGCGCTGCTGACCGACGACGAGGTGCGCGCGCTGAAAAAACACAGCGGCGTGGCGGCGGTCACCGCCGACAACATCCTGCAGCTGGACACCAGCTACACCCCGAGCTTCCTCGGCCTCGACAAACCGGGCGGCCTGTGGGACCAACTGGGCGGCAAGGGCTCGTCCGGCGAGAACATCATCATCGGCATCGTCGACGGCGGCATCTGGCCGGAGAACAACAGCTACGCCGACCGCGTGGACGAGAACGGCAACCCGAGCCACAGCGGCTCGACCGTGGTGTACGACGCGCCGCCCGCCAGCTGGAAGGGCAACTGCGACACCGGCGAGGGCTTCACGGTGGCCAACTGCAACAACAAGCTGATTGGCGCGCGCTACTACAAGCCTGCCTCGCAGACCCTGCACTGGACCGAGTTCAACTCGGCGCGCGACTCGGTCGCCGGCACCGAGGGCCAGGGCGGCCACGGCAGCCACACCTCCAGCACGGCCGGTGGCAACAACGGCGTGGCGGCCACCATCAACGGCGTCAACATGGGCAAGATTTCCGGCATCGCCCCGCGCGCCCGCATCGCCGCCTACAAGGTGTGCTGGACCGACGGCGTGACCGGCAAGAACGGCTGCTCGACCTCGAGCAGCGTGGCGGCCATCAACCAGGCGGTGAAGGACGGCGTCAACGTCATCAACTATTCGATCGGCCCGTCGGCCGGCGGCGGCACCTTCAACGAGGCCGGCGAGCAAGCCTTCCTGGGCGCGGCGGCGGCCGGCGTGTTCGTGGCCGCGTCGGCCGGCAACCAGGGCCCGACCGCGACCGCGCCGGCGCCGGTGGCCCACATCAGCCCATGGCTGACCACGGTCGGCAACTCGACCCATGACCGCATCTACCTGGGCGACGCCATCCTCGGCAACGGCGTCACCGTCAGCGGCGCCTCGAGCAACGCCAACACCCCGGCCGCGCCGCTGATCCTGGCCAAGGACGCCGGCCTGCCGGACGTCGATCCGCTCAAGCTGTCGCGCTGCTTCGGCCCGGCCGATGGCGCCGTCACCTACCTCGACGAAAACAAGGTCAAGGGCAAGGTGCTGGTGTGCGACCGCGGCGACAACGTGCTGGTCAACAAGAGCGCCAACGCCAAGACGGCCGGCGCGGTCGGTGTGATCATCACCAACGTGGAAGGCGGCAACACCACCATCATCAACCAGGGCCACGTGCTGTCGACCGTCCACATCACCAAGGAAGAGGGCAAGAAGGTCAAGGACTATGTCGCGGCCGCGCCGGCCTCGGCCAACAGCGCGCTGGGCAATGTGCGCGCCACCTTCGACCCGACCGTCAAGGCGCCGATCATGAACGGTTCCTCGTCGCGCGGCCCGAACGTGGCCAACGCCAACATCCTGAAGCCGGACCTGACCGCGCCGGGCACCGACATCCTGGCAGCAGTCACCGCCGACCTGACCAGGGACCAGCGCGACGCGATCGCCGCCAGCGGCGTGTCGCCGGTGGCCGAGTGGGGCTTCAAGACCGGCACCTCGATGGCCTCGCCGCACGTGGCCGGCATCGCCGCGCTGCTGAAGCAGCGCCATCCGGACTGGACCCCGGCCGCCATCAAGTCGGCGCTGATGACCACCGCCTTCGACACCTACACCGATGGCCTGACCACCGGCGTGGCGTGGGACGCGACCGCCAAGAACACCGGCAACCTGCCATGGGGCCAGGGCGCCGGCCACGTGTCGCCGACCTCGGCGGCCGATCCCGGCCTGGTGTACGACATCGACCCGGTCGACTACGCGCGCTTCCTGTGCGGCCAGGGCCTGATCTACAGCGCCGCGCAGTGCTCGGCGTTTGGCGGCTCGCTGGCGCCGCAAAACCTGAACCTGGCGTCGCTGACCGCCGGCAACGTGCTCGGTTCGATGACCCTGACCCGCACCGTGACCAACGTCGGCGCCAACGCCGCGACCTACAAGGCCACCGCGGCCGTGCCGGGTTACTCGGTGGTGGTCACGCCGTCGCAACTGGTGCTGGCGCCGGGCGAGAAGGCGAGCTTCACCGTCAAGGTCACCCGCGTGGACGCGCCGATCGACACCTGGGCCTACGGCAAGCTGACCTGGACCGATGGCAGCCACGTGGTGCGCAGCCCGCTGACCGTGCGCGGCAGCGCGCTGGCCGCGCCGGCCCGCGTCTACAGCGAGGCCACCAGCGGCAGCAAGATCATCACCGTGGGCACCGGCTTCTCCGGCGCGCTGGGCACGGTGAAGGGCGGCCTGGTGCCGGCGGCGGTGGAAACCCGCACGGTGGTGCAGGCAAGCAGCCCGTCGACCGGCAGCGCGCAGTGCGCGGGCACGGCCGGCACCGGCGTGAACGTGCACACGGTCACCATTCCGGCCGGCACCATCGCCGCGCGCTTCTCGCTGTTCGATGACGAGGTGCAAGGCGCATCGCCGGGACTGAGCGACCTCGACATGGTGGTCGCCAAGGGCTCGACCGTGGTCGGCACCAGCGGCGGCGACACCGCCAACGAATCGGTGCAGTTGCTGAATCCGGCCGCCGGCGAGTACAAGGTGTGCGTGGTCGGCTATGCGCCGAAGGGCGGCTCGGCCACCTATGCCTTGTCGAGCTGGCTGGTGCAATCGACCTCGACCGGTGGCAACTTCAAGGTCAACGCGCCAAGCTCGGCCACCATCGGCGGCACCGCCAGCGTGGGCGTCAGCTGGTCCGGCCTGCCTACCGGCAAGCGTTACCTGGGCGCGGTGAACTTCCTGCAAAGCGGCGTCAAGCAGGGCACCACGGTGGTGGAGGTGGATACCACCGATCCGCTGCCGCTGTTCCAGAACTCGCGCGTGAAGGAAGTGCTGGCGTTCTAAGCTGACACGCCACCACGCCGGACCGAAGCCCGCCTCCTTGCAGGGGCGGGCTTTTTTTTATTTGCTGCCCGGCTGGCCGGGGCTGGCGACCGAACGCGGGTTGATGACGCAGATGCCGGCGCGGCAGGTGGCGCCGGGATCGCTGACCACCGAGCAGGTCGACATCATGCCTTGCCGCTTGTCGTCGGCGCGGCGCGCGGCCGAGTGCTGTTCCACCAGTGCTTTCAGCTGGGCGCCGTCGCCGTTCTTGCTCGACCACGCGATGTAGTTTTCCGGCCCGCCGCAGGCCTTGGAGCCGACGCCGATGCTGTGGCACTGGCTGCTGTCGTCGCACGACAGGTCGGTGTTGGCGGACTGGATTTTTTGCCATAGTTCCGGCGTGCTGGCCGGCGCTTGGGCGCCGGCGCAGGCGGTGAGCACCAGCAGGCTGGCCGCGGCCAGGCGCAGGGTGTGGGCGAGGTTTCTCATGGCATGCCTTTACAGTGACGGTTGGTCCTTGAAGCTTAGCAGGGTTTCGTCCGACCAGCGCCGGTCCCAGATCGGCGCGTAGTAGGCGCGGTCCAGCAGGACCTGGCAATCGCAAAACGGCAGGGTGGCCGGGGTTTGCGTGCCGCCGGCGTGCAGCGCGGCCGGTGGCAGGTTGGCGCTGAGGTTGCCGTCGAACAGCGTGATGCCGGCCAGCGGGCGGTCGGCGAAGAACAGGTAGTTGCCGTCCGGCGCGTTGCAGATGCTTTCGGCGCTGGTGAACAGCTGGTCCAGCCAGGCGAAGAACTGGCTGTTGTTGGACAGCAGCCCGGCCTCGACCCCGACCAGGCATTCGAGCCGCAAGTCGCCCAGCCGGCGCATGCCTGCCGGCACGTTGGGGCTGCGCACCTGCGCGCGCCAGGTGAGGGTGCTGGTCTTGCGGCTGGCGATCAGGGCGGCGTCTTCCTTCAACGCCTGCTCATTGCGTTCCAGCGTGAAAGTGTGATCGGGCGCCACCGGGACCGGCAGCGAGATGCTGTCGCCGGCCACGCGCAGGGTGATGCCGTCCAGTTGCGTGGTCGGCAGGCGCGGCAGCAGCTGGAAGCGCAGCGTGGCCTGCGGCGCCAGCGCGCGGTGGCGTTCGAATATGTCCATGCCGGCGATCATCTTGCGGTAGGATTTGTCGACCGGATCGCGGGTGGACTGCACGGTCACGCTGGGCGCGCTTTGTGCCACGGCGGCGCTTGCCGCCGCCAACAGGGCCGCCATCAGAATAGTCCGTATGCGCATGACGGCAAATGGTAAGCCAGCGCGCGCGCCGGGGGCGCACGCTTCAACGCGCGGACTGGCTGTCGATCCAGCGTATTAGCTCGCGCCCGAACACGCGGGTGCGGGCGGTGTCGACCTGGCGCTTCTTGTAGGCCTCGTGGCTGGCCGGGCCGCTCAGGCTGCGCTGGTAGCTGGCTTCATCCATGAGCTGGATTTCGTATTCGAAGAAGAAGCCGACGTCGTAATCCTGCTCCGGCGCCGCGTCCAGCTGCTGCACGTGGATCATCTTGCGCACCGTGACCTGGATGCTGTTGAAGCCGACGCCGCTGTGCGGATTGTCGCAGCGCGTTTGTGGCTGGGCAATCTCGGCCAGCTCGGCGTCCATTTGCCGCAGCAGATCGAGCGGGTAGTCCTTGCTGTGCTCCAGCTGCGCCCGGTACTTGCAGAACACCTGCCTGGCGGCGTCGAGGTCGAGCAGGGTGTTGCGGGTGCGCTCGGCGTCGACGTTGGTGACCGACAGCAGGTGCGCGCGCTGCAGCGTGCGCAGGGCCAGCAGGCATTCGCAGCGGGTGGCGAACACCAGCCGCACGCCGAGGTGGTCGAAGATATCGGCGGCCAGGTAGGCGGCCTTTTGCAGCAGCTTGAGCAGGATGCTGTTGCGGCCCTTGTTGTCCTTGCGGTCGTAATGCAGCAGCGGCAGGCAGACCTCGCCGTCGGTCAGGAAATGGCGCTCGCCGTCGCCGCGTATCACTTCGTCCAGCGTGCCGAACACCTGCGCGCGGATGGCGTGGAAGTGGCGCAGCTTGAGGTTGTTGTCGATGTAGAAGATGCCGTGCATCACCTTCAGCACCGCGCACGACCACATGCGCCGCGTGTCCACCTGCTGCCCGCGCAGCGAGGCGTACACCAGCAGCGAGAGCGGATCCTCCGGCTCGGCCACTTCGGGCGGGATCAACCCGGCTTGCGATGGTTCAAGAAAGGAACAGCGGATGAAAGCCACCGCCTCCTGGTGCGCGCGGCGGATCAGCGCGGCGGCGGCCGGCTGGTCGAGGTCGAAGCCATACTCGCGCACGAACTGGCGCGCATCGTGCAAGTTGCGCAGGGCCAGCGCGCCCAGGTCGATGGCCGAAATGCCGTTGGCGATCGCGTTCAGATAAGTCCAGTTCAGCGACAACTTGCCCTCGCTCTTGAGCGAGGCTTGCAGTTCCGTCATGTCTCCTCCCACCGCTTTTATCTTGTCATAACTGCTTGCAGCTTGGAACTATAATAGCGCCTTTGCCTGTCGCCGGCCTGCACACGGATGATTAAATCGATAGATAACCGACTGGCGCCGCTGGGCGCGTGGTGGGCGCGCCGCACCGCCTTCCTCAACCATCCGCGCGCGGGCATGTGGGCCGCGTTGCTGGTGCCTGTATTGCTGGGCCTGCTGTCGCTCAGCAACGGCCAGGACGATGGCTGGGACATGCGCAACTATCATCTGTATAACGTGCACGCGCTGTTGAACGGCCGCATCGGCTTCGATCTGGCGCCGGCCGGTTTCCAGAGTTATTTCAATCCCACGCTGGACTTGCCGTACCACTACCTGAACCAGTGGCTGCCGCCGCGCGTGGTCGGTTTTGTGCTGGGCTTCGTGCACGGCTTGAGCTTTGTGCTGCTGTGCGGGATCGCGCGCCAGTTGCTGGGGGCCGGCGCGTCACGCCGGCTGGTGCTGCTGCTGGCCGGCGCCTGCCTGTTCGCGCCGGGCTTCCTGAGCGAACTCGGCAACTCGATGGGCGACAACCTGAGCGCGCTGCCGGTGCTGCTGTCGCTGTACCTGGTGCTGCGACATTGGGACGCGCTGCCGCAATGGGGCTGGCGCGCGCAAGCGGCGGTGTTGGGGGCGGGTCTGGCGATGGGCCTGAGCGCCGGCCTCAAACTGACCAACGCCACGTATGCGCTGGCGCTGTGCGCCGCGCTGCTGTGGGTGCCGCTGGCTTGGTGGCGGCGGCTGCGTTTGGCGTTCGTGTTCGGGATTGGCGTGCTGGGCGGCATCGCCACCGCCGCCGGCTGGTGGTTCCTGAAGATGTGGCAGACCTTCGGCAACCCGTTGTTCCCGCAATTCAACAACATCTTCCACAGTCCGTTGGCGCAAGAGAATGGCGTGATCGACGTCTTCTTCCGTCCGAAAGGCCTGATGGAAAACTTGTGCTGGCCTTTCATCTTTGCCGTCAACACGCGGCGGGTGTCCGAGATTCCGCTCAAGCTGGCGGTGTGGCCCGTGTTGTACGCAGTGCTGGTGGCGCTGGCCTTGGTCTGGCTGGTGCGCCGTGTGCGCGGCACCACCACCGCGCCCGCGCTGGCGCCGCGCGGCGTGGTGCTGCTGGTGTTCGTCGCCATCGCTTACCTGGTGTGGATGCGCATGTTCAGCATCTATCGCTACCTGGTGCCGCTGGAATTGCTGGCGCCGCTGGCGATCTGGCTGGCCTGGCAGTACATCGCGCCGCAGGCGCGGCGCATCGCGGGCCTGGCGCTGGCGCTGCTGGCGGTGGGTGTATTCCCGATCGCCAACTGGGGCCACGCGGAATGGGCGGACCAGGCCTTCAGCGCCGAGGTGCCGGCGATTGCCAACCCGGCGGACAGCATCGTGTTCTTCGCCCAGCCGGACCCGCCGTCGGGCTGGATGGCCAGCTTCATGCCGCCGGCCGCGCGCGTGATCGCACTGGGCACCGGTTTGCCGGAATCGCCGGCATGGCGCGCGCGTCAGCAGGCGGCAATCGCCGAACGCAAGGGGCCGCATTACCTGCTGCTGAGCGCCGCCCGCAATGACCGCGACGGAACCCGCCTGCGCAAGCTGGCTGCGGCGCGCTGGCTCGGCCTGACAGAGGACGCGGCCGGTTGCGGCAAACTGGAAAGCCTGATGCGACATGTGCGCCTGCAAGTCGAGCTGCGGCGGCTGCCGGCCGGCGGCTGTACCTTCGATTTGTTGCCGCAGCACCGGATCGACCTGGCCGCGCTGGACCGCGCCACCATCGAGCAGGCCGCGCAGCGCCTGCAAGGCTATGGCCTGCGCCTGGACACCGCCAGCTGCGGCACCCACCGTGCGGCGGTCGGGGCCGAGCCGCGTCCCTTCCTGTGGTGCGAGGTGCGCGCGCGATAGGCGTCATGCGTTCCCTGTCTTTTGGTGCGCGCGTGGCGCGGCGATAGTCTCTACAATGACATCACGCCAACTTGTTCCGGAGCCCGCATGTCCTTCCTGATCGTCCTTGCCGCACTGGTGTTCCTGATGCTGGCCGCGTATCGCGGCTACAGCGTGATCCTGTTTGCCCCGGTCGCCGCGCTGGGCGCGGTGCTGCTGACCGACCCGGGTGCGGTGGCACCGGTGTTCAGCGGCATCTTCATGGACAAGATGGTTGGCTTCGTCAAGCTGTACTTCCCGGTGTTCCTGTTGGGCGCGGTGTTTGGCAAGCTGATCGAGCTGTCCGGGTTCAGCGAGTCGATCGTGGTGGCAGCCATCAAGTACATCGGCCGCACCCGCGCCAACGCCGTGATCGTGCTGGTGTGCGCGCTGCTGACGTATGGCGGCGTGTCGCTGTTCGTGGTGGTGTTTGCCGTTTATCCGTTCGCGGCGGAGTTGTACCGCCAGAGCAATATTCCCAAGCGTCTGATGCCGGGCGCGATCGCGCTGGGCGCGTTCTCGTTCACCATGGATACGCTGCCGGGCACGCCACAGATCCAGAACATTATTCCGACCACCTTCTTCAAGACCACCGGCTGGGCGGCGCCGTGGCTGGGTGTGATCGGCTCGATCGCCACACTTGCCGCCGGCCTGGCGTTCCTTGAATGGCGCCGCCGCGGCGCGATGGCGAAAGGCGAGGGGTATGACAGCGCCACGCCCGCCACCGCCTCTGCGACTGGGACCGCCGGGACGGCGCCAGCGCGCACCGATCTGCCGCATCCGCTGCTGTCGCTGGCGCCGCTGGTGCTGGTCGGCGTCGCCAACTTCGTCCTCACCAAAATGATCCCCGGCTGGTATGGCGAAAGCTACGCGCTGACTGCTGACGCCCTGCCGGGCCTGCACGCGCCGGTCACGCTGCCGATCAAATCCGTGATCGGCATCTGGGCGGTGGAAGGCGCGCTGCTGCTGGGCATTTTGCTGACCGTGGCCACCGCCTTCGGCCGCATCCGTCTCACCTTCGCCGACGGCACCAAGGCGGCCGTCGGCGGCGCGCTGCTGGCGGCCATGAACACCGCCTCCGAATATGGCTTTGGCGGCGTGATCGCCGCGCTGCCCGGCTTCCTGTCCGTGAGCGAGGCGCTGCGCAGCGTGCCCAACCCGCTGGTCAACGCGGCCGTGTCCGTGACCTCGCTGGCCGGCATCACCGGCTCGGCCTCGGGCGGCATGAGCATCGCGCTGGCGGCCATGTCGGACCAGTTCATCCGCGCGGCCGAGGCGGCGCAGATCCCGCTGGAAGTGATGCACCGCGTGGTGGCCATGGCCAGCGGCGGCATGGACACCCTGCCGCACAACGGCGCGGTGATCACCCTGCTGGCGGTCACCGGCCTGACCCACCGGCAGTCCTACCGCGACATCTTCGGCATCACCATCATCAAGACGCTGGCGGTGTTTTTCGTGATCGCGGTTTACTACCTGACCGGGCTGGTGTGATAGGCGTCGTGGCCGCGCCGGACGTGTACAGCTTCTGGCAGCGCTCGCAATAAAAGCTGCGCCGGTGCGTCTTGCCCAGATGGGCCTTCAGGAAGGGGATCTCGCAGCGCGGGCAGATGCGCTTGGTGTGCGCCAGCCAGTGCGGCTTCAGCACATAGGCTTTTTTCCAGCGCAGGAAATCGAAGGCATACACGCGCATCTGCTCGACCAGCTCGCGCTGCTTGGCGGCCGACAGCGCGCCCACCGTGGACAGCGGATGCACGCGGATACGGAACAGCACCTCGTTCTTGAAGATGTTGCCGGCGCCGGAGAATATCTCCTGATCCAGCGTGGCGTCGCACACCAGCATGTCCGGCTTGGCGCGCAGTTTTTTCAGCGCCAGTTTCGGATCCCACTGATCCGACATCAGATCCACCCGCCAATCGTACTGGGCGTCCAGGTCGGGCGGCAGCGGCTTGACCGAGCAGGTGTAGAAATTCAACTCATCGCCATCGTCGAACCGCAGGCGCAGGCGCGGTTCCGCATCCTTGCGCTCATTGATGCGGTAACTGCCGAACATCAGCAAATGAATGCGCAGGGCCAGCGTCGGCAACTGGATCAGGAAATGCTTGCCCCAGCTGCGCAGCGCCACCACCGGCTGGCCGGCCAGCGCGCTGAAATCGACGGTCTTGCTGTTGCCCTCCGCCTGTGCGATGGTGCGTCCGGCAAAACGCGCGGTCTCATCGCGCAGGATAACGATGGATGGTCCCTCCGGCATGGCGGTCTCTCAAGCGTACAGGCTTTCAGTATGGGCGTACCGCCGCGCCCGTACCGTACGCTACTTCACCGAGCCGTCCAGCATGTCGTGCACGCTGTAGCTCATCATCGCCAGGAACGCCACCAGGCCCAGATACAGCACGCCGTAGTTGATGCGCGTGTCGCGCGCCACGGTGTAGTAGTCATCTGGCTTGGCCGGATCGCCCCAGATGGCCTCCTTGATCTGCGGATAGGCCAGTACCGCCACCAGGATCAGCATCGGACTTGGGTGATAGAAGAACAGCGCCGCCAGCAACGGCACGCCGGCCAGCCACACCTTGGGTGAGATGATGGCCGTGATGCGTCCGCCATCCAGCGGCGAGATCGGAATCAGGTTAATCAGGTTCAGCATGCAGCCCGAATAGGCCAGGGCCAGCAGGAGGCTGCTATCGTTGTTGCGAGCGAAGTAGTAGCAGATCATGGCGCCCGCCGTGCCGGCCAACGGTCCGGCAAAGCCGATGTAGGCTTCGGTCTCCACGTCATGCGGCATGTCCTTGAGCGCGATCCAGGCGCCGACGAATGGAATGAAAGTCGGCGCCCCTACCGCGAGGCCGCGCTGGCGCGCCGCCGCGTAATGGCCCATCTCGTGCACAAAGATCAGGCCCACAAAGCCGACCGCGTACCGCCAGCCATAGATCCAGCTGTAGGCCACGATGGAAATCAACATGGTGCCGCAGGTGGTCAGCAGCTTGCCCATTTTGCCGGCCGCCAGCAGCCATACGATCAGCTTGCCCATCAGCTTATTCCGGCTTGCTCAGGTCGACCGCCGTGGCTTTCTCTTCGCGCTTGCGGCCCAGCACTTTGTAGACCCAGCTGCCAATCGCCGCCACGCCGATCAGGATGAATTTCTTCAGGGCCAGCAGGACGGCGAAAATCTTGCCGAAGAAGCCCAGCTTGGCCGCGACGCCGCCCGCCACCAGCGCCGCGATGCCGTATTCCGCCACCTTGTCGGTGCTGGCATTGAAGTCGGTGTAGCGATTGCCCGCCGTGAACTCGGTGAAGCCGGTGACTTTCTTCATTTCGGTTTTGACCTGCGCAATCTGGTCCATGCCCGCCACCGCGTTCAGCACCAGCACGCCCTCGCGGCCCAGCACGCGGATGTTGTAGTTCAAGCCGTTGCCCTTGTCGCCTTCGGTATGCAATTCCTTGGCCCAGTACAGCTTGTGCTGCGCCTTGTCGTAACTGGGCTGCTCGGCCCAGCCCACCAGCGTCATCGGCGCGTAGCCTTGCTCCTTGCGGGCCTTGTTGTTCTCGACCATGCTTTCCTGGATGTCTTTCAGCAGATCGGCATAGTTGATCTTGTCGGCGTCGTCGTCCTTGACGTGGCCGTCCTTGTCATAGGTCACCACCACGCCCCAGCCGGCGGCGCTGAGCGGATTGACGTCGGCCGGCACAATCATGCCCAGCGTTTTGGCGCCCGGCGGGTTGCCCCAGCCATCGGTCAGCAGCTTGGCGGTGTCGGCCGGGTTGAGGTAGCGGAAGCTGGATGGCAGGTCCAGGGTGGCGATCTCGCCCGGCAGGGCGATTTTGCCCTCGCGGAAAGTCAGCGAGGCCAAGAACTGCTGGGAGGTCATCTTGGGCGCCTCGTCAGCGGCGGCCGCGACGACAGGCAGGGCGGCCGTGAGACTCAGGCAAAGCAGGGCGGTGATCAAACGGCGCATATGTGCTCCTTATCAGAAAACCTATATCCTACAGGAAATAATTGCAAAGTTGAAAATCGTTTATGACATTGTTCCCATGGGTGTTTCGTGGCAGTATGTCCAGCTACGAAAAAAGGGGGATGGATGCGACATCAGATCGAGTTCGCTTGTGCGGCCATGCTGCTCAGCGCCGCGGCGCTGGCGCAATCGGCACCGCCGTCCCCGTCCGCGGAAGTGCGCAAGTTCCTCCAGTACGACCAGCCGCTGATCGCGCTCACCCACGTGCGTGTGATCGACGGCACCGGCGCGCCGGCGCAGGAAGACCGCACCGTGGTGCTGCGCGATGGCCGCATCGAAGCCATCACCGACGCCGGCCGCGCGCCACCCAAGGGCGCCCATGTGATCGACCTGACCGGCCGCAGCGTCATCCCCGGCCTGGTCGGCATGCACAATCATCTGATGTACGTGGAGTCGATCAACCGCGACGAGGACGGCAAGACGCCGCCGCCGGGCGTGTTCGTCACCGAGATCGCCTTCAGCGCGCCGCGCCTGTACCTGGCTGCCGGCGTGACCACCATGCGCACCACCGGCAGCGTGGAGCCGTACACCGACCTGAATATCCGCCGCCAGATCGACGAATTCAAGATTCCCGGCCCGCACATCGACGTCACCGGCCCTTACCTCGAAGGCAAGGACACCTTCTTCCCGCAGATGGCGGTGCTGACCGAGACCGAGCACGCGCGCAAGACCGTCGACTTCTGGGCCGGCGAGGGCGCCACCTCGTTCAAGGCCTACATGAAGATCTCCGGCGCGGTGTTGGGCGCGGCCATCGACCAGGCGCACAAGCATGGCCTGAAAGTGACCGGCCACCTGTGCGCGGTCGACTATCGCCAGGCCGCCGCGCTGGGCATCGACAATCTGGAACACGGCCCGGTGTTCACCGACACTGAATTCGTCGCCAACCGCAAGCCGGATGAATGCCCGGCCGGCGGCGCGGTGGCCGCGTCGTGGGAGCGGCGCGAGATCGACAGCCCGGAAGTGCGTTCGCTGATTGCCGATCTGGTGGCGCGCAAGGTCGCCATCACCTCCACGCTGCCGGTGTTCGAGGCGTTCGTGCCGACACGTCCGCTGTTGTCGCGCAAGCAGATGGCGCTGATGTCGCCGGAGGCGCTGCGTAGCCATCTCGAGGCGCGCGCGCTGACGTCCGCCATTCCCGGCTACGCCGCGCGCCAGGAAGCGCTGCTGAAAAAGGAGATGGCCTTTGAACTGGCCTTCGTGCGCGCCGGCGGCCTGCTGATCGCCGGCCCCGACCCGACCGGCAATGGCGGCACCTTGCCCGGCTTTGGCGACCAGCGCGAAGTGCAACTGCTGGTGGAGGCGGGGTTCACGCCGCTGGAGGCGATCCGTATCGCCACCCTGAACGGCGCCCGGTACCTGGGGCGTCAGGAGAGCATCGGCTCGATCGCGCCGGGCAAGCACGCCGACCTGGTGGTGCTGAACGGCGATCCGACACGGCGCATCGCCGATATCGAAAACGTGGAAATCGTGTTCAAGGACGGCTATGGCTACGACCCGGCCAAGTTGAACGCGTCCGTTCGCGGCATGGTCGGCATACGCTGACCATTTTTTATGTAACCCAAGGAGGCTAGCTTGAAAAAAACCATGCTTGTAATGTCGCTGATCGCGGCGTTTGCAGCGACCGCCGCGCACGCGGCGAACGGTCCTGAGATCGACGCAAAACGTCTGTCGCAGGACGTGAAGGTACTGTCGTCCGACGAATTTGAAGGCCGCGGCCCGAACACCGCCGGCGAGACCAAGACCGTCGCCTATATCATCGAACAGTTCAAGGCCGCCGGCCTGCAGCCGGGCGGTGATCTGATCAAAGGCCAGACCAAGCGCGCCTGGACGCAGGACGTGCCGCTGGGCCGCTTTGAGATCAAGGGCCCGGTCAAGCTGTCGGTCAACGATGGCAAGAGCGTGCAGGAACTCAAGCAGGGCGACGACATGGCCGTGCGCGCCGCCATGAACGGCTCCAAGCTGGTGGACTTCAAGAACGCGCCGCTGGTGTTCGTCGGTTACGGCGTCACCGCGCCTGAGCGCAAGTGGGACGACTTCAAGGGCCAGGACCTGAAGGGCAAGCTGGCGGTGGTGCTGATCAACGATCCGGACTTCGAGACCGGCCAGGGCGATTTCGGCGGCAAGGCCATGACCTACTACGGCCGCTGGACCTACAAGTATGAAGAGATGGCGCGCCGTGGCGCGCTGGGCACCATCATCGTGCACGAAACCGCGCCAGCCTCGTATGGCTGGAACACGGTGAAGAACTCCAACACCAACGTCATGTACGACATCGTGCGCAAGCATCCCGCGCAAGCGCACGCGCCGATGGAAGCGTGGATCCAGCGCGACCTGGCGGTGGAGTTGTTCAAGCGCGGCGGCCTCGATTTCGAAGCGCTGAAGAAGCAGGCGCAAACGCGCGACTTCAAGCCTGCGGTGCTGAAGGGCGTGACGCTGTCGGCCAACTACGCGGTTGACGCGCAAGTCATCACCTCGAAGAACGTGGTGGCGCGCCTGCCGGGCGCGAAGAAGCCTGACGAAACCGTCATCTACAGCGGCCACTGGGATCACCTGGGCGTAGGCCTGCCGGACGCCAAGGGCGACAAGATCTACAACGGCGCCATCGACAACGGCACCGGCATCGCCGCGCTGCTGGAACTGGCGCGCGCTTACGGCAAGGCGCCCGCTCCCGCGCGCAGCGTGGTGTTCCTGGCGGTGACGGCCGAGGAGAAAGGCCTGCTGGGTTCCGAGTACTATTCGGCCAATCCGCTGTATCCGCTGGCGACCACGGTTGGCGTGATCAATATGGACGCACTGAGCCCGGAAGGCCTGGCGCGCAACTTCACCATCTCGGGCAGCGCCAAGTTGGATCTGCTGGATCAGCTGATCGCCAAGGCCAAGCAGTACAACCTGGCCTACACGCCTGATCCCCTGCCGGAAGCTGGCCACTTCTTCCGCTCGGACCACTTCCCGTTCGCCAAGCGTGGCGTGCCGGCCATCTCCTACGGCTCGGGTAACGACCTGGTTGATGGGGGCGTCGAGGCAGGCCGCAAGGCGGAGGAAGCCTACACCACCAACAACTACCACCAGCCGTCGGACGAGTGGAGCGCCAACTGGAGCTTCGCCGGCATGGCGCACGACCTGGGCATGCTGTACTCGCTGGGGCGCGATCTGGCGGAATCCAGGGACTGGCCTAACTGGTCCCAGGACGCCGAGTTCCGCGCCGCGCGTGACGCCAGCGCGGCCAAGCGCAAGTAGCCGGTCCGCGCCGCGATGACGTTACAGGCCCTTGATCTGTGCTGCGTTCGTGGCGAGCGCCGCTTGTTCAAGGACGTGTCGTTGTCGCTGGCGGCGGGACAGGCGTTGCGCGTGCGCGGCGCCAACGGCAGCGGCAAGACCACCTTGCTGCGCACCCTGGCTGGTTTGGCGCACGCCGAATCGGGCGAGGTGCGCTGGCGGGGCAGGGCGCTTGCCGCCTGCCGAGATGATTACCATGCCCAGATGATTTATCTGGGCCATGCGGCCGCCGTGAAGGATGAGCTGCTCGCTTGGGAAAACCTGGTCTACAGCGCGCGGCTCAACGGCCGCGTGCTGGATCGCGCCGCAGCCGAACAATCGCTGGCCGCGCTGGGCCTGGGCCGCGCGGCGCAACTGCCGGCGCGATCGCTGTCGCAAGGCCAGCGCAAACGATTGGCGCTGGCGCGCCTGCATGGCGCGGAAGGCGAGGCCGCGCCGCTGTGGATACTCGATGAACCTTTCAACGCGCTGGACCAGGACGCGGTCGCCGCGCTGTGCGCCGCGCTGGACCGGCACTTCACGCGCGGCGGCATGCTGGTCTACACCACCCACACCGACCTGCCGCTCAATCCCGCGCAGGCGCTGGAACTGAACCTCGACCGCCCCGGCGCGCCGAAAGCGCCACCATGCTGACCGCCTTCCTTGGCGTGATCCGCCGCGACCTGCTGCTGGCGATGCGTAACCGCGCGGATGTGCTGTCCTCCGTTTTCTTCTTCGTCATCGTCGCCGCGCTGGCGCCGTTGGGCCTTGGCCCCGAACCGGCCATGCTGCGCACCATCGGCCCCGGCATGCTGTGGATCGCCGCGCTGTTGGCCTCCATGCTCGCGCTGAACCGCCTGTTCGCGCAGGACCACGCCGACGGCACTCTCGAACAAATGCTGCTCTCGCCCGAGCCGGCGACCCTGCTGGTGGCCGGCAAAATCCTCGCCCACTGGCTCACCACCGGCATTCCGCTGATCGTCCTCTCGCCACTGCTGGCGCTCCAATTCGGCCTGCCCGCCGAACAAGTCCTCATCCTGATGGCCAGCCTCGCATTGGGCACGCCCATCCTCAGCCTGATCGGCGCCATCGGTGCCGCCCTCACATTGGGCGTACGCGGCGGCGGGGTGCTGATTGCATTATTAGTTTTGCCACTGTACGTACCAGTACTAATCTTCGGCGCCGGCGCAGCTGTGGCGCCAGATCCACAATCGCATTTATTTTTACTGGGAGGCCTGCTCGCAGGCGCCGTGGCACTGGCTCCGTGGGCCACGGCGGCGGCTTTGCGCATTGCACTGGAGTGACAGAGGTAGATACAATGTCATCCTCATGAAAAACCAGTTTAACAGTTTGCTCTACCGCTGGGCGTCGCCGCAGCAGTGCTATCCGTTGGCAGGCAAACTGGTTCCCTGGTTTGCCGCATTGGCGGTCTTGCTGACCGTCGCCGGTTTGTACGTCGGCCTGGTGATGGCGCCGACCGACTGGCAGCAGGGCGACTCCTACCGCATCATCTACGTCCACGTGCCAGCCGCCTGGATGTCCATGGTGATCTACCTCGCGATGGCCTTCTGGGCAGGACTGGGCCTGGTGCTCAATACCCGTCTGTCATCCATGATGGCCAGCGCCCTCGCTCCCACCGGCGCCATATTCACCGCGTTGGCCCTGTGGACCGGCGCGCTGTGGGGCAAGCCGACATGGGGCGCCTGGTGGGTATGGGACGCGCGACTGACCTCTGAATTAATACTGCTGTTCCTCTACATCGGCTTCATGACACTGCAATCCGCCATCACCGACCCACGCCGCGCCGACCGCGCAGGCGCCGTGCTGGCATTGGTCGGCGTGGTGAACATCCCCATCATCTACTTCTCCGTGAAGTGGTGGAACACCTTGCACCAGGGCGCCTCCGTCAGCCTGACCGCCGCGCCCAGTATGGCCGCGATCATGTTGACCGGGATGCTGCTGGTGGCGCTGGGCGCATGGTCCTACACCTTCGCCGCAGCGCTCGCGCGCCTGCGCTGCATCATTCTCGAACGCGAGAAACGCAGCGCGTGGCTCAAGGAGGCCGTATGAGCGAATGGCTGCGCATGGGCGGTTATGGCCTGTACGTATGGGGCTCCATCGGCGCCGCGCTGCTGCTTCCTGTATGCGAAAGCGTGGCGCTGCGCCTGCGCCGACGCGCCGCGCTGGCGCAACTGAAACATCAGCAGGACCACGATGAAACCTAGACAAAAGCGCCTGGCGCTGGTGGCGGCGGGCCTGGCCCTGCTGGCGCTGGCGGCCTGGCTGATCTCGTCCGCCTTCCAGAAGAACCTGGTGTTCTCCGTCACGCCGACCGAGGTGCTGGCCAGCCCGGACCGCGCGCGCAATCTGCGCATGGGCGGCCTGGTGGAAAAGGGCAGCCTGCGCAGGAATGGCGACGGTGTCACCGTGGACTTCATCATCACCGACTTGGCGCAGCGTGTGCCGGTGCGCTACAGCGGTATCCTGCCGGACCTGTTCAAGGAAGGCAAAGGGGCTGTGGTGCAGGGCAAACTGGGCGCGGACAGCGTGTTTGTCGCCACGGAGGTGCTGGCCAAGCACGATGAAAACTATATGCCGCCGGACGCCGCGCGCGCACTGAAAGAGGCCGCCGAGGCCAAGGACAAGAAATGATTCCAGAACTGGGTTCCTTCGCGCTGATGCTGGCGTTTTGCGTCGCGCTGCTGCAAGGCGTGATGCCGCTTTTCGCGTCGCTGCGCGGCGGCGCCACAGCCGGCCGCTGGATGGCCGTCGCCCGCCCCGCCGCCTACGCGCAGGCTTTGCTGGTGACGTTCGCCTTCGCCTGCCTGGTGCAAGCCTTTGTCGCGAATGACTTCACCGTGTTGTACGTCGCCTCGCACTCCAACACCCTGTTGCCGCTGCATTACCGCATCTCCGCCGTGTGGGGCGGGCACGAAGGCTCGCTGCTGCTGTGGATTCAGATTCTGGTGCTGTGGACCGCCGCTGTCGCCGCGTTGAGCCGACAGCTGCCGGCCGAGGTGGTGGCGCGCGTGCTGGGTGTGATGGGCCTGATCAGTGTCGGCTTCCTCGCCTTCATCCTGTGGACCTCGAATCCGTTCGAGCGCCTGCTGCCCGGCGCGGCGGAAGGGCAGGACCTCAACCCGCTGCTGCAGGACATCGGCATGATCGCGCATCCGCCACTGCTGTACATGGGCTACGTCGGCTTCTCGGTGGCGTTCGCGTTCGCCATCGCCGCGCTGATCGGCGGCCAGCTTGATGCCGCGTGGGCGCGCTGGTCGCGTCCATGGACCCTGGTGGCGTGGATCTTCATGACGCTGGGGATCTTCCTCGGCAGCTTCTGGGCCTATTACGAATTGGGTTGGGGCGGCTGGTGGTTCTGGGACGCGGTGGAAAACGCCTCCTTCATGCCATGGCTGGTCGGCACGGCGCTGATCCACTCGCTGTCCGTGACGGAAAAGCGCGGCAGCTTCAAGAACTGGACCGTGCTGCTGGCCATCATGGCGTTCGCGCTGTCGCTGCTGGGCACCTTCCTGGTGCGCTCGGGTGTGCTGACCTCCGTGCACGCTTTCGCCACCGACCCAAAGCGCGGCTTGTTCGTGCTGGTGTTCCTGGCGCTGGTGGTGGGCGCCTCGCTGCTGCTGTACGCATGGCGCGCGCCGCAGGTCGGCCTTGGCGGCCGTTTCGCCATGTTCTCGCGCGAGTCGCTGCTGCTGGTGAATAACGTGCTGCTGGTGGCCGCCGCGGGCACCGTGTTGCTGGGTACCCTGTACCCGCTGTTCCTCGACGCGCTGGGTATGGGCAAGATCTCGGTTGGCCCGCCATACTTCGAAACCGTGTTCGTGCCGCTGATGGCGCCGATGCTGCTGCTGTTGGCCGCCGGCCCGTTCCTGCGCTGGAAGCAGGCTGGCTTCAAGGACGTGCGCAGCCTGCGCTGGGTCGGCGCGGCTGCGGTGCTGCTGGCGCTGGCCGCCGCCGTCGCTGTCGGCATGTCGCCGCTGCTGGTCATGGGCCTCGCGCTGGCCGCGTGGATTTTGCTGGGCAGCGTGTGGCATCTGCTGCAGCGCCTGCGCGTGTTCGAGGACAACCGCACGCGCTTCAGCCATCGCCTGTCCACGCTGCCGGGCAGCTATTGGGGCATGCTGATCGCGCACGCCGGCATCGGCGTGTTCGTCATCGGCGTCACGCTGGTGAAGGGCCGCGAGATTTCGCACGATGTGCCGATGCGCAGCGGCGATATCCATCACGTGGGCGGTTACGATTTCCGTTTTGTCGGCTTGCGGAATGTGGAAGGCCCGAATTATTCGGCGGTGCGCGGCACGTTCGATGTCACGCGCGACGGCAAGCACATTGCCACGCTGTTGCCGGAGAAGCGCCAGTTCGCGTCCGGCGGCATGCCGATGACCGAGGCGGCCATCGATCGCGGTCCGACGCGCGACCTGTATCTGGCGCTGGGCGAAGAGGTCAAGACCGGCAACTGGATCGTCCGCATCCAGCACAAGCCGTTTGTGGCGTGGATCTGGGCCGGCGCTTTGTTGATCGCATTCGGCGGGCTGCTGGCGGCGCTGGACAAGCGCTATCGTCTGAAGAAAGGCAAGGCATGAAACGCTTTATTCTGCCGCTGGGCGTATTCGTCGCGCTGCTGGGATTCCTGTGGGTGGGTTTGCATCTGAACCCGCGCGAGGTGCCGTCGCCATTGATTAACAAGCCGGCGCCAGTGTTTTCGCTGGCGCAGCTGCACATGCCCGAGCGTCAGATCGGCACGCGCGACATGGCGGGGCAGGTGTGGATTCTGAATGTATGGGCTTCGTGGTGTGTGGCTTGCCGCCAGGAGCATCCTGTGCTGATGGAGCTGGCACGCATGAAGCTCGCGCCCATCGTCGGCCTGAATTACAAGGATGGCCGCGACGACGGCATCGCCAATTTGCAGCGTGAGGGCGATCCGTATCTGGTGTCGGCGTTCGATCAGGATGGCCGCGTTGGCATCGACTATGGCGTGTACGGCGTGCCGGAGACGTTCGTGATCGACAAGCGTGGGATCATCCGCTACAAGCAGATCGGCATCCTGACGCCGGAAGTGGTGACGGGCACGCTGGTGCCGTTGATCGCAAAGCTGAACAAGGAGAGCGGCAATGGTTAAATGGATTGCCGCCTTGCTGATGGCATTGGCCTTGTCGGCCCACGCCGACGCAGATCTGGACAAACGTGCCGCCGCGCTGGAAGAGGAGTTGCGTTGCCTGGTGTGCCAAAACCAGACCATCGCTGATTCTCACGCCGGCCTGGCGTCCGATTTGCGTCGCGAAGTGCGCGAGCAGCTGGCGCAGGGCAAGTCCGAGCAGGAGGTGCTGGACTTCATGGTGCAGCGCTATGGGGATTTTGTCTTGTATCGTCCGCCGGTGAAGTCGACCACGTGGCTCTTGTGGTTTGGGCCGGCGTTGCTGTTGCTGGCAGGTGTGGCGTTGTTGATGTCGCGCCTGCGCGCGGCGCGGCGCGAGACCGCGCCATCGGAAGAGGATATGCAACGCGCCCGCGCGCTGCTGGATAACGACAAGGAGCAGCCATGAACGGCTTCGTATTCGCCGCCGCGGTCATGTGCGTGCTGGTCCTGTGGCTGCTCTTGCGTCCATTGCTGTCGCGCGCCGGCGTGACCGCCGCGCCGCAGGCGGACCAACTGAACCTGGCCGTCCTGCGCGACCAGCTGCGCGAGCTGGAAGCGGACCGCGAGCAAGGCAGCATCGACGCCGAAGCCTACGCCGCCGCCCGCCGTGAACTCGAACAGCGCGTGGCCGAAGACGTTCATCCCACCGCCCATACCGGTGGTGCGCAGGCGGCACTCACGCCGGCGCGCTGGCAGGCCGCCGTGCTGGCGCTCGCGCTGGCCGCCGGCGCCGGCGCGCTGTATGCCTCGCTTGGCACGCCGCAGGCGTTGACCGCGCCGGCGGCCGCACCTGTCGCCGCCGGCCAGGGCCTCGATCCGCATACCAGCAATGAAGCCGAGGCCATGGTCGCCAAACTGGCCGAGCGCATGGCGCGTGAGCCGCAGGATCCCAACGGCTGGGCGCTGCTGGCGCGCTCCTACAGCGCCATGGGCCGTTTCGTCGCCGCCAGCGGCGCCTACGCGCGCCTGATCACGCTGATCCCGGACGACGCCCAGATCCTGGCCGACTACGCCGACGTCCTCGCCATGACGCAAAACCAGAAACTGCACGGCGAGCCGGAACGCCTGCTGGCCCGCGCCCTGGCCGCCGATCCGAAAAACGTCAAGGCCCTGATCCTGTCCGGCGACGCCGCGTTCGAACGCACCGACCTCGCCGCCGCCGCCCTGCACTGGCAGGCCGCGCTGGCCAACGCCGCCCCGAATTCCGAATTCGCCCAGATGGCGCGCGACAACCTGGCCCACATCGGCGCGCCGGTGGAGGGCGCGGCCGCCGCTACGCCGGCCACCACCACGGCCATCAGCGGCACCGTCGACCTGGATCCCGCCTTGCGCGCGCAAGTAGCGGACGGCGACACCCTGTTCGTGGTGGCCAAGGCCGCCGACGGCCCGCGCTTCCCGCTCGCCGTGTTGCGTAAACAAGTGCGCGATTTGCCTTTGCAATTCACCCTCGACGACAGCATGGGTATGATGCCTGGCGTGAAAATGTCACAATTTGACAAACTTGTCGTGACCGCACGCATCTCCAAAACCGGCAACGCCATCGCCGCGCCCGACGACCTGGAATCGCCCCCGCAATCCGCAAAACCAGGCGATACACGCATACAGTTGCGTATACGCGCCAAATAAAAATATCCCCCAATTACCCATGCCAGATAGTGTTAGACTGCCGGTATATAGTTGACTATTTGCAATTTAAGTTGATTAAACAGACACCAGCCTCTCCCGCCAGAAGTCACAATTATGTTGCAAGACAATTTCATGTCGTACCAGCGTTTCCGCTACGCCAAGTGGGCTATCGTCCTGCTGGCCGCCTGCATCGCGCTGTATGTAGTCGATAATCCGCCGATCAAACCGGGCGGCGGCACCATCCTCGGTTATGGCCTCGGCACGCTGGGCGCGCTGCTGATCGTGTTTTTGCTGCTGCTCGGCGTGCGCAAGCGCGCCTACGCCTCGCGCATGGGCACCCTGCGCGGCTGGTTGTCTGCCCACGTTTATCTTGGCCTGGCGCTGGCGGTGGTGGCCACGCTGCACTGCGGTTTTGAATTCGGCTGGAACGTCCACACCTTTGCCTACGCCCTCACCATGGCCGTCATCGTCAGCGGCATCTGGGGCGTGGTGCTGTACCTGCATCACCCGTCGCTGATGGGCGACCTGCTGGATGGCCGCACGCTCGACCAGATCGCGCAAGACCTGCGTGACCTCGATGACCGCTGCCGCATGCTGGCGCAAGGCCGCCCGCCGATGCTGCTGGCGTTGGTGGAGGAATCGGCGGCGTGCGAGATCTTTACTAAACGCCGCCAGCGCCTGACCGGCCGCAATCGCCATTGCGCCACCGCGCGCGTGCTGAAACGCCTGCGTGAAGTGGGCGACCAGGCCGACCCCAACTCCAACGAAATCTATACCCTGCAGTTTCGCCGCCTGCAGCAGCTCAAGCGCATCCGCTCCTTCGTGCGCCTGCGCACGCTGACGGAAATCTGGTTGCTGTTCCATGTTCCGATGTCGATCGCGCTGCTGGTGGCGCTGGTGGCCCACATCGTCTCGGTCTTCTTCTACTGGTAATCGCTTATGCAATCCCGTAACAACGATAAGCTCCAGAAGGAGATCGACGCGCTGCAACGTCCGCTGGTCGGCCGGCGCGGCATGTCATGGCTGCTGTTTGTGCTGGTGCTGCTGGGCGCCCTGGTGCTGCCGGTGATGGCCTCGATGTGGCCCGCGGTATTCCAACCGGTGGAAGAGCAGGCCACCAAGCTGCGCAAGACGCCGGCCGCCGCGCCGGTGCTTAACCATGCGTTCGTGCGCGCCTCGCCGACCGCTTTTGGACTGGACGCGCAATGGAATCCCGGTACGTTGTCGTCGTCGCATCAGCCGTTTGGACTGGACTGCAAGTCCTGCCATTCCGCGCCGTTCCAGCAGGTGCAGGACAAGGACTGCCTTGCGTGCCATCGCGGTATCGGCAACCACGTGGCCGACAAGATCGCGTCGATGCCGGCGCTGCACGAAACCCGCTGCGCCACCTGCCACCGCGACCACCAGGGCGCGGAAGGGCTGGTGTCGCAGAATCGCCGCTATATCGGCGCTGGTTGCGCGTCCTGCCACGGCGACCTGGAAAGCAAGCTGCCCGGGACGCAAGTCGCCAACGTCAAGGACTTCGCCAAGGCGCACCCGCAGTTTCGCGTGCAGGTGGCGGCTTCGGAAACCACTTTTGTGCGCCTGCGCCAGGGCAGCCAGCCGATCGGCCAGGCCAATACGCTCAAGTTCCCGCACGATAAACACTTGGCCGTGGGCGGCATCGCCGGCCCGAATGGCAAGACCCGGCTGGAATGTGCAAGCTGCCACCGCCCGACCGAGAGCGGCGCCGGCTTCCAGCGCGTGACCATGCAGCGCGACTGCCAGTCCTGCCACACGCTGGCTTTCGAGCCGGCGCTGTCGCAGCGCCAGGTGCCGCACGGATCGCCGGCCGAAGTGCTGTCCACGTTGCGCGAGTTCTATGGCTACGTCAACAGCAGCAAGGTCGCCATCGATACGCCGCCGGTCAACGGTCCGGTGTTCACGGTTCGCCCGGGCGACGCGCAGCGCGCGCCGGCCAGTTTCGTGCAAGGCCCGGGCGATGCGCGCGCACGCGCCGCCGCCGCCGCGACCGAACTGTTCGAGAAAACCTCGTGCGTGGTCTGCCACGATGTGAGCCGCGTGCCCGGTCCGGGCAAGGTCGGTACGCCGGGCGCCGATCTGCCGCAGTGGAAGATCGCACCGGTCACGCCGCAGCACGCGTGGATGCCGAAAGCCGGTTTCGATCACGCCGCCCACCGCCAGGCTCCATGCGCGGACTGCCACCTGGCAGCCAAGTCGGGCAAGTCCAGCGATGTGCTGATGCCGACCATTAAAGAGTGCCGCGATTGCCATGCCGGCACCGAGCCGGTGGTCGGCAAGGTGAAGTCGGATTGCGCGATGTGCCACGGTTATCACATGCCTGATCTGCATGCCGGTCCTCAAGCGGCGAAGGCGATGAAGCCATGAGCGCGCAGCGAATCACGAAAGTACGCGGCGCCACGGGCCGCGTTCCGCGCCGGCTGGGAGCCGGCCCGTGGGCTGGTGTGTTGGCGGTGGCGCTGGCCATGCTGACGGCGTGCAGCGGTGGTGGCGGCTCGTCCGGCGGCACGGCTGGAGGCGGCGGCACGGGGGGCGGATCTTCCGGCGCCTGCTTCACGCCGGCCGCCACGCCACAGTCCATCACGGCGGCGGAAGTGGAGCAGGTATTGGCCCAAGGCGCGGAGGCGGCCTCCAAACTGGGCGCCAAGGCCACCATCGCGGTGGTGGACCGCGCCGGCAACGTGCTGGCGGTTTATCGCATGACGGGCGCCGGCGCCACGGTGAATATCCTCAGCGGCAGCGGCAAGAACAGCGCGGACAATCCGCAAGGACTGGACGGCCTGAGTGGCCTGATCGGCTCCGACCTCGCGGCGGTGGCCAAGGCGCTGACTGGCGCCTATCTGTCCTCGTCCGGCAACGCATTCAGCACCCGTACGGCGAGCTTTATCGTGCAGGACCACTTTGTGCCGGGCATCGCGCAGACCGCCGGCGGTCCGCTGTTTGGCGTGCAGTTCAGCCAACTGCCTTGCGGCGATCTGGTTCAACGCGGCGCCGGCATCGGCATTGGCCCCAAGCGCTCGCCGTTGGGCCTGGCCGCTGATCCGGGCGGTTTCCCGTTATATAAAAACGGCCGGGTGGTGGGCGGCGTGGGTGTCATCGCCGATGGTGTGTACGGACTCGATCCCTCGCCAACCACCAGCGGCGCGGATCTGGATGAGCGTATCGCCTTGTCGGCGCAGAGCGGTTTTGCGGCGCCGGATTGCATCCACGCCGACCGCATCACGGCCGGCGGCGTGACGCTGACGTACGCGAATTCGGCCTCGCAGCCGGTCGCCGTCACGGCCACGCGCGTCAGCGGCATGGCGGGCGGCCTGCTGGCGGTGGATGGCTACTACGACGGCGCCGGCATCCTGGCCGGTACGGCATTTGGCGAGCCGGCGTCCGGCTTTGTCGCGCAGGGCGGTTCGCAGATCCTGGTGAACGCGGCGCAGGGCAACCGGTATCCGGCCAGCGCCTCGCTATCGCCGTTGCCAGTTGCTTCCGGTGGCGCCGGCATGAGCGCGGTGGAGGTACAGGAGCTGCTGTCGCAGGCGCTGGGCGTGGCGGCGCAGGCGCGCGCGCAGATCCGCATTCCGGTCGGATCGGCGGCGGAGGTGACGGTATCGATCGTCGATGCGGGAGGCCATGTGCTGGGTCTCGCACGCAGTGGCGACGGGCCGGTGTTCGGCGTGGACGTGTCCCTGCAGAAGGCGCGCACGGCGGCGTTCTTCTCGTCGGCCGGCGCGTCGTCGGCGATTTCCGCCTTGCCGCAGCTGGGCTACTTCAACGGTTCGCTCAAGCAGGGCGCGTTGTTTGGCGTGGATGGCTATATGGCGTCATCGCGCAGCTTCTTTGGGAACGCGGCGGCGTTCAGCGACGGCGTGGCGTTTTCGGCGCGCGCGATCGGCAATATAGCGCGGCCTAATTTCCCGGACGGGATAGATGGCAATCCGGCCGGGCCGTTGTCCAAGACCACGGCCACATGGAGCCCGTTCAACGTCGGCCTGCAACTGGATCTGGTATATCCGTCGCTGGTAGGCGCGATCCTGTCGCCGTCGTCGGCCAATCGCAGCTGCACCGGCAACGCGATCGGGCTGGAAAACGGCATGCAGACTTTCCCCGGCGGCTTCCCGATTTATCGCGGCACAACCTTGATCGGCGCGATCGGCGTGTCCGGCGACGGCGTCGATCAGGATGACATGATCGGTATGCTGGGCGTGTCGCGCGCGGCGTCGTCGCTCAAGACCGGTATCGGCCACGCGCCGGCGTCGCGCCGCGCTGACACGCTGGCGCCGAAAGGCCGCAACCTGCGTTATGCCCAGTGCCCGCAGGCGCCGTTCAACAACAGCACAGAGCAGAGCGTGTGTGATGGCATATAAAACCGCGTTCTCTTTTGGTGTGGCTGCAGTTCTGGTGGCGGTCGCCGCGCAGGCTGCGCCGCAGCAGTTGCAGGTGCTGGCCGTCACCGTACCGGTGCGCGCCGAACCTTCGGCCAAGTCGCTGCCGCTGGCCGAGCTGTCGCGCGGCGCGATGGTTGGTATTCTTGAGCAGCGCGGCGACTGGTACAAGGTGCCGCTGGATGCACAGCGCGCCGGCTGGATCCAGATGGTGCCTGCGGAATATGGGGAAATGACGATAGAGGTCTTCGACGCCCCCGGCGCGGCACGCGCTCCGGAAGCCGCCGATGGCATCACGCCCGCACGTCCGGGCGCAAACGCCGGCGTGCCGCAACTGGCCGTTCTGCCTGCGATCGATCCATCGCAGGTGCCGCCGCCGCAAGCCAACCTGCCGCGTGAATCCCTGCCGATAGCGGACCGCTGGCGCCTGATGCAAACCTTGGGCTTCAAGTTCCCATGGTATGACCCATACAACCAGAACGCCCTGAAAGCCGACCTGCCCGTCCTCAAGCAGTACGCGCCGGATCTGTTCTTCAACCTCGGCGTGGTCTCCGACTCGCTGCTGGAGCTGCGCCGCCTGCCGACGCCGGTGGCCGGCCAGATCGGCATCGCGCCGGGCGCCAACGACATCTTCGGGCGCGGCCAGCAAACGGTGATGGTGCAGAACCTGATTCTGAACCTGGGGCTGATCAAGGGCGACACCACGTTCCGGCCGCCGGACTATGAACTGCGCTTCGTCCCGGTGTTCAACTTCAACCGCGCCTTGGTGCAGGAGGCGGGCGCGCTGCGCATCGACCCATCGCAGGGCAAGCGCCGTACCGACAACTTCGTGGGCATACAGGAGATGTTCGCGGACGTCCACCTGCGCAACGTCTCCGACCGCTACGACTTCGACAGCCTGCGGGTTGGCATCCAGCCGTTCACCAACGATTTCCGGGGCTTCCTGTTTCAGGACTCGCCGTTCGGCGTGCGCTTGTTCGGCAATCGCGACAACAACCGCTGGCAGTACAACATCGCCGCGTTCGCGCGCTTCGAGAAAGACAGCAACAGCGGCTTGAACGCGGTCGGCAAAGGACTGCGCAAGGATCAGGTCTATCTGGCCAACTTGTATCGCCAAGACTGGCCGTGGGTCGGCTTCACGTCGCAGGCCAGCGTCGTCCACAACCGCAATGCGGACACCGAAAAAGCCTACGACACCAACGGCTTCCTGGTGCGTCCGGCTTTCCTGGGCGATTTGCGCTCGCACCGCTACCACGTCACCTACCTGGGCTACAGCGGCGACGGGCATATCGGCGCGTGGAACCTGTCCACGGCCACGTATCTGGCGTTCGGCCACAACGAACACGACCCGCTGGCGCATGGCGCGCAGCGGATCCGCGCGGGCTTCCACGCCAGCGAACTGTCGCGCGACTTCAGCTGGATACGCGCACGCGCCTCGCTGGTGCTGGCTTCCGGCGACAAGGACCCGTACGACAACAAGTCCACCGGCTTCGACGCCATCCTGGAAAACCCGCAGATCGCCGGTTCCGATACCAGCTTCTCGATCCGGCAAGGTTTGCCGCTGATCGGTGGCGGCGGCGTGGCGCTGTCCGGCCGCAACGGCATATTGCCTTCGCTGCGGTCATCGAAAGATGAAGGCCAGTCCAACTTCGTCAATCCCGGCCTGGCGCTGGTTGGCGTGGGCGCGGACATGGACCTGCTGCCGGAACTGCGCGTGTTCGGCAATGTCTCCTATCTGCGCTTCATGGACACCCGTGTGCTGGAAGTGCTGCGCGCGCAGGCGTTGCCGTCCAAGGAGATGGGCATCGACCTGTCGGTGGGCATGCACTGGCGGCCGTTCTACAACCAGAACGTCATCATCAACAGCTCGGTCGCGGCGCTGCGTCCCGGCAAAGCGCTCAAGGCCCTGTATGGCGACAAACAGGGCACGCTGTATTCCGTTTTATTCAACATGGTCCTGACTTACTGACATGAAGGCGTTTAAACACATCCTCGCACTGGCGCTGCTGCTGATGGCGGCTGCGGCGGTATCGCTGGTGAGCGCCAATTCCACGGCGGTGCTGACGCTGCGCGACTACATCATGGCGCCTGCCGCCCCCGCCGCGCAAAGCGAACAGCAGGCCGACGCCAAATCGTCCGGTTGCCTGAGCTGCCACACCGTCACCGACCGTCACACCATGCACGCCAATCCCGGCGTGGTGCTGGGCTGCACCGACTGCCACGGCGGCAATGCCTCCGTCATCGGCGAAGGAAAGCCGGACAGCCCGGCCTACCGCTCGGCGCTGGACGCCGCGCACATCCTGCCGCGCAACGAGAAGTACTGGAAGTACCCGTCGTCCGCCAATCCACAAGGTTCCTACGCCAAGCTGAATCAGGAGCATCCAGCCTACATCCGCTTCATCAATCCGGGCGACCTGCGCGTGGCGCGCGACGCATGCGGCGCCTGCCACCTGCCCATCATCCAGGCGCAGGAACGCAGCCTGATGGCGACGTCCGCCATGCTGTGGGGCGGCGCCAGCTACAACAACGGCATCCTGCCTTATAAACGCTACATCCTCGGCGAGTCGTACACGCCGGAAGGCGCGGCGGCGGCCATCGTCAATCCGCTGCGCGTGGATAACCAGCTGTTTGTGGAGAAGGGCATCCTCGATCGCCTGTATCCACTGCCGGCGTGGGAGACCATCGCACCGGCCGACGTGTTCCGCGTGTTCGAGCGCGGCGGCCGCGTGATCAGCAGCGCATTCCCGGAAATCGGTCTGCCGAACAGCTCCGGCACACTGCAAAAGCTGGATGAACCGGGCCGTCCCGACATACACCAGTCCAACCGCGGTCCGGGCACCGGCGGCCGTATCGCCGTCCCGGCCATCAACATCACCAAGACGCGCCTGAACGATCCGCACCTGTGGTTCCTCGGGACGAACGAGCAGCCGGGCGATTATCGCTCCTCCGGTTGCACCGCCTGCCATACCATCTACGCCAACGACCGCGACCCGCTGCACTCCGGCCCTTACGCGGCGGCCGGCAACAGCGGCATGACCAGGACGGCCGATCCAACGATTCCGAAGAACGAGCCGGGCCATCCGATCAAGCACGAATTCACGCGCGCGATTCCCTCATCGCAGTGCATGACCTGCCATATGCACCAGCCGAACATTTTCGTGAACTCGTTCTACGGCTACACCATGTGGGACTACGAATCGGACGCGCCGGCCATGTGGCCAAAGAAGCAGAAGTACCCGACCGACGCCGAGATCCGCGCCATCCAGTCGCGCAATCCGGAAGAAGCGGCCACGCGCGGCAACTGGAGCGATCCGGAATTCCTGAAGAATGTCTCCAAGCTGAATCCAACGCTGAAGGATACGCAGTTCGCCGACTACCACGGCCACGGCTGGAATTTCCGCGCCATCTACAAGCGTGACCGCAAGGGTGCGCTGCTGGATGCCAAGGGCAATATCATCGACGATAACGACCCGGATAAATTCAAGAAGACCGTGCACCTGGCTTCCATCCACATGGAGAAGGGCATGCAGTGCGTGGACTGCCACTTCTCGCAGGACGCGCATAGCAATGGCCATATCTATGGTGAAGTGGCGGCGGCGATCGAGGTCGATTGCGTGGATTGCCACGGCAGCGCCACCAAATATCCGACCTTGCGCACCAGCGGTCCGGCGGCCAAACCGGGCGGCATGGATATGTCGCTGCTGAAAACGCAGGATGGCCGCCAGCGTTTCGAGTGGCGCGAAGGCCGCTTGTATCAGCGCGCCGCCACCGATCCGAAAAAGGAATGGGAAGTCAGCCTGGTGAAGGATTCGGTCAATCCGGCCAACCCGCACTACAACGAGAAAGCCGCGCGCGCCAAGTTGATGAGCGCCGGCCCGGAAGGCCAGCAAGGCAAGTGGGGGCCGGGCGTCGGCAAGCTGGCGCACGACAACGACAAGATGAGCTGCCACAGCTGCCACCTGTCGTGGACCACCAGCTGCGCCGGCTGCCACTTGCCAATCCAGGCCAACTGGAAGACGGAACGCCTGCACTACGAGGGCGGCGAAACGCGCAACTACGCTTCGTACAACCCGCAGGTGGCGCGCGACGACATGTTCCAGCTGGGCGTGGCCGGTCCGGTCAAGGGATCGAAGATCACGCCGGTGCGTTCCAGCTCCGCGCTGGTGCTGTCGTCGGTGAACTCGAACCGCGAGAAGATCTACATCCAGCAGCCGCCGATCGCCGCCAGCGGCTTCTCGTCGCAGGCGTTTGCGCCACACTATCCGCACACCGAGCGCAAGGAGGAGACCAAGACCTGCTCCGATTGCCACGTTTCCAGGGCCAATGACAACAACGCCATCATGGCGCAGTTGCTGCTGCAAGGGACCAACTTCGTCAACTTCGTCGGCTACAACGCCTGGATCGGCGAAGCGGGCCACGTGGAGGCGGCCACCGTCACCGAGTGGGACGAGCCGCAGGCGGTGAAGGGCAGCTATCTGCAACGCTACGCGTATCCGGACTGGTACGAGCAGCACAAGGCGCGTCAGATGGAGCTGACCGAAACGCACTCGCATCCGACCGAGGGCGCGGCCAACTGCCTGCAACTGCGCGGCGAGTACCTGTTCACCGCCGAAGGCAAGGGCGGTTTGCGCGTGTACGATGTTGCCAGCATCGCCAACAAGGGCGTGTCGCAGCGTATCGTCACCGCGCCGTATTCGCCGCTGGGACAAAACACGCAGGTGCCGTCCAGGAACGCCACCTGCATGGCGCTGCCGACCAACCAGCCGATCGCGCCGACCCGCAATCAGGGCGACTTGATGCGCGTGACGAACCAGGAGCAGCCGTTCCACCCGATCTATCATTACGCCGCCATCAGCGATGCGCAGGAGGGCCTGATTCTGGTGAACGTGGACACGCTGGCCGACGGCGAGGCGCGCAACAACTTCCTCAAGCGTGCGCTAACATGGAATCCGAACGGCCTGCTGAACGGCGCGCAGCACATTGTGCTGGGCGGGCATATCGCCTACATCGCCGCCGACGCCGGCATGGTGATCGTTGATCTGGACGATCCGCTCAAGCCGCGCCATCTGGCCACCATTCCGCTGGACGGCGCGCGCGCCTCGGCGCTGCAGTTCCGCTACCTGTTCGTGACCGACCGGAGCGGCCTGCGCGTGGTCGACGTGACGCTGCCGGCCAAGCCGGCGCTGCTGCCGGGTCGCGTGGCGCTGGACGATGCGCGCAAAGTCTACGTGGCGCGCACTTACGCCTACGTCGCGGCGGGCAAGCAAGGCCTGGCCATCATCGATGTCGAGAAGCCGGCGGAGCCGAAGGTCTATCAGATGTTCAACGCCGACGGCAAGCTGAATGACGCGCGCGATGTGATTGTCGGCTCCACCAACGCCTCGCTGTTCGGCTACGTGGCCGACGGCGCCAATGGCCTCAAGGTGCTGCAGTTGACGGCGCCGGACACGCAGCCGCGTTTCTACGGTTTCTCGCCGGAGCCCAAGCCGCAGCTGATCGCATGGAGCCACACCCGCACGCCGGCGCTGGCGCTGTCCAAAGGCCTGGACCGCGACCGCGCGGTCGACGAGACGGGCGGCCAGATCGCGGTGTTCGGCCGCATCGGCTCGCGCCCGTTCAACGCCGCCGAAATGGCTAAACTGTATTTAAAGCCTGACGCGCAAGTCTGGACTGTGAGCGATCAGGGTGTGCCCGGCGACTATGTGCCGCGCGCGCAGAAAGGAAAGAAATGAAACGGATCCTGTCCGCCTGCCTGATGCTGGCCTGCGGGCTGGTGCTGGCCGCCAGTTCCAGCACTTCGCCAGTGCTGCCCAACGCGTCGCCACACCAGTCGGTCGGCACCGTCAATTGCGCCAGCAGCACCTGCCACGGCGCGGTGGCGCCGTGGACCGGCTCCACCGTGCAGCAGAACGAATACACCACCTGGCTGCGGCTCGACAAGCATGCCAAGGCGTATGCCGTGCTGCTGAACGCACAGTCGCGCTCCATCGCCGCCAAGCTGGGGCTCAAGCAGGGCGCGGAGAATGCGCAGGAATGCCTGGACTGCCACGCCCACACGCCGCCGCCGGCGCTGCGCGGCGAGCGCCACATGCTGTCCGACGGCGTCGGGTGCGAGGCCTGCCACGGCCCGGCCGACAAGTGGATCCGCTCGCACACCGCGCCCGGCGCCACCCATGCGGACAACGTCGCCAAGGGCATGTACCCGACCGAGAAACCGGTGGAGCAGGCGAGGTTGTGCCTGTCCTGCCACGTCGGCGACAACAGCCGCTTCGTTTCGCATCGCATCATGGGCGCGGGCCACCCGCGCCTGAGCTTTGAGCTGGACACCTTCGCCCAACTGGCGCCGGCCCACTACAAAATCGATGACGACTGGCGCAAGCGCAAGGGCGATTACGACAGCGTGCGCCTGTGGGCCATCGGCCAGGCGCTGGCGTCGAAGAACCAGCTGGACGCGTTGACCGATCCTAAGCGCGGGCGTGATGGCCTGTTCCCGGAACTGGCGCTGTTCGATTGCCACGCCTGCCATCACCCGATGAGCGAGAGGAAGTGGACGCCGCGCCTGGGCGTGGGCCCGGGCCGCATGCGCCTCAACGACAGCAATCTGCTGATGCTGCGCGCCATCGTGCGCGCCACCGACCCCGCAGGCGCCAACGCCTTCAGCGCGCAAGTCGCGCAACTGCACCAGGCGGTGGCGGGCAATAGCGCCGCCGGCGTCGCCGGCCGCGGCGCCGGTCCGCTGGCGCTGGCCTCGGCGCTGTCGATCACCATCCAACGCTATATCGACAAGCTGGAACAGCAGCGCTTCACGCCGCTGATGCAGCGCGCGGTGCTGCTAGGCCTGATCGATGAGGCCAAACGCCAGCAGTTCTCCGACTACGCCGGCGCCGAGCAGGCCTACATGGCCATCTCCAGCCTGTCGTCGTCGCTGGCGAAGCAGGGCGCGCTGGGCGGCGCGGCCGGCGTGGCCGAGATGAACCGCAAGCTGGCCGCGCTGCGCGTGTCGCTGGCCAACGAGGATGCGTTCAAGCCGGACGTTTTTGCGAACGGCCTGCAAGGCCTGTCGCGCACCATTTCACTGCAGGCGAATTAATCATGGACGCTACTGAACTGTACGAGATCGTTATCGTCGGCTCTGGGCCGGCCGGCCTGTCGGCCGCCGCCCGCGCCAAGGCGCTGGGCGTGCGCCACGTGCTGTTGGAAGCGCAGCCGCATTTGTCCGACACCATCCACCAGTACCAGAAGGGCAAGCACGTGATGGCCGAACCGGGCATCCTGCCGCTGCGCAGCGACCTGAGTTTCAGCGCCGGCAAGCGCGAGGCCCTGCTGTCCACCTGGAACGAGGAGATGGGACAGCAGGCCGTCAACGTGGTGCATGGCCAGCGCGTCTCCGCCATCGTGCGCGACGCCGACACTGGTGTCTTCACGTTGACCAGCCAGGGCAACGGGGGGAACGCCAGCACCTGGCGCGCGAAGCATGTGATCCTGGCCATCGGCCTGCAGGGGAATATCCGCAAGCTGGGCGTGCCGGGCGAGGATTTGCCGCAGGTGCAGTACACGCTGTCCGATCCGGACGAATTCTCCGGCGAGACCATCGTGGTGGTCGGCGCCGGCGATGCCGGTATCGAGAACGCGCTGGCGCTGGCCGAGAAGAACACGGTCTACATCCTGAACCGCCAGGAGGAATTCGCCACCTGCAAAGAGGGCAACCGCGTGCTGATCACGGCGGCGGAAAAGAGCGGCAAGATCAAGGTGCGCTACAGCGCCACCACTAAATACATCGAACCGGCCAGCGACACGCCGCTGCTGTTTGTCTTCAACGGCAAGCACGGCGAGGAGTTGGTGCACGCGCACCGCGTGATCGCCCGCCTGGGCGCGACGCCGCCGCGCAAGCTGATCGAAAGCTTCGGTGTGGTGTTCCCGAACGCGAATCCGGCCGCCACGCCGGCGCTGTCGGATTCCTACGAGTCCAACGTGCCGGGCCTGTACATCGTCGGCGCGCTGGGTGGTTACCCGCTGATCAAACAGGCCATGAATCAGGGCTACGAGGTGGTGCAAACCATCGTCGGCAAGCCGGTGCAGCCGGTCGATGAAGCGCTGCTGCGTGAAAAACTGGTGCCGTGGCGCCCGGGCGTGCAGGTGGCGAAGGTCATCAATGAAATCAAGGCTGGCGTCCCGCTGTTTAGCCACGTCACTACGCTGCAGCTGCGCGAGTTCATGCTGGACTCCACCCTGCTCACACCGCGCAAAGATGACATCATCTTCCGCAAGTTCGACTACACCAACACCTTCTACTCGATTTTGGAAGGCACGGTGGGAATCGAGTTGACCGGCAATGATGGCAAGGTGCGCCAGATCAAGCTGGAAAAGGGCCAGTATTTCGGCGAGATGGGCCTGATCTCCGGCCGCCGCCGTACCGCCACTGTCCGCGCCGGCGCCGATTGCGTGTTGATGGAAACGCCGCGCCGCACCATGCTCAAGCTGATCGCGTCGGTGGACGACGTGCGCAAGCGCATGGACATGGTCTTCGTGCGCAACGCGATCTACAACTATCTCGGCAATATGCTGTCGCGCACCGCCATCGATGCGCTGGTGGCCGGCGGCGTCACGGTCAGGCGTTACGAGGCCAAGCAGACGCTGTTCAAGGAGGGCGACCCGGCGGACGGCATGTACCTGATCCGCCGCGGCTCGGTCACGGTGTCGCGCAAGGACGAGGTGCGCGGAGGTGAGCGCATCCTGTCGTACGTCGCCGCCGGTAACTACGTCGGCGAGATGGCGCTGCTGCGCGATGCGCCGCGCAGCGCCACGGTGACGGCCACGGTGCTGACCGAGGCGCTGGTGCTGGACGCGGAAACCGTGCGCGATCAGTTGATCGCCAATCCCAGCTGGCGCAAATCGGTCGAGGACCAGGTCATCTCGCGCACCGAGCAGAATGTCCTGCTGGAGCACACCAAGAGCCGCGACGGCGAGTTGATGCAGTTCCTGCTGGGGCAGGGCGTGGGCGAGGCCTCGGATGTCCTGCTGATCAACGAGACCATGTGCATCCAGTGTAATAACTGCGAGACCGCCTGCGCGGAAACGCACAATGGCACCTCGCGCTTGAAGCGCGCCCTGGGGCCGACCTTTGCCAACATCCACCTGCCGACCGCCTGCCGCCACTGCGAGAACCCGCACTGCATGAAGGACTGTCCGCCGGACGCCATCGGCCGTTCGCTGCAAGGGGAGGTGTTCATCAGCGACGCCTGCATCGGTTGCGGCAACTGCGAGCGCAATTGTCCGTATGGCGTGATCCAGATGGCGGTGGACAAGCCGCCCAAGCGCGGCGGCGGCCTTTCGTGGCTGCTGTTCGGCCTTGGTGCATCGCCCGGCGAGCGTCAGGCCGACTACGACCCGGCGGTGCAGAAAAAGGCCGTCAAATGCGACTTGTGCAAGGACTTGAAGGGCGGGCCGTCCTGCGTGCGCGCCTGCCCGACCGGCGCCGCCATCCGCATCTCGCCGGAGAAGTTTTTCAAGAGTCAGATGTGATCGCGCCGGTTCCGCATGATGTTATGCTATCGCCTTCGTTTATAAGGAGTTAGCATCATGGGACTAGCGGATCAGTTATTAAAAGCCGGCTTGGTCGACAAGAGCAAAGTCAAGGTCGCCCACCAGAACAAGAGCAAGCAGCAGAAGGACAACCGCCGCGCTGGCGTGGAAACCGTGGACGAGGCCAAGCTGGCCGCGCAGGAGCTGCAGCGCCTGAACGCCGAGAAGGCGCGCCAGGCCAACGCCGAGCGCGACGCCGCCGCCCAGCAAAAAGCCATCGCCGCGCAGATCACGCAGATGGTGCGGCAGAATAAGCAGGACAAGGGCCGGAACGGCGACGTCGCCTACAACTTCACCTTCGGCACCAAGATCGAACGCATCTACGTCACGGCGGCCGTGCGCGAGCACATCGTGGCCGGCCGTCTGGTGATCGTGGGCGAGGGCGGCGGCTACGAGCTGGTGCCGCGCGTGATCGCGGACAAGATCGCGGAGCGCAATCCGGAGATCGTGGTGCGCGTCAAGCAAGCCAGCACCGAGGTGGACGAGGACGACCCGTACGCCGACTTCAAGATCCCTGATGACCTGATGTGGTAAGCCGCCGCTAGCGCGGCCTGCCCAGCACCTGCGTCCAGTAGATCACGCCGTCGCGGCCGTCCTGTGTGCGGCTGGCGGCGGCACCCATCTCCGTGAATTCGCGGTCCATGATGTTGGTGCAGTGGGCCGTGCTGGCCAGCCATGTGGCCAGCACCTCCTGCGGCGTCCACTGGCCGTAGGCGATGTTCTCGCCGATGCGCGTCCAGTAGTAGCCCGCGCGCTGGCTGCGCTCCCGCACCGTACCGCCATCGCTGCTCGCATGATCGAGCTTGCCGCGCGACGCCATGTCGGCGCTGTGTTCCTGCGCCGCCGCGGCCAGTTGCTGGTTCCAGCGCAGCGGAGGGGCGGGCGGATAGGCCGCGCCGCCGCAGACGTAGCCGCTGGCGCGGGCCTGGTTTACACCGTCTAGTATGGACAGTCCGGCTTCCTGCCCCTCCGGCCGCGCGTCCTGCGCGTTGGCGGCGGCGACCAGGAATGCAAGCAGCGAGGGCAGCTGGGACATGGCGACTCCTGATCGGGGAAGCAACGGGATCAGTCATCTTGTCACAGCGCCGCCGCCGGCGCAACCGGCTTGTGGCTTAGAAGTAGTAGTTGGCGGAGATGCCGACGTGGTTGGCCTTCACGTCCTCGTAGCCGGACTTCTTGAAGGTCTCGTTCACGTAGCGCATTTTCATGCCGAAGCTCGGGGTCCAGAAGTATTCCGCTTCCAGCACGCCGCTGACGGCGTTGTCGAACTTGACGTTCAGGCCCGCGGCCGCGCCGCTGCTGCTCAATTTGGCGCCGCTGGTGTAACGCACGCCGGCGCCGATGCGCCATTGGTTGTTCAGGTGGTAGTAGCCCAGCACTTCCACCGGGAAGCGCTTGAACTTGATGCTGCCGTTGTCGGCGTTGGTGTCGTCCACGTGGAAGTTCAGCGTGCCCTGGATCGAGAATTCCGGGCTGACGCGGTAATCCGCGCCGGCGGTGAAATAGACGCCGCCGCCGGCCTTGATGTCCTGGGACTTGCCGTTGGTGTAGCGCGCGGTGGCGAGGTCGTGCAATTAATTCATGGCTGGCTGGCCAAAAAGCGTTGTATTGCATCCTCAAGTGGTGGCAGCAACTGGCCGCGCTCGCTGCCCAGCGTGGCGCGGCCGCCACCGCCGGGGTTGCTCAAGTGCCAGAGGCCGGATTCGCGGTCGATCAGCAGGTCGAGGCAGGCATGGGCCAGATCGGGCAGGTAGGTGGGCGAGGCCGCCAGGTCGCCGGCCGCCAGGCCCGGCGGATCGCCGGGGCCGAACAGCGCGCTGGTGCGCACCAGCAGCGCGGCCGGATACATGGCCAGCACGCGCCGCTCGGCCTCGGCCTTGTTGCGGCCATGCGCGCCGGACGGGGTGACCGGGTCGCTCTCCACGTAGGGCCGGTCGCGCGCGCCATCAAACACCTGGTCGCTGGAAAAGCTCAGCAGCCCGATGCCATGCCGCGCGCAGGCCGCCGCCAGGATCACCGGGCCCTGCACGTTGTCGCGCTGGCAGCGCTCGGCGTCGTAGTCGCTGCCTGGGCGCGGCACGTAACCGCCGGCGTTGACGATGGCCCACGGCCGGTAGCGGCAAATGGCCGCCTCCACCGCCGCCGGGTTGGCGATGTCCATCTCCTGCCGCGTGAGCGGTAGGCAGGCCAGGTGGCGTTCGGCGCACAGGCGGGCGAAGGTGCGGCCCAACGCGCCGCTGGCGCCGGCGATCAGCAGCGGTTGTGCCGTGCCGGCGGATGGCAGCAGGTCGTGCCAGGGATCGGCGTCCTCGATGTGACTGGCCGGATAGAGCAGGCGTTGCGGACGGCGCCACCAGCCATGGCCCTGCAGGACCGGGCTCGAGGGCGGCCGCCCGCTGGCCAGCTCCCGCATCAGCGTGGCCAGCGCGGTGGCGCGCGGTTCCGGGCCGCGCAGGTCGTACGGCCCGGTTTCGTAATAGCCCTTGCACTCGGTGACCAGGCAGTTCCAGTCGAAGGAGCCCAGCAGCGACCACACGGTCACGGCGCGCACGTCGATGTCGCGCCGCCGCGCCTGCTGGGCGGCGTGCCATATCTCGGCCAGCCAGCGCAGATGGTCTTCGCGCGGCGCGTCGATGTGGGCCTCGGTGACCGCCAGCGGCAGCCGGTAGCGGCGCCAGGCTTCCTCCAGCAGCGGCCCGATGCCGGGGCGCGGCGTGGCCAGCGCGCGCGCGGCCACGATGTCGGCGTAGCCCTCGGCGCCCACCTCGCCGGGCGCGTAGTGTTCGGCGCGATGGTCGAGCCAGCGCTCGCTGGTGATGTAGTAGTTGACGCCGATGATGTCGGGCGGGCAGGGATGCTCGGCAAACCAGCGCAGTTCCGCGACGCTGGCGCCATGTTCGAGCAGATAGGCCCACAGCGCGTGGCCGGGCACGACCATGCCGCACAGCAGGTCCCAAGGCAGCCAGCGGCGCTGGTTGTAGAACGCGGCGGTGTGCGCCAGTGGCGGCGTGCTGTAGGTTTTGCCGAGATCGTCGGTCTGGATCAGCTTGGCGGCGGGATTGATCTTGCGGATCGCCTGCATCGACAGCGCCACGCCGCGGCACTGGTTGAGCAAGGCGCGCACAAAGCTGCGGTCGCTTTGCTCGTGCGGATACCACAGGCCGTACAGGCCGGAAAAGCGCGCCGTGGTGCAGGGTTCGTTGACGGGCGTGTAGTACTCCAGCCAGGGATAGCGCCGGGCGACGGCGCCGGCGTATGCCGCCAGTTGTTCGGCGAAGCCGGGATCGACCAGGCTGGTGTGACGCGGGCCGCTGCCGTGGTGCACCAGGCCGGCGATCGGCGTGATGCCGAGCGCGCGCAACGCCGGCAGGCGCTCGTCGGGCCAGGACCAGTTGGCCCGCTCCAGGCCGTCCGGCGCGATCAATTCCCACAACACGGGGTAGCGCAGGGCGGTGATGCCCAGCGCGGCAAAGCGGTCGAGGTCGGAAATACGCTTGTCGTGGCCGTTTTGTTCCATCTGGCTGAAGTAGCGGTCACGCACGCGGTTGACGGTGGCTTCCAGTCCGCCCCACAGTTCCAGCGGCGGCGTATGGTCGTCGGTCGTTTTGCTCATCTTGGATGGTCTGCTGGTCGAACAAGCGTCCAGTATGGCCAAAAAAAGCATGCTCCAGCGCAGCGTTGCCACAGAAACAAGAACGCCAACCCGAAGGTTGGCGTTTTTACCTGGGCTAGACCAAGGTGGCGCTTATTTTGCTCCGCTGCACTTGCCGGCGACAGCCATTTCCAGCGGGGCGATATCGGCCTTGCCCTGTTGCTCCGTTACGAGCTCGACACCGGCTCCGCCGACCAATACGCCCATTTTAATGTACTGGCGTACGAAGTAATTTTTTCCAGACTCGACGCTCAGTTTCAAATCATTGGGAGAGAACTCGGACTCGGTGGAAACAGTGATGCTTTTTCCGCCATCAACTTGGGTGTAGAAAAACACATCCGGCGCGCTTTCGCCCAGGCACTTGCCATCAACCCAGATATCCTTCTTCAGAGCCTTGCCGACAAAGCTATTCCGATAAACATAGAGGCCGGCGTTATTTGCGCCAGCAGGGGCGGCGAATTGCTTCGCTTTAGCGGAATCTTCTTTGGGGGCCATGTTCACGGAGGCGCAACCGGTGAGCAGGACGCCGGCGGCGACGACGAGGAGAGGAATGAATTTCATTGTAATTACCCTAGTGGTGGTGTTAATTGTGTAGTCCATTTGGAATTATCCATTTGGTAACGACATACTATTTTAAATATATCGATACGGCAATTAACATTTATTCTGGGCAAATAAAAAAGCCACCCGAAGGTGGCTTTTTCTGAATTCTTGGTGGCCCGGGGCGGAATCGAACCACCGACACAAGGATTTTCAATCCTCTGCTCTACCAACTGAGCTACCAGGCCAAGGTGCAGAATTATAGCATGTCGAGCGCAAAGTGCAAGGGGCAATTTCCATTTCCCACAAACGCTATAATGGCCGGATGAACAAGCCCATCTCTCCCGCCGCGCTGCGCGTGACCGAAAGCGATATTTGCATAGTTGGCAATGGCGCGATTGCCAAGACCGCGGCGCTGGGCCTGGCCCAGGCCGGCCTGAGCGTGACCTTGCTGGGGCCGCCGGCGCCGCCACCGATGCCGCCGTCGGCCGATCAGGGGTGGGACGCGCGCGTCTACGCGCTCAATCACACCGCCCACCATCTGCTGTCGTCCCTCCGCGTCTGGGATGCGCTGGACCACGCCCGCGTGGCGCCGGTCGACGCCATGATCGTGCAGGGCGACGGCCCGCACGCCGGCGGCCTGGCTTTCGACGCCTACGGCGCCCACGCCAGCACGCTGACCTGGATCCTGGAGGACCGCAATCTGAATCAGGCGCTGGACGCCGCGCTGCGGTTCGCCCAGAACGTGAAGATGGTGACCGGCCGCGCCACCGGCCTGCTGCGCGCCGACGACAGCGCCAGCGTGCATCTGGACGATGGCGGCAGCATCAAGGCCGCGCTGGTGGTCGGCGCCGACGGCGCCCAGTCGTGGGTGCGCGGCCAGTGCGACATCGGCCTCGATTACCGCAGCTACAACCAGTGCGCGGTGGTCACCAACTTTGAATGCGAGCTGCCGCACCACGGCGCGGCCTATCAGTGGTTCACCGGCGCCGAGGGCATCGTGGCCTTGTTGCCGCTGCCCGGCAACAAGGTGTCGCTGGTGTGGTCGGCGCCCGAGCAGCTGGCCGACACCTTGCGCGCCGAATCGGCACAGCAGATCGCCGACCGCCTGGCGGTCTACGCCCGCGAGAAGCTTGGCGCGCTGACGCCGCTGCAACCGGAGCTGGTGCGCGACTTCCCGTTGCGGCTGATGCGCCCGCATAGCATGATCGCGCCGCGCGTGGCGCTGGTCGGCGACGCCGCCCACGTGGTGCATCCGCTGGCCGGACATGGCATGAACCTGGGCTTCGCCGACGTGGCGCAATTGATCAAGACCCTGTCCGAAAGGGAGGCGCAGCGCGGCATCGGCGACGACCGCGTGCTGGCCCGGTACGAGCGCGCGCGCAAGGAGGATGTGCTGCTGATGCAGCTCACCACCGACGGTCTGGCGCGCCTGTTCGAGACCGATATCGAGCCTCTGCGCGCGGTTCGTAATTTCGGATTAAACTTGTTGGATAAATTACCTGTGCTGAAGCGCCGCCTCATCTCTCACGCGATGGGCAAGTAATCAGTCGTTACCGGAGAAGTCATGAGAAAGAGTAAAGCCGTTTTGCTGTCGCTGTCCGTGTTGATGGCATCCTGCGTCGGCGCGCAAAACCCGCCCAGCACGGAGGCCATCAAGAAGCTGATCGAGCCGCGCCTGGGTGAGAACGTGAAGGTCGATTCGGTCAAGGAAACCCCGTACAGTGGCCTGTATGAAGTACGCATCGGCAGCGACATCCTGTACACCGACAAAACCGCCACCTATCTGATTAATGGTCATATCTTCAACCTGACCACCGGCGCCGACCTGACGCGCGAGCGCATCGACGAAATCTCCAAGATCAAATTCTCCGACCTGCCGCTGGATAAGGCCATCAAGACCGTCAAGGGCGACGGCTCGCGCGTGATCGCGGTGTTCGAGGACCCGAACTGCGGCTACTGCAAGCGCCTGCGTCAGACCACGCTGAAGGAAACCGACAACGTCACCATCTACACCTTCATGTACAACATCCTGTCGGATGATTCGTTCACCAAGTCGAAGAACATCTGGTGCGCGGCCGACCGCAGCAAGGCGTGGGATGACTGGATGGTCGGCGGCAAGGCCGCGCCGGCGGCGGGCGCCTCGTGCGTAGCGCCGAACGACGAGGTGCTGGCGCTGGGCCGCAAGCTGGGCGTGTCCGGCACGCCGGCCATCTTCTTTGCCGACGGCTCCCGCATTCCGGGCGCGATCGACGCCAAGACGCTGGAGGCGAAACTCAACAAGGTTAAGCAGTAATTTGGTGGCACATAAAACGCAGCGACAACTGGAGACTTGAATGATCACTTTGAACATCAACGGTAAAGATGTGCAGGTAGACGCCGATCCCTCGACGCCGATCCTGTGGGCCTTGCGCGATAACCTGAACATGACGGGCACCAAGTTCGGTTGCGGCATGGCGCTGTGCGGCGCCTGCACCGTGCACCTGGGCGGCCAGCCGATCCGCTCCTGCGTGACGCCGATTTCGGCCGCCGCCGGCCAGAAGATCACCACCATCGAGGCCATGGAGACCGACAAGGTGGGCAAGGCGGTCCAGGATGCGTGGGTCAAGATCGATGTGCCGCAATGCGGCTACTGCCAGAGTGGCCAGATCATGAGCGCCACCGCGCTGCTGCGCACCAACAAGAATCCGTCGGATGCGGAAATCGATAACGCCATGAGCGGCAATATCTGCCGATGCGGCACTTATCAGCGCATCCGCGCCGCAATCAAAGACGCCGCCAAATCCATCGCCTGAGGAGGAGACCATTATGCGTATCGAATGGCTTAATCAAGGCATGATCGCGAGCGCCTCGGCCTCCGGCATGTCGCGCCGCGGTTTCATGAAAGCCGGCGCGGTCGTCGGTGGCGGCTTCGTGCTGGGCTTCGTGGTGCCGGGTGGCGGGCGCTTCGCCAACGCGCAGCAGCCGCCGGCCAAGGTGTACGAACCAAACGCCTTCCTGCACATCGCGCCGGACAACCGCGTCACGGTGCAGGTCAACCGCCTGGAGTTCGGGCAGGGCGTGCAAACCGCGCTGCCGATGCTGATCGCGGAAGAACTGGACGCCGACTGGTCGCTGGTGAATGGCGCGCTGGCGCCGGCCGGGGATCAGTATAAGGACCCGGCGTTCGGCATCCAGATCACCGGCGGTTCTGGCAGCGTGGCGCACTCGTATCTGCAGTACCGCGAAATCGGCGCCAAGGCGCGCGCGATGCTGATCGCGGCGGCGGCCGAGCAGTGGAAGGTGCCGGCTGACCAGATCAGGACCGTCAAGGGCACGCTGATTGGTCCATCGGGCCAGAAAGCCACCTACGGCTCACTGGCCGAAGCGGCCATGAAGCAGCCGGTGCCCGCCACCGTCAAGCTGAAAGACCCGAAGGACTTCACCATCATCGGCAAACCGGTGAAACGCCTCGACGCGCGCGCCAAGTCCACCGGCAAGCAGCAGTTCGGCATGGACTTCAAGGCGCCCGACAGCAAGGTCGCCGTAGTGGCGCGCCCGCCGGTATTCGGCGCCAAGGTCGCCAAGTTCGACGCCAGCAAGGCCAAGGCCGTCAAGGGCGTGATCGATGTGCTGGAGGTGAAGACCGATCGCGGCGGCAGCGGCGTGGTGGTGATCGCCGATGGCTACTGGCCGGCCAAGACCGGCCGCGAGGCGCTGGCCATCGATTGGGATACCAGCGGCGTGGAAAAGGTCAGCAGCGAGAAGCAACTGGCCGAGTTCAAGACGCTGTCGCAAAAGCCGGGCAGCCCGGTGCGCAAGGCCGATACCTCCAAGCTGGCCGGCGCGGCGAAGAAAATCTCCGCCGTGTATGAATTCCCCTATCTGGCGCACGCGCCGATGGAGCCGCTGAACTGCGTGGTCGACCTGCGCAAGGACAGCTGCACGGTGTGGGCCGGTTCGCAATTCCAGACCATTGACCAGGGCGCGATTGCCGCCACCGCCGGCTTGAAGCCGGAGCAGGTCACGCTGAATACCATGATGGCCGGCGGTGGCTTCGGCCGCCGCGCGGTGCCGACTTCGGACTATCTGGTGGAGGCGGTCAACGTCGCCAAGGTGTGGCAGGCCGCCGGTCATAAGGAGCCGATCAAGGTGATCTGGGGCCGCGAGGACGACATCAAGGGCGGCTACTACCGTCCGTCGCACGTGCACCGCGCCGATATCGGCATCGATGCCAAGGGCGAGATCGTGGCGTGGAACCACGTCATCGTCGGCCAGTCCATCATCACCGGCACGCCGTTCGAGCCGATGATGGTCAAGGACGGCGTCGATGCGACCATGGTCGAAGGCATGGGCGAGCCTTATGAAGTGCCGCTCAACCTGAGCGCGCACTCGGTCAAGGCCAATGTGCCGGTGCTGTGGTGGCGTTCCGTCGGTTCGACCCACACGGCCTATGTGATGGAAACCCTGATCGACGAGGCTGCGCATGCGGCCAAAATGGATCCGGTGGCCTATCGCAAAAAGCTCGTGGGCGAGAAGGGCAAGCGCCACGTCGCCGCGCTGGATCTGGCGGTCGCCAAGTCGGGCTACGGCAAGAAGGCTTTACCTAAAGGCCAGGCTTACGGCGTGGCGGTGCACGAATCGTTCAACACCGTGATCGCCTACGTGGTGGTGGCCTCGGTGAAGAACGGCCAGCCAAAACTGCACTCGGTCACGGCGGGCGTCCACTGCAACACGGCGGTCAATCCTTTGACCATCGAGGCGCAGATCCAGGGCGCGGCGCTGATGGGCCTCGGCATGACCTTGCCGGGCGCCGCCATCACGCTGAAGGACGGCGTGGTCGAGCAGCAGAACTTCAGCGACTACACCGTTGCGCGCATGACGGACATGCCGAAGATCGATGTCCATATCGTGCCGTCCAACGATCCGCCGACCGGCATGGGCGAACCGGGCCTGCCGCCGCTGGCGCCCGCATTCGCCAACGCGCTGTTCAAGTTGACCGGCAAGCGCCTGCGCAAGCTGCCGTTCGACCTGGCCAGCGCCTGAGCAGGGTGGCGCTGACCGGCATCCTGCTGGCCGCCGGACGTGGTCGACGTTTCGATCCGTCCGGCGTGGAGAACAAACTGCTGCAAACCCTGGCCGGCGGTGAGATCGTCGTCGCCGCCAGTGCGAAGAATATGCTGGCCGTGCTTCCGCGCGTGCTGGCCGTGGTGCGCGAGGGCGACGACAAGGTCGCCGCGCTGCTGGGCCGCCTCGGTTGCGAGGTGCGCGTCTGCGCCACCGCCGATCTGGGCATGGGCGAATCCCTCGTCACCGCAATCGATTACACCAAGGGCGCCGAAGGCTGGCTGATAGGACTGGGCGACATGCCGCACGTCCGGCCGGACACCATGCGCGCGTTGGTCGCTACAATAGAGCGTGGCGCGCGCATCGCGGCGCCCGTGTTTGAAGGAAGGCGCGGCAATCCGGTCGCCTTCAGTGCATATCACTTGCCGTTGCTGCTGGCGCTGGAGGGCGACCAGGGCGCGCGCGCGATCTTGAAAAGCCATGCGGTCAGCGAAGTGGTGGTCGATGATGACGGCATCGTGCGCGACATCGACACAAAACAGGACTTATGATGAAAAAAAACCAAGCGGCTATCGCCTATACCATCGTCGGCCATGATCTGGCCGCGCACTTGTTCCATGTTTCGGTCACGGTGGCCGCGCCGGCCGAAGTGGGCCAGATCTTCGCGCTGCCGGCGTGGATACCCGGCAGCTACATGATCCGTGAGTTTTCCCGCAATATTGTACGCATCCGCGCCGAGTCCAGGGGCCAGCCGGTTGAGCTGACCAAGCTCGATAAGCACTCCTGGCAGGCCGCCCCGCTGGCCGACCGCGGCGCGCCGCTGACGGTGCACTATGAAGTCTATGCCTGGGACCTGTCGGTGCGCGCCGCGCACCTGGACCAGAACCATGGCTTCTTCAACGGCACCAGCGTGTTCCTGCGCGTGCTTGGGCAGGAGGAGCAGCCGCACGTGGTGGACATCCAGCGCCCGGCCGACGAAGCGGCGGCCACCTGGCGCGTGGCCACCTCGCTGGCGGAACTGAAAGCGAAACGTTATGGTTTTGGCACCTATATCGCCTCCAACTACGATGAACTGATCGACCATCCGGTGGAGTTGGGCGACTTTGCGCTGGCCACCTTCAAGGCGCATGGCGTCCCGCACGACATCGTCATCACCGGCCGTGTGCCCAACCTGGATCTGGCGCGCCTGAGCGCCGACCTGAAAAAAATCTGCGAAACCCAGATCGCCTTCTTCGAGCCGAAGACCAAGAAAGCGCCGATGGACCGCTATGTCTTCATGACCATGGCGGTGGGCGATGGCTATGGCGGGCTGGAACACCGCGCCTCGACCGCGCTGATTTGCAACCGCAACGATCTGCCGACCACCTCGTCCAGAAGCAAGGAAATCAACGACGGTTACCTGCAATACCTCGGCCTGTGCAGCCACGAATACTTCCATACCTGGAATGTGAAGCGCATCAAGCCGGCCGCGTTTGCGCCATATAACCTGCAGGTGGAGAATTATTCGCCGCTGCTATGGTTATTTGAAGGTTTCACCAGCTATTACGACGATTTAATGCTGGTACGCGCCGGCCTGATCGCGGAACCGGCTTATTTCAAACTGTTGGGTAAAACCGTGGGCAGCGTATTGCGCGGCAGCGGGCGCACCAAGCAAAGCGTGGCGGATTCGAGTTTTGATGCCTGGGGTAAATATTATCGCCAGGACGAAAATGCGCCAAATGCGATTATCAGCTATTACACCAAAGGTTCGTTAATCGGTTTGGCGCTGGATTTGAGTATTCGCGCTAAAACCGGCGGTAAAAAATCGCTGGACGATGTGATGCGTGCATTATGGCAGCGTTATGGCCGCGATTTTTATCATGGCGGCGGCCGTGGCGTTACGCCTGCGGAAGCGGAGGCCTTGTTTGATGAAATCAGCGGCGGCCGTTTCAAACCTTTCTTCGACAAATATATTCGCGGCACCGAAGATTTGCCGTTGGCGAAATTGCTGGCGCCATTTGGCGTTAAATATAATGACGAACGTAAATCGTCCAAACCCAGCTTCGATGCGAATCTCGGCCGGGATGGCAATGACTGCAAATTGTCCGCCGTCCATGAAAATGGCGCCGCGCATCGTGCCGGACTATCGGCCGGCGATATTCTGGTGGCAGTCGATGGTTTGCGCGTGACGGCCACTAATCTCGATAATCTGCTGTCCCGTTATGCGGTCGGCGATACGGTGGAGGTGCACGCCTTCCGCCGCGACGAGCTGATGGTGTTCAGTCTGACCTTGCAAGGCGACCGCGTGCCAGGCATTACCCTCACGCTGGAACAGCCCGCCAGGAAGGCAGCCGGTCCGCTCCGTCCAAGCGCTAGCTGATAAAAAACAGGGCCGCATCCGCCGATGCGGCCTTTTTTTCGTCCGGCTCATGCCAGTTTTTGGCATGTACTCGCTAGTTTCCAGCGTGTTTCCCGCTTTCTTTTCCCCAGCCAGGCTTTGTGGTTTAGAATCGGCCCCGATGAATTTACCCGATCCCTCCACCATATTGCTGATGGCAACGCTGATGGCTGTCGCCATGAGCGTCGTGCTGTACTCGGCACATCTGAACTTCCCCAAAGAAATCCAGGGCTTGCGCGATTGGGCGCTGGCGCTGGTATTGCTGGTGGGCGGCGTGGTGATGTTCGCCCTGCACGGCAAGTCGAATATCCTGCTGCTATTCGCCAACATCGTTATGACCTGGGGATTGGGATTAATGATGATCGGCACTGAGCGTTTTTATGAAATAAAACCGTCGTGGCGCTTATTTCATTTAAGCTGGATATTAATCGCCGTACTGCTTGGCTATTGGTTGTGGATTAAGCCCGATTTTATTACGCGCGTCGCTATTTCTTCACTGGTGGTATTTACCCTGCATGTGCGTGCCGTGGGTGTTATCCTGAAATATGGCGACGGCCATTTTTCCATGTGGTTTTTCGTCACTTTGATGATAATTGAGTCCATTATGGTTGCGGTGCGCGGCATATTGGCCGTAACAAGTGATAGCGATGTGAACCTGCTGGGCACAGGTACATTTGCCAGCTTATATCTGGCGACGGCGCAGTTCATGACATTGATGATGACGGTGGGCTTTATGACCGTCTGCACAAGGCGTTTGCAGGTAACGCTGGAGCGCCGTTCCACGCTGGATCCATTAACCGAGGTATTAAACCGACGTGGTTTTGCCGATATTTATGCCAAAGAGCATGCGTTGATGCGCCGGGAAGGCACCTTCCTGACCATGCTGAATATCGATATCGATTACTTCAAAAAAATTAACGACTCCCACGGTCACGCCGTCGGCGACCGTGTATTAATCGACGTGGCGCAAGTGATTACCAAAGCCTTGCGCGCCTCCGACCATCTGGCGCGATTCGGCGGAGAGGAATTCGTGGTGCTGTTGCCGGCCACCGGCCTGGACCGGGCGCTGCACATTACCGAGCGCATTCGCACCGCGCTGCGGTCACCGCGTGCGGACGTGCCGCCGTACACCGTCAGCGTTGGGGTGGCGTGTCAGACCAGCGCGGAGGAAAGCCTGGATGGCATCCTGGCGCGCGCCGACAAGGCACTGTATTGCGCTAAGGAAAGAGGGCGCGACCGCTATGAGATCGCGCCGGAGGCGGTATTTACTGGAACAAGCGTGCCAATTCGGCACCAGGGTCAGGCGCGCGCATAAACGCTTCGCCCACCAGGAAGGCATGCACATTGGCGTCGCGCATGGTTTTGACATCGGCCGGAGTCAGGATGCCGGATTCGGTGATCACCATCTTGTCCGATGGCATGCAGTCCAGCAGGCCGAGGGTGTTTTGCAGCGAGACCTCGAAGGTGCGCAGATTGCGGTTGTTGACGCCGACCAGACGGGTTTTCAGTTTCAGCGCGGCGGTCAGCTCGTCGCCATCGTGGGTTTCGACCAGCACGTCCATGCCCAATTCGTGCGCCACGGCTTCCATTTCCGCCATCAGGCCATGATCCAGCGCCGACACGATGAGCAGAATGGCATCGGCGCCCATGGCGCGCGCTTCGTAGATCTGGTAGATGTCGATCATGAAGTCCTTGCGCAGCACCGGCAGCGAGCAGGCTGCGCGCGCATGCTGCAGATACGCCACCGAACCCTGGAAGAACTGCTCGTCGGTCAGCACCGACAGGCACGCGGAGCCATTGGCTTCGTAGGTGGCGGCGATTTCCGCCGGGCGGAAGTCGGCACGGATCACGCCTTTCGATGGCGAGGCCTTTTTGATTTCGGTGATCACACCTGGTTTGCCGGCGTCGATTTTCGCCCGCAGGCTGGCTTCAAAGCAGCGCAGGCCGGCGCGCAGTTCGGTGTTGGATTCCACCTCGTCGCGCAGGCTGGCGAAGCTGCGGTATTTTTTCGCGGCGGCGACTTCGTCGGCTTTCACCGCGAGGATCTTATTCAGAATGTCAGACATGATTAACGTTGCTCCGAGAGTGCAAGGCGCACGCCGAGGGCCAGGAACAGGCCGCCCATGGTGCGGTTCAGCCACAGCGACACCAGCGGCTTGATTTTCAAACGCGTGCTGGCAAAGGCGGTGAACAAGGCGAGGCCGTGGCAATACAGCATGCCGTTGAAATTAAATATGGTGCCGAGGATGATGAAGGCCAGTGGCTTGCTGCCGCTGTCCACCGAGATAAACTGCGGCACAAACGCCAGGAAGAACAGCGCCACCTTGGGATTGAGGACGTTGGTCAGGAAGCCCTGGAAGAAAATCTTACGCCAGGCCAGCGGCTGGCTGGCGGCGGCCGGCGCCTCCGGTTCCTGGTTGCGCAGCTTCGCCCGCAGCATGCCGATGCCCATGTAGACGATGTAGGCCGCGCCCACCCATTTCACCACCGTGAAGGCGGCGGCGGAGGTGGACAGCACGGCCGACAGGCCAAGGGCCGCCGCGAAGATGTGCACCATGGTGCCGGCGCCGATGCCCAGCGCGGCGGCCGATCCGGCGCGCCAGCCCTGGGTGGCGCTGCGCGTCATGATCAGCAGCGAATCGGGGCCGGGCATGATGTTCAGCAGCAGGCCCGAGATGATAAACAACGTCAGGTCATGGATGCCGAACATGGTCAGTTACTCCGGCCGAGGCTTTGCGTGACTTCGACGAACTGCTCGATCTTGCGCAGCGCCGCGCCGGAATGAATCGCTTCGCGCGCGCGCTTCAGGCCATCCTCGATCGAGCTGGCCACGCCCGCCGCGTATAGCGCCGTGCCGGCATTCAGCGAGACGATATCGTAAGGCGCGCCCGGCTCGCCGCGCAGCGCTTCCATCATGCGCAGCTTGGACTCGGCCGCATCGGCCACACGCAGATTGCGGCTGGCGATCATCGACATGCCGAAATCTTCCGGATGGATTTCATACTCGCGGATCTCGCCGTCGATCAGCTCACCGACCATGGTGGAAGCGCCCAGTGACACTTCATCCATATTGTCCTTGCCGTAGACGACGATGGCATGCTGCGCGCCCAAACGCTGCAGCACGCGCACCTGAATACCAACCAGGTCGGCGTGGAACACGCCCATCAGGATATTCGGCGCGCCGGCCGGATTGGTCAGCGGGCCGAGGATGTTGAAGATCGAGCGCACGCCCAGTTCCTTGCGCACCGGCGCCACATGCTTCATGGCGGCGTGGTGGTTCGGCGCGAACATGAAGCCGATGCCGGTCTGCGCGATCGATTGCGCGATCTGCTCCGGCTTCAAATTGATGTTGGCGCCCAGCGACTCAATCACGTCCGCGCTGCCGGACGACGACGACACGCTGCGGCCGCCATGCTTGGCCACGCGCGCGCCCGCCGCCGCCGCGACGAACATGGCGGTGGTGGAGATGTTAAAGGTATGCGCGCCGTCGCCGCCGGTGCCGACGATGTCGAGCAGGCCGGTGGTGTCGGCCATCGGCACCTTGGTGGAGAACTCGCGCATCACCGTCGCGGCGGCGGCGATTTCGCCGATGGTTTCTTTTTTCACGCGCAGGCCCATGGTCAGGGCGGCCACCATGGTTGGCGACATTTCGCCCGACATGATCTGGCGGAACAGGTGCAGCATCTCGTCGTGGAAGATTTCGCGATGTTCGATGCAGCGCAGCAGTGCTTCTTGATGGGTGATAGGCATGGCTTATCCTTCTTTAATCAGCGTACGAGAAAGTTCTTCAACAGTTGGTGGCCGTGTTCCGACAGGATGGACTCGGGGTGAAACTGCACGCCCTCGATGTCGTATTCCTTGTGCCGCACGCCCATGATTTCACCGTCGTCGGTCCATGCCGTCACTTCCAGGCAGGACGGCAGCGAGCTACGCTCGATGGCCAACGAGTGATACCGGATCACTGTGAAGGGGGAGGGCAAGTCCTTGAAGACGCCCACGCCCGTATGCGCGATTAAAGAAGTTTTGCCATGCATGACCTGCTTGGCGCGAATAACCTTGCCGCCGAACGCCTCGCCTATGGCCTGGTGGCCAAGGCACACGCCCAGAATCGGCTTTTTGCCGGCGAAGTGCTTCAGCACTTCAATCGAAATGCCTGCTTGCGAAGGATCTTTCGGTCCCGGCGAAATGCAGATGTGGTCAGGGTTCAGCGCCTCGATCTCCGCGATGGTGATTTCATCATTGCGGTAGACGCGCACGTCTTCACCCAGCTCGCCGAAGTACTGCACGATGTTGTAGGTGAAGGAGTCGTAGTTGTCGATCATCAGCAGCATATTAGAACTCCCCATCCAGACCATCTTGCACTTGCTCGGCGGCGCGCAGCACTGCGCGCGCCTTGTGTTCAGTTTCCTGCCATTCCATCTCGGCGATGGAGTCGGCGACGATGCCGGCGGCGGCCTGCACGTACAGGTTGCCGTCCTTGATCACGCCGGTGCGGATCGCGATCGCCACGTCCATCTCGCCGCCGAACGACAGGTAGCCGCAGGCGCCGCCATAGATGCCGCGCTTGGAGATTTCCAGCTCGTCAATGATTTCCATCGCGCGCACTTTCGGCGCCCCGGTCAGCGTGCCGGCCGGGAAGGTGGCACGCAGCACGTCCAGGTTGGACAGGCCTTCTTTCAGCTTGCCCTCGACGTTGGAGACGATGTGCTGCACGTGCGAGTATTTTTCGATGACCAGGCGGTCGGTAACCTTGACGCTGCCGATCTCCGAAATGCGGCCCAGGTCATTGCGCGCCAGGTCGATCAGCATCACGTGTTCGGCGATTTCCTTTTGATCCGCCAGCAGTTCCTTGGCCAGCTCGGCGTCGCGTTCAGGCGTCGAACCACGAGGGCGGGTGCCGGCGATCGGGCGAAGCGTGACTTTTTTCTCGCCGTCCGGCGCGGTCTCGTTGCGCACCAGGATCTCCGGCGAGGCGCCGACGATCTGCATGTCGCCGAAATTGTAGAAGTACATATACGGCGACGGGTTCAGCGAACGCAGCGCGCGGTACAGGCTCAGTGGCGAATCAACGTAAGGCTTGCGGATGCGCTGGCCGATCTGCACCTGCATCAAGTCGCCGGCCAGCACGTACTCGTGGGCGCGGGCCACGGCTTTCAGGTAATCCTCTTTCGCGAACTCGCGCACAGCCTCGGTGCGCACCGAGGCGCTGGTCACCGGCGCCTCCACGCCACGGCGCAGCATCATGCGCAGGTCTTTCAGGCGCTGCTTCGCTTTGGAATAGGACTCGGGCTGCGTCGTGTCGGCGTAGACGATCAGATACAGCTTGCCGCTCAGGTTATCGATGACGGCCAGTTCCTCGGTCACCATCAGCTGGATGTCGGGCAGGCCCAGGTCATCTTTTTGTGCGCTGTGGGCCAGGGTTTTCTCGATGTGGCGCACGGTGTCGTAGCCGAAGTAGCCGGCCAGGCCGCCGCAGAAACGCGGCATGCCGGGGCGGATGGCGACTTTAAAGCGCTTTTGATACGCCTCGATGAAATCCAGCGGGTTGCCTTCGTGGGTCTCGATCACGGCGCCGTTCTTGACGATTTCCGTGCGGTTGCCGAAGGTGCGCAGCAGCGTGGTCGCCGGCAGGCCGATGAAGGAGAAGCGGCCGAAACGCTCGCCGCCCACCACCGACTCCAGCAGGAAGGTGTTCTTGCCGGCGTTCTGGGTCTGGGCCAGTTTCAGGTACAGCGTGAGGGGCGTTTCGAGATCGGCGAAAGCTTCCGCGATCAGGGGGATACGGTTGTAGCCATCCGTGGCCAGCGATTTGAATTCGAGTTCGGTCATGTGTTCTCTCCATGCGCTGGCCGAGGTGTGCCAGCGTAGTGGTGCATCAAAAAACCTGTCGCGCGCAAGCGGGCGGACGACAGCAATCAGTTCGGCTTAGTTTTGCCAGGATTGCCAGCGTCGCCACAGCCAGGCCTCAATCGAGCCTGGTTGGTTGACGATGTGTTTTTTGGTGAGAGACGACATTTTGGTCAGTTGTTCAGCTATTGGTGTGATGTGAACGAATCAGGCTAGCCGCTTCTAGCAGCGTGGCTACTATACCATCGGAATCCGTGTCGTGTATAGACTCTCCGTGGTTATATCCATATGGGACCGTCAAAACCGGGCAACCCGCAGCCCGCGCGGCTTGCGCGTCATTCGAGGAATCGCCGATCGCCACCACTTGGGACGGCGGCAGGTCGAAGTCGGCGCACACCGTTTGCAGGGGCAGCGGATCCGGTTTCTTGCGCGGCAGCGAGTCGCCGCCGTAGACCACTTCGAAGAACTGGTCCAGGCCTTTCAATTTCAATAACGGCGTGGTGAAGCTGATTGGCTTGTTGGTCACGCAGGCCAGGCGCAGGCCTTGCGCCTTCATGGCCGCCAGTCCCTCGGTCACCTGCGGGAACAGGGTGCTGTAATTGCCGTTGATGGCCAGGTAGTGGCGCTGGTAGGCGTCCATCGCTTGCGCGAACGCCGCCTCGACGCGCTCCGCCTCCCAATCCAGCCCCAGGACGGAGCGGATCAGGTTTTCCGAGCCCTTGCCGACCATCAGGGCGATTTGCTCCTGGGTGATCGGGTCCAGGCCCAGTTCGGCGCGCATGCCGTTGATCGCGACGTGGAAGTCGGGGATCGTGTCCAGCATGGTGCCGTCGAGGTCGATGATTGCGGCGCGCACGCCTGCCAGCACGCTCATCGTCTTATACCTTGGCCAGGTTGGTGCGCATGGCGTCGATCACGGCCTTGTAGTCCGGCTGGCCGAAGATGGCCGAACCGGCGACGAAGGTGTCCGCACCCGCTGCCGCGGCGGCGGCGATGTTCTCGATCTTGATGCCGCCGTCCACTTCCAGCAGGATGTCGCGGCCGGATTCGTCGATCAGGCGGCGCGCCTCGGCGATTTTCTTCAGCGCCTGCGGAATGAAGGACTGGCCGCCAAAGCCCGGGTTGACCGACATGATCAGGATCATGTCGACCTTGTCCATCACGTGCTCCAGGTAGCTCAGCGGGGTGGCCGGGTTGAACACCAGGCCGGCCTTGCAGCCGTGGTCGCGGATCAGTTGCAGCGAGCGGTCGATGTGCTCGGACGCTTCCGGGTGGAAGGTGATGATGTTGGCGCCGGCCTTGGCGAAGTCAGGAATGATGCGGTCCACCGGCTTGACCATCAGGTGCACATCGATCGGCACATCCACGTGCGGGCGGATCGCCTGGCACACCAGCGGGCCGATGGTCAGGTTGGGAACATAATGGTTGTCCATCACGTCAAAGTGGATGATGTCGGCGCCGGCGGATACGACGTTGCGTACCTCTTCGCCCAGGCGGGCGAAATCGGCGGACAGGATGCTGGGAGCGATGCGGTAGGTGGTCATGGCTTGGGGCTTGCAATAAAAAAGATGCGCTATTTTACGCTGGTCCGGACGCCAGCGCCCGTTTTCAGCCGCGTCCTCCTTGCACACAAAGCGGATTTGCGGTGCAATGAGTGCTTGGCGATATACAATCGCCAAGTTTGCTATTTAGAGGAATGTTGATGTCCACTTATGAATTTACCGTGTCGGTCAGAACCCAGTACCTGCCGGAGCAGTCGGACCCGGAGCGCACGAATTTCGTGTTTACGTACTCGATCACGATCAAGAATACCGGCACGGTGGCCGCGCAGCTGATTTCGCGCCACTGGATCATCACGGACGCCAACAACCACATCGAGGAAGTGCGCGGGCTGGGCGTGGTCGGCCACCAGCCGCTGCTGCAGCCGGGCGAGCAGTTCGAGTACACCAGCGGCGCCGCCCTGCAAACCCCGCAGGGCTCGATGGTGGGCGAATATTTCTGCGTGGCCGAGGACGGCCACCAGTTCGAGGCCAAGATCCCGGAATTCGTGCTGTCGCTGCCGCGCACTCTGCATTGATTACTTCTTACCCTTCATGGTCCACCAGACGATGAAGACCAGCAGGAAGAAGGCCACGCCTGCTTCTATCATCAATAGCCACATAGTTATCCTTTTATGTCTCTCACGTCCCGTAGTCTACTCGTTCCGCTGAGCGCCGTCGCGCTGGCCCTGGCCGCTTGCACCTCCACCCCGCTGCCGCCGCAAAAACCGGCCGAGCCGCCGGCGCTGCCGCAGCCTCCCGCGCCGCCGCCGGCCCAGCCCGCGCCGCCGACGCCGCCCGTCCAGCCGGCGCCGCCCGCCAAGCTGCAACTGGTGCCGGCCACCTATGCCGCGCTGCCGGGCTGGGACAAGGACGATGTGCGCGCCGCCTGGCCGGCGTTCATGTCCTCCTGCTCGGTGCTGATCAAGCAGGCCACGTGGAAAGAGCCGTGCACCATCGCCCGCTCGGTGAACGCCAACGACGAGCGCGCCATCCGCACGTTCTTCGAGACCTTCCTGGAGCCGAACCAGGTGATCGCGCCGGATGGCGCCACCGACGGCCTGATCACCGGCTACTACGAGCCGCTGCTGCACGGCGCCCGCAAGAAGGGCGGCCCGTACCAGACGCCGCTGTATAAGGTGCCGGACGACATGGTCACCATCGACCTGGCCAGCGTCTATCCCGAGCTGAAGGGCATGCGCCTGCGCGGCAAGGTGGTGGGCAAGAAGGTGGTGCCGTATGCCACCCGCGCCGATATCGAATCGGCCAATTTCAGCGGCAAGGAGCTGCTGTGGGTGGACGATCCGGTCGAGTCCTTCTTCCTGCAAGTGCAGGGCTCGGGCCGCGTACAGCTGAGCGACACCGGCGAAACCGTGCGCGTCGCGTATGCGGACCAGAACGGCCATCCGTATAAGTCGATCGGTAAATACCTGGTGGAGAAGGGCGAGCTGACGCTGGAGCAGGCCTCGGCGCAGGGCATCAAGGCGTGGATCGCCGGCCATCCGACCCGCATGCAGGAGCTGTTCAATGTGAACCCGAGCTATGTGTTCTTCAAGGAGGAAAAGCTGCCGGACCCGAAAGTGGGGCCGAAGGGCTCGCTGGGCGTGCCGTTGACGCCGCAGCGCTCGGTCGCCATCGACGCCACCCAGCTGCCGCAGGGCGCGCCGGTGTTCCTCTCCACCACCCAGCCAAACAGCGACATTCCGCTGCAGCGGCTGGTGATGGCGCAGGACACGGGCGGCGCCATCCGTGGCGCCATCCGCGTCGACTACTTCTTCGGCTTCGGTACGGAGGCGGCCGAGAACGCGGGCCGCATGAAGCAGCGCGGCAGCATCTGGGTGCTGCTGCCGAAGCAGTTCTAGCGCAGGACCAGGACGGGCAGCGTGGTGTGCGACAACACGCGCTGCGTCTCGCTGCCCAGGAACAGCTTGTTCAGGCCCTTGCGTCCGTGCGAGGCCATCATGATCAGGTCGCAGCCGTATTTTTTGGCCGCTTCCACAATCTCCTCGTAGGGATTGGGCGACATCGCGATCACCCCTTCAAATGGAATGCCGGCCGCGCTGGCGGCGGCCGCTACCTTGTCGATATGGTGGCGCGCGGCGTTCTTGATCTGAGTTTCGTACTGGCCGGTGTCGATCATGGCGCCGCTGTCGCCCAGCGAGGGCAGCAGCATGGGCTGGATCACCGTGACGGCGACGATGCGCGACTGGTGCAGCTTGGCGAAATCGACCGCGATGGCGGTGGCTTTGTCCGACAGGTCGGAGCCGTCGGTGGGCAGCAGGATGGATTTGAACATGGCTGACTCCCGTGGGTGAGCATTGGAGCCAGCCTACTGGCTAGTCAGCTTTTCTGGCGCACGGATGGCGACAGGGCCAGCAGCAACATCAGCACCACGCTGCCGGCCGCCACGCAGGCCAGCCCGGTGCGCACGTTGAAATGCTCGCCGAGGTAGCCGGCCGTCAGCGCGCCCACCGGCGCGATCGCCACTGTCAGGAAGCGCATGGTGGAGACCATGCGGCCCAGGTAGGCGTCCGGCGTGACCTTCTGGCGCAGCGTGGTGTAGGGCATCAGGAACAGCATCACGCCGCAGTCGAGGAACAGCGACATGGCGGCGCAGGCGATCGCGCTGGCCAGCGGATAGCCGAACAGATTGGCCGGGATCAGCGGATTCATAATATAGGCAAAGGTGCACAGGCCGATGCCGGTCAGCATGGTGCCGGTGGCGCCGAAGCGTGTCGTCAGCGGCTTCAGCAGCAGCGAGCTGGCCAGCACGCCGATGGCGCCGATCATCTGCGCCACGCCCAGCATGCCGGGGCTCATGCCCAGCTCGCGCGTGGCGAAAATCACGTGCAGCGCGGCGAAGCCGTAGAACAGCATGTGCCACAGGCCCGAGGCCCAGGCCAGCGTGCGCAGCAGCGGCTGGCTCCAGATGAAGTGGAAGCCGTCCATCACATCGCGCAGCGGATGCTTGTCGGAGGGCGGCGGTTTGGGATCGTTGGCCTTTACATTGCGCAGCAGGGCGATCGAGACCAGGAAGCCGAGCGCGTTCAGGATCACCGCGTAGGGCGCGGTCAGCCACTGGATCAGCACGCCGGCGATGCCGGGCGCCACCAGGCGCGAGGCGGAATCGGTGGCGGTGAACTTGGACTGGGCGTCGGTCAGCTTGTCGCGGCCGATCATATTGGTCAGGAACACCTGCTCGGCGCCGCCGCCCACCACGCCGCAGGCGCCGGAAATAAACGACACCACATACAGCCATTGCACCGACAGCAGTCCCAGCCACCAAGCCAGCGGGATGCTGACCAGCGCCGCCGCCTGGATGGCTTTGCTGGCCAGCAAGATCGGCAACTTTCGGTTGCGGTCGAGGAAAACGCCGGCCGGCAGGGCCAGCAGCGCGAAGGGCAGGGCGGCCGCCGCGCCCATCATGCCCATCTGCGAGGGCGAGGCTTTCAGCATCAGCACCGCGCACAGCGGCAGCGCCAGCGCGCTGACATAACTGCCGAAGCCGTTCAGGATGGCGCTGGCCCAGTAGCGGCGGAAATCGCCGTTGCGCAGCAGTTCGTCGTTGCGAAGGAAGTTAAAAATGGGGAACTCTTCAGTGCGGATTGCCAAATTTCAATCATACCAGCGCCGGCGATAGACGCTACAATCGATCAGTCATATTTCCCTCTGGAGGAGCATCCCATGCAATACGAAGACCTGATCGTCGAAGTGCACGACAAAGTCGCCCTGATCCGCCTGAACCGCCCTAAGGCTCTGAATGCGCTCAACGACCGCATGATGAACGAGCTGGGCGACGCCTTGTATAAGTTTGATGCCGACCCGGCCATCGGCTGCATCGTGCTGACGGGCAGCGAGAAGGCCTTCGCGGCCGGCGCCGACATCGCCGCCATGGTCGACTACACCTACCCGGACACTTACCGCGACAACTATATCGGCCGCAACTGGGAGCACATCCTGCGCGTGCGCAAGCCGGTGATCGGCGCGGTGGCCGGTTTCGCGTTGGGCGGCGGCTGCGAGCTGGCCATGATGTGCGACTTCCTGGTGGCGGCCGACAGCGCCAAGTTCGGCCAGCCGGAGATCAAGGTCGGCGTGGTGCCGGGCGCTGGCGGCACGCAGCGCCTGCCGCGCGCGATCGGCAAAGCCAAGGCCATGGACATGCTGCTGACCGCGCGCACCATCGACGCGGCCGAGGCCGAGCGCATCGGCCTGGTGTCGCGCGTGATCCCGGCGGACAAACTGATCGAGGAAGTGCTGGCGATCGCCAGGCAGATCGCTTCGATGTCGACCTCGGTGGCCATGCAGATCAAGGACTCGGTCAACCGCGCCTTTGAAACCACGCTGTCGGAAGGCGTCTCTTATGAGCGCCGTCTGTTCCAGGCCGCGTTCGGCACGCCTGCCCAAAAAGAAGGCATGCAAGCTTTCCTGGAAAAGCGCTTGCCAAACTTCGAGGGTCTTTGATATGATTCTGTCCCTCGCGATTCGAGACACGCAAATGTTAAGAAAAACGAGGGGTTGACGAGATCTACGAAACACTTCATAATCTCATCTCTCTGCTGCGAACAAAACGCTTCGTAGCGCAAGACAAGATCTTTAAAAATTAACAGTCGATAAGTGTGGGCATTTGGTGCTGCAACAAAAAGCATTAAATGCTCAACAAAAAATACTGTCAGTATTTTGAGTGAGCGAACCTGGTCAGAAATGACCACAAACAGAGATTAAACTAAAGAGTTTGATCCTGGCTCAGATTGAACGCTGGCGGCATGCCTTACACATGCAAGTCGAACGGCAGCACGGAGCTTGCTCTGGTGGCGAGTGGCGAACGGGTGAGTAATATATCGGAACGTACCCAAGAGTGGGGGATAACGTAGCGAAAGTTACGCTAATACCGCATACGATCTATGGATGAAAGCAGGGGACCGCAAGGCCTTGTGCTCCTGGAGCGGCCGATATCTGATTAGCTAGTTGGTGGGGTAAAGGCCCACCAAGGCATCGATC
>NZ_JABMJK010000008.1 GCF_013376005.1 Duganella sp. SG902 | reverse complement strand
AGATGGAGGAATTCGCACAACTGCAACCTTCACTCTTTTGAAACCATGTCAACAAAATTATTCCGGACAGCAGTGCGCCTGCGCGGGAATGACGGGGCTCAGGGCACCGGGGGGGCGGGGCTCAGGGCGCCGGGGGGACGGGGCTCAGCGCGCCGGTGGCTGTTGGGCCGCGGCTTTTTTCTCCTCGGCTGCGCGGCGCGCGGCGGCGCGTTCGGCCTTGGCGGCGTTTTCCGCCTTCTTGCGCGCCACTTCCGCCTGGCGATGCTCGGACTCGGCCTTCTTCTTCTCGAACGCGGCGACGTTGGCCGCGCGCTTGGCCGCCTCGGCCGCGTCCTTCTGCTCCTGGCGCTTGACCTTGGCGGCATGCTCCGCCTCGCGGTCGACCACGCGGTGGCCGGCCGGCGCAGCCGGCGCGGCTTTTTCCTCATGCGGCGCCTTGGGCGGCTGGGCGGCGCGCAGCGCGGCATCCTCCGCGTCCTTGCGCGCGCGCTCGGCCAGTTCGGCATCGCGCTTGGCGACCGAGTCGGCGCGCTTGAAGTGCTGGGCGTCGACTTCCACCGCGCGGATCGCGGCCAGTTCCACGCGGCGCTTTTCCTTGGCCTTGTCCAGGCAGTTGTTGACGAAGAACTTGGCCGAGCATTCGCGCTCGCTGGCCGCATATTCCTCGTTGACGGCGGCGCGGTCGCGCGCCACCTTGACCAGCGCGGCGTCGGCCTGCTCCACGGTTTGAACGTTCTGGGCGTGGGCCGCGATGGCCAAGGCGCCCAGCAATGCGATGAATGCTTTCATATTCCGATCCCGTTACGACAGCGAGGCGGCGGCGCCGCGCTGCTGGCGATTCATGTACTCCTGCGACTGCATCTCGACGATGCGCGACACGGTGCGGTGGAATTCGTTGGCCATGGCGCCGTTGGTGTACAGCTCCTCCGGCTCCACTTCGGCCGACATCAGCAGTTTAACGCCCTGGTCGTAGAACACGTCGATCAGCCAGGTGAAGCGGCGCGCCTCCGACGACATGGCGGCCGACATCATCGGCACCCCGGACAATATCACGGTATGGAAACGGCTGGCGATTTCCAGGTAGTCGTTCTGCGAGCGCGGGCCGCCGCACAGGGTGTTGAAGTCGAACCAGATGATGGTGCCGGCGCGCCGCAGCGCGCGGATCTCGCGCGCCTCGATGCGGATTATCGGGTCTTCGTCGGCGGTTTCCGCGATGCTGGCGTAGGCGTCGCGCAGCGCCTTGTCGGTCTGGGCGTTGAGCGGCGTGTAGTAGGCCTCGACCTGCTCCAGCGCGCGGCCGCGATAGTCGATGCCGGCGTCGATGTTCATCACGTCCAGCTTCTCGTACAGCAGCGCGATGGTCGGCAGGATGCGGTCGCGGTGCAGGCCGTCCGGGTACAGCAGCTGCGGATCGTAGTTCGAGGTCATGATGAAGGACACGCCGTTGTCGAACAGCGCCTTCAGCAGGTTGTACATGATCATGGCGTCGGCCACGTCCGAGATGTGGAATTCGTCGAAGCAGATCAGGCGATACTTCCGGGCCACCCGCTTGGCCACCTCGTCCAGCGGATCGGCCACGCCGCGCAGCTCGTCCAGCTGGCGGTGCACGTCGCGCATGAATTCGTGGAAGTGCAGGCGCGTCTTGCGCACCAGCGGCACCACCGAGAAGAAGCTGTCCATCAGGAAGGACTTGCCCCGCCCGACCCCGCCCCACATGTACACGCCCTTCGGCACCGCCGGACGGTTGATCAGGCGCTTGAAGGTGCTGGAGCGTTGCCCCTTGTACTCCACCCATTCGTCATAGCATTGCTGCAGACGGGTGATCGCGCGCTGCTGCGCCTCGTCGGGCTTGTAGCCGCGCTGCGCCAGCGCGTTGTTGTAGTACTCTTGGACGTTCATAAGTTCATTCTGCACAAACAAAAACGGCGGGCCATGACGGCCCGCCCTGTGACTCAAGCTACATGAGTCTTAGAAGTTCAGCGTGCGCTTGTCGATGGCCAGCGCCGCTTCCTTGGTCGCTTCCGACAGCGACGGGTGGGCGTGGCAGATACGCGCGATGTCTTCGGCCGAGGCCTTGAACTCCATCGCCACCACGGCTTCCGAGATCAGCTCCGAAGCCATCGGGCCGATGATGTGCACGCCCAGGATTTCGTCGGTGGTCGCGTCGGCCAGGAACTTGACCATGCCCGAGGTGTCGCCCAGCGCGCGCGCGCGGCCGTTGGCCAGGAATGGGAAGGTGCCGGCCTTGTACGCCACGCCGTCGGCCTTCAGCTGCTGCTCGGTGCGGCCTACCCACGCGATTTCCGGCGAGGTGTAGATCACCCAAGGGATGGTGGCGAAGTTGGTGTGGCCATGCTGGCCGGCCATGCGCTCGGCCACGGCGACACCCTCTTCTTCCGCCTTGTGCGCCAGCATCGGGCCGCGCACCACGTCGCCGATCGCCCATACGCCCGGCAGGTTGGTCTTGCAGTCGTCGTCGACGGCCACGAAGCCGCGCTCGTCCAGCGCCAGGCCCACTTTGTCAGCGGCCAGGCCGTTGGTGTTCGGGGTGCGGCCGATCGAGACGATCAGCTTGTCGAACACGGCGGTGTTGGCTTCGCCCTTGGCGTTGTCGTATTCCACGGTGACGTTGTTGTCGCCCTTGGTGACTTTGTTGATCTTGCAGCCCAGGTTGATGCTCAGGCCCTGCTTGGTGAACAGCTTGTTGGCTTCCTTGGCGATCTGCTCGTCGACGGCGCCCAGGAAGGTCGGCAGGCCTTCCAGCACGGTCACTTCCGAACCCAGGCGACGCCATACCGAACCCATTTCCAGGCCGATCACGCCGGCGCCGATCACGCCCAGCTTCTTCGGCACGTCGCCGATGGCCAGCGCGCCTTCGTTCGACAGGATCAGTTTCTCATCGAACTCCGCGCCTGGCAGGGCACGCGCGTTCGAACCGGTGGCGATGATGACTTGCTTGCCGACGATGGATTCGTTGGCCGGGGCCGACACGGTCAGCGGGTAGCCTTCAGCGGTGGCGGCGCCGGCGAACGAGGCGCGGCCGTGGAAGAAGGTCACCTTGTTTTTCTTGAACAGGAACAGGATGCCGTCGTTGTTTTGCTTCACGACGGTGTCCTTGCGCTTGAGCATTTGCGGCAGGTTCAGCGACAGGCCCGACACGTCAATGCCGTGGTCCTTGAACGCGTGGCCGGCGTGCTCGTAGTGTTCCGACGATTGCAGCAGCGCTTTCGACGGGATGCAGCCGACGTTGGTGCAGGTGCCGCCCGGTGCCGGACCGCCCTTTTCATTCACCCATGCGTCCACGCAGGCAACCGAGAAACCCAGCTGTGCAGCGCGGATAGCGGCGATGTAACCGCCAGGACCGGCGCCGATAACTACTACGTCAAATTGTTTACTCATTTTTTAATTTCCAATCAGTTCGTCTTCTGGAACGAAGATCCACAACAGAATGTAGAGCGCGAGGCCGAAGCCGAAGGTCAGCACGAACAACACAAATAGCAGGCGCCAGATCCAGGAATCGACCCCGGTGATGCGGCCCAGCCCGCCACACACGCCGCCCAGCCAACGGTCGGTGCGCGAACGGCGCAGGCGCGAGATGTCGTTGGAGGTGGCGGGAGCAGCCTGGTTGTTCAGCAAACGGGCCTTGGCGGCGGCGAACTCCTCGTCCGACAGCGCCCCGGCCTGTTGCAGTTCATGCAAACGCTTGATTTCTTCAGCAACGCTCATTCATGACCCCTTAGTAAGCCCCCGGACTGGCCGGGGGCGCAGGCACCAATTACAGGTCCAGCAGCAGGCGTGCGGGATCTTCCAGCGCTTCCTTCATGGCCACCAGGCCCAGCACGGCTTCGCGGCCGTCGATGATGCGGTGGTCGTAGGACATCGCCAGGTAGTTCATCGGACGAACAACGATCTGGCCGTTTTCCACCACGGCGCGGTCCTTGGTGGCGTGCACGCCCAGGATGGCCGATTGCGGCGGGTTGATGATCGGGGTCGACAGCATCGAGCCGAAGGTGCCGCCGTTCGAGATCGAGAAGGTGCCGCCGGTCAGGTCGTCCAGGGTCAGCTTGCCTTCCTTGGCCTTGGCGCCGAACTCACCGATTTTCTTCTCGATTTCAGCGATCGACATCTGGTCGGCGTTGCGCAGGATAGGCACCACCAGGCCGCGCGGCGAACCGACGGCGATACCGATGTCGAAGTAGCCGTGGTAGACGATGTCGTTGCCATCGACCGAGGCGTTCAGGATCGGGTATTTCTTCAGCGCGGCAACGGCGGCCTTGACGAAGAACGACATGAAGCCCAGCTTGACGCCGTGCTCTTTCTCGAACTTGTCCTTGTACTTGTTGCGCAGGTCCATGACCGGAGCCATGTTCACTTCGTTGAAGGTGGTCAGGATGGCGTTGGTCGATTGCGATTGCACCAGGCGCTCGGCGATACGGGCGCGCAGGCGGCTCATCGGCACGCGCTCTTCCGGACGGTCGCCCAGGTTAGGCGCGGCAGGCGCGGCCACTTGGGCCAAGGCTGGCTTGGCGGCCGGCGCGGCCAGCGGCGCTACGGCCGGGGTCGACGATGCCGAGGCGGCCAGGGCGTCGCCCTTGGTCACGCGGCCATCCTTGCCCGAACCGGCGACGTCGGAAGCCGACAGGCCTTTTTCCGACAGGATCTTGGCGGCGGCCGGCATGGCCACGTCGCCTTTCGAGCCACCGGTAGCGGCTGCGGGAGCTGCGGCTGGGGCAGGCGCGGCGGCGGCAGGAGCGGCAGCGGCGGCAGGAGCGGCGGCAACAGCGGCGCCGCCTTCGGTATCGATAATTGCGATCACTTCGTCAGCCACCACGGTGCTGCCGTCGCCCTTGATGATTTGCACCAGGGTGCCAGCGGCAGGTGCCGGCAGTTCCAGAACCACTTTGTCGGTTTCGATATCGATCAGGTTTTCGTCGCGCGAGATGGTGTCGCCGACTTTTTTATGCCAGGTCAGCATGGTTGCTTCAGCGACCGATTCCGACAGTTGAGGAACTTTGACTTCGATTTGTGCCATGAAAAAACTCCGTATATTTGTTTTTGCGGCGCCGCCCTGCGTAGCAAAGGCGGCGCTCCGTTCAATGTGTGGTTCTGATTACTTGGTCAGGATGAAGCCCTTGAGCTTCGAGAAGGCGGTTTCCAGCAGCTCTTTCTGTTGAGCGTAGTGCTTGTCGTAGTAACCGACGGCTGGCGATGCCGAAGCCGGGCGGCCGGCGTACGCCAGGCGCTGGCCCGATTCCAGGCTCTCGAAGATGTTGTGCTGAATCTGGAACCATGGGCCCTGATTCTGCGGTTCGTCCTGTGCCCACACCACTTCGGTCGCGGCCGAGAATTTCTTCAATTCCGCGGCGAACGCCTTGTGCGGGAACGGATACAGCTGCTCGATACGCAGGATGGCGGTGTCGGTCTGGCCGCGGGTCTTGCGCGCGTTGACCAGGTCGTAGTACACCTTGCCCGAGCAGACGATGACGCGTTTGACTTTCTTGGCGTCGATGCTCTCGTCCACTTCACCGATCACGGTCTGGAAGGCGCCCTTGGCCAGTTCGCTCAGCGGCGAACCCGCGTCCTTGTTACGCAGCAGCGATTTCGGGGTCATGATGACCAGCGGCTTGCGGAACTGGCGCACCATCTGGCGACGCAGCACGTGGAAGATCTGCGAGGCGGTGGTTGGCTGCACCACTTGCATGTTGTTGTCGGCGCACAGCTGCAGGAAGCGCTCCGGACGTGCCGACGAGTGCTCCGGACCCTGGCCTTCGTAGCCGTGCGGCAGCAGCATCACCAGGCCCGAGGCGCGGCCCCACTTCACCTCGCCGGAGCTGATGAACTGGTCGATCACAACCTGGGCGCCGTTGACGAAGTCGCCGAACTGGGCTTCCCAGATGGTCAGGGTGTTCGGCTCGGCGGTCGAGTAGCCGTATTCGAAGCCCAGCACCGCCTCTTCCGACAGCACCGAGTCGATCACGGTGAACGGCGCCTGGCCTTCGGCGATGTTCTGCAGCGGCACGTAGGTGCCGGCGTCCCAACGCTCGCGGTTCTGGTCGTGCAGCACGGCGTGGCGGTGGGTGAAGGTGCCGCGGCCGGCGTCCTGGCCGGTCAGGCGCACAGCGTAGCCCGACGATACCAGCGACGCGAAGGCCAGGTGTTCGCCCATGCCCCAGTCCAGGTTGACTTCACCACGGCCCATGGCGGCGCGGTCGGCCAGCACTTTCTCGACCAGCGAGTGCACCTTGAAGTTTTCAGGCACGGTGGTGATGCGGCCGGCCAGGCGTTTCAGCTCGGTCAGCGGCACGGCGGTGTCGGCGGCGTCGGTCCACTTCTTGTTCAGGAACGGCAGCCAGTCAACGGCGAACTTGTTCTTGAAGTTGGAGATCACCGGATCGACGGTGTGCTTGCCGGCGTCCATGGCGTCGCGGTAGGCGGCTTGCATCTGCTCGCCGCCGTCGGCCGGGATCACGCCCTGGGTGGCGAGCTTGTCGGCGTACAGCTTGCGGGTGCCTGGGTGCTTGCCGATTTTCTTGTACATCAGCGGCTGGGTCAGCGCCGGGGTGTCCTGCTCGTTGTGGCCCAGTTTGCGGAAGCAGATGATGTCGACCACGATGTCCTTGCCGAACTGCGCGCGGTAGTCCATGGCGATCTGCGAGGCCAGCACGGTGGCTTCCGGATCGTCGGCGTTCACGTGCAGCACTGGCGCCTCGATCATCTTCACCACGTCGGAGCAGTAGATGGTCGAGCGGGCGTCGCGCGGGTCGGAGGTGGTGAAACCGATCTGGTTGTTGATCACGATGTGCACCGTGCCGCCGGTGCCGTAGCCGCGGGTTTGCGCCAGGTTCAGGGTTTCCATCACAACGCCCTGGCCGGCGAAGGCGGCGTCGCCGTGCACCAGGATAGGCAGCACTTGCTTGCCGGCGTGGTCGCCGCGGCGGTCCATGCGGGCCTTGACCGAACCTTCCACCACCGGGTTGACGATTTCCAGGTGCGACGGGTTGAACGCCAGCGACAGGTGAACCGGGCCGCCGGTGGTCGAGATGTCGGACGAGAAGCCCTGGTGGTACTTCACGTCGCCGGCCGGCAGGTCGTCGCCGTGCTTGCCTTCGAATTCTTCGAACAGGTCCTTGGGCGCCTTGCCCAGGGTGTTGACCAGCACGTTCAGGCGGCCGCGGTGGGCCATGCCGATGACGATTTCCTGCACGCCTTTTTCACCGGCGCGCTGGATGATCTCGTCGATCGAGGCGATGAAGGTTTCGCCGCCTTCCAGCGAGAAGCGTTTTTGACCGACATACTTGGTGTGGAGGTAGCGCTCGAGGCCTTCGGCCGCGGTCAGACGCTCCAGGATGTGCTTTTTCTTTTCCGGGGTGAAGTTCGGGGTCGAGCGGATCGACTCCAGGCGCTCCTGCAGCCAGCGCTTTTCGGCCGGGTCGGAGATGTACATGTACTCCGCGCCGATCGAGCGGGTGTAGGTGTCGCGCAGGAAGTTCAGCAGGTCGCGCAGGGTCGCGGTTTCCGGGCCAAAGTAGGTGTTGCTGATGTTGAATACGGTGTCCATGTCCGCATCCGAGAAGCCGTAGAAGCTTGGCTCCAGTTCAGGAATGCTCGGACGCTCCTGGCGTTGCAGCGGGTCCAGGTTGGCCCAGCGGGAGCCCAGGTAACGGTAGGCTGCGACCAGCTGGGTGACGGCGACGCGCTTGCGGCCCATTTCGGGGTCGCCGGAGGCGGTTACGGTACGGATCGGGCCTTGCTTGGCGCGCTCCGCGAAGGAGGCGATGACGGAAGCGTGCGCCACGTCGGGTTTGTTGGTGCCGTCGACCGCCGGTACGTGCTGCATGGCGTCGAAGTAGGCGCGCCAGTTGTCTGGCACGGAGCCTGGATTGTCGAGATACGCTTCGTACAGTTCTTCAACGTACGGGGCGTTCCCACCAAACAGGTAGGAGTTGGACGTGTATTGTTGCATCATTCTTGCTCACCTTTCTTCGCGCTTCGCGAGGAATTAGCGGGTTAATCTAACCTTCCGCGACACGGCCTGACCGGTTAGCGGATTGCACATCAAGTTGTGGGGAAGGGCTATTTGTTCAGTCTTACCTAAAACGGGCCATTCAGCATAGCACCGGTATTGTATCCCAACAATGATTTACGCGACAAAAACCCGCTAAATGTTTTGTCATTAATTTTCTCTTAAGCCGCATGATTGCTGGCCTCAAGCGCAATATTTGCAGCTTTTTAACGGAAGTTCACCTCCCTTTCGGCGCAAACCAGCTCGCCAGAAAGTCCAGCATGGCGCGCAGCGCCGGCGCCATGTGCTGGCGCGAGGTGTAGATGCCATAGATACCCATGCGCAGAGGAGTGTAGCTCGGGAGCAACGCCACCAGCTTGCCGGCCGCGATCAGCGCGTCGGCGCTGTAGCGCGGCTGCAGGGCGATGCCGGCGCCCTGCTCCGCCGCTTTCAGCAGGATCAAGTCCTCGTTGGCGGACAGATTGCCGCTCACCGGCACCGTCAGCGCGCCGCCCTCCGGCCCGGTGAATTGCCACAGGCTCTTGCCGAAATAGGTGTAGGTCAGGCAATTATGGCCGGCCAGGTCCTGCGGCCGCTGCGGCGTGCCGCGCTCCCGCAGATAGCGCGGCGCCGCGCACACCACCGAGTCGCAGTTGCCCAGCTGGCGGGCGATCAGGTTGGGCTCCAGCGTGTTGGTGACGCGCAGCGCCAGGTCGATGCGCTCTTCGATCAGGTTGACGGCGCGATTGCTCATTTGCAGATCGACCGCCGTGCGCGGGTAGCGCTTCAGAAACTCGCCGACGGCGGCCGCCAGCTCAGCCTGCGCCAGCGATTGCGAGCAGGTGATGCGCAACAGGCCCTGCGGCGTGTCGGCATCGTCGCCGGCCGCCACCGCCATCTCGTCGGCCACCTCCAGCATGCGGCGGCAGCGCGCCAGCGTGAGGTCGCCGGCGTCCGTCAGGCTCAGGCGGCGCGTGCTCCGGTGCAGCAGGCGCGCGCCGGCCCACTCCTCCATCTCGGCCAGATAGCGCGTGACCATGGCGCGCGACATGTCCAGCGTGTCGGCGGCGGCGATCATGCTGCCACGTTCAGCGATGGTGACGAAAACCCGGGCGGCGGTGATGCGATCCATGATTTGTCCGATTTATGCAATTAACAAAGCCAGATTACCGTATTTTTCTATCGCATTGAGAAATTTAAGATGGCGTCATTCTTACTTTTTCTGGAGTGATCATGTTCAAACAAGCCCTGCTGACCGCCGCCCTCGCCACCACCGTCGCCGCCCAGGCCGCGCCTTTGAAGCTCGATGTGTTCAATCCGGGCGAGGCCGCCATTTTCCCGGTGGCCTCGGTCATCGTCAGCGGCGACAAGGACGCCGTGCTGATCGACGCCCAGTTCTCGCGCGGCGAAGCGCTCAAGCTGGTGGAAAAGATCAAGGCCACCGGCAAACACCTGACCACCATCTACATCAGCCACGACGACCCGGACTTCTACTTCGGCCTGGACGTGATCCACGCCGCTTTCCCGGACGCGAAGATCGTTGCCACGCCAGCCGTCATCGCCGGCATCGAAAAGAAAAAAGCCGCCAAGGTGGCCTTCTGGGGCCCCATCCTGAAGGACAACGCGCCGCATGAAGTGATCGTGCCGCAGCCGCTGCAGGGCGACACCATCAAGCTGGAAGGCCAGACGCTGCAAATCAAGGACGCGCCGCGCGGCTACGTGTGGATCCCGTCGATCAAGGCCGTGGTGGGCGGCGTGGTGCTGTTCAACGACCTGCACGTGTGGATGGCCGACACCCAAACGCCGGAATCGCGCCGCCAGTGGCTGGCCACGCTGGATGGCATCGCCGCCCTGAAGCCGGCCACCGTGGTGCCGGGCCACTTCAAGCCGGGCGCGGCGCTGACCACGGAAGCCATCAGCTACACCCGCAACTACGTGATCAGCTTCGAGAACGAGACCGCCAAGGCCGCCGATTCGGCCGCGCTGGTCGCCCGCATGAAAGCGCTGTACCCAAGCGCCGGCCTGCTGGGCGGCCTGGACACCAGCGCCAAGGTCGCGAAAGGCGAGATGAAGTGGTAAGCAGGTGCGCGGTGGAGTGGTACACTGCTGCCTCCGACTTCACCGCCACCTCTGCATGCACACCCTGGAGCAGTTGCGCAGCGGCGCATTGGCAGGCATCACCCGCCTGACCTTGCGCTGCGGCCTCACCGAATTCCCGCGCGAAATCTACGCGCTGGCCGACAGCCTGGAAATCCTCGACCTGTCGGGCAATGCCCTGTCATCGCTGCCGGACGACCTGCCAAGGCTGCGCAAGCTGCGCATCATCTTCTGCTCGGACAACCGGTTCACCGAGCTGCCGGCCGTGCTGGGCGCGTGCCCGGCGCTGACCATGGTCGGCTTCAAGGCCAACCAGATCCGCGAGGTGCCCGCCGCCGCCCTGCCCGCCCAACTGCGCTGGCTGGTGCTGACCGATAACCAGATCGAAACATTGCCGATGGCTCTGGGCGAACGCCCACAGCTGCAAAAGCTGATGCTGGCAGGGAACCGCCTGCGCGCCCTGCCCGCCTCCATGGCGCAGCTACACAAGCTGGAACTGCTGCGCATCGCCAGCAACCAGCTGACCGCGTTGCCGGACTGGCTGCTGGCATTGCCGCGCCTGACATGGCTGGCCTACGCCGGCAATCCGCTGTGCGATGCGCTGGAAGACACGCTGGTGCACACGCCCTCCACCGCCATCCCTTGGCCGACGCTGGCGCTGCGCGAAAAACTGGGCGAAGGCGCCTCGGGCGTCATCTACCGCGCCGACTGGCCTCACGATGACATGGCCGAACCGGTCGCCGTCAAGCTCTTCCGCGCCGCCATGACCAGCGACGGCTCGCCGCTGAGCGAAATGGCCGCCTGCCTCGGCGCCGGTGCGCACCCCAACCTGATCCCCATCCTCGGCCACGTCGAAGACCATCCGGAGAACGCCCACGGCCTCGTGATGGAACTGATCTCGCCAGCCTTCCACAATCTGGCCGGCCCGCCCAGCCTGGACAGCTGCACCCGCGACATCTACGCCGAAGACAAACGTTTCGACCTGCCAGCCGCGCTGAACATCGCCCGCGGCATCGCCTCGGCCGCCGCGCAACTGCACAGCCACGGCATCATGCACGGCGACCTGTACGGCCACAACGTCCTGCACGACGACCACGGCCACACCCTGCTGGGCGACTTCGGCGCCGCCTCGTTCTACGACCCGACCGGCCCGCACGCCGACGCCCTGCAAACCCTGGAAGTGCGCGCCTTCGGCAACCTGCTGGAGGAATTGCTGGACCGCTGCGACGGCGCCCCGCCGCGCCTGCGCCAGCTGCAAACCGCCTGCCAGCAAGGCGGTCCGCGCTTCAACGACATCAAAGAACAGCTAGACAATCCAGTCTAGATAATTTATTCTACATCCATGAGCACCTTACCGAAACCAACCGCCGCCGAACTGGAGATGCTGCGCCTGCTGTACGCGCTCGGCCCCGCCACGGCGCGGCAAGTGCACGAGGCGGCGCTGGAAACGCGTCCGGACACCAGCTACGCCAACGTGCTGCGCGTGTTGCAGGTGATGCACACAAAGGGTCTGCTGAAGCGCGACGAAAGCCAGCGCGCCCACGTCTACGCGCCGGTGCAGGAGCAGGACTCGGTGCAAACCAGCCTGCTGAAAGACCTGATCCAGAAAGCCTTCGCCGGCTCCGGCAAAGCCCTGGTCCTGGCCGCCCTGCGCGGCGGCCACGTCAGCAAAAAAGAGCGCGAGGAAATCCAGGCCCTGCTGGATCAGGAAAAGTAAGCGCAGCTCCGTCATTGCCGACGATCTTCCCCACCTCGCTTTTCGCGCGCAAGCTCCTTCGCCTTACGCCGGAAAGACACCACCCGAAATTGGGTGCGCCTATCATTGAGACACTGCCCGAGGACACGCTCCACGACCAAACCCCTCATCACACTCTTGATCTCCGTCGTACTAAATCCCGCATCTTTCAATATTCTAAAGACATCCTCCGCAAGCTTGACCCTTGCCGCTAAGACTTCGGCGCTACTCAATTCGTTTTTCAATTGCGCAGCCCGACGATGCTCTTCGATAAAGGTGAACCACGATAGAGAACGATATAGAAATTTCCCTACCGGTTTTAACCCGACAAGCTCCGTTACAGCCTTCCGAAAAACACCGGGATCCATTTTGCATCGCTCATCGAGCGCCTTTACCTGTCGGCGTCAAGTCGCGCGCAGGCATCTCGTAGTATGATCGCAACCTGCGGGTTGCTAATCTTGGCCAATAACTCGTCGACACTCGGCATGCCCACCAGCTCAGGCACATCGTGATCGTCTAACTTAGCCTCCAAACGTTCTGCCAGACGCTCCAGCATTCGTATTAACAGCAACTCGCTCTCAGCTGCGTTGAGGCCCGCGATGACAGGCGTCGCCCCCCAGCTGAGCAATCCCCCCGCTGGAACATTTGCCGCAGCCTCTCGAAGTTTGGCAATAGAATCCTCCGAAACTCCATACTGCCGCATGAGCGGTTCAGTGGCCAAAATATCCATGACGCTCTCCCTGCTTAAAAACAGAATACGAGTTCGACTCGCGACTCAGCATTAAGTTCCGTGGGGCCGCCGCTATCCAAAGCTACAATAGTGCCCTTTCATCACGCGTTTCATAATGAACAACCACCTCTCGACTTGGCCGGAACAGGCTCATCCCGTTATTGCAATCATGCTGGCGGTGGCGATTTGCGCCGTGCCGGTCGTGCTGCCACACTTTGATTTGGCCAACCTGCCGGTCAACCTGTTTGCCTATGTGTTCTGCTGCGTGCTGGTGTATCCGTTTGCCTCGCTGCTGCGCCGTCGGGTGACCAGCCTGCCGGCGATCTGGGGCGTGGCCGCGCTGTTCCTGCTGGCGGCCTGCTTCTATCACACCAACATCATCGCCGAGACCGCGAACAGCGTCTGGCCGCAGCGGCGCGATGTCACCCTGGATAAGTTCCTCTACAACCTGCCGCAGCTGACCATCGGCGTGCTGTGCTGGTGGCTGCTGGTGCTGCGTCCGGACCGCCGCAACCGCGCAAGTTGATTTCCTGCCTATTGCCCTCTTGGACGTTTTCCGCTATATTGAACTCGAATTCGTTATAACGAATTTATTTATGCATCAAGAGTCGGTTATCCGACGCCAACCTGCCTCCCCGGGCAAGGTGGATGCCCTTTGTGGCGATGCGGCCTTTTAACGGCAACGAAGCGGGCGCACATGGTTTGCTCCGAATCGAGCCAAGCTTTCAGGAGAAACCATGAGCACGCACACTTCCCTCGATACCCAGTTCCGCATGACGCACACCTTCCATCTGCAATTGGGCGCCAACGAACCCGCCGCCAGCCAGCTGGAAACGACGTTGAAAAGCGCCGAGGCGCGCATCGACAAATGGCTGATCCTGCGGCGCGGCGGCTGTTATGAGCACAGCATCACCGTGGGCGGCATCGGCGAGGCCTCGGCGCGCGCCTTGCGCAAGGCGTTGGCCAGCCTGAACAACGGCATCAAGGTGCATGTCGAACACATGCTGCATTTCGATCGCCCCGCGACACCGCGCTGATCCTGGCTGGCGGGCATCCCGGATTGTGATATTCTTTTCTCAATCCAACTTCTGTCCGCACCATGACGCAGAAAGCCCGCACAGCACGGCGCCACGCCGTGCGCCAGCCAGCCGTGCTGACCATGACCGACGAAAGCCGCCACGAGGTCCATACGCTGGACCTGTCGCACGGCGGCATCAGCCTGCAAACTGAAAGCCAAATCCGCCTGGCGCAATACTGCGCCGTCTCCTTCAAGGTCCAGCTGGGCAACACCGACCACGACGTGCTGGCCATGGGACAAGTGGTCTACAGCGACCCCGACGCCGAACTGGGCTTCAAAACCGGCGTGCAGTTCCTGCGCATCGACGACAACAGCCGCGCAGTCTTCCACCTGCTTCTCCAGGAAAACAAAGCCTGATTTTTAGCTGAGCAGGTCGATTTCACGATCGCCCGTTCGTCGTCATAGCAGGAACGACATTTGAGGAGATGCCCATGACGATCACGATCACCGCCTTCGACCGCTCGCCCGACGGCGGCAAGGGACTGGCGCGCGACACCCGCGTACGCTGGGCGCTGGAAGAAGCCGGCCGCGCGGCTCGGTGCTGCCGCATGACTGGATGGTGACTTTAGCGCCGGCGACCTGACCAGATCTCGGTACTGCAGAGGTCAAGACCGTCGGGCCTTCTGGATGAGTTCCCCAGCCTGGCCGCCTACGTCGCCCGTGGCGAGGCGCGCCCGGCATACCATCGGGCCTTCGCAGATCAGTTGGCATTCAACACCCGGCCGGAGCAGGCGTGAGCATTTCTTCTGTCTCCATTACCGAGCTGATCTTGCTTGCGCTCGGTCTTGCCGCGCTGGGCCTATTCTTGATTAGGGAGCTGCGGGCAATGCAGGAAATGGGAGATGGCAAGTCGCCGCAGGCAGACAAATATGCCATCCCGTGGCGGGCGGTCATGTATGCGCCGCTGGCACACATTCCTGTCACTGCACTGGGCTGGTACGATGGCTTAAGGGGTCTGGTGGCGGTGACCGTGTTTATCACGCCGATGTTTTACGTGGGCATGCTGTTCTGGGGCATACCAGCCTACCTGCTGAGCAGGCGCGAAAAAAAACGGGCCTCAGCCCGTTTTTCCTGATCCGCTAATGGATTAACGCTTGTCCAGCGGCGGCACGTCGCGGGTGGCCGAGCCGATGAACAGTTGGCGTGGACGGCCGATCTTCTGTTCCGGATCGGCGATCATTTCGTTCCACTGGGCGATCCAGCCGATGGTGCGCGCCATCGCGAAGATGCCGGTGAACAGCGACACTGGAATGCCCAGCGCCGATTGCACGATGCCAGAGTAGAAGTCGACGTTCGGGTACAGCTTGCGCGAGACGAAGTATTCGTCGTTCAGCGCGATCTTTTCCAGTTCCATCGCCAGCTTGAACAGCGGGTCGTCCTGCAGGCCCAGCTCGTTCAGCACCTCGTAGCAGGTTTCGCGCATCAGCTTGGCGCGCGGGTCGAAGTTCTTGTACACGCGGTGACCGAAGCCCATCAGCTTCACGCCCGAGTTCTTGTCTTTCACCTGGGCGATGAAGGCAGGAATGTTCTCGACCGAGCCGATTTCCTTCAGCATGGTCAGGGCCGCCTCGTTGGCGCCGCCGTGGGCAGGGCCCCACAGGCAGGCGATGCCGGCTGCGATACAGGCGAACGGGTTGGCGCCCGACGAACCGGCCAGACGGACGGTCGAGGTCGACGCGTTCTGCTCGTGGTCGGCGTGCAGGATCAGGATGCGGTCCAGCGCGCGCACCAGCACGTCGTTGACCTTGTATTCTTCGCATGGGTTGCCGAACATCATGCGCATGAAGTTGGCCGAGTACGACAGGTCGTTGCGCGGGTACATGAACGGCTGGCCGATCGAGTACTTGTAGGCCATGGCGACCAGGGTCGGCATCTTGGCGATCAGGCGGATGGCCGAGATTTCACGCTGCTTGGCGTCGTTGATGTCCAGCGAGTCGTGGTAGAACGAGGCCAGCGCGCCGACCGTACCCACCAGCACCGACATCGGGTGCGCGTCGCGGCGGAAGCCGCGGAAGAAGAATTGCATCTGCTCGTGCACCATGGTGTGCTTGGACACGGTTTCAACGAACTCTTTCTTCTGCGCCGCGTTCGGCAGTTCGCCGTTCAGCAGCAGGTAGCACGATTCCATGAAGTCGGCGTTCACGGCCAGCTGTTCGATCGGGTAGCCGCGGTATTGCAGCTCGCCCTTGTCGCCGTCGATGTAGGTGATCGACGAGTTGCACGACGCGGTCGACATGAAGCCGGGGTCGTAGGTGAACTTGCCGGTGGCGCCGTACAGCTTGCGGATGTCGATCACGTCAGGACCGACGGTGCCTTTGTAGATCGGGAATTCAACCGCTGGGCTGCCATCGGAAAACGAGAGAGTGGCTTTGTTATCAGAGATGTTCATGGACTCTTCCTTCTTGGAGAGATGATGCAAGTAAAAGAAACTGGGTGTGCTACTAGGCCAGGCGCAACCGCTGCAGCAGCGCATGCACGTGCGGCAGATCGATCTCGCCTTCCGGCTCTTTACGGGCCAGTACCAGATCCATCAGGGCATTGTCCGACAAGTCGAGGAGCCGCGTGAGTGCGTCCACTTCGTCGTCGGTCAATTCGGTTTCATGCGCATCCAGAAAACGGGTCAGGATGATGTCGTTTTCCAGCAGACCCCGGCGGGCGCGCCAGCGCAGGCGGGCGCGGTTGGCTGGGTCGGACTGATGCGCAGAAGGGTTCGTTTCAGTCATAATTTTGCTACTCTACACTTAACCGTCATTCCCGCGCAGGCGGGAATCCATACTCAGCATGGGTTCCCGCCTGCGCGGGAACGACGGGGCCTACTTAGATCGCGCGGCGTACCATCAACTCTTTGATCTTGCCGATCGCCTTGTTCGGGTTCAGACCTTTCGGGCAGACGTCGACGCAGTTCATGATCGAGTGGCAGCGGAACAGGCGGTACGGGTCTTCCAGGTTGTCCAGGCGCTGGCCGGTGGCTTCGTCGCGCGAGTCGGCGATGAAGCGGTAGGCTTGCAGCAGGCCGGCCGGGCCGACGAACTTGTCCGGGTTCCACCAGAACGACGGGCAGGAGGTCGAGCAGCACGCGCACAGGATGCACTCGTACAGGCCGTCCAGCTCCTCGCGCTGTTCCGGGGTTTGCAGGCGTTCCTTCTCAGGACGGATCGAATCGTTGATCAGGTAAGGCTTGATCGAGTCGTACTGCTTGAAGAACTGGGTCATGTCGACGATCAGGTCGCGGATCACCGGCAGGCCTGGCAGCGGACGCAGCACGATAGGCTCGGTCAGCTCGTTCAGGTTGGTGGTGCAGGCCAGGCCGTTCTTGCCGTTGATGTTCATCGCGTCCGAACCGCACACGCCTTCGCGGCACGAGCGGCGCAGGGCCAGCGAGTCGTCGACGTCGGACTTGATGCGCTGCAGGGCGTCCAGCAGCATCTTGTCGGTGTCTTTCAGCTCGACAGTCACGTCCTGCATGTACGGCTTGGCGTCCTGGTCCGGATCGTAACGGTAAATTTTCAGTTTAAGAGTGCGTGCCATGTTGATATAGCCTTAGAAAGTACGTGGTTTCGGTTTGAAGGTATCAACCGTCAGCGGCTTGGTCACGACCGCCTTGTATTCGAGGCGGTTGCCTTCCGAGTACCACAGGGTGTGCTTCATCCAGTTGTCGTCGTCGCGCTGCGGGAAGTCGTTGTGGGCGTGGGCGCCGCGCGATTCCTTGCGGGCCGCCGCCGACACGATGGTCGCCTTGGCGGTTTCGATCAGGTTGTCCAGCTCCAGCGCTTCCACGCGGGCGGTGTTGAACACCTTGGACTTGTCCTTGAACGAGACGTGCTTGCGGCGCTCGTCCAGCTTCATGATCTCTTCGACGCCCTTCTGCAGCATGTCGTCGGTGCGGAACACGCCGCAGTACTTCTGCATCGAGGCGCGGATGTCGTTGGCCACGCCCTGCACTTTTTCGCCGCCGGTCGAGGTTTCCAGCTTGTTCAGACGGTCCAGCGCGAAGTCGGCCGCGTCTTTCGGCAGCGGCTTGTTCTCTTTCTGCTTGAGGTTCGACGCGACCACGTGGTTGCCGGCCGCGCGGCCGAACACCACCAGGTCCAGCAGCGAGTTGGTGCCCAGGCGGTTGGCGCCGTGCACCGAGACGCAGGCGCATTCGCCGATCGCGTACAGGCCGTTGACCACTTTCTGGGTGCCGTCGCCGTTCGGCGTGACCACCTGACCGTGGATGTTGGTTGGAATACCGCCCATCTGGTAGTGGATGGTCGGCACGACAGGGATCGGTTCCTTGGTGGCGTCGACGTTGGCGAACTTGTGGCCGATTTCCAGAATCGACGGCAGGCGCTTCTCGATGGTGTCCTTGCCGATGTGGCGCAGGTCCAGCATGACGTGGTCCTTGTTCGGACCGCAGCCGCGGCCTTCCTTGATTTCCTGGTCCATCGAGCGGGACACGAAGTCGCGCGGCGCCAGGTCTTTCAGGGTAGGCGCGTAACGCTCCATGAAGCGCTCGCCTTCCGAGTTGATCAGGATACCGCCTTCACCGCGCACACCCTCGGTGATCAGCACGCCCGCGCCGGCCACGCCGGTCGGGTGGAACTGCCAGAATTCCATGTCCTGCAGCGGCAGGCCGGCGCGTGCCGCCATGCCCATGCCGTCGCCGGTGTTGATGAAGGCGTTGGTCGAGGCCGCGAAGATACGGCCGGCGCCGCCGGTGGCGAAGATGGTGGTCTTGGCTTCCAGCATCATGACTTCGCCGGTTTCCATTTCCAAGGCCACCACGCCAACCACGTCGCCCTCGGCGTCGCGGATCAGGTCCAGCGCCATCCACTCGACGAAGAAGTGGGTGCGGGCGCGCACGTTGCGCTGGTACAGGGTGTGCAGCAGGGCGTGGCCGGTACGGTCGGCCGCGGCGCAGGCGCGCTGCACGGCTTTTTCACCGAAGTTGGCGGTGTGGCCGCCGAACGGACGCTGGTAGATGGTGCCGTCCGGGTTGCGGTCGAACGGCATGCCGAAGTGTTCCAGCTCGTACACGACCTTCGGTGCTTCGCGGCACATGAATTCAATCGCGTCCTGGTCGCCCAGGTAGTCGCCACCCTTGACGGTGTCGAACATGTGCCAGAACCAGTTGTCCTCGGCCATATTGCCCAGCGAGGCGCCGATGCCGCCCTGCGCCGCCACGGTGTGGGAACGGGTCGGGAACACTTTGGAGAGAACAGCCACGTTCAGGCCGGCCTCGGCCAGTTGCAGCGATGCGCGCATGCCGGAGCCGCCGGCGCCGACGATTACCGCGTCAAAGCGGCGGGTAGGGATTGCAGATTTGATAGCTGCCACGATTACACACTCCAGATAATTTGAATCGACCACACGGCGCAACCGATCAGCCAGGCGATGGTGGCGATTTGCAGGGTCAGGCGCAGGCCGACGGCGCGCACATAGTCCATCCAGACGTCGCGCATGCCCACCCAGGCGTGGTAGAACAGGCCGATCAGGGTGACGGCGGTCACCAGCTTGAACCACTGCTGGGCGAACAGGCCGGCCCAGCCTTCATAGGTAAAGTTCTGGCCGCTCAGGAAGGACAGGACCAGGGTGGCGGTGTACAGCACCATGATGACTGCGGTGACGCGTTGCGCCAGCCAGTCGCGCATGCCGTAGGACGCGCCAACCACGCGGCGCTTAGGGCCGATACCGTTATCGTTGATGGACATTTCAGAAGACTCCAAACAGTTTCAGGGCGATCAGGGCGGTCAGCACCAGGCTGATGACCAGCACGGTGGCGGACGATTTGCGTGCCGAGTGCTTGTCCAGGCCGATGTGCAGGTCCATCACCAGGTGACGGATGCCGGCGATCATGTGGTGCAGGAAGCTCCACGACAGGCCCAGGATGATCAGCTTGACCAGCGGATAGGTGACGAAACCTTCGTAATACGCGAAAGAGATCTCGGAACGCAGCGAATTCTGCAAGAGATACAGCACGAACGGCAGCAGCAGGAACATGCCCACGCCCGAAATACGGTGCAGGATGGACACGATGGCAGCCAATGGCATGCGGTAGTTGGACAGTTCGGTAACGTGAATGTTACGGAACTCCGGCCGTTCTTTTTTAGGGGCTTCCCTTACGGCTTCTGACATAACAAGACCTCCTCAGGCTATAACAAAAATTTGGTAAGACTGCGATTTTCGCCGATTTCCGCATCCATAACCAATATCTATTGTCACATATAACTAAAATAGTGTTTGGCAACACTGGCTGGCGGCCACTTTCCGTAGCTCAACGTATTATCAGCGCAACAATGCTACAGGCGTGTGACGCGCCCTTTTGTGTGCGCTGTGTCTCCTTCAATTCAACTCGTTGTGATAATGGTGGCGCTCGGTCAAATACAGGCCGCGGCGCAACTCCACCGGCTTGTCACCATAGGTAAACGAGACCCGTTCCGACGCCAGCAGCGGCGTGTTCACGGCGATGTGCAGCAGCGCGGCGTCGCCCTCGGCGGCGCAGACGGCGCGGATTTTTTCGGTGGCACGGATCATGCGCGTGCCGAATTCGGACTCGAACAGGCCGTACATCGGCCCCTTGTACTCTTCCAGCCGCTCGGCGGTCAATCCCTTGAAGGTCAGGCCCGGCAGCCACAGCTCCTCGACGATGGTCGGCACGGCATCGAATGATTGTACGCGCTTGATGAAAATGACGGCGTCGCCGGACTTCAAATCAAGCAGGCGCGCCACGTCGGCCGGCGCGCGCATGCGCTTGACTTCGATGAACTTGCTTTCAGGGTAGTGCGGCACGCCCTCGTCCGGCATCAGGCGCAGGAAGCGGAAATGCGCGCGCGCCTCGTGGTGGGTGGAGACGAAGGTGCCCTTGCCCTGCTTGCGCACCACCAGGTTTTCCGCCGCCAGCTCGTCGATCGCCTTGCGCACGGTCCCCTGGCTCACCTTGAAACGGTTGGCCAGCTCGACTTCGCTGGGGATCAGCTCGCCCGGCTTCCATTCGCCGGACTGCAGGCTCTGCGTGATGAGGGCCTTGATTTGCTGATACAGGGGAGAGAAAGTGGGGGACGAGCCGCCGGCGCCGCCGGCGTTGGCGGCGGCGGGATGGTTGTTCGGATTGGGCGGCGCGGAACTCATAGCCCACGATTTCACCACAAAAGACCTGTGCCGTCCAGAAAAAATGGCAATAACTAATCTGTCTTATATAAGACATAAGATAGAATTGACAGATAGTGGCGCCCAGCCTACACTCCCGAGGCTACGCTTGCCAGATACATGATTATAAGCGTTGCATTTTGCAGTATGATTACGGTTTCCGGACCGGCCGCCGGTCCTGCTTCACGAACGATTCACTTCCCACTTTGGAGATTCATCATGGCTAAAACCCCTCTGCGTGTTGCTGTTACCGGCGCCGCCGGCCAAATCGGCTACGCCCTGCTGTTCCGCATCGCCAACGGCGACATGCTCGGCAAGGACCAACCAGTTATCCTGCAACTGCTGGAAATCCCTGACGAAAAAGCACAGAAGGCGCTGAAGGGCGTCATGATGGAAATCGACGACTGCGCCTTCCCGCTGCTGACCGAGATGACCGCCCACTCCGACCCGCTGACCGCGTTCAAGGACGTCGACTACGCCGTGCTGGTGGGCGCCCGCCCACGCGGCCCAGGCATGGAACGCAAGGACCTGCTGGAAGCCAACGCCCAGATCTTCACCGCCCAGGGCAAGGCGCTGGACCAGGTCGCATCGCGCAACGTCAAAGTGCTGGTGGTCGGCAACCCGGCCAACACCAACGCCTACATCGCCATGAAATCGGCGCCGTCGCTGCCGGCCAAGAACTTCACCGCCATGCTGCGCCTGGACCACAACCGCGCGCTGTCGCAAGTGGCCGCCAAGACCGGCACCCAGGTGAAGGACATCGAGAAGCTGACCGTGTGGGGCAACCACTCGCCAACCATGTACGCCGACTACCGCTTCGCCACCGTGAACGGCAAATCGGTGAAAGAGCTGATCAACGACCAGGAATGGAACGCCAACACCTTCCTGCCGACCGTGGGCAAGCGCGGCGCCGCCATCATCGAGGCGCGCGGCCTGTCGTCGGCCGCATCGGCCGCCAACGCCGCCATCGACCACGTGCACGACTGGCACGTCGGCACCAACGGCAAGTGGACCACCATGGGCGTACCATCGGATGGTTCGTACGGCATCCCTGAAGGCATCGTGTTCGGCTTCCCTGTGACCACCGAAAACGGCGAATACAAAATCGTCCAGGGCCTGGAAATCGACGCCTTCTCGCAAGAGCGCATCAACCTGACCCTGAAGGAACTGACCGAAGAGCGCGAAGGCGTCAAGCACCTGCTGCCATAATCTTCGCCGCTCCAGTGGAACCGGTCAAACCACCGATCCGCCGTACCCGCCGCGCTGCCGAGAGCAGCGCGGCGGTTATTTCTTCACCCGACCCATCACGCATGCACCCATCCGAGGTTTTATTCCAGGGTAACCGCCAGCCGCTGCTGCTGCCCGCCTGCGATCACTACGCCGGCTCCGAAAAGCTGATGCGCAAGTCGATCGCCCTGCAACAAGAACTTGGCCCCGTGTTCGACATCACCCTCGATTGCGAGGACGGCGCCAGCGCCGGCAACGAGGAGGCCCACGCGCGGCTGATCGTCGAGCTGCTCAACTCCGAAGAGAACCAATTCAACCGCATCGGCGCCCGCGTGCACGACGCCGGCAGCCCGCACTTCGCCAGGGACGTCGAGATCATCTGCGCCGCCGCCCCGCGCCTGGCCTACATCATGCTGCCCAAGGCCAACAGCGTGGCCGAGGTCGAGCGCGCCATCAAGCTGATCAACACGCACGCCGCCAAGGCCGGCCGCAAGGACCTGCCGGTGCACGTGCTGATCGAAACCCACGGCGCGCTGCGCGACGCCTACCCGATCGCCGCCCTGCCCCAGGTGCAGAGCCTGTCGTTCGGCATCATGGATTTCGTCTCCTCGCACTACGGCGCGATTCCCGCCAACGCCATGCGCACGCCGGGCCAGTTCACCCACCCGCTGGTGGTGCGCGCCAAGCTCGAGATCGCCGCCGCCTGCCACGCGCACGGCAAGGTGCCGTCGCACAACGTCACCACCGAGATCAAGGACACGGCGGTGGCCGCCAACGACGCCCAGCGCGCCGCCGCCGAATTCGGCTACACGCGCATGTGGAGCATCCACCCGAACCAGATCAAGCCGATCATCAAGACCTTCACCCCGCGCCTGTCCGAGGTCAGCGAGGCGGCCGCCATCCTGCACGAGGCCGCCGCCGTGCAATGGGGGCCGATCTCCCAAAATGGCCGATTGCACGACCGCGCCAGCTACAGATATTATTGGACCGTTTTGCAACGCGCCAAGCTCGCCGGGCTCACCCTGCCCGAGTCGGTGGCCGCGCTGTTCAACGGCAGTACCACCGATCACCCATAGGAAGCACACCGATGTCCATCTCCAAATTATTCATGGCCTGCAGCCTCGCGCTGGCCTCGCTGACCATGGCCGCCGCCCACGCCGAGGACGCCGCCGCCAAGAAACCCGTCAAGAAAGCCGTGGCCAAGACCAGCAAGAAGGCCGCCGCCGCCAAGCCGGCCGAACCCAAGGCGCCGGACGAGGAAGCCGACGAGCCGGCCATCACCGACTCCGCCGTCACCGAGTTCGACTGCGAGCTCGGCAACAAGATCACCATCTACGCCAACGCCAACGACGACGCCCACATCGCGCTGCGCTGGAAGAAGCGCCTGCACCGCCTGACCCGCGTCGGCACCACCACCGGCGCCAACCGCTTCGAGAACAAGCTGTACGGCCTGATCTGGATCGGCATCCCGGCCAAGGGCATGCTGCTCGACTCCAAGCAGAACCGCCAGCTGGCCAACGAGTGCCGCAACGCCGAGCAGATGAAACCGGTGTCGACCGCCGCCAACGAGCCGACCAGCACCAAGATCACGATCCAGTAAGCACGCTTCACTTTAGCGACACATTATTCAATAGACGATACCCACCCGAAGGAGAGGTCATGTCCCACAACACGCTCAACACGCTGCAGGAATTCACTATCTCGGGCAAGAAGGCGAAGTTCTATTCGCTGCCGGCCCTGGAAAAGAGCCTGGGCGCCAAAATCTCCCGCCTGCCGGTATCGATCCGCGTGGTGCTGGAATCGGTTCTGCGTAACGTCGACGGCAAGAAGGTAACTGAAGAGCACGTCAAGCAGGTGGCCAACTGGGGCGCCACCGCCGAGCGCACCGACGAGATCCCGTTCATCGTCGCGCGCGTGGTGCTGCAGGACTTCACCGGCGTGCCGCTGCTGGCCGACCTGGCCGCGATGCGCAACGTCGCCTACAAGATGGGCAAGAACGCCAAGAAGATCGAGCCGCTGGTGCCGGTCGACCTGGTGGTGGACCACTCGGTCACCATCGACCACTTCCGCGAGCCGAAGGCGCTGGACCTGAACATGAAGCTGGAATTCCAGCGCAACAACGAGCGCTACCAGTTCATGAAATGGGGCATGCAAGCCTTCGACACCTTCGGCGTGGTGCCGCCGGGCTTCGGCATCGTCCACCAGGTCAACCTGGAATACCTGGCGCGCGGCGTCCACAAGGACAGCAACGGCGTCTACTACCCTGACTCGCTGGTGGGCACCGACTCGCACACCACCATGATCAACGGCATCGGCGTGGTCGGCTGGGGCGTGGGCGGCATCGAGGCGGAAGCCGGCATGCTGGGCCAGCCGGTCTACTTCCTGACCCCGGACGTGATCGGCGTCAACCTGACCGGCGTGCTGCGCGAAGGCTGCACCGCCACCGACCTGGTGCTGACCATCACCGAGATGCTGCGCAAGGCCAAGGTGGTCGGCAAGTTCGTCGAGTTCTTCGGCGAAGGCACCGAGACCCTGTCCGTGACCGACCGCGCCACCATCGCCAACATGGCGCCGGAATACGGCGCCACCATGGGCTTCTTCCCGGTCGACGACGCCACCATCGAATACTTCGAGGGCACCGGCCGCACCAAGGAGGAAATCGCCGCCTTCCAGGCCTACTTCAAGGCCCAGGGCATGTACGGCGTGCCGAAGGCCGGCGAGATCGACTACACCCGCGTGCTGGAGCTGAACCTGACCGACGTCACGCCGTCGCTGGCCGGTCCGAAGCGTCCGCAGGACCGCATCGAGATCGGCAACGTCAAGAACAACTTCATCGAACTGTTCTCGAAACCGACCTCGGAAAACGGCTTCAACAAGAAGGCCGAGGACCTGAACGCCACCTACACCACCACCAACGGCGTCCACGTGAAGAACGGCGACGTGCTGATCGCCGCCATCACCTCGTGCACCAACACCTCCAACCCGAGCGTGCTGCTGGCCGCCGGCCTGCTGGCGAAGAAGGCGGTGGAAGCCGGCCTGACCGTGGCGCCGCACATCAAGACCTCGCTGGCCCCCGGCTCGCGCGTGGTGACCGAGTACCTGACCGCCGCCGGCCTGCTGCCCTACCTGGAAAAACTGGGCTTCGGCGTGACAGCCTACGGCTGCACCACCTGCATCGGCAACGCCGGCGACCTGACGCCCGAGCTGAACGCCGCCATCACCTCGAACGACATCGTCGCTTCGGCCGTGCTGTCGGGCAACCGCAACTTCGAGGCGCGCATCCACCCGAACATCCGCTCCAACTTCCTGGCCTCGCCGCCGCTGGTGGTGGCCTACGCCATCGCCGGCAACATGACGGTCGACCTGATGACCCAGCCGGTCGGCAAGGGCAAGGATGGCAAGGACGTGTACCTGGGCGACATCTGGCCGACCTCGCACGAGATCGCCAAGCTGATGAAGTTCGCCATGAACTCGAAAGTGTTCAAGACCAACTACGCCGACGTCAAGGGCAACCCGGGCAAGCTGTGGGAAAACGTCTCCTCGACCGAGGGCAACGTCTACAACTGGCCGGCCTCGACCTACATCGCCGAGCCGCCATTCTTCGAAGGCTTCGAGATGACGCCGAAGGCGACCGATCCGAACATCAAGGGCGCGCGCGCGCTGGGCGTGTTTGGCGACTCGATCACCACCGACCACATCTCGCCCGCCGGCTCGATCAAGGAAGACGGCCCGGCCGGTAAATGGCTGAAGGAAAACGGCGTCTCGAAAGCCGATTTCAACTCCTACGGCTCGCGCCGCGGCAACCACGAGATCATGATGCGCGGCACCTTCGCCAACGTGCGCATCAAGAACAAGATGATCCCGCCGAAAGCCGACGGTTCGGCGGTCGAGGGCGGCATCACCATCCACCAGCCATCGGGCGAGCAGTTGTCGATCTACGACGCGGCCATGAAGTACGTGGCCGAAGGCACCCCGACCATGGTGTTCGGCGGCGAGGAGTACGGCACCGGCTCGTCGCGTGACTGGGCCGCCAAGGGCACCCAGCTGCTGGGCGTGAAGGCCGTGATCGTGCGCTCGTTCGAGCGCATCCACCGCTCCAACCTGGTGGGCATGGGCGTGCTGCCGCTGCAATTCATCGGTAACGACTCGGTGGAATCGCTGGGCATCACCGGCAAGGAAACCTATGACCTGAAGGGCCTGGACGGCGAGATCAAGCCGCAACAGCTGGCCACCCTGGTGATCCACCGTCAAGACGGTTCCAGCCAGGAAGTGAAAGTGCTGCTGCGTATCGACACCCCGATCGAAGTCGACTACTACAAGCACGGCGGCATCCTGCCGTTCGTCCTGCGCCAGCTACTGGCCGCTTAAACCGACCGATGCGCCAAATGAAAACACCCTGCTCGCAGGGTGTTTTTTTTCGTCCGCGCTGTCGCTTAAAACGTAAACCACATGAATATTTCTTTCCATGTGGCAACGTTTACAGCATAATCAGCTTCCGTTCACAATTCGATGGGAGGGTGTCATGCAAAAGGATAAACAACAACTGTCGCTGCAACGCAGGCGTTTTTGCACCAACTCGCTGGGGGTGGCGGCGCTGGGACCGATGGCGCTGGCCGGCTGCGGCGCCGACGCCGGCGCCCCCGAGGCGCCCCCCTCGCCCAGCGGCGCCCCCAAGCGCCTCGGCATGGCCGCGGCGGCGTCCGGATCGGCGCCGCGCACCTTCGTACACCCGGGCCTGCTGCACACCGAGGCCGATTTCGCGCGCATGCGCGCCAAGGTCCAGGGCGGCGTGCAGCCATGGCTGAGCGGCTGGAACGCCCTGCTCAACACCGGCCGCTCTCATCTCAACAACCCGCCACGTCCGCTGCAGACCGTGATACGCGGCGGCGACGACAGCAACTACGCCCAGCTCTACATCGACATCGCGCGCGCCTACCAGCTGGCGCTGCGCTGGAAGATCAGCGGCGACACCGCCTACGCCGACAAGGCGGTCAGCTTCCTCAACGCCTGGAGCCTGAACCTGACCACCATCACCGGCAACGCCGACCGCTTCCTGGCGGCCGGCATCTACGGCTACCAGTTCGCCAACGCCGCCGAGATCATGCGCACCTACCCCGGCTGGGCGGCGGCCGACCTGGCGCGCTTCCAGAACATGATGCTGACCGTGTTCTATCCGCTGAACCACCAGTTCCTGGTCCAGCACAACGACGCCGACATCACCAACTACTGGGCCAACTGGGACCAGTGCAGCCTGGCCTCCATCCTGGCCATCGGCGTGCTGTGCGACCGCGAGGACCTCTACAACGAGGCGGTCGGCTACTACCTGAACGGCCCCGGCAACGGCGCCGCCAGCCAGGCGGTGCGCTTCATCCACCCGGGCTACCTCGGCCAATGGCAGGAAAGCTCGCGCGACCAGGGCCATTGCACGCTGGGCATCGGCCTGGCCGCCTCCTTCTGCGAGATGGCGTGGAACCAGGGAGACGACTTCTACGGCTACGACAACAACCGCTTCCTGGCCGGCGCCGAGTACGTGGCCAAGTCCAACCTGGCCGACGCCAGCGGCAATCTCTACTACACCTCCATGCCGTTCGATCCCTACACCAACAACCATGGCACCGGCTACGGAGTGTCGCCGGCGGGGCTGCCGTTCACGCGCCAGGTGTGGGAGATGGTGTACCACCACTACGTCAACCGCATGGGCCTGGCGGCGCCCTACACCGCGCTGATGGCGGCCAAGGTGCGCGCCGAAGGCGACGGCGGCAACGGCGACCAGCTCGGCCTCGGCACCCTGACCTTCAGCCGCGAGCCGATCGCCGGCGACGCCAATCCGAGCGGGCTGACGGCCCGCCTGGTGGCGGGCGCGGTGCAGCTGTCCTGGTGGGGCTGCGCCTACGGCAACAGCTACACCGTCAAGCGCGCCAGCAACGCCGGCGGCCCCTACACCACCATCGCCAGCGGCATCACCGACCTGCTGACCTGGACCGACAGCGGCATGGCGCCCGGCACGTATTACTACGTGGTGACGGCCGCCACCGCCAGCGGCGAAACCGGCCCCTCCAACGAGGCGCAGGTGGGCACTGCGGTCGCGCTGCGCACCCTGCTGCCGTTCGACGATGCCGGCGACGCCGGCGTCGCCCTGCAGAACGGCGCGCTGCTCGGCGCGGGCAGGAACGGCAACGCGCTGCAGCTGGACGGGGTCGACGACTACGCCGCGCTGCCGGCCGACGTGGTGGCCGGGCTGGCCGACTTCAGCATCGCGGCGTGGGTGTACTGGGACGCCGCGCGCGACTGGGCGCGCATCTTCGACTTCGGCTCCGGCACCAGTCACTACATGTTCCTGACGCCGCGCGCGCGCAACGGCGGCTTGAGCTTCACCATCAGCACCGGCGGCGGCTACGGCAGCCAGACCATCGCCACCGCCCCGCTGCCCACCGGCCGCTGGGTGCACGTGGCGGTGACGCTGTCGGGCAGCAACGGCACGCTGTACGTCAACGGCGTGGCGGCCGCCACCAATACCGCCATGACGGCCTCGCCCTACCGCCTGGGCGGCACCAGCCGCAACTGGATCGGCCGCTCGCAATATCCGGCCGATCCCTACTTCAACGGCAAGGTGGATGACTTCCGCATCTACCACGGCGCCCTGAGCGCGGGCGAGGTGGCGGCGCTGGCCGGCGTCTGATTGCGCACCGCTGCTTCGAAGTAATCGGAAGTAGCTGAGCGAATCAACTACAATACGTCTCATAAGGGTTATCATCTGCATGACTGATCCGTTTTATTCACCTTTATGAGACTCTTATTGCGCTATGCGTCGTTCATCTAAAGCTTCATCCCAAAAATTGTCTGCCGAGAGCCAGCGCCTCGCCACCTACGCCCAGGCTGTCGGGCAGGCGGCCAGCCGTATCGAAGAGCGGGCCTGGGAGCACTCTCTCGATGCACAGCTCCAGAAACTCCTGAAAACCGGCCACCAGGACACCATCGACGCCACCCTCAACGCGCTGTTCAAGGAAGACCTGAACGCGTATGACGTGCTGATGGACAGCGTGGAGGCGGTCAGCGAATCGAGCCACCTCACCATCGACACCGCCGACGGCGTCAGCAAGCAGTTCGACGTCCTGCTGGTGGCCGCGCCGATCCTGGCGTGGACCCGCTTCGCGATCGCCTCCGGCGCGATTCCGTCCGACATCCTGCAAACCCTGTCGGCCCACTTCTCGGCGCACCTGCTGGCCGACGGCACGCAGATGGCCATGTCGCCCACCCTGTTCTCGATCGACCAGCTGCCGCGCAGCCACGTCGAGACCTATGGCAAGGTGCAGAAGCTGGCGCAAGCCGCGCTCAAGGGCACGACGCTGAAGGCCGACACCAAGGTGCCCGAAACCGCGCCATTCCTGGCAGACACGCGCTACCTGCTGGCGGTGGTGGTGGCGCCGGCCGGCGCGCCGCTGTTCCGCTGGCAGATGCCGGAGCACCAGGCCAGCTTCGCCGCCGAGCGCAGCGCCGCGCTGGAACAATGGCGCACGCAGGCCACGCCGACCGTCAACCGCCTGCTGCCGGGTTGCGGCGTCGAGCTGCTGTTGCCGGAAGCCTATTACATGGCCTGCCGCGAGGCCGACAAGCTGATTCGTCCGGTCTCGATCCGCGCGGCCGTGCACTACCTGACGCACACGCTGGCGGTCGAGCCGAACGAGCTGCGCGCCGTCATCGCCGGCTTTGGCGAGGAAAACGCCGAGGGCCAGATCGACGAATACCGCGTGGCGTTCACCCAGCGTTCGTCGACCGACGTGATCTATGGCGTGGTGTGGCCGCTGTACGGGCAGGAGGATGAGGAAGGCACGCCGCCGGAAGGTCCGGGCGCCCTGAACGCGCTGCAAAAACCGCTGACGCCGGTGGAAGACATCACCGCGCATTTGAACGCGGCCGGCGTCACGCAAGTGAAAAAGCTGGGCGAGCGCTATGTGATGGAATTCTGCGACGACTGCGGCGCCCCGCTGTTCGCCGATCCGCAGGGCGAACTGGCGCACGCCGAAATGCCAGAGGACGCCCCCACCGGCACCGAGCACTTCCACTAACCCAAAAGCCCTGCTCTGACAGTAATGCCGTCATTCCCGCGAAGGCGGGAATGACGACTGGTCAAAAAGGCTTAACTTAGCGGCATTCCGCTCTGACAGGGGCTTTTTACTTGAGCGGCGGGATATTGATGATGATCGTCGGCGGCAACTGCGGGGTTTGGGCCGGCTGCTGCGAAGGTTGCGCCTGAACCACCACCGGCGCGGCAGGCTGGGACGGTTTGATCAACTGCGCCAGCGCGGCGGCAAGCCCGCCAAAGCCAATGAACAGGCCAATCATGCTGCCGACCATCCACTTGTGTATATCAGCGCGCAACGCCTCGACGTCGGCCTTGGTCGCCAAGGTCGGCACTATCGTATCGAAGCGCGCCTCCAGCGCATTTTGCCGTTCGCTGTCCATCCCTCCAGCTTAGGACAAAACGCGCGGCTTACCAAGTGGAGTACGGACGCTTGATCAGGTTGGAATTGAGGTAGCGCAAATCGCTGGTGACTTCCTCGCCGATCCAGTCCGGCTTGTCGAACGGCTGGTCTTCCGACCGCAATTCAATCTCCGCCACCACCAGCCCGGCGTTCGCGCCGAGGAACTCATCCACTTCCCACACATTGCCGGCGTAGGTGATACGGCGGCGGTACTTCTCGATCAGGGGCTGCTCGCACAAACCGTCCAGCAGCTCGGCCGCCTCGGCGACGGGAATCTCGTACTCCCACTCGCCGCGCGTGGCGCCCTGGTTGGCGCCCTTGATCGTCAGCACCGCGCGCTCGCCCTCGATGCGCACGCGCACCACGCGCTCCTTGTGCGACGACAGGTAGCCCTGCTTGAAGAACACCGGCTCTCCAAGCGCCATCCAGCCATCGCCGCGCACCAGGAACTTGCGCTCGATCTCAACGCCCATGATCAGTAATCGTCCAGCGACAGCAGGATAGGCTGCAGGATCGCCGCTCCCAACGCCGCGCTGCGCGCGCCATTCCAGCCGACGTGCGGGTCCGGCAGGTCGGCGTTGTCCTTGAACGGCATCTCAAGCGTCAGCGCCAGGCAGCCGAAGTGATGGCCGACGTATTTGGAGGCCAGCGTCAGCATGTCTTCCTTGTACTTGCTGGCGGCGTAACCCACCTTGTCTTGGAAGTCCGGCGAGGCGTTCTTGTAGCGGTCGATGAAGGCCTGCTGCTTCTGGCGGCGCTCCTCGCTGAAATTCTCCAGCATCTCGTTGCCGGCCACGAAGTTGTACGGCAGCGCCTCGTCGCCGTGGATATCGAAGAACATGTCGATGCCGGTTTCGTGCATCTTCTGCTTCACGTACAGCACTTCCGGGCTGCGCTCGACCGATGGCGTCATCCATTCACGATTCAGGTTGGCGCCGGCCGCGTTGGTGCGCAGGTTGCCGCGCACCGAGCCGTCCGGATTCATGTTCGGCACGATGTAGAACACGCAGCGCTGCAGCAGCTTGCGCGCGATCGGGTTGGCGTCGTCCAGCAGCGAATCGATCAGGCCTTCGATGAACCACTCGGCCATCGACTCGCCCGGGTGCTGGCGCGCGATGAACCAGATCTTCTTTTCCGCTTCCGGCTTGCCGATGACGACCAGGTTCATGTCGCGGCCGTCGACCGTCGAACCCAGGTCGTGCACGCGCGCCAACGGATGCTCGCCCACCTCGCCCAGCAGGCGCAGATGGCGCTCGAACGAATACGGTTCGAAGTAGGCGTAGTAGATGCTGTCCGTGTCCGGCGTGTGCTTGATCGTCATGACCTGGCCGTCAAACGTGGTCGGCACACGGAACCAGTTCTCGGTGTCGTAGCTGGCCACGGCCTGGTAATCCTCATAGCCCTTGGCGTAGGTGGCCGAGCCGGCGTTCAGGAAGCGCATGTTCAGCTTTTGGCCGCGTGCGCCCTGAACCCGGAAGTGGAACCATTGGTGAATGTCCGCGTGCGAGTCCTTGCGCAGGTTCAGTTCAATGGTGGCGGCACTGTCGGCGCGCAGCACCTCGATGGCGCCCGAGTCGAAATTCTGGCTGATTTTGATGGTCATGTTGATCCAATACGATGTGAATTGCTATGACCATATTTTACCAGCATGCCCCGGCGCCTACTTCTTCTTCCACTGCGCTTCCATCTCCCCCAGCGTCTTCTCCGGCCCGTCCGTCACGTCGTTGATCGCGTAGTCGGAAGGCACCGCGAACAGCGAGGCCGCCGGCTCCGCGCGCTTCAGGTTGGACAGCCGGAACACCACCACGCCGCTGCGCACGTCGCTGTGTTTCGAATACAGTGTGACCTGCAGTTCGGGCGAATACCAGCTTTCGTCCGCCACCACGATAGCCTTGCGGTTGCCCACCTCGCCGGCCGGGATCTCGTAGGTGCGCAACTTGCCCTCGGCCTTGACGCCATCGATGTTCTTCGCGCCGAGGTCCTTGGTGACGGTCTTGCTGGCCCATTTCATGTCGCCATAGGCGCCCGCCACCAGCGGCACGATGTTGGCGTAGGTGTTGCTGTTGGGCGTGGCGCGCTTGATCAGGACATCTTCACCGTCCTTGCGCTCCCCCTCCGCGCGCGCCTTGATCGCCGCGCCGGCGGCCGCCCCCATGGCAGTGGCCTTGGCGTTTATCCTGTCCAGCGACAGCTTGATGGCCATCTTCGCCGCCGGCACCAGCGTGTACACCGTGTTGTCGGCGGCGGTCTGGATGGTCACGCCTTGCACCTCGCCGTTGGGGCCGCGCGTTTCCTGCCGCGTGTTGCCCTGGCTGTCGCGGTAGTGCAGCGTGGTGGTCTTGCTGCTGATCTGATTGCCGTCGGGCAGATCACGCTGGACCTCCTGCTCGCCCACGGCGCTGTAGGGCGCGTTCTTGACCGCCTTGGCCGGCAGCGGGTCGACATTCATCGCCCGCGCCGCCGTGAACAAGCACATCAGCGCTGCCGAAAGTACGATTTTCCTGGTCTTCATATGATCCTCTGGTTGGTGGGTTGCTACAGTCTGGAGAGGCGCAGCGCGAGCGGCTGGCCGTCGGCGCCGATCAGCATTTCGGCGCGCACCTGGTCGCCGGCGGTTTCCGGCGTGATCGGAACCCCGAGGCCGGCCAGCGCGGTGCGCGCGATGATGGTCTCGACGATGCGCGGTTCGGGCTCGCGGCGGATGCGTTCAAGCGGCTCAAGCGCGATGAAGGCGCCGCTGCCCTGAGCCATGGCCTGCGCCTGCGGCACGGATGGCGGCGACAGCAGGAACACCGTCGCCGCCAGCGCGGCGCTGGCCAAACCGCCGGCCAGGCCCCACTGGGGGAGCGAGATGCGCTGATACCAGCGCCGCTTGGGGTACTGCCGGGCGTAGGCTTTCATCAGCGTGTCTTCCACGCTCGACGGCGTGTGGCGGTCCGCCAGCGCGCCGCGCAAGGCCTCAAGGGACGCGTCCAGGCGGGGATCTCGGGTGTCGTCAGTTTGCATGATCGGACCTTCTCAGGCGGAGTGAATCAAAGTGGATCGATGTGGCGCCAGCCGCTTGGCCAGCGCGGCGCGGCCACGCGACAAGCGTGAACGCACGGTGCCGATGTCGACCTGGCAGATGGCGGCCACCTCCAGGTAGGACAGGTCGTGTAGTTCGTACAGGATGACGACGTCGCGATACGCCGGCGGCAGCAGCGCCAGCGCGCGCCGCACCTCCTCGGCCAGTTCGTGGTCCAGCATGCGGGCCAGCGGTTCCGCGCCCTCGCCGGCGGCGTCGAACGCGATTTCGCCATCCTCGTCCGGCTCCGGCAGGCTGGCCTCGCGCAGGCGCGGCTCCTCGTGCTTGAGCAGCAGGTTGCGGGCGACGCCAAACAGGAAGGAACGCAGTTCGCCGCGCAGCGGGTCGAAGCGCAGGCGGTCCGTCAACAGTCCCATGAACACGTCCTGCACGATATCGGCGGCGGTGTCGGCCGAGCCGCTGCGCAGCAGCGCGAAGCGGTACAGCGGCCCTTGATGGCGCTGGTACAGCGCCTGGAAGGCCGAGGCGGCGCCGTCGCGCATCTGGCGCAACAGTTCGGTATCGGCGGTAATGGTCGGGATGGTCATGGTCGGGGGCGTCATCGTCGGGTCTTGCTCATATTCCGGCCGGGCCGCCGAAAAGTTCCAACAATTTTGCTCAAGCCCCCAAGCTAACGCTCCGGCAACTCGTGGATCGCGATCCCCTCGATAGGATCGATGGGCTGATCCCACGGCCGCAGCTTGATGAAGCGCGCGGTGTCGTCATAACCGGCCTGCCAGCGGGCGCGGATGCCGGCCGCGCTGAAGTCGATGTCCTTGGTGTGGTCTTCGTGGCCGATGCGCGGCGCGCGCAGCGACACCACGTGCATGTCGGTGCCGCAGCCCCATGAGGCCAGCTCGCGCACCTCGGGCAGCGCCAGCTCCGCGTCCGGAAGGTGGTGCGTCAGTTCGCGGATCACGTGGCGTAGGCGGTGCAGCCGGCGCTGCTGCTCGATGTTGCTGGCGCGGCTGGCATACTGGATCTCCTTGTGCTTATCCAGCACATCGAGCACGCTTTCCGGTTCGCTGCCGTCCGGGTTCCACACCTGCACCGAGAAGATCACCGAGCTGCGGCGCGGCTCGTCGTCCAGCACCGCCTCGATCGGCGTGTTGGAGTAGATGCCGCCGTCCCAATACGGTTCGCCATCGATGCGCACCGCCGGGAAGGCCGGCGGCAGCGCGCCCGACGCCATCACATGCTCGACGCACAGCGGTTCATTGCGGGTGTCGAAGTAGCGCATGGCGCCATTGCGGGCGTTGACCGCGCCCACCGTCATGCGCATATGCTTGTCGTTCAGGTAGCGGAAATCGACCAGGTCCTCCAGCGTGTGGCGCAGGGGCGTGGTCAGGTAGAAGGACGCATGCTCGACGCCCACGCGCGCCTCGGGATTCCACCACGAAGGCAGATTGGGTTCGAAGAAGGCCGGTATGCCCTGCCCCACCGTGATGGCGTTGGCGACCGCGCGCGGCATGGTGGAGAAGCCGAAGGAATTGCGCTCCATGCGGTGCCAGAACTCGCGCAACTGGTCCAGCCGGCGCTCGGGCGGATTGCCGGCGATGATGGCGCCATTGATTGCGCCGATGGAGGTGCCGATCACCCAGTCCGGCTCTATCCCCGCCTCGTGCATGGCCTGGTACACGCCAAGCTGGTAAGCGCCCAAAGCGCCGCCGCCCTGCAGGACCAGAACGATCTGGCCCGGCAAGGCGGTCGATGGTGAACAAGCAGGATTGGACTTCAAGTCTGGCCTCCACGATGCACTGCAACATGGAGATTGTAAGCCATCTTTATGCCAGGTTCACACCCCGTGCTTTTAACGCGGCGCGCACGCCTGCGCCGTAGGCCGGGTCGGCCTGGTCGAAGTGCGCCAGCTGGCGTTCGATGATCTCGATGTTCACCTGGCTCAGCGGACCGGCGATGTTGTTGAACAGGTTTTGCTGTTCAGCGGCCGGCATCAGGCGGAACAAATTGCCTGCCTGGGTGTAATCGTCCTCCTTGCCGCGCCCATCGTAGCGGCCGGCCGCGCCGTCCAGCGCCAGCGGCGGTTCGCCGTGGCCCATGCCGTGCGGGTTGCTGCCTTGCGCCTGCACCGGATCGTAGTTGACCGCCGCGCCGCCGTTGGCGCCGGCCATGGCGCCGTCGCGCTGCTGGTTGTGGAACGGGCAGCGCGGCGCGTTCACCGGCAGGTGCTGGTGATTGGTGCCCACACGGTACAGCTGCGCGTCGTGGTAGGCGAACAGGCGCGCCTGCAGCATCTTGTCCGGCGAGTAACCCATGCCCGGCACCACGTTCGATGGCGACAGCGCGGCCTGCTCCACTTCCGCGTGGTAGTTGACCGGATTGCGGTTCAACTCCAGCACGCCCACCGGCAGCAGCGGGAAGTCCGCGTGCGGCCACACCTTGGTCAGGTCGAACGGGTTCCAGCCGGTGCGCGCTTCCCACGCCGCCAGTTCGGCCTCGGTGGCCACTTGCACCTTGACGTCCCAGCGCGGGAAATCGCCGCCCGCGATCGCGGTGAACAGATCGCGCTGGGCGTAGTCCGGATCGGTGCCGGCGATGCGCGTGGCTTCCTCGGCGCTCAGGTTCTTGATGCCCTGCTGGGTGAGGAAGTGCCACTTGACGTAGACGCGCTCCCCGGCGGCGTTAATCAGGCTGTAGGTGTGGCTGCCGAAACCGTGCATGTGGCGGTAGCCGTCCGGCGTGCCGCGGCTGGAGAACAGCGTGGTCACCTGATGCAGGCTTTCCGGCGTGCGGCTCCAGAAGTCGAACATCGCGGTGGGCGATTTCAGGTTGGTTTGCGGATCGCGTTTTTGCGTGTGGATGAAGTCCGGGAACTTGATGCCATCCTTCAGGAAGAACACCGGCGTGTTGTTCCCGACCAGATCCCAGTTGCCTTCCTCGGTGTAGAAGCGCACCGCGAAGCCGCGTGGGTCGCGTTCGGTGTCGGCGCTGCCCTTCTCGCCGCCCACGGTGGAGAAACGCAGGAAGGTCTCGGTCTGCTTGCCCACTTCGGCAAACAGCCTGGCTTTCGAATATTTGGTGATGTCGTGGGTGACGGTGAAGGTGCCGTAGGCGCCCGAACCCTTGGCGTGCACCACGCGCTCGGGAATGCGCTCGCGGTTGAAGTGCTGGAGTTTTTCGATCAGGTGGAAGTCTTGCAGCAGTACCGGGCCGCGTGGGCCGGCGGTCAGGGAGTTCTGGTTGTCGGCGACGGGAATGCCGGATGCGGTGGTGATTTTCATGACTATGACTCCTCGTTGTTTGATAGCGTAGAGCTATTCTAAACAACGAGAGTCATAAATAAAAACTATAAATATCTATTAACTTGATAGTTATAATCTAATCCGTCGTTCCGGCTTTCGCCGGAATGACGACGTTCAGGCTTCCTTGATGCGTTTGGCGATGTGCGCCAGCGCGTCCTCCACCTGGTCGATCAGGATCAGGCACAAGTCCCCTTCCCGCAGGCGCGCCAGCGCCGTGTCGATGGCTTTGAACTCGCCGTAGATCTCCTCGATGTGCGAGGTGCGCGGCGCGCCGTTCAGGCCCGCGCGCAGCAGCGCCACCACCTCGCCGTCGACGCGCCCACGCTGGCAGGCGTCCTCGTACAGCAGCACGTCGTCAAACGCGCGGCCGAGGATCTCGGTCTGCTGCGTGATGTCCTGGTCGCGGCGGTCGCCGGCGCCGGAGATCACCACCACGCGGCGCTTGGCCGGCATGGTCTCCACCGCCTTCACCAGCGCCAGGATGGCGTCCGGATTGTGGCCGTAGTCGGCGATCAGCGTCGCGCCCTTGTAGTCGAACACGTTGAAGCGGCCCGGCGCGTTGTCGGAGTCGTTGGCGAAGGTTTTCAGGCCCAGACGGATCGCGTCCCAGCTGATGCCCACGCCCCAAGCCGCCGCCACCGACGCCATCACGTTCTCCACCTGGAAGCCGATGGCGCCGTTGCGGGTGATCGGCACCGCCGACAGCGGAATGGTGTGCTGCTCGCGCCCTTCCGCCGCCACGATGTGGCCATTCTCCACGTACACGGTGCGGCTGCCCTGCGCCAGATGGGTGGCGATCACGGGATGGGTGCGGTCGGCGCCGAAGAAGATCACCTTGCCGCGGCAATTGTTGGCCATGCCGGCGACGATAGGATCGACCGCGTTCAGCACCGCGAAGCCGTTCTCCGCGACGTTCTGCACGATCACGCGCTTGAGCACCGCCAGGTCCTCCACGGTGGTGATGTAGTTCAGGCCCAGATGGTCGCCCATGCCGATGTTGGTCACCACGGCGACCTGGCAACGGTCGAAGGCCAGGCCTTCGCGCAGGATGCCGCCGCGCGCGGTTTCAAACACCGCCGCGTCGACGTCCGGGTGCAGCAGCACGTTGCGCGCGCTGCGCGGACCGCTGCAATCGCCGCTGTCGGTCTGGCGGCCTTCGATGTAGACGCCGTCGGTGTTGGTCATGCCGGTGCGCAGGCCGCTGGCGGTCAAGAGGTGCGCGATCAGGCGCACGGTGGTGGTCTTGCCGTTGGTGCCGGTCACCGCCACCACCGGGATGCGGCCGTTCTCGCCCGGCGGGAACATGGTGTTGACGATGGCCTCGCCCACCGCGCGGCCCTTGCCGAACGATGGCGCGATGTGCATGCGCAGGCCCGGCGCGGCGTTCACTTCCACCACGCCGCCGCGCTGCTTCTCGATCGGCTCCAGCACGTTGTCGCAGACCACGTCCACGCCGCACAGATCGAGGCCGATCATCTGCGCCGCCTCCACCGCGCGCGCCGCCACTTCCGGGTGCACGTCGTCGGTGACGTCGGTGGCGGTGCCGCCGGTCGACAGGTTGGCGTTGTTGCGCAGGATGACGCGCTGGCCGTGGGCCGGCACCGAGTCGGCCTGCAAGCCTTGCAGCGCCAGGCGCGCGATCGCGATGTCGTCGAAACGGATCTTGGTCAGCGAGGTCGAATGGCCCGAGCCGCGGCGCGGATCGGCGTTGACGATGTCGACCAGCTCACGCACGGTGTGCTTGCCGTCGCCCACCACGTGCGGCGGGTCGCGGCGCGCGGCGGCCACCAGCTTGTTGCCGATGACGAGCAGGCGATAGTCGTGGCCCGGCAGGTAGCGCTCGACCATCACGTCGTCGCGGAATTCCTTGGCGGTGCGGAAGGCGGCCTCCAGGTGTTCCTTGCTCATGATGTTGACGGTGACGCCCTTGCCCTGGTTGCCGTCCTTCGGCTTCACCACCACCGGCAGGCCGATTTCCTGCGCGGCCTTCCAGGCGTCGGCCTCGTCCTCCACCGAGCGGCCGATAGGCACCGGCACGCCGGCCGCGTGCAGCAGCTTCTTGGTCAGTTCCTTGTCCTGCGCGATGGTCTCGCCGATGGCGCCGGTGGTGTCCATTTCGGCGGCCTGGATGCGGCGCTGCTTCGAACCCCAGCCGAACATCACCATCGAGCCTTCGGTCAGGCGGCGAAATGGAATGTCGCGCGCCACGGCGGCGTTGACGATGGCGCCGGTGGACGGGCCGAGGCGCACGTCTTCATCGAGTTCGCTCAGCTCGGCCAGGGCGGCGGCCAGGTCGAACGGCGCATCGGTCAGCGCGGCGTTGATGAGGGCTTCCGCCTGTTCCACGGCGCGACGGCCGACCGCTTCCTCGGTGTACTCCACCACGGTCTGGTAGATGCCGGTTTCCAGCGTGGCGGTAGTGCGACTGAAGGTGACCGGGCAGCCCGCTTGCGCCTGCAGGCTCAGTGCCGCCACTTCCAGCACGCGCGCCAGCGATACCGGGTCCGAGGTGCCGCTAGGCTGGAGGGCGCCGATGGTGGGGAAGCGCGAGCGCAGGCGCTGCTCGAAGCCGGCCAGCGTTGCGATGTTTTGTTCTTCCGGCGGGCACGAGACGATGACTTCCACCGCGGTATGGTGGCTCCACAGGTTCGGGCCGCGAAGGGCGCGGGTGCGTATGACTTCCATATGAATCTTCTTGTTCTTTCAGTGATAACGATCAGTGATGCGTTTTCTTCGGCGAGGCTTCCCAGGTGCGCAGACCGGCGCCGATCAGGTCCGGCGTCAGGCCCAGTGCCCAGCCGGCGGCGATCGCTGCCAGCACGGCTTCCGGCGGCACCAGCGGCGACAGCGGCAGGCTGGCGGCCTCGGTCGCGCCGTGGGCCATCACGATGCAGTCCTTACGCTGGAACACCACGCGCTTGCCGTCCTGGCGATGCGCGGCGATCGCGGCCAGGTGCTCGTCGACGCCGTAGAAAATCACTTCGCCGTCGCACAGGTCGGCCATGTCCACCACCTGCGGATCGGCGGCGTTGAGCACCGCCGCGCCGCTTGGCAGCACCACGTCCACCTGCGTGCGCAGCACGTTGTACAGGCGTTCCTCGCTGTCGATGTGGAAGTCGGCCAGCTGCTCGAAGCCGCTGACGTCGGTCACCACGCCGACCGCGCATTTGTCGTAGGCCAGGCCCTCGGCCAGGATCATGCGCGCGCTGTTTTCAAACACGCCCGCCTCGACGTTCTTGTTCAGCAGCAGGCGCTCGCCGGTTTCCCATTCGCTCAGGCCGTCGAGCGGCAGCTCGCGGCCGTTGACGAACAGGCCTTCGGCGCAGGTCAGGCCGGTCTTCTTGCCGCTGATTTGCAGCAGCCACGCGACCAGGCGCGCGGTCATGGTGGTGCCGTGCGTGCCGGTGATGCCGACGATCGGCATGCGGCCGCTGGCCTCGCCGAACAGGTGCTCGACAATCGCCTCGCCCACGTTGCGCGGCTCGCCCACGGCCGGTTTCAGGTGGGCCAGCAGGCCCGGGCTGGCGTTGACCTCGATGATGGCGCCGCCGGTTTCCTCCAGCGGGCGCGAAATGTCGGACGTCACCAGGTCGATGCCGGCGATGTCCAGGCCCACCACGCGCGCCGCCAGCGCCGCCATCGCGGCCACTTGCGGATGCACCTTGTCGGTGACGTCGACCGCCACGTTGCCGTTCGGCTGGATCAGCACCTTCACGCCTTCGGCCGGCACCGACGCGTGCGTCAGGTTCTGGCGTTGCAGTTCCAGGATGATCTCGCCCGACTCGTGCGGCTTGACCCGGCCCAGCGGGAATTCCTCGGTCTCGCCGCGGCGCGGATCGGTGTTGATCTGGGTGTCGCACAGTTCCAGCACGGTCGATTTGCCGTCGCCGGTGACCCACAGCGATTCGCCGGCGGCGGCGGCCACCACGCGGCGGCCCACCACCAGCAGGCGATGCTCGTCGCCGGCGATGAAGCGTTCGACGATCACGCTGCTGCTGTCGCCCTCCTCGGCCGCCAGCGCGTAGGCGGCGGCGATATCGGCCTCGGTGCTCAGGTTGAGGGAAACCCCGCGGCCATGGTTGCCGTCATACGGCTTGACCACCACCGGCAGGCCGATGTCCTGCGCGGCGCTCCACGCTTCGGCGGCGCTTTTCACCAGCTCACCTTCCGGCACCGGCACGCCGCACGACGAGATCAGGGTCTTGGTCAGGTCCTTGTCGCTGGCGATGCCTTCGGCGATGGCCGAGGTCTGTTCGGTTTCGGCGGTCCAGATGCGGCGCTGCGCGGCGCCATGGCCCAGCTGCACCAGGTTGCCGTCGGTCAGGCGGATGTGCGGGATCTTGCGCACGCCGGCGGCATCGACGATGTTGCCGGTGCTCGGGCCCAGGCACAGGCTCTCGACCATGTCGGTCAGCTTGGCCACGGTGGCGTCCAGGTCGTACGGCTTGTCCTCGATCGCCGCCATCAGCAGGTCGCGGCCGGCGGCCAGCGCGGCGCGGCCGACTTCTTCCTGGCGGGTGCGGAAGGCCATCTTGTACAGGCCGCTGTCCGGGATGATTTCGCGGGTCTTGCCGAAGCCGGTCTTCATGCCGGCCAGGTTTTGCAGTTCCAGCACCACGTGTTCGAGGATGTGGCCGGCATAGGTGCCGTCGCGCAGGCGCTCGAGGAAGCCGCCGTGCTCGCCCACGCCGCAGCGGTGGACGATCAGCCCCGGCAGGATCGCCGTCAGGCGCTCATACAAACCGGGCAGCAAATTCGAGGGGAAATTCTCCAGCTCGCCGATATCCAGCCACGTCTCGATCACCGGGCGGTAGGTCCAGATATTGGGCCCGCGCAAATAGGTGACGCGGAGAATTTCGATGTCTTTCTTCTTAGTCATGTATTGATTCTTGTAACTTTGTTATCGGCTTAGCCAGCCCGCGCCGTATTTTAAACCCTGTACCCTTGGCCTGCTGCCGTGCGGTATACTTGCCGCAACCGCAAAACATCCAACTTTATTGTTTTCTGTCAAATGTTTAATCACTGACAGAATACCGTAAAGTGACAGTTATATCAGCCCTTTTCCCCTCCGGAGTACGCCACACGATGACAACCGAACAACTTCCGACCGTATCCAGCCCTGGCGAACTCCCCGAACGCTGGCGTTCCGAGATACAGGCACAACTTTCCCAAGGGGAAAACGTTGTAAGTGCCCTGGAGGTTGACCTGGATCAGCAACTTCGTTTTTCCAAGGGTGTCGTGGCGATCACGCCGAGCCGGGTGCTGGCGCGCGCGCCGGGCGCGGCGCACTGGGAATCGTGGCCGTTCACGCAGGATCTGGTGCTGAAGCATCACGACCACGCCGGCGTCGGCCACCTGGAGCTGGTCAACACGCACGGCCGCCTGGCCGCGTGGCGCTTCACGCTGGGCCAGAACCTGGCGGCGATCCGCCTGGTGGAACAATTCGACGCCCATCTCGACAGCCACGCCAGCGGCGAGCCGGTGGTGCTGGACGATAAAAACATCTGTCCCAGCTGCAAGGCGCCGATGGAGCCGGACCAGGAAGAGTGCCCGGTGTGCACCAAGGTGGTCTACACGCCGCCGTCGACCTGGACCCTGTTCCGCCTGTGGCGCTTCGCGCGGCCGTACAAATGGCAGCTGGCGCTCGGCTTCACGCTGATGCTGCTGTCCACCGGCGCGCACATGATTCCGCCCTACCTGACCATCCCGCTGATGGACAACGTGCTGATCCCTTACCAGAACGGCAAGGAGGTCGATCCGATGCTGGTGGTGTGGTACATGTCCGGGCTGGTGGGCGCGTCAGTGCTGGCGTGGATTTTCGGCTGGGGCAAAACCTATGTGCTGGCGCTGGCGTCTGAGCGCATCGGCGCCGACCTGCGCACCACCACCTACGAGCACCTGCTGCAGCTGTCGCTGGAATACTTCAGCGGCAAGCGCACCGGCGACCTGATGTCGCGCATCGGCTCGGAGAGCGACCGCATCTGCGTGTTCCTGTCGCTGCACCTGCTGGACTTCCTGTCCGACTGCCTGATGATCATCATGACCGGCGTGATCCTGCTCAATCTCGATCCGTGGCTGGCCATCTGCACGCTGGCGCCGCTGCCCTTCATCGCCTGGATGATCCACCTGGTGCGCGACCGCCTGCGCACCGGCTTCGAGAAGATCGACCGCGTGTGGGGCGAGGTCACCAACGTGCTGGCCGACACCATTCCCGGCATCCGCGTGGTGAAGGCCTTCGCGCAGGAGGCGCGCGAGGCCAACCGCTTCCGCACCGCCAACAAGCACAACCTGGCCGTCAACGACAAGCTGAACAAGGTGTGGTCGCTGTTCTCGCCGACCGTGTCCTTCCTGACCGAACTGGGTCTGCTGGTGATCTGGGTGTTCGGCATCTACCAGGTCTCCAAGGGCAATATCACGGTGGGTGTGCTGTCATCGTTCATCGCTTACGCCAGCCGCTTCTACGGCCGTCTGGATTCGATGAGCCGCATCGTGTCGGTGACGCAGAAATCGGCGTCGGCGGCCAAGCGCATCTTCGACATCCTCGATCACGTGTCGTCGGTGCCGGAGCCGGTCAATCCGGTCAAGCTGAATCAGGTCGAGGGCAATATCAGCCTGCGCGAAGTGGGCTTCCGCTACGGCAACCGCGCGGTCAACCGCGGCATCAACCTCGACATCAAGGCCGGCCAGATGGTGGGGCTGGTGGGCCATTCGGGTTCCGGCAAATCCACGCTGGTCAACCTGATCTGCCGCTTCTACGACGTGGCCGAGGGCGCGATCCTGCTGGATGGCGTCGACATCCGCCAGTTCGCGGTGTCGGACTACCGCCGCAACATCGGCCTGGTGCTGCAGGAGCCGTTCCTGTTCTTCGGCACCATCGCCGAGAATCTGGCCTACGGCAAGCCGGACGCGACGCGCGAGGAAATCATCGCCGCCGCGCGCGCCGCGCACGCGCACGAATTCATCCTGCGCCTGCCGCAGGGTTATGACTCGATGGTGGGTGAACGCGGCCAGGGCCTGTCGGGCGGCGAACGCCAGCGCATCTCGATCGCGCGCGCGCTGCTGATCGATCCGAAGATTCTGATCCTCGACGAAGCCACCGCCTCGGTCGACTCGGAGACCGAAAAAGAAATTCAGCGCGCGCTGGACAACCTGGTGCAAGGCCGTACCACCATCGCGATTGCGCACCGCCTCTCGACGCTGCAGAAGGCCGACCGCCTGGTGGTGCTGGATCGCGGCGTGGTGGTGGAGGACGGCCCGCACGACGAACTGATGGCGCTTGAAGGCGCTTACTACCGCCTGTATCAGGCGCAGGCCCGCAACGCGGAACTGGCCAAGGAAGACTAAGATGACGACGCAATTTGAACTGATCCGCAATCCCTTCGGCAAGCTGGTGCTGACCACCACCGAAGGCGTGGTGCACGAAGGCGTGTCGCCGGTGCGCGCCTTCCCGGTGCAGGCGCCGGAAGACGGCATCTCGCTGCTCAACAACGACGGCAAGGAAGTCGCATGGATCGACCGCGTGGAAGACCTGCCGCCGGCGATCGGCGCGCTGGTGAAGGAGGAACTGGGCGGACGCGAATTCATGCCCGAGATCGCGCGCATCAACAGTGTGACCAGCTACGCCACGCCGTGCACTTGGTCGGTGAAGACCGATCGCGGCGACACCGAATTCGTGCTGCGCGGCGAGGAGGACATCCGCCGCCTGACCATCGACACGCTGCTGATCACCGACATCCACGGCATCCACTACCTGATCCGCGACCTGCGCGAGCTGGACAAGCACAGCAAGAAAATCATCGACCGCTTCCTGTAAGCGCGCCCTCCTCCCCGTACTGATCCATCGCAAAGCAGGCGCGCCAAGCGCCTGCATGATGGATTCGTGCGCCCATCGCGCGGCGCGGGAAAGGCCTACAATGAAATCTCTTGAACCGAAATCTCATGTTCCGCAGCGTCCGCCTCCCAAGCGAAAACGCAAGCGTCGCAAGCCCGCGCCCCCTAATCCGCCGCCCACAAAGGAGGAAACCGATCATGGATGAAGACAAGGATGAGCTGTATTTCAATTTCCGCTATGCCCAGCGGCTTTGCCAACGTACAGCCCGCTTTTACCGCCGCATTCAAACTTCACTTACCTTCATGAGCCTGCTTACAGGAAGCAGTGCCGTCGCGACATTGGCGGCACAAATGCCGATGCAGTCCGCTTGGCTACTGGCGACGTTCGCTGTATTCGGTTGCATCAACCTCGCCATACGCCCGGCGGAACGCATTGCCGCCAACGAAGCCGACGTCAGGAAATATGGCGCGCTGCTCGGCAAGCTGAACCAGTTGGATCCGCCAGCTCTCCAGCAACTACTCGACGAGGCGCGGCAGTCCGACACAACGGAGGTCGAACATCTGCGCCCCATCGCATTCAATGATGTCGCGCTGGAAGTCGATGCGCCCGAAGCTCTGATTCCGCTGACGCGTATGCAGAGACTGATAGGCGCGCTGGCTTGATCATGCTGGCAGGCGCTGCCGGAGGGCATCGATGAAGGCGTCCGGCTTGTCGAGGCTGAGGTAAATCTTCGAGTGCGGCGCGCCTTCGCGCAGGCGGATTTCGAGGTTCAAGCGGCCGAACTGCCGATAACGGAGGATGCCGCGTTGGCGGCGGATATTCTCCTCGCAGCGGACCACCGATTCGATCATGCTGTAGTCGATCTCGCGGTCGCGCGCAAACACACCATTGCGGATCAGCAGCGCTTCGCGGTCCAGCGAAACCGGACGCCATTGGCTGGCGCGATATTCCGCCACCAAGTACAGCATGGACCACAAGGTCAGGATATCGGCCAGCCACGCCACCCAAGGCTTCACCGACATCAGGTGCAGCATCAGGTGCGACAGCGGCAGCTCGAACAACATCACCATGATGAACGCGAACTGGTTGGAGACATTGCCATCGTTCTTGTCATAGCTGAAGTGCTGCTCGCCGCGATAGCGCAGCCGCTCACCCTTGCGCATGAACAGGCCGTAGTACCAGATGCGCATCTCGAACAGGGCGAACGGCGCGAAGCCGCTCTTGCCAAAGCGCGCATGGATCGCGCTCTCCAGCGCCTCGTCAACATTGCCGCTCAGGCGCAGCAAGGCCTTCACGCGGCGCACCACCAGCACCAGCAGATAGATCTCCAGCGCCGCCTCGGCCAGCACCAGCTGCAGCCAGTAGCCCTCGATACCGCGCCACAGCTGCTTGCTCTCCTCCGGTATCAGCATGCGGCCGGCCAGCACGCCGGCGGTGGCTATCGCCAGACACGCCGTCAGAAACTGCTTGAGCGACGGCCGGAACATGAAGTAGTACAGCAGCGGGAAGGAAATCAACGCATCAGCCAGCAGAGGCCATTCCGCCATGTTGCGGCCATAGTCGTTGGCGACGAAGGGCACGCGGAAGAAGAAGTAATGCGCGGTAAGCGTCACCGCGACGATCAGAGCGAACCACTGCTTCCTGCTTACAGCGCCAGCCATACGTGCTCCCAAGAGGATTTTTTCACCATACATCCTAGCACGACGGCGATGCACGCCGGACGCGCCCTCCACCGGCCTGCTTGCTACGGTTTGGAAACGAACAACCCTACTTCGGAAAGGTCGGTAAAGGTGCTGTCGCCGTTGTTGGCCGTGATGTCGAGCCGGTAGTAGCGGTAGGCGGCCGGGCTGGCGATCGTGTAGCTTTTCAGCGCGTAGCGGCTGGCGAACACCTGGTTGCTCTGGGTGTCGAGCGTGGTCCAGCTCGCGCCATCGTTCGAGCCCTGGAAGCGCCAGTCCCTGGGGTCGCGCTCGACCTTGTCGTTGGCGCTGACGACCGTGTAGCGGCTTACGACCTCGGTATGACCGAGGTCGTAACGCAGCCAGCCGCTCACGCCCGTGTAGAACCACTCCGTCGCCGAGTTCAGATCGAAGGCGCTGCCGGCGTTGGCCGCGTTGCCGGCACTGTCAGTGGCGGCGCCGCCGACGGCCACGTTCACCATGGCGCGCGCCGGCGTGGCGCTGTCGGCGGGAGAGAGTCCGCTGGCGCCGGCGGCGTTGGAGGCCGTCACCGCGTAGTAATAGGTGACGTCGTTGGTGACCGACTTGTCCGTGTAGCTGCCGCCCGTGAGGCCGGAGGCGATGGCCGTGTACGGGCCGCCGCTGGCGGTGGCGCGCATGACGGTGTAGCTGGTGGCGCCGAAGGAACGCTGCCAGCGCAGCGGAACGGCGCCGTCGCCCGGCGCCGCCAGCAGCGCCGCCGGCGCGGCCGGGACGACGCTTGGCGCGGCGCCGTCACCTCCGGTGATCTGCACGTTGCTGAAGGTGGAGCTGTTCAGCGTGCCGTTGGCAACCGAGGCCACCACCAGCCCGACATAGATGGTGTCGGGCACGGGCGTGTCGATGCGGCCGACGTCGGTGGCGGCCCAGTTGGTGCCGTCGGGCGAAATGTAGCCGGTGATGATGTTGCCGATGCGTTCCAGCTTCAGCCAATACGAGGGCGTGGCGCTGGCGATGGCAAGCGCCTTGTTGCCGTAGTTCGAGCCGCCATACACGGCCAGCCCCTGCATGTTCTGCTCGGCCTGGATGCGGTTGGTGACGGCCATCCAGGCGCGCGGCGCGCCCGGCGCCAGGCTGGTGCGCATCATCACGCCCGCCTTGGCGGACACGCTGGTGTTCTGCAACGATTCGACCTTCGCGACGATGGCGCTGTCGCCGGTGAGGGCGACGTAGGTGAAGTGGCCGCTGTCGCCGCCGCCCCAGATGTCGCTGCCCGCCCCCTTCACGGTCCACTTGCCGGCCGCGTAGCTGGCCGAGCCGGCCGGGGTGGCGCCGCCGATATCGACATTGCTGAATCCGGCGGTGATCGAACTGGTCGCGGGAATCGACAGCGCCGGCGCGGGCGTGGCCGTCGAGGTGTCGGTGTCCTTGAGGAACATGAAGCTGCCGCCGTCCACCGGCGTCCACTGGCGCCGCTGTGTGACAAACGGCGCCTGCAAGCCCTTGCGGATCACGTACGCTCCATGCACCTGGTTGAGCGCGATGCTTCCGCCACCGGCGCCGCTCCAACCGCGATTGGTGTTGTCGGCGATGTAGTAGGCATCGGTGGTGCCGAAAGGCAGTGCCGGCGTGGGCGCCAGCTCGTTGACGCGCGCGAAATATTCACCCGCCGCCAGCAGGCGGTTGTCGAAATCGGAATAGACGTCGATGCCCTGCTTCCACAGCGCCTCGGCCAGCATCACCAGCGAACGGAACTGCCCGTAGGCGTGCCCCTGATCGCGCAGGGAGTCGCCCAGCATGCCGATGTCGTTGGAGCTGCGCAGGCCGATGTGGGCCAGCGTGCGGGTCTGGTAAACCACCTGGTCCAGCGTCGCGGCATCGTCGTTGAAGATGGCCATCAAGCCTTTGGCGGCGAGGGCCAGCGCGCCCTTGTTGGCGGCGCCGAACTGGCTTTCGCCGTACGGGTTCGAGGCCGGTATCAGGACCTCCTTGAAGTATTTCTTCACCGTGGCCGTGTCGTCCTCCGACCAGCCGCTCCAGGTGCCGCGCAGGATGTCGGCCCCGCCCACGAACATGTAGGCGTAGTCGCCCAGGTCGAGCATCGACTCACGGCCCGAAAACTCCTTCTGGGTGGTGGCCCACGCCAACAGGATGGCGCGCGCCTTTCTTGCATAGTCCTCGTTGCGGGTGAAATACCACATCCGCGAAAGATTCCAAATGGCGACCATGTCGTTGCGCCAAGGCCAGAGATTCAGGTCCGGGGCGCGCCCTACTTGCGCGAACGGCCCCGCCATGACGTAGGTGAGCCTGGACTTGCCATCGTTCGCCAACTGGTTGAAGCCCGATTTCCAGGGCTCCCGGCCTTGATCGACGTAGGATTTGAGCGTCTGCAGATCCGACAGCGTGAGCGGTGTGCCTGGATGCGCGAACACGCGGGAGACCGACACGCCTCCCGACAGCATGCGCGCCTGCGGCGCGGCAGCCGCCTCCGCCCTGCCCTGATCGCCACCACACCCTGGTAGCACTGCCGAGCTCGCCACGAGCAGCGCGGCGACGAAACGGGTTCTGTTCAACATGGAAGCCTCTCTATCCAAAGTAGCGGTGAAATTGACTGGATGGTAGTTGACGTGCGGCAATTGTTAAATAATGCAATCAAATCCATGCCACGACAATTATGAAAAACGCCAAACCGCAGAGTTAAATTGAACAGGGAATAAAAAAAGCTCCCCGTGGGGAGCCTTGGTTTGCAGCCTGACGGCTTATTTTTCGTTATACATGTTGGCGTATTTCAGGCCGAAGTACAGGATGAACAGGTAGCACGCGGCCGGCACCAGGAACGACAGTTGCAGGTTGATGTTATCCGCCAGCAGGCCCTGCGCGAACGGCACCAGCGCGCCGCCCACGATCGCCATGCACAGCACGCCCGAACCCTGGCCGGTCAGCGGACCCAGCTTGTTCAGCGCCATCGAGAAGATGGTCGGGAACATGATGGAGTTGAACAGGCCCACCGCCAGGATCGCCCACATCGCCAGCGTGCCGCCGCTGAAGATCGCCAGCAGCACCAGCGCGATCACCGCCGCCGCATTGAAGGCCAGCGCCTTGCCCGGGCTGATGGTGCGCATCACGGCGAAGCCGATGAAGCGGCCGATCATGGCGCCGCCCCAGTAGAAGCTGACGTAATGCGCCGCATCCGCCGCCGACAGGCTGGCGACCTTCGGATCGCCGAGGAAGTTGATCAGGAAGCTGCCGATCGACACTTCACCGCCGACGTACAGGAAGATCGCGACCGCGCCCAGCGCCAGGTGACGGTGCTTCAGCACCTCGCTGAAGCCGCCTTTGACGCCGTTGTCCTCCGCATCGGCGATCTTCGGCAAACGCGCCATCGCAAACAGAATGGCCAGCACCAGCAGCGCGCCGGCCAGCGCCAGGTAAGGACCTTGCACGCTGGCCGCTTCCTTGGCGTGATACGCCGCCACCTCAGCCGCCGGCAGCTTCGCCAGTTCATCGGCGCTCAGCACCACGCCGCTCAGGATCAGCATGCCGCCCAGCGATGGCGCCACCGTGGTGCCCAGCGAGTTGAAGGCCTGGGTCAGGGTCAAACGGCTGGACGCGGTGCGCGGATCGCCCAGCACCGCCACGTAAGGATTGGCCGCCACCTGCAGGATGGTGATGCCGCCCGCCAGCACGAAGAAAGCGATCAGGAACAGCGTGTAACCGCTGGTCGCCGCCGGATAGAACAGCGCACAACCTGCGGCCGCGATGGTCAGGCCGGCCACCGCGCCGTTCTGGTAGCCGAGCTTCTTGATCAGCATACCGGCCGGCAGCGAGACGATGAAGTAGGCGCCGAAGAAGCAGAACTGCACCAGCATCGCCTGCACATAGGTCAGCGTGTAGACCGCCTTCAGGTGGGGAATCAGCACGTCGTTCAACGACGTCAGCAAACCCCACATGAAGAACAGAATGGTGACGATGACCAGCGGCCCGGTATTGCTGCCCGTGTGCGCCGGGCTGCCCGCCACCGGCGCAGCTTGCGAATAGTGTTCCATACTTTTACTTTCTCCTTGTTTTATTTAATGTCCCCACACGCCAGCGCATCCTTGTCCCTGGCGGCGCCGCCAACGATCTGGATGTTAGCGAACGTCGCGGTGAACGGCGCATCGGCGCTCACGCTGAATGGCGTGCTCAAAGCCGCCAGCGGCAAACCACGGTCCGCGAAGCACGACAGAGGGATTTTGACCGTCTGCTTGCCTTTGCCGGCCAGCTGCTGGAATACAGCGCTGGCGTCCAGCTCCACCGTTTCGATGCCGATTTGTACCTTGCCCTGCGGCGGCGCCGACACGATGGCGTCAAACTGCAGCGCGCCATCGGTGCTGGCGTAGGCCGGCAACTTGATGGCCTTGCCGGCCTGCGCCTCCAGTTTCGCCGCCCCGGTCCAGGTCAGACGCTTGGCGTCCTGCTGGGTGTTGATTTGTGCGGTTTCCACCTTCACGGTCGGCAGGTTGAACACGGCATTCAGGTCCGCCCCCAGCGCCACCCGCTGGCCGCCGCTGCTCACATACAGGCCGTAAGTCGCGCGGTCGGTAGGATTGTACACCGGGACAGCCGTAGTTTTGCTACAACCGCCATCAGGATAGCTGGTGTCGAGCAGTGGCAGCGTTGTTTTGCTGCTGTAGTTCAGGCCAAAGCCAAACTTGAACAGCGGGTCGTAACTGGCGTCGCCCACGTTCAGTGGCGACTGGCAGGCCGACTTCGGCCACGAGAACGACAGCTTGCCGCGGAAGTCCTTGTTGATCCTGCCGTTCGCTTTGCGGAACAGCACATCGGTCACGCCCTTGCCCTCGGTGCCCGGCAGCCAGGCGGCCACGAAGCTGTCCGACAGGTTGAGCAGGTCGTTGGTGTACAGCGGACGGCCGGTGATCGCCACCGTCACCACCGGCTTGCCCTTGCCCGACACGGCCTGCAGCACCGCCAGGTCTTCCGGATGACGGCCGCTGAGGCGCAGCGTGCCGGCCGGGCCGATGTCGCCATCCCCTTCGGCGTAAGGCGTTTCACCGATCACGGCGATCACCGCGTCGAACTGGCTGACATCCGCGCCGGCAGCGTTTTCGCTGAAAGTGACGTTGTCCTTGCCGGCGACGTCCTGGATCGCGGCCAGGATGGTGTCGCTGTACGGGTAGTCGCTGTTCTTGTTGTCGGTGCCCTGCCAGGTCAGCGACCAGCCGCCCGACTGGTTGGCCATGTTGTCAGCGCTCTTGCCGACCACGAGGATCTTCTTGCCGCGCGCCAGCGGCAGCACGTTGCCGTTGTTCTTCAGCAGCACCAGCGATTCCTGCACCGCCTTGCGCGCCAGCGCGCGGTCCCGCAGCGCCTCCTGCTTGCCGGCGTAGATGTTCTGCGACGGCTTCTTGCCATCGAACAGACCGGCACGCATCTTCACGCGCAGGATGCGTGTCACCGCGTCATCGATGCGCGACATCGGAATCTCGCCCTTCTCCACCTGCGCGATGGTGTTCGCGATGAAGGTCTTCCACTTCTCCGGCACCATCACCAGATCGACGCCGGCGTTGATCGAGGCCGCGCAGCTGTCTTCGGCGCAGCCAGGAACTTCAGTGATGGCGTTCCAGTCGCTGACGATCAGGCCATCGAAGCCCATCTTCTCTTTCAGCGCCACGGTCAGCAGCTCGCGGCTGCCGTGCATCTTGCCGTGATCGGCGCCGCCCTTGACGTCGTTCCAGCTGTTGAAGGACGCCATCACCGTCTGCACGCCGGCTTGCAACGCCGGGTAGTAGCCCTGCGCGTGGATGTTGATCATCTCCGACATGGTGGACTGGTTGACGCCGCGGTCCTTGCCCTCGAAGGTGCCGCCGTCGCCGACGAAGTGCTTGGCGGTGGCCACCACGGTGTTATCGGATTTCAGGTTGCCCTGCAGGCCCTTGACGTAGCCGGCCGCGTAATCGCGCACGATGGACGGATCCTCCGAGAAGCTCTCGTAGGTGCGGCCCCAGCGATCATCGCGCACCACGGCCAATGTCGGCGCGAACACCCAGTCGATGCCGGTGGCGCGCACCGCCTTCGCCACCGATTTGGCCATGTCGGCCACCAGCTTCGGATCGCGCGCCGCGCCCAGGCCAATGTTATGCGGGAACAGCGTGGCGCCATACATATTCGAGTTGCCGTGCATGGCGTCGATTCCCCAGATGACCGGGATCCGCACCTTCATGTCGGTGCTCATGGAGGCATCGTAGTAGGCGTCGGCCAGCTTGACCCAGTCGGCGGCGCTGGCGTGCTTGTTATTCTGCGGCCAGCTGCCGCCGCCATTCAGCACGGAGCCGATGTAGTAATTGCGGATGTCCTCCGGCGTGCTGAATTTGATTTCGGGCTGCGTCATCTGGCCGATCTTCTGCGCCAGCGTCATGCCGGCCACGATTTCCTTGATGCGCGCTTCCATCGCCTTGTCCTGCTTGACGGCGCTGGTGATGTGCGGCCAGTCGGTCAGCGGCCTGGCGGCTGGAGCAACGATGGCGATGGCGTTGGCGCTCAACGCCAGGGTTGCGGCCAGGACGGCGCGGCGCAGGATGTGGTTATGCGAATTCATTCAGTCTCTCTCCGTTATTTATGTCGTCATTCCCGCGCAGGCGGGAATCCATACTCAGCATAGACTCCCGCCTGCGCGGGAGTGACGGTTAGGCTCCGCGCACGAAGGCGCTGTACCACTGGCCGCTCTGCTTGACGATGCGGCGTTGCGTCGGGTAGTCGATGTAGGTCAGGCCGAAGCGGCGCAGATACCCTTCCGCCCATTCAAAGTTATCCAGCAGGCTCCAGGCGAAATAGCCCTTGATCCTGCCGCCGGCCGCGATCGCGTCGCGCATCGCCGCGAGGTGGCGGATCAGGTAATCGCGGCGCGCGGTGTCGGTGACGGCGCCGTCCGCGCCGATGTGGTCATCGTAGGAGGAGCCGTTCTCGGTCACATACAAATCGCCGGTCGGGTAATCGCGCGCCACGCGCTCCAGCAGCGTGATCAGGCCTTCCGGTGACACCTCCCAGCCAAAGTCGGTGCGCTGGCGGTCTTGCGGATAGACGATGCGGGTGCGCAGCGGATATTCCTCCGGCGCGTCCACCACAACCTCAGGGAAGTAGTAGTTCACGCCGAGGAAATCGCACGGCACGGCGATGGCTTCCATGTCGCCGGCCTCCACCACCGGCGCGTCCTTGCCCACCAGCGCCAGCGCTTCCGCCGGATAGCCACGGCCGTACAGCACATCGAGGAACCAGCGGTTGCGCAACGCGTCGTGGCGCGACACGGCGGCGATATCGGCCGCGCTGTCGCTGGCCGCCTTCACCGGATGCAGGCTCAATGCGATGCCCACCTTCGCCCCCGCCACATTGGCGCGGATCAGCGGCACGGCGCGGCCGTGCGACACCAACACGTTGTGGCAGACCTGCAGCGCCAGCGGCAGCGACTTGTTGCCCGGCGCGTGCATGCCATCCCAGTTGCCGTGCATGGCCGTGCACCATGGCTCGTTATGCGTGATCCAGTGCTTGACGCGGCCCCCAAGGTGTTTGGTGATGACGTCGACGTACCGCAGATACGCGTCGATGGTGGCGCGGTTGTTCCAGCCACCCTGGTCCTGCAGGTACTGCGGCAGGTCCCAGTGATACAGCGTGCACCACGGCTGCAGGCCGCGCGCCAGCATGCCGTCCACCAGCTTCGAATAAAACGCCAGCCCCTTCGCATTCGGCTCCGCATCCACGCCGTTGAAGATGCGCGTCCACGCGATCGAGAACCGGTAGGAATTCAGTCCCATCGATTGCGCCAGATCGAGATCCTCCTCCCAACGGTGATAGTGATCGCACGCGACTTCGCCGGTGGAACCGTCGCGGATCTTGCCTGGCGTGGCGGCGAAGGTATCCCAGATCGATGGCACGCGCCCATCAACGGCGGCCGCGCCTTCAATCTGATATGCGGACGTGGAGACGCCCCACAGGAAGTCGCTGGCAAAGTCGGAGCGCTTGATCGCCGTAGGCAGGTCAGTAAGAATCATGGTCATAGTTTTATTTGGCGAAGGGAGTAGGCGGTACGGTGGCGTTCATCCATTTGATGGCGGTCTGCTGCGGCTGATACGGCACGCTGCCGTACAGGCGGAACAGGTTTTCAATCTCGGTCAGCGAGGCCTTGGTGAAATCGAGTTTGGGTATGGCGGCGCCGGGCGCGTTGGTCACCAGGCCCCAGGTGCCCTTGCCCTGCCCGCCCTTGTTGGTCAAAACCTTCCACGCCCACGCGGTCGAGGCCCAGCCGTTGGCGACGTAGGTGTCGTAGGTGACGCGCATGACTTGCCCGCCATGCTCCGCGCCCATGAAGGCCCAGGGCTGGAACTCGCCGACGAAGAATGCGGTGTTCAGTCCTTCCAGCTTGGCCTTCCATTTGCAAACGTTGTCACCATCGCCCGCGCAAGTCAGCCAGCCCTTGTGCACGGCCAGTCCCGGCTTGCCCCAGCCGAAATGGCCGGGATAGGGATGCATCTCGAAGGCGACGTTGCGCATGCCGTGGTCGGACGGCTTGCCGTAGGCGTCGATGCCCTTGTTATGGCCGGGCAGGATGATGACGTGGTTCTGGTCCACCTCGCGGATCGCCTGGTACAGCGTGCGCATCACGACCGCCAGGTTCTCCGGCGTGGTGCCCCATGGTTCATTCAGGATGCTGTAGCCGGCCACCGCGCCGCGATCCTTGTAGCGGGCGGCGATCTGCTGCCACAGCCAGATGGTGCGCTCCTGGTATTCCGGCGTGTCCCAGTACTTGTTCTTGCCGGCGCAGCCGCTGTGATGTTCCCAACCCTGGCTGCCGACCGCGCCATGCAGGTCGAGGATGACGTAAATGCCGCGCTTTTCGGCCTCATCGATCACGCGGTCCAGATACTTCCAGGCGTCGGCGCGCAGATGGCGCGGATTCTGTTCATCTTCAATCACGCTGTAGATGAACGGCAGGCGCACCAGATTCAGATTCATCTTCGGCAGCAGATCCCAGTCGCGCTGCGTGATCCAGTTGTCGCGGAAGACGCCATATAAACGCTGGCGTTCTTCGTAGCCAAAGCGCTGGTCCAGTACCGCCTCCAGCTTGCACTGGTCGTCCACCGCCTTGGTCTCCTGGCCCATCATCCAGAACTCCTGGATCAGGTAGTTGCCGAGATTGACGCCGCGCAACGCCGGCTGCCGGCCGTCGGCATCGAGCCACTTCGTGCCCTCGGTGTGCAGCATTGGCAACGCCGCTTGCGCGCTGCCGGCCAGCAGCATGGCCATGCCCAGCAATCGTTTTATGAACATCCCGCCTCCATTTTATGGAATCGTTTCCAGGTCACTTTAAAAAAAGAGCATGCGGTCGTCGCGTGCTCTTGATCTTTACTTCTTTTTACCTTTCAACGGCGCCAAAGAGGCCCGTTGCGCCACATGCAGCTTGTATTCGCGCTCGACCGGACGCTTCAAGTCGTAGCAGCGGTTGAGCAGATAATTCAGCCCGTTCAGGGTCATCTCGCTCCACGGGATATGCACGCTGGTCAGCTGCGGCGCGGTGAATTCCGCGCTGTGCGTATCGTCGTAGCCGAGCACCGACACCTGCTGCGGCACCTGCACGCCCGCCTTCTGGAACATCGACAAGGCCCCCACCGCCATTTCATCGTTGGCACAAAACACCGCCGTGAATTCCTCGCCCGACCGCAGCAGCTTCTCCGCGCACGCCAGACCGCCTTCCGGCGTGAACTCGCCGTCGGCCATCCACATCTTGCGCGTGTCGACACCGGCCGCCTCCAGCTCCGCCTTGAAGCCGGCGATACGCTGCTGGTTGTCGGGCGCCGCCGCGCGGCCGGCGATCACCGCGATCTTGCGGTGGCCCAGCTCCAGCAAGGTGCGCGCCGCCAGCCGTCCGCCGGCCTCGTGGTCCACCGTGAAGCACTGCTCCGAGATGCTGGCGAAATCCTGGTTGATCACCACCACCTTGGACTGGAACGGTCCCAACGCCACAAAGTCCTCGTCCTCCATCGCGTTGCTCATCACGATCAGGCCATCGCTGCCCCGCTCGATCAGGAAATTCACGCCCTCGATCGCCTGGTTGCGGGCATCGCCGTCGCCGACGCCGAACGCCACCACCATGTTCAAGCCCGCCGCCCGCAGCGCCGTGTAGATCGACTGCAGGATCGGCGTATAGAACGTCCCGCTCAGGTACGGGATGTACACGCCGATCATCTGCGAGCTGCCCGACAACAGCGAGCGCGCCGCGTGCGACGGCCGGAACTCCAGCTGCTCGATCGCCTTGCGCACCTTTTCCGTCGTGGCTTGCGATACCGATCCCTTGCCGCTGATAACGCGCGACGCGGTACCCAGTCCCACGCCCGCCAGCCGGGCTACGTCTTTGATGGTTGCCACGAGATCCCTTATCCGTTCAGTCTATGCGGCGGCAAGGATAACGCGCCCCCGTCAATCTTGCAACGCCGAGGCGATCCCCTTCTGCGCCTTCTCCACCGGCATGCGCGTGTTCCAGAACGTGGTCAGCACGTCCTGCAGCGCGCCGTTCTGGTCGGGCGTCAGGAACACCTCGATCATGCCGACCGCGCGCGTCTTGTCCTTGAGGATCGCCATGCCGGCCTGCGCGCAGACATCCATGCTGGAGGTGTCGACATTGCTCAGGATCGGCAGCGAACCCTTGATCTTGTTGAATTCCAGCTGCGCGCCCGGCGCCAGCATGGTGGTGGCCAGCAGCTTTTGCGCGCGCACCGCGTCCGGCTGGCTGGTTTTCGGGAACACGAAGGCGTCGCCCTGGATCAGGTAGGGCACGTTGGGGCCGAGGCCGGGGATGCAGCCGAAGTCCTTGCCGGCGGTCTGTCTGGCGGCGGCGAATTCGCCCTTGGCCCAGTCGCCCATGATCTGCACGCCGGCCTTGCCGCTGATCAGCATGGCGGTGGCGTCGTTCCAGTTGCGGTTGGGCGAGCCGGCGTCCACATAGCCTTGCAGGCGCTTGAAGGCCAGCAGCACCTTCTTGAACGCTTCCGAATTGATCGCCTTGGGGTTGCGGTCGCGCAGCACCTGCAGGTACAGCTCCTTGCCGCCGACGTTGGCCAGCATGGCCTGGAACAGGATGTTCTCCTGCCATGGCTGGCCGCCGTGCGCCAGGCCGACCAGGCCGGCGGCCTTCAGCTTGTCCAGCGCGGCGAACAGCTCGTCCGGCGTGGCCGGCTCCTTGTCGATGCCGGCTTTCTTGAAGGCGGCCTTGGAATACCAGATCCAGGTCGACATGTGGATGTCCACCGGCGCCGCGTAGAAATGGCCCTTGACCTTGATCACGTCCAGCACCGGCTGCGGCATCAGCTGGTCCCAGCGGTCGCGCACGGCGATGTCGTCGACGTTGTTGAGCGAACCCTGGTCAATCAGGTCGCGGAACTGCTTGGTGGTGTTGAACTGAGCGGCGGTGGGCGGATTGCCGCCGACGATGCGGTTGATGGCGACCGCCTTGGCCTGATCGGCGCCGGCGATCGCGGTATCGCCCCAGACGCCGCCGGCGGCGCGGTAGGCCTCGGCGAACTTGCGCACCGCCGCCGACTCGCTGCTGGAGGTCCACCAGTGCATCACTTCCGCCTTGGGCGCGGCGGCGGCATGCGCGGCGCCGGCCGCGCCCAGCGCCAGTGCCAGCGCGGCCAGCAAGGTCCCTGCCCGGCGCGGTGCGCCCGTGGTGTGCTTGTCCATCCAGTCTCCGTCGTTATCCGTATACCCGATACTACCGCCTTCGCGCCGGCAAAAAAACCGGCGCCGCCCAAAGGCGCCGGCAACTCCGCGGGGCGAAGAGACGAGGGTGAGATTGGAAACGTTACCAATCCATGGAGAAATATAACACCGCTTGTTTTTGGGTGTCAACGGAAATGCAAAATTCGGGACCAGTGCCGCTAAATCAAGCCTTTTGACCGCAAACCGATGAGCCGTCATTCCCGCGCAGGCGGGAATCCATAGGGCGCGTGATCATCAGTTCAGCATGGATTCCCGCCTGCGCGGGAATGACCGGCTCTTAACTTGGGGTCACACCTCCAGCGCCAGCACCCGCAGGCGGTGGCCGTCGCGGTCCAGCGCGACAAAGGTGTAGCCGAAGTCCATCGCGGTCGGGCGCTGGGCGATGGCCAGGCCGCGCGCCGCCCAGTCGGCGTACATGTCGTTCACCACGCTGCGGTCCGGCACCGCGAACGCCAGTTCGCTGCCGCCGCCGCTGGCCAGCACCTTCGGCTCGGCGGTATGGCGCGACCACAGCCCCAGCTTGAGCCCGGACGGCAGCACGAACAGCACAAAGGTCGGGCTGCTCTCGACCGGCTGCAGGTTCAACAGGTCGGCATAAAACGCGCCGCTGGCGGCGGGCTGGTCGACGTACAACAGAACATAGTCCGGGCTCATGTGATTCTCCGTGCAAGGTTGGCAATGAAGCCAGTGTAAGGCGCGGCGCTGACAGTTTCTGTCAGGAGCCTGCTTGCGTCAGGTCAATAAGTTGAAATTTCCTGATGGATAAAATCGAACGGTCCACACCAAGGAGACCGCCGCATGCGCCCCACCCGCTTGCCGCGCCAGCGCGGCGCCATCTTCATCCTGTTCGCCATGATGGTGCTGGCCCTGCTCAGCATGGCCGGGATGGCGCTGGACCTGGCGCTGGCGTACAACCGCAAGGTCGAGCTGCAGGCCTTGGCGGACGCCGCCGCGCTGGCCGCCGCGCGCGAGCTGAACGGCACGGCGGCCGGCGTCGACAAGGCGGTCGAGGCCGCCGCGACGGCGGCGGCCGGCTTCAAATACCGCTACAACGCGCTGGCCGTGCCGTGGTCGGACGCCGCGCTGCGTTTCGCGGCCGCGCCCGCCGGCCCCGATGCCGGCTGGGTGGACGCCGCCAGCGCCGCCGCCACCCCGGCCACGTTGCTGTACGCCAGGGTCGACACCGCCGCGCTGGCGGCGCTCGACAGCCACCTCAACCAGGTTCCGTCGATCTTCATGCGCGCCAACGCCGGCGCGCCGCCGACGCTGCGGGCCGCCGCGCGCGCCATCGCCGGCCGCCTGAAGATACCCGTCACGCCATTGGCCATCTGCGCCCAGGGGCCGGCGCAGGCGGCGCGCGCCAACACCAGTGCGCCGGCCTACACCGAGCTGGTGGAATACGGCTTCCGTCGTGGCGTCGCCTACAACCTGGTGAACCTGAACCCCGACGACACCACCCCGGAACACTTCCTGATCGACCCGCTGACGCCGCCCGGCATGCCCGGCTCGGCCACCAACTTCAGCACCGCCGTGGTCGGCCCGTTCGTGTGCGCCGGCGCCATGCTGATGCCCAGCGTCACCGGCGGCGCGCTCCACGTGCAGCGCAACTTCCCGCTGGCCGCGCTGTACCCGCACCTGAACTCGCGCTTCGACATTTACACCGGCAACCACTGCGTCGCCGAGGCCGCGCCGCCCGACAGCAACGTCAAGGCCTACCTGTACTCCAGCATCACCTGGATGAACCCGGCCAGCGGCACGCAAACGGCCGCGCCCTGGACCAGCGGCGGCACCCGGCTGTGGACCCGCGCCGATCCCCTGCCCGGCGACGCCAGCAACACCGCGCCGCTTTACGGGCCGCTGTGGTCCTACGCCCGCGCCGTGCCCTACTCGGCCTACAGCGCCAGTCCGGTCGAGCCCGCCAATGGCTACGCCACCTTCGTCACCGCCGACTGGTCCAAGCTGTACACGCCGGGACCGCCGGCCGCCAGCGGCTACCCTTCCGCCACCGCCGGCGCCACGCCCTACAGCACCGGCGGCGGCAACAACTTCCTGGCGCCATCGACGCACCCGCCGGGGCTGGCGCGGCGGCGCGTGTTGAACGTGGCGCTGCTGTCCTGCCCGGTGCCGGCCGGCGCCATCACCAGCGCCACCGTGCTGGGGGTCGGCCGCTTCTTCATGACGGTGCCGGCCACCGCCACCAGCCTCAGCGCGGAGTTCGCCGGCATCGCGCCGGCCGCCTCGCTGGCCGGCGCCGTGGAGTTGCTGCGATGAGGCGCCAGCGCGGCATCGCGGCGCTCGAAATGGCGCTGATCCTGCCCACCCTGATGACGCTGCTGGCCGTGGTGCTGTACTACGGCCGCCTGACGCATCATTACGAGGTGGTGCAAAAAGCCCTGCAGGCCGGCACGCGCTACCTGTCCAGCGCGCCGTTGATGAATCTGAAAACGCCGGCGCTGGCCACGCAGGAAAGCGCGCTGACCCAGGCCATCGTGCAGGCCGAACTCGACACGCTGGGCAGCGGCGCGGCGATCGTGGTGGCGTGCAACGGCGTGCCGTGTGTGCTGCTGAACGGCGTCGCGCCCACCGAGATCTCGATCACCGTGATCGTGGACGTGCCAAACATTTTTCCCGGCTATGTGCAGGAGTTGCTGGGGCAGCGGCTCTGGATCAGCCGCAGCGTGCGCTATGTGGGCAACTAAGCGACAGCCGCAGCGCGGCGCCACCGTGGCCGAGTTCGCACTGAGCGTGGTGATGTTCCTCGGCGCGCTGTTCTTCGTGATCGAAGCCATGCGCGTGCTGTACCTGTGGAACACCTTGCAGGAAGCCACGCGCCGCGCCGCCTACCTGGCCGCCGTGAGCGACTTCAGCAATCCCGCCGTGATGGACGCGATACGCCAGTCGGCCGTGCTGCGCGGCGGCGCCGGCCACCTGCCGCTGGGGGCGCCGGTCAGCGACGCGCATATCCGCATCGATTACCTGTCGCTGACGCGCAGCGCGGACGGCGGCGGCCTGGCCATGACGCCGATCGCGGCCGCCGACATGCCGGCCTGCCCGGCGCGCGCGCACTTCAATTGCGTCGCCAACCCCTACGGCCCCAGCTGCATCCGCTTCGTGCGCGCGCGGCTGTGCGCCCCGGGCACGGACTGCGACGCGGTCAACTACCAGCCAATCTTTCCCCTGACCGGCATCCACCACGCCCTGTCGCAGGCGACCACCATCGCCAAGGCCGAATCGCTGGGCTACCAGCCCGGAAGCCCGCTGTGCCCATGAGCAGCCGTCACGGCGGCGACGGCTGGTGCCGCCTGAAGGCGTCGCGCAGCGCCAGCCTCAGCTGGGCATCGTCGCACGGGCGGGTCAGGAAGCGGTAGATTTCGCCGCTGTTGACCGCGTCCAGCACCGGCGCCAGCCCGTCGTGGTCGCTCAGCAGCAGGCGCATGGTGTCGGGATACAGGCGGCTCGCGATCGCCAGCAAGCGCGGGCCCGGCACGTCCGGCAGGCGATGCTCGCACAGAATCACTTGCACCGGCGTGCGCGCCAGCGCCTCCAGCGCCTCGTCCACATTGGACGCGGCCAGTATGCGGTACCCTTCCGAGCGCAGCGCGCGCTGCACCGCCGCCGCCCGCGCCGGTTCGTGGTCCACCACCAGCAGCGTGCGCTCCTGGGTGTCGGCCGTGGCCGGCAGGTCGATGTGGCGGTCGGCCCGCAGCATCGCCGCGAACGCCTCCGCCGCCACCGGCGGGCTGAAATAATAACCCTGGATCTGGTCGCAGCCCTTGGCCCGCAGTTGCTCCAGTTGCGCCGCCGTCTCCACGCCCTCGGCGATCACCAGCATGCGCAGGTTGTGCGACATGGCGATGATGGCCGAGGCGATGGCCGCGTCGTCGGGGTTGCTGGTGAGGTCGGTGACGAAGGCGCGGTCGATCTTGACGCTGTTGAAGGGGAAGCGTTTCAGGTGCGCCAGCGAGGAATAGCCGGTGCCGAAGTCGTCCAGCGACAGGTGCAGCCCCATGCCGCGCAACTGGCGCATGGTGCGCTCGGCGCTGGCCGGATCGTGCATCACCAGCGACTCGGTCAGCTCCAGCTCGATCAGGTCGCTGCCCAGGCCGTGCCGCGCCAGGCCGTTCGCGACCTGCGCCGCCAGATCGCCGTGGCCGAACTGGAGCGCCGACAAATTCAGCGCCACCGGCACCACCGGCACGCCGGCCGCCAGCCACGCGGCCTGCTGCGCGCAAACGCTGGCGATCACCCAGGCCCCGATCTCGAGAATCAGGCCGGTTTGCTCGGCCAGCGGGATGAATTCGGCCGGCGAGACCATCCCGCGGCCCGGATGCACCCAGCGTATCAGCGCCTCGGCGGCGGCGATGCGGCCGCTGTGCAGGTCGACCTTGGGCTGGAAATGCAGCACGAACTGGCGCTGCTCGCAGGCGCTGCGCAGCATGTTCTCCAGTTCCAGCTTGGCCAGCATGTTGGCGTTCATCTCGGACGAATAGAACGACAGCCGCTCGCCGCCGGCCTTGGCCTGCTTGAGCGCCGCCTCGGCGTGCCGGAACAGCGCCTCGGCGTCGGCGCCGTCGCGCGGATAGCTGGCGATGCCGCCATGCACGGTCAGGTGGACCTCGTTGCCATCCAGCTGGATCACCTGCCCGATCAATTCGGCGGCGTGGCCGATCAGCGGCAGCAGATCCTCGCCCGCCCCGCAGGCGCCGGCGATGACGAAGATGTCGCCGGCCAGCCGCGCCACCGTGCAGGGGCGGTTCAAGCCGTCGAGCAGGCGCTGGGCGACGATGCGCAGCACCTCGTCGCCCGCGCGCGAGCCGAGCGCGTCGTTGAGCCGCTTGAAGCGGTCCAGGTTGAGCATGAACACGAACGCATGGCCGCCCTCGTGCCGGCCGGACTGGATGATCTGGCCCAGCCGGTCCTGGAACAGGGCCTGGTTGGGCAGTCCCGTCACCGCGTCGTAATAGGACAGGTAGTTGACGCGCTCCTCCTGCGCGATGTATTCCATGGCGAAGGAGATGTCGCCGGCCAGGCCGTCCAGCAGCGCCAGCTCCTCGGCGTCGAAATAGCCGGCGTCGCGCGCATAGAACACCATCACCCCGGCGGCGGCCGGGCCCAGCATCAACGGCAGCGCGATCAGCGACAGGAAGCCATGCGCGCGCGCGTCCGCGCAGGCCGCGCCGGTCTGGGCGGGATCGCTCAGGTCGTTGCAGCAGGCGGCGCGCGCATGGGCCAGCGCGCGCCGCGGCGCGCTGCGCTCGTCGTCCGGCTCGCGCGCCATGGCCTCCAGCAATTGCTCGAGCCGTTCCGGCGTGCTGCCGCGCCAGGCGACGGCCTTCATGCCGGCGCCGTCGCGCAGGGCGATCCAGGCGGTGTCGAAACCGCCATCCTCGGCGGCGACGCGGCAGGCCTCGTGGTAGAGCGCGGCGCGGTTACGGATGCGGATCACGGCCGAGTTGATCCCGCTGAGCACGCTCTTGATGCGGCTGAGCCGGGCGATCTTCAACTGGTGCGATTCCAGCTCCCGCACATAGTGGGCCAGCTGGTTGGCGTTGACCAGCGACATGTGGGTGCGCACGCGCGCGCGCACCAGCGCCGGCGACACCGGCTTGACGATGTAGTCGACCGCGCCGCACGCGAAGCCGGCCGCCTCGTCGCCCACCTCGCTCATGGCGCTGACAAAGATGACCGGGATATCGCAGGTGTCCGGCTGGGCCTTGAGCTGGCGGCAGACGGCATAGCCATCCATGTCGGGCATTTGCACGTCCAGCAGTATCAACACCGGGTGATGCTTGCGCGCGGCCGCCAGGCCCTCGGCGCCGTTGCGCGCGAACGCCAGCGGGTGGTCCTCGCCCAGAATGGCGCGCAGCGTGGCCAGGTTGGCCGGCTCGTCGTCGATGATGAGGATCGGCGCGGTCATAGGCCCCCCGCCGCATGCCGGGCGATCAGCGCGCGCACCTCGGCCTCGGCGCCGCGGAAGTCGAAGCCGTCCAGCCGGTCCTGTACCCCGGCCAGCGCGCCGGCCGGACAGCGTGGCGCCAGCGCCGCCAGCAGCGGCACGGCGGCGTCGGGATTGTCCTGGTCCAGGCAGGCCAACAGTTCGGTCAGCAAGACGCCGGTGTCACGCGGGTCTTGACGGGCGGGGGCGCCGTCCGAAGCCGGGCCCGCGCCCGCCCGCGGCGCGAGCGACGCGGCGGAGGCGGCCACGGTGGCCAGCGCCTCGCGCAGCAACCGGATCAGGCCTGCGGCATCGCCCCCCTGGCCGTGCGCGGCGTATTGCAGCGCGGTCGCCAGGCGGGTCACTTCCGGCAGCGACAGGTTGCCCGCCACGCCTTTCAGCTGGTGGGCGGCGGCGTCCAGGGCGGGCGCGCCGAAGGCCGCCAGCTCCGCCTCCAGCCGGTCGGCGATGTCGCCGAAATCGGCCAGGAAGCGCCCCAGCACCGCGCCGTAGCGTTCACTGTCCTTCCAGACCAGCGCGGCGCGCCGGCAGTCTATGCCGGGCAGCGTCAGGCCCGCCAGCGGCGTGGGGGCGGCGAGCGGCGCCACCACTGGCGCTGGCTCGTCCGCCGGCGCCGGCGGCGCCGCGCCTTCGCCCGCAGGCCGGTCCGGGCTGACGCGCGCCAGCCGCCGCACCACGTCCATCAGCTCGTCGACGTTGAACGGCTTGGCGACAAACGCGTCCATGCCGGCCTCGCGCGCCTCGTCCTGCTGGCTCTTGAAGGCGCCGGCGGTCAGCGCCACGATAGGCAGCGTGGCGAAGCGCGGCGACTGCCGCAGCAGGCGCGTCGCCTCGTAACCGTCCAGAACCGGCATCTGCACGTCCATCAACACGACGTCGACCGCGTCCGGATTGTTCTCCAGCCAATCGACCGCCTCGCGGCCGTTGCTGGCCAGGCTGACGACCGCCCCTTCCGCGCTCAGGATGCGCAAGGCCACCTCGCGATTGATGTCGCTGTCGTCGGTCACCAGCACGCGCACCCCGGCCACGCGCTGGCTGACCGGCCAATCCTGCGTGCTGACATGCTCGCTGCCGCGCCGCTGCTGCGCCTGCGCCAGCGCGTTGTACAGGCAGGAACTGGTCACCGGCTTGGTCAGCACGCCGTCCACCAGTTCAATGTCGGGATGCCTGAGCAATTCATCGCGCGCGTAGGCGGTGACCATCATCAGCACCGGCTGCTCATCCTCGGGATAGCTGTTGCGGATCTCGCGCGCCAGCTGCATGCCGTCCATGACCGGCATCTGCCAGTCCAGCAACAGCGCGTCGAAACCACCATCCGCGTCGTGGCGCTGGCGCACGCACTCCAGCGCGCTCTCGCCGGACACGGCCTGGCTGGCGCTCCAGCCCAGTCCGCGCGCCATCAAGGCGATATTCTCGCGCGAGATGTCGCTGTCGTCGACCACCAGCACGTCGAGATTGGTCAGCGCCGCCGGCTCCATCTGGCCGGCCGCCACGCAGTCGAACGGCAGCGTGAACCAGAACTCGCTGCCGCGCCCCATCACGCTGTTCACGCCGATCTCGCCGCCCATGTGCTCCACCAGATAGCGGCAGATGGTGAGGCCCAGCCCGGAGCCGCCGAAGCGCCGCGTGGTCGATGTGTCGGCCTGGCTGAAGGCCGTGAAAATATGTTGCAGCTTGTCCTCGGGAATACCAATGCCGGTATCGCTGACGGCGAAGCGCAACAGCGCGTGATTGTCGCGCTGCTCCAGCACCTGCAGGCCGATGCTGACCGAACCGTGGGTGGTGAACTTGATGGCGTTGCCGGTGAGGTTGATCAACACCTGCTCCAGCCGCAGCGAGTCCCCCACCAGCTGGCCGATGCGCGGCGCAGGCGCGATGGTCAGCTCCAGGTCCTTGTGGCCGGCGCTGGCCGCCATGATGCTGGCCAGGTTGTCGAGCACGTCCGACAGATCGAACGGCACCCGCTCGATCTCCAGCCGCCCGGCCTCGATCTTGGACAAGTCCAGAATGTCGTTGATGATCGCCTGCAGCGAACGGCCGGCGTTGCGGATCTTGCGCACCAGGTCGGCCGCGTCGGCGTCCAGGTGGCGCTGCTCGAGCAAATACGCCAGCCCGAGGATGCCGTTCATCGGCGTGCGGATCTCATGGCTCATATTGGCCAGGAAATCGGCCTTGGCGCGATTGGCGGCCTCGGCCTCCTCGGTGCGCGCCTCCAGCGCCGTGTTGGCCACCTGCAGCTCGCCGGTGCGGCGCGCCACCCGCGCCTCCAGATCGGCGTTCAGCGCGCGCACCTCGGTCTCGGCGGCGGCGCGCTCCGTGATCTCGTGCTCCAGCGTCTGCAGCATGCCGTTGAAGGCGTCCGCCAACTGCCCCACCTCGTCCTCGCCGACCTTGGGCGCGCGCAGCCGATAGTTGCGCTCCCGCACGACCTGGCGCGCGATCTCGCTGACGCGGGTGATCGGCCCCGAGATCCAGCGCTCCAGCAGCGAGGACAGGCCCACCCCGAGCAACAGGCTGGCCAGCAGCACCGCCGCCAGGATGGCCAGGTAGCCGCGCAGCCACGCGGCCAAGTCGTAGCGCTCGCGCAAATACACGGTGCCGCGCAGCCCCTCGCCCTCGCCGATGCGGCGGAACACGGTGAGGTCGCCGGCGCCGAATGCCGCGCCGTCGCCCGGCTTCAGCGTCGCCGGCGCGGCCGGGGCCGAGTCGTCGCGCCGGTAGCTCGCGAACAATTGGCCACTGGCGTTGTAGATGGCCGCCGTCAGGATGTTGGGATTGGCGCGCAGCAGCGCCAGGTTTTCATTGGCCACCTTGGCGTCGTCGAACTCGATCGCCAGCGCGCTGCCTTGGCCGAGGATGGCGGCGATCGAGGTCAACTCGCGCACCGTGGTGTCGCGGTTGTCGCCCAGGTCGTGGTACAGCAGGCTGACGCCGGCCAGCGCCAGCGCGCACAGATTGGTCACCAGCACCAGCAGCAGCAACTTGTGGCGCACCGAGCGTATCCGCAGCTTCATGGCCTGTCCCCCTCGATTTTATGTGCGACCGCCAGCAGCCTGGCGCTGATCTTCAAGCCGCTGCGTTCGGCGTGCGCGACCGAAACGTCGAAGCGGATGCGGTTATCGATCTGCACGAAACTGATCGCGCTGCCGGCCGCCAGCGTGCCTTCGCCATCGGTGATGGCCAGCATGCCCGGCGCTTGCGCGCTGTCCAGCGCCCGCCTCAGGCGCGCGCCGTCCAGCGCGCCGATGTACAACACCTGGACGCCGCTGGCCGCCTCGCCCGCGCGCAAGGTGCGCACGGCAACGGCGCGGCCCTTGATCTGACGCGTCAGGCGCAACTGATTGAGCTCGGCGGCGACGGGATCGGCCTCCACCACGCCGATCGTCAGCGGCGCGGTGCTGCTGGCGAAGGCGTCCGCCGGCCACTCGATATATTCGGCGAAGCGGTAGATGTACGCCGCCTTGACCTGCGCCTCCAGATTGGCATCCCCGGCCCACGGCACGGGCAGCACGCCACAACACAGCGCCACGGCGACCAGGCAGTGGCGCAGAGGTGCGAATGCGGTGCGCGTCCCCACGTCTAGAATCGCAAGGTCAGCTTCAACAGCGCGCTGCGCTCGAACATGCTGCGTCCCGGCGTGGCGCCGAACTCGGGATGCGAGCGATGCAGTAGATTGCGTCCGATCAGCGCCACCTCCGTGTTAGGCCCCGGCTTCCACATCCACTGGCCGTCGAGCTCGTAATACGAGGGCACCGCCGGCCGCGGCAGCGCGCCGACGTAGCGCAAGGTCAGATCCAGCGAACTGTTGTCGGTCAAATCGTGCGATGCACGCAACTGCCAATGACGGTTGGGATCGTTGGTGGCGAGGCCGAAGCTGGCGGTGGCGTCGGCGCTGCCGGGCAGCAGCGTGGTGTGCACGCGCTGCACCACCAGCCCGGCGTTCAGGCGCCAGGCCGGCGCCGCCTGCCAGCGCCCCCACAGCTCGACGCCGCGCGCGCTGCCCTCGCTCATGTTCTCGAACTCGAACAGCGCCGTCGCGGCCGGGCCGGTTTGCGGTTCCAGCGTGCGCAACTTGTCATAGCGGCTGTAAAACGCGGTGATCGAGTAGGACAGCGTCGCCATCGGCTGCGCGCGGTAGCCCAGTTCAATCACCTTGGCGACCTCCGACTGGAAGTTGGGCCCGCCGTCAAGCAGATAGATCTTGCGGCCGCCACGGATAAACGGCACGCCCGGCGAGTACAGGTCGCGGTCGAAGCGCGAGGGCGCGCGCACCGTGCGCGCCAGGCTGCCCCAGAACAGCTGGGCCGGCGTCGGCGTCCACGCCAGGCGCAAGCTGGGCAGGTACTCGGCGCCGGTGTAAATGTTGTGCTCCACCTTGGCGCCGGCGGTCAGCTTGAGATTCGGCGTGACCGCGTACTCGTTCTGCGCGAACAGATTGGACCAACGCATGGTCAGGTCGCCGGGCAGGAAGGCCTGGTTGAGCGAATTGGTCACGTCATCCCAGCTTTGGCGCACGCCGCCGCCCCAGGTCAGCACATTATCCGGGTTCAGGCGCAGGTCATGCTGCGCCTCCAGGTCCAGCGTCGACAGGCGCTCGACGAAGGCAGTGGGCTGGTTGCGCTCGGTATGATCGAGAATCACCTGCAGGCGCAGATTGGCGTCGGCGGACAGCTTGCGGGTGTAGCGGCCGATCAGGTTGGCGCCGGAAATCCGCACCGGCAGCACCCCGGGCTGGCCCAACTCGCCCTGATAGGCGTCGCCGGAGAAGGTCAGGTTGGCATTGTTCAGCCGCCAGTCCGCGCGGAAGCCGGCCTGGGTGTGGTGCATGCCGGTGTTGAGATCGCGGCCGCCGGCCGAATAGGTGTCGCTCAACTCCTGGTACTTGCCGTACACGCGATAAGTGCCGCCATTGGCCATGGTGCCGCCGTAGCGCAGCGAGCCGTTCCTGTTCGGGCTGCCGCCGGCGACACTCAGCTGGCCGCCCTGGGTATCGGCGGACGAGCGGGTGATGACGTTAATCACGCCGTTGACGGCGTTGGCGCCCCAGATCGTGGCGCCGGGGCCGCTGATCACCTCGATGCGCTCGATGTCCTCCAGCACCACGTCCGGCGCATCCCAGAACACGCCGGAAAACAACGGCGAATAAATGCTACGGCCGTCGATCAGCATCAGCAGCTTGTTGGCGAAAGCGTTATTGAAGCCGCGCGCGGTGATGGCCCAGTTGCGGGCGTCCACCTGCGCCACCTGCAGGTTGGGAGCCAGCCTGAGCGCCTCCGGCAGCGATTGCACGCCGCTGCGCCGGATATCGTTCGCGCTGATGATGAAAATGGAGGCCGCCGTCCCGCTGAGCCGTTCCTCCTGCCGGGACACGGAAGTGACAATGACATCGCTGAGCTGTTCCAGCGACATGTCGGCGATCGGGTTCGCCTCCGCAACCATGGCCTGCGCTGACGCGGTGCTCAGCGCGGTTGCGACAAGCAATTCCAACGAATAACTGGCGGATCTGGCCATGGAGCCCTCGCAGTTGCCGTACGCTTCACCCGCCGAAAAACGACAGCGGTGCTTGTCCTGAACAACCCCAAGAGTGCAGTCTCGCTGTCAGGATGGTGAAATTATAGCCACTTCTGACACAGTTCCCTCTTGGAATTTAACTGTCTCAGCCATATCGCGGAACGAATTTGCACGGACGCAACAGTGCTCAGGCCGCAAGATTTACGCCGCCCGGAGAGCCGGAAAATAAAAAGACCTACGCTCCAGGGAAACATAAGTCTTTGATTTTATTGTGCTGGTCGGGACGAGAGGATTCGAACCTCCGCCCCCCTGCACCCCATGATATTTACGCACTGTCCGACTAGATCTAGCGACATTTATCGATCATAAAGAAAGCCTTTTGTCACAAGGCTCCAATTTTTATTGTCCGAGATTGTACGAAGAGATACGCTGCCAATCGAAGATATTTCGGATGCATTGCCGTTTCCGCCGTCACTGCGACTCCGAAGGAAGATCGATACGTGGCGCCCAGCAGTCCGGTCAATTCACCGAGGCCCAGACTGGAGCTGGAGTTCTCCCCCAGCGCCGCGATGCCAGCGCGCCCCGATGCGCTTCGCGTCCAGCCAGCCACGACAACAGCACGCGCGAGTCGTGCCGCGTGGTCTGGAGGTCTAGCAGGGTAATTTGTTGATGATTTTGTCCATGGTTGTCACGTCTCTTGCGCTAACGACACGAATAACAAAGTCTCGGCGGTGAATTGTTTTCACTGCATCCCTCTGTTCGCTGAGTTACCGCTGGAAAATTGAGATATAGTTATATATCCAACAACTAAACTAGGGGTGAAAATGGAGCTGATTATTCAATCAATCGAACGGTCTCTCAGCGCCAAGGCTTGGCACTGCTCACTAATGGCAGCGCTGGCTCTGCCGGACATCTGCGCGCGAATCGACAATGGCGCATCGAAGACAAGCGGTAAACTACTTTACGCGACTTGGTTCGAAGAATATATCGGGCCGAGATACAAGAGTTTGTCTCCAAAGATAGACTTAAATGCTCCGGTAGAACAGCGCGTGAAGTTTCCGTTGGAAATGGAAGAGAATGTTTTTTTATCCGGCAAAGATTGCTACTCACTTCGCTGCGCCGTGTTGCACGAGGCAAGCGACGACACAGGCAAAAACAAGCCAGAGAAAATTACCAAATTTCAATTCGTGGGCTCAGAGAGCGGGGCGGTGATTCACTGCAATCGAGCGCAGTCAATGCTGCAACTCGACGTTCATATATTCTGCACCGACATCATCGCTGGAGTGCGCAAGTGGCTCAAGAGCATCGAGGGCTCGAAGGAAAAGACAGATGAGGTAGACTCGCTCTTCACCATAACCATTGTGTGATTCGAACACTGCAACAAAGCGAGAACACAAAAGCCCACGACCTTACGGTGGCGGGCCTGCTTTTCTCCGGACGAGCGAATCCCCGTGTGCGCACGCTATAACAGAAAGATCGTGGGCTATCTCTTGCCGTCTAAATTTTTTTTGGTGTCGGCAATCCATCATTAACAATATCTGATAACACGCTTCGTGTTTGCGTCGATGATACGAATCGCATAGCGCTGCCTGATCGCATAGACGGGTGCTGGTCTGCTCATTTGAGCCCAAATGTCTGGCTTGGAAGCCATGTCGACTAGTTTATTTCGCAATTGTTTAGCCGATGCATACGTCATCCACCTTGCATCTCCTTTCGCTTCTTCAGACACCAGACTCATTTCCGCCAAGCTTGCGAACCGTTCCAGATAGTCAGCTAATAACCAGTGCGTCGCTAGTCGGAAACGTGAAATACACTGCTCAACCGCGCTGCCACGCATAAGCGCATACGCTTGCTCTTCGGTGATACCCTTGGGTGGCGCATCGGGATTAAGAGTTGTTGGTACATGAAATCTGCCAAATGGGAGCGCTGGGCCGTTCAACGTCGAAACAAGCAAAACCAAAGTAAAGTAGGTTCCTTTAAAAGTGTATGTGAAGAATTCATCACCGCTGTAATCGAACTCTTCATCAGAATCACCTACTGCGAAGCCTAGTATTAATGTGCGTTTCGACGTATCAAATGGATAAGGAAGCGTAAAATTATCAGCGGAGGAATTAAAATCATAGTAGCCTGCTTCTAAATCTGTATATCGATATGCGGCGATATTCCAGAACCCTTCTTTCCCTTTAATACTGCTAGTGATGGCCCTCCCCTCAGCCTTGCTCTCTTCGGAGAGGATAGTCGTCTTTATCATGTTGCCCTTGGGGATATTAGGGGACCTATGGACAGAGAAGTGTATGTCTTTTACCTTGTCAGTGGTCGACTCCCCATTATTTAACCCAGCAAAAATGGAAACCAGCAGATCGCCACTGGGCCTTTGCATTATTTTTGCTAGACGCCGAAGTTTCCCGTTACTCTCAACGGTGATGTACTGTTCCATTCTGCCTCCAGGCGATTAGCCAGTAACACAGATTACAACATAAGTAGGGCGGGGGCAAAGTTCAATGGCGATTCGCCATTTTGATCTGAAAGAAAGATTGTAAGAAATTGCTAACCAGTCTGAGCCGGCGGCACCGCGCCTGCGCGCGCAGTAGACACGATACTGGCGCGCGCCACCGCCGCCGAGTTCGGCCAGGCCGACATCTTCGTCACGACGCTGGCCTAAGGTAAGCAGTCCGACCGCATGCTGCAGTGGGCATGCGATGTGGTGGCCGACGTTAGCGGGGACGTAGCGATGCTGGCAACGATCCGAGAGTTCAAGCCGAATGGAGCAGCATAGTGGGCATCACGAAAATATGAGCGCATGTGACCCAATCCCCTACCGCTTCGATAAGCACGACATCCCCGTAGTGCACATCGATGGCGAGCCGCACTTTGCCGACAAAGATGTCTGCGACGCCCTCGGGTACGCCAACGCCAGTAAGGCGATGGGGACCACTGCAAGGGGGTAACGAAACGCGCCCCCTCTTTTGACGAACGGTGGAATGCAAGAGCTGTGCGTGTTGTCCGAAGCCAATGTGTTGCGTCTGATCGTCAGAGCACGCTGCCAGCGTGCCGAAGCTTTCGAGCGCTGGATGTTTGAGGAGGTACTACCATCGATCCGACGGACAGGGAGCTATTCCCTTCCGGTACGCGCACTCACGCCGGCGGAGGCCGTGCAGATCAACCGTGTCGAACAAGGCCGAATGCATCAGCGCAAAGTCCACTAAAGCTTAGTGGATGGCGATCGCCGGGCGGCCGGCCTAAGCCTTTGATTTTATTGTGTTGGTCGGGGCGAGAGGATTCGAACCTCCGACCCCCTGCACCCCATGCAGGTACGCTACCGGGCTGCGCTACGCCCCGACTAACCGCACGATTATAGCAGCCACTTTAAGTATTTGTCATGTTTGCTTTGCGACGTTAAGATCTGCGCATGGATTCTGTCTCGCTTGAACACGCCGCCGCCCTCGTCGCCCAGGCCGATCTGCTGATCGTGGCCGCCGGCGCCGGCATGGGGGTGGACTCCGGATTGCCCGATTTTCGCGGCAACCAGGGCTTCTGGAATGCGTATCCGGCGCTCGGACGGGCGCGCATGGAATTCACCAGTGTGGCGTCGCCCGCCACCTTTCACGCCGACCCGGCGCTGGCCTGGGGCTTTTACGGCCACCGGCTCAATCTTTACCGCGCGACCGTGCCGCATGCCGGCTTCGCGCTGCTGAAGCAATGGGGCGAGCGCATGGAACACGGCTACGCCGTCTTCACCAGCAACGTGGACGGACATTTCCAGGCGGCCGGCTTCGATCCGCAACGGATTTACGAATGCCATGGCTCCATCCATCACCTGCAATGCCTGGAGCCCTGCGGCTCGCAAATCTGGAGCGCCGACGGCTACACGCCGCAAGTCGACAACGACGCGTGCCGTTTGCTGAACGCGCCGCCCACCTGCCCGCACTGCGGCGCGCTGGCGCGGCCGAATATCTTGATGTTTGGCGACTGGGGCTGGAACGAGCAGCGCTCCGCAGCGCAGGAGCAACGTTTGCAGCGCTTACTGCAGGCGGCCGACCGCCCGCTGGTGGTGGAACTGGGCGCCGGCGTGGCGATTCCTTCTGTGCGCCATTTCGGCCAGGCCGTCGTCAGCCGTCACAACGGCCGCATGATACGGATTAACCCGCGCGAGCTGCAAGTTGCCAGTCCGCGCGACGTCGGCCTGGCGGCCGGCGCTTACGAAGCATTGAGCGCCATCGACGCTTTGCTATAAACGGTTTATACCAATTTAACCGTGATCGGCGACAAGCCCGCCACCTTGCCCTCCAGGACCTGGCCGCGCACCACCGCGCCCACGCCTTCCGGCGTGCCGGTGAAAATCAGGTCGCCCGGCGCCAGCGTGAACAGCGTGGACAGATTGGCGATGGTCTCGTTGATCGACCAGATCAGGTGCGCGATGGTGGCGGACTGCCTGGTCACGCCATCCACGTCCAGCTGGATCGCGGCGTTGTTGATGTCGCCGGCGTCGGCCGCCGGATGAATCAGGCCGATCGGCGCCGAGTAGTCGAACGCTTTGCCGATCTCCCACGGGCGGCCGGCGTCGCGCATCTTGAACTGCAGGTCGCGGCGCGTCATGTCGAAGCCGACGGCATAGCCGTAGATGTGCGACGCCGCCTGTTCCACCGGAATATTCGCGCCGCCCTTGCCGATGGCGACCACCAGCTCGCACTCGTAGTGCAGGTTGTTGGTCAGCGGCGGATACGGCAGCTCCAGCACGCGGTTCGGCGCGGCCGGCACCACGGCTTGGGCGTCGCCCGGTTTGCAGAAGAAGAATGGCGGCTCGCGGTCAGGGTCGGAACCCATCTCGCGCGCGTGGCCGGCGTAGTTGCGGCCGACGCAGTAGACGCGGCGCACCGGGAACAAATCGGAAGTACCGGCGACCGGCAGGCCGACGATGTCTTGGGCGGGAACGACGTAGGAAGTCATGATGCTCCTGTAAGCTGGAAGGGACATCAATCATGGTACAACAGCGGCCGACCGCTTGCAGCGGCCGGATACATTAGGAGACAAATCAGGTCAGCAGCAATGCCTTCATGGCGACCCGGTACCCTTCCACAAGGGAGTTGCGGTCCATGTTCGGACGGTGCAAGGCGCGGATCGGCAGCCCGTGAAACAGCGACACCATGGTGTTGATGCGGCCATCCAGCAGCGCGTCATCCACCGGCAGGCCGCGCCGTTCGCGCTCGCGCTTGATGATCGGCCGGAACTCGGCCATCGCCGCCACGTCGGAGGCGCGCATCGCCTCGGCGATCTTGGGATTGCGCGCCGCCTCGGCGCACATCTCCATCGGCAGCTGGAAGAATTGCGGGTCCAGGTTCTCATCGATATGGCGCGGCGCCTCGTCGATCATCGACTGCAGCGGATCCTCTTTGCTGCTTAGTTCACGCAACTGCGCCGCCACGTGCTCCGACTCCAGGTCGACGAAGGCCATGATGATGGCCTCCTTGCTGTCGAAGTAGTTGTAGATGTGGCCCGCGCTCATGCCCGCTTCCTTGGAGATTTCGGACATGCTGGCGCCATGGAAGCCCTTGCGGGCGAAGCACAAGGCGGCGGCCTGCAAGACTTGGTTGCGGCGGCTCTGGGCCCGCTCCGGGTCACTGCGCCGCTTGATGTCGTGATTCATGGGGCGATCCTGGAATATGCTAAATGACATCATTATAACGGCGGACGCGCTCCACACGTCCGCCGCACCGGCCTAGCCGCGCGGTTGCGGCAACTCCGGCTGCCAGCCGCCGCCCAGCACCTTGTACAGGGTGACGGCGTTGCTGCTCTTGGCCAGGCGCGTGGTGATCAGACCTTGCTGGGCCGAATACAACGCGCGCTGCGACACCAGCGCGTTCAGGTAGGAGTCCGCGCCCTTGCGGTAGCGCGCCTCGTTGATGGAGTAGCTCTTCTGCGCCGCATCCACCAGCGCTTGCTGCGACGCCAGGCGCTCGTCCAGCGTGCCGCGCGTGGCCAGGGCGTCGGCCACTTCGCGGAACGCGGTCTGCACCGCCTTCTCGTACTGCGCCACCGAGATGTCGCGTTCCGCCTTGGCGATGTTCAGGTTGGCGCGGTTGACGCCCCCGTCGAAGATGGGCAGGTTGATGGCCGGCGCGAAGGTCCACGCCGAGGAGCCGGCCTTGAACAGGCCGGACAAGGTGGAGCTGGCGCTGCCGCCGGACGCCGTCAGCGAAATGCTCGGGAAGAAGGCGGCACGCGCCACGCCGATGTTGGCGTTGGCGGCGCGCAGCGCGCGCTCCGCCTCCTGCACGTCCGGACGCGATTGCAGCAGGTCCGATGGCAGGCCGGCCGGAATCGCCGCCAGCTGGGTCACTTCCGCGAGGTCGCCGGCCGGCAGCAGTTCCTCAGGCACGGCGCTGCCCACCAGCAGCGTCAGCGCGTTCTGGTCCAGCGCCACCTGCGCGGTGTAGACCGCGACGTCGTTGCGCGCCGATTCCAGCGTGGTCTGGGCGTCGTACATGTCGGTGCCGGCCACCACGCCGGAGGCGAAGCGCTTCTGGCTCAGTTCATAGGTGGTCTGCTGGCTTTTCAGGGTTTCCTGCGCCAGCTTCAGGCGCTGCTGGTCCGCGATCAGCGTCAGGTAGGCGTTGGCCACTTCCGACACCAGCGTGATCTGCTGCGTGCGGCGCGCCTCCTCGGTGCCGAGGTAGCTCTGCAGGCCGGCCTCGGACTGGTTGCGCACCTTGCCGAAGAAGTCCAGCTCATACGAGGACATCACCAAGCCGCCGTTGTACTGGCGGTTGATGGCCGCCTCGCCGGTGCCGGTCATGGTCGACGGCGTGCGCGAGGCGTTCTGATTGACGTTGGCCGACAGCTTCGGCAGCAGCGCCGCCGTGTCGATGTTGTACTGGGCCTTGGCCTTCTCGATATTGAGGACCGAGACGCGCAGGTCGCGGTTGTTGGCCAGCGCCAGCTCGATCACCTTGCGCAGCTTGTCGTCGGCGAAGTAGTCGCGCCACAGGATTTGCGACACCGGCCTGGCGTCGGCGGCGGCGGGCACGCCCTTGTAGGCGTCGCCCGTCGGCCAGGCTTGCGCCACCGGTTGCGCCGGGCGTTCATACACCGGCGCCAGGCTGCAGCCGGCCAACATCGCCAGCGCCGCCATCGTGATTAAAGACTTTTTCATATCAATGCACCTCTACAGTTGCGGGAGCGGCCGTCTTCGGCGCGAAGTAGCCGCGCACCAGCACAAAGAACAGCGGCACGAAGAAGATGCCCAGGAAGGTCGCCGTCAGCATCCCGCCCAACACGCCCACGCCGATCGCGTTCTGGCTGCCGGAACCGGCGCCGCTGCTGATCGCCAGCGGCAGCACGCCCAGGCCAAAGGCGATGGAAGTCATCAGGATGGGACGCAGGCGCAGTTTCACCGCCTGCAGCGTGGCCTGTTTCAGCTCCACGCCCTGCTCCTGCAGCTCCTTGGCGAATTCCACGATCAGGATGGCGTTCTTCGCCGCCAGACCGATCACGGTCAGCAGGCCGACCTGGAAGTAGACGTCGTTCGAGAGCTTGAACACAAACGTCGCCAGCACCGTGCCCACCACGCCCAGCGGCACCACCAGCAGCACCGAGAACGGCACCGACCAGCTTTCATACAGCGCGGCCAGGCACAGGAACACGATCAGGATCGAGATCGCATACAGCTGCGTGGTCTGCGAGCCGGAGTCGCGTTCCTCGGTCGACAGGCCGGTCCACTCGAAGCCGATACCCGGCGGCAGTTGCTCCGCCAGTTTTTCGATCTCCTTCATGGCCACGCCCGACGACTGGCCCGGCGCCGGCATGCCAAGGATCTCGGTCGACGGCAGGCCGTTGTAGCGTTCCAGGCGCGGCGAGGCGTAGATCCACTGGCCGGTGGTGAAGGCCGAGAAAGGCACCATCTGGCCGTCGGCGTTACGCACGAACCACTTGTTCAGGTCTTCCGGCGTCATGCGCGCCTCGGCCGAACCTTGCAGGTACACCTTCTTCACGCGGCCGCGGTCGACGAAGTCGTTGACGTAGGCGCTACCCCAGGCGGTGCTCAGCACCTTGTTCACGTCCTCCACCTTCAGGCCAAGCGCGATCGCCTTCTGCTGATCGACGGTGATCTTGTACTGTGGCGTGTCCTCCTGGCCGTTGGGGCGCACGCCCACCAGCACAGGACTCTTGGACGCCATGCCCAGCATCTGGTTACGCGCCGCCATCAGCGCGTCGTGACCGACGCCGCCGATATCCTGCAGCTGCAGGTCGAAGCCGCTGGCGTTACCCAGCTCCAGCACCGCAGGCGGGGCGAAGGCGAACACCATCGCATCCTTGATCTGCGAGAACTTGCCCATGGCGCGGCCGACGATCGCGCTCACGCGATTCGCGGCGCCCGGACGCTCGGCCCAGTCCTTCATCCGCACGAAGGCGATGCCGCTGTTCTGGCCATTGCCGCTGAAGCTGAAGCCGGCCACCGCGAACACCGATGCGACAGCCTGCTTTTCATCGTTCAGGAAGTGGTCCTCGACCTTTTCAATCACCTTCAGCGTGCGCTCCTGCGTGGCGCCGGTCGGCAGCTGGATTTGCGAGAACAGCACGCCCTGGTCCTCTTCCGGCAGGAAGGAGGTTGGCAGGCGCATGAAGACAAGCGCCAGCACCACCACGATGGCGCCGTACACCGCCAGCGAACGGCCGCCGCGATTCAGGATCGCGCCAACCATGCCCTGGTACTTGTTGGTGCTGCGCTCAAAGGTGCGGTTGAACCAGCCGAAGAAGCCCTTGTCGGTCAGGTGATGGCCTTTTTCCACCGGCTTCAGGATGGTCGCGCACAGCGCCGGCGTGAAGATCATCGCCACCAGCACCGACAACACCATGGCCGACACGATCGTGATCGAGAACTGGCGGTAAATCACGCCGGTCGAACCGCTGAAGAAGGCCATCGGCACAAACACCGCCGACAGCACCATGGCGATACCCACCAGCGCGCCGCTGATCTGGCTCATGGACTTGCGGGTCGCCTCCAGCGGCGACAAGCCCTCCTCCGTCATCACGCGCTCGACGTTCTCCACCACCACGATGGCGTCGTCCACCAGCAGGCCGATCGCCAGCACCACGGCGAACATGGTCAGCGTGTTGATCGAATAGCCCAGCGCCGACAGGATGGCGAAGGTACCCAGCAGCACCACCGGCACCGCCATGGTCGGAATCAGCGTGGCGCGGAAGTTTTGCAGGAACAGGTACATCACCAGGAACACCAGGATCACCGCTTCCACCAGCGTCTTCACCACCTCCTCGATCGACAGCTTGACGAACGGGGTGGTGTCGAAGGCGATCACCGCCTTCATGCCATGCGGGAACTGCTTCTCGAGCTGCGCGATCTTGGCCTTCACCGCGTTGGCGGTGTCCAGCGCGTTGGCGCCGGTGGCCAGCTTGATGGCGATGCCGGACGCCGGCTTGCCGTTGTAGCGCGCCAGGATGTTGTAGGTCTCGCTGCCCAGCTCCATGCGGGCGACGTCGCGCAGGTGCACGGTGGCGCCATTGGTGGCGGTCTTCAGCAGGATGGCGCCGAATTGTTCGGCGGTCTGCAAGCGGCTTTGCGCGGTCACGGTGGCGTTCAGCTGCTGGCCGGCGACGGACGGCAAGCCGCCCAGTTCACCGGCGGACACCTCGGTGTTCTGCGCGGTGATGGCCGACGACACGTCGGCGGGCGTCAGCTGGTAGCTTTGCAGCTTGGCCGCGTCCAGCCAGATGCGCATGGCGTACTGCGAGCCGAAGTTGGTCACGTCGCCCACGCCTTCCACGCGCGAGATCGGGTCGATCACGCTGGCGGCCACGTAGTCGCCGATGTCGGCCTGCTTCATGGAGCCGTCCTCGGACACGAAGCCCACCACCATCAGGAAGTTCTTGGTGGCCTTGGCCACCACCAGGCCCTGCTGCTGAACGGCGGCAGGCAGCAGCGGCGTCGCCAGCTGCAGCTTGTTCTGCACCTGCACCTGCGCGATGTCAGGATTGGTGCCGCTCTTGAAGGTCAGGGTGATGGTGACGCCGCCGGTCGAATCGGACGACGAGGACATGTAGCGCAGGCCGTCGATACCCTTCATCTTTTGTTCGATGATCTGGGTCACGGCGTCTTCCACCGTCTTGGCCGAGGCGCCCGGATACGAGCCGGTGATCGAAATCGACGGCGGTGCGATGCTTGGATACTGCGATATCGGCAGGCCGAGAATCGCGATCACGCCCGCGAGCATGATGACGATCGCGACCACCCACGCGAAAATCGGGCGATCAATAAAGAAACGGGACATGGGTCAGCTCCTTATTGCGCGCTCTTGGCGTTGGCTGGCGTGGCGCCGCCGGCGCCCGGCGAGCCGCCGGCGGCCAGCGTGGCGGACGGCTTGGCGGCGCTTGCCGGCGCCCCCGGCCGCACTTTCTGCACGCCTTCCACGATCAGCAGGTCGCCCTCGTTCAGGCCCGATTTCACCAGCCACTTGTTGCCCAGCGTGCCGCCGGTGACCAGCGTGCGCTGTTCGACCTTGCCTTCCTTGTTCAACACCAGCGCGGTGGCCTCGCCCTTGGGATTGCGGGTCACGCCCTGCTGCGGCACGGCGATCGCGTGTTCGTCGACGCCCGACTCGATCACCGCGCGCACGAACATGCCCGGCAGCAGATCATGCTTGGGATTCGGGAACAGCGCGCGCAACGTGACGTTGCCGGTGCCCGGATCGACCGTCACGTCGGAGAACTGCAGCTTGCCGTCCTGCGCGTACTTGGTGCCGTCCGACAGCAGCAGCGTGACCTTGGCCTGGCCGCCGCCGGTTTTCAGGCCGCCGCTTTCGATCTCGCGCTTCAGGCGCAGCATGTCCTCGCTGGTCTGGGTGACGTCGACGTAGATCGGGTCCAGCTGCTGCACGGTGGTCAGCGCGGTGGCCTGGTTGGCGGTCACCAGCGCGCCCGGCGTCACCGCCGAACGGCTGATGCGGCCGCCGATCGGCGCGTCGACGTGGGTGTAATCGAGATTGATCTTGGCTTGCTCCAGCGCGGCGACGGCCGATTCCACGTCGGCCTTGGCCTGCTCGTGGGCGGCGACGGCGTCGTCGTAGTCCTGGCGGCTCACGCCTTCGATCGCCACCAGGTCCTTGTAGCGCGCCACTTTCGGCGCGGCCGCCGCCAGGTTGGCCCTGGCCTTGGCCAGCGCGGCCTTGGCCGAGTTGTAGGCGGCCTGGTAAATGGCCGCGTCGATCTGGTACAGCGGGACGCCGGCCTTGACGTCGGCGCCCTCGACAAACAGGCGTTTCTGAATCAGACCGCTGACCTGCGGTCGCACCTCGGCCACTTGATAAGCGGCGGTGCGGCCCGGCAGTTCGGTCGTGATTTGCAGCGCTTCCCGCGCCACCTTGAATACGCCCACTTCCGCCACCTGCTGCGTGCGAGGTGCTTCGGTCGTGGATTTGGAGCAACCGGCCAGGACGGCGATCGCGGTGATCATGGCTGCGGCGCCAGCGCTCCGCAGCAGAGGTTTTTTGCAGAAAAAGGCTTCCATGGGATGGACTTTCTGTATAAAAAATAAGCACAAACCGTAGAATGAACGATCATTCTAATTAAGTCAAGCAACTTTCTTGTGCGGTGCGGAAAGCTTAAGCGTGGTTTAAGGTGGCAAAATTGCCTAGGACAAGGGCTTGCGCCAGGGTGGGCGATGCTACAATCAAATCACTTTCTTTCCGACATCTTTTCGGTCCCCCAGTGCAGCCCATGCTTCCGTCGTCCCCTGCCGCCCGTCCCCGCCTCACCACCCTGGTGACCGTGGGCGTGAGCGCGACGGTGCTGTTGACCGTGTTGTCGCTGCTGATATTGGTCGACCATTTCGCCATCGACTACGCCCGCCGCGAGGCCGAGCAAAGACTGCAGCAGCTGTCCTGGCAGATGCGCGACGCGCTCAACGGCGTGGTGCGCAAGGCCACCAGCGACGTCCAGCTGCTGTCCGAGCTGCCGCGCGTGCGCGAGGGCCGCACGCCGGCCGAGGTGCGCGAGGTGCTGGAAAGCCTGCAAAGAACCTTCCCCGACTACGCCTGGATCGGCCTGGCCACGCCGGACGGCAAGGTGTTCGCCGGCACCCAGGGCGTGCAGGAAGGCGTGGACGTCAGCCAGCGCGACTGGTTCAAGGGCGGCCAGGACAAGATCTACGCCGGCGACATCCATCCGGCCAACCTGCTGGGCAAGAAGCTGCCGGCCAACACCGATCCATGGCGCTTCGTCGACGCCTCCGGCCCGGTCACCGGCGCCGACGGCCAGTACCGCGGCGTGCTGTCGGTGCACATGAGCTGGGGCTGGGCGCGGCGCATGGTGCAAACCATCTTCGCGCCAGCCGACAGGCAATACTCGGCCGAGATCTTCGTGGTGCGGCGCGACGGCACCGTCATCCTCGGCCCGCCGGGCATGGAGGAGCAAAAGATCGACAGCGACAGCCTGACGCTGGCCCACAGCGGCGCCTCCGGCGCGCTCAAGGAGACCTGGGCCGACGGCCGCAGCTACCTCACCGGCTACGCCCGCACCGGCCACGCCGACGATCCGGCCACCCTGAGCTGGGCCATCCTGGTGCGCCAGCCGGAAGAGCTGGCCCTGTCCGGCGCGCGCGCGCTGGAGCGCCAGATCCTGCTGCTGGGCGCCGTGCTGGGCCTGGCGATGGCGCTGGCCGCCGCCGCCGTGGCGCGCCGCTTCACCCGTCCGCTGAACGCCCTCAGCCGCGCCATCGAGGAACGGCTGGCGGCGCCGGACGACGCCGCCGCGCTGCCGGTCGTGCGGCGCGACGATAGCTACCACGAGGTGCAGGTGCTGTCGCGCGCGCTGAGCGAGATGCTGCGCAACGAACAGAACCACGTCGACCAGCTGCGCGGCATGAACGAGAAGCTGGAGTCGGCGGTGGCCGAGCGCACCCGCGAGATCGCCCGCAAGGCGCTGCAGCTGGAGCGCGCGCTGGCGCAGGAACAGACCACCCAGCAGCTGCTGCAGGAACGCGCGGCCGAGCTGCGGGCGATTCTCGACAACGCCCACGACGCCTTCATCGCGCTCGACCCGGGCGGCGTGGTGCGCGAGTGGAACCTGCAGGCCGAGAAACTGCTGGGCTGGAAGCGCAGCGAGGTCATCGGCCAGCCGCTGGCGGCCATGATGCTGCCGCCGCTGCTGCGCCGCGCCTACGAGCGCGACATGCGCCAGCTGGCCGACAGCGGCGACGGCGCCGCCGCCATGCTGAGCCGCCGGGTCGAGCTGACGCTGCACAACCGCGCCGGCCAGGAGCTGCCGGTGGAGGTGTCGCTGGCCTACGTGCCGCGCAGCAGCGGCCACCTGTTCATCGCCTTCCTGCACGACATCAGCGAGCGCAAGTCGCTGTTCGCGTCGATGGAGGCGATGGCGCTGAAGGATACCCTGACCGGACTGCCGAACCGGCGCGCGCTGATGCAGGCCCTGCCCGAGGCGCTGCAGCGCGCCAACCGCCTGCGCCAGAGCTGCGCCGTGTTCTTCCTCGACCTCGACCGCTTCAAGCAGGTCAACGACCGCTATGGCCACGAGGAAGGCGACGAGCTGCTGCGCCAGTTCGCCGAGCGCGTGCGCGGCGCGGTGCGCAAGACCGACACGGTCGGCCGCCTGGCCGGCGACGAATTCGTGGTCATCCTCGAAATGCTGCACAGCGACGACGCCGCCCAGGAGGCGGCCGACAAGCTGCTGCCGGCACTGCAGCGCCCGTTCATCCTGAAGACCGCCACCGTGTCGCTGAGCGCCAGCATCGGCATCGCCATCCACCACCCGGACGACCCGCAGGACACCGAAATGCTGCTGGGCCGCGCCGACCGCGCCATGTACCGCCACAAGCAGCAAGGCATGCAGTTGCGCGCGCGACGATAAGTGCGCTATCGAACATCTCATTTCCTCGCGTTCATGTAGTATTTTCCAACATCGGCATTTATGTTGCGGGTCTGACTCATGGAAGAGCAAAACAGCGTTACTACTGACTTTCTATCGACTGGCGTACCGGGTCTGGACGACATCCTGTCCGGCGGCCTGACCAGCGACCGGCTCTACCTCGTGGAGGGCGAGCCGGGCACCGGCAAGACCACGCTGGCACTCCAATTTTTGCTTGAAGGCGAGCGCCGGGGCGAGTCCACGCTGTACATCACGCTGGCCGAAACCTCGGTCGAGCTGCGCAGCGTCGCGGCCTCGCACGGCTGGGACATGGACGGCATCCACATCGAGGAAATCATCCCCGACGAAAAGGCGCTGAACCCGGATCAGCAATACACCATTTTCCACCCTTCCGAGATCGAGCTCGGCAGCACCACCCAGCGCATCCTGGCGGCGGTTGACCGCCACCAGCCGCGCCGCCTGGTGCTGGACTCGCTGTCCGAGCTGCAGCTGCTGGCGGAAAGCCCGTTGCGCTACCGGCGCCAGGTGCTGGCACTCAAGCAGTACCTGAGCAGCCGCAGCTGCACCTCGATTTTGCTGGACGACCGCACCGCCCTCAGCACCGACTTGCAGGTGCGCAGCGTGGCGCACGCGGTGCTGACGCTGGAGCTGGCCGACCAGGCCTATGGCGCCGAGCGCCGCCGCCTGCGCGTGGTCAAGTATCGGGGCGTGGCCTTCCGCGGCGGCGCGCACGACTACAAGATCGTCAAGGGCGGCCTGCAGGTCTATCCGCGCCTGGTGGCGGCCCACTCGCGTGAGAATGGCCCGCGCCGCCAACTCTCGAGCGGCATGCCCACGCTCGACAGCCTGATCGGCGGCGGCCTGGAGGAAGGCATGAGCACGCTGATAAGCGGACCGTCGGGCACCGGCAAATCCTCGCTGGCGGCGCAGTTCGTGCACGCGGCCACGCTGCGCGGCGAGCCATGCGCCATGTTCCTGTTCGAGGAAGCGCGCAACAACATGCTGAACCGCTGCACGAACCTGGGCCTGAACCTGCACGACGCGATCCGCGACGGCCTGCTCACGGTGCAGCAGATCGATCCGGCCGAACTGTCGCCCGGCGAGTTTTCCACCGCCGTCACGGCGGCGGTGGAGCGCGGCGCGCGGGTGGTGGTGATCGACAGCCTGAACGGCTACCTGAACGCGGTGCCGGACGAACGCTTCCTCATCATCTACCTGCACGAGCTGCTGACCTACCTCGGCCAGCGCGGCGTGGTCAGCATCCTGGTCGGCGTGCAGCAGGGCATACTGGGCACCGGCATGAGCAGCTCGGTCGACGCCAGCTACCTGGCCGACAACATCATCATGCTGCGCTACTTCGAGTGCGACGGCGACGTGCAGCAGGCGATTTCCGTGTTCAAGAAACGCGGCAGCTCGCACGAGCGCAGCATCCGCCGCTTCTCGGTCGGCACCGGCGGCCTGCGGGTCGGGCCGATCCTGAAAGACTTCCACGGCGTGCTGACCGGCGTGCCGACCTATCACGGTCCGGCGACTGCGGACCTGGCGAACGATTGAGCATCATGGAAAACCGCATCCTGATCTACGCCCCCACAGGCCGGGATGCGCCGCTGGCGGCCAAGGTGCTGACCGTGGCCGCCATCGACAGCCATGTGTGCGCCACCCTGGCCGAGCTGGGACAGGAACTGGAGCGCGGCGTCGGCGCCGTGCTGACGGTGGAGGAAGCGCTGGCGCCGGGCGGCCTGCAATTGCTGCAGGCTTGCGTGGCGCGCCAGCCGGAGTGGTCGGACCTGCCCATCATCCTGCTCACCCACAGCGGCGCCGACTCGCCGGTGGTGCGGCAGGCGGTGGCCTCGCTCGGCAACCTGGCGCTGCTGGAGCGGCCGGTGCGCACGCTGACCCTGATCACCGCGCTGCACGCCACCCTGCGCGCGCGCAACAAGCAGTACCAGGTGCGCGAGGCGGCGCGCCGCAAGGATGAATTCCTGGCCAGCCTCGGGCACGAGCTGCGCAACCCGCTGGCGCCGATCCGCACCTCGGTGTCGCTGCTGACCCACCTGTATCCGAACGTGGCGCCGGTGGCGCGCATCCGCGACATGGTGGAACGCCAGGTGCGCCTGCTGACGCGGCTGGTGGACGACCTGCTGGACGTGGCGCGCATCACCAGAGGCAAGATCAAGCTGCAGCAACAGCAGGCGTCGCTGGCCTCGGTGATGAGCCATGTGAGCGAGCTGTGCCAGCAGGCCGCCGACGGCAAGCGCATCCACATCGCCTGGCAGCTGCCGCCGCATGAGGTGATGCTCAACGTCGACTACGCGCGCGTGGTACAAATCTACGCCAACATCCTGTCCAACGCGGTCAAGTTCACGCCCCAAGGCGGGCATGTGGTGGTGCGCGCCGCGGTCGACGACGGCCAGCTGCTGGTGAGCATCCGCGACGACGGCATCGGCCTCGACGCCGACACCATCCCGCGCATCTTCCGCATGTTTGAACAAAGCAATACCGTCAACGGCCAGTTCTCCAGCGGCCTGGGCATCGGCCTCAGCCTGTCGCGCCAGTTCGCGGAAATGCACGGCGGCACGGTGGAGGCGTATAGCGAGGGGCTGGGCAAAGGCAGCGAGTTCGTGATCCGGCTGCCGGTGCTCAGCAACGCCGGCGTGCGCGACCCGGTGCCGCTGGCGCAAGGCGCCGGCGCCGATGGCCGCAAGCTGAAGGCGCTGGTGGTGGACGACAATCAGGACGCCGCCGACTCGCTCACCGCGCTGCTGGAACTGGATGGCTTTGACGTGCGCGCCGTGTACGACGGCGCCTCGGCCATCGCGGCAGTGGAGGCGCAGGCGCCGGACATCATCATCATGGACCTGGGCATGCCGGGCATGGATGGCTACGAAACCGCGCGCGCGATCCGGCAACTCCCCGGCGCCGAGCACATCCTGCTGCTGGCCCTGACCGGCTGGGGCCAGGGCGACGCGCGCCGGCGCACCGCCGAGGCCGGCTTCGACCATCACCTGGTGAAGCCGGTGGAACTGGAACAGATCGTCCGCCTGGCCGGGGCGCGCTACAACCGCGAACAGGTCCAGGCGGCGCGCTGATTACTGCGGCTTGACGTTGGCGACCGCGCCCAGCAGATACAGGTCGTTGGTGCCCTCGAACGCCGAATCGGTGCCCAGCACGATCCAGAACTTGCCATCCTTGTCGGCGGTGAAGGCGATCGCCTCGCCGGACTTGCGGGTGGCCTTGGCGAACTCGGTGCCGCCGCAATCGAGACCCTCGATGCCCTGCGTGCCCAGCACCTTGCCCTGCTTGCCCGATTCGGCCTGGTCGCCGTGGTCGAAGTTCAGGCGATAGCGGCCATCGCTTTGCTTGACCAGTTTCGGTTCGTCGGTGGTGGCCGCCGCCACCATGTAAATGCTCTCGCCGCGCGCGCCGCCCACGCCAAAGCAACCGGTGGCCGCGTTGGTGGCGTAGCTCATCTCGAAGGTGACGGTGTACTTTGCGTTCGGCACCAGGCCGGTGAACTGGCGCTTGGTGTAGGTGAACACGTCGTCGCTGTTGTTGTGCGAGATCAGGTAATAGCCCATGCCCCCCACCGGCGGCGCCAGCTTGGACCAGCCGGCGCCGGTCTCGGTGGGCTCGGTGCCGTCGGTGTAATCGGCCACGCCGGCGGCCCAGCCGTCGATGCCCTTGGTGAAGTCTATCGTGATGGTGCTGGCCACCGGCGTGGGCGCCGGCGGCGCCGCTTGCGGTGGTGCCTGGTAGCTGTTGTCGCCGCCGCAGGCGCTCAGCGCCAGCATGGCCGCCGCGGCCAGCGCGCGGTACGTGTCTTTTTTCTGCATGAAGTTTTCCCCTAATTGTGTACGGCGCTCTCGTGAAGCGCCGCACCGCAGTCTAAAGAAAACTTGTAAAGACAGAAAACCAATTTGTAACCTGTGGTAAGTTACATTTCCTAACCACTATGACGTGGACATTTGCTTAAAAAACCATTACTTCCAGTCACCGCGCAGGCCCGCCACGCGCCGCTTCAAATCCTCCGGCGTCACGTCCTGCGGCGCCACCGGCGTGCCCACCGCCAGCGCCAGGCGCGAGCGCAAGCCCTTGCGGAACACGCGTTCGAACACGTTATCGTGGTTGCGGCTCAGCAGATGGCCCCACAGGCCGCGCAGCGCCATCGGGATCACCGGCACCTTGGTGCGCTCGACGATCTTGGCGACGCCGCCCTTGAAGTCGTTGATGTCGCCGGTACGGGTGAGCTGGCCTTCGGGGAAGATGCACACCAGCTCCCCCTCGTGCAGCGCCTGGGCGATATCGACGTACGCCTTCTCCATCAGCCACGGATCCTCCTTGGCCGGCGCGATCGGGATGGCGCGCGCGGTGCGGAAGATCCAGCCCAGCAGCGGCAGCTTGAAGATGCGGTGGTCCATCACGAAGCGGATCGGGCGCGGCGCGGCCGCCATGATGACAATCGCGTCCACGTACGACACATGGTTACACACCAGCACCGCCGCGCCTTCGGCCGGGATACGCTCGGCATCGACCACGTGCACGCGGTGGATGGTGTGGATCAGCACCCAGGCCAGGAAGCGCATCAGGAACTCCGGCACCAGCGAGAAGATGTAGACCGCCACCACGGCGTTCAGCAGCGCGGTCACCAGGAACAGCTGCGGAATGCTCAGCCCCTGCCCCAGCAGCACGATGGCCAGGCCGGCCGCCGCCACCATGAACAGCGCGTTGAGGATGTTCATGCCGGCGATGGTGCGCGAGATGTGCGCCGGATCGCAGCGCAGCTGGATCAGCGCGAACAGCGGCACGATGAAGAAGCCGCCGAACATGCCGATCATCAGCACGTCGAACAGGATGCGCCACATGCCGTGCTGCGCCAGCAGCGCGAACGCGTCCAGATGCACGCCGGCCGCCACGTTGGCGTGGAAGGCCAGGCTGGCGAAATACAGGTCGATGCCAAACACCGTCAGGCCGATGGAGCCGAACGGCACCAGCCCGATCTCCACCTTGCGGCCGGACAGGCGCTCGCACAGCAGCGAGCCGCTGCCCACGCCCAGCGAGAAGATGGTCAGCAGCAGCACGAAGGCGCCGTGATCGCCGTGCAGATAGTCTTTGGCATACACCGGGAACTGCGCCAGCACCAGCGCGCCATAGAACCAGAACCACGAGTTGCCCAGCATGGACAGGAACACCGTGCGGTTCTTGCGCGAGAAATTGATATTGCGGATCGACTCGCCGACGAAGTTCCAGCTGATCTTCAGATCCGGCGCCGGCGCCGGCGAATGGGGGATGCGGTAGGCGGCGGCCAGGCCCAGCGCGGCCACGCAGATGGTGGCGGCGGCCTCCAGCACCAGGCCGTGCGGCTGCTGCACCACCAGCACCGCGCCCAGCACCTCGCCCATCAGGATGCCGACGAAGGTGCCCATCTCGGTCACGCCATTGCCGCCGATCAGTTCCTCCGGCTTGAGCTGCTGCGGCAGGTAGGCATATTTGACGGGACCGAACAGCGTCGAGTGCACGCCCATGCCGACCACGGCGGCGATCAGCAGCCACAGATGATGCGTCACCCAGCCGATGCCGGCCACGCACATGATGGCCACCTCCAGCCATTTGACGAAGCGCGTCAGGCCGGACTTCTCGAACTTGTCGGCCAGCTGGCCGGCGGTGGCGGAGAACAGCACGTACGGCAGGATGAACAGGCCGGGGATCAGGTTGGTCACCAGCGACGGCGACATGGTGGTCCAGCTGAGCGCATCGAAGGTGATGATCACCACCAGCGCGGTCTTGAACAGATTATCGTTAAACGCGCCGAGGAACTGGGTCCAGAAAAACGGCGCGAAGCGGCGCTGCTTCAACAGCGAAAACTGATTGGGCTGGCTCATGAGGCACGTGTCCGTTCAAGAAAGATTGAGCGGATTATAACCGCACCCGAACCATCGCCTGCATGCCGAAAAGCAAGTCGGCTGCGCGGCGTCAAGCGATCCAGCTCTTGAGTTCCGCCTCCGCTCCATTGCTGCCCTGCGCATAAGCGCTCAGCGCGGTCGGGCCGCGAACGGCCGTGGCCCTATCGAGAATCGCGTCGGCGTCCACAATCAGTTTGCGGCGCTCCAGGCCATGTAAAAAGGTAGAGGTGGAGAGGACCAGGACATTATCCGGCAAGCGCACCAGAAAATTGGCTTTACGAATATCGGTGTCTTCAAATAACAGCAAGCCCGCATCGATGCCATTGAGCTCATTGGCCAACACTTCAGCGGCCGCCATCTCGCCACGGTTGCGGGAGCGCAAGGCAGGATTCAACGCCAGTAGTTCAGAAAACTCGGCAAATTCCTCAGTGGCGCCAATCTCCACAACGCCTCGATTCGTCGCCAGCCATGCCAGGAATGTGCTGGCGCCCGGTTTGTCCGCGTACCGAGTGACCTCGAACTGCACCATATCGGGAATGATGACGCGCGCGCCTAGCAGCTTCAGCGTGTCCAGCGCATCGGCCACGGCGAGCGTAATCAGCGGACCGGCATCGGTCACGATCAGTGTAATGCTCATCCGAACACCCGCTCAAACAAGCGCCGCTGCGCGTCGTTAAAATGGACTCGGGTATCGACGCGAGGCAGCGGCAAGCGCCGGGCTGCCATCTCCGCTAATATTTCACCAAACCACAGCCCCGTGGCACGCTCCAATTCGCGCCGGCTCACCTTTCCAGTGGAATAAGCCGCCAGCAACGCGTCCAGCTCGTTTTCCATGAGTGGCCTCCCCGGTGACATCATGGGTGGACTATACACCCGTTTTCACACGGCGATCGTGATGGTGATCCGGGTGCCCGCGGCCAGGCCGGTATCGATGCTGATCTGGCCGTTCAGCGCATACACTCGTTCGCGCATGCCGACCAGGCCGATGCCGGCGGACGCCAGCGCCGCATCGAAACCGACGCCGTTGTCAGTGATCCGCATGCGCAGTTCGCCCGCTTCCAGCGACAGGCTGACCGACGCTTGGGTCGCCCTCGCATGCTTGACCACGTTGGACAGCGCCTCCTGCACGATCCGATACGCGGATATAGCAACCTCCCCTTCCATGCGAGAGAAGTCCCCGCGCGCGGAAAAATCAAAACGGCAACCGCCGCGCGCGCTGTCATAGTGGCGCACGATCTCTTCCACCGCGCCGTCCAGCCCCAGCATATCCAGCACCTCCGGGCGCAAACGGCGCACCAGCGCCCGCCCGCTGTTGTACAGACCCAGCGCCAGCTTGATGATGGACTGCGCCTTGTCGCGCACCTCGCCCTCGGGGCTGAGATCGGCGATACGCTGCGCCTCCAGCCGCGCCGCGATCAGCGTCGCGTTCAGCTCATCGTGGATCTCCAGCGCGATGCTCTGGCGCTCATCCTCCACCGCCGTGTTGACCTTGCGGATCAAACGGCGCTTCTCCGCGTCAGCCTCGCGCAGCGCCCGCATCGACGCCTGCAGCGACGCGTCCAGCCCTTTCGCCAATTGCCAGGCCAGCAGCACGCACGCCAGCAGGCCAATGCTGCCAACCAGCAGTTCCACGTAAAACCTGCGCGTCTGCTTGAGCAGCAGCGCGGACGGCGACATCGTCACCCGCACATAGCCCATGGTTTCCACCGTCATGCCGCTGGCGTTGGCCTGGCGGTCCTTCTGGTACGGTTTGCCGTCCGGCCCCAGCATGGTCACCCACATCAGGCGCTTGAGGATGGGCGCCTCGTAGTAGCGCGTCTCCGGCTCGGCGGCCGCGCGCGCGGCGGCGTGCAACAACTCGCGCCGCTGCGCGTCCAGCACGTCGATGCGATAAATGCTCGGATCGGCGCGCAGCATGCCGGTGATGGTCAGCCTCAGATCATCGTAGCGACGCGAGACCAGACTGAATTCACTGCTGTCGGCCAGCACCTTGGCCACCAGCGGCCCGCGTTCGGCCATCTCCTCGCGCACCTCTGACAGGCGCGATTGATACGCGTACCAGACAAAGGTGCAGAACAGATAAGCCAGCGGAATCGCGGTCATCGCCATCAACCGCGTGCGCACGCTCCAGCCGCGCCAGAAGCGGCGCATCAAGGTTCAATCAAGCCATGCTTGACCGCCAGCCGTGTGATGTAGGCCTGCCGGTGCACGCCCAGCTTTTCCTTCACGGCCTGGCTGATATTGCTGATGGTCTTGGTGGAGACGTCCAGCTTTTCGGCGATTTCGGCATTGGTCAGGCCTTCCGCCATCAGGGTGAAGATCTCCAGCGCGCGCTCGTCGAGTTGCGACTGCGGCGACGCATCGCCGCGCACCGACAGGTTGGCCAGCCGCTCGGCGATATGCGGCAGGAAGTACAACTCGCCGTCATGCGCGCGCCGCACGGCCGCCGCCAGGTCGGCCGGATCGCAATCCTTGGTCATGAAGGCGCGGCCGCCGAGGCGGTAGGTCTCCTTGATCAGGCTGTCCTGGTCGAACTGGCTGAGGAAAACGATGGCGGCGGACGGCGCCTGCGCCAGGATCTGCCTGGCGACGTCCAGCCCGGTCAACTGCTCGCCGAAGCGGATATCGAGCACCACCACATCCGGCCGCACCTGCTGGAACTGCGCCAGCGCTTCGTCCGGCGTGCGCGCCTGCGCCACCACATCCAGCCCCTGCCCTTCCAGCGACATGGCGAAACCCGTCATCACGATCGGATGGTCGTCCGCCAGCATTACCCGTATTTTCTTCATTTGCTACCTCTAAGCGCTTTGGATTACTCGATGGTGGAAGCATATCACACCATCGCAACGCAAAAAGCCCTTTGTTTTTACCAGTTAATGGAATAGTATACTTCCAACACATAGCAATATTTACCACCACAAAGGAGTAGTCATGAATCAAAAGAAGAACCTGACTGGGATGACGACGGTGGTCGTGCTGCACGTGCTGTTGCTGGCGGCCTTCCTGCATGGATCGAAGTTGACGGTGTTCCACGCGGCGCCGCCGGTGATCGAACTGGTGCCCAATCTCGATCCGCCCAAGCCAAAGCAGCGCGAGCCGCAAGTGGAGGAACCGGCGCAGTCAACGCCCCCTCCCATTTATGTGCCGACGCCGCCCACCGATTTCGTGACCGACGCACCGCCGCCCGTTATCCGGACAACGGACCGGCCGGCCGAACAGCCGCCAACGGTGGCGGCTGAAGGCGGCGGTGGCGGAAAAGTCGTGGCGCCGAAAGCCGCACCCACAGTGGTGGCGGCGGTGGTTGATGCGAATGCCTGCACCAAGCCGGAATATCCCAAGACCGCACTGCGCAATGGCGACACCGGCACAGTAGTCCTGGCGCTGTTGATAGGCACCGACGGCAGAGTGGCGGATTCGCGCGTCGAGCGCTCCAGCGGTTTTCGTGATCTGGACCGCGCCGCGCAGGCAGGCCTGAGCCTGTGCAAGTTCAAGCCGGGTACGGTGGATGGCGTGGCGCAGCAGTCCTGGACCAGGATGCAGTACGTCTGGAGTCTGGACTGACTTTTTTCACTCCGCCGGTTTAAGAGCGACAAGGTTAATCAAAGTCTCTTCTTTGACCGCCGGAGGTTTGATGCGCAAGATGGTTTCCATCATCCCCAGATCCTCGCGGCTCCACCACAGAAAAGGATAAGACACCGCGCTATCCGGCACCGAGAAACCGGCGTTGCGCACCATGGCCAGATATTCAGGCGCCGTCTTTTGCACCTCCATGGGATGGCGGAACAGCAGGCGAATGATCCACGAGTGGATATAGCGCCTGGTCGACTCCGCAAACAGCAGCACGCCGCCCGGCTTGAGCACGCGGAAGAACTCCTTGATCGCGCTTTCCTGATCGATCAGATGATGAAACGTCTGGTGGCAGAACAGCATATCCACCGAGTTATCCGGCAGTTTGATGTTGGAGCTGGAGCAGCAGATGAACTCCGCCTCCACGCCATGCGCGGCCACCTCCCTGGCCGACTCCCGCAGCATCTCCGGATCGATGTCCATGCCGATCAAACGCCGCGGCGCAAAGCGCTGATGCAGCTTGGCCAGCGAACGCCCGTAGCCGCAGCCGACATCGGCCACCACCTCGTATGTGCGCGGCTCGGCCGGCATCAATCGCTGCAAATCCTGCAGCGCGCGCTCCAGCACATGAACGGTCCAGGTTTCCGTACGCAGGAACCATTTGCCGAATTCCGTTTCCGGCACATGCGGTTCCGCTGGAGGCTGGGTCAAATCTAGATTGGCGCTCATATGTTCTTCTTTATAGTTAAATTCACGTACAATATCGGACCCCTTTATTGATTGAGCCCGTGTTAGCACTTCGTCCACGTCCGCTGCTTGCCGCCTTATCGCTACTGCTGTTCAGCGCAGCGGCGGCGGCTCAATCCGGCCCGGCGCCAGTGCGTTTTCTGCTGACCTTCGATGACGGCCCGGCGGCGGCGGTCAACGACAACCCCACGGTGCACATCCTCGAAGTGTTGGCGCATAACCAGCACCAGGACCACATCAAGGCGGTCTTCTTCACCCAGACCCGGGCCTGGCACGGCGGCGGCACCGAAATGGGCCGCTGGCTGATACGCCGCGAGTACGCGGAAGGCCACGTCATCGGCCTGCACACGGCCACGCCCCTTCATTCCAATCACCGCTTCATGAGCCGCGAGACGCTCGACGCGACCATGCAGCTGGGCGTGGACGACCTGAAGGCGGAAACCGGCGTCGCCCCCAAGCTGGTGCGCCCGCCCTTCTGGGCCTACGACGCCGACACCCTGGCGTCTTACCACGCGCACGGCTTGCACATGCTGCTGACCGACCTGAATGCCAACGACGGCAAGATCTACGGCATCAATTTCAGCTGGCACAAACGCTCCAACATGCTCAAACACCTGGCGGAGACCCGCAAACGCTGGGCCGCCGGCGACATGCCCTCGGTCGACGGCTACACACCCGTGGTCGTGACCTTCCACGACGTGAACACCTACACCTCCAGCCATATCGAGGAGTATCTCGACATCCTGCTCGACGTCGCGCGCGAACTGAATGTGCCACTGGCCGACAAGCCCTTCTACGACAATCACGACGAACTGGAACGCGCCGCGCTGGCGGCCACAATCAACAGCACGGACGTCAAGCCGCGCCTGCCCGGGTTGTGGAACTGGCTGTGGCAATAATCAGGGCAGCGCGGCTATTTCAATCCGCGGCTCCCGCGCCAAAGGCCGCTCGCTGCACACCACAACAGACAGCTCCGGATGCACTACCACTACACAATGGCCTCCGGGTTGGTTCAGTTTGAAGCGGGCTTCCTTCTCGCTCCATAAACGATAAAAGCCATCCAGGCGTTCATCTCCGGACAAGTTCTGAATGCGTGCCCACTGCGCCATCTCCTCTGCGCCGAAAGCCTGCGCGGCCAATGCCGGCAAGTCGCGCGCGGCATCGCGCATCTCGATATCCAGGCCCAGCGCGGTCTGCGCGCTGACGGCGCAAGCGACCCAGCGGCCGCTATGGGCGATGCTGAAGCCCGGCGCGGCCCCTTTCACGGCAGGCGCCACGAGACGCGGGGCCTTGCCCACCTGCTCTTCCAACCGCACGTCCTGCGGCGCCGCCTGGAGTATGCGCGCCAGCGCCACGCGCAGCAGCACGCGGCCGACGATAAACTGGCGCTGCCGCTGCGCGCGCACGAAACGCTGGTGCCGCGCCATCTCGCTCGGCGTCAGCCAGGCGCGATAACGCTGCAGGTCCGCATCGGTGACCGCATCCGCGTCCACCATCAAGAGCGAGGCAAGTACCGTCATGGCCATCCACCGCCGATTATGGCGCGACCTTGACGAAGTCGCCTTTCAGCGCGACGCCGGCCATGATGGCGCCGTCGGCGCATTCGAATTCGGTCTGGCTGGCCATCTCAATGTTGTTGAAATTGCTGACGATGTTGATGACGGCGTTCGCGCCCAGCTCCTGCGCGCGCTTTTGCAGCGCCAGCATGGCGGACAGGAACACCCAGTTGCAGGCCTTTTCGGCGGATTTGCCGAAGCCGTTGGTGCGCTGGCTGGTCTTGTCGGTGGCAATCCGGGTCAGCACCGTGGGCGTGGGCTGGTCGGCGAAGTAGAACTTCACCGAGTCGCCCAGGCGTTTTTCGGCGTCATTGACGGCCATCGCGCCGGCGATAGGAAATTTCAGCATGGTGTCGGCCGCATGGGCGGAGAACGACGTCAGCGAAACGGTCAGCAGTGCCGCGACGGAGATCATTTTCTTCATGGTGGTTTCCTATTTAACGTAGCGTTTAAAAATCAGCGAAGTGTTAATCCCGCCAAAGGCGAAATTATTCGACATTATGTAGTCGCAGTCCAGTGCCCGGCCCTCGCCGGCGATGTAGTCGAGTGGCGCGCACTCCGGGTCCACCTGCTCCAGATTCAGCGTCGGCGCAAACCAGCCTTCGCGCATCATCTCGATGCTGATCCATGCTTCCAGCGCGCCGCAAGCGCCCAAGGTGTGGCCCATGTAGCTCTTGAGGGAGCTGATGGGCGTATCGCTGCCGAACACCGCCTGCGTGGCCTGCGATTCGGCCACGTCGCCTTGCGCCGTTCCGGTGCCGTGGGCATTGATATAGCCGATGTCCGCCGGACGCAGGCCCGCATCGTCCAGCGCCATCTGCATCGACTTGCGCATGGTGGCGGCGTTCGGTTGCGTCACATGGCAGCCATCGCTGTTGGTGCCAAAGCCGACCAGCTCCGCGTAGATGGTGGCGCCGCGCGCGATCGCATGTTCCATGTCCTCCAGGATCAGGCAACCGGCGCCCTCGCCGATCACCAGGCCGTCACGCTCGCCGTCAAACGGACGCGGGGAGGTGTGGGCGGCATCGTTGCGGGTGCTGGTGGCGAACAGCGTATCGAACACCGCCGCCTCGGTCGCGCACAGTTCCTCCGCGCCGCCCGCCACCATGGCCGTCTGCTTGCCGGCCTTGATCGCCTCGTACGCATAGCCTATGCCCTGGCTGCCCGAGGTACAGGCGCTGGAGGTGGTGATCACACGGCCGGTAAGGCCGAAGAAGACGCCAATGTTCACCGGCGCCGTGTGCGCCATCATCTTGATGTAGGTGGTGGCGTTGATACCCTTGGTGGTGCGCTCTTCCATCATGCGGCCAAAATCGCCGATGGCGCTCGGCGTGCCGGCCGACGAGCCAAACGACACGCCCATGTCGCCGCTCTTCAGCAAAGGGTGATCCAGCAGGCCGGCGTCGGCCAGCGCCAGTTCGCTGGCGCGCGTGGCCATCAGGGCGACACGGCCCATGCTGCGGATCGCCTTGCGGTGGTAGCGGTCGCTCAACTCGAACGGCGCGGCCGGCGCGCCGAGGCGCGTGTTGAGTCCTTCGTAGTCTTCCCAGTCCGCCATGCGCACCACGGCGTTGCGGTACTGGCCCAGACGCTCGCGAACCGCTCCCCAGTCGTTGCCGATAGGGCTGATGCCGGCCATGCCGGTGACGGCGACGCGGCGGCTCATGCCAGGCCGCCGTTGACGGAAATGACCTGGCGCGTGATGTAGCCCGCGTCCTCGCCGATCAGGAAGCTGACCGCGGCCGCCACCTCTTCCGGCTTGCCCACGCGGCGCGCGGGAATCATCTTCAATGCTTCTTCCATCGGCACCTCTTCAATCATGTCGGTTTCAATCAAGCCAGGCGCCACACAGTTGACGGTGATGGATCGCTTGGCCAGTTCCAGCGCCAGCGCCTTGGTGGCGCCGATGATGCCGGCTTTGGCGGCGCTGTAGTTCACCTGCCCGCGATTGCCGATCAGCCCGGACACGGACGCCAGGGTCACGATGCGGCCAGGCTTGCGGCGCTGTACCAGCGGCATGATCAATGGATTGAGCACATTGTAGAAGCCATCCAGATTCGTTTGCAGCACGATGTCCCAATCCTCGCCGGACATGGCCGGGAAGGCGTTGTCGCGCGCCACGCCGGCATTGCACACGACGCCGTAGTAGCAGCCATGTTCCGCGACGTCCGCCTCCAGCGCGGCGGCGGTGGCGGCGCGGTCGGCGATATCGAACTGCAGCACGCGCGCGGCACGGCCCATGCCGGTGATGTCGCGCGCCACCGCGTCCGCCTCGGCGCGTTGGCTGCGGCAATGCAGCACCACGTCGTAGCCGTCGCGCGCCAGGCGCAGCGCGATCGCCTTGCCGATGCCGCGCGACGATCCCGTCACCAGCACGCTCATGGATTTATTCTGACTCATCCTACGTTTCCATCTTTGAGAAATTGATTGACATTGTGAGGCTGGAACACCGTTACCGTGGCCGTCGCCGCGCTGGCGTGGCCGTCGACGATATCGATTCGACATTCAAACGCCCCCAGGCCGTTATCGCCTTGCAGCACGCGCAGCACGTGCACCCGCAGCACGCTGCCCAGCGTGAACTCCGCCACACTGGCTTCATATTTGCGTGAGCCGAGCAGGAAGCCGACCTTGACCTCCTCGCCCCGTTGCAGCGCGACCCAGCCGGCGTGCGCCGCCACGGCCTGCGCCATGTATTCGATACCGGCCCATGCGCCGACGCCGGTTTCGCCGGCGAACACGCTGCCCTCATGGATGCGCACCTCGGCGCACAGGTTATCGGCGTCCGCGCTGATCACGCGGTCCAGCAGCACCATCTGGCCGGAATGCGGCACCAGCTTGCGGATATCGGGCATCGTCATGCGCCCCTCCCCAGCACCAGCGCGGCGTTGGATCCGCCGAACGCGAAGGAGCTGCTCAGGATGCGGCGCAGCGGGCGGCCCAGCGTGGCGCCGGGCGGCACCAGGTTCAACGCCGGCAGCGCGAGATCGATCTCGCCATCCCACAGATGCGGCGGCAGCCTGCCTTGCTGGTTATCGTCCTGCATCGCCAGCCAGCACAGCGCCGCTTCAATCGCAGCCGCCGCGCCCAGCGTATGGCCGGTGAACGGCTTGGTCGAGCTGACCGGCACTTCTGTCCCGAACAGGCGCTCGATCACTTTCGATTCCATCGCGTCGTTCTGCGGCGTGGCCGTGCCGTGCATGTTGATGTAATCGATCTCCGTGGCTTGCAGGCCGGCGCGGCGCAGCGCCTGCGTCATCGCCAGTTCCGCCCCCACGCCAGTCGGATCCGGCGCCGACATATGATGGCCGTCGGACGATTCGCCCCAGCCCATCAGCATGACTGGCGACGTGCCTTCCGCATCGGCGCTCATCAAGAACAGCGCGGCGCCCTCGCCGATATTGATCCCCTTGCGGTTGACGCTCATGGGATTGCATTGCGCCGGACTGACCGACCCCAGCGCCGCGAAGCCAGCCACCGTGAAGGCGCACAGCGAATCGACGCCGCCGGTCAGCACCGCGTCGCACAGGCCCATGTTGATCAGCCGCGCCGCGCTGGCCAGGGCCTTGGCGCTGGACGAGCACGCGCTGGAATGCACATAGGCCGGGCCTTTCAGGCCCAGCTCCCGCGCCAGCATCGCGGCGGGGGAGCCCATTTCCTGCGTGCCGTAATGGAAGCCTGCCGGCAGCTCGTCATCCGAGATCTTGCGCGCCATAGCCTGCTCCGTCTCGCCGATACCGGAAGTACTGGTGCCGATCACCACGCCAACACGGTCGGCGCCATAGCGGCCGATCGCCGCATCCACCGCTGGACGGATCTGCGCCAATGCCGCCAACGCCAGCGCGTTATTGCGGCTGCGCTGATGCGGCGGCAGATGCGCCACCGGCGGCAGCGCGCCGCGCACCTCGCCCAGCGGCAGCTCACGGCCCGCCGACCTGCGCGCGGTGGGTTCCACACCTGGCTGCGCGGCGTACAGGCGCGCCTTCACCTGCTCATGGCCGTCGCCAAGCGCGCAAGTGATACCGCAGGCGTTCAAGTAAAAATTCAGCATTGCCTTTATTCCGTCGCCGCGAACTGTATCGTCAGCTTATAGTGATATCGCAAGTTATCCAAGACCACCGTGCCGCTCCAGCGTGGATTGCCGCTGTAGACTATCCGCATGACAGGCTCGCCGGCCAACGTCAGCGTGCGTATCCCGCCCTGTTCCTCCACGCGCCACTCCGGCGGCAGCGCCGCCGCCACCGCATCGGCGGGCCACAGCGTCAGCTGGATATCCTCCAGCACATCCTCCGCCCGCACCTGCGAAGGCAGCATCAGATGGCGCCACGAGGTCAGTTCCTTGCCATCGTAATGCAAAGTCAGCACCCGCTGGCCAAATGCCAGGCCAACCACGTCCACCGCATCAGGCTCGACCTGCAAGGCCACGTCCAGATCATCGACACGGCCCTGGCGCTCGACTTTCAGATGCTGCTGCACGCTGATGGAAGTGCCCAGCGCCGCCGGCGGCAGCTTCAACCCGAGCCGCGCCGCCGGCTGCTTTGGCGCGGATGCGCAGGCGCTCAGCAGCAACGCCGCCACAACGGCGGTCAAGCGGGCGTGCATAACGCCTCCAGCGCCGCCAGCCTGCGCTGCGTCTCCTTTACCAGCGGGTTGGTCTGGTCCCACGCGTAACCGGCCAGGATGGCGGAAATCATGCGGCGCACGTCCGGCTGCTTATTCTCGTGGAAGATGATTTTTTGGAAGCCGCCGGCATACCAGGATTCGACGAAGGCGCGGAACGTGTCCACGCCGCGCCGCAGCGGCACGCCGTAATCAGCCTGCCAATCCACCGTCTCGCCCTTGAACTGGCGCTCCAGCGCGGCGGCGGCCAGGCTGGCCGACTTGAAGGCGATGGTCACGCCGGAGGAAAACACCGGATCAAGGAACTCGCCCGCGTTCCCCAGCAGCGCGTAGCCCTCGCCCCACAGGCGCTCGACGTTGGCCGAATAGCCGACGATCTGGCGTGCGGGCGTATCCCATTCGGCGTTGGCCAGCAAGGCATGCAGCGATGGCTCCTCGGCGATAATAGCTTGCAAACGCTCGGTCGGCGTGCCCTGGTAGCGATCAAGGAACGCCGTTTCCGCCACCACGCCCTGCGAGCAGCGGCCGGCGGCGAAGGGGATGGTCCAGAACCACACATTGCAATGCCTGGGATGCACGGTCACGCGGATCTTGTTGCGGTCAAAGCCCTTGTCGCGGATGCCATCTTCAACGTGCGTGAAAATCGCACCGCGCACCGGGAAGTTGGACGGCGTCTCCAGTTTCAACAAGCGTGGCAGGATGCGGCCAAAACCGCTGGCATCCAGGATGAAGCCCGCCTCCACCTGATACACCGCGCCATCCGACGCCTTGACCGTCACGATCGCGCCGCCGTTTGCGGCCGCGCCGAGCGCGATGTCCAGCACCTCATGGCGATAGCGCACTTCCGCGCCGAAGCGCTCCGCCTCCCTGGCCAGCACATGATCGAAATCCGCGCGCTGCACTTGATAGGTGGTGCCCCAGCCGGGCGAATGCTTGTCGCGGAAATCGAAGTCCGTGTAGCAGCCATCACGCATGAAGGCGGCGCCATTCTTGAACTGGAAACCCGCCTCCACCACCGCCCGCAACATGCCCGCCTGCTCGAGGTAAGCCATACTTTGCGGCAGCAGGCTTTCGCCGATGGAGAAGCGCGGGAACTGCTCGCGCTCGATCACCAGCACCTGCCTGCCCTGCTGGCGCAGCAGGGCCGCCGCCACCGAGCCTGCCGGCCCGGCGCCGACGATCAGGATTTCCACGGCCTCGCTCTTCGTTGCTTCAGTCATGCGCGCTTTCTTTGATAAAACCAAAACAGGGAACAAACAACCAGACCAGCGCGGTCCCCATCAACATCGTCAAGCCAAACGCCTGCAACGCCGGAGTGGAACTCAGGCCCAGTAAACCAAAGGACAAAATCGTATTCGCGGCGGACATGCCGACCGCCAGCCAGGGCGTGCGGTCGCCACGGTCAGGATGCTCCTGCATGAAGATGCCGTAATCCACACCGACGCCCAGCAACAGCATCAGCGCCAGCACATGGAACAGCTGCAGCTGCTGGCCGGTGTAGCCGAGCAGCGCGAGCGTGACCACGCTGGCCAGGGCGGTGGGCGCCAGCACACGCCAGGTGCGGCTGCGGTAGCGGCGGAACAGCAACCCAAACACCACCGCGTACGCCCCCAGCACCACCCAGCTCATGTCCTGGCGATAGCGCCCCAGCACCGACGAAATCTCGGCCACCTTGTCCACCCACTGCACGCCATGGAGGTTTTCAGCCGCCAGCGCGACCTGCCTTGCCGAGGCATTACTCATGCCGCGCAGGGCCACAATGCTGGCGTACACGCCATCGCTCTGGCCCAACCACAGATGGCGCCACGGCTCGCTGGCCGGCGATTGCAGGAAGGCGTCCAGCGACAACGGCGCGCCCAGGTCCAGCAGTCCCTGTTTGGTGGCGGCGATCCACGCCGCGTCCTCGCCGGTCTGCGCCGCGATCGCATGCAGCGGGCCGCCTTCCGCCAGCAGTTTTTCCTCCAGCAGCGCACGGCGCGCGGCCTGCGTATGCGCGGACGGCACCCAGTTCGACATGGCCTGATAGCCGGTGATGCGCTTGTCGGCGATAAAACTGTCCAGCCGCGCCTTCAGCGCCTCTTCGCGCTGCAGCACCTCTTCCGCCGATGCGCCGCGCACCAGGAAGTACTGCACCGGCGTTGGCGCATCCAGCAGCTTGCTCAGCTTGAGCTGATCGTCGATCAGGTGTTTGGGTGGATTTTGCAGCAAACGAATATCGTCATTCGCGCCCAGGCGCGAGATGCCATAGCCCGCCGCCAGCGCCAACACCGCGGCGGCCACCAGGGTCGCGCGATTCAGGCGCAGCACCGGCCAATGCCGCAAGGCCGCGCCATAGACTCGTACCAGACCGCCGCTTTTCAACGAACGGCCGCCGATCAACGCGGGGAACCAGCACACCACCGTCAGCCAGGCAAACACCAGGCCCAGCGCCGAGAACACCGCCATCTGACGCAGACCCGGGAACGGCGTCAGCGCGAGGCCCATGTAACCGATCACCGCCGCCAGCAGCGTCAGGCCGAGGCCCGGCAGCAGGCGCCTGAGCAGGGCCGGCGAATCAAGTTGTTCATCCGCCGCCAGGCGGTTGCACAGGAAGTAGATGCCATAGTCTTGCGCCACGCCGATCAGGCTCGCGCCAAACACCAGCGTCATGAGGTGAATCCGGCCAAACAGCAGCCAGCACACCGACAACGCGCCAAGGCAGCCGATGCCAATCGACAGCAGTATCAGGGAAATCGGTTTAAACGAATGGAAGGCGAACCACATCAGCAGGATAATGCCCAGCAGCGAGCCGATACCGATGGTGGACACCTCGCCGCTGGCTTGCGCGCTGGCGTTGGCCGCGTGCAGTATCACGCCGGCCTGAATGACTTCCGCCTGCGGCACAGCCTTGCGCGCGGCTTCGCCGGCCTGCTTCAGCAACGGCAACACCGTCTCCTGCGCCGTCATCGACAGCGCGGGCACTTTCAACGTCATCGGCAGCAGCACGTACTGCCGCTTGTCGTCGGCCACAAACAGCTGGCCGTCGCGCGGACGCACCGGCGTTTCCCGCGCGCGCTCCTGCACCCAGCCCGCGAACAGGCCAAAAGGATCCTCCTGCCATGAGCCGAGCTTCGGACCGCCGAACGGCGCATACAAGCCGGCCAACGCAGTCTCCAGCCAGAACGCCGGCGGCTGCTCGCGGAGCTGCCGCTCCTGTTGCGCCGTCAGCAGCGTGAGGCGGTGCTTCTGGAACAGCGACAGGTAATCGCTTTGCGTCTGCTCGTTGACGGGCGTCGCATCCAGCACATCCTTGTGCGCCGCCAGCACGCCGCTGTAGGCGCCGGCCGCCCGCTTGGCGTCTTCCCAATCGGCCGCGCCGACCAGCACCACCACGCGCTGCTGCGCCGCATCCACCATGTGGTTGAATGACGCCTGCAATACCGGATCGCGCTCCTGCACCGGCAGCAGCGCCATGATGTCGGTGTCGGGCACAATGCGCTTGACGGCCCACAGCCAGGCGTTATGCCCCAGCAGCAGGCAGACCGCCAATAGCCACAGCAGCGCGAGTTGTCGGGTACGGGTCAAAACAGCGCCGCCTCTTCCTTGCTCATCGCGCCTTCGCCGGTTTTTATGTCGGAGAAGACGATGGTGGTGCGGTCGCCGCTGCCCTCGTTCATGACGATGGACTTGACGTAGGCACCGCCTTCCAGCTTGATGGCGCCGATGGCTTTTTCCAGCGCGGCCTGGCGCGGCTTGAGCGCCACGCTCCAGCTATTCGCTTCGACGGTGCCGTCGCCCTCAAACAACGTGTCCAGCTGGCCCAGATCACCGGACAGCAGCGAGAACAGCACGTTGTTAATCATGCGGACGGTCGGTTCGGTCTTGGCATCCAGGCGCATCGCCACGCGGTCGCCCTGGTAGTTGACGATTTCATCGCGTGTCAGACGCAGCGTGCTGGGGAAAGGCTTCAAGGTGCGCCACAACACGCCCTTGCCGGCGATGACGCAGAAACGTCCCTCCGACGCCAGCGGCTTCTTCATGCCGGCCAGTTGCTTGGTCTGGTCGAAACGGCCGCACATCAACGCCGGCTTGGCCAGCATGGCCTGGATTTTCGCGGCCGGAATCGCGGCCTGCGCGCCAGTGGCGCCGGCCAGCAGCGCGGCGGCGGCAACGTATTTAAACTTGTTCATCAGGAGTAATCCCCAGTTTTTCAAACAGCACCGGCGGCGACACAAAGCACATCTCCCTGGTGGCGATATCGACGGCCACCATGGTGGTGCTGGCGCGGTTCAGGCGCTTGCCGGTTTCCGCATCGGTGATGAGGTAATCGATCTTCAAACGGTTTTCCCATTCGACGATATCGGCGCGCAGCTTGAGCTTCTGGCCGAAAGTCGCCGAACCGACGTAGCGCAACTGCATGTCGATCACGGGCCACGCATAGCCGGATTCCTTCATCTGCGGGTAGTTGTAGCCTATCTTGTCGAGCAAGGCGCAGCGCACCACTTCCAGATACTTGACGTAACGGCCGTGCCAGACAATCTCCATCGGGTCCAGATCGAAAAACTGGACCTGCATGTCGACTTCGGCGAACCAGCGGCTCTCTTTTTTCTTACGCATACAAATCCCAGGCCTGTGAACGAATGCGGTCCAGCATCAGGCGCAGATCCGGCTCCAGGCGGCGGTCTTCCTCCACCGGCTGGATGTCGGCCGACAGCGCATCCTGCATCGCGGCCAACGCCGCATGCGGTTGCAACTCGGGGCTGACCCGCTGACGCAGCCACACGCCCTGGCGCACGGTGATCAGCAAGGCGGCCACCACCTGCTCGGTCAGGTCCAGCACGCGCAGGCAGTCACGCGCGGCGATGGTGCCCATGCTGACTTTGTCCTGGTTGTGGCATTCCGTCGAACGCGAGAACACGGATGCGGGCATGGTCGCCTTCAATGCCTCCGCCGTCCACGCCGAAGCGCTGATCTGCAGGGCCTTCAGACCATGGTTGATCGCCGCGCGCTCGCCGCAGGCGCCGGACAGATTCGCCGGCAGGCCATGGTTGTAGCGGCTATCGACCAGCAGCGCCATTTGCCGGTCCAGCAAATCGGCTAGGTTGGCGACCGCGTTCTTCATGCCATCCATGGCGAAGGCGATGTGACCGCCGTAGAAATGGCCGCCATGCAGCACACGCTCGTTGTCCGCATCGATCAGCGGATTGTCGTTCGCGCTATTCAATTCATTCTCGATCATGGTGCGGAACATCGGCATGGCGTCGGCCAATACGCCGATCACGTGTGGCGCGCAGCGGATCGAATAACGGTCCTGCAAGCGTTTGCCGTTGCGTTCCCACTGATCGGTCGGCAGGTCGTTGCGCAGCCACGCGGCGACTTGCTGCATGCCGCCATGCGGCTTGGCCGAGAACAGCACCTCATCGAAATGGTGTGCGTTGCCGTCCATCGCGTATGAAGCCATGGCGGTGGTACGGGTGCTCAGCCGCGTCAGGTAGTCGGCGCGGTCGTACGCCATGCAGGCCAGCGCGGTCATCACGGCGGTGCCGTTCATGATCGCCAAGCCTTCTTTCGGGCGCAGGCGCAGCGGCGTGATGCCGGCCTGCTGCAAGGCTTGCGCCGCTGGCACTTGCTCACCGTCGCGCCACACTTCACGCTCGCCGCACAGCACCGCCGCGAGATACGACAGCGGGGTCAGGTCGCCGCTGGCGCCGACCGAGCCTTCGGATGGAATCAGCGGCAGCAGGCCGGCGTCCAGCAAGCGCGTGATCTGCAACAGCAGCTCCACGCTGACGCCCGAATAGCCCTTGCTCAGCGATGCCAGACGGGTGGCCAGGATCGCGCGCGTTTGCGCCGGCGTGAAGTACTCGCCCAGGCCCACGCCGTGATAGGTGTACAAGTGGTGCGGCAGATCCGGCACCAGCTCCAACGGCACGTTCACGGTGCAGGAGTCGCCGTAGCCGGTGGTCACGCCGTAGATGGTGCCGTCCTCGCGCAGCAGGCGGTCGAGGAAGTCGGCGCCGCGCTGTATGGCGGAGAGGAAGGCCGGATCGTCCGACAAGGCGGCGTTGGCGCGGCCTTGCGCGATATCGACGATGTCTTCGATCGCCAAGCGGTTCCGATCGAAGCGCACGGTGCGTGGCGTGCTATTAAGTTGAGCGATGTCAGCGAGGTGCATCGGTTTTATCCAATTGAGGTAAGTGCCAGAAATCGTAATAGTTAAACCACTGCAGCGGCGCACGCAAGGTGTAGTGTTCGAGGCGGCGCGCGTAATCGGCGGCCAGCGCGTTCAACGCGTCGTCGCGGTGCTGGCGCGGAATGCGCACTTCATCGCGGAAGCGTTCGAAGTGCACCTCCGATTTATCGCCGCGACGTATCGAGAACAGCAGGAATACCGGACATTGCAGCACGCTGGCCAGCACGTAGGGGCCGACCGGGAATGCCGCCGGCGCGCCGATGAAGTCAGCCACCGCCACGCGTGGATTGTGAGAGACCGGAACGCGGTCGCCGGCGATGACGACAAACTCGCCGCGCGCCACGCGCTCGGCCAGCAGCATCGCGGTGGCCGGCGACATCTCCGTCACCTGCATCAGATTCAGCTGGCTCTCCGGATTCAGGCGTCCCAGCATGTCGTTGAAGGCCTGTGCGTGTTTGGTATGCACCAGCACTGTCAACTTGATATCGCGGCGCTGACGCGACAGCACGCGGCACAGTTCCAGATTGCCCAGATGCGCGCAGATCATCAGACCGCCCTTGCCCGCCGCCACCGCATCGGTGATCAGATCGCCACCGTGCAGTGTGACCTGATCCAGCTTGAACAGACCGCCCCACAGCAGCATCTTGTCGAGAATGCTCTCGCCGAACGATGCGAAATGACGCATCACGCCCGGCAGCTTGACGCCGGCGTAGGCCGAGACCCGGCGCAGATACTCGCGCGACGCGCGGCGCGGCAGCGGCTTGGTGAGCACATACCACGCCAGCACCGGATACAGCACGACGCGGAACGGCCAGCGGCCGAACAGGCGGCAGATCCAAAACAGCAGGCGCATGCCAGCCACGAAACTGATTTCGTTAATGGAGGCCCAATGCAGCCCGCGCGCGCTCATTTGGCCCGCCATTTTCGCGCCAGCAGCTTGGGGATGCGCGGCAGCATGCCGAAGAACAGGACGGTATGCATCCGCGAGATCAGCACGTTGTCGCGCCAGACGCGGAAGTGCGACACGCCGTCGGTCGGATAGGACACGCGGGTGCCGAGGTTGATCACACGCAGCCCCTCCCAGAACAAGCGGACGATAATGTCGGTATCGAAGTTCATGCGCGTGCCGATGGCGTGGCGCGCGGCCAGCGCATTCACCGGCGCCACCGGATAGACGCGAAAACCGCACATCGAGTCGCGGATTTCCAGCGACAGCGTGTTAATCCATACCCAGATATGGGTGGCATAGCGGCCGTACAAGCGCGCCTTCGGCACGGATTCGTCGTAGATCGGATGGCCGGAGATGATGGCCGCAGGATTGGTTTCCGCCAGCGCCAGGAACTTCCCGACATCGCCGGTATCATGCTGACCGTCGGCGTCGATCTGCAGCACGTGCGTGTAGCCGCGCGTGGCGGCCTGGCGGAAACCCGCCAGCACGGCGGCGCCCTTGCCTTGATTGTGCGGCAGGCGCACCAGTTCAACCTTGTCCGCGTGTTCACGCGCCAGCGCGTCCAGCACGGCGGCGCAGGCGGCGGAGCTGCCGTCATCGACCAGCATACAGGGAACGCCGTGGCGCACTAGGCCTGTCAGTACAGGGCCGATCGCATGTTCATGGTTGTAGACCGGGACCACGATCACGGGCTTAAACATCGGCGGCTCCGAACAGAATGCGGCCGCTGGCATGCTGCCCTGCTTCCGACACGTAGCGGAATTGCAGGCTGCCTTTGGCGGCATCGCGCGTCAGTTCGAGACGCACAGCGGCATCCGGCACCACCACCTGCTGGAATTTCAGCTGCTGCATGCCTTTGAAAACCGGCGGCAGTTCAAAATACTGGCGGCCGTAATGGATGGCCCAGTCAATCTGCACGACGCCGGGCAATATCGGAGCGACGTCGAAGTGGCCGTCGAAGTACAGCAGATTGGCGGGCGCGGTCAATTCCAGCACCACGCGGTCCTGAGCGTTTTCCAGTTCGCGCATGCGCGGGAACCGGGGGCGTTCGCCGTCGAGCAACGCGAGCAGGGAGGCCATGGTGGTCTTGCCTTGCGAGTTGACCGGCATCTGGTCCAGATAGCGCCAGCGGCGTGGCAGGGCCACGGCCTCCACCACGTCCGCCAGCACGGCGCGCAGGCGATGGTTCAACGCGGCCTTGCCTTCATGGTCCAGCAGCGCGCGGCCTTCGGCGGTCGGCACCACGAATGCGGCCAGGCGCTGACGCTCACCGCCATCGGGTTCGCACAACAGCACGCGCGCCTCGGCGGCCAGTCCGGACGCGGTCAACGCCGCTTCCATGGCGCTCAGCGAGATGCGCTTCTCTTCAATTTTGACGATACGGTCGCGTCGGCCGAGCAGCAGGAAGCGCTGTTCGACGCGCTCGGCGCGGTCGGCCAGAGCCAGCCAGTTATCGTCCGGCAGGTGCGGCGAGCGCACTTCCAGCGCGCCATCTTCCTCGTCAAGACGCCATGCCACCGTGGGGAACGGCGTCCACGCGTTATCGTCGATGGCGCTGCGCTGGCGCCATGCCACGCCGCCGGTCTCGGAACTGCCATACACTTCCACCGGCACAGTGCCCAGCAGGGCACCGGCGGCCAGCGCCGCATCGGGCGCCAACGGGCCGCCGGACGAGAACACCACGCGCAGCATGCCTGCCGCCGCACGCCAGTCCAGGTGCTCCGGCACACGCTTTAAATGCGCCGGACTGGCGATCAGCACGCAAGGCGCTTCGGCCAGCGCCACCGTCAGCTCTTCCGGATAGATCACGCTCAAGGCATGGATGCCGCGGCAGGTGGTCAGTGGCCACAGCACCTTGAACAGCAAACCGTAGATATGCTGATGCGACACCGTCGCCCACACCGCGGCCGCACCGGCGCGTTCGCCGAACAGCACGTCCAGCGTCTCCACCTCGCTGGCCATCTGCGACAGCTTTTTCGGGATCGCCTGCACAGCGCCGGTGCTGCCGGAGGTGAACACCACCAGCGCCGGCATGGCGCCGTTCAAATCGGCACTCAGGCCGGCGGCCAGGGACACCGGCAACGCGGCATGCGGCTGCATCGGTGAGAATTCGGGCGGGAATTGGCCAAGGAAGCCATCCACCGAGCCGCTCAGCGACGCGCAGGTGGCTGGCAGCGTATCGGCGCTCAGCCACACTGTTTTGCCGGCGTGCCAGGCGCCCAGCAGCGCCGCGCCGAATTCGATGCTGTCATCCAGGTACAGCGCGAAGTTACGGCCGGCCTGCGCGATCAGCAGCCCGTGCCAGGCGTGCACGCGCGCCAGGAACGCGGCATTGGAAACGCGCTCCGAGCCGCGCCAGCCGATCACGCCATCGGCGGGACGGGCGGCAATGGCCGCGTATAAATGCTCGAGACGATCAGACATGATGCAGACGCTTGAACCGCAGACGCACCAGGTACTCCGCACCGAACAAAATGCCCATCAGGGCATACGACACCACACCGGTGTACAGCGACCAAACGGCCTCTGACGCCCACAGCGCGGTGCCGAAAGCGATCGCGCCATTCAGCACGAAAAAGCCGCACCACACCTGCGTCACCCTGCGCATATAGGCCTGCGCCACCGGTGGAAAATCCTCTCCGCCCAAGCGCGCCATCCGTTCAACGGCGGACATCGGCGTGGCCAGGCTGTAGCCGAAACCGGCCAGCAGCGCCATACTCACCAGCACCGGATACAGCTTCAAAGGCAGCAGCAGATTGCTCCAGATCGCGCAGCCGACCAGCACCAGCGCGCCAGCCACCGACCAGCGCGCCACACCGCTCAATTTGAGCGCGGGCAGGCGTGTGGCCGCCGCCAGCAGCAGCAAACCCGCCAGCCAGCGCGGCTCCACATGTCCGTGGCCGAACCAGATCGCCAATGGGTACAGCAGCGTCACCGCCACCGTTAAAACGGTCATCGGCATCGTGCTTACGCAGCCTGCTCCGTCATGCCTGCCAGGGCATCCACCACGTCGGCGATGGTGCGGATGTTCTTGAACACTTCCGGCGCCAGGCGCTTGCCGGTCATCTGCTTCAGTTTCACCGCCAGATCCACCGCGTCGATGCTGTCGATATCCAAGTCCGCGTACAGATTGGATTCCGCGGTCAGCTCGGACTTGTCGAGCTCAAACATCTCCGCAAGCAGATCAACCACCCAGGTTTGCAGCTGGTCTCTGCTCATTTCATTCAAATCGATCATTTCTACACCCCTTCTTTTTTATTTACTTCTTTCTGTGACTTTCGATCATGGCCGACAGCGCCCGCACCGATGCGAAATGGCGGCGCGTATCCTCCGAGTCCGCCGACAGGGAGATACCGTATTTCTTCTGCAGGGCCACGCCCAGCTCCAGCGCATCGATCGAGTCGAGACCCAGACCTTCAACAAACAACGGCGCCGCGCTGTCAATTTCTTCCGGCGTGATGTCCTCCAGCTGCAGGACATCGATAATCAGTTCTTTCACTTCCAGTTCAAGCATGGCTTTGGCACTTCCCCGTAAAATAATTTTGTAAAAACTCCGTCAGCTGGCGCGCCGCCATCACCTCGCTGACGCCGTTGTCGGTGAAGCGTGCGATCGCCAGGTCATCCTGCACGTCGATCTGTATCAGCACGCGGCGCGGCGGCACCCGCCACCACTTCTCGCCCTTGCCCAGCGTCGCTGGTTCGCAGCGGATCAGCACCGGGGTCATGTCACGCGCGCCGCGCACCGCGATGTTGGCGGCGCCGCGCTTCATGCTGATCGTCCCGCTGGCCGGCGTGCGCGTCCCCTCCGGGAATACGATCAGGTTATTGCCACGTTCCAGTGAGGCGATGCAGTCGTCCACCAGCCCGGCGCCGCTGTCATTGCTGATATAACCGGCGGCCCGCACCGGCCCGCGCGTGAACGGGTTGTTCCACAACCCGCTCTTCACGATGCAGTCGGCGTTCTTCACAAACGCCATCAGGAACACCGTATCGATCAGCGTTGGGTGATTCGCCAGGATCAGCAAGCCGCCGCGATCCAGCTTCTCCAGGCCGCGCACCTCATACCGCAACACGCCCAACGCCCGCATCAAATCCACATAAGCGCGGAAGGCAAGCCGTATCGTCGTGCGCGCCGCGACCACGCGCCGCTCCGGCCTCCATACGAAGACATTCAGCAGCGGGAACACCAGCACGCGCAGCAGCAGTCCACCAATGCCGAACACCGCAAAACTCAAGCCGGTGGCAAACACACGCCAGTAGCGCGATACGAACGACATTACATCAAGCCTCTCGGCTCCAGCGCCAGCGCAAGCGGCCGTCGCAACGCTCCATGCTGCGCACCCCGCCCAGGTGGAACGCCGCCACTTGCAGGCCTCCCGGCATGTCCCCGGCCGGCGCTTCGTCACTGGCACTCCAGCTCAACGACAGCGCCTCGCCGCCGCCGGCGGTCACCAGCCACGCCCACGCGAACGGCTGTTCCTCGCAATCCTCGAAAGGCGCGAACACCTCGGGGAGCGGACAATCGCACGCGATCAGCAACACCGCCGGCGCGCCATCCGCCAGCAGCCCGCAAGCCTCAATCACCGCATGTTCCACCGTCGCCGCGCCGGAGGCCAGCGCGATGTGATTCGCGCGGTCGCCGCGGGCGATGGTGAACAAGCCTGGGATCGCGTTGTGCACCGCCATGCCGAAAGCCGTCGGCGAGAGCGCCTCGCCTCGCGCCAGATCGCTCAACAACTCCACCGCGCGCGCCACGTCGCCATGGCGCGAACAGAACACGGTGGGGATATCGCCGCGGCCATCGAGGCACTGATACGCCACCTCCAGCGCCATCTTGCCCAGGAAGCCGGCACGGCGGCGCAACATGGCGGGCATCGCTTTGACACCGGGCTCCTCGCCCGCGACGATGGTGCGCGGAGCGCGCGCCCAGGCAGCCCATTGTTCGGGAGTGTTCAAACCAGGCGCCCAATAAGCTTGACTGGAAATTGAAAAACTGACGCCTTGAGTACGCATGTATTGACTATTTATTCAGAAAAGTGCCGACCGGCGTGCCTTTCAAATTATAAACGAGCGCTCAAGGGCTTAGATTGAAAAAATGGATTTCAGGCAACTATTTTATGCATCAGGCTCTAAACTGTGCGCTAACTGGCACTAATTCTCACCAACAATCACTTATCTGAGCGGCAAACGATAAAAAAAAGACCACACCGCACGATTGCGGGGTGGTCTTCGCCGGGACTGAAAACGGAGTGTTTAGAAGACCCAGAGCTTGTCGGCCGGCAGCTGCAGCCAGTAGCGGCCCGGGTCCAGCCGGTACTTCGAATAGGCCCGCAGGCTGATCTCGCCGTTGGCGCTCTTGAACAGGCACTCGAAACGGTCGCCCAGATACATGCAGGTCAGCAGCGGCAGTTCGATCGCGTTGTCGACCTGGGTGGCGCTGACCCGCACCTCCTCCACCCGGATCAGGGTGGCGTCGCCGCCGCCGTTGCCGCGCGCGGTCGCCTGCAGGCGCGTGCCGTTGATATCCAGGTGCACCTGCGCGCCATCGCGCTGGATCACTTGCCCCGGCAGGCGGTTGTTACTGCCCATGAACTCCGCCGTGAACAGCGTGTCCGGCGTTTCGTACATGCTTTGCGGCGTGCCTTGCTGTTCGATCTTGCCGTTGTTGAGCAGCAGGATGCGGTCCGAAATCGCCATCGCCTCGGCCTGGTCGTGGGTGACCATCAACGCCGACAGGCCCAGTCGCACGATCAGTTCCCGCAGGAAGGCGCGCGCCTCCTCGCGCAGCTTGGCGTCCAGGTTGGACAGCGGTTCGTCCAGCAGGATCACGGGCGGGTTGTAGACCAGCGCGCGCGCGATCGCCACGCGCTGCTGCTGGCCGCCGGACAGCTGGTGGGGGTAGCGCTCGGCCAGGTGGCCCAGGCCGAGGTTCTTCAGCACGTCGCTGACCTTGTCCTTGATCTCGGCCGCGCCCAGCTTGCGCAGCTTGAGGCCATAGGCCACGTTCTCGAACACCGTCTTGTGCGGCCACAGCGCGTAGGACTGGAACACCAGCCCGAGGTTGCGCTGCTCGGCCGGCATCTCGAAGCCCTTGGCGCCGTCGAACACGTTGCGCTCGCCGATGTTGATGGTGCCGGCCTTCGGGCTTTCCAGCCCGGCCACGGCGCGCAGCAGCGTGGTCTTGCCGCTGCCCGAAGGGCCCAGCAGCGCCACCACTTCGCCTTTTTGCAGGTGCATGGACACGCCCTTGAGGATCGGGTTGGCGCTGGCGCCGGTGCCGTAGTCCAGATGCAGCTCGTTGACACTCAGTTCGTTGGTCATGATGTCTCGTTTCATAATAGGTACCTCAGTTATGCAGCTTGACGCCAAAGCGCAGCGCGACGCCCAGGCCAACAGCCACCAGCGATATGTTGATGAACGATAGCGCCGCCACCAGGTCGGTGGAGCCGGTCGCCCACAGCGACACCAGCAGCGCGCCGATCACCTCGGTCCCCGGCGACAGCAGGTACACGCCGGTCGAATACTCGCGTTCAAAGATCAGGAACACCATCAGCCACGCGCCCAGCAGGCCGTATTTGATCAGCGGGACGGTGACGTCGCGCGTGACCTTGCCGCGGGTGGCGCCGACCGCGCGCGCCGCCTCTTCCAGCTCCGGCCCGACCTGCAGCAGCGCGGTCGAGATCAGGCGCATGCCGTAGGCCAGCCACACCACCGAATACGCCAGCCACAGGGCGAAGATGGTGGAACGCAGGGAACGCAGCATCGGGATCGCATGCTCGCTGAGCCAGATCGCGACGCCGTTGTCCATGCCCTTCAGGGCGCCATCCAGCCAGCTGGGCACGAACAGGAACACCCACAGGAACGACAGGCCGGCCAGCAGGCCAGGCACGGCGCGCGGCACCAGCACGCTGTAGTCGAGGAAGCGGGTGATCATGTCCGGCTTGCGGTGCATGGCCAGCGCGATGGCGCAGTAGCAGATCACCGCGCAGGCGCCGCCGATCACGCCGATCAGCACCGTGTTGAAGATGCCGCGCACCAGCGCCGGCTGGTCGAAGATCTCGCGGAAGTGCTGCAGCGTCAGCACGTCGGCCAGCTTCACGCCCTCGCCCCAGTACTGCACGAAGGAGCGCAGCACGATGCCGGACATCGGCATGATGATGGTGAACATCAGCCAGCCGAAGATCAGCGCGAACGCCAGCCACTTCCAGCGGCCCAGCGGCATGGCCTTGGTGCGCGCGCCCTTGCCCTTGATCGACACGAATTTGTTGGCCGACTTGAGCAGCCAGCGCTGCACCATCACCAGCGGCATGGTCACCATCACCAGGCACACCGCGACGGCGGCCATCAGGTGGTAGGACGGGGTGCCAAGCTTGTTGGTCAGCTTGTACAGATAGGTGGCCAGCACCATGTGGCCTTCCGGATCGCCCAGCACCAGCACCAGGCCGAACACCTCGAAGCCAAGGAAGAACACCAGCACGCCGGCGTACGCCAGCGCCGGCGTGATCATCGGCAGCGAGACGTTGAACATCACCTGCAGCGGCGAGGCGCCGCTGACGCGCGCCGCCTCCTCCACGTCCGAACCCAGGCTTTTCAGCGCCGACGAGGCGTACAGGTAGACGTGCGGCACGTGCGTCAGGCCGGCGATCACCACGATGCTGGTGAAGGAGTAGATATTCCACGGGATGAAGCCGAGGATGTCCTTGGCCCACAGCGAGTAGAAGCCCACCGGTCCCATCGCCACCACGTAGCCGAAGCCCATCACCATCGGCGAGACGAAGATCGGCACCAGCAGGCAGGGCGCGATGAAGGCCTTGCCCGGCAGGTCGGTGCGTATCATCAGGAAGGCCAGCATGCCGCCCAGCGGCACGGCGATCAGCGCCAGGCCGGAGGCCAGCCAGAAGGCGTTCTTGAACGCCACCGCGAAATCGGGATCTTCAAAGATGAAGCGGTAGGCGTCCAGGCCCAGCTCCTTGGCCGGCATGAAGAACGGCGCGTTCAAAAAGCTTTGATAGAAAATCAGGATCAGCGGCAGGAAGATAACGCCGGCGGCCAGCGTTACCACCACGCCGCGCGGCCAGTTCAGGCTTGGCCGGCCGGAGTGAGCGAGTGTTTGCATGTCGATGCCCTCTTACTTCTTGCCCGCGGTTTCTTTCCACTGCTTGAGGAAGGCCATGCGCTTGGCCGGTCCCAGGAACTGCAGCAGGATGGGATGGACCGGCACCGGCTTGATCTTGTCGTTGCCGATTTGCTTAATCAGGTCCGCCGAGGTGGTTTCGCCGGTGACGTCGGCGCGGATCGCGAACAGCTTGGAGTCGTTGGCGATGATGGTCTGGCCGCGATGCGACAGCATGTAGTCCAGCCACAGCTTGGCGGCGTTCACGTTCTTGGCTGACTTGTTGATGAAGAACACGCGCGACATCACCAGCGTGTAATCCTTCGGCAGCACCACGCCGATCGATGGATCGGTCTTGGCGCGCACCAGCGCGTAGGAGCCCAGCACGTTGTAGCCGATCAGGTTTTCGCCCGACGAGATACGCTCCATCATGGTGCCGGTGGACGATTGCACGCGCACCTTGGCCACGCCAAAGGCGTTCTCCATGTCGAGGAATTTCGGGTTCTCGCGCGCGTCCTGCGTCATGAACATGAAGCCGACGCCGGATTTCTCGATATCGTAGGTGGTGACCTTGTCCTTGAACTTGGGCTGCTGGATCAGCGCCGTGAAGTCGGCGTGCGTGTGCGGCACTTCCTTGGCGTCCACCAGGCGCTTGTTGTAGACGATGGCGGCCGGCTCGAAGGTGGTGCCGTAGGCCTTGTCGTCCCACACCGCCCAGCCGGGGATCTTGGACGCCTCCACCGATTTGTACTGAAGCGCGTAGCCGTCCGAGGCCAGGCGCATCTGCAGGTCCATGGCGGAGGACCACATGGCGTCGGCGGTGTTGCCGCCGGCCGCCACCTCGGAGATGAAGCGGTTATACACCTCGGTCGAATTCATGTCGTTGTACTCGACCGTGATGCCCGGGTACATGGCGCTGAAATCCTTGATCAGCGGCTGCGTGGCCTTGCTGTCGGTGGCGCCGTAGATCACCAGCTTGCCCTCCTTCCTGGCGGCGTCGATGATCTTCTGGTAGTCGGCGGGATAACCCGGCGGGACTTGCGCAAAGGCCGATCCGGCAAAAAACGCGCATGCGGCGGCCACAGTATGTTTCAACTTCATCGTAATCTCCAGATAGTTATGTAATCAGCGCACGAGACCCAGTTCGGCCGCCCGCCTGCCGTAGTCGTCCACGGCTTTCTTGACATAGGCCGCCAGCGCATCGCCGGTCAGCCCAAACGGATATAAACCTGATGCCGCCCGCATCTGCGCGAACTTCGGACTTGCCAGCACGCGGTCGAAGGCGGACACCCACTGCTTGTAATCGGCGTCCGGCACGTTGGGCCCCATCCACACGCCGCGGATGATGGGCCACACCACGTCCACGCCCTGCTCGCGCGCGGTTGGCACATTGGCCAGCACGCCCGGCAGGCGTTGTTCGGACAATACCGCCAGCACCCGCGTGTTGCCGCTGGCCGCGTACAGCGTGGCCTCGCTGGCGTCGCCGGACACCACGTGCACGAAATTGGCGTGCATGGCGGTGAAGGCCTCGCCACCGCCTTCCAGCGCCACGAAACGCAGCGCCTTCGGATCGATGCCGGCGCTGCGCGACACCAGCGCCATCTTCAGCCAGTCCTGGCTGCCGATGGTGCCGGACACGCCGATCAGCACCTTCTCCGGATTCGCCTTCAATGCGGCGATCAGGTCGCGCAGCGTTTTGTAGGGCGAATCGGCGCGCACCGCGATCATGCCGTAGTCCGCGCCCAACGCCGCCACCCAGCGCACGTCCGACGACTTCACCTTGCCGAACTTGCCCTGCGCGAGATTCAGCAGCGAGCCGCCGGAAAACGCCACCAGCGTATTCGGCTCGGTGCGGCGGCGCGACACCAGCGAGTGCCACGCCACCGCGCCGATCCCGCCCGGCAGATAGCTGATGTGCATGTCCGACGGCGGCGGATTCGGCGTGTCGCGCAGGCCGGCCAGCCCTTTCTGCGCCAGCTTGCAGGTCAGGTCCATCGCGCCGCCCGGCTTGGACGGCACGATGCACTCGAGCCCCGCCGCCTGGGCCGCCGCGCCTAACAGCAGCGCGCAGACAAGTGCCAGCAGGATTTTCATCAGAAGCGGTGCTGCATGCCGACGGTCAGGCCGCGCTGGCTGTTGCCGTAGCCGGCGTCGTCGCGCGACAGGCCGGTGAGCTGGCCGTTCTTGGCTTTGGCGTAGGCCGCCGTCACGTGCAGGTCGGTGCGCTTGGACAGCGCGTAGCGGTAGCGCGCCACGTACATGGTCGGATCGGCGTCCTTGCCGGCGGCGACATTCTTGACGTTGACGTGGTAGACCGCGCCGGTCAGCGTGGTGGCGCCGGTTTTGTACGCCACGCCGCCCCAGGTGGTGGTGGCGTCGACGTCGGCGGTCAGCGCCTTGCCGGCAACCAGCTTGTAGTCGCGCACCACCGCCCAGAACTTGAACGGGCCGGTTTCGTAATTGCCGCCGATGTGCCACACGGTGTTCTTGTCACGGTTGCCGGTGGCCGGAACGGTGTTGCCGTTGTTGCGCTCCCAGGTCGCCATCAGGTTGACGTCGCCCATTTTGTAGACGGTGCTGAAGCCGGTCTTAGCGCTGTCCTGGGTGCCGGTGGTCTGCTCGCCGGCGGCGTAGTTGGCGCCGATGCGCCAGTCGCCAAAGGTGCCGGCGTACTTGATGATGTTGTCGTACTGGGTGGTGAAGCCGTATTTGCTTGGGCCGGTGGCCGGGCCGGAGGTGGCCCACGAGTAGAACGGCGCGAAGCCCATCGGGTCGAAGCCGATCACGGTGTCGTACACGGTGGTGAAGGAGCGGCCGACCACCACGCGGCCGAAGGCGCCTTCCAGGCCGACGTTGGCCTGGCGCTTGAACAGCGCGCCGTCCTGCGCGCCGGTGTCCATCAGGATGCCGCCTTCGAGGTTGAACACCGCTTTCAGGCCGCCGCCCAGATCCTCGCTGCCGCGCAGGCCCCAGCGCGAGGTGTTCATGCCGCCGGAGATCACGCGGGTCATGCTGCCACCGGTCGGGGTTTGGTTGTTGGCGGTTTCCATGCCCACGTCCAGCAGGCCGTAGACCTGCACGTTGGATTGGGCCTGGGCGCTACCGGCGGCCGCGAACAATGCCAGGACCGCGAGGGTCAGGGGGGATTTCTTCATGAGTTGTCTCCGTGTATAGTTTTTTATATGCCTGATTTCTCAATCAGTGCTGCCACTATAGGAGCGTCAATCTTTCAATTGCCTTTCAATGTCTCCTGCTCACCACAATTGACGCGGGGGCTTCCTTTTTGTCCGCCGCCGGCACATGATGCTGGCCTCACCCTGCACTTATTTGAACGAACTGGCAAGTCCCCATGCGCATATTGTTAGTTGAAGACCACACCGAATTGCAGCACTGGCTGGCCAAGGCCCTGCGCGACGCCCATCTGACGGTGGAATGCGCCGACAACGGCGCCGACGCCGACGCCCTGCTGCACACCCAGGATTACGCGCTGGTGATCCTCGACCTCACCCTGCCGCGCATGGACGGGCTGGATGTGCTCAAGCGCCTGCGCGCGCGCGGCGGCCCGCGCGCCAAGACGCCGGTGCTGATCCTGACGGCGCGCGGCGGGCTGGAAGACCGCGTGCAGGGCCTGAACCTGGGCGCCGACGACTACTTGGCCAAGCCGTTCGAACTGGCGGAGCTGGAAGCGCGCGTCAAGGCGCTGCTGCGCCGCACCGTGGGCAACGAGGCGCTGGTGCACAACTGCGGCGCGCTCAGTTTCGACACCGTCACCCGCATGTTCAGCTACGCCGGCAACGCGCTGGCGCTGACGCCGCGCGAGCACGCGGTGCTGGAAACCCTGATCACGCGCAGCGGCCGCGCCGTGTCCAAGGAAAAGCTGTTCGATGAGGTGTTCTCGCTGGGCGACGACGCCGGCATCGACGCCATCGACCTGTACATCCACCGGGTGCGCAAGAAGCTCGACATCCCCGGCCCCGACGCCGCCGTCATCACCACCCTGCGCGGCATCGGCTACCTGCTGCAGCCGCGCGCCGCGGTCGGCGGCCCCTGAGCGCCATGCCGCTGCTGCCCGCCCTCGCCCGCCGCCTCGGCCTGGGGCCCGGCGCCGCGCTGGGCAGCCTGCGCGGACAGCTGCTGCGCTGGCTGCTCGGCCCCTTGCTGGTGCTGGTGGCGCTCAACACCATCTCGGTCTACCGCAACGCGCTGGACGCCGCCGACACCGCCTACGACCGCTCCCTGCTGGCCTCCACGCGCGCGCTGGCCGAGCGGGTCTCGGTGGTGGACGGCAAGGTGGTGGCCGACGTGCCCTACGTCGCGCTGGACAGCTTTGAGACCGACACCCTGGGCCGCATCTACTACAAGGTCACCGGCATCGCCGGCGAAACCGTGTCCGGCTACGCCGACCTGCCGCCGGTGCCGGCCAACGTGCCGCGCTCGGAAGCCTATCCGGCGCTGGTGCGCTTCTATCACGCCAACTACAACGGCCAGCCGGTGCGCATCGCCGCGCTGCTGCAACCGGTGTACGACGATTCCATGCGCGGCATCGCGCTGATCCAGGTCGGCGAAACGCTGGAGGCGCGGCGCGTGCTGTCCAACCAGATCCTGTTCGACACCCTGGTGTGGCAGGCGCTGTTGCTGGCGGCGGTGGGGCTGCTGGTGTGGTTCGCGGTGCGGCTGGTGCTGCAGCCGCTGATGCAGCTGAAAAGCGCGGTCGAGACGCGCGACCCGAACGACGCCACCGACGTCGACGCCACGCTGGTGCACAAGGAAGTGCGGCCGCTGGTGGCGGCGCTGAACAGCTCACGCCTGCGCATGCACATGCTGATCAACAGCCAGCGCCGCTTCATTGCGGACGCCTCGCACCAGCTGCGCACGCCGCTGACCGTGCTGAAAACCCAGGCCGAACTGGCGCTGCGCGAGTGCGACAAGGCCGGCGCCGATCCCGACGCGCTGCGCGACATCGTGCGCAGCATGGCCACCACCACCGACTCCACCGTCAACCTCGCCAACCGCCTGCTGACGCTGGCGCGCATCGAGCATCGCAGCGAGGACAACACCGAGCCGGTCTCGCTGCGCGAACTCGCGCGGCAAGTGGGGCTGGAGCTGGCCGTGGCCGCGGTCGGCAAGCAGATCGACCTGTCGCTGGAGGCCAAGCAGGAGGGCATGGTGCAGGGCCAGTCCCTGCTGCTGCACGAACTGCTGGCCAACCTGGTCGACAACGCCTTGCGCTACACGCCGGCCGGCGGCAGCGTCATCCTGCGCGTGCGCGAGCGCGACGGCCAGGTGCTGCTGGAGGTGGAGGACAGCGGCCCCGGCATCGCCGCCGCCGAACGCGAGCGCGTGTTCACGCCGTTCTACCGCGCCGCCGCCACGCTGGAGCGCAACCCCGGTGGCCACGGCCTCGGCCTGGCCATCGTGCGCGACATCGCCACCCTGCACCGCGCCACCATCATCCTCGACGACGCCAGCCATCACAGCGGCCTGAAAGTCACCATCGGCTTCGACGCGGTAAAATAGCTTTTACCGCCGCTCAAGGAATAATGAATGATTACCAAAGAAGAAATGGTCACGCTGTTTGCGGACATGAAGCAGAACGCCCCGTGGGACATCAGCAAGCCGCTGCTGTGGGGCTACTTCTTCGCGGACGCCGACAAGGCCAAGCTGGAAGGCGTGGTGCCGGCGCTGCAGGCCAAGGGCTACCAGTTCGTCGGCATCTACGACTCCAAGCCGGAGGCCGGCACCCCGGCGCTGTGGTGGCTGCACATTGAAAAGGTCGAGAAGCACACGGTCGACACCCTGCACGCGCGCAACCAGGAATTCTACAAGTTCGCCGCCGAACACCAGCTCGAATCCTACGACGGCATGGACGTCGGCCCGGCCGAAGCCTGAGGCCGCCAGCCGCGCCAATTAATGCGGCAGAGCAATATTTTGCGTCAATCGAACAGGGGCATGCGGCTATTTGATCATATGATTCAAATAGCTTAACTTTTCCTCACCCCGCATGCTCTCGAAACTCTCGTTTCGCCAGTTGCTGCTGGGCGTCTTCCTGTTGATTGCCGTGCTGCTGAGCGCCGCCTCGCTGCATGCCCTGTGGACCCTGGACCGCCTGGCCGCCCACAGCCGCGACAGCGGACGCCACGCGCTGGCGCTCACTGAAAATACCCAGCAACTGGCCGAGCGCAGCGTCGCCATGACGCGCAGCGCGCGCCAGTACATGGTGCTGGACGACCCGGCCTTCCGCAAACGCTACGCCGACGCCTGGCGCGACGCGCAGCTGGCGCTGGACGCGGTGGCGGCCGCCCTGCCCTACGCCCAGGAAACCCTGTTCGAACGCTGGCGCGAGGCCGGCCAGCAGGCGTGGGAAATCCTGCAGGCGCCGTCGCGCCCGGTCAGCGCGCGCGGCGCGCGCCAGCAGGCGCTGGAGCGGGTGCTGGCGCCGCTGCCGGACGTCAACGAACAACTGGCCGAGGAGGTCAAGCAGGAGGTCGAGCGCCGCAACGGCGAGCTGCTGGCCGAGCTGGACCAGCGCCGGGCCGTGCTCAAGGCGCAGGTGATCGGCTCCATCATCCTGGCGGCCGCGCTGGCCTCGGGCTTCGGCTTCTGGCTGTCGCGCCCGCTGGCGCGGATCGAGCAGGCCATCGACACGCTGGGCGAGAGCCGCTACGACCAGCCGATCGCCGTGCCCGGCCCCAGCGACCTGCAGCGCGTGGGCCAGCAGCTGAACTGGCTGCGCCAGCGCCTGGCCGACCTGGAGGCGGACAAGGCGCGCTTCCTGCGCCACATCTCGCACGAGCTGAAGACGCCGCTGGCGGCGCTGCGCGAGGGCGTGGCGCTGCTGGAGGATGGCGTGGCCGGCGCGCTGTCGCCCGACCAGCGCGAGATCGCCGGCATCCTCAACCAGAACACCGCCGCCCTGCAGTCGCAGATCGAGGCGCTGCTGCGCTACAACGCCGCCACCTTCGACGCCCAGCACCTGCAGCGCCAGCTGGTGGACATGGGCGAGCTGCTGGCCCAGGCGGTGGACAGCCAGCGCCTGCAGTGGCAGGCCGCGCGCCTGACCGTGGTCAGCGAGGGCAAGGCGCGGCCGATCGCCGCCGACGCCGACAAGCTGGCCACCGTGCTGGGCAACCTGCTGTCCAACGCCGTCCGCTTCAGCCCGCAAGGGGGCCTGATCAGCTTCCGCCTGGGCGAGCTGAACGGCAAGCTGCTGCTCGACTGCGTCGACCAGGGGCCGGGCGTGGCGGCCGAGGACGCCGCCCGCATCTTCGAGCCGTTCTACCAGGGCCAGCGCCAGCCGCCCGGCGCGCGCCGCGGCAACGGCATCGGCCTGTCCATCGTGCATGAATACGTGACCGCGCATGGCGGCGCATTGAAATTGCTGCCCTCCGAGCGCGGCGCCCACTTCCATATCGAACTTCCTTATGAACGCTAAGCACCTCACCACCCTGCTGGCCTGCCTGTCGCTGGCGGCCTGCACGCTGAATTCGCCGCTGCCGGCCGACCCGGCGCCGGCGCCGCCGCCACCGCCGGTGGTGGAAGTGATCCAGGCGCCGCCGCCGCCGCCGGACGAGGTGGGGCCGCTGCTGAGCTACCACCAGTCGCTGCGCCGCATGAGCCAGGGCGAGCTGCTGAAGGAGTTGAGCGGCCTCGGGCTGCAACAGCGCAGCCCGCGCGTGGCGATCCAGATGGGCATGGCGCTGATGCTCACGCGCGGCGGCGGCGACCTGGCGCGCGCGCAGGCGCTGCTCGACAGCGTGGCCACCTCGGCCGAGGTGGAGGCGGCGCCGTTCCGGCCGCTGGCGCAACTGCTGTCGAGCAACTGCGCCGAGACGCGCCGCCTGTACGAGCACGCCGACCGCCTGGCCGCCCAGCAAAAGGACAACCAGCGCCGCATCGAGCAATTGAACGAGATGCTGGAAGGCTTGAAGACCATAGAACGCACGCTGCCGGCCCGCCCGGCGCCCGGACCACAGGTGACCAAATGACCACGACCCAGGGACAAGGCGCCCACCTGCTGCTGGTGGACGATGACGACGACCTGCTGCGCCTGCTATCGATGCGGCTCAGCGCCAACGGCTACCGCGTCACGGCCGTCACCAGCGCCGAGGCGGCGCTGGCGCGGCTGTCGATTGAACTGCCTCGTCTGGTGATCAGCGACATCCGCCTGCCCGAGCGCGACGGCATGTGGCTGTTCCAGGAAATCCGCCGCAGCTACCCGGCGCTGCCGGTGATCCTGCTGACCGCGCATGGCAGCATCCCGGACGCGGTGGAAGCCACCACCCTGGGCGCCTACGCCTACCTGACCAAGCCGTTCGACGCCAAGGTGCTGCTGGAACGCATCGCCCAGGCGCTGAGCCTGGCGGCGCCGGCGGCCCGCCCCGCCGAGGCCGACGAGGAATGGCGCTCGGCCATCATCAGCCGCAGCCAGTGCATGGACGAGCTGCTGGCCGAGGCGCGGCTGGTGGCCGCCTCCGACGCCAGCATCCTGATCCGCGGCGAAAGCGGCACCGGCAAGGAATTGCTGGCGCAGGCCATCCACCGCGCCAGCCGGCGCGCGCAGGCGCCCTTCATCGCGGTCAATTGCGGCGCGATCCCGGAGGCGCTGCTGGAGTCTGAGCTGTTCGGCCACGTCAAGGGCGCCTACACCGGCGCCGTGGCCAGCCGCGAAGGCTTGCTGCAGGCGGCCGACGGCGGCACCCTGTTCCTCGACGAGATCGGCGACATGCCGCTGCTGCTGCAGGTCAAGCTGCTGCGGGTGCTGCAGGAGCGCGTGGTGCGCCAGCTGGGCTCGGACGTGGCCAAGCCGGTCGACGTGCGGGTGCTGTCCGCCACCCACCGCGACCTCGACGCCGCCATGCGCGAGGGCCAGTTCCGCGAGGACCTGTATTACCGCCTGAACGTCATCACGCTGACGCTGCCGCCGCTGGCGCAGCGGCGCGAGGACATCGCGCCCATGGCCACCCAGTTCCTGCACACGCTGGCGGCCAAGTACGGCAAGACGGTGCGCGGCTTCGCGCCCGACGCGCTGGAGGCGCTCACCACCTCGGCCTGGCCAGGCAACGTGCGCCAGCTATACAACGTGGTCGAGCACGTGTGCGCGCTGGCCACCGCGCCGCTGGTGCCGCTGTCGCTGGTGCAGCGGGCGCTGCGCGTGCCGTCGCTGGAGGTGCTCAGCTACAACGAGGCGCGCCAGCGCTTCGAGCGCAATTACCTGGTGCAACTGCTGAAGCTGACCGATGGCAACGTGGCCGACGCCGCCCGCCTGGCGGAGCGCAATCGCACGGAGTTTTACCGCCTGCTGCAGAAACATGAGCTCGACGCCAGCCTGTTCCGTGGCGATGTCGCCACCGAGCGACAGGAGGATACCGTTAAAAATCAATGACTTGGATAACGATGGCGGCTGGATGTCGCCATTTCCCGACAAAATCGCGGCAATATGGCCGAAAAAGCCACGACATTATGATTTCCCATTAGAAAAATCATTATAAGCCATTGAAATTAAAGAAAAAATTCAGGCTGGCACGGGGTTTGCAATAGGTTGGGTAACGTCCCAGACGTTTTATCCTCAAACTCGATAAAGGAAGCAAATCATGATGACCAAACAACTGATCGCCCGCCTGATGGTTGCCACCGCCCTGACCGCCGCCGCTGCAACCGGTACCGCTTTCGCCCAGCAGGACGCCGCCCTGGCAGGCGCCGCCAAGGCCGGCACCGCGACCAACGATGAGGCAATCACCAGCAAGATCAAGGCGTCGCTGGCGGACCAGAAGCAGATCGGCGTGACCACCGCTGACGGCGTGGTGACCCTGAGCGGCACCGTGGCCAGCACCGACGTCGGCACCAAGGCCATCCAGGTGGCATCGGCCGTGCCGGGCGTGAAGGAAGTGAAGAGCGAACTGACCGTCGCTTCGAAGTAATCCGCAACTGAGCAGCAACCGAGCAGCATCGTAGTACCGTAGTACCGGGCACTAAATAGGAGTAGCTGCCCCTTACCCTTTGCCGGGATGGTGTGCGTAGACACCGTCCCGGCTTTTTTTCGCCTGCTTAGCTGAGGTTTTCCAGGCGGATCTTGGTGACGCTGCCGCACACCGTCGACAGGCCTTCCATCTTGGCGATGGCGCTGGTGACGTGCTTCTCCTGGGTCTGGTGGGTCAGGAAGATGATGTCGGTGCGGGTCTCGCCATCGGCCGGCTCCTTCTGCAGCATGGCATCGATCGAGATGCCGGCGTCGGCCAGGATGCGGGTCAGGTCGGCCAGCACGCCCGGCTGGTCGCTCACGTTCATGCGCAGGTAGTAGCTGGTGGTCACTTCCGACATCGGCAGGATCTCGATGTTGGTCATAGCGTTCGGCTGGAACGCCAGGTGCGGCACGCGGTGCTCCGGATCGGCGGTGGCCAGGCGGGTGATGTCGACCAGGTCGGCGATCACGGCCGAGGCGGTCGGCTCGGAGCCGGCGCCCTTGCCGTAGTACAGCGTGGCGCCGACGGCGTCGCCCTGCACCAGGACCGCGTTCATGGCGCCCTCCACGTTGGCGATCAGGCGCTTGGCCGGGATCAGGGTCGGGTGCACGCGCAGCTCCACGCCTTCCTTGCCGCCCACCTTGGCGCGCTTGGCGATGCCCAGCAGCTTGATGCGGTAGCCCAGCTGTTCGGCGTACCTGATGTCCACCGCGTTCAGCTTGGAGATGCCCTCCACGTGCGCCTTGTCGAACTGCACCGGAATGCCGAACGCGATCGCGGCCAGGATGGTGGCCTTGTGCGCCGCGTCCACGCCCTCGATGTCGAAGGTCGGGTCGGCCTCGGCGTAGCCCAGCTCCTGCGCCTGCTTGAGCACGGTGGCGAAGTCCAGGCCCTTGTCGCGCATCTCGGACAGGATGAAGTTGGTGGTGCCGTTGATGATGCCGGCCAGCCAGTGGATGCGGTTGGCGGTCAGGCCCTCGCGCAGCGCCTTGATGATGGGGATGCCGCCGGCCACGGCCGCCTCGAACGCCACCATCACGCCCTTGGCCTGGGCGGCGGCGAAGATCTCGTTGCCGTGCACGGCCAGCAGCGCCTTGTTGGCGGTGACCACGTGCTTGCCGTTCTCGATGGCCTTCAGCACCAGCTCGCGCGCCTGCTCGTAGCCGCCGATCAGCTCGACGACGATGTCGATTTCCGGATCGTTGACGATGTCGGCCGGGTTGGCCACCACCTTGACCTTGCCGCCGGTGCGCGCCTTGGCGCGTTCCAGGTTGCGGGCCGAGACGGCCACCACCTCGATGCCGCGGCCGGCGCGGCGGCGGATCTCTTCCTGATTGCGTTCCAGCACGTCGAACGTACCACCGCCGACATTGCCGACGCCTAACAAGCCTACTTTGATTGGTTTCATATAAATTCCAAAAATCTTAATCGTCATTCCGGCGCAGGCGGACGGTCCGCCGCTGCGGTCCATGCAACGCCGCCGAATTCGTTGGCTCAGCATGGATTCCGGCGTTCGCCGGAATGACGGCGTTAAAAGCTGGCGCCGTGGCGCTTGCGGTAGCTTTCCATGAACCTGGCCATGCGGCCGAAGGCGTCCACCATGTCGTCCGAGTTCGGCAGGAACACCACGCGGAAGTGATCCGGCGCGATCCAGTTGAAGCCGCTGCCCTGGACGATCAGCACTTTGGTTTCGGCCAGCAACTCGTATGCGAACTGCTGGTCATCCGCGATCGGATAGATCTTCGGATCGAGCCTTGGGAACATGTACAGCGCCGCTTTCGGCTTGACACAAGTGACGCCCGGAATCTCGGTCAGCAGCTTGTAAGCCAGGTCGCGTTGCTTCAACAGGCGCCCGCCCGGGCCCACCAGGTCGTCGATCGACTGGTAGCCGCCGAGCGCAGTCTGGATCGCAAACTGCCCCGGCGCGTTGGCGCACAGGCGCATCGAGGCCAGCATGTTCAAGCCCTCGATGTAATCCTTGGCGTGCGACTTCTCGCCCGACACCACCATCCAGCCGGAACGGTAGCCGCAGGCGCGGTAATTCTTCGACAGGCCGTTGAAGGTCACGAACAGCACGTCGTCCGCCAGCGAGGCGATCGACACGTGCTGGGCGCCGTCGTACAGCACCTTGTCGTAGATTTCATCGGCGTAGATGATCAGCTGGTGCTGGCGCGCCAGCTCGATGATCTGCAGCAGCAGCTCGACCGGGTACAGCGCGCCGGTCGGGTTGTTGGGGTTGATCACCACGATGGCGCGCGTGTTCGGCGTGATCTTGCCGCGCATGTCCTCGATGTCCGGGAACCAGTCCTGCTGCTCGTCGCAGACGTAGTGCACCGGCTTGCCGCCGGACAGCGACACCGCTGCCGTCCACAGCGGATAGTCGGGCGCCGGCACCAGCACCTCGTCGCCGTTGTTGAGCAGCGCGTTCATCGACATGACGATCAGTTCCGAGGCGCCATTGCCGAGGTAGATGTCGTCGATGCTGACGCCGCGGATGTTCTTGCCCTGCGTGTAATGCATCACCGCCTTGCGCGGCGCGAACATGCCCTTGGAGTCGGTGTAGCCGGCCGCGTTGGACAGGTTCATCTTCATGTCCTGCACGATCTCGTCCGGCGGATCGAAGCCGAACACGGCCAAGTTGCCGATATTCAACTTCGTGATCTTGTGGCCTTCCTCCTCCATTTGCCGGGCTTTTTCCGGCACCGGGCCGCGGATCTCGTAGCAGACTTCCGCCAGTTTGTTCGATTTTTGAATCGGTCGCAAAATAAAATCCTGTTTATGTGAGGCAAACTTCTCTGACCTGCCAAAACGCCCAAGCCGGCCCGTGCTGCAATGCGAAAAGAACCATTCTGCCGAAAGGCCCTGATTTAATCAACCTTTCATCTTTAAAACGCTACAATGACGCTTCTTTTGCTGTCCAAAATACGCGATTTCCACCATGAAGCTCCACCAAAGCGATACCCAAAAATACCAGACCGTGACCGGCTACGATGAAACCGGCGTGGAGATCAACGCCGAGCGCTACAACTACAGCCTGATTGTCTTGCCGGAAACCCCGCCCCGCGCGTGGAACGCCCCCACCTTCGAATCCATTACCGCGGAACATTTCGACATCATCGGCGCCGACAGCCCGGACGTGGTGATCCTCGGCACCGGCGCGCGCCAGCGCTTCATCCACCCGAAACTGACCGCCGCGCTGACCATGCGCCGCATCGGCGTGGAATGCATGGACAGCCAGGCCGCCTGCCGCACCTACAACATCCTGATGGGAGAGGGCCGCAAAGTCACGCTGGCCCTGGTGATCGACGCCAACGAGGGCGACCAGGCCTGATGAACGACCTGTACAACTCGAAAAAATTCCTGTGGTCGCTGCTGGCGGCGTTCACCCTGGTCTGGCTGTACATGCTGGGCGTGCGCACCCTGGTGCCGCCCGATGAGGGCCGCTACGCCGAGATGGCGCGCGAGATGTGGGCCACCGGCGACTGGATCACCACCCGCCTGAACGGCATCAAGTATTTCGAGAAGCCGCCGCTGCAAACCTGGATGAACGCGCTGTCCTTCGGCGCCTTCGGCCTGGGCGAGTGGCAGGCGCGCCTGTGGACCGGCTTGTGCGGCCTGGGCGGCGTGCTGTTCACCGGCTACGCCGCGCACCGCGTGTTCGGCGCGCGCGCCGGCTTCTACGCCGCGCTGGTGCTGGGCTCCAGCCTGTTCTGGGTGGCGTCCGGCCAGATCAACTCTCTGGACATGAGCTTGTCCGGCATGATGACCATCGCCCTGTGCGCGATGCTGATCGCCCAGCGCGACGGCGCCGCGCCGGCCGAGCGCCGCAACTGGATGCTGGCCTGCTGGGCCGGCATGGCGCTGGCCGTGCTGGCCAAGGGCCTGATCGGGCTGGTGCTGCCGGGCGCCGTGCTGACCCTGTACAGCCTGCTGTCGCGCGACTTCGCCATCTGGAAGCGCCTGCATCTCGGCAAGGGCCTGCTGCTGTTCTTCGCCATCGCCGCGCCGTGGTTCGTGCTGGTGGGCCTGAAGAACCCGGAGCAGCCGCACTTCTTCTTCATCCATGAACACTGGGAACGCTTCTTCCTCAAGACCCACCACCGCGAAGGCCCGTGGTACTACTTCCTGCTGCTGCTGCTGCCGGGCCTGATGCCCTGGCTGGGCCTGGCGCCGCAGGCGCTGTTCAGCGGCGTGCGGCGCACGCCGGGCGCGGTGTTCCAGCCCAGGCTGATGCTGGTGATCTGGATGGTGTTCATCACCTTCTTCTTCAGCTATTCCAGCTCCAAGCTGCCGGGCTACATCCTGCCGGTGTTCCCGGCCATGGCCATGCTGCTGGCGACCTACCTGGAAAGCGCCTCGCGCCTGAACCGCTCGATCGCGGCGGTGCTGCTGATCGTGACCGGCGTGGCCGGCCTGATCGCCATGCCGCACATGGTCGAGATGTCGGTGCGCCATCCGGACGAGCGCGCGCTGCTGGAGGCCTACCAGCCGTGGGTGCTGACCGCCGCCATCGTGGCCGCCGCCGGCGGCGCGCTGGCGCTGCTGCACGCGCGCCAGCTGCGGCGCGACCTCGGCGTGCTGACGCTGGCCATCGCCGGCTTCGCCTCGGTGCAGCTGATCCTGGCCGGCTTCGAGCCCTACGGTAATATGCGGGCCGGCAAGGCGCTGGCGCTGAAGATGCTGCCCGAACTAGGGCCCGACACCCGCGTCTACTCGGTCGGCACCTACGAGCAATCCATGACCTTCTACCTCGGCCGCACCGTGACCCTGGTCGATTACTGGGATGAATTCACCTTCGGCCTGCGCCAGCAGCCGGAACTGTCTATCCCGATGCAAGGCTTTGTCGAGCAGTGGAACCACCTGAGCGCACAAAACGTCAAGGCCATGGCCATCCTCAGCGACAATTCCTACGAGGCGCTGAAGGCCCGGGGCATACCGATGCGCGTGGTGGCGGAGGACACCCGCCGCATAGTTATTACCAATCGGTAATGAACAAATAGACCAGTTCACACGCCCGAACCGTGCGGTGCGGCTGGCGCGCACCTGATGAACACTTTAGAATTGCGGCCAGACGTTTTATATAAAAAATACTAGCGAGCAAACCACCTCATGAGTGCTGATCTGCCCTTCCTGCCATTCTCCCGGCCCACCATCGACGAGGCCACCATCACCGCCGTCGCCGAAGTCCTGCGCTCGGGCTGGATCACCAGCGGCCCGAAAGTGGCGGCGTTCGAGGCCCGCATGTCGGAGTACTTCGGCGGCCGTCCGGTGCGCACCTTCAATTCCGGCACCTGCACCATGGAGATCGCGCTGCGCATCGCCGGCATCGGCGCCGGCGACGAGGTGATCACCACGCCGATCTCGTGGGTGGCTACCGCCAACGTCATCATCGAGGTGGGCGCCACGCCGGTGTTCGCCGACATCGACCCGATTACCCGCAACATCGACCTCGACAAGCTTGAAGCGGCCATCACGCCGCGCACCAAGGCCATCATTCCGGTCTACCTGTCCGGCCTGCCGGTCGACATGGACCGCCTGTACGCCATCGCCAGGAAGCACAATCTGCGCGTGGTGGAGGACGCGGCCCAGGCCTTCGGCTCGGAGTGGCGGGGCAAGCGCATTGGTTCGTTCGGCGACTTCGTCTCGTTCAGCTTCCAGGCCAACAAGAACATCACCACCGGCGAAGGTGGCGCGCTGGTGCTCAACAACGATGAAGAGGCCAGGCTGGCCGACAAGTACCGCCTGCAGGGCGTGACCCGCAGCGGCGTGGACGGCATCGACGTCGACGTCCTCGGCGGCAAATACAATATGAGCGACATCATGGCCGCCATCGGCCTGGGCCAGTTCGCCAATATTGAAAACATCACCGCCCACCGCCGCGCGCTGGCGCGCCGCTACTACGAGGCGTTCGGGCCGGACTTCGAGGCGCGCTCGGGCGCCCAGCTGCCGCTGCAGGCCTTCGACTCCAGCAACTATCACCTGTTCCAGATCATCCTGCCGGACCAGGGCCCGACCACCCGCGCCGACTTCATGAACGCCATGAAGGAGCGCTTCAACATCGGCACCGGCTACCACTACGCGCCGATCCACCTGTTCACCATGTACCGCGAGCGCGGCTTCAAGGAAGGCATGTTCCCGGTCGCCGAGAAGATCGGCCGCCTGACCGTGACCCTGCCGATGTTCTACGCCATGACCACCGCCGACGTCGACCGCGTGGCCGCCGCCGTGAAAGCGATCCTGATCAAATGACCGACATGACCGATGTGACCATTACCCAGGGCAAGCCGGAAATCTCGGTGGTCATCCCGATCTACAACGAGCAGGCCGGGCTGGCCGCGCTGTTCGCGCGCCTGTATCCCGCGCTGGACAAGCTGGGCACCAGCTACGAGATCGTGTTCGTCAACGACGGCAGCCGCGACAACTCGGTGTCCATCCTGGCCGAGCAGTTCCGCGCGCGCCCGGACGTCACGCGCGTGGTGCTGTTCAACGGCAACTACGGCCAGCACATGGCGATCCTGGCCGGCTTCGAGGCGGCGCGCGGCGAGATCATGGTCACGCTCGACGCCGACCTGCAGAACCCGCCCGAGGAAATCGGCAACCTGGTGGCCAAGATGCGCGAAGGCTACGACTACGTCGGCTCGATCCGCCGCAAGCGCCAGGATACGGCGTGGCGCACCTACGCCTCCAAGGCCATGAACCGCCTGCGCGAGCGCATCACCAACATCAAGATCACCGACCAGGGCAATATGCTGCGCGCCTACGGCCGCAACATCGTCGACCTGATGAACCAGTGCGCCGAGGTCAACACCTTCGTGCCGGCGCTGGCCTACCGCTTCGCCCGCAACCCGACCGAGATCGTGGTCGAGCACGAGGAGCGCGCGGCCGGCGAGTCGAAGTATTCGCTGTACAGCCTGATCCGCCTGAACTTCGACCTGGTCACCGGCTTCTCGCTGGTGCCGCTGCAGTTCTACTCGATGATGGGCATGCTGCTGTCGCTGGTGTCTGGCATCCTGGTGCTGGTGCTGCTGGTGCGCCGCCTGTTCCTCGGCGCCGAGGCCGAGGGCGTGTTCACGCTGTTCGCCATCACCTTCTTCTTCATGGGCGTTATCTTGTTCGGCATCGGCTTGCTGGGCGAGTACACCGGCCGCATCTTCCAGCAGGTGCGCGCGCGGCCGCGCTACGTGGTGCAGACCATCCTGCAGCAGCGCGAGGACGCGCCGGCCCCGGCGCCGGCCCCGGCCGGCGTCGAGAAACGTACCGTGGGCCGTCGCCATGAATGATCTGGACGTGCGCAAACGCGCGGTGGTGTTCGGCTACCACAACGTCGGCGTGCGCTGCCTCAAGGTGTTGCTGGCGGCCGGCGTGGACGTGGCGCTGGTGGTCACCCACGAGGACAGCGCCAGCGAGAACATCTGGTTCGAATCGGTGATCTCGCTGTGCCAGAGCGAGGGCATTCCTTACGTCACCCCGGCCGACGCCAGGTCGCCCGAGCTGCTGGCGCGGGTGCAAGCGGCGCGGCCGGACCTGATGTTCAGCTTCTACTACCGCCACATGCTGCCGGCCGAGCTGCTGGCGGTGGCGCCCGCTTTCAACATGCATGGCTCGCTGCTGCCGGAATTCCGCGGCCGCGCGCCGGTCAACTGGGCGGTGCTGCACGGCGCCACGGTCACCGGCGCCACGCTGCACGAGATGACGGTCAAGCCGGACGCCGGCGCCATCGTTTCGCAGATGGAGGTGCCCATCCTGCCGGACGACACCGCGCACGAGGTGTTCGGCAAGGTGCAGGTGGCGGCCGAGCAGGCGCTGTGGCGCGTGCTGCCCTCGCTGCTGGATGGCACGGCGCCGCGCCTGCACAACGACCTCACGCGCGGCGGCTACTTCGGCGGCCGCACGCCCGAGGATGGCCGCATCGACTGGAACCAGCCGGCGCAGCAGGTCTACAACCTGCACCGGGCGGTCGCCCCTCCTTATCCAGGCGCCTTCACCGACCTCGGCGGTGTACGCTATGTGATCCAGCGCGCCCGCCTGGCCGGCACGGGCAGTGGCAATTTTGGCAACGTAAGTTGTCTTGGTTTGCCACCGGGACTGACGGTGATAGATAATTGTATCTTTGGAGTCTGCGGCGATGGCCGCATGCTGGCGATTTCCGCGCTGACGGCGGATGGCGATCCCATCACCGCCGAACAATTAAAAGCCCGCCTGGCGGCATAAGAATATCGATTGGAAACCAAAACATGAAAAAAGTACTCATCCTCGGCGTGAACGGCTTTATCGGCCACCACCTGTCCAAGCGCATCCTTGAAACCACCGACTGGCATGTTTACGGCATGGACATGAGTACCGACCGCATCAGCGAGCTGCTCGCGCATCCGCGCATGCACTTCTTCGAGGGCGACATCACCATCAACAAGGAATGGGTGGAGTACCACGTCAAGAAGTGCGACGTGATCCTGCCCTTGGTCGCGATCGCGACCCCTTCGACCTACGTGAAAGCCCCGCTGCGCGTGTTCGAGCTGGACTTCGAGGCCAACCTGCCGATCGTGCGTTCGGCCGCCAAGTACGGCAAGCACCTGGTGTTCCCATCGACCTCGGAAGTGTACGGCATGTGCCACGACGAGGAATTCGATCCCGAGAACTCGGAGCTGATCTGCGGCCCGATCAACAAGCCGCGCTGGATCTACTCCAACGCCAAGCAGCTGATGGACCGCGTGATCTGGGGCTACGGCATGGAGGGCCTGAACTTCACGCTGTTCCGCCCATTCAACTGGATCGGCGCCGGCCTCGATTCCATCCACACGCCTAAGGAAGGTTCCTCGCGCGTGGTGACGCAGTTCTTCGGCCACATCGTGCGCGGCGAGAACATCTCGCTGGTGGACGGCGGCCACCAGAAGCGCGCCTTCACCGACATCGACGACGGCATCGACGCGCTGATGAAGATCATCGAGAACAAGAACGGCGCCGCCAGCGGCAAGATCTACAACATCGGCAACCCGGTCAACAACTATTCGATCCGCGAGCTCGCCAACATGATGCTGGCGCTGGCGCCGCAGTATCCCGAGTACGCCGAAGGCGCGGCCAAGGTCAAGATCGTCGAGACCACCTCGGGCGCCTACTACGGCGCCGGCTACCAGGACGTCAAGAACCGCGTGCCGAAGATCACCAACACCTGCGAGGAGCTGGACTGGAAGCCGACCACCTCCATGGCCGACGCCCTGAAGAAAATCTTCGACGCCTACCGCGGCCAGGTGGCCGCCGCCCAAGCCCTGATGGACTGAACATTGAGTAATCAACCCTTGATGGTGTTGAAGATCGACGTCGACACCTATCGCGGCACCCGCGAGGGCGTACCCAACCTGGTGCGCATGCTCAAGGCGCACAACGCGGGCGCCACCTTCCTGTTCTCGCTCGGTCCGGATCACACCGGCTGGGCGATGCGGCGCGCGCTGCGTCCCGGCTTCTTCAGCAAGGTGTCGCGCACCTCGGTGGTCGAGCACTACGGCATCAAGACCCTGATGTACGGCGTGCTGCTGCCCGGTCCGGACATCGGCAAGGACTGCGCCGCCGACATGCGCGCCGTGCGCGACGCCGGCTTCGAGTGCGGCATCCACACCTGGGACCATGTGCTGTGGCAGGACAACGTCGCCAGGCGCGACGCCGGCTGGGCCGTCAACATGATGCGCAAGGCCGCCGCCCGCTACACGCAGGTGTTTGGCGTGGCGCCGCACACTCATGGCGCGGCCGGCTGGCAGATGAACAACGGCGCCTTCCACGAGCACGACCACGCCGGTTACGCCTACGCGTCCGACGGCCGCTGCGTGCTGAAGGAGGACGGCACGCTGGCCAATCCGGCCGACGGCCCGCATCGCCTGTCCGATGGGAATAAAGTGCTTGCGCACATACAGATGCCGACCACCCTGCCGACGCTGGACGAGGTGCTGGGCTGCGAGATCGACGGCGTCACCATCACCACCGCCAACATCGCCGCGTTCCTGCTCAGGCTGACCGAGGGCGCCACGCGCGACCACGTTTATACTTTGCATGCGGAGCTTGAAGGACAGAAACTCGCCCCCATATTCGAGCAGCTATTGGCAGGATGGCAAGCGCAGGGATACCAATTGGCGTCCATGGCCGACTACCACCGGAAGATCCAGCACCTGCCGATGCCGGTTTGCCCCATCACCTGGGGCGAGCTGCCGGGACGTTCTGGCACGCTGATCGTACAAGGCGCGGCCAGCGCTTAACATACCCTTCAGGAGACGCCTGTGGCTGACGTAGTAACCGATTTTTCCGCGCCGATGACCAGCGGCCAGACCTTCCAGCTGTCCGGCCGTCCGGCCCGTTACACCGTGCTGTTCTTCTACCCCAAGGACAACACCCCCGGCTGCACCACGGAAAACATCGCCTTCCGCGACCTGCACGCGCAGTTCGCCGCCGCCGGCGCCGAGATCTACGGCATCAGCCGCGACTCGCTGCGCTCGCACGAAAGCTTCAAGGCCAAGCTGGGACTGCCGTTTGAGCTGATTTCGGACCCGGAGGAAGCGGTCTGCCAGCAGTTTGGCGTCATGAAGATGAAGCAAATGTATGGTAAGACTGTGCGCGGCGTTGAGCGCAGTACGTTTGTGATTGACGCTCAAGGCCAATTGGTGAAAGAATGGAGAGGCGTGAAGGTGGCGGGTCACGTCGACGAAGTGCTGGAATTTATCGCGCGTCAGACTTAAGCATTACGATGCGCGTTGCGGTTCCGGTTTGCTCAACCAGCAGGAACTTACGCACATTTTGAGTCATCACTGTACCTCTTACCCTCCTCGGTGGCCAGCCGGCCACCTTGCGGTACTCACCGGGCTGGAACCATGCCCATCGGCAGTCTTTCACCTGTTTTCCGTTAAAGCATCCACCCCATGCGGCCGCGCGCCCCATGGCGGATTCCTCCTTTATTTTTCCAATTGAGATCCTGATGCCACTGCCAAAAATACCTAGTAAGCCAGCGACTATACTGTTGGCAAAAGATTACCCCAAGGCCAGCGGCCGCGTAACGCCTGCCCTCGCGGCAGTCGCCGACGTCGCACCGGAGCCTGCACCAGCGCCGAAGAAGGCGGCGACCGTTAAACCAGTACCCGCAGCAAAGAAACCAGCAGTAGCCAAAACCCCAGCCGCCAAGGGCAAAGCCGTGGCGGCCGTCCTGAAGGCCGCGCCGGCGGTGCTGCAAGCCGCCGCCGACACCGTCGAGGCCAAGGGCAAGACCTCGCCACGCGGCAAGGTCACGCCGATCACGGCCGAGGCGCCGCATCCGGCCAAGCACAAGCTGAACGAGGTGACCATCAAGTCCTCCACCAGCCGCCACGCCGACCAGACCGGCGCCACCAAGATGTTCGTGCTGGACACCAACGTGCTGATGCACGATCCATCGTCGCTGTTCCGCTTCGAGGAGCACGACGTCTACCTGCCGATGATGACGCTGGAAGAGCTGGACAACCACAAGAAGGGCATGACCGAGGTGGCGCGCAACGCCCGCCAGGTGTCGCGCACGCTGGACGCGCTGGTCTCCAACACCGACGACGACGCCATCGAGAACGGCATCCCGCTGTCCAAGCTGGGCAACAAGGACGCCAAGGGCCGCCTGTACTTCCAGACCCGCCTGCAAACGGCGGAGCTGCCGGTCGGCCTGCCGTCGGGCAAGGCGGACAACCAGATCCTGTCCGTGGTGCGCTCGCTGGAGGCGGAGCAGGAAGGCCGCGCCATCGTGCTGGTGTCGAAGGACATCAACATGCGCATCAAGGCGCGCGCGCTGGGCCTGCCGGCCGAGGACTACTTCAACGACCACGTGCTGGAAGACACCGACCTGCTGTACTCGGGCATCGTGCAGCTGCCGGACGATTTCTGGAACAAGCACGGCAAGGACCTCGAATCGTGGCAGGAAAACAAGAACGGCCAGAGCGCCACGTTCTACCGCGTGACCGGGCCGTTCGTGCCATCGATGCTGGTCAACCAGTTCGTGTTCCTGGAGCCGAAGAATGGCGAGGCGCCGTTCTACGGCCAGGTCAAGCAGATCAACGGCAAGACCGCCGTGCTGCAAACCCTGCGCGACTTCAGCCACAACAAGAACAACGTGTGGGGCGTGACCGCGCGCAACCGCGAGCAGAACTTCGCGCTGAACCTGCTGATGAACCCGGAATGCGACTTCGTCACCCTGCTCGGCCAGGCCGGCACCGGCAAGACCCTGCTGGCGTTGGCGGCCGGCCTGGCGCAGGTGCTGGAAACCAAGCTCTACAACGAAATCATCGTCACCCGCGTGACGGTGCCGGTCGGCGAAGACATCGGTTTCCTGCCGGGCACCGAGGAGGAGAAGATGTCGCCATGGATGGGCGCGTTCGACGACAACCTCGAAGTGCTCAACAAGTCCGATTCCGATGGCGGCGAGTGGGGCCGGGCGGCGACGCAGGACCTGATCCGTTCGCGCATCAAGATCAAGTCGCTGAACTTCATGCGCGGGCGTACCTTCGTCAACAAGTTCCTGATCATCGACGAGGCGCAGAACCTGACGCCGAAGCAGGTCAAGACGCTGGTGACGCGCGCCGGTCCCGGCACCAAGATCATCTGCCTGGGCAACATCGCGCAGATCGACACGCCTTACCTGACCGAGGGTTCGAGCGGCCTGACCTATGTGGTCGACCGCTTCAAGGGCTGGTCGCACAGCGGCCACGTCACCCTGGCGCGCGGCGAACGCTCGCGCCTGGCCGACCACGCCAGCGACGTCCTATAACGATCTAAACTGTTTAGCTCGTTTCCCAGCCCCGCCCGCAGCGATGCCGGCGGGGCTGATTTTTTGTGGCTGTCGGGCGAAGGCAACAACGGCGTGCGAACGCCCGCCGGGCGGCCCTCATAGTACGAATGCGGTCCTTGCGGCAACACTCAATATCAATTACACAAATTGACGTTAACGGCATCCAAGAAAACGCTTGAAACCGGCGCCGACCTGTATAACACTAAACTCCCAAGTCATTGATTTTGCCCGTCTTTCGCGCCCTAGCTGAGGTTGAGACATCATGGACATCCCTATCCTGATCCAGAAGACCGTGGACGCCAAAAAGAAGTATGACGTGACGGTGCCGGACATCCCCGGCTGCGTCACCACCGGCGAGACAGTGGACAAAGCCATGAGCAACGCCACCAAGGCCATCTACGGCCACGTGGGCCTGCTGGTCGAGCAAGGCAAACCGTTCGAAATCCGCCCGTCCGAGGTTGAAACCCTGTCGCAGGAGCCCGACTACGCCGGCGGCATCTGGGCCCTGGTCAGCCTCGACCTGGCCAAACTGGACGACCCGCCGGAAGATTGAGCTTGACCTTCCCATCGCTGGAAGGATTAAAGTGTACTCATCGAAACTGTTTGAGGAGTGCGCGATGTATCAGCTTCAAGTCGAAAACATGAGCTGCGGTCACTGCGTGGGTGCGGTGACCAAGGCGGTGCAGGCCGTGGATGCGGCGGCCAAGGTGGAGATCGACCTGGCCACCAAGTCCGTCCGGATCGACAGCGGCGCCCCTCTGGCGCCAATCCAGGCCGCCATCGCCGATGCCGGCTATCCCGTCACCAGCGCGGCCTGACTATTTGTCCAGCTCCGGATAGCGGCGGAAAATGCCGGTCTCGTTGAACGGGATGCGGCGTTTGGATTGCAGGTAGGCGGCGATGTTGGGACGCGCCGCCACCTTGTCGTGCAGCGCGATCAGTTTGGGATACGAAGGCTCCAGCCGCGCCATGGTTTTCGGGAAGGCGTAACGCAACCCTTCGATCAGCTGGAACAGCGACAGGTCCACATACGACAGGCGCGAGCCCACCGCGTGCCCGCCCCGTACCACGCTCTCGAAATAATTGAGGAATTTCGGAATCCGCTCTTCGCGGAAATCCCTGGCGCGCGCTTTCGCTTCCTTCTTCTGGTCCTCGTAATACAGGTTGGTGGAAATCGGATGGTGCGTGTCGTGCGCCTCGCTGACGATGTCGGCGATCGTCAGCTGCAGCTGATTGGCCCACAAGCGCCCCGCCTCCGCGCGCGGCGCCAGCTTGTGCTTGGCGCCGAGGTACATCAGGATATTGGCGGTCTGCCCGATCAACAGATCGCCGGCCTTCAGCACCGGCGGCGCAAACGATGGATGATCGACCTTGCCTGCATCCAGGCTGGCGACGATCTTCGGCATGCCGTCCTTGCGCAACGCCATGTCGACGTACGGCACGCCGGCCTCCTCCAGCGCCAGCCGGACAAACTCGCCACGCCCTTGCAGGCCGGGCCAATACAAAAGTTGATAGCTCATGCGGCGATGGTAGCACCAACCCGCCGCTCAGGCCGCACCAATCAGGACTTGCCTGCCGCCATCGAGCTTGAACACACTCACGCAGCGGGTCAGGTTGCTGGCCTGGTGCTGCAGGGATTGCGAGGCAGCGGCGGCCTGTTCGACCAGGGCGGCGTTTTGCTGGGTAACCGCGTCCATCTGCGTGATGGCCTGGTTGACCTGCCCTATGCCGTGGGACTGTTCCTGGTTCGCCGCCGACATCTCCGTCATCATCCCGGCCACTTGCTTGATACTGTCGACCACCCGCAGCATCGTGTCGCCCGCCTCGGAGGCCAGCTTGCCGCCCTCGGCCACCTTGGCGACCGAATCCTCGATCAGGCCGCGGATTTCCCGCGAGGCGCCCGCCGAGCGCTGCGCCAGCGCCCTCACCTCGGACGCGACAACGGCAAAGCCACGTCCCTGCTCCCCGGCGCGCGCCGCCTCCACCGCGGCGTTGAGGGCCAGGATGTTGGTCTGGAACGAGATGCCATCGATGACAGCGGTGATTTCACCGATGTTCCTCGCCGCCGCGCTGATGGCTTCCATGGTGGCGGCCAGCTGCAGCACGTCGGCCCCGCCCTGGCTGGCCACCTGCGTCGCCGCGAGCGCCAGTTGATTGCCGTGGCGGGCGTTGTCGGCGTTGTGTTGCACCGCCGACGCCAACTGCTCCATCGACGACGCGGTCTCCTGCAGCGAGCTGGCTTGCTGCTCGGTGCGCGAGGACAAGTCCAGCGTGCCGACGGCGATCTGCGCGGACGCGGTGGCAATGGTGTCGGCGCCGGCGCGCACCGTGCTGACGATGCGCACCAGGCTGTCCCGCATGTCCCGCATGGCGTGCAGCAGCAATCCGGTCTCGTCTTTCGAGCCGTCGGCGATCACGCCGCTCAGATCGCCGCTCGCCACCGTGCGGGCGATCTCCACCGCCCGCCGCAGCGGCCGGGTAATGGAGCGCGTGATGTACCACGCCATGGCCACGGCCAGCACCAGCGCCGCCAGGGCCAGCCCCAGCACGATGTGCGCCGTGGAGCGGTACAGTTGTTCGGCCTGTATGCCGGTTTCGATCAGGCTGCTGTCCTGATGCTGGATCAGCGCCCGCGCGGCCTCCACGTAGCGCCGCTGGTCCTGCTGCACGCGGGTGCGCAGCAATTCCGACGCCTCGGGCTGGCTGCCGCCCTCGGCCAGCGCCACAAAAGCCTGCTGCGACGCGCCGTAGCTGAGGTTGGCCTCCTGGATCGCCTTGAACAGCGCCTTGCCGGCATTCGACTTGATCAAAGCGTCCAGCTTGTCGAGATCGGCCGCGAGCTCCTTGCCGTTGTCGAGCAGCGTCCGCCGCTCCTTGCCGATCTCCTCGCGGCCCGTCGGCGTGAGCATATTGCGCATGACGCTGGCATTGCGATTGACGAGATCCAGCACCTCGTATGCCAGCACCGTCTTCGGATATTTATCATCAACAATCCTTGCCGTGCGCTCGTGCAGCAGGCTCAGGCTCCAGATACTAAGCCCGACACAGCCGGCCATAAGCACCAGCAGCAGCGCGAACGCGCCACCGAGCCGGGTGCCGATTTTCCAGTCCTTGATTTTCATTTCATCTCCGCTCAGACGGCGGAAGACGTGATGGGAACCGCTTGCCGCCGACAATACTCAAGCGTACGGCAAGCCCTTGGCGCGGACTATCAGGCAATCCTGATTTTTCAGTCGGGAAACACCCATCCAGCCCGGCGCGGCGGTCACGGTTAGAAGACGGCCTTCACGGTCAGACGGAACGTGCGGCGTTCGGCCGGGTGGTAGTGGATATCGTCCACGCCTTCCGCCGGCTCGCCCGGCAGGCGCGAGGCGTAGTAGTAATCCACGTCGCTCACCCTGCGGTCGAACAGGTTGAAGGCGTCCAGCGACGCCGACCAGCGACGGTTGAACTTGTAGCCGACGCGCGCGTAAGCGATCGCCGTGGTGGCCGAACGCACGCTGTCATCCTCGATCAAAGGACGCGGGCCGAAGTAGCGCATCTGGAATGCCCCCGACCACGGACCCAGGTCCGTGATGGTCGCACCGAACGACGCCACCTTGCCAATCGCGCCGGGAATATAATCGCCGGCCGCGTCATGCTCGGTGTAGTGCCCGCGCGAGTAGGCCAGATCCAGGTCGAACAACAGCCAGGCGTTGGCGATGTAATGGTTGTTCCATTCGATGCCGGAACGGTAGCTGCCACGGCTTGGCGAAGTGTCGCCAGCGTCGCCGGAGAACACCAGTTCGGAATCCGAGCGCAGCTTCCACACGGCCAGCGAACTTTGCAGGCCAGGCAGGAACTCGGTGCGCGCGCCAATCTCCGCGCCGCGCGTCTTCACCAGCGGCGTGACGGGATCGATAGGCTCGCGCTCCTTCGGCGTCAGGTGCACCGTGGTGCCGCGCGCGTCGTTGCTGTGAAAGCCCTCGCCGTAGTTGACGAAGAATTCGGTCTTGGCCCAAGGCCCCAGCACCACCGAGAATTTCGGCGACGTGGTGCCGGCACTGACCTTGCCCGAGTTCTCCGCGATGTTGCTGTCCACATCGAAGCGATAACGGTCGTAGCGCAAGCCGGCCGTGGTACGCAGCCAGTCGCGCCACTGCACCGTGTTCTCCAGGTAGGCGCCCACGCTGCCCTCCTTCACGGTCGATTCGGAGATGGCGCGCAGCGGTTGCTGGTTGCGCGTGGCGTACAGCGAAAGCGGCGACAGATAATCGTAGCGGCCCTGCACACCCATCTTGTTGCTGACATCCAGCCCGCCCCAATGACTGAACCACGTCTGCGCCACATCGAAGCCACCCATGCGGCGCTTCTCGGTCTGGCGCCCTTGATCACCGTTGACCGGATCATCAAGGAAGTAAGTGAAGTCGTTGAACAGCGTCAGGCTCGATTGCACCAGGTAGCCGCTGGCCTGCAGCAGCGTATCGCTGCCGCGTTTGCGCAGCGCGGCGGACAAGCTGTAGCGCGAAGTGCGTCCGCCATCGCTGCTGTCGATCGCACCGTAGGGATCGAGCTCGCCAATCGCCACCGCGCGCAGCGGGATCTGCGTGCTCGCGTGCCACGCGCCCTTGTAGAACATGCCGGTCACGCTGAACTGGTCATCGCTGGCGCCCTGCGCGTAGCGCAGCACACCGAGGCTCTTGTGGAAAGCTTCCGGCGTCACCCACGGGCCATTGTTATGCGCCAGCTCCGCGCCGTACACCAGGTTTCCAGCGCCAAGCGGCGTGGAACCGGTCGCCACCGAACGGTAATACTGGTTCTCGCCCACCGTCACGCTGGCGGTGTTTTCTTTCAGCTTGTTCGCCAGCGCCATGTGCGCCGCGCCGGCCGACGCGAAGTCGCCTTCGTCGGCGTAGTACGGGCCTTTCTTGTAATTGATGCGGTCCACCAGTTCCGGGATCAGGAAGTTCAGGTCCGTATAACCCTGGCCGTGCGCGTGGGTGCGCATGTTGACAGGCATGCCGTCGACAAAGGTCGCGAAGTCAGTGCCGTGATCCAGATTGAAGCCGCGCAGGAAGTACTGATTGGCCTTGCCGTCGCCACTGTGCTGCGTGACGATCACGCCCGGCACAAACTCCAGCAACTCGCCCGGGCGCAAGGCCGGACGATTGGCGATCAGGTCCGCCGTCACCGCGCCCTGGCTGGCCGCGCCGGACGTGCCGACACCGTTGTCGTAGTGTCCGCGCACTTCGATGGTGGTATCGACGGTTTCCGCATAAGCGGCCAGCGGCAACACGGCAGCCAGCGCCACGAGGGACATCCGGATCATACAAAGCCTTTCAATTTGCGAAGTTTGTTACGGCGGCTGACATAACCCGCGCCCACCAGCGCGGCGGCAAGCGCCAGCAGCGCGAGCGTGCCCACGGTCTTTTGCACCGGTGTGAGGTTGGACATGGTTTGCATTTCAAAGCCGCTGACTTTGGCGTCCGCGGCTTCGGTCTTGATGTTGGCCGCCGGTCGCGGCGCGGGCGGTGGCTGAGTTTCAGCTTTTGCCTGAAGGGCTTTCAACTCGGCGGCGGCGTTTTGCATCGCCACCTGCGGTGACGGCGCCGCGCCACCCGCGCGCGCGGCGTTGGCGGCTCCTCGAATGATCGAGGCATTGGTGCCGACGTTTGGAACGAAGTCGGCGTTGAATTGCGGCGCTATTTTTAACGTCGCCTTGCTGCACGAGTCGGCACTGCACGACACGCCCGCGTCCTTGATGGCAGTGGCATTCATTTGCTCCAGTTTCCTGAACACCGCGTCGCTTGGCTTCCAGTAGCCACGCTCGATGGCGCTGAGCATACGATCGGTCACCGCCTGGAACGCGCGCAGGTTGCCGGCGGCCGCGAAGCGCTCGCGCACCTTCAGGCCATGGCGGTCCGCCACGTAGGTGTCGTACATGCGCTGCCACTTGCCGTCATCCACCACCTCGGGCACCGTCACCTGCCACGCCCACAGATAATCCACCACGCGATTGATGTAGCGTGCGCCGGAATAGCCCTCCTTCAGCATCGAGTCGGCCCAGCGCGGGTTCAGGTAGCGCGACTGCATCTCCTGGCCCATGTACTGCTCCAGCGTCTTGTGGGTGGCGCGGCGCGGATTGGCGAGGTCGCTCACCATCACCTCGGGCGTCTTGCCGTCCACGCTGCGGATCGCCATCGCGGTGCCGCCGAGGTACTGGAAGAAGTCGTCGTTATCCAGCGTCGCGAACAAATTGCTGGAGCGGCTGTGCAGCGCGATCTGGCTGCCGGACAGCGCCTGCTTGAACAGCGCGCGGCGCTGCTCCGGATTGGCCTTGTCATCGCCCCAGTAGCCGGCGCCGAACGGATGGCTCATGCGGTTGATGAACACGTCCGCCACTTCCTTCTCGTTCTGCCAGGCGTTGGTGAGCGGGATCAGCTTCTCGATCTGGGTGCCGTACGCACCACTCGGCACGCCGAAGATGCGCACCGACGCCATGCGCTGCGCCTCCTCAGCAGTGATGCCGCTCGCGGTCAACGCGGCGGCTGTCTTGCGGCTGTGGGCCGTCATGACGTTGCCGCCTTCATCGTCCTGCTTCTGCGCCAGCTGCGCCGCCTGGTCCATCAGCGTCAGCAAGTTGGGGAACAGGTCGCGGAACAAGCCGGAGGACACCAGCGTAACGTCCACGCGCGGGCGGCCCAGCTGTTTGCGGCTCAGCGCCTCCACGCCGGTGACGCGGCCACGCTCATCCCACGTTGGACGGATGCCCATCAGCGACATGGCCTGAGCTTCCATCACGCCCTCGTGGCGCGAAGTCTCCACGCCCCACAGATTCATGCTGAGCTTTTCCGGATAGACGCCATGGCGCTTGCGGTAATCATCCACCAGTTGCTGCGCCAGTTTGGCGCCGGCTTCGTAGGTGGTTTTGCTTGGAATGCGCGAGGGATCGAGGCCGAAGAAGTTACGCCCGGTGGGCAGCGCGTTCGGATTGCGCACCAGATCCGCGCTGGCGCCGGTCGGGATGTAGCGTCCGGACAGCGCCTGCATCAGGCGGTCCAGCTCCAGCTGCGCGCTTTGCTCGATATCCGCTTCCAGCTGCGCTATACGCTTGACCTTCTGCTCCGGGGTGGACGTGGTATCGAGGCTGACCACGGCGCGCGCGGTGGCGTTGCGCTGCTCGGCCGCAGGCGCCACGCCGAAGGTATGCAAGCCGAATGGCGTCAGCTTGTTGCCGGTGTCGTCGAGATACTCCTCCAATGCTTCCATGTCGGCTTCGGACTGCAGCGACGCCTTCTTCATGTCCTTCAACACGCCGCTCTTGGCGGCGAGGCGATTGATGGCTTTCAAGTGGCTGGCCGCCAGCAGCGGGCTTTTTTGTTCCGCCACGCGGTAGTCGTTGAGCAGTGCACCCAATTCGCGCAGATCGGGATTCAGGCCCGCCACATCGAACGGCGGCGTCATATGATCGATAATGGTCGCCATGCCGCGTCGCTTGGCCTGTATGCCCTCGCCCACGTCGTCCATCACGTAGGGATAGATGTTGGGCATGGCGCCCATCAGCGCCTCGGTCGGATCGGCCTCCGACAGGCCGGCCTCCTTACCGGTCAGCCACTCCTGCGTGCCATGGGTGCCGATGTGCATGACCGCGTGCGCCTGGAAGTCTTTTTGCAGCCACAGATAAAACGCGATGTACTCGTGCGAGGGCGGCATGCTGACCTCATTGTGCAGCTTCTCCAGGTTCTGCTCCCATGCGCGGCCTGGCTGCGGCGCCATCAGCACGTTGCCGAAGCGGCGCGCCGGATAAACGAAGAACGCCTCCCCCCTCACATTGCGCCACAGGACCGGCGCCTTCTCCGGTTTGCCCCACGACTGCTCGATCGAAGCGCGCAACGGCTGCGGCAGTTTGGCGAACCACTGCTGATAGTCGGACAGCGGCACCAGCAAGGCCTGGCCGCTTTCCGCCAGGTGCTTCAGGCCCGCCATGTAATCGCCCCTGGACTTGCCGGGATAATTGCCCCACTTCTGGATCTCGCCTTGCAGCTCGTCCTCGCTGGCCGGCAGCGCGTCGCCGGTGCGGTAGCCCTCATGCTTGAGGCGCTGGACGATTTGCCACAGGCTTTCCGGCAGCACGTTCAGATAGGCCGCGCCGATGGTCTCGGAGCCGTGCGGGTAGTTAAAGTAAATCATGGCCACGCGCTTGTCGGCGTTGGCCTGCTGGCGCAGCGCCAGCCATGCCGCCACGCGTTCGTTGAGACGTTCGATGCGCTCCGCGATCGGCGTCTCCTCCACGTAGGCCAGGCCGGTCTGCGCATCGCTGATGCGTTCGCGGCTGGCCACCACCGTCGGCTGGATCAGGCCCGCCGCCTCCGCGCCGGCCAGCTGCCAGGTGCGCTCGATGATATCGAGGCCCACCTTGGATTCCTGCCATTGCGTCAGCGATTGCTGGCTCAGGGTGATGGCGTTAATCGCCGGCACGCCGATCTGGTCCAGCAGCGCGCCAACGCTGGCGGTACCGCCCACCTTCATGCCCAGCGCGACGATCAGGTCCACGCGGCTCTTGCCGTTTTCGTCGAGCAGAAGCTTGAGCGGCACCTCATATGGATAGCCAAACACCGGCGCCACGTTGTAGCCGCTCGCCTCCAGGCGTGCGACGCTGGCGGCCAGCGGCAGCGTTTGCCCCGCCACCAGGCTGGCGCGATAAAACGGCACGGCGATCCATGGCGCGCCCGGCTTGTGATGCGCGTAGCCGCGCACGTAATCGTCAAAGCTGCCGACGGTGCGGTTGGCCTGCACATCGTACAGGCCCGATTCGGGCATCGCGTGCACCGGCGCCACGCCGACCTTGGAGCCAAAGCTGTTGCGCAGGATGTAGCGCAGCATATTGCCGATGTTCTCCACGCCGCCCTCGGCGTGATAAGCCTGGATGGTCTTATCATCGCGCACGCCCAGCTCGCGCAGGCTGTCATCGATGGAGCCAACCGCGAACACCGGCTTGCGCGCCTTTTGCAGCGCCTGCAACTCGGCGGTCAGGCCGGCCATGGCCTGGCGTCCCTTGACGCTGATGACCGCCACATCGGCGCTTGCCAACGCATTGCGGTCCGCCGGCGTCAGACCGTTCACCGGAACGATGCGGATGCTGAGATTAAGCTCCTTCAACTCGTCCCGCAAGCCGCGCACGGCCAGCACTGTCGGGCGCGATTCGACATCGCCCAGCATCAGCGCCAGCGTGCGCGGCGCCTGCGCCGAGTGCACGTGGCCGCCGACGCATAGCGACAACAGCAGTGCCGCCAACACCCATAACTTATTCCGGAACATAGATCACCTTCCCATCAGGCAGTTGGTACGCGGTGCCCAATCGTTTTCCGGAGCCGGACAGCGGCTTGTCGCTGACCTTGCTCACCTTGATCTCCGCGCCCTTCTTGGTCAGCACTTCCACGCGGCCGTCGGCGGTCTTCTTGGCGATGGTGACTTCGGAGTTCGGATCCAGCAGATCCATCATGTTCCAGGCCGAGAACAGCGCCAGCATCATCGCCACGATGAACACGATACTGGCGTCGAACAGGTTGGCCACGCCCGATAGCGGATCCTCGCCATGCTCACCGTGGCGGCTATAGCGATGCTTGTTCAGATAGCGCATGTCAGCCCTCCGCCGCCAGCAGCGTCTCGGCGGCGAACGCGATCTCGGTCAGGTCGCTGCGCAGCCAATGCTCGCGCACCAGCGTCAGCACGTAGGCGCTGACGCTGCACGCCAGGCCGACCACGGTGGCGGTGAAGGCGGTGGTCATCGACTCGGCCATCTTCGGCAGATTGCCCTGGGCCAGGCCGGCCAGCGAGATGCCCATCGGGATCAGGGTGCCCATCAGGCCGAGCGCGGGGCCGACGCGCACCACGAAGCGCACGCCGTCGAGGCGGCGCACGCCGCTGGCGTCGGCGCGCTGCACCACGCGTTCGAGTCGCGCGTCCAGGGCCGGCTGGCCCTCCTTGGCGGCGAGCGCGGCGGCCATCTCCTGCTTGGCGGTGGCGACCAGCATGCGCACGCCACGGCGGCGCTCGAGCCACTCGGCGGCGAAGGTGCCGAAGCACACCAGCATATGCAGCACCAGCGCGGCGATGCCGAGCAATACCGGCAGGTAAAGCAGATTGGAAATGGAGTACAGCAGCGTTTCAATAGAATGAATCGCTGCGTCGACAGGCAGATTTTGCATAGACGGATTGTGAAAATCAGGGCGCAAACCGCTCACCTCCCCGTGAGCGGATTGAACAGAAATGCTGGTGACGCATGGCGCATTTCCACCTGTTTGGCCGGTATCCGGGCTGGCAAGCGACCCGCCTGACCTTCCCATGCATGAAGCACAGTGGTTTAGCGAAGCGGGTTGTCGTCGTATGACGACGCTCGTTGACCGTTGCGGGGGCAGCACAGGCTGGCCGGTGAAGGTTCCTGTTTCCCGTTTAACTGCGCACCTGGACAGGCACGCGGGCACCAAAACGTGGCGAGATTATACTGAAAATCCGGGGTCAGGTCCTCCATTTCTACACGAGCCCAGCGGTAGGCGTGCCTACCGCTGGGCTCGTGTAGAAATGGAGGACCTGACCCCGGAGTTAGCTGGCGAGGCTTTGGAGGATGGGGCAGTCGGGCCGATGGTCGCCGTGGCAGCAGCTGGCCAGGGTTTGCAGGGTGTCGCGCATTTCGGTCAGTTCGGCGATGCGCTGGTTGAGCTGCGCCACGTGCCCCATGGCGATGGTTTTGACGTCGGCGCTGGCGCGCTCCTTGTTCTGCCACAGCGACAGCAATTCGCGGATCTGGTCGAGCGAGAAGCCCAGCTGGCGCGCGCGTTTCACGAAGCGCAGCGTGTGCAGGTCGTTCTCGCCGTAGATCCGATAGCCGGCGTCGGTGCGCTTGCCCGGCGGGATCAGGGCGATGCTTTCGTAGTAGCGGATCATTTTCGCGGAAACGCCAGTGGCGGTCGCGGCTTGGCCGATGTTCATGCTTGCTTCTCCGGTTTCCAACGGCGCAACAGCAGCGCGTTGCTGATCACGCTCACCGAACTCAGCGCCATGGCGCCGCCGGCGACCATGGGGTTGAGCAGGCCGAAGGCGGCCAGCGGGATGCCGATCAGGTTGTAGATGAAGGCCCAGAACAGGTTCTGGCGGATTTTGTTGTAGCTGCGGCGCGAGATCTGGATCGCCGCCGCCACCAGCGCGGGATCGCCACGCATCAGGGTGACGCCGGCGGCGTGCATGGCGACGTCGGTGCCGCTGGACATGGCGATGCCGACGTCCGCCGCCGCCAGCGCCGGGGCGTCGTTGATGCCGTCGCCAACCATGGCGATGGTGGCGTGCTCGCGCCTCAACCCGGCGATCGCGCCGGCTTTGTCGGCCGGCAGCATGTTGGCGACAACGCGCCGTACGCCCAGTTGCGCGCCGACGGCGTCCGCGCTGCCCTGGTTGTCGCCGGTGAGCAGGACGGTGTCGATGCGCATGGCGTGCAGCGCTTCGATGGCGACCCGCGCTTGTGGCTTGATGCGGTCGCCGAAGGCGAGCAGGCCGAGCAGCTGTTTCGCGCCGGCGTCGGCCAGCCAGGAGATGGTGTGGCCTGTGCGCTCCAGCTCCTCGGCGCGGGCCGTCAGCGCGGACAGCGCCACGCCCTGCTCCCGCATCAGCCGCGAGCTGCCCAGCACCAGCCGCGCGCCGTCCACCGTGGCCGCCACGCCGCGCCCCGGCAGCGCGCTCACCTCGGCCGCCGTCAGCGGCGCGGCGTTGGCGCCCGCCGCTTGCTGGACGGCGCGCGCCAGCGGATGTTCGCTGCCCCGCTGGACGGCGGCCGCCAGCGACAGCAGGCGCGCCTGCTCCACGCCCGGCGCCGGCGCCAGCGCCGCCAGCGATGGCTGGCCTTCGGTCAGCGTGCCGGTTTTGTCGAACGCCACGGTGGTGATGCGGTGCGCCAGCTCCAGCGCCTCCGCGTCCTTGATCAGGATGCCGTGGCGCGCGGCGACGCCGGTGCCGGCCATGATGGCGGCCGGCGTGGCCAGCCCCAGCGCGCACGGACAGGCGATCACCAGCACCGCCACCGCGTTGATGATGGCCTGTTCCACATCGCCGCCCGCGAGCCACCAGCCGGCCAAGGTCAGCAGCGCCAGCACCAGCACCACTGGCACGAACACCGCGCTGACGCGGTCGACCAGGTGCTGCACCGGCGCCTTGGCCGCCTGCGCATCCTCCACCAACCGAATGATGCGCGCCAGTGTGCTCTCGGCGCCGATCGCGGTCACGCGCACCAGCAGCAGGCCTTCGCCGTTGATGGCGCCGCCCGTTACGCGCTCGCCGGCGTGACGCGCGACCGGCAGGCTTTCGCCGGTGATCAGCGCTTCGTCGACGTGGCTGGCGCCCTCGCTGACCACGCCGTCGGCGGCGATGCGCTCGCCGGGGCGGATGACGATGATGTCGCCAACGCGCACGTCACTGATGGCGACGTCAACATCCTGGCCGTCGCGGCGCACGCGGGCGGATTCGGGACGCAACGTCTGCAGCGCGCGGATGGCGGCGGTGGTCTGGCGCTTGGCGCGCGCTTCCAGCCACTTGCCCAGCAGGACCAGTGTGATGACCACGGAGGAGGCCTCGAAGTACAGGTGCGGCATGGCGGCCGCCGACAGCAGTTGGTAGACGCTCAGGCCATAGGCGGCGCTGGTGCCGATGGCCACCAGCAGGTCCATGTTGCCGCTGCGCGCGCGGGCGGCCAGCCAGCCAGCGCGATAGAAGCGCGCGCCCAGCCAGAACTGGACCGGCGTCGCCAGCAACCATTGCAGGCGGCCGTCCAGCATCCAGTGGATGCCGGCCAGCTCAAGCAGCATGGGTAACAGTAGCGGGAGGGAAAACAGCGCTGCCATCAACACGGCGAGGCCGCCCGAGGGGATCAGGTTCATTACGCGGGGAGCGGGGCCAGCGGCCGCCGTCGCCGCACCGGCGGGGTCCGCGGGGCCGGTGTGGGCGGACGCGCTCACGGCCGGCTCGAGCGGCAAGGCCTGATAGCCGGCCTTGTCGACCGCCTGCGCCAGCACGGCGAAGTCCACCGGCTCGGCCGATTCCACCCGCGCCATCTCGGTGGCGAGGTTGACGCTGACCTTGTCAACGCCCGGAACGGCCGCCAGCACCCGCTCCACCCTGCCCCCGCAGGAGGCGCAGCTCATGCCTTCAATTTTGATCGCTTGCTGGTTCATGGGACACCCGACGCTGTTATACCAACTACAGCATCAAGTATCCCACGATGGGAAGGTCAAGTGTTTTTAGCGGACTTCGCAGTCGACCGCGTTGGACTTGGCGGGCGCGCCGCCATTGCTCTGTTGCGGGACGGAGCTGTTAAATATAGGTGGCGGGCTGAATTTCAGGCCCGGGTTCTGCGGCACGACAATCGGCGGCACCTTGAAGCTCGGCGTGAAGCCGAACTGCCCGGCGTTAAACACCAGCGAGCCACCCTGGTTGCTCAGGTTGATGATGCCGTCGATCACCTGCACATACAGCCCCGGCGTCATCCCGCCCGGGCTGCCCGGGCTGCCCGGGATGACCGGGCTGACTGGCGACGGTCCCTGTGCCAGCATCAGCGGCTGCACCGGCGCGGCATCGCCCAGCGCGGCGGTGCTGGCCATCAGCCAGGCCTGGCGCGTCGCGGCAGCCTGCGCCACCGCCTCCGGCGTCGCCTCCACCCACTCGACGATGAAGGTGGTGCCGCGAATGCCGATGGTGGCGCTCGGCGTTTTCATCGAGAACTTTTCCTTGTTGCGCTTGCCCAGCAGGCCGGTCACCGAGCGCAGGCCGCCCTTCACCAGGTTGAACGAGGCGGTGTCGCCGCCCGGATTGCCGGCGTCGAAGGAAAAATTCTCCACCTTGAAGGTGGTCTGCGGCTTGAGCGTGATTTCGCTGTTGTCGATGAATTTCACCATGGCGTAGGTGTTTTTCTCGGTCACCAGCGTGTCGCCGCTCTCGACCTCGGATTTCATCGACAGGATGCGCACCGCGCCGTCCGCCTTCTTGGCCAGCAAGGGACCGCTCAGCTGCACCACGGTGCCGGCGACCTGCGCCGCCCAGCCGGCGCTGGCCGCGCAGCACAGCGCCAGCAACATCAGGGCCTTAATTGCAATACAGTTTTTTAACAGTTTCATTTTTGGTTCCGGTCTTGTCATTGTTCGCGGCATCGACTTTGTCAGCCGCCTTTTTATCTTCCGGCGTGGTGGACATGCCCGAACCGCCCGAGCTCGATCCGCCACCCGAGCCGCCGCCGCTACCGCTGCCGCCGCCAGCCTCGGTCGCCGCCAAGGTCTTGATGACTTCGGTGGCCGCGAACTGTACCGGCTTGACCGGCTCAGAGGCGGTCGGAGGCGACAGCACCTGGCAAAGCGCCGAGTTCGGCGCGATGGTGCAGATATCAGCCGAGACCGGCGGCGTCGGGGTTGGGGTCGGCGTCGGCGTCGGCGTCGGCGTTGGCGTCGGCGTCGGGGTTGGGGTCGGCTCAACCGGAGTTGGCGTCGGGGTCGGCTCCACTGGCGTCGGCGTTGGCGTCGGCTCCACCGGAGTCGGCGTTGGCGTTGGCTCGACTGGGGTCGGCGTCGGCGTCGGCGTGGGCTCGACCGGAGTCGGGGTCGGGGTCGGAGTCGGGGTCGGAGTCGGGGTCGGGGTCGGGGTCGGGGTTGGCGCCGAAATCAAGGTCGGCGACACCGGGTCGCCATTGCTGGTCACCGAGCCGCCCAGGTTGCTGTAATCGCTGGCGGTCATGGTCACCGCGCCGCTGGAACTGACAACTGCCGAGCTGCCGATGGTGATCTTGTTGTCGGCGCCGTAACCGGTGCCGGCCGCCAGCGTGATCGCGCCGGAGCTGCTGGTCACCGAGCCATCGATCACTAGCGGGCTGTGCGTTTGCAGCTTGATGAAACCGGTGGACGTGTCCACCGTGCCGGCGATCGTCATGCCACCGGTGTTATCGATGGTGATGGAGCCGTTGTTGCCGCCGCCGGCGTCTACCTGGCGCACGTCGTGCACGGTCATCATGGTCGGATGGGCCGGATTGTTGACGTTGGCGATATTGATCACCGCCGTGCTGGCGCTGCCTGCGGTATTGGTGGCCGTCAGCTCGGACACCTTGGTCGCCAGCGGCGTCGAGGAGCTGCCGATGCCCGCCGACGCGTTCATGGTCAGCGTGTTGGCGGTGATAACGCCGCCCGGCACAGTGCCGCCTCCCTTGACGATGGCGCCGCTCACCACGTCCAGCACGACGTCGCCGGCGCTGGTCACGCCGGCGATGTTGTACAGCTCGGTGCCGCCGGTGCCGCCTTGCAGGGTGGCGATGCTCAGGGTGCCGGTATTGGAAAAACTCAGGTCGCCGCTGCCGCCCTGGCTGACCGCCAGGTTGCTCACCTGGTTGCCGGCGTTGTTCAACGTGATGTTGCCCGAGGTCTCTACGCCCAGGTCCCGCACGTTGATGACGGCGCCTTGTGTGATGGCGCCGCCGTTGCTCAGCAGGCCGATGCGCGTGGTCTTGCTGTTGCGGCTGGCCACGGTGGTGCCGCCGCCGCCAATGATGCTCTCCACCATGATGTCGCCGACGTTGAGCGCGGTGTCGGTCGAACCGAGGCCCAGCGTTGGCGCCACCAGGTGCCACAGGTTTTCCACCACCAGGCAATTGGAGCTGCAGGCCGACGACGTGCCGCCGATCGACATGCTGTAGCCTGCGGTGCGCGGGTGGATGCTGGCGATGTCGGCGGTCAGATCGGCGTTCAGCGTCAGCGTGTTGGCGCCGATCTCGAACAGGCCGGCGCTGCTGGCCGCCTCGATCGCCACCGTGTTGCCGGTCAGGCGCACCGGTTTCGTCTTGCCGTCGATGGCGTGCGCCACCGTCAGCGTGCCGGCGGTCAGGTCGACCACGCCGGTCGCCAGGGTGCCGGTCAGCGTGACCGCGTCCACCTGCAGCGCGCCCATGTTCTTCACAGTCAGCGAGCCGACGCTGGAGGCGCTCAGCGCGTCGATCTGGTTGGTGGCGCCGGTCAGGCTGACCGCGCCCGGCGTGCTGACGAGCAGCGAGCTGGCGTCCAGCACGCTGGTGCCGCTGACCTGGGTGATGTTGCCGGTGCCGCTCAGCGACAGCGTGCCGGCGGTGCTGATGGAGTTCAGGTTGACCGCCATCCCCGAGTTGTAGCTGAAGTTGCCCTGGTTGGCCGAGCCGCCCACCGCGGTGGCCTTGTTGGCGCCGGTCAGGCTGACATCGGCGCCGGTGGCCACGGCGTTCAGCGCGCCGGCGGTGATCACGCCGCCGCCGGACACGCCGGTGCCCTGCAGGCTGGCGTTCTGCTTGTTGACGTTGACGGGGCCGGTTACCACCAGGTTGCCGCCGGCTTCCACGCTGAGCTGGTCGTTGACGGTGGTGCCGGTCAGGATGATGGCGTTGAGGGTCATGCCGTCGGTGTTGTGCACCGACAGCGAGCCGACGCTGGTCGCGCTCAAGGCGTCGATGTGGTTGGTGATGCCCGGCAGGCTCACCGCCTTGGCGGCGGTCACCGTCAGCGATGGCGTGTCCAGCGTGACGCTGAGATCCTGCGTGATGTTGCCGCCGGTCGACTTGAGCGTCATGCCGCTGGCGCCGCTGACATTGCCGTTGATATCGAGGTTGCCGGTGGCGGTCAGGCTGACCGTGCTGCTGGCGTTGATGGTGTCATTGACTTCCAGATTGCCGGCCTGGTTGAAGGTGAACGCGCCATTGTTGGCATAACCGCTCAGGCCGCCGACGACGTTGGCGCCGCTCAGCGCGACCGAGCCGCCGTTGACCGCCAGGTCGGCGGCGCTGATGGCGCCGGCGCCGTTGATGGCGCCGCCGCTCACGGTAGTGAGCTTCAGCTCGCCCTGCACCTTGAGTGCGCTGGACACGGCAATCGAGCCGCCCCGCAGGTTGAGCTGGCCGACGGCCGCGCTGCCGCTGCTCAGGTCGACCGCGCCGCCCACCGTGATGGCGCCGTTGTAGGTTTCCCCCGAACCGATGTCGATGAAGCCGGCGCTGATGTTCTTCAGTTCCGCCTGCGTCAGGCTGAGTTTGCCGCTGACCTCGGCGCCGAGGCTGATGCCGACCGAGCTGCCGTAGGCATCGATGGTGACGCCTTCGGCGTTCACCGCGCCCGCCAGGTTCATCTTGTTGCCCACCAGCGCCACGGACGTGATGCCGGAGAAGCCGGAGCCGCTGGCGGTGCTCAGCGTGCCGGTGCCATCCACGCTCACGCGCACATGGTTGGCGTTGCTGATGGTCTTGCTCAGCGTGATGTCCTTGCCGCTCTCCAGCAGCAGGTAGTTGACGCCGCTCGGGCTGACATCGCCGCCGGTGGTGATCGTGCCGGCGCCGCTGTGGCCGATCGCCAGGCTGCCGCCGGAAATCGACGCCAGGCCGGTGGCGCTCAGGCCCAGCTTGCCCGTGCCCGTGCCGCCCAGCACGATGTCGCGGCCGCTGCTGTAGCCGGCCAGCGCGATGGTATCGAAACCGTCGGCGGCGCCGCTGCCGATGCTGTGCCCGGCGCCGTTGAGGTTCATATTGTCGGCTATCAGCGAGATCAGGGCCTCGTCGCCGCCCGCCACGTCGATGCGGCTGTTGGCGCCCATGGTGATGTAGCCATTGGCCACATTGGCGCGCAGGTCGGCATTGCCGCCGCTGACATCGATCCAGCCGTTGACGGTCAGATACGAGCCCTTCATGTTCAGCGTACCGCCGCCGGTGCTGATCACATACCCGTCGCCCAGGTTGGCCACCGTCACGCCGCCCACGCCGCTGGCGAAGGCGGGATCGTTGGCGGTCAGGTTGATGTCGCCGGTCATGTGAATCGGCGCGTTGACCCGGATGTCGTTGCCGGCCTGCGCCGTCAGGCTGACATTGCTGGTGTTGTAAATGGCGGAACTGAAGGTCAGGTCATGCTTGGCCTGCAGCACCACGTTGCTGCTGGATTCCGAGATCAGATCGGCGCCCACCGAAGTGGTGCCGCTGCTGGCGCTGCCGAAGGTGGCCGCGTCGGTCAGGTCGCCGCCGCGGCCGGTCACGATCTCGAGGTCGTACGGGTCCAGCAGCCAGGTGCCGGTCTTGCCCTTGGCCGCGCTGGTGTTCACGCGCGCGCCGGCCACGTCCAGATAATCGCCGGAGGTCTCCACCAGGCCGCCATTGCCGTGGCCGGCGGCGCGCGCCGAGATGGCGCCGTGCATGCGGGTCGCTTCCTGCGACCAGGCCACCACCGTGCCGCCATTGCCGTCGCCGGTGGCGTCGGCGCGGATCACCGCGTCCTTGCCCACGTAGGTGGACTGGGCGTTCATGAGCGCCGCGTTCTTGCCCTGGTAGTCGCCGCCGATCAGCACCTTGCCGCCGCCGGCCTCGCCGCTGGCGTCCACCACCGCGTTGCCGGTCACGCCCACTTGCGCGCCCAGCAGCACGATGTCGCCGCCGGTGTTGAGGTTGGCGCCGGTGGCGGTGGTGCTGCTGCCCGCCTCCACCAGCGTGGTGCCGCTGGCCTTGAGCACGATCTTGCCGTTGGCGCCGCGCACGGCGCTGTTGGCGTTGATGCTGCCGCGCTGGTTGACCAGCGCGCCGAACACGCCCACGCGGCCGCCGGCCGCGACAATGCTGCCCAGGTTGACGGCCTGGTCGCTCGGCGCCGACACCACCACCTGCACGTTCGGATCGGCCGAGTCGAACAGTTGCACGCTCCTGCCCGCGGCCAGCACCACGTCGCCGTTCGGCGAGGAGAGGACGCCGCTGTTTTCCACCGCCGGCGCGATCAGGAAGATCTGCCCGCCCGACGGGGTGGTGATCGTGCCCTGGTTGCTGACCTTGCCGGCGTTGGCGCCGCCGTCAAAGTTGTTCTTGCCCGCCAGGAAGTCGGCGTTGGAGATGTTCAGGCTCGATGCGACCAGGCCGTTGACGTCCACGCGCGCGCCGGCGCCGAACAGCACGCCGTTCGGATTGATCAGGAACACCTTGCCGTTCGACTGCAGCGAGCCGAGGATCTGGCTCGGGTCCTGGCCGGTGATGCGGTTCAGCACCTTGCTGTCGGCGCTCTGCTGGATGAAGCGGGTGATCTCGCCGGCCCCGATCGAGAAGCCGCGCCAGTCGATGATGGTGTTGGGGGTGTTGGTGATCGAGTACAGGCTGCCTTGCTGATTGAAGGTAGCCATGCCATGGACCACGGTCGGGGCGACCGGGTTCGCTTGCGCGGTGCTGAAGGCGGCGGCCACCACCACGGCCAGCACCTTGCGGCGCATCTTGTATGGGATTTGCGGTTTCATGAGTATCTTCTTCAATCAATAAGCCAGGCCCACGCGCACGTGCAGGCGGTTGGCGCCATCGCGGGTGGTGGCGCCGGCCTTGGTGACATGGCCGTAGTCCAGTTGCAGGTTCACATACGTGGACAGCACGAAGCGCGCGCCGACGCCGGCGCTGGCGATGGAAGTGCTGTCCAGTTCGCCCGGCAGCGCCTTGTTGCGACGGATGTAGGCGCTGTCGTAGAAGCCCAGCAGGCGGCAATTCCAGCCCGCCCGCGAGCACAGGTTCGGCGTATAAGCTTCCAGGTTGACGCTGAGGCCGGAATCGTTGGAGATTTCCCGCTCGAGGAAGCCGCGCACCGAGGTGGCGCCGCCGGCGCCGAACTGCTCGCCGGGTATCAGCGCGTCGTGCGAGTACTGGCCATTCAGGATGGCGCGCACCTGCCACTCGTTGCTGAAGGCGCGGGTGAAGCTGCCGGCCACCCGCACGATGGTGTAATCGGCCTTGGCGCCGGTGCGCGCGGCCGTGAAGGCGTCCTGGCCGCCGTTGGAGCCGCCGGAGATATTGCGCAACAGGGTGATCTGCGCGCCGGCCTCGCCCAGCTTGATCGGCGCGCTGGCCTGGTAGCTGATGCTGACCGGGTGCACGGTGACGTCGTTGCCCAGCTCGGTGCCCAGCAGCTGCACGCTGTTCTTGAAGGCTTTCACGTCCACGCCGTAGCTCAGGTGGGAATCGAGCTCGCCGCGCTTGGCCAGCGCCTGGTTGTAGCGCGCGCCGTACACGGCGCCCTTGCCGCTGACGGCCAGGTTGAAGGCGCCGGCCGTGATGGTGCCCGAGTCGACGTTGGAATAGCTGGCGAAGAAGTCCAGCGAGTCGCCGCTGGCGTACAGCGGAATGTGGTAGCCGGCGCCGTACACCTTCACCCGGCCCGGTTCCTCGGCCGAGGTGGTGTACTGCAGCGAGGCCAGGTGGTCGCGCCCGAACAGGTTGGCGTTCTGCAGGATCACGCCGAGGTGGGTCTTGCCGGTGGCCTCGGTGCCGGTGTTGTCGGCGTTGGCCATCAGCTTCCACGGCGACTCGTCCTTGACCTCCAGCACGGCGTCGACCTCGTCGGCCTGCTCGCCGCCCTGCAGCTTCATGGTGACCTGCTTGGCCGGATTGTCATTGCCTTGCTTCAGGTTGGCAGAGACCGCCTTGAGGTTGGGCGACCGGCCTTCCTGCAGCGCCGGCAGGCTGCGGCGGATATTGGCCTCGTCGAAATACCGGTTGTTCTTGACCGACACGCGTCCGATCTTGGTTTCCACCACCCGCAACACCACCACGCCGCCATTCAGCTCCTGTTCCGGCAGTTCAATCGTGACAACGTTGTAGCCGCGATCATGATAGACTTTCTCCAGTGCCTCCAGCGCGCGCTGAACGTCGCCGAAGTCGCGCTGCTTGCCGCTGTAGCCGGACAGCACGGCATCGATCTGCTGCTGGGTCAGCAGCGTGTTGCCCTTGACTTCGAAGCGGGAAATTTCAAAACGGATGACGCTGTCATCCGTCGCATCCGCGCCCCATGCGGAAGCAACGGCGGCGGCGAGTAGCGACCCGGCAAGCAGGCGCGTTAAGCGGTATCTCATGTTATGGACTCTGTTTTATTTGGCAGCTGGCACTGTCAACAATCTTGGTATTTTTGTTATTTTACAATAACAATCTTTCCCCGATGCTAGCATAGCAATACCCCTCTGAGACGGGTTCTTGGCTGTGGCCGCCGCAAGTGTTGGATTTCTGCGTGTCAATAGTTGCAATATGGACCCGCTGACCACCGGTTACGCCGCTACTTGGTCTCGAAGGTGGTGACGCCATCCCAGCCGTCGCCCGGCGGGTGCGCGCGGTAGTGGTCGATGCGCTCGAGATACAGCTGGTACAGGCCGCGCCCGGGCGACACGCCCCGCAGCTCGGCCAGGATGGCCGAGGCCTCCTCCCAGCGCTGGGCCCGCACCGCCGCCAGCGCCTCGTGCCAGCGCTCGACCTCGCGCCGGGTGGCCTCGTCGGTGTCCCGCGCCAGCGCGATCGGCTCGAAAATGGCGACCGGCTCGTTCTTGCCCTTGACCCGCACCAGGTCCAGCTCGCGGTAAGTGAATTCCGGCGCCGCCGCGCGCGTCGCCTCGCCCACCGCGATGCCGACGCCGTACACCTTGGTGATGCCCTCCAGCCGCGAGCCCAGATTGACCGCGTCGCCCATCACCGTGTAGGCGCGGCGGATGTTGGAGCCCATGTCGCCCACGTGCATCATGCCGGTGTTGAGGCCGATGCCGATCTTCAGCTCCGGCCAGCCGCGCGCGAGGAAGTCCTGGTTGAGGCGCTGGGCGCTGGCCTGCATCAGCAGCGAGGTGGCGACGCCGCGGCTGGCGTGGTCGCTGAAGGCCACCGGCGCGCCCCAGAACGCCATCACGGCGTCGCCGATGTACTTGTCCAGCGTGCCCTGGTGGGCGCTGCGGATATCCTCCGACATGGCCGTCAGGTACAGGTTGATGTATTCGCGCAGCTGCTTCGGCGTCAGGCCTTCCGAGATGGTGGTGAAGCCGCGCACGTCGACGAACATCACGGTCAGCTCGCGGCTTTCGCCGTCCATGTTGTACTGGTCGGGATCCTCGGACATCTGCTCGACCAGCTCCGGCGCCACGTATTCGCCAAAGCGCGACACCAGCCCGCGGTTGCGGCGCACCTCGCCAAAATAGCCCCACGCCACGTTCACCACGAACAGGCTGACAATCACGATCACCAGCATGGCCAGGTTGAAGATCAGGTCCTGCCCGCTGTACTGGTAGTAATTCAGGCCCACCACGGCGGCCAGCGCCACGCTCCCCAGCAGGATCACGCGCAGCGGCGACAGCGCCGCCAGCGCGAAGCTGAGCACCAGGCCGGCCACCAGGATCTCGCCGGCCTCGGCCACGAACGCCCAGTACGGCCGCGACTTGAAACGGTTGTCGAGGATCGACTTGATCAGGTTGGCGTGGATCTCCACCCCGGGATATTCGGGATTGACCGGCGTGGCCCGCAGGTCGACCAGCCCCGGCGCCGTGGTGCCGATCAGCACCACCGTGCCCCGCAGCAAGTCCTGCGGCGCGCGCCCGGTCAGCACGTCGGCCGCCGACACGTAGCGGAACGAGCCGCCGTGCGGGCCGCCGCGGCCACGGTATTGCACCACCGTGCTCATCGCCTCGCCCACCGGGATCACACGCTGCTTGCGCCCCGGCAGCAGGATGGTCAGGGCGTCGTAGCCGCCGCTGTCGAGCTGGTTTTGCGACAGCTGGTCGGCGGTTTCCGTCATCAGCGGCTTGACCGCCAGCGCCTTCAGGTACAGCGAGGCGGTGGCCAGCGACAGCGAGGGGTAGTAATGCTCGCCGACCTGCTGGATCAGGTAGGCGCTGCGGACGATGCCGTCCGGGTCGGTCACCACCGAGAAGCTGCCGGCGCCGGCCGCAGCCTGCGTCAGCACCGGCACGTTGGCCTCGAAGCCGGGGGCGTTGTAGGCCAGCAGCTCGCGGCCGTTCAGGTCGGCCTCTGAAAACAGCGGCTTGGGCAGCGCGCCCTTGATCTGGTCCGGCGACAGGTTGAAGCCGAGGATCACCGGCTTGCCCGCCAGCGCCGCCGCGAACACGCCGTCGTAATCCATCATCGGCTTGAGCTGCTCCAGCCGCTGGCGCAGCACCGGCACGTCCCTCAGCTCGGTCTTCGACAGTTTCTCCAGCACGTTGTAGCCGGACGAGGTGTCCGGCTCGGGGAACGAGATGTCGTAGCCGACCGCCGCCACCTTGTAGTGGTCGACCAGTTGCGAGATCAGGCTGGCCTGCACGTTGCGGCTCCACGGGAAGCGGCCGAACTCGGTCAGCGACTTGCCGTCGATGTCGACAATCACGATGCGCTGGTCCAGCGTGGGCGCCTCCAGCTTCATGCGCTCGCCGGCCCACAGGTTGTCGAGGCGGGCGATGGTGTCGTTGCTGAACAGCGCCAGCGAATAGGCCACGCCGATGGCGGTGATCAGCATGCCCAGCAGCCAGCGTTTCCAGTACTTGGCGACGACCTTGGTGAATTTGGCGGGAAGCAGGCGCATCAGGGCGTGTAGCCGGGGATCCTGGCTTCGTCGATGACGTCGATCTGTTTTTCGTCCATGTTCTTATGGGCGAATTCGAGATAGATTTTGTTGCGGATGAAGATGTCGAACAGGTCCGGATCGATGTGGCCGTTGAGCGAGAAGTTGCCGAGGATGCGCAGCGACTCGGACAGCATCTTGCCCTTCTTGTAAGGCCGGTCCCGGGCGGTCAGCGCCTCGAAGATGTCGGCGATCGCCATCACCCGCGCCTGCACCGACATCTGGTCCTTGGTCAGGCCGCGCGGATAGCCCTTGCCGTCCATGCGCTCGTGGTGGCCGCCGGCGTATTCCGGCACGTTCTTCAGGTGCTTGGGCCACGGCAGGGCCTCCAGCATCTTGATGGTCATGACGATGTGGTTGTTGATTTCCTTGCGCTCGGCGTCGGTCAGGGTGCCGAACTTGATGGTCAGGTTCAGCAACTCATCGTCGTCGAGGAAATCGCGCTCGACGCCGTCCGGGCCGACCCAGCGGCGCTTGCCGATCTGGCGCACGCGCTCCTGGTCCTCCGGCTTCATGCCCTCGCCGCCGATGTTGGCCACGCGGATGAATTCGCGCTCCTCGCGCAGCGTGGCCTGCTGTTGCGCCAGCTCCGCGTCGATGGCGGCGCTGTCGGCGCCCGGCGCCAGCTTGCGCCTGAGGGCGGCGATCTCGGCGTCGCGCAGCAGCACCTCGAAGCGGGTGTCGATCATGCCGATGCGGTCGACGATGGTTTCCAGCTTGGTGGCCTTGTCCACCACGTGCACCGGGGTGGTGATCTTGCCGCAGTCGTGCAGCAGGCCGGCCAGCCACAGCTCCTTGCGGTCGGCGTCGGTCATGCGGAAGTCCGCCAGCGGGCCGCTGTCGGTGTTGTGCACGGCCTCGGCCAGCATCATGGTCAGCTCGGGCACGAACTGGCAGTGGCGGCCGGTGTACGGCGACTTGTCGTCGATGCCGATGTTGATCAGGTTGACCAGGGACTCCAGCAGCTCTTCCAACTGGATGATCAGACGCTGATGGGTCAGCGCCACCGCCGCCTGCGCGGCCAGCGCCTCGATGAAGCGCTGGTCGGTCTGGCTGAAGGCGAGGATCTCGCCGGTTTCCTTGTCCTTGGCGTTAATCAGCTGCAGCACGCCCACCAGCTCGCCCTCGTGGTCTTTCATCGGCACCGTCAGGATCGATTGCGAATGGTAGCCGCGCAGCTGGTCGAACTTGACCATGCCGGAGAAGTTGAACACATCGGCCTTGTACACATCCTCGATATTGACCGACAGGTGGAAGTGGGCCGCGTAGGCCGCCACCGCCGACAGGTTTTTCTCGCCCTGGTCGTCGTACAGCGGCACGCCCCCGCTCACCGGCACGCCGCTGGTGCCGCCCTGGCGGATGTTGAGGGTGTCGTTGAACAGGATGTGGAAGTTCAGGTGGCGCTTGTCGTCGCTGGGACGGTACAGCGTGCCGCCGTCCGCATTGGTCATGCTCTTGGCAACCATGAGTATGCGTTCCAGCAGCGAATCGGTGTCGTGATTGCTGCCGAGCTGGACGCTGAGCTCGGTCAGCTGGTCCAGGCGCTCCGCGATTTTGGTGTGGTTCAACTCTTGCATGGTTGTTTTTTTAGACAGCGTTTTGGACAGGCACAAGGGCGCGCAAGACGCAAGCGCAGTTTGGAAGTGTAGCTCTAGTGCAAGCTGTTGTACATCAGGAAATTGGCGATGCGACGAATTTGCATCGGCTTTTCCCCCTTGTTGCAAAAAAAAGTTATTATCGGCCTAGGTAACGAAGCAACAAATTAACAACAATAAGGGCGTTTATCAGGGATGGCGTATGAAATTTAAATTTTGGGGAGTCCGGGGTTCCATTCCCTCCCCGGGTCCGCGGACGGCGCGTTACGGCGGCAATACCACCTGCATCGAAGTACGCACCGACAACGACACCCTGATCATCCTCGATGGCGGCACCGGCCTGTTCGCGCTGGCGCAATCGCTGATCCAGAATAAAACCAAGCCCATCCACGCCAACATCTTCATCACCCACAGCCACTGGGACCACATCCACGGCCTGCCCTTCTTCACGCCGCTGTTCATCGCCGGCAGCCGGGTGCGGCTGCATGGCGTCACCGACCCGGTGACCGGCAACGGCATCGAGCACGTGATGGGGGTGCAGCTGCAAAACAGCTACTTCCCCGTCAGCGAAACCCAGATGGACGCCACCATCGAGTACCAGACGCTGGAGGTGGACCAGCCGGTCGCCGTGGGCGACGCCACCGTCAGCAACGTGGTGATGAACCACCCGGTGACCGACCTCGGCTACCGCATCGAATGCAACGGCCGCTCGCTGTTCTTCACCGGCGACCACGAGCCGCACTACAACATCCATCCGCCCGGCCACCCCGAGCATGCCGCCTACGAGCAATGGATGACCGAGCGCAACGCCGCCATCGACGCCACCGTGCGCGGGGTCGACGCCCTGATCGTCGACTGCTCGTACACGCGCGAGGAGTACCCGGCCAAGCAGGGCTGGGGCCACGGCACCTTCGACTCGGCGTTCTCGCTGGCGCTGCGCACCGGCGCCAAGGCGCTATACTGCACCCATCACGAACCGACGCGCGGCGACGACGAGCTGGAAGCCGTGTTTGCCGAAGTCATGGCGCGCCACGCCCCGCTACTGGGCGATCTGCAGGTTTTCCTCGCATACGAAGGCATGGAAGTCCAACTCACTTAGCGGAGCGATCATGAATGACGCCGGCCCCAGCACACGACCTAGCGACGTCGATCTGCGGCTGGCGTTTTTTCAGAAGTTGCAAGCGGTCACCACCAAGATCCACGCCACCAGCAACCTCGATGAAATCATGCTCGACCTGGGCATGGAATTCTGCGACCTGTTCAACTGCGACCGCTTCACGCTGTACGCCATGGACAAGGAGAAAGACTACATCGTCTCCAAGGTCAAGACCGGCCTGACCTCATTCCGCGACCTCAAGCTGGCGGTCACGCCGGCCAGCATCGCCGGCTACGTGGCGCTGACGCGCAAGACCGTCAACATCGCCGACGTCTACGACCAGAGCGAGCTGGCGCGCTACTCGCCCGAGCTGCGCTTCCAGCGGGGCGTGGACCAGCGCACCGGCTACCGCACCAAGCAGATGCTGGTGGCGCCGCTGATCGCCGTGCAGTCGCGCGAGCTGCTGGGCGTGGTCCAGTTCATCAACAACCGCGACCGCGTGCCCTTCTCCAGCATCGCCGAGGATGGCGTGAAGGAATTGTGCGAAACCTTGTCGGTGGCCTTCTCGCAGCGCATGAAGCCGCCACAGATGGTACGCACCAAGTATGACGGGCTGGTGACCGGGGCGGTGATCTCGGCGCAGGAGCTGGAGCTGGCCACGCGCGGCGCGCGCGCCAGGGCGGTCGACATCGAGGATGTGCTGATCGACGAATACGAGATCAAGCCGGCCACCATCGGCGTCTCGCTGGAGAGGCATTTCGGCGTGCCGTACGAGCACTTCCGCGCCGACCGCCTGAAACCGGTGGAGCTGCTGAAGAACCTCAAGCGCCAGTACGTCGAGGAAGCCGGCTGGCTGCCATTGGAGGACGGCAAGGACGGCTTGCTGGTGGTGGCGCTCGATCCCGAGCGGGTGGCGCACACCCACATCGTCGAGCAGATCTTCCCGCGCGCCAAGCCGCTGTACCGTGTCACCTCGCAGCGCGAATTCCGCCAGATGGTGGAATTGTTCTTCGGCCATGGCGACAACGCCAGCGTGGGCGACCTGCTGTCCGGCATGGACGACAGCTACGACGAGGATGGCGAAGGCGCCGGCGAGGTGTCGGAGGCGGTGGAGAACGAGCTGGTCAAGCTGCTCAACAAGATCATCATGGACGCCCACCGCCAGGGCGTGTCGGACATCCACATCGAACCGCTGCCGGGCAAGGGCAAGACCGGCATCCGCTTCCGCAAGGATGGCACGCTGGTGCCCTACATCGAAATCCCGGCCAGCTACCGTGCGGCGCTGGTGGCGCGCGTGAAGATCATGTGCGACCTCGACATCTCCGAGCGCCGTAAGCCGCAGGACGGCAAGATCAAGTTCAAGAAATACGGCCCGCTCGACATCGAACTGCGGGTGGCGACCATACCCTCGTCGGGCGGGGTGGAGGACATCGTCATGCGCATCCTGGCGGCAGGCGAACCGATCCCGCTCGACAAGCTGGGCGTGCTGCCGTTCAACCTGGAACGCCTGCGCGAGACGGTCAGCAAGCCCTACGGCCTGTTCTTCGTATGCGGCCCGACCGGCTCCGGCAAGACCACCACCCTGCACTCCGTGCTCAACTACCTGAACACGCCGGACACCAAGATCTGGACCGCCGAGGATCCGGTCGAGATCACCCAGAAAGGCCTGCGGCAAGTGCAGGTCAACCGCAAGGCCGGGCTGGACTTCGCCACCGTGATGCGGGCCTTCCTGCGCGCCGATCCGGACATCATCATGGTGGGGGAAATGCGCGACAAGGAGACCGTCAGCATGGGCATCGAAGCCTCGCTGACCGGCCACCTGGTGTTCTCCACGCTGCACACCAACAGCGCGCCGGAATCCATCGTGCGGCTGCTGGACATGGGCATGGACCCGTTCAACTTCTCCGACGCGCTGCTGGGCATTCTGGCGCAACGCCTGGCCAAGCGCCTGTGCGGCAAATGCAAGCAGGCTTACGAGCCGTCGCCGGCCGAGCTGGACGCCCTGCTGACTGAATACTGCGAAGACCTGCTCGACAAGTCCGTGGTACTGGCGCGCTGGCGCCAGCAATACACGAAAGACGGCAAGTTCACGCTCTACCGCGCGGCCGGCTGCGACGAGTGCAACAAAGGCTACAAAGGCCGCGTCGGCCTGCACGAGCTGATGGTCGGCACCGACAAGGTCAAGAAGCTGCTACAGGAGCACGCGCGCGTGGCTCAACTACTGGCCGCCGCGCTGGAGGACGGCATGCTGACTCTGAAAATGGACGGCATCGAGAAAGTCCTCCTCGGGATCACCGACATCAAGATGGTGCGGGCGGTGTGCATCAAATAACCGCGCGGTTTGCGGCGACGGTCTGCCAGCGCGCGCAGGTGGGCCAGGCCGGCTTTCAGGTTGTACGAGCGGCCGGCCAGCATGGCGCTGACCAGTTGCGTGGCGATCGCCAGCGCGGGCGCGCCGGCCGTGGCCGGCAGCACCAGCCGGTAGCGTCCCTGCATGCGCGGCACGACACCGACAAAGCCGATCGCGACGTCGTTCAGCACCAGGCGTCGCAATTCGATCGCGGTCTGCTGCACCAGCTCCACGAGGGGCGGCACGGCGTCGGCGCGTTTGCCGACCACGCCGCGCAGCCGGCGCAGGCCGGGCAGGACGTTGTACAGGCGTTTCTGCAGCTTCTCGGTCGCTTCGGGCGTGACCGCCTCATCCAGCTCCAGGATGCTGAGCAAACACGGTTGGGTGGAATAGCGGTTGCCGCTCTCCAAGTAGCGTTGGTCTATGATTTTCATGGCAGATATTGTGCGCCCCAGAGCGCGCGCACGAAAGCAGCGTCCGTCGCAAGACCTTGTAAGATCAGGCTTACATCAAACTTGCAAGGAAGTTATTTACGCCAGCTCCAGCACCGACGGCAACTGCTTTTCAAAGCACACCGCCAGCGGATTGCCGATGTACTTGCCATAGTTGGCGATGCGGGTATAGCCGCGCGCCTCGTAAAAATCGACCGCGCGCCGATTGACCAGCCGCGTTTCCAGCCAGATCGCCTGATACCCCATGGCAACCGCCTCCTCTTCGAGATAGCGCAGCACGGCGCTGCCCACGCCACTGGTGCCGTGGCGCGCGTACATGCGCTTGATCTCGGCGACGCCGGGCTCCAGCGGACGCAGCGCGCCGCAGCCGAGCGCGGCCCCGTTGAGATCGCGCGCGACCACGAAACAGGCCATCGGCCCGCGCACATCGTCGACATCGAACGACGACCTGCCGCCATCGCCGGTAATCGCCTCCAGCGCCGTCGACAGCTCATCCATCAAAGCAAGCGAATCGGCCGCGCCCGGGTCTTCCATTGCTAGTTGGATCGTGGTCATGATTAATCCGGAGTCAGGTCACGTATATGGCCATTTTACACGCCGTAATGCCAGACACAGCATTCGGGGTCAGCTCTGACATTCGGACAGCGAACGCTCATCTTTGATTTAGCTCAATACGCAAAAATGCCAGGATTTTCGTATTGAGCTAAATCAAACATCTGGTGCGCTTGTCCGAATGTCAGAGCTGACCCCGAATTTATTGCAGGGTGCAAATGACCAGCTCGGGGTCGGCGTTGATGCGGATCGGGATGCCGCTGCAGCCAACGCCGCGACTGACGATGAGGTCGCCATTGCCGGTGACCGGGAAGCGGGCGTAGTAGAACGGCCGCGATAGCGGCCCTTGCGGCATCACCAGCGGCGTGCCGTTGGGCAGGGCGATCTGGCCGCCGTGGGTGTGGCCGGCGAAACCGACATCGTAGCGGTGGCCGTTCAACATCAGCAGCCCGTCCGGCGCGTGCACCAGCAGGATGCGGGTGGCGCCGGCGCCGGCAAAGGTGGCGTCGCCATCCGCCTCGCCGGTCCAGGGGTCGTCCATGCCGCACACCGAGACGCTGTCGAACGGCGCCGGCAAGGCAACGCCGCGGTTGACCAGCATGGTGACGCCTGCCTCGCCGAACAGGCGCGCGATCTCCGCGTCGTCGGTGGTGAGGTCGTGGTTGCCGAACACCGCGAACTTGCCCAGCGGCGGCTGGCACGCGGCCAGGCCCGGGCACAGCAAGGCGGCGTTGCGCGCCGGCCCGGTGACGTAGTCGCCGCCCAGCAGCAGCACGTCGGGCTGCTCCTCGGCGATTTTGGCGAACAGGTCGGCGAAGATGGCCGGATGGGTCGGACGGCCGGCGTGGAAATCGGAGGCGAAGCCGATTTTCAGCGGTCGGCGCAGGCGGCGCTCGGCCGGCAGCGTGACGCTGTAGCGGGTGACGCCCATGCGCCCATGCAGCCCGCAGTGGTAGCTGAGGGCGCTCACCAGCCCGCCCAGCGTGGCCATGTTCATCACGGCTTCCAGGCCTTGGCGGTATCGGGAGTAACGCTTGCTGCGAGGAGGACTCATGGGGATCGGGCTGGATTAAAAAACGGACCCGGGATGATAGCGCATCCCGGCACCGAATGCGCTATAAAGCGGCGTCTGCCAGCACCGATGGCCGCAGGGCGCGCATGCGCACTTCGCTGAAGTAGCCGCCGGCTTCGGTGTAGCGCAGGTAGTGGCGACCGCACTTCACGCAGCGTACGACGTGACTGCGGTTGCAGGGAAAGTAGCGCGGCGCGATGGGGGCGTCTTCGCTGTGGTAGCGGGTGCCGTTGGCGTGGTATTCGGCAAAGGTCGGCTCGGTGTATGGGTCTGCCACCAGCGTGGCCACTTCCTCGAACTGATCCAGTTCCAGCGTCAGCGGAACGGCCCGCCATGCCAGCAAGGCGGCATCGTGGCAACCGCACTGCGCGGTCACCGCCGCCGACCGCTGCGCCAACTGCATCAAACCCGCAAAATCCATCGCCATCATCTGTCGCTCATCAAAAGAATGTCGATTCTACTCGCGCCAATTTGAAGTCGCAAAATGCGTCTTCCAGAAAAAAAGGGAGCCGAAGCTCCCTTTGGTTTTACATGATGTGATGCCCTATCCACCAGGCGATCGCGGCCACGAAGGCCGAGGCCGGGATGGTGAAGATCCACGCCCACACGATGTTGCCCGCCACGCCCCAGCGCACCGCCGACATCTTTTGCGCCGAACCGACGCCGACGATGGCGCCGGTGATGGTGTGGGTGGTCGACACCGGCACGCCCAGCGCGGTCGCGGTGAACAGGGTGATGGCGCCGCCGGTCTCGGCGCAGAAGCCGCCCACCGGTTTCAGCTTGGTGATCTTCTGACCCATGGTTTTGACGATGCGCCAGCCGCCAAACAGGGTGCCGAACGAGATCGCGGTGTAGCACGAGACGATCACCCACAGCGGCGGCTCTTTGGCGCCGGCGGTCGAGTAACCGGCCGCGATCAGCAGCATCCAGATGATGCCGATGGTTTTCTGGGCGTCGTTGCCGCCGTGGCCCAGGCTGTACGATGCGGCCGAGAACAGCTGCAGGCGGCGGAACCATTTGTCGACCCGGCGCGGCGTCGAGCGCACGAAGATCCACGACACCAGCAGCATCATCAGCGAGCCGAACACGAAGCCCAGCAGCGGCGACAGCACGATGAACACCACGGTCTTGATCAGGCCGGCCGAGATCAGCGCGCCGGTGCCGCTCTTGGCCACGGCCGCGCCCACCAGACCGCCGATCAGCGCGTGCGACGACGACGACGGGATGCCGTAGTACCAGGTGAAGATGTTCCACACGATGGCGCCCACCAGCGCGCCAAAGATGACGTACTGGTCGACCACGCCCGGATCGATGGTGCCCTTGCCCACCGTGGCCGCCACGGTCAGCTGGTGGAACACGAAGATGGCGACGAAGTTGAACAGGGCCGCCATGGCGACGGCGGTTTGCGGCTTGAGCACGCCGGTCGAGACCACGGTGGCGATCGCGTTGGCGGCGTCATGGAAGCCGTTCATGAAGTCAAATATCAGCGCCAGGGCGATCAGCATGCCCAGCACGTAGATACTGATTTGTAGGGTTTGCATGGGTACTCGTCTTTGTAATTATGCGTTTTCGACGATGATGCCTTCGATGATGTTGGCCACATCTTCGCAACGGTCGGTCACGGTTTCCAGGATTTCGTAGATGGCCTTCATCTTGATCAGGTTGCGCACGTCCGGCTCGTCGCGGAACAGCTTGGACATGGCGGCGCGCATCACGTGGTCGGCGTCCGATTCCAGGCGGTCGATCTCTTCGCAGATGGAGACGATCTGGCGCGAGTTGTCCATATTGTGCAGCATCGACACCGCTTCCTTCAGCTTCTCGGTGCAGGCCAGCACCAGCTCGGCCAGGCGCTTGGCTTCCGGCGTGACCGAGTGCAGGTCGTACAGCGACACGGTCTGGGCCGCGTCCTCCAGCAGGTCCAGGATGTCGTCCTGGCGGGTGATCAGCTTGTGGATGTCGTCGCGGTCGATCGGCGTGATGAAGGTCTTGTGCAGCATGTCGACGGTCTGGTAGGTGATCTTGTCGGCTTGCTTCTCGATGCTTTCGATCGCGTGCACGCGGTTTTCCAGGTCGTCGAAATTGGACATCAGGCCCACCATTTCTTTCGCGCCTTTGACGCACAGCTCGGCGTGCTGATTAAACAGGTCAAAGAATTTGCCCTCGGTGGGCATCAAACGTCCAAACATATTTTTCTCCGTTTTATTACTACTGCAGATCGCCAGCCATGGGTCGGGCCGGCGCAAGGATTAGTCGCCCTGGTAGATAGACAGGTTACCGACGTAATTGCCAAACTTGGTGTACTGGCCGATCCAGGTCAGACGTACCGCGCCGATCGGGCCGTTACGCTGCTTACCGATGATGATCTCGGCCGTTCCCTTATCGGGCGAGTCCGGGTTGTAGACCTCGTCGCGATACAGGAAGATGATGACGTCCGCGTCCTGCTCGATAGCGCCCGATTCGCGCAGGTCGGACATGACGGGACGCTTGTTGGGGCGTTGCTCCAGCGAGCGGTTCAGCTGCGACAGGGCGATCACCGGGCAGCCCAGCTCCTTGGCCAGGCCCTTGAGCGAGCGCGAGATCTCCGAGATCTCGGAGGCGCGGTTGTCGCCGGCCTTGGAACCCTGCATCAGCTGCAGGTAGTCGACGATGATCAGGCCGAGCTTGCCGCACTGGCGCGCCAGGCGGCGCGCGCGCGCGCGCATCTCGATCGGGTTCAGGGCCGGGGTTTCGTCGATGAACAACTGGGCGTCGTTCATCTTCTGGATGGCGTGCGTCAGGCGCGGCCAGTCCTCGTCGTTCAGGCGGCCGGTCCGCAGGCGGTGCTGGTCCAGCTGACCAACCGAACCCAGCATACGCATGGCCAGCTGGGCGCCGCCCATCTCCATCGAGAACACGGCCACCGGCAGGCCGGCCTCGATCGCCACGTTCTCGCCGATGTTGACCGAGAACGCGGTCTTGCCCATCGACGGGCGGCCGGCCACGATCACCAGGTCGCCCGGCTGCAGGCCGGAAGTCATGCGGTCGAGGTCGATGAAGCCGGTCGGCACGCCGGTGATCTCGGACTGGTTGTCGCGCGAGTACAACTCGTCGATGCGCTCGACCACCTGGGTCAGCAGCGGCTGCACCGCCAGCCAGCCGGCGGCGCCGCGCGCGCCCTGCTCGGCGATGGCGAAGATGCGCGACTCGGCCTCGTCCAGGATTTCCTTGGTTTCCTTGCCCTGCGGGCTGAAGGCCTGGCCGGAGATGTCGTCGGCCACGGTGATCAGCTGGCGCAGCACCGAGCGGTCGCGCACGATCTCGGCGTAGCGGCGGATGTTGGCCGCCGACGGCGTGTTCTGCGCCATGGCGTTGAGGTAGGCCAGGCCGCCGACGTCCTCGGCCTTGCCCAGCTGTGTCAGGTTCTCGAACACGGTGATCACGTCGGCCGGCTTGGACGAGTTGATCATGCGCACGATCTGTTCGAAGATGATGCGGTGGTCGTAGCGGTAGAAGTCTTCCGGCTGCATCATGTCGGCGATGCGGTCGAACGCGGCGTTATCGCGCAGCAGGCCGCCAATGACGGACTGTTCTGCTTCGATGGAATGCGGCGGGACGCGGAGCGACTCGACTTGCGGATCGGAGGGGGCGTTCATGGCGCGAATTATACCTGCTTGTGCCGGACTACAAAATTTATGACGAGAAAAAAGCCGGGGCGGAGCCCGGCTTTTTTCAAGGGTGTTGCAAACTCGACAGGCGTTGCCGCCCGGTCAAGTCTTAGGCGGCTTCGCCCACAACGGCAACGGTTACTTCCGCCACCACGTCGGTGTGCAGGGCAACGCTGACTGGGAACTCGCCCACGGTCTTCAGCGGACCGGTTGGCATGCGCACAGCGGCTTTTTCAACAGCGAAGCCTGCTTTGGTCAGGGCTTCGGCGATGTCGAAGTTGGTCACCGAGCCGAACAGACGGCCGTCGACGCCGGCTTTCTGCGACACGGTCACGGTCATGCCGTTCAGCTTTTCGCCCTGGGCTTGAGCGGCGGCCAGCTTGGCGGCGGCAGCTTTTTCCAGTTCGGCGCGCTTGGCTTCGAATTCCGCGATGGCCGACGTGGTCGCACGGCGGGCCATTTTTTGCGGGATCAGGAAGTTACGTGCGTAGCCGTCTTTGACTTTAACGACTTCACCCAGGTTGCCCAGATTGACAACTTTTTCCAACAGAATGATTTGCATAGTTCTTCTCCAGTTTCTCTGCCGCGATTAGGCGTTGTGCAGATCGGTGTACGGCAGCAGGGCCAGGTAACGCGCGCGCTTGATCGCGGTGTCAACTTGACGCTGGTAGTGGGCTTTGGTGCCGGTCAGACGTGCTGGCATGATTTTGCCGTTTTCCTGGATGAAGTCTTTCAGGGTGTCTACGTCTTTGTAGTCTACTTGCTCAACGCCAGCGGCGGTGAAGCGGCAGAACTTCTTGCGCTTGAACAGTGGGTTTTGTTGCTTGCGCTTTTCTTTCAGCTTGAGCTTGTTTTTGTCGAACTTTTTACCGAATGCCATTTTAGGCTCCTGTATTTAAATTGAGCTGTCTTGGACAGCACTAAAATCAATGATGTGAAACACCAGGCTTTTGCTATTGCGGCTTTTCTTGCTGAGGAAACCGGAGAACTGATACATCCCGCCCAGTGGCGCCTGAATGAAACGGCCTGAAATCTCGCCCGCCGCGACGGCGGACACTTCAAACTCGGTCAAACGGGCGATGCCCGCCTCCATCTGCTGCGACCGGTGCTGGAGTACAGCGTTGACGATCGGCATGCCGGCCGGGGTGTAACGGATTGCATCCCGTTCGGCGATGAGGGCGATGAACTGGAGCTGGTTCAGCGCGGTTCCTTCTCAGGACAATTAAGCGGCTGGAGCGGCAGCGGCGGCTTCCGCGCGGTGCGACTTGGCTGCGTCTTCGCGTTGTACCGACTTCATCATCGGCGAAGGAGCGGTTTCGGCTTTCTTCAGCTTGACGGTCAGGTGACGCAGGACGGCATCATTGAATTTGAATGCGGTTTCCAGCTCAACCAGGGTTTCGTTGTCTGCTTCGATGTTCAGGCAGATGTAGTGCGCTTTCGCCAGTTTCTGGATTGGGTAAGCCATTTGACGACGGCCCCAGTCTTCAACACGGTGAACGTTGCCGCCACGGGTCGTTACGGTGGTTTTGTAACGCTCGATCATGGCGGGCACTTGCTCGCTCTGGTCCGGATGGACGATAAATACGATTTCGTAGTGACGCATGTATAACTCCCTTAAGGACTTGATAAATAGCCCACCCTGGCGTCAAGACAGGTGTGGGAAGAGGTAAGCCCGCGACTATAGCAGCTTTTGCGCCGGAAATCCAGCGTCGTGTTGTGGCCGGGGCAATGCTACTATCGTGTTGCACTTTCAACAGGATTGCCCATGAAACTACTTGTCGCCGCCTTGATCGCCCTGCCCTCGCTCGCCTCCGGCCAGGCCTACAGCACGCCGCAACTGCTGCTGGCCTTGCGCAGCGACACCCAGACGCTGGCGCGCCTGACGCCGGTCAGCGATCCGTCTTTCGATTTCGCGCCCGGCACCCGGGTGGCCGAGCGGCGCGGCGACGGCTATGCCCACATCGGCGACCTCAACCTGCGCCTGCGCGAGGGCGATGGCGCCTGGCGCGACTACTCCTCGTCGCGCGTGCGCAAGCCGGCGCGCATCCTGCCGGCCGGCCGCGCGCTGGCCGCCGCCGACCTCAGCGCCAGCATGGGCGCCGGCCTGCCGCTGACGGTGGAACGCCGCTGGCTCAACGACAAGGGCGCGCTGGTGCTGCGCTTCACGCTGATCAACCGCTCGCGGCGGCCGGTGGAAATCGGCGGCCTGGGCATGCCGATGGTGTTCGACAACATCATCACCGGCCGCACGCTGGAGCAGGCCCACGCCAGCGCCAGCTTCGCCGATCCCTACATCGGGCGCGACGCCGGCTACGTGCAGGTGACCCGCCTCAACGGCCAGGGCCCCGCCCTGCTGGTGCTGCCCGATGGCCACACGCCGCTGGAAGCGTGGCGCCCGATCGAGGACGGCAGCAAGCGCGAGCAGACCGCCGAAGGTTTCTACGACTGGGCTGTTGCGAGCAAGGCCTACGCCGAGGCTGAGTGGAAAAACGCCGGAGAGCAATGGAACACGCCCACCAGCCTGACGTTGCGGCCGGGCGAGCGGCGCGAGATCGGCCTGCGTTTCGTGACCGCGCCGTCGATCCGCGCCATCGAGCAGACATTGATCGCGCAGCGGCGGCCGGTGGCGGTCGGCGTTCCGGGCTACGTGGTGCCGACCGATATGGACGCCACGCTGTTCCTGCATAGCGCGCAAAAAGTCGCCAGCATCGCCGCCGAGCCGGCCGGTGCGCTGGCGGTCACGCCGGCGGCGGGCGGTGCCGGCGGCGACTGGGCGGCCAGGGGCTGGCTGCGCTACACCGTCAAGAGCCAGGGCTGGGGGCCGGCGCGCCTGAACATCACCTACGCCGACCACAGCGTGCAAACCATCAGCTACTTCATCACCAAGCCGCTGGAGCAGGCCGTGGCCGACCTGGGGCGCTTCGCCACCACGCGCCAATGGTTCGACGACAAGAACGATCCGTTCCAGCGCGCGCCCGCCATCCTGACCTACGACCGCGATGCCAACCGTATCGTCACCGACGACACCCGTGTGTGGATCTCCGGCATGAGCGACGAAGGCGGTGGCGGCAGCTGGGTGGCCGCCATCATGAAGCAGCTGGACAACCCCGACCCCGGCGAAGTCGCCAGGCTGGAGCAGCTGGTCAACCAGACCGTGGTCGGCAAGCTGCAGGTGGCCGACGGGCCGCAGGCCGGCGCCGTGCGCAAGAGCCTGTTCTACTACGACCCGCAAGCCTTCCCCGGCTACTACGACCCAAAGGCCGACTGGAAAACCTGGACCTCATGGAGCAAGCAAGACGCCGCCGACCTTGGCCGCGCCTACAACTACCCCCACGTCGCCATCGGCCACTGGGTGCTGTACCGCCTGGCCCGCAACCATGCGGGACTTGTGACCGCGCACGACTGGCGCTGGTATCTGGAGCATGCCTACCAGACCGTGGCGGCCATGGTGCGCGACGCGCCCGAGTACGCCCAGTTCGGCCTGATGGAGGGCGATGTCTTCGTCGACATCCTCAAGGACCTGCAACGCGAAGGCCTGCACGCCGAGGCCGCCGACATGGAGCGCCTGATGAAACAGCGCGCCGACCACTGGCGCACGCTGACCTACCCATTCGGCAGCGAGATGGCGTGGGACTCCACCGGCCAGGCCGAGGTCTACGCCTGGATGCGTCACTTCGGCTACCAGCCGCAGGCCGACATCACGCGCGAAGTCATCCTTGGCTACGATCCCACCATGCCAAGCTGGGGCTACAACGGCAACGCGCGCCGCTACTGGGACTTCCTGTATGGCGGCAAGACCAGACGCATCGAGCGCCAGATCCACCACTACGGCTCGACGCTGAACGCGGTGCCGCTGTTTGAGGCCTTCCGCGCCAATCCGTCCGACCTGCACCTGCTGCGCGTGGCCTACGGCGGCCTGATGGGCGGCGTCACCAATATCGACCAGCAGGGCTTCGCTTCGGCCGCCTTCCACGCCTGGCCCGACATGATGCGCTGGGACGCCTACAGCGGCGACTACGGCATGGGCTTCTACGGCCACGCCTACGCCACCGCCACCTATGTGGTGAACGATCCGACCTTCGGCTGGCTGGCCTTCGGCGCCAACCTGCGGGTCGCGGACGACGGCAAGCTGCACATCACGCCGAAGGACAGCGCCCGCACCCGCCTGTTCATCGCGCCGCACCGCGTCTGGATCACGCTGGAAGCCGGCAAATACGACAGCGCCATCTACGATCCGCGCAGCGGCGCGGTCACGCTGCAACTGGCGGCGCGCACGCCGCACACGCCGCAGGCACGCATCGTTACCGAGCGCGACGGCAAGCGCAACGAGTACCTCGGCGCGCTGTCCGATGGCCCGACGAGCTGGACCAGCAACTAAAACATGAATTAATTTCGCGCAAAGCAACAAATCCCCTTGCTTTTCGCGTCACACTGTACAAAAATACAGACTGTTCATATACACAGGCTCACTGTACTCATGCTCAAGCTCACCGCACGCCAGGAACAAATCCTGAATCTGATCAAGGACGCCATCGAAAACACCGGCTTCCCGCCGACCCGCGCCGAGATCGCGGCCGAACTGGGCTTCAAGTCGGCCAACGCCGCCGAGGAGCACCTGCAGGCCCTGGCGCGCAAGGGCGCGATCGAGATCGCCGCCGGCACTTCGCGCGGCATCCGCCTGCTGGGCGCGCACGCCGAGCCGCCGGCGCCGAAAGTGCCGGCCGCGCTGATGATGTCGCTGCCGCTGATCGGCCGTGTGGCCGCCGGCTCGCCGATCCTGGCGCAGGAGAACCTGGAAACCAGCTACAGCGTGGACCCGGCGATGTTTGCGTCCAAGCCGGACTACCTGCTGAAGGTGCGCGGCGAGTCGATGCGCGACGCCGGCATCATGGATGGCGACCTGCTGGCGGTGAAGAAAGTGGACAGCGCCAAGAATGGCCAGATCGTGGTGGCCCGCATCGGCAGCGAAGTGACGGTCAAGCGCTACCGCAAGACCGGCTCGACCATCGAGCTGCTGCCGGAGAATCCGGACTTCAAGATCATCAAGGTCGATCCGGAAGCGGACGAGTTTGCGCTGGAAGGCCTGGCAGTAGGCCTGATGCGGACCTGGCACTAAGCACGTCACCCTGCGCCAGCAAGACCAGATCGGCTTGCTGGCGCGCCTCTTGCGCGACCTGCACAAACACCTGATTCATCAATTGCTGGGCGGCGGCCAGTTCGGCCTCGCTCATGGCCTGCGCCACCTCCACCGGGATAGTGCGGCCGACCGGCAGCGCGGCGCGGAAGTTGCGCGCGAAGCGGTCGTAGCACGCCAGCCACGCGCCGCGTTCCTCGCTGGTGCGCATGGCGCTGGCGGCGCCGCAGTGGAAGCGCGACAGCGCGATGTCGGCGCCGTCGTAGTGATGGGTGTAGTAGTCGATGGCAACGCGCTGATCGCCGGCCTGCGCCGCGGCGGCCGCCGCGATCAAGCTGGTGGCGATCAGCGCTTTCATCGTCAGCAGCCCTCGAGGGCGGTGCAGAAGTCGTCCAGCAGATCGTCGGTGTCCTCGATGCCCACCGAGACGCGGATCAGCGATTCGGCGATGCCCATCGACGCGCGGCGCTCGGCGCCCATCTCGTAGAAGATGGTGTGCGCGACCGGGATGATCAGCGTGCGGTTGTCGCCCAGGTTGGAGGCCGGAATCGCCAGCTTCAGGCGGTTCAGGAAGTCGAAGCAATCGAGGCCATCCTTCAGCTCAAAGCTCAGCAGTGAACCGTGGGCGCGGAACAGTTCCGCGCTGATGCCGTGCTGCGGGTGCGATTTCAGGCCCGGATAGTGGACCGCCGCGACGCGCTCATCCTTCTCCAGCATCTCGGCCAGCGCCAGCGCGTTGGCGGTGGTGCGCTGCATGCGCAGCGCCAGCGTTTCGGCGCCGACGGCGATGTGGTGCGCGGCGTCCGGCGCCAGCGAGGAGCCGAAGTCGCGCAGCGCCTTGGCGCGGATCTGCGCCAGGCCCCACTGCGGCGGCGCGGCCTTTTTGTAGTTCTCGTAGATGTTCGGGAAGCGGGTCCAGTCGTAGGCGCCGGTGTCGGTGATGCTGCCGCCGAGCGCGTTGCCGTGGCCGCCGATCGACTTGGTCAGGGCGTTGACCACCAGGCCGGCGTGCACCGACTTCGGCTGGAACAGATACGGCGTGGTCATGGTGTTGTCCACCACGTACAGGATGCCGCGCGCCTTGCACAGTTCGCCGATGCGCTTGAGGTCGGCCACCTGCGTGCGCGGGTTGGCGATGGTTTCGACGAACACCACGCGGGTGTTGTCGGTGATGGCCGCCTCGACGTTGGCGACGTCGGTGGCGTCCACGAAGGATACGCCGATGCCCTGGCTCATGGCGGTCTGCCACAGGCTGTTGGTGTTGCCGAACAGGAAGGACGAGGACACCACATGGTCGCCGGCGCGCAGCAGCGCCTGCACCACGGCGCCGATCGCGCCCATGCCGGTGGCGAAGCAGATGGTGCCGACGCCCTGCTCCATCTTGTTGACCTTTTCCTCCAGCGCGGAGATGGTCGGGTTGCCCTGGCGGCCGTAGCGGAAGCCCGGCTCCTTGCCCTGGAAGACCGAGGCCAGCTGGCGCGCGTCTGCGTAGCCGAAGGCGACCGAGGTGTGGATCGGCTTGTGCAGCGAGCCGTGCTCGATGCCCTTCTGGCGGTCGCCGTGCAGGATGGTGGTGGTGAAACCGTAGTTCTTTTTTTCGTTCATTTGTTGACCTTTGCGCCGTCATTCCGGCGCACGCCGGAATCCATAGAACGCATGCTCAGTATGGGTTCCGGCTTTCGCCGGAACGACGATCAGGCTTCGGTGGCCGCCAGGTTCAGGTTCAGCTGCGTGCGGGCCGCGTCTTCCGGCACCTTGGCCTTGGTCGGGTTGTGACGGGCGTATTCCAGCTTGTCCAGATACTCCTTTGTCACGTCGCCGGTCACGTACACGCCGTCGAAGCACGAAGCCTCGAAGTTCTTCAGCGCCGGATTGACGTCCGAGATGGCGCGCTTGAGCGCGTCGATATCCTGGTACACCAGCGCATCGGCGGTAATTTCGCGGCACACTTCCTCCACAGTACGGCCGTGGGCGATCAGCTCGTCGCGGGTCGGCATGTCGATGCCGTACACGTTCGGGTAGATCACCGGCGGCGCCGCCGAAGCGAAGATCACCTTCTTGGCGCCGGAATCACGCGCCATCTGCACGATCTCGCGGCTGGTGGTGCCGCGCACGATGGAGTCGTCCACCAGCAGCACCACCTTATCCTTGAATTCATCCGGGATCGCGTTCAGCTTCTGGCGCACGGATTTCTTGCGCGCAGCCTGGCCCGGCATGATGAAGGTACGGCCGATGTAGCGGTTCTTGATGAAGCCCTCGCGGTATTCGACATTCAGCGCCAGCGCCAGCTGGATCGCCGCCGGACGCGACGAGTCCGGAATCGGCATCACCACGTCGATCTTCATGTCCTTCAGTTCACGCTTGATCTTCTCGGCCAGGTACTCGCCCATCTTCAGGCGGGTGGCGTACACCGAGGCGCCGTCGATCACCGAGTCAGGACGCGCCAGGTAGACGTATTCGAACACGCACGGGTTCAGGGTCGGGTTGTCGGCGCACTGGCGCGCGTGCAGCTGCTTGTCGGCGTCGATGAACACCGCCTCGCCCGGCGCGATGTCGCGCACGAAGCGGAAGCCCATGCCTTCCAGCGCCACCGATTCCGAGGCGATCAGGTATTCCACGCCTTCCGGGGTTTCATTGATGCCCAGGCACAGCGGACGGATGCCGAACGGATCGCGGAAGGCCAGCAGGCCGACGCCGGCGATCTGCGCCACCGCCGCATAGCCGCCGCGCACGCGACGGTGTAGCACGGTGACGGCGTTGAAGATGGCGTCCGCGTCCAGCGTCAGGCCGGTGGTGCTCTTTTGCAGTTCGTGCGCCAGCACGTTCAGCAGCACTTCCGAGTCGGAGTCGGTGTTGATGTGGCGGCGGTCGTTCTTGAACATCTCCTGCTTGAGCTGTTCCCAGTTGGTCAGGTTGCCGTTGTGCGCCAGCGTGATGCCGAACGGCGCGTTGACGTAGAACGGCTGCGCCTCCTCCTCGCTCGACGAGCCGGCGGTCGGGTAGCGGCAGTGGCCGATGCCGGAATTGCCTTGCAGCGTACGCATGTTACGGGTGCGGAACACGTCGCGCACCAGGCCGTTGGCCTTGTGCATGGCGAACATGCTGCTGTGATTGGTCGCGATGCCGGCCGCATCCTGGCCGCGGTGCTGCAACAGCAGCAAGGCGTCATACAGCATTTGGTTGACAGGTTGATGGGATACGACGCCGACAATGCCACACATGATGATGCTCCTGGACTGGACTACAGATTAAAAACGCAGATTTAAAGAATTCAAAAATTGACATGCTGCGCCATCGCAGCGGGAAGGTACTGCTTGACCATGCGAGCGCCCTGCTCGGCGTATGGACTCAAGACGGCGTGCCTCCAGAAATCCTGCTTCGGCAAGGACGTCATCCCGCTTAAGATGACGGCTGCCAACACAATTACAAGCCCGCGCGCCACACCGAACACGGCGCCCAGCGCGCGGTCGATGAAGCTCAGGCCGCCCGCGTCCAGCAAGGCGTCCAGCGCCAGCGACAACAGGCCCATTAAAATCCGCGCACCGATGAACAGTGCGATAAAGGCAACGATGAGCCGCAGCACCTCGCCCGGAATCACCTCCGGCAGCATCTGTGCCAGCGCCGCCGCGTAGGCGTTGGCCACCACGAAGGCGATGATCCAGCTCAGCACCGACAGCACTTCCTTCACCAGTCCGCGCACCACGCCGATGATGACCGACGTGACCAGCACGAAAATCACCAGGTAATCGAAGATCGTCACGTCAGACGGTTTCCAGACGGCCGGTCAGGCCCATGCTGCTCAGCTTGGCCTTGACCTTCTCGGCCTCCTCCTTGCTGGTGAACGGCCCCACGCGCACCCGGGTGATGTCGCCCGAAGGCGTCTTTTGCGTGAAGGAGCTGATCCCGGCGTTTTTCAGTTTGGCGCGTAATTCTTCCACCTTGGCCTGGTCGCTCAGGGCGGCCACTTGCAGCACGAATTTCTCGCCCGCAGGCGCGGCGGCCGGCTTGCCTTCCAGGATGGCCAGCGCGCGCGCGTCCTCGCTCTTGGCCGCGGGCTTGGCGTCGGGAGCCTTGACGCTCTCGGCCGCCTTGGCCTTGGCCTCGGCCAGCTTGCGTTCGGCCTCCTGTTTTTCCTTGAGCTTGGCTTCGGCCTTGGCCTCGGCCTGCTTGCGTTCGAGTTCCTGCTTGTGGTCGGCTTCCTGGCGCGCTTTCAGCTCGCGCTCCGCCCTGGCTTGCTGCTCGGCCTTGGCCTTGGCGTCGGCGGCCTGCTTGACGGTGTCGACCGCCGGTGTGGCGGCCACGGCCGGCGCCGGCGGCTTGGCGGCCGGCTTGACGTCCTCGACGATCTCTTCCCGGCTGTCGAGCGCGGCTTGGGCGGGAACCGGCGCCGGCGCGGCTAGCGGCGCGGCGGGCTTGTCCTTGGCGGGGATTTTGATCTCGATGTCGGACGACAGCGGCTTGGGTTCGGAATCGAGCACCATCGGCAAGCCGACCGCCACCGCCAGCGCCAGCGCGATCGCGCCGACCAGGCGGCGGCGCGCGCGTTTCTTTTCAGGCAACACGGCATCATCTTCCTCACGGTCGCGCGTGCGGCGCCGGGTGGCGCCGCCGTCGGCCGACGAGGCGCGCTTGGCGCGGGCGCGCTCGGTGGCCGCCCGGTCATCCGCGCTGGTGTAATAGCCGCTGTCTTGACCTGCGTCTTGCTTGTTTTTACCGAGTTTCGAGAACAAGCCCATGCGTGATTTCAGTCCTGTGCGTTCAGTGGAGTGAGGATTTTCGCGCCGCCATGACACCGGCGACGGTCAGGAAAGATCCAAAGACCACAATTCTATCATCCTCACCGGCCCGGCTGATGGCATTTGCGTACGCCGCCCCCGGATCGTCGAACACATTGATGGTGCGTTCGTCGCGTTCCGGCTGCACCAGCTGCACCTTGGCGGCCAGCTCCGAGGCGCTGGCCGAACGCGGCGACGGCAGCGTCGCCAGGCACCAGTGATCGACGTGCTCGGACATGGCGGCGATCACGCCGTCGATATCCTTGTCGTGCATGGAGCCGAACACGGCGTAGGTGTAGCGGTGGAAGCCCATGTTGCCGAGGTTCTGGTTCAGGGCGGCGGCCGCGTGCGGGTTGTGGGCGACGTCGAGGATGATGGTCGGGCGGCCCGGCAGCACCTGGAAGCGGCCCGGCAGCTCCACCGTCACCAGCCCGGTGCGCACTTCCTGCGCGCCCACCGGCAGCACCAGCTTGAGCGCTTCCAGCGCGGCCAGGGCGGCGCAGGCGTTGAGGATCTGGTTGGCGCCGCGCAGGCTCGGGTAGGCCAGCGAGTTGCGGCGCTGGCCGCGGCCGCCGTAGCTCCACTGCTGCTTGTCGCCAGAGTAGTTGAAGTCGCGGCCCATCAGCCACAGGTCGGCGCCGATGGCGTTGGCGTGGTCGATCAGCGATTGCGGCGGCACCGGGTCCGAGCAGATCGCGGTTTTGCCGGCGCGGAAGATGCCGGCCTTCTCGAAGCCGATCTTCTCGCGGGTGTCGCCCAGGTAGTCGGTGTGGTCGATGTCGACGCTGGTGACGATGGCCACGTCGGCGTCGATGATATTGACCGCGTCCAGCCGGCCGCCCAGGCCCACTTCCAGGATGACCACATCCATGCCGGCTTCCGACAGCAGCTTCATGATGGCCAGCGTGGTGAATTCGAAGTAGGTCAGCGAGGTGTCGCCACGGGCCGCCTCAACGGCATTGAACGCGGCCACCAGTGTCTCGTCGCTGGCCATGTCGCCGTTGATACGGGCGCGCTCGTTGAAGTCGAGGAAGTGCGGCTTGATGTACAGGCCCACCTTGTAGCCGGCGCGCATCAGCACCGATTCCAGCATGGCGCAGGTCGAACCCTTGCCGTTGGTGCCGGCCACCATGATGGTCGGGCAGCTGAAGCTCAGTTGCAGGCGTTCCTTGACGGCGAGAACGCGGTCCAGGCCCATGTTGATGACGGTTTCGGCATGGCGCGATTCAAGCAGCGCAAGCCAGGCGGGCAAAGTAGTTGGGAGGTTCGACATGATGGTGACTCTGAAATGAAAACGGCGCGCAGGCCGGATGATATCCGATTGCGCGCCGCGGCGTGAGCTTCGTCATTCCGGCGCAAGCCGGAATCCATGCTGAATATGCGTTCTATGGGTCCCGGCGTCCGCCGGGACGACGAGTTTAGGCCAACACTTCTACCGGTTGATTTTGGAGCAAGGCCAGCAGGCGGGCGATTTCCTCGCGCATCTTGCGGCGGTCGACGATCATGTCAACAGCGCCCTTCTGCACCAGGAACTCGGCGCGCTGGAAGCCCTCCGGGAGCTTCTCGCGCACGGTGTTCTCGATCACGCGCGGGCCGGCAAAGCCGATCAGGGCCTTCGGCTCAGCGATCACCACGTCGCCCATGAAGGCGAACGAGGCCGACACGCCCCCCATGGTCGGGTCGGTCAGCACGCTGATGAACGGCAGTTTCTTTTCCGACAACTTGGTCAGCATGGCGGTGGTCTTGGCCATCTGCATCAGCGACAGCAAGCCTTCCTGCATGCGGGCGCCGCCGGTGGCGGTGATGCAGATGAACGGCACCTTCTGCTCCAGCGCCATCTGCGCGCCGCGCACGAAGCGCTCGCCCACCACCGAGCCCATGGAACCGCCCATGAATTCGAATTCAAAGCAGGCCACCACTGCCGGCAGGCTCATGATGGAGCCGCCCATGACGATCAGCGCGTCGGTCTCGCCGGTGGCTTCCATCGCTTGCTTGAGGCGGTCTGGATATTTCTTGCTGTCCTTGAACTTCAGCGTATCGACCGGCAGGGTGTCCATGCCGATTTCATAACGGCCGCCGGCGTCGAACAGGCTGTCGAGGCGCTCGCGCGCGCGGATGCGCATGTGGTGGTCGCATTTAGGGCAAACGTGCAGGTTCGACTCCAGGTCGGTGCGGTACAGCACGGCTTCGCACGATGGGCATTTGACCCACAGGCCTTCCGGCATGGTCTTGCGCGCGCCCGCGTCGGAACGCTGGATACGTGGGGGCAGCAGTTTTTCCAACCAACTCATAAATTCTCCTTGCAGCTAACTCGTGGCCCGAAGTGTAGCCGTTTCTCGCCCCCCTGTCGAACTTTAGAGGATTTCCACTACTGAACGGACATTATTTCAAGATAGTCAAGTTTGAGAATATATCAAGGGGCGCCAACGCGACGCCCCTTGCCACGCGTCAGGCGTCGAGGGCGGTGCGGATGGCGCTGGTGAAGGCCTGGACGGCGGCGACCGCGCCATCCTTGCCGGCGGTTTCAATCTCTTGAATGATGCGGCTGCCGATCACCACAGCGTCCGCCACCTCGGCCACGGCGCGCGCGGTGGCGCCGTCGCGGATGCCGAAGCCCACGCCCACCGGCAGCTTCACGTGCTTGCGGATGGCCTGCAGGCGCTTGGCCACGTCCGCCGTGTCGATGTTGCCGGCGCCGGTCACGCCTTTCAGCGAGACGTAGTAGCTGAAGCCGCCGCCGACCTTGGCCACCTGCTCGATGCGCCGCTCGGTCGAGGTGGGCGCCAGCAGGAAGATCAGGTCGAGCTCGGCCGCGCGCATGGCGGCGGCGAATTCTTCGCACTCTTCCGGCGGGTAGTCCACCACGATGGCGCCGTCCGCGCCCACCGCGCGCGACTGCGCGATGAACTCGGCCGCGCCGATGCGTTCGATCGGGTTGGCATAGCCCATCAGCACCACCGGCGTGGTCTGGTTGGTCTTGCGGAACTCGGCCACGTAGTTGAACACGTCCTTGATGCCGACGCCGTTGGCCAGCGCGCGTTCGCAGGCGCGTTGGATCACCGGGCCCTCGGCCATCGGGTCGGAGAACGGCACGCCCAGCTCGATGATGTCGGCGCCGCCGGCCACCAGCGCGTGCATCAGCGGCACGGTCGATTCGCGGCCCGGATCGCCGGCGGTGATGAAGGTGACGAGCGCGGTTTTGTTTTGCGCTTTCAGGGCGCTGAAGGTTGCTGCAATTTTGGACATGGTATTTTCCTGATGTGTCGGTCGTCATTCCCGCGCAGGCGGGAATCCATACTCAGCATGGGTTCCGGCCTGCGCCGGAACGACACGCTAGCTGAAGTTCAACCCCATACGCTCCGCGACCGTATGCATGTCCTTGTCACCCCGGCCCGACAGGTTGGCCAACACAATCTTATCTTTCGGCAGCGTGGCCGCCAGCTTGGCCGCGTAGGCCAGCGCGTGCGACGATTCCAGCGCGGGAATGATGCCCTCGATGTGGCAGGAATCGTGGAAGGCCTTCAGCGCTTCCTCGTCCGTGATCGACACGTATTCGGCGCGGCCGCTATCCTTCAGGTAGGCGTGCTCGGGGCCGACACCCGGATAATCCAGACCCGCCGAGACCGAGTGCGTCTCAATGATCTGGCCGTTCTCGTCCTGCAGCAGGTAGGTGCGGTTGCCGTGCAACACGCCCGGATAGCCCTTGGTCAGCGAGGCCGCGTGCTTGTCACCGTCCAGCCCCTCGCCGGCCGCTTCCACGCCGATCAGCTTCACGCCGGGCTGGTCGATGTACGGGTAGAAGATGCCCATGGCGTTGGAGCCGCCGCCGATGCAGGCCACCACGTAGTCGGGCTGGCGGCCGGCCAGTTCCGGCATCTGCACCAGGCATTCCTCGCCAATCACCGACTGGAAATCGCGCACCAGCATCGGGTACGGGTGCGGGCCGGCCACGGTGCCGATGATGTAGAAGGTGTTTTCAATGTTGGTGACCCAGTCGCGCATGGCTTCGTTCAGCGCGTCTTTCAGCGTCTTGGAGCCGGACTCGACCGGCACCACGGTCGCGCCCAGCAGCTTCATGCGGTAGACGTTCTGGGCCTGGCGCTTGACGTCCTCGCTGCCCATGTAGACCACGCATTCGAGGCCGAAACGCGCGCAGATGGTGGCGGTGGCCACGCCGTGCTGGCCGGCGCCGGTTTCAGCGATGATGCGCGGCTTGCCCATGCGCTTGGCCAGCAACGCCTGGCCGATCACGTTGTTGATCTTGTGGGCGCCGGTGTGGTTCAGGTCTTCGCGCTTGAAGTAGATTTGCGCGCCGCCGGCCAGTTCGGACCAGCGCTTGGCGTGATAAATCGGCGACGGACGGCCGACGAAGTGCTTCAGCTCGTAGCGGAACTCTTCGAGGAATTCCGGGTCTTTGCTGAATTTGGCGTAGGCCTCGTTCAGTTCGGACAGGGCGTAAGTCAGGGTTTCGGCGACAAAGCTGCCGCCGTAGGGGCCAAAGTGGCCTTTGGCGTCGGGGAATTCGTAGTCTTTAGCGTGGAACAGCGCTTTCATGATGGGTTTCGCTTTCGATAAGGGTATCTCCCGCCCGCACCGCCGCGACAAAGTCGGCGATCTTGCGAGCGTCCTTGATCCCCTTCGCCGCTTCGACACCGGAACTGATGTCGACCGCGTAGGGGCGTACACTAGCCACCGCGTCAGTCGCGTTGTGTACGCTCAAGCCACCACTTAAAACGACCCGAGGCGCGAGATCTTTTGGAATGAGAGACCAATCAAAACCCTTTCCTGCGCCACCGTAGGCGTCCACATAGGTGTCCAGCAACAGGCTGGTGAACAAGGGACTGGCGGCGCGGTTTGCCTGCGCATATTCTAACAGTTCATCCGGGCGCGTGTCAGGTTTGACGCGGAACACTTTCATGTACTGTCGCCCGGCCGCCGCGGCAATGGCCGCGCCCTGCTCCACCGTTTCATCGCCGTGCAGTTGCAGCAACGACAACGGCGCCACGCGCACCACCGCCGCCACTTCCTCCGGCGTGGCGTTGACGAACAGGCCGACGGTAGTGATGAAAGGCGGCACGCCGCGGATCAGCTCGGCCGCGCGCTCGGGCGTCACGTAGCGCGGGCTCTTGGGATAAAACACGAAACCGATCGCATCCGCGCCCGAGGCGACCACCGCCTGGATGTCTTCCTCACGGGTCAGGCCGCAGATTTTGATACGGGTGCGCATGCGTCTATCCTTTTAAAACCAGGGCAGCTGGCTGGCGAATTCCTGCGGCAGCGCCCATTTTTCATCGTAATCGATTTTCGCCAGGTACAGGCCGTCCGGCATGAAGGTCGGGGCGGCAAGCTGGCGGTTTTTCGCTTCCAGCAGCTCGGCCATCCAGTTGACGTCCTCCCTGCCCTGGCCGATGTAGACCAGCGAGCCGACCAGGTTGCGCACCATGTGGTGCAGGAAGGCGTTGGCCTTCAGGGTGAAGATGATCAAGTCGCCCTGGCGGCGGATCTGGATGTCGTGCATCTGCTTGACCGGCGACTTGGCCTGGCAATGGGCGGCGCGGAAGGTGGTGAAGTCGTGCGTGCCGATCAGCGGCTTGACCGCCTCCCGCATGCGCTCCACGTCCAGCGCGTGATGGTAGAAGCCGGCGCGGCCATTGAGCAGCGACGAGCGCACCTGGTGGTTGTACAGCACGTAGTGGTAGGTGCGCGCCTGCGCGCTGAAACGCGCGTGGAAGAAGTTTTCGACGGTGGGATCGCCGTCCAGCACCTTGGCCCAGCGCACACCGATCGACGGCGGCAGGAAGGCGTTGACGCCGCGCACCCAGGCGTGCGGCAGGCGATTCAGGTCGGTATCGAAATGCACCACCTGCTCGGCGGCGTGCACGCCGGCGTCGGTGCGGCCGGCGCAGGTGGTGGCCAGCGGCACCGTGGCGAACTCCAGCAGCGCCTGCTCCAGCTTGTCCTGCACGGTGAGACCGTGGTCCTGCTTCTGGTAACCGTGCCAGGCCTGGCCGTCGTACTGCAGCCCGATTGCGATCCGTTTCACTACTGCCCAATCCAAATGTCTGAATCAGCGATTATATAACGGCGCGGCGGGCGCCCATGCCCTATCCCAGCTGGGCCTTCATGGCGTTGGCCTTGGCCACCTGCTCGGCATTACCGCCGCGCAGCACCTCGTCCAGCAGTTCGCGCGCGCCTTCCTTGTCGCCGATTTCCTGATAGGCCACCGCCAGGTCCAGCTTGGTGTCCATTTCCATGTGGTGGGCGGACAGCGGTTCGCCGCTGTCCGGGGCCGGGGCCGGGGCCGGGGCTTCGCTGGCGGCCGGGGTGGCCGCGCCGCCCAGGTTGTCCAGGTCGAGGTCGATGCCCGACAGGTCGAACTCCTGCGCGGCCGGCGGCGGCGCGGCGGTGATGTTTTCCACCTCCGGCGGCAGGTCGAGCGCGGCGTCGAAGTCCGGCGCGGCGGCTTCGGCCTTCGGCGGCTCGGTGAAGGCCGGCACTTCCGGAATGTCGAACCCGGCCAGGTCGAGGTCGAGCGGATCGCTGGTGTCGGCCGGCCTGGTCTCGGCCGGCGCGGCGCTCGCTGGCAGGTCGAGGCCGAAGTCCATGCCGAGATCGTCGGCGGGTGCCGGGGCTGGCGCGGGCGACTCCGCGGCCGGCAGTTCGATGGCTGGCGTTGGCGTGTCGGCCGGCTCGAAGCTCAGGCCGCCAAGGTCGAAGTCCATCAGGTTGTCGGCCTCCGCCGCCACCGAGGCCGGCGAGACGGTGGCGTCGGCCGCCTGCGGCAGCGCGGTGTCGAGATCGGCGCCGAAATCGAGATCGTTGAAGTCGGCCGCGGCGGCCGGCGCCGGAGCGGGCGCATCGGCTGGCGCCGGCGGCGCGGCGTCCTGGCTCAGGTCCAGGTCCAGCGCGGCGGCCGGCGCTTCGGCCGGGGTGTAGGTATTGCCGAAATCGTTGCCGAAATCGGTCGCGGCGGCGGCTCCGGCCGCGGCGGCGCCAGCCACGGCGGCCGTCGCCGCAAACGCGCCGTTGCCGCTATCGGCGCCCATGGTGTACAGCGGGTTGGACGGGTCGAGCGTGCGGCCCAGCGCGGCGGCCTGCTCCCACTCGCCCCCTTGGCCACGGGTCAGCGCGTACAGCTCGGACGCCTGGGTTTCGAACGCGCGCGCATCCTTGCGGGTCACGTAGATTTCCAGCAGTTTCAGGCGCACGGCGTGGCGTTCCGGATGGGTGCGCAGCGCTTCCTTCAGGATTTCCTCGGCCTGGGCGTCACGGCCGTAGGCGATGTAGACGTCGGCTTCCGCCACCGGATCCACCTCGTTGGTGTCCAGCTGGCTGGCCGACGGCGCGAAGTTGGAGTTGAACACGCTGTTGTTGGTGTCCACGCTCTGGCCGCCGGCGTCGGCGATCAGCGGTTGCGGTGGTGGCAAGGCGGTATCGCCCAGGATCGAAGGCTCCTCGGCCGGCACCACGAATTTCTTGCGGCGGCGCGACGCCATGATGCCGACCACGCCCAGCAGCACGGCGGCGGCGGCCGCGCCGACGTAGGTGATGTTGTCCATCAGGACTTCAAAGAAGCTGGGCTCCAGTTTCTTCGGCGGCAGCACCAGGGTGCGCTTGGGCTTGTGCTCCTGCGGCGTGACGTCCAGCGTCGGCACGCCGGAGGCGGCCGCCGATGCCTCGGCAGGCGCCGACGGTTTTTTGGCCTCGGAAGCGGTCTTGCTCTTCAGGGCCATCAGCTTTTCGAGGTCGTTGACGTTCTTTTCCAGTTCCTTGACACGGGCCGAGGCCTCGTCCACCGCCTTTTGCTTGGCGATCTTGTCCTCTTCCGCCGCCACCCCGGTCTTGCCCTGCTGCGGCGCGCTGGCGGTGGCCTTGGACAGGGTCAGCTTGTCCTTGGCGGTGTTGGCGGCGTTCGGCTTTTCCTCGACCTTGGCGGTGATCTTGCCCGACACGTTCTGCGAGGCGTCCGGCTCCTTGGCCGCCGTGCTGGCCGCCACCTGGCCGGCCAGCTTGGCGCGGTAGGCGTTGAAGTCGGCCGCATGCGCCACCACCACGCCGCGCGCCTCGCTTTCGCTGCCGGCGGCGCGGATCGCGTCCGCATCCGGCACGGACAGGATCTGGCCCGATTTCAGGCGGTTCATATTGTTGCCGCTGAACGCTTCCGGATTGGCGCGGTATAGCGCCACCAGCATCAGGTCCAGCGACACGTCGACCGGCTTGACCTGGTTGGCGATGCGGGTCAGGTTGTCGCCGGCCTTGACGGTGTATTCGTTGGCGATCGGCTTGCTGGCCGGCGCCGGCGCGGGCGCTGCGGCCGGACGGGCCGGCGCGGCGGCAGGCGCGGCCGCTTGAGGCGTGGCCGGCGCAGGCTGCGCGGCGGCGGCCGGGCGGTTGGCCACGTCGACCGGCGCCGTCACCTGCGGCGCCTGGGTGGCGCGCAGATCCGGCGGATCGAGCAGGAAGGTGTATTCGCGCACCATGCGCCCGCCGGTCCAGTTCAGCTCCAGCAGCATGTCGACGAAGGGTTCGTTGATCGGCTGGCTGGAGCTCACCTTGATCACTTGCTTGCCGTTGCGCGGCTCGACGTCGAAGCGCAGCGACAGCAGCGCCGGGTTGAAATCGATGTTCGCGGAGCGGAACGCCTCGGCCGGCGCCAGCTTGGCGACCAGCGCGCTGGCTTCCTCCGGCGTGACGGCCGTCAGTTCAATTTCCGCCCGCAGCGGCTGACCGAGCGCGGACAGGACGGTCAGCTTGCCCAGTCCCGCCGCGTTCGCTGACGCGGCCAACAAAACCGCGCTGGCCACCGCGCTGGTGAGTGACTTCAACGCGAACGAAACAAAGGGGCGATTTTGTACTGGCATAGTGGGGCGTTTTTATGATTGTCAGAGGGAAAACATAACATCATGCTCAGGAGCATGCAAGCTTTGCACCACTGTAAACCAACAAAAGGGCTTTCCCCTATGAAAACACATAGGGAAAAGCCCTTCTCTTGCCGGGTTTAACGCGGTTTACTGATCCAGCACAATACGCAGCATGCGGCGCAGTGGTTCGGCCGCGCCCCACAGCAGTTGGTCGCCGACGGTGAAGGCCGACAGGTAGTCCGGACCCATGCTCATCTTGCGCAGACGGCCGACCGGAATGGTCAGGCTGCCGGTCACGGCCGCTGGCGACAGGTCCTTCATCGACGCTTCACGGGTGTTCGGCACCACCTTGGCCCACTGGTTGGCCGAGGCGATGATGTCGGTGATCTCGTCCAGCGGCACGTCCTTGTTCAGCTTGATGGTCAGCGCCTGCGAGTGGCAACGCATGGCGCCGATACGCACGCACAGGCCGTCCACCGGGATCGCCTTGGAACCGAAGTCCGGGCCCAGGCCCAGGATCTTGTTGGTCTCGGCGCTGCCCTTCCACTCTTCCTTCGACTGGCCGTTGCCCAGGTCCTTGTCGATCCAAGGGATCAGGTTGCCGGCCAGCGGCACGCCGAACTGCTTGGTTTCTTCAGCGCTCAGGCCGTGCTGGGTGGCCAGCACCTGGCGGTCGATTTCCAGGATGGCCGAGGCCGGGTCATCCAGCAGCGGCTTGACGGCGCCGTTGATGGTGCCGAACTGGGTCAGCAGTTCGCGCATGTGCTGCGCGCCGCCGCCCGAGGCCGCCTGGTAGGTCATGGAGGTCATCCAGTCGACCAGGCCGTGCTGGAACAGGCCGCCCAGGCCGATCAGCATGCACGACACGGTGCAGTTGCCGCCGATGAAGTTCTTCACGCCCTTGCCCAGCGCGTCCTTGATGACGTGCATGTTGACCGGGTCCAGCACGATGACCGCGTCTTTTTCCATGCGCAGGGTCGATGCGGCATCGATCCAGTAGCCGTTCCAGCCGGCCGCGCGCAGTTTCGGGAACACTTCGGTGGTGTAGTCGCCGCCCTGGCACGAGATGATGATCTCGCACTTTTTCAGTTCGTCGATGTCGGTGGCGCTTTTCAGCTTGGTTTCGTTCTTGGCCATCGCCGGGGCGTGGCCGCCCGGGTTAGAGGTGGTGAAGAACACCGGCTCGATGTGGGCGAAATCGCCCTCTTCCTGCATGCGTTGCATCAGGACCGAACCCACCATACCGCGCCAACCTACCAGACCTACGAGTTTCATTTTGCTCTTCCTTTTAAGTTATCTATCCCGACGTCATTCCGGCGAAGGCCGGAATCCATACTGAGTGTGCGGCCCTGCGCACGCTCTATGGGTCCCGGCCTGCGCCGGGACGACGCGCATCAGCCGAGGGCCTTGACGACCGCGTTGCCCATCTCTTCGGTGCCCACCTTGGTGGTGCCTGCCTCGTAGATGTCGGCGGTGCGCAGGCCTTGCGCCAGCACTTTCTTGACGGCGGCTTCGATGCGGTCGGCCTGCTCGGCCTTGTTCAGCGAGAAGCGCAGCATCATGGCAGCCGACAGAATGGTGGCCAGCGGATTGGCGATGCCCTTGCCGGCGATGTCCGGCGCCGAGCCGTGCGACGGTTCGTACAGGCCCTTGTTGTTGGCGTCCAGCGAGGCCGACGGCAGCATGCCGATCGAACCGGTCAGCATGGCGGCGGCGTCCGAGAGGATGTCACCAAACATATTGCCGGTGACGATGACGTCAAACTTCTTCGGCGCGCGCACCAGCTGCATGGCGGCGTTGTCGACGTACATGTGGTCCAGCGCCACGTCCGGGTACTCCTTGTGCACGTCGGTGACGATGTCCTTCCAGAACTGGAAAGTCTCCAGCACGTTGGCCTTGTCCACCGAGGTCAGGCGCTTGTCGCGCTTTTGCGCGGCCTGGAACGCCACGTGGGCGATGCGGCGGATCTCGCCTTCGGCGTAGCGCATGGTGTCGTAGCCTTCGCGCTGACCCTTGAACGGACCGTCCGGGCACTCGCGCACGCCGCGCGGCTGGCCGAAGTAGATGTCGCCGGTCAGTTCGCGCACGATCAGGATGTCCAGGCCCGACACCACTTCCGGCTTCAGCGTCGAGGCGCCGGCCAGTTCCGGATACAGGATGGCCGGACGCAGGTTGCCGAACAGGCCCAGGTTCTTGCGCAGGCCCAGAATGGCCTGCTCGGGACGCAGCGGACGGTCCAGGGTGTCGTACTTCCAGTCGCCGACGGCGCCGAACAGCACCGCGTCGGCGTCCTTGGCCAGCTTGAGCGTGGCTTCCGGCAGCGGGTGGCCGCTGGCCTCGTAGCCGGCGCCGCCGACCGGGGCGGTTTCCATCTCAAATTGTTCGCCCAGCACATTCAGTACCTTGACTGCCTGTGCGACGATTTCCGGGCCGATGCCGTCGCCCGGGAGGATTGCGATTTTCATTTTTTCGATCTTTAGATGACGTTAGCCAACCAGGGTTGGTTTGCCAGATGGCGCTCTTCGAAATCGCGGATAGCGTCGGCGTGGCGCAGCGTCAGGCCGATATCGTCGAGCCCGTTCATCAGGCAGTATTTGCGGAAGGCGTCGATCTCGAATGGGTAGGAGACGCTGCCGTTGCTGGTGGAAATGCGCTGCTGCTCAAGATCCACCACCAGCTTGTATCCGGGGAAGGCCTTGACTTCATTGAACAGATGATCGATCTGTGCTTCGGTTAATACGATGGGCAGCAAGCCGCTCTTGAAACAGTTGTTGAAGAAGATGTCGGCGAACGAGGGCGCCAGGATGGCGCGGAAGCCGTACTGGTCCAGCGCCCACGGCGCGTGTTCGCGCGAGGAGCCGCAACCGAAGTTCTTGCGGGTCAGCAGGATGGAGGCGCCCTGGTAGCGCGGCTCGTTCAGCACGAAGTCCGGGTTGAGCGGACGCTTGCTGTTGTCCATGCCGGGTTCGCCGTGGTCGAGGTAGCGCCACTCGTCGAACAGATTCGGGCCGAAGCCGGTGCGGTGGATGGACTTCAGGAACTGCTTCGGGATGATGGCGTCGGTGTCGACATTGGCGCGATCCAGCGGCGCGACCAGCCCTTCATAAATCGTAAATTTTTCCATGATCGTTATGCTGTGGACGGCCAGCGCCCCTGCGTCCGTCATCCCGGCGTTCGCCGGGATGACGGCGGCGGCGAGGCCGTCGGTTTTTAATGGCCTGAGGCGCCCTGGACCGCCTGCCCCGCTTTTTGCACGTCCTTGCCGATGCCGGCCACGGTGTTGCAGCCGGTCAGTGCGAAGGTAGCGATAATGGTCAGAGCGATGATCTTTTTCATGATGGTTCCTATCCTAGTTGGGTGCGGCGCCTCAGCCGCTCGTTGTATAAATCAGTGCAGTGCGCGCACGTCGACAAAGTGGCCGGCGATACCGGCCGCCGCGGCCATCGCCGGCGACACCAGATGGGTGCGCCCGCCCTGGCCCTGGCGGCCTTCGAAGTTGCGGTTGGAGGTCGACGCGCAGCGTTCGCCCGGTTCCAGGCGGTCGGCGTTCATCGCCAGGCACATCGAGCAGCCCGGCTCGCGCCATTCGAAGCCGGCGGCCTTGAAGATCTGGTCCAGGCCTTCGCGCTCGGCCTGCTCCTTCACCAGGCCCGAGCCCGGCACCACCAGCGCCAGCTTGACGTTGGAGGCGCGCTGCTTGCCGCGCACCACGGCGGCGGCCGCGCGCAAGTCCTCGATGCGCGAGTTGGTGCAGGAACCGATGAACACCTTGTCGATGCGGATGTCCTCGATGGCGGTGTTCGGCTTCAGGTCCATGTAGACCAGCGCCTTCTCGATGGCGTTGCGCTTGACGCTGTCCTTCTCGTGGTCCGGGTCCGGCACGCGGCCGTCGACCGGCAGCACCATCTCGGGCGAGGTGCCCCAGGTGACCTGCGGCTTGATCTCGGCGGCGTTCAGGGTCACCACCAGGTCGAACTTGGCGCCCGGATCGGTGTGCAGGGTGCGCCAGTAGGCCACCGCCTGATCCCACTGCGGGCCGGCCGGCGAGAATGGACGGCCCTTGACGTAGTTGATGGTGGTGTCGTCGACGCCGATGATGCCGGCGCGCGCGCCCGCCTCGATCGCCATGTTGCAGACCGTCATGCGGCCCTCCATCGACAGCGCGCGGATGGCCGAGCCGCCGAACTCCATACAGTAGCCGGTGCCGCCGGCGGTGCCGATCTTGCCGATGATGGCCAGCACGATGTCCTTGGCGGTGACGCCGGCCGGCAGTTCGCCGTTGACTTCCACCAGCATGGCCTTGGATTTCTTCTGCAGCAGGGTCTGGGTGGCCAGCACGTGCTCCACTTCCGAGGTGCCGATGCCGTGCGCCAGCGCGCCGAAGGCGCCGTGGGTCGAGGTGTGCGAGTCGCCGCAGACCACGGTCATGCCCGGCAGGGTGGCGCCCTGCTCGGGGCCGATCACGTGCACGATGCCCTGGCGCTTGTCGTTCATGTTGAAGTAGGTCAGGCCGTAGGACTTGGCGTTCTTGTCCAGCGTTTCCACCTGCAGGCGCGAGACCGGGTCGGCGATACCGTCGGCGCGCGAGGTGGTCGGCACGTTGTGGTCGGCCACCGCCAGGTTGGCCGACAGGCGCCACGGCTGGCGGTTGGCGGCGCGCAGGCCGTCGAAGGCCTGCGGGCTGGTCACTTCGTGCACGAGGTGGCGGTCGATGTACAGGATGGTGGTGCCGTCATCTTCGGTGCGGACCACGTGGGATTCCCAGAGTTTGTCGTAAAGCGTCTTCATGATGTCATTTGCGTACTGCTACGATTATCCAACTTGATTATGCCATATTGTGCAATGCAATAGCAGCCACCGCTGTCCAGCCTCTTGAGCCCGACGCCTTCTGCATACCGATCGACTTGGTATGACCCCTAAAACTTAAAAAAAAAGCCTGCGTGTGGACGCAGGCTCTTGGTTTTGCTGGCCCAGTCGTTTGACTAGGCCGCCATGCGTACACTTCCTCGACAACCGTCCATTAGGAACGATAGGCCCACCACTAGCACCAGCTCGCCCTCGGCGGAGCGCGCCGTGCCGGTAATGCCCTCGACAGTAATCGCGGTCATCGGTTTAATCACCAGGTCGGCGGTGCCGTCCACGGCCTCCACCGCCAGGATGTATGGCTGTGGCGCGGAGACAACAATACCAACCTTCTCGCGGCAGCTCTCGTAGCCCAGCGAGTCGGCCAGCGAGCGCACCGGCAGCGGACGGCCCTGATCCTTGAGGACCGGGGCGCCGCCCACTTCCATGAACACTTCCGGCAGCTCGACCACGCGCTGCACCACGGCCATCGGCAGCGCCAGCGCCGCGCCCGAGGTCGAGACCAGCATGGTCGGCACGATCGACAGCTCGATCGGCAGGCGGATCGAGAACTTGGTGCCCTTGCCCAGCTCGGACTCGATGTGGATGGCGCCGCGGTTCTTCTCCACGGCGGTCTTCACCACGTCCATGCCGACGCCGCGGCCGGACACGCTGGACGCCACTTCCTTGGTCGAGAAACCCGGTAAGAATACCAGCTGATAGCAATCATCGGGGGTCAGCGGCGTCGATTCCGAGATCAGGCCCTTCTGCAGGGCCTTTTGGCGCAGCTTGACCGGGTCCATGCCCTTGCCGTCGTCCTGCAACACTATCATAACGCTATTGGCTTCCTGCCAGGCTTTCAGCTGGATGTAGGAACGGATCGGCTTGCCGGCGGCGGCGCGCTCCTCCGGCGTTTCGACGCCGTGGTCGAGCGCGTTGCGCAGCATGTGCACCAGCGGATCGTACAGCGAATCCACCACCACGCGGTCGACCTCGGTCTCCGCGCCCTCGATGTTGAGGTCGACTTCCTTGCCCAGGTCCTTGGCCAGCTCGCGCACCAGGCGCGGGAACTTCTGGAACAGGCGGCCGACCGGCTGCATGCGGGTGGCCAGGGTGGCGCGCTGCAGCTCGGTCGAATAGCGCGAGGCGCGTTCCAGCGTCTCGGCCAGGGTCGACATCAGCGTCTGCGCCTGGCCCTCGAACTTGAACTGCATCAGGCGTTCCAGCAGCACGGCGGCCTGGTTGGCGGCCTGCACCGACTCGCCGGCCACCTCCAGCAACGCGTCCAGCTTGACGGCGTCGATGCGGATCGATTCCTCCTTGGCCGGCGCGCTTTGCGGACGCTCGTCCTTCTTCTCGGCGGCTTCGCGGCGCGCGCCGGGGGCGGCCTTGACCTCGGCGGCCACGGCGGCGATTTCGGCCGCGTCCGGCTTGGACGGGGCGGCCGGCGCCGGGGCGGCCACGGCCGGCGCGACGGCTGCGGCGGCCGGCGGCGCGGCCGAACGGGTGTAGCTGCCGGGCGGCATCACCGCCTCGTACATGCCTTCCCAGTCCAGGCCGTCTGCCGACGGGGCGGCGGCGGGCGCGGCGGCCACCGCCGCTGGCGCCACGGCGGGCGCGGGAGCGGGAGCCGGGGCCGGCGCGGCGGCCTTGGCCGGGGCGGCGTCGGTCTTGCCGGCGATGGCGTCGTTCAGCAGCGATTCCAGGTCGCTCGGCAGGGCCGGCAGGCTGCTCGGCTCGGCGCCGTCGTTCAGCTCCGCCAGCTGGTCGGCCACGAAGCCCGAGGCCTGCAGCGCCGCCTCGATCGACAGCGGCGTCACCGGCGCGGCGCCGGTGCGCAGGGCGTCGAACAGGTTTTCGGTCAGGTGGCAGGCGGTCACCAGCGCCGGCAGGCCCATGAAGCCGGCGCCGCCCTTGATGGTGTGGAAGGAGCGAAACACCGCGTTCAGCGTTTCCTTGTTGTCGGGGTCACGTTCAAGGCGCAGCAAGTGCTCCTCGACGTTGACCGCCAGATCCATCGCCTCGACGACGAAATCTCTCAGCATATCGTCCATTAGAACCCCAGATCGGCAAGCAGGTCGTCAACACTATCCTGGCTCAGGGCCACGGTCGGCGCCGATGGACCAGACATCAGGGACACTTCTTTCTGTGCGATTTTTTCCTTCACGCTAGGCGGCGCGTTGTCTTTCAACAGCTGCGCCAGTTCCTGCTCGACGGTCTTGGTGATGTGCACCACCTTCTTGATCAGCTGGCCGGTGATGTCCTGGAAGTCCTGCGCCATCATGATGTCCAGCAGGCGCGCCTTCTCGGCCTCGGTGGCGGCCGACACGGCCACGGCGAATTTCTGCGAGTCGCCGGCCAGCTGCTTGAACTGCTCCAGGCTCAGCTTGCCGGCGAACAGGTCGGCCCAGCGGTTTTCCATGTCCTTGGATTGCTTGGACAGCACGTCCTGTTCCGGCATGCCCTCGTCCAGCGTGTTGAGCACCTTGTTGGCGGCCTGCTCGGTGAGCGAGGCGACGTATTCGAGGCGGTCCTGGGCGTCGCTGATCTGGGTGGCGGCCTCGGTCAGCGCCTTGTCGTAGCCGAGCTCGCGCAGCGAGTCGTGCAGCAGGCGCACGATGCCGCCCAGGCGCTCGAACATCACATCCTTGCCGTCGGCGTTGTCGCCATCGGCCGCCGCGGCGGCGGCGGGCGCGGCGGCCGGCTCGGCGGTGGCCACCACATCGGGCGGGCGGGCGGCGGCGACTTCTTCGAACAGGCTTTCCAGGTCATCTTCCGCGGCGGCAGCCGGTGCGGGCGCAGGCGCTGGAGCGGGCGCTGCATTTTTACTCTGAGCAGACACCTCTTCAAATAATGCGTCGAAATCGTCAGCGGCGTTAGTCATAATCCCTGCTTCTCCATATTTGGTAAATTTGCTGCCCTAAACTAGCTGTATTTGGAGATACTAACATCGGATAGAACAACGGAGTAAGCCGCGTGACACAAAACTAGTGCTTTAGTGCAAAAAAAAGCTGTGAAAAGCATAAAAGCCCACACCGTTCCGCACGGGACAAAGCGCTTTTATTTGATAAATATCAAGTCTTTCCATAGTATCAATAATGTAAATCGCGACTACAATGAAGCTGTGAGCTGATGCAGAAAGGGAGGTCCATCATGTACCGCAAAATCCTGATCACCACCGACGGCTCGGCCGTCTCCAGCAAGACCGCGTGCGCCGGCGTGCAGTTCGCCGAGCAGCTCGGGGCCGAGGTGCTGGTGCTGTTCGTCGCGCCCGAATACCAGTACCCGATCTACGTCGAAATCATCCCGCCCAGCTACCCCAGCGAAGAGGAATACCGCGCCGCCATGCAGCGCGCCGGCCGGGAGCACACCCAGGACGTGGCCGACTCCTGCGCCAGGCGCGGCGTGCGCTGCGAGGCCATCACCGCCTTCCACGAAAGCGCGGCGCTGAAGATCGTCGACGTGGCGCAACAGCATGGCTGCGACCTGATCTTCATGGGTTCGCACGGGCGCAGCGGCTGGGGCCAGTTGCTGCTGGGCAGTGTAACCAACAAGGTGTTGCAGCATTCCAAAATCCCGGTGCTGGTGCACCGCCTGATCAAGGAACCCGGTGGCAAATAGACGGCGCGCGCCGGGCTTTTGTAGTAAGATCATAAGGTTAATTCAATCGCAACAACAATTACCATCAATCACTTTTAAGCGATCCTTATGATTCGTATCGTCATTGCGGATGACCACACCATCATGCGCGAGGGCCTCAAGCGCATCCTCGACGGCGCGCCGGACATCGACATCGTGGGCGAGGCCATCGACGGTTTCGAGGTGCTGGGCCACGTGCGCCAGGGCGGCTTCGACCTGCTGCTGCTGGACTTGTCCATGCCCGGCCGCAGCGGGGTCGACCTGATCCGCCAGATCAAGGCCGAGGCGCCCAAGCTGGCCATCCTGATCCTCACCATGCACGAGGAGGAGCAATACGCGGTGCGCGCCATCCGCGCCGGCGCGCAGGGCTACCTCACCAAGGAAAGCGCCGGCACCCAGCTGGTGGGGGCGATCCGCAAGGTCGCCTCCGGCCGTCCCTATATCAGCACCGAGGTGGCCGAGCAGCTGGCGCTCAACATCATGATGCCGCACGAGTCGCTGCTGCACAAACAGCTGTCGGACCGCGAGTTCGAGGTGTTCTCGCTGCTGGTGGCGGGGCGCTCCATCACCGAGATCGCCAACAGCCTACACCTGAGCGTGAAGACCGTCAGCACACACAAGACCCGCATCATGCAGAAGATGGGCATGAACTCGCTGTCGGAGATGGTGCAGTACGCGGTGGCGCACCGGCTGCTGTCGCCGTTCAAGACCTGAGGCGGGCTCTGGCGTAGGAGTACTCCTACATTCACCGGTGGGACTCCTACGTCCACATTCAGCCGTTGCTGATATCTATCTCCCCCCTGTGTTGGCATACTGAAACCATACCGCACAGCACCTAGCCCACAGGAGAGATCACCATGCTGTCTACGCAAACGACTGAAATTCGTCCGGCCGCGACGACGCTGCAATCGTCGTCGATGGAAGCCGGCCGCCAGCGTCAGGGGCGGCTCTGGTCGAACCTCAAGGAAGTCTGCGACCTCCTGCACATCCCGGCCGCCAACTCCATGGCCAACGAGGAGCTGCTGTTCCAGCACGTGCAATTCAAGACCGGCCAGCGCATCCACACCATCGGCCAGCCGTTCGACACCCTGTACATCGTCAACTCCGGCTTCCTCAAGACGGTGCTGATCGACGAGTACGGCAACGAGCAGGTGCTGAGCTTTCCGATGAAGGGCGACATGCTGGGCGTGGACGGCATCCACACCCGCCACTACTCGTCGGAGGCGGTGGCGCTGTCGGACTGCGACCTGATCCTGCTGCCGTTCAAGAAGCTGACCGCGCTGGGGCGCGTGCACCTGGAGCTGGAGAACATGATGTACGGCGTGATGAGCCGCGAGCTGGTGCGCGAGCAAGCCATGATCGGCATGCTGGGCGCGCTCAGCGCCGAGGCGCGCGTGGCGCGCTTCCTGGTGGCGCTGGCGGAGCGCTTCTCGCAGATGGGCTACTCCAGCAAGCTGTTCAACCTGCGCATGACGCGCCACGAGATCGGCAGCTACCTGGGGCTGACGCTGGAGACCGTGAGCCGCACGCTGTCGGCCTTCAACGAGATCGGCCTGATCAGCGTCGACCAGCGCACCATCGGCATCAAGGATCCGGAAGCCCTGAAAACCCTGCGCCGCCTGCCGCCCTCGCGCACGCGCGGCAAGCCGGCGTCGCGCGGCAAGGGCGCCGCCACCGTACCGTCCGGCCAGTTGCTGGCGGCCCTGTAGCACCCGTAGCACCCGTAGCACTTGTAGCGTTCCAGTACTACCTCCCGTATCACCCAGCCTTGGGCCCGGTTTCGACCGGGCCGTTTTTTTAATGAGGTTTTTTAATGAATTTATAACTGAAAAAGGCTTGCATTCCGGCGCGGCTTCCACAATAATGAATGCAAATACGAATCATTCTTATTTATGGAGAACCAGACGATGATCACCACCCCCCCCGCCATGCCGCCCGCCATCGCTGCCCACCCAGTCGCCGCCGCCGCGCAAGCGATCAAGCCCGTCAAGCGCGTCAGCAGCGCCAGCCTGATGGAGGGCGGCCGCGAGCTGGAAATCGAGCACGGCGGCCGCGTCTATCGCCTGCGCATCACGCAACTCAATAAACTGATTCTCACCGCTTAACCGTGCGTTAAAGGGCGCGCCGCCGCGCGCCCACCCTCCCCTCCGAGTCGCCAGCACGCCGCCAGCCGTACTCTCTCTTACACAGGAGCGTCTGATGGCCATCGAACATAGCAACCCGATCTTCCTCGCCCCATCGCATGGCGGCCACAATCCCGAACTCATGCTGTCCGCCGTGCTGCACCTGATGTCGCACTACACGGCCGGCAGCGAAGCGGCCGGCGGCTGCGTCAAGCTGGCCTCGGTGATCGAGCGCCACCTGAAAGCGCTGGCCAGCCTGCCCGAGCTGGCGCCGGTGCTGAGCGCGACGTGCCAGCAGCTGTCCGAGCAATGGGCCAACGAGGTGGAGCGCAACCTGCACGAACAGGAAAAAACCAACTTCCTCAGCCGCATCATGGCGCGCGCGCGCACCGCGCCGTCGGTGGCGTGAGCGGAGGAGCGTCCAGCGATGTGCGAGAAACACGATCCCCTGGCGGCCATCATCGCCGCCGCCATGCCGCCAGCCGCGGCAACGCCGGGCCCGGCGGGCGCGGCCCGTCCGGTTGAACAGCAAGTCATCAAGCCAATCATCAACAACGTCCTGAACGTGCTGGCCAAAGCGCCGGAGGCGCAGGCGTCGCGCCGGCGCCGCCTGTGGGAACTGGGCCACGCCTGTCATTGCCCGCTGATCGGCGTCGGCTTCCCGCTGGGCGTGCTGCGCAAGCTGGTGGACAAAGTCACCAACGGCAAAGTGGTGGCCGACGACTACGAGGTGCACGTCGGCGCCGTGACCGAATGCGGCACGCGCAACCGCCTGTCGGAAGCGCTGCAGAAAGAGCTGGAGCGCCGCTACGCCGGCGTGCTGCTGCGCTTCCGCAACGCCAAGACCACCGAACAGGTGGCGGAGCTGTGGCGCGCGGCCGTCCACAACGGCGACGTCGCCGGCGCCTTCTGGGCCGGCCTCACGCATCCGCGCTGCACCGCCGAGCTGGAGGAACAGATGTGCCGCGACCTGCACATGGTGCAGCACCAGGCCGGGGCGTGCGTGCGGGCCGACCTCAACAAATTCAACGCCACGCTGGAAGAAAACAAGCGCCTCGCGCACGACCTGGCCAAGGCGCAGCAGCGCGCGACCGTCCTGATGAGCGAAAAAAGCGGCGACGCGGAAAGGCACGCCGCCCAGCTGATGCAGCTGCGCGCGCAACTGGTCGGCAAGGACAGCATGATCGACTCCCTGAAGACCGAGCTCGAGCAATTACGCGAATCGATCCCGGGCCTCGAATCGCGCGCCAGGCTGGCCGAGCGGCTGAGCCAGATGGAGGAACGCGAGCGCGCGATGCGCAACCAGATCACCGAATTGAAGCTGGAACTGGCGCGCGCCGCCGAGCAGCAGGCGGCGCCGGCGCCGGTGCAGGAGGAGGCGCGGCAGGTGGTGGAACACGTGATGAAAATGCCGCTGCGCCTGAGCGAGCGTTCCGTGCTGTGCGTGGGCGGCCGCAACGGCAACGTCGCCAGCTACCGCGAACTGATCGAACGCGAAGGCGCGCAATTCGCGCACCACGATGGCGGGCTGGAGGACAACGCCAACCGGCTCGAAGCGAGCCTGGCGGCGGCCGACCTGGTGATTTGCCAGACCGGCTGCATCAGCCACAGCGCCTACTGGCGCGTGAAAGACTACTGCAAGCGCAACGGCAAGCGCTGCGTATTCATCGACAACCCATCGATCTCCAGCCTCGCCCGCGGCCTGGAACAAGCCAGCGCCGACTAATCCGGGGTCAGGTCCTCCATTTCTACACGGCCTCAACCGTAGCGTCCCGCTACGGTTGAGGCCGTGTAGAAATGGAGGACCTGACCCCGGATTTTAGTAGACGTCGCGGCGGTAGCGGCCGGCGGCGGCCAGTCGGTCGAGGGCTTCCCGGCCCAGCGCCTGCGCCAGCGCCGCGTCGACGCCGCCCGCCATCCCTTCCAGACTGCCGCAAATGTAGATCGCCGCGCCTTGCGCCACCCACTCGCGCACCAGCGCCGCTTGCTCGGCCAGCCGGTCCTGCACGTAGCGGCGCCCGGCCTGGTCGCGCGAGAACACCAGGTCCAGCCGTTCCAGCATGCCGTCGCGCCGCCAGCCTTCGAGCTCGGCGCGATAGTGATGGTCGTAGGCGGCGTTGCGCTCGCCGAACAGCAACCAGTTGCGCCCCCGCCCCGCCAGCGCGCGCGCCTTCAGGTGGCCGCGCAGGCCGGCGATGCCGCTGCCGTTGCCGATCAGGATCAGCGGACGCTCGGCGTTGCCTTCCAGACGGAAGCGCTTGTGCTGGCGCAGGCGCAATTGCACGCTGTCGCCCAGCGCGACCTGCCGCGTGAGCCAGCCGGAAACCACGCCGTGGCTGCCATCCTCGTGCGTATGCAGGCGCACCAGCAAGTGCACGCGCCCATCGGCCGGGATCGAGGCGATCGAGTAGTCGCGCGCGCGCGATGGATCGGCCGGCGCGGCGATCTGCGCCAGGTCGCCCGACTGCCATTCCGGCAGCGCGCCATTCACCGGCTCAAACTCCAGGTGGTAGATCGGCGCGCCCGCGCTGCCGGCGTTCAGCTGCACGCGCTCGCTCAAGCGCCATGCGTCGAACGCTGGCGCGCCCCAGTCCGGCGCGTCGCTGGTGCCGGCCAGATGGCTCAGTTGCCAGCGCCATTGCCCGATCGCCTGGTCGGCGCTGCGATCCACTTCCACGCGCGGGAACAGGCTTTGCGCGCCTTGCGCCTGCAGCCACTGGTCGAGCGCGCGGCCGAAGCCGCAGAACTGCGCGTAGGCGCTGTCGCCCAGCGCCAGCACCGCGTAATGCAGCCGCGGCAGCGGCAGCGAGGCGGTCATCAGGCGGCCGGCGAACGCCGCCGCCGCGTCCGGCGCGTCGCCTTCGCCGTAGGTGCTGACCAGGAACAGGATGCGCTCGGCGTCCTGCAAATCAGCCGCTCCAAGCTCTGACAATTCCGCCAGCCGCGCCGGTATCCCGGCCAGCTTCAGCGTGGCGGCGGTCTGCCGCGCCAGTTCCTCGGCATTGCCGGTCTGGCTCGCGTAGGCGACGATCCAGCCCGGCGATGCCGCCGCCTCCGCCTTGGCGCGCGCGGCGGCCAGGCGCTTGCGGCGCGCGCGCAGGTAGGGCGCCAGGCACACCAGCGCGTAGGCCGCGCCCATGCCTGCCACCAGCATCAATCGGGTCGGGTCGTTGGTCCAGATCATTCGTCGAGCATGTTGCGTAGGTGGGTACTCAGGTGTTCGCTGCAGCCGCCGTCCGCCCGGCGCACCACGAAACGCGCGGCCAGGCCCTGCAGCTCGGCCAGTTGCAGGCCGTCGCGCGCGCCCAGCACGGTCAGCGCGGTCGACCACGCGTCGGCCGCCATGCATTGCGCGTGCACCACGGTCACCGAGGCGAGGTCGTTGGCGATCGGCATGCCGCTGCGCGGGTCGATGGTGTGCGAATAGCGCCGGCCATTCATTTCAAAATAGCGCCGGTAGTCGCCCGAGGTGGCGACCGCCAGGCCGTGCAGCGCCAGCACCAGTTCGTCCATCTCGGCGCCGGCCACCTGCTCCAGCATCACCCACCAGGGCTGGCCATCCGGCTTGACGCCGCTGCCGCGCAGCTCGCCGCCGACTTCCACCAGGTGGTGCGCGCAGCCCTGCGTTTTCAGGTAGTAGGACAGCCGGTCGACGCTGTAGCCCTTGGCCACCGCCGACAAATCCAGCTGCACGCCGCCCGGCTGCAACGCGCGGCGGCCGTCGCGCTGCAGGATCAGCGGCCGCGCCGCCAGTTGCGATCGCGCGATGGCGATTTCGTCGGCGGACGGCGCCACGAAATCAGGCTGGTCAAACCGCCCGTAGGGCCCGAAGCCCCACAGGTTGACCAGCGAACCCGCGCACGGATCGTAGGCGCGGCCGGAGGCGCGCGCCACCTCCATGGCGTAGGACAGCACGTCGAAGAACGCCGGCGGCAGCACCTGCCAGCTGTCCGGCGCCGCGCGGTTGAAGCGCCCCAGGTCGGACTCGGCCTCCCAGTGGCTCATCTCGTCGACGATGGAGTCGAGCTGCTGCTGCAGCCCGTCCCGCAGATGATCGCAGACGGCATGCGGCGCCGCCACCAGCCGCACCGACCAGCTGGTGCCCATGCTGTGGCCGGCGTACTCGCGGATCACGCCGCCTTCCGGCGCCGGGTCGTCGCTGATGTCGTGAGGCAGGAGAACCCGGCGCATGCCAGCCTTATTCCGGCAGGATCTCGACCACCGCCGCGTAGGTCGCGCGGCGCGGCGGCATCTGCGGCGGCTGGCCCGGCGCTTGCGGCGCGGCGGCCGGCCAGCTGCTGCTGACCATGTAGGCGCCGGCGGCCGGCAGCACCAGGGTCAGTTCGCCGTTGGCGTCGGTGGTCTTGCGGATTTCGCCCAGCGTGCCGCGATACTTGACGCCGCCCGGAATCAGGCTCACGCCCTGGTTGGCGGCCGGCTTGCCGTCCAGCAGGAAGCGGAAGGTGGCCTTCTCGCCCGCGCGCAGTTCGGTCGGATGGGTGACCGGCACCAGCTCCAGGCCCTTGCCCGTCGCCTTCAGCACTTCCTTGCTGGCGTCGCCGTTGGTGACGAAGGTCTCGAGGCGGCTCTCGGTGCGCGACAGTTTCACCTCGGTGGCGTCGGCCGGCACGTCCTTGGCCAGCGATTCCTCGCTGCCGCGGAAGCGCTTGACGTTGCCTTCCTTGTCCTTGTAGCTGCCGAACACGCTTTGCGACACCAGCGCGATCTTGTAGGTGCCGGGCTTGACCAGTTTCAGGTCGAAGGTGTTGCGCAGCTTGCCGTTGCCGACGTTCTCCGGGGTCAGCTTGGCGCCGTCCGGGCCGGTGATGTCGATGCCATCGAGCTTCAGCGCCTGGTGGTCGATATCGAACAGGCCTTCGGAGATGGCGGCGTCCACCGTCACCCAGGCGTTGCCGTCGCGGCCGGGCTCCACCTGGCTCGACGATGGCAGGATCCATGGCTTGTGGGCGTGAGCGCCCGTCGACACCAGCGACATGCCGGCCAGCGCCAGCGCGATCAACGATTTGTGCAGTTTCATGTCTCCGCCCCTGGCTTATGGTTTGACTTGTACAACGACGGCGCCCAGTTCCTCCTTGCCCTGGCCGGTCACGCTGGCGGCGCTCTTCGGCGGCCACGCCAGCGGCACCTTCACCACTTCACGCCCGCCCGCTTCGCGCGCCGCTTCCACCAGCACGGTGTACTGGCCGGCCGGCAGCTTGTCCAGCGCGCCCTTCGGGATATTCAGGGTCAGCTCGCCCGGCGCCTTGGTCGCGCCCGACACGCCATCCATCGGCATGGTCAGCTCGCGGCCGGTCTTGCGCCACCACTGACGCATGTCCTTGAGCCACTTGGTGCCGGCGTTGTCCTTCTTCTTGGTGTCGTACAGCACGGCCAGGTTGGCGACCACCTTCTGGTCGGCGTTCTCCAGCCATGCGGCGATGTAAGGACGATGGTATTCGGCCACGTTCAGCTGCGGCACGTCGAGCTTGAGCGCCAGATCGGCCGCCATGGCCGAGGCACTGGCGAGAGGCAAACTGAGCGCGATGGAGTAGCGTAATTTCATGGAAGTCCTGTGGTGAGAGTGATATCAGTGAATAAACAGCAGTGCAATACCGACGGGGATCAGCACACCCAGCCCCACCATCGGCCAGGTGAACGGCCGGTTGGCCGCGTGGAATTTCAGGATCAGCAGGCCGGTGACGCAGAACACCAGGCAAGCCACGGCGAAGATGTCGATGAACCAGTTCCATACCGCGCCGGTGTTGCGGCCCTTGTGGACGTCGTTCAGCCAGGAGATCCAGCCGCGGTCGGTGTTTTCGAATTCGGTGGCGCCATCCTCCAGGCCGATGCGCACCCAGGCGTCGCCGCCGGCCTTGGGCAGGGGCAGGTAGACTTCATCGACCGACCATTCGGCCGCGCGCCCGCCCGGCTGGATCTTGAACATCTGCTCCAGCCATTGCTCGGCCTTGGCCGGCAGCGGCTCCTTGGCGCCGTCATGCCGTTCGGCGTAGGCGCGCAGCTCGGCCGCCAGCGCCGCCGGCAGCTGCGCCTGCTGACGCACGATGGTCGGCTTGGCCTCGATCTGGGAGGCATGGTTGAGGGTGATGCCGGTGATCGCGAACAGGAACATGCCAAGCAGGCACATGGCCGAGCTGACCCAATGCCACTGGTGCAAATGCTTCAGCCAGACGGCGCGGCTGGCATTGCGGGCGGAACTGGCGCTGGGTACGCTCACGGGAGGTCCTTCGGATCGAAAAACATAAATGATAATGATTATCATTTGATGAGTCAATCCGACTTGTGTATCTATTATGTAAAGTTGCGCACAGTGCGAAGCGGCCGCGCGCGCTAAGGTGGGGCCACCATCCCTTCACGCTGGAGGCGCATCATGCCGCTTTATTCACAGGAACAGATCAACACCATCGCCGCCAAGATCAAGGATGTGCGCTTTGGCATGTTCACCACGGTCGACAACGACAACATGCTGAGCAGCCGGCCGCTGACCGCCCAGCAGATCGACAACGAGGGGAATATGTGGTTCTTCACCTCGGACGAGGCGGCCTTCACGCGCGACCTGGAGGACAATCCCGAGGTCAACGTCAGCTTTTCCAATCCGGACCAGCACATGTACTTGTCGGTGACCGGGCAGGCCTACCTGGTCAAGGACCGCGCCAAGGCGCGCGAGCTGTGGAATCCACTGATGCGGACCTGGTTCCCCGGCGGCCTGGACGACCCGCATCTGGCCATGATACGGGTCAGGATCCAGACCGCCGAGTACTGGGACGCCAGCACCAGCAAGATGAAGCAGCTGGTGCAACTGGCCAAGGCCAGGATTACGGGCGACACGCCGGTGGTCATGGGCAAGCACACCACCATTTGCCTGTAATGCCGGCGCCGGGACGATCAGGTTTTCGAGCGTCCCGAGGAACCGCGACCACCCTTGCCGCCGCTACCACCGCCGCCTTCGTCCTCTTCCTCATCATCCTCGTCGGCGCCGCCTTTGTTGCCGGCGCCGGCGCTGCCGCGCGAGCCGCTGCCCGACGAGGCGCTCTGGCTGTTGCGCCCCGGATCGTTCTTGTGGCTCATGGCGCCGGCGCGGCGTGCCTCTTCCGAGGTGAACTCGTGGGCCGTGCCTTTTTCATGCGCGGCGCGGCCGCCTTCCGCGGCGATTTCACGCTGCTGTTCCGGGTCCATCGAAGCGAAGCCGCGCTTGCTGGTATCGCCGCTTTGTTTGCTACCGGATTTTCCTTCCTGTTTGCTGCCTTTGTCGTTGGTTGCCATGATGATCTCCTGAAGTAATAACCACTCCTGCGTGCATCACAGGAGCAGTCATCCTAGTTCACCGCACAAGCACACGATGTAGGACACGCCCAGCAACTGATGTAGGAAGATTCCGGAGACTTTATAAGGGGATTTCCAATACCGCCTCACCGCTGCTGACGAACACGCGTTCCCCCGGCCCGGGCCGCACCGGATGGCCGCCAGTGAAGGCGCCGAACGATGGCAGCACCAGCCGTTGCGGCGACATCAGGAAGCATGGCAGCAGCACGGATTCCCACCCGGCGCGCAGCCGGTACACGGGGTGCACGTGGCCGGCCATGACATACGCCGCCGACAGCACATCGGGGTGATGGCAAAACGCGAACGGCCCCAGCGGGTACGGCTCGTCGACCATGGCGATCTCCAGCTGCGGCGGCGGGTCGCCGGCATGCGCGTCATGATTGCCGCGCACCACGGTCAGCCGCAACGACGGATGGCGCCGGCGCCACGCCAGCATCGCCGCCAGCGTGGACGGCGCGTGCGCCGCCCTGGCGTGCAGGAAGTCGCCCAGGAACAGGATCTCGCGCGCCGCGTGCCGCGCCAGCAAGTCGTCCAGCGCCAGCAGGTTGGCGCTGGTGGTGCCGGCCGGCACCGGCACACCCAGCGCGCGGAACGAGGCCGCCTTGCCGAAGTGGATGTCGGCCACCACCAGCGTCCGCTCGCGCGGCCAGTACACGGCCTTCTGCGGCAGCAGCAGGAGTTCCTCGCCGGCGACGTGCAGCTTCATGGCCCGGCCGCCTTTTCCAGTTCGCGCACCAGACGCGCCACGCGGTCCGACAATTTTTCGGTGCTGAGTTTTTCGCGGAAGCGCTCCACCATCAGCGCGAAGCCGAATGGTGTGGCGCGCTTGATCGGATGGAAGGCCACCCTGCGCGACTGCAACGCCAGCAGCGTGGCGCGCAGGCGGCCCAGCTCCAGTTCCTGCTCCAGCACCTCGCGCTGCGCCTGCGTCAGCAACAGGTTGCCGGCGTCATGCTTGCTGAACACGGCGAAGAACAGCGAAGACGACGCCTGCAACTGACGCGCGCTCTTGCCCTGCCCCGGATAGCCCTGGAACACCAATCCGGCAATGCGGGCGATCTCGCGAAAGCGCCGCTGCGACATCTCGCTGGCGTTCAGGCTGGCCAGCACATCCTCCAGCAGATGTTCCGTGCTGAACAAGCTCGCGTCGGCGCCATGCGCCACGTTCAGCAACCCGCCCCAATCGAGTTCCTGCGCGCACAGCAGCTCCAGACCGTAATCATTGATGGCGATGGAGAACGTCACCGGCATCATGCGGCCCACGCGGTAGGCCAGCAACGCGCCCAGCCCCACGTGCACCGAACGGCCCGCGAACGGAAACATGAACAGGTGGCGGCCTTCGCGGCTGTGAATGGTTTCGACCACCGTGACTTCGCCGGTCGGCAGCGACGACCAGCGCTGCTGTATCTCCAGCAGCGGCTTGAGCGCCCGCATTTCCGGCCCGTCGTAGCGGCCATCCTCCGCCCGTTGCAACTGCGCCAGCGCCGCGTGCGCGAGTTCGGACGACATCGGCATGCGGCCGCCCTGCCAGCGCGGCACCGCGCCGCGCGCGCCGGTGGCGCGGCGCACATAGGCCGTCATCTCATGCAGCCGGACGAATTCCAGGATGCGGCCGGCAAACAGGAAATGATCGCCCTTGCGCAACCGCGCGATGAACGACTCCTCCACGCTGCCCAACCGGCCGCCGCTCACATACTTCACCTGCAGCGACGAATCCGACACGATGGTGCCGATGCCCATGCGGTGCCGCCGCCCCAGCGCCGCGTCCGGCACGCGGTAGACGCCCTCCTCGTCCGGCAGCACGCGCCGGTATTCCGGATAGGCCACCAGCGTCTGCCCGCCACGCGCGACGAAGTCCAGCGCCCATTGCCATTCCTCGTCCGTCAGGTTGCGGTAAGACCAGGCGCCGCGCACTTCCGCCAGCAGCTCCGCCGAGCGGAAGCCACCGCCCAGCGCCATCGTCACCAGATGCTGCACCAGCACGTCCAGCGGCTTGTCCGGCACCGGCCGCGCCTCGATATCGCGCGCGGCGACGGCCTGGATGGCGCCGGCCGCCTCCAGCAGCTCCAGGCTCTGCGTCGGCACCAGCGTCAGGCGCGACACCCGGCCCGGCGCGTGTCCGCTGCGGCCGGCCCGCTGCAGCAGGCGCGCGATGCCCTTGGCGCTGCCGATCTGCAGCACGCGCTCCACCGGCAGGAAGTCCACGCCGAGATCCAGGCTGGAAGTGCACACCACGGCTTTCAACTGCCCCTGCTTGAGGCCCTGCTCCACCCACTCGCGCACCTCCTTGTCCAGCGAGCCGTGGTGCAGCGCGATCAGCCCGGCCCAGTCCGGGCGGGCATCGAGCAGATGCTGATACCACAGCTCCGCCTGCGAACGCGTATTGGTGAACACCAGCGTGGTGGCATGCCGCTCGATTTCTGCGATCACCGGCAGCAGCATCTGCACGCCGAGGTGCCCTCCCCAGGGGAAGCGCGAAGGGTTTTCCGGTATCAGCGTGTCGATCACCAGTTGCTTGGCGACGTGCCCCTCCACGATCACGCCATCCGGCGCCAGCACGTCGCGCGCGCGCTCAAGATTGCCCAGCGTGGCCGACAAGCCCCACACCAGCAGCGCCGGATTCCAGCGCCGCAAGCGCGCCAGCGCCAACTGGGTCTGCACGCCGCGCTTGTTGCCCATCAGCTCGTGCCATTCGTCGATGACGATCATCGCCAGATGCTTGAAACGCTCGGCCGCGTCGGGATGGCTGAGCAGCAGCGTCAGGCTTTCGGGCGTGGTGATCAAGGCGTCCGGCAAGCGCTTGTTCTGGCGCGCGCGCTGGGCCGAGCTGGTGTCGCCGGTGCGGGCCTCGACCTGCCAGTCGGGCGCGGCTTCCTGCAAGGCGCGCAGCGTGTCGGCCGCCAGCGCGCGCATGGGCGTGATCCACAGCACGCGCAGACCGGCGGGTTGACGTCCGCCAGCCGCGCGCAGAGCGGCCACACGCCGCAGGGCGGCGAACCAGACGGCGTAGGTCTTGCCGGCGCCGGTGGTGGCGTGCAGCAGGCCCGAGCGGCCGGCGGCGGCGGCTTCCCACACGGCGCGCTGGAACGGGAAGACGGTCCAGCCGCGCTCGGCAAACCAGGCGTCCGCGTTCATGGGGCGGCCAGCAGGTTCTTCAGCGAAGCCAGCGTGTCGGCTTCCTCGATCGTTTTATCCTCGCGCCGGCGCAGGATGCGCGGGAAGCGCACCGCCACGCCGGACTTGTGGCGCGGCGAGCTGGCGATGCCTTCAAAGCCGATTTCAAACACCATGCTCGGCGTAACGCTGCGCACCGGGCCGAACTTCTCGATGGTGGTCTTGCGGATGGCCTGGTCGACCTGCGCGATCTCGGCGTCGGTCAGGCCGGAATACGCCTTGGCGAACGGCACCAGCTTGCGCTCCTCGTCCCACACGGCAAACGTGTAGTCGGTGTACAGCGAGGCGCGGCGGCCGTGGCCCGCCTGCGCGTAGATCAGCACCGCGTCCACGCTGTAGGGATCGATCTTCCATTTCCACCACGTGCCCACGCTCTTGGTGCGGCCGACGCCGTAGCGGGCGTCGACGGCTTTCAACATCATGCCTTCCACACCGCGCTCGCGCGATTCCTCGCGGATGCGCGCCAGATGCTCCCAGCTGTCCGCCTCGATCAGCGGCGCCAGACGCAGTTGCGGCGCGCCTTGCAGGCTGCCGATCAATTGCTCCAGCAGCATGCGCCGCTCGGCCTGCGGCAGGTCGCGCAGGTCGCGGCCATCCAGCTCCAGCAGATCGTAGGCCACCATCACGGCCGGGAACTCGCCCAGCACGCGCGCCGAAACCTGCTTGCGGCCCATGCGTTTCTGCAGGTCGGCGAATGGCGCCGGCGCCGTGCCGCCATGCCAGATCAGGATTTCACCATCGAGCACCACGCCATCCGGCAGGCGCAGCACGGCCAGTTCCGGGAAGCGCTCGGTGATCAATTCCTCGCCGCGCGACCACAGCCAGTTCTTGCCCTCCCGCCGCACCAGCTGGGCGCGCATGCCGTCGTATTTCCATTCGGCCTGCCATTGCGACAGCTCGCCCAGCGTGGCCGGATCGCGCTCCAGCTGGTGGGCCAGGAAGAAGGGATACGGCTGGCCGCCGCGCTGCGCCTGCTCCTGCGGCGTGTGCGCGGCGATCAGTTGCAGGAAGCCGGCGGCGGTGGGACTGATGCTGCCGTCGGTCCAGCCCATCAGGCGTTGCGCGATCAGCTTGCCATCGAGGCCGGCCACGGCGCTCAGCGCGCGCGTCACCAGCAGGCGCGACACGCCGACGCGGAAGCCGCCGCCGATCAGCTTGGTGAGCAGGAAGCGTTCGCGGGTGTCGAGCTGGTCCCAGTAGGTGAACAAGGCCGCGCGCACGGCCTCCGGCGCGGCGCCGCGCAAGGGCGCGATGCCCAGCTCGATCCAGTCGGCCAGGCCGATTTCGCTGGGATGCTTGGGCGGCGGCAGGATGTGGGCGATGGTTTCGGCCAGGTCGCCGACGGCGTGGTAGCACTCGTCGAACAGCCATTCGTCGAGGTTGGCGTACTCCATGGCGTATTGGCGCAGCAGCTTGGTCGGCACCGCCTGTCGCGGCTTGCCGCCGGCCAGGAAGTAGACGGCCCAGGCGGCGTCCTGCGGCGCGGCGGTGGTGAAATAGGTTTGCAGCGCGGCCAGCTTGCGGCTGGTGGCGGTGGTCTCGTCCAGCTCGGCGTACAGGAGGGCGAAGTCACGCATGGCCGTCCTCCGCGGCGGGCGCCGCGTCCTCGGCCTCGTCGTCGCCGTATTCGGTGTCGAAGCCGCTCGCCTGCAAGCCCTGTTGCCGCAGCCAGCGCACCAGCACGGCGATCGAGCCGTGCGTGACGATCACGCGCTGGGCGCCGGTGGCGGCAATCGCCTGCAGCAGCCCCGGCCAGTCCGCATGGTCGGACAGCACGAAGCCGCGATCCACGCCGCGCCGCCGGCGCGCGCCGCGCAACTGCATCCAGCCGCTGGCGAAGCCATCGCTGAAATCGCCAAAGCGCTTGATCCAGGGCGAGCCGCCGGCCGATGGCGGCGCCAGCACCAGCGAGCGGCTCAGCTCGCTCTTGGCGACCTCCCCCACCATCACGGTGGGCGGCAGCCACACGCCGCTATCGCGGTACACCTGGTTCAGGCCCTGCACCGCGCCGTGGCAGACGATCGGACCGATGCCTCTATCGAGTCCGCTCAGGATGCGCTGCGCCTTGCCGAAGCTATAGCCAAGCAGCACGCTGGTGCGCTCCTGCGCCGCGTTGGCGGCCCACCAGGCGTTGATCTCGTCGTAGATTTCCTGTTGCGGCCGCCAGCGGTAAATCGGCAGCCCGAAGGTCGATTCGGTGATGAAGGTGTCGCAACGCACCGGCTCGAACGGCGCGCAGGTGCTGTCGGCCTCCACCTTGTAGTCGCCGGACGCCACCCACACCTCGCCGCGATATTCCATGCGCACTTGCGCCGAGCCCAGCACATGGCCGGCCGGATGCAGCGACACCGTCACGCCGTTGTGCAGCACCCGCTCGCCATACGCCAGCCCGGTGATGTTGACCGGCCCCAAGCGCGACTTCAGCACATGCACGCCGGCGGCGGCGGCGAGGTAGTGCTGGTGGCCGCCGCGCGCGTGGTCGCCGTGCGCGTGCGTGATGACGGCGCGCTCCACGGGTCGCCACGGGTCGATGTAAAACTGCCCGGGCACGCAATACAAGCCCTCCCGGCGCACGATCACCATATCTGCGGACATAAACGGCTTTCGAACAAAGATAAGCGATTATGCCGCGTGGCCACGGCGTCGTCTGTCAGGCAACGCACCGAGCTACAGGCTGTCGATCACCTCCGCCATGAAGTCAACGTTGTCATTTTCCTCATGGTCGATGATCACGCGTTCCTCGCCGATCATGAGCAGGGCTTCGATGTCGAGGGCGCCGGGCGGCGGCGGGAGCGCCTTGGGGTGCTTGTCACACGCTGGGTCGGTGTTCTTTTTTCTGGTTGACATAGTGACTCCCCACGGGTTTTTCTCACCAGCGTAGCCCCTCAAAAGCACGAGCGCCATCAGATACCGCTTACAAATGGGGTAGGATATAGCCCTGTTTTTTACAACCGCATTCCGATCATGACTTTCACCCTCAGCGACACCACCTACGGCACCGACAGCGCCGATGCCAAAAACGCCATGTACGACGATCTGCGCCCGCAACTGCAGGGCCTGGTCCACGGCGAAACCGACCTGATCGCCAACACCGCCAACTTCAGTTCGCTGGTGTTCAACAGCATGCCGGGCCTGAACTGGGCCGGCTTCTATTTCCTCAAGGGCGATGAACTGGTGCTGGGGCCGTTCCAGGGCAAGCCGGCCTGCATCCGCATCAAGAAGGGGCGCGGCGTATGCGGCACCACCGTGGTGGAGGGCAAGTCCATCGTCGTGCCGGACGTGCACGCCTTCCCCGGCCACATCGCCTGCGACGTCAACTCGCGTTCGGAGCTGGTGGTGCCGGTGCGCGGCGCGGATGGGACCATCGTCGGCGTGTTCGACCTTGACAGCCCGCTGCCGAACCGCTTCGACCAGACCGACGCGGCCGGCATCGAATCGCTGGTCAAGGTGCTAGAAGCCACGCTGGCATAAATCCTCCGGCGTCCCATCCGGGGTCAGGTCCTCCATTTCTACACGGCCCCAGCCGTAGCAAGAGCTACGGCTGGGGCCGTGTAGAAATGGAGGACCTGACCCCGGAGTGGGCGCGCGCCAGCAGCAGCTGGCGTTCGCGTTCGTTGTGCGTCAGTTCGGCGGCGCGCTGGAATTCGACGCGCGCTTCGTCGTTGCGGCCCAGCTTGGCGAGCAGGTCGCCGCGCACGCTGGGCAGCAGATGGTAGTTCTTCAGGGCCGGCGCCGCCAGCAACCCATCCACCACTTCCAGCCCCGCCTGCGGGCCGTAGGCCATGGACAGCGCCACGGCGCGGTTCAATTCCACTATCGGTGACGGCGACAGTTGCGACAACGCGTCGTACAGCGCGGCGATGCGCTGCCAGTCGGTGTCCTCCGCGCGGCGCGCGCGCGCATGACAGGCGGCGATGGCGGCCTGCAGCGCGTAGGGGCCGAAGCCGCGCGAGGTTTGCTCGGCGCGCGCCAGCGCGGCCAGCCCCCGCCGTATCAGCAACTGGTCCCAGCGCGTGCGGTCCTGCTCCAGCAGCAGGATGGGCTCGCCCTTCGGCCCGACGCGGGCCCGGGCGCGCGAGGACTGGATTTCCATCAGCGCCACCAGCCCATGCACCTCCGGTTCATTCGGCTGCAGCCCGGCCAGGATGCGCCCCAGCCGCAGCGCTTCCTCGCACAGGGCCGGCCGCATCCAGTCGGCGCCGGCGCTGGCCGAATAGCCCTCGTTGTAAACCAGATAGATCACTTGCAGCACCGAGGCCAGCCGCTCGCCCAGCTCGTGTGCGCGCGGCGCCTCGAACGGCACCTTGGCCTCCGCCAGCGTGCGCTTGGCGCGCACGATGCGCTGCGCCACGGTTTTCTCCGGCACCAGGAAGGCGCGGGCGATTTCATCGGTGCTCAGGCCGCCCAGCATGCGCAGGGTCAGCGCGACGCGGCCATCGGTGGGCAGCACCGGGTGGCAGGCCACGAACACCAGCCGCAGCAGGTCGTCGCCGATGTCGTTTTCCAGCGCGTTGGCCACCTCGGCCTCCAGGTCGGGCGCGGCGTCCCGCAGCTGGTTGTCGATCTCGTAGCTGATCGCCGCCTCCTTCTCGGCGTGCATCTGGCGGTGGCGCAGCGCGTCGAGCGCGCGGTTCTTTGCCACCGTGGTGAGCCAGGCGGCCGGCTGCTCCGGCACGCCGGTCTCGGGCCAGCGCTCCAGCGCCTGCACCAGCGCGTCCTGCGCCAGTTCCTCGGCCTGGCCGACGTCGCGCAACATGCGCGCCAGCACGGCGATGATCCTGGCGGACTCCATCCGCCACACCGCCTCGACGATTTTGTGGACCTCAGCCGCCACGGGCCGCTTTGCTGAAGGCGTTGCGCAAGCCGGCTTCCAGCAGTTCGGCGCGCATGCGCGCCTCGGCCGCCACCATCTCCGGCGTGAACTCGGTGTGCGACACGCGCTCGCACGCCTCGCGCACCTCCAGCGTGATGTCGCCCGGCTGCGGATAGGGATAGGACTTGGCCCAGGCGATCGCCTCCTCCATCGAGGCCGCCTGCAGCATCCAGTAGCCGGCGATCAGTTCCTTCACCTCGGTGAACGGGCCGTCCACCACCGTGGTCCTGGAGTTGGCGTAATGCACGCGCGCCGCGTTGGCCGTGCCCTTCAGGCCCTCGCCGGCCAGCAGCACGCCCTGTTGCACGCCCTGCTCGTTGGTGGCGTTCATGACGTCGATCACTTCCGGCGGCGGCACCGCGTCCGCCTCGCTGTCGGCGTCCGAGCGCAGGAACACCACGTAGCGCGTCAATTCCTCCTTGCGCCGCGGGATGGTGCCGGCGGCCGTGCCGCGCTCGTCGAAGCCGACGCAATTGCCGGGGCAGCCCGCGTCGCGGATTTCATAGACCGCGCCGCTGTCGAACAGGGGCCACCAGCGCACCTGCTCGATGATGTCGGCGCGCGACTCGGCCTCCAGCAGCACGAAGCCGGCCACCAGCTCCTTGGGCGGGAACGGGCCGCGCACCTCGCTCCATTCGCCGTCGCGGCGCAGCAGCCGCACCGCCTGCGCGCTGGGGCGCAGGAAGGTGCCCGGCTCCAGCGCCGGGGGTTGTATGCCTCGTTCCGTGCTCTGATTGGCGCGGCGCAGTACCATGAATTCCATTACATCGTGCTCCAGACTGGTCTCAGCCGATAAGGTATCACAAGCGGGCCCGCAGGGACTCCTCCTGCGCCGCCAGTTCCGGCGTGACGGCGTCGCCGAAGTCGCTCAGCTCGAACACCTGGCGGATTTCGATTTCCGACGGCGTGTCGAACGGATTCGGGCAACGCTTCATCCACTCGATGGCCTCCTCCTTCGACTTCACCTGGATCAGCCAGAAGCCGGCGATCAACTCCTTGGTCTCGGCGAACGGACCGTCGATCACGGTGCGGCTGGCGCCGTCGTAGCGGATGCGCGCCCCCCGGGAACTGGGATGCAGGCCCTCGCCGGCCAGCAGCACGCCGGCGTTGACCAGTTCCTCGTTGAACTTGCCCATAGCCGTCAGCAACTCCGTGCTGGGCATCTTGCCGGCCTCGGAGTCGGCGGTGGCTTTCACAATGACCATGAATCGCATGGGATTCTCCTTATTGGCAATCGCTGGGCATCTGTTCCTTCATGGCGGCCATCATTTCTTCCGGCGTCATGTCCTTGATGTGGGTGGCGATCGACCAGTGATGCCCGAACGGATCGGTCACCTGGCCGTAGCGGTCGCCCCAGAACATGTCGGCCGGTGGCATGCGCACGGTGGCGCCGGCGTCCACCGCCTGCTTGAAGGCCGCGTCCACGTCCGGCGATGACAGGTGCAGCGTGACCGGGCTGCCCTTCAGCGCCTTCGGCCCCAGGCCGCCGTACTGCGGGAAGTCGTCGGCCAGCATGATGGTGGAATCGCCGATCTTGATGGCGGCATGCATCAGGCGGCCGTTTTCACCCGGCATGCGCATGATTTCGACCGCGTTAAAGGCTTTTTTGTAGAACTCGATGGCGTCGGCGGCGCCTTCGCATACCAGGTGGGGAGTGACGGTGTGCAATTGATTGTCCATGATGGTCTCCTTCGTAGGTTGAACAGGTAACTCTATACCTACGACGAAGCAGCACCTCAGAAATCGACACGGTTTTTCAAATTTTTTTGAAGCGTAGCGAAAAAGTCGTCAAGCCCGGCTGGCTGGCCACGGAGATGTTACCTCCATGCAACTCCATGATGGCGCGCACGATGGACAGCCCGAGCCCGGCGCCGGCGGAGCGGGCCTGGTCGGCGCGGTAGTAGCGGTCGAAGATATGCGGCAGGTGCGCCGGATCGATGCCGGGGCCGCTGTTGGCCACGGCAATCTCGACGCCCTCCTCCCCTTGGCGCGCCGACAGCGTGACCGCGCCGCCGGCCGGCGTGTGCGCCAGGGCGTTCGCCATCAGGTTGCTGACGGCGCGCTGCAGCAGCACCGGATCGATGCTGGCCCGCAGCGGCTCGGCCTCCACGCCCAGGCGCACGCCGGCATCGTCGGCCAGGAACTCGAAATAATCGTGGATGCGCTGCAGCTCGGCCTGCAGGTCCAGCGGTTCGCGCTTCAGCGCCAGCTGGGCATTGTCGACCCTGGCCAGGAACAGCGTGTTGTCGATCATGCGCGACAGCCGCTCGTATTCCTCGAAGTTGGAGGCCAGCAGCGCCTGGTATTCCTCCACCGTGCGCGCGCGCGACAGCGCCACCTGCGTCTCCATCATCAGCGTATTGAGCGGCGTGCGCATGTCGTGCGCCAGATCGGCGGCGAAGCCGGACAGGCGCTGCACGCCGTCCTCCAGCCGGTTCAGCATGGCGTTGAAGGCCGCGCCCAGCTCACGCAGCTCCACCGGCGCATCCTGCACCGACAGCCGGGTGTTCATGCGGCTGGTGCTGATGTCGTTGGCCTTGGCCACCACCGAACGCAATTGCCGCATGCTGCGATGAACGATCACATAACCCAGCAGCGTCGCCAGCAGCGCGCCGCCGCCCAGCGCCAGCAACAGGTCGCCGGCGTAGACGCGCAACACCTGCAGCCGGTCGGAGCGCTCGCGCGCCAGCGTGACCTGTACCGGATCGGCGCCGGCCTGGCCGGTGGCGCGCACCATGCGGCCGACGCCGCTGGCCGGCTGCCAGTCGTGAATGTCGTCCAGCGTCAGCGCGCGCTGGGCCGGCACGCTGTCCACTTGCGGCAAGGGGCGCGAGGTCACCGCGGTTTGCAGCAGCGGCTTGCCATCGGCCGCGTTCACCCGCAACATGAAATCGTTATGGCCGTACAGCGTATCCTTCAACGCATGCGCCTCACGGCGTACCGCTTCCGCCGAAGGCATGCCGGCGATCAGGTGGCGCACCTGGTCGGCCTTGACGATCAGCTCCACGTCGTCGCGGCTGCTCATCTGCCGTTGCAGCGTGTGATACAGATAGGCACCGACCGCCAGGAAACTGGCCACGCTCACGGCCGCCAGCAGCAGCGCCACACGCAGCGTCAGCGACAGCGGCCGGCCGCGCCGCCAGCTCACGGCCGTGGCTCCAGCAGATAGCCCATGCCGCGCACCGTCTGCACCAGTTTCAGGGAATAGGGGTCGTCCACCTTGGCGCGCAGGCGGCGGATCGCCACGTCCACCACATTGGTGTCGGAATCGAAATTCATGTCCCACACCATGGAGGCGATCTGGGTGCGCGACAGAACCTCGCCCTGGCGCTTGGCCAGCAGGTGCAGCAGCGCGAATTCCTTGGCGGTGAGGTCGATGCGGTCGGCGCCGCGCGTGACGCGCCGGCGCAGCACGTCGATTTCCAGGTCGGCCACGCGGATGATGTCGGCCTCGCGCACCGGGCCGCGCCGCAGCAGCGTCTTGACCCGCGCCAGCAACTCGGCGAAGGCGAACGGCTTGACCAGGTAATCGTCGGCGCCCAGCTCCAGGCCCTTGACGCGGTCGGCCACGTCGTCGCGCGCGGTCAGGAACAGCACCGGGGTTTCCTTGCGCTCGCGCAGGCGCGCCAGCACGGTCCAGCCGTCCATTTGCGGCAGCATCACGTCCAGCACGATCAGGTCATAGTCGTGTTCCTGCGCCAGCGCCAGGCCGTCGACGCCATTGCGCGCCAGGTCCGCCACGTAGCCGGATTCCTGCAGGCCTTTGACCAGATAGTCGCCTGCTTTCGGTTCGTCTTCAACAATCAGTATTTTCATGATGTGTTCATTGTCGGCTTTTTGCCGTGCCGCCGGGATTACAAATCTGTCATTTGGGCGTCATCTTCCTGTCAGTGCCCGCTCCTTAGACTGGCCACATCTTCACTCCACCACGAAAGGAAGCATCATGTTCAAAGCACTGCGCATCACCATCATCGCCGCAACCCTGGCCGCCGGCGCCGCCCACGCCTCGGTCAATCCGAATCCGCAATTCGGCATGGCGGCGGCACCCGCCAACGCCGACCGCCACATCGTCATCAAGGCCGACACCAAATGGGTCAACGTCGACAACGGCGACACCGTCACCTTCGAGATCGACGGCAAATCCTTCACCTGGCATTTTGACACGCTGCACAGCGAACAGGCCTTCGACCTGGCAAAAATCGCCCCGGCAGGCATCAACGCCGGCATGGTCACGGTGTACGTCGCCAGCAACCCGCTGTACCGGGGCTGATCCGGTGCGGGCCGCCATCGCTGCCTGCCTCGCCGTCCTGCCGCTGATCGCGGCAGGCGCACACGCGCAGGAACACCAGCACCACCACGGCGGCGCGGACTCCGCGCCCGCCACACCGCCCACCTTCGTCGCCAGCAGCGCCAAGCCGTTCAGCGCCCTGATGGACGACGCCATGAACGTGATGGACGCCGGCATGCGCCAGGCGCCCATGAACGGCAATCCCGATCACGACTTCGTCACCATGATGATGCCCCATCACCAGGGCGCCGTCGATATGGCTAAAGCCGTGCTGCTATCCACCCAGGACCCGGAAATCCGCAATCTGGCGCTGGGCATCATCGCCGAGCAGCAGATCGAGATCAAAGTCATGCAGGCCTGGCTGCAAAACCACAAGGAACCCACCAAATGAAATCATTCGCCTTTGCCGCGGGCGCGCTGCTGTGCGCCCAGGCTTTCGCCGCCTCTTCGCCGCTGGACCGCGTTTATACCGCTGACCAGAACACCAACACCGTCTCCGTCTTCAGCCCGGCCACCAACACCCTGCTCGGCCAGATCAAGCTGGGGAACGCCCGGCCGGACGTGCTGTCGCCGCTGTATCGCGGTGAGATCAACGTCCACGGCCTGGGCTTCTCGCCCGACCACAAGACGCTGATAGCCATATCCAACGGCTCCAACTCGGTGACCTTCATCGACACCGCCACCAACAAGGTCAAAGGCAAGACCTACATCGGCCGTTCGCCGCACGAGGGTTTCTTTACCGCCGATGGCAAGGAAGTCTGGGTGGTGGTGCGCGGGCAGGACTACATCTCGGTCATCGATCCGCTCACGTTCACGGAGACGCGGCGCATCCAGACCGACGTCGGTCCGGGCATGGTGCAGTTCCATCCGAACGGCAAGCTGGCATTCGTGGTGTCCAGCTTTACCCCGGTGGTGGACATCATCGACGTCGCCTCCCACACCGTCGTCAAGCGCATCGACGTAGTCAGCCCGTTCTCGCCGTTCCTGCAATTCACGCCGGACTTCAGCGAGATCTGGATGACGCACAAGGACGTCGGCAAGGTCACGCGCATCAGCACCGCCACACTGGAGGTCACCGGCGTCATCGACACCGGTCTGATTACCAACCACCTGGCGTTCGCCAAGGTGGGCGGCGAGGTGCGCGCCTATGTGACCGTGGGCGGCGAGAACCTGGTCAAGGTGTACAGCACCGGCAAGCAACCCAAGCTGCTGGCGACCATCGCCACCGGCGCCCTGCCGCACGGCGCCTGGGCCTCGGACGACAACACCCGCGTCTACATCGGGCTGGAGAACGGCGACGGCATCCAGGTCATCGACACCGCCACCAACCGGATCGTCGCCACCGTCGCCGGCGGCATGGCGCCGCAAGCGCTGGTCTATCTGTCCAACGTGGCGCCGTCGGCGGAGGACCGTTCCAACCTCGGCGCCGCCGTGCCTACTTCGCCGCTTCCAAAATAAGGTCGGCAATCTCGCGGGCGTGCGAGATCATCGAGACGTGGCTCGATTGCAGCTCGATGGTCCTGGCGCCCATGCGCCTGGCCAGGAAGCGCTCCAGATCCGGCGATGTCGTGCGGTCATTGGCCGATACCGCGTAATAGGTCGGCTTGAGCTTCCACGCGGCCTGCGTGGTGCGGCTGCCGAACAGGGTTTGCGAAATGCGTCCCTGCCCGGCATACAGCACCCGCGCGCGGGCCGGATCGAGATCGCCGGCGAAGTCGCGCACAAACGCCTCCTCGCTCAGCTGCGCGAAGCCATCGGCCGACTTGACCAGGCCCGCGCTGGCCGGCGGCGCCGGGAAACGGGCCGCCAGCGCGCCGTAATCCTCGCCGGCATCCGGCGCGCGCGCCGCCACGTACACCAGCGCCTTCACCTTGGGATCGCCGCCGGTCTCGCTGATGACGGTGCCGGCCCACGAATGGCCCACCAGCACGGTCGGGCCATCCTGCAAGGCCAGCACGCGGCGCGTGGCTTCGGCGTCGTCCGCCAGCGACGTCAATGGATTCTGCACCGAGGTCACATGCTTCCCTGCCTTTTGGAGAAGCGCGATCACTTCATTCCAGCAGGAGCCATCGGCATACGCTCCATGTACTAATACGATATTGTCGACCGCGGCCGACGCCGCGCCGGAAAACAGGGCGGCGAAGGCGCCGGCAAGTAACAGCTTTTTCATGGTGATTTCCTTGTGGGTTGATGGTGAGCCCAGTATAGAAACCGCCCCCTGACCGCAACATGACGGCCAGATTACAAGCAGATGACAAAACCGCGAGATACACACCGATACATGCCAGAAACAATTCTTAAGTCAGCCGTCATGATTAAGAAGCTAAAATTATTCACTAATGTAGCAATCTCTTTGCGCCGCGACTCCGCCGCCGCATACCGTCTTTCCCTGGGGGTAAGCTTGTGTTAATTGATATCGTCCGCGTGGCGCTCCGGCGCCCCTATACATTTGTGGTCATGGCCCTGCTGCTGCTGATCGTCGGTCCGCTGGCGGCGCTGCGCACGCCGACCGACATCTTCCCGGACATCAAAATCCCGGTGATCGCGGTGGCCTGGCAGTACACCGGCCAGCCGCCGGACCAGATGGCCGGGCGCGTCTCGACCCTGTTCCAGCGCGCCCTGACCACCACGGTGAATGACATCGAGCACATCGAGGCCAACACCTTCACCGGCGTCAGCATCGTCAAGATCTTCTTCCAGCCGGGCGTCAACATCGCGGTGGCCAACGCGCAGGTGACGGCCATCTCGCAATCGCTGCTCAAGCAGATGCCGGCCGGGATCACGCCGCCGCTGATCCTGAACTACAACGCCGCCACCGTGCCGATCCTGCAGGTGGCCCTGTCCGGCAAGGGCCTGTCCGAACAGCAGCTGTCCGACCTGGGCACCAACACGGTGCGCACGCCACTGGTCAGCGTGGCCGGCGCGGCGATCCCGCTGCCGTACGGCGGCAAGCAGCGCCAGGTGCAGATCGACGTCGATCCGGCGCTGCTGCAGGCGCGCGGCCTGTCGGCGCAGGACATCGCCAACGCGCTGGCCGCGCAAAACGTGCTGACCCCGGTCGGCACGCAGAAAATCGACTCGCTGGAATACACCATTCAGCTCAACAGCGCCCCTTCGGCGATTGCCGATCTCGCGCGCCTGCCGGTGAAAGTGGTCAATGGCGCCACCATCTACCTGGGCGACATCGCCAACATCCACGACGGCAACGCGCCGCAGACCAACGTGGTGCACGTGGATGGCAGCCGCTCGGTGCTGATGTCGGTGCTGAAGAACGGCTCGACCTCCACCCTGGCCATCGTCGATGGCATCCGCGAGAAAATCAACACGCTGAAGTCCGGCTGGCCGGAAGCGCTGACCGTCACGCCGATCAACGACCAGTCGGTGTTCGTGCGCGCCGCCATCAAGGGCGTGGCCTCGGAGGGCGTGATCGCCGCCGCGCTGACCAGCCTGATGATCCTGCTGTTCCTCGGCAGCTGGCGCTCGACCATCATAATCGCGGTGTCGATCCCGCTGTCGATCCTGGGCTCCATCATCGCCCTGTCCGCGCTGGGCGAATCGCTCAACCTGATGACGCTGGGCGGCCTGGCCTTGGCGGTGGGCATCCTGGTGGACGACGCCACCGTCACCATCGAGAACATCAACTGGCATCTGGAGCAAGGCAAACCGGTGGAGGCGGCCATCCTCGACGGCGCGGCCCAGATCACCACTCCGGCCTTCGTCTCGCTGCTGTGCATCTGTATCGTGTTCGTGCCGATGTTCTTCCTGGACGGCGTGTCGCGCTTCCTGTTCGTGCCGATGGCCGAGGCGGTGATCTTCGCCATGATCTGCTCCTTCATCCTGTCGCGCACGCTGGTGCCGACCATGGCCAACTACCTGCTCAAGCCACACGACACCGGCGAGGGCCATGCCCACGCCCACGGCGGCACTGGTGCGCCTGCACCGTCGCGCAATCCGCTGGTGCGTTTCCAGCGCGCGTTCGAGGCCCGCTTCGAACGCCTGCGCGCCGCCTACTCCGGCGTGCTGGAATCGGCGGTGGCCAACCGCCGGAAATTCATCATCGGCTTCCTGCTGGTGGTGGCGGCCTCGTTCTCGATGGTGCCTTTCCTGGGCAGTAACTTCTTCCCGTCGGTGGATGCCGGCCAAGTGCTGATCCACGTGCGCGTGCCGGTCGGCACCCGTATCGAGGAAACCGCGGCCCGCTTCGCCCGCATCGAGCAAGCCATCCGCCGCGTGATTCCGGCCGAGCAGATCGTCACCCTGACCGACAACATCGGCCTGCCGGCCAGCTCGATCAACACGGTCTACAACAACACCGGCACCATGGGCACGCAGGACGGCGACTTCCAGATCGCCCTGAGCGAGGACCATGCGCCGACCGCCGACTACGTGCGCAAGCTGCGCAAGGTGCTGCCGGAAGAATTCCCGGACACCACCTTCTCCTTCCCGCCGGCCGACATCGTCAGCCAGATCCTGAACTTCGGTTCGCCGGCCCCGATCGACGTGCAGATACGCGGCGCCAAGATCGACGACAACTACGCCTACGCCGACAAGCTGCTGAAACGCATCCGCGCCATTCCGGGCGTGGCCGACGCCCGCATCCAGCAGTCCAACAAGTCGCCGGTGTTCAACGTCGACATCGACCGCACCCAGGCGCAGCAGCTGGGCCTGACCACGCGCGACATCACCAACAGCATGGTGGTCAACCTGGCCGGTTCCTCGCAGGTGGCGCCGACCTTCTGGCTGAATCCGGCCAACGGCGTCAGCTACCCGATCGTGATGCAGACGCCGCAACCGCAGCTCGATTCGCTGTCGGCGCTGGCCAATCTGCCGGTCGGCAATGGTTCCACCGCCGGCACCGCCACCCTGGGCGGCGTGGCCCGCTTCGAGCGCGGCACGCAGTCGGCCATCGTCAGCCAGTACGACATTCAGCCGATGGTGCAGATCTACGCCACCACCCAGGACCGCGACCTGGCCGCCGTGGCCAAGGACATCAACAAGCTGCTGGAAGAAACCAAGGCCGAGCTGCCGAAAGGCTCGTCGGTGCAGATGCTGGGCCAGGTGAAGACCATGGACCGCGCGTTCGCCGGCCTGCTGTTCGGCCTGCTGGGCGCGGTGGTGCTGATCTACCTGCTGATCGTGGTCAACTTCCAGTCCTGGCTCGACCCGGCGGTGATCGTCTCGGCGCTGCCGGCCGCGCTGGCCGGCATCGTCTGGATGCTGTTCGCCACCAACACCACGCTGTCGGTGCCGGCCCTGACCGGCGCCATCATGTGCATGGGCGTGGCCACCGCCAACTCGGTGTTGGTGATTTCCTTCGCCCGTGAACGCCTGGACGAGCTGGGCGACGCCACCAAGGCCGCGCTGGAAGCCGGCTCGGTGCGCTTCCGCCCGGTGCTGATGACCGCCCTGTCCATGATCATCGGCATGCTGCCGATGGCGCTGGGCCTGGGCGACGGCGGCGAGCAGAACGCGCCGCTCGGCCGCGCCGTGATCGGCGGCCTGATCTTCGCGACCACCGCCACCCTGCTGTTCGTGCCAGTCGTGTTCAGCCTGGTGCACCGCAAGCACGCGCCCAAATCCCGATCCAACGACCAACCCATTTCCGGAGTACCTGTCCATGTCTAACACTTCTCGTACGGGTCACAAGCCGCTGGCCCTGGGCCTGATCGTTCTCGCCGCCGCGCTGGTGGCGACCGGCGTGATCAGCCGCCGTTCGCAAGCCGAACAAGTCAAGGAAGCCAGCAAGCCGCTGGTGCCGCTGGTGAGCGTGCTGGCCGCCGGGCAGGTCACCGGCGCGCCGCTGGAACTGCCGGCGCGCATCGAACCGTGGCAGCGCGCGCCGATCTATGCCCGCGTCAGCGGCTACCTGAAAAGCTGGAGCACCGATATCGGCGCCCAGGTTAAATCGGGCCAGACCCTGGCCGATATCGAAACGCCCGACCTCGACCAGCAACTGCTGCAAGCCAAAGCCGAACTGGCCACCGCGCGCAGCAACCTGACCCTGGCGGCCAGCACCGCCAAGCGCTGGCAGGGCCTGCTGGCGGCCGACGCCGTCTCGCGCCAGGAAGCCGACGAGAAGGCCGGCGACCTGGCGGCCAAGCAATCGGCTGTCAACGCCATGCAGGCCAATGTCGACCGCGTCCAGGCGCTGCAGCGCTACACCCGCCTGGTGGCGCCGTTCGACGGCGTGGTCACGGCGCGCAACACCGACGTGGGCGCGCTGATCAGCGTTGGCGGCGCGCCCGGCAGCGAACTGTTCGTGGTGTCCGACATCAGCCGCCTGCGCGTGTACGTCAACGTGCCGCAGCGCCAGGTGGCCTCCATCAAGGTGGGCGACAAGGCCGAGCTGAGCGTGCCGGAACGTCCGGGCAAGGTCTTCACCGCCACCGTGCAGTCGCTGTCGCAGGCCATCAACGCCAGTTCCGGCGCCATGCTGGTGCAGCTCACCGTGCAGAACGACAGCCGCGAGCTGCTGCCGGGCGGCTATGCCTCGATCCATTTCGACGCGCCGCTGGCCAGCGCCGCGCTGAGCATTCCGCCAAGCGCGCTGATCTTCAACAAGTCCGGCACCCAGGTGGCGACGCTGGGCAAGGACAACCGCGTGGTCGTCAAGCCCATCACCATCGGCCGCGACCTCGGCAACCTGCTGGAAGTCGCTTCCGGCATCGACCGCAACGACCAGGTCATCGCCAACCCGCCGGACGGCGTGACCACCGGCGACGTGGTGCGCGTGGCGGCCGCCACCACCAACGCGAAGGCCAAGCTGTGAAGATCCTGTACGCCACTACCCTCGCCCTGGCGCTGGCCGCCTGCGCGCAAGCGCCGGTGCGGCAGCCGCCGGCCGTGCCATTGGCCGGCGGCTTCCGCGACGTGCCCGCCGGCTGGGCCGACGCCAACGCCCAGGCGCCGCTGCTGCCGCCCGACTGGTGGACCATGTACCGGGATCCCCAGCTCGACCAGCTGGAACAGCAGCTGATCGCCAACAGCCCCGACCTGGCCAGCGCGCTGGCGCGCTACAAGCAGGCGCAGGCCGCCACCGGCGTGCTGCGCGCGGCGCAATCGCCGACGCTGGGGGTGTCGCTGAACGGCCAGCGCGACCGCCAGTCCGACCTCAAGCCGCTGCGCGGCGCCACCTCGCCGGCCGAGTACAACAGCGGCACGCTGCAATTCGACCTCGGATACGAAGTCGACCTGTGGGGCCGCATCAGCCAACAGGTCAGCGCCGGCGAGGCGCAGGAACGCGCCGCCAACGCCGACCTGGCGGCGGCCCGCCTGTCGCTGCAGATCCAGCTGGCCGACACCCTGCTGGCCCTGCGCGGCGCCGACGCCGACATCAAGCTGCTGCGCGAAACCGAGGCCGCCTACCAGCGCCAGGCCGAGCTGATGACGCGGCGCCACGACGGCGGCAACGCTTCCGGCCTGGATCTGGCGCGCGCCGAAACGCAGCTGGAATCGAACCGCTCGGTGCTGCGCCAGCGCCTGGCCCAGCGCGACGTGCTGGAACACGCGATCGCCGCCCTGGTCGGCGCCAGCGCCTCCAGCTTCACGCTGCCACCGGCCGCCGATCAGCACTTCGTCACGCCGGCCGTGCCGGTGGGCGTGCCCTCGCTGCTGCTACAACGCCGTCCCGACATCGCCGCCGCCGCGCTGCGGGTGGCGGCCGCCAGCGACCAGGTCGGCGTGGCGCGCAGCGCCCTGTTCCCGTCGCTGACCCTGGGCCTGAGCACGGGCCTGCAGAGCAGCGACTTCGGCCGCTTCGCGCAAGCGTCCAATCTGTTCTGGGCGGTCGGTCCGACGCTGGCGGTCAGCTTGCTGGACGGCGGCCGCCGCAAGGCGCAGATCGCCGGCGCCGAAGCCCAGCTGGACGAGGCCGGCGCACGCTACCGCTCGGTGGTGCTGGGCGCCTTCCAGCAGGTGGAAGACCAGCTCACCCTGCTCAACAACTATGACGAGGCGGCCCGGTTCGACCACCAGGCCGCCGCCGCGGCCGGCCGCGCGCTGGACCTGGCCAAGCAGCGCTACGACCAGGGCGCGGCCAGCTACCTGGAGGTGGTGACGGCGCAAACGGCCTATCTGCAGGCGCGCCGCAGCGAGCTGGACCTGACCACGCGCTACCGCCAGGCCGGCGTGCAGCTGGTGAAGGCCATCGGCGGCGGCTGGTCGGCCCCCCTCTAGCCAGCGGGACAGGCAGGTTCGGCGCCATGGCGCTACAATGGCACCATCCAAGTTGATTGAAAAGGAGTATGTGATGGGTGATAAAGCGATCAAGATCGACATCGGCCTTTCCGATGAAAGCCGCGCCACCATTGCCGCCGGCCTGTCCGGCCTGCTGGCCGACAGCTACACGTTGTACCTGATGACCCACAACTTCCACTGGAACGTCAAGGGCCCGATGTTCAATTCGCTGCACCAGATGTTCATGACGCAGTACACCGAGCAGTGGGCCGCGCTGGACCAGATCGCCGAGCGCATCCGCGCGCTGGGCTATCCGGCGCCGGGCACCTACGCCCAGTTCGTCAAGCTGGCCACTATCAAGGAAATCGAAGGCGTGCCGAACGCGCTGGACATGGTGCGCCATCTGGTGGCGGCGCAGGAAGCCACCGCCCGCACCGCGCGCAAGCTGCTGCCGGTGGTCGACGAGGCCGACGACCAGCCCACCGCCGACCTGCTGACCCAGCGCCTGGACGTCCACGAGAAAACCGCGTGGATGCTGCGCAGCCTGCTGGAAGAGTAAGCCCTACATCGCCGGCGCCGCGTCCCCGTGATACGGCGCCGCGCCATCAAGCCGCGCCGGCACGCTCAGGCCGGCGCGCTCGGCCAGCTGGTCGACGGCGTCGACGATTTCCTCCTGCGCCAGGTGCGGCAACATGTGCCCCATCTCCGGCAACAGCACCAACTCACTGTCCGGCAAGGTCTTGTGCAGCCGTTCCGAATGGCCGTGCGGATCCATCACGCGGTCGTTCTCGCCGGCCATGATGGTGACCGGCATGCGCAGCTCGCCGTAGCGCCCCTCCAGCACGGCCGCGCCCGGGATCATCAGCGCCGCCTCGGCCGCCGTGGCGCGCACCTGCGACGGCCGCAACAACATCCACGGCGGTTCGCGCCGGAAACTGTTCGGCACCGCGCAGGGACTGAACATGCCCTTGGCCGTCAGCGGCCACATCAGCCGGCCCAGCAGCGGGGAAACCGTGTTGCGCATCAGGCCGCCCACCAGCGGCAGGGCCGGCATCGCCGCCACCGGCACGTCGAGACGGGGGCCCGGATAATAGTACCCGGACAGCAGCACCAGGCCGCGCACGCGCTCCGGCTGCTGCAGCGCCATCGCCAGCGCCACCAGCGTGCCCCATGAATGTCCCAGCACCAGGTATTCAGCGGCGCCCAGTTCGCCCAGCGCCTGGTGCAGCAGCGTGGCTTGCGCGTCCGGCGTCCAGCTGACGCCGCGCGGACGGTCGCTGTAGCCGAAGCCGGGGCGGTCGAAGGCGATCACGCGATAGGTCCGCGCCAGCCGTTCGAGCAGGCCGCTGCGGCGGAAATCGTCGGCCATCACCATATTGCCGTGCAGGAGCACCAGCACCGGGCCCTCGCCCTGCTCGAGGTAGTGCAGCCGCAGGCCGTCGACCTCGACGAAGCTGCCGGCGGGCGGATGGGCGCGCTCGGTGCGCGCGCTCTGGACGCGCACGAGGAGATAGGCGGCGGCCAGCGTGGCCGCCGACAACAGGCCGGCGTTGCGCCAGCGCTTGCCGCGCTGGGCGGCGGGGTTCAGGATATCAAGGTCAGGCATCGCGCTCTCCGGTCAAATCCATGTGACCCGGCCAGCGCGCCGCGAGTTCCTCAGGTCAGAACTCTTCCCACTCCTGGCTGCTGTCGGCCGCCGGCTTGCGCGGCGCGGCCGGCTTGGCGGCGGGCTTGGGCGTCAGCTTGAGCGCGGGTCTGGCGGCGGCCGGCCGGGCCGCCGCCGGCCTGGGCGCTGGCGCCGGGCGGCGCGCGGCGCCGTCGCCCGCCACCTGGAACACCGCCACCATCTCGGCCAGCTTGGCGGCCTGTTCCTGCATCGCTTGCGAGGCGGCCGCCGCCTGCTCCACCAGCGCGGCGTTCTGCTGCGTGACGTTGTCCATCTCCGCCACCGCCGTGTTGATCTGCTCGATGCCGATCTCCTGCTCGCGTCCGGCCGAGCTGATTTCGGTGATGATGTCGGTAACGCGCCGCACGCTGGTGACGATCTCCTGCATGGTGGCGCCGGCCTCGTTGACCAGCGCGCTGCCGCTGCCGACCTTTTCCACCGAATCGGTGATCAGCGCCTTGATGTCCTTGGCCGCCGCCGCCGAGCGCTGCGCCAGGTTGCGCACCTCGGTGGCCACCACCGCGAAACCGCGCCCCTGCTCGCCGGCGCGCGCCGCCTCCACCGCCGCGTTCAGCGCCAGGATATTGGTCTGGAAGGCGATGCCGTCGATGACGCCGATGATGTCGGCGATCTTGTCCGACGATTCGGTGATCGAGCCCATGGTGTCGATCACGCGCGTGACCAGTTCGCCACCCTTGAGCGCGATGTCCGAGGCCGAGGCCGCCAGCGCGTTGGCCTGCCGCGCGTTGTCCGAATTCTGCTTGACGGTGGAGGTCAGTTGTTCCAGCGAGGACGCGGTCTCCTCCAGGTTGGCGGCCTGCTGCTCGGTGCGGCGCGACAAGTCCAGGTTGCCGGCGGCGATCTCGCTGCTGGCGGTGGCGATGGCGTCGCTGCCCTCGCGCACGCTGCGCACGGTGCCGGCCAGCCGTTCCTGCATTTGCCGCAGGCCCTCCATCATCTCGCCCATCTCATCCTTGCGCCCGAGCTCGATCTGGTTGGCCAGGTTGCCGCCCGCCATGGCGTGGAAATGGTTGCGCGCCTGGTCCAGCGGCTGCATCACGGCGCGCAGCAACAGCATGCCGGAGACGCCCGCGATCAGGATGCCGGCCACGATGGTGACGATCGCCAGCGTCATGTTGCGCTGGTAGTCGGCCTGGCTGGCCTCGTACTGGTCCGCCGTGGATTTCAGCTGGTAGCTGGAGAGCTTTTCGGAGGCGTCCGTGTAGAGCCGGAACAGGCGCGTGACCTCGCTCAGCATCAGGCGGTCGATCTCGGCCTTGTCCTTGTTGTTGAGGGCCTTGATGGCCGCCTGCAAGCCATCCTTGATCAGCGCCTGGCGCGTGGCGTCGACCTGGTCGGCCAGCAGCTTCTCGCCCTCGCCGAACGGCAGCGCCAGATAGCTCTTCCAGAATTTCTCGTTACCATCGAGGAAACCTTGCGCCCTTTTCAAGGTGTCCTCCACGTTGGCCGCGTCCGGGCTCAGCGCCACGCGGTCCAGCGACAGGCGCGCGCGGTCGATCTGGATCTGCGCCTCGTAGATCGCCTTCATCGACACCATGGCGTTCGAGTACACGTCCTTGAGCACATTGTTGGAGGTGTGCAGCGCGGCGATGCCGCGCGCGCCGATAAAGATGATGAGTACGCCCAGCAGCGCCATGGTGGCGATCAGCCGGGTGCGAATGGTCAGGTTAGCAAGCATCATGTCTCCCCTTATTCTGGCTTATTGTGTTATCCCAGCTTAGACCAATCATTTCTACATAACAATACCATCCCATCAAAAAGCGCCCGGGTGTGGCGGCGCGACCGTTGCCGCGCGCGGCGCGGTTACCCAATGCGCTATACTGGAAGTCCACCCGCGTTGCCGGCCAGGAGCCACCATGCGGCCTGTTTCGAGCTTTTTCTACAGTTTCAAGTTCAAGATCACCGCACTGGTCATCGCGCTGGTGTCGTTCGCCGGCATCGGCGCCGGCGGCATCTCGTTGCTGATCGCGGAATCCGAGCTGCGGCTGGTCATCGCGCGCCAGGAACTCTCGCTGCTGGCCGGGGCGGCCGCGTTCATCGACAATGACTTGCAAAACAAACGCCAGTTGCTGAGGTCGGTCACCGAGGAAATCAACAATCGCGGCCTGGGGCTGGATGAGATCCAGGCCCAGCTGGAATCCCACGAAAGCCTGCGCGACGCCTTCTTCAACGTCAACGCCTTCGACCTCTCGGGCAACCTGGTGGCCAGCCTGCGCGACCGCCGCGCCAAGCGCGTCAACATCACCGAGCGCAAGTATTTCCAGGACACGCTGCGCCTGCAGGAGGGCGTGCTGTCGGCGCCGTTCAAGAGCACGCTGTCCGGCCAGCCGGTGGTGGTGCTGACCCAGCCGCTGCGCGACGCCGAGGGCAGGCTGACCGGCATCCTGCTGGGCGCGATCGACCTGCTGCGGCCCTCGTTCTCGGCCCAGCTGGACACGCTGCGCGCGGGCGCCGACGGCTATCTGTTCATCGTGACCGACCAGGGCGTCTTCGTGCACCACCCGGACAAGAGCCGCATCCTGGAACGCGGCGACGACGGCGCCGGCACCCTGCTGGAGGCGGCGCTGCGCACGCCCGAGGGCTGGGAGGACGGCATCCTCGACGACGGCGTGCCGGTGCTGCTGGCGCACAAGCACCTGCGCGAGGCCGACTGGACCATCGGCCTGTCCTACCCCGTGCGCAGCGCCTTCGCCTCCATGCTGAGCGTGCGGCTGCGGGCGCTGCTGGGCGCGACCATGCTGACCGCCGTGGCCGGCCTGTTCGGCTGGCTCATCACCAAGAACCTGCTGCGGCCGCTGCGGCGCCTGCACCGGCACGTGGAGGACATCAGCGAGGGCCGCGCCAACATCGCGGTGTTTGACGTGGCCCGCAAGGACGAGTTCGGCCACCTGAGCCGCGCCTTCTTTGGCCTGTCGCAGCGGCGCGAGCAGGCCGAGCTGGAGCTGCACCGGCTGGCCACCACCGATGTGCTGACCGGCATCAACAACCGCCGCATGTTCGACGCCTTCCTGCCGCAGGCGCTGGCGCGCGCGGCCCGCTCGGGCCAGCCGGTGGGCCTGGCCATCCTCGACATCGACCACTTCAAGGCCATCAACGACACGCTCGGCCATGCGGCCGGCGACCAGGTGCTGATCGAGTTCGCGCGCCGCCTGACCACCGCCGTGCGCACCACCGACACCGTGGCCCGGCTGGCCGGCGACGAGTTCGTGATCGTGTTTGAACAGCTGTCGTCCTCGACCGAGATGGACGTGCTGGGCAGGAAGATCATCGAGGCCATGCAGCCGCCCTTCCCGCTGGCCGCCGGCCAGCGCGAGGTCCGCACCAGCGTCGGCATCGCCGTCACCACCAGCGCGGCGTCCACGGCGGAGGAAGTGATGCGCGCCGCCGACCAGGCGCTGTACGGCGTCAAGGCGGCCGGCCGCAATGGCTACGCGGTCAACCCGGTCGGCGCCGAGCGCGTGGTGCGCGTGCGCTGACGGGGCAAGGATGGCCTACAAGCCCCTGGCGGCGGCCGCCTTCAGGGTTTGCGCGATCCACGCCATGGCTTCCGGCACGTCGTAGTTGCCGGCGTGCGGCTGGTTCCACGTGAGGCGGTAGTTCAGGTCCCGCACCTTGGCGTCGGCCGCCAGCGCACGGCTGAGGTTGATCGACACGGTGAACGCCGTGTCGCGGTCGCGCGTACCGTGGCGCACGTACCAGTAAGGCGCGGTGCTGTTGGCGCCGCCGAGATAGGCCATCGGATTGATCAGCCTGACCTGCGCCAGTTGCGGCGAGGTCGACAGCGCCGAGAACTGCGTCCACGAATAACCGGTGTCGAGATAGCCGATGCCGTCGCCGGCGACGTCGTTGTTGTCCCAGCCGTACTCGGTGAAGTTGGAATACGCCTGCTTGTCGGTGCCGAACATATTCGACTCGCCGCTCGACGCCGTGATGGTCAGGCCGGTCTGGTCGAAGGCGGGCGTGTTCTTCAGCGTGGCCTGGGTGGCCACGAACTTCAGGTACTTCTCCATGTCCAGCGCGGTGACCTTCCTGGTCGCGTAGTCGATCGTGATCCAGTCGTTGATGTAACTCCTGGTGGTGGCGGCCGGGCCCATGCCGCTGGTGTAGCTCATGGCCTCGCCCAGGTTGGGAATGGCGCCACCGGCGGCCAGATAGGTTTCCGCCGAGCGGATCACTTCGGCCTTGATGGTTTCCAGCATATTGGTGGCGGTCAATGCGCTGCCGCTGGCGGTCTTCAGGCCGAGGCCGGCCTGGTACGCCACGAACCTGGCCATCAGCTCGGCGCTGCCCCTGGCGTTGGGCAGGCTGCCCACCGTCTGGCGCGTGTTGAGGATGTTGTAGACCCACTCGTACGCCAGGTCGGCATTGCCGAGGTCGGTGATCGGGCAGTAGGCGTTGACCGCCAGCACATCGTCGCGCAGCGTGCTGGCGCCCTCCGCCGTCACGCCGGCGGCGCCGATGGTCGCCAGGTAGGGCAGATAATCCTTGCTGTTGCCCGAGGCCCCGAGGATGGAAGACAGGCCGCCGCCACCGCTGGTGCCGTTGACCACGATGTGGTTGGCGTTGCCCGGCATGGCGCTGTCGTTCAGGCGCAGGTAGCGCACCGCCGCCTTGGCGCCGACAATCGCGGCCGGCGCCTTGCCGGCGTAAGTCCCGTCGGCTGCCACGATGCCCCGCCCGCGCGTGGCCACGTCGATATACACATAGCCGGCCTTGAGCGCCGCGCCCACGTTGCTGGTACCGCTGTCAAACACGCCGCCGTCGGCCACGCTGGCCTTGATATAGCTGGCGAACCAGCCGCCGTTGTTGACGGCGAAATAGATGGCCGCGTCCTGGCTGGCCGCCACGCTTTCCGGCACGAAGATATTCATGCTCTGGTAGCCGCACTGCGTGTTGGCGATGGTGGTGGCCGCGCCGCTCAGGCTGACCTGGCTGGCGGCCATCGCGATCGGCTTGCCGACGTAGCAGACCTCCTTGTACCAGCGCACCGGCGTCTTGACGCCGTCGATGGTGACGTTGATGGTGGTGTACCTGGTCTTGTCGAAGGCGAGCGCGCTGTCGTAGGCGCCCGCCGCCGGCGTGGCGGCGGCGGGGGAATTGGTGGTGGCGGTGGTGTTCGTTCCGTCCGAGCCGCAGGCGGCCAGCGACATCAACAGGCTGGCGCCTATCGCAGTGCGTTTCATAGTGTCTCCAGGGTAGGGTAAGTTCGATTTATTGTTGTGCTGGCCAGGCAAGGCGAGTATAGGCGCGGATAAAATCCGCACCATTGCCTTTCTCTTCTTGGGGTTTGCTTTTTACTTATCGCCGCTGTCGGCCAGCTTTACACCGGCCGCCCGCTACGACGCGCTGGTGTCGGCGGAGGGCACGATCGCGTCGCGTCTGGCGCTGGGCGCGAAAGACAGATACGATCTGCTGCAAACCACTTTGCCGCAGACCTATGAGGCCAGAAATATCGCCGCGTGACACATCAAGGCGGATCAGCTGGCTGCTGCTCGCCGCCGGCGTCTGCCTGCACCTGACCACCGCCCTGCTTGGGGAGGGCGGCGCGGCGTTTCGTCTCGGGCTGTGCGCCTGGTCGCTGGCGCCCTACGCGCTGCTGGCGTGGATGTTGCGCCGCCGGGGCGCCGGCATCGCCCTGATGGCGGGCGCGTTGCTGATGTTGCTGTTGGACACGATCGCATGGTGGTCGGTCTTCATCGCGCCCAGCCATTCCACCGACGCGCTCAACCTGTTGGCGGCGCCGCTCTGGAACCTGGTTTGCATCGCGCCGCTGTCGCTCGCCATCGAGGCCTGGCTGGCGCGCAAGCGGGCCGCTATAGTGTGATGCCCAGCTGCCGCCCGATGCGCCGCGTCAACGTGATCTTGTCGCTATCGCTCATGCGCGCCATGGAGTGAGTTTGCGCTGCAGGACGCGCATGGCGTAATCGCTGCTCAGCGCCAGCAGGGCCACGGCCAGCGCGCCCTCCATCACTTGCGCGGCGTTGTCCACCGCGAGACCGGAAACGATAGCCGTGCCGAGACTGACGCCGCCGGTTATCGGCGCCAGCGACGCGGTGGCCACCGACAGAATCAGGCTGGTACGGATGCCGGCCAGGATGCCGGGCAAGGCCAGCGGCAGTTCCACCGTGAACAGCTGCCGCCACGGCCCCATGCCGATGCCCTCCGCCGCGCGCCGCACGTCGGCGTCGATCTCGCGCCAGCCGGTCAGCGTGGCCTGGACGGTCGGCATCAGGCCATAGGTGAACAGCGCGACCATCATCGCCTGCGGCCCGAAACCGACGATGGGCGTGGCCAGGAACAGCACCGCCACCGGCGGCAGCGTCTGGCCGATGGTGGCCGTGTTGGCGATCAGCGGCAGCAAAGGCTTGCCGGCCGCGCGCGTGGCCAGGATGGCCAGCGGCACACCAAGCGCGATCACGCCGGCCATCGAGGCCAGCACGATCAGCACGTGGCTCTGTGCCGCCTCCAGCAGGGGGATGCGTTCGTACAGCACCGGCTGGTCCGGCCCCGCCAGCGGCGCCAGCAAGGCTTGCCACCAATCCTCGCGGCTGTAGATCAGCCACAGCGCCGGCCAGCACAACACCGCCAGCGCCATCTCGAAACGCGCCCGCGTCATGCCGCGATGGCCCGGTCGGCTGGTTGGGCCAGCGTGAGATCGGACAGCGACACTTGCCCGACCACCGCGCCCGCTTCATCCACGACGGCGAGCGCCGCCTGCCCGCCCAGCAGCTTGCTGAGCGCCGTGCGCGCACCAGCGTCATGCGGCACGCTGCCTGCGCCGGACGCCAGCGCCGCGCTGGCCGCAGCCAGGCTGGCGGCATCCGTGCGCGCGAAATCGGCCACAGTGTAGCGCGCCAGGCGCCGCAAGGCAGGCTCCTGCCCGAAGAACTGCGCCACAAACGCGTCGGCCGGCTGGCGCAGCATGGTGTCCGGGTCGGCATACTGCGCCACCGCGCCGTCGCGCAGCAGGCAAATCTTGTCGGCCAACCGAATCGCCTCGTCGATATCGTGTGTGACGAACAGGATGGTCTTGCGCACGTCGCGCTGGATGCGCAACAGCTCTTCCTGCAGCTGCTCGCGCGTGATCGGATCCACTGCGCTGAATGGTTCGTCCATCAGCAGCAACGCCGGATCGGCCGCCAATGCGCGCGCGATGCCCACGCGCTGCTGCTGGCCGCCGGACAGCTGCCCCGGATAGCGCCCGCCGAACTTGTGCGGGTCGAGGCGTACCAGGTCCAGCATCTCATCCGCGCGGCGCAGGCGCCTGGCCTTGTCCCAGCCCAGCAGCTGCGGCACCACCGCCACGTTCTCGCGTACCGTCATGTGCGGAAACAGGCCGACGTTCTGGATCACATAACCGATCGACCGGCGCAGCAGCACCGGATCGCTCTCCAGCGCGTTGCGGCCATCGATGATGATTTGTCCGGCGCTCGGCTCTGTCATGCGGTTCACCGTGCGCAGCAGGGTCGATTTGCCGCAGCCGGATGGCCCGATCAGCACCACCAGCTCGCCGCGACCGATGTCGAGGCTGACCTGATTCAGCGCCGTCACGCCGCCATAATGCTTTTCGATGTTACGCAGGCTAATCATGCCGCGCTCCTTTCAAACGCCAGGCCAGCAACCGCATGAGCGCATCCGCGCCAAACGCCAGCGCCACCACCGGCAAAGAACCCAGCAGCACCAGATCCGGCACCGCCTGTTCCGTGCCGCGCAGCAGGAAGTAGCCAAGACCGCCGGCATTGACCAGCACCGCCACCGTGGCGAGGCCGATCAGCATCAGCATCGCACCGCGCACACCTTCGATAAAAAACGGCGCAGCCAGCGGCAGCTCGACGCGCCAAAACTTCTGCCACGCGCTCATGCCGACACCGCGCGCCGCATCCAGCATCGCTGGCGGCACGGATGTCAGCCCGGTGTGCGTGTGCACCACCACGGGCCACAGGCCATACAGCACCATCGCCAGGATGGCCGGCCTGGCGCCCAGCCCAAGCACCGGCAGCAGCAAGCCAAACAAGGCAATCGACGGAATGGTTTGCAGCAGGCCGACGGCGCCCAGCAGCACGCTCTCCAACGTCTTGCCGCGCGCCGCCGCCAGCCCGATCGCGGCGCCGATCAGCATGGCCGGCGGCAGCGCGGTCGCCACCAGCAGCAGATGCCGCAGCAGTTCTTCGTAGAAGACATCGGAGGCCATCCGGTACTCCATCACCACGCCCAGATGCTGATATGGCGCCACCCACGCCAGCGCCGTCAGCGCGGCCACCGGCAGCGCAAGCCAGCGCGGCGCCTCGGCGTACAGCGCGAACGCGCCGATGTACACAGCCGCCAGCGTTCCCCACGCGCCGGACGCGATCGCAAAGCGTGCCCATTCCTGCGCGCCCAACTTGCCTGCCGCGCCAAATGTCAACGCCGCGAGACTGGCGCTTGCGACCCACGTCAGCGACAAGGCCAGCGCCGCTGGGCGCACGCGGCCACGCCCCAACCACACGGCCAATGCCAGCAGCAGCCAGCCGCCCGCCACCAGCGCCGCCCACTGTCCGCCCAGCGCGAACACGGTGAAGTCCTCGCCGTCCGGCGCCACGCGGTTCGGATGCAATGACAGAAACGGCCACTGCAGGGACAACAGCCCAAGCAGCACGGCCGACAAGGCGATGGCGTTGGGACGCCCCACCGTCAAGCGCCAGCCCAGGCCTGCGCGGCCCGCGACGGAAATGGGAAGTGCCGCGCTCATTTCAGGAATCCTTTCTCACGCAGGTATTTTTCCGCCACCTTGGCGCCCGGCTCGCCGCCCACCACAATGCGGGCATTCAGGCGCGATAGCGTGGCCGTATCAAGCGTGGCGAAGATAGGCTCGATGATGGCTGGAACAGCCGGGTATTTTTTCAGCGCCTCGCTGCGTATGGTCAGCAAGGGCTGGTAGATGTCGGCGGCCGCGCCGCTGTCGTTCAGGCCCACCAGTCCCAATGCCGCCAGTTGCCCGTCGGTGCTGTAGGACATGGCCGCGTTGGCGCCGCTGGTGCCGCGCGCGGCGGCCGATTCTGTTTGCGCGGTATTGCCGCCGGGGAGAATGATCAGCTGCGATGGCGTCAGCCTGAAGCCATACGCATGCTCGAACGCCTTCAGGCCATCGGCGCGGTCGACAAACTCCTGGCTGACCACCACCTTGAACGGCTTGCCGGCATTGATGTACGCCGCCAGTTGCGGCAGCGAGGTGATACCCGCCGACGCCGACAACCTGGCGGGAATCGCGAATCCGTACGTGACATTGGCGGGCGCCGGCTTGAGCCAGACGATGCGGTTGTGCTCCAGATCCGCCGCCGCGCCGGCCGCGTAGCCACGCGCCGGATCACGGAAGGTGCCGGGCGCGAAGCGCACGTTCTTGATCAGGTAAGGTGCGTTGCCGGTGTACTCGGGATAGACATCGATCTCGCCCGCCAGCAAAGCCTTGCGCACCACTTGCGTGGCGCCGGTGCCGCACTTCTCCACCACCCTGATGCCATGGGCCTTCAACGCCAGCCCCACCAGAGGGCACAGCAGCGCGCCCTCGGTGTCGATCTTGGAACCGATGGTGATGGCGCCGTCCGTGGCCGCCATCACCGTGGCCGGCAACAGCAGCAATGCGGCTGCCGTCCGAAGCTTCATCAGAAGCGCGCCTTGACGCGCACACCCACCGTGCGCGGACGAATCATGTACAGATTGTCGCCCGGCTGGATCGCGATGGTGTTGGTGGTGACATCGCTGATCTTGGCGCCGTTGGTCAGGTTGGTGCCGAACAGGCCGATTTCATACTGTCCCACCTTGTACACCGCCGTCGCGTTCAGCGTATTGGACGAAGGGATGCGCGAGTAGCTGCCCTGCGACGCGGCGAAGTTGGTGAACGACTCGCCCCGGTGCGCATACTGCGCCGACAACAGGATCTCCTCGGCGCCCGCCAGCGGAATCACGTAGTTGGCGACGGCGGTGGCGGCAAACTTGGGCGAGTACGGCACGCGCGCATCTTCCGGAATGTTTTGCGCGGCGATGCCGGTCACCACTTTCTCGGCGGCGTAAGCGTGGTTGAAGGTGGCGCTCACGCCGAACGATGCCTGGCGCGACAGCTTGAAGAAGGTCTCCAGCTCCACACCCTCGCTGCGGATCTTGCCGGCGTTCTGCGTGAAGTAGTAGGTGCAAGGCAGCTTGTTGAAGACCTGCACGTCCTTCCACTTGATCAGGTAGGCGCTGGCGTTGAAGATCACGCGGCGGTCGAACAGCGCGTTCTTGGAACCGGCTTCAAAGTTCCACAGGCTGTCCGGCTCAAAGGTCGAAGGCGCGTTCTGGCCGCAGAAGTCGAACGGCACCGGCTGATTGTTGCCGCCATAGCGGAAGCCCTTGCCGGCCGACGCGTACACAGTGTGGTCCGGATCGATGCGGTAAGCAGCGGCGAAGCGCGGATTGCCGCCCTTGGAGGTCTCGCTGCTGGTGCTGGTCTCCGGGATGCTGCTCTGTGGCTTGGATGGCGTGGAGTTGATCAGGTTACCGAACAGGCCACTGAATTTCAGGTCGAAGTCCTGCGTGCCGCGGAACAGGCGCAGGCCGGCCGTCAGGTCCAGCTTGTCCCACAGGGTATAGGTGGCTTCCGCAAACAGCGCGGCTTCCTTGGAATCGATGTTCTGCGTGCCCGAGAAGTAATCATCCGGCGTGAACGCGTTGTCGTTCAGCTGCGAGTTATAGCCGGGGAAGTTCTTCGCGATGGCGAAGCGCGCGTCGAAGCCGGGCGTCGGCTGGTCCTGGCGCAGATCGCGCTTGCCTTGCGTGTAGAAGGCGCCGGCGGTCCACTTCAGCGGGCCGCCCGCCTTGGATTGCAGGCGGAATTCCTGCGCGAAGTTGGTGATCTTGTTGCCGATCACGTAGGACGAGGCGATCAGCGGCAGTTGGCCGCCGAAGATGAACGCGGTCGCCTTGTACTGGCCCGAGTTGATGTACAGCGTGTCGCGATGCAGGTAGGAGGTGGACGACACCAGCTGCGCCGCGCCGGCATCATAGTTCAGCGTCAGGTTATATAGCTGCAGATTGTCCTTGCTGGTCTGCGGGATCAGCGAGTTGGTGGTGTATGGCGCCAGCTTGGAATAGGCGTCGTTGATACCGCCCTTGATGTTGGAGGCGGTCACGCTGGCATCCACCAGCAACTCCGGCGACACCCGCAGGCGCGCGGCGATGCGGCCCTGGTTGGTCGAAACGTCGTTGTCGGTCTTGCCGTTGACCTGATTGAGCACATAGCCGGAATCGTTGCCGGTGTAGCCGGTAACGCGCAGCGCCAGCACATCGCTCTTGACCGGCACGTTGACGGTGCCGCGCAGGTTGTAGTTGCTGCCGCCGAACTTGGAGGTCTGCGAACCCACCGCCTCCACCGAACCGAAGAAGTCATTGAACTCCGGCTTCTGGGTGATCTGACGCACCGTGCCGGCCATGGCGCCGGCGCCAAACAGCGTGCCTTGCGGGCCTTGCAGCACTTCCACGCGCTCCAGGTCCAGCACTTTCAGGTCGGGATTGCCGGACTTCAGCGTGACCGGCATTTCATCGATGTACACCGCCACCAGCGAGGCATCCTGCACCTCGGACGGCACAATGCCGCGCACCACCAGGCCGCGGATCGTGATGTTGTTGACGCCCGCCCCCTGCTCCTGCAGCGACATGGCCGGCACCAGGTTGGCGATGTCGCTCAGGGAGCCCTGGCCGTACCTGGTCAGGCTTTCCGGCTTGATGACCGTGATCGCGGCCGGCACCTGCTGCACGTCGACCGCGCCGGTGCGGGTGGCCGTCACCTCGACTTTTTCAATCTTATCGGAGGCGCTATCCTGCGCGTGCGCCACGGTGAATGCGCCGGCAACCGCCAGCGCCATCAAATGCTTGTTCATCCCGCTCCTTCAGTGTCTTATTAGTTGATTGCAAAAAGTATATACAACCAACAAAACACTGAAAACGAAGATAAACGAGCTTCCTTATAAGGAATCCAAGAATGCGTCCATGGCCTTGGTCGGACGGCCATCGGCGCCCCACGCGCTCAATTCATAGTGGCTCCAGCTGCGCGCGCCTTGGGGTTCCCAGTAGATCACGCCCAAACCTTTGTGGTCGGGCACCTCCCGGACCTTGCGCTGCACGGCCATCAGCATGTCGTAAGTGTTTTGCGGCTGCGTGTCCTCGCCGCCGACTTCCACCACCATCACCGCCTTGCCGTAGCGCGCGGCCAGCTGCTTGAGGTTGTCGCCCAGATCGTCGATGGACAGGGTGTAGTCGGGCCGCCCGTCCAACCAGTACGGGTAATAGGAAAGGCCGATCACATCGTATTTTGCCCCATTCGCCGTGGCGTTGTCGAACCAGGTGCGGAACCATTGCTTGTCGTTGCCGCGATCGAGATGCAGCACCACCTTGGAGGCCGGGCTGACGGCCTTGACCGCCACATAGCCCTGGTTGATCAGCTGCGCCAGTTGCGGCCAGTTGTCGGTGTGGCCCTCCGGGTATATCATGCCGGTGCGGGTTTCGTTGCCGATCTGGACCCACTCGGGCGTGACGCCGGCTTGCTTCAGCGCGCTCATCACATCGTAGGTGTGAGCGTAGACATCCTTCAGCAATTGCGGGAAATCGTGGCCCACCCACGCGGCCGGCTTGCGCTGCTGCTGCGGATCGGCCCAGCTGTCGCTGTAGTGGAAATTGAGCATCACGCGCATGCCCATCTTTTGCGCGCGCACCGCCATGGCGACCGTTTCATCCCGGCTGTTATGGCCACTGGCGCGGTCGTCGGACGGATTCACCCAGGTGCGCAGACGCACCGTGTTGATGCCATGGTCCTTGAGGATTTGCAGGCCATCCTGTTGTTGCCCCTGCTTGTTGTAGAACTTGTAGCCGGTGGCCTCCATCTGCGGCAGCCAGCCGACGTCCGCGCCCTTGACAAACGTCTCCGCGCCGGCGGGCAAGGCGATGGCCGCCAGCAGCGCTATCAGTAATTTTTTCATGCCGCCATCGTAGCCGAAAGCCCGCCGCCGCACGCATGAGGAAAACATGACAAGCCATGCCTATTCGATATGCCCGCCAGCTTGCTGAATTTGCCGGTAAGATAGACGCCCATGAATACCCCCAGCCCTATCGATCCATTGCAGCAACGCCTCGGCAAGCCGGCCGGCGGCTGGCGCGCGCAGCTCTACGCCATCATCTTTGAATCCGACACGCCCAAGGGACGGGCGTTCGACCTGACGCTGATTGGCGCCATCCTGCTCAGCGTGCTGGTGATCGTGCTGACCAGCGTGCAGTCGATCGCGGCCGAATACGGCGCGTGGCTGCACGGGTCCGAGTGGTTCTTCACGGTGCTGTTCACCATCGAGTACGTGGGACGCTGCCTGTGCGTGCGGCGGCCGGTGGTGTACGCGCGCAGCTTCTTCGGCATCATCGACCTGATGTCCATCCTGCCCAGCTATCTGTCGCTGTTTGTGCCAGGGGCGCACGTCATCATGGGCGTGCGCATCCTGCGTCTGCTGCGGATTTTCCGGATTCTGAAACTGGCCCTGTACATCCAGGAATACAGCATGCTGGGCGATGCGCTGCTGGCCAGCCGCCGCAAGATCTTCGTGTTCCTGTCGGTGGTATTCCTCATCGTGTTCCTGCTGGGGACCGTGATGTATGTGGTGGAAGGGCCGGAACATGGCTACACCAGCATCCCTACGGCGGTGTACTGGGCCATCTCCACCATGACCACGGTCGGCTTTGGCGATCTGGTGCCCAAGACCGACATCGGCCGCGCCATAGCCTCCTTCATGATGCTGCTGGGCTGGGGCATACTGGCGGTCCCGACAGGCATCATCAGCTCCGAGATCACCCACCAGCGCGGCCAGCGCGCCCTGCTGCCGCGCATCTGCCCGAGCTGCCTCAGCCCCGGGCATGAACCGACCGCCCGCTACTGCAAGGATTGCGGCGCGCCGCTCTAGCCCGGCCCGCACCCGCTCCTGTCAGCCGACCAGCGCCAGCAGCTCGCCACGCAGGATGCCAAACAGCGTGCGCAGGAACAGCGCGGCGATCACCAGCGATGCCAGCGCCAGCAGCAGCACCGCGATCGCATCGGCAAACACGCTTTGCGCGTGGGCCGCGTAGCGCAAGGCCGCGCCGGCCGCCGCCGCCAGCGGAAAGCTGACCGCCCACCACGACACCCGGAATGGCGAGCAGGCAGGCAGGCTGCGCAGCCGTTCCAGCAGCACCGCCAGCATGAACAGCATCAGCATGTACAGGCCCTGCGCGAAGTCATCGATGCGTTGCATGGTGATGGCGTACGAGGAAAATCCCACCGCGAACGGCGCCAGCATGATCATCAGCGATGGCCGCTGCGGCGCCGGCATCGGCTTCTGGAAGATCAGGCGCGAGAAGATCAGCGTCATCAGCGGCATCGCGAAGAACAGGCCAACCGCCAGCGCAAACAGCATGACTTCCTGTAAGCCCTGCCAATGCAGCGACGGCACCGCCAGCGGCACGTCCAGCATCCCCACCACGGGGACGATCCAGGCCGGCGTGGCGTGCTCCACTTGCTGCTCGCCCTTCATCCAGCGGCTGACCGCCAGCCACGCGAATGCGGTCATGCCGGCCGCGCCGACCGCCCAGACCGCGCGCGCCAGCGGCAGGCTGAAATCGGCCAGAAGCATCGGCAGCAGCATGATGCTGATCAGCGCCGTGCCAAACATATTGCCGGCAACCGGGTGCTGGAACTCGGCCCGGACGGCGTCGAACGCGGTCGCGATCTTGGTGGCATAGGCGGCGCTGACCATGATGAACACGGCGAGCGTCAGCCAGCCCAGGCCCGCGCCGATCCATGCCGGCGCTCCTAGCTGGACGTGGGCGGCGCGCCAGGCCAGCGACAGGCCGGCCAGGCCCATCACCGACCCGAACAAGGCGACCGGCAGGGCCGCGACGGTTTTGTGTGCGGTGGCATCCATCTTATTTCAGCAGCACCGGGCTGGCGTCGATGCGCACACGGTACAGCATATAAGGCTTGGTCCGCAGGTCCTTCCCGTCGTGGAAGCCGGCCTGGCGGTGCAACTGGTTGGCGGTGAAGTAGAGATAGCCATCCGGTCCCACCGACAGCGTGTCTGGCCACAGCATGCGCGGATCAGCGGCCAGGGTTTTCCATTGGCCGTCCGGCAGACGCTGGTGGATGGCGTTGTGCTCATAGTCGCTGGCGTAGAGGCGACCCTTGTCGTCAGCCTCCAGGCCATCGGAGGCGCCCTTTTCACCCAGGTCGCGCACCGCGCTTGCCACCGCCTTGTCGTTTGCCGCCGGATCAATCAGCAAGGAGGTCGGCACGGAATACAGGTGGCGGCTGGACAGCGGGCTGTAATACAGTGTCTTGCCATCCGCAGACAGCGCAATGCCGTCCGAAGCGACGCTGAGCGAGGTAAAGCGCTGCCCTTCCACCACTGGCACGAAGGTCGGATCGACCGAGGTGGAGGCATGCCCGGTCAGCTTGCGCCAGCTCTTGCCGCTATCCAGATCGACCACAATGATGCCACCCGGGCCGCTGACGGAGGAGTCCGTGATATACGCCACGCCGGCCTTGCCGACGCGCAGGTCGAAACGTACGTCGTTCAGGTAAGTGGTATCCAGTGCCACGCTGGGCGGAATAACGATGGTCTTGACCACCTGATTGCTGTTCAGGTCCACCGCCACCAGCTTGGCCGCGCCGGCGATGCGCGTCTGGAACTTGGGCGCAGCGGGGTCCAGTATCCACAGCCGGTCAAACGCGTCCACCACCACGCTCTGCACGCTGGACAGCGTTTGCGCCGGCCGCGCGGGATCATAGATATTGATTTGCTGCGAAGGGAAAGCCACCACCTTGCCGTCGCGGACTTCGCCCACGGTGAACGGCACGTCATCGCCCCAGCGCGGGAAATTGACGAATATGCGGCCCTTGGCCGATACCGTCACGCCGGTCGGCATGGCGCCGTCGAACGCCTGAACCGCTTCGACATTGGCCAGCGTTGCGGCCGTCGCCGGATAGGCGCTGGCGAAACTCAACGCTGCAAGCAAAACCGAGGTAATACGCAAAAACCTGAAGATTTTAGACATCATGAACTCCCTATGAATCATTTCGTGATAGCGGCATCGATAGCGGTAACCACATCGTTTCCAAGATAAAGCCCTTCCAGGGCGCGAATGGTGGCAGGTGCCATCTTGCCCTCCGCGTCGCGGCGCATCATCAGCGTGGCGGCGTCCGTCCCGCCCAGCATGCCCTTGGGCTCAACCAGCGCGCGGATGCGATGGCGGGCGTGCAGGAACTGCTGATGCCAGAATGGGATGCCCCCCCACTCGCCGGCTGATACCGGCTACGTTTTCATTTCCCATCCCCTTCCAGCTGCAAGGTGTACAAGGTAATCGGCCATCGCACCTTGGAGACACCCTGGTTGAACAAGGCGCCACGGTCCATTTGCGGCACCGGCAGCCAGATGCGGTTGCGGGCATCGATCACCGGAGCGTCCACCCAGTGCAGGCGATCGTCCTGGATCAGGGTGGTGACGCCGCCATCCGGCGTGCGTTTTTTCAGGCTGCTGGTTTTCAGGTCGGTGAAGTACAGATTGCCCTTGCGGTCCATGGCGGTGCCGCCCACCGGCGGCAGGTCAGCCCACGGCCGGACGGCGCGTTCCAATGTGCCCGCATCCACCGAAGGGTCGTCCAGCAGGCGCGTCTCGACTTTCGACCATGGGCCTGACAGCGGGCCGAAATACAGATACTTGCCGTCCGGGCTGACCTCAAACGGATCGGCATTCACGCGCAGCGGCTGGCCATCGCCGCCGCGCACCACACTGCCGGCAACCTCAATCACGCGTCCCCTGGGCGCGGTGGTCGAAGGTGCGCCATCCAGCACCCGGCGCGACTTGCCGGTCTTCAGATCCAGCACGATGATGCCCGCCTTGCCGGCGTCGGTCAGGTAGGCATGGTCGCCATGGAAGCGGATGTCGTCGACATAGCTGCCCGGTAGCGCGGTGTCCGGGCCGAATTCGTAAACGCGCTTGACGCGGCTGGTGCGCAGGTCGATCTGAACGGCCTTGGCGCCATGCGGCAGCGGGTCGCCGCCGAAATCGGGCGAACCGCTATCGATGACCCATAGGTGGCCTTTCCCGTCCAGATGAATGGCGTTGACGTTGACAAAGGCGGTGGCGTTATTGCCCCCCTCCTTCCAACTGTTCCAACCCGCGTCCGGATACGGGCGCGGCTTGCCTTCCTTGTCGATCAGACCAACGGCCGGTCCCCTGGAACCGGTCCAGCGCGGGCCGGCGACGAACACACGTTCGCCGTCCACCGCCACGCCGTTCCAGATCATGCTGTCGCTTTGCGCGGCGACCCGCAGGGGCTCAGTCGCGCCGGCATTCAGGCTGGAGACTGCGATCAATGCTGCAATCACGATGTTCTTTTTCATGTAAAGCTCCACGAATATGGGATGGCTGTAGCGTACCTCATGCAAAAACGATTTGAAATCTCCACAAATGGTTTAACATCATGCAAAAATGCATGGGAGGGATATGAACGCAAACTGGGATGACCTGAAAATATTTCTGTCCATCGCCCGCAACGGCACGCTGAGCGGGGCCGCGCGGGCGATGGGCCAATCGCAATCCACCATGGGGCGGCGCATCCGCGCGCTGGAGGAGGAGCTGGGCTACACCCTGTTCCAGCGCACCGATGACGGTTTCCTGCTCACGCACGAGGGTGATGCGGTGTTCGAGCACGTCCAACAAATGGATCACGAGGCGGATGCGGTGATGCGCAAGCTGTCCGGCCGCCAGCAACTGGAAGGCCTGCTGCGTGTCTCCACCACCGAATGGTTCGGTGCACATGTGCTGGCGCCTGTCTTCGCCAGTTTCAGCGGCCAGCATCCCGCCATGACCATTGAGCTGATCACCGAAACACGGCTGGTCAGCCTGGCGCGGCGCGAGGCGGACCTGGTGTTCCGCTTCCGCCAGTTCGACGAGCCGGACGTCATCCAGCGCAAGGCGACCCACGCGGCATTTGGGGTGTACGGCTCCGGCGCCTATCTGCGCCAGGCCGAAGGTGGCCAGCATCGCCTGATCATCATGGACACCGCCTACGGCGAGCTGGCCGACGTCACCTGGCTGCGGCGGCGCCTGCCCAAGGCGCAGACCACGCTGCGCGCCAACAGCCGCGACGTGCAGGCCGCGTTGTGCCGCAACGGCGCCGGATTGGCCGTGCTGCCGCGCTGCATCGGAGACGGCATTCGCGGCCTGCACCTGGTCGACCTGGGCGAACCACCGCCCGGACGCGACGTCTGGGCCGGCTATCACAAGGACCTGAAACGTTCGCCGCGCCTGCGCGCCCTGCTGGACGCCACCCTGGCTGCGCTATCCTAGTCCGGACAAGGCATGCCCGCTTCGGCCCACTTCTCCAGCACGCGGATGAACTCCTCATGCGACATCGGCGGCGTGGTGCGGTTGTTCCCGGGATTCCACGCCCACAGCACCAGCGGATCGGTCTTCATATGCTCGATGACCTGCTCGCCGGTTTTGCGGTTGCCATTGCGTTTGGGGTCGCGCATCTGCTGACACACGCCTTTCTTGTCCAGCCCCTGCCAGCGCATGCTGAGCGGCGCTAGGTGCCAGTTGGGCGCGCCCGGCACCTTGCCTTGCGCCGTATTGGTCGTCTGGTGGCAGGCGGCGCAATGCAGCACCGCCGAGCCGTGGCCATCGTTGCCGCGCACTACCCGCTGCGCATGGATCATCGCAAAGTCCTTTTGGCGCGGGGCCTCGGCCTGATGGCAATTGACGCAGCGCGGCGTCATCACCACGCTGGCGACGGGGTCGAACAGCTTGCCGTCACCCTTCTCCGGCGCAGCCTGCGCCACGCCCGCCAGCGCTAGACACAGCAAAAGCACACCGCGCATCATGCCTGCCCCGCCGCCTTGTGGATCGCCGCGCGGATGCGCGGATAAGTACCGCAGCGGCAGATATTGCCGGACATGGCCTCATCGATATCCTTGTCGGTCGGCTTGGGGATGGCGCGCAGCAGCGCGGTGGCCGCCATGATCTGGCCGGACTGGCAGTAGCCGCATTGCGGCACGTCGATCTCGGCCCACGCGGCCTGGACGCGCTGGCCGACCGGCGTGGCGCCGATGGCCTCGATGGTGGTGATCTTCTTGCCCGCCGCCGCCGACAGCGGCATCACGCAGGCGCGCGTCGGCTGGCCGTCGATGTGGACGGTGCAGGCGCCGCACAGCGCCATGCCGCAGCCGAATTTGGTGCCGGACATATGCAGCTCATCGCGCAGCACCCACAGCAGCGGGGTATCGGCTTCGGCTTCCACCTTGACGGTCTTGCCGTTGATATTCAGATTCATCATGTTTTACTCCTGTCAGCTTGCTTGCAAGGCCGTCGCGATCGGCAGCTTGCGGATACGTTTGCCGGTGGCGGCATACACGGCGTTGGCCAGCGCCGGCATCAGCGCCGACGTTCCCGGTTCGCCCATGCCGCCCGGCGCCTCATTGCTGCTGACGATGTGGGTTTCGATCAGCGGCGTTTCATGCATGCGCAGCACGCGGTAGTCGTGGAAATTGCTTTGTTCGACGCGGCCGTTCTTGAAGGTGATGTCGCCATACAGCGCGCCCGAGATGCCGAAGATGACGGCGCTTTCAACCTGCGCCTTCACCGTATCCGGGTTCACCACCACACCGCAATCGAGCGCGCACACCACGCGCTTGACGCGCACCTCGCCATCCACCAGCTGCGCATCGACGACCATCGCCATGTAAGTGCCGAAGGCGAACTGCACCGACAAGCCGCGGCCGACATCGCCGCTGCGCGGGCCGTTCCAGCCGGCCTTCTGTGCGGCCAGCTGCAACACCGCGGTGGCGCGCGGGTTCTGCCGCATCAGCGCCAGCCGGTATTCCAGCGGGTCCTTGCCCGCTGCCGCCGCCAGTTCGTCGATGAAGCTCTCGACCACGAACACATTGTGGGTGGGGCCGACGCCGCGCCAGAACGCGGTCGGAATGTGCGGCGGCTCGTGGCGGGTGTAGTCGACGCGGATCGCCTTGAACGCATACGGCGGGCTATCGGCGCCATCCAGCGTCTCCGGATCGAAGCCGTTGTTGAAGGCCGGCGGCAGGAAGCGGCCCAGCACCGAGGAACCGGTGAGGTGGTGGAACCAGGCCACCGGCATGCCCTGTTCATCCAGCCCGGCGCGCACGCGGTCATAGAAGTATGGACGGAACATATCGTGCTGGATGTCTTCCTCGCGGCTCCAGATCACCTTGACCGGATGCTTGACCTCGCGCGCGATGCGCACCGCCATCTCGACGCCGTCGATCTCCAGACGGCGCCCAAAGCCGCCGCCGAGCAGGAAGTTATGCACCGTGACTTTCTCTTCCGGCAGGCCAGTCACCTTGGCCGCCACCGCGCGGGCGCGGGTAATGACCTGGGTGCCGGTCCAGACGTCGCAGCGGTCCGGCTGCACGTGAACGGTGCAGTTCATCGGTTCCATCGCGGCGTGCGCCAGGAATGGCAGTTCATAGGTGGCCTCCAGCACGCGGCTGGCCTTGGCCAGTGCCTGCTCCGGCTCGCCGTCGCTGCGCACCTTGGCCGCGCCCTGTTTCGCCGCGCGCGCCATGTCGGCCACGATATCGGCGGTGGACAACTGGGCGTTCGGGCCATCGTCCCAGCGCAGCTCCAGCAGCGACAGGCCTTTCTGTGCGGCGCCGTAATTGTCCGCCACCACGGCCGCGCAGTTATCGAGGCGCACCACCTGACGCACACCCTTCACCTTCAGCGCCGCCGCTTCGTTCAGGCCAAGCAGGCGGCCGCCATAGGCCGGCGTGATGGCCAGCGCCGCCACCTTCATGCCGGGCAGCCGCACGTCGATGCCGTACTGCGCCGAGCCATTCAGCTTGCCCGGCGTGTCGAGACGGTGCTGTGCCTTGCCGATCAGGCGGAAGTCCTTGGGCTGCTTCAACACGATGGCTTCCGGCGCCGGCAGCGGCAGCCCCGCGGCGGCCTGGGCCAGCGCGCCGTAGCTTAGCTTGCGGCCACTGGCCGCATGCGCCACCGAGCCATGCGCGGCGGCGCAGGCGGACGGATCGACCTGCCACTGCCGCGCCGCCGCCTGCACCAGCAGCATGCGCGCGGCGGCGCCGGCCTGGCGCATCGGCAGCCAGGCGGCGCGGATGGTGGTCGAGCCGCCGGTGACCTGGAAGCCCAGCGCCGGATTGATGTAAGCCTTGTCGTCGGCGGGTGCGTGCTCCAGCACCACATCCTTCAGATCGACTTCCAGTTCTTCGGCGATGAGCATCGGTATCGAGGTGTAGGTGCCCTGCCCCATTTCGATGTACGGCATGATCAGGTGCACCTTGCCATCGGCGGCGATGCGCACCACCGCGTTGGCCTGCCAGGCGGCATTGCCGCCATCACGCGCGCGGGCGCCTGGTATCGCCACCTGCAGCAGCAAGCCTCCGCCGGCCGCCGCCATGACTTTGAGGAATGATCGACGATCGGTCATGCAAACTCCTTGCGAAATATGTGAAAAAAATTATAGGCACCGTCCGCGAAACAAAACGGACAAAGAAGCGGGTAAATCCGGACATCATGCGGGCAGGTGCGCCGCTTGCCCGATCAGGCCTGCTACTATTGAGGGATGCGACTCCTGCAAAACGTGGCAACCGGCCGCCTCCTCCACAACGGCGCCCGCGCGCCGGGCCATGGCCCGCTGAAGCTGGGGCGCTATCATCCGGTCGCCGGTGGCGACCAGATACCAGCTTGGTTTCGAACGCCACGCCGGACTGCCCACCATGCCCGTGTAAGCCGCCATGCCGAAAGGCCGCTGGCTGCTCGCCATGAAGGCGGCGCGCTCCGGCGCCAGGCCGGCCGCCATCGCCTCGGGGAACCTGGCGTGGTCCAGCCGCAGGAAGCCCTTGACCGGCGCCAGCATCGGCGGTATCGGCGTGCCGGGCAAGGGATGGGCGCACAATGCCTGCACCGACTCCTCGCTGTCCGGCACGAAGGCCGCCACGTACACCAGCCGCGCCACCTTCTCGTGATTGCCCGCTTCCGTGATGACCACGCCGCCGTAGCCCTGGCCCACCAGCACCACGGGTCCATCCAGCAAATCGATCACCGCGCGCGTCGCCGCCACGTCGGCCTGCAGCGAGACCGCCGGGTGCTGCACCACATGCACGCGGTAGCCTTCGGCCTTGAGTATCCGGTAGACCGCTTCCCAGCCGCTGCCGTCCACAAAGGCGCCATGTACCAGCACCACGTCTCGCATGTGTTCAACCTTTTTCCCTTGATGTGCCAAGGCAGTTTGAGCGAATGGCCCTGCCTGCACAACCACCCATATAGGGTAAAATCGGGCGCTGTATGTTCTGTTAGGATAGTGTGAATAAAAGTATGAACCTGGAGTGGCGCGCGCAATTCGGTCCGTTCACGCTGTCGCCGGCGGAGCGCCTGCTGGAGCAGGACGGCACGCCGGTCCGTCTGGGCGGCCGCGCGCTGGACGTGCTGATCGCGCTGGTCGAATCGGCCGGAGAGGTGGTCGGCAAGCGCGAGCTGCTGGCGCGCGTGTGGCCCAACATGGTGGTGGAGGAAGGCAGCCTGCGCTTCCACATCGTCGCCATCCGCAAGGCGCTGGGCGACACCGGTGGCGCCAACCGCCATATCGTCAATGTCGCCAACAAGGGTTACAGCTTCGTCGCACCGGTGGTGAAGACCGGTGCGATAGCGCCGGCGGCACCCGCCGCCACGGCGCAGCAGCAGGCCGCGCGCCTGCCCGCCCTGTCCACGCTGGTGCTGGGACGCGACGAGGAAATCGCCGCGCTGACGGCGGCGCTGGCGCGTTACCGGCTGGTGTCGGTGGTGGGCGCCGGCGGCATCGGCAAGACCACGGTCGCCATCGCCGCCATGCACGCCGCCGCGCCCCGCTTTGAGGGCGCGATCTACTTCGTCGACTTTTCCTTCATCACCGGGCACACGCTGGTGCACGCCACCGTGGCCGGCGCGCTCGGCATGGCGCACTGCGCCGATGACCAGCGCGCGCTGGAAGCCCACCTGGCCGGCCGCAGCGCGCTGATCATGCTCGATTGCTGCGAACACCTGATCGACGCGGTGGCCAGGCTGGTCGAAAGCATACTGCGCAACTGCCCAGGCATCCGCTTCCTGGTCACCAGCCGCGAGGTGCTGCGTGCCGTTGGCGAGTACGCCTATCGCCTGCAACCGCTGGCCTTCCCCGCCGATGACGATGGCTTGACCGGACCACAGGCGCTGGCCTATCCGGCCGTCAAGTTGTTCGTTGAACGCGCGGCGGCGGGTGGGATGGGTTTCACGCTGTCGGACGCGGACGCGCCGCTGGTCGCCCGGCTGTGCCGGGAACTGGATGGCATCGCGCTGGCGATCGAACTGGCGGCCAGCCGCATCGAGGCGCTGGGCCTGCGTGCCATCACCGAACATTTCGACGCCGGCGCCTCGCTGTCCTGGTCCGGCCAGCGCACCGCCAACGCCCGCCACCAGACGCTGCGCGCCACGCTGGACTGGAGCTTCAAGCTGCTGCCGGAGGAGGAGGGACAGCTGCTGCGCCGCCTGTCGATATTTGCCGGCACCTTCTCGCTTGACGCCGCGATTGCCGTCTGCGGCTGTGAGGAGGACAGGTTTGCCGCCATGGAGTTGCTGGCCAATCTGGTGTCCAAGTCGCTGGTCGCGGTGGATGCGGGCAGCGCCACCCTGCGTTACCGCATGCTCGACACCACCAGGTCGTACTGCCGCCATCTGCTGCAAGACTCCGGCGAGCTGGCCGCCATGGCCCAGCGCCACGCCGATTTTTTCAGCCAGTGGATTGCGCGCCAGTCTGAAACGCCCGCCCTGATCGCGCCGGACCTGACTAACCTGCGCGCCGCGCTGGACTGGTATCTGCAGGACGACACGCAAGTCATCCATGCCATCGAGCTGGCGGCGGCGGCCTGCCCGCTGCTGCTGCAGCACTCGCAGTTGGTGGAGTGCTCGCGCTGGGCGCAGGCCGCGCTATCGCGCTTGCCGCACACGCTGACCGGCACGGCGCTGGAGATGCGTTTGCAGCGCGCGCTCGGCCAGTCGCTGATGTTCCTTGGCAGTGGCCGCGGCGGACGCGGCGCCAGCGCTTATCGCCGCAGCATCGCGCTGGCGGAGGAACTGGGCGACCTGCCCGAGATGCTGCACCTGCTGAGCGGCTACCTGGTGCTGCTGCACCGCGAGGGCTCGTACACCGAGGCGCTGGCCACGGCCCACAAGGCGCAGTCGCTGCTGACTGAACTCGATGATCCGCAATCGCGCTTCATCGTCGATTCCCTGATGGGCGTGTGCCTGCACATGGTCGGCAGGATCGACGACTCGGTGCGCCACTGGGAGAGCTGCTTCCGCTACACCGCCAGCGCGCCGCAGGTGCTGGACTCCAAATCAGGCTTCGAGTACCAGGTCCGCGCGCTGTGCGGCATGAGCCGCACCCTGTGGCTCACGGGCCGCTACGCGCGGGCCTACGCGCTGGCCGGCGAGACCATCGCCCAGGCCCGGCTGCACGGCCATGCCGTGACCTACTGCCTGGCGCTGATCTGGGCCGGATCGGTCTACAGCTACGCCGAGGACGTGGAACACATCATCGCCGTCGCCGACGAGCTGGAGCGGGTCGGCAAGCAGCACTCGCTGGAACCCTACCGCAAGGCGGCCGAGATCCTGTACGGGCAAGCCCAGATCCTGGATGGCCAGCCCTCCGCCGGCGGCGAGCGCATACGCGTCGCGGTGCAGTCGCTGCACGAACATGGCTACGAAATGCTGACCAGCGTGGCGCTGACCCACATGGCCAGGGGCTTGTCGGACCTGTCGCTGCACGCCGCCGCCATGTCGATGTGCGACGAGGCGGAAGCCACCATCCGGCGCGGCGGCGACCTTTTGCGCCTGCCGGAACTACTCACCACGCGCGGCAAGTGCCTGGCCAGACTGGGACGCGGGGAAGACGCCGCACAAAGCTACCAGTCGGCGCTTGACATCGCCACCGGCCAGGGCGCCTGGTCCTGGCGCCTGCGGTCCGCCCTGGCGCTGGCCGAACTGCGCCTGGCGCAGGGCCAGGCGGCGGGCGTGGCGCCGCTGCTCGCTCCCCTGGTCGGCGAGGCCGGGGACGAGACCTCGCCCGACATCGCGCGCGCCCGCCACCTCATCGACCAGCATGCAGACATTGCGTAGACAGCCTGAAAAGTCCGTGGTGCTGGGCGTGGTGGTCTGCAACGGCCTTGAGTTCTTCGACTTCGTCACCTACGCTTTTTTTGCGCAAATCATCGGCAAGGTGTTCTTCCCCGCCGCCGCGCCGGAGCTCTCCTTGCTGCTGTCCGTGGGCGTGTTCGGCGTCGGCTTCATCGCCCGTCCGCTGGGCAGCCTGCTGATCGGGCGCTACGCCGACCGTGCCGGTCGCCGGCCGGCCCTGCTGCTCAGCGCCATCCTCATGACGCTGGGCACGCTGGGGCTGGTGCTGACGCCGGGATATGCCGCCATCGGCATCCTCGCGCCGATCCTGATGACCTGCTTCCGGCTGGTGCAGGGCTTCGCGCTGGGCGGCGAGACCGGCCCCTCCACCGCCTTTCTGCTGGAGGGGGCGCCGCCACGACAGCGCGCCTTCTACGTCGCGCTGCAAATGGGCAGCCAGGGCATCGCCTCGGCGCTGGCCGGCGCGCTCGGGCTGGTGCTGTCGCTGTCGCTCAGCGCGCAGCAGATGCTGGACTGGGGATGGCGCGTGCCGTTCGCGCTCGGCACGGTGCTGATCCCGATCGCACTGGCGCTGCGTTTCAAGATGCCGGAAACGCTGGCGCGGCCGGAGGGCATCCCGTCCGCGCCGATGGCGCTGCCCTGGCGCAGCCGGCAAGTGGTGCTCGGCATTCTGGTCATCGCCGGCGGCACCGTATCGACCTACATCGGCAGCTACATGGCGACCTACGGCACGGCGGTGCTGCACCTGCCGCCCGCCGACGGCCTGCAAGCCGCCATCCTGGTCGGCCTCACCACGCTGGTGGGGGCGCTTATCGGCGGCCACCTGGCCGATCGTCTGGGACGCTGGCCGCTGATGTTCTGGCCTCGCCTGCTGACGGCCGTGGTCAGCATGCCGGCCTTCGCCTGGCTGATAGCCCACCCGAACGCGCACGCGCTGCAGGCCATGTCGGCGGCGCTGGCCTTCCTGACCGCGGTCACGGCCGGCGCCGTCCTGACCACCATTTGCGAGCTGTTCCCGGCCGAGCGCCGCGCATCGGCGCTGGCGCTGATCTATTCCATCGGCGTGTCGGTGTTTGGCGGCAGCGCCCAGTTCATCGTCACCTGGCTGATCGGCGCGACCGGCAATCCGATGGCGCCGGCGTGGTGCATCGCCGCCACCAGCGGCGCGGCGGTGATCGCCACGCTGCTGCTGCCGGAGACCAGGGACCGCGCTCACAGCCTGCCCTCACAACGTTCAACAACAGCTAACTCGACTCTTTTCGACTGACTGGCGATGATGGCGTCCAGCCATTGTAATTAGCCGGGAAGTTGAAATGAACTGGAATGAAGTCAAGCCGCCGATTTACGTCTGCGTGCAGGTCAGGGAGCCGCTGCTGCACGCCGGCGCCTGCGCCGCGCTGCAGCGGGAACCAGACATCGTCCTGGTCGACTACCGCGCCGAAGGCCCGCCGGGCAAGGTGGACGTGCTGGTGATCGACGGATCGGCGGTGCGGGAGCTACCGGAAAGCTACGCCGCCTCGCGCGTGCTGGTGATCGCGGCCAGCGCTCGGCGGCATGCCATCCAATGCGCCTTCCAGCGCGGGATAAACGGCGTGATGCTGAGCAGCTCCGGCACCGAGGAACTGGTGGCCGGCATCCGCAGCGTCGCGCGCGGCCGCACCTTTCTCTGTCAGGCGCTGGCCTTCCAGGTCGCCAACGTCGCCGGCAACAACGTGCTGACCACGCGCGAGGACGACGTCCTGCAATTGCTGGCGCAAGGCCTGTGCAACAAGTCGATCGGCCGCCAGCTCGATATCGCCACCGAGACGGTGAAGTTTCACGTCAAGTCCATCATGGTCAAGCTGGATGCCAGCAGCCGCACCGAGGCTGCCAGCATCGCCATCTCGAATGGCATGACCGAACACTTCGCCTTGTCGCTGCAGAAGCGCAAAAGCACTTACTAGTGGCGCGCCTGCCAGTCCAGCGCGCGCTGAATGCGGCGCGCAATCGATGGGTGGTCGTAGAACAGCCATTCCTCCAGCAGCCCGGGATCGGCGGCGCGGTAGTCGGCGGTGCGCAGCAGGGCCAACGCCATACCTTGCGGCTCGCGCGCATGTTCCAGCGAATAGACGTCGGCCTGGTTCTCGATCAGGCGCGTCATGCCGTTGGTGATGGGCGTGAACAGCAGGAAGCTGAGCGTGAGGATGATGGACAGCAGCGGCAGCCCGGCCGGATCGGATAGCGGACCGGCATGCGCCGCGCCCAGCAGCCGCGCCAGCGGCACGTAAAGCCGGTGCAGCATCCAGAAAGCGAAGGTCAGCAATGCCGAATAGCCGAACGCCAGCCATAACTCATGATGCATGACGTAGTGGCCGATTTCGTGGCCGACCACGGCGCGCAGTTCCGCCTCGCTGGCCTGGGCCAGCAAGGCGTCGGAAACGGCGATGCGCGCGCTGCCGCCCAGTCCGGACACATGGGCCGTGTAGCGGCTCGATTGCTTGCTGCCGTCATAGGAGATGATCTGACCGGCCGGGATGCCGGCCTGCCGCGCGAGCGCCCCGATGGCGTCGCGCTGGCTGCCCGCCGGCAGCGGCTGGAACTGGTTGAACACCGGCTCGATGACCACCGGCGCCAGCGCCGTGACGGCGATGATCATGGCTGACGTCACGCCGCCGGACCAGATCCACCAGGTGCGCGGCGCGCGCCGCATCAGGGCATACATCAGCATCGCAACCACCGCCAGCAGCACGGCCGAGAAGCAAGCGCTGATCAACGATTCCGACAGCCACGCTCCCAAGCCTTGCTGGCTGAGGCCATAATGGCGCTCGCGCCACCAATGGGCGTACATTGCCCATGGCAGGTCCAGCGTCCACGCCAGCAGGTAGTAGACCGCGAATACCAGGCCGGCGCGTGCGCGCCAGCGCAAACGGCTCAACCAGCGCAAGCGCAGTATCAACAGGTTGATGGCCACGCCGACCAGCGCGCTGAATAAAACAATCCAGTGGCCGCCGTGGGTGTAATCGGCCGCGCGCAGTTGCACGTCGGCCGGAATCTGCGCCAGATACGCCCCGGTCGAGGTGGCGGGATGAAATTGCGTGTTCATTTATATATTCGTTATGAGACGATGCCGCGCCGGGTGGCCAGCACCAGCGCATGCGCCCTGTCCTTGGCGCCCAATTTGCTGAATAGGGACTTGACATGGGTTTTCACGGTGCCGACTTCGATAGGCGCTGCCCAGCTGCCAGCGCCCGCACGGCGACCGGCACTTCAACCGCGGCCACACGCTGGGAAATATAGGCATGCACACCGGCCGCCAGAGCGGTTCGCACATCCCATTCGCGCTCGCGCTGGGTAACGATCATGATGCGCTCCGCCGCCGAGGCGCGCAGGCGCAACACGGCGTCGCTGAAGTCGGTGACGATCACGTCGGCCCACTTTGGAACCGGCGGCGCGCCGGTGGCGACCTCCATGTCGGAGCACCCGGACAACAGCGCCGCCAGCCCCGCCCTGACCACCGGCTCGGCGTGGCAGACGCTGACTTTCAAACGACGTACTGGCGTCAATCGCTGTCCTTTCGATCAGGCCAGTTGGATGTCGCTGACGTCGATCGACACCACCAGCGGTTCCGGCTGATGGCCGCCGTCCGCATCGCGCACATAGATCAGGTGCCGGGTCGGGAAGGTGATGCCCTGCACGCTGGTGTGGCCGGACAGATAATGCACCGCCGGAGCGCCGCCGCTGATATCGACATCGTAGTCGTGGCGGCGCAACAGGCCATCGGCCGAGAAATAGAAGGTCTGGACCTTGCTGTGGGTGGCCACATGCTCGGGGAAGGTGACTTGCAGGCGGCGCAGCGTCTGGCCGTTTTCCTGCCATGGCGACAGTTCAACCGCCGAAAAGCCCTCGCCTGCCAGCGTGAACGGCACGGTGAAGTAATTCCAGATGGCGTAGCCGACGAAGTACGCCAACTGCGCGTCGCTCCACGGCGTATCGAGCTGGTGGCCGGCGAATGAGGCGCGCGGTTCCTTCAATTCCTCCACCAGTGCGCCGGCCGTGGTTTCAATCGCCACGCGGTCCGGCGTGACGGCGGTGCGGCGCTGCGCGTCGCCGAAGGGGCTGTGCGAGGTCCACGGCTGGTGCAGCTTGATCCGGATGTTCACCTCATCCAGCATGCCGCCCTTGCCTTTCAGCGGCCAGACGATGCCGCCCTGCTTGAGATGTGCTGACAGCGTGTTGAACGACTTCCAGCGCGCCATGCCGCCGTGTGCTTCGATAACTTGTTCTAACAGTTTTTGCATGAGTCACTCCTTTGATAATCTGGTTTATTGCGCCGTCAGGAAGTAGTTGGCCTGCTCGGTGAACAGCGCGGGGTATTGGAACAGCGAGGCGTGGCCGGAATCCGGGTACAGGCTCAGTTGCGCATTCGGCATGCCTTCGAACAGGCGTACCGATTGCGGCGTCGGGAACATGGTGTCGCTGCTGCCCTGCACCACCAGCGCCGGATGCTGGATGCCGCGCAGCGCCGCCACGTCAAACGGCGCATCGCACCAAGCGGCAATCGCCTTGTACTGGGCGGTGAACACCTGCTGTGGCGGATTGGGACCGCGCTCGCCGTCGAATGACAGATGCTGGACGAAGGCGCGCCCCAGGGCCTGGCTGGCCTCGGTGGGCGTGAAGAACAGGTGTAGCAGCACGTCCGCACCGGATTTATCGGCAACGTCCGAAATCACCTTGTGAAAGGTGGATGAGCCCTGGCCCGGCGGGCAGCCGCCCACCAGGATGATCTTGCGCAGCAGCTCCGGGCGGCGCTGGGCGATTTGCTGGGCGATGAAACTGCCCAGTGAAAAGCCCAGCAAGTCGACCTGCTTGAACTCCAGCGCCTCGATGAAGGCAATGACGTGCGCCGTCATCTGCTCGACGTTGTCCGGCGTCTGACCGTGCGACGCCCCGACGCCGGCGTTGTCCAGCAAAATGACCGGGCGTTGCGCGGCCAATGGCTGCACCACGGCCGGATCCCAGTTGTCCATGGTGCCGGTGAAATGCTGCAGCAGCACCAGTGGCGTGCCTTGGTTGCGGCCCAGCCGGCGATAGGCGGTGCGAATGCCGTTGACGGCGATGTATTTGGTGTTTGGCATATCAAGTCCTTTTCATGCATCAGAAACCGGCGAGAACGATCTTGCCCACCGCCTTGTTGCTCTCGATGAGGGCGTGCGCCTTGCGCACGTTGGCGGCACTGATCGTGCCCAGATGTTCGCCAACGGTGGTTCTGATCACGCCCTGGTCGATCAGCGCGGCGATGCGTTCCAGCAGCTGGTGCTGCGCGAGCATGTCTGCCGCGCGGTACATCGAGCGCGTGAACATGAATTCCCAATGCAGCGAGATCGATTTGCGCTTGAGCGGCAAGGCGTCCAGCGTGGCCGGGTCATCGATCAACGCCAACTGGCCTTGCGGCTTGAGCACCTCGATAATCTGCGTGTAGTAGCTGTCGGTGTGCGTCAGGCTGATCACATGGTCGAACTGCTCGATGCCGATGGCCTTCAGCTGTGGCGCGAAGGGTTGGCTGTGATCGATGACGTGGTGCGCGCCCAGTTCGCGCACCCACTGCTGCGTGTTCGGGCGCGAGGCCGTGCCCACCACGGTCAACCGGGTCAGCCTGGCCGCCAGCTGCACGAGGATGGAGCCGACACCGCCGCCGGCGCCGATCACCAGCAGGCGCTGGCCCTCGCCGCCCTGCTCATCCACCTTCAATCGGTCAAACAACAGCTCCCAGGCGGTGATGCCGGTCAGCGGCAGCGCAGCCGCCTGCGCTGCCGGTATCGACTGCGGTCGGTGGCCGGCGATGCGCTCATCGACCAAACCATATTCCGCATAGCTGCCGGCGCGCGTGATGTCGCCGGCATACCAGACCGCGTCGCCCACCTTGAACAGTTCCACCTCCGCGCCCACGGCTTCCACCACGCCGGCCGCGTCCCAGCCGAGTATGCGCGGGCCGGGCGGCTGCACGCCCTGGCGCAGCTTGGAGTCGACCGGGTTGACCGCGATGGCTTCGATTTTCACCAGCAGATCGCGCGGGCCGGGCTGTGGCCTGGGCAAATCCACTTCATACAAGGCTTGCTCCTGGTCGATCGGCAGGCCAGCCTTGTCGTAGACGATAGCTTTCATGTATTTTCCTTTCCAGCGTTAAGAGTTCATGACCAGCATGCGGTCCTCGTTTTTCTGTTTAAATGAATGCGGCAATGTGCATGGCAGCGGCACGCGGGTGCTGAAGCTGCGGGCCATGCCCGGCGCTCGGGAAGGTGACCAGATGCAGCGTGGGCAACTGGCCGTTGAGCGCATACCAGTTCTCCACCGGGAACACGATGTCGTGATCGGCGCCCAGATGCAGCACCGGGATGCTGGTGGTCTTCAGCGCCTGCAGCACGGCGTCCACCGGGAACACCGGGTTCTTGGGCTCATCGCCCAGCTGCCGGCCGGCCCACTCATACGGCACCTCGGGACTGCGGTCCAGCGTGCGCCCGGCGAGGCGCTTGGCCGATGCGACGGCGGCATCGCGGCTGGCCGGCGATGCCGGCTCGAAGAACAGGCTGACGAAATCGTCGAAGCTGTTTTCGCGCTTGGCCATGGTGTAGAACAGCTGCTCGCCACGCTTCACGAGCGGGCCGGGGGGCGTGGTGGCGATCAGCACCAGATGGCTGACCAGTTGCGGCGCCTGCGCCAGCACGATCTGCGCGGCGATGCCGCCGATCGACCAGCCGCCAAGGACCACCTTGCCCAGCTTGAGGGCGCCGATCAAGTCGATGATGTCTCGCGCCAGCGAGGCCGGGTTGTAGCTCGGCTCACCAGTGGACTGCCCCAGGCCGCTGTAATCGAACACCGTCACCTGAAAACCCTGCTCCACCAGGCTGTCGAGGAACAGCGGATCCCAGCTGTCCATGGTGCCGCGAAAACGCACACACAAAAGCAGCGCCTTGCCACTCCCAAAAGTACGGTATGCGAGGCGGCGGCCGCCTGTTTCTACCATTTGGGAGGGGGCATTCAGGCTGGGGGAGAACGTGTTCATGGGGCACCTGTCGGTAAAAAATGAGTGCCTATCATCCATGCTATCGACCGTGTTTTCTACGCCATTTATAATGAGGTTTTCGGACACAACACAGGAAAATCAGCGATGCATCGGTTAGGCTTCTTCCTTACGGATGAGTTCCAGGTTATGGCGCTGGGGACCCAGTCGGTTTTTGAGTTCGCCAACGTGGTGGCGCGCGAGAAGGTCTACCAGGTGACTAACTACTCGCTCAACGGCGGCGAGCTGCAAACCTCGCAGGGCATCACCATCAAGACCCAGGCGGTGGGCGACGGCAACGAGGCCGACAGCTGGCTGGTCAGCGGCGTGGTCGATCCCATGGGCCGCAGCGCCAGCGACGAGGAACTGGACTTCATCGCGCACGCCGCCAAAAAATCGCGCCGCACGGTGGGCCTGTGCACCGGTGCCTTTGTGCTGGGCGACGCCGGCCTGCTCGACGGCCGCCGCGCCACCACCCACTGGGCGTATGTGGAAGCGCTCAAGGCGCGCCATCCGCGCGCGCGCATCGTGGTCGATCACCTGTACGTGGTGGACGGGCCGATCTGGACCTCGGCCGGCCTGACGGCGGCCATGGACCTGGCGCTCGGGATGGTGGAGCGCGACCTCGGGCAGGCGATCGCCACCAGGGTGGCGCAGGTGATGGTGATGGACAACCGGCGTTCCGGCGGCCAGTCGCAGCTGTCGGAGATGCTGAAGCTGGCGCCGAAATCGGACCGGGTGCAAAAGGCGCTGGAATACGCGCGGCAGAATTTATCGCAGCCGTTGCGGGTGGACGATCTGGCCAAGGCGATCAACCTCAGCCCGCGCCAATTCGGCCGCATCTTCCAGGCCGAGACCGGACAGTCGCCGGCCAAGGCGATCGAACAACTACGGCTGGAGGCGGCGCGCACCATGATCGAGCGCGGCCGGCATCCGCTGGAGGTGATCGCCCGCGAAACTGGCTTCCGCGACCGCAGCCATCTGCGTGAAGTGTTTGTGCGCGAAATCGGCGTCTCGCCGCAGTCGCTGCGCCGCGATGCGCGCGCCGTGGGCACGGAGGGTCAGGATGGTCCCTGAGTCGCGGCGCGGATGGACGTCAGAACATCCTCTTTGGAAAAGCGCCCGTCCAGCCAAGCGGCCGCGTCTCCAGCGGCGTCGGCGATGACTTTGGCCGCCAGGCTCGCCCGTCCGTCAAGCACAAGACATCTGGCGCGGGCGATCCGGGCGGCGTCCAGATAGAAATTGTCATGTGTCATTTCAGATTGTTCGACACACAAGCCGAACGCGCGTTCAGCCTGCGTGTAGTTCCCTAGCCGATATGCGATATAGCCCTGCTCGAACAAATAAGGGGGATAATCAGGCGTAATCCTGAGTGCCTCAGAGACAGCCTGGCTTGCCTTGGCAAAGTCGTCCCGCATTTCATGAACATGCGCCAAGTTGCCCCAGGCCGCATGCGTTTCGGGCGCCTCAGCTACCCATCGCTCCGCAAGCGCCAAGGCAAGCGCCGGATCCTCGTTTTCGATGGCTCGATCAATTTCAAGCGCGTAGTTCATTTCGCCTTCCTCGCGACAGCATTTCCACCGCATCTTTCGCTAACCTGCCCTCGTATGCATTGGTCCATTGTAGCTCCATGCAGCCCTCTTTGCCGGTCCGGGGACGCGAACCAGACTGCGCACCGTTTACGCGCAATCGCCCACTCCTGCTCACATCTGGTCATGATATCGAGCCCATTTCCACGAATTCTTCAGCGCACTGCCGAAATTGGTAGAATGACGGGTTACGCGCGGGGGCTGTTTGAGCCCTCGCAAAACCAGACTTTTTGCATCGCCTAAAGAACCAATGACCACCGTCCCGAACGAAATCAACGCCGCAGCCGTCAAGAACAGCCCGACCGAAAAGCTCACGCCGATGATGCAGCAGTACATGAGCATCAAGAACCAGCACCCGGACATGCTGGTCTTCTACCGCATGGGCGATTTCTACGAGCTGTTCTTCGAGGACGCGGAAAAGGCGGCGCGCCTGCTCGGCATCACGCTGACCGCGCGCGGCTCGTCGGGTGGTCAACCGATCAAGATGTGCGGCGTGCCGTTCCATTCGCTGGAGGGCTATCTGGCCAAGCTGGTGAAGATCGGTGAATCCTGCGCCATCTGCGAACAGATCGGCGATCCCGCCACCAGCAAGGGCCCGGTCGAGCGCAAGGTGATGCGCGTGGTGACGCCAGGCACGCTGACCGATGCCGATCTGCTGCCGGAAAAATCGGAACGCCCGCTGCTGGCCCTGTGCATCATCAGCCAGCGCAAGGTGGCCACCGCCGGCCTGGCGTGGCTGTCGCTGGCCAGCGGCGCGCTGCGCCTGATGGAGTTCTCGGGCGACGCGCACACGGTCAACTCGCGCATCCAGCAGGAGCTGGAGCGCATCTCGCCGGCCGAAATCCTGCGCGGCGACAACGGCGAGCTGTTTGAAGAATATACCGGCTGCCACGTCAACCACGTCCCTGAATGGCACTTCGACGTGGTCAGCGGCCACAAGGCATTGCTCGATCAACTGGCCGTCTCCACGCTGACCGGCTTCGGCGCCGATGGCCTGGGCGCCGCGTTTGGCGCGGCCGGCGCGCTGCTGCGCTACGCGCAATCGACGCAGGGCCGTGGCCTGCAGCACGTGCGCACGCTCACCACCGAAACCGAAAATGAATTCATCGGCCTCGACGCCGCCACCCGCCGCAACCTGGAGCTGACCGAGACCATCCGCGGCCAGGAATCGCCAACGCTGTTCTCGCTGCTGGACCACTGCCGCACCGCCATGGGGTCGCGCCTGCTGCGCCACTGGCTGCACCACGCGCGCCGCGACCAGCGTGTGGCGCGCGCGCGTCACGAAGCCATCGCCGCGCTGGCGCAGGCCGACGCGACTGGCTTGCTGTCGCACACGCTGGCGCAGGTGCCGGACATCGAGCGCATCACCACCCGCATCGCGCTGCTGTCGGCCCGCCCACGCGACCTGGCCAGCCTGCGCGATGGCCTGACCCAGCTGCCAGCCCTGCGCCACGGCATGCAGCGCACGCTGACCGATGCCAATGGCCTGCTGGCCGGCATCCACGCCGACCTGGCCACGCCGGAAGCCTGCCTCGATCTGCTGCAACGCGCGGTGATGCCGGAACCGGCCGTGATGGTGCGCGATGGCGGCGTGATCGCGCGCGGCTTCGATGCGGAGCTGGACGAGCTGCGCGGCCTGTCGGAAAACGCCGGCCAGTATCTGGTCGACCTGGAGACGCGCGAACGCGCCCGCACCGGCATCGCCAATCTGCGCGTGGAGTACAACAAGGTGCACGGCTTCTACATCGAAGTCACCAATGGCCAGGCCGACAAGGTGCCGGACGATTACCGCCGCCGCCAGACGCTGAAGAACTGCGAGCGTTACATCACGCCGGAACTGAAGGCGTTTGAAGACAAGGCCCTGTCGGCGCAGGACCGCGCGCTGGCGCGCGAGAAGATGCTGTACGACCAGTTGCTGGGCGACCTGGCGCCGTTCATCGGCACACTGCAATCGATCGCCAAGGCGCTGGCGCAGCTGGACACGCTGACCGCCCTCACCGACCACGCGCTGCGCAACAACTGGTGCGCGCCGGAGCTGGTGGACGCGCCGTGCATCAACATCAAGGAAGGCCGCCACCCGGTGGTGGAGAACCAGATCGAGCGCTTCATCGCCAACGATTGCCGCTTTGTCGACGAACGCCGCCTGCTGCTGATCACCGGCCCCAACATGGGTGGTAAATCGACCTTCATGCGCCAGGTGGCGTTGATCACGCTGCTGGCCTACATGGGCAGCTACGTGCCGGCGCAAAGCGCGGTGATCGGTCCGATCGACCGCATCTTCACCCGCATCGGCGCGACCGACGACCTGGCCGGCGGCCGCTCGACCTTCATGGTGGAGATGACCGAGGCCGCCGCCATCCTGAACGGCGCCACCGAACACTCGCTGGTGCTGATGGACGAAATCGGCCGCGGCACCTCGACCTTCGACGGCCTGGCGCTGGCGTGGGCGATCGCACGCCACCTGATAGAGACCAGCCGCAGCTTCTCGCTGTTCGCCACCCACTACTTCGAGCTGACGCAGCTGCCGGAGAGCCATCCGAGCGCCAGCAATGTGCACCTGTCGGCGGTGGAGCACAAGGACACCATCGTGTTCCTGCACGCGGTACAGGAAGGCCCGGCGTCGCAGAGTTACGGTCTGCAGGTGGCCCAGTTGGCCGGCGTGCCACAGCCGGTGATCAAGGCCGCGCGCAAGCACCTGGCGCGCCTGGAGGCGCAGGCGCTGGACGCCACGCCGCAATTGGATCTGTTCGCCGCGCCATCGGTCGATGCCAATGACGAGGAGATCGAGGCGCCGGCGCCCGCCAGCAGCCCCGCCATGCGCGAGCTGCTCGACGCCCTCGACGAACTGGATCCGGACGCGCTGACGCCACGCGAGGCGCTGGATCGCCTGTATCAGTTGAAGCGCCTGACGGAGGCGGCGCAGGCATGATGCGCGCCGCGCGCCATCGCCATCCACTGCTGACCGCCGCCATGGCGTTGTCGGCGGCGCTGGCCTTGGCGCATGCAACAGCACACGCCGCGCAGAGCGGCACGGCGCGCGCCAGCAGCGCGGCACAGGCAGTGCGCGGCTTCCAGTTCGCCGTCATCGGTCATCCGCTGCAGCACGGCCGCGACGAAGCGGCGCTCAAGCGTGCGATCGCGGAAGCATCGCAAGCCGATGCCGCCTTCGTGGTCGCCACCGGCATCAAGGCCGCCAACGAAGCTTGCAGCGACAAGCTGTACTCCCAGCGCCATGCGCTGCTCAATGAATCCGCGCAGCCGATGATCGTTTCGCTGGCCGGCAGCGACTGGACCGCCTGCCTCAATTCCGCCGGCCGCTCCAACGCCATCGAACGCCTGAACCGCTTGCGTGAACTGTTTTATGTCGATGGCGAATCGCTCGGCGCGCGCCACCTGACGGTCACGCGTCTGTCGTCCACCGCCAAGTTCCGCAGCTACGCCGAGAACGCGCACTGGGAATACGGCAAGGTGCTGTTCGCCACCATCAACCTCCCGGCCAACAACAACCACTTCCGCGCCGAGGCGGGACGCAACAGCGAGTACGAGGACCGCCTGGTGGCCAACCGCGCATGGCTGCATCGCCTGTTCATGCTGGCGGAGCGGCAGAAGATGCACGGCCTGGTGCTGTTCTCGGACGGCGATCCGCGCGTGACGGAGGAAGAAGGTTTTTCGCTGCTCTCCAGCTTCAAGACCAAACAGGACGGCTTTGCCGAAGTGCGCAAGCAGATCCGCTCCATGGCGGAGAAATACAAGGGGAAGGTATTGCTGATCGACGCGCAGCGCGGTGCGACGGCGGCGGGAGAGCCGGCGATTCAGTGGCGCGGCAATGTGGGGCACCTGAACATGAGCGCCGACTGGGCCGAGGTGCAGGTCGCGCCCGGCGCCGCCGCCCTGTTCACCATCAAGGGCGGCGGTGCCGAAGCGCAGCAGTAAAAACGCTTAGTGAATCGGGTGGATGGCGACGTGGTCGCCCTCTTCGCCTTCATCATCCTCGTCATCGTGGTGATGGCCGTGGGCGCCGTGCACGTGGCCATGGGCGATTTCTTCATCGGTGGCTTCGCGCACGTCCACCACGTTCAGCGAGAAACGCAGGGCCATGCCGGCCAGCGGATGGTTGCCATCCAGGACCACCTTGTCGTCCGCGATGTCGGTCACGGTGAAGATCATGGCTTCTTCCTCGCCGCCCTCGCCGTCCGGCATGCCTTCGAACTGCATGCCGACTTCCAGTGGTTCGGGCAGGCGCTTGCGGTCTTCCACCTTGACCAGCGAAGCGTCGTAGTCGCCGAATGCATCTTCCGGCTCGATCTGGATGATCGACGAGTAGCCCACGTCTTTGCCATCCAGTTCTTCTTCGATTTTTGGCAGGGTGTTCTCGTAGCCACCGTGCAGGTAGACCATGGGTTGACGGCCGTCTTCGATCAGATTGTCCTGGGCATCGGACAGCTTGTAATTCACAGTCACGACCGTGTTCTTGGCAATCTTCATGTTGTGCATCCTTTCAGTAATTAGCCATGGATTATACCTTGGATCGCAGACAGCCCTTGCCGGGGACTGGTTATAATGGCGTATGAAAAAATTACCTCTTCTCGGCGATATCACGCCCGCGCAGTTCCTGCGCGACTACTGGCATAAAAAGCCCCTTCTGATCCGCAACGCCATTCCCGGCTTCAAGCCGCTGCTGAGCTTTGACGCGCTGGCCAGGCTGGCCTCGACCAACCACGCGGAATCGCGCCTGGTCACCGGCTTCGACGGCGAATGGGCGATGCAGCATGGCCCGCTGGAAAGCCTGCCGCCGCGCGACAAGAAGGAGTGGACCATGCTGGTGCAAGGCGTCAACCTGTTCGACGCCAAGGCCGACGCGCTGCTGCGCCAGTTCCGCTTCATTCCGGACGCCCGCCTGGACGACCTGATGGTGAGTTTCGCCACCGATGGCGGCGGCGTCGGTCCGCACTTCGATTCCTACGACGTGTTCCTGCTGCAGGCGCAGGGCCAGCGCCGCTGGCGGATCAGCGCGCAGAAGGACCTGACGCTGATCGAGGGCCTGCCGCTGAAGATCCTGGCGGACTTCCAGCCGGAGGAGGAGTTCGTGCTCAATCCGGGCGACATGCTGTACCTGCCGCCGCATTACGCGCACGACGGCGTGGCGATCGGCGATTGCCAGACGTACTCGATCGGCTTCCGCTCGCCGTCCTACCAGGAGCTGGGCGAGAACTTCCTGCAATTCATGGCCGATTCGATCGACCTGCCGGGCCGCTACGCCGATCCGGACCTGGAGCCGACCAACAAGCCGGCCGAGATCCCGCGCCAGATGCTGGCCGCGCTGACCGAGGAATTGAACAAGGTGCGCTTCACCGAGGAAGACATCACCATCTTCTTTGGCGAGTATCTTTCCGAGCCCAAGCATAATGTGTTCTTCACCGGCCCGGCCAAGCCGCTCACGGTGGGCAAGTTCGGCGAGGCGGTGATGAAGAAAGGCCTGTCGCTGTCGGCCAAGACGCAAATGCTGTACCGTGGCAAGCATGTGTTCATCAACGGCGAATCGTTCGGCGTCGGCAAGGCGGACAAGGCCACGCTGGAACTGCTGGCCAACAACCGCCGCCTCGACGGCGAGCAGTTCGCCAGCGCCTCGGACGACGTGCTGGAAGCGCTGTACACCTGGTATCAGGACGGCTGGGTCGAACTCGGTTGATTTAATTCGGAGGCAATATGGACAGACAGCTCATTCCCTTCACCACGCGGGCGGAATTTCAGCGGCACCTGTCCACTTGCCTGTCGCGCGCCGAACAGACGCTGCAGATGTTCGATCCCGACTACGCCATCTGGGAACTGGGCAGCAGCGCCACCGACGCCCAGCTGCGGCGCTTCCTGCAAGGCGGCGGCCGCTTGCAGCTGGTGGCGCACGAGGGCCGGCACATGGAGCGCGACGCGCCGCGTTTCCTGCGCTTGCTGAAGGATTACGGGCATTTGATCGAAGTTCGCCGCACGAATCAGCAATTACGGCAATTAACCGATTCCTTTTGCATCGCCGACCAGCGTGATATTGTGCGCCGTTTTCATTCCGACCATTTCCGTGGCGAAGCAGTTTTGAATGGCCCGGCCGACCTGCAAACCAGTTTGGAACGTTTCCTTACAATTTGGATAGAATCCGGACCCGGATTGTATGCAAACTCAACTGGATTATGAGCGGGTTTTGGGTAAAATGCGCATGTTCGATGCGAACACTGGTAATTAACGGGACATAGCCCAAGTCGAGTCGTAAACGAAATGTTGCGATAACGCAAAATAGTTATGCGTTAGGCTTGTGGAACTATTGCGATGCACTAAAAATCGCTATAATATTCGGCTAGGAAGTTTCCGTTGTCTAGTAGGCACCTTTTCAAAGGTACGAAAGCCTTCGAGGACGACCTAATGAGCGATAATTACCGGTAATTATTAATCGCAACACTGTGTTTAATTTTTGAATTAACTAAGGAAAACCCATGAAAAAATCCCTGCTGATCGCCTCCCTGCTGGCTGTTGCTCTGGCTGCTTGCTCGAAAAAAGAAGAAGCTCCTGCCGCTCCAGCTCCAGTAGCTGCTCCAGAAGCTGCTGCTCCAGCCCCAGCTGCTGCTCCAGCCGCTCCAGCAGCTGACGCTGCCGCTCCAGCCGCTGCTGCTCCAGCCGCTTCGGACGCCGCCGCTGCTCCAGCCGCTTCGGCTGCCGCCGCTCCAGCTGCTTCGAAGTAATATCAGCTGAGAAAAAAACCGCCAGCCTGAGCGCGCTTAAGATCGCGCTCAGTGCAGGCGGTTTTTTTTCGCCTGTAGGTTTTAAACGGGCATAAAAAAACCGGCTCGCGCCGGTGACAATACCGCGTCATTCCGGCGGAGGCCGGAATCCATGGAGCGCACGCCGCATGGTATCGCTGGCGTTCCATGAATCCCGGCTTTCGCCGGGACGACGGGATTATTTCAACTGTTCGTGCAGCAGGCCAATAATCTTCTCGCCCACCGGACCCGTTTCCGGCTGGCCGCCATTGGTCAATACTTTCACGACACTGGTATTGCCTTCGCTGGCTTTCACCGAAATGCGGTAACGCTGCGCATCCTTTTCCTCCTCCGACGACGAACCCCAGCTGAACAGCTTGCTGAAGAAGCCCTTGGTTTCGGTCGCGTCGTTGATATAACGCACGAAGTAAATACCCTGGGTGCGGTCGCGGTCTTCCACGGTGAAGCCGGCGCGGTCCAGCGCCAGGCCGACGCGGCGCCAGGCGCGGTCGAAGCCCTCGTCCACCTGCACCGCGCGGTCGGCGCCGGCGCCCACCAGCGAGGCGTGCTGCGGCTGGACGATGGCGCCGTCCACCGCGGTCTTGGCCGAGGCCAGCTGCTCGCCGCCGTTGCCCAGCTTGTTCATCAGGCGCGCCAGGAATTCCGCCTCCAGGCCCGGATCGTTGGCGCGCGGCGCCCACTTGGTGCTTTCCTTCTCGGCGCCCACCACCACTTCCTGCACGCCGCGGTGGCTGATGTAGATCTCGCTGGAGCCGTCGGCGCGGCGCTCGATGCGGGTGCGGAACTTGTCGCGCTCGCCGCTCGAATACACCGAGTCAAACACCTTGCCGATGGTGTTGCGGATGAAGTCCTGCGGGATCTTGGCGCGGTTCTCGTTCCACTCGGTCTCCATGATGCCGGCGGCGGGCAGTTCCTGCGCCAGCGTGAAGCCCGAATCCTCCCAGAACTGCTTCAGCTGCGGCCACAGTTGCTCCGGCGTCTGCTTGATGACCAGCCAGCGCTGGTTGCCGTCGCGCTCGACCTTGATATCGCTCAGCGTGGTCTGCGCCACGGTGCCGGCGGCCGGCTGGCCCGGGATGATCACGGCGTTCTGGTTCAGGGCGCCCGACTGCGCGGCCTTAGCGGCGCTGTAGCCGGAGGCGGTGGCCACGCCGTTGTTCGAATCCGGCAGCGAGTAGCGGTTATCCTTCTGCAGTTGCGTCAGGTCCGGCGGCACGTCCAGCGTGCTGGCCTTCTTGGCCGACTTGTAATCGACCTTGTCGTTGCCGACCACCGAGCTGATCATGCCGCAGCCGCTCAGGCTGGTCACGGTGGCCACCATGGCGCCCACTGCCAGCGCGCGCTGCGAGGAAATAAAAGCTGTCTTGCGAATAGTCATGTCGTTACTGTTTAAGAAGCTAAGGTGCAGCAATAATGATCCGACGCGAGTCGGGACGAGTGCTCGTTGCTACGGGTTTACAGGACGCCGGCTTCTTGCAGCGCCGCGCGCACGGCCGCGTGGCAGTCGGCCGCCAGCGGCACCAGCGGCAGGCGGATGCCGGCCGGCATCTTGCCCATTTCCGCCAACGCCCACTTGACCGGCACCGGATTCGGTTCGATGAACAGTTTCTGGTGCAGCGGGAAAACCTGGTTGTTCAGCGCGACGGCGGTGGCGATGTCGCCGGCGATCGCCGCGCGGCACATGTCGGCCATGATGCGCGGGGCCACGTTGGCGGTGACCGAGATGTTGCCGGCGCCGCCGGCCAGCATCAGGGCCATGGCGGTCGGATCGTCGCCCGAGTAGACGGCGAACGACTTCGGCGCCAGGCGCAGCAGGTCGTAGCCGCGGCCGATGTTACCGGTCGCGTCCTTCACGCCGACGATGTTCGGGATTTGCGCCAGGCGCAGGATGGTGTCGTTGCTCATGTCGGCCACGGTGCGGCCCGGCACGTTGTACAGGATCACCGGCAGGTCCACCGCCTCGGCGATGGCCTTGAAGTGCTGGTACATGCCTTCCTGGGTCGGACGGTTGTAGTAGGGAACCACTTGCAGGGTGGCGTCCGCGCCGGCTTCCTTGGCGTAGCGGGTCAGCTTGATCGCCTCGGCGGTCGAGTTGGCGCCGGCTCCGGCGATGATGGGGATGCGGCCCTTGGCATGGGCGACCGTCGCCTTGATCAGCGCGCAGTGCTCTTCCACGCTGACGGTGGCCGATTCACCGGTGGTGCCGGCGATGACGATGCTGTCCGTACCTTCGGCGATGTGCCAGTCGATCAGCTGATTCAACCCCTCGAAGTCCAGACTGCCGTCTGCGTGCATCGGGGTGACGATTGCTACGATGCTGCCCTTAATCATAGGAAACCACTGCTAAAAGTATTAAAACAACGATTGTAGTCGATAGCTTGCGCCCGTGGTGCATCCGGGGCCAGATATCGACGCTCAAAATGGCGGTAATAGAGCCGCCTCTCGGGGAAAATCGGGCTTCACCGCGCATAGACGTTGCACCATGGCAGCTTTTGGCTCGGTAATCACGCCATCCTCGAAGGCCACCACGCGCAAACCGTGCTCGCGCGCCAGCTCCAGCAGCTCGCCAGGGCGCAGCAGGAAGGCCGGGTTGGAAGGTTTGCCGAACTGGGCATTACCGTCCGCGAAGGTTTCGTAAATCAGCACGCCGTTCGGCGCCAGGCTGGCCAGCATGTCGCCGAATAACGGACGATGCAGGTAGTTTGTCACCACGATGCCGGCAAAACGATGGGGGCCGAAGGACCAGACCGCGCCTTCCTCCTCCAGATCGATGGCGCTGGTGGTGATGCCCGGGCCGCTGGCGGCGGCCAGCGCCGTGGCGTCGCGGTCGACCGCCACCACCTCATGCCCGAGCGCCGCCAGGTGGCGCGCGTGGCGGCCGCTGCCGCAAGCGAGGTCCAGCACGGCGCCGCCGGGCACCAGCGGCGCGTAGCGCCCCACCCAGGCCGAGATTTGATCGCTCATGTGTAGGCCAATCCCATGGCTTCGCGCACGTCGCGCATGGTTTCCAGCGCCAGCCGGCGGGCCGCCTCGTTGCCGTCGGCCACGATGGCGCGCACCAGCGACGGGTCGTCCAGGTACGGCTGGGCGCGCTCGTGCATCGGCTCCTGCTCCTTGACGATGGCGTCGATGACGGGCTGCTTGCATTCGATGCAGCCAATGCCGGCGGATTTACATCCTTTTACCACCCATTCCTGGGTAGCCTGGTCGGAATACACCTGATGGAATTGCCAGACCGGGCAGCGGGCCGGGTCGCCGGAGTCGGTGCGGCGCACGCGCGCCGGGTCGGTCGGCATGGTCTTGATCTTCTTGCTGACCGCATCCTTGTCCTCGCGCAGGGCGATGGCGTTGCCGTAACTCTTGGACATCTTGCGGCCATCCAGGCCCGGCAGGCGCGAAGCCTCGGTCAGGCGCGCCTGCGGTTCGACCAGGATCAGCTTGCGGCTGCCTTCCAGGTAGCCGAACAGGCGTTCGCGGTCGCCCATGGACAGGCTCTGGGCGTCGTCCAGCATGGCCTTGGCCTGCTCCAGCGCCTCCTCCTTGCCGTCCTGCTGGTACTCGGTGCGCAGTTCGTTGTAGAGCTTGGCGCGCTTGCTGCCCAGCTTTTTGACGGCTTCCTGCGCCTTCTCCTCGAATCCCTTTTCTTTGCCGTACAAATGGTTAAAACGGCGCGCGATCTCGCGCATCATCTCAATGTGCGGCACCTGGTCCTCGCCCACCGGCACCTGGCTGGCGCGGTAGATCAGCACGTCCGCGGCCTGCAGCAGCGGATAGCCGAGGAAGCCGTAGGTGGCGAGGTCTTTGTTGGCCAGATTGTCGATCTGGTCCTTGTAGGTCGGCACCCGCTCCAGCCAGCCCAGCGGCGTGGCCATCGACAGCAGAAGGTGCAGCTCGGCGTGTTCCGGCACGCGCGACTGGATGAAGATGGTCGATTGCGACGGGTCGATGCCGGCGGCCAGCCAGTCGACCACCATGTCCCAGGTGCTGCGCTCGATGACGGAGGGGTCGTCGTAGTGCGTGGTCAGCGCGTGCCAGTCGGCCACGAAGAACAGGCACGGCAGCTCGGTCTGCATCTTGATCCAGTTTTTCAGGGCGCCGTGGTAATGGCCCAGATGCATGGAGCCAGTGGGACGCATGCCGGATACTACGCGGTCGGGATACATAGTCTGGCTCAGCTAAAAAGGAGTTGCAGCGGAAGTACCAGCAGGTGCCAAATACTCTGTACCAAATGCATGCCGCGCACCAGGAAGCCGGTCAGCAGGCCGAACTGCATCATCAGTATCAGGGCAATGAAAATATACACCCCGTACCGCTCAATGCGCGCGTACGGGCGCGCCAGCGACATCGGCAGCAGGCCGGTAACGATGCGTCCCCCGTCCAGCGGCGGCACAGGGATCAAGTTAAACACGCACATGGCGGAATTAACGGCCCACCCCGCCTGCGCCATCTTCACAAAGAAATCATCGCCATCAAAGCCGAAGACCTGAATCAGAACCACCCACAGGATGGTCCAGCCCAGGCCCATGGCGAAGTTGGCGGCGGGACCGGCGGCGGCCACGAAGGCCATCTGTTTTTTCGGGTTGCGCAAGCGGCCGAAATCGACCGGCACCGGCTTGGCGTAGCCCAGCGCCGGCAAGCCGACCAGGCTCAGCACCAGGGGCAGCAGAATGGTGCCGAACGGGTCGATGTGTTTCAGGGGATTGGCGGTCAGGCGGCCGAGGTCGGCGGCGGTGGGGTCGCCGAAGTAACGGGCGACGTATCCATGTGCGGCTTCGTGCAGGGAAATTGCAAAAAGAACAGGGATCAGGTAGACCGTGATGGTCTGGATAATACTGTCGGTTTCGTTCATGGGCGGGATTTTACCAGAGGTGCTGGGCCTTGCTTTGCGGCGCCGTCGAAGGCCGGCGTGCTTGCCTGGGAATTCGTCATTCCGGCGCAGGCCGGAATCCATGGAACGCTGGCGGGATCGCACACTCGGCATGGATCCCGGCCTGCGCCGGGATGACAGTAGCTGGATCAGAGTCCAAATGCGGCGGCGTCGCCCCGGCCCTGGCGCACCAGCACCGCCGCGTCGCCGGTCAGGTCGATCACCGTGGTCGGCTCCATGCTGCAGGCGCCGCCATCGATGATCAGTTCCAGCTGCTTGCCGAGACGCTCGCAAATCTCGTCGGCGTCGTTCAATGGTTCCTGCTCATCCGGCATGATCAGCGTGGTGCCCAGCAGCGGCTGATCCAGCTCGGCCAGCAGGGCATTGATGATGGCGTCTTCCGGCACCCGCAGGCCGATGGTCTTGCGCGAGGGATGGCTGAGCCGGCGCGGCACGCACTTGGTCGCTTCCAGGATAAACGTGAAGGGCCCCGGCGTGGCCGCCTTGAGCAGCCGGAACTGGCGGTTGTCCACGCGGGCATACACGCCCAGCTCGCTCAAATCGCGGCACAGCAGGGTCAGATGGTGTTTCTCGTCGATGCCGCGGATGCGGCGCAGGCGCTCGACCGCGCCCTTGTCGTCCAGATGGCATACCAGCGCATAGCAGGAGTCGGTCGGCACGGCGACGATGCCGCCGCCGTGGATGATCTGCGCCGCCTGTTTGATCAGGCGGACTTGCGGATTGACGGGATGTATCTGGAAAAATTGGCTCATGCTTAAGATTGTACGCTACGCAGCGCCGCGATACGTTCCTCGAACGGCGGGTGGGTCGAGAACAGCGCGCCCCAGCCGCCACGGCCGGCGCTGATGCCCGATGCCGCGAACGACTGCGGCAACTGCCCCGGCTCCACGCCGTTCAGGCGGGCCAGCGCGTGCTGCATCGGCAGCGTGCTGCCCAGCAGCTTGGCCGAACCGGCGTCGGCACGGAATTCGCGCTGGCGCGAGAACCAGGCCACGATCAGCGACGCCACCAGGCCGAACACGATCTCGCACACGAACACGGTGATCATGTAGCCGATGCCGGGGCCGCGACGCTCCTCGTTCTTGTTGAGCATGCTGTCCACGAAGAAGCCGACGATGCGCGCAAGGAACACCACAAAGGTGTTGGTCACGCCCTGGATCAGGGTCATGGTGACCATGTCGCCATTGGCAATGTGGGCCACCTCGTGGCCCAGCACGGCCTCCACCTCGTCGCGGTTCATGCTTTGCAGCAGGCCGGTCGAGACGGCCACCAGCGCCGAGTTCTTGAACGCGCCGGTGGCGAAGGCGTTCGGTTCGCCCTCGTACACCGCCACCTCCGGCATGCCGATGCCGGCGCGCTCGGACAGCGCCTTCACGGTGTTCACCAGCCACAGCTCGGTGGAGTTGGACGGATTCTCGATCACGCGCGCGCCGGTCGACCATTTGGCCATCGGCTTGGAAATCAGCAGCGAGAAGATGGCGCCGGTAAAACCGACCACCAGCGAGAACGCCAGCAGGCTGCCCAGCTGCAGCGTGCTGCCCGAGCCGGGACGGCCGATGCCCAGCAGCGACAGGACGATGGACAGCACCAACATCACCGCGAGGTTGGTGGCGATAAACAGGATAATACGTTTCATAGGGGATCTCCGGTTCGGACACTAGCCGAGATCATAAGGTAAGACCTGGTTAACGCAAAATCAAGATACAGCCACTTACAGGCCATCGGTAATCGACAGGCGAAATTACCACCAGTCGTGCCAGACCGGCGTGACGTTGGCCGGCAACGGCGGCAACGCCGCGAAATCGACGCGCGATTCGCCCGGCGCGTGAAAATCGGTGCCGCGCGAGGCCAGGAAGCCGTAGTGATTGGCCAGCTGCGCATACTCGGGATACTGATCGGGCGTGTGGCTGCCGGTCACCACCTCGATGGCGGCGCCGCCCAGCTGCTTGAACTCGCTGAACAGCTCGCCCTGCGCCAGCGGCGTGAAGCGATAGCGGCCCGGATGGGCGATCACCGCGATCCCGCCGGCGCCGCAGATCCATTTCACCGACTGTTCGAGCGTCGCCCAGCTGTGCGGCACATAGCCCGGCTTGCCTTCGGACAAATACTTCTTGAACACCTCCGCCGTGCTGGCGCAGGCGCCGATCTCGACCAGATAGCGCGCGAAGTGGGTGCGCGACATCAGGTCGGGATTGCCGACGTATTTGAGCGCGCCCTCGTAGGCGCCTTCGATGCCGATCAGTTCCAGCTGCCGGGCGATCTCGCGGCCGCGGTTGTCGCGGCCGGAGCGGGTGCTGGCCAGGCCGTCGACCAGGGCCTGGTTGTTCTCGTCGATCCGCAGGCCGACGATGTGCACCGTCTCCCTGGCCCAGGTGATGGAAATCTCCACGCCGGTGACGAAGCGCATGCCCTGCGCCTCGGCGGCGGCGCGCGCGGCGGGGATGCCGCGCACTTCATCGTGGTCAGTGAGCGCCCAGACGTCCACGCCCGCCTTGCGGGCAGTTTCCGCCACGGCGGCAGGAGCAAGGACGCCATCGGAGACGTTGGAATGGCAGTGCAAGTCTACTTTTAACATGCTGTCATTGTATCGCGGATGCGCGCCCCCCGCGCCAGCAACTCGGCAAAGCGGACTGGATCGATGTTGGAGCCGCACACCACCAGCCCCACCCGCTTGCCGGTCAGCCGCTCGCGCAGCGGTCCCATCAGGCCGGCCGTGGCCACGGCGGCGGCCGGCTCGGCCACCAGCTTGGCGTCGCGGAACAGATGCAGCATGGCGAGGCAGATCTCGTCATCCGTCACCCGCACCACCTCGCTGACGAAGCGGCGGCAGACGCTGAAGCTGTACTCCATCGCGTACGGCGCGCCCAGGCTGTCGGCCACGGTATCGATGCGCTCCAGCGCGACCGGCGCGCCGGCCTGCACGCTGCGGTAAAGGGCGTCGGCGCCAAACGGCTCCACGCCATACACCGCACACCGCGGGTTCAGCTGCCGCACCGCCGACGCAATGCCGGCCAGCAGGCCGCCGCCGCCCACCGGCACCACCACCGCATCCAGCCCGGGCACCTGCCGCATCAGCTCCAGCCCGACCGTGGCCGTGCCCTGCGCAGTCAGCGGGCCCTCGAAGGGATGCAGCATGGTGCGGCCCTCCTCCTGCACCAGCTGATTACCGTGGGCGAAAGCCGCGTGCATGCCGTCCATCAGCACCACCTCGGCGCCCAGTTCGCGGCAGGTGGCCACGCGCGCCGGATTGGCATGGCGCGGCATCACCACCTTGGCGCCGCAGCCGGCCAGGCGTGCCGTGTACGCCACTGCGATGGCGTGATTGCCGGCGCTGACCGCCACCACGCCGCGCGCGCGGGCCGCCGCATCCATCGCCGCGATGTTATTGAGTGCGCCGCGCAGCTTGAAAGTGCCGGTCTTCTGGAACAGCTCCAGCTTGAGCCAGACCTCGGTGGTGGGAAATTGTTCTTCGATGATGCCGGTCTGCCAGCACCACACGGGCGTATGCAGGACTTTGCCGCTCAGGCGCTCAGCGGTGGCGTGGATCTCGGACAGCGATGGGTAAGACGTCATGGGATGCTCCAAACGGATTATTCAAAGGGGTACACGTGTCTCCGGGGCGCCAAGCACCGGCACGCAGCCGCAGCTCAGCGACCCTGAATAATTCGAATAATGTTGGAGCGTGCGCCACCGCCAGCAGCGCGGCTGCTGTTGATTGCGGAGGCGTGAAGGAATTTCATGCGTTCAATCATGCCGAAAAAGCAAACGCATGGCAAGCATTTCTTAGGCCCCCAGGAATTCCTCGATCATCCGCGCCAGATCGGCGGGCTGGTCGTGGTGGAGCATGTGGCCGGCGTCGTAGACCATTTTTTGGGTGACGTCGCGCAGGTGGCCGAGGCGGCGGTCCAGTTCGGCGCGGCCGGCCGGCTTGGCGCCCATCCAGTCCCACATATTGGTCTGGTCGGCTTCCACCCACAGCACCGGCGCCGTGATGGCGCTCCAGCAGGCCATCACGTCATCGACGTGATAAGGCAGCGGGCCGGCTTGCTTGTGGATCGGGTCGCCCAGGATTTCCCATTCGCCGGCATCGTTCTGCGCCGACCAGTGCTGGGCCAGGAAGCCGGCCTTCTCGTCGCTCAGGCGCGGATTGGTCTTCTGCAAGCGGGCGGCAACGGCGGCCTGAGTCGGGTAGGTGCGCATCTCGTGCTTTTCCAGCAGGCTGTCCATCCACTTGGCGTAACGGCCCGGCGCCTGCTCCGGCTTGGACGAACGCAGGCCCGCGCCTTCCAGATTGATCAACTTGCGGATGCGCTCTGGCCGCGCCCCGGCATACAGGCCGACGATGTTGCCGCCCATGCTGTGCCCCAGCAGGTTGACGGCCTGATCCGGCGAGTAGTGGCGCAGGATGGCGTCCAGGTCGGCCAGGTAATCCGGGAACCAGTAGGTGTCGAGACCGTTGCGCTGCGACAGGCCGAAACCGCGCCAGTCCGGGGCGATCACGTGCCAGTCGCCCTTGAGCTCGTCCACCACGAACTGGAACGAGGCGCCCACGTCCATCCAGCCATGCATCATGAACAGCTTGGGCGCGCCCTCCTCGCCCCAGTGGCGCACGTGGCAGCGCAAGCCGCGGATGGTCAGGAATTCGGAGCGGGACGGTTTGTGGGTCATGATGCGATGCCTTGAAAATAGGAGAGCCAGCGCCATATCCTAGCCTTGCTGGCAGCAAAGCAAAATAATAGCACGACCGTTCGATAGCTGGGCGCGTAAAATAGCGCCATCCCACCGCACTCAAGCAGGTTTCCAATGTCAATATACCAACTTGGCGATCACACGCCCGAGATCGCCGCATTGTCATTTGTTGCCGATACCGCCACCGTGATTGGCAAGGTCAGCCTGCACGAGCACAGCTCGGTGTGGTTTGGCGCCACGCTGCGCGGCGACAACGAGCGTATCACCATCGGTGAAAACAGCAACGTGCAGGAAGGCACGGTCATGCATACGGACATGGGCTACCCGCTGACCGTGGGCCGCAACGTAACCATCGGCCACCAGGCCATGCTGCACGGCTGCACCATTGGAGACGGCTCGCTGGTCGGCATCCAGGCCGTGATCCTGAACGGCGCCAAGATCGGCAACGGCTGCCTGGTTGGCGCCGGCGCCCTGGTCACGGAGGGCAAGGCATTCCCGGACCACTCGCTGATCATCGGCGCCCCGGCCAAGGTCGCGCGCCAGCTGACGGCGGAAGAAGTGGCCGCCCTGCAAGGCAGCGCCGACAGCTATGTCAAACGCGGCCAACTGTTCAAGACGCAACTCAAAAAGATCGGATAACACAATGAGCATCACCCAAGACACCCTGCAAAAATTCATCTTCGACAACGCCGCCGTGCGCGGCGAGTTGATCGACATTTCCGCCACCTGGCGCGAAGTGCAGGCGCGTCACGACTACCCGGCCGCGGTCAAGAAAGTGCTGGGTCAGATGACGGCCGCCGCCGCCCTGCTGTCGGCCAATCTGAAATTCAACGGCTCCATCATCATGCAGATCCATGGCGACGGCCCGGTACGCCTGCTGGTGGTCGAGTGCGACGCCGAGCTGCGCCTGCGCGCCACCGCCAAGCTGAATCCGGACGTGGCCATTGCCGACGACGCCAACCTGACCTCGCTGCTGAACGCGCACGGCAAGGGCCGTTTCATCATCACGCTGGATCCGCTGGAAAAAGTGCCGGGTCAACAGCCCTACCAGGGCGTGGTGCCGCTGGATGGCGACGACGTGGCCACCGTGATTGAAAACTACATGCTGCGTTCGGAACAGCTGGACACCAAGCTGTGGCTGGCGGCCGACGACAATGTCTCGCGCGGCCTGCTGCTGCAAAAGCTGCCTTACCACGGCGGCAAGGCCGAAGCCACGCCGCTGAATCAGGAAGAGGCGCTGGAGACGTGGAACCGCGCGGTCATCCTGGGTTCGACCCTGAAAGAGCAGGAGTTGCTGGAAACAGGCATCGACGTGCTGATTCAGCGCCTGTTCTGGGAAGAGACCATCCGCGTGTTCGATCCGCTGCATCCGCAATTCCATTGCAGCTGCACGCGCGAGAAGGTTGGCAATATGCTGAAGATGTTGGGGCGCGAGGAAGTGGAAGGCGTGATTGCCGAGCGCGGCACGGTGGCGGTCAACTGCGACTTCTGCGGCCAGCACTACGAGTACGACAAGGTCGACTGCGCGCAGTTGTTCGCCAGCGACGCCCCGGTCGAAACCCTGCTGCCGGCCGGCGACGCCAAGCACTGACGGCTGTCGTTCCGGCGCAGGCCGGAACCTATAGAACACATGCGCTGTGGTAAAGCGCGCGTTCTATGGATTCCGGCCTGCGCCGGAATGACGTCAGGTTTCTTTCGCGTAGCGCTGAGCGAGTACGGCGCAGACCATCAGTTGCAACTGGTGAAACAACATCAGCGGCAGCACCACGGCGCCCAGCGCGCCGCCTGCGAACAGGACCTTGGCCATCGGCACGCCGCTGGCCAGACTCTTCTTCGATCCGCAGAACACAATCGCGATCCGGTCCTCGCGGTTGAAGCCCAGCCGGCGCGCCGCCTGCGCGCTGATGCCCATCACCAGCCCCAACAGCAGCACGTTAATCAGCATCAGCCCGGCCAGCGTGCCCCACGACACCTGGTGCCACAAGCCCTGCCCCACCGCCTCGCTGAACGCGGTGTACACCACCAATAAGATCGAGCCCTGGTCGACCATGCGCGTCAGCGGCTTGTGCCGCTCCACCCACGCGCCGATCCAGCGTCGCGCCACCTGACCGGCGATGAATGGCAACAGCAATTGCAAGGCGATCTGCATGGCCGATTCCAGCGGCGAGCCGCCCTGCATCTGGGCCGAGGTCAGCAAGCCCACCAGCACCGGCGTGATGAAAATCCCAAACAGATTCGAGGCCGAGGCACTGCAAATCGCCGCCGGCACGTTGCCGCGCGCCGCCGCCGTGAACGCGATCGACGACTGCACGGTGGACGGCAACATGCACAGGAACAGAATGCCGAGATACAAATCCGGCGTCACCAACGGCGTCAGCACCGGTTTCAACACCAGGCCCAGCAGCGGGAACAGGGCGAAGGTGCACAGCAGCACCAGCAAATGCAAGCGCCAGTGCGTGACGCCGGCGATCACCGCCTCGCGCGACAGCTTGGCGCCGTGCAGGAAGAACAGCAGCGATACGCCCACATGGGTGATGCCATTGAAGATCACGGCACCCTGGCCGTGGCAGGGGAACAGACTGGCCGCGACCACGGTCGCGATCATCGCCAGCGTGAAGTTATCCGGCAAAAAACGGGGACGATTCATTATTTAGGACACTTCACTTCCAGCACGTCGATGGCGCCGACGTTTTTGGCATTGGTGGCGCTGCGGATCAAGTCGACACGCTCCACACAGTTCTTCCGGACCAACCGCTCATACGTGCGAGTACAGGCGATGATCGCATCACCACCACTGCCGGCGTTGCAGTAAAAGCCCTCGGCCTGCATGCGCACCAGCGCCTGCTCCATCGGCATGCCGGGCTGCACGGTCTGGTTGATGAAATTCCCCAGCCGGGACTGGTCAATCGAGCAGGCCGCCAACATCAGTGGCAAAAGCGCCAATAAAAATCTCCGCATCGTCGCGTTCTCCTTATTTCCAGACAGCAGTGTAACGCATCGCGCACGTCATGATCCGGTCACACTCGGCCCCTATGATGCGCAGCGTTATTCATTCCCTAACCTGAGCAAAACATGAACAAGAAATTCCTCGCAGCCTTGACCCTCCCGATGCTGGCCATGGCCGCCAACGTGGCCGCCGCCGTCGCCGACATGGCTGCGAACGAGGCGCCGGAGATCGAAGCCGCCGCCGCCGCGCCCATCGCCACGGTGGAGGTGGCCACCCGCAAAACCCGCTCCTCGGTTGAGCTGAGCAAGAGCGACATGCAGAAAATCCTGCCGGGCGTGAACCCGCTGAAGGCGCTGCAAACCCTGCCGGGCGTCAGTTTCCAGACCGCCGACCCATGGGGCAACAACGAGCAAAACCTGTCGCTGTTCATCCACGGCTTCAGCGGCCAGCAACTGGGCTACACCATGGACGGCGTGCCGCTGGGTGACCAGCAGTACGGCAACTACAACGGCCTGTCGCCGCAGCGCGCCATCACCAGCGAGAACGTCGGCCGCGTGATCCTGTCGTCGGGCGCCGGCGACCTGGCCACCGCCTCCACCAGCAACCTGGGCGGCACCATCGAGACCTTCTCCAGCAACCCACTGGCCGACCGCAACGTGGCCGTGCAGCAGACCGTGGGCAGCTACAAGACCTCGCGCACCTATCTGCGCTACGACACCGGCAACTTTGGCGATGGCAACAGCGCCTATATCTCCGGCGTGCACCACGAGCAGAAGGCGTGGGACTTCAACGGCCGCCAGGGCGGCGACCAGATCAACGCCAAGTTCGTCAACAACAGCAGCCTGGGCCGCCTGACCATCTACGCCGCCTACTCGGACAAGATCGAACCGAACGAGGACAGCACCGTGCACTCGGCCACCGAGAAATACCAGCCGTACACGCGCCCGTTCATGTACCCGAACTTCCAGCAGGCGCTGGCCTACCTGTCGGCCACCGGCGCCACGCCTGCGGCCGAGGGCAACAACTACCGCAATTACTACAGCGATGCCCAGCGTACCGACTATCTGACCTACGCCAAGTTCGAGACCAACCTCACCGACACCACAAGCTGGACCAACCAGATCTACTACCATAACGACGACGGCGTCGGCGTGGTGGCAGGTCCGATCGGCGTGGCCGGCTTGCCGGCGCTGTTCGCGGTCTACTTCCCTGGCCAGAACCTGAAACAAGTGTTCGGCAATTCCGGCTACGCCACCCGCACCACCGAGTACGCCATCAACCGCAACGGCTGGCTGTCGACCCTGAATACCGAACTGGGCGATCACAAGCTGCAGGCCGGCTTCTGGCTGGAACATAACCGCTCCTCGGCCTACCGCCGCTGGTACGCGCTGGACGTGAACAACCCAAGCTCGCCCTACGATCGCCCAAGCAACCCGCTAATCACCCAGTACGGCAGCGAAATCGACAACAAGGTCGCCCAGCTGCACCTGCAGGATGAATGGCGCGTGTCGCCGGACGTAGCGCTGCAAGCCGGCTTCAAATCCAGCCTGCAGTTTGCGGATGGCCAGTTCCCGGTGCAGCCGAAATTCGGCGCGATCGCCAACTCGAGCGCACTGCCGGTGGGCGAAATCATCACCAAGAAATGGTTCCTGCCGCAGATCGGCGGCCGCTGGGACATCACGGCGCAAGACCAGGCCTTCTTCAACGTACAGAAGAACATGCGCCAGTTCGTGACCTATGGCGGTGGCGGCGTGTCGCCATGGAGCTTGTCGAGCCAGGGCGCGTTCGACCTGTTCAAGTCCACCGCCAAGCCGGAAACCTCGATCACCTACGAGGCCGGCCTGCGCACCAACCACCAGCTGAACTGGGGCGCGGTGAGCGCGTTCGACGGCCAGATCAACGTCTACCACGTCGACTTCAAGGACCGCCTGCTGCAAATCAGCCCGACCTCGGTCATCACCTCCATCATCGGCGGCAACCTGGCGGTGCTGACCAACGTCGGCAGCGTTAAGACCAACGGCATCGACTTCTCCGGCACCCTGCACTTCGGCCGCAACTTCTCGCTGTACAACGCGCTGTCGTACAACCAGTCCAAGTATGACGACAACTACGTCAGCGGCAAGGACATCGTGCCAACCGCTGGCAAGAAGGTGCCGGGCAGCCCGGAGTGGATGGATAAATTCGTCGCCACCCTGACCGTGGCCGACACCGAATTCCAGCTGAGCGGCGACTACGTCGGCAATCGCTACGCCACCTACACCAACGACCTGTCGGTGAAGAGCTACTTCCTGACCAACCTGGGCGTCTCGGGCAAGCTGCCGTTCCTGAACGGCGGCTGGCTGAAGAACGCGCGCTACCGCCTGAACGTCACCAACCTGACCAACAAGGAGGGCGATCTCAACGTGGTGGTCGGCGCGGCCAGCGGCACGTACAATACATTCCCAATCGCCCCACGCCAGGGCTTCCTGACCTTGATGGCAGACTTCTGATGAACACACTTTATTTACCCAAGCGGCTTTCGCGCCGCGGCTTCATCCAGACGGCGGCGGTGGCCGGCGGCACGCTGCTGCTGTCCTCCTCCGCGCTGGCCAAGGGCGTGACCGCGCTGACGGCCGGCACGGCGGCGGCGGCCGGTAACGTCGATCTGTCCGGCCTGCCGGGCGTGGCGCCGGTGGGCGCCGGCGCCGGCCGCCCGCTGGTGTTCGGCCACCGTGGCGCCAGCGCGCTGCGTCCGGAGCATACGCTGGCGTCGTACGCCAAGGCGATCGCGGATGGCGCCGACTACGTCGAGCCGGACCTGGTCAGCACCAAGGACGGCGTGCTGGTCGCGCGCCACGAAGCGTTCCTGAGCGAGACCACCGACGTCGCCAGCCATCCCGAATTCGCCAGCCGCAAGGCCCGCAAAACCATCGACGGCGAAACGCACGAGGGCTGGTTCGTGGACGACTTCACGCTGGCCGAGCTGAAAACCCTGCGCGCGGTGGAGCGCATCCCGCAATTCCGCCCCGGCAGCGCGCAGTACAACGGCATGTTCCAGGTGGCGACGTTTGAAGAAATCATCGACTTCGTGGCGGCTGAAGCGGCGGCGCGCGGGCGCATCGTCGGCATCGTGCCGGAGCTGAAGCATTCTACGTATTTCGCCAGCGTCGGCCTGCCGCTGGAGGACCGCTTCCTGTCGATACTGGCCGCGCACGATTACACGCGCCGCAACCCGGTGGAAATCCAGTCGTTTGAGATCGCCAACCTGAAATACCTGCGAAGCAAGCTTGGACGCCGCGCCAACCTGCGCCTGATGCAGTTGGTGATCAACGAAAACGTGCGTCCGATGGACGTGGCGGCTGCCGGCGGCACGCTGACGTTCGCGCAAATGCTGACGCCAGCCGGCCTGCGCGACATCGCCCAGTACGCCGACGTGGTGGCGCCGCCGACGCGCGCCATCATCCCGCTGAAAAAGGACGGCACGCTGGCCGAGCCATCGTCGCTGGTGGACGACGCCCACAAGGCCGGTCTGCGCGTGGAACCCTGGACCTTCCGCCCAGAAAACAAGTTCCTCGCAGCCGACTTCCGCAGCAACGCCGGCGACTTCGCCCGCAACGAGGCGGGCTCGATCGCGGAAATCAAGCGCTACATCGCCACCGGCATCGACGGCTTCTTCACCGACGATCCCGCCCTGGGCCGCGCCGCCCTTGGTTAAGAGCAGGTCAGGCTGCCGCTAAGCGCGCGGCAGCCTGACCGTTGCCAACAGGCCTCCCCCCGGCGCGTCGCCAAGGTCGATGCGGCCATGGTGACTGGCCGCCACGGATGCCGCGATCGCCAGGCCCAGGCCGCTTCCACTTTGCGTCTGACGCGGATCGCGGAAGAACCGGTCGAACACCCGCTTGCGCAACTCCGGCGCAATCCCCGGTCCCTGGTCGCGCACCGACAACAGCAGCTCATCGCCAGCGACGGCGATGCTCACCTGTACCATGCCGCCGGGCGGACTGTACTTGATGGCGTTCTCCACCAGGTTGTCGATCAGCGACACCAGGCTTTCGCTATGGCCAAGGATGTGCACCGGCTCGGCCGCCACCAGTTCCAGCTCCACGCCACTGCGCGAGGCCAGCATCGACAAGATCGCCAGCCGGTCCTGCAACAGCACGTCCAGCGCCAGCCGGACATGCGGCGCGCTGTCCGGCGCGTCGCTGCGCATCAGCTGCAGCAACTGCCCCACCAGCCGGCCGGCGCGGTTGCCGCTGCTGAGGATGCCATTCAGCAGTTCGCGCTGCACTGGATGGTCGGTCTGCCGCTGCAGGGCCTCGGCGTGCACCCGCATCGCCGCCAGCGGCGTGCGCAGCTCGTGCGCGGCGTCGGCAATAAAGCTGCGCTCGCGCTGCGCGCTGCTGCTGACCCGCAACAACAAGGCGTTGATGCTGTCGACCAGCGCCACCAGTTCACGGTGCGGCGGCCGCGAAGTCAGCGGCGTCAGGTCGGCCGGACCGCGCGCCGCCACCTCCTGCGCCACCTGCCGCCAGGGCCGCATCGCCAGGCGGATCGACAACCAGGCCGGCAACGGCAGTAGCGGCAGGCTGATCAGCAATGGCAGCAGAAAATAACCGCGTGAATTGACCGCCAAGAACAGTTCCATGGGCTCGGCCGGTCCGGCGAACATCACCGTGGTGCCGGTGTCGGGTGAGCGGAAGGTGCGGGCCCGATAGCGCACGCCGCCGAGGTACATCGTTTCCACGCCGTGTTCGGGCGCGCCTTGCACGCCGGACGGCATGCCCTCGGTCTGGTAGATCAGCTTGCCGCCCTGCCAGACCATCATCAGCGGACTGATGTCGAGCAGGTCGCTTTCGACGAAGTCCTCGCGCAGCGCCGCGTCCACCGCGCGCAGCGTGCGCTGCTGCTGCGCCGGCTGGCTGGCCAGGTTGTCGGCCACCAGCAGCACCGCCTGGCCGGTGCTCGCGGAGCTCAGGTAGCCGGGCGTATCGCCGCCGTCGTTCAGGACCAGCGCGAACACCGTGCCCCACAACGCCAGCACCAGCACCACCTGCGCCACCATCAGGCGGCGCACCAGCGTCGGCTCGCGGACCATGCGCCAGCCGCGTTGCAGCAGCTTCACGCGGCACCGCCCGGCGGCTGCACGTCGATCACGTAACCGACCCCGCGCACGGTGCGGATATAGCCCTCGCCGATCTTGCGGCGCAGATTGGCCACGTGCACGTCCAGCGTGTTGCTGGCGTTGCTCTGGCCGCCGGGCAGGGTCTGCTCTTCCAGCGCGCGCCGCGTCAGCACACGGTCGGCGCGCATCATTAGCATTTTCAGCAGCGCGTACTCGCTGGCGGTCAGCTCCACCGCGCGGCCGTGGATGCTGACGCGGCGCGTGGGCGCGTGCAGCAACAGGCCGCGCACCTCGATGGTCTCGCCGTCAAAGCCGTAGCTGCGACGGGCCAGCGCCCGCACCCGCGACAGCAGCTCGGCCAGCACGAACGGCTTGACCAGGTAATCGTCGGCGCCGCCGTCGAGGCCGCTCAAGCGATCGCTGAGGGCGTCGCGCGCGCTGAGGATCAGCACCGGCACACCGGCGCCCCAGTCGCCTCGCTCGCGGCTGCGGCGCAGCTGGGACAGCAGCCGCAGGCCGTCGCCGTCCGGCAGGCCGAGGTCGAGCAGCACCAGGTCGCAGCCATCGTGTTCCAGGCAGCGGGTGGCGTCCGCCAGCGTGCGCACCCACACCACGGTCATGCCTTGCTCGGACAGAGCGATGCGCACGCCGTTGCCAAGGTCCAGGTCGTCTTCTATCAACAGGATTTTCATGGCGTTATTAAAGCACGCCAAGCTGAAGATCAGCTAAAGCGCGCCTTCATCTGTTCTTCATCCAAGGCTCAGCTTGCCTTCATGGCCGCTGCGGATACTGGTCGCAGTCAACCGGCCCGGGGTGGCGCCGGTTCTACCCTGAATGGAACTTAACTATGCAAAAACGCTCTTGCCTGATCTTTGCCGCGACCTGCCTGCTGAGTGGCGGCGCCCCGGCGGCCGAGGACAACCAATTGCTGATCGGCGGCGGTGTCGCCGTCGAGGCGCGCTACGCCGGCTCCGACCGCAACAAGGCCGCGCCGCTGGTGGTGCTGGACTACACCCACGCCAGCGGCTTCTTTGCCAGCACGCTGCGCGGGGTGGGTTATGGCGGCCAGGATGGTCCGGTCAGCTACAGCGCGGCACTCGGCTATCGCGGCGGGCGCAAGGACAAGGATCAGCACTCGCTGTTCGGCAACACCGGCAGCAATGAACTGAAAGGCATGGGCGAAATCAAGGGCAATCCCAGCGCGGTGCTGGGCCTCGGCTTCAAACCGCTGCCCATGCTGGAATTGACGCTCAGCGCCGACCTGCCGCTGTCACACCGCGAAAACGGCAAAACGCTCCACGCCGGCATCGGCGCGCAGTTGCTTCGCGGCGGCCCGGACAATGTATCGCTGGCACTGGCCGCTGGTTTTGCAGACAACAACTACCTGCAGACCTACCATGGCGTCACCGCCGCTCAGGCCGCCACGTCCGGCTTCAGCGCCTACCGTCCCCGTGGCGGGCTGTACGAGGCCAGCACCATGCTCACCTGGGAGCATAGCTTCGATGCCCGCTGGAGCGCGACCACCATGCTGGGGGCGACGCAATTGCTGCGCGATGCCTCGCGCAGCCCGCTCACCAAGCGCAAGACCAATCCCACCGCCGGTTTTTACGTCAGTTATGCCTACTGAATGCGCGCCGGTCAGCCTGGACGCGGGCATCAGCGCCCACCGCGGCCTGGACAGGCTGCGCGAATGGTTGAAGCTGCACGGCCGCGCCCTCGTGCATCGCCAGGCCACGCGTGACTGGTTACGGCAACTGGCGGAGCAGCCCCTGATGCGGGACCTGCTGCGCATCAGTCCCGGACTGATGAAGAAAATCTACCGCCCCTACTTCAGCGCCTCGCTGTCGCACGGACAGCGCGTCGAGCTGCTGCGCACGCACTATCGCCACCTTGGCCTGCACGGTCTGGGCAGCCTGGTACAGCGCGCCGCGCGCGGCCCGGTGCCGCTCGGCAGCGTCAGCGGAAAGTCGGGCCAGGTGTATGCGCTGCAGTTATCGGCCATCGGCGTGATGGAGCGCGAAGGCGAACTGGTGCTGCAATTACTGGACGGCGCCGGCGTGCTGTACTCGGTGGCGTTCTGCTTCCTGCTAGAGGGAGCGGCGATCCACATCGGTATCGGCGGCTTGCAGGGGCCGAAGCAGGCCGGCCGGCTGGAACGGGTGCAGCACGCCACCCGTGACCTGCACGGGCTCAGGCCGAAGAATCTGATGGTCAGGCTGGTGGCGCGCTGGGGCTGCGAACACGGTTGCGCTGGCATGATCCTGGTCGGTAACGGCAACCGGACGGTACGTGACGCCATGCGCCGAGGCAAGGTGCACGCCGACTACGATGCGCTATGGCGCGAATTCGACGCTGTGGCGCGTGGCGACGGCAACTATGCGCTGCCCTGCCACTTGCCGCCGCCACTGACCACCAAGGCGCGCAAGCGGCACGAGGTCGCCCACGCCTTCTGTAGCGCGATGAGCGATGCGCTGGGCGTCTGGAAACGCAGCCGGCACGCGGTCACCGTGCCGGCGCCGGGCTGGCCGCGCGACCTGCTTGACGCGGCCTGACGCCGGTTCAGTTGCTGGCCTGGCGGGGCGCGTCGGCTTTGGGCAGGGCCATGGCCAGGTCGATCCATGCTTGCGGGACGGGATTGTCGCGGCTGCGCACGCCGAAGAAACTCACGACTTCGTTGCCGTCCTTGTCGTAGAACTCGACGTTCACCACGCCGGCGCGCTTGACCACGTAGCCGCTCACAAACGCGCTGTCGCGCAGGTGCAGGTTGAATTCCGGGTCCAGCACGTTGAAGTAGCCGCCCGCCTCCTGCACCTTGTTGATCTTGCCGCTGAAGATCTGGATGGTCGAGTCGTTGCCCAGGAAGGCCATGATTTCAACCTGTTTCTTGGCCGCCTCTTCCAGCAGCTGACGCACCGCCTGCGGCGCGATGCGCTGCACCTTGTCGACCGGCCCCAGACGCAGGCCCTGTTCGCGCGTCACACCAAATTCACTGAGCAGGCGATTGAATTGGTGGACGTCGTTGATTTCATTCCAGGCTTGCTGGAATTCCTTCACGTCCACCGCGCTGTCCGGTTTCTGGACTTTCTTGACCGGTGCCGCCGCCACCTTCAGATCCGCGCTCTGCACCGGATTGCGGAAGTCGGCCACGATCTTGTCGAACACGGGCACGCCAGCGTCGCTCTTCACGTACACCTTGTGCACGGCGTTGCCGCTGGCGTCGAAAAATTGCAGGCTGCGCGATACCGCGCCATCCTTGCCCGGCTGTGCCACCGCGAACGCGTACTTCCAGTTCTTGAAGGTGAAGCGCAGGTCGATCTCGCCACCCAGGTAGCCGCCGGCGATGTTGCGCATGCGCGCTTCGCGTTCTTTTTCCTTGTCGGCGTCGAGGCCGGTGACCGGTTCTTGCGGCTTCATTTTGGTCGCCACGCCGGTACGCTCCAGGATGCCGTTTTCATTGCGCGTCATCGCCATGACTTTGCCGAGATTCAACGCGCGGCGCATGATTTCGCGCGGCACATTGTCGCCCTCCTGCAGACGGGTGACGGTTTTGCCGATGCCGTTGGCGGCCAGCAGTTCGGCTTCCGACACATTCAGCTTGGCGGCGGCGTCGCGCAGCGCCAGCTTGGGTTGTTCGGCGCGCAGCGCTTCGTAGCGCTCGGTCAGACTGGCTGCGCCCGCCGGCAACGACGAGATCAGCATGGCGCCGGTCAGCGCCAGCACAAATCGATGGTGGGGTTTCATATGCTAGCTCCTTAGTAGATCACTTTGAGGTTGAAGGCGTAATTGCGGCCCGGACGCGCCTGGCGTTCGATGTCGGCAACGTTGGCCGCCGTGGTGCCAGCCACCAGCGTGCGCGACGAGGCGTAGTCCCAGTACTTCCTGTCGCCCAGGTTGTACACGCCGCCGCTCAGAACGACGTGCTTGTTGATGTGCCAGTACGCGGTCAGGTCGAACACGCTGTAGCCCGGCACCTTGAACAAGGTCGTGGCGCTGCCGGTCAGCACGTCGCTGGCGGCGCGCTTGCCGCGTGCGGTGCTGGCGGTGAAGGCGGCGCCGGCGATCGCGCTGTCATAGGCGAAGCTTGCACTGGCTTTATACGGCTGCACCGACGCCAGGTCGGCCTTCTTGCCGGTCAGGACGTTTTCCGCCGTGCCTTTGGAGGCGCCCGCCGCCAGGTTGACGCTGTAGCCCTTCATGCCCTGCAGCCACTGCCCCAGCAGCAAACGGGTGTTGAATTCGGCGCCGTAGATTTTGGCCTTGCCGATGTTTTCCGGACGGTACAGGCCTTGCGTGATGGTCGGGTAGTTGACCGGATCGGCCGGCTGCGTCACGTATTCAATGAAATCGTCGTAGCGGGTGTTGAACACGGAGGCGCTGAATTCCACGCCCGGCGTCGGCGTCCCTTTCAAGCCCAGTTCGAAGGCGTTGCTGGTTTCTTTCTTCAGATCCGGATTGCCCAGCACGGCATAGCCATTGCCGGCGGCGGTGTAGCTGAACGAGTCATAAGTGCCGGTACGCTCGGCCGCCGATGGCAAACGCGTGCCGCGCGAGTACTGCGCGTAGGCGTTGAAGTTGGGGAGCAGTTCCACTGACAGGTTCAGCGAAGGCGTTAGGAAGGAATCGGTTTCCTCCTTGATTTCCTTGGCGGCGTTGGGTATCGCCACACCGTACCTGGCCAGGTTTTGCGGCTTCAGCTTGCGCTGTTCGCCGCGCAGGCCGGGCGTCAACGTCGCTTGATGGCCGCCCAGCGCAAAGTCGAATTCGCCGCGCAGGTAGGCCGCGTACTTGTCGGTGTCCATGTCGGCCATGCGGTATTTGCTGGTGTACTGGTGCGCGCCGGTGGCCACCACCAGGCGGTCCTCGTTCCACGGACGGCGGCTTTCCTGCTGTTCGTACAGCACGCCATAACTCAGCAGGTTGCCAACGCCGATTTGTTTGGTGGCGTCCAGCGCTATGCCCTTGCTGTCGTTGTAGTAACCGGTGTTGATGTCGCGCACGTACTTCTGGCCGCCGCTGACGTAGTCGGCGTGGGTCAGGTCGACCACTTCGGCTTTCTGCGTGTATAGCTTGGTGTCCAGGGTGTCGAACAGGGCCATGCCCGCCGCCCATTGGTGGTCGATGCTGAAGCGGGTGCGCCTGGTGTTGGAGCCTTGCGAGACGCCGGTCGGATACAGGGCGCTGGTTTTGTTGTCGTAGTCGCGGTTGTGCTCGGCCTTGAAACGGTCGAAGGTGAAGTTCAGCTTCTGGCCTTGCGCGATGGTCCAGTGCAGCTTGGCCAGCACGGCGTCCGAATTCCAGTCATCCGGATTCAGCGGCGCGCTGCTCTTGCTGTCGGCCTGCTCGCCGTCGCGATGCACGGCCACGATCAGCGCCTGCAGGCTCGGATTGATCTGGGTGGCGGCGGTGATGGCGTGCAGGCGCGCCGCGTGGTCCGACGTGTAGCCGAACTTGTAATCGGCGTAGACTTTGCGCGAGCCGTCGAGGTAGTCTTCGGGCGCCTTGGTGACGAACGAGACCGAACCGCCCAGGCCCGGCGTGCCGCCGCCGGCCGGGCTGGAGCCGGAACCGATGCGCACTTCGCGGAAAGTCTCCGGATCGAAGTAGTCGCGGCCGATGCCGAACGAGTTCATCGAGGTGCCGTCCGGCTTCGGCGCGGCGTCCGGCAGCGAGATGCCATCCAGTTCGAGGCTGACGCGGTTGCCTTCCACGCCGCGGATGTTGACGCCGGTATTACCCGGGCTGTCCCACACGCTGCCGCCACCGCTGGCCGCCGCCGGCACGCTGATCAGCGGCGAGTAGCGTGAGATGTTGCTGAGGTCGATCGCGTTGTTTTGCTCAAGCTGGCGCGAGTTGATAACGGTGGTGCTGCCATTGCGGGTGGTGCTGGCGGCATCATCGCGCCTGGCCTGGACCAGGATTTCCGACAATTCGCCGGCGACTTTGGCTTCCTGTGCAAACGCAGGCAAGGCAACCGCGCCCAGCATCACCAGCAGGGCGGATTGGACGTGAAGGGACAAAGGCGCGGCCGTGTGCCGGGCGCCCGTAGGGGTAGCGACCATAGTTATCCAAGAGAGAGTGGTTAAACAGCTGGCTCTCGGACAAGGGGCGATCGCTGGCAAAAACGCATCTTAACAATAATGATTCTCATTTACAAGAGAAAATGAGATGTACCGGCTCAGCTTGTTCTGACAGGAATTGTCAGATGAGTTAGAGCCTGATGACCGTATATGGACTCCTCCTCGTTTGCAAACATTCCGTCTTTGACTTTCAGGTACGACTGCTCACGTATATTCGGTCTCTAACTGCATTGCCCGCTTTCGGGCAAGGACCA
>NZ_JABMJK010000007.1 GCF_013376005.1 Duganella sp. SG902 | reverse complement strand
GACGCGTTGGTGGACAACACGATGATGTCGCGCGGCCCCACGCCCTGCACGCTGTCGTCCGCCGCGAACGCCTCGACCAGCAAACCGCCCGCGCCCAGGTCTGCGCTATCGCCGTCGTCCAGCGTCAATTCGTATAAACGGGTGGCGCTCGAAAACTGCGCCAAGGCGGAAACGACCCGTTCGATCAATGCGGCTGCCATGAAACTCGGATATTAACAATAATACAAACACTATACTCAGCCACGCATTTCCATGGCGCACGGTTCGTTTTATTCGGACAGGCGTGGCCAGACATACTCACGGCGTTAATCCGACGCTGAAAAAGAAAAACCCCGCAGCTTAATTAAAAGCTGCGGGGTATCTTTATTCTGGCGGAGCGGACGGGGCTCGAACCCGCGACCCCCGGCGTGACAGGCCGGTATTCTAACCAACTGAACTACCGCTCCTAAACGGTATTACGTCGCTTGATATTTGTTGGCGGAGCGGACGGGGCTCGAACCCGCGACCCCCGGCGTGACAGGCCGGTATTCTAACCAACTGAACTACCGCTCCAGCTGAATATCAAGGTGCTACATACTACATTAAAACTTAATTTCTGGCAAATGTTTTTTGGTGGGCGGTGAGAGGCTCGAACTCCCGACCTAAGCCTTGTAAGGGCTCCGCTCTACCAACTGAGCTAACCGCCCATTTGCCTGAATGAGCAGCTTTGTTGCCGCTGCTGCTCACCGAAGTCCGTTAGTTTACAGCATCTTTCAAAGCTTTACCAGCTTTAAATTTAGGAACTTTCGCTGCGTCGATAACGATCTCTTCTTTGGTGCGCGGATTGCGGCCGGTGCGGGCGGCGCGTTCGCTCACGGAGAAGGTACCAAAGCCGACCAGGGTGACGCTGTCGTTTTTCTGCAGGCTGGTGGTCACGCCGTCGATGACCGCGTCCAGGGCGCGAGCAGCAGCCGCTTTCGAAATATCAGCGGTGGTGGCGATATGGTCGATCAATTCAGTCTTATTCAAAGCAATTCCCCGTCACAAAGGTTATATCGTTGTTTCCGCTTTAAAAACGGAAACAGAAAAATTTCAGGCCGTATTAAACAAGCCAGCCCACCCCGGTGTCAAGGCTGCACAATAGAAAAATAAGTAAAAATAAGAAAACAGGCGCTATATAAGCGCCTGTTTTAAAGGTATTACAGATAAAAACTTAGTGTTTTACTACGTCACCCTGGCCATCGGCCTTGGTCGCGGCGGCGGCCACGGCTTCCACCGGCGCCGTTTCCGCCAGCGGTTCGGGCTGGCGTTCCAGGGCGATCTCCAGCACTTTGTCGATCCAACGCACTGGCACGATTTCCAGCTTGTTTTTGACATTGTCCGGAATGTCGGCCAGATCCTTGACGTTCTGCTCGGGGATCAGCACGGTCTTGATGCCACCGCGCTGGGCCGCCAGCAGTTTCTCCTTCAAGCCGCCGATCGGCAATACTTCGCCGCGCAGCGTGATCTCGCCGGTCATCGCCACGTCGGCGCGCACCGGGATGCCGGTGAACACCGACACCATCGCCACCGTCATGGCGGCGCCGGCGGACGGACCGTCCTTCGGCGTCGCGCCTTCTGGCACGTGGATGTGGATGTCGCTCTTTTCAAACACTTCGTTCTTGATGCCGAGTCGCTGCGCGCGGCTGCGCACCACGGTGCGGGCTGCCTCGATCGACTCCTTCATCACGTCGCCCAGCGTGCCGGTGCGGATCACACCGCCCTTGCCCGGCATCGACACGGCCTCGATGGTCAGCAGATCGCCGCCCACCTCGGTCCATGCCAGGCCGACCACCTGGCCGATCTGGTTTTCCTTCTCGGCCACGCCGAAGTCGTAGCGGCGCACGCCTAGGAACTTGTCCAGGTTTTTCGGCGTGACCGTGACCTTCTTCTCCGACTTCTTCAGCAGCAGCATCTTCACCACCTTGCGGCAGATCTTCGACACTTCGCGTTCCAGCGAACGTACGCCGGCCTCACGGGTGTAGTAGCGCACGATGTCGCGGATGGTCGCTTCGCTGACGGCGATCTCGTCCTCCTTCAGACCATTGTTCTTGATCTGTTTCGGCAGCAGATAGCGCTGGGCGATGCTGGTCTTCTCGTCCTCGGTGTAGCCCGACAGGCGGATGACTTCCATCCGGTCCAGCAGCGCCGGCGGAATGTTGAACGAGTTCGAGGTCGCCACGAACATCACATCCGACAGGTCGAAGTCGACCTCGATGTAGTGGTCCGAGAAGGTGTGGTTCTGTTCAGGATCCAGCACCTCCAGCAGGGCCGACGATGGATCGCCGCGGAAGTCCGCGCCCATCTTGTCGATCTCGTCGAGCAGGAACAGCGGGTTGCGCACGCCGACCTTGGCCAGCGATTGCAGCACCTTGCCCGGCATCGAACCGATGTAGGTACGGCGGTGGCCGCGGATCTCGGCCTCGTCGCGCACGCCGCCCAGCGCCATGCGCACGAACTTGCGGTTGGTGGCGCGGGCGATCGACTGGCCCAGCGAGGTTTTACCCACGCCCGGAGGACCGACGAAGCACAGGATAGGTGCCTTCAGCTTGTCGACGCGCTGTTGCACCGCGAGGTATTCCAGGATGCGTTCCTTGACCTTCTCCAGGCCATAGTGATCGCCTTCCAGCACTTTCTCAGCGTTGGACAGGTCGTTGTTGACCTTGGATTTTTTCTTCCATGGCAGGCTGACCAGGGTGTCGATGTAGTTGCGCACCACGGTCGCCTCGGCCGACATCGGCGACATCAGCTTGAGTTTTTTCAGCTCGGCGGTGGCTTTGTCCAGCGCCTCTTTCGGCATCTTGGCCAGCGCGACCTTCTTCTCCAGCTCGTCCAGGTCGGCGCCATCCTCACCCTCGCCCAGCTCCTTCTGGATAGCCTTGACCTGTTCGTTCAGGTAGTACTCGCGCTGCGACTTCTCCATCTGGCGCTTGACGCGGCCACGGATGCGCTTCTCGACCTGCAGAATGTCCAGCTCGCCTTCGAGCTGGCCCAGCAGGTGCTCCAGGCGCTTGGCGACCGAGAAGATCTCCAGGATGACCTGCTTCTGCTCCAGCTTGAGCGGCAGGTGCGCGGCCACGGTGTCGGCCAGGCGGCCGGCGTCGTCGATGCCCGACAACGAGGCCAGGATCTCCGGTGGAATCTTTTTGTTCAGCTTGACGTACTGGTCGAACTGCTGAACGATGGCGCGGCGCATCGCTTCGATCTCCGAATCGTCGCCCAGCTCGGAATCGAGCGGCGTCAGGTCGGCCACGAAGTGCGTCGGCGTGTCGGTGATTTTGTTGATGCGCGCGCGCTGAGCGCCCTCGACCAGCACCTTCACGGTGCCGTCCGGCAGTTTCAGCATTTGCAGAATATTGGCCACGCAGCCGATCTCGTAGATATCGGAAGCAGAAGGTTCGTCCTTGGCAGCGGCTTTTTGGGCGGCAAGCATGATGCTCTTGCCTTGCTCCATCGCGGCTTCCAGCGCCTTGATCGATTTTGGGCGCCCTACGAACAGCGGTATCACCATATGCGGAAATACGACGACGTCCCGCAGCGGCAATAACGGCAGTTGAGTTTGCTCAGTTAATTTGGAAGTTGTCATGGCGTACCTTATGTGAAAGCGTGATTATGATGTGGGCGCTGTTTTGCCAAATCACAAGACCGACCTACAAGAAATAATTCCTCATATTAAAGAATGTTTTCCAACGAAGCAGTCGTGCTCTAAAAGACGGGCTAAATAAAAAAGCCACGCGCGACCGGGGTCGCGAGTGGCTTTCCGAATGAAGCCTGAATTCTTTTATTGGTTTTGATTGTACCGCCTTGCCCCACGGATGCGAAATGAATTTTGCTGTTGAGCGGGGCAAGTGTGCACAAGTTATTTAATTCTCACCAGAAGCTTTCGCCTGCTCCTGATAAATCAACAAAGGTTTAGCGCCACTGGTGATGGTATTCTCATCAATAACCACTTTGGTGACGTTGGTTTCATTCGGCAGCTCATACATGGTGTCGAGCAGCGCGTGCTCCAGAATCGAACGCAGGCCGCGCGCGCCGGTCTTGCGCGCCAGCGCTTTCTTGGCGATCGCGTGCAGCGCGGCAGGACGGATTTCCAGCTCGGCGCCTTCCATTTCCAGCAGCTTGGAGTACTGCTTGATCAGGGCGTTCTTCGGCTCGACCAGGATCTGGATCAGCGCTTCCTCGGTCAGCTCGGACAAGGTCGCCACCACCGGCAGACGGCCCACCAGCTCGGGGATCAGGCCGAACTTGATCAGGTCTTCCGGTTCCGCCTCCATCAGCACCTCGCTGACGTTGCGCTCGGACTTGCTCTTGACCGAGGCGCCGAAGCCGATGCCGGACTTCTCCGAACGGTTCTCGATCACCTTGGCCAAGCCGTCAAACGCGCCGCCGCAGATGAACATGATGTTGGTGGTGTCGATCTGCACGAAATCCTGATTCGGATGCTTGCGGCCGCCCTGTGGCGGCACCGAGGCCATGGTGCCCTCGATCAGCTTCAGCAGCGCCTGCTGCACGCCCTCGCCCGAGACGTCGCGGGTGATGGACGGGTTGTCCGATTTGCGCGAGATCTTGTCGATCTCGTCGATGTAGACGATGCCGCGTTGCGCCTTGTCCACGTCGTAGTTGCAGCTTTGCAACAGCTTCTGGATGATGTTCTCGACGTCCTCGCCCACGTAGCCGGCTTCGGTCAGCGTGGTGGCGTCGGCGATCACGAAGGGCACGTTGAGCATGCGCGCCAGCGTCTGCGCCAGCAGGGTCTTGCCGGAGCCGGTGGGGCCGACCAGCAGGATGTTGGACTTGGCCAGTTCGACGTCGTCCTTCTTGCCCAGGTGCTTGAGGCGCTTGTAGTGGTTGTACACGGCCACCGACAGGATGCGCTTGGCGGTTTGCTGGCCGATCACGTACTGGTCCAGCAAGTCCTTGATTTCATGCGGCGTCGGCAGGTCCGACTTGGCGCCCGTGACCGACTCGATGGCCGAGGTTTCGTCGCGGATGATGTCATTGCACAGGTCGATGCACTCGTCGCAGATGAACACGGACGGACCGGCGATGAGTTTCTTCACCTCGTGCTGGCTTTTGCCGCAGAACGAGCAGTACAGAAGTTTTTCGCCGCTGGAGGATTTTTTGTCTGACATGGGCAGTTATCTTTGGTTACAGGAAGCAAGTGATTCAGTGCAATGCGGGCCGGAAACTCCGCCTACATGCACATGCTACCCGAAATAAAAACGAAACGCCCGAACGATTAATCGCCCGAGCGTTTTTTCTAGCAATGCTGCAAAGGATGCATCAAGCCCGGTTGGTCAACATTTTGTCGATCAAACCGTACTCTACCGCTTCTTCCGCCGACATGAAACGGTCACGATCGGTGTCTTTGGCGATCTGTTCGACGGTTTGGCCGCTGCGCTCGGCCATGATCGAGTTCAGGCGATGACGCAGGTACAGGATTTCCTTGGCCTGGATCTCGATGTCCGAGGCCATGCCCTGCGAGCCGCCCGACGGCTGGTGAATCATGATGCGCGAGTTCGGCAGCGAGAAGCGCTTGCCCTTGGCGCCGGCGGCCAGCAGGAAGGCGCCCATGGAGGCGGCGATGCCGGTGCACAGAGTCGATACGTCAGGCTTGATGAACTGCATGGTATCGTAGATCGCCAGGCCGGCCGAGACCGAGCCACCCGGGGAGTTGATGTACAGCGAGATGTCCTTGTCTGGATTTTCGCTCTCCAGGAACAGCAGCTGGGCGACCACCAGATTGGCCATCTGGTCGTTGACCGGACCGACCATGAAGATAATACGTTCCTTGAGCAGACGCGAGTAGATGTCGTAAGAGCGCTCGCCGCGACCGCTTTGTTCCACCACCATCGGCACCAGGCCGAGCATTTCGGTGTCCAACGCCGGATTTCGGTTCATACCAGTCATTCTATTTCCTTGTGAAGCAGCCGGTTTAGAAACGTACCACCATCGTCGTCCCGGCGCAGGCCGGGACCCATGGAACGCATGCTCGGCATGGGTTCCGGCTTTCGCCGGAACGACGGTGTGGCGCCGTCTTGATTCTAACCTAACTGAATTACGCTTGTGCGTTGCTTCCCATCAGCTCGTCAAAGGCGATAACCTTGGACGTAGTCTTCGACAGGCCCAGGACATAGTTGACGACGTTTTCTTCCAATACAAGGGCCTCGACTTCCGCCAGACGACGACGATCGCTGTAGTAGTACTTCAGCACTTCGCGCGGGTCTTCGTAGCTTTGGGCGAAGTCTTCGATCTGCGCTTTGACTTGCTCAGGCTGGGCTTGCAGGTTGTTCTCGCCCACCAGTTGCGACAGGATCAGGCCCAGGCGCACGCGACGCTCGGCTTTTTCCGCGAACAGTTCTGGTGGGAATGGCACGTCCTTGACGTTCATGCCGCGCTGGGCCATGTCCTGGCGGGTCATTTCGGCCAGACGCTCGGTGTCCTGGGCGATCAGCGATTTCGGCACGTCCAGGGTGGCGGTCTTGACCAGGGTTTCCATCACGGCTTCCTTGTTGCGTGCTTTCACGCGGCCGGCGACTTCACGCTCCAGGTTGACCTTGATGTCTTCGCGCATTTTGGCGACGTCGCCATCGGCCACGCCCAGCGACTTGGCGAATTCCGCGTCCACTTCCGGCAGGTGCGCCCATTCCAGCTTCTTCAGGGTGATGGTGAACGAAGCGGTTTTACCGGCTACGTCCTTGCCATGGTAGTCCTCTGGGAACGACAGCGGGAAGGTCTTGGACTCGCCCACTTTCAGGCCGACGGTGGCGGCTTCGAATTCCGGCAGCATGCGGCCTTCGCCCAGCACGAACGGGTAGTCTTCGGCTTTACCGCCTGGGAATTCCACGCCGTCGATCGAGCCGACGAAGTCCACGGTCACGCGGTCGCCGTTGGCGGCCACTGGCTCGCCGCCGTCGCCGTGCTCGCCGGCTTCGCCTTTGGTGTGGAAGTGCACGCGCTGTTTGCGCAGGATTTCGATGGTCTTGTCGATTTCGGCGTCGGTCACTTCAGCCTTGACGGTTTCGATTTCGACGGTGGTCAGGTCGCCGATTTCGACTTCCGGGTACACTTCGAAGGTCGCGTCGAAAGTCAGCACGCCGGCTGGCGATTCCTGCTTAGGTTCGATGTTCGGGTAGCCAGCTACGCGCAGCTGGGCTTCGTTTGCGGCGTCGTTGAAAGCGCGGCCAACTTTATCATTCAGCACTTCGGTTTCGATTTGATAACCGTATTGTGCTGCGACCATTTTCAGAGGAACTTTGCCCGGACGGAAGCCTGGTGCCTTAGCCGTTTTGGCTTGCACTTTCAGGCGCTTCTCAACTTCAGCGCGGACTTCGGTCAGCGGGAAGGAGATCGTGATACGACGTTCGAGTTTGCCCAAGGTTTCGACTGCAGTTGCCATGTTAAAAAATCGTCCAAAAAATAAGAAATACAGTTGGTGCGAGGAGGGGGACTCGAACCCCCACACCATTGCTGGCGTCAGGACCTAAACCTGGTGCGTCTACCAATTTCGCCATCCTCGCGGCTTGTTTGCACAAAAGCAAAGGGCGACCTGTAAGTGAAAAAGGGTCGCCCTCTTCCTGCATGATGGCAGGAGCTTTCAACTTCAACACGGCATTCTAACGTTTTTTTCGCGGAATGGTGACGATTTTTACTATGTCGCCAACATTCCGCTGTTTTTTGCCGTTTTTTGCCTAGTTAAGAGGCTTTTTCACTCTGAACCAGGCCGCATACAGCGCTGGCAGGAACAACAAAGTCAGTGCCGTCGCCAGGATCAGGCCGCCCATGATGGCCACCGCCATCGGTCCCCAGAATACAGAGCGCGACAGCGGGATCATCGCCAGCGCGGCGGCGGCGGCCGTCAGGATGATCGGGCGGCAGCGGCGCACCGCGGATTCGACGATGGCGGTCCAGGCGTCGTGGCCGGCCTTGATGTCCTGCTCGATCTGGTCGACCAGGATCACCGAGTTACGGATGATCATGCCGAACAGCGCGATGATGCCGAGGTTGGCCACAAAGCCCAGCGGCCGGCCCAGCACCAGCAGCGCCATCGCCGCCCCCGCCACGCCCAGCGGCCCGGTCAGGAACACCAGCAGCGAACGCGAGAAGCTGTGCAGCTGCAGCATCAGCAGCGTGAAGATCAGGAAGATCGCCAGCGGCAGGTTGGCCGCGATCGACGCTTCCGCCGCGCCGCTGTCCGAGGCCGCGCCCTTCACCGTGATGGCGTAGCCGGCCGGCAGCGCGTCGCGCAGCGCCTTCAGCTGCGGTTCGATCTGGCTGGAGACGGTCGGCCCCTGGATATTATCGGCCACGTCCGACTGCACGGTGATCGCCCAGTCGCGCCCTTCGCGCCACACCACGCCAGGCTCCCACACGAAATGCGCCCGCGCCAGCTGGCTGATCGGCACCGACTTGCCGCTGGCGGTCGGGATATTCGTGTCGTTCAGCACGGCGATGGTGTTGCGCTCCTCGATCGGCTGGCGGATCTGGATATCGATCAGCTTGATGCCTTCGCGGAACTGGCCGATGGCCGTGCCGGACAGGATGGTGTTGGCCGCGCGCATCACCGTTTGCGAGGTCACGCCCAGCGCGCGCATCTTGTCCTGGTCCAGGTCGAGACGCAGCACCTTGATCGATTCATTCCAGTTGTCATTGACGCCGAGCGTGTTCGGGTTGGCGCGCATGATGTCCTTCACCTGGTCGGCGATCGCGCGCACCTTGTCCACCTCGGTGCCGGTGACGCGGAACTGCACCGGATACGGCACCGGCGGCCCGTTCGGCAGCAGCTTGACGCGCCCGCGCACTTCCGGGAAATCATGCTTGAAGATGTCGACAATTTTGTCGCGCAGCACGGCGCGGGCGTGCAAATCCTTCGGCAGCACAACGATTTGCGACACGTTCGTCTGCGGGAAAATCTGGTCCAGCGGCAGGTAGAAACGCGGCGAGCCAGTGCCCACGTAGCTGGTCACGCTGACCACGCCCTCCTGCTTGCGGATGAAGGCCTCGAACTTCTTCACCTGCGCCTCGTTGGCGGCAAAGGTCGTGCCCTCCGGCGTCCACATTTCCACCATCAGCTCGGGACGGCTGGAATCCGGGAAGAATTGCTTTTCGATGAACTTGAAGCCATACACACCCAGCGCGAACACCGCCAGCGTGGCGCCGATGGTGATCCAGCGGTATTCCACGCACCAGTTGACCAGCGCGCGGAAACGGCGGAAGCCCGGCGTGTCGAACAGGTCGTGCTCGCTGCCGCCATCGGCATGCGGCTTCACCTTCAACAGCACATAGCCGAGGTAAGGCGTGAAGGTCACCGCCACCACCCACGAAATCACCAGCGCCAGCGCGTTGACCGAGAACAGCGAGAAGGTATATTCACCCGCCGCCGATTTGGCCAGGCCGATCGGCAGGAAGCCCGCCACCGTGATCAGCGTGCCGGTCAGCATCGGGATCGCGGTGGATTTGTAGGCGAAGGTGGCGGCGTCGAAACGCGACATGCCCTCCTCCATCTTGCGCACCATCATTTCCACCGCGATGATGGCGTCATCCACCAGCAGGCCCAGCGCAATGATCAGCGCGCCCAGCGAGATCTTGTGCAGATCGATCTCCAGCATGCGCATGAACAGGAAAGTCACCGACAACACCAGCGGAATACTCAAGGCCACCACCAGCCCGGGACGCACGTCCAGGCGCAGCTTGGGCTTGCTGTGCAGACCGAGCGCGACAAAGCTGACGCCCAGCACGATCAGCACCGCCTCGATCAGCGTGTGCACGAACTCGCCCACCGAGGCCTTCACCGCCTGCGGCTGGTCGGACACGCGTTCCAGCTCGATGCCGACCGGCAGCTTGGCCTTCATCTCGGCCACGGTCTTCTCCATGTGCTTGCCAAGCTGGATGATGTTGCCGCCCTTCTCCATCGACACGCCCAGGCCGATCACTTCCTTGCCATTGAAGCGCATCTTGTTGCCCGGTGGGTCCTGGTATTCGCGCTTGATGGTGGCGAAGTCGCCCAGGCGGAACGTGGTGCTGTTGGCGCGCAGTTCCAGATCCTCAAGGTCCTTCACTGTTTTCAACGCGCCGGTCACCCGCACCTGCAGATTGTCGGTCGGCGTGACCAGCACGCCGGTGGCCTCCACGGAATTCTGGGTGGCGATCTGGTTGACGATGGCCTCAAACGGAATGCCCAGCTGGGCGAATTTCTTGTGCGAGAACTCGATGTTGATCTTCTCGTCCTGCACGCCGAACAGCTCGACCTTGGACACCAACGGCACGCCCAGCAATTGCTGGCGCACGAAGTCGGCGTAGTCCTTCATCTCGGCGTAGGTGAAGCCGTCGCCGGACAGGGCGAAGATGGAGCCGTAGGTATCGCCAAACTCATCGTTGAAGAACGGGCCCTGCACGCCGGCCGGCAGCGTGCCGCGGATATCACCGATCTTCTTGCGCACCTGATACCACGACTGCGCCACTTCCTTCGGCGGCGCCGATTCGCGCAGCTTGAGGATGATGGTGGTCTCGCCCGGCTTGGAATAGCTGGAGATCTCGTCGATATCGGGCGTTTCCTGGAGTTTTTTCTCCAGCTTGTCGGTGACCTGCTCGGCCATTTGCAGCGAGGTCGCGCCCGGCCAGTTGGCGCGCACCACCATCGCGCGGAAGGTGAACGGCGGATCTTCGTCCTGCCCGAGGTTGGAATAGCTGAGTGCGCCGCCTATCAGCAGCACCGCGATCAGGTAGCGGGTCAGCGGGATGTGCTCCAGCGCCCAGCGTGAGAGATTGAATCCTTCCTTCATTTGGCGGCCTTCGGCAAGTCGTTACCGAGGATCTTGACCTTCTGGCCCGGCTTCAGCAGGTTGACGCCGGCCGTCACCACGGTCTGGCCCGGCTTGACGCCGCTGGACAGCACGATGTCGTTGCCGGCCACGCCGCCTATCGTCACCGGCACCAGCTTGACGGCGCCGTTCTCAACGACCCACACCGAGGTGGCGGATTTCTCATAGAACAAGGCGGTCAGCGGCACCTTGATCTGCGGCGCCGGCGTCTTGGAGGCGAACTGCACCACCGCCGTCATGCCCAGCTTGGCCTCGGCCAGCGAATCGGGGATCGACACCTTGACGGTGTAGGTGCGGGTGGACGGATCGGCCACCGGCGAGATTTCGCGGATCTTGCCGGCCACCGTGTTTTTGGGATCGGCCCACAGGCGCACCTGCACATCCGGAATGCGGCGCAGGGTGTCGACCTTGTCTTCCGGGATGCCGATGACGATTTCCTTCTCGCCCGACTTGGCCACATTCACCACCGGCGTGCCGGCCGCCACCACCTGGCCGATCTCGGCGTTGACGGCGGTGACCACGCCGTCCACATCGGACAGCAAGGCGGCATAGGCCGCCTGGTTGGACTGGCCGCGATAGGCCGCCTGCGACGCGTCGACGTTGGCTTGCGCGGCCTTGTAGGCGGATTCCTTGCCGTCCAGCACGGCCTGGCTGACGAAGCTCTTGCTGCGCAACTCCTGGTAGCGCAGCAGGTCGGCCTTGGCGAGGTCGCGATTGGTTTCGGCGGCGCGCAGGTTGGCCAGCGCCTGCGCCTGCGACAGCTGCAAATCCTGCGGATCCAGCTGCATCAACACCTGCCCCTTCTTGACCAGCGTGCCGACGTCGACCTTGCGGCTGACGATCTTGCCGCCGACGCGGAAGCCGAGGCGCGATTCCACGCGCGCCCGGACTTCGCCGGAAAACTCGGCGTTCACGTCAACGTCGCTGCTGACCAGCGAAATGGCCCGCACCGGGCGGATATCTTCAGTTTTCTCGGCCGGCTTGGAACAGGCGCCCAGCACGGCCAGCGCCGAGGCGGCAACCAGCACATTCTTGAGATTCAACACGACAGCTTCCTTTTAAATGACTGACAGGTTATTTATTGATTATAAGCTGAACAATGGCCTTTGGAAATGACTTTGGCGTCATTAATTTGGAGCATGGATACTTGCTCTCATTTCAAGATAGCACTACCATTACGCGCTGGAAACCAAATCTCTCACACCGGCAATTGCCGCCCCTCCCGCCTATGCCGGTCGATCACTACGAAAACTTCCCTGTCGCCTCGATTTTGCTGCCCAAACGCCTGCGCCCGGCGGTGGAGGCCATCTACGCCTTCGCCCGCAGCGCCGACGACCTGGCCGACGAGGGCGACGCCGCGCCCGAGGAAAGGCTGGCGGCGCTGAACGCCTACGAGGCGGCGCTGGCCCGCATCGAGCAAGGCGCGACCGGCCACCAGCCGATGTTCGAGCGGTTGGCGCAGGTGGTGCGGGAATATGAAATGCCGCTCAAGCCGCTGTACGACCTGCTGTCGGCCTTCAAGCAGGACGTGGTGGTGTCGCGCTACCAGACCTATGACGCGCTGCTCGACTACTGCGCCCGTTCGGCCAATCCGGTCGGCTTCATGATGCTGCATCTGTACGGCGCGGCGGATGAGGAAAATGTGCGCGACTCGGATGCGATCTGCACGGCGCTGCAACTGATCAATTTCCTGCAGGACGTGGCGATCGATCTGCACAAGGAGCGCATCTACATCCCGCTGGAAGACTTGAACCGCTACGCCATCTCACCGGCGGCGCTGGACCACCCGAGCGCGCGTCCGCGCTGGCGTTCGCTGATGCGTTTTGAAGTCGCGCGCGCGCGCCAGCTGATGCTGAGCGGCGCGCCGCTGGCCTTGCGGCTGCCCGGCCGCATCGGCTTCGAGTTGCGCATGGTGGTGCAAGGCGGCCTGCGCATCCTCGACGCGATCGAAGCCGCCGAATATGACGTCTTCCTGCACCGCCCAAAGCTGACCAGGCACGACTGGCTGGGTATTTTCTGGTCGGCCGTGCGTATGAAAAAACGCCTGCGAACCGCGCTCCGCGCCGCTTGATTTCCCTCAATTGACGCCGCAAATGCGAGGCCTATACTCGCAGGATGGCTGACATGACCAGAGAAGAAGTGGACGCAAAAATCGCTGCGAGCGAAGCCCGCACCGACACCAAATTTGCGGCCCTTATCGGCAAGATTGACGTGCTGATCGCACGCATGGATCAATTTGAGCTCGAATTACGCCAGCTCAGGACCGATATGGCCGATTTGAAGAAGACCGTGCTCATCACCGGCATCAGCTCGGTGCTCGCGGTGATCTTCGGCGTCGCCGGCTTCAACGCGACACTGCTCAACAACATGACCGCCTCGTACGAATCCGGCAAGGATTCGGGACAATGGCGCAGCGAAGTGAATCAGCGGCTGGAGCAGACAAACCAGAGGCTGGACCAGACCAATCAGAAGCTGGACGCCACCATACAGAAACTCGATACCATGCTGCAAGCGCACGAGACGCGCCTGAATCAAATCAGCGCCGACGTGAAAGCCATCAAACGGGAGCGAGCGTCTGGGCGGAAATGATTTTCTGTTCGCGCTCTTGCGGCGTCGGCACCGAGGAGGATGGCGGCGCGGCCTTCGGCGCGGCGGCCGGGGCTTGCGGCTTGGATTGCTTCAGCACAAACTCGCGCAGCGAAGCCGCCTCCGATACCGACAGAGCCGTCTGGCAATTCACGCCCTCGTTGGAAATCTGCCATTCCTGGTACTCGCCCGCGTTCAGGGTACGTTGCTTCTGCTCGTCCAGTAGCTTGCAGCGGCTGGCGACCGACTTGGCCTCGTCAAGGTGCTGGGTGTAATAAGTGGCCGTTTTCATGGGCGCCGTGTCTTCCGCAGACGAGCCCTCGCATCCAGCGAGCACTGGAATAATGATCAAGGCTGCAACAATCTGCGGTTTCATACGTATGCGTTCTCCCGAAAAGGTAACACATTGTATCCTTAAATCACCCTAAGTTGCATGCGGCGGTCCTTTTAGCTCCACCACGTTGCCTTCCGGATCCGACACATAGATCGACGGCCCCTCGCCTTCGGCGCCGAAACGCGACTCCACCGAGCCCGCATCCAGGCCATGCGCGGCCAGATGCGCGCGGATGGCGACGGGGTCGAACGGTTCCACCCGCAGACAGAAGTGGTCCATATTGCGCCCCTCCACGCCCGGCGCCGCGCCGCCCATGCGTCCCAGCTTGCCGTCCAGCGGCACCAGGTCGATCATCGAGCTGCCGGCGCGCAGCTGCACCAGTCCGATCTCGTCCTGCCGCCGCTGCACCGGGCAATTCAGCACGCCGCAATAGAAGTCCAGCATGGACTGCAGGTCCACCACCCGCAGGACGATATGGTCAATTTCCCGGATAGTAATCATGTCAACTCCACCAAATAATGAACCGAGACTGTAACGCATTCCTATAGAATAGCGGCTTCGAACCGTCCATTGCTTTTTATTCATGTCCCCCGACGACTACTGCCAGCAAAAGACCGCGCAAAGCGGCTCCAGTTTTTACTACAGCTTCCTGTTCCTGCCGCCGGAGCGTCGCCGCGCCATCACCGCCCTGTACGCCTTCTGCCGCGAGGTCGACGACACCGTCGACGAATGCACCGACGAGTCGATCGCGCGCATCAAGCTGGCGTGGTGGCGCAAGGAAATCAGCGGCATGTACGCCGGCCAGCAAACCCACCCTGTCACCCAGGCGCTGCAGCCGCACATCCAGCCGTACAACCTGAAGGAAGAACACCTGCAGGCCATCATCGACGGCATGGAGATGGACCTCAACCAGACCCGCTACCTCGACTACGCCGCCCTCAGCAAATACTGCTGGCACGTGGCCAGCGTGGTTGGCATCCTGTCGGCCAGCATCTTTGGCGTGACCAATCCGCAAACCCTGCAATTCGCGGAAAAGCTGGGCCACGCCTTCCAACTGACCAACATCATCCGCGACGTGGGCGAGGACGCGCGCAAAGGCCGCATCTACCTGCCGATCAATGAACTGCAGCAGTTCAACGTGACCGCCGCCGAAATCCTCAATGCCAAGCACAGCGACAAATTCGAAAAGCTGATGGCGTTCCAGATCGCCCGCGCGCAAAAAGCCTACGACGAAGCGTTCGCCCTGCTGCCGAAGGAAGACCGGCGCGCCCAGCGCCCGGGCCTGATGATGGCCGCCATCTACCGCACCCTGCTGACCGAGGTCGAGGCCGACGGCTACCACGTCCTGGAACACCGCATCTCGCTGACGCCGATTCGCAAGCTGTGGCTGGCGTGGAAGACCTATATCCGTGGTTGACGCCAGCATCGCCGGCACCCCGGCGGATAAACGCGGTCACGTCGACACCGGCGTGCTGGCGCGCTCGGTCGCGGTGATCGGCGCCGGCTGGGCCGGCTGCGCGGCGGCGCTCGAACTGGCGCGCGCCGGCTACAAAGTCACGCTGCTGGAGGCGGCCCGCACCTTGGGTGGCCGCGCGCGCCGCGTGGAGACCGACCGCAAGCACCTCGACAACGGCCAGCACATCCTGCTGGGCGCCTACAGCGAAACCTTGCGCCTGATGAAGCTGGCCGGCGTCGATCACCGGCAAGCCTTGCTCACGCTGCCGCTGCAAATGCGTTATCCGCCCAACACCGGCGGCATGGACTTCGCCGCGCCCGCGCTGCCGCTGCCGGCGCCGCTGCACCTGGCGGCGGCCCTGTTGCGCGCCCAGGGCTTGCGGCGCGAGGACAAGCTCAGCCTTGCCCGCTTCTCCACCACCGCGCGCTGGATGGGCTGGCGGCTCAACACCGACTGCAGCGTCAGCGAACTGCTGGCGCGCTTCGACCAGACGCCGCGCCTGATCCAGCTGATGTGGCGCCCGCTGTGCCTGGCCGCGCTGAACACGCCGCCGGAGCGCGCCTCGGCCCAGGTCTTTCTCAACGTGCTGCGCGACAGCCTGGGCGCGAAGCGCCGCGCCTCCGACATGCTCCTGCCGCGCGCCGACCTGAGCGCCCTGTTCCCGGAAGCGGCCGCGCGCTACGTGACGGAGCACGGCGGCGCGGTGCGCAGCGGCGCCAAGGTCAACGCGCTGCGCTGCATCGAGAATCGGCTGTGGCAGCTGGACATCAGCGGCGCGGCCGTCGGCGGCACCTGGAGCACCTATTTCAGCGGCGTGGTGCTGGCCGCCGGCGCCAGCCAGGCCGCCACCCTGCTGCACGACATCCCGGACCACGACGCCGCCGCCGTGTGCAGCCAGCTGACCGCCTTCGAGCCGGAGGCGATCACCACCGTCTACCTGCAATACGACGCCGCCACCCGGCTGGAACTGCCGTTCTACGCCCTGCTGGACGACCCGGACAGCCACCAGTACGGCCAGTTCGTGTTCGACCGCGGCCAGCTGGACGCCGCCCAGGCCGGCCTGCTGGCGGCGGTCATCAGCGCCTCCGGCCCGGTGGCCGCCCAGCCGCAGGAATTGCTGGCCGAGGCGGTCGCGGTGCAGCTGGCGGTGGCCTTCCAGCGCCCGGAGCTGGGCCGTCCAGCATGGTTCAAGGTCATCACCGAGAAGCGCGCGACCTACGCCAGCGCGCCGGCGCTGGCGCGCCCGGACAACGCCACCGGCCTGCCGGGGCTGTTCTTGGCCGGCGACTACACCGCCGGCGACTACCCGGCCACGCTGGAAGCGGCAGTGCGCAGTGGTGTTGCCGCCGCTCAACTACTGCAAGGGAGCGCCGTCTAGTCGTGCAATTCAGTCGCCTGTTCCGCGTTTTGCGCATCCTGTCACATCCCGGTGGCGTCTCGACGGCGACCTGCGTACAGTTGCACCATCGGCAAAAGGCACGCAACATTGTGGATTTAATATCATGACCAAGCAGGAATACCTCGACGCGCTCAAACAGGCCATGCAGGGTCTGCCGCCGGAAACGGTGGCCAAGACCCTGGCCTATTACGAGCAACGCTACATCGACGGCCTGGTGGCCGGCCTGAGCGAGGCCGAGGTCTACAAACAACTCGACGAGCCGCGCAAGATCGCCATGACGCTGCGCGCCAACGCCCACCTAAGCGCTTTCGCGCAAAAGAAAACCCCGGTCAACCTGGCGCGGCTGGTGGTCTCCGTCATCGGCCTGGCCATCTTCAACCTGTTCATGGTGATTCCGGCCATGGTGTACGCCAGCCTGCTGGGCGCGATCTACATCTCGGCCTTCGCCTTCTACATCGGCGGCGTGGCGCTGACGGCCAGCGGCCTGTCGGGCCAGAACGAGCTGGCGCTGGAAGGCCCGCTGCGCCACCTGATGGAATTCACCAACACCCACTTCGAATCACGCGAGGATGAGGAGGATGCCCAGGGCTGGCGCGTCTCGATCAACAGCATGGGCGTGCAGGTCAACAAGGACGATGCCGACACCCCGCCGCCCGACGAGGAGGGCCTGAGCCGCAGCGGCAAGCTGCTCAACCGCGCCGAGGCGATGGCGGCCGGCGACGTCCACATCACCACCGATTTCGACAGCGGCGCCCGCACCACGCAGTCGTTGATCGGCCTGGGGCTGATCCTGGGCGGCATAGGACTGTGTCTGGTCAGCATTGTGCTGACCCGCTACACCGTCATAGGTTTGAAGCGTTACGCGGCGATGAATGCCTCGCTGCTGCGGGGAGGCTGAGGAAACCATGATGCGCGCATTGATGAAAATTGGGGCCGGCCTGCTGGTGCTGTCGTTTGTGCTGATCGGCGTCACCTACAGCATGCTCAAGGCCTACGGCAGCAGCAGCCCGACCAGCGTGGCCGGCCGCTCGCTGGGCACGGAAACCCGCAAGATCGACGCCATGGCGACCGTGGTGGAACTTAACGGCCCGATCGACCTGATCCTGGTGCAGGGCCAGACCGCCTCGCTCAAGGTGCGCGGCGAACAGCGCTCGCTGGGCAATATCGAAACCATCCAGGATGGCCGCGACCTGCACATCGGCACCAAGGGCATGCTGCTCAATCCACGCCATCGCCTGCAGGTGGAGCTGGTGCTGCCCTCGCTGGAGGAGCTGACGGTGCACAGCAGCGGCGACACCAAGGTATCCGGCTTTAACGGCGAGCGGCTGGAGTTGCAGCTGCACGGTTCCGGCAATGTGAACTTCGTGGGCCGCTACCGCGAGCTGACCGCCGGCGCCCATGGCAGCGGCAATATGAACATCAACGCCGGCAGCAGCGAGAACGTGGAGCTGGAGATGGTGGGTTCGGGCCAGATCAGCGCCTCCGGCAGCTGCAAGACGCTGACGGCGGAACTGACCGGTTCCGGCGACCTGAATGCGCGCCACCTGGCCTCGGACAAGGTGACGGTGAACCTGAAAGGCTCGGGCACCACCCACGTCTTCGCCAAGCAGTCGGCGGACCTGAGCCTGCGCGGCAGCGGCGACATCCGCGTGTTGGGCAACCCGGACCACCGCAACGTCAACCGCACCGGCTCGGGCGAAGTCACCTGGGAGTGAGCCAGGCCAGCGCGTCGCGCGCCGCCGCCACGCCGCCGGCGAAGCAGGCGGTCAGCAGGTAGCCGCCGGTCGGCGCTTCCCAGTCGATCATTTCGCCGGCCACGAATACGCCCGGCACGGTCTTCAACATGCTGCCCTCCAGCGCCGACCATTTCACCCCGCCGGCGCTGCTGATCGCCTCATCGATGGGCCGCGCGCGTTCCAGCCGCAACGGCAGGCGCTTGATGGCCCGCGCCAGTTGCACCTCATCGCTGAATTGTTCCTTGCTCAGGCATTCGCGCAGCAGACCCGCTTTCACGCCCTTGATGCCAAGCCGGCTTTGCAAATGGCTGGACAAGGAGCGCGCGCCGCGCGGCCGCATGAGTTCATCCGCCACGCGCTGCGCCGTCCAATCGGGCATCAGGTCCAGCCAGATGGTGGTGTGGCCCTCCGCCGCGATCTGGTCGCGCAAGGCGGCGGACAGCGCGTAAATCAGGCTGCCCTCGATGCCGCCTTGCGTCACCACGAACTGGCCTTGTTTGCGCATCTCCCTGCCCTGCGTGTCGCGCGCGATGACGGCCACGGTCATCAGCGGCTCGCCGGCGTGGCGGCTGCTGAAATGCTCGCTCCAGTTGACATCGAAGCCGCAATTGGCCGGCGCCAGCGGCGCCACCTCGACGCCGCACCCGGCCAGCAGCGGCAACCAGGCGCCGTCCGAGCCAAGCCGCGCCCAGCTGCCCCCGCCCAGGGCCAGAATCGCCGCATCGGAGCGCACCAGCCGCTCGCCGGCGGCGCCATCGTCGCCGGGCGCGCTGAATCGCAGCGCGCCATCCTGCCAGCCCAGCCAGCGGTGACGCATGTGGAATTGCACGCCGCTTTCACGCAGGCGGTGCACCCACGCGCGCAGCAGCGGCGCGGCCTTCATATCGGTCGGGAACACGCGCCCGGAGGTGCCGACAAAGGTCTCCAGTCCCAGCCCATGCACCCAATCGCGCACGGCCTGCGGGCCGAAGGCATCCAGCGCGGGACGCAGCGGCTGCGCGCTGGCGCCGTAGCGGCCGACGAAATCCGGATACGCCTCCGCATGCGTGATGTTCATGCCGCTGCGCCCGGCCAGCAGGAACTTGCGGCCGACCGAGGGCATGGCATCATACAGGTCCACCCGCACGCCGGCCTGGGCCAGCGTTTCGGCCGCCATCAGGCCGGCCGGCCCGCCACCGATGACGGCGACGCGAAAAGGTGTCAAACTAGACTGCATGAGAGGTCCATATTCAAAACAAGGGAGATACGATGGGTGCGACATTCTGGATCAAGCGCTACTTGATGGCGGCCATACCGCTGTTCGCCATTCTAGCCGCCGTTGAATGGTTCAAGGGTTCGACCGCGAAAGAGGATTACCTCAGCGCCGCCGCGTGGGCGCTGATCGCCGCCGGTATTTTCAATTACGTCGCGTGGCGCCGCTTCCGCAACGCCATGGCCTGTGCGGCCTGCGAGGACGTCGCCAAGGCCTACCAGGGCAAGCACGCGAAGAAGTAATCAGCCGCCGGTGACCGGCGGGAAGAACGCCACTTCGGCGCCGTCGGCCAGCGCGGTATCGGCGCCGCACATCACCTGGTTGCAAGCCATGCGCAGCGCCGGATGACCCAGCGCCTGGCGCCAGTTCTCGCCGCGCGCGGCCAGGTGGTCGCGCAGCGCGCCCACAGTCGCCACGCCAGCCGGCACGGCCAGCGATTCCGAGGAGGCACCGACGGCCTCACGCACGCTGGCGAAAAATTTTACGGTAATAGCCATCAATACAGTAATTCGTTAAACGGGATGAAGCGCACCATGTCGCCGGCGGCGATGGTGGTCCCTGGCGGATTATCGATCACGCCGTCGCCCCACACGGTGGAGGTCAGCACGCCGGAACTCTGGTTGCGGAACAGTTCCAGGCCGCCGTTGTCGTTGATGCGCACGCGCAGGAATTCGTTGCGCTTGTCGGCCTTGGGCCAGCTGAAATCGGCGCGCATGCTGTAGGCGCGCGGCGCAATCGTTCCTTCCACGCCTTGCAGGCGCAGGATGAACGGCCGCACGAACAGCAGGAAGGTCACGAAGCTCGATACGGGATTGCCCGGCAGGCCGATAAAGAAAGCGTTCCGCACTTCGCCAAACGCCAGCGGCTTGCCCGGCTTGACGGCGATCTGCCACATATTCAGCTTGCCCTCGGCTTCCACCGCCGGTTTGATATGGTCTTCCTCGCCCACCGACACGCCGCCGGAGGTGATAATCAAATCATGCCCCTGCGCCGATTCGCGCAGCACCGAACGCGTGGCCTCCAGCGTATCCGGCACGATGCCGAAATCGCTGATCTCGCAGCCCAGGTTTTCCAGCAGCGCGCGCAGCGTGAAGCGGTTGGAGTTGTAGATCGCGCCCGGCGCCAGCGGCTCGCCCGGCATGGTCAACTCGTCGCCGGTGAAGAACACGGCCACGCGCAGCTTGCGCTTGACCGGCAGTTCCGCCAGGCCGACCGAGGCGGCCAGACCAAGTTCCTGGCTGCGCAAGCGCGTGCCGGAAGGCAGGATCACGCTGCCGCTGGTGATGTCCTCGCCGGCGCGGCGTATCCATTCGCCGGACTTCGGCACATGCCGCACGGTGACCACGTCGCCATTCAATTCGCACTGCTCCTGCATGACCACAGCGTCCGCGCCCCGCGGGATCATGGCGCCGGTGAAGATGCGCGCGGCGGTCCCCGGCTGCAAAGGCTGGCCGACATGGCCGGCCGGAATGCGTTGCGATACCTTGAGCGCGGCCTCGCCGCTGGCGCAATCGGCGGCGCGCACGGCGTAGCCGTCCATCTGCGTGTTGTCGGCGCCCGGCACGTCCATGCCGGAGACCTGCGCCGCAGCCAGCACACGGCCGTTGGCCGCCAGCGTCGGGATCACCTCGCTGTCCGCCACCGGACGCACAGCGTCCAGCATGAAGGCCAGCGCCTCGCTGACCGACAGCATCGGCTTGCGCGGCTCGCTCATTACAGGCCCGTGTTGGCGGCGATGTACGCCTTCATGGCCTCGACTTCCGGCTTCATGACGACGAACTTCTGCGGCAGCGCCTCGATGTCCTCGAAGCCGTCCGGGCGCTCGGCGTCCTCGCCCAGCGCTTCCAGGATGGTTTCGTTGAACTTGGCCGCCAGCGCGGTTTCCAGCACGATCATGGTCACGCCCGGCTCCAGGTTTTCCTTCGCCACCTTGATGCCGTCGGCGGTGTGGGTGTCGATCACGATGCCGTAATCGTCGGCCACGTCGCGGATGGTGTTCACGCGGTCGGCGTGGGTCGATTTGCCGGACTTGAAGCCATACTTGGCCACCAGCTTGAATTCGTCGCCATCGCTGCCCGGTTTGCCGGACAGGTCGAAGCCGCCGTGGGTTTCCACTTTATGGAACAGCGCGCGAGTGCGGTCGCTGTCGCGGCCCACCAGTTCGTAGACGAAGCGCTCGAAGTTGGACGCCTTGGAGATGTCCATCGACGGGCTGCTGGTGTGATAGGTTTCGGACGACTTGCGCACGCGATACACGCCGGTGCGGAAGAATTCGTCCAGCACGTCGTTCTCGTTGGTGGCGGCCACCAGCTTGTCGATCGGAAGACCCATCATGCGCGCGATATGGCCGGCGCAGATGTTGCCGAAGTTACCCGACGGGACGGTGAACGATACCTTCTGGTCATTCGAGGTGGTCGCCGCCAGGTAGCCGCGGAAGTAGTACACCACCTGCGCCACCACGCGCGCCCAGTTGATCGAGTTGACGGTGCCGATCTTGTGTTTGGCCTTGAATTCGAGGTCGTTGGAGACCGCCTTGACCATGTCCTGCGCGTCATCGAACACGCCTTCGATGGCGATGTTGAAGATGTTCGGGTCCTGCAGCGAGAACATCTGCGCGGTCTGGAAGGCGCTCATCTTTTTGTGCGGCGACAGCATGAAGACGCGGATGCCCTTCTTGCCGCGCATCGCGTATTCGGCGGCGCTGCCGGTGTCGCCCGAAGTGGCGCCGAAGATGTTCAGCTCCGCGTTCTGCTTGGCCAGCGCGTACTCGAACAGGTTGCCCAGCAATTGCATGGCCATGTCCTTGAACGCCAGGGTCGGACCGTTGGACAGCGCCTGCAGCACCAGTTTGCTGCCGTCCTTGCCCTCTTCCAGCACGCGCAGCGGCGTGATGTCGGCGGCGTTTTCGTCCTTGCGGGCGTTTTTATAGACTTCCTTGGTGTAGGTCTTGGCGGTCAGCGCGCGCAGGTCGGCTTCCGGGATATCGGTCGCGAACTTCCTGAGGATCTCGAACGCCAGCTCGGCGTAGGACAGCTTGCGCCAGGCGTCCAACTCGGCGCCGGTCACTTGCGGGTAGGCGGCCGGCAGGAACAGGCCGCCATCAGCGGCCAGGCCGCCCAGCAGGATGTCGGAAAATTGTTGGGAAGACGAAGCGGCGGCCGACGAGGCGGCGCGGGTAGACACGTATTGCATAAATTAGAAAGTCCGGTTGGGCTGGCAGCAAAAGAGCAGAACGGTGCTAAGAAGCGAATATTATAGTGCGCCCGGCGCTTTTTCGTGAATTCCGCGTTGTTTTATGGTTATTTTCGCCGCTCTGGCTTACTGGGCGAGCGCTTTCAGGCCTTTCCCCAGCTCTTCCCTGACCGAGTTTTTGGACTGGTTGAGGGCGATCTGGTTCTGGATTTGCGCCAGCGCGTTTTGCGCCGCGATGGTCTCCAGCGACATGGCCCGCATGGCGGCGATACCGCCGTCGTGCTCGGCGGCCGGCGCGGCGTGGTGCGGCGCCGCCGGCTGGGGTGCCTCCGCCGCCGGCTTGGCGGCGCCAAAACTGGCCGGCGCCGGCGCCGGTGCGTGCGCGGCCGCAGGCGGCGTGCCGACATCGCGGGTGGCCGCGCCCTTGCCGCCGCTCTGCAGGCCGGCGATTTTCAGGCGCTGAGGCGCCATGCCCAGCGGCCGCGGGCCCGAACCGGAAACGGCCGGCTTGGCGGCACGGCCGGTGGAGGCCAGCCCGGCCAGCGGACCGCTGATGGCCGGACGCGCGCCGGGCTTGGCGGCCTCGTTGCCGGCCGGCTTGGACGCCGTGCCCGGCGCGGTGGCCGCCAGGTCCGGGCTGATTGGCGAGGAATGGCTGATGCTACCAACAGTCATGATGAATCTCCCATAAACAGCGATGCGGAAGGCCAGCGCTGACGCCAGCGCCGGCCCGGATAACAAAACAACAACTACGCTTACTGCGCCAGCGCCTTGACGCCTTTGCCCAACTCGTCCTCGATCTGGTTCTTGGCCTGGTTCAGCGCGATGGCGTTCTGGATCGCCGCGATGGCGTCCTGCGCCGCCATGGTGGCGAGCGACGATGCGCGCGCGGCGGCAATGGTCGACGCCGCATCGCCCATCGAGGCCAGATTGCTCACCACGTCCGAAGCGTTCTGCGCGCGGTCGCCGTTGTGGCCCTTGTCGTCGCGCGCATCGTCCTTGCGCTGCGCGTTCGGCTTGCCGTCGCCCTCCTCCGGCTGCTGCGCCAGCGAGGTGCCGGGCGCCTGGCTGTTCGGGTGCTGCTGGTCCGGCGTCACCACGTCGCGCGTGGTGGTGTGCGGCGCCTCCGCGCCGCGACCGCGGCCGCGCCGGCTTTCATAGGCGTCGGCGGCCAGCGGCGCGGCCATGCCGGCCACCATCAGCGTGGTGCTGTTCGCGCCCGGCACGTTGCCGAGCGCCTCGCCGGTCTTGGTCACCGCCTCGTTGACCGCCAGCCCGGCGCCGCTCTCGGCGGCGCGCTTGAGCAGGCCTTTCGGGCCGCCCACCACGTCGCCGACGAAACTCTGCAGCTTTTCACCGCCGATATGGCCCACCTGCATGGTGCCGACCACGGCCGCCGCCGCCAGGCCCTCGGGCGTCAGCGCGGCCGCCACCGTCAGCGCGCCGCCCACCGCGCCCATGCCGTCGTGCAGCGCCTTGCCGAAATCGCCGTGCGCCACGTCCTTGGCCATGGCGATCGAGCCCTTGACCGTGCTCTCGATACCATCCGCCACGCCGGTCAGCACCTTGTCCGCCACCTGGCGCTCGGCGTCCACCACCTTGTCGCCGATGTTCTTGACCTTCTGCGCCATCTTGTCCAGCGATTTACTGAAGTGCATCTCGGTGGTGGCGTCGCAGGCCGCCTCCATCTCGGCCTTGGGCATCTCGGTGATCGCCTTGACGCCGTAGTTGGCGCAACTGACGGCGTCGTTCAACGCGGCCTTGAACTTGAGGTGGGCCAGATCGTCCACCGCGTGCAGGGCCGCCTCGCCCATGTGCACCAGGTCCTTGCCGACGTTCTCGACGCCGTGCACCACATCCTTGGCCGCATGCTCTATCGCGTGACCCAGGTGCTTGAAAAAACTCTTGAAACTCATAAGGATTCCTTTCAGCGGAAATTTAAAAAATTGCTTGCGGCAGGAGGGTCACGCTCCGCACCACCACCCGCGGCCGGAGCCGGGCAGGTTTTCAGCTTAACAACAACGACGCGGGCCGCCGCGCGCCAAAACGAAGCGGCGCGCCGGTGGCCGAAGCGCTGCCGGCGCGCCGCCTACGGCGGGCCGGCATGGGCGGCGACGATGCGCTGGATCGCCGCCTTGTAACTGTCGCGCAGGGCCGGCGTCTCCGAGTGGTAGGCGCCGACCGCGTCCCAGGTGTTGCCGTACTTGAGCATCATCTTGCGCAGATGCCAGGCCGCCACGTAGACGCCCACGCAGGGTTCCATCAGCTGTTCCGGCGCGATGCCCCAGCGCTGCAACTCCGCCTTGTGCGCCGAGTTGATCTGCATCAGGCCGTAATCCAGCGAGCCGTTGGCGTTGTGGTGCAGCGCGTCGGCGCGCCCGCGCGACTCCTGCCAGGCGATCGCCCGCAGCACGGTCGCGTTGACGTGCTGGTAGGCGGCCGCCTCGTCGAAGCAGTCGGCGCGCGCGGCCGGCGCCAGCCAGCCGCAGGCGGCCGCGACGACGACGGCGCCGCCGCGCAGTGCCAAGCCCGGCCGCCGCATCAGGCCCCCTCCGCGCCGTGCTCGGGCGCCGGCGGGCGCGGCTCGGCGGCCCAGGCGCGCACCACATTGGGCGGCGCGGCGGTGGCGTACAGCTCGCGGTCGCTGCTGACGCTGTGGTTGGCGGTCAGCACCAGACCGAAGTTCAGGCCGGCGACGTCGCTGGCGGTCTGCGCCTCGAAGGCCTGGATCTGCATCGGCACCCACGAGTTCTCGTCGCTCAGCTTGGACATCATGTGGGCCGACAATTCCTTCAGGCGCGGGTCGTGCGGGTCGCGGCGGTGGATCGCCGAGGCCAGCGCCGCGCTCTCGTCCAGGCCCTTGCGCACGTCGGCGCGCAGGCGCGAGCGCAAGGTGTAGTGCTGGCCCGGGCCGGCCCAGTTGTCGAGCTTGGCGACGAACTTGTCCAGCTCGTGCTTGGCCTCGGCCGGCCCGTGCACCGCCTCGAACACCTTCTCGAACTGGGCCTGGCGGCTCGGCTCCGTCAGCAAGGCCTTGAAGTGCTGGGCGTCGCGGTGCTCGACCTCGCGCAGCGTGTAGGTCTCCGACAGGCGCCCGGCCTCGATCACGCTGCGGAAGGTGACGTTCATGCCCTGGTCCACCAGGCTGTAGTTGGCCTGGCGCGCCGCCAGCGGCGTGATCATGTTGAGCGCCTCCGAGGTCGGGTCGGCGCCCACCTCCCTGGCCTCGCCGCCGCCGGGCGGCGTGACCATCTCGCCCTTGCCGTCCTCGACCGGGATGGACGGCGCGGTGGTGGTCATCCCCAGCGTGCCGTTGACCTGCAGGCGCGACAGGTGGTTGTTGCGCACCATGCGCACGTTGCCGGTGGACTCGGTGCGCTTGTTGTTGGCGGCCGAGGCCCAGTCGACGCTGACACCGGCGCTCACGCCGGCGCCGACGGTCTCGAATGGATCGTCGTGCGCCACCACGCTGGCCCGGGCGTTGACGGAGGCGGCGGCGGTGTGGCGCAGCGTCTCGCCGGTCTGGTGCTGCCAGCCGATCGACAGGGTGTCGCTCTCGAGGAATTCGCTGGCGAGTTTTTCCCACGTCGCCGCCGGCGACAAATTGCCGCCGCCCTCGCCCTTGGCCATGGTGAACATGGCGTCGACGAACTGGGTCAGCTCGTCGCGCGCGCGGGCGCTGTTGAAGGTCTGGCCATCCAGGTTTTCCGGCCGCGAGGTACGCACCATCACGCCGCGCGTGTAGCTCTTGTCGCCGGCCAGCGGGGTCACCGTGCCCTGGCCGCCGCCCTGCACGCTGAACAGCTTGCCCAGGCCCTTGCGCACCGAGGCCGTCATGCCGCCGCCAAAGGCGCCGGCATACTGCCTCTGGGTGCCGACGAACAGCTCGCCGCCGTGGTGGCTGGTGCCGACGCTGAGCACGGCGGCGCGGGCGCCGGTGCCGCGCACGTCGGCCACCGGCGCCACCGAGGCCTTGACCCCGGTCAGCGCCTTGGTCAGCGCGCCGGACAGTTTCTTGATCGGCACCGACAGCGGCGCGAAGTTGAAACCCGCCGTGCCGCCGCTGGCCGCCGTCACCACGCCGCCCCAGGTGTGCTCCTGCACGAAGGTGCGCACGTACTGGTGGGCGCCCTCGGGCGTCATGTCGCGCGGACGGTCGGTGGCCGGGTCGTCGATGGTGCTGGCCTGGCGCAGCGCCTTGCCGAAGTTGGTTTCCTGCTGCGCGGTCACGGCGCCGGCCGGCGCCGGCTGCATTTCCGCCAGGCCGCTGGCGCCGGCCCACTGCTTCAGGTGCTGCAAGGTGATGCTCTTGCCCTCCCAGGCCGACAGCTTGGCGGCGATGGCGGCGGTGGCGTCCGGCGTGCCGTGGTGGTCGGCGATGTCGATCGCCACCTGCATCAGGGCTTCCTTGCCCAGCTCGTGACCGAGCGGGCGCGTGTGTTCCATCGCGCGCTGCACATAGTTCATCAGCGCCACCTGTTCCAGTTGCGGCGGCAGCGGCTGGCGCGGCGCGGCCAGGTTGCGCACCATGTCGGCGTGCGCCGGCGTGCCGGCCGCCGGCAACTGCGCCTCGAGGTGCGCGCTGAGCTCGCTCATGGCGGTGGCGACGGTGCTATCGAGCTTGGTGATGTTGTCGTCCGGGTGGCCCTGGCCGGCGTTGTTGACGCCCATCGCCCGGAATGGCGTCAGCGGCGACTTCTTCTTGCCGAACACCTGGTTGACGCTGGCCGCCACCATCTTCGCGCGCGCCTTGACGAACTTGCCGTTCTTGAGCGGATTCTTGGCGTTGAACGCGACCGAGGCGTTGCGCTCGTGCTTGGCCGCGCGCGCCACGTATTTGCCCATCTTGGCCAGCCGGCCCTGCACCTTGGACAGCTCGGTGCCCGGGCCGCTGTCGCGGAAACCGTTCTTCCACGCGAACACCGCGCCCTTGTCGGCCGGCGACAGCGCCGCGTACGGGCTGGCGGCGCCGGCCACGTGCGGCGCGGTGTGGATGCGCATCTCGATGGTCAGCACGGTCTCGGCCAGCGTGGTCTGCGCGTGGCGGCCGCCCACCTTGAGCGCCGCGCGGCTGGCGGCGCCGGACAGCGCGCTGGCGCCGTGGGTGGCCGCGCCCTCCCGCGCCACCTTGTCGACCGCGGTCAGCAGGCGCTGGAAGCCGGCCTGGCGCTCGGGCGCCATGGGCGGCTGCATCATCGTCATCAGGGCGCGGAAGCCCGGCGCCGTCTGCGCCAGCCCGGTGGCGGCGCGCAAGGCGTCCAGCTGCGGCCCGGCCAGCCGGCCGCTGGCCAGGCCTTGCAGCATCTGCTCCATGTGCGGGGCCGAACTCAGCACCTCCAGCGCCTCCGCCGCGTGCAGGGCGTTGCCGCCGCAGGCCTGGGCCAGGTGTTCGGCCACCATCAGGTGCTGGCTGTAGGGGAAGGACAGGTCGGGCGTGTCCACCGGCCCGGCGCCGGGATGCGGGGCCGGGTGTTCCAGCGCCGCGTGCAGCGCGGTGGTCAGGGTGTCGCCGGCCACCTGCGAACCCAGCGCGTGCGGCCCCGCCCCGAACAACCCGGCGACGTGCTCGCGCATGGCGCCGGCGTCGTGCAACGCCGCCAGGCTCTCGGCCGGGCGGTCGCTCATGGCCGGCTTGGGCAGCTCGGGGGCGATCTGCGTCACCGCCGTGCGCATGGTTTTCTGCATTTTCTTGTGGTCGCTGTTGAGGATACCCTTGTCGAGCGGCTTGCCGGCCGGCGGCGCGCTGGGGGCGCCGCGCTGGGCGGCCGGCGCCGGCGCCAGCGTCGAGCCAGAGCTGGGCAGGTGCATGCCCCGCCCCGGCTTGACCTGCGTGCGGGTGAAGAAGCTGGAAATCTGGGTCGATTCGCGCTTGCGCGCCGGGTGCGGCATGGTGTGGGCCACGTCGGCCACCGTCGCCTGGCGCGCCGAGCCGGCCATGCGCGGCGGCGCGGCCGGCTGCTCGGGCGGCGGCGTCTGCTCCGGCTCGAAATGGTCGGCGGCGTCGAAGAATTCGTCGTCCGAGCCGGCGTCCTCGTTCCGCAGCGGCGTGCGCTGCAGCCGCGGCCCCAGGCCGGACAGTTGCGGCGGCACGCTGCCGCCGCGCCCGCGCGGCGACGGCGGCGGCGATGGCCGGCTGCCGGAGGTGGAACCGCTGTCGTTGGTATGAACCGGATCAACGGGACGCTGCATGCTGCGGAAGATGTTGCCGATGTTGCTCATGTGAGTGCTCCTCGAAAAGGTGGGGCGCCGCGCACGGGCGCGGCGCCGCGTTCACGTACAGTCTGGGGGACCGGGCCGGCGCCGCTGAGGCGCCAGGCGAAGAGATCGCCGCCGCCGCGAAGCGCGGCGGCGGCCGGCCGCCTATTGCGGCGTGACGATGCGCGGCGTCAGCAGGAACAGGCGCTGGAACTTCTGCTGCTGGTCCTGCTTGTTGCGGAACAGCGCGCCCAGCACGGGCAGGCGCGACAGCAGCGGCACGTCGGTGTTCTGCTTGCTGCTCTGCTCCACCGCGTAGCCGGCGATCAGCAGGCTCTCGCCGTTGCGGATCAAGGCCTCGGTGTCGATCTCGCTGTTGCTCACCACCGGCAACTGCCCCACCTGCTGGCCGGTCAGCTGACCGTCCTCGATGTGGATGGTGAGCCGGATCTGGCCGTCGGCGGCCGGGTCGCCCGCCGGCACCACCATCGGCAGCACCCGCAGCGAGGTGCCGGCCGACACGCTGTACAGGTCGGACGACTGGTAGCCAGCCACCGGCACGTAGAAGGTGGTCTTGTTGTCCATCACCGCCTCCACGTTGTTCAGGGTCGCCACCTTGGGACTGGCCGTGACGCGCGCCTCGCTGCCCTGCTCCAGCGCGCTGATGCGGCTCAGCAGGTAGCGGCCGGCGCCGCCCACCACCGCCGTCAGGGTGCCGCCTGCGGGCGTGGTGGCGCTGCTGCCGTTGAGCGAGCCCGGATAGCTGGCTTGCGCCGAGTTGCCGTCGCCGCTCTGGAAGTCGACGTGGCTGCTGTGCAGGCGCCAGTCCACGCCCAGCTGCTCCAGCGCGTTCTCGGTGATGTCGATGATGCTGGCGCTGATCTCCAGCACCTTGGGCCGGGTGTCCAGCTCGGCGATCAGGCGCTCGTAGGCCGCCATCTTCTCCGGCAGGTCGCGCACCAGGATGGCGTTGGTGCGCGGGTCGGGCTGGATGGTGGGGCCGTCGTCGTCGGCCATGCCGGCCGCGCCCGCCTGCGCGGCGGCCGGCGGCGGCCACCCGCTGTCGGCGCCGCCGGCCTGTGCGCCGGACGGCAGCGGCGGCTTGCGCGCGGCGTTGTCGCCGCCGCCCAGGCCGGGCAGCGCCGCGCTCCAGAAACTATTGGCCGGGGCCGGCTCGTTCTTCTGCGTCACGCTGCCGACCCGCGCCACGCCGGCGGGCGCCGGCACCGGCGACGGCGCCGCCACGGCGCTCCTCTGGTACATGCTGCGCAGGATGTTGGCCACGCCGACGATGGTGATCTGCTGGCCGCCCACCCGCAGCGGATGGTCGGTGGCCCAGGCGTACTTGAGCGGGAACACGCGCACCTCCAGCGCCCGCTTCTGCTGATGGTCGACGTCGATCTTGCGCGCCAGCTCGCCGATCAGCTCGACGTAGCGCGGCGGCCCCGACACCAGCACCGTGTTGGTCTGGTCGTCGTAGACGATGGCGAAGCGCGGATCGGCGATGCGCAGGCGGGCGACCGCGCTGCGCAGGTCGGCCGTCCTGGCGTGGGCCAGGCCGATCGAGGTGCTGCGCGCCTCGTTGGCGCCGGCGATGTACAGCACGGTGCCGTCGTAATACCAGACAAAGCCGAACGAGGCGGCCAGGTGTTCGAGCAGGCGCTGCGGCGGCTCGTTGAAGCTGCCGGTGACGTTGCCCTCGACCTGCGGCGAGATCGACGCCAGCACGTTCTGGCTGGCGGCCAGCTCGCGCAGGATCTCCTTCACATCCTTGTGGTCGGCCACGTATTTGATGCTGCCGCTCTGCCACGGGATGCGGTGGGCGGCGGCGCGCGGCGATGGGCTGTCCGCCTGGTTGGCCTGGGCCGGCGCGCAGGCCAGCCAGGCCGCCAGCAGCATGCCGCTGGCGGGTAAGAAACGATTCATGGTCTTCCTGTGGTAAAGGGCTTAGCGGCAAACGCTGGCCGATGGCGCCTCGTTGAACTGCTTGCGGTAGCCGCGGATCAGCGACGAACGGCTCTTCAGGCCGGCGCGGTTGGCGGTGCGCAGGATGCCGTCGGCGGCGCCGTCGGCGGTCAGCAGCTCGGCGCGCACCGCGTCCAGCCGCAGGCGCCGCAGCACGGCGGTGGGCGACATGCCGAGCCGCTCGCGGAACGCCATCTGCAAGGCCCGCTCGGTCACGCCGATGTGGGCCGCCACCTCGCCGGTGCTGAGGTCGTTGTTGCGGTAGTTGTCGACCAGGTAGCGGTAGGCGCGGCGGTACTTGGCCGGCAGGCGCGCGCTGATGTCGTCGCTGGCCGGCCCTGCCGCCTCGCGCACCACGCCGTCCAGCGCCTTGATGACCTGGGTTTCCATGCGCAGGCATTGCAGCGCCTCGCCGGTGTAGCCGGCGTAGAAGCGCAGCGCGTCGGCGCTGTTGCCCTTCAACATGGCGATCTTCGCCTGGCAGTAGCGCTGGTCCAGGCTCCAGCGGTGGGCGCGCGGGTCGGCGCGCTGGCCGCGTTGCAGGGCCTGCTCGGCCAGGTCGACCTGCTCGCCGGCCAGCGCGGCCAGCGCGATCTCGACCTGCACCGAGCCGGCGTACGACACGCAATTCCAGCGGCGCGAACGCTCGACCTGGCTGGCCAGCGCGCCGGCCGCGTCGCGCTCGCCGTCGGCCAGGCGCAGCAGCAGGGCCAGGTGGGCGTGGCGCTGCGCCAGCAATTCCGGCGCCGGCCGGCGGGCGTCGCTGGCCGCCATGCTGTTGGCCAGGCGCTGCCACTGGGCGTGGTGATCGCCGCGCGCGGCGGCCGACTGCCAGAACACATGGTCGCGCAGGCCGGCCGAGCAGCGGATCCGCAGCTGCACCGCGCAGTCCAGGGCCAGCAGGTCGGCCAGCAGCGCCCAGCGGCCGTCCGGCTCCCCGCCGGCCAGCTCGCGCGCGTGGCGCAGCGCCTCGTCGCAGGCGGCCTGCTGCCCCAGTTGGTGGTGGATCAGCGCCACGCCCAGCACCGCCTCGAGCTTTTGAGCCGCGCCGGCGGCGCCGTCCTGGGCGTTGCGCGAGAAGCAGTGCATGGCGGCGCTGTAGCGGTGCAGGCTGAGCGCCTGCCAGCCGGCGTTGCGGCAGGACAGCACGCGCAGCTCGTCGTTCGACAGGCGCAGCAGCTTCTGCGCGCGGCGGTAATGTTCCTCGGCGTCCTCCTCGTGGCCCAGCAACAGGGCGGCGTCGGCCAGCGCCTGCAGCGCCGGCGCGTCGGCCGCGCCGTGGTCGGCGCCGGCCAGGCGCTGGGCATGCTGGCGCGCGCCGCCGAAGTCGCCGTCCCGCATGGCGCGCGCGTACGACGGCATGTCATCGCTGTGGGTTTGGGCGGATATCAGCGCAAAGTAAATCTGAAACATGGGCGTCACCTCATCGTGGTAGGGTCGGTGCCGCGACGGCGCACCGTCGTTGGCATGCAGACATGGTGTCAGAGCGCCGCCGCGCTGACGATCCCGCAGATGTCGGGCGGCGCCCGGCCAGATGTCGGGTTGACGACCCGACAATTGACGGATGGGCAAGCCCGCACGATAGCGAAGTAGTGCGCCACAGAAACGTTTCTAATGCTATATTCACGCCGCCGGATGGACGGGCTATATGGAGAACTGATGACGGACGCAGCACAATTGACGATCCTGGTGCTGGAAGACCAGGGCCTGGTGCGGGCCGGCATGCGCGAGCTGATACGCATCGCGCAGCCGCGGGCCCGCATCCTGGAGGCGGCCTCCTACGAGGACGCGGTGACGCAACTGGAGGCCGGGCGGGTCGACCTGGCCTTCATCGATTTCGACCTGAAATCCGAGAAGACCGGGCTGGACCTGCTGCACTACCTGCGCCAGCGGCAGATCGAGACGCGCGCCATCATGCTCTCGGGCTCGGCCGAGCGCCAGCTGGTGCTCGACTGCCTGAACGCCGGCGCCTGCGGCTACATCCCCAAGGACATGAGCAGCGACGGCCTGTTCCAGCGCGCGCTGGACACCGTGTTCCAGGGCGGCATCTTCGTGCCGGTGACGGCCATGGCGCGCGACGGCTTCAGCGCGCCGGCGGTGACGCCGCGCCCCAGCGTGCCGGCGCAGTCGCTCGGGGTGTCCGGGCGCTGCCTGGAGGTGCTGTACTACCTGTGCCAGGGCCTGCCCAACAAGGCCATCGCCAGCAAGATGCAGGTCGAGGAAGGCACCATCCGCAAGGACTACGTACCCAAGCTGTTCCGCATCTTCCAGGTCACGCGCCGCACCGAGCTGCTGGTCGAGGTGTCGCGCCGCGGCGTGATCGTGCCGCCGCTGCCGGCCGGGGCCGAGGCCGGGACCAAGGCGGGCGGCGGCCGCTAGCCGCACAGCGAGCGGATGTGCGCCAGCAGCGCCGCCGCGTCCACCGGCTTGCGCAGCACGATGGCGCCCGCCAGCTCGCCATCGAGCGTCAAGGCCTGGCTCTCGCCGGTCAGCACGATGACCGGCAGGCTGGCGCCGAATTCCTCGCGCACCGCCCTGACCACGTCGCGCGCCGTGCGGCCGGCCGGCAGCGTGTAGTCGGTCAGCACCAGGTCGGGCATGCGTTCCAGTCCCGGCAGCAAGACCTCCAGCTCGGCCAGCGAGGCGGCCGCCTCGCACAGCACCCGGTATTCGCGCAGCAGCGCCTCGGTCGAGCGCCGCACCAGGCGGTCGTCCTCGACGTACAGCAGATACAGGCCGGCCACCTCGTCCGGCGAGGCCGCCGGCGCGGCCGCCAGCGCCGGCGCCACCGCTTCGCCGGCCGCCGCCAGCGGCACCCGCAGACGGAAACGGCTGCCGCGGCCGGGCGCCGAGCGCAGCTCCAGACTGTGGCAGGCCAGCAGGCCGAGGATGGAATCGACGATCGCCAGGCCGAGGCCGATGCCGCGCTCGCGGTCGCGGCCCGGGTTGTCGGCTTGGAAGAACGGCTTGAAGATCTGCCGCTGCAACTCCGGCGCGATGCCGACGCCATTGTCGACGATGTCGACCCGGCAATGGCGCCCCAAGGCCAGCACCGACACCAGCACCACCGCCCCGTCGGCCCGCGCCGGCTCGCCATACTTGATGGCGTTGGTCAGCAGGTTGCCCAGCACACGGCCCAGCAGCTGGCGGTCGCTGCGCACGATCAGGCGGCGCTGGCCGCGCAGCCGCAGCCGCATGGCCACGCCGCGCGCCTCGCTCAGCGGGCGCAGCGCGAACACGGTTTCGCTCACCACCTCGGCCAGGTCGAAGCTGCTGTACTCGGCGGTGATGGCGCCGCACTCCAGCCGCGACAATTCCAGCACCGCGTTGAACGACGAGCGCATCACATGGGTGGCCTTCTGCGCCGTGCCGATCAGCTCGCCGCCGCGTTGCGCATCGCCACGGCCAAGCGCGTGCGCGGCCGCGCCCAGCAGGTTGCCGATGGCCTGCATCGGCTGGCGCAGGTCATGCGCGGCCTCGGCCACGAAGCGCGATTTCTCGTGATTTGCCCGCAGGGCCAGGCGGCGCGCGCGCTCCTTCTCGCGCAGCTTGAAGAAGCCGACCGCCGCCACCAGCAGTGTCGCCAGCACCCCCAGCGCCAGGATCAGCCGGTCGCGGGTCAGCGCGGCCTCCTGCAGGCGGTTGCTTTCCTTCAGCGCCACGATCTCCTTCTGGCGCGCGGCGAATTCGAACTCGGAGCGCATCGCCAGCGTGGCGCGGTCCAGCTTGTGCTGCGCCAGCTCGGCCTTGCGCGCGCCCAGTTCGCGCAAGGTGGTGTGGGCCTCGCGGAACAGGCCGGCCCGCTCGTAGGCCGTCACCAGCGCGCCGAGGGTGTCGGTCAGCTCCTGCGCCTCCTTGCCGGCGCGGTACACCGCCAGCGCGGCGCCGAGCTCGTCCTCGCCCTGGCGCAGCGCGCCAAGGCCGATGTGGCACAGGCCCAGGTCGGCCTGGGCGCGCGCGATGTCCATGCGGTTGCCGCCGCGCTCGCGCTGCGCCAGTTCCGTCCTGGCGTAGCGCAAACAGTCGGCGTAGCGGCCGCCTTCCCAGGCGGACCTGGCCAGGGTGCTGAACAAGGCCGCCTCCAGCGCCGGATCGCCCACCTGGCGCGCCATCGCCAGCCCTTGCTGGCAGGCGCGGTCGGCCTGGGCCGCGTCGCCGAGCTTGCCGTAGATCTCGCAGCGTCCATGGGCCAGCGACGCCAGCATAGCCTGCGCGTGCTGGGACCGGGCGATGGACACGGCCTGCTGGTTGTAATCGAGGGCCTGGCGCTGGTCGCCCATCTGGCTGTAGATCGCGCTGATGTTGCTCAGCGCCTGGCAGCGCAGGAAGGCCACGTCGTCGCCCTGCCCCTGCAGCACGCCCAGCATGGCCTTGTGGTGGAACAGCGCGCGCTTGTAATCGTTCAATTCGGCGTAGCAGGTGGCGGCGCTGTCGTGCAGCGCGGTCAGCAGCGAGAGGTCGGCGCCGGCGGCCCGCTCCAGCGCCTCCTCCAGCAGGCGCGCGCCCTCGGCCGGGCGGGCGTCGAACAGGGCCAGCGCGCGCGCCCGGTAGTTTTGCGCCCACAGCGTCATTTCGCGGTCGTGCTGGCGCTCGCCCAGCGCCGCCATCTCGTCGATGTAGCGGCGCGCCCGCACGTCGCCGCTTTCGCCGTAATACGCGATCAGCAGCGACAGCATGCGGAAACGCTGGTCCGCGCTGGCGTTGGCCGGCAGCCGGTCGCGCAGCGCCTGCAGCTGGGCGATGGCGGCCGCGCGGTCGGTCTGGGCCAGCGCCTGGATGCGTTCCAGCTCGGCGTCCAGCGGGGCGCCGGCCCGGGCGCCGGGCTGGGCCAGCGACAGCGTCAGCCCGAGCGCCAGCCCGGCCAGCAGCCCGGCCCACGGACGGCGTCCGCCGGGCACGATGCGCCGCGCCGGCACGCTCAGCCGCACAGCGCGCGGATGCGCGCCAGCAGGGTCGCCGCGTCCACCGGTTTGCGCAGGATGGTGGCGCCCTCCAGCTCGCCGTCCAGCGTCAAGGCCTCGCTCTCGCCGGTCAGCACGATGACCGGCAGGCTGGCGTCGAATTCCTCGCGCACCGCCCTGACCACGTCGCGCGCCGTGCGGCCGGCCGGCAGCGTGTAGTCGGTCAACACCAGGTCAGGCATGCGCTCCAGCCCCGGCAGCAGCGCCTCCAGCTCGGCCAGCGAGGCGGCCGCCTCGCACAGCACCCGGTATTCGCGCAGCAGCGCCTCGGTCGAGCGCCGCACCAGGCGGTCGTCCTCGACGTAAAGCAGGTACAGGCCGGCCACGTCGTCGGGCGAGGTCGCCGGCGCGGCCGCCAGGGCCGGCGTCACCGGCTCGTGTTCGCCGGCCACCGGCACGCGCACCAGGAAGCGGCTGCCGGCGCCGGGCGTCGAGCGCAGGCTCAGCGTATGGCGCTCGAGCAGGCCCAGGATGGAGTCGACGATGGTCAGGCCGAGGCCGATGCCGCGCTCGCGGTCGCGGCCCGGGTTGTCGGCCTGGAAGAATGGCTTGAAGATCTTCTGCTGCAGTTCGGGCGCGATGCCGACGCCGTTGTCGACGATGTCCACCCGGCAGTGGCAGCCGAGCGCCACCACGCCCACCACCACCGCCGCGCCGCCCGGCCGCGCCGGCTCGCTGTACTTGATGGCGTTGGTCAGCAGGTTGCTCAGCACGCGGCCCAGCAACTGGCGGTCGCTGCGCACGATCAGCGGCCGGCCGGCGCGCAGCCGCAAGCGGATGCTGACGCTGCGCGCCTCGCTCAGCGGGCGCAGCGCGAACACGGTCTCGCTCACCAGCTCGGCCAGGTCGAAACTGCTGTACTCGGCGGTGATGGCGCCGCACTCCAGCCGCGACAGCTCCAGCACGGCGTTGAACGACGAGCGCATCACATTGGTGGCCTTCTGCGCCGTGTCGATCAACTCGCTGCTCTTGCCGATATCGCCGCGGCCGATGGCGTGGGCGGCCGCGCCCAGCAGGTTGCCGATGGCCTGCATCGGCTGGCGCAGGTCGTGCGCGGCCTCGGCCACGAAACGCGATTTCTTGTGGTTTTCCAGCTGCGCCTGGCGCCGCGAGCGCTCCTTCTCGCGCAGCTTGAAGAAGCCGACCACCGCCACCAGCAGCGCCACCAGCACGCCCACCGCCAGCTCCAGCTTTTCGTTGGTCAGCTCGGCCGCCTGCAGCTGGTTCTTTTCCTGCAGCGCGGCGATCTCCTTCTGGCGCGCGGTGAATTCGAGCTCGGAGCGCATTTTCAGCGTGGCGCGGTCGAGGTTGCGCTGCGCCACCTCCTCCTGGCGGCTGGTCAGTTCGCGCAGCGCGCCGAAGGCCTCGCGGTACAGGCCGTTGCGTTCGTAGGCCGTGACCAGCGCGTCCAGCGTCTCCAGCAGGGCCTGGTCATCGTTGCCGGCGCGGTACAAGGCCAGCGCGGCGCGGATCTCGCCCTCGCCCTGCTGCACCGCGCCGGTGCCGATGTGGCACAGGCCGAGGTCGGTGCGGGCGCTGGCGGCGTCGGCCGGGCTGTCCTGGCGCAGCGCCAGCGCGGCCTCGGCGTAGCGCAGGCACTCCGGATAGCGTCCCTGCTGCCAGGCCCGGTTGCCGAGCAGACTCAGCACGGATGCCTCGAGCCGGCGGTCGCCCACCCGCCGCGCCATCGCCAGGCTTTGCTGGCAGGCGGTGGCGGCCTGCTCCGGTTGCTTGAGCTTGCCGTACAGGTCGCAGCGGCCGAAGGCCAGCTCGGCCAGCATGGCTTGCGCGTGCTGGCTTTCCGCCACCGTCTGCGCCTGACGGTTGTAGTCGAGCGCCTGGCGCGGATCGCCCATCTGGTTGTACAGCGCGCTGATATTGTTCAGCGCGACCGCGCGGTGGAACTGGTCGCGCTCGCCATGGCCGTCCAGCAGGGCCAGCGCGGCCTGCTGGTGCCGCAGGGCGCTCTTGAAGTCGCTTTGCTCCTCGTAGCACATGGCGGCGCTGTCGTGCAGCGCGCCGGCCAGCCGGTGGCTCACGCCGGCGGCCCGCTCCAGCGCCGCCTCGATCACGCGCGCGCCCTCGGCCGGCTTGGCGTCCAGCAGCGTCAGCACGCGGCCGCGGTAGTTCTGCGCCCACAGCGTGCTCTCCAGGTCTTGCTGGCGCTCGCCCAGCGCGGCCAGTTCATCGACGTAGCGGCGCGCCCGCGCGTCGCCGCTGTCGAGGTAGAAATTGATCAGGGTGTTGAGGGTCTTGCTGCGGTCGTCGAAGGTGGCGCCGGCCGGCATGTGGTCCTGCAGCGCCTGCAAACGCCGGATGGCGGCCGGGCGGTCCTGCTGGTACTGGGCGACGATCTCCATCAACTCGGCATGCACCGGGGTCTCGTGCGGAGCGGCCGCCCACGCCGGCGCGGGCGCGCCGCACAGGCAGGCGGCCAGCGCCCAGCGCGCCAACATGGCGCGCCTCATCGCGCCGTCCCCAACACGCCGTGCTGGATGAACGCCTGGAAGTGCTGGAAGGTGAACTCCGGCTTGACCTGCTCGATGAAGGCGCCGGTCAGCAGCACCAGCATCAGCAGGGCCACCGCGCCGCGCACCGGCTGGCTGAGCGACATCGGCTCCAGCTTGTCGGCGGCCTTGGCCACCAGCCCGAACGCCAGGTCGATCAGCACCAGCACCAGCATCACCGGCGCGGCCAGCTTGACGGTGGCGGCGGCGACGCTGTCGACCCGGCTGATCAGGAAAGTCTGCGCCACGCCGTCCAGCGACGGCAGCGTTGCCGTTAGCGGCCACCAGCGGAACGACTCGAACACCGTGGCCAGCAGGAACAGCATGCCGCCGGCCACATAGAACAGCACGATCGCCAGCTGGATCAGCACGTTGGATATCGGCGTGCTTTGCTCCCCGCGCAGCGGATTGCTGGTCTGAACATTGTTAAACCCTGCCATATTATCGATCACCACCCCTACACTTTGCGCCACCCAAAATACCGCCGAGGCGGCGTAGCCTATCACCAGGCCGATAAACATTTCCTTGCCGACGATGATCAGCGCCGTCATGGCATCGAGCCGGCTCAGCGTGTCGGCCGGCTGGCCGGCCGCGATGAACAGGCTGATCACGTACACCACGCCGTTGCGGGTGCCGCCCGACAGCACCTGGTCCGAGGTGGCCGGCAACACCACGAACACCACCAGCAGGCGGATGCTGCACAAGGCCATCAGCATCAGCAGCGTGTGCAAGCCATCGTGCGCGCGCCACAGCGTGGCCACGGTATCGAGCTCGTTCATGCCGCCTCCGCCTGCGCCTGGCGGCGCCGCGCCAGCAGGCGCGCCACGCTGGTTTCGCCGGACTCCTCGTCCTGGGCGTCCTGCTGCGCCAGATCGACGGCCAGGGCGCCGGCGGCCAGGCGGGCGGCAATGCCGTCGCGCTGGGCGCTGACGCCGCCGATTTCCCGCAAAGTTTGCCCAATTAGCCGCTGTTTGTCCAAAACTATTTGCTCTGCGGCATTGAATGCCGCTTGCGCGGCCGCTTGCTGTTCGACCAGGCGGCCGCGCCAGGCCTCGTAGTCGAGGTACAGCAGCGGCGACAGGCCGGGGCCGGCCAGCAGTTGCGCCTGCCGCGCCGCGTGCTCCTCCAGCGCCGCGCCGCCGCGCCGCAATTGACCGGCGCACGCGTCGACGTCGGCCTCGGCCGCCGCCAGCGCCGCGCGCTGCCCGGCCAGGGTGCGCCGCAGCCGGTCGATGGCGCGCTGCTTGACGCCCAGCAGGGTGCGCCAGGCGCGCAGTTCGGCCGGCGTCATCGGGCGATGGCGGCCAGCTGCCGCAGGGTGTCGCCGGCGCCGACGCATTCGTCGGTGCGCTGGTTCAGGAAGGCGGCGATCTCGTCGCGGCGGGCGATGGCCTCGTCGGCCAGCGGGTCGGCGCCCGGCTGGTACTCGCCGATTTGCAGCAGGGTCTCGACCTCGTCATACTTGGCCATCAGCGCGCGCACGCGGCCGGCCTGGCGCTGGTGTTCGGGCGCCACCACCTGGCTCATCACCCGGCTCAGGCTGCCCAGCACGTCGATGGCCGGATACTGGTTGCGGGCGGCGATCTTGCGTGACAGCAGCAGGTGGCCGTCCAGGATGCCGCGCACCTCCTCGCTGACCGGGTCGCCGCCGCTGTCGTCCTCGGCCAGCACCGTGTACAGGGCGGTGATCGAGCCGCGCTCGCCCATGCCGGCCCGTTCCAGCAGGCGCGGCAGCTCGGCGAACACCGAAGGCGGGAAGCCGCGCCGGGCCGGCGGCTCGCCCGCCGCCAGGCCGATCTCGCGCTGGGCGCGGGCGAAGCGGGTCAGCGAATCCATCATCAGCAGCACGCGCAGGCCGCGGTCGCGGAAATACTCGGCGATGGCGGTGCCGACATGGGCGGCCTTGGCGCGCTCGATCGAGGAACGGTCCGAGGTGGCGCACACCACCACGCTGCGCGCCATCCCCTCGGGTCCCAGCACCATCTCGATGAACTCGCGCACCTCGCGGCCGCGCTCGCCGATCAGGACGATCACATTGATGTCGCTGGCGGTGCCGCGCGCCAGCATGCCGAGCAAGGTGCTCTTGCCGACGCCGGCCGGCGCGAACACGCCCATGCGCTGGCCCTCGGCCAGCGTGGCCAGGCCGTCGATCAGCCGCACGCCGGTGGGCAGCGGCGTCTCGATCAGGCGCCGCGTCATCGGATTGGGGGCGGCGGCCTGGATGCTCACCCGCGCCTCGCAGACCAGCGGCCCGGCGCCGTCGATAGCGCGGCCCAGGCCATCGACCACGCGCCCCAGCATGCCGGGGCCGACGCCGACCGCCAGCGGCCGGCCATGGCCGGTCACGCGGGTCTGGCGGCACAGGCCCTCGACGCTGCCGTACGGGGCCAGCACGGCCTGGTTGCGGTTGAACCCGACCACCTCGGCTTGTTGCAGCAGGCTGCCGTCGGGCTGGCGCAGGTCGCACAGCTCGCCCAGCTGGACCGCCAGGCCGCCCACCCGCAGCAGCGTGCCGGTCACCTCCACCACCTTGCCGACGCGGATGCTGGTGGGCTGGCGGCCGACCGCCGCGTCGATGGCGTCGGCCAGCGCGTGCAGCGCCGTGGTGCAGTCCCCGGCGTGGCCGGCGTGCGCGCTCATGGCGCGGCTCCGTCGGCGGGCTCGGGGGCATGGGCTTGGCCGGCGGCGGCGTCCAGCGCCTGCCGCAGCGATTTGCGCAGCGCCGCCAGTTGCGATGGCAAGCCGGCGTCCAGCACGCCGTAGTCCCACTCGCACAGGCAGGCGCCCTCGCCCGCAGCCGCGTCCTCGATGATCGTCGGCCGCAACGGCAAGCCGGCGACGTTGAACAGCTTGCGGACCTGGGCCGCCTCGCCCGGATGCACGGTCACGGTCAGGAAGGAGGCCTGGTCGAGCTCGGCGCTCACCATCTCGGCGGCGCGCTGGTACAGGCCATGATGCGGCGCGCGCGCCAGCAGGCGCTGCACGGCGCGGAACACCACCTCGGCTAGCCGTTCGCGCATCGCCAGCAGGACGGCGCGGTCGTCGCGCGCCCGCGCCTGCATCTGCGCGTGCACCGCGTCCAGCCCCTGCTGGCGGCCGGCGGCATAACCCAGGCGGGTGCTGCCGGCCACGCGGCGCTCGGCGTCGGCCACGATGGCGGCGGCACGCGCCTCTGCCTGCGCCACCAGCGCGTCCGCCTGCGCCCGCGCCTCGGCCAGCAAGGCGGCGCCGCGCTGTTCGATGGCCTGCCAGCCCTGATCGAGCTCCAGCACCTGCGCCAGCGCTTCGCGGCGCACCACGTCCTGATCCAGGCCCAGCGGACTGCGCTCGCCTCTCAACCAAATAACCATGTCAGCTCCGGGAACAATGTGGGCAACAGCGCGATCAGGTCCGCGCTGTCGCCGTTGGGGGCGCCATGTGCGTCGCCGCCGCCGGCCGGCAGGGCAAGCTGGATCAGGCGGCGCAGGCTGGGTTCGCTCCATGCGCCATCGCGGTCAAACAGGCGGTAGCCGTCCATCGCCCAGTCTTGCAACGTGAGGTGGCCCGGCAGCCCCGCGACGGCGTGATGTTCGCCATCGGCGTCCGCGCCCGCGTCGCGCAAGGCCGACAGCGCGTGCGCACCGACCAGCCCGCGCAGACGGGCCAGAACGGCGCCGTCCACGCAGCGGCACAGCGTCACCCGGTGCGCGTACAGCGCGCGCGCCGCCAGCACTTGCAGCAGCTGCGGTTTTTCCAGCAGCGCCAGCCGGTGGGCAGGCGGCGTGAACGCGGCCGGCGCCACCGGCGCCAGGCCCAGGCGCGCGCGCAACAGCACATTGCGCTCCAGCGCGCCAAGGTCGGCGCTATCGCGCCAGCCGGGATCGACGTGACTGTCCAGCCGCATCAGCTGATGCTGGTAGGCTTGCAGCAGCGCCGCCAGTTGCGACACCGGCAGCAAGGCCGGCTCCGCGCATGCGCTCGCCATCATCACGCGCTCCCCCGATTGCGCGCCGGCAGGCGGCGTCTTGCGGCCGCCAGGCAGGTGGCCAGCGTATGACCACGGCGGCGCAACATCAGGACCGCGCCACCCAGCGTGAGCGCCAGCAGTGCGGCCGCCCCGCCCCATAACCAGACGCGCGGCAGGCGCGCCGGCGCCGCTTGCACGGGCGCGGCCGCCGCGCCCGGCACCATCACCACGCTGACGTTGTCGTAGCTCAGGCCTTCGACGCTGTGCACCACCAGGTTCTTAATGCCCGGCACCAGCGAGGCGACGTCGGTATCGGCGCGGTATTTGATGAACACCGACGCGCTTGGCGGCTTCACCACGCTGGACAGCGGATCGTTGTTGGGCAGCGCGATCTCGACGTGCGCCAGCGCCACGCCATCGATATCGTTGAGGGTGCGCGACAGCTGCTGCGAAACGCCAAAGATGAAGCGCACGCGCTCCTCGGTGGGCGTGGAAATCAGGCCGTCCTTCTTGAACATCTCGCCAAGATTGGTGTACTTCGCGTGCGGCAGGCCGTGCGCGTGCAAGGCTTGCATGGCGCGCGCGAAATCGTCGTCGGCCACGCTGATCAGCCAGCTCTTGCCGTCGTCCGGCGAACTCTTGGCCGCGTCGATATTGGCTTCCAGCAGCACCGCCAGCATGTCGTTGGCATCGGCCTCGCTCAGTTGGGCGAACAGCTGCTTGCTGCAGCCGGCCAGCGCCCCCGCCAGACACAGCGCCAGCGCCAGGGACTTGAATAAATGCAGGGGACGTTTCACATGGACTCCGTTGGACACGCTTCGTTGTTACTGGTTCTTCATCAGGGTCTGGACCGAGGTCTTGCCCGACTCGGCCAGCGTATTGACCACGTTCAGCTTGAACGACAGCACCGCCATCTCGGTCTGCATCTGCATCACCGCGGCGGCGGCCTCGGCGGGGCTGTGCACGTCGCCGATCGAAAACGAGCGCACTTCGTCCAGCGTCGCCCTGGCGGCCTGGTCTTCGGCGTTGATCATGCGGTGCAGTTGCGACGGGCCGTGCGTGCGCGGCTGTCCGGCCGGACTGTGGCCGACCTGCTGCATCAGCGCGGCAAAGCGGTCGACCAGGGCGGGCTCGGGCGGCGCCGGCGGCGTGGCCGGCATGGCGGCGCCAACGTTATGGACCGGGTTGACATCGGGCGCGACCACCGGCGCCGGCGCCGGCGCAATGTTGCTCACTGGGGGAACGGGTGCGATCATCTTGGCCTCCTCACGCGCGCAGATAGTAGGCGTGGGCCATGGTGTCCACGGCGGGCGGCTGCGCCGGCACGGGCGCCGCCGCCTCCCCGATGGTTGCCGGCCCCTTGCCGTACAACATATTGACCAGCGCCACCGCATCCTCGTCGTCATTGCGGGTCAGCACCTCGTTGGCGCTGATGCGCCAGGCCTCGTCGCCCGAGGCGTACAGGCACATCGCGTGCAGGGCGGTGCAGATGGGCAGGTTCTGCATCTCGTCGCTGCTGCCGTGCAGGTTGCGCAGCACCTGGGTCGCCTCGAGGTAGCGCTTGCGCTTGATCAGCAGCCAGACATCGAAAGTGTCGAGCTCGCGGAACCGCGGCCGCAACACGCGCAGCGCGGCCAGCAGCGCCTCGGCCTCGGCCAGCTTGCCGTGCTTGATGCCGGCCATCAAAACCTCGATCAGGCCGGTCACCACCGGCTTGTCGCATTTGCTGTAATCGTTCATGGTCGTTCCTACCGTTGGTTGGGTTTGCGTAATGTACCGTCGCGCCCCTGCCGGACGCCGGAGCAAAGCGAAAGCGCGACGCCGCAAACGAACCTGCGCCGCCGCTTCGGCGCGCGCGCCGGCGCTTCGTTTGCGCAGCCGCCCCGGCAGCGGCGGTGGCCGACAATCTGTGCGGACAACCTTCCCACCCAATCCCGGCAGCCATGTCAGACGAGAAAACAGAAGAACCCAGTGCCAAGAAGCTGGAGGACGCCAAGCGCGACGGCAAGTCGCCCAAGAGCACCGACATCACCGGCGCCGCCGTGTTGCTGGGCAACGCGGCACTGATGATACTGGCCGGCCCGACGCTGGCCGACGGCCTGCGCTCGCTGCTGTCGTCGGTGTTCGACCTCGCGGCCATCAGCCGCCCGGACGCCGACCTGCTGCTGTACGCGCGGCGCATCGGCTTGCAGGCGGTGCTGCTGCTGGCGCCATTCCTGCTCGTGAGCGTGCTGGCGGCCGTGATCGGCACACTGATGCAAACCGGCTTCAACCTGTCCATGAAACCGGTCGAGCCCAAGTTCGATGCGGTCAACCCCGGCGCCGGCCTGACCCGCATTTTCTCGGCCCGTTCCATGGTCGACCTGGCCAAGATGGCGGTCAAGGCGCTGCTGATCTTCGTGGTGATGTGGAAAACCCTGACCCTGCTGACGCCGATGATCGTCGGCGTGGTCTACCAGCCGGCGCTGGACATCGTGCAACTGGCCTGGCAGGTGCTGACGCGCTTCCTGCTGGTCGGCGGCCTGCTGTTCCTACTGATCGGCGCCCCCGACTACGGCTTGCAGCGCTGGCTGTTCATCCGCGACCAGCGCATGAGCAAGGACGAGGTCAAGCGCGAGCACAAGGAATCCGATGGCGACCCGCACCTGAAAGGCAAGCGCAAGGCCATTGCCAAGGAAATCGCCCACGGCCCGCCGCCGCCCGACCGCGAGCAGCTGCGGCGCGCCCAGGCGGTCATCGTCAACCCCACCCACTACGCGGTGGCGCTGTGCTACGACCCGCACGGCTACGGCCTGCCGCAGGTGGTGGTCAAGGGGCTGGACGAGCAGGCGCTGGAAATCCGCCGCATGGCGCAGGAAATGTCGATCCCGGTGATCGGCAATCCGCCGCTGGCGCGCGCGCTGTACACGGTGCCGCTGGGCGGCGCCATCCCTGAACCGCTGTTCGAGACCGTCGCCGTCATCCTGAAATGGGTGCGCGACATCGGCACGCCCGAGGCCGGCGCCGTGCCGCCCTCTTCTTCTCACCTGGTGGACCCACTATGAATGTGCTGAAAAAAATGGACCTTGGCGGCGAGATCGCCATCGCCACCGTGGTGGTGGCCGTCATCGCGCTGATGATATTGCCGCTGCCGACCTTCGCCATCGACACCCTGCTGGCGGTCAACATCTCGCTCAGCGTGATCCTGCTGATGATGACGATGTACATCCCCAACGCGGTGTCGTTTTCCTCGTTCCCCTCGCTGCTGCTGTTCACCACCATGTTCCGGCTGTCGCTGAACATCGCCTCGACCAAGTCCATCCTGCTGCACGCCGACGCCGGCCACATCATCGAGAGTTTCGGCGAGCTGGTGGTGGGCGGCAACCTGGTGGTCGGGCTGGTGGTGTTCCTGATCATCGCCACGGTGCAGTTCATCGTGATCGCCAAGGGCTCGGAGCGGGTGGCCGAGGTGGGCGCGCGCTTCACGCTGGACGCCATGCCGGGCAAGCAGATGAGCATCGACGCCGACCTGCGCGCCGGCAACCTGAGCGCCGACGCCGCGCGCCGCAAGCGCGCCCTGCTGGCCACCGAGAGCCAGCTGCACGGCGGCATGGACGGCGCCATGAAGTTCGTCAAGGGCGACGCCATCGCCGGCCTGATCATCACCATGGTCAACATCCTGGCCGGGGTCGTGGTCGGCGTCACTTATCACGGCATGACCGCCGGCGACGCCGCCAACCGCTTCGCCGTGCTGTCGATCGGCGACGCCATGGTGTCGCAGATCCCGTCGCTGCTGATCTCGGTGGCGGCCGGCATCATGATCACCCGCGTGGCCGACGAGCACCGCGAGGGCGAGCAGTCGCTGGGCGCCGAGATCGCCCGCCAGCTGAGCGGCAACGCCCGCGCGCTGTTCACCGCCAGCGCCTTGCTGAGCGCCTTCGCCTTCGTGCCGGGTTTCCCATCGACCATGTTCCTGCTGCTGGCGGCGCTGATCTGCGCGGCCGGCGTGGTGCTGCGCAAGAAGGAAAAGGCGGTGGCGCCGGACGGCGTGGAGCTGCCCTCGCTCAAGCGCCTGGCCGGAGTGGAGGACAAGCAGAGCGTGCCGACCATCAGCGACAGCGCGCCGCCGTTCTCGCCGCAGATCGCGATCCGGCTGTCGCTGCCGCTGGCCGCGCTGCTGGACGCGGCCGTGCTGGACGCCGCCTTCGAGACGGCGCGCCAGGGCCTGGTCGAGGAACTGGGCCTGCCCTTCCCCGGCGCGGCGGTCTGGACCAGCGCCGAGCTGGAGGGCCTGCGCTACGAGCTGGCCCTGCAGGACGTGCCGATGGGCGCGCTGGAGCTGCCCGCGCCCACCGCCGCCGGCGAGCTGGAGGCGGCCATCGTCGCGGCCACGGCGGCCACGCTGCGCTCGCATGCCCAGCTGTTTGTCGGCCTGCAGGAAACCCAATGGCTGCTCGATCGGGTGGCGGTGGATTATCCGGGGCTGGTGGACGAGGTCAAGAAGGCGCTGCCGGTGCAGCGCATCGCCGACGTGCTGCGCCGCCTGCTGGAGGAGCGGATTCCGATCCGTAACATGCGCGCCATCCTGGAGAGCCTGGTGGCCTGGGGCCCCAAGGAAAAGGACATGCTGACGCTGAGCGAGTACGTGCGTGGCGACCTCGGCCGCTTCATCGCCCATCGCGCGACGGCGGGTTCGCGCAAGCTGCCGACCATCCTGCTCGACAACACGGTCGAGCAGCTGATACGCCAGGCCATCAAGACCACGCCGGCCGGCAATTACCTGACGCTGCCGCCGGAACAGGTGCAGGCGATCATCGGCCGGCTCGAGCACATCGCCGGGCCGGCGCCGGCGCCGCTGCTGGCGGTGGTGACCTCGATGGATATCCGCCGCTACGTGCGGCGCATGATCGAGCAGCAGCTTGGCTGGCTGAACGTGTATTCCTATCAGGAGCTGGGCGGCAATGTCGAGTTGCAGCCGCTCGGCAAACTGGTGCTGTAAGCGCCGGGCGGAGCGGACATGGCGATCAAGCCCACCGACACGCATACCGTGCGGCTGCTGCCGCGCAGCGATACGCCGGCGCTGAGCGCGGCCCGCCAGCGCGCGCTGCGGCTGCAATTCAGCGCCCGCCTGGCCGCGGTCGATCACGGCGGCGCGCAGGACGACAAGGCCGAGGCATGCCTCCCCGGCGAAGAGCAGGATGCCTGCGGCGCGACCGGCGCACCAGGCGGCGCCGACGGCGTGGCGCCGGAGACCGGCCACGCGCCCAGTCAGGCGCCGGCAACCGCAACCGTGACAGCCGCGCCAGCGCATGTGGCGGCCGAAACGCCGCTGTCGCGCCGCATCGCCCGCGCCTGCCTGCGCGACGAGCACGACGCCCTGCGCACCGCCCGACTGGCCACCATCATCGCGCAATTCTGCAACGCCCCGGCCATCCTCGACAGCGGCAATTGGGAACTCCAGATCGAGATCGACCCGGCCCTGCTTGCCGCCACCCGGCTGCACCTGCATCTTTCGTCCTGTCGGCTATTGCTTCGCTTTGAGAGCGCCGACCGCGACGCCCGCGGCGTAATCTTGGACAACAGCAAGGAACTGCAGCAACGCCTGAGCGCCTTGCTGCCGGCCCGGATCGAAGTGGACATCGTCTGCTGGTGACGCCGGCGCCCCAACAGGAACCGACATGCCCCGAGATAACAAGACCATCCAACCGCTCCATACGCGTCTGCCGGCGTTGACACCATCGCTGGCGCGGCTCACCTGCCTGCTGTTCGATCAGCACGGCGCGGTGCTGGCCGAGCACCTGGGCTGGAGCCTGGCGCCAGCGCCCGCCGGCCAAGCCCGGCCCACCGGCACGGCACGGCTGCGCCTGCACAGCGAACACGGCGGCCTGGATTGCGAGTTCGCGCTGCCGCCGCATCCGGCGCTGGAGAGCGCCGCGCTGGCGCCGTCCGGCCAATGGCGCGCGGCGTTGGCCGACGCCCTGCTGCAGCCATGGCTGCAACGCTGGCAACAACTGGGTTTGCCGGCGCTGTCGGTGTCGGCGCTATCGCCACCCGGCGCGGACGCCGGCCATGCCGCGACGGGGTGTGCGCTGGCGACCGGCCTAGCGTTGCAACTGCGGGCTTCCAAGGCGCCGGCGCCTGAAACCATCACACTGATCATCACCAACATCGACACCGGATTGCTGGCCGCGCTGGAAGCCGCGCCGCGCCCGCAGACCGATCTGCCCGCCTGGCTGGGCACGCTGCCGCTGGCCGGCGCCGCCGTGATCGGCGCGCGCCGCTGCACGCCCGCCCTGCTGGCGACATTGCGCCGTGGCGACGTGCTGCTGGGCTGGCGCGGCGGCGTCGGCAGCCTCGCCACCCTGCCCGGCGTCACGCTGCGCTGGGGCGCGCCGCAAGGCTTGCACTACCGCGCGGCGGCGTCCATCGCGGACGGCGCCATCACACTCGACTCTTACCCCACCCTTAGCCTGGAATCCGACAGCATGGAACCCTACACCGCCCAAGACGAGGGCGCGACCGACGTGGCCGCCCTCGAATTACCGATTACGCTGGAAATCGCCACCATGGCCATGCCGCTGCAACAACTGGGCGCGATGCAGCCCGGCCAGGTGCTGGCGCTGCCACTGGCGCTGGCCGACGCCCGTGTGCGCATGGTCGCCTGCGGCCAGGTGATCGGCCACGGCACGCTGGTGGTGGTCGGCGAGCAACTGGGTTTCCAGCTTGGCGCAATGGTGCACGGCAATGACGCAGACGCCTGACTTCGCCTCGCTGATCCTGGCGATCTTCGCCCTGGCGCTGCTGCCGTTCGCCGCCATGGTGGTGACCTCGTACACCAAGATCGTGGTGGTGCTGGGCTTGCTGCGCAACGCCATCGGCGTGCAGCAGGTGCCGCCCAACACCGTGTTGAACGGCATCGCCATCATCGTCTCCTGCTACGTGATGGCGCCGGTCGGCATGGAGGCGATGAAGCAGTCTCAGGCGCACGGCGTCGAGGGCGGCAACGCCGTGGTGCAGTTGCTCGACAACGCGCGCGATCCGTTCCGCCAGTTCCTGCTCAAGCACACCAACGAGCGCGAGAAGGCGTTCTTCCTGCGTTCGGCGGCCCAGGTATGGCCGGCCGACAAGGTGGCCCAGCTCAAGCCCAACGACCTGGTGGTGCTGGCGCCGGCCTTCGCGCTGACCGAGCTGACGGCGGCGTTCAAAATCGGCTTCCTGCTGTACCTGGTGTTCGTGGTGATCGATCTGGTGATCGCCAACATCCTGATGGCGCTGGGGCTGTCGCAGGTCACGCCCAGCAACGTCGCCATCCCGTTCAAACTGCTGCTGTTCGTGGTCATGGACGGCTGGTCCACCCTCATTCACGGCCTTGTGCTGACTTACCGGTGACACTATGGATTTTGACAATATCGGACGCATGACGTCCACCGCGATGATGCTGTGCCTGCTGGTGTCGCTGCCGGCGGTGGTGGTGGCGGCCCTGGTCGGGCTGCTGGTCTCGTTCCTGCAGGCGGTGACATCGCTGCAGGATTCCAGCATCTCGCACAGCATCAAGCTGGTGGCGGTGGCGGTGACCATCATGCTGGCGGCGCCCTGGGGCGCCTCGGCGGTGCTGCAGTTCGCGCGCAGCGTGATGCAGTCGATCTTCGCATGAGGGTCGATGCCGGCGGGCCGAGCGCACTCCAGTTGCTGCAGGCGCAAGCCGAGATCGAAGCCAGCAATCAACCCATACTCAGCGCGGCGGCGGCCGCGCAACGCAGTCTGGCCGGCCGTCGCGCCGGCCATGCGCGTTTGTCGGCCGCCGCCGACGCGGCGCAGCAGCCCGACGTGGTGCTGACGCCGCTGCACAACGGCCCCCTGGCCGCCCTGCAGGCGCGCCTGCGCATGCGGCAGAAGCGCGGCGCCAGCAACGCCGAGGCCAACGACAACGCCAGCGAGTTTGAAGAGCTGCTGCTGATGCTGGAGTCGCAGGCGAAGTCGCCCTGGCAGCCGGCGATCCGCGCCAGCGTCCGCAAACGCAACGACGATCCGGGCCAGCAACCCGAGGAACAGGCGCACGATCCATGGCAACGCCAGCATGCGGGCCAGCCGGCCACGCACGGCGGGCCGAATGCGGCCGCGCTGGCCGCCGCCCAGCGTCAGCGCACGATCGATGGCCTGGTGCGCGACTTTGTTCATCGCGGCGCCAGCACGGGCGCCGGCGCGGTAGCCGCGCTGGAGGGCGCGCTGGTCGATCTGCGCGCGCTGAAAAGCGATCCCGCGCAGAGCGTGCCGCTGGCCACGGCGGTGTTGCGCGTGATGCGCGAATACCTGTCGCAGCCGGCCAGCGCCGCGCCGGACAAGCTGGCGGCCGTGAAGCAGCGTCTGCTGGCGCTGCTGCCACGGCCAACGGCGCAGGCCTCGCCGGCGCTGCGTCAATTACACCTGTTCCTGCCGGTGTTGCTGCTCAATGCGGCACGTCCGCGCACCTCGCGCCAGCGTTCGCTGGCGATCGCCAAAATCGACGTCCTGCTCAAGGGCGCGGCTCAGACCTTCATCCACAAGTAGGAGCCGTTGGCCACCTGTTCGAACATGTCGTCCTCGACCTGGAAAATATTGTCGCGCCAGTAGCGGCCATGTTCGGCGTAGTGCGCCAGCAGCGAGGTCAGCCATTCGGCGCCAACCTCCTCGCAGAACTCCACCCGCACGATCATCACGATGCCACCGGTGTCGGCGTCCATGCCCAGCTGGGCCTGATCCTGGGCGTAGACCAGCAGATTGGCTTCCAGCAGCAGGCGGAACACCTTGAGCGTGCGGCCGCTGCTGACGATGCCATAGTTGAAATTGAGATAGAGCGCGTTGGGATCGGTCTCGACGTGATCGATCAGGACCTCGAAACCCTCGACTTCCAGCACGCGCTGCTCGAGCACGGCGGCAACGTCGGGAATGCCCATGCTGGCGCACAATTCCTCGACGACGGCGGTATAGCGTTCTGTACTCACGGCGGACCAATCAACGGTAGATGGCAAAAAACCGGCTTGCGCCGGTTATCGGGAGGGGGCAAAAACGCCGGCCGATATTACTGCGCCAGCGCTTTCACGCCCTTGCCCAGTTCCTCGATCACCGAGTTCTTGGCCTGGTTCAGGGCGATTTCATTCTGGATGCGTGCGATCTCGTCTTGCGCGGCCATGGTCGCCAGGGACGAGGCGCGGGCCGCGGCGATGGTGCTGGCGGCGTCGCCGAAGTCGGCAACGGTGCTGGTGACGTTCGATACGGTGGTAGGGGTAGTCATGGTAAAGCTCCATCAAAAGATAAAACGTACAAAAATCGGGCTGGCGCGACGTGACCTCGCGCCAGCCGCCATCAGGCGGAATTACTGCGCCAGCGCTTTCACGCCTTTGCCCAGTTCCTCGATCACCGAGTTCTTGGCCTGGTTCAGGGCGATCTCGTTCTGGATGCGCGCGATCTCGTCCTGCGCGGCCATGGTGGTGATGGACGAGGCGCGGGCGGCGGCGATGGTGCTGGCGGCGTCGCCGAAGTTGCTCAGGGTGCTGGTGACGTTCGATACGGTGGTAGGGGTAGTCATGGTAAAGCTCCTTTAAAAAATGAAAGAATCAAACATGGGTGATACAACAAGCACAGCGGTGAAACAGGTACTACGGTTCAAACGGATGGCTGCCGTATGCTCTGGCAGATTTGCACGGCGGCCTCCAGGCCGGCGTGCAGGGTCTGGTTCTCCTTGCGCAGCGCGGGATCGGCGATGCCGGCCCAGCCCTCGAACGCGGCGGCGCTTTGCCGCAGGGCCTGCACCACCGCCAGGCAGCGCGGATCGTCAGGCTGGGTTTCGACCAGGGCCTGGAAGCGGTCCATGTCGGCAAGAATTTCATTGGTCAATGCGGGAAACATGTGGGCTCCTCGTTCAGTGCGGGGCCGCCACGGCCACCGGATCGGCGGCGGCCATGGCCGCGCCGGGGAAATGCTTGCTGCCGTCCAGCGACTGCACGTAGCGCAGCTCGCCGATGTCCAACGCCGAGTCGCTGTCGGCCACGCTCCAGCCTGGGCGCACCTCGGTGACCTGGGCGTCGAGCCGGGCGACGGCGGGACCGAGATCGGCCGCCAGTTGCGCCAGGCGGCGCTGGACCAGCGCGCTGTCGCGGGTGGTGCCGGTGACGACGAAAACGCCCTTGCCTTCGTAACGCGGTTTCAATGTGGATTCGTGCAGGGATTCTGTAATGCTGGCCAGCACCTCGTTGACGATGGCCAGATGCGCCACCGCGTGTTCAGGTGCCACCTCGCGCAGCAGGGAGCGCACCGCGCCGGCCTCGGCGCCGTTGCGGACCACGCCCTGCACGACGATCAGGCCGTCCTGCTGATTGACTTGCAGCGCGCCCTGGCCGATGCCGGCCAGCAGCGCCGGCAGGCGGCGGCGCACGCTGTCCAGCGGCGTGCCGGGATCGGCGTGCGGCGGCTGCATCGCCAGCAAAGCGCTGCTGAGCAAGGCGGCCGGCATGGCCAGCGCGCCCAGCGCCAGCCAGCGCCGCTTGTTGCGGCCCGGCTCGGTGGCCACGGGTGCGCCGGCCGGGACGGCGGCCGGCGTGGCCGCTTCGGCGGCGGCGCTGTCGACCGCGCCGATGCTCAGCGCGATGTCTTCAAAGTGGATGGTTTGGTGTTCGGTGACCGTGACCGCTTCGGCGGCGCCGTCGGCCTGCCAGAAGACATGGCCGTCTTCGGCGATGGTCAGGCTGACCGGAGCGTGCCGCCAGTCGCTGATGTGGACGCTGGCCGCATCGTCACAGCCGATGCGCCAGGTACCCGCCGTCAGCGGTAGCACGGCGCCGCGATGGCGCCCGCTCAGAATACGGATTTCCTTGATCATGTAGCACTCCCTCATCGGTTAGAAGCATGAATTGCCTCTGTCCATGGGGAGTACTTTATCGCCCGGCCGCGCTACGGCACGGGCGCGAAGCGAACTTGTATCGCGTATTCCGAACCCGCGTTCAGCAGGCCGCGTGATTGACGGTGATGACGTGGATCGCCAGGCCGCCGAGCGAGGTTTCCTTGTACTTGGCCTGCATGTCGGCGCCGGTCTGGCGCATGGTTTCGATGACGTCGTCGAGGCTGACGAAGTGGGTGCCGTCGCCCTTCAACGCCAGCGAGCCGGCCGTGATGGCCTTGACCGCGCCCATGCCGTTGCGCTCGATGCAGGGAATCTGCACCAGGCCGCCGATCGGGTCGCAGGTCATGCCCAGATGGTGTTCGATGCCGATCTCGGCCGCGTTCTCGATCTGGCCATTGCTGCCGCCCAGCGCCGCCACCAGGCCGGCGGCGGCCATGGCGCACGCCACGCCCACCTCGCCCTGGCAGCCGATCTCCGCGCCGGAGATGGAGGCGTTGCGCTTGCACAGCATGCCGATGGCGGCGGCCGTCAGCAGGAAGTCGCGCACGCCGGCCACCGGGTCGGCCGGCTTGCAGTCTTCCGCGTAGTAGCGCAGCACGGCTGGAATGATGCCGGCCGCGCCATTGGTCGGGGCGGTGACCACACGGCCGCCGGCGGCGTTCTCCTCGTTGACCGCCATCGCGTACAGACTCACCTGGTGCATGGCGTCATGCGGCAGGCTGTTGGCGGCGGCGGTGCTGGCCTGCTTCCACAGGGCGGCGGCGCGGCGCTTGACGTTCAAGCCGCCCGGCAGCTGGCCGGCCGTATCGAGACCGTGGGCGATGCAGTCGCGCATGACGTGCCAGATTTTATCGAGGCCGGCGTCCAGCACGTCCTCGCTCATGCGCGCGCATTCGTTCGCGCGCAGCATTTGCGGAATGGTCAGGCCGCTGCGCACGCCGTGCGCCAGCAGCTCGGCCATGGTGCCGAACGGATACGGCACGGCCACGCTGGCCGCGGCCGCCGCGGGCGCCTCGCCCTCCTCGCGGATAAAGCCGCCGCCGACCGAGTAGTACACCTTGCTGACCGTCGCGCCATCCTTGCGGGTCAGCGTGAAGCGCATGCCGTTCGGATGCTCAGGCAGCGATTCGGCCATGTGGAACACCAGATGCGTGCCGCGCTTGAACTGCACGGCCTGGGCGCCTAGCAGCTTGAGTTGGCCCGCGGCTTCGGCGTCGGCCAACTGCGCGTCGACGCTGGTGGGCACCACGTCCTGCGGCGTCTCGCCCATCAGGCCAAGCAGCACCGCCTTGTCGGTGGCGTGGCCGACACCGGTCAGGGCCAGCGAGCCATACAGCTCGGCCTTGACCTCGGTCACGTCGTCGAGTGGCGCGTTATCCAGCAGGAAGCGGCGCGCCGCCACCATCGGTCCCACGGTATGGGAGCTGGAAGGTCCAATGCCGATCTTGAACAGATCGAATACGCTCATGTCCATCAGGCGGCCTTACCCAGGTTGACGTCGATATTGGCCAGCATGTCTTCCACCATTTCGTCCACGCCGATGCGGGCTTTCCAGCCCCAGTCGGCGCTGGCGGCGGCATCGTCCAGGCTTTGCGGCCAGGTGTCGGCGATGGCCTGGCGGCTGTCCGGCTTGTAGGCGATCTTAAAGTCCGGCAGCTTGCGCGTGATGGCGGCCGCCAGTTGCTCCGGATTGAACGAGACGCCGGCCACGTTGTACGAGGAACGTACTTTGACCTGCTGCGCCGGCGCGTCCATCAACTCGATGGTGGCGCGGATGGCGTCCGGCATGTAGATCATCGGCAGCGTGGTGTGCGGGCCGAGGAAGCATTCATAACGCTCGCCGCGCAGCGCCGCATGGAAGATGGCGATGGCGTAGTCGGTGGTGCCGCCGCCCGGTGGCGACTTGTAGCTGATGATGCCTGGATAGCGGATCGAGCGCACGTCCACGCCATATTTCAGGAAGTAGTATTCGCACAGGCGCTCGCCGGCCAGCTTGCTGATGCCGTAGATGGTGGTCGGGTCCATCACCGTCAGCTGCGGCGTGTCGGTGGCCGGGGTGTTCGGGCCGAAGGCGGCGATCGACGAAGGCCAGAACACTTTCAGCGGCTTGCCGATGGCGCCGCGTTCGCGCGCCACTTCCAGGATGTTCAGCAGGCCGTCCATGTTCAGCGTCCACGCCTTCAGCGGCGCCGCTTCACCGGTGGCCGACAGCATGGCCGCCAGTTGGTACACCTGGGTGATGCCCTCTTCCGTGATCAGCGCGGACAAGGCCTGCCTGTCCAACACGTTGAGCGTGGTGTAGCGGGCGGCGTGGTACAAATTGGTCGGGCTGACGTCGCTGGCGATGACGTTCTGCGCGCCGTGCTGCCTGGCCAGTGCTTCCACCAGTTCGCTGCCGATCTGGCCGTTGGCGCCGATGACGAGGATTTTTTGCTGTGTCATTTGATTGTGTCCTGACGTTTTTTTACTTGAGCAGGCCCAGCTCGTGACCGGCCTGCTCGAATGCTTTCAATACGGTGTCCAGCTGCTCGCGGGTGTGGGCGGCGGACAGTTGTACGCGCACGCGCGCCTGGCCCATCGGCACCACCGGGTAGAAGAAGCCGCTCAGCAGCACGCCCAGTTCATACATGCGCGCCGCGAACTTCTGCGCCACCGGCGCGTCGAACAGCATCACCGGCACCACCGGGTGGGTGCCCGGCTTGATGGTGAAGCCGATGCGCTCGATCTCCTTGCGGAAGTAGGCGGTGTTCTCGTGCAGGCGGTCGCGCAGCTCGGTCGACGACGACAGGCGCTCCAGCACCGCCAGCGAGGCGCCGGCGATCGATGGCGCCAGCGTGTTCGAGAACAGGTAGGGACGCGATTTCTGGCGCAGCATCTCGATCACTTCCTTGCGGCCGGAGGTGAAGCCGCCCATGGCGCCGCCCAGCGCCTTGCCCAGCGTGCCGGTGATGATGTCGATCTTGCCGACCACGTTGTGGTGCTCGTGCGTGCCGCGCCCGGTCTTGCCCATGAAGCCGGAGGCGTGGCATTCGTCGATCATCACCAGCGCACCGTATTTGTCGGCCAGCTCCACGATCTTGTCCAGCTGGGCGATGGTGCCGTCCATCGAGAACACGCCGTCGGTGACGATGATCTTGTGGCGCTTGCCGGCGGCGTCTTGCAGCTGCTTTTCCAGGTCGGCCATGTCGTTGTGGGCGTAGCGGAAGCGCGCGGCCTTGCACAGGCGGATGCCGTCGATGATGGAGGCGTGGTTCAGCGCATCAGAGATGATGGCGTCGTTCTCGTCGAACAGCGGCTCGAACACGCCGCCGTTGGCGTCGAAGGCGGCCGCGTACAGGATGGTGTCCTCGGTGCCGAGGAATCTGGAGATGGCCTGCTCCAGCTGCTTGTGCACGGTCTGGGTGCCGCAGATGAAGCGCACCGACGACAGGCCGTAGCCGTATTTTTCCGTGGCGTCGATGGAGGCCTGCGCCACCCACTCCTGGCCGGACAGGCCGAGGTAGTTGTTGGCGCACATATTAATCAGCGTGCGACCATCTTCGCCGATCACTTCCGAGCCCTGGCGCGAAGCCAGCACGCGCTCCGGCTTGTACAGGCCCTGCTCGCGCAGTTGATCCAGGTTTTGCTGGAGGCCGCTGTAGAAGGTGTCTTTCTGATTGCTCATGATGGTCCTTGTATGTGATACGATTTCACTATCTTATGCGAAATTCGTTATGTCGAATTCAAATTCGATATATTGAATTTTATAGCGAGCCAGTGAACTCCGCAACCCAAACAATGAAAACACCAGTACCAAATAACGCGCCACCAGAAGTTGGCGCCGCCCTGCAGCGCCTGCGCCTGGCCCGTGGCCTGACCCTGGAAGACCTGTCGCGCATTGCCGGCGTTTCCAAGTCCATGTTATCGCAAATCGAGCGCGAGAAAGCCAATCCGACCATCGCGATCACCTGGCGCCTGGCCAACGCCCTGGGGGTGCAGATCGGCGAATTGCTGGCCACCGCCGAGCGTCAGACGGAAACCATCCGCGTGACCGAGGCGCACGAGACGCCCACCCTGCCCGGCCTGCATGCCGGCTACGTGCTGCGCATCCTGGGGCCGCTGGAGCTGGCCAGCCGCTATGAATGGTACGAGCTGACGCTGTCGCCGGGCGGCGAGCTGGCGTCGCAGGGCCACGATCCGGGCGCGCAGGAACATCTGACGCTGCTGCACGGTTCGGTGGAGGTGGAAGTGGGACCGGACAAGAAGAAGGTGAAACTGGGCAGCACGGCGCGCTACCCGGGCGACCAGCAGCACATCATCCGCAACGTTGGCAAAACCGAAGCCAAGGCGCTGCTGGTGGTGATCCACCGGTAGGCCAGAAAAACGACAAAGGGCCCCGCAGGGCCCTTTGGATCAGGCGGCTTGCTTGCGGCGGCGCGCAGCAAAACCCACCAGGCCGAGGCCGGCCAGCAGCATGGCATAAGTCTCCGGCTCAGGAACGGCCGTCACGCTGAAGTTGTAGCTGACGTCGGTCAGCGCGGCGTGCGACAGACCCTTGCCATATTGCTCGGCGCCCACGCCGATGAAGGTTTCCACGCCGGTCGCGGCGTAGAAATTGCCGGCCACGCCGCCGTTGGCCGCCAGCGCGGCGGTGGTGCTGTACGGCGAGGAGCCGGTGTACAGCTGGAAGTCGTCGTAATAGCTGCCGTCGTTGTGAATGGCCACGAAGTCGTCGCCATTGAAGGCGCCGCCCGAAACGCTGCCCGACAGCACGCCGGCGGCGGTGCCGTTGCCGGTGGTGAAGTTGACGGACGTGCTGGAACTGGCCTGCACCAACGACGACACCGAATAACCACTCTTCGCCACGGCGAACACGCTCAGGCTGTTGTCATCGACGTGGGCGGCGGCGCCATGGCCCGAGACGGTGCTGGACTTGGCGGTAACGTCGAAATCGTCGCTGATCGCGAACGAGATCTTGTTGCCGGTAACGCTGGCCGTCCCCAGACCCCAGAAATCGGCGTCGTAGAAGAAGGTCAGGTTGGCGCCGTCAATCTCGACGAAGTTGACAGCTTGCGCCGAGGAAGCAACGCCGGCTGCGAGCAGCGCGGCAACCAGCAAACGACGTGGCAGCATTTTGGTCATGACGGCCCTTTCAAGAAATTGGCAAAAAATTACATTTGAATGCAATTATGCCATTTCTTTTTTACAGGTCAACTCTTTTTACCGTCGAGCTTAAACTTCGCCGCGCTTGCGCCGGGCCGCCAACGCCAAAGCGCCCAGGCCGCCCAGCAGCATGCCATAGGTGGCCGGCTCTGGAACCGCGGTCGCGATGCCGAAATCGTACGAGTACGCCACCGCCGACTTGGTGGTGCCGACGCCGGTCTGGATCGAGGTCAGGTAAAGCGAATTGTCGACGGCCAGGGTGTCGAACAGCGACGGGCCGTTGTACAGGAAGCCGTTCTGCACCGGATCATTGGTCACGCCGGAGTGCGCCACCCCGTTCGAATCGACCTTGGTGCTGTACGAGAAGTAGCCCACGGCGCTGCTGGAGGCGAAATTGGCGCCATTAAACGCGCCGTAGTACAGCGATTCGCCGCCGGCCAGTTCGATCTGGCTGCCGCTGGCGGACACCGAGTAGGTGATCGTCGGCTTGTAGCCGACCACGCCGGTCAGCGCATAACCGCTGCGCGCCACCGCCACCAGCGCGGCCGAGGCGTTGTCGACAAAGGTGCGCTGATTTTTCTCAGACGGCGAATGCCCGACCGCCGTGCGGTCCACGTAGGTTGGCGTGCTCAGGGTGATCTTGTCGCCCACCACGGTGGCGGCGTTGTCGCCCCAGTAGTCGGCGTCGTAGAAGAAGCTGACATGGGTGCCCACCACTTCGACATAATTGGCCGCTTGCGCGGTGCCCGCCAGGCTGGCCGCGGCCAGCAGCGAACCGCCCAGCAGCTTGCGACGGCGGCGGCCCGCCAGCGCGAGCACGGCCACGCCGCCCAGCAGCATGCCGTAGGTGGCCGGCTCCGGCACGGCGGAAACCCCGAACTGGTAGCTGGCGGTACTGAGGCCGGCTTCCGAGTAGCCGACGCCGCGCTGCGAGGTGCTCAGGAACAGGTAGCTGTCCAGCCCCACCACCGAGTAGGTGCCGGCGCCGCTGATGGTGCCGGTGTTGGCGGTGCTGCCGGAGCCGATGCCGTCGGCGCCGCTGCTACGGCTGAGGAACAGCGAGAATTGCCCCAGTTGGGTACCCGAGACAAAAGTTTTGCCATTCCAGGTGCCGGTGCTGATATTAGTGTTGTTGACTTGCGACGCGAACGCGCCGGCCACCGGCTGCGCGTAGGTCGTGGTGACGTCGTAGTCGATGCCGCCGGTCAAGTGATAGCCGTTCTTGGCCACCGCGACCACGGCCGAACCGGTCTGGTTAGTGTAGCGGTCGGTATCCTCGCCGCTCTTGCCGTAGCCCTCCGCGTGCTGGTTGAAGTACGACGGCGTGCTGAAACTGATCTTGTCGCCGACGACGCTGGCCGTTCCCAGGCCCCAGAAGTCGGCATCATAGAAGAAACTAGCGTGGGCGCCGTCGATTTGCACCATGTTTACCGCTTGCGCCGAGTGCGCGCAGGCGGCGGCAACCACGGTGGCGATCATCAGCTTAGGAAAGGATTTCATAATTGACCCACTCATTCAAATTTGACATGTTTATATAGTTACTATTCTTATGAGTGTCGATTCTGGATTAAGATTATTGGCGAGTCAATTAGAATAAATGAATGATCTAAAATAAATACTTTCCAGCACACCGTGTTGCGTTTTTACCAATTTGATTCGCGTTCCGGCGTCGACGTGATGCGGTGGATCGACAGATCGGCGCCTTGGAACTCTTCCTCCGGATCCAGCCGCAAGCCGACGGTTTTCTTCAGCAGCCCATACACCATGGTTCCGCCGACGCCGGCGATCGCCACGCCCAGCAAGCTGCCGACCAGCTGCGACCCGAGCGCCACGCCGCCGGCCCCGCCCAGCGCCTTGAGGCCGAAAATGCCGGCCGCGATCCCGCCCCACAGGCCGCACAGGCCATGCAGCGGCCACACGCCCAGCACGTCGTCGATCTTCCATTTGTTTTGCGCCAGCGTGAACATCCAGACAAAGATGGCGCCGGCGATGCCGCCCGTCACCAGCGCGCCCAGCGGATGCATCAGGTCGGAGCCGGCGCAAACCGCCACCAGGCCGGCCAGCGGGCCGTTATGCACGAAGCCGGGGTCGTTCTTGCCCAGCGAGGTGGCGACCAGCGTGCCGCCCACCATGGCCATCAGCGAGTTGACCGCCACCAGGCCATTCATCTTGTCCAGCGCCTGGGCGCTCATCACATTGAAGCCGAACCAGCCCACCATCAGTATCCAGGCGCCGAGCGCCAGGAAGGGAATCGACGACGGCGGATGGGCGGCGATGCCGCCATTTTTCATGTAGCGGCCACGGCGCGCGCCGAGCAGCAGCACCGCCGGCAGCGCGATCCAGCCGCCCACCGCGTGCACCACCACCGAGCCGGCAAAGTCATGGAACTCCGCGCCAAACGTCTGGAGCAGCCAGTCCTGCACGCCAAAACGGTGGTTCCAGGCGATGCCCTCGAAGAATGGATAGACCAGGCCGACCAGCAGCGCCGTGGCCGCCGTCTGCGGGTGGAAGCGCGCGCGTTCGGCAATGCCGCCAGAAATAATCGCCGGGATGGCGGCGGCAAAGGTCAGCAGGAAGAAGAACTTGACTAGTTCAAAGCCATTGCGCGCGGACAGCACGTCGGCCGGGGAGAAGAAGTTGACGCCGTAGGCGATGCTGTAGCCGACAAAGAAATACACAATGGCCGAAACGCAGAAGTCCACCAGGATCTTGACCAGCGCGTTGACCTGATTCTTTTTGCGGACGGTGCCCAACTCGAGGAAGGCAAAGCCCGCATGCATTGCCAAAATCATGATGGCGCCAAGCAAGATAAACAGTGCGTCCGCACCGTCTTTGAATCCAGACATCAAAATTACTCCCCCAAATAAAGCACGCAAAATAAAGTGCCAACATGGAAAGCAATTTCTGTACCACTTTGGTGCAAAATCTTAAGTGGCTGATTTTAATGTGGTTTCAAGTTGGTGCATCGATAGGCTCGAGCCATCGATGCACCAAACTGATGCGCTAAATTGGTGCGCCGGGAGGCACAGTTGGTGCGGCGCGCAGTTTGACGCTGCGCGGATCGGACAGGTAGGCGGTGAAGTAGTCGGCCGCCTGTTTGCGGCTGTCCGCTGTCACGCCCTTGCCCGGATTCCTTTGCAGCCACTGTGCCAGTTCGCGCACGGATTGCCGGACTTCCGCCGTCACCTGCGGGTGCAGCTGGCCGCCATCCAGCAGCCGCAGCAAGCTGTCCGCCACCACCCAATTGGCCGCCAACTGCACCGCTTCGCCGCCGATAACGGTGGACGGCACGGCGTCGCGCTTCCAGGTCTTTTGCAGCACCTGCGTCAATACCTCCTGCACGCCGGGCTGCCTGGCGTCGCGCGCGTGCTGCCAGGCCAGACGGTTGACGCGCTCGGCGTTCAGCAGGAAGCCGGTGGTGTGCGCGGCGGCCGCCTCGGCGATCGAGAAGGCGTCGAACACCGATTCCATGCGCGTGTCGAAGTACTCGCGATTGCGGCCATAGCCGGCCGCCGGCGGCGTGAGGATATCGAGCACGTTGGCCGGCAGCGCCAGATATTCGGCGCGCAGGCTGTCGGTCAGGCGGCCCAGCGCCTGGCGCTGCACGTCCGGCGGCGTGGCCTTGATGCCGGCCTTGGCGATGCCCGCCTTGACGTCGCCGGCGCTGGTGTAATCGAAGTCACCGCCGCCGATCAGGCGCGCCACCGCTTCGCCCTGGTAGCGCTGCAGCAGGTAGACCGGCACCAGCCGCGCTTCCAGCTCGCCGATCTGGCGCGCGTCCGGCAGCACCTCCACCGAGAAGGTTTGCAGGGCGCGCTGGCGCACGGCGCCCAACTGGTCCCAGGTCTTCAGGGTGTCCGGGCCGAAGTCCCACAGCAGGCCATCCGGATGGCTGGCGCCCGGCACGCGGTCGTCCTGGTCGCTGGAATACAGCATGCCGGCCGCGCGCGCGTCGGCGCGCAGCTTGGCGAGCGCCGCCTCTTCCTGCGCGCCGCTGCCGAAATCGCCGTAGATGTATTTGACGATGTAGTCGTCCCATGGACCGACGCCGACACCGTACGCATTCGACAAATCCACCTCGCCCTGCGCGTTCAGCTTGAGGATGGGATGCGGATAATCCATCACCGAACCATTGCCCATGCGGCTGGCGGCAAAGTTGTGGGCGAAGCCCAGCGTGTGGCCGACTTCGTGCGCGGCCAGTTGACGCAGGCGCGCCAGCGCCATTTGCTCGGCCAGTTTCCGCTTGTCGGCGTTGCTGCTCTTGCCGTACGGCGCCAGCAGCGCTTCCGCGATCAGGATGTCTTGCCGCACGCGCTGCGATCCCAGCGTGACGGCGCCGCGCAGGATCTGGCCGGTACGCGGATCGGTCAGCGCGTTCCCGTAGGACCAGCCGCGCGTGGCGCGGTGCACCCAACTGATGACGTTGTAGCGGATGTCCTGCGCGTCCACGCCTTCCGGCAGCAGCTCGACGCGGTAGGCGTCCTTGAAGCCCGCTTTTTCAAAAGCGCTGGCCCACCACGAGGCGCCCTGAATCAGCGCCGAGCGCACCGGCTCGGGCGCGCCGCGATCGACGTAGTAGACGATCGGTTTCCTGACCGTGCTGACGGCCGCCGATGGATCGGTCTTTTCCAGCTTGTGGCGCACTTGCCAGTGCACGTCGATGCTGCTGGCCAGCGGCGTGGCGAAGTCGAAGTAGCTGGCGTCGAAACCGCCGGAATACGGGTGGTAGGCGCGTGGGCGCCATCCGTCGGCCTCCGGCAAACGCACCATGCTGATACGCTGGCGCATCGACAGGCTGGCCGGATCGGCGCCGACCTGTTTGACGAATTCCGCCTGCCCCGGGCCGGCGAAGGTCAGCAAGGCCTCCAGTTCGACGTTGTCCGGGAAGGCTTTCGCCTCCGCCGCCAGCACCGCGCTGCGCGCCGGGTCGATCGCATACGCGCCCTGCTTGGCGCCGGCCAGCCGCGCCGCGATGCCGTGGCGGTCCGCCAGCAGGAAGCTGGAGAAGTCGACCAGGTGGCGCTGCTTGTCGCTGGCGATGATCTCGCCCGACCACAGCACCGAGTTGGAGAAGGACTCGCGCACGGCGGCGCGTTCGTCCCGGTCGGCCGAGTTGGCGACGTAGTTGGTGTTGTCCTGCACCAGGAACAAGCGGGCGCCGTGCTTTTCAAAGCGCACCATGCGCATTTCACCCGACTGCGCGCGATCCAGGCCGACGTCGTTGGAACCCAACGCGTACGGCAGGGAGCTCACCAGCAAAAACGGCTGTTCCAGCGCGGCCACCGACAGCAGCACCCTGCCCTTGTCGATATCGCGCCAGACGTCGATGAAGCCCGGCTGCGATTGCAGGCCGCGCGTGACGTCGGCGATCTGCCTGACCGCCGGCGCTGTGCCGGCGTCGGCCGCCATCGCCGGCACAGCGCCGGACATCAACAGTGCAAGCAGCAGCGATGCGGCGGTCGGCGCGCGCATCATTGCTGGCCCGCCGCCTTGGTGTCGGCGCTGCCGCCGTCCATTTGCAGCGCGCGGGTCAGGAAGCCCCAGCGGTCGGCCACCTCCTCGATCTGCTTGTTGGTCGGCTTGCCGGCGCCGTGGCCCGCCTTGCTGTCGATGCGGATCAGGATCGGCGCGCCGCCCGGCGCCTGGTCGGCCTGAGCGGTGGCCGCGAACTTGAAGCTGTGCGCCGGCACCACGCGGTCGTCATGGTCGGCGGTGGTGATCATGGTGGCCGGGTAGCAGGTGCCCTTCTTCAGATTGTGCAACGGCGAGTATTTGACCAGCGCCTTGAACTCGTCGGCGTTGTCGGACGAGCCGTAGTCCGAGGTCCACGCCCAGCCAATGGTGAATTTATGGAAGCGCAGCATGTCCATCACGCCCACTTGCGGGATCGCCGCCGCGAACAGGTCCGGGCGCTGCGTCATGGCCGCGCCGACCAGCAGGCCGCCGTTGCTGCCGCCGCCGATGGACAGCTTGGACGGCGACGTCACCTTGTGCGCCACCAGCCATTCGGCCGCGCCGATGAAATCGTCGAACACGTTCTGCTTCTGCAGCTTGGTGCCGGCCGCGTGCCACGACTCGCCGTATTCGCCGCCGCCGCGCAGGTTGGCCATCACGTACACGCCGCCCATTTCCAGCCAGGCCAGGTTGGCCACCGAGAAGGTCGGCGTCAGCGAGACATTGAAGCCGCCGTAGCCGTACAAGTAGGTCGGATTGCTGCCGTCCAGCTTCAAGCCTTTTTTCGAGACGATGAACATCGGCACCTTGGTGCCGTCGCGCGAGGTGAAGAATTCCTGACGCGTCTCAAACGCGCTCGGGTCGAAGTCCACCTTGGGCTGGCGATACACGCTGCTCTTGTTGGTCTTCAGGTCGTGGCGGTAGATGGTGGTCGGGTTGGTGAAACCGGTGAAGGCGTAGAAGGTCTCGGTGTCCGCGCGCTTGCCGCTGAAGCCGGCGGCGGTGCCCAGGCCGGGCAGCTCGATGTCGTGCAGCGCCTTGCCTTTCAGGTCGTAGATCTTGACCAGGCTATGCGCGTCGCTCAGGTAGTCGACGATCAGCTGATTGTTGACCAGCGAGGCCGACACCATGGTATTGCTGCTCTCCGGGACGATCTGCTTCCAGTTCAGCACACCCGGCTTGCGCGTGTCGATGCTGACGATGCGGCCGCGCGGCGCGTTGCGCTCGGTGCGGAACAGGAATACCGGGCCGTCGTTGCCGATGAAGTCATACGCGGCGTCGAAGTCCTCCAGCAGGCCCACCACCTTGGCGTCCTTCTTGCTCAAATCCTTGTAGAACACCCGGTTCTTGTTTTCCGTCCCCTGCGAGGCGTTGATGACGAGGAAGCGGCCATCCTGCGTGACTTCGGCGCTGAAGCCCCAGTCCTTGTGGTCGGGGCGGTCGTACACCAGCACGTCCGCGCTTTGCGGGGTGCCCAGCTTGTGGAAGTACAGCTTCTGGAAGTAGTTGACGTCGGCCAGCTTGGTGGCTTCCTTCGGCTCGTCGTAGCGGCTGTAGAAGAAGCCGGAACCGTCCTGCAGCCATGCCGTGCGCGAGAACTTGACCCACTTGATGTGGTCCTCGATGTCCTTGCCGGTGTCGATGTCGCGCACCTTGATCTCGTTCCAGTCCGAGCCCGAGGCGGCGGTGCTGTAGGCGAGGTATTTGCCGTTCGGGCTGACCGCCAGGCCGGCCAGCGCCACGGTGCCGTCAGCGGCCAACGTGTTCGGATCGAGCAGCTGGCGCGGCACGTCGGCCAGCGTCTTCATGGTGTACAGCACCGACTGGTTTTGCAGGCCGTCGTTACGGCTGTAGAAATAGCGGCCGCCTTCCTTGAACGGCACGCTGAAACGCTCGTAGTTCCACAGTTTGGTCAGGCGCGCCTTGATCGCCTCGCGGGTGGGGATCTGCGACAGGTAGCTTTGGGTCAGCTGGTTCTGCGCCGTCACCCAGTCCTTGGTCTCGGCGCTGTTGGCGTCTTCCAGCCAGCGATACGGATCGGCGATGACGGTGCCGTGGTAGTTGTCCTGCTGGTCGACGGTGCGGGTGACCGGGTAGTTCAGCGAAACGCCAGGCGCCGGGCAGTTTTGCGCCAGCGCGGATTGGGCGATCAGGAGGGAAGCCAGGAGTGCGCGTCGTTGCATGTGTGATCCGTATCCATGTAAGGTTCATCAAGAATACAGATCATAACGTGAAGCATAACAAATATGACACGTTAGCTGAAAAACAAAGACGATTTTTATTTGGCGTAACTGACGTCCGCCATCCCCGCCGCCGGCGCCTCCAGCGCGATCGGCGCGCGCCATTTCTCCAGCCACGGTATCAATTGGTCGCCCGGGATCGGACGGCTCATGAAGTAGCCCTGCCCCTGGTCGCAGCCCAGTTCCGCCAGCAGGCGCCACACGGCTTCGCTCTCGATCCCCTCGGCCACCACGCGCAGGCCCATGTTGTGGCCAAGGTCGATGGTGGAGCGCACGATCTTGGTGTCGCCCTCGTCGCGCTCCATATTCAGCACGAAGGATTTGTCGATCTTCAGTTCATTCACCGGCAGGCGCTTGAGATAGGCCAGCGAGGAATAGCCGGTGCCGAAATCGTCGATCGAGAGGTCCAGGCCCATGGCGCTGAGGCGCTCCAGCGTGTTCTGCGCGCGCACCGGATCGTCCATGATGGCGCTCTCGGTGATCTCCAGGCAGAAGGAGCCCGGCGTCAGCTTGTGGCGCGCCAGCAGGTCGGCGAATTTGGCCGGCAGGTCCTGGTCCAGCAGGTCGCGCGTGGAGAGGTTGACCGACACCTTGAGGTGATGGCCCCTGCCCGCCAGCTCGCGGCACAACTCGGCCGATTTTTCCATCACCCAGCGCGTCAGCACGCGGATAAAGCCGGTCTGCTCGGCGAACGGGATGAATTCGTCCGGGAAGACGTTGCCGCGCTCCGGATGCGCCCAGCGCACCAGCGCCTCCATGCCGACCACCTGCCCGGTCTGCAGCGAAATCTTGGGCTGCACGTGCAGGCGGAACTCGTCGCGCTCGACCGCGCTGCGCAATTCCGTCAGCAGCGACAGGCTCTTGGCGCTGCCCTTGTCCATGGCGGCGTCGTACACCACGGCGCCGTCGTTGCGCTGCTTGGCGGTGTACATCGCCACTTCGGCCATGCTCAATAGAGTCTCGCCGTCGTCCGCGTGCGCGGGGAAGCCGGCGATGCCGAGGCCCGCGCCGATGTCGACGGTCTGCTCTTCCAGCGACAGCGGCGTTTCCAGCGCCTGCAGGATCTCGGCCGCCATCAACTGCGCCGCGTCGATGTTCGCGGCCGGCAGCAGCACGGCGAATTCATCGCCGCCCAGCCGCGCCACCTGCGCCGAGGACTGGCGCCGATTGGCCAGCAGCAGTTGCAGGCGCCCCGCCACCTGGCGCAGCAAGGCGTCGCCAAAGCTGTGGCCCATGACGTCGTTGACGTGCTTGAAGCGGTCCAGGTCCATCATCAGCACGAACAGGGCCTCCTCGCGCCGGCGCGCCTCCAGCAACGCGTCGTTCAGCAGCAGCACGAACTGCGCGCGGTTCGGCAGATTGGTCAGGGTGTCCCAGTACGCCAGCCGGCGGATTTCCTGTTCGCGCTTGGCGATCCCCTCGCGCATGGCGTCGAAGGCGTGCGCCAGCTGGCCGATTTCGTCCTCGCGCGTGCTGTCGATGGCGACCTTGTAGTCGCCCTCCTCCAGCCGCTTGGCGGTCACCGCCAGTTGGCTGATCGGCTGGGCGATGCGCTTGGCGGTGAACACGATGGCCAGCGCCGAGGCGAAGATGCCGCCCAGCGTCAGACCGACCAGCCAGCGCTCCAGGCTGCGATAATCTGCGGTGGCCTCGTCGATCGATCGCGCCAGCAGCACGCTGGCGTTCTGGCCGTTGTCTTCGCCAATCGAGATCAGGCGCGCGCTGTACTTGGCGGTTTCCACCGTCAGGTCGAACGGGCCGGCGGGCGTGGCCGGCAAGGCTTGCAGCTGGTCGACCACCGCCTGCGCGGACGGGCCGACAAAGGTGGAGCCGGCCGGCAGCCACTTGCCGTGGGCGTCACGCGTCAGCACCGTGGCGTGCAGGGAGCTGACCTCGCGCATTTCATTGGCCAGCTGGCGGTCGATCGGGAAGGTCATCACGATCCAGCCGATGGTGATCGGCGCCTTGACCGGCATGGCGACGATCTGGAACGGCCGGTGATCGACGATGGCGATGCCGATCGCGCCGTCGGCCGCTTCGGCGGCGTCCAGCATGGACAGCGCCATGTGCTCAAGGCCGGCCGACTGCTTGGGATTGGTGGTGGCGCTGATCTTGCGGTCGTCGCCGATCAGCATCGACAACGAGGCCTTGATGCGGCGCCCGCTGTTGGCCAGCGCCGATTCGATGGTGGCGCGGTCGCTTTCCTCGTTGTTGCCGATGGCCGCCACGAAGGCGGTGTCGCGCGCCAGCAGCCGCGCGCCGAAACGCAGGCTTTGGGCGTTTTGCTCCAGCAGGCGGCGGAATATCTTGGCGCCGTTATTCAGCTCCGAGCCGATGGCCGCGCGCGCGTTGCTGTCGATGCCCTGCTGGATGACGAACAGGCCGATCACCTGCACCGCCACGATCAGCACCAGGAACAGCGTGACGATGCGGCTTTCGAGGCTGCGAAAGCGCATGCGGGTGCGCAAGCCGCTCCTGTTAAAGACCGGATCCGGCATCGTCCACCACCACTGGCTTCATCGGCAGCTTGAAAATGGCGGTCGACAGTTCCGCCCCCGCTTTGACCGTCAGCGCCTGTTCCGGGGTGGCGCCGCCCACCGTGTTGTAGTGCCAGGCCTTGACCACGTATTTACCCGCCGGCAGCTCGATGCGGGCCGCGCCGGCGCCGTCGGTCTTGGCGAAATACGGGGTATCGACCACTTTGACGTAAGCGATCATTTTGTCATGAATGTTACAGCCGAGCACCACCGTGCCGGCCTTGTCGAACACCTGCGGCGAGGCGGCCTGGCCGGAATACAGCTTCTGGTCGAACTTGTGGGCCGGCGAGAACGAGTAGATGTGGTGGCGCACTTTGTCGTTGTTCGGGAAGTTGATGGTGGCGCCGACCTGCACCACGCTCACCAGGGGCATGAATTTCAGCCCCTTTTGCTCGATCTGCGCGCCGGCCGGCTTGCCGCCGGCAGCCGCGGCGGCGCCCTCGGGTTCGACGTAGATCACGGTATCGGGCAGCACCTTGCCGGCGGCGTCCTGCACTTGCACGGCAATGCCGGAGGCGCTGGCGCTGGCGGCGGCCAGCAGGTTGCAGCAGAGGACGACGTAGCGGCTTACACAATGCATAACTTTCCTGTCCAGAACAAAACAATTTCCATAATTCATCATGTCGTCATAAATGTCCACTACGATCGTACAGTTAAACCGATATTTGGCCTACGACCAATCGTGAATTCCGCACTCAAGCCGGGCGCCGGCGCCACAATCACCTATCTGAAACCCCGGGACGATGACGAGGAGGCCGTGTTGCGCGCCCATCTCTACGACATCCTGGCGCGCCGCCAGCTCAGCGCGCTGTTTCAACCGATTGTACACATGCAGACCGGCGAAATCATCGCCTACGAAGGTTTGATACGCGGACCGTCCGACAGCCCGCTGCATGCGCCGATGAATTTGTTCAAGGCCGCGCGCGCCAACGGCCTGACGGTGGAGGTCGAGCACCTGTGCCGCAAGGTGGTGCTGGAGCGCTTTGCCGAGCTCGGCCTGCCGGGCAAGCTGTTCCTCAACGTCAGCCCGGAATGCCTGTTGCAGCGCGACGCCCGCCATGGCGAAACGCTGGAGGTGATCCACCAGATCGGCATCAACCCCGAGCGCGTGATCATCGAGCTGACCGAGAACCAGCCCACTTACGACTACGACCTGATGCGCGAGGCGGTGCTGCATTACCGCAAGATGGGGTTCCAGATCGCCATCGACGACCTGGGCGAGGGCTTTTCCAGCCTGCGCCTGTGGTCGGAGCTGCGGCCGGAATACGTCAAGATCGACATGCACTTCATCCAGGGCATCAACCACGACCCGGTGAAGCTGCAATTCGTGCGCTCGATCCAGGAGATCGCCGAGAAATCCAACACGCGCGTGATCGCGGAGGGCATCGAGACGCAGGCCGAGCTGCTGGTGCTGCGCGACGTCGGCGTGGCGCTGGGCCAGGGCTACCATCTGGGCCGCCCGCATCCGACGCCGGCCCGGGCGGCGCCGGCGGAGGTGGTCAAGGCGCTGTCGCGCAACGGCGTGGCGGTGTATCCGCAGCGCGCCATCGACAAGCAAGCCACCATCCGCAAGCTGCTGCACGAGGTGGAGGCGGTGTCGACCGGCATGAGCAACAACGAGGTGTACGAGATTTTCCAGCGCGCGCCGGACTTGCTGATCATCCCCGTGGTGGATGACGGCGTGCCGCAGGGCCTGATCAGCCGCTTTGTCATGATCGAGCACTTCGCCCGTCCCTACGAGCGCGAGCTGTACGGCAAAAAGTCCTGCCGCCAGTTCATGGACCACAACCCGCTGATCGCCGACAAGGCCACCAGCCTGCAGGAACTGAGTTTCCGCATGGCGCAGGCGGACGCCCACCATTTGTTCAACGGTTTCATCATCACCGACCAGGGCCGCTACCTCGGCATGGGCACCGGCCACGACCTGATGCGCGAGATCACGCAGATGCAGATCCACGCCGCCCGCTACGCCAACCCGCTGACCCAGCTGCCGGGCAATGTGCCGATCACCGAGCACATCGACCGCCTGCTGGAAAGCGGCACCCGCTTCTGGGTCTGTTATTTCGACCTCGACCACTTCAAGCCGTTCAACGACGCGTACGGCTACCGCCGGGGCGACGACGTGATCCAGCTGACCGGCAACCTGCTCAGCAGCTACACCGACCCCGACCGTGACTTCGTCGGCCACATCGGCGGCGACGACTTCATGGTCCTGTTCCAGAGCGAGGATTGGGAGCGGCGCTGCCAGACCGTGCTGGACGAGTTCGGCCGCGGCGTGCTGGACTTCTACAGCACCGAGGACCGCGAGCGCGGCGGCTACATCAGCGAGGACCGCCAGGGCCGGAAAGTGTTTTACTCGTTGATGAGCCTGTCGATCGGCGCGATCCGGGTGGAGCCCCACCAGTACCACACCCATCACCAGATCGCCACGGCGGCGGCGGAATCGAAGAAACAGGCCAAGAAGGTCCACGGCAACAGCCTGTTCCTCGACCGCCGCCAGCCGGCCAGCGGCTGATCACGCCAGCGGCCGCCGCAGCGGGTCGCGCGGCACCCCGCGGCCGCTGCTGTACATGCCGCCCAGGTTGAACTGGGCCAGCGCATGCCCCTGCTCGGCGGCCCGGGCGTACCAGTCGACCGCCTGCCGGTCGTCCCGTTCGACACCGATGCCGTTGGCGTACATCACGCCCAGGTTGTTCTGGGCGCTGGCGTCGCCCTGCTCGGCGGCGCTGCGATACCAGACGGCGGCCAGCGTGTCGTCGCGGCTCACGCCGCAACCGTTGGCGTACATGACGGCCACGTTGAACTGCGCGCTGGCGGCGCCCTGCTCGGCCGCCAGCCGATACCATTGCAGCGCGCGGCGGTCGTCGCGCGCGACGCCGCAGCCGCGCGCGTACATGCCGCCGAGGTTGTACTGGGCCAGCGCATGGCCGGCCTCGGCCGCGCGCTGATACCAGGTCAGCGCCAGATCCAGATCGTGCTCCACGCCCTTGCCGTGCGACAGCAGCACGGCAAGGTTGAACTGGGCGTCGACGTCATCCTGCTCGGCCGCGCGCAGCAGCCACGACACCGCGCGCGGCGGATCGCACGGCACGCCCACGCCCTCGGCGTAGGCCACGCCAACCAGCCGCTGGGCCGCCGCGATGTCCTGCATGGCGGCCTGGCGGAACCACGCCACCGCCTGCACCTCGTTGCGCGCCACGCCAAAGCCGTGCTTGTACATCAGGCCGAGGCGCAGCTGGGCGTGCGGATCGTTTTGCAGCGCGGCCTTGCGGTACCACGCCAGCGCCATCGGATAGTTGCGCGGCACGCCGCGGCCATCGGCGTAGCATTCGCCGAGCAGGGTTTGCGCGCTGGCCAGCCCCTGGTCGGCGGCGCGGCTGAACCAGCTGCAGGCCATTTCGTCGCTGCGCACCAGGCCGCGCCCCTTCCGGTACATCTGGCCGAGGTTTTGCTGGGCCGAGGCCTCGCCCTGGCGGGCCGCGCTGCGGAACCAGTACACCGCCAGATCATCGTCCGGCTCGACGCCGCGGCCATAGTAATACATGGCGCCAAGCTGGTTCTGCGCATAGGCCAGGCCTTGGCGGGCCGCCTTGCCCATCCAGTAGCAAGCTTTGGCCTCGTCGCGCGCGACGCCGTCGCCGGCCTTGTACATGCGGCCGAGATTGAATTGCGCGTAGGCGTCGCCGCGCTCGGCGGCGTCGAGAAACCACCGGTAGCTGTCATATCCCTGCTGGGCCGTGCACTGCTTTTTCATGGCGCACCTCTGGTCAACTTTGTAACAATGTTGACTAAAGTGTAAAACGCACTTTTCGGCGGGGTTTGCGCGCGCTCAATCGCGCCGCGATCAGGAACGACCGCTTATTGTCCGGCGCGCTTCTGGAGAAACTGCGGCACCTTGGCCGCCGCCAGCTTGTTGACGGCCACCAGCAGCTCGGTGTCGACCTGGGCGATGCCGTAACTGGCGCGCAGGTGGCGGCCGATGTGGATCAGCACCTGCGCCGCCACCTCGGCGTCGGCCTCGGCCCGGTGGGCGGCGCTGCGGAACCGGATGCCGAGCGCGCTGGACAGCTGGCCCAGCTTGTAGCTGCCCAGTTGCGGGAACACGCGGCGCGACAGCTTGAGCGAGCACACCAGCGAGGCGTGGCGCGGCGCCAGGTTCAGCCCGGCCGCCTCGGCGCGCAGGAATTTCTCGTCGAAGCTGGCGTTGTGGGCCGACAGCGGGTCGCCGCCGATGAAGTCCAGCAGTTGCGGCACCACTTCCGCCGCCGGCGGCGCGCTGTCCACCATGGCCTGGGTGATGCCGGTCAGGCCGGTGATGAAGGCCGGGATGCGCACCCCGCAATTGACCAGCGAGACGTAACGCTCCACCACCTCGCCGCCGACGATGCGCAGCGCCGCCACTTCGGTGATGCGGTCGCCCATGGCCGGCGACAGCCCGGTGGTTTCAAAGTCCAGCATGACGATGGGTTGGTCGAGCATGCCTGTCCTTAGCCGAATTTACGCACCGCGTCGAGCGCCAGGCCGGCGCCGATGCTGCCAAACAAATCGCCCTCCACCTTGCGGGCGGTCGGCACCAGCGCGCCGATGCGCTCGCGCAGCTTGCGCACGCCGCTGGAGCCGCCGGTGAAAAACACCGTGTCCACGTCTTCGGGCTTGACGCCGGCGTCGGCCAGCAGCTGGTTGACCGTGGTTTCCACCGAGCCGACCAGGTGGTCGATGGCGTCGTCGAACTGTTGGCGGCGCAGCGACAGCGTCACCGGCGGCGCCAGCCGGTCGAGCTCGAGCCGCACCTGGGCCTCGGAGGACAGGGCGATCTTGCCCTCCTCCGCCTTCATGGCCAGCCAGTGGCCGGCGCGCTCGTCGATCAGGCGCTGCAGGCGGCCCAGCTTTTCCTGCTCGTCCGAATCGCGCAGCAGGTCGGACAGCTGGGTCCACATTTTCTTGGTGTAGACCTGGTTGATGGTGTGCCAGGTGGCCAGGTTGAAGTAGTAGCTGGACGGCACCTCGCTGTTGTTGCGCAGGCGGCTGCCGTAGCCCAGCAGCGGCATGATGGACGACAGGCTCAGGTATTTATCGAAGTCGGTGCCGCCGATGTGGACGCCGCCGTTGGCCAGGATGTCGTCGCGCCGCTCGGCTTTCTTGGCGCGCTCGGGCGACAGGCGCACCAGCGAAAAGTCCGAGGTGCCGCCGCCGATGTCGGCGATCAGTACCAGCTCTTCGCGCTCGATCTGCGACTCGTAATCGAAGGCGGCGGCGATCGGCTCGAACTGGAAGGCGATGTCCTTGAAGCCGACCGCGCGCGCCACCTCGGCCAGGGTGTCCTGCGCCAGCCGGTCGTTTTCCTGGTTGTCGTCGATGAAGTGAACCGGGCGGCCGAACACCGCCGAGCTGAATTCGCGCCCGGCGGCGCGCTCGGCGCGATGCTTCAACTCGCCGATGAACTGGGACAGCAACAGGCGGAACGGCAGCGCGCGGCCGCCGACCTCGGTCTGGCCGTCGATCAGGCTGGTGCCGAGCAGGCTTTTCATGGAGCGCATGAGGCGGCCCTCGTAGCCGGCCAGGTACTCGCCCAGCGCGGCGCGGCCGTAGGTGACCTCGTCGTCGTCCGCATTGAAGAAGACGACCGAGGGCAAGGTGGTCTTGCCATCCTCCAGTCCCAGCATCACCGGGTGGCCGGGACGCACCCAGCCGACGGTGGAATTGGACGTGCCGAAATCGACGCCGCAAGCTATGGCCATCTTGCCCCTTCCTTTAAATCAAGGGGCGATATGCTATCAGAAAAAGCGCCGGCGCAGGGAAAATTGCGTCATAGCCACAGGGAAGAGGTTATTTCTTTGCAGAAATACGATATTTGTTGCTAGCAGGTAAGATTTTAATTATCCTAGATTACCTGATAAAAATACAAGGCCAACGCCGCGCCCCGAGACGATGAGCAAAACCAAGCTGACAGTGGAGCACAGCGCGACCGAGCTGAAAGCCGTGATCGCCAGCGAAAACCGCCGCGTCACCTCGTATGACGTGGCGCTGGTGGCGGGCGTGTCGCAGTCGGCGGTGTCGCGCTGCTTCAAGCCCGGCGCCAGCGTTTCCAAGAGCACTTACGCGCGCGTGATGCAGGCGGCCACCCTGCTCGATTACATTCCCAACGCCGCCGCGCGCAGCCTGATCACGCGCCGCTCGAACATGATCGCGCTGATCGTCACCAACCAGGCCAATCTGTACTACCCGGAGCTGCTGGCGGAGATCAGCCAGCAGTTCAACCTGCGCGGCAAGCGACTGCTGATGTTCACTCTGCAGCGCGAGGCCGAGGTCGACGGCGTGCTGGCCGACGTCTGGCAATACCAGGTGGACGGCGTGGTCGCCGCCGCCCGCCTGACCGACGAGCACATCGCCGAGTTCGACCGCCGCCGCATGCCGCTGGTGCTGTTCAACCGCATGCTGCGCGACCGCTGCGTCAACACCGTCAGCTGCGACCACCGGGAGGCGGGCCGGCTGCTGGTCACGCGCCTGGCCGCCGCCGGCCACCGCCAGTTCGGCATCATCGCCGGCGACGAAGACTTGAGCGTGGCCTACGAGCGCCGCCTTGGCGCCTGCGAGCGCATCGCCGAGCTGGGCCTGCCGGCGCCGGTGGTGGTGCCGGGCCAGTATGATTACCGTAGCGGCGCGCAGGGCCTGAAAGCCATCATCGCCCAACTGGGCGGGGTGCCGGACGCGATTATCTGCGGCAGCGACGTGATGGCCATCGGCTGCCTCGACTGCGCGCGCCATGAGCTGGGCATCGAGGTGCCGGAGCAGCTGTCGGTGGCCGGCTTCGACGCCGTCGAGCCGTCCAACTGGATCAGCTACAACCTGACCACGCTGCGCCAGCCCATGCCCAGGATGGCGGCCGCCGCTGCCGACCTGCTGTGCGCGCGCATCGCCCAGCAGGACTCCGAGATCGAAAAGCGCGTGTTCAGCGCCCAGTTCATCGAGGGCGCCACCGCGCGCCTGACGCCGCCCGCGGCCAGCCTGGACACGGCGCCGGCGCGCCCCGCTACCGGCCTGGCGCCGCCGGTCGCTATAATGTAGCGGATGAACCAGTCGAACAATTCTCCCCGCTTCACTCCGCAAGGCCTGATCCCGACCGCTGAACAAAGCGCCATCCAGCTGGCGCAGAACAAGGTGGTGCTGGTGGACGCCAACGCCGGCGCCGCCAAGACCACCACGCTGGCGCTGCGCATCGGCGAGGCGCTGGCGCGCGGCCTGGCGCCGGAACAGATCCTGGCGCTGACCTTCACGCCGGAAGCGAGCGAGGTGCTGCGCCGCCGCCTGCTGGAGGTCGGCGTGGCGCCGGCCATGGCCGACCGCGTCGCCGTGCTGAGCTTTGAGGACTTCGCGGCCTGGATGATGGACCTGATCGACGGCGACAACGTGCGCCAGTGCGGCGAGGCGCGCGCGCTGAAGCACTACGCGCTGCAAGCCATGGACCGCACCGCCGAGCGCTACGCCAACCACGTCGACGGCCTGGAACTGCACACCCACAGCGTGGCGCTGAGCCAGTTCCTCGACGCGCAGCTGGGCCTGAAAGCCAGCATGGCGCTGGAGGCCGACGTCGAGTTCATGGCGCCCGAGGAAGCCGCCGAGATCCTCGGCGTGTCGCTGACCGACTACCTGACCACGCTGGAATACGAAAAGCTGCGCCTGGACGGCGGCGCCGGCGCCGTGTTCCGCGGCCCGTTCGACGCCACCTACGACCTGGCCTGCAATCTGCACGGCGGCGGCCGGCTGGCCGAGCAATTCCCGGACTACCGGCTGGTGCTGTGCGATGAGCTGCACGACCTGAACGAGGCCGCCTTCCGCATCCTCGACGCGCTGATCGACCGGCCGCAGTGCTATTTCGTCGGCGCCGGCGACAAGGACCAGGTGATCCACGCCAAGCTGGGCGCCAGCGACGAATACCTGAACCGCCGCTTCGCCGAGCGCTATCCCAAGCTGCAGCGCTATCCGCTGACGCACACCTGGCGCCACGGCCCGCACCTGGCCTACGCCATGGCCGAGTTCAAGCAAAAGCCGGTGGAATCGCAGCTGCCGCTGCGCACCGAGATCCAGCAAGCCCACTACGACGGCGCCGCCGACTGCGCGCAACGCGTGGTGGCCGCCGTACGCCAGTGGAAGGCGGACGGCCACAGCTACGACGGCTGCGCCATCCTGATCCGCGACCGCCACCAGTCGATGGCGATCGAGAACGCGCTGATCGAGGCCGACATCGACTACCGCACGCCGCCCATGGCCGGCTACCTGCAGCGCGATGAAATCCTGTTCCTGCGCGGGCTGCTGGCGATCGCGCTGCGGGACTTCGGCGCCGTCAAGTCCGAGCAGGTGCGCAGCGCCATCGTCGACGCGCTGGTGGCGTTCAGCGAGATGAAGTTTTCCAGCCACAGCATGGACAACTTCAAGCAACAGATCCTGAAAAGCCCGGACCTGCTGGGCGAGCTGTTCCTGATCGAGGACGAGCGCCGCGACGGCGTCGAACCCGGTTACCGCGAGGTCGCCAGCGAGGCCACCAAGCGCGCCGTCATCGCCGCGCTGGCCTGGCTGGCCGAGGTGGACAAGGAGGCGCCGGCCACCGCCGTGCTGGGCGAGCTGTGCGAGCGGGTGCAGCTGGCCGCCACCGCGCGCCGCATCTTCGTGCGCGCCTACGACGCCGGCGTCATCAACAAGTCGATCGCCAGCCTGCTGGAGGCCGCCAAGGCCTCGGGCCAGAGCCTGCGCGAGTTCTGGAGCGCGATCAACGCGCGCGAAGCCTTCATCCGCCGCAAGCGCGACCGCAAGGCGGTGCTGATCGACTGCGCCGCCAACGCCAAGGGCAAGGAATTCGACCACGTGATCTTGCCGTTCCTGCAAGACGACGAGTTCCCACACCCGCAGCAGCCGCGACGCGAGGAGGAAAACCTGTTCTACGTGGCCGCCACCCGCGCGCGCGCGCGCCTGACCCTGCTGTCGCCGGCCGAGCCGGCCCGGCGCAGCGGCTTCATCGCGCAGCTGCGCCTGCCCAAAGCCTCAGCGGCGGCCGAGGCGGCGCTGGCGCGTAACGAACGCGCCGCCACCGCGCCGCCAACTGTGGCAACATCGCGCCAGTACCTGTCGGCGGGCTTTCATGAAAAGGATGAGGTCAAGGCACTGGGGGCCAAATTCGACATCGCACGCCGCGCCTGGTATGTCGAAAGCGATATGGATTTAACGCCTTTTAAGCCTTGGCTGAAAAAATAATGCATGAGACCAATATTTCCAAGGGAAACCCTTATATAATACCGCTCGCGGCTGGAGGTACAGCCTCACACCCTTGTGTGTCCCTTGTCCCACAAACAAAACCAATTCGGGAGTATTACGATGAAAGCTAAAACCAATCTTCTGCTGGCAGCCTGCACCATCGCTCTGCTGAGCGCCTGCTCGACCCCAGCACCAGCCCCTGCGCCAGCACCGGCTCCAGCGCCAGCCCCGGCTCCGGCACCAGCGCCAGTTGCCGCGCCAGCGCCAGCCCCGGTTGCCGCCCCGCTGCCAGCCTACCTGGACCCAAACAGCTCGATCTACAAGAACCGTAGCGTCTACTTCGACTTCGACAAGTACACCGTCAAGCCGGAATTCGACGCCCTGGTCGCCGATCACGCCAAATTCCTGGCCGCCAACCCGAACGTCGCAATCAAAGTCGAAGGCAACACCGACGACCGCGGCGGCGCCGAGTACAACCTGGCCCTGGGCCAGAAGCGCGCGCAAGCCCTGATCACCGCCCTGAAAGTACAAGGCGTGAAAGAAGGTCAGATGGAAGCCGTGTCGTACGGTAAAGAGAAAGTCACCGGCACCGACGACGCAGCCCGCGCGCACGACCGTCGCGACGACATCGTCTACCCAAGCAAGTAATTCAGGTAGTTTAGAACGCCCGGCACCGCCGGGCGTTTTTCATTGCGGCTCTCCCTTTTGAGAGCGGTAAAAAGTTGTTGTAGTAGTTAAGCTGGAAGTTTCCATTCATCCCCATTCAGGCGAAGGAAGTTTCATGAAAAACCTCACTACTGCTGCCGGCGCGCCGGTTGTCGACAACCAAAATACCCAGACCGCCGGCCCGCGCGGCCCGGTGCTGCTGCAAGACGTGTGGCACCTGGAAAAGCTGGCCCACTTCGCCCGCGAAGTCATTCCCGAGCGCCGCATGCACGCCAAGGGCTCGGGCGCCTACGGCACCTTCACCGTCACCCACGACATCACCAAATACACGCGCGCGGCGCTGTTCTCGGAAGTCGGCAAGAAAACCGATGTGTTCCTGCGCTTCTCCACCGTGGCCGGCGAGCGCGGCGCGGCCGATGCCGAGCGCGACATTCGCGGCTTCGCCGTCAAGTTCTACACCGAGCAAGGCAACTGGGACATCGTCGGCAACAACACGCCGGTGTTCTTCTTCCGCGATCCGCTCAAGTTCCCGGACCTGAACCACGTGGTCAAGCGCGATCCCAAGACCAACCTGCGCAACGCCGAGAACAACTGGGACTTCTGGACCCTGCTGCCGGAAGCGCTGCACCAGGTCACCATCGTCATGAGCGACCGCGGCATCCCGAAAGGCTACCGCCACATGCACGGCTTCGGCAGCCACACCTTCAGCTTCATCAACGCGGCCAATGAGCGTTACTGGGTCAAGTTCCACTTCGTGTCGCAGCAAGGGATCGAGAACCTGAGCGACGCCGAGGCGGCCGCGCTGATCGGCGTCGACCGCGAAAGCTCGCAGCGCGACCTGTTCGACGCGATCGAGCGCAAGGAATTCCCGCGCTGGAAACTGGCGGTGCAGATCATGCCGGAAGCCGACGCCTCCAAAGTGCCGTACCACCCGTTCGACCTGACCAAGGTGTGGCCGCACAAGGATTACCCGCTGATCGACGTCGGCATCCTGGAGCTGAACCGCAATCCGGAGAACTACCATGCCGAGGTCGAGCAATCGGCGTTCTCGCCGGCCAACGTGGTGCCAGGCATCGGCTTCTCGCCGGACAAGATGCTGCAATCGCGGCTGTTCTCGTATGGCGACGCGGCGCGCTACCGCCTGGGCGTCAACCACCACCAGATCCCGGTGAACGCGCCGAAGTGCCCGTTCCACAACTACCACCGCGACGGCGCCATGCGCATCCTGCCGAACGAAGGCGGCAGCACACCGTACGAGCCGAACAGCCGAGGCGAATGGGTCGAGAGCCCGCAGTTCAAGGAACCGCCGCTGTCGCTGGAAGGCGCGGCCGACCACTGGAACCACCGCGTGGACACCGACTACTACTCGCAGCCGGGCAACCTGTTCCGCTTGCTGACGGCCGAGAAAAAGCAGCTGCTGTTTGAAAACACGGCGCGCGCGATCCACGGCGTATCGAAGGCGGTGCAAGAGCGCCACATCTACAACTGCACCCAGGCCGATCCGGCCTACGGCGCAGGCGTAGCCGCCGCTATCGCCGCGCTGGAAGGCAAATAAGCGGTAACTGAGTTGTATCAAACTTCAGAAGGAGCATAGGATTAGCCTATGCCTTTCTGGAGGTGCGACATGCAAACGCTGGTTCAATCCCGCAGCGGCCCGAGCTACGACGACGATCTGGTGCTATGGATAGATGCGCAAATCCATCTGCGAGAGCAGCGCCGCCGAATCGCGTTTTTGCTCAAGGATGCCCCCAGCATGCGCGCTTCGGTGCAGCCGTTCTCGCTGGACTGCTACCAGACCACCCGATACAGGGCGGCATCGGAAACCGGACTGGATCTCAACTCCTTCCCAGCGCAGCTCCCCTACTCTGTTGAGCAAATACTGGACGATTACTTCATACCGTAGCCATCACACCCGAGCGTTGCAGCAGCGTGGCGCAGCGCTTGGACAGGTGCTGCACTTGCAGGGTCTTGCCGGCGCGCGCGTAGCGTTCGCTCAACGTGGCCACCGCCACCACGGCCGAATGATCGGCCAGGCGCAGATGGCGGCAATCGAGCACGGTCTGCCCGGGATCGCCCTGCGGATCGAACAAATCGTTGAAGCGGGCCACCGATGCGAAGAATAACGTGCCGTGCAGCGTGTAGGTCTTGACGTCGTCGACGGTGGCCGCGTCGGCGCGGATCTCGCGCGCATGGCGCCAGGCGAAGCCCAGCGCCGCGATCACGATCCCGCACAGCACCGCGATCGCCAGGTCGGTGGCGACGGTAATCGCGGTGACCACGATAATCAGCAAGGCGTCATGGCGCGGCACCTTGCCCAGCACCTGTAGCGAGCTCCACGCGAACGTCTGCTGCGCCACCACGAACATCACGCCCACCAGCGCGGCCAGCGGAATGCGCTCGATCAGCGGCGATAGAAACAATATAAACAGTAAAATCATTATCCCGCTGACCGCGCCCGAGACGCGGGTGCGGCCGCCGGAACTCAGGTTGATCATGGTCTGGCCGATCATGGCGCAGCCGCCCATGCCGCCGAACAGGCCGGAGGTGACATTGGCCACGCCCAGCGCCACGCACTCCTGGTTCGGCAAGCCGCGCGTTTCGGTGATTTCATCGGTGAGATTAAAAGTCAGCAGCGTTTCCAGCAGGCCGACCACCGCCATCAGCGCCGCGTAAGGCAGCACGATGCGCAGCGTATCCATATTCAGCGGCACATCGGGCAGCGCGAATTGCGGCAAGCCGCCGGCGATGTTGGCCATGTCGCCCAGCGTGCGCACCGGCAGGTGCAGCAGCTGCGACAGCACGCCCACGCCCAGAATCCCCACCAGCGCTGGCGGCAAGGCCTTGGTCAGGCGCGGCAGCAGATAGACGATCACCATGGTCAGCGCCACCAGGCCGCACATCCAGGCCAGCGCGGGGCCGCGCAGCCAGGCGCCATCGACCTTGAAGTGCTGCAGCTGCGACCAGGCGATCACGATCGCCAGGCCGTTGACGAAGCCCAGCATCACCGGATGCGGCACCATGCTGACCAGCTTGCCGAGCCGCAGCACGCCAAACAGCAGCATGATCAATCCGCTCAACACCACCGTGACGAGGAAATACTGCAGGCCATGCTGGGCCACCAGGGCCACGATCACCACCGCCATCGAACCGGCGGCGCCGGAAATCATGCCCGGGCGGCCGCCGAAGATCGCGGTGATGGTGCAGATAAAGAAAGCCCCGTACAAACCGGTGAGCGGATTCAAATGCGCCACCAGCGCGAAAGCGATGCATTCGGGAACCAGCGCGAACGACGTGGTCAGGCCCGCCAACGCGTTTTTAGAAATTTGGGAAGACCACATTCAGGGAAAAATCCGACAAGAAACGATGCAAAAATGCAACAGCCCATCTATTTTACACGGCTGAGTTCGATTTCTCATCGTTATGGGTGAAGTGGCGCACATTCAGGACGGGGTCGACACGGGCACAATGGCACTGCATCGCCGATCAACCAGCCAGTCAAACTACGCCATGACTACCTTGATATCCGCCAGCTACGCCCTGCAAAGACAGAAAATTGCCGTGGAACGCACGCTTTACGCGCGTTCGGCCGAAGAATCCCTGCTGGCGGCCCGCTGGGCCAGCGCCTGGCACAAGCTGGTGCAGCGCAAGCTGGACCAGGACCTGGCGGCGCGCATGCCGGCGCGACGGGAATTTGACGGTTTCCTGATCGACCCGCCTTCCCGCGTCCTGCACTGAATCCTCACGCCGCGTAGCGTTGTTGCGCCGGGCTGGCCGCCACCGCGGCACGGCCCTGGTAGCAGCTGCCGGCGCGGCGCTCCATGCCCTCACGGTCCAGCACGGTAACGCAACCGCGACGATAGGTGATCAAGCCTTCCTGGGCCAGTTTGCCGGCGGCGCCGGTGATGCTTTCGCGGCGCACACCGAGCATATTGGCGATCATTTCCTGGGTAACCTTCAACTCATTGCTCAGCGAGCGATCGAGGCGTTCCAGCAGCCAGCGGCACAGTTTCTGCTCGATGCTGGTATGACGGCTGCCGGCCACGCTTTGCGCCAGTTGGGCGAACATCATGCTGGTATAGCGCATCAATTGCTGGGCCAGCGGGCCGCCGGTATAGAACACCTCGCGCAGCACCGAGGTTTTCAGGCGATAGCCATAGCCGGCGGTTTGCACCACGGCGGCGTAGCTGGCGCGTTCGGTCGGATGCAGGGCCACGCCGACCACCCCCTCACGGCCGACGACGGCGATCTCGGTGGTGGCGCCATCCTCCATCACATACTGGAGGGAAACGATGGCGTTGGTGGGGAAATAGGTGTAGTCGATGGCGTCACCGAAATCGAACAGATGCTTCCCTTCTGGCAAGGTGACCAATTCCAAGTCATTAAACAAGGCCAGCAAATCATCGCGCGACAAGGCGCGCAGCAAATCGTTCTGTTGCGCGCCGATCAGGCTGATCGACTGCTGTGGCGCGGCGGAAGAAGTATGGATCGCATTCATCATATGCCCCTGTGAGTGTCTGTCCAGTTGATGTAGACACTATACGCAGCGACCTAAACTGCCGGTATAGGAGCACTTTGTAGTCCTATGTAGGCTACGAACATTGCAAAATGTCATCTTAGTCCTACGCAAACTCCGGGGTCAGGTCCGCCATTTCTACACGGCCTCGTCTGTAAACGGAACTTTTCTGATTTAGGACAATCATCGAGGGCGCATGGCTGCTTACCCTGTGGTCATGACTCGACCGCTCAGACTCGAATTCCCCGGCGCGCTATACCATGTCACCAGTCGAGGTGACCGTAAGGCGGCGATCTTTTATGACGACACCGACCGCTTGATGTGGTTGCAAACCCTCGGCGAAGTGTGCGCGCGGTTCGACTTTGCCATCCACGCCTTCTGCCAGATGAACAATCACTACCATCTGCTGGTTGAGACCATGGAAGGCAAACTGGCAAGCGGGATGCGCCAGCTGAACGGTGTGTACTCGCAATATTTCAATCGCCGCCACGCGTTGGCGGGCCATGTGTTCCAGGGCCGTTACAAAGCCATTCTCGTGGACAAGGAGAGCTATTTACTGGAGTTGGCACGGTACATCGTCCTGAATCCCGTGCGTGCCGGCCTGGTCCGTGACCCGGGCGAATGGCGCTGGAGCAGCTACCTGCTGACGTCGCTGACGGCATCGCCGCCAGATTGGCTGGAGATAGGCTGGTTGCTCGCCAAGTTCGGCCAACAGGCGCACGCGGCGCAGGAGGCCTACCGCGAGTTCGTGCTGGCCGGCATTGGCGCGAAAACTCCTCTGGCCAACACTTACCGTCAATTAATCCTGGGAAGCAAGCAATTCATCCAGCAGCTTCAAGCGCCTGCGCTCCCGCTGGCCGACAGCGGCATCAGCAAACTGCATCGCAGCGCGGTGCACCTGCCTTTACCGGCCTATCAGGCGAAGTTTCCCGACCGTGACCTCGCCATAGCCGAAGCCTACCGCAGCAACGCCTACACCCTGACCGCCATCGCCCGCCATTTCAACGTCTCACTTGCTACAGCCGGGCGTGCCGTCAAAAAATACGGCCACTAGCGCTGTGCTCGTGTAGAAATGGAGGACCTGACCCCGGATTTAGTAGGTGACGCGGAGTTGCAGGTAGGCGGTGCGCGGGGCGCCAGTCATGCGGCCGGCGTTGCCGTCGACGTTGCGCGTGTAGTAGCGCTTGTCCGCCAGGTTGTTGACGCCCGCCGCCACTTCGTACGCGCCCGGCTTCCACGACAGCTGCGCGTTCCATACGCGGAAACCGGGGATCAGGCCGACGCCGCCGTTGGCCGCTTCCGCCACCGTGTTGGCCGTGTCCGAATATTGCTTGGTTTGATGCGTGCTCAACAGGTTGGCGGTCCAGGCGCCAACGCGGTAACGCGCCCCCAGGGTGTCGGTGTTGCGCGAGTAGAATGGCACGTCCAGCCCCGCCGTCGCGCCCGATTCCTGTATCGCTTTGGTGTAGGTGTAGTTGGCGTAGACGTTCAGGCCGGCCAGCGCGCTGGCTTGGTCGAAGCTGTAGTCGAGCGCGGTCTCGATGCCGTCGTGCTTGGTCGCGCCGATGTTCTGGAAGGTCGCCGGAACGATCCCCGGCACCTGCGCGATCTGGTTGTCGAACTTGAGCTTGAACGCGGTCACTTCCGCGCTCAGCGACGCGCTCTTCCAGCGCGCGCCCACTTCGGCGGTCTTCGCCAGTTCCGGCTTCAGCGGATTGGCCGGCGTCTGCGAGTTCAGCTGCGTGTTCTGCACCGCGCCAAACGAGGTGGTGTAGTTGGCGAACACGGTCAAGTCGCGGTTCACCAGATACGCCACGCTCAGCGATGGCAAGGCTTTGTTGTTGTCGGTCTCGAAGCTGGACCTGGCGCCGACGTCGTCCCGCGTCGAGGAGATTTTCTCGTAGCGCACGCCCGGCGTGACGCGCCATGCCCCCAGCGCGATGCGGTCGTCGATGTAGGCCGCGTGCGCGTCGGTGCTGTTGATGAAGGTGGTGGTGGCGCCGTTCACGCCTGTCGCCACGGTCTGGATGAAGTTGTTGTCGTCGCCACGCTCGCGCAGATAGCGGTAGCCGACCGTGACGTCATGCGTCAGGCCGCCGGCGTTGAAGCGCTGGGTGTAGCGCGGCTCGATGCCGGTCACTTTGTAGTTGCGCGGTTGCCAGGTGAGCTGGGTCCTGGCCGCGTTGATCAGGGAGCTCTGGCGGAAGCTTTCGTTGTAATACGCCTTGACTTCAAATTCCTGCGTGGCCGAGATGGTGTTCAGGTAGCCCACGTCCACGCCCTTGCGGTCGCCGCTCCAGAAGTCGGTCGGCCGCGTGTTCTGGAATGGATCGGCCCGGTATTGCGCCACGGTCAGGCCGCCCGGCGTGCGCGACAGCACGTCGTAGTACGAGACTTTGCCGTAGACCTCGCTGTGACTGTCCAGCGGATAGCGCAATTTCACGGCGACGTCGTTGACGCGCTCGTCGCTGCCGGCGCGCCATTCGGTGCCTTCCATGCCCGAATACATCAGCGCGACGCCGAGACCGCTGGCGGCGGTGCCGCCCACGAAGGCGCTGTACTGGCGGTTGCTGCCCCCTTGGCCGAAGTCGTTGTAGCGGATGGAGGCGTCGCCGCTCAGGCCCTCGCCCTGCGGGATCTCGCGGCTGCGGAAGTTGATGATGCCGCCGACGTTTTGCGGGCCGTAACGCACGGCGCCGCCACCGCGCACGACGTCGATCGATTCAATATTGTTCAGACTGACCGGCGCGAACGACAGTTGCGGCTGGCCATAGGGCGCCACCGCCAGCGGGATGCCGTCCAGCAGCACGGTCGAGCGCGGCGAGTAGCGCCCGGTCAGCCCGCGCACGCCGATGTTGAGCGATATCGCGCTGCCGGCGGTGCCGGAGTTGTCGCTTGCCTGCACGCCCGGAATGCGGCGCAGCACGTCGCCGATGTTGGCGGCGCCGCTTTCAGCGATATCTTCCTTGCCAACCACGGTGCGGGCGCCGGCAAAATTCTTGACGCTGTTTTGCAGGCCGGAACCCAGCCAGCTGCCGGACACCTGGATGGTTTCCATCGGCGCGTCGTCGGTTTGTTGGGCTTGCGCGGCCGGCGCCAGCAAGACGGATACAGCGGCAGCCAGCGCGGTCAACTTGAATTCAGGCATGTGAAGAATATTGATGTTTGGAATGCCGTGAATGATAACACTTCTCATTCTCAATTTCCAGCGCGCAGCAACTTTGCTTTATAATTAACGCATGCTCAAGACCCTACGACGCCAGACGCTGCACTTATGGATCGCCATGCTGGCCGTCCTGTTTGCCGCGCTCGCGCCGACGGTGTCGCACGCGCTGGCCGCGTCCACCTCCAGCGTGCTGTCGGAGATGTGCTCGGTGGACGGCCCCACCAAGAAGGCGCCGTCCAACACCATGCACGGCATGGAGCATTGCCCCTACTGCGCCACGCACGGCGGCGCCCCGGCCCTGGAGCCGCCGGCCTTGAGCGGCTTCGCCGTCATCGGCGGCCATGATTTCTACCCACCGCTGTTCTACACCGCGCCGCAACCGCTTCATACCTGGAGCACCGCCAGTCCGCGCGGGCCGCCCGCCCTTTCCTGATCGTTCGCTTTATTCCGCAGTCCACGCCCGCGTGGCCTGCGGCCGTTCATATGCATCATCAGGAATACCATGAAAACCACTATGTCCCCGCTCGCATTGGCGTTGCTGGCTGTCTTCGCGACCGCCCACGCCGAGGAAGCACCGCATACCGTCAACATCGTCGGCACCCGCCCTACTTCGCTGCCGACGCAGATCCCCACCACGATTGAAAGCATCACCCGGGAGGATATCGAGCGCGATATCAACGCCACCGATGCCGAGGATGCGCTGAAGTACCTGCCCAGCCTTCTGGTCCGCAAGCGCTACATCGGCGACTACAATCACGCCGTGCTGTCCACGCGCGCTTCCGGCACCGGCAACAGCGCGCGCTCGATGGTGTACGCCGATGGCATCCTGCTGTCCAATTATCTGGGCAATGGCGCCACCTTCGCGCCGCGCTGGGGCATGGTCAGCCCCGAGGAAATCGAACGTGTCGATGTGCTGTATGGCCCCTTCTCCGCGGCTTACGGCGGCAACTCGGTCGGCGCGGTGGTCGATTACGTCACCCGCATGCCGACCACGTTTGAAGCCCACGCCAAGCTGACGCTCACCCATCAGCCATTTAAGCTGTACGGCAGCGATGACAAATACGACGGCAAGCAAGGCAATTTCGCGTTGGGCGACCGCGCTGGCGCGTGGTCGTGGTTTATCGATTTGAGCCGCACCGACAGCGAAGGCCAGCCGCTGACCTTCCCTACCCGCCTGCTCAGCGCTGGTGCCGCTGGCGGCGGCGCGCCGGTGACCGGCGCGGTGGCGGGCCTCGATCGCAACAACAATCCATGGTATCTGCTGGGCGCCGCCACGCAGTATCACACGGTGCAGGAACAGCTCAAGGCGAAACTCGCCTACGACTTTTCCCCGACCATGCGCGCCACCTATACCTTCGGCTTGTGGCGTAACAATTCCGAGGGCCGTCCGAATTCCTATCTGCGCGATGCCGCCGGACAGCCGGTGTACAGCGGCGCGATCAATATCGATGGCCGTGGCTACACGCTGGGCCAGACCGATTTCAATCTATCCAACGAGGACCTGCGGCACGTCATGCACGGCCTGACGCTGAAGACCAACACCAGGGGCGTGTTCGACTGGGAGGTCGCGGCCAGCCTGTATGACTACGACAAGGACCAGCTGCGCGCCGCCACCATCGCGCTGCCCGCCGCGCTCGACGGCGGCAAGGGGCGGCTGGTGAATCAGGGCGGCACCGGCTGGAACACCTTGGCGGCAAAGGGTGTGTGGCGTCCGAATGCCGCGCACATCGCGGAATTTGGCTACCAGCGCGAAGCCTATAAGCTAAGCAGCACCGAGACGCCGACCGACAACTGGATCGACGGCGCGCCAGTCGGCAATCCGACTTCGCGTTTCGCCGGCCGGACTGAAACCAACAGCTTGTATGCGCAGGATACGTGGAAGTTCGCTCCGCATTGGAAGACGGTGCTGGGCGCGCGCTTCGAGCATTGGCACGCGCACGACGGCGTCACCGCCAACGCCACGGCGGCGGCACGGCATGCGGAGCGCACCGAGAATTATGTTTCGCCCAAGGCCGCGCTGGCGTATCAAGCGAGCGAGGATTGGCTGCTGAAAGCGTCGCTGGGCCGCGCGGTGCGCATGCCGACGGTGTCCGAGCTGTATCAGGGTGGCGTCAACGCGGCCGGCCAGTTGACCAATAACGATCCGAATCTCAAGCCGGAAAAATCATGGACCACGGAGCTGAGCGGCGAGCGCAAACTGGAGGAAGGCTATCTACGCCTGACGGCTTTTGGCGAGCGCACCACGGACGCGCTGTACTCGCAGACCAACGTGCTGGTGCTGCCAGTGGTCACGAATATCCAGAACGTGGACCTGATACGCACCAAGGGTCTGGAGATTTCATACACGACCAAGTTGTTCGGCCTGGACGTGAGTTCCAGCCTGACGTGGACGGATTCCAAAATTATCCGCAACGACAAGGCGCCCGGCAGTGTCGGCAAATGGCAGCCGCGTATTCCGGAATGGCGGGCGACCGGCGTGGCGACCTACGCCTTCGACGACAAGTTGTCAGCCACGCTGGCGGCACGCTACAGCGGCAGGCAGTATTCAACGCTGGATAATTCGGACGTCAACGGCTTTGCCTATCAAGGCTCCAGCAAATACTTCACCGCCGACGCGCGCCTGCACTATCGCATCAACCGGCAATGGAGCGTGGCGCTGGGCGTGGACAACCTGAATAACTACCAATATTGGAATTTCCACCCTTACCCGCAACGCACCTACGTCGCTGAACTGAAGTTCGATCTCTAAGCCCCGACTGATGCGCCGTCAAAGTTTTTGACGGCGCTTGCCGCACATTTAAACATTCATATGATATACTTCTTTACGTCAAAACTTCATAACGACCGAGAGAACATCATGCTGAGCACCGAACATAAAGCCATCATCACCGCCACCGTTCCCATTCTTGAACAAGGCGGCGAAGCCCTGACGCGCCACTTCTACCAGACCATGTTCCGCGACTATCCGGAAGTGAAGTCGCTGTTCAATCAGGCGAATCAGACGGAAGGCACGCAGCAGCGCGCGCTGGCCAATGCGGTGCTGATGTACGCGAAGAATATCGAGAAGCTGGAGAATCTCGGCCCGCTGGTGAGCACCATCATCAACAAGCACGTCTCGCTGCAGATCCAGCCGGAGCACTACCCCATCGTCGGCGCCTCGCTGCTGAAGGCGATCCGCGAGGTGCTCGGTGCGGAAGTGGCGACTGACGCGGTGATCGAGGCCTGGGCGGCGGCCTACGGCCAACTGGCCGACATCCTGATCGGCGCGGAGGAAGGCATCTACAAGCAAAACGAACAGGCGGAAGGCGGCTGGCGCGGCGCCCGTGCCTTCAAGGTGGTTTCCAAGACCGTTGAAAGCGACGAGATCACGTCCTTCGTAATGGCTCCGGCCGATGGCGGCAAGGTGGTCGCGCACAAACCAGGCCAGTACATCGGCCTGGCGGTGAAGGTGAACGGCACTGAACAGCGCCGCCAGTATTCGCTGTCGGCGGCAGCGAATGGCACCACCTATCGCATCAGCGTGAAGCGCGAGCAAGGCGGCCTGGTGTCGAACTTCCTGCACGATCAGGTGAATGTGGGCGACAGCATCGATGTGTTCCCGCCGGCCGGCGACTTTGTGCTGGCCGACAGCGACAAGCCGCTGGTGCTGATCAGCGGCGGCGTAGGCATCACGCCCACCCTGGCGATGCTGACGGCGGCGCTGACCAGCAACCGTCCGGTGCATTTCATTCACGCGGCGCGCCACGCCGGCGTGCATGCCTTCCGCGATCATATCGATGCGCTGGCGGCCAAGCACCCGCAGCTGCAACGCTTCTACTGCTATGAGAGCGCCGACGAGAAAGCACCGCAGCCTGACGCCACCGGCTACCTGAATTCGCAGCATCTGGCCAAGTGGCTGCCGGTGACGCGCGACCTGGAAGCGTACTTCCTCGGCCCTACGCCATTCATGAAGGCCATCAAGTCGCACTTGGCCGAGTTGGGCGTGCCGTCGTCGCAGACTTACTATGAGTTCTTCGGCCCTGCGGAAGCCCTGGCTTGATGCGATTTTCGACTATATAAAGCCGGATTTCTTCGTGTACTCGGGTAGGCGCGGATGCAATACTTAAAGCATCCATGCCTCACTCAAGGAAAACATGAAGCGCAGAACCCTGTTGAAACTGGCGGCCGGCAGCGCCGCCGTTGCCGGCTTTTTTCCTGTCTCGCTGGTCGCCGCGGCGCCGCTCAAGGAGTTGCGGCTCGACTATGCTTACTATTCGCCCGCCAGCCTGGTGCTCAAGCGCTTTGGCTGGCTGGAAGAGGACTTCAAGGCCGATGGCGTGCAGGTGCGCTGGGTACTCAGCGCCGGCAGCAATCGCGCGCTGGAATATCTGAATGCGAACAGTATCGATATCGGTTCCTCGGCCGGTCTGGCGGCCTTGCTGGCCAAGGCTAACGGCAATCCGATCAAGACACCTTACATTTTCTCGCGTCCAGAGTGGACGGCGCTGGTGGTGCGCAAGGATTCCAGCATTCGCTCTGTCGCGGACCTGAAGGGGAAGAAGGTCGCGGCCACCAAGGGCACCGATCCTTATCTGTTCCTGCTGCGCTCCTTGCAGACGGCTGGCCTGAAGCGCAGCGATATTGAACACGTCAGCTTGCAGCACGCGGATGGCCGCGCGGCGCTGGAGCAAGGCAAGGTGGATGCCTGGGCGGGCCTGGATCCGCACATGGCGGCCAGTGAGCTGGAATCCGGCTCGAAGCTGATTTACCGGAACGTGGCGTTCAATACGTACGGCTTCCTGAACGTGCGCGAGGACTTCCTGGCCACGCGGCCGGCGGAAGTGGCGCGCGTAATCAAGGCCTATGAAAGAGCGCGCGCATGGATACGGGCCAATCCGAGCGAGGCGGCCAAGATCCTGTCGGAGGAAGCCAAGGTGTCGCTGCCGGTGGCGCTGCTTCAGGTGAAGCTGCGCAGTGATTTCAGCAATCCGCAGCCGGGCAGCGAGCATGTGAAGGCCTTACAGGTGGCCGCACCGATTCTGAAAGACGAGTCGCTGGTGAAGGCCGATACGGACCTGAACCGCGCCATCGCGGAGCTGGTCGATACGCGCTTCGCCCAACCTTACATCGCCCGGGCCTAGGAGCGGCGGCGATGAGCAGCCAACTGGCCACCCCGACAGCCGCCCCATCCCGGCAAGAGCGCCGCCACGCCATCGCGGCGGCGGCGCAACTGGCGCAGGCCAAGGTGGCGGCAGCGCCACGCGGCGCCGCCGGGGAGCGCGCGCGGCGCATCCTGCTTGCCTTGCTGCTGCCGGTGACGGCCATGCTGGCGATCGAGCTTTCGGTGCGCGGTGGACTGATTCCATCCAACCTGCTGCCGGCGCCAACACAAATCCTCGACACGCTGCGCGACCTTGGCGCACAAGGACTGCTTGGCCACATCGCCGCCAGCACGGCGCGCGTGGCGGCTGGCTTCATCGCGGGCGCGCTGCTCGCCATCCTGCTCGGCGCAACCGTGGGCTTGAGCCGCCGCGCCGAGGCGATCCTCGATCCGACCTTCCAGGCCTTGCGCGCCATTCCTTCGCTGGCGTGGGTGCCGCTGCTGCTGCTCTGGCTGGGCATCGACGAGGCGCCGAAGATCGTGCTGATCGCCATCGGCGCCTTTTTCCCGATTTACATGGGCGTCGCTTCCGGCATACGCGGCGTGGACCGCAAGCTGATTGAAGTCGCGCGGCTCTACCGCTTATCCAATGTCGCGCTGACCAGGCGCGTGCTGCTGCCGGCCGCCCTGCCCGCCATCCTGACCGGCTTGCGCAACGGTTTGAGTCTCGCATGGATGTTCATGGTGGCCGCGGAACTGATCGCCGCCAGCAAAGGCTTGGGTTACCTGCTGTCGGACGGCCGCGAAACCAGCCGTGCCGACATCGTCCTCGCGGCCATCTTCCTGCTGGCCATTCTCGGCAAGATCAGCGACACGCTGATGGCCGCCATTGAAAAACGCAGCCTGGCATGGCGCGACAGCTACGCATGAGCATTGCACTCGATATTCACGTTGAAGAAAAGCGTTACGGCGCCCGCACCGTCCTGCGCGACGTCAGCCTGCAGCTGCAGGAAGGCGAGATCGTCAGCCTGATTGGCGCCAGCGGATGCGGCAAAAGCAGCTTGCTGTCCATCGCTTCGGGACTGGACCGCAACTTCAAAGGCGAGATCAAAGTAGGCGGTGCGCCGCTGAAAGGCCCGAGCGGCGACATCGGCTTCATCTTCCAGGAGCCGCGCCTGTTCCCATGGCTGACAGTCGCGGAGAACGTCGCCTTCGACAGCGGCAACGCGCTGGCCTCGCAACGCCTGGTCACACGGCTGCTGGCCGAAGTCGGGCTGCAAGACCATGCCCACGCCTTGCCGAAGCAGCTCTCCGGCGGACAAGCCCAACGCGCCGCCATCGCGCGTGGCCTGTTCACACAACCGCGCGTGCTGCTGCTCGACGAGCCCTTCTCGGCCGTCGACGCCTTCACCCGCATGAAGCTGCAGGACCTGCTGCTGAAGGTGGCCTACCAGCACAAGCTCACCGTGCTGCTGGTGACGCACGATATCGACGAGGCGCTCTACCTGAGCGACCGCATCGTCCTGCTGGATGGCGGCCTGACCGAGTTTCATCCCGGCCCCGCCCCGCGCAAGCGCGGCGACGTGGAGGCGGCCCAGCTCAAGGCCGCCATCCTCGACAGCCTGCACGTTTAGAACTTGGCGCGCACGCCGAACACCACGTTACGGCCTGGCAGTGGCGCGATATCCTTCAAGACCGAGGTCGATACGCGGATCTCCTCGTTGGTGAGGTTCTTCGCCAGCAGGAACCAGGTCAGGTCGTAGTCGCCGACTTTCTGAACGTACGACACGTTGGCGTTCAACTGGTTGTAGCCCGGCGTGTCGGTGGTTTCAAACGATGCAAGACGATCCTGCGACTGCGCATGCACCAGCGACAACCCCGCGCGCCATGGGCCCATCTTGTAGGCCGTGCTCACGCCGACGCGGGTTGCCGGTTGCAGCGGCAGGTTGCCGCCGCGTTCCAGCTTGCCGCGCGAGGTGTCGGCAAACACGCGGCCCGACCAGCCGGCGCCGGTCGGGTTGTATTCCAATTCCGCTTCCGCGCCCTGGATGGTGGCGTCGGCCTGCTCGAAAATACGTTCGCGCAGTTCATCACCGGGATTGCCCTCTTCGTCCAGCAGATTGCCGGTGATATGGCCGTAGATGAAATCACTGACCTTGTTGCGGAATACGTTGGCCTTCCAGCGCACCAGCCCCGTGGTCTTCTGGACGTTGATCTCGATATTGCGCGAGGTCTCCTTCTTGAAATCGGCGTTACCGATGTCGAAGGTGACGGTGGCGTCGTGCGGGCCGCTGGAATACAGCTCCTCGGTGGAAGGCGCGCGCTGTGCATACGAGAAGGTCGCGCCCAGCGCGTAGCCGTGCACGAACGGCCACTGGCCGCCCACCGATGCCGATTGCAGGTTGAACGAGCGGTTCACGCCCGTCACCGGCTCGCGCTTGACGCGCTCCACGCGGCCGCCGGCGTTGAACTTGACCGGGCCGAAGTCGGTTTCTTCCACCAGGAAGGCGGCGTTGGAGGTGGAATGCGTGACCGGCACGGTATCCGGGCCGCCTTCCGCGCTCAATGCGGAGAAGTTGGTGTTCTCGGTCTGCACGCCGAAGGTGCCGTGCCAGCCGGCGATTGGCTTGTGGGTCAGCTCGAAGCGCGTTTCCAGCGAGCGGTTCTTGAACAGCACTTCGGGCGCGCCGTCCTCGCCGATCTCGGCGTGCTTGTAGTCGGTGTAGCCGGCCTTGAACTTGAAGGTCTCGAAGCCCTCAAAAGGCGACTTCACCAAGCTGTCGATGTCGAAACGGTTCTGCTTCTGGTCGATCTTCGAGCCTTCCGCGCTCGGAATGCCGTACACGTTGGACAGGCGCGAGGCCGAAACGCCGACGAAACCCCAGTTGTCGATGTAGGACCCGCCAATGCCGCCGGTGCGCGAGCGCGTGTCCGAATGCGCCAGGCGGCCGACCGGCGTGTTGTAGTCATCGGCGTTGCGCAGGTTGCCGTCGATGTGCCAGGCCAGCTTGTCGACCGCGCCGTCCAGCGTGCCGGACGCGTTGCGGCCGCTGTCGACCGTGCTGCCGCGCGCCTCCATCTGGCCGGTGAGCTTCGGTTCCAGCGCGGTCGGAATGCGCTCGTTCACCACGTTGACCAAGCCACCGATGGCGCCCGAACCATACAGCAGCGCGGCCGGGCCGCGCAGGATTTCGATCTGCTGCGCGGTCGCGCCTTCCGCCGCCACCGCGTGGTCGTTGGACAGGCCGGAAACGTCGGAGACGGCCATGCCGTTCTCCAGCATCTTGACGCGCGCGCCTTCCAGGCCGCGAATAATGGGGCGCGACGCGCCCGCGCCAAACGCGGATGCCGACACGCCCAGCTCCTGCGACAGCGTCTCGCCCAGCGAGCTGCCGGATTTGTCGCGCAGCTCATCGCCGGCCAGCACCTTGGCCGGGGTCAGGATCTGGTCGTTGGCGCTATTGCCGAACGGGTTGGCCGTCACGACCACCTGGGGAACGACCGGCGTCTGGGCGAAAGCCAGCGAATAGGCGGACAGGATCGCGCTGGCCAGCAGCGTGCGTTGAATCTTCATAAAAACCTCTAGCAAAATGGATGACAGCTCGCGCCGCACGACCTTGCGGCGCGCGGCGGCGAATAACTCAAAACTCGGGACGGATTTTGGGTGTCAGGCCAGAGGGGGAGCGCGGGACTGGAAGACGCAGGTGGTCCGCTCGCAGGCGGCCAGCGTGGCCGGCATGCTGACCGGGCCGGTGCTGAGGGTGGAGATGGCCAGCGTCAGCGGGGAGCTGGTGATGGCGGCGCCCATCTGGGCCACCGATACGCATTCGGCGCAGACCTTGTGGACGGCCACGCGCTTGCGATGCTCGGCCTGGTCCTCGTCGGAGAGTTGTCCAATGAGCTGGGCATTTTGCTGCTCGGCGCCGCTCCAGTGGGTATAGGCGTGCGTCACCCCGATCTGCTGCGTCAGGAGCAGCAGAAGCGCGAGCAACACATGAACTATGGGGAGGCGGCGAATCATGGCCGGTATTCTAGCGTGATAAGATGGCGGGATGCAAACCTCCATCGCCGAATCTCAAATCCGCTCGACCGGCGCGCGCGTCACCCGCCAGCGCGTGCTGGTGCTTGATTTTTTGCTCACGCAGGATAAATCGCTGACCCATCACGAGATCCAGTCCCACCTCGCCCAGCAGGCGCACGCCGAGATGGACCCGGTCACCCTGTACCGCGTGCTGGAATGGCTGACCGAGCATGAGCTGATCCACCGCATCCCCGGCGCCGACCAGGTGTGGCGCTTCAGCGCGGGCGCCGGCCATCACGCGCACGAACACGCGCACTTCCAGTGCACCAAGTGCGAACAGGTGACCTGCTTCACCGACGTCGCGCTGCCGCGCAAGATCAAGCTGCCGGCCGGCTTCCACACGCAGGAAATCGACTTTCTCATCAAGGGAACTTGTCCGAAATGCAGCAGCAACTGATGGTATGATGCGCGTCCATGAAAAAGACGCTCATCACCCTCGCCTGCACGCTGGCCCTCGGCGCCTGCGCGCCCTTCGCTCCGACCAAGCCGTCGATCCCGGATCTCACGGTCTCCGGCCTGCGCTTCATCGGTGAACAGCGCCTGCCATGGCGCCAGCAATTCCAGGGCACGATGGTCGGCGGGCTGTCCGGCATCGACTACGACGCCGCCCACGACGAATGGGTGATGATCAGCGACGACCGTTCGCAATTCAATCCGGCGCGCTACTACCGCGCCAAGCTGGCCTACGACGCGCAATCGTTCAAATCGGTGCAGTTGACGGGCGTGGGCATCTTCCTGCAGCCGGACGGCACCACCTACCCGTCGCGCGAGGAGTCCAAGCGCAGCAACGGCGTGGTGCCGGATCTGGAAACCGTGCGCGTCGATCCGCGCGACGGCAGCATCTGGTACGGCAGCGAGGGCGACGTCGCGCTGTCGCTCGATCCGTTTATCCGCCGCGCCGCGCCGGACGGCCGCTATCAGTACACGCTGCCGCTGCCGCCGCTGTTCACGGTATCGAAGGAGCACAAGTCCGGCCCGCGCAATAACCAGAGCTTCGAGGGTCTCAGCTTCACGCCGGACGGCCGCACGCTGTGGGTGGCGCTGGAAGGTCCGCTGTATCAGGACGGGCCGGAGCCGACGCCGTCGCAGGGCGCGGTCAACCGCATCACGCATTTCACGCGCGACGGCACGGTGCTGGGGCAGTACGCCTATCCGCTGGAGGCGATTCCCGCCACGCCCGGCAAAGGCAAGTACGCCGACAACGGCATCTCGGAAATCCTGTCGCTCAGCGAGCGCCGCATGCTGGTGATGGAGCGCTCCGGCGTGCAGGCCGATGACGGTTCGTACAAGGATTACGTGCGCATCTACGAGATCGACACCGACGGCGCCACCGACGTCCAGCACCTGCCGACGCTGAAGGACGCCAGCTACCAGCTGGTGAAGAAGCGGCTGGTGCTGGATGTGGGCGACCTGAAACTGCCGATCGTCGACAATCTGGAGGGCATGGCGTTCGGCCCGCGCCTAGCCAACGGCCACGCCAGCCTGGTGCTGATCTCCGACGACAACTTCAGCAAGACGCAAGTCACCCAGCTGCTGTTGTTCGACGTCCTCCCCTGAGATGACCGGCGGCGACAGGCAGTTGTCGCAGCGGCAGCAGCGTTCAAAACCGGGCACCGGGTCGCCGAAGTAATCGAGCAGCAGCTTCCAGCGGCAAAAACCGCTCTGGGCGTAGGCGATCATGCGTTCGAGTTTTTCGCGGTCGAGTTCATGCTTTTCATCCGGCGCCTTGCTCTTCATGAGGAAGAATTTCTGCAGCCGCGTGTCGTCGTGGTAGTACAGCAGCGTGCATTCGGCGTCCTCGCCGTCGCGGCCCGCGCGGCCCGATTCCTGGTAGTAGGCCTCGAGGTTGCCCGGCACCTGCAGGTGGATGACGAAGCGCGTGTCGCTCTTGTCGATACCCATGCCGAAGGCGTTGGTGGCCACCATCACCCGGCGCTCGCCGTTCATGAACAATTCCTGGTTGTCGCTGCGCTCGGCCGCCTTCAGCCGGCCGTGGTAGAGGGTCACGCTTTCGCCGGCGTCCGCCAGTAGCTGATACGCCTCCTTGGCCGCCTTGACGGTGGCGGCGTAGACGATGCCCACGCCCGGCGTCCCGCGCACCAGTTCCAGCAGGACCGCGTTCTTTTCGTCCGGATTGGTCACCTGCCGCACGCGGTACTGCAGATTCGGGCGGTAGATCCCGGTGTTCACCACCCGCATGGCGGGACGGCCCAACTGGGCGCGGATATCGTCGATCACGTCGTCGGTGGCGGTGGCGGTCAGCGCCAGCACCTGCGGCTGGCCCAATGCCGCCAGCGCGGCGCCGATCTCGAGGTAGGCCGGGCGGAAGTCGTGCCCCCATTGCGAGATGCAGTGGGCTTCGTCTATCACCAGCAGGGCGACGCCGGTTTTGCGCAGCAGCTGCTGGAATTCGGCCGTCGCCAGCCGCTCCGGGGTGCAAAAGACGATGTCCTTGCCGGCGTCCTGTATGGCCTGCAGGGCCTCCTGCTCGTCGCCGCGCGACAGGCTGCTGTTGACCTGGGCGGCGCTGGCGATGCCGGCCTCCTCCAGCTTTTCCGCTTGGTCCTTCATCAGCGAGATGAGCGGCGAGACCACCACCGTCAAGCCCTTGAGCAGGCGCGCCGGCAACTGGTAGCACAGCGACTTGCCGCTGCCGGTGGGCATCACGGCCAGCGTGTCGCGGCCCGCCAGGACGCTGTCGATCACGCGGCGCTGGCCGTCGCGCAGCGCGTCGATGCCGAACACCTTGCGCAGCACGCGGTCGATTTGTTTATAGAGTGGCGTAGTCATGCCGCCAACGTAGCAAACAACACAACGGCCGTATGTACGGCAGCGCACGGCCCTGGCGGCTTGGCCGGCGGATCTGTCATACTAGCGTTTTTAGAGGCCATCCCCGACAATGACGGACCCCAGACGAGAGCATGTACGGCGCCTGCTGCAGGTCGACGCCTACATCACCGACAGCCATGGACAACACCCGCTCACCGTGCAGATCATCGATATCGCGCGCATGGGCGTGGCCTTTGTCAGCGATCGTCCCATGCCCACCGGCGCCCAGTTCGTGCTGCATTTCAGCTTCCCCGGCAGCGCCATCCGCAACGAGATCACGCTGACCGTGGTGCACAGCGCCCCGATCGGCACGCACGGGCGCTACCGCAACGGCGCGCGCTTCCTGACCATCTCCGAGGACTGCGCCGAGCGCATCTTCGAGTACGTCACCACGGCGCCGGCCTGAGCCGGCGCATCCGGGCTACCAGCCGATATCCTTCAACAACGGGAAGGTCAGGTCGTACGGCGGCCTGACCTCGTGCCTCAGGTCGGCATTGATGGCCGGCTCCATCAGCTGGTTGGGCGTGGCGCTGGTGTCGTAATGCGAGACCGAGGAGCCGGGCTGGTTGGGCCGCGGCGCATACATCAGCACCCGTCCCAGCGCGTCGGTGCCGGCGCGCACCGCCAGGTTGACGCCCAGGTTGGCGAACAGCCCCGAATGCGTGCGCGTGCGCCGCGCCAGCGCCTGCTTGAGCAGCAGGCCGTCTTCCAGCGTGACGCGCACGGCCGGGATGTGGATGCCGGGGTCGGCCCCGCCCAGCCCCGGCGGCGGCGCGCCATCCACGTTGTCCACCACGATCACGCCGATGGCGCCGGCGTCCTGCAGGTTGCGCACCTTGATGACGAAGGTGCATTGCCCGCGGTCGACCAGCGCGATCCGGCCCCGGACCGCCAGCGCGTTGACGGCCGACAGCGGCGCGCAGGCCAGCCCCAGATCGGGCGGCGTGTCCACCACCGGCATCACCTCGCCGGTCAGGCCGGGCGTGCCGAGCGGCGGGCCAAACGCGGCGGTGCCGACCTGGATCACGCCCGCCACCGGCGGCGGCGCCAGGATGGTGAGGATGGGCGTGCCGGCCCGCAGCACGACCTGCGCGGCATTGGTGACTTGCACGCCGCTCCACACCAGCTTGCCCGACTTGACCGCCGAGGTGGCGCGTTCGCCATTGCTCATGTCCTTCCACACCTTGCCGGTGCTGGTGTCGAGCAGGAAGTAATCCCAGATGCTGGGGATGCCGGCCAGCAGCTCGCCGGTCTGGTCGTCGGTGTAGGTCTGGAAGCCGAGGCCGTGGGCAAACTCATGCAGCAGCACCGTGACCAGGTCGGTATTCGGGCCGTGGTTGTTGTCCAGTCCGAGGTAGAACGGCGAGCCGGTGAAGCAGCCCGGCTGGCCCAGGTTGACGTTGAAGCGGGCGCGGATGTCGGGCGTGGCGGGATCGGCGTCAAAGCCGATCAGCTTGTTGGTTTCCGCCTTGCTGAACCAGGCGTTGCGCTGCGGCGCCTGCGTGAAATCGGCAAACACTTCCAGCGCGCCGGCGCTGCCCAGCACGGCGGCGGTTTCGGTGCAGGGCAAGGCGTCCCAGGTGGCCAGCACGCGGATCGTCACGCCGCTGTCCAGCGTCGCGCCCCACTTGCTGGCGGCGGCCTGGAACGCGTTCAACCGCTGGGCGCCCAGCGTGGTGCCGCTGTTGCCGCCCACCGGCGCCACCGCCGTGGGATCGTTGAAGCCCATGCCGGGCGGGTCGCCGTTGACGATGGTGATGGTGGCGGCGGCCCAGCTGACGGACGACATCAGCATCACGGCCGCCATACCGATGGAGGTGAGCAGGGATTTCATTTCAGTTCTCCCGACAGGGGTTCGCAGCTCTCGGCGATGCTGCCGTCCGCCGCCTTGCGGGCGACGGCATAGCGGGCCTGGCGGTCGTCCAGCATGAGGCTGACGCCGCCGTGCGCGGCGCGCGGCGCGGGACGCGCTTGCCGGACCAGCGGCGCCGGCGCCCGCGCCGCCGCCGTCAGCAAGGCCGCCTGCTCGGGAATGGGGCCGGTCAGCTGGCCGGTGACTGGGTCCTTGTAGGCCATGAAGCCGCCCTGCCCGGGCATGGACGACGCGGCCGGCTGCGCCTCCACCCGCACGTGCGGGAAGCTCATCAAGCCATCCGGCCCGGTCTGCGCCGCCGCGCCGCCGGCCGCCAGCCCGCCCGCCAGCAGCCACAGCCCGCGCGACCGCCGCGGGCGGCGCGGCGCCATCAACGCCAGCGCGCCGAGGAACACCAGCGCCACGGTGCCGGGCTCGGGGATGGCGTTGACGTCGACACTGACGCTGTCGACGCCAACATAGTTACCGTTGAGGCTGGTGTCGTCGACGACGTAGCGGAAGGCGTAGCGGCCGCTGGCCGGCGCGCCCAGGCCGGTGAGCGTCAGGCTGCGGTCCCGCCAGCCGGTATCGGTCGCGGATTCGAACGCGGCCAGCAGCGAGAAGTCGGCGCCGACGTTGGTGCTGGCGCCGGCGCCGCTGAAATAGACTTCCACGCGGTCGAGCAAGCCCTGGCCCAGCAGGCGCAGGGAGAAGTTGAGCGATTCGCCGTTGACCAGCGGCAGCTCCGGCGTCAGCAGCCAGTTGCTGACCGCGCCACCGAAGGCGGCATTGTTGAAATTGGCCGCGACATATGAGTCCGCCGGCCCGGACGCGGCCGGGAAGAATGCCGGATTCCCCTGGAACCAGCCGGTGCTGCCGGGTGGCGAGCTGTTGTTGATGAACACCCAGCCATCGGCAGGCAGCGCGGCGACATCATTGAAGCCTTCCGACAGCAAAGGCGCGGCAACGGCGGAGCAGCTGGCGGCGACCGCAAGCAGTCCCGCCAGGTGTTTGATCAGGTCCATATCATCCCCCAGGGTAGCGATACACAGCTCAACTTGCTGTGATTAGACCCGCGAGGCGAAAACGAAGTTCCCTGAAGAAGATAAAAAAACTACCGCCCCCAACCGGCCGCGTAGTGGCGCGTCTGGAATTGAAGAATGTCGGCAAAAAAGGGCATGATGTCGCAGCTGGCGTGCCACTCCCGCGCGAGCGGATCGTTGAGGTCCGGGTCATCGCAAGCCGATGCTGGCTTATACGGCAGCAAGGGAGCCCGCAGCGCGTGCTTTTGTTCTTTCGAAAGCACACTAAAATGGCCCAACGAGTCTGCAAAGTAGCCTACGTCATTACGAAACGGCCCTTCCAGTGCTCCCATATCGGGCCGCAAATCGTAGTACCAGATAGCTTTCGCAAGATAAATAATATACTCCCGGTCGACGCCGTGCAGTCCGTTTTGCGCGATCTCATTCAACATCTTCTGTGCCGGTGACATCACCATTCCTCCTTTGCCACTGGAGTTTGACATAAGCGATCGTGCCGGTTAAATCCCTGCCGACATAATATTGCGAAGCCTCGGTCGCCAACCGCTCAAACTCATTCCAAGAGGCAGCAGGATCCTGTAACAAGACCAAAATATCCGCGACATCTACCGTCGATAAACGGCCAAGCTTGGAAATCGCAACATCCATAGGATTTGGCAGCCATATCGTCAGTGGCGATGGCAGTGCTCGCTTTAATTGTGTAGCACGGTCCTGATAATCCATATGCAATGGACAAAGCGTGGTATTGAACCGATGATCGAAAGCCAACTTGGATAAGCCCATCACAGGATGGTCATAGGCGACCGGAGGCAATTCGCTCAGCACCAGCAACACGTCATCACGATGAATGAGATTGTAGTCAAATTCCGCGTCAAGATCTTCGCTCACACGATTGCGTTGATACATGTGCACGGCACAACCACCGAACAGGTAAGCGCGTACGGCACCGGCCGGCAAACCGCTTGCCGCGAGGCGTGCCTCAAGATCGTCAAACAACCTGAAGATAGCTTCGGTAAAGGATTGCATGAGACCTCCCGCCGCGTTGCGCGCGAGAGGTCATCCTGTGCCGTTTATCGGCTTATATATTGATCCAGGTCAGGCCAGCGCCGTATCGATCCGCAGGCCGGCCTTGAGGGTGAGCGTGACGGGGGTCTTTTCGGCGATTTCCGCCATGCGCGCCTTTTGCCCGTCGTCGACCGCGCCGCTGATCGTCAGCGTGCGGCGGACCAGCATGGCGCCGTCGTCGCCATGGGTCAGGTGCAGGTCGACGTCGATGGCCTCCACCGGCCACCGCTTGCGGTCGGCGTACATGCGCAGGGTGATGGCGGTGCAGGCGCCCAGTCCCGCCAGCAGGTAGTCGTACGGCGCCGGCCCGGCGTTGCCGCCGCCGTTGCGCTCGGGTTCGTCGCCGACGAGGGCGTGGCCGCCGACCTCGATGCGGGTGGTGTAATGGTCGTTGCCAATGTGCGCGGTGCCGCGTGCCATGCCATGTTCCTCTCTCTGTAAAGCTAAGGTAAAGAAGCGTAAATGCGCTTATTTGCCCGAAAACGCACTGATATAATGGCAACTCTACCGTACCATGACGGTGTGCCGTCGAAACCATGCAAAAGATACTGCTTACCTGCTGCCTGACCGGCAGCGCCATTCTGCCAGCTTACGCCCAAACCACCACTCCCGAAAAGCCAGCCGCAAAGCCAGCCACGACCACCAAGGCCAAGGAGGCCGCCCCGGTCGTTCCAGAGGTAACTGTTTCCGCGGAGCGTCCCACCAACCGCATCGACCGCCAGGTCTACGATGTGAAGTCCGACATATCGAGCACCAACGGCACCGCCGCCGACGCGCTCAACAATGTCCCGTCCGTGAACGTGGACCCGGACGGCACCGTCACCCTGCGCGGCAGCACCAATGTGCAGATCATGGTGGATGGCAAGCCGTCGGCCATGCTGCAGGGCGAGAATCGCGGGCCGGCGCTGCAAGCCATGGCGGCCGACGATATCGAGTCGGTGGAGGTGATCAACAATCCCGGCGCCCAGTTCGGCAACGAGGCCGGCGGCGGCCCCATCCTGAACCTGGTGATGCGCCGCAACCGCAAGCCGGGCGGCTTCGCCACCGTCAACGGCAACGCCGGCACCGCCGGCCGCTACAACAGCGCCGTCAACGGCACGTATAACGAGGGCCCGTGGGGCTTCCAGGGCAGCGCCAACGTGCGCCACGACGGCCGCAACTCGGTGGCCGACGTCACGCGCGACCGGCTCGACCCCGGCACCGGCCAGTTCGTGCACAGCAGCCAGCAATCGTCCGGCCGCGGCCTGAACGACATGGCGGCCGTCAACGGCCAGGTCAGCTACAACCTCAACCAGACCGACACCCTGACCGCCAGCGCCAATTACAACAGCCGCACCAACGACCAGCGCGCCAACGACCATTACGTCTATGGCGCCACCAGCCTCAGCCCCGCCAGCGACTACGTGCGCAGCACCGTGCGCACCGGCGACAGCAAGAACTTCGCCTGGGGCGGCCGCTACGACCACAAGGGCGAGCTGCCGGGCGAAACGCTGAAGATCGACCTGCGCGTCTCGGCCTCCGAGAACGAGAACACCAGCGCCTACAACAACGATTACACCGTCCCGGTCACGCCCGACACGCGCGCCACCCAGTTCAGCCAGAACAGCACCCGCATCGTCGACTTCACCGGCGACTACGAGCGCCCGCTGTGGGGCGGCACCGCCAAGGCCGGCTACAAGATCGCCACCAACAAGACCAGCTTCGACACGCTGTACACCGATATCGATCCGGCCACCGGCGCGGCCAAGGTCAATCCCGGCCGCACCAACGCCTATGAGCTGGACGAAACCGTGTACGCGCTGTACAGCACCTACCAGATGCGTCTGAACGAGCGCTGGGGCGCGCTGGCCGGCCTGCGCGCGGAATACACCGACATGGACATCGACCAGATCACCGGCGGCGTCAAGGCCAACAATAATTATATAAACTATATACCGAGTTTCTTCGCCACCTACAAGGCCACCGACACCGCCAACATCCGCTTCGCCTACGCGCGCCGCATCCGCCGCCCGAACGCCAACGACCTCAATCCGTACGTGACCTACCGCGACGAATTCAACGTCTCCTCGGGCAACCCGAACCTGAAGCCGACCAAGACCGACTCGTTTGAAATCGGCTACGAGACCAAGTTCGGCGGCCTGGAAACCAATCTGCGCGGCTACTACCGCCGCGACACCGACGCCATCGTCGACTACCGCTACTTCATCGCGCCCAACGTGCTGCTGACCACCAAGGCCAACGGCGAAGGCAGTCATTCGAGCGGCCTGGAATTCACCGTGAGCGGCAAGCTGACGCCATCGCTGACGCTCAACACCAGCGGCAACCTGGCGCGCGCCCAGCAAAGCTTCTACGACGACACCGGCGTGCTGGTGACACGCACCGCCAACTCGCTCAGCGGGCGCGCGCGGCTGAACTACCAGTACGACGCCGCCAACCAGATCCAGATGGCGCTGCAAATGATGGGCAAGACCCTGTCCGGCCAGGGCTACCGCTCGCCCAACCACACGTTCAACATGAGCTGGCGCCACACGCTGACGCCGCAACTGACGCTGGTGGCCAACGTGACCGATCTGTTCAACACCAACAAGATGGAGACCGTGATCAACAGCGCCACGCTGCGCGAGACCAGCACCCGCCGCTTCGACGGCCGCGTGTTCTACGTCGGCCTGTCGTACCGCTTCGGCGGCGCCAGCTCGTCGGGCGACAAGGAAGAAGGCGGCGGCTGGGGTCCGCGCCCAGGCGGTCCCGGTGGCCCGGGCGGTCCGGGCGCCGGCGGCCCGCCGCCCGGGGTCTGATTCACTTCATCACGGTCAGCTTCTGGCGCTTGCCGCCCTTGAAGGTGAAGATGGTCAGCACGCCGTCCTTGACGTCGCCGCGCTCGTCGAACGAGATATTCCCGGTCACGCCCTTGTACTGGATCCTGGCCAGCACCGGCAGGTACTTGGCCGGGTCCGGCGAGCCGGCCTTCTGCATGGCCGCCACCATGGTCATCAGCGCGTCGTAGGTGTACGGCGCGTAGGTCTGCACCTCGATGCCGTACTTCTTCTTGTACGCGGCGCGGAAATCGGCCATGCCTTTTTCCTGCGACGGCTCGACACCGCCCGCTTCCGCGCAGATCACCTGGCCATCGCTCATGCCGTCGCCGGCCAGGCGCGGCACCGAGTCCGAGCACATGCCATCGCCACCCATGAACTTGACCGGGAAGCCCAGTTGCTTCATCTGGCGCAGCATCGGCGCGGCCACCGCGTCCATGCCGCCGAAGAACACCATGTCCGGCTTGGTGGCCTTGATGGCGGTCAGGATGGCCGTCATGTCGGTGGCCTTGTCGTTGGTGTACTGGGTGGAGACGATGCTGGCGCCGCTGGCGGCGCCGGTGCGCTTGACGGTCTTGCTGAATTCATCGGCCAACCCCTTGCCGTAGGCGGTGCGGTCGTCCACCACGGCGATGCGCTTGGCCTGCATGTTTTGCATGGCGTAGCGCGCCAGCGCGGGGCCAAGCTGCTCGTCGTTGGCGATGTTGCGGAAGGTGGTGTTGTAGCGCTGGCGCGTGTACTGCGGCGAGCTGGCCGACGGCGTGATCTGCGGAATGCCGGCATCGTAGTACATGCGCGAGGCCGGAATGGTGGTGCCCGATGTCTCGTGGCCGATCACGCCCTGCACCTTGGCGTCCACCAGCTTTTGCGCCACCGTGGTGGCCTGCTTCGGATCGCCGGCGTCGTCCTCGGCCAGCAGCACCACCTTGTATTTCTTGCCGCCGATGAGCACACCCTTGGCGTTCAACTCCTCCACCGCCATGCGGGCGCCGTTCTCATTGTCCTTGCCCAGGTGGGCGATCGGGCCGGAGGTGGCGGCCACGTGGCCGATCTTGATGATGTCCTCCGCTTGCGCGGTGGCGGCGCCCGCGGCGCCGATAAAGGCCAGCGCCAGCGCGCGGCGGACTGTTGTTGTTTTGAACTGCATAAAATCCTCGTTAGTCAAGACCAATAGGATACCAGAGGCCACGCACGATTGCCCCGCAGCACCTTGCCGGGGCCGCCAATTGAAGTAGAATAAATCTTTCCCGAAAAGAATCACCATGGACATCTCGCGTCGCATTTCCCGCTCCCAGCCGCTCGCCACCACCGCGATGCACGGCCGGGTGGATGCCATGAAGGCGCGCGGCGAGGCGGTGATCGATTTCTCCATCGCGATCTCGCACTTCCCTGCGCCGCCGGCCGCACTGGACGCCGTGCGGCAAGGCCTGGAGCAGACCACCCTGCCCTACACCGCCGTCGGCGGCGACGCCCGCATCCGCGCGCGGCTGGCCAATTACGTGGCCGCCCGAAACCGTATTCCGGCCACGCCGGACGAGATCCTGGTCACCAACGGGGCCAAGCAGGCCTTGTACCAGGCGCTGTACGCGATGGCAGATCCGGGCGACGCCGTCATCATTTTCAAGCCGCACTGGCCGGCCTACGTGGCCACCTGCAAACTGCTGGAACTGCGGCCGGTGCTGGTGGACCTGCCGGAGGAAATCACCGACCAGTTGCTCGACAGCCTGCCGCCGGCGCGCATCCTGATCCTCAACAACCCGCACAACCCAACCGGTATGGTACTGGGCGAGGCCGAGGTGGAGCGCGTCGCCGCCTGGCTGCGGCGCACCGGCACCCGCGCGATTGTCGACGAGAGCTACGACCAACTGATTTTCGAGGGCGGCCACACCAGCCTGGCCGCGCGCGCGGACTGGCGCGAGCTGGGCGTGGTCACCCTGTACTCGGTCTCGCAAAGCCACGCCATGATGGGCTGGCGCGCCGGTTTCGCGGTGGCGCCGGCGCCGCTGGTGACGGCGATGGAAACGCTGCAAGGCCCGATCACCGCCGCCGCGCCGATGCTGACGCAACTGGCGCTGGCAGCCGCGCTGGAAAGCGGCGAGCCGGCCGCCATGCTGGAGGAATACCGCGCGCGGCGCGACCTGGTGCTGGAGCTGGTGGCCGGCGTGCCGTGGCTGGCCATGCGCCGCCCCGCCTCCGGCCCCTACCTGTGGGGCGACATCTCGCGCCTGACCATGGACGGCATCGGCTTCAGCGAGCAGCTGCTGCACCGGCGCGGCGTGGCACTGATGCCGGGCGAGGCGCTCGGCGTGCCCGGCCACATCCGCATCGGCTACATCTGCGACGACGTCGCCACCTTGCGCCGCGGCGTGCGGGCGCTGGTCGATTTCGGCAATCAGCTCTACCACGCGGCCTGACCACGCGCATGGCCTTCCTGCTTTTCCAATTGAATACCCTGCGCAGCCGCCTGCTGCTGTTGGTGATGCTGGCGATCGCGCCGATCGCGGTCATGACCTTCATCAACGGCGCGCGCGAACGAGCGCACGCGGTGGAAGTGGCGCAGGATAACCTGCAGCGCCTGACCAACCTGGCCGCCGCCAACGAGGCGCAATCGCTGGCCGGCGCGCGCCAGATCCTGCGCGACCTGGCCAGCATCCCGGACCTGATGGGCGACCAGGCCCACTGCAGCCGCCTGCTGGCCAACATCCAGCGCCTGAACCCGGACTACGTCAACTTTGGGCTGATCCAGCTGAATGGCGACGTCACCTGCAGCGCCGTGCCGTCCAAGACCCCGGTCAACCTGGCCGACCGCTCGCACTTCCGGCGCGCCGTGCACCTGCGCCGCTTCGTCGCCGGCGGCTACATCTTCGGCCGCGTGATCCAGAAGCACACCGTCAACCTCACCTACCCGGTGCTGGACGACGAGCAGCGCGTCAAGGCCGTGGTGTTCGCGGCGCTGGACCTGACGCGGCTCGATCGCTTCGTCGCCGACATCCAGCTCTCGCCCGGCTCGCTGCTGCTGACGGCCGACTCGGAAGGCAAGATCATCTCGCGCAAGCCCAACCCGGAGCAGTGGTTCGGCAAGCAGGTCTCGCCGGAGATGCGCAACGCCATGGCGGCCGAACCGGGCAAGCCGGTGGTGTTGGTCGGGCCGGACGGCATCGAGCGCCTGCACCGCTTTGCCCGCGTTGGGAGCAACGGCCTGTCCGACTACACCGTCACCATCGGCATACCGCTCAAGGAAATCACCGCCAACGCGAACCACGACCAGATGCTGGACCTGATGGCGCTGGCCGCGACCATCGGCCTGGCCCTGCTGGCCGCATGGTTCGTCGGCGACGTGCTGGTGCTGCGCCGCGTGAAGCGCCTGGCCAACACCGCCAACAGCATCGCCTCCGGCACGCTGGAGGCGCGCAGCGGCATCGTCTACGGCAAGGAAGAAATCAGCGAACTGGCGCGCGCGCTGGACGCCATGGCCGAGGCCTTGCAGGAAAAGGAGCTACAGCACCTGAAGGCGGAAAGCCAGCTGCGCGAGGCCGACCGCCGCAAGGACGAATTCCTGGCCATGCTGGCGCACGAGCTGCGCAACCCGCTGGCGCCGATCAGCGCCGGCGCCCAGCTGCTGCAAAGCGGTCATGCCAGCGAGGCCGCCGTGCAGCGCACCGCCGGCATCATCGTGCGGCAGGTGCATCACATGACGCGGCTGGTGGACGATCTGCTGGACGTGTCGCGCGTCACGCGCGGGCTGGTGACGCTGACGCGCGCGCCGCTGGACGTGGCGCGCATCGTGGCGGACGCGGTCGAGCAGGCCGAGCCCCTGCTCAAGTCGCGCCAGCACAGCTTCGAGGTGGTACTGCCGCCGTTCCCGCTGGTGGTGACCGGCGACCATAAACGGCTGGTGCAAGTGCTGGTGAATGTGCTGAACAACGCCGCCAAATACACGCCAGCCGGCGGCGCGATCAAACTGACCGCGCGCGCCGACGGCACCAACGTCAAGCTGATCGTCAGCGACAACGGCATCGGCATGTCGCCGGAGCTGCGCAGTCACGTGTTCGAACTGTTCGCCCAGGCTGCCCGCAATTCGGACCGCTCGCAAGGCGGGCTGGGACTGGGCCTGGCGCTGGTGAAATCGCTGGTGGAGCTGCATGGCGGCAGCGTCAGTGTCGAGAGCGAGGGCGAGCAAAAAGGCAGCACCTTCACCATCACCCTGCCCGGCACGCCGCAGCATCAACCTGCGGCGACCGCGCGCCCGGGCCTGGAGACCAGGCCGGCGCGCAAGATGCGGGTGCTGGTGGTGGACGACAACATCGATGCCGCGCAAACGCTGCAACTGCTGCTGGAAGCCGCCGGCCATCACGTCAGCGTGGCGCACAGCGCGTTGAAGGCGCTGGAATTGGCGCAAGCGGTGGCGCCGGAACTCTGCCTGCTCGATATCGGACTGCCCGACATCAATGGCTACGACCTGGCGCGCGGCCTGCGCGGCCTGCCGCAAACCGGGCGCGCGACGCTGGTGGCGGTCACCGGCTACGGCCGGCGCGAGGACCGCGAGCAGGCCCGCGCGGCCGGCTTCGATCACTATTTTGTCAAACCGCTGGACGTGGAAGCGCTGATGGCGCTGATCGCCGGACTCCCCTCAAGCACTGGAGCATCATGAAGCATTTGTTAAGCGGCCTCGCCATCGTTGCGGCTTTCCACGCGCACGCACAGGAACAGGAAATGGCGCGCATCGCCGCGCAACCGGCGGTGAAACAGGCGCTGGCCTATATCGAAAAGAACGAGCCCACCACCACGGCCAACACGCTGGCCATCAACGCCATACCCGCGCCCACCTTTGCCGAAGGCGCGCGCGCCCGCGACTACGCCGAACGCCTGAAGGCGGCCGGCCTGCGGGATGTGCACATCGACGGCGCAGGCAACGTCCTCGGCACCTATCACGGCAGCGGCAAAGGGCCGACCGTGGTGCTGGCCGCGCACCTCGATACCGTTTACCCGGCCGGCACCGACCTCACGGTGCGCGAGAAGGATGGCCGCTATTACTCGCCCGGCATCGCCGACAACGGCCGTTCGCTGGCGGCGATGCTGGCCATCGCCACCGCGCTGGGCGACGCGCGCGTGCAGACCGAGGGCGATGTGCTCTTCGTCGCCAACGTCGGCGAGGAAGGCCTGGGCGACCTGAAAGGCGTGAAGTACCTGTTCAGCCAGCGCAAGGACATCAAGGCCTTCATCGGACTGGAGCCGGCGCTGGGCGCCGAGGGCGACCCGGTGACCTACATCGGCACCGGCAGCCGCCGCTTCAAGGTGACCATGCGCGGACCCGGCGGCCATAGCTACGAGGGCTTCGGCCTGCCGTCGGCGACTCACGCGGCCGGCCGCGCGATCGCGCGCATCGACGACATCCGCGTGCCGGCGCAGCCGAAGGTGACGTTCAACGTCGGCGTGGTGCAAGGCGGGCAGTCGGTGAACAGCATCGCGGCGAAAGCCTCGCTGCTGATCGATATCCGCTCGGCCGACGCGCCGCTGCTGGCCAAGGTCGAGCAGCAGATCAAGGACGCCATCCGGCAAGCCGTGGACGACACCAACCAGCGCTGGAACAGCAAGGCCATCACCGCCGAGGTGGCGCTGATCGGCGACCGCCCGGCGGGCCAGATGGACAAGGACTCGCTGATCGTCAAGGCCGCGCTGGCGGCGGCCACGGTGCAAGGTCGGCCGGCGCTACTGGACGGCGCGCACTCCACCGATGCCAATCTGCCGATGAGCCTTGGCATCCCGGCCATCACAATGTCCGGCGGCGGCAGTTCGGGCGGCTATCACTCCGAGAAGCTGGAATGGTGGTCCGCGCAGCGCGCGCACACCGCGCCGCAGAACGTCATGCTGACCATCCTCGGGCTGGTGGGCGTGCGTGGCGTGACCGCTCCCTTACTTTAGGCAGACCACAAGCGGTGCAATATGGATGATAATAGCAATCATTCTCATCCTTGTATTGCACCATGCGCCGTCTTCCCGTTCTCGTACTCTCCTCACTCTCTTCCCTGCCCGCCCTGGCGCAAACCACTGACGACACGGTGCAAACCGTGGTGGTCAGCGCCAGCGCCGACGCCTCGGCGGCCGGGCTGTCGAAAACCTACGCCGGCGGCCAGGTCGCCAAGGGCGGCCGCGTGGGCCTGCTGGGCACCATGGAGGTGATGGACACGCCATTCAACAGCACCAACTTCACCCAGCAATTCATCCAGGACCAGCAGGCCCACAGCGTGGCCGACGTGCTGCAAAGCGATCCCGGTGTGCGTGTGGCGCGCGGCTTCGGTAATTATCAGGAGCTGTACGTGATACGCGGCTTCCCGCTCAATTCCGACGACCTGGCCTACAACGGCTTAAATGGCGTGCTGCCGCGCCAGTACATCGCGGCCGAACTGCTGGAACGGGTGGAGGTGTTCCGCGGCGCGAACACCTTCCTGAACGGCGCCTCGCCATCGGGGGGCGGCATCGGCGGCGCCATCAACCTGCTGCCGAAACGCGCGCCGAACCAGGACCTGACCGAGGTGTCGGCCGGCCTGCAGACCGGCAAACAGACTTATCTCGCCACCGACATCGCGCGCCGCTTCGGCGATGAGAACCGCGTCGGCGTCCGCATCAACGCCGCGCAACGCAAGGGCGGCACCGGCATCGACAAAGAACGGCGCGAACTGCAACTGGCCGCCATCGGCGCGGACTATCGCGGCCGGGGCTTCCGCCTCTCGGCCGACCTGGGCTGGCAGGACAGCGAACTGCATGGCGCCCGTCCGGCGGTCAACGTGGCGGCCGGCCTGACAGTGCCGGCGGCGCCGGACGCCTCGGCCAACTACGGCCAGCCGTGGGATTTCTCCAGCGAGCGCGATGTCTTCGGCACGCTGCGCGGCGAATGGGACATCGGCAAGGACGTGGTGGCATGGGCCTCCTTCGGCGCACGCCGCGGCCATGAACTGAACCGCCTGGCCAGCACGCTGAACCTGTCCGCCGCGAGCGGCGCGGGACAGATCCGCCGCTTCGACAATGCGCGCGAGGACCACATCAAGACCGGCGAACTGGGACTGCGCGCCACCCTGCGCAGCGGCCCGGTGAGCCACAAGCTGGCGCTGACCACCACCGGCTTCGATCTCGATTCGCGCAACGCCTACGCCACCTCGGCATACCAGAACACCACACTGTATCAACCGCCGGTTCTGGCCTTGCCGGCACTGACCACCTTCGGCAACACCCTGGCCGATCCACGCACCACCAACAACGTCACGCTGGTGAGCCAGGCTGCGGTCGACAGCATGGGCTTCCTCAACGACACCGTGTTGCTGACGGTGGGCCTGCGTCATCAGAACATCAAGCAGGTCGGCTACGCCTACAACACGAACAAGCAAAGCGCCTATTACAGCGAAAGCGCCAACACGCCGATCGCCGCCATCGTCTACAAGCTGACGCCACAGGTGTCCTTGTATGCCAACCGCGTCGAGAACCTGCAGCAAGGCGCGATTGCCGGATCGACCGCGATCAACGTCGGCCAGATCTTTGCGCCCTACAAATCGGTGCAAAAGGAGATCGGCGTGAAATATGATGGCGGCCGTTATGGGGCCAGCACCGCGCTGTTCACCACCAGCCAGCCGCTGGGCGTGCTCAATCCGGCCACCAAGGTGTTCGGTATCGATGGCGAACAGCGCAACCGCGGGCTGGAAGTGACGGCTTATGGCGAACCGCTGCGCGGCCTGCGCGTGCTGGGCGGCTTCACCCTGCTGGACGCCACCCAGCGTCGCACCGCCGGCGGCCTGACCGACGGCAAGGACGTCATCGGCGTACCGGACACGCAAGCCAACATCGGTGTGGACTGGGACGTGCCGGGTGTGCGCGGTTTGAGCCTGTCGGCGCGCGCGCTGCATACGGCCTCGCAAGCGGTCAACGCCGCCAACACGCAAAACCTGCCGGCCTGGAATCGCCTCGACGCCAGCGTGCGCTACGATCTGAAAGTGGATGGCCACAGCGTGATCCTGCGCGCGCGCGTCGACAACCTGACCGACAGGAACTACTGGGCTTCGGCTGGCGGCGCGCAAGGCGCCGGCTACCTGGTCGCGGGCGCACCGCGCACCTTCGGGCTGACCGCCACCACGGAGTTCTGATCCATAGTAAACTCGCCCCGATGAAGCTCAGACTAATTCTCGGGGACCAGTTAAATCCGCAACACAGCTGGTTCTCCCGCCGCGACGATGACGTGATCTACGTCATGATGGAAGTGCGGCAGGAGACCGACTATGTGCTGCACCACGCGCAGAAGATCATCGCCATCTTCGCAGCCATGCGCGACTTCGCGCGTCAATTGCACGACGCCGGCCACCGCGTGCACTATCTCGCCATCGACGATCCCGACAACCGCCAGACGGTGCCTGGCAATCTCGATTATCTGCTGGCGCACCACGGCGCCACCGAATTCGCATGGCAGGCGCCCGACGAGTGGCGGCTGGACCGGCAACTGGCCGCCTATGCCGCCGCCCTCCCCATCCCGTCCGGCATGGACGACACCGAGCATTTCTACATCGCGCGCGACGAAGCCGCCCATCTCTTCGCGGGCCGCGATCACTGGCTCATGGAGCAGTTCTACCGCCGCATGCGCACGCGCCACCGTGTGCTGATGTCCGACACCGGCAAGCCCGCCGGCGGGCAATGGAACTTCGATCACGACAACCGCGAGGCGTGGAACGGCATCCCGTGGGAGCCGGCGGACCTGCGCGGCCGGCACGATCACAGCGCGCTGTGGCAAACCATCCAGGCATCCGGGGCGAGCAGTTTTGGCGAACCGAACGCCGCGCAATTCGCGTGGCCGCTGAATCAGGAGGAGGCCTTGCTGCAAATGGAGCGCTTCGTCGAGCAGGCGCTGCCTCACTTTGGGCGCTTTCAGGATGCGATGAGCGTCAAGGCCTGGAGGCTGTTTCACTCGCTGCTGTCGTTCGCGATGAACGTCAAGATGCTGTCGCCGCGCACCGTGGTGGAACGGGTGGAGAAGGCCTACCACGACGGCGCGGTGCCGCTGGCGTCGGCCGAGGGCTACATCCGCCAGATACTCGGCTGGCGCGAATATGTGCGCGGGGTCTACTGGCATCGCATGCCGGGCTACGACCAACTCAACGCCTTCGATCACCATGCGCCACTGCCACCGTGGTTCTGGGATGGACAGACGCGCATGCGCTGCGTGGCCGCCGCGATCGGCCAGTCGCTGCAGCATGCGCACACACACCATATCAACCGCCTGATGGTGATCGGGAATTTCGCGCTGCTGGCCGGGCTGTCGCCGGAAGAACTGCACCACTGGTATCTCGGGATTTACATCGACGCCTTCGAGTGGGTCGAGCTGCCCAACACGCTGGGCATGAGCCAGTTCGCGGACGGCGGGCTGCTGGCCACCAAGCCTTACGTCTCCAGCGCCGCCTACATCGACCGCATGAGCGACTACTGCAAGGGATGCCACTACGATAAAAAAGCCCGAGTGGGCGAACGCGCCTGCCCGTACAACGCCTTGTATTGGGACTTCTTCGACCGCCATCGCGGCCAGCTGGCCGGCAACCATCGCCTCGGCATGGTGTACCAGCAGCTGCGCCGCATGGACGATGGCGCGTTGACGGCGCTGCGCGAACGCGCCGCCGACCTGCGCGGCCGGCTGGCGGAACTTTAAGTGCTGCCGCGCTGGATCAGTTCAAAACCGGTGTTGACGATGCGCTCGGCCGACTCGTCGCCGCCCAGACGATCCAGCAAGGCCTGCGCCGCCATGCCGCCGATCTTGGCGCCATCCACCTTGACGGTGGACAGCGGCGGATTGGTGTAAGCGGAAAAATTCAGATCGCCGAAACCCATGATCGCCAGATCCTCAGGCACACGCAGGCCACGGCTTTGCGCCTCGATCAGCACGCCGTGCGCCAGCGTGTCCGAACTGCAGAAGATGGCGTCCAGCTCCGGATGCTGATCCAGCAGCGTCACCGCGCCAAGCCGCCCTTGCGGCAGGCCGCCCGGCGCCTGCACCGTATGCGAAGCCACCACGTTGATGCCCTGGCGGGCCAGCGTCACCTGGAAGCCCTGGTTACGCTGGCCGGCGCGCGGGTCGTTCGCGGTCAACATGCCGAAATGGCGATAGCCCTGCTCCAGCAGATGCGCGGCGCAGGAATGCCCTACTTCCTCGTGCGAGAAGCCGATCACCATGTCGATCGGGTGCGGCGTCATGTCCCAGGTTTCCACCACCGGCGTGCCGATTTGCAGCAGGCGCTGGCGCGTGCTGTCGGTGTGCAGCGAGCCGGTGAGAATGACGCCGTCCGGACGGCGGCTCAGCACAGTTTCGACCAGCATCTCTTCGCGCCAGGTCTCATAACCCACGATACCCAGCAGCAGCTGGTAGCCGGCCGCCGTGAGGCGGTCGGTCGCGCCCTGCACCATGTCGGCAAAGGTCTGGGTCGAGATGGTCGGCAGCACCAGCGCCACCAGCTTGCTGCGGCTGGAGGCCAGGCCGCCTGCCAGCATATTCTTGACGTAGCCTGTGCGCTTGACCGCCTCCTGTACCTTGGCCAGTGTCGCCGGTTTCACCAGGTGCGGCTCGTTGAGGGCGCGCGACACGGTAATCGGGGAAACGCCGGCCGACTTGGCGACATCGATCAGTGTGACAGGGCTTGCGGGCATCTTTTCTCTCGGGATGTTGATATCGAAATCATTCTAACTGACAAACCAAAATGGTTGCGCTATCATTATTCGAATTAAAAGGAGACATTATGCATCGCTTGATTGGCGCCGGCCTGCTGGGCCTGGCTCTGCTGCCCCTCTCTGCGCTGGCGGAACGCCAGTCCCTCAACGAAGGCTGGCGCTTCCAGCGCGGCGACCCGGAGGGCTATGCCGCGCTGCTGCAATATGACGTGCGACCCGAAATCCGCCAAAGCGCCGACGGCAAGGTGGCCGACGCCCGTCCCGACGAGGCGGAAAAACTCCAGCGTCCCGCCGATGGTCTGCTGAAGCCATGGATACTCCCGAGCGGCAACGCCTTCGTGGCGGATCCGGCCCGGCGCGCGCAACGCCCGTCCACCGATCCCGCCGTGGCGCCGCCGCTGCTGCGCGCGGACTTCGACGACCGCACCTGGCGCGCCGTCACGCTGCCGCATGACTGGGCCATCGAAGGCCCCTTCCTCGCCACCGGCCCGTACGGCGGCATGGGACGGCTGACCACCTGGGGGCCGGTCTGGTATCGCAAAAAACTCGACATTCCCGCGCGCGACAAGGGCAAGTCCATCTTCCTCGACATCGACGGCGCCATGTCGCACGCCAGCGTATGGCTCAACGGCCGGCTGGTGGGCGGCTGGCCTTACGGCTACAACTCGTTCCGGCTCGATCTGACGCCTTACCTTGCGCCGGGTGGCAGCAACCAGTTGGCGATACGGCTCGATAATCCGGCCGAATCGGCGCGCTGGTATCCGGGCGCCGGCTTATACCGCAATGTGTGGCTGAGCGTGAACGATCCGGTGCACGTCGCCCACTGGGGCACGGTGGTGCGCACGCCGGAGGTCTCGCGCGAGGCGGCCAAGGTGGAACTGGCCGTCACCGTCGACAACGACGGCAAGGAGGCGGCCGCGCTGGAGGTCCGCACGCAGCTCTACCTGCTGAACGAAGATGGCAAGCGCACCGGCGCCGCCGTCGCCACCCTGCCCGCGCAACGCGTCACCGTGGCGGCACGCGGCAGCGCCACCGTCAACGCGGACACGCGCATCGCGCAGCCACGCCTGTGGGGACCGCTGCCGCGGCAACGCCCGCACCGCTACGTCGCCGTGACCACGGTGAGCCGCGACGGCAAGGCCGTGGACACGTACGAAACACCGTTCGGGATCCGCTCGCTGCGCTTCGATCCGGACCACGGCCTGTTCGTCAACGGCGAAAAGATCATGATCAACGGCGTCAATAACCACCACGACCTGGGCGCGCTGGGCGCGGCCTTCAATGTGCGCGCCGCCGAACGCCAGCTGCAGATGCTGCAGGAAATGGGCGCCAACGCCGTGCGCATGAGCCACAATCCGCCCGCGCCGGAGCTGCTGGAACTGACCGACCGCATGGGCATCCTGGTGATGGACGAAGTCTTCGATTCGTGGGAGCGCAAGAAAACCCCGCTCGACTTCCATCTGATCTTCCCCGACTGGCACGAGCAGGATCTGCGCGCCATGCTGCGGCGCGACCGCAACCACCCGTCCATCATCATGTGGAGCGTGGGGAACGAGGTGGGCGAACAATACACCGGCGAGGCCGGCGCGGCGATCGGCACCAGGCTGGTGAACATCGCGCGCGAGGAAGACCCGACACGGCCCATCACCGGCGCCATGAACTACGCCAAGCCTGACATGGCCTTGCCGGCGACGGTGGACGTCATCAGCCTGAATTACCAGGGCGCGGGCATCCGCAGCCTGCCCGGCCAGTTCCCGGGATTCCACCAGAAATTCCCCGACAAGATGATCATGTCGAGCGAAAGCGCTTCGGCCTTGAGCAGCCGTGGCGAGTACCAGTTCCCGGTGCCCGGCGTGAACAGCGCGCCGGTACGTCCTGGCGTCGGCGGCGATCCGAAACGCCAGCAAGTCAGCGCCTACGAATTGTTCGCCGCCGATTTCGGCAGCTCGGCCGACCGCTCGTGGGCGGCGCAGGACCAGAATCCCTACGTGGCCGGCGAATTCGTGTGGACCGGCTGGGATTACCTGGGCGAGCCGACACCCTACTACGGCGCGCGCAGCTCCTACTCCGGTATCATCGACCTAGCGGGCTTCCCGAAAGACCGCTACTACCTGTACCAGTCGCGCTGGCGCCCGGACCTGCCGCTGGCGCATCTGCTGCCGCATTGGACCTGGCCAGAGCGCGTGGGCGAAGTCACACCCGTGCATCTGTTCACCTCCGGCGACGAGGCCGAGCTGTTCGTCAACGGCAAATCGCAGGGCCGCCGCAAGAAGGCGCCGTACGAATACCGTCTGCGCTGGGATTACGTGGTCTACGAACCGGGCGAGATCAGCGTGATCGCCTACAAGGACGGCAAGGAATGGGCGCGCTCCTCGGTGAAAACGGCGCAGGCGCCAGCCGCCTTGCAGGCCAGCGCCGACCGCGGTACCATCGCCGCCGATGGCCGCGACCTGTCCTTCATCACGGTGCGCGTGACGGACGCCAACGGCGTGACCGCGCCGCGCGCCGACCAGCGCATCCGCTTCACGGTGGAAGGCCCGGGTGAACTGGTGGCGACCGACAACGGCGATCCAACCAACCTGGAATCCTTCAAGTCGCCGGAGCGTGCCGCCTTCAACGGCCTGGCGCTCGCCATCGTGCGCGCCAGGCCGGGACAGCGCGGCGCGATCACGGTGCGGGCCACGGCCGAAGGACTGCGGCCCGCCACCGTCACGCTGCAGGGCCGTTAGAACGAGGAGAAGCCATGAAACCAGCCGTATTGTTCGCCTTGCTTGCCGCCTTGTCGTGCGCTCCCGCCCAGGCCCAGCTCACCACCACCTGGACCCCGGACAACGGCAACGGCACATTCACCAACCCAGTGTTCTACGACGAGTTCTCCGATCCGGACGTGATCCGCGTAAACGACTGGTTCTACCTCACCGGCACCACCATGCACGCCATGCCCGGCCTGCCGGTGCTGCGCTCCAAGGATCTGGTCAACTGGGAGTTCCTCAGCTACGCCGCCGAGCGCCTCGACTTCGGCCCGGCCTACCGACTGGAGGGCGGCAAGAATATCTACGGCCAGGGCATCTGGGCGCCCAGCCTGCGCTACCGCAACGGCGTGTTCTACATCTTCACCAACGTCAATGGGCGCGGCACGCAGATTTATTCCGCCATCAATCCGCGCGGGCCGTGGACGCATTGGGAGATGAAGCGCAGCCTGCACGACCTGTCGGTGCTGTTCGACGATGACGGCAAGGCCTACGCGGTCTGGGGTCACCAGGACATGCACATCGCCCAGCTGACCGACGACTTGCTGGACCTGGTGCCGGGCACGGAGAAGGTGTTATTCGCCAAGACCGACGGCATGGGCGAAGGCGCGCACTTCTACAAAATCGGCGGCAAGTACTACATCCTGAGCGCGAATTACGCCGGCGGCTTCCGCATGCCGGCCGCGCGCGCCGACGATGTCTACGGCCCGTATGAAGTCAATCAGGCGATCAGCAAGGATGAAGGATTCGGCATGGTGACCGGCTACCGCCTGCGCAACAAACAGTATCCGTTTGAAGTGACGCCGCCCAATCCCGCCTCGCGCGACGGCACCGCCATGCACCAAGGCGGCATCGTGCTGACCGAGGCCGGCGAATGGTGGGGCTTCTCGATGATGGACTATAACTCGGTCGGCCGCCTGCTCAGCCTCGCGCCCATCACCTGGAAGGATGGCTGGCCGTACTTCGGCCTGCCCGGCAATCTGGGACGCAATCCGCGTACCTGGGTCAAGCCGCGCACGGCGGAACGGCAGCGTGTCAAAGTGCCGTTCGAACGCAATGACGACTTCTCCGACCCGGCGCTCAAGCCGCTGTGGCAATGGAACCATGTGCCGGTGGAGGACCGCTGGTCGCTCAGCGAGCGTCCCGGCTTCCTGCGCCTGCGCTCCATGCCGGCCACCTCGTTCTGGGACGCGCGCAACACGCTGACGCAGCGCGCCATCGGCCCGGTGTCGACGCCGACCGTGGCGCTGGACGTGGCCGGGCTGCTGGACAACGACGTCGCCGGTCTCGCGCTGCTCAACCTGCCCTACGCCACGCTGGGCGTGGAGCGCAAGGACAGCAAGCTGTCACTGGCCCTGTTCGACCAGGCCCGCAACCAGACCGTGCGCGTCCCGATCCGCGCCACCCGCCTGTGGCTGCGCGCCGAGTGCGACTTCCTGAAGGAGAAAGCGCGCTTCAGCTATTCGACCGATGGCCAGAACTTCCAGCCCATCGGCGCCGAGTTCACCATGATCTTCCAGCTCACCACCTTCCAGGGCGTGCGCTACGCGCTGTTCAACTACAACACCGGCAACCAGAACGGCGGCGCGGCGGACTTCGACAGCGTCGAGATCAGCCAGCCCCACCCGCGCGGCCTGATGCGCCCGATCCCGTACGAGCGCGCGATCCAGCTGAAAGCGGCCAGCGGCCGCGCGGCCGCCCAGCCGCTCAACTTCACCGTGCGCGACCTCGGCCTGGGCCGGGTGGCGCTGCAGGCGGGCGACAGTTACCTCAGCATCGGCCTCGATGGTGGCGCCACGCTACAGGTCGCCCGTCCCGGCATCGCCCAGGCGTTCCAATGGATGGAAACGCCCACCGGGGAACTGCTGCTGATGTCGCTGCAGACCAATTTCTACCTGCGCATCCATCCGCAGACCGGGGCGCTGGTGGCGGACAGCCCCGGCCCCATCCCGGACGGCAGCGACGGCGTGCGCTTCCGCTGGAGCGAATGACGGGAGCCCGGCGCCTCGCCTGGCCTGTAGAATGGCGGGCTTTAGCGTATCCGCGAATTCAGATGAAAGCCATCCTCCAGCAGCTGCTTGCCTACACTTTGTTGATCCTTCTGACGGGTTGCGCGGGCGTGCCGCAGCGTTCGGAGCTGCCTACGCAGGCCACGCCGCACACCGTTTATGTGGTGCAGTACGGCTGGCATACCGCCCTGATGTTTGACGGCCCGTCCATCCTTGCCCGCAGCGGCAGGCTGGGCGGCGACCTGGGCGGGCACAAATATGTGCTGGTCGGCTGGGGCGATGGCGAGTATTTTGTGATGGAGCACCCGCCGCTGTCGAAGGCGGTCAAGGCGCTGGTGGCGTCCGACTACCCGGCCATGCAGGTCGGCGGGCGCGACACCAATCCGCCGCTGGGCGCGCAGGCGAGCGACGTCGTCGCGCTGTCGCTGACGGAGCGCGGGTTTCAGCAACTGGTGGAATACATCGACCGCAGCATCGCCATCGCTCCCGATGGCAAGCCCGTCAACCTGAGCCAGCAGCCGGGCAATCCGGACCACTTCTATCAGGCGACCGGCAGCTACAGCCTGTTCAACAACTGCAATTCCTGGGTGGTGACCGCGCTGCGGAAGGCTGAAATGCCGGTCTCCGGCTTGAACCTGACGGCGCGCGCCGTCTTCGAGCAGGCGCGCCGCATCTCCGAGCTGCAGCGGCAGCCCGCCGCTTAGGCGGCGGCGTCGGCCGACGCGGCCTTGGCTTTGCGCGGCGCGCGTGGTTTTTTCGGCTTGTCCGCCGGGGCGGCCTTGTCCTTGCCCTTCACCGCCTCGATCAGCGCCGCCACATAGGCATTGCGCGCGGTCTGGGCGATGGCGATTTGCTGCTGCAGGCGCGCCAGCTCCGCATCCACCACCTGTACGTTAGCCGCCTGGGCTTTCGCTGCTTCGCTCAGGTTTTCCGATGCATAAGAGGTTCCATTGATCGTGACGTATTGTGGCAGACTCATTATTTTCCTTGTTCGAATAGGGGCGTAGAAAACCCGACGGCCGTAATTGTATGCCTTGACCGCCGGACTCGCAACGCCTAGTACAGCACCACCGAACGGATGGATTCGCCCCGCTTCATCAGGTCGAAGCCCTGGTTGATGTCTTCCAGCTTCAGGCGATGGGTGATCAGGTCGTCGATATTCAGCTTGCCCTCCATGTACCAGTCGACGATCTTCGGCACGTCGGTGCGGCCGCGCGCGCCGCCAAAGGCCGAGCCCTTCCACTCGCGCCCGGTCACCAGCTGGAATGGACGGGTCGAGATTTCCTGGCCGGCCGCCGCCACGCCGATGATGAAGGACTGGCCCCAGCCCTTGTGGGTGCACTCCAGCGCCTGGCGCATCAGCGTGGTGTTGCCGACGCACTCGAAGCTGTAGTCGGCGCCGCCGTCGGTCAATTGCACGATGGCGTCCACCACGTTCTCCACCTCGTTCGGGTTGATGAAGTGGGTCATGCCGAACTTGCGGCCGATGTCCTGGCGCGCCGGGTTGATGTCGATGCCGATGATCTTGTCGGCGCCCACCATCTTGGCTGCCTGGATCACGTTCAGGCCGATGCCGCCCAGGCCGAACACCGCCACATTGGCGCCCGCCTCCACCTTGGCCGAGAACAACACGGCGCCCACGCCGGTGGTCACACCGCAGCCGATGTAGCAGACTTTGTCGAACGGCGCGTCGGAACGGATCTTCGCCAGCGCGATTTCCGGCACCACGATGTAGTTCGAGAAGGTGGACGTGCCCATGTAGTGGAACAGCGGCTTGCCGTCCAGCGAGAAGCGGCTGGTGGCGTCCGGCATCAGGCCTTTACCCTGCGTGGCGCGGATGGCCTGGCACAGATTGGTTTTCTTCGACAGGCAGAATTTGCACTGGCGGCATTCCGGCGTGTACAGCGGGATCACGTGATCGTCCTTCTTCAGCGTGGTCACGCCGGGGCCGACGTCGACCACCACACCCGCGCCCTCGTGGCCCAGGATGGCCGGGAACAGGCCCTCCGGATCGGCGCCGGACAGGGTGTAGTAATCGGTATGGCAAATGCCGGTGGCTTTGAGCTCGACCAGCACCTCGCCCGCGCGCGGGCCATGCAGGTCGACTTCCTCGATGGTCAGCGGCGCGCCGGCGCGCCAGGCAACTGCGGCTTTGGTTTTCATGGTGTGCGGTTCCAGTGGCGATGAAAGCCGCCATTGTGGCCGCCCGCGCGCGCCGCGTGTCCCCGCCCGGCCGAGAATGGCTGGAATTGATACAATAATGGCCGGATTTTTCTTTGCCCTGCCCGCGCACCTCATGAAAACAGTCGATATCGTGGTCTATCCCGGCTTCAAAGCGATGGAAGCGATCGGCCCGATGTCGGTGTTCGAATACGCCAACCTGCACCTGCGGCGGCGCGGCCAGGATGGCGGCTACGATGTGCGCATCGCCTCCCACAAGACCGGTCCGGTGCGCTCGGATACGCTGATGTCGCTGGACGCCACCAAGGCGCTCAGCACGCTGGCCCTGCCCGACAACGCCATCATCGTCGGTGCGCGCCACATCCAGGATGCCTTGACCGACAGCGCCGCCATCACCGATTGGGTGGCGGCGGTGGCCGCGCGCATTGAACGCCTGACCGCGCTGTGCTCGGGCGCATTCTTCCTGGCCGCCGCCGGCGTGCTCGATGGCAAGCGCGCCACCACGCACTGGAGCGTGGCCGAGCGCCTGCAAGCCGCATACCCGGCGATCGACGTCGACGCCGACGCCATCTTCGTCCGTTGCGGCAACGTCTGGACCTCGGCCGGGGTCACGGCCGGCATCGATCTCGCGCTGGCGCTGGTGGAGGAAGACTACGGCCGCGACCTGGCGCTGGAAGTGGCGACCGAAATGGTGGTCTTCCTCAAGCGGCCGGGCGGCCAATCGCAGTTCAGCGCGCATCTGCTGAGCGAGCGCACCACCCGCCCCAACATCCGCACGCTGCAAAACTGGATACTCGATAACCTGCACGAACGCCTGACGGTCGCGCAACTGGCACAAAAAGCCATGATGAGCGAGCGCCACTTCACCCGCGTGTTCCAGCAGGAAGTGGGCCTGAGCACGCAGGAATTCATCGAACAATGCCGCTTCGAACGCGGCACAGGCCTGCTGGCCGATCTGGCGCTGCCATTGAAAACCGTGGCCGCGCGCGCCGGTTTCAGCGACGAGGCCCACATGCGCCGTGTCTTCATGAAAAAACTGGGCATCACGCCCAAGCTGTACCGCGAGCGCTTCGCCACCACCGGCGTTGATTAAAAAAAATGCCGAGTGGCCCGTCGGCCGCCTCGGCTTAACCACATGGAATGAGGACTCCATACGGGAGACTGTTACCGACGCCAGATGCGCCACTGGAGTAAACACATTGTTATCGATAACCGAGACAAGTTTAGCACAACCGCGCGAGGTGTCAACCAATTCTTGTTATCGATAACCAACTCAGCTTGATTGAGGGGCGATTTACGTTTCGTTACTTCCAGCTCAGGACAAAACCGTAGCATTACACGACATTCTTCTTGAGCTATTGAACTGACCATGCGAATTATTCCTGCTTTTATATTATTTGCCGTTATTAATACCTCCTTTGCAGAGGACATTAACCCCGATGATTCCGCCATTTATCAGGCCGCACTTAAAACCATCCTGAACCACGAGCAACCGGCACATTTCGCGGTATGGAGCCAGACGATCAACGCCGCAACCATACTCACGCCGAGGGTACCGCGCCACGCACCTGAGAATCAGTTTGTAGACGCTTTACATGGGCTGCCACCAGCTCTTCAAAAACAACTGCTGACCGAGCAGCGTGCGCCTTTGCTGAAATTCGATTCGGCGGTGGCGTTTCTCGACCAAGAGGCATTGCTGAAAGCGGCCCCCGATCTGGTGGCGGTGGGATTTTCAAAAATCGTCTACGACAGGCAGCACAATGCCCTGTTATATGCCGAGGTATGCCTGGGGAAGAATGAGGCCGTGTGCGGTGGGGAGGGATATTGGTTCGTACAGTCCGGGGGGGCGTGGAAATTGAAACAGCATGCTTATCTCTTCGGCGGCTCCACACCGCCGTTTTGGCGTCTTGGCCTTGCCAACTAATGCCGGCACTTAGCGTCCCGGCACTTCATTCCTACTCACTGGCCGCGGTGGATTCGCGCACTTCCAGCCGGTAAGGCATCAGCTGGTGCTTGGGCGGCACGTCGTGACCGGCGCGGCGCTCCTTGACGTGATCGATGACCAGCTCCACCGCCGCCCTGCCCATCTCGGCGATCGGCTGGTGGATGGTGGTCAGCTCCGGCCAGACCGTGACCGCCACCGGCGTATCATCGAAGCCGGCGATGGCCACGTCTTCCGGCACCTGCAGATGCAGGCCGTGCGCGACGGCGATGGCGGCGGCGGCCATGTCGTCGTTGCTGGCGAAGATGGCGCTCGGACGCGTGTTCTGGCTCAGCAGCTCGCGCGCCGCCAGCAAGCCGGAACGGTAGGTGAACATGCCCTGCGCGATGCGCTCGGCCGGCACCTGCAGGCCCGCCTCGCGCATGGTGTCGATGAAGGCCTGGTAGCGCAGCTGCGCCGGCGTGTGCTCGGGGTCGCCCTTGATGAAGGCGATGTCGGTGTGCCCTTCCGACAGGAGATACTTGGTCATGGCACGCGCACCGTCATAGTCGTCGATGCGCACGGCCGAGGCCTGCGGCGACGGCTTGGCGGTGGCCACCGCCACCGTCGGCATGCCGATCTCCTTCAGGTGCTTGAGCGCGGAGCGCGAATCGCACAGCGGCGGCGGCACCAGGATGCCGTCCGCGCCAACGCTGATCAGTCGCTCGATCGCCTTGCGCTGGGATTTCAGGTCGGCGCAATGCTCCAGGATCAATTCGGCGCCGCTGCGGTTGCACTGGCCCATGGCGCCCACCAGAAAGGCGCTCAGGAAGGCGGCGCTCGGATTGCTGTACAGCAGGCCGACGCGCAGCGTGCCGACGCGGGCGGCGCGCGCGGCCACGTTGACCTTGTAGCCAAGTTCGTCGATGGCGCGCATCACCTTCTCGCGCGTTTTGTCGCTGACGTGGGCGTTGCCGTTGATGACGCGCGACACCGTCATCCCCGACACCTTGGCGCGCTCGGCGACGTCGTACAGGGTGACGTTGGACGCCGGACGCATTGGCTCGTCCGTCGCGTCCTTGCTATCCTTGTTGTTCGTGGCACGTGGCATTGTTAAGCTCTCCAATGGCTATGTTTACTAGGAAACACGCCATGTTATCGATCAAATTTTTTGCCATCCTACCCTAGATAGCGCCACTCGGCAAAAAAACCTGAAGTTTTCCTACATCTTTACCTACGGGCCACACAACAGCATCCCGGCACAATCTGCCCTTTGCTTTTAGCGAAATAGTTCTGCTAGAATGTGATCGATAACAAATCACGGAGACGCCCCATGTTCGACAAGACTTACTACGCCACCCATCCCGACATGATGGCGCAGGCCAGCAACGACGACCTGCGCGAGCGCTACCTGGTCAGCGGCCTGTTCCAACCGGAGCGTATTTCGCTCAACTACAGCCACGACGAGCGTTTCATCATCGGCGGCGCCCTGCCCTTGGCACAAACGCTGGCCCTGCCGCCGCAGCCGGCCACGCCGGGCAACGGCGCCGTGCCCTTCCTGACGCGGCGGGAACTGGGCGTCATCAACGTCGGCGCCGGGAGCGGCCGCGTGACGGTGGACGGCGTCGCCACCGAGCTGGCGCCGCGCGACGGCCTGTACATCCCCATGGGCAGCGCCAGCGTGGAGTTCAGCTCGGACGACGCCGGCAACCCGGCGCGCTTCTACCTGGCCTCGACCCCGGCCCACGCCCGCTATGAACTGAAGAAAATCACCCACGCCACCGCCGTTCCGCTGGAGCGCGGCAGCCTGGAAACGTCCAACGCCCGCACCATCTACCAATATGTGATTCCCGGCGTGTGCCAGTCGGCCCAGTTGCTGCTCGGCCTGACCGAGCTGAAAACCGGCAGCGTCTGGAACACCATGCCGCCCCACGTGCACGAGCGCCGTTCGGAGGTCTATTTCTACTTCAACGTCGCCAAGGATCAGCGCATCTTCCATTTCATGGGCCAGCCTGATTCTTCGCGCCACATAGTTATCGATAACGAGGAAGCCGTGCTGTCGCCGCCATGGTCGATCCACATGGGTTCGGGCACCGCCAACTACGCCTTCATCTGGGCCATGGGCGGCGAAAACCTCGACTACACCGACATGAACGTGCTGGATATCTGCCAGCTTAAATAAGAGAACCCCATGCACAATCTGTTTGACCTGAACGGGCGCGCCGCGCTCGTCACCGGCGCCAATACCGGTCTGGGCCAGGCGATCGCCATCGCGCTGGCCGAGGCCGGCGCAGACATCGTGGCGGCCGGCCGCAGCGACGCCGCCGAGACCGCCGCCCGCGTGCGCGCCGCCGGCCGCCGCTTCCATTTCGTGCCAACGGACCTGTCGCGGAAACCGCAGCAGGCCCAGCTGGCCGGCGTGGTGGAGCAGGCTTTGGACGCCTTCGGCCGGCTCGACATCCTGGTGAACAACGCCGGCATCATCCGCCGCGCCAACGCCATCGACGTCACCGAGGAGGACTGGGACGCGGTGCTGGACACCAACCTGAAATCGCTGTTCTTCCTGTCGCAGGCGGCCGCGCGCCACATGCTGGCCCAGGGCGGCGGCAAGATCATCAACGTGGCATCGCTGCTGTCCTTCCAGGGCGGCATCCGCGTGCCGGCCTATGCGGCCAGCAAGAGCGGCGTGGCCGGGCTGACGCACGCGCTGGCCAACGAATGGGCGGCGCGCGGCATCAACGTCAACGCCATCGCGCCAGGCTATTTCGCCACCAACAACACGGCCGCCCTACGCGCCGATCCCGCGCGCGAACCGCAAATCCTGGCGCGCATCCCGGCCGGGCGCTGGGGCCGTCCCGAGGATCTGGCCGGCGCGGCGGTGTTCCTGGCCGGCGCGGCCAGCGATTACGTGCACGGCGTGGTGCTGCCGGTGGATGGCGGGTGGCTGGCACGATGAGCGCCAGCTTCCGCCATAAGGCCACCGAACAACCGGCGCCCCGGCAGGCCATGGAGGATGGGTCCCATGTCCGCCGCTGAGTTCAAGCCGCCGCTGGCGCCGCAAATGTGGCGGCTGGAGTGGCAATTCGGCAGCGCCGAGGTGCAAGCGCTGGGCGCGATGCTGGGACCGCTGCACTTCCGCCTCGACGCCGAGCGCGACCTGCAGGTCATGCACGTCGCGCCCTGGGCCGGCACCACCAATTCGCTCAGCCTGCCCGGCGTGCTGCGGCGCATGCGCGGCGAATGGCCGTGCGTGCCGTTCGGCCGCACCGACCTGCCGGCCGACCTGCCGCCCGACTGGACCGCCTTCGCGCCGGAGGACAGCTGGCCGCACGGCTACAGTTCCAACCACCGCTGGCATTGCGAGCATGCCGACAGCGAGCGGGTCTGCCTGGCCATCGACTATCCGGACGATTCGCCGGTGGCGCGCATCGAACGCCACGTCCGGGTGGTCCCCGACGCGCCCGCGCTGGACATGGAACTGGTGATCTGGCCGCGCCGCAGCCTGCGCCTCCCGGCCGGCCTGCATCCAACCTTCCGCCTGCCGTATCCGAGCGGCCGTGTCAAGCTGGAGCTGGGCCGGCACGCCGGCATCTTCAGCTACCCCAGCGGCAGCGCCGGCGCCATCAGCCGCCTGCTGCCCGACACCCGCTCGGAGCGGCTCGACGCGCTGGCCGGCATCCACGGCCCGCTCGACCTCAGCCACCTGCCCCTGCGCGAGGACGGCGAGGAGCTGCTGCAGGTGCGGGCTTTGCAGGCGGGTGATCATGCCGCGCCGTTCAGCCTGAACTACCTCGACTACGACGCCCGCGTCGGCATGTGGTGGGACACGCGCCAGTTCCCCGACCTGATGCTCTGGCTCAGCAACCGCGGCCGGCCGGAATTCCCCTGGCAAGGCCGCCACGTGGCGCTGGGGGCGGAGCCGGTCAACAGCGTGTTCGACCTGAGCCGGGTCGCCCGCCCGCCGCGACAACATCCGCTGGCCGACCGGCTGGGCATCAGCCTGCATGCCGGCCAGCCATGGCGCACCCAATACCGCATTGCCGCCTGGAGCGGCGCCTTGCCAGCCCGCCTGGCGCCACCTTTGACAGACTGGAGTCCGACATGACGCCGCAATTCCGTTCCCCCGAAGCGCTGCAACAGCACATCCAGGAAACCATGCGTTTCTACCACCCGCGCTGCATCGACCCCAGCGGCGGCTTCCATCATTTCTTCAAGGACGACGGCACGGTCTACGACCACGCCACGCGCCACCTCGTGAGCAGCACCCGCTTCGTGTTCAACTACGCGATGGCGCACCGCCACTTTCCCAGCGACGAGTATCTGAGCGCGGTGCGCCACGGCGTCGCCTTCCTGCGCGACGTGCACCGCGATCCGGTCACCGGCGGCTACGCCTGGCAACTGCGCTGGGACGGCCGGCGCAAGACGGTGGAGGATGGCGAGAACCACTGCTACGGCCTGGCCTTCGTGCTGCTGGCCTATTCGCAGGCGCTGGCCGCCGGCGTCGAAGAGGCGCGTGAGTGGATGGCCGAGGTCTACCAGCTGATGGAACAGCACTTCTGGGAAGAACAGCACGGCCTGTACGCCGACCAGGCCCTGGCCGACTGGAGCGTGGTGCTGCCCTACCGCGGCCAGAACGCCAATATGCACGCCTGCGAGGCGCTGATCACCGCCTATGAAGCTAGCGGCGAGCGCCGCTACCTGCTGCGCGCCGAAAAGGTGGCGCGCAACATCACCCAGCGCCAGGCCGCGCCGGCCGGCGGCCGCATATGGGAACACTACGACGCCAACTGGCAAATCGACTGGGACTATAACCGCGACGACAAGACCAACATCTTCCGTCCATGGGGCTTTCAGCCGGGCCACTTCACCGAATGGGCCAAGCTGCTCCTGCTGCTGGAGCGCCATCTGCCGGCCGACTGGCTGCTGCCGCGCGCCATCGCCCTGTTCGACGATGCCATCGACCACGCATGGGACAACCAGCACGGCGGCATGGTGTACGGCTTCGGTCCGGACAACAGCATCTGCGACGGCGACAAATATTTCTGGGTGCAGGCCGAATCGCTGGCGGCCGCCGCCGTGCTGGCGGTGCGCACCGGCCAGGAGCGCTTCTGGGATGAGTACGACCGCCTGTGGCGCTACAGCTGGACCCATATGATCGATCACCGCCATGGCGCCTGGTACCGCATCCTGAGCCGCGACAACCGCAAGCTCAGCGACGAGAAAAGCCCGGCCGGCAAGACCGACTACCACACCATGGGCGCCTGCTACGAGGTGTTGCGCGCCCTGGGGAGCGAGGCATGAACACCCTGCCCCTGTTCGTCTCGGCCGGCGAAGCCCTCACCGACCTGGTGCGCACCGGCGCCAATCAATGGACCAGCATGACCGGCGGCGCCGGCCTCAACGTCGCGCGCGCGATGGCGCGCCTGGACGTGCCGAGCGCCTTCGCCGGCGCCATTTCGAACGACGTGTTCGGCCTGGCATTGCAAGCCAGCGCGCAGGAGGCCGGCCTCGACCCGCGCTTCCTGCAACTGAACGACCGCCCGCCGCTGCTGGCCGTGGTGCACGAGACCGCCCCGCCAGACTACTTCTTTATCGGTGAAAACAGCGCCGACCAGCAGTTCGCGCCATGGAACCTGCCCACCGGCTGGGAGCGCGAAGCGCGCTGGGTGCATTTTGGCGGCATCAGCCTGGCGCGGCCGCCGCTGGCCGACCGTTTGCTGTCGTTGGCGTGCAGCCTGAAGTCCGCCGGCGTCAAGATCAGCTATGATCCCAATTTCCGCAAGCTGATGGATGAGCGCTACGATCCGATGCTGCGCAGAATGGCGGTGCTGGCCGATGTCATCAAGGTCTCGGACGAAGACCTGGTCGGCCTGTTCCGTACCGACGACATGCGCCGTGGCCTCGCCAGCCTGCGCGCGCTCAACCCGGAGGCCAGTATTTTGCTGACACGCGGCGCCGAAGGCGCGGAATTTCACACCGGCCAGCAGGCCTGGCAAGCCAGGCCGCCAACCATCACCGTGGCCGACACCATCGGCGCCGGCGACGCCAGCATCTGCGCGCTGCTGTACAGCCTGATGCTCGAGCCGCAAGCCACCGGCGCGCGCCATTTGCGCTGCGCGGTGGCCGCCGGCGCCGCCGCTTGCCTGCGGGCCGGCGCCAATCCGCCCACCTTGGCACAAATCGAGGCGCTGGCGCCGTCGGTCCACGTCACCACCTTTGCCGGAGAAAACACCCCATGCGTCGCCTGATCGCGGTAGTCATCCTGTTGGCTTGCGGGCTGGCGCAAGCCGCCGGCCTGGAAGAGCGCCTCACTTCGCCGGACGGCAAGATCATCCTGACGGTGCAACAGAAAACCGACCAGGCCGGCAAGCGGGCCCTGTACTACAGCGTGCGCTACGGCGACCAGACCGTGATCCGCGAATCGCTGCTGGAACTGCGGCTGGACAACCATCTGTCCGAGAGCGCCATGGCGCTGCCCATCGACCGCCGCGCGCGCTGGTTCGAAAACCTGGCCGTGACCGGCGTGCGCCGCACCAGCCATGACAGCAGTTGGACACCCGTCACCGGCGAAACCGCCGGTGTCCGCGACCACTACCAGGCCATGGCCATCGACCTGGTCAAGGACGACAACCCGGTTTACAAACTGTCGCTGGAGGCGCGCGCCTACAACGAAGGCGTGGCGCTGCGCTTCGCCTTCCCGGAAAACGAAAAAGGCAGCTACTACCGCGTGATTGGCGAGGACACCGAATTCGCCCTGCCGGCCGGCACCAAGGCCTGGTATCACGGCTGGGCGCAGGCGCCCTACAAGCTGCTGCCGCTGCGCGACTGGCCCGACCAGTCCGAACGCCCGCTGACGCTGGAGCTGCCCAACGGCCTGTACGTGGCCCTGCTGGAGGCGCAGATGGTCGACTATGCGCGCACCAAGTTCAAGCTCAGCGCCGACAAGCCGGACACGCTGGTCACCGCCATGCACGACGCGGCCGACCTGATCTCGCCCTTCGCCACGCCGTGGCGCGGCATCATGATCGCGCGCAGCCCCGGCCAACTGGTGGAGAACAATGCCTTCATCCTCAACCTGAACCAGCCCGCCGCGCTGGCCGACACCGCATGGATCAAACCCGGCAAGATCATGCGCGTGATGACCCAGACCACGGCCGCCGCCAAGGCCAATATCGACTTCGCCGCCCGCCACAAGCTGGAATACATCCTGTTCGACTGGAAGTGGTACGGCCCGGCCTTCTCCTTCGAATCGGACGCGACCAAGGTCGCCATCCCGGATTTCGACCTGCCGTCCATCATCGCCTACGCCAAGGAGCGCGGCATCGGCGTCTGGCTGTACGTCAACCAGCAGGCGCTGCTGACGCAGTCCGACACGCTGTTCCAGACCTACCGCGACTGGGGCGTCAAGGGCGTCAAGTTCGGCTTCGTGCAGGTCGGCTCGCACCGCTGGACCACCTGGATCGAGAAAGCCATCCGCCAGGCCGCCGCCGCCGGGATCATGGTCAACATCCACGACGACTGGCGCCCGACCGGCGAGCAGCGCACCTGGCCCAACCTGCTGACCTCGGAAGGCATCCGCGGCAACGAGGAGATGCCGGACGCCACCCACAACACCGTGCTGCCGTTCACGCGCTACCTGGCCGGCGCGGCCGACTACACCATTTGCTACTACGATCCGCGCATCAAGACCACCCATGCCCACCAGCTGGCGCTGGCCGTGGTGTATTACAGCCCGCTGCAAACGCTGTACTGGTACGACAAGCCGGAAATGTCGCGCGACGAGCCGGAACTGGCGTTCTGGGACCGCGTGCCCACCGTCTGGGATGAGACCCGGGTGCTGGACGGCGCGCCGGGCCGCAACGTCACCATCGCGCGCCGCAGCGGCAAGGAATGGTATGTCGGCGCCATCACCAACAACGAGGCGCGCACGGTCCAGCTGAAACTGGACTTCCTGCCGGGCGGCCAGCGCTACGAGGCCACCATCTACGCCGACGACGCCAGCGCCCCGACCCGCACCAAGGTCGGCATCCGTCGCCAGGCGGTGGACGCCAGCACCGTGCTGACGCTGGCCATGCCGGCGTCCGGCGGCCAGGCCCTGTGGCTGCGGCCACTTGACAGCCAGGCCCAAGCGCGCTAGGTTATCGATAACAACTATAAAGACAATCCGGAGACACTCCTGTCATGACCAGCAAGCAGTCGCATTTCCGCTTCCTGTGCACGTTTGTGTACGTCTATTTCTTCGCCCAGGCCATGAGCATGTCGCTGCTGGCCCTGTGGCTGCGCTCCACGCTGCAGTTGTCGGGCACGGAGACGGGCATCGTATTTTCCGCCAACTTCATCGCCGCCATGTGCTCGCAGCCGGTGTATGGCTACCTGTCGGACAAGGTCGGCATGCGCAAGCACGTGCTGTGGGCGGTCGGCGTCATGTGCATGCTGTCCGGCCTGTTCCTGGTGTACGTCTACGGCCCGCTGCTCAAGTCGCACATCCTGGCCGGCGCGGCGCTGGGAGGCATCTACCTCGGCATCACCTTCATCGCCGGCAGCTATGCGATCGAATCCTATGTCGACCGCATCGGCCGCGCCTACGGCTTCGAATACAGCCGGGTAAGGCTGTGGGGCTCGCTGGGTTTCGCCAGCGCCGCCTTCATGACCGGCCGCCTGTACAACGTCGACCCGCACATCAACTTCATGCTGGCCTCCATGGCCGGCCTGCTGCTGGTGCTGATGCTGGCGTTCTGGCGCCTGCCCGCGCATGACACCGTGGCCGCCGCCGGCGCCCAGCTGCGCCTGGCCGACGCCTGGGCCCTGCTGCGCGACAAGGCGTTCTGGCGCTTCATGGTGTTCATCCTGAGCGTGACCAACCTGTATCTGGTGTACGACCAGCAGTTCCCCAGCTATTTCGCCTCGCAGTTCCCGGACAAGGCCACCGGCGCCGCCATGTTCGGCTACCTGAACTCGCTGCAGATCTTCGTCGAGGCGGCCGGCCTGTTCGTCTCGCCCCTGCTGGTGCGCCGCATCGGCGCCAAGTACGGCTTGCTGCTGGCCGGCACCATCATGATCTTCCGCATCGCCGGTTCCGGTCTGGCGGTCGGACCGATCTCGATTTCGGCCATGAAGATGCTGCACTCGATCGAACTGCCGATTCTAGTGGTGTCGGTGTTCCGCTACATTGCCCATCACTTCGACAACCGCCTGGCCTCCACCGTCTACATGGTCGGCGTCAGCTTCGGCCACTCGCTGGGCCTGGCCCTGCTGTCGCCCGTGGTCGGCAAGGCCTACGACCTGATCGGCTTCAACCACACTTACCTGCTGCTGGCCGCCATCGGCGCGGTGTTCCTGGTGCTGTCGGCGTTCGCGCTGTCACCCACGCCGCCCGAAGTCGCCGCCGGCAAAGACGCGGCCCTCGCAACCAACTAAGGATCACTCATGCAAGCAGCACTACACCCGGCATGCCCGGAACCTTTGCAAACCGCGCGCCTGCCGCAGGCGTGGCGCGACCTGCCATCGCGCGCGCGGCTGGACCAGGCCATAGGCGACGCGCTGGCGGCGGTGGAGCGCAACGCCGCGCATTTCGGCGCGCAGTTCCCCAAGCCTTCCAGCACCGCCGGCATCTACCCGGCCATGGACAACACGGAATGGACCAACGGCTTCTGGACCGGCATGCTGTGGCTGGCCTATGAGCTGAGCGGCAAGCCGGAATTCCGCGACGTGGCGGAAACCCACGTCGCCAGCTTCGATCAGCGCCAGCGCGAGCGCATCGCCACCAACCACCACGACCTTGGCTTCCTGTACAGCCTGTCCTGCGTGGCGGGCTACAAGCTGACCGGCAGCGAGCAGGCGCGCGGCGCTGCGCTGGGCGCGGCCGAACTGCTGCTGGAACGCTATTACCCGAACGCCGGCATCATCCAGGCCTGGGGCGACCTGAACGACCCGGCCCAGCGCGGCCGCATGATCATCGACTGCAACCTCAATCTGCCGCTGCTGTACTGGGCCAGCGAGACCAGCGGCGACCTGCGCTTCCGCGACGCCGCCAACCGCCACATCGAACAGGCCGCGCGCCACATCGTGCGCGCCGACGGTTCCACCTACCACACCTTCTTCTTCGACGCCGACAACGGCCAGCCGCGCGAGGGCAAGACCCACCAGGGCTACAGCGACGACTCGTGCTGGGCGCGCGGCCAGGCCTGGGGCATAGCCGGCTTCCCGCTGGTGGCGCGCCACAACGGCGACACCCGCCTGCTGGAACTCGGCAAGGTGCTGGCCAATTACTACCTGAACCGCCTGCCGGCGGACGGCATCTGCTACTGGGACCTGATCTTCACCGGCGGCCCGGAGGAGCGCGACAGCTCGGCGGCGGCGGTGGCCGCCTGCGGCCTGCTGGAACTGGCCAGCCGCCTGCCGCTGCTCGATCCGCTGCGCGCGCAGTATGAACGGGCCGCCGCCGGCATGGTCATCACCCTGTCCGAACATTACTTCAACCACGATGGCGCGCCCGGCGCCGGCCTGCTGCGCCACGCCGTGTACCACAAGCCGAACCGCATCGGCGTCGACGAATCGTGCATCTGGGGTGACTACTTCTATCTGGAAGCACTGACGCGCCTGAGCCGCATCTGGGAGCCCTACTGGTGAAACATCTGCCCCTGACCGCCGCGCTGGCCGCAGCCCTGCTGTGCCATGCCGCCCAGGCGCAATCGCCGCCGCCCGCCAACGCGCCCTGGATCGCCGATCTGGGCGACGGCCGCTATCGCAATCCGGTGCTGCACGCCGACTACGCCGATCCGGACGCCATCCGCGTGGGCGACCGTTTCTACATGACGTCGTCCAGCTTTTCCAACACGCCCGGCCTGCCTCTGCTGGAATCGCAGGACCTGGTCAACTGGACGCTGGTCGGCCACGCCCTGCCCGCGCTGACGCCGGCCGCCACCTTCGCCAAGCCGCAATACGGCAAGGGCGTGTGGGCGCCCGCGCTGCGCCATCACAATGGCCGCTTCTACATCTTCTATCCCGATCCGGATTTCGGCATCTACGTGATCGAGGCCGAGAATTTCCGCGGCCCGTGGAGCGCACCGCGCCTGCTGCTTGCCGGCCGTGGCCTGATCGATCCGGCGCCGCTGTGGGATGACGACGGCCAGGCCTACCTGCTGCACGCCTGGGCCTTCAGTCGCGCCGGCAAGAACAACGTGGTGACGCTGCGCCGCATGGACGCCGGCGCCACCAAAATGCTGGACGATAAAGGCCGCGACATCATCAACGGCGCCGACTATCCGGGCTATCACACGGTCGAAGGCCCGAAGATCTACAAGGCCAACGGCTACTACTACGTGTTCGCGCCGGCCGGCGGCGTGGAGCAAGGCTGGCAAGCCGTGTTCCGTTCGCGCTCGTTGACCGGCCCTTACGAAGTGCGCAATGTGATGGACCAGGGCGACACGCCGGTCAACGGCCCGCACCAGGGCGCGTGGGTCGATGCGCCCGACGGCGGCAACTGGTTCCTGCACTTCCAGGACAAGGGCGCCTACGGCCGCGTCACCCACCTGCAGCCGATGCAATGGAAAGACGGCTGGCCGCTGATCGGCCAGCCGGGCCGCAAGCCGGGCACCGGTGAGCCGGTGATCACGCACGCCAAGCCGGTGCAAGGCAAGCCGCTGGCCGCGCCGCCGACCAGCGACGATTTCAGCGCGCCGCAACTGGGCCTGCAATGGCAATGGGGCGCCAACGCGCGGCCGGAATGGTATTCGCTGTCGGCCAGGCCGGGCACGCTGCGCCTCTACACCCAGGCGGTGGAGGACGCCGACGATTACGTGCGCGCCTCGCCGGCCATCCTGACGCAAAAGGCGCCGGCCTCTCGCTTCCTGGTCACCACGCGCGTGAAGCTGGAACAGGCGCGCGACGGCGACCGCGCCGGATTGATCGTCAACGGCATGCAGTACGCGTGGCTGGGCCTGCGCCGCAAGGATAAGCTCAACGAACTGGTGATGACGGTATGCGGTCCGTTCGGCCCGCGCTGCAAGGAGCAATCGACGGTGGTGCTGGCCGATGCCCCGGCCGAGCTGACGCTGCGCGCGCACATGAACGAGGGCGCCTTCGTCAACTTCTCCTACAGCGTGGATGGCTTGACTTTCAAGCCCGCCAGCGGCCCCTTCCCCGTCACGCGAGGCACCTGGGTGGGCGCGCAGGTCGGCTTGTTCAGCATAGGCAAACAAGCCGGTTCCTGGCTGGACGTGGAGCACTTCGATCTGGGTGCTCCCGGCGCCGGTCCGTATTAAACCAGCAGCAGGCCTTGCAGCGACGAGATGCGCTGCGGGGCCGACCAACTGTCCACCAGTTGGCCATCCTTATCGAATTGCAGCAGCTGCGCGCCTTTGTGGCCGTTTTCCGGGCCGTGCCCCTGCCAGTTCGCCACCAGCAATTGACCGTCCGGCGTGAAGGCGTAGGTGGCGTAGAAGAATGGCGCCACCGCCTGCGGCACCTCGCCGGCCGCGCCGAAACGCCGCGCCAGCCTGCCCTCCCCGTCAAACACCGCCATGAAGGCGCCATAGCCGGCCGAGACGATGGTCGAGCCATCGGCCATGCGCTCGGCCTTCCACGCGTGCTCGAAGCCCGGCGCGCTGAAACGGCGCAGCTCCACCAGTTCCGGCGTGGTCTCCTTGATGTGATCGTTGGTGCACAGCAGATAAGTGCCCTGCGGCGTCACGCGCATCAGGCGCACGTAGTCGCCCTCGCGGTAGGCCGTGTGCAGCAGCTCGCCGTTCGGCGACAGCGTCAGCACGTTGACGCCGTTGCGGCCGTCCAGGTTCATGCCGGTGACCAGCGTGTTGCCATCCGCGCGGCGGTGCGCGGCCGTTACATCCTTCCACCGGCGGCAGTCGGCCAGCACGCGGCCGGTGCGCCACTCCAGCTCGAAGTAGCCGTGATCGTAGCCGACCAGCACGCGCTCCTCGTCCAGCCGCTGCATGTCGCGCGCCAGCGGGTAGTCCTTCAGGTCCAGCGTCCAGATAAAGTCCTGGGTGGCGGTGTCGATCAGGTGCAGTCGCTGCAAGCCTTCGTCAATGCCAAGAAAGCGTCGTTTCATTTTCTCTTTCACTCATAAAAAAACCGCAATCCAGGCGGCTCGCCCGGATTGCGGCCGTGGCGGCAAGTCTTACTTGCCGAACTTGTAGCGCAGGCCCACGGCGAAGGTGCGGCCGTTCAGGTAGTGCTGGCGCTCGACACCGGTGGCATACGCGCCCGGCTCGCCCACATAACGGTCCAGGCCCTTGTTGGTGAGGTTGGACAGGTTGACGCTCAGGGTCAGGTTGCTCATGATGTCGTAATTGAGCGAGGCGTCCACGATGCCGTAGGAACGGATGTAGCGGCCATCGATCGGATTCGGCGACACGCCGAACAGCACCTGATCCGAGCGCCAGGTGTAGACCAGGCGCGCCGAGAAACCCTTGGCCTCATACATGCCGGCCACGGTGTAGCTGTTCTTCGACACCATCGGTTGCTGGCTGTCGATCACGCGCGGCGCGGTCACGCTGCCGATGTTGATCGGGTTCGAGGTGTCGACGTAGGTGTACGAGGCCGAGCCGCCGAAGTTCTGCAGCCAGCCCGCGTCCTTGTCGAAGAAGTACTGGCCCGCCACTTCCACGCCGCGCGCGTAGCCATCCTGCGCGTTGACCGACTTGGTGATCTGGTACTGGCCAACCGGGCAGCTATTGGCGATGTTGCCGTTATAGGCCGGCACTTGCGCCACCGTCTGGCACTCCACGATACCGCTCAGGAAGCCCTTGATCTGTTTGTCGAACACGCCGGCCGAAACGTAGTTGGTGGCGTTGAAGTAGCGCTCCAGCGACAGGTCGAAGCTGTTGGCCAGTTGCGGACGCAGGTCCGGATTGCCCACCGAGCCGGTGCCGTTGACGGTGTTGACCGTGATCGACGGATTCAGCGAGGCGATGTCCGGACGGGTCAGGCCGCGACCGTAGCCGAAGCGCGCCAGGAAGTCCTTCTGGATGTTGTAGGTCAGGTTAAAGGTCGGCAGCGCGTTGGTGTACGAGATCGACTTGAAGTTATCGGCGATCACCGTGGTGCCGCTGGTGGTGTTGGCCACGCGCGCGGTCAGGTCGGTGTTGGTGCGCACCAGGCGCACGCCGACATTGCCGCGCAGGCGCTCGTCCTCGGTGGCGAACTCGCCCACCAGGTAGCCGGCCAGCGTGTGTTCGCTGAACACGCGGCGCGCCAGCGCGTTTTCCGGATAGCTGCCCTCGGCCGGGATGCCGGCGTTCGGGAAGGAGGTCATGATGCGGTTGCCGTCCAGCGCGGTCGGTGCGACCACCAGGAAGCCGCCGGCATAACCGGCGTCGCCATTCATGAAGTTGGTCGGGGCGGTTTCGAGCAGGCCGGTCATGGTGCCGGCGCTGATGCCGTTGGACCGGTTGGGCGCCAGCGCCTTGCCGTCGCTGGTCAATGGCTTGCCGCTGAAGCTGAAGTTGGTGAACAGGCTCTTTTGGTGTGCGGCGCGCGCGCCGAACTTGATCTTGGAGATGAAGCCGCTGTCAGGCGAATACGCCGCGTCGAACTTGGCCGCGTAGCCATTGTCGTCCCACTTCTGGTAGGTGCCGTTGCTGTAGTCGCGGAACACGAAGTTGTTCGGGTCGGACAGGCTTGGGCCGGTGAAGGTCAGCTGGTGCGGCGCGCCATCGGCCACGCGGTTGGTGCTCCAGTACAGGCCGTTGGCCGAATCCATGTTGACCGAGCGGTTATCCTGCTTCTGGTCCGCCTTGATGTAGGAAAGGTCGGCCTTGAGCGACCATGCCGCGGTCGGGCTCCACTCCACGCCGCCGGCCGCGATCCAGGTGGTGTAAGGGCGATGTTCCTCGCCGCCGACGGTGTTGATGGTCGAGTTAAGGAAGGTGCCGCCGCGCAGGCGCTGGTTGACCAGCACATCGTCGGAGCCGCCGTTCAGGTTGCGGTTGGCCATGCCTTCGGTGAACGCGAACGGCGTGGTTTGCAGGTTCTGCACGTTGCCGCCGTCGATGGAATTCAGGCCGCGGTAGTTCTGGTAGTACTGGTAGTAGGTGTACTCGCCCTCGGTGTAGAAGCGCAGCGTGTTGCTGTGGCGGTAGTCGGCCGCCAGGCTCAGGCCCTTGCGGGTGCGGTAGATGGTTTCCTGGAAGACGTTGCTGGTCAGGCCCGGCGCCACCATCACGTTGGCGGCCTGCTCGGCGGTCAGGCCGCTCAGGTTGGGCGTGTTGGCGCCACCGGTGGCCACGGTCGGCACACCGGTCAGGTAGGACACGTCGCTGCGGCCGACGTAGGCCGCCATCGGCTGGTTGGGGGCGTTGGAGGTGTTGGCCGCAGCCAGGGTGGCGTATTCGGCGCTGTCGCCGCGAATCGCGCGCTTGAAGTTGGCGCCGCCGTTGGCCGGGTTGTTGTCGGAACGGCCGGTGCTCTTCTGATACACGCCGGCCGCCATCACGCCGATGCGCGAGCCGCCGCCCAGGTCGAACTTGTTGGCGATCAGGCCGAACAGCTCGGGGTCGGTCTTCTTGGCCATGTCGTTCTGGCGCGCGTTGACGCTCAGCGTGGCGGTCAGTTCCTTGAAGTCGCTCGGCTTGCGGGTGCGGATGTTGACCAGGCCGCCGATGGCGCCCTCGATGTGTTCGGCGGACGGGTTCTTGAACACGTCGATGCCGGCCACCATGCCGGGAATCGCGCCTTCGATATTGTATTCGCGCGCGCCGGCGGTGAAGTACGAACGGCCGTTCACTTGCGACGCGGTCTGGCCGGACAAGCCGCGGATGGTCAGGCCCGAGCCCTGGCCCACCGGCGAGGCGCCCTCGCCACCGTAGCGGTAGCCTTGCACGCCCGGCACACGGGTCAGGGTTTCCGCGACGTTCATGTCGGGCAGCTTGCCGATGTCTTCGGCGGAAATCGAATCCACCACCTCCATCGTGTCGCGTTTGATCGCCACCGCCGAGCTGGCGCTGGCGCGGAGGCCGCTCACCACCACGGTGGTGCCGGCTTCTTCCTTGGCTGGGGTTTGTGCGTAAGCCTGGCTGACAGCCAGGGCCATGACGGTGAGTTGCACGGTGTTGAACAGGGCCTTGCGCATGACTTCATCTCCTCTTTTCTTCTAATAATAACTGCTGGGGTGTACTAGTTATCGATAACAAAACAACTTAAAGCACACCAAGTTATCGATAACTTTTTTTATCCATGATAATCAAGCGAAGCAGCAGGGTCAATCACTTCTTCGCTGATATCAGGTTCTGTTGAAATCCAACAACTGGCCTTATGGCGCTATGCTGAAATGGTAACTGGCAGCCTGCAATGGAATGCGGTATTTGACGTGTGGACGACCGTCGAGGCTCCAGCCGGTATCGCCGCCGACGCCGGCCTGCGCCATGTCGATCAGCAGGCTGCCGTCGCCGTGCGGGGCGATCTCCGAGCTCTTCCACTGGCCGCGCGGACGCAGGTACAGATCCTCGTACGGGAACGGCAGCGCGTTGAAGCTGAACGGCACGTCGGAGCTGATGTTCAGCGCCCCGGCCAGCTTGAGCCAGCGCACGTCGGTCTTGTTGCCGCTTTCCTGCGGGCGGATGTAGCTGTGGTACTGGTCCGCCAGCGCCCCCGCGTACAGGCCGAGCGCCGCGCCGGTCTTGCGGTCGGCGTAGGATTCGAACGGGCCGCGGCCATACCACTGCAGTTGATTCAGGCTGGCCGGCATGTCAAAGCGCAGGCCGAGGCGCAGCGGATCGGGCAGATCGTCACGCAGCGGGACGAAGTTCGCCTGCACATCGAGCGTGCCGTCGGCGCGCATGCGGAACACGTTCTCCCAGTGCGCGGCGCCGGCGCCAAAGCTGAACAGCACCTTGATGCTGTCGCCCTCCACGGCAACCGAGCGCACCTTGCGCTGCGCGGTGAAGGTTTGCCAGACTTTGTGCGTCTTGTCGACGCCCGCGCCCTCGTCGTTGTCGGTCAGGCCGCGCCAGAAGTTCGGGCTGCCGCCTTTCAGCAGGACTTTGCCGTCCACGCTGTAGTTCACCAGGCCGGTGGCCGGATCCAGCGACAACACGGCTTTGCCGCCGCGCAGCGCATAGCCTTGCGGCGTCACCCATGCGACCTTGCCGCTGGCGGCGGCCGGCGACGCCAGCACGAACTGCGACCAGCCAGCCTGCCCTTCCGCACCGGACGCGCTAACGGTCAAGACCAGCTCGCCACCATCGGCTTTGTCCACCGCGTCCGCCACGGCGGACGGCAGCGCCAGTTGCTGACGTCCACCGGCCGGCGCGTTGGCCGAGGGCAGCGTGCCGGCGGCGATCTGCACGCCGTTGCGCTCCAGCTTCCACGCCAGCGCCAGGTGCGACAGGTCGCGGAAATCGTAGCGGTTGACGACTTCGATCTTGCCGCTGCGCGCATCGCCTTCGAACACCACCGGCGAATACACCTTCTGCAATTCATAGTATTCCGGATCCGGCGTGCGGTCGGAGCGCAGCACGCCGTCGCCCACCACGCTGTTATCGCCGCGCTTAGGATTCAGGTCGAAGCCGGATGCCCAGTAGGTGCGCCCCTTTTCATCCTTGGCGATCACGCTCTGGTCCACCCAATCCCATACAAAGCCGCCTTGCAGCTTGCGGTGGGCGCGGATCACCTGCCAGTAGTCCTCCAGGTTGCCCAGCGAGTTGCCCATGGCGTGGGCGTATTCGCACTGGATCATCGGTTGCTTGTAGGCGGGATCCTGCGCGTAGTCGGCCATCTTCTCGATGTCGTCGTACATGGGCGCATAGATGTCGACGTAGGCGTTGGGCAGGTGCTCCTCGCCGATGGTGCCGTGGCCCAGATAGCTGATCAGGCGGGTCGGATCGGCCTTGCGTATCCACGCGGCGGACTGCTCGAAGTTGGGGCCGGTGCCGGCCTCGTTCCCCAGCGACCAGAAGATGATCGATGGCGAGTTCTTGTCGCGCTCCACCATGCGCGATACACGGTCGAGGTGGGCCGCCAGCCAGTGCGGCTTGTAGCCCAGCTGGATCGCCGCGCGCGCTTCAGGCGTCGGCGCGCGGTCGCCCAGCTGCATGTAGCCGTGCGATTCGATATTCGCCTCATCCATGACGTACAGGCCGTATTCGTCGGCCAGATCGTACCAGCGCGGATCGTTCGGGTAATGCGAGGTGCGCACGGCGTTGACGTGGGCGCGCTTCATCAGCTCGATATCCTTGCGCATGCTCTCCATCGACATCACGCGATAGGTGTGCGGATCATGCTCGTGGCGGTTGACGCCCTTGATCATGATGCGCTTGCCGTTGACGCGCACCTCGCCATTGGCGATTTCCACGGTGCGGAAGCCGATCTTGCGCGCGGTGGCGGAAATCAGCTGGCCGCGTGCGTCCTTCACCTCGATCAGCAGCGTGTACAGGTTGGGCGTCTCGGCAGACCATGGCTTGACGTTGGCGACCGCGCCGCGCAGCACGGCCTTGCGGTCGGTCCCCGGCGCGGCGGACGCCTGCAGCAGTTCCTTGTCGCCATCCAGCACGCGCGCGCTGACCGTGACGTCGGCGGCTTTGCCGGCGATCTCCGCCGCCAGCTCGAAGCGGCCGTCGTGCGACGCCGTCACCTTGTAATCGCGCAGGCGGGTCTTCGGTTCGGCGTACACGAACACGCTGCGCTCGATGCCGTTGACACGCCAGAAGTCCTGGTCCTCCAGGTAGGAGCCATCGGCCCAGCGGTAGACTTCAATCGCTATGGTGTTGCGGCCGGCGCGCACGTAGGGCGTCAGGTTGAATTCGGACGGCAGCTTGGAGTCTTCCGAGTAGCCGACCTTATGGCCGTTCACCCACACGTAATAGGCCGCGCCGGCGGCGCCGATCTGCAGGAACACGTCGCGTTCCTTCCAGTTGGATGGCAGGTTGAAGTCGCGGCGATAGGAACCAACTTCATTCAGCGCATGCGGAATCAACGGCTCGTTGGGCGGGAAAGGATAGTCGATGTTGGTGAAAATCGGCTTGCCGTAGCCCTGGGTTTGCAGCATGCCGGGCACCTGGATGCTGCCCCATTTGCCGACGTCATAGCCAGGCTGGTAGAAGTTTTTCGGCCGCGCCTCCGGGGTCGCGGAATAGGCGAACGACCAGGTGCCATCCAGCGATACGAAATTGGCGGAAGCGGAACGCTCGCCCGCCAGCGCCTTCTCGCGCGTTTCGAAATTGAAGAAGGTGGCCCGCATCGGCTCGCGGTTCACCGCCACCACTTCAGGTTGCTCCCACTCGGCGCGCGCAGGCTGCGCCGCCAGCGCCGGCGCGGCAAGCGCCGCCGCCAGCATGGCCATCATGATCTTTTGCATGCTCACATCTACCCTTTTCAACGGAACTGGATGCCTTCGACAAATTCGTTCACCTCCAGCACGCCGGGTTCCGGCCTGGTGAGCTTTTTGCCGCCCATGGTAACGTTCTCTAGTATGACATTTTTTACCTTGCGGCTGGCGTCATGTCCCGTGATGCGTGCGGCGCTCGGCGAACCGCGGCCGGAGTACTTGATGTTGCGCAGCGTAATGTTCTCGACGCCCAGACCCGGGCTGGTGTTGTACTTGGCGGTGTAGGCGATTTTCAGGTTGAACAGCTTGCCCTCCTCGATGCGTTCGACCCGGATATCCTCGAACACCACGTCGCGCACCAGGTTGTCGTCGCCGGCCATGATGCCGAGCGCGCCCTCGTACTCGGGCTCGTCCTCGTCGTGGTCGAGGATGTCGATGTCGCTGAAGCGCAGCCGCTCCAGCACTTCGGATTGCGGATGCTCGGCGGTCGGCGTGTTGCCGTGGATGCCGATCATGATGGCGTGCGCCACGTCCGCCCACAGGGTGGTCCCGCTGACCTTGACGTCGCGCGTGTTGCCCCAGATGTCCCAGCGGTGGTTGTAGAAGGTCAGGCAGTCGTCCGAGGTGCGGATGAAGCTGTCGCTGATGGTCACGCGCTCGCAGGCGAAGTGCCCCAGCCCGTCCGACCACTGCCCCGCGCCGATGGTGCGGATGTTGCGTTCGACCAGATCCTGCGAGGTGACGCAGCGCATGGTGCCGTGCGGCTGGTTGATGAAGATGGGACCGTCGATCTCGACGTTGCGGGAATTACGGATGGTCATCATCTCGACGCCGTCGAACAGGCCGTCGCTGATCACCTTGACGTCCTCCACCCCATCCAGCAGCAGCGGGTTCTTGAGGATAGCCGAACCGTGGATGTACACCGTGCTGTGCGAGCGCAGGCGGAACTCGCCGCTATGGACGCCGGGGCCGAAGAACACGGTTTTCTGCGTCAGGTCCGGGGTCTTGCCGACGCCGATATCGTTGGACGACAGGTCGGCCGGCACGGCCGGCATGTCCTTGCGGATGGCGTGGGTGAACACGTGCAGGTTGTGCAGGCGGTCGTCATCAAACTCGATGCTGAGGTTTTCCGGGCGCCGCAGCGTGATGTAGGCGATGCCGTCCTTGACCACCGGCTTCAGGCCCTTGGCGTCCGGCCGCACGGCGACCTTGGAAAACATGCCGTTGTTCTTCTGCACCGCCAGTTCCACCGTGCCGTCGAAATTGAAATACACCATCGACGCTTCCTGCGGCTTGTCGAGGTCGACCTTGACCTTGTATTCGTACAGGTCCTGCCAGACGCCGCCCGGGGTCCGCACGCGCACGGTGAAATCGTCGTTATGGTGGGTATAACGCACCGGGCTGGGGAAAGGATGGACCTGGGTCTGGGCCGCCGCCAACGAAAGGTGCAGGCAGGCCAGCACGCCCATGAGTATGCGTACGAGGTACAAATTGTCTCCTGATTTTAATTTTTGATATCGATAACAGAGATTATATGAGCTCTGTCGGGCTGTCAAACACTTCGTGCGGCCGGGACCGCCGGCCCGCCGGCCCCGGCCGCGTTACAGGTCAGGCGGTGCGGCGTACGCGCAACAGCCGCGGGAACAGCACCAGGCACAGCAGCCCGGCCAGCAGCAACGCGTAGCTGGCCGGCTCAGGCACGGCCGCCACGCTGCTGACGGCGCTGAAGCCGCTGACGACATTCGGCGCGCCCGGCTGCAGCGCCACGGTGCCCAGGTCGCCATCCGCGCCCAGATAGCTGCTGTCGTTGAACAGCGACCAGCCGAAGGTCATGCCGGCGTCGCCGCCGCCCGCCGTCAGGCTGAGGTTGAACTTCAGCACGCCGCCCAGCGTGACGGCCTGCACCAGCTCGCCGCCATTGCCGAACACCAACGGCCCCGGCAACGTGCCGCTGACCGCGCCGGACAGCTGCGCCGGGCCGCTCAGGTCGCCCAGCAAGTGGCTGACCGTGGCGCTCGCGGGCGCCGCGTCGGCCAGCCCCAGGAAGTACAGGCCCAGGTAGGCCGAACCGCCGCCCAGCGTGGCGGTATCGATGGTGACGGTGTAGCTCTGCGCCGACGCCTGCCCTGCTCCGCCCAGCAGCAAGGCGGCGAACAGCAGCTTCGTCAACAGGTCTTTTACGAAAGTCATCTTGGTCTCCTTAGTATTTTGCGCTGATCAGCTTGCGGCCGTAGCTGATCGCCAGTTTCGATGGATTGCTGAAGGTGGTGCTCAGCGTGACGCTCTGGCCCGGCGCCAGGTCGGCGGCCGGCAGCGTGATGTAGGGCACGCCATCCTTGAAGCCGGTGGCGTTATCCAGCGTGACGCCGGGCGTCAGGTTCTCCAGCGTGAATTGCAGCGGCCCGCTGATGGTTTGCTGCGTGGTGTTGGTGATGGTCACCGTGCCAGTGTACTTCTGCGTGAAGCGGTTCACCGTCAGCCCCGACTGCTGCATCTTCACGCTGGCGCTGACGTCGACCGGGGCCAGCAAGTCGTAGCGGCTGCCATAGAAATGCAGCTCGCTGTACGAGGAAATGCCGGGATAGGCCGGATCGGTCGGCGGACCCGGATGGTCGACGCGTACCATGAAGTAGCGGTATTTCTGGTTTTCCTGCCCTGGCACCACCGGTATCACTTCCATGATGAAGTTCTGGCCGCTGGTGTCGCTGGTTTCGCGGCTGCTCAGCAAGGTCCAGCTGGACTTGTCGTTGGAACCGTAGACATTGATGCCCTGCGTGCGGTTGCCGAACATGAAGCGCGGACGGATGCCGAAGGCGCTGGCTGCCACGCGGTAGTTCTCGCCATAGTCCAGCGTGACCACGTCGCGCAGATCGCCGGAGGTGGTGTTGTAGTCGTCATCCACCAGCCCCGGTATCGCCGCCGGATTGAGCACGGTGGTGGTGACCATGTTCTTGCTCCAGTCCAGGCTGCCGTCCGACGGCAGGCGCGGATTGAGCAGTTCCAGCTTTTGCGTCACCGTCTGCACTTTCTTCAGCAGCGCCGGGAAGTCGGCGTCCGAGGTGCTGGCCACCGCCTGCTGCAGCGGCGCCAGTTCCGCCTTGAAGGCGGCCAACGATGGCGTGGTGTAGACCGAGGCGACATCGTAGCCGCCCTGCGCCGCCAGGAAGGCCGTCTGACGGTCCGGCTGCACGCTCAGGCGCGCGGTCATGGTGCTGATGGCGACGCCGTCGGTGGCGCTGATGACGATGTCATGCTCGCCCACCTGGTCCGGCGTCGGCGTCCAGACCAGGGCGCCGGTGGCGCTGTCCAGGCTGGCGCCGGCCGGAATGCTGACGGCCTTGTAGCTCACCGTGTCGGCCGGATTGGCGTCGGTGGCCGTATAGGTGGCGCGGTAGGCCATGCCCTGCACCACATACTCGGTCAGCGGGAACACCGGCATGGCGAAGCGCGGCGGCGTCAACTGGGTGGGCGCGTTCAGGTTGACGAAGTCGACGTCCACGCTGGCGCCCTCGGCGCCGGTGAACTTGAAATAGATGATGTTGTCGCCCAGCCTGCGCGCGCCGGTGGCGGCGGTCGAGGCGTCCGGCACGATGTAGCGCCACTGGCCCTCCGTATTCGGCACCGTCATCTCGCACCACGGCTTGCCGTCCACGGTGCCGCTGGCGGCCAGCTTGGTGACGGCGTTGGTGCGGATCATCATGCCCACCGGCGCGTACTTGCTGCGGTCGGCGTACACGATGTCGTGGAATACCACGGTGGCGCCGGACGGCGTGACCTGGCCCCGGCCAAAGGTGCGGTCGCCCTCGGTGAGCGTGCTCCAGTCGCCGTTCAGGTAAATGGTCTTGCGCTCGGTTTCCAGCATGCCGGTGTTGGGCGGCAGCGTTTTGCCGGTCAGCGCCTTGGGCAGCGTGATGAAGGCTTCCGCGCCGAAGTCCTTGTTGTCCGGCGTGCCGCGCCCCCATGGCGTGACGAAGCCGTTCTGGTGCGCGGCGGCGGTGGCCAGGTAAGGCGCGACGGTATCGACGTCCACGCCCTGCTCGTACTTGTAGACGTTGTAGACTTCCGCGATGCCCTCGGCGGCGTACAGGCGGCCGCGGTAGGCTTCGGACATGCCGGAACTGCCGCCGGTGGTGTCGGCCCATGGCGCTTTATAGCCAAGCATGAACTGGGCGTAGGAGTTGGCGCCCATCAGCACCCGGTCGCCGCCGAAGTGATAGACGCTGACCGCGTCGCCGGCCGTGGACGGTTTGCCGGTGTAGGGGTCGACCTTGGTGCCCTGAGAATTCACCAGCCGCAGCAGGCCGATCAGGTTGTCGACATTGTCGCCGCCGTGCGCCTGGTCGCGCATCATTTCCTGGATTTGATAGAAAGGATAGCCGACCGTGTTGAGCGGATTGTCGGCGTCGATCCGTGGAATCAAGGGCAGGATGCCGCCGTTGATGTCCTGCCGGGTGGAGGTGGCGTTCACCGTCAGCCATTCCACCGTCTCATCGTAGCGCGCGCGATTGTCGGTGAAGATGGCGCCCGCCAGCCGCCCGGCGATCGAATACACGTGCTGGTTCATGAAGCGCTCGTTGCTGGCGAAGAAGGTGCGCTCCATCGGGTCGATCAGGTTGTCCTTGAGCTTTTGCGTGTCGGTCGCGGTCCAAGCCAGCGGATAGGCGGTGTAGGTGGCGTCGGCCGGCGTGTAGCGCATGATCTCGGCCGCCATCAGCATGCGGAACAGCGGCACGCCATTGTGGATGTGCGCGTCCGGGAAGTAGGCGTAACCGTTGGGATTCATATTGCTCCAGGTCCGCAGGATGCGCATGGCGTTGCGGCGGTACTCGTTCCTGCCGGTCATGTAGTACAGGATGGCCTGGGTCAGGGCGCCCTGTGAATCGTTGATCATGCGCGTCTGGCCGGTGCCGTTGTTGTAGTTCGGCGTGTTCGGGGTATCGACCTTGCTGGGGTCGCGGTTGGTCGGTTGCAGGTCGAGGCTGGCGTAGTTGCAGCACACCGTGGCCAGCGTGTTGTAGTAAGTCTTGTACGGCTCCACGTCCGCCCTGACCTGCTGGCGCGCGTATTCCAGCTGCTCCAGCGTGAAGCCCAGCGCCGGGTGCTTGAAGCCGGCCGCGCTGACGGTGGGCACGGCCTGCGGCGTGGCCACGACGGTGATGGCGCCGGCCGGGGATACGGCCAGCCACAGCAATGCAGATGCCACGGCGGCCGTGACACCCCGAAGTGAGAGGGTATTCATATGTCTCCTTTTTAATTGATGGACGCCGCCCTCCGTTATCGATCACAATTTTTAGCAAGTTATCGATAACAAATTATTGCGTTTAAGGGGCGGCCACGAAATGTACCACGCTTGCCGCGTCCGTCTGTAGCGCGACTGATACATTCCCAACAATTTTTCACTGGTCGGGGGCGATCAGCTGGAACGACAGGCCGGCGTCGCGGTCCACCGTCAGCTTGCCATCCGTGTAGATCAATTCCGCCACCTGGATCACGGTACGCTGCCACCAGTGAGGATCGGCCGCCGCTTGCGGCTCCCTGCCCTGATGGACGAAGTAATAGATGAACGCGCGCCCGCCGCTGACCACCACGTCGGCATGCTGGCCGATGGCTTGGTCGGTGGCGTGCACACCCGGTTCGGACAGGATGTAGCCCTCCTGCTGCCGCCAGTGCGTGGCGTCGTCCGAGCGAAGCACCATCAGGCCTTTCCAGGCGTCGGCCACCATCCAGTAGCTGCCCTTGAACTGGAATACTTTCGGCCCTTCGGCATGGGTGGTGGAGACCGGCTCGCCGGACTTGCGCCAGCTGCGCAGGTCGGTGCTGTCGGCCGCCACGATGAGGCCGCCGACGGTTTCGTCCTTGTACCACATGCGGTAGCGGTCGCCCAGCTTGAGCACGCTCGCGTCGATGATGCGGCTGGTGCCCACATCCACCTTGCTGTCGCAGGACCAGTCGTTCAGGTTGTTGCTGGTCAGGTGCACGATGCGCCCTTCCGCGCCCGGCACGCCCCAGCGGTGGAAGATGCCCGGCACCACGGTGAGCCACATGTGATAGACGCCATTTTCATAGAACAGCTCCGGCGCCCACGAGGTGGCGTCCGTGCATGAGGCCGGCAGCCTGGCCGTGCCCTGGTAGCGCCAGTGCGCGCCATCGGCCGAGGTGGCGACGCCGATGGCGGTGCCGTGCACCCAGGCCACGTCGTCGCGGTCCTCAAGCTTCATGGTGGCGCGGCGGTTGGTGTAGAACATCTTCCACAGTTTTTCCGCGCGGTCGTAGATGATGGAGACGTCGGCGGCGCCATCGTAGACCGGATCGCGGTACAGCGGCCAGGGCGCGGCGTCCGCCGTGCTGGCGCCGGCCGCCAGCATGAGCGCCAGGAACAAGGATTTCATCATGACCGCATCTCCGTTTGTTATCGATATCAGATAATAGTAGCAGTTTTACAGTCCCGGTGCAAAGGCTTGGCCGGCGTCATGCTCCGGTAACCGGGCGGGATTATGATGGCCCAGATAGTTGTCTTTTCAACAGCAAACCCGGGGAGCGCCGCCATGACTATCCGTATCGCCAGTTTTAACATGGAAAACCTGTTCACGCGCCCGCTGGCGCTGTCCGACGAGGCCGAGGCGGCCGGACGGCAGGCGGTGGAAGACCACGCGGAGTTGAACGCCATCGTGGAGAAGGACAGCTACAGCGGCCACGACAAGCGGCGCCTGCTCGAACTGGACGAGGTCTATCGCTTCAGCAGCCTGAACGCGCCGTCGAATACCTACGTCGTCCTGAACCGGGTGCGCGGCCAGTTGTATTCGCGTTCCAAAACCGGCGCGGTGACCATTGTCGCCGCCGGCCGGGCCGACTGGACCGGCTGGTTCGACCTGCGCATGGGCGAAGTGACCTGGGCCGCCACCTACAACACCGCGCGCGTGATCGCCGGCGTCAATCCAGACATTCTGGTGTGCGTGGAGGTCGAATCGCGCCCGACGCTGGGCCGCTTCAACAGCCAGGTGCTCAAGGCCCAGTTCAACCACGGCTACCCGCACCACATGGTCATCGACGGCAACGACGAGCGCGGCATCGACGTCGGCATCCTGAGCCGCTACCCGATCAGCGGCATGGCCAGCCACGTGGACGACGCCAGGCCGGACGGCAGCCGCATTTTCTCGCGCGACTGTCCCGAATACTGGATCGCGCTGCCGGACGGCGGCGAATTGCTGGTGCTGCCCAACCACTTCAAATCCAAGCGCGGCGGCGATACGCCGGCCATGCAGGAAAAGCGGCGCGCGCAGGCCGAGCGCGCCCACGCCATCGCCGTCGCCGGGCTGGAACGCACGCCCCATGTGCTGATCGCGGGGGACCTGAACGACACGCCGGCACAGCCACTGTTCAACAGCCTGTGGCAGGACGGCTTCACCGATATCCAGGACCACCCATCCTACCCGACCGACCGGCCCGGCACCTACGGCACCGGCACCGCCGCCAACAAGATCGACTACCTCATCATGTCACCGGCGCTGCGCCAGCGCCTGACGAACACCGGCATCGAGCGCCAGGGCAGCTACCACCCGAAATTGTGGCAGCCCTACGATACCGTCACCAAGGCCAGCGACGAGGCCTCCGACCACCACCTGGTCTGGGCCGAGTTCGACGCATGAGCTCCGCCCCCCCCACACACAACCTTTCCAAATGGTAATAGTCTTCCGATTGACGGGTAAAAAAAACAGTGCGAACGTAACGGGATTATTCACTAAAGGATTATCCATGCATCTGCCACGCCGCCTCCTGCTTTGCGCCACCCTGCTGCCCGCCTTCGCCCTGGCCGCCGAGCCCCATGCGAGCTGGAGCTATGATGGCGCGCACGGTCCGCAAAACTGGGGCAACCTGCAAGCTGAATTCAGCAGCTGCAAGCTGGGCCACGAGCAATCGCCGATCGACATTCGCGCCACCAGCAAGAGCGCCCTGCCAGCGCTGAATTTCAGCTACGCGCCGACGCCGTTGCACATCATCGACAACGGCCATACCGTGCAGGTGAACTACGCCCCAGGCAGCAAGCTGAGCATCGATGGCCATGAATACCAGCTGTTGCAATTCCACTTCCACACGCCTAGCGAGGAAAGCATCAAGGGCCACCGCTATCCGCTGGTGGCGCACCTGGTGCACCGCGATGCCGATGGCAAGCTGGCGGTCGTTGCCGTGCTGTTCAAGCGCGGCAAGACCAACCCGCTGGTGCAGACCGTGTGGCAAGCGATTCCGAAAGAGAAGGAGGTGCAGCAGGATCCGGAAGGCGTGACGCTCGACGTCTCCCAATTGCTGCCTGCCGCGCACGGCTACTATAACTTCGCCGGCTCGCTCACCACGCCGCCATGCAGCGAAGGCGTGAACTGGTACGTGCTGAAAACCCCGGTCGAACTGTCGGCGGCACAGCTGCGCCGCTTCACCCACCTGTACCCGCACAACGCGCGGCCGCTGCAACCGCTGCTCGGCCGCGCCGTGCTGGAAAGCGCCGATTAAGGCGCTCCGCGCATCTATTTCACCGTCAGCTTGCCCGTGCCGGCGTTGCCGAGCACGGACTGTTTGACGTCTGCCGCGTTCAGCAGGTTGACGCTGTAGGGGACGGTCCAGCCCACAGCGTTGCTGAAGCTGCACGCGCCGCCGGCGCTGAGGGCGCCGCCGTTCAGCAGGGAGCCCGATTCCACGATCGCGCCGGTCATGCTGGACGAGCCCGGATTCTTCATGATGTCCGGGCAGCTGGACGCGCCGGCGATCTCAAACGCGTTGTTCTGCGCGATGATTTTCGCCTTGTACGCCACGCCGATGCTGTACTGATGCTTGTAGACCGGGTGCGAGCGCGAGCCTTCGAAGTAGTTGTTATAGATGTGAACCTTGCCGAAGCGCACGCGCGGCGCGCGCTCCGCCACGTTCAGGAAGTAGTTGTTGTTGAAGGTGACGGTCAGGTGGCCGTCGTCGCTGGTCTTGCTGTCGGATGAGCCGATCAGGTTGTTCTTCTCGTGCAGCTCGAAGCGGTTGTTGGAGATGGTCACGTAATCCGAGCCATTCTTGACGTCCAGCGCGCCGTCGTGACACTGCTTGATCTTGCCGTTCTCGATCGGCAGCTTGTCGTCGGTTTTCGGCGCGTCGGTGAAGGCGTTGTGGTCGATCCAGACGTTTTTCGACGCCAGCACGGTGATGCCGTCGTATTCCGAGTTCCAGTTGCCGGTGCTGCCATCGTCCGGATCCCATACCGGCGCGATATCGCACGGCATCACGATGTTCAGGTTGCGGATGATGACGTTTTGCTTGCCGTTGATGACCAGGTTGGCATTGACCAGCTTGGTGTCGCTGCCGGTGCCGATCAGGGTGGTGTTGCTGCCCAGCTTGATCTGCAGGCGCGCGGCCTGGTCGGTGGTGTCCTTGTATGGGCCGCCGTTATCGGCCGCGGTCGGGTCGATGGTGCCGTACAGTTTGATGATCTTGGGATTGTCGCCCTGCGCCTTGATGGCCGCGACCAGTTGCGCCGCCGAGCTGACCGTGTAGATGGCGGTCGCTGGCGCCGCCGCACCGCCGGTGGTGCCGCCGTTCTGGCCGGCCCAGCCGGTGGAAGGTGCCGCTTCCAGGGTGGCGTCGGTTGGCGTTGGCGTGGGTGTCGGAGTTGGCGTTGGTGTCGGGGTCGGCGTTGGCGTTGGCGTTGGCGTGGGTGTCGGGGTCGGCGTGGGGGTCGGCGTAGGCGTTGGCGTGGCCAACGGGCCGACAGCGCATTTCTTGGCCAGCCCCGGATAGGGATCGCTGCCGAACGTGGCCACGTCACACAAGATATTGCCCGAGAACGTACCGATTACCCACTTATCCTTGATGCCGAACGACACCTGCCGGCTGCTGGTGCCTACCTTGCAGGTGCCGCCACTGTCCGCGCATTTGGAATAGCCGCTGGGCCAGTCCGCCGCCGATGCGCCGGCGCTGCACAACAGCGCCACCGCGCCAAAAATCACTGTGTGTTTCAAAGCCATCATTGTCTCCTTGCGATTGTTATTGGAAGGTTTTAACGCAACACGCAGCCAAACGATGAAAAGTGCAAGTCATCATATGACTGCCATGTCATCATACAACCATAAGGAAACATTAAATAAAAATCAGCGATAAATCGGTAAATTCCTATAAATATCTGTAGTTATCATGCCACGTTGATAATATCATCAGATGACTTTCTTTTTGAAAACTATTTCATCCGTTCGCCAAAATTCTCCGCGATCAATTCGCGCAGCCAGCACAAGCCGGGGTCCTGATGAAAGCGCCGATGCCAGAACATATTGGTCTGCAAAAGCGGCAAGCCCAGCGGCGACGGCGCCTGACACAGCTGGAACGGCCCGGCGGCGCGCTCGGCCAGCTTCTGCGGCACCGTCGCCACCATGTCCGTCGTGCTGAGGATGTACGGCACGGCCGCGAAATGCGGCACGCTGAAGGCGCGCCGCAGGTCGACACCGGCGCCGGTCAAGGCCTGGTTGATGGCGTCGTACGGGCTGTCCATCGCCGTCACCACCAGATGCCGCGCCGCCGCCAGGCGCGCCTGTGTCAGGCGCCCCTCGGCCAACGGATGCCCCCGGCGAAACAGCGTGACCACCGACTGCCGGAACAGGCGGCGCTGAAACCACGCCTCCGGCGCATCTTCGAACGCGCCCAGCACCAGGTCGATGCGTCCCTCCTCCAGTTCGCCGCGCGGATGCACCGCGCCCAGCCGCACGGTGGCGATCTCCACCTGCGGCGCCAGCACAGCGCAGCGCTCGATCAGGCGCGGCATGAAGTGGATTTCGCCAACGTCGGTCATGGCCAGCGTGAAGCGGCGACGGCTGCCGGCCGGCTCGAAGGCCGGCGGCGGGCGCAACGCCTGCTCCAGTTGCGACAGCGCCGCGCCGACCGCGTCCGCCATGCCTTCCGCCAGCGGCGTCGGCTGCATGCCCTCGGCGGTGCGCACGAACAGGTCGTCGCCGGTGCTTGCGCGCAACCGCGCCAGCGCGTTGCTGACCGCCGACTGCGTCAGCCGCAACCGCTTGGCGGCGGCGGAAATCTGGCGCTCGCGCATGATCTCGCGAAACACCAGCAACAGATTCAAATCCAGGTCGCGCAGGTCCATTATTTACAGTATAAATAGTCCACATTTTTCCATTTATATCGCAAATCCCATGGGTTTGCACTACATTGAGCGCTGGATATCAGCAAGATCACCAAGGAGACACCATGAGCTACCTGTCCGGCTTCGGCAATGAGTTCGCCACGGAAGCCCTGCCCGGCGCCCTGCCCGCCCACCAGAATTCGCCGCAGCGCGCGCCTTACGGCCTGTACGCGGAACAACTATCCGGCACCGCCTTCACGGCGCCGCGCGCGCACAACCGCCGCAGCTGGCTGTACCGCATCCGCCCGTCCGCCATGCACCAGCCCTTCAAGCAGATCGGCAACGGTCGCATCGTCAGCAACTTCAACGAGGTCGCCGCGCCGCCCAACCAGCTGCGCTGGGATCCGCTGCCGATGCCGGACGCGCCGACCGATTTCATCGAGGGCTGGGTGACCATGGCCGGCAACGCCGGCTGCGCCATCCACCTGTATGCAGCCAACCGCGACATGGACGGCCGCTACTTCTACAACGCCGACGGCGAACTGCTGATCGTGCCGCAGGAGGGCCGCCTGCGCATCGCCACCGAAATGGGCGTGATCGACATCGAGCCGCAGGAGATCGCCGTGGTGCCGCGCGGCGTGCGTTTCCAGGTCAGCCTGCCGGACGGCGGCGCGCGCGGCTACCTCTGCGAAAACTTCGGCGCCCTGCTGCGCCTGCCGGACATGGGCCCGATCGGCTCCAACGGCCTGGCCAATCCGCGCGATTTCCTGACGCCCCAGGCGGCCTACGAGGACAAGGAGGGCGACTTCGAACTGGTGGCCAAGTTCAGCGGCAACCTGTGGAGCGCGCGCATCGGCCACTCGCCGCTGGACGTGGTGGCGTGGCATGGCAACTACGCGCCGTACAAGTACGACCTGCGCCATTTCAACACCATCGGCTCGATCAGCTACGACCATCCGGACCCGTCGATCTTCCTGGTGCTGCACGCGCCGTCCGACACGCCGGGCGTGGACACGCTGGACTTCGTGATCTTCCCGCCGCGCTGGCTGGCGGCCGAGAACACCTTCCGCCCGCCCTGGTTCCACCGCAACGTCGCCAGCGAGTTCATGGGCCTGATCGAAGGCCAGTACGACGCCAAATCGTCCGGCTTCCGTCCCGGCGGCGCCAGCCTGCACAACTGCATGAGCGGCCACGGCCCCGATGCGCCGACCTTTGAAAAGGCCAGCGCCATCGACACCAGCACGCCGCAAAAAATCGACCACACCATGGCCTTCATGTTCGAGACCATCAACGTCATCCTGCCGACCGCGCACGCGCTGGCCTCGCCGCAACTGCAGCCGGACTACTACCAGTGCTGGCAAGGCTTCAAGAAAAACTTCAACCCGAATCAGGCATGAGCATGCAACTGAACGAAACCCACGACCCGGCGCTGCGCAGCTGGGTGGCCTCGGCCAACACGGCGGACACCGACTTCCCGATCCAGAACCTGCCGTTCTGCCTGTTCCGCCGCGCCGACCGCGATGCCGTGTTCGGCGGCGGCGTCGCCATCGGCGACCAGATCGCCGCGCTGGCCGCGCTCGGCCCGGCGCTGGAGGACGCCGATCCGCTGGCGCGCTCGGCCGCCATGCTGGGCGCGCGCTCCAACCTCAACGCGCTGATGGAAGCCGGCCCAGCCGCGTGGTCGGCGCTGCGCCTTGCCCTGTCGCGCCTGCTGCGCGACAACGCCACGCCGCGCCCCGAAATCCTGGTGCCGCAGGCCGAGGCGGAATTCGCGGTGCCGGCGCGGATCGGCGACTACACCGACTTCTACACCTCCATCCATCACGCCACGGCGGTGGGCAAGCTGTTCCGCCCGGACAACCCGCTGCTGCCCAACTACAAATGGGTGCCGATCGGCTACCACGGGCGCGCCTCCACCATCGGCGTCTCGGGCCAGGCCTTCCACCGCCCGCGCGGCCAGACGCGCGGCGCCACCGAGGCCGCGCCGGTGTTCGGCCCCAGCCAGCGGCTGGACTATGAGCTGGAGGTGGGCATCTTCGTCGGCGGCGGCAATGAACGCGGCGAGCCGATCGCGGCGGCCGACGCCGAGCGGCACGTGTTCGGCCTGTGCCTGCTCAACGACTGGTCGGCGCGCGATTTGCAGGCGTGGGAATACCAGCCGCTGGGGCCGTTCCTGTCGAAGAACTTCGCCACCACCATCTCGCCATGGATCGTCACGCTGGAAGCGCTGGCGCCGTACCGCGCCGCGTGGCGGCGCGACGCCGCCGATCCGCAGCCGCTGCCCTACCTCGATTACCCGGCGCTGCGCGACAGCGGCGGCTTCGACATCGAACTGGAGGTGCTGCTGCAAACGGCCGCCATGCGCCGCGACGGTATCGCGCCGGCGCGCATCTCGCAGTCCAACTTCCGCCATTCCTACTGGACCGTGGCGCAGCTGCTGGCGCACCACACCGTCAACGGTTGCGCCTTGCAGGCCGGCGACCTGCTGGGATCGGGCACGCAGTCGGGCCCGCTGCCGGAGGAAGCCGGCTCCTTGCTGGAACTGACCGCCAACGGCAAACAGCCGCTGACCTTGCCTGGCGGCGAACAGCGGCTGTTCCTGGAGGATGGCGACACCATCGAGATGCGCGGCTGGACCAGGGCCGGCCGCCATCCGCGCATCGGCTTCGGCGCGCTGCGCGGCACCGTGCTGCCGGCGCGCTAGCGCCGCCGCGCCTCATTTTTGCGACAGCACCTCCGCCAGCTGGCGCTGGGTCTGCAGGGGCGGGATCTTTGGATTGTTGAAGTAGTCGGCCACGATATCGATCCACCCCTGCGACATTTGCGGCGGCATGAGCATGGATTGCGCGAACACCTGCCCGTTCTCGCGCGAAATCAGATCCAGGCCGACCTTGCCGCAGGTGTCGAGATGGCTGCGCTGGATGTCGGTGCGCGGCGGGATCGATCCCTTGATGCGGTTGAAGGCGAGCTGGTTGTTGACATTCATGAGCTGGCGCGCGAACAGCCGCTGGGAACGGCGCACCTGCTCGTTATTCGAGACCGGAAACGCGAACGCGTCGATCACGACGAAGTAAATCGACTCCGTCCCCGGCGCCAGCGTGCAGCGGAAATCCCTGTCGACCTTCAGGCCGGCCTGCTCCAGCTCCCCTTTTGCGTAGTCGCCCATGAACTGCATGGCCGCCCGGCCCCGCCCCACCGAGAGCGTGGCGTCGACCCAGGTCTTGCCGCTCCGGGCCGGATCGACAAAGGCGCTCAGGCGCCGCAGGATGTCCAGCGCCTTGAGCATCGCCGGCTCCATGGCGGCGTTGGAATCGCCCCCCGCCAGCAGGCGGTTGTACCCGTCGGGTCCGTAGACGGCGTAGACGATGTCGTTGAAGAGCAAGGAAATCTCCCACGCGCCCGATCCGAGCGCGATGGGGGTGTAGCCGGCCTGCTTGATTTTCGCCGCGCTGGCCAGCACACCTTCCCAGCTGGTCGGCGGGATGAGTTTCAACTCGTCGAATATCTTCTTGTTGGTCCAGACCCAGTTCTCGGCGTGGATATCGACCGGCGCGAAATAGATATGCCCCTTGTAGCTGATGTGATTGATCAAATTCCGTGGCAGGAAATCGCGCCAGTGATCGGCGGCCGCGACTTCGTCGATATCCTGGATCACGCCCATCGACGCCAGCTCCATGCTTTCCCGATTGGCGTTCCACTGGATCACGGCGGGGGGATAACCGTTGGCGATCATCTCGGTGGCCATGTTCACCTGCGCCAGCTTGTTGCGGGACGGCAGATCGAACCACTTGCCGCCCAGCCCGCGCCAGGCGTCGCGGTAGACGTCGAACGCCTTGCGCTCGCTGGGCGAGACCCAGTAGTGCGCGACCTCCACCGCCGGCGCGGCAGGGGCCTGGGCATGGGCCGCGCCGGCGGCCGCGAGCAGCAGGGCCGCGCATCCGGCGCTCATCGAGGGTCTGCGTGTGCTCATGGTGCTATCCGTCCCGTCATGAAATCGCCAAGGCGGACGCCAGGCTGGGCGTCGCGGCCTCGAACGGCTGGGGTTGTGCATAGAAATAGCCCTGCGCGATGACGCAGCCGGCCTGCCGCAGGAACAGGACCTGCTCCTCCGTCTCCACGCCTTCGGCCACGCAGCGCTTGCCGAGATTGGCGGCGAGATTGATCATGGCCTTGATGATCTGCTCCGACTTGACCTCCTTGCCGATTTCGGACACGAAGCTGCGGTCGATCTTGATGTCGTCGAAATGGAAATTCCGGAGGTTGGTCAGCGAGGCGAAGCCGGTGCCGAAATCGTCGAGCGCGATCGATACCCCGCGCTCGCGCAGCTTGAGGACGGTGGCCAGGATTTGCTGCGCGTATTTGTTCACAAAGACGTCCTCGGTGATTTCGATCGCGAGGTCGCTCCATTCGATCGCATGCCGCTGCACCGCGCCGCTCAACATGCCGTAGCCGGCGTCGGATATCAGGGCGGTCTCGGGCATGTTGATGGCCACGCTGCCAAACTCCAGGCCGGCGTCGCGCCAGCCGCGGATGTCCGCGGCCACCCTGTTCACGACGATCTCGGTCATCGCCGTCATCAGCGGCGCCGTGTCGAGCAGATGCAGGAAGCGTCCCGGCGGCAGGATGCCGAGCTGCGGATGGCGCCAGCGCACCAGCGCCTCGAACGCCAGGTGGCGGCCGGTGCGGATATCGATCTTTGGTTGATAATACACCAGGAACTCGCCCGCCTCGACCGCCTGGTACAGCTCGGCGCGCAGCCGGCTTTCCGCCAGGCGGTCGGCCATGAGCGCGGCGTTGAACATGACCTCGCTGTTGCGTTCCACCTTCGCGGCGTACAGCGCCAGGTCGGCGCAGCGGATCAGGGCCTTGCCGTCGGCGCCGTGCTCGGGGAAGATGGCGCCGCCGATGCTGGCGCAGATGCGGTGGGTGTGGCCCTCGAACGCGAACGGCACCACCAGCAGCGCGCGCAGGCGCGCCACCAGCGCCTCGGCCGCCGCGTTGTCGGCGACGCCGGGCGCCAGCACCGCGAATTCATCGCCGCCCAGCCGCGCCGCGATGGCGCCGGCCGCCAGGCTGGAGGTGATGCGCCGCGCCGCCTCGATCAGCAGCCGGTCGCCGGTTTGGTGTCCGAAGGTGTCGTTGACGGCCTTGAAATCATCGAGGTCGATCAACAGCAGCGCGAACGGGGCGGACGCCGGCTGGCCGCCATCCGCGTGGCGCGGCTGGACCAGCCGCTCCAGCTGTTGATTGAACGAGCGGCGGTTGCACAGGCCGGTCAGGCTATCCTTGTGCACCAGCACCGACAGCTCGCGTTCGAAGGCCTCCTTCTTGTCGTTTTCGGTGCGCAGCTTCCTCAGCAGCGGAAGAATGACCAGCGCCCCGACCAGGCAAAGCGCGGCCAGCAGCGACAGGATCAACAGGGCGCTGATCCGCTTGGCCGCGACGATGCTGTCCTGGCTCTTGTCGAACGACTGCGCGACCTCCAGCTGGAAACCGCGCATGATGGCGCCGTCGGAGGCGGCGGCGAAATCTATCGGCCCCCAGAACGAGTAATGCCGGCTGCGGCTGTCGTTGCTGAACTTGCCGAGCTTCTCGGCGCGCTCGATGAAGGCGGCGAGACGCAGGTCAAGATCGCTGGGCCGGGCGTCCTTGTCGAGCTGCAGGCGCAGGCGGTGCAGCCGGGCGCCAGTGTCCCTGATGCCGGCGATTTGCTGGTTGAGATCGTCGATCATGTGGTTCAGCACATTGTCCGGCACCACCTCGTTGGTGGCGCCGCGCATCAAGGCCCGGGCGGTGCCCTTGAGCTGCTGGAATTGGATGAACTGGTTGCTGGTGAGAAAGCTGATGCTCTGCTGCACGGAATGCCGTTCCAGCACCACCTGCATGGCGGCGTAAATGATCAGCACGATGACGATCACCGCCGCCAGCGTGCCCAGGTAGTAACGGGAGATGGACTTGATATGCCGGTCCAGCGGGATGTAGTCCGTCTTGTTGGGATCTCCGTGGCTCATGGTTTTGCATGATCAGTCGTGCGTTGCGAATAAGCAATTATAGTAATTTCGGGGCAATATCCTCCATCAGGAAATCCTTATTTTCAGGTCAGAAATCGGGCCGATCGCGTGGCCCATGGCGCGGCGGGCCGCCGCGCGGTAATAGCAGGGATTTCCCTACCCCGCTGTCAGGCATTGCTGATGTCTGGCATTCCAGGGAAATGGTAATCTGTGCAACAGGGGACATCTAGCGGGGGCGGCGGTTGGCGGCTTGGATACATAATCGGTGGTGGACACGGGCCTGGCCGGGCCTGCTGACCGCCTGCGCCGTCGCGCTGGCCGGGCCGGCCGCCGCCGGCCCGCCCGAGGCCGGGGCCGACGGCTGGTCGCGGCTGGCGCAGCCCGTGTTCCAGAACTATGGCGCGCAGAACGGCCTGTCCAATCCCGTCACCACCGACATCGCCCAGGACCAGGCCGGCTTTCTGTGGGTGGGCACCCAGGGCGGCTTGTCGCGCTGGGACGGCTACCGGTTCCGCAACTACACCAGCGTCGCCGGCGACAGCCGCTCGCTGCCCGACAACTTCATCGTGGCGGTGCATGTGGACCAGCGCGGCCTGCTGTGGGTGGGGACGGTGAACGGCGGCCTGGCGCGCTACCGGCCGGAGACGGACGACTTCGTCACCTACCACAGCAAGAACTCGGCGCTGTCGCCGGGCGGCGTGCGCGCCATCGCCGGCGACGGCGCGGACGGCCTGTGGATCGGCACCGACCGCGGCCTGGACCACATGGCCGGCGTGGCCGAGCCGGCGCGCGCCCGCATCACCCACTACCGGCACGACGACGCCAATCCCGGCAGTCCGCCGGGCGACGCCGTCAAGGCCGTGTACCTCGACCCGCGTGGCACGCTGTGGGTGGCCACGCTCAAGGGGCTGGTGTGGCGCGCGCGCGGCGCGGCCGGCTTCGTCCAGCTGCCGCTGCCGGACGGCGCCGTGGCCAGCGCCCTGTTCATGGACAGCGCCGGGCGCCTGTGGATAGGCACGCGCGACCGCGGCGTGTTCGTGCTGCCGCCCGGCGGCGCGGCGGCCGCGCGCTACGCCGACAGCGCCGAGGCGGCCACGCTGATGAAGAATGAAATCATCACCGGCATCAGCGAGGCGGCCGGCGGCGACATCTGGATCAGCTCCTTCGCCGGCGGCGTCGCCATCGTCGATCCGGCCAGCGGCCGCCTGCGGCGCGCCACCTTCGACGGCCAGGCGCCCGGCGGCTTCGCCAGCGGCATGCTGCGCGCGCTACTGACCGACCGCGCCGGCTCGATCTGGCTCGCCACCGACAGCGGCCTGAGCCGGTCGGAGCCGCTGCCGGCCGTGATGTCCCTCGGCCAGCGGCGCGACGACCGCCCGGGCCTGTCCGATCTTTATTACAACGCGCTGGCGCTGACGCCCGGCGGCGAGATCTGGGCCGCCTCGGTGCGCCATGGCGCCGACCTGATCGACCCGCGCCGCGGCACGGCGGCCGGCTGGCAGCCACGGCGCCGGCGCGACGACGATCCCGGCCCCGCCACCCACGTCTCGACGCTGCTGGCCGGCGCCGACGGCGTGGTGTGGGTGGCCACCAGCGCCGGGCTGTACCGCTCGGGGCCGGGCGGCCGCGACGCCGTCCGGGTGGCGGCGCCGTGGCTCGAGCGGCTGCGCCTGCGCGCGCTGGCCGAGGACGGCGACCTGCTCTGGATCGGCACCGCCACCGAGGGCGTGTACCTGGCGCGCCGCGACGGCCGCGGCGGGCTGGAGAAGGTGCGCCACGTCGAGGGGTTGAGCGGCATGGACGTGACCACCCTGCACCGCGCGCCGGACGGCACCATGTGGGTCGGCACGCGCACCGGCCTGAACCGGGTGGACCGCGCCAGCGGCGCCGTGCTCGAGCGCATCCTCGGCGACCCGCTCGATCCCGCCGCGCTGAGCAACGCCTACGTCAACACCCTGCACACCGACCGCCGCGGCCGGCTGTGGGTGGGCAGCAACGGCGGCATCGACGTGATGGAGGGCGGTGGAAGCGGCGCGCGCCGCTTCCGCCGGCTCGGCGCGGCCCAGGGCATGCCCAACATCAACACCGGCACCCTGCTGGCGGACCGCCAGGGGCGGGTCTGGTGCAGCACCGACGACGGCATCGTGGTGATCGACCCGGACACCCTCGCCATCGGCGTGCTGGGCCGCGCGGACGGGGTGCGCTACTCGCCCTACTGGTCGCACGCCGGCGTGGCCACCGCCAGCGGCGAGCTGGTGTTCGGCGGCTCGGGCGGCCTCACCATCGTGCACCCGGAGCGCTACCGGCCGTGGCGCCTGGACGCGCCGCTGGTGGTCACCGAGCTGCGGCTGGGCGGCCAGCCGGTGCCGCCCGGCGGCCGGCACGACGCCGCCGCGCCGCTGCTGGTGCGGGCCGAGGCCAACAGCTTCGCCGTGGAGTTCGCCGCGCTGGACTTCACCGCGCCCGAGCGCAACCGCTACGCCTACCGGCTGGAGGGCTTCGACCGCGACTGGATCGCGGCCGACGCCGCGCACCGGGTGGCGTCCTACACCAACCTGCCGCCCGGCCGCTACCGGCTGGCCATCCGCGGCTCCAACCGCAGCGGCGCCTGGAGCACGCAAACCCTGGACCTGGCCGTCACCGTGCTGCCGTGGTGGTACCAGACCTGGTGGTTCCGCGCCGCCATGGCGCTGCTGACCGCGGGCGCCCTGTACGGCGCCTACCGGCTGCGCACCTGGCGCCTGGCGGCCCAGCGCGGCGCGCTCGAGCGCGAGGTGGCGCTGCGCACCGCCGAGGTGCTGCAGCAGAAGGCGCTGGCCGAGCAGCAGCGCGGCGAGGCCGAGCGCGAGCACCGGCTGGCCAGCGAGCGCAACGCCGAGCTGGCGGAGGTCAACCGCCTGGCGCACACCCTCGCCGGCAAGCTCGACCTGGACACGCTGATCGCGCTGGTCGGCGACCAGGTGCACCGCATGTTCGACGCCGGCGGCACCGAGATCACCCTGCTGGAGCGCGACAGCGGCGCCCTCGAGGTGCCGTACGCCGCCGGCGCGCCGGCGCGGCCGGGCCTGCATGACGCCGGCCGCGGCGCGCGCGTGATCGGCGCCGGCCGCGGCGAGCTGGCGCCGGCCGAGCTGTGCGTGCCCATCATCGCCAACGGCGTGGCGCTGGGGGCGCTGACGGTGCGCCGCGGCGGCGGCGCGCCGGCCTACCGCGCCAGCGACCAGCGCCTGCTGGAGACCATCGCCTCGCACCTCGGCGCGGCGCTGCAGAACGCGCTGCTGTTCAGGCAGGCCGAGGCGGCCCGCGCGCGCGCCGAGGAGGCGACCCAGGCCAAGTCCATGTTCCTGGCCAACATGAGCCACGAGATCCGCACGCCGATGAACGCGGTGATCGGCCTGTCCTACCTGGCGCTGAACGCCGAGTCGGCGGGCGGCCAGCGCGAGCAGCTGCAGAAGATCCACCAGGCCGGCACCTCGCTGCTGGGCATCGTCAGCGGCATCCTCGACTTCTCCAAGATCGAGGCCGGCAAGGTCGAGATCGAGACCGCCGATTTCGACCTGGACGAGCTGCTGGCCCATGTCGCGGCCGTCGGCGGGGGCGGCCGCGGCGGTCCGCTGGAATGCAACTTCGTGGTGCCGGCCGAGGTGCCGCGCCGCCTGCGCGGCGACGCGCTGCGCCTCGGCCAGGTGCTGATCAACCTGGTCAACAACGCGCTCAAGTTCACCGCGCGCGGCGAGGTGGTGCTGACGGTGCGGCGGCTCGAGCGCGGGCCGGGCCGGAGCCGCCTGGCCTTCAGCGTGCGCGACACCGGCATCGGCATGTCGGCGGACGTGCTGGGCCGGCTGTTCCAGCCGTTCTCCCAGGCCGACAGCTCCTCGACGCGCAAGTTCGGCGGCACCGGTCTGGGGCTGAGCATCTGCAAGAACCTGGTCGAGCTGATGGGCGGGACCATCCGCGCCGAAAGCCAGGCCGGCGCCGGCAGCTGCTTCACCATCGAGCTCAGCCTGGAGCACGCGGCCGACCAGCCGGCGCGGCCGCTGCCGGCCGCGCTGAACGGCCTGCGGGTGCTGGTGGTCGACGACAACGCGGCGGCCCGCGCGGCGCTGCGCGGCGCGCTGGAGCATCTCGGCATCGCCGTGGTGGCGGCGGCCAGCCCGGCGGACGCGCTGGCCGAGGTGCGCGACGCCGCCGCGCCGTTCGATCTGCTGCTGGCCGGCGCGCGGCGGCCCGGCCCGGCCCTGATCCGCCATCTGTATGCGGGCGACGCCGGGCGGCCGCGGTTCGCGCTGTTGACCGCCGGCGCCACGCAGGCGGCGGACGAGGCGGCGCTGGCGGCCGGCGTCGACGCCATGCTGGCCAAGCCGGTCACGCGCGGCAGCCTGCTGGCGACCCTGACGCGGCTGTTCGCGCCGGCGCCGGCCGACGATGGCGCGCGCGAGGCGGTGCCGCAATTCAAGGGCGCGCGCGTGCTGCTGGCCGAGGACAACGCCATCAACCAGGAAATCGCGGTCGGCATGTTGCGGGCCTGCGGCATCGAGGTCGAGGTGGCCGGCAGCGGCAGGATCGCCATCGAGCGGCTGCGGGCGGCGGACGCGCCGCGGCGCTACCAGCTGGTGCTGCTGGATCTGCACATGCCGGAGATCGACGGCCACACGGTGGCGCTGCGGCTGCGCGCCGACCGCCGCTTCGACGCGCTGCCGATCATCGCCGTCACCGCCAACGTCCTGCCCGACGAGCGACGGCGCTGCAAGGAGGCCGGCTTCAACGACCACCTCGGCAAGCCCCTGATGCCGGCCGAGCTGTACCGTGTGCTGGCGCGCTATCTGCCGGCCGCCACGCACACGGCGCCGCGCGGCCCGGGCGCGGAGGCGACGCCGGCCCTGCCGGACGAGGTGGCCGGGCTGGACCTGGCGCACGCGCGCAAATCCGTCAACGGCGACGACGCGCTATTGCTCAAGGTGTTGCGCATGTTCCTGCGGGACGAGCGCGATTGCGGCGCCCGGCTGCGCGCGGCGCTGGCGGCGGCGGACCATGAGGCCGCCGAACGCCACGCCCATTCCCTGCGCGCGGTGGCGGAAAGCCTGGGCGCGGCCCGGCTGGCGCGGCTGGCCGACGCGTTCGAGCGCGCGGCGCGCCAGCGTCCGCCGCCGGAAGCGCTGAACGGCGCGCTCGACGCGCTGGAAGCCGCGCTGGCCGAGCTATGCGCCAATCTCGAGCGGCGTTTGCCGGACCAGGCCCTGGACGCCACCGCCGCCGCCGCCCGGCCACCCGCCGCCTGGCTGGACGAGTTAAGGCGGCTGGACCAGGCGCTGCGCGCCGGCGGCGACCTGGCGCAGACGCTGTTCGCCGCCTGCGCGCCGGAGTTCGCCGCCACCTTTGGCGCGTGGGATGCCGAGGCGATCCAGCGCTGCCTGCAGCGGCGCGACATCGTCGGCGCCCATGCCGCGCTGGGCTGGGTAATCCACAAACATGCGCTGGATCTGTGACGAGATGTCGCGGGAAATGCTTGCTACTTGCGACGGCGAACCAGGCCCAGCAAGCCCAAACCGGCCAGCAGCATCGCGTAGGTTCCAGGTTCCGGCACATTGCTCACTGGCGGCACCAGGCTGCCCGGCGGAGGCAGCGGCGAACCGTCGGCCACGGCGGTGAACTGATAGGTCAGGCTGGTGGCGCCGGCCGATGCCGAACCGAGGCCGGAAACCCACAGCGAAGCATTAAAGCCAACATCCAATGCGAGCGCATTCGTTGCGGTGGTGGACGAGCTGAAGTTGCTGTAATAAGTAATGTTGGCCTTGCTGTAGCTAAAGTTGATGAATGAACTCGAATCGCTCACGGTGTCGCCGGAAAATACACCGCCCGCGTAGCTGCCGATGTACCCCTTGCTGCTGATGTACACATTCCCACCGTTATCCGCGTTCGCCGAGCGCACGTAATTGGCAGTGGCATTGCTGGTAAAGGAGCTGCCCAGGTCGTAGCCCTGGTGGGCGATCACCAATAGGCCACGCGTGGCTGTGCTGCCATAGAAAGTGGAATCGCCCAGACGGCTCGGACGCGTGTTCTCAACACTGGTCACATAGCGGTCCGGCGCGAAGTTAAAGGCAATCGCGTTGCCGGTCACCATTACGCCACCGAGGTCAAAATAGTCAGCATCCACCAGGAAGTCCACATTGACGCCGCTCAGCGTCACATAATTGGCGGCTTGGGCGCCGGCTGTCACACCCATCGTCAACAAAGCGGGCAAAACCACGCGTAGGGATCTAAATATCTTCACAGTCATTCCTTCGAAAATGGTTGCATTAAAGTTGCATCAGCCTTGCTTGCGACGGCGGCTGGCGGCGGCGAGCACTCCCAATCCGGCCAGCAGCATGGCATACGTCTCAGGTTCGGGCACCGGCGTGATCGGCGGTGTGCCGATGGTCAGCGCCGTAAAACCGTAACTCACAGAGGTGACGCTGGTGCTGGCGCTACCCAAGCCCAGTAGACCAGCCGAGTAGTAGAAACCATCCTCGACGATCAGGGTGGAATACAGGCCCGAGCCAAAATCCGTATCCGGAGCGGAACTCTTAATCACGGTGCCTGGCGAAGTGAAGCTTTCATAAAAATTCGCCGACGATCCGATGAACAGGCGCGACGACCTGGTGACATGGCCGTTGTAATAGCCACCCTCGTAGACATAGTAGCTTTCCTGGAGCATGCCGTTGCTTCTGCCGCCGGTGTTGATGAATTCCACCGTGACAGAGGTGGTCAGACTGGCGTTGAGCTGATAGCCCGTGTGGGCCACCGCGATCAGGCCCTTGTTGAAGTTGTCGCTAAGAGTCTCGGAGGCGTTATCGTTAGCGGTCTTGGAGGTCGCGGTGGCGGAATAAAACGACGGCAAGGCAAAACTGATGCTGTCGCCCACCACCGATGCGGTGCCAATGCCATATAAATCCGCGTCATAGTAAAAGTCGGCGTGCGCGCCGCTGATCCCGATGTAATTGGCGGCGGTCGCCGCGGACGACGTGGCCAGCGCGAAGACAGCGGTGGCGAGCAGTCCAACAAACTTTTGGTTCTTCATCCCAGCTCCTGACTAACGGTTGTTAAAATTTAATTAAATAATACAATGAAAATAATGTTATGGAAATACTATTTCCAAAATAAATTAATAAATTCATACCAGGAGATTTTGGGCGCTTATTCAGGGCACGACAGAACAATCAACCTTGATTCGATAGCAAAAAGCAATCATTACTTGCCGATGGTTGCGTTATGCTATTCGCAACGCTCAGCTGAGACCGGCTATGCCACACATCCTTCAACAAATTTATCGCGGCTGGGAGATCACCATACGGTGCAACGCCAGGACCGAGGCCGGCCACCCGAACAAGTACACGGCCGTGGCCGAAGCCACACTGCTCCCCGGCGAGGATCCGTCCGCGTGGGTTGATCCCCGGGTGCAGGTGCTGAGCACCGGCGGGCGATGCTATTCCAGCGACCAGGAATGCGTAGCCCTCCTCCTGTCGGAGGCGAAACAGCTCATCGATGCGCTGCGAAGGTAGGCTGCGGCTGAGGTGTCGCAGAACCGGAGGGACGATTGAACAACCTGCCCCCACATTCGGTTGCAAATATTATAATAGATACAAATTTGGGGGAATCTATGAATATCAAAAACTTCTTCGCGATAGTCGCATTGACGTTGGCTAGTGGCTTGGCCCAGGCCGGGGTGGTGTTCGATAACGGAGCGCCCGCCGACAACAGCTACCACTGCATCTCCGGTCCGAAGGCGTGCGGAGGGTCCGGGACCTGGACTATCTATGACCAATTCACCCTCGCCTCACCGACCACGGTAAGCGGGTTCGCCAACTGGAACGTGGGGATTGTCGAGGGCTTTTACGACGCAACCAAGTGGAGTATATGGACGTCCACCCCAACCAACGGCGGCGCGGCGCTTTATTCCGGCACGTCAGTGGCCACGATCGCCATCGACCAAGGCTATTTACTCGCGACCGTGGACGGCCTGGCCATCGACCTCGCGGCTGGTAATTATTGGCTGGGCATCACGCATGTATTGCGCGGAAATAGCGTCTGGACCTATGCGATCAGCGCCAATGGGCAAGCCGACGCGTTGCAATGGGACGGCGCAACGAACCGAGCAGCCGATCTTGGCGACATGGCTTTCGTCATCACCGCCGCCGTTCCCGAACCAGATCTTTACGCCATGATTCTGGCCGGCCTCGGGTTGTTCGGGGCAATTGGCTGGCGCCGCAAGCATCCTGTCTACATTCGATCGTGAAATAATAAACTACACCTACAAAAAAAGCCGACCTATGGAATGGTCGGCTTCTTTTTTCAGTGCTTCAAAAACACTAGAATTCTGGTGGGAAGTGCAAGTTTCGAACTTGCGACCCCTGCAGTGTGAATGCAGTGCTCTACCCCTGAGCTAACCTCCCGTCGATCGGCGGCATTATAGCGGCCTTCCCCTGTGACGTACAGGCCAAAATCGATTCAATGCGAGGCAACACACCCCCGCTAAAAATATTGCTGCTTGTAGCACGCTCAGATTGATCTATGTCCGCCGGCGTTCGCGGGATTCCGCTAATGTTTGTCATACTTTTGTCATGCTCTGCTACCGTGTTTCATCAATTGAGGGCCAGAGCTACCGGAGAAATGGATGTCTTTCAAAATCGACACAGTGGCTGCTCGACATGGCCTGCCACCCCGTCGCGATCCCTACTGGCAGCGTATTCGGGTTGGCTTTTACCTCGGGTATCGCAAACAAATTGCCAGCAGCACCGGCACTTGGCTGGCGCGCGCTCGCGAGGCCAACGGTGGTACCCGCCATTGGTACCCGCTCGGAACCTTCGAAGACGTTCCAGCGCATCAACGCTTCGACCACGCGCTGGCGGCCGCGCAAAAGCTGCTGTCCCAGCCAAGCCCGCCGCCCGCGCCGCAGTCGACGCAGAAGCCGAGACCGACAATTTTGAACGTCTGTGAGCAGTACGTCGAACATGCTCGCATTGCCAAAGGCGATCATGCCGCGGACGAACTGGCAGCGCGCTTCGCACGCTGGATCGCGCCGGATCCAATCGCCGCTATTCCGATCGATGAGCTCACAGCGGACCAGGCGCGCGCCTGGCGCAAACGGGTCAGGGATAAGCCAGTCAAGCCGAAGTATCTGCCGCAACACCCTCGCAGCCTTGATACCGTCAACCGTGATATTGCACCGCTGCGCGCAGCGCTTAACCAAGCATTGCAGGACGGACTGATCACCTCCGATCGGGCGTGGAGGCAAGCATTGTGCTCGTATAAAAACGTTGGCCAGCGCCGTACCCTGTACCTCGATCTCAGCCAGCGTTTGCAGCTGATCGAGCATGGCAGCGGCGATATCGCGGTGTTCTTGCAAGGACTGGCCATGCTGCCCATGCGTCCGGGCGCGGTCGCCCATCTAAAAGTGGGCAGTCACGAGCCTCGGCTAAGCACGCTTAGTGTGGGCAAGGATAAGGCAGGGGCCAACCGCTGGCTTCCGCTTCCCGCAGCAGTGAACGAGTTCCTCACCCGCATCGCCGCCAATCGCTCTGCAGGCGAGCCGCTGTTCGTGCGCGAGTGCGGTCTGCCCTGGACCAAAGACGCGTGGAAAAAACTGATCAAACGCGCTGTCCTCAAAGCTGGGCTGCCGGAGCAAACCGTGCTGTACACGCTCCGCCATTCAGCCATAACCGACATGGTGTGCGCTGGTGCCGACCTGCTGACCGTAGCAAAGATCAGCGGCACATCGGTGGCGATGATCGAAAAGCACTACGGGCATCTACGCGATCATGTTGCGACCGCAGCCTTGTCATCGCTGCTCCCTCCGTCGAACGATAAGAATAGAATCGACGAACAAAAACCTTGAATCGAACAAGGGAGCTGCAATGCAGAACGGACCGAACGACGCCCCCTTGACTGTGCTGCTTGCGTGTCATCGCTTTACCGAGAAGGTGCGCGCCGCCAAAGGTGATGCGGCAGCGAATGAACTCGCGGCTCGCTATCGCCGCTGGGTCGAATCCGACCCACTAGCGGGATGTGTACTGTCAAAATTGACCAGCGACCAGTTGAAGCAGTTTCGCGTCCGCTTGATCTCTGCCCCGGTGACCGGCGCCGATTCAAAACTACGACCGCGCCAACCTGCGACCGCTTTCCGCGATCTCGCCGTCGTGCGAGCAGCACTCAATCAAGCGATTGCGGATGGCTTGGTAACGGATGACAGCGCGTGGCGATCAGCACTGCGGGTGACGCGGGAGGCGAGTCGTCACCAACTGCCGTACATTACCCGCAGCTTGCGCGGGCAATTTATCTCCGTCGCAAGTAAGAGCTTCAAGCCCATGGCACAAGCGCTTTGTCTATTGCCTCTCCCGCCATCGGTATTGATATCCCTCAAAGTCGAGAGCTTCGACGTGACGACCGGAGAGTTCCACAATGATTTGCTTGTCGGCGATGCTCCGCTGAAACTAGCACTTCCCCCGGACGTTTCCAGCTTTTTGACGGAAATCATACGGGATCGCTTAGGCAGTGAGCGACTTATCGTTCGCAGCAGCGGCGCCGCTTGGTCGATCAGGGGACTCAGCAGACGGGTTCAGAGGTATGCACGCGCGGCAGAATTCCCAACGAGCTCGCCAATCCAGGCACTGAGGCACTCAGTAATTATTGACATGCTGCGTTCGGGAATATCGTACGCAGCAGTAGGCCAACTGTCGGGTATCTCCGTGTCGACACTATCCAAACTTTATGAGGCAATATGCGACAACGATGCGCCAGTATCCACAAAACGCACCATCCCCACTCAATGACTAGCGAAACCTCGAACACGCTGAATCCTTGGGCAATTTCGCCAAGGACTTTCTTCGATACCATCAAAGATACCATCCGCAGTTAGTTCAGAGCCTTGGCACGTCAACGCGAAGGCTTTTGCAGGCCGTGAAGAATGTCATCGGGTTGAACGCATCGATCTTACTCTCCTGCTTGGTTGGCTTGCAGGCCGAGGCGTACGCTACCGCATTGCACGAACAGTCGCACGGCGAATCGTTCTGGAGCCTGGTAATGCATCGCTTTCGTGGCGAGGGCTTCTACATACTGGATGAACCCGAGGCCGCCCTGTCGCCTCAGCGTCAGCTTTCTTTACTGAGCCGGCTCCATGAACTTGCCGCTGATGGTGCGCAGTTCGTGATCGCGACGCACTCGCCGGTTCTGATGGCGTATCCGGATGCGTATGTCTACGCGTGTTCGGACACAGGACTCAAACGAGTTCGCTATGAAGAGACCGAGCATTTCCAAGTAATGCATGATTTCATTAAAAATCCGAAGCGCATGCTGGATATCTTGTTGGATGGTGCCGGGCGATAGCAAGCTCAAAGTTAGCCGTATTCGATCCTATTACGCCCGTTTTCCTTGGCGCGGTATAACGCCATGTCAGCCTGTTGGATCAGTGACTCTGCCGTGGCGTTCCCGGCTCCGGTCGCCACGCCGAAACTACAGGTCACATCAATCGCTCCCCCCTCCCCGATTTCCATCGGCGCGGCGCAGACTTCGAGATGCAAACCATTAAGACGCCTGCGTCCACTATTCGCATCCAGACCAGGCAACAGCAACAAGAACTCCTCCCCGCCGTAACGGCCAAGCGCATCATCATCTCGCAAACGTTCCTGAGTCCGGCGCACGAATTCCTTCAATACCGCGTCGCCTGCCAAATGCCCATAGGTATCGTTGATACGCTTGAAGTGATCGAGGTCCAGCAGCACCAAAAGGAACGGCCTGCCGCTGGCCTGTGTCTCGGCGATCTGCCGGGTAATCAGGTCCATAATCGCAGCCCGGTTCCATATCTGAGTCAGGCTGTCCCGTAGCGAGCGCTGGCGGTGCTCTTCACGCGACACTTCCAGTTCCTGTGTGCGCTGCTGAACCAAGGCCTCCATCTCGCGCTGTCTCAGCAACATCTTGCGCCAGCGCCAACGGGAAAGCGCTACCGATAGACCTGCTGTCGCTCCGATCATCAGCGTCAACGCCGCAGCGTAAAACCAATACGACTGCCACCATGGCGGCATCACTGTGAACGTAAGCTCCTCTACCGGGGAACTGGTCTGCGTCACGATATTTTCCGCCATGACCTTCAGCACATAACTACCCGGCGCCAGCGCCGTATAGCGCAGTTCCGACGATTCGGTAATGCTCCAGTCATGATCCAGTCCGCGCAGGAAGTAGCGGTAGCGCAGTCCCTCGTAATTCTGGAACGACAACACCGCCAGTTTTACCGCCAAGGTCCCTTTACTCCATGGAACAGAAAACGAGGTGGTCGCTTGCGGTGCGTCATCGACAGTGACCGAGTCGATCAAAACTTTTTGCGGCCGTAGCGTAAACAACTCTTCCGGATGGGACAAGTGGGACACGCCATTCGAGGTCCCAATCCACACCGAACCATCAAGGTCTTCGTACAATGCATGCTGACTGGTGTCGTTCCATATCAGCCCGCTTTGCTGATTGAGCACACGCCAGCCCCGACCATTCCAGACGCCGATCCCGCCCTCGGTACCGACCCACAGCCAGCGGCGGCTGTCTATCAATGTCGATTGCACCGTGCGGCCTTTGAGCGGACTGTTAGCGAGATCGAACGTACGCGACGACAGCTGTGGGGCAAGCGCATCCGCATCCACCCACCACACTTTGGTCTCATCCGCATGGGTTAACAGCAGGCTATTCTCATCACAGCTCAGATCAATCAGCTTCATATCCACGGACGACGCAAATTGCGGCCGGGACCAATGCCCTTCCACGTGCCGCAACAAGACACCATCAGCAATGAACCACTGAACACCAAGCGCGGTCTGGCAAGCAGCGCGTATTGCGGACTCCGTCCGCACTCCAGCCATGCGTTCGCTCAAGCTTACCAACCGAGGCTTGTTGGCACCGTTCTCTAATCGATACAGCCCTTGCTCGGTGCAAATCCACAGATTTCCGCCGCTGTCAACCAACAGTATCTGTATCATGGGCAGCTTTGCCACCACCTCGAAGCGGCCGCCAGAACGGAGCTTCCTGAGCAGCAAGCCGGAAAACGAGCTGGCCCAAACATTGCCGGACCGGTCTTCGACCATACTGCTCCACTGGGTCCGGTCTGCTCCCGCAGCTATTGGATGGACAATGAATCGACGTGTAACGGGATCCAGTTTTGCCGCCCCTTGTCCAGTACCGACCAGCAACGCCCCGTCATTGGCGCGTAAAAAAGACCACACTGTGTTGCTCGGCAAACCCTGACGAGTACTCCAGCTCTCCCATTGGCGATAGCCTTGCCAATGAACCAGTCCTCGCCCAGCGATTCCTATCCATAGATCGCCATCCCGGTCCATCAACAGCGCGCTAACCTCGTCATCTGGGTTAAATCCCTGCTCCTCACCTATCGCTTGCCAATTTCCTGGCGAACCACGCAGCAAGCCGAAGCCGTTGGATGTGACCAGCCGCCCATCCAGGTCCGCCGTCATGACCGGCGCTATGATACCGTCCCCCCCAAGCGGCGCCGGGCGACGCTCAATGAACCGCCCGGCGCCTGGCGGCAGCGACATCATCATTCCCGTGCTGCTGCGGCACCACAGTTCCCCCTTGCCATCGAGCAGCAACGCCGGCCAGCTCTTGCCACCGGTCGGTACTCCTTGCGCGTGGCCAAATACCCGCAATTCGCCATTGCTATAATGGCACACCCTTGGTCCGCACCCCATCCAGAAGTCACCGTCATGTCCGGTCGCGATGCTGGATACCTCCTCGTTTCCGCTTGACCGTGCGCGCCCGCCGCCGAAAAATGGGGTCGCTTCAAGGCCCTCTCCGTCCCGCTTAGCTTGAACCCGCCAGAGCTGATCCCCGCTGACTACCAATAGTTGATCAGAACCAAATGATGCGAAGTGTTGACCAATGCCGACTGGCAGTACCGTTCCCTCACGGGTATGCACCGTCCGGCACGCTGCTCCCTCGATGCGGCACATCCCTCGTCTCGTCCCAACCCAAACATCGCCATACTGATCAGTGTGCAGCGCCGCCACTGGAATGGCTGGTATGCCTCCGGACTGTGAGAACCGGCGAAAACGCTCACCATCGAAACGGTATAAACCATTAACGGTGCCGACCCAGAGATACCCCTTGCCATCTTGAGCAAGTGCGGTCACCTGCAAGTTATCCAGTCCTTCAAGTTGTCCATAGTGACGCAAGGGCAGTTGCTGGCTAATGGCCGGCGCGGACAAAAGACAGGTCAGCAATATTGGCAACCAGAACAGCTTTACGCCCTGGAAAACAGCGTCGCGCGATCCTAGGCTGCAGCTCCTGGTGCGCAGGTTGGCGAATAGAATAGCGATGAGCCGACTAAACAGGCCGGGGATGGGAGGCGAAAAATTCAATGACATAACGGCCCTGCGGCACGCCCTCCTTGTTGCAAAGCTGGGGTGCAAAGCTGGCGGCATCTGCAGACCAGCGAAAATATTACAATGTAAAACACCAACAGAAATTTCGGAAGGGAAATATTAAACCATACGATTCCAAATGTGGGACTTTCCCGACAACTTAGCATCGTCAAGCTGGAGCAGGCACGACGCGGTCCATCACTTGTCCAGGTTCCGCAACGGCCAACGTTGAAGCTGAGGAACCGGCCCATCGCACTGGGTCGATCGTCATACCGCTCAGCCCCCGGAGGGCGCAACTGAGGCCTTGGCGCGCGACCGCACCGGGTATCTGTGGGCCAGGACTCCAATGCGCTCGCCGGGCGCGTGCGATGCTGGGCCACGGCGGGCTCATCTGCCGACCTCGTTCGCCGCATGCACATTACCGGACTGATCGATCGCAGCAATTCATCGGCTCCGTGTGGTGACACCGCAAACGCGTTTGCCGGGCAGGAATTCAACGAGGCAATCGGAAAGTCGTCCTGGTTTTCGTAAGAGGATAATCCTTGCCTTTCCACCGAAACACCCCGCGCAGACCGGCCGGCTTCCAGATAGTTGTCGATACGCTCCGCTTCGACACCCCATAGCGCACCCGTACCGGCCCCGACGGCGTCGCGGCAGTCACGTCCAGCGCGGTCAGACTTCCTAGATGGGGCGCGATGAGGATACGCGCGTAACCCGGCGCGTCTGGTCGGATGCCGGCAACAAAGCCGAGCAGGTCGGCCGTCGGATGAGCACTCCAGGCGTGGGAATCGGAACGTGTGTTGCCACGCTCCTCCGGCCAGGTCGTGTAGTTCAGCTTAAGGAGGTCGCGCCAAGTCGACAGCAAGGCCAGATAACGATCAGCCTGGCCCGCATGCGCGAAAGCCTGCGCAAGATACCATGAGAAGTAATAGCTTGTCTGCGTTATGCCTTCCGGTGCATCGATTCCGGTGTTCCGTGTGATACGCGACAGTATTTGCCGAGCCTCGAGGCCATGCGTCACACCGTACAAGATCGCCAGCGAGTTCGAATGTTGCGAGAACTTTGTCAGCGACGGGTCGTCTGCGAACAGGCCGCGCTCAGCGCTCCAGCACCTGGCACGCACCGCTGCCGAAATCGCTCGGGCCTTGTCCGCATCGGCAGCGCCGAGGTTTCTATCGCCCAATGCCGATTCCAGCCGCGCCATCTGCTGGAGCGCCCCCAGATAGAACAGTGTTGTAAGGCACGATTCGCCCTGCTGGTCATAGGAAGGAAAGACATCCCTGTCCTGCCCGGACTGCCCGACCCAATCGACGAAATTCCACGTCGGCGTCTTGCCGAGGATATGCGAAGGACGTAGATATTTCGCATACCATTTCAGCACCTGGCGCGCACGCGGCAAGTTACGCGTTACTACCGCCGGATTCGGATTGTACCGATAATAATCGTCCAGCATGCCAATCCAGATCAGCGAAAACGGTGCGATGAGGTTCGAAGTGCGGCTAGGATAAGCGCCCTCGGTAAGCCCGTCTACGTTGGACCAACCAATGGCATCGATGGCGTTCACAGCCAGCCTGTCATCGCCCGTCACCGCGTACGAAATCAGCGCCTGCAAGCGGGTGTCGCCAACATACTGGAGCCGCTCCCAATAAGCCGAGTCCATATACGTTTCGTGCGCGTCAATCGTGGCGGTGCGCCAGCCAATGTTCCATATCCTGTTCAACTGGACGTCATCGGAGACGAATTTCGCCACCTGTCTGAACGGGTAGCCGGTTTCGAAAACCGTGAGCTTCTCCAGGGTGAGGGGCGCCCCCTGTGTTTCCACCTCGAGCTCGAGGAAACGCCAGACACGCCAATCGAGCGACTCGAACTTACGGCGCTCCCCGTCTGCGATGAACGTGTCATAGATCCCCCTGGGGACGCGGGTACCAACTTCGGCGCGATCGGCTTTCCTGCCCTGCGCGTCGTAGAGCGCCTCGGCATACAGCAGTTTGATTTTGGCGTCCGCGCCTCCGGAAACCGTCAAGGATGGATAGGCTGCCACCATCGCGGGCCGCGCCAGCAGGATCTTGACGTGGCTGTTCGCCGGGATGGTGACCGGTTGCGCCGGGAAGACCGTCGTGGCGGACATATCGGTGCGCACGACATGACCAGGCTCGACTTCTTCGTACCGCATTGAGGGAAGCGGATCGGGCGTCAGGGTCCATGGCACAGTCGCGTTTGCCTCAATGACCGGCACCGAATCTTTCCAACCGGCCGGGGCCAACGGGCCGGTCTCCCAGCCCCAGTCAGCGTCCGCAGCCGTGATCACCTCCGGGTTGGATGCGGCATAGAAAGCATCCTTCAAGTGGCGCCACAGTTGTTTTACCGCGGCGATCGAAGTGTGACCGGCATCAATCCGGCCTTGCCATTGGGGTCCGCTGTTTAACATCTCAAAAGCAGAATCCTCGGCCCGCAAATAGAATGCCGTTTGCGCGCCGACTTGCGCAAGCGGACCGGAGGAATGGACCAGGTTCCAGACCACAACGCCCACGTCATTGTGTCCTTGGCGCAGGAAAGGCGCGATATCGACACGCTTGTAGCGCCAGTGTTTGAGGTCGCTGGTCGCAGGACCAGCGGCCGCCCGCCGCCCGTTCACATACAAGATGAACCGCGGGTCGGCGCTCACGTCGATCCACAGGGTCTCAGGCACGCCGGCAAGATCAACGCTGTTTCTTAAGTGAAGAACGGTGGCGACCTTAGCCTGCAGGTCAGGATGTGTGATCCACACGGCTTCGGCAGCCCGTGCACCGTGCAGCGGCCATGTACACAAGAGCGCCATCAAGACGGTCATCGCGCGAACCATGTCCACCAGCACAGGGAATGGAGCGAAAATTCTCCGGCCCCGTTTGCCGATCATGCCAGGGTCCACGGAGCCGCCCTTGCCCACGCCACCATCATTCATATAGTTCACTGTCATGCTTTGCCTCACAGTAGTCAGTTGCGCGGTTTTCGGGTTTGGGGAAAGCCCGGATCTGTCGTTAAAAGGCACGAGTCCGACCTCCATCATGTTGTACGCCCTCATTGGACCGAGGCACGGACATTCAAGATGACTCGCCGATAGGTCGTGAGCGGGAGCGTACCGGTATCCGTCACCTCGAGGACGATGTGTGCAACACCGTCCTTGCATTTCATGTTTTCCGGGAGCCATCCGGGCCGACAAACCGACTTCGGGATAATCGTAGTCGTAGGACCTTCCGCGTTGGATAATGTAATTCCCGCCATGTGCCGACCAAGCGTGTAGCCGGCTTCCGGATAACTGATCCAGCGAAAATGCAGCGCCTGTCCGTCGGGATCTCGGCTCGCGCCGGCATCGAGGATGACTGGCTTGCCGACTTCCGCATCGACCACGATTGGCCTGCTGCCTTCAATGCCGTTCACAATCGCGATTGGATTGTGGTTGGCCTTGGAGAACGGCTCGACAGTCCAGTCCATCCGTGCCGAGAAATCGTTTTGAAAGGCCGTCCGCCAGCGCCAGACGGTGGCCTGGTCGGACACGTGGGGCTTCCCGTCGACGCCAACGACTTCGTCTTGCGATGACGGCCCGCCGCCGACATGGCCGCCCTGCGTCCAGATGGACCGGGTCTCGCCATAAGGCTTGCGGTAAATGTAGCGGCCGCCCCAGCCCCCCCAACCTGGATGGGCAGGACTGTTGAGACCATTGTTGACCAGGCCAAGAAATGCCGGTGTATCGCCTTCCATGATAAAGGCGAAACGCGGATAGTGGGTTCCCAGCGGCCCCTTGCTTCGGATGTGGGTATCGAGCCAGGCATTCGTCACCGTCGTACCGTCGGCGCCTTCGCCGTTCCTGTAATAGACGTCACCGCTGATACCGGTCCAGGTCGCATAATAGTAGTCGGCGGAATCGGGCGTCGACGGCTGCACGATATAAAAGAGTCCAGGGAACTCCCGTCGTATCCATGGGCCGGCGTCGTCCTGGTCGGAAATCGCGTAGACACGGAGCTTGGCGACGAAGGCGTCTACCGCCTCGGGCACGCGCGTTGCGCGGACATGCGCCAGCGCTTGCGCGAGCGTATTGGCGCCGGCCCATATGCTGATCCAGACAGGCCGCGAGTCCGGACGGTCGACGGCAGCCACGATGGCTTGCGCGCCTGGCGACATCCTGTCCGGGCCGACAGCCGCCATACCATATCTCGGCTGTCCGGTAACCACCAGATCCCGCAGCCGCGCCGCCTCCGGCCAACCCGGCGCGTGCAGCATCAGGTTGGGTCTCACCTTCGCATAGGCGTCAATGATTTCCTTGAGCGTATGCGGGTTGGTGGTATTCCGCAACCATGTCGAGGTGGTCGCGACCAGTCCCTCCATGTCGAACTCATTCGAATACACCAACAGGCGCACGAATGACATCTGATCGTCGGGCTCGTTGCCGATGTCGGTGAGCACGATCAGCCTTGGTTTGCCCTCGAAGGCGTCGACCAGGGCCGGCGAGGCCGCTTGCGCCGCGCCCCACGCACCGGCCGCCAACGAAGCCGCGGCCAGTATACGACACGTCAGGAATCGATTCTTCACAGCGCGCGATCGTCAAACAACGAGCAGTTTTGCCGACTTCAGGTTGTCGGAGCTGTTGCCGGTACTGATCATGAACGCGCCTGGCTCGACCGACCATTTCATCGCCTTGTCCCAAAATCCCAGCGCTTCGGGACCGAGCTCGAACCGTACCGTGGCAGTGCCGCTGGGGGCGAGCGTGACGCGACGGAAGGCCTTCAGCTCCAGGACCGGGCGCGGCACCGAGCTGACGATATCGCGAATATACACCTGCACGACTTCGTCGCCCTCGCGCTTACCGGTATTGGATACGTCGACTTCCACGGCAAAGCGTTCGTCGGCGCCGATCCGCGTCTTCGACAGGCGCGGCACGGACAACTCGAAGGTGGTGTAGCTGAGTCCATATCCAAACGGATACAGCGCCCGGCGCTTGCCCTCGACATAAGGCACATGATCGGCCGAGGGATGACGGTTGTAGAACGCCGGGAGTTCCCCCATCGAGCGGGGGATCGATACCGCCAGCTTACCGCCGGGATTTACTTTTCCGAACAACACGTCGGCGACCGCGTGTCCGCCCTGCTCGCCCAGGTACCAACCTTCGATCAACGCATGCGCGCTTTGGGCAAGCTTGGTCGTCGCCAGAGGGCGGCCGTTGAGCAGCACCGCGATCACCGGTTTACCGCACGCCAGCATGGCATCCACGAGCGCATCCTGATCGCCGTACAGGCCCAGGGAACTACGGTCGCCAGGGTTGACCATCGTGACCGTTTCCCGGGTGATCTGCTCGTTGTCGCCAACGACCAGCACCACGACATCGGATCTGCGCGCGACCTCGACGGCGGCGGCGATCCGGGCCTCATTCTCCGCCTGCGGGATTTTGCGTATGGTCTGGACCTCGGGACGTACGCCGTGCGGCACCGGCACGTTGATCCACACGCCATCGGACTGCTCGATCGTCACGTTCGGACCGGCGGCGGCACGCATTCCCTCCATAACGCCGACCGTCTGTTTCGGCCAGCCGGAATAACCGCCCAACAACGGCGTGACCGAGTTGGGACCGACCAGCGCAATCCTCAGTGTCTTGCTCGCGTCAAGAGGCAACACGCCGTCGTTCTTGAGAAGGATGATGGCTTTCTGCGCGGCTTTGCGCGCCAGTGGAATCGCCGCAGGATCGTCGAGCACAGCTGCCGCGCGCTCCGGATCGACGTAGGGATTTTCGAACAAACCCGCTTCGAACTTCATTGCCAGGACGCGCGCGACGGCGGCGTCAACGTTCGCCAGCGGGACGCGACCGTCCTTGACCAGTTTGGCCAGACGCAAATAATTGCTGCCCTCTGGAAGGTCGGCATCGACGCCCGCATTCAGAGCGAGAATCGTCGCCCCATCTGGGTCCTCGGCCATGCCATGCAAACTCGCCAGTTCCGCCACACCACCATAATCGCTGAAGTACGCCCCTTTGAAGCCCAGGAGTCCCCGCCCCGTTTTTTGCAACAGGTCGGCGTTGGCATGCGACGGCACGCCCCCCACCTCGTTGTATGACGGCATGATGATCGCCGCGTTAGCTTGCTTCACGGCGGCCATGAAAGGCGGCAGATAGGCTTCACGCAACAGGCGCTCCGACATGTCCGATGGTCCAATGTTCAAGCCGTTCTGCGGCATGCCATGGACGAAATGCTTGAGCGTCGCGAACAGGCGGTCCGGCGCGATGGGCCTTGCCGGCCCCTGCAGTCCCTTGACCGCCGCCGCCCCCATCACGCCAACATGGTGAGGATCCTCGCCGAACAGCTCCTCGCTACGGCCCCAGCGCGGATCGCGCACGAGATCCAGCACGGGACTCAGCGCGACTGTGACGCCGCGGAGCCGCGCCTGGCGTGCCGTTAGCGTGAAACATGCTTCGACAAGTTCAGGATCCCACGTCGAACCAAGCGCCGGCGGGATAGGGAATGACGTCGCGCCTTTCACCGCCAGTCCATGTGCGGTTTCTTCATGAAAAAGGACCGGAATGCCAAGGCGGGTATTTTCCACCGCATACTTTTGGACGGCATTGATGAAGTTCACCATATCCTCCGGCTCACGAAACGAGTTGGTCAGATAACGGGCACTTCCCGCGAGATCAGACGGGCGTCCGATTTGCCCAATCCCGTGAGGGATTGCCTTCGCCGCCCTTTCCGGTGAAAAGGCAAACGTGCCGACGTCGACAAGCATGCGCTTATTCATCCACAAACAACACAGCTGGGCGACCTTCTCGTCCAGTGTCATTCGCTGCAACAGGTCGCGCACCCGCTCGGGGATCGGCTGCCCCGATCTCTTATAGAGCGGCGCCGGGCTGGCCAGCGCCGGGATCGCACATATAAGGCTTGCCGATGCCAGCAAGGCTCGTCTCGTCATTTTCATTTTCAGTCTCTTTCTCTTTAACGCGTGTAGATCAATGAAGATACTTGAAGCTGTCCAATGTCGGCTATCGACAACCATTAGTACAGGTACCGTCAGTTACGGAGTGACGCCGGACCAGTCGTCGCGCGAGGTTAGCGACTGCACTGGCAGCATGGCCCCTGTCCAACGGTGACGATGTATCGATCATGGCGGAGATGACGCCACAGGTCATCAGTGCGTGACAACTGGAAGTATGGCGTGTGACGAGAGTCCTGGCACCGTCTGAACGGACGATGTAACCAAGCCTTGATACCCGCACCATACGCTCAAAAGCTTTCTTGGGACTTGCCCGCTCGCCCCCGCACCGCCACAAGCGGACGAAGCATCGCCGGGAACCACACCTGGGTGGCCGGCGCCAAAGGCACGCCCAGCACCATCACCACACAAACACGCTGATCCAGGAACATCCATGACACGCCACGCCCACCTCCTTATCTGCCTCTCCCTCGGCCTGATGTCGCTCCAGGACGCCAGGTCCACCGACGCCATATCGCCGCGCGAACGTCTTGCCTTCAACACCGACTGGCGCTTCAACAAGGGCGACCCGGCCGGTACCCTGGCGCCGGCCGCCGGCACCAGCCCGGACATGTGGAACGCGGTCGCCACGGCAGCCGGATTCGACGACGCGGGTTGGCGCAGCCTCAACCTGCCGCACGATTGGGGCATCGAAGGGCCGTTCAAGCAATCCTATCCTGGCGAGACCGGCAAACTACCCTCGTGGGGCGTCGGCTGGTACCGCAAGCACTTCACGCTGCCTGCGGCGGACGCCGGGCGCCGCATTTACCTGGACGTCGACGGCGCCATGTCGCACGCCGCAGTCTGGATAAACGGCCATTACGTGGGCGGTTGGCCATACGGCTACGCTTCTTGGCGCGTGGACCTTACCCCTTGGGTGAACCCAGGCGCGCAGAATGTGCTGGCTATCCGCCTCGACAATCCGCCCGACGCATCGCGCTGGTATCCGGGCGGCGGCATCTACCGCAATGTCTGGCTGGTCAAAACGGCCCCGTTGCATGTGGCACAGGACGGCATCTTCGTGACGACGCCGAAGGTGACGACCACGTCCGCCATCGTGAACTTGCAGGCGACGCTGCAGAACGATGCCGCGACAGCGAACGTGCGGGTGACGACCGAGATCTACGCACTGAGCGCCGATGGCCGCCGCCTCGGCGAGCCTGTCGCACGTCGAGAGGCGGCCACACCGGTCAAGATCGTGGCCGGACGCCAGGCCATGATCAGCCACGCATTGACGCTGCCGCAGCCGCGCCTGTGGAGCATCGCCAACCCGCAGCGCTATGTTGCTGTCACCACCGTCAACGCGAACGGCCGCGTGGCCGATGTGGTCGAAACGCCGTTCGGTGTGCGCAGCATCACGCTCGATCCGGAGCGCGGCCTGCTGCTGAACGGCGAGCACATCAAGATCCAAGGCGTCTGCCTGCACCACGACCTGGGAGCGCTGGGCACCGCGATCAACACGCGAGCGCTTGAACGCCAGCTGGAGATCCTCCGAGAAATGGGCGTCAACGCGATCCGCACCAGCCATAATCCACCCGCGCCCGAGCTGCTCGACCTGACCGACCGCATGGGCTTTCTGGTGCTCGACGAAGCCTTCGACGCCTGGGCCGTCGGCAAGAAGCCAAACGACTACCACACATTGTTCACCGCTTGGCATGAACAGGACCTGCGTGCGATGATCCGGCGTGACCGCAATCATCCAAGTGTGTTCGGCTGGAGCATTGGCAACGAGATCCCCGAACAGGGTAAGAGCGAAGGTTGGAAGCTCGCCGCGCGGCTGGCCGCCATCGCGCGCAGCGAAGACCGTACCCGCCCGCTCACGATGGCCAACAACAACATCGAAGCGGGCTACAACGGTCTACAGGAAGCCGTCGACCTGTTCGGCTATAACTACAAACCACATGAATACGCGAACTTCCACGACCGCGCCCCGCACATTCCGATATTCGGCAGCGAAACCGCGTCGACGGTCAGCTCGCGCGGCGTATATTTCTTCCCGCTAGGGGACGATGGGACAAAGGGCATGGCCGACTTCCAGGTCAGCAGCTACGACCTGACCGCGCCCACTTGGGCGACGCTGGCTGAGACGGAGTTCCGCAGCCAGGACGACCATCCCTTCGTCGCCGGCGAATTCGTCTGGACCGGTTTCGACTACCTCGGCGAACCGACGCCCTACAACAGCGACAGCACGAATCTTCTGAATTTCAGCGACCCCGCCCAGCAGCAGCGCGCCGCGAAGGAGCTGGCGGAACTGAAGAAGATCGAGATCCCCTCGCGCAGCTCCTACTTCGGCATCGTCGATTTGGCCGGATTCAAGAAGGACCGCTTCTACTTGTACCAGGCGCGCTGGCGCCCCGAGTTTCCCATGGCGCATTTGCTGCCGCACTGGAACTGGCCAGAGCGGCTTGGGCTGGTTACGCCGGTACACTTGTACACTTCGGGAGATGAGGCGGAACTGTTCCTGAACGGCACGTCGCTCGGCCGCAAGAAGCGCAGTCCGCGCGACTACCGGCTGCGCTGGGACGACGTCGTCTACGCGCCCGGCATCCTGCACGCCGTGGTCTACAAGAATGGCAAGCCGTGGGCCGAGGACACCGTGCAAACGACGGGCGAACCGGCCGGGCTTCGACTTGTCGCCGACCGTGCGACGCTCCGCGCGGACGGCGCCGACCTCGCCTTCGTGACCGTGACGGTGACCGACAAGGCTGGCCATACGATACCGCGCGCCAGCGATCGCGTAGCGTTCAGTCTGAGCGGACCGGGCGAGATCGTCGCCACCGACAACGGCGACGCGACCAGCTTCGAATCCTTCCAGTCGCCCACACGCCGGGTCTTCAACGGCAAGGCGCTGGCGATCGTGCGCACCCGGCCCGGCCAGGCCGGCCGCCTGGTGCTCACCGCGAGCGCGCCGGGGCTGAGTGGTACGCAGGTGACGCTGGACAGTCGCCTGCCCTGAGCGCAAAGGGCCGCCGGAGTTTGGCTCAGAGCCGGTCGACCGGGATACCCTTGCGATCCGAGGTGCCGCCAGCAGTGAGGATTGCCGTCAGCCTACCATGCCGGCCACCCCGCACTAGCCGCGCAAGCGCGTCAGATGGCTGGCGATCATGGAGGCGATCACATCGGCCACCGCCCGCGGACTCAGTGGCTCGTCGAACAGCAGCTCCACGCCTGCATAGATCATGTCGACCGTAACACGCTCGACCAGCTCAAGCGATTTCGGCGGCACATCGGGAAACGCCGCGCGCAGCAGTCCACTCTGCGCCGCCACCACTTGCGCGTGCGAATCCAGACGCACTTTCTGCAAGGTCGGCACCGCGCGCAACGCGCGCAAGATCCATACGCCCCCGGTCGTCTCGCTGGTGACTTTGTAGGTTTCCAACAACAGTCCGGCCAGCGCGCGCTCCAGTTCGACCACGCTGCCGCGCAACGCCTGCGCCGTGATCCAGAGTGGAATCAATTCATTCTGGCGCTGCATCAGGCGCTGCCCCAGCTCGCACAGCAACGCGTACTTGTTGGGGAAATAGCGGTATAACGCAGGCGGCGTCAGCCCTGCATGCTCGCACACCATGTTGGTGGACAAACGCTCCACCCCGACGTCGGCCAGCAGCCGCGCGGCCGCCTCCAGGATGAGTTCATAGGTATCGGAAGCTCTCTGCTGGGCCGGGATTTTCTTGGCCGCTAGGCTGGGTTTGCTCGAGGTGCTGCTGGTGACCATGGCGGAAGTATGAATGGAAAGAGTCAGGCCAATTATCGCATGAACAAAATTGTTGCGGAATTATAGCCATCGCTATATGCTAGTCATAACTATCTTTCATGAAACAATCGTCCGCCGGGAGCCACCGCCAGCACCATGTCTTATTCAGTCCAACCACCGTCAAGCGACCGCGCCAGCGCGCCGCTGGTCCTGTCCGTCGATCTTGGCACCTCGGGTTGCAAGTGTGCCCTGATCACCCTGGAGGGCGCCGTGCTCGCGTGGGCCTTCGAGCCGGTGCACCTGCACGTGGACGGCGTAGCTGCGGAACAGGAACCAGAAGACTGGTGGCAAGCCTTGCTCACCACCGCCGGGCGGCTGTGCCATGCAGACCCCTGCGTACGGCGGCGGATCGTGGCCGTCTGCTGCTCCACGCAAACGGAAGGCACGGTCTGCGTCGACCGCGACGGCAATGCGCTGGGCCGCGCCATGCTTTGGCTGGACATGCGCGGCGCCGGCCCCATCACCCGCCGCGCGCGGGGCAACTGGCTCAACATCGAGGGCTACAGCCCGCTCAAGCTGTGGCGCTGGCTGCGCCTGACCGGTGGCGCCCCCGCCCTGTCCGGGAAGGACAGCGCCGGCCATATCGCCTTCATCCGCGACATGGATCCGGCGCGCTATGAGCGCACCGCCAAGTTCCTCAACGTGCTCGATTACATGAACCTGCGTCTGAGCGGCCGCGTCTGCGCCACCCGCGATTCGATCCTGACCGCCTGGGTCACCAACAACCGCGATCCGCTGCGCATCCGCTACGACGACCGTCTGATCGCCATGCTGGGAATCGCGCGCGACAAGCTGCCGGATATTGTCGCCTCCACCGAACTGCTGGGGCCTTTACGCCGCGACGTGGCCGAGGCGCTCGGCCTGCATCCGGGCACCATGGTGGTGGCCGGCGCGACCGACACTTCCGCCGTCGCGGTAGGCGCGGCGGTGGCCGACTACGCCTCCCACCTGTACCTCGGCACCTCCTCCTGGCTCGGCGCGCACGTGCCGCACCAGAAAACTGATGTGCGGCGCAAGATCGCCTCGGTACCCTGTGCCGTCGACGGCCGTTATCTCGCCCTGGCGCTGCAATCGACCGCCGGCGCCAATCTCTCCTTCCTGCGCGACCGCATCTTGTTCCACCCCGACGAACTGCTCAGCGACGAACAGCGGCCGGACGTCTACAACATCCTCAACACCATTGCCTCCCGCGTGCCGGCCGGGGCTCGCGGCCTGATTTACATGCCTTGGCTGTTTGGCGAGCGCACGCCGGTCGATGACCCCAGCTTGCGCGCCGGCCTGATCAATCTCTCGCTGGCCCATTCGCGCGAAGACATCATTCGTGCGTTCATGGAAGGTGTCGCCCTCAACACCCGCTGGATGATGGAGCCCTTTGGCCGCATGCTGGACCGTTCGCCGGGGCCGGTGGCCGCCGTGGGCGGTGGTGCGCAGTCGGACCTGTGGTGCCAGATCATTGCCGATGTCACCGGCCAGCCGGTGCGCCAGATGGAAAACCCGATCCAGTCCAATGCCATCGGCGCCGCCTTCATTGCCGCCATCGGCATGGGCGAGCTGCGCTTTAACGACCTGCACCGACTACAGCGCGAACGCCGCGTCTACGAGCCCGCCACCGCGCTGCGCACGGTGTACGACGACCGCTACGCGACGTTCAAGGAATTACGCCAAACACTGGCGCCGATCTACCGACGCCTGAACCCACCCACCGAAGGAGTCCCCCATGTTTGCCCATGAAGAGCGGGAGCGCATTGTCGAGATCTGTCTCGACCTGTCGCGGCGCGGCTATCTGGCTGGAACGGGTGGCAACATCGCCTTGCGCATCGACAGGGAGCTGTTCGCCGTTACCCCGTCCGCCACCGATTACTTCAGCATGCGCGCCGCCGATGTCTGCGTGGTTCGCCTGTCGGACCTGCGACAGATCGAGGGCGAGCGCGCGCCCTCGGTCGAAACCGGACTGCACGCCAGCGTGCTGCGCGTGCGGCCTGACGTCCGTTGCAGCATCCACACCCACCAGCCGATCGCCAGCGCCTACGCCCTGCTCAACCAGCCGCTCGACGCGCGCGATGAGCAGGAGCGCCACATCCTGGGCCCGCGTATTCCAGTGGTCGGCTACATGCCGTCCGGCAGTGGCTTGCTCACCCGCCTGGTGCGCCGTGCGTTGCGGCGCGACGTCAATGCCTACCTGATGCGCAATCACGGGGTGCTGTGCTGCGGTCCGACCATCAGCCAGACGGTGCGCGCGGTGGAGGCGCTTGAACGCCTGGCCGAACAACGCTTAATCGAACGCATCACCCAGGAAGCCAACATCCACCCAGCCCGCTCAAACGCCTTCCGCCGCCTGCTGGCGGCAATGGAGAACTCATGAACGTCAAAGACCTTTCCCCATCGACGGCCATCTCGGCCTGGCCCGATGTCGACTCCCTGTACCGCCGCTTCGCCGAGCTGGTACGCCAGCCCATGCGGCCACTGCGCAAGGAGAGCATGGCCAAGGTGATGCGCTATTTCGATGAGCGCTGCGCCGGCTCCAAACGCCTTGCGGAAGCGGCGCGCCACGTCATTCCCGGCGGCGTGCAGCACAACCTGGCGTTCAACCATCCCTTCCCGCTGGCGATGAGGCAGGCGGAGGGTGCCTATCTGACCGACGTCGACGACAACCGCTACATCGACTTCCTGCAGGCCGGCGGCCCCACCCTGCTCGGTTCGAACCATGCGGCCGTGCGCGCCAAAGTCAACGAGGTGTTGGATAGCTGCGGTCCGGTCACCGGCCTGCTGCATGAATACGAGGTCAAGCTGGCGCAGCTGGTGTGCCAGACCATGCCCGGGGTGGAGATGCTGCGTCTGCTGGGCTCCGGCACCGAGGCGGTGATGGGCGCGGTGCGCCTGGCCCGCGCCTACACCAAGCGCAAGTGGATCATTAAGATCGGCGGCGCCTACCATGGCTGGAGCGACCAGCTGGTGTATGGCATGCGCCTGCCCGGCACCGGCCGCATGGAAGCGACCGGCATTCCGCGCGGCTCCACGGCCTATACCCAGGAATGCCCGCCCAACGACCTCGACGCCCTGCGGCGCAAACTGCAACTGAACCGCCTGCGCGGCGGCACCGCCGCGGTGCTGCTGGAACCGCTCGGCCCCGAAAGCGGCACCCGGCCGGTGCATCTGCAATACAACCAGCAAGTCCGCGCGCTGTGCGATGAATTCGGCGCTCTGCTGATCTTCGACGAGGTCGTCACCGGATTCCGGGTCGGCCCGGGCGGCGCCCAGGCCTACTTCAACGTCATGCCGGATATTACCGTGCTGGGCAAATGCCTGGCGGGCGGCTATCCCATGGCCGGCGCCATCGGCGGCCGGCGCGACGTGATGCTGCTGCTGGCGGGCGGCATCGGCAGCACCGCCAAGCGCGCCTTCGTGGGCGGCACCCTGTCGGCCAATCCGCTGTCCTGTGTGGCGGGCTACCACGCCCTGAAGGAGGTCATCGACACCGATGCCGCAGGCAAGGCTGGACGCGCCGGCGACCGGCTGCGCAAGGGCCTGGAGCAAATCATCGAGCGCCGCGGCCTGCCCTACGTGGCCTACAACATGGGCTCCATCGTGCACCTGCAAACCTCCGGTGTGCTGCTGCTCGACACCGGCAACCTGTACAAGCTGTGGCGCGTGAAGGACGAGGCCAAGGCCCGCAAGCATATGATGGAAGAAATGGGCGCGGCCTACTCCGCCCATGGCCTGATCACGCTGGCCGGCAGCCGCATTTACACCAGCCTAGCGGACACCGACGCCGTGATCGACGATGCGCTCAACCGCTTCGACGACGTTTTCAAGCTGGTGTGACGCCATGGTATCCCAGGAAGAGATCAAGCAACTGTGGTTGCAAACGCGCGCGCGGCTGACGGCCAAGGGATTGGCGGACCAGCCGGAGGCCACCCTCTCGCTGCGCTGCCCATCCGGGACCAGCATGTGGTTCGGCGCGACCACGCTGCCCGAGCCCCACCTGCTGGACTGGCGCCAGCCCGAGCAGACGCGCCCGGCGCGTATCCACGCGGCGGCGCACGCGGCGCGCGGCGACGCCGGCGCCGTGCTGTGGGGCGGCGGCCCGTTCAGCGCCTGCCTCGGCGACTTCGGCGGCGTGCTGCCGCAGGTGTTCGATGAACAGGCCCGCCACATCGGCCCGATGTCCGCGCCCATCTCGCGCCCCGAGCTACTTGCCGGCGCCCTCAGGCGCGGCGGCAACGTGGTACTGTGGCAAGGATTGCCGCTGTGCATCGGCGTCACCGCCACCCGCCTGGCCTTGAACGCGGAGTTGCTGGAAAAATGCGCCAAGGCCTATGTGCTGGCCGCCGCAAGCGGCGGCCGCGTCAACCCGCTTCCCTGGCTGGTGCGCCACATAGCCAACGGCCGCCTGATCAAGGATGAACGGCGGGCCGCGCTGGCGTTCCAGCGCGGCGCGCTACCGGAAGAGAGTAAAGCCTACTAGCGCCATCCTTATCGAGGAGACTGACGTTGCCAACCCTTTCCGCTTCTACGCCCGGCTGGGACCAGATGGCCAGCGCCTTGTTGGCGGGCTCCGTTGCATTGCTCGTGCTTGGCCTGCAACCCATCCTGCTCGGTGAGCTGGTGGCGCAACAGGCCGCCACCATGGAAGGCGTCGGCATGATTGCCATGGGCGAGATCATGGCGCTCGGCATCGGCGTGGCGCTGAGTGACAGCATGGCGCCGCTGCGTCACTACCGCCGCATCGCCATGCTGGCCGCGATCGCCGCCGCCTTGCTGGACGCGGCCACGTGCCGGGTCAGCGGCGATGCGCCGCTGCTGACCGTGCGCGCGCTGGCGGGCGTGGCCGAGGGCATCCTGGTCTGGGTCGCCACCGGCATGATCGTGCGCGGTTCCAAACCGGATCGCCTGGCCGCCAGCTTTGTGGTGACGCAAACGCTGACCCAGGCCGGCGCCGCCGCGGTACTGGCACTGCTGGTGATTCCGCGGTGGGGCTGGCAGGGCGGCTTTCTCGCGCTGGCTGCCATGGCGCTGGCGGCGCTGCCGCTGATGCCAGGCTTGCCGTCCAGCCTGGCGCCGCTTACAGTCAGCAATACCGCCCCGCTGCGCTGGCAGGGAGCGGCGCTGGCGCCGCTCGCCATCACCTTTGCCATGATGGCGGCAATCGGCGCCCTGTGGGCCTACCTCGAGCCGCTGGGCCTGTCCAACGGACTCAAGGCCGCCGAGGCACAAACCGTGGTATCGCTGAGCTTGGGCTTTCAAGTGTTGGGGGGCGTGACGGCCGTGATGACGGTGCACCGGGTGCACGCGGCCGCAACACTGGCCGGCGGCGCTGTGGCGCTGGCGCTGCTGGCCACGGCCATGCACTTCCTGCCATGGGGCAGCGTCACCCTGTTCGCGATTCTGAGTGCGGCCTTTGGCTACTGTTGGCTGTTCCTGATGCCGTTCCAGGTCGCGCAGGCGCTGGTGGCCGATCCCAGGGGGCGGATCGCCACTCTGGTCCCGGCTGCCCAGCTGGTGGGGTCGGCGTTTGGCCCGATGCTCGCCTCGTGCATCATCGACGGCGACCAGGCCGGCGCCGTGCCATTCGTCAGCGCCGGTTTTGCCGTGCTTGCGCTGTGCCTGGCGCTGCCAGGGCTGCGCTCAGGGGCTGGTTGGCACCTGCGTCAGGCTAAACCGTGACCAGTCGCTGGAGGCCGCGATCGCGCCGCGCACCGGCAGATAGGGACAGCGGCAGGTTGGGCGAATACCTGTTCCGGGACAACGCCGCTCTCGCACAGCGGATCAGCTCGGGCATGTCATCAGCGTCACCGCGGCGCCGCGGCGGCCGATGCCGGCAACCGCATCTCCACCGCCATTCCGCCGCCGCGGCGGTTGCGGCAGACCAGATCGCCGCCATGGCTCTGACTGATGGCCAGCGCGATCGCCAGTCCCAGTCCGCTCCCGCCCGAATGCCGGGCACGGGAGTGATCCGCGCGCCAGAAACGCTCACGCATCTGGGATAATTGCTCGGGGGCGACGCCGGGCCCGCGGTCGCCGACCGTGATCGAGACCTCCCCCGCCTGCTCCGACACCGTGATCTCCAGGCTGCCGCCGCTGCTGGCGTAACGCAGCACATTGTGGATCAGGATGGACAGCACCTGCCCCACGCGGTCGCGGTCGGCATACAGGCGCACCCGCGTGGTGCTCGGCCACACTGGCTCGATACCGGCCTGTGCGAGCTGCGGTCCGACCCATTCCAGCCGTTCCGCGATCAGCTCGCGCAAGGCGAACGCGTCCGGCTCCAGCGCCAGCTGGCCCGCCCGCGCCAGCGAGAACAGATGCAAATCGCTCACCAGACGGTTGAGCTGCTCCAGTTGCCGGTGTACCGAGCGCACTTGTTCGCGTTCCAAAGGAAACACCTCGTCCAGCATGCCCTGGAGGCGCCCCATGGCGGCATTCAGTGGCGTGCGCAGCTCGTGCGCCAGCATCGCGCTGGAATCGCGCACCTCCTGTTCAAATTGCTGCAAGCGGGTAGTCATGTCGTTGAAATCCATGGCCAGTTCCGCCAGCTCGTCCGGGGCGTGGGGCACCACCTGCACGCGCGCGGCAAACTCGCCATCGCTGACGCGGCGCGCCGCCTGTGCCACCGCGGTGAACTGGCTTGACAATGGCCGCGAGGCCCACAGGCCCAGCCCGATGATGACGGGCACCGCGGTCACCACCAGTATGAACAACATCAGCCAGTCAGGGTTCTCCAGACCGGGCTGGAAACGTCTGATGTCATAGTATTGCTGCGCGATCTGCCACAGCCGTGCCTGGTCAGGGTGGGAGCTGGCGCGCAGCGTCGCCAGTTCCGCGCGCACCGCGGCGGGCATGTGCCGCACGCTCATGGAATCGACCAAGTTGAAGTACAGCCACATGCCCAGGGCGACCGTGATCACCGTGCCGACCGCCAAGGCACTCATGCGCAGCCCTACCCAGAGCCACAAGGGGGTCGCCCGTTGCTTGTCGCGTGCCGTCTGGTTCATGGCTACTGGAAACGGTAGCCGACCGAGCGCACGGTCAGCAGGACGCCGTCGATGCCGTGTTGTTCCAGCTTGCGGCGCAGGTTGTGGATATGTACGTCCACGGCGCGTGCCAGCGCGCCACTTTCAGGCATGCAGCTTTCCATGAGTTCACTACGGGTAAATGCCTTGAACGGGGTACGCAGCAAGGTGGCGAGCAAGCTGAACTCGGCGGGAGTCAGGTTCAGGACCACAGACTGGCCGACCTCATCGGTCACGCTGGCCTGGACCGCGTGCGTATCGACCGTCAGGCGCTGGTGCCGCAGCTTGCCGTCGGCCGCCGGCACCAGGCGCGCCCGCCGCAACACCGCATGCACGCGCGCCACCACCTCCTTGGGGCTGTAGGGCTTGACGATATAGTCATCGGCGCCGTACTTCAGCGCGCCCAGCTTATTGGGCTCGTCAGCGATGGCCGTCACCATGATCACTGGCGTGTCGCTGGCCCGGCGTATGGTCGACAGCACATCAGTGCCGCTGACCAGCGGCAGCATCACGTCCAGCAGCACCAGGTCGGGCTGCCACTGCGCATGCAGCTGAATCGCATGGGCGCCGTCATGGGCCATGCACACGGCAAAGCCATCCTTGCGCAGATACGCGTCGAGTACGCTCGCGCTATCGATGTCGTCCTCGACGACCAATACTTTGGCCTGGCTCATCGCTACTTTCCACCTCTTAATCAAATCCAAACAATTCCCGAAATAAGTCTTGATCTTCGGATGCGACACTACGGACCGACCCAACAACCGGACCGGACAGCATGGCCCTTGATTTTACACGCTGCGCGCGCAGCCGCCGTACCGCAGCACTACTCGCCCTCCTATGGGGCGCCCTGACCAGCGGCTGTGCGCTGGCGCCCGCGTGGCGGCAACCGGCATACGCCATCCCATCCACTCTGGGCGCGGACGCCACCCAGGCGCCTGTGGCGCCAGCCACGGCGGAATTGAGCCACGCGGAGCGGCGCTTCCTGCTGGACTTCGCGCCGGGCGCCGACCTGCCGTCGCTGATCCAGCGCGTCCTCAGGCACAACAGCGACTACCAGCTGGCGCTGCTTCAGGTGGAACAGGCCCGCGCCGCATATGCCATCGTCAGCGCGGCACGACTCCCCACCATCGGCGCGCAGTTGCAAAACCAGCGCCTGCATTTCAACAATCCAGGACTGCAGGAGCGCTACCAGCAAAGCGTGGCCAACGCCGGGCTGGGCATCGACAACTACGAGCTGGATTTCTTCGGCAAACTGGAATCGCAGTCGGAAGCGGCGCGCCAGCGCTTCCTGGCCAGCGACGCCGGCCGCGAGGCCGCGCGTGGCGCACTGATCGCCGAGGCGCTGCGCGCGTATGTGCTGGAAGTCAGCGCCACCCAGCTTTACGATGAGTATCAGGCCATCAATGCCGACAGCGCCGCGCTGCTGACCATCGCCCAGCAACAGGCGGCGATCGGCCTGCTCTCGCACGACGACCTGGACCGCAGTCGGGCGCAAGCCGGGCGCGCGGCGGCGGCATCGTTGCAAGCCGCCGAACGCATGCGCGCGGCACACCGCGCGCTGCAGATCCTGGCCGGCTACGATCTGGCTCCCGTGGGCGGCGCGCTGGCGCCAATGGCCGGTGCTGCCAGCCTGCCGCCGGCATGGCGTGAGCTCAGCTCCAGCATACTGCTGCAGCGTCCCGAGATCCGGCAGGCCGAGGCGGAACTACGGGCGGCCCATGCGGACATCGGCGCCGCGCGCGCCGCCTTCTTCCCCTCGATTCAGCTGAGCACCGCGATCGGCGGCGCCAGCGACGCCCTGCACAGCTTGTTCACCGGCGGGCGCGGCTTCTGGTCGTTCACGCCCCGCCTGACCTTGCCAATCTTTGACTATGGGCAGCGGCGCGCCAATCTGGACTTGGCCTGGACCCGCAGGCAAGCCGGCGTGGTGCAATATGAGCAGGCCATCGAGGCGGCGTTCCGGCAGGTCGCGGACGCGCTCGGCGCGCACACGGCATGGCGTGCCGCTGAACTGCAACTGCGCGCGCAAAGCAAGGATGCGGCACGACGCATGGCGCGCACGCGGGCGCGCAGCGAGCAAGGCTTGCAGGACCGCCCCCAACTGCTCAGCGAGCGCATCGAGGCCACCCAGCTAGCGGTTGAACTCACCGAAGCCCAGCAGCACCTGGCGCTCACCCGCGTCGCCCTGTTCCACGCCTTCTACGGCACCCCGATTTCATCCGACTGATACCAGGAGCTTTACCATGACACGCAGTTCCCCGGCCCGCGCCCTGCTGGCCATCCTCATCGGCATACCGGCGTTGCCGGCCCATGCCGGCGACGCCAACACCGACCAACCGCCGCGGGCGGCCATTGACAGCCTGTTGGGCAGCAAAACTGAGGTGACGGTGGGCGTCGCCCTCAGCGCGGCGACGCGCTATCCTGGCGCCGACACCGGCAGCGTGCTGCGCCCCATTCCCGTATTGTCCATCCAGCGCGGCGTACTGTTTGCCGACACCACGCGCGGCGCCGGCCTGCAATACCAGTCCAGCACGGGGTTCTATATTTCGCAATCGTTTTCCTACGATCGGGGCAGACTGGAGCGGAACAGCGGCTGGCGCCCCGGCTCCAGCCGTCTGGCCGGCATGGGCGACGTGCCCGGCTCGCCGACCGCGCGCACCCTGATCGCGCAACAGCTGCAGCCGTGGCTGACGGCCAGCGCCGAGATGGAGCTGGCCCTGCGCGACGACGCGCGCAGGAACCGCTACCGCACCGGGGTGGAACTCGTCCCGCTGCGGTCGGCGGCAGACATTATCGCCGTCGATATCGACGCCTGGTGGGGAGATGGCCGCTATAACCAGGCCTATTTCGGCGTGACGCCGGCGCAGGCTGCGCAAACGCGCTTTGCCGTCGCCCATCCGGGCAGCGGCATGTACGTGCGCTCGGCCGGCCTGAGCTGGGAACATCACCTGGACGCCCACTGGTCCAGCACGCTCCAACTGACAATCACCCGCTATGTCGGCGACGTCAGCGACAGTCCAGTCGTGGCGCGCCGCACGTCGGCCGGCGCCACCGCCGCCATTACTTACAGCTATTGACAGATCTCTTATGAAAATCCGCCTCCCATCCCCGCAGGCCGCCGCACTGGCCATTGCCGCGATCCTGCTGTCTGCGTGCCAGCCGCATGTCGATGCGCCACCGGTCACGCGCGCAGTCAAACTGGAAACCATCGGCCAGGGCGCCGGCAACGGTGCGCGCTTCATCGCCACCGTGCGCCAGCGACAGCGCGCCGAGCTGTCCTTCGACAGCGGCGGCCGCATCGTCGAATTGAGCGCCGATGTCGGCGACCAGGTGCGCAAAGGGCAGGTACTGGCCCGTCTTGATGCCGAGCCGGCGCGCCTGCGGCTGCAGCAGGCCGAGGCGAACCTTGCCGCCGCCGCGGCTCAGCTGGGCGAACGCGAGAACCTGTTGCGCCAACAGCAGGCCCTGTTTGACGACGGCGCGGCATCGCAAGCCACGCTGACCAGCGCGCGCAGCGCGCGCGACGCGGCCCAGGCGCAACTGCAGGCGGCCCGCGCTGAAAGCGCACAGGCGGCGCGCGCGCTGCGACGAACCGCGCTGCGCGCCCCGTTCGCCGGCCGCGTCGTGGCCCGGCAGGCGCAACCCGAGGCGGAGGTGGGGCCGGGACAAACCCTGTTGCAGGTCGAAGGCGAAGGCCACGCGCAAGCGACAGCGGCCTTGCCATCCCAGCTGGCCGGCGGCCTGCGACCTGGCGACCAGCTGACCGCCAGCGACAGCGACGGCAACCAGCTGACCTTGCGCGTGCGCGGGCTGTCCCCGCGTCTGGAGCACGGCGCGCTGATCACCGTGCTGTTCGATCTGCCGTCCGCGTCGTCCGCCCTGCGCAGCGATCAAAGCCTTCAGCTGAGCCTCCCCTCCACGGGCGACGAGGGCTTATCGGTGCCGCTGTCGGCCATGGTGCAGCACCAACCGGGCGACACCGCACAATTGTTTATCTACCAGGCCGACGGCGGCCTGGTGCGGCGGCGCACCGTGCGCCTGGGCGCCATCCAGGGCGAGCGCGTGGCGCTGCGCGCCGGCGTGCGGCCGGGCGAACAGGTGGTCGCTTCCGGCGCCGCCTTTCTGAACGATGGCCAGAAAGTCGTTCCGCTGGCGGCCACCTCCCACCTGGCGGACGGAGGTGCGCCGTGAAGCTCACCCGTGCCGCCCTGGGCGCCAGCCGGCTGACCCTGTTTGCCGCCGTGCTGGTGTTGGCCGCAGGCGTACTCACCTTCCTCAACTTCCCGTCGCAGGAGGAGCCGTCCGTCACGGTACGCGATGCCCTGGTCAGCGCCGCCTATCCCGGCCTGCCCAGCGAACAGGTCGAGGCCTTGATCGCTCGCCCGCTCGAGGAGAGCTTGCGTGAGCTGGCCGGCATCAAGACCATCGCCACCACCGTGCGCCCGGGCAGCGCCATCATCCAGCTGACCGCCTACGACAATATCCGCGACCTGCCAGCCCTATGGCAGCGCGCGCGCGCCAAAGCCGCGGAGGCCGGTATTACGCTGCCGGCTGGAACCATGGGGCCGTTTATCGACGACGATTTCGGTAGCGTCGCCGTGGCCTCGGTCGCCGTCACCGCGCGCGGCTTCAGCATGAGCGCGATGCGCGCGCCGCTGCGCCAGCTGCGCGAACAGCTCTACAGCGTGCCCGGCACGCAAAAAGTGACGTTTCACGGCCTGCAGGAAGAGCGGGTATATCTCGCCTTCGACCGCGACAGGCTGACTGGCGCGGGCCTCACGCCGGCCGCCGTGGCGGCGCAGCTGCGCACCCAGAACATCGTCGAACCGGGCGGCTTGCTGTCCGCCTCCGGGCTGGCGATGAGTGTCGCCACCAGCGGCGAGCTCCGCAACGCCGGCGATCTGGCCAACTTCCTCGTGACCGTGCCCGGCGCGGGCGGCGGCGCTCGGCAAGTGCCACTGTCGCAGCTGGCCGAGATCAGGGTCATGCCCGCCGATCCGCCCCAGAGCGCGGCCATCTATCAGGGCCAGCCGGCCGTCGTGGTGGCCGTCTCCATGCTGCCCGGCTACAGCGTCGAGCAGTACGGCAAAGCCCTGCGCGCCAAGCTGGACCAGACGGCGCAAATGCTGCCTGCCGGCTTCGCGCAGCACGTCGTCACCTTCCAGGCCGACGTGGTGCAACGCGAAATGGGGCGCATGCACCACGTCATGGGTGAAACCGTGGTGATCGTGATGGCCGTGGTCATGTTGTTCCTCGGCTGGCGCACCGGGCTCATCGTCGGCGCCATCGTGCCGCTCACCATCCTCGGGGCATTGATCGCCATGCGCGCCATGGGCGTGGAGTTGCAGAGCGTATCGATCGCGGCCATCATTCTCGCCCTGGGCCTGCTGGTGGACAATGGCATCGTGATCGCCGAAGACATCGAGCGCCGCCTGGCCGGGGGCGAGCCGCGCGACGCCGCCTGCGAGGCGGCGGGCCGCACGCTGGCCACGCCCTTGCTGACATCGTCCGTGGTCATCTTGCTGGCGTTCTCGCCGTTCTTCTTCGGCCAGACCAGCACCAATGAATACCTGCGTTCACTGGCGATCGTCCTGGCCACCACGCTGCTGGGCTCATGGCTGTTCAGTGTCACTGTCACGCCCCTGCTCTGCCAGTATTTTGTCAAGCCGCACGCGGCCGGCGGCGAGGCGCACTACGATAGCCGCTTTTACCGCCGCTACCGCGCCATCATCGGCTGGCTGCTCGATCACAAACTGCTGTACATCGGCGCCATGCTGCTGCTGCTGGCCGGCGCCACGGCTGCGCTGCTGCGCATGCCCTACGACTTTCTGCCCAAGTCGGACCGGCTGCAGTTCCAGATGCCGGTCGTGCTGCAGCCCGGCAGCGATGTGCGCGCCACCCTCAACGCCGTCGAGTCGGTAAGCCTCTGGTTCGCCAACGGCCAAGTCAATCCCGAGATTGTCGACAGCATCGGCTATGTCGCCGATGGCGGGCCACGCATCGTGCTGGGGTTGAACCCCGCCCTGCCCGGCGCCAACATCGCCTACTTCACGGTCTCGCTGCGTCCGGGCAGCGATATCGACGCCGTGATCACGCGCACCAGCGCCTACATGCGCGCCACCTGGCCCGCGCTGCAGGCGCAACCCAAGCGCTTTTCCCTGGGGACGGCCGAGGCCGGCGTGGCGGTCTACCGGGTAAGCGGACCGGACGAACAAGTGCTGCGCCGCACCGCAGCCGCCATCGCGACACAATTGCGCGCCGTGGCGGGCACCGAGGATGTGAGCGACGACTGGCAGAGCCGGATCCCGCGCTATGTGGTGCAGGTCGACCAGATCAAGGCCCGTCATGCCGGCCTCACCAGCGCGGACATCGCCCAGTCCCTGCAAATGCGCTATAGCGGGCAGGCGCTGTCCTACATCCGCGACGATGGCAACAACATTCCCATCGTGCTGCGCGGCGACGCCGCCCAGCGCGCACCAGCCAGCGCGGTGGAGGACACCTTGTTGTACCGGGCCGACGGCGGCACGCCGCTGCCGCTGGCGGCGGTGGCGACCGTCCGGCGCGACAGCGAGCCGGGCGTCATCGTCCGCCGCAATCTGGTGCGCACCATCACGGTCAGTGGACGCAACCCGGCCCTGACCGCCGATCAGTTGGTGGCGCGCCTGGCGCCGCAGGTGGCGGCCCTGGCGCTGCCGCCGGGTTACCGGATCGAACTTGGCGGCGAGATTGAAGACACCGAGCTGACCAATGCCGCGCTGTTCCAGTATCTCCCGCACGCACTGGCGGCGATTCTGCTGCTGTTCATCTGGCAGTTCAATTCCTTCCGCAAGCTGGCCATCGTGATCGGCAGCGTTCCCTTCGTGCTGATCGGCGCGGTCGCGGCCCTGCTGGTCACCATGCGCCCCTTCGGTTTCATGCCGACCTTCGGCTTGTTGGCCCTGGCCGGAATTATCGTCAACAACGCGGTGCTGCTGCTGGAGCGCATCGAAATCGAGCTGGCCACCGCCAGCTCGCAGCGCGACGCGGTGATTTCGGCGGCGGTGCTGCGGCTGCGCCCGATAGTGATGACCAAGCTGACCTGCATCGTCGGCCTGATACCGTTGATGCTGTTTGCCGGGCCGCTATGGACCAGCATGGCCATCACCATGATCGGCGGCCTGGCGGTCGGCACTTTGGTGACGCTGGGCCTGATTCCCGTCCTGTACGACCTGCTGTTCTCGCGGCGGCCGGCGGATTGTTCCTGATGCCGCCATGCCGACCAAACGCTACAGCGCCAGGGTCCGCGCCGACCGGATGGAAGCGGGCGGCGCCATGTCCCACGAATCATGCGCCGGGTTTCCCGGCGTTAGGCGATGAGCTGAGGATGTGCGAAACGCAAATGCACCCACGGAGAGGCTGTGCCGCCTTCGGTACCTGGTCGGCGGCGCAATCCAACACCATGGCAAACCCATACCCACCGAGCCGGGCCACAGCCCGGTCAGTTAGCCCTGCGTCGCGCAACAACCGGGCACGCCGTATCGCCGACGACGTGCCAGCAGGCATCGTCGGTCAGCGCATCCTGACGGCATCCGGATAGTCGACGAACATGCAGGATTGAGTTCCATCAGCTGATTTAGAACGGGTAGCGGCGGGAAGCCCCCGCCGATTGTCGCTTACAGACTGCCCTGTAACTCAAGCGTGATGGCGCGTGACGGCGTGACGTTCGCGTATGGCACGCCCGACACCCCGCACCGGCCTGGTCGAGACCACCTATGGCTTTATCGCTCAACCGGACAGCGCGCCTTGCTGGGCATCCGCATTACGACCGCTGTTGCCCCGGCCGCCTTGAATCTGCTCGCCGTGGCCATCTTCTGTTGGCATCGATCATTCGACCGCAAGGTTGTGGCAGCGCAAGCGCCACAGCCAGGGAGAAGCAGGCGCCGCCGCAACCGGCGGCGCATCCCTGGTGTGATGCGCTGTCCACACCGAAACCCTGGACGCCGCACCGGCACTTGTCGCGGTGTTTTCTTATGGAGGGCTGGCGGCGCGGTGCCCTCGTTGGGGCACGCTCAGCCGCCAGCGATCACCGCCTGATTGCGCCCCTGCTGCTTGGCACGGTAGAGCGCCCGGTCGGCGTCCTCCAGCATATCCCCCACCGTCCGGCCCTCGGTCGGGATCACGCAGGCCACGCCGACGCTGACCGTCACCCGGCCGAATGGCGACATCTCGTGCGACAGCGCCAATTTCTCCACCGCTGAGCATAGCGTCCGAGCGTGGTGCAGCGCGCCGTCGGCGTGCCGGTGGGTGCTGGCGATCAGCGCAAACTCCTCGCCGCCGTAGCGCGCCACCAGGTCATCCGCCCGCAGCGCCTGTGCCGCCAATGTCCGCGCCACGCTGCGCAGGCAATCATCGCCAGCCTGATGGCCATGGTGATCGTTATACCTCTTGAACCAGTCGACATCGATCAGCGCCACCGACAACAGGGTTCCCGCGCGCTGGGACGCGCTCCAGGCGGAGGCCAGCACCTCATCGAAGCGGCGACGGTTGGCGATGCCGGTCAGGCCATCGGTGGTGCTGAGCAATTGCAACTGGCGATTGGCCGCTTCCAGCGCAGCGGTGCGGTCCCGTACCTTGGTTTCCAGCTGCTGGTGCGCATTGTGGACGCGATCCGCCATGCTGGCGAAATCGCGCGCCAGCTCGCCGATCTCGTCGTTGAGCCGGATCGGCAGCGATTCACGCTCGAGGCGCTCGTTGCGGACGCCAAGTCGGCGCGTAGCCTGCATCAGCCGGGCCAACGGAGCCGCGACCTGTTTTTGCAGAATGGCGCGCAGGATGAAGATTTCCACCAGCAGGGTCAGCACGCCAAGCGCGATGACGATCAGCAGGTTATCCAGAATTGCCGAACGCATCAGATCCTGCGGATAGTGGACGGCAAGCACCCACGGCGTTCCCGGGATCATGCCCACCGCAACAATCTCGTCGCGCTCCCGCACCACCACCGCTTTCCCGGCGGACAGCGAGGGTATCACCGCCAGCAAGGGATAGTCCTGATCGATCTTGAGCGAACGGATCGATGCCTTGCCCTCGCTGCTTTTGATTTGGGCGAGATGACGCGGATGGTAAAGCAAAGTACCCTCGCTGTCCGCCATGGAGATGGTGCTATATGCTCCCTGCATGAGGGGTTTGGCGGTACGTTCCATGAGTTCATCAAGCAGCACATCGACACACGCGAGGAGTTGGTGTTTCCCGGAAGCGTCGACCTGGTCGGGCGTGGCGATGGTCGTCATCCAGGCGTTGTTGGAAGCATCCCAGTAAATATGCGTAAACACGGTTCGGTTGTCGGGCGCGGCAAACCCGCGTGCATAGAACTCGTACGTCTCAAGCTTGAGCGCCTCGGGGCCCGCGTAGGTGAAGATCTTGGCAATATCGGCATTCTGGTAGATGGGGAAGCCTTTTTCCCGCAGCACCCCGTAGAAATTGAACAGGCGGCCGCGCGTGCTGGAGCCATACTTGTACGACAGCAGATAGGACAGCGCAACCGCGCCTTGATGTCGTCAGTGGGCGGAACGTCCGGCGCGTAGGTCGCGGACATGCCGGCAAAGCGACGGCCGTCGGCCAGCGGTTCGCCTTCAAACAGTGTCGGGCGCTGGGTATAGGAACCGTCCGGGTGGCGATAGAAGATCTGGTCGAAGTCACGTACCAGGGCTGCCCTCATGCCCGGACGGGCCAGGACGCTCTGGTATTCTTCCAGAAAATTCCGCTCCAGCGTGTGAATTTCACGGAACGGCAGCGACTCGCGTTGCAAGGTCTGCTCCGTGGACAGCAGCAACTGCTGGGTAGCCGCCTTTTCTATCGATGACCGGTTGAAATAGTACGAGGTCGCGCCGGCACACAACGAGACCAAACCGATGCGCAGCAGGGCCATGTGCAGCGCGCGCGCGGTCAGCGAGCGCCGGACCAGTGGCGGAGTCAGATCCAGTGATCTCATCGAGACTTTCCGTAGCATGTTATTCTCCCTTGCGTGGTAGGCCGCTCTCATCGGCTGAGCAGCACTTGCACAAATCCCCGCAGCTTGGAAAGTAACAATTCCGGGGGCAGCTCACGTTGGTCGCTGCGGCTGACGGCGTCCGCCGCCATCGCCGCCTGGCCGCGTCTGGCCAAGGCCTCAAGCCCCTCGGCAAGGCCGGGGGCGGCTGTAATGGCCGCGGCGATCGCCTGCCGGTCCAGCCGATAGACCCGCAACGCCGTGACCGCGGTGGTGGTGGCCGCATACGGCGTGGCAGTAATCAGGGCGATGGCGCCGATGCTTTCACCCGGCCGCATTCGGTGCAGCACTTGCCTGGCGCCTGCCACGTCCGTGGTCACCTCGGCGGCGCCCGCGGCAACGATGAATAGCGCTTCAGCCTCGCTGCCCTCGTGGATCAGTACCTCACCGGCCTGCAACACCACCGTTTGCAAATGCTGGGCCAGCAGTTCCCGCTGCCCGCTGTCCAGCAAGCCAAATAAATCCGATTGCGCCAGCAAGTCGCGCGCCCCCGGCACCGCCACTTGCGCCACGGTGGCCAGCCCGGCCACCGCCAACGAAATGCCGCTGTGACGCAAATGGCGGTGGATTTCCGTGAGCAGCTCGCTGCGCGCGGCCGACAGTCGCGCGCTCGACGCCACCGAGAAACGCACCTGGTAGTCATTGCCGTCGCCGCGCAAGCCCAGGCAGCAAGCTTCCGGTAAGGGCGTGGCCAGCAACAGGTTGGCCGAACGCGCTGCCGCCGTCAGCGTGGCGATCGCGTGCTCCGGCGGGACGCTGGCGTCCAACGCCAGCTCCACCGCGTCGCGCCGCAGTGTCGTGGGCAGGCTGTGATTGACCAGCCGCGCCTTGGCGATAATGCTGTTCGGTATGATTGCCATGTTGTCCTTGCCGGTCGCCACGTGGGTCGAGCGCCAGGTAACCAATGTCACCCGGCCTTCAATCCCGCCTTCCACCGAAATCAAGTCGCCCACGCAGTAGGGGCGCTCGATGCCAACGGCGATGCCGGAAAACACATCCCCCAGCGTACTTTGCAGGGCCAGGCCCAGCACAATAGCGATAATCCCAGAAGTCGCCAGCAATCCCCCAACGGGGACAGCGAACACCAGGTCCACGATCGCCAGCACGCTGGCGGCATAAATCAGCCCCGCCATCAGGTCCGAGACCAGCTGCGACTCCCGTGACGGACTCTTCAGCATGGCTGCCAACCTCGCCATCCCGGCCAGGCTGCGCGCCCCGATCAGCCACCAGCCGGCGACGAGGACCTGCTGCCAGATCCTCACAGCTGTCGATTGCTGTGCGAATTGCGGATGCAGCGGCGAGCCGACCTGCCCGGCCAGCAGCCAGGTGAGCGCGGCGAGTATCAGCAGCGTCCACGCCGCCCGCGCCCACAGCGCCAGGCGCAGGCACTTGAGCGGAATTGCCGCAAGCGCAAGCAGCGATGTCGCGACAGCCTGGCTTACCTGGCTTACCATTTCTTGCACCCTCCTATTTTGGTTTGACGGATTACCCGGCGCGGCCTCACGCTTGCTACGGCCGGGACGTTGACACGTTGGCACCGATGCGATCGGCCCCGCCCCGCCGGATCACCGCCACGATATTGCTGGCAAGACGATGGATGGCACCGGGTGTCCGCTGACCAGCGCTGCAACTCCTGCCTCAAGCGGCTCCTGAACAATACTGCGACCGTTGGTCACGCCAGCGGGTCCCGGCGGAGGCATCCGCGAGGCTGCATCCCTCAGGGCATGCCGGCCCCGGACTCAGAGCGCTGCACACTCGCGGGGATGCGTAGCATTGGCATTCCGGCCATCACGGGTTTCGACTTCCAGCGGCGCACTGTCCCGCTATGCCGACCATCAGGTGGCTGCGCGCGACATGCTGAGGCGGGCTTACCGCGGCCATGTCAATGTCAAGTGGCTCGCCGACGGCCGCCGGCGCGCAGAGGCCGCTGCCGCTGCTGAGGCTGTAGAAATGCTCGGTGGGCTCGCACAGCCCCTCCCAGCGCGATCACGGCCACCATCCAGCAAACGCCATGCGCCGGCCGTCATGACGATGATGGAACCGCTCTGTGCAAGCAAAAAAGTCAGCGCGACCGCACATGTCAACGCCATGGCGCATGCAACATCAGCGAGGCCCGCGTGGTAGCACCGCACGGCGGCGTACACAGTAGGCGGCCGCCCACCCTCGCAACGCCAAGTGCCGATGCGGCAGCCCGCAATCCGCGCAAGCGATCACCGGCGCCGGCGTCCGGCCCTCGCATACGTAACCGTGGACATACGCAATCCGCCATCCGCCATCCGCCCCCGGCACTATCGGCCCAGCAGGTCATATCCTGTCGGGGTAAGGTCCGCACCGAAGCGGTAACTGGCGTGTGAAATGTGCCCGGTGAACAACTCGCTGTAGATGCAGGTGGCGGGATCGTCATATGCCGCTCCCGCAGCAACCATCAGTGGCATCAAATGGTCGGCGCGCGGATGCGCGGTACGCGCCGCGGGCGCGCGCTCCCAGTCCAGTAGTGCCCCGGCACGCGCGTCGCCACGCCGGGTCAGCAAGGTTTGCCTCAGCCAGGCGTCAAACGCGGCCGAAGGGGCCGCCCCGAGGCGCCCCCAAAGCGCGAGATTATGATAACTCTCACCACTGCCGATAATCAGCACGCCGGCGTCGCGCAGCGGCGCCAATGCCCTGCCGATGGCAAAATGCTCGCCGGCGTCCAGGCTGCGCTTGAGCGCCAACTGAACCACCGGCACCTCCGCCGCCGGATACATGGGGGCAGCCACGCTGAAGGTCCCATGATCAAAGCCGCGACGGTCATCCAGTTCGGCATCCCAGCCTGCAGCGTTGAGCATCGCCTGGATTTGCCCGGCCAGTTGCGGCGCGCCGGGCGCGGGATAGAGCGCGTGATAGGTGTATTCGGGAAAGCCTTCAAAGTCATACACCATCCCCGGACGTTCGGCCGACGAGAGCGTGAATGCGCCGGCCTCCCAATGGCCGGAGATCACCAAAAGCGCCACTGGCAAGCAAGGCAATTGCGACGGCACCGCGCTCAGTGCCGCGGCCATGACGTCAAAGTTGCTGCGGAAGGCTCCCGTCATATACGGCCAAGGACCACCGCCGTGCGACAGGTAGTATGTGGGCATGCGCGATGCTCGCGCGGCGGATGCGTTCATGCGACTCCTTCGTTCTCGATGTGCCAGGGCCGGAGCTGGAAGCGCTGCGGCGCTGCCAAGTTAGGCGGCGTGGCGGCGATTATAGAAACCGCAAACAACCAAGGGAATGCCCTCGGCCGCACAATGATTGTCCAGGATTGGACAACGCGCCGCGGCTGCATGGCCTGTGATGGGGCGAAACACATGGTCGGCGAGCGTCTATGCCGCGCCGGAAAGGCGCAAGCCACGGATTGCCTCCGCCAGATAGTCCATGAACACACGGATGCGCGACGCCTGGCGCAGGTTTGCATGGGTGAGCAACCACAGATCGACGGAGGCATCGTCGGGGGCATTGGCAATTCGAACCAGATCAGCCGAGGCATCGCCCACCATGCGCGGCAACACCGTGATCCCCAGGCCCTTGGCCGCGAGACTGCTCAGCCCGACAAAGGAATCAATACTGAAGGCCGCACCCCGCTCCCCGACTTCCCTGCGCAGCCACTGGGCCGCGGCAGCGGTCGACAGCGGGCCACTCGGCAATAGACAGTCCAGCTCCTGCCATGGCCACTCGCTCCGGCCAGCGAGATAATGCGCCGACGCGTAGACACCAAAGTTAACCCGGACTAATTTACGCCCGACCCATGTCTCCGGCGGAGAGGGCGACGGGCGCAAGCTGACATCCGCGTCACGCTTGTCCAGATCCAGCAAGTTGTTGGTGACTATCATGTCCACCTTGATCAAAGGGTAGCGCTGGTTGAATTCAGCCAGGATCGGCGGCATCAGGAAGTACGCCAGCGTATCGGTGGTGGTGAAGCGCACCACCCCGGCCAATCCGTTGATGCTGGAATCGATCAGGCGACCGGTGTCCACCAGCGCCTTTTCGGTGGACAGCGCTACTTCACACAGGGTTCTGCCAATGTCCGTGGGTACATAACCGGTTGACAAGCGCTCGAAGAGCGGCGCCCCGACGCACTGCTCGATCGCTTGAATACGACGCAGGACCGTTGTGTGCGAGACATTCAGGATACGCCCCGCCCCCAGCGCGGAACCGCCGCGTATCACCGCCGCCACATAGCGCAGGTCGTTCCAATCTACCTTATCCATAACAGCAGGCCAATCCATGAAATCACATACGGCGCGCCGACTCGACGCCAATTGCCCCTAGTATAGCAAAAACGATAGCCATAACTACTTTTTTTATGAAGATCGCCCTGGCGCGCCTGCCGCATATTCGGACGCCTGATTGCTCTGTTCAAGGGCGGCAGGCGAGGTTGCCGTTGGCTCGATCAAGGCCGTCTCATCAAGGGCATGTCCGATTTTACGCGCCAACATCAACCCGGATGCCATGATCGCCACGATTATCGCCAGGCACATGAGAGCGGACTGCCGCTTGCCGCGCCTTATTGCCGCGGCCTCCTTGTCGGCATTTCGCCTGGCCGTATCCACGCGATACCAGCGTTGCTTATCGAAGGCATTCACAAGCTCAACGAAGACGAGCCGCTTAGCCACCAAAAAGTCGCGGGCCGCATCCGGCCGGCCCGCGTCTGCGAGCACCAGGACTTTTTTACGCACGACGTCATAGCGGGCATAGGCGGAGCGAACCGTTTGCAGCGATGCCTGGTCCTGGGCGCCGGCCACGTCTTCGTTTTCATATTGATCGAGCGCGGCAATTACCTGAGCATGTGCCACCGCTATCCTGCTCGCAAGCTTGCTTTTTTCCACCGGATCGCTTACGGCCAGATATTCCCACAGGAACGCGGGAAGCAGGACGGCCTGGCGGAATGCGTTATCCGATTTCAGCACACCCGGCACCGTATGGGCGTAGCTCTGATGCGCCTTGGTATAGACATGGTCTAACAGCAGGATCGCGCAAGCGACCATGCTGACCAGCCCCAGGACTGCTGACGCAATCAGAACCGGGAGACGTTGGGCGAGGGGCATCGGTGGACTTTTCCGTGAAACGCAGGAAGCCAGGCCGTCCGCCGCAAGAACGCGGCAGCCTGATATTGAAGACGCTCAACCGGACCAAGGCTGACAGCTGCAAACAGTGCGCGGGACAGACACCAGCCGGCAGCGGATCGCGCCTGAAGGGGGGCATGCCGCCGATGATCGCCCACCCAGGACCTTCGGCCACGACGCCGCCCTCAGGTTCGGCCTGGCAATGCCACAGCCGCTATTTTACCCGCCGGGCTGGCCACAGCGCGCCCGGCCCATCGCCCATGACCGCCACCGCGATCAGCGCGACGCACCACAGCGCGGGGAACTCCCAGCCACCACCCTGATTGGTGAATAACCAGCCGTTCCTGCCATGGACCATGACAATAGTGCCCAGCACTTCCACCGCCAGCAAGGCAGCGGCCCAGGGTGCAAACACACCAAGGATCAGCGCCAGGCCGCCCGCGACCTCGGCGGCAATCGTGGCGTAAGCCATCACCGCGGGCAAGCCCAGCGAGGCGAAATAGCCGACAAAGCCAGGCACGGTGAAGACGAATATTTTCAGCGCCGCGTGCGCAAGGAACAGCCCGCCCAGCGCGACGCGGAGCAGCAACAGCCCGTATGCGGTGTTATCGTGTTTTTTCTGTGTTTGAATCATATTTTCCTTCGTTCTCGGATCGTCCGCCGGGATATTCGGCGCATCGGCAAAGCTCGACACCAAGGCCGCCATCCTAGCCGTTCCCGCCCCCCGTTCGAGGCGACCGCCTTCGCCAGGCGCAACAACCGGCCGGGACCGGCAGCGGCAGGTAGCTGCACCCTGCCACCGCCAGCACGGGATCGTCCCGCAACATGCCGCGCGCAGGCAATGCGGCAGCACTGATAACCGTTTTCATGGAGGACAGCCCTGGCGTTTACTTATTGCATGGCCCAGCCGTGGCTTACCACAATGGATTGTCCCGTCAGCGCATTTGAACGGAAGCTGGCCAGCATGAGCGCGACTTCGGCCACGTCCTCCACAGTGGTGAATTCGCCGTCGACAGTCTCCTTCAACATCACGTTACGCACCACCTCCTCCTCGCTGATGCGCAGCTCCCTGGCTTGCTCGGGAATTTGCTTGTCGACCAGCGGTGTGCGGACGAAACCGGGGCAGATGACGTTGGCGCGGATACCCTGGGGGCCGCCTTCCTTGGCTGCCACCTTGGACAGACCGATCAAGCCGTGCTTGGCGGTCACGTAGGCCGACTTCAACACCGACGCCTCCTTGGAATGGACCGAGCCCATGTAGATAATGCTGCCGCCGCCGGCGGCTTTCATGTGCGGCCAGCATGCCTGGGTGGTCAGGAAGGCGCCGTCCAGGTGGATTGCCAGCATCTTCTTCCAGTCGGCAAACCGATAGCTCTCCAGCGGCTGCACGATCTGAATGCCGGCATTGCTGACCAGTACATCGATCTTGCCCCAGGCCGCCACCACCTCGGCGATCGCGCCCCGCACCAGCAGTTCGTCCGACACGTCCATGCCCACCGCCATGGCCTGGCCGCCGTCGCGATGGATATCATCCACCGTGCGCTGCGCGGCCTCCTTGCTCAGGTCGGCGATGACCACCTTGCCGCCCTCCTGCGCAAAGCGCAAGGCGATTTCCTTGCCGATACCACTGGCCGCGCCAGTCACGACACACACTTTGTCTAGCAGTTTCATAAAACTCTCCACAGTTGGAATGAATAAGTCAGCGTGCCAGGTAGTCATGGACTACCGTGCCCAGGTCCAGCGTCAGGTCGGTCAGCAAGTGCGTGCCGGAAAGGACCTCCAGCACCGGCAATCGCGCGACCGGCGCCAGCGCGTGGTGTGCCAGCTCCAGTGCCGCCGGGCCAGTCCAGGCGCCCTTCACGGTGACGTCCTTCAGAAAATACTGCACCAGCTCGCAGATCCGCGGCTTGCCATCCACATGCGGAATGATCTTCAGCAGGTAGTTGGGCTCGGTGAGCGCGGCGTGCACCCGCGCATGATCCAGCGCCTCGTACTTGAAGCCCATGGTCGCGGTGGCAATGCGCATCGGGCCATAATCCAGAGTGCCCAGCAAGGTGTCTTTCTCGACCCGCAGTTGCGGACAGGCCAGCTTCTTGGGGAAGCCCCACAGCTCACGCCCGGCGGCAATCGGGCCCTCGTCGTCCAGGTACATGGAATGCACAAATCCGCCCTTGCGGCCTTGGTAGCGCACCGGAATCACCTGCCCCGACTCGGTATAGTCGCCGAAGCCAGTGGAATCCGGCATGCGGATGAATTCATACTTGACGATGGGTTCGTCAATTTCCAGCGGCTCGGGCACCACCGCGCGCAGCGCGTCCGGATCGGTACGGTAAGTCACGATCAGGAATTCACGGTCGACAAACCGGTACGGTCCCGGTGGAAAAGCCGGGCTGGTGATGGGCATGGCAAACGCCCTGGTCATGATCTCGTCTATGTTCATGGTTCATCCTTTCCTATGCTGTACCCCGTGCCGCGTCAATCACGCGCACACTGCCGCTTCCCGGGCCGCGTTGCAGCCAGCGCGGATCAGCCAGCGTCTTCTGCACCTCACCGCGCCCGGCCTCCCAGTGTTCACGCATGGTCCAGCGCGAAAACTCGTAATCCTTGGAGTCATGCTCATGCGCCTTGGTGCGATAGATCAGGTGCACGATATCCAGGCCGGAACACGTCGGCCGCAGTTGCGCCAGTTGGCGCGCATCGGGATCGTCGCGCAGATCGGCGGGCAGCTTGGCCAGCAGGCGCTGCACACTTTCCGCAGTGGCCCGCCACTGTAGTTCGACATCGGTGTTCATCCGGGTGCGGCTGGAGTAGCGGATGTCCTTCTCACGTTCGGCAACGCGCCCTATCGAGTCCGGCAAATCCCCCAATGCTGGAAACAAGTCCACCTGGAATACGGTCCGGTGGCCGCCGCCAGGCTGGTCCAGCACATACTGCAAGGGCGTGTTGGAAACCAGGCCGCCATCCCAATAATGCTCACCATCTATTTCCACCGGCGGGAAACCGGGCGGCAATGCGCCGCTGGCCATGATGTGGCGCGCGTCAATGGTGTGTTTGTTCGAGTCAAAATAGCTGAAGTTACCGGTACGGACATTGACCACCCCCACCGACAACCGGGTCGCGCCATGGTTGATGCGGTCGAAATCCACCAGCCGTTCCAGCGTGGCCTTTAACGGCGCGGTGTCGTAGTGGCTGATCGCCCCCGGGGAGCCCCTAGGCTGCAGCTGCGCCGGCTGCAGGCGCGGCACGAAAAAGCCGGGGACGCCAAACAACATCACCTGAAGCGCGCTGGCCTCGTTGAGCTTGGCGCGCCAGGGACCGCTGACGCCGAACGGTAACTCCGGCACGGCAGAACTGACTTGCTCCCAGAATTCGCGCAAGCGCTCCACCCTCTTCCCCGGTGGATTGCCCGCGATCAGGGCCGAATTGATGGCGCCAATCGAGATGCCGGCAAGCCAGTTCGGCTCGATACGGGCTGCCGCCAGCGCTTCAAACACCCCGGCCTGGTAAGAGCCGAGCGCGCCGCCGCCTTGCAACACCAACACGCATTCGCCGTCCAGCGCAGCTGGGTCGGCCCGGCTCATGCGGGGCGCCCCTGGCTAGTCGCCGCAATCAGCCCCGCAAGCACCTGCCGCAGCAATTCGCTGGTTTTGGAATTGACCAACTCGCCTGCCTGGTCGAAAGCCTCGTGCGCGACAGGCACGCTGACCATGCCGGGCAGCACACGTGCAAACAATCCCAGCTCCAGTAACTGGCGCAACGCGACCAGGCCGCGATAACCGCCAAAGCCGCCTGGCGAGGCGGCCGCCAGCGCGAATACCGGCCGGCCAAACGCTGCGGCCATACCGCCGTCGCTGCCAACCCGCGACACCCAGTCGAGGGCATTGACCAGCAACGGCGGCACGCTGGCATTGTATTCGGGGCTGGCAATCAATACCCCGTCATGCTGACGCAATTGTGCGTGCAGGGCCAGCGCTTCGGCCGGCAGGACGCCGCCCGCCTCCAGATTGCCGTTGTACAGCGGCAGCGGATAGTCGGCCAGATTAAGTTCAGTCACCATGGCGCCCATCGCTTGCAGGCGGCGGGCCGCCAGCGCGGCAAGTTGTTGATTGTACGAACCGTCGCGCAGCGAGGCGGAGAAGACGAGCAGTTTGGGAACGGTGGTGGGCAAGACGCACTCCTGTGTTGAATTGAGTGCACTGATTATAGAAAGCATAATTCGGCGGGAGAATGCGCGTCCACGCACAGTGGCTGTTCAAACTCGAACACCCGCAGCGGCCGTAACCGCGGCGCGCTCGCTGCGGCGGCGCGACAATAAGTATACGCAATAGTAAATTTAATTTATGATGGAGGCGGTTGCACAGTGGGTCGGCCGACCTCTCAATTGATAAGGGCGCACGCATCGATACGTGCGCCTCCACTTACAATCAGGAATAACATGCCCTATATCTCCCGCCAGCGCTTGCGCTGCCTTGCCTTGGCCATCGCCGCGGCGCTCGCGGCCGCGCCAGCCACCAAAGCCGGCGCGGCCGCGGCAAGCGCGCGCCCGCCGATCCCGCACATCGTCCAGAAGAACGGCAAGTTTGCCTTGATGGTCGACGGCGCCCCCTACCTTATTCTCGGCGGTCAGGCCAACAACTCCAGTAATTATGTTGATGTGCTGCCCAGCGTCTGGCCAGCCATTCGCGACCTGAAGGCCAACACGCTGGCGATGCCGGTCGCATGGGAACAGATCGAGCCGGAGGAAGGCAGATTCGATTTCAAATGGGTGGATCAACTCATCGCTCAGGCGCGTCAACACAACATCCGCCTTTGTCTGCTATGGTTCGGGACCTGGAAAAACACCAATCCAAACTACGCGCCGCCGTGGGTCAAGCTGGACAACCAGCGCTTTCCACGGCTGATCAAAAAGGATGGCAAGACTTCGAACGCCCTCTCGCCGCACGCCAAAACCACGCTGGACGCCGACATCGCCGCATATTCCGCTCTGATGCGCCACCTGAAGCAAGTCGATGGACAGCGCCACACCGTCATCCTGATGCAGCCGGAAAATGAATCCGGCGTCTTCGGCAGTGCGCGCGACTACTCGCCAGCCGCGAACGCCCTGTTCGCCCAGCCCGTCCCGCAGGCGCTGCTGAACCGACTGAACAAGCAGCCCGGCACGTGGGAGCAGGTATTTGGCGCGGACGCCGACGAATTCTTCCATGCTTGGTCGATCGCCTCCTATATCGAGCAGGTGGCGGCCGCGGGCAAGGCCATCTATCCGCTGCCGACCTACCTGAACGCCGCCCCACGGGATCCCGATCCGAAAAAGAAATCGGTGCCCGGCCTGTTCTACGGCAGCGGCGGCCCCACCTGGAATGTCATCGACATTTACAAGGTGGCGGCGCCCCACATCGATTTTCTGTCGCCGGACATGTATATGGCCGAGTCGGACATCTATGAAGCCCAGCTCAAGCACTACCGCCGACCTGACAATGCACTTTACATCGCCGAAAGCGGCAACAAGGACGTGTATGCCCGCTACATCTTCACCGTCCTCGGCCAGGGTGGCATTGGTTTCGATCCATTTGGCTTCGACTATACGGGTTACAGCAACTACCCGCTCGGCGCCAAGGACTGGGGACCGGAGGCGGTCAAGCCGTTCAGCCGCGTGTACGCCTTGTTCGCGCCGATGGCACGGGAATGGGCGCGGCTGAGCTTTGAATCGGAGGTCTACGGCGTGTCGGAACCGGACGATCACAGCCCCCAGGAGATTGACCTCGGCCCGGCCTGGGGCGCCAAAGTCAGCTACCGCCAATGGGAAATGGGCGAAGCCTACTGGTTGCGCAAGAAAGATGACCTGCCGAAGGGTTCTGACGTACCCAGTGGCGGCGTGGCGCTTGCCAAGCTGGGTCCCAACGAATTCCTGGTAACCGGCCAGAACGCGCGCCTGACCTTCAGCGTCAACCGGAACGTCAAGGATCGCGCTGCGATCTTCGAACGCGTCGAGGAAGGCCGCTACGTCAATGGCAAATGGGTCATGTCGCGGGTCTGGAACGGCGACCAGACCGATTACGGGCTCAACTTCACCAACCGCCCGGTGATCCTCAAGGTGAAGCTGGGCGCCTACATTTTCTAGTTATTCATCCAGACACGCCTGCGGCGCTGCCGCCGCGGGCGGCTCGGCCCATCCTTGCTCAGCACCCCACCACCCCAAAAAAAAACCAGGACCGCGGCCCTGGTTTTTTTGACTGGCCAACGCCAGCTGCTCAGAAATCGTAGCGTACCGTCATGCCCACCTTGCGCTCCGGCGGAATGCCGGTGATACCATAACCACCAACGAGCCCGTTTGATGCCACGGAAGGCTGGAAGAACTGCTTCGGCGAGCGATTGAAGAGGTTTTGCGCCCACAAGCTGACTTCCCAATCCTGGTTTTGATTCCGCACCCCGAGGAACAGGTCGACCGGCGTGAACGAAGCGATATGCTGGTCGTTCGGCTCGTTGTACCGCGCCGGGTTATAGCGTACGAGACCGCGGACGAACCCCTCCAGATTGCCGATATCGTGCGTGTACTCCGACTGCAGCGTCATGTTGAACTTGCCGTTCCGCGTGCCAAACTCATCGGTCAGCGCGCCATTGCTGCGGCAGACCGATACCTGGCGGCCCGGTTGCACGCTTTTACCCAGGTGGTCGGGCACGCCATCATTGTTTGAGTCGTTGCAGTACAGCTCAGCATTGTCATAATGGGAATCCACGTAGCTGAACGAGGCCTGGGCGCGCCAGTTGGGCAAAATGCGCCAGATGGCGTTGGCCTCGATGCCTCGGCTGATCAGATCGCCATTGGTGTTGAGGTTGATCGTGCCGCTGGTGTCGCCCGGGTAGGAACCGCCGGCGTCCGGACCTGCGGCTTCCCCCGGTTTGGCCGCCACCCGCACGTACAGCTCATTCACCCGGCCAATATAGTTCTTCAGATTCTGCTGGAAGAGGTCGGCGTTCAGCACCAGACGGCGCTCGAACAGGGTGGATTTGACGCCCAGCTCGATCGCCCGTGATTTCTCGGCCCGGTAGGTGATCAGGTCGGGGGCCAGCCCCGGCGTGGTGACGAAGGAGGTGGTGCCGCCCGGACGATAGCCGGTGCCCAGGCTGACGTAGGCCATGATGTTCTTGTCGAAATTGTGGCGATAGCTGGCCGACCCCGTCCACGCCTTGCTATCCGTGCGCGCGCGGTCCTCAGGCAAGGCTTGCAGTTTCTGGCCAAACACCTCCAGATACTGCTGGCCATAGCCCTTGTTCTTTTGCAGCCGCACGCCAAGCTCCAGCTGGTCGGCATCGGTCAATGCCAATGTATGGTCGGTGAACAGCGCAGTGCCTTTGCCGTAGCTGCCATCAGCCGTCGTCCCCCTCAGAGTTGTTTCCAGCGGTGGTGTGAATGGTGTAGGGTAGTAATATGGAAACTTTTGCGTGAATTCGGCCGGACCGTCGACATACGAGTAATACGCGCCGACCATGTAATTCCAGCGCCGCGCCCCGCTCGACTCCAGGCGTACCTCGTGCGTGCGCTGTTGGGTCGAGAATTTCACAAACTGCTGGTTAGCCCAGCCGGGAATGATGTTGCCGACATCCGTGTCGCGGTCGGTGTTTTCGGCGCTGCGCTGGAAACCGCCGATGTAGCTGAGCTTATGACCGCTGAATTCCCACCCGACGTTCAGCGAGGTCAACTTGGTATGATTGTAGAAACGGTACGGCCCCTCGATCACTGCGGCGCGGTCGCCATCGCCGAGTACCGGACCGGGCTGACCTTCAAATGGTTTGCCGATGACCATAGGATCGTTGACAACGTTCGAGGTCAGCACCTGGTGCACCAGCAGCACCTCCAGCGACTTGGTCGGCTGGTAGAGCACGGAGATGCGGCCGCCTTTGCCGCGATCGCTGTCGGTGGCGCCATTGGTGATGTTGTGCACGCCGTTGGCGCTATAGTTATACATGCCGGCTACGCGCACGGCCAGCACCTCGGGTATCAGCGGCACGTTGACGGCGGCCTGTGAATTGCGCATGTCGTCGGAGCCGAAGGTCTGGCTGACGCGACCGCTGACGGCGCCGGTGTCGGGACGCTGGGTGCCGATGGTGATGGAACCCGCCGGCGAGGTCTGCCCCCGCAACGTGCCCTGCGGGCCGTGCAACACCTCGATACGTCCGATATCGAACATCGCGCGGAAGGCGTTCGAGGCCGTGATCGGCGTCTCGTTCCAGTAAATTTGGACGGACGGGCTGGTCCCCGTATCCGGATTGAAGCTGATCCCGCGCAAGGTCACCGTCTGACCGCGGCCGTCGCCAGGGTCAAGCACCAGACCAGGCACCAGTTTCTCGACATCCTGGAACTGTTGAATGTTCATCTTTTGCAGCATGTCGCCGCTCACCGCGTCCACCGACATGGCCACCGACTGGATGCTTTCCTTGCGCTTGTTCGCCGTCACAATGACTTCCTGGATCTTGCCGTCGTCCTGGCCCGGCGCCTGCTGGGCCATCACGGGGAACGCCAGGGCCAGCGCCGCGGCGCACAGCGTCAGCTTGATTGCAGCATCGTTACTCTTCATCTTGTCTCCAAATAATTCCGGGTGTATGTGCTGATGCAGATGTTCTTCTATGTTGCCAACTGCGTTACCATCCTGAACCTGCTTGGGGGGGGCGGACATCGTCCATTCAGACGGTAAAACGGTTCACTCCGCCGAAATGAACCCAAAAAACCACAGTCTCCAAGCTGATCAGACTATGCGCCCGTGAGGACGAATGGCACGGGCTGGCCCGCCGCCGCATCCGGCGCGATCACAACCTCGAACACGCCGGCGTCCGTGCGCGTCACGGTATCTGCGTGGACATACGCGAGATCCCGGGCCGTCAGCGCGAACTCGACCTCCGCGCTTTCGCCGGCAGCCAGCTCGAGGTGCCGGATGCCCTTCAACGCCCGCAGCGGCTGCACGATGTCTGCAACCTTGATCCGCAGGTACAGCTGGGCGACTTCATGGTGTTTGCGCGTACCGGTATTGGTGACGCGCGCCTTGATCGACAGCGTGCCGTTTTTTGGCACGCGGGCCTGGCTGATTTCGGTCGCGCCATAGGTGACCGTCGAATAGCCAAGGCCATGGCCGAACGGATACAGCGCGCTGGTTGACACTTCCCGGTAACGCGCGCCGACCGGCGGCCCCTCGGTCAAGCTGGGCCTTCCGGTCACGCGGTGGTTGTAGTAGAACGGCTGCTGGCCGGCGCGGCGGGGGAAGCTGACTGGCAAGCGTCCCTGGGGCGCGAAATCGCCGAACAGCACGTCGGCGATCGCGTTGCCCGATTCCGAGCCCAGGAACCAGGTGCACACGACGGCCTGGGCATTCCTGACCGAATTCGGCAACTCCAGCGCCCGCCCGTGCTTGAGCAGTATCACCATCGGCTTGCCCACCGCCGCCACCGCGTCAATCAGGTCGACCTGCGCCTTGGGGATGGTGATATCCACCCGCGAAGCGCCCTCGCCCGACATATTGGCCGCCTCGCCGACGTACAGCACCACGACGTCCGCTCCCCGGGCGGCCGCCACCGCGGCCTCGATCCCGCCGGCGAGCGGGCGCTCAACCCCGCTGCCCGCCGCCACCGCCAGGTTGGCATTGGCGCCCAGCGCCTCGCGCACGCCCTGCTCCAGGGTGACGGCCGACTTCATATCCGGAAACACCATCCACGGCCCCAAGGCATTATTCTTGTCTGTAACGAACGGACCGATCAGCGCGATCGATTTGCCCGACTTCGGCAAAGGCAGCAGGCTGCGATCATTTTTCAGCAGGACAATGGCCTTGCGCCCGGCCTCGCGCGCCAGCGCTACGGTGTCCGGCCGGCGGATATCCGTGTCCAAGCGTGCCGGATCGAGCGAGCGGTACGGATTCTCGAACAGGCCCAGCGCCTTCTTCACCCGCAGAACGCGCCGCACCGCCTCATCCACCACCGCCATTTTCAGCCGCCCCGACTTGACCAGCGCCGGGATATGCTTGAGATACAGGCCACCCTGGATCGACATATCGCAGCCCGCCATGACCGCCTTATAAACAGCGTCCGCTTCGTCGGCGGCGTAGCCATGGTCGATCAGTTCTTTTTCCGAATTGAAGTCCGACACGACCAGCCCGCGGAACCCCCATTCGCCGCGCAGGATGCCGGTCAGCAGATGGCGGTTGCCGGTCGACGGCACGCCACCAGTGTCGTTGAAGCTGGCCATGGTCGATAACGCGCCCGCGTCGAAAGCGGCCTTGAACGGCGGCAGATGGACTTCGCGCAAGGTGGTTTCCGGAATGTCGGCCGTGTTGTAGTCCATGCCCCCCTGGACGGCGCCGTAGCCGGCAAAGTGCTTGGGACAGGCCAGCAGCGAGTCGTCGGCGCGCAGATCGCCGCCCTGGAAGCCGCGCACGCGCGCCTCCGCAAGGCGGCTGCCCAGCCAGGGATCCTCACCGGCGCCCTCAACAACGCGGCCCCAGCGCTGATCGCGCGCGATGTCGACCGCCGGCGCAAACGTCCACTGAACGCCGAACGCCGTGGCCTCGATGGCTGTCGCGCGTGCAGTGCGCGCGCACAGGTCGGCATCAAAACTGGCCGCCTCGCCCAGCGGGACCGGAAACGCGGTTTTCAGGCCATGGATGATGTCGGCGGCGAAGATCAGCGGAATGCCCAGGCGCGACTTCTCGACCGCAATTTTTTGCATGGCGCGTCCCAGCTTGACGTCGTCGGCATTGAACAATCCCGTGAGGCGGCCTTGCGCAATGTCGTTCAACGTGGTCTGCAGGCCGGGCTCCGGACCGGTATCCGGATTGACGAGGCGCCCGATGCCTTGGGCGCCGTTCATCGTCAACTGGCCGGCTTTTTCCTCGATGGTCATCCGCTTGAGCAGCCGCTCAATGAACGGGTCGGCAACGGTCCGCGTGGCGGCGATGCCCGGCAGGCTGAAGCCAATGGTGGTAACCGCCAGGGAACCGGCCAGGAAGGCCCGGCGCGAGCGGTTGAAGGGGAAGGTGGCGTTCAAGTTGTCCATAATGCTGGTCAGGGTTTGATCCGTTGTTCATCAAGCCGCAATTTCGCCTTCAAGGAAGGCTGATTGACATTGGCGCCGATCTCGATGTCGTAAGTGCCCGCCGCGAGATGCCAGTTGTTCGCCGCCACGTCAAAGCGGGCCATGATCCGAGGATCGACCTCGACCGATACCAGCCGGCTTTCGCCCGGTTTGAGATCCACCCGGCTCCAGCCAACCAGGCGCTTGACGCCGTTGACGCGCGCGTACACCTGGGCGACGTCTGCGCCGGCACGATGGCCAGTATTGGCAATGGCAAACGACAAGCGCGGCCGCATGCCGCCGGCCACGCGCAGATTCCTGTACACGAAGCGCGTATAGCTCAACCCATGGCCGAACGGGAACAAGGGTTTCGCCCCGGTGTGGTCGAACCAGCGATAGCCTGCGTTCGCCCCTTCCGGATAGGTTACCGAAAACGGCTTCATGTCTTTCGGCAAGCCGTAGAGGTCGCGCTGCACCGTCTCGCCCGCCATCTCATAGCCAGGAATCGTGGGGTTGGGCAGCTGCGATTCGCTGGCCGGGAAGGTCATCGCCAGCCGGCCGGAGGGATTGACCTGTCCCGTCAGGATGCGCGCAATCGCATCGCCGCCGCGCTGACCGGGATACCAGGCTTCCAGGACAGCGCCGACCTGGTCCAGCCAGGGCATGAGCACCGGGCCGCCCGTCACCAGCACCACCACGGTGGCAGGATTGGCGCTCGCGACGGCCGCGATCAGCGCATCCTGATTGTCCGGCAAACTCAGGTTCTTCACATCCATGGTTTCGGTCGTGAACTGTTCGCCGAACACCACGACAAGGTCAGCCTTGCCGGCAGCCTCGGCGGCGCGGCGCGGATCGCTGCCATCGTCAAACGAAATACGTGCCTGCGGCATGGCCTTGCGCAGGGCAACCATCGGCGACGAATTGCTGTAGAGCTTTTTGCCGAAGGCGGCCGGCAGCTTCAACGCCGCACCGCCTACCGGGTTGACCTGCGAGGAACCGCCGCCGCCCGCGAGCACGCCCACATCGGCGTGCCCGCCCACCACCAGGATGGTGCGGACCGAGGCGGCGATGGGCAGCAGCTGGCGCTCGTTCTTGAGCAGCACTATGCCGGCCTCCGCCACCTCCTGGGCCACGCGTGCGTTGGCCTCGTAGTCGATCGGCTTCTGCGCCGGCGGATGGTCGGCCAGGCCAACTGCATGGATGGAACGCAGGATGCGGCGCACCGACTGATCCAGGTCCGCTTGCTTGACCGTGCCGGCCGCCAGTGCCGCACGCAGCTGCGCGCCGAAATAGCCGGCGTCGGCCGGGGTGGTGCCCGATTCCTGATCCAGCCCCTGCGCAATCGACGGACCATGCACCGCGCCCCAGTCGGACATGACAAATCCCTTGTAGCCCCAGTCGCGGCGCAGGACGTCGTTCAGGAGGAAGGCGTTTTCGCAGCCGAACACGCCATTGATCTTGTTGTAGGCGCACATCACGGAACCGGGCTGACCGATTTCTATGCCGATTTCAAATGCCAGCAGATCGCTCTCGCGCAGTGCGCCTTGCTCCATGTCGGCCGTCAGGATGGTGCGCCCGGTCTCCTGCGTATTCAGCGCAAAGTGCTTGATGGTCGACATCACGTGGTTCGACTGGACGCCACGGATGGCGTGGCCCGCCAGCGTGCCGGCCAACAGCGGGTCCTCACCAAAATATTCAAAGTTGCGGCCGTTCCTCGGCTCACGCGCGAGATTCACGCCGCCAGCGAGCAACACGTTAAATCCTTTGTCGCGGGCCTCCGCGCCGATCATGGCACTGCCGCGCTCGACCAGCCGGGCATCCCAGGTCGATGCCAGCAAAGCGGTCGATGGCAGCGCGGTCGCCACGTCGCCCGGCCTGAGCCCGCCCGTCATGTTGGCCACCCCCACGCTGGCATCGCTCTCGGTCAGGAACGGCACGCCCAGACGCGGCACGCCCTTCACATAGCCGGCGCCCTTGGCAACCTCCGCGCCCAGCTTGGGCCTGGCCGCGAACGGATTACTGCCGCGCACCAGATCAAACTTCTCGTCCTGCGTCATCTGGCCCAGGACCGACGCGGCCCACGCATCCGACGCGTCTTGCGCCACGGCAGGCCGCATCGCCATTGCGCCGACAGATATTGCCGCGAGACAAGCCGCGGCAACCAGCCGCATGCGCCGCGCGCCGCCCTTTGTTTCCAGTTTCATACATATCCTCTCGATAATATCTCCCCCATCATAATCTGTCGTTTATCGCTGACGGTCATCGTCCATTTGGACGGTGCACGGCCCTCTCCCCCTCCCCACAATCCGGTGCATCCACCAGACCTGACCGACACGGAGACAACATGAGAGCGACGCACGCCACCCTGCCCTTGCTGCTGGCCTTGCTTGCCCCGGGCACCATGGCCCAAACCCCGTCAGCGGCGACGCGCATAGGCTTGCAATTATGGTCGGTCAAGGACGATCTCCGCAGGGACTTCGACGGGGTACTGAACAAGATCGCGCACATGGGATTCCAGGGTGTCGAATTCGCCGGCCAGTTCGGCCCCTACCGGCAGAATCCCACCGGCCTGCGGGCACTCTTCGATCGCAACGGCCTTGCCTGCGCCGGCGCCCACCTCGAGCTCGGACAACTGGCGCCGCAGCACATCGAGGCGACCACGGCGTTTTACGCTGCGCTGGGCTGCCATCACCTGTTCATCTCAATGGACCGGCGCGGCGCCACGCCGGCGCTGAGCAACGAATTGGCCGCAGAGCTGACCGCCCTGTCCGCCGCGCTGATCGCGCAAGGCATGCGTATCGGCTACCACAATCACGCGCAGGAAATGGCAGGCGCACCGGGGAGCACGCCATGGGACATCATCGCGCAGAACACGCCGCCGGAAGTGATATTGCAACAGGACGTGGGCTGGACGAGGTTCGCGGGCAAGCAATATCCGGACTCATGCTTGAGCAGGTTCGGTCGCACCTGTCCATAGCGCCGGATGACTGAGCGCACCGCATCGGGGTGGACGACGTTCTTCATATGCACCGAGGTGGTGGCGACGATGCCCTCGATGTCGAACTGATTCGCGTATAACATCAGCCTGATCAACGACTGGGTATCGTCGGGATCGGCTTCGATGTCCGTTAGCACGAACAGCCTTTGTCGCGCTTCCTGCGCGCCGCGCCGCGCCGTCGTCCCGGCATGTGCCGGTGCGCCACCGTCCATCAGCGCGGCGCCAAGCAAGATCGCGCCTGTTAATTTTCGCATACTGTCTCCCGTGTGGAATAAAGTCACTATACGGCAAAAATTCCAACAAATACACGATAATGTAAACTTATTGCGCCGCCGGCCTCCCGTCTGAATGGACGATGCTCCGGCGCCGCAAGGGCACCAGAATGTGGTGACGGAAAACACCACCCGGAGACACCCAATGGCCTTGACCCGCCGAGATTTTCTTACATCGATAACAGCCATGGCTAGCGCGGCGACGCTACCGCCCGGCGTCGCCAATGGGGCAAATCCCCGAAAAACCTTCCAACAACTGTTTTCGCGCCCCCCCGCTCAGGCCAGGCCATGGGTACGCTGGTGGTGGCCTAGCGGCGCCGTCGCCGACGAGGAATTGCGCCGCGAGATCCGGCTCCTGGATCAGGCTGGTTTTGGCGGCGCTGAAATCCAAGCCTTCAACCCCGGCATTCCCCATCTGAGCAAGCAGGAACGGGCGCGGATCAACGACTATGCCAATCCGGCCTTCTTCGCCCACGTGGATGTGTGCACCGACCAAGCCCGGCAACAGGGTTTGCAGATCGATTTGACCTTCGGCTCGGCGTGGCCATCCGGCGGAGGCTTTGCAATCACACCGGAGCTGGCGCTGATCGAACTCACGCCCGCCGTCACCAGCGTTCAAGCGCCACTGACAGCGCCGATCCGCCTCCAGCTCCCGGCGCATACGCGCAAGATGGGCGCAATCTCGCCGCTTGACGCGCGCGCCAACGATCCGCGCGCGGCGGATTGGCGCGACCGTATCGCGGCGCGGCAAAAGCTGGTCGCGGTGGTGGCCATCAAGAGCACGGCGCCGGTGCTGGAGAATGACAAAAATTTCCGCTCATCCGTGGTCAAGACGGCCGGCAAGGCGGACCTGGCCGAGGGCATTGTGGTTACCGATCGGTTGGGCCCGGATGGCGTACTGGACTGGGTACCGCCCAGCGCCGGCCAGTGGCAAATCGTCGCGTTCAAGCAATTCGTGGTGGACAGCCCGGTGCTGGCCGGCGTCGGGGAAGGTCCGCAATTGGTGCTGGACCATTTCAAACGCGACGCATTCGACGCGCATGCACGCCGCGTTGGCGCGCCACTGGCCGCGAACGGCAAGCCGGCACGGGCCCTGCGCGCCACCTTCATTGACAGCCTGGAGCTAATGCCTGATTTGTATTGGTCGGAGGATCTGCTGGACCAGTTCCAGGCGCGGCGCGGTTATGACCTGACGCCCTATCTGCCGCACCTGCTGCAGCCGGGCTGGATGGAATCCTGGAATCCGCATGTCTCCTTGCCCTATTTCGATGCAGGCCATGCCGGCGACCGGATCCGCGCCGACTACCGGCTCACGCTGTCGGAACTGATCATTGAGAATTTCTACCGTCCTTTCGTTGACTGGAATCACGGCCACGGATTGCTGGGACGCGTCCAGGCCCATGGCGCGCCGGGCGACCTCCTGAAAATCTATGGGCTTGCCGACATTCCCGAGACCGAGGATCTGGAAGGCACGGGCAATACGCACTTCCTGCGTTTGGCGCGCGCCGCGGCCAACCTGTACGGACGCAAGCGGGTGAGCTGCGAAAGCCTGTGCTGGCCCTTGCGGTCGTTCGAGGTCACGCCGGCGCAGTGGCAGGCACGGGTCAACCTGCTGTTTGCCAGTGGTGTCAACGCGATCGTCATGCACGGCTTCCCCTACGCGCTGCACCGCGAAACCTGGCCCGGCTGGTATCCGTTCGCGCCGAGCCCCTTCCTGCCAGGTTTCAGCAGCATGATCAACGAAGGGAATCCACTCTGGAACGCGATCGGCTGCCTCAACACCTATATCGGCGGAGTACAAGGCATCATGCAGAACAGCGACAATGTCGTGCCGTTGGCCGTATATCTGGGCGATAGCACCTATTTCCATGGTATCGAGCCGCAGCCGACAGAGGAGTTGATCACACACCTGCTGGACAACGGCTACGACTATGACCGCATCAACGACGACAGCATCGCGCAGAGCCACGTGCTCAACCGCGAGCTGGTCACGCAAGGGGGCGCCCGCTATGCCGCACTGATCCTGCCGGCGCGTCCCAGCCTGCCTGCGCCATCGGCCATGCAATTGGCGCGATTCGCTCGGGCCGGCTTACCCATTTTTTTTGCCGAGCAACCGCCAACGCGTGCGGCGGGATATCGCGACCATGCCGCGCAGGACCGCTTGGTCCGGGAGTCCGTGCAGGCCGCACTGCAAGCGGGAGCGCGCCTCGCCAGGCCAGAATCGTTGGCCGCCACGCTGCGCCAGGCCAAGATCCCGGACAACCTGGCATTCACCAGCGCGCCGTGTCTGTTCATCGAGAAGACATTGGACGGGCGCTCTGCGTATTTCCTGCACAATCCCAAAGACCATGCCGTGACCGTCAGTTTCACCACCCGCGCAGCAGGCCACCCAGAACGCTGGAATCCCGCGACCGGTGAGCGGGCGGGATTGCATGCCCGGTTCAAGGACGGGCGCACGGAAGTCAGCGTTGATATCGCCGCCGGTGGCGCCGCATTGCTTGTCTTCACCGACCGCCGTCTGGCGCCGCCGCCGGTCTGGCTGCCGACCGACTGGATCGACCTCAGCGCGGGGCCATGGACGCTGGCGATCGACGGGCATGGACAGCACGGCAAAGCCGTGCAACGCAGCTTGACGCTCGACCGGTTGCGTGACTGGCGTGCCATTGACGGGCTGGCCGACTTCTCCGGGCAAGGCACGTACCGCGCCGATGTCATGGTGCCCGCCGAGTGGCTAAAGGCGGACAGCAAGGTGTTGCTCGACCTCGGCGCCGTGCGCGATATGGCGATCGTGACGTTCGCCGGCAAACCGCAACTGACGCTGATCGCACCACCATTCGAAGCCGATGTCACGGCCATGTTGCGTCCAGGAGTGAATCAGTTGCAGATCGGTGTATTTAACAGCCCGAACAACGCCATGATCGATTTGAAGAAGCCCGGTCTCAAAAACCTCGCGCCGCAACCGGCCGGCTTGCTCGGTCCGATTAAGCTGGTGCTCAAGCGCCCGAAGACCGCACCATAAACAGGCGCCGGCAGCTTGTGCCGGCGCTTTTCGCTCAAGGCAGCAGCAGGCGCGTCTTTCCCTTGGTGATGCCTTGTTCATTAACGGCGTCGACCGCCACGTAATACTTGTTCCCGCTGTTCAGGCTGCCAACAGTGACCATTGATGCCCCATCATAAACCTGGAAATTCTGGTTCATCAGATCAGGGCGTACGCCGAGCCGCACGATGTAGAAATCGGCATTGCTGGCCGGTTTCCAGGAGATCGAGGCGCGCCGCGCGTCGTCCCGCTGACGCGCCGCCGTCACCGCCCCCACCGCCGCAGGCCGCGCCCCCTGCCCATGGCCGAACACCCGCAAGTCGTACAAGGAAAACTTACCGTTGTCCGGTGTATGGACATTTTTGACCCGGATGTGGCGCGCCAACACCGCCTTCGCCAGCACGCGGTAATCGTGCGGCGCGTCGCGCCCGCCCGACGACTGGTCGATCAGCGTGCGCCAGCTATTGCCGTCGACCGAGCCCTCCAGCACATAGCGGTACCCGTCACGGCTGATACCGCGACCGGCGCTATCCTGATCGGCGAAGTTGAGTTGCACCGCCTCGACGGCCTTGATCCCGCCGAGGTCCATCTGCAGCCATTCCGTCGCGTCACCGGTCTGCGCCGACCACCATGTGCGGATGTCCTCGTCGGCCGCATTCTCCGCCGGATACCCTTCCAGGGCCGACGACACGGTCACGGGCTTGCGCCGCGACAGCAGCATCCAGCCGGTTAACTCTCGCTTGCCGCCGACGTAGCGCGGATAATCGCCCAGATAGGTATCGGTCATCAGCGCGCCGTCCTTGGAAAATCCGGCAGGGAACAGGCCAAGGCGCCGTTCGAACTTGAATCGCTGCGAAATCGTCATGGTGCCGATATGCCACCATTGGCCGTCCTTTCCCTGAAACGTGCTGCTGTGGCCCGCGCCGGCGGCAAAGCCGGTCGGCTTGAACGAGAACGGACTGTAGGGCTGATATGTAAACGGCCCCATCGGAGAGCTGGCGGTCAGCACGCCATCGGCGTAGGTCTTATATTCCGTTCCTGGCGAGGCGTACTGCAGATAGTACTTTCCCCGGTATTTCGTCATCCACGAGCCCTCGATGAAACTCTGCGCGCTTTCGATCTCGTTATGGTCGCCGACGACTTCCCAGCCACGATGCGCCTTGTCCCGTGAAGCGGGCACGTCGGACTTGCGCAAGGGCTGGAATGTAACCGGGTCCAGCTCGTGCACCCGCAGGACATCGGTACCGCTCAGCCCTTCGTACATGTAGAGCCGGCCATCGTCATCGAGGAACAGGCAGGGGTCGTTGTAACCTGGCCGGATGTCGGCTGCCTTGATCCAGGCGCCCGCCAACGGGTCGTCCGTGCCCCAGACATCTGGCGTGTTCTCGCTTGCCGTCATGTACAGCCGTCCTGCGATGGTCACGGCGGTCGGCGCATAGCGATTGACAGGGAAGCCGGTCGGCTCGACGAATTCCCACGTGAGCAGATCATACGACCACCAATACCCTTTTGAATGCGAGGCAAACAGCCAGTAGTGGTCCTTGAACCGCACCACGGTCGGATCGGCAGCCTCCCGCAGGGAGCGGAACTGGTAGCGATACGGCAGGTCAACGGGATTGGCATACGTGGCAAAACGGTCCAGCGCCAGCGCCGGGGGCCAGGGGGCCGATGCAATGGCCAGCCCCAGACTGACGGCCAAGATGGTTTTTTTGGTTTCAAACATTTTTTCTTCCCACATGATTGTACGTTCGAGCCCAAGTATGGCCTGCAACGCGGGGCAGGGGACCGTCTGAACGGACGATGTGGCGGCGCCGACGCGCGGCAACTGACGAGCCAGTCGCTCGGTCCGCTCACGCCGCGAGATGCTTCCGGCCCCGTCCCGAAAATCTTGCCGCCTCCATTGACCCGCCGGTCTTCCTGATCTGGCTTCAGCGGTCGCGCGCCGCGGCCATCCGCCTGCTCGCCGCCGTTTACCGCCTGTGGCGGCAGACATGGTGGCACCCCATCCCGGCGGCAGCTAGTCTGAGTGGAGGATGCGCCCCATCCCCAACCATGCGAAGCTAGCGCGTCTCAGCTGCAAAAAGATCTCTCATGTCAACTCACCGCGTTTTCACGCAGGTCCGCGCCCGCTCCCCCCGCCCGCCGATGCGGGCAACCTGCGCCGTCATGGCCTGTGCATACCTCACGATCACAATGTCCGCATCGGCGGCTGCGCCGGCGCGCAAACCGGCAGCGCCGGCCATCTTCTCGCCCGCCACGCTGGCGCGCACGGATGCCCTTCTGCGCAAGATGAGCCTCGATGAAAAACTAGGCCAGCTGAATCAGTTATTCCAGTTCCGGCGATCGTCCAAGCTGGACGGCATGGTGCGCGATGGAAAGCTGGGGTCGGTGTTATTCGTGGCAGATCCGGTGGAAATCAACCGCCTGCAACATCTGGCCGTGGAGGGATCACGCTGGGGTATCCCGCTGCTGTTTGGCAGCGATGTGGTGCACGGTCACAAAACCATCTTCCCGGTGCCGATCGGGCTGGCCGCCTCCTGGGATCGCGGCATGGTCGAACGCGTATCGGCGATTGCCGCCAGCGAGGCGCGCGCCGACGGCATCGCCTGGACCTTCGCGCCCATGGTTGACATCGCGCGCGATCCGCGCTGGGGCCGCATCGTGGAAGGCGCTGGCGAAGATGCCTATCTGAACGCCGCCATGGCGACCGCGCAGGTGCGTGGCACACAGGGGCCGCGCCTCGGAACGCCGGACCGGCTGCTAGCGACCGTCAAGCACTTCGCCGGTTATGGCGCCAGCGAGGGCGGCCGAGATCACGATGCCGCAAACCTGTCGCAGGCCCAGCTGCACAATGTTTATCTGCCGCCGTTCCGGGCGGCGGTAAAGGCCGGCGTGGGCTCGGTCATGAGCGCTTACATGGACTTGAACGATGTTCCCGCCACCGGCAATCGCTGGTTGCTGCGCGACGTGCTGCGCGGCCTGTGGGGCTATGGCGGTTTCGTCGTCAGCGACAACAACGCCGTGAATGACCTGGTATCCCATGGCTTTGCCAGCGACAAACGGGACGCGGCCGTGCGTGCCTTCAAGGCGGGTGTCAACATGGAGATGGCCAGTTACGTCAACGCCTATACGCACCTGCGCGCGGCGGTGGACAAAGGGGCTATCAGCGTACCGGAGATCGACGCGGCCGTTCGCCCGATCCTTGCCACCAAAATTCAACTGGGACTGTTCGATCACCCTTACAGCGACCCGGCCAAGGCGCGCGAGATCGCCGCGCAAGCGCCCGCGCACCAGGAGGAAGCCCGTATCGCTGCCGAACGGTCGGCGGTGCTGCTGCGCAACGAGGGCGCGCTGCTGCCGCTCGATCGGTCGATCCACCGCCGCATCGCCCTCATCGGCCCCATGGCCCACGCGCGCCAGGATATCCTGGGGCCATGGGTCTTCGCCCACGATCCGAAAGACACGGTCACAGTGGCCGAGGGGCTACGTGCAAAACTAGGCGACAGCGCTGCCCTCGCTGTCGCAGCGGGCGTCCAGCTCAAACGGGACGCGCCCTCGCCGTTTGAATCGATTTTCAAGGAAAAAGACGCACCGACCTGGGATGCCGCTCGCGCGGCCGGAGAATTCGACCATGCCCTGGCCCTGGCGAACAATGCCGATGTGGTGATACTCGCGCTGGGCGAAAAGCAGGACATGATCGGCGAATCGGCCTCGCGTTCCACCTTGGCGCTGCCAGGCGAACAGCAGCGGCTGATGGAGCGCGTGGTCGCCCTGGGGAAGCCCGTGGTGCTGTTGCTGATGAACGGCCGTCCGCTGGACCTCGCATGGGCCAACACACACGTGCCGGCGATCCTGGAACTCTGGTATCCCGGCGCGCAAGGCGGCGCCGCTGCCGCCAACCTGTTGTTCGGCGACGCCAGCCCCGGCGGCAAACTGCCTTTCACGTGGCCACGCAATGTCGGCCAGATCCCCCTGTACTATGGCCACAACCTGACCCAGGACCCATCCGAACAGGATCGCCGCTACTGGAATGAACCCAGCAGCCCGCTGTTCCCGTTCGGATACGGCCTGAGCTATTCAACGTTTGCGGTGACGGACTTACGGCTGAGCAAACCGACGTTGCTCGCCGGCGAATCGCTCGCGGCGAGCGTCGTCGTTGAAAACACGGGGGCGGTGACGGCCGATCAGGTGGTCCAGTTGTACATCCATCAACGCCATGGTAGCGCCTCGCGGCCGGCGCGCGAACTGAAAGGCTTCGAACGCGTCACCCTGCGCCCTGCGGAGAGAAAGACGGTACGTTTCACGCTGGGGCCTGAGGAACTCAGCTATTGGAGCTCCGCCACGCACAGCCAGGTCAACGAAGCCAGCACCTTCGACGTATGGGTAGGCACCGATGCCCAGGCGGCGCTGAGCGCCACTTTCCAGCAGCAATAACCACCGACGCATGAAAGATTTCAATGAACGAGCCTATTCCCATCTCCGCCCCCGCGACCGGCACGCCATCTAAGCCGGAACCGCCCGGCAGCAGCCGCCACCGCCTGGTCGCGGCCGGCGCCGTCGCGGCACTCGTCGGCGCCGGCTGGCTGGCCTACCACTTGCAAGTCGGCCGCTACCACGAAGAAACGAACGACGCCTACTTGCAAACCGACGGCGTCACCATCGCCCCCAAACTCAGCGGCTACGTGCTGGAGGTGCTGGTCAAGGATAACCAGCCAGTCAGCGCCGGTCAGCCGCTGGTGCGGATTGATCCGCGTGACTATCGCGCCCAAGCTGAGCAGTACAAGGCGCAAATCGCCATCGCCCACGCCAACGCGGATGCGGTGCGCGCCCAGATCGACGAGCAGGTGTCGGCAGTCGAACAGGCCCGCATCCAACTGCAGACCGCGCAAACCAGCGCCGCCTTTGCCGCCGCCGAGGCGAACCGCTACGCACCGCTGGTGGCGATCGGCGCGGAAACATCCGAACAACTGGCCACGCGACGCAACCAGGCGCAGCAAAGTGCGCAGCAGGTGGGTATCCACCGGGCGGCGCTGGCCAATGCGGAGAAGCGCATCGCGTCGCTGCGCGCACAGGTACGCCAGGCCGAGGCGCAGGCGGGCAGCGCCGAGGCGCAGCTCAAGGCGGCCAACATCAATCTTGAATCGACCACGCTGGTCGCCGGTATCGCCGGCCGCATCGGCGACCGAACCGTGCGCCAAGGCCAGTTCGTTCAGCAAGGTACGCGCCTGATGACGCTGGTGCCATCGGATAACCTGTACATCGTCGCGAATTTCAAGGAAACGCAAATGCGCCGCATGCGCGTTGGCCAGAGCGCTGAGATCACCATCGACGCCCTGCCCGATCAGCGCTTCCACGGGCATGTCGACAGTATCGCCCCGGGCACTGGCGCACAGTTTTCGCTGCTGCCACCGCAAAATGCCACCGGCAATTTCACCAAAATCGTGCAGCGCGTCCCGGTGCGCATCGCGCTCGATGCCGATGCCAACGCCCGCCAGGTGCTGGTGGCCGGCCTGTCTGCGAAAGTAGAGATCGCCACGGCCGGAGCGCGCCAGTGAGGACCATTCCCGCCGCGCGCGCGGACGCTGGCGCCTGGCTTGCCGTTGCCGCGGGCACGCTGGGCGCGCTGATGGCAACCCTGGACATCTCGATTGTCAATTCGTCGCTACCGACGATACAGGGCGAGATCGGCGCCAGCGGCACCGAAGGAACCTGGATCGCCACTGGCTACCTGGTGGCGGAAATCGTCATCATTCCGCTGTGCGGCTGGCTTGAGCGCCTGCTGGGGCTACGCACCTTCCTGTTGCTGGTGGCCGCGTTGTTCACCGCCTTCTCCGTGCTGTGCGGTCTGTCAACGTCGCTGACCATGATGGTGATTGGACGCGTTGGCCAGGGCCTGACCGGCGGCGCCATGATTCCGACTGCGCAAACCATCATCGCCACCCGGCTGCCGCGCGATCAGCAGCCGATAGGCACCGCGATGTTCGGCGCAACCGCCATCCTCGGTCCGGTGATCGGCCCCGTGATCGGTGGCTGGCTGACGGAGAACCTGAGCTGGCACTACGCCTTCTTCCTCAACGTGCCGATCTGCCTCGCGCTGATGGCATTGCTCTGGATCGGCCTGCCGCACCGCAAGCCGCAGGCGGACCAGCTGATTCAGGCCGACTGGCTCGGCATCGTCGGACTGGCCGCCTTTCTTGGCGGTCTGACGATCGTGCTTGAAGAAGGCGAACGGGAGCAATGGTTCGCGTCGCGTCACATCCTCTGGCTGACGGCGCTATCCCTGGCAGGGTTTATGACGATGATGGTGGGACAATTCACGGCCCGGCACCCCGTCATTCGCATGCGCATCCTGCTTGACCGGCAATTCAGCGCTGTGGTCATCATGGGAACCATGGTGGGCATGGTGATCTACGGGACTTCTTACGTCATTCCACAATTCCTCGCCTATATCGCCAATTACAACGCCCAGCAGTCGGGCGGCGTGGTGGTTTGGTCCGGGATACCGAGTCTGATGCTGATGCCCCTGGTGCCGCTATTGATCCGTTACGTCGACATTCGTGTCGCGGTCGCTTTCGGCCTGGTGCTGCTGGGCGGGAGCGCATACATGGACACGTCCCTGACCGCGCAAGCCGCGGGGCCGGAGTTCCTGTACTCGCAACTGATCCGGGGCGTCGGCACGATCTTCGCCATGCTGTACCTGAACCAGGCCGCGATCCAGTCGGTCTCCTCCGAATACGCGAGCGACGCCGCGGGTTTGTTCAACGCGGCCCGCAACCTGGGCGGATCACTGGCTCTGGCCGGTATTGCCGCTGTGCAGGACAGGCGCATGTGGCTGCACAACCGCCGGCTGGAGGAAAGCTTGAATGCCAACGGCGCCGGCCTGCACGACCATCTCGCGGCCCAGGCGCAGGTCATGGGTGGAACTGAGCAGGCGCTGCGCGCCCTGTCCGGAACCATCGAGGCGCAGGCGCTGACCATGACCTATATCGACCTGTTCTGGATACTGTCAGTGGGTGTGATGTGCACGCTACCGCTGGTTGTTTTCCTGCGGCCACTGGACAAGGACGCCCCCCTGGCCACGCATTAAGGAGTATTGGATGTACCAAAGAATTTTGTTGTCAATATGTGCGGGCGCTCTGGCCGCCGGCTGCACCACCGTCGGTCCCGATTATGCGGGCCCACCCGCGATGCCGTTGCCGGAGGCGTTCGTCCGCGCCAACGACGCCGGCACGACAGCACAGGCCTCGGCGTGGTGGCTGGGTTTAAACGACTCTGTACTGACCGGCCTGGTGGAGCGTGCGTTCGCGGCCAACCCCGGGCTGGCAGGAACGCGGTCACGCCTTCGGCAGGCGCGCGCCATGCTCCAGGCGGAGCGGGCGACCCAGTCGCCACGGGGCGGCGCCAAAGCATTGTACGCCCACGCACGAATGCCGTCGCCGGGCGCCGGTGGCGAAGACAGCCCACAATTGCCGTCGCAGCTGGACCTGTACAACCTGGGCTTCGATGCCAGTTGGGAGATCGACCTGTTTGGCGGCCAGCGCCGTGCCGTGGAGGCGGCCACCGCGTCGGCGCAAGCGGCCGAGGCGGACCTGGCCGACATGCAGGTCAGTCTGGCGGCCGAGGTGGTGCAAGTCTACGTCAATCTGCGCAGCTGCCAGCGGCGCCAGGCGCTGAACGAGGAAGCCATCGCACGCCAGCTGCGGTTACTCGACCTTGCCGGGCACCGGCGCGCAGCGGGTACAGCAACCGAGCTCGACTTGGCACGGCTACAGGGCCAACTGGAGTCGACGCGCGCCGACAGTCCGCCGCTGGTGGCTGAGCTGGACAGCTACCGCAACGCCCTGGCCGTCTTGACGGGCGCGCCTCCGGGTGCGCTGGATACGGAACTGGCCCGGCCGGCGCCCGTGCCGCTGCCACCGGCCGCGGTGGCCGTGCGCGATCCGGCCACGCTGTTGCGCAATCGCCCCGATATCCGCGCCGCAGAACGCGCGCTGGCTGCGCGCACGGCACAAATCGGACAAGCCGACGCCGCGCGCCTCCCGCGCCTGAACCTGATGGGGCTGGTCGGCATCGGTGGAACGCGCTTGTCCGACCTGACGCATCTGGACGACTTCGTTGCCCTCGCGGCGCCGCAACTGAGCTGGAACTTCCTCGACTTTGGCCGCAACGCCAGCGGTCTTGAAAAGGCACAAGGCAGGCGTGACGAAGCCGAGGCGCGCTATCGTGCGACCGTGCTGGCGGCGCTGCGGGACACGGAGGATGCACTCACGCGCTTCCGCCAGCGCCGGGTTACCGTGGCGACGCTGGCGCGAGCCACGGAAGCAGCGGGCCGCGCCGCCGACCTCACCCGCGCACGTCAACACGGCGGCACCGCCACCACCATGGACCTGCTGGATGCCGAGCGCGCGCGCATCAACGCCGAACAGCGACTCGCGTCGGCCGAAGCCGCACTCACCAACGATTTCGTCTCCCTGCACAAGTCACTGGGCCTGGGCTGGTCGCGATAGAAAAATCAGCTCCGGTCGACGCGTCCAGGTGGCCGATTCCTGCCACCTGATGCGATTCCAAGCGAGCGGATCGCGGAAATGCGGCGCGACCGATCGCCGTGCCACGCCGTCTTTGGTCCGCGGCACCCGGCGGAGCGCGCCGCCCGCGTTGAAATGCATACGCTCGATCGCCGCCTCACGGCGGTTGTCACCGTGCTCTGTCAGCGGACGGTGATGGTGGACGATAAGGCTATGCGCCGGTTCCCGCCATGTTGACTACCGGCTGATGTCCAGCAGCGCGTGCGACCTTATTGTCCTGCTGGAGAATTTTCGCCCATGCGCTTGACCTGAGACGCCGCTTCGGCGCAGGTCCGGTGCCAGTGTCACGCCGCTCGCATGCGAGGACGCCGAGCGGTTTTTCAGATCTCTTTTTGTAAAGGACATTACGTCGGCCCCGTCGCTGTTAAAGCCAAGCGGCAGGAGCATACCGATCGATTTTCCCGACGAACCGGCACAGCAGCGCGCGCAACGCCACCGTTTCAGGGACGCCGAGCAGATTTCCCATCTCCGCCTCGACACGCAGGCCCGCCTGCCTGGCCTGCTCGAAAACGGCTCGCCCGGCAGAAGTAAGATGGTAACTCGCGTCAGACAATACGCCGTTGCTGGCGTCGCGCGATTCGATCAGGCCGCGTGCTTCGAGGTCGTCCATGGCCTGCAAGTTGGTGGGATGGGCGCTGTAGGCCAGCAGCGTCTCGATCTCCCGACGGGTGCGCCCGCCGCGTTCACCCAGGGCGGTGAGAACGAACATCTCGATATTGTTGTACCCGAGCCGCCCTCCAACCTCGCGCATCTTGCCGTAAAGGTAGAAAAACGCCGAACCGAGCAGGTAGCTCAGCGATGTCGCGGTGGTCGCGGCCTCCACGCCCAGCGGCCGTCCGGCGATATCGATGCCGATTGTGTCCACGTTGTCGTGGCGGATCAGCGGCGGCAGGTCGCCGCGGACAAAGCCGGCGACACGACCGATGACGATCAGGCTGTCCTCGCAAGCAAACGTGGCAACACGCTGGCACGACAGCGTGACCGCGCCGCCCCGCAACACCCGAATACCGCTTGCGGCGACCCATAAGGGCGTATCGCCCAGGCTTTCGCCGGAAGCGGCCGCGAGCCGCGCGGCCAGTGCGGCCTGGTCATAGGCCAGGGCGTGGGCTTCCCACTGCGTGGCCTGCTCCAATACCAGCGCCCCGGCAGCGTGGCGCTCGATGGTCCACGCCACCAGCGCCGATGCCGGCGACAATATGGCGAAACTGCGCGCCAGCAGGCCGACACCGTCGGCGCCATGTCCGCAGGTGACCAGCACTAACGCGCCCGGGAAACACGCCAGCGGATTCTGCAGTTCCTGCGCAGAGGTCGTGGGCGCCGGCCAGCCGGCCAGCGAAATCGTGGCTTCATATGTGTTCATGGGTGTCCTCATCAACCAGGTCCATGCATTATGGAGGTACGATTGCCGCCGTCATCGTTAAAGCGGACTAGACGAATTGGAGGCGCGGGAGCATTAACGCTCAGTCTCCAGCAGCTTTACGCGGATCAGCCCCACCCCTTGGGCAGGAAGCAACATGACCAGTTCATCGCCGTTGAGACGACGCCCCGGGATCCAGCGCCCATCCCTGAAGCGCCCCTCCTCGACGAAATCGATCTCTGCCAGCTTGCCGTTGCGTGCGAAGTCCACCATGAAATCCTGTCCAACGAGGAAGAACTCGCCCGCCCCCCCTGCAATCACGAAACCGAATGAGGTCGGGTCTTTCTTGACCGGCGCGGGTACCGCCGCCTCGCCACCTGCGGCGCTGCCTCCCGCCGGGGCCGACAAGCCAGCATCGAACATCATCTTCTTGATCTGCGCGGTCATGCCTCGGACGGTCAGCGAATACCCGGCCAGTGAGGCCGGTACCGGATCGTCGCGCTCAAGCAGCACGGTGTGCATCGCCCCGTGCGCCTGCGCGCGCAGGATGACGTCGCTCATGCAACCAAGAACCTCATACACCTGCGTCAATTGCTTGCCGGGGAACAGGTCCTCGACGCCAAAGATGGACCAACCCAGCGCCTTGTGTACACCGATGGCGCGGAACACATTCACGGCCTTGAATCGGGCTTCGGGCACAAAGATCGGGTTGTCAGCGCGGTCGAAATCGGCCAAAGTGCCCTTGACATCGTCAACGTAGATGTCCGGCGCCAGCAGGTCGATTGAGGGCGCCGCCGCCTTCCACACATCCATCATGCGCGCCACCGGGCCGCCGCTCGGATAGTCTCCCGCCTGGGGCTGGCCCGGCTGGGGCCCCAACCATGCGTTCACATACATGGGCAGCGCCAGCTCTTTCTTTCCGGCTTGGGCGACGCGTTCGAGATAGGTGGCATACGCCCAGGCCATGAAGATTTCTTCCGCCTGCACATCCTTGCCGAAAACCTGTTCCCACGTGCCGCCGCGACGGAACTGCTGGCGCCCCCAGATCGCCAGCAGCTCGGGGCGCAACGTTCCACGATGGCGCTCGAGGTGGTTCATCAGCGATGCCGGCACCTGTGCGTCCCAGGCTGCCTGTGCAAGCTTTGAGCGATCCCGGCTGTCACCCAGCATGCCGACCTCGTTGTCGACTTGAATCAGGATCACGGTATGTTGCGGATCGATGGCTTTCAAGTGGGCCAGGAATGCCGTGAACGCCCGGCGTTCGGCGGTTTGCAACTGCGCCGAAAACGGCGTCAGCACTGCCATGGGCATGGCCCCCTCATAACTCATGAATTCCGGCTTGCTGCGCTTGGCCACCACACGCGGGAACCGGGCCGTGTCCCGTCGCACCCACCCGGGCGCATATGTCGAACGCGCGTTCTTGTAGGCGCCAAACCAGATCACGGCCAGACGCATGCCTTGTGCGCGTGCGGCTTCGAGCTGGCGGTCGAGAGAGCTGAAATCGAAACGGCCTTCTTCCGGCTCGACCATGTCCCAGCTGACCGTGCTGAGCACCGTATTCAGGTTCATCTGCTTCAGGCGCGGCCAGATCGGCGCCATATAGTCTGCCGACGACGCGCTCGAATTATGGAGCTCGCCCCCCAGGATAAGATAGGGCTTGTCGTCAACGATCAATTGCGTCGACTTGCCACGTTGCTCCAGTCTTGGCAGCGATGCGCCAGCCGCGTGCAGACACAGCGTGGCCAGCGCCACGATGCCCACGAATTGCTTCAACATGATTTGTCCTTGGTGAGTGAGTCGATATGAAACGGGGTCCTTCAGCACTATGCAACTTCCAGTCCCAGCACCGCGTTCAACAACACCCTGACGAGTTCACTCTGGCGTGTGACACCGGCCTTCAGGAATATTGCCCGCAAGTGCGCACGCGCCGTGTTGCGGCGGATTCCGAGTTTAACGGCGGCATCGTCCAGGCTGAGACCATTGACCAATTCGACGGCGAAATTCGCCTCTGCCGGCGTGAAATCGAACAACTGCCGGGTAATCTCCTGCGCCGGTCTGGCTTGCGCATCGGGATCGCGCAGGAAGATGGCGTACGCCGGCCTGGATCGGCCGTCCGATTCCTCGATCATCGGTATTCTTCGCACGACCGCCGCCATCTTGCGGCGGCCTGACGGACGGCTCAGGGACATCGCAGCGACAGCGCCCGCATTGGCCGACGCATCGGTCAGCAGCCGCCGCAACTCCCGCGTCTCCACCGGCGTGCAGGTCTCCAGTTCGCGCCCGGCCAGACGCAGTCCATCGCCGGCTGCCAACAGGTGGCAGGCGACCGGGTTGGCCCGAAGCAGCTGGGCCCGCTCATCGAGAACCAGCACGCCGATGTTCAGCCGGTCCAGCCCCTCCTCGTAGATCTCGCGTACCGCCTCACTGCGCGTCACCTGGGCGGTCAGCGCCAACGCCTGCTTGATGTGCGGTACCAGGATGCTCAGGCGCCGCTTGTCCTCGAGGTTAAACGGCGGTAACTCAGGGTGACGGTACAGGCGCAGCCGGGACACTGTGCCGGCGCTGGTGACAATGTCCACGCCCATGCCGTGGTCGGCGTCAGCAGGCATGCCGTAGCGCAGGAACTGCTGGAAATAGTCGCTGTCCTCCCACGCGCGATGGGGCATGACGTCGGAAACAAGGACCACGCGTTCTGGCGGCAAATTGACGAAAGGGTCGGAAAGGTACCATTTGGTCTGATAGGCGGTCTCGAATTCTTTTCCGTTCGCGGGATGACACACCAGGTATCCCAGGTCGGTCGCAGAACTGGGGCGGACCACGATGGTCGTACTGGTGCAGCCGATATATTCCGAGATCAATGCCATGCTGCCACGCCAGGGCTCGGGTTCAAGCACGGATTGATAGATCGCATGGATCGTCTCGTTCATCAACTCCGCGCGCTCCACCGGGACTTGCGCAAAAGGGGTGACCAAAGAGCCCATGATGCGTAACCTCCAAGCAAAAGTGTCAGGCAACGACCAACTTCACCGATTTGAGACGATCAGAGCTGTTGCCGGCGCTGATCACGAAGGTTCCCGGTTCCACCCCCCATTTCATGGTGGCGTCCCAAAACGCCAGCGCGGCAGGACCGAGGTCGAAGCGCACGGTGGTCCCGCCGCCCGCCGGCAGCGTGACCCGGCGGAACGCTTTCAGTTCCAGCACGGGACGCGGGACCGAACTGACCGTGTCGCGCACATAGACTTGCACCACCTCGTCGCCGTCACGCTTGCCTGTGTTGGTCACATCGACCTCCACCGTGAACGCTTCGCCCCGACCGATCCGCTCTTTCGACAGGCGCGGCGCCGACAGCTCGAAGCTCGTGTAGCTCAGGCCATGGCCGAACGGATACAGCGGCGTACGTTTGCCCTCGACATACGGCACCCTGTCCGCGGAGGGGTGGCGGTTGTAGAACGCCGGCAGTTCACCGGTCGAACGAGGGAAGCTCACCGCGAGTTTGCCGCCGGGGTTCACCTTGCCAAACAACACGTCAGCGACCGCATTGCCGCCCTGCTCCCCCAGGTACCATCCCTCGACCAGCGCGTTGGCCTTCTCCGCCAAACGATTGACGGCAAGCGGGCGTCCGTTCAGCAACAGCGCCACGACCGGCTTGCCGCAACCGAGCACGGCCTCGACCAGCGCGTCCTGGTCGCCGTAAAGGTTCAGCGAATTGCGGTCACCAGGCAGCACCGCGGCTACGGCCTCACGCGTCACCTGCTCATTGTCCCCCACCACCAGCACCACCAGATCCGAGCGCTGCGCAAGCTCGACCGCCGCGGCGATGCGGGCCCGGTTATCGGCTGCGGGAACCGGCCGTATCAACGGCGCCTCGGGGCGGACACCTTCGGCCAGTGGTGGCGTGATCCAGACGCCGTCGGACTGCTCGATGGTGACGTTGGCGCCAGCCTGGCGCAGCCCTTCCAGGACGCCGATCGCCGCCTTGGGCCATCCCGAATAACCACCCAACATGGGCTTGACCGAATTCGGTCCGATCAGCGCGATGCGCATGCCTGCCGCCGCATCCAACGGCAGGACACCATCGTTCTTCAGCAGCACCACGGCCTTCTGCGCGGCGGTACGCGCCAGCGCCACCGCCTGCGGATCGTTCAGGACTTCGGCGGCGCGCTGCGGATCGACATACGGACGCTCGAACAGGCCGGCCTCGAACTTGAGCGCAAGAATACGCGCCACCGCGGCATCGACATGGGCTTGCGGCACGCGGCCATCCTGCACAAGCTTGGCCAACTTCTGGTAGGAGCTACCCTCCGGCAAATCCGCGTCCACGCCCGCGCGCATCGCCAACACGGCGGCGCCCTCGGCATCCGCCGCCATGCCGTGCAGTTCGGCGATCTCGCCGACGCCGCCGTAGTCGCTGAAATAGGCCCCTTGGAAGCCCAGCAGGCTTCGACCGGTCTGCTGCAATAGCTGCGTGCTGGCGTGCGATGGGACCCCACCCACCTCGTTATACGACGGCATCACGATAGCGGCCTTGGCCCCGATCGCCGCCTTGAACGGCGGCAGATAGGTGTCGCGCAGCATGCGCTCCGACATATCGGACGGGCCGATGTTCAGGCCATTCTGTGGCATGCCGTGCACGAAATGCTTGAGCGTTGCGAATACATTTTCCGGTCCGATCGGCCGCACCGTTCCCTGCAAGCCTCGTACCGCCGCCGCGCCCATTTCGCCGACGTGATACGGGTCTTCCCCGAAGAACTCCTCGCTGCGTCCCCAACGCGGATCGCGCAGCAGGTCAAGCACTGGACTCAGGCCAACCGTTACGCCACGACGACGCGCCTGGCGCCCGGCGACGGCAAAACACTGCTCCACCAGAGCTGGATCCCAGGTGCTGCCCAGCGCTGGCGGGATGGGAAATGCGGTAGCTCCCTTGACGGCCAGCCCATGCGCTGTTTCCTCGTGAAACAGTACTGGGATGCCCAGCCGGGTTTGCTCGACTGCATAACGCTGCACGGCGTTGACGAACGTCACCGCATCCTCAGGCTCACGGAAGGACTTGGTCTGGAAACGGCCGCTACCGGCCAGATCCGATGGCCGGGCGATTTGGCCGATGCCATGCGGAATAACCTTCGCGGCCTTTTCCGGTGAAAACGCGAAGTTTTCCCGGTCCACGATACTGACCTTGGTCATCCACATGCAGCATAGTTGGGCCACTTTTTCGTCGAGGGTCATGCGGCTCAGCAGATCGCGCACGCGCTCAGGGATAGGGGCGCTGGAGCGCTTGTAGACGGGCGGCGAGGCCCCGAACGCCGGCAACGCCAGCGCCAAGCCAGTGGTGGTCAACAACGTACGCCGGGTCATTTTCATTGTTATGTCTCCTGATATTTATTTTGACGCTGAATTAAGTATACACAGACGTTTAATTATTGCAATCCGCAGAACGCGGCACAGCGCGCAGCTGTCACGCAAAAGCGACAGCACGCCCTCTCCGGCAATCGGATAAATACAGTTCAGGCGTGAGTTCGGAACGCCGATCAGCGCAAAGCCGCCTATCGATCGGATGCGGCGCAATCGCTTTGCATACCTGCCAATAGCAGATTGACGATGCGGGCAGCGGCGACGCCAGGGGAAGCCACCCTTTCGCCCAACTCGCGATAACGCTGATGATGCGCCATGGTCAGATCGAGCAATGACGTGGCATAAAAAGCAGGCTCGTGCACCGTGATGCCGAACTTGGCCGACGTGTCGACGATGGTTTGGACAATGTGGCGGACGCCAAGGTCCATGGTGATTTCCTGCCCCAAGGACGACAATTCGCGCACTGCCGGCGACGGCTTGCCGCTCATGGCCATCAACACGCGCATTCCTGGGTCGTCGCAAATCATGAAGCAATTTTCGACGTGAAAAGTGAGGCAGGCACGCATGTTCGGAAATGCGGGAGGGTCTGGCTGGCGGGCGCTACCGACGATGAACGTAATCACATCCTTCAAAATCGCCTTCTTATCCGAATAGCGCATATACAGCGTGCGCTTGGAGATGCCGGCCCGCGCCGCGATCGCTTCCATCGCCGCGCCATCAAAGCCCAATTCATCGAACAGCGCGATCGCCGCCTTGAGGATGTCGGCTTCAATTGTTCCAGCCTGATCCTTTGTGGGCCTCCCCCGCAGCTTGGTCCGTTCGACGGCGGCTGGCACCTGGATGGTCTGTTTGCTTTGCTGGGGAGACAACGGGACTTTGGTCATGAATGGGACATCCGATCACGGAAAAAAACCATCACGATGATAGCAAAAAAAAGGACGTCGCCTCAGACGGCGTCCTGTGAAAGTGCGCCGAGCGGCACTGGAGACAATTTACACTACTTACAGATCGGCAGTTTGGCCAGATCGGCATCGATGGCGTCCAGCACCTTGTCGCTGAAGGTTTCTTCGGCATAAGGCTGGATTGCACGCAGGGGCATGGCGCGGGCCATTTCGAACTGGTCGTTACCTTTCAACGCTGGCACATGTTTGTACAGGACTTCCTTGGCAGCGGGGTCATCGAGCAATTCCGACACCAACGATTCGGTGCTCAATTTCTGTTTGACGCAGCCTGCATTCGATTGCGCCGCCACTGGCGCGGGGGCAGGCGCTTGCGCGGCCGCCACCACTGCGATCACGGACAGCAAGGCAGCGAGCGAAATGTTACGAAATTTCATGAAATGTCCTTCCAGACGAAAAATAACGAAGCGGTCATCGTCCGATTCAACCACCGCCGGATAGCGCCGGCCTCGAATCAGCGTAGAGCCACTATACGCCACATTTCGCATTAAGTATACGCATGCGTAAATTATTTTGAATGTGCAGGCAAAAGCGCAACAAGTTCGAAGTTAAAACGCCATATCGCGCAGGATCTTGGCAGTCTCACGGCTCGCGGTCAGGCTGCTTCCATCCCGCATACGTATAAGCAATCTCGAGCGATCATCAGTTTTCATTGAGTCGACGTAGTCAAGATTGATGAGCGCGGAGCGGTGGACGCGGAAAAATCGCGTCAGATCCAGTTGCGCCTCGATCTCCGTGATCCCCGCCCGCACCAGGAAGGTTTGTCCGCGCGCGACGATGGCCGTGTATTTGGAGTCGGTCTTGATATACTCGATCTCGTCGAGCGCGAGCGCGAATATCCGACCGCGGTCGCGCACAAAGATGCGCTTGAGCTGATGCGGCTTCCGCCCCATAACCTGACTGAGGTCGATGCTCACTTCGCTATCGGATCGACGGCATTCCATTAGCCGCGCCACAGCAGCATCAAAACGTGCGCGCGTAAAAGGCTTGAGTAGATAGTCTACCGCATTGAGTTCAAAGGCGGCCACGGCATATCGATCGTACGCCGTGGTAAACACAATATCGGGCGTATGGTTCAGGCGCGCGAGGACCTCCACCCCCGTCATCTCGGGCATCTGGATATCCATGAATACGATGTCCGGGCGGAGCTCGCTAATTTGTGACAGTGCCCTTGCCCCGTCAGCAGCCTCACCTACCAACCGCAGTCCGGCGTGCGCGTAGATCGCATCACGCAGCACTTCCCGCGCTAGCGGCTCGTCTTCGGCAATGAATACGGTTCTCGGGGCCAATCCAACCTCCAGAATCATGCAAATGCCAAGGGCATCGATATAGTGACAACAAAGCCCATGCCGGGAGCCGTTTTGATGACAAGGGCGCCGCGCGCGCCGTATTCAAGTTCAAGGCGCCGCGCCAAGGTACGAATACCCAGCCCGTTCGAGCGACCAGGGGTGAAGGACTCCGCACCCGGCCCATCGTCCGCCACCTCCAGATTCAGCGTCTGGGTAAGTTCGTCAACGCTGGTCCGTATCATTATCGTGCCCGGCCGGCTATGTGGGTTGAAAGCGTGCTTGATACTGTTTTCCACCAACGGTTGCAATAACAAGGCAGGCAGCACGCATCCGCTGATACCATCATCCAGATCCCACTTGACCTGCAGACGAGGGCCTAGCCGCAGACTCTCCAATTCAAGATAGTCCCGTACGAAGCTCAACTCGTCGCTAAGCGTGACTTGGCTGCTATCACTCTTCTCGGTATCGAGGATATAGCGCAGCATGGCAGAAAACTGGAACAGGGCCGCTTCCGCCCCGGCTGGATTCTTGCGGGTCAGCGCGATAATCGAGTGCAGCGTGTTGAACAAAAAATGGGGATTGAGCTTGTTGCGCAGCGCATTCATCTCGGATTCAACCGCCAAATTCTGGGCCAGTTGCGCGGCCGCCGCCTGACGCCTGCGAGCATTATCAGCGCGGACCATATGGAACATGGCTGCGATAACAAAATAAGTCATCATGGCATACAGCGCCGGCCACATATACCATGCAGGCGCTTGCCGCAGACCAAGCAAGAACCATATCAATAGGTAACACGTCACAGCGTACACAAGCGCACAACCGAGGTGAGTAAGGAATATTCTCCACAGTGTGAGGCGCTTACGCTCAAGGTAGCCGCTAAGCGGCCATAACAATGCCAGAAACAACGCATGCGGCGTGCTTTTCAATAGTATTGTCACGACCCGCGTGTCGAACCGCCCCTGCCTCAACTCATCAAGCTGCAATGCCAAGCCCACCAACAGCAGGTAGGCGGCCCAACTGCTGACATAGATGCACCACATCCGGATGGTCGTTTTTTTGTCATCAAGTTCCATCGCCGAAGTATGGGCAGAAATGGCGGGACAAGGATCGTCCGAACGGACGATACGGCTGGGGCAACCGTTGGTACCGCCGTCAAACCCGCCAAACCAGATGCCATACACAACTCCGAAGATTGCCAAATATTCAATCATGCTTTACATTGATAGTTAATCTAAGATGCGCTGGAGAAGCTCGGTGAGTACCTCGTTTGAATACTGGTTCATCAAAAACGGCAAGCAAATCCCGAAGCGAAATCCCAAAAAAACAAAACCACTAGCATATATACAGCGTCATTTCTCCAAACTGGCCCTTCACTGCCCGCCTGCTTATGGCCCCTTTGCGCCGACCGTGTGCATTAGTCAAAAGCTGCTCTTCAAGGCGGCGTTGTGCGCTGGGTATGGACCGAAAGGCAAATGGCCTAGCCTTTTCAAAATTCTTCCGGCAGAACGCGTCATATTACTCAATGCGCTAACCTCTAATTTCAGGTCGGTTGAATGTTTTATCCAGTTTTCAAGCGGGAAGATCTCGCTTCATAGTGCTTATCGTTTGCTGGATCCGACAGTGGTCGGCCAATATTCCTACGACATCGGGTCGATGGCTGCCTACATAGCAATGGATACCTGGTTGGACTCGGCAGGTGCTAAAATCGAAGTCTGTCTGCACACCACAGTATTCCAGGACAGCATGATTTCGGTCGTGGCTGGAAAGGTAGGACTGAAGATCGGGCGCTCCCTGCCGGATTACGTGGTGAAAGACAACACCAATCAGTGGCATGCGCTGGAGGCGAAGGGAGGCAGCGAACGGTGGTCGAAGGTGTATGACGGCCTTCAACAATTGAGAAACACTGCCAACATTTCAACTTCGGTCGGCGCTCCACCGGTCGCTTTTGCCAGCATGCTTTGTACGCACGCCCGGGTCGACGCAGGGCAAGAAATCGATATCGTCGTGGTCGACCCACCGGGCGATAACAACAGGCGGCCGGATAAGTGGATTGTTATCCTACCGCAAATGGTTGAACTATTGGGTGTGCTTGAATCGATAAGCCGCTTTCGTTCCCTTCAAGGCGTTGAGAGGCCATACCATCTCCCAGAAAGCGTCTCGAGTCAACTATTCAGACAGTTCGAATGCTCCTACTCAAATGTATCAATGGACTTGCGTCTATTGATTCCACGCGCGTTGTTGAAAATCGAAATAACCTTGATGGAAACCACGACGTTGGTATCGGCATTGGTCGGCGCGATGCAGGTATTCGCCGACGGGGAAGCGGCAGACCGAAAACCCACGTTCCGTTCACGCGCAGTCGAACTTCTTAAGCAACACCAGCAAGGCATACTGAGCGCCTTCAGGCGGAGCCGAAGCAGAATGCGTTTGGCGCACGCGTTCCTCATATCCGATCAATCCGAAAAAACGGACAACGTCGAGTACGGTTTGCACGTCATCGATACTCTGCTTGGCGATTGGTATGCAAGAGCGGTCTTACAGACCGCGCGCGAAAATATAGAACTGTCAGAAAGATTGTTTAGAGTTCTACAGGAATCCGATCCAGTTAAGCTCCCTGGTGGACTCGTATGTTTATCCGCCGCCCGCTGGGAGCGGAATCCGTTCGGCACAACTTAAGAGATTTTCTGGAAGACATCTTAATAATTACGGCAATGCGCTTCCAAGCAATTGCATACCCTTGCTTTAACGCGCACAGCGGCAGATTGCTCAAGCGCGTTCATCTTTGCAAGAGCTTTCCTGACTAACGACGTAGTCGCATTCGCTCGTAAGACTCGTTAGCAAAATCTTCCATTTTCTTTTTCTCGGCCTCCTGTTTCGCAATAATTTCGTCGTAGAGGGGAGCGTAAGTTATCCATTTTGTTTGATACCGATCCCTACACCAGGAAACACCGCAAATATAAAAAAGAATCCCTACTATAAAGATTGCAGCCAAAACGAAAGCGTCGATGCTTAGATATTGAGAGAAAATTAGAAGCGTAGAGCCTTTCTCAGGCGTGCTAAGATAGAATCCGCTTGCAATCATCACCAAGACCCGGAACGCTGCTCGTTCCATTTTGATTTTTTCGCCCTCAATCTTTATTTGAGTGTTCTCCCAGTTCTCGTAAACACTTCTTGCATAGCTGCTCTGCGTACGATCGGCGTGCTCTTTCAGCTCATAATAGGTAACCTGATTTCGCCAACGCTTAAAATCATCTCTATTTCTAACATAGAGATATAGAAACTGATAATACAGGAACCTGACTACGTAGCCGACCAAACCGCCTAGTACCGGAATGACTGCTGAAACGATAACTGAGTAGGCCAGCCCTGAAGCCAGCAGCAGCGGCAATTCGCCAGTGAAATTAAATTGCCCCCAAGGGTAGCTCCACAGATTCTCATGTTTTACCAGTAAGAGGACACAATCTATAAATAGCGTTAAGGCTACGATTTGTAGCATCCAGTGAAAATCGCTGGCTTTTTCCTTCAAGCCAAGAGCCTTATCAAAGGATTGCCTACCTCCACTGTTAGCCAATTCTTCCGCCATGGACTTCCTTTCAGATATGTTCGCCCAACAGGCGCTTGTGAAAATTCTATTGTTTGCTATCAGAAATTCTAGGGCGTCTATGCCGAATGAGTAATCTGTTGTTTGTTGCCTACCCTAGCCGAGAACGGCCTGCTTGTTTTTTTGCACGACCGCAGCTTTGCCCGCGTCGAGCGATTCCTTGGTGAAGCAATTCGAAGCCACCCATCAGGTTATCCATAAAAAGCATACGGTACCACAAGCCCTATCTGCCGGCGGGGGGTACGATGCTTATCGCTGTGGTCGGCAGCCGGTGGCTCCGGCGGAACACGAGCGCTCGGGCGGGAACTCCGGTCATCGCATGGTCGGATTGGTCGGATCTCCGACGCGGCTGCGCGAGGCTGTTTCAGTCGCCAAACAAACGACCCTGCGGCGCTTCCAATTGCGGGGTGCGGGCGGCTGGCAACTCCTCTTCCAACATCCCATCGCGCTCGACCGATTGCCCTCGGCTTAGCCTCGGTGCGGCGCTGGCGCGTAGCTCCTCCGGGCGAAAAAGCTCGATCAGCGCGCGCCCGAACTCCGGTTCGTTGGAACCGAGCCAGTCATCATAATGCTCTGGCCGCAGGATCGCGAGGCCCCGCTTCTCCTTGCCTGGACGGTGGAAGCGGTTAAGCAGCGGGTGGTCGTCGGCATTGAGCGTGAAATGCGTGAAGGTATGGGTGGCGGCCCCCTCCTCGTCATGCCAGGAGCGCCACAGGCCCGGCATCCCGAACGGTTCCGCGCTGGCCAGCTCGATGCGCCAGCGCTCATGCGCACCGCTTTCCCAGTTCGGTTCAAACACAGCCATGGCCGGCACGATGCACAACTGCTGCTGGAGCCAGAAGCGCTTGTAATTGACCTTGCTGCCGACATCCTCGGCTCGCGAGTTCATGGTATCCATCGCGATGCGCGGCGGTTCGGGCGACGGCTTGCCTTGGGCGCGCGAGCGCTCCAGCGCGCGCTCGTATCTCAGCCGCTCCTCCTCGGTCAGCTTCTTGAACGGTCGACGCCGCTGCGGCACGAAGCCGTAGCCGCCCAGCAAGCCCTTGCGGCGCCCGTCCTCGTCATGGATGATGAACGGCGCCAGATAGTCGCAGTGGATTTCCTCGCGCCAGTCCTCGTTGACTTCGATGGGCGTCTTGAACCAGTCAAAACACATTTGCCGGCTGACGGTGACATAATTGACGCACATTGTTCCCCTCCCGATTGAGCCTTTGTCTACCGACAGCTTATACCAATCGCGCGGGTCACCATGACTGCCCGCCCCCAGCCGTGAGCGCCAACGCCTCCCGCAAGATGGGATGCCCGCCGCTGAGCGGATACGCCAACCTCGGCGTACGCGCCATATGCTAGTGGAAGTCGCGGCTGCGCGTATCGAGCTCGCCCAGCAGATGACTGAGATCCACCAGGCGCTTCGCCACCAGGTGGCGCACGCCGCTGTCCGATTGCCAGATCCCGTAGACGCCCAGCAGCTGCGCGTTAAACACCTCGCTGCGGAACTGCTCCACCAGCGTCGGCCAGCAGATCACATTCACGGTGCCGGCCTCGTCCTCCAGCGTGATGAACACCACGCCCTTCGCCGTGCCGGGCCGCTGGCGCACCGTGACGATGCCGCAGCCGCGCGCCAGTTGCCGGTCCGCGAACGTGGCCAGCACGTCGCTGGGCACGAAGCGCATCGCGCTCAGGCGCGGGCGCAGGAAGGTCAGCGGGTGGCTGCGCAGCGTCAGGCCGAGGTGCTTGTAGTCGGTCGCGACGCTGGCCGCTTCGCTGGGCGCGGCCAGCGCGACCGGCGCCTCGCTGACCGGCGCCGGCCGCAGCAGCCCCTTGTCGGGCACGCTGGCCCTGGCCTGCCACATCGCCTGGCGCCGGTTGCCGGACAAGCAGCGCAGCGCGTCGGCGCGCGCCAGCGCGTTCATGTCGCCGACGTCAAGCGCGGCCCTTGCGGCAAGGTCCGCGGCGCTGGTGAACGGCGCCACCGCGCGCGCCTCCTCGATGCGCCACGCCGCCTCCCGCGCCATGCCCCGGATGGTGTTGAGGCCGAGCCTGACGGCCGGCTGCGCCGCGTCGCCCTCCTCCAGTGTCGCCTCCCACTGGCTGGCGCATACATCCACCGGAAGCACCGCGACGCCATGACGTTGCGCATCCTGCACCAGCGCCGAGGGGCTGTAGAAGCCCAGCGGCTGGCTGTTCAGCAGGCCGGCCAGAAACGCCGCCGGCTCGTGCCGTTTCAGCCAGCACGAGGCATAGGCGATCAGCGCGAACGAATGGGAGTGGGACTCGGGAAAGCCGTAGGCCGCGAAACCCTTCAGCTGGCTGATGATGTTGTTGGCGAACGCCTCGTCATAGCCGCGCTTCCGCATGCCGGACAACAGGTCGTCCTCGAACTGCGCCAGGTCGCCCTTGCGCTGCCAGGCCGCCATCGCGCGCCGCAACGCGTCCGCCTTGCCGGCCGAGAAACCGGCCGCCACCATCGCGATCGACATCACCTGCTCCTGGAAGATCGGCACCCCCAGCGTGCGCTCCAGCACGCCTTGAATCTCCGGGCTCGGATAGGTCACCGGCTCGAGGCCCTGGCGGCGCCGGATATAGGGCTGGATCATGCCGCCCTGGATCGGACCGGGGCGGATGATGGCGATCTCGATCACGAGGTCATAGAAGGTGCGCGGCTGCATGCGCGGCAGCATCGACATCTGCGCCCGCGATTCGATCTGAAACACGCCCACGGTGTCGGCCTCGCAGATCATCTGGTAAGTCTCAGGATCCTCGGCCGGGATGTCGCCCAGTTCGAAGCGCGTCCCGCGCCGCGCCGACACCAGGTCCAGCGTGCGCCGTATGCATGACAACATGCCCAGCGCCAGCAGGTCGATCTTCAGCAGGCCGACCGCGTCCAGGTCGTTCTTGTCCCACTGCACCACCGTGCGGTCGGCCATCGCCGCGTTCTCGATCGGCACCAGCCGCGACAGCTTGGTGTGCGAGATGACGAAGCCCCCGGGATGCTGCGACAGATGGCGCGGCATCCCGATCAGCGCGTTGGCCAGGTCGCCCCACTTTTCGGCGATCGGGGCGTCGGGATCGAAGCCGCACTGCAGCAGGCGCTGGCGCAGATCCGCGTGGCCGCCCCAGGAATTCTGCGCCTTGGCCACCTTGTCGACGATGGCAAGATCCACTCCCAGCGCCTTACCGACATCGCGCAACACCGACTTGGGACGGTACGACGTCACCACCGCCGTCAGCGCCGCGCGCATGCGGCCATATTTGCGGTACACATACTGCAGCACCTCCTCGCGCCGCTGGTGCTCGAAATCGATGTCGATGTCGGGCGGCTCATTGCGCTCGCGCGACATGAAGCGCTCGAACAGCAGCGTGCCGCGCGAGGGATCGACCTCGGTCACGCCCAGGCAGTAGCAGACCGCGCTGTTGGCCGCCGAGCCGCGCCCCTGGCAAAGGATGTGCTGCGCGCGCGCGTAGCGCACGATATCGAACACGGTTAAAAAATATGCCTCGTAGCGCAGCTCGGCGATGATCGCCAGTTCGTACTCGAGCTGCGCCTGCACATTGGCCGGTATGCCCTGCGGGTAGCGCCAATGGGCGCCGAGGTAGGCTTCCTTGCGCAGATAGCTGGCCGGGGTCTCGCCCTCGGGCACCAGCTCGTGCGGATATTCGTAGCGCAGTTCATCGAGCGAGAAGCTGCATAACTGCGCCACCCGCACGGTTTCGGCCAGCGCTTGCGCCGGATACAGATTGCCGAGCCGCAGGCGCGACCGCAGGTGCTGCTCGGCGTTGGGCGGCAACTTGTAGCCGCATGCCGCCACCGGCATCCGGTGCCGGATGGCGGTCATGGTGTCGTGCAGCGGTTTGCAGGAACGCACGTGCATCGCGACCTCGCCGGTGGCCACCACCGGCAGGCTGAACTCTTCCGAAATATCGGCCACCAGCTGGCGGTGCGGGCGGTCCTTGTTACGCAGATGCAGCGTCAGCGCGATGCGCGCGCGCCCCGGCGCCAACCGCACCAGCCACGCCGCCTGGCGCGCGACCTCCGCATGGTCGGCGCCGTAGCGCGGCGCCAGGATGAACTGGCAGTCTGGCAGGCCGCGCAGATGCACCAGGTCGCCGACCGGCGTGGCGATGTCGCGTGGCCGGATCAGATAGCTGCCCTTCTCGGACTGCATGCGGCCGACGGTCACCAGTTCGCTCAGGTTGCCATAGCCATTCTTGTTCATGGCGATGATGATGAGCCGGAATGGCGGACTGCCGTCCTCCGGCGTCACCAGCAGCTGGCTGCCGATCAACAGCGGCAGACCCAGCTCCTTGGCGACCAGATGCGCGCGCACCACGCCGGCCAGCGAACATTCATCCGTGATCGCCAGCGCCTTGTAGCCGAGGAAATAGGCGCGCTCGACCAGCTCCTCGGGCGCGGAGGCGCCGCGCAGGAACGAGAAGTTGCTATGGCACTGCAATTCGGCGTAGTCGGGCAGCGCCGCCGGGCCTGCTGCCGTGTCGGGGACGGTGCCCATGATTCAGGCGAACAGCCCGTGCAAATACCACCGCGCCTCATCGCTGACGCGCTCGCGGTAGATCCAGTAGCAGGTGGCATTGCTGGCCTGCGCGATGTAGTAATCACGCGCCGCCGTCTGATCATTCCACCAGCCGGCCTCCAGCCGCTCCGGGCCTTCGATCAGCAGCAGCGGACTGACATAAAATGGCCGCTGCTCGCGGATCAGCAGCTTGATCGGCTTGGGCAGCAGCCAGAACGGCCTGCCGTCGAGGATCTCCTCGAGTTGCGAGCGCGCGCGCTTGGCGCCGGCCGGCACCCAGGCGTTGCACACCTCCGGCCGGTAATCCGCGGCGTCGGCCAGCACCAGCACATGCTCCGGGCCGAGGCGCGCGCTCAGCAGTTCAAGCAGGCGCGCGTACTCCCGCGGCGTACCGCCCGGCTCGGGAAACAGGCTGTCGGTCGGCGGCAGCATGGCCTCCACCGCCAGCACCTCCAGCCGCAGCGCGATCACCGGGCGCTCCAACACCACCTTGGCCAGGCGCTCCTTGAGCAGACGGATCAGGTGGTCCTCGTGCCAGGTCGGCTCGGCCAAGGCGACCTCGATCGCGGTCGGCGCCACGGCGGCCCGCCCCCTTTCGTGCTCCAGCAGCAGGCTAAATGTGCGCACCGCCTGCTGCAGTGACACCAGCCAGCCGACCAGCTGCGCCAGCAGGCTTTTCGCGCCATGCAACAGCGCCTCGGCCTGTTCCACCCGGTCGAAGGTTTCCACCCGCGCGCTGAACGTCAGCGCCGGCGTGATCCACTCGTGCAGCTCGGGCGCCTCGCCGTAGGCACGGTCCAGCACCGCCAACAGCTCCTTGCTGGTGCGCCTTAGCAGACCCGCGCGCGGCAGCCGACGCAGCGCGCCTATCCGCTGGGCGCCGATGTCCCGCAACCAGTCGTGAAATGGCGCCGCCGCCGGCACCAGCCCGCACGGCAGCTGGTCCAGCCGCCGCCCCAGCAGCGGCATCGACAGCACGCGACGCCGCAGGGGCACGCCCTTGACGCGGGGACTGTGGGCCAGCAACCAAGCCGCCGTCGCCGTGGGCGCGGCCCCCAGCACGGCGGTGTAGCCAAGGGCGGCGATGCTGTGCAGCACCCTGGCGCTCAGCGCGCGCGGCCCCTTGAACAGCGTCAGGCTGGCGCTGACGTCCAGCAGGACTGAAAAATCCGCTTGCAGGCAGACCTCCGGGGTGTACTGCATCAGCGCGGTCGCGACCGCGGCCATCGCGCCCTCCTCCTTTTCGGGCGCGCGCTGGAGCAACTGGGTGTCGGGCGACACCGCCGCGACGCCGCCGGCGCGCATGCCGGTCCGCACGCCGTCGCCCGCCGTCGCTTGCGACATCGCCAGCACCGCCCCGCCATCGACCACCGCGAATCGCCCCGGCTCAGACCAGCGCGGGCGCAGCGCTTCGAGCGGGAGCAGCGGCAGGTGCACGCTTAACAGGAGTTTCATGACTAGGCACTGGTTGCGGCCTGACCGGCATGTCGGCCAGGGGAACAAAGATGGGCGCGTCGCAGGCCGGCCCGCGTCGCTTGATGAGGTCGGCGACGATGCCGCCCATCGCCGGCCGCAGCGCGACCCGTAGCGGCGCCACCGACGGATCGGCGGCTGCGGCCAACGGCCGCACCAGCCACAGCAAGGTATCGGTGGCCTGCGCCGCCAGGTGCAGCCGGCGCAGCGCCTCCGGCCGGACATGCGTTTGCCACAGGACCAGCGCGCCGCACGAGCCGTTCTTGAGGATCTGCTCCGCCGCCCACAGGGCGTCGGCCGAACTTTGCGGCTTCAGCCACAGCAGATTCTGCGCGTTGAAACGCCAAGCGCGGCAAGCCATCGCGTGCGGCAGATACGGCGGCTGCACCAACACCACGCGCTGCCGCGCGGACAGCGCGGCGAGGCACGGCTTCAGTAGCTGCATCTCGCCGATGCCGTGCTGTTCGACCAGCAGTTCCACCAGTGACGAGCGCGGCCAGCCACGGTTGGGCAATTCCGCATCGAGCACCGCGTGGCCGGTCGTGACCGTGACGGCGCGCGACACGGCGAGCTCGCTGGCCCGCCAGACATTGCTGCGCATGACTTGCGTCATGGCGGCCTGCGCGGCGTCGGTGAGAGGAAGTGGTGTGGTTAACATGACGAAATATACTGGATGAATATACAGTGTTTTGTCGCAGTATAGTCGTCGCGCGCGCCACGGGCAAGTGGATTTCATTGCATAGGAACAAAATTTGCGGGGGCCGCTCGCGGCAATCCACCCTACGAGGCGAAGTATCTATCCCATGTTGATGTCGTCAACATGCGATGTTATTAATTGATTCACGCTTGGAGAAACATACGCCCCTGCTCGTAATGGCCACACCCGCTCTGTATTCGCGGGTAAATATAAGTTCCTCAGTCAGGGCACATTGGCGCGCCCCCTTCGGCCGGCCCCATGGTCTTGTTTCGTCAGCGACTGCGCCCGCTTTTTTCAAAACCCGCCCGCTGGAGCGCACGGACAGCGGCACGGCATGACTTGAATGGCCCAGGTGGCCGGGGTTGGCGTGCGCGGCGTGGCCGGCAGCGGCGCTGGCCGGCTGCCAGCACGTAAAAATGCCTTAAAATTGACAAACAAACACGACACCACTGACCAGCACGCCGGCCAGCTCGTGATGTCGGTTACCCTGGACCGGAACACACAACCCGGCGCCGGCGCCCCAACCAAGGAAGACATCGTCATGTTTCAAAACAAAAAAATCAAACAAATCACGCTGAGCGCCGTTGCCATGGCGGCGGCGCTGATGGCGGCGCAGGGCCGCGCGAGCGAAGCCACGCTCAAGGACGGCAAGCTGGCGATCGACACGCTGCCGTTCGCGCTCGAGTCGCAGCTCGATCTGGGCGCAGCCAGCGTAAAGGACAAAGCGCTGGTGTTGCAGGCCAACAAGGGAACCGACTTGTACGCCAACCCTGACGGCACCGAGATCGCCGACAAAACACCACGCGTGCTGTTCCAGCCGACCGGCGACTTCATCTTTTCGGCCAAGGTCACGGCCGGCGTCAACCATCCCTTCAACGGCGGCGCGCTGATCGTCTACAACGATAAATCCAACTGGGCCAAGCTGTTGTTCGAATTTTCCAAGACCGGCGCGGCGAGCATCTCCACCACCGTGGCCAAGGGCGCCGGCGACGACGCCCACCATGGCGTGCGGCCGGGCGACGCGGTCTACCTGAAGGTGCTGCGGCGCAAGGACATGTTCGTGTTTTACACCTCGCCCGACGGTAGCACCTGGAGCATGGTGCGCAACTTCAGCCTGCCCGGCGCGGCCACCGCGAAGGTGGGATTCTCGTCGCAATCACCGGCCAGTGACGGCTTCAGCGCGCAGTTCTCCGACGTCAAGTTCAGGAACGCGACATTCAAGGACTTCTGGCAGGGCGAGTAGGCGGGCGGACATGGACGCGGTAACGCTTGCTCCGCCGGACGTATTGTCGCAAAACAAGGTAACTATCGACATACTCGCCTTGTAATTGCCGCGCCGCCCTCTAAACTCCGTAGGATCAATACGCCAAGTTCGGAGCAGCTATGATCCAAGTGGATGATGACACGCGCGCCGCGCTATTCGGCGCCGGCGTGCTTGAAATCGATGAAAACGGCAAAACCGTGTTCAGGGGCCTCACCGCCCCTGAGACGCGGTTCGTCCTGGATTTCAAGGAGTTCGACCTGTGGGGCGACCGAGAGAAAACCCAGCTCTTCCGCGAGCTGCTTGCGAAGTTCCACACGGCGCGTGACCGTTCGATGCAAAACGTGGAGAAGCTGACGAATGAACGGCTGATGAAGCTCCGCACCCCGCCGCAAACGCATTAACGTTTCGTCGCCGCCCTGCGGTCTCGTCCGTTGCAGCAACTTCGGGACCAACGCAGGCGCAGCGAATCGACCACAGGCGCAGTAAGGCACGGCCCACGTGGTCCGTTCTCATCCCTCGCTGGATCGGCCCGGCACATCAGCCGATCACCATGCACACGGTCACCGGTTGCGCCGGTGAGGCGTGAACCTTCTTACTCGGCCGGCGTGAAATCAACGTAGAACTGGTCGCCAGCCTTGAACTTGCCCAGCAGCGCTGGATTATTCACGGTCACGGTCAGTTCAGCCGACGGCGTCCAGCGAGTGAAGTTGTCGTCTTCGTCGCTCCAGTCGACGGGATTGCCACCGGATTCGCACACAGCGCGCAGGGAGAGGCGCTCGCTGGTGATGAAGTTTTCGACGCTGCTCAATTGCATCTTGGCGCGCATGGTGGTCATGGCGATCTCCTTGGTTGGGCGCTACCAGCGGGCCGGCTTACGATGCGCGGCAGCGACGATGTCGCGCGCAGCGGCCATGTCGCCCTGCATCGAGAGCAGCGCCATACAAATCCGCACCAAGCGAATGCGGGCGCGGTAGCCGGCGTAGGTCGGTGCGGTTTCCATAGTACCGAGTTCCGTGGCAGGCCGGAGTCGCACAAGTACCAGCTCTACCTGGCCCTCAACGACATCGAGCACACCAAACCAAAGTTCGGTATCCACAGACGAATGGCATCTGCGAGCGCTTCCACGAGACGATCCTGCGAGAGTTCTACCGGAATGCATTCCATCGCAATTTCTCACAGCATCTAAGAGCTTCAACGTGACCTCGACGACTGGATCGCCCACTACGACAATGAGCGCACGCATCAGGGCAAAATGTGCTGCAGACGGACGCCGACGCAAACCCTAATCACCACATTGAACGACCGAATCTGACCCGACAGTCGCAGGCTTCAAACCGGGCACCTGTCAGGTCAAGTTGCAATCACTACAAATAAGGATAATGCGAGGATACAACAATAAATTAGGTGATTCCGCTATTTCACTAATTAATAATAAATTAGCGAATTCCCAATTTAACGCAGTCGCATACCGGATTTTTTTGATCCATGCCTATCACAAAAGTATTTGATAATCGGCACCAAACTGGGAACTACTTAATAGCTCGGACAAGCCGGTTAATCCCACCAATTGGGAATCCCCTCCAACAGCATACTGATATGCAATGTTACCTCCGAGCGCTTTGTCATTGAAAGCATCAACCTGCGCCAGGCGAAGGGAGTCGAGCATATTCCACGCTGTACCACCGCCAGACGCATTAGCGGCGTCAAACGCGGAAACAACGCTTGCAAAGTTGAAAATCTGAATTTTTTTATTAAGCAAACTGTCTGCTGAAGTACTTGAATATCCAGAGGCATCATCCAATATTACTTGAAGCTTATCAATGTATTGACGACCACTTCCGGCATACCAGTCAACGAATTCTAAGCCCTCACCACTTCCAGTCAAAAGCACGAGATTCTCACCATTTCGCGCAAGGGAAATTTTCTCATAGGAAATTCCTGTACCTAAGGAAACGGTAGCGCCTGGAGAAAGTACGGTCAACAGGTCTTTACCATCGCCGCTATTGAACGCTATTACATCATTACCAGCTTCGCTTGTAATCGTGTCATTACCCCGCCCGCCGGATATGAATTGGTTGGCAGAGCCAGACCGGATGGTATCATCTTCTCCCCCCCCCAAGATGACTGCACTGCCGAAGGCGACTTTGATAATGTCAGCACCGTCGCCCCCTAAAACTGTGTTAGCCTGATAGCCAGACAGCGTGATCGTATCATTTCCCGTCCCACCATCTACAACAGTACTACGACCGTAACCATAGCTAAGAACGTCATCCCCAGCACCGCCCAACATGGTATCGTTTGAACCCGAAAGAACCGTTATTTGATCATTTTCACTCCCCCCGTCAAGCAGCGAAAAATCAGTCGTGTAAGAATAAAGCCGATCCTCCCCCTCTTGCCCATAAATATGATTGGAGGTGCCGTCAGCAGTGATTCTATCCGAACCCGTCTCACCGAAAATCGCGTTATCGCGCCCTCCGTAGATGCGGAATACATCATCGCCGACGTTACCATGCACGACACCCAGCACTGAATCGTATAGCTCAACAGAGTCATTGCCGTCATCACCATTAATGGTGCCATTGGTGAGCGATCCCTCGAAGGTATCGTTCCCATTGCCTCCGGCCAATATGTTGTTTGACCCACCATATAGGGTGATCCGGTCGTTCCCATCACCGCCCGACAGACTGTTCGATTGACCCTCTTGAGCCTCTATATAATCATCACCGCTGCCGCCATCCAGCACATTATTGTCGCCTGATAAAAGCCGAATAAAATCATTTCCACCTCCACCATTCAGCGAGTTAGAATTCCCGTGACCGAGCACCAAGGAGTCGTCCTCAGCATCCCCGCCAATCAGGGCATGACTGGCCTCTCCTAGATACACGCTGTCACGATCATCCCCGCCAAAAATTCTGGCATTATTACCGGACTCCAGGTAAATATTGTCGTTACCCTCATCGCCGTAGATGACAACATTGTCGATACCTTGTATGGAGTCATCCCCCCCTAGCGCATGGATTTCTTGCGACGCGAAGACGATGATAGTGTCGGCGTTTTCGGTCACGTCAGGAAGAGGAAGAAGTGGGATAATGTTATCAGCGATCCACTCAGTTCCATCCGAGAAAACAATTAGCCCAGGTACTGGGGCCGCGTCGCGGAAGTATCCTCCAATAGTTAGGGAGTCTGTATTGCTATTTTTAAAGCTAATGATTAAATCTCCATGATCTACAGAGAAAAGCAGATCTTGTGACGTAACCCCTTCTCCCAGCAATACCCGATCACGTCCCTGTCCACCCGCGTTCCAGCCCGAAATCGAATCACGCCCCAAGCCCGGCGCGAAAACGAATGTATTTGTACCGCTTCCTCCAACATAGAGATCATTTCCAGTGCCGCCTAAGAACAAATCCTCGCCTCCACCACCGATCAGCGTATCGTCCCCGGCCAAGCCTTGAAGTGTTTCGTCCTGTGTCGAACCCTGAATAATGTCGTTAGCATCTGTTGGAATGTTCAGCCACGCCTTTAGCTGCTCAGCGGTCCAAATCGTTCCATCGCCGAATTCGATTGTTGTCACCCGATCGTACCCGTCTCCATTGCCATCGGATCCAAACCACGAGTCCAGCTCGACAGCATCAAACGCGCCCGCAACGCTGAGGCGCAAGCTGTAAAGATCTCGACTGAGATGGATTTCTGAAGCTGTAATGGAAGAGTCAAACCGGAGAACATCAGCGGCCCCCGTCGCTTGAGTGCGAATACTGTCGATCCCATCACCTTTCCCAAACACATAGACATCGGCGCCCGCCCCCCCATCCAGGGTATCATCACCTCTACCGCCGATGATCGTGTCGTCCCCTGCATGGCCAGACAGGTTGTCATTCCCCATCCCACCGGAGAGGGTTTCTGTTCCGCCCTCTCCGTTGATCACGTCATCATGAGCGGTCCCCTCAACCGATCGTGAAAGCAGGAGTCCATTTTTTGCGTAATACTCGGCTACCTTGAGGTCTTCTTTAGTCTGCCATTTCGACACATAGCTGCCATCGGGACTATAAAGATCATTTCCTATTTCGCCTGTGCTGCGTTCCCAGTGGCTGCTCAGCAACTGTTCTCCAGCGCCAAATTCATCAACTCGCAGTTCGCCATCCGCTTTAACGATAGTAGCTTGCCGACTTCCATCAGCTCGGAAAATATTCGAGCCGTGGGAGTTTTCGACGCTGTTGCTCCACCGATCCGCAACCTTGAATCCAGTGGTATCGTACAGCGATGTCACAATCAGTCCATTGTTGTCATCCGCTCTGATCGACACGCCACCGTCGTTTAAATGAATAACGGCGTAATCGTGACTCCCTGAGCTCGTTTGTGTAGTCCAATAGTCTTTATAGATATCGCCGTCATGGTTGTACAGAGTCTTGATGCTGTCACTCTCGCCGTTCGAAACGAACTTCTCATAGCTACCGTCAGTTTGGTAGGTAAAACTTTCAAGTACTTCACCCCGTTCGGAATACTTGGTACTGCCATGTCTACCATCAGCGAGCACCCAACTATCGCTTTCCTTAAGAAAGTCGGCGTTAAAGTGGGCTGCAACGTGACTACCTGCTGATATAACCGTCGTGACGTAGCTTCCATCTTTGTTAAAAATAGTCGAACTCGAGGCCGACGTATCGGAAACACTAGAACTGATAATCGCACCTGCTGCATCGAGCTTAACGCTCAAACTACCGGCGATCGATTCAGATGGGTGAACAAAACTATTTTTCGCAGCGGTATATCGCGCGCTCTCAGCACTGACGTCGTTACTCACGTATTCAGTACTGCCATCGGCAAAAGTCGTAAACCCTAAATTGGAGTTTCCTACAATGGTACCGTGTGATCCATCGGGCTTACTCCAATCGGTACGAATAAGCTCTTTTGTTCTGCTATAGTATGCGGTCTTCTCACTTCCATCTCCGGCCGTCGTTGTAATCTTATACTTTCCGTCAGGGCTATCATATGTTTGCACTATATGATTTCCGTCTGCTGTTTGGTACGAAATAACATGGGCACCACCGGAGTTTTTGAACATTTCCGTGGTCACGACTACACCATCGCGCGTAACGACGGTCTTCAAAATTTGTCCCGATGGCGAATACACGGTTCCGGACTCTGGCGCGGGTATTGTGAACCACTGATCGTAAATTTTCAGCGTTCCCGGCGCATAAGCTGCGTTATAACGCTCATCTATCCCGAAGAACTTGGAATCAGCCGTCTGTTCGCCGGAACTGACAGAATATTCAGGGCCGTCAAGATAGTGAAAGGTGATCGTCCAAGATCCATCTGGTCGGATGACTTGGGTTACATCGGTATAAGTATACCAATAGATGTAGTACGCCTTATGAGAAATTGGACTTCCGTCGGCAAAATAGTAATAACCAATTGCATCCTCCTTATCTTTTGTCAAAGAGTAATGCATCGGGCCAGAAACGGCATAATCGTACTTTATATTAATAGTTTCAATACCGGAAACGTCAATTGTCTGTGTTACCGTACTAGGCGGAGATTCAAAATTACGGCTCTCGTAGACCCCGGAGCCGTCACTGTGTACTACATACTTCATGCCGAGCGACGGAACTAGCAATACAGAGGAGCCATCATAATAATATTGTGAGCTTGTGTAGGCTTGACCCGACGGCGTCGCCCGTACTTCAGCGTAAAAAACGCCGTCGATATTATGGGAAAAGGAAACTGTTCCATAAATTGGGTCATTTACCCTGGTAAATCTCTCCCCCACCACCTGCTTATCATCATCAAAAACTTGGAAAATCTCTGTATTTTCAAATATTCCAACACGATGATAATAATCATCATATAATTCGATATGCGCACCATTCTTTAGTGTCATGGACGCAGCTTTCCTTGCGTCGATCTCAATATTTTCCCCGGTAGCGTTAATTATTGCTCCAGGCATTGCAATTATTTTGGACGGGTTACCGCTAGTTAAGGCACCACTGACCGTGCCAATTCCAACGCCGGCCTCTGTGGAAACCTGAGCTGTACTAATAAAATTAACCGTCGCGCCATCGTACACGATTACTTCTATGCCAGTGCCTGTCAGCGTGGCCGTCGCACCCGGGAGCAAAATTACCTTCTGATCAGTAAGATTCAAATTATTGCCATCTCCACCAAGCACAATTGTCCCTTGATAATCCACAAAGTAGGTGCCCCCGTTGGAATGTGCAACAGGGATCCCAACAACGGTGGACTGTCGTGGTAAAGAAGTATTGTCCTCAGGAATATTCCAAGGTGGCAGCACAACCTGACCAGGACCAAGGGTCGATTCTGAATGCACCGATAATGCGTCGCCTTGATACAGACGATTAGCAGCGACATCTGCAATCGAAAGACCTGTACCCTTGAAAAAACTTGTATATGCTTCCAGGTACTTTGCACCCAGGCCTAAATCATAAAATCCGCCTAAATCCCCATGATTGCCCACCGCGTGAAGTATATTCGCATTTGGATCCTGGTAGTCCGCCGCACGAAAGGCTGAACGGTATTCATCATCTGCGCGGATGACTGTTAAGTTTTCCACCGAATCCGGAAAGTCCTTATTCCCGTTAATTCCGGTTAACACCGGATCGATAATCAACGCTGCGGAAACAACACCCTTTTGGCCAGGAGGGATCAGTTCACGACCATCGACTGTTACCAGTCCCTTTTCATACAACATCTGCGAAAATATTGCCGCGGAACCGCCACCACGACTGAAACTGGTTATCATGGTCTCGAGATTGCCATTTTCATGGGTTTTCAACCACGCGTCAGCAAGCATGGCGAATTGATTATAAGCCACTTGCGCCGTTTTGATAATTTGATCAGTCGGGATTGCAGAACTTCCGGCATCTGTTCCAGGGGTACCCACGCCAGCGTAATAGGCCGCTTTGAGATTACCATTCGTCAGTTCCGCCGTCTTTACCTGTTTGTATAATTGCTGAACTGAGGTAGTCTGCTTGGTACCCGAAACAATTGGATCCTCCGAGTTGTTGGTGCCGTCGAAGGCAGCGAAGAATACGAATGTGTTTGAGTCAACAGACATGTGAGACGCTGTTGAGATAATTCGCGCCTGGTTTTCTACGACCGCAGCTTCCTCTGCGTTTAAGGTTTTCACGACTGCACTCATCTCTAGCCCTTGTGATTGTTTAATGCAATGGATAAATTACCGAACAAACAAATTTTCTAAACACGGGCGCACTGCAGTCTTCGACATTGTCCCCATGTGGTTTATAGGTAACCACGTATACGAAAATTTCCGCATCTTTGATATAAAAGTAGATGTGTTTATCATCCATGTCACTTGGGAGACTCCGACGCAAATCAATCAGGCGTGAGTAGATTTCATTGTTAGATTTGGATTTCCATTTCACAAAGAGGAATTCTCCAACAGGGAAATTGCCGTACACAATCGCACTCTGAGGAATTTTTCCCGAGGCATACGCATCCGCATCAGGTTGCGTGGGCATTCCGCGGTAAACTCCATATTGATAATCTAGAATCTCAAGTCCAGAGTTTTCGTTGGCGAGCCCAAATTCAAAACCATGGTTGACTGATTTAGCAACGCAGACCCCCCACGGCAAAATCAGCAACAGCCCGATGATTTTCAGGCAGTTTCGGATGGTTAATCCGCATTGTGCGCTTATTTTTTTCAGAGAATGACTAATCAGCATGTATGGCTTTCATTGCGTTCAAAATCCTAGGTCCGACAAGAAGGGCTGAGCCACGGTACCCGATGCACGAGTTTACACATAGCAACTTTTCCTAATTATGCATGAATTATCCTGGCAGAAACTCACATATAGTCACACGGACGATGCAGTCGCGAGCATCGCCGGGCAGCTGACCTGCACTGTGATTCACCTGCGGTGTATGCTAGCTCACCATTGGCTATGGAGAACCGGCGAGCAGGGGCCGTGCTATCCACGCCGAAGCGGAATGCTAGCGATTCGATAGCGCATCTTCGATGCCTACTGGGTTCTGCCTGGGTTGAGTGTAATCAGTAGACTGGTGAAAGGCAGAGCTTCCAAACAGGCGGCCAAATCACTCCGATGTTCAATCACGAAGGCTTGGCTGGCATATCGTCAGCTACCTACACTGCGCCAAACATAAAATTCCGTGTGGAAATTAGAGAGAATTAGTGGGCTCACTTATGCGTACAATCACATGACCAACAACTAATGGCGCAACCCAACCTTTGAGCGCGCCGCGGAATATGGCTGATCCCCTCGTTGATAACGGCGAATCATCAGAACAGTGGCTACGGGTCGGCCTTGGTTTTCTGCTTCCGTTAAGGGATTGGAATTGGTGGCACCACCCTGAAATTATTGCTGAGTTGTTAATCGGTAGCGCGACGGCAAAGCGTTTAAGCACGTGGGGAGGTGGCCAGCAATTAATGCAACCAACCCGCTGGCTGGACCGCGCAAGGTCGGCGCAAATCATACGCGCGACAAAAGCGCTTGCACGCGCCAATCTTGCGCTCACGGTCCAACTCAATCGCGAGCTATGGACTTGGGCGAATCCTGAAGAGTTGGCTTCCTTGCGCTCCGATATCGCCGCGCTTTTTCCGGATAGCATCCAGTTCTTCATGTGGCCAAAGGACCGCAAGCCACGGCGCTTATACCCGACTCGTAGTCAATATGGGCAATTAGTGGTCAGCGGCAGCGAAGCAACCCGTCAAGTGGCCGCCGGCTTCCTCCAAGCGCTTCCCAATAGCGATTGGTCGGAACAGCTTACGCCCACCGACATAGTGATTGCCTCCGCCGAAGATGCGTCACGATATCCGTCAGTCGACCTCGTGATTCTCGTGCAGACATCAAATGAAGCGGCCCTATCCACGCTGGACAAATTCCGATCGAATGGCGCGCGGTGTGTGATACACGCGGTTGGTGAAATGCCCGAGGTACAGCGATGGTTGCAGGTGTTTGCCGATCGTTGGCAATATATGGCCACCAGTGACGCAGTCTACGACGCCAATATCGCCTCAGGCCAGGTAGCGGAAATCGTGGCGGCGAACACCACGTTCCTGAAGAAGTCGATCGACATATTGCGGTATGCAGCCGAGGGAAACCATGCATCCGGCTTCGTCGCGCGGAAGTCTGTCAAGGGGATTGCAAACAGCTCCGAGGAAACGCTGCTGCTGAAGAGTTTTATCGATCCTCCACCAAAGTTACACTCCGACATCCCCGCCGCACGCGTGCTCGACGCATCGGTGCTGCACGACGGTCACCAGACCACACGGCTGCCGAAGGACGGCAATGTTGTCATCAATCTCAAAATTCGATACCGGACCCTATTCGACGACACGCGCCCCAGCTTCCCCGTCCACCGGATACAGTGGGACCGCCCGACCAAACCCTTACAGGTTTACATGGTCGCCGTCGGGCGCCCTCTCGCCCGCGCAGAATTCGAGCTTCCGCAACGGGGCGAGTCTTCGGCCGCGAAGTTCGAATTCGCCGTGCTCAGCGAACAAGTGGATATACGTTTCATCGTTGCTGACGGCGCTCGCATCGTACAGACCGCACGGTTGAAGGGCACCCCTGGCGATTTATTTGAATTCAGCGTGGAAAGCGCCAGCGATAACCTGGAACGCGATAAGCAACCGTTTGAGTTCGCTTTGCTGGTGAATGATAGCTTGGGCGGAAGGCCAAGTGCGACCGCCCTCGACGCTCAAGGCATTTCCCTGACGATGCTGGACAATGCAGAAATCAGCGCCGCCAGAGAAAGCCTATTGTCCCAAATTGGTTTCTTGGTCAAGAATCCGTCCATTCAGCCAGATGCGACCTTTTATGATCTGGCGAACGCCGGTAAGCGCATGTTGGACGGCTTACGCGGCTACATACCAAATTGGCCGGAAAACCTGGGCCGCGTACAACTGACCACACAGTCGAACGCTTATTTTCCATTGGAATTCTTCTATCAAGGAAGAATCCCTCGTAACCGAAAAGCGCCACTTTGTCCTGAGCGGGCATCCTGCTTTGCTGCAGGCGAAGCGCGCGCACCTTGCTCGATCAGGCAGGAAAACCAAAAACTCTGTCCGATGGGTTTTATTGGCGTGACCGCCATCATCGAGCGTCAAACCTGGACGCCCGGATTGTCCGCGTTGCCATGGCTCAGTGCAGCGAAAGATTTTGATCAAAGACACAAAATCGCGTCGCTCGACAAAGCGGCGTTTGCGGCATCAAGAAAGGCAGAGAGTTTCCTAGCGCAAAACCAGGTAGCCGGTATGCCCACGGTGACGTTGAATGACGTGGCGAAGGAAGTTGCTCCGCTGATCGAGGACTGGGACGCATGGGAGGCCGCCATCCAATCCAATCCCTCGCTGTTGGCCCTGATACCGCATATCGATAAAGACCATCTCTATATCGGCCAGGGCGATAGCTTGTCGTTTGGTGCGATGGAGATTGAACACATAGGTTCGGGCAAGCCGGTCGTGATCGCCATGGGCTGCAGTTCGGCTCTATCCCCTGTTGCGTTGGCCAGTCTCCCTTCCACCTTCCTCAGGCTTGGCGCATCCGCGGTCATCGCAGCCTTGACGGAACTGCTGGGACGGCACGCGACCATCGTCACATTAGAAATGGTGAAAATCCTGAGGGACGCAACGAAGGCCACCAACGCCACCACGATAGGTGATGTCATTAGCACAACACGGCGAGAAATGCTGTCAAAAAATCTGGCGATCGGTCTGGTGCTGGTTGCTTTCGGCGATGCAGATTTTATCTTAGGCGGAAAGTGAGGCCCCAATGTTCGAGATTACCGCGATACAAGCAAATCAAGGCGATGCGCTGTTGCTAAGTTATGGCGCGGCGGACCAGCTGCGGCATATTCTGATCGATGGAGGCATGGCTGAAAGCGTCGACAACGTGCTCGCCGTGTTGAAAGCAGCACGCAAGAATGGAACGTTACGACTAGAGGTCTTGGTGGTGACCCACTACGATCTTGATCATATCGAAGGCATCATTGCGCTATTGCAGCAAAAGCCCGACTGGCTGGAAATCGGTGACGTTTGGTTTAACGGAAAAAAACATCTGCAGCCGGTCGATGTGCTGGGACACGCAGAAGGTGAAACCCTTACGCAGCTCATAGAAGAGGGAAATCTGCCGTGGAACCACGCCTTTGGTGGCGCCTGCATCTCCAGCGACTGGCTCGATCCGATCGATTTGCCGGGCGGGATGACCGCGTGGATACTCTCACCCGACGAAAAGCGACTTCAAAATCTGGCCAACGAATGGGTGGGACCAACCCCACCAGCAGATGACGAAGTCGAGCAAGCGCCTGATCTACTGGGCAAAAACGATGCGTGGCCGATCGATACCAACGCCAATTACCCCGACGAGAATTTTAGAGCGGATAGCGCCACACCCAACGGCAGCAGCATCGCGATCATGTTTGAATACGATAATCAAAAAGCTTTGCTGACAGGCGATGCGTTTGCAAACGTGGTCGCCGACGGTCTTGAGAAACATTGGGAACTCCCAGTGAACGTCAACGTCCTAAAGGTCTCACACCACGGCAGCAAGGGAAACACCAATCCCCGCCTGCTACAAAGCATCGATTGCTCCCGCTTCCTGATCAGCACCAGCGGTGCGCAACACAAGCACCCCGACCAAGCGTTGATTGCCAAGATCATGAGGTCATGTCCCGGCGCAGAGTTCATTTTCAACTATGCCCAACCACAGACCACGGGATGGCAGAACGCACCCGCGGACTGGCCGCCACACAAGCTCACCTTCCCGGTAGTCGGCAAACCGTACGTAAAGGTAAAGCTTCCGTAATGCTCCTTCTATACGCCTGTGGTAGTTAAGCCTACGCCTGAACAAAAGCGGCAGCGAGCAAACAGAAGGTGACGCCACGTTATCGCGCATAAAGTAAAAATTCAATGACCAAAACATTTCGGTACGCCACCTTCATTCCGGCTGCGTTGTTGCTCTCCTTCGTAGCGAGCTGCGGGATCTTACCAAGGAGTTCCGATTCCGCCGTTGTCAATGTTCCTGCAAGCGACTCAACGCAACCTGTAAAACGCGCTATGTTCCCGCATCCCGAGAGTTGCGTGATCGCGCTCAAGGATTCACCCTGCCTACACCCAATGTTTATCGGCGTCGCGGTGTCTGGCGGGGGATCCCGCGCAGCCAATTTTGGCTTGGGTGTATTAATGCAATTGCAGAACCTGGGAATCTATGGAGACGTGACAGCTATTTCGTCTGTTTCGGGAGGGTCGCTGGCAGCAGCAAGTTTTGCCATCGCACCGCCAGCTAACGAAATGCAATTTGACCAGCGCTCTGCGGTATTTCGAACTGACTTTCTGCAAACCTGGCTACTAGACTCGGCTAAGCCGAACAACCTGATCGCCAGCATGGCGAGCGGGCGAAACGCCACCCACTCGCTTGCCGACGTATTTGATCAGAAGATATTTAACGGTACCCGATTCGGACAACTCGGCGCACCCGAGACAGGCGCACCAGTCCTGCTGATCAATGCCTCCCTGTTACATCCGGTGCCGTCCTCTCGACCGCTCACAACGAGGGGACTCAATAGTCCGTCTGACCAACTGCAAGGATTTACCTTCACTCAGGAAGCATTTAACGAGTTAGGGTCCGACTTGGGAAAAATGCGGATCGCCGACGCGGTCGCGACGTCCGGCGCTTACCCTGGCTTATTCCACGGCATGACATTGCAACACTTCTATAGCGAGGACTATGGAATTCCACGCAGTAAGTACTTGCATTTATCAGATGGCGGAACATCGGACAACCTGGGCGTCGATGCACTGCTCCACGCATACGGCGAGACATTGTTTGCTATCCAGGACGTGTCGTGCCTGCTCGTTGTCGTCGATGCCCATGTCACCGACCCCATGGATCGCAGCTCGGCAGTTGCCGACATACGCACCTCCCCTGTCGACTACATCGTCAGCCCATCGTTTGCGAAGGCATTCGATTTGCTGCTCGACCGCCGACGCGAAGATCAGTTGCGGGGCATCGGCATTGAGCTTGCAAGTGATCATCCCAAGCGGTTCGCAGGGGAGGTACAGATTCCACTTAGAAATCAAGCGTTCTGGGGCGACGGCCGATCAGCCTCGCGCGGCCGCAGCATGGCCGAAGGTCGCGAGATGCGTCTCGTGGGAGGCACCGAGGTCACCGTCGGGCGCTGCGCCGTCTGGCATGTTGCGCTCGATAGGCTACTTGAGTTAACCAAGGATGGTACGCGACGCCAGCGCGGCACGTTCCGGCACCAGCAAGAGCCGTCGCGCTACACAGATGCTGATACGAGAGACAAGAAACTGGTTGATCTTGAGCGATTCGTCAATACGATTCAGACCAACTATAAGCTAAAAATAAACGGCAAGTGTTCACCCAAAACCATTCAAGACGCGTTGTTTAGCGCAGCGTATCAACTGACAGTCGCTGACGGGGATTCTTTGAATTCCCTGAAGCAGTGGCTCCGGCAACACCACCGTCCACAGCTTGCAAACAATATCGACCAAGCTCTAGCATGGTATAGCGAGCAGGGCGACGTACTCTCGGTGGAGACGCCGACCTACCATATCGAAGCCGCCACCAGCGCTTCTGCCATCTCTGATTCCTTGGTCTGCGATGACTAGCCGGAAATGACCAGTCGCAACTCGAATCTGGTCTGTCAATTCGAGTTCGACAAGGCCACATTGAGTTGCATTGCAGCGTTCGCCAACAAAGCGCAACAACATACCGATAAGGGCGACCATCAGTGCAACCAAGGATAAAGCAGCGTGTAGGCCAGGCCAAACACCAGGGGCACCAGTATCAACAAACCGATCAGCCCCAGCACGCATGCCGCAAAGGCGCGCAATGCCCACTCTCCGGCCTCCACGCAAACCCGTCCTGCCTTCAGCGGCAAGACCAGCATCCAGCCAAGAACGCCCAGCACCGCCAGCAGCACCGCGGCGAGCAAGCACCACGCACGAAGGACGGCCGACCACTTGCCGTTAAACGCTTCCTGCCTGTGCAATCGATCCATCATGTTCTCCCGCCTACTTGTTTCACCTCTGCCGCCCCGGGATTCTGCCGCGCTCATGCCCAAGGTTCGCCAGCGCCGACACACCCACAGCCAATGTCCTGTCCTCATCGTGCGACGATGCAGCCAACATCGCGGCGGCGTCCAGATAACGGTCGCGCATACCCTGCGCCTGCCGCCCCCACCCCAACGCCGGCATGGTCGGTAAACCAAGGCCGGCCAGGGTGACACCGCGAGCCCGCATATGCCTCACGTATTGTTGCTCGCCCTTGATCGGTTGAAAGCGCTCCAGTCGGCGCGACGCGGCAGCGTCGATGCCATGTTCGCGCAGCCGCTCGGCAAAGTCCTCGCGCCAACGCCGCAAGTCCTGCTTGCGCGGATTCAGCCGCCGTCCGTCGGCGCCGGCCTTCTTCACGCATAGATGCACGTGCGGATGCGGCGACGCTGAACGACTGGGGTCGCTGTCCGGCGTGTGCAAGGCCATGGCGTACTGGTATCCCGCGAATTCAGCTGCGGCAAACGCCCGCGCCGCACGTTGCAACGCGACGGTATCCGTGCCCTCAGGCATCGACAACACAATATTCACCGCTTCGCGCCATTCCGCCACTTCGGGAATGGGCACGCCACCGTGCTGCCAGCTGTAACCCAGCCAGGTCAGGTCGTCACGGCCCAGATGGCGGTCACCATCCTGATCCTCCAGGGGGAGCTGGCCGTGCCGCGCAATGTAGTTCAGGTGCGCACGGATCCCGCCCATGCCACGTCCACCACCGGAGATACGCACCAGCACCTGTGGCGTCCGCCGCACGATGTGCGACAAGCGTTCACGCACGGCGGCGCCACGCGCCCTGAGTTCGGCCACCGATCGGGTCTGCACGCGCCGTGTATGCCGGCTATTGAATCCCCGGTCCCACTCGGCCAGGTAGATGTCCAACTGGTCGCGGTTCATGAGGTCCTCCATCGGTTCAGGTTGGCGGACAGGATGGCCGCGACCTCCTCCACATGGCTGCTCAACTGCACCCGCAGTGCCGCCAGCACCGCGGTCAGCTCGGTGGGCAACATGACCTCCCCCATGTGCACCGCGCGCACCAGCTGGTTCAGGTTGCGGCCTATGGCCAGCAGGGCCAGGTTGGAACGTCCCAGCGCCTCGGTTTCCAGCGGTCCCAACTGGACCTGCGCACTCATGTGGGCGCGGATCAGCGCGCTGATCCAGCGCACCTCGCTCACGCCGGCGTGCAGCGCCGCCGCCGCCACATGTTGCTGTTCATCCGGGGTCAGCCGCACTTCCTTGCGTGTCTTGCCGGCGGCCACCGGCTCCGGTGTCGTGACGTCGATGGCGTCCGCCAGCAATTGCGCCACCAGCTGGCGGAACAGGCTGCTCGGGTTCTCGCCCGTCGCGCGGCAATACGCCAGCCATGGCGCTTTATAGGGCCCCAGGTTGACGTTGATGCGGTTCGGTCGGATTGCCATGGCGGCCTCCATCGATCTGTCATGCGATGGTTTTATCGTAGCCATGCCAAAGTGGAGCACTTTGATCGGCGTCAGCCTATCCTGCAATCGCTACTCCTTTCACGTGCTTGATAATCTCAAGCGCGCCGGCGCTTGAGATTATCAAGCCACGCCGCCGCGCGCCCTCCACCTCCCACCAACCTCGACAATTCCAGCCCTCGCGCCGTGTCAGCCTCGCCCCCACCACCACCACCGCCCGGCCCGCCCCGAGAACCACCCGGCCCGCCCCGACACCGCGCCATGTCCAAAAAAAACGGGGCCGCCCGCGCGGCCCCGCCCTCATCCCCACCTCAGCCCGCGGCCCCCGCCAGCACCTCCGGCAGCCAGCCCGTGCCCGCCACCGCCCGCTCCGCCGCCTCCGCCGCCGCCTCCTTGCGCATGGCCTCCAGCGGCGCCGCCTGCGCCGCCGAGGTGGCCTGCGCCACCACCTCCATCATGCGGCCCTTGCTGACGTGGCTGAAATAATTCCGCGCGGTCGGCTGCCACCACGCGTGCATGTCCAGGCCGACCACCCGCGCCAGCGCCGCCACCTCGTCGCCCGCTTCCCCATCCCCGCCATCCGCGCCGTGCCCGCCGTCCCGCAGCCCGTTCACGCCGCAGCTCAGGCAAAACGCCAGATAGTCGTCGATCACCGCGCGCGGCTGGCGCTGCAACCACGCCATCAGCGCCACCGCGCCGCCCTGCGGCAGGGCCGCCAGCAGCGCTTCGCGCTGGGCCTGCCAGCGATCCCACGCGGGACCGCTCTGCGCCGCCTCCGGCAGGGACGGCGCGCGCACCTCCAGCTGCACCGCGCCGCCCGCCGCGTGCGTGTCGAGGAACACCGCGCTGATCAAGCGGTGCGCCAGCACCAGCAGCGCCACCTCGGGCTTGGCCAGCAGCTCGGCGCGCAGCGCCAGCGTGCGCTGCGCCCGCAGCACGTGGGTCAGGCGCTCGCTGTGCGGGCCGCGCGGCTTGGCGGCCGCCTTCTCCTCCTTGCGCAGCCGCGCCTTGTCCTGCGGCCGGATCAGGCCGCGCAGCAGGCAGGCCTTGCCGTCCTCGCCCACGGTCAGCAGCACCCCGGCCAGCGCCATGTCGTCGGGATCGGGCCGTTCCAGCGCCATGCGGATGCGGCCCTGCGCGATGTCGATGTCGGCCAGCTGGCGCGCGATCGCGCCGTCCTCGTCGCCCTCGCCGTCGGCGCGCCGCTCCAGCGCGGCCGCCCGCTGCGCCAGTTGTTGCAGCTGCGCCAGCTGCTCCGGCGTCGGCGCCAGCCGCTGTTTGCGCACCCGGCCATAGGCCGCCAGCATGGCGGCGTCGGCGCGCGGCTGCGCTGCGCTCCAGTGCCAGCCCTCGCGCCCGAGCCGCTTGGCCAGCTTCTCCAGCTTGGCCTGCGCCAGCGAGTCGAGCAGGGCCGGGTTGTCGATGTAGCCGTCGCCGTCCTCGCTCAGCAGGTCATGCGTGAGCAGCCCGCCCGCCGCCCGATAGGCTTTCAGGCCCACATAGCGCATCACGGGGTCGTCCCTGAGCGGCAAGGCGTGGGCGGTCAGCAGGCGGCGCAGCCGCGCCGGTTGCCGCTCCCATGGCGACAAGCCATCCCACGCCGCCTGCTGGGCGGCATGGTCGTCGCTCACCGCCAGCGCCGCCAGCTGCTCGTAGGTGATCCGGTCGTCGCGGTACAGGGCGAACAGCGCGGGCGCGACATGGGCCAGCTTTAGGCGCTGGCGCACCGTCAGTTCCGGCACGCCGAAGATCAGCGCGATGTCGGCCACGCCGCGCCCAGCATGTGCCAGCTCCAGCATGCCCTCGCACAGGTCGGCGGGATGGAGTTGCGCGCGGCCCAGATTTTCCGCCAGTCCCACCACCACCGCCTCCGCCTCGCTGACCAGCAGGTACAGGATCTGGAAGTCCACCGGCAGCGCGCCCTCGGCGATCAGCTCGCCAATCACCTGCCAGCGCCCGTCCCCGGCGTCCACCACCAGCTTGCCGGTGGCGACGCCGTCGATGATCTCCTCATGGCAGATCAGATTTTGCAGCTGGCCCTGCGAGCGCACCAGCGCCTTCAGTTCGCTGCGGTCCGCCGGTTTGCGGCGCACATTCCTCGGGCTGCGGACAAACTGCGCATGCGCCGCCGTGCCGATGGTGGCGTGCGCGAGGATCACCCGCGCCCGTTGTTGCACGGCGCTGGCCGCGCCGGCGATCCCGTGGTCGCCGCCGGCGACCTGTTGTTCAAAAGTAGTCATACATCCTCCAAACGGATAGCACATCGAATCAAGGCCGCCGCGCGGGCGGCGGCCACCCGCCACTCAATTGAGCAGCGCCAACAACTGGCATGCCTCCGGCTGCTGGGCCAGAAAATCGCGCACGCGGTAGAACATCTCGGCGAAGCGCCGGCCGTCGCGGCGGAAGCCCAGCTGGTTGTAGGCCATGGCGCACACCGCGATGCCGGTCCCCAGCGGCGACAGGTGGCCGCTGACGCCGTTGTCCTCGCATTTGAGGTAGTAGCTGCTGCTGCCGCTGGGCACCAGCAGCGCCCCGCCGTTGGACAAGTCGTAGAAATCCCAGTAGCCGCCGCGGTAGTGCGGGCACAGGTAGTCCATGGTGCGGTAGACGGCGTTTTCCACCGTCACCCATTCCGTGCCGAAATGACGCGGCAGGAAGCCGAGCCGCTCCGCCAGCGGCACCAACACCGCCGTCACCGGCCCGCCGTCGGCGCCGGCCAACGGCACATATGATTGCTGTTCCATGCTGTTCTCCTTGAAAAAGGTTGATCAAAAGAAGTGAAGTCAACACCTCATCCTCTTGCATGGACTCTCTCGTTCCCCCCGGAGGGGGGCGGAGGGGGGAGATAGTCCTTCCCTCACGGGAAGGATTAGGAAGGGTGGTGTGCAGTCAGCGAGGCAAGGGCCGCGTTTCCGGCCCGTTGCGTGCGTTTATCCCCCCACAAGTCCCCCTCACCCCGGCCGGGGGGACTTGTGGGGGGATTGGCGCAATGGGCGGCCCGCGGCCCGCGCTGACCTTGTGGGGTTGGGCGCCGCAGGCGCCCCCCAGGGCGCCATGCGGCCGGCTTCATAGCGCAAGCGGCGGCTCAAAGGCCATGCCAGCGGCTTTATCGCTGGCATGGCCTTTGAAAGCGTGGTGTCCTCATTTCAGGCCGTTCGGGGTTGCGGGGTGTGCGCGCAGCGCGACACGCCGCCCTTGGGGTTAACCCTTCCAGGACGAGCGCAGCTGGTCCTGACCGGACAGGCCGTTGGGCCCGGCGCGGCCGGGCCCGCGAGCCGAGGACTGGAGGCGGGCCGCAGGCCCGGTCCCGCAGGGACGGAGCGCAGCGACCCGGAAGGAGGCGGTTGCCCGCAGGGCCTCGCCCGGATGGATTTCAGCGGATGGACTTCACCGGATCGACTTCACTCGATCGACTTCAGACAGGCAGAGCCGGCCTGCGGCATGCACGCCATCCCGGGCGGCGGCCAACAGGCACGGCACGCGGCCGTCCCCATCGGCGCCGCTCAGCCACCGCCACTCAGCCATCGTCGCGCCCAGCCGCCGCGCAAGCGCGGCCACCCGCCAGCCGCACCAACACCGCGTCGCCGGCATGCGGAACATCCAGCCACAACACGACCTGGCGCAAACCAGGCCCAGCCCGACCGGGCTACGCTGGACACAGCGGTGGGCCGGCCAAATAGGGCCGCGCGGCCGCCTGCTACAATCCCAGATCGCCAGCCGCCTGAGCTCAGCCAGATCCAACACGGGACGGCCAGCCGGGCGCGGTCTCCACGCCATGCGAGCAAGCCGATGGAACGACAAACCAAGATCATAGACGCCGGCGACTGGACCATGACCGTGCACACCGAGCGCGCCGCGCCAGGCGCGGGCTGGCAGCTGGCCATCCTCGAGATCCGCAGCGGCGCGCGGCGCTGGCCCGACTGGCGCGACGAGCAGGCACGCCACGCCACACCGGAACAGGCGGTGGACGCGGCCCGCGCATGGGCCGCGCAGACGCTGCCGGACTGAAGGCGCGAGCAGGCGCGCCCTTGCACACACCCGCGTCGCGGGACGCTAGGCGACCGCGCGCAGCGCGCGACCGCCGGCGCCGCGCATCTCCTCCAGCGCCGTCAACCGCACGGCGCCGATCGGCACCTCCACCGCCTCCGCCTCGCCCTCATACCGCACCCAGATCAGGCCCGGCCCGCTGGGCTGGCGATCCAACAGCAGCATCAGGGCGCGCCCCGCATGGCAGCCGTACAACGCGGGCCGCCGGATTCCCGTCACCGCGCGTGCCGCCGCCGCCGACGACGACTCGGCCCCGGCCGACGATGGGATGGCATCGGCGGCCGGCGCCCCCGCCGCCTGTTCCGCCGCCTGTCCTGCCGCAGGACCGGCCGCCCGCACCGTCGCCGCCAGCTGCAGCAGCCAGGGACGGTCGATCGCCACACTGTCGGCCAGCCCGCGCTCGACCAGCACCGGCGCCCGCGCATGCAGCTTGCGCAATTCGTACAGGTATTGCGGCGAGCGGCAGCGCTGCCCGTGGTACAGCTCGAGCAGCCAGGGCGGCGGCGCCTCCACCAGGGCCAGCAAATGCGTGACCGCGCTGGGATCGATGCCCAGCCGCGCCGCCACCTGCTTCTTCTGCTCGCCCTGGCGCAACTTGCGCGCGATGAAGGCCGCCAGCTCCAGCGGCTGCAGCGGCTTGCGCCGCTGGTTCTCGTCCACCTGGGCATAATCGTCGAACTGGCGCGGATCCTCGGTCACCAGATAGGGCAGGCCCGCAAGTTGCAGGCGGCACGCCGCGCGGTAGCGCCGCAGGCCGAAGCGCAGGCGCAGCCGGCCGTCCGGCTGCGCACGCACCACCACCGGCTGCAGGATGCCGTGGCGCCGCACCGAGTCGACCAGCTGTTCGAACTCCGGCCCCTCGGCCTCGAAGCGCGGGTTGTCGGGATCCTCCTCGAACGCCGCCAGCGGCGCCACCGGCGTCCGCCCAACCGCCGACGGCGGCGCGGCCGCGCTGTGGTCGAGCAGCGACAGGTCGAGGTTCACGGCGCCGCTCCCAGTCCCATGCGCGCGGCGATGGCCGCGAACGAGGGCTGGATCTCGCGCCAGGCGTCGCGCGCCGCGCTACGCAGCGGCATCGCCTCCGGCGCCACCTGCCCCGCCAGCGCGGGCGGCACCGCCTGGCGCAACTGCCACAGCGGCACGCCGGCCGCCTGCGCCTCCGCCACCGCCGTGCGGGTCGGGATGTAGGCGTAGCCGGACACACCGGCGCGCCGCGCCGGGATCAGCAGGCCCGGATGGTGCAGCACCAGCTGCCGCAGGTTGGCGCGCTGGAACGGCGTCGGCTCCACCAGGTTGGGCAGGATGCCGATCAGCTCCAGCTTCGGGTTCAGCAGCTGGCGCAGCTTGTGGTAGCCATAGCGCTCGTGCTGCAGCAGGGCGGCGATGCCGTCGATGGCCTCCTGGTTCAGCTGCACCGGCGACAGCAGGTAATCGGCCACCGCAAGCGCCGCCGCGTAGCGCACGTCGGGACTCGGATGGGTGTCGATCAGGCAGGCTGCGAAGCGCGGCCCCACCCCTGTCAGGAAAGCCTGCAGGGCGTTGACGTAGTCGTTGTGCCGCCGCGGCTGGCGCTCCAGCGCCGCCAGGCCGGGATTGGCCGGCACCAGCACCAGCTCGCCCTCCGGCAGCGCGCCGGCGCGCCCCTCCAGCACATCCAGGGTAGTGAAGCCGGCCAGCACCGCGCGACCGCCGCGGCGCAGGCTGCGCGTGGCGTTCATCTGGTGATCCAGCTCCAGCACCAGGGTCGGCAGCGGCCGCGCGGCCAGGTAAAACCCCAGCTGGCAGACCACGAAGGTCTTGCCCACGCCGCCCTTCTGGTTCGCCACCGCCAGCACCACCATCGCCGCTCCTCCGCGCCCAAGGCGCTTCTGACACGGTTGTACACCGCAGGCAGCGCGCCGCACTGATCGCGCGCAAAGCCGGGACACGTCGACGCCGCGCCTGCCACCAACGAGGCGCCACCGCCTTGCGCCGCCGCAAGGCCCATCCAGATGCAGGCCACAACCTGCGATCCGACTGCGCCACCTCAACGCCTGTGCACGCCCGCCTAGCGCCGGGCGAAATCCGGGCTTAACTGTAAACGATAGTTACTTTTTTATTAACAACAATTTCCCCAAAAGAAGAGTCTGCCATGCGCCTCCCTACCCTGCTCCGTTATCCCCGCCGCTCCCTGTGCCTGCGCCACGCCATCACCGCATCGCTGCTGTTCGCCTGCGCCGGCGCCCACGCCCAGGCTGAAAAGCTGATTGCCAACCTGACCCTGGTGCAAAAAATCATGCTGGCCGTCTCGGGCGTGTCGGTCACCTGCGTGGTCCTCTACGCCGGCTACCAAGTCCTCTATAACCACCGCAAACTGATCGACATCTGGCACGTGGTGGTCGGCGCCGCCATCATCGCCAGCGCCCCGGGCTGGGGCGCCCTGCTGGTGGGTTAGGAGCACAACGTGGATCCGCGCCCCGAACTGCAGGACCCGTTCTTCCGCGGCTGCACGCGGCCGGCCATGCTGGTCGGCGTGCCGCTGGTGGCGATGGTACCGATCACCTGTGCCTTCATGCTGCTGGGCGTGTGGTCGGCCTTCCTGATCAGCGGTTATGTGCTGCTGTTGCTGGCGCTGCTGTATCTGCGGCTGATCGTGGCGCTGCGCGCCATCACCCGCAAGGACGACCAGCGCCTGCGCCAGCTATGGCTGCGCGCACGCATGCGCGCCCTGCACGGCGCCAACCGCCTGCGCTGGGGCGCCTATTCCTATGGCCCGCTGGCCCAGGGCCCGGGAGGCTGACATGCGCGCGCTCCACACCCTGCGCCACCGCGCCCGCGCGGAAGTCGGCATGTCCCGCCACGTCCCCTTCGGCGGCTATCTCACCACGGACGTGATCCGCCTGCGCCACAATGGCGACCTGCTGGCCACCTGGCGCCTGGACGGCATCCCCTTCGAGACCGCCGCCCCGGACGTCATCCTGCAGCGCAAGCAAGCCTTGCACAATTTCTGGAACGCCCTCGGCGGCGGGCATTGCGCCATCTGGGCCCACAAGCTGCGGCGCACGCTGCCGGTCAACATGCGCGGCCTGCCATCCCAGCCCTACGCGCGCGACTTCGTCGCCCGTTACCAGCGGGGCCTGGGCGCGGATGCCGCCGGCCGCCAGCAACACCTGGCCACCGAACTGTATCTGACCCTGGTGTACCGCGCGCCCGGCGCCGCCCGCCGCGGCTGGCTGCGGCGCCTGCAGGCGCCGGCGCTCGACACCCTGCTGGTCCGGCAGCGCGAAGCCCTGCAGGCGCTGGAAGAGCTGGGCCAGCGCCTGACACACAGCCTGCAGGCCTACCGGCCGCAGCGGCTCGGCGTGTTCCGCCGCGAAGGCCGGCCGTATTCGCAGCAGGCGGCGTTCTACGGCTACCTGCTGAACGGCGTCTGGGAGGACATCCCCTACCGCGACACCCGGCTGAACGAAACCCTGGCGCTGTCGCGCCTGCATTTCGGTGACAACAACGGCATGGTGGAAATCTGGCACCCGCAGCGCACGGGCTTCGCCGGCCTGCTCGACTTCCAGGACTACCCGCGCAGTTCCGAGCCGGGCATGAACAACGCCCTGCTGTACAGCGACTACGAATACATCGAGGCCCAGAGCTTTTCCATGCTCGGCAAGCGCGACGCGCTGGAGGCGCTGGAGCGCCAGCAGGGCCACCTGCATGCCGCCGAGGACCGCTCGCCGGACGAGATCCGGCAGATGGACAGCGCGATCGCCGCCGTCAACAGCGGCGACATCCAGATGGGCGAATACCATTATTCGCTGGCCGTGTTTGGCGATGCCCCTGAGCAGGTGGCGCGCCACCTGAACCATGCGCGCGGCGCCCTGCAGGACGGCCCCGGCTTCAAGATGGCGCTGGTCGACACCGTACCGGAATGCGCCTGGTTCGCCCAGCTGCCGGGCAACTGGCATCTGCGGCCGCGCCAGGCCATCATCAGCAGCCAGAACTTCACCGCCCTGGCGCCGCTGCACAACTTCGGCCACGGCAAGGCCGCGGGCAACCCGTGGGGACCGGCGCTGGCCCTGATGCAGACCCTCAGCGGCGAACTGTTCTTCTTCAACCACCACGTCTCGCCCGAGCACCACGACGCGCTCGATGAGATGCGGCCGGCCAACACGGTGGTGGTCGGCCAGACCGGCGTCGGCAAGACGGCGCTGACGGCGGGCCTGATGCTGCACGCGCTGAAGTATCCCGGCTGGCGCGGCATGGTGTTCGACAAGGACCGCAGCTGGGAACTGGTGATCCGCCGCGCCGGCGGCTGCTACAACGCCTTGCGTCGCGGCGAGCCGACCGGCCTCGCCCCGTTCCAGCTGCCCCTGACCGAAACCCACGTCGCCTTCTGCGAGCGCTGGCTGCGCATCCTGGCCGGGCCTTCCCTGCCGGCCGACCAGGCCGAGGAAGACGCCGAAATCGCCCATGCCGTGCGCACCGTCATGCACGAGAGCTTCCCCTACGCGCTGCGCCGCCTGTCGGCGGTCTGGCAAAACCTCAAGGCGCGCGGCGGCGGCAACAGCCTGCGCGACCGTCTGCGCAAATGGACCGCCGGCCATGCGCTGGGCTGGGCGTTCGACAACCCGCGCCATACCCATGACTTCGACGATCCCAGGATGGTGCTGTACGGCTACGACTGCACCGAATTCATCGACGACGACGAACTGCGCGCGCCCACCGTCACCCTGCTGCTGCACATGACCAGGCAGTTGATCGACGGGCGCCCCTTCACCTACTACATGGAGGAATTCTGGAGCTGGCTCAACAGCGAACACCTGGAGGACTTCGCCCTCAACGAACAAAAAACCATCCGCAAGCTCAACGGCTTGGGCGTGTTCATCACCACCTCGCCCTCGGACGTGCAGGGGCATAAGATCAGCAAAACCATCGTCGAGCAGAGCGTGACCAAGATCTTCCTGCCCAATCCGGCCGCCGACCACGATGACTACGTGCACGGGTTCAAGCTGACCGAGCAGGAGTTCGACCTGGTGCGCAACATGGGCGAGAACAGCCGGCTGTTCCTGCTCAAGCAAAACCACGTGTCGGTGGTCCTGCGCTACGACCTCGGCCACATGCCCGAGGTGCTGAACATCCTGTCCGGCACCCTGGAAAACGTGCAACTGCTGGACGCCGCCCGCGCCGAGGTGGGCGACGATCCGGAAGACTGGGAACCGATTTTGCAGCGACGCATTCTGGAGCGCCGCGACCTCCATCGACAAACCAACGAGGAACCATCATGAGGATCCCCCTGCTCGCTTCCATCCTGACGTGCACCCTGCTGATAAGCCTCGCAGGGTGCGGCGACGGTCCGGAAAAAGAAAAAAACCGCAAAGGAGATGGCTCGGACGACTTTGTTTTCAAGCCACCGAAAGCAAGCTCGTCACCTGCTTCTAGCACCCCGGTTTTGGATGAGGCCACGCCTTAAACCGTAGGTTACATAAATGATCACCACGTTTCAAGAAACAGCACACCTCGGACTAGCATATGAAACCAGCTCAAAATATCGATGCCGCCATTGATCTGCTGCTTACGAACTTCGTTTCATCAAAGAGCGCCGCCATGTGCGCGATGTTGATGCCAGTCGCAGTTGCCGCTCTGACGATTTACTGGATTGTCACGGGCCATGCCGTCGCGCAAGGACGGCATGCGGAACCCGTAAAGGAGCTGCTTGGTAAAGTCTCACTAATCAGCTTGGTAACAGTCCTGTCGCTAAGCGCCGGCAACTACCAGGTATTCATCGTGGACGGGCTGGATGCGATTGGCACCGCCGTCATCAAGGCGATTTCAGGCGAGACCAGTCTAGCAGCATTGATGGACAGGTTCGCAGATCCACTATCGATACTTGCTGCCAAACTGTGGAGCGAGGCCACAGTCGGGATCTTCCCACGTGCTGCCTTGATTTTTGCCGCAGTGATTTGCACGATCACACAGGCAATGCTGTTCGCCATCGGTCTGGGATTCTACCTCCTCGCGAAGGTTTCACTGGCCTTTCTAATGGCGGTCGGCCCCGCATTTATATTTTGCGCGATCTCGCCAGCCACGCGCAAATACACAGAAAGCTGGCTTGGCCAAGCGCTCAACTACATTTTTTTGAAGGTCTTCGTTTCCATTTCCGTGGCCATGCTCACAGCTATTGCAAGCCAGTATGCCGAGCACATCACGAATAACCTGGACACCATCAATATCGTGCAGGCGGTGTGCGGCTTACAGATGACCGCCGTCACGCTGGTCATTGTGATGTTGTTCCAACCCCAGCTCGCCAGTGCGCTGTTTGGCGGCGCCTCCGTCGCCGGTGTCGGGAGAGCAATCGCGCAACTCCTGTTACACAGCTGGCTTGGGTCTCGTCCGTCCACTACCAGCAAAGACCGCAATGCCATCAGCGCCGGACTTGGCGCACGCCCTCCTGCCGGTAACAACATCTCGCCCTCGCCGCTGTATCAGCGCTACGCGCTGAACAATCTCAACGCCAATTCCATCCGGAGAACCGCATGAAACCCACATTAATCGCATTTGGACTGGCCTGGCTGTGCGCCAGCGTGATGCCGGCGCATGCACAATTTGCCGTGATAGACGTCGCCAATCTGACGCAGGCATTGCAGCAGGTGTCCGCATGGCAGAAGCAGTTCCAGCAGATGAACGAGCAAAAGAACCAGCTACAGCAGCAATATAGAGCGGCGACAGGCAATCGCGGCCTTGGCGACTTCGCGGATGACCCTCGTCTGCGGGCGATCGTCCCGTCTGAACTGCAGCAACTGTACGACGCGCTGCAGTCCAGCGGCTCGGCCGGACTCAGCGCAAGCGCCAGCGCCATCCGCGGCAAATCGAAGATCTACGACTGCGAAAACCTCAAGGGAAGCGAACAGATCAGTTGCCAGCGCCTGCTCAACATGCTGGCGCAACACCAGGCATTGCTTGCCAGCGCCCTGAACATGACCAGCAGCCGCAGCGCCCAGATCCAGACGCTTCAGGCGCGCATCAACGCCACCGACGACCCCAAGTCGATCGCCGAGCTGCAGGCCAGGCTGCAAGCGGAAAACATCCAGGTCAACAACGATGCCAACCGCCTGCAACTGATGCGCAGCATCGCGGAGGCAGCCGATCGGGCCGCCGAGCAGGCCGCGCGCGAGAAGCTTCTGCTCAGCCTGTCGCGACACAACGACGGCAGCGACAGCTTCCACTTTGTGATCAAGCCCCGGTGAAAGAGGATGCGCCATGTCCGCCCTCCTTGAACACCCCACAAGCGCGAACGCGCCGCGCAGCGTTGCGGAGACCGCACCGGTCCAGCAAGAAGACTGTTTCCCACCGTGGGACGCACTGCTGGACGCGGCGCGCCAACGCTCCGAACGGCGGGCGTGGTGGGTGGCATCCATCGCCGCCGCGCTGGCGTTCAGCGCCGTCATCGGTCTTGCCGTGGCCGTTAACTTCCGTCGCGTGGTGCCTTATCTGCTGACGCTGGACCGCGCCACCGGCAATGTCGAATACATTGACGCTATCGACGACCGGGTCGTCAAGGGCTATCAGCATCTACTCGACATGCACTGGGTCAATCGCTACGTGATGGCGCGCGAATCCTACTTTTTCCCCCTGTTGCAGCTGGACTATGACTCCGTGATGGACATGAGCGCGGAGGCTGTGGGCAAGGAATATGACAACGATCGCAACGGCGCCTTCGCAAGGCAGGAACGCTTCGGCAAGCAAGTGGAAATCAAGCCCACCATTATCAGCACCCAGTTGACCAGCAATGAGATCGGCCAGTTCGCGACGGTGCGTTTCAGTACCGTCACGCGCCGGCTGGATAGCGATACGCAGGCGCCGCCTGAATACCACATCGTGACCCTGCGCTACACCTACCAGCCCAAAATGTTCGGCAAGGAGCTGGACCTGATCCGCAATCCGCTCGGGTTCAAGACGCTGAGCTACCGCAGCACCGACGAGCTGCCGCCGCAACGCGGCAAAGACGCCCTCCCCCAATCGCAGTGAGGCCGATATGAGATTACTGTCCCTGTTGCCCCAGTTGCCCTGGCTGCTGTGCGTACCGCTGCTGGCCGACGCCAAGCCCGACAGAACGCCCGCCCCCGTTGCCGGCGACAGCCGCATCCGCCACATCGATTACCTGCCCGACCGCGTCACGGAGGTCGCCGTGCAGCGCGGCACGGCCACCCGCATCGTGCTGGCGGCGGACGAGCACATCCTGCGCGACGGCGCCGCCACCGGCTACGCCGCCGACTGCGGCAAAGCGGAATTGGAATGGTGCATGCGCGCCGATCCCGGCAGCAACCAGGTGCTGGTCCGCCCCAAGGCGGGGGCGCTGGCCAACAACCTCGAGTTGCGCACCGACAAGCGCGATTACAGCTTCCGCTTCCATGTATTGCCCGACAGCGCCACCGACGGGGACCGCCAGCGCGCCGACTCCGCGCCGCAGCCAGCCTACCGCCTGATGTTCCGTTACCCGGTGGCGGCCACGGCGGCGGCGTCCCCACCCAGACCAAGCGCGGAAGTGATGATCCGCGCGGCGCGTCCGATCCCGCGCAACTGGCGCTACTCGATGCAGATCATGCCGGGCGGCGCCGACATCGCGCCGGCGCTGGTGTTCGACGACGGCCGCTTCACTTATCTGCAGTTCCCGGCCAACCGCGAGCTGCCCACCCTCTACACCGTGAACGCCAGCGGCGAAGAGGCGCGCGTCAATTTTCATATGGACCCCGGCGATCCCGGCCTGCTGGTGGTCGAGCGCATCGCCCGCCGCCTGATCCTCCGGCTGGGAGCGGCCGTGATCGGCCTGTGGAACGAGGCCTATGACAGCGATGGCATCGGTCCGGTGGACGGCAGCAGCATTGACGGCGTGGTGCGCACCATCAAGCGGGGCGAGCCATGAGCGCCGCCGACAACCGGATCGAGAACGCCGCCCCTACGGCGCCCACCATGCCCGACCGCATCGTGTCCGTCAACGACTACGGTGCCGGCGCCGGTGGCGGTTGGCGCAAGCTGGTAATTGGAATCGTGGTGGTGGCCATCGCCGTGGTGGGCACGGTGTACAGCGCCAGGCAGTACTTCGCCCAGAGCCGCGCGCGCGACGCCAAGATGGCGCAGGAGGACGCCCGGGCGCGCACCGAGAGCCCGCCCTTGCCGCGTCGGCAACTCGGCACCGCCGCGGAAGCCGTCGGCACCACCTCGCCGGCGTCGGCATCCACCAACACCATCATGGGAACGGCGTGCGACGACAAGTCGCCGCCGCAAATCATGCACGAGCGCGACGGCACGCCCATGCTGGCCCCCAACGGCCAGCCGGTGCGGGTGTGCGCCAACGGCCAGGTATTGATCCCGCCGCTGGCGCCGCCGGAGGCGCGGGCCGCCGCCAGCGCGCCGCCTGGCGCCGCGCCGGCGTCCACACCGCCGCGTTCCGCCGCCTCACGCTACGACGGCGACCTGGTCCTTCCCGCCCCCGGCCAAGGCGCAATCGCCGCCCAGCCGGCCGGCACCGACCTGGCCGCCGCCTCCCTGGCCCAGCCGCCAGGATCAGCGGCCGAGGGCGGCGGCGACCCGCTGCCGGCCCATCCGCACGGCCCGCTGCGCGCCATGTTGCGCACCGTGCCGAACAAGGCCGCCCAGGCCAGCCTGCTGGCCAACCGCGACCTGATCCTGCCGGAGGGCCGCACCATCGACTGCAACCTTTCGCTGCGCATCATCAGCGACATCTCCGGCAAGGCCGTGTGCGTGCTGTCCGCCCCCGTCTACGGCGACACCGGCGCGGTGGTGCTAGCCGAATCCGGTTCGGTCGTCACCGGCGACTATCTGGCCCTCTCCGCCAGCGGCCAGCGCCGCCTGTTCATCGCCTGGGCCCGCCTGAAAACCCCGCAGGGCGTGGTGATCGACATCGCCTCGCCCGCCTCTGACGCGCTGGGCACCTCGGGTCTGGACGGATACCTGGACAATCGCTGGGGCGAGCGCATCGGCGCCTCCGTCCTGCTGGCGATGGTGGACGACGCCATCGGCTATGAAACCGCGCGCGCCAGCAGCGGCAGCGGCAATGGCGCGGCCGGCGTGGCCGTGTTCCAGCAGACCACCCAGGCCGGCAAACAGCTGGCCGAGCGCATCCTCGATAGCACCATCAACATCAAGCCCACGCTGTACAAGCAGCAGGGCGACCGCGCCAGCATCACCGTCGCGCGCGACCTCGACTTCGGAGCCGTGTATGCTCTCCACGTCAAATGAGCCATTGCCGCTGGATGCCTCGGTGCGCGAGCTGCTGCGGCCGCTTGTCGCCTTCCTCGACCTGCCGGGCGTGACCGATCTGGTCGTCAACCAGCCCGGCGAGGTGTTTGTCGAAGCCGGCGCGCGTTGGCATCGCCACCCGGCGCCCGAGCTGACGCTGGAGCGCTGCGTCAGCCTGGCCACCGCCATCGCCACCTATGCCAACCAGCGCATCGACGCCGAGTTTCCGCTGCTGGGGGCGCACCTTCCCGGACTGCGGCGCGTCCAGATCGCCGTACCGCCGGCCGTGGAACCAGGCCTGGTCGCCATGACCATCCGCATCCCCGACGCCAGCATCCGCACCTTCGACAGCTACCAGAGCCAGGGCTTCTTCAGCCGCTACCAGTGGCAGAGCCCGCCCGCCCTGGCCGAACGGCGACGCCAGCTCGACGCCACCCAGCAGGCGCTGATCGCCTGCCTGGAGCGGGGTGCGCTGCACGAATTCCTGATCATGGCGGTGCGCCACAAGCTCAACATCGTGTTTGTCGGCGACACCGGGTCCGGCAAGACCTCGCTGATGAAGGCGGCCTGCCGCTACATTCCCGCCGACGAGCGCCTGGTCACCATCGAGGACGTGCGCGAGCTGTTCCTGCCCGACCATCCCAACCGCACGCATCTGCTGTACGGCCGCCAGGCGAGCGGCGCGGGCATGGTGACGCCGTCCGAACTGATCATCAGTTGCCTGCGCATGAAGCCGGACCGCGTGCTGCTGGCCGAACTGCGCGGCGGCGAAGCGTTCGACTTCCTCAAGCTGCTGACCACCGGTCACAGCGGCTCGCTGTCGAGTTTCCACGCCGAGTCCTGCGCGCTGGCCGTCGACCGCTTCGTCCTGATGTGCAAGGAACATCCGCAGGCCGGCATCTTCGATGCCAAGGCGTTGCGCCGGCTGGTCAGCCTGACCATCGACGTCATCGTCCACATCAAGGTGGAGCGCGTCTACGCGCGCGATGGCGCGCCGCTGCGCAAGGAGCGCTTCATCGCCGAGGTCAGCTACGATCCGCTGACCAAGCTGCAGCAGCGCCGTGGCGGCGCCGGCATGCCGGACACGGCGGGGTCGCCATGAAGGCGCGCGCGATGGTCTTGACCTTGGTGGCGCTGGCGCTGCTGGCGGCCTTGCTGCTGGGTGGCGCCTGCCTGGCCGGTTACACCTTTTTCCTGCTCAACCAGGCGTCGCCGCGGCAAATCCGGCCCGACACCTGGTGGCTGTACTGGCAAGCCTACGGCCACCTGCCGGCGCAGCGCACCCGCCTGCTGCTGGCCGCCGCCCTGCCCTGCGCGCTGCTGCTCGGGGTCCTGCTGATGGCCGTGCTGGCCCTGCTGCCGCGTCCGCGCGCCCTGTATGGCGACGCGCGCTGGGCCAGCGAGCGCGAAATCCGCGACGCGGGGCTGCTATGAGCGCGCTGATCGTCGGCCGCCACCGCGGGCGCTACCTGACCGCGCGCGACCAGCAATTCGTGCTGCTGGCCGCCCCCACCGGCAGCGACAAGGGCACCGGCTTTGTGGTGCCGAACATGCTCAACTATCCCGACTCTGTGGTGGCGTTCGACCTCAAGCTGGAATTATTCCGCTACACCTCGCTGTTCCGCCAGCGCCACGGCCACGAGGTCTACCTGTGGGCGCCGTTCGCCGAGGATGGCCGCAGTCATTGCTGGAACATGCTGGACGCCATTGACCGCGATTCGCTGTTCCGGATCGGCGACATCCTGGCCATCGCCCAGTCCTTCTACCCGAGCGACTGCCATCCCAAGGAAAAATACTGGAACGACAATGCGCGCAACCTGTTCCTGGCGCTGGTGCTGTACCTGATGGAGACGCCCGAGCTGCCGTGCACCCTGGGCGAGGTCTACCGCCAGTCCTCCGGCGCCGGCAAGCCGATTCCCCAGCACCTGCAGGAGATCCAAGCCAGCCGTCGCGCCGGCAACAGGCCGCTCAGCCCCGAGTGCGGCGACGCCTTCAACCGCTTCCTGTCGGCGCCCACCGAATCCATGGGCAATATCATCTCGACCTTCAACGCTCCGCTGCTGGTGTTCGCCAATCCGATCGTGGATGCCGCCACCAGTCGCTCCGACTTCGACCTGCGCGACGTGCGGCGCCGCCGCATGTCGATCTACCTCGGCGTGCCGCCCCACCGCCTGGCCGACGCCGGCATCCTGGCCAACATCTTCTTCTCCCAGCTGATCGACCTGAACACCAAGCATCTGCCGGAAAACGACCCGACCATCCGACACGAATGCACGCTGATGCTGGACGAGCTGGCGGCGCTAGGCAAGATCGCCGCCCTGCCGCGCTCCAACTTCTACATCCGCGACTACAAATTGCGGCTGGCCTCCAGCCTGCAGAACCTGGCGCAGCTCATCAGCCGCTACGGCGAGGCCGAGGCGCGCACCCTGGTGGGCGACCATACGCTGCAAATCGTCTACGCCCCCTCGGACCAGCACGAAGCCGAGGAAACCAGCAAGATCCTCGGCTTCCTGACCGAGTCCAGCACCAGCACCACCACCGGCAGCAACGGCGGCGCCGGCAGCGGGTTGTCGCGCTCGGAAAGCCGTAGCGCCCACAGCCGGGCGCTGTTGCTGCCCCAGGAATTGCGCACCCTGGCCCGGCACCAGCAAATCATCATCGCCCGCCACAGCCGCCCCATCCTGTGCGACAAGGCGCGCTACTACGAAGACCACCGTTTCATCGATCGCCTGAAGGCGCTCAGCCCGACGCTGGCCGCGCTCGACCGGCGCGGCTGGCGCGGCACGCTGGCGCGCCGGACCGTCCCCGATTGGGCCAAGGTCCGCCCCAGCAAGGAGCAGCTGCGCCACGCCGCCTTCCTGCTGCAGGAACTGAGCGCGCCGGTGCCGGCGCTGCCGACCGTGCCGCGCAGCCGTCCGGAGCCAGCGCAGGCGCCACAGCCGTTGGCGCCGTCCGCGCCGCCACACAATATGCGCAAGCCGCGCAAGCCGGCCAAGCCAGTCCTGCCCGCCTTCAAGGATGCACGGCAGCCGACGCTGGACGAAGCCAACGCCATCGTCGACGCCTTCTTCGCCCAGCTGCCGCTGTTTTCCGGTGCCGTAACACCGGACGACGCGGCGCCCGACGCGCAAGCCGATAGCGGAGCGGACGGCGCCGCCGGCACATCCCCCACCGCGACCCCGCCACCACCGGCCGGCACCAAGCCACTAATCGACCTCAACGCCCTTGAGCCCTGATTCGGAGGACCTATGCGCTTCATCTGGAACACCATCGCCTGTCTGACCCTGCTGTGCGCCTGCGGCACGCCCCCGCGCCTGCTCATTCCGGACGGCCGCCAGCGGGCGCCGGCCAATAGCCCGGAAGCCATCGAACGCTACCGCGCGACGCAGACGCAAGCTCGCCCCCCCACAGCGGCGCCGGGCACCGATGTGCAGAGCCAGCGTATCGACGCCCTGGAACGTGAGCTGCACGGCCTGCGCCAGCAACTGGCGCAGGCCACGACCACCGCGTCGAACAAAACCCCCGCCAGCAGCGAAATCAACGATGCCAGCATGATCGTCGGCACCACCAGTGTGCTGTTCCGTCTGCCGCAGCCGCTGGGCAAGGCCGCCTGCCGGCCCGGTGCATCGATACAGGCCATATTGGCCGCGGCAGCCTTGCGCAGCAACGGCATCGTGATACGCGGCCACACTGACGCCGAGCACAGCGATGCGCTCAACCGTCGCCTGGCCAGGCAGCGCGCGCTGTGCGCACGCCAATTACTGCTGGACGCCGGCGTCCCGGCGCAGCGCATTCAGAGCAGCTATCACGCCGCCGGACGCTTCATTGCGGATAACCGCACCGCGGATGGCAAGGCCCACAACCGCCGCATCGACATCGAGTTGCAAGGCCTCGATGCGATTGCGCTGGCGTCGTTGACCGCTCTTGCCGCCGGGAGTGCGCCATGAATATCCTGCAGCCCGACACCGACCACCCCGGGGCGCCAACACAAGGTAAACCCAAGCTCGACGGCCCGACCCGCGCCGCAAAATCCCAGGCTTCGCCGCCCCCGCTGCCGGCCGCGCTGCCACCGCCGGACGGCTCGCCCGAGCGTTCCGCGCCGGATTCCGCATGGCGCACCTTCACGCGCCGCCTTGGCTGGGGCGGAACACCGCGAACGCAGCCCATCGAGCCCGGCCAGTTGCCACTGCCCTTGCCAGCCGCCGCCGCCGCCGCCGCCGCCGCCGCCGAGCCCCAGTTTGATGACGCCATTCCGCTGACCCTGCGCAAGCGGTATCTGATTGCCGATAACAACAAGTACTTTTTCCGCGACCGCGAGCAGGAGCTAGCATTCGAAGACCTCGGCAACCGCCTGTGCACGCCGCACGATGCGCCGGAGGTGGCCGTGTCCATGGTGGAACTGGCGCAGGCCAAGGGCTGGGACCGGATCAAGATCAGCGGCAGCACCGCGTTCAAGCGAGAAGCCTGGCTGGCAGCCATGGAGCGCGGCCTGCTGACGCGCGGACATCGACCTAGCTCCGCCGACCGGGCGCGACTGGCGGACAGGCTTACACAACGTAAACAGGAAATGCCACAACACGAACTGCAGGCGCCGCAGCGCGAGCAAGTCAATGCCGTGGCGACCGATCCGAGTCCCGAGAAAAAAAGGAAACCGAAGCGCGCCAAGTCCGAGAAACGCACACCGCAACAGCCACAAGATACCCCTGCCGCACCGCCGGTGAGCAAGGCGCAGCGCGACGCTGTCGATGGACTCACACGCTTCCTGCGCCAGCGAGGCGACAGCGAAGCGGCGATCGCCATGACGGTCGAGCTGGCGGCCAGCGAACTGGCACAGCGGCGCGCCCATTTCGGCACCCTGCTGGAGCATGGCAGCGCGCGATATCAGCATGACAAGGACAACGACCGCAGCTATTTCGTCACCCTGGCGACGCCGCAGGGGCGCGAGACCATCTGGGGCGTCGAACTGAAGGACGCCATTGCCGATAGCGGTGCCAAGGAGGGAGATGGCATCGTGCTGGTGCAGCAGGGTAAGATTGACGTCACCGTCAAAGCCAAGGAGCGCGACGCCAACGGACGCGCGACCGGCAAGCGGGTCATGCTCGACACCAAGCGCAATCAATGGGAGGTCATCTCATTGGACAATGCGCGCGATTTCGCCACGCGGCAGGCGCAGTTAGCGGCCCCCTCCCGGGATGCGGAGCGTAACGTAGCGCGTCAACGCTGATCGCGCCGCGCAGCGACACGCGTTGTGTGATTTTATTAATACGCATCCGCCTTGGCTGCGACAAGTATCCAGGGCGGGTGAGCCACAGTGCATCCACCTTGTTTAACCACAAAGTAGTTGCAGGGGGTAGGTGAATAATGAACACCAGCGCGACGAACTGTCGCCTCCCTGCGCGCAGCAGGTCTCCGAATGAAACTCGTCTCAACCTCGCTAGGCAAAGGACACCCATGATCATCGGCTCCGGCGATACCACCTTCCCAGCGTATGTCCCGCCGGATGCAAATGAACAGCCTTTTGTCGGCGCGGACATCGGTGATCCTCCCGGCCCGGCATCCTTCGACGACCTGATGCGCCAATTCGGTGCGAACCGCAGCGCCGCGGTGGCGGCGATACGTATCGGGTTTCCCGCAACACTGCTCGACGATGCCAGCCGTTATTTCGAAATTTCAAACCAGCGCATCTGCGCCGTGGCGCGCCTGCCGGAGGCGACGGTCCAGGCGCTGAAGCACGGCGCCCTGCTCGACGCGGCCGCGTCGGAGCGCCTTTGGCGCCTGGCCGATTTGATGCGCATGGCACGTGCCGTGTTTGAAAACGATGAGGCGGCCAAGTCCTGGCTGCGCACCCCCAGCGCAGGCTTCAACAACGCCGCCCCGATGGACTATCTCGATACCGAACCTGGAGCGATTGTAGTGCGTCATGCGCTCGCGGCAGTCGTGATCGGCGGCTCGTAACGAGGTGCCACCATGCCCACGCGCGCACGCCAGCCGGGGTCAATGGGCAGATGCCGCTGTGGCAAAGGCGCGACCACGCCGCTTGGTACCTGATCAATTGTCGGGGAGCGAGCCCACCGCGGGCAAGCCAAACAACTGCGCGATATCGGAGACCACCAACATGTCCCTTGGGTGCTTTCCCACACCCAGCCATTTGGTCCGCTGGCTTAGGCCGGCAACCTGCACCAAGGCAAATTTCACCAGCTGGTCACACCCCGCGCCACGCAGTCCGCACACGACAAAGTCGCTTCCGGCGGCGCGCGCCGGCACGCGCCAGCCCCAATAGCCGCCTTTGCACACGCAAGCGGCAACGGCAACGCGCAGCGTCCAAGTCCCGTCTACCTGCAGCAGGTACGGAGTCGCGCCGGACGAAATGCGGTGCCCAGTCCGGGCTATGCATGCACCAACCCGCTCCAGCAGCTGGCACGTAAGGCGCCGCGCACAACTCTGGGCCATCCCGTCCGGCGGCCAGCGCTCGGTGCGCAAGGCGAGACGGTACGCCGCCTCGAGGCTGCCAAACATCTTTATCATCAATGTCGAATGCGGCAGCCCCGCCTCCGCCTCGATCAGCCGGTAGCTCAGGCGACCATGGCGACGGTACAACTGACGCAGCGCCTCCAGTACGGCGTCCCGATCAAGGCCGCGCCGCAAGCGATAATGAGCGTTGGCTTGCGCGAGCTCCGCTGGCGTCACGATCGGCGCGTGTGCCGCCGGGCAGCGCAACCACTCGGCCTCGTCGTTGCGTCGCCGCGATGTGCGCAACTTGCCCGAGGTGCGGTTATACAGCAATGTGCCACAATACTTCTCGTTGGTCAGGATGGCCTTAACCTGTAAATAGTGCCATGGCATACCGGATCCGTTTGGCACCCCGCGCTGGTTGAGGCGCCGCGCCACCGCCGTGTAGCTCATCCGCTCCTCGATATACCACCGGAAGATCTCACGCACCACCCTGACTTCCTCGGCCGGTCCAGGCGTCAGCATCACCCGGTCGGTTTGATGACATTTACGCTCCCCGTCCTCCAACACACGCCGTATCCGGCCATCGGCGTTCACGCTCACGCGCCGCAAGCCAAAGCCTGCCGCGCCGCCCGGCTTGTACCCGCGCCGCAGCAGATAGGCGTGCGCCTCGAACACCCGGACCGACAACTCCCGTATGCGTTCGGCGGCCATCAAACGCTTGATATCCTTCATCAGGTGCTGCAACGGCAACGCCTCGCGGCCGAATGCCTCGGCGCAGTACAGCACTTCCACGCCGGCCCGACCGCAGAGGAATTCATAACACGCGGCCTCGTCGATGTTCAAAAAACGTCCCCAGCGGCTGACATCGTAAATCAGCAAAACATCGAAGTCGCACGCCCCACCAAGGATATCGACAAGCAGCTGCTGCAAGCCGCCGCGGCGGCGCAGCGTGAGGCCGCTCTTGCCCTCGTCGCGGTACACCTTCACCAGGGTATATTGCATGCCGGCCGCATAACGCGCGATGTAATCGAGCTGCTGATTGATCGACAGATCCTGCGTCTCGGTGGACATGCGCACATACGCCGCCGCCTTGCGCCCCATTTGACCGTTGACCTCAACGCTGCCGTGGCTCATGTTCCGCCTCACCTTCGCCTGCGGCGCCGAACAGCAATGGCAGCGCCTCGACCACGCTGGCAGACGCCGGATGAAAGCGTCGCCCGAAGCGCACCAGCGGCCTGGATTCGCGTGCCGTATCGATCAACGCGTAGCGACCAGGGTGCCCGCTGTCGGGATCCAGCAGACCGGCCAGCACGAAGTCGACCGGCCGCGCCAAGTGAGCGGCCACCAGCCAACGCGGTGTCGCGCCAACCGGCTGGCACGCCTTGACCACGACGCGCAGCCGCAGCGCGCCGTTGATGAGAAATTCATTGGTAGTGCCCGCTATCGCCTGCGCCTGCCCTCCCGCCTGCGCAACCAACGCGCGGACCCGCAAGCACAATGCGTGCTGCGCTTGCACGCAGCCGGGGTGTCGCGAGCAGGCGGGATACATGCGCGGTTGGTCGATTCCCGCCAGCGCGCAAGCTTGTTTCAACGATCCGAACAAGCGCTTCAGCACATGCCATCCAGGCATGCCCGGCACATCGGCCAGCAAAGTCAGCGTGACCTTGCCGTGGCATGCATAGAGCGCGCGCAACGTCGCCAGGATGGTTGCCCGGTCCTGCTCGTTGCGCAAGCGGCGCACGCGCGCCGCCTGCCGCCAGGCAAGCGGGCCGACGATGGCCGGGAACGCATGCTCGCAACGGATCCACTGCGCCGTTGGATTGTGCCGCTTCGCGGACTTCAGTCTCAGACTGGTGCGGTTATACAGCTGCACACCCCGGTACTCTTCCTTGCGAAGGATGGCGTCAACCTTATAACTGGTCCAGTCACCGTCCCTGCAGGACACGCCCTCCGCGTTTAAAAGTCGGGCGATCGCGGCCACGCGCACACCGCAGCTGGCATACAGATGGTATATGCGTTTAATGATGTCGAGCTCCTCGCTACTGCCGGGCATCTGGCGCACGCGGTCGGTCGGGCGAGGCTTGCGTTCACCATCGGCAAGCTCCCTCACCACCCGTCCCTGCGCATCCACCGCCACCCGCCGCAAACCGTACGGGGAACGGCCGCCGAGTTTATAACCACCGAGTGCCAGCAACCGCAGCCCGGCGTAAACCTTGTTCGACAACTCCCGGCTGAACTCGGCCGCCATGCTGCGTTTGTAGCTCTTCAGCAGCTGCGCCAAGGGCGTGCCATCGTTGACAAACGGTTCGGCGCAATACAGCACCCGAATACCCGCCATCGTGCAGAAAAATTCATAGCAGCCAGCCTCGTCGATATTTTGAAACCTCCCCCAGCGACTGACATCGTACACAAGCAAGACCTCGAACTCGGCATGACCATTGCAAACGTCGTCCAGCAATTGCCGCATGCCGCGACGTCCGGCCAGCACCAAGCCACTGCGCCCTTGATCCAGGTACACCCGCACCACTCGCATACGGTGTTCGGCGGCGTAATTGGCCAGGAATTCCTGTTGCAGGACGGGCGACAGCGATTGGCCATGGGTCGAAGCGCGCAAGTAGAGCGCGGCTGGCACGGCCGCCGTTTCCGTGGATTGCTGTTCGTTCGCGCTCATGATGTCCGTTCCTTTGCCTGTTGGCGCCAATGCGCGCACCAAAGATCAGATTAGGTTGCAACACTCGATTCGGCAAGGGCAGCCATCGCGCGACACAGGTGTCCATCACAGTATCTCTGGCCGTGCCAAGGAAATAGATGAGCGCACCGCGATCGATCACCGAGCTGGAGACAACTCAGCCGTGCCGACACAACAGCTGCTCTACCACATATGGCCAATATTCCGCTCCAAGCACCCTGCGGAGGTCCGTTTGGAAATAGCGACACGACGCAGCACTCCGGAAAATCGAAAGTATCCACGCCGCCATCGCGGTGGCCCGGATTTTGAGTACGAAAGTCAACACGAGCACACCTCTGATTCATATCAAAAAGCCTGTTGCGCAGCCATGTATAACGATCAGGTGCCGCGCGGATATCGCCAGCCCCTTCCGCGCCGCCGCGCTGTGGTCAAACTCGGAAGAGCAAATTCAAAATGCATCGCACCCACCAACCCCGACAGCAATACAGCCGTCGCAGGGGGCACCGGAGAAGGCCGTGAGATAAGAACGCGGAATCAGCACAATGGCGAACAGTGCCCTCCAAGCAAAGGGATATCCAGGAGCGCAATTTGAAACAATTCCACTCCGGACTGGGCGTCATGAACGAGCCGTCGAACACCGGCTGAACGGTCATACGGAGACACACTCCGAGCTGCCGCCGACGATGGTCAGGTTTGCCCCACGGCCGCTGACCATCGCGTAATACCCTGCCTGCCGGCCGATGGCCCGCCCCTCGCGCCCCCAGGACCCGGTCGACCAGCTGGTCGTGAGCTGCGGAGGCATTTCGGACAACAACGAAGATTGGAAATATATGAACGACAGCTGCGCACGCTTAAAGGTTGCCAATATCGTCGCCACGGCCCTCCTCGTGTTTGCGGCCCCACTCGGCATTACGATTGGCGCCACCATTGAAGCGTTTGACCTACTGTATCCCGCGTGGTACATGGATTGGGGAGCGCGTTGTCAGCTCGTCGCGATGGCCATCGCGGTCTGGCTTGCGTTTCGCAGGCGTCCGCAGAATGGCCTGGCAACCGCTTGCGGTGCGTTTTTCATTTTCCTCATGCCGCTACCGCTCTACATCATGCTTACCGAAGCGGACAACGGCCGTCAAGCAACTGCGGCGCTCGCCAGCTCAGGTCTTCTAGCCTACTTCCAATGCATCGCCACGTGCACGGTGCTGCCCGCTGGCATCTTCTGCGAGCCCGACCAGACTTCAAGGGAGGTTGCTCCAATCTTGTGATGCAACTCTCTGCGCCACCACCCTGCGCCAGCGCCGATGCATCGGGGCGGAGGGCTTTCGTTGCGCTGCGCAAGTTGCGCCCCGCGTCGAGGTAACCGTCGATTTGTCGCGCAGAGCGGCAAGCGATATTCCAATCTCCGCATGCCACTCGACTTGGGGCGGGCAATCGACACCCGCTAGAGACTGGCGAGAAAGGCTAGCAGCGCACGCCGCTCCGCGTCCTCGGCGGCCACGAATGCATCGCGGCTGCCCTGCCCCTCACCGCCATGCCATAAAATAGCCTCACTCAGATTCCGCGCCCGACCATCGTGCAAATAACCAGCCTGCGCGGCAACCTGCGACTGCAAGCCGATCCCCCACAGCGGTGGCGTGCGCCAGCGGCGGCCGATCGGGCTGGCATCGTTCATCAATCCTATGCCCATATCGTGCAGCAACAGATCGCTGTATGGATGAATCAGCTGACGTCGCAAACCCGCCACCGGATGCTTGGTCCCCGTACGCAATACCGGCACATGGCAGGCTACGCAATGCATGCGCTCGAACATGGCCGCCCCGCGTTGTAGCTCCGCCCCCCGCGTCTGCGCGCGGGCGCCGACACCCAGCAGCCGCATATACGCCACCAAGTCATCCACCACCTGTACCGTCGCGGTCTGGGATGGCGCCTCCGAAGGGAGCGCCAAGCCGAGCTCCTCGTCCAGCGCGCCCCGGACCTGGGACCGCAAGTCCGGCATGTCGGCTTTCCAGCCGAAGCGCCCGATGCGGCGCTGTCCGCGATCGTCTTCGAGCCAGCGCAACTGCCCGTGTATGCCCAGATCGGCAAAGACACGCCGGCCGGCCAGCGCCTGTAACGTGGCATCGTCGACCGCCTCCAGCAAGCCCAGTCCATACACCGACGGCGCCGCGCGCAAGCTCGCCGCCGGGGCGTGCGCATCCGCGATGGCGAGCACCGGTGCGCGCAGCATGTACAGCGTCCCATCGGCATAGCGGCCGCTCTGCTCGCTCCACACCAGCGCGACGCGCGGCGCTTGCGCCAGGCTGTCGGCCTGCAGGCGCAGCCGGCTTTCTTCGCCATCTCCCGAGCTCAGCCGCAGCACCAAGGGACTCACCGGCTCAGCACCGGGCTGCGCCAGCGAGCGCCCATCCCGCACATGGCATTCGGCGCAGGAGCGCGCATTGAATTGGCCGTGAAGGACGATGTTCCGGTGGCCGGGCACGGGAATGTCTTGGTAGTCCTCGCGCGGCAAGGTGAACAGCGCCGCTCCGCGCGAAAATTCCGTGCGCTGCGCCAGCGTCAGAAACGGCGCTGCGCGCGTATAGGCCTGACTACCGTAGGAATGGACCGTGGCGCTGCCGCCCAAGGCGACCGCCTCCTGCCATCCGCGCTCCGAAGTGCCAGATGCCGCTAGCACTTCCCACGCCAGTCCGGCCGACAAGCCCAGCAGGCAGAGCGCGATCGCCGGACCCGCGTTCCGCCGGGCTGTCGTACGCCGTCCCCGGCCGGCGTCAATTGGCGACAACAAGTTGCGCCTTCGCTTCCGCCGCCTTGATCGCTTGCGCATTGGCCCCGACCGGCAAGCGGGCATACTGCAGCTCGCCCTGGGGACCATACGCCAGCAGGTCCACGTAGACTTGACCATCGCGGTCCTGGAACAGGCATTGGCTCACTTTGAACACGGTCGCCGGGCCGAAGTCCCGCAATCCCAGCGTCCGCAGTTCGGCAGCGGAAAAACTGCGCAACTGGTCAAAGTTTTTACCCGTGTCCTTGGACGTGGCGACCGTCAAGCGCGCGCTCCCGGATTTCGATACTTCCACGTAACTGGCGCTGCGCACAGGCGTGTCCACCAGCGCGCTGTATTGAAACTGCCGGGTGGTGGCGTCGGGCAGCGCAAACTGGCGACCAGCCGCCGCCGTGTATGCCTCGATCGCCTTGACATCGCCGCGCGCCAGCTTATGTCCGGCGATACTATGGGTCCAGGTGGCGCCGGGCGCCAGCGGGCGGAAACTGACCACGCCGGTGTACTGCTGCGAAGCCGGCGAGGTACTCAGTTCACTCAGGATGAACACGATGCCCGAATCGGCGCCGGCCTTGGTGGTCTCCCACACCAGGATGCCGCCCACCCGGCCGCTGGTGCCGCCGCTCAAACGCGCCTGCTCGCTATCTGCGGGCTGGCCGGGGCGGACGGTCGTCACGTCGATGCTCGGATAGCTTGCCGAGGTCGGACCGAACAAAGGCTGCGGCTTGCTCCAGCTCGCCCCGCCATCACGCGACTCGATCCACGCCTGGTAGCTGCGGCCGGAGGCCTTCAGATCGGAGGGGGCGATCGCAGGATCAGTGGTGAGGTAGCTCACGATCACATACTTGCCGCGGATGCCCACCGAGGGGCCGGAGGTCGCATGCGGATCGGCCAGCACCTTGCGCGCCACCGGAAAGTTTTTGCCGTCGGGGGAGATACCGACGTACAGGCTTTTGCTTTTCGCGTCCTGCCAGCCATAAGCCACCGTTTCGGCGTTCTTGTCGGCCTTCTCCCCCCAGCCGACGCGCGATGCCTGAATGAAGCCATCCACTGGCGCCGTGTCAGCCGGCATCAATGCACCGGACACGGCAAACGCGGGGCGCGCCGCCAGCGGGTCGGTGGTGTAGGCGACGCGGGCCACGCTCTGCTTGCCGCTGGCGCTGACGAAAGCGATATAGGAACCCTGGAAGTTCGAGTCGATCGCCGTATGCAATACGCCGCTACGGTCGGCGGAAAAGACGGTGCTGGTCTGCCAGGACTGGCCGTTGTCGCGCGAGCTCGCAAACGCCAGTTCGCGGCCCTTGTCCGCGGCGCGGGCGAAGGTCGCGACCAGCGCGCCATCCGCCATCCGCATGACCGTCCGGCCGCCGCCAACCAGGCTTTCCTCGGTTGAACGCATCTGATCGGGTTGGGCGTACACAGGTGAAGCAAAGAGCGTCGACAACAACACTCCGGCAAAGGAAACACGCAGCATGGTGATACCTCCTAATGGTTGGCACACAAGAAAGACAGCGGGGTTGGGGAGCGCCATGAGACGGGAAGCCTCCGGGCCGTAGACGGCGTGAAGCGCGCCACCTCCAGCAAGATAGCAGTGCACCAAAATGCCAAACTACGCGAATTGTCACGCGACATCTTTTTCCAGCGTTGGCTTGATCTGCGCCAAACAAACTGCATTTTCCAGCGCCGAGCGGCTTGACTGGCAGGCGCATCTTATGCGCCGACACGATAACGACACTCTCAGGACGGCTCGCGACGACGCTGGCGATGCCCGGCTTCTAAAGAACATGGCACCGTGCATCGCCGCGCAAGCCCTCTTTTTTCCCGAGGTTGTTTTAGTTGATTTAGTTGAATTGTTTGATAAAACATCCGATCGGCGTACAATGAAATCTCGCCATTGGAGGAGTCATGACCAGCAAAAATTCCGCCGTGAAGCGCAGTCCGGAATCTCCCGGGGCCGGCGCTCGACATGCCCGGCCGGCCAGGGCCACGGCACTGGCGCCGGCCAATATCGAACAGGCCGCCGACCTCGGCGCCGGTTTTATCATCGTGAAGCTGCGCGACTACGCCACCGCCCAGCAGGCGAGCACGGCGAAGCAAAAACGTGCACCGCTGCCGCCGGTTGGCGACATCCCTGTCATGCCGCGGTCCCGCCTGGTCTCGGCCCTGCGCCGAGGTGGCAAGCTGGCTGGCGTCGAGCAGCTGAATAAACAGCCATCCGAGAATGCGGCATTCATGCATGAGATGGCGGCGCAGGAAAAGGCACGCCGTGTGCAATTGCTCGCGGCCGGCCAGCTGATCTCCGCGCAGGAACTGTCGGAACGCCTGGACATGAGCACACAGGCGATCAGCAAGTCGCTCAAGGATGGCCGGCTGTTCGCGCTGGAGGGCGGCGGCAACCGTCTGTGCTACCCGTCGTTCTATGCCGACAGCGCGTTGTCACGCCGCGATCTGTACGCGGTAACCAAAGCCTTGGGCGCCATTCCCCCTTCGAGCAAGTGGCAGTTCTTCACCACGCCCAAGGCATCGCTGAATGGCCTCACGCCGCTGCAGGCCCTGCAGCAAGGGGCCCGCGACGCGGTACTGGTGACAGCGGCCGGATTCGTGGAGCGATGAATGACTGCGCTGACGCTGGGGCCACCGCCAACGGCGCTGGCGACCGACGACACCTTGTCGGTCACAACGCTGGCCGCGCGCCACCTGTACCGGATCTCTCCCCATGCCGCCAACGAACCCTATTTCGGCAGCTCCGGCGCGAACCGCTTTGACGCCCCCGGTTGCCGCAACGGCGCGCCCGAATTCCGCACCTGCTACTTTGGCCTCTCGCTAGCCGTAGCGATCGCGGAATCGGTACTGCACGACGAGTTGCCCGTCGATGGCGTATTTCACATCAGCCAGGCGGCATTGGCGCGGCGGTATGTGCACCGCTTCACCGGTCGCGCGCTGCGCGTGCTCGACCTGACCGGCGCCACCTTGAAACGCATGGCCGGACATGCCGATCTGGCGGGGACGGCATCGTATCCCATCACTCAGCAATGGTCACTCGCGGTGTACCAGAACCCGCTCCGGTTCGACGGTTTCGTTTACATGTCGCGCCACCTGAACACCGAACGCGCCGTGGTCCTGTTCGACCGCGCCGCCACGCGCATACGCGCCAAGCCTTTGTCCTTGGCACTGCCGGACGCGCCGGGATTCGCAGCTGCCGCAACGACCTTCCGGATCGTCGCGGCGTAAGGCCCTTCAGGTCTGAGACAACGTGCCGCCCCCGTGCGTGGACCCTCAGTAAAAAATCCGATCGACACCCACAAGCTCAACGTCAGCCTAGTCTGTGCCCATTTTTTCTGTTAGGTCTGATAGTCTGGAAACGCAGCACACGGTCCATCAGCTTCGAGGTCAACTGGAGACTGCGTTGCGCTGGCTGATAAACGGCTATGCGTACGGTGTAGTCACCGGAGCTTAGCGTCATCTTTGGCTATGCGCAAAGTTGAAGGAAGCTTGCAGATGCGGGACGGAAGCCGGTTCCAAACACTTGCGCAACGAATGGGCTGAGCCAGGAGGCCGTTAACGGCCCATTGCAGACATTTAGTGCGTGCTGGGGGAGTCCTATCTGGGCCTCCTTCCGATGGGAAGATCTATCCACAAGATCTGCGATGAGCTATTTGTGCTGCGGCTCTTGCAGTAAACTGGCTTTTCGATTAGGCGGTCGTCTCCCGTCATAAATTCGCGGTAGTAATAAGCTATTGTGATAATGAGTGTATTTTCCCGCCATGCAAAATGCTATCCTTACAGCATCATCGCGAATCAGTAGTCTCTCATATCGGCTTTCTTCACAAGTCCCGAGTCCTTGTGGCATATGGTGCATTGGATCTTGCGTCGTAGACCAGATATTCCGAGCCGCCTACTGACTGGTGTGGCGAGAGCAGCAATCCGGTGTAGCTAGTCCTGTAAAGCAGCTGAAATTGCGTTGCTTGGCCGGGCTAAAACTTTCTCTATCGTAAATGGTGATTTTAGGAGCCGTGGGGAGGACCTTCGCGACTCATAAGCATAAAAAATGACAATTCAAACTGCTTTGGAACAGCTCAAGAGCCGTTCGCCCAAATTTTCCACTTTGAAGTCGGCGCTGGTGCATCGGGGGCTCCCTAAAAGTAACAACATGATCAATCTGGAGAGCAAGTTCTCCAATCAAACTCTTCCCGCAGCGCAGATCCACTCGCAAGTACAGACTTTGGAGCGTATCTATAAAGACAATGTGGACTGGGGTGATAAAGCCGTACAGTTTGCTATATTCGAGCCGGCAGACAAGCCGCTTCTCGACGCTCTCGTCGCACACTCTTACGTGCCGCAGTATGTTGAAGCGCGCGGTAGTAAGTTTCCACGTCAGGTCGACGATACAGAGATGGACGGACTGTCGATCAATCCCCAACTTGTCAGGTGCGTAACCAATGCAACGCGTACGACCGCTACCCTCTATTTTTACGGCCGAGGATATGAGACGTCCAAGGAGGAATTTGCTGTATCTGGAATGACTGACTCGATTTCTCAGCAACGGTTCTCTGGATACGACCATGTTGTGGCATATCGCCGGACCGCTTTTCAACGCATCGACACGATATTCATTGATCCCGCAAATCTGCGCATTGAATTCCGTGTCGACGCTACTCGGTTGACTCGGATCGCAGACGCTACCCGGACATTAGTTATCTTGAAAGACGTATTCCGCTCGCTGGCTCAATCCCAAGTAAATTCGGTCTGGCAACGCAAGACCTTCAAGCTCGCAAATTTTTTCCCAAAGATCGAGCAGTTGTATAATGGCGGTGACGGGCGCTTGTCGTCTTTGGGACACAACACTGCCGCTGGCGCCACCAACAATGGCAAAATGCGTCGCGGTTTGGGCGGCGACCTTAAGGCTGATCCAAGCCATCAAGCTAGCCTTACCGCGTCGTTGACCGAGAAATTTTCGATCACCAAGGCTTATCCGTACTACAACGGTATTTCGACGGTACTACTTTCAATTCCTGGAAAAGCGGCGGACACGAGCTCTGTCCCTCCAACGATCAATACCGCGATTGTTGAAGATTGTATTAATGAATCACAATTTATCGAGATGATGCGAAAGCTCAGATGAGTCAGAGTGTCACAATTGAACGGTTTCGCAGGTTTCCTTCCGAAGATTTTAAAGAAGGTGATCCCGTTCGTCCTGCGGTGTCAAAGATCCTCGATTACCTAATTGGCGCTACACCAGAGAACGTTTGCCACTTGTCCTTTGGGATGATCCAAAAAGTCGCGGGACTAAGAGATAGCGAAGAAGATCACCGCACACTCTACAGAACAATTTCGTACATCACTGGTGAACGTACCCAGCTCTTGGAGTTGGTGTTCGAATATGTGATGGATGATTTCGCATATATCTTGGACGAAGAAGAAGAGGCTGATTACAAGAGCACTGGTTTGTTCTCAGATCCTCGCACTGGAGTGAATGTGCCTGATAGTGCTCAGCACATACACATCTACTTCAAAGCCAGCAGGGCGGTGCTCCAGAAATGATGCGCTTGCCACCCACCATGACTCTTGCTGATCTCAAACAACTAGAAGCACTAAACCCTCAAATGCCTCAATTCGCTCATCGAATTATGGCTATGACGTATTCTGAGTTCATTGAAACAGTCTACGTCGAGCTAGACACCTTCGTCCGTGATTTGGAGCGGGATCGCAATCGCTACCAAGGAGTCAGTGAGGATCTTCTCAACTCATCAGTCGCGCGGCATTTCCGAGCGTTGGGATATACGGCTGATTTTGATAAGAATAACGGCGGCCATGCCGATATCACCGTTCAGCTTGCAAACTATGAGTGGATTTGCGAGGGCAAAGTCGTTTACTCGGTCGATAACAGCTACCTCACTAAGGGATACGAACAGCTAATTTATCGCTACGGTATGGGTAAACAGAATGTGAACGAGGCCGCGCTGCTGATTTACAGCTTCGGTCCAGACACGCCTAAAGTGGTGAATAAGTGGGCACAACATCTTGACCAAGCTAATAAAAGCAAAATTGGCTACGCAAACTCAGTCAGCTCTCCGCTCACCAGTAAAGGATTTGCTATTGAATGCGAGCATATCCACGTTGGCGGAGGGATGCTAAATATTCGAAGCGTCGCTTTTCAGCTGTACTGGAACCCTGCTGCTGCCGCAGCAGCAGCAGCAGCAGCAGCAGGCGTTGTCGCAGGTACCGCTGCCGGGTCTGCAGCGGCATAACAGGCTGGACCTAAACGCCATATTCGCGGAATCATATCAACGACTGGGTAACTTAGACTTTTCTAGACGGGCATGCCAAGATAGAAAGGCGCAGATATCTCGGCACTGAACGCGTTTATAACGAAGCAGCTATTCTGTAATGACCCAGCGATTCCTGCTCAACTCAAGCCGCTAATGCAAATGCCTTAGCGGGTGTTTTCATGCCCAGCGCCTGATGCGGGCGCCGGT
>NZ_JABMJK010000006.1 GCF_013376005.1 Duganella sp. SG902 | reverse complement strand
AACGCCCGATGCAGTTCATCGGGCGTCTTTGCTGGAGCTTAATTAACGGGTAACGAAAAAGGCGGTTACCCGTCAACTTATTCCAGGACTAGTCACCCTCCAATTCGGGGTCAGCTCTGACATTCGGACACGTCGCCCATACCTTTGCGTCTTCTCAAAATCCTATTTTGATTTTCTGGTAGCGCGGTGACTAAATTCTTTGCGGTTATATGACGCGCCATTTCTGCATACGTATTGAGATTCCTCAAACATCGTGCTTGCTTGTCCGAATGTCAGAGCTGACCCCGAATTGTAATTCGGGCTAGAATGCGGAAAAATTAATTAGGAGAACCTATGAAGTCTTTCGCTGCTTTCATCGCCACGACCCTGCTGGCTGGCGCCGTTCATGCGGCCACGCCCAACCCCGATGCCGCGCAAATCAAGGCCGCGCATGACTTGCTGGCCGCCATGCAGGCCGAGAAGATGATGCGCATGACCGCCGGCATGAGCAAGTACGCCTCGCCCGAGCAGCGCAAGCAGGTGATGGATAAGGTTATCAAGCTGCAGCCGGAATTCGTCTACAGCAAGCTGGCGACCCCGGTGGCCAAGCTGCTCAGCACCGAGACCTCGCTGGAGATGACCAAGTTTTACCAATCGAGCTACGGCAAGAAGATCCTGCAAGATACCTACAACAGCGGCGCGCAGCTGTATCCCAGCACGCCCAAGCCGACCCCGGCCGAGCAGGCTGAATTGAAGAAGCCGGCCTACATCAAGGCCGACAAGGAGTTCAAGGCCAACGAGCAGGCCATCCACCACGAAACCTTCGTGCTGCTGAAGGAAGTCATCAACGGCAAATAGGCGTCAGCCGCAGCACTTCTTGAATTTCTGGCCGCTGCCGCAAGGGCAGGGGTCGTTGCGGCCGACCTTGGCCGCTTTCACTGGCGGCGCGTGGAAGAAGGCGTTGATCTGGATGACGGACGGGGTCACCTTGGCGGCGTTGATGGGCGCCGCGAACGGCACCAGCAGCGCCGGCTGTTGCGCCCGCAGCGGCGCCCAGGCCTCGGCCGCCAGTTGCACGCCGGCCAGGAAGCCGGCGCACCACGCCTCGGCGGTCCAGCTGCCGCCGCACTCATAGATCGGCTCGAAGCTGCCCGGGTCCTGTTTCATCCAGGTTTGCATGTAGGCGTGATGGCGCAGCACCAGCGCCTGCGCTTCGGCGTTGCCTTGCGCGCCGCCCCAGACCAGCGGCAGCCACGCTTCCGGCGCTGCCTCGACCGGACCGATGACCGCCGCGGTCAGCAAGCCTTCCAACGCGGATACGTCCATGGACTGCGGGCCCACGGCCAGCAGCAGTTCGTCAAGTCGGTCGTATTCGTCGTCGTTCAGCGGCGTGGTGCTCATGGTGTCTTCTTGGACGGGGGTAAAGGCGCCATTTTACCGGCTTGCACCGGCTTGTCGATCACCAGCACGTGCTTGTCGACCGCGCCGGATTTCTCCTGTTTGACGACCTGCACCGCGACCGGGCGGTGGTCGTAGACCGAGCGCGGACGTTCTGGTATCAGCATGTGTTTCCCCCCGTTTGGTTGTTGTTGAAACGGCAAATGGTGATGCTGCCTGTTTTTGCAAGTGGCCGCCCAGGCCGGACGTTTGTAAACGATCTGGCAAGCTTGATTTTCTGTTCTGTTGTTTTCCTTTTCCTTGGCACATTTTCTGTTCCCAGATTCAACTTTTTTCTTGGTAAAACAGCTACATAAATGCTAATTTGGTTCCTTTCCGACCAGCCCGAAGATGGCGGCGGAAACGTTGCCAGACAGTAGATCGGGCGCGAAAACCAATATTCAGGGAAAGAAATCATGGGAACTGTAATCAACGGCACTAACGGCCCGGACTCGCTCAAAACCACCGGCGGCGGCGACACGCTCAACGGCCTCGACGGCAACGATATTCTGACGGGGCAGGCTGGCGACGACGTCGTCAACGCTGGTGACGGCAACGATTACATCAACGTCCGCGGCGGCGGCTCGGATACCGTGGACGGCGGGGCAGGACTGGACCGTGTTTCCTATTTCAGCACCGCCGGCCAGCTGAAAGTCGATCTGGAGGCCGGGACGGCCGACGATGGCAACGGCAGCAACGCCATCGATCACCTGACCAGCATCGAGTGGGTCACTGGCAGCGCCGGCTTCAGCGACATCATCACCGGCCGCGCCGATACCGATGAGATCTTCCAGGGCAACGCTGGCAACGACACGCTGGATGGCGGCGCCGGCGGCAGCGACACCACGAGTTATTACTTCGCCGTCGGCGGCGTGCAGGTCGATCTCGCCGCCGGCACCAGCAATGGCGCCGATGGCAATGACGTGCTGAGCAATTTCGAGAACGTCGAGGGCGGCCGGTTCAACGATATGCTGATGGGCGACAGCGGCGCCAACATTCTTTCGGGCCTGGACGGCGACGACCAACTGCTCGGCGCCGGCGGCAACGACACCCTGATCGGCGGCGCCGGCAATGACCGCGCCATCTTCAGCGGCAACCGCGGCGATTACACCATCACCACGCTGGCCAACGGCGATGTCACCGTGCAGGATAACCGCGGCGGGGCGCCGGACGGCATCGACACCGTGCGCGGCGTGAAGTACCTGCAGTTTGCCGACATCACCCTGGCGGCGGTGGCCCAGGCGCAGGTGGTCAACGACGACACCGCCGGCGCGCAGCTGTCCCAGGCCTCGGTCATGCTGAGGGGCACCGGCGGCGCCGGCGCGAATGGCTACGTGACGGTGTTCCGCGCCAACGACGCCAGCGGCGACGGCATTTATGTGCGCCTGTTCGACGAGGACGGCCAGCCGCGCAGCGGCGATATCGCGGTCAACACCACCACCACCGGCGACCAGCGCGTGCCCGGCGTGGCGGCACTGGCCGACGGCGGCTTCGTGGTGATCTGGGATACCACGCCGGAAAACTACCCGTACACCAATCAGGCCCTGCAGGAAATCAAGCTGCAGCGCTTTGATGCGGACGGCAACAAGGTTGGCGCTGAAGTGGACGTCAACACCACCACCGACTTCATGCAGCGCTTCCCGTCGGTGATCGATACCGCCGATGGCGGCTATCTGGTGGTGTGGCAGTCGCGCCATGAGAGCGGCGGCACCAGCACCGGCATCTACGCCCAGAAGTTCGACGCGTCCGGCGCCAAGAGCGGCGACGAACTGCACATCAACAGCACCGTCAACGGCAACCAGCAGTTGCCGCTGGTGCGCCACGTCGGCGACGATGGCGGCATGGTGGTGGTGTGGCAGGGCACCTTGTCGAGCGGCGCCAACGGCTTTGCCCAGCAGTTGCTGGACGCCGCTGGCAACAAGGTCGGCGCCGAGCAGATCGTGTACACCGCCCCGGCCGGCGCGGTCATCAACTTCACCCACGAGGCGCAGATCAGCAATGGCTACGTGCTGACCTGGACCATGACCCTGGCTAACGGCAGCGGCGCCGTGATGGCGCAGGTGTTCAACCTGGACGGCAGCGCGCGCGGCAACGCGTTCACCGCCGCCGCCGGCGAACGCTACCGCGGCAGCGACGTGATCGAGACCTACAACGGCGACGTCATGCTGGTGTGGGACGTCACGCATGGCAACGGCGGCAGCGAGATCGTCGGCCGCAACTTCAACGCGGCCACAGGCCAGGCCAGCGGCGCAATGTTCCGCGTGAGCGACGACGTCACCAGCATCAACGCCAGCTATCCAACGCTGAGCGCGGCTGGCGGCGGCGACATCATGGTCAACTGGAGTTCGCTGGTGACGCCGTCCACCAGCGGCAGCGGCGGTGTGTTCCAGCAGCTGATCAACGGCAATGGCGAACGCGAGTTCGGCGTGTTCGACACCGGCGCCACGCCGGCCGCCACCACCTTCACGGTGCAGACCGTGACCGGCGGCGCCATGCCGCAGGTTAATTCCCTGGGCGAGTATGTGCTGGGGGCCGCCCTCAACAGCGGCGACACCGTCAGTGGCCAGCATCTGGCGCTGAATGGCACGGCCGCATATGGCAGCCGGATCACCATCTATGCCGGCGACACCGCCCTGACCACGGTCAGCACCGACGACAGCGGCAACTGGTCGGCCGACATCAAGCAGCTGGACGACGGCGTGTACCACCTGACGGCCGTGGTCAGCGATGTCTTTGGCCACACCAGCGCCCCCAGCGCCGGCTTCGACCTGACCATCCAGAGCGTGGCCACCATCGACGGCACCAGCGGCAACGACAATGCCCAGTACTGGTACAACAACGGCGCCAGCAGCGGGGCCCAGACCCTCAACGGCGGCGACGGCAACGATACCATGGACGGCGGCGGCGGGGCCGACACCCTGAACGGCGGCGCCGGCAACGACACCTACATCTGGAAGTACGGCGTGGTCATCAACGAGGACGCCGACGGCGGCATCGACACCCTGTTGTCCGACTACGGCGTGACGCTGCCGGACAACGTGGAGAACATGACCAACACCACCACCGCCAGCAACGGCATGTTCGGCAACGCGCTGGACAATGTGCTCAAGGGCGGCGCCGGCAGCGACTTCATCGCCGGCGACGCCGGCAACGATACGCTGTGGGGCAACGCCGGCAACGACAACCTCCTCGGTGGCGACGGCAACGACTCCGAGCTGGGCGGCGATGGCGAGGACTACTTCGCCGGCGGCCTCAACGACGCCGGCAACGACCTGATGGATGGCGGCGCCGGCAACGACTACTTCAACCTCTCGCCCGGCCAGGACACCATCGTCGGCGGCGCCGGCGACGAGGACCGCCTGTTCGCCAGCACGCCGGGCGCCACCCACGGCGTCAACCTCAACCTGGCCACCCAGGTCATCGTCGACAACGGCTTTGGCGAGGGCGGCGTCATCAGCGGCATCGAGCGGGTGGAGGGCACGGTCTTTGCCGACACCGTGGTCGGCAGCGGCGTCGACGAAGACTTCCACAGCCATGGCGGCAACGATGTGTTCGATGGCGGCGCCGGTTTCGACGCCTTCATCTACGACGGCGCCGCCGCCTTCACCGGCAGCCTGGGCACCGGCACCGGCGCCAGCGCCGACGGCACGGTCAGCTTCACCAACGTGGAAGCGCTGGGCGGCGGCAGCGGCAACGACAGCCTGACCGGCAGCGGCAAGGCCGACGTGCTGGGCGGTTTCCTCGGCAACGACACCCTGACCGGCCTGGGCGGCAACGACACGCTGTACGGCGTCGGCGGCGCCGACACGGCGGTCTATCGCGGCAACAAGACCGATTACATCATCACCACCAACGCCGACTTCAGCGTCACGGTGCAGGACAAGCGCACCAGCGGCGCCACGCTGGACGGCACCGACACCCTGTACGGCGTGCGCACCCTGAAGTTCGCCGACGGCAGCGTCGACCTGAAGGCGGTCGACCACGTGGTCAGCAGCAGCGCCGGCGGTTACCAGGTCTATCAGAGCACGGCGGCGCACTGGTATCGCGACGGCGGCTTCATCCAGGTGTTCCGCGCCACCGACGGCAGCGGCGACGGCCTGTACGCGCGCGTGTTCGACGAGGACGGCAACCCGTGGGGCAACGATATCCTGATCAACGCCGGCAACACCGGCGGCGATCAGCGCGCGCCGGTGGTGACCGCGCTGCAGTTTGGTGGCTATGCGGTGGCTTACCACAGCAATCCGTCGGTCGGCGCCGGCGTCGGCGACCCGGGCTGGGATATCAAGGTGCAGCTGCTCGATAATGGCGGCAACCTGGTGGGCGGAGCGGTCACGGTCAGCACCACCGCCGACGTGGCGCAGCGCCTGCCGAGCGTGGCGGGGCTGGACTTCGGCGGCTTCGCCGTCGCCTGGCAGTCGGCCCAGGCCGGCGAGGATGGCCACTGGGCGGTCTACGCGCGCCTGTTCGCGGCCAACGGCCAGCCGTACGGCCCGGAAATCCAGGTCGGCAGCACCAGCGTCTACAATCAGACCGGCCCCACCATCACGGCCCAGAACAACAACACCGCGGTGATCACCTGGAACGGCGTCACGCAGGACGGCCACTATGGCCTGATCGAACAGCGCTTCGACGGCGCCGGCAACAAGGTGGGCGACGAGCAGGCGGTGTTCGCCACCGCCGACAACGCCGCCACGCTGTCGGTCTCGCACAGCGCCCGCACCGCCGACGGCGGCCATGTGCTGACCTGGATCTACGACGCCGACGGCGCCGGCGCCGGCCTGGACGTGGTCATGGCGCGCAACTACAACGCCGCCGGCGAGCCGGTGGGCGAGGCCTTCGTGGTCGCCAGCGCCGGGCAGCAGAACGCGGCGCAGGTGCTGGGCCTGAGCGACGGCAGCTACATGGTGGTGTGGGATGTGGAGAACGCCGACGGCAGCTCGGCCATCATGGGGCGCCGCTACAGCGGCAGCGACAACAGCGCGCTGGGGGCGGAATTCAAGATCAGCAATTCGGCCACGGCCGGCGTCAAGATGTTCCCGACCCTGGCCGAGTTCCAGGACGGCCAGATCGTGGTCAGCTGGGGCACGCAGGGCGCGGCCGAGCTGACCGGCAGCGGCGGCATCTACCAGCAGATCATCGACTTTAACGGCGTGCCGTTGTTCTACGCCGGCGATTCCACCGGCGCCAAGCCGGCCGCCACCACCCTGACGGTGCAAACCGTGGTGGGAGGCACCCAGCCGGTACTGGACCCGGCTTACCCGGCCTCGGCCTATTATCTGAAGGACGCGCCGCTGGGCACGGGCGCCACGGTCAGCAACAGCCACCTGGTCATCAGCGGCACCGCCGCGCTGGGCGCGACCGTCACGATCAAGGACGGCACCACGGTGCTGGGCACGGTGGCGGTTGACGACGACGGCCGCTGGGCGCTCGATGTACCGTCGCTGCTCAGCGGCAGCCATGCGTTCACCGCCACCGTGACCAATATGTTCGGCGTCGTCAGTGTGGCCAGCGGCACCTTCAACCTGACCGTCAACAACGCCATCGAGGGTACCGCGGGGGCGGATGACGAAAATTACTGGATCATCCGTGGCGCCAACGGCACCGCGCAATCGCTGGTGGGCAAGGATGGCAATGACACCCTCAACGGCGGTGGCGGCAACGACACCCTGAATGGCGGTGCCGGCGACGATACCTACATCATCAACAACACCGGCGTCACCATCACCGAAGCGCTGAACGCCGGCACCGATACCGTGCTGACCACGGTGGGCCTGACGCTGGCGGCCAACGTCGAGAATGGCGTCGTGAAAGGCGCCACCGGCGTCGCACTGACCGGCAATGCGCTCAACAACCTGCTGGTGGGCAGCGATGGCAACGACACCCTGAATGGCGGCGCCGGCGCCGATACGCTGCAAGGCGGCAAGGGCGACGACACTTACCTGGTGGACGCGGCCGGCGACGTGATCGTGGAAGGCGGTGGCGAAGGCAGCGATACCGTGCAAGTGGCCCTGGCGGCGGCTGGCACCTACACTGTCGGCAGCAATGTCGAGAACGCGATCGCCAACGGCACCGTGGCCATCAACCTGACCGGCAACGACCTGGCCAATGCGCTGACCGGCAACGGCGCCGCCAACATCCTGATCGGCAACGGCGGCAACGACACCCTGAACGGCGGCGCCGGCAACGACAGCATGAGCGGCGGCGACGGCAACGATGTGTATGTGGTGGATGCCAGCGGCGATGTGGTGACCGAGGCCGCCGACGGCGGCAGCGACACCATCCAGACCACGCTGGCCACTTATACGCTGACGGCCGCCAACGTCGAGAAACTGGCCTACACCGGCACCGGCAACTTCACCGGTAACGGCGGCAGCGGCAATGACGCCATCAATGGCGGCAACGGCGCGGACACCCTGAGCGGCGGCGCCGGCAACGACACCCTCGGCGGCGGGCTCGGCAACGATTCGCTGCTGGGCGGCGACGGCGATGATCTGGCGTACGCCAGCGGCGGCGCCGACGTGGTGGATGGCGGCGCCGGCCAGGATACCGTGGCGCTGGAAGGCAATCTTGCTGCCTACACCATCACCCGCGTGACCGGCACCGACACCCGCTTCACCAGCAAGATTAGCGGCGAGAGCGTATTGGTGCGCAACGTTGAACAGATCATGTTCAACGACCAGACCAAGACCATCGGCGAGCTGACGGCCAATACCGCCAGCCCGGGCAATGACCTCATCACCGGCAGCGAGAACAATGACAGCCTCGATGGCCTGGCCGGTGCCGACACCCTGCGCGGTTTGCAGGGCGACGACACCTACTACATCGACAACAAGGATGATGTGGTCGACGAGAGCGTCGATGGCGGCACTGACGCCGCGCTGGTGGGCTTTGCCGCCGCTGGCACGTACACGCTGGCGGCCAACGTGGAAAACGGCGTGGTCACCTCGGGCGCCACGGTCGCGGTCAACCTGGTCGGCAATGATGGCAACAACGCGCTGTACGGCAACGCGGCGGCCAACGGCCTGACCGGCGGCGCCGGCGACGACACCCTGGTGGGCGGCACCGGCAACGACACCATGGTCGGCGGCACCGGCAATGACCTGTTCGTGGTGACCGACAGCGGCGACGTGGTCACCGAACTGGCCGGCGGCGGCACCGACGTGGTGGCCACCAACCTGGCGACCTATGTGCTGGCGGCCAACGTCGAAAACCTGACCTATGCCGGCGAGGCGCAAACCAATGCCACCGGCAATGAGCTGAACAACTCCATGCTGGGCGGCAATGGTGCGGACACCCTGGCGGGCGGCGCCGGCAACGACACCCTCAGCGGTGGCCTCGGCAACGACAACCTGCAGGGCGGCATCGGCGGCGACTCGCTGCTGGGCGGCGGCGGCGCCGATGCGCTCGATGGCGGCGTGGGCAGTGACACCCTCAACGGCGGCGCCGGCAACGACACGCTGGAAGGCGGCATCATCACCGACAAGATCGGCTACAGCGACTCCAACGTGGTCAGCTACGATGGCGCCACGAGCGGCGTCAGTGTCAACCTGGCCGCCGGCACCGCGCAGGACGGTTTTGGCGGCACCGACAAGCTGAGCAACATCAACATCGTGGTCGGTTCGCTTCACAACGACGCCATCGTCGGCAGCAGCGCGCTGGTGTTCGAACAGTTCGAGGGCCGCGAAGGCGACGATACCATTGACGGCGGCGCCGTCACCGATACCCTCAACCAGGAAAACAACAACCGCGTCACCTATGTGCGCGCCACCGGCGGCGTGGTGGTGGACCTGGAGCAGGGCACGGCCAGCGGCGATGGCGTTGGCACCGACACCCTGCTCAACATCACCCAGGTGCGCGGTTCGGCCTTTGGCGACGAGCTGCTGGGTTCGGACAGCACCCTGACCGAGCAGTTCGAGGGCATGGCCGGCGACGACACCATCGATGGCCGCGACGGCTTTGACTTCGTGCGTTACGACGGCGCCACCAGCGGCGTCAGCGTCGACCTGGCCAACGGCACCGCCAGCGATGGCTATGGCGGTACCGACACGCTGCTGCATATCGAAGGCGTGCGTGGCTCGGCCTTTGACGACGAACTGATCGGCGGCAATCCGGACAACGGCGTCGACCTGCACGACGGCAAAGTGGAAGCCTTCATCGGCAACGGCGGCAACGATTACATCGATGGCGGCCAGGGCTATGACCGCGTCGACTACACCAGCAGCACGGCGGCGGTGACGGTCGACCTGGGCGCCGGCACGGCGCAGGACGGACTGGGCGGCACCGACGAGCTGCACAACATCGAAGGCGTGCGCGGTTCCAGCTTCAACGACACCCTGCTGGGCAGCGACGAGGGCGAGTTCGAATCGTTCGAAGGCCGCGAGGGCAACGACAGCATCGACGGCAAGGGCGGCACCGACCGGGTCGACTACCAGCACGCCAAGGCAGGCGTGGTGGTCAACCTGACCACCGGCACGGCGGCCGATGGCTACGGCGGCACCGACAAGCTGCTCAACATCGAGGACGTGCGTGGCTCGACCTTCAACGACGGCATCACCGGCAACGCCGACGACAACCACCTGCAGGGCCTGAGCGGCAACGACACCCTGGCCGGCGGCGCCGGCTTCGACCGCCTGGACGCGGGCACCGGTGTCGACGTGGTGGATGGCGGCGCCGACGAAGACGTGCTGGTGCTGCAGGGCGACTACAACAGCTATACCATCACCCGCCCGAACGCGACCGATGTGGTGCTGGTGAACACCCTGACCGGCGAGAACATCACCGCGCGCAATATCGAGGTGTTCGAGTTCCGTGACGCGCCGCGCAGCTACGAAGAAACCATCGCCAACACCGTCAGCAACTTCGGCGACCTGCTGACCGCCAGCCCTGGCGCCGACCGGCTGGACGGCAAGGGCGGCGCCGACACCATGGTGGGCCAGGAAGGCGACGACACCTATGTGGTGGACGTGGCCGGCGACCTGATCGTCGAGCAAGCGGATGGCGGCAACGACACGGTGGAGGTCGCGTTTGCGGCGGCTGGCACCTATACGCTGGGGGCGGAAGTGGAAAACGCCACGGTGACCGCGGCCGGCACCATCGCGGCCAACGTGGTGGGCAATGAGCTGGACAACACGCTGCTCGGCAACGCCGCCGCCAACAAGCTGACCGGCATGGACGGCAACGATACGCTCGATGGCGGCGCCGGCGCGGACAGCATGATCGGCGGCAATGGCGACGACCAATACGTGGTCGACGCGGCCACCGACGTGGTGACCGAACTGGCCGAGGGCGGCGACGATCTGGTGATTTCCAGGCTGGCCACCTACGTGCTGGCGGCCAATGTTGAGAACCTGGGGTACGAGGGGAGCGCCGGCTTTAACGGCAGCGGCAATGCGCTTGGCAACGCGGTGTCCGGCGGTACCGGCAACGACACGCTGAGCGGCCTCGCCGGCGACGACACGCTGTTCGGCCTGGACGGCAACGACAGCCTGCTGGGCGGCGACGGCAATGACCAGATCGACGCCGGTCTCGGCGTCAACGTGGTCGATGGCGGCGCGGGCCTGGACACGGTGTCGGTCAGCGGTGCCTTCGACGACTATACCCGCACCCGCATCTCGGCCACCGAGACCCGGCTGGTGCACGGCATCACCGGCGAGACCGTCACCATCCGCAACGTGGAGACCGTGGTGTTCGACGGCGACTCGCGGACCCTGGCCGAGGTCAACTTCAACCTGCCGAGCGTGGGTGACGACGTGCTGCAAGGCACGGCCGGCAGCGACTCCCTCAACGGCGGCCTGGGCAAGGACACCATGAACGGCCTGGACGGCGACGACACCTACGTGGTGGACGTGGCCGGCGATGTGATCAACGAGGACGCGGACGGCGGCGCCGACACGGTGGAGGTCGCGTTCACGGCGGCCGGCAGTTATACCCTGGGCGCCGAGGTGGAGACCGGCAAGGTCACCGCTGGCGCCACCATTGCCGTCAGCCTGGTCGGCAACGCGGCCAACAACCTGCTGATCGGCAATGCCGCTGCCAACACCCTGACCGGCAACGCCGGCAACGACAGCCTGGACGGCGGCGCCGGCAACGACAGCCTGCTGGGCGGCGAGGGCAACGACACGCTGGATGGCGGCGCCGGCACCGACACCCTGGTGGGCGGCGAGGGCAGCGACCGCTACTACGTGGACGCGGCCACCGACGTGATCACCGAGCTCGACTCGGGCGGCTACGACCGCGTGTACGCCAAGTCGTCCAGCTATGTGCTGTCGGCCTTCGTCGAGCAGCTGACCTTCCAGGGCACGGGCAACTTCAGCGGCACCGGCAACGCGCTCGACAACGACCTCTACGGCGGCGACGGCAATGACACCCTGAGCGGCGGCGCCGGCGGCGACGCCCTGTTCGGCGGCGCCGGCAACGACAGCCTGCTGGGCGGCGATGGCGACGACGAGCTCAACGTCGGCACCGGCACCAATGACGTGGTCGATGGCGGCCTTGGCGATGACACCGTGTCGGTGGAAGGCGACTTCGACGACTTCGTGCGCACCCGCATCTCGGCCACCGAGACCAAGCTGGTCAACGCCAGCAGCGGCGTGACGGTCACCGTCCGCAACGTCGAGGTGGTGCGGTTCGGCGGCTATGAGCACAGCATCGACGAGGTCAACTTCAATCTGCCAAGCGTCGCCAACGACGTGCTGCAGGGCGGCGACGGGGCCGACTCCATCGATGGCGGCCTGGGCAGCGACACCATGTCCGGCGGCCTGGGCGACGACACTTACGTGGTGGACGTGGCGACCGACGTGGTCACCGAGCTGGCCGACCAGGGCACGGACCTGGTGCAAGTGGCCTTCAAGGCGGCCGGCACCTATGTCCTGTCCGCCAACGTTGAAAACGCCAAGGTCACCAGCGCCGTGGCAGCCAACGTTACCGGTAATGCGCTGGACAACGTGCTCACCGGCAACGCGCTGGCCAACACCCTCAACGGTGGCGACGGCAACGACAGCCTGGTGGGCGGCGCCGGCATCGACACGCTGATCGGCGGCGCCGGCAACGACACCTTCGTGGTGGACGTGGCCGGGGACGTGGTGACCGAGGCCGTTGGCGGCGGTACGGATCTGGTGCAAACCGCGCTGGCCACCTACACCCTGGGCGCGAACGTGGAACAGCTGACGTACACCGGCAGCGGCAACTTCACGGGCAATGGCAACGCGCTGGACAACCTGATCATGGGCGGCATCGGCAACGACACGCTGACCGGCGGCGCCGGCAACGATACGCTGGGCGGCGCCAACTTCAACCCGGGCAACGACAGCTTGTCCGGCGGCGATGGCAATGACCAGCTGTTTGTCGGTATCGGCAGCAACGACTTCGCCGACGGCGGCAACGGCGAGGACACGCTGATCGCCTCGGGCAGCTTCAGCGACTTTGTCCGCACCCGCGTGAGCGCCACCGATACCAAACTGGTCAACTCCATCACCGGCGAGTCGTTCATTATCCGCAACGTCGAGTGGGTACAGTTTGACGAGGCGACCAAGTCGCTGGCCCAGATCAACGACAACCTGGTCAGCGTCGGCAACGACTCGCTGACCGGCGGTAGCGGCGCGGACTCGTTGGACGGCCTGGCGGGCGCGGACACGCTGGTGGGCCTGGAAGGCGACGATATCTACGTGGTGGATGTGGCGGGCGACGTCATCGTCGAGGCGGCGGACCAGGGTACCGACCTGGTCAAGGTTGCCTTTGCCGCGGCCGGCACCTACACGCTGGGCGCCAACGTGGAAAACGCCACCGTCACCGGCACTGCCGCCATCAACCTCAGCGGCAACGCGCAGAACAATATCCTGACCGGCAACGCCGTCGGTAACAAGCTCAGCGGCGGTGCCGGCAACGACAGCCTGATCGGCGGCGCCGGAACCGACACCATGGACGGCGGCGAGGGCAACGACGTCTACGTGGTGGACGTGGCGGGCGACGTGGTGACCGAGGCCGCCGGCGCCGGCACCGACCGGGTGGAAACCACCGCGGCCACGCTGACCCTGGCGGCCAACGTCGAGAACCTGACCTACACCGGCGGCGCGGCGTTTAGCGGCACAGGCAACGCGCTGGCCAACGAGATCCAGGGCGCGACCGGCAACGACACCCTCAACGGTGGCATCGGCAACGATACGCTGAGCGGCGGCGCCGGCAACGACAGCCTGCTGGGCGGGGACGGCGACGACTCGCTGTCGGCCGGCACCGGCAGCGCCGACGTGATCGACGGCGGCGCGGGCAGCGATACCGTGAACGTGGCGGGCAATTTCCTCGCCTACACCCGCACCCGCGTGTCGGCCACCGACACCAAGCTGGTCAACAACGTCACCGGCGAAGCCATCACCATCCGCAATGTCGAAACCGTGCACTTCAACGACGGCGACAAGTCGCTGGCGGCGGTCAACGACAACCTGGCCAGCGGCGGCAACGACAACCTGACCGGCACCGACGGCAACGATGTGATGAACGGCGGCGCCGGCGCCGACACCATGGCCGGCGGCCTGGGCGACGACACCTATGTGGTCGAGGTGGCGGGTGACGTGGTGACCGAGCTGGCGGACGAGGGCGGCGACACCGTCAACGTGGCGTTCACCGCCGCCGGCACCTACACGCTGGGCGACAACGTGGAGAACGCCACCGTGACCGGCACGGTGGCGATTAACCTGGCCGGCAACGCGTTGGACAACATCCTCACCGGCAACGCCGTTGGCAACAAGCTGAGCGGCGGCGCCGGTAACGACAAGCTGATCGGCGGCGCCGGTGTCGACACCCTGGACGGTGGCGAGGGCAACGACGTCTACGTGGTGGACGTGGCCGGCGACGTGGTGAGCGAAGCCGGGGGCGCTGGCACCGACCGGGTGGAAACCACGGCGGCCAGCCTGACCTTGGCGGCCAACGTCGAGAACCTGACCTACACCGGCGGCGCGGCGTTCAGCGGCACCGGCAACGCGCTGGCCAACGAGATCCAGGGCGCGACCGGCAACGACACCCTCAACGGCGGCATCGGCAACGATACGCTGAGCGGCGGCGCCGGTAACGACAGCCTGCTGGGCGGCGACGGCGACGACTCGCTGTCGGCCGGCACCGGCGGCGCCGACGTGATCGACGGCGGCGCGGGCAGCGATACCGTGAACGTGCTGGGCAATTTCCTCGCCTACACCCGTACCCGCGTGTCGGCCACCGACACCAGGCTGGTCAACATCGCCACCGGCGAATCCGTGACCTTCCGCAACGTCGAGACCGTGCACTTCAACGATGGTGACAAATCGCTGGCCGCAGTGCAGGACAACGTCGCCAGCCCGGGCAACGACACGCTGACCGGCACCACCGGCAATGACACGCTGAACGGCGGCGCCGGCGTCGACAGCCTGGCCGGCGGCCTCGGCGACGACGTCTACGTTGTGGACGTGGCCGCCGACGTCGTGAGCGAGCTGGCGGACGAGGGCACCGACACGGTCAACGTGGCGTTCACCGCGGCCGGCAGCTACACGCTGGCCGCCAACGTGGAGAACGGCACGGTGACCGGCACGGTGGCCATCGGCATCGTCGGCAACGAGCTTGACAACGTGCTGACCGGCAATGCCGTGGCCAACACCCTGACCGGCGGCCTCGGCAACGATACGCTGGTGGGCGGCGCCGGCAACGACACCATGATCGGCGGCGCCGGCGACGACCTCTACGTGGTCGACGTGGCCACCGACGTGGTGACCGAGGGCGCGGGCGCCGGCACCGACCGGGTGCAGACCGCGCTGGCCGCCTACACGCTGGGCGCCAACGTCGAGAACCTGGCGTACACCGGCGTGGCGGCCTTCACCGGCACCGGCAACGCGCTGGCCAACGAGTTGCGCGGCGGCGCGGGCGCGGACAAGCTGCTGGGCGGCGCTGGCGGCGACACGCTGATCGGCGGCGCCGGCAACGACACCCTGACCGGCGGCACCGACAGCGACACCTTTGTGCTCAGTGGCGCGACCGGCACCGACACCATCGCCGACCTGGTCAGCGGTGCCGACAAGATCAGCGTCAGCCAGGCCGTGCTGGCGATCGGCGATGGCGACAACCTGATGGAGGATGGCGTGGTACGCGCGGCGTCGGGCGGCTTCTCGGCCGATGCCGAGCTGGTGATCTTCACGCCGAACACCGGCGGCACCAACGCCATCAGCGCCGCCGCCCTGATCGGTTCGGCCACCGGCAACTACACGTTGGGCCAGCAAGCCTTGTTCGTGGTGGATAACGGCAGCGACAGCTATGTCTACCTGTTCAGGTCCAGCGGCACCGACGCCGTGGTGTCGGGCGCCGAGCTGACGCAGATCGCCGTCCTGACCGGCAACGCGGCCACCGCGCTGACCGACTTCCAGTTCGTCGCCTGAGGCGCCGCGACCCTTGCCCTCCTGTGTGCGCCGACGCACGCAGGAGGGCATTTCTTGCTTTGCATACCGTCATCCTTGGCCGACACTGAAGGCTAGCCAAGGAGATTCGTATGCACCTGCACACCACCCCCGACCCCGAAGTGCCGCCGCCGCAACCGGAAAAAGATCCGCCGCCGGACAACACGCCATTGCCGCAGCAGGCGCCAATCGAGGAGCCGACCCCGCCCAAGCCGCCGATTAAAACTTGACGTTTTATCCATGGTTGCGTGCGCCAGCGCACCGTCCGTTGTGTGGAACGGACGGTATGCTGGTTCCACGCCGCCTTTCGTTGCTCGCCGGATACATATTTTCCCTTTTGTGCCGGGCGTCACACAGCGGTCATGAAAGAGTTTCTATAATTTAGTCATGTCGTCGGTTTTCTGTTCACGGAGAGCAATCATGGGCAATTCCTTACACAACAAAATCTACCTCGGTCGCCGTCCTGTCGCCCTGAGCGCCAAGCGTGTGCAAGCCATGATTTGCGTCGCGGCCTTCGCCAGCATCGGCCTGGCGTGGCTGATCATCCGAGCGTTCCAGTAAGGGCTCCGGCCAGCTCTTTGTTGCCATTGCCGCCGGCCACGCGTACCATGTGGGCCGCAGCAGTCTCTTATGGAAAAAATGGCAATGAAGAATGAAAAGTTCACGCAGGACGAGTACGACGCCCTGTACGAAATCAAGCGCGGCATCAAGGGCGACCGCGTCAGCGCGTGTGTCGGGCGCAACAGCAAGCGCCTGTCCGGGCTCAAGCTGATCAGCATAGCCCGCAACGGCCGCATCACGCTCACCGACAAGGGCGAGCAGGCGATCTTCCTGCGCCGCTGCGTGCTGGCCTTGCGCGCGCTGGCCGAGCAGCCGGGCGCGCCGATCGACGGCGACGTCGCGCTGTTCCTCGGTAAAAAATCCCACATCCTCGAACGCCCCGAAGGCGGCTTCGACATCAGCGACAAGGGCCGCGAGTCGCTGGAAGACATCATTAGCCAGGGCTACTGATAAAAACGCTCCTATGGAGCGTTTTTTTTCTGTAATGTAGAGCTAACACAGCAAAACAAGAGCCCAATCCGCCATGAGAATCACCGCGCTGCACAAGTTTCGCAAGCTGTTTGGCATGCTGGTGGCGGCCGTGGTGGTGGTGTTGCTGATTGTATTGCTGTTCGTCGCGCACGTGCTGAACCAGAGCCGGCTGCGCTATTACGCCAGCGCCGAGGCCACCTCGCACAATTTGACGGTGTCGCTGGAAAACTTCCTCAACACGCACTTCCAGGCGGTGGAGCTGGCCATGCGCCGCGCCGACCAGGAATTCCGCACCCTGCACCAGGAGCGCCGCTTCGACGACGCCCGCTTCAGCGCCTACCTGCGCGGCCTCAAGGAGCGCCTGCCGTACGCCCAGGCCGTGCGCGGCTCGAACGCGGCCGGCATGGTGGTCTACGGCGAGCAGGTCGATCCGGCCAACCCGCAAGACCTGACCATCCGCGAGTTCTACGCGCGCGTGCGGAGCGAACGCCAGTTGATCTTCGGGGTGCCGGTGCGCTCGCGCATCAGCGGCGAATGGGTGCTGCCGCTGGTCTACCCGCTGACCCTGCCGAACGGCGACTTCGGCGGCACCGCCTACGCGGTGATGAACAGCGCCCGCATCACCGAGGCGTTCGCCGCGCTGAACGTCGGCCCGCACGGCTCCATCGTGCTGCTGGACGACAAGCGGCGCGTGCTGCACCGTTATCCCGAGGTGCCGGACATGCCGATCGGCAGCACCATCAAGATCAACCCGGCCACCCAGGCCATCCTCGACGGCAAGCAGCAGCGCGCCAGCTACGTCGTCATCAGCCCGCGCGACCAGCGCGAGCGCACGCTCAGCGTGGAGAAGATCGGCGCCTATCCGGTCTATGTGGTGGTGGGCCTGGCCAGCGACGATTTCCTGGCGCCGTGGTACAAGGAGGTGCGCAACGCCTCGATCTTCGTGGCGATCCTGCTCGGACTGGCGACGGCGCTGCTGCTGGGCGTGCGCTACGGCCTGGAGCGGCAGTTCCAGGCGTTGCAGGCGCTGGGCGAGAGCGACCGCGCGCTGCAGGATTCGCTGGCCCGGCTGACCGCCTCGGAATCGCGCTGGCGTTCGCTCACCGAGGGCTTGCCGCAAATGGTGTGGACCGCGACGCCCAGGTTGCGCATGGATTTCCTCAGCCACCACTGGGAGGATTTCACCGGCGTGCCGTCGGCCCGGCTGCTCGAATCGGGCGACTGGTCGCGCGTGATCCATCCGGACGACCTGCCGGTGGTGACCGCCGCCTGGCAGCGCGCGCTGCTGGGCGGCGACCAGTTCCGCTGCGACTGCCGCCTGCGCCGGCACGACGGCGAGTGGCGCATCTTCGACAACCACGCGCTGCCGCAGAAGGATGCCGGCGGCGCCATCCTGAGCTGGGTCGGCAGCAGCACCGACAGCACCGAGCTGCGCACCGCGCACGAGGCGCTGCTGCAGGCCAAGGACGCCGCCGACAAGGCCGGCCGCGCCAAGTCCGACTTCGTGGCCAATATGAGCCACGAGATCCGCTCGCCGATGAACGCGGTGCTGGGCATGCTGCAGCTGCTGCGCCAGACCGAGATGAGCGGCCGCCAGCAGGATTACGTCAACAAGGCGCACGCCGCCGCCAGCGCCCTGCTGGGCCTGCTCAACGACGTGCTGGATTTCTCCAAGGTGGAGGCCGGCAAGCTGGCGCTCGATCCGCACCCGTTCCGGCTCGACAAGCTGTGGCGCGACCTGGCGGTGATCCTGTCGGCCAACGTCGGCGCCAAGGACATCGAGGTGCTGTTCCGCATCGCGCCCGAGCTGCCGGCCGTGGTGGTGGGCGACGCGCTGCGGCTGCAGCAGATCCTGCTCAACCTGGCCGGCAACGCCATCAAGTTCACCGAGCGCGGCGAGGTGGTGGTGTCGGCCCAGCTGGTGGCGCAGAGCGAGCACAGCCTGTCGATCGCGTTCGCCATCCGCGACACCGGCATCGGCATCGCGCCCGAGCAGTGCGCGCGCATCTTCGACGGCTTCTCGCAGGCCGAGGCCTCGACCGCGCGCCGTTACGGCGGCACCGGGCTGGGGCTGGCGATCAGCCAGCGGCTGGTGCGCCTGATGGGCGGCGCGCTGCGCGTGGTGAGCGAGCCGGGGCACGGCAGCGTGTTTGATTTCACCGTCGAGTTCGGCCGTTCCGGGGAACAGCCGGAGGCCAGCTCGGCGGCCGAGCCGCCGGTGCGGGAGGCCATGATGCGCGGCCTGTCCTGCCTGGTGGTGGACGACAACCCGGTGGCGCGCACGGTGCTGCGCGAGATGGCGGCCTCGTTCGGCTGGCGGGTGGACGTGGCGGCCGACGGCTACGAGGCGCTGGACGCGATCGCCGCGCAGCTCGCGCGCCAGAAGTCGTACGACGTGGTGTTCATCGACTGGCGCATGCCGGCGCTCGATGGCTGGGAAACCAGCTGCCGCATCCGCCAGCTGGCGCCGCAGGGCAAGACGCCGCTGATCGTGATGGTGACCGCGCACGACCGCGAGCTGCTGGCCCAGCGCCACAAGGAAATGGGGCCGGTGCTGGATGGCTTCGTGGTCAAGCCGGTGACGGCGTCCATGCTGTTTGACGCGGTGGCCGACGCCAGGCTGGAACGGCGCCAGCCGCCTGGCCTGGTGGCGGCGCCGGCGCAGCAACGGCTGGCCGGCCTGCGCCTGCTGCTGGTGGAGGACAACCCGGCCAACCAGCAGGTGGCCAGCGAGTTGCTGGGCAACGAGGGCGCGCGGGTGGAGGTGGCCAGTTCGGGGCAGGCGGCGCTGGCCGCGCTGGCGCGCGGCGGCGAGCTGCCGGACTTGATCCTGATGGATATCCAGATGCCGGGCATGGATGGCTACCAGGCCACGCGCGCCATCCAGGGCAAGCTCGGCAAGGCCTCGCCACCGATCGTGGCGATGACGGCCAACGCGCTGGCGGCCGACCGCATCGCCGCGCTGGAGGCCGGCATGGCCGACCACATCGGCAAGCCTTTCGATCTGGAGCAATTGATCGCCGTGATCCTGCAGCATGCGCGGCCAGGGGCGCGGCGCGCCGCCGCAGCAGCAGCGCCGCCACCGCCGGCCGGGGAGGGCGGCGCCATGCCGCTGCCGGACGCCGGCCTGAACAGCGCCGCCGCGCTGAAGCGCATGGGCGGGCTGGAATCGGTGTACCTGATCGCGCTGCGCAGCTTCGCGGTGGAGGCCGGCAAATTGGCGGAGCAATTGCATCAGGCGCGCGAGGCGCGCGACACGGCCGCCGCCTTGCCCGCGCTGCATACCCTGAAGGGCCTGGCCGGCACGGTGGGCGCCGACCGCCTGGCCACGCTGAGCCAACTGGCCGAGCACGCGCTCAAGCAGGACCCGGACGCCTGGACGCCGCTGGAGCCGGTGCTGGACGCCTGCGCCAGCGTGGCCGACGACGTCGGGCAATTACTGACCGAGCGGCATCCGCGCTGAATCCGGCGCAAATCATTATTTGCGAATAGCAAGCTTAGCGGATAGCATGTTGTTACAGACAACTAGGAGCTAGGCAATGGAAAAACCGATGAACTGGGTGGCGCATGAACTGAGCATGACCGTGTTGATGACGCCGGATATGGCCAACTTTTCCGGCAACGTCCACGGCGGCACCATTCTCAAATACCTGGACAGCGTGGCCTATGCCTGCGCCAGCCGTTACTCGGGCAGCTACGTGGTGACCCTGTCGGTGGACCAGGTGATGTTCCTGCAGCCCATCCACGTGGGCGAACTGGTGACCTTCCTGGCCTCGATCAACTACACCGGCCGCACCTCGATGGAGGTGGGGATCCGCGTCGTCACGGAAAACATCCAGCAACGCCTGGTGCGTCACGCTAACAGCTGCTACTTCACCATGGTGGCGGTGGACTCCAACCGCAAGCCGGTGGAGGTGCCGACCCTGGTGCCCGAAACCGAGGAGCAGAAGCAGCGCTGGGAGCAGGCCCTGCTGCGCAAGCAGGCGCGCCAGATGGTGCACGGGAACCGCAAGCAATGAGGCGGCTCGCGCTGGCGATCGCTTTTGCCGCGGCGCTGCCGGCCGCGCTGGCCGCGCCGCCCACCGGGCGCGAGATCATCGGCGATGTCGGCCGCATTGTCGCGCCCAATGGCGTGCAGGAGAATTTCAAGCTGCACGTCAACGGCATCGACCAATGGGTCTACACGCGCGGCCAGGACCGCAAGAACCCGGTGCTGTTGTTCCTGCACGGCGGCCCGGCCTCGCCCAGCGCGCCGACCATGTGGATGTACCAGCGTCCGCTCGAGGAGTATTTCACGGTGGTGAACTACGACCAGCGCGGCGCCGGCAAGACCTATCTGGAAAACGACCCGGAGCAGGTGCGGCCGACCCTGAACGTCCAGCAGTTTGTCGATGACGCGGTCAAGATCGCGCAGGAGATTTCCAAACGCTACGGCAAGCGCAAGGTGATCCTGGTCGGCCACAGCTGGGGCACGGTGGTCGGCATGCGCGCGGCGCTGGCGCGGCCGGACCTGTTCCATGCCTATGTCGGCATCGGGCAGGTGATCAGCATGCTCGATAACGAAAAAGTCAGCTTCGATTTCGCCATGGCGCGGGCGCGCAAGGAAAACAACCAGCAGGCGATCAAGGAGCTGGAATCGATCGCGCCATATCCGGGCGACACCCCGATCACGCGCGAACGCATCGTCACCGAGCGCACCTGGGCCCAGCATTACGGCGGGCTGGCGGCCTACCGCGGCGATTTCGCCTACTACTTCAACGCCCCCTTGCTGTCGCCCGAATATGACGAGCAGGCCGTGCAAGCGATCGACAAGGGCAGCCTGCTGACGCTGGAGCGGGTGCTGAACGAGTGGCTGCAGGTGGACTTCAAGCCGGTGAAGTCGTTCCCGATTCCGGTGGTGATGTTCATGGGGCGGCACGACTACACCACACCGTCGGCGCCGACGGCGGCGTGGCTGGCCAAGGTCAAGGCGCCGTACAAGCGCGGCGTCTGGTTCGAGAACGCCTCGCACCTGGTGCAGTTCGAGGAACCCGGCAAGACGCTGGTCAGCCTGCTGGAATATGTGCGCCCGCTGGCCAGGGACTGAGCGCGCCTCTGCAAAAAGGCAGACCCGCGTCGCCTAGATCTGGTGACGCGGCCGCGCCGTTGATTGGCTATGCTGCCATCTCGATTGAACCATGCGAGAAGGAAGCAATGAGCACCTCTATCTTGAACAAGCAGACCGCCAACCTGGGCGTGGCCTGGGAAGGCATCTACGGCTACACGCAAGCCGTGAAGGTGAAAGACACCATTTACATCTCCGGCCAGCTGAGCCATGACAAGCAAGGCAATCTGGTGGCCCCGGCCGCGCTGGGCGCCGACGGCAAGCCGCGCGATTTCGACACCATGGCGGCGCAGATGCGCCAGACCTATGTGAACGCCATTGAACTGCTGAAACAATTCGGCGCCACGCTCGACAACGTGGTCGAGGAGACCTTGTTCGTTCTGGACGTGGACGCCGCGTTCAAGGTGGCCGGCGAGGTGCGCAAGGAGATGTACGCCAGCGCGCAGCCGGCCATCGCCAGCAATCTGATCGGCGTGTCCAGGCTGGCGTTTCCTGAACAGCTGATCGAGATTACTTTCCGCGCCATCCTGCCGGAATAAGCCGGATCAAGCCGGATCAAGCCGGCTTGCGGCGGGTCAGGAACACCAGGCCCGCCGCGATCACCGAGGCGGACGCCAGCGCATACAGGCCGCCCTGGATGGAGCCGGTTTTCTGCTCGAGATAGCCGAAGGTGGCCGGCGCCACGAAGCCGCCCAGGTTGCCCAGCGAGTTGATCAGGGCGATCACCGCCGCCGCGATGCGGCTGTCGAGGTAGCCTTGCGGAATCGGCCAGAACAGCGACGAGGCCGCCTTGAAGCCGATGCCGGCGAAGCAGATCGCCACGAACGCGAATACCGGGCCGCCGGTGGTGGAGGCGAACATGCCGCACGCGGCGATCACCAGCGCCACCGCCACCCATGCCTGCTGATGGCGGTACTTCTGCGCCAGCGTGGCAAACATGTACATGGCCGCGATCGAAATGATCCAGGGGATCGAGTTGAACATGCCGATCTGGAACTCCGAGAAGTGGCCCATCTTCTTGATGATGCTGGGCAGCCAGAACGTGGCGCCGTAGATGGTCAGCTGGATCGCGAAGTAGATGAAGCAGAACAGGGCGATGCGGCCATCCTTGAGCAGCGTGAACATGCTGGCGTGCGCCGGCTTGTTGGCGTCGCGCTCCTTTTTCTCGGCCGCGATGACGGCGGCCAGCGCGTTGCGCTCGGACTCGGTCAGCCACTTGGCGTCTTCCGGCCGCGAGTCGAGGAAGAACCACACCACGAAGCACAGCGCCACCGAGGCCAAGCCCTCGATGATGAACATCCATTGCCAGCCGTGGAAGCCGCCGCCATCGATCGACAGCAGCGCGCCCGACAGCGGGCCGGACATCACCGACGCCAGCGCCGAGCCGCTCAGGAAGATCGCCATGGCCTTGCCGCGCTCCTTGTTCGGCAGCCATTGCGTGAAGTAATAGACCACGCCGGGGAAGAAGCCGGCCTCGGCCACGCCCAGCAGGAAGCGCATGACGTAGAACGACATCTCGCCCTGCACGAAGGCCATGCCGGTCGCCACCAGGCCCCAGCTGGCCATGATGCGGGTCAGCCAGGCCTTGGCGCCGAAGCGCTGTTGCAGGATGTTGGAGGGCACCTCGAACAGCGCGTAGGCGAGGAAGAACACCCCGGCGCCGAAGCCGAAGGCGGCGGCGCCGATGCCGAGGTCTTTTTCCAGGTGCGAACGCACGAAGCCGATGTTGACGCGGTCGATGTAGTTGGCGATGAACATCACCACGAACAAGGGCAGGATGCGCCACTTGACCTTGCTGACGGCGGTGTCCAGTACGGTGGGGGCGGCGGTCGCGCCGCCGCTGGCGGTGTTGCTGTTGCTTGCTGTGATCGTCATGTTTGTCTCCTTATGGTTCTTGTTGTCGTTATTAGCGAACCATGCAAGGCATCTTGTTGTTGAACTTCCAGCCGGGGATCAGGAACTGCATCGCCACCGCGTCGTCCCGCGCGCCCAGCCCCATGTTGTTGTACAGGTGGTGGGCGGCGTCGATGGCGTCCATGTCCAGCTCGACGCCGAGGCCCGGCGCGGTCGGCACCTGCACCATGCCGCCCTGGATCCGCAGCGGGTTTTTGGTGAGGTGCTGGCCATCCTGCCAGATCCAGTGGGTGTCGATGGCGGTGATGTTGCCCGGCGCGGCGGCGGCCACATGGGTGAACATGGCCAGCGAGACGTCGAAGTGGTTGTTCGAGTGCGAGCCCCAGGTCAGGCCCCATTCGTGGCACATCTGCGCCACCCGCACCGAGCCCTGCATGGTCCAGAAGTGCGGGTCGGCCAGCGGAATGTCGACCGATTGCAGCTGGATCGCGTGGCGCATTTCGCGCCAGTCGGTGGCCACCATGTTGGTGGCGGTCGGCAGGCCGGTGGCGCGGCGGAATTCGGCCATCACCTCGCGGCCCGAGTAACCGTTCTCGGCGCCGCATGGGTCCTCGGCGTAGGCCAGCACGTCGCCCTTATCGCGGCACAGGCGGATGGCGTCCTTCAGCAGCCAGCCGCCGTTCGGGTCCAGCGTCACGCGCGCCTGCGGGAAACGTTCGTGGATGGCGGTGACGGCTTCGATTTCCTCCTCGCCGCGGAACACGCCGCCTTTCAGCTTGAAGTCGTTGAAGCCGTAGCGCTCGTAGGCGGCCTCGGCCAGGCGCACCACCGCCTCCGGCGTGACGGCCTGCTCGGTGCGGATGCGGGTCCAGTTGTCGCTGGCGTCGTCCGGCACGCCGGCGTAGGGCAGGTCGGTCTTGTTGCGGTCGCCGATGTAGAACAGGTAGCCGAGCATCTCCACTTCGCTGCGCTGCTGGCCCTCGCCGAGCAGGGCGGCCACCGGCACGCCGAGGAATTTGCCCAGCAGATCCAGCAGCGCCGCTTCCAGCGCGGTGATGGCGTGGATGGCCACGCGCAGGTCGAAGGTTTGCAGGCCGCGGCCGCCGGCGTCGCGGTCGGCAAAGGCGGCGCGGGCGGCGTTCAGGATGGCGTTGTAGTTGCCGATCGGCTGCTCCAGCAGCAGCGGGCGCGCGTCCTCCAGCGTCTGGCGGATTTTCTCGCCGCCCGGCACCTCGCCCACGCCGGTGTTGCCGGCGCTGTCGGTGAGGATGACGAGGTTGCGGGTGAAGTAGGGGCCGTGGGCGCCGCTCAGGTTGAGCAGCATGCTGTCGCGGCCGGCCACCGGAATAACTCGCACGGCAACGATACGTGGGGTGTCTCGCATGATAAATCCTTAGAAAATGATTGCGCTGTCATTTGCATGTTAGCGGTCTTTCCTAGCTATTTCAAGGTAAACCTGTGTTTAAAAATGATAGAAAATGATGTGTGATGCTACAATGGCACATCTTTTTCTTATCGAGGATAGTCATGAGCGAGCTGCGGACTTTGCGCACGGCCACCGGCGAGGTCAGTGTCAGCGGCGCCACGCTGGCGGACGTGGCCAAGGTGGCGGGGGTGTCGCCGATCACCGTGTCGCGCGCGCTGAACCAGCCGCACCTGGTGCGGCCGAACACGGTGGCCAAGGTGCAGGCGGCGGTGCAGCAGACCGGCTATGTGAAGAACATGATGGCCGGCGCGCTGGCCTCGAGCCGCAGCCGGCTGGTGTCCTTGGTGCTGCCGACCATTTCCACGCCGATCTTCGCCGACATGGTGCAGGCGGCCAGCGATCATCTCACCGCCGCCGGCTACCAGGTGATGCTGGGGCTGTCCAGCTACGAGGCGTGGCGCGAGGAGGTGCTGGTGGAGACCATCCTCAGCCGCCGTCCCGACGGCGTGATCCTGACCGGCTCGCTGCACACCGACAGCACGCGGCGCCGCCTGCAGGCCTCGCAGGTGCCGGTGGTGGAGGCGTGGGATCTGACGCCGTCGCCGATCGACATGATGGTCGGTTTCTCGCACGAGGAAGTGGGGCATGCGATCGCCCAGCACTTGCTGGAGCGCGGCTACCGGCGGATCGCCATCCTGGCGGTGGAGGATCCGCGCGCGGCGCGCCGCAACCAGGGCCTGCAGGCCGGCCTGGCCAAGCATGGCGTGCAGGTGGCGGCGATACAGGCCATGCCGCTGCCATCCACCTTCGCGCTGGGGCGGGACGGCCTGTCGCTGTTGCTGGAACGCTGCCCCGACCTGGACGCGCTGGTGTGCAGTTCCGACACGCTGGCGCATGGCGTCCTGACCGAGGCCATCGCGCGCGGGTTGGCCGTGCCGCAACAGTTGGCGGTGGTCGGCTTCGGCGATTTGAATTTTGCGGCGCGCACCTATCCGCCGCTATCGACTGTGCGCGTCGATGGCGCTAATATCGGACGTGTGGCGGCGCAGGCGATACTGGACCGGGTCGAGGGCAAGGCGGTGGGCAGCCTGACCGACACCGGCTTCCAGTTCATCCAGCGCGGCAGTACTTAAACCAATCGGGGAGGCCGGCATGGAAATGAAACGCATCAATGCGGGGAAATTGCGGGCCATCGGCTATGACGCGCGCGACAAGTTGCTGCGGGTGGAGTTCGAGGACGGCAGCGCCATCGACTATTCGGGCGTGGGCAATGAGGTGTGGCGCAAGCTGTCCAGCTCCGGCGCGGCGTGGAGCTACTACCGCGATAATATCGAGGACGAATACACTGGCCGGCGCGGCGTGGTGCGCAAGCCCACCACGCGCGCCGACCTGGAGAGCCTGTTCAAGTCGCCGGGCGAGTGATCACAGGCGGCCGACCGCGATCACGGCGTCGGCAAACGCCTTGGGCGCCTCTTGCGGCAGGTTGTGGCCGATGCCGCCGTTGATCTGCTCGTGCTTGTACTTGCCGGTGAAGCGCTGGGCGTAGCTGGCCGGCTCCGGATGCGGCGCGCCGTTGGCGTCGCCCTCCATGGTGATGGTCGGCACGCTGATGTTGGGGAGCTTGGCCAGCTTGTCCTCCAGTTCCTTGTACCTGGCCTCGCCCGCCTCCAGGCCGAGGCGCCAGCGGTAGTTGGAGATGGTGATGGCGGCGTGGTCCGGATTCTCCAGCGAGGCCGCGCTGATGGCGTAGGTGGCGTCGTCGAAATGCCATTGCGGCGAGGCCAGTTTCCAGATCAGCCTGGCGAAATCCTTGTGGTTCTTTTCGTAGCCCAGGCGGCCGCGCTCGGTGGCGAAGTAGAACTGATACCACCACTGCAGCTCGGCCGCCGGCGGCAGCGGCTGCTTGCCCGCCTCCTGGCTGCCGATCAGATAGCCGCTGACGGACACCAGGCCGGTCACGCGTTGCGGCCACAGCGCGGCGACGATGTCGGCGGTGCGCGCGCCCCAGTCGTAGCCGGCCAGCGTGGCTTTATCGATCTTCAGCGCGTCCATCAGGGCGACGATGTCGGCGGCCAGCGCGGCCGGTTCGCCGTTGCGCGGCGTGCCGGCCTTGAGGAAGCGGGTGCTGCCGTAGCCGCGCAGGTGCGGAATGATGACGCGGTAGCCGGCCTTGGTCAGCTGCGGCGCCACGTCGACGTAGCTGTTGATGTCGTACGGCCAGCCGTGCAGCAGGATGACCACAGGGCCGTTGGCCGGGCCCTGGTCGACATAACCCACATTCAGGTCGCCGGCGTTGATCTGCTTGATGTCGGTAAAGCCGGCGGCGTGCGCGGCGCCCGACAGGGCGAACAGCGTGGCGGCGACGGCGGCGGCTACAGGGCGATGTTGTTTCATGAAGGTCTCCGGTAAAGGTTGGATGAGCCAACAAAGCTTAGGCCTTCTCCGCCGCCGCCAAGTCTTTCCGAAGGGAGAAGCCGCTAGTTCTTTTGGGTAGGTAGCAGGCGCGGACGCGTGTTGTTTCTGTCCAGTGCGGACAGCAAGCCGGCGCTGGCGATGAGGAGGGCGCCGGTGAGCAGGGGCGTGCGGGCGTCCCAGCCGGTCAGCAGGCCGGCGGTGGCGGTGCCGGCCGAGCCGGCGGTGATTTTCAGCGCGGCCACCCACAGGAAGATCTGGCCACGGGCGTTGGCCGGCGCGTATTCGGTGCGGGCGGCCAGGGTGGCGGCGAAGAAGAAGGCGTTCACCACGCCGGATAGCCAGAACAGGCAGACCGCCAGCCGCCAGTCGCCGCTCAGCATGATGGCGCCCAGCCCGCCCGCCGCGCACAGGGCCAGCATGGTCATCAGCCGGTCCGGGCTGCCGCGCAGGGGGCGCAGCATCACGCCGATCGATCCCGACAGGTTGCCGATGCCGTAGGCGGCGGTCATGGCCGCCGCGCCGGCCAGCGGGATGCCGAGGCGGCCGGTCATCTGGACGGCGGTGATCGGCAGCGCGGCCATGCTGAAGGCGACCAGCACGGTCATGTAGAGGGTGCGGCGCAGTTTGCCATCGCGGGCGATCAGGGCGATGGTGCGCCACGCGCCGGGCACGGCTTGCGGATTGCCGCCGTGTTCGGGCGCGGCGTAGGGCAGGCGCATCACCAGCGCGGCGGCCAGGAAGGTGGCGCCCGCCAGGCAGTGCGCGGCCAGCGCGGGCGTGGCCCAGGCCGAGACGGCCGCCACGATGGACGGGCCGACGGTGCCGCCGATGCCGTAGGTGGCGACGTCCCAGCCCTGCGCGCGGCGCAGGCTGGAACGGTCCTCGTTGGCGCCGTGGGAGGAGGCCGCGCGCGCCCGGGCGCCACGCGCGTCGGCCTGCGCGATGGCGGGCAGGCGCGTGCTGATGCCGCCGGTCAGCAGGGGGCCGCACAGGCCGGCCAGTGCCAGCAGCACACCGGTCAGTGCCAGCGGCACGCGGCCGTACGTGGCGACGGCGGCGGCCAGCGCGGCCGCGTACCACAGGCAGGCGGCGGCGATGACCTTGCGGCCGTCGTCCGCCAGGTCGATGCGGCGCGCGATGAAGGGACCGAGCAGATGCGGCGCGGTCAGGCAGGCGCCCAGCAGGCCGGCGGCCTGGCCGCCGTCGCCGCGCGTGGTGGCCAGCAGCACCACCGCCACCACGGCGCCGCCATCGGCCATCCGTGCCAGCGAGGCGGCGGCGACATAGCGGGCGAGGGCATCGCCCGGCCTCATGCCAGTTCCAGCGTATCGATCAGCTTGGCGAGCCCGGCGCGCTCGGCGTCCGGCAGCGCCTTCAGCGGCAGCGGCAGGCAGGCGCCCGACACCAGACCGAGGATGTCGAGCGCGCTGGCGGTGACGCGCAGGCTGCCGCCGTGCTTCGCGATCAGGTCCCAGTACGGACGCAGACGCTCGGACAGGCGCGTCGCCTCCGCCGCGTCGCCGGCTTGCGCGGCGCGCGCGATGGCCAGCGTGGTGCGCGGGAACAGGCCGCCGATCACCGAATACCACGCCTCGCAACCGGCGTTCATGCCGGCCGCGCCGAACCAGTCGCCGCTGACGCCGAGCGTGACGCTGGCCGGTATCAGCGCGCGCAGCCGCGCCACCCGTTCGGCCGCCGCCGCCGGCTCCGCCGGCACACCGGGAATCTTGATCGAGCCGATGTTCGGCAACTGGGCGATGCGGCCGTGCAACTCGTCGCTGAAGTTGAAGCGCGTGGTGCCCGGATTGTCGTACACGCACAGCGGTATCGACAGGTTGCGCGTGACCGCCTGGTACAGGCCGTACACCTCGTCCTCCGTCAGCGCGTGGTATGACATCGGCGCCAGCAGCACCGCCCGCGCGCCGGCCTTTTGCGCGTCCTCCGCCAACGCCAGCACGTCGCGCGTGCGCAACGCGCCGATGCCGACCATCACCGGCACGCCGTCCGCGTGCTCGACCGCCAGTTGCGCCGCGCGCGCCCGCTCGGCGCGGCTCAGGTAGGGGTAGCAGCCGGTCGAGCCGAGCGCGCCGATCGAATCGACGCCGGCCGCCACCAGCCGCCGCACCAGCCGGCCGTAGGCCGCCTCGTCGATGCCGTCTTCATTCAAGGGTGTGATGGGAAATGCGCTGAGACCGGAAAACATGGCGTGACTCCTGAGGTGATAGAATGTCTGGTACATCATAACACTATGTCCTAGGACAATGTCAAACATCACCGGAACCACCGCCATCGAGATTGCCGACTGCATCCGCGCCCTGGTGCAGGACGGCCGCTACCAGCCCGGCGACTCGCTGCCGCCCGTGCGCGAGCTGGCCGAGAGGCTGGGCGTCAACCGCAACACCGTCTCGGCCGCCTATCAGCGCCTGACCAAGGCCGGCCTGGCCGTGGCGCAGGGCCGGCTCGGCACCTCCATCGTGGCGCCGCCCAGTGCCGGCGAACAGGAGGGCGTCAGCCCCGACACCCCGCTGATCGACCTCGCGCACGGCAACCCCAACGCCGACTGGCTGCCGGACGCGGCGCCGCTGCTGGCGGGGCGTTCCCTGCGCTCGGCCCTGTACGGCGAGGACACCATCCTGCCCGAGCTGCGCGCGTCCGGCGCAAGCTGGTTTGCCGACGATTGCCCACCGGGCTGGGAGCTGGAGCTGACCGGCGGCGCGGTGGACGGCATCGAGCGGCTGGCGGCCGCCCAGCTGGTGGCCGGCGACAAGGTGGTGGTGGAAGACCCGTGCTTCCTCGGCTCGATCAACGCGCTGCGCCTGAGCGGCATGCAAACCGTCGGCGTGCCGCTGGACGACGAGGGCATGCAAGCGCAAGCGCTGCGGCGCGCGCTCGAGCAGGGCGCGCGCGCGGTGTTGCTGACGCCGCGCGCCAACAATCCCACCGGCTGCAGCCTGTCGCAACGCCGCGCCGCGGAGATCCGGCAGGTGCTGGCCGACCATCCCAACGCGCTGGTCATCATTGACGATCATTTCGCCCTGCTGGCCGGCACGCCGTATTACTCGGTGCTTCCCGCCAGCACCACACGCTGGGCGCTGCTGCGCTCGGTGTCCAAGGGGCTGGGGCCGGACATGCGCCTGGCCTTCGTGGCCTGCGACGCCGGCACCGCCGCGCGCTTGCGCACGCGGCTGGCGCCGGGCATGACCTGGGTCAGCCGCATCCTGCAAACGGTGGTGGCGGCCTGTCTCGGCTCGGCCGAGGTGCGGGGCCAGATCGCGGCCGCGCGCGCCGGCTACGCGGCGCGCCGTGCCGAGCTGCGCGACGAGCTGGCCGCTCAGGGCATCGCGCCGCCGCCGCCGGCCGACGGGCTCAACCTCTGGATTCCGCTGCGGCGCGACGCCAGGGACGTCGCCTACGCGCTGGCCAGGAAAGGCTGGCTGGTGCGGCTGGGCAGCGCCTACGACGTCCAGGGGAAGTCGCAGGCGATCCGCGTCACGGTCTCCACCATGCGGGATGGACAGGCGCGGCAATTCGCGCAGGACTTGAAGTCGGCGCTGCGCTAGCGCGTGTTCCGATTGAATCCGCCGGGAGGCTGTGGTTTAATCAAAAGATCGTTGACCTTTCCGATCGCCATGTCCAGCCAGCCAGATATCCAGCAAGACCAACCCGCATACCGCGTCGAACGCTCGTCGGTGCACGGCAACGGCGTGTTCGCGCGGCGCGACATCGCGCCCGGCGAGCGCATCATCGAATACGCCGGCCGCGAGATCACCTGGGAGGAGGCGCAGATCCGCGCCGAGATCCAGGGCGGCCCGCACAACCACACCTTCTTCTTCAGCCTGGCCAACGGCAATGTGATCGACGGCGGCGACCATGGCAACGAGGCGCGCTTCATCAACCATTCCTGCGAGCCGAACTGCGAGGCCATCGAGGAGGAGGATGGCCGCATCTTCATCTACGCGCTGCACGAGATCCGGCGCGACGAGGAGCTCAGCTATTCCTACCCGCTGATCTACGAGGGCCGCCACACGCCGGCCATCAAGAAGGCGTTCGCCTGCCGCTGCGGCGCCGCCACCTGCACCGGCACCATGCTGGCGCCCAAGCCGCGCAAGCGCAAGCCCAAGGTCAAGCCTGAGCCAGGCTTGTTCGCAGATCCCGTCCCTGCCTTAGCAACTGTTCAAAGTCCGCAGCCGGCAGCGGCGGGCTGAAGTAATAACCCTGGATTTCGTCGCAGCCGTGGCGGCGCAGGTAGTCGAGCTGGCCCGCGGTCTCCACGCCCTCGGCGATCACGCGCAGTTTCAGGTTGTGCGCCAGCGCGATGATGGACACCACGATGGCCGCCTCGCCGTCCTCGCCGATGTCGCTGACGAAGGAGCGGTCGATCTTCAGCACGTCGATCGGGAAGTGGCGCAGGTACGAGAAGCTGGAATAGCCGGTGCCGAAATCGTCGATCGATAGCGCCAGGCCCAGCGCCTTGAGCTTGTGCAGCAATTCCACCGCCTGCGCCACGTCGTGCATGAACAGGCCCTCGGTCAGCTCGATGTCGAGGCAGGAGGGCGGCAGGCCGGTGTCGCGCAGGACCTCGGCGATGGCGCTCAGCAGTTGCGGCTCGCCGAACTGGCGCGGCGACAGGTTGACGGCGATGCGCAGCTGGCCGTGGCCGTCGTCGATCCAGCCGCGCGCCTGCGCGCACGCGGTCCGCAGCACCCAGGCGCCGATCTCGACAATGAGCCCGGTCTCCTCGGCCAGGCCGATGAAGCGGTGCGGCGCCACCATGCCCAGCTCCGGATGCTGCCAGCGCAGCAGCGCCTCCATGCCGACCACGCGCCCGCTCCGCAAGTCCACCTGCGGCTGGTAGTGCAGCACGAATTCCTGCCGCTCCAGCGCGCTGCGCAGCGCGCCCTCGATGCGCAGGCGTTCGCGCGCTTCCTCGTTCATGGCCGGCTCGTAGAACTGGGTGTTGTTGCGGCCCAGCTTCTTGGCGCGGTACATGGCGATGTCGGCGTGCTCGATCAGGCGCTGGGCCGAGGTGCCGTCGGCGCGTACACCGCCACCCCGATCGAACAGGTGACGAAGAACTCCTTGCCCTCCAGCATGGCCGGCTGGGTCACGGCGCGCATGATGCGCTGGGCGACGTCGTGCGAGGCGTCGGCCGGATATTCGCACAGGATGGCGACGAACTCGTCGCCCGACAGGCGCGCCACGGTGTCGCTGTCGCGCACGCTGTCGCGCAGGCGCTGGGCCACGGTTTTCAGCAGCTGGTCGCCGGCCTTGTGGCCGAGGCTGTCGTTGACGAACTTGAAGCGGTCGAGGTCGATCAGCATCACCCACAGCGGCTTGCCGCTGCGGTTGGCGAACGCCACCGCCTGCGCCAGCCGGTCCTGCAGCAGCACGCGGTTGGGCAGGCCGGTCAGCACGTCGTGGTGGGCGATGTGCTGGATGCGCTGCTCGGCCAGCTTGCGGCCGGTGATCTCGCTGCCGGTGCCGCGATAGCCGCGGAACTTGCCCTCGCGGTCGAACACCGGCTCGCCGCTGGTGCTGAACCAGTGGGTCTGGCCGTCCAGCCCGGGCAGCGCGTATTCGAGGTTGGCGAACGGCAGGTGGGCCTCGAGCGTGGCGCGGTGGTCGCGGCCCCAGCGGTTGTCCCACAGCGCCGGGTTGATTTCCCAACGGGTCCTGCCGAGGAAGGCCTGGGGATCCTGCTTGCCCTTGTCGAAGAAGCCGCCGGTGATGCTGGTGAAGCGGAAGTGCTCGTCCTGCTCCCAGTACCAGTCCGACGACAGCGCCAGCAGGCGGCGGAAGCGGTGCTCGCTTTCCTGCAGCGCCTCCTCGGTGCGCTTGCGCGCGGCCACGTCCTCGGCCAGCTTGTCGTTGCTGGCCTTGAGCGCCACGGTGCGCTCGTCGACCAGGCGCTGCACGCGCAGCGAGCGGCGCGCCAGCGAGTTGACGAAGGCCGCCGTCAGCAGCGAGAACAGCAGGCCGCCGATCAGCGTCGACAGCGAACCGAGATGGTGCGGCAGGAACGGCCGCGGCAGCGGCGTCACCTGCACGTGCCACGGCTTGCCGGCCGCGCTGAAGGTGCGGGTGTAGGGCTGGCGGTAGTCGAACGCCAGCCAGCGTTGCAGCGGCAGCGGCGCCGGCGGCTCGTCGGCCTGCTGGCCGCGCGTGTAGACCAGGTTGGCCGGGCGGATGTCGTCGCCGATGTAGACCTGGACCAGCAGTTCGCGGTCGTCGAGCAGGTCGGCCGCCAGCAGGATCTTCTGGATCAGGTCGGCCGAGCGGATGACCGCGCTGGTGTTGCCGACCCAGGCCGCGCGCCGCTGCGCCACGGTGCTCAGCTCGGCGCCGGGGCGGTAGACCGGCAGCAGCATCACGAAGCCGTTTTGCGCGTCGGCCTCCTGTTCCAGCCGCAGCAGCTCGGTGGTGCGCGGCTGCGCGCTGTCCACCGCGTCGGCGATCACGCGCGCCATGTCCGGCAGCGAGGCCAGGTCCAGCCCGAAGGCGGCCTCGTTGCCCTCCAGCGGCTCCAGGTAGTCGACGATGATGTGCTGGGGGCGCGGCGACAGCGGCTGGCGGTTGGCGTCGTGCAGGCGGTATTCCGGGCGCTCTTGTCGCGTCTCGGCCTCGTGGCGGAGGGCGCCGGCGTGGTCCAGCACGCGGTGGAAATTGAAAGCCTGTACAAAAGGATAACGTTCCAGCAGCGGCCGGGTGAAGGCGGCGAACTGCTCGCGCTCGACCACGCCCGCCGTCTTGAACAGGGTGTTGATGATGGTGACCAGCTCCAGCGTGTCGTCCATGCCGCGGCGGATGGCGGCCGCGCGCATGTGGCCGCGCTGCTGGAAGCTCAGCTCCATCTTGCTGTATTCCAGCGCGCTGACCGCGACAAACAGCAGGCCGGTGACGGCGACGCCCGTCAGCAGCGTCAGGATGGCCGCCAGCGAGATCCGGGATGACTTGCGGGGTGACGACATGACGCCCTCTCCGGCAGGAAGATTGGCATGGCGCGGGCGGGGACAAGGGCCGCAGGCTTGCCGCTAGTGTGTCACAAAACATGCCGTGGCGACAGATATCGTGCCAAATAACCACGCCCCGTTGGCGCATGCCGCGCATGGATTCCGGCTTGCGCCGGAATGACGGTCAGAGCCAGCGCAGCTTGAGCACGATCCAGTGCGCCAGCAGGCGGTTGAGCACGGGCAGGGCGAGGCCGTGGCTGCGCGCCACCTTTTGCTGCATGGCCAGCGCCGGCGAGGCGCCGCCGTCCTTGACCGCGAACAGGATGCGGTTGTTGCCGGCGATGCCGCGAAACCAGCAGATGCGGCCCTCGAAGGTCTGGCGCAGGCGGCGCAGCATGTCGCCGTAGTGGGGATCGTAGCTGAAGATATTGCTCACCATCACGCCGCCGGGGCGCAGCGCGCGCCGGCAATCGGCGTAGAAGCTGGCGCTGCCCAGGGCTGGCGGCAGGCCCTCGGCGTCGAAACCGTCCACCAGCAGCACGTCGGCGCTGTTGTCCAGTCGGGCCATATACTCGACCGCGTCGGCCTGGATCACGCGGAAGCGGGCATTGTCGCGCGGGATGGCGAATTGCTCGCGCAGCGCGATCACCTCCGGGTTCAGTTCCAGGACGGTGATGCGGCACCGCGGCAGATAGCGGTAGCAGAACTTCGCCAGCGAGCCGCCGCCCAGCCCGACCATGACGATGTGCTCGGGCCGCGGGTGAAACAGCACGAAGCACATCATGGCGCGCGCATAGCTGAGCACCAAGTCGTCCGGGCGCGACAGGCGCATCTCGCTTTGCACCATGCCGGGCTGGAACTCCAGCAGGCGCTTGTTGCCGTGTGTGCGGACCCGGGGGCGCGGCGGGGAGGATGGCGGTGGCGTCAAGTTGTGTTGGATTGTGGATTTACCTAGGGAATCATAGTAGCATGGCGTTAGCACAGGCCAGCCCCTCCGGCGGCCATCTTGGAGAGAGATACGATGTTTTTAGACCACCCTACGCTTACCGCCACCAACAGCTTCACCGAGCCGGACCGCCTGGAGCGCCTGACCCGCGTCTACGGCTACGTGGCGGCGCTGGCCGACCTGGCCGGCAAGCAGAGCTTCATCGAGAAAGTCAGCCAGCTGCACGACCACAAGGGCACGCTGATCGTGTTCTGGCACGACAGCCCGACCGAGGATGAAAAGGCGTTCTTCGTGCAGGCCTGGTCCAGCAAGATGGGCGACGGCAGCACCAACGTGGAACACGAGGTCTGAGGCCCGGGACTGACATCGGGCCGCGGTCATGGATATAAAAACCTTGCTGCTGGCGCTGGCGCTGGGCAACTGGAGCCTGTGCGCGGCGCTGTTCTTTTTCGCGCGCGAGGCGCGCCGCAACGGCCAGGGCGGCCGCGCCCACGCCACCTGGGCGTGGGCCAAGCAATGCCAGGCCGTGGCCTGGACCTTGTTGTATTTCCGCGGCGACCTGCCGGATTTCCTGACCATCCCGTTCGCCAACGCGGTGCTGTTCGCCGGCTTCGCGCTGGATGCCGCCGCGCTGTGGGAGCAGGCCGGGCGCCGCGTCTGGCGCTCGCACCTGCTGCCGGCGCTGGGCGCGGCCATCGGCGTGTACGTGGGCGCCTGGCTGCTGCAGCTGCCGGCCGGCGGCCGCATCGCCATCGCCTCGCTGGCGGCCGGCTTCTTCTTCCTGGCCGGCGCCGCCGCGCTGGGACGCGGCTGGCGCAACGGCAGCGCGTTGCGGCGCTACCTGGTGCTGCTGATGCTGGCGCTGAGTGCCGCCGTGGTGGCGCGCGGCCTGTGGCCGCTGCTGCCGGAGGGCGCCGACGGCGGCGGCACGCTGGTGGCGCAGGGCGTGGGCATGGGCGCGCTGTACTTGATGATGCTGGGCAATGCTTTCGGCTACCTGCTGCTGGCGCGCGAACAGGCCGAGGCCGAGCTGGCGCGGCTGGAGGTGGTCGACCCCCTCACCGACGTGCCGAACCGGCGCGGCTTTTACCAGGCGCTGACGCCGTGGATCGCGCTGGCGCGCCGCCCGGGCATGCCGACCGCGCTGATCATCCTCAACCTGGACCAATTCAAGCGCGTCAACGACAGCTACGGCCATCCGGCCGGCGACCTGGTGCTCAAGGCCATGGTGGACGTGTGCAAGAAGCAGCTGCGCGACTCCGACCAGATGGGCCGCCTGGGCGGCGCCGAATTCGCCTTCCTGCTGCCGCGCACCTCGCTGCAGGACGCCGCCATGGTGGCGGAACGCATCCGCAACGCCGTGGCCGCGCTGCCGGTCAAGGCGGAAAAGGCCGTCATCAACATGACGGCCAGCCTGGGCGTGACCGTGATCCGCGCCGAGGACAGCACCGTCAGCCTGTTCAAGCGCGCCGACGAGGCACTGCAGGCCGCCAAGCAGGGCGGCCGCAACCGGGTGGTGGAGCTGAGTCATCAGGCTGTCACAAATTGAGCTTATCGTGCTTATAATGGTATAAATCGTTTAGTTTGATTTGTTTGATTTAGCGCGGAGCCTTCGAGATATGTATGCAGCAGTAGATTTAGGTTCCAACAGTTTCCGCCTCCACATCGGCAAGCATGACGGCGAGGCGATACGCGTCCTCAAATCCGTGCGCGAGCCGATCCGGCTGGCGGCGGGCCTGGACAAGGACGGCAACCTGACGCCGGCCGCCATGCAGTCGGCCCTCAATTGCCTGAAGAATTTCCGCACCGTGCTGGCCGCCTACAAGCTGGACGGGGTGCGCGTGGTGGCCACCTCGGCCATGCGGGTGGCGCGCAACGCCGGCACCTTCCTGCCGGAGGCCGAACTGGCCATCGGCTACCCGATCGAGATCATCTCCGGCGAGGAGGAGGGGCGCCTGATCTACATGGGCGTGGCGCACGCGGTGGCGCTGCCCGGCGAGCGCCGGCTGGTGATCGACATCGGCGGCGGCTCCACCGAGCTGATACTGGGGCGCGGGCAGGAGATCGAGCGGGTCGAATCGTTCAGCGTCGGCACGGTCAAGCAAAGCCTGTCGTTCTTCATCGGCGGGCGGGTGGACGGGCCGTCGTTCGAAGCCGCCATCCTGTCGGCGCGCAGCCATTTCGAGGACGCGGCGCCGCCGTACCATCCGCAGTTCTGGAAGCAGTGCTATGGCTCGTCCGGCACCGCGCGCACCATCGCCGACATCATCGTCAAGAATGGCCTGGGGCGCGAAGTCAACGGGCAGTCGCTGGAGGCGCTCAAGCAGCGCTTCATCGACTTTGGCCACGTCGGCAAGATCGACATGCCGGGCCTGAAGCCGGACCGCGCCTCCACCATCATCGGCGGCCTGGCGATCCTGATTGGACTGGTGCGCGAGCTCGATATCCCGGTGGTGGTGCCGATCGAGGCCGGCCTGCGCATGGGCGTGATGTGGGACCTGCACCTGCGCTCGACCAAGCGCGATCGCCGCGAACAATCGGTGCTGGCCTGCGTGCAGCGCTTCCACGTCGACGAGCGCCGCGCCAACCGCGTGGCCGACGACGCGCTGGCGCTGTATGCGCAGACCAAGCCGACCTCCGACCAGTACAGCCGCCACCTGTACTGGAGCGCGCTGCTGCACGAAATGGGCATGGTGGTGTCGCACACCGGCTACCACAAGCACGCCGCCTACATCATCGAGAACGCCGACCTGCCGGGCTTCACGGCGCGCGAGCAGCGCCTGATGAGCCGCCTGATCGTGGCCCACAAGGGCAACCTGCGCAAGGTGGCCGAGGTGCTGGGCGAGCCGGATTTCGCCAAGGCCATCGTGGCGCTGCGGCTGGCGGTGTTGTTCATGCACTCGCGCATCGACATCGACTTCACCCAGATCAAGCTGCGCTTCAAGAGCCGCATCGAGCTGGAAATCCGGCGCGAGTGGGTGGCCGAGCATCCGACCTTGTCCTACTGGCTGGAGAAGGAGCAGGAGCAGTGGGATGAAGTCGGTGTAGACTTCGCTATCCGGACCAGTTGAAGAGGAAACCATCATGCGAAACAGGACGACCAGCGTTTGCGCGGCGATCGCGCTAGTCCTGTCCCTGCCCGCCGCCGCCGCACCCAAGGAAACCGTGACCCTGTGCTACGAGGCGCAGGACGTGCTGCCGTGGCGCACCGCGAAGGGCGGCGGCCTGAATTTCGAGCTGCTGAAAATCGTCGCGCAGCGGCTCGACATCCGCCTCGATTTCCAGAGCATTCCGTGGAAACGCTGCCTGGCGCAGCTGAAGGCCAACGCGGTCGATGGCGCGTTCGCCGTCAGCTACAAGCCGGACCGGCGCGAACTGGGCGAATATCCGGGCGGCGAAAACCTCGACGCCAGCAAACGCATGCACACCGACACCTACGTGGTCCTGCGCCGCAAGGGCAGCAAGGTGGAATGGGACGGCAAGCATTTCAGCAACCTCGATGGCGCCGTCGGCTTCCAGCTTGGCTACTCGGTGGGCGACGTGCTGCGCGCGCAGAACCTGGAAGTGGACGAGGGCAGCCAGCGCGCCGACGAATTGGCGCGCAAGCTGATCGCCGGCCGGCTGGCCGCGGCGGCGGTGGGCGGCAGCGACGCCGCCGGCTTGATGCGCGGCCCGCTGGGACCACAGTTGGAGCAGCTGCCGGTTCCCATCATCGAGAAACCGTACTTCCTGATCCTGTCGCACGCGCTGCTGGCATCCCGGCCGCAGCTGGCGGCCAGCATCTGGAACGAGGTGGAGAAGGCTCGCAACAGCCCGGCCTACAGGAAACTGGCGCAAGCCGAAGGAGTGCGCCATTAACGCGCGCGACAAGCTGCCGGCCGACGGCGGCGGACCGCTGTCGCAGGTGCGGCTGGCATGGCGGCGCAATATCCTGTTGCGGCTGGGGTTTGGCATCTTCCTCGCGGTGGCGATATCCACCGCCATCTATACAACCTATGTGATGCGCACCCTGCGCAGCGAGGCCGAACAGAATCTGCGCGAGCGCGCCGAGCGGCTGGCGGCGGTGCTGTCGCAGGCGCTGGCGCGGCCGCTGTTCGACATCAACAGCGCGGCCGTGTCCAGCGTGGTCGATGCGTCCGGCGCCACGCCGGAAGTGCTGGTGCTGCGCGTGCTGGGACCGAACGGCGCGGAACTGGCCAGCTACGTGTCGCCGATGAAGGAGCCGGTGTCGTCGATCCACGTGCGGCGCGAGATCCAGTTCAGCGACGCGCGGCGCAACTACCCGGTGGGCTCGATCGACCTGGCGTACTCGCGCCAGCAGATGGACCGCGACCTGCAGCGGCAGATCGTCAACACGGTGGCGGCCAACCTGCTGCTGGCGCTGGGTATCGTGCTGTCCATCTTCATCGTCGGCCGGCGCGCGGCGCGGCCGTTCGCCGACATCCGCATCGGGCTGGAAAAGCTGACGCGCGGCGAGACCGACATCAAGCTGTCCGGCGTCGGACGCGACGACCAGGTGGGGCGGCTGTCCGACGCCGTGCTGCGTTTCCGCGACACGCTGACGCGCCTGCGCGACGCCGAGCGCGAACTGCGCGATCTCAACGCGGAGCTCGAGCAGCGCATCAGCGCCCGCACGGCGGAGCTGACCCGCAGCATGCAGATGGCGCGCGACAGCCAGGCCAAGCTGCAGGCCATCGTCGACACCGCGCTGGACGCGGTGGTGCGCATGGACGTGGAAGGGCGCATCGTCGGCTGGAATAAGCAGGCCGAGACCATCTTTGGCTGGAAGCGCGAGGAGGCGCTGGGGCTGGAGCTGGACAAGACCATCATTCCGCCGCGCTTCCGCTATGACCACAAGCGCGGCATGCAGCGCTACCTGACCGGCGGCGGCAGCGGCGTGCTCGATACCCGCATCGAGGTGTACGCCCTGCGCCGCAACGGCGAGGAGTTCCCGATCGAGCTGGCGATCACGCAGGTGAAGATGGAGGAGCGCGACAGCTTCGAGTTTTGCGCCTTCATCCGCGACATCAGCGACCGCCGCGAGCGCGAGCAAAAGCTGGTGAATGCCAACGTGATGGCGGAGGCGCCAATATCGCCAAGTCCGAGTTCCTGGCCAATATGAGCCACGAGATCCGCACGCCGATGAGCGCCGTGATCGGCATGGCCTACCTGGCGCTGCGCACCGAGCTGACCGCCAAGCAGCACGACTACATCAGCAAGATCCACCGCGCGGCCTTGACGCTGCTGGGCATCATCAACGACATCCTCGATTTTTCCAAGATCGAGGCCGGGCGGCTGGAGGTCGAGTCGATTCCGTTCTCGCTGCAGGACGTGCTGGACAACGTCAACAGCGTGACGGCGCAGCGCGCCGCCGACAAGCGCCTGACCTATGTCATCGGCGTGGCGCCGGACGTGCCGCGCCATCTGGTGGGCGATCCCCTGCGGCTCGGCCAGGTGCTGATCAATCTGGTGAACAACGCGGTGAAGTTCACGCTGGAAGGCAAGCTGGAATTGCGCTGCGATCTGCGCGCGCGGCGCGGCGACAAGGTGACCTTGCGCTTCACGGTGAGCGACACCGGCATCGGCATGACGCCGCAGCAGAAATCGCGCCTGTTCCGCGCCTTCAGCCAGGCCAATGGCTCGACCACGCGCCAGTATGGCGGCACCGGGCTGGGGCTGTCGATTTCGCAGCAGTTGGTGCGGCTGATGGGCGGGAATATCGAGGTGGAGAGCGAAGTGGATCATGGCTCGACCTTCCAGTTTGATCTGCCGTTCGCCTTGTCGGATGAAACAGCGCTGGCCGCGCAGGCGAGCGCGCAGCACGCGGCGGTGGGCGAGCTGCAACTGGACGCCTCGCCGCGCCGCACCGCGCGCGTGCTGCTGGCCGAGGACAGCGCCGACAACCAGGACGTCACGCGCGCCTTGCTGGAGTTGCAAGGGCTGGACGTGGAGGTGGTGGGCAACGGCCGCGAGGCGGTGGCGCGCCTGATGGAGGCCGGGCCGCGCGCCTACGATCTGGTGCTGATGGACCTGGGCATGCCGGAGATGGACGGCCACGAGGCCACGCGCCTGTTGCGGGTCGACAGCCGCTTCAGCGAGCTGCCGATCATCGCGGTGACCTCGAACGCGCTGGCCGGGATGCGGGCGCGCTGTCTGGAGGAGGGCATGCAGGACTACCTCACCAAGCCGATCGATCCGCAGCGGCTCTACAGCGTGCTGTCACGCTGGCTGGGGATGTCGATGAAGGTGATTCCGCCGGTGCCGCCGTTGGCGGAATCGGCGGACGGCGCGGCCGACGCGCGCCAGGCCTTGCTGGACCTGGCGGGGCTGCTGGCGGATTTCAGCGGCGAGAGCATGGATTATTTTGAACGCGCCCAGGTCAGCCTGGCGACGATGTTGTCGCCGCCGGAGATGGGGCGGCTCAGGCACCATATGGAGCAATACGAATTCCAGGCCGCCGGCAAGCTGCTGGCGGAAGCCATAAAAAGACAGGAGACATGATGAACAATGCCAATCGCCCGACCGTTTTGATCGTTGACGACACGCCGGACAACATCACCTTGTTGTCCACGCTGTTGAAGGACAAATACAACACCAAGGTGGCCACCAGCGGCGCCACGGCGCTGCAGATCGTGGCGTCGTCCAAGGTGGATCTGATCCTGCTCGATATCATGATGCCGGACGTGGATGGCATCGAAACCTGCCGCCGTCTCAAGGCCGATCCCGCCAGCGTGGGGATTCCGGTGGTTTTCCTGACCGCCAAGAGCCAGCAGGAAGACGAGGCGCTGGGCCGCAGCGTGGGCGCGGCCGACTTTTTGCGCAAGCCGGTTAATCCAGATCAATTGTTCGCCCGTGTGGCTGCTCAGCTGAAATGATATATACTGTTTATATTGTTGATTAAATTGGAGTGAGTATGGCCACCAAAGCAGCCACCAAAGCAGCCCCGAAAACCACCGCGACCAAGACCGCCGCCAAGCCGGCAGCCGCCAAGCCAGCCGCCAAGCCAGCGGCACCCAAAGCCGTCGCCAAGCCCGCGCCGAAAGCCGCCGCCAAGCCGGCCAGCCGCGCGACCACCGCCAAGCCGGCGCCGAAAGCCACGCCTAAGGCCGCACCGAAAGCGGCACCAAAGCCGACCGCGCCAAAAGCCGCCGCCAAGCCGAAAACCGCCGCTGTGGAAGCCAAGGTCAAAGCGCCAAAAGAGAAATTGGTACGCGACAGCTTCACCATGCCGGAAGCCGAATACGCGGTGCTGGGCCAGGTGAAGAAAACCGCCCTGAAGGCCGGCTTCGAAGTGAAAAAGAGCGAACTGCTGCGCGTCGGCGTCGCCCTGATTTCGCAAATCGACCTGGCGACGCTGAAGAAAGTGCTGGCCAGCCTGCCGCAACTGAAGACAGGCCGTCCGAAGAAGGCCTGATTAAAAAACAACATGTCACGAAAATGACATTTCACTGTCATTTTCCTGAAGTATTCGCTGGTTACGCTTGCTTCGTCTTCCACAAAAAAGGGATGAAGCATGCAAACCTCGATCATACAAGCGGACGTGCGCGCGGCGTCCGGCAAGCTGGTACTCAGTATGGCAAGCACGCCGGAAGAACTGCGCGAAGTGCAGCGCCTGCGCTACAAGGTGTTTATCGAGTCCATGGGCCTGAGCGCGCTGGAACGCGCCGACGGCCTGGATAGCGACGAATTCGACGAGCACTGCGACCACCTGATCGTGCGTGATGCCGACAGCCTGATGGTGGTCGGCACCTACCGCCTGCTGAACGCCACCCGCGCCCGCAAGCTGGGCCGCCTGTATTCGGAAGGCGAGTTCGATCTGGGCCGGTTGAACAACATTCGCGGCCGCATCGTGGAAGCCGGCCGCGCCTGCATCCATCCTGATTATCGTGGCGGCAGCGTGATCATGCTGCTGTGGTCCGGCCTGGCCGAGTACATGCGCCGCGAGAACGCCGAATTCCTGGTCGGCTGCGCTAGCATCTCGCTGGCCGACGGCGGTCACAATGCCGTCGCCGTGTACCAGCAGCTGGCAGCCAAAAACCTGGCGCCGATCGAATACCGCGTGACGCCGCACCTGCCATTCCCGTTCTCGAAGCTGGAAGCCGCGCAAAAACCGCAAGTGCCCGCGCTGTTGAAAGGCTATATGCGTTCGGGCGCGTGGATCTGCGGCGAACCGGCATGGGATCCTGATTTCGAAAGCGCCGACCTGTTCCTGCTGATGCCACTGGCAAACCTGGACGCGCGCTACGCCCGTCACTACGGCGTGGGCGAGCTGCAGGCGGCTTGAACGCGCCCGCGCGGCCCCGTGTAGAATAAGCCGTTGTGCTTATTCCGCGGGGCTGTGATGAAGTTGGATCTGGAGTCGGACAAGGCGGGTTTTCAGGAACGCCAGGTAACGCGCCATCGCGGCGCCGACGCCGCTCGCGCCGGCGACCGTGTGATCGAGGAAGTGCCGGTGGCGCTGGTATTCAATGGTATCTCGCATGCCGTCATGATGGTCACGCCGCGTGACCTGCAACCGTTCGCCATGGGCTTTGCGCTGACCGAGGGATTGGTGGCCAAGCCGGCCGACGTGTTTGACATCGAGGTGCGCGAGCATGCGCGCAGCTTCGAAATCGACATCACCATCGCCAGCGAGGATTTTGTGCAGCTCAAGCAGCAGCGCCGTTCGATGGCGGGCCGCAGTGGTTGCGGCGTGTGCGGCATCGAAAGCCTGGAGCTGCTCGACCTGCGGCCGCAGCGCATCCAGGCCGCGCCGCTGCCGGCGCCGCTGCAACCGGCCGTCGCCCGCGCGGCTTCGGAACTGGGACAGTACCAGGAACTGCAGCGCGCCACCGGCGGCGTGCATGCCGCCGCATGGTGCGGCGTCGATGGCGCCGTGCTGAAAGTATGCGAGGACGTCGGCCGCCACAACGCGCTGGACAAGCTGATCGGCCATCTGGCGCTGGAGGGCGTCGACATGCGCAACGGCTTCGTCTTCATGTCCAGCCGCGCCAGCTACGAGCTGGTCCGCAAGGCCGCGCGCATGAACATTCCCATGCTGGCCACCATCTCCGCGCCCAGCACGCTGGCCATCGATATCGCCGCCGAAGCCGGCATCAAGCTGCTGAGCTTTTGCCGCCAGGACGGCTGCGTCGAATATTCCTGACGCGTGGCCGTCAGCCACGCATGATACCGCTTTCATGCGGCTAGCCGTTGCCTTCGCGCAACGGCGAAGTCACATTCCAATCGAAAATTACACAAAAAAGATCTTTCCCGATACACACTGAGGTCGTGATTCAGCGCCAAAAGAAGCGACCACAACTACCGGAGGGAACGATGACGAAGACCACGCTGGCCCTATCCATCCTCGCGGCATGCGGCGTAGTTGCCGCTACCGCACACGCGCAAGACTCCTTACCCATCACCATCGCCGGCTTCGGCACCGGCGCCCTGACCAAGACCAATACCGACCTCGCCGAATTCAGCCGGCCCAGCCAGGCTTCCGGCGTCGGCAAGGATGCCCGCACCGGGGTCGACTCGAACTTTGGGCTGCAGGCCACCGCCAAATGGGATGACCGGCTGTCGTTCACCGCGCAGGGCTTGGTGCGCAAGCATGGCGAAAGCGACCAGTACACCGCCGAGCTGGCGTGGGCGTTCGCCAAGTACAAGCTCAGCGACGACTTCTCGGTGCGCCTCGGCCGCATCGGCTTGCCGATCTATATGATTTCCGACTCGCGCAACATCGGCTACGCCAACACCATGCTGCGTCCGCCGACCGAGGTCTATCAGCAGGTGCCGCTGGATAACGCCAACGGCGGCGACGTCATCTACCAGCACAGCTTCGGCGAGACCACGGTGACCGCGCAGTTCGCCACCGGCGTGGCCAAGGACCATTCGCGCAACAGCACCCTGGTCAATTCCAGCACCATGGCGGCCCAGCTGCTGCTGGAGAACGGTCCGTTCACCTACCGTATCGGCCGCTCGCAGGCCAACGTCAGCATCCACAACGCCGGCCTGGCGCAGCTGGTGGCCGGCGCCAGGGCCGTCAATCTGCCGATCGCGGATCAGTTGAACGTGATCGATTTCACCGGCAAGTTCACCTCGCTCGGCCTGACGATGGATTATCGCAACGTGCTGGCCCAGGCCGAATACGCCAAGCGCACCACCGACACCCGCCTGATCCCCGACACCACCTCCTGGTACCTGATGCTCGGTTACCGCTGGCAAGCGTTCGTGCCTTACTACGTGCACGGCAATGCCAAGCAGGACAGCGTCCGCAATTTCGCCGGCCTGCCCACGACCGGCCCGCTGGCCGGCCTGAGCGCCGGCATCAACGGCGCCATCAAAGCCGGGCTGCAAACCACCGACGCGGTGGGCCTGCGGTGGGACTTCTACAAGTCGGCCGCGTTCAAGGTGCAGATCGATCGCGTCAAGCCGAAGGATGGACCGGGCTATTTCCTCAACGCGCAGCCGGGCTTTACGGGGCCGGTGACCGTGTACGCCGCCGCCATCGATTTCGTCTTCTGAGGAGCGCGCTATGAATACGTCTATGGGCAAGCTGTTGCTGGCGGCCGGCGCCTGGCTGGCCGCCACCTCCGTGTTTGCGACGGAAATCGTGGTGATCGTCAATCCCAAGAATCCGGCCACGCGCATGTTCAGCGAACAGGCGGGCCAGTTCTTCGTGGGCAAATCCACGCTGTTCACGCCGGTCGAGCATACCGACGGTCCGCTGCGCACGGAGTTCTACCGCAAGGTGCTGGACAAGGACACCGCCCAGGTCAAGGCGATCTGGTCCAAGCTGGTGTTTACCGGCAAGGCCACGGCGCCCAAGGAGCTGGGCTCCAGCGCCGAGGTGAAGAAGGCCGTCGCGGCCGACCCCAACGCCATCGGCTACATCGAGAAATCGGCGGCCGACGATACCGTGAAGGTGATCCTGACGATACCGTAAGCCGCCGGGCCGGGCTCAGAAGCGGTGGTTGTATTCCGCCGTGAACTTCATGCTGCGCGGCGCCGTGTAGCCGACGAACGCGCCCGGCGTGCCGTAGGTCGGCGAGATGGCGCCCGAGGCGGTGTTGTAGACCTGGTCGATTTGCTGCACCGTCTGCTTGTTGAACAGATTGAAGATGTCCAGCTTGAACGACAGGCCGTTCAGCCGCGCCGGCTTGTAGACCACATCCATGTCGAAGCGCACGTCCCACGGAAGGCGGCCGGCGCTGCCTTGCGGGGCCGGCGTGTTGGCGCCGCCGACGCCGCAATAATGGTAGGCGGAGCCGTAGTCCGGGAAGCCGGGATCGGCGTCCTGCAGCGCTTGCGGATAGTTGCCCAGGCAGCTCTCCGGCTGGCCCGAGGCGATCAGGGCATTGCCGCCCAGCGACCATTGGCGGTTGATCTCATAGATGCCGAACGCCTTGATCTGGTGCCGGCGGTCGTTCGGCAGCAGGCCGCTGGCATGCTCCATGATCTCACGGTGGTCCCAGGTCTCGGTCGCGGCGACGTCGGTTTGCGCCACCGCGGACAGGGTCTGGCCTTCGGTGTTGCCTCGGCTGCGCGACAGCGTGTAGTTGATCTTGCCGTACCAGCCGTTATGCATCGGGTGTTCGGCGAGGAAGTCCAGCGCTGCGTAGGTGCGGCTGGGGCTGTCGAAACCCATGTCTTTGGCCGTCAGGCTGACCGGGGTGAGGTTGGTGCCGGTGCCGGAGAAGTCCACCAGGAAGTCGTTGGTGCGGCCGGGATTGATGGAGGCGCAGGCGAAGCCGTTCCAGTTCGAGGTGTCGACGTTGTGCGCCGCCGCCCAGGCGTCGAACGGACGCTGGTCGCAGAAATCGTCGATGGTGGAGCGCAGCTTGCGGTAGGTGCCCTTGACGCCGAAGTTGAAGTCCGGCGACCAGGCTTTTTCAAAGCCCAGCGTGATCTCGTCCTGATAGCTCGGCTTCAGGTTTTGCGCCGCGACGGTCTGGTACAGCTTGGGTTGCCCGAACTCGTTGTCGGCCGAGGTCACCGGCGTGATGGCGGTCAGGCCGGTCGGCACGCCGTTGGCGCCGATGCCGGTGTAGGTGAAGTACTGGCGGGTCAGGGTCGACACCGACGCGCCGCGGATCGCCACGTGGGTCGGGATCTGGATCGAGTAGCGCCCGGCGCTGCCGTACACCTTCAAGCTCGAATCGCCGTTGGCGTCCCAGACCGCCGCGAAGCGCGGATTGAGCTGGTTGTTCACCTCCAGGAAGGTCTGGCCCAGGCCGTTCTTGTTCTTGTACTGCTCATCGCGCAGGCCGATGGTCAGCAGCAGATCCTTGTTGTACTGCCAGCGGTCCTCGAGGTATTGCGCCGACTGGTCGGAGAACGCCGCGGTGATGTCGTTGAAGATGCGGTGGCTGACGAAATAGCCGGTCGCGCCGGAACCGCTGCCGGCCGCCACGGTGGTGCTGTAGCCGTTGAGCGTGATCGGCGCGTTCGGCGTGGCGGTGTGGTCGTAGTTCCAGCTCGAGCCGCCGGCGGTCATGTCGCCGGCGCCGTACGAGGAAAGCTTGTTGTTGTCGAAGCCGCCTCGGATCAGGTGCTGGCCGAGCTTGTATTCCAGGTCGAAGCGCTGCGAGGTCACCTTGTCGTACGACGATGGCGACGAAATGGTGCCGCTGAACGGTTGCCGGTTGATGTTATCCATCGGGAAGTCCGGATTCTTGCCGGTGGCCGTGATGATGATTTGCGGGATGGCCGGATCATAGCCGCCCAGCGACGACACGTGGCTGGTGTGGTTGCGGCCATACAGCGCGGTCACGGTCAGGGCGTCGGTCAGGTTGCCGGTGTACTTGAGGATATTGGAGCGGGCGCCGATGGTCGGCGTGATGTTGGCCAGGCTCTCGTAATGCGCGGTGCCGCTGACCACGCCGGTGCGGCTGCCGCTGGCGTAGTCGAACCCGGACAGCGTGCGGTCGGTGACCGGCTTGTCGCCGATGGTGGTCCATTCGAGGCGGTGGTTGTCGGTGATGTTCCAGTCGAACTTGCCGAGGTAGCGGGTGGTCTTGTTGCGATCGTCCTGCCATCCCGACACCTCGGGCGAGCCGTCGATGGTGTCGGCCACCTTGCCGCTGTTCTCGCGGGTCTGCTCGGCGGCGATGAACATGAACAGCTTGTCCTCGATGATGGGGCCGCCGACATAGGCGCCATACTTTTTGACGGTGTCGGTGTTGAGGTGGTTGATCGCGTGGATCGTGCCATCGGTGGCGGTGTTGTTCGGATCGCCGGTGCGCGCGTAATACACGTCCTTGGCCTTGGCGCGCAGCGCGTTCGGCTCGATGCTGTACTGCGCCCCCACTTCCCAGTTGTTGGTGCCGCTCTTGGTGGTGATGTTGATCACGCCGCCGATGGAGCGGCCGAATTCGGCGCCGAAGCCGCCGGTCATCACCTGGGCCTGGGCGATGGCGCCGAACGGCAGCTCCGAGGCGCCCAGCTGGGTCAGCGGGTTGGCGACCGGGAAGCCGTTGATGTAGTAGGCGTTCTCCGACGCGCCGCCGCCGCCGATGCTGGCGCCGGCCGGGTAGCGCGGGTCGGCGCGGGTGGTGTTGGGCGCCAGCTGGACGATGGCCTCGACGCTTTGCGCGATCGGCAGCGCGGCCAGCTCCTTGGCGGTGAAGGTGGCGCCGTTGTTGGCGCTGGAGACGTCGATGCTGCTGCGGTGGCCGGTGATGCGCACCGTTTTCGCGCCTGGCGCGACGAACGAGGCCTCCACGCCGCGCCCCACCAGCACGTCGATCTCGACGGTGTTGACGACGCTGCCGTCGCGCTGCAACTCGATCTTGTAGTGTCCGATGGGCATGGCGGTGGCCGTGTAGCTGCCGTCGGCGGCCGGTGTCACCAGCCGTTTCAGCGCCGTGTCGGTATTGGTCAGCAGGATCGTGGCGCCGGCCGGCGCTTCCACGCGGCCATAGATATTGCCCGATGCGTTGGACTGCGCCAGCGCCACCGGCGCGACCACCGCTCCCATCACAGCCGCCGCGTATGCCACAGACAAAGTACGCGCCATTTCCGTTTTCTTCAACATAAGCTCCCTCCGATTGTTGTGACACCAGCGGTTCGATACCGTTGGAAGATTGGCCGGCTCGTGGCCGGACATGCCTTGCTTGCATGGCAAAAGTCACGCTATCAGTGTTTGCTGCGGTGCACCATCAGAACTACCTTAAAGCCGTGTAAGGAAAATCTGACCCTTCACCAGAATGATGCAAACGATTTCACGGGAGGAAGTTTTTGGCGCGCGCGCGGCGCGCCTGTGGTGCGAGGAGGATGAGGCGCCCATCGGGACGGACGGGCGGAAGGGGACTTGTGGCGGCTAGTCGGCCGGCGCCGTCGCGCAGCGCTCCAGCAGCACCGGGATCGACTTGGAGGTGGGGGTGCCGGCGCCGTCGGCGGTGCTGTGCAGCGGCACCAGGCCGTTGGTCTCGGGGAAGTAGGCGCCCAGGCAGCCGCGCGGGATGTCGTATTCCACCAGCAGGAAGCGCTCGGCGCGGCGCGTGACGTTGTCGTCCCACACGCTCACCATGTCCACGTATTCGCCGTTCCTCAGGCCCAGCATCGCCAGGTCTTCCTTGTTGATGAAGACCACGCGGCGCAGGCCGTACACGCCGCGGTAGCGGTCGTCCAGGCCGTAGATGGTGGTGTTGTACTGGTCGTGCGAACGGGCCGTCATCAGCACCATCAGGCGCTCGCCGTGCAATGCGCGGGCGCGGTGAATCGGCGTGTCCAGATCCACCGCGTGCGGCACGAACTGCGCGCGGCCGCTGGCGGTGCGCCATTCGCGCTCGCGCGAGGCCACGCGCAGGTGGAAGCCGCCCGGATGCGCCACGCGCGCGTTGAAGTCGTGGAAGTCGTCGAAGACTTTTTCGATCATCTCGCGGATGCTGGCGTAGTCGGCGGCGCAGGCCAGCCAGTCGATCTTGCCGCTGCCCAGCGTGGCGTGCGCCAGGCGCGCCACGATCGCGGTTTCCGACAGCAGGTTGTCCGAGGCCGGCTTGTTCATGCCGAAGGACAGGTGCACCATGCTCATCGAGTCTTCCACCGTCACGCCCTGCGGCACGCCGTTTTGCAGGTCGATCTCGGTGCGCCCCAGCGTCGGCAGGATCAGCGCGTCCTTGCCCATCACCAGGTGGCTGCGATTGAGCTTGGTGGCGACGTGCACGGTCAGCTCGCACTTGCGCAGCGCCTCGAAGGTGAGGGCGGTGTCCGGCGTGGCCATGGCGAAGTTGCCGCCCATGGCGATGAACACCTTCACGCGGCCGTCCAGCATGGCCTGGATGCTGTCCACCGTATCCAGCCCGTGTTCGCGCGGCGGCTCGAAGTCAAATACTTTTTGCATACGGTCGAGGAAGGCCTTGGTCGGCTTTTCCTCGATGCCCATGGTGCGGTCGCCCTGCACGTTGGAGTGGCCGCGCACCGGGCACAGGCCCGCGCCCTTGCGGCCGATCTGCCCGCGCATCATCATCAGGTTGGACAGCATCTGGATGGTCTTGAGCGCACCCTTGTGCTGGGTCAGGCCCATGCCCCAGGTGCTGATGACGTTCTTGCCCTTGATGTAGATGTCGGTCAGTTGTTCGATCTGCGCGCGCGGCACGCCGGATTCGCGCAGCAGCACGTCCCAGCTCTCGGCGCGCAGGTCTTGCTCGAAGGCGGCGTAGCCGCTGGTGTGGCGCTCGATGAATTCGCGGTCCAGCAGGCTGGCCTGGCCGGCCGCCAGCGCCTCGTCGTCGCGCTCGACCAGGCGCTTGGCCATGGCCTTGATCAGCGCGAAGTCGCCGGCCAGCCTGGGCTGGATGAACAGCGAGGCGATGTGGGTGGTCGAGCCGGTCAGCATTTCCAGCGCGTGCGCCGGCGAGGTGAAGCGTTCCAGTCCGCGCTCGCGCAGCGGGTTGATGGAGACGATGGTGGCGCCGCGGCGTGCGCAATCGCGCAGCTCGCCCATCATGCGCGGGTGGTTGGTGGCCGGGTTCTGGCCGAAGATCAGCAGGGTGTCGGCATGTTCGAAGTCCTCCAGCGTGACCGTGCCCTTGCCGATGCCGACCGTGCCCGGCAGGCCGCGGCTGGTCGGCTCGTGGCACATGTTGGAGCAGTCCGGGAAGTTGTTGGTGCCGTACATGCGCACGAACAGCTGGAACAGGAAGGCCGCCTCGTTGCCGGTGCGGCCCGAGGTGTAGAAGGTGGCCTGGTTGGGATCGGGCAGGGCGTTCAGGTGGCGCGCCATCAGCGCGAAGGCGTCGTCCCAGCCGATCGGCCGGTATTTGTCGCTGGCGGCGTCGTAGACCATGGGATCGGTCAGGCGGCCGTGCTGTTCCAGTTCGTAGTCCGATTGCCGCAGCAGTTCGGTGACGGTGTGGGCGGCGAAGAATTCCGGCCTGACGCGCTTGCTGGTCGCCTCGGCGGCCACCGCCTTGACGCCGTTCTCGCAGAATTCAAAGGTGGAGGCGTGCTCGCGGTCGGGCCAGGCGCAGCCGGGGCAGTCGAAGCCGTCCGGCTGGTTTTGCTTGAGCAGCGTCTTATAATTGCCGCCAGCGACGCGTTCGCGCACGAGGTTGATGGCTACCTGTTTCAGCGCGCCCCAGCCGGCGGCCGGATGGGTGTAGGGTTCGATGTGGCCTGATTCGGGCTTTTTGTTCATGTTGCGGTCCGGTAATATTTTCTGCGAGTATATTGCATTTTCAACTAAGCGATGTGTTCCCATGGATGATAACGTGATGGCCGCCCTGGCCGGCCTGCTGGAGGCCCTCGGGCGGATCGAGGCCGAGCGGCCCGGCAAGCCTTGTTCGCTGGCCAAACTGAGCAAGCAGGCCGGCCTGCCCATGAGCGCGCTGCGCCGCCAGCTGACGCTGCTGGAGGAGGCCGGCCTCGTCGCGTTGACGCTGGACGATGGCGGCGTCACCGGCACCATCGAGCTGAGCCCGACCGGACGGCAACTTCTGGGCCATTAGAAATTCCAGGATTGTCGGGGCATATCTTGTAATTGGTCATGCCGAGGGGTGTGAGTTGGCCGCAGACTGGGAAGATGTCGACCGCCGCCACCCCGCCTGCCCGTTATGATTTGCCATGGAAAGCCGCCTTGTCGCATGCTTTCCGGCGCTTCCTCGATTTCTATTTTGCGGATCTCAGCGCCCTGATCGACTGGCGGCAGCGCCCGCGTTTCCGCGACAAGGAACTGGCGCGGTTGGGTTTGGGCAGGGCGCCCGACGTGATGGTGGCCGACAAGCTGGTCGAGGTGCGTCTGCGCGATGGCGCGCGCCGGGTGTTGATCCACGTCGAAATCCAGGCGCAGCATGACTCCAGGCTGGCGCGTCGCATGCGCGACTACTACTCCCGCATCAGGGAAACCTACGGCCTCCCGGTAATCAGCCTGGTGCTGCTGGCTGATGACCATCCGAGCTGGCGTCCGGAGGGCTTCCATGAGGCGTTGCACGGTACGGCGATGACGTTCTCTTTCGGCACCGCCAAGCTGCTCGATTGCGCGGCGGATATCGACGCGTTGGAAGCTTCGGATAATCCTATTGCCTGGGTCACTCACGCGCATGCGCTGACTCAGCAGGCGCATCACGACGCCGACGAGCTGTATACGGCCAAGCGCCACCTGACCCAATTGCTGTTCCAGCATGGCTGGCGGGAGCGGCGCATAATGGTTTTATTCGATGTGATTAACTGGATGATGGTCTTGCCCGAGGCATATGAGCGGCGCTATTTGCAGGAGGTCATCTGGTTGGCAAAGGGGAGCGAGATGAAGAAGTTATTTAACCCATTGGAGCAAATGTTGATCAACGACGGCATCAAGATAGGCCTCGAGCAAGGACGCAAGGAGGGAGCCGTCGCGTTATTGGAGCGGCAATTGGTGCAGCGTTTCGGCCCTCTGCCGCGCGCCGTCAGCAACAAACTGGCTCAGGCCAGCCTGGCGCAACTGGAGGCCTGGAGCGATGCCCTGGCGGCGGCGCAATCGTTGAAGCAAATTTTTAACTAGGCAGCCGGCCGCAAATTTCTCTTGCATCCCGGGCCGGCAAGGTTTAGAGTTGTTGTACCGATTGGTACAACTAAAGGAAATCATCATGACCCGCCCCCCATTACCGCCGTTCACCCTTGAAACCGCCGCCCAGAAAGTGCGCGCCGCCGAAGACGGCTGGAACACGCGCAACCCCGAAAAGGTGGCGCTGGCCTACACCGAGGATTGCTACTGGCGCAATCGCGGCGAATTTGTCACCGGCCGCCCCGGGATCATCGGCCTGCTCAAGCGCAAATGGACGCGCGAGCTGGAGTACCGCCTGATCAAGGAACTGTGGGCGCATGACGGCAACCGCATTGCGGTCCGCTTCGCCTACGAATACCATGACGATTCCGGCCAGTGGTATCGCGCCTACGGCAACGAGAACTGGGAGTTCGCCCCAGACGGCTTGATGCAGCGCCGCCTGGCCAGCATCAACGAGCACCCGATCGCCGCCGCCGACCGCAAGTTCCACTGGGATATCAACGCACCGCGCCCGGCTGACCATCCGGGATTAAGCGATTTTGGTTTCTGAGCAATGCCACGAGTAATGGGAGAGCGGCGCGACGTCGTGCCGCTGCTGGCCGAAGTGTTCCGCACCTACGGTTTTGAAGGCGCCAGCCTGGCGCGGATCGCCGAGGGGACGGGCATGGGCAAGGGCAGCATGTATAACTTCTTCCCGGGCGGGAAGGAGGAGATGGCGGAGGCCGTGCTGAGCGAGATCGACGACTGGTTCCGCCAGCAAGTGTTCCAGCCGCTGCGCGCCACCGAGGACGTGGCGCAGGGCGTGGAGCGCATGTTCACCGCGGTCGGCCGCTATTTCCTGTCGGGCCGCAAGGTCTGCCTGGTGGGCGTGTTCGCGCTCGGGCATGAGCGCGAGCGCTTCGCCGTCAAGGTGCAAGCGTATTTTGCCGAGTGGGTGCAGGCATTGGCCACGGCGCTCCAGCGCGGCGGGCGGGACGCCGACACCGCGCTGGCGCTGGCCGAGGACGTGGTGGGCGGCATCCAGGGCGCGCTGGTGCTGGCGCGCGCGGCCGACGAGCCGGACCTTTTCATGCGGGCGCTGCGGCGCATGCGGCAGCGCTTGCTGACTGCCGGGTGAACTCAGCGGCGCCGTCGCGGTCTAACCGAGTTTAGACCAGCCGGGCACCGCCATGACACCTCCGTTGACGAATGTAATCGCTCCCGGCCTGGCGCCGGACATCCTGTTGCAGCAGATTTACCTGAACGTGCGTGATTTCGCCATCTTCACCATGGACACGCAGGGCCGGGTCACCAGCTGGAACCTTGGCGCCGAGCTGATTTTCGGCTTCGCGCCGGACGAGATCATCGGCCAGAACGTCGCTTGCCTGTTCACCGCGGAAGACCAGCGCGATGGCGAACAGTGGCTGGAGATGGAGTTGGCCGCCAAGTGTGACCGCGCCTCCGATTACCGCTGGCACCAGCGCAAGGACCATTCCATGTTCTGGGCCGACGGCGTGCTCACGCCGATTCCGGGCGGCGACGGTCAGCCGTCCGGTTACCTGAAAATCCTGCGCGACATCACCGAGCGCAAGCTGGCGCAGGACGAGATACGCCGCCTGGCCACGGTGGACGTGTTGACCGGCCTGGCCAACCGCGCGGCCTTCGACGCGCGCCGCTCGGAGATGGTGTCGCTGGCCGAGCGCACCGGGCAGCAACTGCTGTTGCTGATGGTCGACCTCGACCAGTTCAAGGAGGTCAACGACATGCTCGGCCACCAGGCCGGCGACCAGTTGCTGCAGCAGGCCGCCCAGCGCATCCGTGCCGTCAGCCGCGAGAGCGACTATATCGCCCGCCTTGGCGGCGACGAGTTCGCGTTGTTGCAGCCGTACGCGCCGTCGCCCGCCAGCGGCGGCGTGCTGGCGGAAAAGCTGCTGCAGGAAATGGCGCAGGCGTTCATGATCAATGGGCGCGAGATCAAGATCAGCGCCAGCATCGGCATCGCCGTATGCCCGGTGGATGCCACCTCGCCCGACGCGCTGCTGAAGAAGGCCGACCTGGCGCTGTACCATGCCAAGAACGCCGGCCGCAACCGCTATCACTATTACACCCAGGCGCTGGACGAGATCGCCCATCGCAAAAGCGCCGACCACAACGAGCTGCGCCACGTGCTGCGCACGGGCAGCTATTGGCTGGAGTACCAGCCGATCCTGACGGCCGATGGCCGTCCGTTCGCCATGGAGGCCTTGCTGCGGCTGCCGGACTTCCTCGGCCAGCAGCCGGTGGAGTACGTGATCGGCCTGGCCGGCGAGCTGGGCGCCTTGCCGGAGCTGGGCAAGGGTGTGCTGCGGCGCGCCTGCGCGCAACTGCGGCACTGGCGCGACGCCGGTCTGCGCGGGCTGCGCATCTGCATCAATACCTGCGCCAAGGAATTGCTGGACAAGGACTATCTGGCCCAGATCGACGTCGTGATGGCCGAGTCCGGGCTGGCCGCCGGCGACGTGGAGATCGAGCTGACCGAGCGGGACGCCATCGAGCTGGAGCGCAACGGCAGCCATATGATCGAGCAATTACGCCTGCGCGGCTTCATGGTGTCGCTCGACGACTTCGGCACCGGCTATTCCTCGCTCAGCTATTTGCGCGCGCTGCCGGTCAACACCATCAAGCTGGACAAGAGCTTCCTGCGCGGCGTGCCAGGCAATGACGACGCCAACGCGGTGGTCAGGATGGTGATCCGGCTGGCGCAGGACCTGCGCCTGAACGTGGTGGCGGAAGGGGTGGAGAACATTGAGCAAGCCACCTTCCTGGGCGATGCCGGCTGCACCGCGTTCCAGGGCTATCTGTATTCACCGGCGCTGAATCCGGACGACGCCACCGACTGGCTGCGCGACCACGGCGCGCCGTAGAGGCGCCGGGCTACACCAGCCCGAGGTCGCGCCCCGGTGTGCCGAAGATTTTCTCGACCTGGCCGGCATTCAGGCCGTACATGCGCGCCAGCAGGCCGCCGAACATGGCGCGGTATTCGTTGAGCACCGGGTAGTCGCGGTTCTGGAACAGCGCGGGCTGTTCCAGCCGCACCTGTTCGCCGCGTATCTTGCCGCCGTCGATGCCGCCGCCCAGCACCCAGTACACCGTGCCGTGGCCATGGTCGGTGCCGCGATTGCCGTTCTCGCGGAAGGTGCGGCCGAATTCGCTGACCACCACCACCACCGTGTCCTTCCAGTCCGGCCCCATCTCCTGCGCGAAGCCGGCCAGGCCCTTGCCCAGTTCCTCCAGCCGGTTGGCGAGGTAGCCGGTGGCGTTGCCCTGGCCGACGTGGGTGTCCCAGCCGCCGACGTCGACGAAGCCGATGTTGTAGTGCTCCTTCATCACCTTGGCGATGCGGCGCGCCTCCAGCTCGAAGCCCTTGGCGGTGATGGCGTTGCGGTTGGCGGCGTCCATTTCCCCGATCATGTCCTTCATCACATCCTCGCGCACGGTGAAGCCGTCGCGCACCGGTTGCGCCAGCGCGGTGCCGTCGTACATGGCGGCGATCATCCGGGCCTGCCTGGCGTCGACCGCCGGCTTGGCGACGTTGCGCAGCGCGGTGTTGGGCACTTGCAGTTCGCCCTGCATGATCAGCGGCAGCTGGTCGGTGAAGGCGATGGCGCTGGCGCGGTCGGCGTTGAGCGTGGCGGCCAGGCGGTTGAGGAAGCCGGAGCGGTAGTCGCGCTTGCGGTCCAGCGCCTGTCCCAGTTCGATGCTGTCCTGCGTTTCGAAGTGGCTGCGCGACAGATCCTCGGTGCCGGCGAACGGCACGAAGGCCGCCTGTCCGGCAGTGAACAGCGGATGGATGGTGTCGCGCAGGGCGGGGTGCAGGCCCCAGTCTGCGTCGAGCGGCAGCACCGCCGTCCTGGCGATGGCGATGTTGGGCCGCACCTCGTAGTAGTACTGGCTGGAGATCGGCACCAGCAGGCTGGTGGCGTCGTAGCCGCCGCGCATGAAGACGAACAGCAGCCGCGTCTTGCTGGCCGGCGCGGCCCACAACTGGCCGGCGAATGACACGGCCGAGGCGGCGGCCAGGGATTTGAGCAGGGTGCGGCGTTTCATGGTGCTTCTCCTAGCGGTGCATCAGTTCCGGCGACGACAGGAACAGCGTGTTCCATTCTTGCGGCGAGGTGGCTTGCTCCAGCGCCTGGCGCGTGGCCGGCGCCAACGACGCTTGCAGCGACTGGTAGTACAGCGCGTTCTGCAGCTGCGGGAAGGCCGGCTTTTCGAGCGGCTGCGCGCCATCGGTCTTGAACAAACCGGCCGCGCCGCCGCCGATGGCCTTGGCGATTTCGAAGCGGGTGGTCATCTGGCCCGGACTGGCCCAGCCGGATTGCGTGAGCGGATAGCCGTCCGGCGTCTGGCGACCGTACAGCGGTTCGGCCATGCGATTGAGCCAGTTCAGCATCGGGCCGGCGTTGAGGATGATCTTGTCGTCGTAGGTCAGGCGCACGGCGGAGACCACGTAGTGCACCGGGTCCTTGAACTTCCGGCCCAGCGATTGCGTGAACTCGGGGGAGGTCAGCATCACGCGCAGCACGGCGGCGATGTCGCCATCGCTGGACTGGAAGCGCTCGGCCATGCGTTCCACCAGCTGCGGCGGCGGTTCGTCGGCCACGAAGTAGATCGCCAGCTTGCGGCTGACGTAGCGCGCGGTGGCGGGATGGCGGCACAGCCGGTCCAGCGCCTCGTCCACTTCGGCCAGGCCGCGCCCCTTCACGGTCTGGCCGAGGAACACCTTGTCGCCGTAGTCGTGGCGATTGGGATTGAACTCGAACAGGCCTTTGCGCACGTACTGGTCCTGCTTGTCCTTGCGGACGTTGGGCGTCTTGTCGCCCAGGTTGACGCCGACGCCGGTGAGAATGCGCGCCAGCTGCTGCACGTCGTTCTGCGAGTAGCCGCCGTCCACGCCCAGCGTGTGCAGCTCCATGATTTCGCGCGCGTAGTTTTCGTTGACGCGGTTGGCGGCGTTTTGTTCGTTGTCCAAATAGCGGATCATGGCCGGGTGGCGCAGCGTGGCGGCCAGCAGGTCGCGGAACTTGCCCAGCGCGTGCGGGCGGATCGCCTGTTCTTCATAGTCGCTCACCAGCACGCGCAGATTGCTCTTGCCCTGATGGACATTGAAGTGGTTCATCCAGAACCACGTCATCTGCTCCTGCAACTGGTTGGGGGAGTACAGGTCGCGCAGCAGCGAGCGGGTGGCGGCCTCCTTCGCCAGCCGGTTCAACTCCTGCTGGTAGGCGCGTTGCGCGGCCTTCTTGGCGTCGTCGTCGACCATGGCCTTGTCGTAGTCGCGGCGCTGGTCTTCCAGCTCCTTCACCAATTGCGGCAGCGGCTTTTGCGAGATGGTCATGGCGTCGATCTGCGCCTGCGCCGCGGCGGGCAGCTGCGCCGGAGCGGGATGCAGTTGCCGCTCCAGCCAGGCGTCGTAGCCGATCTTCTCGGCCTGGCGGTAGGTCGTCATGTTGACGCCCCAGGTGACGCGATCCAGCGCGCGGCTCAGGGCCGCCGGATCCGCCGGCGGCGCCGGTGGCGTGGGAGGGGTGGCGCAGCCGGCCAACAGCAGCAGGGCGGCCACGCAGCGGGCGATAGGTCGAGTATGCATAATTCGCAGAATATGCCAGATTCCGCCGTTTGGTATATGAACCATGTGTATGGTGCTACGAAATGTTACAAGCCGGCGCCCGCTTTCATCTATGATGGATTTTTATCCAGGGAGGCTTGCATGCGTCTCGCCACGCTGATTTTTCCAGTCCTGCTGGCGCTGGCGGCATCGCCGGCGCTGGCCGATATCAACCTGCACGTCAGTGTCGCCGCCAAGGAGGGCGCCACGCAAATGGATGTGACGCTGGGCGGCAGCTACCTGGCGATCGATACCCCCAAGGGGCGCATGATCTACGATTTTAAGACACGGCGGCGGTATGCCATCGACACGGCGCGCAAGCAGTATGTCGATTACTCGCTCTACGACGTGGTGGGTTTCCGGGTGAGGGAAATGCAGAACCGGCGTGTTTTACAAGGGGCGCTGGGCGCGATCAAAGCCGGGACGCCTATGCCGGGCATGCCGCTGCAGGAAAACGAGCTGTCGCTGCTCGCCGGCGCGCCGGGCGTGGTCGAGGAGCAGGACGGCGGCGGCCTGCGCACCTTCTCGATCGGCGGCGTCAAGCTGGCCACGTGGAGCGAAGCCGGCGCCAAGGTCGACGCGGCCGATGCCGCGCAGTTCGCGCGCTTCCTGCGCTACGCCGAGGGCGGCCATCCGCAGCTGCTCGATATGCTCGCCAAGGGCAGCGTTATTCCGCAGCAGATCACTTTTTTTGTGAGCGGCGACCGCAGTGTGAGCCTGGACGTCAGCGCGGTGCGCAGCGTGCCGCCGCAAGCCTATGATCTCAAGCCCTACACGCCGGAGCGGGATGGCGGCGGCATCGACGGCGTGTTCGATCGCCTCGCGGCGCTGACGCCGGAGCAGCTGGCGGCGCTGCGCGGCCAGTACCCGTGCGACATCGGCGACGACGTCGGCGCGGCGCAGGTGCTCGATACCGTGCTGGGCAAGCTGGAGTGCCGGCTCAGTTATGGCACGCCGCTGTCGATGACGCCCGAGGTGAAGCAGGCGGCGCTCGCATCACCGTCGGTGAAGCTGCTGTTCGCCGCCCTCGATCCCGGCAAGGATTCCGAAAACGCCTTGAAAACACTGGCCGCCTTGCGCGAGCAGGCGCCGCGCAAGACCTATATGCTGAAGGTATTCGAGGCTGGCCAGCGCGGAAGACTGAAGCAGGTGAAGGAGGCCTCGCGGCTGCTGACCGAGGCGCTGCAGACCAACCCGCTGTTGGCCGGCGTCTACGAGGATCTGGGCGAGATGTTCCTGATGCAGTACGATAGTGCGCGTGCCTGGCGCTGCTGGGACACGGGCCGCCGCCTGGTGCCCGGTTTTGTGCTCTTCGATAAAATCAACAAATTCGAGGCCGAGCTGGCGGCGAATCAGCCGGAATACTTTTAAAGAGAACACCATGCCCACCACCGATCCGCGCGTCGACGCCTACATCGCCAAATCCGCCGACTTCGCGCAGCCGATACTGGAACATCTGCGCGCGGTGGTGCATGCGGCCTGTCCCGAGGTGGAGGAGACCATGAAATGGAGCTTCCCGCACTTCATGTACAAGGGCATGATGTGCAGCATGGCTTCCTTCAAGGCGCATTGCGCTTTCGGTTTCTGGAAGGCGGAGCTGCTGATGGCGGACGATGAGGTCAAGCGCGAGGCGATGGGCCATTTCGGCCGTATCACCTCGGTCAAGGATCTGCCATCGAAGAAGGTGCTGGCAGGGTACATCAAGCAGGCCATGAAGCTGAATGACGACGGTGTGGCGGCGCCGGCGCGCGCCAAGCCGGCCACGCCGCGCGCGCTGGAGATTCCCGATGACCTGAGCGCGGCGCTGGACGCGGTGCCGGCCGCGCGCCGGCATTTCGACGCCTTCAGCCCAAGCAAGCAGCGCGACTATGCCGAGTGGCTGACGGAAGCGAAGACCGAAGCCACCCGCGCGCGCAGGCGCGAGCAAGCCATCGCGTGGATCGCCGAGGGGAAGTCGAGAAATTGGAAATACGAGAAGTGTTGAGAGGTTAGCGTTCAGCGGGGTTTGGGCTGGTCGCTAAGGCGCTGAGGGGGCGCCGGATACCGCATGCCGGCGCCTGGCATGGCACGATAGACTAGGTCGATCAATGCATGGACGCGGTTGACAGATCTTTCAGCTCGCGAATGCTGATATCTGACTTCTCATGCATACGCAACAGGATCGTCGCACCTACTGCCAGCTTGCGGTGTCGGATCTTGCTGATGATGGGAGGCTGAACTTCCAGCACCCGGCACAACTCTGCATCGTTCTTCAAGTTCATCTTTTCGATCAAAGTATCAAGAAGCTTGTTTGGGACAAAACTGGATGGCTCCAGTGCCCGCGCACGATTCATGGCTTCAATCAGTTCCAGCTTCTTTTGCCGTACGTTCATGGTTTGCTCCTCCTTTGCTCTAAACGTTAATAAAGTTACGTTTCCCGGCAAGGCTAGCGCCCACAGTTCTTTCTGGTCCGAATGTGGTACGCGACTCAACATTCTTGATAACCATGCAAGTTATTTTCAATAATACTACGGTTAAAAAAAAAGTGCAGGGTTTGCTAAATAAATTATGTTAGTTATTGCGCAAACGGATTGACGATTGTTGTTTCTTGTATGCCGTTGCGAGATAAATGTAGGACTTTGTCTGTCTTTTTAGCAGCAAGTTGCGAATGTGTCACCATGATCGCGCACGCGCCGGTGGCTTTAATTTCGCGCTGCAACAGGTTAAGGATGGCTTCGGCGGTATCAGGATCTAAGTTACCAGTTGGTTCATCGGCCAGGACCAGCGCCGGCCGGTGCACCAGCGCGCGGGCGATGGCCACGCGCTGCATTTGTCCGCCGGAAATCTGATGTGGAAAGTCGTGCTCGCGGCCGCCGAGGCCGACCGCCTCCAGCATTTCCGCAGCGCGTGTCGTGGACAAACCGTTCAGGAGTAGCGGCAGCGCCACATTCTGCAGCAGGGTCAGATGCGGCAGCACGTGGAAGGCCTGGAAGATGAAGCCCATGCGCGAACGCCGCAGTTTGGTGGCGGCGTCGTCGTCGAGGCCGGACATCGGGATGCCGTCGACGACGATCGGCGACGCGCCGGGCGCGGCGTCCGGCGTATCGAGACCGGCGATGAGATTGAGCAGCGTCGATTTGCCGACGCCCGAATCGCCCATGATGGCGACGAATTCACCAGCCTTGAAGGTCCATGATAGCTGGTCCAGCACAGGCCGGCCGCCGTAGGATTTGGAGAGGTTGCGTAGTTCGAGCATTATCGTGTGAGCGCGCGGCGCATGGCAAAGCTGACGCCATCGACCAGCGCCACCAGCAACAGCATGGCGATGATGACGGTGGCGGCCAGCGGCATCTGGAACAGCGACAGGTGGTATTTGAGCATCTGGCCCAAGCCGCCGGCGCCCACCACGCCCAGGATGGCGGCGGCACGGATGTTGTTCTCCCAGCGGTACAGGGTGTAGGACATCATCTGCGGCAGCGTTTGCGGCAGCGTGGCGTAGAGGAAGGCGGCGGTGGCGCTGGCGCCGTTGGTGCGCAGGCTTTGCTCGGGCAGCGGCGCGGCGTTTTCCAGCGAGTCGGCAAACAGCCGGCCCAGCACACCGGCGGTGTGCGCGGCCAGCGCCAGCGTGCCGCCCAGCGGGCCAAGGCCGGCGGCGATCAGCATGATGGAGGCCCACACCAGTTCCGGGATGGAGCGCAGCACATTGAGCACGGCGCGCATGGCGGCGCGCGGCGCGGCGCCGAAGCGGCCGGAGGCCGGCAGCGAGAAGGCCAGGCCGAAGGCCACGGCCAGCAGCGTGCCAAGGCCGGACATGGCCAGCGTTTCAATCGCGGCCCAGAAGGTCTTGGCGAGGAAGGGCAGGCCGGTCTCCGGCGGCGCAAAGCCGGCCAGCAGTTCGAGGCTGCTGTTGATGGCTTCCACGGTGAAGAATTCGCGCCACTTCAATGGCAGCGTGGCGAAGCTGGCGATGACTAGCGCGGCCAGCATGGCCATCAGCACGATGACGGTCCAGTCGCGGCGCGGCGGCTTGGGCATGTGGTTCATCCGAGGCGCCTCCGCAGGACTTTGGAGAACTGGTCGGCCAGCGCCACCAAGGCCACGAACACCAGCAGCATGGAGGCCACTTCGGCGCCCGCCAGCATCTTCATCGATTCGTCCATGCGCTGCCCCAGGCCGCCGGCGCCGACGAAGCCCATCACAACCGAGCCGCGAATCGCGCACTCCCAGCGGTAGACGGTGTAGGACATCAGCTCCGAGGCGGCTTCCGGCAGCACGCCGTACAGCAGCGCGGCCAGCCGCCCGCCGCCATTGGCCAGCAGCGTGTCGCTGGCGTGGGCGTCGGACGATTCAAGGATCTCGGCGTAGACCTTGCCCAGCATGCCGCAGTAGGTGAGGGCGATCGCCAGCACCCCGGCCGTGGGCCCGAGGCCGATGATGCGCACGAACAGCAGCGCCCACACCAGTTCCGGCACCGAACGCAGCACCACCAGCAGCCAGCGCACCGCTTGCCGCACCACACGCGCGGCGGGGCGCATGCGGCCGGTGCCGAGCGCGGAGATCGACAACTGCTCGTTGATCACCAGCGTGGCCGGGATGGCGCCCAGCAGGGCCAGCGCCAGGCCGGCGGTGGCGATGGCCATGGTGTTCCAGGTTTCGCGCAGCAGCATCTGCAGGAATTCCGCGCTGTGCGCGGGCACCAGGAAGTCCGTCAGGAAGCGGCCGGTGGCGCCCAGGCTTTGTTCGTCGAGCAGTATCCACGGCTTGAATTCGCTGATCACCAGCGTTGGCCACAGCACCAGCAGCGCGACGACGATGGCGGCGACGCGGCCGCGCAGGGCGGGATCGCGACGGATGGCGGCCAGGCTGGCCGGTGAGGGCTGGGTGGCCATTACAGGCAGGCGCCCACGCCCAGCTTGACCGCCATGGCGTCGTCTTGCCGGGGGGCGCTGGCGGCCGGTTGTTCGCCCTGGTACAGGGCGGCGATCATTTGCGGTGTGACCTGTTCGCGCGGCAGGTCGAATTCGATGCGGCCGTCGCGCAGGGCGACGATGCGCGGGAAGTGGGCCAGCGCCAGGTCCACCTGGTGCAGGCTGCAGATCAGCGTGGCGTTGCGCGCGCTGGCTTCCTCGCGCAGCGTGTTCAGGGTCAGCTCGGACAGCGCTGGATCCAGCGCGGACAAGGGCTCATCCACCAGCAGCGCCTTGGCCGGCGACAGCAGCAGACGCGCCAGCCCGCAGCGCTGGCGTTCTCCTCCGGACAGGCGGTCGACGCGCGAATACAGTTTGTCGCCAAGATTGAAGCGCGACAGTGCCCGCCATGCGGCTTCCGGATCGGCGGGCTTGAACAGCGAGGCCAGCGCGCGCCACACGCTCCATTGCGGCAGGCGCGCGGCCAGCACCGCCGTCACCACGCGCTGGCGCGGCGGCAGTGGCGGAGTTTGCGGGGCCAGGAACAACTGCGCGCGCAGGCGGTGGCGCGCGGCCTCGCCCAGCGCCCACGGATCCGTGCCGAAGGCCTGGAAGCTGCCTTCCGCCGGCTTGTGGGACAGCGACAACGTCGCCAGCAGGGTGGTCTTGCCGGCGCCGGATGGGCCGATCAGGGCCAGTTGCTCGCCCTGTTCCACGGTCAGGTTAATCGCTTGCAGCGCGGACGACGAGCGCGCGCCGAGGTGGCGCACGGTGAGGTTTTGCAGTTGGTAAGCCGGCATTTACTTCAGCAGGCCGGCGTTCTTGGCCGCCGCTTCGATGTTCTTGTAGTTCTCCGCCTTGGTCGGGATGAACTTGACGGTGCGCTGCAGGTCCATGATGACCTTGTCCTCAGGCTTGTTGATGTCCAGCGCGAGGAAGGCATCGGTCAGCTTTTTCTTCAGGTCCGCGTTCATGTCGGTGCGCACCGACCAGTTGTAGTCGTAGTAGCCGGGCGTGGTGTAGAACACGCGCACCACGGCCGGATCGACCTTCTTGGCCTCCACCAGTTTTTCCCACACCGAGATATTCAGCGCGCCGGCATCGACCTTGCCGCCCGCGACGGCGGCCACGGTGGCGTCGTGCGCGCCGGAGAAGGCGATGCGTTTCAGATCGGTGTCCGGATTGATCTTCGCCTGCAGCAGGTAGTAGCGCGGCATCAGGTGGCCGGAGGTCGAGGACTCGGAGCCGAAGCTCAGGGTCTTGCCCTTGAGGTCATTCAGGCTGTTGATGCCCTTGTTGGTGGTGACGAACACGGAGCGGAATTTCTCATCCTCGGCGCGCTGCACCAGCGGCGTGATCTGGCCCTTGCTGCGATCATTGGCCTGCACAAAGGTGAAGCCGCCGAACCAGACCATGTCCACCTTCTTGTTGATCAGCGCCTCCACCGATGCGGCATAGTCGGTCACCGGCGTGAACTCGACCTTCATGCCGATCTTCTTCTCCAGGTACTCGCCCAGCGGCTTGAACTTGCGCTGCAACTCGGTCGGCGCTTCGTCCGGAATGGCGGACACGCGGAACACGTGATCGGCCGATTGCGCGTGGGACCAGGAAGCGGCCAGCATCATGCCTGCGGCGAGAACGGATTTGAGGGAGATTTTCATTGTGATTTACCCCTTGAGTGTGAAAGGACGCACGGAACTTTTGGTACGGCGCTGCAAAAATGGATATTCGGCTATCATAGCAAAAATCATCTCCACCGATGACCCCCAGAATAAAGGCAGAGCATCCCATGCATATGTCCCGCTCCCCGGCGATTCGTGTTGTGTCGCCCGTAGACAGCAACATGCCGCCGCCGCCACGGCCCGCCCATGGCAGCCCGGAGGTGATCGCGGAAATCAGCGCCGGCCTGCTGGCGGCCAAGGCGCATACCTCGCCCAAGTTCCTGTACGACGGCCTGGGGTCCAAGCTGTTTGAAGCGATCTGCGAACTGCCCGAGTATTATCCCACCCGCACCGAGGCCGCCATCTTCAAGGCCTATGGCGCCGACATGGCGCATGCGATTGGCCCCGGCGCCACCATGATCGACCTGGGCGCGGGCAACTGCGCCAAGGCGGCGTCGCTGTTCCCGCTGCTGCGGCCGGCGCAGTACGTGCCGGTCGATATCTCGCGCGACTTCCTGGAGGGCGCCGTGGCGCAATTGCGGCAGCGCTTCCCGCAGATTGAAATGACGGCGCTGGGGCTGGATTTTTCCAACGGCTTCAGCTTGCCGGACAGCGTGCACACTGGGCGCCGCCTGTTCTTTTATCCTGGTTCCTCGATCGGCAACTTCGCGCCGGCGCAGGCGGTGGAATTCTTGCGCGGGCTGCGCGCCAACGCGGGGCCGGACGGCGGCCTGTTGATCGGGGTCGACCTGATCAAGGATCACGCCGTGCTGGATGCGGCCTACGACGACGCGCTGGGCGTGACCGCCGCCTTCAACCTGAACATGCTGCGCCACCTGAACCATCTGGCGGGGGCGGACTTCGATGTCGAGCAGTGGAAGCACGTGGCCTTCTTCGACTTCGAGCATAGCCGCATCGAGATGCACCTGGAGGCGCGCTGCCCGCTGACGGTGAGCTGGCGTGGCGGCGAGCGCGATTTCGCGCGCGGCGAGCGCATACACACGGAAGACAGCTACAAATACACGCGCCAGTCCCTTGTCGGTTTGCTGGAGCGGGCCGGCTTCGCCACCACGCGCATGTGGACCGATGAAGACAATTGGTTCGCCGTCATTCACGCACGGGTGATTTGAGGATGATGGACCAACTGGGCGCCCGCTACGACGCGGTACGCAAACACACGCTGGCGCTGGCCGAGCCGCTGTCGGACGAAGACTGCGGCGCGCAATCGATGCCCGACGCCAGCCCGATCAAATGGCACCTGGCGCACACCACCTGGTTCTTCGAGACCTTCATCCTGGAACGCATGGAACGCGGCTTCGCGCCGTTTCATCCGGCGTTCCGCATCCTGTTCAACTCCTACTACAACGGCATTGGCGAAAAGCACCCGCGCGCGCAGCGCGGCCTGCTGACGCGGCCCTCGATGGCCGAGGTGCGCGCCTACCGCGCCAATGTGGATGGACGCATGGCGCGGCTGCTGGCGGGTGAGCTGGATGCGGCGCGGCGCGCCGAGCTGTCGATGCTAATCACGCTGGGCATGCAGCACGAGCAGCAGCACCAGGAATTGATGCTGACCGACGTCAAGCACCTGCTGGCGCAAAGCCTGCTGCGGCCGGCCTACATGGCGATACCGCTGCCGGCCGCCGCGGTCGCGGCGCCGCTGGCATGGCAGGCGTTCGAGGGGGGCCTGGCGGAGATCGGCCATCATGGCGACGGCTTCAGCTTCGACAACGAACTTCCGCGCCACAAACAATACGTGGCACCGTTCGCGCTGGCCTCGCGGCTGGTGACCAATGGCGAGTATCTGGCCTTCATCAACGCTGGCGGCTACTTCAACGCCGCGCTGTGGCTGGCCGAAGGGTGGGACTGGGTGCGCGCGCAAAACCTGAAAGCGCCGATCTACTGGTTCCAGGACGAGCAGGGCGGGTGGCAGGAGTTTACGCTGCATGGTCCGCGGCCGCTGGACTTGCAGCGACCGGTCACGCATGTATCCTTGTTCGAGGCGGACGCCTATGCCCACTGGGCCGATGCGCGCCTGCCGACCGAGGCGGAATGGGAATACGCCGCCGCGCACGGGCGGGCATCGATCGAAACCGGCTCGCTGCATCCCGCCGGCGCGGGGGCGGGAGGCGGGCTTCGGCAAATGTTCGGCCATTGCTGGCAATGGACCAGCAGCAGCTACGCGCCATACCCCGGCTTTGCGGCGGCCGAGGGGGCGCTGGGCGAATACAACGGCAAATTCATGCTGAACCAGTACGTGCTGCGCGGTTCCTCGTGCGCGACACCGGAAGGCCATGCGCGGGCCAGTTACCGCAACTTCTTCCCGGCCGGCGCCCGCTGGCAATTCACCGGCATCCGCCTGGCCCGCCAGATCGACGGTTAAGCAACTCCGGGGGCGGGTCCTATGCCGCTAAGTACGAGCCGTCATTCCCGCCTGCGCGGGAATGACGGCTCGTTAGTTTGCGGTCAAAAAAACTTAGATTAGCGGCATTAGGGTGGGGTTATGCCGCTACCTGGCCTTGCGCCTGGCCTGCTTCCACGCGCGCCAGCTGGCGGTTGACGGCGCTCAGCACGGCCTTGAACGAGGCGGTCAGGATGTTGCTGTCGGTGGCCGCGCCGAACAGGGTCGGGCCGTTGGCCAGACGCAGTTCGACATAGCACGCCGCCTTGGCGTTGGCGCCCGAGCCGATCGAGTGCTCATGGTAGTCCATCAGTTTGATGTCCAGGCCCAGTGCGTCGACGAAGGCGTCGATCGGACCATTGCCGCCGCCCTGCAGCGCCAGTGGCGCGCCGCGATGGATCAGGGCGATGTCGATCTGCACCGGCTCGTCACTGCTGGTGTCTTCCACCATCTTGTGCGACTGGTAGGCGTACGGCGTGGACTGCTCGAAGTATTCCTTGCTGAAGATGTCGTAGATGCCTTCGGCGGTGATTTCGAGGCCGGTCTGGTCGGCCACGGCCTGCACCGCGCGGCTGAATTCAATCTGCAGGCGGCGCGGCAGCACCAGGCCATAGTCCTGCTCGAGCAGATAGGACATGCCGCCCTTGCCGGACTGGCTGTTGACGCGGATGACGGCGTCGTAGCTGCGGCCCAGGTCCTGCGGGTCGATCGGCAGGTAAGGGATCTCCCAGATCGCGCCTGCTTCCTGCTTGGCGAAGCCTTTCTTGATCGCGTCCTGGTGCGAGCCGGAGAAGGCGGTGAACACCAGGTCGCCCACGTAGGGATGGCGCGGATGCACCGGCAGCTGGTTGCACTCCTCGACCACTTTGCGCACTTCGTCGATGTCGGAGAAGTCCAGGCCCGGATGCACGCCCTGCGTGTACAGGTTGAGCGCCAGCGTGACCAGGTCGACGTTGCCGGTGCGCTCGCCGTTGCCGAACAGGCAGCCCTCGACGCGGTCGGCGCCCGCCATCACGGCCAGTTCCGCCGAGGCGACGGCGGTGCCGCGGTCGTTGTGCGGGTGGACCGAGATGATCAGCGAGTCGCGGCGGGTCAGCTTGCGCGACATCCATTCGATCTGGTCGGCGTAGACGTTCGGCGTGCTGCATTCCACGGTGGACGGCAGGTTGATGATCATCTTCTTGTTCGGGGTCGGCTCGAAGATGGCGATCACGGCGTCGCAGATATGCTTGGAGAAATCCAGTTCCGTGGTGGAGAAGGATTCCGGGGTGTATTCGTAGCCCCAGTCGGTGTCCGGGTGCTGCCTGGTCAGTTCCTTCACCAGCTTGGCGCCGGTGGTGGCGATGTTGGTGATCTCCTCGCGCGACATGCCGAAGACGACTTTGCGGAACACCGGCGCCACCGAGTTATACAGGTGGATGATGGCGCGCTTGGCGCCGACGCACGATTCCACGGTGCGGCGGATCAGCTCATCGCGCGACTGCGTCAGCACGATGATGGTGACGTCGTCCGGAATACGCTTTTCTTCCACCAGCTTGCGCACGAAATCGAAGTCGGTCTGCGAGGCGGAAGGGAAGCCCACTTCGATCTCTTTCAGGCCGATCTTGATCAGCAGGTCGAACATGCGCAGTTTTTTCTCGATGCTCATCGGCTCGATCAAGGCCTGGTTACCGTCGCGCAGGTCGGTGCTCATCCAGATCGGCGGTTTGCTGATGACGGCGTTGGGCCAGGTACGGTCGGTCAACTGGACGGCTGGGAAGGCGCGGTATTTGCTCGCTGGGTTCTGCAACATCATGGTAGTGCTCCTGAATTCTGTATGTGGGGTGTGCTAAACGATGTGGCGAAAGGCTGCGGCGCGGCCACGGGACACTAGGCGCGGCAACCGATCGGTAGTTTTAGCAGGTGCGAAAAAGCTGGGAGCATCGGTACAACTTTCCTGATTTTGGGGAGTCGAGTGCGGCTTATGGCCGGCACCGGGGTACAACAGAGGCGCGGATTAAACGCGCGCTAGTAGACGCGCTGCTAGCGATAGGGCGCTGGCAGGCGATAGCAGGAAAGCGGATAGGTGCAGATGCGAGATCATTCCTAGAATGTAAGCGATCCCCGCCGATGTCGTCAAGCGAAATTGGCGGGGTTGTCGTTTAGGCTACATTGACACGCGCCGGGCCGGCGGCCATGCGGCCGATGACGGCGGCTTCGCCGAAGCCTTCGCGATGGAACAGGGCCAGGACCTGGTCCACGCTGGCCGCGTCGCAGGAGACCAGCAGGCCGCCGGAGGTCTGTGGGTCGGTCAGCAGCGAGTGCTGGGCGGGCGTGATCGATTCCGCCAGCGTGACCTCGGCGCCGTAGGCGGCCCAGTTGCGGCCGGAGGCGCCGGTAAAATAGCCGTCGTGCGCCAGTTGTTCGACGCCCGGCAGCAGCGGGATCTTGCTCATTTCCAGATGCGCCTCCAGCCTGGCGCCGCGCGCCAGCTCCAGCAGGTGGCCCAGCAGGCCGAAACCGGTGACGTCGGTCAGCGCGTGCACGCCCGGCAGCTCGGACAGCGCCTTGCCCGGTTTATTCAGCTTGGTGGTGTTGGCGATCATGGCCTGGTAGCCTGCCGCGTCCAGCGCGTCCTTCTTCAGCGCCGCCGACAGCACGCCCACGCCCAGCGGTTTGCCGAGAATGAGCACATCGCCGGCCTGGGCGTCCGCGTTGCGCTTGACTTTCGAGGGATGGACCAGGCCCATGACCACCAGGCCGTAGATCGGCTCGACCGAGTCGATGGTGTGGCCGCCGGCGATGGGGATGCCGGCTTCGGCGCAAATCGATTCGCCGCCCTTGATGATCTGGCCGATGGTCTCAACCGGCAGTTTGTTGATCGGCATGCCCACCAGTGCCAGTGCCATGATCGGCGTGCCGCCCATGGCGTACACGTCGGAGATGGCGTTGGTGGCGGCGATGCGGCCGAAGTCGTACGGGTCGTCCACGATCGGCATGAAGAAGTCGGTGGTGGCGATCAGCGCCTGCTCGTCATTCAGTTTATAGACGGCGGCGTCGTCGGCGGTCTCGATCCCGACCAGCAGTTCCTTGGGCACCGGGAAGCCGTTGGAGTTCTTCAGGATCTCGGATAGCACGCCGGGCGCGATTTTGCAGCCGCAGCCGCCGCCGTGCGAGAAGGAGGTGAGTTTGATGGGGGCGTCGCTCATGGTTGGCATCCTTGGTTAAGTCTTATGCAGCAGATTATCCACCAACTCCAGCAACGCCGCTTGCTCGGCGGCCGGCGCGAACAGCGGCGCGCGGGCGTCGCACTGGGCGCGCAGAATGGCATGGAAGTCATGGTCTTCGGTGACGCGGTCGATCAGCCGCGCCAGCGCGGCGGCGTCGCCAGCCGGGAAGTAGCCGGCGTAATCGTCGCCCAGCATGCCGCGATTGCCGCCGATGTCGCTGGCCAGCACCGGCACGCCGGCGCACACGGCTTCGATGATGACGTTGGCGCCGCCCTCCATGTGCGAGGTCAGCGCCATGGCGCGGCTGCGCTTGAGACGCTGACGCGTAGCCGCGTGCGGCATCGCGCCCAGCCAGCGATAGCGCGGATGTTGGGCGGCGGTGGCTTGCGCGGCCGCCGCCAGCGCTGGCTCCAGCGCGCCGCCGATGTGGATCAGCCGTGCCGAAGGCGCCCGCACCAGCGCCGCCGCGCGCATGAAGGTGAGCGGGTCTTTTTCCTCGCGCAGGTGGCCGACCATGCAGATGTCGGCGTGGCGCCGCAGGCCGACGAAGGGCCGCAGCGAGGCTGCCGATTGATGGATGACCCGCGCCTTGGCGCGCAACGACGCGGGCAGGACCTGCAGGCCATGCCGCTGCAGCACCACCAGGGCATCGGCCTGCCGCAGCGAGCGCTGGGCGCTGGCGTCGGTTTCGATGTCGCGATACAGGTCGGTGCCGGTCAGCAGCAGGATGGACGGGCGCGTCGGGTAGGCGCGCGTCCAGGCGTCGAGCGAGGGAGCGGAGCGGCGCGCGTGCAGGGCGATCAACAGGTCGGGCGGCGCGGCCGGGGCCTGGGTCTCCGCTTCCGCAGGCCACTGCGGCGCGAGGGTGACGCGGTGGCGCGTGCGCAGGAATCGCGCCCAGCGGCTGGCACTCTGCCAGTTGCCATTGTTGTTGCGGGCGGAGGCGGGGCTGACGATCCAGATATGTGCTTGGCTCACTGGTGTTTTGCTTGAAAGTGGTTACAATCGTCGCATGACTTCTTCATTCAGGAACGCCACCTCGCAGCAGATGGCTGAAGCCCTTCAGCATGCCCGGGATTATACGCTGTCGCTGTTCGATAGTTTTGTCGCGGCGGGCATGGACGCGCCGACGCGCGTGCCGCAGCTGCGCATCATCAATCCGCCGCTGTGGGAGCTGGGTCATACGGCGTGGTTTGCCGAATGGTTTATTCTGCGCGAGGCCGCGTCCAGCCATCCGGCGGACGCCAACGGCAACTGCCTGCTGACCAAGGGGGACGACTGGTTCGACTCCGCGCGCGTGCCGCACCGCAGCCGCTGGACGCTGGATCTGCCCAGCACCGGCGGCGTCAAGACCTACTGTCACGAAGTGCTGGACCGCGTGCTCGACAAGCTCTCGCGCGAGGCTAATACCGACGAGGCCTTGTACCCATATCGGCTGGCGCTGGCGCATGAGGACATGCATGGCGAGGCATTCCACTACACCTTGCAGACACTGGGCCTGCCCACGCCGCTGCCGCAGACCGGCGAGGTGCTGGGCGCGTTTGCGCCGTCGGAGATCAGCTTCCCCGGCGGGATTATCCAACTGGGCAGCAAGGCCGGCACCGGCTTTGTGTTCGATAACGAGCGCCAGTCGCATGCCTTCCACGTGGCGCCGTTTCGCATGGATAGCACACTGGTGACCAACGCCCAGTATGCGGATTTCGTCGCCGATGGCGGCTATGACAACCGCCAGTTCTGGAGCCAGGCCGGCGCCGACTGGCTGATGCGCCAGGAGCGTTCGGCGCCGCGCTACTGGCAGCGCGACGGCGGGCAGTGGCGCACCGTGCGCTTCGGGAAGCTGTGCACCCTGGCCGGCGCGGAGCCGGTGCGGCACGTGAATCTATATGAAGCCCAGGCTTATTGCGCCTGGGCCGGTCGCCGCCTGCCGACCGAGGCCGAGTGGGAATACGCGGCTTTGTCGGGTCATCCGGCGTTTCGCTGGGGGCAGCTGTGGGAGTGGACGGCGTCGCCGTTCGAGCCTTATCCGGACTTCAAGGCGGATCGCTACCTTGAATACTCGGAGCCGTGGTTCCACACGCACCAGGTGCTGCGCGGGGCGTCGTTCGTCACGCCGTCGCGCTTTGGCTCGGCCAAATTCCGTAATTTCTACCTGCCGGAACGCGACGATATCTTTGCAGGTTTCCGCACCTGCGCCTGGCCCGGGTAGCTTCGCATTTGGCGGGGGCTCTGCTATGCTTTTTGTTTTAAACCTCGACAAGGGCGCCCTCCATGAAACTGAAGCACTTCCTGATCTCCGCAGCTGTCCTGGGCGCGGCGGCGCAAGCCTGCGCGGCCGAGCAGGTGACCGCCATCCGCGCCGGCAAACTGGTGGACGTTGTGGCCGGCACGGTGCTCAAGGATCAGACCATCATCATCACCGGCGAGCGCATTAGCGCGGTCGGTCCGAGTGCTTCAACCAAGGTGCCGGCCGGCGCGCAGCTGATCGATCTGTCGGCGCAAACCGTGCTGCCTGGCCTGATCGACATGCACACCCACCTGACCGCCGACCCGTTCATGAGCGGCTACAACTCGCTGGGCGTGTCCGACACGCGCGCCGCGCTGTATGGCGTGCGGGCGGCGCGCAAGACGCTGGAAGCCGGTTTCACCACCGTGCGCAACGTCGGCGCCGGCGGCTTTGGCGACGTGGCGCTGCGCGACGCCATCAACGACGGCGATTTCATCGGCCCGCGCATGCGCACCGCCGGTTACGCCATCGGCATCAAGGGTGGCCACTGCGACGAGAACCTGCTGCCGCCGGACGCGAACTTCACCGGCCGTGGCGTGGCGGACGGCCCATGGGAAGCGCGCGCCAAGGTGCGCGAGATGGCCAAGTATGGCGCCGACGTGATCAAGATCTGCGCCTCCGGCGGCGTGCTGTCGAAAGGCGATGAGCCAGGTGCGCAGCAGTACACGCTGGAAGAGATGCAAGCCATCGTCAACGAGGCGCATAAGCTGGGCCGCAAGGTGGCCGCGCACGCGCACGGCACCAGCGCCATTCACGACGCCATCCTCGCCGGCGTGGATTCGATCGAACACGCAAGCCTGATCGACGACACCAACATCAAGCTGGCCAGGGAGAAGGGCACTTACCTCGTGATGGACATCTACAACGATGACTTCATCCTGCAGGAGGGCATCAAGGCCGGCATGCTGCCGGAATCGATCGAGAAGGAGAAGGTCATCGGCCAGCTGCAGCGCGATAACTTCCGCAAGGCCTTCCAGGGCGGCGCCAAAATGGCCTTCGGCTCCGACTCCGGCGTTTATCCGCACGGCGACAACGCCAAGCAGTTCTACTACATGACCAAGTACGGCATGACCTCGATGCAGGCCATCCAGGCCGCCACCATCAACGCGGCCGACCTGTTGGGCTGGAAGGACCGTGTGGGTTCGATCAGCGTCGGCAAGTACGCCGACATCATCGCCGTCAAGGGCAATGCCGCGGAAGACGCCACCGAACTAACCAAGGTGTCGTTCGTGATGAAGGGCGGCGCGGTGATCCGCCAGCAGTAATGGGCTGACAGGTCATCACGCTGGCTCGCCAGGCCATGCGGGCGGTGTAGGGGGAAGTTGTTTTTCTTCTTATACTGGCTGCATGCGTGTCTTTCTTCTCTTTGTCTTTGCGGTGCTGAGCGCTTGCGGTGGCGGTTCCAACTCCTCCTCTGGAACCGCCACTGGCTCTGCGGCCGCTGCCCCCATCACCGTTTCCGATACCGTCACCGTTGGCTCGCTGGCCGGCATGTCCGACGCGCTGGTGGTTGGTGACCACATCGTGGTGCGCTCGCGTTCCGACTCCTTCGTTACCACCAACGGCCAGCCGGTGTATGCGGGCACGCGTCTGAGTGTGCTGGATAAGCAGGGCAAGCTGGTGTCCAGCACCGATTATGGTTTCTCGCTGGCCGCCGGCTATACGGGCGACTGGCTGATGATGCCGTCGCCCGATGGCTTCGTCATGGTGCAAGCCGCCAAGGGCACGGCCTTGCTGCGCTTTGACGCGCAAGCCAAACTGCTTGGCGGCGCCACCAATCTCTATCCGCCTGTGGCGGCGACTTCCAGCACCGAATATGCCGCCGCCGAGAATGGCGGCGCGGCGGATGGTAACGGCTTTTGGCTGGCCACCACCTTTTCGCTGCTGCCGGTCACCGACAAGACGCAGTATGTGCTCAAGCTGTGCAAATTCGATTTCAACGGCAGGCAACTCACTCCACCGTTCATGATTTCCACGTCCGCCTTGCATCCGCGCGTGGCGGCGGCAAACGGCGCTGTGCTCGCGGGGTGGATGGAAGGGGGCGGCGGCATGCTGGCCATGTGGGCCAGGGGCGCCGGTGCCCCGGCTATCCGGTCCATCAATACCGGCGGGTCTCAACCCTATCCGGTCGCGCTCAACACGGCCGGCAAGATGGGCGTGCTGTGGAACGGCAAAGCGACGACCACCAGCAGCGGCGGCATCATGGGTGTGGCGGTCGATAACAATGGCGCGCCCGTGCTGGCTGCCGGGCGCACCGACCTGACGCAGGAGTCCTTGTCCGGCAAGTGGGCCGGCAATGTGCGCACCTCGGAGATCGATGCGCATGCCTTCAGTGGCGGCATCACCATCGCAGGCAGCGTGGTTGGCGCGTTCAATCCTGGCGACGCGATTGGCGACGTGCTGGTGCTGGCGGATTATGCGGTGGGCACGGAGCCGCTGTCTGCGCAGGCGCAGACGGTATTGCGTTTCACCTTGCCGGGCCGTGCCTTGCTCGGACCAACGCCGATCTTCCGCCAGACGCTGTTTGCCGACCACGCCGTGCTGCTGGTTGGCGACGACAACCGGCTGCTGGCCATCAACGTCACGCGGAGCCGTTAAATCACTTGCAAGCGGCACGTTGCCCATTACATAATTGAAAAATAATTATGACGATGGGGAGGGTGCTGCATGAAACGTGCATTCAAGTGGCTGGCGATCGCGCTGGCCTCGGTGGTACTGGTGGTGGCGGCCCTGATCGTCCACACCATTTACTTCAAGCCGCTGAAGCTGGACTGGTTCTACACCAAGGTGTTCGCCGCATTCGCCATCGATAGTCCCGAGATGCTGTCGTCAATGCGCATCCTGCCCGGCTGGGCGGACTTCTACAGCGCCAGGCTGGATGACGCGTCGCCGGCCCACGAGCAGAAGATGGTGGACCTGATGAAGAACAGCCTGGCCACCATCAAGCAGTACGACCGCGAGAAGCTGGACCGCGAAGGCCAACTCTCCTACGACACGCTGACTTACTTCCTGCAGATCCAGGTCGACGGCGAGCCGTACGACAAGCATAACTTCCCGGTCAACCAGATGCAGGGCGTGCAAAGCGCGCTGCCGGACTTCATGGTGCAGGTGCACCAGGTAGGCAGCAAGGCGGAGGCGGAGAACTACATCGCGCGCCTGAAACTGTTCCCGACCAAATTTACCCAACTGGCCGAAGGCCTGCGCCTGCGCGAATCGCGCGGCATTCTGCCGCCGCGCTTCACGGTGGAGAAGGTGCTCAAGCAGATGAACGGCATGATCGCGATGGCGCCGGAGCAGCATCCGCTGTACGTCAGCTTCAAGGCGAAACTGGACAAGATTCCGGCGGCGGAAATGGACGCCGGGACGCGTACCCGCCTGCTGGCCGCCGCCGCCGCGGCTGTGAAGGATCAGGTGTACCCGGCCTACCACGGTTTGATCAGCTACTTTACCGCGCTGGAGCCCAAGGCCAAGGAAAACAATGGCGCGTGGAGCCTGCCGAACGGCGATGCGTTCTACGCCTGGGCCGTGCGCATGCACACCACCACCAACATGACGCCGCAACAGGTGCATGAACTGGGGCTGGCGGAAGTGGCGCGCGTGAGCGCGGAAATGGACGCCATCCTCAAGTCGCAAGGCCTCGGCGATGGCAGCATCGGCGCGCGCGTGCAGCAGTTGGCGCGCACGCCCGCCCAGCAGTATCCGAATACGCCCGAGGGCAAGAATGCCATGCTGGCGCAATACCAGGCGATACTCGATGAGGTGAACAAGGGGCTCGATGGCGCGTTCGATATCCGTCCCAAGCTGGGCGTGAAGGTGGAGCAGGTGCCGCCATCATCGGAGGCGACCGCGCCGGGCGCCTACTACATGCCGGGCGCGTTCGACGGCACCCGTCCGGGCGTGTTCTATGCGAACATGCGCAATCCGGGCGACACGCCGAAGTTCGCCATGCGCACGCTGGCTTATCACGAAGGCATACCGGGCCACCATTTCCAGATCACGCTGGCGCAGGAGCTGCAGGGCGTGCCGTTCTTCCGCCGCGTGGTGCCGTTCACCGCGTATCAGGAAGGCTGGGCGCTGTACGCGGAACGGCTGGCGTACGAGTTGGGCTTCGAGAAGGATCCGCTGGATAACCTGGGCCGCCTGCGCGACGAGATGATGCGCGCCACGCGGCTGGTGGTCGATTCCGGCATCCACTACAAGCACTGGACGCGCGAGCAGGCCATCAGCTACATGATGGATAACACCGGCATGGCGGAAGGCGATGTGACGGCGGAGGTTGAGCGCTACTTCGTCAATCCCGGCCAGGCTTTGGCGTACAAAGTCGGCATGCTGAAGATCCTGGCCTTGCGCGAGCAGGCGAAGCGGGAGCTAGGGGATAAGTTTGACCTCAAGCAGTTCCACAACGAGGTGCTGTCGCATGGCGCCTTGCCGCTGTCGGTGCTGGAGCGCGTGATCAACGATTGGGTGGCGAAGCGCAAGCAGGCATGAAGATAGGAATGCAAACGTGGGGCAGCCACGGCGATATCCGGCCTTTCCTGGCCTTGGCGGAGGGCTTGCAACTGGCGGGGCATGAAGTGACGCTGGTGATCACCTGCGTCGATAGTGATATTTACGCGGGCGTGGCATCGGCGGCGGGTGTGAGGCTCCGCGTGGTGGGATCGCCGGTGAATGGACCGGAGGAGGCGGAGAAGATCGGCATGGCGGCGCTGGAGATGCGCAATCCGCTGACACAAATGCGGATGCTGCTGGATCGCTGCTTTGTGCCCTCCGAAGAGGAAATGTTCGCGGCGGCACTGGCGCTGGCTGCGGAATCGGACCTGCTGATCGGGCATTACTTTATGTATCCCTTGCAGGTGGCGGCGGAGCAGGCCGGCAAGCCGTATGTGAGCGTATTGCTGTCGCATGTGGCGATACCGAGCGCGCATAGCCATCCTACGGGCTTGCCGTTCGGGCAGGGCTTCCTGTGGTGGTTGAGCAGGTGGGCCTTGCACAAGGCGGCCAGCCCGTATCCGGACCGTCTGCGCGCGCGGTTGGGCATGGCGCCGACCGGGGATTTCGTCACGCAGGTGTGGTTGTCGTCGTGGCTTACGCTGGTGGCGGTGAGTCCGCAAATTTGCATGAGGCAGCCGGATTGGGCGCCGTCGTTGCAGGTGTGCGGTTTCCTTGACATGCCGAATATGCAGCTGGAGGGACGGCTGACGGAGGCGGTTGAGCGCTTCCTCGCCGCAGGCGCGCCGCCGGTGTACATGACTTTTGGCAGCTGGACGCCGCGCGAGATCGGCAATCAGAGCGAGAGCCTTCGCTTGTTCACCGAGGCGGCCAGTCTGGCCGGATGCCGAGCCATCATTCAGACGCATGACGCGGCGGCATGCGGCTTCCGGTCGACTGACCAGATCCTGTACGTGAGCGCTTCGCCGCATCATCTGATTTTTCCGCGCTGCGCGGCGGTGGTGCACCACGGCGGCGCTGGCACGACGCAGTCGGCGACGCTGGCGGGCAAGCCGTCGGTGGTGGTGGCCCACATCAGCGAGCAGGAGCACTGGGGCAAGGAATTGAGGCGGCTTGGCATCGCGGGTAAAGCGGCGCACCGCAGCAGCATCACCGCCAAACAGCTCGCGGCGCGCATCAAGGCGCTGCGGCCTGGGATGCAAATTCGGGCGGCGGAGGTCGCGCGCGCGATGGCGGCCGAAGATGGTGTCGCCACCGCCATCCGGCTAATCAACGAAAGAATCGCATGACAGAATCCTTGGCGCTTTTTCGCCGCGCCACTTCGCATGATATTCCCGCGATGTCGGCGGTCCGGCTGGCGGTTCGCGAGAACGTCCTTTCCAATCCGGGCCGCATCACGCCGCAAATGTACGAAGACTATCTTGAGTTGCTGGGGCGCGGCTGGGTGGCGGAAATCGATGGGCAGGTCGTGGGATTCAGCTACGCGAACAAAACCGATGCGTCGATCTGGGCGCTGTTCATCGCGCCGGAATATGAGGGACGAGGCCTCGGCAAGCGACTGCTGGATTTGGCGACCGGCTGGCTGTTCGAGCAAGGCGCGGAATGCGTTCGATTGAGCACCGGCGCGAACACGAGGGCCAGCCAATTCTATGCCGCACAAGGCTGGACTCAGGAACGGCTAGAAGGAAGCGATGTTTTCTATATGCTCGCGAAAAGGATTCAGCATGTCTGAACTGAGTAAAAATCTGATGCGTATGGTCGCTGGAACGGTGTTCGCTGGCGTCGCCCACGTGGCGATTGCGGTGGATCTGTCGGCAACCTCCAATGAGCTTGCGAAGCTCTATAAAGAAGATCAGGCAGACCGGGATTCCTCGTCTGGTCAGGTGCTGGACTGGGAAGCGATCGGCATCCGGGATGAACGGAGAGAGCTCCGTGTTAAGCAATTGCTCGCCGCAGGCCCGCTCGGCGACGGAACCGCCTACTACCATGCGGCCATGGTGCTGCAGCATGCGAGTACGCCGGATGACTACCTCTTGGCGCACGATCTTTGCGTCATCGCTATCAGCAAAGGGGAGAACAAAGCGAAGTGGCTGGCCGCCGCGAGCCTTGACAGATTCCTGCTTGCTATAGGCCGTCCGCAACGCTTCGGGACCCAGTATCAATCCAAGAGAGCATTCCTGCCACCGCAGCTGGCAACTGTCGATCCCAACGTTCCTGATATGTTGCGATCGGAGTTGGATGTGCCGACGCTGGAGGAAGCAAGGAAAACGGAAGCGCAAATGATTAGCTCCTTCAACGAAGCGCGAAAGGCGAGAAAGTGATTGCGGGCGAGGCAGGTCAGAAGGTGTACATGAGGCTTGGCAGATGGCCGGGGGAGAAATGACGGAACTTCTTAAACTCGCGGCGCTGTTTTTTGTGACGGCGTTGGCCGAGATTATCGGCTGCTATTTGCCTTGGCTCGTACTGAAGCAAGGAAAATCCGCCTGGCTGTTTGTGCCGGCGGCGGTGTCGCTCGCGGTTTTTGCGTGGCTGCTTACGCTGCATCCCGCAGCGGCGGGACGTACCTATGCCGCGTATGGCGGTGCGTACATTTGCGTCGCGCTGTTGTGGCTCAGGTTCGTCGACGGTGTGGCGCTGACACGCTTCGACGCGCTTGGCGCAGTGTTGGCCTTGTCAGGCATGGCTGTCATTGCATTACAACCTGAGCGATAGCACGAAACTCGCACATCTTATTTATAGCCGCCGCTTGCCACATGGAGCAAGCGGCGGCGCTCAACGTTAATGGATGCTTGTGTTGCCCGGCTTAGAGCAGCGACTCCGCCAGGTCCTTCAGGTCGTCAGCGTATTCCAGTTCCACCAGCTGCTTGCGGGCGACTCCGCTGCGCCAGGCGGCGGTGGCGATCTTTGGCGTCACGCCGCTCAGCAGGCGAGGATCCAGCAGGCCCGGGACGATGTAGTCCTTGCTGAAGCGTGCATCGCTGCGCGCCATGTCGGCCAGCGCCACCACGCAGGCGCGCTTCATTTCCTGGTTGATGGTGGTCGCGCCCGAGTCCAGCGCGGCGCGGAACAGGTACGGGAAGCACAGTGCGTTGTTGATCTGGTTCGGATAATCCGAACGGCCGGTGGCGATGATGGCATCAGGCGCCACTTCGCGCACCAGTTCCGGACGCAGTTCCGGTTCCGGATTCGCCAGCGTGAACACGATAGGCTGCGCCTTCATGCGCTGGATGTCGGTCTGCGACAACACGCCCGGACCGGACACGCCGAGGAATACGTCCGCACCTTCCATCACGTCGGACAGGGCTAGGGCGGTGGTGTCCTGCGCCCATGCGGCTTTTTCGCCGTCCAGGTTGCGCGCGGTGGTCAGCACGCCTTTGCTGTCGCAGACGTAGATGTTCTTGCGCTGCGCGCCCAGGTCCACCAGCAGTTCCAGGCAAGCCATGGCCGCCGCGCCGGCGCCGGAGCAGACGATTTTCACCGTCGCGATATCGCGGCCGGTCATTTCGATCGCGTTCAGCATGCCCGCGCCAACCACGATGGCGGTGCCGTGCTGGTCGTCATGGAACACCGGAATCGACAGGCGCTCGCGCAGCTTGCGCTCGATGTAGAAGCACTCCGGCGCCTTGATGTCTTCCAGGTTGATGCCGCCGAAGGTCGGATGCAGGGCGGCGATGATGTCCACCAGTTTATCCGGATCGCTCTCGTCGATCTCGATGTCAAACGCGTCGATGCCGGCGAATTTTTTGAACAGGACTACTTTACCTTCCATCACCGGCTTGCCGGCCAGCGCGCCGATGTTGCCCAGACCGAGCACCGCGCTGCCGTTGGTGATGACGCCCACCAGGTTGCCCTTGGCGGTGTATTCGTAAGCCTTGGCCGGCTCGCGCTTGATCTCCACGCACGGCGCGGCGACGCCCGGCGAGTAAGCCAGCGCCAGGTCTTCCTGCGTGCTCACGCTCTTGGTGATTTCGATGGCGATTTTGCCCGCGCTGCCCGCGCGGTGGTAGGCCAGTGCTTTTTGTTCGATGGTGCTCATATTCTGTTCCTTACAAATGCGAAAAACGCCCGCACGGCGAAAGCCGGTGCAGGCGCAAACTTCTGGGAATTCAGTACATCATGGATACAGACCACGCACTTCACGGGCTTGCAACACACGGGTGCAAGCGAGGATGAAGGTGGCGGTTCGCAGCGTGACTTTCTTGTCCTGCGCTACGGTCCATACTGCATTGAATGCATCTTGCATGATGCGGGTTAAGCGGGCATTAATTTCATCCTCGGTCCAGAAGAAGCTGGAGAAATCTTGTACCCACTCGAAGTATGACACGGTTACGCCACCCGCGTTGGCCAGCACGTCGGGAACGATCAGCACATCCTTGTCGGTCAGGATGTCGTCCGCTTCCGGCGTGGTCGGGCCGTTGGCGCCTTCCAGGATGATTTTGGTGCGAATACGCGACGCGTTAGCCGCAGTAATCTGCTGTTCCAGCGCGGCCGGGATCAGGATGTCGGATTCAACGTCCCAGAACGCGTCGCGATCCAGTACCGCTTCGGCGCCCGGGAAGCCGGCGACACCGCCGGTTTCCGCCACGTGCTTGTGCAGACGGGCGATATCCAGGCCGCCTTGATGCACCACGGTGGCGGTGTGATCCTGCACGGCGATCACTTTGGAACCGGCTTCCGCGAACATGGTCGCGGCCACGCCGCCGACGTTGCCGAAGCCTTGCACCGCGACGCGGGCGCCGGCGATCGCCACACCGCGCTTGGCGGCGGCTTCACGGCCCACCACGAACACGCCGCGGCCGGTCGCTTCGCGGCGGCCCAGCGAGCCGCCCAGCGAGATTGGTTTGCCGGTCACCACGCCGGTCGACAGATTACCTTCGATCATGGCGTAGGAGTCCATCATCCATGCCATCACTTGTTCGTTGGTGTTGACGTCCGGTGCGGGGATGTCTTTGTTAGGGCCGATAATCAGGCTGATTTCGCTGGTGTAGCGGCGGGTCAGGCGCTGCAGTTCGCCACGCGACAGGGTCTTCGGATCGACACGGATGCCGCCCTTGGCGCCGCCGTATGGCACGTTGACGGCGGCGTTCTTCACCGTCATCCACGCCGACAGCGCCATCACTTCGGACAGGGTCACGTCCTGGTGGAAGCGCACGCCGCCTTTGCCCGGGCCGCGCGACATGTTGTGCTGCACGCGGTAGCCTTCGTAGTGGGCGATGCTGCCGTCGTCGCGCTCGATCGGCACGTCAACGGTCAGGATGCGTTTCGGGCGCTTGAGGGTTTCGACCCAACGCGACAGGTTGCCGAGGTGCGGGGTAACGCGGTCGATTTGCTGCAGGTAGACGCCCCATGGGCCGAGGTCTTCGGCGTTGAGGTAGGAAGGCAGTGCGTGTTGTGCTGGTACGTTGGTCATGCTCAAGGCTCCCGTGGATTCGTTAATGAACGCTGCTCGTGGCAGCGCTCAAGTGGACGAATCATAGGCCTGTAGCCTTTAGAGCGGCCAATGCTGTATGCGCATTCGGCTATGCAAAAAATGCATAGTTAGCGCTCCGATACCGGAATCTGGCGTTTTCGGCCGCTGTGTTTTTGCTGCGATTCGAGGAATTCCCACAGCCGCTCGACGATCGGCTTGCCGCGACGCTGCGACGACGGACGCTCGCGGTACAGGCGGATCTCCATCTCGATTTCCCAGTCCGAGGTGTCGCCGTCGGCACGCGCCAGCTGCTTTTGTTTGAGCTCGCGCGTGACGGCGGATTCGGGCAGGAAGGCGACGCCGCGTCCCTCCAGCGCCATCATCTTCAGGCCTTCGGCCATGTCGGTTTCGTAGTGCGGCTCGAGGTGCAGCGGGGTTTTCGCGTCGCTCAGTATCAGCTCCACCATGCGTCCGAGATAGGCGTTGTTGGTGTAGGAGAGGAAGGGCAGCGGCGCGCGCTTGGTGCCGGGCAGGGTGAATTCCGGGACCTTGTTTTTATCGCAGCGGGCGTAGGCGCGCAGCGACTCGCGGCCCAGCACCAGCATGTCGTAGCGGCCTGGATCCAGCTGCACCGGCTGGCGCGGATGGTGATAGCACAGCAGCAGGTCGCAGCCGCCTTCCACCAGTTGCAGCACGGCGTCGTGGACGTTGAGCGCCATCAGGCGGCTGCGGATCGGCGCGAAGTCTTCTTCGAGTTTGGTTAGCCACTTCGGCACGAAGGTCAGCGACAAGGTGTGCGGCACCGCGAGGTCGATGCTGGTTTGCGCGGCCGCGCGCTTGGAACGCAGCATCTCGCGCGCGCCGTTGATCTTCGATAGCATCTCCAGCGCCTGCTCGTAGAACACGATGCCGGCCGGCGTCAGGCGCGTGGGGTAGGAGGTGCGGTCGATCAGGTCCGTGCCGAGCCAGTTTTCCAGCGATTGTATGCGGCGCGAAAAGGCGGGCTGCGTTACGTGGCGCAGCGCCGCCGAGCGGCTGAAGTTATTGGTCTCCACCAGTGAGATGAAGTCTTCCAGCCATTTGGTTTCCATGCGTTTTCCTTATGATGCGTTGGCGGTGATGCCGCGGATCGGCGTGAACAGATAGGCGCCCGCCGCGAACAGCACCAGTATGATGCCACCGCCAAGGAACAATTGCGACAGCGTGATCAAGGTGAGCAACCATCCCGTGGCCGCCGCCGACAACGGCGCCAGACCCATGAAGATGAACATGAAGATGCTCATGGCACGGCCCATCATGTGCGGCGGCACGCGTTGCTGTATCCAGGTGAAGACCTTGATCTGGATGTAGCCGGTCAGCAGGCCGAGTGCCAGCATCAGCAGCGACACCTGCCAGACCGCGTGCAGCATCCCCATGGGCGCAAGCAGCAGGCCGGCGATGGCGTCCACCGCCAGTATCATCGCGCCGAAGCTGGCGAAGCGCAGGCGTTGACCGAGTTTCGCGGCCACGCCCATGCCAAGCAGCGTGCCGGCGCCGTGCGCGCCCATGATGAGGCCCAGCGTGGATGCGCCATGCAGTTCGCTCGCCAGCACCGGTATCGCCACCTGCATCGCGCCGCCGATGAACAGCGACACGGTGCCCCAGTAGATGAAGCACAATCGCATCGGCACGTCGTCCCACACCATGCGCAGGCCGGCGCCGACGGAGCGCAGCACCGATTGCGGCGCGGCCGCCGGGGTAGCGCCGGACGTGCGCAGCGTCACCCTGGACAGCGTCCACGCGGACACCAGATAGCTCAGGCAATCGAAGCCGAAGGCCAGCGCGAGGCCGTGCGCGTCGTGCAACGCGCCATCGCCGGCGTCGCCGCCGCTGATCGCCAGCAGGGCGGCCGCCAGCAGCGGCCCGGCCAGCATGGTGACCTGGCGCAGCCCCATCATCATGCCGTTGGCCGCCTGCAGGTGCTCGGGCGCGATCGCCAGCGGCATGATGGACATCCCGGATGGCATGGCGAACGCCTGCGCCAGTCCAAGGCCGAACGCCAGCACATAGATCACCTGCAGCGCCAGTTGCGGCGTCACCGCCACGGTGAGCGACAGCGATGAACCCAAGGCCACGGTGGGCATGGCCGAGACGTTCAGCACCAGCAGCGTAAGCAGCGCAAGCAGCGCGGCGTTGATGTACTTGGTGAGCATCAGCACGCGCTTGGGCGAGTGGCGGTCCACCAGCGCGCCGCCGATCAGCATGAACACCGCGCGCGGAACGCTCATCAGCGCGATCACCAGGCCGAGGGCCAGTGTGTCGCCGGTCAGCTTGAGCACCAGCCAGGGCAGGGCGATCATGGTCAACTGGTCGCCCAGCGCGGAGATGGCGCCGCCACGCATCAGCCAGTTGAAGTTGGCATCCTGTTTGAGCGCGTTCATGAGTTGGAGGCGTTCATGCCGGCGATGAGCGCCAGCGCGTTGCTGATGTCATCGAACTGCGCCGGCGGACAACTGCGCAGCAGGTCCTTGCTGATCTGGTCCGCCACGGTGGTGGCGTTGGTCAGCATCTCGCGGCCGGTGGCGGTGATGGCGGCATAGGCCACGCGGGCGTCGCGCGGGTCCTGCTGGCGTTCGACCAAGCCGATTTTTTCCAGCGGCAGCAGGGTGCGGGTGACGCCGGACGCGGTCAGGCCCTGGCGCTCGGCCAGGTCGACGCGGCGCAATCGGCCGCCCGGCGCGCGGTTCAGGTAGTGCAGCAGCATGAAGTCGCTGAAGCTGATGCCGTGGTAGCCGCCCAGCACCTGGTCCAAGCGGCGCACCAGCGTGGCTTGCGCGCGCGCCAGGCGCAGGGTGAATTCGAGGCTGGGGCTGATCGGGGTGGGTTCGTCCATAGCAAGTCCTTGGTTGAGTATTCCTTGAATAATACTTGAGTAAACAAGTATATGGCAAGGATTATCGTATCAGCGTGTGGTGTGCGATATAATGGCGGGATGAACGATACTACTCAACTCCCACCCCTGCCGGACCGCCTGTCGATCGATCCGCGCAGCAAATTCCACGTTGCCGCCGTGTTCGAACACGACATCGGCATCAACTTCAACGGCAAAGAGCGCAACGATGTGGATGAATACTGCATCAGCGAAGGCTGGATCAAGGTCCCGGCCGGCAAGGCGCTGGATCGCAAGGGCAACCCCATGCTGATCAAGCTGAAAGGCACGGTCGAGCCGTTCTACCGTTAATCGGTAGCGAGCTCAGCGCTCAACAAAAAAGCCACCTTGACGGTGGCTTTTCTTATTTGCCGGCTTCGCCGCGCAGCTTGTCCAGCATGGCCAGCGTGGACGGCGACAGGTTCATGATCCCGTGGTAGGCGCAATACTCGCAAAACGCTTCCTCCGGCGTCATGGCGGCAATACTGGCGTCGGAATGCCCGCGGCGGCGCAGTGCGCGCAGACAGGCGGCATCCATATTTCTGGAATTCATGCACTTCTCCCTTTTCGATTCAGATAGTTGGTGGTGGATTACGACTAACTGAAATTATTATAATTCGAAATAGTGCCGTGCGGCAATAAAATTGATTCTACCTTAAGCCGGGCGCGCCGCCGCCGCGCTTGGGAGGCCGCGCTGCAGACGCCACAGCAGCGTGGTCGCCACCAGCGAGGTGGCCACCACCACGTAGCCCACGGTGTCGAAATGCTGCAGGCGGCCATCGGCGGCTTGGGTCACGATGTGACCGGACACCACCGACGCCACGCCGCCCGCCAACTGCTGGATCGAGGCGCTGATGGCGTTGTACGAGCCGCGCTGGGTCATGCTGGGCACGGTCGAGGAAATGGCCTGGAACGGGATCATGCGCGAGAAGATGCCGACGAACATCACCGAATTGACCACCACCAGCATCCACAGCGGAACGTGGCCGAGGTGGGTGTAGATCAGCACCATGGCGATCGACAGCGCGGTGCCGAACAGGAACACGCGGAACTTGCCGAAGGCGTCGGCCGCGCGGCCGATCATCGGGCCGATGAAGATGGTGCACAGGCCGGTGACCAGGTACACGGTCGGCAGATGATGCAGGTCGATGCCCATGTTGTTGACGATGTAGGCGCTGCTGAACGGCATCAGCATGAAGCCGCCGGTGGTCAGCAGGGCGGTCACGCAGAAGGCCAGCAGGTAGCGCTTTTCCGTCACGGTGTGGAACAGGTGCATGAACGGGCTGTGTTCCTGCGGCTGGGCCAGGTGGGCGTTCACCGGCTGCAGCTTCCACGCCACCAACAGGCCGCCGGCCAGGCCGAAGGCGGCCATGGCCATGAACGGCACATGCCAGTTCCACTGGTTGGACAGGTAGATGCCGGCCGGGATGCCCAGCACCTGGCTGGCGGCGAACGCGGTCTGGATCAGGCCCATCACGCGGCCGCGCATCTGCGGCGGGAACAGGTCGGTGGAGATGGCCAGCACCACGGAGCCGATCACGCCGCCGAACAGGCCGGTGAACACGCGCGCGGCCAGCAGGCTTTCGAAGCTCTGCGCCAGGCCGCACCAGACGGTGCCGACGATGAAGCCGGTGTAGAAGAACAGCAGCAGCTTCTTGCGGTCGTAGCGGTCGGCGAAGCCGGCCGTCAGCAGGCCGGACAGGCCGGCGCTGAAGGCGTAGGCCGACACCACCAGGCCGAACTGCGCGGGCGCGATTTTCAGGTCCGGCATGATGACGGCACCCAGCGGCGACATGATCATGAAGTCGAGGATGACGGCGAACTGCAGGAAGGCCAGCATGGCCACCACTTGTTTTTGATAGCCGCTGAACGGCGGCGCTGGTGTTTTTTGCATGCGTTATTCTTTCGATTCAGGTGGCGGTGCGGCGCGATCAGGGCGGCAGAAGTTGGCGCGGTGCTTGAAGAAGGCCTGGCGCTCCTCGGGCGTCATGGCTTGCCAGCGCTGCCAGTGTTCGCGCTTCTCGTGCCAGTCGCGGTGATGGCCGCGGAAACCGCCGAACAGGATGCGGCAGAGTAGCAGCAATCCGACCGATTGCCAATAATTCACGGCATTGGCGCCGGGGAAGATCGCCGGGATGAGCCAGTTCCACAGGGCCATCACAATCAGGCCCAGCACACCGGCGGCGGCAAGGATGAAGAGGCCCTTCATCAGTTTGAATTTCTTGTAGCTCAGGTCATGGTGACGCATTTTACAAATACCTCCTTTCAATCTTTCATTCGTCATACAGGGTTTGCAGGCGCTGGCGCAGATAAAGCACGGCGTAGCGCTTGCGCGCCAATAAGGTGTTGATGGAGACGCCCGTTTGCGCGGCCATCTCCTTGAAGCTGACGCCATCGAGCTCGTGCGCGATGAAGACCTCGCGCTGGTTGGCGGGGAGTTCGTCCAGCGCGAGCTGCAGTTCCTCGAGCAGCATGGCGCGGGCGTAGGCGGCCTCGGGGCCGGCGTCGGGCGAGGGCAGCAGCAGGTCGAGGCGGCAGTCGTCGTCCTCGTCGCAGGGGGCGAGGTCGTCCAACGCGACTTCCTTCTTCTTGCGGAAGCGGTCGATGATGCGGTTGCGGGCCACGCGGAACAGCCAGGCGCTGGCCTGCTCGATGGGGTCGGGCAGGCGGTAGGCCTGGGTGAACTCGTAGAACACGTCCTGCAGGATATCGTCGGCGTCGGTCTGGTCGGCCACCCGGCGGCGGATGAAGTTCCACAACCGCGAACGCTCGCGCAACACAGTCTCGGTGATGTCCTGATCTTGCTCAGATGTTGTTATTGGTGCAGTCATAGACTGGAGGACGATCCAGAACGCCGATTATTGTGCGCCTACGCTTAAAGGAACAATTATGCCAACGTGGTAGCCTATCACCTAAGGCACCGAATCTTGTGCGACTTGGAGTAAATCGTGATGAACTGGGACGTTATCGATGTGCGACCGGAGGGCGATCATGCCCTGCGGGTTCGATTTAGGGATGGCGTGGAGGGCTTGGTCAAATTCATGCCGTCCGCATTCCGTGGCGTTTTCGCTCGCCTCAGCAACCCGGCCGAGTTCAGTCGGGTATCGGTTACCGAAGGTGTAGTCACCTGGCCCGGTGAGCTGGACTTGGCGCCGGACGCGATGCATGATCAGATACGCCGCAATGGGGAATGGATCTTGAAGTGACTTGAAAATGCTGCATTTTTGGCATTTCGGGGTATTGAATCGGCGTTCTGTCTAAAACTGGCCGAGGCGTGGCTTGTGCTTGCTTACACTGGCGGTTCTTTCAATGTAAGGAGGCGAAATGGGCAAGTGGCGTTTCATTTTGGGGTTGGCGCTGCCGCTGGCGGCGCAGGCGCAGGGCGATTTGTCGGCGCTGGACCGGGATATGGCCGGGGCGCGGTCGCAGGTGCTGGTGTTGGGCACGGTGCACTTGAGCCAATTGCCGAAGACCTTCAACCCCGCCGCGCTGGACGGCGTGCTGAAGCGGCTGGAAGCCTTCAAGCCCGATATCATCACCATCGAGTCATTGCCGGGCGAGGAGTGCGATCTGGCCGCGCGCCAACCGGCCAGGTACGACCCCGACTACTGCGCGCCGACCGATGACGCCAAAGCCGCCACCGGACTGGACCTCACGGCGGCCATCGCCGAGGTACACAAGACCTTCAAAACCTGGCCGGCGCGGCCGACGCCGGCGCAGCGCCGCCATCTGGCCGCGCTGCTGCTGGCGGCCAACGACCGCGCCTCGGCCTATGTGCAGTGGCTGCAGCTGCCGGAAACCGAACGCCGCGCGGGGGATGGGCTCGACGCCGCCCTGGTCAACAAGCTCACTCAACTCGCCGGCAATCGCAACGAGGACTATCAGATCGCCGCCCGCCTGGCCGCGCGCCTTGGCCTGCAGCGGGTGCATCAGGTCGACAATCACACTGGCGACCTCATCGCGGTGGCGGACGAGAAGGCGTTCGGCCGCTCGGTGGAGGCGGCGTGGAAGGCCGGTGGCGCGGCCTTGCAGGCGCAGGACCAGCGTTACGACGCCATGGCGCTGGAGCCCGACCTGTTGCCGTTGTACCGCCAGATCAACCACCCGGCCGATCTGCTGGTGCGCGCCGACGGCAACGTGCGCGCCGCCCTGCGCGCCGCGTCGCCCGAAGGCTATCCGCAGATGTGGGTGGCTGGCTGGGAAATCCGCAACCTGCGCATGGTGGCCAACATCCGCGAAACCTTCCGCGAACGCCCCGGCGCGCGCGTGCTGTCCATCGTCGGCGTCACCCACAAACCGTGGTTCGACGCCTGGCTGGGGCAGCTGCAAGGCGTGGATATTGTCGACGTGGCGACCGTTTTGAAGTAAGCCTATGCTAGGTGTCTAACGGAGGCGATGCGCGATAGCCCGTAAAGTGAAGTCATCCATACCATCACCGGAGATCACGATGACCGCTCGCAGCCTGCTTCCTTCCGCATTGATCGGCGCCGTGGCCAGCGCGCGCTCGATGACGCCGATGGCCACCATCGCCATGGCGCGGCTGGCCGACCGCCAGACCAGCGGCAAGCTGGTGCTGCTGGACAAGCCGCTGTTCAAACTCGGCGCGCTGGCCATGGGCGCCGGCGAACTGGTCGGCGACAAGATGAAGACCGCGCCCGACCGCACGGTTTTTCTCGGCCTGCTGGCGCGCGTGATGAGCGCGGGCATCGCCGGCGCCGCGCTGGCGCCGCGCGGCAAGGAGCCGTCCGGCGCGGCGCTCGCGGTGGCCACCGCCGTGCCGCTGGCCTACCTCACGCTGGCCGGGCGCAAGCGGGCGATGGCCAGCATCGGCCAGACCCGCAGCGGCCTGATCGAGGACGCGCTGATCGTCGCCGCCGGCGCCGCCATCGTGGCGCTGTCGACGCGGGCCAGGAACTAAAAAAACGGCCGCCAGATTGCTCTGGCGGCCGTTTGTTCACGCGCTGACCGGATTAACGGTCGCCGTAGCTGCGGCGTGGACGGTCGCTGTTGTACGGGTTGTTGGCCTTGAAGCCGGGACCCTTGTAGCCTTCGTTCGAGCCGGTGACGCCGTCACGGCGCGGCGCGCCGCCTGGCTTGCTGAACGAGCGCTGGCCTGGCTTGTTGCCGCCGCGGTTGTCGCCCGGCTTCCAGCCGCCCGGACGCGAGGAACGTGGCGGGAAGCTGGTTTTCTTCGGCTCGAAGCCTTCGATCACGTTCACCGGGATCATTTGCTTGGTGAAGCGCTCGATGCGTTTCACGTGCATGCCCTCGGCGTGGTTCACCAGCGAGATCGCCAGGCCGTTGCGGCCGGCGCGGCCGGTGCGGCCGATGCGGTGCACGTAGTCCTCGGGGAACTTCGGCAGGTCGTAGTTGAACACGTGGGTGATGGTCGGCACGTCGATGCCGCGCGCGGCGACGTCGGTGGCCACCAGCACTTTGACCTGGCCGCGGCGCAGGCTGTCCAGGGTGCGGTTGCGCGCGCCCTGGTGCATGTCGCCGTGCAGCGCGGCGGCCGAGAAGCCGGCGATGTTCAGGCGGTCGGCGATGGTGTCGGCGTCACGCTTGGTGGCGGTGAACACCACGGCCTGGGCCATGGTCTCGTCGCGCAGCAGGTGGTCCAGCAGGCGGTTCTTGTGCGACAGGTCGTCGACGAAGTGCACGCGCTGGGTGATGTTCTCATGCTTGTTGGCCGCGCTCATGATCTGGATGATCTGCGGGTCCTTGGTGATGCGGCGCGCCATGTTGCCCACCACGCCGTCCAGCGTGGCCGAGAACAGCATGGTCTGGCGGCCTTCCGGAGTCGCGGCGACGATTTTCTCGATATCGTCGATGAAGCCCATGTCCAGCATGCGGTCGGCCTCGTCCAGCACCAGGATTTCCAGTTGCGAGAAGTCGATCTTGCCCGATTCCATGTGGTCGATCAGGCGGCCAGGGGTGGCCACCAGGATCTCGGGATTCTTGGCCAGCAGTTGCATCTGCTTAGGGTAGGGCATGCCGCCCAGGATCGACACGGCCTTGATGCGGCGCAGGTTGACGCTGTATTTGTCGGTGTTGGTGGTGACTTGCAGCGCCAGTTCGCGGGTCGGGGTCAGCACCAGCATTTTTGGCTGGGCTGCTTTAAAACGTGGACGCTCGCCGCGCGCACGGGCGGCTTGCATTTCCTGGTTCGGGGTCTTGCCGGCGGCGGCCGGCTCGATGGAGGCCAAACGGTGCAGCGACGGCAGCATGAACGCCGCAGTCTTGCCGGAACCGGTTTGCGAGGATACCAACAAGTCCTTGCCCGCGATCGCCGCGGGGACGGCCTGCTGCTGAACGGGAGTCGGCGCGGTGTAGCCGGCGTCGGTCAGGGCTTTGAGGATGGACGTGTTGAGACCTAGTGCTTCAAATGTCATGCTTTTCTTTCGTAAAAATGCAGCGTCCACGCCGAAGCGGAACGCGAAATAGCAACGCCTACCAAAACGAAATGACTCAATCAGAATCGAAAGAAATTTCGGCACAAAAGCTTTGCGCCGGGACGGTGTCAGATCAACGACACCAGAGGCGGGAGGGCTTTATAAGGGCATCCGGATGATGCGCTGTGAGGCTTGCGTAGCTGCTTAACTATCACTGGCTGAATCTTTGGTATCGAATTGCTATCAACCGACACGGGGATTTCAGCGCAAGGCCGTTATTATGCCCTAGTTTGACGCGCTTGTATAGTTCAGCTGGCCATGCGCTTCAACAGGCGCTCAAAACGCAGGCTGGCCAGGTGGGCCTTGGCCAGCATTTCCTCGCTGATCTCGTCGGTTTGCGGCGCCGGCTGCTGGTCGGCATTGCCGTAGCCGAAGCGGCGCGTGGTCTGGCGCATGCGCGCCGCCAGGAACACCGACAGCGCGCGGTAGAAGCGCGCGGCGAACGGCGCGTCGGCCGCCAGCTTCTCGCGCAGGCGCGCGTGCGACAGGCGCAGCGCGGCCGCGCCCTCGTTGGCGCGCACCGAGGCGCTGGTGCGGGCCGGGTCGACCAGCGACATCTCGCCGATGATCTCGCCGCTGCTGAGCTCGACGATCTGCTCGCCGGCGCCGCTCAGCACGGAGAAGGTGCCGTCCAGCACGAAATACACGCTGTCGACGTGGCTGTTGAAGGCGATGATGTCGGCGCCGACCGGGTAGCGCAGGCGGTCGCCGTTGTTGGCGATCCATTCCACGTCCTCATCCTCCAGCTCGCTGAGGATGAAAAGCACTTTGCGCATGCGCGTCTGGTCCGGCGCGATCAGTTGATCGACGGAAGAGTTTCGATTCACTTGCTGCCCTAGTATGATGTTATTTTTACTTCCAGAAAGTATAAGCTTTTTTCGCGCGGGAAGATATCTTCCGGATAAGAAAAAAGCCCTGCGAGCAGGGCTTTATGCGGGCTGGGGGCGGGACCGGCTTACTGGTAGTCTTCCGCGTTCAGGCCCATGACGTGCGAGAAGCCGCCGTCGACGTAGGTGATCTCACCGGTGATGCCCGAGGCCAGGTCGGACAGCAGGAAGGCGGCGGTGTTGCCGACTTCCTCGATGGTGACGTTGCGGCGCAGCGGCGCGTGCGAGGCGGCAAAGCCCAGCAGCTTGCCGAAGTCCTTGATGCCGGACGCGGCCAGAGTCTTGATCGGGCCGGCCGAGATGCCGTTCGAGCGGATGCCTTTCTTGCCCAGGTTTTCCGCCAGGTAGCGCACCGACGCCTCCAGCGAGGCCTTGGCCAGGCCCATGGTGTTGTAGTAGGGGATGGCGCGCACCGCGCCCAGGTAGGACAGGGTCAGCACCGACGAGCCTTCCTTCAGCAGCGGCAGCGCGGCCTTGGCCAGCGCCGGGAAGCTGTAGGCCGAGATGTCGTGCGCGACGCGGAAGTTCTCGCGGGTCAGGCCATCCAGGAATTCGCCGGCGATGGCCTCGCGCGGCGCGAAGCCGATCGCGTGCACCAGGCCGTCCAGATGGTCCCAGCTCTTGCCCAGGTCGGCGAACAGCGCCTCGATCTGCTCGTCGCTGCCGACGTCGCAGTCGAACACCAGCTTGCTGCCGAATTCGGCGGCGAATTCGGTGATGCGGTCCTTGAAGCGCTCGCCGACGTAGGTGAACGCCAGTTCGGCGCCCTCGCGTTTGCAGGCTTGGGCGATGCCGTAAGCGATGGAACGGTTCGACAGCAAACCAGTGATGAGGATTTTTTTGCCTTGCAAGAACGCCATAGGGACTCCGGGTGCGACCGCCGTGCGCTCGCTTGCCCGGTGGGCTGGCTGGCACGGCAGGTGGGTTGTGTTTTTTTAAGACCGAGATTGTAGGGCGACTAGGCCGCGACTGCAACCTTTGTCATTGATTGCTCTTGCGGTGTTTTTGGGATTTGGCGTCGCGCGGCACGCGCGCCTTGACCAGCGCGACCGGGCTGGATTTGTCCGCTTTGCCGGCCTTGGCCCGCTTGTAGCCCTTGGCGGCCGACTTGTCGCTCTCGGACTCGAACGCCACGGTGGCGTTGTCGGCCACGTCGGCGCCGATGTTGCCGCCGGCGGAGGCCGAGATCTTCGGCACCAGAATGGTGGAGCCGGCCTTCAGCACCGAGTTCTGCGGAATATTGTTGGCCTGGCGGATCACCTCGGGCGAGGTGTGGAAGCGCGAGGCCAGCGAGCGGATCGATTCGCGCGCGCTGGTGATCTTGTGCGTGCTCCAGGTCGACAACTCCTTGCTCCACTGCGCCAGGTTGATGTGGAACTTCTCGGCGTTCTCCTTCGGCAGCAGGATCTTGGTGTCCTCGCCGCCGACGATCACCGGGCGCTTGAACTGCGGATTGAGCGCCTTGAACTCGTCCACCGACAGCTCGGCCAGGTGGGCGGCCACGGTCAGGTCGATGTCGCTGGTCTTGTCGACCGCCGTGAAGTAGGGCGAATTGTCGATCGCCGGCAGGTTCAGGCCGAACTGCTGCGGGTTGGCCACGATGTTCTTGACCGCCTGCAGCTTGGGCACGTAATTGCGGGTTTCGGCCGGCATCAGGTCGGCCAGGCTTTCAAAGTCGGTCGGCTTGCCGGCGGCCTGGTTGCGCTTGATGGCTTTCTGCACCGAGCCCTCGCCCCAGTTGTAGGCGGCCAGGGCCAGCTGCCAGTCGCCGAACATGTCGTACAGGCGCTGCAGATAGGTCAGGGCGGCGTCGGTCGAGGCCAGGATGCCGCGGCGCTCGTCCTTGAAGGCGTCCTGCTTGAGGTTGAAGTCGCGGCCGGTGCCGGGCACGAACTGCCACATGCCGGCGGCGTTGGCGCTGGACACGGCGGTCGGGTTGAAGGCGGACTCGATGAACGGCAGCAGCGCCAGCTCGGTCGGCATGCCGCGTTTTTCCAGCTCGGACACCACGTGGAACAGGTACAGCGACGCGCGCGCGGTGGTGCGGGCGATGTAATCGGGGCGGGTGGCGTACCAGTTGATGTGTTTGGCCACCAGCTCGTTGTTCACATCGGGAATCGCGTAGCCGCTGCGGATGCGGCCCCAGACGTCCTTCTCGCGGAACGCCTCTTCGTCGACCATCTTGGCCGGCTTGGCGATTTTCAGGGAGGAGACATCGGGGATGGGGGATTTCGGCAGGGGGGACAGCGCGGTGGTGACCGTCGGCAGGCCCGGCGCCTCGTCATGCGCCTGGGCCAGCACCGGCGCGAGCAGCGCGAGCAGTGCGGCGAGGGCGGCAGATTTAGGAATTCGTGCTTGCATAGTTTTCCATGGTTAGCGATAAGAAACGTCGCGTGGACTATGAATTAAACGTGGAGTGTACGAAGGTCATCCGGGCGAGTCAAGGAATATGTCACCCTTATGACAAATTCTTATATGCAACAGTTCCCGGGAAATAAGAGCGAGATCGCAGCAAATTTGCGTACAATCCTGCTTTTGAGTAGTCATTGAAACTGAGGAATTGCAATATGAGTAGTCCCATCGATCGCGACGTGGTCATCGCCGACACCGTTCACTGGATGGAGAAGGCTGTCATCGGCCTGAACCTGTGCCCGTTCGCCAAGGCGGTGCACGTCAAGCGGCAGGTGCGTTACGTGGTCAGCGAGGCGGAAACGCCGGAGGAGCTGCTGGAAAAGTTGATGGAGGAGCTACAGCACCTGGCCGACGCCGATCCGGAAAAGATCGACACCACGCTGCTGATCCATCCCCATGTGCTGACCGATTTCTTCGACTACAACGAATTCCTCGACGTGGCCGACGCCGCGCTGGAGGATCTCGGCCTGGACGGCTTCCTGCAGGTGGCCAGCTTCCACCCGGACTACCAGTTCGCCGACACCGACAAGAACGACATCGGCAACTACACCAACCGCTCGCCGTACCCGACGCTGCACCTGCTGCGCGAGGACAGCATCGACCGCGCGGTCGAGGCCTTCCCGGACGCGTCCGATATTTTCGAGAAGAATATCGAGAAGCTGGAGCAGCTCGGCCACGACGGCTGGGACAAACTCATGGAGAAGCCATGAGCGACCTGCCGATCCGTCCCGACACCCCCTGCGTGGCGGTGTGCTCGACCACCTTCGACGAGATCTGCCGCGGCTGCGGCCGCACGGTGGTCGAGGTGGCGCACTGGGTGGCCATGAGCGCCGAACAGAAGGAGGTGGTCTGGCAGCGCATCCTGGCGCAGGGCTACCCGCGCCGCAATACTTGATATTTGATCAATAGGTGCCGATAAAGTCCTTCTTGCCGATTTCCAGGCCGTTGTGGCGCAGGATGTCGTAGGCGGTGGTGGCGTGGAAGTAGAAGTGCGGCAGCGCGTAGTGGAACAGGTAGGTCTGGCCGACGAAGTGCTTGGTCTTCTCGCCGCTGCCGGTGGTGATGGCGCGGCCTTCGCTGCCCTCGATCTGCGCCTGCGGCACGCTGTCGATGTAGGCCAGCGTCTTGACGATGCGCGCCTTCAGCTCGGCGAACGTGGCTTCCTTGTCTTCATACGACGGCACTTCCTGGCCGCCCAGGCGCGCCGCCGCGCCCTTGGCGAAATCGCAGGCGATCTGGATCTGGCGCGTGAACGGCAGCATGTCCGGGAACAGGCGGTATTGCAGCAGCGCGGCCGGATCGATCTTCTTGTCGGCGGCGTGGGCCTCGGCCTTGTCCAGGATGGCGTGCAGGCTGTTCAAAATCTGCTTGAACACAGGAATGGAGGCGGAGTACATGGAGAAGGTGGTCATGGCGATTCCTATGTGTGGGAAAAAGAGTCGCGATCATAGCGCGGCTGGCGGATTTTTGCTCACGCCGGTACTTTTTCCGGGCATAATTCCTAGCAAGTAACTATTTCAGACCGATGATGCCAATTTATTATTACGCTGCTGGTGCATGACTAGTGCTCTTTATAAGCGAGTGCGCGCCCGCCTGAGCGCGTTGTACGGTCTGTCCATCTATGGCGCGCTGCTGCTGGTGGTGTTTGGCGGGCTGGTGATTCCCGCCATCATCGGCAGCTATCTGCTGATCGGCGTGCACGAGCAGCAGTCGGCGCGCGTCGCCCTGAATGAGTCGCTGCAGCGCAATGCCGACATCCTGGCGCTGGGCATGCAGGAATCGCTGTGGAATATGAACGCCGAGTCGGCCCATTCGCTGGTCGAGTCGGTGATGCGCGACCGCTCGGTGCTGCAGGTGCAGGTGGTGGGCCAGGCCGACACCCAGTTCATGCACGTGCGCTCGCCGCGCGTGGCCAGCGGCAACGTCTACCGCGCCGAGCGCGAGATCCTGGTGCGCGGCGAGCGCATCGGCCGCATCATGGTGGAGATGGACGACGCCCGCAGCCAGCAGGAGCTGCGCGAGAAGCAGCTGTCCTATGTGTTCGTGCTGGCGGCGCAGCTGATGGTGTCGCTGCTGCTGATCGTGCTGTTCCTGAACGCTCGCCTGATCAAGCCCTTGCGCAAGCTGATGCGCTTCTCGGACCGCCTGTCGCGCGGCGATTTCGAAACCCGCCTGGACGTCACCGGCAGCGATGAGCTGGGCCGCTTGGCGCAGCAGCTGGAGCAGATGCGGGTGGCGATCAAGCGCCTGTTCGAGGACATCGGCCAGCGCGAGGAGCGCTTCCGCACCATCGTGACCCAGGTGCCGGGCGCGGTGTTCCGCTTCCGCCCGGACGGCCCGATCGACTTCGTGTCCGACGCCATCGAGGACATCTCCGGCTACTCGGCGGCGCAGTTCATGCGCAGCACCACCCATTCCTGGACCAACCTGATCGCGCCGGAGGACCGCAAGAAGCAGCGCCGCGTGATCGGCCAGGCCATCCGCGACGGCCAGCCCTACGCAATCGAATACCGCATCCTGGACGCCTCGGGCGCCGAGCGCTGGGTGCAGGAAAACGGCCAGCCGCAGCTGCCCGACGGCGACCGCGACGCGCCGTGGGTGGACGGCATCATCTCCGACATCAGCCAGCGCAAGCACAATGAAATGCGCATCGAGGCGCTGCTGGCGGAGCAAAGCGCGATTCTGGACAACGTGATGTTCGGCGTGATGTTCGTGCGCCACCGTTCCATCGTCTCGGTCAACCGCCGCTGCGAGGAATTGTTCGGCTACGAGCCGGGCGCCATGACCGGCGCCTCGACCTCCATCCTGTTCCTGGACAAGTTCGACTTCGAGTCGTCCGGCGCGCGCCAGTACCCCTCGCTGTCGCATGGCGACTACTTCAGCGAGGAGCGCCAGTACCGCCGCAAGGACGGCAGCGTGTTCTGGTGCCTGGTCAGCGGCTATGCGCTCGACCACAACCGCGCCAACGAGGGCAGCATCTGGGTGTTCGCCGACATCACCGAGCGCAAGGAAGCGGAAGAGAAGCTGCGCCTGTCGGCCACCGTCATCGAGCACATCGCCGACGGCGTGGTGGTGCTGGACGCGCAGGGCACCATCGTGGCGGTCAATCCGGCCTTCACGCTGATCACCGGCTACACCGAGGCCGAGGCGCTCGGCAAGGACCGCACGCTGACGCGTTCCGGCCGGCACGACGCCGCCTTCTACGAAGAGATGTGGCAGGAGCAGCTGGCGAAGGGCTTCTGGCGCGGCGAGCTGTGGAACAAGCGCAAGAACGGCGAGCTGTATCTGGAGTTCCTGACCGTGAGCGCGGTGCGCGATACGCGCGGCGAGGCGACTCACTATGTCGGCGTGTTCAGCGACATCACCAAGGCCAAGGAGTCGCAGGAGAAGCTGGACCACCTGGCGCACCACGATCCGCTGACCGCGCTGCCGAACCGCCTGCTGTTCCACGACCGCCTGCAGCACGCCTTGCAGCGCGCCTCGCGCGAGGGCGAACAACTGGCGCTGCTGTTCATCGATCTTGACCGCTTCAAGAACGTCAACGACACGCTGGGCCACCACATCGGCGACGAGCTGCTCAAGCAGGTGGCCAAGGCGCTGCAGGACCGCCTGCGCGAAGGCGACACGCTGGCGCGCCTGGGCGGCGACGAATTCATCGTCCTGCTGGAGAATATCGACAACCAGTACGGCGCCAGCCAGGTGGCGGAAAAGCTGGTGCAGATGTTCGAGGAACCGTTCATGGTGGCCGGCCACGAGTTGTTCGTGACGTGCAGCGTCGGCATCTCGCTGTTCCCGGACGACGCCTCCGATCTGAATATGCTGATCCGTAACGCCGACGTGGCCATGTACCAGGCCAAGGCGCGCGGCCGCAATGGCTTCAGCTTCTACGCGCCGTCGATGACCGGCGAGGGCGTCGAGCGCCTGCGGCTGGAGACCTTCCTGCGCCGCTCGATCGAGAAGGAAGAGATCTTCCTCAACTACCAGCCGCAGGTGGAGATCGACACCGGCCGCCTGATCGGGGTGGAGGCGCTGGTGCGCTGGAACCATCCGGAACTGGGCCTGATTCCGCCGATCCGCTTCATCCCGCTGGCCGAGGACACGGGCTTCATCAACCAGCTGGGCAAATGGGTGCTGCACGAGGCCTGCCGCCAGATGGTGCGCTGGCAGGAGGCCGGCCTGCATGTGCCGAAGATCGCGGTCAACCTCTCGGCCAAGCAGTTCGAGCGCGGCTCCATCGTCAACATGGTGGCCGACATCCTGCGCGACACGGGCCTGGAGCCGCAGCGCCTGCAGCTGGAGGTGACCGAGTCGGTGATCATGAACACCGGCGACGCCATGGTCTTCATCAACGACCTGCACTCGATCGGCGTGGCGCTGGCGATCGACGATTTCGGCACCGGCTACTCCTCGCTGGCCTACCTCAAGCAGTTGCCGGTGCAGACGCTGAAGATCGACCGCTCCTTCATCAAGGACATCTCGACCGACGTCAATGACGAGGCGATCGCGATCGCGATCATCCAGCTGGGCAAGAGCATGAACCTGTCGGTGATCGCGGAGGGCGTGGAGACCGAGGAGCAGGCGGCCTTCCTGCTGCGCCATGGCTGCAACCTGGCGCAGGGCTACTTCTACAGCAGGCCGCTGGCGGCGGATGATATGCTCACCCGCTGGCAAAAATAATATCTGGGCACGGGAGGCCTTTCATGCAGGGAGCGAAGAGCAAAGGGCGGCGCCGCTTTATCTTGGGCGGCCTGGCGGTAACGGGGGCGCTGGTGGTGGGCTGGGGCGTGACGCCGCCGCGCCAGCGCCTGAACGGATCACACCCGCTGCCGCTCGGCGGCGACAGCGTCGCGCTGAACGGCTGGGTGGGCATCGACAAGGACGGCACCGTCAGCGTGGCCATGCCGCGCAGCGAGATGGGGCAGGGCGTATACACCGCCTTGCCGATGCTGGTGGCGGAGGAGATGGACGTGCCGCTGTCCGCCGTGCGGCTGGTGCAGGCGCCGAACGATAAGATCTTCGGCAATATCGCCATGCTCAAGGACGGGCTGCCGTTCCATCCCGACGATACCGGACGCTTGAAATCCAGCGTCAGCTGGGTGGTCGGCAAGGTGGCGCGCGAACTGGGGCTGATCATCACCGGCGGCTCGTCCAGCATCAAGGATGCGTGGGAGCCGATGCGCGAAGCCGGCGCCACCGCGCGCGCCATGCTGGTGGCCGCCGCCGCCGCCGAGTGGAAGACGGATGCCGGGGGGCTGCGCACCGCAGACGGCCACGTCCTGCATGCCGACGGCCGCAAGCTGGCCTACGGCGCGCTGGCCGCCAAGGCGGTCGATGCCAAGCCGGGCGAGGTGCGCCTCAAGTCGCTGCGGGAATTCAAGTTGATCGGCCGCCCGCAGCCGCGCCGCGACACGCCGTCCAAGGTCAATGGCACGGCCATCTTCGGCATCGACGCGCGTCCGCCGGGCATGCTGTACGCGGCCGTGCGCATGTCGCCGGTGATCGGCGGCACGGTGGCGAGCGTCGACAGCGCCGCCGTGCTCAAGATGCCGGGCGTGGTCAAGGTGGTGAATTACGATGGCGCGCTGCCGGAGAGGACCGGCGCCGGCGCGGGCGTCGCCGTGATCGCGCGCAGCTACTGGCAGGCGAAGCAGGCGGCGCTGGCGCTGGACGTCAAGTGGAACGACGGCCCGCAGGCCGCGCTGTCCAGCGCCGCCATTTACGCCGACTTCGCGGCGAAACTGGACAAGGAAGACGGCTACGCCTACTACAAGGCCGGCGACATGGACGCGGTGGAAGGCAAGGCCGCCGGTGTGGCCAAGACTGTGCGGGCCGAGTACCGCGCGCCGTTTCTGGCGCATGCGGCCATGGAGCCGGTCAACTGCACCGCGCAGGTCAAGGACGGTAAGGTGCATGTGTGGGCGCCGACCCAGTCGCCGGGCTTCGCGGTGGAGGTGGCGGCCAAGGTGGGCGGGGTCTCCACCGACAACGTGGTGCTGACCGTGACCATGCTTGGCGGCGGCTTTGGCCGCAGGCTGGACGTGGACATGGTGGCGCAGGCCGTGGCCGTCGCCAGGCAGGCGGACGGCCACCCGGTGCAGCTGATCTGGAGCCGCGAGGACGACACCACGCACGACGTGTATCGCCCGGCGGCGCTGGCGCGCTTCAGCGCCACGCTGGACGCCAAGGGCAATGTGCTGGGCTACGACAACAAGTCGGCCAGCGGCTCGATCTCCCATCAGTTCTTCAAGCGCAATCTCGGCCTGCCGCCGGGAGGTCCGGACAAGACCACCGCCGAGGGCGAGTTCGATATGCAGTACCACTTCCCCAACCAGCGCATCCGCCACGTGATCGTGGACAGCGCGGTGCCGATCGGCTACTGGCGTTCGGTGGGGCATTCGCACAACGCCTTCTTCAAGGAGAGCTTCATCGACGAGTTGGCGCACGCGGCGGGCAAGGACAGCGTGGCGTTCCGGCGCGAGCTGCTGGCCCAGCACCCGCGCCACCTGGCGGTGCTGAATGCGGCGGTGGCCAAGGCCGGCACGGCGCCCGAGGGGCGCGCGCACGGCGTGGCGCTGCACCAGTCGTTCGGCACCATCGTCGCGCAGGTGGCGGAAGTGTCGGTCGAGGGCACGGAGATCCGCGTGCACCGCGTGGTGTGCGCGATCGATTGCGGGCTGGCGGTGAACCCGAACATCATCGCCCAGCAGGCCGAATCGGGCGTGGTGTTCGGCTTGTCGGCGGCGCTGTTCGGCGCGGTCACCATCAAGGATGGCAAGGTCGAACAATCCAACTTCCACGATTACCCGGTGGTGCGCCTGAACCAGGCGCCGGAGGTGGAGACCGTCATCCTGCCCAGCGCCGAGCATCCCGAGGGCATGGGCGAACCGGCCACGCCGCCGGTCGCGCCGGCCGTGGCCAACGCGGTGTTCAAGCTGACCGGCAAGCGCCTGCGCAGTTTGCCGCTGACGTTACAGGGCGTCGCGTAGCAGGGCGCGCAGGTTGCAGTCGCGCTGCCACTGGGCGCGCTCGGTGTTGTTGATGATGAGTTCCTGCAGTTCCTCGTCGCTTTGCATCGCGGTCGACTGCACCAGCCGGTGGGCGATGCCGGCGTCCGGCAGCATGGTGCCGAAGAAGGCCACCAGCTCGTGGTGCTGGATCAGCAGGGTGGGGAAGTTCTCGACATCGAGGTCGCCCACGATGTCGGCGTGGTCCTCGATGTCGATCCAGACGAAGAATTTGTCCGGATGGCGCTCGGCCACCTCGTCGAAGGTGGCGCGGTAGCTGGCGCAGGTGCCGCACCAGGCCGCGCACAGGCAGGCGACGATCCAGCGCTCGCCGGCCAGCGCGGCGGCGACGTCTTCGCGGTTTTCGGAATTCAGGGTCAGGCTAGCCATAGGGTGAATAGCAAACAGCGCGCTCGGCGCTAAAGCGGTATTTTACCTCCCCGCGCGGGGTCGCGCCTGCTGGCGTGCCGGGTTAAAATACGGGATGCCTAATATTCTTGCCATTGAAACCTCGTCCGAAACCGCCTCCTGTGCCCTGCTGCGCGGCGATGCCCTGACCAGCCGCGTCTCCAGCGGCGTGCGCACCCATTCCCAGTCGGTATTGCCGATGCTTCAAGAATTGCTGGCCGAGGCCGGCATCAGCCTGCAGGATTGCGATGCGGTGGCCTATGGCTCCGGGCCGGGCTCGTTCACCGGCGTGCGCACCGCCTGCGGCGTGGCGCAAGGGCTGGCGTTCGGCGGCAAGATCCCGGCCGTGCCGGTGGTCACGCTGGATGCGATGGCGCTCGCCTGCCATCAACGGCACGGCGCCGCCGAGGTGCTGGTGGTGCTGGACGCGCGCATGGGCGAGGTGTATTGGGCGCAGTATCGTTTCGAGGACGGCCAGCCGGTGGCGGTGCTGCCGCCGGTGCTGTCGGCGCCGGCCGAGGTGCTGCCGCAAGGCGCGCCGGTGGCGTGCGGCAATGGCTTGTCGGCCTATGCCGAGGCGTTCCCGGACGGCGGCTTTGCCGAGGTGATGCCGCATGCGGAGCAGATCGCGCAGCTGGCGGCGGTGGCCTTCGCGGCCGGCCACACGGTCGCGGCGGCGGACGCGCAACCGCTGTATCTGCGTAACAAGGTCGCTTACACGCAGGCCGAGCGTCGCGAGATGGCGGCCAACAAGGACGGCGGCGCATGACGGCGCCGGTATGGGATCTGGCGCGGCTCAACTACGAGCCGATGCGCAAGTCCGATCTGCCCGATGTGTTTGCGCTGGAGCAGAGCGTCTATCCGCATCCGTGGAGCATGGCCAATTTCGAGGATTCGCTGAACAGCAATTACGAAGCCTGGATCCTGCGCGATCGCGATGGCGATTTGCTGGGATATTTCCTGCTGATGGCGGTGGTGGACGAGGCGCATTTGCTGAACGTCGCCGTGTCGGCCGAAAGGCAGGGCCAGGGCCTGGGACGGTTTTTGCTGAACCAGGCGGTGGCTTGTTCGCGCGGCTTGGGCATGGAATCGGTGCTGCTGGAGGTGCGGCCGTCGAATACGCGGGCGCTGGAGATTTACGAGCGCTATGGATTCAAGCAGATTGGCCGTCGCAGGGGCTACTACCCGGCGGCGAATGGGCAACGTGAGGACGCGATTGTGATGCGGTTTGGCATATGAGTCAGTTGTCTCGGAATAAGGTGTTCCTGCAGGAGATGGGGATCGGCGTGCAATGGAAATTGCGGCATGGCGCGGAGGAGGGCGATGCCTTCGTGACGGCCGTGCAGGCACTGGCGGATGGCTTGCCGGAGCAGGCGCCGCCGCCCGTGCCACAGCCGGCGGCGCCCGTGCCAATGCCGGCGCCCGCAGCCCCAGCCGACGATGATGCGACCGCGTGGTTCGACGATGCGCCAGCGCCGGCACCTGCACCGGCGCCAGTTGCCGCCCGTCCTGCCGCCATCGCCACCCGTCCCGCGCCGGCCACCAGCGCACGTCAGCCAGCGGAGGCGCCGGCCGCCGCGCCAGACGAGGAGTCGACCGCATGGTTCGACGACGCGCCGGCGGCGCCGCCAGTCGCCGCCACTCCGCCCACCGCTCCGGCCCCTGCCGAGCCGCTCAGCGACACGGCGATCGCTGCCATGGACTGGACAGCGCTGCAGGCCGCCGTGGCCAGCTGCACGCGCTGCGCGCTGTGTCAGACGCGCCGCAATGCCGTCAACGGTCGCGGCGCGCAGAGTGCGCGCTGGATCGCCATCAGCGGCTTGCCGTCGCGCGCCGACGACGAGGCTGGCGAAGTCGTCACCGGCGAGGCTGGCCAATTGCTGAACAACATGCTGAAAGCGATCGAACTCCAGCCGGAGTCCGACGTCTATGTCACCAACGTGGTCAAATGCCGCCCGTCGACGCCAGACGGCGCCGACCGCATGCCGACCGCCGACGAAGTCATCGCCTGCCGTCCATTCCTGGACCGCGAGCTGGCGCTGAGCGGCGCCACCATGGCCATCACCTTCGGCCAGTTCGCCGCCCGGGGCTTGATGATGGGCCCGGCCGCGCGCGGCAAGGTCATGCGCTACGGCGCGGCGGAGTTGCCGGTGGTGGCGACCTACCATCCGGACGACCTGCTGCGCAAACCGGAAGACAAGGCCAAGGCCTGGGCCGACCTCTGCCTGGCGAAAGCCAGCCATGCCTGAGCGGCCGCCCGGCGGCTATCAAGCCTGGTTTGAAAGCCGCTGGCCCCAGCTGAACCATCCCCACGTGCGGGCGCTGGCCTGGCTGCTGGACGCGCCGGACTTGCTCGATGCGGCCGCGCCACAGTGGCAAGGCCGCATCGCCTCGCTCGGCCCGGCCTCGCCGCTGGCCGCCGACTGGCTGGCCGCGCTGGAGCGCGATCCCGCTCCGCTGCAAGCCGCGTTGGGTGACAAGCATTACTCCCGCCTCGGCCTGTACGCCGAAAAACTGATGGCGTTCTACTTCGCTCAGCAGGGCCAACTGTACGCGCACGGCCTGCAAGTGCGGGCCGACCGCACCGACACCATCGGCGAGTTCGATTTCCTGCTGCGCGACGGCGCGGGCCTGCGCCACATCGAATTCGCCACCAAGTTCTACCTGCTGGATGCGGACGGCGAAGGCTTTAACGGCCTGATCGGCCCCAACCTGGCCGACACGCTGGGTGTGAAGATGCGCAAGATCTTCGAAAAACAGTTATCGCTGGCCGGCCACCCGGCGGCCCGGGCATTGCTGCCGATGCCGGTCACGAGCGCGCAAGCGCTGGTGAAAGGCTGGCTGTTTTACCCGGACGGCGTCCAACCGATGCAGGGCATCACGCAGCAACACTGCCACGGTTTCTGGATGACGCGGGAACAGGCGGCCGGCCTGCCGGAACAGGCATACGCCATCATGCCGCGCCTGCAATGGCTGGCGCCGTTAAAGGTTGACGCGGGCATCGACAAGCCGCAACTGCTGGCCGCGCTGCGGGATGCCGCCGCGCCGGTCATGATCGCGGCGCTGCGGCAAAGCGGGGAATGGCTGGTGGAGGAGAAGCGGGGATTCATCGTCCCCGATGACTGGCGCGCGCAAGCCGCGCGGCGCCGTCACGAGGGCGTGTTGCCGGCCTAGTGTTTGGCCTCGCCAATGAGCGCGACCGAGTCGAATTCGCGCTGATTGGCCTGGTGCTTGCGCATGATGTATAGCATGGTGCCGGCCAGGAACAGGCCGAACAGCAGAATGATCACATCCAGGTTCAGGTGCGCGCGCAGCATCAGCGAGTAGGCCGCCAGCATGGTCAGGATCGACAGGTTTTCGTTGAAGTTCTGCACCGCGATCGAGTGGCCCGCGCTCATCAGGACGTGGCCCCGGTGTTGCAGCAGCGCGTTCATCGGCACCAGGAAGAAGCCGCCCAGCAGACCGACCAGAATCAGCAGCGGGTAGGCGATCTTGACCGAATTCACCATGGTCATGCACATCACGATCACGCCCATGGCGATGCCGACCGGGATCACGGTGAGCGACTTGCGCAGCGAGATGAAGCGCGCCGAAATCACCGCGCCGGCCGCCACGCCGATCGCCACCACGCCCACCAGGCTGGTCGACTGCTCGTAGCTCAGGTGCAGGGTGCGGTTGGCCCATTCCAGCACGATGAATTGCAGGGTTTGCGCGGCGCCCCAGAACAGCGTGGTCACGCCCAGCGAAATCTGGCCCAGTTTATCCTTCCACAACAGGCTGAAGCAGTTGGCGAAATCGCTGATCAGCTTGACCGGATTGCGCTCCTGGTGGCCGTAGACGCAGCCGGTGTCCGGAATGCGCGTGTTGAACAGCGCCGCCAGCATGTAAATGCCGACCACCACGCACAGGGCGGCCTGGGTGGGCGTCTCGATGCCGGTGTCGATCAGCGGCATGTCAAAGCCCAGCAGGAAGCCGGAGACGCGTCCGCCGACCAGGGCGCCGCCCATCACGGTGCCGAAGATAATCGACAGCACGGTCAGGCCTTCCACCCAGCCGTTGGCGGCCACCAGTTTCTCAGCCGGCAGCAGCTCGGTCAGGATGCCATATTTGGCCGGCGAATAGACGGCCGCGCCGAAACCAACAATCGCATAAGCCAGCAGGGGGTGAACGTGGGCGAAGATCAGCAGGCAGCCGCCAACCTTGATCAGGTTGGATATGAACATGACCTTGCCCTTTGGCATCGAGTCGGCAAAAGCGCCGACAAATGCCGCCAACAGCACGTAAAAGAGCGTAAATGAAAGCTTCAGGAGCGGCGTGATCCACCCCGGTGATTTCATGTTGACCAGCAGGTCGATCGCAACAAACAGCAGCGCATTGTCCGCGAGGGACGAAAAGAACTGCGCCGCCATGATGGTATAGAAACCACGATTCATTCTGGGATAGCCTGAAAACTTATCTGGCTTGCTTTATACCATGCTTTGTTCGTATCCCCAAGAATTGAGCAGTGCGTCCTCGTCCGCTCTTGGTAAAATGGCGGCTTCGTTTACCAAGCTGAAAATGTCGTATGCCCCGGCCCATTCTTGCAACAATCCATATTGACTCCATGAAGCACAACCTGGCCTTGGCCAAGGCCAAATCACCGGGTGCCAAGGCCTGGGGCGTGTTGAAGGCGAACGGCTATGGCCATGGACTGGAGCGCGCGATGCGCGGTTTCGCCGAGGCAGACGGCTTGGCCCTGATCGAGGTGGACAACGCCGTCAAGCTGCGCGAAATGGGCTGGAAGAAGCCTATCCTGTTATTGGAGGGTTTCTTCAGTTCCGCCGATTTGCACACCATGGCCGGCTACGACCTGCAGGCGGCCGTGCATTGCTACGAGCAGCTGGCGTGGCTGGAGGAGGTGGCCCCGCAGCTGAGCGCGCGCGGCATCCGCTTCGACCTGCACCTCAAGATGAACACCGGCATGAACCGTCTCGGCTTCACGCCGGAGGCTTACGCGGCGGCCCACGCGCGTCTGCGGGCCATCTCCTGCGTCGGCGGCATCACCCTGATGACCCACTTCGCCAATGCCGACGACATCGACCATCCGCTGCTGCCGATCACCGAACAGATCCGCCGCTTCGAGCTGGGCGCGGCCGGCTTGCCGGGGCCGCGCAGCCTGTCGAACTCGGCCGGCGTGCTGCTGCATCACGACCACCTGAAGAACGATTGGGTCCGTCCCGGCATCATGCTGTATGGCGGCACGCCGGGCGGCGGCACCGCCGAGGAGTTCGGCCTGCAACCGGCCATGACCCTGAGCAGCGAGATCATCGGCGTGCAGGACATCGGCGCCGGCGAGGTGGTGGGCTACGGCAGCCGTTTCCAGGCCGAGGGTCCGATGCGGATCGGCGTGGTGGCCTGCGGCTATGCCGACGGCTACCCGCGCGTGGCGCCGCTGGGCACGCCGGTGCTGGTCGATGGCGTGCGCACCCGCCTGGTCGGGCGCGTGTCGATGGACATGTTGACCGTGGACCTGACGCCGCTGCCGCAGGCGCGCATCGGCAGCAAGGTGGTGCTGTGGGGGCAGGGCTTGCCGATCGATGAGGTCGCGGTGGCGGCCGGCACCATCGGCTATGAGCTGATGTGCGCGCTGACGCAGCGCGTGCCGGTGGTGGAGGGCTGAGCGCATGGCCAAGGCCAAGACCAATTACACCTGCAACGAGTGCGGCGCCACCGCCAACAAGTGGACCGGACAGTGCGCCGCCTGCCAGCAGTGGAACACCATGGTCGAGACTGTGGTCGAGGCCGGCGGCAACAACCGCTACTCGCAGCCGGCGCATCTGTCGCTGGCGCAGACCGCGCCGGTGCTGTCGCTGGCTGATATCGACGCCATCGACGTGCCGCGCTTCGGCACCGGCATCGAGGAATTCGACCGCGTGCTGGGCGGTGGCCTGGTGGCCGGCGGCGTGGTGCTGATCGGCGGCGACCCCGGCATCGGCAAGTCGACCCTGCTGCTGCAGGCGCTGGCCAATGTCTCGCACTTGAAGAAGGTGCTGTACGTGTCCGGCGAGGAATCGGGCGCGCAGATCGCCCTGCGCGCCAAGCGCCTGGTGATCGACGCGCGCGACCTGAAATTGCAGGCCGAGATCCAGCTGGAGAAAATCCTCGGCACGCTGGCCGATCTCAAGCCGGAAGTGGCGGTGATCGACTCGATCCAGACCCTGTATTCGGACGCCCTGAGCTCCGCCCCCGGCTCGGTGGCGCAGGTGCGCGAGTGCGCGGCGCAGCTGACGCGCGCCGCCAAGCAGACCGGCGTGACGATTATCCTGGTCGGCCACGTCACCAAGGAGGGCGCGCTGGCCGGCCCGCGCGTGCTGGAGCACATCGTCGACACCGTGCTGTATTTCGAGGGCGACAACCATTCCAGTTTCCGCCTGGTGCGGGCGATCAAGAACCGTTTCGGCGCGGTCAACGAGCTGGGCGTGTTCGCCATGACCGAGAAGGGCTTGAAGGGCGTGTCGAATCCGTCGGCCTTGTTCCTGTCGCAGCATGACAACCAGGTGCCGGGCTCCTGCGTGATGGTGACGCAGGAGGGCACGCGGCCGCTGCTGGTGGAGATCCAGGCGCTGGTCGACGCCAGCCACCAGCCCAACGCGCGCCGCCTGTCGGTCGGCCTGGAGCAGAACAGGCTGGCGATGCTGCTGGCGGTGCTGCACCGCCACGCGGGGATCGCGGCGTTCGATCAGGATGTGTTCATCAACGCCGTGGGCGGGGTCAAGATCACCGAACCGGCGGCCGACCTGGCGGTGCTGTTGGCGATCAATTCCTCGATGCGCAACAAGCCGCTGCCGCGCGGTTTCGTGGTGTTTGGCGAGGTCGGCCTGGCCGGCGAGATCCGCCCCGCGCCGCGCGGGCAGGAACGCCTGCGCGAGGCGGCCAAGCTGGGCTTCTCGATCGCCATGATCCCCACCGCCAACGCCCCCAAGCAGCCGATCGAGGGCATGACGATTATCGGCGTTGATCGCATCGATGATGCCTTCAATAAGCTGCGCGAAATCCAATAACGTTGTATTGTTACGTGTTGTAATCGTCAATAGTGCGGATTACGTAACTCATCCGGTAATAAAAGGACAAGAAAGTGTTAGTCGATCAAAGGTCAGGCGCGCGCAAGATCGTGCGTTCCAAGGCAGTGGTAGTGATGGATGGCATGGCCCCCAAGCAGGGGCGCACGCTGGAGATCAGCGCGAGCGGGCTGTCGATCACGTTGGATCACAAGCTGTCGACGGGCGATATCGCCATGGTGTCGTTTGAGCTGTTCGTCGAGGGCAAGGCGCAGGTCCTGAGCTGCCAGTCCCGCGTCAATTACTGCATCTTCAGCGGCGACCACTTCAAGATCGGATTCCAGTTCATGAATCCCGACATGGCCACCATGGCCACCATCAATAAATTCCTGCGTTAATGATTTCGGCCGGCCCCGTATAGCGGGCGCGCGGCCGGATCAGGCGGTTGGCTTGCACCTGCTCCAGGGCGTGGGCCAGCCAGCCGACGCAACGACCCACGGCAAACAATACAAAAGGCGCTTCCTTCGGCAGGCCGCAGTGCGCGCTCAGCAGGGAGAGCGCGTAGTCGATATTCGGCAGTTCCCCCGCTTGCCGCTCGGCGGCGATGGCCAGCGCTTCATATGGTTGAATTTTCGGTAATTGCCGCAGCAGCGCCTTGGCGCGCGGATCGCCGCCGCTGTAGAGCGGGTGGCCGAAGGCGGGCAAAGGGCGGCCACTCTCCAGCCAGGTGCGCACCGCCTCGTCGGCGTTGGTGGCCTGGGCATGGGCGATCAGCTGGGCGAATTCTTGCGCGGCGCCGCCGTGCAGCGGGCCGGTGAGCGTGGTGAAACCGGCCAGCACGCCGGCCGCCAGCGAGGCGCCGGTCGAAATGGTGACGCGGGTGGCGAAGGTGGAGGCGTTGAGTTCGTGGTCGGCCATCAGGACCAGGGCGCGGCGGAGCAAGTCCTCATGGACTTCGGCGTGCCACGCCCGGGCCAGCCGCAGGCTGACGGGGCCGGCGTCGGCCCGGCCGGTCATGGCGTCGACCAGCGACGCGAGCACTTGCGCGGCCTCGGCGCGCAGCGAGGCCGGCGCGCGGCCCAGCGAGGGCGCATCCACGGCGGCGCGGCGGGCCAGGGCCTGCAGGCCGGCCGCCGGCGCGCCGGCGCCCGATGCGTGGCCGCCGGCGCCCTCCGCGCGCTCCCCCAGCGCGGCCTCGATTTCCGCCGGCGCGCATTCCCACAGCAAGGCGGCCACGCTCTCCAGGCTTGCCGTCGCGGCCAGCGCGGCGGCATCATGACCGCGATACAGCAGCTTGCCGCCGGCCGCCGTGGATATGGCCGACGCCAGCACCGGATCGCCGTACTGCATCGCCTGGCTGGAGACGATCTCCACCTTGCGCCGGCCATTGGCGCGGCGCGCCATGCGCAGAACGTCGTCGCGGTGATACAGGCTGCGGCGCGGGTCGTCCTGGTCCGGCTTGGCCCGGATCTTGCCGCGGCTGACGTTGGCGTACAGCGTTTGCGGCCGCACATTCAGCACATCCAGCGCTTCGGCGACGGTCATCCACACCATGTCCGTTTCCTATGTTGACACTTCAAGTCAAGATTGACGCTCATGGACCCGCGGTCCTAAGCTGCGCCCAAGGATAACGTATCGGGAGTCGCCATGTCTCATCAACTGCTGCATGCCGCCTGGTCGGCGCTGGATTTGCCCCCGTCCGCGGTGGACGCCTTGGCCATGGTTGGCGAGGGCGAACTGCCATCCTGCTTTGCGGTCACCGGCCTGGCCGCGGCGTCGGTGGGGGCGGCGGCGCTCGCGGTACGGCAGTTGATGGTGGCCCAGGGTGGCGCGCCGGCGCCGGTGGTGGTGGACCGCCGGCTGGCATCGATGTGGTTCAGTTGGTCGCTCCATCCGGCAGGCTGGGAGCGCCCGCCGTTGTGGGATGCCGTGGCGGGCGACTATCCCACCGCCGATGGCTGGATACGCCTGCACACCAACGCCCCGCACCACCGCACGGCGGCGCTGGCGGCGCTGGGCTGCGCCGGCGAACGCGAGGCCGTGGCGCGCGCCGTCTCTGGCTGGGCTGGCCTGGCGCTGGAGGAGGCGGTGGTGGCCCAAGGCGGCTGCGCGGCGATGATGCGCTCGATGGCCGAATGGCAGGCACACCCGCAGGGGCAAAGCGTTGGGCGGGAACCGCTGATCGCCTTCGCCGGCCGTCCCGGCGGCGGCCGGGCCGAGTGGTCGTGGTCGGCCGGCCGGCCGCTGGCCGGGCTCAGGGTGCTGGACCTGACGCGCGTGCTGGCCGGCCCGGTGGCGACCCGCTTCCTTGCCGGCTACGGCGCCGACGTGCTGCGCATCGATCCGCCAGGCTGGGACGAGCCGGGCGCGGTTCCCGAAGTCACCCTGGGCAAGCGCTGTGCGCGGCTGGACCTCGGGCTGGCGGCGCACCGCGCCGTCTTCGATCGCCTGCTCGCGAAGGCGGACGTGCTGGTTCACGGTTATCGGCCGGCGGCGCTGGAGCGGCTGGGTTACGGCGAACAAGCGCGGGGCAAGCTCAATCCCCACCTGATTGACGTGGCGCTGGATGCCTATGGGTGGAGCGGTCCGCTGGCGGGACGGCGCGGTTTCGACAGCCTGGTGCAAATGAGCAGCGGCATCGCCCACCACGGTATGCGGGAGCAGGGCGCGGGCAAACCTGTGCCGCTGCCGGTGCAAGCGCTGGACCACGCCACCGGCTACCTGATCGCCGCCGCCGTGGTGCGCGCCCTGATCGCCCGGCTGGACCAGGGCCGCATCCTGCAAGCGCGTCTGTCGCTTGCCCGCACCGCCAGACTGCTCACCGACGCGCCGGCGCCGGCCACCGGCAAGCCGCTGGCAACGGCCGGCGAGGACGATTTCGCCCCCGGGCTGGAACATACCGAATGGGGACCGGCGCGCCGTTACCGGCCGCCAGCCGCCATCGAGGGCGCGCCCATGTGCTGGAGCCTGCCGGCCTCCAGTCTCGGCAGCGCCGATGCAAGCTGGTTGTCCTGATTGGCGGATTGAAGGGCAAAACCGGCTTTGTTCGCGGCTTTGGTGCAAGCGTCCATGTTGCATACTATGTAACCACCAAGGCGGAATGAAATCATGGCTACCTCCAGTATCAACTCGACCAACGGCTCCACCGGCGCGACGGTCTCGACGGACGTGTACAACCGCGTCCAGCAAACCATGGCGTCGCAGACCAGCGCCGCCGCCAAGCTCAACGCGTCCATCACCAAGGACCAGACCAAGCTGTCCGCGCTCGGCCAGTTGCAGAGCGCGCTGGCCAGTTTCCAGCAGATCGCCGCCAGCCTGACCGGCAACGGTCTCAGCACCAGCGCCGCCAGTTCGGCCAAGACCGTGCTGACCGCCTCGTCGACCGGCACGGCCAAGGCCGGCACCTACGCCATCGATGTCAAGCAGCTGGCGCAGGGTCAGTTCCTCACCAGCGAGGAGTTCGACCTCAGCGCCGACGGCAAAATCGGCTCCGGCGCCACCACCACCGTCAAGATCGAGTTCGGCGCCAGCAGCAAGAGCGTCACCATCGACGCCAGCAACAACACGCCGGCCGGGATGGCCGCCGCGTTCAAGGCCGCCGGCATCGATGTCACGGTGGTGAAGGGCGACGACGGTCAGTACTCGCTGTCGATCGCCGGCCAGCCCGGCGCGGCCAACAGCATGCGCATCAGCGTCAGCGGCGACGCCACGCTGAAAAACCTGCTGACCTACGATCCGGCCGGCACCCAAAAGCTCAAGCAGACCAGCGCCGCCATGGACGCCATCCTCACCGTCGACGGCAAGGAGATCAAGAGCCCGACCAACACCATCAAGGACGCGGCCATCGGCGGCGCCACGCTGAACCTGGTGGGCGCCGGCAAGAGCGACGTCACCATCAGCGCCGGCGCCGGCCAGATCGGCGACAACCTGAAAGCCCTGGCCAGCGCCTACAACGACCTCAACGCCAAGCTGCTCAAGCTGCAGAAGGGCGAGCTGAAATCCGACACCGCCTTGAACCAGGCCATCAGCCAGATGAGCATGCTGCTGAAAACCGGCGGCGGCTCGGTCTCGGTCACCAAGCTGGCGGCGGCCGGCATTGGCCAGGACAAGGACGGCAACATGGTGCTGGACGATAAGAAGCTGCAAGCCGCGCTGGCCGCCGATTCGTCGGCCGTCGCCAGGCTGTTCACCAGCGACGACAAGCGCGGCATTGCCGACCTGCTATCGTCCAAGGCCGCGACGCTGACCTCGGCCAACAGCGTGCTGACCAAGGAAACCAGCCTGACCAGCAGTGAGATCACCAGCCTGAACAGCAAAAAGGCCGCCATGACCAAGGCCATGACGGCCCAGGCCAACGCGCTGGCCGCGTTGTACACGGCCCAGGCCCAGACCGGCGCCGGCAGCGCGCTCACGGCCGGCGGCAAGGGCACCGGCACTCTGTTTGACATGCTGGGCTGAGAATTCTAAGGAACTCCTTGCATCCGGGCGGTGGATGCCCGATCATCACGGCTTGTGTGATGAATCCCATTTCGGAGGTGTTATGGCAGGGAAGTTCGTTGGCGCGGCGCTGTTGGCTGCTGGTTTGATGGTAGGCGCGGCCCAGGCGCAAGAGGAAAAAGTCCTCAATATCTACAACTGGTCTGACTATATCTCCGAAGATACGGTTAAAAACTTTGAAAAAGAAACCGGCATCAAGGTCCGCTATGACGTTTTTGATAACAACGAAATCCTGAACTCCAAGCTGGTGGCCGGCAAGTCCGGCTACGACATCGTGGTGCCGACCGCGCCCTGGGCGCGCCTGCAGATCGATGGCAAGCTGCTGCGCAAGCTGGACAAGTCCAAGCTGCCCAATCTGAAGAACCTCGACCCGGCCATCCAGGCCAAGCTGGCCAGCATCGATCCGGGCAATGACTACCTGGTCGACTGGCTGTGGGGTTACACCACGGTCGGCATCAACGTCAACAAGGTCAAGGCCGCGCTGGGCGGCATGCCGATGCCGGACAATGCGTGGGAACTGATCTTCAATCCGAAATACGCGTCCAAGCTGAAATCGTGCGGCGTGTCCTTCCTCGACTCGCCGTCGGAAGTGCTGCCGGCCGCGCTGATGTACATCGGCAAGCCGGCCTACTCAAAGACCGCCGCCGATTACGCGGAGGCCGGCAAGGTGCTGCAGGCGATCCGTCCTTATGTGACCTTGTTCAGCTCGTCGGGCTACATCAATGACATGGCCAACGGCGCGGTGTGCGTGGCGATGGGCTGGTCGGGCGACATCAACATCGCCCGCCAGCGCGCCATCGACGCCAAGAACGGCAACGTGATTGAAGCGCTGGTGCCGAAGACTTCGGCCGCGCTGATGTTCGACACCATGGCCATCCCGGCCGATGCGCCGCACCCGAACAACGCCCACCTGTGGATCAACTACATCCTGCGTCCGGAAGTGCACGCCAGCCTGACCAACAAGGTGTTCTACGCCAACCCGAACGCGGCCAGCTTGAAGTTCGTGAAGAAGGATATCGCTAACAACAAGACGGTGTTCCTGTCGGAGGAGGACAAGAAGCGCATGACGCCGCCGGAGGCGGTGCCGGCCGACATTCGCCGCAACATCACCCGCATCTACACCAAGTTCAAGACCGGCGTGTAAGCGGGCCCTGTAAACGTTGAACGGCGCGAGTGGCGATGTCCTGGTGAGGGCACGCCGCTGGCGCCGTAGGCTTCAGTGAAGCTGAGTGCTATTCGTGATAGCGGTCGACCAATCTTTGTTTACTGCCACGCATTTCCTGGACCAGTTCGTAAACAACCAGGGAGATCATTCCTCCAAAAATCCCCATCGTGAGCAAGGTGAACATCATGATAGCCCCCCCTCGTAGTTGATACAATTAAACTTTAGCAGAAGCCCTTGGCTTTACAAGTTATTTAACCACGAGGTCCGCGGCCATCACCGCCTTCAGATACACACTCATGGGATCGCCCGGCTCGCGCTGGGCAAACCACCACGCGCTGGCTTTGCGGATGTCCCATTCCAGATCGTCCCCCGTCAGCAGCATCGAGGCCACCTGGCCCAGTGTCGGCTGATGGCCGACCACCAGCACCGAATCCTTGTTGCCCGGCCAGTTGACGGCCTTGAGGACGTCGGCCGGATCGGCGCCCGGCGCCAGGTCGGTGTGGATCTTGAACTTGCGGCCCAGCGCCTCCACCGTCTGCAGCGTGCGCACGGCGGGGCTGGACAGGATCTTGCAGCTGTCCGGCAGTTGCGAGTTGAGCCACTGGCCCATGCGGCGCGCCTGCTTCTGGCCCTTGCTGGTCAGCGCGCGTTCGAGGTCGGTCATGCCGGGGCCGGCATCTTCAGCTTCCGCGTGTCGCCATAAAATCAGATCCATGCTCTACTCTCCCAGGTGGGCGTTGGGCGTGCCCAGCGATTCCATCAGGTGTTGCTGGGCGCTGAATGCGGCTTGCTTGCCGCGCGCCTTGCGGCGCTGGTAGTGACCGTCGGCCTCGAGTTCCCAGGCGTTCTGGTTGTCCTTCAAATACGGGCTCAGGCCTTCGGCCATCACCCGGCGCTTCAGTGCCTTGTCCAGAACAGGGAAGGCGACCTCGATGCGGCGGAACAGGTTGCGGCTCATCCAGTCGGCGCTGGCCAGATAGGTGTCGTGCGCCAGGTCGTTGCGGAAGTAGTAGATGCGGCTGTGCTCCAGGAAGCGGCCGATCACCGATCGCACCTTGATGTTTTCCGACAGGCCGGGCACACCCGGCTTGAGGGTGCAGGCGCCGCGCACGATCAGGTCGATCTTCACGCCATCCTTGGACGCCGCGTACAGCGCGCGGATCACCGATTCGTCCACCAGTGCGTTGATTTTAACAATAATCCGGCCCGGCCGCCCCGCGCGCGCGATGCGCGCCTCGTTGCGGATGGCCTTGATGATCTCGTTCTGCAGCGCGAACGGCGCCAGCCACAAGTGGGTGAGGCGGTGCGGCTTGGTCAGCGAGGTCAGGTGGATGAACACCTCGTTCACCTCCTGGCTGATGCCGGGGTGGCAGGTCAGCAGGCCGAAGTCGGTGTAGAACTTGGTGGTGGTCGGGTGATAGTTACCGGTACCAAGGTGGGCGTAGTAGCGCAGCTTGTTGTCCTCGCGGCGTATCACCAGTGCCACCTTGGCGTGCGTCTTCAGGCCGACCACGCCGTACACCACCTGCGCGCCGGCCTGCTCCAGCTTGTCCGCCCAGTTGATGTTGGCTTCCTCGTCGAAGCGCGCCTTCAGCTCCACGATGACGGTCACTTCCTTGCCGGCCTTGGCGGCGGAGATCAGCGACTCCATCAGGTCCGAGTTCATGCCGGTGCGGTAAATCGTCTGCTTGATCGCCACCACGTTCGGATCGTGCGCGGCGCCGCGGATGAAATCGATCACCGTCTGGAACGACTGGTAGGGGTGGTGCAGCAGGATATCGTTTTCACGCAGGGCCGCGAAGATATCCGGGTTGCCCGGTTTCTGCGCGAAGCCGGGGAAGAAGGGCGGGAAGCGCAGCGCCGGGTTGTTGACGTGGTCCATGATCTCGTTCAGGCGCACCAGATTCACCGGGCCGTTGACCGCGTACAGCCGGCTCTGGTGCAGGCCGAACTGGTCGAGCAGGAATTGCGACAGCTCGGGCGGGCAGTTCTTCGCCACCTCCAGACGCACCGAGGCGCCGAACTGGCGGCCGACCAGCTCGCCTTTGAGCGCCTGGCGCAGGTTCTTGACCTCGTCCTCGTCGACCCACAGGTCGCTGTCGCGGGTGACGCGGAACTGCGAGTAGCCAATCACCTCGCGGCCGGCGAACAGGTCGGAGATGTGGGCGTGGATCACGGAGGACAGCAGGCAGAACGAAATGCCGCCGCTCTTGGATAAATGATCGGGCAGGCGGATCACGCGCGGCAGCACGCGCGGCGCCTTGACGATCGCGATGCCGGTGCCGCGCCCGAAGGCATCCTTGCCGCCCAGCTGGACGATGAAGTTCAGACTTTTATTGATCACCTGCGGGAATGGGTGGGCAGGATCGAGGCCGATCGGCGTCAGCAGCGGTCGCACCTCGGTGTCGAAGTATTCCTTGACCCAGGCGCGCTGCGCCTCGTTGCGCTCGTTGTGGCGCACCAGGTGGATGCCGTTGGCGGCCAGCTCGGGCAGGATTTCATTGTTCAGGATTTCATACTGGTGGGCCACCAGCAAATGGCATTCATTGCTGATGCGCGACAGGGTGGCCACCAAGGCGGGGTGGGCGGACAGCGCGCCGTCCGCGGCGCCGGCCGCCAGCAGGCTGGCCACGCGCACCTCAAAGAATTCGTCGAGGTTGCTGCTGCAGATGCACAGGTAGCGCAGCCGCTCTAATAAGGGAATGGTTTTATCCTCGGCCTGGGCCAGCACCCGGCGGTTGAACATCAATTGCGAAAGCTCCCGGTCGAGGAAGGCCGAGTTCTTGTTCACTTCTGCATGCACGTCAGGCTTCATGTCTTTTTAATCACTTTGCAGGTAAGCTCATTCTATCCTGTTTGCGGAAGAATGGTTGCTACAGTGTAAAGATCAAATATGACAGCTTTGTGACAAACCCTGTCATAAATGCGGCCCGAATATGACAAGGGTATGTCATAAAAGGCCTCAAGCCGGTGTGTTTACAGAGGGAAGCGGGGCGTGCGGGGTCAATTTTGAAATATTTTGGCCATGTCATAAAGCTGTCATATTCGCCCGCTAGACTGCGCAGCATCCTAACCTGTCATAACAAAGGACTTGAAATGCGACTGAAACAATTGATCTCTTCCCTGGTGGTAGGCGCAGCGGCCGTGATGGCCTTCTCGTCGGCCGCCCACGCCGCCGATATGACCGGCGCCGGCGCGACCTTCCCGTACCCGATCTACGCCAAATGGGCTGAGTCGTACAAAGCCGCCACCGGCAACGGCCTGAACTACCAGTCCGTCGGTTCGGGCGCCGGCATCAAGCAGATCAAGGCCAAGACCGTCGACTTCGGCGCATCGGACATGCCGCTGGCGGCCGCCGACCTGGACGCCGAAGGCCTGATGCAGTTCCCAGCCATCATGGGCGGCGTTGTGACCGTGGTTAACCTGGACGGCATCACCCCAGGCCAGCTGAAACTGACCGGCCCGGTGGTGGCCGACATCTACCTGGGCAAAGTGACCAAGTGGAACGATCCAGCCATCGCCGCCCTGAACCCGGGCGTGAAGCTGCCGGCCGACGACATCACCGTGGTGCACCGCGCCGACGGCTCGGGCACCTCCTTCCTGTTCACCGACTTCCTGTCGAAAACCAGCCCTGAATTCAAGACCAAGATCGGCGCCTCGACCGCTGTGAAGTGGGTGGTGGGCGTGGGCGGCAAGGGCAACGAAGGCGTGGCCGCCAACGTGCAGCGCATCAAGGGTTCGATCGGTTACGTCGAGTGGGCCTACGCCAAGAAAAACAAAATGTCGCACACCCAGCTGAAAAACAAGGACGGCAACTTCCTGCAGCCTGACGACGAGTTCTTCAAGGCCGCCGCCGCCAACGCCGAGTGGACCAAGACCCCGGGCTTCGGCGTGGTGCTGACCGACCAGGCCGGCAAGAACTCGTGGCCGATCACCGGCGTGTCCTTCATCCTGATGCACAAGGCCCAGGCTGACGCCAACAAAGGCAAGGAAGTCGTGAAGTTCTTCGACTGGGCCTTCAAGAACGGCGGCCAGCAAGCCACCGATCTGGATTACGTTCCACTGCCAGCCTCGGTGGTCAAGCTGGTGCAGGATTCCTGGAAAGCCAACCTGAAAGACGCTTCGGGCAAGGCCATCTACTAATCCGGACTGTCCCTTCGCCGCCCCGGTCGCGGCGGCGAGGGGGTTAGCCTGCGGCGCCCAACCCGGACACCGCAGGCTAGCTTACATCCACCGAGAAAAAATATGAGCGCAGATATCACTTCCACGCCACTATCCAAGCAAGAGCCGGCCATGCATACCAGCACCGCCCCAATGACCGCCGCGGAACAGGCTGCGATGCAATCCATGCTGCGCACCATGCGCAAGCAGCGCATCCAGGACTTCTTCTTCCACAAGACCACCATGATCTTCGCGCTGTCCGTGCTGGCGGTGCTGCTGGGGATTATCTTCTCGCTGATGGTCGGCGCCTGGCCGGCCTTCAAGGAGTTCGGCCCGGCCTTCATCACCACGGTGGAGTGGGACCCGGTCAACGACCAGTACGGCGCCATGATCGCCATCGTCGGCACGCTGGCCACCTCCGGCATCGCGCTGCTGATCGCCTTCCCGGTGTCGTTCGGCATCGCCCTGTTCCTGACCGAGATCTGCCCGACCGCGCTGCGCCGTCCGCTGGGCACGGCGGTGGAGCTGCTGGCCGGCATCCCGTCCATCATCTACGGCATGTGGGGCCTGTTCGTGTTCGCGCCGCTGTTCGGCGACTACGTGCAGCCGCTGCTGAAATCGACGCTGGGCCAGCTGCCGCTGATCGGCCAGTTCTTCAGCGGCCCGACCATGGGCATCGGCATCCTGACCGCCGCCCTGATCCTGGCCGTGATGATCATCCCCTTCATCTCTTCGGTGATGCGCGACGTGTTCGAGATCGTCCCGGCCGTGCTGAAGGAATCGGCGTACGGCCTGGGCTGCACCCGCTGGGAAGTGGTGCGCAAGATCGTGCTGCCGTACACCAAGACCGGCGTGGTCGGCGGCGTGATGCTGGGCCTGGGCCGCGCGCTGGGCGAGACCATGGCCGTGACCTTCGTGATCGGCAACGCCAACAAGCTGTCGTTCTCGCTGTTCGCCGCCGGCAACTCGATCGCCTCCACCCTGGCCAATGAATTCGCCGAATCGGATACGCCGCTGCACACCTCGTCGCTGTTCGCGCTGGCCCTGATCCTGTTCGTGATCACCTTTATCGTTCTGTCCGCCGCCAAGCTGATGCTGGCCGGCATGTCTCGCAAGGAAGGCGTCAAATAATGAGCGCAACTCTGGAAAAAGCCGCGATGAACCCGGTGTACCGCAAGCGTCTGCTGACGCACCGCATCGGCATCGCGCTGTCGGTGGCCGCCATGTCGGTCGGCCTGCTGGTGCTGGCCTGGATCCTGATCACCCTGGCGGTGAAAGGCTTCGGCGCGCTGAGCATCAATATGTTCACCCAAACCACGCCGGCGCCGGGCAGCGAGGGTGGCGGCCTGATCAACGCCATCTTCGGCAGCGTCATGATCGTCGGCCTGTCGACCCTGATCTCGACCCCGATCGGCATCCTGGCCGGCATCTACCTGGCCGAGTACGGCGAGGAGAACAAGATCGCCAGCATCACCCGCTTCGTCACCGACATCATGCTGTCGGCGCCGTCGATCGTGATCGGCATGTTCGTGTGGGCCATGTACGTGGCCACCACCAAGCACTACTCGGGCTACGCCGGCTCCATCGCGCTGGCGCTAATCGCCGTGCCGGTGGTGGTGCGCACCACCGACAACATGCTGCGCCTGGTGCCGAACAGCCTGCTGGAAGCCGCGTTTGCGCTGGGCGCGCCGCGCTGGAAGGTGGCGATGATGGTACGCCTGCGCGCCGTCAAGGCCGGCGTGATCACCGGCGTGCTGCTGGCCGTGGCGCGCGTCTCGGGTGAAACGGCGCCGCTGCTGTTCACCGCCCTGAACAACCAATTCTTCAGCGCCGACATGAACGCGCCGATGGCCAACCTGCCGGTGGTGATCTACGGCTTCGCCATGAGCCCTTACGACAACTGGCGCGAACTCGCGTGGGGCGGGGCACTGCTGGTGACCTTCAGCGTGCTGGCCCTGAACATCATCTCGCGCACCGTGTTTGCCCAAAAAGCCCCGAATTAATCCGATAAAGCGAATCCATACAATGAATACGCAACTGAGCCAAGAAAACGTCGTCGCCATGAACCAAGGCAAGCGCAAGACCATTGAAATCGCCGGCCTGAACTTCTTCTACGGCAAAACCCAGAGCCTGCACAACGTCAGCCTGGACATCCACGAAAAGCAGGTGACCGCCTTCATCGGCCCGTCGGGTTGCGGCAAATCGACCCTGCTGCGCACCCTGAACCGCATGTACGACCTGTACCCGGGCCAGCGCGCCGAAGGCTCCATCATGTACCGCGGCCGCAACATCCTCGAAGGCGGCCAGGACTTGAACATGCTGCGCGCCAAGGTGGGCATGGTGTTCCAGAAGCCGACCCCGTTCCCGATGTCGATCTACGACAACATCGCCTTTGGCGTGCGCCTGTACGAAGACCTGTCGAAAGGCGAGATGGACGAGCGCGTGGAATGGGCGCTGAAAAAAGCCGCGCTGTGGACCGAAGTCAAGGACAAGCTCACCAAGAGCGGCCTGTCGCTGTCGGGCGGCCAGCAACAGCGCCTGTGCATCGCGCGCGGCGTGGCCGTCAAGCCTGACGTGCTGCTGCTGGACGAGCCGACCTCGGCGCTGGACCCGATCTCGACCTCCAAGGTGGAAGAACTGATCTCCGAGCTGAAGCAGGACTACACCATCGCCATCGTGACCCACAACATGCAGCAGGCGGCCCGCTGCTCGGACTACACCGCCTATATGTACCTGGGCGAGCTGGTGGAATTCGGCGAAACCGACCAGATCTTCATGAATCCGGCTCGCAAAGAGACCCAGGATTACATCACCGGCCGTTTCGGCTGATCCATCTTATAATACTACTCACAATTGGAGTGCAGCATGATCGGTGAACATTCATCCAAACAGTACGACAACGAGCTGGAAGCTATCCGCAGCAAAGTGCTGCTGATGGGCGGCATCGTCGAGACCCAGTTCCTCGACGCCATGACCTGCTTCCGCATCGGCAACTCCGAGCGCGCCGACCGCGTGATGCGCGAGGACGACGCCGTCAACCAGCTGGAAGTGCAGCTGGACGACCAGTGCAGCCACCTGATCGTGCGCCGCCAGCCGGCCGCCAACGACCTGCGCACCATCATGGCCACCATCAAGGTCATCACCGACCTGGAGCGCATTGGTGACGAAGCCACCAAGATCGCCCGCGTGGCCAAGGCCCTGCACGCGCGCGGCGCGGTGACCGTCAACCACTATGAAATGGTGCGCGGCATCGCCAACAACACCTCGGACCTGCTGCACGACGCGCTGGACGCCTTCGCCCGCAACGACGGCAAGCAGGCGCTGCAACTGATCGCCCAGGACGCCGTGATCGACCACGAATTCCGCTCGATCATGCGCAACCTGATCACTTTCATGATGGAAGACCCGCGTACCATCTCGGCCGCGCTGGACACCCTGTGGGTGGCCAAGGCGATCGAGCGCATCGGCGACCACGCCAAGAACATCGCGGAATACGTGATCTACGTGGTGGAAGGCAAGGACATCCGCCACACCAAGACCCACGCACTGGAAGAACAGCCTGAGCAAGCTGAATAACACCACACATGGCATCTGATAAAACCACTGTACTGATTGTTGAAGACGAACCGGCGATTGTCGAGCTGGTGACATTTTCGCTGCGCGAGGCGGGCTGGAACTGCTGCGCCGTGCAAAGCGCGGGCGAGGCCTGGGACTTCATCCAGAGCAAGACTCCGCAACTGATATTGCTGGACTGGATGCTGCCGGACTCGACCGGCTTGCGCCTGCTGTCGCGCATCCGCTCGGACCGTCAGTTCAACGACATCCCGGTCATCATGCTGACCGCCAAGAGCATGGAAGAAGACAAGCTGGCCGGCCTCAACACCGGCGCCGACGACTACGTCACCAAACCGTTCTCGCCGCGCGAGCTGCTGGCGCGCGCCAAGGCCCTGCTGCGGCGCAAGGCGCCGGAACACGCGCAGGCGACCATGCGCGCGGCCAACATCATGCTGGACCCGGTCAGCTGCACGGTGTCCATGGACGACCAGAAGATCGACATCGGCCATGCCGAATACAAACTGTTGAAATTCCTGCTGGCGCACCCGGAGCGCGTGTTCTCGCGCAGCCAGCTGCTGGACAAGGTGTGGGGCGATCACGTGGTGATCGAAGAGCGTACCGTCGACGTGCACGTGCTGCGCCTGCGTAAGGCCCTGAAGGAAGCCGAGCACCTGATCAAAACCGTGCGCAGTGTCGGCTACATGCTGTCGGAAAAAAGCTGAGTTTTAAATGAATCCAAAACTGGTGTTCTGGGTGCCTGCCGCGCTGCGCACCGCCATCATTCTGGCGGCCTGCGCGCTGGCGGGCTGGATGTTCGGCTGGGTCAACGGCCTGATCCTGGCGCTGATCGCCATGCTGGCGCTGGTGTTCACGCAACTGTCCTACCTCTACCAGCTGAGCAACTGGATGGACGACCCGCAAAGCGCCAAGCTGCCGGACGGCTGGGGCGAATGGACCAACATCTTCTCGCGCCTGTACCGCATGCGCCGCGAGGACGAGAAAAACCAGGCCGAGCTGACCGAATGGCTGGCGCGCTTTCGCCAGGCCATGCACCTGCTGCCGGACGGCGTGGCCATCATGGACGACGTGCTGTTCCTCGAATGGTGCAACCCGGCGGCGGAAAAGCACCTGGGCCTCAGCAACGAGCGCGACAAGGGCATGCGCGTGACCAACCTGGTGCGCAACCCGGACTTCATGGATTACATCATCCTCGGCCGCTACGACCAGCCGCTGACCATCAGCTTCCGCGAGCGCAAGCTGATCGTGCACATCATCCCGTTTGAAAACCGCCGTCAGATTTTGGTGACGCACGACGCCACCGAAACCGAGCGCATCGAGGAAATGCGGCGCGACTTCATCGCCAACGCCTCGCACGAGCTGCGCACGCCGCTGACGGTGATCGTCGGCTTCCTCGAGATCGCCGCGCAAGAGGGCCTGGACGCGGCCACGCGCTCTTCGCACCTCAAGCTGATGACCGAGCAGGGCCATCGCATGCAGCACCTGATCGAGGACATGCTGACCCTGTCGCGGCTGGAATCGGTGGACTACCCGATGCGGCCCGATCCGGTGGACGTGAGCAAGCTGATGGACCAGGTGCTGCGCGAGGCGCGCGCGCTGTCGGCCGGCAAGCACGACATCACCATGGAAGTCAGCGGTCCGGACGTGCTGGGCTCCTACGAGGAACTGCACAGCGCCTTCGGCAACCTGGCCTCCAACGCGGTGCGCTACACCCCGGCCGGCGGCAAGATCCACCTGCTATGGAAAGCGTACGAAGGCGGAGTCAAATTCATGGTCGAGGACACCGGCATCGGCATCAGCCCGGAGCACATCTCGCGCCTGACCGAACGCTTCTACCGGGTCGACAAGAGCCGCTCGCGCGAAACCCAGGGCACCGGGCTGGGGCTGGCGATCGTCAAGCACGTGCTGCTGCGCCACGGCAGCACGCTGCAGATCAAATCGGAGGCCGGCAAAGGCAGCACCTTCATCGTCTGCATCCCCAAAACCGCCGTCGTGCAACCGCAGCCGGAACTGCTGCCGGGTTAAAACCTTAAGCGTGTTCGCCCTGCGGCTGGAGTTGCGCGAGCACGCCGGGCGTATGCTGTTCGGCGGTGGCGGCGATCTCCTCGACCTGTCCGGGGGCGATCTGCTCGGTCTGCTCGGGCGTAATGTGCGGATGCGTGCCGTCCTCGCTGAAACTGCCGATGCTGCCGGCCAGCGCGGTGCGCATCTCCGGACTGACATTGGCCAGCAAATGATTGAGCAGATCGGCCCGTTGTTCGGGATTACTGCGCAAAAACAGCTGACTGATGGTCAGCGGAAACGGCGCTTGTTGCTGTGAATGAAGGGCCGCCTTGACGCTGGCGGCGTGATCGGTATCGCTGGCGAACTGGATAGACATGATAGCTCCTTGTAATCTCACAACAAGGAGCTTACGGGGTTGGCGCCGGAGGTCTGTTCGCGGCCTAACCGAGCGCGCGGCTAAGGATGGTTGATCTGATCGATCACGTTCTTCACCTTGGCGACCGCCTCCGGCGACAGCTTGGTGAACATGCAGCCGAGATGCAACTGTTCTCCCAGCAGGAAAGAGCGGAAAGAGCGGCCGAAGCGGATTTCCATCTCCTCGACCTCGATGGTGACCTCGCCCAATTCCAGCACCACATTCTGGAGCTTGCGGCCCTTGATCAAGCCCTTGGCGCGGTTCTTGGAGCAATGCATGCCGATACCGCCCTCCGAGATATCGTAGACCGGCAGCTCATGCTCGGTGGTCTCGTTGATCGCGAACAAGGCCATGCAAGTGATGCCGAGCGGGGTCTCGACGCGCTCGGTGCCGCGCCGGTTCAGCACGGTGCAGGTTTCCGGGAACACCATGGGAATGTGCAGCGGCTGGCCGGGCACCGGCTTCCAGTCCTCGCTGGACAGGCGGAACTGCAGCTTGGCCGAGCGCAGGGTGGTGACAAACGTAATCTTGCCTGGAGGCAGGGCGGCGCCCTCATTCAACTCCATCACAAAATGCGGCAACTCGGGGTCGACTGTCAGGATACGGCCGAATATCGGCTCACGGCTGCCGGGGGCATACATGGAGATGGCATCGCCATGCTCGGCCAGCAAGGTGAGCGCATCGCCAATCTCGTCCTCGGTGGCCATGTCGAACGAGTTGCCAGCCTGCGCCGTGAAGGGCGCTATCGCGTCTTGTGGCCGTGGTGGTCCTTTTCGGATCAGGACGGCATGTGCCTCGTGGAGCGTCATAATATTTATTGTGAGTTAGACGTTGTTTGGGTCCCATTTACAACTACATCATAGTCGAATTTTTCCGAATGGCAACCTATTTCGGATGACAGGAAACGTCTGCTGTCAAGTATGAGTAGCGCCCGCAACACCGCCCGTTGCCAAATCAACACATCGGGGTCAGCTCTGACATTCGGACAAGCGGAAACGTTATTTGATAAATATCAAAACCTCAACTTCGGTTATGCTGTTGGCCGGACAATATAAAACAGGACCTCGATGCCGGGCGTGACCGCAAAACTCCACCAATTCCTGCGCGGGACCAGCGACAGCGCCGGTCCCGGCCTGCTGCCTGCGGCGGCCACGCTCGATCGTCCGGAAGGCGCGCGCCGTTACCTGGTGGCGGCGCCGCCGGCCTCGACCGGCGGCAAGCGCGGCCTGGTGGTGGTGCTGCATGGCGCCGGCGCCTCGGCGGAACAAGTGCTGGGGCAGGCATTCCCGCCATCGCCGCTCTCGCTGTGGCTGGAAATTGCCGCGCGCGAGCAATTGGTGGTGATCGCGCCGGACGCGGGAAAGGGCGGCTGGAGCGACTGCTTTGCCCCGGAAGCCCGGGTCGCCAAAAAGCATGACGTCGCCTTCATCGGCGCGCTGATCGAGCACGCGGTCGGCCACTTGGATGTTGATCCCGCGCGCGTGTACCTGATCGGCGTGTCGCGCGGCGGCTGGATGGCGTATGCCGTGGCCACCGCGCTGCCGCACAAGCTGGCGGCTTTCTCTGTTGTGCTGGCGGGGATGCCGCCGCCGGGCCGCGGTAAAGAGCCGGGCATGCCGTTGCCGGCGCTGATTTTTGGCTGCACCGCCGATCCGCTGATTTACTATCACGGCGGCAAGCCCTGGTATGCACTGGGATTTGCCGAGCCGGTGCGCGGCATCGAAGCCAGCGTACACGCCTGGCGCGAGCTGGCGGGCTTGCCGGACACGCCCGACATCGTGCATCTGCCGAAAAGTGATCCACAAGCCAGGACCAGTGTCACCCGTTACATCTGGGGCCGGCAGGCGGATGGGCTGCAGGTCGGCCTGTACCGGATCGATGGCGCCGGTCATGCCGAGCCAAGCCGCCTTAAGCGCTATCCCGGCTTCATCAACTGGCTGACCGGCTTGCAGAACGCCGACCTTGAAGTCGCCGAAGCGGCCTGGGAGTTTTTCCGCACCAAACGGCGTCACACCGTCGGCAGTATCCTGAACGCCTCCGCAACAGGTGTTGCCGACTCCTCGATGGCGACATGATCCACGCGCGCGGCGGGCGGGCCCTTGCGCGCCCAGCTGGTGATGGCTTCCAGCGCGGCGGCATCGCCATCCACCTCCGCCTCCACCGAGCCGTCGCGCCGGTTGCGTACCCAGCCGCGCAAGCCCAGCGCCACCGCCTGGCGCTCAAACGAAGCGCGGTAACCCACGCCTTGGACCAATCCAGTAATCAACAAGCGCTTAGCCATGGGCAGCTCCGGGAGCAGATGAAGACATAGTGTACCCCGGCTCAGCGTTAAGCACGGCGCCGCCAGAATTGCCACCATTTCGCACTCGCCGGAGCTGACGCCTCAACCGCAGGTTGCCAGCCATCGGTGCGCCAGCCGGCCGCCACGCCATTTTCCTCAATGACGAGAAAGCCCGTGCACGCCGAGTTCGCTACGCGAATCTGTGTCGCCCCGAGGCGGCTGGCGATGTGCTCCACCAGATCGTCGCGATCGACGTACTGTTTGGACGGCGTTTGCCAGAACGTCACCGTGACAGTTCCCGCCTCGAGGTACTTGCGCACCAGAGCGTGCAATACCTCCAGGCGTGGCTGGCCTGGGCCGTCGCTGACGATCTGGTAATCAAGCTTGTCGGGTTGATAGCTGGCGCCGCCGTCCCAGTCCGTCAGGTCTGGCGCCAAGCCGCCTGGCGGGCCGTCCGGCATGGCGAAAGCCGCCTCCATGAACGCATCAAATGACGAATCCATTGAAAGAAAATGCAAGCCCACCGTGTCCCGGCCAAGCTGCGATTCAAGACTGTTCCAGTCCGCCGACGGCATCGCCAGGAAAGCGACGTCGCTGCTATGCGTCGAGCCCCGGCACAGCCGCAGATCCGCTTCCGGACGGGCGACCCTTGCGAGCGCGTGGAGAAGCCGAAATCGGTCATCACGATTGTATTCCCATCGCACCTCGACGGTTCGATCGCGAAACGAGAGCTGTTGAGAATCCTCCTTGCCGGGTATTGCCTCATCGTTCACCGCACCCAGGATTTCGCCAAGTTGGCGGTTCCATGTGGCGACCGGATCCTCGTCGTCGCTCCAGATAAACGGCTGCGGATGGGCCGAGATATAGTCCCAGCCATCGTCCGCAGTGTGATGAGAGCAAAGCATGATGGAGGTTTCAAGCGTCATCAAAACAACTCCTTGTCGTGGCCGTAAAGCCGATGCCTCAATGCGGGAATGGCGCCAGCGCCTGCGCGGCCGCCGCCGGGCTGAGCGCCGCCGCGTCGAGCGGGCGCATGGTCTGGGCCTTGCCGTTCAGCGCGGCCTGATTGTCAGCCATGCCACGCAGCAGCTGGGCGGTGATACGATCCAGCTCGGGGCGGATGGTGTTGGCCAGATCGGGGGCGTCGTCGAAGTGGCCGGCGTGCTGGGCCTGCCATTGCGCGTACAGTTCGCGCTGGACGGTCTTGGAGGCCTCGATCTGCGCCTTGAAGACGGCTTCCACCCACGCATCCGGCAACCCCAGCGCACGGCCTTGCCGCACCGCCGCCGCGATGACTTGCGCCTCGCGCGGCAAGTCCTCGATCGGCGCCTGCACGTTCCATTTGGCGCGGGCGACGGCGGGCGCCAGCAGCAAGCGCTGGTCGATGGCCTGCCGCAGCGGTTCCAGATTCCACGGGAAGTCCAGCCAACGGTCGAGACTGGCGCGCACACCGCCATTGGCCATACGCTGCTCCAGCCACTGGTCGACATAGGCCTTGAAGGCGGCGTCGCGCGGCAGCAGAATGGCTTTCTCCGCGCTGTCGAACGGCGCTTCCGGATGCACCGCGCACAGCTCGGGGTGCAGGCGCTGCTGCAAGCGCGTCTCGATCGCGTCCGTCATCATCAGGTCGGCGGCGCCCGCGACGATCTGGCCGAAGATGGTGACGTTGTCCGGATAGACCGTCAGCTGCGCCCGGGGCGCGTACGTGCGGGCGAAACGCTCGTTGGTGCCGCCCGGATTGACGATCAGCCGCACCTCCGGCTGATTGATCTGCGCCAGCGTCTGGAAGCGCGCCTCGTTGCCGCAGCGGGTGATCGGCGTCTTGCCGTCGCGCAGATAGCTGACCGAGAACAAGGCCTGTTTCTGGCGTTCGGCCGTCACCGATACGCCGCTCATCGCGATATCGAACTTGCCGGCGTTGAAGTCGCTCATCAGCGTTGGCCAGGTGGTCGGCACGATGACCAGTTTCACGCCCATGGCGCGCGCCAGTTCACCGGCCAGTTCCACATCCAGGCCGATGAAGTCCTTGCCGCTGCGGTAGCTGAATGGCTTGTAATCGCCGGTGCTGCCCACCCGCAGCGCGCCGCGCGCGTTGACGTCGCCGAGCACCTCGCCGGCGTTGGCCTGGGCCGGAGCTTGCCCGGCGGCGAGCAGCGCGCCAAGCAGGATGATGAGTTTCGCGCCATGTGCCCGGCCGGTCGCTGCGTGCATGTCTTACCTCCCTGATCTGTGACGGCACAGCGTAGGAGAAGTGGCGACGTGTGTCAACCGCGTGGCGCTCGCGGCTACAGTGTCCGGCCCAGCGCCGCCTCGAACCGCGGCAGTTGCGCGCGGTCCGCCAGCAGGCAGTCGGCCAGCATGATGTCGTGCGCGACGATGCGGTCTTCCAGCAGCGGCGCCACCTTGGTGCGCAGATGATCGAGCGCCAGCCGGGTGCCCCGTCCCAGCTCCATGCCGGGGTGGAAGTGCAGGCCCTGCGCCGCCGTGATGTACTCGATCGCCAGCACTTTCTGCACATTGTTCAGGATGCGCAGCAAATGCAGCGTCGCCGGCGTCCCCAGCGACAGGTGGTCCTCCTGCAGCGCCGAGGTGATGTAGTTGTCCAGCACCATCGGCTGGGCCAGCATCTTGTTTTCCGCCACCAGCGAAGCCGCCGCGTACTGGACGATCATCAGGCCGGAATTGACGCCGCTCTCGGCGATCAGGAACGGCGGCAGGCCGCTCACGTGCGGATTGACCAGGCGGTCGATACGCCGCTCGGACACGCCGCCCAGCTCCGCCACCGCCACCGACAAGGTGGTGGCGGCCATCGCCATCGCTTCGCCGTGCGGATTGGCCTGCGAGATGACGCGGTAGTTGTGCTCGTCGCCAAACACCAGCGGATTGTCGTTGGCCGATTGCAGTTCGATCTGGATCAGGCGCTCGGCATGGGCGATCTGCTCGCGCGCGGCGCCGTGGATCTGCGGCATGGAGCGCAGGCTCAGCGCGTCCTGGGTGCGGATGCCCTGGCCGCAGCGCAGCACTTCGCTGCCGTCCAGCAGCGCGCGCAGGTTGGCGGCCACCCGCAGTTGCCCGGGATACGGCTTTTGCAGCATGGCCTCCTCGTCGAAGGCGCTCAGCTGGCCGCGCAGCGCCTCGAAACTCATGGCGCCGATCAGATCGGCCCAGCAGGCCAGCCGCCTGGCCTGCTCCAGCGCCAGGGACAGCAGGCCGGTCATGCAGGGCAGGCCGTTCACCAGGCTGAGGCCGTCCTTGGCGCCCAGCGCCACCGGCGCCAGCCCGGCCGCGGCCAGCGCCTCGCTGGCGGGCAGGATCCGGCCGTGCATGCGCACCTCGCCCAGGCCGATCAGCGCCAGGCCGACGTGGGCCATGTGGGTCAGATAGCCGACCGAGCCCTGCATCGGCACCACCGGGGTCAGCCCGAGGTTCAGGAAGTCCAGCAACTGCCGCACCACCGGCGCGCTGATGCCGGAGTGGCCGCGGCTGTAGTTGATGATTTGCGCGCACATGATGGCGCGCGTCTCCGCCACGTCGAGCGTGGCGCCCAGCCCGCAGGCGTGGCTCTGCAGCGTGCGCCGCGACAGCTGCCCCAGCTGCTCGCCGCTGAGCACCACCTCGGACAGCGCGCCCAGGCCGGTGTTGATACCGTAGGCCTTGACGCCATCGGCGACGATGGCATCGACGATGCGGCGCGCGGCGCCGATGCGCTGCCACACGGCGGGGCTCAGCTCGAAGCGGGCGCCGTGGGCGACGCGGGCCACGTCCTGGTAGCCGGCCGGCGCCAGCTCATCCAATACGACGGTTGCGGTTTGCATGGAGATCACCTCGTTTCGTGCGCCGGCGTTGCCGCGTGGGCGCGTTTCTCGACGAATTTGCGCACGTAGTCGTCGGCCGGCGCAGCCAGGATCTGCTCCGGCGTGCCCACCTGCACCAGCCTGCCGTCGCGCAGGATGGCGATATGATCGCCCAGCTTGAGCGCCTCGTCCAGATCGTGGGTGATGAAGATGATGGTCTTGCGCAGCGTGGCCTGCAGCGTCAGCAACTGGTCCTGCATGTCGTCGCGGATCAGCGGATCGAGCGCGCTGAAGGCCTCGTCCATCAGCAGCACCTCGGTGTCGGCGGCCAGCGCGCGCGCCAGGCCGACGCGCTGGCGCATGCCGCCCGACAGCTGGTCCGGGTACTGGTCCTCGTAGCCGCGCAGGCCGACCCGCTCCAGCCAGGCGCGGGCGCTGGCGCGGGCACTCGGCCCCGGTTCGCCGCGCGTCAGCAGGCCGTAGGCGGCGTTGTCCAGCACGGTCTGCTGGGGCAGCAGGCCAAAGCCCTGGAACACCATGCTGATGTGGTGGCGCCGCAGTTCGCGCAGCGCGCGCTCGGACATGGCCAGCACGTCCTGGCCGTCGATCAGGATGGTGCCGGCGCTGGGCTCGATCAGGCGGTTGAAATGCCGCACCAGCGTCGATTTGCCGGAGCCGGACAGGCCCATGATGACGAAGATCTCGCCGGCCTCGATGTTCAGCGACACGTCGTGCAGGCCGATGGTGCAGCCGGTTTGCGCCAGCACCTCGGCCTTGCCGGCGCCGTCGCGCAGCAACCGCAGCGCCTGGCGCCAGCGCGCGCCGAACACCTTGACCACGTTCTTGACCTGGATTTTGTAGGGAGTCATGTGCTTGCCTTGTCCGTTTGCGCCTTGCGTTGACGGCGATCCCTGCCGTAGCCCTGGGTGATGCGGTCCATCACGATCGCCAGGATGACGATGGCGATGCCGGCCTGCAGGCCGCGGCCGATGTTGACCGTCTGTATGCCCTCCAGCACGTCCTCGCCGAGGCCGCGCGCGCCTATCATGGAGGCGACCACGACCATGCCCAGCGCCATCATGATGGTCTGGTTGAGGCCGGCCATGATGCTGGGCCGGGCGAGCGGCAGCTGCACGCCGATCAGCAATTGCCAGCGGGTGGCGCCGAACGACAGCGCGGCCTCGGTCAGCTCGGCGCTGACCTGGCGGATGCCGAGGTCGGTCAGGCGTATCAGCGGCGGGGTGGCGTAGATGATGGTGGCCAGGATGGCCGGCACCTTGCCCAGCCCGAACAGCATCAGCACCGGCACCAGGTAGACAAAGCTGGGCATGGTCTGCATCACGTCCAGCAGCGGCATCAGCAGCCGCCGCAGGCCGTCGCTGCGGGCGCTGAGGATGCCCAGCGGCAGCGCCAGCGCCACCGCGATCAGCGTCGCCACGATCACCAGCGCCAGGGTCTGCAGCAACTGGTCCCACAGGCCGAGGCAGCCGACCAGCAGCACGCAGGCGGTGTAGCCGATGGCGTGCGGCCAGCGCCGCGTCGCGTGCAGGCTGAGCAGGAAGACGGCGGCCAGCACCAGCCACCAGGGCAGGGCGCGCAGCGCGCTTTCGAACGGCACCAGCACATGCCGCAACAGCCAGACCGCGCCGTCGTGGAAGGCGTCGCCGAAGCGGTTGTTGACGGCGTCGACCGCGTCGTTGATCGGCTCGACCAGGGAAATCTTAAGGGCTTCGGGGAACGATGTCATGTGATCCTCATTTCAGCGTGGCGGCGATGCGGGCCGCGACCTCGGGCGGCACCCAGGCCCGCCAGATGGCGGGCTGGCGTTGGAGGAACAGCCGGGCCAGCGCCGGCGCCTCCAGTTTTTTCGCCTCGCGCTCGGCCAGCATGGCGTTGAGCAGATCGACCGGCACGTTGATCTGCTCGAACAGCGCGCGCAGCACCGGATCGGCGTCGTGGAAGACGCGCGAGACGCCCACCCGCAGGCGGTTGGGCGGGTTGACGGTGCCGCACGGCTTGCCGTTGTTGGGGTTGGTCAGGGTCTCCCAGCAGGCTTGCGAGAACGCCGGCTCCTCCAGCCGGATGAACTTGTAACGCCCCATCATCGCGGTCGGGCTCCAGTAATAGAACAGCACCGGCCGGCCGCGCTGCACCGCCGAGGCGATCGCCGCGTCCAGCGCCGGCCCGGTGCCGGGACGGAAGTTGACGTAGCTGTCCTGCATGCCGTAGGCCTTGAGCTTCTGGGTGTTCACGCCCTGGCAGGTCCAGCCGGTGGGGCAGTTGAGGAAGCGGCCCTTGTCCGGCTCCTCGTCATCCATGAACAGGTCCTTGTAGCGGGGCAGGTCGGCCACCGAACGCAGGCCGGGCGCGCTGGCCTTGATGCCGCGCCTGGCGTCGCCCTTGACCAGGTATTCCGGCACGTACCAGCCTTCGGACGAGTCCTTGATGATATCGCCCAGCGCCACCACCTTGCCGGCCTTGGCGGCCTCGTTCCACGCCGTGCTGCGGCCTATCCATTCCTCGCCGAAGACCTGGATGTCGTTGCGCGCCAGCGCCAGTTCCATCGCGATGCTGGTGCCGGGCAGCACCTCGGTCTTGCAGGCGTAGCCCTGTTCCAGCACATAGCGCATCAGTTCGGTCAGGAAGCGCGCGCTCTCCCAGTTCAGGCCGGCGAAATTGACGGTCTTGCCGCTGGCGCACCACGGCGAGGCCGGTGCCGCGCGCGCCGGCGCGGCACTGGCCAGGGCGGCTGCGGCCAGCAGCGCGGCGGCGATGTTGCGAGATTTCTTCATCGGAGGCTCATCCAAAAAATAGCGGCGTCAGAAGCGCGCCTTCACCCGCAGGCCGACGGTGCGCGGCCGCGCCATGTACAGCGTGTCCCCGGGCTGCAGGCCGTTGGGATCGCGCGTGATGTCGACCACCTTGGTGCGGTTGTTCAGATTGGTTCCGAACAGGCCGAACTCATACGCGCCGACCTTGTATGATAACGCCGCGTTGAACATGCTCGACGACGGGATTTCCGCGTAGTTGCTGCCGGTCGGCGCGAAGTCGGTGTACGAATTGCCGCGATACGAATAGGTGGAGGCGATGCCGATCTCGTCGTTGTTGGCCAGCGGGATCGTGTAGTTGAACGACAGGCTTGCGGTCAGGCGCGGCGCGTACGGCGTGCGGGTGCCGGCCGGCGCCGATTGCGCCGCCAGCGGCGTGACGATGTCGGTGCGCGCCTTGGCGTCGGTGTAGGCGGCGTTGAAGCCCAGGCTCATGCGTCGCGCCAGCTTGACCATCGATTCGATCTCCAGCCCCTGGCTGCGGATCTTGCCGGCGTTTTGCGTGTAGTAGTAGGAGCAGGGCAGGTAGTTGGCGACCTGCACCTTGTCCCAGTCGATCAGGAAGGCCGCCACGTTGAGGCTGAAGCGCTGGTTGAGGAAGGTGTTTTTCGAGCCCAGCTCGTAGCTCCACAACTGGTCCGGGCCGAAGCTGGCCGGGGCCTGGATGCCGCACAGGGTTTGCGGCACCGGCTGGTTGTTGCCGCCGTAGCGGAACCCCTTGCCGGCCTGCGCGTACAGCAGGTGGTCGGGATCCAGATGGTAGGCGGCGGCGAAGCGCGGGTTGCCGCCGCGCGCGTGGGCCGTGCTGTTGACGATGTTCGGCGTGCCGATCGGCGCGTCGACCGTGGCCGCCGGCGTGTTGCCGTAATAGCCGGTGAAGCGCAGCTTGAAATCCTCCGACTGGGTGAACAGGCGCACGCCGGCCGTCAGGTCCAGCTTGTCCCACAGCGTATAGGTGGCCTCGGCGAACAGCGCGGCCTGGCGCGCGCGCGATTCCTGGGTGCCGGAGAATTGGTCGTCCGGGTTGAAGGCCAGGTCGTTGCGCTGCGAACTGTAGCCCGGGAAGCCGTACGTGTCGGCGTAGCGCGCGTCCATGCCGGGCGTGGGCTCGTCTTCCCAGAAGTCGCGCTTGCCGCTTTCGAGGAACAGGCCGGCGGTCCATTTCAGCGGCCCCGCCTCGGTCGAGTTCAGGCGCAATTCCTGGGCGAAGTCGCGCAGCTTGTTGGCGATCGTGTAGTCGGCCTGGATCAGGCTCTGGCCGGGGAAGATGAAGGCGGTGGTGTTGTACTCGTCCGACTTGCGGTACAGCGTTTTGCGGTGCACGAAGGTGGTCGACGACACCAGTTCCGCCTTGGCCAGCTTGTAGTTGACCGCCAGATTGTACAGCTGCATGTCGTCCTTGGTTTTCTGCTCGGTCATGGCGCTGGTGGTGAAGGGCGCCAGGCCGCTGAAGGCGCCGTTCAGGCCGCCGTCCATGGAGGAGGCCGTGATGCTGGCGTCCACCGTCAGGTCGGGCGACGCCTGCAGGCGCAGCGCCACGCGGCCCTGGTCGGTATGGGTGTCGTTGGTGCGCTTGCCGTTCAGGACGTTCTTGACGTAGCCGGAATCCTCGCCGGTGTAGCCGGTCACGCGCAGGGCCAGCACGCCGTCCTTGACGGGCACGTTGACCATGCCGCGCAGGTTGCCGTTGGCGCCGCCGTTGCCGGAGGTGCTGGAGCCGACCGCCTCGACCGAGCCGAAGGTGGCGTCGAGATCGGGCTTCTGCGTGATCTGGCGGATGGTGCCGGCCATGGCGCCGGCGCCGTACAGCGTGCCCTGCGGGCCGCGCAGCACCTCAATCCGTTCCAGGTCCAGCACTTTGAGATCGGGGTTGCCGGACTTGAGCGTGACCGGCATGTCGTCCACATACACCGCCACCAGCGACGCGTCGGCGATTTCCGACGGCGTGATGCCCCGCACCACCAGGCCGCGCATGGTGATGTTGTTGACGCCGGGACCTTGTTCCTGCATGTCCACCGACGGCGCCACGCGGGCGATGTCGGCCAGGCCGGACAGGCCGAATTTGGCCAGGCTTTCGGGCTTGATGGCGGTCAACGCCATCGGCACCTGCTGAATTTCCTCGGCGCGCGCCGAGCGTGAAGCGGTCACCTCGACGCGTTCGATCTGGTCGCCACGGTCGGCCGCGGCCGGCGCCTGCGTCTGCGCCGACGCCATCGTGCTGGCCGAAACCATCGCCAGCGCGCTCAACCCCATCAGTTTGTTGCCCATTCTGTCTTCCTTCTCCGGTATGGATAGCTAGGTGAAATTGCACCGTCGCGTGGCGGTTGGCACCAACATGGCGCAAGCAGGTGCCCTGCGACGGTGAATCATTGCTTTGGCGAGCCATTGTCTATACATGACAAGCCAAATTGTCTATACAAGTACGTCGACTTCCAGATCTATGCAGGATGTGTGCCAGATATTCCAGCCACCCAGGGTGAGGTAACACGGGGCTGGCTTGCCGTTTGCCGGGTAGGGCTGGCGGGCGTGAGGATGTTGCGGGATGAAACTAGGCTAACATGGTTAGCGCTAGTTGTATAGACAATTTATTGAGTGGGTGGGGTTGTCTTTTTTATATGGCGCGAGCCATCAAGCCGGCTTCCCCTTCATAACCAGCTGGCATTGATGGAGGACCGCGTCGTAAGTGCGCGCGACGTGGTCGGCGTTCGGGAAGACGCAGGTTTTCAGGTCCGCGTTCTCAAACGGGCTAGGCAGCAACAGTGCGAATTGCTTGCAATGCGGCAGGTCGCGGCGCATGCGCTCCAGCGCTTGCGTCATCAGCTCGCAATCCTGCAGCGGGTTGACGCTGACCAGGCACACAATCGCCACCAGTTCCGGCGAGGCCTCCGGCGGCGCCGGCTTGTCGAGATCCTCGTAGCTCATGCTGCGCGCGTCGATTTTCTGCTCGCGCAGGATGCGCACCAGAATCTCGGTCGCCAGCTCGGCGGACGCCGATCCCAGGCCGATGCTCAGCACCAGGCTGCCGTCCGGCACGTCGAACGATCCCTGCCACTCGCCGGTATCGGAGATGCGCCGCTCGCGCAACTGCCGGCCGATGCCGCCGCCCGCCAGCACGCTGCTGCGCTTGCGCTTTTTCCACCATTTCGGATTGCCGCTCAGCGCCTCGATCACGGCGATGATGGAGGAGGTGACCTTTTCCTCCTCATCGGGCGTGATGGCGCTGTCTTTCAGGTCGAAATTGGCCAGGTGCAGCGCCGGCAGCAGCACGCCGTCGCAGTACTCGGCCAGCGATTTGTGCTGCATGTAGCGCTTGGCGCTGGTGATGATCTCATGCGCGTCGCCCGACAATGCGCGCTGATAGAAATTCTGCGGCATGGTCAGCGCCGGCAACTCGCCGAACATGATCTCCAGCACCTTCAGCGCGCGGATGTAGCGGCCCGCCACCACCAGGCACAAGGTCAGCGGCGTCGACAGCACCAGCCCGACCGGCCCCCAGATCCAGCTCCAGAAGATCGCTGACACCACCACCGACAGCGGCGACATGCCGGTCGTGTGGCCGTACAGCTTGGGCTCGATGGTTTGCGCCACGATGATTTCCACCGCCAGGAACAGGCCCAGCGTCATCAGCGCCAGCGACCAGCCCGGATCGACCGCCGCCGCCAGCAGGGTGGCGCAGAACGCCGCCATCCAGACCCCCACGTAGGGGATAAAGCGCAGCACGGCGGTCATGGTGCCCCACAACAGCGCCTGTCCCAGGCCGAGCAGGCTCAAGCCGAGCCACACCGCCAGCCCGGTGGCGATATTCACCAGGAACTGCGAGATGAAGAAGCGCGACAGGCGCTCGCCGGCGTCGTTGACGGCGATGGTGGTGGCGCGCAAGTCGCCGCCGCCGGCCAGGCGGATGAAGCGGTCGCGCAGCGATTCATGCTCCAGCAGCACGAAGATCAGCACCACGAACACGATGCCGGCGGTCTCCAGCGGCGGCCACACCGACGCCACGATCTTGCCCAGCAGCTGGAACGGCTTCAGCGCCGGCTCATGGATTTCCACCAGCACCGGCGTCTTGACGCTGCCATCGTTCTGCAGCACCGGCTGGGCGGCGCCCGCGCCATCGCTGGTGAAGTGTTCGATCAGCTGTCCCGCCGGCCCGCCCAGGCTGCCCAGCGTGCCGCGCGTGAGCTCGTCCAGGGTTGCGATCTTGGCGGCGATGGTGTCCTGGTACTTGGGCAGGCTGGCGCCCATCACGCCGACCTGCTGCACAATCACCGCGCCGATCGCCAGCAAGGTCACCGTCACCACCAGCACCCCGGTGCACACCGAGGTGGTCTGCCCGAGGCCGAGGTGGCGCAAGGCGCGCACGAACGGCGCGATCAGGAAGCTGAAGATGAACGCCAGCGTGATCGGGATCAGCACGTCGCGGCCGAAGTAGAGCAGGGCGAGCACCGTTGCGGTGCCGACCAGGCCGGCGACCGCGCCCGGCAGGGTGCGGGAAGTAAGGGAGGAGTCAGACACCGTGTAACCTGGCCGGATAAGTAAAAGCAATAAAATGCACCGCGTTCAGCGCGATGTGGACCACGATGGCGGCCTCGATGCGCTGCGTGCGCTGGTATGCCCAGGCGTAGCCGAGGCCGGCAATCGCGGCAAGTATGCCATAACGCGGCCCGCCGCCCAGGTGTGCCGCGCCGAACAGCAGCGCCGACACGGCCACCGCCAGCCACGGTCCCCAGTTGAAACGCGCCAGCGCCGCCGCCAGCCGCGCCTGCAGGAAGCCGCGGAAGAAGGCTTCTTCCGCCACCACCGTGAACAGCAGGTTGATGCCGATGAACAGCGGCGTTTGCCGCGGCAGCTTGAAGTCCACGCCGACCACGCCGGCCGCCAGCGCGAAGCCCAGCGTGACGGCGATCGTGAGCAGCAGCACCGGCGCCGTGCGGCGCAAGACCTCGCCCAGTTCGGCCAGCGAGCCGGCGCGCCGGCACAGCAAGGCCAGCAGGATCAGGCCGACCGCGCCCTTGTCGAAATTAGCGTACAGCGTGAAGGGCGCGGCGCCGGCGGACAGCACCACGCCGTCCATCAGCAGCGGATTATGGAAGCCGGGCAGCTTGTGCATGGCCAGCGCCAAGGCCAGCACGCCGGTGAGCACGCCGTACGCCAGCCGCAGCCACGCGCGCGGCGCGCGGGCGCAGCCATAGGCCAGGCCGGCCAGCAGCACCAGCGCGCCGATGGCGGCGGGCTCCAGCACGCCGGCCACCAGGCCCCAGGCCATGGACATCACGAACAACAGCGGCCACAGCGGCAGCGCGTGGCGCCCGATGGTGAGCGGGCGCGCCCAGACCGAGCCGAGCGCCAAAGCCAGCAGGAGAAAAGCGAGGAGTGTCATTGATTCAACGATGAGTTTTCGTCAATGATACTCCAAGGCAGCTTAGAACCTGTAGACCAGGGCGGTCATGACCATCGGCGTGGTCTTGCGCTTGGTCAGCGGGCTGTCGGCGGCGTCGTCGGTCAGGCGCGACACGCCCAGCACGCTGCGCACCGCCCAGTTGCTGTCGATGACGTGGGTCCAGTTGACGCCGGCCGTGACGTTTTCAAAGCCGGCCTTGGCCGTGTAAGCCTTGTAACCCGACGCCGCGCTTTGCCGCGCGGTCACGCCGAAATAGGTTTGCGCGTGCTTGCGGTCGCCGTACTCTGCCGATGCGCCAAAGCCGATCTGGTCGCTGGCGCTGGTGTACAGCGGCGCTTCCAGCCCCAGCGTGTAGGTGGCGCCGTATTCGCGGTGGCCGAGGTTCTGTTTGGTGGTCAGGCTGAGGCCGACGGTGCCCAGCTGGTAGCCCACGCTCAGCACGGCCTGCGCCGCGCCCTCGATGTTGCCCATGCCGCGCAGCGCGTCCGAGCCGGAGAAGTAGTTTTCCTTGTGGTCCTTGCGGCCGGCGTCGTAGCCGAGCGCGCCGCTGAACTTGAAGTCGCCGACCTCGGTCTGGTAGCCGATGCCGCGCCGGGTGCTCAGGAACACGCCGTTGGCGTAGGTTTTCTCCAGGAAGGGCAGGGGCAGCACCCGGCTCTTGTCGGCGCCGGCGTATTCCGGCACGTAGGCCAGGCCGATGCCGGCGGTGAAGCTGTCGCCGGGCGTGGCCGGCTTGGCGTCCTCGGCGAAGCTTTTGCCGCTGAAGGCGCACAGGGAGAGAAGGGTTAAAGTGATGGCGTGGCGCATGATGGATTCCCGTTCAGTGGTCCGCCGGTGCCTGATTGCCCGGCTTAAGACCGCGAGAGTTTCCCAGCATTTAATGGCCGCCGCTATCGCCGCCGCTGAAGTATCATTTGCTGAAATCTTTGGTATCGCATTCCGGAGCCGACCATGTCATTGACCCTGTATTACCATCCGCTGGCCTCATTCTGTCACAAGGTGCTGATCGCGCTGTACGAGAACGGCACCGACTTCGACAAGCGCATCATCAACCTCGGCGACGAGGCCGACCGCGCCGAGCTGGAGGCCATCTGGCCGCTGTGCAAGTTCCCGGTGCTGCGCGACCACGTCAACCGGCGCGACGTGCCGGAGACCTCGATCATCATCGAGTACCTGGACCGTCACTATCCGGGCGCGCACGCGCTGATCCCGGCCGACTGGGACGACGCGCTCGACGTGCGCCTGTGGGACCGCTTCTTCGACAACTATGTGCAGGAGCCGGTGACCACCATCGTGATGGCGCACCTGACCGGCCTCAGTTGCGACCAGACCAAGGAGCGCACCAAGCTCAAGACGGCGTACAAGATGATAGAGAAGCGCATGAGCACGCGCAGCTGGATGTGCGGCGAGGCCTTCAGCCTGGCCGATTGCGCGGCGGCGCCCGCGTTGTTCTACGCCGCCACGCTGTTGCCGTTTCCGGAGGAGTACCACCACCTGCAGAGTTACTTCGAGCGGCTGGTTACCCGGCCCTCGGTCAGGCAGGTGCTGGAGGAGGCCAAGCCTTACTTCTCAATGTATCCCTTCGCCAGCGACATTCCGGACCGCTTCCTTTAGTTCTTGTTGCCTTCCGGCGCGCTCTGCACCGAGGCCGCCTGCGGGAACGCCTGGTTTTGCTGGGCCAGCGAGGCAAAGCGGCTGGCTTCGTCGATCAGGTGCTTGCCCGCGACCTTGCGGCCGGCGTCGGCCAGCTCGGTGGCGGTGCGCGCCGCCTGCGGCACGTGTTCCTGCGCCAGCTGGGTGATTTCGGACTGGAAGTCGGTCGCCACCTGCGCCAGCTGCTGGTGATAAGCCTGCAGCTTTTGCAGCAGCGCGCCGGCCTGCTGCGGCGCATTGTCCGGCGCGCGTTCGGTGGGCGGGGTCAGCAGCGCGTAACGCAGCGCGGCGGTGGATTCGTCCAGCACCTCGCGGCTGAACTGCACATTGACCTCGGCCAGTTGGCGCAGCGAGCGCAGCACCGACTGGGTCAGGTCGGCGTAATAATCAATGCGGGCTTCCGCGTGATTTCGGGCTGCCGGGGACAGCGTTTCCACAAACGAGTTCATAAGCGTTGCTCCAGTTGGGTTGGGGCCAAAAAGGACAGGGGGAACGGACGTTTTGGCCTCGCGTCCGCTCCCCCTATGATCGCAAATGTCGCCGCTTTTGGGCACTCCAAAGCCTGCCGGAACTATTTGTTTTCCCTACTCAACAGATGGGGCCGCTCTTGGGAGGAGCAGCAGCGATTTCTGCCGGCCGTTGATGTAGCGCACGCCACTTTCATCAAAATAGGCATCCTCCTCCAGCATGATGCGCACCGGCGCGTTCCAGCCCGGGATGGCGGTCGCGGCGTTCAGCTCGATCGAGTAGGCGGTCTTGGGGCGCAGCACGTCGTCGCCACTGCCCGGCACGCCGCCCTGCATGTCCCACATGCCGATGGCCGGACCGGCCGCGTGGCCGTGATAGCCGATCGGATGGGTGTAGATGGTGGCGTTGATGCCCTCTGCCTTGGCCTGCTTGAGCGCGGCGGCCAGCACCTCGTTGCCGCTGCGGCCCTGCTTGAAATTCGACGTCAGGATGTCCTGCAGGCGGTTGGCGCTGGCGAACGCCTTGGTCAGCTCGGCCGGGGCGGCGGTCTCGCCCGGCTTCAGCACGTAGGCGTGCTGCTGGATGTCGGTGTTCAGGCGCAGGTAGGTGATGCCGATATCGACGTGCAGCAGGTCGCCCGGCACGATCACCTCGGCATTGGCCAGTCCCTTGCCGGCGCGCTGGATTTCCACCGATGGATGGAACCAGGTGTCGTAGCCGAGGTCGCGGATCTTCTGGCGGAACCACCACACCACGTCGTCGGCGGTGGTGATGCCGGGCGTGATCACGCGCTCGGAAAAACCTTCCTCGATGATCTTGTGGGTGGCGTTCACCAACTGCGGATAGATCTGCATCTCGCGTTCGGTGCGCGACTCCAGCCAGCGCACGGCCAGCGGCTCGGCCGATACCACGCGCTTTTTCAGCTCGGCCGGCAGGGCGGCCAGCAGCTCGTTGTAGTCGGTGTGGTCGATGCCGTCGGCGTGGCCGAAGTGGGTCGAGGTGTTGAGCGCGATCTTGTCCGGATTGCGCCGGCGGATGATGTCCACCAGCGCCGCCCACTGATCCGGGAACTGCTTCATGTCCCAGGCGGCGGTGATGCTCTTGCCGACGTTGTAGCGCGCCACGGCCAGCCGTTCCACCTTGCCGGTTTTGGCGTCGCGGTAAAACACCAGCACCGTGCGGCGGCGCGCGTTCAGCCATTCGGCCGGCAGCATGGTCTTCAACACCGGATCTTCATTGTATTCGCGCGAGACCACCACCCACATGTCGATGCCGGTTTGCCGCATGATGTCGGGCAGCAGATTGTCGAAGCGGTCGACCAGCAGTTCGTTGACGACCGTCGCCTGGTCGCGCACCGACAGCACCTGGGCCCCGGCCTGGGCCGGCATGCCCGCCGCCAGCAGCAGGGAGAAAGCAAGGAGGAATTTTTTCATCCAGCGATCTTGAGCCGGGTTTTTGGCAATGTCAATCAACAATATTTATAATGGCCGTTGCATATGCAAAGGAGAGAACATGGCAGCACCTTCGGTTTTTTATCTGCACGGCGGTCCCGCACTGGGCCCGGTCTTTGAGCGCGCCCGTTATCCGGACGCCAGCCATGTCCACTGGTGGCACCAGCCGGTCGCCAAACCGTGCGCCGCGCGTCCTTACCTGGACCTGCTGGAGGCCGCGCTGACCGAGTTCCGACGCGTCGCCGCCGAAGCCGGCCAGCCGCTGACCGTGATGGCCAGCTCCTTCGGCGCGCACCTGGCGGTGCATCTGGCGCGCCACGCGCCTGAACTGATCAAGAACATCGTGCTGCTGGCGCCCACCTACAATCCGGAAGACGCCGCGCTGCGCCTGGCGCGCCGCGCCTTCCGCGTGCACACCGACCATCAGCACGCGGGCAAGCTGGCCACCGCGTTGGCCATGTATGAGGAAGATCCAGGCCGTCCGCGTTTCTGGGATGTGTTTGGCGCGCTCTCGTTGCTGCCGGATGCGACGGAACTGTACTTCGGCCCGAACGGCGGTCCGGAGGCGGCGCGCTCGTTCGCGGAACTGATCCAGCAGCCCGGCGCGTTCGACGGCCCGACCTCGGTGGCCACCTCGGACGATTTCTCGGCGCTCGACCACACGCCGCAGCCAAGCGCCTTCACCGGCCCGGTCTCGGTGCTGTTCGGCGCCTACGATCCGATGATCGACGCCGACAAGGACCGCGCCGTGTGGGAAGTCATCTTCCCACAGGCGGCCTTCTTCAAGGTGGAGACGGGCCACTTCCCGTTGCTGGAACTGACGCTGGAGGAGTGCCTGGCGCCGGCCTGATTATTTGCCGGCGAAGTGGGCCTCGATTTCTTCCAGCGTTTTCCCTTTGGTCTCAGGCAGCAGGAAGGTCGCGGTCAGGAAGTAGAGCAGGGTGGCGCCGGCCCACCAGAAGAACATGGTGGCGTAGCCGTACTGCCCCACTGTGGGCAGGAAGGTGGCGGCGATCATGGTCGACACGAACTGGTTGATCAGCAGCGCGATGCTCATGCCGTTGGAGCGGATGCGGGTCGGCATCAGCTCCGACAACGCAAGCCACACGCACACGCCCGGACCGACCGCGAAGCCGGCCACGAACAGGCACATGGCCAGCGCCACCTTCCAGCCATGCGCGCTGGATGGCACGGCGGCCAGGTCGGCGCGCTCGATGCGCAGCGGCGCCTCCAGGCCTTCGGCCGGATCGGCGAACGGATTCAGATGCAGCTTGCGGAAGAACGCCCCGATCACGCTGTCGGCCTGCACCGTGTCTTCACGATTCATGTGCAGCACCGGCAGGGCGGGATCGTCGCTGCGGCGCGTTTGCACGTTGGTGAACGGGCCGTAGGAATAGGCCACGGTCAGCTGCACCGGCGCGCCACCGGCGGCGGCCGTGCCAAAGCTTTGCAGCGTGGCGGCGTCCAGCCGCAGCGCAAGACTGTCGGACTGGATGCGCGCTTGCAGGGCTGGGCGCACGTCGTGCTGTCCGGATTCGGCTCCGCGGAACAGCAGGCCGGCGGCCAGCAGCGCGGTGACGATGCCGCCCGTGCCCAGCATCAGCAGGAACTTGCGACCCTTGCGGTCGACCAGGATCACGGCCACGATGGTCATCACCGCGTTCAGCACTTTTAAGACCACGTCGCCGGCGTTGGCGGTGGTGCCGGGCAAGCCGGCCTGGTTCAGGATGTTGACCACGTAGGCCAGCACCGAGTTGATGCCGGTGGCCTGGTTCAGCGCCAGGATCAGGCAGGCCAGCAGGAAGGGCAGCAGGTAGCGGCGGCTCAGGAGCGGATCGGCAGGCGCGGCGATGCTGGCCACGCTCGCGGCGGGAGCCAGCGCTTGCTGGATTTCGCGCAGCTCGGCCTCGGCTTCGGCTGCGGGACGGGTGCGCAGCAGGGCGGCGCGGGCGTCCTCGATGCGGCCACGGCGCGCCAGCCAGCGCGGCGACTCGGCCAGCAGCAGGGCGCCGGCGGTGAACACCAGGCCCGGCGTCAGGCACCACCAGAAGATGCTGCGCCACGCGTGATCCTTGGCCGCGAACACCGCCGCCGTGCGCTGGGTCTCGGCCAGATGCTGGGCGGCGGCGGTCGCCGTCTCCACCGAGTGCGCCTGCATCAGGCCTATCACCGCCGCCGCCACCAGCCCCACCGTCAGCAGCAGCTGGAACAGCGCGGCGCCGCGTCCACGCTGGCGCGCGTGCAGGCACTCGGCCAGGTACAGCGGCACGATCACGCCAATCAGGCCGCCGCTGACGCCTTGCAGCAGGCGCCCGAGCAGCAGCGGCACGTAGCCATCGGCCAGCGCGATCAGGGGAATGCTGAGCGTGAACAGCACGCCGGACAACACCATGGCCCAGCGGCGGCCGATCCAGTCGGCCAGCGCGCCGGCGAACAGGGAAGACAGCACGGAGCCCAGCAGCACCGCCGCCACAATAAAGCTCAGTTGCTGCGCGCTCAGGCGCCACGCCACCGACGCGGTGGATTCAAGATAAGGCAACGCGCCCGCGATGATGCCGACGTCTATTCCATACAGCAGCCCACCCATTCCCGCGATGAACAGTAAAAATCCCATGGCGCGTGCTTGCATCGAGGCTCCGTCTAGTTGGTGGTGAGATCGATGGCTTCACCTTCCACGAAGACGGCCACCGGTTGTAATTCCGCGTTGAGTACCACGATGTCCGCCCAGGCGCCCTGCGTCAGGCGGCCGCGCTCATGCTCGCCCAGGTAATCCGCGGGGTAGAGCGACAGGCGGTTCGATGCATCGGCCAGCTCCAGCCCCAGGCCGACGAAGTTGCGCAAGGCCTGGTCCATGGTCAGCACGCTGCCCGCCAGCGAGCCGGTGGCCAGCCGCACGCAGCCCAGGCACTTGTAGACGCGCTGGCTGCCCAGGCCATATTCGCCGTCGGGCATGCCGGTGGCGGAGGTGGCGTCGGTGACGCCGTACAGGCGCGGAATCGCGCGCAGGGCCGCGTGGATGGCGCCTGGCGCAACGTGCTGCAGGTCCGGAATGATCTCCGCATATTCCGCATGCGCCAGCGCCGCGCCGACGATGCCGGGCCGGTAGTGATTCAGCTCCGTCATGCCGTTGTACAGATGGGTGAAGCCGGCGGCGCCGGCTTTCAGCGCCGCGACGCCGTCTTCATAGCTGCCGTTGCTGTGACCGATCTGCACCCGGATGCCGAGTTCATTCAGTTGCGGAATCAGCGCCAGATGGCCATCCACCTCGGTCGCCAGCGTCATGGCGCGGATCGGCGCCAGCGCGTGATAGTCGCGCACCAGATCCATGCTGCCCACAGTGACCGCATCCGCCGGTTGCGCGCCCAGCTTGTGGATGCTGAGGAATGGGCCTTCAAGGTGCACGCCAAGCATGCGCGCGGCGCCGGTCGGCCGCTGCGCGATGACCGGCGCCAGGCCGCGCAACGCGCGGCGGATCGAGTTGTCGGTGGCGGTCATGGTGGTGCCCAGCATGGCGGTGGTGCCGTGCTTCGCATGCGCGCGCGCCACGGCGTCGCCGGCGTCGCCGCCTTGCATGATGTCGACGCCGGCGGCGCCGTGCACGTGCAGGTCGATAAAGCCGGGCAGGATGGTCAGCGTGCTGTGCGCGTCGTGGTTCTCGCGGATGTGTTGGATGCGCTGGTCGAAGGCGATGCTGCCGTTGATCCAGCCGTCCGGGGTGAGGATACGTCCGCTCAGCACAGCGTCACTCCGCAATCAGCAGCTCGATGCCGGCTTCCAGCAGGCCGTCGCGGTATTCCGGGCTGATGCCGGCGTCGGTGATCACCGTGTGGATGCGGTCCAGCTGCACGATGCGGTGCAGGCTCACGCGGCCGAACTTGGAGGCGTCGGCCAGCACGATGATCTTCTTGGCGCGTTCCACCATCTTGTGATTCAGGCTCGCTTCCGCCTCGTGGTGGGTGGTGACGCCGAACTGCAGATCGAAACCGTCCACGCCGAGGAACAGCTTGTCGAAGCTGTAGGCCTGCAGGCAGGCTTCCGCCTGCGTGCCCTGGATCGACAGCGACTGCTTGCGCAGCAGGCCGCCGGTCAGGATCAGGTCCACGCCCGGCGCGTCGGCCAGCTCCCAAGCGATGTTCAGGCCATTGGTCATCACCGTGATGTTCTGCGCCTCGCGCAGGTGGCGCGCCAGCGAGATGGTGGTGGTGCCGGAGTCGATGATGATGTTGTCGCCCGGTTGCACCATGCGCGCGGCGTAAGCGCCGATGTGCTCTTTCTGCTCGTGGTTGATGGCGTCCTTCTGGCGGATGGTCTGCTCGGCCGGCGGCGTGCGCGCCAGCATGGCGCCGCCGTGGCTGCGCGTGGCCAGTCCCTGGGATTCCAGCGCACTGAGGTCGCTGCGGATGGTCACCGCCGAGACGCCCATTTTCTCCACCAGTTCGTTGACCTGCACCGAACCGTGCTGAGTGAGCGCTTCCAGGATCGCGGCGCGGCGTTGACTACTGAGTCGCATGGGTTTTGCTGTTGATTTGTCAAAAAATGGCAGCTTACCAGATCGTGCGCGCCATGCCAGCAAACATTGTAGATTCGAAACAAAAAGAAAGTTATGTCGGTTAAAAACGAAAGAAAACGAAAATACAACACGGAAAAGAAATAATTCGAAAGTTTGTTGTGTTTTCTTTCTTTGCTTATTACTATCCTTACATAAGTCACAAACCACAGACAACAACACGGCACTATGAGGGAGATTGGCATGGGTAGCAGAATGGAAAAGGGACTTCGGCGCAGCCTGATCGCCGTGGCGGTGGAGATGGCGCTATGCGGCGTGGCTTTCGCGCAGACGCAGACGCAGGCGGATGCGGAAGCGCCAGCCGCGCCGGTCGTGGTGGTGACCGGCCCGCGCGCCGCCCTGGCCAAATCGCTGGAACTGAAACGCAATGCCGACGTGATTCAGGATTCGATTTCGGCGACTGAGCTGGGCCGCTTCCCCGACGATAACGTGGCCGACTCGCTGACCCACATCTCCGGCATCTCGGTGTCGCGCACCCGTGGCGGCGAGGGGCAGTACATCAATGTGCGCGGCCTCGGCTCCGGCTACAACATCGTCACCCTGAACAAACGCATCCTGGCCACCGACGGCGACGGCCGCGACTTCGCTTTCGACGTGCTGCCGTCGGAAGTGATCAGCGGCGCGGACGTCATGAAGTCGGCCGAGGCGTCGCAAATGGAGGGCAGTATCGGCGGCTCCGTCAACCTGCGTTCGGCGCGCCCGATGGACAATCCTGGCTATCACGCCTCCGTGCGTTTCGAGGCGGACCATAACGACCTGTCGCGCAAGGATGGCGGCAAGCTGTCCGGTGTGGTCAGCAACACCTTCAATAACAACACCATGGGCGTGCTGGTGGGCGCGGTGGTCTCCAAGCGCAAGGTGCGCACCGATTCGCTGGGCTACCAGACCTACAACGCCGACTCGCCGGGCAGCTTCGACGTGAATGGCGATGGCGTGATCGGCGAGGGCGAGAGCAATCTGCTCGGACCTTGCTGCATCTCCTTCGGTTCCGTGTTTGAAGAGAAGAAGCGCACCGCGCTGTCCGGCGCCTTTGAATGGAAGGTCACGCCGAACTTCAAGATGACAGTCGACGGCCTGGCCACGCGCCTGGACTCGCCGCAAATCGGCTATCAGCAGTCCTACTACATCGAACATGCGCCGGGCCGCTGGTCCGATGTGGTGGTCAAGGACCATCTGATCACCAGCATGACGGTGCATGATCTGATTCCTGAAATGTCCAACGTCACGGCCGACCGCGTGGTCGACACCATGCAGGCCGGCTGGCGCGGTGAATGGAAGGTGTCGAACGATTTGAAACTGACGGGTGACCTGTACCGCTCGACCTCCAAGCGAGATTCCGGCGGCAAGGACACCTTCGTGGTCGCCGGCATCGCCGGCCACAACACCGGCTACTACCGCGCCAACAACGGCGCCTTCCCCGACATCCGCGTCACCCTGGAAGATGGCCGCGACCTGGCGACCGAGCTGGCGGCCGGCCGTCTGGGTAACAAGGACTACGGCGTGCATTTCGCCGGCCTGACCGGCACCGATATCAAGGACACCATCGACGGCGCCTCGCTCGATGGCCGCCTGTCGCTGAGCGGTGCATGGCATGTCGATGCGCTGCAATTCGGCGCCAGCGCCACCAATCGCAAGAAGGATCGCAACTCGATCGGCAACGAGAAGAGCGGCGGCGCCTGTCAGTACTGCGATATGTACTCGACCACGTTCGCCTCGCTGGGCGCCAACGTGGTGCAGCCGATGACGCTGCCGAACTATATGCGCAACGCCGGCGGCAGCTTCCCCGGCAGTTTCGTCAAGTTCGACGTGGCGGCCTATCTGGCGGCGCTGAAGGCGCTCGATGGCAAGCCGGTTCTGGACGCGGAAGGCAATCCGACCGGCGAGACCTATGACGTTAGCAAGTCGCAGCCGGTGTTCGTGCCGACCGATTCGTATTCGGTGCGCGAGAAGACCGCGACGCTGTACGGCCAGCTGGAACTGTCCGGCGAAAACTGGAACGGCAATATCGGCGCGCGCCTGGTGCGCACCAAGACCACCTCGAAGAGCGCGATCGACAAGATCGTATCGATCGACGATCCGACGCCGAACATCCCGACCAGCAGCCCGACCATCGTCTACAGCCCGGCGGTGCCGGTATCGGAGGACGGCAGCTACACCAAGCTGCTGCCATCGGCGAACATCAGCTGGTGGGCGCGCGAGGATTTCGTGGTGCGCGGCGCGTTGGCCAAGGTGATGGCCCGACCATCGCTGGACAAGCTGGCGCCGACCCGCACCGACAACACGCTGGACCGCAGCTATGTGCTCAACGTGGTCGGCGACCCGAAACTGAAACCGACCGAGGCGGTGCAGCAGGACCTGTCGGCGGAGTGGTATTACCGTCCGAAGTCGGCCATCACGGCGGCGATCTTCGCCAAGCAAATCAAGAACTTCGTCACCTACCAGACCGACGAGCATGTGGATATCGGCGTGCCGGGTTATCTGTACACCGTGACCCACCCGGTCAATGGCGACAAGGCGCGCGTGCGTGGCCTGGAGCTGGGCGTGCAGCACCTGTTCGACAATGGCTTCGGCTTCAACGCCAAATTCGCCAAGACCTGGACCAAGGCTTACCAGAACGGCGAGTATGTCGGCCAGCTGGAGGGCGTGGCGCCAACCGCGTCCTCGATAGGGCTGCTGTATGAGAAGAACGGCATCAACGCATCGATCTCGTTCGACTACACCGGGGAGTACACTCAGAGCACCAATGTGCTGGCCGGCTATCCCAACAAGGTCGATGCGCTGACGTGGGTGACCGCGTCCGCCTCCTGGGATGTGACCCGCAACATCACCCTGTTCATCGAGGGCAAGAACCTGGGCGATGCGGTCATGCGCTCGAACCTGGGCCGCGGCGACGCGCTGTATGGCTTCGAAACCTGGGGCCGCACCTACGTGGCCGGCATGAGCGTGAAATTCTGACGGGACCACATGAATACGACGACAAGCACGATACAAACCGAGGACACCGCCAGTACGCGCCGCCCGCGCTGGCTGGGTTACGCGCTGGCCACCACGCTGCTGTGGGGCGTGTGGGGCGCGTTCGCCGGGCTGCCAAGCCAGCACGGCTTCCCTGAAACGCTGATCTACGTGGTGTGGGCGCTGACCATGGTGCCGCCAGCGCTGATCGTGCTGGCGCGCGCGGAATGGAAGGTGCGCCACGATGGCCGCGCGATCGCGTATGGCTTGGCGATCGGTTTGCTGGGCGCGGGCGGGCAGATGATTCTGTTCTACGCGGTGAAGGCGGGACCGACTTATCTGATCTTTCCGCTCATCTCGCTGTCGCCGGTGCTGACGATCGCGCTGTCGTTCGCCTTTTTGCGTGAGCGCACCGGCGTCATGGGCATGGCCGGCATCGTGCTGGCGATCTGCGCGCTACCGCTGTTCGACTACACGCCTGGCGGCGCGCCGCAGCAGTATGGCTTGTGGTTCCTGCTGGCGCTGGGCGTGCTGGTGGCCTGGGGCTTGCAGGCTTACTTCATCAAGCTGGCCAACGCCAGCATGGATGCGGAGAGTATTTTCTTCTACATGACGGCCAGCGCCTTGCTGTTCATCCCGGTGGCCATCGCGATGACGGACTTTTCGCAGCCGATTAATTACGGTCCTTCGGGGCCGCTGCTCGCCGCCGCCACGCAGATACTGAACGCGGTGGGTGCGCTGACACTGGTGTATGCCTTCCGCCATGGTAAGGCGCTGATGGTGTCGCCGCTGGTGAACGCCGGCGCACCATTGCTGACGACCGTGATCTCGATGGCGTTGGCGGCGTCGCTGCCGACCGGCTACCGGCTGGCGGGCATTGTGCTGTCGCTGGCGGCGGCGCTGTTCCTCGCGCTGCAGCCGGACGACGGCGCCGCCTGAACTGGATTATTCAAGGACTGATAGATGGACTATTTATTGAATCTGGTGCGCCGGCACAAGGCGGGGGAGCGCGTTGGCATCCACGCCGTGTGCTCGGCGCATCCGCTGGTGATCGAGGCGGCGATGGAAACCGCGCTGGAACGCGGGCTTCCAGTGTTGATCGAGGCCACCTCGAACCAGGTGAATCAGGATGGCGGCTATACCGGCATGACGCCTGCCGCCTTCCGTGATTTCGTGCACGGAATCGCCGACCGCGTCGGACTGGCGCGCGATCGCATCCTGCTGGGCGGCGACCATCTGGGACCGAACGCGTGGCAAGGCCAGCCGGCGGAGACGGCCATGGTGCGATCGGAAGTGTTGATCGAGCAGTATGTGACGGACGGCTTCCGCAAGATCCACCTCGATTGCTCGATGTCCTGCGCCGGCGATCCGGTGCCGCTGCCGGATGCCGTGGTGGCCGAACGCGCGGCGCGCCTGTGCGTGGTGGCGGAACGCGCCTGGCAGGCGGCGGGCGGCGAGGCGCCGGTGTACGTGGTCGGCACCGAGGTGCCGGTGCCGGGCGGCGCCCATGAAGATCTGGAAGAACTCAGCGTGACCACGCCGGGAGCGGCGGCGCTGACCATCAAGGTGCATCGGCTGGCGTTCGCGGCGGCGGGGCTGGCGCCGGTCTGGCCGCGCGTGATCGGCCTGGTGGTGCAGCCGGGCGTGGAGTTCGACCACCACAAGGTCATCGACTACAAGCCGGAACGCGCGGTGGAACTGAGCCGCTTCATCGAAGGCGAGCCGACTTTGGTGTACGAGGCACATTCGACCGACTATCAGACCCCGGCCAATCTGGCCGCGCTGGTGGCTGGCCACTTCGCCATTCTGAAAGTCGGGCCCGGCCTGACCTTCGCGTTGCGAGAAACCTTGTGGGCGCTGGCGGATATCGAGCAGGAGATGGCGGGCGAGGGCAAAGGCTCGGATTTCAAAAACACGGTGCTGGAAGTGATGCGCGCCGAGCCGGAATACTGGCGTAAATACTACGGCGGCGATGCGGCGCGCGCGCGTTTCGATCAGCAGTACAGTCTGAGCGACCGCATACGCTACTACTGGCCGCATCCGGCGATCCAGGAAGCGCAGGCGCGTCTGATGGCGAATCTGGAGCGCGAGGCGCCGCCATTGACGCTGTTGAGCCAATACCTGCCGGCCCAGTATGAGGCGGTGCGCGAAGGCCGTGTGCGCAATCTGCCGGCCGATTTACTCAAAGAGGGCGTAGCGAGAGTGCTGCGCCAGTACATGGATGCCTGCGACGCGGGCGCCGCAACAAAGGAGTTGGAAACATGCTAGTGGCAGACAAGGAGATTTTGGGCATAGGCGCGGACCGCCTGGACGAGGCGGGAGGCGGCCAGACCGCGCGTGAAATCGCGCAGCAGCCCAGCGTCTGGCCGGAGATCGATGCGCTGGTGAGCGGCAGGCGCGCGGCCCTCGATGCCTTCCTCGCGCCGCTGCTGGCGCGCGCCGATCTGCGCATCGTGCTGACCGGCGCCGGCACGTCGGCTTTCCTGGGCGAGTGCCTGGCGCCCTCCTTGCTGGGCAAGGGGCTGCGTGCGGAAGCCGTGCCGACCACGGATCTCGTTTCCGGCCCGCTGCGTTTCCTGCAGCCCGGAGTGCCGACGCTCATGGTGTCGTTTGCCCGTTCCGGCAGCAGCCCTGAAAGCACGGCCGCCGTGGCGCTGGCGGACCAACTGGTGAATGATGTCCACCACCTGGTCATCACCTGCAACGCGGACGGCGAGCTGTATCGCTTGGCCCAAGGCCGCGACAACGCGTTCGCCATCTTGCTGCCCGATGCGACCCATGATCGTGGTTTCGCCATGACCACCAGCTTCACCTCCATGCTGCTGACGGCGGCGCTGGCGTTCGGCGTGCTGGCGCCCGGCGAGACCGCCGCCGCGTCGGCCGCCGCCAGTCGCGTGCAGGAAACCGAATTGCCGCTGCTGCGGGCGCTGGTGGCGCGTAAGTTCAAGCGCGTGGTCTACCTCGGCAGCAATGAGCTGCGCGGGCTGGCGCGCGAAGCGTCGCTCAAACTGCTGGAGTTGACCGATGGCCGTGTGGTCGCGCTGTTCGATTCGCCGCTGGGCTTCCGCCATGGTCCGAAGACCATTGTCGATGCCGACACGCTGGTCGTGGTGCTGCTGTCGAATGATCCTTACGCGCGCCGCTACGACCTGGACCTGCTGCGCGAACTGCGCAACGATGGCCGGGCCGGCCGTGTGCTGGCGCTGAGCGGGCGCGCCGACGCGGAGCTGGGGAATGATGGCGTGGTGCTGGAAGGCGCGGAACATGCGGCCGACCTGGCGCTGGCGCTGCCTTACATCCTGTTCTGTCAGGCCTTCGCGCTGTTGCAGTCGCTGGCGCAGGGCATCCGTCCGGACACCCCCAGCGCATCCGGCACCGTCAACCGCGTGGTGCGCGGCGTGACTATCTATCCGTTCGCAGGAGAAGATCATGTTCCTCGGGGTTGACGGCGGCGGCACCAAGACCGCGTTCGCGCTGATCGACGGCCAGGGACAGGTGCTGGCCCAGCACACAGAAAGCGGCGCCTACTATCTGGAGGTCGGCATGGAGGGCGCGGCCGCGATGCTGGCGCGCGGTTGCAACGCGCTGTTCAGCGCCGCCAACGTCACGGCCAGCGATCTGGCATTCGCGTTCTTTGGCTTGCCGGCGTATGGCGAAGACCGCGCGGCCCAACGGCAGCTGGATGCGCTGCCGCGCGCCATCCTCGGTCACGAGCGCTATGTGTGCGGCAACGACATGGTGTGCAGCTGGGCGGGATCGCTCGCGTGCGCGGATGGCATCAGTGTCATCGCCGGTACCGGCTCGATGGCTTACGGTGAATTCGCCGGCCGCCGCGCGCGTGCTGGCGGCTGGGGCGAATTGTTCAGCGACGAGGGCTCGGCGTACTGGATCGCACGTGCCGGCCTGGCGCTGTTCTCGCGCATGAGCGATGGCCGCGCGCCGCGCGGATCGTTGTACAAGCTGGTGCGCCAGCGTCTCGCGCTGGCGGAGGATCTGGATCTGTGCCAGGTGATTTACGGCGATCTGCAAGCGGAGCGCAGCCGCGTGGCGGCGTTATCGCGGCTGGTCAGCGAGGCGGCCGCGCTGGGTGATCTTCAGGCCGAGGCGATCATCACCTCGGCGGCGGCCGAGCTGGCGTTGCTGGTCGATGCGGTGCGTGACGCGCTGGGCGTAGCAGACGAGGTGGAAGTAGCCGTGTCGTACAGCGGTGGCTTGTTCGGCGCCGACGGACCGCTGCATGCGCCGTTCGCGCAGGCGCTGGCGGCGCGTAGCGGGCCATATCGCCTGGCGCCTCCGCGTCTGGTGCCGGTGCTGGGCGCGGCGCTGTATGCCGCGCGCTGCGCGGGCGTGCCGCTGAACGACCAGGCGCTGGAGCGACTGGCGGGCGCGCGCTAACGTGCCGCCATCACCAAGGAGACATTCGATGCGTTGGACCCTGATACCTGCCTTGTTGTCCGCGCTGCTGGGCACCGCGGCTGCGTCCGACGGCGGCTACACGATGGCGGATTTCGCCAAAGTGCCGAAGATAGACGCACACCTGCACCTGCATAGCGCCAGCCAGGAGGCGTGGCTGGCCCTGGCGCGCAAGGACAACTTCCGCGCGCTGACGATTAATGTCGACTATCCGGATTTCCCATCGCTGGCGCAGCAGCGCCGCGTGGCCAGCGCGCTGGCGCACCGGCATCCGCGACAGGTGGCATGGGCGGCGACGTTTTCCACCGAAGGCTTCGAGCTGCCCGAATGGAGCGCAGCCACGCTGAAGGATCTCGATGGCGCGCTGGCTGACGGCGCGGTCGGCGTCAAGGTCTGGAAGAACATTGGCATGAGCCTGCGCGACAGCAAGGGCGAGCTGGTGATGATCGACGACGCGCGTTTCGACGCCTTGTTCAATGGACTGGCGCAACGCGGCGTGATGGTGCTGGGGCATCAAGGCGAGCCGCGTAACTGCTGGCTGCCGGTAGAGCAGATGACGGTCAATAACGACCGCGAATATTTCAAGGCGCATCCGGCCTACCACATGTACGCGCATCCCGAAATGCCAAGCTACGAAGACCAGATGGCCGCGCGCGACCGCCTGCTGGACAAGCATCCCAGGCTGCGATTCACTGGCGTGCATCTGGCGTCGCTGGAGTGGGACGTCGATCGCCTGGCGCGATTTCTGGATGCCCATCCCGGCGTCAACGTCGATGTCGCGGCCCGCATCGGTCAGCTGCAATACCAGTCGCAGCGTGATCTCAAACGCGTGAGCGAATTCTTTATCAAGTATCAGGACCGGCTGATGTACGGCTCCGATCTGGCGCAATCGGCGGAACAGGACGACGCCAGCTTCGTCGCCGACGTGGACCAGGTGTGGCGGCGCGACTGGCGCTATTTCGTCACGGCCGACAGCTTCACCGTGCCGGAGCTGGACAAGCCGGTACGCGGCCTGTCGCTGCCGCGTGCCGTGGTCGACAAACTGTATCGGATCAACGCGGAGAAAGCCTATCCGCGCGCCTGGCAACAAGCGCAAACCACACAATAACGAGGAGAGCGATGAAACACCCACATGATCAATGCCGCCGCACCTTGCTGCAATGGCTGGCTGGAACGGCCGTGGCGACCACCGTGGGCGAGGCCGGCGCGGCCGCCGTGCCGGCGCCCCAGGGCAAGGATGTCGCGCATGTCGCGCGCATCGGGGACGCCGCGATGGCGCTGGAATTCGATGGCCAACTGCGCAGCCGCGTGGTGTCGCGCCGTGGCCCGCGCCCCGCCGCCGTGACGGCCTTCGCGCCGAGCGAGCGCCTGCGTTTGCCGAACGGGCGCTGGATCGAACGCTTCGCGCTGTCGTCGCAGGCGGCGGACCGCGTCGATGGGCCGCATGGTCCAGGCGTGCGCCATCGCCTGACCGGCAAGTCGGAGGAGGCCGTGGAGAAGACGGTCGCCATCACCTTTTACGAGCGCCAGCCCGGCTTCGCCGTCATCCGCGTGAGCTACCGTAACGCCAGCGACAGGCCTTTGCAGGTCGCCGCCTGGGCCAACAGCGCGCATACGCTGCGCGCCGCGAAGGGCCGCAAGGCCGAGTTCTGGACCTATTCCGGCGCCACCCACCCCGACCGCCGCGACTGGGTGCAGCCGATGGACGCCGGCTTTGAGCAGCGCAATTTCATGGGCATGAATGGTTCCGATTACGGCGGCGGCACGCCGGCGGTCGATGTATGGAACCGCGATTGCGGCTTGGCGGTCGGCCATCTGGATGTGGTGCCGCGCCTGGTGGCGCTGCCGGTGCGCGCGGTGGCGGGCGGCGCTTCGCTGGCGGTCGAGTTCAAACAGGAAGCGACGCTGCAACCCGGCGAAACCCTGGAGACGCTGGACACCTTCCTCGCGCTGCACACCGGCGATTACTTCGCCGCGCTGGACAACTACCGCCAGGCGATGGCCGAGCGCGGCCTGCGTTCGCCTGACTGTCCGCCGGAATGCTATGAGCCGATCTGGTGCGCGTGGGGCTATGAGCGCGACTTCACGATACCGCTCATGGTGGGCACGCTGCAGAAGGCCAAGGAGCTGGGCCTTGAATGGGCCGTGCTGGACGACGGTTGGCAGAACAATGAAGGCGACTGGAAGCTGGACGCCCAAAAATTCCCCAACGGCGAAGCGGACATGCGCGGCCTGGTTGGCGCGGTCAAGGATGCGGGCCTGAAGGCGCGCCTGTGGATTACGCCGGTGGCGGTCGATCCCGGCTCGGACCTGCTGCACGATCACACCGACATGCTGTTGCTGGACAAGGAGGGCGCGCCGCAGCTGATCTCCTGGTGGAACAGCCTGTATCTGTGCCCGGCCTACGAGCCGACCATCGAGATGACACGTCAGTGGATACGCAAGATCTTCGGCGAATGGGGCTATCAGGGACTGAAGATCGACGGCCAACACCTGAATGGCGTGGCGCCGTGCTACAACCCGGCGCACAAGCACGCGCGGCCGGAGGAGTCATTCGAGAAGCTGCAGGATTTCTGGAAGATGGTGTACGACACCGCGCGTGAAATCAATCCGCATGCGGTGGTGGAGCTGTGCCCATGCGGCACCTCGTACGCCTTCCACAACCTCCCCTACATGAACCAGGCCCCGGCTTCGGACCCGCTGTCCTCCTGGCAGGTGCGGCACAAGGGCAAGACGCTGAAGGCGCTGATGGGCCGCACCGCGCCCTACGCGGGCGACCACGTTGAGCTGAGCGATGGCGGCCAGGATTTCGCCTCGACCATCGGCATCGGCGCCGTGCTGTCGACCAAGTTCACCTGGCCGGTCGATCCCAAGCCCAAGGACAGTTTCCTTCTGACGCCCGAACGCGAAGTCAAATGGCGCAAATGGATCGGCATCTATCGCGACAAGATGCTGGCCAACGGCGTCTATCGCGGCGAGCTGTATGACATCTGCTTCGACAAGCCGGAAGGTCACGTGGTCGAGAAGGAGGGGCGCATGTACTTCGCCTTCTTCGCGCCGAGCTGGGACGGCCCGGTCGAGATCCGCGGCCTCGGCGCCGGACGCTGGCGCCTGCGCGACTACGTCGATGGCAAGGACTTCGGCATCGTGGAAGGCGGACGCAATCGCCTAACGCTGCGCTTTGAACACGCACTGCTGCTGGAGGCGGTGCCGGTGTGATCCCGCGTGCCACCAGCGGACTTGGTGGCTATCACTTGGAGGTCCCTATGAAATGTGTCAAGGCTTTTGCCACGGGCGCGCGGCTGCTCGCCGGCTTGCTGGCTTCTACCCACCTGATTGCCGCGCATGCGGTCACCATTACGGTGAGCCCGGGGCAATCGATACAGAGCGCGGTGAACACGGCGAATGCCGGCGACACCGTGCGCGTGCTGGCGGGTACTTATACGCAGAAGGTGCTGATATCCGGGAAATCGGGAACGGCGACGGCCTTCATCACGGTCAAGGGCGACGCCGGCGCCATCATCAGCGGCAGTGGCTTGACGCCATCTGGCCGTGAAGGCCTGGTCACGATCAAGAATTCCAATTACGTGCGCGTGGAAGGCTTTGAGATCAAGGGCCTGACCTCGAGCGGCAGCAACACCCCGGTCGGGATTCTGATCGAGGGCAATGGCGCGAATCTTCAGATCGTCAATAACAAGATCCACGACATCAAGAACACCAGCACCTGCAAGGATCCCTGCTCGGTGGGCGCGCATGGCCTGGCGGTCTTCGGCACCAATGCGACCGGTGTGACCGATCTGCTGGTGCAGGGGAATGAGGTGTACCAGAACGTGCTGCAGGCCAGCGAGGCGCTGGTCATCAACGGCAACGTCGACCGCTTTGAAATCCTCGGCAACAGCGTGCATGACAATAACAACATCGGTTTCGACTTCATCGGCTATGAGGGCGAGTGCTCCGGTTGCGGCGACAACGACCGCGTGCGCAATGGTCTGGTGCGCGGCAATACCTCGGCCAATAACTCCAGCACCACCAACCCGTGGTACGGCGGCGAGGGATCGGCGGGCGGCTTCTATGTGGACGGTGGCCGCAACATCATCTTCGACCGCAATATCTCGACCAATAACGACATCGGCTTCGAATTCGCCAGTGAGCATAGCGGCAAGGCGACGGAAGATATCCTGATGACGAATAACTTCGTGTACAACAACCGCGAGGCGGGGCTGTCGCTGGGCGGCTATTCTTCGGGCGCTGGCCAGGCGCGCCGCATCAATGTGCACAACAACTCGTTCTACAAAAACAAGGGCTGGGGCAGCGAGGTGGTGTTCCAGTACAAAGTGATCGACTCGCGCTTCAGCAATAACATCTTCTTTGGCAAAGGCACGGCGGCGGAAAGCTATCAGGTGGATGGCAGTGGCCACAGCGGCAATGTCTGGGGCGTGAACCAGTGGTGGGGCACCAGTTCCAGCTCGAGCGGTTTGCCGGGCACGCGCGTGATGTCGAATCCTCTGTACGTGGCGCCGGCCACTGGCGATCTGCACTTGCAGCAGGCATCGCCATCGATCAATGCCGGCACGGTGGGCGCGCCGCTGACTGGCTGGAGTTCGCCACTGTGGACCCGTTACTTCCCATCCGGCTCGATTCCGCTGAACGGGACGACGGACATCAACGGCCAGGCGCGGGTGGAGAATAGCCTGATCGATCTGGGCGCCGACGAATACGGGACGACGCCGGCCGCTAACTAAAACAGCTGGGCGGTGTACAATCTGGCGCTTAAATTCGCTCATACACTGCCCATGCTTTCACGCCGTCTGGTCCTTCTTACGCTTGCCGCAGCCGCGTTCGCCGGCTGCAAAACCACTCCGGTGGCGGAAACGCCCGCCGTGCCGCCGCCGGTCGCGGCGCCGGAACCGCTGCCGCCCAAAAAAATCAAGATCGGCCTCGCTCTCGGTGGCGGCGCCGCGCGCGGGTTTGCGCACATCGGCGTGATCAAGGCGCTGGAGGCGCAGGGCATCTATCCGGACATCGTGGTCGGTACCAGCGCGGGCAGCGTGGTGGGCGCGCTGTACGCGGCCGGCAATACCGGCTTCCAGCTGCAAAAGCTGGCGATGGAAATGGACGAGGCGCAGATTTCCGACTGGGCCTTGCCGCTGTTCCGCAAGTCGACCGGTGTATTGAAGGGCGAGGCGCTGCAGGCCTACGTCAACAAAGCCGTCGGCAACCTGCCGATGGAAAAGCTGAAGATCCCGTTCGGCGCGGTGGCGGCGGACCTCAAGGACGGCAAGCCTATCCTGTTCCAGCGCGGGAATACCGGCATGGCGGTGCGCGCCTCGTCGGCGGTGCCGGGCGTGTTCCAACCGGTGACCATCAACGGCCATACCTACGTGGACGGCGGCCTGGTGGCGCCGGTGCCGGTGCGCTTCGCGCGCGACATGGGCGCGGACTTTGTCATCGCCGTCAACATCTCCACCCAGGCCGACGTGCAAGCGACCGTCAGCTCGCTGGACGTGATCATGCAGACCTTCTCCATCATGGGCCAGCGCATCAATGAATATGAGCTGCGCGACGCCGACATCGTCATCACGCCGCCGCTGGGCAAGATGGCCAGCAACGACTTCAATGGCCGCAACCAGGCGGTGCTGGCGGGAGAGCAGGCCGCCGCCCAGGTGATGGCCCAGATCAAGCAAAAACTCGAAGCAAAACGCAAACCGTAAATAAGGACGCACTCATGCAAACCAAACCCTACCTGTCGCTTGCCGATGTCAAGAAAATCGCCGCCGCCGCCGAGGCGGAAGCGGTGGCCAATAACTGGGCGGTGGTGATCGCCATCGTCGACGACGGCGGCCACCTGCTGTGGCTGCAGCGTCAGGATGGCGCCAACGCGTTGTCGTCGCACATCGCCCCGGCCAAGGCGCGCGTCTCGGCGCTGGGCCGCCGCGAGTCCAAGCTGTACGAGGACATGATCAACAACGGCCGCGTGTCGTTCCTGAGCGCGCCGGCCCCGGTGGCGGACGGCATGCTGGAAGGCGGCGTGCCGATCATCGTGGACGGCCACATCATCGGCGCCGTGGGCGTGTCGGGCGTGAAATCGTCGGAAGATGCACAAATTGCAAAAGCCGGCATCGCCGCGCTGAACTAAAAAAAGGCCGCCGATGCAACGTCGGCGGCCTTGCCAAGCAGGGCGGATTTGGTTATAATTCAAAGGTTTAGCCAAATCACATCTCTACCGTAGCGACTACCACTCATCCATCATCAATCTGACCAACTCCCCCGTGGCGCGCGAGCTCCTGGGTCGCTTGAGGGTCGTCTGACGTGGCGCAGCTACGGTAACTTTATCAGGAGTTGCCCTTGCCGCCATTTTTTTCTGGCCCCGCCGTTCCAGCCATCCTGGCCCTCGCTGACGGAACCATTTTCAAAGGTTTTTCGATCGGCGCCGCCGGCCATACGACCGGTGAAGTGGTCTTCAACACTTCCATGACCGGCTATCAGGAAATCCTCACCGATCCTTCCTACAGCCGCCAGATCGTCACCCTGACGTATCCACACATCGGCAACTACGGTATCAATACCGAAGACGTCGAATCCACCAAGGTGCACGCCGCCGGTCTAATCATCCGTGACCTGCCGCTGATCGCTTCGAACTTCCGTTCCACCCAATCGCTGTCCGACTACCTGAAGGCCGAGGGCATCGTCGCCATCGCCGGCATCGACACCCGCAAGCTGACCCGCATCCTGCGCGAGAAGGGCGCCCAGTCCGGCGCCATCGTCACCGGCACCCAGGGCAACGAACCGTCGGTGTCGCAGGCGCTGGACCTGGCCCGCTCCTTCCCTGGCCTGTCGGGCATGGATCTGGCCAAGGTGGTCACCGTTAAAGAGAAGTACGAGTTCACCGAGACCGAATGGGCGCTGGGCGAAGGCTACGGCAAGCTGCAAGATTCCAAATTCCACGTGGTCGCCTACGACTTCGGCGTGAAGAAAAACATCCTGCGCATGCTGACCGCGCGCGGCTGCAAAGTGACGGTGGTGCCCGCACAGACCACCGCCGAGGAAGTGCTGGCCCTGAACCCGGACGGCGTGTTCCTGTCGAACGGTCCTGGCGACCCGCAGCCTTGCGATTACGCCATCGCCGCCGCCAAGGTGTTCATGGACAAGAAGATCCCGCTGTTCGGCATCTGCCTGGGCCACCAGATCATGGGCCTGGCCTCCGGCGCCACCACCCTGAAAATGAAATTCGGCCACCACGGCGCCAACCACCCGGTGCAGGACCTGGACAGCAAACAAGTGCTGATCACGTCCCAGAACCACGGCTTCGCGGTCGATCCGAACACGCTGCCGGCCAATTGCCGCGTGACCCACGTATCGCTGTTCGACGGTTCGCTGCAGGGCTTCGCCCGCACCGACACCCCGGCCTTCTGCTTCCAGGGCCACCCTGAAGCATCGCCTGGCCCGACTGACGTCGCTTACCTGTTTGACCGCTTCATCGGCCTGATGGAAGCTACGGAGAATAAATAAATGCCAAAACGTTCTGATATTAAAAGCATTCTGATTATTGGCGCTGGCCCGATCATCATCGGCCAGGCCTGCGAGTTCGACTATTCCGGCGCCCAGGCCTGCAAGGCCCTGCGCGAAGAAGGCTACAAAGTCATTCTGGTCAACAGCAACCCTGCGACCATCATGACCGACCCGGAAATGGCCGACGTCACCTACATCGAGCCGATCACCTGGCAGATCGTGGAAAAGATCATCGCCAAGGAAAAGCCGGACGCCATCCTGCCGACCATGGGAGGCCAGACCGCGCTGAACTGCGCGCTGGACCTGCACCGCAACGGCATCCTGGACAAGTACAAGGTTGAGCTGATCGGCGCGACGCCGGAAGCCATCGACAAGGCCGAAGACCGCGCCAAGTTCAAGGACGCGATGACCAAGATCGGCCTGGGCTCCGCACGCTCGGGCATCGCCCACTCGATGGAAGAAGCGTGGGCCGTGCAGCGCGAAGTCGGTTTCCCGACCATCATCCGTCCATCGTTCACCATGGGCGGCAGCGGCGGCGGCATCGCCTACAACGAAGAAGAATTCGAGGCGATCTGCAAACGCGGCCTGGAAGCCTCGCCAACCAACGAGCTGCTGATCGAAGAATCGCTGCTGGGCTGGAAAGAGTACGAGATGGAAGTGGTGCGCGACAAGGCGGACAACTGCATCATCATCTGCTCGATCGAAAACCTGGACCCGATGGGCGTGCACACCGGCGACTCGATCACCGTGGCGCCGGCGCAGACCCTGACCGACAAGGAATACCAGATCATGCGTAACGCCTCGCTGGCGGTGCTGCGTGAAATCGGTGTGGACACCGGCGGTTCCAACGTGCAGTTCTCGATCAATCCGAAAGACGGCCGCATGATCGTCATCGAGATGAACCCGCGCGTATCGCGTTCGTCGGCACTGGCGTCGAAAGCCACCGGCTTCCCGATCGCCAAGGTGGCGGCCAAGCTGGCAGTGGGCTTCACCCTGGACGAACTGCGCAACGAGATCACCGGCGGCCAGACCCCGGCCTCGTTCGAACCTTCCATCGACTACGTCGTGACCAAGGTGCCGCGCTTCACCTTCGAGAAATTCCCGACCGCCGACCACCACCTGACCACCCAGATGAAATCCGTGGGCGAAGTGATGGCCATCGGCCGCACCTTCCAGGAATCGTTCCAGAAAGCCCTGCGCGGCCTGGAAGTGGGCGTGGATGGCCTGAACGAGAAAACCAAGGACCGCGAGAAGATCGAAGAGGAACTGGGCGAGCCAGGTCCGGAGCGCATCTGGTACGTGGGCGACGCCTTCGCGCAAGGCTTCACGCTGGAGGAAGTGCACCAGCTGACCAAGATCGACCCATGGTTCCTGATCCAGATTAAAGAGATCGTCGACCTGGAACTGTGGATGGACACGCAGAAGCTGGAGCAGCTGGACAAGACCACGCTGTACAAGCTGAAACAGAAGGGCTTCTCGGACCGCCGCCTGGCCTTCCTGCTGCAAACCACCCCGGCCGAGGTGCGCAAGTACCGCCACTCGCTGGGCATCCGTCCGGTGTACAAGCGCGTGGACACCTGCGCCGCCGAATTCGCGACCAACACCGCGTACATGTACTCGACCTACGACGAGGAATGCGAGTCCAACCCGACCGACAAGAAGAAGATCATGGTGCTGGGCGGTGGCCCTAACCGTATCGGCCAGGGTATCGAATTCGACTACTGCTGCGTGCACGCCGCGCTGGCCATGCGCGAAGACGGTTACGAGACCATCATGGTCAACTGCAATCCGGAGACCGTGTCGACCGACTACGATACCTCCGACCGTCTGTACTTCGAATCGCTGACGCTGGAAGATGTGCTGGAAATCGTCGACCTGGAAAAACCGGCCGGCGTGATCGTGCAGTACGGCGGCCAGACTCCATTGAAACTGGCGCTGGACCTGGAAGCCAACGGCGTGCCGATCATCGGCACCTCGCCGGACATGATCGACGCGGCGGAAGACCGCGAGCGTTTCCAGAAGCTGCTGCAGGACCTGGGCCTGCGTCAGCCGCCTAACCGCACCGCGCGCACCGAAGCCGAAGCGCTGGCGCTGGCACAGGAAATCGGCTACCCGCTGGTGGTGCGTCCTTCCTACGTGCTGGGCGGCCGCGCGATGGAAATCGTCCACGAGCAGCGCGACCTGGAGCGCTACATGCGCGAAGCGGTCAAGGTGTCGAACGACTCGCCGGTGCTGCTGGACCGCTTCCTGAACGACGCCATCGAGTGCGACGTCGACTGCATCTCGGACGGCGACACCACCTTCATCGGCGGCGTGATGGAACACATCGAACAAGCCGGCGTCCACTCGGGCGACTCGGCCTGCTCGCTGCCGCCGTACTCGCTGGCGCAAGAAACCATCGATGAACTGAAGCGCCAGACCTCGCTGATGGCCAAGGGCCTGAACGTGGTCGGCCTGATGAACGTGCAGTTCGCGATCCAGAAGCAGGACGGCCAGGATGTGGTCTACGTGCTGGAAGTGAATCCGCGCGCCTCGCGTACCGTGCCTTATGTGTCGAAAGCGACCGGCCTGCAGCTGGCCAAGATCGCCGCGCGCTGCATGGTCGGCCAGAAGCTGGCGGAGCAGGGCATCACCAAGGAAGTGGTGCCGCCTTACTTCAGCGTGAAGGAAGCCGTGTTCCCGTTCGTGAAATTCCCGGGCGTGGACACCATCCTCGGCCCCGAGATGAAATCGACCGGTGAGGTGATGGGCGTCGGCAAAACCTTCGGCGAGGCCTTCGTCAAGTCGCAGCTGGGCGCCGGCGTCAAGCTGCCGAAGTCGGGCAAGGTGTTCCTGTCGGTGAAATCGTCCGACAAGCCGCGCGCCGTGCAAGTGGCGCGCGACCTGGTGGACATGGGCTTCACGCTGGCCGCAACCAAGGGCACCGCCGCCGTGATCTCGGCGGCCGGCATCCCGGTCACCGCCGTCAACAAGGTGGTCGAGGGTCGTCCGCACATCGTCGACATGATCAAGAACCACGAGATCGTCCTGGTCATCAACACGGTGGAAGAGAAGCGCAACGCCATCGTCGACTCGCGCGCCATCCGCACCTCGTCGCTGGCCTCGCGCGTGACCACGTACACCACCATCGCCGGCGCTGAGGCGGCGGTGGAGGGCATCCGTCACCTCGACGAATTGCAAGTGTACGATTTACAAGGGCTGCATAAAACCTTAAACTAAGGTTTAATCGGTTTAGGTAGTACCCGGACCACAGAGCCCGCGCTGCTGTCAGGCGCGGCCTCTGTGGTTTTCCATTGTAAAAACAGAGTAAATAGACAACATGACTTCAGTTCCACTTACCAAGTTCGGCGCAGAGCTGCTCAAAGAAGAGTTGCATCAGTTGAAGACCAAAGAGCGCCGTATCGTGATTGACGCGATTGCCGAAGCACGCTCGCATGGTGACCTGTCGGAAAACGCCGAATACGACGCCGCCAAGGAGCGCCAGGCGTTCGTGGAAGGCCGCATCGCGGAACTGGAGGGTAAGCTGAGCACCGCCCAGATCATCGACCCGACCACCCTGGACGCCGACGGCCGCGTGGTGTTTGCCGCCACCGTGGACCTGGAAGACCTGGAAACCGGCGACAACGTCAGCTACCAGATCGTTGGCGTGGACGAGGCGGACATTAAACTGAACAAGGTGTCGGTGACCTCGCCGATCGCCCGCGCGCTGATCGGCAAGTCGGCCGGCGACGTGGTGGAGGTGCAGGCCCCGGCTGGCCCGCGCGAATACGAAATCCTGGAAGTGCGTTACGTCTGATGTTACTTGCCCGCACACGTTTGCTGGTCGCGACCCTGTGGGCCGGCAGTTTATGGGCGGTGGGCTATCTGGCTGCACCGACCCTGTTCGCTACGCTGAGTGACCGCGTGCTGGCCGGCACCATTGCCGCCAGCCTGTTCACCAATCAAGCCTGGCTGTCCATCGCGTGTGCGCTGGTGATGCTGGTGCTGCTGTGGGCAACCAATACCGGCACGGTCGGCATTTTTGCCGGTCCGGCCGTGAACATGGCGGCCAAGTCGCGCCGCAACCTGCTGGTGGTGGTGGTGGTGATGCTGGCGTGTACGCTGGTGTCGCACTTCGGCCTGCAGCCGATGATGGCGTCGCTGCGGGCGGCGGCGGGGCCGGGCGGGGTGATGGAAGGCGCCGCGCGCAATGAATTCGGCATCCTGCACGGGATTTCCAGTGCGATTTACCTGATCCAAAGCCTGCTGGCCGCGTGGCTGGTGGTGAAGCAGTAATATGTCATCCCGGCGAAGGCCGGGATCCATAGAGCGCCTGCGATGACGCACACTCAGCATGGACCGCGGCGGCGGACCGTCCGGCGTTCGCCGGCATGACTCTTAGCCGAGCACCGTCTTCTTGGTCGACTTCTGGCGTGCCTTGGCGCGTTTGATGTTGCCGCCCTGAGTCACACGTTCATTCCCCTTCAGCAGTACCTTGGTGACCGACGGACGCTTGGTGCCGGTCGGGCTGGCCTTGACGATGGTGACTTCGCGCATGCCCTTGCCGGCGGTGGCGCTGCGGGCTTTCTCGGTTTCCACCTTCGGACGGTACAGCACCAGCAGCTTGCCGATGTGCTGCACCGGCGCCGCTTTCAGCTGTTCGCAGATAGTTTCATACATGGCAATCCGCGCCTCGCGGTCGTCACCGAACACACGGACCTTGATCAGGCCGTGGGCGTCCAGGCCCAGCGAGATTTCTTTGAGAACGTTGGCGGTCAGGCCGGCCTCGCCGATCAGGACGATAGGTTTCAGGCCATGGGCTTCGGCGCGCAGCGCGCTGCGCTCAACGGGAGTCAGTTTGATCATAAAATTATTTTTTGTAGGTTCCTTAAAGGCAGTATTCTACGCGAATGGCTAAGAACAAAATAAACAAAAACTGGATTCACGACCATATTAACGATCCTTACGTGAAATTGGCCCAGAAAGAGGGCTATCGCGCCCGTGCGGCTTTCAAGCTGAAAGAGATCGATGAGGACGAAAAGCTCATCAAGCCGGGTCAGGTGATCGTCGATCTGGGCTGCACCCCGGGCAGCTGGGCCCAGTACACCCGCCGCAAGCTGGCCGGCAAGGAGGGCGGCGGCGTGCACGGCACCCTGATCGGCCTCGACATCCTGCCGATGGAGCCGGTGGCCGATTTCCACTTCATCCAGGGCGATTTCCGCGAGGCCGAGGTGCTGCAGCAGCTGGAAGCGGTGGTGCAGGGACAAAAAGTTGATCTGGTGTTATCGGACATGGCGCCCAATCTGTCCGGCATCCCGGATTCCGACGCCGCGCGCATGGAACATTTGATCGATCTGGCAATTGAATTTTCGCAAGCCCATTTGAAGCCGGAAGGTTCCCTGCTGGTCAAATGTTTTAAGGACATGGGTTTCAACGACATCGTGCATAAATTCCGTGCCGAATTTAAAACCGTGATCCAGAAGAAACCCAAAGCCAGCCGCGACAAATCGTCCGAGATATTCCTGCTGGGCCGCGGCCTGAAAAATCCGACCGAAGGGGGCATGGCCTCGGCCCAGCCGTTGGATTCCGATGGCTGGCGCCCTTGATATTTGCTGAACAACCCGCAAATGAACCTCCGGAGAAGCAGTTTTATCTTGATCGCAGGCTGTTTTTGCTCAAATAATATGCTTTTCAGCCGGTTTTAAGCCGGCGCACGGCAGGGTTCTGGCACCGCCTGCCTATTGCGAGTAAAATCGAATTTCAGCCAGGTTTATCGATGCGCCTCGCATCCAAGGAGTTTTCGTGAATAACATGTTTTCCAAATCAGCCATCTGGGTAGTCGTGGTACTGCTCCTGCTTATGCTGTACAAGCAGTTTGATAGCCATGGCGTCACCGGTGGAGCCAAAGCCATCGCTTATTCCGACCTGTTGGATGACGTGAAAGCCAAGCGCATCAAGGACGTCGTGATTGAAGGCGGCAACATCACCGCCACCCGCAGCGACGACACCAAAGTCCGCACCACCGCCACGCTGCTCGACCGCGGCCTGATTGGCGACCTGCGCGACAATGGCATCCATTTCGACGTGAAACCGCCTGAGGAGCCATCGTTCCTGTCGCAGGTGTTCGTGTCGTGGTTCCCGATGCTGCTGCTGATCGGCGTGTGGATCTTCTTCATGCGCCAGATGCAGGGCGGCGGCAAGGGCGGCGCGTTCTCCTTCGGCAAGTCAAAGGCGCGCATGATGGATGAAACCAATAACACCGTCACCCTGGCCGACGTGGCCGGCTGCGACGAAGCCAAGGAAGAAGTGGCCGAGATCGTTGACTTCCTGAAAGATCCAAGCAAGTTCCAGAAACTGGGCGGCCGCATTCCACGCGGCGTGCTGATGGTCGGTCCTCCGGGCACCGGTAAAACCCTGCTGGCACGCGCCATCGCCGGCGAAGCCAAAGTGCCGTTCTTCTCGATTTCCGGTTCGGACTTCGTGGAAATGTTCGTCGGCGTCGGCGCCAGCCGTGTGCGCGACATGTTCGAGAACGCCAAGAAGCACTCGCCGTGCATCATCTTCATCGACGAGATCGACGCGGTCGGCCGTCACCGTGGCGCCGGCATGGGCGGCGGCAACGACGAGCGCGAACAGACGCTGAACCAGCTGCTGGTGGAAATGGACGGCTTTGAGGCGCAGTCCGGCGTGATCGTGATCGCCGCCACCAACCGTGCGGACGTGCTGGACAAGGCGCTGCTGCGTCCGGGCCGTTTCGACCGCCAGGTGAACGTGGGCCTGCCGGACATCCGCGGCCGCGAACAGATCCTGAACGTGCACATGCGCAAAGTGCCGATCGGCACCGACGTCAAGGCCGACATCCTGGCGCGCGGCACCCCGGGCTTCTCGGGCGCCGACCTGGCCAACCTGGTCAACGAGGCCGCGCTGTTTGCCGCCCGCCGCTCCAAGCGTCTGGTCGACATGCAGGACTTCGAGGATGCCAAGGACAAGATCTACATGGGTCCCGAGCGTAAATCGATGGTCATCCGCGAGGACGAGCGCCGCAATACCGCGTACCACGAGTCCGGCCACGCCGTGGTGGCCAAGCTGTTGCCGAAGGCTGATCCGGTGCACAAGGTCACCATCATGCCGCGCGGCTGGGCGCTGGGCCTGACCTGGCAGTTGCCGGAGCACGACAATATTTCGGGCTACAAGGACAAGATGCTGGAAGAAATCTCCATCCTGTTCGGCGGCCGCATCGCGGAAGAGATCTTCGTCGGCCAGATGTCGACCGGCGCCTCGAACGACTTCTCGCGCGCCACCAAGCTGGCCCGCTCGATGGTCACCAAGTTCGGCATGTCGGACGCGTTGGGCGTGATGGTGTACGAGGACACCCAGAACGACGGCTTCCTGGGCGGCACCAACAAGACCATCTCGGAAGCGACCCAGCAGAAAGTGGATGCGGAAATCCGCCGCATCCTGGACGAGCAATACGCGCTGGCCCGCAAGCTGCTGGAAGACAACCGCGACAAGGTCGAGGTCATGACCAAGGCGCTGCTGGAATGGGAAACCATCGATGCGGACCAGATCAACGACATCATGGCCGGCCTGGAGCCGCGTCCGCCGAAGGCCGGCGTGTCGCTGCGCAAGCCACCGCCAAGCGATGGCGGCAGCGGTGTATCGCCCAGCGTGACCGCACCGGCCTGATTCCGCGGTCGCCGCATACACACAAAAGGGTGAGGAGCAATCCTCGCCCTTTTTCATTCTGGTTACACATGCAATCTACCTTACAGTTTGGCCGTTTCAACTACCCGTGGCGGGGGCAAGGCGTGCGCGCCCGCGTGATGGGCATCCTCAACGTCACGCCCGATTCGTTTTCCGACGGCGGCAATTACCAGTCGCTGGAGTTCGCCCTGTCGCACGCGGAGGAAATGATCGAAGCCGGTGTCGACATCATCGACGTGGGCGGCGAATCGACCCGCCCCGGCTCGCCGCCGGTGTCGCTGGAAGACGAGCTGCGGCGCGTGATGCCGGTGCTGTATGCCGTGCGCGACCTCGGCCCGGCCATCTCGGTCGACACCTACAAACCGCAGGTGATGCGTGAAGCCATCATCGCCGGCGTCGACATGATCAACGACATCAACGGCTTCCGCGCCCCGGGCGCCATCGAGGCGGTGCGCGACAGCGACTGCGCGCTGTGCATCATGCACATGCAAAGCGACCCGCAGCACATGCAGCTGGCGCCGTCCTACACCGACGTGGTGGCCGAAGTCAGCGCCTTCTTGCGCGAGCGGGTGGAGGCGCTGCTGGCGGCCGGTATTGATCCACGTCGACTTTGCATCGATCCCGGCTTTGGGTTTGGCAAGACTGTGGAGCATAATTACGCCTTGCTGAAAGCCACCTCACGCCTGATCGACGAGCTGAATCTGCCGCTGCTGGCGGGCCTGTCGCGCAAGTCCATGGTGGGCGCGGTGACCGGCAAACCGGTGGAGCAACGCATGGCGGGCAGCATCGGCGGCGCGCTGGCGGCGGTCGCGCAAGGCGCCCTGATCGTCCGCGTGCACGATGTGGCGGAGACCGTCGACGCGCTGAAGGTATGGCACGCGGCACAATAACAATGACTGAAAAGAGCACATAACATGGCACGTAAATATTTTGGCACCGACGGCATCCGTGGCCTGGTCGGCGAGGCACCGATCACCCCTGACTTCGTCATGCGCCTGGGCTACGCCGCAGGCAAGGTCCTGGCCAGCAAGCGCACCGGCAGCGGCCGTCCGACCGTCCTGATCGGCAAAGACACACGCATCTCCGGCTACATGCTGGAGGCGGCGCTGGAAGCGGGCTTTTCGGCCGCCGGCGTGGACGTCATGCTGGCCGGCCCGATGCCGACCCCGGCCATCGCCTACCTGACACGCGCGCTGCGCCTGTCGGCAGGCGTGGTGATCTCGGCCTCGCACAACCCGTTCCAGGACAACGGCATCAAATTCTTCTCGGCGCAGGGCACCAAGCTGCCGGACGCGGTGGAACTGGACATCGAGGCCGAGCTGGAGCAGCCGATGAACTGCGTGCCGTCGGAAAAACTGGGCCGCGCCAAGCGCCTGGACGACGCCCAGGGCCGCTACATCGAATTCTGCAAGAGCACCTTCCCGAACGAGCTGGACCTGCGCGGCCTGAAAGTGGTGGTCGACTGCGCTCACGGCGCCGCCTACAACATCGCGCCGCACGTGTTCCACGAGCTGGGCGCGGAAGTCATCGCCATCGGCAACAAGCCGGACGGCTTCAACATCAACCTCGAGCACGGCGCCACCGCGCCGAAAGCCATGGCCGCCGCCGTGCAGGCTCACGGCGCCGACCTCGGCATCGCGCTCGACGGCGACGCCGACCGCCTCATCATGTGCGACCACAACGGCCGCCTCTACAACGGCGACGAACTGCTGTACCTGATGGTGATGGACCGCCTGGCCACCGGCCCGGTCCCCGGCGCGGTCGGCACCCTGATGACCAATATGGCGGTGGAGGTGGCGCTGAAACAGAAGGGCATCGGCTTCGCGCGCGCCAAGGTGGGCGACCGCTACGTGCTGGAAGTGATGCAGGAGAAGGGCTGGATACTGGGCGGCGAAGGCTCGGGCCACCTGCTGGCGCTGGACAAGCATACTACCGGCGACGGCATCATCTCGGCGCTGCAAGTGCTGTCGGCGCTGAAGCGTGCAGGCAAGTCGCTGGAGCAATGCTGCAGCGAGCTGACCATCTTCCCGCAAACGCTGATCAACGTGCGCGTGCCGGCCGGTTTCGACTGGACCAAAAATGCCGCCATGGTGGCTGAGAAGGAAAAAGTCGAGGCAGAACTGGGCGACAGCGGCCGCGTGCTGATCCGCGCCTCCGGCACCGAACCGCTGATCCGCGTGATGGTCGAGGCGCGCGACGCCGCCGCCGCCCAGTCGATGGCACGCCGCATCGCGGACAAAGTGGAGAGCCAGCAAGCTGCATAAAATTTCAGCAATGAAATTAAATCAGGTGCTTTGATTGACGTGCGGAGCCAGTGAGGCTAAAATACTGTTCATCGGAGTGTAGCGCAGCCCGGTAGCGCATCTGGTTTGGGACCAGAGGGTCCAAGGTTCGAATCCTTGTACTCCGACCAAAATATCAAAACGGGTTGTCTTCGGACAGCCCGTTTTTCATTTCAGCCGCAGCTTCCTGCGGCTTCTTTCTGCCCATAGCTCAGTTGGATAGAGCATCAGCCTTCTAAGCTGAGGGTCGCTGGTTCGAACCCAGCTGGGCAGGCCAGTATTCATGCGGGTTTCAAGGCTTTTCCGGTTTTTCTGAAACTCTGTAGGCTACCGCCTGTAAGCGTCCTGTAAGCGGAGTAAAATTGTCGTTTCGCTACCTCAAGCGTGGCCTCTGTAACCGGCAGTTCGAGTTTCAGCACGTTAGACTGCTTACGCTCCGCGATCCATGCTTCGGCTGCTGCTACCGGGTCATCGAAGTTAGAATGGGCTAGTGCTACCGCCGTCTTACCTACTTTCGCTTCCGCTTCGTCCCACGCATCCAGCACAGCAGCTTGCAGATCGTAGCTATAGGACATAGCCATGCGGATCGCTTCCCTACGTGGGAAGTCGTATATCTTCTACGACTGCTTGTTTTGTGGATTTTGGTAGTGTCCCCAAATTTGGGAGACTCTTTTTCACCGAGTACGACAGGCACTTTAGCCATGAAGTGATCGTGGCGCAGAATGGCTGAACCCGGCTTGCGAATGTGGTTGATGTAATCGACGATATCCAGCAACAACATGGCTTGCACACCGGAGTCGTTCGCTACGATGCGCAGGGCTGGGATGCTCTCTTCTGCGACGGTGGTAACAGCGCTTGGAGCGCGACCGACAGTGGTAGTCTTGCATGGTAGTCACGATAGCCGTAGCGTCTTCTGGCACCAGCTTGGTAGGCACTACAGCGGAGCCTACAGAGAGTGCAGCACCTTCCAGAACGACCGGTATAGCGCGAATCTCACGAGCCAGAGCGATGGTCAGTTCGAACGAGTCCAGCATTTCTTCGACTTGCTCTGCGGTCAGGCGATAATGAAAAGCATCATTGTGTTACGCTAGGCATAAGACTTAGCGAGAATAGATATGCCTACCATTTATCATTATTGCGATGCCAGCGCTTTTCTCTCGATCATTCAGAATGATGCCTTATGGCTTTCGTCACTTTACTCAATGAATGATACGGGCGAACTTAAGTATTTTCTTGATAAGGCGTTACCGGCTGTGCGTAAAAGTATTAATCAGTATCGCGCAGGGGATGGTTTTGAGTTCTTTTCCCATACCTTTAAAACCGAATACTACGGAGCATGCTTCTCTACAGATCGTGACGACCTATATCAATGGCAAGCATACGGCCAGCGCGGAAAAGGTTTGGCTATCGGATTCCGGTCAGAGGGACTATGTAACCTAGCTCCTATGTCATTCGGCTTAACTGGAATAGACGTTCGCTTTCGTGGCCCTGAGAAGAGTGCCGGGCATCAAATTGGTATTGTTCCCGTGCAATATATGACGCAAGAGCAGATAAAAATTTGTGCTGATAGCGTAGCTGAATCGGTTAAAACCGATGCTGGCGGTATGCTTCGATCTATTCAGGGAATTGTGAGCGCCATAAACATAATAAGCTCCACGATAAAAAATGAAAAATTCGCTGCTGAGAAAGAATATCGCTTGCTGTATGCTCCTCGCATATATGAAACACACGAAGTTGGAGTGAAGGAAACGATAGAGGGGCCGATGACTGAACGAAAGTGGCGAGTTGGCGCTTATGGCCTCACACCATACTTTGAGTTTAAGGGAGTGCGCGCTCATGTGATTGAGGTCACCTTAGGCCCGAATTGTTCCGAAATACATGGTGAGCATTTAGGAGACTTTTTACGTGCTCATGGAATGAACGTACAAATCATTCGATCCAAGTCCACGTTACGATAATGGAATCACCTGGAGATTTTAGTGAAGCAAGTAAAAGAAATTCATCAACTGCCGCCTGAGCAAAGAGTTACATTCGATCAATTATCCCTGCATGGTCAGTCTGTCAGGGAGATATTTGCGCGCCTGAATATCGACATTAGAAACGCAAGTGTTCTGGATACGTTTCTTCGTAATGTTGATAGGCTTGCTGCCAGGTGGCGAGAAGGAAACGGGCAAAATGTCCGTGAGATGATTGACTGTACTACTGCAATGCGAGTGTTTGACGCCATACTTGCTGCGCAAGATGATGTGAGCGCAATCGACTGCTATCATCGGATTGCTAGAAAAGACGTTGATTTATTCTCTTCTATTCCGTCACAAGGTAAAGATGCACTGTGGGAGTTGCAGCTTCTAAAGGAATTGAAGTCACGCGGAATGAATGCGCTACTAAGTGAGCCTGATATTAATGTGTTCGTTGACGAGATGACTTTCCCAATCGCTTGCAAGAAAATCTACTCGATTAATAATCTTGAGGGTCAATTACGTAGTGCAGGGACGCAGATCAAGAAGAGCGGCGGTGGTGGTATTGTTGCGTTGAATATCGATGCGCAACTACCTCAAAACCATTTGATTGTGGCTTCGCGTAACAATGCTTCTCGAACTCTTGTGCGCGAAACGGAGAACTTCTTAGCGAATAACCAGTCGCTATTTCGTCGTATGTTTGCTGCGGGGAAATTTGATGCGGTTTTGGTGTCTGTATCGTGCCCTGTTGACAATGACGATGTGCGCCCTCGTTTTAACGTAGCAACGGAAACTTTGATATGGTGCCCGTCGGGGATTTGCTCATTGGAAAGTCAGGCGCGAGCAGAAGCGTTTCGTGCTGCGATGAAGCTGCCTTTGTATCCGTCGTAACTTAAAAAAACCTAAAAATTTTGCAAGGTCGAGATGCTTGCTTAACCCGCAGGCGTCCGGGAGAAATCGAACCTAAGGTGCTGCTTTACGGGCGTCGGTAGTGGTTTGGAAAACCCATTCTTTGCCGGGTTGGGTTAATCGTCCAGCGGAGGGGAAAACGTCGCTACATCGGGCAGGGAAAATATTAGTACGGGCTTGGCGCTGGTAGGCAGCATTGCACTGCTCTCGGATGACGAAAGCCGCTACGCGCCTGTAATGACGTCCTACGCTGCTCAGTAGCGCTTCACGATAGCGACCGAGATTGCGAAGTGGTCGGCAGTGGCAGCGATGCTCTTACCGTGTTCAGCACGCCATGCCTTGACCGTTGCTGGGTCTAGCGTCTTGCTACGCCCCTTGTAGCGTGCGTCCTCCGCTGCCTTGGCTACCTCGATACCGCGCTTCTGCATCTCCTTGCGGTTTAGGTAGTCGGCTTCCCCTTGCGCTGCCATGAAGGCCAGTACAGCGTCGAGTAGCCTTGAGCATCGGTTCGGTAGCCGTGTCGTTAAACCGGGGTGGTATGGCCGCGAATTCGATTGTTGAGCCCAATCTAAGTCTAGTGGCAACGACTGGTGCGCGTATTCAGATCGGAGTAGGATTGAATCCTGTTTAATCCTTCTGCTGGAGCCCATCATGCGTACTACTCAACAATTCAGCATTACCCTGCCGTTGGAGATGGCGGAGGCGGTCAAGGCCAAGGTGGCGGCTGGTGAGTATGCGACCGAGAGCGAAGTCATTCGTGACGGCTTGCGTGTGCTGCTGGCACGTGACCGCATGATGGAAACCTGGTTGCGGGAGCAGGTAGCGCCGGCGTTCGATGCAATGAAAGCCGATCCGTCACGCGCGGTCAGTGTTGACACTGTCTTGGCCAGATTGACTGCTGAGCACAATGCAGCCATAAAAAAATGAACTCATACACGGTTGTCTTTGCGCCGGAAGCAGAGGCACAGCTCACTGAGCTGTACTTCTATGTTGCGGAGAGAGCGTCGGCCGCGACAGCCTTGCGCTACACGAAAGCTATCGTTGATTACTGCGTGACATTCGAGGCGTTCCCGTACCGGGGTGCGCAGCGAGACGATATTCGGCCAGGGCTGCGTATTACCAACTTCAAGAAAAACGTAGTCATTGCGTTCACAATCGACGAGACAGTGGCGGTGGTGACGATCATTGGCATCTTTTACGGTGGACGGAACTTTATCCCCGCGCTCCGGGGCGATGCAGAAAGCTAAACGACGGAGAGTGTTATTTCAGGATGAATAGCCACTTCAAGCTCAGATCACCGCACGGCCATTTGACTGTTGTTTCCAAGCTTCATAGTTTTTTTTGTGTTGATTTCGGGAACTATTAGGCGCATATTGTTGCTCAACAGTACTTCATCTTGCGCCGCCCGCATCGCCGTCGGCGTGTCTTTCCCCTAGCATTATTTCCTTTCGCCCCGATCCCGCGAGCTTCGTTGTGGTTTAACTTTGCTTGCTTAAAAGGCGCGAAATCATGGATTCCTTCAAAAAATTAAAAATTGGTACCCAGCTGTGGCTGGGCTTCGGCATGTTGACCGTCCTCATGCTGGCGTTGGCGGTGTTCTCGGTGATGCGCGTGTCCTCGTTGGCGCACGCTTTCCAGCAGCAAGACAAGATGTCCAACGAAAGGCTGGATCCGTTGTACGTGGCGCGTGAGGCGCTGGCGCAGACCGGGCTGGCCGCGCGCAATGCCTATATCTTCGAGAACGACGCCCAAGCCGCCAAGGAGCTGGCCATCGTTGACGAGCAAAAAGCGATCTATCTCGCGGCCGTCGAGAAAATGACCCCGGCTTACGCCAATGATCCGCAGTTTGCCAAGGTCAAGGAGGGCTTGCTGGCCATGGCGGACGCCTTGAAGCGCCCGCGCCAGTTCCGTGAGGCCAAGAAAATGGACGAGTACGGCCAGTTCCTGGTGAATGAATGCAGCCCGCTGCGCCGCCGGATCGTGGAGGACATGTCGGTGTTGGTGAATGCCGCCCAGAAGGAATTCGACGTCGCCAGCGAAGCGGTGGCCAGCGACGCTAGCGGCGCGCAGCAGTTGGTGACGACGTTGGCGGTGGTGGCGATCATCCTCAGCGTGGTCATCGCCGGTCTGATCAAACGCATGCTGCTCAAGCAGCTGGGCGGCGAGCCGGTTTATGCATCGGAAATTGCCAGCCGTATCGCCCAAGGCGACCTGGCCGTCAATGTGCAGCTAGCCCAGGGCGATGGCGATAGTTTGCTGTTCGCCATCAAGACCATGCGCGACAGTCTGGCAGGTATTGTTCAGGACGTGAGGCAGGGCACGGATTCGATTACCAATGCCTCGAACGAGATCGCCTCCGGCAACGAGGACTTGTCGGCACGCACGGAACAGCAGGCGCAATCGCTGGAACGGGTGGCTAGCGCGATGGATGAACTGACCTCGACCGTTAAACAAAACGCCAGCAATGCTCAGCAGGCGAGTCACTTGTCGCAATCGGCATCCACTGTATCGGAGCAGGGCGGCGAAGTGATGCGCCAGGTTACTGAAACGATGGCGTCGATTAATGAGTCGTCTAAAAAGATCGTTGAAATTATTTCCGTTATCGATGGCATCGCATTCCAGACGAATATCCTGGCTTTGAATGCGGCGGTGGAAGCGGCCCGTGCCGGTGAACAAGGCCGTGGTTTTGCTGTCGTGGCCACCGAGGTTAGGAATTTGGCGCAACGCGCCGCGACCGCCGCGAAAGAAATTAAAGTATTGATTGACGATTCGGTGGAAAAAGTTGGCACCGGTTCGGATTTGGTTCATAAAGCGGAAACGACAATGCACGAGGTGGTGACCAGCGTCCGCAAGGTAACTGAAATAGTGACCGATATTAGCCATGCGAGTCAGGAACAGAGTTCAGGTATTCAAGAAGTCAGCAGCGCGATAGGCCAAATCGATGGTATGACGCAAAGGAATACCGCCTTGGTTGAAGAAGCCAGTTCCGCAGCCCAGGAATTAAAACAGCAGGCCTTCCATTTAACCCAGGCGGTTGGGCAATTTAAACTCGATGCCTCGAATGCTGTGGTTTCCCGCTTGGCTGCCAAAACCGGATCGCAGCGTGCCGACAAGCCGCTGCGCGGCCTGCGTCTGGCCAGCGGCTAAGGTCCGAGGAGCGGTCTAGGCGTGCCAGAAATTAGCGCGTTGTCGCTGATTTCTGGCATACTCCGTTCTTGCGCTGGGGCGTAACGCCCCGGCGCCAGCCTTGAGGAGAGCCACATGACCGTGGATTGGAGCGCTTTTACCCCAGCCGCCAGTTTGGCTGGCGGACTGTTGATCGGATTGGCCGCAGCCATATTCGTTATTTTTAATGGCCGCATTGCCGGTATCAGCGGGATTATCGGTGGCCTGATCAAGCCGCGTCTTGGCGATTTGAACTGGCGTATCGCGTTTATAGCTGGTCTGATTATCGCGCCAATACTCTACGCTTTCTTTTTCCCGTTGCCGCAGGTGCAGGTCGAGGCGGAAACGTCAACGCTGATTATCGCCGGTTTACTGGTAGGAGTTGGAACGCGATTCGGTTCAGGGTGCACCAGCGGGCATGGTGTTTGTGGTATATCGCGATTATCGACTCGATCAGTCGTGGCGACGCTGACATTTATGTTGGCGGGATTTATAACCGTATTTTTGGTGCGCCACCTATGATTATCATCTCTTTTCTGGCTGGATTAATATTCGGCGCGGGCTTGATTATCTCCGGCATGGCGAATCCGGCCAAGGTATTGGCATTTCTCGATTTGGCCGGTAATTGGGATCCCTCGCTTATTTTGGTGATGTGCGGCGCCATCGCTATCAGTTTCTTTGCTTTTCTTTGGGCAAAGTCGCGTAAAACCGCGTTGCTCGGCGCGGAAATGAAATTACCGACCGCGATCATTATTGACCGCCGCCTGCTGCTTGGTTCCGCAGCGTTTGGCATAGGCTGGGGCCTGGCCGGTTTTTGTCCCGGCCCGGCATTGGTGGGGATTGGAATGGGCTTGCCCAAGGCCCTGATTTTTGTTGCCGCCATGTTGGCCGGCATGGGCATTTACGAGTTGATCGAACGCGCTCAGAAGCGATAGCGCGCGGTCAACTGTACCGAGCGCGGCGCGCCCGGCAGGTTCAGGTTCTTGTTGCTGCCGTGGCCGGCGATGGTGTACGCCTTGTCGGCCAGATTCAGCAGGTTCAAGGTCAGATCCAGGCCGCGATCGCGGTAATAGGCCATGGCGTCGACCGTCGCGTAGCTCGGCAGTATCACGGTGTTGCCCGGATTGGCGTAGCGGTCGCCGACGTAATTCACGCCCGCGCCAACGCCAAAGTGCCCGGCCAGCGCCTTGGTCAGCCACAGGTTGGCGCTGTTTTTCGGCGTCAGCGTCGGACGCTTGCCCTGGACGAACTGGCCGTCATCCTTCGCGACCGAGGCGATCATTTTCCCATCCAGCCAGGCGTAGCCGGCCCAGGCTTGCCAGCCGTCGCCCAGATCGCCGGTGAAAGTCAGTTCCACGCCATTGGTGCGCTGGGTGCCGACCGGCAGCAGCTTGTTGGTGACCGGGTCGCTGGATTTCATGTTGTCGCGCGTCAACTGGAACAACGACACGCCGGCCGAGGCGCGGCCGCCGAACAGGTCGTACTTGGCGCCGATTTCCTTGTTCTTGGTGGTTTCTGGCGCGATATCGACGTTATTCGCCGCCAGCGCGAAGCCTTCGCCGGAAGGCTGGAAGGAGCGGCTGAACGAGGCGTAGTACGACTGCGTCGTGCTCGGCTGGTACACCAAGCCGGCGCGCGGGCTCCAGTTGCGGTCGGTACGCGCGAGATTGGCGGCGCCGGCGATGCGCTGCAGGGTTTCCTGCTCAAAACGGTCGTAGCGCACGCCCGCCAACGCTTTCCATTCCGGCGCGAGCGTCACGAGGTCTTGCACATAGGCGCTGGCGACGCGGAACACGCCCAGATTGTTCGTCGTTGGCGCTCCGCCGGCGGTAAATGGCACAACCGGTGGGACGGGATTGAACAATGACACGGTCGCCGCGTTGGCCTGCGAGCGCACCAGCTGGTACTTGCTCTGCTTGCCGATCTCCACGCCGTACAGCACGGTGTGCTGCATGCCGCCCAGCTCCGCGTGCTGCGTCAGCTCGGTTTGGTTGCTGTAACCATCTTCATCGCGCAAGACGTTGCCACGCGTCAGCGACACGGTCTTTGCAACCTCGTTGACGGAGCCGACCAACGTATTATTCCGGTTCAGCGAATAATCGTAGTGACGGAACGCGTTTCGGATCGAAAACTGCTGATTGAAGCGGTGATCCAGCGTAAAACCGTAGGCATAGACTCGCGATTCGCTGAAGTCGTTCTGGCGGGCGTTGGCCGCGCCGTAGTAGGTGCTGGCCGGCACGTCGACCGGACGGCCCTGATAGGACGGATTGCCGAAGTCGGTCAGACGCTTGTCGTGCAGGTACTCCGTCTGCAGCAGGAGTTGCGTGTCCGGGCTGATGCGGAACAGGGCCGACGGCGCCAACGCCTGGCGCTCCAGGAATTGTTGGTCGCGGTAGCTGTCGGCGTCCTCCACCGCGCCGGTCAGGCGGACGGCGGCGTTCTGGTCCGGCAGGTTGCGCGCCAGGTCGAATTCGCCTCGCTTCTGGCCCCAGCTGCCGACCTGTAGGCTGAGCTCGGTGCGGTCCACGCCCGGTTTCTTGGTGATGCGGTTGATCATGCCGCCCGACGAGCCGCGGCCGTACAGCACCGAGGCCGGGCCTTTGACCACCTCCACTTGCTCGATGTTCGACAAATCGCGGAAATACAGCGCATCGTCACGCATGCCGTCCACAAACTGGTCGCTGATGGCGCTAAAGCCGCGGATGGTCACCTGGTCGCGCTGGCCATCGCCGGTGGACAGGCCGATGCCCGGCACGTTCTTCAGCGCATCCTGCATGGAACGGGCGCCCTGGTCGTGCAGCAGCTGCGCCGGCACCACGTTCACGGTTTGCGGAATATCGCGCAACGGCGCATCGATCTTGGCGGCGCTGTTGGAGGTCGAGATGCGGTAGCCTTCGTCGCTGGCACCGGTGACGGTCACCGTTTGCAGGGTTTGCTCGGTCTGGGCGGCAACGAAAGGGGAGAGGGAAAGGCTCGCCAGCATCAGCGCCAGCGGGGTTTTTTGCATAGCCATGGTAGTCCTTGAAGTAGTTGCATGGCTGGCTTTTGGCTGGCTAAATGAGAATTGTTATCATTGAATTATGCTCCCAAGTTGATATCCACGCAAGCGCGGCAATCACCGTGCGGTGGATAACTTTGCTGCGAAAAAATTACGCAGCACAGCTTTTCCATTTAAATACAGTCACTTGGAACAGACTGCTGGCGCTTGTTAACAGCCTTATCCACAGAATTTGTTAACAACCGGACGGCAGGCTGTCGATCAGCGCCCGGCTGGCGGCGGACATGCGTCGGTGCGGCGGATAAATCAGCGAGAATGGCCGGCTGCGCCCGCGCAGGCTCGGCAGCACTTCCACCAGTTGCCCGCTCCGCAAGCGTTCGGCCGCGACAAACTCGTAAGTCTGGCAGATGCCGAGGCCCTGCTGCGCCAGCGAGACCACTCCCAGCACGTCGTCCGTCACCAGCATGCGCGCTGGCGCCAGGTAGTCGACGTCCTTGCCCTCGACGCGCAGCAGCCACGGCGCCTGGCGGCCCGTGCTGGGCATGATGAAGGGCAGGCAGGCGTGGCCGGCCAGTTCGTCCAGGCTGGCGGGCGTGCCGGCGCGGCGCAGGTAATCCGGCGCGGCGACCAGGCACAGCGTTTCTTCGCCCAGCCGCTTGGCGGCCAGTCCGCTGTCGGCCAGCTCACCCAGGCGGATCGCCATGTCATAGCCCTCATCGACCAGATCGACGTTGCGGTTGCTGATGCCGAGCTCGATCACGACCTGCGGATGCCGCTCCATGAACCGCCGCAGCAGCGCCGGCAGGCGGTAATGCCCCCACGTGGTGGGCACGCTGATGCGCACTTTGCCGGACAAAGCGCCACCCTGGCCCTGTATCGCGCGCTCGGCGTCGGCTATCAGGCCGAAGGCGCCGCGCGCCTGCTCCAGGTAGAGGTTGCCGGCGTCGGTGACGCTCAGCCGGCGCGTGGTGCGCCGCAGCAGCTGCACGCCGAGGCGGGCCTCCAGCCGCGCCACCGCCCGGCTCAGCACGGATGGCGTCGTGCCCAGGGCCACCGCCGCCGCGCTGATCGTGCCCTTGTCGACGATGGTGACAAAGGCTTCCACGTCCGCCATGTGATCGAATTGTCGCGCCATTCATGCCTTTCAAGAACAAATGATTTGGTTGTTGGCGTATTTAATCACAACGCAAGCATGAATACACTGGCGGCATCGCAAACCAAGGAGCCTCACCATGACCAATACCTTTCGTAATACCGTCGCCGGCGCCATGTTGGGCCTGGCCGCCATCGGCGCGCACGCCGCCAACGTGCTGGTGGTGCTGTCCGACGAATCGCAACTGGCGCTGCGCGACAAGCGCAGTTTCGACACCGGTTTCTACGCCAACGAGCTGATGCAGCCGGTCAAGAAGCTGCTGGATGCCGGCCACACCGTCACCTTTGCCACGCCGCTGGGCAAGGCGCCGACTGTGGATCGCAGTTCGCTCAACAAAATGTACTTCGGCGATGACGAAGCCAGCATGCGGCAACACCTGGCGCTGCTGGACAAGCTGCGAATCACCTCGGTCGCCGATTCGCCGGTAATCAGTCTGGCGCGCGTGGAGCAGGGCGGGTATGACCGTTACGACGCCGTCTACATCCCCGGCGGCCACGCGCCGATGCAGGACTTGCTGCACAGCGCGCAGCTGGGGCGTTTGCTGACCAGCTTCCATCAGCAGGGCAAGCCGACCGCGCTGGTTTGCCATGGTCCGATCGCGCTGCTGTCGGCGCTGGCGCAGCCGCAAGCCTTCACCAAGCCGCTGGAGACCGGGGCCAAGCCAGGCAAGGCGCCGGGCTGGATTTACGCCGGCTACCAGATGACGGTGATTAGCAATGCCGAGGAAGAGGCCGCCAAGCCCATGCTGAATGGCGGCGCGATGAAGTTCACGCCGCAAACCGCCTTGCAGCGCGCGGGCGGCGTCTACAGCGGCGGCCCCAACTGGCAAGCGAAAGTGGTGGTCGACCGCGAGCTGATCACCGGCCAGAATCCGGCATCGGCCAACGGCGTGGCGGACGAACTGCTGGCCCGTCTCAAGCGTTAATGCGACTGCGGGGAGAACATCTTCGTGCTCGTGCGACAATACGGGCATGGACCCTTACTTCTACCAACCAGCGCAGGGACACGGCCTGCCGCATGATCCCTTCAACGCCATTGTCGGCCCGCGGCCGATCGGCTGGATTTCCACCCGCGCCGCCAACGGCGGCTTGAACCTCGCGCCTTATAGCTTCTTTAACGCCTTCAACTACACGCCGCCGCTGATCGGCTTTGCCAGCCTGGGCCGCAAGGACACGCTGCGCAACGTCGAGGAAACCGGTGAGTTTGTGTGGAACCTCGCCACCCGCCCGCTGGCCGAGGCCATGAACGCCAGCTGCGCCGCCGCGCCGCCGGAAGTCGACGAGTTCCAGCTGGCCGGCCTGACGCCCGCCGCCTCCAAGGTGGTGGCGGCGCCGCGCGTGGCGCAAAGCCCGGTCTCGTTTGAATGCAGGCGCACCCAGATCGTCCGCCTGCAGGGCGCGTCCGGGGCGGAAACCAATAGCTGGCTGATACTGGGGGAGGTGGTGGGCGTGCACATCGCGCACGAGCTGCTGCGCGACGGCATCTACGACACGGCCGGCGCGCGCCCCATCTTGCGTGGCGGCGGCCCGGCCGATTACTTCGAGATTACGCCGGATAACTTGTTCCGCATGACACGGCCAAGCTATCCGTAAGCGCGATCAGTAGGTGTAGAACATGCGCTGGATCTGCTTGGTGTCGCTGGTCTTGGTCAGCGCCAGCATCAGCAGGATGCGGGCTTTCTGCGGGTTCAGCGTATCGGAGGCGACGAAGTCCAGCTCGTCATCGTTGGCCTCGCCGTTGCGCGCCACGATGCCCTGGCCGACGCGCGCCGAACGCACGATCAGCACGCCTTGCTTGCGGGCCGCCACCAGGCCGGTCTTGACCGAGGCGGCCAGGCTGCCGTCGCCCACACCGGCGTGGATGATGCCCTTGGCGCCGGCGGCCACCAGCGCGTTCAGCGCAACCGGGTTAACATTGGCGTAACCGTAGACGATGTCCACCTGCGGCAGCGCGTCCAGCTTGCTGATGTCGAACTCGCTGTCCACGGTGTGCTTGCGGGTCGAGGCGCGGTAGAAGTAGGGCTTGTTGCCCTGGATGTAGCCCAGCAGGCCCAGTTCCGGCGTCTTGAAGCTGTCCGGGGTCGAGGTGTTGGTCTTGGTGACGTCGCGGGCGGCGTGGATCTGGTCGTTCAGCGCGACCAGCACGCCTTTGCCGACCGCGTCCTTGCTGGCGGCCAGCAGCACGGCGTTGTACAGGTTGATCGGGCCGTCGGCCGACAGCGCGGTGCCCGGGCGCATGGCGCCGACCAGCACCACCGGCTTGCTGCTCTTGACGGTCAAGTCCAGGAAATAGGCGGTTTCTTCCAGCGTGTCGGTGCCGTGGGTGATGACGATGCCGTCCACGTCCGGCTGCGCCAGCAGGGTGTTGACGCGCTTGGCCAGTTTCAGCCAGTGGTCGTTGCTCATGTTCTCGCTGGCGATCTGGAACACCTGTTCGCCCTTGACGTCGGCCACCTTGGCCAGTTCCGGCACGGCGGCGATCAGGCGGTCCACGCCCACGGTGGCGGCGGTGTAGCCGACGGTGGTGGTGGTGCTGGCGCCGCTGCCGGCGATGGTGCCGCCGGTGGCCAGGATGGTTACATGGGCCAGTTTTTCCGCTGCCCCGGCATAAGAACTGAGCAACATGGCGCATGCAAGCAAGGCTTGGCCCCAGCGGTTAGAATTGTTATTAAATAACATGAAGTCTCCTGATGGGTTTGTAAAGTTTTGCATTTTAACAAAGCGACGGCATGTCAACAATGCAGCGCGTTGCTGCGTTAATACGAGGTTGCGGGAAGAATAAAGAGAAAACATATGAGATTGGTTATCACGATCGCATTATTGCTGGCGCTGGTGGCCTGCGGCAAGACCGCGGAGCAAAAACAGCGCGAAGAAGCGGCGACGCTCACCAGTTTGGGCGAAAAATACGTCAGGGAAAAGGTGCTGGAGCCGGGCCAGGCGCAGTTTCGCAACCAGTTCATCGGCAAGGGCGGGGCGCCGTGCGGCGAGGTCAACGCCAAGGACGCGTTTGGCGGCTATATCGGTTTCCAGCGCTATATTTCGGTCGCGCGCGACCTGACCGTGCTGGCCCAGGACGTGCCGCCGGCGGAATTCGAGGCACAATGGCAGCAGTTGTGCCGTTAAATAAAAACGGAGCCAGTTGGCTCCGTTTTGCGTTATGCCGTGCCCGGTGGCTCAGGCCTTGCGGCGGCGGCTCAGCGCCAGGGCTGCCAGGCCGACGCCCATCATGGCCCAGGTCGATGGCTCCGGAACGGCCGGCAGGGTGCCGAGGAAGGCGCGGTCGTGCAGCTCGCCCGGACCGGTGTAGCTTTCGGCGTACAGGAAGCCGTTCATGGCCGAACCGGCTTGCACGTCCGAGGTGCCGGCCAGCACGGTGCCGTACCAGCCGCGGAAGTTGACCTGGGTGGTGTCGACGAAGTTCCAGATGATGCGGTTGCCCAGGTGGGTCTCGTCGTTGAAATTGCCGTTGATGGTCAGGGCCTTTTCGCCGTTCGCGGCCAGCGAGCCGTCGTAGCGCACGTTGATCACCACGGTGTCGGCGGTGCCGGCGAACTTGATGGTCGCGGCCGAGGCCAGCTGGCTGGTGGTGATGTTGAACACCGAGGTGCTGCTGGCGTTGCCGGTCAGCTTGAAGGTGAAGTTGTTGGGATCAGCAGCGTTCAGCACGCTGTTGGCGCTGCTCAGGCCGGCCAACTGGCTTTCCAGCGCGTTCAGCGGGGTGGAGAAGTCCGACATCGAGAAGGTCGGCACGCCGTGCTTGACGCTGCCGCCGCCGTTCAGGTTGAACGAGCCGGCGTTGCTGGTCACGTAATTGACGCCGCCGCCATTGTTGACGTTGCCGCCGCCGTTGGCGCCGATGGTGATGGCGTTCACGGCCGAGTAGTCCGACGCGGTGCCGCGCGGGTTGTTGTAGAAGGTGGCGCCCTTGACCAGGTTGTTGACGACCAGGCGGCCTTCGATATCGCTGGTGGTGGAGACGTCGCCGGTGACCACGGCGTTGAACTGGTTGAGGATCTGGCTGGAGGTCAGCGAGGCGGCTTGGGCCGATACGGCGGCGAAAGTCGCCACGGTGCCGATTGCAAACGTTTTCAGGAGGCGCATAGTCAGAAAAAGTAGGTGAGAAGAAGTGTCCGGCGCTATTCTAACCTAAAAGAAATAGAAATTAGCAATTTAGAATTGAAAATATTTTTTCGGCATTTATATTGTGTTTCGGGCAATGCAACACCGCTGGTGAATCAGCGCTATCATGGCCGCAACACACGCAAGGACCTGGCATGGAACAGAAAAACGGCAACATCACCCCACCGCACCTGGCCTCATCGGACGTCGGCAACCGCCGGCACCAGATTTTCCCCACCCTGAGCGAGGACCAGTTCGACATCCTGATGCGCTACGGTGAACGCCGGCATTTCGCCGCCGGCGAGGTGCTGTTCCGCCAGGGCGACCGTCACATCGCGATGTACGTCATCATCTCCGGCTCGATTGAAATCGAGCGCGGCTCGGCGCTGGGCGCGACCGTCATCGGTACCCACGGCCCCGGCATGTTCACCGGCGAGATGGGCTCGCTGGCCGGCCGCGCCGCCGTCGCCACCGCGCGCGTGGTGGCCGACAGCGAGTTGATCGTCATCAGCGAGGACTCGCTGCGCACGTTGGTGATCTCCGAGGCGGAGCTGAGCGAAACCATCATGCGCGCCTACATCCTGCGGCGCGTGGCCTACATGTCCGACCAGACCGGCGGCGTGGTGTTGTTTGGCGCGCGCGATTCGCAGCAAACCCTGATCCTGCGCCATTTCCTCAACCGTAACGGCCAGCCGGCCGCGTATTTCGACACCGACGCCGACGAGGAGGCGCAGGCGCTGATGGCGCGTTTCGGCGTCAAGCCCGATGACGTGCCGGCCGTGGTCACGCTCAACGGCGAGGTGTTGCGCCGTCCCACGCTGCGCCAGCTGGCGGACGGCATCGGCATCAGTTCGGACGGCGTCGATGGCCGCCTGTTCGACGTGGTGGTGGTGGGTGCCGGCCCGGCGGGGCTGGCGGCCGCCGTGTACGCGGCCTCGGAAGGCTTGACGGTGGCGGTGCTGGACGCGAAGGCGCCCGGCGGCCAGGCCGGCGCCAGCTCCAAGATCGAAAACTACTTCGGTTTCCCGACCGGCGTATCGGGCCAGGCGCTGGCCGGCCGCGGCTTGTCGCAGGCGCGCAAGTTCGGCGCCGAGGTGGCGGTGCCGTTCAAGGTGAGCAGCGTCAATTGCGACAGCCTGGAATACGACATCGAGACCGACACCGGCGAGAAGATGCGCGCGCGTTCCATCGTCATCGCCAGCGGTGCGCGCTACCGCAAGCCGGACCTGCCGGGGCTGGAGCGCTTCGAGGGACGCGGCGTGTACTACAGCGCCTCGTTCATGGAGGCGAACTTCTGCGCAGATGAGGAAGTGGTGATCGTCGGCGGCGGCAATTCGGCGGGGCAGGCGGCGGTGTTCCTGTCGCAGCATGCGAAGCACGTCCACATCGTGGTGCGCTCCGGCGGGCTGGCGGCCAGCATGTCGCGCTATCTGATCCAGCGTATCGAGGCCTCGCCGCGCATCACGCTGCACACGCACAAGCAGATCGTCGAACTGCGCGGCGGCGACAGGCTGGAAAGCATCTGCTGGCAAAGCGCCGGCGGCGAACCGCGCGAGGCGCCGGCGCGCCACCTGTTCCTGTTCCTCGGCGCCGAGCCGAGCACCGCCTGGCTGCGTGATTGCGTGGCGCTGGACGACAAGAACTTCGTGCTCACCGGGCCGGATGTGCCGGACGAGAAGTGGCCGCTCGAGCGTCCGCGCCACTTCCTGGAGACCAGCCGTCCACGCATCTTTGCCGTGGGCGACGTGCGCAGCGGCTCGGTCAAGCGGGTGGCAGCGGCGGTGGGAGAGGGCTCGGCGGCGGTATCCTCGCTGCACCAGGCCCTGGCGTCGGACTTCCTTTAAGGCTCGATGCTGCCGAGCGGCTTGCTGTGCCGGTTGGCGCGGCGGATCGGCGGCTGCTGGCGCTGCGGCCGCGCCAGCGCTTCGCGCGCGCGCTCGTAGCCATACTGCCATTGGTCCCTCATGTGCCGGGCGAAGATGTCGTAGCTCGGCGGCATGCGCAGCTCGATGCGGTTGCGCAGCCAGTCCAGCTTTTGCTGTAACTGCTGCTTCTCCAGCACCACCGACACGTCGGACGAATCGATGCGCATGTCCGCCAGATGCGTGTTGGCGTAGCGCAGGCGCGCGTTGCCGTCCACCCCCAGCACCGAGCGCCAGGCGGGAATGGCGAACACCTGGTCGAACGCCTCCTTGAATTCCATGATGACTTCCGCGCCCAGCTTGCGCGCGATCTCGACCGGGAACAGATCCAGCACGCCGCCGATGTATTCGTCGCCGTGAAGGTGGGCGCAGCGGAAGTAGATCATGTCCGCGATCGAGATGCGGGCGGCATCGGTGACGGTCACGCTGGTGTCGGTCAGCAGTTCGCGCGCGATGGCGTGCTCGCCCCAGCGCGGATCGCTCAGCGGCGAGTCCATGCCTCGCAGCGCGGCGGCGGCGCGCTCGTTGCAGAACACCGTCTCCGCATACAGCTTGCGCCGGCCGCGCGGCTGGCCGACGTCCGCCGCGGCAAACAGCAGCTTGCCGCCGATGATGGCGACGTCCACGGCCGGTGTGCCGGTGGCGGGCGGGAAGGGCAGTCGCGGCGGGATCTCGAACAGGTAATCGTTGAACAGGTCCGGGATCACGGGCGCGCTGGCGCTGTTCATCTTGCGTTTGGCGGCGCGCAGCAGGGCGCCGAGCAGCGCGGCGTTATCGGTCGAGCGCAGGCTGCACCAGAACTGGTACATCTCCTCGGACGACAGCCATGCGCGTTGCGCGTCGGGATCGGGCAGATTGTGGATGATGGCGGCGGCGATGGCGCCGCCGCAACTGGCCAGCAGCACATCGGGCGCCTTGCCGGCCTGTCGCAGCGCGGCATACATGCCGATGTAGATCCCGAAGCGGAATCCGCCACCACCCATCACCATGCAACGTTTATACGGTTTATACGATTCTTGCGTCATAGGCCGCAACCATACCACAGCAAGCCGGTCACTGATCACATCTGGCGCTCCAGCATGATGCGCAGGATGGCATGGGTGGGCGTCAGGTGGATGCGCCGCACGCTGCCGGCGCTGTCGGTGTAGCGATAGGTTTCGCTGGCCTGCTGGCGCAGCAGGTTGTTGGCGGAGAGCCGCAGCTGAGTTTTCGCGTTCAGCTTCCACAGCGCGTACAAATCCAGTTCGCGTTTCGCGCTGGCGCTGTTCAACACTTCCACGGACTGGCGCGCCGGTCCGGCGGCTTGGTAGTTGAAGTTGCCGCCCACCGTCCATTGCGGCCAGCGGTAGTCCGCACCGAGGTTGACGGTGGCGGGCGTCTGGTTCTCCAGCCGGTTGTCCGGTCCCGGCACGTTGTCCACGCGCGACCAGTTGCGCGACAGGTTGGCGCGCAGGTCCAGCGCCTTGGTCAGCGGCAGCCTGGCTTCCAGTTCCACGCCGTGCGCGCGCGCATCGCCGTCATTGAACGGCGCCTCCACCCACACGCCGTCCTGCTGGAACAGGCGCGATTGCGTGACGTCGCGGATACGCCTCAGGTAGGCGCTGACGCTGAGTAGCGCGCCGCCGCCCAGGTAATGTTCATACGCCGCATCCAGGCCCCATGCCAGCTCCGGCCGCAAATGCGGATTGCCCTGTTCATCGGGATTGGTCGGGTTATTGTTGTTATCGCTGGTGTAGCGGCGCGGCACCAGCTTGACCAGCGGCGGCGCCTTGTAGGTGCGGCTGAGCGCCAGCCGCAGCACGTCCTTGTTGGCCAGTTCGTAGCGCGATTGCAGCGATGGGCTCCACACCGAGGAACTGTTGTCCAGCGCATCCGGCGCATTGGTGGCGTTGGCGCGGCTGGCGGTGTCCAGCCGTTCGTGGCGCAGGCCGAGGTAGAGCGAGTACCGTTTGGTCACTTGCCACTCGTCCTGTGCGAACAGCGCCAGGCGGTTGACGTTGGCCCGGTAGTCGGCGTTGTTGGCGCCAGTCTGCCTGCCGTCGCCGTCGAACAGGATCTCGTTGCGGTCCTCGCTGCGCACGGCGTGGCTGGCATCCCAGCCGATGGCGATCGCGTGCTGCTCGCCCACCGGGTGGCGATAGGTGCCGGTGCTGGTGACGGTGTTTTCCACCGGGCCGGAATCGACGTGGTGGCGGCCCAATGGCTTGCCGTCCGCATCGCGGCCGTGAAAGTCGAAGGTGCCGGTGCGGCGATTGGTGCTGGCACCCAGCTTCATTTCAAGCTTGGCGCCATCGGCCAGCAGGTGTGTCCAATGGACGTCGGTGCGCAGCATGATGAAGTTGGCGATGAAGTCGGCGTCGTTGCGCGGATATTCGCTGTGCTCTCCGAGCAGCGCCGTCTCGTCGGCGCGGGTGTTGTTGTCCATCCGACGCAGGTAGGCGAAGCTTTGCCAGTTGAGCGTGTCGCCGCCTGTCAGTTTCCAGTTCAGGCGCGGCGTCAGGGTGAGGGCGTCGGTGCGGCCGGATTCGGTTTGCGGCGTGCGGCGCAGCAGCGTCAGGGCGCCGCTGGCGTCGCGCTGTTCCTGCCAGTCGGTGAACGGCTTTTCGTTGCGCTTGCGTGTGAGCGTGGCGGCCAGGCTCCAGGAATACTCGTCGTCCTGGTCCGAGAGTTGGGCGCTGATGGCGGGCGTGATCGCGCCGCCTTGCCGCGCGACGCTGGCGCTCATCGAGCGTTGGCCGCGCGTGGCGGCTTTCTTCAAGATGATGTTGATGGCGCCGGCCACCGCCTGGTTGCTGAGTTCCGCCGTGGTGCTGCGCAGGATCTCGATGCGCTCGATGGTTTCGGGCGCGATGCTGTCCAGCGAGAAGCCGGTGGCCACCGGTTCACCGTTGAGAAGGATTTGCGTGTAGCCGTTGCCCAGGCCGCGCATCTGGATCGCGCCAGTGCTGGAGATGCTGACGCCGGGCAGCCGCTTGAGCACATCGGCCAAGTTCTGGTCGCCCTGACGGACGATGTCGGCGTGGTTGATGGTGATGGCGGCGGTGGTCTCGCGCTGGCGCTGATCGGCGCGTGTGCCGGTGATCTGGACCTGCTGCGGCACTGGGGTTTCCGAAGCGTAGGCGCAAGCGGAGGCCGCCAGCAGCAGGCTGCTGGTGATGCGGTGTGCTGTCATGGATTATCCTTTTTGTTGGCGGCGGACTTTGAGCGCGCGCGGCGTGGCGTAGGCGTCGAGGTTGGCGAGCTTGGTCGCGGGATCGATGATCCTGCCGTTTTCGCGTACCTCAAGGTGCAGGTGCGGGCCGGTGGCGAAGCCGCTCTGGCCCACCGTGCCGATTAATTGGCCGGCTTGCACATACTGGCCGGGCGTGACGTTCACGCTGTCCAGGTGGGCGTACAGCGAACGTTGCGCCCCATGATCGATGATCACCGTGTTGCCATAGCGGCCGTCGTTTTCCGCGATAGGGCCGGCGGCGATGACGGTGCCGCCGGCGGTGGCATGCACCGGCGTGCCTTTGGCGGCGCCGAAGTCGATGCCTTTGTGCGGCGTGGGCAGCACGCTGCGCCGCACGCCGAAGAAGCTGGTGACGCGTACCTCATCCAGCGGCGCGCGCCATGCTTGTTCCGGTGCCGCCACTGTGGCCACGGGCAAGACGTGCGGGGCGTACGCCAGCGCCGGTTGCAGCATCGCCGTCAACGCCACGATGAATGAGAGTGCGGCGGCGATCATCCATGTGACGGCGCCGCTCAAGGTCGGCAGGCTGTTTTGCTGCATGCCGCGGAGACGCGCGGTGATGGTCGCGCCGCCGAAGGCCGCGGCGCCGGCCGGGGCGAACGCGGTCCATTGCTGGATCAGGGCGGCGGCGTATTGCTTGCGCTGTTGTTGGGGGCGGCCCGCGAGGACGTGCTGGTCGCAATGCAGTTCCAGCGCCCATGCCATCTGCCTGGCCATCCAGCGCAGGGCGGGGTTGAACCAGAAAATCGTCCGCAGGAAGGAGGCGGTGGCGAGGCGGAGCGGATCGCGGTTGCGCAGATGATGCAGCTCGTGAGCGACGATCATGTGTTGCTGCTCACGGGTGAGCGCGTCCAGGCGGGCGGGCAGCAGGAGGCGGGGGCGATACACGCCGATCAGCATCGGCGAGACGGCGGCCTCGGTGCGCAGCACGGTCAGATTGCGTTGGGCGATCTCGCGCAGTTGCGTATCGCTGAAGGCGCCATGGTCGCGCAACGCCTGCGGGGACAGGCGCTGCGCGCCTGCCAGCAGCGCACGCCACAGGCGGTGCGCGCGCAGCAGCCTGGCGCCGGACCATGCCAGTCCGGCGGCGTAGATCGACAGCCAAATCGCGGCCAGCCAGAGCGTGATGTCGGACGTTGGCGGGGCGGTGCCGGGCCGGGCGATGATGTCGGTCTCCGCGCCATCCGCCGCGCGGACCTGCTGGATGCCCGCGCTGATTGCCGGGTCGGGCCGCGGCGCGGGTCCGGGACGTATGCCGGTTGCCGCATGCGGGCGCGGCGCGGCTGCGCCAGGCGCGCCGGGCATGGGCGCGGGCGCGATGTCCGCGGGCGCCAACGTGATTCGCGGCGTGACGCTGATCTGCTCCACGCGCGGCAGGAAGGGCGGCAGGGCGGCGGCGGCGATCACGATTTGCGCCGCCAGCCACACGTCGCTGCGCGTCCGCAGCGCCGGCCAGCGCCGCGCCGCGCCGTTCAGCAGCGCCCACGCCAGCAGGCCGGCGAGGGCGCTGCCGGCGCAGGCCAGCAGCCATTGAAGCGCCAACATCAACAGTCCGGTCATCACGCTTCGGCCGCCGGCCAGTCCTGCAGCATTTGCTCCAGCTGCGCCAGTTCCCGCTGATCGACCAGCTTACTGCCGGTGAACATGGCCACCGGCAGCGGCGTCTCCATTTCCATCACGCGACGGCCGAAATCATGCGCGAACGCCGCCAGCGTGCTCACCTTCTCCAGCCGCGCGCTGTAGACATTCACCCCGTGCACCACCTGCACCGCCACCATCTGCTTTTCCAGCATGCGGTCCAGGGTCTTGCGCGTGGACGAAAACGACCAGTCCAGCTCGGCGCTGGCGGCGTCGTGGATCTCGCGAGCGCTCAGCGGCTGCTGCTTCCACAGCGCCTTCAGCAATGTCAGTTCCGTGACCGATGGAATAACCATGAAAAATCCTTTATGCGACCAATGGCGCCAGTATGCGACAAATGTCGCAAGCTCGTCAAGTAATGTATCTCATTTTGTAACATTGCTTCAAATTAATTCCAAATATGCTACGATGATTTTTTTGCTAACTAGCAAGAAGGCATGATATGTAGCCTGCGGCGCGCCGTGGCGAGGCGCTATACAATGCCTGTGGCCGCAGCTATCCCAGCCGCAGCCGACACTGCATTGGAACCACTTATGTACTACGGAGAGCGCTTCAACAGCATCACGCACACCGTGGGCGCGGCGCTGGCGGCTATCGGCGGCACGTTGCTGATCGTCCAGGCCGCCCGCAGCGGCGACGCCTGGAAAATCGTCAGCTGCAGCATCTACGCCGCCACGCTGCTGGCCCTGTACCTCACGTCCACGCTGTACCACAGCGTGCGCGGACGCGCCAAGGACGTGCTGCGAAAGCTGGACTACTGCGCCATCTACCTGCTGATCGCCGGCAGCTACACCCCGTTCACGCTGGTCAGCCTGCGCGGACCGTGGGGCTGGACCCTGTTCGGCGTGGTCTGGGGGCTGGCGGCCATCGGCATCGCGCAGGAGCTGCTGTTCGCCAAGGGTGCGCGCGTGCTGTCGCTGCTGATCTACGTGGCGATGGGCTGGGTGGGCGTGATCGGCGCCAGCCCGCTGATCGACGCCCTGGGCTGGGACGGCTTCATGTGGCTGGCGATCGGCGGCCTGGTGTACACGCTGGGGATTGCCTTCTTTGTCACCGATCACAAGTGGCGTTACGGTCACGGGGTCTGGCATTTGTTTGTACTGGGCGGCAGCGCATGCCATTTCGGCGCGGTGCTGCTCTACGTGGCGTAAGGATAGAACACCGGTGGACATCAACTCGGACGATTTAAAGACCTTCATTACCGTGATCGACAGCGGCACCCTCAGCGCCGCCTCGGTGCATCTGGGGCAGACCACGTCCGGCGTCAGCCGCGCGCTCTCGCGGCTGGAAGACAAGCTGGCCACCTCGCTGTTGACGCGCACCACGCGCCGCATGGAGCTGACCGAGGAAGGGCAGCTGTTCCTGGAAAAAGCCCGCGCCATCCTCGGCGCCATGGAGGAAGCCGAGGAAACCATCCGCATCCGCCGCCAGAAGCCGGCCGGCCGCCTGTGCGTGGACGCCGCCTCGCCATTCATGCTGCATTGCGTGGTGCCGCACGTGGCCGAATTCCGCTCCCTGTATCCGGACATCCGCCTGGAATTAAGCAGCAACGACCAGATCGCCGACCTGATCGAGCACCGCACCGACATCGCCATCCGCATCGGCGCGCTGACCGACTCCACCCTGCACGCGCGGCCGCTGACATCGAGCCCGTTGCACGTGCTGGCCAGCCCGGACTACCTGGCGCGCCACGGCACGCCGAAAACCCCGGAGGAACTGGCGCGCCACTCGCTGCTTGGCTTCGTGCAGTATGAACTGGGCAACCAATGGCCGCTGCGCCACGCGGCCGGCAACACGCTGCCGGTCACGCCGTCCATCTCGGCCTCCAGCGGCGAGACCTTGCGCCAGCTGGCGCTGGCCGGGCAGGGCATCGTCTGCCTGGCGGACTTCATGACGCGCGCCGACATCGAGGCCGGCCGCCTGGTCAAAGTGCTGGAACCGGACTACACCGGCTACCGCCAGCAGATCCACGCGGTCTACTACCGCAACACCCAGCTGGCCCAGCGGATCAGCTGCTTCCTTGAGTTCCTGCAGCGGAAACTCTGAGCGATACAGTGTGCGCGCCCGTACAGAGCGGCGGGCGGCGCGGGGCTACACTGAAGCTACCAAATAACGATGTTGCCGCCACATGGAGGTCATCATGACGCCCACTACCCATCCTTCGAAGTATCTGGTCCGTGCCTATCTCGAGCGCCGCACGCACGAGGTGAAACCGCCGCCAACCCCGGAAGAGATCCGCCGCCAGCTGGGTTGGGGCCTGATGGCCTTCGAGCAGAAAGTCAGCAACGGCCGCAACTGACCGTCCCCGAAAAACTCACGCCAACCGCGCCGTGGGTTTTTTTTCGCCGTTCACCGGCCCTTTTCCGTCATTCACCGAATAGCGGTTTCGCCCCCGGCGGTTCCCCGGTATTGTTATATCCATACCGACTTGGGGGACTAACATGAACGTGGAAACCGCATACCGCTGGCGCAAACAGCTGTTCTGGGGCCTGGCGCTGATCGCCGTTGGCTCGGCCGTCCTGCTGGAACGCGCGGGCATGCTGGAGCTGGACATCAACTGGCCGCAAATCTGGCGCTACTGGCCCTGGCTGCTGGTCCTCAGCGGCATCACCAAGATCATCCCGCCGACCTCCCCGCGCTACCTGCTAAACGGCTTGTGGGAGATCTTCTTCGCCGGCTGGTGGTACGTCTCGTTCAATCACATCTGGGGCTGGGGCTTCGGTGAAACCTGGCCGGCCCTGCTGGTCGCATGGGGCGTCGGCCTGCTGCTGCGCCCCCTGTTGGACAATATCTTCGCATCGATCAAGGAGCAAGCATGAGAACCCGCCGCGAGCGCAACCCCGCCACCCAGATGGTCATCGGCCTGTTCGTCATCGGCCTGGGCATGCTGTTCCTGCTCGATAACCTGGGCTGGCTGGACCTCGACCTGCGCGTCCACATCCTGCCGACCATCCTGATTGGCGCCGGCATCCTGAAAGTGCTGCAGACCCGCACCCAATCGGGCATCGTCATCGGCGGCGTGCTGATTGCCGGCGGCAGCCTGATCATGCTGAAGGAACTGGGCTGGATCGACATCGGCTGGCGCACCCTCTGGCCGCTGCTGCTGATCGGCGCCGGCGTGGCGGTGGTGGTCAAGTCGATGGCCAACCGTTCCGCGCTGGAGCAGCCGCATGCCGGTCCGCTGGATAAACCCGACGCCGACGTGGTGCTGAATTACACCGCCATCATGGGCGGCTTCAAGCACCGCATCACCACCCAGGACTTCCGCGGCGGCGAAATCACCGCCATCATGGGCGGCTGCGAACTGGATCTGCGCCAGGCCTCGATCAATGGCGAGGCTGTGCTGAACGTGTTTGTGCTGTGCGGCGGCATCGGCATCAAGGTGCCGGTCGATTGGACCGTGGTGTTCGACGGCACGCCGATCATGGGCGGCTTCGATGAAAAGACCGTGCCGCCGACCGGCCCCGGTTCCGGCAAGCGCCTGATCGTGCGCGGCTACGTCATCATGGGCGGCATGGAAGTCCGTAACTGATGCAGGAAATCTCCGCGACGCGCCGGGGCACAGTCGTCTACCTGCTGGTATGGCTGTTCCTCGGAGGCGCATTGGGTGGGGTGATCTCGCTGGCCAGCGATACGCCGCTGGCCAACGCCATGCTGTTCGCCATTCCCATGAACCTGTGGTACGCCTTCGCCGCCGGCTACTCGGCCTACTACCTGTGCCGCGCCTATCCGCTGGGCGCGCGCGGCGCGATGCCGACCACGCTGGTGCTCACGGTGGCGGCGATGGTGCTGGGCTTCCTGTGGCTTATCATGGGCAACCTGTGGAATGCCGTGTGCCTGCTGCTGGAGACCGCATGGAGCGGCATCGTCATCACGCCGCAGTTGTCGGTGCTGATCGTGGTGCTGGGTGTGCTGCTGTATGGCTTCGCGGTCGCGCTGCATTACCTGGTGATCGAATTCGTGCGCGCCAAGAACGCCGAGCAACGCGAGCTGGAGTCGCTGCTGATGGCGCAGGAGGCCGAGCTGCGCATGCTGCGCACGCAGATCGACCCGCACTTCCTGTTCAACAGCCTGAATTCCATCAGCGCGCTGACCTCGCAGGATCCCAAGGCGGCGCGGCGCATGACGCTGGAACTGGCCAGCTTCTTCCGCCAGAGCCTGGGCATGGAGGCGCACAAAAAGGTCACACTGGGCGAGGAGATGGTGCTGATACGGCATTTCCTCGCCATCGAGCAGGTGCGCTTCGGCGAGCGCCTGCGCGTGGAGGAGGATATCGGGGAGGGCGCGGCGGAATGCCTGGTGCCGCCGATGATCATCCAGCCGCTGGTGGAAAACGCCGTCAAGCATGGCATCTGCAATATGCCGGAGGGCGGTACCATACGCATCACGGCGCGGCGTTCCGGATCGATTTTGCGGATTGGCGTGGTCAATCCGGTCGACGAGGACATGTCGTCGATCCGCGGCGAGGGCCATGGCATAGGATTGAGCAATGTGCGCCAGCGCCTGGCGGGCGCCTACAAACACGAAGCCGGCATCCAATGGGGACGGCAGGAAAACAGCTTTGGCGTGGACATCACGATGCCCGCGCAAACGGGCGGACAAGGGGATTGAGGTATGCGTATCATCATCGTGGACGATGAAATGCTGGCGCGCGGCGTGGTGCGCGAATATTTGTCCGGGCACGCGGACGTGGAGATCGTGGCCGAATGCGGCAACGGCTTCGAGGCGGTGAAGGCGATCACCGAACTGTCGCCCGACCTGGTGTTTTTGGATATTCAGATGCCCAAGCTCGATGGTTTCGAGGTGGCGGAACTGGCCGGCAGCAAGACGCGCTACATCTTCGCCACCGCGTACGACCAGTACGCGATCAAAGCGTTTGAATTCCATGCGCTGGATTATCTGCTGAAGCCTTTCAGCCAGCAGCGTTTCGACCAGGCGCTGGCGCATGCGCGCGCCAACCTTGGGGCGGGCGGCGAGGCGGTGGAAAAGATGGTGCGCGAGGCGTCCGGCCGCAACAAGCCGCTGGGCCGTGTGCTGATACGGGACGGCGCCAGGGTCCACGTCATCAACGCCGACAAGATCGAGCATATCGAGGCGCAGGACGACTACGTGCAGATCCGCTCGGAGGGCAAGTCCTACCTGAAGAACCAGCGCATGTCGGAACTGGAGGAGCAGCTGGACCCCGAGCAGTTCCTGCGCATCCACCGCTCCTACATCGTCAACATCGCGTTCGTGGACCGCATCGAGCAGGCCACCAAGGACAGCCACGTCGCCATCCTGAGGGACGGCAGCCGCGTGCCGATCAGCCGTAGCGGCTACCAGAAGATCCGCGCGGTGGTGCAGTAAATGCTGCACGAGGAATTTGATCCGCCCGCCGAACTGCGCGAGGCCATCAAATGCCTGTGGTACAACCGCCGGGATTTCGGCGCGCGGCCGTGCAGCTTTGAGGTGCTGCCGGATGGTTACGCGGAAATCGTCTTTTGCTTCGGCAGCGTGGCGCGTGATGGCGTCGCGCTGCCATCGCCGTTCATGATGGGCTTACTGAACCAGCCTGTGACCTTCACCACGGCGGGCCTGCTAGAGATCATCGGCGTCCGCTGCTATCCGTGGATGGTGTTTGACCTGCTTGGGCTGCCGTCCGCGAAGCGCAGCGTGCACACCTTCACCCATCCCATCGCGCAATTGCAGCCGGTGCTGGCGGCGCGCTTGCAGGCTGGCGATCTGGACGCGGCTTTGGCCGAGCTGCGGCGCTATCTCTTGCAGGCGCACGCGCGGCTGGCGTTGGACAGCATGTTGTTCAAGGCCGGTGAGTCGATGCGCAAGGCCCATGGCGCCATGCCGGTGAGCGAAGTCGCGGCGGCGGCGCATGCCACGGTGCGCACACTGGAGCGCAAGTTCAAGCAATCGTCCGGCCATACGGTGAAAGACGTCTCGGGCCTGATGCGTTTCGAGCAGGTGCGCAACCGCCTGTGGAGCGTGCCGGAGACCAGCCTGTCCGCGCTGGCGCAGGAACTCGGCTACACCGACCAGTCGCACCTGAGCCGCGAATTCAAGCGCTATAGCGGCGCCACGCCGGCCGCCTTCGCGCGCGCGGCGCGGCAGGGCAGGCAAGCGGCGGGCGACGATTTTGTCGCATTTGTACAAGCGCCGCGCGAGGACTGAGCCCTACACTACGGGGCATGAACACATCACATCACGTTATCATCGCAGGCGCCGGCCCCGTGGGGCTGATGCTGGCTTGCGAACTCGCGCTGGCACGATGCACGGTCCTCGTGCTGGAAAAGGCCGCCGATCCCCATTCACCATTGAAGCAGCTGCCGTTCGGCATACGCGGCCTGTCGGCGCCGTCGATCGAGGCCTTGCACCGACGGGGCCTGTTGGAGCGGATGGAGGTGCCCAAGCGGATGACCAATCCGTTTAACGCGTCTCGCGGCAGGCAGGCCGGCCATTTCGCCGGCATTCCCTTCAGCTTCGACCATATCGATACCTCGCGATGGAGGCCAGGCTTGCCATACAGCCTGCTGGCGGAAATGGCCGAGCTGGAGGCGGTCCTCACGCGGCGCGCGGAGGAACTTGGCGTGGACATCCGGCGCGGGCTGGCCATCACCGCTTTTCAGCAGGACACGGATGGCGTGACCGTGCAAGCGGGCGATCAGTCGTTTGGCGCCGCGTGGCTGGTGGGCTGTGATGGCGCGCGCAGCGTCGTGCGCAAACTGGGCGGCTTTGCGTTTGAGGGCACCGAGCCGGAATTTACCGGCTATTCCGTCAAGCTCGATATCGTCGACCCGGAGAAGCTGGGCGCCGGCCGCGTTGCGACCGCGCGCGGCATGTATTTCCAGTCGCAGCCGGGCTACCTGAATATGCAGGACTTCGACGGCGGCGCATTCCATCAGGCCGGCCTGCCGGTCTCCCGGGAGCACGTGCAGGCGGTGCTGCGCCGTATCTCGGACACCGACGTCACCGTCGGCGCGCTGCACGTCGCCACCACCTGGACCGACCGGGCGCGCCAGGCCACCAGTTATCACCAAGGCCGCGTGCTGCTGGCCGGCGACGCCGCGCACATTCACTCGCCGCTGGGCGGGCAGGGTTTGAACCTGGGCCTGGGCGACGCTGTGAACCTCGGCTGGAAGCTGGCCGCCACCATCCACGGCGAGGCGCCTGCTGGATTGCTGGATAGCTATCAGGCCGAGCGCCATCCGATCGGCGCGCAAGTGCTGGACTGGTCGCGCGCGCAGGTCGCGTTGATGCGTCCCAGCCCGGAAGCGCGCGCGCTGAACGCCATCTTCCGCGACTTGATCAATACCCGCGACGGCGCGACCTACATCGCCGGGCGCGTGTGGGGTGTGGCGCAGCTTTAGCCGTTGGGCGCGTGGTGTATTTCTGCCGATAATTGTTAGTGAAAAATAGGCGCGCACGGCTGAAATACATCGCGGATCACCGGCCACCGGCGCGTACAATTGGTTCACCTTTCCCGATTCAGGAGCGCCACATCATGCTAGCGATGAATTACAGGGGGCCTTACCGCGTAAGGGCGGATCAGAAATCTGATCCGGTCATCGAGCATCCCGACGATGCCATCGTGCGCGTGACGCGCTCATGTATTTGCGGCTCCGACCTGCATCTCTACCATGGCCTGGTGCCGGACACGCGCGTGGGCTCGACCTTCGGTCACGAGTTCACCGGCGTGGTGGTGGAGGTCGGTCCCTCGGTGACCAAGCTGAAGGTGGGCGACCATGTGCTGGTGCCATTCAACATCTTTTGCGGCAGCTGCTTTTTCTGCCAGCGCGAGCTCTACAGCAATTGCCACAACGTGAATCCCGAGGCCAGCGCGGTCGGCGCCATCTACGGTTATTCGCACACGGCCGGCGGCTACGACGGCGGCCAGGCCGAGTACGTGCGCGTGCCGATGGCCGATGTCGGCCCCACCGTGCTGCCGGCGGACTTGGACCTGGACGACGCCGTGCTGCTCACCGACGCCTTACCTACAGGCTATCAGGCCGCCGAGATGGGCGACATCCAGCGCGGCGACACGGTGGTGATCTTTGGCGCCGGCCCGGTCGGCGTCTTTGCCGCCAAGTCGGCGTGGCTGCTGGGGGCGGGCCGGGTGATCGTGGTGGACCATGTGGAATACCGGTTGGAATTCGTGCGCGCGTACGCGCAGTGCGAGGTCATCAATTTCCGCGAGGTGGACGACATGGCGGTGCACATCAAGAAAATCACGGACTGGCTGGGCGCCGATGTCTGCATCGACTGCGTGGGTTGCGAGGCGGCCGGCAACGTCATGCAGACGCTGAGCGGGCGCTACCTCAAGTGGCAGGCCGGCTCCGCGACCGCGCTGCACTGGGCCATCAACTCGGTGCGCAAGGGCGGCAACGTGTCGATTGTGGGCGTGTACGGTCCCACCTTCAACGCCGTGCCAATCGGAAATGCCTTGAACAAGGGACTGACCTTGCGCATGAATCAGGCCAGCGTCAAGCGCCACCTGCCGCGCCTGATCGAGCACATACAGGCCGGTCATCTGGAGCCGAGGAAAATCATCACCCACCGCGTGCCGCTGGAGGACGTGTCGGACGCGTACCATATTTTTTCCAGCAAGCTCGATAACTGCATCAAGACGGTGCTGACCATGCCGAACGGAGGCTGACCATGAATTTTCCAGTCGACACACACGGCCACTCGCACCGCGCGGATGGCGTCAATAGCGCTGACTTCGCCCACATTCCGGGCTGGGGCACGGACCTCGATCGCGCCTGGCGCCCGGCCTATCCGATGGAACGCACGCCGCCACGCCTGGAGGGCGTGCCCGCGCGGCAGCCGGAGCACCAGCCGCTTAGTGTCGAGGTATTCCATTCCATCGAGCGTCCCGGCATGACGCCGGTGTTCGGCACCAGCGCGCCGCCGTCGGGGCTGAGCGGCAAGCTGCGCGGCGCGGCCTATCAACTGAGCGAGAATGACATCCGTCACTGGCTGATGCTGTTGCTGGCCGATCGCGTCAACGTGGTGGAAGGCCTGGGCGAGGACCTGGCGCGGGGCAGGGTGCCGAATGTCCTGGCGGAGATGGGACTGGGCGCGGAATGGCGCCACAACCGGGCCGGGCTGGTGCGCAAGGTCGCGGTGGCCTCGGCGGCGGCGGGACTCGCCTGGTATTTGCTCAGGCGGCGCAAGACGAACCGATGACCAACTTCAGGTGGGCCGCGTGAGAATTCGTGAATTTCCTAGAGGAATTAAATGATAAGCTTTTCCCAAGGCAACTTTAAATGGGGAGCTTATGGCTTGGAGTTTATCTTTTACTGTCGATGCAAAGGCTGACGTCCCACCGGGGGGCATACGGATTCTTCCCACCAATTCGGGCTGGAACGATTTTTCGTTTAACTTTAACGCCCTGATTTCCATCAATCCGCCGGACGGACGGCAACGGATTTCCGTCACCGCCTACGTGGTGCCTCTGAGCGACAACAGGCCGCGTAATCTGCAGCAATGGATTATGACCCATCCATACCTGCTACGCCACGACGGCGCGGGCGATGCGCCGACCGCACCGCATGGACGGCTGCTGTTCGCCACCCTCATCGGACATGAGCAAGGATACGCGCAACTGGCAAAATGGGCCCGCGATGAGGCTGAGTTGCGCTCGATATTGCTGGCTTTGAACGATGTGCTATTGCTGAAGGAATCAGCATATGGCCCGGACATCACGCGCCTGCTTGTGCAACCGCCGTTCACCCTTGGCGTCCTGCGATCCCCGGCCGCGTACCGGGCCATGCGGCGGGGCATGCGCTCGCTGCAGGGACGCCAGATCAGGGAGATCCAGGAAACAAGGAAGAATTTCGCCTTCCGCGCACAATTGCACGGTTTCGATGAAGGCGTGCATGACTTGTCGGTGGGTTTTCAGGATCTCGGCTTGTTCGAAGACCGGATTCACTGTCTGATCGGCATCAACGGTACCGGCAAGACGCGCTTGCTGAGGGAGTTCGTATTAACGCTAGGCGAGTTGTCGGGGAAGACCGACCAGGCGGCCACTCCGTTTGAAGAATCGTCAGAAGCCATTTCCGAGCCCGAGTATGATGGACCGCCCTATAACCGCCTGCTGGTGTTCTCCACCACCCCGGAGGATCGCTTTCCACGGCGTGCCACCAATGAGGGGAATTTCGAGTACCAGTACTTCAACCTGGTCAATGTCGCCAACGCGTCCATACCTGGAAAAGAGCAGAATCCCCTGACGAATTTAATGGTCGACCTGATCCGGGACCAAAGCCAGTTTGCCGGTACGCAGCTGACCCGCTTCGCGCTCCTGAAACGCACGCTCCGTGAGCATATCGACCTTGACATGCTGTACCTGCCGGTGCTGCCGGAGGTTGCGCAGGATAGCTTCACTTGCCAGAATGAGGAGGGCGATTATTACGTGCGCGCCCTGGACATTCTGGTGATGAACGAACAAAGGCATCTCTTGTTCACGTCCGCCGTCGATACCGCGCGCCCCATGGGGTTTTATGTGCCGAGCGGCGACGACAATCGTATCCGCCTTTTACACCCCAGCAGCGGCCAGCATATTTTCTTCCGGTTTGCGTTGCGCCTGATCAGCAGCATTGACCACGGCACCTTGGTGATGATCGACGAGCCGGAGACTCATCTGCATCCGAATCTGATCTGCGAGTTCGTGACGCTGGTATATACGGTGCTGGCGGCGACCAAATCAATCGCGCTGATCGCCACGCATTCCGCCTATATCGTGCGCGAGGTGCCGACCCATTGCGCGCACATCTTTTCATTTGAGGACGAGGAGTCGAAGCAAGTCCATATCGGCCACGTGCGGATGAAGACCTTGGGCGCGAGTATCGACAGCGTCTCGCAGGCGGTGTTTGGCGATTCCACTGCACGCAAGTATCACGAGAAATTTGCCGCCGATCTGTCGCGTAGCGGCATGTCGCCGGAACAGCTGCTGGCGGAGTACGGCTCGGTGCTGAGCCCTGAGTTGCTGATCGAAATACGCGCCTTGCGTTCGGGGAGCGGCAATTGATATTCGTTCCTTATCCCCGCGTCAAAAATTCCAAAACCATCGCGGTCTTTTCGGTGTACGCGCCGGCATTGGTGTCGCTGGCGCCGGACCTGAAAAAGGCCTACCGGAATTACCGCGCCAACAAAGGAAGTCCCGCCGTTGTGCTGCCTCTCAACTACGCGCAGGCCGGGAAGGTCTCCCCGGCCCAGAAAACGGAATTGGACAAGCTCTACGCGAGCACCTATAAAAAGCTGAAGGAAAACCACCGGCATCTCGACTGGGCCTATGATCTGCGAAAAGCTGATAACCTGCCGTACTGCCCCATGTGCGGCAATACCGGACGGGACGCGCTGGATCACTACCTGCCCAAGGCGGACTATCCGGAATTCGCCGTCCTGTCGTTCAATCTGGTCCCGACGTGCACCTCCTGCAATTCGAAGCGCAGCAACTCGGCCAATGCGCCCCGCAGTCCACTGCCTTTGATCCATCCTTATTTCGACGGCCGCCGCCTCAGCAGCCCGTTGGTCGTGGTGGTGATCGACCCGGACAAAGGGACGACGCCACCCACTTACCTGATGCCGTCGTTCCGGCTTGTGCCTGCGATAGCACCCACCGACGGCTTGTTCGCGCGCCTCGCCAACCACCTCGACAAATGCGTCGACGACACGCAGTTGCGGCGCTGGCTGACGGGACGGTGGAAGCTGTGGCGCCTCAAGGCGCCGGATTACAGCACCCTGGCGGAGCTGCGCAAGGCGATCGACCGTGAACTGCAAGCGGAGATCGACGTCGGAGGCATGAACAACTGGACGGCGGCTTTCCTGCGCGGCTTGCTGGTAAGCCCATCGGTTCTGCAATGGATGATGAAACATCCGCCATCCTAGGCGGTTTCGATACGCCACCAGTTGGGCATGAGTTCCTGGATCTCCGGCCGGCCGAAGCGGTCGTCGATCAGGTAGACGGTGCCGCGGTCGGACTGCGTGCGGATCACGCGTCCCGCCGCCTGCACCACTTTCTGCATGCCGGGATAGGTGTAGGTGTAGTCGTAGCCGGCGCCGAAGATGGTTTCCATGCGTTGGCGTATCTGCTCGTTGACCGGATTGATTTGCGGCAGTCCCAGGGTGGCGACGAAGGCGCCGATCAGGCGCGCGCCCGGCAGGTCCACGCCCTCGCCAAACGACCCGCCCAGCACGGCGAAGCCGATGCCTTCGCTGTCGAGCGTAAAGCGGTCCAGGAACCGCGCGCGTTCCGCCTCGTCCATACGGCGCGACTGGCGCCAGGTCGGCACGTCCGGATACAGTTCGCTGAACTGGTTGGCGGCCTTTTCCATGTAATCGAAGCTGCTGAAGAAGGCCAGGTAGTTGCCGCGCTGCCGCGCGTACTGCCTGCCCATCAGTTCGGCGATCGGCTTCAATGACTGCTGCCGGTGCTGGTAGCGGGTGGAGATGTGTTTCGCCACCTGCACCGACAACTGCTCCGCCACGAACGGCGATTCCACGTCCACCCACGCGGTGGTCTCCGGCATGCCGAGCATGTCGCCGAAGTAGTTCCATGGGCTGAGCGTGGCCGAGAACAGCGCCGTGGTGTGCGTGCTTTCGAAGCGCGGCTTCAGGTACGGGGCCGGCACGATGTTGCGGATGCAGAGCACCGAGTTGCTGTTGCTGGCGCGCGCGCCCGGCGCCTTTTCGATATCGAACAGCGCGTGGTCGCCGAAGCTTTCCGCCAGCCGCGCGAACAGCAGCGCGTTGAAGTAAAAGCTTTGCAGGTCCGGCTCCACGTAGCCGGGATGGTCGGCCATGTAGTCCGAGATGGCGGTGGACGCGGTCTGCAACGCACCCATGAATTTTTCCGGCAGCTCGGCGTAGGATTGGTACTCGGCGGTCTGGTCTTTCTCCAGCTGGTTCCATTGCTTGTGCACGCGGTCCAGCGGCTTTTTCAGCTCCTCCGGCACGATCTTGCGCAGCAGGCGCAGGCTGTCGTGCTCCATGTCGGCCGAATACATCTTGCGCGCGCGCGACACCATGTTGTGCGCCTCGTCCACCAGCACGTTGACCTTCCAGTCATTGAGCTGTGTGAGGCTGTACAGCATGGCGCTGATGTCGAAGTAGTAGTTGTAGTCGCCAATCACGATGTCGCACCAGCGCGCCAGCTCGCTGCTCAGGTAATACGGGCAGACGTTGTGGGCGAGGGCGATGGCGCGCAGCGTGTCGCGGTCCAGCGCCGGCGGCGCGGCGCCGTTGGCCGATGGCGCCATGATGGCCAGCGCCGATTCGCGCGCGGCCGGCAGGCGGTCGTAGAAGCCTTGCGCCAGCGGGCACGACTCGCCATGACAGGCCTTGTCCGGATTGACACAGGCGGTGCTCTTGGCCGCCAGTTCGAGTGTGCGCAAGGGCAGCAGCGGCGCGCCCTCGCGGATCAGGTCCACCGCGTCCAGCGCCATCTGGCGGCCGGAGGTTTTCGCCGCCAGGAAGAAGATTTTGTCGACGCCATGTTCGGCGCTGGCCTTGAGCATCGGGAACAGGCTGCCGACGGTCTTGCCGATGCCAGTCGGCGCCTGCGCCAGCAGGCATACCTGGCGGTTGCTGGCGCGGTACATGGCCTCCGCCAGCTGCCGCTGGCCGGGGCGGAAATCGCCATAGGGGAAGCGCATCGCCTTCAGTTGCAGGTCGCGTTCCGCGCGGTGCGCCATCTCCTGCCGCGCCCATTGCAGGAACAGGCCGCACTGTTGCTCGAACCAGGCTTGCAGATCGGCCGCCGTGCGGTCCTCATGCAGCACGGTTTCCTTCTGGCTGCCGATGTCGAAGTACACCAGCGCCAGGCGGATTTTTTCCAGGCCCCGTTCCTTGCACAGCAGGTGACCGTAGATCCTGACCTGGGCCCAGTGCAGCGCGCGCTGGTTGTCCGGCATTTTCTTCAAGTCGCCGCGGTAGGTCTTGATTTCCTCGAGGCGGTTGGCGCGGACGTCGTAGCCGTCGGCGCGGCCGCGCACGTGCAGCGGGCCGAAGTCGCCCGACAGCGCGATCTCGGTCTGGTAATCGTCGTCGCGGCGCGAGGTCACCACGCCATGGCCGGCGATGCCTTCCTGCGCGGTGGGCGAGGGCGTGAAGCGCAGATCGAGGTCGCCGGTCTTGGCGGTGAACTCGCACAGGGCGCGGACAGCGACGGTGTATCGGGCCGGCTGCGTCATGCCGCCCACTGCAGGTAGCAGACCGAGATCGGCATCTGGTGCGCGGCGCAGTATTCGATCCAGCGCAGCTGGTTGTCCTGCAGGCGGTCGCCCGGACCTTTCACTTCGATCATGTTGTAGCGGCGTTCGGCCGGCCAGAACTGAATCAGGTCGGGGAAGCCGCTGCGGTTGGATTTGATGTCCAGCAGGATGCGCTCGAACGCGCGCTTCAGGTGCAGCGGCGGGATGCAGTCCAGCGCCAGGTCCAGCAGCTCGGCGTCGATCGCCTCCCAGTACATGAACGGCGACTGGATGCCGTGCTTGGCGTCATAGTTGGCGCGGATGGTGGCGCGATACTCGCCGCTCTCCAGCTGCGACAAGGCGTCGGCGAACTGCCGCGCGCGGCGGCGCTGGAAGTCGGCGCTGTGCAGGTCGGCCGGGCCGCGATGATACGGATGGAAGAACGCGCCCGGGATCGGCGCGAACACCACGTCCCAGCACAGCAGGCCGAACAGCGAATTCATCAGCGAATTCTCGACGTAGAACACGGGCGCGTCGTCGCTGTGCAGATGATCGCGCACCACGAATTCCACGTAGGTGGCTTCCTCCGGCGGCGGCAGGTTGAGATCGATGCGGGTGGCCTGCGCCGGCGTGACCGGCGGCGGCTTGGCGTGGCCGAGCTTGCGCGCCAGCCGTGGCGCCATGCGCAGCAGGTGCTGGCGTTCGGCCTCGCTTTCCGGCGCCTGCATGGCGCTCTGCAGCAGGTCGAACGCCTCGCGCGGCTGATCGTTCTTCTCCAGCACGCGGATGGCGCGCGCGCGGGCGCCGGGATAGTCGCAATCGGCGTACAGCGCGTAGGCGGCCGGCCAGTCGCGCTGTTTTTCCACATGCTGGGCGATGGCGAACATCAGCTTGCTGCGGCGGCTGCGCAGCCATTCGTTGTCGGGCGCGCAGACCGGCAGGTCGGCAAGCACGTCGGCCACCGCCTCGCCGTCGGCGAAACGCTCGTGGCATTGGTGGATGGCGAGGAAGTCGTCGATGTCGCGGCGGCTGCGGAAGCCGCGCGCGGCCGGTGAAAACTCCACTTTCTCGTACTGGTGGATGCCAAGGTCGGACAGCACGAAATCGGTCCAGTCCTGATGATAGTTGCCGAAGAAGATGAGGCGCAGGCGGTCGCACAGTTCCTGCGTCAGGTTGCGGTAGACGTGGTCGCCGGCATGGGCGTACCAGGCGGAGAAGCGGCGTTCGCCGGCGTACTCCTCGCGCAGCGCCTCCAGTTGCTCGGCCTTGCGCAAATGCCGGACGTGCGGCGCCAGCTGGAACACTTTGACGATTTCCGGCTTCTGCAGCAGGTCGAACAAGGCGTCCAGGTCCAGCTGCGGGTCTTCCTCGATCAGCCCCAGTTCCGCCAGCGGGCGGGCCGCCTCGTGCGTGCTGCCGATTTCCGCGTAGACCAGCTTGCTGGCGCGGAACACCGTGCCCTTGCGCATCACCATGCGCACGAACAGCGCGCGCGACGGTTGGGGCAGGGAGGGGAACACGGTGAGGAAGTGACGTTCCTCGGCGTTCAGCAAATCGTCATAGCGTTCGCTGATCCACGCCAGCACCTGGTGAAAATTCTCCAGGTAGTAGAACGGGTTTTCCAGGACTTTGATCATTGCGGCGGGGACGAACGGCGATTAACTGTATTTTTGTACAGTGTATCGCGTTCGTCCCCGCTTGCCCAGCTATTTCTTGGTTTTGGCGGACGTGGCCTGGGCGGCCACCAGCGCGTTGGCCTTGGCGATTTCGGCTTCCACCGCCTCCACCGCCTGCTTGGTGGCCTTGGTCACCTGCTCGTAGCCGGCGAAGGCGTTGTCGATGGCGGTCTTGACGATCTGCACGGCGTTTTCCGAGCCCGGACGCACGTTCTTGGTGACGTCATGGATCAGCGCGCTCAGGTTGTTCTTGGCCTCGGTCACATGCGCGTCGGCGGCGCGGGTGAATTCTTCGCGGATCTCGGCAATGATGTCGCCCAGCTGCTGCTGGTAGGCGGCGGCCCCGGCCACGCCGGGCTGGATCTGGTCGGCCGCGCGCTGGAGGGCGGCCTTGGGATCGGACGCCTGGCTGATCGCCTTGCCCGCGGACAGGTTATCTTCCAGCTGCGATTTGGCGGTCTGCAGGTTAAGGGCGATCACTTGCTCCACGCCTTGCACGGTCTTGCTGGTCAGGGTGTTGAACGTTTCAAGTTGGAATTCAAACAGCGCCTTGGTGACGTTGGCAAATTGCTCGGGATTCGTAAACATACAGTCTCCTCTAGATGATGTAGGGATGCAGCTTGCAGCGATTCCGGTTCAACCGTGTTTTTGTGATTTGATTATCTAGTAACGATTAACTTTACGCAACGGGCATCGCGAAACGGGCCATACGCCTTCTCCCAGCCCGGCCCCAGCGGCGTCTGCGAACAGACCAGCGCGCCATCGATCTTGCTGCGCCACTTCCACCACGGCGCCGGCTCGGCCGCAAGCCCGCCACAGCACAGGGCCAGCGTCAGGATCGCGGTACGTTTCAGATTGCTTGACTTCATGCTTACACCAATTGTTGCGCGCAGACGCGGTTGCGGCCGCTGTTTTTCGCAGCGTACAGCAAATCGTCGGCGGCGGCGATCATGTTGAGATGCGCATCGTGGGTGGAGGTGGCGAAGTCGACGCTGGCGACGCCGAAACTGGCGGTCACGCTGATCTTCTTGCCCTCGTGCTCGACCGGGGTGCTGGCCAGCGCCTGGCGCAGGCGCTCGGCCAGCAGTTCGCCGCCGGCCAGGTCGGTTTCCGGCAGGATCAGCAGGAATTCCTCGCCGCCGTAGCGCACCACGCTGTCGATGCTGTCGCGCGTCATCGACCGCATGAGCGCGGCGAAGCTTTGCAGCACGGCGTCGCCGCCGTAGTGGCCGTAGGTGTCGTTGACGGCCTTGAAATGGTCGAGGTCGCACATGATGACGGTCAGGCTGAGCCGGTAGCGCTGGGCGCGCGAGATCTCGGTTTCCAGCAGTTGCTCGTGCAGGTGGCGCCGGTTGTAGCAGCCGGTCAGCGGGTCGCGCACGGACAGGTTTTTCAGCACCATCTGGGCGCTGTATTCCTCCCGCCACAGGATCTGGTAGCGCCGCGCCGCCACGTAGCCGAACAGGTTGGTCAGCGCCAGCAGCGCCGCCATGGTGGCCAGTTCCATGCTGCGCACATTGCCCAGCGCCCAGGCCAGCAGCATGAACAGCGCCGTCGCCGCCGCCGCGATCCCGGCCGCGTAGACCAGCCGGTTCGGGATGTAGATGTACAGGACGATGATGACGATGGACATCGAAATCGCGTGCAGCGAGAATTCGGTCGGCCGCAGCGCGGCGATCAGCAGGAAGCCGGCGGCGCCGGCCACCTCAACGATATTGGCCGCCACCCGGGTGAACGGGATCGAGTCGGGCCGCCGCTTGAGCAGCGCCAGGCAGGCCAGCACCGTGGCGGCCACGCCCATGCGGGCGCCCACCAGCAGGCAGGTTTTGAGCTCGTAGCCGACCCACAGCAGGTCGCTCAGGGCGAAGCACAGGTAAAACAGGGCGCAGAACAGGAAGGTGACGCGCAGTTGCGCCTGCGTCTTGGCCAGGTGGTGACGCAGGAACTCGCGCTCGACCGTGGCGTCGCAAAACTCGCAACGCAAGGGCGCGACTTTAATTGTCTTGGACGAAACGGGGTTGGGTGGCATGGCCGCTGACTCTCCGTTGGCGCCGGCTCCTTGCCGGTCTGATAGCGTCCATTATACGACTGCAACAATTGCGAGGCGGAAAAAAATCTCTATCGCTACAGCGGCGCCACCTTCGGCAGGCGCAACATGAAGCTGGCGCCTTGGCCGGGCGTGCTGGCGGCCTCGATCCGGCCGCCCAGCACGCCGGTCACGATGTTGTGCGTTATATACAGACCGAGGCCGAACCCGCCCACGCCCAGACGGGTGGTGAAGAAGGGATCGTAGATGCGCGGCAGGTGTTCGGCGGCGATGCCGGCGCCGGTGTCGCTCAGGGTGATGGCGATTTCGCCGTTGCCGCTGTCATGCGCGGACAGGGTGATGCTGCCGATGCCACCGTGCCTGCGCGCGTCGAAACCGTGCACCAGGCTGTTTTCGATCAGATGGTGCAGCACCTGCGACAGCGGGCCGGGATAGCTGTCCATTTCCAGCCAGTGCTCGACGTCCTCGATCAGCTCCAGCCCGCGCTGGCGCAGCTCGCCCTGCACCGATTGCAGCAGCTCGGCGACGACGTCGCCCAGCGCGAAGCGGCCGCGCTGGCCGCCGCCGCCATCCACCGCGATGCGCTTGAAATCGGCCACCAGCGCGGCGGCGCGGTTCAGGTTGCGCAGCACCACCTCGTCGGCGGCCGCCGCCTGGTCGAGGTATTCCTTCAGCGCCGAGCGGCGCAGGCCGTTATCCAGGTCGCGCCGCAGCGCGGCGGTGCGCTCGCTCATGCTGCCGGCCATGGTCAGGCTGTTGCCGATCGGCGTGTTCAGTTCGTGCGCGACGCCGGCCACCAGCGCGCCCAAGGCGGCCAGCTTGTCGCGTCGCACCAGTTCCTCCTGCGTGCGGCCGAGGTTGTCCAGCGCGGTGGTCAGTTCCTCGTTGGCGTGCTCCACTTCCTCCTTGGCCTGCCGCAACTCGGCGGTGCGGGCGGAGACCAGCTCTTCCAGGTGCTCGCGGTGGCGCCGCAACTCGTCCTCGCGCCGGGTGCGGGCGATGGCGATGCCGGCCAGATGGGTGGCGGTGTGGATCAGGCGGCGGTCCTCGTCGGTGGGCGCGCGCACCTCCTTGTAGTACATCGCGAACGACCCCAGCACGGTGTCCTGGTCGAGCAGGATGGGCGTCGACCAGCAGGCGCGCAGGCCGTGGTGCAGGGCGGCCTGGCGGTACGGCTCCCACAGCGGATCATGCAGGATGTCGCTGACGATCACGGTTTCCTTGCGATACATGGCGGTGCCGCAGGAACCGGCCGCCGGGCCGATGGGCAGCCCGTTGAGCGAGCGCAGGTAGTCCTGCGGCATGCTGGGCCCGGCCGCGCTCCGCACCGTCACGCCGTCGGCGGCGAGCAGCATCACCGTGCAGTGGCCGCCGTCCAGCTGGGCTTCGATCAGGCGCACCAGCTTGTCCAGCATGGTCGGCAGCGGCGCGCCGCGCGCGATCATCTCGAGCAGCGCGTTCTTGCCGTCGCGCAGCTGCGCCGCCAGCTTGCGCGGCGTCACATCGACGATGCGCACGTGCATCAGGCGGTGGTCCTGCGTGGTCAGCGGCACCATGCGCAGCTCGCAGGCCAGCGCGCGGCCGGAGCTGTGGCGCATGTCCAGCTCGAACACCTGCGCCTCGCCCGACATCACCTGTTCCAGGTCGGTGGTGAACACATCGGCGCTGGGCCGGCCATCGGGCTGGGTGGGCGGGCACAGCGACAGCAGGTCCGATTGCAGCATCTCGGCCTCGGTCATGCCGAACATCTGGCGCGCGCGGCGGTTGACGTCGAGGATCAGGTTGCTGCCGCGCTGGATCAGCAGGATGGCGTCCGGCGAGCCGGCCAGGATGGTGTGGTAGTTGACCTCCAGCGTCGCCATGGTCGGCATGCCGGCCAGCGCCGGCGCCGGCGAAATGGCCTGCAGGTAAAGCAGGATCTTCTCCGCCACGTCGTCCACCGGCAGATTCATCGGCAGATAGGCGGCGGCCCCGGCTTCGGAGGCGCGCGCGCGTTCCTCCTCGCTGGGGTGGGTGGACAGCAGGAACACCGGCAAGGGTTGCTGGCTGGCCTGCTGCAGGCGCGCGCACAGCTCCAGCCCGGCGCTGCCGGCCAGCGCCACGTCAAGCAGGACGAGGGCGATAGGGGCCTTGCGCGCGGCGGCCAGCGCCTCGTCGCCGCGGCTGACCATCAGCACCTCGAAATGGTGGCGCGCCAGCATGAGGCGCAGGGCGGCCGCATCGTAAGCCGTGCTGGAGGCTATCAGGATGGTGCGCGGCTGGTCGGCAGAGAACGGCGGCATCGTGTCTGGCAGTGCGGCTCCGCAAGGCGGCGTTGGCCCAGTGTATTACAAGATCGGCGCGCGCGGCCAGCGTTATGCCGCTTGCCGTGCATAGGCCTCCTGCGCCTGCTGGATCAGCGGGAAATTGTCCTCGATCCAGTCGACCAGCACCTCCAGCCGCACGGCGGCCTCGCGGCCCAGCGGCGTCAGGCTGTATTCCACGTGCGGCGGCACCACCTGGTGGGCCACCCGCAACACCAGGCCGTCGTGGGCGAGGGCGTCCAGCGTCTGCGCCAGCATCTTCTCGCTGACCCCCCCGACGGCGCGGCGCAGCTCGCTGAAGCGATGGGTGCGCTCCAGCAACATCACCAGCACCAGCACGCCCCAGCGGCTGGTGATGTGGCCGAGCACGGCGCGGGAAGGGCAGTCGGCCGCCATCACCTGGGCGCGTTGCGGATCTTGCTGGGTCATCTGCTGAATGGTCTTGCGCAGGGATTTGCTGGTCATGGCGGGCTCCTTGGGTACTTACCAAAATGTGCGTACTTACAAATAGTAAGTATAACGTATATCATGGCCTCATCAACTTTTAAACGGAGGATTCCATGATTGTCGTAACCGCTGCAACCGGCCAACTGGGCCGTCTCGTGATTGCCAACCTGCTCAAAACCACCCCGGCGGCGCAGATCGTCGCCGCCGTGCGCGACCCGGCCAAGGCGGCCGACCTGGCCGCGCAAGGGGTGCAAGTGCGCCGCGCCGACTACAACGATCCGGCCTCGCTGGACGCGGCCTTCGCCGGCGCCAGCAAAGTGCTGCTGATCTCGTCGAACGACCTGGGCAACCGCGTGGCGCAACACCGCAACGTGATCGACGCCGCCGCCCGCGCCAAGGTCAGCCTGCTGGCCTACACCAGCGTGCTGCACGCCGACCGTTCGACGCTGAGCCTGGCCGCCGAGCACCGCGAGACCGAGGACGCCCTGCGTGCGGCGGGCGTGCCATACACCTTGCTGCGCAACGGCTGGTACATCGAAAACCACACCGGCAGCCTGGGTGGCGCGGTGGCGCATGGCGCGCTGGCCGGCAGCGCGGGCGAGGGCCGCATCGCGGCGGCCGCGCGGGCGGATTACGCGGAAGCGGCGGCCGTGGTGCTGGCCAGCGCCGCGCCGGTGGAGCAAGTGTATGAGCTGGCGGGCGACACCAGCTTCACGCTGGCGGACCTGGCGGCCGAAGTATCGCGCCAGACTGGCAAGAACATCCCGTTCCAGAACCTGCCGCAGGAAGCGTATCGTGATTTGCTGCTGAACGTCGGCCTGCCGGCGCCGCTGGCCGAACTGATCGCCGATTCCGACGCGCAAGCCGCGAAGGGCGCGCTGTTTGACGACAGCGGCACGCTGGGCAAGCTGATCGGCCGCCCCACCATTTCGCTGGCGGACGCCGTCAAAGCGGCGCTGTAAGCGGCATGAAAAAAGCCGCCGGGCACGAACGCGATCTTGAGCGCGTTCAGCCGGGCGGCTTTTTTGCGGAATTCTGGTGCCCACGGAGGGACTCGAACCCCCACACCTTGCGGCACATGGACCTGAACCATGCGCGTCTACCAATTCCGCCACGTGGGCATTTTGTAACATCAACAGTCATCAGCGCTTGGTGCCCACGGAGGGACTCGAACCCCCACACCTTGCGGCACATGGACCTGAACCATGCGCGTCTACCAATTCCGCCACGTGGGCGCTGATACTGTCTCGCTACTTCCTGTCGCGTTGTTCTGCAACAGAAGGCACGCATCTTAAAGGGCGATTGACCAACCGTCAATAGCAATTGCCTGCTTTTGTGAAATTATTATTCGGGGTCAGCTCTGACATTCGGACATGGGGTGCCACTGTCTGATGAATATCAATGTCTTCACTCGGGAAGCGGCTAGCTAATGCGCCGTTCATAACAACGGTTGAACACAAAAATCATGCAGGGGACGTTGAGTTGTCTCAATGGTGCGCAGCTCGTGTCCGAATGCCAGAGCTGACCCCGAATCGGGGTGGAAAACAAAAAAGCCGCCGGGCATGAACGCGATCTTGAACGCGTTCAGCCGGGCGGCTTTTTTGCGGAATTCTGGTGCCCACGGAGGGACTCGAACCCCCACACCTTGCGGCACATGGACCTGAACCATGCGCGTCTACCAATTCCGCCACGTGGGCATTTTTACTGCTGCTCTGTTGCGTTTTGTCCGCATCAGAGGCCAGCATTGTACGGGGTAGGCTTGTTTTCTGCAAGTATTTTTCTTCTTGCATCTTGTGATGCTGTTTCGTAAGCTTAATACTGTCATTTCAACAATCCGGAGATTGGAAATGGAAATGGTCAGTAACTGGTTCAGCAGCGAAGGCTTCATGCCCCACGGCCATTGTTTTCTGTGGATTCCCTCCATCCTCTGGACCAGTGTGATTTCCGACGCCCTGATCGCGCTCGCGTATCTGTCCATCCCTGTCAGCCTGATTTATTTCATCCGCAAGCGGCGCGATATGCCGTTTGACTGGATGTTCATCGCTTTCGGCGTGTTCATCCTGGCCTGCGGCGCGACCCATGTGGTCGATATCTGGGTGGTGTGGAAGCCGGATTATGTGCTGTCGGTGACCTTGAAGGCCATCACCGCCGCCGCCTCGGTGGTCACCGCCGTCGCGATGATCCGGCTGGTGCCGATCGCGCTGCGCATCCCCAGTCCGTCGCAGCTGGCTGCCGTCAACGCCGAGCTGCAAAAGGCCAACGACGATTTGCGCGCCGCCATGGAGCGCGCCGAGGTGGCCAACCGCGCGAAGAGCGCTTTCCTGGCCTCGATGAGTCATGAGCTGCGCACGCCGCTCAACGCCGTCCTCGGCTACACGCAAATCCTCAAGCGCGACAAGAGCCTGAGCACGGCCCAGCAGGCCGGCATCAGCACCATCCAGCAGGGCGGCCAGCATTTGCTGGCGCTGATTAACGATGTGCTCGACCTGTCGCGCGTGGATGCCGGCAAGATGGAGTTCCATCCGAAGCCGGTCCGGCTGGGCGAGTTGCTGTCGGTGGTGGCCGACATCATGCGCGTGCGCGCCGAGCAAAAGCATCTGCATTTTGAGCTGGCGTTGATCGCCGGCCTGCCGCAAGCCGTGAGCGTGGACGAGACGAGGCTGCGCCAGGTCCTGCTGAACTTGCTGGGCAACGCGCTCAAGTTCACCGACCGCGGCGCGGTGCGTCTGCATGTGCTGCCGCTGCCGGCCGAGCCGGGGCAGGGCGCCGATGTGGCGCGCGTGCGCTTCGAGGTCCTTGATGATGGCATCGGCATCGCGCCGGCGCAGCATGAGGCGATTTTCCGGCCGTTCGAGCAGGTGGGCGACGTTTCCCGGCGCGCCGGCGGCACCGGCCTCGGCTTGGCGATCAGCCGTCAGCTGGTGCAGCTGATGGGCGGCAAGCTGCAGGTGGAAAGCGCGCCGGGCAAGGGTAGCCGCTTCTGGTTCGATGTGCCGCTGCCGGTGGTCGAGGCGCCGGGCGCGACGGCGGGGACCGAGCACATCGCCACCGGCTATGTCGGGCCGCGCAAGACCATCCTGGTGGTGGATGATGTGGCGACCAACCGCGCGCTGCTGCGCGACCTGCTGGGTTCGCTCGGCTTCCGCACGCTGGAGGCGGAGAACGGCATGTCGGCGCTGATGCAGACGCAGGCCGTGCGACCGGACATGGTGCTGCTGGATATGGTGATGCCCGGCATGGATGGCATCGAAACCCTGCGCCGCCTGCGCGCCGACGCGCGCACCGCCGATACGCCGGTGCTGATCATCTCGGCCAGTTCCACGCCGGAAGAGGAGGAGCGTTCGCTGGAGGTGGGCGCCAAGGCCTTCCTGCCCAAGCCGGTCAACGAACATGATTTGCTGCGCGAGATAGGCGCGCACTTGAAACTGGAATGGACAGAATGAAAAAAGCCTCCCGAGGGAGGCTTTTAACGCGGAATTCTGTGGTGCCCACGGAGGGACTCGAACCCCCACACCTTGCGGCACATGGACCTGAACCATGCGCGTCTACCAATTCCGCCACGTGGGCACTGATGCTGCTCAACAACTCTGCTATTATATCGACCGGGAGAGTTTTGCGCCAGATGAACTTTGACATTCCTTACTGCACATCAACCCTGTCTTGCAGATCCCGCCGCTTGCGCTGCGGGAGACAGAATTATAGAGGAATCTTCGGCGAAGTCAAATGCCTCCCGTAAAAATTTTCGGCCGGCGTCCGCCACGCCGCGTGAAATGGTCAAGCTTGGCGTTTCCAAGTACACTACGCCTGTCGCCGTGCCATATATATGCTAACACTGTAAAAATAAGAAAAACTTTTGAACCAATCTACACACACCATTCCCAGCCGTGAGGAAATTCTCGGCATCTTCCGCAGCGCCAAAGGCCCGCTAGACCTGCGCGCCCTGTCGAAATCGCTCAAAGTCGCCACCGAGGCCCAGGCCATCCTGTCGCGCCGCCTGAACGCGATGCAGCGCGACGGCCAGATCATCGTCGACGACACCGGCCACTACACGCTGGCCACGCAGACCGGCTTCATCGCCGGCCGCGTCAGCAGCCACCGCGACGGCTTCGGCTTTGTGATCCCGGACGAGCCGGGCGAGGATCTGTTCCTGCCCGAGAAGGAAATGCAGAAAGTGCTGCATGGCGACCGCGTGCTGGCCAAGATCGTCGGCGTGGACCGCCGCGGCCGTCCGGAAGGCACGATCGTGGAAGTCACGCAACGCGCCAACACCCACATCATCGGCCGCCTGCTGAACGAAAACGGCGCCTGGATCGTGGCGCCGGAAGATCAGCGCATCCCCCAGGATGTGCTGGTGGAGGGCTCGATCGGCAAGGCCAAGGCCGGCCAGATCGTCAGCGTCGAGCTGACCGAGCAGCCGATGCGCTTCAAGCAGCCGGTCGGCAAGATCGTTGAGGTGCTGGGCTCGCTGGACGATCCCGGCATGGAAATCGAGATCGCCGTGCGCAAGTTCGGCGTGCCGCATGTGTTCTCTGACGCCGCGCTCAAGCAAGCCAACAAGCTGCCGGACCACGTGCGCGAAAGCGATTGGGGCGAGCGTGTCGACCTGCGCGACGTGCCGCTGGTCACCATCGACGGCGAGGACGCGCGCGACTTCGACGACGCGGTCTATTGCGAACCGATCAAGATCGGCCGCAGCAAAGGCTACCGCCTGATCGTCGCGATTGCCGACGTCAGCCACTACGTCAAGCCGAACGATGCGCTGGACGCGGACGCGCTGCAACGCAGCACCTCGGTCTACTTCCCGCGCCGCGTGATTCCGATGCTGCCGGAAAAACTGTCCAACGGCCTGTGCTCGCTGAACCCGGCGGTCGACCGGCTCACCCTGGTGTGCGACGCCGTGGTCACCGCCAAGGGCGAAATCAAGGCCTATCAGTTCTACCCGGCCGTGATCCACTCGGCCGCGCGCCTGACCTACACCGAAGTGGCCGACATCCTCGGCAACACCAAGGGGCCGGAAGCCGCGCGCCGTCCAGGCATCGTGCCGCACCTGCTGAACCTGTACGACGTTTTCCAGGCGCTGCTGAAAGCGCGCGCCGAACGCGGCGCCATCGATTTTGAAACCACCGAAACCTACATCGTCTGCAACCCGAACGGCAAGATCGAAAAGATCATCCCGCGCACCCGCAACGACGCGCACCGCCTGATCGAGGAATGCATGCTGACCGCCAACGTGTGCGCGGCCGATCTGCTGATCCGCCACAAGCACCCGGGCACCTACCGCATCCACGCCACGCCGACCGCTGAAAAGCTGAAGCAGGTGCGCACCTTCCTCAAGCAGGTCAACCTGCACTTGGGCGGCGGCGACAAGCCGGCCGCGGCCGACTACGCCGCGTTGATGCGGGAAATCAAGGAGCGTCCGGACGCGTCGCTGCTGCAAACCATGCTGCTGCGCTCGATGCAGCAGGCGGTGTACTCGCCGGACAATATCGGCCACTTCGGCCTGGCGTACGAGGCGTATGCCCACTTCACCAGCCCGATCCGCCGCTATCCGGACTTGCTGACGCACCGCGCCATCAAGGCCATCCTGCTGGGCAAAAAGTACGAGCCGAAGATCGCCAGCACCAGCGTGCTGAACACCAACGTCTCGAACGCCACCCGCAAGCAGCAGGCCAAGGACAAGGCCGAAGGCAAGGAGAAAAAAGCCGCCGACATGACCGTGTGGGACGCGCTGGGCGTGCACTGCTCGGCCAACGAGCGCCGCGCCGACGAAGCCTCGCGCGACGTCGAGAACTGGCTCAAGTGCTACTTCATGCAGGACAAGCTGGGCGAGGAATACACCGGCATCATCACCGGCGTGACCACCTTCGGCATCTTCGTGCAGCTGGATCAGCTGTTCGTCGAAGGCCTGGTGCACGTGACCGACCTGGGCCAGGATTACTTCCAGTACGACGACGCCCGCCACGAGCTGAAGGGCGAGCGCACCGGCAAGAAGTTCCAGCTGACCGACCACGTCAGCGTGCAGGTGGTGCGCGTGGACCTGGAGTCGCGCAAGATCGACCTGCGCCTGGCCGGCGCCGATGCGCCCGAGCCGCGCGAAGGCAAGCCCGACGCGCCTTCCAAGGCGAACAAGACCAACATCAAGCCTGGCCCGGCGATCCCGGCCGCCAAGCCGACCACCCGCAAGCCGGCTGCTGCGCCTAAAAAGCCAGCCGCCAAGAAGGCTGCCAGCAAGCCCAAGGCGGCGCCGGCAGCCAAACCCAGAGCAGTCAAAAAAGCTGCCCCAAAAAGTAAGAAGAAGCGATAAATGAGCAAGAACAAAATGATTTTCGGTTTCCACGCGGTGACCTCGCGCCTGCGTCACGAAGCCGCCTCGGTGGAAGAAATTTTCGTCGACGCCACGCGCGACGACCGCCGCATGAAGGATTTGATCGCCAACGCGAAAGCGGCTGGCGTGCGTGTGATGCCGGTCGATTCGGCGCGTCTGGACAAGATCGTCGGCACCCGCCGTCACCAAGGCGTGATCGCGTTCGCCTCGCAGCTGGCGCTGGCGCGCAATCTGGATGAGTTGCTGGACGCCATCGACGGCCCGCCGCTGCTGCTGGTGTTGGACGGCATCACCGATCCGCACAACCTGGGCGCCTGCCTGCGCGTGGCCGATGGCGTCGGCGCGCACGCGGTGATCGTGCCGAAGGACCGCGCGGTCGGCTTGAACGCCACCGCCGCCAAGGTGGCGTCGGGCGCGGCCGAGACCGTGCCTTACATCACCGTCACCAATCTGGCGCGCACCCTGCGCGAACTGAAAGAGCGCGACATCTGGCTGATCGGCACCTCGGACGACGGCGAAAAAGGCCTGTACGAAGCCGACTTCACCGGCCCGACCGCGCTGGTCATGGGTTCGGAAGGCGAGGGCATGCGCCGCCTCACGCGCGAGACCTGCGACATGCTGGTCAGCATTCCAATGTTCGGCTCGGTCGAGAGTCTGAACGTGTCCGTTGCATCTGGCGTCTGTCTGTACGAGGCGCGCCGCCAGCGTCTCGCAAAGGAAGGCTGACAAGCTTTCCGGCGAATCCGCTTCAGTATGGATTCCCGCGAAGGCGGGAACCCATAGACCGGCAGATCTGCCGACAATCCCACCTCAGCAACTCCTAATCGAATGCGCTAACATAGGCATTTCGGTTGTCATTCCACATAAGCCATGTTTCATCGTCTGCGCCAAGACATCAACAGCATCATCGAACGCGATCCCGCCGCCCGCAACGCCTGGGAGGTGTTGACCTGCTATCCCGGCCTGCAAGCCATCGTCATGCACCGCTGGGCGCACTGGTGCTGGACCCATCAGATGAAATGGCTGGGCCGTTTCATCTCTTATCTCGCCCGCATCATTACCGGAATTGAAATCCACCCGGGCGCGACCATCGGCCGCCGCGTGTTCATCGACCACGGCTTCGGCGTGGTGATCGGCGAGACCGCCGAGGTGGGCGACGATTGCACCATCTACCAGGGCGTGACGCTGGGCGGCACCTCGCTGCACACCGGCACCAAGCGCCATCCGACCCTGGCGCGCGGCGTCATCGTCGGCGCCGGCGCCAAGGTGCTGGGCGGCTTTACCGTGGGCGAGTACGCCAAGGTCGGCTCCAACGCGGTGCTGCTGAAGCCTGTGCCGCCAGGCGCGACGGCGGTCGGCAATCCGGCCCACATCGTGCAGAAGGAAGTCAACGCCGTGCCCAATCCGTTCGCCGCGTACGGCGTCACGCCGAATGGCGACGATCCCTTGTCCAAAGCCCTGCGCGGCTTGATCGAAAACGCCGTCAAGCAGGAGCAGCGCATCGAGCAGCTGGTGGCAACCATGAAGGCGGCGGGGCTGGAGTGCCAGAGCGTACCCGAGTGTGATAAATTGAATTCCGCCCAACTGAACAAGCTCGTCGAATAAGGAAGCCGTCATGGAAGAAGGTGCAGAAGTACTGGACCCGTTTGAAATCCGCGTACTGGCCGTGCTGGCCGAAAAGGAAGCGCTGACGCCGGATAACTATCCGATGTCGCTCAACGCGCTGGTCAATGGCTGCAATCAGCTATCGAGCCGCGATCCGGTGATGGCATTGTCGGAAGAGACCGTGGCCGACGTGCTGCAGCGGCTCATGCAGCGCAAATACGTCAACGGCATCACGCAAGCGGGCGCGCGCGTGACCAAGTACGAGCACCGCATGCGCATCAAGTGGTCTCTGGAGCAGGACAAGCTGGCCGTGTTGACCGTGTTGATGCTGCGCGGCCTGCAAACGGCGGGTGAAATCCGCACCCGCACCGGCCGCCTGCACGACTTCAAATCGGTCGGCGACGTCGAGCTGGCGCTGCAATTCCTGATCGATAAATATCCGCCGCTGGTGTCGCGCCTGGCGCTGGCGCCGGGGACCAAGGAACCGCGCTACGGCCAGCTGCTGGGCGGGGAAGAGGCGCTGGCGCGCGAGGAGACGGCGGCCAGCCTGGGCGGATCGGTCAGCGGCGGCGGGCAGGGCAGCCGCATCGGCGCGCTGGAGCAGGAAGTCCAGCAACTGCGGCAGCAAGTGGATGAGCTCACCGCGCAGTTTGCCGAATTCCGCAAGCAGTTCGAGTAAGGCTTACACCTCTTCGCGGCGGCGGCGCATGGTGACGGCGACGGCAATCATCGCCACGCCGGCGATGGCGCCGACCCACATGCTGGCGTTGCCCAGCGACGCCCACGACAGGTTGAAGATCACCTCCGGCACCGCCATCCGCTGCGCCACCGCTTCGGTCATCTCCTCCTTGTGGGGGAAGTTCAGCCACGAGCCGGGCACCACGCTCAGCAGCAGACGGCTGGTGACATTGCTGGCAAACCAGCCGGTGTTGAAGCCCAGGTGCAGCGCTTTCTCGGCCCACAGCATCAGCAGCGTGGTGATCAGCGGCGTGCCGACGGCCCACAGGAACACCTTGGAGCGCGCCATGCTGGACACCATCAGCAGCCAGCCCACGGTCGGCAAGGCCCACAGCGCGTACACCGGCAGCAAGCCCACCAGCCGCAGCGGCGTCAGGTAGAAGTCCGGCTGCGACAAGACCGCGCCAAACATATTGGTGCCGTGCATGGCCAGCATCACGCAGGCGGCCAGCAGGATCACCAGGCCCAGCGCGATGGCGATGCCGATCGCGATCAGCGGCGCCACCACCACCGCCAGCAGCAGCTTGGACATCACGGTGGTGAAATCCGACACCGGCAGCGATTTCCAGAACAGCAGGCTGCGGTCGCGGCGTTCGTCGTGCAGCGCGTTCAGGCAGTAGAAGAACACCAGCAGGCTCAGGAGCATCAGCACGGGCATGCCGGCGGCGACGTAAGCTTGCGCCATCATCTCGGCAATCTGCGCGCGCATCTTGCCCTCGATGGTGACGCTGCCGATGTGTTGGCCCTGCACCTCGAAGTTGCCGGACTTGCCGAGGAAGATGCTGGCCAGGGCCAGCACCGCCACCGCGACGGCGATCACCACCGGCGTCCACAGCAGCATGCCCTTGTTCTCCCACATCTCGCGCTTGATCAGCCATTTCATGGTTTTCATGCGTAGCTTCCTTTCATGGTGGCGACGAACAGATCGGCCACGCTGGGCGTGCGCAGTTCGCCAAAATTCGACAGCTGCTGGCGGTGCACGCCATCAAACAGCATCACGGCCTTGCCGAACACGGTGCGCTGGCTGAGCGGTTGCAGCGCGTTGGCGGCGGCCACGAACTGCGGCTCCACCATCACCTCGGTGAAGCGCTCGCCCACCTCATCCATCGACGCGGCCAGCGAGATCTTGCCGTTTTCGATGAACATCAGGTCGGTGAGGATGTGCTCGACTTCCTCGATCTGATGGGTGGTGATGAGGATGGTCTTGTTCTCGTCGAAGTAGTCTTCCAGCAGGTTCTGGTAGAACTGCTTGCGGTACAGGATGTCCAGCCCGAGGGTGGGTTCGTCCAGCACCAGCAGCTTGGCGTCGATGGCCATCACCAGCGCCAGGTGCAGCTGCACCACCATGCCCTTGGACATGGCCTTGACCTTCATGTCCGGCGTCAGCTTGGTGTTGGCGATGTACTTCTCGGCCTTGGCGCGGTCGAAGCGCGGATGCACGCCTTCGACGAAATCGATCGCGTCCTTGACCTTGAGCCAGCGCGGCAGGATGGCCACGTCGGCGATGAAGCAGACCTCGTTCATCAGTTCCTCGCGCTGGGTGCGCGGGTCCATGCCCAGCACCGACAGCTCGCCGTCGAACTGCGTCAGGCCGAGGATGGCCTTGAGGGTGGTGGTCTTGCCGGAGCCGTTGGGGCCGATCAGGCCGACGATGCGGCCTGCCTCGACCTTGAAACTGGTGCCGTCCAGGGCGGTCTGCTTGCCGTAGCGCTTGCCGAGATTGGTGGCGGTGATGATGGCGCTCATGCCGCACCTCCGGGCGCCGCCTTCAGCAGCGTTTCCAGATCCAGCCCGAGGCGGCGGATGCGTTCCAGCAGGGCCGGCCAGTCCTCGCGCAGGAAGCGTTCGCGTTCGGTGGCCAGCAGTTTGTCGCGGGCGCCATCAGTCACGTACATACCTAAACCCCTCCGTTTTTCGACCAGGGTCTCGTCCACCAGTTCCTGGTAGGCACGCGAGACCGTGATCGGATTGAGTTGATAATCGGCGGCGATCTGCCGCACCGAGGGCAGGGCGTCGCCCGGTTTCAACAGGCCGTCCAGCATCATGCCGACGACCTTGTCTTTCAGCTGCCGATAAATCGGCGCGTTGTCATTCCACATACATAGGTACCCCTTACGCTGTGTTGATGAAGTGGTGTTGTAGTTAACTATAACACTAGAAATCAAAAAAACAAGCGATTTAGCGTGAGCGTTGTATTTTTTGCAGTTGCAGGGCGTTGAGGATGGCGGCGCCGGAGGCCGTGTTGTCGAAGATGCACCAGCCGTCGCGGCCTTGCAGCCAGTCGGCCACGTCACGGAGATAAGCCTCGTCATAGGAGGAGAAATACATGCGCGGGCTGCCGTGCAGGCGAATGTAGGCGTCATCGCTGGTGGCGACGTAGGGGCCGGGCTGGCCGGCGGGCGGATCGGCGATCACGCGGGTGACATGATGTTGGTGCAGCAGGGCGCTGGCCTCCTCGCCGAACCAGCTGCCATGACGGGCCTCGCAGGCCAGCATGCAGCTGAAGCGCTCGCGCAGTTGCCGCAACGCGCGCCCGGCGGCGGCCGGGTCGAACCGCAGGCTGGGCGGCAGCTGCACCAGCACGCAGCCCAGCTTGGCGCCCAGCCCGGCGGTCTCGGCGGCAAACTGGTCGAGCGGGGCTTCGGCGTCCAGCAGGCGCTGGTCATGGGTGATGGTGCGCGGCAGCTTGACCGAGAAGCGGAAATCGTCGGGGACGCTGTCGGCCCAGCGCGCGTAGGTCTGCTGCTGGTGCGGGCGGTAGAACGAGGAATTGATCTCGGCGGCGTTCAGCACGGTGGCGTAGCGCTGCAGATGGCTGCCGGTTCCGGTGAAGAAGGGCGCGGCCTCGCGACTGATGCTCCAACCGGCACTACCTATTCTCGTCAGGGTCATATAATGCGCGTGTCTGGTATTTTTGAAGGATCTCCCGATGAATCTTAAACGCTATGCGAAATTTGCCGCGCCGCTGATGATGGCCGGTCTGCTGGCCGCGTGCGCCGGCCTGATCGGTCCGCGCGAGGTGGAACTGCCGCAAGAGCGCCTGCAAACCAGCCTGGACCGTAAATTCCCGCTGCACCAGCGCGCGCTGGGCGTGTTCGAGGTGGAACTGAGTCATCCGCGGCTGGCCATCATGCCCGAGAACGACCGCGTGGCGCTGACCGTGGACCTGGGCGTGACGCCGCTGCTGGCGCGCCAATCGTGGCATGGCAGCATGCTGATCTCCGGGCGGCTGCGGGTGGACAGCCCGCGCAACGCCATCTACATCGCCGACGCCCACGTCGACCGCTTCATCCTCGACAACCTGGACGAAGGCAAGCAAAACCAGCTGGCCAGCGTGGTCAACCTGCTCAGCGACAAAGTGATCCACGAGGTGCCGGTGCACACCTTCCGTCCCGAAGACCTGCGCTACGCCGGCGTCCAATTCGTGCTGACCGGCATCGACACCCGCCCCGGCGGCCTGGTCGCCAAGCTGCAACCCGCCCAATAAATTCGGGGTCAGCTCTGGCAATCGGACATTTCACGCCCAAAATGTCCGATTGCCAGAGCTGACCCCGAATTATTTCGCGCCGGCTGGCGGCATTTCGCGCCGTGTCGGTGCATTTCGTCGCATGGCGATCCGGCGCACGGACGGATCGCGCATCATGGCTCCATCGAAACGCACTTTACGGAGCTAAAAATGATCGGCCAAATCCTCGCACATACCCCTGTCTACGTCTGGGCCCTGCTGGCCTTCCTGCTGTATCGCGGCTACCTGGCCAGCCAGGACCGTGAACTGACCCTGCAAAAGCTGGCGATCATCCCCGGTGTGATGCTGGTGCTGGCTGTTACCAGCATTAACACCCATGGCGTGCTGGGCGAGGCGGTGTGGGCCGCCTGGGCCGCCGGCGTGGCGGTGGCCGTGGCGCTGGTGTGGAAGCTGAGCAAGGGCGAGATCGCCGTCAACCGCGCCGCCGGCACGGTGTTCCAGCGCGGCAGCTGGGCGCCGCTGATGCTGATGATCGCCATCTTTGTCACCAAGTACACCGTCGGCGTGCTGTCGGTGATGCGTCCTGAACTGGTGCACGGCCTGGCCGGTTCGCTGGCGGTGACCACGCTGTACGGCCTGTTCAATGGCGTGTTCATCGGCCGCCTGGCGCGCTACGCCGCCGCCTACCTGCGCCAACCCGCGGCCGCGGCCGCGGCCGCCTTGTGATGCGGGGCCGGAGCTTCTACAATCTGGGTTCATTTTGATTGCAGGGGCAGGTCATGGAAATTTTTGGAGTGGGGTTGCATGTGCTGGTGGCGATTTTCTTCGCCATCCATGCGATCCGCAGCGGTCAGCAGTTGTATTGGGTGGTGATTTTGTTCCTGTTCCCGGGCTTGGGCAGCATCGTGTATTTCTTTGCCATTTACCTGCCGAATTCGAAGATTCAGCACGGCGCGCGCAAGGCGGTGACGGTGGCGGCCAAGACTTTGGATCCGGGCCGCGAACTGCGCGAGGCGCGCGAGGCCTATGAGTTCACGCCGACCGCGCAAAACCAGATGCGCCTGGCCAGCGCATTGCTGGCGGCCGGTAACGCGGAGGAGGCGGCGTCCACCTACGAGGCTTGCCTGCAAGGTCCGTTCGCCGGCGATCTGGAGATCCGCTACGGCGCGGCGCAGGCCACGCTGGCCAGCGGACGCGCGGCGGCGGCGGTGTCGCATCTGCAAACCATCCGCGCCAGCGATGAGAAGTTCCGTCCCGAGCAGGTGTCGCTGCTGCTGGCGCAAGCGCTGGCCGCCGCCGGCCGCAATGAGGACGCGCGCGCCGAGTTCGAATACGCGCTGAGCCGCCACAACAGCTTCACCGTGCAGGCCGAGTTCGCCATCTGGGCGGCCGGCGTGGGCGATGCCGACAAGGCCAATCAGTTGTACGCCGAACTGCAACGCACCATGGACCGCTGGGCGCGCCACACGCGCGACCTCAATCAGCAGCTGGTGCGCCGCCTGGACTCGGCGATGGCGTCGGTCAACCGTTAAGTTATCTGGCGGGCTTGCTGTGGCCGGGGTTGTTGATGCCGCCGGTCGCGGCGATGGCTTGGTTGAGCTTGTTCATGACGTCCGGCGGCACGTCGCGGCTGCAAACGATGTAGCGCCGCAGTCCGGGCGGCATGTTCGGCAGGTCGTAGCGCACCAGGTTCTGCGCCGACTTTTCCTTTTGCCGGAAAAAATCCCAATCCTCGCGGTCGACGAACATGAAGGACGCGCGGCCCACGGCCAGCATGCGCATCATCTGCGTGGTTTCCACGGTGCGGCTCATGAGCTGGTTCTTGCTGGTCTTGATGGCCTGGTCCAGCACCGGGCCGTAGGACACGCCTTCAATCGCGCCCAGCGTCAGGCTGGGGTCGGCCAGCAGTGATTCCAGCGTGGCGTGCGCCTGCACCTGCCGCACCATGCCGGGCGCGATCAGGATGGTGTGCGGCAGGTCTTCGTGGATCGGCTGGCTGAACTGCGCCACCGCCTCGCGCTCGGGCAGGCGATACCAGCTGATCGAACAGTAGTTGGTGGCGCCGTGCTGGAAGTTGGCCCAGATGCGTTTCTGCGGTTCGTTGACGAAGCGCGCGCTGAGGCCGGCGCTATCGAAAATCTCGCGCGAGCGCGCCAGCAGGAAACCCTTGGGCACGCCGTTTTCGATGTAGTGATAGGGCGGCTTGTCGCGCCAGGCGACGGTGTATTGGGTTGGCGCGGCGTGCACCGCCACGCCCAGCAAGGCGGCGCACAGGCCGGCTAGCAGGGGCGGCTGGTTCACGATGGGATCACCGCTCCGCTCAGGTCGTGGCGGGTAATCACGCCGGCTTCGTCGATGGCGATCCAGCCGCCGCGCGGCGGCGTGGCGTCCGGTTCCCAGTCCGGCAGCACGTAGCGGCGCCGCATGTGGCCGTCGTGGTTGACGTGGTGCAGGGCGGGGCGGTGGGTGTGGCCGTGGATCATGACGTCGGTGCCGGTTTCCTCGAACACGTCGAGGATCGCCTGCGGCGTCACGTCCATGATCTCGTAGGATTTGCCGCCTTGTTCCTTGCGGCTGTCGGCGCGCAGGCCGGCGATGATGGCCTTGCGCTGCGCCAGCGGCATGGCGGTGAACTGCGCCTGCCAGGCCGGCTGCCGCACCATGGCGCGGAATTCCATGTATTTGGTGTCTCGCGTGCACTGGGCGTCGCCGTGCAGCACCACCACCTTCTGGCCGCCGATCTCGGCCACCCAGGTCTCGGGCAGCAGGATGACGTTGGCCGCCTCGGCAAAGCGGGCGCCGACCAGGAAGTCGCGGTTGCCGGCGATCCAGTAGACCGCCACGCCGGCGTCGCTGACGGCGCGCAACGCCGTCACCACCTGCTCGTGGAAGGTATCGGCGATGTCGTCATCGCCGGCCCAGTACTCGAACAGGTCGCCAAGCAGGTACAGTTGCTGCGCGTGCCGCGCATGCCGCTCCAGGAAGTCGAAAAACGCTGCGCTGGTGGCGGGATGCGCGGGCTGCAAATGCAGATCGGAGATGAACAGCGCGCAGACTGCACTCATTATTAAGCAGCCAGTTCGATGCTTTCGATGACCACGTCTTCCGCCGGCACGTCGGCGAACATGCCGCTGCGGGTGGTTTTGACTTTCTTGATGGCGTCCACGACGTCGGTGCCGTCCACCACTTTGCCAAACACGGCGTAGCCCCAGCCGTCCTGGCCCGGGTAGTCCAGGAAGGAGTTGTTTTTCACGTTGATGAAGAACTGCGCCGAAGCCGAGTGCGGCGCCGAGGTGCGGGCCATGGCCAGGGTGTAGGTGTCGTTCTTGAGGCCGTTCTTGGCTTCGTTTTCCACAGTGGTGTCGGCCGGCTTTTGCTTCATGCCTGGCTCGAAACCGCCGCCCTGGATCATGAAACCGTCGATGACGCGGTGGAAAATGGTGTTGTTGTAATGACCGGCTTCCATGTAGGCCAGGAAGTTGGCGACGGTCTTGGGCGCTTTTTCCGCGTCCAGTTCGGCGGTCATGGTGCCCAGGTTGGTTTTGATGATTACTTTGGTCATTTTGTTGTCCTGATTGGTTGATTGTTAGCTCACCGTCATCCCGGCGTATGCCGGGATCCATGCTGAGCTCGCGATCTATGGATTCCGGCCTTCGCCGGAATGACGAAATTGGCGCAGGCCGCTATTTTACTGTTTCGGCTGGATTGGTGTCTTTAAAATCGTGGCGGACTTCACCGTGATGGGAATCACCGGGATGTTCTGGAAGATGCCCTTGTCGTCCACCAGCACGCCCTTGATCTTGTCCACGGTCTCGAAACCCTTGACGACCTTGCCAAACACCGTGTAGCCGCCCGAGCCGTCCGGACCCGGATAATCGAGCGGGGTGTTGTCCTCCACGTTGATGAACCATTGCGAGGTGGCCGAGTTCGGATCGCCCATGCGCGCCATGGCCAGCGAGTATTTCACGTTGCTCAGGCCATTGTTCGACTCGATCGGCACCGGCTTGTTGACCGGCTTGCCCTTGAGCTTCTCGTCGTAGCCGCCACCCTGGATCATGAAGCCATCAATGACGCGGTGGAAAATCGTGCCTTTATAGAAACCGGACTTCACGTAGTTGAGGAAATTGTCGACCGTCTTCGGCGCCTTCTCGCGGTTCAATTCCACCACGATGTCGCCCATGGTGGTCTTGATTTCGACCTGCTGCGCGGCGGGGGCGGCCAGCACGGCGGCGGACAGGGTGAGGCCGGCGAGGGCGGTCATCAGTTTTTGATACATCAGTCATCCTCTGGTTAGGTTGCTTAGGCAAAATCCTGTTACAGATGAGGCCTATGCTGTTTTTATCAATGCTATACTTGTTCCATTCTACCCCTTAGAAGGTGGAAACAAGAACATTCCCGAGGTTCCCCCAGGCACACGATGATGACCGGTGCGCGCCGCGCATCAGGCCATTGTATTGCCCGAGGCCTCCAGCAAAAAGCAAGAGTCCGATGAGCAATTTAAAGATTTACAACACGCTGGCGCGTGACAAGCAAGTATTCGTACCGATCGAACCGGGCAAGGTCCGCATGTACGTGTGCGGCATGACCATCTACGATTACTGCCACATCGGCCACGCCCGCATGATGATGGCGTTCGACGTCATGTACCGCTGGCTGCTGGCCTCCGGCTACGACGTCACCTACGCCCGCAACATCACGGACATCGACGACAAGATCATCAAGCGCGCGGTGGAAAACGGCGAGACCATCTCGCAGCTGACCACCCGCTTCACCCGGTACATGGACGAGGACACCGCCGCGCTGGGCATCCTGCCGCCGACGCTGGTGCCGCGCGCCACCGAATACGTGCCGCACATGCTGGCGCTGATCGAGAAACTGGAAGCCAGGGAGCTGGCCTATCAGGGCGAGGATGGCGACGTCAACTACGCGGTGCGCAACTTCCCGCAATACGGCCGCCTGTCCGGCAAGTCGCTGGACGACCTGCGCGCCGGCGAGCGCGTGGACGTCAACACCGGCAAGCGCGATCCGCTCGACTTCGTGCTGTGGAAGGCGTCGAAGGAGTCCGAGCCGGAAGAGGTGAAGTGGGATTCCAAGTGGGGCAAGGGCCGTCCGGGCTGGCACATCGAGTGCTCGGCCATGTGCTCGGCGCTGCTGGGCGAGCATTTCGACATCCACGGCGGCGGCGCCGACCTGCAGTTCCCGCATCACGAGAACGAGATCGCGCAGTCGGAAGGCGCGTTCGGCCACACCATGGTCAACTACTGGGTGCACAACGGCTTCGTGCGCGTGGATAACGAGAAGATGTCCAAATCGCTGGGCAACTTCTTCACCATCCGCGACGTGCTGAAAAAGTACGACGCCGAGGTGGTGCGCTTCTTCATCCTGCGCGCCCACTACCGCAGCCCGCTGAACTATTCGGACGCCCACCTGGACGACGCCCGCGGCGCGCTGACCCGCCTGTACACCGCGCTGGACGGCGTGGAGGGCGACGGCCAGCCGCTCGACTGGAAGGAGGAGCACGCCGCCCGCTTCGCCGAGGCGATGGATGACGACTTCAACACGCCGCTGGCGGTGGCCGCGCTGTTCGACCTGGTCACGGAATTGAACAAGTCGAAATCGCCGCAGCTGGCGCGCCAGCTGAAAGGCCTGGCCGCCGTGATCGGCCTGCTGGACCGCACGCCGCAGCAATTCCTGCAAGCGTCGGTCGGCGGCGCCGGCGGCGATGACGCCGCCATCGCGGACGCCATCAGCCGCCGCGCGGAAGCCAAGAAGGCCCGCAACTTCGCCGAATCGGACAAGATCCGCGCCGACCTGCTGGCGCAGGGCGTCATCCTCGAAGACAAGCCTGACGGCACCACCAACTGGCGCCGCGCATAACATGGTCATCGCCAAGGATATCGGGGCCGCGGGCGGCGTGCCGTCTTACTGGGAGGAAGCCAAGGCTGAGCTCATGAAGCGGGACCGCATCATGAACAAGCTCATCCCGCAGTTTGGCGACCTGCACCTGCGCGGCCATCACGATCCGTTCACCACCTTGGCGCGTTCCATCGTCGGCCAGCAGGTGACCGCCAAGGTCGCCGACGTGGCCTGGAAGAAGCTGCTGGACATCAGCCCGAAATGCACGCCGGCGCAGATCATCAAGGCCGGCCCCGAGCAGCTGGCGGCCTGCGGCCTGTCCAAGCGCAAGACCGAGTACATCCTCGACCTGGCCGACCACTTCAAGAACAAACGCGTCCACACCGCCCAGTGGGACCAGATGGACGACGAGGCGGTGATCGCCGAGCTGGTGCGGATCCGCGGCATCGGCCGCTGGACAGCCGAGATGTTTTTGATATTTAATCTGCTCCGACCGAACGTTCTGCCGCTGGACGACCCCGGCCTGATCCAGGGCATCAGCCAGAATTACTTCTCCGGCGAACCGGTCTCGCGCAGCGACGCGCGCGAGGTTTCCGCCAACTGGGAACCCTACCGCACGGTCGCCACGTGGTATTTATGGCGTAGTCTCGACCCGGTTGCTGTAGAATAGATACTCTAATCGCTGTGCGAGGACTTTTTGTGCCTGTCACAAACGGGCAACTGAGCCGCAGCCGAGAATAAACACGGAGGTACAATGACCAAAACGACTTTCCTCAATTTTGAGCAACCGATTGCTGAACTCGACGGCAAAATCGAAGAACTACGCTTCGTTCAGGACGATTCAGCTGTCGATATCTCTGAGGAGATCGACCGTCTGGCCAAAAAGAGCCAGCAACTGACCAAAGACATCTACGCCAAGCTGACGCCATGGCAGGTATCGCAGATCGCGCGTCACCCGCAACGTCCATACACCATGGACTACGTGAATGAAATCTTCACCGACTTCCACGAACTGCACGGCGACCGCACCTATGCGGACGACCTGTCGGTGGTGGGCGGCCTGGCGCGGTTCAATGGCCAGGCGTGCATGGTCATCGGCCACCAGAAGGGCCGCGACACCAAAGAGCGCGCCATGCGCAACTTCGGCATGCCGAAGCCGGAAGGCTACCGCAAGGCCATGCGCCTGATGAAGCTGGCCGAGAAATTTGGCATCCCCGTGTTCACCTTTGTGGATACGCCGGGCGCCTTCCCCGGCATCGACGCGGAAGAGCGCGGCCAGTCGGAAGCGATCGGCCACAATCTGTACGTGATGGCGGAACTGAAAGTGCCGCTGATCGCCACCATCATCGGCGAGGGCGGTTCCGGCGGCGCGCTGGCGATCGCCGTGGCCGATCAGGTGCTGATGCTGCAATACGCGACCTACTCGGTGATCTCGCCGGAAGGCTGCGCCTCGATCCTGTGGAAGACCTCGGAGCGCGCGGCTGACGCGGCTGAGGCGCTGGGCCTGACCGCGCACCGCTTGAAAGCGATTGGTCTGATCGACAAGATCGTCAGCGAGCCGCTGGGCGGCGCGCACCGCGATCCGAAGCAGATGGCCACGCTGCTGAAGCGCGCGCTGGCCGATTCGCTGCGCCAGTTCCACGGCATGAAGACCAAGGATCTGCTGGAAGCCCGTCACGAGAAGCTGATGAGCTACGGCAAATTCAAGGAAACCACGCCGCAGGAATAAGATACTCAGCATGGGCACCGGCCTGCGCCGGTGCGACGGCCCACCACCGTCATCCGGCGAACGCCGGTGCGACGGCCCCACCGCCGTCATCCCGGCGAAGGCCGGGATCCATAGAACACCACCGGGAGCCCGCGCCTGCGCCGCTCCCGGTTTGCATTTCGGAGCCACAGATTGAAGCAGCAAAAGCCAACTATCACGTCCACCTTCGACCACGCCGTCACCGCCGCCCGTGGCGATAGCACGGCTCCGCGCATCGCCATCGCCCTGAGCGGCGGCCTGGACTCCTCGGCCCTGCTGCACCTGGCCCACGCCTACGCGCAGCGGCACGGGCTGACCTTGCATGCGTTCCACATCCACCACGGCCTCAGCCCCAATGCCGATGCCTGGCTGGCCCACTGCGAGCAGCAATGCGCCGCCCTGAACGTGCCATTCGCCGCCCGCCACATCCAGCTGCAAGACGCCAAAAAATCCGGCACCGAAGCCGCCGCCCGCAAAGCCCGCTACGCCGCCCTCGGCGCGCTGTGCCGCGAGCACGGCGCAACGCTGCTGCTGACCGCCCACCACCTCGACGACCAAGCCGAAACCGTCCTGCTGCAACTGCTGCGCGGCTCCGGCCCGGCGGGCCTGTCCGGCATGGACGCCGCCAACAGCGCCGCCAGCCTGCTGCAAAACGACAATCTCGTCATGGCCCGCCCGCTGCTGCAAGCCTCGCGCAAGCAACTGGAAAGCTACGTCAGCCAGCACCAGATCAGCCACATCCACGACGAATCCAACGACGACCCGCGCTACGCCCGCAACGCGCTGCGCCACACCGTCATGCCGGCGCTGGAACAGCATTTCCCCGGCTTCCAGGAACGCTTCGCGCGCAGCGCCCAGCACGCGCAATCGGCCACCCGCCTGCTGGCCGAACTGGCCGAGCAAGACCTGGCCGCCACGCGGGATGGCGATCAGCTCGACATCAGCAAACTGCGCACCCTGAGCCAGGACCGCGCCTACAACCTGCTGCGCCACTGGTTCGCCACGCGCGGCTACAGCATGCCCAGCACCGCCTGGCTGGCCGAAATGCTGACCCAGCTGTTGGAAGCCAAATACGACGCCCAACTGCTGGTCACCCATCCCGACTGCCACGTGCGCCGCTACCGCGACCGCCTGCACCTGACGCCCAAGCTGGAAGAACTCGAAGGCACGCGTGAAGACCAGTTCGACGACAAGCCCGGCACCGGCTTCATCTGGAACGGCGAGACCGAGCTGGCGTTCCCGGCCTACGGCGGCGTGCTGCACTTCGAACCGGCGCAAGAGGGGCTCGACCCCGACTGGCTGCGCGCGCAGAAGCTGGTGATCGAATTCCGCCGTGGCGGGGAAAAACTCAAGCCGGCGCCTAACCGTTCCACCCGCCCGCTGAAATACCATTACCAGGCGCTCAACATCCCGGCCTGGGAGCGCGGCCGGCTGCCGGTTGTCAAGAATGCCAGCCACCTGCTGTTCGCCGCCGGCATCGGCATGGACTGCCACCATCTGGGCGAGGGGGCGGGGAGGGTGCGCCTGCGCTGGCAAGCTGTATAGACATTGAGGTCGCTTCTGCCGAATTTTGTATGTAGATATGTCTATTCAGTATGAGTTTATGAGCTTTTTGACTTGTTATTTTGCACTGCGACATGTAGAGTTAAGGGTTCCATTTACCTTTATTTGAGCGGAAAACTCACTGTTATGGCTTTAATCGTGCACAAATATGGCGGTACGTCGATGGGTTCGACGGACCGTATCAAGAACGTGGCGCGGCGTGTCGCCAAGTGGCATGACGCCGGGCACCGCATTGTGGTGGTCCCATCGGCAATGTCGGGCGAGACCAACCGCCTGATCGCCCTGGCCAAGGAAATTCAAGCCCAGCCGGATCCACGCGAGCTGGACATGGTCGCCTCCACCGGCGAGCAAGTCTCGGTCGGCTTGTTGTCGATGGCGCTGCTGGCGATTGGCAAGAAGGCCGTGTCCTACGCCGGCTGGCAAGTCGCGATTAAAACCGATTCCGCATTCACCAAAGCACGTATCCAGTCGATCGACAACGAAAAGGTCAACCGCGACCTGGACGAGGGCAAGATCGTCATCATCACCGGCTTCCAGGGCGTGGACGAGGAGGGCAACATCTCGACGCTGGGCCGTGGCGGCTCGGACACCTCGGCCGTGGCGATCGCCGCCGCCATGAAGGCCGACGAGTGCCTGATCTTCACCGACGTCGACGGCGTCTACACCACCGACCCGCGCGTGGTGTCGGAAGCGCGCCGCCTGAAGGCCATCACCTTTGAAGAAATGCTGGAACTGGCGTCGCTGGGCTCGAAAGTGCTGCAGACCCGTTCGGTCGAGTTCGCCGGCAACTACCGCGTGCCGACCCGCGTCCTGTCGTCGCTGACCGACCCGATGCTGGACATCGAAGAAGAAGCCAACTCCGGCACCCTGATCTCGTTTGAGGAAGATACACACATGGAACAAGCAGTCATCTCCGGTATCGCGTTCAACCGCGATGAAGCCAAAATCACCGTGCTGGGCGTGCCAGACCGTCCGGGCGTGGCCTACCACATCCTGGGCCCGGTGGCCGACGCCAACATCGAAGTCGACATGATCATCCAGAACCAATCGGTGGATGGCAAGACCGACTTCACCTTCACCGTGCCGCGCAACGACTACCAGCGCGCGCTGGACGTGCTGAACGGCACCAAGGCCGAACTGGGCGCCGCCAGCGTGACCGGCGACGCCAAAGTGTCGAAGATCTCGGTGGTGGGCGTGGGCATGCGTTCGCACGTGGGCGTGGCGTCGAAAATGTTCCGCACCCTGTCGGAAGAGGGCATCAACATCATGATGATCTCGACCTCGGAGATCAAGATTTCCGTGCTGATCGACGAGAAGTACATGGAACTGGCCGTGCGTGCGCTGCACAAGGCGTTCGAACTGGAAAAGGCATAAATTTTCCGAAAAAAACCGCCATGTTGCCTTGACCAAACGGGTCGCGGTCTATACTATGGCGGTCGTCTGCTTCACGGCGGACATAGTTGAGCGATCGACTAGGAGACGTGGCCGAGTGGCCGAAGGCACTTCCCTGCTAAGGAAGCATACGGGCAAAACCTGTATCGTGGGTTCGAATCCCACCGTCTCCGCCAGAACATCGTCCAGTTAGCCAGATGGACGTCAAAGAAACCGCCGGTTCCTTCAAGGGCCGGCGGTTTTTTTGTTTTTACTTCGGTATGGCTATAGGCTTGGACGGATAGGTGGCCAGCACGATGGACGTCGATACCGCACCAAACGCCGCCAGGCCATCGATCACAGCTTCCAGCTCGCTCATGGCACCCACTGTAGCGCGCACGATAAAGCAATCCTCGCCCGTGACACGGTCCGCCGCTGTGATAGCCGGCGTGGCGTCGAACAGGCGCAGGCAGGCCTCGATTTTGTCGTGTGTCGTTTTCAGCCGTATTAACGCGCTGATTTCGAGGCCGGCTCGGCGCGCGTTGATGCGGGCGCCGTAGCCCTCGATGACGCCATCGTCCTCCAGCCTTTGGATACGCGCGGTAACGGCCGGTTGCGACAGGCCGATCCGCTTGCCGATCTCGGTATTGCTCATGCGGGCGTTCCGCTGCAACAGCTCCAGGATGTGGCAATCCAGCTTGTCCAGCGTGCGCTTTTCATTCATTTGCCGAGGTCCTCAATTTCATGCAATTTATCGGTGGGCGGCTTGTAATTCATTTGGCAGCCCATGGGGTGGAGGCAGGGTAGCGCCTATACTGGATGCAGTCAACAACGGAGGGGCGTACATGCGGAATCGGATCGTGATCGTGCCGGGCATCGGCAATTCGGGGGAGCAGCATTGGCAGAGCCACTGGCAAGCCAGCCACGCGGACGTGACGCGGATTGCGCCGTCCAGCTGGGATGCGCCGGCGCGCGAGGACTGGGTGATGGCGGTGGAACATGCGGTGCGGGAGGCGGGACCGCGGGTGGTCCTGGTCGCGCATAGCCTGGGGTGCCTGGCGGTGGCACATTGGGCGGCGCGGCGTCGCGTGGCCGGCGGTGATTCGCTTGCGCCTGTCGCCGGCGCATTGTTGGTTGCGGTGCCGGATCCGTCTGCTCCGGTCTTTCCTGCCGAAGCGCAGGGCTTCGCACCGTTACCAAGGGAACACCTCGGTTTCCCGTCATTGATCGTCGCCAGCGACGACGATCCCTACGGCAGCGTCGACTACGCCAAACGCCGCGCAGCCGACTGGGGCGGGAGCCTGCATCGCATCGGCGCACGCGGCCATATCAATTCCGCCAGCGGACTTGGTCACTGGCCCGACGGCTGGGCACTGCTGCGAGCCTTTGCAGGCCCGGCGATAACGTCCGCAGCTTGATCAAATCCGCGATGCGGGCTTCTCTCTACAACGCGAACGAATAGGAGTGATTGCCGCCACGGCCGCTTGCGGCGACCGGGGGATGCGCGACCAGATAGTCGATCAGGCTGCGCACCGAGGGTAACATGCCGCGTGGATTGGCATAGATGGCGTAGATGATGTCATCCGGCATGGTCCATTTCGGCAGCACTCTTTCCAGCCGGGCGGTATTCGCCATCGTGCCCACCGCCGCCACTGGCAGCGAGGCGACGCCAAGTCCTTGCGCCACCGCCGACAACTGCATTTGCAAATCGCCCGTCTGCAGCCGTGGCGAGAGCGACACCATCGTCGCGTGGCCGCGCGACCCCATCAGCCGCCAATGCACATGGCCGGCGCGCACTTCGTATGGCAGCGCGATCGCCTCGAGCGAGGCCATGGCGTCCGGTGTTTGCGGGCGGCCGTGGCGGTCGAGATAGTCGCCGCTGGCCAGCAGCACGCGCGGTGTGCGGCCCAGCACGCGGGCCACCACCTCCGACTGGCCGCCCGCTGGTACCGTGGAGCGGATGGCGACGTCGCAGTTCGGGTTGCCGACGTCGGTGTCGCCAAGCTCCAGCTTGACGCATACCTTGGGGTGGGCGGCCAGGTAGGCCGGCAGAATCCGCGTCAGGTAGCCGCTGGCGAGATGGGGCGGGCAGGCAATCTGGATCGTGCCGATGGGCTCGCCGCGCAGGATCTCCACATTCTGGTAGGCCTGGTGGGCGCCGTCGACCACCTGAAGGCAGTCCGCGTAAAACCGGCTGCCCGCCTCTGTCAGCGTGATGTGACGGGTATTGCGTTGCAGAAGGCAGACGCCCAGCCGCTGCTCAAGCGCGGCCAGGCGCCGGCTAAGACGGGTCTTGTCGATCCCTGTGGCGCGCGCGGCGGCCGAGAAACCCTGGTGCCGCACCACGGCCACAAAGTACGACAGATCGTCCAGACTTTTCATCGTGCTACCGTTGACGACATCGATGAACTCGCCCGGTTAGTCGCGCAACGCGGCGGCCAGCGTTTCCACCCGGCCGGGATCCGCCTTCACCGCCATCGCCAGGGCCTTGCCGTAGCCGGCGTCGGCCTTCTGGAAATAGGACAGCATGGTGTACTTCACGTTCTCGTCCTTCACCTGTCCCAGGTCGCTGGCCAGGTTGCTGACCAGATTGGCCTGCTGCTGCTTGCTCAGCGAACGGTAGAACTCGCCGGCCTGGGTGAAGTTGCGCGTCCTGGCGATGCGTTCCTGCTGCGTGGCGCCGGTCAAAGGCAGCTGACTGTACTTGTATTGCGCGTTGTCGGCCACCGCGGCGTGTTCGCTGGGCTGATAGTTCACATTGCCTTTGCGTGCGCCGGGGTTCTGGGCGCCATCCTGGTTGTAATTGACGGCGGCGGCGCGCGGGCGGTTGACCGGCAGCTGCAAGCCATTGGTGCCGACGCGATGCAGCTGGGTGTCGGCGTAGGAGAAGATGCGGCCTTGCAGCAGGCGGTCTTCGGAAGGCTCGATGCCCGGCACCAGGTTGGACGGCGCCAGCGCGGACTGCTCGGTTTCAAGGAACACATTGTCGGGATTGCGGTTCAGCGTCATGGTGCCGACCTTGGTTTCCGGCACATTGGTCCAGATCTTGGTGGCGTCCAGCGGGTCGTAATCCATGGCCGCCAGTTGCGACGGCTGCAGCACCTGCACGTACAGATCCCACTTCGGATAATTGCCCTTGTTGATGGCGTCGATCAGGTCGCGGGTCATGTGGTTGAAGTCTTTCGCCTGGATCGCTTCCGCTTCCTTGGCGCTCAAGGTGCGCTGACCTTGCAGGCTTTTCCAGTGGAACTTGACGTAGCTGTACTGGCCATTGGCGTTGACAAACTTGTAGGCGTGCACGCTGTTGCCATCCATCTCGCGATAGCTGGTGGGCGTGCCGAAGTCCGAGTACACCCGGGTCAGCATGTGGGTGGCCTCAGGCTGATGCGAGAAGAAGTCGAAGAAGCGGTTCGGGTCCTGGATGTTGGTGTCCGGCGCCGGTTTCAGCGAGTGCACCATGTCCGGGAATTTGATCGCGTCGCGGATGAAGAACACCGGCAGGTTGTTGCCCACCAAATCCCAGTTGCCTTCGCGGGTGTAGAACTTGGTGCCGAAGCCGCGCGGGTCGCGCAGGGTCTCGGGCGAGTGGTTGCCGTGGATGACGCTGGAGAAACGCACGAACACCGGCGTTTCCTCGCCCGGCTTGAATACGGCGGCGCGCGTCAGCTCCGAGATGTCCTTGCTGGCGACGAAGACGCCGTAAGCACCGGTGCCGCGCGCATGTACCACGCGCTCCGGCACGCGCTCGCGGTCGAAGCGCTGCAGTTTCTGGATCAACTGCACGTCCTGCAGCAGCACGGGACCGTTCGGGCCGGCCGTTTGCGAATTCTGGTTGTCGCCAACCGGTGCGCCGTTGTCACGCGTCAGGTCATTGATGACTTGGGCGCTCGCGGCGCTCACGCCTAACAGGATCAGCACGGCCGCACTTATGCGCGCATGTCGGTTCATTTTCAAGTCCTTTCATTTTGATTGCGGTAGTGACAATGTACTTTTCAGACAATAAATAGGTAAATTTTATTGTTTCTATCGGAATTATAGTAATTTGCATTTTTGCAATAGCAATGACTCGCCAGCCCGCGCCATCCGGTCGGCGCGCAGAGCGATTGGTGCATTCATGCACCTGAGTGTTGTGCTGATGTACCCGTACCGCTTGCAGCAAGTCGGTGTCCGCTGCCTGGCGCATGGCGTGCACGCCGGGCGAAATTGGTATATGATGATGATCATGCAGACCAAAACTCCACATCGCAAGCCCGCCAGCCGCAAGGAACTCACCCACGAACGTATCGTGGAGGTGGCCTCGCGCGCCATCCGCCGCAGCGGCTATGACGGCACCGGCGTGGCGGACATCATGAAGGAGGCGGGGCTGACGCACGGCGGGTTCTACGCGCATTTCGAATCGCGTGACGCGCTGCTGGCGGAAGCCGCCGACCGCGCCGGCATGGAGTCGGTCGCGCTGGCGGCACGCGTGGCCGCCGCCGCGCCCCCCGGTGAGGCCGTGCAGGCGATGATGCAGGCGTATCTGGCGCCCGAGCATATTGCCGCCATCGAGACCGGTTGCCCGGTGTCGGCGCTGGGCTCGGAGATGCCCCGGCAGTCCCCGGCAGTGCGCCGCGCCGCGACCATACACATCAAGGAAATGATTGACGTGTTCGCGCGCCAGATGCCCGATTGGGGGCAGCCCAAGGCGCATGAGCAGGCGATGGCCCTGGTGTGCGCCCTGATTGGCACCACGGTCATGGCGCGCGCCGTCGATGATCCACGCTTGTCCAAGGCGATGTGCGAAGCGACCATGAAGCAGTTCGCGCCCGCCCCGCAGTGAGGGCGGTTTTTTTTACATATAAATATGATGGGCGTAATATTATGAAAGCACTTGTCCTGAAACGCTATGGCGGCATCGATGCGCTCGCCTTTGCCGATGTTCCCCGGCCCACCATCAAGGCCGATGAGATTCTGGTGCAGGTGCATGCCGCCGGCCTCAATCCAGTCGACAACATGATTGCGAAGGGCGCGTTCAAGCCCATCCTCAAGTTCGATCTGCCGGCGACGATGGGCAGCGACCTGGCGGGCGTGGTGGTCGAGGTCGGCAGCCGCGTGAACCGCTTCAAGGTCGGCGACGCGGTGTTCGCCAGCTTGTTCGACCTGGGTGTCGGCTCGCTGGCCGAGTATGCGGCCGTGCCCGAGCGTGTCGCCGCCCACAAGCCCGCCAATCTGGATTTCGTGCAGGCGGCATCGATTCCGATGGTGGGGCTCACCTCGTGGCAGGCGCTCACTGAGCGCGCGCAGCTGCAGCCAGGGCAAAAGGTGTTCGTGCCCGCAGGTTCTGGCGGCATCGGCACCTTCGCCATCCAGCTGGCCAAGCAACTTGGCGCCAAGGTGGGCACCACCACCAGCACCGGCAATGTCGAGTTTGTGCGCGGCCTGGGCGCGGATGAGGTGGTCGATTACAAAACGCAGGAATTTGAAAAAACGCTGCGTGGCTACGACGCCGTGCTGGGCACGGTGGGCGGCGATGGGCTGGAAAAAGCAATGCAGATCGTGAAGCCCGGCAGCAGCCTCGTTTCGCTCGTCGGTCCACCGGATGCGGCCTTTGCGCGCGCGCGCGGCATGAATTTCCTGATGAAGTTCGTGTTCGGCCTGTTAAGCCGCAAGATCATCCGTCTGGCGCAAAAACGCAGCGCCCGATATTCCTTCATGTTCGTCCGTCCCGACGGGCGTCAACTGGGCAAGATTGGCGAGCTGCTGGAGTCTTCGCGCATCCGGCCGGTGGTCGACAAGGTCTTCGCCTTCGCGGATGCGAAGGAGGGGTTGGCATACCTCCAACAGGGGCGCGCCAAAGGCAAGGTGGTTGTTCAGATGGTCAAGCCCTGAAGACGGGGCCTATTTCCAAAAAGGAGACAATGCAATGCGGACTTTTAGACAAAGGCGCGCCGGCGCCGTGGCGCTGGCCTGTGCGGTGCTGGCGTGGCCGGCGGCCTGGGCCGACGACGCTTCCCCGGCCGGACTATGGAAAAACATCGATGACGCCACCGGCAAGCCACGGGCGCTGATTCGCATCACGGAGTCGGCCGGCACACTTCAGGGCAAGATCGAGAAGGTCTTTCCCGCGCCTGGCGAAAGCCAGAATCCGAAGTGCGAAAAATGCGAGGGCGAAAACAAGGATGCGCCTATCGTCGGCCTGGTGATTCTGAGCGAGCTGAAGAAGGACGGCGACGCCTACGCCGGCGGCCAGATCCTGGACCCGGACAACGGCAAGGTCTACCGAAGCAAGCTGCAGCTGATCGACGGCGGCAAGAAGCTCAGCGTGCGCGGCTATATCGGCATGCCCCTGCTGGGGCGCTCGCAGACCTGGGTGCGGCAGGAGTAGGGCGGCAAGGCCGGGCGGTTAACGTGCGGTGCTATAATAACGCTGTTATAGCCCTGCACCGACCGATTATGCCCGCTGACGATTCCCTCTCCGACCCGCGCACCCGCCTGGTCGAAGCCACCATCCGCCTGCTTGCCAAGAGCGGGCCATCCGAAGTCAAGGCGCGCTCGGTGGCGACCGAGGCGCAGCTTTCCACCATGGGCGTGTACACCTATTTTGGCGGCGTCCCGGAGCTGCTGCAGGCGGTGGCCGATGAGGGCTTCAACCGCCAGGCCTCGGTGTTTGGCCGGCTGCCGCCATCGGACGATCCGATGGCGGACCTGTGCGCCATGGCGCTCGCTTGCCATGATTTCGCGCGGCGCAACCCGCACTTGTACGATTTGATGTTCGGCCTGTCGATTCATGGCCGCTACAGTCCCACACGCGGCACCGCCGAACCCGTCCTGAGCGGACAGTCCGCTTCCTTCCTTGCCGCCTATGCCTTCCTGTTGCGCGGTTGCGAGCGGCTGGTGCAATGCAAAGCCGTGCGGCAGGCGGAGCCCGGCCTGCTCGCGCTGCAATTCTGGAGTGCGCTGCATGGCTTCATCATGCTCGATCTGGGCGGCCATTTCGCCGGCGTGTCCGACGCCGAGACAGAGGTGCTGACACCGATGTGCGTCAACCTGGTGGTCGGCCTGGGCGCCAAGCGGGCGCAAGCCGAGGCGTCAACGGCCGCCGCCCACGCCACGTGGGCCGCCATTCAAAACAACAAAACCTCGCGCGCCGTGTAGCAAATCGCCGGGCGCCGGCCGGCGCCGTCAGTTCTTCCTTGAAATCCTTAAATAACAGTGTTATGGTTAATCCATAACACTGTTATTAACGCCGCGAATATGCGACAAAAGGAGATCAAGGTATGAACAAGAAACAGGTTCGAGCGGGCGGGCTGACATCACAGCGCCAAGGCCCGGTGCTGGTGGTGTGGCTGGATGGCGGCCCGCAAGGGGTGATGGGGCTGGCGATGGCCGAGGCATTGGCGGAACTGGTCGCCGAAGTGGAGGCCGATCCCGAAGTCAAGGCCGTGGTGCTCACCGGAACCCATCCCGGCCGCTTCATCGGCCACGCCGACGTGCAATGGCTGCAGGAAGGCGGCACCACCATCCCGTCGATCGCGCGCGGCATGACGTCGGCGGTGGCGCACGCTGCAGCCGGCGTGCGACGCATGCCGCTGGTGGCTCCGATCGCCGCGTTCACACCGCTGGGCGGCGCCATGCAGCTGGACGAGTTGCATGCGACCTTCATGCGCATGAACCGCTGCGGCGTGCTGTTCATCGCCGCGTTGAATGGTTCGGCGCTGGGCCTGGGCAGCGAGCTGGCCCAGGCTTGCGACGTGCGGCTGATGGCAGACGGCGACTTCTTCATCGGCCAGCCGGAAGTCTTGCTGGGCATACCGCCGGGCGGCGGCGGCACGCAGCGGTTGACTCGCCTGGTGGGCGCCCACCGCGCCTTGATGATGATGCTTGAAGGGCGGCCGGCCGCGCCCGCACGCGCTCTTGAGATCGGCCTGGTCGACGAGGTGGTCGCGCCGGATCAACTGATCGAGCGCGCGTTGGCGCTGGCGCAGTATCTGGGCGCGCGTCCGCGCGAGGCCATCCGCGCCATCAAGCGCGCGGTCTACGTCGGCGGCTCGATGTCGCTGGAGGACGGGCTGCATGTGGAAAGGACCGAGTTCATGTCCGCGCTGTCCGGCGGCACCTCGCAGTCGCTGATGCTCGAATACATGGACCGGACCGCGCGCGAGGGCGACTTGCCCTTGTACGAGCCGGCCATTTTCGCCGAGGCGTTGCAGGGCGGCCGTTTCCCCATGAACAGCACGCGGGGCGGCAAATGAACGCCATGTTGACTCCCCCATACAAATTCACCCGCCGCAGTATTCGCTTCATGTCGGGCGAGGCGTATTGCTCGGCCTGGCTCTACCTGCCGGTCGGCGTGGTCCAGCCGCCGGTCGTGGTGCTGGGGCATGGATTGGGCGCGGTGCGCGAAATGCGTCTGGATGCGTATTCGGAACGCTTCGCCGCCGCCGGCATCGCGACACTGGCGTTCACCTACCGCTATTTTGGCGACAGCGGCGGCACGCCGCGCCAGTTGATGTCGGTGAGGCGTCAGCTGGCCGATTGGGATGCTGCCCTCGACTTCGTCAAGTCCTGCCCCGAGGTCGATGGCGGCCGCGTGGCGATCTGGGGCAGTTCCTTCGGCGGCGGCCACGCGATCGAAGTGGCCAGCCGGCATCCGGAACTGAAGGCCGCCATCAGCCAGTGTCCGTTCACCGACGGCCTGGAGTCGGCCGCCGCGTTGGGCTTGCGCGCCTCCTTGCGGATCACCCCGACGGTCATGCGCGACTTCGCCGCGCGCCTGTTCGGGCGGGAACCGGTCATGGTGCCGATCGCGGCCCTGCCTGGGCGGCCGGCGCTGATGAATGCCCACGACGCCTTGCCGGGCTATCAGGCCCTGATGCCCAAGGGCATGCGCTTCGTCAACCACGTCGCCGCCAGGGTGATCCCGGAGATCATCAGCTACCGTCCCGGGCGGCGCGCGGCCAAGGTGCGGTTCCCGATCCTGTTCTGCGTGAGCCGCACCGACACGGTGACGCCGCCCGAACGCACCATCGCGATGGCGGCGCGCGCCCCGCGCGGCGAGACCAAGGTGTACGACTGCGGCCATTTTGACTTTTACCTGGGGAATCACTTCGAGGAGGCCGTAACCGACCAGACCGAATTTCTGAAACGCCACCTGCATCCCTAGTCCCGGCGCCGAATCACAATTATTGGAGACAGAAAAATGCGATTTTCAAGTTTGCCCGACCGGCGCGCCACCCAGGCGCCCGATGCGCCATGCCTGGCCGACGCCGGCGCCAGCCTGACCAACCGGCAGTTCCACGACCGGGTGTTGACGGCGGCCGGTATCTTTTCCGAGATCGGCATCGGCCGTGGCGACGTGGTGGCCATCATGCTGCCCAACCAGGTGGAGTTTGTGGTGGCGATGTTTGCCGCATGGCGCCTGGGGGCGGCGGTCACGCCGCTCAATCCCAACCTCACGGCCCAGGAAGCGGCCCATCAGCTCAGCGATTCGAACGCCAGGTTGCTGATCAACACCAGCGGGGCGCCGGTTGCCGGACAGGTCCAGACCTTGCCGGCCGGCGCGCTGCGCGGCGACGTCCAGTTTGGCGCCCACTATCGCGGGCCGACGGTCGAGGATCCCTCCGCGCTGGCGCTGCTGATCTATACCAGCGGCACCACCGGCTTGCCCAAGGGCGTGATGCTCGATCACGCCAACATCGACGCGATGACCGACATGGCGCGCCACGCCACCCAGATCACGCCGGCCGATCATTGCCTGCTGGTGCTGCCGCTGTTCCATGTGAACGGCATCGTGGTCAGCATCCTGATGCCGCTCGCCGCCGGCAGCCAGGTCACCATCCGCGCGCGCTTCGATATTGAAACCTTCTTCACCGATGTCGAACGTCTGCGGCCGTCGTACTTCTCCGCCGTGCCGACCATCTACGCCATGCTGCACGCCTTGCCGGAACACATCAAGCCGGATACATCGAGCCTGCGCTTCGGCGTGTGCGGCGCGGCGCCGGCGCCCGCCGGTCTGCTGGCGGGCTTCGAGGCCCGCTTTGGCTTCCCGGTGGTGGAGGGCTATGGCTTGTCGGAAGGGACCTGCGGCTCCACCATCAATCCATTCAACGGCGTCCGCAAGGCGGGCACCGTCGGGCTGCCGTTCCCGGGCCAGCGCGTCGCCATCGCCGATGTGACAGGCCGCCATCTGCCCGCCGGCGTCATCGGCGAGGTGCTGGTGCAGGGCCCCAACGTCATGCGTGGCTACCTGGGCAAGCCCGACGAAACGGCGAAGACGCTGGTCAACGGCTGGCTGCGCACGGGCGACCTCGGGCGTATCGATGCCGATGGCTACCTGTCCATCGTTGGCCGCCTGAAGGAAATGATCATTCGTGGCGGCGAGAATATCTATCCCAAGGAGATCGAGGATGTGCTGAACGCATTCCCGGCCGTGCAGGAATCGGCGGTCATCGGCGCGCCGCACGACACGCTGGGCGAGATCGTGGTCGCGTATGTGGCCTGCCGCCAGGACCTGCATGCGACCGTGGAAGAGCTGGACGCGCATTGCGCCGAACGGCTGACGCGCTACAAGCGGCCGGTCGCCATCCACCTGCTCGACAGCCTGCCCAAGAACGCCATGGGCAAGATCGATAAACCCAAACTGCGCGCCAGGTTGAAAGCACAATATGAATAAGCCCCACGTGCAGGACCCCATGGGACGGCCCGCCATCTTCATCACCGGCGCCGCCTCCGGCATCGGCCGCGCGTGCGCCGAACTGTTTGCCCGGCAAGGCTGGTTTGTCGGCCTGTACGACGTGAACGCGGACGGCGTGAGGGAGGTCGCCGCGGCTTTGGGTGAGGGCAACACGGCCTGTGGCGCGCTCGATGTCAGCGATCCCGAGGCCTGGGAGCTGGCGCTGGCGGACTTTTGGCGGCGGAGCGGGAAGCGCCTGGACGTGCTGTTGAACAATGCCGGCATCCTGACCGCCGGGGCGTTTGAAAGCGTCCCGCTCAAGCGCCACTTCGCCATGCTCGACGTGAATGTCGCCAGCATCCTGATCGGCTGCCACCGCGCGCTGGACTATCTGCGGCAAACGCCGGGCGCGCGCGTGATCAACATGGCGTCGGCCACCGCGATCTATGGCCAGCCCGATCTGGTGACCTATTCGGCCACCAAGTTCGCGGTACGCGGCTTCACCGAGGGGCTGGACCTGGAATGGAGCCGCTACGGCATCCGTGTCAGCGACATCTGGCCCAGCTTTGTCAGCAGCGCGATGGCGGCCAGCTTCGAGCGTCTGCCCAGCGCGAAATCGCTGGGCATCCGTTTGGCGCCGGCCGACGTCGCCGCCAAGGTGTGGCGCTGCGCCACCACCCGTCGCCTGATCCACAAGACCCACTGGACGGTGGGGCCGCAGGCGAGCCTGCTGTCGCTGGCGACGCGCATCACACCAACCGCCCTCACGCGCTTGGTGGTCAGGAAATTAGCCCACTGAAGAAGCACCTCAATAACTACAATCCTCAGGAGACAACAATGCGAGTAAAAAAACTGGCCGCCGTCGTCGCGGCGCTGGCGGCGTACGTCCCGTCACATGCCGATGAAGTGGAAAACAATACGGTTCGAGCTGGCTACGCCAGAGTTCACTTCGACCTGCGGTCGGGCGATCTGACCGGGCCGCCTGGCACCACACCGCCCGGCCTCAAGCTGGCCGCCAGGGATCTGAACGTCTACGCCATCAGCTACGAGCGGCGCTGGTCCGACAACTGGTCGGGGCAAATCCAGCTCGGCATCCCGCCGACGCTGACCGCGGTGGGGGCGGGCGTCGCGGCGCCAGTCGGGGCGGTGGCCAGGACGCGCATCTGGTTTCCAACCGCGATGTTGCGTTACAGCCCGGGCGAGTTCTCGGGCTTCCGTCCCTACGTCGCGGGCGGCGTGACCTATACCTTTTTCACGCAGCAGGAGTCCACGCCGGCCTACACCGCCGCCGTGCAGGGAAGCGGCAGCACCATCGACCTGCGCCCCGCGTGGGGTGCCTACGGCAGGGCAGGGATGGAGTACGCGCTGGGCCGCCAATGGTGCATCAACGTCGAGTACTCCGCGTTTCGCCTGAATACCTCGGCATCGGTGGCGACCGACACGCCCGGCTTCGGCGCCATCACGCGCAACGTCACGCTCAAGGACTCGCCGCGCATCTTCGGCGTCACGCTCGGCTACAAGTTCTGACGTATGGCTGCGATCGCATATGACTACGACTGGTTGGTGATCGGTTCGGGTTTCGGCGGCAGTGTCTCGGCGTTGCGGTTGGCGGAAAAGGGCTACAGCGTCGGGGTGCTGGAGCGCGGCCAGCGATTCCAGGACCAGGACAAGCCCGAGTCGACCTGGCAGTTGCGCAAGTTCCTGTGGGCGCCCGCGCTGGGCCTGCGGGGCGTCATGCGGATGAAGGTATTCCGCCATGTATTCGTGCCGAGCCAGTCCGGTGTCGGCGGCGGCAGCACGGTTTACGGCGGCGTGCTGTACCGCGCGCGGCCGGCATTTTTCGCCAATCCGCAATGGCGCGCGCTGGGCGACTGGCACGCCCGCCTTTTACCGCACTACGCCACCGCCGAACGCATGCTGGGCATCTCGCCCGTGCCGTTCGACTCCACCAACCAGCGGCTGGCGCGGGAGCTGGCGCGTCATGTCGGCAATCCGGACGGGTTCACGCGTTCGCCGACCGGCATCTTCTTCGGCGCACCGGGGCAGACCGTCAAGGACCCGTACTTTGGCGGAGAAGGGCCGGACCGCACGGGCTGCACGCGTTGCGGCGCGTGCGTGGTGGGGTGCCGCGTCGGCGCCGTCAATTCGCTGGTGAAGAATTACCTGTGGTTCGCGGAGAAGCGCGGCGTGCGGGTGATGGCGGAGCGTGAAGTGGTCGAGGTCAGGCCCGCCGGCGCCGCCGATGGCAGTGACGGCTACCTGGTGACGACCGAGCATCCCGGCGCGTGGTTCCGGCGCGGCCGCCGTACCCACGTCGCGCGCGGCGTGGTGTTCGCCGGCGGCGCGCTGGGCACCAATGAGCTGCTGGCCAATTGCAAGCTCGGCGGTGCGTTGCCACGGATCAGCGACCGCCTTGGCGAGTTGGTCCGGACGAACAGCGAGTCGGTGCTGAACGTGCGCCTGCCCAGGGACATCAAGACCTGGAACGACGTTACCGCCAGCAGCAGCGTGCATGTGGATCAGGACACGCATATTGAATTCCTCACGTACGGCCGCAAGGCCGACGCGATGAGCTTGATGTACACCGTCCTGGTCGGCCCTGGCAACCGTTGGACGCGGCCGCTGTCGTGGCTGGCGGCGATCGCGCGGCACCCCATCCAATGGCTGAAGACACTCTGGCCGGCCGGTTGGAGCCGCCGCATGGTGACGCTGCTGGTCATGCAGACGCTGGACAACGCCATCGCGCTGCGCCCCAGGAAACGCTGGCTCGGGCGCGGTTACCGCCTGGTCACCGCACAGGACAGCGGCAAGCCGAATCCCAGCTATATCGCGGTGGCGAACCAGGCGGCCGAATGGCTGGCCCGGCGCACCGGCGGTATCGCGCAAAGCAATGTGCTGGAAGCGCTGGCGGACATTCCCACCAGCGCCCACGTGCTGGGCGGCGCCGTCATCGGCGCCGATGCGGCCAGCGGCGTGATCGATCAGCATTTGCGCGTGTTCGGCTACCGGAACATGCTGGTGTGCGACGGCGCGGCGATGCCCGCCAATCCCGGCGTCAACCCGGCCCTGACCATCACCGCGCTGGCCGAATACGCCATGGCGCAGGTGCCGGCATCCAGCGCGGCTGGCCGCGCCGGGCCTGTCAGACGTTGACGTCGACGATGGTGCGGCCCCGCACTTGTCCCGCCAGCAGCCGTTCGGCGGCTGCTGGCACTTCCGACAAACCAATCAGCTGCGTCGTGCTGGCCAGCTTGTCCAGGTCGAGGTCGCGTGCCAGCCGCGCCCAGGCTTGAATGCGCATCGCCTGCGGTGCGTTGACGGAATCAATCCCGGCCAGGGTCACGTTGCGCAAGATGAAGGGCAGCACGGAGGCCGGCAAGCCGGTGCCTTGTGCCAGGCCGCAGGCGGTCACCACGCCGCCGTACCGGGTTTGCGCCAGCGCGTTGGCGAGCGTGTGGCTGCCGACGCAATCGACCACGCCGGCCCAGCGCTCGCGCGCGATAGGGGGACCGGATTCCGACAGCTGGGCACGGTCGATGATCTCGGCGGCGCCAAGACTGCGCAGGTAGTCCGCCTCGGCCAGGCGTCCGGTCGAGGCGACGACGCGGTAGCCCAGCCGCGACAGCAGCGCGATCGCGATCGAACCGACGCCGCCGTTGGCGCCGGTGACCAGGATGTCGCCGTGCTCAGGGTGGACGCCGCCATGTTCGAGCGCCAGCACCGACAGCATCGCGGTGTAGCCGGCGGTGCCGATCGCCATCGCGTCCTTGGTGGAGAAAACCTCCGGCAGCTTGACCAGCCAGTCGCCGTTGACGCGCGCCTTCTGCGCGTAGCCGCCGTGATGGGCCTGGCTCAGCTGCCAGCCGTTGAGCACCACGCGATCGCCAGGCACGATGCCCGGATAGCTGGACGACTCGACCGTCCCGGCCAGGTCGATGCCGGCGATCAGTGGAAACGTGCGGATGATTTCGGCCCGGCCGCTGACGGCCAGCGCGTCCTTGTAATTGAGCGAGGAATACTCGACCGCGATGGTGACGTCGCCGGGCATGAGCTCGCCCTCGTCCAGCTCGACCACGCTGGTGGACACGGTGCTGCCGGACTTGGATGCCAATAGCGCTTTGAATGACATGGTTTGCCTCTCTATTCTATGGTTTGGGTGGTTGCAGGAATTCGGTCAGCCCCTGGAACCACATCACTTCGACGAAGTCGCCGCTGATGTCGAGATCCTGGTCGTGCAAGGCGTTGAGGAAGGCTTCCTTGCCGTTCTTTGCTGAAAGGATGGAGAAGCCGCGGTCCGCGTCCCTGAAGCTCAGGGTGAATTGTGGTGCGGGATGGAGGCCGGCGGTCGAGCGTACCTTGTTGTCCGCGATCGTGAAATAGCGGCCGGCTCCGCCGCGTGTGCGGATCTGGAACAGCAGTATTTTGTCTTGCACATACCTGGCGCAAGCGGGTTGGGTGTTGATGGCCCGCTGCAGCAGCTTGGGCAGGAGCCAGAGCAATAATTTGAACTTGAGCATGTGGCTTACTCGTCAAGGAACTGAATGGCGTGCCGCAGGAAGCGCTGCGGATACTGGAACTGCGCCGCGTGGCCGGCATCGGGATAGATGAACAACTGCGCGTTCGGGATGTTCTGGGCCATGGACCAGGAATTGATGGTCGGGACCATGATGTCGTCGTTGCCGTTCAATATGAAGGTCGGCTGCGTGATTTCGCGCAAATGGGCGAACGGGTCTGCCGGGTCCAGTTTCGGCAAGTAGTACATATTGGCCTCTATCTGGGCTTGAATCACGGCCGGCGAACTGGGCGGGTCCTGATCGATTCGCTGGTGACGGCGCTCCCAGAACGCGCGCCCGGCCTTTTTCGCCGCCTCCGAGCGGCCGAAGAACAGGAACAGGAAATCATCCACAGTCGGCACCGCGTGCGTCGCGACCTCCACCACCCCCGGCGCCGAATCGGGATTGCCGCCGCGCGGACCGGTGCCGAGCAGCATGAGCTTGCGCACCAGCGCCGGATGGCGCCGGGTCAAATCCTGCGCTTGAAAGCCGCCCAGCGAGAAGCCCAGCACATCCACCTGGCTTAAGCCCAACGCCCGGATCACGGCCGCGGCATCGTCCGCCATCTGCTCGATGCGCGTACGCGGCGTGCCGGTGGACGACGCGATACCCCTGCCGTTGTAAAGGATGACCTCGCGACCGGCGGCCAGGCCGTCGGTCATGAGCGGATCCCAGTTGTCCATGCCGCCGCGAAAATGCTGGAGTAAAAACAGCGGCGGCTGTCCCGTGCCGCTGTTCCCCCAGCGGCGATAGGCGAATCGCGCGCCGTCCACCTCGACAAAGCAGGTGGGGGCGGTGTTGTGTGTGTAAGGCATGTCGATGTCCTTGGTGGGCGGCTTAGCGTGCCAGGAATGCGAGCGCGGCCGGCACGAACTCGGCGTGGTACTGGAACACGCCGCCGTGGCCGGCGTCCGGATAGATGATGAGGCTGCTGTTCGGCAGACGGCGCGCGAGGTCCTGCGAGTTCACGGTCGGCACCATGCGATCGTAGTCGCCGTTGACGACCAGCACGGGCTGCTTGATCACCGAAAGATCGGCCGGCTGCTTATTGCCCCAGGCCTTGAGCGCCTCGAGTTGCGCGATATACGCGGAGATGGCGATGTCCTTGTCGCGATTGGCCGAGCGTTCCTGCAAGCGCGCGAGGAAGGCCTTGCCGGCCTCGATGCCCCTCGGGGTGCGGGTGAAGAACAGGAACTGCTTGGGGTCCTGGAAAGTGAACAAGCCGCGCATAATGTCCCAGTTCGCCACGCCCGCCACGGCGCTGATCCCTTCGCCGCCGGCGGGGCCGGTGCCCGCCAGGATCAGCTTGCGCACCAGCTGCGGGTGTTTGAGCACGATTTCCTGGGAAACCATGCCGCCCATGGAAAAGCCGAACAGGTCGACCTGCTCGTATCCCAGGGCCTTGATGAAGGTGGTGGCGTCGTCCGCCATGGCCTCTATCGTTTTTGGCGCGGAGCCGCTGGAGGCGCCGATGCCGCGATTGTCGAACACGATCACATGACGCTTTGCCGCGAGGCCGTCCACCACGCGCGGATCCCAGTTATCCAGCACGGCGGCCAGGTGATTGAGCAGGATCACCGGGGTGCCGCCGTTTTGCCTGCCCAGTTCCCTGTATGCGAAATTGACGCCGCCAGCGGAAACAAATTGGGTCGGAACGTTGGCCCAGCTGACGGCCGATGCTTGCGCCATCTGCGCCGGGGTATCGGTGGCCGCCGTGGCCAGGAAGGGCGCACTCAGCGCGGACGCGAGAATGCCCGCTTGCAGGACTTGACGATTGCGTTTGAGAAGATTGGACATGATATTGTTTTCCTTTGTGAGTGAGAGCGTTATGAGCGGGCGCGCAGGCGCCGGGTTTTGAACGTGCCCCAGCCGTTCATCGCGAGTGATTTCACCAGGGCCCACAGGCCGCTTTCGCCCGGGCGCGGCTCGCCGCCGGCGGCGATGCGTTTTACCTGCAATTCGTACCAGAGCACTTCCATCAGGCCCAGGCGGTCGATCTGCTTGATGCCGGTCTTGATCGGATGGACCTGCTGCTTGCTGTTCAATCCATTGAGCAGCGACGCCGGCGCGTCGGGATCGATGACCATCAGCCGCGCGATGCCGACCACGTCGACCGCGCCGGAGCGCAACGCCGCATCCATGCCCGTCACGCTGCGGAAGCCGCCGGTGACCATCAGCGGAACCTGCACTGCGGCCCGGACCTTTTCGGCGAACTCGATGAAGTAGGCCTCGCGCGCCACGGTGGAAGCCTTTTTGGGCTGCGCCACGCCGGTTTCATAGGTGCCGCCGGAAATTTCGACCAGGTCGATGCCGGCGTCGGCCAGCGCCCGGACGGTTTGCAGCGACTCCTCCTCGGTGAAGCCGCCGTGCTGGAAGTCCGCCGAGTTGAGCTTGATCCCGACCGGGAAGTCGGGACCGACCTGGCGCCGGATTTCGGCGTACACGGCAAGCAGGAAACGCCGCCGTTTCTCGGTCGTGCCGCCCCATTCGTCGGTGCGTTGATTGTGGTGTGGCGACAGGAATTGATTGATCAGGTAGCCGTGCGCCGCATGGATCTGCACGCCGCTAAATCCCGCTTTCTTGCAGATGGCCGCGCTGCGGCCGAAGCGCTCGATGATTTCCTCGATCTCGGCCACGGTGGCCTCGCGCGGGGTCTCGAAGAGCGCCTCCATTTCCGGACTGAACGGCACCGCCGAGGGCGCGAGATTGCTGACGTTCAGGCCCTTGCCCGATTGCTTGCCCGGATGATTGAGCTGGACCCAGATGGCCGCGCCCTGATCGGTGGCGGCGCTGGCCCATTGGCGCAGCAGCGGCAGATCCGCCTCGTCTTCGATCACGACATTGCCCGGCTCGCCCAACGCCCGGCGATCGATCATCACATTGCCGGTGATGATGAGGCCAACGCCGGAGGCGGCCCAGCGGCGGTACAGCCGCACCAGGCTTGGCGTCGGGTTGTTGGCGTACGTGCCCAGCGTCTCGCTGGTCGCCGCCTTGGCCAGGCGGTTACGGATGGTTCGTCCATTCGGCAGCCGCAGCGCCTGGGTCAGCAAGGGCGGCGCGCCCGGGGTGGAATTGGTCATGCAAGCACCTCTGAATTCAAAATATGATGACCATCATAATTATGTTCATCATATTTCGCAACCATTATTTTCAGGTGCTCAACTGGTTGCGCAGGGGGTGTTGCCAAATTTGAATATGATTGGCGTCATATTTTTATGGCGCCGCCGTTGGCGACGGTGGGAACGAGGATGATTATTTCGACGTGGTCGCGGAGTCCAGGCCGCGCAGCAGCAGCAGCAGGCCGGAAGCGAAATCGCTTTCGAAGTCGTAGCGTAACGGTCGCAGTTCCGGCTGCGCCAGCACGCCGGCCAAGGCTTCAGCCGGGGTGGCGAGCGGCCACAGGCCGATCATCAGGGCGATCGCCTGCCGCATGAACGACAGGTACGCGGCGACCGGCAACGCTGGCGCGGCGCGGTGCAGCTGCTCCGCCGCGCCAGCGAGCAGCGCCAGTGAATTGCGCTTGAATTCCGTCAGCCGTTCGGGCGACACGTTGCGCTCGATGATCGACGGCAGGATGCTGAACAGGCGGCACATCAACGGATGGGCCGCGCTGCTGCCGGCGAAAGCCCGCGCGATCTGCTCCAGCGTGACCCGGGGAGCGGCCGCGAGCAGGGCGCCCAGGTCGACGCTCCACTGCGCCGTTTCCTCCTCCAGCAAGGCCAGCAGCAGTGCCTCGCGGTTCTCGAAATACCGGTACACATTCGACTTGGTCATCTGAGCCTGGCGCGCCAGTTCATTCAAGCCCAGCTCGCTCACCTCCATGCCGCCGCGCAGGGCCGTCCTGGCCGTGTCCAGCAAATGCTGGCGGCGTTCCTCCTTTTGCTCCGGCCGGCGCGCGCGCTGGAATGGTTCGGGTGTTGTCATAAAGGTCAGTGGTCAAAAAATGTCGCAGGACGCAACTGTAGCGAATGCGCGGTCGCTTGACAAGAGACCGGTGGTCTTGTATATTGAAGACCACTGGTTTCTTATTCTATTCCCATCGGAGCACAAAATGTCCACCCCACTTATGGTTTCTCCTGAACTTCTTAACAAGAACTTGACCGGCAAAACCTATGTCGTCACCGGCGCCAATTCCGGCATCGGTCTGGTCACCGCCCAACAACTGGCCAAACAGGGCGCCACCGTCGTCATGGGCGTGCGGCGCGTCAAGGAGGGGCAGCGTGTTGCCGCCGAGATCCGCCGCGAAATCGGCTCCGCCGACCTGATCGTCTACCAACTGGAGTTGGGCGACCTGGCGTCGGTGCGCGCCTTCGCCGCCGAGGTGAACCGCAACCATCCGAAGCTGCAGGGGCTGGTCAACAACGCCGGCGTGATGAAAACGCCGTTCGGCCGCACCAAGGACGGTTTCGAAACCCAGTTCGGCGTCAACCACCTTGGGCACTTCCTGCTCACCAACCTGCTGATGGACGCGCTCAAGGCCGGCGCGCCGTCGCGGGTGGTCAATCTGTCGAGCTACTTCCACGAGTACGCCATGGGCCGCAAGGGCGAGATCCACTTCGACGACCTGAACTACCACAGCCGTCCGTTCGACACCTGGGAAGCGTACGCGCAATCGAAGCTGGCCAACCTGCTGCACGCGCGCGAGCTGGGCCGCCGCCTGGCCGGCACCGGCGTGACCGCCGCCAGCGTCAACCCCGGCTTCGTGCGCACCAACCTGTTGTCGCTGCCACTGCCGATGTGGCTGCAGAACCTGATGGTGGTGCCGATCCTGCGCCTGGCCGGCCTGATCGAGCCATGGGAAGGCGTGCAGAGCACCCTGTACGCGCTGCTGGCGCCGGAGGTGGAGCGGCAATCGGGCGCCTACTACAGCCAGATTGCGCGCTACAAGGACAAGGCCGCCCGCGCCGGCGGCTGGCCGCTGCGGTCGCCCAACCCGGTGGCGCACGACGACGCCGTCGCCAAACGACTGTGGAGCGTCAGCGAGGCGCTAGTGCAAGCCAAATAAACATCGATCGATACCGGTTCAGGGCTGCCGCGCGACGTCAGCCACCGGCGTGCCGAAATCGGGCGTGCCGTCGCCGCGCCAGTGGATGAGCTGGGCGCGGGTGTGGCGGTTGGGATCGTTCAGCGGATCGCCGCTGATGTCGCGGTAGTTGCGGGCGTGGTAGATCAGCACGTCCTGCTTGCCGTCCGGGGTGGTGGTGAAGGCGTTGTGGCCGGGGCCGTACTGGCCGTTGGCGGCGCTGGTGGTGAACACCGGCGTCGGCGATTTCTTCCATACCTTGGCGTCGAGCAGGTTGGCCGAGGCGTCGGCGGTCAGCATGCCGAGCGCGTAGTTGGCGTCGGTCTTGCTGGCCGAGTAGGTCAGGAACACGCGGCCGTTCTTCACCAGCACGGCCGGCGCCTCGTTGACGTTGAAGCCGATCCGCTCCCACGCATATTCCGGCTTGCTCAGCAGGACCGCCGGGCCGGTGATCGATACCGGGCTGTCCATTTTCGCCATGTAGATGGCGGTCAGGTGCTCGGTCGAGGACGCCGGGCGCTGCGTCCACACCAGGTAGCGCTGCGCGCCGAGCGCGAAGGTGGTGGCGTCCAGCGAGAAGGTTTCCCAGCCGGTCTTGAGCTGGCCGCGCTCGGTCCACTGGCCTTCCAGCGGATTGGCGGAGGCGTTCTCCAGCACGTACAGGCGGATGTCGAACGGCGCGTCGGCGCGGCCGGCGGTGAAGTACAGATACCATTTGCCGTCGATGTAATGAATTTCCGGCGCCCAGATGTTGGCGCTCATCACCCCGCTGGCGTGCTTGCGCCAGACCGTCTTCGCGTCCGCCTTGCCCAGGTCGTTGAGGTCCTTCACGCGGCGCAGTTCGATGCGGTCGTATTCCGGCACCGTCGCCGTGAAATAGTAGTAGCCGTCGCTGTGCAGCATCACCTGCGGGTCCGCGCGTTGCTGCACCAGCGGGTTGTTGAATACCGGCGCCGCCGTGACATGCGACACCATCAGCGCGGCGGCCAGCGCGTAAGCAAAGCGGACCATTTCTTGTCTCCTATCGGTTTTTTCGAAGCATAATGTGATGAAATCGTACAAGCTGCCAATAACTTTTTATCGTTCAGCGATAACTTTTTATAACAAAGGAGACTTCATGACCTTATTTCGTGCGATCGCGTTGATCGCGATGTGTATCACCGGCCTGGCGGCGCAGGCGCAGCCCACCGCGCCGCTCAAGGTCACCGGCGGTGAAATCGCCGGCGCCCACGCCGACGCGGTGAACACCTATTTCGGCATTCCCTACGCCGCGCCGCCGGTGGGCAAGCTGCGCTGGCGCGCGCCGCAGCCGGTGATGCCGTGGAAGGGCGTGCGCCAGGCCACCAGCTTCTCGCCCGCGTGCGCGCAGACGGCGGTCTGGATCACCGATCCCAAAAGCGAGGATTGCCTGTACCTGAATGTCTGGGCGCCCGAAAAGGCCGAGAAGCTGCCGGTGCTGGTCTGGATCCATGGCGGCGGCTACTACGGCGGCACCGGTTCCCAGCCCGGGTTCAACGGCGCCAACCTCGCGAAGCGAGGCGCCATCGTCGTCACGATCAATTACCGCCTCGGCATCTTCGGCTTCTTCGCCCATCCGGAACTGAAGGAAGATTCCGGCAACCAGGGCCTGCGCGACCAGATCGCCGCGCTGCGCTGGGTCAAGGACAATATCGCGGCGTTTGGCGGCGACGCCAGCCGCGTCACCATCTTTGGCGAATCCGCCGGCGGCATCTCGGTCGGCATCCTGATGGCGTCGCCGATGGCCAAGGGTTTGTTCCAGCGCGCCATCGCGGAAAGCGGCAACGCCGGCTGGCCGATGAACGCCGACGAATACAGCGCCTATGAACAGAAACGCGTGGAAGCCACCGGCGTGGCATTGGCCAGGACGGTCGGCGCGAAGAACCTGGCCGCCTTGCGCGCCATGAGCGTCGAGACCTTGCACAAGCAGCCATGGAGCGCGCGCGTGAGCGTGGACGGCCGCGTGCTGCGGGAGGACCAGACCAGCCTGTACCGCAATCACCGCCAGAACGACGTGCCGCTGCTGGTGGGCTGGAACGCGGAGGAGGGCAAGGATCTGGCGCCGGAAATCCTCAACACATCGGAGTTCACGGCGGCCCGCTACAAGGAGCTGGTGACCAAGCTGCTGGGCCATGCGCCTTCGGATGATTTGCTGGCCGCCTATCCGGCCGCCACCGATGCCCAGGCCAAGGCCTCCATCGACCAACTGACCACCGATTGGTGGGGCTGGCGCAAGGTCTATTGGGCCGGGCTGCAGGCGAAGTATGGCCAGTCCCGCGCCTATGTGTATTACTTCACGCACCGTCCCGCCGAGCCGGTGACGCCGTGCGGCTACGGCTGCGGCGCCGGCCATGGCGCGGAAATCCGCTACGTGTTCGACAACCTCGATCAGGACCATCGCCAGTGGAGCGCAGCCGATCGCCAACTGGCGGCGCGGCTGGCCGACACCTGGGTGCAGTTCGCCCGCACCGGCAGCTTGCCGGACTGGCCGGCGTATGATGGTTCGAACGCTTCCATCGTCCGGATCGGCGACGGCAAGGACAAGCTGCCGGACTTCTCGCTGTTCCAGTAAGTTCCAGCAGCGCGGCCGTCAGCGCAGTCTTACGGGCGCGCGGCATGCGCCCCGATGTCGCCGCGACCAGCGATTGCACATAATCAGCCGGGTGAGCACATCCACCCGGGGGAGCAATGACAGCAATCGTAGTCCATGGCGGCGCGGGCGCCGGTGAACAACTGAGTGACGGCTGCCAGCGCGCGGCCGAGGCCGCTTCGGCGCGCCTGCGGGCGGGCGACGACGGCCTGGCCGCCGCCATCGCGGCGGTGCTGGTGCTGGAGGATGACGAGCGCTTCAACGCCGGCACCGGCGCCGCGCTCGGCCTCGACGGCGAGACCATCGAGATGGACGCAGCCGTGATGGACAGCCGTGGCACGCTTGGCGCCGTCGCCATCCTGCGCTCCGTGAAAAATCCCATCCTGGTGGCGCGCGACGTCGCGCGCACGCCGCACTGCCTGCTGGCCGGCGAGGGCGCCTTGCGCTTCGCCCGGGCCATGGGCCACGCACCCTACGACGTGATCTCCGACAAGGCGCGCCGCGAGCATGCCGAAATGCTGGCGCAACTGTCCAGCGAGGAACCGGCCATGGCCGGGGTCGACAACGACGCCTTCGCGCGCTACTGGAACTACGCCTGCTCGCCCGCCTTCCGTGGCAGGCGCGGCCGCGACACGGTGGGCGCCGTGGTGCGCGACGCCGACGGCCATTTCGCGGTGGCCGGCTCCACCGGCGGCTCGGCGCCATCGTTGCTGGGCCGGGTCGGCGACACCCCGCTGATCGGCAGCGGCTTCTACGCCGGGCCGCACGGCGCGGTGGCCGTCACCGGCATCGGCGAATACATCATCCGCCACACGCTGGCCAGCAAGGTCTACCACTGGATCGCGGCGGGCATGGACCTGGACGAGGCCCTGCGGCGCGGCATCGCGCTGGTGCCGCCGGACGCCGATACCGGCCTGATCGCGGTCAGCAAGACGCAGTCGGGCTGGTGTGCCAACGCGGCGACACCAATCGCGCAGGCCTGACGTGCTGTGTGAGCGGCCGCACACAGTGGTGTGCCGCAAGCCTTTACCATGATTTCTCCATCAACGTTGTTTATAACATTAAGGGGGTTGTATGAGCTTTATTATCTGGTTGGTAATCGGCGGTGTACTGGGCTGGCTGGCGAGCATCATCATGCGCACCGATGCGCAGCAGGGCATGTTCCTGAACGTGGTGGTCGGCATCGTCGGCGCCGTTCTCGGCGGGCTTGTGCTGGCGCCGATGATCGGCAGCGGCACCATCAATGACGGTGACTACAGCCTGGCCTCGCTGGGTGTGTCGTTTGTGGGGGCGATCGTGCTGCTGGCCATCGTCAACCTGCTGTTCCGTGGCCGCGCACGCTAATCCATGAAACACACCGAGCAGGGAAACGCGGCGGGCGGATGGGGATCGTTAAAGGAGGTCGGCAGCGCCCTGTTGCACGAGCACGTGGTGCTGGAAGGCAGCAAGCTGCTGCCGCACCAGAACAAGCCGGACGGCTATGCCTGCGTCAGTTGTGCTTGGGCCAAGCCGGCCAATCCCCATCCGTTCGAGTTTTGCGAGAGCGGCGCCAAGGCCACCGCCTGGGAAGTCACGAGCAAGCGCTGCTCGGAGGAATTCTTCGCCCAGCACAGCGTCGGTGAGTTGCTGGGCTGGAGCGATCACCAGCTGGAGGCGGTCGGCCGCCTGACCACGCCGCTGCGCTGGGATTCCGCCAGCGACCGCTACCTGCCGATCGACTGGGACACGGCGCTCGACGAGATCGGCCGCGAACTGCGCGCGGTGCCGCCGGAGAAACGCAACGGTGTGGTGTTTTACGCCTCCGGCCGCGCCTCGCTGGAGGCGTCGTATATGTACCAGTTGCTGGCGCGTATGTACGGCAACAACAACCTGCCCGACAGCTCCAATATGTGCCACGAGAGCACCTCGGTGGCGCTGCCCAAGACCATCGGCGTGCCGATCGGCACCGTGTCGCTGGACGATTTCGCGCAGACCGACTGCATTTTCTTCTTCGGCCAGAACGTCGGCACCAACAGCCCGCGCATGCTGCACCAGTTGCAGGAGGCGCGCCGGCGCGGCGTGCCCATCATCACCTTCAATCCCTTGAAGGAGGCGGGGCTGCTGCATTTCTCCAATCCCCAGTCGCCGGTGGAGATGCTGACGCCGGCCGAGACCACCATCAGCACACAATATCTGCAGGTACGCGCCGGCGGCGACATCGGCGCGCTGCTCGGCTTGTGCAAGGCCCTGGTGGAGGCGGACGATACGGCCAAGGCCTATGGCACGCCGCGCGTGCTGGATGCGGCCTTCCTGGCCGAGCATACGGCCGGGCTGGAGGAATTCCTGGCCACGGTGCGCGCCACCAGTTGGGAGCGCATCGAGCACGAATCCGGCTTGATGCGGCAGGACCTGGTGGCCGCCGCCGCCACCTATGCCGCGTCCGAAAAAGTCATTGGCATCTACGGCATGGGCCTCACGCAGCACCGGCACGGCGTGCTGAACGTGCAGATGCTGACCAACTTCCTTCTGTTGCGCGGCAATATCGGCAAGCCGGGCGCCGGCGTGTGCCCGGTGCGCGGGCATTCCAATGTGCAGGGTCAGCGTACCGTCGGCATCACCGAAAAGCCGGAGCTGGCGCCGCTCGACAAGCTGAAGGAGCTCTATCATTTCGAGCCGCCGCGCGAGAAGGGCCTGAACACGGTGGAGGCCTGCGAGGGCATGCTGGATGGCTCGGTCACCGCGTTCATCGGCCTGGGCGGCAATTTCCTGCGCGCGGTGCCGGACACGGATCGCATGGAGGAGGCCTGGTCGCGGCTACGGCTGACGGTGCAGGTCTCCACCAAGCTCAATCGCAGCCATCTGGTGCATGGCGAGATCGCCTACATCCTGCCGTGCCTCGGGCGCATCGAGATCGACCGCCAGGCCAGCGGCGAGCAATCGGTGTCGGTGGAGGATAGCACCGGCTGCATGCATGGCTCCAAGGGACGGGCGGAGCCGGCCAGCGCGCTGCTGCGTTCGGAACCGGCGATTATTGCCGGTCTCGCGCGCGCCACGTTGGACCACAACCCGGCCGTGCCATGGGACGATTGGGTGGCCGATTACAGCCGCATCCGCGATGCGATCGCGCAGACCTATCCCGAGATTTTCCACGACTTCAATGCGCGCATGTGGACACCGGGCGGGTTCCGCCGCCCCGTGCCGGCCGCGCACCGGCAATGGAAGACGCCGAACGGCAAGGCCAACTTCATCGTGCCGGCGGTGATGGATGCCGATCCCGACCAGGCCCGGCCGCACAACGGCATCCTGCGTCTGTTCACCTTGCGCAGCGACAGCCAGTTCAACACCACGATCTACAACGAGGATGACCGCTTCCGTGGGATCAAGGGAGGCCGGCGCGTGTTGTTCATCAACGCTGCCGACCTGACGCGGCTGGGACTGCGGGAGGATCAACTGGTGGATGCGCACGCGGTCAGCGCGGATGGCGTGGAGCGCACGGTGCATGGCCTGCGGCTGGTGCCGTATGACGTGCCGTCCGGCTGCGTTGGCGGCTACTACCCCGAATGTAATCCGCTGCTGGCCTTGTCGCACCATGCGTTGGAAAGCAAGGTGCCGGCGGCCAAGTCGATCGCGATCACGCTAACGCCGTCGGAGCAGGCCGCGGCCGCTGTGGACGGGTAGCGCGATGAGCGGCGACAAGTCCGCCATCATTCCCATAGCGCAGGACGTGTTACGTCCCGGCGGTGTGCAGGCCGAGCACATCCTGAACCTTTGGCATGGCACGCTGGCGTTGTGCACGGTGGTGTTCGTGCTGGTGCTGGGAGCGACATTGCTTGCGCTGTGGCGCGCGCGGCGCGGCGGCCTCCAGAGTGCGCCGGATGTGTCGCCGCTGTCGACGCCTGAGGTGGGCCCGCGCCGCGCGGTGACCTGGGCGGCGGTTCTGTCGGCCGTCGGGCTGGCGGGCTTGTTATGGGCCGATGTGCGGACCGGCAGCGCGTTGGCGCAGTTGCCGGCCGAGGGCGCGCTGCGCATCGAGCTGACCGGCAAGCAGTGGTGGTGGCAGGCGGTGTACGACGATCCCCAAACCGGCGCACGTTTTGTCACCGCGAACGAGTTGCACCTGCCCGTGGGGCGGGCGGCCATCATCACCTTGCGCAGCGATGACGTGATCCACACGCTGTGGATACCCAACCTGCACGGCAAGAAGGACTTGATACCCGGACGCGCGACCGAAATGCGCTTGCGGGCCGACCAGGCCGGTGTGTATCGCGCGCAGTGCGCGGAGTTCTGCGGCCAGCAGCATACCCTGATGGCCTTGCTGGTGGTGGCCGAGCCGCCGGCGCAATACGCGTCGTGGGCGGCGGCGCAGGCGCGTCCGGCGGTGGCGGCGGAGGGCGTGGCGGGACGCGGCTTGCAGGTGTTCATGGACAATCGCTGCGCTAACTGCCATACGATCGCGGGCACGCCGGCGGCCGGGCAGGGCGGGCCCGACCTGACGCACCTGGCGTCGCGGCAGATGCTCGCGGCTGGCACGCTGCCCAACACGCGCGGCCATCTGGGCGGCTGGATCGTTGACGCGCCATCGCTCAAGCCCGGCACCATCATGCCCGCGACGCCGCTGCCCGCCGACCAGTTGCACGCGCTGCTGGCATACATGGAGTCGCTGCGATGACCGCCGCCGTGGACGCGGCGGCGCTGGAAGCGACCTGGCGCGATCCGCCCGGCTGGCGCGGCTGGCTGTGCGCGATCAACCACAAGACCATCAGCCGCCGCTTCATGCTGGCCAGCTTTGGCTTCTTCATCGCCGGTGGCGTCCTCGCCTTGCTGATGCGCCTGCAACTGGCGCAGCCATCGCTCAAGCTGGTGAACGCCAAACTGTACAACCAGCTGTTCACCATGCACGGCACCACGATGATGTTCCTGTTCGCCGTACCCATCATGCAGGCCGTGGCCACCTACCTGGTGCCGCTGATGATCGGCGCGCGCACCGTCGCGTTCCCGCGCATGAACGCCTTTGCCTTCTGGGTGTTCGTGTTCGGCGGCCTGATGCTGTACGCCGCCTTCCTGGCCGGCATCGGCCCGGATGCCGGCTGGTTCGCCTACGTGCCGCTGTCCAACCTGCATTATTCGCCGGAGAAGGGCGTCGACTACTGGGCGCAGATGATTACCTTCACCGAACTGTCGGGCGTGCTGGAAGCCATCGTCATCATCACCACCATCCTCAAGATGCGGGCGCCGGGCATGAGCTTGCGCCGCTTGCCGCTCTACGTCTGGAGCATGCTGGTGACCTCGGTGATGGTGCTGTTCGCGCTGCCGGCCGTCATGCTGGCCAGCACCGCGCTGATCACCGACCGCCTGGTTGACACGCGTTTCTATTCGCCGGCGCAAGGCGGGGACGTGCTGCTGTGGCAGCACCTGTTCTGGTTCTTCGGCCACCCGGAGGTGTACTTGATCTTCATACCGCCGCTGGGATTCATCTCCAGCATCATCGCCACCTTCGCGCGGCGGCCGGTGTTCGGCTACACAGCCATGGTGCTGTCGCTGGTGGCGACCGGTTTCCTCGGCTTCGGCCTGTGGGTGCATCATATGTTCGCCACCAACCTGCCGGAACTGGGCAAGACCTTCTTCACCGCCGCCAGCCTGATGATCGCCATTCCGACCGCCGTGCAAATCTTTTGCTGGATCGCGACGCTGTGGCGGGGCCGGCTGAGCTTCCAGACGCCGCTGCTGTTCGTGCTGGCCTTCTTTGCCATCCTGTTGCTGGGCGGCCTGACCGGGCTGATGCTGGCTTCTGTGCCGCTGGATTTGCAGCTGCACGATACTTACTTCGTGGTCGCGCATTTGCACTATGTGCTGCTGGGGGGCGCGGTGTTTCCGCTATTTGGCGCGTTCTTTTACTGGTTCCCGAAATTTACCGGCCGGCTGCTCAGCGAGCAGCTGGGACGGTGGCAGTTCTGGCTGTTCTTCATTGGTTTCAACGTCAGCTTCTTCCCGATGCACGTGCTGGGGTTGCAGGGCATGCCGCGCCGCGTCTACACCTACGGCGCGGAAATGGGCTGGGCCAAGCTGAACCTGACCGCCACGGTGGGGGCGCTGATGATCGCCGTCAGCGTGATGCTGTTCATCATCAACGTATGGCGCAGCAGGCAGCCGGCCGGTGATGATCCCTGGGGCGGGGGCACGTTGGAGTGGCACACCACGTCGCCGCCGCCAGCTGCCAATTTCCCATTGCCGCCAGTGGTGGGCAGCCGCTTTCCGCTGTGGGAAAAGGATGGCGTGGCCGGTCATGTGAGCGGCCTGTCGTCCAGCGAGCGCGAAATCCTGATTACTTCCGGTCCCGATGCGCATCCGGATCATCGTCTGCGCATGCCGGAGCCGACGCCGTGGCCTTTCATCACGGCACTGGCGACCACGGTGCTGTTCATCGGTTCGATTTATACGCCCTGGGCTGTGGTGTGGGGCGCGGTGCCGGTGGCGATCGCGTGCACCGCGTGGTTCTGGCCAAGGCGGAGCACATCATGAGTGAGCCACGGATTGTCGACGCGGCGAAGTTGCCGGATTACGCGTTCGGTTCTTCCAGTCCGACGTGGTGGGGCACCATCGGCATGATGGTGGTGGAGGGCATGCTGTTTGCCCTGACCATCATGAGCTATTTCTACTTGCGCAGCCAGGCGCCGGACTGGCCGATCCGCGCGCCGCCGCCGGACCTGCTGTGGGGGACGCTCAACACGGCGCTGATGATCCTGAGCGGCGTGCCCAACGCGTGGACCAAGCGCTGCGCCGAACGCTTCGATCATCAGCGCGTGCGGCGCGGATTGTGGCTGTGCACGCTGGTCGGCGTGCTGCTGATGGCGGTGCGCGTGGGGGAGTTCGCCACGCTGAACGTGCGATGGGACGATAACGCTTACGGATCGGTGGTGTGGATGCTGATGGGGTTGCACACCACGCACCTGATTACCGATACCTACAACACCGGCGTGCTGGCGGTGCTGTTTTCGCGCGGGCCGCTGGAGGCCAAGCGGTTCGTGGACGTCAGCGAGAACGCGGGCTACTGGTACTTTGTGCTGATTAGCTGGCTGGCGGTGTATGCGGTGGTGTTTTGGGGAGCGCGGCTATGAGGCGCCTCCTGTGGCGTTGGGCCTTGTGCGCGTGCGCGGCGCTCCTCCCTCTTGCGGCCGCGTCGGCGCATGTGACGGCGTCTGGCGGCGAACTGGTGGCGGCCTGGGGCGCTGACCCGTGGGTACTGGCCTGCCTGGCACTGTCGCTGACGATGTACCTCGTCGGCGTGGTGCGGCTTTATCTGCGCGCGCGCAATGGACGAGCGACGTTGTTGCGACAGGGTGCGTGGTTTGGCGCCGGCTGGTTGGCGCTGGTGGCCGCGCTGGCGTCGCCGCTGGATGCAGCGGGCAGCGTTTCGTTTGCCGCCCACATGGTGCAGCACGAATTGCTGATGATCGTCGCCGCGCCCTTGCTGGTACTGGGCCGGCCGCTAGGCGTGTGGCTGTGGGCATGGCCGTCGGCCGCGCGGCGCGGTGGCGGCGCGCTGACGCGAACGCGGCCGTTGCAAGCCGCGTGGCGCGCTCTGACGCGTCCGCTGCACGCATGGCTGCTGCACTTTGCCGCCCTATGGCTGTGGCATGCGCCATACCTGTTTCAAGCGGCGCTGGCGTCGCCAGCCTTGCATGCGCTGCAGCACGCCAGCTTCCTGTTTCCGGCGCTGTTGTTCTGGTGGGCGGTGCTGGACGGCGTCGCGCGTGGCCCGGCCATCGCCTATCTGTTCACCACCATGCTGCACACCGGCGCGCTGGGGGCTTTGTTTGCCGTGTCCGGACGGATCTGGTATCCGGCGTATGGTGGCGGAGCGGCGCAGTTTGGCCTGTCCGCGCTGGAAGACCAGCAGCTAGGCGGTCTCATCATGTGGGTGCCGGGCGGACTGGCTTATCTGATTGTCGCGCTGGCGCTGTGTGCGCGTTGGCTGGCCGCCGAAGGCAGGGTCGCATGAAGCGCCTGCTGTTACTGTGCCTATGCGCCATGCTGGCCGCATGCGAACAGGACCGTGCCGCCGTCCCGCCGGGCGAGCGCAGCGGCAATCGCTATGTCGGCAAGCAGTTGCTGGAGCGCTACGGCTGTGCCGCCTGCCATCGCATTCAGGGCATGCCTTTGCACCACACCCAAGGCGGGCCGTCGCTGGAGCGTATCGCCCACGCCAGCTATATCGCCGGCACGCTGCCGAACACCCAGCGGAATCTGGAGCGATGGATCATGCGGCCATCGCCCGGCAGCGCCATGCCGAACCTTGGCGTGACGGCGGCCGAGGCGCGCGATATGGCGGCTTATCTCTACAATCAGGAGGCACCATGATGCCGCCGAAACGCGGACGCCTGATATTGCGCACGGCGCTGGTGACGCTGGCCGTGGCGGCACTTGCAAGCGCGCTGGCGGCCGCGCTGGTTGTGCGCCAGGGCTGGTACGACGTCGGCGCGGTCAAACAGCATTGGCAGCCGGTGTTCACCTTGCTTGAGAATGGCCTGCGCTACTCGGTGCGCCATCATGCGCGCGAGATTGTGGCGCCGGAGCGCACCTCGGCCATGGCTCAGCAAGGCGTGAAGGTGTATGCGCAGCATTGCGTGCAGTGTCACGGCGCGCCCGGTGTGGCGCCGAGGCTGGCCAGTTTGGCGTTGCAGCCATCGCCGGGACCGCTGGTGCACATGACGCGGCGCTGGCAGCCGAACGAGCTGTATTGGATCATCAGCAATGGCATCAAGATGACCGGCATGCAGGCGTGGCGCTTCCACCTGAGCGAGCGTGAGATCTGGAGCGTGGTGGCCTTGATCGAACGCCTGCCGGGCATGACACCAGAGGAAGGGCAGGCGCTGTTCGCCACGCCGCCGGAGCCGGTGGGCGAGGTGCGGATGGCGGTGGGGCCGCCCGACGCGGAACGCGGACGTGTGGCGCTGGCGCAGTACGCGTGCCAGTCCTGTCATGTGCTGCCCGGCGTGCCGGGACCAAGGGTGGACGTGGGACCATCGCTGAAGGAATTCGCCCGCCAGCGTTACGTGGCTGGCCGTCTGCCGAATACGGAAGACAATCTGGTGCGCTGGATACGCGATCCGCAAGAGGTCAAGCCGGGCAGCGCCATGCCGTCGCTGCAAGTCACCGAGCGCGACGCGCGCGACATGGCGCGCTGGCTGCTGCGTGATCGATCACCCAACTGAGACAGCCGGCGCTGTTCGTTACAGGGCCTCGGGGCGGTAATCGTCCGGGCACAGCACCGGCACTTGCAGGCAAACGCTCTTGGTGGGCAAGACCGCCGACCATTTCTGGATCAGGTCGCGGTAGGCCTCGCCCACCGGCCGTATCTTTCGGTCGAGGTCGTACAGGCCGAGCGGATTGACCACGCCCTTGTCCTCGCGCAGCGCGCAATCCCAGTCGACCTGGTCGGTGAGCGAGTACCAGGTGAAGCCGACGATGGGCACGCCGCTGTTGCGTACGCACAGCACGTTGGCCCATTCCTTGCGCAGCCAGCGCACCGCCTCGTCGCCGCCGGGGCCCTGGCACAGATTGGTCTCGGTGTGCATCACCGGCAGGCCGTAGCGCTTCGCGTACTGCTCGGTGATGGTGGCGTAGCCGAACACCTCGCCCGAGGCCCAGGTGGCGCCGTCGCTGGAGACGTAGTGCTCGTTGGTCTGGTAGTAATCGTTGCCCATGATGCAGTGGTGCTTGAGGTCGTTGTGCATGAAGAAACTATACTCGTCGCGCGTCATGCCGTTTTCCATCAGGTACTCGTACATCACCGAATCGACGCGGCGGCCGTAGTTGAGATCGAGCGACAGGAAGCGGCGCGAGTTCATGGTCTCGGCCGGTTCGATGGCGTCCGGATTCTCGGCGTGGAAATACTCGCTCGACTCGCTCTGCACGAACAGCGCCTCCGGCTGCACGTGCAGGATGGCCTGCATGGCCAGCACATTGGCCTTGACCACGTGCTTGAGCGCGGTGACGAAAGAGCGGTCGTCGCTCAGTTGCTCGTTCCACCAGCCGTACAGCGCGGAAAAGCGGGCGCAGATCGACATCTCATTGACCGGCGTGTACAGTTGCAGCCAGGGGTAGCGCCTGGCGAACTCGCGCGCGTAGTCGGCGAACAGGACGGGGAATTCGGGGTTCTGGAAATTGCCGAGCCAGTCGGGCAGGCCGAAGTGGCAGAGGTCGACGATGGCCACCATGTTGCGGCGGCGCAGCTCGTTCAGGGTTTCATCGGCGAACGACCAGTCGTAGCGGCCGGGGCCGAGCCAGGTGGTGTGCAGCGGAGGACCGTAGCGCAGCGCCGTGATGCCGAGCTCCCGCACCAGGTCGAAATCGGTTTTCCAGTGGCGATAGTGGCCGCATTTTTCCATCTCATCCATGCGCGTGCGGCCGTTATTGATCGTGGGAATGCTGTTTTCGATGCCGGTGGCAAAGATGAATCGACGAAACATGGCAACTCCTTTCCGCGTATCGCTGCCATGCTAGCGGAGTTGGCCGCGCTGCGGCGTCCTTTAAGGCGGGCCATCCTCCTGCCAACCACCGCCCAGCGCCTGGAACAACGCCACCGTGTCGGCATATCGCGCGGCCTGCGCCTGGATCAGGCTGATTGTCGCCTGTTGCCATGCCTGGCCTGCTTGCAGCACCGCCGGGTAGGCGCCCTGGCCAAGTTCCCATTGGCGCTGGGCGATGCCCCAACTGGTGTGCGCAGCCTGTTCGGCACGCTGCGCGGCGTGCACGGCGCGGGCGTCGGCGTCGATTGCGTGCAGTGTGTCGGCCACGTTCTGGAAGGCGGTCAGCACGGTGGCGCGGTACTGCGCCGCCGTCTGCTCGTAAGCCGCCTCCGCCGCGCGCTGCTGATGCAACAGCGTACCGCCATGGAACAGCGGCTGCACCAGATCTGCGCCGATGCTCCAGAAGCCGGCGCCGGACTTGAACAGCGTGCCGGCGTCCAGTGCCGCGCTGCCCATGCTGGCCGTCAGCGCGATGCCGGGCAGGCGCGCCGCCTTGGCGATGCCGATCTGCGCCGACGCGGCCTGCAATTGCGCTTCGGCCGCGCGAATGTCGGGCCGCCGCTCGACCAGCCTGGCCGGCACGCTGAGCGGCAACTGGCTCGCCAGCACCAGTTTGTCGAAGTCGAGCCGCTGCGCGATGCCTTCGCTGGGATAACGCCCGGCCAGTACCGCCAGCAGGTCTTGCTGCTGGGACAGCTGTTTCTCCAACGGCGGCAGTTGCGCCTCCACCTGTGCCTGCGCCGCCTCCTGCGCCGCCACCTCCGCCGCGCCCACCTGTCCGGCTTGCCGCTGTTTGCGCACCGCGTCCAGTTGCTGCTGCGACTGCGACGCCAGCGCCCGCATGGCGTTGATCTGGGCCCGCAGCGACGCTTCCTCGATGGCGGCGCTGACCACGTTGGCGGCCAGGGTCAGGCGCGCGGCCTCGCGCTGGAAGCGCGCCACCTCCGCCTGCGCGCCGGCCGCCTCCACCTGCCGCCGCGCGCCGCCGAACACGTCCGGCGCGTAGCTGATGTTGAGTTGCGCCGTGTGCAGGCTGTATAAATTGGCGCCCGATGCCGTCGGGCTGGAGAGCGTGTCAGCGACGCGCTGGCGGCTCGGCTGCAGGTGCAGGTCGGCGCTGGGCGCATAGGCGCCACGCTGGGCCGCGGCGGTTTCGCGCGCGGCGCGCAGGGCGGCGTCCGCCGCTTGCAGTTCGGGATTGGCCTGCAGCGCGGCCTCCACTAGTTGATTCAGTTCTTCCGAACCGAATACCGTCCACCATCGGGCCGCCACGTCCTGGCCCGCGATCAGTTGCTGGTCGGCAGGGGCGGCCAGTGGCTCGGCGGTGTAGCCGGCCACCGTGGGCGCGGCCGGGCGAGTGAAGTCGGGACCGGCGGCGCAGCCGCTGAGCAGCAGCGCTACCAGCAACTTTACCAGCAGGGTTGCCAGCGCCGAGGCCGGGGCGCCAGCCAGCGGCGCGGCCAGCGCGCTGATGCGGATGCTCATCGCTTTGATCATGCGGGTTCTCCTTGGCCGTAGCGTTGTTCGATCAGGTAGTACAGCGCCGGCAGCAGCACCAGCGTCAGCACGGTGGCCGTCACCAGTCCGCCGACCACCACGGTGGCCAACGGGCGCTGGACGTCGCTGCCGAGGCCGTGCGCCAGCGCCGCCGGCACCAGGCCCAGCGCGGCCACGGTGGCGGTGGTCAGCACCGGTCGCACGCGCTCGCGCGCGCCCCGGATGACGGCGCCGCGCAGGTCGCCGGGCAACTGCTGGCGCCAGTGGTTCAGGCTGGCCAGCATCACCACCGCGTTCAGCACCGACACGCCGAACAGCGCGATGAAGCCGACCGCCGACGAAACGTTGAGCGTCATGCCGCGCAAGTGCAGCGCCACCAGCCCGCCCAGCAGTGACAGCGGCACCGCCAGCAGGATCAGGCCCGGCTGGCGCAGGTTGCCGAACGCCGCGAACAGCAGGACAAACATCAGCGCCAGCACGGCCGGCACGATCACCGCCAGCCGTGCTTGCGCGCGCTGCTGGTTCTCAAACTGGCCGCCCCAGCTGATCTGGTAGCGCGCGTGATCGTAGGGAATCTCACGCGCGATGCGGCCCTGCGCCTCGGCCAGGAAGGATGACAGGTCGCGCCCGCGCAGATTGGTGCGCACCGTCAGGTGGCGCCGGTTCATCTCGCGCGTGATGGTGGTCTCGCCCTCGGCCAGGCGGATGTGCGCCACCTGCGCCAGCGCCACGTGGGCGCCGTTGGCGGCGTTCAGCACCAGGTCGCCGATGGCCTGCGGATCGTTGCGGGTGGGGCCGCTGAAGCGCGCCGCCACGTCGTAGCTGCGGTCGTCCACGTAGACTTGCGCCACCGGGCTGCCGCCGATGCCGGTCTGGATCAGCGCCATCACGTCGGCCACGTTGATGCCGAGGCGGGCCGCGGCGGCACGGTCGACGTCGATGCGCACCTGGGGCAGCGGCGGTTCCTGGTCTATGATCACGTCCTGCGCGCCCGGCACCGTGCGCAGCAGGTGCTCGACCGCGCTGGCCAGCTTGCGGGTGGCGTGGAAGTCGTCGCCATACACCTTGACCACCAGGTCGCTGTGAGCGCCGGCCAGCTTGTCCAGCACGCCATCGATCATCGGCTGCGAGAAGCCGACCTCGGTGCGCGGCAATTGCTTGTAGCGCGCCGCCAGCTTGTCGATCAGGTCCTGCTTGCTCATGCCCGACGGCCACTCGCTGTAAGGCTGCAAGGTCACCGCGCACTCGATGTGCGAGGGCGTGAACGGGTCGGTGCCTTCATCGTTGCGGCCCAGTTGCGTGACGACGTGGGCCACCTGCGGTTCCTGCAGGGTGGCGGCGCGCAGGGCGTCGGCCATCTGCGTCGCCTTGGTCAGCGAGATGCCGGGCGGCAGTGTGACCTGCAGCCAGATCGAGCCTTCGTCCAGCGTCGGCAGGAAGTCGCGGCCGATGGAGCCGCCCACCAGCACCACCGCCGCCAGCGTGGCGCCGGCGATGGCCAGCACCAGCCTCGACTTGCCCACCAGCCGGTGCAGCAGCGCCTCGTAGCGTGGCATCAGCCATTCCAGCGCCGGGTTGTGGAAGATCTTGCGCGGCTTGCGGAAAGCCCAGAAGGCCAGGCCTGGAATCAGCATCACGGTCATCAGCAACGCCCCCAGCAGGGCGAAGCCGACCGCGAACGCCATCGGCGAGAACAGCTTGTACTCGATGCGCTGGAAGGCGAACAGCGGCAGGTAGGCGACCATGATCACCAGCATGCCGAAGCAGGTCGGCTTCATCACCTGCAGCGCGGCGTGCACGGCGTCGCGGCCGGGCAGCAGACCGTCCGGCTGTTCCTCGCGCCGGCGCAGGATGGCTTCCAGCACGAAGATGGCGCCGTCCACGATGATGCCGAAGTCGATCGCGCCCAGAGACAGCAGGTTGGCCGGGATCTTGAAGTGCTGCATCAGGATGAAGGCCGTCATCAGCGAAACCGGAATGGTGGCCGCCGCGATCAGCGCCGCGCGTGGGCTGCCCAGGAACAGCACCAGCACCAGCGTCACCAGCACCACGCCTTCCACCAGTGTCTTGCCGACCGTGTGCACGGTGGCGTCCACCAGCGTGCTGCGGTCCATGTAGGGCACCACCTTGACGTCCTTCGGCAGCAGGTGTTCGTTGAGATCCCGCACCGCCGCGTGCACGTTGGCGATCACGCGCGAGGGGTTTTCATGCTTGAGCAGCAGCACCACGCCGGACACGGTGTCGGACAGCTTGTCCTTGCCCAGCACGCCATGGCGCTCCTGCTGGCCCAGTGTGACGTTGCCGAGGTCCTTGACCAGCACCGGCACGCCATTTTTCTGCGCCACCACCACGTTGCCGAGGTCGTCCAGGCTGCGGATCAGGCCGACGCCGCGCACCACCAGTCCCTGTTCGCCGCGCGTCAGCACGCTGCCGCCGGCGTTGGCGTTATTGGCCGCGATGGCTTGCGTGATCTGCGCCAGCGACAGGTTGTACTTGGAAAGCTTGGCCGGATCGAATTCCAGCAGGAACTGCGTGGTCAGGCCGCCGAAGTTGCTGACGTCGACCACGCCCGCCGCCTGTTTCAGGCGCGGGATCACTGTCCAGCGCTGCAGTTCGGACAGCGAGCGCAGGTCGCGGCTTTTCGATTCCAGCGTGTAGCGGTAGATCTCGCCGATGGGCGAGGTCAGCGCATCGAGCGAGGGCTGGGCGCCGTACGGCAGCGACACGCCGGCGATGCGTTCCTGCAGGCGCTGGCGCGACCAGTAATCTTCCGCGCCATCCTCGAACACCACGGTGATCAGCGACAGGCCGAAGGTGGACTTGGAGCGCATCACATGCATGCCGGGCGTGCCCATGATCTCGCGCTCGAGCGGGATGGTGATCTGCTGTTCGACCTCCTCGGCGGCCAGGCCGTTGACCTGGGTGACCACCTGCGAGGTGACATCGGCGATGTCGGGATAGGCTTCCAGCGGCAGCTGGGTCCAGCAGTAGCCGCCGTACAGCGCGGCCAGCGCGAACACCAGCGAAACGATGCCGCGCCGGTTGAAGCACAGGGTGACCAGACGTTCAATCATTGAGCAGCACTCCATCCTTGGTCACGATACGTTCGCCGGCCTTGAGGCCGGCCAGCACTTCCACCTGTTCGCCGATCTGCGCGCCCAGCCGGACATCGCGTGCCACAAATTGCCACGGCTTGACCTCGACAAAGGTGCGGCTGGTGAAGCCGCTCTGGATCACGGCGCTCATCGGCACCAGCAGGCCTTGGTGCGGACGCGCCAGCAGGGTGGCTTCGGCGAACATGCCCGGTTTCAGGCGGCCGTCGCGGTTGTCGAAGGGCAGGCGGACCTTGATGGTGCGGGTGTCCGGATCCAGCATTTCGCCGATGTAGCGCACCTGGCCGGTCAGCGGCTGCGGCCAGGCGTCCAGCTTGATGCTGGCCTGCTGGCCGACGTAGAGCTGGGCCAGGTCTTTTTCCTGCGCGCTGGCGCTGATGAAGACCTGGGACAGGTCGGCCACCGTCATGACCGGCGCGCTGGCGTCGTTCCACCAGGCGCCGGCGGCGGCCGCCAGCTCGACCACGCGGCCGGCGATCGGCGAGCGCACCACGATGCGGCCGCTTCCGGTGCCGGCGCGCGCGCCCAGCTGGGCCAGGCGGGCGGCGGCGCGGGTGGCCTCGGCGGCGGCGCTGTCGCAATCGCCTTGCGCCTGTTCGACATCGCGTCTGGCGGCGATGTCGGATTGCGCCAGCTCGTTCTGGCGTTGCAGGTTACGTTGGGCCAGCGCCAGCGCGGACTGCGCCTTGGCGTGGTCGGCCGCAGCCTGCGCCATGTCCGGCGCGTCAATGGTGAACAGCGGCTCGCCGGCCTTGACCTGGTCGCCCAGTTGCTTGTTGAGGCTGACGATGCGGCCGGCCAGCGGCGGCGTCACCTTGACCAGGCGGCCCGGATCGGCCTCCACAAGCGCCGGCAGTGTGAACGGGGCGGCGATGCTTTGCTCGTCGATCACGCTCACCGTCAGCGAGCGCCGCAACGGCGACTGTTCCGGAATGCGCAGCAAATCGCCCTCGTGCAGCAGCGACGGCGTGTCCTCGGCGGTAGGCGCCTCCTTGGCGTGGCTGCCATACAGGCGCAGCGCGGCCGCGACCAGCAGGCCGGACAGGATCAGTTTGAATAGCGTGGCTCGTTTCATGGTGGTTCTCCGCAAAGTGCCGCCATGGTAGGGAAATTTGCTGCACCGCATCCTGAATTCTTCTTCAGGAAAGCCCGGCCGGGGCGCTGCTATACTTGCCCCATGCACATATTGCTCGTAGAAGATGATCACAAGGCGGCCCGGCTGCTGGCCCGAGGCCTGGAGGAGGAGGGCTATACGGTGACGGTCGCCCATGCGGCGCAGGAGATCGAGGCCAGCGACCTGGCGCGCGCCGACCTGGCCATCCTCGACTGGATGTTGCCAGGTAAGGATGGCATCACGCTGTGCAGCGAGTGGCGCCAGCGCGGCCTGCCGCTGCCGGTGCTGATGCTGACCGCGCGCGATGCGCTGGCCGACCGCATCGCCGGCCTCAACACCGGCGCCGATGATTACCTGACCAAGCCGTTTGAATTCGATGAGTTGCTGGCGCGCGTGCGGGCGTTGCTACGGCGCGCGGTGCGCGCGGCGCCGGCCTTGCGGCAGGTGGCGGACATGACGGTCGACCCGCAGACCCACGAGGTGCGGCGCGCCGGCGTCAGCCTGGACCTGACGCCGAAGGAATACGCCATCCTCGAATTCCTGTTGCAGCACGTGGGCGAGGTGGTCAGCCGGCTGCAATTGGCCGAGCACGTCTGGCACGCCGACCTGATCGCTATCGACAACCTGATCGACGTGCACATGAAAAACCTGCGCCGCAAGGTGGACGCGCCGGGCCACGCGGCGCTGATCGAAACCGTGCGCGGGCGCGGCTTCCGCCTGGCGGCGCCGGGGACGGCCGATGCTTAGCCTGCGCCGCCGCCTGGTGCTGATGCACCTGATGGTGAGCGTGGCGGCCATCTCCGTCACTGCCGTGGCCGGCTGGTGGCAGTTGTCGCGCTCGGTGCGCGGACAGCTGGATTCGGCGTTGCTGGCCCTGGCCGACACCGAAGCCGGCATGCTGGCCGACAGCGCGGGCGCCGTGGTGCGCGTGCATGAAGCCCCGGCCGGCAGCGCGCCGCTGTCACTGACGCGGCTGGACCGGCTGGTGCAAATCATCGATGGCAACGGGCGCGTGCTGGCGCGTAGCGCCAACCTGGGCGGCGACAAGTTGCCGCTGTCGCCGTCGCTGCTGGCGCAACTGGGCGCCGGTGAAACCGTGTTCGATACGCTGCCGGATGCGCGCGAGGAACCGCTGCGCATGGTCTCGGTGCCGGTGCTGGTGCGTGGCGGGCGCTATGCGGTGCAGGTGGCCGGCTCGCTGGACGACGCCGACCAGATCCTGCAATCGGCCGCCATCCTGTTCGCGGTGATGGCGACGGCCTTGCTGGCCCTGGTGGGCTGGGCCGGAGCGCGCCTGTCGCGCAAGACCTTTGTGGCGATTGAAAACATCGTCGACCAGGCGCGCAAGATCGGCGACAGCAGCCTGGACAGCCGACTGCCGCATCCCGGTGACGATGACGAGATCGGCCACCTGGCCGACACCCTGAACGCCATGCTGGACCGTATCGAGCACGCGTTCGAGGCGCAGCGGCGGTTCACGGCCGATGCCTCGCACGAGCTGCGCTCGCCGCTGTCGCGGCTGCGCACCGAGATCGAAATCACCTTGCGCCGGCAGCGTACGGAGGCCGAGTATGTCAGTACCTTGCGCTCCTGTCTGGACGAGGTCGGCGGCCTGACCATGCTGGTGGAGGAATTGCTGATGCTGGCGCGGCTGGACGCGGGGCAGCAACTGGCGCAGGTGGAACTGGCGTCGCTGTCTTCGCTGGCGGGGGAGGCGGTACAGCGCCTGAGCGCGCCTGCGGCCGAGCGGCGCATCCGCATCCTGCTACAGGATGAATTGGCCGAGCCGGTGCAGGTGGACCGGGCGCCGGTCAGCCTGGTGCTGCGCAACCTGCTGGAAAACGCCCTCAAGTTCTCGCCTGCCGACGGCCACATCACCGTACGCATTCAGAGCACGGCGCAGGGCGTGACGTTGTCGGTGGAAGACCAGGGAGCCGGAATCGCGGAACACGAGCTGCCGTTTCTGTTTGAGCGCTTCTTCCGCGGCAGCGGCGCGCGGGCGGGGGAGGTCGACGGCGTCGGCCTCGGGCTGGCGCTATCGCAGGCCATCATGCAAGCCTACGGCGGCAAAATCACGGCAGAGAACACCACAACAGGGGGAGCGCGCTTCACGCTGCACCTGCCGTAGCCAGCGCCGTGTTCGCCTCATGCGGAGAATAAGCGCATAATCTCCGCATGGAGTGCGGCGATTACACCTATATCTGGCAGGCCCCGGACTGGCCTCGTTGGCGCTACGATCTGACGGCGCTGGCGGCCGCTATGTCCGAAGTTAGCCACGCGCAGGGATATCTGCTTGGCCGATTGGAAGAGGCCGGTTTGCTGTTGCGTGATCAGCTCAGCCTGACAGCGCTGACTGAAGATGTCGTGAAAACCAGTGAGATCGAAGGCGAGAGTCTGAACGTGCAGTCGGTGCGTTCCTCGATAGCACGACGCTTGGGCCTGGACATCGGCGCGCTGGCGCCGGTGGATCGCCATATTGAAGGCGTGGTGGACATGGTGCTGGATGCCACCGCCAATAGTCGAGCGCCGCTGACGCGTGAGCGCCTGTTTGGCTGGCATGCGGCGCTTTTTCCCACTGGTTATTCGGGCCTGACCCGGATTCGTGCAGGTGCCTGGCGTGACGACGCCAGCGGTCCGATGCAAGTGCTGTCCGGGCCCGTTGGCCGTCAGCGCGTGTACTTTGAAGCGCCCCCTGCACCGCGTCTGGAAGCTGAAATGGCGCGTTTCCTTGGCTGGATGGGCGAAACGGATGACCCACCGCTGATCAAGTCAGGCTTGGCACATTTGTGGTTCCTGACCGTGCATCCGTTTGACGATGGCAACGGCCGCATTGCGCGTGCGATTGGAGACATGCTTCTGGCGCGCGCCGATGGCAGTCCGCAGCGTTTCTACAGTTTATCCGCGCAAATCCAGCGTGAACGCAAGGCTTATTACAGCATCCTGGAACGAACACAGAAGGAAACTATGGACGTGACGGAATGGCTTTCATGGTTTTTAGAAGCCTTGTGGCACGCGGTAGATCAGGCCCACACGGGCCTGGACACTGCATTGACCAAGGCGCGCTTCTGGCGGCAATACGCGGAGCTGCCACTCAATGAGCGCCAGATGAAACTGCTTAACCGGCTGCTGGACGGTTTGGAAGGCAAGCTTACCAGCAGCAAGTGGGCAAGCATCGCCAAATGTTCGCCCGATACAGCCCTGCGCGACATCACGGATCTGCTGAGCAAAGGTGTGCTGCGAAAGACCACGGCCGGCGGCCGCAGTACCGGCTACCAGCTCAACAAATAAAAAAAATTCCCGTGTGAGGCTAATGCCGCTAAGTTAAGGCTTTTTTGGCCGCAAACTGATGAGCCGTCATTCCCGCGCAGGCGGGAATCCATGGGGCGCGTGGTCATCAGTTCAGCATGGATTCCCGCCTTCGCGGGAATGACGGCTCTTAATTTAGCGGCATTACCGGACGAGGCGGGCGGAGTTGCTCTTTAGCTGACTTGTTCGTCCGCGAAAGCGTTGGTGGCTTTCGAACCCCAGACGGCATAGAACAGCACGTACAGTTCGCAGGCGGCGGTCAGCAGGAAGGACAGTTGCAGGCCGACGGTGTCGGCCAGCCAGCCTTGCACCACCACCAGCGCGCCACCGGCGATCGCCATGATCAGCAGGCCGGCGCCTTCCTCGGTCAGCGGGCCCAGGCCTTTGATGCCCAGCGTGAAGATGGTCGGGAACATCACCGAGTGGAACAGACCCACCGAGATCAGCGCCCACATGGCCACGCTGCCGGTACCCAGCGCCGCGATCATCATCACGACGAAGGCGCCAATCGCGCAGAACGCCAGCACGCGCTCGGCGGTGGTCTTGTTCATGGCCCAGGCGCCGACGAAACGGCCGACCAGCATGCCGCCCCACAGCAGGAACAGGTAATGCGCGCCTTGCTCGTGGCTCAGGCCGCCAATCTCCGGCTGGCCGGTGAAGTTGATGAACAGGTTGGCCACGCCGATCTCGGCGATCAGGTAGATGAAGATGGCCGGGATGCCGAACACCAGGTTGCGGTGCTTCCACAGCGACAGCTTGGCGCGCTCGGTGGTCGAGACGCGGCTGGTTGCGCTGTGGTGCATGGCCGGCATCTTGAAGCGCGCGATCACCAGCGCCAGGATCACCAGCACGGCCGCCACGATCAGGTACGGCAGCTGCACGGCCTGGGCGTCGGCCAGTTTCTCGGCCTGGGTCAGCACGTGGCCGGCCTCGGCGGTGCCCGAGTTGGAGCGGCCCAGGATCAGGTAGGCGCCGAACAGCGGCGCCAGCGTGGCGCCTAGCGAGTTGAACGCCTGCACCAGGTTCAGGCGCGAGGACGCGGTCTCCGGCGAACCCAGCACGGCGACGTAGGGATTGGCCGACACCTGCAGCAGCGTGATGCCGCAGGCGATCACGAACAGCGCCACCAGCGTCACGCCGTAGGACGGCAGACGCGCGGCCGGGATCATCAGCAGCGCGCCGACCGCCATCATGCACAGCCCGAACACCATCGATTTCTGGTAGCCGATGCGCTCGATCAGGCGCGCCGATGGAATCGAGGCGAAGAAGTAGGCGATGAACCAGACCGACTCGATCAGCGTGGTCTGGGTGTAGTTCAGGTCGAACACGCTGCGCAGGTGCGGCAGCAGGGTGTTGTTGATGACGGTGATGAAGCCCCAGGTGAAGAACAGGCTGGTCAGCAGCGACAGGACCGCGCGTGGACTGGTGGCATGGGACTGCGTGGGCAGGGCGCCGGTGGCGCTGGGCATGGGAGCTGGCATGGGGTTGTCTCTTTGAGTTTTCTTAACTCGGTATGCTATCCCAGCGCTTGTTTGATCTCCAATGCCAAAGAGACCGGGATCAATATCATTTGGATATAGCTCGGCCCGGGTTGAGCTTGCCGACCACGAAATCGACAAAGGTGCGCACCCGCAGCGACAGATGGCGCGCGTGCGGATACAGCAGGATGAAGGGGCGCGAGGTGCCGCCGTGCTGCGGCAGCAATTCCACCAGCGCGCCGCTGGCCAGGTCCTGCTCGACGATGAAGCGGTAGGTCTGCACCAGGCCGGCGCCGCTGCGCGCCAGCGTGACAATGCCCAGCACATCCTCCGAGCAACTGAGGCCGCCCTCGGTCGGCAGGTCGACGGCCGCGCCATCGCGCATGAACACCCATGGAATGCGCTTGCCGGTGCTGGGCAGGTCGAACTGGATGCATTCGTGTTTGGCCAGGTCGTCCAGCGACCTGGGCTTGCCGGCGCGCTTGAGGTAGGAGGGCGCCGCCACCAGCACCAGTTCCGCATCCTCCAGCTTGCGCGCGATGAGGTTGGAGTCGGCCGGCGCGCGGCCGCGGATGGCCAGGTCGTAGCCCTCGTCGGCGAAGTCGATGTTGCGGTTGCTGACGTGGATGTCGATGGTGACGTCCGGATACTTGCGGCGGAATTCGCCCAGCAGCGGCAGCAGGCGGTAGTGGGCGTAAGGCGTCGGCGCGCTGATGCGCAGCGGGCCGGATGGCTCGACCTGGGCGCCGGTGATCTGGCGCTCGGCCTCGGTCAGCTGCGACAGCGCCTGCCGGCATTGCTCGAAGTAGACGCGGCCGCTGTCGGTCAAGCGGATCTGGCGCGTGGTGCGCACGAACAGGCGCACACCCAGCCGCTCCTCCAGCCGCGACACGGAGCGGCTGACCGCCGCCGGCGTGACCCCGGCGGCGGTGGCGGCGGCGGTAAAGCTGGAAAGCTCAGCCGCAAGGCAGAACAGTTCGATGCTGCCCAGCAGCACATCGTCGAATTGGCGTTTCATGGGGGTTTATTGATTACGTGGTGTATCAATTGTCTTGCTTTTCCATGTGTTTATCAAGCTGGGCGTCGGGAATATAGTGATTCCACCTCAACACAACCCCGAAAGGAAACATCATGAGCAAGACTGTTATTGTGACCGGCGCATCGAGCGGCATTGGCTTTGCGGTGGCCGAGGCTTACCTGAAACGCGGCTACAACGTGGTCGGCAATGCCCGCACCATCGAGCGCCTGAAGGAGGCGGCCGATAAACTGGGCAATCCGGCCAACTTCCTGCTGGTGCCGGGCGACATCGCCAAGCCGGCAACCGCCAAGGCGCTGTTCGAGCGTGCCGTCGCCGCCTTTGGCAAGGTCGACATCCTGATCAACAACGCCGGCATCTTCATCGCCAAGCCAACCACCGACTACACCGAGCAGGAGCTGGACGACCTGCTCAACACCAATCTGAAAGGCGTGTTCTTCCCGTCGCAGCAGGCGGCCGCGCACATGGGCGCCAACAAGTCGGGCCACATCGTCAACATCACCGCCAGCATCGCGATGCAGCCGAACGTGAAGGTGCCGGCGCTGCTGCCGGTGCTGATCAAGGGCGGCCTCAACAACGCCACCCGCGCGCTGGCGATCGAGCTGGCGGCGTCCAACGTCAAGGTCAACGCGGTGGCGCCCGGCATCATCGCCACGCCGATGCACAGCACGGACGAAGCCACGCAGTCGTTCTTCCGCACGCTGTCGCCGAGCGGCACCACCGGCGTCACGGACGATGTCGTGAACGCCGTGCTGTACCTGACCGAATCCAACTTCACCTCCGGCACCATCCTGCCGGTCGACGGCGGCGCCACCGCCGGCACCTGGTAACGCAACTTCAAGGAGAATCACCATGCCATACGTAAATATCCGCGTCACCAATGAAGGCGTGACGGCTGAACAGAAACAGCAACTGATCGAAGGCTCGACCGACCTGCTGCAGCGCGTGCTGAACAAGGATCCCGCCACCACCTTCGTCATCATCGACGAGGTGGAGACCGACAACTGGGGCGTGAGCCGCGAAAACATCACCAGCCGCCGCAAGCGCGAGAAGGCCGCCAAATGAAGCTGCTGTACGTGGGCGATCCCATGTGCTCGTGGTGCTATGGCTTCGGCAAGGAGATGACCGCGCTGATGGCCATGCACCCCGGCCTGGAACTGGAAATCATCGTCGGCGGCGTGCGCGCCGGCGCCACCGATGTGCTGGATCAGGCGGGCAAGGACTTCCGTCTCGGGCACTGGGCACGGGTCGAAGCACAGAGCGGCCTGCCGTTCAATCGCGCGGCTTTGCAGGCGCGCGAGAATTTTGTCTACGACACCGAGCCGATCTGCCGTGCGGTGGTCGCGGCGCGCAAGCTGGCGCCGCAGGCCGATTCGCTGGCGGTGTTCCGCGCCTTGCAGCACGCGTTTTACGTCGACGGACTGGACACCACCGATGGCCGCGTGCTGGCCACGGTGGTGGCGAACCAGCTGCGGCTTGACGTGGACACGGTGTTGCGGGTGTGGCGGGACGCCGACACCATCGCGCAAACCAGGGCCGATTTCGCGCGCGCCCGCGCGCTTGGTGTGCGCAGCTTCCCGGCCTTGCTGCTGGAGACGGACAAGGGTATCGTTGAAATCAGTGGTGGCTATGCCCATGTCGCGCAGTTGCAGCGGCAATTGCAACAGGTGATGGCGTCGAGCTAGCCCCATGTGCGGTGGCATACCGAGGTGCGGGCGCGCTTTCGGTATGCTGCCAACATCTAAAAGGGGCGAGTGATGACATCGGCTACTGATCAGAAGGAAACTGATGATGGTCTGACGGAGACCTCCAAGGCCATGCTGGCGATGCGCGAGCAGGTGATCGACCTGTGGGAAGCGAAGCTGCGCGAGCATGTGCAGGAGGCCAAGGCGGTTTCCGGTCCGCTGCTGGTGAACACCTTGCCGGCGTTCTACGACAATATCGCGGAGGCGTTGACGCCTTCCTATCCGCGCGCCACCGGCGCCAGCCATACCACCTCCATGTCCGCCCACGGCGGCGAACGCGCGCGCATGACGCCGTTTCGCGCCGATCAAATCATCCATGAGTATCAGCTGTTCCGCGATGCCATCGCGACGGTGGCGCAGCGCAATGGCGTGCGTTTCACGGCCGACGAATGGCAGGTCGTGGTGCATTCCATCGACGTGGCGATGCGCGACGCCGTCCGTGAATACGCCATGATCCACGAATCGATCCGCGAGCGCCTGGCGGCCACGCTGTCGCACGACATGCGCAACCCCTTGTCGCTGATCATGGCCGGGGCGCAGCTCATCGGCATGGCGCCGGACTTGCCGACCGCCTCGCGCGTCGCCGGGAAGATCCAGAATGGCGCCGTGCGTTTGGAGCAGATGCTGATCCAGCTGGTCGATGCGCTGACCTTTGACCGTGGCGTCAAATTGCCTTTGAGCCTGTCGGAATTCGATGTGCAAAGCGTGGTCAACACCGTGGCGCAGGAGTTTGACGTGATGGTGGTTGGCAAGATCGAGACCCGGGTGGAGTCGGTGGTGGGTTTCTGGTGCAAGAACTCGCTGTTGCGCGCGTTGGAAAACCTGGTCGCCAACGCCTTCAAGTACGGCGACCGCAAGACGGTGGTGATCAAGGCTGCCCAGCAACGGGGCCGCCTGATGCTGAGCGTGCACAACACCGGCAAGCCAATCGCCGAGGAGCAGCGCGAGCGGATTTTTGAGTATCTGCAGCGTGAAGCCGGCGACAACTACGCCGATGGCTGGGGCATCGGCCTGCCGTTTGTGCGCAGCGTGGCCGAGGGCCACGGCGGCAGCGTGGTGGTGGACAGCTCGGCCGCCACCGGCACCACCTTCATCATCGACATTCCGGTCGATTGCCGGCCGTATGTGAAAACGGCCGGCTGATACGGCCGGCCCGGTTAGCCGGCCGCCTTGGCCGCCGCCGCGCGCTTGCGCAGCTCGGTCACGGCGGTGCCGCCGACGCCCCAGTTATCGGTCTCCACCTCATCGATGATGACGAAAGTGGTGGCCGGATTCTTGTTCAGCACCTTTTGCAGCAGGTCGGTCACGCCCTGGATCAGCTCCTGCTTCTGCTCGGCGGTCGCGCCCTCGTTGGTGATGCGGATATTTACGAATGGCATAGTTTTTCTCCTTGGTTAAAAATCGTCAGATAGGCCAGCAGCGCGCCGCCCAGCAGCAGGGCGGTCGAGACGGCCATGGCGGCTTCGATGCCCGCAAGAATAGCAGCTGTCGTCGGGGTTGCCACTAAAGCGCCGTACACCGCCACGCCCATGGCGCCGCCAACCTGGCGCGCCGTGTTCAGGACCGCCGACGCGGTGCCGCCCTGGCGCTTGTCGACGGCGGCCAGGATGGCGGTGGTCATGGCCGGCACCGCCAGCCCCATGCCGGCCGGGATCAGCGCCAGGCCGGGCAGCATGGCCCAGAAGCTGGCGGTCTCGGAGATGCCGAAGATGCCCAGCAGCGCATAGCCGCTGCCGCCGATCAGGCCGCCGATGATCATCGGCAGGCGCGAGCCCACCCGCGCCTGCAGCCAGCCGCTGGTGATATTGGCGAACAGGAAGGTGCCGGTCAGCGGCAGGAAGATCAGCCCCGCGTGCAGCACGGAGAAGCCGCGCACTTTTTGCAGGTAAAAACTCAGCACGAAGATCACCCCGTAGTAGGCGAAATTGACGAACACGCCGAACAGCACTGCCGGCGTGAAGCCGGTCAGGTGGAACAGCTGCAACGGCAGCATGGGCGCGGCGCTGCGGCGTTCGACGCGGATGAACAGTACCGCCGCCGCCAGCGCCACCAGCAGCGCCGCCACCACCGCCGGATGTGTCAGGCCCAGCGTGTGGACTTCAATCACCGCGCCGATGAAGGCGGTCAGCGCCACCACCGCCAGCAACTGGCCCGGGATGTCGAAGTGGCGCGCCGGGCCGCTGTGGCGCAGCGCCGGCACCACGCGCAGGGTCAGCCAGAAGCCCAGCACGCAGATCGGAATGTTGACCCAGAAAATGGCGCGCCAGCCGAACACCGACATCAGCAGGCCGCCCAGCACCGGCCCGGCCGCGATCGAGATGCCGCCGGCGGCGGTCCACCAGGCGATGGCCTTGGCCAGCATCTTGCGGTCTTCGGCGTAGACGGCGTTGAGGATGGCCAGCGAGCTGGGCACCAGCAGCGCGGCGCCGATGCCTTGCGCGGCGCGCGCGACGTTGAGCGACAACGCGTCCGGCGCCATGGCGCAGGCGAGCGAGGCCGCGGTGAACAGGCTGAAGCCGCCCAGGAACACGCTGCGCGAGCCGAAGCGGTCGCCCATGGCGCCGGCCGACAGCAGGAACACGGCAAAGCCCAGCGTGTAGGCATCCACCACCCATTGCAGCTCGCTGACGCCGGCCCGCAGTTCGCGGCCGATTTCCGGCAAGGCCACGTTGACGATGGTGACGTCCAGCTGGACGATGATGAAGGCGAAGCTGCATGCCAGCAGAATGGTCAGTGAAGGAGAGGATTTCATGATGGACTCCCAAGTGCGATAGGGCCACTATAAGCCGCCTTGTGCATCATGAAAAATGAATTATACTGAACCAATCATTCTTTAATTGAGAATAATTATGGAACTGTCATCCCTGCGCATCTTCAAAACCGTGGCCGAGGAGGGCGGCGTCACGCAGGCCGCCGCGCGACTCAACCGCGTGCAGTCGAATGTCTCCGCGCGTTTGACGCAGCTGGAGGAGTCGCTGGGGGTGAGCCTGTTCCACCGCTCCGGCCGCCGCATGCTGATCACGGAAGAGGGCGCGCGCCTGCTGGCCTACACCGAGCGCCTGCTGCAACTGGCCGACGAGGCGCAGGAAGCCATGCGCGGCGACCGCCAGCCGTCCGGCCAATTGCGGATCGGCTCGATGGAGACGACCGCCGCCGCACGCCTGCCGCTGGTGCTGGGGCAGTTCCATGGCCAGTATCCGCAGGTCGACCTGGTGCTCGATACCGGCCCCACCGATTATCTGCTGCAGGCGGTGCTCAACCACCGGGTGGACGTGGCGCTGGTGGCGGCGCCCGTCGAGCGTCCTGAACTGATGCAGATACCGGTGTTTGACGAGGAATTGGTGCTGCTGACCGACAGCCTGCACGGCCCGGTCAAGTCGCCGGCCGACGTGGCGCGGCGCACACTGCTGGGCTTCCGCAGCGGCTGCTCGTACCGGCGCCGGCTGGAGCGCTGGTTTGCCGAGGGCGGCGTGTCGCCGGCCAGGATAGCCGAATTCGGCACGTTTGAAGCCATCATCGGCTGTGTGGCGGCCGGCATGGGCGTGGCCATGATGCCGCGCGAGGTGCTGAAACTGCGCGAGCTGGCCAAGTCGGTGCGCATCCACGACCTGCCGCCCGACGTGGCGCGTGTGCAGACCATGCTGGTGTGGCGGCGCGACATCGCCCAGCACGCCGCCCGCGATGCGTTTGCCGCAACGTTCGGAGGGCTGTTGGAAAGCTGAACGCGTATCGCCTGACGTCAAACGCCAACGGCCGCAACCTGACGGAAGCGGCCTTGGCCCGGCGCTGACCGCCGAAATTAGCGGTTGGTTGGCGGCGGCGTTTCGTTGGTGGCCGGCGGCGGCGTCTGGGTAGGGGCGTCAGGCGCTGGCGTGGTGGCCGGTGGCGTGGTGGCGCCGCTGTCGGTGGTTGGCGTCGGCGGCGTGGTCGGAGCAGGCGTAGCCGCTGGCGCCGGAGTCGCTTCCGGCACGGCCGGCTGGTCCGCGTCTTTCTTCTGGCAGCCGCTGATGACGGCGACGGTGGCGATCAAGGCGCAAGCAATCTTGCCGCTGAGATGGAACTGTTTCATGGTTGGTTCCTCCTGTTGGATGGATAAGCGCTCATGGTAAGCATTCCTGAGACCGCGTCGTATCGGCGGGACTGCACTGGGTTTGTAGGACTAGTGCCCGTCGTGCTCCGGTAGAATGGCGTTTATTCAAATTCAGGAGATGTCATGCGTCGTTATATCGCCGCCGCACTGCTGGCGTTCGCAGCGCTGGAATGCAGTGCCAGTGAGTCCGCCACCGGCAGCTTCACCGCCACCAAAAGCTGCGAGGCCTATTCGTCCTTCGCCAAGCGCGCCAATCCGGGTGACGTGAAAGTCAGCGCCGGCACGGCCTACACCGTGCGCGAAATCAACAAGACCGACTACGACTGGCTGCGGGTGGAGGTGCCCGGCGCGCAACCATCGTTGCGCTGGGTGCAGAAGACGTGCGGCACGCCGGCGCTGGAGGACAAGCAGGCCGGTCGTCCGGACGAGGGCGTCAGCGGCGCGGTGTGCTCGGCGCCCAACCAGCAGGACAGCTACGTGCTGGCCATCACCTGGCAGCCGGGCTTTTGCGAGCACGCCAAATACAACGGCAAGAAGCCGGAATGCGACGCCATGAACAGCGGCGCGCTGGAAGCCAAGACCCTGAGCCTGCACGGCTTGTGGCCGAACAAGAAGGAATGCGGCACGCAGTATGGCAGCTGCCAGGGCAAGCAGTTTGAGCTCAGCAAGGACACCATCGAGAAAATCGCTCCTTGGATGCCCAACTTCTTCTACGAGCGCACCTTTGGCGCTTACGAGTGGAACAAGCACGGCAAATGCCAGTCGCTGCCGCCGGACGATTACTTCATGACGGCGGTGTCGGCGGTGCGGGTGGTGAACGATTCGGAAGTCGGCAAGATGGTGCTGAGCAATACCGGCAAGAGCTTCAAGGTCAGCGATTTCTTCGAGCGCGTGAAGGCACGCTATGGCGAGAAGGTGGCGGACACCATCACGCTGGTGTGCGTCCAGCGCAAGTACCTGCAGGAGATCCGCGTGTCGCTGGCGCTGGACTTCAACACCGAGCGCGACCTGCCGCAGATGGTGGCGAACGCCCGCCCGGTGGGCGCCCGCGCCATCGGCTGCGCCGACGAAGTCTACGTCGAGGCAGCCGGCAAGGACTAAACAATCAGGCCGCGAAGCCGCCGTCGATCAGCAGGTCGGCGCCGGTGACGAAGGCCGCCTCGGGACCGGCCAGGTAGCTGACCATGGCCGCCACCTCATCGGCGGTGCCGTGGCGTTTGAGCGCCATCAGGCCGTGCAGGGCGGTGGCGAAATCGCCCTCGGCCGGGTTCATGTCGGTATCGACCGGGCCGGGCGACACGTTGTTGACGGTGATGCCGCGCGGGCCGAGGTCGCGCGCCATGCCCTTCACCAGGCCCACCAGCGCCGATTTGCTCATCGCGTACGCCGCGCCGCCCTCGAACGGCATGCGCTGCGCGTTGGTGCTGCCGATGTTGATGATGCGGCCGCCATCCTTCATGTGCTTGACCGCCGCCTGCGAGGCGACGAACACGGCGCGCACGTTGACCGCCACGGTGTGGTCGAAATCTTCCAGCGAGAACTGATCCACCGGGCCGAGGCGCAGCACGCCGGCGCTGTTGACCAGGATGTCGAGGCGGCCGTAGCGGTCGGCCACGCTGTCGATGGCGCGGGTCAGGGCCACGGCATCTGCGGCGTCGGCCTTGATGGCGACGGCTTCACCGCCGGCGGCCCGGATTTCCTCTACCAGCGCCTCGGCGGCGATGGCCGAGGCGGCGTAGCCGATGGCGACCTTGGCGCCCTCGCGCGCCAGGCGGCGGGCGGTGGCGGCGCCGATGCCGCGCGAACCACCGTTGATGAAAGCGACTTGACCGTTGAATTTGGTGTTCATGATGATTTCCTTTCGGGTTGGTTGATGAACACAGTATGGTCGCGCCCAGCTTGTCGCGGTAGTCATGAATTAGCGTGTAAAGTTTCAACCATTGGTATAAGATGGACCCATGTTTACCGAATTGAGCAGCTATCTGGACGCCTTTATCGCCGCCGCCGACGAGGGCAGCTTCTCCGCGGCCGCGCGCCGGCTGGGGCTGACGCCGGCCGCTGTCAGCAAGAGCGTCAACCGGCTGGAGCTGCGGCTGGGCGTGCGCCTGTTCCAGCGCAGCACGCGCAGCCTGTCGTTGACCACCGACGGCGAGCGCCTGTACGGCCAGGTGCGCCTGCCGTGGAGCGAGATCGGCGACGCGCTGACGGACCTGAGCCAGGGCGCGGGCAAGCCGGCCGGCACGCTCAAGGTGTCGCTGGCCTACACGGTGGGCCGGCAGTATTTCGTGCCGCTGCTGGAGGAGTTCTCGCGCCGCTATCCGGACGTGGTGCCCGACCTGTATTTCGATAACCGCCAGGTGGACCTGGTGGCGGAGGGTTTCGACGTCGGCATCGGCGGCGGTTTCGAGCTGACCGACGCGTTGATCGCGCGTGAACTGGCGCGGGTGGATGTGGTGCTGGTGGCGTCGCCGGCTTACCTGAAGGCGCATGCGGCGCCGGCCTCGCCGCAGGAACTGGCGCGCCATCGCGGCCTGCTGCGCCGCTCGCTGAGCACCGGCCGCCTGATGCCGTGGACCTTGAAGAACAGCGCCGGGCAGGAGGTGGTTGCCAGCGTGCGCCCGGTGGCGGTGCTGGACGATCCGGAAGCCATCGCCCGCGCCGCCGCCTGCGGCATGGGCATCGCCATGCTGCCTTTGCCGCACGCGTTGCCGCTGCTCGACAGCGGGGAGCTGGTGCGTGTGCTGCCGGACTGGCACGCCGAAACCCGGCCGCTGTCGATTTACTACTCCAGCCGCAAGCTGGTGCCGGCCAAGGTGCGGGTGTTCATCGATTTTATCGTCGAGCGCTTCCGCGCCGGCGGGCAGGGTGCGCGTTTCAGCACGGCGTCGATGAAGAATTGACTTTCCCGGCGGCGCAGTGATGTAATGCCGGATGCCGTTATATCAAGCGATCAAGGAGATGTGTCGATGAAGTTCAAAGCAGTATTGGCAACACTGGTGTTGGCCGGGCAGGCGTATGCGGGCGTGGCGATCAATCCGGACAACGCGCAATTGCAGTACACGGGGCGCATCGACTTCGCCGACCGCGCGCGGCCGGTGTTGTCCTGGCCGGGCACCAGCATTGAAGGCAACTTCACCGGCGCCAGCCTGGCCGTCAAGCTGGACGACCAGTTGGGCAAGAACTTCTTCAATGTGTTCATTGACGGCGACCTGACCAAGCCGGTGATCATCGAGGCCGCGCAGGGCAGCAAGACCTACCCGGTGGCGCAGGGCCTGAAGCCGGGACAGCACCGCTTCCTCATCACCAAGCGCACCGAGGGCGAGGAGGGCGGCACGGTGTTCCAGGGATTGGAACTGGCCGACGGCGGCAAGCTGCTGGCGCCACCGCCGCGCAAGCAGCGCCGCATTGAATTCTTTGGCGATTCGATCACCAGCGGCATGGGTAATGAATCGCCGGACGACGGTCCGGATCACCTGCTGAAGGACAAGAACAACTTCATGTCATACGCGTCGATCACGGCGCGCGCGCTGAATGCCGAGGCGCATATCACCTCGCAGAGCGGCATCGGTGTGATGATCAGCTGGTTCCCGTTCACCATGCCGGACTTTTACGATCAGCTGAATGCGGTGGGCAACAACGACAGCAAGTGGGATTTCAGCTCGTGGACGCCGGACGTGGTGGTGGTCAACCTGTTCCAGAACGACCGCTGGCTGATCGACCGCGAGAAGCGCCTGTCGCCGATGCCGACCGATGAGCAACGCATCCAGGCTTACAAGACCTTCGTGCAGAAGGTGCGGGCGTTGTATCCACGAGCTTACATCGTGTGCGCGCTGGGCAGCATGGACGCGGTGCAGGAAGGCTCCAAGTGGCCGGGCTACGTGCGCACGGCGGTGGACCAGATGCGTGACGGCGGCGACCAGCGTATCGATACCATCATCTTCCCGTGGAACGGCTTTGGCGGGCATCCGCGCGTCAAGCAGCATCAGTTCAACGCGGGCCTGCTCACGGACTTCATCCGCAAGAAAGTCGGCTGGTAAGCATGCTTGCGCGCGCACGCCAGCTGCCCACGGCGACGCAGCTGGCGGCGCTGCTTGCCAAGGCGCCGCTGCTGCTGGAAGCCGGTTGCTGCGAGCAGGCGGCGTTCGAGCGGGCGCACATTCCCGGCGCCCGCTATATCGATACCAACGAGATCGAGCATGCGCCATTGTGGGTGAAGGTGGATGACGCCGGGCTGCTGGCCATCCTGCTCGCCCACGGCATCCGCCATGACAGCACGGTCATCCTCTATGGCCGCAACAACCTGGCCGCCGCGCGGGTGGCGCAGTTGCTGCTGTACGCGGGCGTCAGCGACGTGCGCCTGCTGGACGGCGGCTTTGATGCATGGATGGCCGCCGGCCTGCCATGCGAAGCCGGGCCGTCGCGTGCCGCCGTGCCGGCGGAAGCTTTTGGCGCCGCCTTTCCCGGGCATCCTGAATACATCGTCGACACCGCGCAGGTGCGCGCGCTGCTGGCGCGCGATGACGGCATATTGGCCAGCATCCGTACCGAGGCGGAGCACCTTGGCCTGACCTCCGGCTACAACTACATCCACGCGCGCGGCGAGATTCCCGGCGCCCACTGGGCGCGCGCCGGCGATAACGGTGACGTCAACAGCATGAGCGCCTATCAGCGGGCCGATGGCACCATGAAGCCAGCCGCCGACATCGAGCGGCAGTGGCGCGCGGCGGGCATCACGCGCGGGCATCTGGTCGCGTTCTACTGCGGCACCGGCTGGCGCGCGTCCATGGCCTTCTTTTACGCGTGGCTCATGGGCTGGCCGCGCATCAGCGTGTACGACGGCGGGTGGGGGAAATGGAGCGCCGACGCGGATTAGGCGATTGTGCCGATTTCGTCACGCTTTTCGCGGCGCGGAAACAAGACGCGGGCCGGCTGCAAGTCGTACATTATTGGTTAAACATTCACCATGAGGGTAGCTATGCAACGCCGACAGATTCTGCAGGGCGCCGCCAGTCTGGGACTGGTTTCCGGCTGGTCCGCCGCCAGCGCCGCCTCCAGCGCGGCCGCGACTTCCAGCGGTGCCGGCGCGGTCCCCGGCACCGCGCGCGCGCTGCCGCTGCCGTCGGTGCGGCTGCTGCCGTCGGTGTACGCCGACGCCGTGCAAGCCAACCAGGCCTACCTGCTGCGCCTGAGCGCCGACCGCTTCCTGCACAACTACCACAAGTTTGCCGGCCTGCCGACCAAGGGCGCCATCTACGGCGGCTGGGAGTCCGACACCATCGCCGGCGAAGGGTTGGGGCACTACCTGTCCGCGCTGTCGCTGATGTATGCGCAAACCGGCACGCCGGGCCTCAAGCCGCGCATCGACTACATCGTGGCCGAACTGGCGCGCGTGCAGCAGGCGCAGGGCGACGGCTACGCGGCCGGCTTCATGCGCAAGCGCAAGGACGGCAAGGTGGTCGACGGCAAGGAGATCTTCCCCGAGATCATGCGCGGCGAGATCCGCTCGGCGGGCTTTGACCTGAATGGCTGCTGGGTGCCGCTGTATAACTGGCACAAGGTGTTCGCCGGCCTGTTCGACGCCCAGACCTACGCCGGCAACGAGCAGGCCTTGCAAGTGGCGCTGGGCCTGGCCGGCTACATCGACAAGGTGTTCGCCGCGCTGAACGACGAGCAGGTGCAGCAGGTCCTGGCCTGCGAACATGGCGGCATCAACGAGAGCTTCGCCGAGCTGTATGCGCGCACGCGGGACAAGCGCTGGCTGGCGCTGGCGCAGCGCCTGTATCACACCAAGGTACTGACGCCACTGACCCAGGGCCGCGATGAACTGGCCAACCTGCATTCCAACACGCAGATTCCGAAGCTGATCGGTCTCGCGCGACTGCACGAGCTGACGGGCCGCCGCAGCGATGCCGACGCGGTGGACTTCTTCTGGAAGCGCGTCACCCAGCATCACAGCTACGTCATCGGCGGCAATGGCGATCGCGAATACTTCTCGGCGCCGGACAGCATCGCCGCCCACATCACCGAGCAGACCTGCGAGGCCTGCTGCAGCTACAACATGCTGAAGATGACGCGCCATCTGTACAGCTGGGCGCCGGATGCGGCCTATTTCGACTATTACGAGCGCACGCACCTGAACCACATCCTCGCGCACCAGAACCCGCGCACCGGCATGTTCACCTACATGACGCCATTGATGTCCGGTGTGGCGCGCGAATACTCCAGCGAGGAAAACGACTTCTGGTGCTGCGTGCTGTCGGGAATGGAGAGCCACGCCAAGCATGGCGACTCGATCTACTGGGAAAACGGCGACACGCTGTTCGTCAATCTCTACATTCCATCGACGGTGGAGTGGGAGGCGGCCGGCGCGGCGCTGGAGCTGAACACGCGCTATCCGTTTGAAGGGAGCATCGATCTCAAGGTGCTCCGCCTGCCCGGTGCGCGCGACTTCACGCTGGCGCTGCGCGTCCCCGCCTGGGCTTCCAGTCACACCCTGCTGGTCAACGGCAAGCCGCACAAGGCCAACAAGGACAAGGGCTACCTGCTGGTGCGCCGGCGCTGGAAAGCCGGCGACACGGTGCGCCTGTCGCTGCCGCTGGATTTGCGGCTGGAGGCGGCGGCCGGCGACGACCACGTGGTGGCGCTGCTGCGCGGGCCGATGGTGCTGGCGGCTGATCTGGGGCCGGCCGACAAGCCGTTCACCGGACTGGCGCCGGCGCTGGTGGGCGCCAACATCCTTGGCTCGTTCGCGGAGTCGGATAAAGCCAGGGCGGTGTATCGCAGCGTCGGCACCGGCCGGCCGGGCGACATGAAGTTTACGCCGTTCTTCTCGCAGTACGAGCGGCGCGCGGCGGTGTACTTCAGCACCTACACGGAAGCCGAATGGGCCGCTTCGGAAGTGGCGTTCCGCCGGGAGGAGGCGCGCCTCAAGGATCTGGCGGACCGCTCGGTCGACGTGATGCACCTGGGCGAGATGCAGCCGGAGCGTGACCACGACCTGCAGTCGGACATCTCGTATCCGGTGTCCTACCGTGGCCGCAACGGCCGCGACGCGCGCACCGGCGGTTTTTTCAGCTTCCGCATGAAGTGCGCCAACGGCCCGCTGGTGCTGCAGGCCAGTTATTGGGGCGAGGAGCGCAACCGCGATTTCCACATCAGCATCGATGGCGAGCGCATTGCCCACGTCCAGCTGAACGGCCGCCAGCCGGGGGTGTTCATCGACCAGGAATATCCGGTGCCGGAACGCCTCACCGCCGGCAAGAGCAGCATCGTGGTGCGCTTCGATCCGGAGCCCGGCCACACGGCGGGGCCGGTGTTCGGTGTGCGCCTGTTCACCGCAACGCCTGTCCAACTTTCCATACAAACCGCCGCCAAGGCGTCTTAATTTCAGTGCCGCCTGGTGGCGGCCCTGGTAGTTTCCTAAAAGAATTTCATTTTTATTCAATCACTTACGGCGCCCAAGGGCGCCGTTTTTGCGTTGGCACAACCATTGCTATCCAAGCGCACAATCAAAAAACCTGGAGGAGTCAATGGAACCAATCAAAAAGAAACGCCCGCTAACGATCTACATCCTGATCGCCATGGTGCTGGGGGTGGCGGTGGGCTACGCCTGTCATGAAACCATCGCCGACCAGAAGCTCAGCGCCACCGTCGCCAGCCACATCTCCATCGTCACCGACGTGTTCCTGCGGCTGATCAAGATGATCATCTCGCTGCTGGTGTTCTCCACCCTGACCGTGGGCATCGCCCACATGGGCGACGGCAAGGCCGCCAGCCGTGTCGGCATCAAGGCCATGGCGTGGTTCGTGATCGCCTCGCTGATCTCGCTGACGCTGGGCATGGTGCTGTCCAACCTGATGCAGCTTGGTTCCCATCTCGGCCTGCCGCTGCCGCCGCTGGACGCGGCCACCGGCCTGAAAACTTCGGCCTTCACGCTCAAGGACTTCATCGCGCACATGGTGCCGAAGTCGCCGATCGAGGCGATGGCCAATAACGAAATCCTGCAGGTGCTGGTGTTCGCCGTGTTCTTCGGCGGCGCGCTGGGCGCGCTGGGCGAGTCCGCGCGCCAGCTCACCGGCGTGATCGACCAGCTGGCGCAGGTGATGTTGCGCATCACCGGCACGGTCATGAACCTGGCGCCGCTGGCCGTGTTCGCGGCGATGGCGTCGGTGATCACCACCAACGGCCTGGCCATCCTCGGCACCTTCGCCAAGTTCATGGGCGGCTTCTATCTCGGCCTGGCGTGCCTGTGGGCGCTGCTGATCCTCGGCGGCTTCGCCTTCATCGGCAAGCGCGTGTTCCGCCTGATCGCGCTGATCCGCGAACCGTTCCTGCTGGCGTTTTCCACCGCCAGCTCGGAGGCGGCATATCCGAAACTGCTGGTGGCGCTGGACCAGTTTGGCGTGCAGCGCAAGATCTCCAGCTTCGTCATGCCGATGGGGTACTCGTTCAACCTCGATGGCTCGATGATGTACTGCACCTTCGCCGTGCTGTTCATCACGCAGGCATATGGCATCGAACTGTCGCTGGGCACCCAGATCACCATGCTGCTGCTGTTGATGGTGACCTCCAAGGGCATCGCCGGCGTGCCGCGCGCCTCGCTGGTGGTGATCGCCGCCACGCTGAATCAATTCCACATTCCGGAGGCTGGCCTGCTGCTGTTGATGGGCATCGACCAGTTCCTCGACATGGGCCGCTCGGCCACCAACGCGGTCGGCAACGCGGTCGCCACGGCGGTAGTCGCCAAGTGGGAAGGCGCGCTGGCGGACGAGGCGCCCGCCGCCACCACCGCCATGCCGCGCGCGGCTTGAACAAGAATTCATAACAGGAGACTTATTGATGCAAAAGTATGTAATCGGCGCATGCGCGCTGGCCGTGGTATCGCTGGGCGCGCAGGCGCAATCGTCGTTGACCGTGTATGGCGTGGCGGACGCCGGCCTGCTGCTGGAACGGGGCGGCGACAGCGGCTCGGTGCAAAAAATCGGCAGCGGCATGGCCTCCAGCTCGCGCCTCGGCTTCAAGGGCAAGGAGGATCTGGGCGGCGGCACGGTGCTGACCTTCATCCTGGAAAACGGCTATTCGATCGACACCGGCGCGGCCAAGCAAAACGGCGCGCTGTTCGGCCGCCAGGCCTTGCTGTGCCTGAGCGGCAAGGCAGGTGCGCTGAGCATCGGCCAGCAGTACACGCCGTTCTACAAGACGCTGAACAACGTGGCCGACCCGTTCTCGACTGGCATGGCCGGCAACGCGCAGAATGTGTTCAACGACACCACGCGCGTCAGCAACACGGTGGAGTACATCACGCCGCGCATGGCCGGTTTCCAGGCCGACGTGCAGTATGGCCTGGGCGAGGCGGCCGGCGACAGCGCGAAGAACCGCTACGTGAGCGCCAGCGGCAGCTACGAGCAAGGCCCGCTGACGCTGGAACTGGCCCACCAGCGCAAGGAGGACGCGCTGGCCAGCGCGCATAGCCGCAACACCATGCTGGTGGCGCGCTACCGCTTTGGCGACGTCACCGGCCACGCGGCCCACGCGCGCAACCGCGACGTGGCGGGCCGCGAGAGCCACGACACGCTGCTGGGCTTCACCGCGCAGCTAAGCGGGAGCAACAAGCTGTTCGCCTCCCTGATCGAGCACCGCGACCAGGAAGCGGCGCGCCAGAACGCGCGCCAGGCGGCGGTGGGGCTGAGCCATGGCCTGTCGCGCCGCACCGACCTGTATGCGGCCTATGGCCATATCCGCAACAGCAACGGGGCGGTGTTCCACGTCGGCACGGCGGCCGACAGCGGTTCCGGCACCACCGGGGTTAACCTGGGCGTACGTCATGTGTTTTAATGCTACCTGAAATTCACATATGAGAATACGCAGGGGAGATTATGGCAACATCGCACGGCGCGGCACGCGCGCGGCGACTGGCGTTATGGGCACTGGCTTTGGCCATCGCCCTGGCGCTGGCAGGGTTGGCGGGGCGCTGGGCCGGTGACGCGGCCACCGACAGGCTGCGGCTGGCCGGCGCGCAGCGTCTGGAGGGCCATGCGGTCAGCCTCGAGAACCTGTTGTCCAAGTACGACTTCCTGCCTGGCACGCTGGAGCTGAACAAGGACGTGGTGACGCTGCTGCAGCGTCCCCACGACGAGGAGCTGCGCGACGAGGTCAACGCCTACCTCGAGCAGTTGAATCGCCAGTCCGGCTCCACCACCATCTACATCGTCAACCTGGATGGGGTGACGCAGGCGGCCAGCAACTGGCGCTCGATTTACAGTTTCGTCGGCGATCACGTCGCCTTCCGGCCCTACGTGCGCGATGCCTTGCGCGGTGTGCCCGGCGGCTTTTACGGCGTTGGCACCACCAACGGCGAGCCGGGATACTTCTTCGCGCATGGCATTTATCACAACGGCCGCATGCTCGGGGTGGCGACCGTCAAGGTCAACATCGAGCGGCTGGAACGCGGCTGGGAACAGGGCGCCGGCAAGGTGCTGCTGGCCGATGCCAACGGCGTGGTGTTCCTCAGCTCCGTACCCGGATGGAAGTACCGCACGCTGGCGCCGCTGTCGCCCGAGGCGACGCGGGAACTGGCGGCCTCGCGCCAGTACTCGGGGCACGCCCTGACGCCGCTGGGCATGCGCGAATTGCGCCGGCTGGACGGCGAGGCGGCCATCGTCACGCTGCCGGAGGACCAGCGCACGCCGGTGCTCAGCCAGAGCCGTTCGCTGGCGCCGCGCCACTGGAAGTTTGTATATCTTTCCGACTTGAGCAGCGCCCGCGCCAGCGCCCGCAACGTGTTCCTGTTTGCGCTGCTGCTGCAGGCGCTGTTGCTGATGCTGGTGCTGTACGGCCGCCAGCGCAAGCAGACGCGCGAGCATCTGGAAGCCATGGTGGCCGAGCGCACCACCAGCCTGCGCGAGATGACGCGGCACCTGAGCGAGGAAAACAGCGTGCGCCGCGCGGCCGAGGAAAAGCTGCGGCGCGCGCAGAGCGAGCTGGTACAAGCCGGCAAAATGGCGGTGCTGGGTCAGATGGCGGCCGGCATGACGCATGAACTGAACCAGCCGCTGACGGCGCTGCGCACCATGTCCGACAACGCGCGGGTGCTGATCGAGCGCGGACGGCTGGACGAGGCCAGGAGCAACCTCGCCACCATCTCGCAGCTGGTGGCGCGCATGGGCGCCTTGACCGGGCAGTTGCGCCAGTTCGCGCGCAAGGCCGACGCCAGCTTGACGGCGGTGCCGGTGACCGCGGCGATTACCTCCGCGCTGTTCCTGGTGGAGCGGCGCGTGGAGCAGGAGCGGGTCAACTTCCGCTTGTCGGTGCGCGACCAGGACGTGCATGCGCTGTGCGACACCAACCGGCTGGAACAGGTGCTGATCAACCTGTTCAACAACGCGCTGGACGCGATGGCCGACAGCGAGGCGCGCCACCTGACGGTGAGCGTGGAACGCGCCAACGGCCGCGCGCTGATCGCGGTCACGGACTCCGGGCCCGGCATACCGGAGGACATCCGCGCCCATTTGTTTGAACCATTTTTTACCACCAAACCGCAGGGCAAGGGACTGGGGCTGGGACTGGCGATCTCCGAGCAGATCGTGCGCGAGTTCGGCGGCGAGCTGCGCGTCGAAGCGCCGGAGGCCGGCGGCGCCCGGTTTGTGATCGTTTTGCCGCTGGCGGAGCAGGAGACATGATGAAGGTTGTATTGATTGAGGACGACGCCACCGTGCGCGCCGGCAGCGCGCAGGCGCTGGACCTGGCGGGCTTCGAGGTGGAGGCATATGCCGCCGCCGAGCCGGCGCTGGCGCAGATCACCCCCGGTTTCGCCGGCGTGGTGGTGAGCGACGTGCGCCTGCCCGGCATGAGCGGGCTGGAATTCATGGCGGCGGCCCACGCCATCGACGCGCAGCTGCCGGTGGTGCTGGTGACCGGCCATGGCGATATCAGCATGGCGGTGGGGGCGATGCGCGACGGCGCCTACGATTTCATCGCCAAGCCGTATTCGTCCGAGCAGCTGGTGGAGGTGGTGCTGCGCGCACTGGAGACGCGCCGCCTGATGCTGGAAGTGGCGGCGCTGCGCCACCGCATCGAGCATGGCGAGGGCATCGAGGCCACGCTGCTGGGCGACTCGGCGCCGATGCGCGCGCTGCGCCGCCTGATCCTGGACCTGGCCGATGAACCGGCCGATGTGCTGATCTACGGCGAAACCGGCACCGGCAAGGAGATGGTGGCGCGTTGCCTGCATCAGTTCAGCCGCCGCCAGAAGCGTCACTTCGTGGCGCTCAACTGCGGCGCGATACCGGAGACGATTTTCGAGAGCGAGGTTTTCGGCCACGAATCGGGTTCCTTCACCGGCGCGGCAAAACGCCAGATCGGCAAGATCGAACACGCCGACGGCGGCTCGCTGTTCCTCGACGAGATCGAGAGCCTGCCGATGGCCTTGCAGGTCAAGCTGCTGCGCGTGCTGCAGGAGCGTTACATCGAGCGGCTAGGTTCCAACACGCCGGTGCCGGTGGACGTGCGGGTGATTGCCGCCTCCAAGGTCGATCTCAAGGAATGGTCGGACCAGCAGAAGTTCCGCAGCGACTTGTACTACCGCCTGAATCTCATCGTGCTGAACCTGCCGCCGCTGCGCGAGCGGCGCGAGGACATTCCGCTGTTGTTCGAGCACTTCCTGCTGGGCGCGGCCGCGCGCTATAAGCGCGAGACGCCGCCGGTGCCGGGCGCCCTGATGCAGTCGCTGATGGCGCACAACTGGCCGGGCAATGTGCGCGAGCTGCGCAACATCGCCGAACGCTATGTATTGGGGCTGGCCAGCGGCGCCGACGGCCTGCTGTCGGCCCGCAGCCTGGAGCCGGTGCCGCTGGCGGACCAGGTGGGCGCCTTCGAGCGCGCCGTCATCGAGCAGGAATTGCGCAAGGCCGGCGGCAGCGTCAGCGCGGTCAGCGTGGCGCTCGGCGTGCCGAAGCAGACCCTGTACTACAAAATGCAGAAATACGGCCTGACGGCGGACGAATATAAGGCCTAGTGCTTCTTCACCGGCTGGGTCTTGGCTTCGTTGCGGGTCTGGTTGGCTTGCGCCAGCGCGGCGGCGCAATCCACCGGCTCCACCTTGCCCGGATTGACCAGCGGGATAATCGCGGCCGCCGGATTGACGATGGTGGCCAGCGCCACGGCGGCGCCGGCCTTGAGCGCCAGCGGGCCTTTCTGCGGCCCCACGTCCGGGTTGGTGAAGGTGCCGCGCGCGTACAGCGGGGTACGCAGCGAAATAATGCGCACGCCTTTGGTTTGCGGGCGCACGTCGAGGTCCAGCGTTTCCTTCGCCATGTCCACGTTGCCCGTGATGTCGATCACGGCCTCCTTGGTGTCGACCACGAAGCGGCGCGTCTGCGCCTTGCCGTGTTCCACCACGAAGTCGCCGGCCAGGCAGTTGAGCTGGATCTGCTTGTCGCCGAACAGTTTGACGAACACCAGGTTGGCGATGTTCAGGCCCGCCGCCTCCAGAATGAATTTGCTGACCGAGCCTTCGCTGACGGTGGCGCCCAACTCGCCGCTGGAGCTGGCCAGCATGGCGGACACGGAGTTGCCCTTGCCGGCCAGCGCCGCGTCGGCGCTGACCTCGCCGACGCTGGCCTGCATCGATTCCAGCTTGGGGAACAGCTGGCGTATCTTCAGGTGGCGTGCGGCCATGCGGATTTGCGCGTCGATCTGTTTTTGGCGCCCATCCAGCTTGACGTTGGAGGTGATGGTGCCGCCGGCCATGCCGAAGTTGAGTGGCGTGAGCGTCAGCACCTTGTCTTTCATGCGGATGTGGGTTTCGATATCCTGCAGCGGGATGTCGTGCGTGCGCACCAGCTTCTTGCCGGTGAATTTGACGTCGGCGTCGAGCGCGCCCCATTTGGCGGTGTTGAACTGGTCGACCGGCAGCGCCTTGTCGGACTTGTCGTTGCCCTTGGTGCCGATGGTCGGTCCCAGGTCCTCCAGCCGCAGCTGGCGCGAGGTGAGCGCGCCGGTCAGCAGTGGGCGCGGCTGGCGCGGGCTGTAGGCCAGGGTGCCTTCCAGGTCGCTGCCGCCCACCGTGCCCGTGAAGTCCTTGTAGGTCCAGTTCCAGGTGGCGCCGGCCTTCTTGCCGATCAGGCGTCCGGTGGTGGTGTAGGGCGGCGTTTCAGGCAGCAGCACGCCGGTCAGCGGATACAGGTCGGCCATGCTGGCGCCGCCCAATGTGAGTTTCAGATCGAGGCCGGCCGGCTTGCGCGGATCGGTCACCATGCCTTCGACGGCGATCTTGTTCTTGCCCAGGTTGGCGTTGGCCTGCACCGGGAAGTTGGCGTGTTCGTCGCGCAGGGCCAGCACCTTGCCGACCTTGCCGCCGCCGGTGACGGGGGCGTCGCGGTAGCTGCCGCTGAGGTCAAAGCGCAGGCCGTATTTTTGGGCGTCCGTGCCCTCGTTGATGCCGCTGGCCCTGGCGCGCAGGTCGAGCCGGATGCCGTCGTCGAGGTAGCGCAGGTCGCCGTCGCCCAGCGTCAGGCGCTGGATGTCGATGTCCCATTCGGACGGACCGTTGTCCTTGAAGGTCCAGGTGTTGCTGCCGTCGGCGCGGCGCTGCGCCGCCACGGTGACCTTGTCGACCGCGAGGTCGGTGATGGCGACTTCCTTGTGCAGCAGCGGCAGCGGGTGGACCGCCGCCACGATGCTGCCGACGCTGACCAGGCGCGGGCCGGTGCTGGTCCACGCCGGGTTGGCGATGCTGACGTCGGCGGCGCTGATGCGCGGACGCGGCACGTAGCGCCGCCAGCCGCTCTCGGTCGCGTCGCCTTGTTCCCAGCGCACGCGCAGGTCGCCGTTGATGGCGAATTCGCGGCCGATGTTGTCCGACACGCGCTGATTAATCCATGGGCGGGCGCGGTTCCAGTCGAAGGTCAGCAGGAAGATGACGATCGCCGTCAACACCAGCAACAGCGTGGCGCACAGGCCAAGCACGATTTTGAGTGGGCGCGATTTTTTCATGGGTATTCATGCTACGCCTCGCGCCCTGATCGTTATGTGCGCTATGCCACAGTGGCGTTAAACCGGGGGCTTGCCCACCAGCCAGGCGTGGAGTAGTTCGCGCTCTTCCTTGGCTGCCTGGTAATGGAATTTGCCGCCAATTTGGGTGGCGACCGGCAGGCCGTCGCGGAACAGTATGTGGTTGCCGGCGAGGGCGGGTACTTTGTCGCCCGGCAGCAGGGTGCCGCACAGGTTGAGCGGGTCGACGGCGGAGATGCGGACGTAGCCGCCGTCGTGCGGCCGGCGGCGCATGTCGCGCAGCAGGGGAATGGCCTCCGGCAGGGCGAATTGTTCGCCGGAGAGGCCGGCGACGAAGCGCCCGCCCCGGATGTCGCCGCGCGCCTCCAGGCGGTGGTAGACGGGCAGCAGTTCGCGCCAGCTCGGCATCCAGCCGGCCTCGCGCTCCAGCAGGCGCCAGAACATCACGCCGTAGCGGCGCAGCAGCGTCATGGCGATGTGTTCTAGCGTGTCAGGATCGGTGCGCGGCTTGCGTACAGCGTCGTTCCCGCGCAGGCGGGAATCCACACTCGGCATGGGTTCCCGCCTGCGCGGGAACGACGCGTCATCGGCGGTTTCGACGGGGCGGACGGTGACGGTCAGGTTGTCGCCGCGCCGCACCAGCGCCCAGCGGCCGGCTTCCTCCATGGTCGGGCCGGCGCCACGGCGGCGGCGCTTGTCGCTGCTGGCGCGCTTGTTGGCCGGGACCAGCATGGCGCGCAGGCCGGCGTAGCTGTCGGCGTTGACCAGCCCCGTGGCCACCAGTTCGCCCAGCGTGTTCTCCAGCTCCACCGGCAGCAGGCGGGCGTCGTGCGACAGCTCGTCGAAGAACATGGCGCCGTCGCGCCGCAGCGCTTCCAGCACGCGCGCGGCGCGCGGCGACACCTCGACTTCGGCGGCCACCGCCGGCAGCGCGTGCCACAGCGCCAGTTGCCGGCGCGGCAGCAGCACCAGCGGCGTGCCGCGTACCGGGCCGCCGGCCGCGCTGGCCGGGGCGCCAACGCGGGTCCAGACGATTTTGCCGGCACGGCACAGCTCATCCAGCCACAAGGCCGAGTAGTCGTGCACGCGCACGGCCAGCAGCTCGCTTTCCCATGCGCCGGCGGCGGCTTCGTAGCCCTCCAGCTGGGCCAGCGCTTCCGGCAGCGCGTCGCTGCCTTGCAGTTGCGTGTCCGGCGCGAGGTGCTGCCATTCGAACAGGAAGCGCATGAAGTCCTGACGTTCGACCGGTTCGATCTCGCGCCGCAGGCTGCGGATGGTGTAGCGATGGATGCGCGCCAGCAGGTGGCGCTCGCACCATTCCTCCGCCGTGGCACCGGGCGTGAAGCTGCCGCGCATCACGTAGCCTTCGCTCTCCAGCTGCGTCAGCGCGATGGTGACCGTGGATGCCGGCAGCGAAAGCGGCGCGGCGATCGCCGCCACCGTCCGCGGACCGAATCCGCTCAGACGCGCACGCAGAATCTCCACCAGGGCCGCATCCCGCGTCCATTCCTCATCGCCAGGCGCCGCAAGGTCGTCCGCCGCCTGGCCGGCGATCGCCGCGCCGGGCCAGGCGGCCAGCGCGCAGGCCAGACGCTCGCGCGCCACCCACAGATCGGCACCGCTGGAGGCATCGCGCAGGCGCATGGCGCGTCCGGTGTCCGCAAGGCCGTCCACCCACGCCTGCCAGCCTTCCTCGCGCGCGATTTCGGCCGGCGTGATGCAGGCCAGCGACATCAAGGCCTCATGCATCTCGTCACCGTTGCGCACCGACGGCCAGGCCTCGGCCTCCACCGCCGCGATCGCGCCGGCGTCCAGCGCGCCCAGATCGTCCGGCGATGCGGGATCGGTCCAGCGCCGGTTGGCGACCGCCCGCGCGCGCCGTTCCTCCAGCGGCGCGTCGTCCAGGAAGGCGTACGGCCGCGCATTCAGAATCTCCATGGCCAGCGGCGATGGCGCCGGCAGGTCGCGCGACAACAAGCGCACTTCGCCAGCCTCCATGCGCCGCAACAGCGCCAGCCAGCCCTCGCTGTCCATCGCCTCGTGCAGGCAATCGTCCAGGGTCTGGTCCACCAGAGGATGGCTGGGCAGCTCGCGCTCGCCGACGATATTTTCAAGGCATGCCGCCTGGTCGGGGAACACCGCCGCCAGCAAATCGTCGCTCTTCATGCGCTGCAGCTGCGGGGCCACCTTGCGGCCGCCGCTAAAGCGCGGCAGGGCCAGCGCGGTGGTGGCGTTCCAGCGCCATCGCACGTTGAACAGCGGAGCGTCCAGCAATGCCTGTACCAGCACATGCTCCGCCGTGCTGGAGCGCAGGTAGCGCCACACTTCATCCAGCGGAAAGCTGTGGCTGTCCGACAGCGACAGCACGATCGCGTCCTCGGTGGCCGCCGCTTGCAGCTCGAAATTGAATGTGCGGCAGAAGCGCTTGCGCAGGGCCAGTCCCCAGGCCCGGTTGATACGGCTGCCGAACGGCGCATGCAGCACCAGTTGCATGCCGCCGGATTCGTCGAAGAAGCGCTCCATCACCAGCGTATCGCGCGTCGGCAGCGCGCCCAGCGCGGCACGCGCGCGCGCCAGATATTCAACGATCTGGCGCGCCGCCGCGTCCCGCAGGCCCAGATGTTCGAGCAGCCAGTCCACGGCGCTTTCGATTCCGGCTTCGCCGTCGGGGGCGGCCGCCAGCAGGCGGTCCATCTCGGCGCGCAGGCGCGCCACGCCGACCGACAGTTCATCGCTGCGCCCCGGGGCCTCGCCCAGCCAGAATGGAATGTTCGGCGCGGCGCCATGCGCATCCTCGACGCGCACCTTGCCCGCTTCCACGCGCTGGATGCGATACGAGGTGTTCCCGAGCTGGAACACGTCGCCTGCCAGGCTCTCCACCGCAAAATCCTCGTGCACGGTGCCGATGTTCTGGCCCTGCGGCTCCAGCAGCACCGTGTAGTCGGCGTTGTCCGGTATGGTCCCGCCGGACATCACCGCCGTCATCTTGCCGCCGCGCCGGCCGCGCAGGGTGCCGCTCACCGTGTCGCGGTGCAGGTAGGAGCCGCGCACGCCCTGGCGGCTGGTGTAGCCGTCGGTCAGCATGTGCAGCACGTCGTCGTAGCGCTGGCGCTCGAGTTCAGCGTACGGCGCCGCGCGCCGCACCAGCTCATACAAACCGTCCTCGCTCCATTCGCGGCAAGCCACTTCCGCCACGATCTGCTGCGCCAGCACGTCCAGCGGCGCGGCAGGAACGCGCAGCTGGTCGAGTTCATTGCGCCGCACGCAGTCCAGCAGCGCCGCGCATTCGATCAGGTCATCGCGCGAAGTGGGGAACAGGCGGCCCTTGGGCAAGCCGCCGACGTGGTGGCCGGAGCGGCCCACCCGCTGCAGGAAGGCGGCGATGCTGCGCGGTGAACCGATCTGGCACACCAGCTCCACGTCGCCGATGTCGATGCCCAGTTCCAGCGAGGCGGTGGCGATCAGCACCCGCAGGGCGCCGCGCTTGAGCCGCTGTTCGGCGTCCAGCCGGTATTCCTTGGCCAGGCTGCCGTGGTGCGCGGCCACGTGTTCGGGCCCGATGCGGTCCGCCAGCTGGCGCGCCATGCGCTCGGCCATGCGGCGGGTGTTGACGAAGATGAGCGTGGTGCGATGCATGGCCGTCAGCTCGGCCAGCCGGTCGTAGACGCGTTCCCACACCTCGTTCGGCATCACCGCCTCCAGCGGCACCGGCGGCAGCTCCAGGTTGAGGTCACGCGCCCGCACGTGGCCCACGTCCACCACGGCGCAGGAACGGCCGGCGCCGGCCAGGTAGCGCGCCACCGCCGAGATGGGCTTTTGCGTGGCCGAGAGGCCGATCCGCACCGGCGGCCGCGCGCACAGGGCGTCGAGCCGCTCGAGGCTCAGCGCCAGATGGCTGCCACGCTTGCTGCCGGCCACCGCGTGAATCTCATCCACGATCACCGTGCGCACGCTGGCCAGCATGGCGCGGCCGCTGTCGGATCCCAGCAGCACGTACAGCGATTCCGGCGTCGAGACCAGGATGTGCGGCGCGCGCCGGCGCATGGCGTTGCGCTCGGCCTGGGTGGTGTCGCCGGTGCGCACGGCACTGCGGATGCCATGCGGCGGTTGCCCCATGGCCTCCAGCTCGCGGCCTATCCCTTCCAGGGGCGCCAGCAGGTTGACGCGGATATCGTTCGACAGCGCCTTCAATGGCGACACGTACAGCACCCGCGTTTCATCCGGCAGCGGCGCGTGGCGGCTCTCGCGCACCAGCGCGTCGATGGCGGCCAGGAAGGCGGTCAGGGTCTTGCCCGAGCCGGTGGGGGCGGCGATCAGCGTGGCCTGGCCCGACTGGATCAGCGGCCAGGCGCGCTGCTGGGCTTCGGTGGCGCCGGCGAAGGCCGCGCCGAACCACGCCGTCACCGCAGGGTGAAAGCGCCAGGTCAGGGTGGTGGCGTGCAGGGCGTCAGTCATGATATTGGCGTGGTAAGCTCGAAAACATTGTAAATCATGAATGGTCCAGACCCCATGTCGATACCGGCACCAGATGACATACCGATGTTCCTCAACGCGCCGGGCGAGTTGGGGGCGCGCATCTGGGCGCACGATTGGGGCAACACGCCGCTGGGTCCCATCGATGGCTGGCCGCATAGCCTGAAGACCGTGATTAACCTGATGCTCAATTCCCCGCAGCCGATGTGGATGGGGTGGGGCGAGCAGGTGACGTTTTTATACAACGACGCCTACATCGATGTGCTCAGCATGGCCAAGCACCCGTGGGCGCTGGGCCGGCCCACGGTCGAGGTATGGGCCGAGATCTGGGACTATTGCGGCCCGCTGGTGGAACGGGTGTTCACGCATGGCGTCTCCACCATGGCCGACGACGTGCAGCTGTTCATGCGCCGCGGCGACTTCCTGGAGGAGACCTTCTACGCCTTCTCCTATAGCCCGGTGCGGGACGAGTCGGGGCAGGTGGCCGGGCTGTTCTGCGCCAATCTGGACGTGACCAGCCGGCACCTGAACGCGCGCCGGCTGCGCACCTTGTCGGAACTGAATGTGCGCACGTTGCAGGAAAAGACGGTGCTGGGCGCCTGCGCCATCGCGCTGGACGCGATCGGCGTCAATCCCGACGACGTGCCGTTCGCTCAACTGTACCTGCGCGACGCCCAGGGCGCCGCGCAATTGCTCAAGTCCACCCATCCGGAGATGGAGAGCGCCGGCGCGCTGTATGGCGTCGACGCGGTGATCGCCGGCGCCGAGCCGCGTCTTGTGACGCTGGAGCGGCAGCCTGCCGGCGTGCCGGCCGGCCCGTCGCAGCAGCCGGTGCGGCAGGCGCTGACGCTGCCGGTGCTGGATTCCGGCGCGCTGGTGCTGGGCGTGAGCCCGGCGCGGAGGCTGGACGCCGAGTACCGCAGTTTTTTGGAGTTGATCGCCACCCAGGCCGGCAACGCGATACGCCACGCGCGCGCGGCGGAAGATGAGCGCCTGCGCGCCGATATGCTGGCGGAGGTGGACCGCGCCAAGACCCAGTTCTTCGGCAACGTCAGTCACGAGTTCCGCACCCCCTTGACGCTGCTGCTGGGGCCTGTGCAGGATGCGCTGGAGGACGATGCCGTGCCGCTGCCGCCGGCGCAGCGCGAACGCCTGCAGATCGTGCAGCGCAATGCGCTGCGCCTGCAAAAGCTGGTCAACACGCTGCTGGAGTTCTCGCGGGTGGAGGCGGGGCGCGCGCAAGCCCGCTTCGTGCCCACCGATCTGGCGGCGTTGACGACCGACCTGGCCAGCAGCTTCCGTTCCGCCATCGAGAGCGCGGGCATGCGGCTGCGGGTCGATTGCCCGGCGCTGCCCGCGCCGGTGTACGTCGATCCGGCGATGTGGGAAAAAATCGTGTTGAATCTGCTGTCCAACGCCTTCAAGTTCACGTTTGAGGGCGAGATACACGTCAGCCTGCGCGCGTTGGGAACACAGGTGCGTTTGTCGGTGGCCGATACCGGCAGCGGCATTCCGCACGACCAGTTGCCGCATTTGTTCGAGCGCTTCCATCGCGTGGAGGGCGCGCGTTCGCGCACGCACGAGGGCTCGGGCATCGGCCTGGCGCTGGTGCGCGACCTGGTGGAGCTGCACGGCGGCGCCATCGGCGTCGAGAGCGTGGTGGGACGGGGCTCGGTGTTCAATGTGGCGCTGCCGCTGGGCAGCGCCCATCTGCCGTCCGACCAACTGGGCGTGACGCCGGCGCGGCCGCTTCAGAGCGTGGCCGCCGCTTACGTGGCCGAGGCGGAAGGGTGGATGCAGCACGCCGCCGATCCTGGCGCGCAGGGGACAATGCATGGGCGCCTGCTGATCGTCGACGATAACGCCGACATGCGCGACTATTTGCGGCGGCTGCTGCAAGCGCAGTGGCAGGTGGAGGTCTGCAACAACGGCATCGAGGCGCTTGCCATGATCGAGCGCAGCCCGCCGGACTTGATCCTGTCGGACGTGATGATGCCGCAGCTGGACGGCTTTGGCCTGCTGGCGGCCTTGCGCGCGCAGGAATCCACGCGCCATATTCCGTTCATGATGCTGTCCGCGCGTGCCGGCGAGGAGGCGCGGTTGGAAGGACTACAGGCCGGCGCGGACGATTATCTCGTCAAGCCATTCTCCGGGCGCGAACTGGCGGCGCGCATCGAGGTGCTGCGCCTGCGCCAGCGCATGCGCACGGTGCAGGACGAGGCCACCCGGCGCATGCGCAGCATCTTCAGCCAGGCGCCGGTGGCGATCTGCATCCTCAGCGGCCCGCGCCACGTGTTCGAGCAGGCCAACGATTATTATCAACGGCTGATCGGACCCCGGCCGTTGCTGGGTCTCTCCGTGCGCGACGCGCTGCCGGAGCTGGCGTCGCAGGGCATTTTCGAGCTGCTGGACGGCGTGCTGGCCAGCGGCCGGCCCTACGTCGGCCGCTCGGTGCAGCTGCGCATGCTGGGCGGCGAGGATCTGCAACTGAGCGATCGATGGTTCGACTTCGTCTACCAGCCCCTGTTCGACGACGACGGCAAGACGCAGGGCGTGGCGGTGGTGGCGTTCGACGTGACCGAGCTGGCCACGGCCAAGCGCGCCGCCGAAGCGGCCAGCCGCGCCAAGGATGAATTCCTCGCCATGCTGGGGCACGAGTTGCGCAATCCGCTGGCGCCTATCGTCACCGCGCTGCAGTTGATGCGGATGCGCGGCGGCGACTTCGCGCTCAAGGAACGCACGGTGATCGAACGCCAGACCCGCCATCTGGTGGCGCTGGTGGATGATCTGCTGGACGTATCGCGCGTGGCGCAGGGCAAGATCCAGCTGCGCCGGCAGGTGGTGGAAATGATCGAGGTGGTCACGCGCGCGATTGAAACGGCCAGCCCGCTGATCGAACAAAAGCGCCACACGCTGGCGGTGGCGGTGCCGCCATCCGGCCTGCCGGTGCTGGCCGACCCCGTGCGGCTGGCGCAGGTGCTGTCCAACCTGCTGACCAACGCCGCCAAGTACACGGAGTCGGGCGGCCAGCTGGCCGTGCGGGCCTACCTGGAAGACGATGAGATGGTGCTGGAAGTGCATGACAACGGCATCGGCATCTCGTCCGCCATGCTGGGCCGCGTGTTCGAGCGCTTCACGCAGGAGCGGCAGGCGCTCAGCCGCTCGCAGGGCGGCCTGGGGCTGGGACTGGCGATCGCGCGCAGCATGACCGAGCTGCATGGCGGCCGCATTTCGGCCCACAGCGAAGGCACCGGCCGCGGCAGCGTCTTCGTGGTGCGGCTGCCGGCGTGGAAGGAAAAGCGCACCGACCCGCGCCGCATCGCGCCGCCCGCGCCATCGGCGCTGCCGCCCGGCCACCTGCGGGTCATGGTGGTGGACGACAACGAGGATGCGGCGCGCGCGTTGGGGGAAGGGCTTGAACTGCTTGGACACACGGTGCGGGTGGCGTTCAGCGCGCCCGACGCGCTGGTGCTGGCATCGCACTTCCGGCCGCAGATCGGCATCCTCGATATCGGCTTGCCAGGCATGGACGGCTACGAACTGGCCCAGCGCCTGCGGCAGCAGGCCGGCGCCGCCCTGCGCCTGTTCGCGGTAACCGGCTACGGGCAGGATGCGGACCGCCAGCAAGCCGCCGAAGCGGGCTTTGAGCGGCACCTGACCAAGCCGGTCGAGCTGGGACAGCTGGAATCGCTGCTGCAGAGCGGCGACGTGGCGAGCCTCTAGGCCGCGCGGAAGCTGTCCCGGTACTGATTGGGCGTGACGCCAAAGCGCTGCGCGAACACCAGCCGCATGCGGGCGGCGCCGCCAAATCCGCAGCGGTAGGCGATGGTCTTGAGCGGCAGCGCGCTGCCTTCCAGCAGGTTGCGCGCCGCGTCGACCCGGGCGCGCTGCACGAATTCGGCCGGCGTCACCCCCATCTCCCTGACGAAACGGCGCGCGAAGCTGCGCGCGCTCATGCCGGCCACGCCGGCAAGATGCTCGACCGTCAGCGCGTGCGACAGGTTGTCCATCACGTAGCGCTGGATGGTGGCGGCCAGCGTGTCCGGGGTGCCGGCATCGGACAGGTAGGGGCTGAATTGCGATTGGCCGCCCTGGCGCTGCGCCAGCACCAGCAGGCGCTTGGCCGCCGCCAGCGCAATCGCCGGGCCGTGATCCTCCGCCACCAGCGCCAGTGCGAGGTCGATACCAGCGGTGACGCCCGCCGAGGTGAGCAGCCCGCCGTCGCGCACGTGGATGCGGTCATGTTCGACCCGCGCCAGCGGGAATTCGGCCGCCAGCCGCGCGGCGTCGCTCCAGTGGGTGGTCGCGCGCTTGCCGTCGAGCAGTCCGGCGCGGCCCAGCAGAAAGGCGCCGGTGCAGATCGAACCGTAGCGCGGCACGCCGCGCGCCACGTCGCGCAACCAGTGCGACAGCGCGGCATGTTCCGCAGCCTGCGCCAGCTGCGGGCCGCCCGCCACCAGCACGATGTCGTAATCGAGGCCTGCTTCGGCGAGCGTGCGGTCGGCTAGCAGTTGCTGGCCGTTGGAGGCGCGTATCGGCGAGGCTTCGGTGCCGATGGTGAGCAGGCGGTAGTGCCGTTCCGGCGGCAGGAAGGCATTCGCCTCCGCGAAGACGTCCATGGGGCCGGACACGTCCAGCGCCTGCACGCCGGGGAACACCACGAGCGCCAATGTCTTCAAGATGCGCGTCCCATGACCGGCGCGGCGGGGAAGTAGGCGCCGCGCGCCAGCAGACGCAGCGAGCCCCATGCCACGTACAGCACCAACACCAGCGTGGCCGCGAACACCGTGCCCGCCATGACTTCCAGCAGCGCGCTGTGATGACGTTCCGCCATCAGCATCAAACCCTGGCCCAGCGTGGCGACGCCGAAGGTGTAGGCCCAATAGCCTGGCGCGAAATCCTGTTGCGCCAACCAGGGCATGGCGAGCGCCAGTCCGGCGAACACGAACAGCGCGTAGCCCGCCAGTGCGTAGCTGACGGCGGGATTGGCGCCGGCGCCGGCCAGCACCTGGTACGCCACCAGCGCCACCACCGGCGGCGCGCTGTAGATACCCATGAAGTTGCGCGTTTTGTCGGACAGGCCGCCCGTCATCAATTGACGCGTGATGCCGGAGTCCAGCACCAGCCACGAGATGCCGCCGGCGCCGAACAGCATCCAGCCGTAATCCGTGTAACCGAAGCTGCCGGCGGCAAGCGCGTTCACCAGCATGCTGGCGGCGTAGGGCAGGTAGAGCGGGGGGACGATCTGCGCCGCTTCGCGCTGACGGCTCCAGTGCGCCGCCAGCCGCCATGCGCCGTAGGCCAGGTTGGCGGCGGAGCCGATCCAGAACAGCGGGCGCGCGCCCTGCACCGCGTAAGGCTGCAGGGCCAGCGCCACCAGGATCAGCGATTCCGGCATCAGCGCCAGGAAGGCCGATTGCACGGGATCGCGCGCTTCCGCGAGGGCGGCCGCGCGGTGCGCCAGCCACTTGCGCGCATACAGCGCCGCGAACAGCAGGAACGACAACACGGCCAGCGCCTGCAGCACTTCGCCGGCCAGCGATGGCAACGCCCACAGGTCGTGCGCGAAGCGCCAGGCGTTGCCGGTTTCGGCCAACCCCAGTGTCAGCGCGAAGAAGGAGGCGGGGAGCAGCTTGGTTTTCATGGCGGTTGTGGTGAGTGATCGATGGAGCGATTGTAGGCGCGCCCGGGGGCGGCATAAACCGTTCCGATGGATCGAATCCTGCCAATGTAGCACCGTTTCCGGCAGAGGCGCAGCCTAAACCTTGGTATGAGTTTGCATACGAAGGTGCAATTTCGCCGATTTCCTCCCGAATCTATAGTGGCGCTATCGTCACCCGGAGGATTTATGTTGGTCCAACATTATAAAAAACTCACGGCGGAATGGCTGATGCTGGGCTTCGTGTTGAGCTTGAGCGGCCTGCTGATTGTTTATTTCGTCTGGAATGAGCGCGGCCTGATCATGTCGTCCAACGTCGAGCGCATGCGCCTGCAGACGCTGATCATCGATGAGAATCTCAGCCACCAGCTGGAAGGCGTGCGCGGTGCGCTGGACAGCGTGCGCGCCACGCTGGGGCCGGGCAGCGCCTGCGGCGCCGAGTGCCGCCGCACCTTGCTGCAATCGCTCAAGCGCGCCATGCCCGGCGTGCGTGCCTTGCTGATACTGGACCGCAAGGGCGATATCGTGATGTCCGACGACGATCTGCGCGACCGCCGCCTCGATGACCGCAACTACACCAGCCACGTCGAGCGCATGCGCGATCCCGACACGCTGTACCTGTCGCAGCCCTACGAAAACACGCCCGGCGTGTTCAACATCAAGCTGTCGATGGCGGTGATGGGCGCTGACGGCGCCAACAACGGCGCGGTCAGCGCCATCCTCAATCCCGAATACTTCGACGCCGTGATGCGCTCGGCCCTGTACGCGCCGGACATGAACAGCGCCATCACCGAGGACAGCGGCCGCCGCATCCTGTTCGTGCCGGCCGATCCCGCCGCCATGCGCGGCACCGGCGCCGCGCCGGATCCGTTCTTCGCGCGCCACCAGCGCAGCGGCCATGCCGAGACGGTGCTGGAGGGCGCCACCGCCAGCGGCGAGCGGCGGCTGGTGGTCCAGCGCACCATGCGGCTGCGTGGACTGGGCCTCGACAAGACGCTGGTGGTGAGCCTGGGCCGCAACCAGGCGCTGATCGATGCCGGGTGGCACAGCATGGCCTGGACCTGCGGCGTGGCGTGGCTGGTGTTCGGCCTGACCTCCTGCGGCGCCCTGGTGCTGGTGCAGCGCCGCCGCCAGGTGCTGGAGGACCTGGCCGCCGCGCGCGCCAACGAGCAGGCCGCCGCCGCCGAAAAGGTCGAACTGGCGCTGAACGGCGCCAATCTCGGACTGTGGGAGTGGCAGATGGTGGACGACGTGCGCACGGTGGATGGCCGCGCCGCCGCCATGCTGGGCTACACCCGCGATGAGCTGAACGCCGGCGATATCGACTGGCGCGGCATGGTCAAGGCCGATGACATTCCGGCGGTGGAGGCGGCGCTGGCGGCCCACCTGGCCGACAGCTCGCGCTCCTTCGAGGCCGAGTACCGCATGCGTCACCGCGCCGGCCACTGGATCTGGGTCCAGAGCCGGGGCAGGGTGGTGGAGCGCGGCGCCGGCGGCCAGCCGCTGCGCATGCTGGGCACGCGCATGGACATCAGCGCCCGCAAGCTGGCCGAAGCGGAGATCGCCCACCTGGCGTTCTACGACGGCCTGACCAAGCTGCCGAACCGGCGCCTGTTGCTGGACCGCCTGCATCACGCCATCGCCAAGGCGGCGCGGGGCGGCAATCACGGCGCGGTGCTGTTCGTCGACCTGGATAACTTCAAGTCGCTCAACGACACCATGGGCCACGACATGGGCGACCGCCTGCTGGAGATGGTGGCGTTCCGGCTGGGCGAAGTCACGCGCGAGACGGATACCGTGGCACGCCTGGGCGGTGACGAATTCGTGATCCTGCTGGAAGACCTGGGCGCGGATCAGCAGCAGGCCATGGACAACGCGGCCGCCGTCGCCGCCAAGGTGCTCGACGCGCTGAGCCGCGACTACATGCTGGAGGGGCATGCGTTGCGCAGCACCCCGAGCATCGGCGTGGTGCTGTTCGGCGCCGGGCACCACACCATCAACGACCTGCTGCGCCAGGCCGACATGGCCATGTACGAGGCCAAGGCTGCCGGCCGCGCCACCTTCCGCTTCTTCGATCCGCACATGCAGGTGGCGCTGGACGCCTCCGCCACGCTGGAGGCGGACCTGCGCTTCGCGCTGGGGCGCGATGAACTGCGCCTGTATTACCAGCCGGTGGTGGGCGATGGCGGCCGCGTCACCGGCGTGGAGGCGCTGCTGCGCTGGCAGCACCCGCAGCGCGGCCTGATCGGCCCGGGCGAGTTCATTCCGCAGGCGGAGAAGTCCGGGCTGATCGTGGAACTGGGCGAATGGGTCCTGGCGGCCGCCTGCCGCCAGCTGGTGGCGTGGGCCGCCCGCACCGACAGCGCGCACCTGAGCATGGCCGTCAACGTCAGCGCGCGGCAGTTCCGCCAGCCGGCGTTTGTCGACCAGGTGCTGGCGGTGCTGGACCGCACCGGCGCCGATCCGCGCCTGCTCAAGCTGGAACTCACCGAGAGCATGCTGCTGGCCGACATGGATGACGTTATCGCAAAAATGACAACCTTGAAAGCCCACGGCGTCGGCTTCGCGCTCGACGATTTCGGCACCGGCTATTCCTCGCTCAGCCATCTGAAGCTGCTGCCGATCGACCAGCTGAAGATAGACCGCTCGTTCGTGCACGACATGCTGCACACGCGCCACGCGTCCAGCATCGTGCGCGCCATCATCACGCTGGCCTACAGCATGGACCTGGAGGTGGTGGCCGAAGGCGTGGAGACGCGCGAGCAGTGGTCCGCGCTGGAAGCCTTTGGCTGCACCGCCTTCCAGGGCTATCTGTTCGGCCGCGCGGCGCCGCCGGAACTCATACTGGAGTATGAGGTGCAAGGGGAGCAAATCCCTCTATAATTGGATACGTTGCCAATATAAGTTAAAAGGATAGGCATGTTACGGGTCCCTCGCACTCCCTGGATGTCTGCGTTGCTGATTAGTCTGATGCTGTTGATCTTCGCGATCGACACGTTTTCACCGCTGGACATGGCCATCGCCGTGATGTACGTGGTGGTGGTTTTGCTATCGGCCAGCATCTGGGCGCGGCGCGGCGTGCTGCTGGCGACCGCCGCCTGCCTTTCCCTCACCATTCTTTCCTACGTGCTGACGCACAGCGAGGTGTTTTCCGCCGCCGCCGCCGGCCGCCTACTGGTCGGGCTGCTGGCGATCGGCGTCACCAGTGTGCTGGTGCTGCGCGGGCAGGCCGCCACCAACGAGCTGCTGGCGCGCGAGGACGCGTTGCGCCGCAGCGAGGCCTTCCTGGCCGGCACCCAGCGCATCAGCAAGACCGGCAGCTTCAGTTTCAAGTCGCCCGGCGGCGAGATGTACTGGTCGGACGAGGCGGCGCGCATCTACGGCTACCCGCTGGACGTCGCGCCCACCATGGAGCGCATCCTGGCGCACACCGCGCCCGAGGACCGGCATGTGGTGCAGGCTGCGATCGACCAATCGCTGCGCTGCGAAGGGCCGGTTGAACTGCGCCACCGGCTGTTGCTGCCGGACGGCCAGCTCAAATACGTGCACGTGCTGTCGCATCCGCGCCAGAACAAGGATGGCGAATGCGAATATCTCGGCGCCCTGACCGACGTCACGGCGGCGGTGCTGGCCGAGCAGGCGCTGCACCGCTCGCAGGTGCAGCTGGCGCACGCCACCCGCGTGACCATGCTGGGCGAACTGGCCGCCTCCATCGCCCACGAAGTGAATCAGCCGCTGGCCGCCATCTCCACCAATGGCGAGGCGTGTTTGCGCTGGCTGAACCGCCCGCGGCCCGAGCTGGACGAGGCCCGCGCCACCGTCACCAGCATACTGGAGGCCAGCGCCCGGGCCACGGGCGTCATCAAGCGCATACGCGCGCTGGCGCGGCGCAGCGATCCGCAATACGCGGAGTTGGACCTGAAGTCGGTGGTGGAGGAGAGCGTGGATCTGGTCCGGCGCGAGCTGAATAACCACCACGTCGCCCTGATGCTGGGATTGGCGCCGGACCTGCCGCCGGTCTACGGCGACCGCGTGCAGCTGCAGCAGGTGTTCATCAACCTGCTGATGAACGCCATCCAGGCCATGGCCGCCTGCCAGCCCTGCCAGGCGGTGCTGACGGTGCAGACGCAGCGCAACGCCGACGGCGCGCTGCAGGTCAGCGTCAGCGACTCCGGTCCCGGCATCCCGCCAGCCGACGTGCCGCGCCTGTTCGAGGCCTTCTACAGCACCAAGGAGGACGGCATGGGCATGGGCCTGCCGATCTGCCGCTCCATCATTGAAAACCACGGTGGCCGCATCTGGGCCCAACATGCCGCGCAGGACTTCCCGGTGGCCGGCGCCACCATCATCTTCACGCTGCCCGTCCATGAACCAGATTGATTATTCCGACTCGCTGATCTATATCGTCGACGACGAGGCGCCGCTGCGCGACGCCATTTCCAGCCTCCTGCGCTCGGTCGGCATGCAGGTGGCCAGCTTCGGCTCGGTGGCGGAATTCCTGGCCCAGCCCCGGCGCGAAATCACCAGCTGCCTGCTGCTCGATGTGCGCATGCCGGGCGTGAGCGGGCTGGATTTCCAGGCCGAGCTCAATCGCGACGGCGTGGCGCTGCCGATCATCTTCATGACCGGGTATGGCGACATTCCAATGTCGGTGCGGGCCATGAAGGCCGGCGCGGTGGACTTCCTGGCCAAGCCGTTCCGCGACCAGGACCTGCTGGACGCCATCCACACCGCCCTTGGCGCCGACCGGGAACGCCGCCAGCGCGACCTGGCTCGCAACGGCATCGTCGCGCGTTACGCCACGCTGACGCCGCGCGAGCGCGAGATCATGGCGCTGGCCGCGCGCGGCCTGATGAACAAGCAGATCGCCGGCGAGGTGGGCACCAGCGAAATCACGGTCAAAATCCACCGCGGCAACGCCATGCGCAAGATGGAAGCCAAGACCTTCGCGGACCTGGTGCGCATGGCCGAAGCCCTGGGTTTAGCCTGACCTATACCCTTGTATAATTTTCTCAACAGGTAGCAAACTGTATTGTTCTCCCATGCGCTGGACGGCCGCGAGCCGCCGTCCGAACATGGGAGTAGCCAGTGTCTTATCCGGATCCACAATTTTCCAGTATCGCCATCGTTGACGACGACGACGCCGTGCGCGTCGGCCTGCGCAGCCTGCTGCGTTCCTACGGTTACGAGGCCAACGCCTACGATTCCGCGCTGGCCTTCCTGGCCTCCGGCGCGCTGGGCGACTACCACTGCATCATCACCGACCTGCAGATGCCCGGCATGAGCGGCATCGAGCTGCTGGAGCGGCTGCGCCGCGACGGCAACCCGCTGCCGGTGATCCTGATGACCGCCTTCCCCGAGGCCGCGCTGCGCAAGCGCGCGTTCCAGGGCGGCGCCTCCTGTTTTTTGAGCAAACCCTTTGAAGCGAACGAACTGCTGCTTTGCCTGAAGCAGGCCAGCGGCAGTCACAACACCACCGCCGAGGAGTAAGTCCATGCGTCACACCACCAGCAGTTCGCGCCGATTGATCTATCTTTTGCTGCTGCTGGTGATCGCCGCCAGCGTCACGCTGTCGATCGTGATGGAACGCACCGCGCACAATATCCGCCGCAACGAGACGCCGCTGCTGAACAGCACCATCCCGCGGATGCGCTACCTGGGCGATTTCGAGAGCGCCTTGCTGCGCTACCAACTGGCGCTGGACAAGCGCTTCACCAATTCGATCACGCCGGACCGTTTCCAGTTCCTGGAGAACATGGGCCGCACCGAACTGGATGCCACGATCGCGCAACTGCGCCCCAGCCTGGGCGATGGCCCGGAGCTGGGCGCACTGCGCGACGGCTACCGGAGCGTGATTGCCCTGACGCCGGCGTTCGAACGCAATGTCGACCGCGATCCGGAGGCCGCGCGCGCGGTGCTGATCAAGATGAACGAGGAGGTCAAGCTGCTGCGCGCCCGCGTCGACGCCATGCAGCAGGAGGTGGAAAGCGCCATCTACGACAACGGCACCATGGCCAACCGCGCCATCGGCTGGATCACGGGGCTGGTGCATGTGTTCGACGTGCTGGCGCTGGTGACGTGCGTGTTCCTGATGTACCACGTGCGGGCCCGCGTGCGGATGGAGGATGAACTGAGCCATCAGGCGCGCCACGATCCGCTCACCGGCCTGGCGCACCGCCGCAGCTTCGAGGCGCGCCTGGCCACGCTGCCGGCCGTGCCGCACGTGGTGGTGCTGGGCACCATCGACCGCTTCTCGCGCATCATCGGCGGCTTCGGGCACGCCTTCGGCGACCGCATCATGGTCGGCCTGGCGGCGCGCATACGCGGCGCGGCGGAGCGCAGCGGGGGCGAGGTGTTCCGCCTGGACGGCGCCAACTTCGCCATCCTGTACCGCATGGCCTGCGAGGACGAGGCGTTCAAGCAGGCGCTGTCCGGCCTGCGCGACGAAATGCGCAACCCTTACGATTGCGAGGGGCATGAAATCTACACCACCCTGAGCCTGGGCGCGGTCACCTTCCCGTTGCATGGCGATACGCCGCACACGCTGCTGCGCAACGCCGACGCCGCGCTGCAGGCGGCACGCAAGGCGGGTGGCGACCGGCTGGTGGTCTATTCACAGCAACTGAACGCCGAAGCCGGCGAGCGGCTGGACATGGAGTCGCTGCTGCGGCACGCGGTCGAACGCAAGGAGCTGGAACTGCACTATCAGCCGCAGCAAGCGCTGCACGACGGCGGCTTGATCGGCTTCGAGGCGCTGCTGCGCTGGCGCCGCCACGGCAAGCTGATTTCGCCGGCCGAGTTCATACCGCTGGCCGAGGAATCGGGTTTGATCGTCGCCATCGGCAACTGGGTGCTGGAAGAGGCCTGCCGCCAGATCAGCGTGTGGCAGGCGGAGACCGGCCAGCGCGTGGTGGTGGCGGTGAACATCTCGCCACGCCAGTTCGCGGCACCGGGCTTCCTGGCACACGTCGAGGACCTGCTGGCCACCACCCACGTCGACCCGTCCTGCCTGGAGCTGGAAATCACCGAGAGCGTGATGATGGAAGACGCCGAAAGCGCGATCGCCCTGCTGCACCGCCTGCGCGCGCTGGGCCTCAAGCTGGCCATCGACGATTTCGGCACCGGCTATTCGAGCCTGGCCTACCTGTCGCGCTTCCCCATCCACAAGCTGAAGATCGACCAGTCCTTCGTGCGCAATATGCACGCGGTGCGCGAGCAGGGCGCGATCGTGCAGGCCACCATCGGCCTCGGTCACAGCCTGGGCCTGACCGTGATCGCCGAGGGCGTGGAGTCCGAGACCCAGCGCGCCATGTTGAGCAACTGGCGCTGCGACGAGATCCAAGGTTACTACTACAGCCGTCCGTTGCCGGCGGCATCCGCCCTGAACTTCCTCGAAGGAAGCCTGCAACTGCAAGCCGCATAAAGATTAAGGAGATTGCCATGAAATGGTTCCGCAACCTGAAGATCGCAAGGAAACTGAACGCGGTGGTCGCCGCCATGCTGGCGTTGATGATGGCGCTGGGCGTGTTCTCCGTGTTCCAGCTGTATGAGCTGGACCGCGTGACCAACGACATCAACCACCGCTGGGCGCCGGGCGTGCGCAACGCGCTGGACATCAAATACGGGCTGACGCGCTTCCGCACCTTCGAGCTGTTCCACGTGGTGTCGACCGAGCCGGACATCCTGCGCAAGTACGAGCAGGACATGGAAAACCAGATGCTGCAAGTGGAGCGGTCGGTGGCGGCCTACGCCGCGCAGCCGCGCGGCGCCGAGGAGATGGAGATCGTCGCCAGGCTGCGCGCCTCGCTGGCCGATTATCGCGGCGCGGTGCGCCGGGTGGTGTCGCTGTCGCGCGGCGGCGACGACGTGGCGGCGCTGGGCGTGGTGCGCGGCGAATCGCGCAAGTACGACTTCGAGGCCATGGCGCTGATCGACAAGCTGGTCGCCATCAACGAAAACGGCAGCGCGCAGGCGGCGCTGTCGGCCGACCAGACCTACCTGCATGCGCGCCACCTGATCTTCGGCTTCATGGCCGGCGCGCTGGTCTTGGGGCTGCTGCTGGCCGGCCGCGTGGCGCGCCTGATTTCGGCGCCGCTGGCACGCGCGGTGGAGGTGGCGCGGCGCGTGGCCGATGGCGACCTGCGGGTCGACGAGGAAGTCGCCGGCAAGGATGAAACGGCCGACCTGCTGCGCGCCATGAACCTGATGAGCGCCAACTTGCGGCGCATGGTGACCCAGGTACGCGGCGGCACCGACACCATCGCCAGCGCCTCGGCGCAAATCTCGGCCGGCACCGGCGACCTGGCGCAGCGCACCGAGGGCCAGGCCGCCACGCTGGAGGAAACCGCCGCCACCGTGGAGGAGCTGAGCGCCACCGTCGCCAACAACGCCGACAAGGCCGGGCAAGCCTACAAGCTGATGGACCAGACGGCGTCGGTGGCGCGCGAGGCCGAAGCCGCGGTATCGGCCGTGACGGCCATCATGGAGCGCATCAGCGCCTCCTCGCGCCGGATCGGCGACATCGTCGGCCTGATGGACGGCATCGCCTTCCAGACCAATTTGCTGGCGCTGAACGCGGCCGTGGAAGCGGCACGCGCCGGCGAGCATGGACGCGGCTTCGCCGTGGTGGCGGGCGAGGTGCGCGCGCTGGCGCAACGCAGCGCGCAGTCGGCCAAGGAGATCAAGGACCTGATCGCGCATTCGCTGTCGGAAGTCGGCGGCGGCGGCCAGGCGGTGAAGGAGGCCAGCGCCACCATCGACGACGTGGTGCGCGGCGTGTTGCGCGGCGCGGCGCTGATGGGCGACATCAGCAACGGCACGCGCGAGCAAAGCCAGGGCCTGCAACTGGTGAACCGCACGCTGGCCGCGATGGACGGCGTGACCCAGCAAAACGCCACGCTGGTGGAGGAGTCGCTGGCCGCCATCGTATCGTTGCAGGAGCAGGCCGAGCGCCTGGCGCGCAGCGTCAGCGTGTTCAAGCTGGCCAGCGGCGCGCGCGAGGCGCTGACGGTGATCGACATGCCGGTGGCGGCGGCGGTCAAATCGAAACCGCGGGCGCCCTCGGCCGCCAGCGGCCTGCGTTACGTCGCTGGCCTGGTTTGATGGGCTGAGGTATGCTGATGTTTTCTTCCTCGGAGCACACCGGCATGCGGCGCATCCTCGTTATCTTCTTGTTGGCGCTGGGCGTCGGCGGCGCGCAGGCCGCGCAGGTGGCCGGCGTGGTGGTCCAGGTGAGCGGGCCGATGACGGCGCGTTCGCCGGCCGGCGCGGTCAAGGTCTTGCAGGCGAAGTCCGAGGTGGAGAGCGGCGACACCCTGGTCACCGCCGCCGGCGCGTACGCGGTGGTGCGCTTCATCGACAACAGTGAACTGGCGCTCAAGCCGGGGACCACTGTCAGGATCGACCAGTTTGCGTTCGACGAGGCACGGCCGGAAGCCGACCGCGCCGCCTACACGCTGGTGAAAGGCGGCCTGCGCTCGATCACCGGCCTGCTGGGCAAGCGCAACAAGGACAGGTTCGCGATGAAAACCGCCAGCGCCACCATCGGCATCCGCGGCACCACCTTCTTCCTCGAATACCTGACCGGCAAGGGCGATCTCGACGCCTCGCCGGGACTGGAGCCGGGCTTGCACGTGCATGTCAGCACCGGCGGCATCTCCATCGTCAATGGCGCCGGCGAATTCCGCTACGACAGCGGGCAGTTCGGCTACATCAAGGACGACAGGACCCGGCCGGTCAAGATGTTCACCAATCCGGGCATGCGGTTCGCGCCGCCGACGTCCTTCGGCGACGCCGACACCCTCACGCCCTAGGTCCGGCGCAGCTTCCTGGCCATCGGCTTGATGCTGGCGGCGCAATCGCCGCAAAAACCGTACAGTGACAGCGAGTGCTTGTGCAGCACGAAGTTGCGCTCGGCCGCCACCGCTTCCTGGCGCCGCTCGATCTCGGCGTCGAGGAATTCCTCCATGCGGCCGCAGTTGGTGCAGATCAGGTGGTCGTGGTGGCCGCCCTCGTTCAACTCAAACACCGAAGCCACCGATTCGAACTGACGGCGGATCAGGATGCCGGCGTCGGCGAACTGCATCAGCACGCGGTACACGGTGGCCAATCCCATGTCGATGTTCTCGTCGTGCAGCAGGCGATAGACATCATCCGCGCTCAGGTGCTTGCTCTTGGTTTCCTGGAACAGTTGCAGGATGCGCAAGCGGGGCAGGGTGGCTTTCAAGCCAAGTTTGCGCAGTTCTTGAGGGATATCCATATGCCTTCACAATGATAATGATTCCTATTCTCACTATATATGAAATTTATTTTCTTGGCAACGCCGGTACGTGGCGATAGCTTCTTGCCATCGAAATTGTGTTAATTGCAAGCAAAACGTGTGATTTTTGGAGAGAATTTTTGGTATATTGCTCTAAAGTATCGACAGTTTCTTTCGGGAAGTATAAAGTTGATGGGTCAAATTAAATACCCGCTGCCGCACCTCGTCCTTGTGCCGCACGCCGGAACCTCTCCCATCCAGCCCAAACAAACGCTGCCTTGCGCGGACCGCGCACGCACGTAAGGAACTGTGTATGAACGCCGATTTTTCGACCATGCGGGCCTCGCTCGCCGCCGTCACCATGCTGGGCTGCTGTGCAGCCCTGGCAGGCGAGCCTGTGGACGACGACGACGGCGCGCGGGTGGTGAGCTTCGGCGGTTTCGGCACGCTGGGCGTGGTGCACAGCAGCGACAGGAATTCCGACTTCACCGCCAACGCGCTGACGCCGGGCGACGCCGGCCACACCCACCGCTGGAGCCCGGCGGTGGACAGCCGCCTGGGCGTGCAGCTGGGCGTGAATCTGGACAGCAAATGGTCGGCGGTGCTGCAGCTGGTGGCCGAGCACACCCTGCGCAACGGCTACGCGCCGGTGGTGGAGTGGGCGAACGTGCAATACCAGGCCACGCCGGACCTGAGCCTGCGCGTGGGCCGCATCGCGCTGCCGCTGTTCCTGAGCGGCGACTACCGCAAGGCCGGTTACGCCTTGCCGTGGGTGCGGCCGCCGGTGGAGCTGTACGGCGCCATCCCGCTCTCCAACAGCGACGGCGTCGACGCCAGCTACCGCTGGCGGGCGGGCGACACCAACCACCTGACGCAATTCTTCCTCGGCCATACCGACCTGCCGCTGGCGGCGGGGACGGGCGCGCAGGCGCGCCGCCTGACCGGCTTGTCCAATACCGCCACCGCCGGCGCGCTGACCATGCGCGCCAGCGCGATGACGGCCGAATTGAGCGTGGACGTGGCGCGTCCGCTGTTTGACGGCATGCGCCAGTTCGGCCCGCAGGGCCAGGCGCTGGTGGAACGCTATGAGCTGGCGGCCAAGCGCGCGCTGGTGGTGTCGCTCGGCTTCAACTACGATCCGGGCCAGTGGTTCGCCATGGGCGAGATCGGCCGCATGAAGACGCATTCCTATCTGGGCGACAAAACCACCGGCTACGTGAGCGGCGGCTACCGCTGCGGCGATGTGACGCCTTACCTGGTGTATTCCTTCTCGCGCGCCAACGTGGAGACCAGCGTGGCCGGGCTTGAGCTGGGCGCCTTGCCGGCGCCGTACGCGGCCGCCGGCACCCGGCTCAACGCCGGCCTCAATCAACTGCTGGCGGCGATCCCGCGCCAGCACAGCGCCAGCGCCGGCGTGCGCTGGGACTTCCGCCCCAACTATGCCTTCAAGCTGCAGGCCGGCCGCTTCACGCCGGAGCGGGGTTCCACCGGCACCTTCGTCAACGTGCAGCCGGGCTTCCGTTCAGGCCGGCCGATCACGGTGGTGAGCGCGGCCCTCGACTTTGTGTTCTGACCATGCAAAAGCTCATTTCCACATTGCGATTGCTGTTGCTGGCCGGCGTGCTGCTTTCGGGCGCGGCGGCGGCGTCCGATTTCGTGGTCATCGTCTCGGCCAGGAATCCGGTCACGGCGTTGCGCGCCGAGCAGGTGGCGGCCATCTTCCTGTCGCAGACCGGCCGCTTCCCCGGCGGCGAGGAGGCGACCGCGCTCGACCTGCCGTTCGGCAGCCCGCTGCGCGACGACTTCTACTACAAGGTGGCGGCGCGCACGCCGGCGCTGATGAAGGCCTATTGGACCAAGATGGTGTTCACCGGCCGCGCCCAGCCGCCGCGCGAGCTGCCCAACAGCGCCGCCGTGCGCAAGATGGTGGCCGACAACCCGGCCATGATCGCCTACATCGATCGATCCGCGCTGGACGCCAGCGTCAAAGCCATACAGGTGACCCCATGACCTCCGCCAAGGAAACCTTGCGCGCGCGCTGGCTGCGGCGCGGCCTCGACACCCACGTCTCGCTGCCGCTGTTCGCCTTGCTGCTGCTGGTGTCGATCTGGCTGGTGACCTTCCACGAGATCGACGCCGAGCGCGAGCACGCGCGGGAGGCGGCCGCCGATTCGCTGCAGGAGATGCTGGGCACCTACGAGGCGCAGGTGGCGCGCAGCATCGACGGCATCGACCAGACCCTGCGCGTGCTGAAGTACGCGGTCGAGCGCAAGGGCGCGCTGGGCGCCTTGCCGGAGCTGGGCCGCGAGGGCTTGCTGCCGCCGGGCGTGGTGTTCGTGGTCAGCATCGTCGACCGCAACGGCATGACGGTGGCCAGCAATCCGCGCACGCTGCCGATCTCGGTGGCGGACCAGCCTTACTTCCAATTCCACGTCGAGCGCGACAGCGGCGCCACCTACGTCAGCCCGGCCACGCGCGACGCCGCCAACAGCGAATGGCACCTGCACTTCACGCGCCGGGTGGATGACGTGCATGGCGATTTCGCCGGCATCGTCATCGTCGAAACCGATCCCGCCTATTTCACCAGCAGCTACGAGCGCAGCCGCCTGGGCGAGCATGGCCGGCTGGGGCTGGTGGGCACGGACGGCGTGGTGCGGGTGCTGCGCAGCGGCGACAGGATCTCCTTCGGCCAGCGGCTCGAGGGCAACGCCGGCAAGTACAGCGGCACGCGCGAGCTGCACGGCATCGGCCTGAGCGTGCTGGTCGGGCTGGACGAGGCCGACCTGATGGCCGGCTTTGAACGCCAGCGGCGCGAGAAGCTGTGGGAGGCCGGCATCCTCAGCGCGGCGCTGGTGTTGGTCGCAGGGCTGCTGTGGCTGTGGTCGTGGCAGGGCGCGCGCACCCGCGCGCGCATGCGGCAGGCGCAGGAAACCTACGCGGCCGCCTCGGCGGCCAGCCTGGACGCCTTCTTCGTCATGCGCGAGATGCGCGACGCGCAGGGCCGCATCTTCGACTTCAGCTTCGTCGACGCCAACGTGCGCGCCGAGAAGATGACCGGCTTCAGCAAGCAGAAACTATGCAGCAAGACACTGTGCGAATTGATGCCGCAGGCGCGCGAGAACGGCATGCTGGAACATCTGATCCACGTGGCCCACGTCGGCGGCGTGCACGAGCAGGAATGGCAGAGCACGGTGCCGCAGCTGCGCGCGCGCTGGCTGCACCAGCAGGTGGTGGCGGTGCACGGCGGCATCGTCGCCATCGTGCGCGATATTTCGGAGCGCAAGCTGGCCGAGGAGCGCATGCTGCACCTGGCGCACCACGACACCCTGACCGGCCTGCCGAACCGCAGCCTGATCAGCGACCGCCTCGACCTCACCATCGCCCAGGCCCAGCGCAATGGCGGCTCGGTGCTGGTGGCCTTCATCGACCTCGACGGCTTCAAGCTGGTGAACGATGGCCTCGGCCACAACGCCGGCGACGAGCTGCTGAAGGTGGTGGCCGAACGCATGTCCGGCTGCCTGCGCGCCAGCGACACCGTGGGCCGCTTCGGCGGCGACGAGTTCGTGCTGCTGCTGGCCGAGCCGGGTTCCGCCGTGGACGCGGCGCCGGTGCTGGAGCGCGTGCGCGAGGCGGTGCTGCAATCGATCAGCCTGTGCGGGCAGGAGGTGCAGGTCAGCTGCAGCATCGGCGTGGCCGTGTATCCGAACGACGGCGACGACGCCGAAACCCTGCTCATGAACGCCGACGCGGCCATGTACCGCGCCAAGGAGAAGGGCAAGAACAACTGCCAGTTCTACACCCGCGAAATGAACGCCAGCATCGAGGAAAAGCTGGTGCTGCTGGAAGGCCTGCGCTGCGCGCTTGACGAGGACCAGTTCCGGCTGGTCTACCAGCCCAAGGTCGACCTGCGCGACGGCCGGGTGTTCGGGGTGGAAGCGCTGGTGCGCTGGGAGCATCCGGAGCACGGCGTGATCGGGCCGGACCGCTTCATCCCGCTGGCCGAGGAAAGCGGCCTGATCGTGGCGCTGGGCGAATGGGTGCTGCGCACCGCGTGCCGCCAGAACCGCGCATGGCAGGACGCCGGCTTGCCACCGCTGTGCGTGTCGGTCAACGTGTCGCCGCGCCAGTTCGAGGAGCACGGCCTGGTGGAGCGCGTGCGGCAGGCGCTGGACGACAGCGGCCTGGCGCCGGAATGGCTGGAGCTGGAGGTGACGGAAGGCGTCATCATGCGCGACCTGCAGCAGGCCGTGGCCAAGATGGCGCAGGTGCGGGCGATGGGCGTGTCGCTGTCGATCGACGACTTCGGCACCGGCTATTCGAGCCTGTCGGCGCTGAAGTCGTTCCCGATCTCCACCCTGAAGATCGACAAGTCCTTCGTGCGCGACCTGGGACGCAGCAGCGGCGACGAGGCGATCGCCAGCTCCATCATCAGCCTGGCGCACCGCCTGCGGCTGCGCGTGATCGCGGAAGGCGTGGAGACCGAGCAGCAGCGCAGCTTCCTGCGCGAGAACGGCTGCGACGAGATGCAGGGCTACCTGTTCAGCCGTCCGCTGGCGCCGGCGCAACTGGCGGCCCTGCTGGGCGCGCCGGCGATGAGGGCCGCCTGAATGGCGGCCGGACTTAGTACGTCCAGCTCAGCGTGGCGCTGCCGTTGCGCGGCGCCGCGTAGTAGCTCTGGGTCCAGTACAGGCTGGTCAGGTGCTTCTTGTCGGTCACGTTGTTCAGGTTGACCGACAGCGACAGGTGCTTGTCGATTTCGTAGCGCGCCATCAGGCCCAGCGTGGCGTACGACGGCTGCACGGTGCGGATGCCGCCGCCCTGATCGATCCAGGTCTCGCTCTGCCAGGCCAGCGTGCCGCCCACCTTCAGCGCCGGCAGGGCAGGCACGCGGTAGGTGGTGTTCACGCGCAGCGTCGAGCGTGGAATGAAGGTGCGCACCGCCTTGCCGTCTTCGCCCTTGAGCGAGGTCAGGCGGGTGAAGCCGGCGCTGGCCTGCCAGTCCTTGTTGAGATCCCCCGACAGATCGAATTCATAACCCTGCGACTCCGCGTTCACGCCGCGGTAGTAAGCCTTGGCGCCGATCATGCCGGCTTGCTCGGCGGTGTTGTCCTGCTGGGTCTTGAACACCGCGCCCGAGGCATTCAGCTTGCCGTTGAACAGCGCGGCCTTCAGGCCGGCCTCGGTGGTCTTGCCCTCGATCGGATCGAGCGGCGTGCCGGTGGCGTCGATCTCGCTTTGCGGATTGAAGATCTCGGTGTGGCTGGCGTAGGCCGACCATTCCTTGTTGATGTCGTACACCACGCCCACATATGGCGTGGTCTTGCTGGCCGACTTGTACTTGCTGGTGCCGTAGGAATTGCCGTTGCTCCTGGCGCGGGTGGAATTCAGGCCGGTCAGCAGCTTCCAGTCGTCGGCCAGGTTGAAGCGCGCGGCCAGGAACAGCGTGTTGCGGCGATCCTCATAGCTGCTGCCGTCGGTGGAGGCGTCAAAGGTCGGCATCGGGTAGCTGCCGTCAAACGCCGTCTGGCCCGGCATTTCGGTGCCGATGCCCTGGCCGTAGTGCGACGCGTCGTTCAGCTTGGAGCGCGACCAGCTGTAGCCGAAGCTCAGGTCGTGCTGGCGGCCGCCCAGGTTGAACTTGCCGTCGACCGCGAGATCGGCCAGGGTCTGCTTCTGATCGGCGCCGTATTGCGACGGATAGGCGTACAGGCCGCCGCCCCCGGTCTTGTTGGGCGTGCCGTACACGTACAGCAGGTTGGAGTCCGACTTGTCGGTGATGTAGCTGAGCGTGCCTTGCACCTTCCAGCCCTGGCCCAGATTGTGGCTCAGTTCCGCGAAGGTGGTGTTGGTGGTGGTGTCCCAGCGCGACCAGTTGGCCGAGGTGTTGGTCGATACCGGGTAATTGGTCGGGCTGCCGTCGGCGTAGTACAGCGGCAGCGCGCCCCACATCACGCCCTTGCTGCGGTTGGTCTCGTAGGTGTGGCCGACGGTCAGCAGGCTATCCGTGCCGAGTTGGGCTTCCACCACCGCGTACGCCACGGTCTTCTTGGGCGAGAAGCGGTCCAGGTAGGAGTCGCTTTCCTGCTGCACCAGCACGGCGCGGCCAGCCACGGTGCCGCTGTCATTCAGCTTGGTGCTGACATCGCCCTCGATGCGGCGCTGGTTCCACGAACCGAGCGTCAGGCTGGCGCTGGCGGTGGTGCCGGCGGTCGGGCGCTTGCGGATGAAGTTGACGGTGGCGGAAGGGTTGCCGGTGGACGCCATCAGGCCGTTGGCGCCGCGCACGATGTCGATGCGCTCGTACAGCGCGGTGTCGATGTCGCCCTGCACATTGCCGAACACTTGCGGCATGCCGACGCCGTCGTACTGGAAGTTGACCACGTCGAAGCCGCGTGCGGTGTAGTAGGTGCGGCTGGTTTCAACCTTTTCCACGGTGACGCCGGTGGTGGCGGCCAGCACCGAGTTGATGTTGTCGAGCTTGAAATCGTCCATCAGCGCGCGCGTGACCACCGAGACCGACTGCGGGGTCTCGCGCAGCGACAATTCCAGCTTGCCGGCGGACTTGGTGTTGCGGGCGGTGTAGACGTTTTCTTCCGCGGTGCCGGTGACCGTCACCGTCTGCATTTGCGTGTCGGATGTGTCGTCGGCGGCGACGGCCAGGCCGGAATAAATCATCGACAACGCCAGCAACATCGGGCGCAGGGGCAGGTGACGGGGCATGCGGAACTCCTTGAATAAGAATGAGAATGATTCTTATTATAGAGTTTTAATGACGTACACGCAACGGCGCGCGCCTCCCAGCAGGTGTTCGACCCGTCCGACCGAGCAATCCGGCCCCAGCACGCGCTGGAACACGTCCAGCTCCGAGCGGCAGAATTTCTGGCATTGCCGGGCGGCGGCGCAGATCGGGCAGTGGTTTTCGATCAGCAGCAGGCTGCCGTCGTCCTGTTGTTCAAGCTCGGCCATGTAGCCTTCGCTGGTGCGGGCTTGCACCAGGGCCTGCACCCGTTCCCGCAGCGTGCGGCTGCCGGCCAGGTGCTGGCGGTAGTCGCGCTCGCTGGCCGCCTCGCGCGAGCTGATCAGCTTTTCCAGGCCGGCGTCGCCAAACAGCGTGCGCACCTGGTCGATCAATTGCAGGGTCAGCTCGGCGTGGCGATCGGGGAAGCGGTCGTGGCCGGCCTGGGTCAGCAGCCAGCGGCGCGACGGGCGGCCTGGCTTGTCGGCCACGTCTTCATAGGTGACCATGCCTTTTTCCTGCCACGATTCCAGCTGCCTGCGCGCGCCCATGGACGTCAGATCGAGCAGGGCGGCCAGTTGCTGGGCGGTTTGCGGGCCGCGCGTCTTGAGCAGGAACAGCGTCTGTTCGGCGGTGTTCATGGCACGGCGCCCTCCACGCGGCGATGCATGCTGTGGTGCCAGCTGTGCATGCGCCAGGCCGACCAGGCGCTGAGGGCGGCGCCCAGCAGCAGGATCAGGCGGGTATCGATCAGCGTCAGCACCGCGCCGGCCAGCGCCATGATGATGTTGGCCAGGCAGAAGGTGGTGGAGATCAGGCCCATCACCGCGCCCTGGCCGTGGGCGCCGCCGAAGCGTTCGGCGCAGTAGTTCGGCACGATGGCGTTGTAGAACGAATGCGGAATGCCGTACAGGATGATGCAGATCAGTCCCAGCGTGGCATTGCTGGCGGCCAGCAGGGCGATGATGGCGGCCACGGTGAAGGCATACAGGCGCGCGCGCAGCAGCGGTTCGCCCTTGAACGGGCGGCCCGCCACGATGGTGGTGGCGGTCATCACAGCGCACATGGCGGCCGTGACCCAGGCGATGCCCTGGGCGCCGTAGCCGGGCACTTCCACCAGCCACAGCGGGTAGAACTCGTAGAACGCGGTGACGCCGCAGGTGTAGGCCAGCGTCACGATGAACAGGCTGCGCAGGTCCGGCTCGCGCAGCAGGTTGAGCGAGTGGCGGTCGCGCGCGACCTGCCACCACGAGGTGGTGGCGCCGGAAGCGGCTTCGCGCGGCAGCGTGGCGGCCACCAGCGCGGCCACCAGCAGCAGGGCGGCGACGGCGACCCAGAACGGTGTGGTGATGCCGAATTGCAGGGTGGCGCCAGCCAGCAGCGGCCCGGCCAGCCAGCCCATGTAGAAGGCGCCGTTCAGCCACGAAAGCGCCTTGCGGCGCAGGTCGCCGTCGAGACGGTCGGCCAGCAGCGCGCGCGCGACCGAACCGCTGCCCTCCAGCAGGCCGGTCACGAAACGGGCGACGATGAACAGCGGATAGTTCTCGATGATCAGCGCGCCAGCGGTCACGGCATGGCCGATGGCGGCGCCGACGGCGGTCACCAGCAGCACCGGACGGCGGCCGTAGCGGTCCGACATCGGCCCCAGCAGCGCCGAGCCGATCAGCAGGCCAAGCGGATTGATGGTCAGGGCCAGGCCGAACAGCAGCTTGGGCGGCAGGCCGAGGAAGGTATTCAGGCCGTTGGTGGCGCCAGCCGCGAACAGCGGCGGCAGGATGGGATACGGCAGCGCCGCCCCGATGGTCGACAGCAAAGCCAGCAGGCAAGCCGAGGCGATAAGCAGATGTGTTTTCATGCCCTCCACTGTAAGCCTGGCTCAACAATAAGTAAACAAAAAAGTTTATAAATTATGTGTTTGACGAAGATCAAACCTGCTCAGCTTGTCTGGGCTGGGATGCGCGGCGCAAGATGGATGGCATGGAAACGCAGACCGCACAAATCGAAGAACAACTGGCGTCGCTGGATCGGCGGCTGACGACGGTCGAACGCAATCTTGCCGCGCTGACCGCGGAAGTGGCGGTGTTGTCCAGGACCGCTGCAACAAAAGAAGATCTTGCCAAGCTCGAAGGTTCACTGCGCAGCGAAATCGCCCGCATTGATGCCACGCTGCTCGCGCTTCAGCAAAACTGTGTAACCAAGGCAGATTTATACAAGCTGGAAACGCGCATAACGAAGTGGATGATTACCACGCTGGTTGGCGTGGCAGCCATGAACTCAACCTTGGTTCTGATTGTGGTGAAACTGGTGCAGCCGTGAAAAGCGAGGCTGTATCATACGGCTTTTCATACAAGCAAACTCAACATGAAAGACTGGTTTGCCGGCGAGCGGGGCGCGTATTTTTTTCTTTGGCTCGGCGTCGGCCTGATGGCGCTGTTTGGCGTTCTCGAGTATCGCTTTCCCAGGCCCGAGCAGCTGGAGACGGCGCGCGGGCGCGTGGTGTGGCAGCAGGAGACGCGCGGGGCGCTGTATTTCATCCTGTCCGACCAGCAGCGGCTGGTGTTGTACGCCAAGGGCGATGCCGATGGCCGCCAGCGCGCCACCATCCGGGATGGCGCCATGTACCCCATCAGCGTGCGGTTTTTCCGCCAGCAGCAAACCGGCATCGGCTTCGCGCCCGGCGATTTTTATACGGTCTACGGCGTGGCCGTCGGCGGCAAGGAGACGGCCACGCTGGCCGAGGTGCGCGCCGCTTACCGGCGCGATAATCTGATCGCGCTGGCGATGGGTGTCGCGGCGGTGCTGGCCGGCGCGTTCCGCCTGCGCGGCTTGCGCGCGTCCCGCCCTAGCGCACGTCGCGCTGGCGGCGGAAGGCCAGCCAGCCGGCGATCACGGTAAAGCTGGCCACGATCACCACCACGATCAGAAAGCCGTGCTTCGATTCCGCCAGCGGTATGCCGCCCACGTTCATGCCCAGCAGGCCGGCGATGATGTTGATGGGCAGCGCCAACACGGTCACCACGGTCAGCACGAACAGGCTGTGGTTGTTGGCCTCGCTGGCCAAAGCGGCGATTTCCTCCTGGATCAGCTTGATGCGCTCCTGCAGCGACGCCATGTCCGCCAGCACCATGGAGAATTCCTCGGTCGATTGACGCAGTTCCTGCGCGTCGATCTCGGCCATCCACGCCGGCGGCTTTTGCAGCAGGCGGAACAGGGCCGATGGCTCCGGCGCCAGCAGGCGCTGCAGGCGCACCAGCACGCGCCGCTGCGCGCCCAGGCTGGCGCGCTTGGTGGTCAGTTTGCCGGCCAGCAGGCTGTCCTCGATGCTGTCCACGGTGGCAATCGCGTCGCGCACGATCTTGATCAGCGCGTCGGCCTGGTCGCGCAGCAGGTGGATCAGCAGTTCGACCGATGAGCGGATCGTCTCGCCATTGCGCACGGCGTTGCGCAGGCTGTCCACCGCGCGCAGCGGCTTGCGGCGCGCGCTGATGACGATTTGCTTGTCCACGCTGAGCCACAAGGTGGAAATGTCCGACGGCTCGAACGAAAAGTCGTGCAGCACGTCGTTGACCACGGCGATCAGGGTGTTGTCGGCCAGTTCGATGCGGGTCGAGCGCGGGCCTTCGTGCAGGCTTTCGTAGAATTCATCCGGCAGCGCGGTGTGCTCGTGCAGCCATTTTTCGCTGGCGGTGTTGGCCAGGTTGTAGTGCAGCCAGATGAATTCCCGCGGATGCTGGTCGCGCTGTTTGAGCCACGCGCAGGCGGCGTCGGTGTCCAGCGGCTGGCCTTTGCCGTCGGCGCCGCGGCCGAACAGATAGCCGCACACCAGGCCGGATTGGTCGGAACCGTAGGACAGCGGCGCGCTCTGCATCGGGCTCAGACCAGCAGCGCGGCGCTCATTTCGGCCGCATCGCGCTTGGCCTCTTCCAGCATGCTGGCCAGTTTTTGCTCGTCGATGAACAGGTCGATGGCCGAGTCGGAATGCGGCGGCAGGTCGCGCTGCGGTTCCTGCAGCGGCGATTTCACCGGCGTCAGGTGGTTGGCCAGCAGCAGGGTGTCGAGCAGGGTGTCGGGCGGGATCGACATGAAGCTGTCGCGCAGGCCCTCGATGGCGTCTGCCACCGGCTCGGGGATGCACAGCTTGCGCATCACTTCGCGGGTGATGATTTCCTCGCTGGCCGAGTGCCAGTTCTCCGGATCCTCGTCGAGCAGGCCGGGGAATTCGTCGGCGCGCGACAGCAGGTAGAAGCCGCCCACCTCGTGCACGATGCCGGCGAACAGCGCGGTGTCCTCGTTGACGCCGGTGACGTGGCGGGCGATCAGCCGGCCCAGCGCGGCCACGGCGATGGTGTGGTCCCACAGTTTCTCGGCCTTGTTGCGCAGCGCGGGGTCGGAGATCTTGCTGCCGAACTGGCGCACCACCATGGCGGCCGCCAGCGCGAACAGGTTCTGGTAGCCGATGCGCATGATGGCGCCGCGCACGTTGGTCACGACCGGCGCGCCGGCGCGGTTGAACATGGCGGAGTTCGAGATGGCCACGGTTTTCGCGGCCAGCAACGGCTCCGCCAGCACCAGGCTGATGGCGGTGTCGATGGGGCAATCGGGATCGTCCAATGCCAGTTGTACGCGCAGCGCCGCGTTCACGCTGGTTGGAAAGACGAGTTCGCCACGGATGGCGAGGGCCGCGATATGGCCGTATGCTTCGAGTTTGTTCATGGTCAAAATTATACGCAGGCTTGGCCCCAATCTCAACGCTCGAACGGTCTTAATGTGGGTTCATGCGCAGATAGCGCACGCCGATGCGACAGATGGCGTGGCGCGGATGACAGGCGTGTGACACGGCGCGCGGCGCCGCGATCGGGCGCCGCGGAAAGGAGCGCTCAGGCGTTGACCAGCTGCGGCGAGCGCGCGCCGCGTTCGGCGCTGTAACGGCTGACCGACAGGTCGTCGGCGCGGATGGCCGGGCGGCGCGCGGACAGGATGTCCGACAGCAGTTGCGCCGAGCCGCACGACATGGTCCAACCCAGCGTGCCGTGGCCGGTGTTGATGTAGAGGTTGCGCAAGCCGGTGCGGCCGACGATCGGCGTGCCGTCCGGGGTCATGGGACGCAGGCCGGTCCAGAAGCTGGCTTCGGCGGTGTTGCCGGCGCCGGGGAACAGGTCGTTGACCACCATCTCCAGCGTTTCGCGGCGGCGCGGGTTCAGGGTCTTGTCGAAGCCGGCGATCTCGGCCATGCCGCCCACGCGGATGCGGTCGTCAAAGCGGGTGACGGCGATTTTGTAGGTCTCATCCAGGATGGTGGAGACCGGCGCGGCGCCGGCGTTCACGATCGGCACGGTGATCGAATAGCCTTTCAGCGGGTACACCGGGATTTTCACCAGGTCCTTGAGCAGCGCGGTCGAGTAGGCGCCCATGGCCACCACGTAGGATTCCGCAGTCACCAGCTCGTCGCCGCATTTGACGCCCTTGATGGTGTCGCCCTCGGTCAGCAGGCCGGTGATGTCCATGCCGTAGCGGAATTTCACGCCCAGCTCCTCGGCCATGGCGGTCAGGCGGGTGGTGAACAGCTGACAGTCGCCGGTTTCATCGTTGGGCAGGCGCAGGCCGCCGACCAGCTTGTTGCGGGCCAGGCCGGGCTCGGCTTGGACCAATTGCTCGCGGCTCAGCAGTTCGTACGGCACGCCGGTTTCCTCCAGCACGCTGATGTCCTTGGCGGCGGCGTCCATCTGCTCCTGGGTGCGGAACAGCTGGGTCGTGCCTTGCTGGCGGCCTTCGTATTCGATGCCGGTGGCGGCGCGCAGGGCCTTGAAGCAGTCGCGGCTGTACTCGGCCAGGCGCACCATGCGTTCCTTGTTGACGGCGTAGCGTTCGGCATTGCAGTTCTGCAGCATCTGCCACATCCATTGCAGCTGGAACAGGGTGCCGTCGGGTTTGATCGACAGCGGCGCGTGGCGCTGCACCATCCATTTCATGGCTTTCAGCGGGATGCCGGGGGCGGCCCATGGCGAGGCGTAGCCGGGCGAGATCTGGCCGGCGTTGGCGAAGCTGGTCTCGAGGGCGGGGCCGGGTTGGCGGTCCAGCACGGTGACGTCGTGGCCGGCCTTGGCCAGATAATAGGCGCTGGTCACGCCGATCACACCGCTACCCAGGATAACTACGCGCATTATTGCCCCCGATTATTTAACTTCATTGGATTTTGCTATGGTATGCTGGTTCTGCTAGTGTTTGTTACTGTATATATTCGATAAAACAGTGGATTTTCATGCGAATTCAAAAAGAATCGGTCCGGGGGCTGGATAAGCTGGACAGAAAGATATTGCAGATCCTGCAGGAGGACGGGCGGATCTCGATGAAGGACCTGGGCGAGCAGGTCGGCTTGTCGACCACGCCGACCATCGAGCGGGTCAAGCGCATGGAGCGGGATGGCGTGATCACCGGTTACCACGCGCGCATCGATCCGCCGTCGCTGGGGGCCAAGCTGCTGGTGTTTGTGGAGATCACGCTGAACCAGAAGTCGGGGCCGGCGTTCGAGCAATTCCGGCGCGAGGTGCTGCGGATTCCGGAGGTGCAGGAGTGCCATCTGGTGTCGGGCGACTTCGACTATCTGATCAAGGCGCGCATTCATGAGATGGCGGAGTACCGCAAGCTGCTGGGCGAGATGCTGCTCAGCCTGCCTGGCGCGGCGCAGTCGAAAAGTTATGTCGTGATGGAAGAAATCAAGGAAACGCTGACTTTATCGACCGAAGTGGTGCAGGGCTGATCCACATCAAAGTGCGCCGCTTGCAATCGTCGGCCGGCGGCGCATACTGTTCCCATGAACTCCGTCGAATCCACCAAATATCGTAAAACGCTCGAGGATGGCGGCGTGGCGCCCGAGCAGGCGCTGGCGCACGCCGATGCGTTGGGCGAAGCTTTGCATAATCTCCAGGACACCTTGGCAACGAAAGAGTGGGTAAGAGCCGAGTTCAAGGAGTTTAAAGCCGATATCCTGATGTGGATGGTCTCGTTGTTTATGGCCCAGACCACGATTACGGTTGGCGCCATCATCGCACTCATCCGCGCCCTGCCTCACTAAGCCGCGCTTCAGTTACAATGCCATAATGGCATCACAACCAACTGGAGCAGGCGTGGATATTGTTGTGCGCTCGCTGGACGAGCATCTGTCTTCCGACCAGAGTTTCAGCTCCGCTTACGCGCGGGCGGTGGGGGCGATCGCCGGTAACGGCGGCAGCCTCACACTGGCCCAGTTCGCCGCCGTCACCGACATCGCCGGCGATGGCCAGTCGTCCGCCGTCTTCACCGCGCTGGTCCTGAACGCCATCGAATCGGGCGTGGAAGTCGACTGGGCGCTGAACGCGCTCAGCCGCAGCTGCACCGGCATCGACCAGCAGGCGCGCGAACATGCGCTGAGCATGACCATCCCGCTGCTGGCGCTGCACGGCGCCGACGCACGCCCATTGGCGCAGCGGCTGGCGAAAGCGCTGTCGGTGCGGCTGTCGCCGGAAGACCTGGAACGCCTGCCGCCGGCCGAGGAGCGCGGCCTGCTCGCCAATCTCGGCGAGCAGGCGCGCCGGCTGGTGCGCGGCCGCTCGCTGGCCGACGCGGTGGCGGATTTCGGCCGCACCGCCGGTCAGCAGGAATTGATCACCCACGCTCGCCATTTCCAGTCCGGCGAAATCGACCAAACCGCGCTGCGCGACGTGGTGCGCGCCACCACCGCCGCCATCACGCAGGATATCGGCAACTATCTGGAGCAGGCGCGCCTGCTGTCGGTGGGCGAGGCCGCCGCCAGCTCGCTGGTCAGCGCCGCCAATGACCTGAAAAACCAGGTGACGCAGCGCCTGATCCTGGTCGATCAGCGCATCGCCTACGAGCGCCGCCTGATGAGCGAGGAAATCGACGACGCCGTGCACGACGCCGGCAACGCCATCGAACTGGCGATGACGGACCGCCTCAACACCGATAAGTGGAAAGACGAGGACGTGTGGGCCAGCATGGGCCGCAATCAGTTCGGGCAGGAGATGGAGCGGCGTCTGGACCGCATCGTGCGCCGCAAGGAGCAGGCCTTGCAGCTGTTGCAGGAAGACTTGCGGCTGTTCCAGTCGGGGATGAAGCTGGGGCAGGCGAGCGTGTTCCAGCGGCAGCATCACGCCGCGCTGGCCAAGCTGATGCCGCGCATGCGCATCGGCACGCGCATCGTCAACAAGCTCGATACGGCGGCCAATGTGACGCTGGTCAGCGGCGCGGCGGTGGCGGCCAGCACCGGCACGGCGGCCTACCTGATCGGCGCGGCCGTGGTGCTGCCAGTGGTGGCGCCGGTGGCGCCGTTCGTCGGCGGCGCGGTGCTGCTGGCCGGCGCGTTCAAGTGGTTCACCGATGGCGGCAAGCGCAAACGCACCGAAATCCGCGACAAGCGCATCGCCTTTGAGGAAGAGCTGCGCAAGCAGCTACTGGCGGCGGAGCAATCGTTCAACGCCCAGCTGGACCAAGTGGCGGAGGGCTTCCGCGACTCGGCCGTGCAGATGCTGACGCCGATTTTGCTGGAAGCCGAAGCCGCCGGGCGCGTGCCCGGCATGCGCCAGCGCATCGCCGACCGCGTGATCACCCAGGCCCAAGCCGCCATCCGCCAGCTGGACGCCGAGTTGCGTTAGAGGTTGCGGGCGATGATGGCGTCGGCGGCGCTGGCGGCTTGTTGCAGCGGCTGCGTCAGCGCCTGCGTGGTGTAGACCGGCGTTTGCGGCATGGCCGCGCCCAGCACCGGGCCGTCGGTCTTGCTCACGTCGACCGACACGGTGGTCGACAGGCCGATGCGCAGCGGGTGTTCCTTCAGCTCCTTCGGATCGAGCGCGATGCGCACCGGCAGGCGCTGCACCACCTTGATCCAGTTGCCGCTGGCGTTTTGCGCCGGCAGCAGCGAGAAGGCGCTGCCGGTGCCGGCCGACAGGCCCACCACGCGGCCATGGAATTGCACTTTGCTGCCATACATGTCCGCCTCCACCTTGGTCGGCTGGCCGACGCGGATGTTCTTCAATTCCGATTCCTTGAAGTTGGCGTCCACCCACAGCTGGTCCAGCGGCACGATCGCCATCAGCGAGGTGCCCGGCGTGGCGCGCGCGCCGATTTGCACGCTGCGCTTGGCCACGTAGCCCGACACCGGCGCCAGGATGGTGTTGCGGCGCGACGCCAGCCATGCCTGCACATAGTCGGCCTTGGCCGCCTGCACCGCCGGATGCTGCGCCACCGATACGCCGCTGACGCCGGCCTTGGCCGCTTCCTCCTGCCTGAGCGCGACCGCGATCGCCGCGCGCGCATCGGCCACGGCCTGGCGCGCGTGTTCGACTTCCTCGCCGGAGATGGTGTGGTCGGCGGCCAGCGGTTTGCGGCGCGCCAGGTCGTCTTCGGCATTCTTCAATTGCAGCTTGCGCAGTGCGACGGTGGCGTCGTACTGGGCCACGTCGGCGTAGCGCTGGCGCTGCTGACGCACGGCGGCGCCCAGCTTCGCGTCGGCCTGCGCCAGCGCGATGTCGGCGTCGGCCGCATCGAGCTGGATCAGCGGCGCGCCCGCTTGCACCATCTGCGTCTCGTCGGCGCGGATCTCGGTCACGTTGCCGGTCACCTGCGACGACAGGTTGACCAGGTTGCCGCCCACGTAGGCGTTGTCGGTCTCCTGCACCTTGGACAGTACGGCCGCGTAGTAGACCGCATACGCCGCGCCGGCGGCGATGAAGGCCAGCGTGATCGCCGCCAGCATGAACTTGCGCTTTTTTTCATTGGGTTGGGTGGTGTCGGTGCTCATGATGTGATCCTTATTTGATGGCGGTCGCCAGCGGTGCTTCTTCGTGATAGCCGCCGCCCAGCGCGTTGGTCAGCGCGACTTCGGCCAGCAGTTGTACCTGTTGCAGATAGAGGTCGGCATCCTGCTGCTTGAGCAGGGCCAGGCGCGCGTTGAGCACGCCGCTGTTGTCGGCCAGGCCGTGCTCGAGCCGCTTCTGTGCCGATGCCAGTTGCGCGCGCGCCATCGCGGTGGCCGCCGCCTGCTGCGTGATCTGTTGTTCGATGCCTTGCAGTTGCGCGCCGCCTTGCGCCACTTCGCGCACGGCTTCGACGATGGTCTGGTTGTATTCGGCGATGCGTTCGTTGCGGTTGGTGCGCGCGCTGTCCAGTTCCGCATCGAGGCGTTTGCTGTCGAACAGCGGCAGCGATACGCTCGGCCCGATATACAAGGTGCGGCTGGCCAGTTGCAGCAGGTCTTCCGCCTTCACGCTATTCAGACCAATCGAGCCGGTCAGGTTCACGTCCGGATAGAACGCGGCCCTGGCAGCATCGATCTTGCTGAGCGAGGCTTCCAGCTTCCAGCGCGCCGCTTGCAGGTCAGGACGGCGCGCCAGCAGTTCCATGCCGAGGTGCGCCGGCAGGGCGTGCGGCGTTGGCGACATGGTGACTGGCTTCAGGTCGGCAAGCGCGGCGCTGCTGGCGCCGGCCAGCGCGCGCAGCGCTTCGCGTTCGTGCTCGATATCGGCTTTGAGCGCGGCCTGCTGCCTGGCGGTCTGCCGCAGTTCCGCCTCGGCTGCGCGCTGGTCGTCGGCGTTGGCCAGGCCTTGGGCGATGAGCTTGGCCTTGTCTTGCACCAGCGCCGTTTGTGTGGCCGCCAGTTGATCGGTATTGGCCAGGCGCGCCCACGCGCCCTGCAGGCGGAAATAGCTTTGCGCGATGGACGCGGCCAGTGCCTGCTCGGCTTCCGCGTAGGCGGCGCGGCCGGCGTTCAATTCGCCCACGGCCGCGGCGACCTGCGCGCGGTTCTTGCCCCACCAATCGAAGTTGTAGCGCAGGTCCAGGCGCAATGTCTCCTCGGTGAAGTAGGCGCCGCCGATCGGCGCCGGGAACAGGCCGGTGCCCGAGTAGCGCTGGCGGTTGACGTTGCCGTTCACGGTGCCGGCGATGCCCAGGTCGGCCACGCTGCGCGACAGCGAGGAACGCGCGCTGCCGATGTGCGCCGCCGCCACCTCCAGCGACGGTCCACTGGCCAGCGCCTGCGCGATGATGGCGTTCAGTTGTTCGTCATGGTAGGCGGTCCACCACTGCGCTTGCGGCCAGCCTTCCCTGGCCAGCTTGATGTTGGCCGACAGGTCGGCGTTGGCGACGTCGCGCCTGGCCAGCGCGTGGCTGTCGGGCGGGATCTGCGCGCAGCCGGCCAGGGCCAGCGTGGCGGCCGCCGCCAGGATTGATAGCGTGGTTTTCACTTGGTTTCTCCTCATTCCATCGCAGCGTGATCGACCGCTGCCGGTGCGGTCTTGGGTGGCGGTTTAATCAGCAACAGCAGCGGAATCACGCACAGCGTCGCGATCATCATCAGCCAGAAGTCGTCCACGTAGGCGATCATCGACGCCTGGCGGGTGATCTCGTTATTCAGCATGGCCGCCGCCTGCGGCGTGGCCAGGTTGTCCAGCAGCGCCGGATTGGTGGCGGTGATGTGTTCCGCCAGCGAGGCATGCACGGTCTGCGTGTTGCGCGCCAGCAGCGTTTGCACCAGCGCGATGCCGATCGAGCTGCCGATGTTGCGTATCAGGCTGTAGATGGCCGTGCCTTCGGCGCGCATCTCGGGCGACAGCGTGGCGAAGGTGGCGGCGCTCAGCGGCACGAACACCAGCCCGAGGCCCAGGCCCTGTATCACGCCGGGCCAGACGATGTCGCTCTGCGACAGCACCAGCGTGTAGCCCGTCATCTGCCACAGCGAGAAGGCGGTGATGAGGAAACCGGTCGCCAGCAGCACGCGCAGGTCGATCTTGCCCACCAGGCGGCCGACCACCATCATCGCCACCATGGTGCCGATGCCGCTCGGCGCCGTCACCAGGCCGGCGATCTTGGCCGGGTAGCCCATCAGGCTTTGCAACATCGAGGGGGTGAGTGCCCGCGTGGCGTACAGCACCAGGCCCACGATGAAGATGAACAACAGACCGCTGACGTAGTTGGCATTGCGCAGCAGTCGGTAATCGAAGAAGGATTTGCCGGCCGGCCGGGTGGCCGTGTGGGCGACAAACCAGGCGAAGCTCAGCGCCAGGATGATGGCTTCGACCCACGTTTCGGTGGAGCCGAACCAGTCGTTCTGTTCGCCGCGGTCGAGCAGCATTTGCAGCGCGCCGATGGCCAGGCTCAGGGTGGCGAAGCCAAACGCGTCGAAGCGCATCTTGCGCGGCGCCTCGGCCTTGCGGATGTAGCGCCAGATGCCGTAGAAGGCCATCGCGCCGACCGGCACGTTGATGAAGAACACCCAGCGCCAGTCGTAGCTGTCGGTCAGCCAGCCGCCCAGGGTGGGGCCCAGGATGGGACCGATCATCACGCCCATGCCCCACACGGCCATGGCCGAGCCGTGCTTCTCGCGCGGATTGATGTCCAGCAGCGTGGCTTGCGACAGCGGCACCAGCGCGGCGCCGAAGATCCCCTGCAGCAGGCGCGCGATCACGATCTCGGTCAGCGAGCCGGACAGGCCGCACAGCACCGAGGCGACCGTGAAGCCGGCCACCGAGGCAAGGAAGATGTTCTTCTGGCCGAAGCGGTCGCACAGCCAGCCGGTCAGCGGCGTGGCGATGGCGGCGGCCACGATGAAGGAGGTCAGCACCCAGGTGATCTGGTCCTGCGAGGCCGACAGGCTGCCCTGCATGTGCGGCAGGGCGACGTTGGCGATGGTGCCGTCGAGCGCCTGGATGACGGTCGCCAGCATGATCGAGATGGTGATCATGCGGCGGTTCAGGCCGTCGTCAGGCGCGGCGGCGACGGTTGCGGCGCCGCTCATGGCAGCGACTCGATGTTGGCCTGGATGGCTTCAAGGAAGGTGGTCACGGTACGCAGCGTGTCGGGATCGACGTTGCCCAGCAGTTCGCGGCGCAGGGCGTCGGCCTCCTTCCATACCGATTCGTACACTTCCTGCCCGGCCGGCGTCAGGCTGAGGAGCTTGACGCGGCGGTCGGTGGCGGATGGCGTGCGCACCATGTAGCCGGCCTTCACCAGCCGGTCGACGGTGGCCACCATGGTCGGGTCTTCCACGCCGGCGCGCGCGGCCAGCCGGGTTTGCGACGGCGGCTCCTTTTCCTTGGCGGTGAGGGCGATCGCCATCCAGCTGGCCTGGCTCAGGTTGAGGTGCTTGAGGCGGCGGTCGATGGCCAGGCGCCAGGCGCGGGCCGAATTGTGCAGGGCGGCCGAGAAGCGTTCTTCTATAGAAGACATATGATTGCGGTGCTAATGGTTAGGTATCTAACGATTAGTTTAGCACAGGTAATATATGTTCGCTAGCGCACGGAAATTTGCGCCGAAGCGACTATCATGTGAAATGAGCACCTTCGCTCGTACAAAAACAGAGACTTATCATGAAAGCCAAGTTACTCGCCGCCAGCCTGCTGGCCTTGTCTGCCTCCGCCTTTGCCACCGATGTGGGTGTTTCCATCAGCGTCGGCCAACCCGGTTTTTATGGCCGCATCGATATCGGCGACTATCCCGCGCCGCAACTGATCTACCGCCAGCCGGTGATCATCGAGCGTCCGGTGCACTACGTCGAGAGCGCGCCGATCTACCTGCGCGTGCCGCCTGGCCACGCCAAGAACTGGGCCAAGCATTGCGGCAAGTACCATGCCTGCGGCCAGCGCGTGTATTTCGTGCAGGATAACTGGTACAACAACACCTACGTGCCGCGCTACCGCGAACGCCATGGCGGCGGCCCGGACCGTTACGATGACCGCCGCGACGACCGCCGCGATTACCGTGATGACCGCCGCGACGACGGCCCGGGCCGAGGCCATGGCAAAGGTCACGGCAACGGCAATGGCCACGGACACGATAAACGCGACTGATCCCACGGCGTAGAGCGCCGCCATCAAGAAAGGGTATGCTTTGCAAAGTAAATTCGTGATTGTTGGCGGCGGGGCAGGCGGGCTGGAGCTCGCCTGCAAACTCGGGCGCAAGCTGGGACCGGAGGCGGTGATGCTGGTCGACAGCCGCCTGTTCCACATCTGGAAGCCCTCGCTGCACGAGGTGGCGGCCGGCACGCTGGACGTGCACCAGGAAGGCCTGTCCTACCAGATGCTGGCGCACGACAACGGCTTCACCTTCGTCTACGGGCCGATGCGGGCGCTCGATCCGGGGCAGCGCCTGCTGACGGTGGGCGCCATCAACAGCGAGGGGCAGGAGATCTTCCCCGAGCGGCGGATCCGCTTCGACAAGCTGGTGATCGCGGTCGGCAGCACCTCCAATTATTTCGGCGTGCCCGGCGCGGCCGAACACACCATCTCCCTGAACGCCACCGAGGACGCCGAGCGCTTCCGCCTGACCCTGCTCAAGCTGCTCACGCTGGCCGAGCTGAACAAGGAAAATGGTGTGGACGTGGTCATCATCGGCGGCGGCGCCACCGGCGTCGAGCTGGCGGCCGAGTTGCGCGAGGCCAGCGGCGTGTACGCGGCCTACGGCTTCCGCCAGCTGCAGGCCGAGCGCGATGTGCGCATCACCCTGCTGGAAGGCGCGCCGCGCATCCTGGCGCCGCTGCCGGAGAAAGTCTCGGACGCGGCGCTGGACTTGCTGCGCCAGCGCGCCGTGACGGTGGTCACCGGCACCCGCGTCACCGCCATCGACGCCACCAGCGTGCGCGCCGGCGAGACGGTGTATCCGGCGCAAATCGTGGTGTGGGCGGCCGGCATCAAGGCGCCCGATTTCCTCCAGACGCTGGGCCTGCCGACCGTGAAGTCCGGCCAGCTGGACGTGGACGGCACGCTGGCCGTCAAGGGCTTCGATCACATCTACGCGCTGGGCGATTGCGCCGCCTGCGCCGGCGACGATGGCAAGCTGGTGCCGCCACGCGCCCAGGCCGCGCACCAGCAGGCCGATTACCTGCTGCGGACTTTCCTGCGCCAGCAAAGGAACCAGCCGCCGCTGGGCAAGCCCTACATCTATCGCGACTATGGCTCGCTGGTGTCGTTCGGCCAGACCACCTCGGTCGGCAGCCTGATGGGTTCGCTGAAGGGCTTAAGCTGGTTCGTGGATGGCTTTGTGGCGCGCATGATGTACGTGAGCCTGCACCTGATGCATCACCAGGCCGTGCTGGGCACGGTGCGCACCGCCGTGCTGGCGGTGGCGCGCTTCCTGATCAAGCGCACCACGCCGCTGGTCAAGCTGCATTAAACCACGGCGGCGCGCGGCTTCGGCAGCACCATGGTGAGCGTGACGCCGCCCTCGGCGCCGGCCGCCAGCGTCAGCGTGCCGCCCAGGTAGGCGGCCCGCTCGCGCGCCATGCGCAGGCCGAACTTGCCGGCCGGCTGGTCCCGCGCCGCCGGCACCGGGCCGCTCAGGCCGACGCCGTTGTCCTTCACCGTCAGCATGACCTCGTCCTCGTTGTCGTCGACGATGACGTCCACCTCGGTGGCCTGCGCGTGCGCGACGATGTTGCGCAGCGCCTCCTCCAGCGTGTGCAGCAGCACGATGCCGTGGCTGCGCGGGCAATCGAGCTCCTCCTCCGGCAGGCTGCAGCGGGCGGTGATGCCGCGCTGCTCGCCAAACTGCGCGACCAGCTCGTCCAGCGCCACCCGCACGCCGAGGAATTCCAGCTTGTCGTTCCACAGCTTGAGCTGCATCTGGCGATTGGTTTCGACGATCTGGCCCAGCAGCTTTTTCATGTGCGCGGCGCGGTCCTGCAGCGCCGGGTCGGGCGGCAGCTTCTGCATCAGCAGGCCCAGGTGCATGGTGAGCGCCGTCAGCGACGAGCCGAGGCTGTCGTGCAGCTGGCGCGACAGGGAGCGCCGTTCGTTGTCCCAGCAGGTGTGGACATGCCCCAAAAGCTCGCTCAGGTCCGCGCTGCGCAGGGCGTCTTGCTGGGAATTGTGGTGTTCTTGCGGTGCCGGTACGGACATGGTTTGTTCTCTATTAAGTCGGACAGACTACGGTTTGCTCCGATCATACCGGAGCTTTGCCAGAGGGGGCGCACGACTATTGCCTGACCGGGACTTGCGCGCAGGTATCGATCACTTCCATCAGTTGATCGATATCGACCGGCTTGACCAGGTGGCGGTCGAAGCCGGCGTCCATCACGCGCTGCAGGTCCTCGGCCAGGCCGTAGCCGGTCAGGGCGATCAGCTTGATCTCGCGCGTGGCCGGGTCGGCGCGCAGGCGGCGCGCCACCTCGTAGCCGTCGATGCCGGGCAGGCCGATGTCCACCAGCGCCAGGTCGGGCTGATAGCTGGCCGCCGCGTCCAGGCCCAGCAGGCCGTCGGCCGCCGACTGCACGTCGTAGCCGTAACCGCCCAGCATCATCGCCATCATCTCGCGGCCGTCGTCGTTGTCCTCGATCAGCAGCACGCGCGGCTTGCCGTGCTCGCTGCGCGGGGCGGCGGCCGGCGCCGCCTGCGGCTGGTGCACGACGCGCGGCAGGCGCAGCGTGAAGGTGCTGCCGCGGTGGGCGCCCTGGCTGTCGGCCTCGATGCTGCCGCCGTGCAGCTCGGCCAGCCGGCGCACCAGCGACAAGCCGATGCCCAGCCCGCCCTGCGAGCGGTCCAGCGTGCTGCTGCCCTGCACGAACACGTCGAACACGTGCGGCAGCAGGTCGGCCGGAATGCCGACGCCGCTGTCGCGCACGCTCAGCAGCACCTCGTCGTGCTCGACCCAGGTGCGGATCTCGATGCGGCCGCCGGGCGGGGTGTACTTGAGGGCGTTGTCGATCAGGTTGCTGGCGATTTGCTCGAGCCGGGTGCTGTCGCCGTCCACCCAGCCCGGGTCGAGGTCCTGCTCCAGCTCGTAGTCGGTGCTGCGCCCGGTGGCGCGGTAGGTCTCCAGCGTTTGCGCCACCAGCGCCGCCAGGTCGAGCGGGGCGCGGTTCAGCAGGATCTTGCCGGACATGGCGCGCGACAGGTCGAGCAGATCGTCGACGATACGGCCCAGGTGCTGGCTCTGGCGCTGGATGATTTTCTTGGCGCGCTGCACGCCGTCGGCCGACACCCCGGGCAGGCCGATCAGCGAGGCCGCGCTGCTGATGGCGCTCAGCGGATTGCGCAGCTCGTGGCCCAGCATGGCCAGGAACTCGTCCTTGGCGTGGTTCTGCCGTTCCACCGTCTGCCGCTCGGCGATCTCGCGCGTCAGGCGCTGGTTGGTGGCGGTCAGCTCGGTGGTGCGCTGGCTGAGCTGGCGCGCCTGTTTTTTCAATTCCTCGTTCTTCATGGCCAGCGCCACGAACACCGAAATCTTGGCGTACAGGATTTGCGGGATCACCGGCGTGAACAGGAAGTCCACCGCGCCATGCTGGTAGGCCTTCAGACGGTCCAGCTCGTCGGCCAGGAAGGCGGTGATGAAGATGATGGGGATGTCGGCCGAGCGCGCGCGCGCGTGGATGGCGGCGGCCGTCTCGAAACCGTCCATGCCGGGCATGTTCACGTCCAGCAGGATCACGGCGAAGTCGTGCATCAGCACCTGACGCAGGGCGTCCTGACCGGAGCGGGCCGCCAATACTTCGTAGCCTTCCTGCTCGGCCCATTGGGCGAGCAGGCTGGTCAGCGCGAACAGGCTGTTGGCGTCGTCGTTAACGACCAGGATCTTTGGTTTTTCTATTTTAGGCACGGGTATCTCTGCCGCGAAAGCATCAATCGATCATAACAAGCGCCTATATGAATGTCAAAAGCGCCATGTGGGCGGGCGCAACAGGGGAGCGGGCGCGCGGGGCTGCGTTCGCTCCCGCACAGACCCGCGGCGGGTCGGCTGGCACAGTGGGGCAGGACGTTCAACTGAAAGGAACCCATCATGAATATCGATACTGTCGTGGACAAGGAATACGTGGGCCAGAGCTTCCGCGCGCTGGCCGACGCCCCCATCAGCGCGCTGCGCGGCGTCAGCGCCAAGGATGCCAAGGCGCTGGCGCAGGCCTTCAATGTGCACACGGTGCGCGAGCTGGCCGACTTGCGGTTCGTGAAATGGGCAGCCGCCATCACCACGCTGGCCGAGCACGAGCAGGAAACGCCGCAGGAGCAGGCCAAGGAAACCTTGCTCGACAGTGGCGTCGAGATGACCTTCCCGGCCAGCGACCCGGTCTCGGTGGACGCCGGCATCACGCGCATCGAGGTGCCGCCCGAAACCGTGGACGCGCACGACGACCACCAGCACGCCGGCAAGGTGGAGCAGAGCACGCAAAAGGGCTTGAAGGAGGAGGCGGCCACCCATTAAGCGGTGGGCCGATGGGCGGGACGGGCGTTGCCTGGCCCGTCCATGGCTCATGCGAGCGTGGCCGACATGGTGTGGTGCTGGGCCGGGCGGGTGCGCATCATCTGCGCGGTGCAGCAGCGGTTCTTGCCGGAGCGCTTGGCCTCGTACAGCGCGCCGTCGGCGGCGGCGATCAGCTCGGCCACCTCGGTCGCGTCGTCCGGGAAGATGCCGACGCCGATGCTGGTCGACAGCTGCAGCGTCAGGCCGTTGACCTGGTAGGGCTGGGACACCGCCTCGATCAGCTTGTTGCAGGGTTCCTGGGTGTCGGACACGGTGGCGATATTGCCCATGACGATGACGAACTCGTCGCCGCCCACCCGCGCCACCGTGTCCTCCTTGCGCGAGCAGCCCACCAGGCGCTGCGCCACCTGCTTGAGGATCTCGTCGCCGTAGGCGTGGCCGTGGGTGTCGTTGATGATCTTGAAGCCGTCCAGGTCGAGATACATCACGGCCGCCTTGTTTTGCTGGCGGGCCGCGTGCTGCAGCACGGTGGAGATGCGGTCTTCCAGCAGGCGCCGGTTCGGCAGGCTGGTGAGGGGGTCGTGCAGCGCCAGCTCCTGCTGCTGGCGGCTGTACTGGGCCAGCTCGCGGTACAGCAGGCGCACCTCCAGCATGTTGTGGATGCGCTTGTGCACCTCGAGCAGGTCGAACGGCTTGCTGATGAAGTCGCGCGCGCCGGCCTCCAGCGCGGCGATCTTGAAGCTGGGCTGGGCGGTCAGGGCCAGCACCGGCAGGTAGCCGCCTTGCTCGATCTCCTTCAGGCCCTTCATGACCTGGAAACCGTTCAGGCCCGGCATCTGCAGGTCCAGCAGGATCAGGTCGTAGTTGTGCTGGCGGTGCATGGGACACACCTGCTCCGGCAGCATGGTGGAGGAGACATTGGTATAGCCGGCCTCGCGCAGGATTTCCAACATCAGGTCGACGTTGTCTGCGCTGTCATCCACCACCAGGATCTTGGCGTTCAGGATTTCGTCTCGGCTCGGCATAGTGTTGGTCTCGTCAGTCTCGGATACTCAGTATTAATTCGATAATAGCCTATGCATGGGTGCTGCGGCGCACACAAGGGCATTAATTTCCACATGGAAACTATTGTACGCCTTTTTTTTAATTATTGTAGTGTATCAAGAGTTTTTCAAATTGCCTGTAGGACAGCGCCGCGTCTGAAAGTAGGAGAAGGTAGTTGCCTTGTGGTAATTTCGCACATCCTCCTCACGCGTGCCGGTGGGCGGCGCTGGTGGCCGCCACCTTGGCGATCAGCTCGCCGGGCTCGACCGGCTTGGCGACATGGGCCAGGAAACCGCTGGTCAGGGCCTTGATCCGGTCCTCCGAGCGCGCGAACGCGGTCAGCGCGATGGCGGGCAGGTCGCCGCCGCGCGACGGTCCCATGGCGCGGATGCGGTCCAGCAGGCCGTAGCCGTCGACCTCCGGCATGCCGAGGTCGCTGACCATCAGGTCGGGGCGCGCGTGTTGCAACAAGTTCAACGCCTCGGTGGCGGTGGCGGCGGTCAGCACCTCGGCGTTGCAATCGCTGAGGATGCGTTTGATGAGCTCGCGCGCATCGTCCTCGTCGTCCACCACCAGCACTTGCAGGCCGCTCAGATCATGCGCCGCACCATGGCGCGGCGCGGGGGCGGGCTCGGCGCTGGCGGCGGCCGGCGCGCCGTCGTAGGCCGGCAGGCGCAGGGTGAAGCTGGCGCCGCGCCCCTCGCCCTCGCTGGCCACGCTGACGGTGCCGCCGTGCTGCTCCACCAGGTGCTTGACGATGGCCAGGCCCAGCCCCAGTCCGCCGTGCTGGCGGGTGGTGGTGGCGTCGGCCTGGCGGAAGCGCTCGAACACATGGTTGAGGAAGCCGGGCGTGATGCCGATGCCGCTGTCGCGCACGGTGATGCTGACGTGGTCGCCGTCGCGCTGCAGGCCGACCTTGACGGTGCCGCCGCGCGGCGTGAACTTGATGGCGTTGCTGAGCAGGTTCCACAGCACCTGCTGCAGCCGGTTGGCGTCGCCGCGCACCATGCCGGGCGCGCGCGCGAAGTCGCGCTCGATCTGGATCTGCTTGGCGTCCGCCGCCGGCCGCACCGATTCCAGCGCGGCCGCCACCAGCGCCGCCGGCGCCAGCGGCTGCATTTCCAGCCGCACCTTGCCGGAGGCGATGCTGCTCATGTCCAGCAGGTCCTCGATCAGCTGCGCCTGGGCGCGGGCGTTGCGCTCGATGGTCTGCAGGCCGCGCTGCAGGTCGGCCTGGTCGCGGCTGCCGTGACGCAGCACCTGGGCCCAGCCGAGGATGGCGGTGAGCGGGGTGCGCAGCTCGTGCGACAGCGTGGCCAGGAATTCGTCCTTGAGCTGGCTGGTGCGCTCGGCCTCGGCGCGCGCCTGGCGCTCGCTGTCGAGCAATACCTTGCGCTCCTCGGCGGCCTGCTGCGCCGCCTCGTACAGGCGCGCGTTGTCGATCGCCACCGCCGCCTGGGCCGCGATGCCGCCGATGATGCGCTCGGTGCGTTCGGTGAAGATGCCCGGTTGCGGGTGGCCGAACAGCAGGCAGCCGATCACCGGGCCGCCGCGCAGCGCCACCGGCACGCCGAGGTAGCTGCGCACCCGCGGGTGGCCTTCGGGCACGCCGTGGTAAGGGAAATTCTGGCCGTAGCGCGGGTCCTTGAGCAGGTCGTCGCTGCGGATGGTGCCCTCGCCGCGCATGCTGTGGCCGAACAGGGCGGTGGCGCGCGGCTGGCCCAGCTTGGCGAAGCCGTCCGGCGCGTCGCGCGACAGCGTGTGCAGCAGCAGCGCCTCGCCGGCGCTGTTGGTGGTGTGGTAGAAGAAGGCGCCAAAGCGCGCGCCGCTGATGCTGGTGGCGGCGTCGGTCACTTCCTGCAGCAGCGTGCGCAGATCGCGCTGCGAGGCTAGCATGGTGCCGGTATGGTTGAGCAGTTCCAGCACGGCGGTCTCGTCGCGCAGCGCCTCCTGCACCCGCTTGACCTGGTCGACGTCGGTGCTGGTGCCGAACCAGCGCAGGATGCTGCCGTCGCTGGCGTGCACCGGGTTGGCGCGCGTGAGGAACCAGCGGAACTCGCCGCTGGCGCTGCGGATCGGGATTTCCAGTTCAAACGGGGTGCCGGTGCGGCGCGAGTGTTCCCAGTGGGACTCCATGGCGCCGATGCAGTCGGGCGCGTAGACGCGCTGCCAGCCGTCGCCGGCCATTTGTTCCGGCGTGGTGCCGGTGTAGTCGTACCAGCGCTGGTTGTACCACACCATCGGGCCGTCCTGTTCGGCGATCCAGGCGAGTTGGGGCATGGAATTGGCGAGGGCGCGCAGTTCAAGCTGGCTCTGGCGTAAAGCTTCCCTCGCGCGCAACAGCTCTTCGTGCGCGTCGGGCGCGGGCGGCGAAGTGGCGATAGGGTCGTTCGGAATCATAGGCTTATTCTAGCGCCAACTCCGACGGCGGCTCCGCACGGTTGAAGTGCGGAATGTCCTGCACAAACAACGCTCAGCGCGCGCGCAACTGTGCGGCGACGCGCTCCAGCACCGCTTGCAGCTGCTCAATATCGTACGGTTTTTGCAGCGACTGGGCGGGGAACTCCAGATGACGGGTCAGCTCGTCGCCGTAACCGGAGGCAAACAGCAGGGCCAATTGCGGCGCCCGCTGGAGCGCGTGCCGCGCCAGGTCGACGCCCGACATGCCGGGCAGGCTGACGTCGGTGAACAGCACGTCGAATTCCTGTATGCTCAGCAGCGGCAAGGCTTCCTCGCCGCTGGCCACGGCCTGCACCTCATGGCCCAGCGCGCGCAGGGTCTCGCACACCAGGTAGCGGGCGTCGGCGTTGTCCTCCACCACCAGCAGGCGCAGCGGCGCGTTCTGCTCCGCCTGCGGCAGCATGGCGGCCGGCGCCAGCGTGCACAAAATCCCGTGCACGCCGTGCTCGGTGCGGACTGGCGTGTAGTACAAATCCAGCGCCTGCGGCTCGACCCGGTTGTTGCGCCACAGCGGCAGGCGGCAGCCGTGGTAGGCCACGCTGCGGCCGGCGCGCGCCTCGGCCAGGGCGTTGCTGTTCCAGCTCCACGCGCCCGGCTGCATCGACGGCACCTTGCCGCCGGGCGCGCGCAGGCCGGGCAGGGCGACCAGGTCCGCGTAGGCCTGGTTGTAGACCATGATTTGCTCGGGGCCCCACATCAGCAGCATGGCCTGCGGGGAGTTGAGCATGATATCGGTGGTCAGCCGCAGGCTGGGATGCCAGCCTGCGGGATCGCCCAGGTCGGTTTGTGACCAATCGGGGGTAGGGGGTGTGGCGGCGGCGGGCGAATTCATGCGGTGCGTGTATTCTCTGTCATCTGTCTTATGAAAAGGCAAAGCTGAGTGCATCCTACACGGTAAAAAAAAAGCCCGCTACAGGAGCGGGCTAAATCTATTTCCTTGGAGGAGAATAGAGGAGACAGGTGAATGATGCTGCAATGCGCAATCGAATGCAAATTTATATTTGTAATGTGCGTAATCACTGGCATGAATGAAGTAAGGGAGGGGAGCGATGGCGACCGTGATGAAGCATCGAAAAGTGAAGATCGTGGTACTGGAGCAGGGCGAGGAAATCGGGACCCATTGCCGCGCTGGCGACATCGCCATCCTGTCCGACGCCGCGGGCTGGTGGATCAAGTTCGTGGGCGCGGACGGGCAGGTGGATTGCTACGGCATTCCGTATGCGTCGTACAACGAGGCGTTGTGGTCGGCCAAGGCGGCCGCCGAGTTTGGCACCTGATACGGAGTGCTGGACAAGCCCGGGGAGTATCCCTATAATGCTGCTTCTTTCGAACGGCACGCTGTTTGAAAGAATGCAGCAAAGCAGTTTTGCAAAGCGGTTGATTCGGTGGTTAATCTGCGGAACCAACTAAAAGATAGAAAATATCCAACTTTGCAAAATAAAATTAATGCTATATAATGCTTGCACAGTGCGGCTGTAGCTCAGCTGGATAGAGTACTTGGCTACGAACCAAGGGGTCGTGGGTTCGATTCCTGCCAGCCGCACCAATCGTTTCACCGGAAGAGTTGGAAGATTCTTCTGTTTTCTACAAGAAAGTGCTGTTATAATCTTCTTGTTTTGCGCGGCTGTAGCTCAGCTGGATAGAGTACTTGGCTACGAACCAAGGGGTCGTGGGTTCGATTCCTGCCAGCCGCACCAGATTTAAAGTTGAACAGACTGTCGGGTCTGTTTGATAGCAGTAGAAGTAAAAGTTAAGCGGCTGTAGCTCAGCTGGATAGAGTACTTGGCTACGAACCAAGGGGTCGTGGGTTCGATTCCTGCCAGCCGCACCAAACATGTAGAAGGGCCTGATGAGCAATCATCGGGCCCTTTTGCTTTGCGCTTCCTCAAACGCCGGCTCAGGCACGCACGTTAGACTACCTCTCTTGACTTGGAGGCTATCATGGCAAATGATAAAAACATTGGGCTACGTGTCTCGTTGCAGGAGCATCAAATGGAAACGGTGCTGGAGATCGTCGAAGAGATCCGCGGTAATTACGTCACCAGGGCGGACCTGGACAAGGCGTTGGCCCAGCAGCGCGCCGACTTCAACGCCGCGCTTGCCACGCAACGTGACGATTTCAACGCCGCACTTGCCACACAACGTGCCGACTTCAAGGAAGAGCTGCGGGGTCTGCGGGCGGACATGAAAGAGTACATAGGCCAGCTGCTGACCCATTATGCGACCAAGGAAGACCTGGCGAACACCATAACGTATTCGCGCAATTGGGTGATTAGTGTCGGCATCTCCCTCGCAGCGTTGCAGTTCACCATGCAACTTGTTTTCTTCCAGTGGTACACACACCTGCGCTAGCCGCATTGCAGCACGCCTTCCTATTGGCATTTTCTTAAAAATGCCCGATGATCTAGCGATCATCGTCAGAGGGGGAGCGTGTGCATGACCATCATCACCAACATTGAAGACCTGCGCCTGCTGGCCAAGAAACGCGTGCCGCGCATGTTTTACGATTACGCTGATGCCGGCTCCTGGACCGAATCCACCTACCGCGCCAACAACGAGGATTTCGCCAAAATCAAATTCCGCCAGCGCGTGGCCGTCAACCTGGAAAACCGCTCGCTGGCCAGCACCATGATTGGCCAGCCGGTCGCCATGCCGGTCGCGCTCGCGCCCACCGGCCTGACCGGCATGCAGCACGCCGACGGCGAAATCCTGGCCGCCAAAGCCGCCGAAAAATTCGGCGTGCCGTTCACGCTGTCCACCATGAGCATCTGCTCGATCGAGGACATCGCCGCCCACACCAGCAAGCCGTTCTGGTTCCAGCTATACGTGATGAAGGACCGCGATTTCATCAACCGCCTGATCGACCGCGCCAAGGCCGCGCGCTGCTCGGCGCTGGTGCTGACCCTGGACTTGCAGGTGCTGGGCCAGCGCCACAAGGACCTGCGCAACGGCCTGTCGGCGCCGCCCAAGCTGACCATCCCGAACATCCTCAACCTGGCCACCAAGCCGCGCTGGTGCCTGGGCATGCTGGGCACCAAACGCCGCAGTTTCGGCAACATCGTCGGCCATGCGACTTCGGTGTCGGACATGTCCTCGCTGTCGTCCTGGACCTCGCAGCAGTTCGACCTCAGCCTGTCGTGGAAGGACGTGGAGTGGATCAAGCAGCGCTGGGGCGGCAAGCTGATCATCAAGGGCATCATGGATGCGGAAGATGCGCGCCTGTGCGTGGAAAGCGGCGCCGATGCGCTGATCGTCTCCAACCACGGCGGCCGCCAGCTCGATGGCGCCCAGTCCTCGATCGGCGCGCTGCCGGCGATTGTGGACGAGGTCGGCAAGCAGATCGAAGTGCACATGGACGGCGGCATCCGCTCCGGCCAGGACGTGATCAAGGCGCTGGCGCTGGGCGCGCAAGGCGTCTACATCGGCCGTCCCTTCCTGTACGGTCTGGGCGCGATGGGCGAGCGGGGCGTCAGCAAATGCCTGGACATTATCCGCAATGAACTGGATTTGACGATGGCCTTCTGCGGCCTGCGCGACGTGCGCCAGGTCGATAAAAATATTTTACTGCCGGGGAGTTTTTAATGCTGGATCAAGCCGTAGGCCACACCTACATTTTTGCCGAAACGCTGGCGCCGAGCCAGCGCATGCACATGGTGCTGCTGGGTGTGAACGACGTGGCGCGTGCGGCGCGCTTTTACGAGGCGCTGGGATGGCAGCGTTCGCCCACCAGCAGCGACGGTTTCGTCAAATTCAGTATGGGCGGCTACGCCATCTGCCTGATCAACCGCGGCGACCTGGCCAAGGATGCGCTGGAGCCGACCGCTGAAAACAAAGGTTTCTCCGGCGTGGCGCTGATTCACGTGGCGCGCAAACCGGAGGATGTGCCGCGCATCCTGGCCAAGGCGGAAGAGGCGGGCGGCAAGGTCGTCAAACCCGCCACCCGCACTCACTGGGGCATCGCCGGCTACTTCAAGGATCCCGATGGCCATCTGTTCGAGGTCGACTACGAAGACGTCTGGGTCCTCGACCAGGATAACCATCTGGTGGTGGATCGCATCAACTAGCCGGACGAGCGCTTAGGCCAGTTCCTTCTGCTTTTCCTCGGCCGTGGTTTCCGACACGGTGGCCTCGGTGGTCAGGATCAGCGAGGCGATCGACGCGGCGTTTTGCAGCGCCGTGCGGGTGACCTTGGTCGGGTCGATCACACCGCTCTCCACCAGGTCGCCATACTGGCCGGTGGCGGCGTTGTAGCCGAAGTTGCCTTCGCCTTCGATCACCTTGGCCACCACCACCGACGGCTCATCGCCGGCGTTGGCGGTGATCACGCGCAGCGGTTCCTCCAGCGCGCGCAGCACGATCTGGATGCCGGCCTGCTGGTCGGCGTTAGCGCCCTGCAGCTGGGCGATGGCCTTGCGCGCGCGCAGCAGCGCTACACCGCCGCCCGGCACAATGCCTTCCTCCACCGCAGCGCGGGTCGCGTGCAGCGCGTCGTCCACGCGGTCGCGCTTCTCTTTCATCTCGACCTCGGTGGCGGCGCCGATCTTGATGACGGCCACGCCGCCGGCCAGCTTGGCCACGCGCTCCTGCAGTTTTTCCTTGTCGTAGTCGCTGGTGGCTTGCTCGATCTGCGACTGGATCGCCGCCACGCGGGCGTCGATGCGTTTCTGCTCGCCGGCGCCGTCGATGATGGTGGTCGATTCCTTCAGCACCTCGATGCGTTTGGCGCTGCCCAGCTGTTCCAGCGTGGCTTTCTCCAGCGTCAGGCCGGTTTCCTCGGAAATCACGGTGGCGCCGGTCAGCACGGCGATGTCCTCCAGCATGGCCTTGCGGCGGTCGCCAAAGCCCGGCGCTTTCACGGCCGCCACTTTCAGGATGCCGCGCACCGAGTTCACCACCAGCGTGGCCAGCGCTTCGCCTTCCACTTCTTCCGCCACGATGAACAGCGGCTTGCCGGCCTTGGCCGAGAGTTCCAGCACCGGCAGCAGCTCGCGGATGTTGCCGATCTTTTTGTCATACAGCAGCACCAGCGGATCTTCCAGCCGCGCCAGCTGCTTGTCCGGATCGTTGATGAAGTAGGGGCTCAGGTAGCCACGGTCGAACTGCATGCCTTCCACCACTTCCAGCTCGTTCTCCAGCGATTTGCCGTCTTCCACGGTGATCACGCCTTCCTTGCCGACGCGCTCCATGGCCTGGGCGATGATGTCGCCAATCGCGCTGTCGGAGTTGGCCGAGATCGAGCCGACCTGGGCGATTTCCTTGTTGGTGCTGATCGGACGCGAGATTTTCTGCAGTTCCGCAACCGCGGCGCTGACGGCCTGGTCGATGCCGCGCTTGAGATCCATTGGATTCATGCCGGCGGCCACGTACTTCATGCCTTCCTGCACGATGGACTGGGCCAGCACGGTGGCGGTGGTGGTGCCGTCGCCGGCCACGTCGGCGGTTTTCGATGCGACCTGTTTCACCACTTGCGCGCCCATGTTTTCCAGCCGGTCCTTGAGTTCGATTTCCTTGGCCACCGAGACGCCATCCTTGGTGATGGTGGGCGCGCCGAAGCTGCGGTCGATCACCACGTTGCGGCCTTTAGGACCCAGCGTTACCTTCACGGCATTGGCCAGCACGTTGACGCCCTTCACGATGCGGGCGCGTGCGTCGTCATGGAATTGGACTTCTTTTGCAGTCATTTTTTTTCTCCGTATAGTCAGACAGGGTTAGGCGGCGGCTTTCACAGCAGCCGAAGATTGCTCGATCACGCCGAGGATGTCTTCCTCGCGCATCACCAGCACCTCTTCACCATCCAGCTTGACGGTTTGACCGGCGTACTTGCCGAACAATACGGAATCGCCGACCTTGACCGCCACCGCGCGCAGCGTGCCGTCCGGCAGCGAGCGGCCGTGACCCACCGCCAGCACCTCGCCTTGCTCAGGCTTTTCGGCGGCGGAATCAGGGATCACGATGCCGGACGCGGTTTGGCGTTGTTGCTCAATTCGCTTAACAATAACCCGGTCGTAAAGGGGACGAATTTTCATCATTTCTATCTCCAATGGTTACAGATCATTCCAAAGTGAACCGGCCCAGACTCGGCTGGACCTGACTTCAGCGAGGCGAAAATATGTTGCCGGTTTTTTGTTTTCAAGACCCCGGCCCACCGCCTGTTTGTAACAAAATGTATCAGGGTGGAAGCAGCTGATCGATGCGTCCCAGTTGGTAGACGGTTCTGACGGCCGGGCCGGCCGGCACCGGGCGCACCGGGCAATCCGACTGGCGGCCGCCATCGGCGTCGAGGCTGTCATCGGCGGGGCCGACGCCGGCCCACAGCCCGCCCTTGGTCGGCTGGAACAGCCAGCGCGCATAGCCCTTGCGCGCGGCCAGTTGCATCAGCTCGTTGCGGGTGGATGCATCGGCGCCAAGCACGGTCTCCTCGGGATAGTCGGCGGCGTTGTCGCCAAAGGCCAGGCGGCAGTCGAAGGCTTCGCTGGCCGAGGCGGAGACGTGGTTGCAGGCGCGCCGCTGCAAGCGCTCGACGTTCCAGGCGCCGAGGCGCCAGGCGGCGTCCAGCACTTCCTGTTCGGCGGAGGCGGTGCTGGGCCAGGGGCCGTCGAATTGCAGGGCGGAGCTTGGGACGGCGCGCGGCGGCAATTCCACGCCGTCGAGATGCAAGGTGGTGGCGCGGCGGAAGCCATGCCAGTGGAGGAATAGCAGCGTCGGCGTGTCGGGCAGGTTGACGCGCGTTGCCGAGACAGCATACAGGGGCAGGCCGACCGTCCCCATGTGGGCGGATACGATATCAAAAATATGCATTGGAAAATTCCCCATTCATACACGATGATGGGGAAATTCTAGCCCAGCCTGCGGAATTATTGGGAGCCCGCGTGTGCGCCTATCGCTTGCAGCACGGCCGCGCTGATGGCCGCCGGCTCCGCCTGCGCCAGCTCGGTGACCTTGATGTCGCCCCAGGGCTTGCGGGCTTTGCGCAGCTGGTCGGCGCTGACCTCCATGCTGTCCAGTTCGGACGCACGGGCGCGCCAGTAGGTCGGCTTGCTGGCTTGCGCCGCCTGCGCCGCCGCCAGCGCCGGGCCGATGTCGCCGTTGATGCTGGTGGCGGCGTAGCCGCAGTCCGGCCCCGGCTTGCCTTGCTCCGCCGCGTTCAGGCAGGCCAGCACCGCATCCAGTTTTGCCGCGCGGTCGGCGGGTAGGGCGTCTTCGTGCATCGGCTGGACCAGCACCAGCGCGGCGACGTTGGCGCCGCGCGAGCGCAGCGCGAAGTGCTGCGCCACCATGGCGCCATAGCCGGCGCCCACCAGCACGAACGGCCCCTCCATGCGGGCGTTTTTGATGAGGAAGTTCAAGTCCTTGCTGGCGTTGGCCACCGTCGCTGCGCGGATGATCGGATCGCTCGATCCCAGGCCCGCGCGGTCATATACGCAGGCGCGTGTATGCTTCGCCACTTCCGGCAGCACCGCCGACCAGTCCCAGCCGGCGCGGCCGGCATCGGCCTCGAAGATCACGGTCGGGGACCCTTTGCCGGCGCAGTAGGTGTTCAGCTTGCGGCCGCCGACGTCCACCTTCATCTGCGGTCCGGCCAGCGCGTCTTGACCGGCCGGCGGCGCCGCGTGGACGCCGGCCGACAGCAGGGCGGCGATCAGTATGGCGCGCTTCATGCCGTCACCACATTGCGCGGCGTGCCGGCAACCCAGGCTTCGATGTTGTCGATCAGTTGATCCACCAGCGTTTGCATGGCTTGCGTGCTGGCCCACGCCGAGTGCGGCGTGAGGATGAAGTTGGGCAGCCGCAGGTTGAGCAGCACGTTGTCCGCCGGCGGCGGCTCGGTCACCAGCACGTCAAAGCCGGCGCCGGCGATCACGCCCGTGCGCAGGGCGTCGGCCAGCGCCACCTCGTCCACCAGGCCGCCGCGCGCGGTGTTGATCAGCAGGGCGTTGCGCTTCATGCGTATCAGTTCCTTGGCGCTGATCATGTTGCGGGTCTTGTCGGTCAGCGGCAGGTGCAGGCTGATGACGTCCGAGGTCTCCAGCACTTCATCGAAGCCGGCTTCGCGCACGCCGTCGGCCGCAGCGTCGGGCAGCGGCGAGCGATTGTGCACGATGACTTCCATGCCGAAGGCGCGCGCGATCCGCGCCGTGGCCTTGCCCAGCGCGCCGTAGCCAAACAGGCCGAGGCGGCTCCCCGTCAGGTCGCTGATCGGATGGCCGAACAGGCAGAAGCGCTCGGACTTCTGCCACAGGCCGGCCTCGATGTCGGCGCGATACGCCACCAGCTGCCGGCGCAGCGCCAGGATCAGCGCGAAGGTGTGCTCGGGCAGCGTATGCACCGCGTAGTTGCGGATGTTGGAGACCACGATGCCGCGCTGTGCGGCCGCCGCCAGGTCGATGATGTTGGTGCCGGTGGCCGCCACCGCGATCATCTTCAGGTCCGGCAGCTGCGCCAGGTCGTCGGCCGACAGCGGCACCTTGTTGGTGATGGCGATGGTGGCGCGCGCGTCGCGCAGGCGCGTCACGGCCTCGCCGGCGCGCGTGGCCGGGTACTCGGTCCACTCGTGCGCGAACGACGGCTTGCGCACGGTGGCGATCACGCTGTCGCGGTCCAGGAAAACAATACGTTGCGTCATGGGGCAATCCCTCATAAGGCGGCGCGCGCGGGCAGGCGCATGCCGGGGTGATTGGAAAACAGTTCGGCGATCCACTCGACAAACACGCGCACCTTGGCCGACAGGTGGCGGTTCTGCGGATACACCACATGTACCGGCACCGGGTCGCTGACCCAGCCGTCGAGGATGGTTTCAAGGCGGCCGTCCTTGATCATGGACTCCATCCAGAAATTCGGTATCTGCACGATGCCCAACCCGGCCAGTCCCGCCGCCGTGTAGGAATTGGTGTCGTTGAGCGCGATCAGGCCGGGCATGGCCACTTGCACGCGTTCGCCGTCGCGCGTGAAATCCCAGTCGTAGATTTTACCGGTGCGCGAGGAAAAGTAGTTGACGCATCGGTGCCGCAGCAGTTCATTCGGATGGCTGGGGCGGCCGAAGCGGTCCAGGTAGGCCGGCGTGGCGCAGGTGATGAAGTGCATGATGCCGACGCGGCGCGCGATCAGGCTGGAGTCGCCCAGCTGGCCGCCGCGCACCGCGCAGTCCACGCCTTCCTCGATCAGGTCCACCGTCCGGTCGCTGGCGCCCAGCTCGAGCTGGATATCGGGATAGCGTTCGAAAAAGTCGGGCAGGGCGGGCACGATCACCTCGCTCGCCAGGCCGGTCGGCGCGTCCACCCGCAGCCGCCCGGAGGGGCTGAGACGGGTGCGCGACAGCGATTCCTCGGCCTCGCGCACGTCGGCCAGGATACGCAGGCAGCGCTCATAATAGGCCGCGCCGTCGGCCGTGACGCTGACGTGGCGCGTGGTCCGGTGCAATAACTTGACCGACAGCGACGTCTCCAATGACTGGATCAGGGTGGATACCGTGGCCTTGGGCAACTGCATGTTTTCCGCCGCGCGCGTGAAGCCGCCGGCGTCCACCACCTGTACAAATACTTCCATCGCTTGAAGTTTATTCATCTTTCGCCTTCATTGTTCGGGATCCTGAACAATCAATTCAACTTTGCCGTATTTATCGGATTGTAGATCAAGTTTAAGATTGCTGTACTGCACAAAGCAAAAGATGAAGAAAGGAGGACGTATCATGAAATATCGGGATGCAATTTTCGCAACGATCACATTGGCGCTGACGTCGGCGGCATTGGCTGGCGTGGTGTATACCGACGCTTATTCCCACACCGCGCAGGTTGAAGTGCACGGCGTGCGTGCCCTGACCCTGGTGGCCAGCGGCGACGCGGCGGTCTGCGATGCCGCCACCATGTTGTCCTCCAACGAATCGGGCACGGTGCAACAATGAACGATCCAGTAGAGAAGCTGCCGACCTTGTCGGACCGACTGAAAATCCGCAGCCTTGAGGTCAAGGGCGCGGAGGGTCCGCTGGCGGCGCGTCTCTACACCAGCGGCGATACCGGCGTGAAGCGCGACCTGCTGCTGGTGTACTACCACGCCGGCGGTTTTGTCGGCGGCGACCTGGAGGACGCGGATATCTTCCTGCGCCATTTGGCAGACGACAGCCCGCAAGTGGCCGTGTTAGCCTCTGCCTATACGCTGGCGACCGAAAAACCCTTCCCGGCGGCGGTGGAGGATGCGCACGCGGTGCTGGTGTGGGCCAAGAAGAACAAGGCCAAGTTGGGCTGGACCGGCAAGCAGTTGCTGGTGGCGGGGATTGAAGCGGGCGCCAACCTGGCAGCCGTCTGCGCGCTGATGTCACGCGATCGCGGCGGCCCCGCGTTGACCGGCCAGATACTGATCATGCCGATGCTGGACCCGGGCCTGACCACCTGCTCGATGCGCGAAATGCAGGCGGCGCCGGAGCTGCTGGACGTGGCCGACGCTTGCGCGAAGGCCTACCGCGGCTACCTGCCGAATGCCGCCGACCGCACGCACCCGTATGCGTCGCCGCTGCAGTCGAGCCGTTTGAAAAACCTGCCGCAGGCATTGATCCTGTCGACCGAAGATGACCCGCTGCGCGATGAAGCGGAATTATATGGCGCCAAGCTGATTTCGTGCGGCGTCAAGACCACTGTCCGGCGTATGCAGCCGGCGCCCCTTAACGATGTCGGGGCACGTAACGAATGCGCCTGTCGATGTCAGGCGTTGGGCGAAATCGCCAGCTTCATCGCTGGTCTGGATCGTCCTAACCCTTAGCAGTAAGCAGTAGTCCGATCACGTCCCCACTGGCTTGCCGGCGGGGCGCTAGTACCGTGTTTTCTCGATTTTCGTTGAGACCGCCCGGTGCCGCCTTTTCTATTAATTATTTTCATACAAAAAGGATTTAACATGAAAAACATTAAATCAATGACCGCTATAGCCCGGCCGCTGGCCGCCGCTATGGCGCTGGCGGGCCTGGCCGCAATTTCCCTCTCCGGCTGCGGCGACGCGAACAGCAAGGCCGCCGAAGCACCAGCCGGCGCGGGCGGTCCTCCGATTTCGGCGGCAGCCGTGGTCGAGAAAAGCATCATTGAAACGCAGGAGTTCTCCGGCCGTCTGGAAGCCATTGAACAAGTGCAGATCCGTCCGCGCGTGAGCGGCTTCATCACCGCCATCAACTTCAAGCCTGGCTCGCAGGTGAAGAAGGGCGACGTGCTGTTCGTGATCGATCCGCGTCCGTACCAGGCCGAGGCCAACCGCGCCGAAGCCGCCGCCAACTCCGCTCGCGCCAAGGCCGACCTGGCGAAAGTGGAACTGGTGCGTTCGGAGAAGCTGCTGGCCGACAAAGCCATCGCCCAGCGCGAATACGACGCTTCCGCTTCGAGCTTCAAGCAACTAGAAGCCGATGCCCGCGCCGCGCAGGCGCAGTACGAGGCGGCCAAGCTGAATCTGAGCTACACGCAGGTGACCTCGCCAATCAACGGCCGCGTGTCGAAAGCCGAGATCACGCTGGGTAACCTGGTGGATGCTTCCGCCGTGCTGACTTCCGTGGTGTCGCTGGATCAGATCTACGCCTCGTTCGACGGCGACGAAGACACCTACCTGCGCGTCGGCGCCGCCGCCCACCAGGGCAAGCCGGCCACCGTGAAGATCGGTCTGGCCAACGAAACCGGCTTCCCGCATGAAGGCAAACTGGAATTCGTCGACAACCAGCTGGACGTCCGCAGCGGCTCGGTGCGCATGCGCGCCACCCTGGCCAACACCGACGGCGCGCTGGTTCCCGGCCTGTTCGCCCGCGTGCAGTTGGCGGGCAGCACCGGCGCCAAGCAAGCGATCCTGATCAACGAACGCGCCGTCAACACGGACCAGAACCGCAAGTTCGTGTTCGTGGTCGACAAGGACAACAAGGCGGAATACCGTCCGGTCACGCTGGGCCAGCAAATCGACGGCCTGCGCGTGGTGCGTGAAGGTCTGAAGCCGGGCGAGAAGATCGTCGTCAACGGCCTGCAACGCGTGAAGCCAGGTTCGCCGCTGACCCCGACCGTGGTGCCGATGGATTCCGATCCGTTGGCAGCCAACGTGGCCAAGAAAGAAGAGAAAGTCGCCGCCGTCGATACCAAAAAGACCGGCACCTCCAAGGAATAATTAAAAATGAATATCTCTCGATTTTTCGTCGACAAGCCGATCTTCGCGGCGGTGCTGTCGATCGTTATCTTCGTCGCCGGCTTGATATCCATCTTCAAGCTGCCGATCTCGGAGTACCCGGACGTGGTGCCGCCGTCGGTGGTGGTGCGCGCGCAGTATCCGGGCGCGAATCCGAAGATCATCGCGGAAACCGTGGCCGCGCCGCTTGAGGAACAGATCAACGGCGTCGAGAACATGCTGTACATGTCCTCGCAAAACACCTCGGACGGCGCGCTGGCGCTGACCGTCACCTTCAAGATCGGCACCAACGTCGAGCAGGCCGAAACGCAAGTGCAGAACCGCGTCCAGCGCGCGCTGCCACGCCTGCCGGAAGAAGTGCGCCAGATCGGCGTGACGACCGTCAAATCGTCGCCCAACCTGACCATGGTGGTCCACCTGAATTCGCCGAACGGCCGTTACGACGACCTGTATCTGCGCAATTACGCGGTGCTGAACATCAAGGACCAACTGGCACGCCTGCCTGGCATGGGCGAGGTGCAGCTGTTTGGTTCGGGCGACTACGCCATGCGCGTCTGGCTCGACCCGCAGAAAGTGGCGCAGCGCGGCCTGACCGCAGGTGACGTGGTGAACGCCATCCGCGAACAGAACGTGCAGGTGGCTGCCGGTGTGATCGGCCAGGGCCCGAGCAAGAACGCGGACTTCCAGCTGACCGTCAACACCCAAGGCCGTCTGCAGTCGGAAGAAGAATTCGGCAACATCATCCTGAAGACCAACAACGACGGCGCGGTCACGCTGCTGAAGGACGTGGCTCGCCTGGAGATGGGCTCGAACTCCTACGCCCTGCGTTCGCTGCTGAACAACAAATCGGCGGTGGCGATTCCTATTTTCGAAGCACCGAACGCCAACGCGCTGCAACTGTCGGCTGACGTGCGATCGACCATGGCTCGCCTGTCGAAAGATTTCCCGGAAGGCGTCGAATACAGCATTGTGTACGACCCGACCCAATTCGTGCGTGAATCGATCCGTTCCGTGATCCACACCCTGGTTGAGGCTATCATCCTGGTGGCACTGGTGGTGATCGTATTCCTGCAAACCTGGCGCGCATCGGTGATCCCGCTGCTGGCCGTTCCTGTCTCGGTGGTGGGTACCTTCGCCGTGATGCTGGCCTTTGGCTTCTCGATCAACACGCTGTCGCTGTTCGGCCTTGTGCTGGCCATCGGTATCGTGGTCGACGATGCGATCGTGGTGGTGGAGAACGTCGAGCGTAATATTCACGACGGCCTGAATCCGCGTGAGGCGACCATCCAGGCGATGAAAGAGGTGAGCGGTCCGATTATCGCGATTGCGCTGGTGCTGTGCGCCGTGTTCGTGCCGATCGCCTTCGTCTCCGGTCTGTCGGGCCAGTTCTACAAGCAGTTCGCCCTGACCATCGCGATTTCGACCGTGATTTCGGCATTCAGCTCGCTGACCTTGGCGCCTGCGCTGGCCGCAGCCCTGCTGAAACCGGCCAACGCACCGAAAGATGCGCTGACCCGCGTCATGGACAAGATCTTCGGCGGCTTCTTCGGCTGGTTCAACCGCTTCTTCAACCGCGCCTCGCACAGCTATGAAACCGGCGTGACCGGCGTGTTGAAACGCAAAGGCTCGTCGCTGATCGTGTACGCCGTGCTGGCGGTTGCAGCTGGCTTCATGTTCAAGGTGGTGCCGCCGGGCTTCGTGCCGGCCCAGGACAAACAGTACCTGATCGGCTTCGCCCAGCTGCCTGACGCGGCTTCGCTGGACCGTACCGACGCCGTGATCCGCAAGATGTCGGACATCGCCAAGGAAATCCCGGGCGTGGAGAACTCGATCTCGTTCCCTGGCCTGTCGATCAACGGCTTCACCAACGCGCCTAACGCCGGTATCGTGTTCACTGGTTTGAAACCATTCGACCAGCGCACCAAGCCTGGCGAATCGGCCGAAGCGATCGCCGCTGAAATCAACAAGCGCATGGGCGCGATCGAAGGCGCGTTCGTGATGGTGCTGCCGCCACCGCCAGTCAATGGCCTGGGCACCACCGGCGGCTTCAAGCTGATGGTCGAAGACCGCGACAACCTCGGTTACGACGCGCTGTACAAAGCCGTGCAAGCGGTGCAGATGAAAGCATGGCAAAACCCGAAACTGGCCGGCGTGTTCTCCAGCTACCAGATCAACGTGCCGCAGCTGTTCGCTGACATCGACCGCGCCAAGGCCAAGCAATTGGGCGTGCCGCTGAATACGATCTACCAGACCTTGCAGATCAATCTGGGCTCGCTGTATGTGAACGACTTTAATCAGTTCGGCCGTACCTATCAGGTACGTGTGCAGGCTGACCAGCAGTTCCGTTCGCACGCGGAAGACATCGCCCAGCTGAAAGTCCGTAACGACAAGGGCGAGATGATTCCGCTGTCGTCGCTGATGCGCGTGAAAGACAGCTATGGCCCGGATCGCGTACAGCGTTACAACGCCTACGTGGCTGCCGAGATCAATGGCGCACCGGCTCCTGGCGTGTCGTCGGGCGAAGCGCAGGCCGAGATGACCAAGATCGTCAACGAAGTTCTGCCGAAAGGTATCGGCTACGAATGGACTGAGCTGGTGTATCAGGACATCCTGTCGGGTAACACCATGATCTACGTGTTCCCGCTGTGCGTGCTGCTGGTGTTCCTGGTGCTGGCCGCCCAGTACGAAAGCTGGACCTTGCCGCTGGCGGTGATCCTGATCGTGCCGATGTCGATCCTGTGCGCGCTGATTGGCGTGAAACTGACCCACGGCGACAACAACGTCTTCACCCAGATTGCGCTGTTCGTGCTGGTTGGCCTGGCGTCGAAGAACGCGATTCTGATCGTGGAATTCGCACGGGAGCTGGAACACCATGGCCGCTCGATCGTGGAAGCCGCGCTGGAAGCATGCCGTCTGCGTCTGCGCCCGATTCTGATGACGTCGATCGCATTCATCATGGGCGTGCTGCCGCTGGTGTTCTCGCACGGCGCCGGTTCGGAAATGCGTCATGCGATGGGTGTGGCGGTGTTTGCCGGCATGCTGGGCGTGACCTTCTTCGGCCTGTTCCTGACGCCGGTGTTCTACGTCCTGCTGCGTACCCTGGCTGTGCGTCTGGAGAAGAATAAACCAGCCGTGGCGGCGGATGCCGCTCCGGCCAAACTGGAAGGGACCCACTAACATGAACAAGCTGCATATGATCGCAAAAGGCGTCGCGCCCATCCTGGCTGCCTTGCTGATGACCGCGTGCGCCGCACCGGAATTCAAGCAGCCTGCGATGGATGTGCCGACCGCCTTCAAGGAGTCGCAGGCGCCGGCGGAGGTGAAGACCGCCGCTGACGGCAGCACCTGGAAACAGGCGCAGCCCGCCGAGGCGCAGCCGCGCGGCGAATGGTGGCTGGCTTTCAACGATCCGGCCCTGAATGAGCTGATCAACGAAGCCACCCGCGCCAACGCCAACCTGGCCGTTGCCGCAGCCCGCGTCAAGCAGGCGCGCGCCATCGCCGGCATCGCGGAAGCGGACCGCATTCCGCAAGTGGGCGTGAACGCCGGCGCGCAGCGCCTGCGCCAGTCGCCGACCGAGGCCGGCCTGCCGGCCGGTACGCCGGTCGATCCGGCCAAGGTGTTCAACGCCAGCCTGACGGCCAGCTACGAGGTTGATCTGTTCGGCCGCGTATCGTCGAATGTGGCGGCAGCGCGTGGCGACGCCGCTTCGGTGGAAGCCAACTACCGCTCGGTGCTGCTGGCGGTGCAGGCTGATGTGGCGCAGACTTACTTCCGTCTGCGTTCCACCGACGCCGAACTGGAAACGCTGAACCGCACGGTGCAGACGCGTGAAGAAAACGTCAAGGTCAACCAGCGTCGTTTCGACCTGGGCGACATTGGCGAGTTCGATCTGTCGCGCGCCAAGACCGAACTGGCGACGGCGCGGGCCGAAGCCATTGGCCTGCAGCGTCAACGCGTGACCACCGAGCATGCGCTGGCGGTCTTGCTGGGCAAGCCAGCGGCCAGCTACACGGCCGGTAACAGCCCGCTGCTGGATGGCACGCTGCTGCCGGTTATTCCTGCCGGTCTGCCTTCGACCCTGCTGGAGCGTCGTCCGGACATCGCCGCCGCACAGCGCGCGATGGAAGCGGCCAATGCCCGCATCGGCGTGGCGCGTTCGGCCATGTTCCCGTCGCTGGTGCTGAACGCGAATGCTGGCGGCGTGTCGGGCAACACGGTGGCGGATGTGTTCAAGTGGAGCAGCCGTTCGTGGTTGCTGGGTGCCGCGTTGTCGATGCCGTTGATCGATGGTGGCCGTAATCGCGCCAACATCACGCGCAGCGAAGCGGCGCTGGAGGAATCGGTTGGCACGTATCGTCAGAGCGTGCTGACGGCGTTCGCCGAGGTGGAAGACAATCTGGCGGGCCTGCGTATTCTGGCTGGCCAGACGGCGCAGATTGAAGATGCCGTGGTGTCGGCACGTCGTTCGGCGGACCTGGCGCAGAAGCTCTACACGGCCGGCCGTTCCAGCTATCTGGATCTGCTGGACGCGCAGCGCAACTTGGCGGCGGTGGAACGCAGCGCGGTGCAGTTGCGCGGCAATCGCGCGGTCACCACGGTGGCGTTGATCCGCGCGCTGGGCGGCGGCTGGGGCGATGCGCCGCCAACCACGCTGGCGCAGAAGTAACGCAGAAAAGCGGACCGCAGGTCCGCTTTTTTTTTCGTCACTCCGGCGAAGGCCGGAGTCCATGGAACGCATGCGGTATGTCAGCTCATGCGTTCTATGGGTTCCGGCCTGCGCCGGAACGACATATTTACTTGGTTACGACTGGGGCAGGGGTGGTTTCTGCTTTTTCCGCCTTGGCGTGGGCTTTGGCTTTGGTTTTGGTGGCTTTGGCGTGAGCGTCGGCCTTGTCGGCTTTTTCTTCGGCCTTGGCGACGGCCACGTCTTTCTTGGCGTCGGCTTCTACCTTGGCGGTCTTGGCTTCGGCTTTGATCTCAGCCTTGGTTTCCTTGGCTTCCGCTTTGGCGGCGGCCTTGGTTTCCTTGGCTTCGGCCTTGGCGGCGGCTGGAGCGGCTGCCGGGGTGGCGGGGGCTGGGGTCTGTGCGAATGCGGCGGTAGCGAACAGGCCGGCGATCAGGGTAGCGATTACTTTAGTCATGATTCAATCCTTTAGTTTTCAGGTTTCGGGCCCGGGACAATTCCCGCGTCTCTGAGCAAAAAACGTGGCCCGGATTGGTGTCGTTGACGGCCTTTACAATCGCTTACATGTTGGGTATCGCACGGTGCGGGTGCCGGATCGGGCATAGGCTGGGCGCATGAAAGGCTCACTCAAAACCTACAAGGCCAAGCGCAACTTCGCCATCACGCCCGAACCGGCGGAGGGGGGCGAGGAGGGCGTTGGCACCCTCACGTTCGTCATCCAGAAGCATTGGGCGACGCGCCTGCATTACGACTTCCGCCTGGAACTTGACGGCGTCATGATGAGTTGGGCCGTGCCCAAAGGTCCCAGCTACGACACGCACGACAAGCGCATGGCGGTGCATGTCGAAGACCATCCCATCTCCTATAACGATTTCGAAGGCACGATTCCGCCCAGGCAGTACGGCGCGGGCAAGGTGATCATCTGGGACAAGGGAACGTGGAAGCCGCTGGATGATCCGCACAAGGCGCTCAAGGCGGGAAACCTGAAGTTTGAAATGTTCGGCCACAAGATGCACGGCCGCTGGGTGCTGGTGCGCATGAAGGGCAAGGGCGAGAAGCAGGAACCATGGCTGCTCATCAAGGAGCACGATGAGTACGTACGCTCGGCTGAGGAATTCAGCGTGGTGGATGAAATGCCGGACAGCGTCAAGTCGCTGCCTATGCCTGCCGCGCCCACGGCCGCCGCCCCGCCTTCCGCCGCGGACATCCTGCGTGCAGCGCCCAAGTCGGCCATGCCGGAGACCTTGTCGCCGCAACTGGCCACGCTGGTGGACGCCCCGCCGGCATCGGCCGAGGACTGGCTGTTCGAGGTCAAGTTCGACGGCTACCGGCTGCTGGCGCGCGTGGACGGCAAGGACGTCCGCCTCATCACCCGCAACGGTAACGACTGGACCCACAAGCTGCAACCGCTGCGCGCCGAACTCGCGCGCCTCAAGCTGCCCTCGGGCTGGTACGACGGTGAGATCGTGGTCCACGACGACGACGGCCGCCCCGACTTCGGCCTGCTGCAAAACGCCTTCGACGAAGACCACCCCGGCGACATCGTCTACTTTTTGTTCGACATCCCGTTCCACAACGGCCGCGATCTGCGCGACCTGCCGCTGGAAGAGCGCCGCGCCATCCTGCAAGACATCATGGCCGAACGCGAAACCGGGAACGTCCGCTTCAGCGCCGCGTTGAGCGCGCCGCCGCAGGACATGATCGCAGCCGCCTGCCAGATGGGCCTCGAAGGCATCATCGGCAAGCGCAAGGACTCGCGCTATACCGCGCGCCGCACCGGCACCTGGATCAAGCTCAAATGCGGCCAGCGCCAGGAGTTCGTGATTGGCGGCTACACCGACCCGCAAGGCTCGCGCAGCGGCTTCGGCTCGCTCCTGCTGGGAACCTACGACGAAAACGGCAAACTCCAGTACGCCGGCAACGTTGGCAGCGGCTTCAACGCCACCTCGCTGCGGGACCTGAAAGCGAGGATGGACAAGCTCCATGCCGAAAAAAGTCCCTTCGCTCCGAGCCGCGACATCGACAAGAAAGCCCACTGGCTCAAGCCGACGCTGGTGGCCGAAATCAGCTTCAGCGAATGGACGCATTCAGGCTCCATTCGCCACGCCGTGTTCCAGGGGCTGCGCAAGGACAAGCGCGCCGCCGGCATCACGCGTGAAAATCCCGTTCACATCAAAGAGGAGCAACCCGCCATGCAATCCGCGCTCGCCTCCATGAAGATTACCAATCCGGACCGTGTCATCGACAGGCAAAGCGGCGCCACCAAGATCGCGCTGATACGCTACTACGCGCTGGTGGCCGACCTGATGATCCCCCACCTGAAAGGCCGCCCGGTATCGCTGGTGCGCGCACCGGATGGCGTGGGCGGTGAACTGTTCTTCCAGAAGCACGCCGAAATCTCGCGCATGCCCGGCGTGAAGCAGTTCAAGCAGTCGCTCGATCCCGATCACCCGCCGATGCTGGAAGTGCCGTCCGAGGAAGCCTTGCTGTCGGCCGCGCAGATGAACGTGGTCGAGCTGCACACACAAAACGCCAACGGCAGCAGCTATGAAAAGCCCAACCGCATGATCTTCGACCTTGACCCCGGCAAGAACGTCAGCTGGGACCAGGTCAAGGAGGCGGCCCACCTGATGCGCGCCTTCCTCACCGAGCTTGATCTGCCGGCTTTCCTGAAGACCAGCGGCGGCAAGGGCTTGCACGTGGTGGTGCCGGTCAAGCCGGGCTATGGCTGGGATGACGTCAAGTCCTTCTCGCAGGCGATTGTCGCCCACATGGCGCAGACCATACCGGATCGCTTCGTGGTGAAGAGCGGCCCGCGCAACCGCGTCGGCAAGATCTTCATCGATTACCTGCGCAACGGACGCGGCGCCACCACGGTGTGCGCATGGTCGGCGCGCACCCGGCCCGGCCTCGGCATCTCCGTGCCGATCACGTGGGACGAACTGGATGGCCTCCAGAGCGCCGATCAATGGAACGTCACCAACGTCCACGATCGGCTGGACGTCGGCAACGCCCCTTGGGACGATTACGCCAAAGCCGCCAAGGGCCTGGCGCCGGCGATGAAGCTGATGAAGTTCAAGCCCGGGCAGGGCTGAGCGCCGACCGAGACCCGGCGCAGCGCTTACGCGGCCTTGCGGCTCGCGGCGGGCTTGCGCTTGGCGGCGGCCGTAGTGTGGCTTGCCGTCTTCGCGGTCGATTTGGCGCCGCTCTTGGCGCGCGTGGTCGAGGTGGTGCGGCGTGGCTTCGGCTTGGCCTCCACTTCCTCGTCATCCTCTTCTTCCTCGGCGCGCGGTTTGGCCTTGGCCGCCGCGCCCTTGGCGCCACGCTTGCCCAGGCTATTCTGCAGCAGCGCCACCAGATCCACCACGTTGGACGCCTTGGGCGCGGCGGTGTCCTTCTCGGGCGCGGTGATGGTCTTGGTCTGGCCGGCCTTGATTTTCTTCTTGATCATGGCCATCACGTCTTCCTTGTAGGTGTCGTGATACTGCTCCGGTTTCCACTCCTCGCTCATGCCGTCCACCAGCGACAGCGCCATTTGCAGCTCCTTGTCGCTGATGCCGGCCGCTTTCAAGGTGGCGGGCGGCAGCTTCAACTCCTCGGCGTCGCGGATCTCGGTCGCATAGCGCAGGGTATTCAGCACGATCTTGTCCTCGACGCACACCAGCGCGCACAGGTGCTGCTTGGTGCGCATCACCACCGTGGCGATGCCTATCTTGCCGGCCTTGCGCAGCGTCTCGCGCAGCAGCGCGTACACCTTGGCGCCGCCACGCGCCGGCGCCAGGTAGTAGGGCGTTTCGTAGTAGGTGAGCGGCACGTCGGCCGCCTCCACGAAGGCCACGATATCGATGGTCTGCGTGGCTTCCACGTTGGCGCGCTTCAGGTCCTCGTCTGACAGCACCACGTACTCGTTGTCCTCGTACTCGTAGCCCTTGACGATATCGTCCCAGGTGACCTCCTTGCCGGTCTTCTTGTTATAGCGCTTGTAGCCGACCGGCGAAAAATCGCGCCGGTCCAGCATGGTCAGATCGAGGTCGTGCTCCTGCACGGCCGTGTACATCTCGACCGGAATGTAGACCAGGCCAAAGCTGATCGCCCCTTTCCACAAAGCGCGTGCGGCCATGGCTAGCCTCCCACCGAACCGGTAATCGGCAGCACGATGCCGCTGATGTAGCTGGAGCAGGACGGCGCGGCCAGGAACACGTAGGCCGGCGACAGCTCCTGCGGCTGGGCGGGGCGCTTCATGTCGGTGTCGGCGCCGAACCTGGCGATCTTCTCGGGCGAGGCGTCGGCCGGATTCAGCGGTGTCCAAACCGGCCCTGGCGCCACCGCGTTCACGCGGATGCCCTGTTCCAGCAGGTTGGAGGCCAGCGACTTGGTGAACGCGTGGATCGCGCCCTTGGTGGTGGAATAGTCCAGCAGGTGGCTGGAGCCTTCCAGGCCGGTGACCGAGCCGGTGTTGATGATCGAGGCGCCGCGCTTCAGATAGGGCAGCACCGCCTTGGCCATGTGGAAGTAGCCGTAGACGTTGGTCTTCATGGTGAGGTCGAAGCGGTCCTCGGTCAGGTCGGTCAGTTTTTCCGCATGCTCCTGAAACGCCGCGTTGTTGACCAGTATGTCCAGCCGGCCAAAGCGCTCGTGTGCCTGCTGCGCCGCGTCGCGGCAGAACGAAGGATCCCGCACATCGCCGCGGAGCAGCAGGCAGGTCTGACCTTCGGCCTCCACATAACGCTTGGTGTCTTCCGCATCCTGATCTTCCTCCAGGTAGACGATGGCGACGTCCGCGCCTTCGCGCGCATACAGCACCGCGACCGCGCGGCCGATGCCGGAATCGCCGCCGGTGATCAGCGCCGCCATGCCGGCCAGCTTGCCGCTGCCGACGTAGTCCGTCGCCAGGAATTCGGGTTTTTGCTGCATGTCGGCTTCCAGCCCCGGTTTTTCAAGATGCTGGGACGGCATCGGCGTGCCGGGATAGGTGTGGTCGGTGGTCTGGACCGGTTCCTTGCTCTTGCTCTCGCCGCCCCCCTGACGCTGCCGGTCGGCCTGGTCCTGGCGCTGCTGGATGTCGCGCTGCAAGCTCGCCGAGCCCGGATCAGCCTTGTTTTCCGAATTTGCCATGGTGTCCTCCCTTGATGTCGAAGAAACAGTATTGGCGCGGGCTGGCGGGCTGACCGTGCGCTTACTCACACACGCATGCCATGTACGGCAAATAAAACTGATCTTTAGTGCAAAAAATATTGCTAATTATGAACTTTATGGCACACTATCAGGAGAGACGATTTTCAACCCAAAAAAACAGAACCAAGGCAGGGAGTATCATCATGGCGGACGTTTTCACCCGGTCGAGCAGCACGGGCGTATTTTTTAACCCTGGTGGCGAGCGCCGCGCGGCATTCCAATCCTGCTGCGGCGAGATGTTCAGCCAGCTGGTGATGTGCGAGAGCGTGGACGCCACCGGCGTGGCGCTGGTCAAGCGCGAAGCCGACCTGCTGATCCTCGACCTGAACGGGTTCGACCACCTGAACGAGCTGACCGGCGTGGGGGCGCTGATCCGCAGCCGGGCCGGCGCCGCCATCCTGCTGCTGTGCGCCTACGAGCACACCGCCTGGCTGCCGGAGCTGATGGCCTATGGCACCTTCGATTACCGCATCTGCCCGCTGCTCAACGACGAGCTGCAACAGGCCGTCAAGCAGGCGCTGGCCGTGCCGGCCGATCCGGCCGCCGCCATGCAGCAGGAATTGCTGGACAAGGAAAAGGAATTGCGCGACCTGCTGGGCGTGCAGCGCAGCCTGCAGCGCGCCCTGGGCGGCATCGACGCCATCGCCACCATGGCCTCGCAGATCTGCCTGGCCCTGTGCAATTTCCCCGGCGTGCGCCACACCTCGCTACTGCACATGAAGGGGCGCGGCGACCTGCAACTGGTGGCGCAGGAGGCGCGCAACCACCTCGACCTGGGGCGCCTGCTGCAGCGGCGCGACCGTCTGCTGCAATCGCCGCTGCGCGACGTGTTCCCGCCGCTGATGGCGGTCTCGCGCGGCGAGATGGTGCTGCTGGATGCGCCGGAGAAGGCCGGCGATCCGGAACTGGCGATGCAACTGCACGACCGCAACGTGCGCATGGTGCTGGCGCTGCCGCTGCGCGCTGAGCCGGGCGGCCCCGAGATGGGCGCCATCTGCCTGATGTTCGACCGGCACATCACGTTCTCGCGCGAGCAGTTCGCCTGCTTCGCCAGCCTGGCGCAGTTTGTCAGCTTCGGCCTGGGCATGAGCGAATTGAAGCACCAGAACGACACCCTGTCCGGCCAGCTGTCGCAGATGAGCACCGTGGACACGATCACCGGCGCCGCCAACCGCCGCGCCGGCGAGGATGCGCTGGACAATGAAATCCGCCGCGCGCGCCGTTACGGCCTGCCGCTGTCGGTGCTGACCTTCGACGTCGGCAGCTTCCGCTCCGCCAACGATTTATACGGCGCCACCGTGGGCGAGCACGCGCTGCGCAAGATCGCGGAAACGGTGATGGGCCGCCTGCGCACCTCGGACACGCTGGCGCGCATGCGCGGCGAGGAATTCCTGATCGTCGCCACCCACACCACCTCGGCCGACGCCATGCGCCTGGCGGAGAAACTGCGCACCGCCATCACCGAGGCCGACCTGCCGGGCGCCGGCTTCGGCGCCACCGTCAGCGTCAGCCTGGGCGTGACCCAGGTGAACGCGGACGAGGGCGGCGCCACGGTGCTCGACCGTCTCGACACCGCGCTGCACCGCGCCAAGCGCGCGGGCCGCAACTGCATCGAGCTGGCGACGGTTTAAATCCGTTCCAGGATGGTGGCGATACCCTGGCCGCCGCCGATGCACTGGGCGGCTAGCGCGTAGCGGCCGCCGGTGCGCTTCAGCAGCGCCGCCGCCTTGCCGGTGATGCGCGCGCCGGTGGCGCCCAGCGGATGGCCGATGGCCATGCCGCCGCCGTCGATATTCAACACCTCCGGCCGGATGCCCAATTCGCGCACGCTGGCCAGCGCCTGCGAGGCGAAGGCCTCGTTAATCTCCGCCACGTCGATATCCTCCGCCTTCAGGCCGGCCAGCCTGAGGGCTTTTTGCGTGGCCGGTATCGGGCCGATGCCCATCAGCGCCGGGTCGCAGCCGACGGCCGCCATCGAGACGATGCGCGCGCTCGGTTGCAGGCCGTGCTTGCGGGCGAATGCCTCGTTGGTCACCAGCACCGCCGAGGCGCCGTCGGTCAGCGGCGACGAGGTGCCGGCCGTGACCACGCCATGTTCCGGATCGAACACCGGCTTTAGCGACGCCAGCGCTTCCAGCGTGGTGCCGGGGCGGATGCAGCCGTCCTCCGCGACCACCTCGCCGCTGGCGGTGGTGATGGGGACGATTTCGTCCTTCAGCAGACCGGCCGCGCGCGCGGCGGCGGCCTTCTGGTGCGATCGCAGCGCCAGCGCCTCCTGGTCGGCGCGCGATACCTCGTACTTGCGGGCGACGTTTTCGGCGGTGTCGCCCATGCTGATGTAGGTGTCGGTTTCCGCCAGCAGCCGCGGGTGCGGCGAGAAATTGAAGCCGCCTTGCGGCACCATGGTCATCGACTCGACGCCGACGCACAGATAGGCCTCGCCCAGGCCGGCCTCGATATTGGCGGCGGCGATGTGCACGGCCGACATCGACGAACCGCAGAAGCGGTTGATGGTCAGGGCGCTGACCTCGTGCGGGAAGCCGGCCAGCAGCGAAACGATGCGCGCCAGGTTGTTGCCCTGCGCCGCCTCCGGATAGGCGCAGCCGAGGATGACGTCGTCCAGCAGGCGCGGATCGATGCCGGTGCGTTCGATCAGGCCCTTGACCACCTGCGCGCCAAGGTCGTCGGGGCGGACCTCGGCCAGCTTGCCCTTGCGGGCGAAATGAAAGGGCGAACGTGCATAGGCGCTGATGACTGCTTTCATGATGGGTCCTTTTAATGATGATCGTAATGTTTGATATATTACGCCCGTAATGTATAATGTCAATAGGATTCAAGCAGGAGGCGAATATGAAAGTCAGCAGAGAACAAGTGGCGCTCAACCGCGAGCGCATCATCGAAACCGCCGCGCGGCTGTTCCGCGAAAAAGGCTACGACGGCATCGGCGTGGCCGATTTGATGAAGAGCGCGGGGCTGACCCACGGCGGCTTCTACGGCCACTTCGCCTCCAAGGAGGACTTGCTGGCCGAGGCGGCCGCGCACGCGCTGAAGAAATCGATCGATCGCTGGGAAGGCTATGTGGCCGAGGGGCGCGACAAGGCGCTGGAGAAGATCGGCGAGGGCTACCTGACCACGCAGCATCGCGACCATCCGGGCAAGGGCTGCTCGGTGACCGCGCTGGGCGCGGACGTGGCGCGGCTGGGACCGAAGGCGCGCCATGCCATGACCGAGGGTGCGCGCGGCCAGCTGGCGGTGCTGGAGCAGCTGATGCCGGGTGAGGACGCGGCGCAGCAGCGCAAGCAGGCGCTGGCCAAGTATGCGTCCATGATCGGCGCGATAGTGTTGTCGCGCGCGGTGGATGACGAGGCGCTGTCGCTCGAGATCCTGAACGCGGTCAAGGATGGGTTGTCCGGGGATCTGTAAAAAATAGTCGTGGCGTTGGTGGATTTCGTAATTGAGGCCGCGGTTTTTCGCGCTCAGAATAGGAAAAAAAACTCCTATACGAGACATGATGACGACACGCCGCAATTTCATGGTTTCCGCCGGGCTGGCGATGGCTTTCCCGGGTTTGGCGCGCGCCGCCGTTCAGGCGACGGCGCGTGGCGGGCAAGAGAGCCTGTCCCTGTGGTACGAGCAGGCTGCGGGGCCATGGGTGGAGGCGCTGCCGGTCGGGAATGGCCGGCTGGGCGCCATGAGCTATGGCCGCATCGCGCAGGAGCGCATCCAGCTCAATGAGGACACGCTGTTCGCCGGCGGTCCGTATGATCCGAACAATCCGCGCTCGGCGGCGGCGCTGCCGCAAGTGCGCGCCTTGATCGACGAGGGCAAGTTCCACGAGGCGGCCGACCTGATCTCGTCCGCCATGATGGGCGTGCCGAAGACGCAGATGCCTTACGGCGCGGCGGGAGATCTGCTGCTCGACTTCCACGGTGTGGCCGCCGGCACCGCATACCGGCGCTGGCTCGACCTCGATACCGCCATCAGCGCCACGCGCTTCAGCGACGGCGCCATCCAGTACAAGCGCGAAGTCTTTGCCAGCGCGCCCGATCAAGTCATCGTGGTGCGCCTGACCGCCAATGGCGGCGTGATGAATTTCGATTTGGGCTACCGTCATCCGATGGAAGTCAACTACGGCGTCACCGACTACAGCGGGGCAAAGCAGGCCGCCGCTGTCGCGCCCATGCCGTGGGACTACCGCGAGTCCGTGCGCGCGGCCGAACGTCCATCCAGCTTGTCGGTGCGCGCCGATGGCGCCGACGCGCTGCTGATTGAAGGCCGCAACGTGGCCGCCGCCGGCATCCCATCCTCCCTGCGCTACGCGGTGCGCGTGCAGGCGCTGGGCGATGGCTCCATCACGCCTCGCGAGGACCGCATCGAAGTGCGCGGCGCCACCACCATCACGCTGCTGGTGGCCGCCGCCACCAGTTACGTCAACTACGCGGACGTCAGCGGCGATCCGGTAACGACGGTGCGCGCGCAGACCGCCGCCGCTGCCGCCAAACCCTACGCGCGCCTGCGCAGCGGCCATGTGCATGCGCACCAGACGCTGTTCCGCCGCCTGTCGCTGCGGATCGGTTCCGGCGCCGCCGATCCGCGTCCGACCAACCAGCGCATCGCGGTGGCCGAGCGGCAGCCGGACGCCGGACTGGCCGCGCTGTACGTGCAGTACGGGCGCTACCTGCTGCTGTCGTCGTCGCGCCCCGGCAGCCAGCCGGCCAATCTTCAGGGGCTGTGGAACGAGGGCACCAATCCGCCATGGGGCGGCAAGTACACCATCAACATCAACACCCAGATGAACTACTGGCCGGCGCAATCGGCCAACCTGCGCGAATGCGTGGAGCCGCTGCTGCGCATGGTGGAGGACTTGAGCGTGACCGGCGCTGTCGCCGCGCGCAAGGGCTACGGCGCGCGCGGCTGGGTGGCGCATCACAACACGGACTTGTGGCGCGCGGCGGCGCCGATTGACGGCCCGCTGTGGGGCATGTGGCCGTGCGGCGGCGCGTGGCTGTGCCAGGCCCTGTGGGATCACTACGAGTACAACCTCGACGAGGCCTGGCTGCGCCGCATCTATCCGCTGCTGAAAGGCGCGTCGCTGTTCTTCATCGACACGCTGGTGGAGGACCCGCGGGGCAGGGGGCTGGTGACGTCTCCTTCGATCTCGCCGGAGAACGAGCATCACAAGGGCGTGGCCACCTGCGCCGGCCCGGCCATGGACCGGCAGATCATCCGCGACCTGTTCGGCTGGACGCTGCAGGCGCACGCGCTGCTGAAAGAGGGCGACGCCGACTTTGCCGCCGAGCTGGCGGCGAAACGCGCGCGCCTGCCGGCCGACCGCGTCGGCGCGCAGGGCCAGTTGCAGGAATGGCTGGAGGACTGGGACGCGGGCGCGCCGGAGCAGCAGCATCGCCACGTCTCGCACCTGTACGGCGTCTACCCGAGCGAACAAATCAACGTGCGCGACACGCCCGACCTGATCGCCGCCGCCAAGACCACGCTCAACACGCGCGGCGACAAATCGACCGGCTGGGCCACCGCGTGGCGGTTGGCCTTGTGGACGCGCATGGGCGAGGGGGAGCGCGCGTATTCGATCCTGCAAGGCCTGCTGGGTCCGGAGCGCACCTACCCGAACATGTTCGACGCCCACCCGCCGTTCCAGATCGACGGCAACTTCGGGGGCACGGCGGCGATCCTCGAAATGCTGGTGCAGTCCTGGGGCGGTGAAATCCGCCTGCTTGCCGCGCTGCCGCGGGCCTGGCCGGAAGGCTCGGTACGCGGCGTGCGCGCACGGGGCGGCGTGGAGCTGGATCTCGACTGGTCGGAGGGGCGCCTGCGGCAGCTGCAAGTGCGCGGCAAGCCGCTGCAGAAACTCAAAGTGCGTTACGGCGAGCGGGTGACGGAGATCAAGCTAGACGCGCAAGGCCGTGCCCAGATGAAAGGCTAGCATTCCAGCGTACAGCGGCGAAATTCGGGGTCAGCTCTGACATTCGGACACGCGAGCATATTTTTTGATCTGAATCAGTACGTAAAATACCTCGAAATCCTGCATTGAGGAAGATCAAACAAAGTAGTTCGGTGTCCGAATGTCAGAGCTGACCCCGAATTTCTGGGGTATGCGTTTTTTGCATTAGCTAATTCGGAATTCGCATTTGGTGTAAACTGTCGGCATTTCGGAACTTGGAACGACGATGCTGCACTGGTTGAAGAACTATCGGCGCGACCAGCTTCCCGGCGATGTCAGCGCCGGGCTGGTGGTGGCGATGATGATGATCCCGCAGGGCATGGCGTATGCGATGGTGGCGGGATTGTCGCCGGTGGTCGGCATCTATGCCAGCATCCTGCCGCCCATCGTCTATGCGCTGTTCGGCAGCAGCATGACGCAGTCGGTCGGCCCGATGGCGATCGTCTCGCTGATGACGGCCGCCGTGATCGGCCCCATGGCGCCCGCCGGTTCCGCGCTGGCCGGCGTGCTGGCGGCGCAGCTGGCGCTGGTGTCGGGCGCGGTGCTGCTGCTGTGCGGCCTGCTGCGCATGGGCTTTCTCGCCAACTTCTTCTCGCGCCCCGTGATGAGCGGCTTCACCGTCGGTTCGGCCATCGTCATCGCTTTCGATCAGGTGCACACGCTGCTCGGCGCGGAACTGCCGCACTGGCATGCGCCCAGCGCCGCGCTGGGACTGGGCGCGCTGGCCTTGCTGGTGCTGGCGCGCTTTTACGGCGCCGCGCTGCTGAAGCGCTGCGGCCTGCCGCCGGCGGCCGCCGATATCGGCGCCAAGCTGGCGCCGATGCTGGTGGTGCTGGGCGGGATCTGGCTAATGTCCAGCACCGGCCTGGCCGGGATGGGCGTGCGCACCACCGGCGCGATTCCGGCCGGCCTGCCGCATTTGAACCTGGCCTCGTCCAGCGCGCACTGGCGCCCCTTGCTGCAACCGGGCCTGCTGATCGGCTTTATCGTGTTCCTGATGTCGATGTCCGGCGCGCAGGCGCTGGCGCTCAAGCGCAATGAGAAATTGGTCAGCAATCATGAGCTGATCGGCCTGGGCGCGGCCAATGTGGCCAGCGCGCTGTCGGGCGGCTTTCCGGTGACCGGCAGCCTGTCGCGCTCGGCTGTTAACTTCGCGGCCGGCGCCAACACGCCGTTGGCCAGCCTGATCACCGCCGTGCTGCTGGCTTGCGCGCTGCTGGCGCCGACCGGCTGGCTGGCGCTGTTGCCGTTGCCGGTGCTGGCCGCCACTATCATCGTCGCCGTGCTGGGCATGCTGGAACTGGGCATCTTGCGCACCGCCTGGGAGTACGATCGCGGCGACGCGCTGGCCTGGGGCGCCACCTGCCTCGGGGTGCTGGTGCTGGGAGTGGAGGCGGGCGTGATCATTGGCGTGGCGCTGTCGATGGGCACCCTGATCTGGCGCGCCAGCCGGCCGCACATCGCGGTGCTGGGCCGCATCGCCAACAGTGAGCATTTCCGCAATATTGAGCGCTATCCGGCCGAAACCCAGCCGGCGCTGCTGGTGCTGCGCATCGACGCCAATCTGTTCTTCGGCAATGTGGAGGCGGTCAACGAGCGCATCGAGTGCGAACTGGCCACCCACCAGAGCGCGCGTCACCTGGTGCTGGTGATGACGGCGGTCAGCTCGATCGACACCACGGCGCTGATGGCGTTGTCGGAATTGAACCAGAGCCTCAAACGCCGCGGCATCGGCATGCACCTGGCCGAGGTCAAGGGGCCGGTCATGGACCGGCTGCGCCACAGCACGCTGCTGCAGGACCTGAACGGCAAGCTGTACCTCAGCACCGCCAACGCCTGGGACCAGTTACATTCCGCTAAGGATGTTGCTTGAGCGCAAATATACATGGACTTCATGCCAGTTTGAACCTATGATCCAAGTCGTAACCCACGCAGATTAACCCCAGAGAATGGTTTGCCGATGTTGGTCCGACTCGCCCGCCGCCTAGGTAAGGTCTCTATCGCCGTTTTCGTCAGCGTGACGCTGACCGCCGTGGTGACGCTGGTGCTGACGACGTTTGCGCTGTATTTCTACCAGGTGGAGCGCGCCCAGCGCTGGGAACAGCTGCACAAGACCTTGGCCAACAGCGCCGATGAACTGGCCGCCGCCGTGGCGCTGCCGGCCTGGAATTTTGACGAAACCCAGATCGTCACCATCATGAAGAGCGGTTTGAGCAACCGCGACCTGTACGCCAGCGCGGTGGCGCCGGCGGCCAGCACCCGGCCCTTCATCCTGACCCGTAACGAGCAGGCGCAGTTGGTGCCGACCGAGCGCCTCCCCTCCGATCCCGAGTTGTTGTCCGAGCAGCGGCCCATCGTGGCCGGCGGCCAGAATATCGGCACCATCACGGTGTACGCGTCGCCGGCGCTGCTGATCGAGCAGCTGCGCCAGCGCCTGTACGCCATCGCCGGCCTGATTTTCGTGCTGGACGTGACGCTGGTGCTCAGTCTCTATCTGCTGCTGTGGCAGCTGATCCTCAAGCCGCTGACCAATATCGAGCGCTACGCGGCCAGCGTCAAGGCGGGCCAGAATCCGGGCGCCTCGCCGCCGCGCGACTGGTACACCGGCGAACTGAAAACGCTCAACGCCTCGATCCGCGAGATGGTGCGCCTGATGGAGAGCCGCTACGTCGCCATGCACGCCAGCGAGGAGCGCCTGCAGATCGCCTCGAGCGCGGCCGCCATCGGCATCTGGGACTGGAATATCGTCACCGACGAGATGGTGTGGGATGAGCAGATGTACCGCCTGCACGGCCTGGAAGGCCGCACGCTGCAAAAGCCGTTCGACACCTGGCGCAAGATGATGCACCCGGACGACGCGATTCCGACCGAGATGCTGCTGCGGCAGGCGCTGGACGGCAGCGCCGAATTCGATGTCGAGTTCCGCCTGATCTGGCCGGACGGCTCGCTGCACTACCTGAAGGCCGACGCCATGGTGTTCCGCGACGCCGAGGGCCAGCCGATGCGCATGGTGGGCGTCAACTACGACGTCACCGCCAGCCGCACGGCGGAGGCGGAGCTGCGCCGCCACCGCATCCACCTAGAGGAGTTGGTGGCCGAGCGCACCAACGCGTTGTCGGTGGCGGTGCGCCAGGCGCAGGCGGCCAACCGCGCCAAGAGCACCTTCCTCGCCAACATGAGCCACGAGCTGCGCACGCCGCTCAATTCCGTGATCGGCTTCTCGCGCCTGATGGCGGACTCCAAGAACATGCTGCCGGAGGAGAAGCGCAACCTCGCCATCATCCACCGCTCCGGCCAGCATCTGCTCACGCTGATCAACGACATCCTGGAATTGTCCAAGATCGAGGCCGGGCGCGCGGTGCTGCAAACGGAGGTGGTCAACCTCAACGACATGCTGCAGGAAGTGATGGACATGGTCAGCATGCGCGCCGGCCAGACTGGCGTGGAACTGGTGCTGGACAGCGTCGGCCTGCCGGCCAGCGCGCGCGTGGATGGCACCAAGCTGCGCCAGGTGCTGCTCAACCTGATGTCGAACGCGGTCAAGTTCACCGGCCAGGGCCGGGTCACGCTGCGGGTGCGCGGCAGCGCGCGCAACGGCGACTGCGAACTGGCGTTCGCGGTGATCGACAACGGTCCCGGCATCGCGCGGGAGGACCAGGCGCGCATCTTCGAACCCTTCATCCAGGCCGAAGGGCCGGGCGCGAAGGAGGGAACGGGCCTGGGCTTGACGATCTCGCGCGAGTTCGTCCAGCTGATGGGCGGCACGCTGGCGCTGCAGTCGACGCCGGGCGCCGGCGCCACCTTCCATTTCACGGTGACGGTGCAGGTGACCGACGAGGCGCCGTCCGCCGGCGAGGAGGAGGTCAGCGCGCTGGAGCCGCAGCAGCGCCGCCGCATCCTGGTGGCCGACGACAACGCCGACGGTTGCACGCTGCTGGAAAGCCTGCTGAAGCCACTGGGCTTCGAGGTGGCGGTGGTGGGCGACGGCGCGCAGGCGCTGGCCATGGTGGACGTCTGGCAGCCGCACCTGGTGTTCATGGACTGGCGCATGCCGGCGCTGGATGGCCTGAGCGCCACGCGCCGCATCCGCGCCAACCAGGACGGCCCGCAGCCGCGCATCGTGATGCTGACCGCGTCCGCCTTCGCCGAGGAACGCGAGGAAGCCCTTGGCGCCGGCGCCGATGAGTTCATGCGCAAGCCGGTCGAACAGGAGCGGTTGTACGCGGTGCTGGAGCAGCAATTGGGGCTGCACTTCGTGCGCCGTCACCTCGGCATGCGGCAGCTGGCGCCGGCGCCGCTGGTGCGCGCGGACCTGCGGCGCCTCGATCCGGCCCTGCGCGAGGAGTTGAAGACGGCCTTGCAGGAGTTGAACCTGTCGCGCGTGAACGCGCTGCTGGCGCCTTTGCCGGCCGAACTGGCCGAGGTGGTGGCGCGCATCGAGCACATGATCCAGCTGCACCAGTACCCGCAGCTATGCGCCTTGCTGGACGAGGCGGGTAATGAATTGGAGTCCCCAGCCTGACGGGTATATCATAGTGTAGTTGAGCGGTTGACTAGGCGAGAGAGTTTTACATGCACCGGGATTTGTCGGAACAACACACCAAGGGCGAAGTGCTGATCGTGGAGGACACGCCGGCCTCGCTCAAGCTGCTGAGCGACCTGCTGACGGAGGCCGGCTACTACGTGCGCCAGGCGCCCAACGGCGAGCTGGCCCTGTGGACCGCGCAATCGCGTCCGCCGGAGCTGATCCTGCTCGACATCCGCATGCCCGGCATCGACGGCTTTGAAGTATGCCGCCGCCTGAAGGCCACGCCGGAGCTGGCGCAGGTGCCGGTGATCTTCCTGTCGGCCCAGCACGACACCGACGACAAGGTGCGCGGCTTCGAGCTGGGCGCGGTGGACTTCATCGCCAAGCCTTTCCAGGCCGAGGAAATCCTGGCCCGCACCGACGCCCACGTCAAGCTGGGGCGGGCGCAGAAGGCGCTGGCCAGCGAGCGCGCGCTGCTGGAGGAGCGCGTGGCCGAACGCACGGCGGAACTGGCCAGGGAAGTCGAGCAGCGCCGCGCCAACGAGGAGTTCCTGCGCCTCGCCAGCCAGGTGTTCGAGGCCACCCAGGACGCCATCGTCGTGACCGACCGCGACGCCCGCATCGTCGCCACCAACCCCGCGTTCACGCAAATCTCCGGCTACACCGCCGAGGAGGTGAAGGGCCAGAACGCCGGCCTGCTGTACGCCGGCGAGCATGACAGCTCGTCGTTCGGCGCCATGGTGCAGTCGGTGGTCACCACCGGCCACTGGTCGGGCGAGATCCTGGCGCGCCGCAAGAACGGCGACACCTATCCCGGCCTGCTGAGCGCTTCCGTGGTGCGCGACGAGCAAGGCCACGTGGTCAATCACGTGGCCGTGTTCATGGACATCACCGAGCGCAAGGCCGAGCAGCACCTGATCGACTTCCTGTCCAACCACGACGCCCTGACCGGCCTGCCGAACCGCATGCTGGCGCGCCAGCGCTTCGTGCAGACGCTGGCCGCCGCGCGCCGCGAGGGCCGCTGCGTGGCCGTGATGTGCCTGGACCTGGACCGCTTCAAGAGCATCAACGATTCGTATGGCCATGACATGGGCGACAAGGCGCTGCAGGTGGTGTCCAAATATCTGAGCGAGACCGTGCGCGAGGGCGACACCGTCACCCGCCAGGGCGGCGACGAGTTCCAGATCATCGTCGATGACGACACCCAGCTCACCGCCACCATCGCGCTGGCGCAAAAGATATTGGCCGGCTTGCGCAAGGAACTGGTGATCGACGGCCAGCAGCTCACCGTCACCTCCAGCATCGGCATCGCCGTCAGCCTGACCGATGGCGAGAGCTTCGATGAGCTGGTGCGCAACGCCGACACGGCGCTGTTCCGCGCCAAGGAGATCGGCCGCGATAACTACGCCTTCTTCACCGAGCGCATGGACGCGGAGATCCGCGACAAGCTGGCGATCCAGAGCCAACTGCGCGGCGCGATCGCGCGCGACGAGTTCGAAGTCCATTACCAGCCGCAGGTCTGCCTGAAGACCGGCGCCATGGTCGGCGCCGAAGCGCTGCTGCGCTGGGACAACGCGGTGCTGGGCAAGGTGCCGCCGAACCGTTTCATCCCGCTGGCCGAGGAATATGGGCTGGTCAACTCCATCGGCGAGTGGGTGCTGGAAAGCGTCTGCGCGCAGATGAAGCTGTGGCACGATGAGGGCCTGGGCCAGATCAAGGTCGCGGTCAATCTGGCGGCGGGGCAGTTCGCCAACGATGCCACCGTGCCGTACGTGGAAAGCACGCTGCGCAAGTTCGGCGTGGCGCCGGAATATCTGGGCCTCGAAATCACCGAGGGCACGGTGATGGGCGATCCGAACAAGGCGGTGGCGGCGCTGCGCCGCCTGAAGGACATCGGCGTCAGCATCTCGCTGGACGACTTTGGCACCGGCTATTCGAGCCTGAGCTACCTGAAGCGCTTCCCGATCGACGTGCTGAAGATCGACAAATCCTTCGTCGACGACGTCACCACCAACAGCGCCGATGCGGCTATCGCGCTGTCGGTGATCTCGCTGGCGCACAACCTGAATATGCGCGTGATCGCCGAGGGCGTGGAGACGCGCGAACAGGTGCGGTTCCTGACCGAGCGCGGGTGTGACGAGATGCAGGGGTATTATTTCAGCCGTCCGGTCAACGCCGAAAGCTTCACCGCGCTGCTGCGCGAGCGCCGTAATTTATTGAACATGTAATCGATCTGGAGATCTATGGATAAGAAGTTCAGCACCGCCATCGCCGGTGCAGTCATGCTGGTTTGCCTCAACGCCGGCGCCGCCGCGCCGGCCGTCAAGCCCGGCCCCGCCGACGCCCAGTTCAAGGCGGTCTACACGCAGGAATGGAAATGGCGCCTGAGCCAGAGGCAGGAGGACGGCGAGGATGACAACGACAGCGGCGTCTCGCCCTCGTTGCCACGCATCGACGCCGCCACCCAGAACAAGCGCCTGGCCTACTGGCAGGGCGTGATGAAAAAACTGGACGGCATCAAGGAAGCCAGCCTGTCGGCGCCGGAGCGCATCAACTACCAGGTGTACAAGGCGCAGATCGCCGCCCTCATCGCCGCCCAGCAGTTCCGCGAATACGAAAAGCCGCTGAACGCCGACACGGCCTTCTGGTCCAACATGGCCGGCACCGCGCGTCGTCCGATGAGCAAGGAAAAGGAGTTCCGCGACTACCTGAAGCAACTGGCCGACGTGCCGCGCTACTTTAACGAGGAAATCGTCAACATGCGCGCCGGCATGGCGCGCGGCTTCACGCCGCCGAAAGTCACGCTGGTGGGCCGGGACGGCTCCATCACCTCGGTGACCGAGGCCAAGACGCCTGAGGACACGGTGTTCTACCTGCCGTTCAAGAGCATGCCCGCCTCGATGCCGGCCGCGCAGCTGCAGGAGCTGCGCGCGCAGGCGGTGAAAGTGATCCGCGACACGGTGATCCCGGCGCACCGATCGCTGCTGAAATTCATGCGTGAGGAATACGTGCCGGCCGCGCGCGAGGAGCTGGCGGCCGAGAGCCTGCCGGACGGTAAGGCCTACTACCAGTCGAAGATCGTCGAATTCACCACCACCTCGCTGACGGCGGACCAGATCCACAACATCGGCCTGGAGGAAATGGCCAAGATCCGCGCCGAGATGCAGGACGTGATCAAGCAGGTCAAATTCGATGGCGACCTGCCGGCCTTCCTGCAATTCCTGCGCACCGACCCGCGGTTCTACGCCAAGACGCCGGAAGAGCTGCTGATGCGCTCCGCCTGGGTGGCCAAGAAGTTCGACGGCAAGGTGTCGCAATACTTCGGCTACCTGCCGCGCCGCCGTTTCGCGGTGATCCCGGTGCCGGACGACCAGGCGCCGTTTTACACCTCGGGCCGTGGCGGTCCGGGCGTCTACCTGGTCAACACCTACAACCTGCCGTCGCGTGCGCTGTACAGCATGCCGGCGTTGACGCTGCACGAATCGGCGCCGGGCCACGCCTTTCAGATGCCGATCGCGATGGAACAGAAGGGCCGTCCGCCGTTCCGCAATGCCTATATCTCGGCCTACGGCGAGGGCTGGGCGCTGTACAGCGAACGCCTGGGCGTGGAGATGGGCATGTATGAAACGCCGTACGAGATCTTCGGCATGCTGAGCTACCAGGCCTGGCGCGCCTCGCGCCTGGTGGTGGACACCGGGCTGCATAGCAAGGGCTGGACGCGCAAACAGGCGCAGGATTACCTGCGCGAGAACACCGCGTTGTCCAATCACGAGATCGAGACGGAGGTGGACCGCTACATTTCGTGGCCGGGCCAGGCGCTGTCCTACTATCTGGGCGAGATGAGCATCATCAACGCGCGCAAGAAGGCGGAGAAGGCGCTGGGCCAGAAGTTCGACATCCGCGCCTTCCACGACACCGTGCTGCAACTGGGCTCGGTGCCGCTGCCGGTGCTGGAGGCGCGCATCGACCAGTTCATCGCCGAAGGCGGCAAGAGCCCATATCCGGACCTGTAGTGACAAAGTGCGTATTTCGGGGTACTGTCGAGTAGCTACAATAACGCAACTCTGACTTTCCCCGGTTTCGCCTTGAAAAATACTCTCCTCGCACTCACCACGGCCGGCGCTTTGCTGGCCGCTCCCGCCTACGCCGACGAGGCCAGGCAGCTTCCTGAACTGCTCACCAAGGAAAACATCGCCACGCTGTCGCAGGCGATGAAGGAACTGCGCGCGGCGCAGGGCAATGAGCGCAACATGGTCAAGCTGCTGGATACGCAGGCCAAATTCGAGTTTTCGCCGGAACTGCGCCCCAAGCTGAAGGAAATCTTCGGCACCGAACGTCCGTTCCCGATGCAGCGCGTGCCCGGCGCCAAGGGGCAGGTCAACTACGTCGCCAAGCTGGCGCCATATCTGTGGGTGCAGGGTAACGGCACGGACTTCAGCTGGACCGAGCTGACGGCAAACATCTCGACCGACAAGGCCGGCCGCGCCATGAACGCCACGATGGCCTGGCCTTCGCTGGTGATCGCGCGCCAGGAAGGTTCTGCCAGCGTGCAGAACATGAGCATGACCTCCCGCCAGCTGCGCGGTGCCGATGGCGTTTCGTACGGCACGGCGACCTTCGGCATCGGCGCCATCATCGTGCGCGACGCGGCGGTGGGCGGCAAGGACGCCAAGGAGTTGGTGCGCTTTGAAGACATGCAGGCGCGTTCGGAGTCCGTGCGTCGCGGCAGCATGGCGGAAATCGGTTACCGCTCGTCCACCAAGGCGATCGTGTTTGGTGGCGAGCGCGTCGAGCGCGCCAATATGGCCTTCCGCCTGACCAATATCCCGGCCAAGGCGCTGGCGGAACTGGACCAGTCGCTGCGCGCGCAGGAGGGCAGCCAGCTGGCGCCTGAGGCACAGCATGCGCTGATGATGCGCAGGATGAAGGACTTCGGCAAGCGCCTGATCCAGGCCGGCGCCGTGCTCAATCTGGAAGACATCAGCGCCGCCTATCGCGGCAATGTGGCGGCGATCAAGGGCCGCGTCACGTTCCAGAAAGTGGTGGAAGCGGATCTGGACGACATGTCCGCGCTGATGAAAAAAATGGTGGCGCACTTTGAGGTGCGCGTGCCGGTGGCGCTGATCCGGGACATCGGCCGCGCCATCATCGGCAAGTCGGTGCCGCCGGATACGCCGGACGCCGCCAAGCAGGTCGAAGCCGGCGCCGATGCCATGGTGAGCGGGGTGGTCGGCAAGGCGGTGACTGGCGGTTTCGCCGTGGTCGAGAAAGATGAGCTGCGTTCGAACATCGATTTCAAGAACGGCCAGTTGACCATCAACGGCAAAGTCATCGATCTGCCGAAAGTGAACGTCAATCTCGGCGCCAAGCAGGCGCCGAAGGAGTAAGCGGCTAGGCGGCCGCCCGGTAGCAGGCGTCGTTGGCGCTGGCGCGCACCGACAGGGGCTGCCCGTCGCCAAGCAGCGTCACCATCGCCGGCACGTCCATGCCATTGATGGCGGCCTGGAAGCGGCGCACCAGGTCGCGGTTGAGTTTTTCGCCGCAGTCCGGGTCTGTTTCCGCTGCGGCCTGCCGCAGCCGGCGCCGCGCGCGTGCCAGATATTGGCGTGCATTCGCCGGCCTGGTGCCGAGCGCCGTGGCGATATCGGCGTGTTCGCATTCAAACACCTCGTGCAGCACCAGGGCCAGCCGCTCGGCCGGCGACAGGTGTGACAGCATGCGCGCCAACGCCTCGCCCAGCTCCGCGCGGCGCAGCAATTCATCTTCCGGCAGCGCGGGCGCGACTTCCGGCGTCAACTCGGCGGCGACGTGCGCCGCCGCATCCCGCGCGCGTTTGCGCAGGCGGTCTATCGATTGGTGTTGCACCACGGTGGTCAGCCATGCGGCCGGTGTGGCCAGCGTGGCCAGGTCAACGCTCCGCCATTTGAGAAAACAGTCCTGCACGATATCCTCGGCCTCGGCGTCGCTGCCGACGATGCGGCTGCTGATCGCCGTCAGGCGAGGGCGCAGTTGTTCGAACAGGACGGCATCCATGGCGAATCTCCGGTAATGGCTGGCCACTCTTGACGCTTGGCGGGGCGCGGATGTGACACGCCGGCGGAATATTTTTGCGGCGGTCACACGGCGCAGGCCCCGGGCGTCAAGCGGGCAGTGATTCCACTTTACCGCAAAAGGACCGCCATGAACGCACTGATCCCCACCGTCATCGAACAAACAGGCCGCGGCGAACGCGCCTTCGACATTTACTCACGCCTGCTGAAGGAGCGCGTTATTTTCCTGGTGGGGGAGGTGACCGAACAATCGGCCAACCTGCTGGTGGCGCAGTTGCTGTTCCTGGAGTCGGAGAATCCCGAGAAGGATATTTCGCTGTACATCAATTCGCCTGGCGGCTCGGTGTACGCGGGCATGGCGGTGTACGACACCATGCAGTTCATCAAACCGGACGTATCGACCCTGTGCACCGGCTTTGCCGCCAGCATGGGCTCCTTCCTGCTGGCGGCGGGCGCCATCGGCAAGCGCTACGCCTTGCCGAACGCCCGCATCATGATCCATCAGCCGCACGGCGGCTCGCAGGGCGTGGCGGCCGATATTGAAATCCAGGCGCGCGAGGTGCTGTACCAGCGTCAGCGCCTGAACACCATCCTGGCCGAGCGTACCGGCAAGACGCTGGCGCAAATCGAAAAGGACTCGGACCGCGACAACTACATGTCCGCCCAGGAAGGTGCGGCGTATGGTTTGATCGACAGCGTGCTGACGGCGCGCGCGCCGGACTGATTCAGTTCTTGAACTGGACCGTGAACGGGAAGCGCATCGCGCAAGGCTTGCCGTCGCACCGCGCCGGCGTGAACTTCTGGTTGAACAGGAGGATCTTGACGACATCCGTCAACTGCGCGCTTGGCGAAGCGTAGGTGGTGATGGCGGTGGCTTTGCCGGCGGCGTCGACGTCGACGATGGCGCGGAATTCGCCTTGCGCCAGGGCGTTGCTCTGCGCCTTTGACAGCCAGCGCATTATCTCCGCTGTGCCTTTCTCAGGATAGGGCGGTATATCGTCCGCGTGCAGGAAAGGGTATTGCCGGCGGAAGTGCTGTTGCTGCTGAGGCGTCATCTCGGCATAGCCTTTGTCAAACGGCACGGCGGTCCCATATGCCAGGTCCTCGGGGAAACGCTGGAGGCTGTTCAAGGTGTTCCCCTTCACCCTGAACCTTTGTACTTCGCCCTCATCCTGCGGCGGCGGCACGAAGTCGCGCGCGTGGATGGTGCGCATGCCGCCGGCATAGGTGATTTTTCCGTCGCCTTCGCCTGGCTGGCCGTCCCGCCAGGGGCCGTCATAACTGCCGCCCAGAGGGAAATTGGCCACGCCGCGTCCTTCACGCAGGCCGGCGCGCCACTCGCCGTCGTAACGCGTGCCGTCTTTCTCGATGGCGCTGCCTTTGCCCTCGCGCAGGCCGTTCTTGTACTGGCCCTCGTATTGTGCGCCGTCCGCGGTTTTTTCGTAGCCCTCGGCCATCATGCCTTGCGCCATGCGGCCCTCAAAGCTGGCGACCTGCCGCTGCTTGACGAAGCGCAGCAAGACGCCATCGCCCTCGGCGTAGCCGTTGGCACACGGGCCTTTCCATTCGACGGTTTCGCCAGCCAGTTCCACCTTGGCGGGCAGAATGACGCGGCAATTTTCGGCGCCGACTGTGGCGGCTTGTGCGCCGCCGAAAGCCAGCAGCGCGAACAGGGTGGAGAGATGTAATGTTGACATGCACTCATTATACAAAGCTTTCCATGCATCAATACTATCGGATTCTAACGACCGTGCGCACCGAACTGGTGCGTTGCGCTGCTTAATGGTGCGCCGGGTGCCGGGGGAGGCGGATTTGTGCTGGCACAAGGATTGCATAGGACAGAACATTATTTAACACGTACCTGATTCCATGCCCGACTGCACCGCTCCGCGTGACCTCGCCGCCAGCACTGGCCACAGTGCCTGGCAGGCCAGTCTCACCCTCGGGTTTGCGGACGACGCCGGCACCACGCGGCTGTTTAACAAAATCCACCACGGCCCGCTGCGCGTGCAGAAGGCGCTGTACCCGGAGGACGCCAAGGTGTGCCAGGCCATCATCGTCCACCCGCCCGGCGGCGTGGTGGGGGGCGATCAACTGGAGATCGACATCGGGGTGGGCGACAACGCGCACGCCTTCATCACCACCCCCGGAGCGGCCAAGTGGTATCAGGCCAACGGCAAGGTCTCGCACCAGGCCGTGCATCTGCATGTGAACGAGAACGCCGCCCTCGAATGGCTGCCGCAAGAAACCATCTTCTTTGATACCGCTAACGTGGTGCTCGACCAGCACGTGGAGCTGGCCGCCGGCGCCACCTTCCTCGGTTGCGAGATCCTGTGCATGGGCCGGCGCGGCTCGGGCGAGGTATTCAACACCGGCTCCATCCGCCAGCGCAGCAGCATCCGCCGCGAGGGACGACTGATCTGGTGGGAGCAGGGCGACATGATCGGCGGCCGGCTCGATAGCCCGCTGGCGCTCAACGGCCACACCGTGTGCGCCACGCTGATCGCGGCCGGCAAGCCGCTGCCCGCCGCTGTTCTGAACGAGATCCGCGCCGACATCGCCGCCGACGGCGAACACGTTTTCGGCATCACCCACACCAAGGGCGTGCTGGTGGCGCGCCATCTCGGCGACGACAGCGAAACCGCGCGCCGCCTGATGCTCACCGTATGGCGCCGCCTGCGCCCGCATCTGCTGGGACGCGCGGCCGTCACGCCGCGCATCTGGCAAACCTGACGAGAGAGAACACGATATGGACCTGACGCCACGCGAAAAAGACAAGCTGTTGATTTTTACCGCAGGCCTGGTGGCGGAACGCCGCCTTGCCCGCGGCTTGAAGTTGAACTACCCGGAAGCGGTGGCGCTGATCACCTGCGCCATCATGGAAGGTGCGCGCGACGGCAAAACTGTCGCAGAACTGATGTCCGACGGCACGCGCATACTCACGCGCGCCGACGTCATGGAGGGTATCCCCGAAATGATCCCCGACATCCAGGTCGAAGCGACGTTCCCTGATGGGAGCAAGCTTGTGACTGTCCACAACCCCATCCCCTAAAGGAGTTCACCATGATCCCAGGCGAATACAAGCTTGAAGAGGGCGAGATCGGCCTTAACGAAGGCCGCGAAACCGTCACCGTGGTCGTCACCAACCAGGGCGACCGCCCGGTGCAGATCGGCTCGCACTTCCATTTTTTTGAAGTCAACTCAGTGCTCAAGCTGGAACGCTGGAAGGCCTACGGCATGCGCCTGAACATCGCGGCCGGCACCGCCGTGCGCTTCGAGCCGGGCCAGCAGCGCACCGTGGAACTGGTGAAGCTGGACGGCGACCAGGAAGTCTATGGCTTCAACGGCAAAGTGATGGGCAAGCTGGCTTCCACACCACCCAAAGCGTAAAGGCTCTCATGGCTACAATCTCGCGCCGCGCCTATGCGGAGATGTTCGGCCCCACCACCGGGGACCGCATCCGCCTGGCGGATACGGAACTGTTTATCGAAATCGAGAAGGACTACGCCATCTATGGCGAGGAAGTGAAGTTCGGCGGCGGCAAGGTGATCCGCGACGGCATGGGCCAGTCGCAGCGCGTGGCCGCCGATGTGATGGACACGGTGATCACCAACGCGGTGATTGTCGACCATTGGGGCATCGTCAAGGCGGACATCGGCCTGAAAAGCGGCATGATCGCCGCCATCGGCAAGGCCGGTAATCCGGACATCCAGTCGCATGTGACGATGGCGATCGGCGGCGCCACCGAGATCATCGCGGGCGAGGGCATGATCGTCACCGCCGGCGGCGTCGACACGCACATCCACTTTATCTGCCCGCAGCAGATCGAGGAAGCGCTGATGAGCGGCGTGACCACCATGATCGGCGGCGGCACCGGTCCTTCGGCCGGCACCTCGGCCACCACCTGCACGCCGGGGCCATGGCATTTGCATTCGATGCTGCAGGCGGCCGACGCGTTTCCGATGAACCTTGGCTTCCTCGGCAAGGGCAACGTCAGTTTGCCTGCGCCGCTGGAGGAGCAGGTGCGCGCAGGCGCTATCGGCCTGAAGCTGCATGAGGACTGGGGCAGCACCCCGGCCGCGATTGACAATTGCCTGAGCGTGGCGGACAAGATGGACATCCAGGTCGCCATCCACAGCGACACGCTGAACGAAGGCGGCTACCTGGCCGACACGCTGGCCGCGTTCAAGGACCGCACCATCCACACCTTCCACACCGAGGGCGCGGGCGGCGGCCATGCGCCCGACATCATCGCGGCGGTGGGTGAGTCGAACGTGCTGCCTTCATCGACCAATCCCACGCGGCCGTACACCGTCAACACGCTGGACGAGCACCTGGACATGCTGATGGTCTGCCACCACCTGGACGCCGCCATCACCGAAGACGTGGCGTTCGCCGAATCGCGCATCCGGCGCGAGACCATCGCCGCCGAGGACATCCTGCACGACATCGGCGCGATTTCGATGATGTCGTCCGACTCGCAGGCCATGGGCCGCGTGGGGGAGGTCATCATGCGCACCTGGCAGACCGCGCACAAGATGAAGGTGCAGCGCGGGCCGCTGGCGCCGGATTCGTCGCGCGCGGACAACTTCCGCGTCAAGCGCTACGTCGCCAAGTACACCATCAACCCGGCCATCACGCACGGCATCGCGCATGCGGTGGGTTCGGTCGAAGTGGGCAAGATCGCCGACCTGGTGCTGTGGAAGCCGGCCTTCTTTGGCGTGAAGCCATCCACCATCCTCAAGGGCGGCATGATCGCCGCCGCGCAGATGGGCGATCCGAACGCCTCGATTCCAACGCCGCAGCCGGTGCATTACCGGCCGATGTTCGGCGCCTATGGCGGCGGTTTGAAGAAGTCGTTCACGTTCGTGTCGCAGGCCGCTTACGACGCCGGCATCGGCGACGCGCTCAAGTTGAACAAGACGCTGATCGTGGCCAAGGGCATGCGCGCGCTGCGCAAGTCGGACATGATCCACAACGCGCTGGCGCCGAAGATGGACGTCAATCCCGAAACCTATGAAGTGCGCGCCGATGGCGAGTTGCTAGTGTGCGAGCCGGCCTCCATCCTGCCGATGGCGCAGCGCTATTTCCTGTTCTGATTATGCTGACCTTACATACCAAGATTCCTCATGCCGAGGTGATTGCGGCGCAACTGGTGTTGCCGTACGAGCTGCGCGAGAAATGCCGCCTGCGCGCGACGCTGGACAACGGCGAGGACGTGGCGGTGTTCACCGTGCGCGGCACGGTGCTGCGCGATGGCGATCTGCTGACCGGCGAGGACAAGCGCGTGGTGCGCGTGGTGGCCGCGCCGGAGCCGACCTATAAGGTGACGTGCGCCGATGCGCACACGCTGCTGCGTTGTGCCTTCCACCTCGGGAACCGTCACACGCAGGCGCAGGTCGGTGACGGCTTTCTGCGCATTCGCGCCGATGCGGTGTTGAAGGAGATGCTGGCGGGGCTGGGCGCGACGGTGGTGGAGGAATCGGCGGCGTTCGAGCCGGAGTCGGGCGCGTATGGCGGCGGGCATTCGCATCATCATGACGGTCCGCTGGCGCCGATCCCGCTGCGCCAAAAGATCCACCGTCCGGGCGATCTGAAATGACCACCGTCGCGTCGTCCCGGCGAAAGCCGGGATCCATGCTGAGCATCCCGGCACGCGCCCTATGGATTCCGGCTTGCGCCGGAATGACGGGGTGGTGATGCAGGCGGCGGCGCTCCTGCATCTGCTGCAATTCGCCAGCCCGGCTTTGCCGATTGGCGCTTACAGCTATTCCCAAGGGCTGGAGGCGGCGCTGGAAAGCGGCACAGTACACAACGCCGACACCGCGCGCGCATGGATCGTCCGCCATCTGCACGAAGTGGTGGCGCAATGGGAAGCCCCCATCGCCTGGCGTCTGATGCAGGCCTGGACGGCGCGCGACTGGAACGCCGTCAGCGACTGGAGCGAAAAATTCATCGCCTCGCGCGACAGCGCCGAATTCCGCGCCGAGACCATCCAGATGGGCTACTCGCTCACCAAGCTGGTAGCCGAATTGGGTATCGTGGATGAAGAGATGCTGGCGCAGCTCCAGCGCGAGCCGGAAGTCGCACTGCCGACGGCCTTCGCCTGCGCCGTCGCCGCGCTGCGCATCCCGCACGCCGAGGCCCTGCTGGCCATGTTATTCGCCTGGGCAGAGAACCAGGTGCTGGTGTGCGTGAAGTCCGTGCCTCTGGGCCAGGTGGCCGGCCAGCGCATGCTGCTGTCGCTGCGCGAAGAGATCGAGGCCGCCGCCCGTTACGCGCAAACCGTCGGCGACGACGACATGTGCAACTGGGCGCCCGGCCTGTCGCTGCTATCGATGCGGCATGAAGTGCAATACAGCCGTTTATACAGATCCTGAAAGAACCAATATGAATACTTCCAATCCTCTCCGCGTCGGCATCGGCGGCCCTGTGGGCTCTGGCAAGACCGCGCTGTGCGAAATGCTGTGCAAGGGCATGCGCGACCACTACGACATGGCCGTCATCACCAACGACATCTACACCAAGGAAGACATGGAGATCCTGCTGCGCGCGGACGCGCTGCCGGCCGAGCGCCTAATGGGCGTGGAGACCGGCGGCTGCCCGCACACGGCGATCCGTGAAGATGCCTCGATCAACCTCGAAGCCATCGCCCGCATGCAGGCCGACTTCCCCAACCTGGACCTGATCCTGGTGGAGTCGGGCGGCGACAACCTGGCCGCCACCTTCAGTCCCGAACTGTCCGACCTCACCATCTACGTGATCGACGTGGCGGGCGGCGAGAAGATCCCGCGCAAGGGCGGTCCCGGCATCACCCGTTCCGATCTGCTGATCATCAACAAGACCGACCTGGCGCCGCACGTCGGCGCGGACCTCGACATCATGGCGCGCGACGCCAAGCAGCAGCGCGGCAGCCGTCCCTTCATTTTCACCAATCTGCGCAGCGGCGAGGGCGTGACCAAGGTCATCGACTTCATTCGCGAACAAGGCCTGCTGGGCCACTAAGGAGAGACCTATGAAAAAAACCATCACCACTATCACGCTGGCCGCCGCCAGCACGGCCGCCATGGCGCACACCGGCGCAGGCGCGCACACGCACGGCTTCCTGGCCGGCTTCGCGCATCCGTTCACCGGCCTCGATCATCTGCTGGCCATGCTGGCGGTGGGCGCATGGAGCGTGCGCCAGCCGAACGCGAAATGGCTGCCGGCCACCTTCATCGGCATGCTGTTGATCGGCATGGCGACCGGCGCGGCAGGCCTCACCGTGCCGGGGCTGGAAACCGGCATCGCCCTGACGGTGGCCTTGATGGGCGTGCTGCTGGCGGTGGCGGCGCGCTTGCCTGCGGCGGCCAGCGCGGTGATGATCAGCGTGTTCGCCATCTTGCATGGCAACGCGCACGGCCACGAACTGCCGCAGGCGATGAGCGCCGTGGGCCTGCTGTCCGCCAGCCTGTTGCTGGTGTATGGTGGGAATCTGCTGGGCCGCGTCAGCCCGGCGCTGGCCGTCAAGGCCTCGGGTGCGGCCATCGCCGCCACCGGCGTGATGCTGGCGGCGACGGCGTAAGACTTATTTGCGCTCTTCGTTGCGGCGCTCCTGCAGCACGACGGGCGCTTCGTTCTTCGGATACAGGCCGTGGTGGCCGGCGTAGACGGCGGCGATGGCCGCCATGTCGGCTTGCTGGTCGCCGGTCAGGTGCAGGTGATCGACCACGCCCAGCGTCTTGTTCGGATAATCGATGTACACCAGGCACAGAGGCACCTTGGCCTCCAGCGCCAGGTGATAGAAGCCGCTCTTCCAGTGCGGGCGGTAGCTGCGCGTGGCCTCCGGCGTGATGGCCAGCCAGTACCAGTCGGCCGCGTTCATGCGTTCGGCCTGCGCGCGTATCATGCCTTGCGGCGCGCTGCGGTCCACCGGCTCGCCGCCCAATGAGCGGAACCAGCCGCCCAGCGGCGTCTTGAACAACGAATCCTTGGCCAGCCAGCGGAACGGCAGGTTGAGCGCCCACTTGCCGAACAGGCCGACCATGAAGTCCCAGTTCGAGGTGTGCGGATACACCACCACGATGCCGCGCGGGCCGGGCAGGGGGCGGTACAGCATGCGCCAGCCGAACAGGTTCAGCGTGCGCAGCGCCGCGCGCTGGCTCCAGCCCGGCAGCGCGGCCGGCTTCAATTCGTCATCGTTCATCTCACCACATCCCGTTTTTAATTTATATGAACTATTGACAGGTTGTTACTCACCTGTTCAAAAAAGCAGCGCGCATTCTATATTGGGCTCGACGGTGGCACAAGCTTGAACTTTTCACATCATTGCCCGTCCAACCAGCATGACGACGAAATCGATACTCTGCGTGGGCGTCGGCGTGCCGGGTTTGCCGGAGGGTTGGGAAGTCATTCAGGCGGACACGCCAACGCAAGCGCGCCGTCATGCGCAGGCGCGGCCTTGCGCCGTCGGCCTGTTGCTGGTGCGGGAGGCCGACCAGTGTGAAGCGCTGCATGCCTTCCTGCAGGATCACTGGACCATGCGCTGGATAGCGGTGCTGCCGCCGGCGTTGCTGGAGCAGCCGGCCTGGCGCCAGCTGCTGCGCGATCACTGCGACGATTACCATACCTGGCCGGTGGACAGCCAGCGGCTGCGCCATGCCCTGGGTCACGCGCTCGGCATGGCGGCGCTGCGCGAAGACGTGCTCGCGCCTCCCGCGAGCGACGCCACGCTGACCGGCCACAGCGCCGCCATCACGCGGCTGCGGCGGCAAATCGGCAAGGTGGCGGCGGCCAGCGCGCCGGTGCTGATCTGGGGCGAGAGCGGCAGCGGCAAGGAACTGGCGGCGCAAGCGGTGCACGCGCACTCGCCGCGCCGCAAGGGGCCGTTCGTGCCGATCAACTGCGGCGCGATTCCGGCCGCGCTGATTCAATCGGAACTGTTCGGCCATGAGCGCGGCGCCTTCACCGGCGCCGCGCGCGACAAGCGCGGCCTGATCGAAAGCGCCCAGGGCGGCTCGGTGTTCCTCGACGAAATCGGCGACCTGCCGATGGAGCTGCAAGCCAACCTGCTGCGCTTTTTGCAGGAGAAGACCATCTACCGCGTTGGCGGCACGCGCAGCATCGCGGTCGACGCGCGCGTGATCGCCGCCTCGCACGTCAATCTGGAGGAGGCGGTGCGGCGCGGCGCCTTTCGCGAGGACCTCTATTACCGGCTGAACGTGCTGGCGCTGGAGGTGCCCTCGCTGCGCGAGCGGCGCGAGGATCTGCTGCCGCTGGCCGAACATTTCTTCCGCACTTACTCCAGCGAGCGCGCGCCGCGCGTGAAGGGTTTCAGCAGCCGCGCCGCGCAAGCCATCCGCGACCACGACTGGCCGGGCAACGTGCGCGAGCTGATTAACCGCGTGCGCCGCGCCATGGTCATGGCGGAAGGCCGATTGATATTGCCGCGGGACCTGGGCCTGGCTCCGGCCGCGCCGGGCGCCGGGCCGCTGCTGCTCGATGACGTCCGCATCCGGGCCGAGCGCGACGCCATCGACGCCAGCCTGCTGCGTGCCGGCAGCAATATCACGCTGGCGGCGCGCGACCTCGGCGTATCGCGCATGACGCTCTACCGCCTGCTGGCCAAGCATGGGATCACGGCGCCGTCACGCATCGGTTACACCGACGGACAGAGTGAATGAGGCGCGATGCTGTCACGCCGGTGTGACGGATCGCCGCGACCAAGCCTGCGCCGAACCCCGTGCCGGCAGAGATAGGCCTTGCGGATCAAGGACTTGTTGGCGATGGCACCAAGCTTGCGAAAGCGGTGGGGCCGGGCGCCATTGCCCGGTCCCATTCCTCAAAACTGCAAGGTAGGAGCAACTATGAAAAAAACTCTGATTGGCGCCATGATCGCGCTGGCCTTTGGTGCGCAGGCTTACGCGCAAACGGCGACCACGCAATCGGGCGCAGGCCCGGCCGCCAATGACAATTCCAGCACCACGCTCGATAACAGCACACGCAACCAGAACAACAATAACAACAGCAGCGGCGCCGCAAGCGCCAGTGCGCTGGCCGGCGTGGCCGCCAATAACGGCGCCACCGCCACTTCGGCGTTCAGCAACTCGTTCAACACCTCCAGCGCCAACGCCACCAGCACGCTCAATGGCACGGTGGGCGGCAACCTGGTTTCCGGCATCGGCAACTACGCTGAGAACAGCGGCAACAGCCGCGGCGGCGCGGCGAGCGGCGGCGCCGGCGGCACGGCCACTGGCGGCAGCGCCGCCGGCCTCGGCGCCACCGGCGGCGACCAGTATGCCGGGTCCGGCGCGGCCGGCGGCAGCGGCGCCGCTGGCACCAACGGCAGCGCGTGGAACGGTTCGCCATACGTGGGCGGCAGCAGCGGTGGCGACGGCGGCGCCGGTGGCGCGGGCGGCGGCGCGTCCGCCGGCGATACCGGTGCCGCATCCGCCAATGGCGGCGCGGGCGCGGCGGCCGGCGCGGCCGGCGGCGGGACCGCCAGCAATGGCGCGCCCACCAACGGCAGCGCGACCGGCGGCGCCGGCGCGGCTGGCGGCGCGGGTGGCGCTGGCGGTGCGGGCGGCGCCGGCGGCTCGGGCGGCACGAATACCGGCGGCGCCGCGACCGGCGGTGCCGGCGGCGCGGCCACGGGCGGCGCCAGCGGCGCGGTGACGGTGGGTGCCGGGACCTTCAATATGTCCAACAGCATGAGCAGCGTTGGCCAGTCGGCCGCCGGCATCATGGTGGCGTCGCAGAACAGCGGCATGGCGTCGTTGGTGCAGCAAAGCGTCAACGTGCAGTCCAACCTGTCGCTGGGCCGTTAATCACCGGGGCGGGGCGCCCGGCGTCCCGCCTTCATCAAAGGGAGGGCAAGCATGTATATCGCATCCATATTGGCCGCCGGCCTGGCGCTTGCCGCGCCGGACTTCGACAGCGCGCCGGTGGCGGACGAACAGCTGGCCGCGCTGCACGCTGGCGCGGACACCGTCAGCAACGACATGCGCGTCAGCGGCACGGTGGCCGGCAACGCCGCGGCCAATGTCAGCAGCGGGGCCAACACCATCAGCAGCGGGGCGTTCAGCAACGCGTCCGGCCTGCCGGTGGCGATACAGAATTCCGGCTCCAATGTGCTGATACAAAACGCCACCATCATCAACATTCAGATGCAATGAAGATCATCGCGCTGCTGACGCTGGCGTGTAGCGCCCACGCCGCCGACCTGCCGTCCGTGCAAGGCGGCGGCTACGCGCTGCACGTCGCCAGCCTGAAAGAGGCGCGCTTCCGCTCGACCGTGCGCCAGCATTTCGACTTCAGCTGCGGCTCGGCGGCGGTGGCCACGCTGCTTACTTATCACTACAACATGCCGGTGTCGGAGCAGCAGGTGTTCGACGCCATGTTTGCGCTGGGCGACCAGCAGAAAATCCGGCGGGAAGGCTTCTCGATGCTGGACATGAAACGCTATCTCGCGCAACAGGGCTACACCGCCGACGGCTTCACCCAGCCGCTGGACAAGCTGGCGCAGGCGCGGCTGCCGGCCATCGTGCGCATCGCGGAAAACGGCTACTGGCATTTCGTCGTCATCAAGGGGATCGACGCCGAACGCGTGTTGCTGGGCGACCCGGCCGGCGGCACCCGCGCCATGCGGCGCGCCGCGTTCGAGGCGGCCTGGCCGGATCGCCTGTTGTTTGTCATCCACCATTGGCCCGGCCAGCCTGGGTTCAACCTGGCGGCCGACTGGAGCGTGGCGCCGCGCGCGCCGCTGGGCGAGGCCATCAACCGCGCCGGCCTGGCCGACATCACGCTGTCCAAGAACGGCGGCGGCAACTTCTGAAAGGACATATGGCCATGCGCAAGATCCTCTGTGGCATGTGGCTGGCCTGCGCGACGCTGGCGCAGGCCCAGCCCGCCGACGATTGGCAGGCCGTCGGCGACGACCAGCTGGCGCGCACGCGCGGCGGCTTCGACCTGGGCAACGGCATGCTGGTGTCGCTAGGTGTCGAACGTTTGGTTTCGATCAATGGCACTGTTGTAGCCAGTACCCGTTTTTCCATCCCTGATATGACACAGTTGAGCGCTGCGCAAACGCAGGCGGCCGCCGATGCCATGGCCGCCGTGCTGGTGCAAAACAGTCTCAACGACCAGGCCATCCGAACCCAGACCACGATAGGGGCCACGGTGGCGAACCTGGCGTTGCTGAAGGCGGTCAACTTTGAAAGCAGCCTGCGCGAGGCACTCACCGGCGCGGTCGGCAAATAGGGAGGAATATGCAAGCAAACGCACAATGGCTGGCGGCGGCGCTGCTGGCCAGCGGGGTGGCTGTGGCCGCGCCGGAGCAGGTCGGCAACGCGCCGCCGCAAGACGGCAGGCCGCCCGCCGTGGCGCCCTTGTTCGAACAGCCGGGCGTGCTCACGCCGCGAGGCAAGCTCGTGTTGGAACCTTCGCTGCAGTTCGGCTACTCGTCCAGCAACCGGGTGGTGCTGGTGGGATACACCATCATCCCGGCGCTGCTGATCGGGCTGGTGGACGTGCGCGAGGTCAAGCGCAACACCAGCACCGCCGCCATCACCGCGCGCTACGGCCTGAGCAACCGCGCCGAGCTGGAATTGAAAGTGCCTTACGTGTACCGCTCGGACTCCACCGTCAGCCGCGAGCTGTTCACCGGCACCGGCGTCGACCGCGTGTTCGACACCAGCGGGCGCGGCGTCGGCGACGCCGAGCTGGCCATGCGCTACCAGTTGAACGACGGCGGCGCGGACCGGCCGTACTACGTGGCCGGCCTGCGCTTCAAGTCGCGCACCGGCACCGATCCGTTCAGCGTGGTGACCGATTGCAGCAAGCGCTGCGTCGGCCCCAACGCCAGCGGCACCGGGCTGCCGCTGGAGCTGCCGACCGGCTCCGGCTTCTATGCCTTGCAGCCCAGCCTGACGTGGTTGTTCGCCAGCGATCCGGCGATTCTGTTCGGCGGCGTCAGCTACCTGTACAACTTCAAGCGCAACCACGTCAGCCGGCTGGTGCTGGGCGGCGAGTCCGAGCCGCTGGGGCGGATCGCCCCGGGCGGCGTGTTCGGCTTCAACTTCGGGGTCGGGCTGGCGCTCAACGACCGGGCGCTGATTAGTTTCGGCTACGACCACAGCTCGATCGCGCGCACGCGCCAGAACGGCGCGCCGGTGGCCGGCTCGGTGCGCACCCAGCTGGGCACCTTGCTGACCGGATTTTCCTACCGCATCGACGACCGGCGCACCATCAACATCGCGGTTGGCGCCGGGCTGACGCGCGACACCCCCGATGTGCAGTTATCGTTCCGTTTGCCTGTGACGTTCTGACGGAATTCTTGTATTTGAGGTATTGTAGTGCTCCTGACAATTTCTAAAATAGGGGAGCCATGAGCACACGTACCTTGACCGTCATTGCCGCGCTGCTGATCAGCGCCACCGCGCAGGCGGGCGCGCCCATGGCCCGGTTCCAGGCGCCGGGCTTTTATCGCACCACGCTGGGCGATTTTGAAATCACGGTGCTCAACGACGGCACGCTGGACCTGCCGGTGGAGAAACTGCTCAAGCAGCCGCCGGCCAAGACCCTGGCCGCGCTGGACAAGTCTTTCCTGAAAAGTCCGGTGCAAACCTCGGTCAACGGCTTCCTGATCAACACCGGCAGCAAGCTGGTGCTGATCGACACCGGCGCGGCCAGCCTGTTCGGCCCGACGCTGGGGCAACTGCTGGGGAATCTGAAGGCGGCCGGCTACAAGCCGGAGCAGGTGGATGAGATCTACATCAGCCACATGCACGGCGACCACGTGGGCGGGCTGGCGTCGAACGAGCAGCGCGTGTTTCCGAACGCGGTGGTGCGGGCCGGGAAGCTGGACGCCGATTACTATCTGAATTCGACCAACCTGGACAAGGCGTCGGCCGAGGCCAAGGACAACTTCCAGGGGCCGATGGTGTCGATCAACCCGTATGTGAAGGCCGGCAAGTTCCAGCCCATCATCGCCAACACCGAGCTGGTGCCGGGGATCAAATCCTACTTCAATGGCGGGCACACGCCGGGCCATATCACCTATGTGGTGGAGAGCAAGGGGCAGAAGCTGGTGCTGCTGGGCGACCTGCTGCACGTGCAGGTGGTGCAGTTTGAGGATCCGGGCGTGGGCATCCAGTTCGACATGGATAGCAAGATCGCGATCGCCGAGCGCAAGGAGGCGTTCGCGGCGGCGGCCAAGGAGGGCTACCTGATCGGCGCGCCGCACCTGTCGTTCCCGGCGCTGGGCCATGTGCGGTCCAACGGCAAGGGCGGCTACGTGTTCGTTCCGATCAATTACACGCAACCGCGCTAGCACGCCCGGCATGGGTTCCCGCGCAGGCGGGAATCTAATTTACGCCAACGCTGGATAGTCGGTGTAGCCTTCTTCGGTGGCGCCGTAGAACGTTTCCGCCTTCCATGGATTGAGCGGGGCGTCGGCTTTCAGGCGCTCCACCAGGTCCGGGTTGGAGATGTAGTCCTTGCCGAAGGCGACCGCATCCGCCTTGCCGCTTTCCAGCAGTCCCTGCGCCACTACCTTGTTCAGCTTTTCATTGGCGATGAACACGCCGCCGAATTCCTGCTTGATCAGCGGCGCCAGGCTGTCCTCGCCGACCGCTTCGCGCGCGGCGATGAAGGCGATCTTGCGCTTGCCCAGCTCGCGCGCCACGTAGCCGAAGGTCTCGGCCGGGTTGGAATCACCCATGTCGTGCGCGTCGCGGCGTGGCGCCAGGTGCATGCCGACGCGCTGCGGGCCCCACACTTCGATCACGGCGTCGGTCACTTCCAGCATCAGGCGGGCGCGGTTCTCGACCGGGCCGCCGTACCGGTCGCTGCGCTGGTTGGTCTTGTCTTGCAGGAACTGGTCCAGCAGATAGCCGTTGGCGCCGTGGATCTGCACGCCGTCGAAGCCGGCCTTCTTGGCGTTTTCGGCGGCCTTCTTGTAGGCGGCCACGATACCGGCCAGCTCGGTGGTGTCCAGCGCGCGCGGCACCGGGTAAGGACGTTCCGGACGCAGCAGGCTGACGTGGCCCGCCGCCGGGATGGCGCTGGCCGACACCGGCGCCTCGCCGTTCAGGAAGCTCGGGTCCGAGATGCGGCCCACGTGCCACAGCTGGGCGAAGATCACGCCGCCCTTGGCGTGCACGGCGGCGGTGACCTGTTTCCAGCCTTCCACCTGCTCGTCGGACCACAGGCCCGGCGTGTTGGCGTAGCCCACGCCTTGCGGGGTGACGGCGGTGGCCTCGCTCAGGATCAGGCCGGCACTGGCGCGCTGGGCGTAGTACTGGGCCATCAGCGCGTTCGGCACGCGGCCTTCGCCAATCGCGCGGGCACGCGTCAGCGGCGCCATGACGACGCGGTTTTTCAGAGTGAGGTCACCGATGGTGACGGGATCGAACAGAGTTGGCATGATGAGCTTCCCTATAGTTGCATTTGGTCGATGAAGGCCTGGATGAGTGCCTCATCGCGTTTGAAATAATTCCACTGGCCGACGCGGTGCGACGTCACCAGCCCGGCCTTGACCAGCACGGCCAGGTGGGCCGAGGTGGTCGATTGCGACAGGCCGGCGCGGCGGTCGATCATGCCGGCGCATACGCCCAGGTTCAGCGGATGCTGCTGTTCCGAGAAATACACGTCCGGCTCCTTCAGCCACGCCAGGATCTGGCGCCGCATCGGGTTGGCGAGGGCTTTGTGAATGGCGTCGATGTCCATGGCTGGTATATGTATCGTGTTTTTCCGATTTCAATATCGGCATATTACGATATAAAAGAAAAACGTGCTGACGGCCGAAAAATCCTTTATGTTTATGGAACATTGCTGGAAATCTAACGAGGGACCGTATGTCGAGTCATTACCTGGATGTGGCGGTGGGCCTGTCCTATACCTTCCTGGCCGTGAGCCTGCTGTGCAGCGCCACGCGGGAGGCGATCGCCTCGCTGTTCCAGACGCGCGCCAAGGTGCTGCTGGACGGCGTGTTGACCATGCTGCACGAATCGGCCGTCAAGCCGCGCGTGCGCGGCATCGTGCCGTCGCTGCTGCGGCTGTTCCGGCGCGAGGGCGGCTTCCGGCTCGACAAACTGGGCGACCAGTCTCTGACGGCCGAGGTGATGCGGCATCCGCTGATCAGCGGGATGGCGCAGCGCGGCCGACTGCCTTCGTACATCCCCTCGGCGATATTCGCACGCGCGTTCGTGGCCACCCTGACCACGCGCTACGGCAAGGGACAGACGGCGGCCGCGCTGCTCAACGCCATCGGCAACGAGGGTCTGACGCGCACGCTGCTGGCCATCATGGGCGAGGGGCCGGACGACGTGGCGGCGCTGGAGAACGCCGTGCGCATCTGGTACGACACGGTGATGGAACGCATCAGCGGCTGGTACAAGCGGCGCTCGCAGTTCGTGCTGTTCCTGATCGGACTGTTTTATGCGTGCGCGATGAACATCGACGCGCTGCAGTTGTCGCAGCGGCTGTGGACCGATTCGACGCTGACGGCGCAAGTGGTGCAAAAGGCGGAGGCGGTCAAGCCGGCCACGCCGCCGGCCGGCGCGCCGCCACTGGAGCAGGCCAAACAGGCCGGGGCGCAGGCGCAAGCCCTGCAGGCCTTGCCGATCGGCTGGCCATCGGCGCGCTTTGACGGCGTCGGCAGCGTGGGCAAGTTCGCGCTGGCCTTGAGCTTCGCGCTGATCGGTTGGATCGCCACCGCGTTTGCGGCCTCGCTGGGATCGCCATTCTGGTTCGACGGCATCGGCTGGCTGCTGGCCTTGCGCGGCACCGGCGCCAAGCCGGCGGCGGAAACCACGGCGCCGCCAGCGGTGGTGGTGGCGCTGCCGAGCTTGCGCAAATAACTTACTTGGCGCGCTCCGCGCACTTGGCGGCGTGGATCGCGCGCTCCGTGATACTGTCGATGCTTTTGATCGCCGCCGGCGTGCAGGTGGCGCTATCCACCGCGTGCGGCTGCGGTTTGCTGTGCATCTCCTTGTAGCCGGTGAAGATGAGGCCCGCCGCCGCGCAGGCCATCAGCAGCCAATTGAGCCGGGTCTGCATCGTCAGGCGGCGAAGTGCAGGGCCAGGCCGATGACGGCGGGCAGCGTCTGAATCAACAGAATGGAGCGCTTGACGGTGACGCCGCCCCACACGCCGGCCACCGCCACGCAAGCGAGGCCGAACACGGTGAACGCCGAGCCGATGGCCGCGTCGGGATGCACGAAACCGACCACCAGCGCGGCCACCAGGAAGCCGTTGTAGCAGCCCTGATTCGACATCGCCGGCTGGACGATTTCCGCTTTCTCCTTACTGAGGCCGAACACGCGGCGGCCGCGGGAATTGAACAATACGGTTTCCAGCAAAACGATGTACACGTGTATCAGCGCCACCAGTGCGGTGACGATTTGCGCTGCTAAAAGCATGGTTCTCCCCGTTTTTATAATGTTGAGCAAGCATTATGACCCGAGCGAGGCCGTCACGGCTAGAGGGGCCGCACCAATTTCGTCCCTCCGTGCCGATGCTGCCTGCGCTTCAAAACGCCGGGTTGGGGCGCGTCATGTAATACCACTCGCTGTTGGCGCCGGCGGCGCTGTCGGGGAACAGGATGCGGCCGTCGAATTCGGCCAGCACCGGCGTGCCATCGGCGCGGCGGCCGATTTCCTCGCCTTGTCTGACCGGATCGAAGCTGGACCAGTCGCGGCTGAAGGTGTCGTCCGCATGCTGCTTGTCGTACACGGCCACCATGCTCAGGGCTTCCATGTGTTCCGGCGCGATCGGCTCGGGCGCGGGCGCGTCGATCAGGCCGAGGAAGGCGAGGGTGTTGAGGATGGCGCGGTAAGCGACCTCCGGCGCTTGCGGATCGTCGTGCTGGCCGCATTCGAGCGTCAACGCATAGCCGCCGGTGGAGCGCATGTATTCGGTGGTGCCCATGCCGTAGCGCAGAACGGTTTGCAGTTCAATGCTGTTGTTCATGCGACGCTGTACCCCGTCGCCATAGGTGCGCAGCCAGCCGTCGACGAAGCGGCGCACGCCGAGGCGGCGGGCGAGGGCGCGTTCCTGTTGTTCATGCTTGAACGGTTCCAGCGGACCATCGTTGTTACGCGGCCCGACCATCACGAACGGTTCGCTGGCGGCGTTGAAGGAATGCAGGTCGAGCAGCACGTCATGTTGCGCCAGAAGAGGACACAGCCAGTTGGCCACGCGGTCCTCGAAGTCCTGCGGGTTAGAATTCGGGAACAGATTGCGGTTCAGGTTACGCTCGCCGGCGCGCTCGCCCTTGGCATACGCCAGTGGGTTGGTCACCGGCACGAACGTCACGGCGCCGCGCCGCACCAGCAGCGCGCCGCTGTCCAGTTCCTGCATCACGCGCAGGATAGCTTGGGTGCCGCAGGTCTCATTCCCGTGTACGGCGCCGGTGACGACTAGCCGTACACCTGACTGCAGACCAGCGAAATTTATCGATTTAAATTGGCACAAGCCTGCGTCGCTCATTTTGGACAGTTTATTGTCGTGGATCGTTCTGGATCTGCGGGTCGTGCGAGAACGGACCATGTGGGCCGCTGAACTGCAGTTTTACACTGAACGGCATCTTTTCCGTATTGGCATCGCTCAGCGTCAGCAGCTTGCCGCTTTTGCTGATGGTGTAAGCGCTAAGCTGGTCATTATCTTCCGGAGTGATGATGGCGCCCGTAAAAATAATGTCCAAATCGTGCGTGTCATAAATCTGGTAATTGATGACGGTATCGGCCTCGGTGATGTAAGGAATTTCAGGTGCGGTGTGCACTTTATAAACCGTTGGGTCATCGGTTGGACGAACTTTCACCATAATATTGATGAATTGGGTAGAAGCGTTAATTTTACTCATGAGTGTACTTTCTTTGGCGGGTGGGTGGAAAGGTAGTGCAAATAAGTCGGATCACGATAACGCATGTCCTCAAGCTTTTGACGGGCTGACGACGCTGGTGCGGGCTGATTCAGGCAAGCGTGTGCCTTGACCCATGGATCCAGCAGGCGAAAGTCCGTGCTGTCGCCGATGGTGGCCGCCAGTGTCGAGCGTACCTCGGCACAGGGGGCTTGTGCTGGCGGTTGCCTGATGTGTTCGTTCAGCGCTGCGTTGAGTAACAGTGCTTCCGCCAGAGCTGAGAGGATCAGTTGATCGGATGGTGCGGTAGTGTGTAACACCTTTAATTTTTCGACGGCAGGCAAGAGATTGTCGGCCGCATCCTGGAATGCACCTTCTCGTATTTGAATGGCGGCCTTGCGGTGTTGTACCGAAGCGATCATCATTTGCAGATTTAGCCGTTTAGGTTCCAGCGCGCTTAATGCCGTGAAGTTCTTCTGCAGTTTATCCAGTTGCTTGAGCACAGCGGCACCGTTCTGATTATCGATCTGGGTTTCGATGACTCTCAGTTCAACTGCGTAAAGATTTCGTTGCCAGATCCGGTTGCTCGGATCTTTTTCCACAGCGGCATAAAGCAACTTGTGTGCTTCGAGCGTGGCTGCGTGGCTGGCGCTCATGTCGCCTTGCGCTTGCTTGAGTTCAGAGCGGTGCGACCAGGCTGATGCGAGTTGCTTTACCCATTGCCCTTCGTCCGGATAGGTCGCATGCAGCGTTTGTAAGAGTTCCAATTCTCTGGTGTGTAGTGCCTCGGCCTCTGCCAATTGTCCCAGCTGCATGTAGGCGCTAGCCAACCAGGATAAGCTGTCCGCCAGGTCGGACGTCAATTGTTTATCCTTGGGCTTTTGGTTATAGGCCCGTGTTTTCAGTGCCACTGATAACCTGAACTCTTCAGCCGCTCGCTTCACGTTACCACGCTGCAGCGCAAGGGTGCCCAAGCTGTTGTGCGCGTAGGATTGCTCAATCCACGCATTCGTATCCGTTGGTGCGGCTTGGGCTTGACGGTCAGCGTAGTCCCGATATTCCTCCATATATTGTTGGGCTTTATCCCATTCTTTTTGATCGAAATGGATTTGTCCCAGCCAGAAAGCGTTCTCTCCCGCGCTTTTTAACAGGGAGATGTCGGCCGGTGCGGCTGCTAGTTGTTTGCGCAAAATTTCCCGCCCGGCTAGCAGTGCAGTATTAGCGCCAATCGGATCTGCTCGCGCAATCTTGACTTCTGAAATCAACTGGAGTGATTTTGCACGCTGTGCCAGTGCGGTATTGCTGTTGTTAGCTCTTGCTGGGTCGGATAAGTAGGTCAGCGCGCGGTTGCTGACGCTGTCGAGGAGATCCAGCTTGCCCAAAGGGCGCAGCTTGTCGACGAATTCGCCGAGCATGTAAGCCATCAAGCCCTCGGCTTCGGTGCGGTGCGTTTCGGCCTGGGTCTGGGCCGAGCGGGCGGTCAGGCCGAGGGCTGCGGTCAGGATGGCCAGGCTGGTGACAACGGCCATCACGCCGATCCGCATGCGCTCGCTGCGGCGCTCGCTTTGCAGGGATGCCTGGATGAAGCTGTGTTCCAGCGGCGTCAGGCTCAGTCCACTGGTGGCCAGCAGCTGGCGCGCCTGGTTGGTCTGGGTTCCCGAGGGCAGCAGCATGTCGCGCTTGGCGCCGCTGTCCTGCCAGCGCCGCGCCTGGGCGCTGATGCGGCTGCGTACCTGCAGTGCTTGCCGGTGTTCCTCGATCCACTCCACCACGCGCGGCCAGCGTCGCAGCAGCGCCTCGTGCGCCAGACCGAAGGCCGGCGCGCCGCCCTGTAGATCGCTGACGAACAGGTGGGCGTCGACCAATGCCTGCACCAGCTTGTTCTCGGCCTCGTTGCGCAGGGCCGACCAGGGCACCCGGCGCGAGCTAACCGTCGCTTCATCCTCGGCCACCAGCACCAGTTGCGACAGCACCTGGGGCAGGGCGGCGATCTGCGCCGCGCCCAGCGCGGAAATCACTTGCTCCGCACGGGCGCCGATCGCGCCTTCCAAGCCGCCCATGGCGTGGAAGGCTTCGTGGCTGAGCTCGCCCTCGGCGCTGCGCTGGCGGTACAGTTCCTGCAGGCAGTATTGCAGCAGCGGCAGGCTGTCGGCGCCGGACAGGGCGGCGCGGCACAGCAATTCGTCCAGGCCCTCGCCGTGTTGGTCGACGGTGTAGCGCAACTGCGCCACCTGCGCCGGGTGGCGCACGATCTGGGCGATGTCGGCGCTGCCGGGCGGCGTCAGGTCGTAGTGGCCGCCGCTCAGCTTGAGGTTCATCAACGCCGGGTAGGACGCCAGCTGCGGGTAAAAATCGTTGCGGCAGGCCAGCACCAATTGCATGCAGCCCGAGCGCGCCAGCTGGTCCAGCACGTTGATGAAGACGGCGCGCTCGGTGTCGCTCACGTGTGGCAGGCGGAACACGGCCTCGAAGCGGTCGATGAAGACCAGCAGGCGGATGGTCGGCAGCTGGCGCTGCAGTTGCTCGATCAGCAGCGGCAGATCGTGCGCCAGGCGCTGGGCCAGCGCCGCCGCGCTGGTGTTCTCGAACAGCAGCTGGCCGTCGATTTCCGCGTCGAGCAGCACGCTGGCCAGGGTTTCCAGCAGGCCGGACTGGCCCATGTCGGCGCAATCGAGCTGGACGTGGGCGCTGATGGCGACGCCGGACTCGGCCGGCGCGGCGCCCCCCTTCAGCGCCGGGATCAGGCCGGCCTGCACCAGCGAGGTCTTGCCGGCGCCGGACGGCCCCAGCACCAGCACCATGGCGCAGGCGGCCTGGGCTTGCGCCACCACCACCTGCACCAGCTGGTCGACGCTGAGCTTGCGGCCGAAGAAGATGGCGGCGTGTTGTTCCTCAAAGGCTTCGAGGCCCCGGAACGGCGAGGCGTGCAGCCAGCTGCCCTGGCTGACCTCGTCGTCGTAGCTGAGTTCTGCCAGCAGACGGTAGCCGCGTTTGCGGATGGTCTCGATGTAGCGCGGCTCGGTGGCCGAATCGTCCAGCGCACGGCGCAGCTGGGTGATGATTTTGTGGATGGCGTTGTCGCTCGGGGCGACGTCGCCCCAGCAGGCATCCAGCAGGGTTTCGGCCGAAACCACCACGTGCGGGTGGCGGCAAAGATACAGCAGCACGTCCATCGCCCGCGGTTCGAGCTGACGGTTGAGCACCCCGCAACTGAGCGTATTGGTGGCTGGATCGACCCGCCATTGGCCAAAACGGAAACTCTTGTGCTTCATCCTACCTCGACTATTCCTTTTGTAAATCAACAGCTTAAAGGCCGGAAGGTTTTCCGAAGGCCGGCCGGGCGGCGCTTGGGTACAGTCTCGACAGAGAAAATACTAACATTATCCTGAGGGAAATAGTTGAACATTTACCACGGAGCATCAATGACTGTTTTAACCGGCGTGAAAGCCCCGTTTGAACTGACGCAGTACGCCATCGCCATCAAGCAACAGGGGATCGATTTCGTGATCCGTCATTACAGCCACCAGGCTGGCAAGAGCTTGTCGCTGGCCGAGGCGCGCGCGCTGACCGACGCCGGCCTGCAAATCGGCGTGCTGTGGGAGGCGCCCGAGGCGCACCTCGGCTATTACACCCGGGCGCAAGGTTGCGCGGACGGCGCCGCAGCCTACCTGATGGCGCAAGCGGTGATCGCCCAGCCGTCCGGCTCGGCGATTTACTTCGCGCTGCCGGACGTGGCCGAGGCGGACGGCGCGGCCAGCCGCTATGTCGAGGGCGTCAATCAGGCCTTCCGCGCGGCGGCGGCGGGGGAGCGGCAATACAAGGTGGGCGTGTACGGCTCCGGCGCCTGCTGCCAGGCGCTGCTGGCCGACGGCCTGGCCAGCGTCAGCTGGCTGGCGGCGGGCGGCGAGCGCGACTACACCGGCTACAGCCTGCGGCAGCAGGCCGGCGCGCTGCTGCCCGTCGATGACGGCCAGCGCATCAGCGTCAGCATGGTGAGCCACAGCCCGGAACGTCCGGCCGGCCTGTTCCGGGTGCTGTGACGATGAATATCTGTTTCACCGAGACCCCATCGCGCAAGACCGTCAAGCCATCGCGCACGGTGTTCCTGAATAATACCGGGCGGGACGTGACACTGAAGTTCGTCACCGCGCCGGACCACGTGCTGGCGTCCTACGCCATCAGCACCAGCATCAGCGCCGCCATCGATCACATCCGGCTCGGCGAGACGGACTTTTACTCCTGCCACAGCCAGAACGTGGTGATTCCGGGCGGCTGCACGGCGGTGCTGTCGCTCTCCAACCGGGTGCTGACAATGACGATATCGACCTGATAAGATACGGCCGATGAATTCCACCATCATCGGCCGTAACCCAGGCCTCGACACCCTGCGCGCGCTGGCCATCGTGCTGGTCTTCACCAATCACTACATGATCTTCGTCAGCGGCGCGCCGACCTTCGGCTGGGTGAGCCGGATCGGCTGGGCTGGCGTGGACCTATTCTTCGCGCTCAGCGGCTACCTGATCGGCAACCAGATCCTGGCCGGCATCCGCACCCAGCAGGGCGGGACGGCGCGCTTCTCGCTGGCGCGGTTTTATGCGCGCCGCCTGCTGCGCACCCTGCCGAACTTTTACGTGGTGCTGGCGCTATACGCCTTGTGGCCGGCCATGCGCGGCAACAGCGTGCTGCCGCCGCTGTGGGAGTTCCTGACCTTCACCCAGAATATCAATCTCACGCCGGGCACGGCGTTTTCGCACGCGTGGTCGCTATGCGTGGAGGAGCAGTTCTATTTCCTGCTGCCGGCGCTGGCCTTGGGGATCGCCATGTTGCGCAAGTCGCTGGCCTGGGCGTGGGCGGCCGTGGTGGCCGCGCTGCTGGCCGGGATGACGATCCGCGGCGTGACATGGAGCGGAATGTCGGCCGAGGAACTGAGCGGCGGGCAGTATTACACGCGGATCTACTATGCCTCATGGTGCCGTTTCGATGAGCTGGTGTGCGGGGTGGCGCTGGCGCTGCTGAAGAATTATCACGCGGGCGCGTGGGCGCGCCTGACCTCGCTGGGCAACTGGACCCTGGCCGCCGGCGCGGCCCTGTTGGCGCTGACATGGAACCTGCTGCTGGAAGATCACTACGGTTACACGATGACGGTGTATGGCTACCCGTTGCTGGGCTTGAGCTATTGCCTGCTCCTGGTGGCGGCGCTGAGCCCCGGCTCGCTGCTGCAGCGCTGGCGTGTGCCGGGCGCGGCCAGCGTGGCGCTGTGGTCGTACGCCATCTACCTGACCCATAAACAGCTGTGCGTGCTGCTGCGGGCGCCATTGCAGCAGCAGGGATGGGGGGCGGAAAGCTGGCAGACGCTGGTTATCATGAGCGTGGCCAGCCTGTTGGCCGGTTGGCTACTGTACCGGCTGGTCGAAACGCCGTTCATGAAACTGCGCGACCGCTACGTGCCGTCCAACTACCTCAATGCATCTCGATCACATCAAACGGTGACTGCGTAGAACCGAGGAAGGCCATGACGGCGCGGCCGCGATCGCCAAGGTCGTGGCCGCGAGTGGAGTCGACCACGGTGCGCAGGCCGGGGATGATCTCGCTGATGTGCGGGCTTTCGTAGGCCTGCACCAGCAGCACGGCCAGCTCGGTGGCGCGGCCGCGATTGTTGCGCATGCGTTCCTCCAGCACCGCCAGCAGCGCGCGCTGCATGCGCGGGGTGGGATTCTCGATGTAGCCGAACACCAAGGGCGTGTTGCTGATCGCCTCGCACAAACGGCGTTCGATATCGTCCGGTTTGACGTCGGAAGCGATATCGAAATACGCGCCATTCCAGCGCGTGCGTTCGTACGGGTGGCCGGGCGGGAAGGAGTCGGCCGTCTCAAAGCCCAGCAAGTGGCTCAGGCGGCGCAGCCATTTCAGTAGAGTTTCCATTCCCGCCATTCTAACAGCCGTAAAAAAACGGCGTCAGGCCTTGGGCCGCCAAGTTAAGAGCCGTCATTCCCGCGAAGGCGCACTGCTGTCCGGAATAAATTTGCTTGAATAAGCCTGAAGGTGTTGCAGGTATTGGTTAACGGGCGTATACCCGTAGTCGCCAAACTCAAAAACCAAACCCGCAACATGTTCAGGATATCGACTTTTCATCAAATAATGAAGG
>NZ_JABMJK010000005.1 GCF_013376005.1 Duganella sp. SG902 | reverse complement strand
CAACCGGCGCCCGCATCAGGCGCTGGGCATGAAAACACCCGCTAAGGCATTTGCATTAGCGGCTTGAGTTGAGCAGGAATCGCTGGGTCATTACAAGGGATCCATCCATACCAGGGATTTCGTTTGCAATTTGCGCAGAAAATGGAGGCTCGTAAATTTGATCTTCCGAATCCCATAGCTGATATACGCGCTCAAAGTTAGCCTGAGATACTTCTACCCATAGGCCAATATAGTATGGATATTCTTGCGGTTTGACGAGCAAGGGGAGAAGCGCACGGATGAAAAATCGCTTTCCTTCAATAATGCACAAATCGCTGCTTTCTGCGACCTGTCTAGCTCGGTCTTCCGCAGATAGTTTAACGACCTCCGCAAGCGGTGCGCCTTGATGTGGATATATCGAATCAAGCAACGTCTATATGAGTTGCAAACACGCGCACAGTGGATTTGATCGCCTAGGCCACTTGTTTGGCCAGTTGGTGATATAGGTCTGCCACATTCGAGTCGTGGGCCACTTTGCCTGCCTGTAGAGCAATTACACGGTCGGCTGAGGCAATCGTCTCCGGACGATGTGCGATGATGATCCGGGTTATATTCAGACCCTTCACTGCGAGATTGACCGCGTATTCCTTAGCAATATCCAGATGGCTAGTAGCCTCGTCAAGTAGAAGGATTTTAGGGCGCTTGTACAGGGCACGCGCCAGTAGTACCCGTTGCTTTTGTCCGCCGGACAGAACAGTGCCCATTTCGCCGACTAGGGTGTTGTAACCCATCGGCATCGCAGCTATTTCATCCGCGATCGCGGCAAGCCGTGCACATTCCTCGACCCAAGCCTGATCGACGCTCGGATCGAAGAAGCTGATGTTCTCAGCAATCGATCCCGCGAATAGTACGTCGTCTTGAAGCACTGCACCGATTAACTGGCGTAAGATTTCGCCACCAAAGTGCTGGACCTCGATACCGCCCACCGTCACCTTACCATCGGTCGCGGGTAATATTCCAAGTAACACATTGATTAGGGTGGTCTTTCCGCAACCGGACGCCCCTACGATCGCCACCGATTCGCCAGACGTGATCTTAAAACTTACATCATCCAAGACCCATGACTCTTGTTCAGCATAACGGTAGCGCAGATTGCTCACTTCGATGACCGGATCAATGACAGTAGTGTCCGTCACATGCGAACTATTCATAGACTCGGGTACTGTGAGAACGATGTCAGCCAAGCGCTCACCTTGCAAGCGAAGCATCTTAATTTCGAAGAGCTTATCTATAAGAGAACTGACACGGCCATCGAACTGCCCTTTATAGGCGTTAAATGCCATCAGGACACCTACGCTAAAATCACCGTCTAAAACCATCTTAGCGCCCAGCCAGATGATCAGAATGTTTTCTATGCCGAACAGCAAGCCATTGACAGTCCGATACAGCAACATTAACTTTTGAGTGCGGATGTCTGCATTGATTTGGTCGACCAACAACGTTAGCCAAGTAGCGCGGCGCTCATCATGACGCTGAAACAGCTTGATTGCCTTTACACCACGTACCGTCTCCAAGAAGTGGCTCTGCTGCTTGGCTGCATGGACGATCTGCTCCTCCGTCGCGCTGCGTAGTGGCCGATACCAAGCCCAGCGTGACAGTCCATAAAGCGTCATCGTGCCTACCGCAATCCAGCCAAGCGTGCTGCTATATATGAACATCACAATTAGAGTCACCAGCGACATGAAACCATCAAGGATCGCCTCTAGGAAGGACGTCGTGAGTGTGTGCTGGATCTGGTCGACAGTACCAAAGCGAGAAGCAATATCACCCAGATTGCGCTTCTCAAAATAATCGACGGGTAGCCGAATAAGATGCGTGAAAACATTCGCACGCCACTGAACGCTGAGAGTGGTTGTCATATACATGACCACCCAAGAACGAATTGCACTTACAGCTTGCTGCATGAGCATTAGCAGACCGAAGCCGAGAGCTAGAGTCGTCAATAGGTCACGGTCACCTGACACGATAACGTTGTCTATGACCCATTGCAGGAAGAAGGGACTGATCAATGCAAACACTTCAAGCGCCGCCGCCAGAATTAAGATCTGACTGAACGAACGCGCAAGGCCCGAGACGCGGCCCATCATAGAACGCAGTCGGATAGTTTGCACTTGCACCTGCGGCTCAAAATTCTGGCTCGGCCACAGCTCCAACGCGACCCCGGTAAATGCTGCCGATAACTCGACCTTTGCGATCTCGCGCATGCCGGAGGCGGGATCATGGATCGTGACACTTTTGGTGCCCACCTTGTTCAGCACTACAAAATGGTTGAAGTTCCAGTGAAGAATGCACGGCAGCTTCAACTTGTCGAGCTCGTCAAGGTCTACTCTCAGCGGACGCGATTCCAGGTTCAGCTGTTTTGCCATCTTGATCAGATGCGCGAGCGTGGCTCCCTTGAGCGAAATCGAAAATCGTCGGCGGAGCGTCGCCAAATCTGCCCGGAAGCCGTGGTAGCCCGCAACCATGCCAAGGCAAGCTAGGCCACACTCCGTGGCTTGAGTTTGTAAAATAACGGGCAGCCGACTGCCGTACCAAAATCTTATGTTGCTAAGAATATCGCGAAGTAGGTGCATACCAGGATTTCAATTAGAGTTTGCCGCTCAGGCTGTAAAGTGGTTCGAGCACCCATTCGTAAAGGCGACGTTTTTCCTGCAAAATGTCAGCCTCAAGCGTCATACCAGCTTGTAGAGGTTGGGGGCGGCCATATGCCTTAATCGTTTGCTCAGAAAGATTAACCGTGACACGGTACAGTGGTTCACTGCCACTCGCCTGCGCCGAAGATCCACTCATGGCTAGCAAGTCGCTGCCTGAAAGTGCAACCTTGGCCGTGTGCACGACCGTTCCTTGCGCTTGGCCGAATTTTTGGTATGGATATGCTTGGTAGCGCATCAATACCTTGTCGCCGGGACGGACAAATCCGATGGCACGGCTGGGGGCGTACAAATAGGCCATCATCGTAGCGCCTTCCGGAACGATGCTTACCAGCGGCTTCCCGCCGTCGACCGTCTGTCCAACTTCGGCCATAACTGCCGTCGCGATGCCCGACTCCGGAGCAGTGATTCCGAGTCTACGCTTGGCTTCACTCTCGGTTAGTTCCTGGCCTAGGCTAATAATATCCCGTTCGATCTGTGCCAATGTATTCTGGTGGCGCAATGGCATACTCGCCAGGTCGCTACGCTGACTCGCCAGGTCCCGCCTCACACTGATCCGATCTCGCTCCAGCGCCTGTAGACGAGCACGCTGATCAAGCAAGTCCGCTTGCCGCTGTTGCAATTGCTCTTTTGAAATGAAGCGCTGAGCCTCAAGGTCTCGCGTCCGTACAACAGCTTCTTCAGCCAGCTTGACGCGGCTAGCTTGGCCCTCAATCTGATTGCCGATTTTGGATATTTCAGCCTCTAAACCATCAATGCGTTTCACCGCCGCAATGCGCTCATCTTCATTAAGCCTGCGCGTTTTTTCAAGTGCGTCTTTCAGCGAGTCGCGCCGTGTACTAACTTGGCTGCTGATTGCCTCCTGCACACTGCCTTGGGTATAGCTACGTCTCTCGCTCGACAACACATATAGCACATCCCCTTGTTTGATCATTTGCCCCTCAACGACATTCTTTTTCACGACAATGCCGAACTGAGGTACATATACTTTAACCAATCCAAGATCAGGAACAAGTTGCCCTGTCACGGTCGAGCGCTTGGTGTAGGTGCCGAAAAACAGGAATAGCAACACTATAAGTGCGCAAAGGCAGGTCAAAAAAACAAGATAAGTAAAACTAACTGGACGGATTAATACGATATCGCCGAGCCAATTAATTGGACGTGCATTCAATGCTTCAGTTCGATACAAATTTCTGTCATTCATAAAAGAATACTTTTTCCTACGATAGTAAAATTTCGTCTCAAAAATCTCTCAGGTATCGTCGAGCTAGCCATCCTTCTACAAATTCTTCTTTGAAATTACATTATTTCAACAACTGATTTACTTCCGACCAGCAAAAATCACAGCAATGGCTCTTGAAATTTTCAAGTTTTAAACTAATATATATTATTCTCCCATAAAACAATAAAATTATTCCAGGGCAAATAATGAAATATTAATTCAAAAATCAATCACAATTTTTTTTGATGATCCATTGTGCAATATTTTAATCATAAAAACTGGTCCTTTTAAAATTAAATCAAAACCCGACTTTGTCATCAGAATCTCATTCTCATTCCATTTAAGTGGTGCTGGCAACCTTGACTGAAAGATGGTACTTCCTTCCTCTCTCGATTTTATACCGTAGCCCTGCTTCTTTATACTTTCCTCAAGGAAGTTCTTCATTTCAGCGCATCCTTGTGGATTATCCGTAGTAATTTTAAATCTTGCTGGAAGCATCATTCGCAGAACAACCGACGAGCCTGCAAATGCAACCAATAGAGTTATTGGTGCTGCAATAGGTTGATCAAAATAAATTAAAATAACCTGAAAAATAGAAAATCCTATTACTGTTGCAGCCACATACGATCCTAACTGTTTCACAGATTGAATTGCAAACAGTTTCAAAAAGAATGATCCCAATAGTTCAATTTCAGAAATTTTCATTTTGTATTAATAAGTTTTAAACTAAATTAATTGGCGATTTGAGAGATCAGCTAGCGAGGACTTAGACAAATTTCGAAGACATCCAAATTAGATATTCCGCTTGGGAGGTAAAGCAATTGAGTGTAACTGCGTGTTCTTAAATTGAAGATCAGAGCTGGTCATGTTCTCTGAGCTATGCAGTGAGAAATCTCAAACAATCTTTTATTTTCTTAGATGTGGCTCCATGTTTAGCAACATTCCATCTCAGTATTAATATGTACACAAATAATTGACGGTGCCACAGAAAGAAGATATGGTTTTTAATGAAAACGACCAGGTGAATTATAGAAATTAATAATTAGGACGACATATTTTACTACTTTGGATAAAAAAATAGCGACGGCTTTAACAATTAGAGAAAGCCGTCGCCCACAAATAGAAATTAACAACTAAATCCAAGAAACAATTCTAATTTTTTACAAATTAAAATATTACTACGAGCCAATTCTTGATTTTCTCGAAAGTTCTCTTGGATTCTAAAATAGTTAAAATCCTAGATGCTGAATGCTAATTTCGTGCTTTCTACTTCTTACTTAGCATTGACTGGCTTGGCGAGCACGTAATACGCCAAAGCGGCACCACCCATTGCCCCAATCACCGCACCCAGAGGGCCAAGAAAAGCGCCCGCACCAAAACCTTCAGCAATCCCAGCGCCAATGGCAGCACCTGCGCCCGAAGCAGCGCGGGACAAACCTGCACCGACGATCACATCGGCAGCACCAGCACCGGAAACTTCTGCAATTTCAACAATACTCAATTCACGCATTCAATAACCTCAGATATTTAGTTGGTTTAGATTTGACTACCTAAGACTCGAACATATGAAACGGTAGCTAGAAAATAAAAGCTATATTTTCAACTATTATTTCACTCTGTCCAATTACCAGCTCAAAAACTTCTTTTCCCATTCATATCCGGCATATATTAACTGTCTGCTATGTCCGAGGAGCGGTAAGTGATCTCGAAAAGTTGCTAATCGTCATCACGTCTGAAAAAATCATAACAAAACTTTCTGTGCAAATAGTCACCAAATGTAACCATGAGGAAATTTTTCTTACAAATTCTTAATATTTGTTGTTTATTAATCAGATGTCACTACCTACAGCACGCGATTTGAAGCAAGATCGAGCACGCTCATCGCTTTGAGTACACACACAAAGCAGCTATGTGGACCGTCAGCGATGCAAGTGTAACCTGATGTTTAACACACCTAAGAGCCGCTGATCTCTCGATCCCGAACACGAAAGGGCTGATTAAGAGGGTACTCATCAGAGTTAGTACCCCAACAATCACGCCAGCAACAATAGTCTCTGAGATAAGCCCGCCGCTTTGATCCGGCAATCGCACAATCTTTCCGCTCTCCGCTTTGATAGCGCAGAGAACGCTGTAGGCTCATACAGACCGACACCCGTTGTAGAGTCAATGAGCAATGGCATATGTTCACCATTCCCCATATCAACCAAGTCAACTTCATACCGTGACATCATCTCGCCATTGTTTACAATATTGGCGATTAGGCTATATGTTGCCTAGATCATTGTTAAGATAAAACTGCAAACAATGAAAAACGCCTTGCAAATCAATGACTTACAAGGCGTAGTTTACATCCACTATCTAACTGGGTCTCAGAACGGGATGTCGTCATCCATGTCCGAGAAGTTCGGCGCTGGGCGCGGGGCTGGACGTGGTGCCGGGGCCGGTGGCGCCATCTGCGGACGCGGGGCCGGGGCCTGGCGCTGTGGCGGGGCTTCGTAGCCACCGCCGCCGCCGTAGCCGCCGCCGTCATCCATGTCGTTGCCGCCCATGCCTTGACGGCCACCCAGCATCTGCATGTTTTCTGCAATGATGTCGGTCGCGTATTTCTCTACGCCATCCTTGTCGGTGTACTTGCGGGTCTGCAGACGGCCTTCGACGTAGACCGACGAGCCTTTTTTCAGGTACTGGCCAACGATTTCCGCCAGACGGCCGAAGAACGAAATACGGTGCCACTCGGTCTGCTCTTTCTGCTCGCCGGTGTTGCGGTCTTTCGAACGGTACGAAGTCGCCACTGCGATGTTGGCGATCGCATCACCGCTCGGCATGTAGCGAATTTCCGGATCGCGACCCAGATTGCCGACGATGATGACTTTGTTAACTGATGCCATTTTATTAAAACTCCCTGTGATCGGCGCAAAGTAGAAGTTTAGCTCACTTTTGATCCGGCACCGATACTTCTCTGCGCCGCCGCCTTGTTATCGCTCAAACTCCACCGCGCCGGACTGGTGAAACACCAGTTCCTGCACCGGTTTGCCGTCGCGCAGGTGGTCGCCGATGATACGGTCCATATTGTCCGAGGTGACGTTGTAGTACCAGGTGCCATCCGGCTGCACGCAGACGATGGGGCCGCCCTTGCAGGCGGCAAAACAGCTCACCCGGCTGCGCTTGACGCGCAGGTCGCCGGCGTCCAGCCCGGCCGCCTTGAGCTTGCCGCCCAAGCTGTCGAACAGCGCCTGCGAGGCGCCGTCGGCGCTGCAGCGCGGGCCGGTGCACACCAGCAGGTGGCGGTGGTAGTTGCCGATCTTCGGCTTGATGACGGGTTCACTCATGCTTCGGCCTCCCACGGCTCGTTCAGGGTGGCGCGAATATACTCGGGTGGCAGGCGGTGGCGCAAGGCCAGCGCTTCGATGCTGTCGCCGGCCGCGTGCTCGGCCTGCAGGGTGTCCAGCCAGCCCAGCAGCCCGGTCGACAGCGAACGGCCTGCCTTCTCGCCATCGCGCGTGGCGCCGCCATCTTCCATGTCGTACTTGTTGGCGTAGCCGCGCGGCGTGACCATCAGGCCGTGGCGCACGAAGGTGTTGCTGTTGCCGATCAGCACGGTACTGAGCATGCCGATCTCGGCCTCGGCCATGCTGTCCAGCGTGGTGAAGACGATGTGCTCGCGCCGCCGGTAGGCGCTCTTGACGATGGCCACCGGCGTGTCCGGCCGGCGGTGGCGCAGGAACAGGCGCTGCGCCTCGACGATCTGGCGGGTGCGGCGCCCGCTCTTGGGGTTGTACAGCGCCACCACGAAATCGGCCATGGCCACCGCGTCCAGCCGGCGCGCGATGGTGGGCCAGGGCGTCAGCAGGTCGGACAGGGAGATGGCGCAGAAGTCGTGCGTGAGCGGCGCGCCCACCAGCGCGGCGCAGCTGTTCAGCGCCGACGCGCCGGGGATGATTTCGACCTGCACCGCGTCGTCCGGTGTCCAGCCGGCCTGGAACAACACCTCATAGGTCGGCCCGGCCATGCCGTAGACGCCGGCGTCGCCCGATGATATCAGCGCCACCTTCTTGCCGGCGCGCGCCGCTTCCAGCGCGCTGACCGCGCGGTCCAGTTCCTCGGTCATGGACTTGCGGATGATCTCCTTGCCTTCGATCAGATCGGCCACCAGCTTGATGTAGGTGACGTAGCCGATCACCACGTCCGCTTCCGCAATGGCGTCGCGCGCGCGTTGCGTCATGTGTTCCACGCTGCCCGGGCCTATGCCGACCAGCATGATCTTGCCTGCGTCTGTTGTACTCATGGTGTTTTCCTTGCGATGGAGACGGTGGCGTTGCGGCCATCCGCGCCCTTGTGTTTATGTTTTTCGACGACCAGCGCGGTCATCGGCGTATCCGGCCCGGCCGCCAGCAGCGCGGCCGCCTCGCTGACCGACGGCGTGCCGGTGTAGCGGCGCACGGTTTCGGACGGATGCGGCACGGCCACCGCCGCCAGCTCGTGCGCCTCGTAGAAGCGCAGCGGCCAGCCGTGTTCCTCGGCCAGCGCCAGCAGCGCTGCCTCGTCGCTCTTGAGGGTGATGCTGGCCGCCGCGGCGACCTGCCGTGGCTGCGCGCCCGCCATGGCCAGCGCGCCATGTACCGCCTCGCGCATGGTTTCCAGCGTGACGCCGCGATCGCAGCCCAGTCCTATGGTGAACTCGCTCATGCCTGCAGCGGTGGGCGGTACACCACCAGCCTTTCGTTCAGCGCCGTCCAGCGTTCGGCCGGCACTTCGGCGTGCGTCACCCACAGCAGCGCGGCGTAACGCTCCAGCGGTACCTCGTCAAAGCGCGTGAAGCGGTGGATGTTGTCGGGCAGCGGCGTGGGGCGGGTCCACCAATCCGGACTGCCGGCTTCCTGCACGAAGGCGATCGGTTCGCCGTTGACCACGTGCGCCGATACGCGCGTGATGTTGATCTTCGGCGCCTCCACCTTCCAGCCAAGGTGGCGGCCGAGGATGTCGACCGGGATGGTGCGGCCGACATCGGAGGCGGTGGTCAGCACCGGCGCCGCGCCCAGCAGGTCCGCCACGCGCTCGCTCCACTCGTTGGCGCCGCCCACATGGCCGGACAGCACGGGGATCACGTATTGGCCTGCGTCGTCCACCACAATGATGCCGGGATCTTCGTCCTTGCTGCGCAGGTGCGGCGCGATCAGGCGCACCACGGCGCCGAGCGAGACGAAGAAGATGATCTGGTCATAGCCGGCAAACAGCGGGCCGATTTCGTCGCGCAGGGCGCCGTCGTAGGCGTGCACGGTGTTGGCCAGTTCCGAGAACTGCGCGGCAAACTTGGCCGAGGTGCGGATGTCGGCCTCCGGCAGATCGACTGCCAGGCGCGCCGCCTGCGCCGCGCCGTGTTTGGTGATGGCGACCAGGCACACACGTGGCGCCGGTTGGTGGGGGGTGCTGCTCATGCTGCCTCCGTTGAAAGTGGTTGCGGGCTGTCCTTGCGCAGGCAGCCCTTGATGCGTTCACCGCGTATGCGGTGCGGGTGTTTGATGATCAACAGCGACAGGTAGCTGACCTTGACGCCGCGCAGCGACAGGATGTCGCCGCCGCTGAAACGGCGTTCGTCCGGCGCGCCCACACGCTCGATGAAGTGTGCGCCGGCCAGCAGCTCGCGTTGCCGCATCCAGTCGATCAACTCGTCGAGGATGGGCTTGACCTTCATCAGCACCAGCGTGTCGAAGTCGGGCAGCAGGCGGTCGACCGCGCTGACGCCGTAGGCCGCCGGCACGATGGCGACCGTGTCGTCCTGCTCGGAGAACGGCACCGGCACTTGCGCGCACGCGGCGGTGAAGGAATTGACGCCGGCGATGATCCGCACCGGCACTTGCGCGTCGATTGCCTGGACGGTGCGCGCGAGGTGGCCGAAGGTGGCGTAGGTACTGGCGTCGCCCTCGACCAGGAACAGCACATCGCGGCCGGCGCGCAGCCATGGCAGCACGGTGTCCGCGGCCTTGAGCCATGCGCGGCCAAGCTTTTCGCCGTCATGCGTCATGGGGAACAGCAGTTGCGCGTGCTGCTCCGGGGGCGCCAGACCGGCGCGCCGCGCGATGTCGAAGGCGTAACTGGGCGTCTTGCCGCTGCGCGCCGGATAGACCCAGATGGTGTCGCGCCGTTGCAGCGCCTCCCAAGCGGCGCGCGTGATCAGGCCAGGGTCGCCGGGGCCGAGCGAGATGCCCCACAGGGTGCCGCGTTCAGTCATGGGCCTCCTCCCGGCGCGCGCACACAATCCACACGGGGTTTTCCGCCGCCATGCGGTGCATATGCAGTATCGGCTTGCTGCGCGCGGCCTGCAGTTGCAGCACGTCCCACGTCACGCCCTCCAGCGCCTGCAGCGTGGCGGTGGCGGTGGCGAGGTTTTCCAGTGTGACGAAATTCATCACCAGCGTGCCTTGCGGGCGCAGTCGGGCGGCAATACCGCTGATAAGCGTTGCCAGCTCGCCGCCGGAACCACCGATGAACACCGCGTCCGGGTCGGGCCACGCGTCCAGTTGTTCCGGCGCCTTGCCGAGGAACAGGCTGTAATTGCTGACGCCAAAAGCCGCGTGATTTTGTCCGGCGATGGCGTGGTCCGCGTCATTTTTTTCGATCGCGTAGACGTGGCCTTGCGGACAAAGCCGCGCCGCTTCCAGGCCCACCGAACCGGAGCCGGCGCCGATGTCCCATACCACGCTGTCGGCCCGCAACCGCATGCGCGCGAGGCTGACGGCCCGTACTTCCTGCTTGGTGATCAGGCCTTTGTCCGGCTGGCGTTGCGCGAACTCGGCGTCCGCCAGTCCGAAACGCACCGGACGCGAGGACGGCGTCACGCGCCACAGCAGCACCACGTTGAGCGCGGCGAAGCGCATGCCGGCCGCCTGCCGCGGCGTGAGCTCGGCCAGCACCCGCTCGTCCGGCTGCAGCAGGTTTTCCGCGACAGCCATCAGGAAGTCCTCGCCCATGCCTTCGGCCAGCAGCAGGCGCGCGATGCGGTCCGGCGTGTTATCGGGACTGGTGAGCACCAGCAAGCGCGCATGCTGGCGTACCGCCTGCGCCAGCGCGTACAGGCCATGGCCCGGCAGGCTGCCGCGTCGCCATTCTCCGGCATCGCGCGCGTGCACCGAGACGATGCGCGCATCCTGCCAGGCCAGGCCGATACGCGCGCACGCCAGCTGCAGCGTGGACAGGTTGGGCAGGATGTCGAGCACCTCCACGCACAGGTGCTGCGCCAGATACGGTGCGATGCCGTGGCACAGCGGGTCGCCGGTGGCCAGCACCACGCATGACAGGTGATCGGCACGCGCGGCACGCACCCACTCCGGCACTTCTTTCAGCTTGCCGATGAGGTCGTGGCGCAGCGCGCCGGTTTTGAATTCGCGCTCCAGCAGCGCCAGCGTGCGGGCGCCACCGATGATCACGTCGGCGTTGCGCAGCAGCGCCAGCGCGTTGGGACTCAGGCTGGCGACGCCGTCGTCCAGCACGCCGATGACGCGGCAGGGATTGGGATCTTTGGTTTGCATAATCTAGGCTTCCGGTAAATGGTCGATGCCGGTGCGGCCGGCGCTGGCGGGACGCGCTTGCGGCAGCGCCGGCGCCGACCACACGTCGGCCACCTGCACGCCGCTGAAATCGCACACCAGAACGCGTAGCTGGAAAGCGCGGCCGTATCGATCCGGCGCGGTCAGGGTGTCGATGGCGGCTTGCGCCAGCGCGCGGTGGAAGGCGTCGCCCAATCCGCGCTCGACCATCAACTCGGCGCCAAAGCGCGCGGTTTCGGCGGCGGCCATGGCGGCGCAGTCTTCCGGCGTGGCGCCGATGCGGCGCGCGATCTCCGCCACCAAGTCGGTATCGACTTCGCTGCGGTTGGCGTGGGTGATGGTTTCGCCCTGCGCGATCTTGGTCAGCTTGCCGACCATGACGGCCAGCACCACCAGGCCGATGCCCTGCGCCACCGCCTCGTCCAGCGCGTAACGCAGGAAGTCCCCCATCTGCACGAAGCAGGCGGACGGCAGCTCCGGACGCTCGGCGCGCAGCGTGGTCATGGCAAAGGTTTCGGTGCGGCCACCGGTGGTCAGCGCCACCATGTCGTAACCAGCGGTGGCGGCCACCTGCACACCTTGCACCACGCTGGCGCGCCACGCCGCCGTGGAATACGGCTTGACGATGCCGGTGGTGCCCAGGATGCTGATGCCGCCCAGGATGCCGAGGCGGGCGTTGGTGGTTTTCTTCGCCATCACCTGCCCATCCGGCACGCTGATGGTGACTTCGATGCCGTGTTCCGCCAGCAGCGCCGGCGCGGCTTCGCGCAGGTTGTCCGCGATGTTCTTGCGCGGCACCGGGTTGATGGCCGGGCCGCCGACCTCCAGCCCAAGGCCGGGCATGGTCACGGTGCCGACGCCTTCGCCGGCCACGTAGCAGACCGCGCCGGCCTGGCCGGGCAGCAGGCGCAGGTCCACCGTGAGGTGGGCGCCGTCGGTGCAATCGGGGTCGTCGCCGGCGAACTTCACGACCATGGCGTGCGCGTGGCCGCCGTCGCAGCGGCCATCGTGGATGGCGAATCGCACCCGGCTGCCGTTGGGCAGCAGGCTTTCGATTTCGTCCGGCACTTGACCATGGGCGAGCCCCAGCACCGCCGCGCGCGCGGCGGCGGCGGCACAGGCGCCGGTGGTGAAACCGGTGCGGGTGCCACGTTCGGCAGCCGCTTTTTCCTTCATCGCGCGGCCTTCTGACGCGCTTCGGCCAGCGCCAGCAAGGCGTGCAGCGCGGCCACCACCAGCGTCGACCCACCCTTGCGGCCACGGATGACAATCCACGGCACCACGCTGACTTCGGCCATCAGGTCCTTGGACTCCGCCGCCGAGACGAAGCCCACCGGCATGCCGACCACCAGCGCCGGCCGGACCTGTTCTTCACGGATCAGGCGCACCAGTTCTATCAGGGCGGTCGGCGCGTTGCCGATGCCGACGATGGCGCCGTTCAGCAGACCAAGGCGATGCGCCTTGCGCATGGCTTGTACGGCGCGTGTGGTGTCTTCGGCCTTGGCGGCCTCGATGACGTCCGCGTCGCTGATGAACTGGTGGGTCTTCATGCCGAAGTGGGCGAGACGCGGCTGCGACAGGCCGGAACAGATCATCTCCACGTCCGCCACCACGGGCGTGCCGCCCTTGAGCATGGCGGCTATGCCGGCTTCCACGGCATCCGCATGGAAGGCGGTCAGACCGTTGAAATCGAAATCGGCGTTGGCGTGGATCATGCGGCGCACGATGGGCCATTGCGCTTCGGTGTAATGGTGCGGGCCGACTTCGGCGTCGATGATGGCGAAGCTGTCGTGTTCAATGACCTGGCCCGCGCGGGTCAGCTGCTCGGTGACGGTGTTCACAGTGCTCATGCTGGCTGGTCCTCGAGGTGGGTATGGGTGTGGTTGTGCGTGTGCGCGTGCGAGTGGCCGTGACCCAGGTCATGCGCGATTTCGCGGTAGCTGCAGCCGTCGCACGGCAAGCGGCTGTCCTGCACGCCCGCGCGCAGGTCTTCCACACGCTGGTCCATCAGTTCGAAGATCTCCTTCTCGAAGCCGAAATGCTCGCCGCAGGCGAAGCGCACCTGTGGATACTGGCTGCGCAGATGTTCCACTTGCCGGTGGATGCGCTGCATCAGGGTGCCGGTGTACAGGTAGTAGGGCAGCACCACGATCTGCCGCATGCCCAGCAGCACCTGCCGCTGCACCACTTTCTCCAGACGCGGCCACGTGATGCCGGTAAAGGCCAGATCCACCAGCTCATGGTCACCTTCCTCCATCAGCCAGCGCGCCATCTTGGCCATGTCGCCGTTGGCGCCGCGGTCGGACGAGCCGCGTCCCAGCAGCACCACGCCGGTGGTGGTGGGGTCCGGCATGTCCAGCACGCCCATGGACTTGCGCAGGCGGCGCTTGAGGATGGCCAGTATCGGATCGCACGCGGTCAGGTGCGGCGCCAGCAGGATTTCCGCTTGCGGACAGGCCAGTCGCGCGTGCTCGATCGCCTCGGGGATCTCCATCTTGACGTGGCCGGCGGCGTTCAGAATCAGCGGCACCACCAGCACGCGGCTGGAGGTGCGCGCGGCGTTCAGCAAGGCGGCATTCATTTCCGGCGGCGCGAACTCGATGAAGCACAATTCAATGCGCCAATCCGGGCGGCGCGCGCGCCATTGATCCGTGAACGCGCGGATTTCCTGGTTGCCGGAATCCTCGCGGGAACCATGGCCGACAATCAGGATGGTGTCGAAGTGAGCTGGGTTCATGCGGTCGCCTTTCTGAAACGATGGGTAAATGTGGGGTCGTACAATTTGGAGCGCGCCAGGGTTTCCCAGTGCAGCGCGCCGAGCGTGGGGCTGGCGACGATCATGGCCTGGCTGGCGATGCCGGCTTCGCGGCAGCGCTGTTTGATATCGGCCAGCGTGCCGCGCACGATTTTTTGCTCTCCGGGCCAGCTGGCCTTGTGCACCACCAGCATCGGCGCGTCCTCGGCCCAGCCGGCGGCGCGCAGCGCGCTTTCCACCTTGTGCATCAGGGTGATCGACAGGAAGATGCAGATGGTGGTGCGATGCGCGGCCAAACTGGCGAGATCTTCGCCGTCCGGCATCGGCGTGCGGCCTTCGACACGGGTGAGGATCACGGTTTGCGTGACCTCGGGCAGCGTCATGGATTCGCCAGCGGCGGCCATCGATGCCATGGCCGACGATACGCCCGGCACCACCGACCAAGCGATGCCGGCGTCGCTGAGCGGACGCGCCAGTTCGATTAGTGCGCCATACAGGCCGGGATCGCCGGTCTGCAAGCGCACCACGGTCGCATGGCTGCGCGCCTGTTCGATCAGCCATGCGGTCATTTCCTCCAGCGTCATGTCCTTGGAATCGCGGATGGCGCAGCCGGGCGGCGCGTACAAGGTGACGGCGCGGTCCACCAATGAGCCGGCGAACAGCACCGCGCCGGCCAGTGACAGCAGCTTCTGGCCTTTGACGGTGATGAGTTCCGGGTCGCCGGGACCGGCGCCGACGAACCAGATTTTTCCAAGGGATGTCATGCGATGCTTACTCCTGAATATTTAAGCGCGTCGAGCAGGGCGTCAACGCTGCGTGGCGCGGGGCCGGCTGGCAACACGCCGCGCGTCACCAGTTGCGCATGCAGCGCCAGCGCGGCCGGCGGGCGCTGGCCGGCGGTGCGCAGCAGGTCCGCCTGCGCGCACAGGTCTGGCGCCGGGCCGGAAGCGACGCAGCGCCCGGCGGCCATGACGTGGATGTCGTCCGCCCAGCGGTAGGCGAAGTCGATGTCGTGGGTGGACAGCAGCACCGTGACGCCGCGCGCGGCGAGCCGGTCCAGCAGTGCGGTGAGTTCGGTTTGCATGGGCGCGTCCAGGCCGGCCATCGGTTCGTCCAGCAGCAGCACATCCGGTTCCATCGCCAGCACACCGGCGATGCATACGCGCTTTTTTTGGCCGAAGCTCAGTTGATGCACCGGGCGGCGCGCTTGTTCGCGCAGGCCGACGGCATCGAGGGCGGCGGCCACGCGGCCGCGTACCGCATCGGCGCCCAGCCCGAGGTTGAGCGGACCGAAGGACACGTCCTCCTCGACCAGCGCGGAGAACAATTGACGGTCCGGGTTCTGGAACACCAGGCCCACGCGGCTGCGCAGCGTCGTGAGTCCGGTGCGGCTGTAGTCAAAGGCCTTGCCCTCGATGCGCAACTGCCCGGCGGTTGGACGCAGCAAGCCATTCAGGTGGTGCAGCACGGTGGTCTTGCCGGCGCCGTTGGCGCCCAGCAGCGCGTAGCGGCGGCCGCGTTGCAGCGACAGGCTGCAATCCCGCAGGCCATGGCTGCCGTCCGGGTAGACGTGCGAGACGGCTTGCAGTTCCATCAACGCGGCGTTCACAGGCGGTCTCCCACGGCCATCGCCAGCAGGATCGCGCCACCCAGCGCCGCCCAGCGTTGCTGGCGGCGCGCCAGTGGATAAGTGGCGGGCAGGAAGCGCAACACGCCTTGATAAGCGCGCGCGTCCGCCGCCATTTGCAGCGCGGCGGCACGCTGCCAGACTTGCACCGCCATCTGACCGGCCAGCATGCCGGTGGAACGCAACGTCTGGCGCCAGCCGCGATAACCGAGGCGTGCACTTTGGGCGGTGACGCTTTCGCTCCATGCCTGACGGAGGACGAACAACATGCGGTAGCACAGCGCCATCAAGTCCAGCAGCAGTTCCGGCACGCGCAGGCGGCGCATCAGTGCGAGCAAATCAGGCAGCGGCGTGGTCAGGACCAGGCCTAGCAACGCGGCCAGCATGGCGAGTGAACGCAGTGCGGTGTGGAGCACGGTGGGCAGCATGGCGTTGGTCCAACGCCAATGGCCTTGCGCGTCCGGGCCGGCCAGCATGGCCAGGCAGGAGAGCAGCAGGAAACCGAGCGGCGGCGATGCCGCGGCGATGTAGGTCCGCACCGGTACGCGCGCGCCCAGCAGCGCGACCAGGGCCAGCACGCACGCCAACAAGGCCAGCGTGACGGGGCCGCGCGCAAGCCACGCAGCGACCACGCCAGCCAGCGCGAACAAGGCCTTGGCCGACGGCGCCACATCGCGCCACCGGCTGGCGTATGCGGACGACTCAATCAGCACGCTGTTCCCGTGATGACGGCGATGCGGCATCGGCGGCGCGTGGCCGGCCCGCGCGCTCGCGGGCGACCGAGAGGCCCAGCCAGTAGCCAATGAAACCGGCGCCAATGGCGGCCTGTAACGCGAACAACAGGGAGGCGATTTCCTCGCTGGCCGGCTCGAACACCGGCGCGTACCAAGGCACATAGCCTGGTGCGATATCGGCTATCGCCTGCTGCGCGCGCGCGTCGGCGCCGCCGAACGCGGACGGCGCGCTCACCAGCCACAATGGCAGCACCGTCAGCAGCACGACCGCCGCGCACACCATCCAGGTACGCGCCTTCATGCTTGCCCCTTGCGCGCGGCGAGCGTCATGATCGGCAGCGCGCGCAGTTCATGCGCATTGAAGCGCAGCATGGCGTTCACCACCAGCACCGTCAGCAAACCCTCGCTGATGGCGATCGGCACCTGCGTCAGCGCGAAGATGCCGGCGAACTTGGCGAACGACACGCCGATCCCGCCCACCGCCGCCGGAAACGCCAGCGCCAGCTGCAGCGACGTGGTCACATAAGTCGCCAGATCGCCGAGGCAGGCCGCCAAAAACACCGCGGCCGAACGCCCAACGCCCAGCGACGACGCCGCGCGCAAAACGCCATACGACACGAAAGGCCCGACGACCGCCATCGAAAACACATTCGCGCCCAGCGTGGTCAAGCCGCCATGCGCCATCAGCAGCGCCTGGAACAGCAGCACCACAAAGCCCACCGGCACCATGGCCGCGGGCCCGAACAGCGCCGCGCCCAGGCCCACACCGGTCGGATGCGAACAGCTGCCGGTCACCGAGGGCAGCTTCAAGGCGGATAACAGGAACGCGAAGGCGGCGGCGACGCCCAGCAGCATGCGCCGCTCAGGATGCGCGTGCAGGTCACGGCCCACCGAGCGCAAGCCCCAGGCCAGAAAAGGCAAGGATACGGCCGTCCACCCGAGCGCGTGCGCAGGCGGCAAAAAGCCTTCCATGATATGCATTCGAAACCTCCCGTCGAATGGTCTATACGGACACCAGCGGGAGGAAGAGAGACGGTCGACAGGAATGCGGGACGCGAATAGCCGGTCGACAGCGGCTTCCCGTCACCCCGGGGATGGTGCTGACTTTTTGGGCCGGTATTCTGGCTCGCCTTCATCCTTCTCCGTGTCTTCCCGCGGTTTATCGCAGTGACGTGATGACGGAGTCGTCTGGCTTACAGCAGCGGGGGCTGCACCGGATTCACACCGGTTTCCCGTTTAACGCCATCCCTGGACAGGGATGGGCGCACCCAAGCGTTGCATCTTACACCACACCGGCGACGCGTGCCAAGCGGAACACCGAAGCCGCCGCAGCCGGTATCATGCATGCTGGGACACACGAAAGGAAATCTATGTCAGCACTGGGAAAAGTGTATTTGATCGGAGCTGGACCCGGCGCGGCCGACCTGATTACCGTGCGCGGCGCGCGCCTGCTGGCGCAGGCCGAGGTGGTGCTGTACGACGCGCTGGTCACGCCCGAGATGCTGGCGCTGTGCCCGGACGCCGCGTTGATCTCGGTCGGCAAGCGTTCCGGCCAGCGCTCCACGGCGCAAGCCGTCATCAATCAGCAACTGATCGACTGCGCGCGGCGCTACCAGCTGGTGGTGCGCCTCAAGGGCGGCGACCCGATGCTGTTCGGCCGCGCCGACGAGGAATTGCGCGCGCTGGAAGCCGAGGGCATCGCGGTGGAGGTGGTGCCCGGGATTACCACCGCGCTGGCGGCGGCGGCGGCCACCAAGCAGCCGCTCACCAAACGCGGGCTGGCGCGCAGCGTGGCCTTCTTCACCTCCAGCACCGCGCCGGATGAGCCGGACCACCCGGCGCTGCCGGAAACCGACACCCTGGTGCAGTACATGGGCGGGCGCGAAGCGGCGGCTACCGCCGCGCGCCTGCTGGCCGAGGGCCGGCGCCCCGACCTGCCGGTGGTGGTGGTGGAAAACTGCAGCCGCGCCGACCAGCGCATCCTGCGCCTGCAGCTGTCCGACCTGGCCGCCGGCCTGGAAATGGCGCACGGTCCGGTGCTGGTGATGATCGGTGAAGCGTTGCAGCAACGCCAACATCAGGTAAGTTGAAACGCCGCAAGAAAATACTGGTATTATATACAGTATCGCGCGCCGCCGGCACGATCCAGCCCAAGGTCGGCGCAAGTAATCAAACCCGGCTATAGTTATGGGTTGACTCTAAAGGCAAAAAATCCCATGGAACAGATCCGCATACGCGGCGCACGCACGCACAACCTGAAAAACATCAATCTCGACCTGCCACGCAACAAGCTGATTGTGATTACCGGCTTGTCCGGCTCCGGCAAATCGTCGCTGGCGTTTGACACGCTGTACGCAGAGGGCCAGCGCCGCTACGTGGAATCGCTGTCGGCCTACGCGCGCCAGTTCCTGCAACTGATGGAAAAGCCGGACGTGGATCTGATCGAGGGCCTGTCGCCGGCCATTTCGATCGAGCAGAAAGCCACCTCGCACAACCCGCGTTCGACCGTCGGCACCGTGACCGAGATCCACGACTACCTGCGCCTGTTGTACGCGCGCGTCGGCACGCCGTACTGCATCAACCACCCGGACCAGGCGCTGGCCGCGCAGACCGTGTCGCAGATGGTGGACGCGGTGCTGGCCCTGCCCGAAGGCACCAAGCTGATGATCCTGGCGCCGGTGGTGGCCAACCGCAAGGGCGAGCACTCGGACCTGTTCGAGCAAATGCAGGCGCAGGGCTTCATCCGCTTCCGCGTGCAGAGCGGCACGCACGACGCCAAGATCTACGAAGTGGACGACCTGCCCAAGCTGAAGAAAACCGAGAAGCACACCATCGACGTGGTGATCGACCGCGTCAAGGTCAGCGCCGACATCAAGCAGCGCCTGGCCGAAAGCTTTGAAACCGCGCTGCGCCTGGCCGATGGCCGCGCCGTGGCGCTGGAGATGGACACCGGCGTGGAACACGTCTACTCCAACAAGTTCGCCTGCAACACCTGCGGCTATTCGCTGCAGGAGCTGGAGCCGCGCCTGTTCTCCTTCAATAACCCGATGGGCGCCTGCCCGGAGTGCGACGGCCTCGGTCACATCGAGTTCTTCGATCCGAAGCGCATCGTCGCCTTCCCCAACCTGTCGCTGGCCTCCGGCGCGGTGAAGGGGTGGGACCGTCGCAACCAGTTCTACTTCTCGATGCTGTCCAACCTGGCGGCGTTCTATGAGTTCGACCTCGACCTGCCGTTTGAAAAACTGCCGAAGACCGCGCAGGAAGTGGTGCTGAACGGCTCCGGCAAGCAGCAGATCCCGTTCACCTACGTCAATGAGCGCGGCCGCACCGTGGTCAAGGAACACACCTTCGAGGGTGTGGTGAACAACCTGGCGCGCCGCTACCGCGAAACCGATTCGATGGCGGTGAAAGAGGAACTGGCCAAATTCATCAACGAAAAGAAGTGCCCGTCGTGCGAAGGCGCGCGCCTGCGCGTGGAAGCGCGTTACGTCAAGGTCGGCAGCGGCAAGCAGGAACGCGCCATCTACGAGATCGCGGAGAAGCCGCTGCGCGACACGCTGTCGTTCTTCGAACAGCTGAAACTGCGCGGCGCGAAAAAGGAGATCGCCGACCGCGTGGTCAAGGAGATCATCTCGCGCCTGCAGTTCCTGAACAACGTCGGCCTCGATTACCTTTCGCTGGACCGCAGCGCCGACACCCTGTCCGGCGGCGAGGCGCAGCGTATCCGTCTGGCGTCGCAGATCGGTTCCGGCCTGACCGGTGTGATGTACGTGCTGGATGAACCGTCCATCGGCCTGCACCAGCGCGACAACGACCGCCTGATCGACACGCTGAAACACCTGCGCGACATCGGCAACAGCGTGCTGGTGGTGGAACACGATGAGGACGCGATCCGCACCGCCGACTACATCGTCGACATGGGCCCGGGCGCGGGCGTGCACGGCGGCGACGTGATCGCGGCCGGTTCGCTGAAGGACATCCTGAAGAACAAGAAATCGCTGACCGCGCAGTACCTGAGCGGCACGCGCAAGATCGAAGTGCCGAAGAAGCGCCACGTGGCCGATCCGGACAAGCAGCTGGTGATCACCGGCGCCACCGGCAACAACCTGAAAAAGGTCAACCTCAAGCTGCCGGTCGGCCTGATGACCTGCGTGACCGGCGTGTCCGGCTCCGGCAAGTCGACGCTGATCAACGACACGCTGTTCCCCGCGCTGTCGCGCCACCTGTACGGTTCCCAGACCGAGCCGGCGCCGCACGACAGCATCTCCGGCCTGGAACACTTCGACAAGGTGATCTCGGTCGACCAGGCGCCGATCGGCCGCACACCGCGTTCGAATCCGGCCACCTACACCGGCCTGTTCACGCCGATCCGCGACCTGTTCGCCACCGTGCCGACCGCGAAGGAACGGGGCTACAGCGCCGGCCGATTCTCGTTCAACGTCAAGGGCGGCCGCTGCGAGGCCTGCCAGGGCGATGGCGTGATCAAGGTCGAGATGCACTTCCTGCCGGACGTATACGTGCCGTGCGACGTCTGCCACGGCAAGCGCTATAACCGCGAAACGCTGGAAGTGCAGTACAAGGGCAAGAACATCACCGAGATCCTGGACATGACGGTGGAGGACGCGCACGAGTTCTTCAAGCCGGTGCCGCTGATCGCGCGCAAGCTGCACACGCTGCTCGACGTCGGCCTCGGTTACATCAAGCTGGGGCAGAGCGCGACCACGCTGTCCGGCGGCGAGGCGCAGCGCGTCAAGCTGTCGCTGGAGCTGTCCAAGCGCGATACCGGCCGCACGCTGTACATCCTGGACGAGCCGACCACCGGCCTGCACTTCCACGATATCGACCTGCTGCTGAAAGTGATCCACCGCCTGCGCGACCAGGGCAACACGCTGGTGATCATCGAGCACAATCTCGACGTGATCAAGACCGCCGACTGGATCGTCGACCTGGGTCCGGAGGGCGGCGCGGGCGGCGGCAAGATCATCGCCAGCGGCTCGCCGGAAGAGGTGGCGGCCAACCCGGCCAGCGTGACCGGCAAATACCTGGTGCCGCTGTTGAAGTAAGATGAAACGCGACCTCGCCACCACGCGGCTCGATCACATGATCGACATCGTCCAGCAGTACGCGCTGGACGAGCAGCGGGTGGCGACCACCATTCCCTTCCTGTCGCTGCTGCGCTCATCGCATCCCACGCCGGTGACGCGCGGCGTGCTCAAACCCTCGTGCTGCGTGATCCTGCAAGGCCAGAAGCGCGTGCATCTGGCGGATGAGGTGCTCGACTACGGCCCCGGCGAATACCTGGCGGTGTCGGTCGACATGCCGGCCTCCGGCCACATCGTCAGCGCCACGGCCGACCATCCCTACCTGCTGCTCAACATCGAACTCGACCCGCAGGAGATCGCGGCGATCGTGCTGGAGGCGCAAGTCAGCATCGACACGCAGCAGCCGGTGCGCGGCGCGTTCATCGGCCACACCGACGACGCCTTGCAGGAAGCCTTGTACCAGCTGGTGCGCTTGCTGCACGCGCCGGCGGCGGAGGCGGCCTTCTTGGCCGTTGGCCTGAAACGCGAAATCATCTACCGCATGCTGACCGGCCCCGATGGCCGCCAGCTGTACCAGAACATCGTGCTGGACCAGCAGGACCGGGGCATCAGCAAGGCCATCGCCTGGCTCAAGGACCATTACGACCAGCCGATCAAGGTGGAGGACCTGGCGCAGGCCACCAACATGAGCGTCTCCAGCCTGCACCATCGCTTCAAGGCCGTGACCACCATGGGGCCGATGCAGTATCAAAAGCAGCTGCGGCTGCAGCAGGCGCGCACGCTGCTGCTGAACGGCGATGTCGACGCCAGCACCGCCGCCTACAAGGTGGGTTATGAAAGCGCCTCGCAATTCAGCCGGGAGTACCGCCGCCTGTTCGGCGCGCCGCCCATGCAGGACATCAAGAAACTCCGGACTACACCATGAAGATCAACAGGAAGCGCCTGGTGCCGCTGGGCGTGGGATTGTTCGCTTTCGCCATCCTGGCGCTGATGGCCGACATCGCGTGGTCGGTCAGGCAGCAGCAGCTGGACCTGATCACCAATTTCTACAAGGACCATCTGGCGCGCCCGGAGACGCGGCAGGCGAGCCAGCTGCCGTCCGGCTCATTCTTCTCCAGGGATCTGGAAGCGCTGGTGGACGCCAACCTGCAGTTGTGCGACAGCCTGTCGCGCGGCGACGATGTCTGCGGCTATGGTGCCGACGGCGATGTCTTCCTCGATGCGCAGGAAGTGGCGCCCACGCTGGATTTCGAGCGCGCGCACTTCAAGGTGGAAAGAGCCGGCGACAACGTCGTCGAAGCCAGCTTCAATATCCATCCCGACATGGGCTCGGCCTACGACCGCCTGATCCGCTTCGTGCTGGTCGACGAGACGGACGGCTGGCGCGTGGACGACATGCTGTACTCGCAGGGCCGCTCGATGCGGCAGGAACTGCAAAAGGAAAACGCCAACATACTGGCGCGTGCGCGCGATCTGTCCGATACGGCGGGCTGGGTGTTCAACTATCTTAGGAACCAGGACATGCTGGACCGCGCGGTGCGCTTCATCGCCTTCCCGGTGCAGGTGTGCGACCCGTACGGCGTATGCGCGGCCATGAAGCGAGACGACATGCGCCTGATGCAGGCGCTGGATGCCCTGGCCGACAGCGGCGCCGGCGCCACCGCCCTGCCCAAGCCGGGCGAGGTGGTGGCCGGCGAAGGCAAGGTCGTCGCCATCAACGCCCTTGACTTCACCTTCCAGAACAAGGCCTGGTGGGTTACGAAGATTGATTTGCGACGGTCTTCTTCTCCGCCTCCACCCAATCCTTGATGTGCGTTTCCAGCACATCCATCGGCAACGCGCCCGCGCCCAGCACGTGGTCGTGGAACTTGCGGATGTCGAAACCGGCGCCCAGCTCCTTGCGGGCATAGTCGCGCAGTTCGAGGATCTTCAGTTGGCCGATCTTGTAGCCCAGCGCCTGGCCAGGCCAGACGATGTAGCGGTCGGTCTCGCTCTGCACTTCCACTTCCTCGATGCCCGAGTGGTCATGGAAGAAGTCCACCACCTGCTGACGGCTCCACTGCTTGTAGTGCAGGCCGGTGTCTACCACCAGGCGGATCGCGCGCAGCATCTCGTCCTGCAAGTGGCCGTAGTAGCTGTATGGGTCCTTGTAGAAGCCTAGCTCCTCGCCCAGGCGTTCCGAATACAACGCCCAGCCTTCCACGTACGCCGTGTAGCCGCCTTGCTGGCGGAAGTCCGGCAGGCCCTTGATCTCCTGCGCGATGGTCAGCTGCATGTGGTGGCCCGGCACGCCTTCGTGCAGCGCCGTGGTTTCGATGCCGATGGTGGAGCGGTGTTCGAAGTCGCCGGTGTTGACCATCACGCGGCCCGGACGCTTGCCGTCCGGGGAGCCCGGCATGTAGGAGGCGCCGGACGCGCCCTTCTCCGCGAATTCCTCGACCGGCTTGATCTCCACCTTATTCTTCGGCAGCACGCCGAACTGGTTGGTCAGTTGCGGGTACATCTGGTCCGTGTACTTCTGATAGAGATCGATGATCTCCTTGCGCGATTTCGGATGCAGCGCCGGATTGTCGGCCACCGCCTTGTTGAAGGTCTTCAGATCGCTGTAGCCCAGCTTTTTCGCGGTGTCCAGCATCTGGCCTTCGATGCGCGCCACTTCGGCCAGGCCGAGTTGGTGGATCTGCTCCGGGGTCATGTCGGTGGTGGTGGACGACTTGACCTTGAAGGCGTAGCGCGCGCCGCCATCCGGCAGCGACCACATGCCGACTTCCTTGCGGCCGTATGGCAGGTATTTGGTCTTGGTGTACACGGCCAGTTTTTTATAGGCCGGCGCCACGTCCTGCTTCACGGCGGCCAGCACTTCCTTGCTCAGGCGTGCCTTGTCGGCGGCCGAGAACTCTTTCGGGAAGCGCTTCAGCGGCTCGGCATACGGCGAATCGGCCGGCTTCATGGCCGCCACGTCCTCGCACTGCTTGACGATTTTCGGAATCAGGAACTGCGGCGGCATCAGCTTGTCCTTGACGCCGTTTTCCATCTGCGCGCGGGTCTGGTCGAACAGCTTGGGCAGGGCGTGCAGGCGCTTGATGTAGTCCTCGTAATCCTTGACCGACTCGAACGGCAGCGCGGCGACGATTTGCGGCGTGTCGAGGTGGACGCCCGAGTTCTGCGCCAGCGGCATTTCCCAATCCTTGAAGCGGGCGCCTTCCACGCTCTGGCGCAGCTGACGCACCATCAATTCGCGGTTCAGTTGTTCCTGCAGCGGGAAACCGGTGGTGTCGACCGCTTCAAAACGCTTGAGGAAGTCGGCGCTGGCCTTGATGTCGGCGTCGATGCCGGCTTGCGAGAGGTCGGACCATTTGTCGTTGTAGCGCTTGTCGCCGAGCAGCGACGCCCATTCCGGGCTGTTGCGCATGGTGTATTCCCACTGCTCTTTAATCAGCTGGTTCAGGGTCGCACGGCGCGCTTCCAGGTCGGGAGCGGCGGTGTCGGCATGGGCCACGCCCAGGATCAGGGAGAACAACAAGGCGCTGGCGGCGCCGATACGGGTAGTCGTTGTCATGTTGGCCAATCTTGTAAAAATGGTGAGCGTGCACTGTAACCGTCCGCGCGGCAAGGCGGGCGGGAATTGTGACGAAATGCTAAAACCCCGGCATGGATTGCAGAATCAGGCAACCATGCGGCAGGAATCCCACTGATGCGGCGCGGCGTGGATTTCTAGAATGGCTCCATCAACCTACCAAGGAGCCTGTCATGCACACCATCGATCACATCTACATCAACGGCCAGTTCGTCACGCCGCACGGCGAGGAATTGTTCGATCTTATCAATCCGACCACGGGGCGGCTGGACGGCCGGGTGCGCCTGGGCGACGCGGAAGACGCGCGCCGCGCCATCGCCGCCGCCAAGGCCGCCTTCCCGGCGTTCTCGCGCACCACCAAAGCCGAGCGCGGCGCCATGTTGCAACGCTTGCACGACGCGGTGCTGGCGCGCGCCGGGGACGCGGCGGCGGCGCAGGTGGAGGAATATGGCGGCCCGCTCAACAACAGCATCGGCCGCTCGCGCTACACGGCCAAGATGTTTTTGGATGTCAAAAAGGTAATGGACGAGCACGCGTTCGTGAAAACCGTGAACACGGCCAAGGTGGTGCTGGAACCGGTCGGCGTGGTCGGCATCATCACGCCGTGGAATTCCAGCGCCTGGTTTATCGCCAACAAGGTCGCGACGGCGATCGCTGCCGGTTGCACGGTGGTGGTCAAGCCGAGCGAACTGAGCGCTCGCCAGAACCAGATCCTGACCGAATGCTTCCATGCTGCGGATCTGCCGCCGGGCGTGGTGAACATCGTCAATGGCCGCGGCGACGTGGTCGGCGCCGAACTGAGCGTGCATCCGGACGTGAACAAGATTTCGTTTACCGGCTCCACAGCGGTGGGTAAAAGTATCGCCCGGCTTGGCGTCGATACCATGAAACGCGTGACGCTGGAATTGGGCGGTAAAAGCGCCAATATTATTCTGGACGATGCGGACTTTGAAAAAGCCATACCGGCCGCGATTCAAGCCTGCTTCATGAATAACGGCCAGGCTTGCATCGCCGGCAGCCGGCTGCTGGTTCCTGAAGAGAAACTGGAACTGGTGAAGCAACTGGTTAAAACCGCCGTGGAGGCGGTTAAGGTCGGCGATCCCCATCAATCCGAAAATACTCTCGGCCCGCTGGTAAATCAAAAACAGTTTGAACGCGTGCAGCGATATATTCAAGTTGGAATAGACGAGGGCGCTGAATTAATCGCCGGCGGCGTCGGCAAGCCAGTTGGCCTGGAGTCCGGCTATTTCGTCAAGCCGACGGCGTTTATTAACGTCACCAACGACATGACGATAGCGCGCGAAGAAATCTTCGGCCCGGTTTTATCGGTGCTCACTTATAAAACCGAAGAGGAAGCCATCCATATCGCCAACGATACGCCGTATGGTTTGCAGGCCTATATCAGCTCGACCGACCTGGAACGGGCCAACCGGGTGGCCCGTTCCATTATCGCCGGCCGTGTGCATATCAATGGCATTCATGACGACTTGATTGCGCCGTTCGGTGGATTCAAACAGTCCGGCATCGGCCGCGAGTTCGGGCCATATGGGCTGGAAAGCTACCTCGAACCGAAGGCGATTCTGGGTGTGGAGGCGCAATATCCACGCTAAGCCCCTGAGAACCGGCCTTTTCATGCCAAGAATAAGCATGAAAAGGCCAAATTTCAGCATGGAAGCCTAGAAGTAGATAAAGTCTTCGTTCTGGCTGGGCAACCGCCGCAAAATGCTCCACAGCTTGCTGCGCGCGGTTATGAACACAACGACGGGAACGATCAGTAATAAGGTAACCATGTCGGCCTCCATATTTCGCACGCCTGTGCGAAATTAGTTTAAATAAAACCGCAGGGCGCACCTGCGGCGTTTCAGGGGTTGCTGTAGGTTGCGATCAGTCGGTTGAAAGCGCTCTGCATATATTTTGGCGCCGGCTCTTCCCGTAAAAACCGGCTATCGTGAATTAAACCCACGATTAAACTGTAAATCTCATACACTAACTGGCCGGGATCGGTATCCGGTTTTAATTGGCCTAATTCAATCGCCTGCAAAATGGTTTTACGCAAAGAGGCGCGCCATGCCTCCACACCTTTTTGCAAACGATCACGCAACGGGCCGTTTTGATCGTCATATTCAAATGCGCCGGCGCTGTATAAACACGAATTCCGCACGCCCTCGTCCACCGTACGGCGGGCCCAGGCATTTACCTGCGCAATTAAACGGGGTAATCCACGGGGTAATTGCAGCGATGGCAGGAATATCTCTTCCGCAAAGCGGCGGTCATATTCATCCAGCACGGCGGTTTGCAATGCCTCGAGTGAGCCGACGCGGGAAAAAACCCCGCTTTTACTAATGCCGGTGCGCTTGGCCAATTCACCCAGCGACAGCTTGCCGATGCCTTCCGCCGCCGCCATGTCCAATGCGGCACTAATAATAGTGGCGTAGGTGGCCTCGCTTTTTGCTGTCAAAGTATCCATGGCTGAACTTTAGCACACCCGTGCGAAATCACAAGCAAAAAAAACAGCGCGCAGCGGTCGATCCGCTGCGCGCTGTTCCTGTCTCCTCCCGGCCGGCTTATCGCGCCAGACGCTTCTCGAGGTCGGCTTTCACTGCCTTCAGTTCTTCAGGCAGGTGGTAGGCCAGCTTGGTGAACAGTTCTTCGTGCAGTTTCAATTCTTCGCGCCATGCATCCTTGTCGATCGAGGTGATGGTCTCGAACTCTTCCGGCGAGAACGGGATGCCGTCCCAGTTCAGGTCGCCAAAGCGCGGGGTGGTGCCGAAGATGTTCTCGATACCGCCGGCCGTGCCTTCGATACGCTCGAGCATCCATTTCAGCACGCGCATGTTGTCGCCGAAGCCGGGCCAGACGAAGTGGCCTTGCTCGTCGGTACGGAACCAGTTGACGCAGAAGATCTTCGGCAGCGTGGCGCCATCGATCTTGCCGACCTTCTCGCCCAGGTTCAGCCAGTGCTGGAAGTAGTCGCTCATGTTGTAGCCGATGAACGGCAGCATGGCGAACGGGTCGCGGCGCACCACGCCCATCTGGCCGGCGGCGGCGGCGGTGGTTTCCGAACCCATGGTGGCGGCCATGTACACACCCTCCACCCAGTTGCGGGCTTCGGTCACCAGCGGCACGGTGGTCGAACGGCGGCCACCGAAGATGAAGGCCGAGATCGGCACGCCGGCCGGATCGTCCCAGGCCGGGTCGATCACCGGGTTCTGGGTCGCGGCCACGGTGAAGCGCGCGTTCGGGTGGGCCGCCTTGGAGGTCGATTCCGGGGTCCAGTCCTTGCCTTGCCAGTCGATCAGGTGCTGCGGCGCCGGCTTGCTCAGGCCTTCCCACCACACGTCGCCGTCATCGGTCAGCGCAACGTTGGTGAAGATGGTGTTCTCGCGCAGCGAGGCCATGCAGTTGTAGTTGGTTTTCTCGTTGGTGCCGGGGGCCACGCCGAAGTAGCCGGCTTCCGGGTTGATCGCGTACAGGCGGCCATCCTTGCCCGGCTTGATCCAGGCGATGTCGTCGCCGATGGTGGTGATTTTCCAGCCCTTGAAGCTCTCGGGCGGGATCAGCATGGCGAAGTTGGTCTTGCCGCAGGCCGATGGGAAGGCGGCCGCCACGTAGTGCTTCTTGCCTTCCGGCGATTCCACGCCCAGGATCAGCATGTGTTCCGCCAGCCAGCCGGTGTTGCCGTCCTGCGCATCCTGGAAGCCCATGTTGGAGGCGATGCGCAGCGCGAAGCACTTCTTGCCCAGCAGCGCGTTGCCGCCGTAGCCGGAACCGAAGGACCAGATTTCGCGGGTTTCAGGGTAGTGCACGATGTATTTGGTGGAATTGCATGGCCATGGCACGTCCTTCTGGCCGGCTTTCAGCGGCGCGCCCACGGTGTGCACGCAAGGCACGAACTCGCCGTCGGTGCCCAGTACGTCGTAGACAGCTTTGCCCATGCGCGTCATGGTGCGCATGTTGACCGCCACGTATGGCGAATCCGACAGTTCCACGCCGATGTGGGCGATAGGCGAGCCCAGCGGGCCCATCGAGAACGGCACCACGTACATGGTGCGGCCGACCATGCAACCATCGAACAGCGGATGCAGGGTGGCGCGCATTTCGGCCGGGTCCATCCAGTTGTTGGTCGGGCCGGCCTGCTCCTTGGTGGCCGAGCAGATGAAGGTGCGGTCTTCCACGCGCGCCACGTCGGTCGGATCCGAGCAGGCCAGGTAGGAATTAGGACGTTTTTCCTGGTTCAGCTTTTTCATGGTGCCGGCGGCAACCATTTCCGCGCACAGGCGGTCGTACTCTTCTTGCGAGCCATCGCACCAGTAAATGCGGTCCGGCTTGGTCAGGGCGGCGATCTCGGCCACCCAATTGATGAGCTTTTGCTGTTTGATGTAAGCTGGGGCGTTCAATGGTGCGACGCCACCCATTACTGGTTGATTCATGGTACTTCTCCAATGCTAATTAAGAATTCTGTGGCGGCAGGATCGTCGTCAGCTTTTGGCCAGGCGCTCAGAGCTCCATTCGAAATGGGTCGGCGGTCGTACGGCGGTCGTGCGCGGCCCGGATCTGGTCGTCGGGCCTTGGTTTTTCGGCCGATTGTACACCCCTCAACAGGTGTTCCATACAAAAATGTAGGAGAATTGGTTGACTAAAGTAGTAAGCTATTCGGCTTGAGTTGGAACCTGTTATTTCCCTACGAAATTAACCAAAACATCGCTTATCTTTCATGAAAATCGCCATACTCGATGATTACCAAAATGCAACTCAGAGCCTGAAATGCTTTGAGTTGTTGGCAGACCACGAAGTAAAAGTGTTCAACAGCACCACGCGCGGGCTGGGCCAGCTGGCCATCCGGCTGGCGCCGTTCGACGCGCTGGTGCTGATCCGCGAACGCACCGCGTTCAACCGCGCCCTGCTGGCCAAATTGCCGAATTTGAAACTGATTTCGCAGACCGGCAAGCTGGCCAGCCACGTCGACGTGGGCGCCGCCACCGAACTGGGGATCGCGATCGCCGAGGGCGTGGGCTCGCCCACCGCGCCGGCCGAACTGACCTGGGCGCTGATCATGGCGGCCGCGCGCAAGATCGTGCCGTATGCGAACAACCTGAAGGACGGCCTGTGGCAAACCGCCTCGATCAATCCGGCCCTGAACGGGCTGGGCTTCGTGCTCAAGGGCCGCACATTGGGGATCTGGGGCTACGGCAAGATCGGCCAGACGGTGGCCGGGTTTGGCCGCGCGTTCGGCATGCGGGTGACGGTGTGGGGCAGCGAGGCCAGCCGCGCCAAGGCGGAGGCCGATGGCCACACGGCGGCGGCCTCGCGCGAAGCGTTCTTCGAGCAGGCCGACGTGCTGAGCCTGCATCTGCGGCTGAACGACGCCACCCGCGGCATCGTCACCGCCGACGATCTGGCGCGCATGCGGCCCAGCGCGCTGTTCGTCAACACCAGCCGGGCGGAGCTGGTGCAAACCGACGCGCTGGAGCAGGCGCTGCAGCGGGGCCGTCCCGGCCACGCCGCGCTGGATGTCTACACTTCCGAGCCGTTGGCGGCGGATTCGCCGCTTTTAAGGATACCGACCGTGCTGGCCACGCCGCACCTGGGCTACGTCGAGCAGGATAGTTATGAGCTGTACTTCCGCCACGCGTTCCAGAACGTGGTGGACTTCGCCAACGGCGCCCCGGCCAATATCCACAATCCGTACTACGCCGCCAACGCGCGCCGCTAGTCGGTCTGCTCCGGCACTTCCGGCAGGCCGGTGAGGTTGATGCGCGGGGAGGGCATCACATGCACCTTGCTCCACAGACCGGCCCAGCCGGGCGGCCAGCCGATGTCGGGGCCGGCGTACGGCGGCAGCGAGGCGCGGACCGGGATCACCGGCACCGGCGGCATGTCGGTCAGCGGGCCGCCGTCCGGCCGCCGCATGTCCAGGCTGTACATATAACCGGGCAGCAGGGCATCGCACACTTGGGCAAACCAGGCGGTGTGATCTTCATCGCGCCCCAGCGCATGGGCCAGACCCTGCGGATCGAAGCGGGCCAGCGCATGAATCAGCTCCTCGGTGGTGGCGCCCGGCGAATCGCCCCAGCCCATGACCGGATTGCTGTTGTAGTCGGCGCCGGAGCCATACCAGCCCTCGCGCCAGGAGCGCTGCATCCAGTCGCGCGGACCGGTGAACAAATGCCAGCGCCAGTGTAGTCCGGACGGCTTGGGCCAGGAATACAGGTACAGCTTTTGATAGCCGGCCTGGTGCAGCTCGCGCACCACCGCCATCAGGCGCGCGTGCGGCATGCGGTCGGGCGGGGCGCGGCGGAACAGGATGGCCTCGCCGTCGGCGAACTGCACCTCGTCGGTGGACAGATTCAAATCGAGCGTGCGCGACTCGTTGCCGAAGCGGGCGGAGATCCAGCCGGTCAGCAAATTGACCGTCGTGATCACGCCATAGCCACGGTGGCGATGGAAAATAACAGTGCCGGGAGCGAGCGCTTTCATAGTCTGCAAACGAACAAAGAAACCAGTGTAGACATAGTACGCCGAAGTTTCCAGTCCGGCGTATCGGTTATCATGCACATCATTTTCATTTGGCCCGAGCTTACACCATGACCCTGCGCATTCTCGCCACCGGCGGCACTTTCGACAAACACTATAACGAATTGAACGGCAGCCTCGGCTTTGCCGACAGCCACGTGCCGGACCTGCTCAAGCGCTGCCGCCTGACCATCGACGTCGCCCTGGAACAGCTGCCGCTGATGGATTCGCTGGACATGGTCGACGCAGACCGCGAGCGCATCCTGGCGTCATGCCGCGCGGCGTCCGAACAAGCCATCGTCATCATCCACGGCACCGACACCATGCCGCAAACCGCGCAAGTGCTGGGCCCCGCCAATCTGGGCAAGACCATCGTGCTGACCGGTGCCATGATTCCGTACGAGATCGCCAACTCCGACGCCCTGTTCAACCTCGGCTTCGCCGCCGGCGTGGCGCAGACCCTGCCGGCCGGCGTGTACGTGGCCATGAACGGCAAGATCTTCGCCTGGGACAACGTGCAGAAGAATAAAGCGGCCGGCGTGTTCCAGCCGCTGTGACGACTAGCTGCGCGGCGGCGTGAACAGATGCTGCGGCGCGTCCGGCGCGTAGATATTCAACTGCAAGTGGCTGGCGGCCTGTTCGCGTAGCGGATCGAGGCCAGGCGCCGCGAGATCGGCCTGATACGTGGCCAGCGCCTGCACCAGATCGCGCACGCGCATGCTCATCGCCGTGGCGGTGGCGGCCGGCGTGTTTTTCACGGCGGTCAGCGCCGCCAGCTGGGCGCTGTTCAGGCCGGCCGTTTGCGCGGTGCTGAAGACGTTGGCCTGGGCCGGCGTGAAAGCGCTGAGCTGGGCCGTCGACAGCACCCGCAACTGCGCGCTGCCCAAGGCGCGCAGGTCCGAGGTTTCAATCGCCGCCAGGTCCTCCTTCTCCAGCGCGGCCAACGTGCTCTTGTTCAACGCCCCGACTTGCGCATAGGTGAGCCCGACCATCTGGTCGGTGGTCAGCGCCACCGCTTGCGCGCTGCTCAGGCTGGCGATCACCTGCGTGGTCAGGCCGCCAAACTGCGCGCTGCCGATGGCCACCATGTCCTGCGTCGACAAGGACTGGTATTGGCGCGAACTCAAACCCGCCAATTGCTGCGAGCCCAGCGCGGCGAATTGCGCATCGCTCAGCGCCCGCAACGAGGCCGTGGACAGCGCCGCCACCTGGCGCGCGTTGAGCGCCGCGACCTGATCGGTATTCAACGCGGCCACGTTGGCGGTCGACAGCGTGGCGATCACGCTGGTGTTCAATGCCGCCACATCCTCCGTCTCCAGGCTGGCGACGATGGCGGTGTCGAGCGCGCGGAACTGATTGCTGCTCAAGGCCGCCGACTGCGCCACCGTCAGCGCGCGCGCCTGGTCGCTGGACAACGCACGCACCTGGTCGTAGCGCAGGCCGGCCAGCGCGGTCGGTTTCAAGGCGGCGATTTCCTCCGGCTGCATCTGCGCCATCAGCGTGCTCGACAAGGCGCCGATATGCTGGCTGCCCAGCCCGGCCGCCTGTGCCGTGGTCAGCCCTAAAATCTGGTCGCTGCGCAGCACCGCGAATTGTTTGGCGCTGAGGCCGGAAATCGCCGCGCCGCTGAGCGCCGCGAAATCCTCCTGCTCCAGCGCGGCGACCGCGCTGGTCGAGAGCGCGCCCACCTGGGCTGCGGTCAGGCGCGCGGCCTGGTCGCTGGTCAACGCCACCGCCTGCGCGGTCGTCATGCCGGACAAGGCGGCCGTGCGCAGCTGGCCGATCTGGTTGGTACTCAAATAACTGATGTCATGTGCGGCGCCGCCCAGCGCCGCGAACTGCGCCGAGTTCAGCGCGGCGATAAACGCGGCCGGCAAGGCGCCCAGGTTTTCGGCCTGGATCGCCGCCAGGTTCTTGGTCGCCAACCCGCCCAGCTGCGCCGCGTTGAGACTGGCGACTTGCGCCGTGCTCAGCGCGAGGAACTGGTCGCTGCGCAGCGCGTTCAGGCTGGACGAGGTCAGCGCCGCCACCTGGCGCGGCGTCAGCGCGCCGATCTTGCCGGCGTCGAGCAGCGTCAGGAAGCGCGTGGCCAGGCCGCTGATGGCGCCGGTGCCGAGCGCGGCCAGTTCCTCCTTGTCGAGCGCGGCGAAGCTGCTGGTCGACAGCACGTTCAATTGATGACTGCCGAGACCGCTCAGCCCGGACGTGCTCAACGCATGCAAGCGATCGACATTGAGCGCCTGCACCTGGCGCGTGCCCAGCGCGCCGACCTGATGGCTGCGCAACGCCTGCAACTGGTCGGTGTTGAGGGCCAGCACCTGATTCACATTCAACACGCCGATCTGGCGCGTGCTGAGCGCGGCCAGATCCTCGGTCTCGATCGCGGCCAGCTCGGTGGCGCTGAATTGCGCCAGCAGCGCCGTGCCCAGCGCGCCGATCTGGCGCGTGCTGAACGCGGCCACCTGGTCGGGGCGGAACATATCGCTGCCGGGCGTGCGCTGGCTGGGCAGGAAAGGCAGCTGGGTCACCGTCAGCGCGCTGATCTGGTCGGTGGTGAGCGCGCGCACCTGCGCCGCCGTCAGCGCGCGCAGCTGCATCTCGCGCAGCAGCGTCAGTTGCTGGGTCTGCATGGCGGCCAGCGCCTCGGGCCGTATCGCGCCCATGCCGGCCGCGCTCAGCACCAGCGCCTGCGACACGGTCAGCGCGCTGAGTTGGCTGGCGGTGAGGGCGGCGGGGAAGCGTGTGGTCTGGGTGGCGACCGTCAACTGCGACAGGCCGAGCGCCGCGAAGTCGGCGTCCTCGAGCGCGGTGACGCTGGCGGCGGGCAGCGCCGACAACTGCTTGGCGCTGAGCGCGCGGGCTTGGGCGGTGGTCAGGGCGACCACGTACTGGGTGGGCAGCGCGGCGAAGTCAGCAGGGGTAAGGCTGGCGATCAGGCGCGTGCCGCCGGCCGCGAATTGCGCGGTCGTCATGGCGGGGTTAAAGCTCATGGATTTTCCTTTTCTAGTACGCTGAAGTGGACCGGCGGACGAACCCGGCCGCCGCACACGCGGCTAGCCGGGGGAAAAGGAAATCCGGGGTCAGGTCCTCCATTTCTACACGGCCTCAACAGCGCAGCTGTTGAGGCCGTGTAGAAATGGAGGACCTGACCCCGGAGTTTAGCGTGGCAGGGCGAGCTGGCCCTGGGCGGCGGCCCCAGGTTGCAGGGCTTTCAGGCGCTGGCTGTCGTGCTCGGTGTGGACGGCGTCGCCAAGCGGCGTGGCCGCCGCGTAGTGCTGCAGGGCGTCACCCAGCCGCGCCGCGTGCCGCGTCAGCTGGCCGCCGGCCGACGGCGCCGTCGCCACCTCGCTGTCAAAGCTGGACAGCGCTTGCGCCAGGCCGCTGACCTTGCCGCTCAGGCCTTGCGCGAACCAGACGTCAGCCGCCGCGTGCGACTGGCCATCGTCGGTGGTGTAGGTCGAGGTCAGGCCGAGGATGTTGCCGTGATCGACCGTGTCGCCACGCTGGACGTCGAGGTTGAGGCTGGCGATGTGCAAGTCGGCCAGCGTCTTCAGCTCGCCGGCCTGGCTGACGCCGTCCGCGTCGGCGTCGACCCACACGCGCAGCTCGCCATACAAGGCGTCTTGCGCATCGATCCTGCCGTCGGCATTGCCGTCCAAGGCGGCCAGCGCCTCGTAGCCGTTGCTGGCGGTGCGCCCGTCGGCCAGCCGCGTCGCCGAGCCGAACAGTTCGCGGCCGTCGTTGATGACGCCGTCTCCATCGCGATCCAGCGCCAGCAGGCCGTCGCCCGAACCCACCCAGCCGGTGGCGCGCCACGCGCCGCTGGCCGCCAGGTCGAATTGCACCCCGGCGTCCAGGCCCAGCGTGCGCACGCCGTTGCCATCGAGGTCCAGCACCAGCGGGGTGACGAACGGCATGGCCGCCTTCTGATCGGCGCTGAACGCGGCTTGCTGCGCGGCCGACAGCGCATGGTATTGCGCGGAGGTCATCACATGGGTCTGGGTGGTGGTCAGCTGCGCCAGCTGGGCGTTGCTGAAGGCGCTCATCTGGAACGCCGACAGCGCGCGGATTTGCTGCGTGCCCAGGCTGGCGATGTCCGCCACTTCGATGGCTTTCAGGTTGGCCTGGCCCAGGTCGGCAATCATGGCGGTGCTCAGCGCCGCCAGCTGCGCGCCGGAGAAGGCCGCCATTTGCGCCGCCGTGAATTGGTTGGCGCTGTCGCTCGGCTTGAGCGCGGCCATCTGCGACAGGGTCAGCGCCTGCACCTGCGGCACGGTCAGCGCCAGCAGTTGTTCGTCGCTCAGGGAACGGATCACGCTGGTGCCGAGCACGGCGATGTCGACCGCCTCCACCGCCGCCAGCGAGGCCGGCCGCAGACGGGCGATGGCGGCCGGGTTGAGCGCGGCATATTGCGCCTCGCTCAGCGCCTGCAGCTGCGCCGCGTTCATGGCCGCCAGCAGGTTGCCGTCGCGCGCGGCCGCGTTCAACAGCGTCGGGCTGATCGAGGCCACGTCCTCGAGGTCGAGGTAGGCCACTTGCGCGGCCGACAGCGCGGCCAGCTGCGCGCTGCCCATCACGCCCACCTGCTCGGCGCTCAGGGCGGCGATCTGGCTGCCTTTCAGCGCCAGCAGCTGCTGGGTTTTCAGCGCCGCCACCGCCGACAATTTCAACGCGGCGATGTCTTGCGCCTCCATCGCGCCGACCACCGTCAGCGGCAGGGCGGCGATTTGCGCGCCGCTCAGCGCCGCCACCTGTTCCACCGTCAGCGCCACCGCCTGGGCCGAGGTCAGGCCGGCGAACGCTCTGGTGGCCAGCGCGGCGATCTGGTCCGTGCTCAGGGCCGCGATGCCGGCGCCCTTGCCGCCCAGCGCGTTCATCTGGTCCGAGGTCAGGCCGGCGATCGCGGCCACGCTGACCGCCGCCAGCGTGTCGACGCTGAGCGCGCCGATATTGGCCGGCGCCAGGCTGCCGAACTGGACCGCCGTCATCGCGTGCACCTGGTCCGACGTCAGCGCGCCGAATTGGTCAATGCTGAGGCCGCTCAACTGCAGGGTGCTCAGCGCCGCCACCGCCGCCGTGGCCAGGCCGGCCAGTTGGGTGCCGCTCAGGGTGTGCAGGAAGGTCGGCGACAACGCGTTGACTTGCTTCAGGCTCAGCGCCGCCACCTGCCCGGCGCTGAAGGCCTTGATCTGCGCGAGGGTCAGGAATTGCAGCGCGCTGGTGTTGATGGCGGCGATCTGCGCCGTTCCCAGCAGGTCGAAGTTGGCGGCCACGCCGGACGTGGTCACGCCCAGCGCGCCAATCTGCGCGCCCGACAGGACCGCCACCGCCTGCGTGCTCAGCACGGCCACGTCGGTGTCCAGCGCGCTGATGGCCGCCAGCGACAGGCCGGCCACCTGGCGCGTGCCCAGCGCCGCCACCTGCTCCTCGGTCAACGCGGTGATTTGCGGCGCGCGCAGGGCGGCCATCTGCTGCGAGGCCAGGCTGACGATCTGGCGCGTGCCCAGGCCCTGCAACTGCTCGGCCGACAGGCGCGACAGCGCGCCCGTGCTCAGGCCGGCCATGGCTTGCGTGTTCAGCGCGGCGATGTCGTCGACCGACAAGGCGGCGATCCTGGCGTCGGTCAGGCCGTTGATCTGGCGGCTGCCCAGCACGGCGATCTGGTCGGTGCTCAGCACCGCCAGCTGGGCCGCCGTCAGCGCGCCCATTTGCGCGGCGCTCAGGCCAAGCACGGCGCGCGTTTGCAGCGCCATCACGTCCTGCTCTTCCAGCTTGGCGATGGCGGCCAGCGACAGCGCGCCCAGCTGGCTGCTGTTCATGACCGCCGCCTGGTCGACGCTGATGGCCACCGCCTGCGCGGCCGTCAGCCCGCCAAGCGCGGCGGTGCTCAGCGCGGCGAACTGGCCGGTGCTCAGCACGCCGAACTGGTCGGCGGTCAGATTGGCCAGCTGCGTGGAGGTCAGGCCGCGGATGGTGCTGGTCTTCAGCGCCACCACGTCCTCCAGGTCGAGCGCGCGCACGCCGGCGTTGGACAAGGCCGCGAACTGGGCGCTGCTCAGCGCGGCCACCTGGTCCGACGTCAGCGCCTGCGCCTGCTGCGTGCGCAGGCCGGCCAGCGCGGCCGTCCGCAGGGCCGCGATCTGGCCGGTGGTCAGGGCCCAGATGACGCTCTCGCCGCTGCCGTAGGGATCGTTGCCCAGCACGCTCAACTGCGTGGCGTTCAAGGCGGCGATCGCGGCCGTCTTCAGCACGGCCAGGTTGTCGGTGCTGATGGCGGCGATTTCGCGCAGCGACAGGGCGCCCACTTGCGCCGAGCTCAGCGCGGCGATCTGCGCCGAGCGCAGGTTCAGCATCTGGTCGGTGCTCAGGGCGTTCAGCTGGGCCGTGGTGAGCGCGGCCACCTGCCGCGTCGACAACGACGCCACCTGGTCGGTGCTGAAGGCCGCCAGCGCGCGCGCGGACAAGCCGGCGATCACGCCGGTGTTCAGCACCGGAATGTCGTTGAGTTCCAGCCCCTGCACGCCGTCCGAGCTCAGCGCGGAGAATTGCGCCGACGTCAGCGCGGCGATCTGGACGCTGGTCAGGGCCGCCACCTGGTCGCTGCTGAGCACGGCGGCCTGGCGCGTGCCCAGCGCCGCCAGGGTGGCGGTGCGCAGCGCGGCCAGGTCGGCGGTTTCCAGCGCCAGGATGTCGTTGGTGCTCAGCGCGCCCAGTTGCGGGCCGCTCAGCACGGCCGCCTGGGACGTGCTCAGCGCGACGATCTGGTCGGTGGTGAGCGCGCCGATCTGGCGCGTGCCCAGCGCGCTGAACTGGGTGGTGGTGAGCGCGCCGAACAGGTTGCCGGCCGGGTCGCCGCCCAGCGCCGCCAGTTGCGCCGTGCTCAGCGCCAGCAGCATCGCCGTGCCGAGCGCGCGCATGCCGTCGCTGCCGATGGCGGCGATGTCGTCGCCGCCCAGGCCGGGCAGGCCGCGCGTGCCGAGGCCGACGATCTGGCGCGTGCCCAGCGTCGCCACTTGCTCCGGGCTCAGCGCCAGCAACTGCTTGCTGCTGAAGACGGCGAATTGTTGCGAGCTCAGGCTGTTGAGCTGGTCCGAATTGAGGGCGGCGATCATGTCGGCCGACAGGGTGGCGAGAAACGCCGGTCCCAGCGCGGCCAGGCTGTCGCTGTAGTAGCCGGCGATGGCGTCGCTCGGCAGCGCGCCGACCTGGCGCGTGTTGAGGGCGAGGAATTGCGCCGGCGTCATGGCGGCCAGCTGGTCGCTGGTCAGGACGGCGATTTGCTGCGTGCTCAGCGCGGCGATGGCGGCGGTGCGCAGCGCGGCGAAGTCGACCGCCTCCATGGCGGCCAGCGCCTCGGTGCGCAGCGCGCGCGCCTGGTCGCTGCTGAACGCGGCCACCTGGCTGGTGCTCAGGGCCACCATCTCGTCGCTGGTCAGGCCGGCCAGGGTGTTGGTGCGCAGCGCCGCGATCTGGCGCGTGCTCAGCGCTTGCACATCGAGGTCGAACGCGCCCAGTTGGGCCGAGCTCAGGGAGGCGATCGCGCTGGTGCTGAGCGCCGCCACGCCGGCGCTGCCGATGGCGGCGACGGTGTCGGTGGCGAGGCTGGCGACCTGGCGCGTGGTCAGCGCGCCGATCTGCTGGGAGCGCAGGCTGGCCACCTGGTCGGTGGTCAGGGCATTGAGCTGGCCGGCGCTGAACGCCGTCATCTGCAGCGTGGCCAGTCCGGCCAGCTGGCTGGTGGTCAGCACCAGCAGCGTGTCGGTGGCGATCGAGGCGATGGTGCCGGTGGACAGCGCGCCGAAATCGGCGCTTTGCATGCCCATCAGGGCCGGGTAGTTGAGGGCGGCGAACTGCTTGCCGCTCAACACGCTGGCCTGCAGGGTGGTCAGGGCGCCGACCTGGCCGGCGTCCAGCAACGCCACCTGGGCGGAACTGAGGCTGGCGATCACGCTGGTGTTCAGCGCGGCGAAGTCGGCCGTTTCCAGCGCCGGCACCAGCCGTTGGCCGATGGCGGCGGCCTGGGCGCTGCTCAGGGTGGCCGCCTGCGCGGTGTTCAGGGCGACGATCTGGTCGGAGGTGATGCCGGCCAACGCGTTGGTGCGCAGCGCGGCGATCTGCGCGGTGGTCAGCACGCCGAACAGGTGGCCGCCGCCGGCCTCGCCCAGCACCGACAGCTGCGCCGAGCTCAGCGCGTTGACGGCGCTGGTGCTGAGCGCGCGCATGGCCGCGCTGCCCAACGCGCCGATGTCGTCGCTGCCCAGCGCGCCGATTTGCAGCGTGCCAAGGCCGACGATCTGGCGCGTGCTCAGCGCGGCGATCTGGGTGGTGGTGAACGCGTTGATCTGCGCGCTGCTCATCACCGCCAGATGGCGCGAGCCGAGACCGGCCAGTTGCTGGGTGCTCAAGGCCCACAGCAGTTGCGGGTTCAGCACCGGCACCGCGCTGGTGGTCAGCGCGGCCAGGTCGGCGCTGGACAGGCCGGCCAGGGTGTCGCTGTTCAGGGCCGCCACCTGGCGGCTGTTCAGCACGGAGAACTGGGTGGTGGTGAAGGCGGCCAGCTGCTCGCTGGTCAACACCGCCAGCTGGCGGGTCGACAAGGCGGCGATCGCGTAGGTCTTCAGCGCCGCGATGTCGGCCGCCGGCAGCGCTTGGAAGGCGGCGGTGGACAGCACCGCCACCTGGCCGCTGCTCAGCGCGGCGGCCTGGCGCGTGGTCAGCGCCGCCGCCTGCTCGGCGCTCAGCGTGGCCAGCGTGGCCGGACGCAGGGCGGCGATCTGCGCCGTGGTGAGGGTGGCGATGGCGCTGTGATCGGCGCCGCCCAGCGCGCTGAACTGGGCGGTGCTGAGCGCGGCGATGGCGCTGGTGCCCAGGTAGGGCAGGTCGCCGCCGTCCAGCGCCAGGATGTCGTCCGACGACAGGCCGGCGATCTGGCGCGAGCCCAGCGCGCCCAGCTGCGCGGCGCGCAGGTTGGCGATCTGGTCTGCCGTCAGCCCGGCGAACTGGGCGCTGCTCATGGCGACGATTTGCTGCGTGGTCAGCGCGCGGATCTGGTCGGTGTCAAGCTGCGACAGCACGTCCGTGCTCAGGCGCGCGATGGCGTCCGTGCCGAGCGCGGCGATGTCGGCGGTCGGCAACAGGATCAGGGCGTCGCTGTTGAGGGCCGCCACCTGCCGCGTGTTGAGCGCGGCGATCTGCGCGGTGGTGAAGCCGGCCAGCTGGTCGGCGCTCAGCATCGACAGCTGGCGCGTCGACCAGCCGGCGATGGCGGCGGTTTTCAGCGCGCCGATGTCTTCCGCTTCCAGCACGGCCAGGTTGGCGTCGTTGAGCGCGGCCAGTTGCGCCGAGCCCAGGGCGCCGGCCTGGCGCGTGGTCAGCGCGATCACCTGGCCCTGGGTCAGGGCCGCCACCTGTTTGCTGGCCAGGCCGGCGATCACCTGCGTGCTCAGCGCGGCGAAGCCGTCGTCGGCGATGGCCTGGATGTCGTCGGTGGAGAACGCCGCGATCTGGCGGCTGCCCAGCGCGGCGAACTGCCCGCTCAGCATGACGGCGATGTCGGACACGTCCAGCGCGCCGATGTTGGCGGCGCTCAGCGCGGCGACGTCGGCGGTTTCCATCGCGGCGATGAAGCCGGGCCGCATGCTCATGAAGGCCTTGGTGCCCAGCGCGGCCACCTGCGCCGTGGTCAGCGCGGCGATCTGGTCGTCGGAGAGCGCGCCCATCAGCGCCGGCGAGGCGGCGCCGGCAGCGTTCAGCACGGCCGGCTTGAGCGCGGCCACGTCCTGGGTGGTCATCACCGCCATGTTGGACGGCGCCAGCGCGGCCAGCTGCAGGCTGGTGAACGCGGCCACCTGGACCGGGCGCAACGCCATCACCTGCTCGTCGGTCAAGTCCAGGATGTCCGCGGCGGTCCACGCGGCGATGGCCGACACCGGCAAGTTGGCGATGTCCTGGGTGCTCAATCCGATCGGCCCGCTCATAGAAAATTCCTCTTTTGCTAAGACTTTTCACTATAGCAGAGATTGACTTAATTTCCACATGGCAATAGCGAATTTTCTTGCGGCGCGCCACAAAGAAAATGCCGCGAAATCAACGACTTCGCGGCATTTTTAATTGAACGGCAAGGACGCGGGGATCAGGCCTTGGCTTCGCCGCCCAGCGCCTCCACCACGTCGGCCATCAGCTTGGACAGTTCGCCGGTCATCAGCATGAAGTCGCCGTCGAAGCGCTCGTCGTCGTTGCGCACGCCGGCATCCTTTTCATCCAGCACGTCCAGCGGCTTGACACCCTTGATCGCCAGCTGCTCGGTGAGCACGAAGGAAATCTTGCTTTCCCAGGTCATGGCCAGACGGGTGCACTGCTTGCCGGCGGCGATGTGGCGGCGCACCTCTTCCGGATCCAGCGAGTGTTTGACGTAGCGCACCGCGGCCTTGCTCTCGCCGGTGGCGCGCAGCTCGGTGTCCATGTCCACCGTGAAGCCGGCCGGCGCCTCGTCGGTTTGCAGCCACTCGGTCATCACCCCCACCGGCGAGCGCTGCACGCGCAGGCTTTCCAGCGGCATGCGGTCGACCGCCTTCAGCAGCAGCTTGATGACTTCGTCGGCCTTGGCCGGGCTGGCGGCGTCCACCACCAGCCAGCCGTTGACCGGGTCGATCCAGGTCCAGACATTGCTGCGGATCGAGAACGCGCGCGGCAGCAGTTCATCGGCCACGCGTTCTTTCAATTCTTTCATGGCTTTCTTGCCGGGCGCGAAGCCCTGGGCCTCTTCCATCTCGGCCGCGCGCGCCTTGGCCACCTGGTTGATCACGGTGTTGGGCAGCAGTTTTTTCTCGGTGCCCAGCAGGATCAGCATCTGCTTGTTGACCACGTGCACCAGGCCGCCATTCGGACGCGGCTTGTCCCAGCCCTGGCGCAGCAACTCATTGCTGCTGGCCGGGGTGAAGGCCTGGCTGGCCAGCGCCTGTTCCAGTTGTTCGGGGGTGTAGGCCCAAGGGGCCGGCAGACGGTAAATCTGTAGATTCTTGAACCACATAAAGTTGATAGGCCTTGTTTCAGAAGTAAAAGCAAAAGGAGCGCCATTTTACACGCTGGCGCCGCGCCGGGCTCAGGCAAACAGCTCGCCTTGCACCGGTTGTGGCGTCCGCACCATGGCGCCGGGCGGTTCCAACGTGCTGGCGCGCACGCCGAGCAGGCGCAGCTTGCGTTGCAGCGGCACCCGCTTCAGACATTCGCGCGCGGCCTGCAGGATGGCGTCGGCGCCGGCCACCGGCAGCGGCAGGGTGACGTTGCGGCTGACGATCTGGAAATCGTCATAGCGCAGCTTGATGCTGATGGTGCGGCTGACGTAGCCCTTGCGCTTGAGGTCGTCCGCCAGCCGCGCGCACAGCGTGGTCAGGATGCCGGACAGGGTCTCGCGGTCCTGGCGCGCGTGCAGGTCGCGCTCGAAGGTGGTCTCGCGCGAGATCGACTTGCTCTCGCGGCTGGTGGAAATGCCGCGCTCGTCGATGCCGCGCGCGGCGCGCGCCAGCCATGCCGCGTAGTGCGCGCCGAAGTAATCCTGCAGCAGGCCGGCGTCGGTGTGGGCCAGCTGGCCGATGGTCTCGATGCCCAGCGAGGCCAGCTTGGCGGTGGCCTTCGGGCCGATGCCGTTGACCTTGCGCACGTTGAGCGGCCAGATGCGCGCCGGGATGTCCTCGAACCCCAGCACGGTGAGGCCGTTGGGCTTTTCCAGGTCCGAGCAGATCTTCGACAGCAGCTTGTTGGGGGTGACGCCGATCGAACAGGTCAGTCCGGTGGCATCGAACACCGCCTGCTTGATGCGCGCGGCCAGCTCGCGCGTCTCGCCCTCCACATGGGTCAGGTCGACAAAGATCTCATCGATGCCGCGATCCTCGATATCGGGCGCGATGCTGGCCACCGCCTGCTTGAACAGGCGCGAGTAGTGCCGGTAGGCGTCGAAGGTGGCCGGCAGCAGGATGGCGTCCGGCGCCAGCTTGGCCGCCTTCATCATGCCCATCGCCGAGCCGACGCCGAACGCGCGCGCCTCGTAGGTGGCCGTGGTGATCACGCCGCGGCCGACGTAATCGCGCAGGCGCTTGAACACCAGCGTGCCGTCGGCGCGCCGCTCGGGTTCATAGCCGCGCCCGCCGATGACCACCGGCTGGCCGCGCAATTGCGGATAGCGCAGCAGCTCGACCGATGCGAAAAAAGCATCCATGTCGATATGGGCAATGCGGCGGTCGGCGTCAGCCATGGTGCGGAAATAATACTGTAAATAAACACAGTATCCATCGAAAACGGCCGTTGCGCAAGTCGCCGGCCAGGCGCGCTAGCGCTGGCGGAACCAGTCGGCGCTCGCCTGGTCGGCCGGGAAGAACGATTCCACCCGCAATTCGTGCACGGTGACGTCGTGCGGCGTGCCCAGCGTGGCGATGCTGGTGAACAGATTGAGCTCCACGCCGTCCTTGCGCAGGGTCATCGGCAGGAACGGCAGGGCGCGCCGGTCGAGGTTGGGCGTGCGCGGCATGTCGGCGATGCCGGGCAGCGCCAGCAGCTCGCCCAGCAGCGTGGTGGCCTCGCTGCCGGGGCCGTCGCTCATGGCTTCGCGCTGTATCCACAACAGCAGGTCGGCGCTGACCTCCTCCCAGTTGGGCAGGTAGCGGCGCAGGCCGTTCGGGTCCAGCGTCTGGCGGATCACGTTGAGCGAGCCGTCGGTGGGGAAGTCCACCGGCGGCGGCAGGCCGTGCAGCCAGCGCAGCATGTGGGCGGCCGGCTGGTTCAGCATCCGCAGGTTCCACAGGCGGTCCACCACCAGCGCCGGATACGGCGCCTGCTGCGCCAGCATGAACTCCAGCGCCTGGCGCACCGCGCCCAGCTCGGGATCGGACAGGTTGCGCTCTTGGTAGGCCGGCGCGTAGCCGGCCGCCAGCAGCATGGCGTTACGTTGTCGCAAGGGCACCTCCAGCACCATGCCCAGCTTGAGGATCAACTCCTTGCTGGGCTGCGAGCGGCCGCTTTCCAGGAAGCTGATGTGGCGCTGCGAGATCGCGCTCTCGGTCGACAACCTGAGCTGGCTGTAGCCGCGCTTGCCGCGCCAGTACTTCAGGGCGGCGGCGAAGTCGCTGAAGTACTGGTCGCGTGCGGTCATGGCGTCTCCGTGATGGATGGGATGGCGGTAATCTATCACGCCGCGTTGAGGAAGCCGGTCACGCTGGCCAGGCGGCCGTCGGCGGCCACGCGCGCCACGTCGGTGCCGTTGGCGACCGGCTTGCCGTCGGGCGCGGCCAGCGTCCACGAGAAGCGCACCACGTCGTTGTGGCCGTCCGGCGTGCCGTCCAGCGCGAAGCGGTGGCCGGGGAAGTGGCTTTGCGCGCCGGCGATCATGGCGTCGATGCCGTCGTGGCCGGCGCCGCGCATCATCGGGTCCACGTAGTCGGCATCCAGGCTGAAGGTGCGGGCCACCAGCGCACGGCGGGCGGCGGCGTCGCGTTCGTTCCAGACGGCCAGGTATTGGGCGGCGATGTGGGCTGGGTTGCTCATGATGATCTCCTTGGTTGAGGTGGTGAGGAAGCCTCATTGTGCGGAGATCGCGCGGCGGCGGCGATTACGTCCCAGGTAATCGCCGCACCGCCGTCACCACCAGCAGCGCGCCGGCCAGCAGGCTGGCGGCGATCAGGTAGATACCGCTGGCGGTGCTGCCGGTGGCGTCGCGCACCGCGCCCACCAGGTAGGGCGCGACAAAGCCGGCCAGGTTGCCGATCGAGTTGATCATGGCGATGCCGGCCGCCGCCGCCGCGCCGCCCAGCAGCGCGGTCGGCAAGCTCCAGAAAATCGGGAAGGTGGTGAGGATGCCGGCCGTGGCCACGCTCAGCGCCGCCAGCGCGATCGCGGTGTCGCCGCTGTAGAGGGTGGCGGCCACCAGCCCCAGCGCGCCGGCCAGCGCGGCGCCGGCCGTATGCCAGCGGCGCTCGCCCGTGCGGTCCGAGCGGCGCGCGACCAGCACCATGACGACCGCCGCGACCAGGTAGGGCACGGCGGACAGCAGGCCAATGTCGAACACATCTTTCACGCCGCTGTTCTTGATCAGCTGCGGCAGCCAGAAGCTCACGCCGTACAGGCCCATCACGCACAGGAAGTACACCAGCGCCAGCAGCCACACCTCGCCGCTGCGGAACAGCCGCGCCAGCGGCATGTGCTGTTGCTGCTGGCGGTCGGCGGCGATCTCGCGTTCCAGCGCCTGCTTGTCCGACTCGCTGAGCCAGCGCGCGCCGCGAATGCCGTCGTCGAGGTAGAACAGGGTCCACACGCCCAGCAGCACGGACGGCACGCCTTCCAGCAGGAACAGCCACTGCCAGCCATTCCATCCATGGACACCGGCGAAGGCCTTCATGATCCAGCCGGACAGCGGACCGCCGACCACGCCGGCCACCGCCACGCCGCTCATGAACACCGCCACCATGCGCGCGCGCCGCTGCGCCGGATACCAGTAGGTCAGGTACAGGATGATGCCGGGGAAGAAGCCGGCTTCGGCCGCGCCCAGCAGGAAGCGCAGCAGGTAGAAGGTGGCCACGCTGTTGGTGAACATCAGCGCCGCCGAAATCAATCCCCAGCTGATCATGATGCGGGCGATCCAGATGCGCGCGCCGGCGCGCGTCATCAGCAGGTTCGACGGCACCTCGAACAGGAAGTAACCGATGAAGAAGATGCCGGCGCCGATGCCATACACCGCGTCGCTGAAACCCAGGTCGGCCTGCATCTGCAATTTGGCGAAGCCGACGTTGACCCGGTCCAGGTAAGCCGCCACGAAGCACAGGAACAGAAAAGGCATCAGCCGCCAGCTGACGCGCTTGTACAGGGAATCAAGATTGTCATTCATGGAAAATTCTAAATAATTTACAAAAGGCCTTGCGGAAGTGAATATCCGTCCTATAGAATACGGCCTCGTTCAGCAGTTGTGACAAACTGCGATAAGTTTTCTGGGTGCTTAGCTCAGTTGGTAGAGCGGCGCCCTTACAAGGCGTAGGTCGGGAGTTCGACCCTCTCAGCACCCACCAGACAACTTAGTAAAACGAATTGGAGCGGTAGTTCAGTTGGTTAGAATACCGGCCTGTCACGCCGGGGGTCGCGGGTTCGAGCCCCGTCCGCTCCGCCAATATTCCGAGAAAGGCCCGATGCTCGCATCGGGCCTTTTTCATTTCCGCCTCAGAATGTTGCTGTAAGCTGATTGGCAATGAAAAATTCCTATCTTCAGTTTCGGCTTCGGCTGGCGCGCCACGCGCTGCTGCAGTTCGCGCGCAGTCTCCAAAGTTCGCTTGAATATATTTTGCTGGGCTTCGGCCCGGTGCTGGTCGGCTTGCTGGCCGTGATCGCCCTGCCCGGCATGTTCGCCGCCACCCGGCCGTGGCCCGAAGCGCTGGCCCTGTTCGCCGGGCAGACGGTGCTGGCCAGCCTGCCGGTGTGGCTGCTGCGCAAGCGCCTGCATCCGGCGGCGGTGCTGGCCTGGAGCCGTCCGCTGCCGATTTCAACGCGCGGCAAGTGGGGCGCCGACGCGGCGGTGGCCGGTATGATCGTCGGCCCGCTGAGCGCGGCCTATGCGGTCTCCGGCGCGATCTGGTTGTACCAATGGCCGGACTGGCTGCGTCCCGTCGCCGCGCAAGCCGTCATGCTGACAATCGCCTCGCTGCTGCTGGCCTGGCTGCTCTCCACGTTGACACTGGCCCTGCGCGCCCGTCCACCCGCCGCCCACAAGCCATCCGCGCATCGCCACGCGCCGCGTGCCTACGTCCCCGCCGGCGTCCGTCGCGGCGGCCTCGCGCTGCCCTACTACTGGCGGCAGCTTTTCTGGCTGCCGTTCTGGCGCGCCGAGAACGTGGTCGGCATTCAGCAAACCCTGCTGCTGGGCGGCGCGCTGGCCAGCGTCGCTGTCTGGCTATGGCATCCGCCCGTGGTGCCTGCCGCGCTGTGGGGCGCCTGCGCCGCGCTGTTCACCATGCTGCTGACCGATCGCGGCGACAAGGCCGTGGCCGAACAAATCGCCCTGCTGCGCCCGGTCGCCGCGCAGTGGCCGCTGCGCGCCGATCACCTGTACCGCCTGGCCATCGGCTTCACCCTGCTGCCCGGCCTGTGCGTGCTCGGCTGGTTCGCACTGCTGACGCTGGGCCGCGCGGCCGAAGGCTACAGCCACATCGTCGCCACCGTCTGGCTGTGCTTCGCCGCGGTCGCCCAGCTCGCGGTGGTCGCGCTGCGCCGCTTGAGCGTGCGCGGCCGCGTGGGCCTGGTGCTCGGCGCCATCGTCATCCTGACCGCCATTGGAAGCGAATTATGGAACTAAGAATCGAACAACTCACCTTCGAATACGCCAGCCACCCGCTGTTCAACCGGTTCGACCTACAACTGGGCAACGGCATCACCTGGCTGCGCGGCGAGAACGGCGCCGGCAAGACCACGCTGCTGAAACTGATCGGCGGCGCGCTGACCCCGCACAGCGGCAAGATCTGGCTGGACGACATCGAAATTCATGCACAGCCGCTGACCTACCGTCTGCATTGCTACTACTGCGGCGGCGACACCCCGCAACTGCCGTGGCTGACCGTGCGCGAAGTGCTGGACATGCACGTCGCCCTGTATGCCGGCGCCGATCCCGCGCGCCTGAACGCCGAGCTGGCGGCCTTCCACCTGCTGCCCACGCTGGACCAGCCGGTCACCACGCTCTCGCTCGGCCAGCACAAGAAGATGCAGCTGTCGCTGGCCCTGTCGCTGCCGGTCGGCCTGCTGCTGATCGACGAGCCCTTCAACGGCCTCGACGCCGACGCGGTCGCCTACCTGCGCCAGCAGCTGGCGGCACCCGAGCGCCTGGCGCGCCAGTGCATCCTGCTCACCAGCCACCTCGATCCGGCGCTGCCGCTTGTGAGCACCTTGCAACTGTGAGTTCTTAACAACAAACACGCAGCAAGGACGGAAAACCGGCGACAATACCAGACACATCCTGTCCTCGCCCCTGGAGTTCCCTTGATTTTCGGTTTCCTCAAATCGCCCGAGCTGTCGCCGCGCCTGCTGCGCCTGAAAGAATCGGCCCTGTTCTCGTCGCTGACGCCGCTCGAACTGAAGATCGTGGACGGCCTGATGCACGAACGCCGCTACCTGGCCGACGAAATCATCTTCGACGAAGGCGAGGAAGGCCAGGCCCTGTACCTGGTGATGTCCGGCCGCGTCATCATCAGCCGCCAGCTCGGCGCCGGGCGCGAGGTGGTGGCCGAACTGTCGGCCGGCTCCTTCTTTGGCGACCTGGCGCTGCTGGACAACTCGCCGCGCAACGCGCAGACGCGCGCGCTGGACAACTGCGAGCTGGCGGTGTTCTTCCGCGCCGACTTCATGGGCCTGATGGATACCGATCCCGTGATCGGCTACAAGATCTCGCTGGCCCTGGCGCGCTACATCGGCCAGCGCCTGCGCGACTGGATGACCGGCAAGCCGCAAGTCGAGGCGCTATGAACCTGCTGCCTTCCCAACAGCGCGGCGGACCGGTGGTGTGGAGCGGCATCATCGCCGCCACCTGCGTGCTGCTGTTCCTGCTGCAGCAAATGCTGTTCCTGGCGATCCCCTTCCTGCTGGGGATCGTGCTGTACTACATCCTGCAACCGCCGACGCAGCGCCTGATCCGCATGGGCTTCAGCCAGAACGGCGCGACCCTGCTGGTGGGCGCCGTGTTCGTGCTGATCGTGACGCTGGCGGTGATGGCGGCGGTGTTCTGGAAATCCTCCCCCACCACCTCGTGGCAAGACATGCTGGGCATCTACCTGGCGGGCGGCCTGGAGTTCGTGCGCCACACGCTGGTGGCGCTGGAGCAGCAATTCCCCATCCTGCGGCAAGTGCAGCTGGCCGACACCATCAACCAGCGCATGACCGAGTTCACCGGCGACTTCCTGCAATCGCACCTGACCGACATCCTGGTGTCGGTGCTGGAATGGCTGCCGTCGCTGCTGCTGGCGCCGTTCCTGACCTTCTTCTTTTTGCGCGACGGCCTGCGCTTCAAGAAGTTCCTGGCGCGCGCGGTGCCGAACGCCTTCTTTGAACGCACGCTGTGCCTGCTGCACGAGGTCGACCAGACGGCGCACCGCTACTTCCAGGGCCTGATCCGCCTGACCATGTTGGACACGGTGGTGCTGGCGTTTGGCCTGTGGGCGATCGGCGTGTCCTCGCCGCTGACGCTGGGCTTAATCTCGGCGGTGCTGGCGTGGGTGCCGTACGTGGGCTCGATCGTCGGCTGCGTGCTGGTGGTAATGGTGGCCTCGACCGACGCGCCGGCCGATCCCTCGGTGGCCTACCTGGCCATCGGCGTGTTCATCTGCGTGCGCCTGCTGGACGACTTCGTGTTCATGCCGCTGACGCTGGGCCGCAGCCTGCACATCCATCCCTTGATCACCGTGCTGATGATCTTCATCGGCGGCTCGGTGGCCGGGGTGGCGGGCCTGATGCTGGTGCTGCCCCTGCTGGGCGTGGTGATGGTGATCGGCGAAACGCTGGGCCGGCTGATCACCGACCCGCGCCTGCGCGCGCGCCACCGCAACGCCATGGATTTGCGCGCCAAGCAAGCCAGCTATGACCTGACGTCCTAGGGACAGTTCAAGAGGGAGCGTTGATGACAAGTGCAAGCGTGATCGGCATTGCAGTGATACTGATAGTTTTCGCGGGCCCCTTGTCACTGGCTTTGGCAGGGCGGTCGAAAGCGACTCGCGCATCCCCTGCCCCGGACCGTGTCATCGCGTGGAACGTGAGACTGACGGTGATGTCGGCGCTGACGTATGTGATCGCTTTCAATCTCACGTTCTTCATCCAGGAGCTGTTCCTCGTATTGCCCAAGGCCTTTACGCCGGGCTTGCGGCCCACGCTGTTTCACAACAACCACATCTGGGAGGGATCAAACCCACTGGCGAGCTTATTCCAGGGGACGGGCGCGCTGGCGACCCTGCTGAGCGGCGGACTTTGCGCGAGGTTGTTCGGACGAGGCGTTGGCCGCTCCGTGGCGCAGCGCCTGTTTTTATTCTGGATGGCTTACAGCGGCGTGTTCATGGCGCTGCCTCAGATCGTGATTGGCGCCCTGAGCGACCAAAGCGATATCGGCATGGCCATGACGTATTTCGGTCTTGGCACGACAAGCAAAACACTCGCCGCCCTGGTCGCGCTGGCGCTCATTCCGCTGGCTGCCGCCTGGCTCGGCCGCCTGCTGTTCGGCCAGTTGGGCGGTCCGGCGCTCTGCGCGACCCCGAAAGGGCGGCAACATTTTGTATTGGGGGCGGCCACCGTGCCGGCATTGTTGGCGCTGCCACTAATCGTCCTGTTCCGCATACCGCGTGAGTGGATCGAAGTGCTCCTGGTACCGATCGCGGTCAGCCTGGTCGGCGTGGTGTGGATCCAGGCTGGCGCCTGGCGCTCCAAGGGCAAGGCCGCAGGCAATGATGTCGTGGTTGGATCCCTCGCATCGCCGCTGGTCGCGGTCCTGGGCTTGCTTCTAATATTCCAGCTCTTACTCAGGCCCGGAATACGCTTCTACTGAGAGATTGGCCATAACCGGCCAGGAGCAGCCCCGCCGCCCCCGCGAAAGCGGGAGCCGAGGCTCTAATGTCGTTCAGTTAGCGTTTAAGTCGTCATTCCGGCGTAGGCCGGAATCTATGCAAAGCTTGCGTTACCACAGTACATGCGTTCTATGGGTTCCGGCCTTCGCCGGAACGACGGCGTTTAACTGTACGGCATTAGAGCCGAGGCTCCCGTTTTCTTTCGGATCAGGCAGTCATTGCATGCTTGTCCGCCGACTCTTCCACCACTTCCGTGTCATCCGAGCGGATCAGGTGGTCGAAGGCGGACAGGGCCGCTTTCGCGCCTTCGCCGGTGGCGATGATGATCTGCTTGTACGGCACGGTGGTGACGTCGCCGGCCGCGAACACGCCCGGCACCGAGGTCTGGCCACGCGCGTCGACTTCGATCTCGCCGTGGCGCGACAGCGCCACCGCGCCTTTCAGCCACTCGGTGTTCGGCACCAGGCCGATCTGCACGAACACGCCTTCCAGCTCGACCTTGTGCGACACGTTGGTGTTGCGGTCGGTGTAGCTCAGGCCGTTGACGATCTTGCCGTCGCCGTGGATCTCGGTGGTTTGGGCCGAGGTGATCACGGTGACGTTCGGCAGGCTGCGCAGCTTGCGTTGCAGCACCGCGTCGGCGCGCAGTTCGGCGCCGAACTCGATCAGCGTCACATGCTTGACCAGGCCGGCCAGGTCGATCGCCGCTTCCACGCCGGAGTTGCCGCCGCCGATCACCGACACGCGCTTGCCCTTGAACAGCGGGCCGTCGCAGTGCGGGCAGTAGGCCACGCCGTGGTTGCGGTATTCCTTCTCGCCCGGCACGTTGATCTCGCGCCAGCGGGCGCCGGTCGCCAGAATCACCGACTTGGCTTTGAGCACGGCGCCGGAGGCGGTCTGCACTTCCACCACCTTGCCAAGCGGCACCAGCTTGCTGGCGCGCTGGGTGTTCATGATGTCGACCTCGTATTCCTTGACGTGCTGTTCCAGCGCGACGGCGAACTTCGGTCCTTCGGTCTCCTTCACCGAGATGAAGTTCTCGATCGCCAGGGTGTCCAGCACCTGGCCGCCGAAACGCTCGGCCAGCACGCCGGTGCGGATGCCTTTGCGGGCGGCGTAGATGGCCGCGGCCGCGCCGGCGGGACCGCCGCCGACCACCAGCACGTCAAACACGTCCTTCTTGCTCAGCTCGGCGGCGGCGCGCACGCTGGCGTTGGTGTCCAGCTTGGCGAGGATTTCCTCGACCGAGGTGCGGCCCTGGCCGAAGTGCTGGCCGTTCAGGAACATCATCGGCACGGCCAGGATCTGGCGCTCTTCCACTTCCTTGGCGAACAGGCCGCCGTCGATGGTGGTGACCTTGATGCGCGGGTTGATCACCGACATGGCGTTCAGCGCCTGCACCACGTCCGGGCAGTTATGGCAGGTCAGCGACATGAAGGTTTCGAACTCGTAATCGCCATCCAGGTTGCGGATTTGCTCGATCACGGCTTCGTCAAATTTGATGGTGTGGCCGCCGACTTGCAGCAGCGCCAGCACCAGCGAGGTGAATTCGTGGCCCATCGGGATGGCGGCGAAACGCACGCCGATATCGGTGCCTGCACGGTTGATGCTGAACGACGGGGTACGCACGCCGGCTTCGGCACGCTCGACCAGCGAGATCTTGTCGCTCAACTCGGCGATTTCGAGGAGCAGTTCTTTCATCTCGCGGGCTTTGGCGCTGTCGTCAAGCGAAGCGACCAGCTCGATCGGCTGTACCACCTTTTCCAGGTAGGCTTTCAACTGGGTTTTGAGGGTAGCGTCCAACATGATTTTTCTTCCTTTTCACAAATATTTAGGCGTATGCCGGGCCGGACGCCCGGTCCGGCATCGCGGTAACTACTTGTTTGCTGCAGTGTCGTTCAAGACTTAGATCTTGCCGACCAGGTCCAGCGATGGGGTCAGGGTAGCCGCACCCTCGGTCCATTTCGCTGGGCATACCTGGCCTGGGTGCTCGGCAACGTACTTGGCTGCCTTCACTTTGCGCAGCAGTTCGGTGGCGTCGCGGCCGATGCCGTTGTCGTGCACTTCCATCACTTTGATGAAGCCTTCCGGATTGATCACGAAGGTGCCGCGCAGTGCCAGGCCTTCTTCTTCGATCATCACTTCGAAGTTACGCGACAGGGTGCCGGTTGGGTCGCCGATCAGCGGGTAGTTGACTTTCTTGATGGCGTCCGAGGTGTCGTGCCATGCTTTGTGCGCGAAGTGGGTGTCGGTCGACACGCCGTACACGTCCACGCCCAGCTTGGCGAATTCAGGTTGCTGCTCGGCCAGGTCTTCCAGTTCGGTTGGGCACACGAAGGTGAAGTCGGCTGGGTAGAACATCAGAACGGACCACTTGCCTTTCAGGGACTCTTCGCTCAGGTCGATGAACTTGCCTGCGTGATATGCGGTGGCCTTGAATGGTTTGATTTGGGTGTTGATCAGGGACATTGTGGTTTCCTCGTTGGGTTGTGAATCATTGAGACGCCAGTTTAAGGGCTTTTACCCTATTTGCAAAATTGATTGTTCCAATAGTTTCAATTGGATTTGACTATCGATGCCGCAAACGGGATAGCATTATCTCGCAGGAAGGCATCGAACTGGGCGGCGGGCAGCGGCCTGGCGAACAGGTAGCCCTGGCCGTAGTCGCAGCCGGCGGCGGCCAGCAGCTCGCGCTGCTCGGGGGTTTCCACCCCTTCGGCGATGACCTTCAGGCCCAGCTTGTGGGCCATCACGATGATCGCCTCGGACAAGGCCATGTCGCTCGAGTCCGGCGCCAGGTTGCGGGTGAAGGAGCGGTCGATCTTCAGGTAGTCGATGTCGAACTTCTTCAGGTAGGACAGCGAGGAATAGCCGGTGCCGAAATCGTCCAGCGCCACCTGGATGCCGGCGTCGCGCAGCTGCAGCAGGCGGTCGCTGACGGCGCTGCTGGCGTCCAGCAGCAGGCCCTCGGTGATCTCCACCACCAGCGACTGGCCCGGCAGCGCCAGCGATTGCAGCTGCCGCAGCCAGCCGTCGTAGGAGCCGCCCTCGCGCTGGAACTCCAGCGGCGACTGGTTCAGGCTGATCTGGAAATCGGGATACAGCTCCTGCCGCCAGCGCCGCACCCAGCGCGCCGACTCGCGGAACACCCATTCGCCGATCTCGATGATCAGGCCGCTCGACTCCGCCAGCGGGATGAATTCCTGCGGGCTCACCACGCCGCGCTGCGGGTGGTTCCAGCGGATCAGCGCCTCGGCCTTGTGGATGGCGCCGCTTTCGAGGTGGACGATGGGCTGGAAGTACAGCTCGAACTGCTCGCCCTTGAGCGCGCCGCGCAGGTCGTTGGTCAGGCGCATGCGGCTGAGCGCGGCCACCTGCAGCGTCGGCGTGAAATAGCTGTAGCGGTTGCGGCCGGCGCCCTTGGCCGCGTACATGGCCTGGTCGGCGTGCTTGAGCAGGTTGTCGATGTCGAGCGCGTCGTCCGGGTACAGGGTGATGCCGATGCTGGCCGAGACGAACGCCTGCTCGGCGCCCAGCTCGAACGGCTGCAGCAGGCGGCTCAGGATGTCCTGGGCGATGCGCTCGACATGGTCGGGCGCGTCCAGCTCGCACAGGATGACGGTGAACTCGTCGCCGCCCAGCCGCGCCACCGTGTCCGACTTGCGCACGCAGGCGCCGATGCGGCGCGCGGCGTCCACCAGCAGCACGTCGCCCTGCTGGTGGCCGAGCGTGTCGTTGACCTCCTTGAAGTGGTCGAGGTCGATGAACAGCAGGGCGATGCGCGACTGGTCGCGCTGGCTCTTGAGCATGTCGTGCGCCAGGCGGTCGAGGAACATGCGGCGGTTGGGCAGGCGGGTCAGGGTGTCGAAGTTGGCCTGCTGCCAGATCAGCGCCTCGCTCTGCTTCTTGGCGGTCACGTCCTCGATCATGCACAGGTGGTGCGGGTGGCTGCCGGCCTCGGTGTCGATGGCGTTGACCGAGACCTCGATCCAGGCCACGCCGCCATCGGGCTTGAACAGGCGGCACTGCGCCTTGAAGCTGCTGATCTGGCGCGCCGTCAGCAGCGCCATCTGCGCCTTGACGTGCACCATGTCGTCCGGGTGGCCGACCTCGAGCCAGCGGATGGCGCGCAGCTCCTGCTGCGAGCGCCCGAGGATCTCCTGGTAGCGGGCGTTGATGTCGCGGTACTCGTAGCTGATCGAATCGACCAGCGCGATGCCCAGCGGCGAGGCCTCGAACATGGTGCGGAAGCGCCGCTCGCCCTTGCGGATGGCTTCCAGCGCGCGCTTGCGCTCGCGCGCCAGCATGCTGAAGTGGATGGCCGCGCCCAGCACCAGCAACAGCGCCACCGCGCCCAGCGCGCGGTACAGCCACAGCAGGCTGGCGCCGCCATTCTCGACGCGGTACATGAAGCCGTCGAAGCGCGCGTGCCGCGGCAGCATGCCGAGGCTGGCGTAGACCTCGGCGATGTGCTGCCAGCGGTCCGGGTTCATGTAGCCGATCTCCACCAGCACCGGCTGCACCAGCGGCACCATCTGGCGCGCCTCGTACAGCAGGTGCTGGCGGTCGGCGCGGCGCGAATACTTGTCGAGGATGAGGTCGGCCGCCTCCTCCTGGTGGCTCATCGCCCATTGCCAGCCGCGCATGCTGGCGGCGCGGAAGGCGCGCACCCGCGCCGGGTGGTTGGCGATCTCCTGCTCGCTGGTGAACAGGTTGTCGCCGTAGAAGTCGATGCCGACCGCGCGCGGGCTGTAGATGTCGTAGGGGAAGCCGAGGCGGTCGAAGGTGTCCGGCTCGTTGGTGGTGTAGATCGCCATGGCGTCCACCTTGCCGCTGACCAGGTCGTCCGGATTGAAGCTGTGCTCGACGCGCTGGAAACTGCCGGGCGGCACGCCCTCCTTGGTCAGGAAGGCCATCAGCTCGTCGGCGGTGCCGGGGTCGTTGGCCAGCGAGCCGATCATCGCGCGCTTGCCGACGATGCGGCGGATGTCGGGCTCGCTGCCGCTCTGGCGCATGGCCAGCGCGTACGGCGAGTGCTGGAAGATCACGCCCAGCACCACCACCGGCTTGCCGGCCAGCCGCGCCAGCAGCAGGCTGCTGCTGCCGATGCCGTACTCGGCCTTGCCGGCGATGACGTCGCGCTCGGGCGCGTCGCCGTCCTGGCCCTCGACGATGCGCACGTCCAGCCCGGCCTCGCGGTAGTAGCCGAGCTCCTGCGCCGCGTAGTAGCCGGCGAACTGGAACTGGTGCACGTGCTTGAGCCGCAGCGTGACTTTTTCCAGCGCCGTGGCCGGCCCGGCGGCGGCCAGCACGAGGATGGCGGCGGCGCACAGCTTGGCGAGGACGGGGGAGGGGAAGGCCATGGCGCTAGTGTAGCGTATGCCATCGCGCGGGGACAAAAAGCAACGGACGGCCAGGCCGTCCGTTGTTGCGCGAAACAGAAAGACTTAGTTCGGCACGTTCACCGGGATCGGCGACAACACGTTCTTGCCGTTGCCCAGCTGGCCCTCCTGGTTGCGGCCCCAGCCCCACAGGGTGTTGTCGGTCTTGAGGCCGAAGCTGTGGCCGGTGCCGACGCTGACCGTGACCCAGTTGTTGCCGGTGCCGATCTGCACCGGCGCCAGCGCGTCGCCGTTGCCGTCGCCCAGCTGGCCCTCGGCGTTCGAGCCCCAGCCCCACAGCGTGCCGTCGGTGCGCACCGCCATGGTGTGGATGGCGCCGGCCGCGACCACCGCCCAGTTGTTGTCGGTGCCGATCTGGGTCGGCGCGGTCAACGAGGTCGAGCCGTTGTTGCCCAGCTGGCCCGAGCTGTTCAAGCCCCAGGCGTACAGGCCGCCGTTGGCGCTGATCGCCATCGAGTGCGCGGCCCCGGCCGACACCGAGGTGAAGGTCAGGTTGCCGATCTTGACCGGCGCGGTGACGTCGGCGCCGGTCGAGGCGTTGCCCAGCTGGCCGTCCGAGTTGCCGCCCCAGGTCCACAGCGAGCCATCCTTCTGGATGCCCAGCGAATGGGTGCCGCCGGCAGCGATGGCGATCCAGGTGGCGGTGCCGATCTTGGTCGGGGTCGATTTACCGATGGTGGTGCCGTCGCCCAGCTGGCCGTTGGCGTTGCGGCCCCATGCATACAGGGTGCCGTTGGTCTTCAGCGCCAGCACGTGGCCCTTGCCGGCCACCACGTAGGCCCAGTCGGTATCCTTGCCGATAATGGTCGGGGTCGAGCGGCTGACCAGTTGGGTGGCGTCCACGCCCAACTGGCCGTTCTGGTTGTAGCCCCAGGCCCACAGCGTGCCGCCGGTAGCGGTGGCGCCGGTGCCGGCGCGGATGCCGACCGCGAACTGGTCGCCCACCGCCACCTGCTTCCAGGCGGTGGTGCCGGCGCCGGCGTTGACCAGCACCGGCGCGTTGCGCGGGGTGGTGCTGCTGTCGCCCAGCTGGCCCCAGTTGTTCTGGCCCCAGGCGTACAGATTGCCGTCGGCCTTGCGGGCGATGGTCTGGAAGCCGCCGGCCGAGACCGCCGTCCACGGCGCGGTGATGGTCAGGGTGATGCTGCCGACCACGCTTTCCTGGGTGGCGTTGATGGTTTCCGTGCCGACCGCCACGCCGGTCACCTTGCCGCTGCTGAAGATCTGCGCCACGCTGGCGCCGCCGCTCTTGGTGGACCAGGTCAGGCCGCTGGCCGCGTTCAGGGCCTTGGTGCTGCCGTCCGAGTAGGTGCCGGTGGCCGTGATGGTCTGGCTGGAGCCGATTGGAATCGTGCTGCTCGGGATGGCGAGGGCGATGCTTTTCAGCGTCGGGGTGGTGTTGGTGGGCGTCGAGCTGCCCTTGTCGCCGCCGCCGCCGCAGGCGGCCAGCACGGCAAACAGCGGCGCCAGCAGCAGGGAGGAGAATTTAAAGTTTGTCATGATCGTCCAGTTCACAGAGAAGGTCTGCGGTGCGAGCAGTGTAACCCTGCGCGCCAGCAGCGCATCGCACGAGCAGACCTGAATTATCCACGCATTTGCGCCGATAAGGAAATTTACAACATTTCCCCTGGGAACGTCGATCTAAACTTGCCTACTTCCGGCCGCGTCCGCCGCTGGCGGCTGCCGCGCGGCCGGGATTGCCGCCCTTGGCCGGGGCCGGCGCGGCTTTCTTGACCTTGATGGTGTCGAGGATGGACGGCTTGGCCTTGGTTTCCACCGACTGGCGCGCGGTCAGCGAGCCGGTCAGGGCGTTCGGACGGCCGCGGCCGCCGGCCACGGGCAAGCCCTTGCCGCCGCGCTTGTCGGCGCCCGGCGCCAGCATCGGCATCGCGCGCTTGCCCTGCGACGCCTTGAAATTCTCCTCGCCCGGCGTGTACGGCGGGATCAGGTGGCGCTCGCCGGTGCCGATCAGGTCGCCCCGGCCCATGTTGCGCAGCGCGTCGCGCAGGATCGGCCAGTTCTTCGGATCGTAGTAGCGCAGGAAGGCCTTGTGCGCCTGGCGCTGCTTGAGGCTGCGCGGCGTGAACACCTCCTCCGAATCCTCGGTGACCTTGTGCAACGGGTTGCGGCGCGAGTGGTACATGGCGCTGGCCATGGCCATCGGGGTCGGCATGAAGGTCTGCACCTGGTCGAGGCGGAAGTTGTTCTTCTTCAGCCACAGCGCCAGGTTCAGCATGTCCTCGTCGGTGGCGCCCGGGTGGGCGGCGATGAAGTACGGGATCAGGTACTGCTTCTTGCCCGCCTCCAGCGAATACTTCTCGAACAGCTGCTTGAACTCGTCGTAGGCGCCGATGCCCGGCTTCATCATTTTGCTCAGCACATTGGTTTCGGTGTGCTCGGGCGCGATCTTCAGCAGGCCGCCGACGTGGTGGGTCACCAGTTCCTTGACGTACTCGGGCGAACGCACCGCAAGGTCGTAGCGCAGGCCGGACTGGATCAGGATCTTCTTCACGCCCGGGATCTCGCGGGCGCGGCGGTACAGCTTGATCAGCGGATTGTGGTTGGTGCCCAGGTTGACGCAGATCGAGGGGTACACGCACGACAGGCGGCGGCAGGTCTGCTCGATTTCCTTGTCCTTGCAGGACAGGCGGTACATATTCGCGGTCGGGCCGCCGAGGTCGGAGATGATGCCGGTGAAGCCTTTGGTCTTGTCGCGGATGTGCTCGATCTCGCGCAGGATCGACGGCTCCGAGCGGCTCTGGATGATGCGGCCCTCGTGCTCGGTGATCGAGCAGAAGGTGCAGCCGCCGAAACAGCCGCGCATGATGTTGACCGAGAAGCGGATCATTTCCCACGCCGGGATGTTGGCGTTGCCATAGCTCGGGTGCGGCGCGCGGGCGTAGTTCATGTCGTAGACGTTGTCCATCTCGTCCATGGCCAGCGGCAGCGGCGGCGGGTTCATCCACACGTCGCGGTCGCCGTGGCCCTGCACCAGCGCGCGCGCGTTGCCGGGATTCGATTCCAGGTGGAACACGCGCGAGGCGTGCGCGTACATCACCGGGTCGTTGGCCACGGTTTCGTAGGACGGCAGGCGCACCACGGTCCTGTGGTGCTTTTCCAGCTCCATGGCGCGGCGTTCCTCGCGGCTCATGATGCGGATCGGCTTGTACTCGGACGGCGCCGGGGCCGGCTCGGGCGCGGACACCGGCCCGGCGGCGGCGGCGGCCTTGGTGGGCTCGACCATGGCCGGATTCGCTTCTTCGGCCGGCTTGGCGTTCGGGTCGCTGCTGGTGGCGCAGGTCGGCGAGTTCGGCTCGACCATCAGGTACGGGTCGACGTGCTTGTCGATCTTGCCCGGCGTATCGACGCGGGTGGAGTTGTGCACGCCCCAGTCCTCGCCCGGCATCCAGCCGGCCGGCACCAGGAAGGCGGTGCCGCGCAGGTCGCGGATGGTCTTGATGCTCTCGCCCTCGGCCATGCGGCGGGTCAGGTCGACCAGCGCGCGCTCGGCGTTGCCGAAGATCAGCATGTCGGCCTTGGACTCGAACAGCACCGAGCGGCGCACCTTATCCGACCAGTAATCGTAGTGGGCGATGCGGCGCAGCGAGGCCTCGATCGAGCCGATCACCACCGGCGTGCCGGGGAAGGCTTCGCGGCAGCGCTGGGCGTACACCGACACCGCGCGGTCGGGACGCTTGTTCGGCTCGCCGTTGGGGGTGTAGGCGTCGTCCGAGCGCGGCTTGCGGTCGGCCGTGTAGCGGTTGACCATCGAATCCATATTGCCGGCCGTGACGCCGTAGTACAGGCGCGGCTTGCCGAGCGCGCGGAAGGCGTCGGCCGACTGCCAGTCCGGCTGGGCGATGATGCCGACGCGGTAGCCGTTCGCCTCCAGCAGGCGGCCGACCAGGGCCATGCCGAAACTCGGATGGTCGATATAGGCGTCGCCGGTCACCAGGATGACGTCGCACTCGTCCCAGCCCAGATCGTCCATCTCTTGACGGGACATCGGCAGGAAAGGCGCAACGGGAGCGCGGGCAGACCGCTTCGGGACGGCCGCAAATAAATTGGTAGGGGGATTCATGGGGCGGTATTGTACCGGAAATGCGACCGCTACGCTCACCGCGAAATAAATTTTCTTTTACTATTCAATCACTTGCAAGAAATGATGTCAGTCTCGCATTGAATTGAGGGGGATCTTTGCTATAACGGAGGAGCGGCAGGACACTTCTGCCAGCAATCGCCGGTGTTTGAGTAACGCTGGCCGCCCGGGGACCTGGCTTCCCCGGGTTTTTTATTGCCTTTTTAAATACCCATGTTCGACAGGATGGTGCCCAGCTCGCGCAGGGCCGGCTCCAGCTGCGGATGCTTGACGGCGAACTTGGCCGACAGCTCCTGCGTGCGCTCGGCCAGGCCGAAGGTGCTGGACTCGCCCGGCGCCGGCTCGGCGCCGCGCTCGATGAGCGTCTTGATGTCGCCATCCAGTTGCCGCAGCAGTTCCAGCAATTCCTCATCGACGGGACCGGCGTTGGCCAGGTTGGCGTGCAGCGTCTTGAGCGAGGTTTTCAGATTGCTGTCCATATGCGTCCCCTGTTCAGAAATTGGTGGCCAGGTATAGTTCCTCGACCTGCGCCCTGGCCCAAGGCGTCTTGCGCAGGAATTTCAGGCTGGACTTGATGCTTGGATCGTTGTGGAAACAATTGATATCGATCCGCCGCGCCAGTTGCTCCCAGCCGTAATACTGGTGCAGGCGAGTCACGATCGCCTCCAGCGTCACGCCGTGCAGTTGGTTGTTCATATCTTACTCAAAAATCAAAAGGCCATACCTGATTTTAACAAAATCAAGCATGGCCTCGTCGTGGGGCAGCTAACGCAGGCTTACTTTTCGGTCAGGCCACGGCGCTCCAGCAGCGGTTCGATCTTGGCGTCGCGACCGCGGAAGTTGCGGTACATCTGCATCGCGTCCAGCGTGCCGCCCTTCGACAGCAGCATCTTGCGGAAGTAATCGCCGTTCTTGCGCAGCATGCCGCCGTTTTCGACAAACCATTCGACCGCGTCGGCGTCCAGCTTCTCGGCCCACACATAGCCGTAGTAACCGGCCGAGTAGCCGCCGGCGAAGGTGTGCGAGAAGTAGGTGGTGCGATAGCGCGGCGGCACCGGCGCGTAATCGATGCCGGCTTCCTTGAGCGCGGCGGCCTCGAAGCCCAGCACGTCGGCCGGGATCTGCGACACGCCCAGCTGGTGCCATTTCTGGTCCAGGATGGAGGCGGCCAGGTACTCTGTGGTGCGGAAGCCCTCGTTGAATTTCTTCGAGGCGATCACCTTGTCCAGCAGCTCCTTCGGCATCGGCGCGCCGGTCTGGTAGTGCTTGGCGTAGTTGGCCAGCACCTCCGGCCAGACCGACCACATCTCGTTCACCTGCGATGGGAACTCGACGTAGTCGCGCGGCACACGGGTGCCCGAGAAGCGCGGGTACTTCACGTTGGAGAACATGCCGTGCAGCGCGTGGCCGAACTCGTGGAACATGGTGCGCAGTTCGTCGTAGGTCAGCAGGGTCGGCTCACCATCGCTCGGCTTGGGGATGTTGAGGTGGTTGGCCACCACCGGACGGGTGCCCATCAGCGACGATTGCGACACGTAGGCGTTCATCCAGGCGCCGCCGCGCTTGTTGGAGCGGGCGTAGAAGTCGGCGATGAAGATGGCCAGCTGCTTGCCGTCGGCGTCGAACACGTCGAACACGCGCACGTCCGGGTTGTACACCGGCAGGTCCTTGCGCTCCTTGAACGACAGGCCGTACACCTTGTTGGCGGCGAAGAACACGCCGTTGGTCAGCACATTGTTGAGTTCAAAGTAAGGACGCAGTTCGTTGGCGTCGAAGTTGAAGCGTTCAGCCTTCACCTTGTCGCTGTAGAAGGCCCAGTCCTGCGCGGCCAGCTGGAAGCCACCTTTTTCCTTGTCGATCACGGCCTGGATCTCGGCGCCTTCCTTCTTGGCGTTGGCCACGGCAGGGCGGGTCAGCTCGGCCAGGATCTTGTTGACGGCGTCGGTGTCGTGCGCGGTCTGGTCGGCCAGCGCATAGGCGGCAAAGTTAGGGTAACCCATCAAGGCGGCTTTTTCAGCGCGCAGCTTGACCAGCGACAGCACCACTTGCGTGTTGTCGAACTTGCCGCCGTGGCTGCCGCGCGCCAGCGACAGCGCCATCAGCTTCTCGCGCACGGCGCGGTTGGTCAGCACGGCCAGATTGGCCTGGCCGGTGGTGTTCACCACCGGGATCAGGAACTTGCCATCCTGGCCCTTGGCCTTGGCGGCTGCTGCGGCGGCGTCGATCGCCTTGTCCGACATGCCGGCCAGCTCCTCTCGCGTGTCGACCACCAGCGCCGAGGCGTTGGCTTCTTCCAGCACGTTCTGGGCGAAGGTGGTTTGCAGCTTGGCCAGTTCGCCATTCATGGCTTTCAGCTTCTGCTTGTCGGCGTCCGACAGCTGGGCGCCGGCGCGCACGAAGTCGGTGTGATAGCGTTCCAGCAGGTATTTCGACTCGGCGTCCAGATGCAGCTTGTCGCGCTTGTCGTACAGCGACTTGATGCGGGCGTACAGCTTACCGTTCAGGCGGATGGCGTCGTTGTGCGCGGCCAGCTTCGGCGACAGGTCGCGCTCCAGCGCCTTGAAGGTGTCGTTGGTGTTGGCGCCGGACAGGCTGTAGAACACGGTCGATACGCGGTTCAGCAGCTGGCCCGACTTTTCCATGGCGACGATGGTGTTGTCGAAGGTGGCCGGCTTCTTGTTGTTGGCGATGGCGTCGACTTCAGCGGCTTGCTGGCGCATGCCTTCCTCGAACGCCGGGGCGTAGTCCTCGTTCTTGATCTTGTCGAAGGCCGGATAGCCGAACGGCAGGGTGCTCGGCTTGGCGAACGGGTTGGACACCGGCAGCAGCGAGGCCGGCTCCGCGTGGGCGATGCTGAAAACGGCCGCTACGCTGGCGGCGATAATGACGTTGGCGTGGTTCATGCAATTATCCTTATAAACTATTTATATTATTTCAGGCCGCGGCGATCCAGCAGCGGCTCGATCACAGGATCGCGGCCACGGAAATTGCGGAACAGATTCATCGCATCGTCGGTGCCGCCGCGCGACAGCAGCTTGGCGCGGAACCAGTCGCCATTCTTGCGTTGCAGGCCGCCGTTTTCCTTGAACCACTCAACCGTATCGGCATCCAGCTTTTCCGACCACAGGTAGGCGTAGTAGCCGGCCGAGTAGCCGCCGGAGAAGCTGTGCGAGAAGTAGGTGGTGCGGTAGCGCGGCGGCACCGGCGCGAAGTCCACGCCCATGTCCTTCAGCGACTGTGCTTCAAAGCCCAGTACGTCGGTCGGGATTTGTGCGGGGGTCAGCTGGTGCCAGCGCTGGTCCAGCAGCGAGGCGGCCAGGTATTCGGTGGTCATGAAACCCTGGTTGAATTTCTTCGCCGCGAGCACCTTGTCCAGCAGCTCCTTCGGCATCGGCGCGCCGGTCTTGTAATGCTTCGCATAGTTGGTCAGCACTTCCGGCCAGACCGCCCACATCTCGTTCACTTGCGACGGATACTCGACGAAGTCGCGCGGCACGCTGGTGCCGGAGAAGCGCGGATACTTCACGTTGGAGAACATGCCGTGCAGGGCGTGGCCGAACTCGTGGAAGGCGGTCTTCACTTCATCGTAGGTCAGCAGCGTGGGCTCGCCGGCTGGCGGCTTCGGAATGTTGAGGTGATTGGCCACCACCGAGTGGTTGCCCAGCAGCGACGATTGCGACACGTACTCGTTCATCCAGGCGCCGCCCTGTTTGTTGGGGCGCGCGTACATGTCGGCCAGGAAGATGGCCAGCTGCTTGCCATCGGCATCGAACACGTCGAACACGCGCACGTCCGGGTTGTACACCGGCAGGTCCTTGCGCTCCTTGAAGCTCAGGCCGTACAGCTTGTTGGCGGCGTAGAACACGCCGTTGGTCAGCACGTTGTCCAGTTCGAAGTAAGGCTTGAGCTGGTTCTCGTCGAAGGCGAAGCGCTGGGCGCGCACCTTGTCGGTGTAGTAGGCCCAATCGGCGGCGCCGATCTGGAAGCCGCCCTTTTCCGCGTCGACCACGGCTTGCAGGTCGGCCGCCTCCTTCTTCGCGTTGTTGACGGCCGGCTTGGCCAGTTCGCCCAGCAGCTTGTTGACCGAGGCGGTGTCGTGCGCGGTCTGGTCTTCCAGCGAGTAGGCGGCGTAGTTGGCGTAGCCCAGCAGGGTGGCCTTCTCGGCGCGCGCCTTGGCGATCTTCAGCACCAGCTCGCGGTTGTCGAATTCACCGCCATGGCTGCCGCGTGCCAGCGACAGCGCCATCAGCTTCTCGCGGGTGGCGCGGTTGGTCAACTCGGCCAACGGCGGCTGGCCGCTGGTGTTGACCACGGCGACCAGGAATTTGCCGTCCATGCCCTTGGCCTTGGCGGCTGCTGCTGCGGCGTCGATGGCGGCGTCGCTCATGCCAGCCAGTTCGGCGCGGCTGTCCACCACCAGCGCCGAGGCGTTGGTTTCCTTCAGCACGTTCTGGGTGAAGGCGGTTTGCAGCTTGGCGATGTCGCCGTTGATGGCCTTCAGCTTTTCCTTGTCGGCGGCCGACAGCTTGGCGCCGGCGCGCACGAAATCGGTGTGATAGCGTTCCAGCAGATGCTTCGATTCCGCGTCCAGCTTGAGCGACTCGCGTTTTTCGTACAGCGACTTCACACGCGCCCACAGTTTTGGATTCAGGAAGATGGCGTCGCTGTGCGCGGCCAGCTTGGGCGACATTTCGCTGTCGATGGCGTCCAGCTTGTCGTTGGTGTTGGCGCCTTGCAGGTTGTAAAACACGGTCTGCACGCGGGTCAGCAGGGCGCCGGATTTTTCCATCGCCACGATGGTGTTGTCGAAGGTCGGCGCGGCCTTGTTGTTGGCGATGGCCTCGATCTCATTCAACTGCTGGCGCATGCCTTCGTTGAAGGCCGGGATGAAGTGCTCGTCCTTGATCTTGTCGAACGCCGGATAGTGGAACGGCAGGCTGCTGGCGGTGGCCAGCGGGTTGCCGGCCAGCGCGGCGGCCGGCGCCGCCAGTACGGTTTGCGAGAACGCCACGCCAAGCGCGGCGGCAATGACAAGCATGTGAGGACGGTTCATGGGGTTCTTTCTCAGGTGCTGGAAAAATGCTGGCGCGCGGACAGGCGCAGCATGAAGCCGACGATCTTAGCAGGGGAATTACACGCGCGTCACCCGCAAAATGTGCTGCACTGCAATTGATTGGAAACCATCGTGGTTTTCCAAACATTGCTTGGCGAAATCGATCTTTGAGCGTTGGATACTCAAAGCTCTCGCAATTTCACCGTGGAAACGCCTCACGTCATGGGTGTGCCGCTAAGTTAAGTGTTTTTCGACCGCAAACTGATGAGCCGTCATTCCCGCGCAGGCGGGAATCCATAGGGCGCGTGGTCATAAGCTCAGCATGGATTCCCGCCTTCGCGGGAATGACGGCTCTTAATTCAGCGGCATTCCGTCACGCGCCTGTTCAGGACTTGTAGCGCGACTCAATACGGCGGTCCGGCAGGAACCAGATCACCGCCACCAGCACGTACATGGCAAAGCCCAGCAGCGGGTAGAAGAACGACAGCGCGACGCCCACGAGGTACAGCAACATCGAAACCTTGCCCTTGCGGTCGCTGCCGAGCGCCGCCTTGACCGCCTCGTTGTTGGCCTCAAGGCAGCGCACCAGAATCAAGTAGGCAAAGCTGGACATGAACAGCACGAAGCCATAGCAAGCCAGCGGCACGGCGGCGAAGTGGTGCTCACCGATCCAGCTGGTCACAAACGGGATCAGCGACAACCAGAACAGCAAATGCAGATTGGCCCACAGCACGCCGCCGGAGGTCCTGGTGACGGCATGGATCAGGTGATGATGGTTATTCCAGTAGATCCCGACATAGATAAAACTGAGCACATAGCTGAGGAACACCGGGAACAGCGGCGCCAGCGCCTCGAACTCCGCGCCATGCGGCACCTTCAACTCCAGCACCATAATCGTGATGATGATCGCGATGACGCCATCGCTAAACGCTTCCAACCTGCCCTTGCCCATGCCTACTCCTCATAAAATTTCCGCAAGCTTAACTGACCTGACTCAAATGTGCGAGCTATGCTCACTGCCGTCGCGGGAGTAAAGTGAGAAGCGAAATCAAAGGAGCCAGCCATGAACGGCGACAATCAATCTCTGCAGGAACAACATCGCATCGCCGAGCGCGTCGCGCACCTTGAGACAGCGGTCCATTACCAAGGCAAGGTTGTCGAGGAACTTGGCGATGCCATGCGGGCTGGCTTCGCCCGCACCGATGCGGAACTGGTGCGCGTGAACGAGCAACTGATGAAAATCCGCACCACGGATTTCCGCATCCTCTTCGGCGTCAGCCTGACCACAGCCCTTGGCACCTTCGGACTCATGCTGAAGATCTTGGGCTGGCTCCAATAAACCTTAGCGCATCAGTACCTCTCGCTATCTCGCACCCTGCGCATAAAGTCGCCTGCCTTGAGATTTATCTACTCGCGGATTTCCGGCTCCACCAGCTGGGCCAGCAGGGTCAGCGATTCCTGCCAGCCGAGGTAGCAGGCTTCGGCCGGGATGACGGCCGGAATGCCTTCCTGGACCACGTGCATCTCGACGCCGCAGAACACTTCGCGCAGGGTGACGGTGGTCTGCATCCGGCCCGGCAGGTTGGGATCGTCGAATTGCGCGCTGTAGCGCAGCTTGCGGCCTGGTTCCAGCTCCAGATATTCGCCGCCAAACGAATGGCTGCCGCCGGTGGTGAAGTTGGTGAAGGACATGCGGTACTTGCCGCCCACCTTGGCGTCCATCTCATGCACCGTGCCGAAGAAGCCGTGCGGCGGCAGCCATTTGGCCAGCGCGTCTGGATGCAGGAAGGCCCGGTACACGCGGTCGGCGGTGGATTTCAGTACGCGGTGCAGTTGTATGGTGTTGGTAGTCATGATCGGTTCCTTCAAGAGAAAGTCAGAGGACGGCCCTCTACATCCTACGACGAACCAAGGTACAGCAAATCGACAACGCCGCGCAAGATAGACAAATTACCATTTTCACAATAAGATCATCCGCGTCCCCCACCACGCTCTATCCACCGATGCGCATTTTTGCCCCGCTCCTGCTGACGATCACCGCGCTCAACGCCGCCCAGGCCGCCGAGGCGCCAGTCAAAACCGCTGCCGTCGCCAATTTCAAGACCTGCGACAAGCCAGAATGGCCGAAAGACGCGCTGCGCAAGCAACAAACCGGCACCGTGGTGCTGGGTTTCCTGATTGGCGACGACGGCAAGGTGATCGACGCGGTGGTGTTAACGTCCAGCGGCGTGGAGTCGCTCGACCAGGCCGCCCTCACCGGCGTCCGGCGCTGCCAGTTCCGTCCGCCACAGCTCAACGGAGCGAGCTTCAGCAGCTGGACCCGTATGCAATATGTGTGGACGCTGGACACCCTGGAAATAGCCACTACGGAAAGCTGCTGCGCGCCGCCGCCGAGCGTGGCCAGGCGGATGCCGAGGCTGAGCTGGCCGGCAATTACCTGAACGGCCAGGCCGGCATGGCCAAAGATCCGGCGCAGGCGCGGACATGGTACGAGCGCGCCGCCCAACACGGCAACGCCTACGCCCAGTTGCGTATGGCGAACGGGCTCGCCACAACCAGGGCCACGCCCGCCGATCTGGCATTGGCGACGGATTGGTATCGCAAGGGAGCCGAAGCCGGCTACGCGGCGGCCAGCTACGGCCTCGGCAATCTCTACTTGCTGGGCCAGGCGACGGCTTGCGCCAGCCATCGGCCGAGGCGGCGCTGGCCAATTTGTATTTCACCGGCAATGGCGTGCCGCAAAACGATGCCGAGGGCGCGAAGTATCTGCGGCGAGCGGCCATCGCCAGCCATCTTGGCGCCATGCGCCAGCTGGGGCAAATGCTGTCGCAAGGGACGCATATGCAGGCCGATCCGGCCGAGGCCGCCGTCTGGCAGGACAAGGTGGCGCGCCTGGCCGGCTTGCTCACGGAAGACCAGGCCGCGCACTTTACCGACTGGTGACAGCGCCGATCTCGGCTACACTGCGGCCTGGACACAATCAACACGGATATGATGCATGGAAAATTACGCGGAACTGCTGGACACGCTGACGCAACAGGAACAGGAATTGCAATTCACCGCCTTCAGCAGCGACACCGCGCTGACGCTGGGCCTGAAGCTGATTGAACTGGCCAAGGCCGGCGACAAGCGCATCACGATCAACATCACCGTCAACGGCAAGGTGCTGTTCCACCACGCCATGCAGGGCGCCTCGGCCGACCAGGCCGACTGGATCCGCCGCAAGAACAATGTGGTGGCGCGCTTTGGCCGCTGCTCGTTCTACGTCGGCATCGACCACAAGCATCGCGGCGTGGTGTTCGAGGACATCAAGTACCTCGATCCCAGGGATCACGCGGCCAACGGCGGCGCCTTCCCCATCACCCTCAAGGGCACCGGCATCATCGGCACCGTCACCGTGTCCGGCCTGCGCCAGGCCGAGGACCACGCGCTGGTGGTCGAGGCGCTGCGCGCGGTGCTGGCCTGATCAGTAATGTGGCGGCCGCTCGTGCGGCAGCTGGCCGCCGCCATTGTTTTGCGCCTGGTTGCGCACGTGCTGCGCCAGCGATGCGCACAGTTGCTCCAGCTTGTCGATCTGCTGTTGCTGCTCGTGGATGCGCTGGCTCAGCGAGTCCACCATGTCCTCGGCATACGCCAGCTTGATTTCAATGTCGATGAAGCGGTCTTCGGTATTGCTCACGGTCTTACTCCTGCCAGAAAGCAGGCATTGTACCGCCCTTACTTGAGGTAGACCCCGCCGCACACCACCATGTCATCCTCGGGCACGCAATACATGGACTTGGGCTCGATCTTGCCGCTGACCGGGTTGGTGAACTTGTAGTCCTGCCAGAACGGCTTGTTTTTCTTGGCCAGCTCGATGCGTTCCTTGATGAAGTACTTGCCGTCGATGTCCTTGATCTCCATCAGGTTCTTGCCGATCATCTTGCCGTTGGCGCCGTGCGCGCGCACCAGGCCGTCCAGGCCGTAGACCACCAGGTACAGGTCGCGGTCGGTGAACTGGCCGTCTTTTTTGCTGACCTCGGCGTACAGCTTGTCCTTGCCATTGCCTTTCAGGTATTTGAGCGCCTTGCCCACCATGGCCTCGGCCTCGGGCTTGGTGACCACATCCTCGGCCCGCGCCGCCGGCAGCAGGGCGCTGGTCAACACCAAAGCAGCAACAAATTGCGCACGCATCATTATCATCTCCATCGGTATCAGGCCGGATCAGCCCGATTTGATGCTAGCACAGCTTAGGTTTTAGGGGTGGCCAAAAGTTCCTTCATGCGTGCCAGCCGCTCCTTGGGCGTGAGCACCTCGGACTCCATCGGCGGCGCCGTGCCCTCGTCCAGCTTCATCTCCTTGATGAAGCGCGACGGATCGCAATGCACCTGCTCGCCGGCGCGCTTGCGCTTCTTGCACCAGGTGATGTGCAGGGTGCGCTGGGCGCGCGTGATGCCGACGTACATCAGGCGCCGCTCCTCCTGCACCCGCGCCGCGATCGATTCGGCCGGCGCGTCGGCGTCGCCCTTGTGCGGCAGGATGCCCTCCTCGCAGCCGACCAGGAACACGTGCGGATACTCCAGCCCCTTGGACGCGTGCAGGGTCGACATGCGCACCGCGTCCGGGTCCTCGTCCTGGCCTTCCAGCATGGACATCAGGGCCACCATCTGGGTCAGCTCCAGCACGTTCTTTTCCTCGCCGTCGCGGTCCTTGCCGCCGCGGCCGCGATCCTTCAGCCAGTTGACGAATTCCAGCACGTTCTGCCACTTGCTCTGGGCCGCGCGCTCGTCGAACATATCGTATAAATAGTTTTCGTAGTTGATCGCTTCCAGCAGATCGTCCAGCACCTGCGCCGCGTTGTCGCCGCTGCCGGACGGGCCGGGACGGCTGGCGCGCGACTCCAGGTTGTTGATGAAGTTGCAGAAGTCGCGCAGCGGATTGAGCTGGCGATCCTGCAGCAAGCCCTCGATGCCGCCCTTGAACACCGCCTCGAACAGCGAGCAGTTCCACTGCGCCGAGAAGGTGCCCAGCGTTTCCAGCGTCGACTGGCCGACGCCGCGCCGCGGCGTGGTCACGGCGCGGATGAAGGCCGGATCGTCGTCGGTGTTGGCCAGCAGCCGCAGGTAGCTGATGATGTCCTTGATCTCGGCCTTGTCGAAGAAGGACTGGCCGCCGGAAATCGTGTAGGGGATGCGCTCCTTGCGCAGCGCCTGCTCGATGATGCGCGCCTGGTGGTTGCCGCGATACAGGATGGCGTAGTCCGACCACTTGTTCTTGCGCGTGAAATGGTCGACCGAGATCAGCATGGCCACCTGGTCGGCCTCGGCGTCGTCGGTCGGCATCGAAGTCACCTGGATCGGCTCGCCCAGGCCGTGCTCCGACCACAGCGATTTCTCGAACAGCTTGGGGTTGTTGCCGATCACCGCGTTGGCCGCCTGCAGGATGCGGGTGGTGGAGCGGTAGTTCTGCTCCAGCTTGATCACCTGCAGGTCGGGGAAATCGGTCTGCAGGGTCTTCAGGTTCTCCACCGAGGCGCCGCGCCAGGCGTAGATGGCCTGGTCGTCGTCGCCCACGGCGGTGAACATCGGCTTCTTGCCAATGCCGGTCACCAGCAGCTTGACCAGCTCGTACTGGCAGGTGTTGGTGTCCTGGTACTCGTCCATCAGCAGGTAGCGCAGGCGGCGCTGCCATTTGTCGCGCACGTTCTCGTGGTTGCGGAACAATTCCACCGGCAGGCGGATCAAATCATCGAAGTCCACCGCCTGGTAGGCCGACAGCGTGGCCACGTAGCTGGCGTAGACGCGCGCCGATTGCGCCTCGTCCTCGTCCTTGGCCTGGTTGAGCGCCTGCACCGGGTCGACCAGGGCGTTCTTCCACAGCGAAATGTCGGTCTGGATGCGGCGCACCACCTGCTTGTCGGTGGTGATCGCCATGTCCTGGATCAGCGAGCCGCAGTCGTCGCTGTCCATGATGGAGAAGCGGTCCTTCAGGCCCAGCTCGGTGCACTCCTGGCGCAGGATACGCACGCCCAGCGAGTGGAAGGTGGACACGGTCAGCTGCTTGGCCTGCTTCGGCTGCTTGAGCAGCTTGGCGATGCGCTCCTGCATCTCCAGCGCCGCCTTGTTGGTGAAGGTCAGCGCGGCGATGGTGCGCGGATCGTAGCCGCGGTCCTCGATCAGGTGGGCGATCTTCTGCGTGATCACGCGCGTCTTGCCCGAGCCGGCGCCGGCCAGCACGAGGCATGGACCATCGAGGTAGGTGACAGCCTGGCTCTGCGGCAAATTAAGGCCGAATACTGGAACTTTGGTGGACATAGCCCCATATTGTATCAGCCGGCGCGGCCGCTACTGACGCGCCGCATGAAGCGCCGGCGGCATTTGCGTTACCATGCGCTCATCGCGGCGCCCGCCCCACCTTACATTGGTTGCAATCATGAAATTTGAACACTTAATCGAAGTTAACGACCCGCTCAACCCGCTGATCGACGTGCTGTCGGTGGAGCAAGTGTGGCGCGGCCTGGTGCTGCGCGCCGAATCGCCCAAGCTGTTCGTGCCACACCTGGACGAGAGCGTCATCGACCAGCGCACCGAGCACGGCTTCCGCCGCCGCCTGCGCTACGGCGAGCTGGTGGTGGAGGACACGGTGGAGCTGCAACCGATGCGCAGCGTGCGCTACCGCGTGGCCGCGCAGCAGGACATCGCCGAGTCCAGCCTGACCATGACCATCGAGACGCCCACCGAGGACACGCTGTTCGTGCGCTTCCAGTACGAGGACAGCCACGACGCCGCCACCGACGAGGCCAACGCCATGTACGACGAATTCCGCCGCTCGGCCTATGTGGAATCGGACATCGACACCATCGGCATGCTGCGCGAGCTGGCCCAGCAGGGCCGGCTGGACGCGCTGCTCAACTAGGCGTCACTCGACGGCCGCCCGCCCCCACACCTGCGCCATGCGCAGCCGGGGGGCGTCCAGCGCGGCCACCTGGGCGTTGCTGAGCACTTCGCGGATGGCGTGCGAGGCGTTGCGGGTATCGCGCTGCAGGAACACCTCCAGCGGCGCGCCGCGCGGCCCGAGCACCGACTCCACATGCGGCGTGGTCGATTGCAGGCCGCGCCGCGCCACCACGCCCACCTCGCCGTTGATCATGCGCACATAGGTGCCGATCGGGTAGATGCCCAGTTCCTTGATCACCAGCGACACCAGGTTGGTGTCCAGCGTGGTGCGCGCCTCCAGCAGCATGTCGCGCAGCGCGCCATGGGCCGTCATGGTGGGGCGGTAGGCGCGCTCGGACACGCGCGCGCAATAGCGGTCGGCCAGCGCCACCAGCTTGGACAGCAGCGGAATCTGGGCGCCGACCTTGCCGTGCGGGTAACCGCTGCCATCCTCGTTTTCCTGGTGATGCAGCACGCAATTCAGCCACGCCTCGTCGTTGACGCCGGCCGCGCGCAGCAGCCGCACCCCGCGCTCCGGGTGCGCCAGCCGGCGCGCGTCGTCGGCCGCGTCCAGCGGGCCCGCGCTGTCGTGCCAGCGCTGGTGATGCTCCAGCATGCCGGTGTTCATGGTCAGCGCGGCCAGCGTCACGGTCATGACGTCGTTGCGCGAGCGTTGGCGCGCGCGCGCCAGCAGCACGGCGATCAGCGCCGTGTTGACGCTGTGGCGCGCGGCGTAGGGCGCCTGGTGCTGGTTGTGCAGCACGCTGGCGGTGGCGATGTCGACGTTCAGGTCGATGGCGGCGTGCACCAGCAGGGCGATGTCGTCCAGCCGGCGGCGGAAGTCGGGCGGCGCGGCGCCGCGCGAGGCCGCGTCCAGCAGCGTGTGCAGTTCCAGGTAGGCGGCGTTCAGCTTGCGCACCACGGACGGCGGATCGGCCAGAATGGATGTTGGCTCGCCGTCTTCAAACACGCCGCGCTCGACCAGATACGCGATCTGGTTGGCGCTGGCGATCATGTGTCCCTTACGGACCAGCAAAGCACCGTTTTCCCCGTACACATCCCACGGTAGCAGCATACCCAGCTTTAAATCCGCCGCAGTCACTTTGCGAATATTCATGCCCGCAGCATAAGGCTTTTTACATGAAAATGTGTGACTATTTTGTATCTTTGATTTAACAATAACAATTTACGGCGCCGGCGTGCAATCGACGCAAGGGCAGTCATGGGCCGGCTCGTGTTGCAGGTGGTGCGCCAGGTCGCGCAGCGCGGTGCGCACGCCTTCCTCCACCACCGGATGGTAGAACGGCATGTCCAGCATGGCGTCCACCGTCAGGCCGGCCTGCACCGCCCACGACAGCAGGTGGCCGATGTTTTCCGCGCGCGGGCCGATCATTTCGGCGCCCAGGAAACGGCCGGTCTGGTATTCGGCGTAGACGCGCAGCATGCCCTTGTTTTGCAGCATCACGCGGCTGCGGCCCTGGTTGTGGAACGACACCTTGCCCACCGCGAAGCGGCCGGCGTGCGACACGCACAGCTCGCTGTAGCCGCTGCCCATGGTGGCGATCTGCGGCTCGGTGAAGGTGATGGCCAGCGGCGTGCGGCGCAGGCCAGGCTTGACGTCCGGGTAGCGCGCGGCGTTGTCGCCGGCGATGCGGCCGTGGTCGGCGGCTTCCGGCAGCTGCGGGCGTTCGTCGTTGGCGTCGCCGGCGATGAAGATGGCGCTCGTGCCGCACTGCATGGTCTGGCTATCGTACAGCGGAATGCCGTGGTGGTCGCGCCGCAGGCCGGTGTTTTCCAGCCCCAGCTGGTGCACATTGGGCCGGCGGCCGATGGCCGACAGCAGGTAGGCGAAATGCTCGGTGTGCTGGTCGCCATTGGTGTCCTCGCTGGTGATGGCCAGGCCGTCGCCCTGCGGCTCGACCTTGACGATGCGGGTCTTGAAGCGCACGTCCAGCTCGTCGGTCATGGCGCCGCGGGCCACGTCCAGCACTTCCGGATCGCTCAGCTGCGCCACGCTGCCGCCGCGGCCGAAGATGGTCACGCGCACGCCGAGGCGGTGCAGCGCCTGCCCCAGCTCCAGCCCGATCACGCCGGTGCCGGCCACCGCCACCGACGCCGGCAGGTCGTCCCAGTAAAACACCTCGTCGCTGGTGATCACGCGCGTGCCGGCCGCGCGCCACTCGTCCGGCACGATGGGCGTGGAGCCGGTGGCGATGACGAAGCGTTCCGCCTCCACCAAGGTGTGGTCGCCGACCTGCAGCCGGGTCGGGCTGAGGAAGCGCGCGTGGCCGTGCAGCTTGTCCTCGGCCGGATAGCCATCCACGCTCTCCACCACGAAGCCGACAAAGCGGTCGCGCTCGCTGCGCACGCGCGCCATCACGGCCTTGCCGTCGATGCGCACCGCGCCCGCGTGCACGCCGAAGCCGGCGGCCGCCTGCAGCATGTGCGCCGCGTCGGCGGCGGAAATGAGAAGCTTGCTGGGCATGCAACCGACGCGCGCGCAGGTGGTGCCGTAGACATTGCCCTCGATCAGCAAGGTTTGCTTGCCGCCGGCCTTGGCGGCGCGATAGCCGGTCATGCCGGCCGTGCCTGCGCCGATGACGGCGACTTCGGTGCGTAGAGTTTTCATAAGAATAAGTCTACTCTGAACTGGCGAATACGTTTTACTTTGCAACAAAACGGCATTAGTATGCCTTATCGTTTTCAAAATTTATAAGCTCAACTTATGGACAATCTGGATTACCGGGCGCTGGCGGTGCTGGATGCGGTGGTCAGCCAAGGCAGTTTCGAGAAGGCCGCCTTGGCGCTGGGCATCAGCCAATCCGCCGTGTCCCAGCGCATCAAGGCGCTGGAGGACGCGGCCGGCCGCCTGTTGATCGTGCGCGGCCAGCCGGCGGTGCCGACCGGATTGGGCCAGCGGCTGGTGTCGCACCACCGCAATGTGAAGCTGATGGAGGCGGCGCTCGACATCGACCTCGGCAACCAGGTCAGCATGCCGGAGATTTCGCTGGCGGTGGACGCGGCCAGCCTGGCGACCTGGTTTCCGCTGAGCTTGCGGCCATTGCTGTCGCCGCCGCGCTGCCAGTTGAACGTGCAACTGGCCGGCACCGAGATGGCCCTGCATCTGGTGCGCGAGGGCAGCGTGTTCGGCTGCGTCGCGGCCGGGCCGGCCGAGGGAGCGGCGAACGGCCCGCAGATCACGCCGCTGGGCCGCATGCGCTATGTGTGCGTGGCGACCAAGGCGTTTGCCAACCACTGGTTCGGCGATGGTTTCCTGATCGAGGCGGCGCGGCTGGCGCCGGCCGTGGTCGATGATCGCGACATGATGGCGGGCTTTCTGCACGAGGTGCTGGAGCTGCGCGGCGCCTATCCGCATCACACGCTGCCGCTGTCGGCGGCCACCAGCGAATGCGTGTTCGGCGGCCTGGCCTATGGTTTGCTGCCCGAGCAGCAGGTGTCGGCGGCGCTTGCCGATGAGCGGCTGGTCGATCTCGCGCCCGGTCATTACGTGGACGTGGCGCTGAACTGGCACGCGTGGAACCTCGACACCCCATTCACGCGCGCGTTGAGCGAACAAATCGTCGCCACCGCGCGCCGCCACCTGCTAGCTTAGCAATGTCGCACCGGCCTGCGCCGGTGCGACGTCAGATATCAAGCGGATCGACTTCCAGCGACCACTTCACGCGGCTCTTCATCTCGCGCAGCGCGTGCATCCACTCCCTGAGGAACGCTTGCAACGCCGGCCGCGAGGGCGACTCCACCAACAACTGCGCGCGATCGACGTTGTGCACGCGGGTCATGGTCATCGGAATCGGATCGTTGATGGTGATGCCGGGATGCGCGACGCAATCCTTGGCCATGTTGAGGAACTCGATCGCCGTGGCCAGCTCACGCGCCTCGGCCCGCAGCAAGGCCTGGAACAGATACGGCGGCAAGGCCGCCTGCTCGCGCTCCTCCAGCAAGGCCGTGGCAAAATGATCGTAATCATGATGCACCACCGCGCCGTACAGCGGATGCTGCGGATAACGCGTCTGAATCAGCACCTCGCTCGGAATCCCGGCCCGGCCGGCGCGCCCCGCCACCTGCATCAGCTGCGCGAACAGCCGCTCGCTGGCGCGGTAATCCTGCGAAAACAGCGCCGTATCCGGATTCAGGATGCCCACCAGCGTCAGCTTCTTGAAGTCGTGGCCCTTGGCGACCATCTGCGTGCCGATCAGGATATCCACCTCGCCCCTGTGCACGGTGTCGAAGGCCTCCTGCGCGCTGCCCTTCTTGCGGGTTGAATCAGCATCGATGCGCAGCACGCGCGCCTGCGGGAACAGCGCCTGCAAGCCTTCCTCCACGCGCTGCGTGCCGCGTCCCAGCGGTTGCAGATCGACGTTGCCGCAGGTCGGACAATGGCGCGGGATGCGCATCTCCAGACTGCAATGGTGACAACGCAGGCGGTGTTCGGGGCGATGCAGCACCATGAAGGAAGTACAGCGCGTGCACTCGCTGATCCAGCCGCACGATTCGCAACAGATCACCGGCGCATAGCCGCGCCGGTTGAGGAACAACAGCGACTGCTCGCCGCGCTCCATGCGCTGCCTAAGCGCCGCGATCAACTGCGAGGTGAGGCCATCCTGCGGCTTGTCGCGCTCCATATCGATCAGCTTCACCTGCGGCAGCACCGCGTTCTTCACCGCCCGCTCGCGCAGCGGCAGCAGGCGATAGCGGCCCGACTGCGCGTGATGCCAGCTCTCCAGCGACGGCGTGGCGGAACCCAGCACGATCGGAATCCGCAGCTGCCACGCGCGCCACACGGCCAGGTCGCGCGCAGAATAGCGCAAGCCTTCCTGCTGCTTGTACGACGGATCGTGTTCCTCGTCGATGACGATCAGCTTCAAATGCGGCAGCGAGGACAAAATCGCCAGCCGCGTGCCCAGCACGATGCGCGCCTTGCCCTCGTGCGCGGCCAGCCAGTGCAGCATGCGTTCGCCCTCGGACAGGCTGCTGTGCAAGGTGGCCAGCATCACGCCGGGGAAGCGCGCGCGGATATTGCCCTCCAGCTGGGGCGTCAGGTTAATCTCGGGCACCAGGATCAGGATCTGGCCATCCGGCTCGCGTGCCAGCACCTGAGCGCAGGCCTGCAGATAGACCTCGGTCTTGCCGCTGCCGGTCACGCCGTACAGCAACGCGGGCTTGAAGCCCTGGGCGCCGCCGATGGCGTCGGCCGCCTGCTGCTGCTGCGCGTTCAGCAGCGGCATATTGGCCGGGGTGGGATCGTGCGGCAGGTCCAGCTTGGCCAGCTTCTTGATGGCCCGGTCCAGCGCCACCGTGGTCAGCACGCGCAGGTTCTTGGGCAGGCCGGGCAGCGCCACCTCGCCCAGCGGGCGCTGATAGTAATCGGCGGCAAAGCCGGCCAGGGCCAGCCACTGGGCCGACAGCGGCGACAACTGGCTGCGCACGGCCAGCGCATCTTTCAACTTATCCACCGGCACATCGGTCTGGTCGGACACGCCGACGATCAGGCCCACCACCTCGCGCCGCGCAAAGGACACCAGCGCCAGCTGGCCGATTTGCGGGCGCTGGTCGTCCTCGCATTGCCAGCGGTAATCAAAAACCGCATCGAGCGGCGTATCAATCGCGATTTGGAGGATGCAAGGGCGTGGATTATTCATGCTGCACCTTGCGAAAATCCCGATGCTGTATGTATCCACAGTTTCTGTGGATAACTTTGTGGACAATGAAAACTTAATGCCCGGAAAGCATCGTCATGCATGTGGATATCATCGTAAACCGGGCAAAAAATCAAAATTTTTTCTCTTTAAAATCAGTTACTTGGAAAATGCTTCCTAGGGGAGCCAAAATCGCCGTCGCTCGGCTCCGGCTGTGCATAAGTGAAGTATTTAGGATGCATTTTTTGTCGAAATCAAGCACTTTTTGGGGGCTTATCCACCATATTGCACAGCACAAAGACACCAAATTTTATACTTATGCGGGGACCAAGCTTTGTGCTTTGATAATGAGCTTGGCAAGCCTGCTATTTTTGCCTAAAAATCGTGCAACGCAACATGAATTTAAAGAAAAACAGCAATATTATGGCTAAGTCACGGTTTACTAAGTCATTTTATTTTTTATCCACAGTTTTTGTGGATAACTTTGTGGAAAATGAAGAAATAAACCAGATGAAGCTTAGCGGGCGGGTTTACCGCTTGCCAGATATTACCTGATGAGCTACGAAATTTATCTTTATAAATCAATTACTTGCAATATTTTCCGGGGCTAGCCAAAAAGCGCTGCCTATTATTTCCGCAGCAAAAAAATTTGTGTATAAGTCGCTCCGGGTAGTCCGTTCGCACCAATGAAAAAGGGCACGTTCCGGCTCGGAACGTGCCCCGGCAAGGAAGGACAGGCTAGGCGGCGCGCTGCGCCTTGCTGTAGCTGTGCACCGCTTCCACCATGGCCGCCACGTTCTCCGGCGGGGTGAACTGCGAGATACCGTGGCCGAGGTTGAAGACATGGCCACTGCCCGCGCCGAAGGCGTCCAGCACCTTGTGGACTTCGGCGGTGATCTGCTCCGGGCTGGCGAACAGGATGGCCGGGTCCAGATTGCCTTGCAAGGCCACTTTATGGCCCACCAGCTGACGCGATTTGGCCAGGTTGGCGGTCCAGTCCAGGCCCAGCGCATCGGCGCCGATATCGGCGATCTGCTCGATCCAGTGGCCGCCGCCCTTGGTGAAGACGATGGCTGGGATCTTCACGCCGTCCTTTTCGCGCTTGAGCAGGGAAACCACCTGCTGCATGTATTGGAGCGAGAACGTCTGATAGGCGCCGTCGGCCAGCGCGCCGCCCCAGGAATCGAAGATCATGACCGCTTGCGCGCCGGCGTCGATCTGCGCGTTCAGATAATCGGCCACCGACTTGGCGTTCACGTCCAGGATGCGGTGCATCAGGTCGGGGCGGTTGTACAGCATCTTCTTGATGGTGTGGAACTCGCGCGAGCCTTCGCCCTCCACCATGTAGCAGGCCAGCGTCCACGGGCTGCCGGAGAAGCCGATCAGCGGCACGCGGCCGTTCAGTTCGGTGCGGATCTGGGTGACGGCATTGAACACGTAGTCCAGCGAACCGGCTTCCGGCGGGCGCAGGGCCAGCACGTCGGCCTCGGTTTTCAGCGGGCGCTCGAACTTCGGGCCTTCGCCTTCGACGAAATGCAGGCCCAGGCCCATGGCATCGGGCACGGTCAGGATGTCCGAAAACAGGATGGCGGCGTCCAGCGGGAAGCGGTCCAGCGGTTGGATGGTGACTTCGGTGGCGTAGTCCGGGTTGGTGGCCAGGCCCATGAAGGAGCCCGCCTTGGCGCGGGTAGCGCGGTATTCAGGCAGATACCTTCCAGCTTGGCGCATCAGCCACACAGGCGTGTAGTCGGTAGGCTGGCGCAACAACGCGCGCAGGAAAGTGTCATTCTTCAGCGGGGCAAATTGTGGCATGGAAGGCAATATAAGACATTCAAAGCGCTATTATCGCATCCCGCGTCGTTTTTCCCGGCCAAGCAATTCGGGGTCAGCTCTGACATTCGGACATGCAAGCACAAAGCTTGAGAAATATCAGCACGCCCTGTTAAATGTGTGCTAGGAAGCTTGGTCTGCTAAGCCTGGCTTGTCTGGTCACAAAAATGCGGAGGCATTGAGAAATATCAAAAGTGCGCCTCCGCTGTCCGAATGTCAGAGCTGACCCTGAATTGGCGCTTTTTTTTTCGCTGACCTTTCTCTATCATGCCTAGCACCGCGTAAAGACCCTTTCTGGAGCCGCCTCATGACTTCTCAACCATCCATCATCGCCCCCTACGGCGCCTGGACCTCGACCATCAGCGCGGAACGTGTGGCGGCCGGGGCGGTGCCGATGTCCGCGCTCATGCTGGGCGGCGCGGATGGCGGTGATATCTTCTGGCTGGCCGGCCGCGCGGCCGAGGCGGGACGCAATACGCTGTTGCGTTATCACGGCGTGACCACGCAGGAGTTGACGCCGGCGCCCTTCAATGTCCGCGCGCGCGTGCACGAGTATGGCGGCGGCGCCTATGCCGTTGACGGCGAAACGGTGTATTTCACGCATTTCAAGGACAACTGCGTCTACCGCATGGCCGCCGGCGAGGCTCCGGTGCAGGTGACGCAGGCCGGCCCGCAGCGCTTCGCCGATTTCGCCGTGGACCGCGCCCGCAACCGCCTGATCGCCGTGCGCGAACTGCATGGCGATGGCGAGCACGCCCAGCCAATCAACACGATTTGCGCCATCACGCTCGACGGCGGCGCCGAGACGGTGCTGGTGGACGGCGCGGACTTTTACTCGTCGCCGCGCGTGTCGCCGGACGGCCGTTCGCTGGCCTGGCTGAGCTGGGACCATCCGCGCATGCCGTGGCAGGGCACCACGCTGTGGCTGGCCGATTTCAACGACGACGGCACGCTGGCCGCGCCGGTCCGCATCGCCGGCGGCGCCGACGAATCCATCTGCCAGCCCGAATGGTCGCCCGACAACCTGCTGCACTTCGTCTCCGATCGCAGCGGCTGGTGGAATCTGTACCGCCTTTGCCGCGACCGCCAGCGCACCGAGGGCCTGTGCCCGATGGAGGCCGAATTCGCCACCCCGCACTGGACCTTCGGCAACAGCATGTACGGCTTCCGCTCGGCCAGCGAAATCATCTGCACCTATATCGACAAGGGCGTGAGCCGCCTGGCGCGCCTGCTGCCGGGCAGCGGCAAGCTGGAATGCATCGCCAACCCCTACGAGGAAATCCGCGAGCTGCGCGTCGCCAACGGCTACATCGCCATGCTGGCCGGCGGCCCGACCATCCCGATGGAACTGGCCCGCATCGATTTCACCGAGGAAGGCGTCGAAATCCTCGCGCAATCGATCGAAGACTTGCCGGATGAAGCCAATCTCTCGATCCCGACCAGCATCAGCTACGCCAGCAATGGCCGCACCGCGCACGCCTTCTACTACCCGCCGTGCAACAAGGACGTGCAGGCGGCGGCGGGCAGCAAGCCGCCGGTGATCGTCATCGGCCACGGCGGCCCCACCGGCATGACGGTCAACACGCTCAACCTGAAGACCCAATACTGGACCAGCCGCGGCTTCGGCGTCCTGGACGTGAACTACGGCGGCAGCACCGGCTTCGGCCGCGCCTACCGCGATCTCCTCAAGGGCCAGTGGGGCATCGTCGACGTCGAGGACTGCGTCAACGGCGCCAAGGCGCTGGTGGAACGCGGCCTGGCCGATGGCGACCGCCTGATTATCCGCGGCAGCAGCGCCGGCGGCCTCACCACCCTGTGCGCGCTGACCTTCCACGACGTGTTCAAGGCCGGCGCCAGCTACTACGGCGTCTCCGATCTGAAAGGCCTGGACCAGGACTCGCACAAATTCGAGTCGCACTACAATGAATACCTGATCGCGCCCAAAGCGCAGGCCGACGCCGTCTACGCCCAACGCTCGCCGATCAATCACACCGACAAGCTGTCGCGCCCCATGATCTTTTTCCAGGGCCTGGACGACAAGGTGGTGCCGCCGCAGCAGTCGGAAATGATGGTGGCCGCGCTGAAAAAACGCAGCATCCCGGTCGAATACGTCCCGCTGGAAGGCGAGGGCCACGGCTTCCGCAAAGCCGAGAACATCATCCGCACGCTGGAAGCGGAACTGGACTTCTATCAACGCATCTTTGGCCTGAACCACGCATGACCGATCCCAAGCTGCTCGCCGAATTCGAAGCGCTGCCCTATAACGAAAAAGCGATACTGGCGCTGCTCGCGCTGGTCGGTGAGCCCATGGGCCGCACCGCCATCCTCGACCACCTGCATCACGCGCGCATCGAATACAACGACGACGGCAAGCAGTACACCGTGGCGACGCTGGAGGACGCCATGTCCAAGCTGGAACGGCTGGCCTTCATCAGCGTGGTGACGGGACGCGGCTTTGTCTGCAATCCCAAGCTGCGCTGGCCGGCGATCCGCTCCGCCATCGGCACCCATGCGATGGAAGACCTGTGCGCCGCCTACGCCGAACTGGTGCCGATGCGCCAGACCTGGAACAGCATGGAGCCGCGCAGCTACCGCGCCGGCATGGCGCGCCTGCGCATGGGCCTTTTGCGCGGCCACGGGCCGCAGCAGATCCAGTCGGTGCTGGCGTTCTGCCTGGGCAGCTACGAGGCGGCGCAGCTGCATCCGATTGTCGACATCTTCGGCCGCCCGTTCGAACCGGGCATGATCGCGCTGGTCAGCCCACTGCTGCAGGACGACGTGCTGGCGGTGCTGATGCACAACGCCCAGCAGGAACCGCACACCGCGCCGGTGCTGCGCGAGTACTGCGAGATGCACATGCAGCGCCGTCACGGCGACATCAACCCGGAACTGCGCATGGCGATGGCGGAAGACGCGCTGCTGTGCGGCCGCCTCGACGACGCCAAGCGCTATCTCGAACGCACCGCCGGCGCGCAAAGCCAGTACCTGGCCAGCATTGTGGTGCTGCTGCGCGGCGCCGGCAGCGCCGCCATCACCGGTTTTGACGTGGCCCTGAAAACCCTGCGCCGCGATACCGGCAAACGCAAGCAGCTGTTCACCGGCATGGGCGGCAACCTGTATCTGTTGTCGGCGCTGCGCAGCGGCGATCCGCGCCATTTGAAAGCGGCCGAGGCCTACCTGGAAATCGCGGTCAAGCTGCCGAAGAACCACGACAGCTCGGTGCACCAGATGATCGACCTGCTGCGCCAGATCCGCGCCGGCGTGATGCAGGTCGATACCGTGTCGGCGCTGCCGTGGGAGCCCGGCCTGCAAACACAGATGTTCCAGTTCCTGCTGTACTACTGGCTGTCGCTGCCGCAGCTGCAGGAGCGCAAGGAGCAGTTGCAGGAGCTGGTGAAGAACGCCGAACGCGCCGGCTATCTGTTCATCGCCGGCCAGGCGGCGGCGCTGCTGGGACAGATGGGCGACAACGAGATGCAGATCCACGCCCAGGCGCTGCGCTCGCGCCTCGGCTTCCCGGACATGACCAGCTGGTTCGAACGGCAGGAAGGCTGGCAGCGCCAGCTCACCGCGCTGATCAACCTGCAGCAGCCGGCGACGGCGGAGGCGGCGGGCAGCACACGCCTGGTGTGGCTCCTGACCTACGACAACCGCCATGGACTGACCGACATCGCGCCGGTGGAGCAGAAGCGCGACGCGCGCGGCTTGTGGAGCAAGGGCCGCGCTGTGGGCCTGAAACGGCTGCGCTTCGAGGCCGAACAGTTCAACTTCCTCACGCCGCAGGACATCCGCGCGGCCGAAGCCATCACGGTGGCGCATCGCGGCTACCAGTCCACCGGCCTCACTTACGAGATCGATCCGCAGCGCGCGGCGCCGGCCCTGGTGGGCCATCCACTGCTGTTCTGGTCCGATCTGCCGGACATGCGCGTGGAGATGCTGGCCGGCGAGCCGGAACTGCTGGTCAAGCGCAGCCCCGGCAACCTGGAACTGCGCCTGCAACCGCCGATCCCGGACGATAACTCGTCGGTGGTCATCACCAAGGAGACGCCGACGCGCCTGCGCGTGGTGAACATCCTCGAGGAACACCGCAAGATCGCCGCCATCGTCGGCGACGCGCTCAACGTGCCGGCGCACGCGGAGCAGCAGGTGCTGTCGGCCATCAGCGCCATCTCGTCGATGGTGACGGTGCAGTCGGACATCGGCGGCGCCGCGCCGGACATGGAGCAGATGGAGGCCGACATGCGCCTGCATCTGCACCTGCTGCCCTATCAACACGGCCTGAAGATGCAGATCCTGGTGCGGCCGCTGGTGAACGGCGCCTACTACAAGCCGGGCGACGGCGCCGACAGCGTGATCGCCGACATCGGCGGCAAGCCGGTGCAGGCGCGCCGCAAACTGATCGACGAACGCGATGCGGAGCGCGACCTGATCGCCAGGTGCCCGGTGCTGGAACAGGCGGAGCAGGATCATGGCGAATGGCTGCTGGGCCAACCGGCGCTGTGCCTGCAGCTGCTGGTGGAATTGCAGGAACTGGACCCGGCCAGCATCGTTATCGCCTGGCCGGAGGGCGAGAGCTTCCGCGTGACGAACAAGGTGGAGACCAAGCAGCTGCGTCTCGCCATCAAGAGCAACAAGGACTGGTTTGCCGCCAGCGGCGAGCTGCAGGTCGACGAGGGCAAGGTCATCGATCTGCGCACGCTGCTGGAGATGATGGAAAAGAGCCATGGCCGTTTCGTGGAGCTGGGCGAGAACCGCTACATGGCGCTGACCGAGGAGCTCTATCGCCGTTTGCAGGAGGTATCGGCCTACGGCGAGATCACCGCCGACGGCGTGCGCGTGCATCCGCTGGTCTCCTTCGCGCTGGAGGAACTGGCCGACGACGTCGGCGGCCTCAAATCCGACAAGCTGTGGAAAGCGCACCTGGCGCGCATGCAGGAGCAGGAAGCCTTCACGCCCGAACTGCCAAGCACCCTGCAGGCGGAGCTGCGCGACTATCAGGTCGAGGGCTACAACTGGCTGTCGCGCCTCGCGCACTGGGGCGTGGGCGCCTGCCTGGCCGACGACATGGGCCTCGGCAAAACGCTGCAGGCGCTGGCGCTGATCCTGTCGCGCGCGCCGCAGGGGCCGACCCTGGTGATCGCGCCAACCTCGGTCTGCATGAACTGGATGAGCGAGGCGGCGCGCTTCGCGCCCACGCTGAACATGCAGCTGTTCGGTCCCGGCGATCGCGCCGAGATGCTGGGCAACCTGCACGCCTACGACGTGGTGGTGACCAGTTACGGCCTGCTGCAGCTGGAGTCCGCGCTGTTTGCGGGCGTGCAGTGGAATACCATTGTGCTGGACGAGGCGCAGGCCATCAAGAACGCCGCCACCAAACGCTCGGCGGCGGTGATGGCGTTGAAGGGAGATTTCCGCATCGCCGTCACCGGCACGCCGCTGGAAAATCACCTCGGCGAGTTGTGGAATCTGTTCCGCTTCATCAATCCGGGCCTGCTGGGCAGCATCGAGCAGTTCAACCTGCGCTTCGCCGCGCCGATCGAGAAGCCGCAGGATCATCGCGCCGAACTGGGCGCGCGCAAGCGTCTGCGTCGTTTGATCCAGCCCTTCATCCTGCGCCGCACCAAGGCGCAAGTGCTGACCGAGCTGCCGTCGCGCACTGAGATCACGCTGGAAGTCGATCTGTCGGCCGATGAAACGGCGCTGTACGAATCGCTGCGCCGCGCCGCGCTGGAGAACCTGGAAAAGGTGGAAGGGCCGGCCGAGAAGAAATCGATCCAGATCCTGGCCGAGATCATGAAGCTGCGCCGCGCCTGCTGCAATCCGAATCTGATCGCGCCGGAGCTCAAGCTGGCCAGCAGCAAGCTGTCGGCCTTCGCGCACCTACTGGAGAACCTGCTGGACAACAAGCACAAGGTGCTGGTGTTCAGCCAGTTCGTCGATCACCTGGCGCTGATCCGCGAGCATCTCGACGAGCAGGGCGTCAGCTATCAGTATCTCGACGGTTCGACCTCGATGGCCGACCGCAAGAAGCGTGTGGACGCCTTCCAGGCCGGCGAGGGCGACGTGTTCCTGATCTCGCTGAAGGCGGGCGGCGTCGGCATCAACCTCACCGCCGCCGACTACGTGATCCACATGGACCCGTGGTGGAATCCGGCGGTGGAAGACCAGGCCTCCGACCGCGCGCACCGCATGGGCCAGTTGCGGCCGGTGACCATCTACCGCCTGGTGGCGCGCCACACCATCGAGGAAGGCATCGTCGATCTGCACCAGCACAAGCGCGACCTGGCCGACAGCCTGCTCGAGGGCAGCGATGTCAGCGGCCGCATGTCCGCCAGCGAAATGCTGGCGATGCTGCAGGAAGGCTTGAAGAAGTAGCGGAACTTCGCACCCGGTTTTCCCGTCTTAGCCTGATGGCGCCAGCCGGCGCCCATCAACGGGAGAGACCACCATGAAAACCATAGCAGATGTGATGAGCCGCGATGTCACCAGCGTGTCGCCGGACGAATCGATACGCCGCGCCGCCGAATTGATGGAAGACCTCGACGTCGGCGCGCTGCCCGTCACCGAGGGGCAGCGGCTGGTCGGCATGATCACCGACCGCGACATCACCATACGCGCCACCGCCGCCGGCCTCGGCCCGGAAGAAACGCAGGTGGCCGAGATCATGACCGACGATGTCTGCCACTGCTACGAGGACCAGAGCACGGACGACGTCATGCAGGACATGCGCGATATCCAGATCCGCCGCGTGCCGGTGGTCAGCCGCGACGATCATCAGCTGATCGGCATCGTCGCGCTGGCCGACCTGGTGGAATGCGAGACCGACGACAGCAAGACCGCGCAAACGCTGCTCGAAATTTCCGCGCCGTTGCCGGCCGGGCAGGCGTCGACCCCGCTATAACTTGGTTGGCAGGAAAACAAAGTTCCATTTGTTTCATATTTTGTCTTGTATCGGGCGCTCTCAAGCGGGCAGATTAGTGATAATCTCCACCGCTTCAGACACAAGGCTGCACATGATGATCAAGACAAAACTCGCACTGGCTGCACTGATGGCGGCTTTGGCCGCCGCGCCAGCCGGTGCCGCTACCCACCACCACAAGGCCGCACCGACCAAGAAGAGCGGCAACAAAGCCAGCACCAGCAAGGCCAAGAGCAACAAATCCTCCCGGCACACCGGCAAGGGCAAGGCCGTGGCCAAGTCGTCCGGCAAGGCCAAGGTCGCCGCTGTGGCCACCGTGCCGGCCCTCAAGGTCGCCTCGGAGCGCTGGCAGGACCGCCAGTTCGACAACCTCAGCAACCAGTTCCTGAACGCGCTGTGGCGCATCGATTCGGAAAGCGCGATCTACGCCGGCAAGTACGACACCGCCGCCACCCTGACCGTGTTCGACAAGGCCGAGCAGGACAAGGAGCTGGCCTTCATCGACGACTGGAAGGCCAAGTTCGGCGCGGTCAACGCGAGCAAGCTGTCGGCCCGGCAGCGCACCGACCTGGGCCTGCTGATCAACAAGCTCGACGGCGACCGCTTCCGCCTGACCACGCTGCGCGAATGGGAGTGGAATCCGGCCAGCTACAACGTCGCCGGGCCGATCGACCTGATCCTGAACACCGAGTACGCGGCGCAGCCGCAGCGCCTGCGCACGCTGCTCAAGCGCATCGCCAGCATTCCGGCGTATTACGACGCGGCGCGCGCCAACATCGTCAACCCGACGCGCGAACACACGCGCCTGGCGATCAAGCAGGCGCCCGGCGTGCAGGCGCTGCTGACCGAGGTGGACAAGGCGGCCCAGGCGTCGATCCTGACGCCGGTGGAGAAGCAGCTGTTCACCCAGCGCGTGAACGCGGCGCTGACCGCTGTGGATGGTTATGTTGCCTTCCTGACCGAGATGGACAAGCAGATGGATACCAAGGGGCGCCGCACTTTCCGTCTCGGCAAGGAGTTGTACGAACAGAAGTTCGCGTTCGATATCCAGTCGGCCAGCACCGCCGAGCAGACCTACCAGAAGGCGCTGGCCACGCGCGAGGAATTGCTGGCCAATATGGACAAGCTGTCCGACGAGCTGTGGGACAAGACCATGGGCAGTACCGCCAAGCCGAGCGACCGTTTCGCCAAGATCGGCATGGTGATCGACAAACTGTCCGAGCGCCACGTGGCGCGCGAGGATTTCGTCAACGAGATCAAGCGCCAGATTCCGGTGTTGCAGGATTGGGTGATCAGCAAGAACCTGCTGACGCTGGATCCGAACAAGCCGCTGGAGGTGCGCGCGACGCCGGCCTATGCCGCCGGCGTGGCGGGCGCCAGCATCGATGCGCCGGGTCCGTATCGTCCGCAGGACCGGACCTACTACAACGTCACGCCGCTCGATGGCGCCACGCCGGAAGCGGCCGAGAGCAGCCTGCGCGAGTACAACCACTGGATCCTGCAGATCCTGAATATCCACGAGGCGATTCCGGGCCACTACGCGCAGCTGGTGTATGCCAACCGTTCGCCATCGATCGTGAAATCGATCTTCGGCAATGGCGCGATGGTGGAAGGCTGGGCGGTGTACGGCGAGCGCATGATGCTGGAGTCCGGCTACGGCGACAATGCGCCGGAGATGTGGCTGATGTATTCCAAGTGGAACCTGCGCAGCGTGACCAACACCATTCTCGACTACAGCGTTCACGTGCTGGGCATGACCGAGGAGCAGGCCATCGATCTGCTGACGCGCCAGGCGTTCCAGACGCGCAGCGAGGCGGTGGAGAAGTGGCATCGGGTGCAGGTGTCTTCGGTGCAGCTGACCAGCTATTTCAGCGGCTACAGCGAGATCATGGAATTGCGCGAGCAGCGCAAGCAGCAGTTGGGCGCCAAGTTCAACTTGAAGGAATTCCACGAGCAATTCCTCAGCTACGGCAGCGCGCCGGTACGCGTGATCAAGGGCCTGATGACGCAGTAGCCCTGCGCTCGCTCAAACCGATGGGCATGTGATTCGATACGATGGAGAACGGCTGCGATGTGGCCGTTTTCTGCTACGATCAAATCGGGAGGTATCATGACCATGCCCCTTAAATTCGACACGCTTGAGTACACCAAAAGATTGGCCGAGGCGGGTATTCCGCCAGATCAGGCAGAGGCGCACGCACGCGCGCTGCTTGCCGCGCTCTCGGAAAGCACCGTCGCGCCCAGTGAGCTCATACTGGCGCGCAGCGACTTGATCGCTCGTATCGAAATGCTGCGAGCGGAAATGAGCGCAAAGTTCGACGAGTTGCGGACGGAAATGAACGCAAAGTTCGACGAGTTACGAGCAGAAATGAACGCAAAGCTCGACGAGTTACGAGCGGAAATGAACGCAAAGTTCGACGGGTTGCGAGCGGAAATGAATGCAAAGCTCGACGAGTTGCGGACGGAAATGAATGCGAAGCTCGGCGAGTTGCGGACGGAAATGAATGCGAAACTCGCCGAATTGCGGACGGAAATTAACGCCAGGATTGTGGAAGTCAAAGCCAAGTTCACTCCAATATATTGGATGCTTGGCATATCCTTTGCGTTGCATGCCGTGACGATCGGCATGCTGGTGAAGGTATTGGAACGCCTGCCCTGAATCAGGCTTTTTCTTCCGGCGCGGTGGAGATGCGCACGAACAGCGGCGCCACCAGCAGACCCAGCTCGAACAGCAGACACATCGGAATCGCCAGCGAGAACATCGACACCGCATCCGGCGGCGTCACAATCGCCGCGATCACGAAGGCGCCGACGATGGCGTAAGGACGTATCTCTTTCAGCTTGGCCACGCTCACCAGGCCCATGCGCACCAGGATCACCACCACCACCGGCACCTCGAAGGTCGCGCCAAACGCCAGGCACATCGACATCACGAAGTCCAGATAGTTCTCGATGTCCGGCGTCACCGCGATCGACTGCGGCGAGAACTCGGCGATGAACTGGAACACCCGGCCAAACACCAGGAAATAGCAGAACGCCACGCCGGCCATGAACAGCACCGACGAGGAAATCACCAGCGGCGCGATCAGGCGCTTCTCATGCGCGTACAAGCCCGGCGCCACGAACGCCCACAGCTGGTACAGCACCCACGGCAAGGACAGGATGATCGAGATCACCAGGGTGACCTTCATCGGCACCAGGAACGGCGAAATCACGCCGGTGGCGATCATCTTGGAACCGGTCGGCAGCGAGCGGATCATCGGCTCGGCGATGATGTCGTAGATGTGCGAAGGCCCCGGCCAGATCATCAGGCCGATACACACCAGCGCAATGCCGATCGATGCCTTGACCAGCCGGTCGCGCAGTTCGATCAGGTGAGAGATAAAGGTCTCTTCGCCCGGATTAGGTGTCGTCATTTAAAAGAAAGAACTGTTGGTGGGACCGCGCGGACGGAAACGGGCCACGCGCGCCGCGCCCGAGGTCACGTGCAGCTTGCCGCCATGGCGCTGCTTGTACCAGTTGGGGATGGCCGAGTTGCGCACCAGCTTCTTGCGGCGGAACTCGCGCGCCTTGCGCGACAAATCTTCTGTGGTGACATGGCCGAACGAGACCGGCTCATACGACGGCGTGCCCTCGTAGGTGCTGTCGCTGAAGGCGTTCTCCACCTCGGACATGTTTTGCGCGATCGAGTTTTCCACATCCGACTTGATGTTCTGGGCCGCCTCCTGCACTTCCTTCTTCAGGTTGCGCAGCTCCTCGAGCTCGATTTCGCGCGTGACTTCGGTTTTCACTTCGTTCAGGTAACGCTGGGCACGGCCGTACAAGGTCCCGGCCATGCGCGCCACCTTGGGCAGCTTTTCAGGACCGATGACGACCAGCGCAACCACGCCGATGACAGCAAGTTTGGTAAGACCGAGATCGATCATAAGAAGTGTTGCTTACTTCTTCTCTTTCGTGTCGACGTCGATGGTGCCCGGCGCTGGCGCGGCTGGCTTGTCTTCGTCCGCACCCTTCACGCCATCCTTGAAGCCCTTGACGGCCTTGCCGATGTCCGAACCCATGTTGCCCAGCTTCTTGGTGCCGAAGACCAGCATCACGATCACCAGCACGATCAGCCAGTGCCAAATACTAAAAGAACCCATCATATTCCCCTTGTTCGTTGAATCGCAGAACTGCTGCGACAGTATAAGCGAAGCGCAGTGCCTACGGTAAATGTAGTGACCCGGCGGCCAATTAACGCTGGCCGCGCCACGGATGAGCGCCGCCGATCACATGCAGGTGTAAATGGTACACCTCCTGGCCGCCATCCGGCCCACTGTTAATCAGGGTCTTGTAACCACGGGTCGGCGCGCCGTCCGCATCATAGCCGACCGCGCAGCCGAATTCCTCTGCCAGGCGGGGGGCCAGCGCCAGCATCTTGCCCAGCAGTTCAGGCTCGGCGGCGGCGTCCTGCAGGGTGGCGAAATGTTTCTTTGGAATCAGCAGCAGGTGCACCGGGGCGGCCGGGTTGATGTCCTTGAAGGCCAGCAGGTCGTCATCCTCGTACACGGTGGTCGAAGGGATTTTCTTTTCAGCGATTTTGCAAAAGATGCAATTTTCCACGAAGGCTCCGATTTATTCTTTGCGGGATGCTTTTTCCTCAATGCCCGACACGCCCTCGCGGCGCGCCAGTTCATCGAGCACTTGCTGCGGCTTGAGGTCGAACTGGGCCAGCAGCACCATGGTATGGAACCACAAGTCGGCCACTTCGTACAGCACCTTGCCGCTGTCGCCGCCGGCGCGCGCGTCCTTGGCGGCCATCACGGTCTCGGTGGCTTCCTCGCCGATTTTCTTCAGGATGGCGTCATCGCCCTTGGCGAACAGCTTGGAGGTATAGGAGGTGGCGGGATCGCCGCCATTGGCCGGCTTGCGCGATTCGATCACGTCCGCCAGGCGGTCAAGAATGGTGCTCATTTGCCTTCCTTGTAGATATCGGACGGGTCTTTCAGCACCGGCTCGGTGTTTTGCCAGTCGCCTTCATGCTCGTCGCCCTCGAACTTCTGGAAGAAGCAGGAATGGCGGCCGGTGTGGCAGGCGATGCCGCCGGCCTGCTCGATTTTCAGCAGCACCACGTCTTCGTCGCAATCGAGGCGGATTTCCAGCACTTTCTGCGTGTGGCCGGACTCCTCGCCCTTGTGCCATAGTTTCTTGCGCGAACGGCTCCAGTAGACCGCCTCGCCCAGTTCCACCGTCTTGGCCAGCGCCTCGCGGTTCATCCAGGCGAACATCAGCACGTCGTTGCTGCCCGCTTCCTGGGCGATCACCGGCACCAGGCCGTGCTCGTCCCATTTGATTTTTTTCAGCCAGGCCGCCTTGGGCTGGATGCTTGGAGTACTCATTTTCTATTCTCTTAGTCCAGGCGCATGGGGATGCCCTGTTGTGCCATGAAGCGCTTGGCTTCCTGCACCGTGTGCTGGCCGTAGTGGAAGATGCTGGCCGCCAGCACCGCGTCGGCCTTGCCCAGCTTGACGCCGTCGGCCAGGTCCTGCAGGCCGCCCACGCCGCCGGAGGCGATCACCGGGATGCTGATGGCGTCGGACACGCCGCGCGTCAGGCCCAGGTCGAAGCCGGACTTGGTGCCGTCCTTGTCCATGCTGGTCAGCAGGATTTCGCCGGCGCCCAGCTGTTCCATCTTTTTGGCCCACTCGATGGCGTCGATGCCGGTGGCCTTGCGGCCGCCGTGGGTGAACACTTCCCACTTGCCGGGCGAGGTCTGCTTGGCGTCGATCGCCACCACGATGCATTGCGAGCCGTGCTTTTGCGACGCCTCGTACACCAGCTGCGGATTCGACACCGCCGACGAGTTCATGCTGACCTTGTCGGCGCCCGCGTTCAGCAGGCGGCGCACATCGGCCACCTCGCGCACTCCGCCGCCCACGGTCAGCGGAATGAACACCTGCGAGGCCACCGCCTCGATGATGTCGAGGATCAGGCCGCGGTTGTCGCTGGTGGCGGTGATGTCGAGGAAGGTCAGCTCGTCGGCGCCCTGCTCGTCGTAGCGGCGCGCGATTTCCACCGGGTCGCCGGCGTCGCGCAGCTCGGTGAAGTTGACGCCTTTGACGACGCGGCCATCGGTCACGTCCAGGCAGGGGATGATGCGTTTAGCCAGCATGGTTATTCGTCTTCTTCCTCGATCAGGTCACCGCTCAGAATGTCCGCGCGTTCCTGCGCCGACGCCAGGTCGATGGTGCCTTCGTAAATCGAACGGCCGCAGATCACGCCCTCGATGCCCTCGTCCTGCACCGCGCACAGGGCTTCCACGTCGCTGATGTTGTGCAGGCCGCCCGAGGCGATCACCGGGATCTTCACCGCCTGCGCCAGCTTGACGGTGGCTTCAATATTCACGCCGCCCATCATGCCGTCGCGGCCGATGTCGGTGTAGATGATCGATTCCACGCCATAGGCCTCGAATTTCTTGGCCAGGTCGATCACCTCGTGGCCGGACATCTTGCTCCAGCCATCGGTGGCGACCTTGCCGTCCTTGGCGTCCAGGCCGACGATGATGTGGCCGGGGAAGGCGCCGCAGGCGTCGTGCAGGAAGCCCGGTTCTTTCACGGCGGCGGTGCCGATGATGACGTAGGTGATGCCGGCGTCGAGGTAGCGCTCGATGGTGTCGAGGTCGCGGATGCCGCCGCCCAGCTGCACGGGGATCTCATCGAGGTCGTTCTCTTCCGCGAAGTCCTGCACCGCCTTCAGGATGGCCTTGATGGCGGCCTCGTTCTTCGGCTTGCCGGCGAAGGCGCCGTTCAGGTCAACCAGGTGCAGGCGGCGCGCGCCTTGCTTCAGCCAATGCAGGGCCATCTCGGCCGGATCTTCGGAGAATACGGTGGCGAGTTCCATATCGCCCTGTTTCAGGCGAACGCAGTGACCGTCTTTGAGGTCGATGGCAGGAATGAGCAGCATGATGGTGTCAGTGTGTTAGAAAATAGAAATCAAGGGTTCCAGTGAACAAAGTTCTTGTACAGCTGCAGTCCGGCCGCGGCGCTTTTCTCCGGGTGGAACTGGGTCGCAAAAATATTATCACGGGCCACGGCGCAACTGAACGGCGCACCGTAGACGGTCTGGCCGACGGTGTGCGCGCTCTGCTCCGGCTGGGCGAAATAGCTGTGCACGAAGTAGAAATACGCGTTGTCCGGAATATCCTGCCACATCGGATGAGACGCCGTTTGCTTCACTTGGTTCCAGCCCATTTGCGGCACCTTGAAGCGCGAGCCGTCCTCCTGCGTCTGGCCGTCCAGCTGGAAGCGCACCACCTTCCCGGGCAGCAGGCCCAGGCCGGCGGCATTGCCTTCCTCACTGACATCAAACAGCATTTGCTCGCCGATGCACACTCCCATTAGTGGGACTTTCCTGGAAGCCGCCAGCAAAGCCTCCTGCACACCGGACTCGCGCAGGCTGCGCATGCAGTCCGGCATGGCGCCCTGGCCGGGCAGCACGATGCGGTCGGCGCTTTCGATGTCGGCCACCTCGCCGGAAATCAGCACGTTGGTTTCCGGCGCCACGGCGCGCAGGGCCTGCGCAACCGAGCGCAGATTACCCATGCCGTAATCAACTACTACGATTTTTTTCATGATGGATGTCTTACAGGGTGCCCTTGGTCGACGGGATGGTGCCGGCGGCGCGCGGGTCCAGCTCGGACGCCATGCGCAGCGCGCGGCCGAAGGCCTTGAACACGGTCTCGCACTGGTGGTGGGCGTTGGTGCCGCGCAGGTTGTCGATGTGCAGCGTCACCAGCGCGTGGTTGACGAAGCCGCGGAAGAATTCCAGCGTCAGGTCGACGTCGAAGGTGCCGATCATGGCGCGCGTGAACGGGATGTGGTATTCGATGCCTGGGCGCCCCGAGAAGTCCAGCACCACGCGCGACAGCGCCTCGTCCAGCGGCACGTAGGAGTGGCCGTAGCGCACGATGCCCTTGCGGTCGCCGATGGCCTTGGCCACCGCCATGCCCAGCGTGATGCCGACGTCTTCCACCGTGTGGTGGTTGTCGATATGAATATCGCCGGTGGCTTCGACTTCCAGGTCGAACAGGCCGTGGCGGGCGATCTGGTCCAGCATATGGTCGAGGAAAGGCACGCCGGTGTTCAGTTTCTGTTTGCCGGTGCCGTCCAGGTTGATGGATACGCGGACTTGCGTCTCGTTGGTGTTGCGGATGATTTCTGCGGTGCGGTTCATGAAAAGCTCGCGATGGTGTCAGGCTGCCTGCGATGCGGCGAAGGCATCGAGGAAGGTGGAATTTTCTTCCGGGGTGCTGACGGTAATACGTAAACAATTGGTCAGCACACTGTGCATTTTACTCACATTTTTAATTAATACCTTGTGAGACAGCAGTTTTGCGTTGATGGCGTCGGAATCGGGCACCCGAATCAAGATAAAATTCGCCGCCGACGGAAAAACCTCCACGTCCGGCATGGCGGCCAGCGCAGCCATCAGATCGGCGCGTGCGGCGCGCAACGCGGCCGCTTGCTGGTTCAACACCTCCAGGTGATCGAGCGCGAATTCGGCCGCAACCTGGGTCAATACGTTGATGTTGTAAGGAGGCCGCACTTTGTCGAATTCCGCCAGCAATTGCGGCGCCGCCGACATATAGCCGAGGCGGATGCCGGCCAGGCCCAGTTTGGACACGGTGCGCATCACCACCAGGTTGTCAAATTCCGGCAGGCGATGCATAAAGGTCTGCTGGGCGAACGGCTCGTAGGCCTCGTCCACGATGGCCAGCCCGAAACCGTCGAGCGCCCTGATGATGGCGACGATGTCGTCTTCCGCAAACAGATTGCCGGTCGGGTTGTTCGGGTAGGACAGGAACACCAGGGCCGGCTTGTGCTCGGCAATGGCGGCCAGCATGGCCGGCAGGTCCAGCGTCAGGTCCGCCTTCAGCGGCACGCCGACGTAATCCATGCCGGCGAATTGCGCCGAGCGCTGGTACATCACGAAGGACGGCGTCGGCGCCACCACGGTCGCGCGGCGGTCCTGCATGGCGCAGGCCATGCACAGGATGGAGATCAGCTCATCCGAGCCATTGCCGAGGATGACGTCATACCCGGCCGGCACGCCCAGCTTGTCCCTGATGCGCTGTTTGACGCTGCTGTAGGCCGGCGCCGGGTAACGGTTGAGCGCCACGTCGGCCAGGCGCTGGGCCAGGTCCTCGCGCAGATGATGCGGCAGGTGGTAAGGGTTCTCCATCGCATCCAGTTTAATGAAACCACTCGCGTCAGCGACGTGGTAGCTGGCTACAGCTTGAACGTCGGGGCGGATGGTGCTGTTGACCAGCGTGGCGATGGGGGACATCTTACTTGGGCTCCTATGAGTTGACTAAACTTCGGGACTTCTTGACGGGTATTTCGGGCGCCTTCAGGCGCTCGTTGATGATGGCGCAGTATTCAGGATTCAATTCAAAGCCGACAAAATTGCGGCCGCAGCGCTGGGCCGCCACCGCCGTCGTACCGCTGCCCATGAACAGGTCCAGCACCACGCCGTCCGGCGGGCACGAGGCCTTGACCATGCGCTCGATAATCTCCAGCGGCTTTTGCGTGGGATGGTCGGCGCGCTCCGGATGCTCGCGGTGCAGGCGCGACACGCTCCACACATCTTTCGGGTTGTAGCCCACTTCCAGCCACTTGGCGCCGACGAAAATGGAGCGCGTGCGGGCCTTCTTGGTCTCGGCGTCATAAGGGATGCGCACCGCGTCCAGGTCGAAGTAGTAATCCTTGCGGCGCACGAAGAAACCGATGGTGTCGTGCACCGACGAGAAGCTGCGCACGCTGCCGCCCATCGACGGCACGCGGCGGTCCCAGATAATTTCGTTCATCATCGTCATGCGCTTTTTCAGCATGACGAAAATCTCCGGCGAAAAACGCCAGGTGAGGAAAATGTACAAGCTGCCGTTGGGCTTCAGCTTGGGCAGGGCGGCGTCGATCCACTGCTCGGTCCAGCGCAGGTAGTCGTCTACCGTTTGCTGGTCCGAGCCATTGCCGTAGTCCTTGCCGAGGTTGTACGGCGGATCGGTCAGAATCAGGTCGATGGAACCATCCGGGATGCGCGCCAGACCGGCCAGCGCATCCTCACAGAAGACCTGATTCAGCCACTCGCTCATTTGAGGCGCAACTCCGCGCTGCGGGCGTGCGCCTGCAGGCCTTCGCCATAAGCCAGTTCCGCAGCGACCTTGCCCAGCGTTTGCGCGCCGGCTTCACTGACGTGAATGATGGACGAGCGTTTCTGGAAATCGTACACACCCAGCGGCGACGAGAAGCGCGCGGTGCGCGAGGTCGGCAGCACGTGGTTCGGACCGCAGCAGTAGTCGCCCAGCGACTCGGACGAGAAGCGGCCGAGGAACATGGCGCCGGCATGGCGGATCTTGTCGGCCCACTGCTGCGGTTCGACGGCGGAGATTTCCAGGTGTTCGGCGGCGATGCTGTTGGCGATGGCGCAGGCTTCGTCCATATCGCGTACTTTGATCAGCGCGCCGCGGTCGCCCAGCGAGGTCTTGATGACTTCCTGGCGCGACATGGTCGGCAGCAGTTTGGCGATGCTGGCTTCCACCTTGGCGATGTAATCGGCGTCAGGGCACAGCAGGATGGCTTGCGCCAGCTCGTCGTGCTCCGCTTGCGAGAACAGGTCCATGGCGACCCAGTCAGGATCGGTGGTGCCATCGGCCACGATCAGGATTTCCGACGGGCCGGCGATCATGTCGATGCCGACGGTGCCGAACACGCGGCGCTTGGCCGACGCCACGTAGGCGTTGCCCGGACCGACGATCTTGTCGACCGCTTGAATGGTTTCAGTACCGTAGGCCAGTGCGGCCACGGCTTGCGCGCCGCCGATGGTGATCACGCGGGTGACGCCGGCGATGGCGGCGGCGGCCAGCACCATCTGGTTCTTCACACCGTCCGGCGTTGGCACCACCATGATGATTTCTTCGACGCCGGCGACGTGCGCGGGAATCGCGTTCATCAGCACCGACGATGGATAGGCCGCCTTGCCGCCCGGGACGTAGATGCCCACGCGGTCCAGCGGCGTCACGCGCTGACCCAGCACCGTGCCATCAGGCTCGGTGTAGGTGAAGCCGTTCAGTTCCTGCTTCTGGCGCTCGTGGAACACGCGCACGCGCAGGGCGGCGACTTCCAGCGCCTTGCGCTGCGCTTCCGGAATCGCCGCCAGTGCGGCTTGCAGTTCTTCCTGCGAGACGTCCAGCGCCGCCATGCTGGTGGCGCCGCCGTTCGGAAGACGGTCAAACTTGTTGGTGTATTCGAGGACGGCGGCATCGCCGCGCGCTTTCACGTCGGCCAGGATTTTGCCGACAGCGGATTCGATGGCGTCATCGGTGCTGGCTTCAAAAGCCAGCAGGGTGTCCAGACGCTGTTTGAAATCGGCCTGGCTGGAATCGAGCTTGGTAATCATTTTTTGGATGCGCGTTCAAATGCTTCGATAATCGGTTGCAGGCGCTCGCGTTTCATCTTCAGCGCGGCTTGATTCACGATCAGGCGCGACGAAATATCCATGATGGCCTCAACCTCTTTCAGGTCATTGGCGCGCAGCGTGCCGCCGGTGCTGACCACGTCGACGATGGCGTCCGACAGGCCGACCAGCGGCGCCAGCTCCATCGAGCCATACAGCTTGATCAGGTCGACGTGCACGCCCTTCTTGGCGAAGTGCGCGCGCGCGGTCTCGACGAACTTGGTGGCCACGCGCAGGCGCGCGCCCTGGCGCACGGCGGTCTCGTAATCGAAGCCGTTGCGCACCGCGACCGACATGCGGCACTCCGCGATATGCAGGTCGATAGGCTGATACAGGCCTTCGCCGCCGTGCTCCAGCAGCACGTCCTTGCCGGCCACGCCGAAGTCCGCCGCGCCATGCTGCACATAGGTCGGCACGTCGGTGGCGCGCACGATCAGCACGCGCACGTTGGGATCGTTGGTTGGCAGGATCAGCTTGCGCGAGGTTTCCGGATTCTCGGTGACGGTGATGCCGGCTGCTTCCAGCAGCGGCAGGGTGTCCTCGAAAATGCGGCCCTTCGACAGCGCAAGAATCAGCTGCTGGTCGGCTTGGAATGCACTCATAAATATTTCCTAAGTTAGCTCCGTCATCCCGGCGCAGGCCGGGATCCATAGAACGCATGCGTTAACACAGCTCACATGTTCTATGGGTTCCCGCTTTCGCGGGAACGACGCTACTTGATTCGCTTGATGTTGGCGCCTACGGCGGAGAGTTTGACTTCCATCTGATCATAGCCGCGGTCCAGGTGATAGATGCGGTCGATCAGCGTTTCACCGCGCGCAGCCAGGCCGGCGATCACCAGCGAAGCGGATGCACGCAGGTCGGTCGCCATCACAGGCGCGCCGACCAGCTGTTCAACGCCTTTGATAAAGGCGGTGTTGCCATCGGTTTCAATTTGCGCGCCCAGACGGTTCATCTCCTGGACGTGCATGAAGCGGTTTTCAAAAATGGTTTCCGTCACGCGGCTGGCGCCTTCGGCGATGGTGTTCACCGCCATGAATTGCGCCTGCATGTCGGTCGGGAAGCCAGGATATTCGGTGGTGCGGAACGTGACGGCGGTCGGTCGCTTGTCCATCTGCGCGCGGATCCAGTTGTCGCCAACGGTCAGCTGCACGCCGATCTCGCGCAGCTTGTCCAGCGCCGCATCCATGATATCGACGCGGGTGTTACGGATCGTGATGTCGCCGCCGGTGGCCGCCACCGCGCACAGGAAGGTGGCCGCTTCGATGCGGTCCGAGATCACGGCGTGTTTTGCGCCATGCAGTTCGCTCACGCCCTGAATCACCAGACGGTTGGTGCCGATGCCTTCGATCTTCGCGCCCATGGCCACCAGCAGGTTGGCCAGATCGGTCACTTCCGGTTCGCAGGCGGCGTTTTCCAGCACGGTCTCGCCTTCGGCCAGCGTCGCGGCCATCAGCAGGTTCTCGGTGCCGGTCACGGTGATCATGTCGGTGACGATGCGCGCGCCTTTCAGCTTGGCGCACTTGGCATAGATGTAACCGCCTTCGACGGTGATGTCGGCGCCCAGCGCCTGCAGGCCCTTGATGTGCTGATCCACCGGACGCGAACCGATGGCGCAGCCACCCGGCAGCGACACCTTGGCCTGGCCGAAGCGCGCCAGCAATGGACCCAGCACCAGAATCGACGCGCGCATGGTTTTCACCAAGTCGTACGGCGCTTCCAGCTTGGTGATGGCGCTGCCGTTCAGGGTGACCTTGTCGCCGTCCTGCGTGACTTTCAGGCCGGTTTCGCCCAGCAGTTTCAGGATGGTCGAGACGTCGTGCAGGTGCGGCACGTTGGACAGCTCGACATCGCCGGACGTCAGCAGGCCGGCGCACAGGATAGGCAGCGCCGCGTTCTTGGCGCCGGAGATGGTGATGTCGCCGTTCAGGCGGTTGCCGCCTTGGATCAGAAGCTTGTCCATGCTTATCCTTGGTATTCGTCAGGGGTGAGGGTTTTCATCGACAGCGCGTGGATTTCTTCACGCATGCGGTCGCCCAGCGCGGCGTACACCAGCTGGTGGCGCTGGATCAGGCGCTTGCCCGCGAACGCGGGCGACACGATCACGGCCTGGAAGTGCTGGCCGTCGCCTTCCACTTCGAGGTGGGTGCATTCGAGACCGGCCTTGATGTAGCCGTGGATGAGTTCTGGAGTAGTAGGCATGATGAATCCTTGAATTAGTGACGCAGACGATATCCGCTGCGCAGCAAACGAATCGCCAGGAACGCCAGCACCACCAGGAAGGCCGCGACAATGGCCACGCTCACCAGCGGATTGACGTCGGACTGGCCGAAGAAACCGTAACGGAAGCCGTCAATCATGTAGAAGAACGGATTCAAATGCGATACCGCCTGCCACACCGGCGGCAGCGAATGGATCGAGTAGAACACGCCGGCCAGGAAGGTCAGCGGCACGATCAGGAAGTTCTGGAAGGCGGCCAGTTGGTCGAACTTCTCGGCCCAGATGCCGGCGATCAGGCCCATGGTGCCGAGGATGGCGGCGCCCAGCAGCGCGAACACGATGATCCACAGCGGCGCCGCGAACGACAGGTGGGCGAACCACGCCGTCACCAGGAACACGCCCATGCCCACCACCACGCCGCGCACCATGGCGGCGATCACGTAGGCCGAGAAAATCTCCCAGTGCGACAAGGGCGTCAACAGCACGAACACCAGGTTGCCGGTGATCTTGGACTGGATCAGCGAGGACGACGAGTTGGCGAAGGCGTTCTGCAGAACGCTCATCATCACCAGGCCCGGAATCAGGAAGGAGGTGTAGTTGACGCCATCGTAGACGTTGACGCGGCCTTCCAGCACGTGGCCGAAGATCAGCAGGTACAGCATGGCGGTCAGGATCGGCGCGGCGATGGTTTGCGTCGCCACTTTCCAGAAGCGCAGGGTCTCCTTGTAGACCAGGGTGCGGAAGCCGGCGGAGAGGAAGTTCATACGGTACCCTTTTCCATGATCTGGATGAAGATATCCTCCAGATCCGCTTGTTGCAGTTGCATCTCGTCGATGATGGCGCCCGATTCGCGCAGGCGTTTCAGGATCTGTTCGACTTCAGCGTATTCATTGATGCGCAGGCTGTACTTCTTGCCGTGCTCCGAGGTTTCCGGGTGCGTGATCAGCGAACGCAGATCGTCCGGCAGATCGCCGTGCGTCATGTTGACGATCAGCTGCGAGCCGGAGATGCGGCGGATCAGCGACGCCATCGAATCCAGCGCCACCACCTTGCCCAGTTTGAGCATGGCCACGCGCTTGCACATGGCCTGCGCTTCCTCCAGGTAGTGGGTGGTCAGCACCACGGTGTGGCCTTCGCGGTTGAGGCGCGAGATGAACTTCCACAGCGTCTGGCGCAGTTCGACGTCGACGCCGGCGGTCGGCTCGTCGAGCACGATCACGGGCGGCTTGTGCACCAGCGCCTGCGCCACCAGCACGCGGCGCTTCATGCCGCCGGACAGGGCGCGCATGTTGACGTCGGCCTTGTTGGTCAGGTCGAGGTTGTGCATCACCTCGTCGATCCAGGCGTCGTTGTTTTTCAGCCCAAAGTAACCGGATTGCAGGCGCAGGGTTTCGCGCACGGTGAAGAAGGGGTCGAACACCAGCTCCTGCGGCACCACCCCCAGCTTCTTGCGGGCGGCGCGGAAATCGCTGACCACGTCGTGGCCGTGGATCTTGACCGAGCCGTTGTCCGGGCGGTTCAGGCCGGCGATGATGGAAATCAGGGTGGTTTTGCCGGCGCCGTTGGGGCCGAGCAGGCCGAAAAATTCGCCTTCTTCAATGTTCAGTGAGACGCCGCCCAGCGCCTGGAGCGACTTGTAGCGCTTCTCGACATTGCTAATTTGGATCGCTGTCATTCTTGACTTATCTATAAGGTTGCGACGGCCGGGCCGGCGCGGGGGAAGATGTTGCGGGGCGCCACGGCTCTTCGGCTGCGGCAACGTTCAATTATATTGGAATTTTGATCCGGCTGAGCCGGACCGGGGATTTACTGCAGGCGGCGGGGTGGGGCGGAGGTCAATGGTGATGGTGGGAGGCGTCGCCTTCCACCTGGGTCTTCTTGCTGAAGACCGATTCCGGCGCTTTCACCGGGGAGAATTCATCGTGCGCCGGGTTGCGCGCGAGGGCGCCGTCCTGCTCCAGCTTGACGTCGGTCGGGAACAGCAGCGAGCACACACCATACAGCTTGGTCAGGCTTTGCAGCGCCGGCGGCAGGTTTTTCAGTTGCAGGTTGATGCCGGCCGCCTGCGCGGCGCGCTGCCACGCCAGCATGACCGACACCGCCACCGAATCCACCGTCAACACATGGCGCAGGTCGAACACGGTCTGGCCGGCGCGCAGGGCGGCCAGGCCGCGCTCCAGCGCCGCCGTGGCGTTGAGCACGGTCAGGGACGTGAGCGACTGCAGGTTGTCGATGGGTTCGGTAACGGCGTTCATGATGTTGTTACTTCGGTGCGTTGGTTTTCAGCGGCTTGCTGGCGAGCTTCTTGTTCTTCTCGGTCAGCGCCTTGATCAGGCCGTCCATGCCGCCTTTCGAGATTTCCGAGGCGAAAGTGCCCTTGTAGGTCTCGACCAGCCACGCGCCCAGCACGTTGATGTCGTAGATCTTCCAGCCTTGCGGGCCCTTGGCGACGCGGTAGTTCAGCGGGATCGGTTCGCCGCGCGGCATGTTGACCTGCGAGCGCACTTCCACCTCGGTGTCGGCCGGATCGGCGCGCAGCGGCTTGAAGTCGATGGTCTGGTCCTTGACCTGCGACAGCGCGCCCGAATAGGTGAACACCAGCAGCGAGCGGAACTGTTCGGTCAGGGCTTTCTGCTGTTCCGGGGTGGCGTCGCGCCAGAAGCGGCCGGCCGCCAGCGAGGTCATGCGCTGGAAGTCCACGTACGGCAGGATCTTGGTTTCCACCAGCTCCATGACTTTCTTGGTGTCGCCGGCCTGGATCGCCTTGTCGGCCTTGGCCGTTTCGATCACGTCCTGGCTGATGCGTTTCACCAGCGCGTCCGGCGCCTCGTTGGCGGGGGCGGCGGCGTGCGCGTTGAAGGCGAGTGCAACAGTTGCTAAAGCGATAAATTGTTTAATGAATTTCATCTTTTCCATGCCTTATGAGTGGTTCTCGGGGTCACTGGCTGTCAGGTTTTGCAGCCGGTGTGCCGGAGTTTAACTCTTTTGGTGCCGATTCGGATGACACGGGAGCGGAAGTTTCTTCGCTATCATCTTTTTTACGCTTGCTCGACGGACCGTCGCCGTCCGGGTGGATCTGGCTCTCGCGGCGCTGCAGATAGCCGTCGCGCAGGAACTCGTAGCGGTCCAGGGCGGCGTCCTCCAGCAGGGTGGAGGCGTCCAGCAGGCTGGCGCGGGTGTCGATCACGCGCAGCGCGGTGCCGATGTTGCGCACATTGGTCGGATCCTTGTAGCGCCAGATGTCGCCCGAGATGTCGACCGGCAGGGCCACGGTGTCACGCACGGTGGACGGGCCCAGCAGCGGCAGCACCAGGTAGGGACCGGAATCCACGCCCCACACGCCCAGGGTCTGGCCGAAGTCTTCCTTGTGCTTGGGCAGGCCGGCTTCCGAGGCGATGTCGAACAGGCCGACGATGCCCAGGGTCGAGTTCAGCGCGAAGCGCGCGACGTCCGACATGCCGTCCTGGCCCTTGCCCTGCAGCAGGTTGTTGACCGCGCTCCAGGCGTCGCTCAGGTTGCCGAAGAAGTTGCTGACGCCGGTCTGCACGAAGCTCGGGGTCACGTTCTTGTACACGGTGGCGGCCGGTTTCAGGGCGTAGGTGTCGACCGTGTCGTTGAAGCTGAACATGGCGCGGTTGTAGCTCTCGTACGGGTCGCGCGGGTTGGGGCCGGCGCAGCCGGCCAGCATGATGGTGACGCCCAGCGCCAGCGCGGCCTGGCGGAATTTCGTGGTGCGGATCATTTATCGTCCTTTCCTTCTGCGGCCTTGCTGTAGATGAATTGATTGATCAGGTCTTCCAGCACGGCAGCCGATTGGGTGCGGGCGATCTTGTCGCCGGCCGCCAGATTGTTGGTGTCGCCGCCGGCTTCGATGCCGACGTATTGTTCGCCCAGCAGGCCGGCGGTCAGGATCTTGGCCGAGCTGTCCTTAGGAAATTTATAACCTTCCTCCATGTTCAAGGTTACCAGCGCCTGGTAGCTCTTGTCATCAAACTTGATCTCCCCCACACGGCCGACCACCACGCCGGAGGCCTTGACCGCCGCTTGCGGGCGCAGGCTGCCGATGTTGTCGAACTTGGCGGTGACGGCGTAGGTTTTGCCGAACGACAGCGAGCTCATGTTGCCGGCCTTGAGCGCCAGGAACATCAGCGCGGCCACGCCGACCACGATGAACAAACCGACCCAGACATCCAGAGATTTGCGTTGCATATTCTTTTTCCTCAGTTTCTTAATCTTATTTGCTGAACATCAGCGCCGTCATCATGAAGTCCAGCCACCAGATCATCAGCGATGAGATCACGACGGTACGGGTGGTGGCGCGCGCCACGTCTTCCGGGGTCGGCTGCGCCTCGTAGCCCTGATACAGGGCGATGAAGGTGATGGCGATGCCGAACACCACGCTCTTGGCGAAGCCGTTGAAGATGTCCTTGTAGATATCGACGCCGGCCTGCATCTGCGACCAGAACGCGCCATCGTCCACACCGATCAGCTGCACGCCGACCAGCCAGCCGCCCAGCACGCCCACGGCGCTGAACACCGAGGCCAGCAGCGGCACCGAGATCGCGCCGGCCCAGAAACGAGGCGCCAGCACGCGCTGGATCGGGTTGACGGCCATCATTTCCATGGCGGACAGCTGCTCGCCGGCCTTCATCAGGCCGATTTCGGCGGTGAGCGAGGTGCCGGCGCGGCCGGCGAACAGCAGGGCGGTGATGACCGGGCCCAGCTCGCGCGTCAGGCCCAGCGCCACCAGCAGGCCCAGCGACTGCTCGGCGCCGTATTTATTCAGCGTGTAATAGCCCTGCAGGCCCAGCACCATGCCGACGAACAGGCCGGACAGGGTGATGATCAGCATCGAGTAATTGCCGATGAAATGCAGCTGCTCGACCACCAGGCGCGGGCGCTTGAGCAGGCCCGGCGACAGGCCCAGCATGGCGCCGAAGGTGCGCGCGCCAAAGCCGATGCTCTCAATGTAGTCGCGCAGGGGCGCGCCCAGCCGGGACAACCAGTTCTTCACACTCATACTTGCACTCCCAGGCCCAGATCGTCGGCCAGGGACTTGCCTGGATAGTGGAACGGCACCGGGCCGTCCGCCTCCGCGTTGACGAACTGCTTCACATACGGGTCGGTGGACACCATCATCTCGTCCGGCGTGCCGCTCGCGACGATCTTGCCCTGCGACAGGAAATAAACATAGTCGGCGATGGCGAAGCTTTCCTTGACGTCGTGCGACACCAGCACCGTGGTCGAGCCCAGCGCCGTGTTCAGGTTGCGGATCAGGTTGGCGGTGACGCCCATCGAGATCGGGTCCAGGCCGGCGAACGGCTCGTCATACATAATCAATTCCGGGTCCAGCGCGATCGAGCGCGCCAGCGCCACGCGGCGCGCCATGCCGCCGGAGATTTCTCCGGGCTTCAGCTTGGCGGCGTTGCGCAGGCCCACCGCCTGCAGCTTCATCAGCACCAGGTTGCGGATCAGCTCTTCCGGCAGGTCGGTATGCTCGCGCAGCGGGAAGGCGACGTTTTCAAACACCGTCAGGTCGGTGAACAGGGCGCCATGCTGGAACAGCATGCCCATTTTGCGGCGCAACAGATACAGGCCGGCGGTATTCAGCTTGTGCACCACCTGACCCTGGACCTTGACGTGGCCTTTTTGCGGACGCAGCTGGCCGCCGATCAGGCGCAGCACGGTGGTCTTGCCGCTGCCGGAGCCACCCATGATCGCAATCACCTTCCCGCGCGGGAAGTCCATGTTCAAGCCCGTCAGGATCGCGCGCTTGCCATAGGTGAAGTGTAGATCACGGATTTCGACTAGATTAGCCACGACTGAACTCATTTTTTGGAATGCCGTATTGTAGTGCAGAAAGGTCAATCTCTGCTGGAGACCACCTCGTTTGCGCGAGATGAATGGCAGATAATACAACACTACTGAACCCAAAGTCAGTAATTTACACCAAGCACTAATTGTTACATTCATGCGGTGCAGCAGGCGATACCTTCAAAAAAAAACCGGATATGGTCGGGGATCGCCCGTCCATACCCGGCAGGGAGTCAGGCAAAGCCTGAGTGCCGTGTCGTTGAGCTTAACGCGGCAACTCGGAACTGCCCATCAGGAACTCGTCGACCGCGCGCGCGCACTGGCGGCCTTCGCGGATCGCCCACACCACCAGCGATTGGCCGCGGCGCATGTCGCCGGCGGCAAATACTTTAGGGGAGGAAGTCTTGTAGCAGCCTTCGCCGTCGGTCGTTGCCTTGGCATTGCCGCGTGCATCTTTGTCAACACCGAACGCGTCCAGGATGTTGGCCACCGGCGAGACGAAGCCCATGGCCAGGAACACCAGATCGGCCTTCATTTCGAATTCCGAGTTCGGCACTTCGGCCATCTTGCCGTCTTTCCATTCGACGCGGCAGGCGATCAGCTTTTCAACCTTGCCGCCCTTGCCTTCCAGGCGCTTGGTGGCCACTGCCCAGTCGCGCTCGCAGCCTTCCTCGTGCGAGGACGAGGTGCGCAGCTTGGTCGGCCAGTAAGGCCACACCAGCGGCTTGTTCTCTTGCTCCGGCGGCATCGGCATCAGCTCGAACTGGGTCACCGAGGCGGCGCCGTGGCGGTTGGAGGTGCCGACGCAGTCGGAACCGGTGTCGCCGCCGCCGATCACCACCACGTGCTTGCCGGTGGCCTTGATCTGGTCTTTCAGCTTGTCGCCGGCGTTGACCTTGTTCTGCTGCGGTAGGAAGTCCATGGCGAAGTGCACGCCCTTCAGCTCGCGGCCCGGCACCGGCAGGTCGCGCGGCTGCTCGGCGCCGCCGGCCAGCACCACGGCGTCGAATTCCTTCTGCAGGTCTTCAGGGAAGATGGTTTCCTTGGCCCAGTTGTTGACGTTGGCCGGGAAATCCTTGCCGATCAGCACCGAGGTGCGGAACACCACGCCTTCGGCTTCCATCTGCTTGACGCGGCGGTCGATGTGCGACTTTTCCATCTTGAAGTCGGGAATGCCGTAGCGCAGCAGGCCGCCGACGCGGTCGGCTTTTTCAAACACGGTCACGGCGTGGCCGGCGCGCGCCAGCTGCTGGGCCGCGGCCAGGCCGGCGGGGCCGGAACCGACCACGGCGACTTTCTTGCCGGTCTGTTTGGCCGCCGGTTGCGGCACCACCCAGCCGTGTTCCCAGCCCTCGTCGATGATCTTGTGTTCGATCGACTTGATGCCGACCGGCGCTTCGTGGATGCCCAGGGTGCAGGCGGCTTCGCATGGCGCAGGGCAGATGCGGCCGGTGAATTCGGGGAAGTTGTTGGTCGAGTGCAGGGTGTCCAGCGCCTCGCGGTAGTTGCCGCGATACACCAGGTCGTTCCAGTCCGGGATGATGTTGTTGACCGGGCAGCCGTTGTTGCAGAACGGGATGCCGCAATCCATGCAGCGCGCGCCCTGGATCTTGGCTTGCTCGTTGGTCAGTGGAATAACGAATTCCGCATAGTTTTTGACGCGCGTCGCTGGCGGCAGATAGCCTTCTTCCTGACGCTGGAATTCCATGAAGCCGGTGATTTTACCCACGATATTTTCCTTCTAAGTTGGTGCTGGCTCCGTCATTCCGGCGGAAGCCGGAATCCATGCTGACTCAGATCAGCCGTTCCATGGATCCCGGCCTGCGCCGGGATGACGTCGTGTCCGTGTTTTAAGCAGCGATCGGTTGAGCGGAAGCGGCTTCGTTCGCCACGTCTTCGGCCATCTCGGCCAGCGCGCGTTTGTATTCGCTTGGGAACACTTTCACGAACTTGGCGCGGCTCTCGGCCCAGTTATCGAGCAACAGGCGGGCACGGGTGCTGCCGGTGTGCTTGAAGTGGCGCTCGATCAAACGCTTCAGGATCACCTCGTCCGACTCGCGGCCGATATCCTTGTGCTGGACGTGCCAGGTTTCGCTCTGCGCTTCCTGTTCCTTGGTGGTCAGCACCGGCTCCAGCGACACCATGGCGGTGTTGCAGCGGGTTTCGAAATCACCATCCGGATCGTAGACGTAAGCGATACCGCCCGACATGCCCGCCGCGAAGTTACGGCCGGTGTTGCCCAGCACCACCACGGTGCCGCCGGTCATGTATTCGCAACCGTGGTCGCCGGTGCCCTCGACCACGGCGGTGGCGCCCGAGTTACGCACGGCGAAGCGCTCGCCGGCCACGCCGTTGAAGAAGGCTTCACCGGAAATCGCGCCGTACAGCACGGTGTTGCCGATGATGATGTTGTTCACCGCCCAGCCGCGGAACTCGGTGTTCGGACGCACGATGATGCGGCCGCCCGACAGGCCCTTGCCGACGTAGTCGTTGCCCTCGCCCACCAGGTCGATGGTGATGCCATGCGCCAGGAAGGCGCACGCCGATTGGCCGGCCGTGCCTTGCAGCTGGATGTGGATGGTGTCGTCCGGCAGGCCGGCGTGACCGTAACGCTTGGCCACTTCGCCCGACAGCATGGTGCCCACGGTGCGGTTCAGGTTCTTCACCGGCGAGATGAAGGACACGCGTTCGCCTTTTTCCAGCGCCGCCTTGGCCTGGGCGATCAGCTTGTGGTCCAGCGCCTTGTCGAGGCCGTGGTCCTGCTCCATCGTGTGGTAGATGGCGTCGCCGTTCGGCACTTCCGGCGAGTAGAAGATGTTGCTGAAGTCCAGGCCTTGCGCTTTCCAGTGCGAGATGGCTTTCGACTTGTCCAGCAGGTCGACGCGGCCGATCAGCTCGTCGTAGGTGCGGATGCCCAGTTGCGCCATCAGCTGACGCGCTTCCTCGGCAACGAAGAAGAAGTAGTTCACCACGTACTCAGGCTTGCCCGAGAACTTGGCGCGCAGCACCGGATCCTGGGTCGCGACGCCGACCGGGCAGGTGTTCAGGTGGCATTTACGCATCATGATGCAGCCCTCCACCACCAGCGGCGCGGTGGCGAAGCCGATCTCGTCGGCGCCCAGCATGGCGGCGATCACCACGTCGCGGCCGGTACGCATCTGGCCGTCGGCCTGGACGCGGATACGGCTGCGCAGGCCGTTCAGCACCAGCGTCTGCTGGGTTTCAGCCAGGCCCAGCTCCCACGGGGTGCCGGCGTGCTTGACCGAGGACAGCGGCGAGGCGCCGGTGCCGCCGTCATGGCCCGCGACCACCACGTGGTCGGCCTTGGCCTTGGTGACGCCGGCGGCCACGGTGCCGATACCCACCTCCGACACCAGCTTGACCGAGATCGAAGCGCGCGGATTGGCGTTCTTCAGATCGTGGATCAGCTGCGCCAGATCTTCAATCGAGTAAATATCGTGGTGCGGCGGCGGCGAAATCAGACCCACGCCCGGCACCGAGAAGCGCAGGGTGGCGATGTATTCCGACACCTTGTGGCCCGGCAACTGGCCGCCTTCGCCCGGTTTCGCGCCCTGGGCCATCTTGATCTGGATCTGGTCGGCCGAGTTCAGGTAGGCTGCGGTCACGCCGAAACGGCCCGACGCCACCTGCTTGATGCGCGAACGCAGCGAGTCGCCTTCCTGCAGCGGAATGTCGACCACCATCTGTTCCTTGCCCATGACCGAGGCCATGGTCTCGCCCTGCTTGATCTTGATGCCTTTCAGCTCCATGGTGTAGCGCGATGGATCCTCGCCGCCTTCACCGGTGTTGGACTTGCCGCCGATACGGTTCATGGCCACGGCCAGGGTCGCGTGGGCTTCGGTCGAGATCGAGCCCATCGACATGGCGCCGGTGGCGAAGCGCTTGACGATTTCCTTGGCCGGCTCGACTTCATCCAGCGGAATCGCCTTGCTCGGATCGATCTTGAATTCGAACAGGCCGCGCAGGGTCAGGTGGCGCTTGCTCTGGTCGTTGATGATCTGGGCGTACTCTTTATAGCTGCTGTAGTTGTTCGAACGGGTCGAGTGTTGCAGCTTGGCGATCGCGTCCGGGGTCCACAGGTGGTCTTCGCCACGGATACGGAAGGCGTACTCGCCGCCGGCGTCCAGGTGGTTGGCCAGCACAGGGTCGTTGCCGAAGGCCAGGTTGTGCAGGCGCAGCGCTTCTTCCGCCACTTCAAACACGCCGATGCCTTCCACGTTGGAGGCGGTGCCGCGGAAGTACTTGTCGACCAGCGACTTGTTCAGGCCGACGGCTTCAAAGATCTGCGCGCCGCAGTAGGACATATAGGTCGAAATGCCCATCTTGGACATCACCTTCATCAGGCCCTTGCCGATGGCCTTGGTGAAGTTGTAGATGGCTTTTTCAGCCGACATATCGCCCGGCATGCCTTGCGCCATCTCGGCCAGGGTCTCCATCGCCAGGTACGGGTGGATCGCTTCCGCGCCGTAGCCGGCCAGCAGGGCGAAGTGATGGGTCTCGCGGGCCGAGCCGGTTTCCACCACCAGGCCGGTGGAGGCGCGCAGGCCCTTGCTGACCAGGTGCTGGTGGATGGTCGAGGTGGCCAGCAGCGCAGGAATCGCCACGCGGTCCGGGCCGATCGAACGGTCCGACACGATCAGGATGTTGTGGCCCGATTTGACGGCGTCCACGGCTTCCGCGCACAGCGAGGCCAGGCAGGCTTCCACGCCTTCCTTGCCCCAGGCCAGCGGGTAGCAGATGCCCAGCTCGTACGACTTGAACTTGCCGCCGGTATGCTGGCTGATGTTGCGCAGACGCTCCATGTCGTCGAAGCCCAGCACCGGCTGCGCCACTTCGAGGCGCATCGGCGGGTTGACGTTGTTGGTGTCCAGCAGGTTCGGTTTCGGACCGATGAACGACACCAGCGACATCACCATCGCTTCGCGGATCGGGTCGATCGGCGGGTTGGTCACCTGGGCGAACAGCTGCTTGAAGTACGAGTACAGCGGTTTCAGCTTGTTGGACATGACGGCCAGCGGCGAGTCATTGCCCATCGAGCCGGTGGCTTCTTCACCGGCGGCGGCCATCGGCGCCATCAGGAATTTCAGGTCTTCCTGGGTGTAGCCGAAGGCTTGCTGGCGGTCCAGCAGCGACGGCACGGCTTTTTCGCCGGCGGCCGGCTTGTCCTTGGCGCGGTTGTGCGCCAGCTGGCTTTCGCTCAGCTTGATTTCGTTCAGCTTGATGCGCACCGCGTTGATCCATGCCTTGTACGGCTTGGCGTTGGCGTAGGTGTCCTTCAGTTCCTTGTCGTCGATGATGCGGCCGGCTTCCAGGTCTATCAGGAACATCTTGCCTGGCTGCAGACGCCATTTCTGGATGATCTTCGATTCAGGAATCGGCAGCACGCCGGATTCCGAGGCCATCACCACCAGGTCGTCATCGGTGACGATGTAGCGGGCAGGGCGCAGGCCGTTACGGTCCAGCGTGCCGCCGATGTAGCGGCCATCGGTGAAGGCCAGCGCGGCCGGGCCGTCCCATGGTTCCATCATGGCGGCGTGGTATTCGTAGAAGGCGCGGCGGTTGTCGTCCATGGTGCCGTGGTTTTCCCAGGCTTCCGGCACCATCATCATCATCGCCTGGGCGATCGGGTAGCCTGCCATCAGCAGCAGTTCCAGCGCGTTGTCGAAGCAGGCGGTGTCCGACTGGCCTTCGTAGATCAGAGGGAACAGCTTTTGCAGGTCTTCGCCCAGCACGGCCGATTTCATCACGCCTTCGCGGGCGCGCATCCAGTTGAAGTTGCCGCGCACGGTGTTGATCTCGCCGTTGTGCGCCAGCAGGCGGTATGGGTGGGCCAGCGGCCATTCCGGGAAGGTATTGGTCGAGAAGCGTTGGTGCACCAGCGCCAGCGCCGAGACGCAGCGCGCGTCTTGCAGGTCTTTATAGTAGACGCCGACCTGGTCGGCCAGCAGCAGGCCTTTGTAGACGACGGTACGGGCCGACATCGAGGCCACGAAGAATTCTTTGCCGTGGATCAGTTTCAGGGCCTGGATGGCGTGGCCGGACGATTTGCGGATCACGTACAGCTTGCGCTCCAGCGCGTCGGTGACCATGATGTCGGCGCCGCGGCCGATGAAGATCTGGCGGATCACCGGCTCTTTGGCGCGCACAGTGGGCGACATCGGCATGTCGAGGTCGACCGGCACGTTACGCCAGCCCAGCACGATCTGGCCTTCGGCGCGGGCGGCGCGCTCGATTTCCTGTTCGCAGGCGATGCGGGAGGCGTTTTCCTTCGGCAGGAACACCATGCCGACGCCGTATTCGCCTGGCGGCGGCAGTTCCACGCCTTGCTTGGCCATTTCGTCGCGGTAGTACTGGTCCGGGATCTGGATCAGGATACCGGCGCCATCGCCCATCAGCGGGTCGGCGCCGACAGCGCCCCGGTGATCGAGGTTCTTCAAGATCAGCAGACCCTGTTCCACAATCGAATGGCTCTTGTTGCCCTTGATATGGGCGACGAAACCGACGCCGCAGGCATCGTGTTCATTGGAAGGATCGTAAAGACCTTGGGCTTTCATGGCTAAACTCCGGACTAATTGGCTCGAAGGCTAAGATTAGTGCAACGCAGCGTAAACCTCAACAACAACAATTAGGGTCGGAGTCGAATTAAATTTTCCTCAGAAGCTTATTTTTTTAATTGGGGACAGAGTGAACGTCATTCCGGCGAAGGCCGGAATCCATAGAACATCAGCTCATATTCAGCATGGATTCCGGCCTGCGCCGGAATGACGGCCAGGGCGTATCAAGTTTCAGTGGCAGGCTTGATTTTGAATGGCCGGCCGCGTTTAGCCGGCAGCACCTGGCGCTTCACCTTGGCCTGCAGCGCGGTCTGGAACTGCTGCGAACCCAACGGCCAACCCTTGAGCAGCGATTTGCCGATGAATGCAATTTCCTCGTCGGTCAGCGGCGGCTGGGACAGCGCGCTGTAGGCCGCTTCGCGCTGGAATGGCGTGTTACCCAGCTCCCAGACCTTGGCATGGTCGGTCACCAGCCCATCCGGGCGGATGCCGGCATGGTGGCAGTAGCTGGACCACGGATAATCCTCCGCCCGCGCCACCATGCCGTTGCGCACGGGATTGAATTCGATGTATCGGCTGCACAACATGAAGTACGCGTCGGCATCGATCAGCGAGGTTTTGTAGCGTCCATTCCACAAAGTGCCACTGCGCGCGTATTTTTGGTTGAAATACGGTACGTAGTAGCGGCCTATCCACTGCATCATCTGTCCGAGACCGGTTTCGTCGGACGGCGTGACCAATAAATGCAGGTGGTTCGGCATCAACACGTAGCAATGGATCGCCACTTTGTAATTCTTGGCGGCCGAGCGCAGCCAGCCCAGGAAGGTTTGGTAGTCCTCGGCATCGAGGAAGACGTTCTGGTTGTTGGCGCCGGTCTGGATGACGTGATGCGGCTGGTGGGGAACGATTAAACGGGGCAGGCGAGCCATGGGATAACAAAAAAGGGCAGATCGGAAACCCGATTCTACCCTTGCCGCATGACTCTGTCCCCGATTATTTTCGCAAATCGGAAAATCGCGCCGACTCTGTCCCTGTTTATGAGAGATTGAAGCTGGCGGACAGGCTGTAGCCCTCGCCATAGGCGCTGCGCAGCGGCAGATCCTGGCCGAGGCCGGTGCGCGCCTTCTTGCGCAGGCGATAGACCAGCATGTCGACGCGGCGGCCGGCATCCGGATCATCGCCACCGATGCCGGCCACGATCACCTGGCGCGGCACGGGACGGGTGTTAATTGTCAGCAGATGCAGGAAGTTGCACTCTTTTTCAGTCAGGGTGATGGCCATGCCCTGCAACTCCAGCTGGCGCGCGCTGACCTTGAGCGTCCACTTGCTGGGCACCGGCACCGTTTCCTGCGGACCGACGCGCCGATCCAGCGCTTCAATGTGCGCCGCCAGTTCGGGAAATTTGATAGGCTTGGTCAAATAGTGGTCCGCGCCCAGGCGCAGGCCAAGAATGCGGTTGTCGAACGCCACCCGGCCGGTCAGCACCAGCAGGCCGATCTGTGGATACAGCTGGCGCATGCGCGGGATGACGTTGAAGCCGTCCTCGTCCGGTAGGCCGAGGTCCAGCACGACCACGCCGACGTTGCCTTGGCTGAGGGCGGACCACATGTCGCTGGCGTTATTGGTGATGTGCACTTCGTGTTCAAGTTCAGTCAGGAACTCCGCCATTTCTTCGGCGTAGTCCAGATTGTCTTCCACGATGAGTATTTGCGTCATTGATGCGCCATTCGTTCGATTGTTGAGCAATTGTGCCCAGACCTGGGACAATCAGCTTGCGTCCAAGGAATTATCACTGCTGGCATCGGCAGGCGCAAGACTTTTCCCCGCATTGGTTGCCACCGGCAACCAAATCCGAAATTCCGCGCCGCTTTGAGAAACATTCCGTGCACTCACCGTTCCGCCGTGCACATCCGCAATCGCGCGCGCCATGTACAGACCCAAGCCCGATCCCGCGACGCTGGACGCATTGCTGCCCCGATAAGCTTTGCCGAAAACCAAGGGCAATTCCGCTTCCAGGATGCCGGCGCCGTGGTCGCGCACCAGGAATTCGACGCCACCTTCCGTTGCAATTCTTCCCACTAATTCTATCGGAATATCATCGTTTGTATACTTTATTGCATTGTCGAGCAAGATTTCCAGGCACAAGCGCATGCCGGCGGGGTCGCAACGCATCCATTGCGGCAGGCCGGAAGTCTCCACCGTGACCTGCGGCCGGCGCAGCCGGGCCTGCTCGGCGGCGGCCTGCAACAGCGTGGCCGGGTTGATTTCGTTGGGCTGGCGCTCGCGGCCGATGCTGGCCATGCGCTCGGGCGACAGGTATTCATCCAGCATGGCCAGCATGCGGTCGACCGCGGTCTGGATCTTGCGGTAGCGCTTGCGTGTGCCTTCGTCATGGTGGGCGCCGGTCATTTCCAGCCGCTGCACGGCGCCGTCGATGGTGGACAACGGGGTGCGGAATTCGTGCGACAACATGGAGGCGAATTTCTTCTGCTGCTGCGCCAGCGCGCGCCGGGCGGTGAGGTCGCGCACCACGCCGACCACGCTGACAGGGACGCCGCCGGCGTCGAGGATCAGGGTCGATTCGATTTCCACCGGCACCGGGTGGCCGTCGCTGTGGGGCAGCTCGGTTTCACGCAGCAGGCGACGCCGGCTGAGGTCGCCCTCGGCGTAGCGCGCCAGGCGCGGCTGCAAGTCCTTGAGCAGGCCGGCCGCCAGCGCTTGGGCGCTATCCAGCGTATAGCCGAACTGGCGTTCGGCCGCCGGGCTGAGCCAGGTGAGCGTGAGGCTGGCGCAATCGGCCATCCAGCTGATCTCGCCGCTGTGGTCGAGCAGCAGCCGGTAGCGGGCCTCGTTTGCCTGCGACCGCGCCAGCGCCGCCTGCAGCTCCGCTATCGTCCGCGCCATCGCTTACTCCACCAGCGGGGCGAAGATTTGCTGCAGATCTTCCTGCGTCAGCGCCATCTTCTGCGATTCGCCCTCGGCCAGGATGGATTGCGCCAGGTCGGATTTCTTCTGCTGCAAGACCTGGATTTTCTCTTCCAGCGTGCCCTTGGCGATCAGCTTGTAGACAAACACCGGCTTGTCCTGGCCGATACGCCAAGCGCGGTCGGTGGCCTGGTTTTCCGCCGCCGGGTTCCACCACGGGTCGTAGTGGATCACGGTGTCGGCCGCCGTCAGGTTGAGGCCGACGCCGCCGGCTTTCAGCGAAATCAGGAAGATTGGCACCGCGCCTTGCTGGAAGGCGGCCACCTGGGCGCTGCGGTCCTTGGTGTCGCCGGTCAGCAGCGCGTACGGGATGTCGCGCGCTTCCAGTTCCTCCTCGATCAGCTCCAGCATGCTGGTGAACTGCGAGAACACCAGAATCTTGCGCTTCTCTTCCAGCAAGTCCTCGACCATCTGCATCAGGTCGGCCAGTTTGGCCGAGCCGGCCTGCTGCTGTTTCTTGGTGGTGGACTTGACCAGCCGCGGATCGCAGCACACCTGGCGCAGCTTGAGCAGCGCCTCCAGGATCACGATCTGGCTGCGCGCCACGCCCTTGCGGTCGATTTCCTCGCGCACTTTCTGGTCCATGGCCAGGCGCACGGTTTCGTACAGGTCGCGCTGGGCGCCGGTCAGCTCGACCTTGCGCACCATTTCGGTTTTTGGCGGCAACTCCTTGGCCACGCTGTCCTTGGTCCGGCGCAACAGGAAAGGCTTGATGCGGCGGTTCAGCAGCGCGCGCCGCAGCGGGTCGTCCTGGCGCTCGATCGGGTGACGGAACACGGTGTTGAAGCCCTTCTCGTCGCCCAGCAGGCCCGGCAGCAGGAAGTGGAATTGCGACCACAGCTCGCCCAGGTGGTTCTCCAGCGGCGTGCCGGACAGGCACAGGCGGTGACGCGCGCGCAGCAGGCCGGCGCTCTGGGCCGCCTTGGAGCGGGTATTCTTGATGTAGTGCGACTCGTCCAGGATGACCAGGTGGAAGTCGTGCTCGCGCAGTTTTTCCTCGTCGCGCGGCAACAGGGCGTAGGTGGTCAGCACCAGGTCGGCTTCGGCGATCTGATCGAATTGCGCCATGCGGTCCTTGCCTTGGAGCAGCAGCACCTTCAGGCCGGGCGCGAAGCGCGCCGCCTCTTCCTGCCAGTTGCCCATCAGGCTGGTCGGCGCGATGACCAGCGCCGGCGCGGTCAGGCGGCCCGCCTCCTTTTCCACCAGGATGTGGGCCAGCGTCTGCACGGTTTTACCCAGACCCATGTCGTCGGCCAGGATGCCGGCGAAGCCGTATTCGCGCAGGAATTGCATCCACGACAAACCGTCGGTCTGGTAGTCGCGCAGCGTGGCTTGCAGGCCGGCCGGGGTGGCCACGCGCTTGACCGCGCCGAACTGGTTCAGGCGGGCGCCCATTTCGCGCAGCTCGGCGCCGCCGGTCCACTCCATCTCCACGTTGCGGGCCAGCTCGTCGAGACGGGCGGCGTCCAGCGTGGCCATGCGCAGCGTGGTCTTGACCTTGTCGCTGAAATACAACTCGCCCAGCGTGTTCAGGATGGGGCGCACGCGGCCCCAGGGCAGGGCGACCCGGCTGCCATCCGGCAGCGTGGCCAGCATCTGGTCTTCCTCGCCGTGGTTGGCGATGGTTTTCGGATTGAAGTCGTTGGGGGCGTTGCGGATCAGTTGCACCAGCACCGGCAGCAGCGGCACGCGCTCCTGCTCGACCATGATGCCCAGTTCCAGGTTGAACCAGGCATGGCCGCCGTCGGCCTCGTCTTCCGTGACCTCGGCGTACCAGTCGCCGACTTCCTGCGTGTCGTAGCGGTACTTGACGGTCTTTTCAATCTTCCAGCCGGCTTCCTTCAGTGCACTGATGCCGTCGCGCGCGAAGCGTATCCACTCGGCCTGGCTGGGCAGCAGCAGGCCGCCCTTGACGCTGCTCAACGGCAGGGTGGTCGGGGCCACGAAGTGGCGCTCGGTCAAGACCGCCAGCGCGTCGTCCTCGGCGCCGCTGTCGCGCTGGATGATCTCGGTCACCTCGCCTTTTTGGCGCACCACGCGCTGCGACGGGTCGAAGGACACGCGCTCGCCGTCGTAGTCGAAGGACAACACGGCGAAGTCGTGCCAGCGCTGCAGCGAGCCGTCGGCCAGCATGGCGGCGTCCAGCGTCAGCACCGGGCGCGGCTTGACGTCGTCGCGGATGCGTTGCGGCAGCGGTTGCGGCAGCGGCATCAGGCCCTGCAGGCCATGCGCCAGCAGCAGCTGCGACACGCGCATCTTGTCGTTGTTGGTCAGCAACGGCGCCTGCGCCACCAGCGCCTGCAGGTCGGCCAGCGGAATCTGGGTGCCGCCCTGGTTCAGCTGCAACACGCCGCACGACAGGTTATCGATGTACCACGGCGGATCGGTCGGCAGCATATAGTCGACCTGGTCGGCGCCGACGTGCTTGGCGCCGGGCGGCGGCGCCACCTGCCAGCCCAGGCGCAGGCCCTTGCCCTCCTCGCGCCAGGCCAGGTTGGCCTCGCGCAGCACGCCGCCCTTGAGCGGATACACCAGGCCGTTGCCGACGTCGGCCCACGAGTTGGCCCACAGCAGCTTGTCCTGCTCGGCCAGCATGTTCAGCAGCGCCGCGCCGATCTTGCCGCGCGGCTCGGTGGCCGAGCCGGTCTGGGAATTCTGGCCGCTGCGCATGGCCACGAAGAAGCGGATCAGGTCCTCGTCGGCCGGGGTCATGAAGCTCGGCGGGGTCGACAGCAGCGAAAACACTTCGCTGACCGGGCTGGCCGCCGCCACGTCGCCGTTCGGGCGCAGGCGGGCCTTGTACAGGCACAGCGCCACGTGGCGGCCGCCGCTGGTCGGCGCCATCACGTAGATCAGTTTGTATTGGGTTTGCTTGGGGTCGTTATCGACCGGCGGCGGGGTGAGCTTGGCTTTCGGGTGTGCTGCCGCATCCACACGCTGCAGCCAGGTGGCGACAGCGTACGACAATTGATTCGCGGGCGGCGCAGGGCGCGTTGGGGCCGGTGCTGGGGCAGCAGGGGCGGCAGGGGCGTCGTCGCGGGTAAAATCCATAGGTCGCATTGTTGTTCAAGATGGTTCAAAAACGGCAACAGGCAATATTATCCGCCATTGAAGCGTTCGTGTTCATGTAATTCTTTATAAAAACTGCCCGGCAAAGTGGGAGCACCCACGTTCGTGGCCTTTTGGGCCGCCGATGTCGTATTATTCCGGCCTTGTCTGTCTAGGAATCATCACCATGTTGCCTTCCATCGAACAACGTCTCGCCCTGGAACTGTCCGCCAAGCCGGCCCAGGTCGCCGCCGCCATCGCCCTGTTGGACGAAGGCGCCACCGTTCCCTTCATCGCCCGCTATCGTAAAGAGGCGACCGGGGGCCTGGATGACACCCAGCTGCGTCTGCTCGAGGAGCGCCTGCGCTACCTGCGCGAGCTGGAAGACCGCCGCGCCAGTATCGTGGCATCGATCACCGAGCAAAACAAGATGACACCAGAGCTGTTAGATGCTGTCATGCACGCGGAAGACAAGACCCGCCTGGAAGACTTATATCTTCCATATAAGCAAAAACGCCGCACCAAGGCCCAGATCGCCATCGAGGCCGGCCTGGCGCCGCTGGCCGACGACCTGCTGGCCAACCCCGAACTGAACCCGGAAACCGAGGCCGCCAAATACCTGCGCGAGGCGTTCACCACCGCCGACGGCAACAATCCGGGCGTGGCCGACACCAAGGCCGCGCTGGACGGCGCGCGCCAGATCCTGATGGAACGCTTCGCCGAGGACGCCACCCTGCTGCAATCCTTGCGCGAATATGTGCAAGAGCATGGCATTGTGGAATCGAAAGTTATTGAAGGCAAGCAAGAAGAGGGCGAAAAGTTCGCCGATTACTTCGATTATTCCGAGCCGCTGGCCAGCGTGCCGTCGCACCGCGCGCTGGCGCTGATGCGAGGCCGCCGCGAGGGCATCCTGGACGTGGCGCTGCGCCTCGACACCGAGCCGGAAAAACCGAAGTGGGACGCGCCGCACAACCCGTGCGAGAGCCGCATCGCCGCCCGTTTCGGCATCAAGAACGCCGGCCGCCCGGCCGACAAGTGGCTGTCCGACACCGCGCGCTGGACCTGGCGCGTGAAGAGCTTCATGCACCTCGACACCGAACTGATGGGCGCCCTGCGCGAGAAATCCGAGCTGGAAGCCATCAACGTCTTCGCTACCAATTTGAAAGCCTTGCTGCTGGCGGCCCCGGCCGGCCAGCGCGCCACCATGGGCCTGGACCCGGGCCTGCGCACCGGCGTCAAGGTGGCGGTGGTCGACGCCACCGGCAAGGTGGTCGATACCGCCGTGATTTATCCGCACCAGCCGAAGAACGACTGGGAGGGCTCGCTGCACACGCTGGGCAAGCTGGCCATGAAGCACAACGTGTCGCTGATTTCGATCGGCAACGGCACCGCCTCGCGCGAGACCGACAAGCTGGCGCAGGACCTGCTCAAGCGCTTCCCCGAGCAAAAAATGAACAAGATCGTCGTGTCCGAGGCGGGCGCGTCGGTGTATTCGGCTTCCGAATACGCTTCGAAAGAGTTGCCGGACATGGACGTGTCGCTGCGCGGTGCGGTCTCGATCGCGCGCCGCCTGCAGGACCCGCTGGCCGAGCTGGTGAAGATCGATCCGAAATCGATCGGCGTCGGCCAGTACCAGCACGACGTTTCGCAGACCCAGCTGGCGCGCACGCTGGATGCGGTGGTCGAGGATTGCGTGAACGCGGTCGGCGTGGACGTCAACACCGCCTCGGCGCCGCTGCTGGCGCGCGTGTCGGGCCTGTCGAGTTCGGTGGCGCAGGCGATCGTGTCCTACCGCGACCTGAAGGGCGCCTTCACCTCGCGCGCCGCGCTGAAGTCGGTGCCGCGCCTGGGCGACAAGACCTTTGAGCAAGCCGCCGGCTTCCTGCGCGTGATGAACGGCGAGAACCCGCTGGACGCCTCGGCGGTGCACCCGGAATCCTACCCGGTGGTGGAAAAAATCCTGGCCGACATCCAGAAGGACATCAAGTCCGTGATCGGCGACAGCACCCTGATCAAGCGCCTGCAACCGGCCAAGTACGCCGACGACAAGTTCGGCGTGCCGACCATCACCGACATCCTCAAGGAACTGGAAAAGCCGGGCCGCGACCCGCGTCCGGAATTCACCACCGCCACCTTCAAGGAAGGCGTGGAGGAAATCAAAGACCTGCGTCCGGACATGATCCTGGAAGGCGTGGTGACCAACGTGGCCGCGTTTGGCGCGTTCGTCGACATCGGCGTGCATCAGGACGGGCTGGTGCACATCTCGGCCCTGTCCAACACCTTCGTCAAGGACCCGCACACCGTGGTCAAGGCCGGCCAGGTGGTCAAGGTCAAGGTGCTGGAGGTGGACGAGAAGCGCAAGCGCATCGCCCTGACCATGCGTCTGACCGACAGCGCGCCGCAAGCCGGTTCGCAGCCGCAGCAGCGCGGCGACCGCGGTGACCGCCGCGCCATGGGCCAGCAGCAAAAACAGCAGGCCCGCGAGCCTGCGATGGGCGGCAGCATGGCGGCCGCCTTCGCCAAGCTGCGCGGTTAAGCGGCGGCGTGGGACTTGAGGGCGGCGATGCGCCGCCCCAGTTGCACGGCGCTGTAGGCGGCCACCGCGCCGAAGACCAGCGCCACCCAGTTCAGCGCCGACAGCGCCGACGGCGCGCGGCCCCAGTCGGTCCGCTGCAACAGCAGCAATGCTTGCACCGCCGCCAGCGCCACGCACGGGACCATCAGGCGCCGGTATTTGCGCAGTTTCTCGGCTGGATCGGTGAAGATTTCCGGCACCCTGCCGCCCTCGATCGGCTTGCGCCAGCAATGCCAGCCGCCATGGGCCGCGACATATTCCCAGCCGGCGTCCTCCAGCAGGCGGCGGTAGTCAGGCTCGAACTTGTTGGGCCATAGATCCCAGCGATACGCGACCTCGGCCGGGGCGCCACGCTCAAAGGTATAAACATCGAATACGCTCGCCGCGCGCAAATGCCATCCCTTGGCCGCCATGTGCTGCAGCCACGCGCCGTGCCGCTCATCCTGCCAGGAAAACCACAGCTTGAATTTCTTCATCGCGTCCCCTTCAATCGCGCCGCGCTGCTGACCATGATTTCCAGCCGGCGCACTTGCTCGGCCAATACCGAGCGCCCCAATTCCGTCAGCGCATAGATCTTGCGCCGCTCTTCCTCCGCCACCTTGACGATCAGCGCCTGCTTTTCCAGGGTCGCGAAAATGCCGTACAGCGTGCCCGGCCCCAGCGTCAGGCTGCCCGCGCTCAGCGTTTCCGCCTGCTGCATGATGGCGTAGCCGTGCAGCGCTTGCTGGCTCAGGGCCAGCATCACGTAAAACGTCGCTTCGGACAGCGGCAGGTAGCGGCCGGGATCGGGCATATATCGTGTTTCGCTATATCGGGTGTCGATATAGCGAATAGTACCGCAATTTTTTGCGGCGTCAAATACGTGGTGGGCGCATTTCTTATAAAATGCCGGTATTCCACATCTTTACACCCTAGAGGCAGCTATGAGCGACGTACAAACCTGGATCAAAGAAACCGTGACCAACACCCCGGTGGTGCTGTTCATGAAGGGCACCGCCCAGTTCCCGCAATGCGGCTTTTCCGGCCGCGCCATCCAGATCCTGAAAGCGTGCGGCGTCGAAAACATTGCCACCGTCAACGTGCTGGAAGATCCGGAAGTGCGCCAGGGCATCAAGGACTACTCGAACTGGCCCACCATTCCGCAACTGTACGTGCGCGGCGAGTTCGTCGGCGGTTCGGACATCATGGGCGAAATGTTTGAATCCGGCGAGCTGAAAGCCCTGCTGCAGAATGTCTGATCGCCCGCGGCGGATAGTCATCGCCATCACCGGCGCCACCGGCGCGGTGTATGGCGTGCGTCTGCTGCAACATTTGCAACATCTGCCCGGCATGGAGACGCATCTGGTGCTCTCCGACGCCGCGGTCCTCACCCTGCACCAGGAAACCGGCTTGCAGCGGCGTGAAGTGGAAGCGCTGGCCCACGTGGTGCACAAGGTGCGCGACGTCGGCGCCGCCATCGCCAGCGGCTCGTTCCAGAGCGACGGCATGGTGATCGCTCCCTGCTCGATGAAAACATTGGCGTCGGTGGCGCACGGCCTGTCCGACAATCTGATCGCGCGCGCGGCCGACGTGGTGCTCAAGGAGCGCCGCCGGCTGGTGCTGATGGTGCGGGAGACCCCGTTCAACCTGGCGCACCTGCGCAATATGACGGCGGTCACGGAAATGGGCGGGATTATCTTCCCGCCGCTGCCCAGCTTCTACCACAACCCCACCACCATCGCGGAGATGGTCGACCACACGGTCGCCCGCGTGCTCGATCTGTTCGGCATCGAACACGCGCTGGCGCCGCGCTGGGCGGGCATGAAAGGCGCGCCGGCGGCAGCGCCTGACGCTTAACCCTTAACGCTTGTCGTCGTAGGAGCTGACGGCGCGCTTCAGTTCACGGGCTTCTTCCACCATGCGGCGCTGGGCGATGCGCTTGCGCATCACTTCGGCGTGCTGGGCGGCGCTCATGGGCGGGGCGGTCATCAAATCCTTCAGCTGGGCGGCGTTGCTGTAATTGCTTTTCATCAAACGGCTCAAAGCGTGACTCCCCGAAAAGTAGGTTCTGCCCTATTGTGCCTGAAATCCGTGTCGGGACCATGACATTTCGCAAAGGTGGCGAAAATAAAAAGGGCGCCGCCCTGGGCGCGCCCCGCTCCAAACAAAAACCGGCGAATCCTGAACCTGGTTTAACGAATATGCGGCGCCACCGGACGCCGCCGCAGTCCACATTTCTGCGTAGTACTACGTAAAAATAACTACTTTTGGTAGTTGACGCGCACCAGCATGCGGATAAATTCGCGGGCGATCTGGCGGTGGTGCTCGTCCAGGCGCTGCAAATCGGCGATCAGCTTGACGTCGGCCGACTCGAAGCGCGACACGCCACCGGCGTTGTCGCCATTCGGCGCGCCATCTTCGGGGCCGCCAAAACGCAACCATTCCGCCGGGACGCCCAGCCATTGGGCGATCATGCGCAGCTTCTCCTGGGTCGGAATCGCCTCGCCTACCAGCCATTTCCGGGCCGCGTGCACGGTAATCGGCCGGCCGTCGAAACGGATGTTGAATTCGCGCGCCAACCGGGTCGGACTGTCGGGCGAGTAGTGGGCGTTCTTGAGGGCCTGTTGCAGGCGTTGGCTAAAGCTTTCGCGTTCATTAGAGGAATTCATAATTGAACTATTTCACGTTGCGCCATGAAAGTCAGTCTCTGCGAAGCGGGCCGGAATCGTGACATCATGGGATTTTATAATTAACATTCTATCCTCTGTCGGGGCGGACGCCGGCGGAATTCCCGGGCGAATTTTATTCGGCCCCGAAGTGTGGATGGCCATCATGCTGCCGCGTCGCGTTTCACGTCGCACGATACCATTACGCGTGCCCGCCAGTCACCTTGTGCCACCAACTCTACGTTTGACGGTGGGTTTCGCGCTACAATGGCTTGACGTTGACGTAAACGGAAATCCATCAAAAACATGTCCACCTACACCATTACCGAACTGGCCCGCGAATTCGACATCACGGCCCGCGCCATCCGCTTCTACGAGGACCAGGGCCTGCTGAGCCCATCACGCGAGGGCGCCGGCGGCCGCAACCGCGTCTACACCGGGCGCGACCGCACGCGCCTGAAACTGACCCTGCGCGGCAAGCGCCTCGGCCTGTCGCTGGCCGAGATCAAGAGCCTGGTCGACATGTACGAAACGCCCAAGGACTCGGTGGCGCAGATGCACCGCTTCCTGACCGTGCTGGCCCAGCACCGCGAGACGCTGGAGCAGCAGCGCGAGGACATCGAAATGTCGCTGGCCGAGATCCAGGCCCACGAAGACGAGTGCAAACGCCTGCTGGCCGCGCAGAACGCCGCTTGACGTTTACGTTAACGTCACATCGGCGTATCATGGCCGCTTCAAATCCATAAAGAATAGAGGAAGACATGCTCCATCTCCCAGGCCTGACCTTTGACCATGGCGAGGACATCGCCGCGCTGCGCGAGGCCGTGCAGCAGTTCGCCGCCGCCGAGATCGCCCCGCGCGCGGCCGAGATCGACCGCAGCGACCAGTTCCCGATGGACCTGTGGCGCAAGATGGGCGAACTGGGCGTGCTGGGCATCACCGTGCCGGAGGAATACGGCGGCGCCAACATGGGCTACCTGGCCCACATCGTGGCGATGGAGGAAATCTCGCGCGCCTCGGCCTCGGTCGGCCTGTCGTATGGCGCCCACTCCAACCTGTGCGTCAACCAGATCAAGCGCAACGGCACCGAAGAGCAAAAGAAAAAATACCTGCCCAAGCTGATTTCCGGCGAGCACGTCGGCGCCCTCGCCATGTCCGAGCCGAACGCCGGTTCCGACGTGGTCAGCATGAAGCTGCGCGCCGACTTCAAGGGCGACCGCTGGGTCCTGAACGGCACCAAGATGTGGATCACCAACGGCCCCGACGCCGACGTGCTGGTGGTGTACGCCAAGAACGACCTCGAGGCCGGCCCGAAGGGCATGACCGCCTTCCTGATCGAAAAAGGCTTCAAGGGCTTCTCGATCGCGCAAAAGCTGGACAAACTGGGCATGCGCGGCTCGCACACCGGCGAGCTGGTGTTCGAGGATTGTGAAGTGCCGGCCGAAAACGTGCTGGGCGGCCTAGGCAAGGGCGTCAACGTGCTGATGTCGGGCCTGGACTTCGAGCGTACCGTGCTGTCCGGCGGCCCGCTGGGCATCATGCAGGCCTGCATGGACGTGGTGGTGCCGTACATCCACGACCGCAAGCAGTTCGGCCAGCCGATCGGCGAATTCCAGCTGATGCAGGGCAAGCTGGCTGACATGTACTCGACCATGATGGCGTGCAAGGCCTACGTCTACGCCGTCGGCCAGGCCTGCGACCGCGCCACCACGCCGGAGCAGGTGCGCAACCTGCGCAAGGACGCGGCCGGGGCCATCCTGTACAGCGCCGAAAAGGCTACCTGGATGGCCGGCGAGGCGATCCAGACCTTGGGCGGCAACGGCTACATCAACGAGTACCCGGTCGGCCGCCTGTGGCGCGACGCCAAGCTGTACGAAATCGGCGCCGGCACCAGCGAGATCCGCCGCATGCTGATCGGCCGCGAGCTGTTTGCCGAGACCAAGTAAAATGAACGTCGCACCGGCGCAGGCCGGTGCCCATAGAACGCCGGCGTAGCCAGCTCAGCATGGGTACCGGCTTCCGCCGGTACGACGATGATGACACTCATGACCCAGGCCGCTTTTCCCAAACTGCTGCGTTCGCAAATCGCGTTCGACATCGCGCGCACCATCCGCGACGGTTTCGACAAGCACTACCGGCTGTTCCGCGCGGCCAGCCAGCAGGCCAAGCGGCACTTCGAGCGCGGCGCCTGGGCCGAGGCGCAGCAAGCGGCCCGCGCGCGCATCGACTTCTACGACCAGCGCGTGCAGGAATGCGTGCAGCTGCTGGAGGACGAGTACGAACCGTCCGAGCTGACCGACGAAGTGTGGCGCGAGCTCAAGCTGCACTACATCGGCATGCTGTCCGACCACAAGCAGCCGGAACTGGCCGAAACCTTCTTCAACTCGGTATGCTGCAATATCCTGCACCGCAGCTACTTCCACAACGAATTCATCTTCGTGCGTCCGGTGGTCTCCACCGAATACATCGAAACCGCCGAACCTCGACCGACCTACCGCGTGTACTACCCGGCGGCGGACGGCATGCATTTCACGCTCAAGCGCATCATCACCAACTTCCAGCTGGAGGCCAGGTTCGCCGACCTGACGCGCGACGTCGAACAGGTGGAAGCACGCCTGAAAGACCTGTACGGCGACGCCAGCATCGAACCGAATCACCAGTTCCAGGTGCTATCGAGCCTGTTCTTCCGCAACAAGGGCGCCTACATCGTCGGCAAGCGCATCAACGGCAATCGCGTCTATCCCTTCGTGGTGCCGATCCTGCACAACCGCCACGGCGAGCTGATACTCGACACCGTGCTGTGCGACCCGGAGCAGATCGCCGTGCTGTTCTCGTTCACGCGCGCCTATTTTTTGGTCGACATGGAGGTGCCATCGGCCTACGTGCAATTCCTGCGCACGCTCATGCCGCGCAAGCCGCGCAGCGAGATCTACACCATCCTCGGCCTGCAAAAGCAGGGCAAGGCGCTGTTCTATCGCGACTACCTGCAGCATCTCAAGCACTCGTCCGACCTGTTCGAGATCGCGCCCGGCATCCGCGGGCTGGTGATGCTGGTGTTCGCGCTACCGTCCTTCCCTTACGTATTCAAGGTGATCAAGGACTTCTACCCGCCGCCCAAGGAAACCACGCGCGCGCTGATCAAGGAGAAGTACCTGCTGGTCAAGCACCACGACCGCGTGGGCCGCATGGCCGACACGCTGGAATACTCCAACGTCGCCTTCCCGCGCAGCCGCTTCAAGGAGGAACTACTGGCGGAGCTGAAGCAGCACGCGCCATCGATGCTGGAGGAGGATGGCGACCAGATCGTCATCAAGCACCTGTACATCGAGCGCCGCATGGTGCCGCTGAATATCTGGCTGAGCGAGAAGGAGCACGACGAGGCGCAGCTGGAACACGGCGTGCTCGAATACGGCAACGCCATCAAGGAACTGGTGGCGGCCAACATCTTCCCCGGCGATATGCTGTACAAGAATTTCGGCGTCACGCGCCACCAGCGCGTGGTGTTCTACGATTACGACGAAATCGAATACGTCACCGACTGCCACTTCCGCGCCATCCCCGAGCCGCGCAACGAGGAGGAGGAAATGGCGTCGGAGCCGTGGTACCCGATCGGCAAACACGATGTCTTCCCCGAGCAGTTTGGCAGCTTCCTGCTGGGGAACCAGAAGATACGCAAGTATTTCCTCAAGCACCACGCCGACCTGCTGACGCCCGAGTATTGGCAGTCGCGCAAACAACGCATTCTGGACGGCGTGCTGGAAGACGTTTATCCCTATCCGCAGCACATCCGCTTCTCGCACAAGCATGACTCGAACATCCCCGCGGTGACCCCACCGCCTTTTATGGAGACCTTAGAAAATGAATGATCCTATCGTAATCGTCGGCGCCGCACGCACGCCCATGGGCGCCTTCCAGGGCGACTTCTCCGCCAAGTCCGCGCACGACCTGGGCGCGGTGGCGATCCAGGCCGCGGTCGAGCGCTCCGGCATCGACGGCAAGCTGGTGGAACACGTCTACTTCGGCAACTGCCTGATGGCGGGCCAGGGCCAGGCGCCCGCGCGCCAGGCGCTGCTGAAAGCCGGCCTGCCGACGTCCACCGGCGCCGTCACGCTGTCAAAGATGTGCGGCTCGGCCATGCAGGCCACCATCTTCGCCCACGACCAGCTGGTGGCCGGCAGCGCCGACGTGGTGATCGCCGGCGGCATGGAATCCATGACCAACGCGCCTTACCTGATTCCCAAAGCACGCGGCGGCTACCGCATCGGCCACGGCATGATGTTCGACCACATGATGTACGACGGCCTGGAAGACGCCTATTCGCGCAACGAGAAAACCGGTGAAGGCCGCTCGATGGGCACCTTCGCCGAAGAGTGCTCGGCCAAGTACGAATTCACGCGCGAGGCGCAGGACAACTTCGCCATCGAATCGGTGAAGCGCGCGCAAGTGGCCACCAACGAAGGCTGGTTCAAGTGGGAAATCGCGCCGGTCACCGTGACCTCGCGCGCTGGCGACACCGTCATCGACAAGGATGAAGGCCCGCTGAAAGCCAAAGTGGAAAAGATCCCGACGCTGCGCGCCGCTTTCAAGAAAGATGGCACCATCACCGCCGCCTCGTCGTCCTCGATCAACGACGGCGCCGCCGCGCTGGTGATGATGCGCGAGTCGAAAGCGAAAGAGCTGGGCCTGACGCCGATCGCCCGCCTGCTCGGCCACGCCACCTTTGCGCAAGAACCGAACTGGTTCACCACCGCACCGATCGGCGCCATCGAAAAGCTGTACAAAAAAGTCGGCTGGGGCACCAAGGACGTTGACCTGTTCGAGATTAACGAAGCCTTCGCCGCCGTGCCGATGGCGGCCATGCGCGACCTCGACATCCCGCACGAGAAGGTCAACATCCACGGCGGCGCTTGCGCGCTGGGCCATCCGATCGGCGCCTCGGGTGCGCGCATCATCGTCACCCTGCTGGGCGCCTTGAAGCGCACCGGCGGCAAGAAAGGCGTGGCGGCGCTGTGCATCGGCGGCGGCGAAGCGACCGCTGTCGCGGTGGAGCTGGTGTAATGGCCACTGCGTTGGTGATCGGCGCCTCGCGCGGCATCGGCCTGGAACTGGTCAAGCAGTACCGGGCCGACGGCTGGCGCGTGATCGCCACCGCGCGCAAGCAGGAAGATTGCGACGCGTTGGCGGCGCTGGGTGCCGAGCCGCACAAGCTGGACGTGAACAACGTCGAGGCGGTGGCCGGCATCGGCTGGAAGCTGGATGGCGAAGAGCTGGACGTCGCCATCCTCAACGCCGGCGTGTACGGCCCGCGCCACGACGGCTTCCCGATGGAGAGCGACTTCAACGCCGTCATGCACACCAACGTGCTGGCAGCCATGCGCCTGCTGCCCATCATCGCGCCGATGGTCAGCGCGGCCAAGGGCAAGCTGGCGGTGCTGTCTTCGCGCATGGGCTCACTGAGCGAGCGCACTTCGCCGGCGGGATCGCTGTACCGCGCCAGCAAGGCGGCGCTGAATTCGGTGTTGATCGATACAGCGCTCATCCACGGCAAACAAGGTGCGACCTGTGTGGCCTTCCACCCGGGCTGGGTACGCACCGACATGGGTGGCGCAAGCGCAGATCTCTCGGTAGAAGAGAGCGCGGCGGGCATCCGCAACACGCTGGCGACGCTACCCGCGTCCGACCAGGCGACCTATCGCAACTACGATGGCACAACCATCGGCTGGTAAAGAATAGAAGAGACAACATGACACTGAGTCAGGAACACGAAATGATCCGCGACGCCCTGCGCGCCTTTTCGCAGGAACGTCTGGCCCCCAACGCGGCGCGCTGGGACAAGGAGCACCACTTCCCCAAAGAAGAACTGAAGGAGCTGGCGGCGCTGGGCGCCTTCGGCGTCGCCGTGCCCGAGGAATTGGGCGGGGCGGGCATGGATTACGTGTCCCTGGCTTTGGTACTGGAAGAAATCGCGGCCGGTGATGGCGGCACGTCCACCATCATCTCGGTCAACAACTGCCCGGTATGCAGCATCGGCATGATGTATGCGAACGCGCGGCAAAAAGAACAATGGCTGCGGCCACTGGCGCAGGGCGAGATGCTTGGCGCCTTCTGCCTCACCGAACCGCACACCGGCAGCGACGCCGCAGCGCTGCGTACCACCGCCACGCGCGACGGCGACCACTATGTGCTGAATGGCGTGAAGCAGTTCATCACCAGCGGCAAGCATGCCGACGTGGCGATCGTGATGGCGGTGACCGACAAGGCGGCCGGCAAGAAAGGTATCAGCGCGTTCTGGGTGCCGACCAATACGGCGGGCTACATCGTGGCCGGCATTGAGCAGAAGATGGGCCAGCATTCATCGGACACTGCGCAAATCCTGTTTGAAAACTGCCGCGTGCCGGCCGAGAATCTGATCGGCGAGGAGGGCCAGGGCTACAAGATCGCCTTGTCCGGATTGGAGGGAGGCCGCATCGGCATCGCCTCGCAATCGGTGGGGATGGCGCGCTCCGCGTATGAAGCGGCGCTGAGCTACGCGCGCGAGCGCGAAAGCTTCGGCAAGCCGATTTTCGAGCATCAGTCGGTGCAATTCAAACTGGCGGAAATGGCGATGCAGATTGAAGCCGCACGCCAGCTGATCCTGCACGCGGCGGCGATGAAAGACGCCGGCCTGCCGTGCCTGAAGGAAGCCGCGATGGCCAAGCTGTTCGCTTCCGAGATGGCGGAGAAAGTGTGCTCGGACGCCATCCAGATCCACGGTGGTTACGGATATGTGAGCGACTTCCCGGTGGAACGCATCTACCGCGACGCGCGCGTCTGCCAGATCTACGAAGGCACCAGCGACATCCAGAAAATCCTCATCGCCCGCGCCCTCTAACCGTCGTACCGGCGAAAGCCGGTACCCATAGAACGCATCAAGCACAGATATCGGGGAACAAATCCCGCCACAAAGGATTTGTTTTCTGAATCAATTCAATCTTCCAATCCCGCCGCCACTCCTTGATCTGTTTTTCCTTGGTGATAGCACCATAAATATCAACATGCTGCTCATACCAGACCAGGTTCTTCACGCCGTATTCATTGGTGAACCCATCAACCAACCCCTCACGATGCTCCCACACGCGCCGGATTAAATTGGATGTAACGCCGATGTACAAAGTGCCGTACATGCCACTCGCCAGAATATAAACGTAGCTCAACTTCTCCATTTTTCTCATCCTTCGATGTTGAGAAAAAATGGTTACGCTTTTACTTGCTGCTAGTGGTGACTTTACTCAATGGTTCTATGGATTCCGGCTTTCGCCGGAATGACGTTGCTCAGGTGTCTGCCACCACCGCCTCGCCGATGGCGTAGAAATTCCCGCCGGCGATGTAGTGCAGGCTGCGCAGCGATGGATCGGCCGTCTCGAAATGCCAGTGGCCGTCGCTGAACACGCGCTCATCGGCATACGCCGCCACCACCTCGCCAATGAACAGGTCATACACCTGCTCATTGCGCGGCTCCGGCAGCACCTTGCAGATCAGCCAGGCCGATGATCCGGCCACCAGCGGCACATCATAACCCTCCACGCGGAACAGCTCCACGCCGGCTTTTGCCAGCTTGTCCGGCGTGTCGTTCGCGCTGATGTGGCCTACCTCGTAGGTCAGCTGCAGCTGCCCCACATTCGGCACCTGCAGCACGAAATAACCACTCTTCTCCACCAGCGGACGCGTGGCCGTGGCCTTGTCCAGCACCAGCGTCACCTTGGGCGGCGCGAAATCCAACGCGCACGACCACGCCGCCGACATCACGTTATCCACACCACCGTGCGAGGCCGACACCAGCACCGTCGGTCCATGATTCAACAAACGATACGCCTTCGCCAGTTCCACCGGCTTGATATGCTGATCCACTGTCTTCCTCGTACTATGCAAAGACATCCATGTTAGACGAAAAAAAAGCCCGCATCGCTGCGGGCTTCGTTCCAATGTATTACCTATTCTTTAATCGTGCCGGGCTCCCTGGCTATCTGCCAGGTGAGGCGGCGTCCCAGGCGCCCATGCTATCTGCGTGGTGCCCCTGACGTGTAAATCGACCAACGTATTCGGAATTACAACTCCAGCTCTTGCGTCACCTGCGCCATCGAACTTACACAACTCTCGGCGCGGCGCATCGGCCGGACGTGGGACTGTTTGCATGCAAACCTCAACCACAAACGCAGTGTACCACATTTTTTGTGCGACGCACAAATTATTTTACTTGTGTGGTTTCCGTGGTCATCGGCCGTGGCGCGCGGTTGGGGCGCCCACGACCCACACGCTCGAACTCGGAAATCACCTGCGCACCAAACAACAGCAAGGTCGCACCGATCTCCAGGCTGAACATGACGACGATGGCGGTCGTCATCGAGCCATACACCACGTTCACCTGCGACAAGGTGGTGAAGTACCACACCAGTATCCGCCGCGCCACCTCCCACAGCAGCGCCGCCGTCACGCCGCCGATCAGCGCGTGCGACAGCGACAACCGCCCGACCGGCATCACCAGGTAAATCGAGGTCAGCACCAGCACCTCGCCGCCCAGCCCCAGCAAATACAACAGCACGCCCGAGACGCCGTTCAGCGACCAGCTGTAGCCAAACAACTGCACGCTCTCTTCGCCCAGCACCTGCAGGCTGCCGGCCACCAGCGTGACCACCAGCATGCCCGCGCCCAGCGACAGGATGTAGCAGTAGGGCATGATGGCCGAGACCATGAAATGCCGCCGCCGTATCGCCACGCGGTGCTTGAAAATCACGCACATGGCGTTTTCCAGCACCGTGAAGGCCAGCGAGCTGAAGAACAGCATGGTCACCACCAGCACCCCGCCCACCAGGTCGCGATGCTCGAGGAAGTGCGCCACCTCGTCGACGATGGGCTTGGACTGCCCCGGCACCAGCCAGTTCAGGTAACGCCCCACCGCCTGCAGCAACTCATCCTGGGAGATCACATGCGACAGGGCCACCACCACCAGCATCAGCAGTGGCAGGATGGACAGCAGCGAGTAATACGCCACCGCGCCCGCCAGCAGCAGGCCTTGATTGGCGCGGAAGCCCTTCAGGCATTGCACCGTGAAATCCATGGGATGACCGGCCACATAGGCCAGCGCCCTGCGGTTGAGTAGGTTCATGCTGTCATTCTAGGCACAGCTCAGTGTGCGGTATGTGCGTCTACGTCCAGATAGCGCCAGTTGGTGAACTCCACCGGGTGTCGACGGTAATTTTTCAACCACGGCTGCTGCAAGTCGGCGGAAATGGGATGCGTCAACAGCACCCACGGCGTGTAGGCGTGGATGATGTTCGCCAGCTCATCATACAGGGCCGTGCGCCGCGGCGACTCTCCCATCAAGCGGGCTTGCTCATAGCGCTGATTGTATGCCGGAAGATTGAAACGCGCGTAATTGGCGCGGCCGGCGTTGGGGCCATACAGCAGCTGGTAAAAGTTGTCGCCGTCGGGGAAGTCGGCCACCCAGTTGGTTTCAAACATCATCACCGCGCCCAGCCGCGAGGCTTTGATGATCTCGGTTTTCTTGTCGCTCTTGAAAACGACTTTGAGGCCGATGGCGTTCAGGTTCTTGCGCCACAACTCGTCGCGCAGGCGGCCGACGGTGGAGGCTTCGCTGTGCATCACCAGCGTCAGCGGCTTGCCGTCGGGCTGGGTGCGGAAACCGTCGCCGGCCTTGCGGTAGCCGTAGCGGTCCAGCAGCGCGTTGGCCAGCGCCGGATCATAGGCCACCGGGCTGCGGTAGCGGGGATCGTTACCCAGCACATTCGGCGGCAGGGGCGTGACAGCCGGCAGGGCCAGACCTTTTTTCATCAGGGCGATGTCCTCGGCCTGGTTGTAGCCGAGCGCGATGGCGCGTCGCAGGGCCACCTTTTCCTTGCTGTAGCCGCCGATCAGCGGGTCGTCCATGTTCATCCACATGTAGTAGGTTTGCAGCACAGGGAAGGGGGCGAGGACGATACCCTTGCGCGCCAGTTCGGGCTTGAGTTGGGCGTCGTCGGTCAGCACCATTTCCTTCATCGATTCCGGCAGCTGTTCGAGGAAATCGAATTCGCCGTTCAGGAAGCCCAGCACGCGCGACTGGTATTCCTCGACGATCTTGATGTCGATGCGGTCCAGTATCGGCAGGCGCTTGCCCTGGAATTCCATCGGACGGAAGTCGCGGTTGGCCAGCAGGATGATCTGGTCGCTACGCTTCCATGTGCCGATCTTGAACGGGCCGCTGCCGACCGGGTGGTTGCCGGCTTGCGCGCCGTACGCCTCCATCACTTCGCGCGCCACCACGCTGGTGGCGGGCATCGCCAGGTAGAACAGGAAGTTGGGGTCGGGCGCTTTCAGGCGGATGCGCAGGGTGAGCTTGTCCGGGGCCTGCACATCGGCCACGCCGTCGAACAGGTAGAGCCATGGGGATTTCAGGGCCGGATCATGCAGGCGCTTGAAGCTGTAGACGTAGTCGTCGGCCGTGACTTGGCGTTTCGCGGCTTTGAAGGCGGCATCCGGTGTGAAATAGACGTCGTCGCGCAGGCGGAAGGTGTAGGTTTTGCCGTCGCCGCTTACCTCCGGCATGGCGGCCGTCGTGTTGGGGATGAGTTTGACCGGGCGGGCCAGGTAGTCGTAGCGCAGCAGGGGATCGAACAGGTTTTCCAGCAGGCTGAGGGTGGCGATGTCCGAGGCGACGGCCGGGTCGAGGGCTGTTTCGCCGGTGCTGAGGAAGGCACGTAGGACTTTTTGCTCGGCATGGGCTCCCGCCTGCGCAGGGGCGACGGTGGTGAGTGCCAACACGACTGCACAAATTTTCAGCATCCTTCGCATGGGGCCTCGCACGGTAAAGCGGCAGCTTATAACTTTTTCGGCTTGCTTACCCGCTATACTTCGCAAATCCATTACTGCGCAAAATAAAAATGTCGCTCAATTACATCTGGTCCGGATTCTTCCTCGTGGGCTTTTTGGCCGCGCTGGCGCAATTCCTCTTCTTGGGCGACACGGAAATCTTCAAGCGCATCATCGACGGCACCTTCGATTCGGCACGCACCGGCGTGATGGACATCGCCCTACCGCTGGCCGGCGTGATGACGCTGTGGCTCGGCATCATGAACATCGGTGAAAAAGCCGGCGCCATCGACCTGCTCGCCAAGCTGATCGCGCCCTTCTTCTCGCGCATCTTCCCCGGCGTGCCGTCCAACCATCAGGCCACCGGCCACATGGTGATGAACTTCTCGGCCAACCTGCTGGGCCTGGACAACGCCGCCACGCCGTTCGGCCTGAAGGCAATGGAAAGCCTGCAGACGCTCAATCCCAACAAGGACGAGCCGACCGACGCGCAGATCATGTTCCTGGTGCTGCACACCTCGGGCCTGACGCTGATCCCGCTGGCCATCATGGCACAGCGCTCGATCCTAGGCGCGGCCGATCCGTCCGACATCTTCATCCCCTGCATGGTGGCGACCTATGTGGCGACCATGACCGGCATCATCGCCGTCGCCATCCGCCAGCGCATAAATTTATTCAACCGCGTGGTGGTGGGCTGGCTGGGCGGCATCACCGCGTTCATCGTGGCCGTGGTCTGGTACTTCACCAACTACCTCACCAAGGGCGAGATCGAAGTCGTCTCCAAGGTGTTCAGCAATTTCGTGCTGATGGCGGTGATCGGTGGCTTCATCGTCGGGGCGCTGCGCAAGAAGGTGAATGTGTACGAGGCTTTTATCGAAGGTGCCAAGGGCGGCATCCAGACCTCGCTGACGGTGATTCCCTACCTGGTCGGCATGCTGGTGGCCATCAGCGTGATCCGCAACGCCGGCCTGCTGGGCTTTGTGGTGCAGGGCTTCAACTGGCTGTTCAGCGCCATCGGCATGAATACCGACTTCGTCGCCGCGCTGCCGACCGCATTGATGAAACCTTTGAGCGGCAGCGCCGCCAAGGCCATGATGATCGACACCATGCAAACCTACGGCGTCGATTCCTTTGTCGGCCGCCTGGCCTGCGTGTTCCAGGGCTCGGCCGATACCACCTTCTACATCGTCGCGCTGTACTTTGGTTCGGTCGGCATCCGCAAGACGCGTTACGCGATCTCCTGCGGGCTGATTGCCGACCTGGCCGGCGTGATTGCCGCGATTGCGATTTCCTATGTCTTCTTCCATTAAGTCGTTGTTGCTGGCCGCGCTGTTCGCGGCCGGCGTTGCCCATGCCGCGCTGCCGGAACCGGTGGCGCAGCTGATGCAGTCCTCGCAGATTCCGCAGGAGGCGGCCGGCATCATCGTCATGCGCGGCGACACCGTGCTGGTGTCGCACAACCCGACGCAGAGCATGCAGCCGGCATCCACCATGAAGCTGTTCACCACCATGACGGCGCTGGAGCAGCTGGGTCCCGTGTTCCGTGGCCGCACCGAATTTCGCACCAACGCGGACGTGGTCAACGGCGTTCTGCAGGGCGACCTGATTCTGCGCGGCGGCGCCGATGCTGACTTCAACGAGGATGCGCTGTCGCACATGCTGCAAGCCTTGCGCAACCAGGGCATCCGCCGGATCAAGGGCGACATCGTAATCGACCGCCAGCTGTTCCAGCCATCGCGCCCGGACGCGGGCCAGCCGCCGTTTGACGAATATCCATGGGCATACTACAACGTCATCCCGAATGCGGCGCTGGTCAACACCAACCTGCTGAAAGTGGAGATGCGCTCCAGCGCCGACAAACTGTCGCTGGTGATGATGCCGGAGCTGGACAAAGTCAGCATCCGCTCGGACATGAAGCTGAGCGACGTCCCCTGCGCCGCATGGGAAAACGGCTGGCGCGCGCCGGATTACAGCCGCAAGGGCGATCGCATCGAAGTGGTCCTGCACGGCAGCTTCCCGAAAGACTGCACCAAGTCCACCAGCATCAACGTCTTGGACAGCCAGGACTACCTCGCCCGCCTGTTGCTGGCCGAGTGGCGCAAGCAAGGCGGCACGCTGGCCGGCGAGGTGCGCGAGAGCGAGGCGCCGGCGCCGGCCAGCCGCCTGCTGGCCGAACACGTCTCGCGCACGCTGCCGGAGATCCTGCGCGACACCAACAAACAATCCGACAACACACTGGCCCGCACCATCTTCCTCAGTTTGGGCAGCTTGGAAGCCGACCCCACGCTCGGCAGCCGCCCGCTGGCGGCCGACGCCGGCGGCGCCAGCACCGCCATGCGCGCCGAAACCGCGATCCGCGCCTGGCTCCAGCAGCACAACATCGACGGCAATGGCCTGATACTGGATAACGGCTCCGGCCTGTCGCGCACCGAACGCGCCACGCCGGCGCAACTGGCCGGCGTGCTGCAAGCCGGCCTGAAAAGCCTGTGGATGCCCGAGTTCCTGGCCAGCCTGCCGATCGCCGCCACCGACGGCACCATGCGCCGCCGCCTCAAGGAAAGTCCGGCCGCCCAACGCGCGCGGCTGAAAACCGGCAGCCTGAAAGGCGTGATCGCGGTCGCTGGCTACATCCCGGACGCCAACAACCAGCCCTGCGTCGTCGTCGCCATCCTCAACGACGAACACGTCGCCAACGGCGCCGGCCGCGCCGTGCTGGACGCGCTGGCCGACTGGGTGGCACGGCAAGGCGGCCCTACAGCGCCGGCGCCGCTTCCTCCACAAGATAATCGATAAAGGCGCGCACCTTGAGCGCCAGGTGAGGTCCAGGCGGGTACACCGCATACACGTTGCCAGCGTAAGGCTCATCCAGCTCCCAGTCGGGCAGCACCTGCCGCACCCGCCCCTGTTCCAGCGCCGCCCGCGCCGTGAAGTTGGGCAGCAGACCTATGCCGCTGCCAGCTTCCACCGCCGCCAGCAACGCCACGCTGTTGTTGATCGTCAGGCGCGACGGCACGCGCAGCGAGCTTACCGCGCCGCTACGGCGAAACGTCCACTCCTCGCCAAAGCGCGCATAACCAAGATAGCTGCAGGCATAGCGGGGCAGATCCTGCGGCGTGGCCGGCGCCCCATGCGCGGCCAAGTACTGAGGCGACGCCACCAGCACATACCGCACCTTGCCCAGCGGGCGGGCGGCCAGGCCGGGCGCCGGCTCGGTGGCGATGCGGATCGCCAGGTCCACGCCTTCCTCGACCAGATCGACGTTGCGGTCGACCAGGATCAGCCGCACCTGCACCTCGGGATAGCGCTCCAGAAACACCGGCAATCGCGGCGCCAGCCAGATCTGCCCCAGCGCCACCGGCGCCGTCACCGCCAGCACGCCGTTGGGACGGGCGCGATAACTGCCCGCCAGCGCGTGGATCTCGCGCGCGGTGCTCAGCATCCGCACGCAGCCGGCGTGGACTTGCTGGCCCAGCTCCGTCAGCGACAGCGAGCGGGTGGTCCGGTGCAGCAGGCGACCGCCGATATGCGTCTCCAGGCGCGACACATGACGGCTGACGGCGGAGGTGGTCAGCCCCAGTATCCGCGCCGCCGCCGAAAAGCCGCCGCTGTCGACCACCTGCGCAAACACCGCCATTTCCTTGAGCATTTCCATGATTTCACCATTGCACCAGCTTCAACAATGTTTTGCATTTTAATGTAATTGTGTATTTTTTAAGCGGGGTTCATACTCAATCCATCACATCGCAAGGAGCCATCATGAAACAACGCAAATTGGGGAATCAGGGCTTGGTCGTTTCCGCGCAGGGCCTGGGTTGCATGGGCATGACGCATGCCTACGGACCGTCCGACCAGCAGGAAGCCATCGCCACCCTGCATCGCGCGCTGGAACTGGGCGTCAATTTCTTCGACACGGCCGAGGTCTACGGCCCGTATAACAATGAGGAATTGCTGGGCCGCGCTTTCGCTGGCCGCCGCGGCGAGGCGATCATCGCCACCAAGTTCGGTTTCGATATCCGCGATGGCGCCACGGTGGGCGTCACCAGCGATCCGGCGCGGATACGCGAGCACGTCGAAGGTTCGCTGCGCCGGCTGGGCACGGACTACATCGATCTGCTGTACCAGCACCGCATCGACCCCAAGGTGCCGATCGAGGAGGTGGTGGGCGTCATGGCCGATCTGGTGCGAGAAGGGAAAGTGCGATACCTGGGGCTGTCCGAGGCCGGGGTGGCGAACATCCGGCGGGCGCACGCGGTGCATCCGATCAGCGCGCTGCAAAGCGAGTATTCGCTGTGGGAGCGCAATCTGGAAGACGACATCATTCCCGTGTTGCGCGAACTCGGCATCGGACTGGTGCCGTTCAGCCCCTTGGGACGCGGCTTCCTGGCCGGCACCGCCAAGCGCGCCGAGGAATACCCGCCGGAGGACTTCCGCCATCAGGACCCGCGCATGCAGGGCGCGAACTTCGACGCCAACATGCAGGCGGCGCAGGCGGTGCGCGATCTGGCCGCCGCGCGCGGGCTGACGCCGGGGCAGGTGGCGCTGGCCTGGGTGATGCAACAGGGCGAGGACATCGTGCCCATCCCCGGCACCCGCCGCCGCGCCAATCTGGAGCAGAACGCCGCCGCCGTCGATATCGTGCTCAGCGCCGCCGAGATGACGGCACTGGAAAGCGCGCTGCAACAGGTGGCCGGCCCGCGCTACAGCCAGGAACGCATGGCGACGGTGGACCGCTAGCCTCTCCCTGTGCGGCTCAGCGGCGCTTGACTTGCTTGCGACAGTTGTCGCACAATAGTGGCAACAGTCGCACACGGGGCATCGCATGGCTATTTCCACATCCTTTACCGGCATTGATTTGCTGGCATTCCAGTTCCTGCTGGCCAGCCTGGGCTGCGTGGCCGCCGGGCTGGGGGTATGGGCCGTGACCGCGCTGGGCCGCCACTGGCTGCCCGGCATTGCCGCGCAGCGCACGGTGTGGCTGCTGGCCCAGTGCACCATCGCCGCCGCCTTCCTGCTGGTTCTGATGCCGCAGAGCGAGCGCTTGCATCTGCTGCCGCCGATCGATATCGAAAGCTTTAGCGCCGAACCAGCCGGCACCGCCGGCGCCGCCGGGCACGCCACCACCGACGGCGGCCGGCCAGCCAGCGCGCCCGACCAGGACCTCACCCCGCGCAATTACCTGGCATGGGCCGCGCAGACCTGGCTGCTGGTCTACGCGGCAGGATTGGGTCTGGCGCTGCGCCAGTTGCTGCACAGCCGGCGCGCACTGCAAGCGCTGGCCAACGCCGGCGACCGCACCGCCACCCGGCCGGTCGATACCATCGAAATCGACGCCCCCATCGCGCCCATGCTGTTTGGCCTGCTTCGTCCGCGCCTGCTGCTGCCGCGCCATCTGCACGGCTTCGCCGACGACCAGCGCGAGCTGATCGTTGAGCATGAACTGACCCACTGGCGCCGCCGCGACCTGCACTGGGCCGGCGCCGGCATCGTGCTGCAAACCCTGTTCTGGTTCAATCCCTTCATGCGTCTGCTGCGCCGGCAGCTGTCGTGGGCGCAGGAACTGGGCTGCGACCGCGACGTGCTGCACGGCCGTCCAGCGGCGCAGCGCAAAGCCTACGCGACGGCGCTGATCGCCCAACTCAAGCTGCAACAGGCCAGCATGCCGACCGCGCTCGCCTTCGGCAACGTCACGCCCGACAGCATGGCTGACCGCATCGCGCTGATCCGCGCGCCGTCGCGCCGCAACCGCTGGACCGGCATCGCCACTGCGGCCGGCCTGGCCGCGGTCTTGGGCGCCAGCCTGGCGCTGCAACCGTCGCTGGCGTCGCAAGCCAGCATGCAGCTGTCCTGCACCGCGCTGATGGACGCCGCCAGCGGCCAGCGCCTGCGCTACGAGGGTCAGTGCGAAGAGCAGGTCACGCCGGCTTCCACCTTCAACATCGTGGTCGCGCTGATGGGTTACGACAGCGGCGTTCTGATCAACGAACACACGCCGCTGCTGCCCTACAAGCCCAGCTACGCCAGCTGGAACAAGGAATGGCAGACCGACACCGACCCATCCAGCTGGATCGTCAACTCCACCGTGTGGTACGCGCAGCAGGTCACCGCGCGGCTGGGGCAGCAACGCTTCCAGCGCTACATCGACAGCTTCAACTACGGTAACCGCGACGTCTCGGGCGACGCCGGCAAACACAACGGCCTGACCCAGTCGTGGATCGGCTCTTCGCTGCAAATTTCGCCGGCCGGGCAGCTGGACTTCCTGCGCAAGATCGTCACGCGCCAGTTGCCGGTTTCGGACCAGGCCTACGAAATGACCAGCCGCATCCTGCATCCGCAAACACTGGCCAACGGCTGGACCATCTACGGCAAAACCGGCACCGCCTCGCCGGTGCAGGCCAATGGCCGCGACGACGAGAGCCGCCAGTACGGCTGGTACGTCGGCTGGGCCACCAAGGGCACACGCACCATCGTGTTCACCCGCATGACGCTGGACCAGCGGCAGCAGACCTACGCCGGCCCAAGGGCCAGGCAAAGCTTCCTGCGCGACGTGGCGTCACAACTCGATACGCTTTAGCCCACCAACCCAAGGAGCCAACTTGTCTACTCTGAGCCGCATGGCATTCGCCATCGCAGCGTGCTGCTGCACACCTATCGCCTACGCCGCCGACCTGCAAACGGTGGTCGACCAAGCCATCAAACCGATCATGCGGGAGTACGACGTGCCCGGCATCGCTGTCGCCGTCACGGTCAACGGCAAGCCGTCCTACTTCAGCTACGGCGTGGCGTCGAAGGAGAGCGGAACGCTGGTCAGCGAGAACACGCTGTTCGAACTGGGCTCGATCAGCAAGACCTTCACCGCCACCCTGGCCGCCTACGCGGTGGCCGAGGGCAAGCTGTCGCTGGACGATCATCCCAGCCGCTACATGCCGCAGCTGAAAGGACGCCCTGTGGATAAAGCCACGGTTCTCCACCTCGGCACCTACACCGCCGGCGGTTTTCCGCTGCAATTTCCAGACGCGGTGAAAAATGACGAGGCGGGGATGCTGGCTTACTTCCGCAACTGGAAGCCGAGAGCAGCGCCGGGCAAGCTGCGCGAGTATTCCAATCCGAGTCTTGGCTTGTTCGGCCATCTGGCCGCGCTGGCGCTGAAGGAGGATTTCGCCGAGGCCATGCAAAAGCATGTGATCTCGCCGCTTGGTTTGAACAACACCTACGTGCGCGTGCCGGAAAGCGCGATGCCGAACTACGCATGGGGCTACGACAAGGACAAGCCGGTGCGCACGCAGCCCGACCTGTTTTATGAGCAGACCTATGGCGTGCGTTCCACCAGCACCGACATGATCCGCTACGTACAGGCCAACATCGACCCGGATGCGCCTATGCGGCCGGTCATCGCCAGCACGCATATCGGCTACTTCCGTACCGGGCTGATGACGCAAGGTTTGGGTTGGGAGCAGTTTGCATACCCAACTTCGCTGGAACATCTGCTGGAAGGGAATTCGAGCGACATGTTCTTTAAGGGCAACGCCACCAAGCGCATCGCGCCGCAGGTGGAATCCGGCTTGTACGACAAAACCGGTTCCACACGGGGCTTTGGCGCGTATGTGCTGTTCGTGCCTGAGAAGAAAATCGGTGTGGTGATCCTGGCGAACCGCAATTATCCGATTCCTGCGCGCGTGAAGGCGGCGCATGCCATCCTGACGCAGTTGGAGAACTAAAGCACGCGCGTGTAGTGCTGGCGAACGTGAATGCGATCGCCGCAATCGAAGTGCCACCACTCGGTGTTGATGCCTTGCCAGCCGTTGTGCAGCATGGCGTCGCGCAGCAGGTGGCGGTTTTCGATGTGTTGTTGGCTTAGCTGACCGATCGCCAGCAGGCCTTCTTCCAGCGCGGGGTGCGAGAGTTCGCTCAGATCGTCGAAGCCGGTGCCCATGTCGAGTTCACGACCTTGCGCGTCCAGCAGCGTCAGGTCGAGCGCCATGCCGAAGGAGTGTATCGAGCCGCGTACCGGATCGGCGATGTAGGTCAGCAGATCGGTGCCTTGCAGGGCGGCCCAGAGTTGTTCCTGCACCCGCTGCGGGCGCAAGGCGTCCAGCACCAGCAGCTTGTATTCCGGCTTGCGCGCGGCCAGCCAGGCGACGGCATGCTCCAACGCGGCGGCGGCATCCTTGTGCAGCCAGCGGCAATCCAGCGGGGAATAGAGATCGCGGCCGACGAAGTTGTCGGCCGAGGCGTAGCGCAGGTCGACCGCGATGCCTGCGATGCTATCCAGCCGGCGGAAATCGGGATGGCCGGGAATCGCTTCGCAGGCAACGGTCGGCGCGCTCATGACGGTGCCGCGTCAGGGCGACTCGATGGGGACGCTGGCCGGTTCCGTCACCGGCGCTGGCACTGGCGCGGCCGGCACCGCGGGCACAGGACTGGTCAACACGTCCAGCATCGCGGCGGTTTCGGCGTCCGGCGTGCCGTCGTAAAGCGATGGGCGGTACTTGGTCTGGAACACCGAAATCACATTGCGCGTGGCCTGATCCAATTCGCCGTTCTGCGGCACCGCGTAGCCGATCTCCGCCAGCTTGCGCTGGAACCACGTCACATCCGGCATCTGCTCCTGCAGGCCCGGAAGGCGCGCCGCCACGCGGCTCGGTTCCGGCCACGGAATCAAGCCCGCATCCGCCAGCTGCTTCCACGGGAAGGCCGGCCCCGGGTCCTGCTTGCGCTGCGGCGCGATATCGTTATGCCCGAGGATATTCCCCATCGGGATATTGTGGCGCTTGACGATATCCTTCAACAGCAAAATCAGCTGATCGATCTGCGCCTGCGAGAACGGCGCGTACACGCGTCCCTGCGCGGTCTCCTTGAAGCCCGGATTCACGATCTCGATCCCGATCGACGCCGAATTGAGCTGGTTGTAAATCTTCCAGCTGCTCAGCCCAGCGTGATTCGACTGCCGCGACTCATCCACCAGCGTATAGAAGAACGGCGGCTCCGTATCCGTCAGCAGATAATGCGCGCTGACCTGCGTGCCATGCGCCAGCGTGTTGATGGAGCGCGGCAGATCGCTCACCGTGTAGTGCAGGATCACATACTTGACGCGGTCACTCTGCGCCTTCGCGGTCAGCGAGTGATCGAAGCGCGGCCCTTGCGGCGGCGCCACCGTGGCGCAGCCGGCCACCAGGGCGGTCAAAGCGAGGAGCGGAACAATTTTCATAAGCGTGTCAGCATCGGTTCAATGATGGGAGTGTAGAGCAATCCGCGCCGCCGCGTGGTGCGCCAGCATATGCCGCTGCTCCATCGATAGCTCGGCGGGCAGCGCCGCCCGCATGCTCTGCGCGATCAGGGGGTGCAGATGCGCCGCCCGTCCACCCAGCGCAATCGGCCGCGCGCCGTGGCGGCCCACCAGCGCCAGCGCGATTCGCGCCAGCTCGCCGCCGGCGCGTTCCAGGATGTCGCGCGCCACCGGATCGGTATCGGCGCTGGCGGCGACGGCCAGCGCCAGCCGCCCGATCGCGCCGCGATCCTGGCCATAGATGAACTGGCGCGACAGCGACCAATCGCTGCCGCCGACCTGCGCGAACACCGCGCGTGCCATGGCCGACTGCTGCCACACGCCGGGCTGTTCATCCTCCAGCCGCCAGATATGGCGCATGGCTTCGCGCGCGATCCAGAAGCCGCCGCCGCCGTCATCGAGCGTGACGCCGCGCCCACCGGCGCGGTGGAACTGGCCGTCCGCATCGATAAACGCGGCGATGGAGCCGGTGCCGGCGTACACCAGATAACCCTCGCCCGGCGCGAAACTGTCCAGATAGGCGATTTCCACATCGTTGCGCATGCCGACCGACGATGGCGCCAGCTTCAGCGCCTCCGCCAGCATCTGCGCGGCTTGCGTGCTGACGCCATCAAAGCCCGTCAGGCCGGCGCACACGCGCACCGGCCGGCCGGCGGCCAGCACCTGCGTCGCCAGCATGGCGAAGATGCCGCGCACCGCGTCGCGCCCGGCGGTGCTGCCCATCTGCGTGGCCGACATGCCGGCCACGCTGCCCTCGGCCACGATGGCGCCCGCCGCATCGGCCAGCGCCCAACGGGTTTGCGTGCCGCCGGCATCGATGCCCAGACCGAGATCGCTCATATCAGCTCCGTGTGTAGACGTTGATACGTTCACTTTCATTGCCAAGGCGGTCGACCGCGCTGACCACCACCGATTGCGCCGCGCCGCCCGCCGCGTCGTCGGCCAGCAGCAGCACCGGACGCGACGCCGGCGCCACCGCGAAGCGCCATTCGGCGCCGTAGCGCGACCAGATGGCGTAATGCGCCACAGGGCGGCCCGCGCCGGCCGACAGTTTCAAGGCCACGCCATTGCTCTCGCGCCGCGCGGCGGCTTGTGGCGCGGCCGGCGCCTCCGCCCCCAGCCACGGCGTGGCCGGCGTCAGCGCGGCGGTTTGATAGGCCTGCGACTTCAATTGATCGGCGATGCCCTTGCGGTTCTCCATCAGCGCCGCGATCGAGAAATGCAGGTGCCCGCGCACGCCGCTGCGGCTGCGCGTGACGCCGATCTGCTTGACGATTTCCTCCGGCGCGAAGGCCTTGGCGCTGTTGTCGATGCGGCTGGTGTACAAGCCCGGCCACACATGGCGCGCGCGCGTGTTCTGCGCCAGCCAGTAATCGAGCAGCACATCGAACGCCTGCGGCGCCTGCGACACCGGCCAATATAGCTGCGGCGCCAGGTAATCGAGCCAGCCATTGGCCAGCCACAGTTCCGCATCCGCATACAGCTTGTCGTACTGGCTGAAGCCCATGATGCCGGCGGGCCGGCGATCCGGACGGCCGATGCCGAACGGGCTGATGCCGAAGCGCACCCACGATTTCTCCTTGCGGATGCCGAGATACATGGCCTCGATCAGCGAGTTGACGTTCTGGCGCCGCCAGTGCGCGCGGTCCAGCGTGCCGCCGCCGAGCAGATAGCGCTGCCACGACGCCTGGTCCGGGAACTCCAGCTCCTGCTTGGCGCCCACGCCGCCGTCCAGCGCCACGCCTTCCGGGCCGGCCGCATTCGGCGTATCGATCGGATACGGATAGAAGTAGTCGTCGATGTGGACGCCGTCGATATCGTAGCGGCGCACCACGTCCAGCACCACATCCAGCGTGTGCTGCGAGGCGGCGGCTTCGCCCGGATCCATCCACAGATAGCGGCCGTACGGCTTGACCACCTCCGGCCGCGTGCGGCCGATGTGGTTGGCCGCCAGCGGCGACCTGGCCGTGGCATGGCGCGCGCGATACGGATTGAACCACGCATGCAGCTCCAGACCGCGCGCGTGCGCCTGCTCGATCCAGAACTGCAGCGGATCCCACGCCTGCGCCGGCGGGCGGCCCTGCTGGCCGGTCAGGAATTCCGACCATGGCTCCAGCGTGGACGGATAAATCGCATCCGCGCTCGGGCGCACCTGCAGCACGATGGCGTTCAGGTTCAGCGCCCTGGCGCGGTCGAGAATGGCGAGGGCCTCGGCCTGCTGCCTGGCCATGCCCAGATTGCTGCGGCTGGGCCAATCGATATTGGCCACCGTGGACACCCAGGCGGCGCGGAATTCGCGCGGCGCGGGTGGCGGCATGGAGGCGTTGACCACCGCCGGCGCCGCCGGCATGACCGGCGTCGATGCCGGCGAGCCCGCCGGCGCGGCGGGGCCGGCTTCCGGCGCGGGCGCCATCGGCGTACTGGAACACCCCTCAAGCAAGGCGGCGATGCCCGCCGCCACGCCGGCCGACAAGGTCAGCCGCTTCTTCGCATTAAAAACCAAAACCACTCTCCGAATCAGTCGAGATCGTATTGTAATAGCTATTGACGGCCGAATTCGGCCGGGATGCGCACCCGCGCGGCCATCGCAAACGCGGGCAGGGTGGAAACGCAGGCCCAGATGAAGAAGTTTTGATAACCCATCTGCTGCTGTATCCAGCCGCTGACCATGCCCGGCAACATCATGCCGAGGGCCATGAAGCCGGTGCAGAGCGCGTAATGGGCGGTCTTATGCTCGCCATCGGCCACCAGCACCATGTACAGCATGAAAGCGGCAAAGCCGAAGCCGTAGCCGAACTGCTCGACCGCAAGGCAGACCGCCACCAGCGCGAGATTATCCGGCAGCGCCGTGGCCAGATAGACAAACACCAGATCGGGCACGTGCATGATGAACACCATCGGCATCAGCGCGCGCTTGAGGCCGAAGCGCGACACCGTCACGCCGCCGGCCAGGCCGCCGATCACCAGCGCGCAGACGCCGATGGTGCCGTAGACCAGCCCGAAATCCGAGGTGCTCAGGCCCAGGCCGCCCTTGTCGCGCGGATCGAGCAGGAAGGGCGCCGCCATTTTCAGCAGCTGCGCCTCGCCGAGGCGGTACAGCAACAGGAAACCGAGCGTGGTGAGGATGGCCGGTTTCTGGAAAAAGCTGCGGAAGGTGTGCAGAAAATCCTGCCACAGCGCGCCGCCGCTGGCGTGGCTGTGGTCCGAGTCCGGGCGCGGCAAGATCACATGGTGATACGCGCACAGCCCGAGGTAGAACGCCGCCACCAGCGCGAACACCACCGACCACGCGTGCGCGGGATCGCCGGTCGACTTGATCAGTTCGCCGGCGATATACACCAGGCCGCCCTGGCCGCCGATCATCGCCAGCTTGTAAAACGCGCTGCGCACGCCGACAAAGGCCGCCTGCTGGTGTTGGGTGGGCAGGCCCAGCATGTAAAAACCATCGGAGGCGATATCGTGGGTGGCCGAGCTGAACGCCATCAGCCAGAAGATGACCAGGGTCCAGCGGAAGAACTCCGGCGCATGCAAGGTGAGCGCGACCGCCGCCAACCCGGCGCCGCCGACCAGCTGCATCAACACCGTCCAGCGCCGCTTGGTGCCGAACATCTCCACGATGGGCGACCACAGCGGCTTGACCACCCAGGGCAGGTACAGCCAGGCCGTATAAAACGCCAGGTCCGCGTTCGAGACGCCGAGATTCTTGTACATCACGGTCGAGAGCATCATCACGGCCACATAAGGCACGCCCTGCCCGAACGACACACTCGGCACCCACGCCCACGCACTACGTTCTCGCATATCCACACTCCGGGGTCAGGTCCGCCATTTCTACACAAGCTGAACTGTAACAGAGGCCTTACGGATCAGGTCGTGTAGAAATGGAGGACCTGACCCCGGATTATTGGAGGGCGGCGCGGACGTTGCCGTCATGCTGGTCGAGCAGGGCCTGGGCCTGGTCGGCGCCCTGGTTTTTCAGCAGCATGAGGATGGCGACCTTGACCTGGTGCTGGCATTGCTCCAGCGCGGCGCGCGCGGCGTCGGCGTCGGCGCCGGTCGCGTGCATGGTCAGGCGGACGGTGCGCTCGGTCAGCTTGGCGTTGGTCGCCTGCAGGTCGACCATCAGGTTGCCGTAGACTTTGTGCAGCCTCACCATCAAGGCCGTCGACAGGGTGTTCAGCACGATTTTCTGCGCGGTGCCGGCTTTCAGGCGGGTGCTGCCGGAGATGACTTCCGGCCCGGTGTCCAGCAGGATGCCGAGGTCGCAGCCGCCCAGCAATGGCGTGCCGGCGTTGTTGACGATGGCCACCGTCAGCGCGCCGATCGTGCGCGCCGCCTGCATCGCGCCCAGCACGTAGGGTGTGCCGCCCGAGGCCGCCACCAGCAGGATCACGTCGTTGTAGGCGGGATAGAGCAGCCGCAGGTCGGCGGCGCCCCGGCTGAGATCGTCCTCGGCGCCCTCGACCGCCTCGAACATCGCGCCCAGGCCGCCCGCCAGCAGGGCCACGGCCCGTTCGTGCGGCCAAGAGAACGTCGGATACAGCTCGGCGCTGTCCAGGATGCCCAGCCGGCCGGAGGTGCCGGCGCCGACGTAGATCAGCCGGCCGCCGGCGGCGATGCGCGGCGCCATCGCCGCCACCGCCGCGCTGATGCTGGCCGCGGCCGCCTTGACGGCGTGCGCCGCCTGCGCCTGGTCGTCGATCAACGCATCGACCAGGTCCTCCACCGGGTAAAGGTCCAGTTGCGTGTGCTGCGTGCTCGGCGTCTCGGTTTTCAGCATGGTTTAGTTGGCGCGGCGCATCTCCGCCACGAAGTCGTAGTGGTCGCTGTGGCAATAGGAATGGGTGAGCTCCATCGCCTCGCCCGATTCCAGGTAGGCGATGCGGGTGATGTACAGCAACGCCTGCCCCTCGGGCACCCCCAGCTGCTTGGCCAGCTCGGCCGACGCGTTCATGGCGCGGATGTGCTGCAGCGCGCGCGCGGGGGCCTTGTTGATGCCCTCCAGGTACTGGTACAGCGAGTTGCCGACCGCGTTCGGGTCGTTCAGCACGGTCTGCGGCAGCACCGACACCTCGTAGGCCATCACCACGTCGTCGGCCAGGCGCAGGCGCTCCAGCCGCGCCACCTTGGAATACGGCGACAGGCCCAGGCTCAGCTGTTCCTCCGGGGTCGGCGTGACGATCGCGCGCTTGAGCCAGCGCGAGCCGGGAATGTGGCCGCGCTGCTGCAGCTGTTCCGAAAAGCTGGTGAGGTTGGACAGCGGCTGCTCGATGCGCGGCGCGATATAGTTGCCCGATCCGCGCCGGCGCACCACCAGGCCCTGGTCGACCAGCTGGTCGATCGCCTTGCGCGCGGTGACCCGGGACACGTTCAACAGTTCCGACAGGGTCCGCTCGGACGGCAGCGCCTGGTCCACCTGGTAGCGGCCATTGAGGACATCGTCGCTTAATTTGCGGGCAATTTGCATGTACAACGGCGAACTGTCGTTGGCATCCGCCTTGAATTCAAAACTGGTCTGGCTCATTCAATTCTCCTCACGCCTCTAGTGTAATCCAAGGGCGGCGAAATGCCCGTATTTGGCGGATAATGCGGGGTTTGCACCACCAGCCCCGGCTGTTTCCGACCATGTCCAAGAAGTCCACCGCGCCCGCCGGCTGTCCCTGCGGCGGCCCCTCGCTCGCCACGTGTTGCGGCCCGTATATCGCCGGCACGGCCATCGCGCCCAGCGCCGAGGCGCTGATGCGCTCGCGCTATACCGCCTATGGCCAGCGCAACGAGCCCTACCTGCTGGCGACCTGGCACCCCAGCACCCGGCCGACCGAGCCCATCATGAGCGACGAGGAAAAGGTGCAATGGCTGGGACTTGAGGTAAAATCCGCTTTACGTTTACGTCAACGTAAAGCAGATGATGCCGATCTGACCACAGATACGGTGGAGTTTGTCGCCCGGTTCAAGATCAATGGCCGGGCGCAGCGCCTGCACGAGATCAGTAATTTTGTACGCGAACCGGCGGAAGGAGGAGACCTGCGCTGGTTTTACGTTGACGGTAGTTTTCCAGAATAAATGATTAATTCGGGGTCAGCTCTGACATTCGGACATCAGGGAACTTTTTTGAAATGGATTAGTTCCGCAATGTCCGAATGTCAGAGCTGACCCCGACGAGAAAAGGAAAAGCAATGCCGCAGATCGAAAGCAAGCTCAACCCTCGTAGCGAGGATTTCAAGGCCAACGCGGCCGCCATGCAGGCCGTGGTCGACGATTTACGCGACAAGGTCGCTAAGATCGCCCTCGGCGGCGGTGAGGCGGCCTCGGCCAAGCACGTCGCCCGCGGCAAGCTGTTGCCGCGCGACCGCGTGCAAATGCTGCTCGATCCCGGCACGCCGTTCCTCGAACTGTCGCAAATGGCCGCCTACGACATGTACGACGACGCCGCGCCCGCCGCCGGCATCATCACCGGCATCGGCCGCGTGGCCGGGCAGGAGTGCGTGATCGTCTGTAACGACGCCACCGTCAAGGGCGGCACCTATTATCCGATGACGGTCAAGAAGCACCTGCGCGCGCAGGAGATCGCCGACCAGAACAACCTGCCCTGCATCTATCTGGTGGACTCGGGCGGCGCCAACCTGCCCAACCAGGATGACGTGTTCCCCGACCGCGATCACTTCGGCCGCATCTTCTACAACCAGGCCAACCTGTCGGCCAAGGGCATTCCGCAAATCGCGGTGGTGATGGGCTCCTGCACCGCCGGCGGCGCCTATGTGCCGGCCATGAGCGACGAATCGATCATCGTCAAGGAGCAGGGCACCATCTTCCTCGGCGGCCCGCCGCTGGTGAAGGCGGCCACCGGCGAGGTGGTGACGGCGGAAGACCTGGGCGGCGGCGACGTGCACACGCGCCTGTCCGGCGTGGCCGATCATCTGGCGCAGAACGATTTGCATGCGTTGTCGCTCGCGCGCACCATCGTCTCGAATCTGAACCGCACCAAGCCGCAACAGGGCGCGTTGCGCGAGGCGGTGGAGCCGAAGTACGCGGCGCAAGAGCTATATGGCGTGATCCCGGTCGACACCCGCAAGCCTTTCGATGTGCGCGAGGTGATCGCCCGCATCGTCGACGGCAGCGAGTTCGATGAATTCAAGGCGCGCTACGGCACCACGCTGGTGTGCGGCTTCGCCCACATCTTCGGCATGAAGGTCGGCATCATCGCCAACAACGGCATCCTGTTCTCGGAGTCGGCGCTGAAGGGCACTCACTTCATCGAGCTGTGCGCGCAGCGCAAGATCCCGCTGGTGTTCCTGCAAAATATCACCGGCTTCATGGTCGGCCGCAAGTACGAGAACGAAGGCATCGCCCGCAACGGCGCCAAGATGGTGACCGCCGTGGCGACGGCCAAGGTGCCGAAGTTCACCGTCATCATTGGCGGCAGCTTCGGCGCCGGCAACTATGGCATGTGCGGCCGGGCGTTCTCGCCGCGCTTCATGTGGATGTGGCCCAACGCCCGCATCTCGGTGATGGGCGGCGACCAGGCGGCGTCCGTGCTGGCCACCGTCAAGCGCGATGGCATCGAAGCCAAGGGCGGCGCGTGGTCGGCCGAGGAGGAGGCCGCGTTCAAGCAGCCGATCAAGGAGCAGTACGAGCATCAGGGCCACCCCTACTACGCCACCGCGCGCCTGTGGGACGACGGCGTCATCGATCCGGCCGACACGCGCATGGTGCTGGGCCTCGGCCTGTCCGCCGCGCTGAACGCGGAAATCGAGGACACCAGGTTCGGCGTGTTCCGCATGTGAGGAGCGACGAGATGAACTACACCACCCTCACCATCGCCCGCGAAGGCCACGTCGCCACCGTCACGCTGAACCGTCCGGACGTGCGCAACGCTTTTAACGAAACCACCATCGCCGAGATTAAGCAGGCCTTCAGTGAACTAGGTGATGATGCCGACCTGCGCGCCATTGTGCTGGCGGCGAACGGACCGGCGTTCTGCGCCGGCGCCGATTTGAACTGGATGAAAAAAATGGCGGGCTACACGCACGCCGAAAACCATGCCGACGCTCTGCAACTGGCGGAGATGCTGCGCACCATCTACCTGTGTCCCAAGCCCGTGGTGGCCAGGGTGCAGGGCGATTGCTACGCCGGCGGCATGGGCCTCGTGGCCGCGTGCGACATCATCGTCGCGGTGGAGGAGGCCAATTTCTGCCTGAGCGAAGTGAAACTGGGGCTGATCCCCGCGACCATTTCGCCTTACGTGATCAAGGCCATGGGTGAAAACGCCTCGCGCCGCTACTTCCTCACCGCCGAGCGATTCGGCGCGCGGGAAGCGCTGCGCATCGGCTTTGCGCACGAAGTGGTTTCCGCCGACGCGCTGGATGCGAAGGTGGCGGAGATCGTCAAAGCGCTGGTCAACAACAGCCCGGACGCCGTCCACCAAGCCAAAGTGCTGGTGCGTGAGGTGGTCGGGCAGGTGGTCAACGACGCGCTGCTGGCCGAAACGGCCGAGCGCATCGCGCAAATCCGCGCCTCGGACCAAGGGCGCGAAGGTGTGGCTTCCTTCCTGGAGAAGAGAAAGCCAGCCTGGTTGAATTAATGGAGCAGTTTTGGAATTGAATAAACAAAGCGACTGGGTGGCGCGCAGCTTGCGAAGCGTGTGGCATCCGTGCACCCAGATGCAGCATCACGAAACAGTCCCGCTGATCCCGGTCAGCCGGGGCAAGGGCGCATGGCTGTACGACCATGACGGCCGCCGCTACCTCGACGCCATCAGCTCGTGGTGGGTGAACCTGTTCGGCCACGCCAACCCGCGCATCAACGCGGCGCTGAAGGACCAGCTGGACACGCTGGAACACGCCATGCTCGCCGGCTTCACGCATGAACCGGTGATCGAGCTGTCGGAGAAGCTGTCGGCGCTGACCGGACATGTGCTGGGCCACAGCTTTTACGCCAGCGATGGCGCCTCCGCCGTCGAAATCGCGCTCAAGATGAGCTTCCACTCGTGGCGCAACAATGGCCACGCGGACAAGCGGGAATTCGTCTGCCTCAAGGGCAGCTACCACGGCGAGACCATCGGCGCGCTGGCCGTGACCGATGTCGCGCTGTTCAAGGACGCCTACGGCCCGCTGTTGCGCGCCTCGCAAACCGTGATGTCGCCGGACGCCCGCGCTGCGCGAGAAGGCGAGACCGCGCAAGACGTGGCCCGCCGCGCCGCCGTCGACGTCGAACGCCTGTTCACGGAACGCGGCGACAAAATCGCCGCCATCATCATCGAGCCGCTGGTTCAATGCGCCACCGGCATGGCGATGCATGATCCGCTTTACCTGCAACTGGTGCGCGCCCTGTGCGACCAGCACAACGTACACCTGATCCTGGACGAAATCGCGGTCGGCTGCGGCCGCACCGGCACCTTCTTCGCCTGCGAACAAGCTGGCGTGTGGCCGGACTTCCTGTGCCTGTCGAAGGGCATCAGCGGCGGCTACCTGCCGCTGTCGCTGGTGATGACGCGCGACGAAATTTATCAGGCCTTCTACAGCGACGACGTCACGCGCGGTTTCCTGCATTCGCACTCCTACACCGGCAACCCGCTGGCCTGCCGCGCCGCCCTGGCGACGCTGCAAATCTTCGAAGAGGACGATGTGCTGAACGCCAACCGCGTGAAAGCCGAGCGGCTGACGCAAGCCCTGCAGCCGCTGGCGCGGCACGAACAAGTACGCCACTTCCGCCAGCGCGGCATGATCTGGGCCTTCGACGCCATCGACGCGCCGAAGGACTTCTCGCGCCGCTTCTTCGCCACCGCCACCGAGCATGAACTGCTGATGCGCCCCATCGGCGCCACCGTCTACATGATGCCGCCGTACATCCTCAGCGACGAGGAGATCGACGGCCTGGCCGCCAACACGCTGGCCGTGTTCAACCAAGTGATGGCGGGCTGACGATGGAACTGCTCAAACGCCTCAACCAGCAGTTGCAGGCGCTGGACGATCAACAGCTGATCCGCAAGCGCCGCACCGTCGATACGCCGTGCGGCCCGCGCGTGAGCGTGGACGGCCGCGAGCTGCTGGCCTTCTGCAGCAACGACTACCTCGGCCTCGCCAACCACCGCATGATCAAGCTCGCGCTGCAAGAGGGCGCGGCCATCTACGGCGTCGGCAGCGGCGCCTCGCACCTCATCAGCGGCCATGTGCGCGCCCATGCGATGCTGGAGGAGCGCCTGGCGCAATTCGTCGGCGCCCATCTGGAAGCGCCGCGCGCGATCAGCTTCTGCACCGGATACATGGCCAACCTGGCCGTCATCACCGGCCTCACCGCCGGTGACAAGCAAGCGGAGATCTTCTCGGAGCAGTTGAACCACGCCTCGCTGATCGACGGCGTGCGCCTGTCGCGCGTGAAAGCCCATGTGTATCCGCACGCCGACCTGCAAGCGCTGGAGGACCTGCTCAAAGCCAGCCAGGCCGACACCAAGGTGGTGGTCACCGACAGCGTGTTCAGCATGGACGGTAACCTCGCGCCGCTGCCGCAAATCCTGGCCCTGTGCGAACAGTACAACGCCTGGCTGGTGGTGGACGACGCCCATGGCTTCGGCACGCTGGGCGACAAGGGCCACGGCGCGCTGGAGCACTTCAACCTGCGCTCGCCCTACCTGGTCTACATGGGCACCCTCGGCAAGGCGGCCGGCGTGGGCGGCGCCTTCGTCGCCGCGCATGAAACCGTGATCGAGACACTGATCCAGAAAGCCCGTCCGTACATCTTCACCACCGCCACGCCGCCGGCGCTGGCGCACGCCCTGCTGACCAGCCTCGATCTGCTGGAAGGCGACGAAGGCGTCACGCGGCGCGCACATTTGCAGGCATTGGTGGCACAATTGGACGATGGCCTGCGCCTGGAGCGCTGGCGGCGCCTGCCCTCGAAGACGGCGATCCAGCCGGTCCTGATCGGCGATAATGCTGAAACCATGCGCGCCGGCGCGGCTTTGTACGAGCAAGGCCTGTGGGTCGGCGCGATCCGCCCGCCCACCGTGGCGCCCGGAACCGCGCGCCTGCGTGTCACGCTGTCGGCGGCACACAACAGCATGGACGTCGCAAAATTGATAGGCGCGCTCAATGCATTGGAAAAGGAGCTGAAATGAGCCTGGACGATCTTGTGTTAGCAGTCGCTCCACAAACGCAAGCGACGGCGGCGGCCAGCGGCGTGCCGCCGCGCTTCAACTGCTTTGTCACCGGCACCGATACCGAAATTGGCAAGACGCTGGTGTCGTCCGCCATGCTGCACGCGCTGGTGGAAAGCGGCGTGCGCGCCTGCGGCATGAAACCGGTGGCCGCCGGCGCGGAACTGGGCGCGGACGGCAAATGGCACAACGACGACTGCGACCGCCTGGCCGCCGCCGGCAATGTGCACCTGCTGCAGTCGATCACCACGCCATTCCTGCTAAAGGAGCCAGCCGCGCCGCACATCGCCGCCGAGCTGGAAGGCATCACCATTTCACCGGTGCCGATCCTGGCGGCCTACGTCGAGATCAACGCCGCTTCGGATGCGGTGGTGGTGGAGGGCGTGGGCGGCTTCCGTGTGCCGCTGAACGACGAATTCGACACCGCCGACCTGGCCGAGCAACTGGCGCTGCCGGTGGTGCTGGTGGTCGGGCTGCGCCTCGGCTGCATCAGCCACGCGCTGCTGACGGTGGAAGCGATTTTGTCGCGCGGCCTGAAGCTGGTCGGTTGGGTGGCAAACGAAACGCAGGACGACATGGCTTTTGCCGATGAAAACGTGGTAGCGCTGGAGCAGCGCATCCCCGCGCCATTCCTCGGCCGCGTGCCGCGCCTGGACGAGCCCACCGCCGAGGCGGCGGCCGAATATATCGATTTTACGCAGCTGCCCAACTGGCCGCTGCCAAACGCAATTTGAACGAAGAAGGAACCAAGATGTCCGAGAACACCCTGCAAGAACCAAAGGTCGTTTCACTGCACCGCCCGACCGCGCCGATCCAGCCTGCGGCGTCCACCTGGCCGCGCGAAGAAGTGCTGGCGTTGTTTGACCTGCCGTTCAACGACCTGCTGTTCAAGGCCCAGCAAGTCCACCGCGCCAACTTCCCGGATGGCGACGTGGAACTGGCCACGCTGTTGTCGATCAAGACCGGCGGCTGCGAGGAAGACTGCGGCTACTGCCCACAGGCGGCGCGCTACGACACCGGCGTGGAAGCCAAGAAGATCCTCGACATCGACACCGTGCTGGACGCGGCCAAACAGGCCAAGGACAACGGCGCGACCCGCTTCTGCATGGGCGCCGCATGGCGCAGTCCAAAAGACCGCGACATGGACAAGGTCGAAGAGATGGTGCGCTCGGTGAAGGCGCTGGGCCTGGAAACCTGCGCCACGCTGGGCATGCTGGAAGAGCATCAGGCGCAGCGTCTGAAGGACGCCGGCCTCGATTACTACAACCACAACCTGGACACCGCGCCCGAGTTCTACGACAACGTGATCTCGACCCGCGAGTACCAGGACCGCCTGGACACGCTGGGCCACGTGCGCGAAGCGGGCCTGAAGGTCTGCTGCGGCGGCATCGTCGGCATGGGCGAATCGCGCGAGCAGCGCGCCGGCCTGATCGCGCAGTTGGCAAACCTGAATCCGTATCCGGAATCGGTGCCGATCAACCACCTGGTGCAGGTGGAAGGCACGCCGCTGTATGGCCTGGATCCGCTGGATCCGTTCGAGTTCGTGCGCACCATCGCGATTGCGCGCATCACCATGCCGAAGGCGCGCGTGCGTCTGTCGGCGGGCCGCCGCCAGCTGGGCGAAGCGGTGCAGGCGATGTGCTTCCTGGCCGGCGCCAACTCGATCTTCTACGGCGACAAGCTGCTGACCACCGATAACCCGGAAGCCAATGACGACCGCGCGCTGCTGGAGAAACTGGGCTTGCGCACGCGCGGCGCAGTACTGGAATCGGTACAAAAAGAAAGCTGCGGCTGTTAACCCGTCGTTCCCGCGAAGGCGGGAACCCATGGAACGCTTAAACGCATGCTCAGCATGGACCGCAGCGGCGGACCGTCCCACCTTCGCGGGAATGACGTCGCGATTACAAAAAAACTTCCGGCCATAAGCCGCAAAGAGAGAGACGATGTTTACAAAAATTCTGATCGCCAATCGTGGTGAAATCGCCTGCCGTGTGGCCGCTACCGCTCGCCGCATGGGCATCAAGACCGTGGCCGTATACTCCGAAGCGGACGCCAACGCCCGGCACGTCGCCGTCTGCGACGAGGCGGTGCTGATCGGCCCTGCCGCCGCCAAGGACAGCTATCTCTGCGGCGACAAGATCATCGCCGTAGCCAAGGCCACCGGCGCGCAAGCCATCCACCCCGGCTACGGCTTCCTGTCGGAGAACGCCGAGTTCGCGGAAGCCTGCGCGGAAGCGGGCCTGGTATTCATTGGCCCGCCGGCATCGGCGATGCGCGCCATGGGTTCCAAGTCAGCCGCCAAACAGCTGATGGAAAAGGCCAACGTGCCGCTGGTGCCGGGCTATCACGGCGATCAGCAGGACGCGGACTTCCTGCACGGCGAAGCGGACCGCATCGGCTACCCGGTGCTGCTGAAGGCGTCGGCCGGCGGCGGCGGCAAGGGCATGCGCGTGGTGGAGAACTCGGCGCAGTTCAAGGATGCGCTGGCATCCTGCAAGCGCGAGGCGATTAGTTCTTTCGGTGACGACAAGGTGCTGGCGGAGAAATACCTCCAGCGTCCGCGCCACATTGAAATCCAGGTGTTTGCCGACACGCTGGGCAATTGCATCTATCTGTTCGAGCGCGATTGCTCGGTGCAGCGGCGCCACCAGAAAGTGCTCGAAGAAGCGCCGGCGCCGGGCATGCCGGCCGAGCGCCGCGCGGCGATGGGCGAGGCGGCGGTGGCCGCCGCGCGCGCCGTCGGCTACGTCGGCGCCGGCACGGTGGAGTTCATCGCCAATCAGGACGGCTCGTTCTACTTCATGGAGATGAACACCCGCCTGCAGGTCGAACATCCGGTCACCGAGATGATCACCGGGACCGACCTGGTGGAGTGGCAGCTGCGCGTGGCGGCCGGCGAGCCGCTGCCGAAGCAGCAGCACGAACTGGCCATCAACGGCCACGCCATCGAGGCGCGCATCTACGCGGAGAATCCTGAAAAAGGCTTCCTGCCGTCGATCGGCACCTTGCGCCATCTCGGCACGCCGGACGCGGTGGCGTTTGAACTGGGCGGCGCCGGCGTCACGCCAGCCGCCGTGCGCATCGACTCCGGCGTGCGCGAGGGCGATGCCATCTCGCCGTTCTACGACCCGATGATCGCGAAGCTGATCGTGTGGGGCGCGGACCGCAAGCAGGCGTTGGCCCGCATGGCGCAGGCGCTGTCGCAGTACCAGATCGTCGGCCTTGCCTCCAACATCGCCTTCCTGAAGCGTCTCGTTGAGGGCCAGGCCTTCGCCACCGCCGACCTGGACACCGGCCTGATCGAACGCAATCACGACACGCTGTTCCCACCCGCGCAGCCCGTGCCCGCCGGTGCGCTGGCCCTTGCCGCCGCCGCGCTGCTGGCCGGCGAGGCGCGCGCCGCCGCCCCGGCCAGCGCCAATCCCGCCGACCCGTGGAGCCACACCACCGGCTGGCGCCTGAACCAATCCTACGCCCGCAAACTCGCCTTCTCCGACGAGCACGCGGCCTACGACACCTATGTGAGCTACCGCGCCAATGATTGGCTGTTCAGCGCCGGCGCCGCCGCGCCGCAGATCCTGTCGCTGACGGCCCGCGATGGCGGCGACTACCGCATCAAGCTTGGCGACAGCGCCACGCACGGCACCGTCCTGCGCGACGACGACGTGTTCCACGTCTTCGCCAACGGCGCCCACCACCAGCTGGCCTGGAACGACCCCATGGCGCACGCCGGCGAAACCGAATCCGAAGGCGGCCGCCTCACCGCGCCGATGCCGGGCAAGGTGGTCGCCGTCCTCGCCGCCAAAGGACAGGAAGTGAAGAAGGGCGAGGCACTCGTCATCATGGAAGCGATGAAGATGGAACACACCATCGCCGCACCGTATGACGGCGTGGTCGACGACATCCTCTACAGCGTCGGCGACCAGGTGGCGGACGGCGCGCCGCTGCTCGCCTTCAAGGCCGCGTAAAGGAGCTCCCATGCGCATCTTGCTACACCGCGCCGACGGCAAAACCGAACCGTGGATCAAGGACTTCGCCAAGTACCTGCCGGAAGCCGAAATCGAAATCTGGCACGCCGGCGAAAAATGCCAGGCCTGCGACTACGCCGTGGTGTGGTCGCCGCCGGAGGCCATGCTGGCCGAACTGGCCACCGTGAAAGCCATCTTCGTCACCGGCGCCGGCGTGGACGCGCTGCTGAAGTTCGGCGATGCGCTGCCGCCGCATGTCCCCATCATCCGTCTTGAAGATGCCGGCATGGCGCTGCAGATGGCCGAATACGTCACGCACGCCGTGCTGCGCTACTTCCGCCGCTTCGACGAATACGAGGCGCAGGCGCGCGCCGGCCAGTGGGCGCCGCTGCCCCAGCACCACAAGGAGGATTTCGCCATCGGCGTGCTGGGCATGGGCGTGCTGGGCAAGCGCGTGCTGGAGGCGCTGGCGCCGTTCGGCTTCCCGTTGCGCGGCTGGAGCCGCACCGAGAAAAGCATGGCCGGCGTGCAGTGCTTCAGCGGCCCCGATGGACTGGACACCTTCCTGCGCGGCACCCGCGTGCTGGTGTGCATGCTGCCGCTGACGCCGGACACCAGCAACATCATGGACCGCACCAACATGAACAAGCTGCCGGAAGGCGCGTACATCATCAACGTCGCGCGCGGCGCGCACATCGCGGAACCGGATTTGCTCGCGCTGATCAAGTCCGGCCACATCGCCGCCGCCACGCTCGACGTGTTCCGCAACGAGCCGTTGCCGGCGCAGCATCCGTTCTGGCAGGAGCCGCGCATCACCATCACGCCGCACATCTCCGCGCTGACCTTGCGCCGCGAGAGCGTGCAGCAGATCGCCGCCAACATTCGCAAGACCGAAGCCGGCGAACGGGTCGCCGGCGTGGTCGACCGCACACTGGGATATTGAAATGAGCAGCTTACCGAAACAAGTCAAAATCGTTGAAGTCGGCCCGCGCGACGGCCTGCAAAATGAAAAGGAAAACGTCCCGGCCGAGATCAAGATCGAGCTGGTGAACCGCCTCACCAGCGCCGGCTTCCAGAACATCGAGGCGGCGGCCTTCGTGTCGCCGAAGTGGGTGCCGCAGATGGCCACCAGCGCCGAGGTGATGGCGGCGATCGAGCGCAAGCCGGGTGTGATCTATTCCGCGCTCACGCCCAACATGCAGGGCTTCGAGGCGGCGCTGGCGGCCAAGGCCGGCGAAGTGGTGATCTTCGGCTCCGCCTCGGAAGCCTTCTCGCAAAAGAACATCAACTGCTCGATCGCCGAATCGATCGCGCGCTTCGAAGGCGTGGCGAAGGCGGCCAGGGAGCACGGCATCCGCCTGCGCGGCAGCATCAGCTGCGCCTTCGGCTGTCCGTATCAGGGCGAGGTGCCGCTGGACGCGGTGGCCGACGTGGTGGGCCGCATGCGCGACCTGGGCTGCGATGAAATCGACATCGCCGACACCATCGGCGTGGCGACGCCGCGCAAGACGCAGGCGGTGATGGAGCGCGCCATCCGCGAATTCCGCGTGGACGGCTTGTCGGGCCACTTCCACGATACCTATGGCCAGGCGCTGGCCAACATCTACGGCAGCCTGGAGCTGGGCATTGCGATTTACCACTCGTCGGTATCGGGCCTGGGCGGCTGCCCGTATGCCAAGGGTGCGACCGGCAATGTCGCCACCGAGGATGTGCTGTACATGATGCAGGGGCTGGGCATCGAGACCGGCATCGACCTCGATATCGTGGTGGACGCGGGCCAGTTCATCTCGCAGTTCCTCAACCGCAAAGGCGCCAGCCGCGCCGGCAACGCCATCGCCGCCAAACGTGCCGCTTGATAACATAACAATCAAAATCCGGGTCAGGTCCTCATGCCGGTAAGTTAAGCCCTTTTCGACCACAAACTGATGAGCCGTCATTCCCGCCTGCGCGGGAATGACGGCCCTTAACTTAGCAATCCGGGGTCAGGTCCTCCATTTCTACACGGCCTCAGCTGCGCCACAGCTGAGGCCGTGTAGAAATGGAGGACCTGACCCCGGATTCACATCTGCCGGAACTGGCGGGTGTAGGCTTCGCTGATGGCGAGTTTTTCCGGCCGGCCTCGCAGGCGGATTTCCATCGCCGTGCCGTCGCGATCGATGCGCTCCACCGCTTCCAGATTGACGATGGCGCCGCGGTGGATTTGCGCGAACTGCGTGGGATCCAGCTGGCCGATCAGGCTTTTCAGCGGCAGGCGGATCAAGGCGTCGCCATCGTGCGTGACCACCCGCGTGTATTTGTCGTTGGACTGGAAATACAGCACATCGCGCACCATCACCAGCCGCACGGTGTTGCCGGCCGATGCCTTGATCCACTTCAGGTGCTGCACCGGCGCTGGCGCCAGCTGCCGCCATACGCCCGCCGGCACCGGCGCCACGCTGCGCGTCTTCAGGCGCTTCACCGTTTGCAGCAGCCGCGCCGCCGTCACCGGCTTGACGATGTAGTCCACCGCCCCCGCTTCAAATGCCTGCACCGCGTGCTCGGCGTAGGCCGTCACGAAGACGATCTGCGTCGCCTCCGCCACGTGCCGCGCGACGTCCATGCCGCTCAGGCCCGGGATCTGGATGTCGAGGAACACCACGTCCGGCTTGAGCGCTTCCAGCATCGACACCGCCTCCACACCATTTTCCGCGTGGCCGGCGATCTCCAGCTCCGGCCACAGCGCCTGCAGCTGGTCGCGCAGCTCGGCGGCCAGCAGCGGTTCGTCTTCCACGATCAAGGCGATCGTCATCCTTGCTCCTTGATGGTCAATGTGGCGACCACGCCGCCGTGTTCCCCGGCAGCGACCGACAGCGAGGCGCGCTCGCCGTACAGCAGCTGCAGGCGCTCGTGGATATTCGACAGGCCGAAGCCTTGGCCCATCTGCTCGGTCAGGCCGACGCCATCATCGCACACCCGCACCCGCAGGCCATCGCCATGCAGCGCGGCGGTGATGACGATTTCGCCGGCGCGGCTGGCGCGCTCCAGCCCATGCTTGACGGCGTTTTCCACCAGCGAGATCAGCATCGCCGGCGGGAAGGGCTGGGCCAGCGCCACCTCATCGGCCTGGATGTGGAAGCGCAGCCGCTGGCCCATGCGGATCTGCATGATGGACAGGTAATCGCGCACCAGCGCCAGCTCGCGTTCCAGCGTCGACGATACCGAGCGCATGTCGGGCAGGGCGTTCTGCAGGTAGCCGACCAGGTGGTCGAGCATTTGCTGCGCCATGTCGGCGTCGGTGCGGATCAGGTATTTGAGGTTGGCCAGGGTGTTGAACAGGAAGTGCGGCTCGACCTGCGCCTGCAAGGCGGACAGCTTGGCGTTCAGGGCCGCGCGCTCCAGTTCCTCCTCGCGCCTGATGGCGCGCAGGGCGCGGTCTTTTTGCTCGAACTGGGCGCGCAGATGCGCCGCCACCGTCTCCACCGCCTGCAAGGCGCCGCCGCGCTGGACCGCGAAGAAATCCATGCCGAAGCGGCGGCGGATGCGCACCTCGACCGGCTGGCCCGGTTCACCGGCCACCAGCACCTCGGTGCACTGCGTCAGCCACACCGGACGGCGCGGGCCGATCAGGATCTTGCCTTCGAACGGCGAGTAGCGGAACACGGCCGGTCCGCCATACCCCAGCGCCATGCCAACCGCCAGCCCGGAGAGGGTTTCGGTGCAGACGTTGTAGGTGGTCAGCGGGTCCAGCGGCGAGATCAACGTGCGGCGGGGCCGCGAGCTGATCATTTCCTCGGTCAGCGGGGTGCCGGCCTCGGACAGCTCTTTCAGGCGCGCCAGCGCCAGGTTGTTGCCGATGATCATAGGCACCAGCACCGGCCATACCACGCCAAAGAAGATGTTGATCCACGTCCAGCCGCCGGCGTGCAAGGCTGGGCGGTTCGGCAGGGAGAACAGGAATCCCAGCAGCACCACCAGGACGAGCACGCCGATGATGGCGACCGCCGCCCAATTGCGCAGCAGCGATTGCCAACGGTAACGCCACACCAGTCGCGGATCGTGCCTGACTTCGGCGGGCTTGAGGTAGAAGGGTGTCGTATTCATGTGGCCATTCTAGCGCTGGCGGGGTGCCGCGACGGCCCGTGCGACGAAGGGGCCAAAATCGGGAGTGAAAAGGAAAAAACCCCGTTTGACGTTGCCATCAAACAGGGTTTTTAGATTTTGGTCGGAGTACAAGGATTCGAACCTTGGACCCTCTGGTCCCAAACCAGATGCGCTACCGGGCTGCGCTACACTCCGAAGAAGCAAGATAATACAGCCTGGCGTGAAGGTCGTCAAGTGCCCGATCCACTTCGGTGCTATTATCTAAAGATCATGAGTGCGACAATTTCATTCGACAGGCCGGCCCGGCTGCGGCGTCCCGGCATCATCGCGGGGGTTGCCATCTCGCTGGCGCTGCACACCGTGTTGCTGTTCGGCTATCGACTTTCCAGCCCGCCCGCGCAGCAACAGCCGGCGCGGACGATGACGGTGTGGCTGCAGCCGCCGGCGCCGCCGAAAGTGGTGGCCAAGGTCGAGCCGCCGCCGCTCAGGCCGGAACCGCGGCGCAAGCGCGAGCCGGTCCGGGCCGCGCCGCCCGAGCGCGCCCCGGCGCCGGCGGCCATCGCGCAGCAGGCGCAGCCATCGCCCGCGACGCAGCCCATCACCGCGACGCCCGATCCGCTTTACCCGGATCAGCAACAGAAGAAGTTCAATATGGATGAAGCGCTGAAAACCGCGCGCAGCGTGGCGAAGGAGAAGGCCACCCCGGGCACGCTGGCGGCACAGCTGGAAGCCCATCCGCTGTCCCCTGAGGACCATCAGACCCAGCTGCAAAAAGGCGTCGCCAGCGCCAAGAAATATGACTGCCTGCAGGCCGGCGCGGGGGCAGGCCTGCTTGCCCCGCTGGTCTGGGCGTTCGACAAGCACTGCAAGTTTTAGCCCTTGAGCTCCAGCGCGCGGTCGTACAGCGCGTTCTTCTTGCGGCCGGTGATTTGCGCGGCCAGGCCGGCCGCCTGTTTGACAGGCAGTTCCGCCAGCAGGATTTGCAGCAAGCGGTCCGCCTCCACGTCGTTTTCGTCATCGGCCGGCGCGGCGCCTTCCAGCAGCACCACGAACTCGCCTTTTTCCCGGTGCGCGTCGGCCTTGATCCACGCTTCCGCCTCGGACAGCGGGCAGCGGTGGATTTCCTCGAACATCTTGGTCAGCTCGCGCGCGAACACCACTTGCCGGGTCGGCTCGAACACCGAGGCCAACGCGGCGGCGCAGTCCAGGATGCGGTGCGGCGCCTCGTAAAACACCATGGTGGCCGTCACCGCGCGCAGCGTGGCGAGGAAGTTTTCCCGCTGCCTGGCCTTGGCCGGCAGGAAACCGACAAAGTAAAACTGATCGTTCACCAGCCCGCTGGCGGACAAGGCCGTCACCGCCGCCGAGGCGCCCGGCAGCGGCAGCACGCGCAGTCCAGCCGCGCGCACCGCGTCCACGATGCGCGCGCCCGGATCGGACACCGCCGGCGTGCCGGCGTCCGAGACCAGCGCGATCCGCTCCCCAGCTTGCAATCGCGCAATCAAGGTTTCCGCCGCCTCACGCTCATTGTGCTGATGCGCGGCGATCAAGGGCTTGTGCAGGCCGAAGCGGTTCATCAAGGTGGCGGTATTGCGCGTGTCCTCGCATGCAACAGCATTGACCAAGCTCAAAACGTGCAGCGCGCGCAGGCTAATATCGGTCACATTCCCGATGGGGGTCGCCACGACGTACAAGGTTGCGCTAGGATAGGTCTGGTGCGCCGTTTCGCCCAGGACGGGCAGGCTGGCGATGGAACTGGATACGTGGTCGCTCATTGGAGGTAGGATGAAAAGTGTGAGGTTGACGCTGCTGTGCATGGCCGCCGCGGTGCTGAGTGCATGCAGCACGCCGTTTTGCGACGCGCCGGGAGGATTGTGCTCGCCCCAGCCGGCAAAAACAAGTCTGCCGCCGCCGCCCGTCCAGCCTCCCGCGCCGCCGCCGCCCAAGGCGCCGCCCGGACCGGACCTGCCGCCGGCCGAGGTGTTCGCCGTGACCATGCCCGGCGCCACCGCCGAGCCTGATGCGGGCGATGGCGCCAGCGGCCAGCCGGCCATCCGCCAGGCCGACACCGGGGCGCGCTTCGTCAACGACAACGCGCCGCCGTCGGGCGCCCCGGTCCGCATCGGCCTGCTGCTGCCGCTGCATTCGGACACGCTGGGCGCGGCCGCCGAATCGGTGCGCGCCGGCTTCATGGCCGGCCTCGAGCGCGACCGCGACAACATCACCGTCACGGTGGTGGAAACCGGCGACGTGCCGCAGGACATCCTGGGCGCCTACGCCCGCGCGCTGCAGGACCAGGACATCGTGGTGGGTCCGCTGTCGCGCACGGCGGTGGCGGCCGTGGCCGGCAGTTCGCTGGTCAGCAAGCCCACCATCGCCTTGAATTATCCCGAGGGCCATGGCCAGACCGGCGCGGCGCTGCCGCCGCAAATGCTGGCCATCGGCCTGTCGATCGAGGAAGAGGCGCGCCAGGCCGCGCAATGGGCCGCCGCCGACCAGCCGAGCGGCGGCGCGCTGGTGCTGACCACCAACTCGGCCTGGCAGCGCCGCGTGGCGACGGCCTTTGCCAACCAGTGGGAAGGGCGGCTCGGCCGGCCGCTGCGCATCGTCGAGCTGAGCGCGCCGGACGGCTACCTCAGCGATCCGGAACTGGTGCAACTGCGCGCCCGCCTGCGCCAGGACACCCCGGCCGTGCTGTTCTCGGCCATGGGCGCCGACCAGACCCGCCAGCTGCGCATCGCCCTGGGCAGTGTGCTGACCACCGAGCCGGACAACCCGATTTTCAGCACCGCCGACAAACTGCCGCCGCCACCAACCGTGCCGACCGAGCAATTCGCCAACCTGCCGATCTACGGCACCTCGGCGCTGAATCCGGGCGCCGGCTTCCCCGGCCGCGACCTGGAGGGTGTGCGCCTGCTGGACCTGCCGTGGCAGGTCCAGCGCGACCACCCGGCGGTGATGGTGTATCCGCGTTCGCTGCAGACCGGGGTCGGCAGCGCCGACATGGCGCGCCTGTACGCGCTCGGCATCGACGCCTTCCGCGTGGCGCGCGAGATCGCCCGCCATCCGGCCGGCCGCTTCCAGCTGGACGGCGTGACCGGCAAGCTGACCGTCGACTTCGGCCAGGGCCCGGCCAGTTTCGAGCGCGTCGAGCAACCGGCCATCTACCAGAACGGCGCCCCGCAGCCGGCCCGCCCATGAGGATGCCATGCCGCGCACCCCACAGCAGCGGCTGGGCCGGCAGGGCGAGGACCGGGCGCTCAGCCACCTCCTCGCCCAGGGCCTGACGCTGCTGGAGCGCAATTTCCTGTGCAAGGCCGGCGAGATCGACCTCATCATGCTGGAGGGGCCGACGCTGGTGTTCGTGGAGGTGCGGCGGCGCGCCGGCGCGCGCTACGGCGGCGCCGTCTACAGCGTCACCCCGGCCAAGCAGCAGCGCCTGTTGCGCGCCGCGCAATATTATCTTTTACGCCACAAGATCCCGCCGCCGTGCCGCTTCGATCTGATTGCCATCGACAATGAGAAGTTGTCATGGATACAAAACGTGCTGGAGATGTAAGCATTTTTAACAGCGCTTGTCCGGCCGGCCGGACGACTGCACTATAATCAGCACACTATGACTAATCAACGCATCCTCTCGCACTTCCACGAAAGTGCCGAACTCAAAATCCAGTCCGCCACCGTCCTCGCCCCGCATATCGCGCAGGCGATCGAGATGATGTTCTCGGCGCTGTCCAACGGCAACAAGATCCTGGTATGCGGCAACGGCGGTTCGGCCGCCGACGCGCAGCACTTCGCGGCCGAGCTGGTGGGCCGTTTCGAGCGCGAGCGCTTCCCGCTGCCGGCCATCGCCCTGACCACCGACACCTCGATCCTGACGGCGGTGGCCAACGACTACAGCTACCGCGAGATCTTCTCCAAGCAGGTGCAGGCGTTCGGCCAGGCCGGCGACATCCTGCTGGCGTTCTCCACCTCGGGCAACTCGGCCAACGTTATGGCGGCCATCGAGGCGGCGCTGGAACGCGAGATGCGCGTGGTGGCGCTGACCGGCAAGGGCGGCGGCGCGATCGGCAAGATGCTGACCGACGCCGACGTGCACATCTGCGTGCCGCACGACCGCACCGCCCGCATCCAGGAAGTCCACCTGGTGACCATCCATTGCATTTGCGACGGCATCGACGTCGCCCTGTTCGGAGGAGATGTGAATGAATAATTCCAGCGCTATCTGGAAAAAGATACAACGTCCGCTGGCCATGAGCGTGCTGTGCGGCGCCATGCTGGCATCGCTGTCGGGCTGCGTCGCGCTGGTCGCGGGCGGCGCGATTTCCGGTACGCTGGCGGCTTCCGACCGCCGCACGTTCGGCGCGCAGACCGAAGACCGCGCGATTGAAGTCAAGGCCGCCATCAAGGTCAACAACGTCGGTGGCGACGCCGCGCACGTCAACATCAACAGCTTCAACCGCCGCGCCCTGCTGACCGGCGAGGTGCGCGATGAAGCCATGAAAGCGCAGATCGAGCGCGAGATCCGCGGCATCGAGGGCGTGATCGACGTCATCAACGAGCTGGAGATCGCCGGCCCGTCGAGCTACACCTCGCGCTCCAACGACACGCTGATCACCACCAAGGTCAAGGCCAGCCTGGTGGACGCCAAGGACATCTCGGCCAACTCCTACCAGGTGGTGACCGAGCGCGGCGTGGTCTACCTGCAGGGCCGCGTGACCCAGCGCGAAGGCCAGATCGGCGCCGACATCGCGCGCGGCGTCAGCGGCGTGACCAAGGTGGTGAAGGTGTTTGAATACATCACCGAGGAAGAGTGGAAGAGCTACCAGCCGAAGCCGGCCAACACCGCCAACAACGCGAGCAGCCAATGAGCGACGCCTCCCGCGCCTGGATCAAACCGGTGATCGCCGCCGTGGCGATCGCCGCCATCGGCTTTGGCGCCTACGCCACCGTGTCCAAGCGCGAGGTGGCGCCCGAGCTGACCTTCATGAGCATCAAGGGCGAGAAGATCACGCCCGAGAGCCTGAAGGGCAAGGTGGTGATGGTCAACTTCTGGGCCACCTCGTGCACCACCTGCGTGGCCGAGATGCCCAAGATGGTCGACACCTACAACAAGTTCAAGGCCGACGGCCTGGAGTTCGTCGCCGTGGCGATGAATTACGACCCGCCCAACTACGTGCTGAACTACGCCGAGACGCGCCAGCTGCCGTTCAAGGTCGCGCTGGACACGGACGGCTCGGCCGCCAAGGCCTACGGCAACGTCGCCATGACGCCAACCACCTTCGTGATCGGCAAGGATGGCAAGATCCTCAAGCGCTACCTGGGCGAGCCGGACTTCCCGGCCCTGCACAAGCTGTTGGCGGAGTCGCTCAAGGGCTGATTGGCACGCCGCTTGCATGGTAACTGGCTTCTCCAACCACAAGGGAAGCCGCCATGGACCGCAACCAAGTCACGCAAAAAATCCTGTCCGCCAAAGTGTCGCGCAAAATGCGCTGGGCCGACATCGCCACGCACTTCGGCCAGAGCAAGGAATGGACCACCGCCGCGCTGCTCGGCCAGATGACCTTCAACCGCGAGCAGGCCGACAAGGCGCAGGAGCTGTTCGAACTGACCGACGAGGAAGCCGCCTGGCTGCAGATCGTGCCCTATAAAGGTTCACTGCCCAGCGCCGTGCCGACCGATCCGCTGATCTACCGCTGGTATGAAATCGTCAGCGTGTACGGCACCACCATCAAGGAATTGATCCACGAGGAATTCGGCGACGGCATCATGAGCGCGATCGACTTCTCGATGGACATCCAGCGTGAAGCCGACCCCAAGGGCGACCGCGTGCAGGTAGTGCTGAGCGGTAAATTCCTGCCCTACAAAAGCTACTAGAAGCCGGCCTGCAGCGACAGGTACCAGCCCTTCTGCTTCTTCGGATTGAAGATGGTGATGTCGCCCAGGTTGGCGTACGCCGCCGTCACCGAGAAGTTCTTGGTCGGGAACCAGGCGATGAAGGCGTCGTAGTACGCCTTCTCGTCGTCCACGCCGAGGTTGTGCGGTTTGCGGCGGTACTCGGCGCCCAGCGCCAGCTTGCGGTTGATGAGATAGGCCGCCGAGAATTCCGGCATCAGGCGCGTGTCGTCGTTCCGGTCGCCGCCGAAGCCGAGGATGCCCATCTGGTTGGCGCGGGTGGCGCGCAGCGTCGCGTTCAGCAGCAGGCTGTGCTCCAGATAGATCTTGGTGGCGGACACATAGTAGTCGTAGCCGCTGTCGTCCTTCGCGCCCAGCTGCTTGACGTTGGTGACGCCCAGCGCCTCCAGTCCGCGCACGCCCTTGTTCTTCTTGTACATGACGCCGATGGCCACCTGCGGCAGCCACACATCCTGCTCGTACACCGCGTCGCCCAGCACTTTCAGCTTGAGACCGACGATGTCCTGCTTGATGTTCAGCTTGTCGAGCGGGGCCAGGCTGCCGGTGAACTCCTGGTTGGCGAAGGACACCTCGAGACGGTCCGCGATGCCGGCCGTGACGCCGTAGGTATGCAACTTGTAGTCCTGCGTGCTGAGGTGGGTGTAGTGCGCGTTGGCGCCCCAGCTGTCGCGCGTGCCATAGCCGCTGATCAGCGCCCACGGCGTGATGCCGCCGCCGCCCGCGCCCTCCACCTGCGACACGCCGCCGGTGGCCAGCAGCTTGCCCATGTCCTGCGCGCCGGCAGCGGCGCATGCGCACACAGCCAACAAAGTCGGAATGATTTTTTTCATTGCTCGGCTCCCGGCGGAATTATTGCGTCACGATGTCGCGTTGCATCGGCGCCAGCTTGGCGACCAGCTTGAGCGCCACGCTGCTGGGCACATTGTGCTGTTCCATGGCGATCTGCAAGTCCTCGGTCAGCGCGTTGAACATGGCGTTGGTGATCTTCAGATCCTGATGCACGGTCTTCATGTCACGCACGGTGCCGACACCGTCCATGGTCTTGTCGCGGTATTTGCCGGTGTACTTGCAGGGGCCGCCGGCGAACTCGCAGAACTGCTCCTGCAGGCGGGTGTTCAGCTGCGGAATATCGAAGTCGGTGAAATTGTCCTTGATGCGCGGATCGGCCAGCACCAGAGTGAGGAAGGTATCGACAATCTTCTTGATACCTTCCTTGCCGCCCAGGCCCTGGTAGGTGGAGTCTTCGGTGTACGGCATCTGGGCCAGCGCCAGCGACGAGGCCAGCAGCAAGCCCAGTGCCAGCAGGCGGGGGCGTTTAATCATCGTTCATCCTCATGTGTGGTGCACGCATGAGGATGAATTTATCAGAAGTGATAACCCATGGCTACCCGGAAGCTGCGGCCCGGATCGAACCAGGAACGTCCCGTGTTGCCGATGTACTGCTGATTGGTCTGCTTGGTCACGGTCCGGGTCAGGTTGCTGACCGCGGCGCTGGCCCACAGGTTGGCGGTGAAGTTGTAGTTGAGACTGGCGTCCCACTGTCCCACCGCCTCCTGCCACACCGGCAAGCCCCAGCCCACGTCCGTCGGCGCCACCCCGTTGACCAGGCGTGCCGGATCGGCGCTGACGGCATCATTGCCGCCGGCGCCAAAGGCGTTGGTCGCCAACAAGGTGCGCGAGCGCCAGCTATACGCCAGTCGCGCCGAAATCGGCCCACGGTCGTACATCAGGCCCAGGTTGAAGGCATGCCTGGACATGTTGACCACCGGCAGGTCCTTGAAGGGCAGACCGTTGGTGTCGCAACCGTAGAGATTGTTCATGGAGGTGGCCGTGCCGTTCTTCGGGCAATAAGGCGCCGTGTAGGGATGGTACAGGTCCTGCTTGCCATCCAGATAGGTCCAGTTGGCGGAAACGCCGAAGCCCTTGGCCCAATCCGGTATGTCCTCCAGGCCGGGCAGCTTGTCCAGATAGGTCTGGCCGGCGATCTCAATGCCGCCCTGCCACAGCTTGGCCGCGTTGGCCGGCCCGGTGATGACGAACTCCTGCGAATTGCCGGCCAGATCCTTCACGCTTCTGGTGTAGGTATCGTTCATGATGATGTCCTTGATCTTCTTGTAGAACACCACTGCCGTGAGCGACTGGCCGGCGCGCGGATACCATTCCAGCGACAGATCGAAGTTGTTCGATTTAAGCGGCTTCAGGTTCGCGTTGCCCGAGTTGGTCCCGACGTAGCTGACCGACTTGATGGTGGTGACGCCGTTGACGGTGGCGTTTTCCACCTTCTGCTGCAGATTGACGTACTCCTGCAACTGGTCGAAGCCGGGGCGGGCAATGCCCTGCGACAGCGCAATGCGCGACTGCAGCTTGTCGGTCAGGTTCACCTTCAGGTTCAGGCTCGGGATCACGTCGGTATGGCTGCCCTTGACGTCCAGCGGCTCGTTGAACACCCCGAACCGCGGCAAGGCGGGATTGGTGGTGTCGCTATATTGCGGATTGAATACCGTGTAGCCGTGCGACTGCGAGCTCGACCGGATCACCCGCACCCCCGCGTTGCCTTCCACCGGGTACTTCCAGTTGTCGAAGCCGAAGCGCAGGGTGCCATACAGGGCCTGGGTGTTTTCGCTGGCGGTCGACAGCGCGCCCTGCACGGGATTTTGCGGGTTGATGTCCTTGGGGTCGTTCGAGAAGATCATCGGCCGCCAGTCGCTGCCCTGGGTCGAACAATCGACGTTGGTGTTCTTGAGCTTGTTGCCATCCTCGCATTGCAAGCGCTTCACCGCCAGCAGCGCCGCGGCCTGGGCCGGATAGTTACGCACCGCGGCCATGGTGGGCACCACGATGGTTGGCGGCATGCCTATCCTGCCGTTGAAGAAGTTGGGGAAGGTGTATTGCTGGACCGGGGCAAGGTTGGCATAGCGCGGATCGCTCAGATAGCCGAAATTGCCGCGCGGTTGCCAGTTGCTGCCCCACTCGGAAGCCATCGGCGGCCGGCCCGCCACCGGGCTCTGCAGCACCGCCCACGGCTCGGACAGGGAATACCAGCCGCTGCCGACGCCGATCGCATGCGACATCGAGCGGTGCGTCACACGCACGCCAAAGCGCAGATCGCGCAGCACGTCGCTGTCGAAGACGAACTTGGCGTCGCCCTTCCAGGCGTACATGTCGCCCTTCGCCTTGTTGAGGTAAGGCTGCAGGGTGTTGAAGTAATAGTTGCCGGGATCGGCCAGGGCGGCGCGGGCGGCGGCGTCGAAACCGACCGTCGGCCGCGGGGTGGTGAGGTCAAAGCTCATGCTGGGCACGAAGGTGCCCATATTGATCATGTTGCCGTCCCCGCCATTGGTGGCGTGCACCCATTGCAGATCGCTCTGGAAGGTCCAGCGCTCATCCATCCTCCATTTCAGGTTCCAGGAGATATCGCGCGTGCGTCCATGCGCATTGTCATAGGAACTGGTGGAGCCGGCGGACAAGCCGCCCGCCGCGAACTGGTTGCGGCCAGTGCCGCCCGGATAGCTCAACGTGCCTTTTTGCAGGATGCCGTTGGCGTCGTACTGGGCATTGGTGAGCGTGAGGTCATACGGGGTCAGGCCGAGATTGCCGTCCGACGCGGTGCTGAAGATGCCGCCGTTGACGCTCTCGGAACGGAAGCCCGAATCGAAGTACGTCAGCGACGACTCCTTGTCGTTCTTCTTCCATTGCAATGCGCCATAGATACCCGCGCGTTCCGACTCGCCCTCGCTGGTGCCCCAGGAGATGCCGTTCGGCACCCACACCGTCTTGCCGGGGACCGGCTTGCTCAGCGGGTAGTAGGCGCCGAGGGTGTAGGAGTCGGAGCGGAACGCCGATTTGCCGTAGGAGACGTCGATCAGGGCGCCGATTTCGCCCATGTCGGTCGACCAGCGGTTGGAGTACAGGCCGGAGAAGGACGGCGTATTCTTCTTGCCAAACGGGCTATAGCTGTCCGAGAAGGAAAAGGCGCCCGATTGCCCCTTGGAGTCGAACGGCAGCCGGGTGCGCAGATTGACCTGGCCGCTGATGCCGCCTTCGATCAGCTCGGACGAGGGGTTCTTGTACACGTCCACGCCGGCCATCAGTTCCGGCGGGATGTCGCCCCAGCTCAATTCGCGTCCGGGCCAGCCGGCCGAGAAGCCTTCGCGTCCGTTCAGGGTGGAGGAGCCCCAGGACAGGCCGCGGATCTGCACGCCCGAGCCCTCGACGTTGTAGGACAGCGGATTGCTGGCGGCGTTGGTGCGGGTGCGCGAGGTATTGCGGTCCATGGTGACGCCCACCACCCGCTGCAGCACTTCGGTGATCGACTTGTCCGGCAGTTTGCCGGCCTCGTCGGCCACGACCGAATCGACGATCAGGTCGGACTCTTGCTTGATTTTTTGCGAGGTCTCCAGCTGCTTGCGCTGGCCGGTCACGACCACGATCTTGTCCGGCGGCGTGTCCTTGCTGACCGGCGGCGGCGTGTCCGTCTGCGCCAGCACGCCGCCGCTGTACAGCAGCGCCAGCTGCGCCGCCACCATCGCCAGCACGGTCATCTTGAGCGGTTTCCTGTTGCTCATCGTCCCTGTGTTTTTCATTATCTTGTTCCTCTTGTCATTGGAAGCTGATGGCGCCGGTCAGCGTCAGCTTGCTGGTAAAGGTGGGCGCGGCCGTGCCTGTGCTCGATGCCGTGGTGTTCGTGTTCACCGCGGAAAACTCGATCTTCGAGATCGGGTAGTCCTGCAATTCATTCCACAGGTCCAGCCCGGTCAGGCCGCACGACTCGCTGATCGTGAACTTGTCCCTCAGGCCGACGCTGTAGTCGGTGGCGGCGGCCTGGGTCGGCGTCACCACGGCGCGCAGCTTCACGTTGCAGTCCTTGCCCTCCTTGAGCGCGTAGTGGCCGAGGTACAGATCGACATTGACCGCGTTTTTGCCGGTGCCGAACCACTCGCTGTTCTGCGCCAGATTGAACTTCAGCGCCGCCTGGGCGTCGATGCGCACGCCGACCAGCGTGTCGCCGCCCGAGGCCATCGCGCTCAGTGTGCCGGCCATCATGGTGAAGCCATAGTAGGCGCCCAGGCCGGCGGGATCCGCCGGCTGGATGCTGTAGAAATACGAGAAGCTGCCGCCGTCGCCGGACACGGCGCTGCCGCACCAGCTGCCGCCGCACCACCAGCCATCGGCGCTGCTGCCGGAATAGGTGCCGACGCTGCCCAGCTCCCTGGTGGTCGAGGTGTCCTTATAGCCGCTCAGGAAAGTCAGCGCGGGCGCCTTTTCCGTGCCCACCGGAATGCTCCGGTCCAGCTTCACGGCCGCAAAGATATCGTCGCCGCTCTGCGTGGCGGTGACCACGCACAGCCCGTTGGCCAGCTTGGACAGTGTGTTGCCGTTGACCGAGCACACCGTCGGCGTGCTGGTCGAGAAGGTGACCGGCCGGCCCGTGTTGACGGTCGCGGTCAGCGTTGCCGGCTGCCCATCCAGCGCTTGCGAGCCCGGATTGCGGAACACGATCGTCTGCGGCCGCTTGGGAATGACGAACAACTGGCTCTGCGAGGCCGGGGCGTAGCCTTGGTAGCCGGGCTGGGTGGCGGTCACCGAGCACTCACCGGCGATCAGCAGGGACACGGTGCTGCCGTTGACGGTGCAAACGGTCGGCGTATTCGAGGTGAAGGTGATCGGTCCGCCGGAACTGGCGGTGGCGACCAGCTGCGTGGTCGCCACGGCGGGCGGGATGGCCACGGTGGCGCCGCCCGGAAAGTCGAAGGCGATGGTCTGCACCGCGCCGCCGGAACCGCCACTGCCACTGCCACCGCCGCCGCCGCCGCAACCGGCCAGCAGCGCGATGCCGGCCAGGCCCAGGGCCGACAGCCGGAATCCTGTCATTCGTTTCATCATGATACTTTGTCTCCTCGATTGTGCTTACAGAAATGTCCCCGCCAGGCTCGCGCCGGTGAGCGGGAAAGACTTGACGTTAGCGCGCCACCATCCGGCGCAGATAGGCCTCGTGGGTGGGCATGGCCGCAACCACGGCGGCAAGGCGCGCGCGCCGCTGGCGCAAGGCCTGCAAGGCCTCCTCGCGCGTGAGCTCCTCCAGCCCCGGGTCGATGCGCTCGGGCCAATGGCCCATGCCGGCGTGGATCGCCAGCCAGCTGTGGGCATCGAAGCCTTCCCAGGCGTATTGATGCAGCACGCCGGCCTGGCGCCAGGCGTGCAGCTTGAACGCCAGGGTGTCGGGCAAGTCCATGCTGGCCATGGCGCGCCACAAGGGGCTGTCGCGGCGCGCCGTGAGGCAGTAGTGCAGGATGATGAAATCGCGGATGCGCGCAAATTGACGCGCCATGCCGCTGTTGTAATGGTCGATCTCGGCCGCGGTGGACGCGCGGCCCTGCTGCAAAACGGGAATCAGATGGCCGAGGCCGCTCTGGATCAGGAAAATGCTGGTCGATTCCAGCGGCTCCAGAAAGCCGGACGCCAGCCCCAGGCCGACCACGTTGTGGACCCAGCAGCGCTGCCGGTGGCCGGTGGTGAAGCGCAACAGGCGCGGCTCGGCCAGCGGCCGGCCGTCCAGCTGCCCCAGCAATTGTTCACGCGCGCGCTCCTCATCGATGTAGCGGCTGGCGAACACATGGCCGTTGCCGATCCGGCTGCTCAGCGGAATACGCCAAGCCCAGCCCGCTTCGAGCGCGGTGGCGCGCGTGTAGGGTGTCAGCGCCGCCCCGCTCAGTTCGGTGGGGACGGCCCAGGCCCGGTCCACCGGCAGCCAGTGGCTGAAGTCGACGAATGGCTCGTTCAGGCTGCGCCCCAGCAGCAGGGAGGCGAAACCGGAACAGTCGATGAACAGGTCGCCGTCCAGCGCGCGGCCGTCGGCCAGCGTCAGCCGGGCCACGCCGCCGTCGGCGCGGCGCACCACCTCGACCACTCGGCCCTCGGTGCGCCGCACGCCGCGCTGCAACGCCAGCTTGCGCAGGAAGACGGCGTACAACGCGGCGTCGAAGTGGTAGGCATAGTTGAAGGGACGGTCCTCTTCCGAGGCCAGGCCCTGGAAACGGCCCTGGCTGGCCATCACGGTCGGCAGGCACTGCTCGCCCAGCGTGCCCAGGCCGGCGTCGCCCACGCGGCGGAAATGGCCCCACAGGGCGTTCGGCCCGCTCAGCTCGCCAAAATCGCCAAAGGTATGGAAATACCGTTCGCCGCGCTCGCGCCAGTCGCGAAATTCGATGCCCAGTTTGTAGGTGCCGTGGGTGGCGCGCAGAAACTCCGCCTCGTCGATGCCGACCAAACGGTGGAAGTTGCGGATCGAGGGAAAGGTCGCTTCGCCCACGCCGACGATGCCGATCTCCTCGGATTCCACCAGCTCCACGGTGCTGGCGGGCAATGCGCTTGCCAAGGCCGTCGCGGCCATCCAGCCGGCCGTGCCGCCGCCAACGACCACAATACGTTTGTATGTGCCGTCCATTCCTGTCCCCGTTGATTTAACCGGCGCCAGGAGGCTGTGCTGTTATCTCCAGGGCGCAAGTTTTTATATATTTGAAACATCATTTTCAAATGCATGCTTCACGGGGACAATTCCAAAAATGCTCAAAACAACAGAGAAAATTGCGTAAATCGCAGGGGGGAGCGGCCCTGCCGGCGACGGCTGGACGCTATTTGGCCGGGTACAAAACCATTTGTGTGCAGCGGAACAACGCTATTGTTTTGCCAGTGGCCTTGTTGATGACGATGGCGTCCCATACCTGCGTGGTGCGGCCCAGATGCACGGCGGTCGCGGTGGCCACCACCGTGCCTTCGCGCGCGGTGCCCAGGTGATTGGATTTGAGCTCGATGGTGGTGAAATTCTGTGCGCCTTCAGGCAGGTGCGCGAAGCAGGCGTAACCGCAGGCCGTGTCGGCCAGCGTGACCACGCTGCCGGCGTGCAGGAAGCCGTTTGGCGCCAGGTGGTTTGGCGTGACGGTGAACTCGGCCACGATCTGGTTTTCCTGCACCGAGGTGATGACGATGCCCAGGTGATCCGGCAGCGTGCCCTTGCCGAAGGTGTTGAAGTAGTCGGGGGTGAATTTGTTCGCGTCCATGTTTAAGCCCACTGTATCGGCGCTTGGCCTTTGGAGGTTAAGTAATCGTTCGCGCGCGAGAACGGCTTGCTGCCGAAGAAGCCCTTGTGCGCGGAGAACGGCGACGGGTGCGGCGAGGTGATCACCAGATGCTTGCGGCTGTCGATCAGCGCGCGCTTGGCGATGGCGTAGCTGCCCCACAGGATAAAGACGATGTTTTCGCGCTGCTGCGACAGGGCGCGGATGGCGCTGTCCGTGAAGGTTTCCCAACCCTTGTTGGCATGCGAGCCGGCCTCGCGCGCGCGCACGGTCAGCACGCTGTTCAGCAGGAACACCCCTTGCCGCGCCCAGTCGCTGAGGTCGGTCTGGCGGCGCTCGAGGCCGAGATCGTTGTGCAGTTCCTGGAAAATGTTTTGCAGGCTGGGCTGCGGGCGGTTGCCCTCGGGGACCGAGAAGCAAAAGCCCATGGCGGCGCCCGGCGTGTGATACGGGTCCTGGCCGAGGATGACGACCTTGACGTCGTGGAAGGGCGTCAGGTCGAAGGCGCGGAAGATGTTCTTGCCGGCCGGGCAGCACTGTCCGGCCGCGTATTCGCCACGCACAAAGGAGGTCAGTGATTCCCAGTAAGGCTGCTCAAACTCGTGCTGCAACCGCAGTTTCCACGACTCCTCGATGCGTACACTCATGCTTAAACCGGCTGCTTGGTCACACGCAGGTAAGGCTTGATGGTGCGGAAGCCGGGGAACTTGGTTTCCGCCTCCTCATTGCTGACGGCGGGGGTGATGATGACGTCATCGCCATTCTTCCAGTTCACCGGCGTGGCCACCTTGTGCTTGGCGGTCAGCTGCATGGAATCGAGCACGCGCAGGATTTCGTCGAAGTTGCGGCCGGTGGTCATCGGGTAGGTCAGCATCAGCTTGATCTTCTTGTCCGGGCCGATGATGAACACCGAGCGCACGGTGGCGTTGGTGGCGGCGGTGCGGCCGTCCGAGGTGCCGGCCTCGTCGGCCGGCAGCATGTTGTACAGCTTGGCGACGGCCAGGTCGGTGTCGCCGATCATCGGGTATTTGACGGCGGCGCCCTGGGTTTCCTCGATATCGGCGGCCCACTTCTCGTGGTTCTCGACCGGGTCGATCGACAGGCCGATCAGCTTGGCGTTACGCTTGGTGAACTCCGGCTCGATCCTGGCCATGTAGCCCAGTTCGGTGGTGCAGACCGGCGTGAAATCCTTGGGATGCGAGAACAGGATGGCCCATTGGTCGCCGATCCAGTTATGGAAATCGATCTTGCCGTGGGTGGTATTGGCGGTGAAATCCGGGGCGATGTCATTGATGCGCAGCGACATGGTGGCGTTCCTATAATGTGAGGTAAATTATAGAAATAATACTACTAAACAGCTCACACAAGTTCTATCAACGCCGAGTACTCGGCCAAAACCCGATCAGCAGTCAGCAACATCCAAATCCACCTTAAGCGCCCCCTACTGACTTTGATCGCGGCTTCCCAAATCGAAACGCTATTCACATAGGCAGCTGATGCCGATTTAATTCTGGCGCGGCAGTGCGGGGATAATTTTCGATCGTTCCGCAACCACCAGAGCACGACATGCGTGTCGAGCAAGACAGGCATTATTTGCCCTCAAACGCCACCAATATATCTTCGGGCACAGAGGCGTCAAAGTCTTCGGACATCCAGATTTGCCCAGCCATAGAGCCGGGTTCCCTCAGCTCGCGACGAGGAGGAATAGCGACCAATTGAGCGACGGGCTGGCCGTCTAGGGAAAGCAGCACTTCCTCGCCCCGGCTGATGGCTTCCAGCACGTTGGGAAGTTGATTTTGGAACGCAGCGATATCGATAGTGTGCATGGCAACCTCCGGTAACCAGTCTACCCCTCCCAATCGCCAGCGCAAGCGCCCCGATCTGACGCAGATCAAAAACAAAGGGCTCCGTGAGGAACCCTAGTTGTTTAGCCGGCGGCCAGCACGTTGTGTGCCTGTTCGTCCGCGTGGTAGGAGGAGCGCACCATGGCGCCGACGGCGGCGTGCTTGAAGCCCATCTTGTAGGCTTCTTCCTCGAACATCTTGAACACGTCCGGGTGCACGTAGCGGCGCACCGGCAGGTGGCTGTTCGATGGCGCCAGATACTGGCCGATGGTCAGCATGTCGATGTCGTGCTCGCGCATGTCGCGCATCACCTGCAGGATTTCCTCGTCGGTCTCGCCCAGGCCGACCATGATGCCCGACTTGGTCTTGACGTGCGGGTACAGGGCCTTGAAGTCCTTCAGCAGCTTCAGCGAGTGCATGTAGTCCGAACCCGGACGCGCTTCCTTGTACAGGCGCGGCACGGTTTCCAGGTTGTGATTCATCACGTCCGGCAAGCCGTCGGCGAAGATCGCCAGCGCCTTTTCCAGGCGGCCGCGGAAGTCCGGCACCAGCACTTCGATCTGGGTCTTGGGCGACAGCGCGCGGGTGTTGGAGATGCACTCGACGAAGTGCTGGGCGCCGCCGTCGCGCAGGTCGTCGCGGTCCACCGAGGTGATCACCACGTAGCTCAGGCGCAGCTTGGCGATGGTGTGCGACAGGTTGGTCGGCTCATCCTTGTCCAGCGGGTCCGGGCGGCCGTGGCCGACGTCGCAGAACGGGCAGCGACGGGTGCACTTGTCGCCCATGATCATGAAGGTGGCCGTGCCCTTGCCGAAGCATTCGCCGATGTTCGGGCAGCTGGCCTCCTCGCACACGGTGACCAGCTTGTTCTCGCGCAGCGTTTCCTTGATTTCGTAGAAACGGGTGTTGGGCGAACCGGCCTTGACGCGTATCCAGTCCGGCTTCTTCAAGCGCTCGACCTGTTCGACCGGCACGATCTTGATCGGGATGCGCGAGGTCTTGCTGGCGCCTTTTTGCTTTTCGCTCGGGTTGTAAGCTGGAGTAGTTTCGGTGGTCATAATTTGTTTATTCGTTGGTCGCCAGGACGCGGACTAATTCCTCGGCCAGTTGCTGTTGTACGTCCGACAGCATTGCCTGCGCGCCAACGGTGCGCATATCGACTGTTTCCAGTCCGGCATAGCCGCAAGGGTTAATCCAGGAAAACGGGGCCAGATCCATCGCCACATTCAGCGACAGCCCGTGGTAGGTGCAGCCATTGCCGCGTACCTTCAAGCCCAGCGCGGCAATCTTGGCGCCTTGGTGGTCGCCGCCGGCCATGTAGATGCCCGGCGCGCCGGCAACGCGCTCACCGGCGAGATTATACGCCTGTAGCACGTTGATGATCGCCTGCTCGATTTTATGCACGAACTGGCGCGCGTACAGCTTGCCGCCCGGCTTGTTGCGGCGCAGGTCCATCAACAGGTAAATCACCACCTGGCCGGGACCATGGTAGGTGACTTCGCCGCCGCGGTCGGTCTGCACCACCGGGATCCCCGAGGCGCCGGCCAGCAGGTGGCCGCGATCCGCGCCCAGCCCCAGCGTGTAGACAGGCGCGTGCTCGACGATCCACAGTTCGTCGCGCGTGTCCGGCGTGCGGGCGTCGGTGAAGGCCCGCATGGCGGCGAAGGTGCTGTCGTAATCGGCTTTGCCGAGATGTTTGATCTCGGGAGAGGTAGGAGACGTCATGCCGGCATTATACCCCGGCTGCCGCGTTCAGCCCGGCTGGTGCCTGGCCAGCCAGGCCTGCACCGGCGGCCGCTGCCACTGGAACTCGACATACTCCCGCAGCTTGGCCGGCACCGGATCGCCGTTGCGCACCAGCCGGCTCAGCAGGATGGCGAGGTCGGTGTCGGCGATCGACCACTCGCCGAACAGATGTTGCGGCCCCTGCACCACGCGCTCGGCCACCTGCACCAGCTTGGCGGCGGCCTGCTGCCCGCTCTCGCTCAGCGGCGCGCATGGCTTCTTGAAGAACACGGTCTCGGTGTCGCGTTCGACGCGCACCGGCACCAGGTCGCTGCGCACCCAGGCCTGGATCTGCCGCGCCTGCGCGCGCTGGCGGCGGTCCTGCGGATACAGCGCCACGTACTCGGGCGCGGGGAAGGTCTCGTCCAGGTATTCGGTGATGGCGCTCGACTCGGTCAGCACGAAGTCGCCCTCGACCAGCGCCGGCACGCGGGCGGTCAGCGCGCGCCCGGCGTAGGCGGCCTGGCGCTGCGCGCCGCTTTCCAGATCCACGGTCTTGATGCTGAACGGCAGGCCTTTTTCGGTCAGGGCCACGAAGGCGGACAGGGCGTAGGGACTGGTGTAGAGGCTATCGACGTACAGTTCAAAAGGCATGGCAGCTCCGCTTAGGTAGATTTATTCACATGGTAAACCTTGTGTAAGTACCTGTATAACGGTATATTTTCGCAATTCTTGTTAGTTTTACTCACATAGTTATCCACAGGATGACACGCCGCCTGCCCAATTTTTCCGCGTTACGCGCCTTCGAGGCGGCGGCCCGCCACGAGAACTTCTCGCGCGCGGCGGAGGAATTGCACCTGACGCACGGCGCCATCAGCCATCAGGTGCGGGGGTTGGAGGAGGAGCTGGGGCGGCCGCTGTTCGTGCGCCATGGCCGGCAGGTGAAAATAACTAACGACGGGCTGAAGTTCGCCCAGTTCCTCGGCAAGGCCTTCGCCGACATCGCCGCCGCCACCGACGCCATGCGCGCGACCAGCATCAGCCAGCGGCTGACGATCACCTCGATCCCGTCGTTCGCGGCGCGCTGGCTGGCGCCGCGGCTGGGCAAGTTCATCGAGCTGTATCCAGATATCGAAGTGGTGCTGCAATCGAGCGGCGCGCTGCAGGACCTGGCGCGCGAGGGCGTGGACGTGGGCATCCGCTTCGGGCGTGGCAACTATCCCGGCATGGTGGTGTTGCGGCTGATGGGGGATGTGTATTACCCCGTAGTGAGTCCCCACTATCGCGGTGGGCAGCTACCGTTGGCGCCAGGCGACCTGAACCGCCACACCTTGCTGCGCTCGGCGGAGCACTGGACGCCGTGGTTCAACGCGGCCGGGCTCGATTACCCGGAACCGTCGGGCGGGCTGCTGTTTGAGGATTTATCGATGCTGATCCGTTCCGCCGCCGACGGCAACGGCGTGGCGCTGGTGCGGCACGTGGTGGCGATGCAGGAGATCGCCTCCGGGCAGCTGCTGCGGCTGTTCGACATCGCCACGCCGAGCCCGGACGAGTATTACTTCGTCACGCCGCCCAACGCGGCCAGCAAGCCGCAGGTGCAGGCGTTCCGCGACTGGCTGCTGGAAGAGATCGCCACCTTCCTGCGCCAGCAAGGTTGATTACATGACAATCTTGACCATCGGGTGACCGGACAGCTCGGTGTACAGCGCGTCGAGCTGCTCGCGGCTGGTGGCGCGCACGGTGCAGGTCAGGCCGGTGTAATTGCCCTTGGCCGAGGGGCGCACCTCCATGCGGCCCTCGTGGAATTCCTTGTCATGCTTTTGCACGACCAAAATGATGGTCGGGGCGAAATCGATATGAGTCGGCCCCATGACCTTGATCGGGAAGTCGCTCGGGTATTCGATGAGGGACTCTGATGGCGGGATCGCTTGCATATTCTGTTTCCATTTCAATAAAGACCGGCGGCGCCAACAGCGGCGTCGCCAGCCTATATTGTAGCCCGATCAGGACTTTGCAAGCGCCAGCGGCTCGCCGCTCTGGCCCGACAAACGCTGCAAACGGGCCAGCGCCGACTCATTGCCGAGCGCCGGCTGGCTGACCGATTTGCGGATCGCCTCCAGCTCGGCGGCCTGGTCCAGCGGCTTCTGGCCGATGTCGGTGACGATGCGCAAGCCCTCGGCGTCGTTGCGGATGCTTTCGGCGCGGCGGGTCAGGGCGCTCAGCGCGCTCGACTGGCCACGCATGCCCTGCAGGCCGGCCAGCTGGGCCTGGCGCTCGGCGCGCAGCTGCTGCAGATCCTGCTGGGCGCGCGCCGAGGCCAGCGCCTGCATCGCCTTCTTCGCCTGGGCGTCGAACTCGGCCAGCTGCTTCGACAGCGCGTCGACGATGGTTTGCAGCTCGTTCATATACTGCTTGGCGTCGGCCTCCTCCTGCAGCTCCTGCGGCAAGCGCGCCTTGTTGCCTTCCAGCTCGTCGCAGAACAGGGTGATGGTCGATTCCGAGATCTTGCCGGCGGCAAGGCGCTCGGCCAGCGTGCCGGCCGCCTGCTCGTCGGTGGCGATCAGCTGGCGCAGCTTGACCACGTCGTCGGCCTCCTTGTTGAAGGCGGCGCGCGCGGCGGCCAGCTTCTGGGCGGCGCTGCGCAGATTGTCGGCCAGGCGGTCGCGGTCGGCCTCGGTGGCGGTTTCAGGATCGAAATTGGCGATCGCCTCGGACACGCGATTGCCCAGCGCGCCAAAATGCTTGGTGATCAGTCGCGCGGTCAAACCCCAGCCATTCAAGTTGCTCATGTCAGTCTTCCTCGTTTCAAAAGTTGCGCATCATTGGATAACGACGCGTTGCTGCTCCACCGGGATGCCGATGACGAAGTCGACATGGATCCCGCGTTTCCTGGTGTCGCCGTTCACGCTGTGGAGGATTTCCGTCGTGATCAGCAGATACTCGTGGCCGCCGCCGCGCAGCTGGCGCACGTACGGCATGAAATACATTTCCTGGCGCAAGCCGGTGTTGCCGCTGGCGTCGTCCAGCCGGGTTTCGGTGCCGGTGAAGGGCGGCAGGTACGGCGTTTCCGGATCGCCGGCGTCGCGCCAGTAGTCCAGGCCCTGCCCGGCGCCGAAAACCAGTTCCAGGTCGAGATCCAGATCGGCCAACTGCTCGCGCCACAACGTGTAGCTGCGGTCGCCCAGGCCGGCACCGGCCTGGCCGGTGTAGGCGTCTTGGTCCTCGGCGGTTTCCGGGATCACGCGCGCCAGCTGGGTGCAGTACAGGATCTCGCTGACCTGACCGCTGGCGTTCTGGTAGACCTGCAGGAACTTTTCTTTGTCATCAAGGTCGCCGGTTTCCAGGTAATAGCGATACAGGCCGCCGGACTGCTTGAGGCGGATCTGCGACACCGCCACGATGCGCGTGTCGTCCGCGTCCGGCAGCGTGATCAGTGAGCCGTCGGCCACCGCGCGCAGCAGCGGAGATTGCTGTATCGCGACCACGCTGCCGATGCGCGCACCGAGCGGCAGGTCGGCGTCGGTGCGCGGGGCGTCGTTGCCGGCCAGCTTGGCCGCGCCGTTGCGCAGATAGTTATAGGCATCGGTCCAACCCATCATCAGTTCCTTTCAAATGAATAATGCGGTGCGGCGCGCAGGCGGCGGAACTTGCGCACCGAATACACGGCCGCCCATCCCAGCAGGCTCAGCACCGACAGCCAGGCGAACCAGCGCAGCACACGGGCCATGAACGATGGCGCGGGCGGCGGCGGCGTGACGGCCGGCGCGCCCAAGCCCGGCATACCGGCCACCATTCCGGCGCCTTCGGTGCCGCCGGGGGTACCGGCCGCCGGTGCCGGGGCGGGCTGGCCGCCTGTGGCCGGGTAGGCCACCGGCTGGTTGCTCTGGCTCATCGCCCGGCCCAGCATGAAGCCCAGCAAACCATGCATCAGGCCGCTCGACTGCTGGGCTGGCGGCGCGTACACCGGCGGCGGGCCGGCATAGGGCGCGCCGCCATAGGCCGGGGCCGGGCGCGACGGTTGCGGCGGCTGGCGCAAGGTACCGTTCAGCGGCGGCAGCGGTTGCGGCGCGTTGGCGGCGGCGCGGCGCTGGTCCAGCGTATTCAGGGCCTGCTCGCGCGCGGCGCCCTGGTCGACGTCGCGCGACAGGGCCGAGGTGGCGCGCTGCGGCTGGGCCGGCGAACCGGCCTGCTTGCCGAACGCGCCGGGGCCGCTCTGGCGGTTGGCGGGCGGCGGCGCCGGACGGCTGTGGGCGGCGGAGTTGTTCTTTTGTGAAGAAAAACCGCTTTTAAACCCCGACGATGTGCCAGAATGTGAAGCCGGGCGCGCTTCCGCCGGCCCATTGCCCAGGAAGGCAAGGCAAACCATCAACAGCAGCGCGGATCGAAATGACTTCATGATGTCTTTTCACAAAGAAGTTGAATGAAAAACAGCATAGCGCCGCGCGTTCGCGGTTGCATCGGTAATAAAAGGCACGCTTCACCATGACACGCAAATACCTGGACATGAATCAGCACGACGCGCTTTACAAGGTGGCGCGCGCGTATCCCGGCGGCATCGACGCCCTGGCGCAGGCGATGGGGATCTCGGTCAACGTCCTGCGCAACAAGCTGGCGCCGACGATCGCGTCGCACTATCCGTCATTCGAGGAGGTGTCGACGGTGGTGGACCTGTGCCACAAGGCGGGGGTGAGCGACGCCCACCTGCCGCTGCACGCGCTGCTGACGCGGCACGGCATGGCGGCGTTCGTGGTGCCGACGCCGGACGCCATCAGCGAAGACGACTTATCGCAGACCGTGTGCAAGGTGATGAGTCAGGTGGGCGCGGTGGCGGAGGCGGTCTCCAGCGCGCTCATGGACGGCAAGGTCACCGCCGCCGAGGCGGATCTGATCGAGCGCGAATTCCAGGGCGCGCTGTCGGCCCTGGGCGAATGGCGCGCCCGCCTGCGCCTCAAGGCGCAGCAATAATTCGGGGTCAGGTCTGTCATTCGGACACGAGCTCAACTATGTAATTGTTGAGCTCGTGTCCGAATGACAGACCTGACCCCGAAGTTTACTTGTCGTTTTGCCGGTTGCGGCGGTCGCCTCGTTCTTCGCTGCGGCGCTGCTCCGGTTCGTGACGCGGTTCGCTGCGGCTTTCGCGTTGCGGCTGCTGCGGCGGTTGCTGCACCACCGGTTGCGAAAACTGACGCGGCGGCTGTTGCATCGGCATCGGCGTTGGCTGCTGCCGGTCTTCGTGCTGGCGGAAACGGCGGTTGTCATCGCCGCGATCGAAGCGGTCGCGCGTTGATGGCGGCTGCGGCGCCACCTGCACTACCGGCGCCGCCGTCATCGGCGTATGCGGCTGCGGCGGCTGGCTGTAACGCGGCCGCACGTCGATCCGCACATCGTTCGGATTGATGGTCTGCGTCGGCGTGTCCGGCTGGCCGAACTGGTTGGGCGCCAGGGTGCTGATTCGGCCGCCCGGCTGTTGCGGCGACACCTGTACCGGCTGCGACGGCGCGGTGATCACCCGGTCGTTGCGGTTACTACGATCATTGCGATCGTTGCGGTCATAGCGCTCATTCCGGCCATTGCGGTCGTTGCGCCCATCATTGCTGTCAAAGCGGTCCGGGATGCCATCATGGTCGCGATCGCCCCAGCCGCCGCGATTGGCGGTCAGTGGGCGGCCGGAAGGCTGCGGCGGCGTCACCGGCGTCACATTGTGTACAAAATTGGTCGATGGAATCAGCGGCGCATGGCGGTTGACCACCACATCGCGCCGCCCGTCAAACTGGTCGCGCGGCAGCACCGTCAGGCCGTCGCGCCGGCCATTCCAGTCATTACGCGGCGTGAATGGCTTGCCGTTATGCGTCCAGGTCACGCGGCGCTCATAATCGGACGATACCCGATAGCCCGGCACGAAGCGGTCGCGCGGCGACAGCGGATACCAGCCCAGCCCCGGCCCCGGACGATTGCCGCCGCCATTGCCGCCGACCCAGCCCACCAGCGCCGGCGCCCACACCAGCCGCCCGGCCGGACGCCCCGGCGCCCAGCACCAGCGGCGGTTGACCAGCACCCAGCGCCCGTAGTGCGACGGCGCGTAGCCCCACGGCGCGTTGTCGACCCAGGTCCAGCCCCACGGCGCCAGCCAGATCCAGCGGCCGTCGCGGTACGGCGCCCAGTCGAGCGCCACGTTGCGCGGCGTCCACAGCGGGCCGTACTCGACGCTCTCGGTCCAGCTGCCGTTGCGGTCCAGCTCCTCGTAGCCGGTGATGCCGTTGGAGACGTAGCGGGTGGTGGTGGTCACGCTGTCGAGCCGGTCGCGGTCCTCGGCCCAGACGTCGAAGCCGTCGCGCCGCGCCACGCTGGTGCGCACGTCCTCCATGCCGACGTCGACGTGGCGGCCGTTGTTGACCACCACCGACGAACCGGCCCCCTCCACCCGCGCCGCGCCGGCCAGCACGCTGATCTGGCTGGTGTCGGGCACGCGGTCCACGTCCACCCGCAGCACGCCGGGCTCGATCATGGTGATGCGCGCCTGCGGCGTGCTCAGCTCGAAGTCGCGCAGCAGCTCGGGGCTGCGCACGCGGATGCTGACGCTGCCGTAGTTCAGGCGCAGGCGCAGCAAGTCCTCGTCCATGCCGGTGATTTCGAGGTCGGAGTCGCCGTCCAGCCGCACCGCCGTCGAGCCGACCCGGAACTCGGCGCGGGCGCCGCTGGCGGTGTTGATGTGGTTGGAGGCCGTCACCGGCCAGTTGAGCGACGCCCCCACCGGCTCGCCGTCGCTCTCCAGCGTGACCTGTCCCTGCACGCTGGAGATGCGCCCGACCATGGCCGGCGGGTCCTCGGCGAACGCCAAAGCACTCCAGCCGGCCAGAGCGGCCAGCACGAGGGTATGGATCATTTTGCGGCTCATGGCAGCGTCTCCTGTGGGTTATGCCTGATTTAACGCCGCACGTTTCAGTCCGACTACAAGGCTTACACTGCGTTACAAATCAGGCGTTGGCGCCGCCGCGCTTGACGAAGAACAGCGCCGCGCCGACCGCCATCAGCAGCCCGCCGAACACCCGGTTCTGCTTCTTGACGGCGCCGGCGTCGCGGAAGAAGCGCTGCATGGACGAGGCCAGGAACGCGTAGCTGTGCATCACCACCAGGTCGATGCAGCACATGGTCACGGCCAGGATCAGCAGTTGCGGCAGCAGCGGCGCCTCGTGGGTGATGAACTGCGGCAGCACCGCCACCATGAAGATGATGCCCTTGGGGTTGGTGGCGTTGGTCAGGAAACCGGTCAGGAAGCGCTTCCTGAAGGTCGGCACCGCGACTTCCACTTGCTGCTGGGCGCCGATGCTGACCTTGGCGCGCCACTGGCTCAGGCCGAGGTAAATCAGGTACAGCGCGCCCACCGTCTTGACCACGTTGAACGCCACCTCGGACGCCAGCAGCAGCGAACCGACGCCGGCGCCGGCGATGAACAGCACCACCAGCAGGCCGCTTTGCAGCCCGAAGATGGTGGCCGTGGTGCGGCGCACGCCATAGGACAGGCCGTGCGACATCGACAACACGGCGCCCGAACCGGGCGAGATCGCGATAATGCAGGCGGCGACGAAGAAGGTGAACCAGGTGGCGAAGCTCATGGCAGTTCCATTCAAGTAAGCAATCTACATTGTAGCGGTATCGCCGGCCATCGCGCTTGGGTTAATATTGCTGATCTCACCACACCACGGAGTATCCCCAATGGCCGGTTCCAGCCTGTTAGCCCTGATCGACGATATCGCCACCATCCTCGACGACGTCGCCGCGATGAGCAAGGTGGCGGCCAAGAAGACCGCCGGCGTGCTGGGCGACGACCTGGCGCTCAACGCCCAGCAGGTGGCCGGCGTGCGCGCCGAGCGCGAGCTGCCGGTGGTGTGGGCGGTCGGCGTCGGCTCGCTGAAGAACAAGGCCATCCTGGTGCCGGCCGCGCTGGCGATCAGCGCCTTCGCGCCTTGGGCCATCACGCCGCTGCTGATGATCGGCGGCCTCTACCTGTGCTTCGAGGGCTTCGAGAAAATCGCCCACAGCCTGCTGCACAAGGACGAGGACGCGCACCACAAGAATGAACTGCACGCGGCGCTGGCCAATCCCGAGGTCGACCTGATGGCGCTGGAGAAGGACAAGATCAAGGGCGCGGTGCGCACCGACTTCATCCTGTCGGCCGAAATCATCGTGATCGCGCTGGGCACGGTGGCGGACGCGCCGTTCTCGCAGCAGGTGACGGTGGTGGTCGGCATCGCCCTGCTGATGACGGTGGGCGTGTACGGCCTGGTGGCGGCCATCGTCAAGATGGACGACGCCGGCCTCTACCTGAGCCAGCGCGGCGGCGGCGCCGTGCGCGCGCTGGGCCGGGTGCTGCTGAGCGCGGCGCCCAAGCTGATGAAGCTGCTGGGCGTGGTCGGCACGGTGGCCATGTTCATGGTCGGCGGCGGCATCCTGACCCACGGCCTGCCGTTCGCGCACGACCTGATCCACCACGCCGCCGAGGCCTCCGGCCCGGTGCTGGGCGCCATCGTGCCGACCGTGCTGGACGCCGTCGCCGGTGTGATCGCAGGCGCCCTGGCGCTGGTGGCGGTCAGCGTCGGCGGCAAGATTGTCAGTCTGTTCAAAAAGCCCAGCTAACATGCCCAATCCGGGGGTTTTTGATCTACATCAATAAATTTTGGGGGTGGACTACGTAAACTGGCTGTGTCTATTGCGATAAGGCAATAAAACCCAGCCGGAGTTACGTTATGCGCAACAATCAACCTGTCACCAACCGCGAAGTGGAAGTCCTGGAAGACCAGGCCATCGTCTCGAAAACTGATCTGGACGGCAATATCGTCTATGTGAACCCGTATTTCACCGAGATCAGCGGTTTCAGTGAGCAGGAGTTGCTGGGCGCGCCGCAGAACATCGTGCGCCATCCGGACATGCCGGCCGAGGCGTTCGCCGACCTGTGGTCCTCGATCAAGTCCGGCACGCCGTGGACCGGCATCGTCAAGAACCGCTGCAAGAACGGCGACTTTTACTGGGTGCGCGCCAACGTCACGCCGATCCGCGAAAACGGCCGCACCATCGGCTACATGTCGGTGCGCACGCGCGCCGAACGCCAGCAGATCGCCAGGGCCGAACAGGCCTACAAGACCATCCGTACCGAAGCCAACCACCGCATCCGCATCAAGAACGGCCAGGTGATCGAGCCCGGCTTCGGCACGCTGCTGTCGCGCCTGAGCCATGTGTCACTCGGCATGCGCATCTGGCTGGCCACCAGCGTGGTCAACGTGCTGCAGGTGATCGTGTGCGCCGCCGCGCTGCTGAACGGCACCAGCGCGCACAACTACGGCATCTTCGCGGCCACCTTCTTCGGCCTGCTGATCAACGTCTTCCTGTGGTACACGCTGCGCGTGTCGGTGCTGCAGCCGCTGGACCGCGCGCTGCAGGGCGCGCGCGCCATCGCCGCCGGCGACCTGTCGTCGTCGTTCGAGACCGAGGCCACCGACGAGGTGGGCCAGCTGCTGCGCGCGCTGCAGCAAATGAACAGCAACCTAATCGCCACCATCCGCGACGTGCGCGTCAACGTCGAGACCATGGCCGTGGCCACCCGCCAGATCGCCGCCGGCAACGCCGACCTGTCCGGCCGCACCGAGGCGCAGGCGGCCAGCCTGGAGGAAACCGCGTCCAGCGTCGAACAGTTCTCGTCCACCGTCAAGCAGAACGCCGACAACTCCGAGCAGGCCAACAAGCTGGCGCAAAGCGCGTCCCAGGTGGCGGTGCAGGGCGGCGAGATCGTGGCCGACGTCATCGCCACCATGGACGAGATCAACAACTCCTCGCGCAAGATCGTCGACATCATCGGCCTGATCGAAGGCATCGCCTTCCAGACCAACATCCTGGCGCTGAACGCCGCCGTGGAGGCGGCGCGCGCCGGTGAACAAGGCCGCGGCTTCGCGGTGGTGGCCGGCGAGGTGCGCAACCTGGCCCAGCGCAGCGCCACCGCCGCCAAGGACATCAAGAACCTGATCGACGTCTCGGTCGGCAAGGTCAGCGCCGGCATGGCGCAGGTGGACCGCGCCGGCGCCACCATGAAGGAGGTGGTGGCCTCGGTGCAGCAGGTGACCGCCATCATGAAGGAGATCTCGGTCGCCTCGCACGAGCAAAGCATCGGCGTCGATCAGGTCAACTCGGCCATCGCCCACATGGACCAGGTGACGCAGCAAAACGCCGCGCTGGTGGAAGAGGCGGCGGCGGCCACCGCCAGCCTGGCGCTCGAGGCGGGCGGCCTGACGCAGGCGGTCAGCCTGTTCAAGTTCGGCCCGTCGCGCACCGTGCGCGGCACGCGCGGCGCACGCGCCACCGCGCCACAATTGAAACGCCTGGCAGCATAAGACATCATGAACACGCCTTTCCCACCCGTTGAATTCGATGCGGCGATCATCGGCAAACTCAGTCAGTCCGGCCCGCGCTACACCTCGTACCCGACCGCCGACCGCTTCCAGAACGACTTCGGCTACAGCCAGTTCCTGGAGGCTGTGGCCGGCCTGCGCATGCGCCGCAGCCGCCGCCCGCTGTCGCTGTACATTCACATCCCGTTCTGCGACACGGTGTGCTACTACTGCGGCTGCAACAAGATCGTCACCAAGGATCACAGCAAGGCCGCCGTCTATCTGGGCTACCTGAAACAGGAAATCGACATGCAGGGCCGCCTGTTCGACGGCATGGGCCAGATCGAGCAGCTGCACTTCGGCGGCGGCACGCCGACCTACCTGAGCGACAAGCAGATGGGCGACCTGATGGCGCACCTGCACGCGAACTTCGATTTCGCCGACGACGCACATGGCGAGTATTCGATCGAGATCGACCCGCGCACGGTCAGCGTGGAGCGCGTGCACAGTCTGCGCAAGCAGGGCTTCAACCGCATCAGCCTGGGTGTGCAGGACTTCGATCCGGAAGTGCAGAAGGCCGTCAACCGCATCCAGCCCGAGGCGGAAACGCGCGCGGTGATGGTCGCCGCGCGCGCCGCCGGCTTCCGCTCGATCAGCATCGACCTGATTTACGGCCTGCCCAAGCAGACCATGGACAGCATGACGCAAACGCTGGACAAGGTGATCGCCGCCGATCCGGACCGCATCGCGCTGTACAACTACGCGCACCTGCCGCACATCTTCAAGCCGCAGCGTCGTATTTCGGAAGCGGACATGCCATCGCCGGCGGTGAAGCTGGAATTGCTGGCGATGTGCATCCAGCGTCTGTGCGACGCCGGCTACATCTACATCGGCATGGACCATTTCGCCAAGCCGGACGACGAGCTGGCGGTGGCGCAGCGGCAGGGACGTTTGCAGCGCAACTTCCAGGGCTATTCCACGCGCGCGGAGTCGGAGCTGATTTCGTGCGGCGTGTCGGCCATCAGCGCGGTGGGCGCGACCTATAGCCAGAATGAGAAGACGCTGGAGGCGTATTACGAAAAGCTGGAGAGCGGCGTGCTACCCGTCACGCGCGGCGTCAAGCTGGATAACGATGACCTGCTGCGCCGGATTGTGATTCAGAAGTTGATGTGCAATTTCGAGTTGTCGATGTCGTCGATCGAGCAGGGTTTCCCGATCAAGTTCCGCCAGTATTTCGCGGTGGAGCTGGAGAAGCTGAAGGCGTTCGAGGCGGATGGCCTGCTGACTATCGACGATGAGTGGATTTCCGTGACGCCGAAGGGGCGTCTGCTGATCCGCAATATCTGCATGGTGTTTGACCGCTATCTCGGCGCGCCGCAGCCGTTGCGTTACTCGAAGACGATCTGAGGATGATATGAATGGCGCACAGCTACTGCCGGTGTTTGTGGTCGGCCTGGCCGGCAGCATCCACTGCGCGGGGATGTGCGGAGGGATTGTCACGGCGATCTCCGCCACCGCGCCCCAACCCGTCGCCACCACCGTCACCGTCATTCCGGCGAAAGCCGGAATCCATAGAACGCGTGCCCGCATGCTCAGCATGGATTCCGGCTTTCGCCGGAATGACGGGGTGGCGCATGTGCTGTCTTATAACGCCGGCCGTATCGGCAGTTACATGATCGCCGGCGCGATGGCGGGCGGCCTGGCCGGCGGTGTGCGCGGCTTGGCGGCGCTGGCCGGCGTTCAAATGAGTTTCTACTGGCTGGCCAACGCCATGCTGGTCGCCCTCGGCCTCTACCTGATGAACGCCTGGCGCGGCCTCGCTGTGCTGGAGCAGGGCGGCCGCGTCCTGTGGCGCCGCATCTCGCCCGCCATCAAACCGCTGATGCCCGCCAATACCCCGGCCAAAGCCTTCACCCTCGGCGCCCTGTGGGGCTGGCTCCCTTGCGGCATGGTCTACAGCGTGCTCACCACCGCCCTGCTCAGCGGTTCCGCCGCCGACGGCGCCGCCGTGATGCTGGCCTTCGGCCTTGGCACCCTGCCGATGCTGACCGGCCTTGGCCTGCTCGGCGCGCGCGTGCAACGCGCCATGCAACGCCGCCCGGTGCGCATCGCCGCCGGCCTGCTGGTGCTGGCGTTTGGCATGATCGGCCTGGCCCGCGCCGCCGGCGGCATCACGCCCGAATGGATGGAGTTGCTATGCCTGACACCACACGCCTGATCGACGCGCCGGCGCTCTGCTACCACTGCGGCCAGGTGCTGCCGGGCGACGCTTCGTGGACGGTGCTGATCGACCACGTCGAACACACCATGTGCTGCCCCGGCTGCGCGGCGGTGGCGCAAACCATCGTCGACCTGGGACAGGAAAACTACTACCGCGATCGCACCGCCTACGCGGCCAGCGCCGAAGGCGCGCAGCAGCTGCCGCCGGAACTGCAACTGTACGACAACGCCGACCCGCGCTTCGCCCTCGATGAAGACAGCCGCGAATCCACCTTCACGGTGGAAGGCATACGCTGCGCCGCCTGCGTGTGGCTGATCGAACAGCGCCTGACGCGCCTGCCCGGCGTCGACAGCGCGCAGCTCAACGTCGCCACCGAAAAACTCTACGTGCGCTGGCACAGCGCGGCGTGCAAGCCCGGCGACATCCTCGGCGCACTGCACCGCATCGGCTACGCCGCCTATCCGTACGACGCCGGCCGCCACGCCGACCAGCAGCGCCGCGCCACCAAAACGCTGGGACGCCAGCTGTTCGTGGCCGGCCTGTCGATGATGCAGGTGATGATGTACGTCGCTCCCGCCTACCTGGCCGAAGACGGTACGCTGGACGACAGCATGGCCTTCCTGATGCGCTGGGCCAGCCTGTTGCTGACGCTGCCCGCCATCTGCTACTCAGCGCAGCCGTTCTGGCGCGGCGCGTGGGCCAGCCTGCGCGCACGCGCGCTCGGCATGGACGTGCCGGTGGCGCTGGGCATCGCCGCCGCCTTTGGCGCCAGCGTGATCGCCACCGTCAGCGGCAAGGGAGACGTGTGGTACGACTCGGTCACCATGTTCATCTTCCTGCTGCTGTGCAGCCGCTACCTCGAACTGCGCGCGCGCCGCAAGGCCGGCGCCGCGCTGGAACGCCTGCAGCACGCGCTGCCGGCGTCGGCCTCGCTGCTGGAAAATTATCCGGCCAGCCGCGCCGCCACCATCGTGCGCGCGGCGGCGCTGGTTGTGGATAACGTCATTGTTATCAAGCCTGGCGAAGCGGTGGCCGCCGACAGCGTCATCATCGAAGGCCGCACCTCGCTCGACCTGTCGCTGCTGAGCGGCGAGAGCGCGCCGCTGCCCAAGAACGTCGGTGACGCCATTCCCGGCGGCGCCATCAACGCCGGCAGCGTGATTCTCGCGCGCGTCACCAAACGCGCGCAGGACAGCACCTTGTCCGACCTGATTAAGCTGATCAACCGCGCCGGTGGCGAAAAGCCGCGCATCGCGCAGTGGGCCGATCGCGTGGCCGCGTGGTTCGTGGCCGGGCTGCTGCTGTTCGCGCTGTCCACCTTCTGCTTCTGGTTCCTGCACGACGGCGACACGACGCGCGCATGGCCGATCGCGATCGCGGTACTGGTGGTGTCCTGCCCGTGCGCGCTGTCGCTGGCCACGCCGACCGCGCTGGCCGCCGCCACCGACCAGCTGCTGCGGCAGGGCGTGTTGATCACCGGGCCGCAAACGCTGGAGACGCTGCACCGCGCCTCCCACATCGTGCTCGATAAAACCGGCACGTTGACCTGGGGCCGTCCGGTGCTGCAAACGGTACAGACGCTGGGCGCCATGCGCGCCGACTTCTGCCTGCAAGTCGCCGCCGCGCTGGAAGCCGGCAGCGCGCATCCGCTGGCGCGCGCCATCGTCACCGCCGCCGACGCGGCGGGACGCGAGAACTGGAGCGCCGGCGCGCTGATCGAAACCGCAGGCGGCGGGCTGGAAGGGGGGGTGCACAACCGCCGCTACCGTCTGGGCAGCGCGCAATTCGTGGCCGGCATCACCGGCTCGCCGCCGGCGCGCGAGCTGCCGGAGGGCGTGACGCCGGTGTATCTCGGCGCCGAGGACCAGTGGCTGGCCTGCTTCCATCTGCACGACGGCCTGCGGCCCGACGCGCAGGCAACGGTCGATTACTTCCGCCGGCGCGGCAAGACCATGGTGCTGGTCAGCGGCGACGATGACGCGCTGGCGCGCCGCGTCGGCGACCAGTTGGGCATCGAAACCACGGTCGGCGGCTATCTGCCAGCTGACAAGCTCAACTTCGTGCAGCAGCTGCAGCGGCGCGGCTGCTTGGTGGCGATGGTGGGCGACGGCATCAACGACGCCGCCGTGCTGGGCGCGGCCGATGTCTCGTTTGCCATGGGCGGCGGCGCCGCGCTGGCGCAGGCGCATGCGGACGCGGTGCTGCTCAACGGCCGCCTGAGCGCGGTCGCGGACAGCGCGCGCAGCGCCGAACGCACCATGCGCGTGATCCGCCAAAACCTGTGCTGGGCCATGGTGTACAACGCGGCGGCGATTCCTGCCGCCGCATTCGGATTGCTCAATCCCTGGCTGTCCGGGGTCGGCATGGCGGTCAGTTCCGCCGTGGTGGTGTTCAACGCCTTACGTCTTCGCAGGAGCGCATGATGGAAGCCTTGTTTTTACTGATACCCCTCAGTGTGGCGATGGTGTTCGCCGCGCTGTGGATTTTTTTCCGCGCGTCCGACGATGGTCAATTCGACGATCTGGTGGGGCCGGCGTATCGCGTCCTGCAAGATGATGACCACCCTGCGCCCCCGCACACTCAGCATGGGTTCCGGCCTTCGCCGGAACGACGTGAATCCGGGCGTTTTTGATCCACATCAAAGTTTTTTAAGGTGCTCCTAAGTAACCTTTGACCTACATCATCAAAGTGTTCTGGGGAGAACTCAATTGGATCAACATTACAACTACAAGGTCGTCAAGCAGTTTGCTGTGGCGACGGTAGTCTGGGGCGTCATCGGCATGCTGGTCGGCGTCATCATCGCCGCCCAGCTGGCCTGGCCGGCGCTGAACCTCGACATACCGTGGCTGACCTACGGCCGCCTGCGCCCGCTGCACACCAACGCCGTGATTTTCGCGTTCGGCATCTGCGGCCTGTTCGCCACCTCCTACTACGTGGTGCAGCGCACCTGCCAGGTGCGTTTGTTCTCGGACAAGCTTGCCGCTTTTACCTTCTGGGGCTGGCAGGCCGTGATCGTTAGCGCGGTCATCACCCTGCCGATGGGTCTCACGCGCGGCAAGGAATACGCTGAACTCGAATGGCCGATCGCCATTCTGATCGCCGTGGTGTGGATCGCCTATGCGGTGGTGTTCTTCGGCACCCTCATCAAGCGCCGCGTCAAGCACATCTACGTGGCCAACTGGTTCTTCGCCGGCTACATCCTGGCCGTGACCATCCTGCACGTGGTGAACGGCGCCGTCATGCCGGCCTCGCTGTTCAAATCGTACTCGGTGTACGCCGGCGTGCAGGACGCCATGATCCAGTGGTGGTACGGCCACAACGCGGTCGGCTTCATCCTCACCGCGGGCTACCTCGGCATGGTGTACTACTTCATTCCCAAGCAGGCCGAACGCCCGGTGTACTCGTACCGCCTGTCGATCGTGCACTTCTGGGCGCTGATCTTCACCTATATGTGGGCCGGTCCGCACCACCTGCACTACACCGCCTTGCCGGACTGGACCCAGTCGATCGGCATGGTGTTCTCGCTGGTGCTGCTGGCGCCAAGCTGGGGCGGCATGATCAACGGCATGATGACCCTGTCGGGCGCCTGGCACAAGCTGCGCACCGACCCGATCCTGAAGTTCATGATCGTCTCGCTGTCGTTCTACGGCATCGCCACCTTTGAAGGTCCGATGATGTCGATCAAGACCATCAACGCGCTCTCGCACTACACCGACTGGACCGTCGCCCACGTGCACGGCGGCGCGCTGGGCTGGGTCGGCTTCATCACCATGGGTTCGATCTACTACCTGCTGCCGCGCCTGGCCGGCGAGCAGAAGATGTACAGCACCCGCCTGATCGATCTGCACTTCTGGGTCGCCACCATCGGCATCGTGCTGTACATCGCCGCCATGTGGATCGCCGGCGTGATGCAGGGCCTGATGTGGCGCGCGGTGAATCCGGACGGCACGCTGACCTACACCTTTGCCGAAAGCGTGAAAGCCACCTATCCCTACTACGTGGTGCGCTTCACCGGCGGCTTCCTGTACCTGAGCGGCATGTGCGTGATGGCCTACAACACGTGGATGACCTTGCGTAACCGCGACACCGCCGTCGCGCCTATCCCGGCCGTGAGCGCCGCCCACGCCTGATATCGGAGCATCGAATGAAATTCTCACATGAATGGATTGAAAAGAATCCCTGGCTGCTGATCGCGCTGGTGACGCTGGTGGTCAGCGTCGGCGGCGCGGTGGAAATCGCCCCGCTGTTCTTCCAGAAATCGACCACCGAACCGGTGGCCGGCCTCAAGCCGTACTCGCCGCTGCGCCTGGTGGGCCGCGACATCTACGTGCGCGAGGGCTGCTACAACTGCCACTCGCAAATGATCCGCCCGTTCCGCGCCGAGACCGAGCGCTACGGCCACTACTCGGTGGCCGGCGAATTCGTCTACGACCACCCGTTCCAGTGGGGCTCCAAGCGCACCGGTCCCGACCTGGCGCGCGTGGGCGGCCGCTACAGCGATGAGTGGCACCGCACCCACCTGAACAACCCGCGCGACGTGGTGCCGGAATCGAATATGCCGAACTACCCGTGGCTGGCGAAAACCGCGCTGGTGCCGACCGAGGTGGTGCCGAAGATGAAGGCGCTGCGCCGCGTCGGCGTGCCGTACAGCGATGCCGAGATCGCCGCCGCGCCGGAGGAACTCAAGGACAAAACCGAGGAAGACGCCCTGGTCGCCTACCTGCAAGGCCTGGGCACCCAGATCAAGACGAGGAACTAACATGGCTCTCAATACCCTGTTTGACAACGCCAGCAGCGTGATGACCGTGGTCTCGTTCATCACCTTCAGCGGCATCCTGTGGTGGGCCTATGTGCACCACAAGGAAGCCGATTTTGCCACGGCGGCCCAGTTGCCGTTCGCCGACGACGAGGAGAAGCACCATGGCTGATTTCACCAATGGCTTCTGGGACTGGTACATCGTGGTCCTGACCCTGCTGGGCGTGATCGGCTGCGGCGTGCTGCTGTACTCGCAATCCAAGGTCAAGTTGCACAAGAACGCCGACGGCAGGATCGACACCACCGGCCACGTCTGGGACGAGGACCTGACCGAGCTGAACACGCCAATGCCGCGCTGGTGGATGTGGCTGTTCTACCTGACCATCGTGTTCGGGCTGGCCTATCTGTTCCTGTATCCCGGCCTGGGCACCTACGCCGGCAAGCTGGGCTGGACCTCCAGCGCCGAGTACAAGGACGAGCTGAAAAAAGCCGATGCCGATTTCAATCCGCTGTTTGCCAAATACCAGAAGCAGGACCTGAAGGCGGTGGCGGCCGATCCGCAGGCGCATGCCATCGGCGAGCGCCTGTTCCTGACCTACTGCGCGCAGTGCCATGGCTCGGACGCGCGCGGCAACAAGGGCTTCCCCAACCTGACCGACAAGGACTGGCTGTTCGGCGGCACGCCGGAGATCATCAAGGAAACCATCCTGCACGGCCGCGTCGGCGCCATGCCGCCGATGGGCGCCGCGCTGGGCGGAGACAAGGATGTGGAAAACGTCGCCCACTACGTGCTGAGCCTGTCCGAATCGACCCACGACCCGATCAAGGCCGTGTTCGGCAAAGAGAAGTTCGGCGCCTGCATGGCCTGCCACAGCGCCGGCGGCAAGGGCAACCAGACCCTGGGCGCGCCCAACCTGAGCGACAAGATCTGGCTGTTCGGCGGCAGCCCGGAAACCATCATGGAAACCATCCGCAAGGGCCGTACCGCCACCATGCCGCCGTTCGAGGACTTCCTTGGCGACGCCAAGGTGCACGTGCTGGCCGCCTACGTGTGGAGCTTGTCGAACGATCCGAATCAACCTGTGGAACCGCCCCCGGTCGCTGAAAAATGAACGCCCCGCAGCCCCAAGTCATCAAGATGTACGCCGCGCGCGAGGAAATCTACCCGCGCGAGATCGACGGCCGCTATGCCCGCCTGCGCTGGCTGTTTGTCTGGCTGACGCAGCTGGCGTTCTACTGCACGCCGTGGCTGCAGTGGAACGGCCGGCAGGCGCTGCTGTTCGATCTGGGCGCGCGCAAGTTCTACATCTTTGGACTGGTGCTGTGGCCGCAGGATTTCATCTACCTGGCGCTGCTGCTGATCATCAGCGCCTACCTGCTGTTCCTGGCGACGGCGGTGGCGGGACGGGTGTGGTGCGGCTTCACCTGCCCGCAAACGGTGTACACCGAAATCTTCCTGTGGATCGAACGTAAGATCGAAGGCAAGCGCAGCGCGCGCATCGCGCTGGACCGCCAGCCGGCCTCGCTCGCCAAGTACGGCAAGAAGACCGCCAAGCATCTGGCCTGGGGCGCGGTGGCGCTGTGGACCGGCTTCACCTTCGTCGGCTACTTCACGCCGATCACGCATTTGATGGACGAGGTGGCGACGCTGACCTTCGGCCCGTGGGAATGGTTCTGGGTGCTGTTCTACAGCTTTGCCACCTACGGCAACGCCGGCTGGATGCGCGAGCAGGTGTGCAAGTACATGTGTCCGTACGCCCGCTTCCAGAGCTCGATGTTCGACCGCGACACCCTGATCATCACCTACGACAGCAAGCGCGGCGAGCCGCGCGGCCCGCTGTCGAAGAACAGCAACGGCAGCGGCGGCTCGTGCATCGATTGCTCGATGTGCGTGCAGGTGTGCCCGACCGGCATCGATATCCGCAAGGGCTTGCAATACGAGTGCATCGGCTGCGCCGCCTGCGTGGACGCCTGCAATACGGTGATGGACAAGACCGGCCAGGCGCGCGGCCTGATCCGCTACAGCACCGAGCGCGCCATGGAGGACCATCTGACGCCGACCGAGATCCGCCTGCGCGCGTTCCGGCCGCGCGTGAAGATCTACACCGCCGTGCTGGGCCTGATTGTGCTGGCCACCTGCGCCGCGCTGTACCTGCGCACGCCGCTCAAGCTGGATGTGATCCGCGATCGCGGCTCGATGGGGCGCGAGGTGGAGGATGGCATGATCGAGAACGTATACCGACTGCAGATCATGAACACTTCCGAGCAGGCCCATGTGTACAAGATCGCCGTCAGCGGCATCGATACGCTGGCGCAGGTGACCGCCGACCGGGTGACGGTGGAGGCCACCGAGACCAAGGGCTATCCGATGCGCCTGCGCGCCGCGCACGGCGCCGGCAAGCCTGGCTCGAACAAGATTGAAGTAACCCTGACCGCGGTCGACGATCCGTCGCTGCATGTGAAAGAATCCGCGGTCTTCATCGTGCCGCGTTAAGGAGCATCGTCATGACGACACTTACCATGCCCGTCACGCCGTGGTGGAAGCAGCGCTGGCCGTGGCTGCTGGCAGCCGGCCCCGCCATCGTGGCGGTGGGCAGCATTTACACGGCTTACCTCGCCATGTCGGCGCCCGATGCGCTGGTGGTGGGGGACTATTACAAGCAGGGCAAGGCCATCAATCAGGATTTGCGGCGCGATCATGTGGCGTCGCAGATGGGCTTGTCGGTGGCGCTCGGTTACGACGCCGCCAGCGGGACGTTGAGCGGGCGCATCAACCGCAAGGATACCGGGCCGCTGCTGCTGCACCTGTCGCACGCCACGCTGCCGGAGAAGGATATCAAGCTGGTGCTGGTGCCGGATGCGAACGGGATGTTCAGCGCTAACCTGCCGCTGCTGGAACGCAGCCGCTGGATCGTGCTGGTGGAGGGGCAGAAGCGCGAGTGGCGCCTGGCGGGCGCGTGGAGCTGGCCGGCGCAGCGCGGCATCGCCCTGCTGCCAGACTAGCCACCCGTCGTTCCGGCGGAGGCCGGAACCTATAGAACGCATGAGCTGTGTTGTCGCACGCGTTCTATGGATTCCGGCCTCCGCCGGAATGACAGGGGTTCTAGGCGCAGGTCTCGGTGCCGGCGGTGATCGCCTTCAGCATGCGCGGATCGAGCAATTCGATCTCGCGGTTGCTGACCCGCACCAAGCCCTCTTTCTTGAACTTGGACAGCAGGCGGCTGATGCTCTCAATGGTCAGTCCCAAGTAATTGCCAATCTCCTCGCGCGACATGCGCAACTGGAAAGTATTGGGCGAATACCCGCGCGCCTCGTAACGCGACGACAGGTTGATCAGGAACGCCGCAAACCGCTGGGTCGCCTGCATATTCCCCAACAACAGCATCACGCTTTGCTCGCGCGTGATTTCCTGGCTCATCATGCGGTGGAAATGGCGCAACAGGGTCGGCATCTCCGCCAGCAATTGCTGCAGCGTGGAGAACGGAATCTCGCACACCTCGCTGTCCTCCAGCGCGACAGCGGTGCAATGGTGCCGGTCGGCGCTGATGGCGTCCATGCCCAGCAGCTCGCCGGCCATCTGAAAACCGGTGATCTGCTCCGCGCCCTCGCGGTTGACCTGGTAGGTCTTGAAGTGCCCCAGGCGGATCGCGTACAGGTTCTGGAACGGATCGCCAATGCGGAACAGCGTGCCGCCGCGCGCGACCTTGCGGCGGCGGCCGATGATCTGGTCGAGCCGCTCCATGTCGTTGTTGTCCAGCCCCATCGGCAAACACAGCTGGTGCATGCTGCACGAAGCACAGCTGGCCTTGAGGATGTCGATGGTGGCGCCGGGAATTACCAGCGAGGGAAGTTCTTGTATCATGCGGCTAGTGTAGCCCATCACACCCAAATTGGGCGCCTATTCCGCAGTCATCCAATCAGGTATTCGCGCGCCATCTGCCTTGCACGATGCAAGCGGCTTTTCACCGCCGCCACCGATTCGTCGATCTCGTCCGCGATTTCCGCGATCGACATTTCCGCGAAGTCGCGCAACAACACCACTTTCAGATAATCGGCCGGCAAGGATTCCAGCGCGCGGATCAGCTCGACGCGCAAGCCGGCCGTGTCCTGGCTGGCCAGCCATTGCTCGGCGCGTTCGTCATCCCATGGGTCATGGCCGAGCGCGCCGCGCGCGAGCCGGTGGCACTCGCGCTTGACCACCTGGAACAGCCAGCCGGAAAACGCCGCCAGCATGCGCACCGAGGACAGCTTGCGCGACAACACCAGCAGCGCCTCCTGCACGGCGTCGTCGACGTCGCCGATCAGGCAGTTGCGCTGGGCGTAGCGGCGGATGTCGGGCTGGCACAGCCGCAGCAGCTGCGCCAGCGCCCCCGGATCGCCGCGATGGGCGGCGTCCAGCACCGGCAGGTGGTGTTCCGCAAGACTCATTGTTTCCCTTGTTTGTCGAGGCGGCGGCCGACCATGGCGCACATCGGGCAAAAGCCGAACAGGCCGGAGGCGACGATGCCGGCCGCCGACGCCGCCACCAGCGTGCCCCACATGCCGCCCAGCAGCGCCAGCGCCGCCGCCGCGACGATCACGCCCATCACCACGCGCAGCACGCGCTCCCAGGTTGGTACATTTTTAACGTAGAACATTGTGCACTCCAATCGGTAGTCGAGGAAGTCCCTCGCCAGCTAAGAGGGTGGCGCGGGGCATTCGGATTCGCGGGGTCGAAAATATTTTTAAAATTTTTTGAAGATACGTATTGCATACGATTGAATTGCGCGCTATAGTTCACCCATCAATACATCGAACACGATTCAATCGCTAACTAATTTAAGGAGATTCACCATGAAACGCACCCTGATCGCTACCGCCCTGCTGGCCGCCACCGCTTTCGCCAACGCCGCCACTCCGGCCAACGACACCACCATCGTGCTGGTCCACGGCGCCTTCGCCGACGGCTCCAGCTGGGACAAGGTGATTCCCATCCTGCAAGCCAAAGGCTACAAAGTGGTGGCCGTGCAGAACCCGCTGAGCTCGCTGGCCGACGACGTCGCCGCCACCCAGCGCGTGATTGACGCGCAAACCGGCAAGGTGGTGCTGGTCGGCCACTCGTGGGGCGGCACCGTGATCACCCAGGCCGGCACCAGCGACAAGGTCAAGGCGCTGGTCTACGTGGCCGCGTTCGCGCCGTCGGAAGGCGAGGCCACCGGCAACCTGGGCAAGGACTACGCGGTGCCACCGGGCATCGCCACCCTGCAAGTGGACGCCACCGGCTACGCCTGGCTGCCGGCCGACTCGGTGGCCAAGAACTTCGCGCAGGACGTGACGCCGGCCCAGGCCGCGCTGATCGCCGCCACCCAGGGCCCGATCGCCCTCAAGGCCTTCGGTGAAACCACCACCGTGGCGGCCTGGAAGAACAAGGCCAACTACTACATCGTGGCCAGCAAGGACCGCATGATCGCGCCGGAACTGGAGCAGGCGTTCGCCAAGAAAATCAACGCCGTCACCACCACCCTGCCGACCGGCCACGTGCCGATGGTGTCGCAGCCGGCCAAGGTGGCCGAGGTGATCCTGGCCGCCGCCCAGCGTTAATCCCGTTTCATCCCTTGCAAAAAGCCAGCGCGCCTCGAGCACGCTGGCTTTTTCTTTCTTGCCAAGGTAAGCCTTTGATAGGAGAATCGATCCAGCCCCCTCTAACAAGGATGATATGAAGCCACTCGGCATCAAGGCTAAAGTCGCCCTCGCCACCAGCATCACCTCGGTCCTGATGATCGGACTGGTCACGCTGGTGCAGACCCAGCGCATGCAGGCGGATTACCAGCGGGTGTTGTTCACGCAACAGACCGCGCTGATCAACCGCACCGCGCAGGACCTCGACGACAAGCTGACCATGCTGCTCGATATCATCGCGCTATCCGCCCGCAACCAGCCCGCCAGCCTGGGCACCTCCGGCGACAAGCTGCGCGAGTATTACCAGAACCGCGCCGTGCTGGCCCTGTTCGACGATCTGCTGGTCATGAACCCGCAGGGCAAGATCATCTCCGACCTGCCGCTGGTGCCGGGCCGGGTCGGCATCGACGCCTCCGACCGCGAATACTTCAAGACCGTGATGCGCACCCGCAAGCCGCTGATCACCGAACCGCTGATCGGCCGCGCCAACAAGCAGCCGATCGTGCAGATGGTGGCGCCGGTGCTGAACGACAAAGGCGAGGTGGTGTGCGTGCTGATCGGCGTGCTGCGCCTGTACAAGGACAATCTGCTGGGCCACCTGCGCACCGCCCAGGTCGGCCGCAGCGGCTACTACTTCGCGCTCACGCGCAGCGACAATCCGGTGTACGTGCTGCATCCGGACATCACCCGCCTGCTCAAGCCGCGCGCGCCCAACGCCAACCCGGCCACCACCCGCGCGCTCGAGGACGGCTTCGAGGGCACGGTGATGGGCCAGGGCGAGGGCAAGGCCACCCTCAACAGCTACAAGAACCTGAAGTCGGTCAACTGGCTGCTGGCCACCTCGCTGCCGGCCGAGGAGGCGTTTGAACCGTTCGAGGGAGTGATCAAGCGCGTGCTGGTGTGGAGCGGCATCGCCGCCGTGCTGACGGCGCTGCTGATCAGCGCGCTCACGCTGCGCCTGATGGCGCCGCTGATCAAGCTGCGCAACGCGATTGTCGCGCTGCGCGCCAATCCGGCCCGCTTCACGCCGCTGCCGGTGCACGCGCGCGACGAGGTCGGCCAGCTGACCTCGGCCTTCAACGATTTGATGCACGAGCGGCTGGCGGCCGACGCGCGCCTGCAGAGCCTGGTCGAGTTCGCGCCGAACACCATCGTCGTGGTGGGCGTGGACGGCCGCATCGAAACCTTCAACCGCGAGGGCGAGCGCTGCTTCGGCTACGAGCGCGACGAGGTGCTCGGCCAGCCGCTGGAGATCCTGGTGCCGGACAAGCTGCGCGAGCAGCACGCCGCGCACCGCAACCGCTTCTTCGCCGACCGCCTGAGCGCCGAACCGGTGCGCATGGGGCAGGGCCGGGTGCTGTACGGCCGCCGCCGCGACGGCAGCGAATTCCCGATCGAGGTCAACCTGAGCGCGGTGCGCACCGACCAGGGCACCAAGGTGCTGGCGGTGATTTCCGACATCACCGAGCGCCACCGCCTGCGCATCGAGGTCGAGGAGCGCGCGCTCGAGCTGGAGCGCGAACGCGACCGCGCCCAGGCCGCCAACCGCGCCAAGAGCGATTTCGTGGCCAATATGAGCCACGAAATCCGCACGCCGATGAACGCGGTGCTGGGCATGGTCTACCTGCTCGGCAACACGCAGCTGACGCCGCAGCAGCGCAAGTACCTGAACATGGTGCGGGTGTCCGGCCAGTCGCTGCTGGGCATCCTCAACGACGTGCTGGACTTCTCCAAGATCGAGGCGCGCAAGCTGGAATTGTCGCCGGTGGAGTTCGCGCTCAACGACGTGATGGACTCGCTGGCCACCACCATGACCATGAACGCCGGCGACAAGGAGCTGGAGCTGGCGATCAGCGTCGACCCGGCCGTGCCCAACCGCCTGCGCGGCGACTCGATGCGGCTGCAGCAAATCCTGGTCAACCTGGCCGGCAACGCCATCAAGTTCACCGAGCAGGGCGAGGTGGTGGTGAGCGTGCAGCTGAGCGCGCGCGACGAGCAGAGCGCGCTGCTGCGCTTCGAGGTGCGCGACACCGGCATGGGCATGACCGAGGCCCAGCTGGGCCAGCTGTTCAACGCCTTCTCGCAGGGCGATCAGAGCATCACGCGGCGCTTTGGCGGCACCGGCCTGGGCCTGGCCATCACCAAGCGCCTGATCGAGCTGATGGGCGGGCAGATCGCCGTCAGCAGCAAGGCCGGGCAGGGCTCGACCTTCTGGTTCAGCCTGCCGTTCGAGATCCAGGCCGACCAGACCGACGAGCGGCGCAGGCCGGCGCTGGGCCAGCGCCGGCTGCTGGTGGCGGACGACAGCCGCACCAGCCGCGAGCTGGTGGCGCGCCTGATCCGCGCCTGGGGCTGGCAGGCCGACGAGGTCGACTCGGGCGAGGCCGCGCTGCGGCGCTACCGCCAGAGCCTGGACCAGCAGCAGCCGTACGACGTGGTGCTGGCCGACTGGCACATGCCCGGCATGGACGGGCTGGCCACGGCCAAGGGCATCCGCGCGGCGGCGAGCGCGAGCTCGCCGGCCGGCCGGCCGCAACCGATCGTGGTGATGCTGAACGCCTTCGCCCGCGACCGCATCGAGGAAATCTCCAGCGCGCCGGAGGCGGACGTGGTGCTGGTCAAGCCGATCACCAGCTCCAACCTGTTCGACGCGCTGCACGAGGCGCTGGCCACCCAGGGCGAGGCCGACGCCCAGGCGGTGACCGAGCAGGGCATCGTCGGCGCGCTGGCCGACATCCACTTCCTGCTGGTCGAGGACAATCTGCTCAACCAGGCGGTCGCGCGCGGCATCCTCGAGCACGCGGGCGCCACATTGGACATCGCCGGCGACGGCCGCCAGGCGGTGGACATCCTGCGCGCGCGCCCGGCCGAGTACGACATCGTGCTGATGGACATGCAGATGCCGGTGATGGACGGCTTCACCGCCACCCGCATCCTGCGCCAGGAACTCCAGCTGACGCTGCCGATCATCGCCATGACCGCCGGCGTGCTGGAGTCCGAGCGCGAGCGCAGCCGCGAGGCCGGCATCACCGACTTCATTCCCAAGCCGATCGAGGTGGACGAGATGCTGGCGGTGCTGCGGCGCCATCTGCCCAAACCGCCGCCGCCCGTAGCCGCGGCGCCCGCGCCGGCCCCCATGCCCAGCGAGGATGACTTGCTGGCCTCCATGGCCGCCGCCGCCTCGCCGGCCCCGGCGCCGGTGATCGGCCCGGCCGAGGCGGTGCCGCTGGCGCCGCCGCAGCGCATGCCGGCGGGCCCGCCGCCGAAGCTGGTCACCTCGCCGATGCCCACCGGCGAGGCCGCCATCTTCAACATGGACGGCCTGATGCGGGTGATGGGCAAGGACGCCAAGGGCCGCGCCGCCATGGTCAAGATGGTGCGCGGCGCCGTCGAGGGCGGCATGGAGCCGCTCGACCAGGCCGCCCTGGCCCTGCGCGAAGGCCGGCTGCGCGACGCCGCCCGCGCCTTCCACAGCCTGCGCGGCGCGGTCGGCGTGCTGGGCGCCAAGCGCCTGATCCAGGCCACCATGGCGGCCGAGGAAGCCATCCACGGCCAACGCGAAGACGAGCTGCAGGAACGCTACCGCGAGGTGCGCGCCGAGCTCGAACAAACCCTGACCCACGCCCGCGCCTGGCTCGAACGCGAGCAATCCTAGCCCCGCCATCCCCGCCCGTTGAGCGTTTACGCAACGCTTTTCCACGCCCGGGGCGCGTCTTTAAATCATATTGATAATAATTCGCATTTACGATACGGTATTTTATTGTTACAATATTTCCCAATATTTTTACCGTTTCCTTATCAGAAAGCACATGGCAATGATTAAAAGTCGCAAACATGCGCAGACGCGCCTCAACCAACACATGAGCGCGGCGCTGGCCGCAATGCTGCTGCCGGTGGCCGCCCACGCCGCCGACGCGCCGGACGCCGCCGACAAGCCGCAGACCCTGCAGGAAGTGCAGGTCAACGGCAGCCGCGAGAACGACTTCAAAGCCGAACGTGCCTCTTCCGCCAAGTACACCGAAAAGCTGGTGGACACCGCCCAGACCCTGACCGTGATCAAGAAGGAACTGATCGAGCAGCAAGGCGCCACCACGCTGACCGAGGCGCTGCGCAACACCCCGGGCGTGGGCGCCTTCTTCCTCGGCGAGAACGGCAACACCAACACCGGCGACGCCATCTACATGCGCGGCTTCGACGCCTCCAGCAGCATCTACGTGGACGGCGTGCGCGACGTCGGCTCGATCTCGCGCGACACCTTCAACATCGAACAGATCGACGTGCTGAAAGGCCCGGCCGGCACCGACAACGGCCGCTCCTCGCCGACCGGCTCGATCAACCTGGTCAGCAAACAACCGCTGCTGGAAAACGCCTACAGCGGCTCGGCCACCTACGGCAGCGGCAAGCAGCGCCGCGCCACCGCCGACATCAACACCGTGATCGACGCCGACAGCGGCACCGCCTTCCGCCTCAACCTGCTGGACCAGGACAGCGAGAACCCGGGCCGCGACTTCGTCAAGAACAAGCGCTGGGGCGTGGCGCCATCGGTGGCGTTCGGCCTGAACTCGACCACCCGGGTCTACCTGAACTACTTCCACGTCAAGCAGGACAATATTCCCGACGGCGGCGTGCTGACCATCGGCCTGCCGGGCTGGACCCCGCCGGCCGACATCGCCGCCGTGCCGGCCACCGCCACCACCCCGGCCAAGCCGGCCAAGAGCTTCGCCTTCATGGCGGGCGCGGCGCCGGTCAATCCGAAGAACTTCTACGGCTCGGTGCTGGACCACGACAACGTCAAGGCCGACATGGCCACCGTCAAGGTCGAGCACGACTTCGCCGGCGGCGCCAAGCTGGTCAACACCACCCGCTACGGCAAGACCAAGCAGGACTACCTGCTGACCTCGTTCATGGCCAGCAACACCAACCTGAACGCCAACACCGCCAGCACCAATCCGGCCAACTGGACCATGGCGCGCACCAACCTGACCACCAAGGATCAGCTCAACGAGATCCTGACCAACCAGACCACCCTGACCGCCGACTTCACCACTGGCGCGCTCAAGCACACCGTGGTGGGCGGCGTCGAGCTGACCAACGAGAAGCAGACCAACTACACCTACGCCAACACCGCGCCGGCCGCCACCGCCGGCCTGCCGGCGACCAGCATCTACTACCCGAACCCGCACACGCCGATCACCAGCGCCCAGGTCAACCTGAAGCGCAACGGCGGCCGCTCCGAGGGCACCACCAACACCCAGAGCGTGTACGTGTTCGACACCATCAAGTACGGCGAGCAGTGGATCTTCAACGGCGGCGTGCGGATCGACCACTACAACACCACCTACAACGCCACCACCGTGCAGGCCGCCACCACGCCGCAAGTGATTCCGGTCGGCACCCTGGTGGCCAGCAACATCGAAGCCTCGGACAACCTGGTCAACGGCAAACTGTCGGCCCTGTACAAGCCGACCAAGGACAGCAGCGTGTACGCGCTGGTGGCGTCGTCGAAAGCGCCGCCGGGCGGCACCACCTTCTCCCTGAGCACCTCGGACAGCAGCGCCGCCAATCCGAAGTTCGATCCGCAGGAAACCACCAACTACGAGCTGGGCACCAAGTGGGATCTGCTGGGCCAGAAACTGTCGCTGTCGGGCGCCTTGTTCCGCACCGAGGTGAAAAACGAAGTGGAGCAGGATCCGGTCGATGCCAAGTACTACCAGACCGGCAAGAAGCGCGTGAAGGGTATCGAGCTGAGCATCACCGGCGAGATCCTGCCGAAGTGGCTGGTCAGCGCCGGCTATGTGCACCAGAAAACCAAGGTCGAGTCGGGCAAGGTGGTGACCGCCAGCGGCGACAACCAGCTGACCTACACGCCTAAGCAATCGTTCACCGCGTGGACCTCGTACACCCTGCCGTTCGGCCTGCAGATCGGCGGCGGCGCGCGCTTCAGCGACAAGCTGGCGCGCGGCACCGACGGCGCCGTCGGCACGCCGAAATACGCCAACTCGTACTGGGTGTTCGACGCCATGGCGTCCTACCCGATCAACAAGCACGTCGACCTGCGCCTGAACGTCTACAACCTGGCCGACAAAGAATACGTGCAAGCGATCAACAAGTCGGGTTATCGTTACACCCCGGGCACACCGCGTTCGGGCAGTCTGACGGCCAACTTCAAGTTCTAAGCACCGGTCCCGGTTCCGGATCGCTGGCCCCGCCCTTACCGGCGGGGCTTTTTACTTTGAGGAGAGTTTCATCATGATGCTGCACATCCCCGGCGTACTGACGCGCGACCAGGTGGCCGACATGCGCCGCCGGCTGGACCAATCGCAATGGGTGGACGGGCGCGCCACCGTGGGCGAGCAGGGCGCCAAGGTCAAGCAGAACCGCCAGCTGCCGGAAACCGCGCCGCTGGCGCTGGAGCTGGGCCAGATCATCCTGGCGGCGCTGGCGGACAACCCGCTGTTCTTCGCCGCCGCGCTGCCGCTGCGCACCATCCCGCCGCTGTTCAACCGCTACGCCGGCGGCGAGCACTACGGCGCCCACGTGGACGGCTCGATGCGCCGCATCCCCGGCAGCGGGGAGTGGGTGCGCACCGACGTCTCGAGCACGCTGTTCCTGAGCGACCCGGACGAATACGACGGCGGCGAGCTGATCGTCACCGACCAGTACGGCGAGCACGAGGTCAAGCTGCCGGCCGGCGACCTGATCCTGTACCCCTCGACCAGCATCCATCGGGTCGAGCCGGTCACGCGCGGCGCCCGCGTCTGCTCGTTCTTCTGGACGCAAAGCATGGTGCGCGACGACCTGCGCCGCGGCATGCTGCTGGAGCTGGACCAGAACATCCAGAGCCTGCGCGCGCGCGTCGGCGACAGCCCGGAAATGGTCGGCCTGACCGGCCACTACCACAACCTGCTGCGCCAGTGGAGCGAGGTCTAGAGCTGGATGTGCGCGCGCAGATCGCGGGCGCGCGCCAGCAGCGGTTCGGCCTGCGCGGTCTGGCCCTGCAGGCGATAGACCTCGCCCAGCTCCAGCAAAATCTCGGCCACGTCGGTGGCGCCATATAGCGGCGTGCTCTCGCGCAGCTTCAACGCCTGTTGCAGGGCCGCTGCCGCCTTGGCATATTGCTGCTGTCCTCTGTAAAGCCGGCCCTGCGCGTACAGGACATAGGACAGCTCATGATGGTCATCGCCCAGCACGCGCGTACGCAGCGTCCACGACTCCTGCAATAGCGCCTCAGCCTCGGCGTAGCGTTGCTGACCGATGCGGATGCTGGCCAGGTTGCACGCAAACGCGGCCTGGCTCAGCCCATCCTGCTCACCGGTTTTGCCCTTCAATGCCCGCGCGCGTTCCATGGCCTCGCTGGCCTTGTCATAGTCGCGTAGCTTGTCATAGACCACGCCAAGCGTGTTCAGGGTGGCTGCCTCGATGCGTTCGTTGCCGGGCCGGGTTTTCTGGACCGCGAGCGAGCGCTGTAACAGTCGTTCCGCCTCGGCATAGTTCTCCTTGCGCAGCATCACCCCTGCCAGATGACGCAACGTGGCTTGCAATGCCGGATCATCCATCGCCTCGTTCAACGCCAGCGCGCGGCGCGTGTAGTCGACTGCTTTGTCGAACTGTTCAGCGACGGCGTACAGGCCGCCGATGCTGTCGAGCATGGCCGCCATCTCTTTACTGCGCGCACCATAGACGGATTCCTTCAGCGCCAGCACGCGCAGGTAAAACGCCTCGGCGTCGGCGTAGCGGCCCAGGTTCTGGTAAAGATCGCCCAGCTCTTCCACATCGCGCATCAGTTCGGGCGACTTCGCGTCGTACAGCTTTTCTGTCAGGACCAGCTGGCGGCGCTGCAGCACCTCGGCTTTCTCGAACTGGTAGATGGACTGATAAAATTCGGCGACCACCGCAAGGTATTCGCGCAGGTAGGCCTCCTGGGTGGCCGGGTCGCGCTCAGCCATTTCCAACCCGCGCGTGTAGGCCCACTCGGCCCTGGTCTTGTCGCCGGCCGAGCGGTAGATGCGACCCAGGCTGGCGAAGCCGGCCGGCAAGCTCTGCGCATCGGCTTGCTGCAGCAGCTGGCGGGCACGTTCCGCCTGCTGTCCGCTCTGCTGGTACAGCAAACCCAGGCGCACCTGCGCCTTCAACACATCCGGCGCTTTTTCATACCAGACGATGGCTTGCGCCTTATCGGCGGGCACGCCCAGGCCGGCCTCATAAGCATGGCCAAGCGCAACATAGGCGTCACGCCATTGCTGCCCGGCCGCTTGCTGCAGCAGCGTCACCGCCTTGGACTTGTCGGCCGGCACGCCCCAGCCAAACAGCAGGATTTCACCGAGCTTGCCCTGCGCCGACGCCAGCCCCTGGGCGGCGGACTTGGCGTACCACACGGCCGCTTCCGCCTGATCCTGCGCGATGTTATCGCCATAAAACAGCGCTTGCGCCAGCGCGTACTGGGCATCCAGGTCGCCGTCCTCGGCCGCACGGCGATACCATTCCAGCGCCTTGACCGGATCGGCCTGGACGCCGCGCCCCTGTTCGTAGGCAAGGGCCAGGTTGAACTCGGCGTCAGGCTGGCGTTGCGCCGCCGCTTTCTCGTACCACGGGATGGCCAGCTCCGGGCGCTGACGCTGCCTGTCGTACAGATAGCCAAGCGCAGTCATGGCGCTGCGGTGTCCTTGCTCGGCGGCCTGAAGCAGATAGCGCTCGGCCATGTCCAGATCGCGCCCGACGCCGCGCCCGTACTGGTAAAAATTGCCGAGATTCTTCTGGCCGTACATATTGCCCTGCTCGGCGGCGCGGCGATACCACGACAGCGCCTCGGCATAGCTCTGCGCCACGCCCTGTCCCGTTTCATACATGAGGCCCAGTTCCACCGCCGCATCGCTGTAGCCGCGCTCGGCTGCCGCGCGGAACAGGATGGCAGCGCGCGCTTCGTCTTTTTCCAGGCCTTCGCCATATTGCGCCGCCAGCCCCAGGTTGTAGGCGGCATGGGCGTTGCCGTGCATGGCACCGCGCTGGTTCCAGAATGCCGCCTGGGTGTAATCCTTGGCCACGCCTTCGGCATGGCGGTACATCGCCCCCAGCTGGGCCATGGCGCCGTCGTGCCCCTGATCGGCAGCCTGTTGCAGCCACCGCAGCGCCTGGGCGTAGTCCTGCTTGACGCCATCCCCCCAGCGATAGCGCCATCCCAGTTCGTACTGGGCCTTGGCGTCGCCCTTGGCGCCGGCCGCGCCCAGCAGCTCCAGGCCCTTGGCGCTGTCTTTCGCCCCGCCTTCGCCATACAGCATCATCAGGCCCAGCAGCGCTTGCGATTCCGCGTTGCCCTGGTCAGCCGCCTGCTGGACCCAATGACGCGCCTGCTCCAGCGACCGCGGCATGCCCTGGCCGCTTATCGCCAGCAATGCCAAGCCATGCTGGCTGCTGGCGTTGCCGGCTGCGGCGCCTTCGCGCCAGGCCGCCGCCGCGCCGGCGTAATCCTTGTTCAGCATGGCTTTCATGCCGGCGTCCGCGTGGCGGTCGCTGCGGAAGTCGAGATTGATCTCGCGCTGCGCCTGGCGTTGCAACAGATGGTTGCGCAAGCCGTTGCCGTTGAGCCAGCGGAACGCCGCAAGCGCGCCTGGCCGGTCGCCGGCCAGCAGACGCTGCTGGCCGATGTAGAACCACGCCTCGTTCAGCGCCAGCGCCTTGCTGTCGCGCCGCATGGCCTCGGCTTGCTGCAGCAACTGTTCCGGCGTCAACAGGCCCAGCTGCATTGCCAGCACCGGCCGCGGCCAGGGGCCATCCGGCAACTCGCGCGCAAATTGCTCCAGCGCCGGCGGCAACGGCTGGCCGGCGCGCTGCAGCAGGGCGATCTGACTGGCGGCATCGGCGGCATCGATCATGCCGCCGGCGGCCAATTCGCGCGCGGCCCGATAGCGCGCCATGGTGGCCACAGCCGCCACACGGTCACCGGTGTAGAACTGCGCCCAAGCCAGCTCATGCAGTAAAGGACTGGCATCGTTTTTCAGCGGATCGGCGGCCAGCGCATCGATCGCCGCCTGCGGTTTGCCGCGCGCGAACCACAGCTCGGCCAGGCAGGCACCCATGCCTGCCTGTGCAGGGGCGCCGGTCACGCGCTTTTCCAGCCGCAGGCCAAGGGTGATGGCCTCGGCGTTCACGAATTCCTCCAGCCCATACTGGTGGTTGACGTAGTCGCAAGCGTCGGTCAAAGAAATCTCGGCGTCTTTTTTAGCCTTCAGTTGCGCGCTACGCTCCACCACCGCATAACTGTCGGACAGGCTTTCCAGGTCACGCATGGAATAGGTCTGCAGCTTGGGCTCGACAACCGACGCTTCCTCTATCCGCACATTGCCTTCCGCGTACTCCTGCAACAGCTTGGATTGCTCCTCCAGCGCCGGCAATTCGGCAGCCGGCACGCTGCGCTGCTTGAGGCGAAAATCCACCAGGTAATCCATGTCGCTGCCGCGCAGGGAGAATTCTTCGCGCGCCTGGAAGTAGGGGTTGTCCAGCATCTTGACGTGGCGCGGGTCGTTGCGCCGCACCTGCTCCGGCCAGTGCACCCGCAGGCGGTAACGGCCGCTGTAGCGGCCGCCGGCCAGCTCAAACGGGAAATTGCGCACCAGCTTGGACGGAATGCCCAGCGTACCGTCCAGTATCTGGCTATTGAACTGCACCTGATAGCGCTTGTCCTTGACGACTACCGCTTTCGGCAGCTTGTAGCGGCTGATGACTTCGACACGGTTGTCGGCGACCACGTCGCGGTATTCCGGCACGCCGTCCAGGCTCACCCCCGGATATAGCTTCTCGTACCTGGACAGCACGCTCTTCTTTTGCTCGTTGACCGACAGGCGCGTGTAATAGGTGCGCATGCCGTCGGCATAGGTACTGCGGTAGACGTCGCGCGTGACCAGGATGGCGGCGCCGCTGAAATCGGCAATGGTGATTTCTTCGTTGTGCTCAAAGGTCGGCAGGCTGTCACTGCGCTCGGGAATAGTGGACAGGCCCCGCGCGGCCGCATCCACCGGCAGCACCTGGCCTCCGGGGAAGGCGATCGGCATGGCGGCCAGCGGTTCCGGCTGGTTGATGCGGGTCGGGTCCACAAAGTAATCTCGGCCATCAATGCTGATTTGCACGATCACGTGGTTGAACCAACTGGGCGAGGGCAGCAGCTTGGCCGCCAGCCTGGGCGCAGTGGCCGACAACAGCACCGGTTGTGCTTGTACACCGAGTTCACGCAGCAAGCTTACCAGCAAGTAGCTCTTGTCCTTGCAGTCACCGTAGCGCCGCTGCAGCACCACGTCCGGCGCTTGGGGGCGATGTGAATTCTCCCCGATCGAGACGCTGAAATAGCGGATCTCATTCTGCACCCAGTGCAGCGCGGCGGCGGCACGCGCCTGCGGATCGGCCTCGGCGGCAAACTGCTGCGCCAGGGTTTTGAGGGCCGGGCTGGCAGGCAGCTTGGGGAACAGACCGTTCGCCCACTGCGCCACCTCACTCCAGTCACGGTATTCAGTGACCTGCAGCACGCGCGCCGGCAGGTAATCGGACGGCACCGATGGTTCGCCCTCCACCGCATCCAGCGCGCGGCCTTCAAAGCGCATGCGTGTCATCTCGCCGAGCTGCTCAATTTGCGGCTCAATCCTGGCGCTGTGAAAATCGCCCAGCTGACGCCATTGCAGCGGGCGGTTGCGCGGATGCGTAATGGTGACCCGGCGCAACTCCACCGGCATGCCGGCGTCCCAGTTGTAGTCGCTGGCCCACTGTTTGCCAAACACCGGATTTTCACCCTCGACGGTGTAACTGATCCACAACGTATCGCCAATGCGCACATCGTCCAACAGCAATTGCAGGGTCGTGGCCCCGCCCAGCATCCCGCTTTCGATGCTGGTCTCGCGCTGCAATGGGCGGATCTGGACGCTGGCGGTGCGGTCAATGCGCTGCGCACCGCGCAAAATCATGACCCGGTGCAGCACCAGCTTCTGGTACTGCGCAAAATAGCTGAGCGCATACTGGCCGATGGCGCCCAATTCGCTCGAATCGTTGACCTGGATGGCGCGGTTGTACAACGTGGCGGAGCTGGCCCCGACCAGTGACTGTGTTTCGTTGAGGCGAATCACCACCGGATCGGTACGCTCGCTGGGCGGGATTTCCGCCAGCGGCGCCGCCCATTTGGGCAGAACCGCGTTGCGGCTAAAGCCGGCCGCTTCCGTGGCAAGTTTGGCGGCAGGTGCGGCGATAACAATGACGGGTATCAAGGCCGCGAGGGCAACTGGAGTGGAGCGCATGGATGGAAATTAATTTTTTTCTAACAGGTTAGTGTAGCCACGGAATTTCCAGTGGTCAACTACTCATCACTGTTGCAACGGCGCACAACTACGTTTGTAAAATGTTACAGAACGGCGTTTTCAGGGTCGGCAGCGGGTAACATGCTTTTCCATAAGCCAATGTTTCTCAAGCCAGATTGTGAATTCCTCCGACCGCCTCCGCAGCTTGCTGCTCCTGTTGTTTGTCCAGTCTTGCCCCGCCCAGGCGTCCGAGGTGTCCGGGCAGGACGAGCTCGCCGCCATGCCGCTGGAAAGCCTGATGGACGTCACCATGGTGACCTCGGCCTCGCGCTTCGCCCAGCGCGTCAGCGACGCGCCGTCGGCGGTGGCGGTGCTGACCTCGCAGGACGTGCGCGAGCATGGCTGGCGCACCCTGGGCGACGCGCTGGCCACGCTGCCGGGCCTGTACGTGTCGAGCGACCGCAATTACGACTACCTGGGCGCGCGCGGCTTCCTGCGGCCGGGCGACTACGACAGCCGCTTCCTGCTGCTGATCGACGGCGTGCGCGTCAACGACAGCGTGTACGACCAGGCCTCCATCGGCAGCGACAGCCTGGTCGACATGGACCTGGTGGAGCGCATCGAGTACGTGCCGGGGCCGGGCGCGGCGGTGTACGGCTCGAACGCGCTGTTCGGCGTGATCAACGTGATCACCAAGGCCGGCAGCGCCATGAGCGGGCCGCAGGGCGGGTTCGCGGTCGGCGGCAAGGGCGAGCGGCGCGGCCGCGCCAGCTACGGCTACCACGCGCAGGATGGCACCGACGTGCTGTTGTCCGTCAACGCCACGCGGCGCCGCGGCGACGCCCTGTACGCGGCGGAATTCGATACGCCCGAGCAGAACCACGGCCTGGCCGAGGGCCTCGACTACCAGCGCACGCACGGCGCGTTCCTCAAGGCCAGCCGTGGCGGCTGGGCCTTCAGCAGCGGCTACATCAACCGCGTGAAAGGCATCCCGACCGCGTCCTTCGGCGCCGTCTTCAACGCGCCCAACTACACGCGCGACACCCAGAGCTTCGCCAGCCTGTCCTACAGCGTGGCGGCCAGCGAGCAGGTGGCGCTGTCGAGCCGGGCCGAATGGGGCCGCGCCGATTACACCGGGGTCGGCTGGTATCCCGACCAGCAGGAGCGGCCGCGCCAGAACGTCGACGGCGACCACGCGGCGTGGTACGCGCTCAACCTCAACGCCACCCTGACCGGCCTGCGCGGCCACAAGCTGGCGATCGGCCTCGACGCCCAGCGCAACCGCCGCCGCGACCAGTTCAACTTCGACCTCGACCCGCGCGAGCAGAAGTTGGACGACCACCGCGCCGACCATCGCGTCGGCGCCTACCTAGAGGACGAGATCCGCCTGACCGGCGCGCTCATCCTCAACGCCGGCCTGCGCTACGACCACGACAGCATCACCGGCAAGCGCTTCAGCCCGCGCGCGGCGCTGGTGTGGCAGGGCAGCGCCTTCGACACCGTCAAGCTGATCTACGGCACCGCCTACCGCTCGCCCAACGCCTACGAGCTGTACTACGCGGTCGGCGAGGGCGAGGGCGGGCTGGCCGCCAACCCGCGCCTGCGCGCGGAGGAGATCTCCACCCACGAGCTGGTGTGGGAGCGCCAGCCGGACGCCTACAGCAAGGTGTCGGTGGCGGCCTACCACTACCGCCTGTCCGGCCTGATCACCGAGATCGTGCGCGACGACGGCCTGCTGATGTTCGACAACACCGAGCGCGCCTCCGCCAACGGCATCGAGCTGGCCGCCGAGCGCCTGTTCGCGGGCGGCACCCGGCTGCGCGCCAGCTACGCCTGGCAGCGCGCGCGCGACGGCGACGGCGCGCGCCTGGTCAATTCGCCGCGCCACCTGGCCAAGCTCAACGTCACCGTGCCGCTGCCGGGCGAGGCCCTGCGGCTGGGCATGGAGGGCCAGTGCGTGTCGCGCCGCCTGACCGAGCAGGCCACCACCGCCGGCTATTGCAACTGGAACCTGACCCTGCTGCCGGCGCGCCGCCGCACGGCCGGGCTGGACTGGTCGCTCAGCTTCTACAACGCCGGCAACCACCGCTACGCCGATCCGGCCGGCCCGGCCTTCGTGCAGCAGGCGATCCCGCGCGAAGGGCGCACCGCGGTCGCCAAGATCGGCTATGCGTTCTGATTTGACGCCCCGCCGGCCATGGCCGCGGCGCGGCCTGGCGCTGGCCTTGCTGGCGCTGGCCCGCTGCGCCTGCGCCCAGTCGGACGACGCCGCGCTCAAGGCCGCCTATGTGTACAACATCGCGCAGTTCACCAGCTGGCCGGCTTCGGCCGGGCCGGCCACGCGGCCGCTCACCGTGTGCGTCAGCGGCGGCCACGCGCTCGGGCAAAGCCTGCGCAAGCTGCACGGCAAGCCGGTGGGCGAGCGGCGCCTCGCCGTGCTCGAGGCCGGCCCGGGCGCGCAATGCGACGTGGCCGTGCTGCGCGGCGGCGGCCCGCGTCCGCCCGAGCTGGGCAGCGGCGTCCTGGCCATCGTCGACGAACCCAAGAACGGCTACGCCGGCGCGGTGGCCCTGATCGAGGAGGATCAGCACTTGCGCTTCGACATAGATACGGTGGAGGCGGCCCGCGCCGGCCTGCACTTCAGCTCGCGCCTGCTGCGGCTGGCAAGGAACGTCCGATGAAACGCACGCCCGACCCGACGCCGGCGCCGATCGCCAGCACGCTCGGCACCAGCCAGATGATCGCGGCCGTGGCCGCGCTGGTGATCACCTGCGTGGTGCTGATCGCCTACCAGCTGCTCGACATGCGCCACGGGCTGACCGAGGGCGCGCGCGTGCAGGCCGCCATCGTGGCCGACAGCGTGACCGCGCCGCTGATGTTTGGCGACCAGGAGGCCGCGCGCGACGTGCTGCGCGCCTTCCGCTACGCGCCCGGCCTGCGCGCGATCGGCATCTACGACAAGGACGGCAGGCTGTTCGCCGAGTTCGCCTATCCGGACAGCCATCTGCCGGCGCGCCAGCCGGCCGCCGGCGCCAGCCCGGACGGCGTGGTGACCGTGACCGAGACGGTGCGCCTGCGCAACAACGTGCTGGGTCAGATCGTGCTGCAGACCAGCACCGGCCGGGTGCGCGCCGCCATGCTGCGCTACCTCGGCCTGCTGGCGGTGGCCTCGCTGCTGGCGATGCTGGCGGTGGCCGTGCTGAGCCGCAAGACGCGCGCGCGCGTGGCGGCCGCCGAGCGCAAGCTCGACTACATGGCGCACACCGACCACGTGACCCAGCTGCCCAACCGCCATTCCACCTACGCGCGGCTGGCGGTCGATCTGGAGCGCGCGCGGGCGCGGGGCCAGCAACTGGCGCTGCTGCTGGTCGACCTCGACAACTTCAAGGTGGTCAACGACACCGCCGGCCACGCGGCCGGCGACGAATTGCTCAAGCAGGTGGCCACCGCCCTGCTGGGCGCGGTGCGCGCGACCGACCTGGTGGGGCGCATCGGCGGCGACGAGTTCGCCATCGTCGCGTGGCCGGTGGCCGACCGCGCCACCGCGCTGGCGGTGGCGGACCAGGTCACGCGGGCGCTGCGGCGGCCGTTCCAGCTGGAGTCGGGCGAGTTCTTCGCCACCGCCAGCGTCGGCCTGTGCCTGTATCCGAACGACGCCGCCAGCATGAGCGAACTGGTGAGCAGCGCCGACACCGCGCTGTACCACGCCAAGCACGGCGGCCGCAACCGCCTGGCCGAGTTCGTGCCGGCCATGACCGCCGCCACCCAGCGCCGCGCCGCGCTCGAGCGCGAGCTGCGCCACGCCATCGAGCAGCGGCAGCTGGCGCTGCACTACCAGCCGCAGTTCGAGTGCGCCGGCGGCGCGCTGGCCGGGGTCGAGGCGCTGCTGCGCTGGCGCCATCCCGAGCACGGGCTGGTGTCGCCGGCCGAGTTCATCCCGATCGCCGAGGACAGCGGCCTGATCGTGCAACTGGGCAGCTGGGTGCTGCACCGCGCCTGCCAGGACGTGATGGCGTGGGACCGCGCCGGCGCGCCGGCGCTGACGCTGGCCGTGAACATGTCGGCGCGCCAGCTGCGCGAGCCGGGCTTCATCGACGACGTGATGCGCGCGCTGGCGCTGAGCGGGCTGCCGCCCGAGCGGCTGGAGCTGGAGCTGACCGAAAGCGTGCTGATGGAGGACGTCGCCGGCGCGGTGGCCTTCATGCAGGCCGCGCGGGCGCTCGGCGTGCGCCTGTCGATCGACGATTTCGGCACCGGCTACTCGTCGCTGGCCTACCTGCAAAGCTTCCCGATCAACCAGCTCAAGGTGGACCGCAGCTTCGTGCAGCTGCTGCCGCAGCGCGGCGAGACGGTGATCCACGCCATCCTGGCGCTGGCGCACGGCTTCGGCCTGTCGGTGGTGGCGGAGGGCGTGGAAGACCAGGCCCAGCTGGACTGGTTGCGCGCGGCCGGCTGCGAGATGGTGCAGGGCTTCCTGCTCGGCAAGCCGATGCCGCCGCAGGACTTCGCCGCGCGCTACCTGGCGCTGGCGCCGGCCGGCTGAGGAAATTCCCGCCCGCACGGCGGAGTTGGCTATACTCGCCGCCATGACGACCCTCCCAGCCCCTTCCGCCCGCCTGCGCGGCCGCCAAACCCTGACACTGGCGCTGCTGGTGGTGTGCGGCGTGATCAACTACCTCGACCGCGCCACGCTGGCCGTGGCCAATGAATTCATCCGCGCCGACCTCGGACTCTCGCTGGGCCAGATGGGCCTGCTGCTATCGGCGTTCTCGTGGAGCTACGCGCTGTGCCAGTTGCCGGTCGGCGCGCTGGTCGACAAGATCGGCCCGCGCTGGCTGCTGGGCGCCGGGCTGCTGCTGTGGTCGGTGGCGCAGGCGGCCGGCGGGCTGGCCGCCACCTTCGGCTATTTCGTGCTGGCCCGCATCGCGCTGGGCATCGGCGAGGCGCCGCACTTCCCGGCGGCGGCGCGCGCCGTGAGCAACTGGTTCCCGCCGCGCGCGCGCGGCACGCCGACCGGCATCTTCAACTCGGCCTCGCCGCTGGGCATGGCGCTGGCGCCGCTGTGCCTGCCGCCACTGATCCAGGCCACCAGCTGGCACTGGGCGTTCTTCGTCACCGGCGCGCTGGGCATCGTCGCCGCCGTCGCATGGGTGGGCCTGTACCGCGACCCGGTGCGTGCGCGGATGAGCGCCGGCGAGCGCGCCTACCTGGAGGTGGCCGGGGCCGGCGCGGCCGCGCCCAAGGCCAGCTTCGCCGCCTGGTGCGCGCTGTTCCGGCACCGCACCACCTGGGGCATGATGCTGGGCTTCTTCGGCTCGGTGTACCTGAACTGGGTCTACCTGACCTGGCTGCCCGGCTACCTGCGCGCCGAGCGCCACATGGACCTGGCCTACGCCGGCATCGCGGCGGCGATTCCCTTCCTGTGCGGCTTCGCCGGCGCGCTGGTGGCGGGCTGGGCGTCCGACCGGGTGGTCAGGCACGCCGCCTCGCCGATCGCCGGCCGCCGCAACGCGGTGGTGGCCACCATGCTGGGCATGGTGGCGTTCACCATCCCGGCGGCGCTGGTGGAGAGCAATGTGCTGGCGGTGGCCTGCATCGCCATGGTGATCTTCCTGGCCAACGCCTCGTCCGCCTGCGCCTGGTCGCTGGCGACGGTGGCGGCGCCGCCCAGCCGCATCGCCTCGCTGGGCGCGATCCAGAACTTCGGCGGCTTCCTCGGCGGCGCGCTGGCGCCGGTGCTGACCGGCTACATCGCGCAGGGCTGGTCCTTCGTGCCGGCGCTGCTGACCGGCGCCGCCATCGCCTTTGGCGGGGCGATGGCGTACCACTTCCTGGTGTCAGCGCCGATCCCGGAGCACGGCTAGTTGCAGACGTCGCCGGTGACGGTCGGGATGACCGAGCCGGTGACGCTGATGCCCACCGTGGCGGTGCCGCCCGGCGCGATGACGGTGTTCCAGCTCTGGTTGGCGGTGGCCGTGTACTCCGGCGCCGAGCCGCTCAACGCCGCATTCCAAGCGCTGCCCACCACCGAATTGTCGCTGTAGCGCCAATGCACGCTCCAGCCATTGACCGCGCTCTTGCGGTTGTTGGTGATGCGGATCTCGGCGGTATACCCGCCCTGCCACGACTTGGTGACCACATAGTCGCACTTGTTGGCCAAGGCCGCGCCGCCGCCTGCCGCCGTCACCGCCACGTCGCCGTCGTCGGCCGGCTGGCCGTAGACCACGCCGCGCCCCACCGTGCTCATGTACACCCGGCCAAACACATTGCTGTCGCCGGTGATGAGGCGGGCGTTGCCGATGCCGCCGTACTGGTGGTCGTCGTCATTCACGCGCACCCAGGTGTTGCCGCGGTCGATCGAGCGCAGCACGCCGCGCACGCCGCCCACGGTGCCGGCGATGTACACGGTGGGATAGTCGCCGCCCCACGGCGCCACACCCAGCCCGACCGCGTCGCAGGCGTTGACGGCCTGGATCCTGGTGAAGCTCTGCGCGGTGTCGGTGGTGTGCAGCAACCCGCCGTCGCCCTGGCAGACCCACAGGTCGCCCTCGGCGCCCGGGGTGGCGGCGATGCGCTTCTCGCCGCCGACTTTCAGCGCGGCGTTGGTGGGCCAGAAGGTCCAGCCGGTGTCGTAGCTGACCAGCATGCGGCCGGCGACGTTGTCGTAGACGTAGAACTTCTTCGGATTGACCGGGTCGCCCACCGGCATGGCGTTGCTGAGCTTGACGCTGTCCACCAGGGTCCAGCTGTTGCCGTAATCGGAGGAGCGGTAGGTGTGCGTGCTGTCATTCTTGTCCGAGGGGCTGTGCAGCAGCACCGCGCCGTCGGCCGACAGCGCCAGCGTGCCATGGGTGGCCTTGGGCGGCTTCGATTGGGTCCAGCTCGCGCCCTTGTCGGTGGAATAGTACAGGTCATTGCCGACCCGCACCATCAGCCGCGCGTCCGGCGTGCTGACCAGGCTGGTCGTGGTGCCCATCGACGGGTTGTGGCGCCAGCCGTACTTGCTCAGGTCCCATTGCAGGAAGCCGTCGAAATCGCCGATGGCCGTCACGGTCGGGCCCCAGTTCGGCAGGCTGAGCACCTGGTAGGGCACCGTCTCCTCCATGCCCTTGACGTCGAACCGCCAGGTGGTGGGCGCGGCGTCGAGGTCGGTCGTGCGGTAGACGCCGTTGCCGGAGATCAGCCAGGCGCTCTTGGTGTCAAACGGATCGAACTGCACGTCGCCGGCCCAGTGGATGGCGACGTTCTTGCTCCAATCCATGTCGTTGGTGTCGACCGCGAAACCGCGCTGCACCACGTCCACCCAGCTGCGGCCGGCGTCGCGCGTGGTGAACACGTGGTCGCCCCAGCTATCGTTCTGCGCCATCCAGGCGCCGCTGGTGGATGCCACCAGATGCTTGGGGTTGCTCGGGTCCATGCTGATGCCGCCGAACGGGCCGCCGACGCCGGCCGGCGTGACATTGGTCCAGCGGTAGTTGACGATGTCGTACTCCCAGATCTGGCCTTTATCCAGCATTTCGTACAGATCCTTGTTGGGGGAGGGGCCGGCGCCGTTGGCGTAGGTGATGTACAACTTGTTGTCCGGCGAGATGACCGCGCGCTGCGGCATCAGGTCGGCCGGGCCGCCCTTGATTTCCCAGAAGCTGGCGCCGCCATCGCCGCTGTAATACAGGTTGGCGCCGACCGACGGCCAGCGCGACACGCCCACCACCAGCCGCTTGGCGGCGCCGTTGTTAGCGCTAGCAGGATCGAGCAGCACAAAACTGATGCCGTTGCCATTGGCGGTGGTGGTCACCGGCAGCGCGGCCAGCCGGTTCCAGCTGGCGCCGCCATCGGTGCTCTTGAACAGGCCGTCCTGCTGGGTGCCGGCGTACAGCACCTGGCTGTCGCCCGGATCGACCTGCAGCCGTTCGCCATTCTGGCGCCCGCCGGCATTGCCGTGCACCTTGAATTGCGCGCTGACATCGACCAGGCTGAAGGTCTGGCCATAGTCGATCGAGCGCAGGATGGCGCTGTTGCCGTTGTTGAAGTAACTGGTGCCGGCCATCACATACAGGTTGGCGGCGTTTTTGGGATCGACCGCGATCGACAGCACGCCCAGCAAGCCGACACGGCTGTCCGACAGCCAGTCCAGCAAGGGCACCCAGCGTTCATTGTGGGCATCCCAGCGGTAGGCGCCGCCGACGTCGGTGCGGGCGTAGAACACGCCACGCTCGGATTTGGCGGGCACCACGCCGGTCACAAAACCGCCGCCGCCCATGGCGATCGCGTCCCACTTATAGGTTTCGGCCTGGGCCACAGGCGCCAGCAACAGCGCTGCCGACAGCAGCGCGCAGATTGGTTTCAACGTCACGAAATTTCCCCCTTTGATATGCTGAGTTGTCTTCCGCGGCGGGACGCGCCCGCCGCAGGAACGCCGAGGCCGGCGTCGAGCAATGGTATGAATTACTGATGGGGACGGACACTGCGGGATTCTGAAAACGCTGTAGGGTTTTCCTGAGTTGGGGTGGGGTGGCAGGACGCCGCCACGGCGTGCACCATGCCATAGCGCAGCATGGCGGTATTGCTCTGGAAGCCCATCTTCTGCATCAGGCTGGCCTTGTGCGCGCTGACCGTGCGGCTGGCGATCGACAACTCCGCGGCGATCTGGTTCACCGTCTTGCCGAGGACCAGCAGCCGGAACACGCTTTGCTCGCGCGCCGACAGTTGTTGGTGGCAATCCAGGTATTGCCCGTACGCGAGCTCGGCGGCCACGGCGGGGGCGAGATAGCGGCCGCCGCCGGCCACCTCGCGCACCGCCAGCAGCAAGGCCTCCGGCTCGCTATCCTTGGTGAGGTAGCCGTTGGCGCCGGCCTTCAGCGCGCGCTGCGCCAGCAGCGCCTCGTTGTGCATGCTTAACACCAGAATGGGCAGGGTCGGGGCCTCGGCGCGGACGCGCTGGATCAATTCGATCCCGCTCAGGCCGGGCATCGACATATCCAGCAGCACCAGGTCGCAGGACGTGCGGCGCAGATGATCGAGCAACTGCTCGGCGTGGCTGGCCTCGGCCACGACCGTCAGGTCATCGGTCTGGCCAAACAATAACAGCGTGGCGCTGCGGACGATGGCGTGATCATCGGCGATGAGAATGCGGATCATGAAGGTATCGGCAACCGGGAGGGACAATCCCGCCAGCGTAGTGCGGTATGCGCGTTCCGCGGTAGCACCGGTGACAGCAATGCTAGCAAAATGCGTTTTGTCTTATAAATTCAAGCCCGGGTGTTAGTCAGCGTTTGCCATGCGGCGCGAGATGCATATATACTTCGTATACGTTTCGTATATTGGAGTGAGGTATGGGGATTGTGAACATCGACGAGGAACTGCACGACCAGATCCGCAAGGCCAGCGCCGTGGGCTGCCGCTCGATCAACGCGCAGGCGGCGTTCTGGATCAAGATCGGCATGCTGTGCGAGATGAATCCGACGCAGAGTTTCAATGAGATCGTCGGCCGCGAACTGCGCGCGGCCGGGGTGGACGCGCAAGCGCTCAGGGCGGTCTCGATATGACCAAGCGGCCGGAGGAAATCGCCTTGATGGCCAAGTCGGGCAGGCTGCTGGCTAGTGTGTTCGGCTATCTGGACAAGCTCGAGCTGATCGGCATGTCGACCATGGAAGTGAATGACCGGGTCGATGCCCTCATCGTGAACGAGCTCAAGGCGCGTCCGGCCAGCAAAGGGCAGTACGGCTACGCCTACGCCCTGAATGCCTCGCGCAACAGCGTGGTGTGCCACGGCGTGCCCTCCGCCTCGGACATCCTGCAAGATGGCGATATCGTCAACTTCGACATCACGCTGGAGAAGAATGGCTACATTGCCGATTCCAGCAAGACTTATCTGGTGGGCGCGGTGTCGCAGCCGGCGCAGCGGCTGGTGCAGACGACCTATGAGGCGATGTGGCAAGGCATCGGCGCCGTGCGCCCGGGCGCGCAGCTGGGCGATATCGGCTACGCCATCGAGCGCCACGCGCGCCGCAACGGCTACTCGGTGGTGCGCGAGTATTGCGGCCACGGCATCGGCCGCGAAATGCACGAAGCGCCGCAGGTGCTGCACTGGGGCCGCCCGAAAACCGGGCTGATCCTGCGCGAAGGCATGGTCTTCACCATCGAACCCATGCTCAACGCCGGCCGCCCTCATGTTCACACCGAAGACGACGGCTGGACCGTGGTCACCAGCGACGGCCAGCTGTCGGCCCAGTTCGAACACACCGTGGCCGTGACCCGCACCGGCGTGCGAGTGCTGACGCTGCGGTCCGAAGAAACTGTGAACAAACAATAATGCTGCTCATCTTTTCCCATTTCAATTGCGTCACATTTGACGCCACCCAAATCAAAGTCGCAAAGCAAAAGTAACAATGCCGGGTGTATTCCTCAAATTATTTGGAGGCACCATGGCAACGGACGCATACCTGCGAATCGACGGCATCAAGGGCGAATCTGCCGACTCGGATCATCAGGGCTGGATCGAGATATCCAGCGCCCATTTCGGGGTCGTTCAACCTCGCAGTGCTACGGCTTCGACGGGTGGAGGCCACACAGCCGAGCGCTGCGAGCATCGCACAATTTCGCTGACAAAGCTGGCTGACATGGCCTCGCCGATCCTAATGCAGACCTGCTCGGTGGGTAGAACTATTCCGAAGGCGAAGCTGGAGTTCTTGCGGGCCGATGGCGATGGGCAACGCGTGAAATACTACGAGGTCGAGCTGGAAAACGTGATCATCTCCAACATGGATCAGGTACTGAGCGACGGCAACATCCTTCACGACGAAATTGGGCTTAGCTACTCCAGGGTGAAGTGGAAATACACCCAGCAGAAGATTGCTGGCGGCGCCGGCGGCAACACCGCTGGGGGCTGGTGCCTGGCCAGTAACAAGTGCGTTTAAGGAGGAACCGCCATGTCGACCGGCGTTCCCATCCAACCGAAGGAGTCACGCGGCTACTATATGCTGCCCCAGGCACCCGAAGATGCGGGCTACTACGTCTACGGCACCCTTCACAATGTGCCGGGTACTGGCCAGTTGGCGCAGTATGCACACCCCAATTTGCTTACTGTGATTTTCCAGATTGAGCGTCAATGGCGAGCCATATGCGACCGGAAGTTCGGGATCGGAAACATCAGTATCGACGGTGGCCTCGCTTACGACAACCACAAATCTCACCAGAAGGGCATCGAGATGGATTGCCGGCCAGTTCGCAAGGACTACATGACCGGGCAAGCCGCGCGCTGCAGCTACAGGGACAAGGAATACGACCTTGAGGCCACTCTCAAGCTGATCTGCCTGTTTGTCGAGCACCCGAAGATCAAGATCGTTTACTTCAACGACGAGCGAGTGCAAAAGACGCTGGGCGGTGGACGCGTCAAGTCCCTCGCGGGCCACAATAACCATTTTCACGCAGAGCTTTGGTCGAGGTACTCATCGTGAACACGCGTCTGGTGTTCATCATTGCGACCCTAGTCCTGTACGCGCTGACCCGCGCTGCCGACAGGCCTGAGACGCAAGGCGTTGGCCAGCAGCCGCTGAAGGGCAGCTATCTGATATATGGCGGCGAACTTGGAGACATAGTGCCTCCGACAAAGACGGACCGGAAGGTGGCATTCACGTTCAAGGGCCCACTCGCCAAGGATTTGTTCGAACAGATTGGGCCAGACAACAAAAATACTTGCGGTGCCGCCCCTGATCACAGGATACGGGACCGAGGCGATCTCTCCTGCGTCTGGGACAAGCGTGATGGATATATTTGCTATTTCGGCTTGGATGTACCGACAGGTAAAAGTACCAACGGTGCAATTTGCTGACTAAGGATAGGCATGCAAGATGTTCTCTGTACACGACGATTAGCTGTTCGCCCATGAAAAACGCAATCCGATGAGGTCCCCAAACCAGAGGATAAAATTCTCGATTGGTACGTCTGTCGCGATGAGCAGAGCAAATAAAGTTGGTCTATTGGTGTCTGATAACTCGTTGGTTTTTACTGGCAGCACGTTGGTTGCAAAGTTGGGCGGAAGACGCCGCTCAGATCGCCTCAGTGTGAGGTTGGAAATAACGTTGGTCGGTGATTAACAAGTTATCATGCAACTGCGGCTAACGGATTTACGGGGGGGCTTAAGGTCGCCTGGCGAATAGGCTGCCATCTGGTGTCGATGCCGGCCAGTCGGGCAGCCCGCGTCCTACAGCGGTTTCCCAAGACTCGCGCTTGTTGAATAACCGATCAGAGATCAGGACGTCCAGTTGATCCGTCAGGGGCTTCAGAGGAAACCATCGTTCACGCTCCGCGTCCATCTCGCTGATGGATAAAGTCTCAATCGGGGCGCCACTGGCCAGACGGGCCGCACGCCAAAACCCGCTTGCTGAGAAGACCTCCTTGATCGTGGTGATGGGCAGCCGATAAGTCGTCGCGAGGTATGCCATCACCGCAAGACCAAAGCCTTGGCGCCGGTTAGCATCCTGGATAGTAATATTGAATATGTAGAGCTTCTTCAACATACGAGCGACTTTCAGTTGAACTCAGCGTCGGTATTGGAGAGGGCATTGATCCGCATCCCCCACGGTTCACTGCCTCGGCGGTGTCACGCCGGGCCGAGAGGCTCAAGCGACGATTACTGGCTATATATTTTTAAGTAAATTTTACCAATGGCTTTGGAGAACCTAGGTGGAACCGGCTAAAATGCTTGGACGCAACGGGTAGGAAGAAGAGTTCCGGCACGAAAATTTGCCCTAGAAAGTCAAAAACCACCCGTGGGTGGCTTTTGTGTTCTGTTACCAAAGTGGCGTCATCGGCTTAGGTCCCTGTACAAGGGGCGAGAGAGGGATCAACTTCGGGCTACAGATAAATTCTACCCCCTTACTCAAAAAAGAGCAATCAAACTTTACCCTATGCCGCCAAACGCAAAAGATGTTATAACAACAATAGGCGCTTCCCGTATAGCGCCCTACCGCTCGCACTTCCAATGCAAAACCGATGAGGAGACGCTGGGAGCGTACTTTTGGGGCCAGGCGGTTTCCTCGGCTTTTCAGGCTTGTCTGGGAATGTACGAAGTTACTTTGCGCAATGCGATTCATGCTGCAGCAAGTAAATTCGCGAAAAATGCCAACTGGTACGACTACTCCCAAACCTGGGCACTTTCCCTTCATGGTACGACCAAGGACAAGATCACGGATGAGCTGTATTCCGGCACCCCTCCCCTTCGCAGAGCCCCACAACCGACGCCCGATGCTGTGGTTTCATCGCTGTCCTTTGGCTTCTGGAACGGCTTCTTGAATGGGCTGACTTCTCGTGAGCAGCCACGTATTCTTACCGACACGTTCGCCTTTCACCCGCACTCCAAGCCAAAGCATTGGTCCATTACTTCCAACGTCTCGGATTTGATGGAAAAGTTGCAAAAGATACAGCGCCTGCGAAACGCGGTTGCCCATCTGGAGCCGATTTGGAAAAAACACCGGTTAAAGGGAACGGAGACCCACTGGTCGCACTGCGTGGTTAGTCTTCGCGAGCTGCACGACGACATGATGCAAATCATCTCGTGGTGCTGCCCTCATGCGGCCTCCGCCATAGAACACAGCTACGCGCGCCGGTTGTTTTTAAGCATCTGTTCCACGAATGCGGTTAAGGCGTTTAAAGCTGAACCGTTTGCCGCCGGGCGCATGACGCCGTTTGCAGACCTCTTGCCGCGTTCCAGTTACGCCATGCCGCCAACGTATGCCTGGCTCGCCTCACAAGGCAACGCCTACTGGTCAGCAATGAGGCCAGTGCTCAGGTATTGACCCCATTGACCGCAAGCACCCTGCCTTAGCTCGCAATCGTTCTGCCCAAGCCACACTGAACATCTTGCGATCACCTGAATTGTGCCCAGTATGCTCAACCCGACGATATGCCGAGCCATACGTGTTGCAAATTGCACGCTCGATGGGGTGGCTTTAGTGACGGGCTACGGCATGACGCAGAACGAGGCTTCACCCACGGGTACGTGCAGAGGGGGCGCGCACAGAATGCGGGGAAAAATCGTACGCTAAGGCGCGCTTGGTCAGCCAATCCAACGGCTTGTAAATGACTGCTTCTGGCCCCAACCGGTCAGTCGCTGGGCTCACTGTACATGAGCCGGCCTGTTGGCGCCACAACGGGGAAAAAGGCGAAGACTGCACGTCCGACCAACTTAATTCGAGCCCGACCAACTTTACTAGCGCTAGTCAGCGAGCCCATCCTAGCCTACTCCACCGTCACTGACTTGGCCAGGTTGCGTGGCTTGTCCACGTCGGTGCCGCGGGCGACGGCGGCGTGGTAGGCCAGCAGCTGCAGCGAGACCACGTGCAGGATCGGCGACAGCAGGCCGTAGTGTTCCGGCAGGCGGATCACGTGCACGCCTTCGCCCGAGGTGATGCGTGAATCGACGTCGGCGAACACGTACAGCTGGCCGCCGCGCGCGCGCACTTCCTGCATGTTCGATTTCAGCTTTTCGATCAGGGTGTCGTTCGGCGCCACCGTGACCACCGGCATTTCCTCCGTCACCAGCGCCAGCGGGCCGTGCTTCAGTTCGCCCGCTGGATAGGCCTCGGCGTGGATGTAGGAAATCTCTTTGAGCTTGAGCGCGCCTTCGAGTGCGATCGGGTAGTGCATGCCACGGCCCAGGAACAGGGCGTTTTCCTTGCGCGCGAAGTCTTCCGCCCACGCGATGATTTGCGGCTCCAGCGCCAGCACCGCCGAGATCGCGACCGGCAGGTGGCGCATGGCTTTCAGGTGTTCGGTTTCTTCGACGTCGCTGAGGCGGCCGTTGACCTGGGCCAGCGACAGCGTCAGCAGGAACAGCGCGGCCAGCTGGGTGGTGAAGGCCTTGGTCGAGGCCACGCCCACTTCGACGCCGGCGCGCGTGATGTAGGCCAGCTTGCATTCGCGCACCATGGCGCTGGTGGCGACGTTGCAGATGGTCAGCGTGTGTTCCATGCCCAGCGAACGCGCGTGCTTCAGCGCGGCCAGCGTGTCGGCCGTTTCGCCGCTTTGCGAGATGGTCACCACCAGCGTATTCGGGTGCGGCACGCTGTCGCGGTAGCGGTATTCGGAGGCGATCTCCACGTTGACCGGGATCTTGGCCACCGATTCGATCCAGTACTTGGCGGTCAGGCCCGAGTAGTAGCTGGTGCCGCAGGCGAGGATCAGCACGCGGTCGATCTGCTTGAAGACGTTGTAGGCGCCGTCGCCAAACAGCTCGGGCATGATGCCGGTGACGCCTTCCAGCGTGTCGCCAATCACGCGCGGCTGCTCGAAGATTTCTTTCTGCATGTAGTGGCGGTACGGGCCCAGCTCGGCCGCGCCGGTGTGCGCCTGCACGGTTTTCACCTCGCGCTGGACTTGCTTGCCGTTGCTGTCGACGATCCACACGCGGCCCAGTTGCAGGTCGACCACGTCGCCTTCCTCCAGGTAGATGATCTGGTCGGTGGTGCCGGCCAGCGCCATGGCGTCGGAGGCGACGAAGTTCTCGCCCTGGCCCACGCCCACGATCAGCGGCGAACCCTGGCGCGCGGCCACCACGCGGTGCGGCTCTTCGCGGCAGAACACGGCGATCGCGTAGGCGCCGGTCAGGCGCTTGACGGCTTGTTGCACGGTGTCGAACAGGTCGCCGTTGTACATGTGGTCGACCAGGTGGGCGATGACTTCGGTGTCGGTCTGGCTCTGGAACACGTAGCCCAGCGCGCTCAGTTCGGCGCGCAGCTCGTCGTGGTTTTCAATGATGCCGTTGTGGACCAGCGCGATGCGCGCCTGGTCGGTGGTGGGCGAGAAGTGCGGGTGGGCGTTGTGCGAGGCCGGCGCGCCGTGCGTGGCCCAGCGGGTGTGGGCGATGCCGGTGAAGCCTTGCAGATGCGCTTCCTTGATCTGGGTTTCGAGGTCGGCCACGCGCGAGGTGCTGCGCGAGCGTTGCAACTGGCCATCCACATGCAGGGCCACGCCGCAGGAGTCGTAGCCGCGGTATTCCAGCCGCTTCAGGCCTTCCAGCAGGATGGGGGTGATATTGCGTTGCGCTACCGCGCCGACGATGCCGCACATGGGAAACCTCTCAGTTAAGTCAGGAAGCCATCGTAGAGCAGGGCTGATGAAATATGCTTTCTTAGTTAGCACTAATTTGGCATAAAATTTCATTACCACCACATCATGAAATTTTATTTCGAAAATACGACATGGATGAAATAGATCGTCGCATTCTCAACGCGCTGCAAGTTGACGCGTCTCAAACCAACGCCGAATTGGCGGCGGCCGTGCACGTTTCGCCGCCAACTTGCCTGCGCCGCGTCAAACATCTGCGCGAAACCGGGGTGATCCAGCGGCAAGTGGCCATCGTGGCGCCGGAAAAAGTCGGCCCCAGCCTGACGGCGCTTGTGGAAATCTCTTTAGATATCCAAGCCGCCGAGCGCATGGCCGAGTTTGAGGCGCTGGTGGCCGGCGAGGCGGCCGTGCTGCAGTGCTATCGCGTGGCCCCGGGGCCGGATTTTGTGCTGGTGGTGCAGGTGGCCGACATGCCGGCCTATCACGCGCTGGCGCACCGGGTGTTCACCAGCCACGCCAATGTGCGCAATGTGAAGGCTTACTTCTCCACCTTCCGCAGCAAGTTCGAGACGCGTATAGCTGTCTGAGTTATACCGACTTATTCGGCCCTTATCCCAGGCTTATGCACCTGCTTATCCCGGCAGTGTGCACAGGCTTAGTCACAGGTTTTTCCACAAGCTTGTTGCGCCTCTACTGGCGATTTCGACCTGAACAACTTATCCCACCCTTACCCCCTGATATTCCACAAGCTTATGCACAAGAATTGAGGCTCAGAAATAGTTATCCGCCGGTTATTCAAGCTTATCCAGCGCTTATTCCCGCACTTACCCACAAAGTTATGCACATTTGCTAAAAACGTGAGCGATGACGGCAAACCAAATACTTCACAGCTGTATTTTTTATTTATCCACCTGTTTTCCCGGCTTTGCACAGGGCTTACACACAAGTTTATCCACAAAAAAAATGACGCCCGCAGGCGTCATTCTGGTTCAGCTGAATTCGCTTACTTTTTGACTTTGACCGGGCGCGTCCAGTTGTCGATGGTGACCTGGCGCGGACGCGATACCGTCAGCTTGCCGGCCGGCGCGTCCTTGGTCAGCGTGGTGCCGGCGCCCAGCGTCGCGCCCTTGCCGACCGTGACTGGCGCCACCAGCTGGCTGTCGCTGCCGATGAAGGCGTCGTCCTCGATCACGGTGCGGAATTTGTTGGCGCCGTCGTAGTTGCAGGTGATGACGCCGGCGCCAACGTTGACGCGCGAGCCGATGGTGGCGTCGCCTATGTAGGCCAGGTGGTTGGCCTTGCTGTGCGCGGCCACCTGGCCGTTCTTGATCTCGACGAAGTTACCCACATGCACATCCTCGGCCAGCACCGTGCCCGGGCGCAGGCGCGCATACGGGCCGATGAGGGAAACCTCGCCCACCACGGCTTCCTCGATATGGCAGAACGGCTTGATCTGCGCGCCGCCCAGGATGCGGGCGTTGACGATCACGTTGTGAGCGCCGATGTGCACGCCATCGGCCAGCTCGACCTTGCCCTCAAACACGCAGCCGACGTCGATGGTCACGTCGCGGCCGCAGATCAGCTCGCCTCGGACGTCGATGCGAGCCGGGTCCAGCAGCGTGACGCCTTGTTCCAGCAGGTGGTTGGCGATGTTGCGCTGGTGGATGCGCTCCAGCTCGGCCAACTGGACCTTGCTGTTGACGCCGGCCACCTCCCACTGCGCCGACGGCTGGGCCGACACCACCGGCACGCCATCGGCCACGGCCAGCGCGACGATGTCGGTCAGGTAGTACTCGCCCTGGGCATTCTCGTTCTTGATGGCGCCCAGCCATTGTTTCAGGCGCGTGGTCGGCGCCACCATGATGCCGCTGTTGATTTCCTTGATGGCGCGCTCGGCCTCGGTGGCGTCTTTTTGTTCGACGATGCGCACTATGTGGCCGTTCTCACGAACAATCCTGCCCAAACCGGTAGGATCGTCTTGTTCGACCGTGAGAATGCCCAGCTTGTCGTTGCCGGCGGCCTCGATCAGCGCCCGCAGCGAGGCGGCGGCGGTCAGCGGCACGTCGCCGTAGAGGATCAGGGTGGGGACGTTGTCGTCCAGTTCCGGCAGCCCCTGCATGACGGCGTGGCCGGTGCCCAGCTGCTGGGCCTGCAGCGCGGTGGCGACCGCTTCCGGCTGTTTGGCGAGCAGCGCCTGCACCGCCTCGGCGCCGTGGCCGTAAATCACGCATAATCGGCTGGCGGACAGGCTGCGCGCCGTGTCCAGCACGTGTTGCAGCAGCGGCTTGCCCGCCAAAGGGTGCAGAACTTTCGGCAGCGCGGATTGCATGCGCTTGCCCATGCCGGCGGCGAGGATAACGACGTTCATAGAGGTGCCAAATCAGTGAGTGTTGAAATGCAAAAGTCTAACATGCCCCCCGCCGGCCGCCGGACGCTGTACTGTCTGTGCTTGATCGCGCTCATGGCCGTGCTGACCGCCTGCAGTTCGCTGCGGCTGGCCTACAACCACGGCGACACGTTGCTGTATTGGTGGATCGACGGCTATGTCGATCTCAACAGCGAGCAGAAGGGCTGGGTCAAGAAGGACATCGACGAGCTGTTCCACTGGCACCGCAAGACCCAGTTGCATGACTACGTGCAGATCCTGCAGACGGCTCAGCGCCAGCTGGCCGCCGGCCCCACCCAGGCCGACCTGCAAAACGACTACGATGAAATCAAGAACCGCACCCAGCTGCTGCTGTTCAAGGCGCTGCCGGAGCTGGCCGACCTGGCGCGCTCGCTGCAGCCGGACCAGATCGCCACGCTGGAGCGCAAGTTCGCCGCCAACAACGCCGAGTTCCGCAAGAAGAATATGAAAAGCGACAAGGAAGCGCAGCAAAAGTTCCGCTATCAGAAATCGATGGAGCAGTTCGAGCTGTGGTTCGGCAATTTCACCGCCGAGCAGGAGGCGCAGATCCGCAAGGCGTCCGACGCCCGCCCGCTCGACAATGAAATCTGGCTGGAGGAACGCCAGCGCCGCCAGAAGGCCATCCTGACGGTGGCGCGCAAGGTGCAGCAGGAAAAACTGGGCAAGGAAGCCACCATGGCGCTGATTCACACCCTCATCAAGGACGGTTTCGACCGGCTGGAGAATTCCGAGCGCAAGGAGTTTTTCGATGCGGCCGAGGCCGCCAATATCCAGCTGATCCTGACCGTGATCCGGGTCGCCACGCCGGCCCAGAAGGCCCACGCGCAGAAGCGCATGCAGGGCTGGATCGACGACTTCAAGCAGCTGGCGGCGGACCAGCGCTGACCGCCGCTGTGGTATGATGGCCTGTTGAATCAATGACTTAGAACACAGCCACATGCCCATCAAGCCTTCCCGCAAGCCAGCCAAGCCAGCCAAAGTCCCGGTCCACGGTCCGCAGCACGCCAACCAGGTGCGGATCATCGGCGGCCAGTGGAAGCGCACGCCGCTGCCGGTGCTGAGCGCGCTGGGCCTGCGTCCGACCCCGGACCGGGTGCGCGAGACCGTGTTCAACTGGATCAACCACCAGCGCGACGCCTACTGGGCCGACGCGCAGGTGCTGGACCTGTTCGCCGGCAGCGGCGCGCTCGGTTTCGAGGCGGCCAGCCGTGGCGCGCAGTCGGTGATGATGGTCGACAGCAACACCCAGGTGGTGCGCCAGCTGGAGGACATCAAGGCCAAGCTGAAAGCCGACAACATCACCATCACGCGCGGCGACGCCGTGGCTACGGCGCAATCGGCGATGGCGCGCGGCCAGAAATTCGACCTGATCTTCCTCGATCCGCCGTATCAGCAGGGCTTGCTGGAGCGTACCCTGCCGCTGTGCAGCAAATTGCTGAAGGCGGGCGGGCTGGTGTATGCGGAATCCGGCATGGCGCTGGAATTCGCCGCCGGCGAAATCCCGGAATGGCTGGTAGACTGGGAGATCGTACGGTCCGACAAAGCCGGCATGGTGTTTTTCTATTTACTAAAATACCAAGGCTAATTGCCGGTAAAACAGCGCCAAATGCGGGCATTCCGGTTTTTTGAGGCATAATGCGCGTTCTATATTGGTGCACTGCAGGGAGCCGCAATGGTAGTAGCTGTTTATCCGGGAACTTTCGATCCGCTGACCCGTGGTCACGAGGACTTGGTGCGTCGCGCCTCGGGCCTGTTCGACACGCTGGTGGTCGGCGTGGCCGACAGCAAGAACAAGAAGCCATTCTTTTCGCTGGATGAACGCCTGGAAATCGCCAACGAAGTGCTGGGCCACTATCCCAACGTGCGGGTCGAAAGCTTCTCCGGCCTGCTGAAGGATTTCGTGCGCGATCACGACGCCCGCGTCATCGTGCGCGGCCTGCGCGCCGTGTCCGACTTTGAGTACGAGTTCCAGATGGCGGGCATGAACCGCTACCTGCTGCCGGACGTCGAAACCATGTTCCTGACGCCGTCTGACCAGTATCAATTCATCTCCGGCACCATCGTGCGCGAAATCGCCATGCTGGGCGGGGATGTGTCCAAGTTTGTGTTCCCCTCGGTCGACCGTTGGCTGCAAAAGAAAATTGCCGCCACCCAGGCCGGATAAGCGAGTTCTGTCATGGCCTTAATGATTACCGACGACTGTATCAATTGCGACGTGTGCGAGCCCGAGTGCCCGAACGACGCGATCTACATGGGCGCGGAAATTTACGAAATCAATCCGGACAAGTGCACCGAGTGCGTCGGCCACTTCGATGAGCCGCAGTGCCAGCAAGTGTGCCCGGTGAGCTGCATCCCCTTCCATCCCGAGCACCGGGAAACCAAGGATCAGCTGTTCGCCAAGTATGAAAAGCTTCAGGCCGGCAAGGCCTGAGGAGCCAAAAAGACGCAAAAAAGCATGACCGTGCGGCCAACTGCGCCGCCGCGTCTCCACGGTGGTATAGTCGAACGACTTCTAACCCGGAGACATTCATGAACCGTAGAACTACCCTGCGTACCCTGGTGGCCGCCGCCCTGCTGGCCGCCATGCCGGCCTTCGCCGCCGTTGAGGTGGCCGGCGTCAAATTCGACGACAGCATCACCCTGGCCGGCCAGCAGCTCAAGCTGAACGGCGCCGGCGTGCGCACCAAGGTCATCTTCAAGGTCTACGCCGCCGGTCTGTACCTGACCGACAAGAAAACCACCGTGCCGGACGTGTTGGCGGCGCCCGGCCCGCGCCGCGTCGCCATCACCATGCTGCGCGAGGTCAGCTCGGACGATTTCGGCAAAGCCTTCCTGGAGGGCCTCAACGCCAACACCAGCAAGGAAGAGCGCAGCAAGATCCTGCCGCAAATCACCAAGTTTGGCGAAGTGTTCGCCCAGACCCCGGCGCTGAAAAAAGGCGACCAGCTGTCGCTGGACTGGACCCCGAACGAGGGCACGCAGTGCTATCTGAATGGTAAAAAACTGGGGGAGTTGATGCCGGACCAGGCGTTCTACAACGCCGTGCTGCGTATTTGGCTGGGTGATAAGCCGGTCGACAGTTCCTTGAAGCCGGCCTTGCTCGGTGAGAAGTGATGCTGCAGCGCGGTAGCGATTACCGCGCTTAATTCTTAGGCACGCGAAGCCATGGCGCGCAGTTCGGCGGCGTGGCTCGGGTCGCAATCGCTGCGGTTTAGCATGCGCTTAAGCAGCATGGCGTCGCGCATCTGGCGGCGCTGCAAACGTTCCTCTTTGCTCAACTTTGGCTTAACGACAAGCACGGCGGCGCGCGCGACGCCGCGCAGCAACGGCTGGAACAGCACCAGCAAACCGCCGCCCGCAGCGATAACCAGCGCCAGCTTAATCGCAGCGAACAATGAAAAATCTTGCATCAGAGAAATCGAGGTGGACATGGTGTAGCTGTAGCCTTAGAATCTGACGTAACTATAGTGCGCCGCAACATAAGTTGCCAATTCTCTTTCTCCATAACAATTATGCGTTTGGTGAATGGACTGTGCTATCGTTATTTCTCCAACACCTCACCCTGAGCCGCTATGAGCTTCCTGACGCTGGACCTGAACTTGCTGCGCGTTTTCGACGCCGTGATGACAGAGCAAAATCTGACACGCGCCGCCGGCCACCTGGCCATGACGCAGCCTGCCGTTTCCAACGCCATCAAGCGCCTGCGCGAGAGTCTGGGCGACGAATTGCTGATCCGCACCGCCTACGGCGTCAAGCCGACCCCGCGCGCGGAATCGCTGTGGCCGTCGGTGCGCAGCGCGCTGGCCAGCCTGGAGGCGGCGGTGGCGCCGGAGACGTTTGACGTCTCGGCCGCCCACGCCACCTTCCGGATGGCGATGGCGGACGCCACCGCCGCCATGTGGCTGCCGTCGCTGATGCGCTCGATCGAGAGCGAGGCGCCGGGCGTCAACGTGCGCATGGTGCCGCTGACCACGCGCGAACCGCGCCCCATGCTGCTGCGCGGCGATATCGACCTGGCGGTGGGTTTCTTCCCCGGCGTGGCGGCGCAGCTGTCGTACGAGACCGGTTCGCCGATCCGTCACGAGCGCCTGTATTCGGGGAAATATGTGTGCGTGATGCGGCGCGATCATCCGCTGTCCAAGGAAGAGCTGACCTTGGATAACTATTGCGCCGCGAATCACTTGCTGGTGAGTTTTTCGGGCCGCGCGCACGGCCTGGTGGACGAGGCGCTGGCCCAGTTGCAGCGCGAACGCCGCATCTTGCTGACGGTGAACCAGTTCTTCACCGCCGGCCGTGTGGTGGCCAACTCGGACCTGATCACCGTGCTGCCGCGCCACCTGATCGCGGCGACCGGCATGACCGACGCGCTGATCCACAAGGAATTGCCATTCCAGCTGCCGGCGGTCCACCTGGACATGCTGTGGCACGAGCGCGACGCGCGCAGCCCGGCCCACAAGTGGCTGCGCATGCATCTGGAAAAAATGAACTCGGTCACCCAGAGCAGGGTGGCCAATCCGCCCACCCCGCCAGCCTCCAGCCGCTAAAGCGTCATTCCGGCGCAGGCCGGAATGACGTGCTACTTGCTGCTGGAACGGTAGCCGATGCGGAAACCGCCCCAGTGCTTGCCGTTCACATAAATCGGCGCCGACAAATCGTGCATCACCTCGCCGGTATCGCGCTTGTACGTCTGCAGCAGGAACGGCTTGGTGTTCGAGCCGCAGCGCTTGCCGGTACGATCACTGAAAATCCGCTTGGTCCGGTTGTTGACGATATCGACGTCATAATTCCCGGTCAACGGCTGGGAAAACTTCTTGTTGTGGGTGGGGAAATAGCCGTTGTTATCCACAGCGCCGGCGTAAGCCAGCTGCGGCATGGCCTGAAGCAAACCCTCCTGCAGCGGCGGCAGCACGCGGTCGGTGAAATCGTCGAAGCGGGTCTTGTGCTTGGGTGGATCGGTGTTGGGGATCGGCGTGTAATGACGGTCCCACAGCGCCTCGTTGGAAATCTTGCCGCTGGCGATGGCCTGCTCGAAGATCTTGCCCACTTCCGCCGCCGCGCGCTGCGCCGCGATGCGGATTTCATCGTGCGAGCTCTCGATATCGGACTCGCCCAGCGCGCCGGTGATGACTTCGGCCCGTTCCGCCAACGCCATGGCCGAGCTGGCCGCGCGCGGCAATTCCTTCTCGGTGGACAGCAGGCTGTCGCGGATGCTGGCGATGGCGTGGGCGATTTCCTCGGTGGTGGCGACGTGCTCGCGCGAGGCGCGCGCGATCTCGCCGATTTGCTCTTCCGACACGCCCGACGAACGCTCGATATTGCCCAGCAGCCCGTGCACGGTTTCCACATTGCCGGCCGCCTCGCTGACCTTGACCGCCAGCGACGTCATGCCGCTGGCCGCCTTCTCGGCCTGCTGGTTAATCTCGCGCACCATGGTGCTGATTTCGTCGGTGGCCTCCTTGGTGCGCAGCGCCAGCTGGCGCACCTCGCTGGCGACCACGGCGAAACCACGACCCTGTTCGCCCGCGCGCGCCGCCTCGATGGCGGCGTTCAGCGCCAGCAGGTTGGTGCGCGCCGAGATTTCACTGATGGCCTCGGTGAAGCCATAGATCTTGCGCGAATTGGCTTGCAGCGACGCCATCACGGCGGCCGCCGTTTGCGCGTCCTCGCGCGCGGTGCGGATGCGCTGCAGGCCGCTGTCGGCCTCGGTGCGGCCGGCCACCGTTTCGCCGCGCACCTGGGCCGCGATCTTGGCGGCGCGCTCGGCGTTGGCGGCGATGCGCTCGGTGGTGTCGGCATTCTGCGACGAGCTCTGGACGATGCCGCCGGCGGTGCTGACGTCGAGCTCGATCTTTTTCTTCACCGAGTCGACGAAGTAGGAGGTTTCCGCCGCGCCGATCATGATGGCGTCGATTTCCTCGCCCACGGTGTGGGCGAAGTGGCGCACGCCGCCCTCGTCGCTGCCCTGGCGCGCCGCCCACCAGGCCACCGCCGCACCGGTCAGCGCGGCCGGGATGGCGGCCGTGACCGGTCCGGCTCCCATCAGGTTGAACAAATAAGCAAGGCAGGTGCCGCCAGCCGTCGCCCCCAACATCCACAATCCACGTTGCACCAACTTATGCTGCAAATGCTTCATCTGTCCCCCGATTTGTCCAACCTGCGCCTTAGGCGACTTTAACTAATTTATTTCTGTGACGCTACTTTATAGGTAACTTGGTGGTATTCTTCACTTCTTCCATGACTGCGTAGGTGTGCGTCTCGCGCACGCCCTTCTGCAGCAGGGTTTTGCCCAGGAATTCGCGGTAGGCGGCCATGTCCTTGACGCGCGCTTTGACCAGGTAGTCGAAGCCGCCGGCGACCATGTGGCATTCCAGCACTTCCGGAATCACCTGGACGCTGTGTTTGAAGGCGTCGAACACTTCGGGCGTGGTGCGATCGAGCACAACCTCGATAAAGACGAGCAGGGACACGTCGAGCAGCTGCGGATTCAGTTGCGCGGTGTAGCCCATGATGTACCCGGACTCGTGCAGCTTGCGCACGCGTTCCAGGCAGGCGGCGGGCGACAGGTTCACCCGCGCGGCCAGCTCCACGTTGGAGATACGGCCGTCGCTCTGCAATTCCATCAAGATTTTTTTGCTGATCTTGTCTAACATTTCCGGGAACTCCCAAATAAATATTATTTGGTTAAATTGTCTCACTAAAAACTATCTATTGCTAGTCCCTCGCATTACCAGAATTAATCCAGAAGAAATCCCTCTACAATCGAATCATTAGCAGTTCACCTCAAAGTACCCACGAAGTACTCATGCTCACGCTCGCCGGCGCGGTCCGACGGGCGTGTTTTTGTAGGTGGATCCGCTCAAAAATTTCTATCTGAGAGTTCCTAATGCAAGCAGCAACCACCTCCGGTTTCATCCCGTTCGCCGCCCTGCGGGCCGAAGTCCTGCGCGACCCGCTTCCCCTGCGCGCAGCAGTCACGGCAGCCTATCGCAAGGACGAAGTCAGCGCTGTCCAGTGGCTGCTCGAGCAGCTGAAAAACCACGACGCCAACAGCATTCAGCAAGCCCAGCAACTGGCCCACAAACTGGTCAGCGCGGTGCGCGCGGAACGCACCCGCGCCTCCGGCGTGGACGCCCTGATGCACGAGTTTTCGCTGTCCTCGGACGAGGGTGTCGCCCTGATGTGCCTGGCCGAAGCACTGTTGCGTATTCCCGACAACGCCACCGCCGACCGCCTGATCGCCGACAAAATCAGCAAGGGTGACTGGCGCAAACACTTGGGCGAGTCGCCGTCGCTGTTCGTCAACGCCGCCACCTGGGGTCTGCTGATCACCGGCAAGCTGGTGGGCACCAACAGCGAGGCGGGCCTGGGCTCGGCGCTGACCAAGCTGATCGCCAAGGGCGGCGAGCCGCTGATCCGCAAGGGCGTGGACTTGGCGATGCGCATGCTGGGCAACCAGTTCGTCACCGGCCAGACCATCGACGAAGCGATCAAGAACGGCCAGGCCAACGAGGCGCGCGGCTACCGTTATTCCTATGACATGCTGGGCGAGGCCGCGCTGACCGAAGCCGACGCCAGGAATTACTACGCCTCCTACGAAACCGCGATCCACGCCATCGGCAAGGCCTCGAACGGCCGCGGCATCCGCAATGGTCCGGGCATTTCGGTGAAACTGTCGGCGCTGCACCCACGCTACAGCCGCGCCCAGCGCGCCCGCGTGATGGAAGAGCTGCTGCCGCGCGTGCGTCAGCTGGTGCTGCTGGCCAAACACTACAACATCGGCCTGAACATCGATGCGGAAGAGGCCGACCGCCTGGAACTGTCGCTGGACCTGATGGAGGCGCTGGCGCACGACCAGGAGCTGGCCGGTTTCGAGGGGATCGGCTTCGTGGTGCAGGCTTACCAGAAACGCTGCCCGTTCGTGATCGACTACCTGATCGACCTGGCCAAGCGCAGCGGCCGCAAGTTCATGGTGCGCCTGGTCAAGGGCGCCTACTGGGATGCGGAAATCAAGCGCGCCCAGGTGGACGGCATGAGCGGTTATCCGGTCTACACGCGCAAGGTCTACACCGACGTGTCCTATCTGGTGTGCGCGCAGAAACTGCTCGGTGCACAAGGCTTGATTTATCCACAATTCGCCACCCACAACGCGCAAACCCTGTCGACCATCTACACCTGGGCCAAGCGCGACGGCATCAACGACTATGAGTTCCAGTGCCTGCACGGCATGGGCGAATCGCTGTACGACCAGGTGGTGGGCAAGGACAACCTCGACAAGGCGTGCCGCATCTACGCGCCGGTCGGCACCCACGAAACGCTGCTGGCCTACCTGGTGCGCCGCCTGCTGGAGAACGGCGCCAACTCCTCGTTCGTGAACCAGATCGTCGACGAGGCGATTCCGATCGAGTCGCTGCTGCGCGACCCGGTCGCGGCCGCGCGCGAGCAGGGCGGCCTGCCGCATCCGGGCATCGCCCTGCCGCTGGACATGTTCGGCGCCGAGCGCAAGAACTCGGCCGGTTTCGACCTGGCCAATGAAAACGTGCTGCGCGAGCTCTCCGAGGCGCTGGCCGCGCCGCGCAGCTGGCACGCCGCGCCGTTGCTGGCCGGTGAGATCAGCGTCGGCCAGCCGGCGCAGAAGGTTACCAACCCGGCCCAGCGCGGCGACATCGTCGGCCAACTGGTGGAAGCCACCGCCAACGACGTCGAAACCGCGCTTGCCAGCGCCAGCAACTTCGCCATGGACTGGCAAACCACCGAGCCATCGGCGCGCGCCGCCGCCCTGACCAGGGCCGCCGACCTGTTCGAGGCCAACGCCATGGAACTGATGACCCTGGCCATCCGCGAAGCCGGCAAATCGCTGCCGAACGCGATCGCCGAGATCCGCGAGGCGGTCGACTTCCTGCGCTACTACGCCGCCGAAGTGCACGGCGCCACCAACACGCTGGCGCTGGGTCCGGTGACCTGCATCAGCCCGTGGAACTTCCCGCTGGCGATCTTCACCGGCCAGGTGGCGGCCTCGCTGGCGGCCGGCAACGTGGTGCTGGCCAAACCGGCCGAGCAGACGCCGCTGATCGCGCACCGCGCGGTTGAGCTGCTGCACGAAGCCGGCATCCCGCGCGCCGCGCTGCAATTCCTGCCGGGCCGCGGCGAAGTGGTGGGCGCGGCGCTGACCGCCGACCACCGCGTCAAGGGCGTGATCTTCACCGGCTCGACCGAGGTGGCGCAACTGATCAACCGCACGCTGGCCAAGCGCGCGGTGGCGGAAAACGCCGATATTCCGCTGATCGCCGAAACCGGCGGCCAGAACGCCATGATCGTCGATTCGTCGGCGCTGCCGGAGCAAGTGGTGCAGGATGCGATTTCGTCGGCCTTCGACAGCGCCGGCCAGCGCTGCTCGGCGCTGCGCGTGCTGTTCCTGCAGGAAGATATCGCCGATAAAACCATCAAAATGCTGAAAGGCGCGATGCTGGAACTGAACGTCGGCACGCCGGACCGCCTGGCGACCGATATCGGTCCGGTGATCGACGCCGAAGCGCAGCAAAACCTGCTGGCGCACATCAACAAGCTGAAAGGCACGGCGGTGGATTACTTCTCGCTGGATCTGCCGGCGAATGTCACCAGCGCCGGCACCTTCGTGCCGCCAACCGTGCTGGAAATCCGATCGCTGGCCGAGCTGACGCAGGAAGTGTTCGGCCCGGTGATGCACGTGATCCGCTACAAGCGCGCCGACCTGCCGAAAGTGGTCGAGCAGATCAACGCCAGTGGCTTTGGCCTGACCCTGGGTGTGCATTCGCGCATCGATGAAACCATCGACTACATCAGCAGCAACGCACACGTCGGCAACATCTACGTCAACCGCAACATCGTCGGCGCGGTGGTGGGCGTGCAACCGTTCGGCGGCGAAGGCAAATCGGGAACCGGTCCGAAAGCCGGCGGCCCGTTGTACCTGAAGCGTCTGCAACGCGGAGCGGCCACCTCGCCGGCGCACGCGCGCCAGGCCACCCCGGCGCTCGATGCGCTGGCGGCCTGGTCGAAAATGCACGGCCATGAACGTGTCGCCAGCCTGGCGGAGCAATACAGCCGCGCCAGCATGCTGGGCAGCGTGACCACGCTGCCAGGTCCGACCGGCGAGCGCAACATGCTGGCGCTGGTGGCCCGTGGCGCCGTCGTGTGCGCGGCCGGTACCCTGCAAGGCTTGCTGAACCAGCTGGCGGCCACGCTGGCCACCGGCAATACCGCGCTGGTGACGGGCGCGGCGGCGAAATTGCTGCCGCCGGACCTGCCGGCGGCGGTGAAGGACCGCATCCTGACCGTTTCCAGCCTCGACGATTGCGACTTCCAGATCGCGTTGGTGGAATCGATGCTGGCGGCCAGCCTGCACGCCCCGCTGGCGGCCCGTAATGGGGCCCTGGTGAGCCTGATCAGCACCAATGAGGAGGCGGCCATCCCGCTGTGGCGTTTGCTTGCTGAGCGCGCTCTGTGCGTGAATACGACGGCGGCAGGGGGCAACGCCAGCCTGATGACGCTGCAGGCGTCGTAAACAAAGCAAAAAGCCGGGCTCAGTTAAACCGTCGTTCCCGCGCAGGCGGGAACCCATGCTGAGCCTAGCGTTCAGGCGTTCTATGGATTCCCGCCTGCGCGGGAATGACGATGTAGCGCTAACTGGATGGCATTACGGGTTCGCCCGGCTTGTCTTGCAGAAGTTCCGGATCACATCAAATGCGTAGCGCGATGCCACGGTTTTGATGAAATGCATGAAATCAACGGCGGCATCGTCGTTGGCGTTGTCCGAGATCGTCCGGATGACGGCAAACGGAATGCCCAGCTCAAAACACACTTGCGCCACCGCCGCGCCTTCCATTTCCACTGCCAATAAATCGGGCAAACTGGCTTTCAGCGCCTGAATTTGCGCCAATTTGCCAATAAATTGGTCACCGCTGGCGATCAAACCGCGATGCACACGCGTCACTTGTCCTGCCGCATCGGCCAGTTTTGCCGTCAACGCCACGTCCGTGGCAAAGCTGGACAAACCGGTTAGCGGGATTTCAAACCTGGGAAACAGCGGACTGGCATCGAAGTCATGCTGGATCAGCGTATCGGCGACCACGATATCGCCGACTTTCACGTTTTTATCCCCACTGCCGGCAACGCCGGTAAAAACAATGTGGGTAACTCCGAACTTCTCCACAAGGATGGCGGCCGTCATGGAGGCCGCGACCTTGCCAATACGCGATAGAACGCACACAGCGTCGATTTCCCACAGTTTCCCGGTGGTGTACTCCCTCATGCCGTGAACGTGCTTGTAGGGGCTCTGAAGGGCTTCTATGAGCCCATGCTGTTCTTCAGCCAACGCGCTGATGATGCCTAAACGCATGTTTTTCCTTGAATGTTGAAAATTTGTCTGTGGAGATCGAAGGCTTTTTCCACAACGCGTAGCGAAAAAAAGTGAATTTTAAGGCGTTTTTTAGGGTCTGGACGGATTCCGGATGGCGAGTAGCCGTCTGATTTGCGGTTTTAGTTGTTTACAAAAGATTTATATAAACATAGTGGTAGTAGTAAACGTGCAAATGATTGTGGATAACTCGTGTATACGTTTACAAATCATTTGTTTACGGCGTAAACAACCTGCTGAATAAGCGCTGTATCAGTTCAGGAACAAATTTTGGATAAAATATGGGCCTGTGGTCAAAGGTGGGCCTTAGTCACAAGTCGTCCTGTGGATATCCAAGACGTTATTCACAGGTGAACCTTGTTTTGTAGTTGTTTTTCCAATTCTTCCCCCGAAATCGGCCTGGAAAACAGGTATCCCTGGCCTAAATCGCACCCGGCGGCCGTCAAGGCCGACAGTTGTTGCGGTGTTTCGATACCCTCGGCGATGACTTTGATGCCCAATTTGTGCGCCATCGCGATAATCGCCTCACAAATCAGCAGTCCATCCGTCCCCTGATGCACAAAAGCCGGGTCGATCTTGATGTAGTCGATGCCGAAGCGCTTCAGAAAGGCCACCGAGCAGTGGCCGGAGCCGAAATCGTCCAGTGACAGCTGCATGTGCGCATGCTGGAACGCCAGCACACGCTCGGAATCGGCGTTGGCGGTCTCCAACAGCAGGTTTTCCGTCACCTCGATGATGATGCTGTGCGGATTCAGCTTCAGTTCCTGCAGAAAATCCAGCCATTGCTGGTAGTTGCTGCCGTCGTCGCGGAACTGCCAGGCCGATTTGTTCACGCTGATCTGGAAATCCGGCGAATTCAGGGCCTGCAGTTTCTGCACTTCACGCGCCGCCTGGTGGAAAACCCAGTCGCCGATGCCGACGATCATGCCGCTGCTTTCCGCCGCGCCGATGAATTCAGCCGGATTCAGCAGTCCACGTACCGGATGTAGCCAACGCACCAGCGCCTCGGCCTTGACGATGGCACCGGTCGACAAGTCGATGATCGGCTGGTACAAGATGCGCAACTGCTCGCGGCCGAGGGCTTCGCGCAATTCGTTGACCAGGGAAATGCGTTCGCGCGTGGCTTCCTGCATGAAGGGCGCGAAATAATTGAAGCGGTTGCGCCCCTGCTGCTTGGCCGCGTACATGGCCTGGTCGGCGTTTTTGATTAAAGTTTCAGCATCCGCCCCGTCTTCAGGGTACAAGGTGATGCCTATGCTGCTGGAAATATGGGCAACATCTTCGCCCAGCTGGAAGGGTGTGCTCATTTGCCGCAGGATTTCCTGGGCCGTCCGCACCACGTCGCCGGCATTGCGCAACTGGGTGATGATGACGGTGAACTCGTCGCCGCCGAGGCGGGCCACGGTATCGGTGCTCCGGACCGAGCTGGACAATCTGCTTGCCACTTCCTTGAGCAGCATATCGCCCTTGTCATGGCCCAGGGTATCGTTGATTTCCTTGAAGTGGTCCAGATCGACAAACACCAGTGCCATCGGCAGCTGTGTGCGGTCGGTTTTTTTCATTGCCTGTCGCAGATGCTCATGAAACATGCGCCGGTTTGGCAGGCCGGTGAGGGCATCGAAGTTGGCCTGGCGCCAGATCAATTCTTCGGATGCCTTTTTTTGCGTGATGTCGCTGAGCAAAGCGACATAGCGGAATGGATTTCCCTGCTCGTCAAACACGGTGTTGATTAGCATGGAAACCAGGTATTCCTCGCCCTCGCGGTTCCGTTGCCACAACTCGCCCTTCCAGTAGCCGGTGGTGGTCACGCATTCGAACATGCGGTCGAAAAATTCCTTGTCGTTGCGGTTGGAAGCGAGTTCATAGGCCCGATGGCCGACCAGCTGTTTCTCGGTGTGGCCGCTGAGTACGGAAAAAGCCGGATTCACGGTGAGGATTTTGCCTTCGGCATCGGTCACCATCATGCCTTCGCCGCTGTTGTCGAACAGCAGGGCGGTGAGTTTCAGCCATTCATCGTTTTTCTTGCGTTCTTCTTCGTTAGCCAGCAGTTGATGTTCCATTTCCCGGCTGGCGTTGTACAAGGTGCGGTAACGTAGCTCGCGCTCTTCCTGCCTTGCGTATGTGCGCAGCGAAAAATGGCCGGCGCCCAGCATCAACAGCAGCAAGATGGCCAGCCCGCCGCCGGCGGTGACGAAATTTTTTCGCAGCAAACGCGCCGATTCGGTGTCATTGCTGCCCACGACGATAATCAGCGGCAAGCCATCAATCACACGGTAGCTGAAAATCCGGGACAGGCCGTCGACCACGCTCACCGTTTTGTAGGTGCCGGAACTGGCGAGCCGGACGTTGTCGAACAGCGGCGTGGGACGCAGGTCACGGCCAAACGCCTGGTCGAAATTCGGCACGCGGGCAATGATTTTCCCGCCGCCATGAACCAGCGAGATCGAAACGTCCGAATTGAACCGCGAATTGTCGAAGACTTTGACGAAGCGCTCGACGTTCAGCGGGGCCACGACCACTCCCAGGAACTCGCCCTTGGCGGTTTCCACGCGACGGCTGAGAAAAAACAATCTCTTTTTGCTGACCTTGCCCATGGCGGGTTCGCCGATGAATAGTTTGCCGTTGAGAGAATTGTCGAGGTGGACCTGGAAGTAGTCGCGATCGGCGTAGGAGTTGCCGACGATGGGGGTGTTGGTCGAGGTCGCCACGCCATTGCCGTTGGCGTCGATAAATGTGATCCAGTAGTCGCTGTCAAAACTCGATCCGCGTGAGGAAAGCAGGTCGGCCATGGTCTCAGGCGAACGGCTTTGTTTGGCGGGCAGCACTTTGATGGCGTTGGCAAAGCCGATCAGCGACAAATCCACCGATTGAATCGAGTAAATCACGTGCGCTTCCATCGCTTTCACGTAATGCTCGGTCTGGGACTGGATGGAAAGTTCGCGTTCCACGTAGGACGAACGGAGTTGGCTCACAACGACGGCAATGGCAAGGGATGCCATCAGAAAAAGGCCGGTGATCAAACGTCGCCGAAACCGCAGATATGCAGGCGACCGGGGATTTTGACGTTGTGAGGACAAAACGGCTCCGGCAGAGGCTGTTTGCGAATTCAGTATATCGGTTTACCCTAAAGATGTAGATATAAAAATAGTGGTAGTTGTTAACACCGACACTTTTCTGTGGATAAGTGCTGCTTTTGAATTAAAATCAGGCGTTTACGGGCTGCATAAGCGGGCGTGTAAACCGTGTATGAGCAGGGAACTGTTTTGGGATAAAAAAAGTCGTCCCAAAAATTCGTTTGTTTACTCACATTTGGCACCTGTGGATATCCAGATGGTTATCCACAGGTGTAAAGAGGGGGATCGATGACGCTGGCTTCCATTTTTCCGCATCCCATCATCCAGGGACCGACCGCCGGCGGGTTTAATACGCCGGCGCAAGTGGCTGCGGTGTCCAATGCCGGCGCGCTGGGTTCGCTGGCCTGTTGCTTGTTGTCGCCGGAGACGATCCGCGCCCAAACCGCGCAGATCCGGGCGCTCACCGATCAGCCTTTTTGCCTGAATTTCTTCGCGCAAGACACGCCGAAACCGTCCGCCGCCGAGGTGGAACAAGCCAAGGAATGGCTGAAACCTTACTGGTCTTCGTTCGGCTGGAGCGAACTGCCGACCCCGGCCAAATGGTGCGAAGATTTCTCCGCCCAGTTTGAAACCTTGATTGAACTGCGGCCTGCGGTCGCCAGTTTTACCATCGGTATCTTGAGCGTGCAGCAAATCCAGCGCTTGCACGAGGCCGGCATTTTCGTGATCGGCACGATTACGCACGTCGATGAAGCCTTGGCGTGGGAAAGCAGGGGCGCCGACGCCGTGATCGCCTCGGGTGTAGAGTCCGGTGGTCATCGCGGCACCTTCATTGGCGCGCAGGAAGATGCCAAACTGGGCACGTTTGAGCTGCTGCCGGCGGTGCTGGCGGCGGTAAATATTCCCGTGATCGCGGCGGGCGGCATCATGGATGGTGCCGATATCAAGCGCGCGCTGGATGCCGGCGCCCAGGCGGTGCAGATGGGCACGGCGTTTCTGGTGACCGACGAGGCCACCGTCAACGCGCCGTACAAGCAGCGACTGCTCACGGCCGGAAATCATCCGACCCGGCTGACCCGCGCTTTTTCCGGCCGGTACGCGCGCGGGCTGGAAAATCGCTTCATGCGCGAAATGGCGTCTATCGAGCGACAACTACCGCCATATCCTATTCAAAATGCGCTAACTTCGCCCATCCGCGCGGAGGCGGCCAAGCGTGGCGAGAGTGAGCTGATGTCGCTCTGGTGCGGCACCGGCGTGGCGCGCGCACGGCCCATGCCAGCGGCGAAACTGGTGGAGACCTTGCTGGCGGAGATCAGCGCAATATAACCGCAGTCATTCCCGCGCAGGCGGGAATCCATACTGACTATGCGATCACGCTCAGCATGGATCCCCGCCTTCGCGGGGACGACGGCGAACTTGGGGGGACGATTTGGAATCAGCAGGTAGCTACGATTACATCATCATAGGCGCCGGCTCAGCCGGCTGTGTATTGGCCAACCGGCTCAGCGCCGACAAAGACAAGGAAGTGTTGCTCATCGAGGCGGGCGGACGCGACGATTACGTGTGGATCCACATCCCGGTCGGCTATTTGCACTGCATCGACAATCCCCGCACCGACTGGAAGTTCCGTACCGAGGCCGATCCCGGCCTGGGCGGCCGCAGCCTGCTCTACCCGCGCGGCAAAGTGCTCGGCGGCAGTTCCTCCATCAATGGCATGATCTACATGCGCGGCCAGGCCGGCGATTACGACCGCTGGGCCGCCCTCACCGGCGACGACAGCTGGCGCTGGGAGTCTGTGCTGCCGCTGTTCAAGAAGAGCGAGGATTACCACGGCGGCGCCTCCGAATTCCACGGCGCCGGTGGCCTGTGGCGGGTGGAGAAACAACGCTTGTCGTGGCAAATCCTGGATGCTTTCCGCGACGCCGCCGAGCAGGTCGGCATCCAGAAAGTGGACGATTTCAACCGCGGCGACAACGCCGGCTGCAGCTATTTCGAGGTCAATCAAAAACGCGGCATCCGCTGGAACACCGCCAAGGCGTTTTTGAAACCCGCCTCGCGCCGGCCGAACCTGACCATCATGACCGGCTGCCACGTTGAACGTTTGCAGATCGAAAATGGCGTATGCAAGGGCGTGATTTTCACCGGCGGCGGTACACGATATCTGGCCAGCGCCAATAAGGAAACCCTGTTGGCGGCTGGCGCCGTTGGCAGTCCGCAGATTTTGCAATGCTCCGGCATCGGTCCCGCGCAGCGCTTGAATGAGCTCGGCATCATGCCCGTGGTCGACCTGCCTGGCGTCGGCGAAAACCTGCAAGACCATCTGCAACTGCGCATGGTCTACAAGGTTGGCAAGCAGGCGCGCACGCTGAACACGATGGCGTCCAACTGGTTCGGCAAGATGAAGATTGGCCTCGAGTACGCGCTGTTCCAGAGCGGGCCGATGTCGATGGCGCCGTCGCAGCTGGGGGCGTTCGCCCGCTCGAACGACAGCGAGCCGACGCCGAATCTGCAATACCATGTGCAGCCGCTGTCGCTGGAAAAATTCGGCGATCCCTTGCACACCTTTCCCGCCTTCACTGCCAGCGTGTGCAACCTGCGGCCGACCTCGCGCGGCCACGTGCGCATCGCCAGCGCCGATCCGTATGCGCCGCCGAAAATTTCGCCGATGTATTTGAGCACGCCGGAAGACCGCAAGGTCGCCGCCGAAGCACTGACGCTGACGCGCAAAATCGTCGCCGCCCCGGCGTTGCGGCAGTACGCGCCGGAGGAATACAAGCCCGGCATCCACTACCGCACGGAGCAGGAATTGGCCGAGGCCGCAGGCGCCATCGGCACCACGATTTTCCATCCGGTCGGCACTTGCAAGATGGGCCGCGCCGACGACCACAGCGCCGTGGTTGACGGCCAGTTGCGTGTAAAAGGCGTGACCGGATTGCGTGTTGTGGACGCGTCCGTCATGCCCTTCATCACCTCCGGCAACACCAATTCCCCCACGATCATGATTGCGGAAAAAGCAGCACAGCTGGTCAAAAGCGTCGTGTTCTAGATCAAAAACCAACCGTAGTTATACTGTATTGTTAGCTAATTTGTTACTGTGTATGATCTAGAAAAATTTAGCACTTTGAAAAGAATAACAGGGAGACAGGATGTCCGACGTTATCTTGGAAACAAAGAATTTGACCAAGGAATTCAAGGGTTTTACCGCGGTCAATGATGTGAATCTCAAAGTCCAGCGCGGGCACATCCACGCGCTGATCGGCCCCAACGGGGCGGGTAAAACCACATGCTTCAATTTGTTGACCAAGTTCCTTGTGCCCACGTCGGGCCAGATCCTGTTCAACGGTAACGACATCACGCCGGCCAGGCCGGCGCAGATCGCCCGCATGGGCGTGATCCGCTCCTTTCAGATTTCCGCCGTCTTTCCGCACCTGACGGTGCTGCAAAATGTCCGCATCGGCCTGCAGCGCCAGCTCGGCACCAGTTTCTTTTTCTGGCAAAGCGAGCGCGCGCTGGACAAGCTCAACGAGCGCGCCATGCAGCTGCTGGCCGAGGTCGATCTCACCGAATTCGCCGACACCATCACGGTCGACATGCCCTACGGCCGCAAGCGCGCGCTGGAAATCGCCACCACGCTGGCGATGGAACCGGAGCTGATGCTGCTGGACGAACCGACCCAGGGCATGGGGCACGAGGACGTGCACCGCGTTACCGAACTCATCAAGAAAGTCTCGGCCGGCCGCACCATTCTGATGGTCGAACACAATATGAAAGTGGTGTCCGGCATCTGCGACAAAATCTCCGTGCTGCAGCGCGGCGCCATGCTGGCCGAAGGCACGTACGCCGAGGTCTCGACCAACCCGCAAGTGATGGAAGCGTACATGGGCACGGAAGCCTCGGTCCTGGAAGGAGCGCACTGATGACGGCCGCTCTGGAAATCTCCAACCTGCAGGCGTGGTACGGCGAATCGCACATCCTGCACAACGTCAACATGACGGTGCAGCCGGGCGAGGTGGTGACGCTGCTCGGCCGCAACGGCGCCGGCCGCACCACCACGCTGCGCGCCATCATGGGTCTGACCGGCGCGCGCAAGGGCTCGATCAAGGTCAACGGGCAGGAGGCGATCGGCCTGCAGACGCACAAGATCGCCCACCTCGGCATTGGCTATTGCCCGGAAGAGCGCGGCATTTTCTCCTCGCTGTCGACCGAGGAAAACCTGATGCTGCCGCCGCAGTTGAACGGCGCGGACAAGGGCATGTCGGTGGCGGAAATCTATCAGATGTTCCCCAACCTGGAGGAACGCAAGCACAGCCAGGGCACCCGCCTGTCGGGCGGCGAGCAGCAGATGCTGGCGGTGGCGCGCATCCTGCGCACCGGCGCGCGCCTGCTGCTGCTCGATGAAATCTCGGAAGGCCTGGCGCCGGTGATCGTGCAGGGCCTGGCGCGCATGATCACGACCCTGAAATCCAAGGGCTACACCATCGTCATGGTGGAACAGAATTTCCGGTTTGCGGCGCCGCTGGCCGACCGGTTTTATGTGATGGAACACGGTCAGATTGTGGAGACCTTTGTTGCATCTGAGTTGAGCGCCAAGATGCCGGTGTTGAACGAGCTTCTCGGTGTTTAAGAACGACAATCTGAAGGAGACGACAATGAAAATCAAAGCTATCACCCTCGCAGCCGCAGCTTGTGCATCCTTCGCCGCCCACGCGCAAATTTCGGGCGACACCGTCAAGATCGGCTTCATCACGGACATGTCCGGCTTGTACACGGACATCGACGGCGCCGGCGGCGCCGAAGCCATCAAGATGGCGATTGCCGATGCCGGCGGCAACATCAACGGCAAGAAGATCGAATTCATCTCGGCCGACCACCAGAACAAGGCCGACATCGCCGCCTCCAAGGCGCGCGAATGGTTCGACCAGCAGGGCGTGGACATGCTGATCGGCGGCACCAACTCGGGCGCCAACCTGGCGATGGCCAAGATCGCCGCCGAGAAGAAAAAAGTCTTCATCTCGATCGGCGCCGGCTCGGCCCGTTTGACCAACGAGGAGTGCACGCCTTACACCATCCACTACGCCTACGACACCATCGCGCTGGCGCGCGGTACCGGCGGCGCGATTGTGAAGCAGGGCGGCAAGAACTGGTACTTCATGACCGCCGACTACGCTTTCGGCCAGTCGCTGGAAAAGGACACGGCGGAGGTGGTAAAGGCGGGCGGCGGCAAGGTGCTGGGCGCGGTGAAGCATCCGCTGTCGGCGTCGGACTTCTCGTCCTTCCTGTTGCAGGCGCAATCGTCGGGCGCGCAGATCCTGGGCCTGGCCAACGCCGGCGGCGACGCCATCAACTCGATCAAGGCCGCCAACGAATTCGGCATCACCAAGAAGATGAAACTGGCCGGTTTGCTGATCTTCATCAATGACGTGCATTCGCTGGGCTTGAACCTGACGCAGGGCATGTACCTGACCGATGGCTGGTACTGGGACGCCAATCCGGAAACCCGCGAGTGGTCGAAGCGCTATTTCTCCAAGATGAAGAAAGAGCCGTCGATGCTGCAAGCCGCCGACTTCTCGGCCGCCAGCAATTACCTGAAGGCGGTGAAGGCGGTCGGCACCGACGATGCCGACAAGGTGATCGCCTACCTCAAGGCCAACAAGATCAACGACATGTTCGCCAAGAACGGTGTGATCCGTCCGGATGGCCGCATGGTGCACGATATGTACCTGATGGAAGTGAAGAAGCCCGCGGAATCGAAATATCCGTGGGATTACTACAAGGTGGTCGCCACCATTCCGGGCGACCAGGCCTACGCCACCAAGGCGGAAACCAAGTGCAGCCTCTGGAAATAAGCTGACCCACCCCCCCGTCATTCCGGCGGAAGCCGGAATCCATGCTGAGCGTGATGGCCAGCGTTCTATGGATTCCGGCCTGCGCCGGAATGACGGTTCCTCTGACACTTGAAATTGTGGATTCCCATGGAAATCTTCGGCGTTCCTTTGCCCGCGATGATGAGCCAGCTACTGCTGGGGTTGGTCAACGGCTCGTTCTACGCGATGCTGTCGCTCGGCCTGGCCGTGATCTTCGGCCTGCTCAATGTGATCAACTTCTCCCACGGCGCGCTCTACATGCTGGGCGCCTTCCTGGCGTGGATGGGCATTGAATATGCCGGCCTGAACTACTGGGCCATGCTGATCATCGCCCCGCTGCTGGTGGGCGCGTTCGGCATCCTCATCGAGAAGACCATGCTGCGCCACCTGTACAAGCTGGACCATCTGTACGGCCTGCTGCTGACGTTTGGCATCACGCTGCTGGTGGAAGGCGTGTTCCGGTCGTTCTACGGCGTCTCCGGCCAGCCGTTCCAGGTGCCCGAGGCGCTGGCCGGCGCGACCGACCTCGGCTTCATGGTGATGCCGAATTACCGCGCCTGGGTGGTGCTGGCCTCGCTGGCGGTGTGCCTGTCCACCTGGTTCGTGATCGAGAAGACCAAACTGGGCGCCTACCTGCGGGCCGGCACCGAGAATCCCAAGCTGGTCGAAGCCTTCGGCATCAACGTGCCGCTGATGGTGACCCTGACCTATGGCTTCGGCGTCGCTTTGGCGGGCTTTGCAGGCGTTTTGGCGGCCCCAATCATCCAGGTGCAGCCCCTGATGGGTCAGAACCTGATTATCGTCGTATTCGCCGTTGTGGTGATCGGCGGCATGGGGTCGATCATGGGCTCCATCCTGACCGGCCTGGCATTGGGCGTGATCGAGGGCCTGACCAAAGTGTTTTACCCCGAGTTTTCGTCGACGGTGGTGTTCCTGGTGATGGTGGTGGTGTTGCTGCTGCGTCCGGCAGGCCTGTTTGGTAAGGAAAAATGATGAACAAGAAAATTGGCTATCTGATCGCCTTCGTCGTTGCCGTGGCCGCGCCGTTTGTCGGCTACCCGGTGTTCCTGTCCAAGCTGCTGTGTTTCGCGCTGTTCGCCAGCGCCTTCAACCTGCTGATCGGCTTCACCGGTTTGCTGTCCTTCGGTCACGCCGCCTTCTTCGGCATGGCCGGCTACGTGGCGGGCAACGCGCTGAAGAACTGGGGCTGGCCCACCGAGCTGGGCCTGCTGGCCGGCGTGGCGGGCGCCGCCGCGATCGGGCTGGTGATGGGCGGGCTGGCGATCCGCCGCCAAGGCATCTACTTCTCCATGATCACGCTGGCGCTGGCGCAGATGGTCTACTTCGGCGCGCTGCGGGCAGGGGAGTTCACCGGCGGCGAGGACGGCTTGCAGGGCGTTCCACGTGGAAAATTCCTCGGCCTGATCGACCTCGCCAACGACACCACCTTGTACTTCGTGGTGCTGGGTATCTGCGTGCTGGCCTTCATGCTGATCGTGCGCACCGTGCACTCGCCGTTCGGCCAGGTGCTGAAGGCGATCAAGGAAAACGAACCGCGCGCCATCTCGCTGGGCTACGACGTCGACAAGTACAAGCTGCTGGCCTTCGTGTTGTCGGCCGCGCTGGCCGGCCTGGCGGGCGCCAGCAAGACGCTGGTGCTGGGCTTTGAGACCTTGACCGATGTCCATTGGACCATGTCGGGCCTGGTGATCCTGATGACGCTGGTTGGCGGCATGGGCACGCTGGCCGGTCCGATGTTGGGCGCGATCATCATCATCGCGCTGGAAAACAAGCTGGGCGACTGGGGCACGCTGCTGGCCCGCCTCTCCGGCATTGAGTGGTTTAACACCATAGGCGAAGCGGTCAACATGGTTGTTGGCCTGATCTTCATTATTTGTGTGCTGTTGTTCCGGCGCGGGATCATTGGCGAGTTCATCGCTCTGGCCGGGAAGAAGAAACCAGTGTGAGGACGATATGCAAATCAAAACCATGGTGCTGGCGCTGGCCAGCATCGTAGTCGCCGCCTGCGGCTCGAACGAGCACGACGAACGCGAAGACCTGAACCTCAAGCCGAGCTTCCTCGGCGACATCAGCAGTAAAACCTACGACGGCGTCAGCGACGATTTGCTGACCGCCGGCCTTGGCAAGACCGGGCTGGCGGGCGCCGCCCCGGCCTACGCCGATCCCGCCAATCCCACCGCAGCCGAACTGCGCCGCAACGCCATCCACGCCAATTACCGGGCGGTGCTGGATATCGCGGCCAACAGCGGCTACGGCACGCTGTACGGCCCCAACGTCGACGCCAAGGGCGTGGCCGGCGCGGGCGAGGGCAAGGTGGCCGGCAGCGAGTACCTCGCCTACACCGACAACAACGTGACGCTGATGGTGCAGGTGCCGGCCGGGTTCGACGTGAAAAATCCGTGCATTGTGACCGGCACCTCGAGCGGCTCGCGCGGCATCTACGGCGCCATCGGCAGCGCGGGCGAATGGGGCTTGAAGAACAACTGCGCGGTGGCGTACGCCGACAAGGGCAGCGGCACCGGCCTCTACACATTCGATGACGACAGCGTCAACTTGCAGAACGGCCTGCGCGCGACCCGCGCGGCCGCCGGCAACAACGCCACGTTCGCGCCCACGCTGACCGATGCCGAGCGCGCGGCGTTCGCCACCGCTTATCCGGGCCGCGTCGCCTTCAAGCACGCGCACTCGCAGCAGAATCCGGAAAAGGACTGGGGCAAGTTCACGCTGCAGGCGGTCGAGTTCGCCTTCTACGTGCTGAACGAAAAGTACGGCACCCTGGCCAAGGACAACAAGAGCCACGTGGTGGTGCTGACGCCCAAGAATACGATCACGATCGCCTCCAGCATTTCCAACGGCGCCGGCTCGGCCTTGTTGGCGGCGGAGCAGGACACCAAGGGCCTGATCTCCGGCGTGGCGGCCACCGAGCCGCAGATCCAGCCCAAGACCGCCGCCGGCTACACGGTGCGGCAGGGCGCGGTGGCGGTGAGCGGGCAGGGCAAGGCGCTGTTTGATTACTCGACCTATGCTGCGCTGTATCAGCCGTGCATCGCTTCGACGGCGGCGGCGCCGGGACGTTGCACGGCGCTGGCCGCCAAGGGGCTGCTGAACGGCGGCGACCTGTTGGCGCAGCAGAGCGATGCGAAGGTGCGCCTCAAGGCGTACGGCTGGCTGCCGGATTCGGATGTGCTGCAGGCGGCGCACGCCGGCACCAATGTGCTGGTGGCGGTGACCTACGCCTACGCTTATGGCAAGTTCTCCGTGACCGATAAAGTGTGCGGCCTGACCTTCGCGCCGACCGATGCGAGCGGCGCCCCGGTGGCGTTCACGGCGGCGCAGAAGGCCAGCAGCTTCACCCAGAACGGGATCATCGGCAGCGTGCTGTACGAGGATTCGGTGGGCGGCGCCAAGGCCTATAACCTGGGCGTCTCGCCAAGCTCGCAGCTGGCTGATCAGTCGCTGGATGCGTTCCTGTGCCTGCGCTCGCTGGCGACCGGCGTCGATCCGGTCTCCGGCGCGGCCTTGGCCGGCACGCTGGCGGCGCAAAGCGCGCGGGTGAGGGCGGGCATGGCGGAGGTGGCGGCGACGGGTAATCTGAAGGGCAAGCCGGCCATCATCGTGCATGGCCGCAGCGATGCGCTGATACCGGTGAACTTCGCTTCGCGCGCGTACGTGGGGTTGAATGCGGCGGCGGAGGGCAGCGCGAGCAAGCTGCGCTATATCGAGGTGACCAATGCCAACCACTTCGACTCGTTCACCAACGTGCTGCCGGCCAACATCGTGCCGTTGCATGTCTACCTGTTCCGCGCGCTCGACGCGATGCTGGCCAACCTGCGCAGCAGCGCCACGCCGCTGCCGCCGTCGCAGGTGGTGCGGACGGTGACGCGGCCCGACAACACCACGCCGCTCACCACCGCCAACTTGCCGGCCATCGCCACCGCGCCGTCGGCCGCCAACGCCATCACGGTCATCGGCACTGCGGTTACAGTACCTGATTGAGTGGCGCGGCGTACCCCGGCAATGCGAGGCCTGTCCCTGATGCCGCTAAGTTAAGTTTTTTCGACCACAAACTGATGAGCCGTCATTCCCGCGCCGGCGGGAATCCATAGAGCGCCTGGCTATAAGTTCCGCATGGATTCCCGCCTGCGCGGGAATGACGGCTCTTAACTTAGCGGCATTAGGGTCAAAGCGCGGCGGCGTAGATGGCGCGCGCGTCCTGCCGGGTCACAGGGCGCGGGTTATTGCCGAGTAAGCGAGTCTGCAACATGGCGTCATCGGCCAGCCGGTCCAGATCCGCTTCCCTGATGCCCACCTGCTGCAAAGTCCGTTCTATCCCCGTCACGATGGCGATTTGTTGCATCGCAACAGCGAGCGCCTCCGCCCTTGCCTCGACGCTGCCGCTGGCCGCCGGCACCACAATCTCCGCCAGCTCCGCATACAGGTCCGCAGCCTCCGGCGCATTAAACCTCAGCACGTGCGGCAGCACCAGCGAGTTCGACAGCCCATGTGGCACGTGAAAAATGCCGCCTATCGGGTAGGCCAGCGCATGCACCGCCGCCACCGGCGCATTGGAAAACGCCTGCCCGGCCAGCAAGGCGCCCAGCAGCATGGCCTGGCGCGCGGCTAGGTTGCGTCCGTTTTCGCAGACGGCGATCAGGTTGGACGACAGCAGTTGCAGCGCCTTGCGCGCCAGCATGTCGGACAGCGGGTTCTTCTTATGCTTGCTGGTGTAGGCCTCGATCGCGTGCACCATGGCGTCGATGCCGGTGGCGGCGGTCACATGCGGCGGCAGGCCTAAGGTCAGCTCCGCATCCAGCAATGCCAAATCGGCATAAAGCTGCGGCGCCACCACGCCCATCTTCGTGGTAGCGCCTGTGGTCACGATGGCGATGTTGGTGACCTCGGAACCAGTGCCCGCCGTGGTCGGAATCTGCACCAGCGGCAGTCGCGTCCCCTTCACGTTGCCGATGCCGTAGATGGCGCTGATCGGCTGCTCGCTGTTGGCCAGCACGGCGATCAGCTTGGCCACATCCATCGAGCTGCCGCCGCCCAGGCCGATCACGATGTCGGCCCGGAACGCGCGTGCGGCGCCCACCGCCTCCAGCACCACCACCTCGGGCGGGTCCGCCACCACCTGTGAATAGATCTCCACAGCCAGCCCGGCGGCGCGCAAACTGGCCGCTGGCGTTTCCACCAATCCGGTCTGGAGGAAGCCCGGATCGGTCACCAGCAGGGCGCGTCTGGCGCCGGGAAAACGCTTGGCGATATGCTCGCCCAAGCGTCCGGCCGCGCCCAGTTCGGAGACGATGTGGGCCACGGTACTGAAAGCAAAATCGGTCATGACGGCGTCCGTTCAGGAGTGGATTGCAGCGTGTAGCTTACCCCAAGCCATGCCGGATCGGCATCGGCCCGCCATAGATTTCTTCCGTACAATAGAGCCTTTGCAAGTTGGGGATGGCGGAATCATGGTGGACTTTTGGGTGTTGGGTGTGGCTGCGTTCGGCGCAGGATTGGTCGACGCGGTGGTGGGTGGAGGAGGGCTGATCCAGCTGCCGACCATGTTCGCGGTCTTCCCCAACATGGCCCCGGCCACCCTGATAGGCACCAACAAGCTGGCCAGTATCTTCGGCACCAGCGTGGCGGCGGCGAGCTATGCGCGGCGGGTGGCGATCGCCTGGTCGGTGGCGACGCCGGCCGCGTTGGCGGCTCTCGTGTTCGCCTTCCTCGGCGCCTATGTCGTCACCAAGGTATCGGCCGATTTCATGCGCATCGCCTTGCCGGTGGTGCTGCTGGCGGTGGCCATTTATACCTTCGCCAAGAAGGACTTCGGCAGCGTGCACGCGCCCATCCATTCCGGCGCCAGGGAGCAGTCGCTGGCGCTGGTGGTTGGCGCCGCCATCGGTTTCTACGATGGCTTCTTCGGCCCGGGGACGGGCAGCTTCCTGGTGTTCCTGTTCGTGCGCGTGTTTGGCTTTGACTTCCTTGGGGCCTCGGCTGTGGCCAAGATCGTCAACGTGGCGTGCAACTTCGCCGCCCTGATCTGGTTCGGCTATAGCGGCCACCTGATCTGGCAACTGGGCCTGACCATGGCGGTGTGCCAGATCATCGGTTCCCTGATCGGATCGCGCATGGCCATGAAGCACGGCAGCGGCTTCGTGCGCAAGCTGTTCCTCGTCGTGGTGTCGGTGTTGATCGTCAAGAGTGGTTACGATGCATGGTTGCGTTGGTGACACTGTTTCACGTGGAACAAAGTTGAGCAAAAAAGGGACACTTCGGTGTCCCTTTTGCATTGTTTCACGTGGAACAAACCAAGAATATTTTTGCCTAAAAAAGTCGCAGCATCAAAAAAACTCTATAATCTGATCTTGATCCCTTCGCTTTAAACTTTTCCACCATGTTATTTCCTACGAATTTCGACGTCATCGTTGTCGGCGGTGGACACGCCGGTACCGAGGCCGCCCTTGCTTCCGCCCGTATGGGGCAGAAGACGCTGCTGCTCACCCACAACATTGAGACGCTGGGCCAGATGTCGTGCAACCCCTCCATCGGCGGTATCGGCAAAGGCCATCTGGTCAAGGAAGTCGATGCGCTGGGCGGCGCCATGGCGATCGCCACCGATGAATCGGGCATCCAGTTCCGCATTTTGAATTCCTCCAAAGGCCCTGCCGTGCGCGCCACCCGCGCCCAGGCCGACCGTATCCTTTACAAGGCCGCCATCCGCTCGCGCCTGGAAAACCAGCCCAACCTGTGGCTGTTCCAGCAGGCCGTGGACGACCTGATGGTGGAGGGCGACCGCGTGGTCGGCGCCGTCACCCAGATCGGCCTCAAGTTCGCCGCGCGCGCCGTGGTGCTCACCGCCGGCACTTTCCTCGACGGGAAGATCCACGTGGGCCTGAACAACTACTCGGGTGGCCGCGCCGGCGATCCGCCCGCCGTGTCGCTGTCGGCGCGCCTGAAGGAACTGAAGCTGCCGCAAGGCCGCCTGAAGACCGGCACGCCGCCGCGCATCGACGGCCGCAGCATAGACTTCTCGCAAATGACCGAGCAGCCGGGCGACCTGGACCCTGTGCCAGTGTTCTCGGTGATGGGCAATGCCGCCATGCACCCGCGGCAGATGCCGTGCTGGGTGACCCACACCAACCAGAAAACCCACGACATCATCCGTGGCGGCCTGGATCGTAGCCCGATGTACACCGGCGTGATCGAAGGCGTCGGCCCACGCTATTGTCCTTCGATCGAGGACAAGATTCATCGCTTCTCGTCCAAGGAATCGCACCAGATTTTCCTGGAACCAGAAGGCCTGACGACCAACGAATTCTATCCAAACGGCATCTCGACCAGCCTGCCATTCGACGTGCAGATCGAGCTGGTGCGCTCGATGAAGGGCCTGGAAAACGCCCATATCCTGCGTCCAGGCTATGCCATTGAATACGATTATTTCGACCCGCGCGGCCTGAAAGCGTCGCTGGAAACCAAGGCCATCAACGGTCTGTTCTTCGCCGGCCAGATCAACGGCACCACCGGCTACGAGGAGGCGGCCGCGCAAGGCCTGCTGGCCGGCGTCAACGCCGCGCTGCAAACCCAGGGCAAGGAAGCCTGGACTCCGGCCCGTTCCGAAGCCTATCTGGGCGTGATGGTCGACGACCTGGTCACGCAAGGCGTGATGGAACCGTACCGCATGTTCACCAGCCGCGCCGAGTATCGCTTGAGCCTGCGCGAAGACAACGCCGATATGCGCCTGACCGAAATCGGCCGCAAGCTGGGCGTGATCGGGGATGCGCAGTGGGAAGCGTTTGACCGCAAACGCGAGTCGGTCGCGCGCGAACTGGAGCGTCTGCGCTCCACGTGGGTGAACCCGCGCATCCTGGAAGCCGCCGAATCGGAGCGCGTGATTGGCCAGGCCATCGAGCGTGAATATTCGCTGGCGGACCTGCTGCGCCGCCCGGGTGTGGAGTACGACAAGCTGATGACGCTGAAAGGCGCCGACGGCCGCGAGCTGGCCGGCCCCGGCGAGACCGACGAAGCGGTCAAGGAACAGATCGAAATCCAGCTCAAGTATTCGGGCTATATCGACCGCCAGACCAAGGAAGTCGAGCGCCACGAGCACTACGAAAACCTGAAGCTGCCGGAGAACTACAACTACTTGGACATCACCGCGCTGTCGGTGGAAGTGCGCCAGAAGTTGCACGCGCAACGTCCGGAGACGCTGGGCCAGGCATCGCGTATTTCGGGCGTGACCCCGGCGGCGATTTCGCTGCTGCTGGTGCACCTGAAGAAGGCCGGTTTTGGTGGTTTCGTTCAGAAAGATGAGGCAGCATGAAGGTGTTTGACCGCAGTGTGGTAGCGGATGTATTGAAACAAGGCATCAGACAGCTGCCAGTGGCGCTGAGCGGGGAACAGGTAGAAAAACTGCTGGACTACCTGCACCTGCTGAACAAGTGGAACGCGGTTTACAACCTGACCTCGGTGCGCGATCCCATGGAAATGGTGAAGCTGCACCTGTTGGATTCGCTGGCCGCCGTTCCCGCATTCAAGGATGCGCAGAACGTGCTGGACGTCGGGGCAGGGGGAGGGTTGCCGGGCATGGTGCTGGCCATCAGCCGCCCGGACATGAAGGTGTCGATGATCGACACGGTGCACAAGAAAACCGCCTTCCTCAACCAGGTGAAGGCGGAGCTGGGATTGAGCAACGTCACGGTGTACACGAAGAAGGTGCAGGAGCTGGAAGTGAAGACGAAATTCGACGTCATCACCTCCAGGGCTTTCGCGGACCTGTCCGACTTCGTCAACTGGTCGGGGCACCTGCTGCAAGAGGGCGGGCAATACATCGCCTTGAAAGGCACGGCGCCGGTGGAGGAGCGCGAGCGACTGCCAGCACCATGGAAAGTGCGAAAACTGGAGCCTTTGGCGGTGCCGGGGCTGGACGCGGAGCGTCACCTGGTTTTCATTCAAGCAGAAACCGCATAAACGATTTATACGGTATAAATGGTTTATATCGTATAAATAGTATAAATCGTTTATACCGTTTATATTGTATAAATCAATCGCATCAACCAAGATAAGAATTACATGGCAAAAATTTTTTGCGTAGCAAATCAAAAGGGCGGCGTAGGCAAAACCACCACCACCGTTAACCTCGCCGCCGGTCTGGCAAAACTGGACCAGCGCGTATTGCTGGTCGACCTGGACCCGCAAGGCAATGCCACCATGGGCGCGGGCATCAACAAGGCGGGACTGAAGGCATCGACCTACGAGGTGATGCTGGGCACGGCCGACGTGGCCGCTGCGCGCCAGCGTTCCGAGCCGGGCCACTTCGATGTGCTGCCGTCCAACCGCGAGCTGGCCGGCGCGGAAGTGGAGATGGTGGAACTCGACAACCGCGAGCGCCGCCTGAAGGACGCGTTGGCGCTGGTGGACAAAGAGTACGATTTCATTCTGATCGACTGCCCGCCGGCGTTGTCGATGCTGACGCTGAACGGCCTGTGCGCCGCGCACGGCGTCATCATCCCGATGCAGTGCGAGTACTACGCGCTGGAAGGGCTGTCCGACCTGGTCAACACCATCAAGAAGGTGCACGCCAACCTCAACCCGGACCTGAAGATCATCGGCCTGCTGCGCGTGATGTTCGATCCGCGCATGACGCTGTCGCAGCAGGTGTCGGCCCAGCTGGAGCAGCACTTCGGCGACAAGGTCTTCAAGACCATCATCCCGCGCAACGTGCGCCTGGCGGAGGCGCCGTCGTACGGCGTGCCGGGCGTGACCTTCGATCCGTCCTCCAAGGGCGCGCAGGCGTACATCGCCTTCGGCGCCGAGATGGTCAAGCGCATCAAGAAAATGTAAGGCAATCACATGGCAACCAAAAAACTCAAAGGCCTGGGTCGCGGCCTGGAAGCGCTGCTTGGCGGCGACGGCGACATCACCACCGCGGACGCCAACACGCCGTCCGAACTGAAGGTCACGCAGATGCAGGCCGGTAAATACCAGCCGCGTACCCGCATGGACGAGGGCGGCCTGCAGGAACTGGCCGCCTCGATCAAGACCCAGGGCATCATGCAGCCTATCCTGGTGCGCCCGGTCGGCAAGGACAAATACGAGATCATCGCCGGCGAGCGCCGTTTCCGCGCTGCGCAATTGGCCGGACTGGAAGTGCTCCCCGTTTTGGTGCGTGATGTAGACGACCAGGCCGCCGCCGCCATGGCGCTGATCGAGAACATGCAGCGCGAGGATCTCAATCCGCTGGAGGAAGCGCAGGGCATCCACCGCCTGATCACCGACTTCAGCTTCACCCACGAGCAGGCCGCCAACGCGGTCGGCCGATCGCGCAGCGCGGTGTCCAACCTGCTGCGCCTGATGAATCTGGCGTCGCCGGTGCAAACCATGCTGATGGCCGGCGACATCGACATGGGTCACGCGCGCGCGCTGCTGGCGGTGGACGCCGCCACCCAGATCAACCTGGCCAATATGGTGGTGGCCAAGCGTTTGTCGGTGCGCGAGACCGAGAAGCTGGTGGCCAAAACGGTGGAAGAACTGAAGGCCGCGCCCAAGGAGGCGCGCGTCAAGGAAAAGTCGGGCGACATTGTCCGCCTGGAAGAGGAACTGTCCGACACCCTGGCCACGCCGGTGGTGTTCAAGATGGGACCTAAAGGCCGCGGCCAGATGATCATCGACTTCGCCGACCTCGACGTCCTCGACGGCGTACTGGCCCGCCTGCGTGCGTAAGCCGTGGAAGGTGTTCTGCGCGGGAATTGCGGCGCTGTTGCTGCATAGTGGCGCCATGGCTGCGGCCGGCGCCACGTTTATTTCCCAGAGCGTGCCCCACACCATGCAACTGGGGCAGACCTATACCGTTTCCGTCACCTATAAGAATACCGGCACCACCAGGTGGACCAGCGGCCAGTATCGCCTTGGCGCCCAGAATCCGGGAGATAACTGGCGCTGGGGATTCGGTCGGGTCGACTTGCCGGCCGGGGTGGAGGTTGCGCCGGGCGCGGTGTACACCTTTAGCTTCGACGTCGCCGTGCGCGAGCCGCGCTATTGCGACGCCACCAGTTATTCACAGGTGGTGGGCTGTCATTTCCAGTGGGGCCTGGTGCAGGAAGGCGTCGAATGGCTTGACCCGGGCGTGACCACCCTGGTGGAGACCTACAACGCGCCGGCAGTCCGCTCGCTGGCGCCGCCGATCGCGCCGCCGGTAGCGGTTGACCCGCTTGCCTTCAGCAACGCCAATTTCCGCGGCGCCAATGTGCTGATGCAAACCTTTGAAGACAACCGCCTGTGCGACCACACAGCCTGGCTGCCGGAAGGCGCGGACGTCGACACCATCATCAGCAATGCCGTTGGCATGGGCCTCAACGTATTGCGCATGGCCGTGATCTTGCCGCCGAAAACCCCGGGCGCACCGTCCGACTGGATGCCTGACAATGCGCGCTATCAGTATGTGTGCGCCGATCCGGCCAAGAGAGAGTGGGGCGCGGAGAGCGACAGCGCGGTGCTGGCCCGGCAGGTTATCACCAAGGTGCAAGGTTTTATGGACAAGGCCGACGCGGCAGGCCTGAAGGTGATTCTGGTACTGGACGGCTACACCAAGTACGACGCCAACTGCTACTGGAAGAAGGGCTTCGTCGATGTGCGCGACAGCGCCGATGCACTGATCAAGCGCTTCAGGAACCACCGCGCGCTGCTGGCGTGGGACATCATGAATGAACCGCTGTGGAACGCGGTGGCGTTCGACTGCATGCACTCGGACCAGGACTATGCTTCGGTCGTGCGCGCGGTCGATTCCATGTACAACCTGGTGCGCAGCAACGATGCCGTCCACCCGACCACGGTGGGCGAGGCGCAGACCCCGCTGCTCAAATACTGGAAAGACATTTCGTCCTTTGCCAGCCCACATTTATATATCGGCGCCAGCAGTCGCGACAGCACCAGCCTGCAACAGGTCAATTTTGTGCAGGCGGCCGCGCTGCGCGAGATGAGCCGCGAGTACGGCAGCGCCATGCCACTGGTGATCGGTGAATTCGGCAGCGCCGATCCAGACGACCAGTTCAATCAGGCGTTTTACGAACGCTTCCTCAACGGCCTGACCGTGGCCGACCGCGGTTTCATGCTGTGGTCGCTTTCGCCCAGCCCCAACCAGCAAGGTTTTTCGGTGATCACGCCGGATGGCCTGCTCAAGCCGGCCGGGCAGCTGGTGCAGCGCCGTCTGTGGTATCCGGTGGTGCAGCAGCTCTATCTGGCCTATGTCGGCTTCCCCGCCGATCCGGGCGGGCTAGACGGATTTGCCGGCCAGTTGACTGATCTTGCCGCCGACATGCGCAGCCGGGGCTTGGTGCTGCAGCCAACGTTGGCCGCCTTGGACCGGGCTTACGACACCGAGCCGGCGCTGCGCCAGATGGTGGACGGCCTGTATCAGAGCGGCGCTTTCCGGCAACTCTATACGCCCGACCGCGTTAACGAGTATGTGCGACAGATTTACGCTCAGCTGTTCCATCGCGAGGCCGATGCCGATGGTCTCAAGTACTGGGCCGACAACATCAATTACTCCGGCCTGGAGAAGAGCAGGGCGGTGCTGGCGATCCATGCCGCGGGCCTGGCCGACGCCAGCGTCCAGGGCCGCATGGATGCCGCCGCGGCAAACAGGAAAGCGGCGGTGGCGGGCGCCTTCACGGCCAGCCTCAACACGCCGCAGCGCCGTGATTGCTATTCGACCAATGAAGCGGTCGCAGCGGGACGGTCGTTGCTGGCCTCGGTGGACAGCCGCGCGGACATGGCGGCCTACCCCGCCAAAATCTCGGCCGCGATCGCCGGCTTGTGCGCCCTGTAGGCCCGACCTGGCAAACGGCTAACTCGCTGCATCATGGTGCAAAGCGCACGGAAATGTTTCTAAAAGCGTCGCTTTCGTGCACCAAATGCCGTGTTGCGGTGCACCATGTTTGACGTGATACAGGAAAGACACATATAATCACGCGTCTTTGGGGTTTAATCGGCTTTTAAGGGAGGCTCGGCAGTGAGTAGTTCCACGAGCATCTCCAAGCCGGTGTTCCGAGTCGTCGCCCTCCAGTTGGCCATCGCCACTGGATTCGCCTTGCTCACCTGGAACATAGGTGGAGTAATCAAAGCTTGGTCGGCCGCCTATGGCGGAGCAATCGCAGTCATCGGGAGTCTGATGTACGCGATGATTGTTGCGGGCGGAACAAATGACGCCAAAAAAGCTTTCCGCGCGCATGTGCGCGCCGAAGTGACGAAGATATTTATCACGGCAGTGCTGTTCGTGTTGGCACTGCTGTTGTTTCAGTCGGCCTCATGGTTATGGCTGATCTTGGGTTTCGCGGTGTCAACCTTCGCCTATTGGCTGGCATTGCTCGCAATTTAATCACCAAAATCTTATATTTTTATGACCACTGAACACGTCGGGCACGAAGCGCCCACCAATATCGAGTACATTCAGCACCACCTTAGCCACCTGAAATCGGCCGACGGCATGTATAACCTGGACACGTTCTGGGTTTCGGCCATTCTGGGCCTGGTTTTCCTCGGCGTCTTCTGGCTGGCCTCGCGCCGCGCCACCGCCGGCGTGCCGGGCAAGCTGCAAAACTTCGTCGAGGCCGTGATGGAACTGGTCAACGAGGTGGTCAACTCGGCGTTCCACGCCAAGAGCAAGGTCATCGCCCCGCTGGCGATCACCATCTTCTGCTGGGTCTGGCTGATGAACGCCATGGACTTCCTGCCGGTCGACCTGCTGCCTAAAATCCTGTCCTTCTTTGGCGTCCACAAGCTGCGCGTCGTGCCGACCGCGGACGTCAACCACACTTTCGGCATGTCCTTCGGCGTCATGCTGTGCATTATTGGTTTCTCGATCAAAGCCAAAGGTCTCGGCGGCTGGGGTAAGGAGCTGCTGACCGCGCCGTTCCACGCGCATGGCTTCATGGCCATCGTGCTGGCCCCGGTCAACTTCATCTTCCAGATGATCGAGTTGCTGGCCAAGCCACTGTCGCTGTCGCTGCGTTTGTTCGGCAATATGTACGCCGGCGAACTGCTGTTCATCCTGATCGCACTGCTGCCGTGGTACGCGCAGTGGCTGCTCGGTGGTCCTTGGGTCATCTTCCACATCCTGGTGGTGACCCTGCAAGCGTTTGTATTCATGGCGCTGACGGTTGTGTATCTGGCCATCGCGGTTGAGAAGCACTAAGCAATAATCGTTTTTAACTTTTTAGTATCTGTAGTCTTTTTTAAATCTTAGGAGAAATTTCAATGCAAGCTCTGATCGCACAAGTACAAAGCATGACCGTTCTGGCAGCCGCTATCATCATCGGCCTGGCCGCTATCGGCACCGCTCTGGGTTTCGCCATTCTGGGCGGTAAATTCCTGGAAGCCTCGGCCCGTCAGCCAGAACTGATGCCACAACTGCAAACCAAGCTGTTCGTTATCGCTGGTCTGCTGGACGCGATCTCGATGATCGGCGTCGGTGTCGCTCTGCTGTACACCTTCAGCAACCCATTCCTGGCTGCCCTGCAAACCGTCGCTCAGTAATCTGCTCCACCCTAGGAGAAACTTTTAGTTAGGAGCAAAGGTATGGACATCAATATGTCTCTCATCGGCCAGATGATCACCTTCGCGGTGTTGGTCTGGGTTTCGATGAAGTTCGTATTTCCATCGCTGAACGCAGCGTTGGATGAGCGTGCCAAGCGTATCGCTGATGGTCTGGCTGCGGCCGACCAAGGCCAGCAAGCCATGATCGTCGCTGAGAAGCGCGCCAGCGAAGCCCTGGCCGGTGCACGCGAGGAAGCTTCGCAACGCGTTGCCGACGCTGAAAAGCGCGCGCAACTGGTCGCGGAAGAAATCAAAGCGAATGCACAAGCTGAAGCGGACCGCATCATTGCGCAAGCCAAGGCCGAAGCCGAGCAGCAACTGGCCAAGGCGCGTGAAGCGCTGCGCGCTCAGGTGGCTGACCTGGCTGTGAAGGGCGCCGAGCAAATCCTCAAGCGCGAAGTCAACGCCTCGGCCCACGCCGAACTGTTGTCGCGCCTGTCTGTCGAGCTGTAATCATGGCAGAAAACGCAACCGTCGCCCGTCCCTACGCGGAAGCTCTGTTCCGCGTAGCCCAAGCAGGTAAGGAATCGTTCACCCTCGCGGCGTGGTCCGAACTGGTGGCCGAACTGGCCCAGATCGGTGCCCACCCCGAGGTGCAAGCATTCGCCCGCAACCCGAAAGCGTCGGCCAGCGATATCGTCGCCGCCATCACGGCTCTGGTGAAATCGCCGCTGAACACGGAAGCGAAAAACTTCCTGTCCATGCTGGTGGAAAATGGCCGTATCAGTCTGCTGCCGGAAATCGGCGCGCAGTTCCAGGCGTTGAAGAACGCCGTGGAAGGCGCCGCGGACGCCGCCATCACCAGTGCCTTCGAGCTGAGCGCCGCTCAAGTAAGCGAGCTGGTCGCTACGCTGGAAAAGAAATTCAGCCGCAAGCTGAACCCGGTCGTGACCGTGGATCCAGCGCTGATCGGTGGCGTGCGCGTGGTCGTTGGCGATGAAGTGCTGGACACTTCGGTCCGCGCCAAGCTGCAGCAAATGCGTGTTGCACTGGTCGCTTAAGAGAGCTGACCCGCTTAGAACAGATTCTTCATCTCGCGCAAGCTGAGAGAAACACTTTTAGGAGTTAGTATGCAACTCAACCCATCTGAAATCAGCGAGCTGATCAAGAGCCGTATCCAAGGCCTTGATGGTGGCGCTGAAGTACGTAACCAAGGCACGGTGATCTCCGTGGCCGACGGTATCGTCCGCATTCACGGCCTGTCGGAAGTGATGCAGGGCGAGATGCTGGAATTCCCAGGCAACACCTTCGGCCTGGCCATGAATCTGGAGCGCGACTCGGTCGGCGCCGTGATTCTGGGCGCCTACGAGCACATCTCGGAAGGCGACACCGTCAAAACCACCGGCCGCATCCTGGAAGTGCCGGTCGGTCCCGAGCTGCGTGGCCGCGTGGTCAACGCGCTGGGCCAGCCGATCGACGGCAAGGGCGCGATCGACACCAAGCTGACCTCGCCAATCGAGAAGATCGCCCCGGGCGTGATCGCCCGCGAGTCCGTCTCGCAGCCGATGCAGACCGGCCTGAAATCGATCGACGCGATGGTGCCGATCGGCCGTGGCCAGCGTGAGCTGATCATTGGCGACCGCCAGACCGGTAAGTCGGCGGTTGCGGTTGATGCGATCATCAACCAAAAAGGCCAAGGCATGACTTGCATCTACGTTGCAATCGGCCAGAAAGCCTCGACCATCAAGAACATCGTGCGCTCGCTGGAAGAGCACGGCGCGCTGGAGTACACCATCGTGGTGGCCGCCTCGGCGTCGGAATCGGCCGCCATGCAGTACATCTCGGCCTACTCGGGCTGCACCATGGGCGAATACTTCCGCGACCGCGGCGAAGACGCCCTGATCGTCTACGATGACCTGTCGAAGCAAGCAGTTGCCTACCGCCAGATCTCGCTGCTGCTGCGCCGCCCGCCAGGCCGCGAAGCTTACCCGGGCGACGTGTTCTACCTGCACAGCCGTCTGCTGGAACGCGCGGCCCGCGTGAACGCCGACTACGTCGAAGCCTTCACCAAAGGTGAAGTCAAAGGCAAGACCGGTTCCCTGACCGCGCTGCCGATCATCGAAACCCAGGCCGGCGACGTTTCGGCCTTCGTTCCAACCAACGTGATTTCGATTACCGACGGCCAGATCTTCCTGGAAACCTCGCTGTTCAACGCCGGTATCCGTCCCGCGATCAACGCCGGTATCTCGGTGTCGCGCGTTGGTGGCGCCGCTCAGACCAAGGTCATCAAAAACCTGTCGGGCGGTATCCGTACCGACCTGGCGCAGTACCGTGAGCTGGCCGCGTTCGCGCAGTTCGCCTCGGACCTGGACGAATCGACGCGCAAGCAGCTGGACCGCGGCGCCCGCGTGACCGAACTGCTGAAACAGAAGCAGTACTCGCCACTGTCGATCTCGCTGATGGCCGCTTCGCTGTTCGCAGTGAACAAGGGCTACCTGGACGACGTCGAAGTCAAGAAAGTACTGCCTTTCGAAGCCGGCCTGCACGCGTACCTGAAGACCAAACAAGCTGACCTGCTGTCGAAGATTGAATCGTCGAAGCAACTGGACAAGGATGGCGAAGCCGCCCTGTCCGCTGCCATCGCCGACTTCAAGAAATCCGGCGCATTTTAAGATGCTTGGCGGCTCCCCGGAGTCGCCTTCAGCGCAGAAGGAGTAAGGACTCATGGCAGTAGGCAAAGAGATACGTGGCAAGATCAAGAGCGTAGAAAATACGAAGAAGATCACCAAGGCGATGGAAATGGTCGCCGCATCGAAAATGCGCAAAGCGCAGGATCGCATGCGCGCCGCCCGTCCCTACAGTGAGAAGATTCGTAACATCGCTGCTAATCTGGCTAACGCAAATCCAGAATACACGCACCCGTTCCTGGCCGATGAAGCCAAGAACGAGGCCAAGGCGCTGGGTTTCATCGTCGTCACGACCGACAAGGGTCTGTGCGGCGGCATGAACACCAACGTGCTGCGTCTGGTGACCAACAAAACGCGTGAGCTGGAAGCCGCCGGCAACAAGATTGCCGCGGTGGCGATTGGTAACAAAGGTTTGGGTTTCCTGAATCGCGTCGGCGTTCCCGTGGTTGCGCAAGTGACCCAGATCGGCGACACCCCGCACCTGGAAAAACTGATCGGCCCCGTCAAAGTAATGCTGGAAAAGTTCCAGAATGGCGAGGTGGATGCGGTTTACCTGTGCTACACCAAGTTCATCAACACGATGAAACAGGAACCGGTGGTGGAGCAGCTGCTGCCGCTGCCGGCCGCGAAGAAACAGGCTGACGCGGGTAATCACAACTGGGATTACATCTACGAGCCAGACGCGGCGACTGTCATCGATGAACTGCTGGAGCGCTATGTAGAAGCGCTGGTGTACCAGTCGGTCGCGGAAAACCTGGCGTCCGAGCAATCGGCGCGCATGGTGGCGATGAAGGCGGCAAGCGACAACGCCGGCAATGTGATCGGCGAACTGAAGCTGATCTACAACAAGACCCGCCAGGCCGCGATTACCAAAGAACTCTCCGAAATCGTCGCCGGTGCGGCAGCGGTTTAAACGAATTTAACTATATTTGAAGGAACGAACATGGCTGATGGCAAAATCGTTCAGTGTATCGGCGCGGTGGTTGACGTTGAGTTTCCACGCAACGCAATGCCCAAGGTATTCGATGCCTTGAAGATGGAAGGCTCCGAGCTGACGCTGGAAGTACAACAACAATTGGGTGACGGTATCGTGCGTACCATCGCTCTGGGTTCGTCGGACGGTCTGCGTCGCGGCATGCAAATCCAGAACACCGGCAAGCCGATCATGGTGCCGGTTGGTAAAGCGACCCTGGGCCGTATCATGGACGTGCTGGGTAACCCGATCGACGAATGCGGCCCGGTCGCGCACGACCAGATCGCCTCGATCCACCGCGCGCCGCCTGCATACGACGAGCTGTCGCCATCGCAGGACCTGCTGGAAACCGGTATTAAAGTTATTGACCTGGTCTGCCCGTTCGCCAAAGGCGGTAAGGTCGGTCTGTTCGGTGGCGCCGGCGTCGGCAAGACCGTGAACATGATGGAACTGATCAACAACATCGCCAAGGCGCACTCGGGTCTGTCCGTGTTCGCCGGTGTTGGTGAGCGTACCCGTGAAGGTAACGACTTCTACCACGAAATGGCCGACGCCAAAGTGGTTGACCTGGAAAACCCGGCCAACTCGAAAGTGGCGATGGTCTACGGTCAGATGAATGAACCACCAGGCAACCGTCTGCGCGTGGCGCTGACCGGCCTGACCATGGCGGAAGCGTTCCGTGATGAAGGCAAGGACGTTCTGTTCTTCGTCGACAACATCTACCGCTTCACCCTGGCCGGTACCGAAGTGTCCGCACTGCTGGGCCGTATGCCTTCCGCGGTGGGTTACCAGCCTACCCTGGCCGAAGAAATGGGCCGTCTGCAAGAGCGCATCACCTCGACCAAGACCGGTTCGATCACCTCGATCCAGGCCGTGTACGTGCCAGCGGATGACTTGACCGACCCGTCGCCAGCGACCACCTTCGGTCACTTGGACTCGACCGTGGTGCTGTCGCGTGACATCGCCTCGCTGGGTATCTACCCCGCGGTGGACCCGCTGGACTCGACCTCGCGCCAGCTGGACCCGCTGGTCGTTGGTCAAGAGCACTACGACACCGCGCGCGCCGTGCAGGGCACCCTGCAGCGCTACAAGGAACTGCGTGACATCATCGCGATTCTGGGCATGGACGAGCTGGCTCCTGAGGACAAGCTGCTGGTGGCGCGCGCACGTAAGATGCAGCGTTTCCTGTCGCAGCCGTTCCACGTGGCTGAAGTGTTCACCGGCGCGCCTGGTAAATACGTGTCGCTGAAAGACACCATCAAGGGCTTCAAGATGATCGCCTCGGGCGAACTGGATCACCTGCCAGAGCAAGCGTTCTACATGGTTGGCACGATCGAGGAAGCCATCGAGAAAGCCAAGAAACTCAACTAATTGCTTGAGTTGTTCGGCCCCGTCGTGAGATGGGGCCGTTCCACCCGATAGGACACACATGGCAAACACTATTCACGTTGACGTGGTTTCCGCCGAGGAGTTGATCTACTCCGGCGAGGCCGAATTCGTCGCGTTGCCGGGTGAGCAGGGCGAGCTGGGCATCTATCCCAAGCACACGCCGCTGATCACTCGCATCCGTCCGGGCGCGGTGCGCATCCAGGTTCCAGGCCAGTCCGAGGAGGAGTTCGTCTTCGTCGCCGGCGGCCTGCTGGAAGTGCAGCCAGGCGCGGTGACGGTGCTGGCGGACACCGCGATTCGCGGCAAGGATCTGGACGAGGCCAAAGCGGTCGCGGCCAAGAAACGCGCCGAGGAAGCGCTGGCCAACAACAGCTCGGGCATCGACTACGCGAAAGCGCAAGCCGAACTGGCGGCGGCCATCGGCCAGCTGGCGGCGATCGCCAAGCTGCGTCAAGTCGCCAAGCACTAAGCAACGCACGCAGCATCAAGCAAAAAGGCAGCCCAGGCTGCCTTTTTTTATGCGCGGCGCGCGACGGCGCCGTGGCGCGTCAGGTAGCGCGCGCAGTCGTCGGCCGCCAGCGGCGGGCTGTACAGGTAGCCCTGGAACACCTCGCAGCCCAGGGCCAGCAGCGCGTCGCGCTGCTCGGCCGTTTCCACGAACTCGGCCACCACCTCGACCGCGCGCGCCGTGCCCAGCGAGGCGATGCTGTGGATAATGTCGCGGCTGATGCTGTTGGTCAGCACGTCCCGTGTCAGCGAGCCGTCGATCTTGATCGCGTGGATGGGGAAGCGGCGCATGTGCAGCAGCGAGGAATACCCCATGCCGAAATCGTCCATCGCCAGCGACACCCCCATGCTGACGATCGCCGCCAGGTTGCTGTCCACCATCTCGTGGGCCGGAATGGCCTGGCTCTCGGTGACCTCGAGCTGAATCTCGCCGGGCGCCAGACGGTTGCGGCGCAGGCAGTCCGCCAGCAGGCGCGGCAGCTCCGGCGCGTCCAGCTGCAGCGGCGAGACATTGATCGCCATGGTGATGTGCGACAGCCCCTGCGCGTTCCAGCGCGCCTTGCAGGCGCAGGCCTCCTCCAGCACCCAGCCGCCGAGCCGGCCGATCAGGCCGCCTTGCTCGGCCAGCATGATCGCCGCGTCGGCGCGCACCGGGCCATAGCGGCCGTGCCGCCAGCGCAACAGCGCCTCCACGCCCACCGCCACGCCGTCGCGGTCGTGCTTGGGCTGGAACGCCAGCGACACCGCCGGCGTGCCGAGGTCGCGCGCCAGCGTGGCCAGCAGGCCGCGCGCGATCATGCCGGATTTGCCGCTGCGCAGCACCGAGCGCAGATGCGGCTGCGCCGGCGCCACGATGGCGTCGATGGCGGTGTCGAACGCGAGCTTCTGTTCGCGCAGGCGGCGCGCCTCGGCGCGGCGCACGAAGGGCAGGTAGATGAGGGTGCTCACCACCAGCCCCAGCGCCTGCAGCGCGGCGCCGTGCCAGGAACCCGTGACCAGGTAGCCGGACAGCAGCGGCGGCGTGGTCCACGGCACCGTGAGGTCGTGCAGCGGCACCAGCCCGGCGTGCGAGGCGGCCACCGCGATCAGGGTCAGCGCCAGCGGCGCCAGCAGGAAGGGCGCGAGGAACATCGGGTTGAGCGCGATCGGCAGGCCGAAGATCAGCAGTTCGCTGATGTTGAACACGGAGGGCAGGGCCGACATCAGCGCCAGGCGCCGCAGCGGTCCTTCGCGCGCGACGATGAACAGGGCCAGCACCAGGCCCAGCGCCGCGCCCGAGCCGCCCAGCAATCCGAACGTGTCGACCAGCGGGCGCCAGCTTAGCGCCTGCTGGAAGGAGTCGCCGGTGATGCCGAACAGCAGATGCGCCAGCTGGTCCACCGCCACATTGCCATGCATGCCGACGAACCAGCATAGCTCGTTGAGCAAGACGACGCAGGTGTTGAGCAGCCAGTCGGCCTCCATCCACGGGTTGATGTTGGCCGCCAGCCGCGCCAGCCACGGCGCGCCGGCCGGCGCCAGCGCGGCCACCGCCTGCGCCGCCAGCATCACGATCAGCCCGAGTATCGCCAGGGGCGCCGTCATGCGCATGGCGTGGTGGAACACCGGCTCGCTGTCGTAGTCCGGCGCGCCCCGGCACACGGTCGCCAGCGGGCGCAGCAGTTCAGCGGTCAGCAGCCCGATGCCGATGCCCTGCAACATCGAGTGCTGGGCCAGGGCGGTGGTGACCGGCAAGCCGACCACACCGGTCCACAGCATGAAATTGGCGAGCGCGGCGATGCCGACCCAGGCCTGGATGCCGTCGTCCCGGCCATCATCCGCCGCCAGCCGGTGCGCCAGGCGGATGCTGACCACCACCGCCAGCGCCAGCCCGAACACGCCGTAGGTGGCGTTCATCACGTGATGGATGGCCGCCGGCCAGGTGGCGCCCAGCACTCGCGACATCAGCTGGCGCAGCGTCAGGAACGGTTGGTTGAGGAGCAGGCTGGCCGTCACGCCCACGAAGGTGATCGGCAGCAGCACGACGAAGCTGTCGCGGATGGTGACGCCATAGATGACGAGGCGGGCTTTGACCGCCGCGGCCAGCGCCGCGATCGGTGTCGGCAGCCTGCGATAAGGGCGCGTGCGCGTGTTCATTGGGTAGCCAAGGCTGGAACGGCGGAAGGGTGGGCGCTGGTATTGTCGAGATCAACGTCAGGGCCTGCCCCCAAGCAGGGCCGGCGCAACCCTGCAATGCATCATACAAACCACGGCCCCCGCCCAGCATCGGGCGATGCTGAAGTTGGTGTAGGGATTTCCTGAACCCCCGCATGCCGCTATTTGCCATGTCCGCCGCCTTTGTGTTTCGCGCGGGCGCTGGCCGCGCGTTGCAGGACCTTCCATTTGCCGACCTCGGCGATCCGCTCCAGCGGCGTTTGCTCGCAACGGCGCGCCTCGCGCAGCAGCTTGTGATAGTTGCGCAGGCGGTCTTCATCGACTGCGCCGCGCACCGCGCAACCGGGCTCGCTGGCGTGGCGGCAATCGCGGAACTGGCAGTGCGCCGCCAGCGCGTCGATGTCGTCGAAGCTGGCCGCGATGCTGGCCTCGTCGGCGTCGGGCTGCCAGCCGCGCAGGCCCGGCGTGTCGATGATGCAGGCGCCGCCTGGGCATAGATGCAGCGAACGGGTGGTGGTGGTATGCCGGCCGCGTCCGTCGCCATGGCGCACGCCGCCGGTTTGCTGGCGCGCCCGCGTCAGCGTGTTGGTCAGCGAGGACTTGCCGGCGCCGGAGGAGCCCAGCAACACCAGCGTCTGTCCCGCGCCCAGCCATGGCGCCAGTTGCGTGATGGCGGTGTCGCTCAGCGTGTTCACGGACAGCAGCGGGACGCCGGCGGGCAGCCGCTGGCGCAGCAGCGCCATGCGCTGTTCCACGTCCCCGGCGATGTCGGCCTTGCTCATCACCACCACCGGCTCGACCTGGGCGGTCTTGACGATGGCGAGGTAGCGCTCCAGCCGGCGCGGATTGAAGTCCTGGTCCAGCCCCATCACCAGCAGCGCGGTGTCGACGTTGCTGACCAGGCTCTGGTGCCGGCCGTCGTTGCCCCGGCGCGCGATGCGCGTGACGGGCGGCAGCACGGCGCACAGCCAGTGTTCATCATGGGCGGGGGTTGTGTGGAGCGCCCAGTCGCCAACGGCCAGGTCCTGCCGGTGCAGGGCCGGCACGGCGCGCGCGCGCAGCTCGGTGCTGCCGTCGTGTATGGTGAGCCACTCGCGGTGGATGGCGGTGATGCGGACCAGCCGGGCATCCGGCGGTGGGTTGTGAAGCTGGCTGACGATGGTGTTGTTCAGGCCGATACGGCGCAGTGATGCGAAATCGATGTCGATCATGATATGGATTCCAGTAAGACGAGCGATACCCTCCGCGACCAGGCGGTGGGCGACGAATACGGGAAGTCAGCTGCGCGATAACGCGCGGATCAACAAGCGGGTGGGTGTCCTGGCGTGATCAGGCAGCCGACAGGAGGGCAATATCTACGTGGCGCATGGGTTGGTCTCCTGTGGTTGAAGTGGAGCAGGCAGTGTCTCACCGCGCCGCCGGTGCGTCAATGGCTTTGCAGCTGCGGCGGTAGTCGGCCGGCGGCTTGCCGATCAGTTTTTCGAAGTCGGTGGTGAAGTGGGCCTGGTCGTAGTAGCCCAGTTGCTGCGCCAGCGCGGCCAGGTCGATGCCGCTGCCTTTGGCCAGCAGGTCGGCGGCGTCCAGCAGGCGGTTGCGGCGGATCACCCACTTGGGACTGGCGCCCACGTAATCCTTGAACAGCAGTTGCAGGCGGCGCACGCTGATGCCGGTGTGCGCCGCCAGTTGCCGCACCTGGATGATCTCCGGCTCGCCCTCGATCACGCGCAGGATGGCGGCGATGCGTTCGGTCTCCGCGTCTGGGGCGGGCAGGGCGGTGCGCAGGATGGCGCTGGCGGCGCTGACCATGGCCTCATCGTCCGGCGCTGCCAGCACGCCACGCTCGGCCGCGGCGTCGTCGCAGTCGAACACGGCCGACAAGGGCAGCTCGCGGTCGGTGATGGACTGCACCGGCTGCCGCAGGAAGCCGCGAAACGCGCCGGGCCGGAAGCTGGCGCCCAGCACGCGTCCGCTGCCGCGCAGCGTGTACTCGAACGCGCCGCTCATGACGCCAAATATGGCGGTGTGGCCGGCGTCGAACACCACGTGGATGGCGTGGCGCGGCAGGGTGCGCTGCACGTGCGTGACGCCCTCCGGCAGCGTCCACGCCACCAGCCAGAAAAAATCGACAAACGGCGCCAGGTCGTCCGGCGGCAGGTAGTGCTCCAGCCGGAACACTTTCTCGCCTGCGGCCGGATTCACCACCCCACGGGTGGGACGCGGTACACTGTGCAGCGTCGTCATTTTGGATTCGCGTTTTTACAAGACCGCCATCTTAGCAAGATTTATCGTGGGTTTTTCATCGCCACCAAGGAGAAACGCATGAACCAGCAACTGACCCTGTTCCACTGCCCGTATTCGCGCTCGACCGGCGTGCTGACGCTGCTTGAAGAGTTGCACGCGCCCTACGAGCTGCATGTGATGAACATGAAAAAAGGCGAAAACCGCGAAGCCGCCTATCTGGCGGTCAACCCGATGGGCAAGGTGCCGGCCATCCGCCATGGCGACGCCGTCGTCACCGAGCAGGTCGCCATCTACCTGTATCTGGCCGACCTGTTCCCGCAAGCCGGGCTGGCGCCGCCGCTGGGCGATCCGCAGCGCGGCCCCTACCTGCGCTGGATGGCGTTTTACGGCAGCTGCTTCGAGCCGGCCATCGTCGACCAGTGGATGAAGAACAAGCCGGCCGACAAGCAAGCCTGCCACTACGGCGATTTCGACACCATGTTCAGCACGCTCATCGAGCAGCTGTCGAAAGGCCCGTACCTGCTGGGCGAGCGGTTCACCGCGCTGGATGTGCTGTGGGCCACGGCGTTTGAATGGATGCTGATGTTCGGCATCGTGCCCAAGCTGCCGGTCATCGAGGAATATGTGCAACGCGTAAACAGCCGCCCGGCCGCCGTCGCCGCGCGCGAGAAGGACGCGGCCCTGGCCGCGGAGCAGGCCGCCGCGTGACGGTCACGGTGATCGGGCTGCTGGTGGCGCTGGGCCTGCCGTCGCTGCTGGCCTGGGTCCGGCGCGGCGAAGCGGAAGGGCGCGCCAAACAGCTGCGCCGCCTGGCGACGGCGTGGGCCGGCTGTGGCGCCCTGCTGGCGCTGGTGCTGCTGTGGGAACGGCGTCCGCTGGCCAGCATCGGCATTGCCTTGGCGGCGCCCAACTATCTGGCCTGGCTGGGCGGCGCCGCGCTGGGCCTGACCATGCTGGCGCTGACCGTCGTCGGCCTGATACAGGCTAGCCGGGCCGGCAAGGAGGTCCGGTCGGAAGGGCTGACGCGACTGCTCGACATGCCGCTGTGGTTCCGTTGCGCCGTGCCGCTGACGGCCGGCATCACCGAAGAGATCATGTTCCGTGGTTATCCGATCGAGCGCCTGCATGAATTGACCGGCAGCCTGTGGCTGGCGGCCCTGCTGCCGCTGGCGGTGTTCACGTTGGCCCACCTCGGCAGCTGGTCGTGGAGGCATCTGGCGGGGGTGGCGTTTGCCGGCACGTTGCTGACCGGGCTTTACCTTTGGCAGCGCGACCTGATCGCCTGCATGATCGCGCATGCGATCATCGACTCGTCGCTGATCTTCCTGCCGGCGCTGATGAAAAAACTGGCGGCGCGCCGCGATCAGCGCTTTTCTTCCATCACCGCCAGCAGGTGACCGTCCGGATCGCGGAAAAAGCCCATCCACAGTTCATGGTCGGGCATTTTGGCGATCAGGTGCGGCTCGCGCTCAAAGCTGACGCCCTTGGCTTGCAGCCCGGCCGCCACCGCCTCGATGTTTTCGACCTTGAAGTAGTGGCATACGCCGCTGCCGGCGTCGACCTTGTCCTTGCCGCCCTCCAGCATCAGCCGCACGCCGCCGCAGTTGAAGAACACCAGTTCGCCATAGCGGAACAGCTTGGGCAGGCCCAGCGCCTCGCCATAAAACTGCTCGGCGCGGTCGGCGCTGGTGACGGGAAGGGCGATCTGGCCCAGCGTGGATAGACCCATGATGTCTCCTTACGGCGGCCCGCGCCGTGACGTGTGAACGTGAGCGGCCCCAGGCTGCAAGGCCTTTCTGATGAGAGCGAGCGCTAACTCCGGTTGCGCGCTGCCGCACATGAAGATGTCGGCGGCGGCGAAATTGCGTTCCGGCCAGGTGTGGATGGTGATGTGGGATTCGGCCAGAAGCACCACGCCGGTGACGCCCTGGCCTGCGCCAAACGCGTGGAAGTGGCTGAACAGCACGTGCGCGCCGGCCGCTTCGGCGGCGCCGCGCAGCAGGGTTTCCAGTGCCGCGCAGTTGCTTAATTTTTCGGCGTCGATGCCGCTCAGATCGGCCAGCACATGGGTGCCCGACGGCGCGTGCACGTTCGACGCGGCCGCGCCGGCGGGGAGCGATTCCAGTTTCACTTGTGGCCTCCGCCGCCCGAGCCGCCACCCCAGCTGCCGCCGCCACCGCCGGTGTGCGAGCTCCAGGTGCTGCCGCGATAGCCGCCGCCGGCGCCGCCGCCGCCGGCCATGCGCAGCCAGCTGCTGCCCGAGGTCAGCACGGTGACGATGATCGCGTAGATGAAAAATTTACTCATGCCTGATCGTTGTTATCCAAGAAAATCGCCGGCAGGTAGATGGCCAGCGCGCCGATCGCGCTCAGGAACCAGGTGCCGGAAAAATTCGCCAGCAGCGGGATCGCATTCAGCGCCAGCATGAACCAGATGATGTACTTGGCCGTGTTGCGATAGCGGTTGTTGGCGAATGGCCTGGTTTTGGAGGGCGACTTCACGCGGCCCTTGAAGGCGGCGCCAAACCACAGCGCCAGCTGGTCGGCCGATACCGGCGAGGAGCGCGACCACGTCATCTCGCTTTCCGTGGTTTCGCTGGCCAGCCGCAACTGGCCGGCCTGGAATTCCTCCACCCGCGTGCGGTCGCCCACGGCCACGCGCCAGTTGAAGGCGCCCACCGCGTACGTTACCACCGAACCATAGTCGTACAGGCGGGAAAACTGGACTTTATCCACAACCACCGCCGGCGCCCCCGGCGTGTAGGCGACCGGCCACTCGGCCAGCACGTTGGCGCCGGACCAGCCATCGTCGGTCTCCACCAGCCAGGAGAAGCCGGAGCGCGGGCCGTACATCAGGTATTCGTTCCACTGCGTGCCCTCGTCGTCGGCGCGGCGCATCATGCCGATGATGGTGAATTCCTGGTTGTTGATCTTCGCGCTCGCGCCCAGTTCCAGCGTTAGCGGCACGGCCGCCACACGCTCGCCGGCGGCCACCACCTGCGCCTCCGGGCTGGCGGCGTCGATCCGGGTGGCGCAGGCGGGGCACACCAGGTTGGCCGTCACGCCGGGCAGGTATTTGATCGGGCTGCCGCAGGATGGGCAATCGAGCGCATCGAGCTTGCCGCGATAACGTCCGGCCGCGCGCTGGATGGTGTCGTCGTCGCGCAGCAGCTGGCATTGCAGGCTGTCCAGCGTCACCGCCAGGCCGGTGTAGATCACGGGGCGCGGCGAATCCGAATAATCGAGCGTGATGAACTCCGCGCCGCGCCGGAAATCGGCCACGCGCGCCTGATAGCCATCGCCCACCTTGAACGGCAGCTCGCCCTGGCCGCCCACGCAATCGGCCACGCGCACCTCGGCCGCCATGTAGGGCGCGCCGTTGATCGGATAATTGCGCCCCGGCGTCAGCTGCTCGAGCGGCGGCACCTGGGCCTCGCCCTGGTACTCGGCGGTAATGGTGTACATGCCGGACGAATCGCCCAGCCACGAGGTCTTGCCATCGTCGAAAAACAGATACCACTCGTTCCACATGCCGGCCGAATAGCGCAGCTGGATGCGGCCCACCACCGTGAACGGCCGCCCGCCCAGCACGCCGGCGGTGCCGATCTGGATCGGCGAGTAGTCCTCCAGCACGGACGACATCTTGCCCAGGTCCTTGACCGCGTCCGCATCCTTGAGCACGCGCGTGCTGCAATATTCGCAGACCGCCATGACCGAGGCATGCGAGCGGAATTTGACCTCCGCGCCGCAGCTGGGGCAGGAAACGATTTGCACGCGCTTAGCCGATCAGTTTTTTCAGCAGTTCGGCCTTGGCGCTGTCGTAGTCGGCGGCCGAAATCAGGCCTTTGTCCAGCAGCCCTTTGAGTTTTTCCAGGCGCGCCTCGATCGGCTCCTCGACCGGCGCGGGGGCGGCTTGCGGCGCCAGCGCCGCGCCCATGCTCTGGCCGATGGCCTGGCCCACCGTCATGCCGGCGCCCAGACCGGCGCCGATGCCGGCCAGGCCGCCCTCGTTCTGCGCCGCCAGCGGAATCGCGCTGGCCACCTGGTACTTGGTGAAGCCGGCCAGCTTGTCGGCGCTCATGCCACCCTTCATGCCGGCCGAGATGCGCTCGTCCAGCGCCGCCTGCAGTTCCTCCGGCAGGCTGACGCTGGCCACGTTGAACTCGTCCAGCCCGATGCCGTAGCGCGCGAAGGCGGTGGTCAGGTCGCCCTTGACCTGCTGCGCCATCAGGGCCTGGTTGGCCGCCATGTCGAGGAAGGGCACTTGCGACGCGCCCAGCGAGCTGGCCATGGTGGCCATCAGGATGCCGCGCAACTGGTCTTCCACCTCATCGCGGGTGTACGTCTCGCGCGTGCCGCTGATTTCGGTGAAGAAGGCGCGCGCGTTGATCACGCGGTAGGAGTACATGCCGAAGGCGCGCACGCGCACCATGTCGAAGTCCTTGTCGCGGATGGTGATCGGCTGCGCCGTGCCCCATTTGCGGCCGGTCTGCACGCGGGTGCTGAAGAAGTACACGTCCGATTTGAACGGCGAGGCAAACAGCTTGTCCCAGTTCTTCAGGTTGGTCAGCACTGGCAGGGTTTGCGTGGTGAGGGTGTGGGTGCCGGGGCCGAACACGTCCGCCACCTGGCCTTCGTTGACGAACACCGCCACCTGCGACTCGCGCACCACCAGCTGGCCGCCGTTCTGGATTTCCTGGTCGGCCATCGGATAGCGCCATGCCAGCACGCCGTCGGTGTCCTCGTTCCATTGCAGTACATCGATAAACTGCTTCTTGATAAAGCTGCCGATACCCATGATGGTCCTCGCTTGAAATTAGGAGATGCAGGCGCCGTTGATCACGCCGATGGAAATGGAGATGGCACTCAGCAGCCCGCCGAACGCCGTGTTGTTTGCCTCGATCTGGTCTTTCGACATATTCAGCACGCGGGTGGTGATGGCGTAGGCCAGCATCTGCACCACCATGGCGCCGAAGGCCCAGGCGAAAAATTCACGGTAATCGGCAGTATGCATCAGCGCCGAACCGATAGTGATGGAAAAACCTATCAGCGCCCCGCCCAGCGATAGCGCCGCCGCCTGATTCCCGAGGCGGATCAGTTTCACCTCGTCGAAAGGTGTCATCCACGTGTAGGCTTTGAAGAACACCGCCAGCAGCACGGCGGCCAGCAGCAGGTGGATCAGATAGTTTAGGATGGCGGGCACGGCGCACCTTCGCAGTCAGCGTCATTCCCGCCTTCGCGGGAATGACGGATAATAAAATGGTTGACTGAATAATAATTCAAACTGGCGTAAATGACCAAAAAGATTCTAATCCTCTCCGTCTTCGTGGTGGCATCCTGTGGGCTGGCGTATGAGCTGATCGCCGGCGCGCTGTCCAGCTACCTGCTGGGTGACTCGGTGCTGCAGTTCTCCACGATTATCGGATGCTACCTGTTCGCCATGGGCGTGGGCGCGCACTTTTCCAAATACGTGCGCGACGAGGATGTGCTGGCGCGCTTTGTGGATATCGAACTGGCGGTGGGTCTGGTTGGCGGCGTATCGGCGGCCACGCTGTTTTTGACTTTCTCGTGGATGCCGGCGCCGTTCCGCACGCTGTTGTACACCATGGTGTTTCTGGTCGGCGCCTTTGTCGGCATGGAGGTACCGCTGGTGATGCGCGCGCTGAACGAGCGCAAGACGGCTTTCAATGAACTGGTCAGCAAGGTGCTGACCTTCGATTATCTTGGCGCGCTGGCGGTGTCGCTGCTGTTCCCGCTGGTGCTGGCGCCATATCTGGGGCTGGTGCGCACCGGCTTCCTGTTCGGGATGCTGAACGTCGGCGTGGCCCTGTGGACAATCAAGGCGTTTTCCACAGAGCTGAAAAATATCACCGGCCGCATGCTGCGCGCCTGCTCGGTCATGTGCCTGCTGGTGTTCGGCTTTGCCTTCGCCGACAAGCTGACCTACTGGGGCGAACATGGCCTGTTCGGTGACGAAATCGTGTTCGCCACCACCACGCCGTACCAGCGTTTGGTGATCACCAAGTGGAAGGACGATACGCGCCTGTACATCAACGGCAACCTGCAATTCTCCTCGCGTGATGAATACCGCTACCACGAGGCGCTGGTGCATCCGGTACTGCAGCCGATGCCGTGGGCCAGGCGCGTGCTGGTGCTGGGCGGCGGCGACGGCCTGGCGCTGCGCGAGATCCTGCGCTACCCGAACATCGAGCACGTGACGCTGGTGGATCTGGACCCGGCCATGACCGGCGCCTTCACGCGGCGCGAGGAACTGGTCAAGCTCAATCATGGTTCCTTCAGCGACAAGCGCGTGCGCGTGGTGAACGCCGATGCGGCCATCTGGCTGCAGCATAACGACGATATGTTCGACGCGGTGATCGTGGATTTCCCCGACCCTTCCAGCTTCGCGCTCGGGAAACTGTACTCGGTGCCGTTCTACGGCATGGTGCGCAAGCATCTGGCGGCGAACGGTTTGATGGTGGTGCAATCGACCTCGCCGTTTTTCGCGCCGCACGCCTACTGGACCATCGACGCCACGCTGCGCGAGGTGGGCATGAAAACCTACCCGTATCACGCCTACGTGCCGTCGTTTGGCGAGTGGGGTTTCATCCTGGCGTCGCCGCAGGCACAGTACACGCCACCCACCAGCTACCGTCTGCCGATGCGCTACCTGAACGCCGATACCACGCGCGAGATGTTCATCTTCCCGCCCGATATGAAGCCGATGGCGATGGAGCCGAACCGCCTCAACACCCAGTCGCTCGTGCATGAATTCGAGCAGGACTGGCGCCGGGTGATCCGCTGATGCTGCGCCGTTCTTTTCTGGTCTGGGCTGGCGCTTCCGGGCTGGCCGCCGCCGGCAGCGGACTGGCGTTCCAGCGCTGGCAGGAGATCACGCCGACCGTTCATTACGTCGGCCGCGATGAGGGCCACTTCCTGCGCGACCGCCGAGCCTTGCCGCCGCCATCGCAAGTGATCCACACCGATATCGCGATTCTTGGTTCCGGTGTGTCCGGCCTCACCGCCGCGTGGAAGCTGAAAAAGCTGGGCAAGACCGATGTGCTGATGATCGACGGCCCTCAGCCCTACGGTAACGCGGCCGGCGGCGCCTTCGGCGAATACGAATATCCGACCGGCGCGCATTACCTGCCGTTGCCCTCGCCGGAGTCCACGCATGTGCGCGAAATCCTGGCGGACCTTGGCATCATCCAGAAGGATGCGTTTGCGGAGAAGCCTTACTACGACGAGCGCTTCATCCTGCACGCGCCGGAGGAGCGGTTGCTGTTCAACGGCCACTGGCAGGACGGCTTCATTCCCACCGACGGCGTGCCGCGTTGGGAGCTCGATGAACACAAGCGCTTCTTCGACGAGGTGCATCGCCTGCGCGGCCTGCATGGCGCGGATGGCCGCCGCGTGTTCGTGTTCCCGACCGTGATGTCGTCGGAGGATCCGCAATGGCAGGCGCTGGACCGCATCACCCTCAAGCAGTGGATGGATCAAAACGGCTACAAGTCGCCCACGCTGCACTGGTATCTGAACTACTGCTGCCGCGACGATTACGGCACCCGCTACGACAAGGTGTCGGCGTGGGCCGGTCTGCATTACTACTGCAGCCGCTGGGGCCAGGCCGCCAATGCCGGCAACGGCGCCTGGCTGACATGGCCGGGCGGCTTGCAGCCGCTGGCTTCCGCCATGGAGCGTGCGGCCGCCATCCCGCGCATGGCCGGGACGGCGGTGTCGCTGAAGAAAACGGCGGACGGCGTGGAGGCCTTGTGCTTCAAGCTGGATGACGGCAAGCCGACCACCTATCTGGTGCGCGCCCGCAAAGCCATTTGCGCCATGCCGACCTATGTGGCGGCGCGGGTTGTGGATAACATCGCGGAATACGGTTTCGACGCGGCCAGGCATGCGCCCGAATACGCGCCGTGGATGGTGGCGAATTTCCTGCTCAAGCGCTTCCCCGAGGAGTTGCCCAGCCAACCGCTATCGTGGGACAACGTGGTGTACAGCGAACCGGGACTGGGCTTCGTGGTGTCCACCCACCAGGATATCCGCGTGCGGCCGCCGGAGAAGACCGTGTTCAGCGCCTATGTCGCGCTGTCCGACCGCAAGGCCAGCGCCGCGCGCCATTGGATGGCGGCGGCCAAGCCGGAGGAGTTGCTGGCGCTGGCCAGCGCCGATCTGAAAACCGCCTACGGCGCGCAGTTCGCGTCCTGCGTGGAGCGGGTCGACATCACGCTGCGCGGCCACGCGATGGCGGTCCCATGGCCCAACTTCCGCGGCAACGCCGGCATGAAGGCGCTGCGCGAGGTCGATGGCCCCATCCTGTTCGCGCACGCCGACCTGTCGGGCTTTTCGGTGTTCGAGGAGGCCGCGTGGTGGGGCTATCGCGCTGCACAGTTGGCCGCGCGGTGATATCCTGAACCGATGACACATAACGCCCGCCAGCGCTTCCGCGCCACCCCGAAACTCAAGCTGCGCGACAAGGACGCCGACGACGCGGCCTTCTCCAGCCGCGCCGCCAATCCCAAGCTTGGCAAGTCGCGCGCCAAGGCGCTGGACCTTGAGCGCACCGCCGCGCTGATCGACCGCATCGCCGCCTTGCAGGACAAGCTGTACGCACAGCACAAGCAGAAGGTGCTGCTGATCCTGCAGGGCACCGACACCGCCGGCAAGGACGGCACGGTGCGCGCGCTGTTCAGCCGCGTCAGCCCCATGGGCTTGCGCGCCGTGGCCTTCAAGGGGCCGACCGACAACGAGCTGGCGCACGATTACCTGTGGCGTGTGCACCAGCATGTGCCGGTGAATGGCGAGATCGCCATCTTCAACCGCAGCCACTACGAGGATGTGCTGATCACCAAGGTGCAGGGCTGGATCGACGACGACGAGTGCAAGCGCCGCTACGCGCAGATCCGCGACTTCGAGCGCATGCTGGCGGAAACCGGCACGGTGATCATCAAGGTGTTCCTGCACATCTCCAGGGAAGAACAGCGCGAGCGCCTGCAGGAGCGTCTGGACGATCCGGACAAGCAGTGGAAATTCAACCCGGAGGACATCAAGCAGCGCGAGAAGTGGGACGACTACCAGCGCGCCTACGAGAAAGCCATCCGCGAGACCGACGCGCCGCACGCGCCATGGTACGTGGTGCCGGCCAATTCCAAGACCCATCGCAACATGGTGATTGCCAGCCTGCTGCTGGAAACGCTGGAGGGTATGGACCTCGCTTATCCGCCGCCGCACCCGGACCTGTCGTCGTTCACGGTGGTGTAGTCAGGCGGTCCACCATGCGCTTGACGGCCGCCATCTGGCGGCCATTTTTTTGCGCGTAGCGCGTGTCGTCATGGGCAAACCAGTCCCAGCACGCATTCGGATTGGTGAAGGTGGCGGCGGTCTGCGGATACAGGATCAGCAGGCGGTTGTTGTCGGCCCAGGCGTTGTAGCCGGCGTGGCGCACAAAGGTGGCGCCGATGCTGTCCGGGTCCTGGTGGCAGCCATGGAACGCCACATGCAGCTTGCAGCCCAGGCCGCCGCCGCTGTCGCAGGACGCCGGAATGTATAGGTAGCCGAAATCCGCCATGCCGTGCCAGGCGGGCAGGGCGATGAATTCCGATTGATCGAAGGCGATGAAGCGGCCGCTCAGGGCGCCGCTGTTGCGCGCGTTGAGCGGGCCGTAGATCCAGTTCAATAGTTCTCCGGCGGCATCGTATCGGCAGTTGTTGATGTAGGGCGAGGCCAGCGTGCGGCAACTGTTGCCGTAGCTGTCGGTGGGCATGGCGTGTTCGGCGTTGAGGTTGCGCCGGTAGCTGATGCGGTTGGCGTCGACGTAATGGCGGTAGTAGGTGTACAGGTCGGTCATCACGGCTTGCGGCACGACGGAGTCGGCGTCGCCGGACAGCATCCAGACGCGGTGGCCGGCCAGCGCGCTGGTGGGGTCGATGGTTTGCGAGGCGGCGAACCAGTCGGTGAGGGTGATCAGGTCCGGCACGCGGGTGCCGCCGGGCCGCACGCGGCACAGCAGCAGGTCGGTGGTGCAACTGCAGACGGTGGTGGCGGTCAGCACGCTGCCTTGCGCGCAGAAGTAGGGGCCGCCGGCGATGACGCCGGCGCCGATCACGCTGCGCGAGTACGCCACCTCGAACTGCACCGCCATGAAGGCGCCGGACGACAGGCCGGAGACGCTGACCTGCCCCGCGCGCATGGTCGGCAGCGACCCCACCTGCGCCTGCGCGGCGCAGACCCACAGTACTAGCAGGCAAAATATTCGCATGACCACCTCCGTCCTTCTGGAGGCAACGGTAACTCCGAACCGGCTATTTTGCTTAATCTGGGTCAATCGTGCGAGGGGCACTAAATTGGACTAGAATGATTTTTTTTCTCATCCTTTCCTGTCGACCATCATGTCCAAGACCATCGCCCAATTGTGCCTCGTTTCCTCGCTGACCGCCCTGGCCAGCGCCTCCGCGTTTGCGCAAGCGCCGGCTGCCGCGCCCGCCGCACCAGCCGCCACGGCGGCGGCTCCGGGCAGCTGCCCTGCCATCCTCAAGCAAACCTTCAAGCGCCTGCAAGATGATTCCCCACAAGACCTGTGCCAGTACGCCGGCAAGGTGATTCTGGTGGTCAACACCGCCAGCTACTGTGGCTTCACCAATCAGTACGAAGGTCTGGAAGGCCTGTACGCCAAGTACGGCAGCAAGGGCCTGGTGGTGCTGGGCTTCCCGTCGAACGATTTCGGCCAGCAGGAGCCGGGTTCCAGCAAGGAAATCGCCGATTTCTGCTACAACACCTACGGCGTGAAATTCCCGATGTTCGCCAAGTCGGTGGTGTCGGGCAAGGAACCTAACCCGCTGTTCGCCAACCTGATCAAGGCGACCGGCAAGGCGCCGGCCTGGAACTTCCACAAATACCTGATCGACCGTCACGGCAACGTGGTGACCAACTTCGGCAGCAAGGTCACCCCGACCGATAAGCAACTGGTCAGCGCGGTGGAAAAAGCGCTGGGTTCCTAAGCCCGAACCAGCTCGAAGCCTTCATCCAGCCAGCCTGTAATCCCGCCCGGCATCACCTTGACCGGGCGGCCCAGCTGCGCCAGCCGCACGGCCGCGCGCGCCGCGCCGTTGCAGTGCGGGCCGGCGCAATACACCACGAACAGCGTATCGGCCGGAAATTCGGCGATCTTCGAGCCGATGATCTTGCGGTGCGCCAGATCCAGCGCGCCCGGCACGTGGCCGGCCGCGTACTTCTCCGTGCCGCGCACGTCCAGCAACACAAAGTCCTGCTTGCCGCTGGTGAGGGCGTCATGCACGTCCCAGCAATCGGTCTCGAAACTGAAACTGGCCTCGAAGTGGGCCAGGGCGGCGGCGCTGTCGGCGGCGGGGATGGCGGTAACGAGGGACATCTGAATCTCCTGTAGTGATGAGCGATGGCCTCATTGTGCGGCAGCCGCGCCACGGCCAGAAGTGGCGCATCAGCCATTCTGCGTTAAGATTGCGCCATGAAAAAACATCTCGTGGTGGCGCTCGCTTACGACCGCCTGTGCACTTTTGAGTTCGGCTGCACGGTCGAACTGTTCGCGCTGGAGCGCCCGGAACTTGGCGTGGACTGGTACGACTTCGCCGTCTGCGCGGTGGAGGAGGGGCCGATCCGCGCGGCCGGCGGCATCACCGTGCAGGCGCCGTACGCGCCGGAGCTGCTGGCGCTTTGCGACACCATCGTCATCCCCGGCTGGCGCGATGCCGACGAATTGCCGCCGCCGCGGCTGCTGGAGTGGATACGCGCCGCCCACGCGCGCGGCGCGCGCCTGTGCTCGATCTGCTCGGGCGTGTTCGTGCTGGCCGCCGCCGGCGTGCTGGACGGCCAGCGCGCCACCACCCACTGGCGCTACGCCGAGCGGCTGGCGCAACGTTATCCCCTGATCGATGTGCAGCCCGACCATCTGTACGTGGACAACGGCCAGGTGATCACCGCCGCCGGCTCGGCCGCCGGGCTGGACATGCTGCTGCACCTGGTGCGGCGCGACCATGGCGCCAAGGTCGGCAACCTGGTGGCGCAGCGGCTGGTGGTGGCGCCGCACCGCGAGGGCGGCCAGGCGCAGTTCCTGCCGCGTCCCATGGCGCAGGGCGAGCAGGGCCGGCTGTCGAAATTGATGGACTGGCTGCGCAGCAACCCGGCGCTGCCGCACACCGTGGCCAGCATGGCCGAGCGCGCCGCCATGAGCCCGCGCACCCTGCAGCGCCAGTTCCAGCTGGCCACCGGCCTCGGCCCGGTCGAGTGGCTGATCCGCGAGCGCGTGGCCATCGTCAAGGACATGCTGGAAGAGCCGGATGTGCCGCTGACGCGGATCGCCGAGCGCGCCGGCTTCGGCTCCGAGGAATCGCTGCGTCATCACTTCCGCAGACTTGCCGCGACGACACCGGGCGCTTACCGGCGGCGCTTCGTGCTACGCTGACCGTCTCTCTCGATGAAGGAGATTGCCATGCCCTACGTAGACGGTTTTGTGATTCCGGTGCCCAAGGCAAACCTTGAGGCATACAAGAAAATGTCGCTGGAATGCGGCGCCGTGTGGAAGGAATACGGCGCGCTGGAATTCCGCGAAACGGTGGGCGACGACGTCCCGCCCGGCAAAGTCACCTCGTTCCCGCAAAGCGTCATCCTGAAGGAGGAGGAGGTCGTGGTGTTCTCATGGATCGTCTACGAATCGCGCGCGCGCCGCGACGAGATCAATGAAAAGGTGATGAAGGACCCGCGCATCGCCAGCTACATGGATCCGGCCAACATGCCGTTCGACGGCAAGCGCATGATCTACGGCGGCTTCGAGATGATTATCGACCTGTGAGCGTGGCGCGCACGGGGCCGCGCAGGGCGTTGCAGATGACCATGTCTTCGGCTTGCTCCAGCATGGCGCGGGTGACGACGGCCTCGCTGGCGTTCCACGCGGGATCGTCCAGCAGCACGGCGCGCATCACGCCGGGCAGCACGCCGCTGCGCAAGGGCGGCGTGAGCCAGCGGCCGCCCACGCGCACGAACACGCTGCTGCGTCCCCCCTCCGTCAGCTCACCGCGTTCATTAAAAAACAGGGTGTCGAAGGCGCCTTGCGCCTCGGCGTCGCGCCAGGCGGCGTCGTAGCGCGCGCGGATGCTGGTTTTGTGGCGCAGGAACAGGTCATCGCTGCTGGTGGCGTCCTCGGCCAGCAGCACGCGCACCGGTTCGGCCAATGGCGCCAGCGGCGCGTGCTGCACGGCGAAGGCGCCGGATGGATTGATGGCCAGCCGCACGCGATACGCCGCGTGCTGCGGCTCCAGCATGGCGCTGGCGGCGTCCATGTAGGCGCTGGCGGCTTTCTCGTCCCACGGGAAGCCGAAATAGGCGGCCGACGCGGCCAGCCGTTTCAGATGACGCTCGCGATGGCGGATGCCGCCGCCCGGTGTGGCGTACATGGTTTCGAAGATGTCGAAATCGTTTTGCAGGCCGGTGAGGAAGCGCGCCTTGAGTTTGCACTCGGCGTATTCTTCGTTGGCGTCGCTGTCGAACACGATGCCGGCGCCGACGCCCATTTCGCCGTGGCGCACGCCGTCGTCGCCCTGCGGTTGCAGGGTGAGCGTACGGATCGGCACCGACATGCAGAAGTCGCCCACCTTGCCATCGTCGCGCGGATCGAACCAGCCGATGGCGCCGGTGTAGATGCCGCGCGCGTCCGGCTCCAGCTCGCGGATGATTTCCATGGTGCGGCGTTTCGGCGCGCCGGTGATGGAGCCGCATGGGTAGAGCGCTTCAAAGATGTCGGCCAGCGTAGCGTCCCCGCGCAATTGCGCGGTGATGGTGGACGTCATCTGCAGCACGCTGGCGTAGCGGTGCACCTCGAACAGCGCCGGCACCTCCACGCTGCCGGTGGCGGCCACGCGCGCGATGTCGTTGCGCAGCAGATCGACGATCATCAGGTTCTCGGCGCGGTTCTTGGCGTCGGCGGCCAGGTTGGTGGCGCGCAGGATGTTTTCCGCCTGCTGCGACGGTGGCGCGGCGGGCGCCGTGCCTTTCATCGGCCGCGCGGTCAGCACGCCATCGCTGTGGCGCACGAACAGTTCCGGCGACAGCGACAGCACGGCGCTGCCGTCATCCAGCGCGATCAGCGCGCCGTAGGGAACCGGCTGGCGCCCGCGCAGGCGCGCGTACAGCGCATGGATGCCGCCAAACGCGTCAAAACGCAGGCGGTAGGTGTAATTGACCTGGTAGGTGTCGCCGGCCGCGATGTAGTCGTGAATGCGCGCCAGCGCCGCGCTGAACGCGTCCTGGTCGATGTTGGCGCGGATGTTGGCGATGCCGGCCGGGCGATCGATCGGAAAGGAACGTGCGGCCAGCCAGTCGCTCACCTGCCGCGCGTCGAGCTGGGCGCAGTCCCTGAACAGCAGGATGCGCGCCAGCGGGGCCGCCGCCGCGGCGCGTGGCGGCAGGCCGGCGCTTTGCAGCGACAGCAGTTCCTCGCCCAGCTCATAGGCGCACACGGTCACCGCGTATTCGCCGCGCGCGAGCGCCGCCCGCATGCGCGCCAGCACCTGCGGCCATTGCGCGACGTCGTCGCAGCGCAGCGTGGCGGTGTGGCCGGTGTAGAGGCGCGAACGGCTGCCGGTCTGCGCTGCTTCCGGGCTGGCGTCGTCCAGCAGGGCGAATACTTCGGTGTTCATTACGATAGGAGCAAAGTGATTTGCACCGCCGCGTCTTGCGTCGGGTTGTTTTTGAAGCCGCTCTTGGCGTAACGGTGCCAGCGGCCGATGACGAAACTGGCCAGCATGCCCGCGCGCGCGGCGGCATCGGCTTCGTGCGCCTGTCCTTCGCTGGCGGCGATGCGCAAGGCCTGCTTTAGCGCCAGCTCCACGCGGTCGTAGAACTGGTTCATGCGCAGCTGCAGGCGCTCGTCCTCGTTGACCAGCGCATCGCCGATCAGCACCCGCGTCATGCCCGGATTCTGCGCGGCGAAGTTGAGCAGCATGGCGACGATGTCGCGCGCCTGCGCCAGGCCGTCGCTCTGGCGCTCGGCGATCTGGTTAATCAGGCCGAACACGGTTTGCTCGACGAACTCGATCAGTCCCTCGAACATCTGCGCCTTGCTGGCGAAATGCCGGTACAACGCGGCCTCGGAAAACTCCAGCTTGCGCGCCAGCGCGGCGGTGGTGATCTTGTCGCCCTTGGGCTGTTCCAGCATCTCCGCCAGCGCCTGCAGGATTTGCAAACGGCGCTGGCCCGGCGGTGTGCTTGCCATATGAATCTCGCGGGTTAAATAAGGGGTGGTCAGCGCAGGCGGTGCAGGCGTGCCGGCAGGTTCCTGACAGATTTTACTTTGACATCGACGTAAGCGGGGCGAATTAAGCGCTTTTGCGGATGCGCCAGGCCGGCCGTGTCGCCAACGGTGAGGTATTGCGTCACCCACGCGGTGCGCATGCCCAGCTGGCGCGCGCTGCGCAGATTGGCCAGCGTGTCCTCGACCAGGATGCAGCGGCGCGGCGTGAGCTGGTGGTGGCGCATCAGTTTGTGCAGCATCAGCCTGGATGGCTTGGGGCGCATCTGCCGGTGCACCGTCATCGACTCCACCGCCACGTGGTGCTGGAACTGGCGCTGCAGGCCGAGATGGCGCAGCACTTGCGACGAGTAGCGGTGCGGCGCGTTGGTCAGCAGGATTTTGCGGCCGGGCAGGCGGCGCAGCAGCTGGCGCAGTCCGCGCTCGGCGCGGATCATGGCCGGCAGGTCGTCGAAGCGATGGGTGGCATCGAGAAAGTGCTCGGCCTTCACGCCGTGGTGCTTGACCACGCCCAGCGTGGTGGCGCCGTAGCGCTGCCAGTACATGGTGCGGGTGGCGTTGACCACCTCGTCGCTGGCGGGCGTGACGCCGTCTCCCAGCAGGCGCGCGAGATAGCTGTTCATGCCGGCCATGATAGCGGGGAAGATGGCATGCGAGGCGTTGTGCAGCGTGTTATCGAGATCAAACAGCCACACGGGCGAGGAGCGAGTAATATTCACGTCATATCTACCAACGAAGGAAACCATGCAGCGCCAGATTATAGTGATGTTCTGCAGTTTGTTCTTGTTTGTGCTGGGTCCCGCATGGTCGGCCGAGCCGGCGCCGGCGCAGAACCGCGGCGCCTTGTTCAAGGTGCGGCAGGGCGCGCATACGCTGTACTTGTTCGGCACCATCCACGTGGGGTCGAAGGATTTTTATCCCCTGGAGCCGCGCCTGGCGGGCCTGCTCAAAAAAGCGCCGGTGCTGGCGCTGGAGATCGATCCGCTGGGCGATCCGCAAAAGCTGGCGCGCGCGGTGCAGCAGCACGGCTTGAGCAACAAGGCCATGGCGGGCATGCCGCCGGCCTTGCGCCAGCGCCTTGATCGCTTGCTCAAGCAGTACAACATCGAACCCGAAACGGTGGCGACCATGAAGCCATGGCTGCTCGCCAGCCTGCTGACGGTCAGCGAGTTCGCCGCGCAGGGCTACGAGGCGTCGATGGCGGTGGATGCGCACCTGTCGAAACAGGCGCATGCCGCCGGCCAGAAAATCGTCGAGCTGGAATCGGCCGACAGCCAGATGGCGCTGTTCGACAAGATGACGCCCAACGAGCAGCTGATGTTCCTGGAGGAGGCCATCGCCGGCATCGAGGACAAGGAACAGGCCAAACAGGCGCGCGAGATCGCCGATGCCTGGCGCAAGGCCGACATCGCGGCGCTGGACGCGCTGGCGCTGAAGGCGGAGCAGGACGACACCTTCTCCGGCCGCTTCGTGCAGCAGGTGCTGCTGGAGGGCCGCAATCCCGCACTGGCCGACGGCATGGTCAAGCTGATGGCGCGTGAAAACAACAGCGTGGCGGCGATCGGCGTGCTGCATTTGCTTGGCAAGACGAGCGTGCCGGAACTGCTGCGCAAGCGCGGGCTGACGGTGGAACGGATTTACTAGAAGGGGAAGGGGTGCTGCGGGAAGTGGTGCCCTTGACGTGGATTGAACACGTGGCCTCTCCCTTACCAAGGGAGTGCTCTACCACTGAGCTACAAGGGCATTTGAAATGTGGCGGTTTCACCGACTGCCGGCGAGACCGCCTTTTTTTCAGTGAGACCGGATCATAGTGCCAAAAGCCTGTTCGGTCAAGACTTCCAGCAACAAAGAATGCTCGATACGGCCATCGATGATGTGAACCGTGTTCACGCCGGACTTGGCGGCGTCCAGGGCTGATGAAATTTTGGGCAGCATGCCGCCCGAAATCGTGCCGTCGGCGAACATCTCGTCGATCTCGCGCGCCGACAGGTCGGTCACCAGATTGCCCTGCTTGTCCTGCACGCCGGCGATGTTGGTCATCATGATCAGCTTTTCGGCTTTCAGGATTTCCGCGATCTTGCCGGCGACGACGTCGGCGTTGATGTTGTAGGCCTGGCCATCCTGGCCGAAGCCGATCGGCGAGATGATAGGAATGAAGGCGTCGTCCTGCAGCGCCTTCACCACGGCCGGGTTGATCGCCTCGATCTCGCCGACGAAGCCGATGTCCAGGGTCTGGCCCGGATTTTCCTTGTCCGGCATGGCCATCTTGCGCGCGCGGATCAGGCCGCCATCCTTGCCGGTCAGGCCGACGGCCTGGCCGCCGTAGTGATTGATCAACATCACGATGTCCTGCTGCACTTCGCCGCCCAGCACCCACTCCACCACTTCCATGGTTTCCTCGTCGGTGATGCGCATGCCCTGCACGAAGGTGCCTTGCTTGCCGATCTTCTTCAGCGCGTTGTCGATTTGCGGACCGCCGCCGTGCACCACCACCGGGTTCATGCCCACCAGTTTGAGCAAAATGACATCGCGCGCGAAGCCGTGTTTCAGGCGGTCCTCGGTCATGGCGTTGCCACCGTATTTGATGACGATGGTTTTGCCGTGGTAATTGCGGATGTACGGGAGGGCCTCAGCCAGAATCTGCGCTTTGATCTGCGGGGAGACCGAGGTCAAATCGTCATTCATGCCTAAGTTCAGGTTGGTCAGTTGGGTCATGGCGAGTCCGGTAGAAAAGATTTTGGGCGCAATTTTACAGCCTGTTGGCGCGGCAAGTACGCATTATAGGGCCTTCCGGTTGTATTTTCCCTTAAGCCCGGCTACGCTGGGGGCATGAGTACCTGTTCCCGCTGCGGTGCGCAGTTTTCCTGCGCGATGAAGGATGCCGATCCCGCCGTCCCGGCGGAGCCGTGCTGGTGCACTTATTTGCCGCCTGCCGTGGCCGTCCCGTCCGCCCCGGGCGCCAGCTGCTGGTGCCCGGCCTGCCTCAGACAGCACATCATTGACACATCTCAAACGCCTCCCGGTACGCCGCTCGACAATGGCGCATAACCCTGCTTGGGAGTGCGCACATGAACACGACCCCGCTTGACAATCAAAGTGGCGCGGCTGACGATGACCATCTCACCCGCATCGTGCGGCTGGAGACGCGCATGGACAATGTCACCAGCATCCTGCTTACCTTGCAACGCCAGCAAGAGCTGTACCACAGCGCGACGCAGGCGCGCTTTGACGAATTGCTCGAAAAAATGGACCGCGACCGGCGCGATACCCAGGCCCGCTTCGAACAGGAGCGGGTGCGGTATGAGCAAGCCGAGCAGGTCAAGCAGGCCCGCTTCGATCAGGAACGCGCGCGGTTCGAACAAGCCGAGCAGGTCAAGCAGGCCCGCTTCGATCAGGAGCGCGCGCGGTTCGAGCAAGCCGAGCAGGCCAAGCAGGCGCGGTTTGAGCAAGCCGAGCAGGCCAGGCAGACCCTGTATGAGCAAATCCGGCAAGCGGACCGGGTCCATTACGATCAGGAACGGCGCAGCACGCATGATCGCATCGATCAGGACCGGCGCGATACCCAGGCCGCTTTCGACCGGGTGAACGCCCGCATCGACAAGCTTACCTACTGGGTGGCCGGCCTCACGTTCAGCATCGTGCTGGCGGTTGCCGGCCTCGCCAGCCGTCTGTTCTGATCAGCTCACGGTGCGGAAAAAGCGCAACATCTCGCGGCTGGCGTCCGGGCCTTTGGCGTCGGTGTAGCTGCCCGATGTGCTGCCGCCCGACCACGCGTGGCCCGCTCCATGCACCACCCAATGTTCGCCCACCGGCGTGCCATCGGCCGTGGTGTGCGTGGTCTGGGTGTAGCGGTAGCCGTTCGGCACCGCCCCCGACTGCACCAGCGGCCGCGCGCCCCGGTGATGATGCAGCCGCTGCGCCATCACCTGCTCGCCGTTGACCGGGTTGACCGTGGTGTCGCTGTCGCCATGGAACACAATGATAGGCTGCGACCCGTTGCCGGCCTTGGCCGCGCGATGCACGCCGCGCTTCATGGCCGTCAGCGCCGACGGCAAATCCTGCGCCGACGCAAACGGCAAGCCCGAATGCACGCCCACCGCCGCGAACAATTCCGGATACAGGGTGCCGACGATCACCGCCATCGCGCCGCCCGCCGACAGGCCCGCCACGTACACCTGACGTTCGTTGACCGGATAGTCCTCAATGATCTGCTGCGCGATGCCGGCGATGATGGACGGCTCGCCCTGGCCGCGCTGCTGGTCGATGGCGTTGAACCAGTTCCAGCACTTGGAGTGATTGGCGTTGGCGTTCTGCTCCGGATAGACCACAAAGCAGCCCATTTCCTCCGCCAGCTGATTCATCTGCGTGCCGGCGGCGAAGTCGTCCGGGTTCTGCGTGCAGCCGTGCAACATCACCAGCAAGGGCATGGCTTGCCCGTGGTAGCTGGCGGGAATGTACAGCTTGTAATTGCGGGTGCCGGCGTGGTTGGTGTAACTGCCGCTGAGAAATTGCGCGCCGTCCGCCGGCGGCTGGACCGGCGTTGGATGCCGCCGCGCCCCGAGATCGATGGCGCGCTCCAGGTTGGCCTGCAAGTCGACGTTGATGCCCATCCGGGTCAATATATCTTGCGCGAACTCGGCAGGATGCGTGGCCGGGTTCGGCGCTGCGTGGGGCGGCTCGGCCTCCGGCGCGGGCCTGGCTGGCGCGGCGCTCGGCGGTGGCGGGTTAATATCGCGCATGGCCGGCTGTGGGCGTCCGGCGGCGCGTTGCTGCGGGATAGTCTTGTTGATGAAATGCTGCGCAGCTTCGCGCATTTGCGTTAGAAAATTAAGCTTCATGGCACTCCTTAATGGATGCGTGGCGCCAGTGCGGTCTTGAGGACGGCGCTGGCATGCAGCGAGCCGAGCACAAAAATGGATTCAATGGTGGCCAGCGCCAGTTCGACCGATACGTCGCTGGCGATGCTGGCCAGGCCCAGCACCTGGATTTGCAGCCGTTCGCCGGCCGCCTGGATGGCTTCCAGGTCGGCGCGCGAGTAATGCTGCATGCCCAATACCAGGCTCTTGCGCGCCACGGTCTGCTTGACCACCTCGGCGTGCTGGTTCAGCTGGTTGCGGATCGCCGTGCGGATCAGATCGGTGCGGTTGGAGTAAAACCCCTCCTGCACCAGCAGGTCAATCTGGCCCAAATCGATCGGGCCCAGATTAATGGTGATTTTTTCTGATTCGGCAATCTTCAGCTTTATTTCTTGCTTGGCCACTATGTCTCCATCTAATCGCCATCTATATGGATGGTGAGTCTACGCTTCCCCGCCCCCAAGTCAAGCGGCTTCGCGGCATAATGTGGCCATGAGTGAAGTCACCAACATAACGCCGTCGCCGGTGCCGTCGCCCTGTGTCAGCCTGTGCAAAATGGACACGGAGCGCCGCTATTGCATGGGCTGCCTGCGCACCATTGAAGAGATCGTGGCCTGGGGCGGGGCCGACGACGATTTCAAGCGCGCCGTCTGGGCCGAATTGCCGCGGCGGCGGTTGAGCGTCCACTTTGACGAGGAAGAATGAACGCGCTGCCGGAGTCGATACAGGTATTTGAGCGGGGTTGGCTGTCGTCCAACAACATCATGTTGCTGGGCCGCCATGACACGGCCATCATCGATACCGGCTACGTCGCGCACGCCGAGCAGACGCTGGAACTGGTGCGCCACGTGCTGCATGGCCGCCATCTCGACCAGATCATCAATACCCATCTGCATTCAGATCACTGCGGCGGCAACGCCATGCTGCAGGCGCATTTCGGCTGCAAGACCTCGATTCCGGTGGCGGAGGCGGACAAAGTCCGCCACTGGGACGTGGAAGCGCTGAGTTTCAAGGCCACCGGCCAGCGCTGCGACCGTTTCACCTTCGACGCCACGCTGGCCCCGGGCGATGTGGTGACGCTGGCGGACATGGAATGGCAGGCGCTGGCCGCCCCCGGCCACGATCCGCATTCCCTGATCTTTTACTGTCCACAGGAAAAGCTGCTGATTTCCGCCGACGCCCTGTGGGAAAACGGTTTTGGCGTCATCTTCCCTGAACTCGACGGAAAATCCGGCTTCGCCGAGGAGCGCGCCACACTGGACCTGATCGCCGGGCTCGATGTGCGGCTGGTCATCCCCGGCCATGGCGCGCCGTTCAGCGACGTGGACGGCGCGCTGGCGCGCGCACGCTCGCGGCTGGATTATCTCGCCGCCGATCCGGTGCGCAACGCGCAGAACGCCTTGAAGGTGCTGCTCAAGTTTCTGCTGCTCGAGCGCCAGCGCATTCCACTGGCCGATGTGCCGACCCTGCTGACCTCAATGCCGGTGTTCGCGGCGGCTAATGCCAACTTCCTCAAGCAATCGCCGGAGCAGTTAGGGGAGTGGGCGGTCAGCCAGTTGGTTCGCAGCCATGCGGCCGAGGTTGAGGGTGAGTACTTACTTAATACCTGAAACACGCTGCTGCTGCATCGTCTGCGGCAGCTCGGCGGCAAGAAACTCGATGAAGGCGCGCACCGCCGGCAACAACCCGCGACGCGAGGCATACACCGCGTGCAGTTGATGGCTTCCGGCATGGTATTCGGGGAACAGCAGCTCCAGCTGGCCTTGCTCGACGGCCTTGCGGCAGGCGTTGTAGGGCACCAGCGCGATGCCGGCCCCGCCGGCGGCCGCGATCGTTAATAGTTCCACATCGTCGCTGACCAAGGCCGGCACATAGCTGATGTCCACCGTTTCCCCGTCCGGCGCGCTGAGGCGCCAGCGGGGTGGTTCGCCGGCCCGGCCGCCGGTGCCGAGTCCCGCCTTGCCGTTCAGCGCCTCGGGACTGGGGAAAGGCCCGTGGCTGGCGATGAAGCCGGGACTGGCGACCAGCACCTGATCGCTGACGCCAAAAGTACGCACCACCAGGTCCGAATCGTCGAGCGCGGTGCGGACGCGCATCGCCACGTCAAAGCCCTCGCCGATCACGTCAACACGGCGATTGGTCAGCTCCAGCTCCAGCCGCACGTCCGGATGGGCGCACAGGAAGCGCGGCAGCAGCGGCGCCAGGAACAGGTGGGCCACGCCGGCCGGCGAACTGACGCGCACCCGCCCCGATGGCCGCTCGCCCGCGTGCTCGGCCGCCTCCAGCGCGGCCCGGGCGGCCTGGGTCATGGTCTCGCAGTGGGCGAAGAAGGCGGCGCCGACGTCGGTCACGCGCATGGCGCGCGTAGAGCGTTGCAGCAAGCGCACGCCCAGCCGTTGCTCCAGCTCGGCGATGCGGCGGCTGATGCGGGACTTGGGAACGCCGAGCGCCCGCGCGGCGCCGGAGAAGCTGCCGTGGGTCACCACGGCGGCGAAGAAGGCGAGATCGTTGAAGTCTTCCATCATGGCGGTATTGTCCTGCTGGTAGAACAAAGTGATCTATTTTAACGGCTGGTGGACATAATCTGGCGGGACTATTCTGCAGGGACTTCTTTTTCGGAGAACACCATGCAAATCCTGCACCTTGATAGCAGCATCTTTGGCGATGCTTCCGTTTCCCGCACCCTGAGCGCGGCCATCGCGGCCGAGCTGGGCCGCCGTTATCCGCACGCGCGCCGCGTCTATCGCGACCTCGCCGCCCAGCCGGTGGCGCACATGGACGCGGTGATCGCCGCCGGCTTCCGTCCCAGCGAAATCGAGCAGTTCAGCGCCACCGACCGCGCCGAGCACGCTTTGTCGGAGCAACTGGTGACGGAACTGCTGGCCAGCGACATCATCGTGCTGCGCGTGCCGATGTATAACTTTTCCGTCCCGAGCCAGCTCAAGGCGTGGTTTGACCGGATCGCCCAGCCCGGCCGGACTTTCCAGTACACCTCGGCCGGCCCGGTCGGCATCGCCGGCGACAAAAAAGTGATCATGGCGTCGACGCGCGGCGGCGGTTACGCGTCCGGTCCGGCGGCGGCCATGGATTTCCACGAGACCTACACGCGGGCTTATTTCAACTTCCTCGGCATTCGCCAGTTCAGCGTGTTGCGCGCCGAATTGCTGTCCAAGGGCGCGGAATTGCGCAGCCAATCGATCAAGGCCGCGCTCGATGGCGTGCCAGAGGCGGTCGCCGCGCTGGCCGCGCCGGTGGCGGCATGAGCGCCGCCCTGTGCGCGGCCGTCAGCATCGTGCTGGTGCACGGCGCGTTTGCCGACGCCTCCAGCTGGTCCGGCGTGATCGCGGCCTTGCAGGAGCGCGGCTGCCGGGTGGCGGCGGTGCAAAATCCCTTGACCTCGCTGGCCGATGACGTGGCGGCCACGCGGGCGGTGGTGGAGCGCCAGCCCGGCAAGGTGCTGCTGGTGGGGCATTCCTGGGCTGGCGTGGTGATCACCGAGGCCGGCAATTTGCCGCAAGTGCAAGGGCTGGTCTACCTGTCGGCCATGGTGCCGGACAGCGGGGAGTCGGCCGCCGCCATGCTGGACCGGCTGGGCGCGCCGATGACCGGGCTGACGCCGGACCAGCAAGGCCGCATCTGGCTGGACCAGCCCGGGCCTTACGCCCAGATCATGGCGGCGGACGTTCCGGCCGCCACGGTGCGCATTCTGGCGGCCACCCAGCAGCCGATGGCGGCCAGCGCCTTTGCCGACAAGATCGGCCACGCCGCGTGGCATGACAAGCCGAGCTGGTATCTGATGACGGCGAACGACAAGGCGCTGCCGTTCGCGGTCCAGCGCAAGCTGGCGGCGCAGATCAAGGCCGACAGCGTGGTGCTGCAATCCAGCCACATGTCGCTGATTTCGCAACCGCGACAGGTTGCCGATTTCATTGTCCGTGCCGCGCAACACTTGCAGTAGAGGAAATGTAGAGGGCAAGGTCTATTTATGGCACGGTCGTACTATTTTCGATCTATAATCGTCCGAACCGATCAACTCACCCAGCGAGTCCGCCATGACCTTGCCTGCAGTCTTGCAAAACCTCACCCTTCCCGTCATCGCTTCCCCGATGTTCATCGCCAGCGGTCCCGCGCTGGTGGCGGCGCAATGCAAGGCCGGCATCGTCGGCTCCTTCCCGGCGCTGAACGCGCGGCCGGCCGAGCAGCTGGACGTGTGGCTGACCGACCTGCAAAACGAGCTGGCGGAGTTCCAGGCCGCCAACCCGGACAAGCGCGTCGGCCCGATCGCCGTCAACCAGATCGTGCACCAGTCCAACGACCGCCTCGCGCATGACGTGGAAGTGTGCGTTAAGCACCAGATCCCGATCATCATCTCCTCGCTGCGCGCGCCGCCGAAAGAGATGCTGGACGCCATCCACAGCTACGGCGGCATCGTGCTGCATGACGTGATTTCGATCCGCCACGCGGAAAAAGCGCTGGAAGCCGGTGTGGACGGCTTGATCCTGGTGGCCAGCGGCGCCGGCGGCCATGCCGGCACGCTGTCGCCGTTCGCGCTGGTGGGCGAGGTGCGCAAATTCTTCAAGGGGCCGATCGCCCTGTCCGGCTCCATCGCCACCGGCGATGCGATCCTGGCGGCGCAGGCCATGGGGGCGGACTTCGCCTACATCGGCTCGCGCTGGCTGGCGACCAAGGAATCCAACGTCAGCGACGGCTATCGCGAGGCCATCGTCGAATCGACCGCGGCGGACATCGTGTACTCCAATCTGTTCACCGGCGTTCACGGAAATTACCTGAAGAAGTCGATCGTTGCCGCTGGTTTGGACCCGGACGCCTTGCCGACCGCCGACAAGACCGCGATGAATTTCGGCTCCAGCAGCGCCAAGGCCTGGCGCGACATCTGGGGCGCCGGCCAGGGCGTCGGCCTGATGGATGACGTTCCATCGACGGCCGAAATGGTGGAACGCCTCAAGCGCGAGTACGACGCCGCCCGCGCCCGCCTGGCCCTGTAATCGCTCAGCGGCCGACGGCCAGGCTGTCGCGCGCCGCCGGCTTGCCCCGTACCCACACCGTGTCTATCGAGTCGTAGGCACGGATGTCCCGCAGCGGGGATTCCTTCATCAGCACCAGGTTGGCCAGCTTGCCCGGCTCGATGCTGCCGAGGTCCGTGTCCAGATGAAAGGCGCGGGCGTTGCTGATGGTGGCCGCCTTGAACACCTGCTCCAGCGACAGGCCCGCCTGGTGCAGGTTGCGCATCTCCAGATAGCCGTTCAGGCCCGGCACATTGCCGTAGGTCGGCGAGGACGGGGTGTCGGAGCCGAACAGGAAATTGGCGTTCTTGCCCGCTAAATAGGCCACCACCTGGCGCTGCCGCCGCAGCGGCGCTTCCAGTCCCTGGCGCGCCGCCTCGTCGCTGGCGCCGTCTTCCGCCACTTCCTCCTTGAACCAGTTGCCTTCCGGCGTCTTGAACCAGGCCAGCATGTCCGGCGGCAGCAGTTTGGCCAGCGCGGGCGTTTTCAGATAGTCGGGATCGACGTAGGCGCGCAAGCCGTACAGCACCTGCATGGTGGGCTGGAAGCCGATCTTGCGCTCGACGATCTGGTCCAGCAGCCGTTTGATTTCGTCCGGCAGTTCGGTGGCTTTGTTCAGCGGCCCCCAGTTCCACAAGCCGTGGGCCAGCACGTCGGCGCCACCGTTGACCGCGAAGGTCTGGGCTTCCAGCGAGTTGCCGTGGGTGATCAGCACCAGTTTTTCCTGGGTGGCCAGACGGCGCACCTCGGCGTAGGTTTCCGGACTCATCACCGGCAGGTCGTGCTGGCTGCCGAAGCCGCGTTCGAAGTGGGTCTTCAGGCAGATGGCGTGGTCGGCCTTGACCCGGGCGACGCCCTTGGCGGGCGTGTAGTCTTCCGGCTTGTATTGGCTCGGGATGCGGTCTTTTTGCGCCGGATCGTAGATGAAGTTGGAGAACGCCTTGAAGCGCACTTCGGGCGGCAGGAAAGTCATCGGATAGCCATTGGCCATCACCAGCGGCGGGCCGCAGTCGTAGATGTCCGGATGCCGCGGCATGGCCTTGACGCGGTCGATGAACTCGCGGCTGCCGGCCGCGAGGTCGATCACGGTGGTGTAGCCGTAGTAGAGGTAGGAGCGCGGCATTTGCGCGAAGTAGGCGTCGGACATCGCCCGCGTGCGCTCGGATTGCTCGAAGCTCATACCGGGCACGGCGATGAGGTGGACGTGGGAGTCGATCAGGCCTGGCGTGAGGTAGTAACCGTGGCCATCGATCCGCGTCGCGCCTTTCGGCGCCTGCGCGCCGGCGCCGCGCTCGACGCGGACGATGCGCTCGTCCTCGATCAGGACGCTGCCGGTTTCGATGCGGTCCAGTTTTTCCGGCGACACCAGTTTGACGTTGGTGATCCAGGTTTGCTGTCCGGCCATGACCGGCGAACAGATGAGCAGGCAGGCGAGAAGGTGCGTGAATTTCATGCTGTCTCCGATCATGTTATTTATCATGCAATCCTGCCATAATAGACCGTCAATGCAAACTGCCGGTGGATCCATGAAAAAAATTATCGCGCTGCTGCTGGCGCTGGTCTGTGTCGCAGGCCATGCGCAGGGCCTGGTGCCGATCAACGCCGAGGCCGAGGCGCTGATCCATCAAGGTCATGCATTGCAGACGCAGGGCAAGTACAAGGAAGCTTTCGAGAAATTTTCGGCTGCCGCCCAGGCCGACCCGCAGGCGTCGCTGCCCTTGTCCAGCATCGCGGGCATGTTGTTGAGTATGGCCAAGCAAACGCAGGAGGCAGGCGCCCTCAAGTTGCGTCAACAGGCGGAAGACATGGCCCGCCAGGCGCTGCAAAAGCATGCCAACGATCCGGTGGCGATGGAGGTGCTGCGTGAGCTTGCCGATGACAGGCCATTGCCGCTGCACCAGCCCACACCGGAAGCGGCCGCCGCGCTGCACGAGGGCGAGCTGCTGTTCACCCAACGCAAGCTCGATGAAGCGCTGGCGCATTACGAGCGTGCCGCCGCGCTCGACCCCAACTATTCCCAGGCCTGGATCTACGCCGGCGATTGCTATTACTTCCAGAAAAAATTTGCCGAGGCCGAGCAACGCTTCCGCAAGGGCGTCGAGGTGGAGCCGCTGAATTCGCAAGGCTGGCGCTTCCTGGCGGACGCGCTGGCGGCCCAGGGCAAGCCGGGGCCGGCCGAAGGCGCGCTGATGGGCGGCATCGCCGCGCAACCGAGTCAAATGCCGAACTGGGTCAAGCTCAATCAGTTGCGCACCAACAGCGGTTTTCCGCTGACTCCCCTGAATCTGGTGCGCAAGGCGAAAGGCCAGCTCGATCCCGCCACGCGTACACTGAATCTGACCGTCGATCCGTCGCTGAAGGGCGCGGACCCCGCCAGGCAACCCGATGCCGGGTTATGGCTGGCGCTGGCCACGCAGCAGGCGATTGAAGGCAAGGCCGGGGCGTCGCCGTTCGCCATCGAGCTGGCGGCATGGCGCAAGGCCTTGCAGGTGGCCGATGAGTTGTCCGCCCAGGGCGGCGGCGAATTGCAGGATCCGGCGCTGAAAACCATGCGAAGGCTGGCCCAGGCCGATCAGCTGGAGCCAGCCTTGCTGCTGTTGCAATACAAGGAATCCTGGCGCGCCGAGTTCGAAGCGTGGAAGAGCGCGCACCCCGACGGCGTACGCAAGTTCATCGACGCTTACCAGTTGCGGCCTTAGGCCTCGGTGTTGATCGCCCACAGGCCGGGCAGGTTGCGCCAGTAGCCGTAGGCGTCCATGCCGAAGCCGACCACGAAGCGGTTGGGGATGGTGATGCCGACGATGTCGGCCTTCACCGGCTTGGCCTTGCCGATGGCTTTGTCGGCAAACACGGCCAGGATCACTTCCTTGGCGCCCATGTCCAGCAGGCGTTGCTTGACGTGGGCCAGCGTTTCACCTTCGTCGAGGATGTCGTCCAGCACGATCACGGTGCGGCCGCTGACGTTCGAGCGCGGCACCACTTTCCACACCACTTCGCCACCCTTGTCTTCGTCGCCGTAGCGGCTGACGTGGATGTAGTCGAATTCCAGCGGGAAGGTCAGCTGCGGCAGCAGGTTGCCGGTGAAGACCACGGCGCCGCCCATCACGCCCAGCACCAGTGGGAATTCCTCGCTGTCCGGTTGGTTGTAGCGGGCGTTCAGCGTCTCGGCCATGGCGGTGACAGCGTTGTCGACGTCCTGCTTGGTGTACAGTTCTTCGGCGCTTTGCATCAGCGCGCGGGCGCGGTTGTGGTGGAACTCTTGCATGATCTTTTGTTAAAAACGAATGTGAAGACCGTTATTATCCCTCAATTACGCGAACTTTTATTGATAGTCGCGCATGTCCGCGATCACCTTGCCGTCGTTGGGCAGGCTGCCCACCGCGACAAACTCCACCTCGCCGCGCAGCTTGGTCAGCTTGCGGATGGACTCGACGATATCGGCGCCGCTTGCGCTGGCTGGATCGGCCACCTCGCAATGCAGCGTCATCGCTTCCTGCGCGATCTGGCCGGAGACCACCAGGCGCGCCTTCACAATCTGCGGGTGGCGGCGCGCGATGTCGTGCACCTGCGACGGATGCACGAACATGCCGCGCACCTTGGTGGTCTGGTCGGCGCGTCCCAGCCAGCCCTTGATGCGGGTGTTGGTGCGCCCGCACGGTGAGGGCGGCACGCCGGTCAATATCGCCGACAGGTCGCCGGTGGCAAAGCGGATCAGCGGGTAGTCCGGATTGAAGACGGTGACCACCACTTCGCCCACTTCGCCGGGAGGCACCGGATCGCCGCTGCCGGGGCGGACGATCTCCAGCAGCACGTCTTCATCCAGCACCATGCCGGGATCGCGCTCGTCGCCGCTGTGGGTCTCGTAGGCGATGCAGCCGATGTCGGCCGAGGCGTAGGCTTGCAGCACGCGCGGCACGCCATGCTCGGCGAACCACGCGCGCAGCGATTCGGGCAGCGCCTCCGCGCTGACCAGCGCGCGCTGGATGCCGCTGATGTCGAGACCCATCTCCCGCGCCTTCTCGATGATGATCTTCAGGAAGGACGGCGTGCCGACGTAAGTGTCGGGCCGCAGCGCGTGGATGGCTTGCACCTGCATCTCGGTCTGGCCGCTGCCGGCCGGGATCACCGCGCAACCGATGCGCGCGGCGCCGCCCTCCACCATGAAGGCGGCCGGCGTGAAGTGGTAGGCGAAGCAGTTCTGCAGCAGGCCGCCGGCGCGCACGCCGGTGGCGTGCAGCGGCCGCGCGAAGCGCCACCAGTCGGCGCCACGTCCCTCGGGATCGAAGATGGGGCCGGGCGACATGTAGACCCGCGCCAGCTGGCCCACCGGCGTGGTGTTCAAGCCGCCGAACGGCGCCTGCTGCCGCTGCAGCGTGTGCAGCTCGGACTTGCGCGTCACCGGCAGCGTGGCGAGGGCGGCGCGGCTGTTGATGTCGGCGGCGTTGACGTCCTTGAGGATGCGCGACCATCCGGCGGCGGCTTTGGCGCGCGCCACCAGCTGCGGCAGGCGTGTCATCAGCTCACGTTCGCGTTGTTCCGGCGCGCGTGCTTCCAGGCTGTCGAAAGTGTCGGCCATGGTCAGGATCCTTGTATTTCGCGTTGCAGCTTCTTGGTCAGTTTGCCGAACACCAGTTCATAGGAGCGTTGCAGCAGTTCGGCCGCCTCCGCGTCGGTGATGGCTTTCGGGTCTTCGATGTAAACCCATTTGGCGCGCGCGAGGTAGGGCGCCGGAATGATGCCGGGACGGTCGGTCAGTTCCAGGAAGCGGTCGTCATCGACCTTGAAGCTGATGCCACGCTCGCTGCCATCTGCGCCGGTGACGGCGAACATTTTCCCGCCGACCGAGAACACCAGGTTGGTTTCCCATTTGATGTCCTCGGTGGCGCCGGGCAGTTTGCGGCAGTAAGCCTTGGCCTTGGTGAGATTCATTTTGTTCCTTATGCCAGCCAGCGCTTGCGGCGCCGGTAGAATTTCATGTCGCGGAAGCTCTTGCGGCCGGCGCCGGAGACGCCGAGGTAAAACTCTTTCACGTCCTCGTTGCACGCCAGGTCGGCCGCCGCGCCTTCCATCACCACGCGGCCGTTTTCCAGGATGTAGCCGAAGTCCGCGTAGCGCAGGGCGATGCTGGTGTTTTGCTCGGCCAGCAGGAAGGAGACGTTCTCCTTGCTGTTCAAATCCTTGACGATGCCAAAGATCTCCTCAACGATTTGCGGCGCGATGCCCATCGACGGTTCGTCCAGCAAAATCATGGACGGCCGCGCCATCAGCGCGCGCCCGATGGCGCACATTTGCTGCTCGCCGCCGGAAGTGTAGCCGGCCTGGCTGCCGCGCCGCTCCTTCAGGCGCGGGAAGTAGTGGTAGACCTTGTCCAGCGATTCCTTGAGCTCCGCGCGCGAGGCGCGGCGCGTGTAGGCGCCGGTCAGCAGGTTTTCCTCGATGGTCAGGTGGCCGAAGCAGTGACGGCCCTCCATCACCTGCGACAGGCCGCGCCTGACCAGTTCATTGGGCGTCAGCTGGTCGATGCGTTCGCCCTTGAACTGGACTTCGCCCTTGGTGACGTCGCCGCGTTCGCCGCGCAGCAGGGTGGAGATGGTCTTCAGCGTGGTGGATTTGCCGGCGCCGTTGGCGCCCAGCAGGGCGACGATCTTGCCCTGCGGGACCTGCAGCGACACGCCCTTCAGCACCAGGATCACGTGGTCGTAGATAACTTCGACGTTATTCACAGACAGGTAGGGCGCCGCCGTCATTTGGCACACCCGGGAGTGATCTTCTTCTCGGCCACGTAGGCCGCGGAGCTGTCCTCCAGCAGCTTGCGGGTCAGCGCCTTGTCGCCGACGATCCAGTTCGGCGTGATGGCGTTCCACTTCTTGCCGTCCCACTGCTGCACCTTCACCGCGCCCGAGCCTTCATGATCGTCGCAGCTGGTCTTCACCACCGGCAGCATGCCGAGGGCGCCGATGGCTTTCTGGCGCGCCTCGTCCACGTTCAGGTTCTCCAGGCCCCAGCGCAGCTGCTCGCCGGTCACACGCTTGCCTTTGCCGAACTTCTCCTGCGCGGTGCGCATCGCTTCCACCCACAGGATGGCCGCGCTCACGCCACGCATGTGATACACGCTGCCGATGCGGGCGGGATCGGCCAGGTTGCCCTTGCCGGCGTCGTACAGTTTTTTGCGGATCTCGTCGAGCACCGGGTAGTTGCCGGGCGTGTTGAAGGTCATCGCGCTGTAGCCCTTGGCGGCGTCGCCGGTCGGCACGGTGTCCTCCTCCGAGCCGGCCCACCACACGCCCAGGATTTTCTCGCGCGGGAAGCCGTTGCGCTGCGCGGTCTTGATGGCGACCGCGTTCATCGAACCCCAGCCCCACAGGATCACATGGTCGGGCCGCGCCTGGCGGATCTGCAGCCATTGCGACTGCTGCTCGCTGCCCGGCGGCGTGACGGGAATCTTGATCAGCTCAAAGCCGTGCTGCTTGGCCAGCGCCTCCAGCACCGGCAAGGGCTCTTTGCCGAACGCCGAATCATGATACAGGTGGACGATCTTCTTGCCTTTGAGCTTGTCGACGCCGCCTTCCTTGTCGCCGAGGTACTTGATCATGGCGGCGGCCTGGTTCCAGTAGCTGGTGATCAGCGGGAAGACATAGGGGAAGACCTTGCCGTTGGCGGCGTCCGAGCGCCCGTAGCCGATCATCGTCATAGGGATTTTGTCGACCGCCAGCCGGTCCAGAATGCCGTAGGCGACGCCGGTGGACAAAGGCTCGACCAGGGTCGCGCCGCCGTTCCTGGTTTTCAAACGCTCGTAGCACTCCACGCCGCGCGACGGGTTGTATTCGGTCTCGCACTCTTCCCACGAAATCTTCACGCCATTCACGCCGCCGGACAGGTTGACCAGGTTGAAGTAGTCGATGATGCCGCCATAAAAACCGGAACCGCCCGCCGCGTAAGGCCCTACACGATACGAGGGCAGGGCGACGTACTGCTCCGCCGGCTGCGCGACGGCGGCGCCGCTGGCGGCAAGCGTGATGCCGGCGATGATGGATGCAAAGCGTTTCATATGTGTCTCCTCTGATTTTTTAATGGGGGAACGGCCACAAACGCAACTTCTCTTTACCAATTTGCCACAGGCGCGCCAGGCCGTGCGGCTCGACGATCAGGAAAAATATAATCAGCGCGCCAAACACCATCAGCTCCAGGTTGGAGGCCACGCTGGTCGGCAGCGCAAGGCTGTGCGCCACCACATTCAGCAGCACCGGCAGCAGCACGATGAAGGCCGCGCCAAGGAAGGAGCCCAGCACGGAGCCGACACCGCCGATGATAATCATGAACAGGATACGGAACGACAGATCGAGGTTGTAGGCTTCCGGCTCCACGGTGCCGAGGTAGGCGTACGCATACAGCGCACCCGCCACGCCGCAGTAGAAGGAGCTGACCGCGAACGCCAGCAGCTTGGTGCGCATCAGGCGGAAGCCGATCACCTCGGCCGCCACGTCCATGTCGCGCACCGCCATCCAGGAGCGGCCGACGTTGGAGCGGATCATATTCTTGGCCAGCAGCGCCATCACCGCCACCACGGCCAGCACCAGCAGGTATTTGCGGTCCGGCGTATCGAAGGCATAGCCGAGGATGACGATGGGCTGCGCGGTGATCACGCCGGAAGCGCTGTAGTTGGTCAGGTAGGGAATCTTGGTCAGGCACCAGACCACGAAGAACTGCGTCGCCAGCGTGGCGGCGGCGAGGTAGAAGCCGCGTATGCGCAGCGACGGCAGGCCGAACGCGATGCCGACCAGCGCCGCGCTCAATCCGCCCAGCACGAACGCCAGCAGCACCGGCAAGCCGGGGATGCGCAGGATGAAGTTATACGACGCGAACGCCCCCACCGCCATGAAGGCCGCCGTGCCGAGCGACAGCTGGCCGGCATAGCCGGTCAGGATGTTCAGGCCCAGCGCCGCCAGCGAGAAAATCAGGAAGGGGATCAGGATGGCCGACAGCGCATACGGCGACGCCACCAGCGGCACCACCACGATGGCGATCGCCAGCAAGGCCAATAGCGCAAGGCGGTCCTGCAGAATGGGGAAGATCTGGCCGTCGGCCTGGTAGCTGGTTTTGAATTGTCCTGCTTCGCGGTAGAACATGGTTTAGATTCTCCGGATGATTTTTTCGCCGAACAGCCCCTCCGGCCGCACCAGCAGGAACAACAGCGCCAGCACGTAAGGGAACCAGCCCTCGATGCCGCCGCCCACCATCGGGCCAATGTACACCTCGGCCATTTTTTCCGACGCGCCGATAATCAGCCCGCCCACGATGGCGCCGGGCATGGAGGTGAAGCCGCCTAGTATCAGCACCGGCAGCGCCTTCAGCGCGACAAAGGTCAGCGCGAACTGCACGCCGTTGCGCGCGCCCCACAGCATGCCCGCCACCAGCGCCACGATGCCCGCCACCGCCCACAACACGGCCCAGATGCGCTGCAGCGGAATGCCGACCGCCAGCGCGGCCTGGTGATCGTCCGCCACCGCGCGCAGCGCGCGGCCTACCTTGGTTTTCGAGAACAGCAGGGCCAGCGTGGTGACCAGCAAGCCGCACACCAGCGCCGCCATGATGTCGAATTGCGAGACCAGGATATTGTAGTGGTCCATCAGGTACTGCGACGGCACGTCTTCGATCGGCAGTTCCAGCTTGCGCACCTGCGCGCCGAACATCAGTTGTGCCAGCCCCTCGATAAAGAAGGCCAGGCCGATGGTGGCCATGAACAGCGTGATCTCGGGCTGGTTCACCAGGGGCCGCAGCACCACGCGCTCGATCGACAGGCCAAGCAGGATCATCACCGCCACCGTGACCGGCAGCGCGATCCACAGCGACACGCCCAGCTTGTCCATCACGCCGACGCAGGTCAGCGCGGCGAAATACACCATCGCGCCCTGTGCGAAGTTGAACACGCCGGACGCCTTGTATATCAGCACAAAGCCAATCGCCACCAGCGCATACATCACGCCGGACAGCAGGCCGCCGATCAGCACCTCGAAGAAGAAGTTGAGATTCATTGGCACTCCACCCCGAGATAAGCGTTGATGACGTCGCGGTTGTTGCGCACTTCGTCCGGCGTGGCGTCGCCGATTTTTTTACCGTAGTCCAGCACCACCACGCGGTCGGAGATGTCCATCACCACGCCCATGTCGTGCTCGATCAGCACGATGGTGGTGCCGAATTGGTCGTTCACGTCGAGGATGAAACGGCACATGTCCTGCTTCTCTTCGACATTCATGCCGGCCATGGGTTCATCGAGCAGCAGGATTTCCGGCTCGGCGGCCAGCGCGCGGCCCAGTTCCACGCGCTTTTGCAGGCCGTAGGGCAGGCGGCCGACCGGCGTCTTGCGGATGGCCTGGATCTCCAGGAAGTCGATGATCTCCTCGGCCTTGATGCGGTGGGCGATCTCCTCGCGCCGCGCCGGCCCCCAGTACAGCGCCTGCATCAGGAAGTTGGACTTCATCTTGAGGTTACGGCCGGTCATGATGTTGTCGAGCACCGTCATGCCCTTGAACAGGGCGATGTTCTGGAAGGTGCGGGCGATGCCGGACTTGGCGGCGGCGTGGCAGTCCATGTTCTTGCGGACTTCGCCGCGATACACGATCTGGCCCTGCTGCGGGCGGTACACGCCGTTGATCACGTTGAGCATGGAGCTCTTGCCGGCGCCGTTGGGGCCGATGATGGCGCGGATTTCATGCTGGCGCACGTCGAACGAGATATCGGTCAGCGCCTTCACGCCGCCGAAGGAAAGCGAGATATTTTTCAGGTCGAGGATCACCGGACCGGTTTTGCGCCGTCCCACGCCGAAGTGTGCCTCTGGTTCGTTCATCTGCATTTGCGCCTCCTCGGTCATGCCGCTGCCTGCACGGCAGGGTAGGTCTTGCACGGCTCGATCTTGAGGTCCGCCGCCACCAGGCCGCTGCGGCCGTCCTCAAACTTCACCTGCGTTTCGATGTACTGCGAGGTCTTGCCGCCGTAGAGCGCGTCGATCAGCACCGCGTACTTTTCAGCGATGAACTTGCGGCGCACCTTGCGCGTGCGGGTCAGTTCATCGTCGTCCGGGTCCAGCTCCTTGTGCAGCACCAGGTAGCGGTGCACTTGCGTGTCGCCCATGCCGGCCTCGGCCGCCAGGTCGGCGTTGACCTGCTCGATGCAATCGCGCACCAGCCCGTAGACGGCCGGATGCGCGGCCAGGTCGGTGTAGCCGGAATAGGCGATGCTGCGCCGCTCGGCCCAGTTGCCCACCGCTTCCATGTCAATGTTGATGAAGGCGCACACCTGGTCGCGCTGGTGGCCGAACACCACCGCTTCTTTGATGAAGGGGAAGAACTTGAGCTTGTTCTCCACGTAGTTGGGCGCGAAGATGGCGCCGCTGTTCATGCGGCCGACGTCGGCCGCGCGGTCGATGATCTTCAGGTGGCCCTCGTGGTCGAACAGGCCGGCGTCGCCGGTGTGGAAATAGCCTTGGGCGTCGATCGCTTCCGCCGTGGCATCCGGGCGCTTGTAGTAACAGTCCATCAACGTTGGCGATTTCACCAGAACTTCGCCGTTCTCCGCCAGCCTGACCTCCACACCAGGCGCCGGCAGGCCGACGCTGTCAAACTTGATTTGGCCATCCGGCTGCAGGCAGATGTAGGCGCAGGTTTCGGTCGAGCCGTAGAATTGCTTCAAATTGACGCCAATTGAGCGGTAGAAGCGGAACAGATCGGGACCGATCGCTGCACCGGCCGTGTAGGCGACGCGGATGCGCGACATGCCCAGCACGTTTTTCAGCGGCCCGTAGACCAGCATGCGGCCGGCGGCGTAGCGCAGGCGGTCGGCCAGCGGCACCGGCTTGTTGTCCAATATTTGCGCACCGCAGCGGCGCGCCACGCCCATGAAGTAGTGGAACATGCGGCGCTTGATGGCGCCGGCGTCCTCCATCCGTATCATCACGGTGGTCAGCATGTTCTCGAACACGCGCGGCGGGGCGAAGTAATAAGTTGGGCCGATTTCGCGCATGTCGGTCATCACGGTTTCACCCGATTCCGGGCAGTTGACGGTGAAGCCGGCCGTCAGCGCCTGCGCGAACGAGAACAGGCAGTCGCCCACCCACGCCATCGGAAGGTAGGACAGGATGTCTTCCTCGTCGGTCAGTTTTTCGAAGCCGACACCGCCGTCGCCGGCCGCCAGCAGCGCGGCGTGGGTCTGGCACACGCCCTTGGGCTTGCCGGTGGTGCCGGAGGTGTAGAGGATGATGGCGTTGTCGCTGGCCTGGCCGGCGGCGACGGCGGCGTCGAAAAAGCCGGGATGGGCCTGGTCCCACGCGCGACCCATCTCCTGCAGGTCGGCGAAGGAAACCAGGCCTGGCTGGCGGTAGTGGCGCATGCCGCGTTCGTCGTCGTAGGCGACGTGGCGGATGTGCGGGTACAACGCTTGCAATTCGAGCAATTTATCGACTTGCTCCTGGTCTTCGACGATGGCGTAGCGGATTTCGGCGTTTTCCAGCACATAGGCCATATCGGCGGCGGGCGCGTCCTGATACAGTGGTACCGGGACGCCCCCCAGACATTGGGCGGCCAACATGGACCAGTACAAACGCGGGCGGTTGTCGCCGATGATGGCCAGGTTCATGCCGCGTTCGAAGCCGAGCGCGGCCAGACCGCAGGCGAGGGCGCGCACTTCGTCATTGACCTGGGCCCAGTTCCAACTTTGCCAGATGCCCAGATACTTTTCGCGAAACGCGGGTTTTCCCGGCCTGACCTGGCCGTGCGCGAGCAAGCGGCGAGGAAAAGTCTCGTATTTAGTTTGCACCAGTGTCTCCTGTTGCCGATTCTTTTTGTGTGATGATATTAGCGTGCCGCGAGAAGGCAGGTTGTCTTTTCGGCGACAATTCACCGACTTTTCTATGATGCGTTGCAAAAAATGTCTGATCGAAACCAAGTTACTTTGAAGGAAGCGCTACGCACGGCGATCTGGGCCAAAGACCTGACGCCGGAACAAATGGCGCGCGTCGAGGCCGATACCTTTGAAACCTTTGTCCCGAAGGGTGGTTATGTCTGCCGCAAGGGCGATATGGTGGAAAACTGGCTGGGCATTATCGACGGCATGGTGAAGATGAATAATTTCTCGTCGGATGGTAAAAGCGTGACTTTTACCGGCGTCCCGCCGGGCGGCTGGTTTGGCGAGGGCACGGTTTTAAAAAACGAGGTTTTAAAATACGATGCCATGGCTTTGCGGGACAGCCGGATCGCACGCATGCCGGTCGCGACGTTCAGGTGGCTGCTGGATAATAGTTTGCCTTTTACGCGGTTCCTGCTGATGCAGTTGAACGAGCGTTTGGGGCAGTTTATCGGAATGGTGGAGAATGACCGGCTGTTAAATCCCGATACGCGCGTGGCACGTTGCCTGGCTTCGATGTTTCATTCGCATTTATATCCCGGACTGGAGAAAATCGTCCATATCTCGCAGGAGGAGCTGGGATTAATATTGGGCGCCTCACGCCAGCGCGCGAACCAGGCGTTGCAGCTTTTGGAAAAGCAGGGATTGCTGAGCCTTGATTACGGCGGCATCCGCATCCTGGACCTGGAGGGATTGCGGCGTTATCAGGCCTGAGGGCTTTTTTGCCCCTTGATTATGCCAATTATTGGCACAAACCCGCCAATTTCCGGCACGTCACGCCGCGTTGCGCTGCCGCTCCAGCCAACGGTCGTGCAGCGCCTGCAGGTTGTTCCAGCTCTGCACCGAACCTCCCAAGGCGGCGGAAAAGCGTTTCGCCATGGCCGGCGTTATTTTGGCCTTGCCATTTAAAATGCGATTGAGTGTCGATGGCGCGATACCCATTTTCTCAGCGCAATCGTGTGCGCTGAGATTTAAAGGCTTCAAATAAACCTCAATAATAAACTCGCCTGGTGTCATCGGGTTGTACATTTCCATTAGTGATAATCCTCGTAATTCACTTGTTGAGCGTTGCCTGAATCAAATTCAAATGTCAGGCGCCAATTTGCGTTGACTTCCACGGCCCAGCGCGGCTTGATGAAGCCCCGAAGGGAATGAAATTTATATCCTGCTTTATTCATGTCTTCCGCGACGTGAGCGATTTCCAGTGTATTCAATAACAAATGTAGCCGTGCGGCATGGCTGGGCTGTATTCCCGCCACGCTGCCGGTCTCGTAAAACTTGCGTAATCCTTTATGACGGAATGAGACGATCATGATCAATATAGTCCCGCGTTGTTAACACAACAAGCTGGACCATTGAATCATTTCGCGTGCACAGCCATTTAGCGGCGGATCAAGTAATCGAGGTATCATGGAGGCAAGCTATTTTGAAATGTCCCATGGATACTCCAGACCCTTCCGAAGTCATCGAACGCCTGGCGCGATTACGGGCCGCGATGCGCCAGCGGCAAGTTGATGCGCTGATGGTGCCCTCCGCCGATCCGCACCTGTCCGAATATCTGCCCGCACGCTGGCAGGGCCGCGAATGGGCTTCCGGTTTCACGGGCTCGGTCGGCACCCTGATCATCACGCCGGAATTCGCCGGCGTCTGGACCGACGCCCGCTACTGGACCCAGGCCGAGCAGCAACTGGCCGGCACCGGCATCCAGCTGATGAAGCTGGCCTCCGGCGCCAGCGTGCAATATGTTGACTGGTTGGCAAGTCAGCTGAAAGCCGGCCAGACCCTGGCCGTGGACGGCGCCGTGCTTGGCTTGGCCATCGCCCGCCTGCTGCAAACCGCGCTGGACGCCAAAGATGTCCACCTGCGCACCGATCTCGACCTGCTGGAACAGGTCTGGCTGGATCGTCCGGCCCTGCCGGCCGCGCCGATCTACGAGCATCTGCCCCCCTACGCATCGAAAAGCCGTAGCGGCAAGCTGGCCGATCTGCGCGGCGCCATGCAACAGGCCGGCGCCAACTGCCACCTGATATCGACGCTGGACGACATCGCCTACCTGTTCAACCTGCGCGGCGCCGACGTCAATTTCAATCCGATTTTCCTGTCGCACGCCCTGATCACTCCCACCCGCGCCATATTGTTTGTCGCCGAGGGCAAGATTTCCGCCGGGCTGAGCGCGGCGCTGGCCGACGATGGCGTCGACGTCGCCCCCTACGCCTCGGCCGCCGCCGCGCTGGCCGCGCTGGCCGCGCTGCCGGCCGACGCCGTCATGCTGCTCGATCCGCGCCGCGTGACCCACGGCACCCGTCAGTGGATTCCGGCCCAGGTCAAGGTGGTTGAAGCGATCAACCCCACCACGCTGGCCAAGTCGCGCAAGAGCGAGGCCGACGCGGCCCACGTGCGCGCCGCCATGGAGCAGGACGGCGCCGCGCTGTGCGAATTCTTCACCTGGCTGGAACAAACCCTGGCCAACCCCGACCGCGCCCCGCTGACCGAAGTCGAGATCGACAAGCAAATCACCGCCGCGCGCGCGCGCCGTCCCGGCTTCATCAGCCCGAGCTTTGCCACCATCGCCGGCTTCGGCCCCAACGGCGCGATCATGCATTACCGCGCCACCGCAGCGCGCCACGCCGTCATCGTGGGCGATAATCTGCTGCTGATCGATTCCGGCGGCCAATATCTGGGCGGCACCACCGACATCACCCGCGTGGTGGCGGTGGGCCGCATCAGCGACGAGCAGCGCCGCGATTTCACGCTGGTGTTGAAAGGCATGATCGCGCTATCGGCCGCGCGCTTCCCGCGCGGCGCCAAATCGCCGATGCTGGACGCCATCGCCCGCGCGCCACTGTGGGCCGAAGGCATGGATTTCGGCCACGGCACCGGCCATGGCGTCGGCTACTTCCTCAACGTGCACGAAGGCCCGCAATCGATCTCGCCCAACACCATGCCGGACGCGCACACGGCCATGGAGCCGGGCATGATCACCTCGATCGAGCCCGGCCTGTACCGTCCCGGCCGCTGGGGCATCCGCATCGAGAACCTGGTGCTGAACCGCGCCGCCGGCCAGACCGAGTTCGGCGAATTCCTCGACTTTGAAACCTTGACCCTGTGTCCGATCGACACGCGCTGCATCGAGCCTTCGTTGCTGCGCGACGATGAAAAACGCTGGCTCAACCACTACCACGCCACAGTGCGCGAGCGCCTGTCGCCACTGTTGTCCGGCGACGCGCTGGCCTGGCTACACACCCGCACGGAGATCCTATGAGTGGACGCGCAACCAAGGCCACCACGGCCGTAGACCGCCTGAAACGCCGCACCGGCAACGAAAAGTATTCGATGTCGGTGACCGGCAGCGGCCACTTCTTCCTGTCCGACGGCGCCGGCAATCCGCCGCTGTGTCCGCCAATGGAGCTGGATGACTTTGTCGCCTTCGTCAAGACCATCGCGCCGGAAGCCCCCAAGCGCATGAGCAAACTGGATATCGCCTTCGAAAAACAACTTAAAAAATAAAGAGGCCCGTCATGCCCGCTATTGAATTCCTGCAAGCGTATTGGTCGCATTCGGAGCTCGCCACCAACGCGGTGGTCCTGTTGAACTTGCTGGGCGCCTTGTTGCTGGGCTTGCTGGTCGGGTATGAACGTTCCTACCACGGCCGTGCGGCCGGCATGCGCACCTACGGCCTGGTGTGCATGGCGTCGGCCGCGCTGACCGTGATCGGCGGCTATCCGGGGCACTGGTTCGGCGGCCACGTGTCGCAATACCTGGTGAATTCCGACCCGACCCGGGTCATCCAGGGCATCGTGACCGGCATCGGCTTCCTGGGCGCAGGCGTGATCATGCGCGAGGGCTTCAACATCAGCGGCCTGACCACCGCCGCCTCGATCTGGGCCTCGTCGGTGATCGGCGTGATGGTCGGCGTCGGTTTTTACCTGGGCGCGATCGGGCTGGCGATGCTGTGCGCCGGCTCGATGATTTTCCTGACCCGGGTGGAGGCATGGCTGCCGTCGCGCCACGCGATCGCCATCACCATGCGCTTCAAGGCCGGCTACAAGCCGCAGGAGCCGGCGCTGCGGGCCATGGCGCTGCAGCGCGGTTATGAAATCGCCGGCGGTTCGATGATGATCGGCAGCGAAGGTGGCATGCAGGAGTGGCGCTTTGTCGCGATCGCCCTGAGTAAACGCAGCGGCGCGCCGATGGCGGTATTATCGGCGGAGCTGGCCGAATTCGACGGCATCCACAGCTTCCAGCTCACTCACGCACGCAACTGAACATGAACCCACAAGCCCAGGCGGTATTCGATTTCTGGTTCGCCGGCGCCGATAGCGTGCGCCGCGAATGGTTTCAAAAGGACGACGCGTTCGATCGCGACATCGACCAGCGCTTTGGCGAGCAGATCGCGCAGGCGCTGGAAGGCGACCTGCACCAGTGGGATGCCGAGGGTCCGCAAGCCGCGCTGGCGCGCATCCTGCTGCTGGACCAGTTTTGCCGCAACGTGTATCGTGGCACGCCGCTGGCGTTCGCCGGCGACCATCTGGCCTTGCAGGCCGCGCTGGACATGATCGACGCCGGCGAGGACCAGCAACTCACGCCTTTACAGCGGGCCTTTGTCTACTTGCCGCTGGAGCACGCGGAAGACTTGGCGATGCAGGAGCGGGCGGTTGCCCTGTTCACGCGCCTGGCCGAGTCGGAGCCCGGCAACCAGGGCCTCGCCGGCATGCTGGACTACGCCAGGCGCCATCGCGAGGTGATCCAGCGCTTCGGCCGCTTCCCGCACCGCAATGCCATTCTCAACCGTCCGTCGACGCCGGCGGAGGTCGAATATCTCAAGCAACCCGGATCGGGGTTCTGATGTCCGCCAGTGTGAATCTGATCGGCGCCGGCCACGTCGGGCGTGTGCTGGGCCGCTTGCTGGCCGCGCAAGGTTTCCATATCCAGCAAGTGTTGACGCGTTCGGCGGACTCGGCGCGCGAGGCGGTGGCCTTCATCGGCGCCGGCGGCGTGGCCACGGCCTACGGGCAATTGCAGCCGGCCGCCGTGCACGTGTTGGCGGTCGGGGACGACCAGATCGCGCCGGCCTGCGCGGCGCTGGCGCGCGCCGTGCCTCTCGCTGGCAGCGTGGTGTTCCATTGCAGCGGCGCGTTGGCGTCGGACCGCCTCCAGGCCGCGCGCGACGCCGGCGCGCTGGTCGCCAGCGTGCATCCGATCCGCAGCTTCGCCGATCCGGACGTGGTGGCGGCGCAATTCGCCGGCACCTTCTGCGGCATCGAGGGGGACGAGGGCGCGCTGGCGGTGTTGACGCCGGCGCTGCACGCGATCGGCGCGCAACCGGTGCCGATCAAGGCCGAGGCCAAGACCGTGTACCACGCGGCCGCCGTGTTCGCCAGTAACTATCTGGTGACGGTGCTGGACGCGGCGTTGCGCGCCTACCAGGCCGCCGGCATTCCGGAACCGGTGGCGCGCCAGCTGGCGCAGCCGCTGGCCGCTGAGTCGATGGCGAATGTGTTCCGGCTGGGCGCGGCGGCCGCGCTGAGCGGCCCCATCGCGCGCGGCGACATGGCCACGGTGGCGCGCCAGCAGCAGGCCGTCAGTGCCTGGGACGAGGAAACCGGAGCGTTGTATCGGTCTCTTGTCGCTCCGACCACTGAGTTGGCGCGCCGAAAAGTGGAGAAATAGCGTATCGGCGCGCAACTCCTTGTAAATTACTACTTAACAACTATATTTTAAGTAGATATAGCTGCGGTCCGCGCCACGTTTTGCAGTTGTATTGCCACGAATTCACAAAATAAGTACCCGTATCAGTCGACAAACCTCTGAATTAGCAATAAGCTTGATTCTTAGAATGTTTTCAAGCGGCAAGCTTAACCGGCGCCAAAAACTGGATAGTAGGGGTAGAACATGTTATTTCTGAAAAGTACGACCGTAACGAAAGCGCCAGGGATTTACGACGTCGACGTCGCAGCCAAGCCGCCAGGCAAGACCTTTGGCGTGTTCATCGCCACCGATCCTGACAATCCGCCGACCGAGGTGCTGGCGCAACTGGCCGCGCTGGGCTTCAAGCAAACCTACAGCGGCGGCTACACCCACAAGGACCGCGGCAAGGTGCTGGACCTGCACTTCCAGAAAGCCGGCACCGACCTGTTCGAGGGCTGGAAAGCGGAAGAGCTGGAGGCCAACATGGCCGCCATCAACGCGCTGTTCAACGGCATCGGCATCACCATCACGCCGCGCGTGATGAGCCTGGCCGAAGCCTACGCCTGAACCTCGATGTGATACAGGCCCCACGGGCACAAGCCAAACCGGTCGGCTAACGGTTTGGCCGCCATCTCGGGGACTTTATCGGCGTCGTAGACCGCCCACAGCGGTCCCAATCCACCCAGCGCCATCGGTGCGCCATCCAGATGCGTGGCGACGATGTAGCGCTGCGCCCTGGCTTGCGCCACCGTCACGGTGGCGGCAAAACCATCAATGGCGCGCAGCACCAGCTTGCTGTTGTCGCTCACCTTGGCGCCGGCCGCCTTCATCACATCCAATAGCAAGGGACCGCGCAGCGTGTGCTGCTTGCCGTCGTATTCCAGCGTGGGCTTGATGGTGATGGCGGGCAGCGCCGTCAGCGCGGCGTAGTCGAACGCGTACGCCTTGTCGAAGCTGAGCTTTTGCTTGTACATCATCTGGTCGCGCACCGGGTCCAGCTTGCCGCGGTTGCCGCTGCCGATGGCGCCGGTGACGGTGAGCAGGGCAGGGCCGCCGGCGGCGGCGGCGCGCGCCGGCAACGTCATGGCGGCGGACAAGCCGGCCAGCGCGGCCGTGCCCAGGAACTGGCGTTTTTTCATGCGGTGACTCCTAGAATGCGTGGTGCCGGTATCATACCGCGCATGGACTTATTTGCCGACGATACCCGCCTTGCGCCGATCCCGATCGAGGATGGCGAACTGTGGTTCCAGCAGCGCCTGCCGCTGGACTTGCCTCCTGACGAGGTGATGCGGCGCCTGCTGGCCGAGACCGACTGGCGCGCGGAGCAAATCCAGGTTTGGGGCAAGCTGCACATGCAGCCGCGCCTGTCGGCCTGGCATGGCGAGGCCAGCTACCGCTACTCCGGCAAGACTTTTCATCCGCAACCGTTCACCGCGCTGCAACTACACATCAAGCAGGCGGTCGAGCGCGTCACCGGGCGGCGCTTCAACAGTGTGCTGCTCAATTACTATCGCGACGAGCGCGACAGCATGGGCTTCCACGCCGACGACGAGCGCGAGCTGGGACCGGAGCCGGCCATCGCCTCGGTCAGCTTCGGCGCGCCGCGCACCTTCATCCTCAAGCACCGGCAACTGCCGAAAACCGTCAAGCTGGCGCTGGGCGACGGCTGCCTGTTGCTGATGGCGGGCGCGCTGCAGCGGCACTGGCTGCACGGCATTAACAAGGAGCGCGCACCGCGCGGTCCGCGCGTCAATTTGACGTTCCGCTTGATTGTCTGAAACGGGCCACACTCGCGGCAAGAAGTGAAGCAATACCGGCCACAGGCTGCTATCGTATTCGTCTACCACATGGGAGGACATTATGTTTAGCAACATGAAAGTCGGTACCAAACTCATCTCGGGTTTCAGCAGCATCGCGATCGTGGGGGCGATCGTGGCGTGCGTTGGCATCTTCAGCATGAGCAAACTGAATGAGGCGGCGGACACCATGTACCGCGAAGACCTGCTCGGACTGTCTTATATCAAGGAAGCCAATATAAACCTGGTCTACGCGGGCCGGGCGCGCAATAATTTCCTGGCCGCGCAAACCGCCGAGGAACGCGACAAGCTGCGCGCGGACATCAAGCGTTACCTGGCCGCGATGGACGATTACCTGGCCAAGGCGCGTCCGCTGTTCGTGATGCCCAAGGGCCAGCAATTGCTGGACGAGTACGTGGAGCCATCGCGCGAATATGCGCGCCTGATGACGGCCGCACTCGACGCCGCCGGCGCCGATCCGCTGGCGCAACGTTCGGAGGCGGCGCAACGCGCGCAAGTGGCCGTGCGCCAGCAGGCCGACCGCCTGGACAAGCTGATGGACGGCATGACCGACCTCAAGGAAAGCCGCGCCAGCGCCAAGGCCGCGGCCACGAGCGAGCTGTACCGCTTTAGCCTGACGCTGATGTTGGTGCTGGTGGTGGCCAGCCTGGCCGCCGGCCTGGCGCTGGGCGTGCAGATCACGCGCGCGCTGACGCGCCAGCTGGGCGGCGAGCCGGCCGAGGTGGCCAAGGTGGCCGGCAAGATCGCCGGCGGCGACCTGACCGTGGACGTGGCGGTGCGCCAGAACGACGACCGCAGCGTGCTGTATGCGATGAAGTCCATGCGCGACAGCCTGGGCGGCATTGTCGGACAGGTGCGCAGCGGCACCGATCTGATCGCCACCGCCTCGGCGCAGATCGCCAGTGGCACGCAGGACTTGTCGGCGCGCACCGAGCAGCAGGCCGGGGCGCTGGAGGAAACCGCCTCGTCGATGGAACAGCTGACCTCCACCGTCAAGCAAAACGCCGACCACACGCGCCAGGCCAACGAGCTGGCGCGCTCGGCCTCCACCGTGGCGCAAAAGGGCGGCGCGGTGGTGGACGAGGTGATCGGCACCATGGGCGCCATCAACGAATCGTCCGGCAAGATTGCCGACATCATCGGCGTGATCGACGGCATTGCGTTCCAGACCAACATCCTCGCCTTGAACGCGGCGGTGGAGGCGGCGCGCGCCGGCGAGCAGGGACGCGGCTTCGCGGTGGTGGCGTCGGAGGTGCGCACGCTGGCGCAGCGCTCGGCCACGGCGGCCAAGGAAATCAAGCAGCTCATCGACGAATCGGTCAGCAAGGTGGGCGCCGGCGCGCGCCAGGTGGACGAGGCCGGTGTGACCATGCGCGAGATCGTCGCCAGCATCCAACGCGTGACCGACATCATGGCCGACATCCAGGCCGCCAACAGCGAACAGAGCACCGGCATCGAGCAAATCAACCAGGCCATCATCCAGATGGACCAGGTGACGCAGCAGAACGCCGCGCTGGTGGAGGAATCGGCGGCGGCGTCCGAGGCGATGCAGGAGCAGGCGCGCAGGCTGGCCGAGCTGGTCAGCGTGTTCACGGTGGAGCAATCGGCCGCCGCGCTGTCCGCGCCGCCCCGGCCGCGGCCGGCCGCGCCAGCACCAGCGCCAGCACCGCGCCGCGTGGCCAACAGTCCCACTGCCACGCTGCCCAAACCGGCGCTCACCAAGTCTGCCGTTAAAGAACCGGCAACAGAATGGGAAGAATTTTAAGCTCGTCTTAAGTTTGGCGCATCTTGAAATTTGCCAATGATCGTTTGGCTTACATCTCGTCACACTTCTTACTAATTCGGTGACCACAGGTGTTGGTTGGAGTGCTATCTTGGACACATCGCAATTCATAGCAACTGCGATCCCAAGCAAGTCCGCTTCAACCATTTTGCTGAAAGATCAAAATCATGAAAAAAATTCTGTTCGCTTTAGTCGCATCCGCAGCCGCCCTGGGTGGCACCGCAGCTTACGCACAATCCAATACGCAGGACGCGCCCGGCACCGCTTACATCGGTGCTGGCGTGGTCGGCAGCCGTTACGACTTCAGTGACGCGGCCGGCGCCGGCGCCCTGAGCAGCGACAACCACAGCGGCACCAAGGCCGCTGGCAAAATCTACGGTGGCTACAACATCGACAGCACCTGGGCTGTGGAAGCCGGTTATACCGACTTCGGCAAACGCAGCTACAACTACACCCAGGGTGGTGCGGCCGGCGGTCTGAACACCGACGCGCACTCGTACTATTTGGCTGGTAAAGGCACCTGGCCGGTGGCCCGCGACTTTGCCGTGTTCGGCAAACTGGGCGTGGCGCGCAACCACAACGATGTGACCACCTCCGGTATCGCATCGGTCAGCGGCAGCGAAAACAAAACCGCGCTGTACGCCTCGGTGGGCGGCGAGTACGCCATCAACAAAAACGTGAAGGTCTCGCTGGAGTATGAAAACTACGGCAAGAGCGACATCGACACCGGCCGCAAAGCCGGCGCCATCACCGCTGGCCTGCGCTACAACTTCTAAGCGCATAGCGGGATAATTCATTACGTTCAGAGGGCCGGGGGCATCGCTCCCGGCCCTTTTGCTTTGTGTAGAGCGTCAGCCCACTTCGACACGGGCGAAGCTGGCGCAGCACGGCGTGCCGCTGTTGCCGAAGCCGGGATAGTCCGGCGCGATCAGGTGATGATGGCGATGCTGTTGCGCCTCCATGCAATCTCCATCGTAATTCCATAGAGCCTGCTGTTCCTGGCGTATCCCTTGTTTGCCGACTATGCGGTCGATGCTATCTTGAGAAAAGAAGCGTCTTCCGCTTTGCTTTATTCATTGATGGTATTGGGCATGCTGGATCAGATCGCCCGGCTGAAAGATATAGGCCTGCGGGTCGCCCCCGGCCGGATCGCCGATGAGTAGCCGGGCGGAACCGGCGCCAGCAAGGCACTGCTGGCGCCGCGCAACGCCTGAAGCCGCTTAGTTGGTCAACGGCTTGTAGCGGATGCGTTTTGGTTTGGCGCCTTCCTCGCCCAGGCGTTTCTTCTTGTCGGCTTCGTACTCCTGGTAATTGCCGTCGAAGAAGGTGACCTGCGAGTTGCCCTCGAACGCCAGGATGTGGGTGGCGATGCGGTCCAGGAACCAGCGGTCGTGCGAGATCACCATCACGGAACCGGCGAATTCCAGCAACGCGTCTTCCAGCGCGCGCAGGGTTTCCACGTCCAGATCGTTCGACGGTTCATCCAGCAGCAGGACGTTGCCGCCCTTGAGCAGGGTCTTGGCCAGGTGCAGGCGGCCACGCTCACCACCGGACAGGTTGCCGACGATCTTCTGCTGATCCGCGCCCTTGAAGTTGAAGCGGCCCAGGTAGGCGCGCGACGGCATCTCGAAGCGGCCCACGCTCAGGATGTCGGCGCCGCCCGAGACGTCCTCGAACACGGTCTTGGCGTCGGCCAGCTTGTCGCGGCTCTGGTCCACCAGCGAGATTTTCGCGGTCTTGCCGATCACCACCTCGCCGCTGTCCGGCGTGTCCAGCCCGGCGATCATCTTGAACAGGGTCGACTTACCGGCGCCGTTCGGGCCGATGATGCCGACGATGGCGCCCGGCGGAATCGTGAACGAGACGTTGTCCAGCAGCAGGCGGTCGCCAAAGCCTTTGGACACGTTCTTGAATTCGATCACTTCATTGCCCAGACGCTCGGCCACAGGGATGAAGATCTCCTGGGTCTCGTTGCGCTTCTGGTATTCGTATTCGCTCAGCTCGTTGAAGCGGGCCAGGCGGGCCTTCGACTTGGCCTGGCGCGCCTTCGGATTCTGGCGCGACCATTCCAGCTCTTTTTGCAGCGCTTTCTGGCGCGCCGACTCGGTGGCCTCTTCCTGCTTCAGGCGGTCCTGTTTCTGCTCCAGCCACGAGGAATAGTTGCCCTTCCATGGAATGCCGTGGCCGCGGTCCAGTTCCAGGATCCATTCGGCGGCGTTGTCGAGGAAGTAGCGGTCGTGGGTGATGCCGACCACGGTGCCCGGGAAGCGCACCAGGAATTGCTCCAGCCATTCCACCGATTCCGCGTCCAGGTGGTTGGTCGGCTCGTCGAGCAGCAGCATGTCGGGCTTGGACAGCAGCAGCTTGCACAGCGCCACGCGGCGCTTTTCGCCACCGGACAGCACGCCGATTTTCTGATCCCACGGCGGCAGGCGCAGCGCGTCGGCGGCCATCTCCAGTTGCAGGTTCAGGTTGCCGCCATCGGCGGCGGCGATGATCGATTCCAGCCGCTCCTGCTCCTTGGCCAGGGCGTCGAAGTCGGCGTTTTCGTCGGCGTAGGCGGCGTACACGGCTTCCAGCTTGGCTTGCGCTTCAAACGCTTCGCCCAGGCCGGATTCGACTTCCTGGCGCACGGTTTTTTCCGGGTCCAGCTGCGGTTCCTGCGGCAGGTAGCCGATGCTCAGGCCCGGCATCGGGCGCGCTTCGCCCTGGATGTCGGTGTCGATGCCTGCCATAATTTTCAGCAAGCTCGACTTACCGGAGCCGTTCAGGCCCAGCACGCCGATCTTCGCGCCCGGGAAGAAGGACAGCGAAATATCTTTCAGGATCTGGCGCTTGGGCGGGACGATTTTGCCCACGCGGTTCATGGTATAGACGTAATTTGCCATTGAGAATCTCGGTGAAAAAATTGGTAGAAATGCAGGGAAGGACGACAGGATACGATAAATCCCGCCATCTTCCCACTATTTAGCGCGCCGGCTCACCCACAGCCCCTCGGCCACGTACAGGATCAGCGCCGCCCAGATGATCAGGAAGCCGATCAGGCGGTCGGCAGTGAAGGCTTCGTGGAAGACCCACACGCCCAGCAGCGCCTGCATGGTGGGCGACAGGTATTGCAGCAGGCCCAGCACCGCCATCGGGATCCTGCGCGCGCCGGCCGCGAACAGCAGCAGCGGGATGGCGGTGATCGGCCCGGCCGCCGCCAGCAGCCAGCGGGTGCTGTCGTGCGGTGTGTTGAGGAAGGCGTTCTGGCCATGAAAGCTCAGCCACAGCACGTACATCAGCGCCAGCGGGAACAGGATCATGGTCTCCAGCGACAAGCCCTCCAGCGCCGCCAGGGCCGCCGTCTTGCGCAGCAAGCCATAGCCGCCGAAGGTGATGCCTAAAATCAGGGCAATCCACGGCATCTGGCCGGCCTGCCAGGTCAGCCAGGCCACGCCGGCCGCCGCCACGCCGACGGAAATCCACTGGCCGCGCCGCAGGCGCTCCTTCAGCACCACCAGCCCCAGCAACACGTTGAACAGCGGGTTGATGAAGTAGCCCAGGCTGGCGTCGATCACGTGGCCGTTGTTGACCGACCAGATGTAGACGCCCCAGTTGGCCGTCAGCAGCAGGGCGCTGGCCACAAAACTGAGCAGCACGCGCGGCTGTCGCAGCACCCTGGGCAGCCATTTCCACTGCTGGCGCGCGGTCAGTACGAGCACCAGGAACAGCAGCGACCACAGCATGCGGTGCGCCAGGATTTGCAGCGGCGGCACCTCGTCGATGGCGTGGAAGTACAGCGGGAACAAGCCCCAGCACAGAAAGGCCGACGTCGCGTACAAAATACCTGGATTCATGGGGCGCAACTGCGAAATGTAAGGAAAAGTCGGTCATTATCCCTCATCCGCGCGCGCTCCGCAGGCGCTGCGCTCGCGCTCGCGTCCGTGGCGGCGTACACTCTCGGTATTGATCTTTTGGAACGACTTCCCATGCCAAAATATTCTTGCCTTTTGCCCGTTCATGGCCTATTGTGCAATGCACCAAAACAACAACAGGTGCAATCTTGACCGAGCAACACAAGAAAAGCAGTCTCGCGGCACTCACCCTGGCCGCTGTCGGCATCGTCTACGGCGACATCGGCACCAGCCCCCTCTACACCCTCAAAACCGTCTTCGATCCCGAGCATGGCCTGGCGCTGACCGAAGGCAACCTGCTGGGCATCATCTCGCTGATCTTCTGGGGCCTGACCGTCATCGTGTCGCTCAAATACGTCAGCCTGGTGCTGCGCGCCGACAACCGCGGCGAGGGCGGCATCATGGCGCTGATGGCGCTGGCGCTGAATTCCGTCAGCAAGGTGGCGCAGGGCTGGCACTATCCGCTGATGCTGCTGGGCGTGTTCGGCGCCACCATGTTCTACGGCGACAGCGTGATCACGCCCGCCATCTCGGTGCTGGGCGCGATCGAGGGCCTGGAGGTGGCGGCGCCGGGACTGGAGCAGTACATCGTCCCGCTCACCATCATCGTGCTGATTTCGCTGTACGCGATGCAGCGCCATGGCACCGCCGGCATCGGCCGCTTCTTCGGCCCCATCATGGTGGTGTGGTTCGCCGCGCTGGCCGCGATGGGCGTGGTCAACATCGTCGAGGCGCCGCAGATCCTGTCCGCGCTCAATCCCTTCCACGCGCTGCGCTTCCTGTACGAGAACCGCATGATCGCCTTCGTCGCGCTGGGCGCGGTGGTGCTGGCGCTGACCGGCGCCGAGGCGCTGTACGCGGACATGGGCCACTTCGGCAAGAAGCCGATCCGCGCCGCCTGGTTCATGATCGTGTTCCCGGCGCTGGCGCTGAACTACCTCGGCCAGGGCGCGCTGCTGCTGACGCATCCGGGCGCGGTGGACAATCCCTTCTTCCACCAGCTGGGCGAGTGGAGCGTGTACCCGCTGGTGGTGCTGTCGACGCTGGCGGCGGTGATCGCCTCGCAGGCCACCATCTCCGGCACCTTCTCGATGACCAAGCAAGCCATCGCCCTCGGCCTGCTGCCGCGCATGCGCATCCTGCACACCTCGGCCACCGAGATCGGCCAGATCTACATCCCGGCGGTCAACTGGCTGCAGCTGGGCGTGGTGCTGCTGGCGGTGGTGGGCTTCGGTTCCTCGGACAAGCTGGCCGGCGCCTACGGCATCGCCGTGACCGCGACCATGCTGGCCACCACCGTGCTGACCTTCTTCGTGATCCGCTACCGCTGGCACCTGCCGCTGCTGCTGTGCTTTGGCGCCACCGGCTTCTTCCTGGCGCTGGATATCGCGCTGTTCTCGGCCAGCACGCTCAAGCTGTTCCACGGCGGCTGGTTCCCGCTGCTGCTGGGCGTGGTGCTGTTCACCGTGATGCTGACCTGGAAGCGCGGCCGCGAGCTGGTGTTCGAAAACCTGCAGAAGCACGCGATTCCGCTGGAGGAGTTCCTGTCCTCGCTGTTCGTGGCGCCGCCGACGCGCGTGTACGGCACCGCCATCTTCATGCGCGGCGAGAGCGATGGCGTGCCGCACGCGCTGCTGCACAACCTGTCGCACAACAAGGTGCTGCATGAGCGCGTGGTGTTCCTGACGGTGCACATCATCGAGGAGCCGTACGTGGCGGAGGCCGAGCAGGTCAAGGTGACGGACCTGGGCCACCAGTGCTACCAGCTCAATATCTACTACGGCTTCAAGGACGAACCGGACATCCCGCGCGTGATGCGCCTGTGCGAGTGCCTGGACCTGCCGTTCGAGATGATGGAAACCTCGTTCTTCATCGCCCGCCAGACCGTGATCTCGGCGCCCGGCTCCGGCATGGCGACCTGGCGCGAGCACCTGTTCGTGGCCATGTCGCGCAACGCGCGCGGCGCCGCCGACTACTACCAGATTCCGCCCAACCGTGTGATCGAACTTGGCACGCAAGTGGAAATTTGAAGACAAAAAAATGTAACTGAATGTAGTGCCGGGAGTGGAAGTGCCGTGGTCTGCTAAACTTCTGCGCCGGGACTACCGAATACGAATACTCATCAAAGGTAAACAATGAAATCGATGTTGCAATTTATCGCCGCTGCGGCCTGCGTAGCGGTGTTGACCGCCTGCGGCGGCGGCGCCAAGACGCCGGCAGCGGTTGTAGTGCCGCAGCCTGACTACAAGCTGACCGAGACCGTGGTCGGCAGCGGCTTGACGGCGGCCGCCGGCGATACCGTGACGTTCCACTATGTGGGTTACCTGTACGACTCGACCAAGTCCGACGGCAAGGGCACCAAGATTCAGAGCAGCGTGGACGCCGGCGCGCCGAAGACCGGCACGGTGGGCGTGGGCGCCTTGCCGGGCGGTAGCTTGCCGGTGTCGCCTGGTTGGGACCAGGCGCTGCTGGGCATGCAGCCGGGCGGCAAGCGCACCGTGGTGCTGCCGGCCAACCTGGCGTTTGGCGCCTACACCATCCCTCAGTCGACGTCGACCGGGATCCTGGCCGACATCAAGGCCAATTCGCCGCTGGTGTACGACTTTGAGATGATCAACGTGACCAAGGCGGTGATCATTCCTAGCGAGCCGCCGCCAACCACGCTGACCACGATCGACCAGACCGTCGGTACCGGCACCGCTGTCGTCAGCGGCAAGACCGTCACCGTGCGCTACGCCGGTTACCTGTATGACGGCACCCGTGCCAACCGTAAAGGGGCCAAGTTCGACGACAATCTGGGTGCGTCGGACGCGGTGCTGACCGTTGCTGTCGGCGGCGCCGGCACCATTACCGGCTTCAACACGGGCATCATTGGCATGCAGGTTGGCGGCACGCGTACCGTGATCATTCCGCCTAGCCTCGGCTACGGTGCGACCGCACAAGGCGCCGGTAAATATGGTATCGGGATTCCAGCCAACTCGACGCTGGTATTCGACATCACGCTGGTCTCGATCCAGTAATCGCTACCTGCGCAAAAAAAAAGCAGCTTCGGCTGCTTTTTTTTATGTGGCCTCAATCGTATTCAGGTGTGCAAAACCAACAGCGGTGTCAGGCGCATGGCGCTCCAGGTATGGCGGGCGGTGGCCGCCGCCGCGATGAGCAGCGCTAACGCCAGCGCCGCCACAGGCGCCCACACTCCCAGCGGCGAACGCTCGGCAAACGGCGCCAGGTAACGCGCTATCGCCAGCCATGCCGGCGGCAGCGCGATCACGGCCGCCGCCGCCGTCAGCAGCACAAACTCGCGGCCCACCAGCAGCGCGATCGCCGCGCGGCCGGCGCCGTGCAGCTTGCGCAGCACGATCTCGCGCGCCCGCCGCTGCACACTGTGCGCCGCCATCACGTAGATCCCGAACGACGCCAGCACCAGCACCACCATCGTGGCGCAGGCCAGCAAACGCACCAGCCGCAGGTCGTCGGCATACGCCAGCGCGTAGTAGCTGGCGGCCGGCCGTATCAGCGCTGGTTGGAGCGGGAAATAGCGCAGCCACAAGGCGGCGATCGCCGGCTCCACATCGGCGCGCGTACCGCTCAAGCGCACGGTGAACAAGCCGCTGTCGCGCGCCAAGTGATACATGAGCGGACGCACCGGATCGCGCAGCGTTTCCCAGCGCAGGTCCGGCACCACACCCACGACGCGCAACTGCGTGCCGTTGACGCGCTGGCCCACCGCCTCGCGCGCGGAGCTGAACCCGAGCGCCACCACGGCGGCCGGATTGAGCACCACGCTTTCCTCGCCATCACCGCCCGCATGGGCCTCGCGGACGTCGAACACGCGGCCGGCCAGCGCCGGCACACCGTACACGCGGAAGAAATCGGCGCCGACAAACTGCAGCGACATGGCCACGCTGCTGCCATCCACACGCTGGACCGTCTGGCTGCCGCGCGTGCCGGTGTGATCGTCGCGGCCCGGCACATTGCGGCTGTAGGCCACGCCGGCAACGCCGGGGATGCGCGCCAGCGCCTCGCGCAGGGCATCGGCCGGCGGCTGGTTCAGGGCGATCGGATTGTCCACCACCAGCAACGGCGCTGGATCGAAGCCGGGCGACGCGCTGGCGGCGAACTGGGTTTGCCACAGCATGGCCAGCGCCATGCTGCCCATGCCGATGGCGGCGCTGAATTGCAAGGCCGTCAGCGCGCGCCGCAGCCATGCGCCGCCGGCCGTTTCACCGCTGCGCTGCGCCAGCGTGGCGCGCATGTCGACGCCGCTGGCCAGCCAGCCTGGATAGATGCCCGCCACCGCGCCCACCAGCGCGCCCAGCGCGAGACAGGCCGCGATCATCGGCGGCGTGAGCGTGCCCTCCAGCGGCCGTTGCAACAGCTCGGACGCCAGCGGCAGCAACAGCCACGCCAGCAACGCTCCCAGCGCGGCGGCGCACACCGACAACAGCAACGCCTCCGTCATGAACTGGATGAGCAACTGGCCGGTGGACGCGCCCATCACACGGCGCACGGCGATCTCGCGCTGACGGCGCACCGTGCGCACCGTCGCCAAGTTGATGTAGTTGACCACCGCCAGCAGCAGGATCAGCAAGCCCATCGCGCCGAGCGCCAGCACCATGCGCATGTCGCCGCGCGGGCCGGTGCCCATGGTGTTGGCGACGCTGCGGTCGAAGTAAGCGTCGGCCAGCGGACCAAGCGCCACGTCGACCATCTTGCGCCCGCCCAGCGCCGCCTTCATCTCCGGCGTGGCCATGCTGGCCCAGGGCGCCGTGTCGATGGCGTGTTGCAGCGCCGCTTGTAGCTGTTGCGGGGCGACGCTGGTCTTGACATAGATGCGGCCATTGATGCCCATCCAGTTGGACAACACCTCCTGCCGTTCCTGTTCCGTCCACAGCGCGCTGCCCGTACCCACCAGCGCGCCGAATGGCATGGTGCTGTTGGAAGGACGGTCCGGAAGCAGCGCACGTACCTGCAGTGTTTGGCCATTGACCACGACATTGCGTCCCAACACCTCCGCGCTGCCGAGCAATCGCAATGCCGCCTGCCGTGTCAGCGCCATGCCGTCCGGTCGGGTGAGCGCCGCTTGCAGATCTCCTTGCAGCGCGCGCAGTCCCGCGATCTGCTCAAAGGCGGGATCCACGGCGGTGATATCGAGCAGGCTCACACGGCCATCCTGATGCACTGCCGCCTGGCTTGGCCACCAGGCGCTCACTTGCAGCGGCAGGCCGCTTTGCAAGGCCACGCCGCGCAGGGCGAACGGCGTGTATTCCATCCATTGCGGCTGCGGGATGAAGTTCAGCCGGTGCTTGATGACATACACCTGTTCGCGCTGCGGCACGTCGCGGTCATAGCTGAACGAGTACCACACAAAGGCCAGTAGTACAATGCAGACGGCGAAACCGGCCGCAAGGCCGAGCAGTTCGATTGCGGTGTTGAGCGGATGGCGCAGCAGCAGGCGCCAGCCGAGACGGAAGTCGCGCAACATCACGCGGCCTGCAGCGCGTCGACCATCACGCGGCCGTCCAGCAGGTTCAGGGTGCGCGAGGCTTGCGCGGCGTGGTCCGGCGAGTGGGTGACCATCACCACGGTCGTGCCTTCGGCGTTGATGTCGCGCAGCAGGCGCATGACTTCATCGCCATGGGCGCTGTCGAGGTTACCGGTCGGTTCGTCGGCCAGCAGCACGGCCGGGCCGGAGACCAGAGCGCGCGCGATCGCCACACGCTGCTGCTGACCGCCCGAGAGTTGCGAAGGGCGATGGGCGGCGCGGTGGCCCACCCCCAGCTTGTCCAGCATCGCCGTCACGCGTGCGCGCCGTTCGCGCGCCGGGGTGCCGTTGTACTCCAGCGCCAGTTCGACGTTTTCGAACACCGTCAATTCTTCGATCAGGTTAAAGCTCTGGAAGATGAAGCCGATACGCCCACGCCGCAACTTGTTCAGCTGCGCCTCGCTCCAGCCGGCCACGTTCTGTCCCTCGAACCAATACTCGCCGCGCGTGGGCACATCCAGCAGGCCGAGAATGCCCAGCATGGTCGATTTGCCGCAACCGGATGGTCCGGTGATGGCGACGTATTCGCCCGCCTCGATATGCAGGTCGATGCGGTCCAGCGCCGTGGTCTGGATTTCGCCCGCTTGATGGATTTTGCTGACGCCGACGAGTTTAAGCATGTGTGTCTACCTTGTGTGTTGTGGTGAGAGGTTACTGCGAAATCTGCAGCCGTGGAGAATTTCCGTATGCGGCGTAGCTGGACAGAATGACTTTTTCGCCCACGCTCAAACCGTCCAATACTTCGATCTGGCTGTTGGAGCGGCGGCCGATGCGCACCATCCGGCGCTCGGCGCCACGGCCGGCCGCATCCACCACATAGACCCAGGCGCCGCCGCTGTCGTTGATGAAGGCGCCGTTGGGCAGCAGCAGCGCGCTGGCCGGTTCGCCCAGCGTGATGCGCGCGTCCAGGCTCTGGCCGGGATTGAGCACCGGCGGTTGTCCCTGCGTGAACATCAGTTCGACGGTGAAGCGGCCGTCCTTGATCTGCGGGTAGATGGTGCTGATGTCGGCGGCGTAGTTGCGGCCATCCTGCTGCACCTGGGCGTGGCGGCCGACCGCCATGCGGTTGAGGTAATACTCGTCCACGCTGGCGGACAGCTTGAAGCGCGCCGGATCGTCGATGCGGCCGATGTTCTTGCCGGTGGCGATGGACTCGCCCACCTGCAGGCGGAAATTGGTCAGGCGGCCCTCGACCGGCGCGCGCACGGCCAGCGCCTCCACGGTGGCGGAGACCAGTTTAAGGCCGGAATTCAGGCCATGGATGGCGCTCTCCAGCTGCTGTTCGGCGTGTTCGCGCACGCGCGCCTCGGCGGCTGCCGACTGCTGCTCCTGCCGCAAGGCACGCTGCTGCTGCGCGAGCTTGTCGGCCGATTCTTCCAGCGCCACTGCGGAGATGTAGCCCTGCGCCGCCAGCCTGACGTTGCGCGCGTGCTGCTTGCTCGCCTGGTCGAGCGCGAACTGCAGATCGTCCAGCCGACGCTGGTGCTCGCTGGCGCTGGCCTCCTGCGACACGCGCAGATTGGACAGATTGAAGATGCTGACCGCGTGCTCGGACTGGCGCGCCAGCAGTTCCAGGTTGCGCTGTGGGTTGGAGATGCGGAACAACAGCTGGCCTTTCTTCACCAGCGCGCCGTCGGTGGCAAAGACCTCCTCCACGCGACCCGACTCCACCGCGTCGAGAATGACGGAATTGAGCGGTTCCGCGCTGGCGCGCACGATGACTTCATCGACAAAGACGCCGCGCGTGACCTGGCCGACGCGCAGGTCGGCGCCGTCGATCTGCAGGCCGCGCGGCATCCACGACCACAACGCGTACGCGCCGATCACGATCGCGGCCAACAGCACGCCGATAGCGGCCACGCGTTTGCCGCGGCGGCGCGGCACCACCACGTCCATGGTGGCGCCATTGTGCGGCGGAGCGGTGTCGAAATTTTTTTTGATGTGCATGCCGGCCTTACTGCAAACGCTGTGCCATGGCTGACAACCCGGTTTTTGCGTACGCGCGGCGGGTAAGTGTCCGGAAATGAACAGTGGCCGCTGTTCGCTAGCGAACAGGCGTGGAATATGGGCGTTTACAGCGTCGGCGCGGCTGCTAGAATGGCCGCATGTCCGCCTATATCCTGATCCTCGATGACGACGCCGACGTGGCCACCGCCGCGCAATTGCTGCTGCGCCGCCGCCACGGTCAGGTGGCCACGCTGTCCGATCCGGCGGGCTTGCCGGCCCTGCTGGCGCGCGGCGTGCCGGACGTGGTGCTGCTGGACATGAACTTCACCCCCGGTCGCATCAACGGCGCCGAGGGTCTGGCACTGCTTGACCTGCTGCGCGCGCAGGCGCGGCCGCCGGCCGTGATCGCGATGACGGCATATGCCGATGTGCCGCTGGCGGTGGAAGCGCTCAAGCGCGGCGCGGGGGATTTCATCACCAAACCGTGGGATAACGCGCGCCTGATCGCGGCCATCGATCAGGCCCTGGCGCGGCGCGAGGCGGTGCGCGGTGGCGCGACCGGCTCGCCGGAATTGATGGGCGAGTCGCGCGCCATGCGCGAGCTGAAAGGATTGATCGCCAGCGTGGCGCCGACCGAGGCCAATGTGATGGTGCTGGGCGAGAATGGCGTCGGCAAGGAGCTGGTGGCGCGCGCGATCCACGCGGCCTCGCGCCGCGCCGCCGGCACGATGCTGGCGGTGGACATGGGCGCGCTGCCCGAGTCGACGTTCGAGAGCGAGTTGTTCGGCCACCGCAAGGGATCGTTCACCGATGCGAAGGCCGACAGGGCGGGGCGCTTCCAGGCGGCGCGCGGCGGCTCGCTGTTCCTCGATGAAATCGGCAACATGCCGCTGGCGGCGCAAGCCAAGTTGCTGACCGCGCTGGAGCGGCGCGAGGTGACGCCGATTGGCGCCGACAAGCCGGAGGTGATCGACGTGCGCATCATCAGCGCCACCAATCTGGACGAGGCGCGCCTGTTCGATCCCTCGGTGTTCAGAGCCGACTTGCTGTTCCGACTCAACACCATCGTGATCCGCGTGCCGCCGTTGCGCGAGCGGCGCGAGGATGTGCCGCTGCTGCTGCGGCATTATCTGAAGCTGTATGAAACACAGTACCAGCGCCCGGCGCGCAATATCGCGGCATCCGCGCTGGATGCCTTGATGCGGCACGATTGGCCCGGCAATGTGCGCGCCCTGCGCCACGCCTGCGAGCGCGCGGTCATCCTCGGCCAGGGCGCCGAGTACGCCATCAGCGATTTCGGCCTCGCATCCGCGCCGGTCACGCTCGCGCCAGCGCCGGACTCGAACGCCCCGACCGGGGCTGTGGCCAACGCGGCAAACGTGTTCCCGGTGGCGGCGGCCGCCGCCGGGGGAGACCTGACCCTGGACGCCATCGAACGCGCCGCGATCGCGGCCACGCTGGCGCAGTTCAACGGCAATATCAGCCACGCGGCCAAGACGCTGGGCATCAGCCGCGCGGCCTTGTACCGCAAGCTGGGCAAGCATGGCATCTGAGCGCGCGCTCAAGTGGGGCGTGGCGGCCGGCGCCGCAGGCCTGATGGCGCTGGCGGTCGCCGCGGACGCGCTGGCGCCAGCGCCCGAGCCGCGCCGCATCGTTCTTTGCGGACTGCTTGCGTTGGCGCCGGCCAGCCTGCTCTGGCAATGCCTGCGCCGCCTCGCTCCACGCGCGCCGCGCATGGAAGGCCCTGGCGCGAGCGGCGCGCGGGCGCACGCGCAAGCCATCCCGGATGATGGCGGACCACCGGCGGGCGCCCTGCTGGCGTTGGAAGCCCGCCTTGAACACGCGCCGATCGCGCTGTTCCGCATCGACCACGCCAGCGGCGCCGGCGCGGTCGCGCCGTTGAACGCGCGTGCGCGCCGGCTGTTGGCGCCCGGCCGGGCAAGCACCCCGCAGGAATTGCATCAATTGCTGGCCGCGCAGGCGGTCGGCCAGCGCCAGTTGGTCAGCTTCGACACCGAACGTGGCGTCGAGCGTGCGCTGGTCGCCATCTCCGCGCTCACGGTGCAAGGCAGCGCGCAGCGCCTGGCCGCCCTGATGCCGGTGGAAAGCGAACTGGAAGCGGAGGCGCTCAACGCCTGGCGCGAGCTGGTGCAGGTGCTCACCCACGAGATCATGAATTCGCTGACGCCGGTGGCGTCGCTCTCGCGTACCGCCTGCGGCCTGCTGGACGAGGCAAAGGACAATCTGCCAAACGACATCCATACGGACCTCGACACCGCGCTGGACGCTATCGCGCGCCGCGCCGCCAGCCTGGTGGATTTCGTCAGCAGCTATCGCAGCCTGTCGACCGTGCCGCAAGCGCAGCCGCAGCGCGTGCTATTGGAAGAATTGTTTGAACGATTAAAAGCGCTGCTGGAACCACAGTGGCAAGGCAGGCTGACGTTCTCGGTCGAGCCGGCGTCATTGGAAGTGATGATCGACCCCGGCCAGCTGGAACAAGCCTTGATCAATTTATTGAAGAACGCGGCGGAAGCGGCGACGCGCGCGCAAGTCGGCGCGCGCCTGAGCCGCGGCGGACGCCTGCGCATCGAAGTATCGGATGATGGCCCCGGAGTGCCGGAGGCGCTGATCGCCCACATCTTCACGCCATTCTTCTCGACCAAAAAACAGGGCAGGGGCATCGGATTGGCGATGGTGCGCCATCTGGTGCACGCCAACGGCGGCACCGTGCGCTACGCGCGTGCGGTGGGCGCCGGCGCGCGTTTCATCCTGACGTTTTAGCGCGCACCATGTCGACGTGCATGATGCCGTCTTCGTCATACGGCTCGGTCACCGTCTTGAAACCGAAACCGCCATAGAATTTTTCCAGGTGCGCTTGCGCGCCGATGCGGATGTCCCAACCGGGATGCAGCTGTTCAGCCAGGGGAATCGCTTTGGCCAGCAGCTCGCGGCCAACGCCGCTGCCGCGACCGGCCTGCGTGGTCAGCACCCGGCCCAGCGACATCTCATCGAACTTCACGCCCGGCGGCACGCAGCGCAGGTAGGCCACCAGCGTGCGCTGGCCGTCGATCTCGCGCCAGCCCATCAGGTGATGGCAGAGCGGATCGGCGCCGTCGATATCGGGATACAAACAGGTTTGTTCAAGAATGAAAACCGCCTGGCGCTGACGCAGTACTTCGTACCAGTCAGCGCGCGGAATGTCATCAAATGCCAGCCAATGCCACTCAATCATCGCTTCTCTCGTTGGGGATCAAAGCGATGATTGTATGTGAAATCAGACGATGGTCAGGGTAACGTCGATGTTGCCGCGGGTGGCGTTCGAGTATGGGCACACGATGTGCGCCGCGTCGACCAGTTTTTGCGCGGTTTCGCGGTCCAGGCCAGGCAGCGAGATTTTGTGCTCCACCTGGATGCCGAAGCCGGTCGGGATAGGACCGATGCCCACCGAGGTTTCCACCGACAGGTCGGCCGGCACGGCGATCTTGTCACGGCCGCCGACGAATTTCATGGCGCCGATGAAGCAGGCCGCATAGCCCGAGGCGAACAGCTGTTCCGGATTGGTGCCGTCGCCGCCGCCGCCGCCCAGTTCCTTCGGCGTGCTCAGTTTCACGGTCAGTTTGCCATCCGACGAAGCGGATTGGCCTTCGCGGCCGCCGGTGGTTTTAGCGTGTGCGGTGTACAGGACTTTTTCGAGCGACATGATGATTCCTTTCAGTGAGTGAATACTGCGAAAGTTTAGTTTGCTATTCAATCGCTTGCTATCTACCTTAGGGTATAACAGCTTGCTAATCTACTACAGCTTGCGCTGTTTGCAGCGCCCATGTACGTACTATACATAGTGTACGATCTAATGGCAAGCGATTTATTTAAAAATTTTGTGATGAGGAGGGTGTTTTGTTTTTGGGACGATCCGTCTCGTTCGTAGGGCTATCGGACCATAAATGATACCGATACTATGAACCTGTCTTTTCAACCAAACCCAAGGAAAACTATCATGACTATTCTCGTTACTGGCGGCACCGGCCGCGTTGGCAGCCAAGTTGTGCAACAACTCGTCAAACGCGGCGCCAATGTGCGCGTCCTCGTCCGCGACCCCTCGAAGGCCAACTTTCCGGCCGGTGTGGAAGTGGTTCAGGGCGACCTGCTCGATATCGACTCGTTGCGCGCCGCTTTCAAAGGGGTGAACGCGCTGTTTCTGCTCAACGCCGTGGCCGGCGACGAGTTCACCCAGGCGCTGATTACCCTGAACATCGCGCGTGAATCGGGTGTGGAACGGCTGGTCTATCTGTCCGTGCTGCACAGCGACCGCTTCGTCAACGTGCCGCACTTCGCCGTCAAGCTGGGCGCCGAGCGCATGATTGAACAGATGGGTTTCAGCGCCACCATCCTGCGCCCGTCGTACTTCATCGACAACGAGCACATGGTGAAGGACGTCATTTTCAACTACAACCTTTACCCAATGCCGATCGGCAGCAAAGGGGTGGCGATGGTCGATGCCCGCGACATCGCCGAGGTAGCCGCAATCGAGCTGATCCGCCGCGCGCAAGCCCCGGGCAAGCTGCCTGTCGAAACCATCAACCTGGTTGGTCCGGACACGCTGACCGGTACGGAAGTGGCCGCGATCTGGTCGGATGTACTGGGACGTCCGGTGGCCTATGGCGGTGATGACCCATCCGGCTTCGAGCAAAACCTGGCGAATTTCATGCCAAAGTGGATGGCCTATGAGATGCGCCTGATGGCGGAGCGCTATGTCACCGACGGCATGATCCCCGAGGCCGGCGACGTCGAGCGCCTGACCCGCATCCTGGGGCGGCCGCTGCACACCTATCGCGGCTTTGCTACCGAAATCGCCCCCGCAGCCTGAAGCGGGAATGATCAAGTGCCGGTTTCATATCTAAAACAAAGGCTATAAACTAACGCCATTTGTGTCAGATATGGGACAGGTATGGATCTCAACGCGCTGGAGGATTTTCAACTGGTCGCCGTTCATGGCGGCTTCGGACGAGCCAGCCGCGCTAGTGGCCGGTCCAAAGCGACCTTGTCGCGCCGCATCGCCGATCTGGAGGAGGCCCTGGGCATCCGCCTGATCGAGCGAGGCAGCCGCAGCCTGGAGCTGACCGAAGCCGGGCAGTTGCTGCGCGCCAGGGTCGAGGGCCCGATGCGTGAGGTGGCGGAGGCGGTGGCGGCGGCGCGCGATGGGCTCCTGACTCCGAGAGGCCGCCTGCGTATCGCCGCGCCGCTGCTGTTCTCGCAGGTCGCGCTGGGGCGGCTGGCCGCAGCCTTCCAGGCCATCTACCCCGAGGTGCAGATCGAAGCCGTGTCCGAGGATCGTTTGGCCAACCTGGTCGACGAGCATTTCGACGTCGCCATCCGCATCAATCCCAGCAAGGACAGCGTACTGGTGGGCAGGTGTTTCGCCCGTGACCAGTTGATCCTCGCCGCCGCTCCCTCCGTTCCCATGCCAGTCGAAAGTGACCAGGCTTTCCGGGTCCCGGCCGTCGTGATGCCGACTTTTCGCGACGGCGAAATCTGGTCCGTCCATGACGGCCAGCTCACCGTTGAGCCGCAACCGGTGCTGCGCCTGTCATCGCTGCTGACGGTGCGGGACGCGGTCGTCGCCGGCGCGGGCGTGGCGATGCTGCCGCGTTCCATCATCGGCAGCCTGCTGGAGAAAGGCGAACTGGTGTCCTGGGGAACCGCCGGCGATGAAACCGAGCTGTGGGTGCTGCACACCTCCCGCCGTCTGCAGAGCCCCAAAGTTCGGGCGTTCGTTGACTTCATATGCGGCCAGTACCCAAGCGGATCGTTCGTTGTGCAGGCATGATCTCGCCATTGATGGCATGTTTCCAAATTAGACGGCGAGGGATGGTGGCAAGTAATTGATAATGATTCGCATTATCTATAGAATGGTGCGCATCGATTCTTTTATCTTCGCGTTCCATGTCATTTCGTCCACTACCGCTGTACCTCGCCCTGTTTGCCGCCTTTCCCGCGTTCGCGCAGGAGGATGAGCAGGTCCTGCAGGCCGTCAAGGTGACGGCCGCGCGGGCGGACGGCTTCGCGCCGAAGACCGTGGAGGCCGGCAGCTTCCGTGGCGCCGACATCATGGACGTGCCATCCACCGTCAACGTGGTCACGCGCGAGGTGCTGGAATTGCAGGCGGCCGGCGGCTTGTACGACGCGTTGCGCAACACCGCCGGCGTCACGCGCCAGCAGAACGGCGGCGAGACCTGGGACCAGCTGGTCATCCGCGGCATCGCGGTGGAGAACCGCACCAACTACCGCTTGAACGGCTCGCTGCCGATCATGAACTTCTCGCAGGTGCCGATGGAGGACAAGGAGCGGGTGGAGGTGCTGAAGGGCGCCACCGCGCTGTATTACGGCTTCACTTCGCCGGCCGGCGTGGTCAACTTCGTCACCAAGCGCGCCGGCGCCACGCCGGTCAGCACGGTGGGGCTGACGGTCGACCAGAACGGCAGCGCGGTCGCCACCGCCGACGTGGCGCGCCGCTTTGGCGACGTGGGCGTGCGCGTCAACGCGGCCGGCGGCACGCTGGGCTCTTATATGGACAACGTCGGCAACGGCAACCGCAAGTTCGCTTCGGCGGCGCTGGACTGGCGCGTGAGTTCGCGCCTGCTGCTGAAGGCCGATCTGGAATACGACAAGCGCCGCGTGACCGAGCAGGCGGGCATCGCCTTGCCGGCCGCCGTCAAAGGCGTGATCACGCTGCCGCCGGCGGTGGATCCCAAGCGCCTGATTGGCCCGGACTGGGCGAAGTTTGAGGCGGAAACCAAAAACGTCCTGCTGCGCGCGGATTATGCGTTGAGCGATGATTGGGCCCTGACCGTGGAAGCCGGCCACTCCGAAACCGCGCGCGACCGTTCGCTGGCCATCTTCCGTCTGACCAATGCGGCGGCACTGGCCACCGGCGCCGGCCGCATCACCGGCAACCTGCAGCATAGCGTGGTCGATTCAAATATGCTGCGCGCCGAACTGGCGGGCACGGTGGTCACCGGGCCTGTGCGGCACGATCTCACCCTCGGCGCCACGCGCACCGACAAGGGTCAGGATCCTATCTATCAGGCCAACTACACCATCGCCGCGCAAAACCTGTACAACCCGGCGCCGATCACCAGCTACACGGTGTCCGCATACCCCACCACGCCCACCACGGCGGCGCTGGATTCGCGCGACAGTGGCGTGTATGCGCTCGACCGCCTGACCTTCTCGCCACACTGGCAGGCGGTGGCCGGCGTGCGCAGCGTGCAGTATCGCAGCGACCAGGGAACGAATCACTATGACGTCAGCAAGACCACGCCGATGGCGGGCTTGATCTACAAGCTCGATAACGACCTGTCGTTCTACGCCTCGACCTCGCAAGGGCTGGAGGAGGGCGAGACCGCGCCGACCGGCACCGCCAACGTTGGCGTGCGCATGGAGCCGGGCGTCAGCCGGCAGAAGGAAGTTGGCGCGCGCTGGCGCGTGGCTGACGGTTCGCTGGTGCAGGCCGCGCTGTTCGATATCAGCCGTCCCGGTTATTACACCAACACCGCCAACGTCTTTACCGCCGATGGTGAACAGCGTTATCGCGGTGTGGAGCTGTCCGCTCAGGGCAAGCTGACGCGCCAGTTGTCGTGGCAAACCTCGGCGCAGTTCATCGATCCTGAATTCCGCCATATCAATGCCGACTACAACGGCAAGCTGCCGGAGAACGCGTCCAAACAGACCGGCAGCGCTTTCCTGTCGTATGAACTGGCGCCGGGCCTGTCGTTCAACGGCGGCGCGTATTACACCGGCCGCCGTCCGGTCAACGATCTGAATCAGGCGTTCCTGGGTGGCGTCACGCTGTTCAGCGTGGGCGCGCGCTATGCGTACAAGAACATGGTGTGGCAGGCGAATATCGACAACGTCGCCAACAAACAATACTGGGCCGGCGCCGGCACGCGCCTCGCTTCCGGCGCGCCGCGCCTGATCAAATTGAGCATGAAGGTCGACCTGTGAAAAAGCTCTGGTTCCAGCTGCATTGGTTTGTCGGCATCACCGCAGGCACGGTCCTGATGGTGATCGGCCTGACCGGCGCCATCCTCGCGTTCCGCGAACAGATACTGGATGCGATCAACCCCGGCGTGCGCAACGTCGCGGTGCAGGACTTGGCGACGCTGGGACCGCAGCAAATCATGCTGGCGGCGCAGGCGGCCCGGCCGCACGAACGCGTGACCAGCATCATCTTCTACGATACGCCGGGCTCCAGCGCGCGCGTCGGCCTTGCGCCGCCGCCGGGCCAGCGCAAGGGCGAAACGATTTACTTCAATCCGTACACCGGCGCGCTGCTGCCGGAGCTGGCCGGTGAGGACTTCTTCGAATGGACCGAACAGCTGCACCGCTTCCTGCTGCTGCCGCGCGATCCCGGCAAGATGGTCAGCGGCACGCTGGCGTTCTGCCTGATGGGCCTTGCGTTGACCGGGCTGTATCTGCGCTGGCCGCGCCGCCTGTGGGACTGGCGCACCTGGCTCACCTTCGACACGCGCATGAAGGGCCGCTCCTTCCTGTGGGGCTTGCACTCGGTGGTGGGCACCTGGGTGATGGTGGTGTTCCTGATGTTCACCGCCTCCGGCGTGTACTGGGCCTTCGAGCCGATCCGCGACATGGCCGACGGCTGGATGGGCACAATGCGTCCGCCGCGCGAGACCACGTCAAAACCGAAAGCCGCCAAGCCGGCCAAGGCGGAACCGGCCGACCTGACGCTAAGCTGGGAGACCTTCCAGAAGAACGCGCCGAACTGGCAGATGGCGTTCCTGCGGCCGCCGGAGCGCGCCAACGCGCCGCTGCAGATCCTGTGGGTGGCCAAGGATGCGACGCACGTGCGTGCGCGCAGCAGCATGACGATCAACCAGCAGACCGGCGCTTTGGTGAAGCATGAGCTGTACAACGACAAGCCGCTGGGTGCGCGCTTCCAGTCGACCATCTACCCGCTGCACATCGGCACCTACTTCGGTGTGGCGGGCCAGCTGATTGTGTTCATCGCCGCGCTGGCGCTGCCCGGCTTTGGCATCACCGGCTGGATGCTGTATCTCGATCGCCGCAAGCAGAAGCGCATCGCGCGGGACGAGCGCGCACGATTGGCCGCAGCTGCGCCGCCGGTCGATGCCGGCGACGACCCGGTGCTGATGGCCTACGCCAGCCAGACCGGCCAGGCGGAGCGCGTGGCGCTGCAAAGCGCGGCGGCCTTGCAGAAAGCTGGCGTCGCGGTGCACGTGCAGTCGCTGGAAAAACTCACGCCGCCGCAGCTGGGCAAGTATCGCCGCGCGCTGTTCGTCGCCAGCAGTTTCGGCGAGGGCGAGCCGCCCGACAGCGCGCGCCGCTTCAGCCGTCTGCTGCTCGCGGCAAGGGAAGAACTCAAGCACGTGCAGTACGCCGTTCTGGCGCTGGGCGACCGCAATTACGCGCAGTTCTGCGGCTTCGGCCGCACGCTGGACCAGCGCCTGGCGTTCATGGGCGCGCAGCCGCTGCATCCGATCATTGAAGTCGACAACGGCGATGCCGGCGCATTGGCGCGCTGGGGCAGCGCGCTGCGCGGCCTGATGGGGCATGACGCGGCCGAGGTCTCGCTCAACGCGGGAGCGGACGACAGCGACTATGACAGCTGGCGCTTGACCGGCCGCACCCTGCTCAATCCTGGCAGCATCGGCTTGCCGCTGTATGAGATCACGCTGGACGGTCCGGTGGGCGCGGGCTGGCGTCCGGGCGCATTGGTCGACATCTGGCCAGGCCATTACGGCAAGGACGTTGCGCCGCGCCGTTATTCGCTGGCCTCCATCGCGCAGGACGGCAGCATGCAGCTGGTGGTACGCCAAGTGCGCGGCGAGCAGGGGCTGGGCCTGGCCTCCGGCTGGCTGACCGCGCAAGCCATGATCGGCGACGAAGTGCGCGTGCGCCTGATCGCCAATCCGGCCTTCGATGCGTATCCGCGGCCGGCGCCCGCCATCTACATCGGCAACGGTTCCGGCATCGCCGGCCTACGTTCGCACTTGCGCGCGCGCGCACTGGAGAACGTGCAGCGCAACTGGCTGATCTTCGGCGAGCGCCAGCAAGCCTATGACGCGATCTGCGCCGAGGAAATCCAGGGATGGCGCGCGCGCGGCTTCCTGCCGGAGCTGGATCTGGTCTACTCGCGCGATGCGGACGGCGGCTATGTGCAGGATCGCCTGCGCGAGCGTGCCGACACGCTGCGCGCATGGATCAGCGACGGCGCCGCCATCTTTGTCTGCGGCAGCCTGCAAGGCATGGCCGGCGGTGTGGATGCGGCGCTGGCCGACATCCTCGGCCGCCCACAACTGGAGCAACTGACGGAAGAGGGGCGCTACCGGCGCGATGTATACTGATTTGAACTAACTTGATTGGAGCTGCGATGATGCGTAAGTTTCTCCCTCTGGTTTTTGTCGTATGCACGGCCGCCGCGGCGGCCGATCCCCTGTCCGACATGGACGCCGCCATCCGCAAGGGCGATTTCAAGCAAATCACCAGCGTCCTGATCTCGCAGGACGACAAGCTGGTACACGAATCCTATTTCGACAACGACGGCGCCGAGGGCCTGCGCAACACGCGCTCGGTCGGCAAGAGCGTCACCGACATGCTGGTGGGGATCGCCATCGACCAGGGCAAGCTGAAGCCCGGCACGCCGGTGTTCGGCTTCTTCCCGGAGAAGCATCCGGTGCGCTATCCCGATCCGCGCAAGGAGAAAATCACGGTCGAGGATTTCCTTACCATGAGTTCCCTGCTGGAGTGCGATGACCAGAACCAGTTCTCGCGCGGGAACGAGGAAGCCATGTATTTGCTGGAGGACTGGACCCAGTTCGCGATGGACCTGCCGATACGCGGCTTCGCCGACTGGGTCACCAAGCCGAAGGACTCGCCGCACGGCCGCAGCTTCTCCTACTGCACCGCCGGCCCCACCATGCTGGGCCCCGTGTTGGAAAAAGCCACCGGCGAAAAAGTCGATCAATTCGCGGCGCGCACCTTGTTCGGTCCACTGGGCATCACGAAATTGAAGTGGCAATACACGCCCACCGGCCCGGCCATGACCGGCGGCGGCCTCCAGCTGCGCAGCCGTGACTGGCTCAAGCTGGGCGAGTTGTACTTGAACGGCGGCGTGTGGGAAGGCAAGCGCGTGGTGTCGGCGGAATGGGTCAGGCAATCACTGTCGCCGCACGCGCAGGTCGATGACGACACCGACTACGGCTATCTGTGGTGGCTCAAGCGCTTCAAGCAGGATGGGCAGGTCTGGCGCGCGGCCATGATGTCCGGCAGCGGCGGCAACAAGGTGTTGGTGCTGCCCGAGCAGCGCTCGGTGGTAGTCATCACCACCACCAATTTCCAGGTGCGCCAGCCGCACGCCATCAGCGAGAAGCTGCTGACCGACTACGTGTTCAAAGCGCTGTCTCGTAGCCCTCAAGCACGTTGACCACGTTGACGCCCAGTTCCTTCACCGCGTAGCCGCCCTCGAAGATGAAGGCAGTCGGCACGTTGAGCCAGGCCAGGCGCTCGCCCACTTTCAGGTAGTCCGCGCTTTGCAGCTTGAAGCGCGACAGCGGGTCGCCGGCGAATGTGTCCACGCCCAGCGACACCACCAGCGCGTCCGGCGCGAAGCTGCCGATGCGGATGCAGGCGGTCTCCAGCGCCGAGAACCAGGCCTGCGCGCTGCTGCCCGCCGCAAGCGGCAGGTTCAGGTTGTAGCCCATGCCGGCGCCTTCGCCGCGTTCATCGGCGTGGCCGAGGTAGAACGGGTATTCGCCGCGCGGGTCGGCGTGGATGGAAATGAACAGCACATCGTCGCGCTGGTAAAAGATGCTCTGCGTGCCGTTGCCGTGGTGGTAGTCGATGTCGATGATGGCGACCTTGCGCGCGCCATCGTCCAGCAGGTGCTGCGCCGCCAGCGCGGCGTTGTTCAGGAAGCAGTAGCCGCCGAAGAAGTCGGCGCCGGCGTGGTGGCCCGGCGGACGGCTGAGGACAAAGGTGCCGCGTTCGCCGAGCCGCAGCGCGTGCGCCGCGTTCACCGCGCAATCGGCGCCGGTCTTGGCGGCGGTCCAGGTGCCGGCTGTCAGCGGCGTGCCGCTGTCCATCGAGTACAGGCCCATGCGCGCGGCGAAGTTTTCCGGCTCGACGTCGCTGCGCAGCGTGCGCACCGGCCACACCGAGGGAAAGGCGTCCTTCTGCGCATTGGCCGGGTCCAGCGCCACCCATTCATTCCACGCGTTGCGCAGGAAGTGCAGGTAGCGCGGCGTGTGGACGCGTTCCAGCGACATCAACGGCACGCCATGCGGCGTGACGATGCGGCCCAGGCCGCGCCGGCCCAGTTCCGCCAACACCGAATCGGCACGCTCCGGCTTTTCAAAGCAGGGCACCTGCTCGCCGCGAAAGAACTCGTGGCGGCCACGGTGCTGCGCGTGCTGTTCGTTGTAGAAGGTCAGCATGTGGATCAGTCACAGTCCTGGCGCGACTGGCACAGGTTGGAGGCGCGGTAGGCCGCCACGTAGTCGTCGAAGTTGGATTGCGGCGCCGCTTCCATCTCCGCCTGCTCGGCCAGCGAGATGGCGGCCAGGTTGTCGAAGTAGGCCGCTTCCTCGGCGGTGGGCGGATGGCTGCGGAAATAGGCCGCGTGCTTTTCGCTTTGCGCCAGTCCGAAGGCGGCGAACGATTTGCCGTTGGCGCGCAGCGCCGCCAGCACCCTGGCCGATGGCGTCAGTTCGGGATCGGCCAGCTTGGCCGCTTGCGCCGCCAGCGCGTCGGCGTGGGCGCTGTCGCCGCGCAGCGTGTCGAGCAGCGCCGCCACCGGGCGAATCCGCTCCAGCAGTTCCGCGCCCCACACCGGCAGCGCCACCTCGGTGTCGCCGTTGCGCAGCGTCAGGCCCGGACGGCGGCCTTCCTTCACGGTGCGCGCGAAGTTTTCGGTGTAGACCGCGCCTTGTTCCGGCGTGATGGCCGGGCTTTCCTCCAGCGCGCAGAACAGCAGGAAGGCGTCGAGGAAGCGGCCGGTGGCGACGCTGATGCCGACCGGCTCGAACGGATCGACGTCCATGCAGCGCACTTCGATGTACTGCACGCCGCGCGCGCAAAGCGCCTGGATCGGACGCTCGCCGGTCTGGATCACGCGCTTGGGACGGATGGTGGAGTAGTACTCGTTCTCGATCTGCAGCACGTTGGTGCTGAGCTGGATCCATTCGCCATCGCGCTTGGTGCCCAGTTTGGCGTACGGTTCGTAAGGCTGGTTGACGGCCTTGGTCAGCGCCGCGACGTAGCTGTCCAGGCAGTTCTCGTGCGGGCTCAGGCCCGACTGCGCGTCGTTCTGGTAACCGAGGTCGCTCATGCGCAGGCTGGTGGCGTAGGGCAGGTAGAGCGTGTCGTCGGACAGCGTCTCCAGCTTGTGCGGACGGCCGCGCAGGAAGCCGCTCGACAGCACCGGCGAGGCGCCGAACAAATACATCAGCAGCCAGCTGTAGCGGCGGAAGTTGCGGATGGTGGCGAGGTAGGCCTCGGACTGGAAGGAGCGCGGCGTCAGGCGCTTGCCGCTCACTTCATTTTCCGCCAGCACGCGCCACAGGCGCTCGTCCAGCGAGTAGTTGTAGTGGATGCCGGCGATGCATTGCATGGCCTTGCCATAGCGCAGCGCCAGGCCGCGACGGTACACGTGTTTCAGGGTGCCGAGGTTGGAGGTGCCGTACCAGGCGATTTCGATCTCTTCTTCCGGCGGCAGCTGGCATGGCATGGACTGGCTCCACAGCAGCTCGTCGCCCAGCTTGCTGTAGGCGTAGCGGTGGATGCCGTCCAGCTTGGCGACGGTGTCGGCGATGTCCTTCTCGGCCGGGGTAATGAATTCCAGCAGGGTTTCAGCGTAATCGGTGGTGATTTGCGGATGCGTCAGGGCCGAACCCATGGCCACCGGATGCGGCGTGTGCGCCAGATGGCCGGCGCGGTCCACACGCAAGGTCTCCCGCTCGATGCCGCGCAAGCCGCCAGCCAGCACGGCGCGGTGCTTTTCATCGGCCAACAGGGCCAGGCGTCGTGTCAAAAGAGTTGGCAATTTGAAATCCTTTCTGGTGCAGCAAAAAATTATTGGTGCTGAGATTAACCGAAATTGGCCGAACTCGCCGGAAGGCGGCAAAAAGAGCATTTTAACAAATGCCGCACACGGCCCCGGTTGGTGCAATAATGGATCACATTCCTGAACGGGAGCGCTATGGAGACCACCACTGCTGCCCAGATCCGCGCGCGCCTGCTGGCGGCGCTGAACCAAGACCTGCGGGCGCCGCTGGCGCGCATTGCCACCAGCGCCAGTACCGGTTTTGCCGACCTGCACGCGCTGGAAGGCGAGGCGCGGCGACAGCTGGAGTGGCTGTCCGACTTGCAGGAGTGTGCCCGCTTCGAGCTGCAGACGCCGGAACTGGCGCTGGCGCCGGCCTATCTGCATGCCCTGATGCAGCATGTGTCGCACGACCGCGCCGAGCTGCCGGGGCTGGCGCTGCTCGATGGGCGGCGCCTGGCACAGGTGATGGCGCGCATCCGCGAGCATGCGGGAGGGCAGTTGGCGCTGAAGGCGCGGCGTTTCCCGGGCACGGTGGAGCTGGCGTTCCAGGCCGGCCAGGCGGATGGACCGTGGTGCGAGGTGAGCGCGTCGCTGGCCGACGACCGCATCCTGCCCGGCGTGATGGTGGCGGCGCATCTGGTGCGCGCCATGGGCGGCATCTTGCGGCAGAGTGGCGAAAGCTTGCGTTTTGCGATCCGCGCGCCGTTGGCGGAAGAGCGGGACGCCATGCCGCCGACACCGCATTTCGACTGGCCGGAGCCGTTCGGCGCCGGCCACGTCATCCTGCTGCTGGAACCGCACCAGCCGATGCAGGATTATCTGAGCGAGATCCTGGAAAGCGCGGAATTCGATGTGCAGTACGAGCCGGGCGACCGCGATCCCGCGCTGATCCTGTGCTCCGACGAAAGCGTGTGGGACCTGTGGCCGCGCGAGGAGGCGCCGCCGGTGCTGCTGCATACCTTGCTGCCGCCCGCGCGGCCGGAGGATTTTGTCGAGGTGATGTACAAGCCGGCGCCGGCGTCGATGCTGCTGTCGGCCTTGCGCCGCCGGCTGGAAATCAGGTTTTGAGGCGGCCGCCGCTCACGCGCTCGATGCCGGCCAGGTCGCGCCAGCTTTGCACTTCCCCGTAGCCGGTGTCGGACAGCAGCGCGCGCACGGCCGCCGCCTGATCGTAACCATGCTCCATCAGCAGCCAGCCCTGCGGCTTGAGGTGTTGTGGCGCGCCGGCGATGATGACGCGCAGCGCCGACAGGCCGTCCGCGTGGTCGGTCAGCGCGCCCACCGGTTCGTAGCGCAAATCCCCCTCGGACAAATGACGGTCGCCGCTGGCGATGTAGGGCGGGTTGGAGGCGATGACGTCGAACGGCGCGGCGTTGGCCCCGGCCAGCGCGGCGTACCAGTCGCTTTGCAGGAAGCTGACGCGGGCGCCGTTGTTGGCGGCGTTGCGCCGCGCCACCGCCAGCGCGTCGGCGCTGACGTCGAGCGCGGTGACGTCGGCGTCCTTGCGCGTGTGCGCCAGCGCGACGGCGATGGCGCCGCTGCCGGTGCCCATGTCCAGCACGCGGCCCTTGAAGGGCAGGCGGTCCAGCGTCAGCTCGACCAGCAGTTCGGTGTCGGGACGCGGGATCAGCACGGCGCCGTTGACTTCAAACGGCAGGCCGAAGAATTCGCGCTGGCCGACGATGTAGGCGATCGGCTCGCCGGCCAGGCGGCGTTGCACCAGCGCGGCGAAGCGTTGCGACTCTTCCGCCGTCAGCACGCGTTCCGACTGGGTGATGAGGGCGATGCGGTTCAGGCCCAGCGCGTGGCACAGCAGCACGCGGTTATCCAGCGCATCCAGCACGGACTGCCTTTGCAGGGATGCGATGGTGGCGCTCATTTGACGCGGCGGATCAGCAGCCAGCCCAGCGCCAGCGTGAACAGGCCGAACCACAGGAACGACCATTGCGGAATCGCCAGGCCGAACCACGGCGCCAGCGCGTCCTCGCACAGGCCGTCGGCCTTGAACAGGAAGGGCAGGTAGGTCGCGGTCGGGATCTTGTTGAGGAAGGTCTCCATCGGATCGATGCCGCAGGACAGGCCGGGATGCGCCAGCACCCACAGGTGTTTGCCGGCGGTGAACAGGCCGCCCAGCGCCGCCAGCAGGCCGACGCCGGCCAGCGCCTTCGGCTTGCCGCTGTAGGCGCCGATCAGCGCGAGCACGCCGATGGCGAGGAACAGGTAGCGCTGGATCACGCACAGCGGGCAAGGCAGCATGTCCAGCCCGTGCTGCAAATACAGGGCGACGCCGATCAGGCCGAAGGCGGCGATGGCGATGGACATCAGCAGGGAGCGGGTATGTATCATGAGCGGGGTCCTTGGAAGAATCGGGGCATTCTCGCACAAAGTTGCTATTTCAGCCTTAGGCCCCTCTTAATCACCGAGCGCCGCCAGCAGCTCGGCCTGGTGCTCGGTGGTCAGCGCGTTGACCAGTTCATTGAGGTCGCCGTCCATGATGAAGTCCAGCTTGTACAAGGTCAGGTTGATGCGGTGGTCGGTCATGCGGCCCTGCGGGTAGTTGTAGGTGCGGATCCGTTCGCTGCGGTCGCCCGAGCCGATCAGGCTCTTGCGGGTGGCCGCCTCCTTGGCCTGCTGCTCGCGCAGCTGCACGTCCTTGATGCGGGTGGCCAGCACCTTCATGGCCTGGGCCTTGTTCTTGTGCTGCGAGCGGTCGTCCTGGCACTCGACCACGATGCCGGTCGGCAGGTGGGTGATGCGCACGGCGGAATCGGTCTTGTTGATGTGCTGGCCGCCGGCGCCCGAGGCGCGGAAGGTGTCGATGCGCAGCTCGGACGGGTTGATGTTGACGTCCTCCACCTCGTCCGCCTCCGGCATCACCGCCACCGTGCAGGCCGAGGTGTGGATGCGGCCCTGGGTTTCGGTGGCCGGCACGCGCTGCACGCGGTGGCCGCCCGATTCGAATTTCAGCTTGGAGTACACGCCGTTGCCGACCAGGCGCACGATCACCTCGCGGTAGCCGCCCAGGTCGGACGGCGACTCCGACACCATCTCCACCTGCCAGCGGTTGCGTTCGGCGTAGCGGGTGTACATGCGCAGCAGGTCGCCGGCGAACAGCGCCGATTCGTCGCCGCCGGTGCCGGCGCGGATTTCGAGGAAGATGTTGCGCTCGTCGTTGGCGTCCTTCGGCAGCAGCATTTTCTGCAGTTCCAGGTCCAGTTCGGCGGTGCGGGCCTTGGCCGCCTCGATTTCCTCCTGCGCGAATTCCTTCATGTCGGGATCGCCCAGCATTTCCTGCGCCGCCTCGATGTCGCCCAGCGCCTCCTGGTAGGACTTGTAGACCGCCACCAGCGGGCCGATCTCGGCGTGCTCGCGGTTCATCTTGCGGTAGGCGTCCATGTTATCGGTGGCGCCTTCGGACATCAGCAATTCATCGAGTTCGACCAGGCGGTTCGCCAGTTGATCGAGCTTGGCCAGCATGGATGGTTTCATAGCGTGTTCTTAATAAGTGAGGGATGCCGCGCCGGTGGCGGGCGGATGCGGATGGAGCGGGGAGGTGGCCGCTAACGGCGGCCGCGGAACATCTGGGGCAGCAGCTCGGCCAGTTGGGCGCGTTCCTCGCCCTGCGCGCGGTGCAGCGCCTGCTGCGGACCGTGCATGAACTTCGCGGTGAGGCCCTTGGACAGGGCTTCCAGCACGGCGTCGACGTCCTCGCCCCGGGCCAGCATCTTGCGCGCGCGCTCCAGTTCCATCTGGCGCAGCGCCTCGCCGTTTTCCTGCAGGTGCTGGATCACCGGCACCACGGCGCGGTCGTCGATCCAGTGCATGAATGACTGCACGCGGGTTTCAATGATGGCCTCGGCCTGGGCGACGGCGGCCTGGCGGTTTTCCATGCCGGTCTGGACCACCTTGCCGAGGTCGTCGACCGTGTACAGGAAGGCGTCGTTGAGGCGCGCCACCTCCGGCTCGATGTCGCGCGGCACGGCCAGGTCGACCATGAACATCGGCTTGTGGCGGCGCGCCTTGATGGCGCGCTCCACCATCCCCAGGCCGATCAGCGGCAGCGAGGAGGCGGTGCAGGAAATCACGATGTCGTACTGGTGCAGCTTGTCCTGCAGGTCGGCCAGGCGGATGGCGCGGCCGCCGAAGCGGTGCGCCAGCGCCTCGCCGCGTTCCAGCGTGCGGTTGGCGATGGTGATGGTTTTCGGATTCTGCGCCGCGAAGTGGGTGGCGCACAGTTCGATCATCTCGCCGGCGCCGATGAACAGCACGTTCTGCTCGGAGATCTTGTCGAAGATGCGCTGCGACAGGCGCACGGCGGCGGCCGCCATCGAGACGCTGTGGGCGCCGATCTCGGTGGTGCTGCGCACCTCCTTGGCCACCGCGAACGAGCGCTGGAACAGCTGGTGCAGATAGGTGCCCAGGCCGCCCGCCTCGTCGGCGGTGCGGATGGCGTCCTTGATCTGGCCGAGGATCTGGGTTTCGCCCAACACCATCGAATCGAGCCCGGAGGCGACGCGGAAGGTGTGGCGCACGGCGTCGTGCTGCGGCAGCATGTACAGGTGCGGGCGCAGCTCGGCGTAGTTGAGCCGGTGGAAATCGGCCAGGAAATGGGCGCCGGCGTCGAGCGGATCGGGCACGGTGCTGGCGGCGTACAGCTCGGTGCGGTTGCAGGTCGAGAGGATGGCCGCCTCGTCGGAACCGCGATGGTCGATGCGCTCGAACCACGAGCGCGCCGCCATCACCGCCTGGCCCAGCTGCTCAGGGGCGAACGCCAGCTGCTCGCGGAGCGAGACCGGTGCGGTGGTGTGGTTGAGGCCGACGGCAAGCAGCTGCATTTCGGGTCCAGGCAATAATTATGCGGTCATTATACCGTGACCACGGCAAGGGACTCAGGCGCCGAGCTTTTCCAGGCGGTAACCGTAGCTGTAGACCGGCACCAGGCGGAAGCCGTTCTCCGGCTTCAGTTGCAACTTGTTGCGGACGCGGGAAACGTGGGTGTCCATGGTGCGCGACGGCACGGCCGTCTCGCGGATCCAGACCGCCTCGTGAATGTAGGCGCGCGACAGCGGGCGGCCGATGTTGCGGAAAAATAACAGTGCCAGGTAGAACTCTTTGTGGGTTACATCCAACACTATGCCATCCATCAGCAGGCGGCCGGGGCGGGTTTCGAACACATATTGGCCGAATTGCAGCGATTCGGCGCCGTTTTGCGCGGGATAGGCGCGGCGCAACAGTGCTTGCACCCGGGCCACCATCTCGCTGCGGCGCAGCGGCTTGATCATGTAATCGTCGGCGCCGGCGGCCAGGCCGGCCACGATATCGTCCTCGCCGGAGCTTGTGGTCAGGAACAGCACCGGCGCGTTGTCCGGCAGCTTTTCCTTGGCGCGGCGCAGCACCTCGGCGCCGCCCAGATCGACCACTTGCCAGTCGAGAATCAGCATGTCGTAACTGTCCTTGCGCAACTGCGCCAGCACGTCCTTGGCGGTCTGGAAGCTGTGGCAGATGTGGCCGGCCGAGGTGAGCACCTGGCAGATCAGATCGGCTTGGCTGCGGTCGTTATCGAGTACGGCAATTCGCATACTGCTGCCTGCTGGAAAATGTTAAAGAGAAGTTACTTTGAATATAACAGAGATTTACAAAAGGATTAACAAAACCGCTAATTTATTTTTTCTATGGATACTATAATTGATTCTCTATCAATGCTTGCATTTCCCCGTGCGGGCCCGCACATTCAGCACATTCATTACACGGTACACTGGAAAAACGCTGAGTTCAATGTAGAAGTTGAAAAATGGAAAGAATGCCCAACGCGGGCCGGGAGTGCGCATGAGCAGCAAAAAAGACACAAATTGGACCCTGGTGCCGGGCTCGGAACGTGACATTGCCAGCGTGCGCGAACGTTGCCGCCAGCTGGTGCGGCGGCGCGCCATAGTGTCGGCCGGGGTGGCGGCGGTGCCGATCCCGGGGCTGGACGTGGTGTCGGACCTGCGCCTGTTCGCGCTGTTGATCGACGACATCAACCAGGAATTCGGCCTGTCCGAGCAGCAGATCGAGCGCCTGCAGCCCAAGTTCCGCCTGATCGCCTATGAGGCGGCGATCGGCGTCGGCGGCATGCTGGTCGGGAAGCTGGTGACGCGGGAGGTGGTGCTGCAGCTGCTGCGCAAGACCGGCTTCAAGGCGGTGGCGCGCCAGGCCGGCAAGCTGGTGCCGCTGGCCGGGCAGCTGGCCTCGGCCGGCATCGGCTTTTTGGCCTTCCGCCAGATCGGCTACCAGCACGTGGATGCCTGCGCCAGGGTGGCGCGGGAGTTGTTGGCGGCCGGCGTGCACCGGCCGTCGCAGGCTTAGGCGTCCGGCAGCACCACGTTGACGTCGAGCACCTCCAGGTTGCCCTGGCGGTCCAGCGAGATCTTGATGTCGTCGGCGTTGACCTTGGTGTACTTGGAGATCACCTCGATCAGTTCCTTGTGCAGGGCCGGCAGGAAGTCCGGACCGGCGCGGCCGTTGCGCTCGCGCGCGATGATGATCTGCAGCCGCTCCTTGGCCGCGGTGGCGGTTTTCGGTTTAGGCGGAAACAGGAAAGAAAGCAGTGCCATGATTACTTGCTCCCAAAGATACGCTGCAGCAGGCCCGGCTTTTCATAGGTGATAAAGCGCAGCGGCATTTCCTGGCCGAGGAAGCGCGAGACCACGTCCTCGTACGCCTCCGCCACGTCGGTGCCCTTGAAGTGAATGGCCGGGTTGCCCTGGTTCGAAGCATGCAGCACTTGTTCCGATTCCGGAATGATGCCGATCAGGGGAATGCGCAGGATTTCCTGCACGTCCTGGTACGACAGCATCTCGTCCGCTTCCACGCGCTTGGGCGAGTAGCGGGTGATCAGCAGGTGCTCCTTGACCGGCTCGCCGCCGGTCTGGGCGCGGCGCGACTTGGCCTGGATGATGCCGAGGATGCGGTCCGAGTCGCGCACCGACGACACTTCCGGGTTGGTGACGATGATGGCCTCATCGGCGAAGGTCAGCGCCATCAGCGCGCCGTGCTCGATGCCGGCCGGCGAGTCGCAGATGATGAACTCGAAGCCCATGTTGATCAGCTCGTGCAGCACTTCTTCCACGCCGTCTTCCGACAGCGCATCCTTGTCGCGCGTCTGCGAGGCCGGCAGGATGAACAGGTTGTCGCAGTGCTTGTCCTTGATCAGCGCCTGGGTCAGGGTCGCTTCCTTGTTGATGACGTTGATCAGGTCGTACACCACGCGGCGCTCGCAGCCCATGATCAGGTCCAGGTTGCGCAGGCCGACGTCGAAGTCGATGACGGCGGTCTTGTGACCGCGCATGGCCAGCCCGGTCGAGAAGCTGGCGCTGGAAGTGGTTTTACCTACACCGCCCTTGCCGGACGTTACAACAATAATTCTTGCCACGAATAATCCTTTTCAGAGAGGTGTGCTTAAGCGCGGTTGGCAGTATTGACAGATAGTATATCGATTCGGTCGCCGACCAAGCGAATTTGCGCCGGCGCGCGTGCATATTCCGTTGGGAAACCATCCTCGAACGTGCGGTAGACGCCGGCGATCGAGACCAGTTCCGGCGCCATGCTCATGGCGAAGATGCGGGCCTGGGCGTTGCCCGAGGCGCCGGCCAGGGCCCGGCCGTTGAGCGTGTTGTACACGTGGATGCTGCCGTCGGCGATGATCTCGGCGCCGTTGTTGACCACGGCGGTGACCACCAGGTCGCAGCCGCGCGCGTAGATGCGCTGGCCGGCGCGCACCGGGGTGTCGATGATCATGACGTCGGTGCCGTTGCTGGCCGGCGCCGGCGGCTGGGCCTGGGCGGCGCTCACCGCCACCGGCGCGGGGGCCGGCTTGGGCGCGGGCGTCGGCTCGGCCTCTTCGCGCTTGGCGTTGGCCGGTTCCAGCGTCAGGCCGTGGGCGGCGATCTCGGCGGCCAGCTCGGGCGGCGCGTTGCGCACCGCGACCGGGTTCAGGCGGTATTTCTTCAGCAGGGCGATCAGGCCGGCCCAGTCGATCTGGCCGCAGCCGGACGGCAGGGCGGCGACGTCGATCACGGTCAGGTCGTCCTCGAAGAAGTCGGCGGTGCCGCCGGTCATTTCAGCCAGCGCGGCGTCGAGAGCGATGCTGTCGGCCGTCGACAGAATGGCGGAGACGGCGACGACGGTGGAAATCTTGATTTCTATGGGCTTTTGAAACAGGCTCTTGGACATGGGCGACAGTATCAGTGGTTATCCACGCGCGCATGCGCGGGCACCAGCATTCTACTGTAAAAATGCGGCGTTACGGCGTTCCGGCGCGGGCCGGAACCCGATCACGCTAGTAATTTGCCCGCAGCTGACGAGCGGCGGCCACCATGTTGCGCAGGGCGGTTTCGGTTTCCGCCCAGCCGCGCGTCTTCAGGCCGCAGTCCGGATTGACCCACAGGTTGGCCGGCGGGATCACCGTGCTGGCCTTTTGCAGCAGGCGCACCATCTCGGCCTGGGCCGGCACGCGCGGCGAGTGGATGTCGTACACGCCGGGGCCGATCTCGTTGGGGTAGCGGAACTGGCCGAAGCCGTTCAGCAGTTCCATGTCCGAGCGGCTGGTCTCGATGGTGATGACGTCGGCGTCCATGGCGGCGATCTGCGGCAGGATGTCGTTGAACTCGGCGTAGCACATATGGGTGTGGATCTGGGTCTGGTCCGCCACCGCGCTGGCCGCGACGCGGAACGCGCGCGTGGCCCAGTCGAGGTATCCGTCCTAGCGGCCGCGGCGCAGCGGCAAGCCCTCGCGCACGGCCGGCTCGTCGATCTGGATGATGCCGATGCCGGCCTGTTCCAGGTCCGCCACCTCGTCGCGGATGGCCAGCGCGATTTGCAGCGCGGTGTCGGCGCGCGGCTGGTCGTCGCGCACGAACGACCATTGCAGGATGGTGATGGGGCCGGTCAGCATGCCTTTCATCGGCTTGGCGGTCAGGCTTTGCGCGTGCACGGTCCAGTCCACCGTCATGGCTTTCGGGCGGCGGACGTCGCCGTAGATGATGGGCGGCTTGACGCAGCGCGAGCCGTAGGATTGCACCCAGCCCAGCTGTGTGAAGGCGAAGCCGTCCAGTTGTTCGCCGAAGTATTCGACCATGTCGTTGCGTTCGGCCTCGCCGTGCACCAGCACGTCCAGGCCGAGCTCCTCCTGCCGCCGCACGGCGTGGGCGATTTCCGCGCGCATGTGCGCCTCGTATTCTGTCAGGCTGAGCTCGCCGCGCTTGAAGCTGGCGCGGGCGCCGCGGATGGCCGTCGTTTGCGGGAAGGAGCCGATGGTGGTGGTGGGGAAGTCCGGCAGCCGCAAATGGGCGCGCTGCAGCGCCTGGCGCTGGGCGAACGGCGAGCGGCGCTGGTCGGCGTCGGCCGGCAGCGCTTGCAGGCGTTCGCGCACGGCCGGCTGGCGCACGCGCGGGCTGGCGCGGCGGCCGGCGATGGCGGCGCGCGAGACGGCCAGGGCTTCGCTGACGTCGCCGCCGTGCAGGCTGCGCTTGAGGAGGTCCAGTTCCTCCAGCTTTTCGGTGGCGAAGGCCAGCCAGCTGCGGATCTCGCCGTCCAGCGCGGTCTCGGCCGCCAGCGTGAACGGCGTGTGCAGCAGCGAGCAGGAGGTCGACAGCCACAGCTTGCCGGCGCGCTTTTCAATGATGGGCGTGAGCGCGGCCAGCGCGGCGTCGAGGTCGGCGCGCCAGATGTTGCGGCCGTCGACGATGCCGACCGACAGCACCTTGTGCACCGGCAGCCAGTCGGCGATGCTGGTCAGTTCGTGCGGCGCGCGCACGCCGTCCACGTGCAGGCCGGCCACCGGCAGGCGGCACGCCAGGCTGAGGTTTTCCTCCAGCGGCGAGAAGTAGGTCGCCAACAGCAGCGGCACGCCGACCTGGTTCAGCTGCCAGTAGCTGTTTTCGAAGGCGCCGCGCCAGGCGGCCGGCAGGTCGAGGCCGAGGATGGGCTCGTCGACCTGCACCCATGGCACGCCCATGGCCTTCAGCCGGTCCAGTATCTGGCTGTAGACCGGCAGCAGCTGGTCCAACAGGGAAAGGCGGTCGAAATCCGCCGCGCCGCGCGCCTTGCCCAGCCACAGGAAGGTCAGCGGGCCGATCAGGGCGGCCTTGACGGCGTGGCCGAGCGCCTGGGCTTCGGCCACTTCCTCGAACAGGCGCTCGCAGGACAGCTTGAAGCTGGTGTCCGGTGTGAATTCCGGGACCAGGTAGTGGTAGTTGGTGTCGAACCACTTGGTCATTTCCAGCGCGGCGGCGTCATGCGCGTGGCCGCAGCCGCAGCCAGGCTCGGCGCCGCCGCCGCGCGCCATCGTGAAATAGCGGCTCAGTTGCGACTGTCCGGCCGTGAAGCCGAAACGCGCCGGCTCGCAGCCCAGCAGCTGGATATGGTTGGCGACCTGGTCGTAGAAGGCGAAGTCGCCCACGGTCACGAAGTCCAGCCCGGCGTCGCGCTGCAAGGCCCAGTGGCGGGCGCGCAGCTCGCGGCCGACGCATTCCAGTTGCGTCTCGTCCTGCTCGCCGCGCCAGTGGCGCTCCAGCGCGAATTTCAGCTCGCGCGCCGCGCCGATGCGCGGGAAGCCGGGAACGTGGGTGTGGATTGCTTTATTAGTGTTCGTCATGATGCCTGTCATCCGCATTTAATATTGGTGATATAAAGTGTGCGGCAAACCGGTCTATAATCAAAACGAAAGATTTTGCGGGTTTACATGAAAAAAATTAATAGACCATGCTAGAGATACGCCACCTACGCACCCTGAGCGCGCTGCGCTCGGCCGGCAGTCTGGTGCGCGCCGCCCAATTGCTCAACCTGACGCAGTCGGCGCTGTCACATCAAATCAAATTGCTGGAGGATCGCTACGGCGGGCCGCTGTTTGAGCGCAAATCGGTGCCGATCGGCTTCACCGCCACCGGCGCGCGCCTGCTCAAGCTGGCCGACCTGCTGCTGCCCGAAATCGAGGCCGCCGAGCGCGAAGTTGCGCGCCTGATGCAGGGAGATAGCGGGCAGTTGCGGGTGGCCCTGGAATGCCACACCTGCTTCGACTGGCTGATGCCGGTGATGGATGAGTTCCGCAAGCGCTGGCCCGAGGTGGAGATCGACCTGGTGTCCGGCTTCCATAGCGAGCCGGCCGATTTGCTGCGCAGCGGCGAGGCCGATCTCGTCATCGGCTCGCCGTACGGCCCCGAATTCACCACCTTCCCGCTGTTCCGCTTCGAAATCCTGACCGTGATGGCGCAAAAGCACCGCCTGGCCGGCCAGCGCCGCCTGCGGGCGGCCGATTTCGAGGGCGAAACCCTGATCACCTACCCGGTGCCGGAAGAGCGCATCGACCTGATCCGCGAAGTGCTGAAACCGGCCGGCGTGGCCTTCCAGCGCCGCACCGCGGAATTGACGGTGGCGGTGCTGCAATTGGTCGCCAGCCGGCGCGGGATCGCCGCCTTGCCCAACTGGGCGATCAAGAATTACGTCGATTACGACTACGTGATCGCACGGCCGATCGGCGAGCAGGGCCTGTGGAGCGACCTGTACGTATCGGTCCCCGAGGCGCAGAAACAGCGGGCCTACGTGCTCGATTTCGTCAACGTGATACGGGAGCAGTGCGCGGCCTCGCTCGATGGTATCAAATTATTATCGTGACAAATAATTACTATTTCTTCAAAATAGTGATGAAAGGGTTTGATGCGCATCAAGGTAAGCGCTGAAACCTGCGCATACGATGAGTGCCCGACGGTTGCGCGTTTGGCATGGATGCTGCTAATAATCCTGGCGATTCCTCGCGGCGACGCACCATCGAAACCTGCTACACCCAGCGTGTGGACGGCGTATGATAAAAGTTCGCGTTGTTGCTCAACTTAGCCGGCTGCTGCCGGCAGCATTGGAGAATCAAATGGATGATGTAGTTATCGTGGCCGCTGGCCGCACTGGTGTGGGCAAATTCGGCGGTAGCCTGGCAAAGACGCCCGCCTCCGAGCTGGGCGCCCATGTGATCAAGGGCCTGGTGGCCAAACTGGGCCTCGACCCCAATCTGATCAGCGAAGCGATCCTCGGCCAGGTGTTGACCGCCGGCGTCGGCCAGAATCCGGCGCGCCAGGCCGTCATCAAGGCCGGCCTGCCGAACACCATTCCCGGCTTCACCATCAACCACGTTTGCGGCTCCGGCCTGAAGGCCACCCACCTGGCGGCGCAAGCCATCAAGGCGGGCGACGCGCAGATCGTCATCGCCGGCGGCCAGGAAAACATGAGCGCCTCGCCGCACGTGATCCCCGGCTCGCGCGACGGTTTCCGCATGGGCGACTTCAAGGCGGTGGACAGCATGATCGTCGACGGCCTGTGGGACGCCTACAACCAGTACCACATGGGCACCACCGCCGAGAACGTCGCCAAGAAATACGAGATCTCGCGCGCCGAGCAGGATGAATTCGCGCTGCAATCGCAGCTGAAGGCGGAAGCGGCGCAAAAGGCCGGCAAGTTCAAGGACGAGATCCTGCCGCTGGAAATCGTGCAGAAAAAAGGCAGCATCGTGTTCGACAGCGATGAATACATCAAGCCGGGCTCGACCCTGGAAGGGCTGGCCGGCCTGCGTCCCGCCTTCGCCAAGGACGGCACCGTCACCGCCGGCAACGCCTCCGGCCTGAACGACGGCGCCGCCGCCGTCATCATGACCTCCGCCACCAAGGCCAAGGAACTGGGCCTGCCGGTGCTGGCGCGCATCAAGGCCTACGCCTCGTCCGGCCTGGACCCGGCCTACATGGGCATGGGCCCGGTCTCGGCCACCAAGCTGTGCCTGAAAAAGGCCGGCTGGACCCCGGACGATCTGGACCTGCTGGAAATCAACGAAGCGTTCGCCGCGCAGGCGGTGGCGGTCAACAAGGAAATGGGCTGGGACACCAGCAAGATCAACGTCAACGGCGGCGCCATCGCCATCGGCCACCCGATCGGCGCGTCGGGCGCGCGCGTGCTGGTGACGCTGATCCACGAAATGATCCGTCGTGACGCGAAAAAAGGCCTGGCCTCGCTGTGCATCGGCGGCGGCATGGGCGTGGCGCTGGCGATCGAGCGTCCATAACAACAAGCTGCAAGCGGCCCGGCATGCGGCCGGGCCGTGTTTTCCGATTTTTGGTGTTTCTTAAGAAGGGGACAAAAATGGCAAGAGTTGCATTAGTAACCGGTGGCATGGGTGGTCTGGGCGAAGCGATTTGTTTCAAGCTGTCAGCGCTAGGCTATTGCGTCGTCACCACGTATTCCCCTGGCAATCCTAAAGTTGAGCAATGGCTGGCCACCACGCGTGACCAGGGCTACAACTTCCGCGCCTACCCGTGCGACGTGGCCGACTACGATTCGGCCCAGGCGTGCATCGCCGCGATCGAGAAAGACATCGGTCCGGTGGATGTGCTGGTGAACAACGCCGGCATCACGCGCGACATGACCTTCAAGAAAATGGACAAGGTCAATTGGGACGCGGTCATCAAGACCAATCTGGATTCGGTATTCAACCTGACCAAGCCGGTGTGCGACGGCATGGTCGAGCGCGGCTGGGGCCGCATCATCAACATCTCGTCGGTGAACGGCCAGAAGGGCGCCTTCGGCCAGACCAACTACTCGGCGGCCAAGGCCGGCATGCACGGCTTCACCAAGGCGCTGGCGCTGGAAGTGGCGCGCAAGGGCGTCACCGTCAACACCATCTCGCCGGGCTACATCGGCACCAAGATGGTGATGGAGATCCCGCAGGAAGTGCTGGACACCAAGATCATTCCGCAAATTCCGATGGCCCGCCTGGGCAAGCCGGAAGAGGTGGCCGGCCTGGTGGCCTACCTGTCCTCGGACGAGGCGGCGTTCGTGACCGGCGCCAACATCGCCATCAACGGCGGCCAGCACATGTCCTGAGCGGCCGCATCGCCACCACATAAGGGCCGGGTTCGTTCGCGATCCCGGCTTTTTTTTCGTACAATCTGCTATCGATGCCCAAAGGATAGCCATGTTCGACCCCAGTTCCGCCCTGTTCCCGCCCATCACGCCGAGCCGTTCCGGCATGCTGGCGGTGGACGACCTGCACACCATTTACTGGGAAGAGGTCGGCAATCCCAACGGCATTCCCGTGGTCTTCCTGCACGGCGGCCCGGGCGCCGGCCTGTCGCCCCAGCATCGCCGCTTTTTCGATCCCGAGCAGTACCGCGTGATCCTGTTCGACCAGCGCGGCGCCGGCAAGTCGCTGCCGCTGGGCGAGTGCCGCAACAACACCACCCAGCTGCTGATCGAGGACATCGAACGCCTGCGCGTGATGTTCGGCGTCGAGCAATGGCTGGTGTTCGGCGGCTCGTGGGGCTCGACGCTGGCGCTGGCCTACGGCCAGGCCCATCCCGAACGCTGCCTCGGCTTCGTGCTGCGCGGCATCTTCCTGTGCACCAGGCAGGAGATCGACTGGTTCCTCGATGGTGCGCGCTGGTTCCACCCGGAGGTGCACGCCGAATTCATCGCGCCGATTCCCGAGGCGGAACGCGGCGACCTGCTGCAAGCCTACGTGCGCCGCATCATGAGCGACGACCCGGCGGTGCACATGCCGGCGGTGCGCGCGTGGAGCCGCTTCGAGGGCCGCCGCGTGTTCCTGCTGCCGCAGGCGGAAGATCCGCCGTCGGATGCGCTCGACCTCGGCGTCGGCCGTCTGGAATCGCACTACATGGCCAACCTCGGCTTCTTCAGCGACGACCAGCTGGTGCGCGACGTCGGCCGCATCGCCCACCTGCCGGCGGTGATCGTGCAGGGGCGCTATGACGTGATCTGCCCGCCGGTGTCGGCATGGCGCTTGCATCAGGCCTGGCCAGGATCGGTGCTGAACGTGATTCCGGACGCCGGTCACGGCGCCATGGAGAAAGGCATCGCGCGCGCGCTGGTGGCGGCCACCGAGCAGTTCAAGCGCGGCCGCGGGTTCGCGGCCTGATACACTGTGCACCATTCGATAAAAAAATACAAATATGGCCATCATGAACATCCAGACCGGCGACATCGGTCACATCATCCAGCTGGCGATCGCGCCGGTGTTCCTGTTGTCGGGCGTGTGCACCAACCTGATCGTGCTGACCAACCGGCTGGCGCGCATCATCGACCGCTCGCGCGTGCTGGAGGACAGGCTGGACGTCGCCTACAGCGACCCCTACCTGAACGAGCTCGATGTGCTGTATCGCCGTTCGCATCTGATCAATATGTCGATCGCGCTGTCGACCGCCTGCGGGCTGTTCGTGTGTGTGATCGTCGCCATGCTGTTCCTCGGGGACATCACCAACATCGGGCTGGACAAGTATATCGCCGGCACCTTCGTGGTCTCGGTGCTCTGTCTGGTCGGCAGCTTCATTTCGCTGCTGCGCGAAATCTTCATTGCGTCGGCGTGGATGCGTTCCCAGCGCCACGTCCGACGCAAGCGTTAAACTTTTTATGTGAGAACATCATGCACGACTATCAACGCCCGCCCACCCTGTACCGCTACGGCGTGCGCGAAGACCTGGAACTGGCGCTGAGCCAGGGCCAGTTCATCCTGCGTCCGGCATCCAACTGCCTGACGCTGAGCTTTTCCCAGGCCTGGGATCCCAAGCTGTTCGAGCTGTTCTCGGCCGACGCCTGCCTGATCATCCACAACACCGAGGAATTCGGCGAGCGCGTGCACCGCGCGGTGCAGCGCACCTTGCCAAGCTGGGCCGGCATCGACGGCGCGGTGGAATACGGCACCCGCGCGGCGCTGGGCGCCGCCTTCACCAAGACCGTGGCCGAGGCGCAGGAACAGGAGTGGCAGTTCGCGTGGCGCGCCATGCAGGCGCAACTGAGCTTGAATCCGGTGCTGATCAAGATCGGCAACCTGGAAAACTTCGCCGAGCTGCGCTCGAAGGACGCGTATCTCGCTTAAGGCTGCGGGATAGCTTCGACCTTCGGCGCGTCCTTGCGGTCGAGGCGCGCCAGCACGGCGCTCATCATGCGCTCGATGTCGCCGCGGATCATCTTGGAGCCGAGCAGGCCGGGCACGTAAAAGTTCGGCGCCATGCGGCCCTTGTAGACGATCTTGGTGCCGCCGGTTTCCGGCACCGGGATCAATTCCCAGTGCGCCTCATAATGCTTCATGTCGCCCGAGATCAGCGAGATGTCGATCGAGGACATCGGCTGCTCGGTGGCGCGCACGATCAGGTGGATGGTGCGGGTCATGAACAGGAAGCGGGCCACGCCGAATTGTTCGATGATGACTTCATTGCCATTGCGGGACAGGACCTTGCACGACTCCATGTCGGGCACGAATTCCGCCATGCGCTCGTAACCGGTGAGGATGCGCCATACCTTCGGCAGTGGCGCCGCCACCGTGCCGGTGGCGTCCACTTCATACATATGTTGTCCCTCGTGATCCACGCGGTTGACCGACACCTCCAGCTTGGGCAATTCAAGCTTAGGTGCTTGCGCCATCCCGATTTGCGCCGTCACACCTAACAACAAAAACAGAAGGAATCGCATCATTTGACCAGCGTACGGTAAAGGGTGGCAGAATACAAGCGCGGCACGCACGGACTTTAGAAGCCCATATCTAGAGAATTGGGATTTAATGCGGGCATTATGAAAACGACAAACTACCCACACCTGCTGGCCCCACTCGACCTGGGACACACCACGCTGCGCAATCGCGTCATCATGGGGTCGATGCACACCGGCCTTGAAGACCGCTTCTACAACTACGGCAAACTGGCCGCATTCTATCGCGAACGCGCGCGCGGAGGCGTGGGTTTGATCGTCACCGGCGGCATTTCCCCTAACAGGTCCGGGTGGCTGCTACCCTTTGGAGGTACGCTCAACTTCAAAGGCGACGTGATCAACCACCGGCGCGTGACGAAAGCGGTGCACGAGGAGGGCGGCAAGATCCTGATGCAAATTTTGCATGCTGGCCGTTATGGCTATCAGCCGCTGGTGGTGTCGGCGTCGGACAAGAAATCGCCGATCTCGCCGTTCAAGCCGCGCGCGCTGACGGAGGCCGGCATCGAGCAGACCATCCGCGATTACGCGCGCTGCGCCAGGCTGGCGCGCGAGGCCGGCTACGATGGCGTGGAGGTGATGGGCAGCGAAGGTTATTTGTTAAATCAGTTCCTGTGCGCGCGCACCAACCTGCGCACCGACCGGTGGGGCGGCAGCATCGAGAACCGCATGCGCCTGTCGGTGGAGATTGTTAAACGCATCCGCGCGGAAGTGGGCAACGACTTCATCATCATGTATCGCCACTCGCTGCTCGATCTGGTCGAAGGCGGCAACACCTGGGATGACGTGGTGGCGGTGGCCAAGGCCTTGCAGCAGGCAGGCGTGTCGATCCTGAACACCGGCTACGGCTGGCACGAGGCGCGCGTGCCGACCATCGTCACCTCGGTGCCACGTGGAGCCTTCGCTTCGCTGGCGGGCCGCCTGCGGCTGGAGGTGACGGTGCCGGTGGTGGCGTCCAACCGCATCAACATGCCGGCCGAGGCGGAAGGCATCCTGCAGCGCGGCGAGGCGGACATGATTTCGATGGCGCGGCCCTTCCTGGCCGATCCGCATTTCGTGGTGAAGGCGGCCGAGGGCCGCGTCGACGAGATCAACACCTGCATCGGCTGCAACCAGGCCTGCCTCGATCATACATTCTCGAACAAGCGCGCCAGCTGCCTGGTGAATCCGCGCGCCTGCCATGAGACGGAGCTGGTGTACGCGCCGGCCGCGCGCAAGCGCCGTGTCGCTGTCGTAGGCGCGGGACCGGCCGGCCTGTCGGCCGCCACGGTGGCGGCGGAGTGCGGGCACGACGTGACCTTGTACGACGCGTCGGACAGCGTCGGCGGCCAGTTCAAGATCGCCATGCAGGTGCCGGGCAAGGAGGAATTCGCGGAGACCATCCGCTACTTCGGCCGCAAGATCGAACTGACCGGCGTGAAGCTGCGATTGAATGCGCGCGTCACGCGCGAGCAGCTGCTGGCGGAAGGCTATGACGATGTGATCGTCGCCACCGGCATCAAGGTGCGCATGCCGCCGATCCCGGGCGTCGATCATCCGAAGGTGCTGTCGTACGTGGACGTGCTGCGCGATAAAAAGCCGGTCGGCAAGCGCGTGGCGATCATCGGCGCCGGCGGCATCGGCTTCGACATGGGCGAATTCCTGCTGCACGACACCAGGCATCCGCTGCCGCTGGCGCTGGATGTCTGGGCGAAGGAATGGGGTGTCAGCTTCAAGGGCGAGACGGCGGGCGGCCTGGTGCCGGCCTCGCAGCCGGAACCGGTGCGCCAGCTGTACCTCCTGCAGCGCAAGGCGTCGCGGCTGGGCGCGGGGCTGGGCAAGACCTCCGGCTGGGTGCATCGCGCCGTGTTGGCGCGCAATGGCGTGGTGATGATCGCCGGCGTGCAGTACGACCGCATCGACGATCAGGGCTTGCACATCACCGTCGGCGGCGAGCAGCGCTTGCTGTCGGTCGATAACGTGGTGATCTGCGCGGGGCAGGACAGCCTGGCCGAGTTGATGCCTGGCGAAGAGGAAGCGAAGGCGCATCCGTCCTGGCCGCGCTTCCACAAAATCGGCGGCGCCGCGCTGGCGGCGGAGCTGGATGCCAAGCGCGCCATCAAGGAAGGCGCGGAACTGGCGGCGCGGCTGTAGGCGTCAGCAGCCGGTGACGTTGGCCACGCTGTCGACGGCTTTCTGCATGCTGCCGTTCCTGACCAGGTGCGTGATGGCGTTGTTCAGCACCGGCAGCAGCTTGTTCATGCTGGCGTTTTTCGGCACGGCGATCAGCAGCGGCTCGAAGCCGACCGACTTGTCGGCCACCACCCAATGATCGTTGGGGAAGCGGCAATTCAGGCTGGCGCCCAGTTGCGCGGGATTGCGGAAGCTGTCGAGCAGCACCGCGTCCACGTGGTGGGCGCTCAGCATCTTCATGCGGCTCTCCGTCGAGGTGGCGTTCTGCTCGATCTTGAACAGCTTGTCGCGCCGCGCCTCGAACTCCGGTCCGAACTTGCCGCCGCCGCCAATCGAGATCACCTTGCCGCGCAAATCCTCCCAGCGATGGAACACCAGCGGCGCCTGTTCGGAGGACACCAGCCATTGATTGGCGTCATACACCGGCTTGGTGAACCGGAACACGCGCTGCCGCTCCGGCGTGCTGGCGGCGCCGTACAGCAAACCCTCGCCCTGTTCCGCCATCACCAGCGCACGCCGCCACGGATAGGCGCGTATCACCAGGTTCAACCCCGTCTCCTCCGCGAGCAGGTTGACCACGGCCGAGATGATGGCCGGCGTGGGCAACTGATTGCCGCGCGCATCGATGGATTCGGCGATCAGTATCGGGATTTCCTCACTCTTGTCGGTTGCGTGTGCGGGAGCCGCCGGCAGCAATACGGCAAACATCAAAGAGGCAATAACACGTTTCATCATCAGGGTACGTGAGCTAGATTTTTCAATGCGGCGTCGACATCGACGTTGTAGAGTTCCGTCGGCACTTCGATTGCATCGCAAGCGATGCTCACTGTGGCGCCGCCTTGCAGATCCAGGTTGGCCTGGCGCCTGCTCGCGCAAGCGGCCTTCGCAGCCTGGGAGGCAAGCTGGCTGGCGCTGAAAGGATGTCCTTCGACGCCTGTCACAATCATATCCAGGCGCAGTGCCTTGCAAGTCGGGCCGTCCGCAACCTTGAAGCCATTCTCCACGTTGTAAAAACTGACGCCGCCATTGCAGTCCGCGCGCATGAGCTGGTGCATCATCAGGCTGGCCACCGAGGCGCTCAAGGCAGGACTCCAGGTGCTGGCCGGGCGTATCAATGCGCAGGGTGATTTCGCATAGTCCGCGAAGATGTCCGCCACCGGTTCGTCACCACCGAGGCGCGATAGCCACCGCGTGCCGCAGGTCTCGCCCGCACGGCACTCCAGTTGCCCGAAATTGGCGCTTTTCTTTTCAGCGGCATCCCGATAGTAGTCGCGCAGCGCGAGCGCGGCCGGCTGTGCTCCGCCCCGGCCGGCCAGGCCGATGACGTGGAAGGCGAGGCCGCAGGCATAAGGTGTGCGGCCCCATTTCCGGTTGATGGTGCGCTTCCAGCTCTTGCCATTGGTCGCGATGATGCAATCGCTGAATGCGGATTCGAGATCGCTCCGCAGCGCCGCCTTGTCCCGCCAGCCCATGGCGGCGCTGACGCTCCAACGCAGGAACTCGGCGCCACCTTCCTTGAACATGGTGATGTCATCGTCCCACGCATCCTTCCACTCCAGCGGTTGCGTCAGATGGCTGGTTTCATGCGCGATCAGCGAGCGGATGTTGGACTTCATCTCCTCATTGGGCGACGAGGGAAAGCTCAAGCGGATAGTGGTGCGATTGGCGGCATCGCCGCGCCAGTTGTAGGCATTGGGTGAAACGGTGGCGACGACGTAAGGAGACGGCAGGCTCAAACCCGGCAAGGCTTTTTGCAGATAGTCGCTGGCGCCGCGCAAGGCGTCATCGAGCAGACGCTGGTCCTGCTTCGTGAATCCCGGCCCCATGTGAACAGGCGCCTTGGACTGCGTGGCCAGCAGCATCACTGGCGAGTCATCGATCAGCGCCTGCGTGGCCGGCACGGAGGCCTGTGCGCCCATGACCACGCCGTTGACGATCACCGTGCCGGGCGCGATGAACTTCCAGTCCACCGGGCCGCATGACGGCGTCACCGCGTAGACACTGGTGTGCGCGAAGAAGCCGCCGCCGATCGGATATGCCCAGGGATAGATGCGGTCCACATCGCGTGTGGTGGCCGGGATGCGAAGCCGCAAGCTGGCGCAACTGGCAGCCTCGCGCTGAACGTGTTGGCCGTCCACCCTGGTGCAATCGTCCACTGGTTGCCAATCGGCGCGGATGCCGGCGGCCACCTGCGGACGTATACCGTCATTCACAAAGTCCAGAGATTGACACGATGGCGGCACGTCGTAGCGCAACTCAAGCGAATTGTCGTCGATGACGCTGAGTGTCGCGGTGACGTTTTGCGCCGCCGCCGTGCCGGCGGCGAGTGTTAACAGCGGTAACCAGTTCTTCAATGGTGCTTGTCCTGTTTGGCTTGGAAGTGATCGAGTACATACGCCGTCATGCCCTTGGCCAGTTCCTGCTCGCCCATGAAGATTTCGCCGGCGCGTTCATTGCGCAGCAGTTCCGCCTCTTCATCGTTGTGGGTGCGTACCACGGTTTTAATGTTCGGATTGAGCGCGCGCGCCGTTTCGATCATGCCGCGCACGTGGAAGGTGTCCGGCGTGGCGATCACCAGCATTGATGCATGGGCGATGTGGGCCTGGATCAGCACCGCCGGCTCGCCGGCGTTGCCGGCCACCGCGTTGACGCCGTCCTTGCGCAGTTGATCGACCACTTCGCGATTCTGCTCGGCCACCACGAACGGGATGCCGCGCTCCTTGAGCGAGGCGGCGATGCGCCGTCCCACGCGGCCGTACCCGACCAGCACCACCTGGCCGCGCAGATGCTCGTGCGGCACCGACATCGGCAGCTCGGCCAGTGGATCGGCCGCGCGGTCGAACTTCGCCGCCAGGGTGGGGTTGTTACCGAGCCAGCGCTCCAGCGGCCTGGTCACGCGGAACACCACCGGATTCAACGCGATGGAGATGATGGCGCCGGCCAGGATCAGGCTTTGTCCTTCCACCGGCATCAGCTTGAGCGACAGGCCTAGCGCGGCGAGGATGAAGGAGAACTCGCCGATCTGCGCCAGGCTGGCGGAGACCATCAGCGCGGTCTTGGCCGGGTAGCGCAGCACCAGCACCAGCAGGAAGGCCGCCACCGATTTTCCGACCACGATGATCGCGACCACCGCCAGCAGCTGGAGCGGCTGCTCGACCAGGATGGAGGGTTCGAACAGCATGCCGACCGAAACGAAGAACAGCACCGCGAACGCATCGCGCAGCGGCAGCGATTCCTCGGCGGCGCGGTGGGCCAGCGCCGACTCGCGCAGCACCATGCCGGCGAAGAAGGCGCCCAGCGCGAACGACACGCCGAAGTAGTGCGTGGAGGCGTAAGCGATGCCGACCGCCGCCGCGATCACGCACAGCGTGAACAGCTCGCGCGAGCCGGTGCGCGCCACCTGCCACAGAATCCAGGGGAACAGCTTGCGGCCGACCACCAGCATCAGCACGATGAAGGCGGTCACCTGGCCCAGCGTGATGGCCAGCGTGGTCCACAGGCCGCCACCGCCACCACCATGGCCGCCGTGCGCGTCGAGCGCTTCGCCGCCGAGCGAGCCGGCCAGCGCCGGCAGCAGCACCAGCACCAGCACCGTGACCAGATCCTCCACCACCAGCCAGCCGACCGCGATGCGGCCGTTGAAGGTATCGAGGATGCCGCGCTCCTCCAGCGCGCGCAGCAGCACCACCGTGCTGGCCACGGACAGCGCCAGGCCGAACACCAGGCCGCCGCCTATGCTCCAGCCCCAGTAATGGGCGAGGCCCATGCCTAGCGCGGTGGCGACGGCGATCTGCAGCACCGCGCCGGGCAGCGCCACCTTGCGCACCGCCCACAGGTCGTCGAGCGAGAAGTGCAGGCCGACGCCGAACATCATCAGCATCACGCCGATTTCGGCCAGCTGGCTAGCCAGGGCGGTATCCGCCACGAAGCCCGGCGTGGCCGGGCCGATGATAATGCCCGCAGCGAGATAACCCACCAGTGCCGGCAGCTTCAGGCGCGTTGCCAGATAGCCGAACAGGAGACCGGCTCCGAGCGCGGCGGCGATGGTGGTAATCAGGCTGATGTTATGGGGCATGCGTGAGGGCCTCCTTGGCAAAAAAACTACGGGAAACCCTCACCTTAGCACACTCACATTGCAAGCCGCCTTAAAGTGCCAACGCGGCCGGCTGCATGCGCATGCTGACGCCGAAGCGGTTGAAGGCGTTCATCAGCGCGACGGCGACGGTGACGTCGGCCAGCTCCTGTTCGCTCAGCACCGCCAAGGCCTTCTGGTAGTCGGCGTCCGGCACCTTGGTTTGCTCGACGCGGGTGACCACCTCCGCCCACGCCAGCGCGGCCTGTTCTTTTTCGCTGAACAGCGCGGCGGCTTCGTCCCATACCGGCAGCAGTGCCACCTTGTCGATCTTGACGCCTTGCTTCAGCAGGCCGCGGGTGTGCATGTCGATGCAGTAGGCGCAGCCGTTGATTTGCGAGACGCGCAGGTTGATCAGCTCCACCAGCTCGGCCGGCAGGGCCGAGTGCACGTATTCCTTCACGGCGCCAAAGCCCTTGTACGCTTCCGGCGCAAATTTGAAGATTTCCAGACGCTTGCTCATGATGACTTCCTTGGTTGATTGACGATGGAGTCATTGTGCGCGTCCATGGCCTAGCCGGAAAGGGCCAAGAATAGTGTTCTGGACTAGGCCATGAGCTTGAGGATGCGCTTGCCCAGTTCGCGCGCGCGTTCGGGCGTGTCGACATTGGTGAAGGCCAGCAGCAGCGCCGATGCGCCATGCGGCAGCACGCCGCGCTCGGACAGGGCGAGCGCCGACATGCCATGCTCGCGCATGCGCGCTGCCACCGCGCGGTCGGTATGGTGGCCCTTCATGCGCAATATCAGGTGCATGCCGCCCGGTTGCGGATCGATCCGCACATGCTTGCCCAGCACCGCCGACAGGCCCTCGGCCGCGATCTCGCGCCGTTCGGCGTACAGGCGGCGCATGCGCTGGATGTGGCGGGCGAAGTGACCCTCGTTCATGAAGTCGGCCACGATGTGCTGCATCAGCGTCGGCCCGCTGGCGGCGAAGGTGCGGCTGATTTCCTCGAAGCGCGGCACCTGCGCCGGCGACACCACGATGTATGCCAGCCGTATCGCCGGAAACAGCACCTTGCTGAAGGTGCCGGAGTACAGCACGCGGCCTTCGCGGTCCAGGCTTTGCAGCGCGGGCAGGGGGCGGCTGACGTAGCGGTATTCGCCGTCGTAGTCGTCCTCCACGATCCAGGCGCCGCTTTGCGCGGCCCAGTCCAGCAACGCCAGGCGGCGCGGCAGCGAGAGCGAGACGCACAGCGGGCTTTGATGGCCGGGCGTGACGATGGCCGCGCGGGCCTGCGGCGCGCTGGCGATGCCGTGCGAGACCATCACACCTTCGCCATCCACCGCCACCGGCGCCACCCGCATGCCCGCCTCGCGCAGCAAGTCGCTGGTGGGCGGATAGCCGGGGTCCTCGACCCACACGCCGTCGCCCGGTTTCAGCAGGGCGCGCGTGACCAGCTCCATGCTGTTGCGGTAGCCGTTGGTGATGAACACCTGCGACGGCGTGCAGTCGATGCCGCGCGACAGCTGCAGGTAGGCGGCGATCGCGATGCGCAGTTCGGGCAGGCCGGCCCATGGCGGATAGATCATGTCCTGCGGCCGCATGGCGCGCACCGCGCGCGCGGCCAGCCGCGCCCACACCTTGCGCGGGAAGGCGTCCAGCGCCGGTATGCCCATCTGGAATGGCATTGTAGTGGAGGCGGCGTCGCCAAGATTGTCGTGCGCCGGGGCGTGGCGCGGCGTGGGCGCCACCGGCGCGTGCCGCGCCAGCGCCGGTGTGACCACGGTGCCGGCCTGGCCGCGCGCCTCCACGTAGCCTTCCGCCGTCAGCAGGCCGTAGGCCGATTCCACCGTGCCGCGCGCCAGGCCCAGCTCCAGCGCCAGGGCACGCGCGGCGGGGATGCGGTCGCCCGGCTGCAGCAAGCCTTGCGTGATGGCGTCGCGGAAGCGGAGGTAGATCTGGCGATAGAGCGGATCGGCGGCGCCGGTGTCCAGCTGGAGAAAATCCATGGCCTACTCCAAAAATCAGTTTATGGATCTGGGGATTATGCCATTGGCAGCCTACGATGGCGTTTTGAAAGGACCTGCCATGAAAATCGTCGAGACCGAACAGGAACTGCGCGCCTGCTACCCTGTGATGAAAGAGCTACGCCCGCACCTCCCATCGGAGGAGGCCTTCGTGGCGCAGATTATGCGACAGTATGAGCAGAACTACCGCATCCTCGCGGTGTGGGACGAGGGCGAGGTGGCGGCGCTGGCCGGCTATCGCTATCAGGAGAACACGGTGTACGGGCGCTTCCTGTACGTGGACGACCTGATCGCGGCCGAGAAGCACCGCGGCCGCCGCTGGGGGGCGCTGCTGCTGGCCAAGCTGACCGTGTTTGCGCAGGAGGCGCAATGCGCGCGGCTGGTGCTCGATACTGGATTGACCAACGTGCTGGCGCAGCGCTTCTATTTCCGTGAAGGCTTGCTGCCCGGCGCACTCCGTTTTGGAAAGACGCTTGCATGAAAAAGATATTGCACATCACCGCCAGCGCGCGCGGCGAGGAATCGGCCAGCTACCTGTTGTCGCAACAGGCCATAGCGCGGCTGCGTGAACAGCATCCGGAGGTGCGCGTGGTGGTGCGCGACCTGCACGCGGAGCCGCTGCCGCATGTGGACAACCTTTATGCCAACACATTGGGGCGCAAGCAGGGCGGCACGCCGCACGCGCAGGGCCGCTCATCGCTGGCTTGGTCGGATTTGCTGATCGAGGAATTGAAGGCGGCGGACGCCCTGGTGATCGCCACGCCGATGCACAACTTCACCGTGCCGTCGTCGTTGAAAGCGTGGCTGGACCACGTGGTGCGGATCGGCGTCACCTTCAACTCCACCTCGGCGGGCAAGATCGGCACGCTGCCGGATCGGCCGGTGTACATCGCCATCAGCCGTGGCGGCGCGCGCGACCGCCAGCCGGACTTCCTCGAACCCTACCTGCGCGCCATCCTGCCGACGATAGGGTTAAAGGATCTGCGCTTCATCGATTAGATGCGTTTCACCACCACGCAGCCGATCGAGTAGCCGGCGCCGAAGGAGCAGATCACGCCCAGTTCGCCGGACGGCATGTCGTCGGAGTGCTTATGGAAGGCGATGATGGAGCCGGCCGACGAGGTGTTGGCGTACTCGTCCAGGATCACCGGCGCCTCGCCCGGCTCGGCGTCGCGGCCCAGCACCAGGCGGCTGATCAGCAGGTTCATGTTCAGGTTGGCCTGGTGCAGCCAGAAACGCTTCACCTGCGACACCTCCAGGCCGGCGTGGGCCACGGTGTCCTTGATCATCTCGGCGGCCATCGGGCACACGTCCTTGAACACCTTGCGGCCCTGCTGGCGGAACAGCTTGTCGGGCTGGCCGATGCCGGACTCGTCAAAGCGGTTGAGGAAGCCGAAGTTGTTGCGGATATTGTTGGAGAAGCTGGTTTTCAGCTTGGTGTCCAGGATCGCCCAGCGGTGCGCGCCCTTGGCGGTGTCGGCCGCTTCGACGATGATGGCGGTGCAGGCGTCGCCGAAGATGAAGTGGCTGTCGCGGTCGCGCCAGTTCAGGTGGCCCGAGGTGATTTCCGGATTCAGCACCAGCACCGCGCGCGCCTGGCCGCTTTGCACCGCCGCCACCGCCTGCTGGATGCCGAAGGTGGCCGACGAGCAGGCCACGTTCATGTCGAAGCCATAGCCGTTGATGCCGAGCGCGCTCTGCACCTCGACCGCCATGGCCGGATAGCCGCGCTGCATGTTCGAGCAGGCCACCAGCACCATGTCGATATCGGCGGCGGTCTTGCCGGCGCGGTCCATGGCCTGCTGGGCGGCGGCCACGCAGATCTCGGCCTGCAGCGACAGTTCCTCGTCCGCGCGCTCGGGGATGCGCGACACCATGCGTTGCGGGTCGAGGATGCCGGCCTTTTCCATCACATAGCGCGACTTGATGCCGGACGCTTTCTCGATGAAGGCCACGCTGGACGGTTCCAGCGCCGTCACCGTGCCTGCCGCGATGGCGGCGGCGTTGTCGGCGTTGAACTGTTCAACATAGGCATTGAAGCATTCGACCAGTTCCTCGTTGGAGATCGACTGCGCGGGCGTGTAGAGGCCGGTACCGCTGATGACGGCTTGTTTCATGGTTAAACTTTCAAATTAAGCAATGGCCGATGCCAATAATGAGGCAAATTCTACACAAAATGCCTGCACGTTACTGGAAAATAAAACTCCGGGGTCAGGTCCGCCATTTCTACACGAGCCCAACAGTAGGCATGCCTACTGTTGGGCTCGTGTAGAAATGGCGGACCTGACCCCGGAGTTGCCTTGCTTATTTTTTGGCCAGATCCTTCTTCAGGTCGGCCTCGACCGAGACCACCGTGGTGGCCGGCTTGGCGGTCTGCACCGGCAGGCCTTTCAGGTGGTTGAGCGCCTGCTGCAACTGGAAGTCGTCGCCGCTGCCGTATTCCAGCGGTTTGCGTTTCTTTTCCAGCGCGACGATGCGCAGCTGTTCCTCCAGCTCGTCGCGCCTGGATTTCTCGCCTTCCTGCTCGCGGTCGTTGCTCAGGTGTTTGGCCAGGTCGGCCTCGCGCGTGCGCAGCGCGTTCAGGCCGTCGCCGTCGGCGTATTCGTCCACCGGCACGTCCGGCGTGATGCCCTTGGCCTGGATCGAGCGGCCGTTCGGCGTGTAGTAGCGCGCCGTGGTCAGCTTGACCGCGGTGTCGGCCGTCAGCTGGCGGATGGTTTGCACCGAGCCCTTGCCGAAGGTTTGCGTGCCGAGGATCTCGGCCCGCTTGTAGTCCTGCAGCGCGCCGGCCACGATTTCCGACGCCGAGGCCGATCCGGTGTTCACCAGCACCACCATCGGCACCCGCTTGACGGCCGCCGGCAGCTTGGCCAGCGCGTCGCTGTCGTTGCGCAGCGCGTAGTATTCGGGACGGCCGTAGAAGATTTGTTTCTGGTCGGGCAACTGGCCGTTGGTGGAGACGATCGGCGAATCCTTCGGCAGGAAGGCCGCCGCCACCCCGATCGCGCCCTGCAGCACGCCGCCCGGGTCGTTGCGCAGGTCCAGCACCAACCCTTTGATGTTGGGGTCTTGCTTGTACAGTTCGACAATCTTGGCGGCCATGTCGTCCACCGTCGGTTCCTGGAACTGCGAGATGCGCACCCAGGCGTAGCCCGGCTCGATCAGCTTGCCCTTCACGCTCTTCTGGTGAATCTCCTCGCGCGTGATGTTGAACACCAGCGGCTCGGCCTCGCCCTTGCGCAGCACGGTCAGGCTGACCTTGCTGTTCGGCTCGCCGCGCATCTTCTTGATCGAGTCGTCCAGCGACATGCCTTTGACCGGGGTGTTGTCGAGGCGGCTGATCAGGTCGCCCGGCTTGATGCCCGCGCGCCACGCCGGCGAGTCCTCGATCGGCGCCACGATCTTGATGTAGCCATCCTCGCTCTGGCCGATCTCGATGCCCAGGCCGACGAACTTGCCCTGCGAACCTTCGCGCAGCTCGGCGTAGGCTTTCTTGTCCAGGTAGGCCGAGTGCGGATCGAGCGAGGCCACCATGCCCGAGATGGCCTCGGTCAGCAGCTTCTTGTCTTCGACAGGTTCCACATAATCGGATTTGATGAGGCCGAACACGTCGGCCAACTGCCGCAGTTCCTCCAGCGGCAGCGGCGGATCCACCGGCTTTTGCGCCATGGCGGAAAATTGCAGGGAGATGGCGACACCGGCCACCACACCCAGTCCAACCAGACCGGAATTCTTTAATTTCTTGCCCATGTTTCACCTGTCTAACTAGCCGCCGCGAACGTGCGGCCTGCATGAATCGAGTATAAACCTGATTTCCGGCAAACGTAGTAGCCGTCACGAAATGATTTATACCTTTACGAGGTTTTACAACGCTTTGCGTTGACATTTAAAGTACACCAACGCCCGCTTGGTGAAACGCCAAGTTTGCTGATTTGTACCCAGTGTATCCCTAACGTTCACGACAGTAAGTATTTGTAAGAACCCCTGAAACCCGCAAATTCGCGGCCTACACTGAGCTCGTATTTCTCTCTACCCTGAAGTGGTTTTTGCCAGCGCCCCAAGCGCTGGCTTTTTTTTGCCTACGGAGCACCCATGCGATTGTTGTCATTTTCCCTGCGCCGCGTCAGTGCGGCGCTGGCCCTGTCGGCGCTGCTGTCGCCGTCCTTTGCCCTGCCGGTGACGGAGATGCGCGCCGAGGATTATTTGCCGATGGCGTCCGAGCTGAAAAAATCGCTGAACCTGAACGCCAATCAGCAAACCCTGTGGTCGCAGACGGAATCGAAGACCCGCAAGCTGCTGAGCGATCGCAAGGCCCGCCGCGAGCGCCTGCAGGCGGCCGCGCTGGCCGGCGCGCAGGGCGCCAACGTCGAGCTGCGCGATCTGGGCAAGGCGCTGGACGAGGAAAGCAATATCAGCGCCGCCGAGGAAAAGCAGTTGCGCGAATGGTGGCTGACCGTCAATGACGCCCTGAACGAGGAGCAGCGTCAGGCCGTGGTGCAGTTGGTGAGCGAACAACTGCAGCGCGTGCCGGATAACGGCGCCAGCCCGCGTCCGGAACGCCGCGAGCCGAGCGGCGAGCATCGCGGCGGCAAGGGCGGCGGACACGGCGGCATGGGCATGGGCGTGGGCGCCGGCGGCGTCAACGTCAATCTGCCCGGCGGCGGCGGTTAAGGCGCGGCCGGCAGCCGGCCCAGGATGCCGGCGTTGGCCATCAATCCCAGCCGCGCGCTGCGCCACTCCATCTGGCAGCGGATGCGTTCCTGGCGCGCGTCCAGCCAACTCGATTGGGCGGTCAGCAACTCCAGCAGGTCGGCGGCGCCGCGGTCGAATTTGCGCTGGGTGCTGGCCAGCCCGTCCCGCGCGCTCTCCAGCAGTTGTTGCGACGCCGCCAGGTTGTCCAGCGCCGCGCTGGCGTCGGCGTAGACCTTGATCACTTCCTGCAGGATCTGGTGTTCCGTGTCCGCCAGTTCCGCCTCCTTCTGCTCGATCTGCGCCTGCGCGCCGCGCACCTTGTAGGACTGGCTGTGGCCGTCGAACAGGGGAATGTTGAGCGTAACGCTGAGCAGCGTTTCGCGCGAGGTGATCGGCGGCAGGCCCTGGTTGGGCCGGCCGTTCTGGTAGATGTTGGCGCCCACGTCCACCGTCGGCAGGCCCTGCGCGCGCAGCGCGGCCGCCTTTTGCCTGGCCGCCTCCACCCCGGCGCGCGCGGCCCGGATGGCCGGGTGGCGCTGCGCCACCTCCAACCACTCTTGCAATTGGCGGCGCAGCGGGGCGGCATCGTCCACGCTGTCGTCGCTGATCTCCACCGCGGTGTCCGGCGCCAGCCCCAGCGCGTACACCAGCAGCGTCAACGATTTTCGGTAGCCGCTGGCGGCGCGGTTGCTCTCCAGGCGCGCCTTGGCCAGCGCGGTTTGCGCCTGCAGCACGTCCGCCGCGCCGGCGGCGCCATGCTGGGCGCGCCGCTGCTCGGACGCCAGGGTCTGTTCCGCCAGCTGCTGGCTTTCCAGCCGCGCCTGCCGGGTGGCGAGCTGGGTCTGCGCATCGAAATAGGCGTTGACCACGCCGGCCAGGGTTTTCTGCAGCACCGCCTCGTGGTTGGCGTAGGCCGCGTCCAGCAGCGCCTGCGCCAGCTGGTTGTTGGCGTCGCGCTCGCCGAAATCGAACAGACGCCAGTTGAGGCCGATGGTCGGCGCCAGCCCCGCCAGGCTGGTGGTGCCGTGCCCCAGGCCCGGATATTCGGTGCGGTCGTTCAGGTGGGTGACGGCGGCGTTGACGGTCGGCAGATAGGCCGCGCGCGCCTCGCCCAGCGCGGCCGCCTGCACGCGGATGCCGGCCCACGCCGCGCCGATGCGCGGGTTGTTGCACAGCGCCAGGTCCACCGCCATCGCCAGGCTCAGGTGTTGCAGGTCGGCGGTCGGCGCGCCGCAGGGAGCGCTGTCCTGCGCCGCCGCCGGGCCGGCGGCCAGCCAGGCCAGCCACAGCGCCGGCAGCCAGCGGCGCCGGCTAGCGTTCACGGAAGGTCTCATGCTGATGTTGTAGCAAAGGTGACAACAGGTATTCGATGATGCGCCGTTCGCCGGTCTTGATTTCGACGTTGGCCGACATGCCGGCCGACAGCGGCAGCAGGCGGCCGTCGACCGGTATCGCCGCGCGGTCGATGCTGACCTTGACGGCGTACAGCGGCCCCTTTTTCTCGTCCTCGATGGCGTCGCGCGAGATATGGCTGACGTGGGCCGGAATGGTGCCGTACTTGGTGTAGTCGAAGGTGTCGATCTTGACCGCCGCCGTCTGCCCCTCGCGCACGAAGCCGACGTCGCGGTTCTCGATGCGCGCCTCCATTTCCACCTGCGGGCTGGCCGGCACGATCAGCATCAGCGGCTGCGCCGCCGGCACCACGCCGCCCACCGTGTGCACCGCCAGTTGCTGCACCGTGCCATCCACCGGCGCGGTCAAGGTCAGCAGGCGGGCGTGGGCGGCGCTGCGGCGGGCGTCCTGGTCGTTGTCGGCGGCGACGCGCAAGCCGTCGGCCAGCGCGTCCTGCGCCTCCTTGCGGGTGTCGCCGCGCAGCACCGCGCGCTGGGTCAGGGCGTCCGCCAGCTGCGCCTGCAGTTCGATGGCGGCCTGCTGCTTCTCGATCCACGCGTGCTCGCCGACGTCGTGCTGCGCCAGCAGGGCCTTGTAGTCGTCGGCGCGCTGCTGCGCCAGCGGCAGTTCGGCGCGGTAGCGGGCGATCTGCGCGTCGATGCGGTCCAGTTTGGCGCGGTAGGCCGCGTACTGGTCATCCAGATGCTGTTGCGCGACGCGGCGCTGTGCTTCGTCGATGCCGTCCAGCGGCGGCAGGCGCGGCGCGCCGCCATGTTCCAGCGCGGCGATCAGTGCCCGCGCGCGGGCCACCTGCAGCTGCGCCATGCGCATGTCGCCGGCGGCCTTGTCGTGATCGGCCTCGGGCGCGGTGGCGTCCAGCTCCACCAGCACCTGGCCGGCTTTCACCGCCTGTCCCTCGTTGACCAGCAGCGCGCGCACCACCGCCACGTCGATCGACGACACCGCCTTGGTGTAGGCGTGCGGTATTAGCTTGCCCTTGGCGTTGACGACGATGTCGATGTGGCCGAAGATCGACCACAGCAGCAGGGTCAGCACCAGCAGCACCAGCGTGGCGGCCGTCAGGCGCGCCGTGCGCGACAGCGGGCGGTGCTGGATGGCCAGCGCGGCCGGCAGGAACTCGGCCTCCTCCGCGCGCAGCGGCGCCGCCTCCAGCGCGTCGCGCCGCTGCCAGAAGTAGCGGAAGGTGTCGCGGTATTTCTGCCACAGCGCGCCGTGCGCGGCCAGGCGATGGCGCCAGCTCATGCCGCCTCCGGCTGGCTGATGCGCGGCGCCGCCGCCACGCTGCCCTGGCCGGCCTGCAGCCGGCACAGCCGGGTGTACAGGCCGTCCGGATGGCGCAGCAGTTCCTCGTGGCTGCCGATCTCGGCGATCTGGCCGCGCTCCATCACCACGATGCGGTCGGCGTCGCGCACCGCCGACAGGCGGTGGGCGATGATCAGCACCGTGCGGCCGGCGCAGATCTGCCGCATATTGTGCTGGATGATGTGCTCGGACTCGTAGTCGAGCGCGCTGGTGGCCTCGTCGAAGATCAGGATGCGCGGGTCGTTCAGCAGCGCGCGGGCGATGGCGATGCGCTGGCGCTGGCCGCCCGACAGGCCGGCGCCATGCTCGCCGACCAGGGTGTCGTAGCCCTCCGGCAGCTCGCAGATGAATTCGTGCGCGCCGGCCAGCCGCGCGGCCGCCATGATGGCCTCGATCGGCAGCGCCGGGTTGGTGAGGCCGATGTTGTCGCGGATCGAGCGCGAGAACAGCATGTTCTCCTGCAGCACCACGCCGATCTGGTGGCGCAGCGAGGTGGTGTCGACGATGGCCAGGTCCTGGCCGTCGATCAGCACGCGGCCGCGGTCGGGCACGTACAGCCGCTGCACCAGCTTGGTCAGCGTGCTCTTGCCCGAGCCGGAGCGGCCGACGATGCCGATCACCTCGCCGCTGCGGATGTGCAGGTTGAGCGCGCGCACCACGTCGCTGGCGTCCGGGCGGTAGCGGAACGACACCTGGTCGAATTCGATCTGGCCCTCGATGCGCGCCATGCGCGTCTTCTGGCCGGCGACCTCGGTGCGGGCGTTGAGGATGTCGCCCAGCCGCCCCATGGCGATGCCGACCTGCTGGAAGTCGTTCCACAGCTGCGCCAGGCGCAGGATGGGCGAGGAGATCTGCCCGGCCAGCATGTTGAAGGCGATCAGCTCGCCCACGGTCAGGCGGCTGTCGATGACCAGGCCGGCGCCGGCCCACATGATGCCCACCGTGACCAGCTTGCTGATCAGGGTGACGCCGCCGTTGGCCACAGTGGCCATGTTGGTCGCGCTCAGGCCGGCGCTGACATAGGCGGCCAACTGGCGCTCCCATTTCTGCTGCCAGCGCGGCTCAACCGCCATCGATTTCACCGTGCCGATGCCGCTGATCGATTCGACCAGGAAGGACTGGTTCTCCGAGCTGCGGTTGAACTTGCGGTTCAGGCGCGCCCGCAGCACCGGCGTGAACACCAGCGACAAGACCGCGTACAGCGGCAGCGACAGCGCCACGATCAGCGTCAGCCGCGGGCTGTACCAGAACATCACGCCGAAGTAGACGAACGAGAACAGCACGTCCATCACCAGCGTCATGGCGTTGCCGGTCAGGAAGGCGCGGATGTTTTCCAGCTCGCGGATGCGCGCCACCGAGTCGCCGATCTTGCGCGCCTCGAAGTAGGCGATGGGCAGGCTGAGCAGGTGCTGGAACAGCTTGGCGCCGAGCTCGACGTCGATCTTGCTGCTGGTATGCGAGAACACATAGGTGCGGATGGCGGTCAGCACCACCTCGAACACGGTGGCGAACACCAGCCCGATGGCGATCACGTTCAGCGTCTTGAGCGCCTGGTTGACCAGCACCTTGTCCATCACCACCTGGAAGAACATCGGCGTGGCCAGCCCGATCAGCTGCAGCACCAGCGACACGATCAGCACCTCGCCCAGCATGCGCCGGTATTTGATGATGGCCGGGATGAACCAGGTGAAGTCGAAGCGCGCGCTGTCGCCTTCGTAGTTGGCCTTGCTGGTGAACAGGATCAGCTGGCCGCTCCACAGCGCCAGGAATTCCTGCAGCGACAGCACCGACGGCGCCTCCAGCGGCCGCTGGATCAGGATGCGCTCGGCCCCCGGCTGCGCCGCGTCGAACTTGGCGATCACGAAGTACTGGCCGTGCTGGTCGCTGGCCATGGCGGGCAGCGGCGTGTACAGCAAGCGCCTGGGGTCCGGGCGGGTCTGTCGCGCCTTCATGCCCAGCCGTTTGGCCGCCAGCACGATGGTCAGGCTGTCAAACTGGTCGTGGCCGAATTCATGCAGGAGCTGGGCGGCGTCGGCCGAAATGCCGTGCAGGCCGGCCATCAGCACCAGCGACAGCAGGCCGCTATTCATGATGGGTCGGGTCGGTGGCCTTGAGCGCCTTGCGCAGTTTTTGGTTCTCAAAAATCAGCGCCACGATGGTGACGATATAGAGAATATCGAAGCCGGCGCTTTTGAAGTACGACCAGAAAAACCAGGCCGCCAGCGCGCACAGCGCACCCGTGATCAGCAACAGCGCATTGTCTTTCAAACCGGACGATTTCATTCTTTTCTCCTGGGCATGGGATGGACTTGCAAACGGCGCGGCGCCGTTTGCAAACAGTCGTTCAAGCGGCCGCGTGCGCCAGCACCGGCGTGGTGGTCACCTGCTGCTGAGGATGTTCGACCGTGGCGCTGGCCGGCACCGCGAAGGTCGACATGGCCTGCACCAGCTGCGCCGAGCTGGCGGTCTGGGGCTGGGCCTGGTCGGCGGTGTTCGCGGTGGGCGCCTTCACCCGTTCCTCCTCGACCGGATACGGATCTTCGCCGCCGCCACCACCCCCTCCACCGCCGCCGCCATCGCCGCCGCCGCCATCGCCACCGCCGCCGGTATCGCCGCCGCCACCCAGGCCGCCGCTGCCGTCGCCGCCGCTGCCGCCATCGCCGTCGTAGGTGATGGTGCCGCTGCCGTAGCCGCCATCGCCGGCCGCCACCGCGCCGTCGACCGCCACGGTGTAGTCGCTCGAGTAGTCGGACGGCCACCAGGACGGCAGGTCGACCGGCAGATTGTTCAGGCCCAGGAGCAGGTCGGAGATGGACGCGCCGTCACTGATCACCCGGCCGATCGCCACGGCGGTGCTGCCGATCACCGCGCCCACGTAATACGAGGCCGACAAGGCGCCCGCCACCGCGAGCTCCTCCGAGACGGTGCCGGCGCCGATCAGATCCTGGATGGTGACGTTGGGGCCGAAGGTTTTAATGGCGTTGCTGATGGCGGCCGCGTTGCTGACGGCGCTACCGATGCTTGAAAATATCGTCGAGGGCGTGGGCAGCCCCAGCGCATCCATATTTTCTTTGAAATAATCAGCGAAACTTGGCATGAATACTCCTTCAAAAGTTGAGAAAAGCACGCGGGAACAGGGATAAACCCGGAGCTGATTCTTCTCTTTTGATGAGCCTGATTCAATTGTAATTTTGTAACGTATTATGAAATTATGTGTATAAATTGAAAATTGTTTCAGGTGAGGATTGGTGAGAATGCAACCTTGTTTCTTATGGTATTTCGCGCGCGCTTTCCCGTGGGACGCGCGGGGGCGGGGTGGGCGCGCACGGCAGGGAGCGAATGTTGGTTGTATGTATCGCTAAGTAAAAAAACGCGGCTTTGTGAGATCGGTCCGGAGGCCAAAGGTAGAATGTTTTGCGCGGAAATTCAGCCGCGGTTCCACCCGATGATGATCATGAACAAATTACCTTTCCTGGCTGGGCTTTCGCTGGCCTTGCTGGGCGCCAGCCATGCCAGCGCGCAAACCGAGGCCGCGCCGGCCGATGCGCCATCCCCCGCCGTCAAGGCCGCCGGCGACGGCAAGCAGATGCAGCAAGTCACCATCAGCGGCGGCCGCGCGGACGACATGACCGAGCGCCGCAATTCCGTGGCCGGCAAGCAGATTTACGGCCGCGAGGAGCTGGACCGCAACGGCGACAGCAACCTCGGCGACGTGCTCAAGCGCTTGCCCGGCGTCACCATCGGCGGGCGCCCGGGGCGCGGCGGCGACGTGCGCATGCGCGGCATGGGCAGCGGCTACACGCAGATCCTGCTGAACGGCGAACGTCCGCCGGCCGGCTTCTCGATGGAGTCGCTGTCGCCGGACCAGGTGGAGCGGATTGAAATCATGCGCGGCCCGATTGCCGAGCACAGCACGCGCGCCATCGCCGGCACCATCAACATCATCCTGCGCGACGGCTACCAGCAGCGCGACAACCAGCTCAAGCTGACCGACACCATCGAGCAGGGCCGCCACGCGCCGAATGTCTCGCTGACCGTGCCGGGCAAGACCGGCAGCCTGACGTGGCTGCTGACCGGCACCATCGCGGAAAACCGTCAGCACGACCAGACCGAGACCCACAACCTCGACACCCGCGGCGACGGCGTGGTCACCAAGGACGAGAACGTCCTCGACGAAACCGCGCGCGAAACGCGCAGCCTGCACCTGACGCCGCGCCTGTCCTACAAGTTCGACAACAGCGACACGCTGAACTTCCAGCCCTTCCTGATGGTCAACCGCAGCGATGGCGATACCCGCAGCGACCTGACGCAGAATCCGGGCCTGGTGCCGGCCGCGCTGCTGCAGCCGCCCGAGTACAACCTGGCGCTGGCCAACTCGCATGCGGAATCGACCTTCCTGCGCGGCTTCGGCAACTGGGTGCACAAGCTGGAGGGCGCGGCCAAGCTGGACGTGAAGTTCGGCTTCGGCACCGGCCACAGCGACAGCGACGCGCTGCGCTACCAGTACGACAACGCCGGCACGCTGCTGGACCGCTACACCGACACCGCCAGCGTGCGCGACCGCAGCGCCAACAGCGGCGGCAAGTACAGCACGCCGATCGGCAAGCAGCACTCCCTGGCGGCCGGCTGGGATATCGAGCTCGGCCACCGCGAGGAAACCAAGACCTCGGTCGACAAGGATGGCAACGCCCAGTTCGCCGATTCCGGCGACAACCTGACCGCCGACACGCGCCGCCTGGCCGTGTTCGTGCAGGACGAGTGGGATATCTCGTCGCAATGGTCTGGTTACGCCGGCATGCGCTGGGAGGGCATCCGCACCACCAGCAGCCGCGGCGGCGGCGGTGGCGACATCAGCAACACCAGCAGCGTGCTCAGTCCGCTGTTGCACGCGGTGTACCGCATTCCCGGCCACGAGAAGGACCAGATCCGCGCCAGCCTGACCAAGAGCTACAAGGCGGCCAACATCCAGGACCTGATCGCCCTGCCGTCGCTGTCGCGCCTGAACAGCGCGACCAAGCCGGACCGCGTGGGCAACCCCAACCTGAAGCCGGAGCTGGCCACCGGGCTGGACCTCGCCTACGAGCACTACCTCGGCCGCGCCGGCATCCTCAGCGCCAGCGGTTTCATCCGCGATATCGACGACCTGATCCGCCGCGACATCGCGCTGCAAGATACCAGCACCGGGCCGCGCTGGGTGTCGACGCCGCGCAATATCGGCCACGCGCGCACCAAGGGCATCGAGCTGGAAGCCAAGTTCCAGTTGCAGGAGCTGGTGGCCGGCGCGCCGGCCATCGATTTCCGCAGCAACTACAGCCGCTTCTGGTCCAGCGTCGACGATATTCCCGGCCCCAACAACCGCATCGACGCCCAGCCCAAGCAGACCGCCAATGTCGGCCTGGACTACCGCATGAAGGATGCGCCGCTCACGCTCGGCGGCAGCCTGAACTGGACGCCGGAGACGCTGATCCAGACCAGCCTGTCGCAGCTGGTCTACACCAGCCGCAAGCGTTCGTTTGACGCCTATGGCTTGTGGAAGTTTAATGCGCGTAACCAGCTGCGCATTTCCGCCAACAACCTGGCGGCGGAGGACGCCATCGGGGCCAACACCGTCACCACCAGCGGCCTCACACAATTGGCCACCACGACCAACCAGACTTACACGGTCTGGAGCGTCAAGTACGAAATGAAATTCTAAAAAGGATACGTTGTGAAACCACTGCTGACCGCACTGACCCTGAGCCTGATGACCGCCTTCGCCAGCGCCGCCGAGCCGGCCGCGCCGATCTCCGGCATCGAGATCCCCAACATGGACACCAGTGTGCGTCCGCAGGACGACTTCTTCACCTACCTCAACGGCAGCTGGCTCAAGACCACCGAGATCCCGGGCGACAAGTCCAGCTGGGGCACCTTCGCCAAGCTGCGCGACGACACGCTGCCGCAATTGCGCGGCCTGATCGAGAAGGCGGCGGCGGAGAAGGCCAAGACCGGCACCGAGTCGCAAAAGATCGCCGACCTGTACGCCAGCTTCATGGATGAAGACAAGTTGAACCAGCTGGGCATCCGTCCGCTCACCGGCGAGCTGAACCGCGTGCGCGCCATCAAGGACAAGAAGGGCTTGCCGATGCTGTTCGCCCACCTCGGACAGATCGGCGTGACGGTGCCGTACAGCGTGAGCGTGCGCCAGGATGCGCGCGAGTCGAGCAAGTACGCGGTGTACATCGGCCAGAGCGGCCTGGGCTTGCCGGACCGCGACTACTACCTGAAAAAAGACGACGCCAAGATGGCCAACGCGCTGGCCAAGTACGAGCTGCACGTCGGCAAAATCCTGACGCTGTCGGGCGACCGCAATGGCTATGCCAACGCGAAAAAGATCGTCGCGCTGGAAACCGCGCTGGCGGAGGCGCAGTGGACCAAGGTGGAGAACCGCGACCCGGTCAAGCGCTACAACAAGATGCCGATCAAGCAGCTGGCCGAACTGGCGCCCGGCTTCGACTGGGGCCACGCGCTGGCCGCGAGCGGCGTGGCCAACAAGGTCGACTATGTGATCGTCAACCAGCCTAGCTACCTGAGCGGCTTCAACGCGGTGCTGGAAAAGACCGACCTCGCCACCTGGAAATCGTATTTTGAATGGCAGCTGCTGCGCCAGGCCTCGCCTTACCTGTCGAAGGAATTCGCCGACGCCCATTTCGATTTCTACAGCACCGTGCTGACCGGCGTGGCGGTCAAGCCGCCGCGCTGGAAATCGGCGGTGGCGCTGGTCGAGGCGAGCCTGGGCGAGGCGCTGGGCAAGCTGTACGTGGCGGAATACTTCCCGCCCGAGCGCAAGGAGCGCATGGACGCGCTGGTGAAGAACCTGCTGGCCGCCTACAAGAACAGCATCGACGGTCTCGACTGGATGAGCCCGGCCACCAAGCTGGAGGCGCAGGCCAAGCTGGCCAAGTTCACGCCGAAGATCGGCTACCCGAGCAAGTGGCGCGATTACTCGACCCTGTCCATCGTCAGGAACGACTTGCTGGGCAATGTGCTGCGCTCGGAATACTTCGCCCACCAGCGCATGGTCGCCAAGCTGGGCAAGCCGATCGACCGCGAGGAATGGAGCATGACGCCGCAAACCGTCAACGCCTACTACAACTCGACCATGAACGAGATCGTATTCCCGGCCGCCATCCTGCAGCCGCCGTTCTTTGACGTGCGCGCCGACGACGCGGTCAACTACGGCGCCATCGGCTCGGTGATCGGCCATGAAATCGGCCACGGCTTCGACGATGGCGGCAGCCAGTCGGACGGCGACGGCAACCTGCGCGACTGGTGGACCAAGGAGGACCGTGCCAACTTCCGCGCCAAGGCCGACGCGCTGGTCAAGCAGTACAACGGCTACAGCCCGCTGCCGGGCTACCACGTCAATGGCGCGCTGACGCTGGGCGAGAACATCGGCGACAACAGCGGCACGGCGATCGCCTACAAGGCCTACAAGCTGTCGCTGGCCGGCAAGCCGGCGCCGGTGATCGACGGCTTCACCGGCGACCAGCGCTTCTTCATGGGCTGGGGCCAGCTATGGCGCGTGAAGATGCGCGAGGACCAGCAGATCCTGCAGGTGAAGACCGATCCGCACTCGCCGGGCCAGTTCCGCGTCAACGGACCGGTGGTCAACCAGCCGGGCTTCTACGAAGCGTTTGGCGTCAAGCCCGGCGACAAGCTGTATGTTGCGCCGGAACAGCGTGTGATCATCTGGTAAGCGTGACCTGAGGTGGCTTTTTTGCTATTGTTCCGGGGCTTGCCTATACATATCGGAGAGATAGACTTGAAAGCTCACCTCGCTAGTGCCCTGCTGCTGGCGCTGCTGGCCACGGCCGGCGTCCATGCGGAACCGAAGACCTCGGGCGTGGACCTCGCCAACATCGACAGCAGTGTGCGTCCGCAGGACGATTTCTTCCTGAACCTGAATGGCAAGTGGCTGGCGCGGACGGAGATCCCGGCCGACAAGTCGAGCTGGGGCTCGTTTGAAAAGCTGAACGACGACACCAAGCCGCAGTTGCGCGCCATCATCGAAGCGGCGGCCGCCGACGCCGGCAGGCAGCCGGGTTCGGACGCCCAGCGCATCGGCGACTTCTTCGCCAGCTACATGGACGAAGCCAAGCTGGAAGAAGTGCGCCTGGCGCCGCTGAAGGCCGACTTCGACCGCGTGGCCGCGCTCAGCGACAAGAAGATGATTCCGGCGCTGATCGCCCACTTCAACCGCTACGGCTACACCGCGCCCTACGGTTTCGTGATCCATCAGGACAACAAGGACTCGACCAGGTACGTGGCGGACCTGGTGCAGGACGGCCTGAGCCTGCCGGACCGCGATTACTACCTGAAGAAATCCGACAGGAAGCTGGCGGACACCCTGGCCAGGTACGAGCAGCACGTCGCCAAAATGCTGGCGCTGGCCGGCGACGCCAACGCGGCGGCCGACGCCAGGGCCATCGTGGCGCTGGAAACCGAGATGGCCAGGCTGCATTGGACCAAGGTCCAGCTGCGCGACCCGGTCAAGGCCTACAACAAGGTGGCGCTCGACAAGCTGCCCAAGCTGGCGCCGGGCTACGACTGGACCAGCTGGCTGAACGACACCGGCATTGGCGGCAAGGTCGATTACGTGATCGTCAGCCAGCCGAGCTACATCAGCGGCTTCAACAAGTTGCTCAACAAGACGCCGCTGGCGACCTGGAAGGCTTACTTCCACTGGCAGGTGCTGAACGCCAACGCGCCGTATCTGGCCAAGGACTTCGCGCAGGAAAACTTCGCCTTTTACGGCAAGGTGCTGAGCGGCGTGAATGAGCAGGAGCCGCGTTGGAAGCGAGCGGTCAACTTCACCGATAGCGCGCTGGGCGAGGCGCTCGGCAGGCTGTACGTCGAGCGGCACTTTCCGGCCGAGCGCAAGGCGCGCATGGAACAGATGGTGAGGAACCTGCTGGCCGCGTTTGCGCAAAGCATCGATACGCTGGACTGGATGGGCCCGGAAACCAAAAAGCAGGCGCAAGCCAAGCTGGCCAAGTTCACCACCAAGATCGGCTATCCGAACAAATGGCGCGACTACTCGGCGCTGGTGGCGGCCAAGGATGACCTGGTCGGCAACCGCATGCGCGCCCGCGCGTTCGAGTACGCCAAGGAGATCAACAAACTGGGCAAGCCAATCGACCGCGACGAGTGGGGCATGACGCCGCAAACCATCAACGCCTACTACAATCCGGAGCTGAACGAAATCGTGTTCCCGGCGGCGATCCTGCAACCGCCGTTCTTCGACGCGGCGGCCGACGACGCGGTCAACTACGGCGCCATCGGCGCGGTGATCGGCCACGAGATCAGCCACGGCTTCGACGACCAGGGCGCGCAATACGACGGCGACGGCAACCTGCGCGACTGGTGGACCAAGGCCGACCACCAGAACTTCGCGGCCAGGACCAGGATGCTGGTCAAGCAGTACAACGGCTATAGCCCGGTCAAGGGCTACCACGTCAACGGCGAGCTGACCCTGGGCGAAAACATCGCCGACAACAGCGGCGCGGCGATCGCCTACAAGGCCTACCTGCTGTCGCTGGGCGGCAAGCCGGCGCCGGTGATCGACGGCCTGACCGGCCAGCAGCGCTTCTACATGGGCTTCGGCCAGGTATGGCGCAGCAAGATCCGCGACGCGCAGCAAATCGTGTATCTGAAAACCGATCCGCATTCGCCGGATCAGTTCCGCACCAATGGCACGGTGCGCAACCAGCCGGGCTTCTACGAAGCCTTTGGCGTCAAGCCGGGCGACAAGATGTATCTGGCGCCCAAAGACCGCGTCATCATGTGGTAATGTAATCAGTCGTATCTAAAAACCTTGAAGGAAAACTCGTGAAACGTCATCTCGTTAGTGCATTGATGCTGAGCCTGATCGCAGGTTTGGCCGGCGCCGCGGACAGCGCCAAAAGCGCCGCCCCCACCAGCGCCAAAGTAGCAAGCAAGCCCACCTCCGGCATCGCCGTCGAATACATCGACCCGGCCGTGCGCGTGCAGGACGACCTGTTCACCCACATGAACGGCAAGTGGCTGGCCACGACCGAAATCCCGGCCGACAAATCGAGCTGGGGCAGCTTTGCCAAGCTGCGTGATGACATTCAACCGCAGCTGCGCGCCATCATCGAGGGCGCGGCCGCCAACAAGGCCGGCGGCCCCGAGGCGCAGCGCATCGGCGACTTCTACGCCAGCTTCATGGACGAAGCCAGGCTGGAGCAACTGGGCATCGCCCCGCTGAACGCCGAGCTGGCCAAGATCGCCGCCCTGAGCGACAAGAAACAACTGCCGCAGCTGATCTCGCACTTCAACCAGATCGGCGTGACCGCGCCGTACAACTACGGCGTCCACCAGGACAACAAGGATTCGACCAAGTACGTGGCCGACATCTACCAGGACGGCCTGGGCCTGCCGGACCGCGACTACTACCTGAAGGCGGACGACGCCAAGCTGGCCGACACGCTGGCCAAGTACGAGCTGCACGTCGGCAAAATGCTGACCCTGGCCGGCGACGCGCACGGTGCCACCACCGCCCACGCCGTGGTCGAGTTCGAGAAGGAACTGGCCAAGCTGCAATGGACCAAGGTCGAGCTGCGCGATCCGATCAAGGCCTACAACAAGGTCGACATCGCCAAGCTGGGCGAGATGGCGCCGGGCTACGACTGGAACGCCTACCTGACCGACGCCGGCGTGGCCGGCAAGGTCAGCTACGTCATCGTCAGCCAGCCGAGCTACCTGAAAGGCATGACCGCGCTGCTGGAAAGCACCCCGCTGGAGACCCTGAAAGCCTACTTCCAATGGCAGCTGGTGCGCGCGCACGCGCCCTACCTGAGCAAAGCCTTCGTCGATGAAAACTTCGCCTTCTACGGCACCGTGCTGAGCGGCGTGACCGAACAGCGTCCACGCTGGAAGCGCGGCGTCACCGTGACCGAGGGCGCGCTGGGCGAGGCCGTCGGCAAGCTGTACGTGGGCGAGCACTTCCCGGCCGAGCGCAAGGCGCGCATGGAAGCGCTGGTGAAAAACCTGCTGGCGTCGTACAAGACCTCGATCGACAAGCTGGACTGGATGACCCCGGTCACCAAGAAGCAGGCGCAAGCCAAGCTGGCCAAGTTCACCTACAAGATCGGCTACCCGAACAAATGGCGCGACTATTCCAAGCTGGACATCAGCAAGGACGACCTGGTCGGCAACGTGATGCGTTCGCGCCAGTTCGACTACAACAAGGAACTGAACAAGCTGGGCAAGCCGATCGACCGCGACGAATGGGGCATGACGCCGCAGACCGTCAACGCCTACTACAACCCGGAGATGAACGAAATCGTGTTCCCGGCGGCGATCCTGCAGGCGCCGTTCTTCAACGCCGATGCGGATGACGCGGTCAACTACGGCGCCATCGGCGGCGTGATCGGCCACGAAATCAGCCACGGCTTCGACGACCAGGGCGCCCAGTACGACGGCGACGGCAACCTGCGCGACTGGTGGACCAAGGAAGACCACAAGAACTTCGCGGCCAAGACCAAGATGCTGGTGGAGCAGTACAACCAGTTCAGCCCGCTGCCTGGCTACCACGTCAACGGCGAGCTGACGCTGGGCGAGAACATCGCCGACAACAGCGGCGTGGCGATCGCGTACAAGGCCTACAAGCTATCGCTGAAAGGCAAGAAAGCGCCGGTGATCGACGGCCTGACCGGCGACCAGCGCTTCTACATGGGCTTCGCGCAAGTGTGGCGCATGAAGATGCGAGAAGCGGCGCAGATCCAGCAGATCAAGACCGACCCGCACTCGCCGGGCCAGTTCCGCGCCAACGGCACGATGCGCAACCAGCCGGGCTTCTACGACGCCTTCGGCGTCAAGCCGGGCGACAAGATGTACCTCGCCCCGAAAGATCGCGTGATCATGTGGTAATCAAATATTGAGGCAACCCGAAAGGCCGCGGTGACGCGGCCTTTTTTAATCCGGGGTCAGGTCCTCCATTTCTACACGAGCCCAGCCGTAGCGGTCGCTACGGCTGGGCTCGTGTAGAAATGGAGGACCTGACCCCGGAGTTGATTTACACTACGGGCTTCCGATTCGATGAAGTCCGATTGCCATGCGCTTGCGTTATACCGTTCCTCTCGTCCTGCCGCTGCTGCTGAGCGCTTGCGGCGATTCCTATACACCGGTCGATGTGTACATGGCGACCTCGCCGGACTGCGCAAGCTGGCAGGAGGGCTCGCGCTTCGAGCTGCCGCGCGGGATCAGCGTGTCGACCACGCCGCCGGTGATGCAGCCGGACGGCAGCACGGAGTTCACCTTCGTCTATATCGTGCCGCGCGGCGAGCGCGCCATGTTCCTCACCCGTGACTACAACGTCAACGCGCCCAAGGGGCCGGTGCTGGCCAAGGCGCAGCTGGTGACTTTCTACCAGCGCACCACCAACTCGCCGGCCGAAATCGTCGAGGCGATTCCGAAAGTACCAGACATGCTGATCGCCGGCGCCACCGGCCCGGAAACCATCTGGCGCGTGCGCCTGCGCGTGACCGAGAAATTGCCCGAGCGGTTCGACATCACCCCGCCAGCCTTCGAAATCGCGCTGAACAAGTACCCGATGCGCACCTTCACCTACCGCTACTTCGCCGACCGCAAGGCCTTCGGCCTGTGCAAATAAAAAAACCGGCCGCGAAGGCCGGTTTCTCCTGGAAGCGGAAGGCGCTTATTTCAGTGGCTCGGCGGCGGCTGGCGCAGGCGCGGCGGCCGGCGCTGGCACGGCCGGCTCCTTGAACTTGCCGCCCGATGCGTTGGCCATGTAGACCACGGCGCGCGCCACTTCCACGTCATCCAGATCCGGATTGCCACCCTTGGCCGGCATCGCGCGCAGGCCTTCGATGGCGTGCTTGAGCACGGTGTCGTAACCCTGGGCGATGCGCGCGCCCCAGGAACCGGCATCGCCAAACTTCGGCGCGCCCGCCGCGCCGGAGCCATGGCAGGCGGCGCAGGTGGAGTTGTAGATGGCCTCGCCGGTCTGCAGGACTTTCGGCGCGTTGGCGTCCTTCAAGGTGTAGCCTTGGTCGGCCACGGGGGCGATACGGGCGGCGACCTCTTCCGGCGCCTGGCTGTTGGAGCCGGCCCCGGTCAGCTTGTTCGTGGTGACATACTGGACCAGGAGAATGATGCCGAAGATGGTGACTGCGAAGAAGCCGATAACAGCTGCAACGAGTTGTTTAGGCGTTCTGATGGCGGATTCGTGTTCGTTATGTGCGTCGCTCATGATTTCCTTAACAGACAAATTTCAAGCCGGGTGGCGCAAAGCATGGACAGCAGCTACCTTGTAAAACCTTCACCAAACGGGTGATTATAGGCACAAGAATGCCGCGAAGGAAACGCAAACTTGTTTAAAACGACACTGCCCCATGGACGGGGTGCGAGAAAAACGGTATCCTACGGCACACCTTCGTGTATCCCCCTGTCGCGGCTGTAGCTCAGTGGATAGAGTATTGGCCTCCGAAGCCAAGGGTCGTGGGTTCGATCCCCGCCAGCCGCACCACAAATTTCCCGCAAAATCAATCACTTAGATTGTGCGATACCATCTCCTCCACGCTTGAGAGTACGGGGTTTTGCGCTGTCGCCGTGTGCCTGGCTGTGCCAAATTGCCGTTCGCCCGGGCTGTGCCGTGCGCTTGTCAGGCTCGAATCGCGTGAGCTGCGGCCGCGCGACGGCAATTTGACAAAAAATTTTCTTGTGGCTTTTTGACTTGCATCAAAAAAGCCACGAATAGTTCTAGCTGTGATGCTCCTGCGCGTCGTGTTTGTCGTGATGGTGGTTGTTCTCCTCGTGTTTCTCCACGTGTGGCTTCGCCGGCGCCGGCTTGGCGGCCTGAGGTTTCGCGGTGTGCATGGCCAGCATGTCCTGATGCGGCGCGTGAGGCGGCATCCGCTCCGCCATGCCGAGGTCGCGGTTCGGCGGCGGGGCATGTGGCACGGCTGCCTCGGCGTGCTGGATTGGCGGCGGGTGCATGGCGGCGACGCTGTGCTCCTGAGGCGGCAACGTGTGTTCGCGGTCGGCATCGGCATGCGCGCGCATGGCGTCCGCGTGGGGATGTTCCAGCGTTGCCGGGACTGATGCGTGCTCACTGAACGGTTCCGCACGCGGCGATTTGTTCGCCATCGGCGGCATTTCCTGTGCCAAGCGCGGTGGCTGGCGCTGCTCATGCTGAATCGTTGGCGGCGTGGCCCGCGCGTGCATGTCCATCGCGACCGGCGCTGGACGTGAACCGGGCACGGCATCGCGCGCGGTGAAGTGGGGCACGGTCATCGGCCCGCCCGCCTGCTGCGGCGGACGCGCCGGCGCGTTGTTGATGGCGATGTTTTGCGTGCGGTTGACGACGTTGTTGGTGGTCCGGTAGTTGTTGTTGGTGACGTTGATATTGTTGACGTGATTCACCACGGTGACCGATTTGGATATATAGGTCGAGTTGTTGTACACCACGGCAGGCCGCTGCCAGCCGCCGTTATAGCCAGGATGCGGCGCGCCCCAGTTGACGCCCCATGCGTTCCAGCCCCAGTCATGGTGATGGCCCACCGCCGCGCCGACCAGCACGCCCACGCCAAACGACAGCACGCCGGTGGTGACCAGGGCCTCGCTGGAATAGGCCGGCTGACGATATGTCCAGCCGGGGTAAACCGGCACCGGCTCGCCATACACGACCGCAGGGTTGTAGTGGGGCACATAGACCACGTCCGGCTGGGCCGGTTCGATGATGATGGTTTGCGGCGGCGGCTGGATCACTGCCGGCCCCGAGTACACCACTGGCTCCGTCTCCGACCGGATGACCTCGGGCGGCGGCGCCGGCGCGCGCACCGTGGTGGAAACCCGCAGCTGGGGCGAGGTTTTCAGGTTGCCCGCCTGCTGGGCGCGCTGGCGCAAGACCTGTATGGCGTTCATCACGTCGTTCGGGTCGTTCACGTAGGCATCGCCCAGCGCCCGGGTCCACTGCATGTTGCCGGCCATCTGGTTCAGTACGGTCGGGAAGGCGGTCAGCGATTTGACGCTCACGTCCCACGGCTGGTCATTCTCCGCGTTTTGCAGCGCGTCGCCTTTTAACGAGGGATGCTGCGCCAGCCACTGGTCGGCGGCCGCGATCTGCTCTGGATAGGTGGCGCCCGCCAGCACCTGGCCAACCAGCTTGTCTGGAAACAGGGCGATCGGCGCCACCATCTGCGACAGCTGTTCCGCCGTAGGCGGCGTGTATGGCGCGGCCGGCGCCGGTGCCGCCGCAGCCGCTTGTGGCGGGGCCTCGGCCGGCTTGTTGCACCCCGCGAGAGCGAGCAAGCTCAGCATAAGTGTCGAGGACACGGCGGTTTTAAAATGTTTCGTTTGATCACCCATGGCAGATCCTTCCTCGCTGACGTATGGGCGAAGATTAGCAATCTGAAGCGGGCTTAGCTGTTACCGGTTGTAACGTGCGCGGCCCCCTGGGCGCGATAGTTTTTCAATCACAATGTTGATTGCCACGGGATTTGCGCCCGTGGTTTACTGTTCAGCTGTTGAACGGTGGAGATGACGATGCGGAAACTGGCGGTGGCGTTGATGGTGGCATTTGCCTGCGGCTGTACGGCGGCGGAATATGCCAATCCGGTGATTTACGCCGATTACTCGGACCCGGATGTGATCCGCGTCGGCACGGATTATTACCTCGTGGCCTCCAGCTTCCATTTCTCGCCGGGGATTCCGGTGCTGACCTCCAAGGATCTGGTGCACTGGAAGATCGCCGGTCATGTGCTGCCCAGGCTGGGCTTTCATCCTTCCTATGATATGCGGCCGCCGTTTCCGCTGACCGACGCGGTGTCCAAGCCGGTGGGCGAGGGTTTGCGTTACGCCGGCGGCGTGTGGGCGCCTTCGATCCGCTTCCACCAGGGCCGCTTCTATGTGTATTGGGCCACGCCGGGCGAGGGCATTTTCATGAGTTCGACCACCGACCCCGCCGGCGCCTGGAGCGAGCCGGTCATGGTGCTGGCCGGCGCGGGCTATGAGGATCCCTGCCCGTTCTGGGACGATGACGGCAAGGCGTATCTGATCCACTCCAGGGTCGGCGCCGGCCCCGGCATCCTGCACGCGATGAGCCCGGACGGCACGACGCTGTATGACGCCGGCAAGACCATCATTGAAGACAAGGCCAACCTTCCCATCTTTGAAGGGCCGAAGGTCTACAAGCGCAACGGCTACTACTATGTGTTCGCGCCGATCGGCGGCGTGGAGACCGGGCCGCAGGCGGTGCTGCGTTCGCGCAGCATCGAGGGACCTTATGAAGCGCATCTCGCGCTCAAGCCGGGCAATGGCCTCAAGGGGCCGCATCAGGGCGGCTATGTCGAGACGCCTTCCGGCCAAGGCTGGTTCATCCACTTCAACAGCACCGGCGCCTTCGGCCGCATCGCGCATTTGCAGCCGGTGGTGTGGAAGGACGACTGGCCGATCATGGGCGACAACACGGTGCCGGTATCGCGGCACGAGGCGCCGGACACGGCGGAGAAATCCCCGGACTACCGCTTGCAGGACAGCGACGAGTTTTCCTCCGCCAGGCTGGGCTTGCAATGGTCGTGGAACCACAACCCGGACGACGCGCGCTGGAGTCTGACGCGGCGGCCCGGCTTCATGCGCATTCAGGCCAGCAAGGCGGAGTATCTGGTCGGCGCACGCAATACGCTGACGCAGATTCTGCAAGGCCCGCAATCGGAAATCACCATGCGCGTGGAGCTGCAAGGGCTGGCTGACACGCAGCGCGCCGGCCTCACGCTGTTCGGCGTGAAGGTGCCGTGGGTGGGCGTGGTGCGGGAGGGTGGTGTGAATTATCTGACCTACGCCAACGCCGGCGAGGAAACGCGCATCGGCAAGATCGAGGCGGCGGCCGTGATCCTGCGCGCGCTGGTGAAGGAGGACCAGACAGTGCAGTTCTCCTACGCGTTGAGTGAAAACGGCCCGTACACGAATGCCGGCCCGGTCACCCAGCTGGCGAAGTTTTCATGGTGGAAGGGCAGCCGGCCGGCCGTCTTCACTTACGTGAAAGGCGACCAGACCGGCTATATCGACGTCGACTGGTTCCGCGTCGCTCACTGACGGCAGGCGTCGGCCAGCACTTCCGGCCGCGCGTCCTTGCCGTTGACGCGGAAGCGCACCCGCTGCAAGGTCAGGTGCTGGATGTGGCGCGCCCACAGGCCGTAAGCCGGCATCACGGTGGAGAACATGTGCGGATCGGGATACTCGGCCGGCGCTTCCGGCACCTCGGCGGCCACGGCCGCCGCAGCGGTGGCCGCGGCCATGGTCAGGTCGATGTCGCGCAGCAGCACGTGTTCGATCTGCGCGCCGGGGATGCCGGTGAAGAAGGAGCCGCGCATGCCGTTGTCGTCCCCGCTGATGCGGTCGTAGACGATGTGGCGCAGCACGCCCGGCCCCGGCCGTTTCTGTTCTGGCCGCATGCGGCCCCGATCGCCCAGCCGCAGGAACAGCGGACTTTCCGCCCGCACGATGCGCGCGTCATGCACCAGCACGCGCTCCAGCGTGCCGCCATCGACGATTTCCCACGAGATGCCGCCATCGGCCTTGCGGCGGTTGATGGCGCGCATGTCGTTGGCCGGTCCGCCCAGCGTCACATTGCGCACCAGCACATTGCGGAAGTCGCCCTGCGAATCGGTGCCGAACTTGAGCGCGTTGCAGGTGCTGTAGAACTGGCAGTTTTCGATCAGGATGTTTTCCGCCAAGCGCTGTCCGGCGCCCTTGAAGCACATGGCGTCGTCCTGCGCGTTGATGAAGCTGTTGCGCACGATGACCCGGCGGCAGCTGTCGATGTCGAGGCCGTCGTTGTTGTGGTTGGCCTGGTTTTCGACGTGGATGCCGTCGATCAGCAGGTCTTCGCAGTTGAGGTAGTTCTGCATCCAGCACGGCGAGTCTTTCAGGCGGATGTCGCGCACCACCACCTGCTTGCAATCGATGACGCGGATGATGAACGGGCGGCCCGGCGTGGCGCCGACGGTTTCCTCGCCGGGGAAGTTGTCCTTGGTGCCGCGCCCGTCGATCAGGCCCTTGCCGCTGATGCCGATGCGCTCGCAGCCCTCGGCAAAGATCAGCGACTGGTTCATGCCCATGTTGCTGTCCTGTACCGTGGGACGTTTGGCGCGATGTTCGGGGTAGTCGCGCAGGTCGGTGCTGGCCAGCAGGCGGGCGCCGGCGGCCACTTCCAGCATCACGCCCGAGCGCAGCACGATGGTGCCGCTGACGTAGTCGCCCTTGGCCAGCCGCACCGTGCCGCCGCCGGCCGCCGCGCAGGCGTCCACCGCGCGCTGGATGGCGGTGGTGGCGAGGCCGCCGCCAGCCGCCAGGCCATGCTGCTCGGGTGTGAACACCCGCGCCGGCACCTGCCACGGCTTCAGCGTTTGCGTCAGCCGCGCCGCCATGTCGTCCAGATGGCGCCGCAGCGCGTCGGCCCAGCCGACATCAGCCGGGCACGCTGCCGCAGCGCCTGGCGGCATGCAAGCGCCCAGCAGACCGGCGCCCAGTGCCAGCGTCACGCGCCGGCGTTGCAGTTGGCGGCCGTTCACAGCTTGACGTTCAGGCTGAAGAACAGGTTGCGGCCCAGCGGGTCATAGGTCGCGGCGATGGTGTTGTTGGCCGGCAGCTGCGACGAGCCCAGCACTGGAGGTTCCTTGTCCAGCACGTTGCGGATGCCCGCCGTCAGGCTGACCGATTTGGTGAAGTCGTAACCGGCCGTCAGGTCGAGGTAGGTGTAGGCCTTGATCTTCGGATTGGTCAGCGTATCCAGCGCCGGCGCCGAGCCGCCCGAGGTCGATGGCAGCACATAGGTATCCACCGTCACCGAACCGATGTAGCGCGCGCGTGCCGACAGCATCAGCTTGCCCGAATTCATGGTCAGGCGCGCCGTGCCTTTCCACTTCGGCACCGGCTGGCCGCAGGTCTGGCCGAAGCTGCCCACGCACTGGTTGGTGATGTTCGGCAGGTCCTGGATAGGCGTGAAGGTCAGTTCTTTCACGTAGGTCCAGTTGGTGTCGATGTTCCAGCGCGTATCGGCGCCCATCAGGCCCCAGCTGCTGCGGAAGCCGTAATGGCCGGCCAGGTCGTAGCCCTGGGTCTTGATGCCGCCGATATTGGCCGCCGTGGTCATCACGTAGCTGGGCGCGGCGATCTGGCCGGTCAGCGGATCGCGGTTGATGGCCTTGCAGTACACGCTGTTGGCGTTCTGGATGGTGTTGTAGCACAGGTTCAGCACCGACTGGATGCCGCCGCCGCCCAGCGTCGAGATGGCGTCGTCCAGCGTGATCTTGTAGTAGTCCAGGCTCAGTTGCAGGCCCTGCACCGATTTCGGCGCGAACACGGCACCGACAGTAGTGGTGTGCGAGGTTTCCGCCTTCAGGTTCGGATTGCCGCCGACGATTTGCGTGATGAAGTTGGTCGGTTGCACCGACTGGTCGAACACCAGGTTGGCCGGCACGCCGGTCGCCACGCACAACGCGCGCACGGCGGCGGTTTGCTGCGCGGCCGGCTGGCGGCTGGAGCAGGGGTCGGTCGCGGTCGGGCCGTTGGTGCCTTGGCCGCCGAACAGTTCGCCCACGTTCGGCGCGCGGATCGATTTCTGCTTTTGCGCGCGGAAGGTCAGGCTGTCGACCGGCGTCCATTCGGTGCCGACCGAGTTGGTCCACACGGTGCCGACCGATTCCACGTCGTAGTCGGAACGGCGGAAGGCGCCGCTCAGGCTCAGGTTCTTGGCGAACGGTTTGTCCGACAGCAACGGCACGCGCGCCTCGCCGAAGATTTCTTTCACGGTCGATTCACCGGAAGTGGCGCGCGCCGCGTTCCAGCCCGACACGTCGCCCGACGACAGGTAGGCGTCCGGCGAGTAGCGGCTGAACGCATGGCGGCGCTCGACGCCGGTGGAGAAGTCGACCGGGCCGGATGGCAGCTCCAACAGGCGGCCGGTCAGGTTGGCCGCCAGGCCTTGTTGCTCGGCGGTGATGCTGGAGTTGGAGGCGATCGACACCGCGCTGGCCGCCGCCGCCGTGATGTTCTGGCCGAACGGATTCAGCACCGGCGCCGCGCCGCCCTGCGACAGGATGGCGTTCTGGTAGCGGCTCAGCGAAATCGAGCCGCTCTGGAACTGCGATTCCGTGGTGCGGCTGTTGGTGTAGTACATGTCGTACTTGAGGTCGGTGAGGTAATTCTCCGACACGTCGTTCAGTTTGCCCTTCAACCCCAGCGCGATGCGGAAGGTCGAGTGGTCGGTGGCGGCAAAGCGGTTGCCGACGTCGGTCAGGCGGCGGTTCAGGTTGAGGATGGCCAGGCCGTCGCCCGGCGTGGTGGTCAGGGTCTGCGAACCGTTGGTGATGCGCGAGGTGCCGCTTTCCTTCAAGTCCAGTTGGCGCAGCACTTCCTGCATTGGCGCGCTGAGGTAAGGATTGTTGGTATTGACCAGGAAGTTGGCGCCGGCGCCGGCCGGCGCGATCTGCACGTTGGCGGTATTGTTGCTGAAGTGGACTTCGGTATAGCCGGTCGCGTATTCGTTGAAGTTGTAGTGCGCGAAGGCGTTGGCCACCCAGCGCTTCTGCGGCGTAACCACATACGATTGCGGGCCGAGGTCAAACGCGTCGGCGGTGGTGTAGGGACGTACCACCTTGCCGGTCGGGTCGAAGATGGCGCCCAGCGAGGTCATATTGCGCAGGCCGGCCGCCGCCATGGCCGCATCCAGCGCGGCGTTGGAGCTGGACGAACCATACAGCGGCAGGTTGCCGATGCGGCCGGTAGGCACGGTGGAGGAGCCGCTGTACACCAGGCCCGGACGGCCGCCGGCCGACAGGCAGGTCTGGCCGGACGGCACGCTGAGCGGTGTGCCCGGGCCGGTGGCCGACCACGAGGCGGCCGTCACGCAGCCGTCGCCCAGCGAGGGCAGGGAATAGCCGCCCAGGTCGCCGCGCGTCATGCCCTGGCGGTCCTGGAAGTTGACCGACAGAACGGCGTTGCCCTTGTTATTGTTGAAGTTGCCGCCGACGGTCAGGTCGATGCTCTTGGTCGGGGTGCGGGTCGGCTGGTCCCAGTTGCCCTGCACATTGATTTCCGCGCCTTCAAAGTTATCGCGCAGGATGAAGTTGACCACGCCCGAGATGGCGTCGGAGCCGTACACGGCCGACGAGCCGCCGGTCACGGTCTCGATCCGTTTCACCAGCGCGGTGGGGATGGTATTGATGTCAGTGGTGAAGTCCGGGCCGGTGATGGCGAAGCGGCGGCCGTTGACCAGCACCAGGTTGCGCGTCGGGCCCAGGTTGCGCAGGTTGAGCGTCGAGGTGCCGGACGGCTGGCCGGCCTGCACGGTGTTGGCGGTCGGGCTGTTCAGCTGGTTGGCGGTGAATTGCGGCGTGTCGTTGAGCAGGTTTTCCAGATTCTGCGTGCCGGACACCTTCAGCTCGGTGGCATCGACCACGTTCACCGGCGTCGGCGCCAGGAAGCCGCGGTTGACCAGGCGCGAGCCGGTGATGACGACCTTGTTCTCTTCGGCGTTGCTTTGCGGGGCGGCGTCCTCCTGCGCGTGGGCGGCGCCGGCGATGCCGGCGGCCAGCAGCAGAACAGCATTGCTTATCGCGGTTGTTTTGGTTCTCATTGTTGAGTCTCCTTTTTTGGATTTATCACCGTCAGGCGGCTCAGCCGATAGTAGGAAACTGCGGGGAACAGCGTCAATCCGGATTCGGTCATCCATTTGACTAATTCAGCTATAGTCATCAAGTTGATTGTTTGGGCCCAAAAACTGTTGCATTTGGTGGGTATGATCGCCGTTCGTGAGCGTTTGATGAGCGATATGGAGACCAAGATGAAGCGCGCCATGGCGCTGGTATGGATACTGATAAGCGGCGCGGCGCAGGCCGGCCCCGCCGCGATCGACCGGCAGGCGCTGGTCGCGCGGCACAATCCGCAATTGAAGGCGGTCGATCCGTGGGCGCCGCTGAGCGTTGGCAATGGCCAGTTTTGTTTCACCGCCGACGTCACGGGTTTGCAAACCTTCCCCGAGCATTACGGCGGCAAGGGCATCGCGCTGGAAACGCAGGCGCGCTGGTCGTGGCATGAAGACCCCAATCCGAACGGCTACCAGCTGGCCGACACCAACCGCGATTACACCGCGCATGGGCAAACGGTGGGCTATCCCACCATCATGGACGGTCCGGCGGCGACCTGGCTGCGCACCAATCCGCATGTATGGCCGTTGGGGCAGCTTAGCTTGCGGCGCGGTGACGGTTCGGCACTGGCGCTGGAGGATATCCGCAATATCGATCAGAAGCTGGACATGTGGAAGGGTGTGCTGACCAGCCGCTATACCATCGACGGCCAGCCGGTCAGCGTGATCACGGCGGTGAGTCCGCAGCAGGATACGCTGGCGGTGCGGATCCAATCGCCGCTGCTGGCCAGCGGCAGGCTGAAAGTGCAACTGGCGCTGCCGCGCGGCTATGACATGAGTGTCAAATACAATCCGCCGCTGGACTGGAGCCAGCCGGCGTCGCACAGCACGCGCATCACGGCGCGGAACGAACATCTGCTGGCGCTGGAACACCAGCGCGATGCGGCCCGCTACGCGGCGGCCGTGCACTCGGCGCAGGCGATCAGCGTATCGCGGCCGGGGCCGCATACCTTCCAGCTGGCGCCCAAGCGTGGCGAGGCGCTGGACTTCACCGTGTCTTACGCGGCGGCCAAGGTGGACGCGGTGCCGGATGCCGGCAAGATCATCGCACAGAGCGCCGCGCACTGGCAGGCGTTCTGGAACAGCGGCGCGGCCATCGATTTTACCGGCAGCACCGATCCGCGCGCGGCCGAGCTGGAGCGCCGCGTGGTGCTGTCGCAATACCTGACCGCGATCCAGTTCGGCGGCGATTTCCCGCCGCAGGAAAGCGGCCTCACCACCACCACCTGGTACGGCAAGAACCACACCGAAATGATCTGGTGGCATACCGCGCACTTCGCGCTGTGGGGCCGCCCGCAATATCTGGAAAACGCGCTGCGCTGGTATCAGAAGACCTTGCCGGTGGCGCGCCGGATCGCCGCTGAGCGCGGCCTGAAAGGCGCGCGCTGGCCGAAGATGACCAGCCCGCAGGGCCGCGAAAGCCCTGGCGGCAATCCGCTCATCGTATGGAACCAGCCGCATGTGATTCATCTGGCCGAGCTGCTGTATCGCGGCGCGCCCAACCGGCAGACGCTGGAACGCTACCGCGAGCTGGTGTTCGCCACCGCCGACGCCATGGCGTCCATGCTGCACTGGGACGGCCAGCGTTACGTGCTGGGACCACCGCTGTGGATCGCGCAGGAAATTTACGATCAAAGCACCAGCATGAATCCCGGCTATGAGCTGAGCTACTGGGCCACCGGTCTGGCGCTGGCGCAGCAATGGCGTGCGCGCCTCGGCCTGCCGCCGGATGCGGATTGGGACCGGAAACGTCAGCAGCTCTCGGCCCTGCCGCAAAAAGACGGCAAGTACGTGGCGCTGGAATCGACGCCGGATACCTGGGACAATCCGGCTAGCCGGCATGACCATCCATCGTTCCTGATGTCGCTCGGCCAGTTGCCGGGCGCGGGTGTGGACCGCGCCGTCATGCGCCGCACGCTGGATGCGGTGCTGGCCGACTGGGACTTCAAGACCAAGATCTGGGGCTGGGATTATCCGATGATCGCCATGACCGCCGCCCGCCTCGACGCGCCACAGCAGGCGGTGGATGTGCTGCTCAAGACCGACGGCCCCAACAACGGCTACACGGCGGCAGGGCATAATCCGAATACCGATCTGCCGGTCTACCTGCCCGGTAACACTGCCCTGCTGGCGGCGGTCGCCATGATGGCGGGCGGCTGGGATGGCGCACCGCAGCGCGCCACGCCCGGCTTCCCGCAGGATGGCCGCTGGGTGGTGCGGGCCGAGGGATTCCAACCATTGCCATGAGGAGTTATCTTGCGTGAACCAGTTCTCAATCCACGTCGTCGTGAGGTCATGCGCGTGGGGGCGGGCGTGATTGCCGGCGCCGGTCTGCCGCTGGGCGTGACCACGGCCGTGGCGGCCACGCTCGATCCGTGGGCGGAGGCCGAGGCGATCATCGCGCGCTGCGCGCGCCCGCTTACGTTCCGGCCGCAGGATTTCGTGATTACCGCGTATGGCGCGCGGCCGTGCCAGACCGGGCAGGTCGAGGGCTTTGTGGCGTACCAAAAGAAGGGCGTGCTGACTGCGCCGCTGGCCGGCGCGCCCGATTGCTACCCGGCCATCAAGGCCGCCATCGAGGCATGTCATGCGGCGGGCGGCGGCAGGGTGTTGATCCCGGCCGGCAACTGGCTCAGCTGCGGGCCGATGGTGCTGCGCTCAAACGTGCACGTGCACCTGGCGGCTGGCGCCCATCTCTACTTCAACAACAACCCGCTCGACTACGCGTGCGATGGCGATATCGATTGCGGACCGAACGGCAAGCTGGTGATCTCGCGCTGGCAAAGCAACGACTGTCTGAACTATTCGCCGATGGTGTACGCCTACGGCCAGCACAACATCGCCCTGACCGGCGACGAGGGCAGCGTGCTGGACGGCATGGGCGGCGTGCCGTTCAAGGACAGCAAGGATTGCTGGTGGGGCTGGACCGGCCGCAAACCGGACGACGCGCCGGCCAGCGACCATCAAGGTGTGATCAATCCGCGCAATCCATCCTCGCTGGACCAGTTGGCGCCAGCGCTCGATCCGGCGCTGCGGCGGCAGATCGAGGGCGGGCGCGAGACCTGGCGTTCCGATCACTACTTCCTGCCGGCGCTGTCCGAGGCCGGCGTGCCGCTGGCCAGGCGCGTGTTTGGTATCGGCCACTTCCTGCGGCCGTGCATGGTGCAGCTGATTGGCTGCAGCGATGTGCTGCTGGAAGGCTATCAGGTGCAGGGGGCGCCGTTCTGGCTGCATCATCCGGTGAATTGCCGCAACGTTCGCTTCCGCAATGTGCAGATGAACAGCCTCGGCCCCAACAGCGACGGTTTCGATCCCGATGGCTGCGACCATGTGCTGGTCGAGGGCTGCACCTTCAACACGGGCGACGACTGCATCGCCATCAAATCCGGCAAGAACCTTGATACGCAGTTCGGTCCCAGCCGCAATATCGTGATTCAGGATTGTGTGATGAATAGCGGCCACGGCGGCGTCACGCTGGGCAGCGAGATGGCGGCCGGCATCGAAAATGTCTATGTGCAGAACATCGAGTTCCGCAATGTCCACTGGGCCAGCAATCCCTTGTGGACGGCGATTCGGCTGAAGACCAATATGAACCGTGGCGGCTACCTGCGCCATTTCTACGCCCGCAAGCTGACGCTGCCAAACGGTGTGAAGACCCAGCCGATGTTCAGCAAGCGCCTGCCGGAGGCGGAGGTGGCGCCGGACGTGGCCTCGTCCGGTGGTGGCGCGGTGATTGTGTTTGATTGCGACTATGCGCCGCAGGATGATGTGATGCGCATCCGGCCGCCGCAGGTGTCGGATGTGCATATCAGTGGTATCCGTGCCGGTGATGTGCAGGTGGGCGGGGCGCGGCATTCGTGTTATCAGGCGTTTGTGCTGTTGGGGCCGCTGGCGTCCAGTTATAACGGTGCTGGCACGCCGGTGGTGGCGCCGATTAGTAATGTCAGTATCAGCGACAGCGATTTTGGTCAGCCTTTCAATCGGCAGCAGCCTTGGTTTATCCATAATGTGCGTGGGCTTAGGCTGAGTAATGTGCTGATTGCTGGCAAGCGCTATGATCTTGACCTGTCCACCAATCCCGTCATTCCGGCGTAGGCCGGAATCCAATTTGGGTGTGCCTGGGCGCGCGCGTTCTATGGATTCCGGCCTTCGCCGGAATGACGGGGGTGGGGTTGAGTTGGCGGGCTAGGTTTAGTTCGCGCAGCAGTTCTGGCAGGGGCGGGATGTCGGCGTCGCGCTCGATCATGGTGGCGACAGGGCCGGTGCGCGTCATGACTTCCGCATACAGCGACCATACGGCCGGGCACACGGCGCGGTCATGCGTGTCGATCAGCACCTCGCCGGGCGTGTGGCCGGCCAGGTGGATCTGGCGCACGTGCTGGAATGGCAGGCCGTCGAGGTAGTCCTCCAGCGCATAGCCGTGGTTGACCGAGCTGACGTAGATGTTGTTCACGTCCAGCAGCAGGCGGCAGCCGGTGCGCTCGCACATGGCGGACAGGAAGTCCCATTCGCTCATGTCGGCCGGTTCAAAGTGCAGATAGCTGGACGGGTTCTCGAACAGCATGGCGCGGCCCAGCACGTCCTGCGCGCGGTCGATGTTGGCGCAGACGATGTCCAGCGCCTCTTCTGTGTACGGCAGCGGCAACAGATCGTGCGAATTGAAACCGCCGATGCGCGACCAGCTCAAATGATCCGACACGAACAGCGGCTCGATCTCGTCCGCCAAGGCGCGCAGCAGATGCAGGTAGTCGGTGCGCAAGCCGTCGGCCGAGCCGATCGACATCGACACGCCGTGCAAGGCCACCGGATGGCGCTCGCGGATCCGGCGCAGGATGTGGCGCGGCTGGCCGCCGGCCACCATGAAATTCTCGGATATCACTTCCACGAAATCGACCGCGACCTGGCCGTCGAGGAAATCGGCATAGTGTTCCTTGCGCAAGCCGAGGCCGTAGCCGGAAAAAGTGTGCATGGCGATTGCTTCAAAAAGGGAAAAACCGCCCGGCGCGCGGTAGTGCGTGCCGGGCGGGCGTGAGGGTTACTTGGTCTTCGGTTCGGTCAGGGTGCCGCCGGCGGCCAGGCATTCGCCCTTGGTCTTGACCAGCACGCCTTCGCCCTTGCAGTTGTTGAGGCCCTTGCAATCGTTCTTGGCGGTGGCGCACAGGCTGGTGCCCTTGCAGGTGTTGATGCCGTAGCAGCGGCCTTTCGGCTCCGGCGCGGCCGGCTTGTCGGCGGCGTCGGCATGGATGGCGGCGCTCAGCGTGCTCAGGGCCAGCAGCATGGAGGCGGCGGCGCGCGCCGAACGGGAAGCGGGGTTGTGGCTCATGGTTATCTCCTTGGTTGAAAAATATCAGCGGGCATTGGCCGCGTCGTCGATCACTTTTGCTACCTGGTCCGGCTGCGAGATGTAGGCCAGGTGGCTGGCCTTCACTTCGGTGACCTTGGCGCCGGCACGTTGGTACATCCACCGCTGCAGGTCGGGGCTGAGCGCGCGGTCCTCGGTGGACAGGACGGCGTAGCTTGGCTTCTTGCGCCAGGCCGCCGCCCAGATCTGGGTGTTGAAGGTGGCCACCGTGGCAGGCACTTGCGAGATGGCCATGAAGTTGGTGCGGTTTTCCGGCAGGTCGGCGCCAACGTCGGCGTGGAAGCGGGCCGGGTCGACGAACAGGTGGCCGTCCTGGGTCGGCTTCACGCTGTTGCTGGGCGCGGGCTTGGAACCGATCACCTGGGCCAGGCTTTCGCCCACGTCCGGCAGCAGGGCCGAGACGTAGACCAATGCCTTCACCTTGTCGCGCTCGCTGGCGGCGGAGATCACCGCGCCGCCCGAGCTGTGGCCGACCAGCACCACCGGGCCGACTTGCTGGTCGAGGATTTCGCGGGCGGCGGCGATGTCGTCGTCGAGGCTGGTGTGCGGCTGGGCCGCCACCGTGACCTTGTAGCCTTTCTGCGTGAGGATGTCGTGGATCACGCGCCAGCCCGAGCCGTCCACGAAGGAGCCGCTGACGATGACGATGTTCTTGACCGGTTCGGCGGCCGCATGCAGGGCCGGGGCGGCGGCCAGCGCCAACGCGGCGGCCAGGGTGCGGATGGTGTTCATTGCGATGCTCCAGTTGAGTGGTGGGAAGAAAAACGGCGCCACAGCAGGTGGTCCAGCGACCACGCGCCGGCGCCGCGCGCGATCAGCGGCAGCAGCAGGCCGGCCCAGCTCAGGTGGGTGGGCCAGGCGTCCGGGTAGACGAAGATTTCAATCACCGCCGTCATGCAGAACATGCCGGCGGCGGCCGGCCGCGTGGCCAGCCCCAGCGCAAGCAGCACTGGCAGGCAATTCTCGGCGGCCGTGGCCAGTTGCGCCGCGATGTCTGGGGGCAGCAGCGGCAAGGCGTATTCGCTGCGGAACAGCTCGTAGGTGGAGGGCTTGATGGTCATGAAGCCCTGCACCTTGGTGCGGCCGGACAGGAAGAACACCGCGCCTATGCCCAAGCGGGCGATCAGCAGCAGCAGATTGTCGGGCAACAAACGGCGCAGCCACGCGCTGAGACTGGGCGGCGCGGCTTGATGGAGATGTAGCGTAGTCATGATGTTCCTTGTATCGGTTTAAACCACGTCGATGCCGGTGATGAGTTCGGCGCCTAGCCATTGCGCCAGCAGCGCGCCTGCCTGGGTGATGCCTTCCTGTTCGCCGCGCTCGGCCACCAGCCAGTCGCACAGGGCGGCAAAGCCGCCGTCGCGCTGGAGTTGCAGCAGCGCCGCGTATTCCAGCGTTTCAGCCTGGCGCAGCACGGCGGTGTGACCGCGCCGCCAGACGATGTAGCCGCCCGGCTCGGTCAGCATTTCGCCTTCCGGCGCCGTGCGCTGCCCCCACAGCGCGCTCCAGATGGCCTCGGCATTGGTGGCGGCCTTGCGCAGTTGCAGCGATGGTGTCAGCCGCAGCAGCGCGCGGTCCCAGTCCAGTGTCGCCAGCCTGTCCTGTGCGACGGGCGCGGCGTCGGCCGCCACGAAGGCGGTGTTGAGCGCGTGCTCGATCCACGCCAGCTCGTGCAGGTCGGGGTGGTCCGGGTAGAGCGCCGCCAGCGTGGCGTGGAAACCGTCGGCGTACGCGTCCAGGGTCCAGCCATGCGGCGGATGGGCATCGATATGGCTTACCGCGGCGCCGAGAAAGGCATCCTCGCCCATCCAGCCGCACAGCAGCGGATACGAGTGTTCGAGGCAGCCGACCAGCTGGCTGCGGTAGTTGTTCTGGTACACCGCCAGCCGCGCCGCCGGCCCCAGGCGCTTGGCCAGCGGGACGGTCGGCGCCACCAGCCAGGTGCTGAAATCGCGTTGCAGCTGGGCGAGCTTCATGGCGGCGCTAGCGTGGCGTCAGCGAACCAAAGCCCTTCGGCGTCTTGATCTTGGTGCAGGTGCCCTTGTCGACCAGCACCCAGGCGTTGCCTTGGTAGTCGGTCTTGGAGGTGCCGGCGCAGGTGGTGCCGGCGCCGGCGGCGCAATCGTTCTGGCCGGCCTTGGCCACGCCATAGCATTTCTCGGTTGGTTTCTTTTGCTCGGCGGGCTTGGTGTCGGCCGCGTGGGCGCTGCCGGCCAGGGCGGCCAGCGACAGGGCCAGGGTGGCCGCCAGGGCGGCATTGGTGGTTTTCATGGTGTGCTCCTCGTGTCGGTGAAAGGGAAGGGACAGCGGGAACCAGTGTAGGAGAAGGGCGGAAGCGCCGAATCCTCAGATATTGATAGATCGGCATCGTCCGATCGAGTAGGTGAGGGTAAACGTTTTTTATGGCAAAGTAGAGGTTTCCAGTTCCGCCGAAAGCCTAGCCATGACGACCGCCCCGATCACCGTGCTGATGGTCGATGACCATCCCATCTTCCTCGCGGGCGTGGCCAGCGCGCTGGAGACCATGCCGGGCGTGCGGCTGGTGGGCCAGGCCGGCAGCGGCGCCGAGGCGGTGGCCCAGCACCGCCGCCTGCGCCCGGACGTGACGCTGATGGACCTGCAACTGCCGGACATGCATGGCAGCGAGGCGATCGCCGCCATCCGCAACGAGACACCGGAGGCGCGTGTGATCGTGCTGACCACGTACGAAGGCAACGTCCAGGCGGCGCAGGCCATCCGCGCCGGCGCGGTCGGCTACATGCTGAAAAGCGCGGTGCGCCATGAGTTGCAGGAAACCATCATGACGGTGCACAGCGGCCGCCGCCGCATCCTGCCATCGGTGGCGTGCGCGCTGGCCGAGCAGATGTACATGAGCGCGCTCACGCCGCGCGAGGTGGAGGTGCTGCAGCTGGCGGCGATGGGCAACACCAACCAGAAGATCGGCGACCGGCTCGGCCTGTCCGAAGGCACCATCAAGACCCACATGAAAAACGTGCTGGCCAAGATGCAGGCCAACGACCGCACCCACGCCGTGCTGTTGGGCATACAGCGCGGCATCATCGGCATGGATGCCGGCGGGCGCCTGCCGCCCGGCTTGCGTTTCTAGGCGCCGCGCCAGCGGCTGAACAGGGACGCCACGCGCCGCCGCCACGATGGCCGGCCCTGGCCGCCGTACGCGCGCGTGGCCGGTATATGCAGCCGCACCGTCAGTCCGCGCGGCGTGGCCGCTTGCAGCGTCAGTGTCCCGTGCAGATTGTGGGCGCGCTCGCGCATACCCACCAATCCCCAGTGGCCGTCGCGCTGGCCATCGCGCAGCAGGTCGGCGTCCAGACCCTTGCCGTTGTCGCGCACCAGCAGCGTCAGGCCCTGCGCGCCAAAGTCGAGCTCCATGACGATGCGGCTTGCGCCGGCGTGACGGCAGGCGTTGAGCAGGGCTTCGGCGCCGATGTGGTACACCTCCTCCCATGCCAGCGGATCGAGCCGGCGGCGCGTGCCGCGCACGCTGAGCGCCATGCTTACCTGATGTTCGGCCTGCATGCGTTCCACCAGCCGGCGGAAGGCCAGTTCGATATCGCCGCCATGCACGCTGGCCAGACGCAAGCCCATCACCGCGTTGCGGCCCTCGACGATCACGCCGTCCGCCTCGTACAGCAGGGTGTTCAACTGCTGGCGCGCTTCGCTGTCCGGCGGCAGCGACTTGCCGAGCGCGCTGAAGCGCAGCACCAGCGCCTGCACGCTCTGCAGCAGGCTGTCGTGCAGCGCGCGGGCGATGCGCTCGCGCTCCAGCAGGCGCGCCGCCAGCACCGCGTTCATGCGGCGCACCAGCTGGCGCAGGCGCATCAGGTACAAGCCGTACGCCACGGCGATCGCCGCGCCCGCGCACAGCAGGTAGAACCACACGGTCTGGGTGAAGGCCGGCTCGATGGCGAATGACAGGCTGGCGCCGCCCTCGTTCCAGACGCCGTCGCCGTTGGCGGCCTTGATGCTGAAGCGGTAGCTGCCGGGACCGAGATTGGAATAGCTGACCATGCGGCGCGTGCCGGCCAGTTGCCAGTCGCGGTCGACGCCGTCCAGCTTGTACCAGACTTGCATGCGTTCCGGCATGCCGATGCTGAGGGCGGCGAAGCCGATGTCCACCCGCATCGGCTTTTGCGGCAGGCGCAGGCCGGCTTGCGGGGGATACAGCTGGTTGTCGACGCTGAGCGCGTTGATCTCCAGCGCGGGCGGCACCGGATTGCGGTACAGCCGGTTGGTGTCGAGCACGCCGATGCCCTCGGTGGCGGCGAACCACAGCTTGCCGGCGTCGTCGAGCGTGCCGTTGGCGATCGGCGCGAAGATCATCGGCGCGCCCGGATAGCCGTCGGCCGCGTCCAGCACCTCCATGCGCAGCGGGCGGCGCGGATCGGCCATGCTGGCCTGCCAGTCGGCGGCGGCCACGCGCGCCAGGCCGGCGCCGACGTGCAGCCAGCGGTCGCCGTTGGGCATGACCACCACGCCGGCCACGTAGTTCAGGGCATCCGGCTCGGCCGCGTGCAGGCGCTCGAAGCGGCCCTGGCGCAGCACGGCCATGCCCTCGGCGCCGGAGATCAGGATCTCGCGCTGGGTGTCGATCAGTTGCAGCGGACCCAGGCTGCGGCCATCGGCCATGGCGTAGCGGGTCAGCTGGCCATCGAGAAAGCGCAGCACGTCGCCGTTGCGGTAGCCGAACCACATGGCGCCGTCGGGGGCGGCGGTCATCACGCGCTCCTTGGGCGGAATACCCAGCCCGGCGCCGGGATGCCAGGCGCCGTCGCGGTAGCGGAACAGGCCGCAGTTGCGCAGGCCGGCCCAGATGCTGTCGCGGTCCTCGGCCAGGCGGTTGACCAGCGGCGCCCGCACATTCGGGCAGTCGGACGGCAGCGGCAGCACGGTCAGCTTGCCGTCGCGGCGGTGCTCCACGCCCTGCGCGCTGGCGCTCAGGATGGCCCCGGCGCGGCCCGCCACGGCGATGCGGCGGGCGCCGGTGCGTGGCGCCGGCGGCGTCGAGCCGGCCACGTCCCATAACTGCTCGAGGTTGTCTGCGCCGACCCAGATGCGGCCTTGGCCGTCGGCCGCCAGGTTGGGCGAGGCCAGGTTTTCCGGCAAGGCGATGGTGCGGATGCGCTGGTTGCGCCAGCGCTCCAGGCCGCTGAGCGACATCGCCCACAGATTGCCCTCGCGGTCCTCCAGCATGCCGATCAGGTGCGGATTGCTGAGCTGCCACGGCTGGTCCAGGCGCTCGGCCGGCAGCAGCGAGGGATCGAAGCTGTCGCTGCGCGGCAAGTCCTGCTTGCGCACGCGGGCGATGCCGTTGGGCGAGCGCAGCAGCCACAGATTGCCGTCGGCGTCGAACATATCGCGCGTCTGGCGGAACAGGTGACGCTGCGCCTCCAGCCGCGGCAACCGCGGCCCCGGCTGGCCGCTGGGCACGCGCTCGATCAGCTTGCCCTTGCGCCGCCACATGGCGCCGTCCGGCGAGAAGAAGGCGCCGTCCTCGTCGCGGCGGCCGGTGGGCTGGAAGCGCCGCGCGTCACGGTCCAGCTTGTACCATTCGCGGCTGACCAGCACCCATAGCTGATCGTACTGGTCGAGCGTGGCCTCCTCGATGGTTTTCTGCGGCAAGCCCCAGCTGGCGTCGACGTTGTGCCAGGCGCCCTTGGCGTAGCGCACCAGGCCGGAGCGGGTACAGATCCAGATGGTGCCGTCGCGGTCGACCATGATGTCGTACACCGTGTCGACCTTGGCGGCGTTCCATGCCGGCAGTGGAATGATCTCGCCGCGCCGTATCAGGTTGATGCCGCCGTCGAGGTGGCCCACCACCAGGTCGCCGCCGAGGGTGGCGGTGAGGGTGGAAATGCGCGCGCTGAGCAGGGCCCGCCCCGATGGCGAGCGGTAGCGTTCGAAGTGCAGGCCGTCGAAGCGGTACAGGCCCTGTTCGGTGCCCAGCCACAGCCAGCCGTCGGTGGTTTGCGCCATGCTGGTGATGCTGACCGGCGCGCCGTCCTTGTGGCGCCAGGTGTCGTGATGGTAATCGAACAGGCTGACGCCGGGATCGAGCGCCCAGGCGTGCGGGCCGCCGGACAGCACGCCCGCCACGAGGCAAAGCCGGGTAATCAAACGGCGCATTTGTTGTTTAACTAAGAGTAGGGGTGAATGCTATCGATGGGAGACCCATCATAGCATTCACAGCTGGTGCGCAGAGTTCAACTGGCAATAGATCTTGTCGGCCATGTGCTCGAAATGGAAGCGGACCGGTAGGAAGCGGCTGATCACCCCGGCATTGGTGGTCGCATGCGAGGACAGCACGTTGGTGGTGAAACAGCCGCCACCGGCGAGGGCCATTGGCAGCATCAACTGGTCCGCCAGATGTTCGCCAACGGCGGCGCCGGACGCAAGATAGGCGCGTGCCTCCTGCAAAACGTGCTTGGCCACAGTTTCCGCGCGCACCGCCTTCTCGCCGAAGCCGGCGAACACCTCGGTCACATGCTCATGGTCCAGCGTCAGCAGCAGGGCGTTGCCCGGGCCCTGTTCTCCCGGCAGGCCGCGATGCAGCAATTGCTCGTCGGTCCAGCCCATGCCGGAGCCGATGACCGCCAGCTCACGCGTCGCCACGTTGGCGGGCACGCCGGCGATGAAGCTCTCCGCATAGCCGTGGCGCCGCGCGCCGCGTTCCAGCAATTCAAACGGACGCAGCTGGGCGCACGGTGCGATCGAGGCCAGCACTTCGCCGCCGCCGGCTGGATAAAAGCCGAAGCGCTTCAGCTGGATGTCGATCCGGGCGCCCATTTCGCCCAGTACCCGGCCATATGCGCGCTGCAGGAAGTGCAGCGGCGGCGCCATCGAGTTGTGCGTGCCGCCGCTGATGCTGATGGTCGCTGGCCCATCGGCGTGCAGCAATGCCGGCAGCAGCGTTTGCAGCACCAGCGTGCAACTGCCGGCGGTGCCGATGGCGAACGCGTAGTCGCCGCCGCGTATCGGGCCCGGCGCAAACCGCAGCGCCAGCGATCCGGCCTCGGCGCCGCTCACGTCGGCGCCGCTGATGCGGGCCGAGGCCTGCACGGCGGCCAGGTGCTGGCGCATCAGGCCCGGCTTGGGCCGGTTGGCGCGGATATTGATCATGCGGAAGGGCTGGCCGGTGATCATGGACAGCGTCAGCGCGCTGCGCAGGATCTGGCCGCCGCCCTCGCCTTGCGCTCCGTCGAGTTCGATCATCGCTATCCTTTCACGCAAACGATTTGCTTCAGCACGTGGACCACGTCCACCAGTTCGCGCTGGGCCAGCATGACGGCGTCGATGTCCTTGTACGCCATCGGGATTTCATCGATGACGTTTTCATCCTTGCGGCACTCCACACCCTCGGTGGCCTTGATCTGGTCCTGCAAGGTGTAGCGCTTCTTGGCGGCGGTGCGGCTCATGGTGCGGCCGGCGCCATGGCTGCAGCTGTTGAAGCTTTCCGGATTGCCGCGGCCACGCACGATGAAACTCTTGGCGCCCATCGAACCGGGAATAATGCCCAGCTCGCCTTCGCGTGCCGACACCGCGCCCTTGCGGGTGACCAGCACATCCTTGCCGAAGTGACGCTCCTGCTGCACATAGTTGTGGTGGCAGTTGACCGCCTCCACGTGCGTCTCGAACGGCTTGGCGATCACGGTGCGCACGGCGGCGATCAGGTTGTGCATCATCACCTCGCGGTTGGTGCGCGCGAACTTCTGCGCCCAGCCCACCGCCTCGATGTAGTCGTCGTAGTGCTGCGTGCCTTCGCTAAGGTAAGCCAGGTCCTGGTCCGGCAGGTTGATGAAGTGCGTCTGCATGTCTTTTTTCGCCAGCTCGATGAAGTGCGTGCCGATGGCATTGCCCACGCCGCGCGAACCGGAGTGCAGCATGAACCACACCGAGCCGGCTTCGTCCAGGCAGATCTCAATGAAGTGATTGCCCGAGCCCAGCGTGCCCAGATGCTTGTAGTTATTGGTGTTTTTCAGGCGCGGCGTTTTCTCGCAGATGGCGTCGAACTCCGGCTTGAGCGCGGCCCACGCCAGATCGACCGGCTGCGGCGGCGTGTTCCAGGCGCCGTTGTCGCGGCCGCCGCGCCGCTGCGGCGAGGAGCCGTGCGGCACGGCTTTCTCAATCGCCGCGCGCAGCGGGCCCAGATTGTCCGGCAGGTCGTTGGCGGTCAGCGTGGTCTTGGCGGCCATCATGCCGCAGCCGATATCGACGCCGACGGCGGCAGGGATGATCGCGCCCAGCGTCGGGATCACGCTGCCGATGGTCGAGCCCTTGCCGACGTGTACGTCCGGCATCACGGCAACGTGCTTGTAGATGAAGGGCATCCTGGCAGTCTTGGTCAACTGCTCGCGCGCCTCCGCCTCGACCGGCACGCCGCGCGTCCACATTTTGACCGGCTTGCCGCCTTCGATGTTCAGTACTTCGTAGTCTTGGTTTTCCATATTGTTCTCCATCTTATCTATATTTAATCAAACCCGACAAGGGTCGACAGGACGTTCCGGCAAACCTTATCGGCTTGCCAGGCCGGAATCGAACCGGCGTCACCAGATGTAGTCCTGTCTGCATTCGGGGTAAACCGCCATTGAGCACCTGCGAGACAAATAGTTGCTGCGATTTCTTTGGATGTAATCGCAGCGGCATTCTTGCCGGACTCAAAACCTTTGCTACTCACGCTCAGTGTCCATCCCATGATGGCCTCTAGAGCGTTACCGCTTCAATTTCTCCCAGCCAGTGGCTCGCGCTCAACTGGCCGGCCGCGAAGGCGGCGATGATTTTGAAGACGTCATCAGAAAATCCGCCCACGTTCAGCACGTCCTCGCGTTCGACCGCCTGCGTGGTGGCGTGCGGCGTTAAATCGATGCACACCAGTTTGGCGTCTGGATTGCGCCGCTTGAACACTTCCCACTCCCGCATCGTCGCCGTGGCGCTGTTGCGTCGTGCATCAATCCACGATTCGTTGTCCGAGACATAGATCACCAGATCCGCGCGCAGCTTGCGCTTGTTCATGTACGCAAGCGGCGCGCTACAGTTGGTGCCGCCACCGCCTATCGACGCCAACTTGGTGGCATTCGTCATCACGGTATCGCGATGATCCAGTCCGCAGCGCACCATATCCACCTCAAATGGCAGCACCACGGTGTCCGGATTCTTGCGCAGCAAGGCAGCGGAGATCAGCGCGGCCACATCGATACAGCGCATGGAGGACGTCGCGCCGCCACGATAGCCCGTTACGGGCGATGACATCGAGCCGGAAACATCCGGGCACACCACCACGTCGCCGTCGATTTGCGGCACATTGGCCAATGCGATTTCCAGCGCATCGTGCAAGGCGTCGCGTATTTCCACCGGCATTTCCATGTCGATGGCTTTGTAAGCGGCCAGCAGCTGATACGGAAACACCTTGGCCTTGGCGATGAGTTCGGCATTCCGCAGCTTGGCCGCGATGGCTTCCGTCATGCCCGGCAGCGCATACACGCCGTGGCGCGCAAACGTGTTCAGGTTCATGCGCACCATCTGCCAACCGCCTTGCATCGCGATGCGCGCCCAGGCTTGCGCCGGCAGTTCCAGCGCGGTCAGCATCTGAAACGGCACATCCGGTACGGGTTGCGCGCGATCCCGCTGGTATGCCTTGAAGCTGGCCAGCAGCGGTGGCAACGCCTCGGCCTGATGCGGCTTGTCGAGCAGCCAGGCAAAGAAAGCTTCGCGCCATGCTTCCGCTGGTTTTGGGTGCACCATCTTCACCACATCGGCCAGCGACGGCGAGGAGCCGACCGAGGCAGACAGCAGCGCTTTTTCGCTGGCGTTGTTCAGCCATGCCTGCACCAGTTTCTTCGGACGCGAACCCAGCGATTTGCGGCCGGTGGCGCCCGAGCGCACGATCTGCACGAAGGTGCGCAGCATCTTGCCGTTGTCGATGACGCGGTTGAACACGGCGCTCAGCTGTGCATGTCCCTGTGCCGCCAGGATGGCGGTCAACAGCACAGGCATATCCTTCATGTAACCGCGTTCGCGGCAGTACACGGCGGCCTGCGCGATGAACTGGGGATCGATGCCCTGGCACAGCTCCTGTACCTTGGCCAGTTGCGCTTCGGCGCTGGCGTAGTAGGTCGCGTTCAGGCAACCGGTGGCGGCGTACCGCGCCAGCTGGTGCTTGGGCGTCAGCACGTAGGCTGGCGCGCCGGCCTCGTTGATCGCGGTGGCGAGCGGCAGGAACTTGTTTTTCAGCGATTGGAACAACTGGACGTTAGCCATTTTCATCTTCTCGTTATCGTTTGTTATCTCATCTATTGCAAGCGGTGTGCCAGCTTGCTATCTCATTGATTTAAAAAGAATATTGAAAATGGACTCAGTTTTTGTTTCGTGATAAATTATCCTAAAGGATAAAAATTTATATGAAAAAGATTGTTGTCATCGGCTTTGTGGGTACGCAACTGGACGCCGGCAAGGCGTCCGCGCGCTGGGAGCGCTGGCGTCCCAGTGTGGCCATCACTCAGCATCCGGATCTGGTGGTCCACCGTTTTGAGCTGCTGTACAGCGGCAAGTTCGGCGAGCTGGCGCGCTCGGTGGCGGCCGATATCGCCACGGTGTCGCCGGAAACCACAGTGGCGTTGCATGATGTGCCGATGGATGACCCGTGGGACTTCGAGCAGGTGTATAGCGCGCTGTATGACTTTGCGCAGTCCTACCGCTTCGATACCGAGAACGAGGAGTACTGGATCCACATCACCACCGGCACGCACGTGGTGCAGATCTGCCTGTTTCTGATGACCGAGGCGTTTTATTTTCCGGGCCGCCTGCTGCAAACGTCGCCGCCGCGCCGGCAGGGGCCGGGCGAGCCCGGCTCTCATGTGCTGATTGATCTGGACCTGTCCAAATATGACCGCATCGCGCAGCGTTTCTCGCGCGAGCAGGAGGAGGGCGTGGCCTTTCTCAAGTCCGGCATTGCCACGCGCAACGCGCGCTTCAATGCGATGATCGATGAGATCGAGCGGGTGGCGATACGCTCGCGCGCGTCGATGCTGCTGATGGGACCCACCGGCGCCGGCAAGTCCTTCCTGGCCCGGCGCGTGTACGAGTTGAAGAAAGCGCGGCACCAGATTGATGGCCGTTTTGTGGAAATCAACTGCGCGACCTTGCACGGCGATGGCGCGGGATCGACGTTGTTTGGCCACATCAAAGGCTCCTTCACCGGCGCGTCATCGGACCGGCCGGGCTTGCTGCGGGCGGCGCACAAAGGCTTGCTGTTCCTGGATGAAATCGGTGAACTCGGCCTGGATGAACAGGCCATGCTGCTCAAGGCGGTGGAGGAAAAGCGCTTCTTCCCGGTGGGCGGCGACCATGAGGTGCAGAGCGATTTCCAGCTGATCGCCGGCACCAATCGCGACCTGGCGCGTGAGGTCGCCGCGGGCCGCTTCCGTGAGGACTTGTTCGCGCGGATTAATTTGTGGACGTACGAGTTGCCAGGCCTGGTGGACCGCCCGGAAGATATCGAGCCCAACATCGACTATCTGCTGGCGCAGGTGGGAGCGGAGCAGGGGCAGATCGCACGCTTCAACAAGGAGGCGCGTGAGCGCTATATGCGTTATGCGGCGTCGCCTCAGGCGGCGTGGAGCGGCAACTTCCGTGACCTGTCGGCCTCGGTCACGCGCATGGCGACGCTGGCGGAGGCCGGACGCATCAACGATGAAGTGGTGCAGGTGGAGCTGGCGCGCTTGCGGCGCCAATGGCGGAGCCATGACCAGCGGCCGGAGCCGGCGGACTTCGATCTGGAAAGCGTGATGCCGGCGCCGGCCGTGGCGAACCTGGATTTGTTCGACGCCATGCAACTGCGCTCGGTGATCGAGGTGTGCCGGACATCGAAATCGATGTCCGATGCCGGCCGCAAACTGTACGCGGTCTCGCGCGACGCCAAGGCCAAGCCCAACGATGCCGATCGCCTGAAAAAATACCTGGCCCGGTTTGAGCTTGACTGGGAAACCATCACCCGCTGAACCGCGCACGTTTGACGGCGCGGCTTGACTGCCGGCTGCCGACAAAAATCCCACACCCGCAGCGCTTTCGTTGACATCGCAGATTTGCCGGTGCTATAGTTCTTTCAATAAATGGAAACGCTTCCATTTAATTTATAAGTGAATCAAGTGAGATAGGCGACCACGATATCGCCTGCGCGAGGAGACAGCATGTTGACAGCCAGCCCTGCATTGCCGGGCGATGGAGCGTTGCGCCCGTCGTCTTTCAAATCCCTCTCTACACTGCTCGCGGCTGCGCTGCTGACGCTGGCCGGCGCCGCGCACGCGCAGACGGTGCAGGCGTGGATCACCACCGGCGATCAGACCCAGCTGCTGGCGCGCGGCGCCGACGCCAGGTTCCACAACGGCGCCACGGCCGCCACTATCATTGAAGTCGATCCCAAGCAGCGTTTCCAGGAAATGGTGGGCTTCGGCGCAGCCATCACCGATGCTTCGGCCTGGCTGATTCAAAACAAGATGAACCCGCAGCAGCGCACCGATCTGCTCAACGAGCTGTTTGGCAAGGCGCCCGGCCTCGGCTTCAGCTTCACGCGCCTGACCATCGGCGCCTCGGACTTCTCGCGTCATCACTACAGCTTTGACGACATGCCGCCGGGCCAGACCGATCCCGAGCTCCAACACTTTTCCATCGACGCCAACCGCGCCGATGTGCTGCCGGTGACCAAGGCCGCGCTGTCCATCAATCCCAAGCTGCGCGTGATGGCCTCGCCGTGGAGCGCGCCCGGCTGGATGAAATCCACCGACAGCCTGATCCAGGGCACGTTGAAGCCGGAGGCGTTCGCGCCTTTCGCCAACTACCTGTCGCGCTATGTCAGCGCGTATGAAAAGGAAGGCGTGCCGATCTTCGCGCTGACCCTGCAGAACGAACCGCACTTCGAGCCCAAGGATTATCCCGGCATGCGCGTCGATCCGGCCAAGCGCGCCGCCTTCATCGGCGGTCATCTCGGCCCGCTGCTGGCCAAGGAGCATCCGAAAACCAAAATCCTCGACTGGGACCACAACTGGGATGAGCCGTGGTCGCCGGCCGACGTGCTGAAAGACCCGGTCGCCAACAAGTACGTCAACGGCGTGGCCTGGCACTGCTACGGCGGCGACGTGCGCGTTCAGGCCGCGCTGCATGACCGCTGGCCGGACAAGGAAACCTACTTCACCGAATGCTCGGGCGGCAAATGGGCGCCGGTGTGGTCGGACAATCTGCAGCATTTCGCCAGGGTGCTGGTGATCGGCACCACGCGCGGCTGGGCCAAGGGCGTGTTGTTGTGGAACCTGGCGCTCGATGAAAACGACGGTCCGCATCTCGGCGGCTGCAAGGACTGCCGCGGCGTGGTCACCATCGACAGCCGCGACGGCAAGGTCACGCGCAACGAGGAATATTACGCGCTCGGCCATGCCAGCCGCTTCGTGCGCCAGGGGGCGCGCCGCATCGCCTCCACCAGTGGCTACGACCAGCTCGACACGGTCGCCTTCCGCAACGCCGACGATGGCTCGGTGGCGCTGCTGGTGGTGAACTCGGCCAAGCAGGCGCGCAGTTTCGCGGTCCGCTTCGGCCAGCGCAGTTTCGATTACACCTTGCCGGCGACCAGTGTCGCCACCTTCAGTTGGCGATGAGCTGGCAATAAACCGGCGCTGCCTTGGGCAGCTTTTCTCTACTTTGATCTGGAAGCGCTTCCACACGAGGGAGGTTGGGGATGCTTTTTCGCGCGATTTGTAGTTTGAGCTTGTTCGTACTGGCTGGATGCGGTGGTGGCGGCACGCCCACCGCGCCGCCGGTGGTGACACCGCCCGTGACGGAAGTCATCAAGCCGACCCCGGTAACGCCGGTGCCAGCGCTGCCGCTGACCATGCTGCGCACCCAGGGCGCGAAATGGCTGAAGGCCGACGGCAGCCCGATCACGCTGAAAGGCGTCAACCTCGGCAATTGGCTGATCAATGAATTCTGGATGATGGGGCAGGGCGGCAACGGCATCGATGACCAGTGCAAGCTGGAGGCCAAGCTGGATGAACGCTTTGGCTACGTCGAACGCCAGCGCCTGATGCAACTGTTCCGCGACAACTGGATCACGACCCGCGACTGGGATCAGATGCAGAAGTTCGGCCTGAACGTGGTGCGCCTGCCGTTCATCTACAGCGTGGTGGAAGATGAAAAAAATCCGCGCACGCTGCGGGCCGACGCCTGGCGTTATCTGGACGACGCCATCGCCCAGGCCGAAAAGCGCGGTATGTACGTCATCCTCGACCTGCATGGCGCGGTCGGCGCGCAAGGCTGGGAGCAGCACAGCGGCTGCGCCGGCAAGAACCTCTACTGGAGCACGCCGGAATACCAGCAACGCACCATCTGGCTGTGGCAGCAGGTGGCGGCGCGCTACAAGGACCGCGTCAGCGTGGCCGGCTACAGTGTGCTCAACGAGCCATGGGGCACGGATGCCGCCACGCTCGCCAGCGTGGTGAAGACCTTGTACAGCGCCATCCGCGCGGTCGATCCCAACCATGTGGTGATCCTGCCCGGCCACAACAGCGGCATCAATGCTTACGGCAAGCCGTCCGAGCAAGGAATGAGTAACGTCGCCTTCGAGATGCATTTCTATCCCGGTCTGTTTGGCTGGGGCCAGATCGGCCTGCAAGTGCACAAGGATTGGCTGACCTGCGCCGGCGGCAGCAACAGCGGCGTGTGCGAGTGGGACAACCGCATCCGCAATGTCGACACAGCGTTCTTCATCGGCGAGATGCAGCCATGGACCGGCCTGGGCCTGGACCTGGGCGGCCAGATCGCCCGCGCCGCCTTCGATACCTACGCCAGATATGGCTGGGCCGTCACCGCGTGGAGCTGGAAAGTGGTGACCAACAGCGGCGGCCAGGGCAATGGCACCTGGGGCATGGTCACCAACGCCGCCGGCGCGCCTGTGCCCAAGATCGATTTCACCACCGCATCGCTGAGCGATATCGAAACCCTTTTCAAGTCCTTCGGCAGCCAGGCGTATGAAGTCCACCAGCCGCTGCGGGACTGGATGACCAGCAGCACCGCACCGCAGCCTTTCCGTTAAAACTATAAGAGTGAGATGACAATGAACAAGCAAAACTACGTAATCAGGATGACTCCCATTGCCGCCGCCTGCGCCGCCATGGCGTTCGCGGCCGCGCCGGCCCACGCCCAGCAGGCGGCCCAGCCCAAGGCCGAGGACGCGCCGGTGCAGGAGGTGGTGGTGACCGGCATCCGCCGCAGCATCGAAACCTCGATGGCCATCAAGCGCGACGCCGATTCCATCGTCGAGGCGGTGACGGCGGAAGACATCGGCAAGCTGCCGGACGTGTCAATCGCCGAATCGATCGCCCGCCTTGCCGGCCTGACCGCGCAGCGCGTGGAAGGCCGCGCGCAAGTGATTTCGATCCGCGGCCTGGCGCCGGACTTTTCCACCACGCTGCTCAACGGCCGCGAGCAGGTTTCGACCAGCAACAACCGCGGCGCCGAGTATGACCAGTATCCATCCGAGCTGATCAACGGCGTCACCGTGTACAAGACGCCGGACGCCTCGCTGGCCGCCGGCGGCCTGTCGGGCACGGTGGACCTGCAAACCGTGCGCCCGCTGGACGTGCGCCAGCGCACCATCGTGCTGAATGTGCGCGGTGAGCATAACTCCAATGGCAAGCTGAATTCCAACACCTCGGCCAACGGCAACCGCCTGAGCGCCTCGTATGTGGACCAGTTCCTCAACAACACGCTGGGCGTGGCGGTCGGCTATGCCCACCTCGACTCGCCGGGGCAGCAGAAGGAATACAAATCGTGGTGGTGGGGCCGCGACAACAAGCTGCCGGCCGGCATGGAAGACGTGGTGGCGCTGAAAGGCGCCGAAGTCACGGCCTCCTCGCGCGAGCAGAAGCGCGATGGCCTGATGGGCGTGCTGGAATACCGCCCGTCGAAAGAATTCCGCAGCACGTTGGACCTGTACTATTCCGAGTTCAAGCAGAACACCACCATGCGCGGCATGATGTGGAACTCGCACCAGTGGAGCGACGTGACCTACCGCGATCCGATCGTGGAAACCATCGGCGGCACGCGCCTGCTGGTGGGCGGCAAGCTGGTCAACCTTGAACCGATCGTGCGCAACGACTACAACCAGCGCAAGGACAAGATGGGCGCGCTGGGCTGGAACAACACTTTCAGGAAAGATGGCTGGACCCTGATCGGCGACCTGTCCTACTCGACCGCCAAGCGCCGCGAGGAAGTGCTGGAAACCTACGCCGGCCTTGGTCCGGCCGGTTCGCACATCACCGACAACGACTTCGGCTTCCGCATCCCGACCGCCAGCGGCCTGCCGACCTTTACCCCAAGCTTCAACTACACCGATCCAAAGATCATCAAGCTGGCCGACGTCGGCGGCTGGGGCAAGGATGCGGACATGCACCATCCGGTGGTGGACGACAAGCTGGGTTCGGCCAAGTTCTCGGCCAAGAAGGAACTGGACGGCATCTTCCGCAGCCTGGAAGGCGGCGTCAATTTCACCCGCCGCGAGAAGACCCACGCCGACACCAACAACTACTGGTTCCTGAAGAACGGCCGCGCTCCGGCCACCGTGTCGTCCGACCTGCTGCAGCCATCGACCTCGCTGTCGTTCGCCGGCATTCCGGCCGTTATGAGCTATGACGTGCTGGGTGTGCTCAACAAATATTACGACAAGCAGCCGGCACGTCCGGATGACCAGGCGTTGCAGGACTGGGGCGTGACCGAGAAGATCACCACCGCCTACGCCAAGCTGGGCATCGATGCCGATCTAGGCCCGATTCCGCTGCGCGGCAACCTGGGCCTGCAAGCGGTCAACGTCGATCAGCAATCGCGCGGCGCCACCGTCAACGCGGGCAAGCTGGGCACCATCAACGGCGGCGCCAACTATACCGACGTGCTGCCCAGCCTGAACCTGAATTTCGACCTCGACAAATACCTGAGCACCACCAACCTGCGCTTCGGCGCGGCCAAGACCGTGGCGCGGCCGCAGATGTCGGACATGCGTGCCGGCATCGCCGGCGGCGTCGACTCCACCACCCGGATGTGGAACGGCAGCGGCGGCAATCCGAACCTGGAACCGTGGCGCGCCAATTCGTATGACTTGTCGATGGAGAAGTACATCGGCAAGCGCAGTTACATCGCCGGCGCGCTGTGGTACAAGAAGCTGCAAAGTTACATCTACAACCAGCAGACCGCGTTCAGCTTCGCCGGCTTCCCCAACCCGTCGGCGGTGGTGCCGATCCAGGACATCGGCACACTGAACCGTCCGGCCAACGGCACCGGCGGCATGGTCAAGGGCGTGGAAGTGTCGGGCTCGCTCGACGCCGGCTTGCTGTGGGCGCCGCTGGAAGGCTTCGGCGTGACCGGCAGCATGTCCGGCACCGAGAGCTCGATCCATCCCAACGGTCCGGGCACCAAGGAGAAGCTGCCCGGCCTGTCGGGCGTGGTGTCCAACTTCACCGTGTACTACGAGAAGGACGGCTACTCGGCGCGCGCCAGCCGCCGCTACCGTTCCGCGTATCGCGGCGAGGTGACCGGCCTGTTCGCCCAGCGCGCCTTCAGCGAGATCCTGGCCGAGCGCCAGATCGACCTGCAGCTGGGCTATGCGATCGAGGAGGGCCGCTACAAGGGCCTGTCGTTCCTGTTCCAGGTGAACAATCTGAACAACTCGCCCTACCAGACCCGCCAGGGCGACCCGTTCTCGGGCGGCTCCTACGCGCCCGAGCGCTACACCACCTACGGCCGCCAGATCCTGCTGGGGCTGAACTACAAGCTGTAAAGCGGTTGGCCAGCCGTCCTGCTTGCCTACTCCAGCGTCGCCGCCAGCATGTCGGTGAACGCGCGGATTTTGGCGGCGCCACGGCGGTTGGCGGGGTAGACGGCGTAGATGCCGACGTCCATGTCGCCGGGGTTGGCCTGGTAGTCGGCCAGCACGGTGACCAGCGCGCCCGCGTCCAGGTCCTGCTGGATCAGCCAGCCCGGCAGCAGGGCCAGGCCGAGGCCGCCCAGCGCGGCCTGCCGCAGCATTTCCGCATTGTTGACCTGTAGCTTGCCGCCTACTTCGACCTCGGTCGCCAGGCCTTCCCGGCGCAGCCGCCAGGTGGCGCGCTGGCTGTCGTAGGCGAATAGCAGGCAGTTGTGGCGCGCCAGTTCCTCCGGTGTCTGCGGCGCGCCGTGCGCGGCCAGATAGGCGGGACTGGCGACGATGTGGCGCTGGTGGCCGGCCAGCTTGCGGGCGATCAGGTTGGGCTGTTGCCGCGGGTTGCCGATGCGGATGGCGACATCGATCGCCTCGTCCACCATATTGGTCAGCGCGTCGCTGAGCCGCAGGTCCAGCTCCAGGCGCGGATAGCGCTGCGCCAGCGCCGGCAGCAGCGGGGCGATGTAGCGGATCGCCAGCGTGACCGGGGCGGCGATGCGCAGCACGCCGGCCGGTTCGGCGTCGCGGCCGGCGGCGGCATCGTCGGCCTCATCGAGCGCGGCGAGGATCTGGGTGGCGTGTTCGAAGTAGGCGCGGCCACTGTCGGTCAGGGTGATGCTGCGCGTCGAGCGGTTCAGCAGCGGCGCCGCCAGCCGTTGTTCCAGCGAGTCGACCAGCCGCGTGACCGAGGAGGTGGCCACGCCCAGCTGGCGCGCGGCGGCGGAAAAACCGCCATTGCTGGCGACCAGGCAAAACGCCTTGAGTTCGGCAAATCTATCCATGTCGTTGCGCCTTGCGCAAAAGTGAGTGCGAATCTGACCATATTATCAGCAGATTGGGTGCGGATTATAGTGTTTTTCATTTAGGAGGCCACATGAAAATCACCCCGCTACCTGTTGGTTTTGGCGCTGAAATTGCCGGCGTCGATCTGCGCCGTGCCGATGAGGGCATGGCTGAGTTGCTGCGCGCGGCATTGCTGGAATACGGCATGCTGGTGGTGCGCGGCCAGTCGTTTACCCCGGAAGAACAGCTGGCCGCCAGCCGTCTGTTCGGCAGCCTGGAGACCTTCCCCACCATGCGCGGCCAGCTGCAGGGCTGGCCGGAAATCTTCCGCGTCGCCAGCCGGCCGGAGGACGGCCATGTGGAGGTGGGCCGCTACTGGCATTCGGACGGCTCGTTCCGCGAGGATCCGACGCCGATCAGCTTCTGGTATTCGGAAGTGCAGTCGCAGGAGGGCGGCGACACCCTGTTCACCGACCTGCAGCGCGCCTATGCCGAGCTGCGGCCGGAGATCCGCCAGGAGTTCGACGGCCTGAAGACGGCGCACCGCAATGGCGTGGTGCATCCGCTGGTGTTGCGCCATCCGAAAACCCGGCTGCCGGCGCTGTACCTGAACATGGGCCTGACCGCCGGCGTGCTGGGCTATGGCGCCGACCACTCGCGCGCGCTGATGGAGGCGGTGGACCGGCATTATTCGCGCGAGGGCGCCACCTACCGCCACCACTGGCTGCCCGGCGACGTGGTGATCGCCGACAACCTGCACGTGGGCCACAAGGCGACTCCGATCACGCCGGCCACGCGCCGCATCCTGAACCGCACCACCATCCGCGCCGACGGCGTGATCTGGTACGGCGGCGCGGAGAAACAGGCTGCCTAGCGGCAAGCGTGTGCGGGCTGTGTTATTCCCCTCACGCACGGTTGAAATGGTGAGTTGGTCAAACTTGTATTTGAGATAAACTTCTTGCTTCTCAAGTTAACTTGGCCCGTATCATGCCCAATTCCGCCACGCTCGACGAACGCGGCTTCCGTCGCATCCTTGCCCGCAATGTCACCTTGCCGCTCGCGGCCGGGGTGGTGAGCGCCGGGGTGTTCGTGGTGTTGCTGGCTTATCTGGTCAACACCATGAACTGGGTCGAGCACAGCGAACGCGTGATCGGCAACGCCAACCAGATCGGCAAGGAAATGGTGGACATGGAGACCGGCCTGCGCGGCTATCTGCTGGCTGGCGACGAGACTTTCCTACAACCCTATATATTGTCCAAGCCCAAGGTGGCTGCCAACCTGGCCGGCCTGGCCAAGATGGTCGAAGACAGCCCGATGCAGGTCGACCGCTTGCGTACCATCCAGTACCAGCAGCAGCAATGGGACCAGTACGCGCAGGAAATGATACGGCTGCGCGCCGCCAACGGCGACGTTACCGGCTCGGTCAAGACCGGCCGCGGCAAGAGTCAGTTTGATGAGATCCGCCGCCAGCTCGATGGCTTCGTCGCCGCCGAGATGCGCATGCGCCAGCAGCGCAACGAGGACGCGCGCGCCGTCACCACCTGGGTGGCGGTGATTTATCTGGTGCTCACGCTGGGCGTGGGCGGCCTGCTCGCGTGGTTCGGCCGCCGTGAGCTGACCGGCCTGTCCAAGGTCTTTAACAAGGCATTGAACGAGCACGCCACGCACGCCGCGCAGTTGCAGCAGCAAGCCTGGCTGCGCACCGGCCAGAGCGAGCTGGCGCAGCAGGGATTGGGCCAGCTGGCGCTGCCGCAGTTGTCGTCGGCGCTGCTGCAATTCCTGGCGCGTTACATGGGCGTGGTGGTGGGCGCGCTGTACGTGCGGGCGGCGGACGGCAGTTTCCGCCGCGCCGCGTCCTATGGCTTCAGCGAGGAATGGGAGCGGCGCGAGCAGCAGTTCAAGCCGGCCGAGAGCCTGGTCGCCCAGGCCGCGCTGGAACGCCGCATCATCCGCCTCGAACCGTTGCCGGCCAATTACATCCAGGTGGCGTCCGGCCTGGGCGCGGGCGCGCCGGCCAGCGTGCTGCTGGCGCCGGTGGACAGCGATGGCGAGATCAATGGCGTGATCGAGCTTGGCCTGCTGCGCCCCGTCAGCGAGCGCGATCTCGATTTCCTCGCGCTGGTGAAGGGCAATATCGGCACCGCCATCGAGGCCAGCGCCTCGCGCCAGCGCCTGCAGGAGGTGCTGGCCGAGACCCAGCAACTGAACGAGGAATTGCAGGTGCAGCAGGAGGAGTTGCGCACCGCCAACGAGGAGCTGGAGGAGCAGTCGCGCGTGCTGGAGGAGTCGCAGGCCAGCCTGGAAAACCAGAAGGCCGAGCTGGAGCAGACCAACGAGCAGCTGGCCGATCAAGGCCAGGCGCTCGACCAGAAGAACGCCGAGCTGCTGAAAGCGCAGCAGGATCTGGAGGAGCGCGCGCGCGAGCTGGAGCGGGCCAGCCAGTACAAGTCGCAATTCCTCGCCAATATGTCGCACGAGCTGCGTACGCCGCTCAACAGCTCGCTGATCCTGGCCAAGCTGCTGGCGGACAACGCGCCCGGCAACCTGAACGAGGAGCAGGTGCGCTTCGCCAACACCATCTACTCGGCCGGCAACGACCTGCTCAACCTGATCAACGACATCCTCGACATCTCCAAGGTGGAGGCCGGCAAGCTGGAGCTGGTGCCCGAGCAGCTGTCCGCGCGCGACGTGGTGGAGGGCATGGCGATGGTGTTCGATCCGCTGGCCCGGCAGAAGAAGCTGGCCTTCCAGCTGCAGGTGGCGGACGACGTGCCCGGACCCATGGTGACCGACCGCCAGCGGCTGGAGCAGATACTGAAAAACCTGCTGTCGAACGCGCTCAAGTTCACCAGCACCGGCCAGATCACGCTGTCGGTGCAGGCGCACGGCGCGGACGCGGTGGCGTTCTCGGTGCAGGACACCGGCATCGGCATCCGCCCGGAAGACCAGCAGGGCATCTTCAACGCCTTCCAGCAGGCCGATGGCACCACCAGCCGCAAGTACGGCGGCACCGGGCTGGGCCTGTCGATCTCGCGCGACCTGGCGCAGTTGCTGGGCGGCGCCATCAGCCTGGTCAGCGAGCCGGGCAAGGGCAGCTGCTTCACGCTGACGCTGCCGGTGGCGTGGACCGCGCCGGAACCGGGGCCGCGCGCCGGCAGCGCCAGCGCGCCGGCCGTGGTGGAAACCAGCGCCGCGCCGCTGCCCGAGGTGCCGCCGCCACCGCCGGCCCCCGCGCCGGCCGCGCCGCGCCCGTTCGACGACGACCGCGCGCTGGTCGCGGCCGCCGGGGCGGCGCGCGGCCGGCTGGTGCTGGTGGTGGAGGACGACGCCCCGTTCGCCCGCATCCTGTACGAGCTGGCGCACGAGAAGCAGTACCAGTGCCTGGTGGCGTTCGACGCCGACGAGGGCCTGGCGCTGGCGCGCGAATACAAGCCGAACGCGATCCTGCTCGACATCCGCCTGCCGGACCGCTCCGGCCTGTCGGTGCTGCAACTGCTGAAGGACGACGCGCAAACCCGCCACATCCCGGTGCACGTGGTGTCCGGCAGCGACAACGGCGAGGCCGCGCTGCACCTGGGCGCCATCGGCTACGCGCTCAAGCCGACCACGCGCGAGCAGCTGATGGAGGTGTTCCGCCGCATCGAAACCAAGCTCACGCAGAAGATCAAGCGCGTGCTGCTGGTGGAGGACGACGACCGCCAGCGCGACAGCGTGGTGCAGCTGATCGCCGATGACGATGTCGACATCGTCGCCGTCGGCAGCGGCGAGGAGGCGCTGGCGCTGCTGCGCACCACGGTCTACGATTGCATGATCATCGACCTCAAGCTGCCGGACATGCAGGGCAACGAGCTGCTGCAGCGCATGGCCAACGAATCGCTGGCGGCGTTCCCGCCGGTGATCGTGTACACCGGCCGCAACCTGTCGCGCGCCGAGGAGGCCGACCTGCACCGCTATTCGCGCTCCATCATCATCAAGGGCGCGCGCTCGCCGGAACGGCTGCTGGACGAGGTGACGCTGTTCCTGCACAAGGTCGAGGCCGACCTGTCGAGCGAACGCCAGCGCATGCTGAAGACGGTGCGCGCGCGCGACCGCGTGTTCGAGGGCCGCCGCATCCTGCTGGTGGACGACGACGTGCGCAACATCTTCGCCCTGACCAGCGCGCTGGAGCAGAAGGGCGCGCTGGTGGAGGTGGGCCGCAACGGCCACGAGGCGCTGGAGAAACTCGACACCGTGGCCGACATCGATCTGGTGCTGATGGACGTGATGATGCCGGGCATGGACGGGCTGGAGGCCACGCGCCGCATCCGCGCCGACGAGCGCTTCGCGCGCCTGCCCATCATCGCCATCACCGCCAAGGCCATGAAGGACGACCAGGAGCAATGCCTGGCGGCCGGCGCCAGCGACTACCTGGCCAAGCCGATCGACCTGTCGCGCCTGTACTCGCTGCTGCGCGTGTGGATGCCGAACGCCGAGCGGAGCTGAACATGCAGCACAGCGACACCGACATCGAGCTGAAGATGCTGATGGAAGCCATCTACATGAAGTACAGCTACGATTTCCGCGACTACACCGGCGCCTCGCAAAAGCGCCGCGTGCTGCACGCGCTGAAGGAGATGGATTGCGCCAGCATCTCGGCGCTGCAGGCGCGCATCATCCACGAGCCGGCCGCGTTCAGCCAGCTGCTGCAATTCCTGACCATCCCGGTCACCTCCATGTTCCGCGACCCGAGCTATTTCGCCGGCCTGCGCGAGCACGTGGTGCCGGTGCTGCGCACCTACCCGTCGCTGAAGATCTGGGTGGCCGGCTGCAGCACCGGCGAGGAAGTGTATTCCTTGGCCATCCTGCTCAAGGAGGAGGGGCTGCTGGAGCGCAGCATGATCTACGCCACCGACATCAACCCGCAGTCGCTGGAGAAGGCGCGCAAGGGCGTGTTCCCGTTGGAGGCGATGCGCGAGTACACGCAGAATTACCAGGCCGCCGGCGGCACCCGCAGCTTTTCCGAATACTACACGGCCGCCTACAACGCCGCGTTGTTCGACAGCGCGCTGTGCGAGAACGTTACCTTCGCCGACCACAGCCTGGCCACCGACGCGGTGTTCGCGGAAACCCACCTGATCAGTTGCCGCAACGTGATGATTTATTTCAAGCGGAAATTGCAGGACCGCGCGCTGGGCCTGTTCCACGAGTCGCTGTGCCATCGCGGCTTCCTCGGCCTGGGCAGCAAGGAAAGCCTCGACTTCTCCGCCTACGCGCCGCATTTCGAGCCGGTGCTCAAGCGCGAGCGCCTGTACCGCAAGCGCTGACCGGCATGGACCCCGCCCAACTGCAAGCTGCGCTGGCCGGCCGCGAGATCGAGGCGGTGGTGATCGGCGCCTCGGCCGGCGGCGTGGGCGCGCTGCTGCGCCTGTTGCCGGGCTTGCCGGCCGGGTATGGCCGGGCGGTGGTGGCGGTGCTGCACATTCCGGACGGACGGCCCAGCCACCTGGCCGGGGTATTTCAGCAGCGCATGAAACTACCTGTATGCGAGGCGCGCGACAAGGAAGAAGTGTCATCCGGAACGCTATACTTCGCCGGTTCGGGCTACCATCTCTCTGTAGAGCGCGATCGCAGCTTTTCCCTGAGTTGCGAGGCGCCACTACATTTTGCCCGACCCGCAATCGATTACTTGATGCAATCGGCGGCCGACGCCTACGGACCGGCGCTGGCCGGAATTTTGCTCACCGGCGCCAACCAGGATGGCGCCGCCGGTCTGGCGGCCATCGGCGCGGCCGGCGGCCTGACCGTGGTGCAGGACCCGGCCGAGGCCGACGTGCCGACCATGCCGCGGGAAGCCATCGCGCTGCGCCAGCCGGACCTGATTTTGACCCTGGATGATATACACACATTGCTGATGATGCTGGAGAAGAATTAATGCAAGACGCATCCCCTACCAAGCTGCTGATCGTCGACGATCTGCCGGAAAACCTGCAGGCGCTGGAGGCGCTGGTGCGCGGCGAGGGCCGCGAGGTGTACCAGGCGGGTTCCGGCGAGGAAGCGCTGGCCCTGCTGTTGCAGCATGACTTCGCCATGGCCTTCCTGGATGTGCAGATGCCCGGCATGGATGGCTTCGAGCTGGCCGAGCTCATGCGCGGCACCGAGCGCACGCGCCAGATCCCCATCGTGTTCGTGACGGCGGCCGGCAAGGGCTTGAACTACTCGTTCAAGGGTTACGAGGCGGGCGCCGTGGATGTGCTGTACAAGCCGCTGGACCCGCGCGCGGTCAAGGGCAAGGTGCAAGTGTTCGTGGCGCTGTACGAGCAGCGTGAGGCCATGCGCCGCCAGGTCGAGGCGCTGGAGGCCGCGCGCAAGGAGCAGGAGGCCATGCAGGCCAAGCTGCAGCACGCGCTGGTGATGCGCGACGAGTTCATGTCCATGGTGTCGCACGAGATGCGCACGCCGCTCAACACCTTGTATCTTGAAACCCAGCTGCGCAAGATGCAGCTGGAGCGCGGCAATATGGCGGCCTTCGGCCCGGATCAGCTGCAGCGCATGGTGGCGCGCGACGACCGCCAGATCCAGAGCATCATCCGCCTGATCGACGACATGCTGGACGTGTCGCGCATCCGCAGCGGCAAGCTGTCCTTGCGGCCCGGCTGGGTGGAGCTGTCCGGCCTGCTGCGGCGCGTGGTGCAGGACCTGACGCCGCAGGCCGCCACGGCCGGCACCAGCATCACGCTGGACGCGGCCACCCCGGTCAGCGGCTGGTGGGACGAGTTCCGCATCGAGCAGATCGTGGTCAACCTGCTGACCAACGCGCTGCGCTACGGTTGCCAGAAACCGGTGACGGTGACGCTGACGGTGGACCAGGATTGGGCGCGGGTGGATGTGCGCGACTGCGGCACCGGCATCGCGCCGGAAAACCAGGCCAAGATCTTCGAGCCGTATGAGCGCGGCGTCGGCAGCGAGGGGCCGGCCGGGCTGGGGCTGGGCCTGTACATCTCGCGCCAGCTGGCCGAGGTGCACGAGGGCAGCCTGACGCTCCAGAGCAAGCCGGGCGAAGGCTCGGTGTTCAGCCTGACCCTGCCGCGCCGCGACGCGCCGCCGCAGCAGTAGCTAGCGCGAGCGCGCCTCCTCGCGGCGCTGGATCAGGTAGACCTTCAAATCATCAAACGTGATCTTGCCACGTTGCGCGGTGTCGATATGCTCGAAGTTCTTGTCCACAAAGCCCAGGCCGGCTTGGCGGGCCTCGTCGCGGGTCAGCGTGCCGCTGCCGTCGAGGTCGGCGTCGTCGAAGCGTTTCTTCAGCTTCTGCATGGCCTGGTAGCGCAGCAGCACCGGGCCGGAGGAATAGTCGCGCAGCGGCTTGCGCAGCGCCGGCGGCAGGTAGGGTTCGGGATAGGCGGGAGACGCCCGCACGGCGGTGGGCGCCGGTGCCGCCGGGTCGGTGGTCGGCGTCTGCGCGCCGGCATGCGACAGGGCCAGCGTGGTGGCGGTCAGCATGGCTAGTTGCATAAGCTTCATGGTTGTCTCCCCCGCATCCTTGGATGCATGGCTTAGTGTGACACTGTGACGCTGTTCAGGAAATTAATCAAATCTGTTTGTTGTACGCGGCGCGCGGTGTCGTCTAGATACGTCATATGGCCGCTTGCATAATATTTGAGCACGATTGACGGATTGGCATCGAGCCGCGCCAGGTCCAGTTCGGTCTGGTGGAACGGGGTGGCGAGGTCGTGGTAGCCGTTGATGGCCAGGATCTTCATGGCCGGGTTCAGCGTCAGGGCGGCGGCCAGGTCGGGAATGGTGTCCGGCAGCTGTTTGCCGTCGTGGCTGAAGTTCCAGCGGTTGATGATGTCGATGAACGGCGCGTAGGCCGAGCCGGCCGTATAGTGCAGCTCGCCGGCCAGGTAGCTGACGATGCTGCTGGAGAAGGCGGCGTTGACCACGGTCAGCGAGGGGTCGCCGTCGCGCGTGAGCGTGCTGCCGTTGGGCGCGATCACGCGGGCGTCGTAGCGGCCCAGCAACTGGCCGCCGACGGCGTTCTGCTGGTAGTAGCCGGGCTGCATGTTGAAGTTCTGCTGCCAGACCAGGGTGGACAGGCCGGTCAGGTCGGACAACTGGCCCAGCACGGCGGGCGGCGGCGCCACCTTGCTGGCCAGGTAGGCGGCGACCGCGGTGCGGTAGCTGCCGGCGGCGAAGGTGCGCACGCTGCCCACCGGCACCGCCGCTGCGCGCTGGTGGTAGGCGCTGGTGAGGGCGTAGGTGGGAATGTAGCCTTCGCAGCTGACGGCGCCCGGATCGAGCACGCCGCAGTTGCTGTTGTAGTCCATGATGGCCGATTGCAGCACCAGGCCATCGATCTGCACGCCGGCGGTTTCCAGCAGGTTGGCCAGCACGGCGGTGCGCGGCGCGCCGTAGGATTCGCCAAACAGGAATTTGGGCGAGGCTTCGCGCTTGTTGACCGCGACGTAGCGCTGCACGAAGTCGCGGAAGGCGGCGGCGTCCTTGTCCACGCCCCAGAAGTCGGCGTTGGTGTTGGGAGCGATGGCCTGGCTGTAGCCGGTGCCGACGGCGTCGACAAATACCAGGTCGGCGTTGGGCAGCAGGGTCTCCTGGTTGTCCACCAGCTGCACCGGCGGGATGGTGGAACTGGGGATGGCGCTGACCAGCCGGCGCGGGCCGAAGGAGCCGAGGTGCAGATAGGTCGATGCCGAGCCGGGCCCGCCGTTGTAGAAGAAGATCAGCGGCCGCTTGGCGGCGTCGGCGCCGGCCATGGTGTAGGCGACGTAGAAGAAGGACACCGTGGGTTGGCCGCTTTTGACGTCGACGGCGCTCAGGTGGCCGGTGGTGGCGGTGTAGTTGAACTGCTGGCCGTTCAGCTGGATATGGCTGGCGATGACGGCGGCGTTTTCGTTCGGCGCCGCCAGCGCGGCGTTGCCGGCGCTGGAGTACACCGTGCTGTCGGCGAAGGCGCCCGGTACGACCGGGGTGGTGACCGGCGGCGTGGTGACCGTGTTGCCGCCACCTCCGCCGCCGCAGCCAAAGAGGATGACGGCGCATGCCGCCGCGATCGTCCGCCGCCATTGCAATCTTGTGCAAATCGCCACGATACCTCCTGTCGGGATGTACCGTGAATCATACCTCTTATTTTCGCCAGAAATCCTTGTGCGCGGCGCGCGCCTCTTCTTCGCGCAACGGGCCGATTACCTCGGTCGGGCGCTGGCCGGCGGCGAACACCGTGCGGCAGGGCAGGGACAGCGTCGGGTTTTCCGGATCGCTGCCGGTCAGCTCCAGCAAGCTCGCCTCGGACATGGCGTACACCACGCGACCAACGCCGCTCCAGTAAGTGCCGCCGCTGCACATGGCGCACGGCTCCGCGTTGGAATACAGCGTGGCGCCGGCCAGTTCCGCCGGCCCGTATTGTTGCGACGCCAAACGCAAGGCGTTCATCTCCGCGTGCGCGGTGCGGTCGGCGCTGGAGGCGTTCATCGCTTCCGAGATCAGCGTGCCGTCGGCCGCCACCACCATGGCGGCGAAGGGATGATGGCCTTCGTCGCGCGAGCGCTGCGCCAGCGCCAGCACGCGTGTCAGGAATTCGTGATCCCGGGGTGTTGCGTTCATCTGATGACTCCGTAGTGCAAATCCTGCTGTTTCAAATAAGCGCGGTATGCCAGCGACATGCGGTCGCACAGCACCGACACTTCGGCGCCGGGCGTCAGCGGCAGGCGCGCCGGATGCTGGCTTTCCAGAATCGGTTGATCCTGCAGGAAGATGGTGTCCTGGAACTCGCGCATGGCGTCGTAGCTGGAGACGAAGTCGTTCAACGCCATGATGATCCACACGCGCGTGCTGGTTTCCGTCAGCGGTTGCGAGAACAAGGCGATCGCCTCGCGGATCGCGCCCGGCGGATGCTTGGTCAGGATGGTGGTCAGCGGACGCACCACGCGGTAGGTGTATTCGATGTCGCTGCCGCCGCTGGCCGAGTGGCTGGCTTGCGGCTGGTAGGCGTAGCACTGTTTGGCCCACACGCCGCTGCCGTACTGCGCATCCTCGAACGTCTCGACCGTGTAGTCGGGCACCACCGGCCGCTCCTTGTCGCCCAGGATACCCTCGTGCACAAAGGCGAAATGCGCCATGTCGAGAAAATTCTCGACGATGCGCGGCGCGCTGGCCCGCACGTCGTAGGGCCCGCACCACACCTTGCGCAGTCCCTCGTCGGCGAATTCGGGAAACGCCGGCGGCTCGGCGTGCGCGGGCGTGGGCGCGCCGAGGCATACCCACGCCATGCCGTAACGCTCCCGCGCATGGAACACCGCGACTTGCGCTTTCAAGGGCGCGTCCGGCAGCGCCGGGATGTGGGTGCAGCGTCCTTCCTTGCCGAAGGCCCAGCCGTGATAGGGGCAGCGCACCGTGTCGTCGCGCAACGATCCCATGGAAAGCCGCGTGCCGCGATGCGGGCAGCGGTCCTCCCATGCGTGCAGGGCGCCGCCGGCGTCGCGCCACAACAGCACGCGCGTTTCCAGCAGGTCGGCGGCCAGCATGGCGCCGGCCGCGATCTGGGTGGAGAGCGCGACCGGGTGCCAGTCGTTGTACAGGACCGGATCCATGCTTACTTCGGTATCGTGCCTTCCACGCCTTGCACGTAGAAGTTCATCGACAGCAGCTCCTTCTCGGGAATCTTCACTCCGGCCGCGTACTTCACGGCGCCCGATTGATCCTTGATCGGACCGGTGAACGGATCGAAGGTGCCGGCGGTGAGCGCGGCTTTCTTCTCGTCGAACAGCTTGACCGTTTCAGCCGGCACCACCGCGTTCACCTTGGACATCTTGACCATGCCTTCCTTCATACCACCGCGATACGACTCGGTTTTCCAGGTCCCGGCCAGCACCGCCTTGGCGGTGTTGATGTAGTAGCCCGACCAGTCATTGGTGGCGGCCGTCAGATGCGCCTTCGGCGCGAACTTGGACATGTCCGAATCCCAGCCGAACGCGTACACGCCTTTTTCCTGCGCCACCTGCAGCGTGGCCGGCGAGTCGGTGTTCTGCGCCATCACGTCCGCGCCCTGCGCCACCAGCGTTTCCGCCGCCTGGCGTTCCTTGGCGGGGTCGTACCACGAGTTCACCCAGATCACCTTGGTCTTGATCTTGGGGTTCACGCTTTGCGCGCCGAGCGTGAAGGCGTTGATGTTGCGGATCACCTCCGGCACCGGGAACGAGGCGATGAAGCCGAGCGTGTTCGACTTGGTCATCTTGCCGGCCAGGATGCCGTTCAGGTAAGCGCCTTCATACAGACGCGATTCGTAGGTGCCGAGGTTCTTGCCGGTCTTGAAGCCGGTGGCGTGCACGAAGGTCACACCGGGCGTGCTCTTGGCGACTTTCTCGGTCGCGTTCATGTAGCCGAACGACGTGGTGAAAATCAGTTTGTTCCCTTCGGCCACCAGCTTGCGGATCACGCGTTCGGCGTCCGCGCCTTCCGGCACGTTTTCGACGTAGCTGGTTTTCACCTTGCCACCCAGTTCCTTCTCCATGGCCAGGCGGGCCTGATCGTGGGCGTAGGTCCAGCCGGCGTCGCCCACCGGGCCGACGTAGATAAAGCCTACCTTCAGCGGATCCGCGGCGAACGAGGGAGCGGCGGCCAGCGCTGCGGCGGCGGCCATGGTGGCCAGTATTCTGCGACGATTCATCATACGGTTTCCTTTGCGTGGAGGTGTGGGTTAGAAGTGGTACTCGGCGCGCACCATCGGCGTTTTGGCCGTGGCGCCGGGGTTGTTCGTGCTCGGGTTGCCGAACTTGTTGCGCCAGTATTGATACTCGACGCCGATCTTGAAGGTGTTCTTCGGCGTGCCGACCGCTTCGCTGATGTCGTACATGATCTGCATGTCGATGTTGGTCTCGGGCGCGGTGCCGCCGCCGAATTCATTGGTGCCCTTGGCGGTGATGAAGTTGGCGTAGCCCTCGAACGACAGCGGGATACCGATGTTGAACGGGATGCCCCAGGCGCCGGTCAGCATGGCGTGGGTTTTGTACGCGTAGCGCGGCGTGGCCTGGTTGGTGAAGGTGTTGTACGGCGCGTTCGATTCCCACAGGGCCAGCAGGCTGATGTCGAGGAAGCCCGGCACGTCAAGCATCAGGGTAGGGCCGGCGACCACCATGCGCTTCTTGGAGTTGTAGCCGGCGTCGGTCTTGCTGTTGTAGTCAAAGCCGACGGTGGCGCCGACGCCGCGCACCGGGCCGAAGGCGTAGCTCTTGTTGAAGATCTTGCCGAAGTCCAGCGTGTGGCGGTACACCACGTAGGCCTCGTGCGCGCCGCTGTTGGAGCCGGCCGCCGACGGGTCCAGTTCGGACGACATCAGCAGGTCGACGCTGAAGAAGTTCTTGCCGTATTTATAGCCGGAGACGCTGCTCAGATTGACGATGTTCTTGGTGATGTCGTTGTTGTTGAATGGTTCGGCGAACTTGGTGCCATAGCGGTAGCTCAGCGACGTGTCGCTCCAGTCGGCCGCCTGTGCGGCGCAGGTGGCGAAGAGGGCGATTGCGGCGGTACAGCGGACGATGTGCGACATACGAGCTCCGTTCAAGTTGGGTGTGGTAAGCGTGTGAAAGTACTTTTTTTGTATCCAATCGTTTTAGCAATTGGATTCAATCTCGTCTATGGCTTTAGCAAGATGCGGGCCAACTATTCAGAAGCCTGACAACGCTTCGGCCAGATTCACTTTTCTGTCTTGTTCCGCCAGCCGCAGGCGCGCTTCGATTTCCAGCAAGTGGTGCTCGATCAGGTGGGTGGCTTCCTTGACCTTCTTCTTTTCGATCAGGTTGGCCAGGTCCTGATGCTCGTCGTTCTCGCACATGGCGCTGCCGGGCGTTTCGTACAGCGCGATGATGAGCGAGCAGCGCGACACCAGTTCCGCCATGAAGCGCTGCAGCACGTGGTTGCCGGCCAGTTGCGCCAGCAGCAGGTGGAATTCGCCGCCCAATCGTATCCAGCCGGCGCGGTCGCCGTTGCGGCGCGCCGCGTCCTCCGCCGCCAGCGCGGCGCGGATTTGCCGGTTGGATTCCGGCGTGGCGTTGCGGATCACCAGCGGCACGATCTCGCGCTCGATGGCGCGCCGCGCGGCGAAGATCTCGCGCGCTTCCTGCGGCGTGGGCGAGGCGATCACCGCGCCGCGATTCGGCCGCAGCTCGATGATGTGATCGTGCGCCAGCCGCTGCAGCGCCTTGCGCACGGTGGTGCGGCTGACCTGATACAGCTCGCAGAAATCGGCTTCGCCGAGGTGGGTGCCGGGCGGGAGGCGGTGGCTCATGACGGCGTTGACCACCGCTTTGTAGATGCGCATGTCGATGGCGGTGGTGCCGCGCTTGACTGCTGGATCGGCTTTGCGCTTGTCGGGCATTGCTGGGTTCTCCATTGTGGTTGAGGCGTGCCGCTGGTCAAAGCAGGAAGCGTGCTAACCCGTGTACAAACCGGATGCGCGAATTGTGTACGAAACGACTTTTTTTGCCGCGTTTGCGCACGCTTTTGGGGAGCAAGTAACCAAAACGGCGCGTTTTTCGGTGCGTGGATGTGGCATGTTACTTGCGTCTCCAGCGCTGTCCAATTTTGTATACGATGGAGGAACACGCCGATGATTGAACCGCGCTTGCAGATGCTCGGCATCTCCAAGATCTATCCCTCGGTGGTGGCCAATGCCGATGTGAACCTCACCGTGCTGCCGGGCGAGATCCACGCCGTGCTGGGCGAGAATGGCGCCGGCAAGAGCACGCTGATGAAGATCATCTACGGCGTGGTCAAGCCGGACCAGGGACAGATCATGTGGGAGGGCCGCCAGGTCCACATTCATTCGCCGCACGACGCGCGCAAGCTGGGCATCGGCATGGTGTTCCAGCACTTCGCCCTGTTCGAGACGCTGACGGTGGCCGAGAACATCGCGCTGGCGCTGGACGACAGGCAGTCGCCGGCCGCGCTGGCGCCGCGCATCCGCGCCGTCTCCGAACAATATGGCCTGCCGCTGGACCCTGAGCGCCTGGTGCACAGCATGTCGGTGGGCGAGCGTCAGCGCGTGGAGATCGTGCGCTGCCTGCTGCAGTCGCCCAAGCTGCTGATCATGGATGAACCGACGTCGGTGCTGACGCCGGACGCGGTGCTCAAGCTGTTCGAATCGCTGCGCCGGCTGGCGGCGGAGGGCGTGAGCATCCTGTATATCAGCCACAAGCTCGATGAGATCCAGGCGCTGTGCGACAAGGCCACCGTGCTGCGCGGCGGACGCGTGTCCGGCACGGCGCTGCCGAAGCAGGAAAGCGCGAAATCGCTGGCGGAGCTGATGATCGGCCGCGAGCTGCCGGTGTGCGTGCACCAGCCGCGCGAGCCGGGCGAGGTGCTGCTGTCGCTGGATAAGCTCAACGTGGAAAGTGACGATCCGTTCGGCACGCGGCTAAAGGACATCAGCCTGTCGCTGCGCAGCGGCGAGATCGTCGGCATCGCCGGCATCTCGGGCAATGGTCAGCAGGAACTGCTCAAGGCGATCTCCGGCGAACGCCCGTTGCGCATGCGTGAAGGGATGATACGGCTGTGCGGACAGGATGTGGGCGCGCTCGACGCGGCGCAGCGCCGCCAACTGGGACTGGGCTTCGTGCCCGAGGAGCGGCTGGGCCGTGGCGCGGCCCCCGATTTGTCGCTGGCCGATAACGCGCTGCTGACCGGTTACGTGCCGGCCGCGCGAACGGGCATGGTGAACAAGGGCCTGATCCAGCGCAGCGCGGTGCGGGCGTTTGCGCAAAAAGTGATCGAGCGCTTCAAGGTCAAGTGCGGCGGAGATGCGTCGGCTGCTGCCTCGCTTTCCGGCGGCAACCTGCAAAAATTTATCGTCGGCCGCGAGATCCTTCTCGCGCCGAAGGTGATGGTGTTCGCGCAGCCGACATGGGGCGTGGACATCGGCGCCGCCATGCTGATACGCCAGGCCATCATCGACATGCGCGACCAGGGCGTGGCGGTGCTGGTGTTGTCCGAGGAGCTGGACGAGTTGTTCATGATGAGCGACCGCATCGCCGTGCTGGCGGATGGCCGGCTGTCGCGGGCGGTGCCGGCGCAAGCCACCAGCATCAACCAGATCGGCGTGTGGATGAGCGGCGATTTCGATACTTCCACCCCAGAGCACGGAGCTCCAGAATATGTCCAGGCTTGAACGACGTCCCGAACCCTCGCGCCGCATGATGCTGGCCTCGCCGCTGATCGCGGCGCTGGCGATGCTGCTGACCGGCTCCGTGCTGTTCTTCTTCATGGGGCAGGAACCGCTGCATGCGTTCTACGTTTACTTCATCAAGCCGTGGACCACGGCGTACGGCGTCGGCGAGCTGCTGCTGAAAGCCACGCCGCTGATCCTGTGCGGCGTCGGCCTGGCGATTGGCTTCCGCGCCAACGTCAACAACATCGGCGCGGATGGACAGTTGACCATCGGCGCCATCACGGCCGGCGCGGTGGCGCTGTATTTCGACGAGGTGCAGGCGTGGTGGGTGCTGCCGCTGATGCTGCTGGCCGGCGCCGTGGGCGGCATGCTGTGGGCGGCCATACCGGCGCTGCTGCGCACGCGCTTCAACACCAGCGAAATCCTCGTCAGCCTGATGCTGGTCTACATCGCCTATCACCTGCTCAGCTATCTGGTGCACGGGCCGATGCGCGATCCGGCCGGCTTCAACTTCCCGCAATCGAAGATGTTCAGCGAATCGGCCACCCTGCCGCTGCTGGTGGAGGGGCTGCGCGTGAACGCGGCCTTCATCCTGTCGCTGCTGGTGGCGGCGGCAGCGTGGTTCTTCTGCAAGCACACCTTCGCCGGCTATCGCATGCAGGTCAGCGGCATGGCGCCGGCCGCCGCGCTGTACGCGGGCTTCAGCGAACCGCGCAACGTGTGGCTGGCCTTCATGGTCAGCGGCGCCCTGTCCGGCATCGCCGGCGTCGGCGAGGTGGCGGGGCCGCTGGGGCAGTTGCAGCCGTCGGTGTCGCCGGGCTACGGCTTCGCCGCCATCATCGTCGCGTACGTGGGGCGCCTGCACCCGCTGGGCGTGGTGTTGTCGGCGTTGTTGATGTCGCTGCTGTACATCGGCGGCGAGACGGCGCAGATCGAGTTGCAGGCGCCGTCGGCGATCACCGGCATTTTCCAGGGGCTGCTGCTGTTTTATCTGCTGGCCGCCGACCTGTTTATCCATTACCGCATCAAATCCGAGGTCTACGCATGATGACGACTGAATTGTTGATCGCCTTCCTCGCCAGCACCGCCGGCGCGGCCACGCCGCTGGTGGTAGCGTCCATGGGCGAGCTGGTGACCGAGCGCTCCGGCGTGCTCAATCTCGGGCTGGAGGGCATGATGCTGGTGGGCGCGGTGGTCGGCTTTGGCGTCACGCTCACCAGCGGCAGCATGACACTGGGCCTGCTGGCCGCGATGGCGGCGGGCATGCTGATGTCGCTGGTGTTCGGCTTCCTGGTGCTGACGCTGCAAACCAACCAGGTCGCCACCGGCCTGGCGCTGACCTTGTTCGGCATCGGCGTCTCGGCCTTCCTCGGCCGCGGCTACGTGGGGCAGACGGTGGAGCGCATGCCGATTCTGTTCGGCTTTGACGGCATGGTCTACTTCTCGATCGCGCTGGTGCTGGCGATAGGCTGGATGCTGGCGCGCACGCGGCTCGGTCTCGTCATCCGCGCGGTGGGCGAGTCGCCGCACAGCGCCCACGCGATCGGCTTCCCGGTGATCGGCCTGCGCTACGGCACGGTGCTGTTCGGCGGCGCCATGGCGGGGCTGGGCGGCGCCTACCTGTCGCTGGCGCTGACGCCGATGTGGGTGGAGGGCATGACCGCAGGCCGCGGCTGGATCGCGCTGGCGCAAGTGGTGTTCGCGACGTGGAAGCCGCGCGGCGTGCTGATCGGCGCCTACCTGTTCGGCGGCGTGACGGTGCTGCAGTTCCACGGGCAGGGCATGGGGCTGGCGATCCCGGCGGAGTTCCTGTCCATGCTGCCGTACGTCGCGACCATCGTGGTGCTGGTGGTGATCTGCCGCAATCCGCAGACAATCTTGTTGAATAAACCAATGTCGCTCGGTCAGAACTTCAAACCGGACTAGTCAGCTGTTGTTTCTGTGCCGCATTGTTACAATTGTTGATATTCCAGCATACCAAATACTTTTATTCTGGGCCCTCAGGTCATGCTGGCCTGCGGCGCCCCCCAGACCCCGGTTCGCCTCCCTACTAAAAAACAAAAGTAAAGGAGCGGTCATGCGAGTCAATTCCCCGGTCACGCAAAAAGAATTCATCATGGAGGATGGCCGGACCATCGTGTCCAGCACGGATTTACAGGGCAACATCAATTACGCCAATCCCTACTTCATCGAGGTGAGCGGCTTCACCGAAGAGGAGTTGATCGGCGCGCCGCAAAACATCGTGCGCCATCCGGACATGCCGGTGGAGGCGTTCGCCGATTTGTGGCGCACCATCAGGAGCGGCACGCCTTGGACCGGGCTGGTGAAGAACCGCTGCAAGAACGGCGACTTCTATTGGGTGCTGGCCAACGTCACGCCGGTGATCGAGCATGGCAAGCCGGTCGGCTACCTGTCGGTGCGCACCAAGCCATCGCGCGAACAGGTGCGCGAGGCGGATGCGCTGTACCGCGAAATCAAGGCCGGCAATCCACGCAGGCTGCGCATCGAGAACGGCCGCGCGATATCGACCGGCATGGTGGCGCGCGCGCAGCGGATGCTGCGCACTTCGTTGTCGACCCAGATCGCGCTGGCCACTTCGCTGCTGGTCGGCGTGCTGGCGATCGTGTCCCTGACCTTGCTGCTGGTGGACGACGCCACCGTGGTCAGCTTGCACGGCTGGCTGGCCGGCGCGGCCATGGTGGCGCTGGCCGGCATGCTGCTGTTCGGCCGCAACCTGTATGTGAATGTGGCGCTGCCTCTGCGGCATGCCACCAGGGCCGCGCGCATGATGGCCGGCGGCGACCTGACCGCCGCCATCGAAATCCGGCGCGACGATGAGGTCGGGCGGCTGCTGGCGGCGCTGCGGCAGACCAATATCAACCTGCACAGCATCATCGGCGACGTGCGCGCCAACTTCGACGAGATTTCCGTGGCCACCGGCGAGATCGCCGACGGCAATCTGGATCTGTCGGGCCGCACCGAATCGCAGGCGTCCAGCCTGCAGCAGACCGCGTCCAGCATGGAGGAACTGACGGCCACGGTGCAGCAAAGCGCAAGCAATGTGGCCAGCGCCAACGAGCTGGCCGAGCGCGCGCGCGAGGTGGCCACGCAGGGCGGCACCATTGTGTCGCAGGTGGTGAGCACCATGGGCGACATCAGCGCCTCGTCCAACAAGATCCTGGACATCATCGGCCTGATCGACGGCATCGCCTTCCAGACCAACATCCTGGCGCTGAACGCGGCGGTGGAGGCGGCGCGCGCGGGCGAGCAGGGACGCGGTTTCGCGGTGGTGGCCAGCGAGGTGCGCGGCCTGGCGCAGCGGTCGGCCACGGCGGCCAAGGAGATCAAGGCGCTGATCGATACCTCGATCGAGAAGGTGCAGGCCGGCACCTCGCTGACCAACAGCGCGGGCCAGACCATGAACGAGGTGATCGCGTCGGTCGCGCGCGTGTCCGAGGTGATGAGCGAGATTTCCAATTCCACCCGCGAGCAGAGCGACGGCATCGGCCAGGTCAATCAGGCGGTGATCCTGATCGACGACATCACGCAGCAGAACGCGGCGCTGGTGGAGCAGGCCGCCGCCGCCGCCGGCAACCTGGCGCAGCAGACGCGCTGCGTGTCGCAGGCGATGGCGGTGTTCAAGCTGCGGCATGGCGGCGCGGGCCTGCAACAAGTGAAGCGTGCGCCCGCGGTCAGCAATAAACCGCGCCTGCAACTGCATGGCTGATACCATGTCGCTTTCAACAAGCGGCATGGACCATGAAGATCACGCTGGCGGGGCAGGGATGGACGTTCGAGGCGGCGTCCTCGGACACGGTGCTGGAAGCGGCCGAGATGGCCGGCGTCCGCCTGCCCAGCTCCTGCCGCAACGGCACCTGCCGCACCTGCATCTGCCTGTCCACCAGCGGCGCGGTGCGCTACAAGATCGAATGGCCGGGCCTCAGCCTCGATGAAAAGCGCGAGGGCTACATCTTGCCTTGCGTCGCCATGGCCGCCACCGACCTGGTGATCGAAGCGCCCGCAGCCAGTCAGTTTTAAACGCCGCGTTTGCGGTAGGCGCCGGGGCCGACGCCATACTGGCGCTTGAAGGCGCGGTTGAAGGCGGCTTCCGATTGGTAGCCGACCGCCTCCGCCACCATGCCGGCGGCGCGGCCCTCGTCCAGCAGGCGGGCGGCGCGCGCCATGCGCAGCTGGGCCAGCACATCGGCCGGCGTGGCGTTGGCGGCCTGCTTGAACAGGCGCGCGAAGGTGGCGCGCGACATGTGGCTGGCCTCGGCCAGCTGCTCCAGCGTCCACGGTTTTTCCGGTGCCGCCAGCATGCCGTTGATGGCCGGCCGCAGGCGGCGCTCGGCCAGCACCCCAAACAGGCCCGGCACCGACAGCGCCTGCTCCAGCCAGGTGCGCATCAACAACGCGAACAAGGCCGACGCCAGTTGCCGCACGATGGCTTCCGAGCCGTTGCGCGGCGTCTCGGCCTCCTCCTGCAGCATGCGCATCAGGTGGCGCAGGCTTTGCGCGTCCGGCCGGCCGGCGGTGCGCACCACCAACATGGCGGGCAGCGCCGCCAACAGGCCGGCGCCGCCGTCGGCGTCGAAGTGGAACTCGCCGCACAGGATGTCCGTTTGCGGTCCGTCGCCCTGGTTGCCTTCAAAGCGCAGCAGACCCGGTGTGCTGTGCAGGGGCGAGGCTTGCGCCGGATCGCCGATGTGCAGCCGGTGCGCGGCGCCATGCGGGAACACGATGATGTCGCCGCCTTGCAATTGCAGACCGTCGCACAGGGCCTCGCCGCGCACGATCAGGTGGTAGGGCGCGACGCCGTGTGGCGTGCCGCCGTGGTCCAGCACCCACGGCGCGCCGAAGCGGCAGCGCACGTCCAGCGCGGTGCGCACGGGATAGAGGGCAAGCAGGTGGCTGAGGGTATCCATATCGATGCGGATGAGACGATGGAGCAAATTATAGAGTATTTAAGGCATTTATCATCGCATGCGGCCGGACTAGACTGTGTTCCATACCAACCCACTTTGAAAGGAACACATCATGTCCCGTCTGTTCACCCAACCCGTCTCGGAAGCCAGCGGTCACGCCGCCCAACTGTTCACCGCCATCAAGGGTGCGATCGGCAAGGTGCCGAACGCCTACGTGGCGATCGGCAGCAACAGCCCGCTGGCGCTGGAAGCCGCGCTGAATCTGGACGGCGCGCTGCGCAAAAGCAGCCTGAGCGCGAAGGAGATCGAAGTGATCAAGCTGGCCGTCAGCCAGGATGCGCTGTGCGATTACTGCCTGGCAGCGCACACGCTGATGGGCGGCAAGGCCGGTCTGGGCAAGGAAGCCATCCAGGGCGTGCGTCATGGCCGGCCGACCGGCGATGCCAAGGTGGATGCGTTGGCGGCGTTTGTCCACGCGGTGGCGCGCACCAGCGGCGACGTGCCGGCCGAGGTGGTGCTGGCGGTGAAACAGGCCGGCTACAGCGATACACAAATCGTCGACACCTTGCTGGCGATTACCTCGATCACCTTCACCAACCTGTTCAACCGGGTGAATCTGACGGCGCTGGATTTCCCGGCCGCTGACTGATCAGTCCTTTCCGCGGAGGCGGCTCAACAGCGCCTCCGTGGTGTGGTTGAGCGGCACGTCGTGCTGGCGCAACATCTGCACGTGCAGCACCAGGTTTTCCAGCACCAGCTTGGCCGCGACCGCGAGCAGGGTCAGGCGCTTGTCTTCCTCGCTGAAGTTCTCCATGGCGTCCGCCATCTCGCACAGATGATTGGCGATCAGCTCGCGCAGCTCCTCCTCCTTGAACGGCAGGTCGGCAAAGTCGATGGGATCTTCCTTCTCCACTTCCAGCATCAGCAGTTCCAGTTCTTGCGGCGTAATCGACATGCACAGCTCCGGTGGTTGAGGCGTTTTCATTTTAGCCGCAATCGGCATAGAATCTGAAGGATGGCGAAACTGATATTTACCCAGCAGCTGGGCCGCTTCATGCGCGTGCCACAGGTGGACACCACCGCGGCCGATCTGCGCGGCGCGCTCGACGGCTGTTTCGCCGACCATCCGCGCCTGCGCGGCTACGTGCTCGACGAGCAGGGCGGCCTGCGCGAGAACGTGGTGATCTTCATCGACGGCCGGCGCGCCCGCGATCCCAAGCGGCTGGACGATGCGCTCGCGCCCGATTCCCAGGTGTACATCTTGCAAGCACTGTCAGGAGGCTGATATGTCCGATCGCGCCTACATCGCGACCCGCAAAGGGCTGTTCGAAGTCTATCGCACGCACGAGGCGTGGCTGCTCGACCAGCAGCACTTCCTGGGCGATCCGGTGTCGATGGTGTTGCCGGACCGGCGCGACGGCACCCTGTACGCGGCCTTGAACCTCGGCCACTTCGGCGCCAAGCTGCACCGCCGCGATCCCGGCGGCCAGGACTGGGTGGAGGTGGCGGCGCCGGCCTTTCCGCCCAAGCCGGTGGACAGCGCCGATCCGGTCGAGTGGACCGTCAGGCAGATCTGGTCGCTGGCGGCGGGCGGCCCGGACGAGCCGGGCGTGCTGTGGGCCGGCACGCTGCCGGGCGGGCTGTTCCGCTCGACCGATCGCGGCGACAGCTGGCAATTGGTGGAGGGACTGTGGAACGTGCCCGAGCGCGCCAAGTGGATGGGCGGCGGCTACGACGTGCCGGGCATCCACAGCATCTGCGTCGATCCGCGCGACAGCAAGTCGGTGCTGGTGGGGATTTCCTGCGGCGGCGCCTGGCTGACCGAGGATGGCGGCGCCAGCTGGACCATGCGCGCCAGGGGCATGAAGGCCACCTACATGCCGCCCGAGCTGGTGGACGACCAGGCGGTGCAGGACCCGCACCGCATCGTGCGCTGCGCGGGCGAGCCGGACAAGCTTTGGTGCCAGCATCACAACGGCATCTGGCGCAGCGTCGACAACGGCGCCAACTGGACCGAGATCACGCCGGCCGCGCCGGTGTCCAATTTCGGCTTCGTGACGGCGGTGCACCCACAGGATGGCGAGACGGCGTGGTTCGTGCCGGCCGAGGCGGACAGCAGGCGGATTCCGCCACAGGCCTCGCTGGCGGTCACCCGCACCACCGACGGCGGCCGGCACTTCACCGCCTGGCGCGGCGGGCTGCCGCACCAGCATTGCTACGACCTGGTGTATCGCCATGGGCTGGCGGTCAGCGACGACGGGCAGATTCTGCTGATGGGATCGACCACCGGCGGAGCCTGGCTGTCGGAGGATGGCGGCGGCCAGTGGCAGACCATCTCCACCACCTTGCCGCCGATTTACGCGGTGGCGTTCGCGTAGGCGAGGAACATCTCGACGGTGGCCTCGACCACCTTGTCGCGCATCTCCGGATCGAGCGGCGGCTGGCCCATGGTCACCTGCGGCCAGAAGGCGAAGGTCTTGAGCTGGCCTTGCAGCATTTGCGAGACGATGAAGGGATCGGCCCGGGCGAACTTGCCGTCGGCCTGGGCCGCGCGCAGCCAATTGGTGACGGCTTCCTCCTTGGCGCTCAGGCGCGCCACCATTTCCTGCGCCCGCTGCGGCGAGTGGATCCCCTCGGCGATGGCGACGCGGGCCAGGTCGAGGAAATAGGCGTCGTGCAGCAATTCCATCTTCTTGTTCAGTAATTCCAGCAATTGCTCGCGCAGCGGCCGCGCCGGGTCGTAAGGCGCCGGCCCGACGGCGGCCGTGCTATTCCACAGCTCATGCAATATTTGCTCGAACAGTTCGTCTTTACTGGGGAAGTGGTTGTAAACCGTGCGCTTGGATACCCCGGCCGTGGCCGCGATCTTGTCCATGCTGGTGGATTCGAAGCCGCTGGCGCGGAATTCGGCGATGGCGGCGTCGACAATCGCTTGCCGCTTGCGGTCGGTGAGTTTGAGGGGCGCGTTCATGGCTTTATTTTACACCGACTAGTTTACTTTTCCAAAAATAGGAACTACACTGTGTAGTGTACATTATTTACCCGGGAGTGCCCATCATGAGTTTTACCGCTGTTGATAACCTGGACGGTCTGTCGGTGCCGAGCGCGCCGCGCTCGCGCGACGGCCGTTTCCGCAATCCGGTCAAAATGCAGAAGATGGGCTTGCTCAAGGGGCTGAGCATCATGCTGCGCTTCGCTTTCGACAAGCCGAAGGACACGGTGCCCACTCAACCGATACCCGTTCACGCGATCACGCAGCAGCAGTTAATGGATGCTCCGGATCGCAGCCTGTTCCGCCTCGGCCACTCGACGGTGCTGCTCAAGCTCAACGGCCAGTTCTGGCTGACCGACCCGGTGTTTTCCGAGCGCGCCTCGCCGGTGCAGTGGGCCGGCCCGCAGCGCTTCCACGCGCCGCCGATCAGCATCGATGAGCTGCCGCCGATCAAGGGCATCATCCTGTCGCACGACCATTACGACCATCTGGACCGCGCGGCCGTGCTCAAGCTGGCCGCCAAGACCGACCATTTCATCACGCCGCTGGGCGTGGGCGACCGTTTGATCAAGTGGGGCATCCCGCGCGGCAAGGTGCAGCAGTTGAGCTGGTGGCAGTCCACCTTTGTGGCGGGCTTGAAGCTGGTGGCGACGCCGGCCCAGCATTTTTCCGGCCGCGGCCTGGGCGACCGCAACAAGACTCTGTGGGCCTCGTTTGTGATCGAGGATCGCGGCGTTCGGTTGTTTTTCAGCGGCGATAGCGGTTATTTCGATGGTTTTAAGGAAATCGGGCGGCGTTATGGGCCGTTCGACCTGACCATGGTGGAAACCGGCGCCTACGATCCGCAGTGGCCGGACGTGCACATGCAGCCGGAGGAGTCGCTGCAGGCGCACATCGATTTGCGCGGCAAGGTGCTGCTGCCGATTCATAACGGCACTTTCGATTTGTCGCTGCATGCCTGGCATGATCCGTTCGACCGCATCACCCAGTTGGCGGCCGAGCGCCGGCTGCCGATCGCCACGCCGGAAATCGGCCTGCCGCTGGACATTCGGCAGCCGCATGCGGACAACAAGTGGTGGGAGCCGCTGGTGGCGCAGGAAGCTGTTGTTCCGGCGTAGCCATAGGCTTTGCCGCAGCTCACGCGTTCTATGGCTTCTGGCCTTCGCCGGAACGACGTGTTCAGGCGGTGATGTTGATGTATTGGCCGATGGTTTGTCCCAGCGTGTTGACGCGCGGCTTGGGTTGAGCCAACTCGGCCGGTAGTTGCTGGGCCGCGCGCGGCGGGTTTTCGATCGCGCTATTCAAATTGACCGGGGCCGCCGGCTTTTCCGCCGCCTGCGCCGCCCGGCTGCTCTCGCGCTGGTTGTCGGCCAGCGTCTGCTTGTCCTTCGCCAGCTGGTCGCGGCTGGCGTCCAGCCGGGCCGCGTCCTGGCTCACGCGCACCTGATCCTTTTGCACCTGCCTTTCAGCCTGTGCAACGGATGCCTGCAGCGCGTTGATGGAGAGGAGCGTGGCCACTTTTATTTCCCAAGTGCAAAATTCTGGACATGGTAAGGCAGGATCGTGTCATACGATCTATTGCAGATTAGGCCAGAAAAACAAAAAAGGCAAGGCCAACCGCGCCTTGCCCAAGAGGGACGTTACCGGAGATCAGAAGCGGTACAGCAGGGACGCCTCCCAGGTGCGGCCGAACAGCGGACGCGCGTTGATCGGGCCGACATTGCCGGTGGTCAGGCGCGAATTGCCTTCGGTCAGGCCCAGCTCGTTATTGAGGTTGGTGCCGGCCAGGCGCACTTCGATCTTGTCGCCCAACGAGAACAGCACGCCGGCGTCGATGGTGCGGTAGGACGGCAGGTACTGCTGGTTGGCCTGGTCGGCCCAGCGCTCGCCGATCGAGGTGTAGGTCGCGTACAGCTTGGCGGCGTTGCCGTCGCCAAACGGGATGCGGTAGGTCGGCGTGAAGCGGAATTGCAGCTTCGGCTGGCGCTGCACGGTCTTGCCTTCGGTGGCCGGGTTGTCGCGGTATTCCGACTTCTGATAGTCGCCGGTCAGCTGCAGCTGCAGGTTCTCGATCGGCCGCACCGCCACTTCGAATTCGACACCGTTGCCCTTGGAGCCGCTGGTCGAACGCAATTCCTGGCCGTTGGACAGGATCTGCGTGAAGGCGATGCCGTCAAACGAGGTGTGGAAGGCGTTGATGTACGCGGTGTACAGCGGCGTCGCCGTCTTGAAGCCGATCTCGTACTGGCTCACCTTCGGCGTCGGCAGCAGGTTGCTGTCGTTCACATTGGCCTGGGTGCCGGCGCCGCGCAGGTCGTCAAACGAGATGAAGGTGTGGCCGCGGTTGGCGCGCACGAACACCGAGGTGTCGCGCGCCAGCTTGTAGTTGCCGCCGATGGTGAAGGAGTTGGCGCTGTCGGTGCGGGTCAGGTAGGTGTTCGAGCCGTTCGGCATCGAGGTGCCGTTGTTGTACACGGTCAGCGGGTTGTTGTCGGTGTCGCCCGAGGTCAGGTTGGAGATGGTGCCGCTGATCTTCTGCTGCTCGTGACGCATGCCGAAGTCGGCCTTGATCTTGTCGGTGACCTGCCATTCGTCCGAGATGAAGCCGGCCGTGTTGCGGCCGTCGTAGGATGCCACCGGCGCATAGTTGACCGGGCCATCCTTGCCGTTCCGGGACACCACCACGCCGTTGTTCAGCGTGACGTTGATCAGGCTGGCTTGCGGCACGGCCGTCATCAGGTAGCTGTTGCCCAGGTACCAGACGTCGTTCGACGAGTAGTCGGCAAAGTAGCCGCCCACGGTGAGGGTGTTGCCCTTGAAGAGTTCCTTGCTGACGCGCAGCTCGTCGGTGAAGGACTTGAGTTTCTTTTCCACCGACCACAGGCCGGCCTGCACCACTTGCTGGCTGCCGCTGACCGCGCCGCCCTTGACGAAGGTGGCGGTGCCGGCGGTGGCCGGTGCGCCCGCCGCGGCCAGCACGGCGGCGTTGCCGTTGGCCGAGGCGATGGCGGCGTTGAGGTAGTCGTTCATCGACAGCGGGTTGTTACCGGTGAACATGGCGATGGTGTTGAGGTCGCCGTCAAAGCGGTTGAACTTGTTGGAGATGCTCCAATCGCCGATCTTCTGGTCGAAGTTGGCGCCGAACACGGTGGCCTTCAGGCCGCGGCCGTCGCCGAGGTCCCGGGTCAGGGTCTTGCCGGGCGCCGCCTCGATGGTGAAGTTGCGCATCTCGCCGCTCATCAGGGTGCCGGTCAGCGGATCGAAGCCGGGGAAGGCGGTGATGGTGCGGCCGCCGTTGCTGGAGATCAGCGGCACGCCGGTGTAGAAGGCGTTCTTGTCGTCGGTGCTGCGGGCGTACAGGGTCAGCTTGCCCTGATCCAGGTTGCGGGTCAGGGTGGCGGTGATCTGGTGGCCGTCGTCGGCCGGGAAGCCGGCGTCGCGCACGCCGTCGGTCTTGCGGTAGAAGCCGCCGACCGAGCCGTACCAGCCATCGCTGATCTTGCCGCCGTAGTACATGTCGACGCGGCGCAGGCTGCCGGTGCCGGTGGTGAAGCGCACCGAGCCTTCCGGCGTGTCGGTGCCTTCCTTCAGGATGAAGTTCATGGTGGCGCCCGGCTGGCCGTTGGACCAGATGGTGGACGGGCCGCCGCGCAGCACCTCAACACGCTCGACGGTGTCGTCCAGGCGGAACGCCGACGAGCCCTCGAAGAACGACAAGGTTGGCGGTGGGAAGATCGGGTTGCCCATCATCTGCACCGAGACGAACGGAGAGTCGGAGCCCGACGGGAAGCCCCGCACCTCGATGTTGGCGCCGGACTGGCCGCCGGTCGACTCGGCATACACGCCCGGCACGATTTTCATGATGTCGGCGGTGCTGGACGGGGCGGCCTGCTTGAGCTGCTCTTCGTTGGCGGTGGTGATCGAGAAGGCCGAGTCGACCTTGCGCACACCGCGCGCCGAGGCCACGCCGGTCACCACGACCTGCTGGATTTCTTTGGAAACTTCCTTGGATGGCTCGGCCGCCGGGGCGTCGGCCGTTTGGGCCTGGGCGGCAGCCTGGTTGACTAAAACGAGGACGGCGGCCGCGATGGCCGATGGCAGGAACGGGTTTTTCATCGTGTCTCTTCTTTCTTATTAGGTGTTGAGTTCGGCCATTGAAACAAGAAATGATATCGATGTCAATTGAAATGTTATCGATGTCATTTTTCGCGACAAAATAAAAATTTCTGTCATAATGCGTCCGCGCCCCCGCTTTTTGAACAGAAAAACAACGATGCCCGCGAAGAAGACCGTAGCAACAACCCTGACCATGGAGGACCTGGCCAAGCTGGCCGGCGTGTCCAAGATCACGGTGTCGCGCGCATTGCGTGATAGTCCGCTGGTGACGCCGGAAACGCGCGAGAAAATCCGCGCGCTGGCCGAGCAGCAGGGCTACCGCCTGAACGTGAGCGCCCGCAATCTGCGCATGGGGCGCAGTTACTCGGTGGCGGTTGTGGTGGAAATGACACCCGTGCGCGGCCGGCCGATGTCCGATCCGTACCCGCTGGAGCTGTTGGGGGGCATTACGCAGGAGCTGACCACGGCCGGCTACAGCGTGGTGCTGACCTCCAAGCAGTTGATGAACACCGCGCCGGTGATGGGCGCGGACGGCTTGATCCTGCTGGGCCAGGGCTCGCACGGCGAGGCGGTGCGCACCCTGCAGCAGACCGGCATGCCGCTGGTGGTGTGGGGCGCGCCGGAGCAGGGCGCCGATTACATCGTGGTCGGCTCGGACAACCGCAAGGGCGGCGTCAGCGCGGCCGAGCGCTTCATCGCGCAGGGGCGGAAAAAGCTGGTGTTCCTGGGCGACGTCGACCACGCCGAGGTGCAGGAACGCTGCGCCGGCTTTATCGACGCCATGGGTGGCGCGGCCACGGTGCACATCATCCGTCCGAAGGCGTTCACCTTCGAGGCGGGCTTCGACAGCATCTCGGCGCTGTTGAGGAAGAAGGGTGCGTCGTTCGACGGCGTGTTCGCCGCCAGTGACTTGCTGGCCATGGGCGCGATCCGCGCGCTGGCCGAGAAGAATTTGCGGGTGCCGGAGAATGTCTCCGTCATCGGCTACGACGATACGCCGGGCGCGGCCAGCTTTGTGCCGCCCCTGACCAGCGTGCACCAGTACCTGCGCGATGGTGGCGTGTTGTTGGCCAGGAAGATGTTGGGCCTGATCGAAGGCCAGCCGGTCGCCTCTGAAATGCTGCCGACCACGTTGATGGTGCGTCACACCTAGTTTTCCCGAAAAACACCTGGAATCGTCCGAAAACCGGTGTTTTTTAAAATTCAAACCGCTTTGAATCGCTTTTTCTAAGGAATTCGCTGTGCAACAACACACTTATCCTCTTGAAGCCTGGTGCATCCGCGAGACCAGCTTTGACACCGCCTCCCACTTCCTGGACGAGACCCTGTTCGCGCTGGGGAACGGCTACATCGGCTTGCGCGGCACCGGCGAGGAGGGCTACAGCGGCCCGGCCGGCACCTCGCTGGATGGCACCTACCTGAACGGCTTCTACGAATCGGAGCCGATCCAGTATCCGGAGGCGGCGTATGGCCTGGCCAAGGTCAACCAGTTCATGCTTAACGTGCCGAACGCGAAAGGCGTGGAGCTGTGGCTGGAGGATGAGCGTTTCGACCTGCTCACCGGTTCCATCCAGACCTATGAGCGCGTGCTCGATTTCCGCACCGGCTTGCTGACGCGCGTGGTGGAGTGGACCTCGCCGCAAGGCCGCGGTGTGCGCGTGCGCAGCCGCCGCCTGGTCAGCTTCGAGAACAAGCATTTGTTCGCGATCGCGTTCGAAGTCACCTCGCTGAACTTTGAAGGCCGTATGCGGCTGGTGTCGGCGCTGGATGGCGCGGTGAAGAACCAGGAGGCCGGCGACGACCCGCGCGTCGGCTCGGCCATCTCCGGCCCCACGCTGCATCTGGTGGACAGCGAACAGGCGGACGGTTTCTCTGCGCTGGTACAGAAGACCCACAACAGCGGCTTCACGCTGGTCAGCGCCACCGAATCGGTGTTGAGCGCCGGGCTGCCGGCGGTCAGCGCGCGAAACGGCCAACGCCTGACGCAAAGCTGGGAGCTGGCGGCGAGCGCGGGCCAGTCGGTCACGCTGACCAAGTACGGCAGCTACTACTCCTCGCGCGACTACGATGCCAAGGAGCTGATGTGGCGCAGCAAGGACACGCTGGCCAGCGCGGCGGCCGCCGGCTTCGACGGCCTGCGGTTGGCGCAGGAGCAGTACTTGGCCGATTTCTGGCAGCAGGCCGACGTGCAGATCGCCGGCGACGACGCGCTCCAGCAGGGCATGCACTTCAACCAGTTCCACCTGCTGCAATCGGTGGGCCGCGACGGCAAGACCAATATCTCGGCCAAGGGCGTGACGGGCGAAGGCTACGAGGGTCACTATTTCTGGGACACGGAAATCTACATCTTCCCGTTCTTCCTGTATTCCAAGCCGGAGATCGCGCGCAAGCTGCTGGAGTACCGCTACGCCGGCCTGCCGAAGGCGCGCGAGCGCGCACGCCAGATGTCGCACGAGAGGGGCGCGCTGTACCCATGGCGCACCATCGCCGGCGACGAGTGCTCGGCCTACTTCCCGGCGGGTACGGCGCAGTATCACATCAACGCCGATATCGCCTATTCGATCAAGATGTACATGGAGGCCACCGACGATCAGGAATACCTGGTCAAGGCCGGCGCGGAAATCGTGATGGAGACGGCGCGCATCTGGACCGGTATCGGTTCATATGACCGCGATGGGCGCTTCTGCATCAACCAGGTGACCGGTCCGGACGAGTACACGGCGCTGGTCAACAACAACTACTACACCAACGCCATGGCGCGCATGCACCTGAACTTCGCTGCCTCCATCGCGGAGCAGCTGCAGGCGCAGGCGCCGTCCGAGTTCGCGCGCATCGCGGCCGCCATGGCGCTGGATGCCGGCGAGCCGGCCGAGTGGCGCCGCGCGGCGTCGTTGATGCACCTGCCTTACGACAGCGCGCTGCAAATCCACGCGCAGGACGACAGCTTCCTGTCCAAGAAAGTATGGGACTTCGCCAACACGCCGAAGGAAAACTATCCGCTGCTGCTCAACTATCACCCAATGGTGATCTACCGCCACCAAGTGTGCAAGCAGGCGGACGTGGTGCTGGCGCTGCTGCTGCTCAGCGATCAGTTCTCGCTTGAAGACAAGCGCCGCGACTTCGATTACTACGAGGCCGTGACCACGCACGATTCGTCGCTGTCGTCCTGCATCTTCGGCATCATCGCGGCGGAGGTGGGCTATCAGGACAAGGCGTACCACTACTTCATGGAGACCGCGCGCCTCGATCTGGACGACACGCACGGCAACACCCACTACGGCGTGCACACGGCGGCGATGGCCGGCACCTGGCTCGGTGTGGCGTATGGTTTCGCCGGCATGCGCGTGGAGGGCGGCGCGCTGCGCTTCGCCCCGCAATTGCCGAAGCAATGGCGGCACTACACCTTCAAGATTCACTTCCGTGGCGCGCTGCTGGAAGTGCATGTGGAAGCGGGCCGCGTTGAATATCGCCTGCTGCAGGGCGAGGCGCTGGAATTGTCCCATGGCGGCGAAGCGGTGCAGCTGACGCTGTCGCAACCCAAGCAAGCAAGGAGCTTCGCATGAGCCGCTTCAAGGCAGTTATCTTCGATCTGGATGGCGTCATCACCGATACCGCGCATTACCACTATCTCGCGTGGAAGCAGCTGGCGGAATCGCAGGGCGTGCATTTCGATCACGAGTTCAATGAGAGCCTGAAAGGCATCGACCGCATGGGCTCATTGGATTTGATCCTGGCCTCGGCCGCGCGCCAGTACACGCCGGAAGAAAAGCTGGCGCTGGCGGACGTCAAGAACCGCCACTATCAGGAGCTGATTTCCACCATGTCCGCCGCCGACCTGCTGCCCGGCGCGGTGGAGGCGCTGGATACGGTACGCCGCGCCGGCTTGCGTATCGGCCTGGCCTCGGTCAGCAAGAACGCGTTCACAGTGCTGGGCCGCCTTGGCATCACCGATAAATTCGATTACGTGGTGGACGCGGCCACCATCGCGCGCGGCAAGCCGGACCCGGAGATTTTTCTGCGCGCCGCGAGTGAGCTGGGCGTGGCCCCGGCCGACTGCCTTGGCGTGGAGGACGCGGTGGCCGGCGTGGCGGCGATCAAGGCCGCCGGCATGTTCGCGCTGGGGATAGGCCATCCCTTCGTGCTGACGGAAGCGGACGTGGTGATCACAAGCCTGAAGGAATTCAACCTCGCCGCATACTGACGCCGCGCCGCACGCGGGAGAATGGAGACAACAGCATGAAAAACAACAAAATACTATTCGCGCTCTTCCTGATCTACTTTGTATTCGCCATCCTGCTGAACAGCGTGGGCACGGTGATCCTGCAGGTGATCGGCAACTACGGCGTGAGCAAATCGGCCGCCAGCGTGCTGGAAGGCTTCAAGGACCTGCCGATCGCGGTGGTGTCGTTCCTGGTGGCGTCCTTCCTGCCGCGCATCGGCTACAAGAAGGCCATGCTGATCGGCCTCGCCATCGTGACCGCCGCTTGCGTGGCGATGCCGGTGCTGCCGTCGTTCGCCACTACCAAGGCCTTGTTCTTCTGCGTTGGCGTGTCGTTCGCGCTGGTGAAGGTGTCGGTGTACTCCACGCTCGGCCTGATCGCCGCCGACCGCAAGCAGCACGCCAGCACCATGAACCTGCTGGAGGGCTTCTTCATGCTGGGCGTGTTGAGCGCCTATTGGGTGTTCGGCTACTTCATCGACTCGCACGATCCGCTATCGCAAAGCTGGCTGCACGTGTACTGGGTGCTGGCCGTGCTGTGCGCGCTGACCTTTGTGCTGATCCTGTCCACGCCATTCAACGAATCGTCGGCCGCGCTGCCGGAGGGGCGCGGCATCGCGCAGGATTTCGCCGCCATGCTCAAGCTGTTCTTCAAGCCGCTGGTGTGCGTGTTCGTGATCACCGCCTTCCTGTATGTGCTGATCGAGCAAAGCGTGGGCACCTGGCTGCCGACCTTCAACAACGAAATCCTCAAGCTGCCGGCGGCGATGAGCGTGGAAGTGACCAGCATCTTCGCGGCCTGCCTTGCGCTCGGGCGCCTGTCGGCCGGTGTGCTGATGCGCAAACTGAACTGGTATCCGGTGATGAACGCCTGCGTGATCGGCATGGCGGCGATGGTGCTGCTGGCGCTGCCGCTGACGCATGACGTGGTGGCCGATCCGCACATCACCTGGGCCACGGCGCCGCTGGCGACCTTCCTGTTTCCACTGATCGGGCTGTTCATGGCGCCGATCTACCCGGGCATCAATTCGGTGATGCTGAGCTCGTTGCCGAAGAATCAGCACTCCGCCATGACCGGCCTGCTGGTGATTTTTTCAGCGCTGGGCGGCACCACCGGCTCGCTGATCACGGGTTATGTTTTTGGTAATTTCAGCGGGCATTTCGCCTTCTACCTGACGCTGGTGCCCATCACCATCGTGCTGGTGATGTTGTATTTCTTCAAAAGAGCGGTCGATGACGGTGGCGGTAAATTCGACGCCAACGCTATAATCAGCGGTCAACATTGAACAATAGGCTATGAACCTCGCGCATCTCGCAAACCACCTGGGCATGTCCAAGACCACGGTGAGTCGCGCGTTAAACGGTTACCCCGAGGTCAATGTGCGGACCCGCGAGCGGGTGTTGAAGGCGGCCAAGGAGGTCGGCTACCAGCCGAATCCGATGGCGCGCTCGCTGGCGCTGGGCCGCACCAATGTGTTTGGCATCATCTATCCGCTGCAGCCGGCGGATCTGGGCGACTCCATGTTCCTCGAAGTGATGGCCGGCATGTCGGCCGCGCTGGAAGAGGTCAGCAAAAGCCTGATCATCGCGCCGGTGTCGCCGGCGGCGGAGCAGCGCTCCTACCAGCAGATCGTGCGCGGACGGCGTGTCGATGGCCTGGTGGTCGGGCGCACGCTGGTGCGCGACGAGCGCATCGCCTTTCTCAGCAAGGCCAAGTTCCCGTTCGTGGCCCATGGGCGAACCGACTTCAACGCGCCTTACGCGTGGTTCGACTACGACAACGAGGCCGGCATCCGGCTCGCGATGGAGCGCCTGCTGGGCCTGGGCCACCAGCGCGTGGCCTTGATCAGCGCGCCGCTGGAGCTGAACTTCGCGCGCCAGCGCAAGGACAGCTTCATGGCCGCGCTGGCGGCGGCGGGCCTGCGGGCCGATCCGCGCTACCTCATCGACAACACGCTGGACCGCCGCAGCGGCTACCAGGCCATGCAGCAATTGCTGGCCTGCTCGCCGCGGCCGACGGCGGTCATCGTCGACAACCATCTGTCCGGCGTGGGCGCGATGCGCGCGCTGCTGGATGCGGGGGTGGAGATCGGCAAGGAAATCTCCGTCATCGTCTGGGGCAATATGGCCGACACCCTGTCCGGCGCCAACGTCACCACCATCGACCAGCCCGACCCGCGCAAGGCCGGCGCGCGCATGGTCGCCATGCTGCAATCGCTGGTGGACGGCACGCCCGCCAGCGAACTGCACGAGCTGTGGCAGCCGGTGCTGTTGGAAGGCGCCACCGTCGGCCCGGTCAAGACGAGCCAGACCTGATCAGCCGGACGCCATCCGCAATTACAGTGAATTACAATGAACCGTTGTAATTACACTTGCGGCGGTAATTTATGGCAAAGCGGAAGACTCCCATCGCTTGGCATTATCCGCGGACCTCGTTGGCGCAGACGTACCTGAGGACATTGGACGCTGGCCTGATTTCTTCGCTCGTCTTATTTGCGCCGCGCCGCAAGGGGAAGACGGAATTTTTGTTGGAAGACTTGTTGCCAGCCGCCGAGTCCTCCGGCTACAGAGCGGTGTATTGCAGCATGTGGCAGCACCGCACCGATCCGCTTTCCGCGCTGCTGGCCTCGTTCATGCATGCCGCTAGGCCTCGCGCCAAACTGCATCGGCGTCTCTTGCTTCCGTTTAAAAAGACCAGCATCGAAGTGGAAGTCGAGCATTTAGGCAAACTCAGCGCTGAGGCAGAGTTCCTTGCGCGCGAGGATGCTGAACCTGATCGGTTACAGCGATTGCCTGAATTGCTGGATGCGGTCATCGCCGCATCCAAAGGGGGCGTTCTGATCGCCTTCGATGAGATCCAGCATTTGGCCAAGCCGGAATTTCAGGAGTTGGTCGCAGCGTTGCGCACGACTTTGGACTTGCGCAAGAAATCAGTGAAGAGTGTTTTCACCGGGTCTTCCCGGCATCGTTTGCAGATGATGTTCAGCCAGATCAAGGCGCCGCTTTTCCAGTTCAGCCAGACAACGGACTTCCCCGACCTGGACGACGAATTTGTCATCTTCATGGCGGCAGCCTTTCAACGAGCCACGCGGCGCCGGTTATCGCTCAGCGCCGCGCACAACGCCTTCGTGCTGCTGGGTCGAACGCCAGGGTTATTTCATGACGCTATCGAGCGTTTGATGAAATCAGGTGATACGGACATTGAAGAGGTGGCGCGGCACGTACAGGTAGAGTCGCATCAGGCTGCAGGATACGCTCCGCGCCTGGCGGCTATGCGGCCACTCGACCGTGTTGTCTTAAACGCCGTGTTAAAAAAGATGGCGCTATATTCCGATGAGAGCCGTAGCAAGTTCTCGACAGAGATTGGTATCGAAGGCGAACTGCTAACCGCGCGGCAGATACAAGTGGCGGTAGAGCGCCTGCTCTCGGAGCAGATCATTTATCAAAGCGGCAGGGGACAATATGAAATCGAAGACCATCAACTGGCGGAATGGCTGCTGATGGTGTCGGGCGACGATGAGGTTTAAGTCTGGTATCCGAATGAGTTCACGGCCTGTACTTGGACGGTATAAGGTAAAGTGATGGTTTTCATCTTTCGTGAAATCGCATGAAACCTTATCTGGTGTACGCCGCTTTGGCGTTTGTGATGGGCGGTTGCGCCGGTGTGCGGCCGCCCGCGTCCGCGCCTGTGATTTTAGAAAATACCGGGACGGAGTTTCCGACCATGTGCATGCTGCTGCAAGCGGATGGCAGTCTGGTGTTTCGCGGTGGATTCGGGTTTTACCAGCCAAGCACTTGGCGTCGTGCGGATAACGATATTTTGATTATTACGCTGGGCGGCAAGGAGCCGTTCCCGACCGAAGTGCTTAAGGAACAGCTGCCCAAGCATGCCGGCGGCCTGCTTGGTTTTGACGAGAAGCGGCGGGAGATTACTTACCGCTTCGACGCCCAGACGGAATTTCTTAACTTCGGCAACTTCTATTTCTATCGTTCCGCAACTTGCCACGCTTAAATCTCGGGCGTCGCCGCGTATTTCCGTTAGTTGCATTATTTTTTCTTCAGGATTAGTATTTAAGCACCGACAACGAGCTCGGTTTCGTTGTCGGCTTTTGACCTGAGCGAACTCGGTTTCCTCAACCCTCTTCGCAACGGCGGCAGGTACGCAAGGTGCCTGAATGTTGATCCAGTCCCACCCATAAAAATTCCACATTGCTGCCCGCAAGGCAGGCGCACGTGGGTATGGATCATCGCGAGTTGTCAGTGCATTTCAACCTGGAGACAAACATGAAATATCCACTACTCGTGGCCGGCCTGCTGCTGGCCTCCTCCGCGCATTCCGCCACCATCGACGCCAAGACGCTGACTGGCGCCAGCACGCCGCTGCAGATCGCGCAGTACGGCGTGCGCAATTACTCCGCGCCGGTGCTGGTCAACGGCCTGCACGATCCGGCCAGTTACATGGCCGCGCCCAAACTGCCGGTATGGCAGTTCGCCGCCGCCGATCCGACCGGCGGCGTGCTGACCTTCGAGCGCGACCCCGCGCCGGCCACCGGCTGGCACGCCCAGTCGCGCAAAGGCCCGGTGCTGGTGACCGGCGGCGGCTCGGCCATCGCGAACCGCGTCTACACGGTGTACAACGGCCAGCAACTGGTGGCCGCCCTCAATGAAGCCGGCAACGATCCGAAAATCATCCGCGTGATTGGCCATATCGATTTGCGCTGGAGCCAGAACAACACGGTGTTCCGCGAGTACACCAGCTATTCGGACCAGAAGTATGGCGGTTCGATCGCGCTGCCGTCCAACACCACGCTGGTCGGCATCAATGACGCGCAAGGCCGGCCGGCGCGCATCACCGGCACCGCGTTGCTGATCGGCGGCGAGCTGCCGCTGACCGCCGGCGGCGATCCCGAGGCGGATTTCAAGAAGTGGATCGCCGACGGCAAGGACGGTGAAGACTATCCCACCTGGACCCGCAACGTCATCGTGCGGAACCTGGTGATCGATACGCCGTGGGACGTCAACCCCGAGGATTCGGATAATGCCTACGCCGACGGCCTGACGGTATCGCGCGGCCAGAACATTTATCTGGACCACCTGACCATCAGCGACGGCGACACGCCGGATTCGCTGGCCACCGGCACCTACGACACGCGCCACGACGGCGCGCTGGACGTGGTGCGCGGCAGCGACTACGTCACTATCGCCAACAGCGTCTTCGGCAAGCACCACAAGACCACGTTGGTTGGCAACGGCGACTCCGGCCGCGCATGGAGCGACGAGGGCCGCTTGCATGTGACCTTCAGCGGCAACTGGTGGGACGGTGCGACCACCCGCCTGCCGCTGAACCGCTTTGGACAGGTGCATATGTTCAACAACCTGATCTCCGGCAGCATCTCGACCACGAACACCGACATCAAGTTCGAAAGCGGCAGCGATGCGCGTTATCGTTCCAATATGCTGCTGGAGAACCAGTACTACAACATCACTGGTTTGAAACTGGTTGATTTCTGCGGCAAGGCCATCAAGGGTAAGACCTTCATTGGCTTCCGTTCGTCGGGCCACGTGTTCACCAGCGATAAGTCGGGCACGAACGCGGTGGATGGGCAGTGTGGCTACGCGCCGCCGACCGGGACCAATGTCTGGACGCCGCCGTACGCCTACACGCTGCAAAGCGCCACGGCGACGTTGACCGCGGTGCCAGCTAACGCGGGCGCCGGGAAATTGAAGTAAGCCGATGGCCCGGCGCGGAGCCGGGCCTTGCCAACACGGGCTTACATATTGCGGCGGTACTGGCCGCCGACTTCGAACAGCGCGGTAGTGATCTGACCTAGTGAGCACACACGCACGGCGTCCATCAGCTTCTCAAACACGTTGGCGTTGTCGATGGCGGCTTGCTGCAATGCCGCCAGCGCTTGCGGCGCTTCGGCCGCGTGGCGCTGGTGGAAGTCTTCCAGGCGCTTGAGCTGCGATTGCTTCTCATCGTCGGTGGAACGCGCCAGCTCGATCTGCGCCGGCGCCTCCACGCCCTTCGGATTGCGGAAGGTGTTGACGCCGATGATGGGCAGGGTACCGTCGTGCTTCTGGTGCTCGTACAGCATGGACTCTTCCTGGATCTTGCCGCGCTGGTAGCCGGTTTCCATCGCGCCCAGCACGCCGCCACGTTCGGCGATGCGTTCGAACTCCTGCAGCACCGCTTCTTCCACCAGATCGGTCAACTCGTCGATGATGAACGAACCCTGGTTCGGATTCTCGTTCTTGGCCAGGCCCCACTCGCGGTTGATGATCAACTGGATCGCCAGCGCCCGGCGTACCGATTCGTCGGTCGGCGTGGTGATGGCTTCGTCGTAGGCGTTGGTGTGCAGCGAGTTGCAGTTGTCGTAGATGGCGATCAGCGCCTGCAGCGTGGTGCGGATGTCGTTGAAGTCGATCTCCTGCGCGTGCAGCGAGCGGCCCGAGGTCTGCACGTGGTACTTGAGCTTTTGTGAGCGGTCGTTGGCGCCGTATTTGTCGCGCATCGCCACTGCCCAGATGCGGCGGGCGACGCGGCCCAGCACCGTGTATTCCGGGTCCATGCCGTTCGAGAAGAAGAACGACAGGTTGGGCGCGAAGTCGTCGATGTGCATGCCGCGCGCCAGGTAGGCCTCCACGAAGGTGAAGCCGTTCGACAGCGTGAACGCCAGCTGCGAAATCGGATTCGCGCCCGCCTCCGCGATGTGGTAGCCGGAGATGGACACCGAATAGAAGTTGCGCACCTGGTGGTGGACGAAGTATTCCTGGATATCGCCCATCACCTTCAGCGAGAACTCGGTCGAGAAGATGCAGGTGTTCTGGCCCTGGTCTTCCTTCAGGATGTCCGCCTGCACGGTGCCGCGCACGTTCTGCAGCACCCATGCCTTGATCTTGGCCGCTTCGTCGGCGCTCGGCTGGCGCTTGTTCTCTTCGACGAACTTGTCGATCTGCTGGTCGATGGCGGTGTTCATGAACATCGCCAGAATGGTCGGTGCCGGGCCGTTGATGGTCATCGACACCGAGGTGCTTGGGCTGCACAGGTTGAAGCCGTCGTACAGCACTTTCATATCGTCCAGCGTGGCGATCGACACGCCCGAGTTGCCTACTTTGCCGTAGATGTCCGGGCGCAGCGCCGGATCGGCGCCGTACAGGGTGACCGAGTCGAACGCGGTCGACAGGCGCTTGGCGTCCATGCCGGTGGAGACCAGCTTGAAGCGGCGGTTGGTGCGGAAGGCGTCGCCTTCGCCAGCGAACATGCGGGTTGGGTCTTCGCCTTCACGCTTGAACGCGAACACGCCGGCGGTGAAGGGGAAAGAGCCCGGCACGTTTTCCAGCATCAGGAAGCGCAGGATTTCGCCGTGGTCTTCGTAACGCGGCAGCGCCACCTTGCGGATGCGCGTGCCGGACAGCGTGTGCTGCACGAGACGGGTGCGGATTTCCTTGTCGCGGATTTTCACCACGTAGTCGTCGCCGGCGTAAGCGGCCTGCATGTCGGGCCATTGCGCCAGCAGTTTCTTGGCGCCTGCGTCCATCTCGGCGTCGCGTTCCGCGATCAGGTCGTCGAAGTCGGCGCTTTTATGCGCGATGGCCAGCATGCGCTTGGATTCGCTCAGCTGCTGGCGTTCGCGTGCCAGCGTGACTTGCTTGCGCGTGAAGCGATGGTAGCCGCGCACGGTGTCGGCAATCTCCGCCAGATAGCGCGCACGCGCAGGCGGCACGATGACGTTCTTGCCGCTGGAGTGGCGCACGTCGGCCGATATCAGCTTGCCCGGCTGCGCGCGCAGGCCCAGTTGCACCAGGCGTGGCAGCAGGCCCTGATACAGTGCGGTGACGCCGTCGTCGTTGAAGCGCGACGCCTGCGTGCCGTAGACCGGCATTTCGTCCGGGCGCTTGCTCCACAATTCGCGGTTGCGCTGGTACTGCTTGGCGACGTCGCGCAGCGCGTCCTGCGCGCCCTTGCGGTCAAACTTGTTGATGGCGATGAAATCGGCGAAATCGAGCATGTCGATTTTTTCCAGTTGCGAGGCGGCGCCGAATTCCGGCGTCATCACGTACATCGACACGTCCACATGCGGCACGATGGCGGCGTCGCCCTGGCCGATGCCGGAGGTTTCAACGATCACCAGATCGAAGCCGGCCACCTTGCAGGCGGCGATGACGTCCGGCAGCGCCTGCGAAATCTCGGAACCCGCTTCGCGCGTGGCCAGGGAGCGCATGAACACGCGCGACTGGCCGGCCCATGGATTGATGGCGTTCATGCGGATACGGTCGCCCAGCAGCGCGCCGCCGGATTTGCGGCGCGACGGGTCGATCGAGATCACGGCGATGTTCAGCGTGTCGCCCTGGTCGAGGCGGATGCGGCGGATCAGTTCATCGGTCAGCGAGGATTTGCCGGCGCCGCCGGTACCGGTGATGCCCAGCGTGGGCACCGGCAGGTCTTCGGCGGCGGCCAGCAGTTCGGCGCGCAGTGTCGGCGCCACCTTTTCGTTTTCCAGCGCGGTGATCAACTGGGCCAGCGGGCGATGGCGCGCGGCGATGTCCGCGCCGTCGCGCAGCGACGCCAGCGAGGTAGGCGAGTATTGCGACAGGTCGATGTCGCACTGCTGCACCATCCACTGGATCATGCCGACCAGGCCCATACGCTGGCCGTCTTCCGGACTGAAGATTTTGGTGACGCCGTAGGCGTGCAGCTCTTCGATTTCGTGCGGCACGATCACGCCGCCGCCGCCGCCGAAGACCTTGATGTGCGCGCCGCCGCGCTGGCGCAGCAGGTCGATCATGTATTTGAAGTATTCGACGTGGCCGCCCTGATAGCTGGAGATGGCGATGCCTTGCACATCTTCCGCCAGCGCGGCGGTGACCACTTCATCCACCGAGCGGTTGTGGCCCAGGTGGATGACTTCCACGCCGTTCGATTGCAGGATGCGGCGCATGATGTTGATCGAGGCGTCGTGGCCGTCGAACAGCGAGGCCGCCGTCACGAAGCGAACCTTGTTCCTGGTGCGGGGCTGGTCATCCACCGCCGCGATTTTCGGGGTCGAGAGATCGTTCATTGGTGTCCCTGATAATATTTTTTGTTCATTATATGACGTTTACGTTAACGTCAACCAATTCGTCGTTCCCGCGAAGGCGGGAACCTATGCTGAATATGCGCCCTATGGACTCCCGCCTTCGCGGGAGCGACGGTCAGGCGGCGCGTTGTTGGTTGAATTGCGCCAGCAGGCGGGCTTTTTCGGTGCGGAAGGCGGCCACGGCCTTTTCCTTCACATGACCGAAACCGCGCACTTTCTCCGGCAGCGCGGCCAGGTCGACCGCCGTTGCATGGTTATCCGCATTGAGCCCGGCCAGCAGCGACACCACCATCTCGCGATATTCGACGATCAGCGCGCGCTCCATCCTGCGTTCCTCGGTGTAGCCGAAAATGTCCAGGGCACCGCCGCGCAGGCCCTTCAGTTTGGCCATCAGCTTGAAAGCGCTCCACATCCACGAGCCGAATTCCGCCTTCACCAGATGGCCCTTGGCGTCCTTTTTGGCGAACAGCGGCGGCGCCAGGTTGAACTTGACGCTGAAATTGCCCTCGAACTGCTGCTGCAGCTGTTCGACAAAGCGGCCGTCGGTGTACAGGCGTGCCACTTCGTATTCATCCTTGTAGGCCATCAGCTTGAAGTAAGACTTGGCGACGGCGGTGGACAGCTTGTTGCCCAGGCCGAGCGAATTTTCCTTCGCGCGCACTTGCGCCACCAGTTCCGAGTAGGTGTCGGCGTAGGCGGCGTTCTGATAAGCGGTCAGGAACTCCATGCGCTTGGCGACGATGGTGTCCAGGGTCTGCGGCATTTGCAGTACGATGGCTTGCGCCGGCGTCGCGGTGCGCTCGACGCGTTTGAGGTCCACCGCCGCACGGCGGCCCCACAGGAAGCTCTTCTTGTTGGAGGCGACAGCCACGCCATTCAGTTCGATGGCGCGCAGCAGCGATTCCTCTTTCAGCGGAATGCGGCCGCGCTGCCAGGCGTAACCCAGCATGAACAGGTTGGCGGCGATCGAGTCGCCCATCAACGCGGTGGCCAGCTTGGTGGCGTCGATGAAGTCCGCCGCGCCAGCGCCCACCGATTCCTCGATCAGCGCGCGCACGTCGGCCGCTGGATATTCCCAGTCGGCGTTTTGCGCGAAGGTGCCTGGCGGCTGCTCGTGCAGGTTGACGATGGCAAGCGTGCGGCCCGGACGCATCTTCGATACCGCATCGGCGGCGCCGGCGGTCAGCATGTCGCAGCCAAGGATGACGTCCGCTTCGCCGGTGGCGATGCGCTGCGCGCGCAGATGCTCAGGCGTGCGCGCGATCTTGACGTGCGAGGTGACGGAGCCGTTTTTCTGCGACATGCCGGTCATGTCCAGCACCGAGGCGCCTTTGCCTTCGATGTGCGCGGCCATGCCCATCAGCGCGCCGACCGTGATCACGCCGGTGCCGCCGATACCATTGATCAGGATGTTGTACGGGTGCTCGCAGTCCGGCAGCGCGGGCGCGGGCAGGGCATCCCAGCCGTCATCGCTTTGGGTGGCGCCGGTCTTGGATTTTTTCAGCGCGCCGCCTTCCACCGTGACAAAGCTCGGGCAGAAACCCTTCACGCACGAGTAGTCCTTGTTGCACGACGATTGATCGATGGTGCGTTTGCGGCCGAACTCCGTTTCCTTCGGCAGGATGGACACGCAGTTGGACTGGATGCCGCAGTCGCCGCAGCCTTCGCATACGGCTTCGTTGATGACCATGCGCTTGGCGAGGTCGGGGAACTCGCCTTTCTTGCGGCGGCGGCGCTTCTCGGCCGCGCAGGTCTGGTCGTAGATCAGCACCGAGGTACCCGGCAGTTCGCGCAGCTCGCGCTGCACGGCATCCATCTCCTTGCGGTCGTGCAGCGAGACGATGGAAGGCAGCGCCGAACGGTCGGTGTAGCGCGACAGGTCTTCCGTCACCAGCGCGATGCGTTTCACGCCTTCCGCCGCCATCTGCTGCGCGATCATCGGCACCGAGGTCTGACCGTCCACCGGCTGGCCGCCGGTCATGGCCACCGCGTCGTTGTAGAGGATCTTGTAGGTGATGTTGACCTTGGCCGCCACCGCCGCGCGGATGGCCAGGTAGCCGGAGTGGAAGTAGGTGCCATCGCCCAGGTTCTGGAACACGTGCGGCACTTTGGAGAACGCGGCCTGCCCGATCCACGGCGCGCCTTCGCCGCCCATGTGGGTGGTCAGCTTGTTGTACTCGGGGTAGATCGAGGTGGCCATCACGTGGCAGCCGATGCCGGCCAGCGCGAACGAGCCGTCCGGCACCTTGGTCGAGGTGTTGTGCGGGCATCCGGAGCAGTAGAAGGCTGGACGGAACGGGGTGCTGATGGCTTTCTTTAGCACCGCGTCCTTGGTGTCGAGGAAGGTCAGGCGCGCCTTGATCTCGTCCTGGATGTGGGCGTCGGTGATGTAGCGCGACACGCGGCTCGCGATCACGCGCGCCACTTGCGAGACCGAGAAATCGGCCTTCGGCGGCAGCAGCCATTCGCCGCGCGGCGCCACCCATTCGCCCTTGTCGTCAAACTTGCCGATCACGCGCGGACGCACGTCGTCGCGCCAGTTGTACAGCTGTTCCTTCAACTGGTATTCGACGAACTGGCGTTTTTCCTCGACCACCAGGATCTCGTCCAGGCCCTGCGCGAACTCGCGCACGCTGTCCGGTTCCAGCGGCCATGGCATGGCGACCTTGAACAGGCGCAGGCCGACCTTGGCGGCCATCGCTTCGTCGATGCCCAGTTCTTCCAGCGCTTCCAGCACGTCCAGATACGATTTGCCGGAGGCGATGATGCCCAGCTTGGCGTCTTTCGAATCGATGGTGGTGTGATTCAGCTTGTTCTCGCGTGCGTAGGCCAGCGCGGCGTAGATTTTATAGTCCTGCATCAGCGCTTCCTGATTGCGCGCTTGCTGGCCCAGCGGGATGCTGGACAGACGCGCGTTCAGGCCGCCTTCCGGCATGACGAAGTTCTTCGGAATTTTGGTCTCGACCCGGAACGGATCGGCATCGACCGACGCCGACGATTCCACCGTGTCGGCCAGCGCCTTGAACGCTACCGCGCAACCGGAGAAGCGCGACATGGCCCAGCCGTGGATGCCGAGGTCGAGGTATTCCTGCACATTGCAGGGGTAGAGCACCGGCACCATGCAGGCCGAGAAGATGTGGTCCGACTGGTGCGGCAGCGTGGACGAGTAGGCGCCGTGGTCGTCGCCTGCCACCAGCAGCACGCCGCCGTGCCTGGAGGTGCCTGCGTGGTTCATGTGCTTGAAGACGTCGCCGCAGCGGTCCACGCCCGGGCCTTTGCCGTACCACATGGCAAACACGCCGTCGTACTTCGACTCGCCAATCAGGTCCACCTGCTGCGAGCCCCACACCGCCGTCGCCGCCAGATCCTCGTTCACGCCCGGCACGAACTGCACGTTGTGCGCTTCCAGATGCGGCTTGGCCTTCCACAGGTTTTCATCGAGGCCGCCCAGCGGCGAGCCGCGGTAGCCGGAGATGAAGCCGGCCGTGTTCAGGCCCGCCATCTTGTCGCGCACTTGCTGCATCATCGGCAGGCGCACCAGGGCCTGAATGCCGGACAGGAAGATGGTGCCTTTGGTGGAGGTGTACTTGTCGTCGAGGCTCACGGACGTGAGCGAGCTGCTGCCGTCTGGCATGGTGGTGTCTCCGTTTTTGGTATCAGATCGCGCTCGAACTGGGGGATGCCGGGTGGGCAGGCCAGGCTCAAGCCATTTAGCCGCATGGTTGGCGGTTCTATGACCAGTATGGGCGCTACTTGACGTATACGGAAATACCGTTTGCCGATGGGGGTATAAGAAAAACTTATAACGGCTTGGCGCCGGGCCAGCTGCCCTCGGCGCACAGGCGGTCGCTGACCTGGCGCACCAGCCGGCTGATGGCCGCCGCCGCGTTGGTCGGCGGGATGTTGCGGGAGCTGCACAGAACCACCGTGCGCGAAATCGATGGGCTGTGGATGCGCAGGGCCCGCAGGGTGCCGCGCTGGAGCTCGTCCAGCACCGGCGCGGACGGCAGCAGGGTGGCGCCCATGTCGGCCAGCAGGGCGGATTTCAGTATCGCGATCGAGTTGATCTCGATCACGTTGCCGACGCTCAGACCGGCCTCGCGCGCCACGCTTTCGATGCGCGGGCGCACGCCATGCTGCAGCCCGGGCAGGATCAAGGTGGCCTGCAATGCCTGTTGCAGCGTGAGTGAATGCTCACCTTGCGCGTAGGCCGCGTCGGCGCGGCAAATGAAGTGCAATTCCTCCTCGGCCAGCGGCGTGGTGGCGAACTGGCTCAGTTGGCCATCGTCGAACAGCACGGCCAGGTTGACGCGGCCGGACTTGAGCTGGTCGCTCAGGTTGCCGGTCAGTTCCTCGGTCAGTTGCAGGGTGATTTCCGGATACTGGCTGCGCGTGGCGGTCAGCAGCGGCAGGGCCAGCGCGCCGGAGATGCTGTGCGGCAGGCCCAGCGTGACGCTGCCGCTGGGCCGCTCGGCCGACTGCGCCACTGCCGAACGGGCGTCGGCCACCTGCTTGAGGATGGCCTGGGCGTGTTCGTAGAATACCTTGCCGGCGTCGGTGCTGAGCACGCCCTGGGCGGTGCGGTGCAGCAGCTGCACGCCCAGCTCCTCCTCCAGCTGGCGCAACTGCTGGGTCAGCGCGGGCTGGGCCACGTGCAGGATCAGCGCGGCGCGCGACAGCGAGCCGTGATCCACAATTGCAACAAAATAGCGCAGCTGACGTAATTCCATAGTTCTAAGTGTAAATTTAATCCCGGCAGGAAACAGTTTGTTATACTTATGCTAGCGCATTTGCCGCCTGGCCTCTATTTTGACGGGTATCCGTATGTTAAAGAAAGTCGACGCTTCCCAGCTGAAGGTGGGCATGTACATACATGACCTGAGCTGCGACTGGATGACCCATCCGTTCGTGCGCAATCGCTTCCTTATCTCCAGCTACGACGAAATCCGCAAGATCCTCAACGCTGGCATCCACGACGTGGTGATCGACAGCGCCAAGGGCCTGGACGTGCAGGATGCGCCGACGCTGGCCGAAGCGCAAGCGGCCACCGAACGCGAGATCGTGGAAATCGCCGCCAAGGCGCCGGTGCAGACCCGCGTGCCGCTGGGCGAGGAGATGCAGCGCGCGGTGCAGATCCGCCATCAGGCCTCGACGCTGGTGCGCACGGTGATGCAGGACGCCCGCCTCGGCAAGGCCATCGAGCTGGACCAGGTGCAGCCGGTGGTGCAGAACATCACCGAGTCCATCCTGCGTAATCCGGGCGCGCTGGTGGGGCTGCTGCGCATCAAGAACAAGGATGACTACACCTTTTTGCATTCGGTCAGCGTGTGCACGCTGCTGGTGGCCTTCTGCCGCTCGCGCAGCATGGCGGCCGACGTCACCCACCAGGCCGGCCTGGGCGGGCTGCTGCACGACACCGGCAAGGCGCTGGTGCCCGATCACATCCTCAACAAGCCCGGTCCGCTGACCGACGAGGAATTCGCCATCATCCGGAAGCATCCCGAAGACGGCTACAAGATTCTGAAGCAATCGCCGGAGATCGGCCCGATTCCGCTCGACATCACGCTGCACCACCACGAGCGGCGCGACGGCAGCGGCTATCCTGGCAAGCAGGCCGAGGACGGCATCAGCGAGCTGGCGCAGATGGCGGCCATCGTTGACGTGTACGACGCCATCACCGCCGACCGCTGCTATCACAAGGGCATGTCGGCGGCGGCGGCGCTGCGCAAGATACACGAGTGGAGCAAGTTCCACTTCAACCCGCAGTACACGCAGGAATTCATGCGCTGTGTCGGGATCTATCCGGTGGGCACCATGGTGCTGCTGGAGTCGGGTCGCCTGGGCGTGGTGATCGAGCCGCACGAGACCAATCTGCTGGCGCCCAAGGTCAACGTGTTCTTCCATACCAAGAAGAATGTCTACATCAAGCCGGAAACGGTGGACCTGTCGCGCGGGGTGGGTTTTGGCGGCGGCGACAAGATCGTCAGCCACGAATCGCCGGCCAAGTGGAATGTCGATCCGATGCGCTTCCTGACGGTCGCGGCCTAGAAGAATTCAGCGGTATCGTTGGATTCGATGGTCTGCAGCAGGCCGCCGCTGACCAGTTCGTCGTAGTGGCAGACCAGGTTGCGGCCATGGCTCTTGGCGTAGTAGAGCGCCTGGTCGGCATGGCCGAGGATGATCACCGGCGCCTCCAGCGCGCTGATGCTGACAAAGCCCACACTCACCGTCACCTTGCCCACCTGCGGGAAATCGTGCGCGGCCACGTTCTGGCGGAAGCGCTCGATGATCTTCTTGGCGTTGTCCAGCGTGGCCGAACGCAAGAGCACCACGAATTCCTCGCCGCCGAAGCGGAACACGCGGTCTTGCGCGCGGAACGAGGAGGTCAGCAGGTTGGCGATCAGGATCAGCACCTCGTCGCCGTAGAGATGGCCGAAGCGGTCGTTGACGTGCTTGAAGTGGTCGACATCCACCACGGCCAGCCATTGCTTTTCCTCGTCGCTGTGGTGGCGGCGTTCCGCCTCGCCCGGCAGGGTGATGGCGTCCTGGTCGGTGCAGGCGGCCAGCATCTTGGACAGCTGGTCGTCGAAGGTCTTGCGGTTGAGCAGGCCGGTCAGCGAATCGCGCTCGCTGTAGTCCAGCAAGTTCTGGAAGTTGCGGTAGACGCTGACGATGGCGCCGATGATGTGGATGGTTTCGCTGGTGTACGGCGTCGGGTTGACGATTTCGAGGCAGGTGTCGGCCTTGTCGCCCAGCCAGATCGGCAGCCACAGGGTGTGCTCGTCCGCCTCGTTGGCGACGTCGGCGCTCGACTCGTGGCGCGCCAGGCATTGCGCCAGCGCCGGGTAGATCTCGACCGGCTCGCCGGGATGGTGCTGGTAGGAGGTGTCCACCATGCGCGCGGCTTCGCCGGCAACGATGATGGCGCGCGGACGCACGAAGATCTTTCCTCGGATGGTGGCCAGGGTCAACACACGGACCTGATCGGCGCGGGCAAGCTCCTGCACCGCTGAAATCACCGAGATGTCGAGCATCGTGTGATCGCGGTGACCGGTCATGTCCACCATGTGTTTCAGTAGGGAGTCCATTTGCCTTTCCAAAGAACAGCTAAGCAGGATAATAGCTTTTTGCAATCAGGGCAATTCTTGTGTGCGAAAAAAAACTTCCATTGCCTAAGAATGCGACCTTTTTCCTACAGTCCGCTTGATCTGCCGCCAAAAAGATTCCGTAAGGAAAACTTGCGTAGTGTCAACTCTTTAAAAAACCTGGTCCGTATAGTGTAACCAATGGCGCGGCAAGCATGGCGCGCCAGAGAATTTCTTGTGGACTAACCAAAGGAGAACGACATGAACTCGATTATTGCAATCGCAAAAGAGTTTGCGCGTGACGAGGAAGGGATCACGGCCATTGAATACGGCCTGATCGCGGCGACCATGGTGGCCGCCGTGGGCGCCGCCTTCGGCCTGCTGGGGCCGGCGCTGGAGACGGCCTTCACGACCATCGCGTCCAACATCACGTCGCCATAAGCGGGAGAGCTTCCCGGCCGCGGCTGGCCGGGAAGTTCTTTTGGGAGAGACCTTCATGCTGAACGCGATCGAAGTGATTCTGATCTGCCTGGTCGCGCAAGCGGCGCTGACAGATCTGGCGATGCGCAAGATTCCCAACGTGCTGATCCTGAGCGGCCTGATGTTGGCGCTGATCCTGCACCTGCTGAGCGGGCAGCCGGGAGCCTCGGTGTCGTTCTGGCTGGCCGGCGGATGCGCCGGCTTTTTTTTATTCCTGCCGCTGTACCTGGCGCGCGGCATGGCCGCCGGCGACGTCAAGCTGATGGCCATGGTGGGCGCGTTCGCCGGCCCGTGGCAGGCGCTGCAGATCGCCGCGCTGTCGGCGCTGGTGGGCGGGGCGATGGCGCTGCTGATGTTGTTGTTCAGCGGACGCTGGCGCGAGAGCGCGCGCAACCTGCGCCTGATCTGCAAACCGATGGTGCTGCGCCTGCTGGGCGTACCGCTGCTGCCGGTGCCGCTGCCGCCGAGCGCCAGCGTGGGCGGCATCCCGTACGGCGTGGCGATCGCGCTGGGCACGGTGGGCGTGGTCGCCTGGCGGCATCAATGAACGGTGCTTGCTGCACGTCAATGTCCACAAAGCATGGCTGGCTAAACTTGATTCCACGTTGAAACTAGTTTCCCCGCGGAGATAATGATGCTAGCCCTGGAACCCCCTTCCCCCTACAGCAAACTGCTCGACGCCGAGCCCGAAGCCGCGCTGCCGCCGCAACCGAAATCGGTGCGCGACACCGGCCTGCCGCAACAACTGCTGGTGGAGTTGGTCGCCAAGGCGCTCTGCCTCGGCGGCAAGAGCCACCTGCCGGTGCTGACCACCAAGCTGCACCTGTCGATCAATGTGCTGCGCGAGGTGCTCGATTTCATGGTGGCCGAACACGTGGCGGAAGTGGCGTGGCGCGGCGAGTCCGACATCGACGTGCAGTATCAGCTGACCGGCGCCGGCAGGCAGCGCGCCGGCGCGTGGCTGGAACGCTGCCCGTACGCCGGCCCGGCGCCGGTGACGCTGGAAGCGTATCGCGCCATGGTGGAGCGCCACGCCCTGCACGTGCCGCAGGCCTGCGCGGAGGATCTGGCGGCCGAATTCACCGACGATTTCCTGGCGCCGCCGGTGCAGCGCATGCTGGGCGCGGCGATGTACGCCGGCCGCAGCATGCTGTTGTACGGTCCTTCCGGCAGCGGCAAGTCGATGCTGGCGCGCCGCCTCGGCGCGCTGCTGCAAGGGCTGGTGGCGGTGCCGCACGCGCTGGTGGTGGGGCAGGACATCGTGCAGGTGTACGACCCGGCCGTGCACCGCGCGCCCCAGCCGCGCCACGCGCGTCTCGCGCAACAGGCGCCGGAGCGCCGCAGCGGCGACCCGCGCTGGGTGTTGTGCCAACGGCCCGTGGTGGCGCTGGACGCCTCGCTCGACGCGGACATGCTGGACCTGCGGCCCGACGCCACCAGCGGCTGCTACCGCGCGCCGCCGCAGCTGAAGGCCAACAACGGCCTGCTGATCGTCGACGATCTCGGGCGCCATCGCATGCCGGCCGCCGAACTGCTGAACCGTTTCGCCCAGGCCCAGGAACTGGAGCGCAGCGCGCTGTCGCTGGCGGGCGGCTATCACTTCCATGTGCCGTGCCGCATGCGGCTGGTGTTTGTCACCAGCCTGCCGCCGGCGTCGCTGCTGGACGACGCGGCCTTGCGCCGCGTGGGCTACAAGATACCGGTGGCCGCGCTCAGCGCCGCCAACTACCGCACGCTGTTGCGCCAGCAGTGCCTGAGCATGGGCGTGGCGTACGACGAGACCGCGCTGCGCTACCTGCTGGACGAGCTGCACGCCGGCAGCGGCCTGCCGCTGCTGGCGTGCTACCCGCGCGAGATCGCCGGCCGGGTGGCGGATTTCGCCGGCTTCATGGGCGAGCCGGCGCGCTTGTCGATCGCGACGCTGGACCAGGCCTGGATCAGCATGTTCGCCGGTGGCCAGCCATTGGCAGGCGCCACCGCCGCCGACGACGTGGAGCCGCGGATAGCATGAAGAACCGGCGCGCACTGTTGATGATGGCGCTGGCCGTCGCATTCGGGCTGGCGGCGGTGGCGCTGGCGTCGCGCTGGCTGCTGCGGCAGGCGCCGGGAGCCTCGAACAAGATCGTGGTGGCGGCGCTGGACGTCAACCTCGGCCAGCGCCTGACGCCGGAGATGCTCAAGCAGATCGACTGGCCGGCCGAGACCCTGCCGCGCGGCGCGCTGCGCGACGGCGGCAAGCTGGTGGGCCGCGTGCTGAGGACCAGCGTGCTGCGCGACGAGCCGCTGAGCGAGGCCAAGCTGGCGCCGGCCGGCACGCTCGGCGGCCTGTCGGCGCTGATCGCGGAAGGCAAGCGCGCGATCACGGTGCGCGTGAACGATGTGGTGGGCGTGGCCGGCTTCGCGCTGCCGGGCAATTTTGTCGACATCATCGTCAACACCCAGTCCAATGAGCGGGCGATTTCGAAGATTGTGCTGGAACGTATCCTGGTGCTGGCGGTGGCGCAGGAGGTGGGGCGCGACGAGACCAAGCCGCGCGTGGTGAACGCGGTCACGCTGGAGGTGACGCCGGCGCAGGCGGAGAATCTGGACCTGGCGCGCAGCGTGGGCACGCTGTCGCTGGTGTTGCGCAATCAGGTCGATCCGCGTCCCGGCACCACGGAAGGCGCCACCAAGGGCACGCTGCTTGGCGCGCATGAAGCGCCGCCCGCGGCGACGCCGGTGGCGGAGCCGCCGCCGGCCGCTCCGCCCGCGCGCCCGCGCATGCAGGTCGCCAATGCCGCGCCGCGTGCGCGCTCCTGTGTCGGCGTAATCGCGGGCGTGCAGCGCACGCAAGAATGCCTGTGAGCGCGCCATGGCCATCCCCCTTTCATTCGCGCCGCCGCGCTCCCAGTTGTCACGCCACGCGCGGCGGCTGGCGACGGCGTGGGCGCTGATGTTCATGGCGGCGCTGGCGAGCGCCGCGCCGGCCGCTCCGCCGCAGGCGCCGGGTGAGGGCTTGCGCTGCACCGGCCAGGCCGCGCAGCCCGGTGGCCTGCAGCTGCAACTCGGGAAATCCACCCTGATGCGCATGCCGGAGGCGGTGCAGGCGCGCAGCGTCGGCAATCCCGCCGTGCTGCAGGCCATGCTGGTGGCGCCCGACACCCTGTATGTGGTCGGCGTCGACATCGGCAGCAGCAACATGATCGTGCAAGGCCGCAGCGGCTTGTGCAACGTGGTGGAGGTGGTGGTGGGCATCGATCCCGCCGCCTTGCGGCAGGCCTTGGCCGCCCTCATGCCCGAACAGAAAGACATCCAGGTCAGCGCGGCCGGCGATACGCTGGTCCTCAGCGGCACCGTCGACGACGCGCCCACGGCCGCGCGCGTGCTGGAACTGGCCACCGCCTTCGTGCGCCGGCCCGCGCAGCCGCTGGACGCCAGCGGCAAGGCCGCCGCCGCCGTCGCGCCGCAGGGTGGGTTGGGCGGGCAAGCGGCGCAGGCAACGCAGGCCAGCGCCCGCGTGGTCAACTTCCTCAACATCGGCGCGCCGCAGCAGGTGATGCTGGAGGTGAAAATCGCCGAAGTCTCCAAATCCCTGCTCGACAAACTGGAGGCCGGCGTGACCTTCGATTTCGGCGGCGGCAGCTGGGCCAGCACGTTGTCGTCCAACTTCGTCAGCGGCACGCTGAAAGGACTGCTCAGCGTCGGCAACCGCGCCCGCGTCGCCGCCGACAAGCACGATGGCCTGGTGCGCATGCTGGCCGAACCGACCGTGATGGCGATCAGCGGGCAGGAGGGCAGCTTCCTCGCCGGCGGCCGCATCTTTGTGCCGGTGGCGCAGGACAACAACAAGGTCACGCTGGAGGAAAAGGAATTCGGCGTCGGCCTGCGCTTCACGCCGACCGTGCTGGCGGGCGGCCGCATCAACCTGCGCGTGGCGCCGGAGGTGTCCGAGATATCGCGCGAAGGCATCGGCATCTCGGCGTCCGGTTATTCCGGGTCTTCCGTGCTGCCGCTGATCACCACGCGCCGCGCCTCCACCACGGTGGAGCTGTACGATGGCCAGAGTTTCGCCATCGGCGGCCTGATCAAGAACAGCCACAGCGCCAACATCAACGGCCTGCCCATCCTTGGCGAGCTGCCGGTGCTGGGCGCGCTGTTTCGCAGTACCGACTTTCAGCAGGACCGCACCGAGCTGCTGTTTGTCGTGACACCCCACCTGGTGCGACCGTTACCGGCCAATTACAAGCTCCCGACCGACAGCGTCACCGCGCCAAGCCGCGCCAGGCTATTCCTCGGCGGCCGCATGGAAGGCGAGCCGGAACCGGGCAAATAACCTAGGAACCTCTATGCGATATCTCTTGCCCCTGCTGGCGGCAGGCACGCTGTCCGCCTGCGCCGACCTCCTGGTCCAGACCACACCGCGGTGGGACGCCCGCTTTGGCATCGATACGCGCATGGCGCTGGCGCGGCAGATCCTGCACCCGGAGGCGGCGCGCAACACCGACCCGGTGGCCGGGATGGACGGCCGCGGCGGCCGCGCCGCCTACGAGCGCTATCAGAAGAACGGCGGCGAGCAGCCCTCGCCCTTGCTGAACAGCGGTGCCAAATGAAGGCGCTCATGATCAGCAAGGACAGCCTGCTGCACGCGGAGGTCGCGGCGCAGGGCTCGGCGCGCATGCCGGCGCTGCAGCTGGTGGCGTCCCGCAACGGCCTGCGCGACGCGGTGGAGCGCCAACTGCCTGAAACACCGGAGCTGGTGGTGCTGGACGCCAGCGACATCGCCGTCGAGGAGGGCGAGTTGGTGGACCGCCTGGGCAAGCAATATCCCTCGGCCTCGTTCATGCTGCTGACGCGCGATCCGCAGCAGGACCTGCTGATCCGCGCCATGCGCGCCGGCATGCGCGAGGTGCTGCCGCTGCCGCTGGTGCACCGCGCCTTCCACGAGGCCATGGACCGCATCGAGGTGGCGGCCGGCCTGACGCCTGTCCGCGAGGGCAAGGTGCTGGCCTTCATCTCCTGCAAGGGCGGCAGCGGCGCGACCTTCTTGTCCACCAACTTCGGCTACGCGCTGGCCGCGCTGGCGGACCGCAAGGTGCTGCTGATCGACCTGCACGCCCAGTTCGGCGACGCCACGCTGTACGTGTCCGACCAGAAGCCAGCGATGACGCTGTCCGACATTTGCGCGCAGATCAGCCGCATGGACGGCGCCTTCCTCGATTCCTGCCTGGTGCACGTGGCGTCCAATTTCGGCGTGCTGGCGGCGGCCGACGATCCCAATCGCACGGTGGACATGAAGCCCGAGCACATGGACACCATCCTGCGCGTGGCGCGCCAGCATTATGACTTCGTGGTGCTGGACGTGGGCCGCCAGATCGACGCCATCTCGCTGCGCGCGCTGGACCAGGCGGACACCATCTACCCGGTGCTGCAACTGGCGCTGCCCGATATCCGCGACGGCCGCCGCCTGCTGGACATCTTCCGCTCGCTCGGCTATCCGAACGAGCGCACGCGCCTGATCGTCAACCGCTACGAGAAGGGCGGCCGGCTGCGCTTGATGGACCTGGAGCAGGCGCTGGGCGCGGACGTGGTGCACACGGTGCCCAACGATTACCTGTCCGCCACCGATTCCGTCAACCAGGGCATACCGGTGCTGCAGCTGTCGCGCAGCAGCGCGGTGGCGCGCAGCCTGGCGGAGCTGGTGGAGCTGGTGGCGGCGCGCCGCGTCTCGGAAAGCAAGGGACTATTCGACCGCATCTTCGGCCGCAACGATGGAGGATGAAATGAGCTTACGTGAACGCCTGTCCAGTGCGGACGATGCCCGCGGCAACAACGGCTTGCCCGGCCTTGCCGCGGCGGCCTATCAGGAACTGAAGAAGTCCATGCACCAGACCATCCTGGACCGCATCGACCTCGAACGCCTGAAGCGCCTCACGCCCGAGCAGTTCAAGCACGAGCTGGCGCTGCTGGTCCAGCGCATCATCGAGGAAGAACGCATCGTGCTCAATCAGCACGAACGGCATAACCTGGTGCTGGATATCCAGCACGAGATGCTGGGTTTCGGCCCGCTGGAGCCGCTGCTGGCCGACCCCGGCGTGTCGGACATCCTGGTCAACACCGCCGCCAAGGTCTACGTCGAACGCGCCGGCAAGCTGGAATTGACCGAGACCACCTTCAATGACAACGCCCACCTGATGAAGATCATCGAGAAGATCGTCTCGCGCGTGGGCCGGCGCGTGGATGAATCCAGCCCCATGGTGGATGCGCGCCTGCCGGACGGCTCGCGCGTGAACGCGATTATTCCGCCGCTGGCGATCGACGGTCCCATCCTGTCGATACGGCGCTTCGCGGTGAACCCGCTCAGCATCGAGAACCTGCTGGACTACCGCAGCCTGACGCCGCCCATGGTGGAGGTGTTGAAGGCGCTGGGGCAGGCCAAGATCAACATCCTGATCTCCGGCGGCACCGGCTCGGGCAAGACCACCATGCTCAATGTGCTGTCGGGCTTCATTCCCGCGCACGAGCGCATCGTCACGATCGAGGATGCGGCCGAGCTGGCGCTGCGCCAGCCGCACGTGGTGCGGCTGGAGACGCGGCCGCCCAATATCGAGGGCAAGGGCGAAGTCAATCAGCGCTCGCTGGTGCGCAACGCCTTGCGGATGCGGCCCGACCGCATCATCCTCGGCGAGGTGCGCGGCCCGGAGGCGCTGGACATGCTGCAGGCGATGAACACCGGTCACGAGGGCTCGCTGGCCACCATCCACTCCAACACGCCGCGCGACGCGTTGGCGCGGCTGGAAAACATGGTCGGCATGGCCGGGGTGAACCTGACGCCGCGCGCCACGCGCCAGCAGATCTGTTCCGCCGTCACGGTGGTGATGCAGGTCTCGCGGCTGACGGACGGCACGCGCAAGCTGGTCAGCCTGCAGGAAGTCACCGGCATGGAGGGCGAGGTGATCGCCATGCACGAGATTTTCCGTTTCGAGCAGAAGGGTGTGGATGCGCTGGGCAAGGTACAGGGGCGCTTTTACGCCACCGGCGTGCGGCCGCGCTTCGCCGACCGCTTGCGGATGTTTGGCGTGGCCGTGCCGGACGCGGTGTTCGATCCGGACAAGATCTACGAGTAAGCGCCATGGACGCGATCTTTTCCGCTTTTGCCGTGCTGCTGTTCGCGGCGGTGATCCTGATGATCGAGGGCGCGTGGCTGTGGTGGTCCGGCGCGCATGGCGGCGCCGCGCGCCGCATCTCCAAGCGCCTGCGCCTGATGGCGGCCAGCGGCGATGGCGGCAGCGAACGGGTCGACATCCTCAAGCGCCGCACCTACAGCAGCTATCCGGCGCTGGAAAAACTGCTGCGCCGCGTGGTCCAGCTCAATCTGCTGGACCGGTTGCTGCTGCAGGCCGGCGTGCGCTGGTCGGTCGCGCAATTCATCGCTTGTTCGCTGGGGGCGGGGGTGCTTGGCCTGCTGGCGCCGCGGATGCTGCACATGCCGGCGGCGCCGGCGATAGGTGTGCTGGCGCTGGCGCTGGCGGCGCCGTGGCTGGTGTTGATGCGCACGCGTTCCGCGCGGCTGCGCAAACTGGAGGAGCAGCTGCCGGAGGCGGCCGACTTTCTCGGCCGCGCGCTGCGTGCCGGCCATTCCTTCGCCAACGTGATGCAGATGGTGGGCGAGGAAATGCCCGATCCCATCGCCGGTGAATTCAAGTTCGCCTACGAGGAGATCAACTATGGCGTGCCGATGAACGAAGCCTTGCACAACCTGGCGCTGCGCGTGCCACTGACGGACTTGCGCTATCTGGTCATCGCGGTGCTGATACAGCGCGAATCGGGCGGCAACCTGGCCGAGGTGTTCAGCAATATCAGCCGTTTGATCCGCGCGCGCCTGAAATTGCTGGCGCAGGTGAGGGTGATGTCGGCCGAGGGCCGCATGTCGGCATGGGTGCTGGGCTTGCTGCCGCTGGGCGTGATCGCGCTGATGATGGTGACCAATCCCACCTATGTGCGCGTGCTGTGGACCGATCCGATCGGCGTGCGGCTGATGTGGTACGCCGTGGCGATGGCGATGGGCGGTGTGCTGTGGATGCGCAAGCTGATACGCATCCGTATCTGATGGAGGAGCCATGAACGGTTCGCAGATCATATTCCTGGCCGTGGTGTTCCTGGTGGCCGCCGGCATGGCGGTGGCGGCCTTGTTGGTATTCGCGCCGGTCGCCTTGCGCGAGCGCCTGAACGAGGTGGTGGAGCCCACCGAGACCGCGCCCGATCCGGCCGGCGCCGGCTGGGTGGAAAAGGTGGCGCAGGCGGCGCAGCCATTTTCGCGCTTGTCGCTGCCGGAAGAGGGCTGGGAAAGGTCGCCGTTGCGCACCCGCTTCATGAATGCCGGCTGGCGCAGCGCCTCGGCGCCGTCGCTGTACTTCGCCGCCAAGACACTGTTGGCGCTTGGCCTGCCCGCCCTTGTGGCGCTGGGCGGCGCGTTTACGCTGAATGGTCCGCAGAAGGGTTTCATGTATTTGCTGTTGCTGGTGGCGGCCATCGGCTACTACCTGCCGAACGCGGTGCTGGCGCACAAAGCCGCCGCGCGCTGCCGCGAGATCTTTGAAAATTTTCCCGACGCGCTGGACCTGCTGACGGTATGCGTGGAGGCAGGCCTGAGCCTGGAGCGCGCGCTGGCCAAGGTGGCCGGCGAGATCCATATCAAGAGCATGGCGCTGGCGCAGGAGCTGCAACTGGCGCTGATGGAGATGCGCGCCGGCTTCACCAAGGAGCGCGCCTTGCGCAACCTGGCCTTGCGCAGCGGCGTGGAGGATGTCGATACGCTGGTGGCGATGCTGATTCAATCGGAGCGTTTCGGCACCAGCATGGGCGATTCGCTGCGCGTGCATTCCGAAAATCTGCGCGGCAAGCGCAGCGTGCTGGCCGAGGAGGCGGCGGCCAAGATCGCGCTCAAGCTGTTGTTCCCGCTGATCTTCTGCATTTTTCCCACCTTGATGCTGGTGCTGATCGGCCCCGCCGGCATACAGGTGTACCGCATGATGCAGGCCACTCATTAGGAGGCCAGGATGAAAAAGCCTGTCGTTGCGGGCTGCATGCTGCTGGCGGCATGCGCCAGTGTGCAATTCGAGGAGCCGGCGGCGGACCTCATCACGCCGTTGGAGCAGGCCTGCCTGCGCGATCCGCTCGATCCGGAAAAGTGGGAAAGGCTGGCGGCGGCATTGGCCGTCGAGGGAGAACGTGAGCGAGCGGCGCTCATGTATCTGCAGGCGGCGTCGCTACGCACACACGATGTGCAGCAGGACTACGTCACGCTCAAGCAGGCGGTGGCCGAGACGATGCCGCGCACGCAGGTGCGGCGCGTCAACGCGGCGCTGGTGGAGGTGCTGCGCATTCCGGCCGCTGACGAGCCGGCGGCCGCCAACCTGGTGCGGCTGGAGATCAGCAATGGCAACGGCGTCACCGGCGCGGCCGCGCGGCTGGCGCGCAAGCTCGATGTGGATGGCGTGAAGACGGTGCGCCTGTCCAATCTGCGGCCGTTCGTGGTGCCACAAAGCCGGATCGAATATCAACGCGAACAGCAGCGGATGGCGCAAGTGCTGGGCCGCCGCCTCGGACTGCCGCTGCGGGCCGCGAGCGGCACGACCGCCTACGCCGACCTGCGCATCGTGCTGGGCCACGACGCGCGCTACCTGAAATAAAAAAACCGTCCGAGAGGGATCACCTCTTGGACGGTAAAAACACACCCATGTGTTTACAGTGCCCGGCCACGCAGGCCGGAGCGTTCCTTACTGCCAGGCGATGCTGCCCATGCCGCGCGCGCTGGCGTTACGAGTGGCCGGGTTGCCGTACACCTTGGCCGAACCCATGCCCGTGAGTTTGAGATTGGCGCTGGTCTTGGCGTAGACCGCGGCGCTGCCCAAGCCGCTCATGTTGACGTCGATGACATCCGCGCGCAGCTGCTGCGCATCCAGGCTGCCGACGCCGCCAAGGCTGGCGTGTAACTGTTTGGTCTGGCCTATCATCTCGATGCGGCCAGCACCATTCAGATGCAGGTCGACGTTGTCGCTGTTGCCGCCGTTGACGGTCATGCCGCCCACGCCGCCGAGGCGCACGTCGAGGTTGCGATACTGCGCGTCGACCTTGACGGAGCCGGCGCCGTCCAAAGCCAGGCGCAGATTGTCGCCGTTAAATCCGCTCACTTCCGTCGCTCCCACGCCGCCCGAGGTCAGCTGGCGCAGGTTCGGCAGCGTCAGCTCGGCGCGCAGTTCGCGCTTGTTGCCGAAGTGGATGGTGTTCACTTTCTCGGTGCCGATGTGCAGCGTTTCGCCGCTTTGCTCGACCACCACTTTCTTGATGGCGTCCGGTTCGCCGTAGATGGTCAGCGAGGCGGTCGCGCCTTGCTTCACCTTCAGGCTGATCACGCCGTCCAGCTCGATCTTCACGGCGCGCGCATCGACGGTGCGGTTCTCGCTGATCACATCGGCGGCCAGCGCGGCGTGTGCGCCACTGCCCAGTACCGCTGCCAGCATCGCAGTCTTCATCAATTTTTTCATCATGCGCTCCGTGTGGTTCGAGTGGATTACAGGGCTGCTTTTTCAGCGGCGGTCAGGCGTTTTGCGGAGACCGTCACGGTCGGCATCACGCTGGCGTCGGCCTTCACAGCGGCGATCACTGGTGCGGCCGGTTCGTTCACCGCGGCGGTGGCGAAGGTGGTGGCGCTGGCGACCACGATGGCGGCGACGAAGATGGCTTCCATGTTTTTTGCGATGTTCATTTTGAGCTCCTTGTGGGTGAATAGTTCGTTGCGTTGAGTGAACTATAGACAAGGGCTATCCGTCACTCCACCGGGATGTGACGAACTGCAAAAAACGGGGGATAGACTGCGGTTTAGGGGTTTAAAACCGCGCCACACAGCTGCTGCTCGCTGCTGGCGTAGACCTGCGACAGCCAGCTCGAGACGGTTTTAAAGCGGGCGATTGAGCCGGCGTCGCGATGGCTGAGCAGCCAGATGTCGCGCTGCACTTCCACGTTCTCGCCAATGCGTTGCAAGCCGTCCTGCTGGCCCATGATGCAGGGCAGGAGCGCCATGCCGACGCCGGCGCGGCAGGCGCGCACCATGGTGCTCAGGCTGTTCACCTTGAGCACCTTGCGCGGCTGCGGCTCCATCGCGGCCAGCCATTGCATCTCGCCGGTGCCGGCCAGCGTGTCGTCGTAGGCGATCCATGGTTGCGTGCCCCAGCAGCCGCGCGGCGTGCCGGCGAACCTGGCGTGGCCATAGACGGCGAAGCCGAGGTCGCCCAGCTTGCGCATCACCAGCGCCGCATCCTCACTCGGCTTGCCAAGGCGCAGGGCGAAGTCGGCCTCGCGGCGGGTGAAGGAGAGATTCTGGTTTTCCGCCTGCAGCGTCAACTGCAGATGCGGGTGCTGGGCGTGCAGGGCCGGCACATGGTCCAGCAGCCAATAATCGAACAGGAAATCGATCGAGGTGATGTTGACAGGGCCGGCTGTGGCGTCGGCCTCTTGCGCCGACGCTTGGAGCATGCTTTGCACATTGCCGTAGACCGCCTCGCCATGCTCGACGAAGACCTGGCCGGCGTCGGTCAGCTGGTAGCCGGTGTTGTCGCGGATGAACAGGCGCAGCTTGAGCGCCTTCTCGGCGGCGGCGATGCGGCGGCTGATGGTGGAGGCGTCGACGCCCAACTGGCGGCCGGTGGCGCTCATGCTGCCGCTGCGGGCGAGCGCGAGGATCAGCGGGATATCGTTCCAGTCAAAGTCGTTGCTTGTTGCCATGGTGGGGTCTGCGTTTTTGCAAAGTGGCCTTGCAGAGTTGTCTGTTCCGCAAATGTTTTGCGAGGTCTAAGATTCACTCCATCGCAGCTGCAGAACGAAACGACTGTAGCACAGCACTGAATATCCATACATAGACTAAAAGGAAGAAAATCATGAACGCCAACGATGTGAACCTGTCCCGCCGCAACGCCCTGTTCAACTCCGCCGGCGCAGCTGCCGCCGCCGTGGCCCTGCCACTGGCCGCGCTGGGCACCGCCGAAGCGCAAGCCGCCACCGCCAAGGGCGGCCCGGTCGGCAAAACCGCCAGCACCATCACCACCCGCGACGGCGTCGAGATCTATTACAAGGACTGGGGCCCACGCAACGGCCAACCGGTGATCCTGAGCCACGGCTGGCCGCTGAGCTCGGACAGCTGGGAATCGGCGGCGTTCTTCCTGGCCAATAACGGCTTCCGCGTGATCACCCACGACCGTCGCGGCCATGGCCGCTCGAGCCAGCCCTGGGACGGCAACGACATGGACCACTACGCCGACGACCTGGCGCAGCTGATCGAGGCGCTGGACCTGAAAAACATCATCCTGGCCGGCTTCTCGACCGGTGGCGGCGAGGTGGCGCGTTATGTGGGCCGCCACGGCACCAAGCGCATCGCCAAGCTGGGCCTGATCTCGGCCGTGCCGCCGCTGATGCTGAAAACCGCAGACAATCCGGACGGCCTGCCGCTGGAAGTGTTCGACGGCATCCGCGCCGGCCAGATCAAGGATCGCGGCCAGCTGTACCTGGACATCGCCTCGGGCCCGTTCTACAACTACAACCGTCCGGGCGCCAAGCCATCGCAAGGCATCATCCAGGCGTGGTATTCGCAGGGCATGCAGGGCGGCTTTAAAAACACCTACGACTCGATCAAGGCGTTCTCGGAAACCGACTTCCGTGACGACCTGAAAAAGTTCGACAAGCCGACCCTGATCATCCACGGCGACGACGACCAGATCGTGCCGATCAAGGCCTCGGGCATCGCCTCGGCCAAGATCGTCAAGGGCGCCAAGCTGATTGTCTACCCGGGCGCGCCGCATGGCCTGACCGACACCCACAAGGACAAGTTCAACAACGACTTCCTGGCATTCGCCAAGTCGTAATCACACTGGGCCGCCTCGGCGGCCCATAAAAAATTTTCAAATTATGCTTGCTATTAAATAGTGCGCGATATATATTGAGCACATGTCGCGCACTACTCAATCACTAACTAACTAAATCGGAGTCCATCATGAGCAAAGCTACCCAAGACCAAGCCGTCAGCCTGTCCCGCCGTTCCGCCCTGTTCAACTCCGCCGGCGCCGCTGCCGCCGCCGTGGCCCTGCCGCTGGCCGCGCTGAGCACCGCCGAAGCGCAAGCCGCCACCGCCAAGGGCGGCCCGGTCGGCAAAACCGCCAGCACCATCACCACCCGCGACGGCGTCGAGATCTATTACAAGGACTGGGGCCCACGCAACGGCCAACCGGTGATCCTCAGCCACGGCTGGCCGCTGAGCTCGGACAGCTGGGAATCGGCGGCGTTCTTCCTGGCCAATAACGGCTTCCGCGTGATCACCCACGACCGTCGTGGCCATGGCCGCTCGAGCCAGCCTTGGGACGGCAACGACATGGACCACTACGCCGATGACCTGGCGCAGCTGATCGAGGCGCTGGACCTGAAAAATATCATCTTGGCCGGCTTCTCGACCGGTGGCGGCGAGGTGGCGCGTTATGTCGGCCGCCACGGCACCAAGCGCATCGCCAAGCTGGGCCTGATCTCGGCCGTGCCGCCGCTGATGCTGAAAACCGCCGATAATCCGGACGGCCTGCCGCTGGAAGTGTTCGACGGCATCCGCGCCGGCCAGATCAAGGATCGCGGCCAGCTGTACCTGGACATCGCCTCGGGCCCGTTCTACAACTACAACCGTCCGGGCGCCAAGCCATCGCAAGGCATCATCCAGGCGTGGTACTCGCAGGGCATGCAGGGCGGCTTTAAAAACACCTACGACTCGATCAAGGCGTTCTCGGAAACCGACTTCCGCGACGACCTGAAAAAGTTCGACAAGCCGACCCTGATCATCCACGGCGACGACGACCAGATCGTGCCGATCAAGGCCTCGGGCATCGCCTCGGCCAAGATCGTCAAGGGCGCCAAGCTGATTGTCTACCCAGGCGCGCCGCACGGCCTGACCGACACCCACAAGGACAAGTTCAACAACGACTTCCTGGCCTTCGCCAAATCGTAACCGGTTGACCGGGTTCCCCTGACAGCGCAGAATGGTTCACCGTTCCGCGCTGTTTCATCATGAGAAAATCCCTGGTCGTTCTGGCAATGCTGTGTGTAGGTCTGCTCTGCGGAGCGGTGCGAGCGGAAGTCATCCCGGTCTACACCAGCGCCCAGGTGGCGCCACTGGTGCTGCCGGATGGCACCGGCGTCTATCCGGACATGGTGGCCTACCTGAACCGCCATAAACTGGGCGACTTCAGTTTCAAGCTGGTCTACCTGCCGCGCAAGCGTCTGCAAATGAAAGTGGAAAGCGGCGCGTTGGAAGGCATCGTCATCGGCATGATGCCGCACTGGTTCGACGACGCCGGCCAGAAAAAATACCTGTGGACCGCACCTTTCGCGCTGGACCGCTACGTGGTGGCGCTGCCGGCCGACAGCGCTTACACGCCGGGCGCGAAGGGCGCGCTGTCGGGCCGCACCCTCGGCATGGTGCTGGGCTATAGCTACCCGGATCTGGCCGACTGGCTGCGCCAGCAGCGCCCGATCCGCGCCGACGCCCTGAGCGATGAGCATAATCTGGAGAAGCTGCGCTTTGGCCGGGTGGACAGCGTGGCCCTGGCCGAATCGGTTTATCGCTACCACAAGAAAAAGCACCCGTCCGACAATTTCCGCGTCTACGTGCTGCCCTCGCGGCAGACCGAGCGCCGCTTCCTGGTGCCGCACGAGCTGCAAGCCGTCTATGACAAACTGGCGCCCGTGCTGCGCAAGGCCAGGGACGACCCCGAATGGCAGCGCCTGATGTTGCGTTATGAGTAAGCCGCGTTATACTCGACTTATTCATAGGAAATAAATGAAACCCTGGGTCAGCCTGTTATTGTTCCTGAGCGTGGGAGCGCATGCCGCCGATGCCTGCAAGCCGGTGCGGGTGGGGTACTCCGATCGCGAACGTCTGCCGTACTACGTCGGCAACGGGCCGGCGGTGCCTGAGCGGCCGGGCGCGCTGGTCGAGTTGTTCCGCGAGGCCGTCGGCAAGGGCGGCTGCCCGGTCGTGTTCGTGCGTCTGCCGGCGGCGCGGGTGCGCATGGCGCTGGCCAGCGGCAAGATCGACATCGCGCCGGCCTACACCCCGGGCGACCGACGCGCCGACTACGTGGTGGCCACCGTCGCCGGTGGCGAGGTCGACACGCGGCGCGCGCTGCGCAGCATGGCGATCGTCTTCGTGCGCAGCGAGGACAAGCTGGCGCCGGGCACCGATCCGGAGCGCTACTTCAAGTCCCATATGCTGGCCGCCAACCAGGGAACCGTGCTCGCGTCCCAGCTCAAGACGGCGGGTCTGCAGGTGGACGACGGCAGCGTCAGCTCGGAAAGCAACTTCGACAAACTGCTTCTGAAGCGCGTGGATGGCTTTACCGTGGCCGTGATGACGCCGTCCGCGCTGGACCCGTACCTGAACGAGCACCATGGCAAGCAGCTGACGCGGCTGGACAAGCCGCTCAGCGCGTCGTACGTGTGGCTGGGCGCCAACCGCGATTACTACCAGCGCAACCGCCAGCAGGTCGAAGCCATCTGGAACTGGCTGGGCACGCACGGCGCCCAGGAACTGGATGCGCTGACCCGCAAATACGCGGCGGCGCCGTAGTTTTCGCCTCGGGCTCAGGCCAGGCGCGCGCGGAAGAAATCGATGGTGCGCTGCCACGCCAGCTTGGCGGCGGCGGCATCGTAGCGCGGCGTGGTGTCGTTGTTGAAGCCGTGCTCGACGCCGGCGTACACGTGGTACTGGTAATTCACTCCCGCATCCTTCAACGCCTTCTCGTAAGCTGGCCAGCCGGCGCGGATGCGTTCGTCCTTTTCGGCGTCGTGGATCAGCAGGTGGGCCTTGATGCGGGGCACGTCTTCGGCTTTCGGCTGCGAACCGTAGTAGGGCACGGCGGCCAGCAAGTCCGGCAGTTGCGTGGCGAGGTAGTTGGCGATGCCGCCGCCGTAGCAGAAGCCCACCACGCCCAGCTTGCCGTTGCCATCCGGCTGTTGCCGCAGCCAGCGCGCGGCCGCGACGAAATCGGTGCGGGTCCTGGCCTGGTCCAGCTTGCCGAACAGCGCGCGCGCGTTGTCCTCGTCGCCGGGATAGCCGCCCAGCGTATGCAGCGCGTCCGGCGCGAAGGCGATGAAGCCGTCGAGCGCGAGCCGGCGCGCGATGTCTTCGATGTGCGGGTTGAGGCCGCGATTCTCGTGCACCACCAGCACCACCGGCAGCTTGCCCTTGGCGTCCTTGGGCGAGACCAGATAGCCGCGCACCGTGCCGTTGCCTTCCGGCGAAGGAATCTCGACGAAGCGGGCGTTGAGGCGCTTGTCGTCCGGCGCGACCAGCGGCGCGGCGAAGCTCGGGCTCAGCGCGCTGAGCAGGCCGGCCGCCGTCACGCCGCCCACCGCGTAGCGCGTGGCCGACGACAGGAAGTCGCGCCTGGAGATGCGGCCGTGCACGTACTGGTCGAACAGCTTGAGGACTTCCGGATCAAAATCGGCGGCGGTCTTGCGGGTCATGTGCGGGCTCCGTAGGAGTGTGATGAAGAGCCCAGTGTAGCCCAGCCACCGTATGGTTCGATTGGAATACTTCTACATATTCATGCAGCCGATTTTCATTCAACGTCCGTAGCTCACCCTGACTTCAATTCGCCCCTCCCGACTGCCGGTGCCATCGGAAAAAACAACAAGTTCGGGGTTGTCGATTTGTTCTTTCAGCGTTGCTGCAACCGCTGTAACGCGTCGTTTGGCGAAAGCCTGGCTCTCGGTGTCGCCTGCAACGCTATGACCGTGCACAGCGAGTTTCACCGGCTTGCGGTGCTGGACGATGGCATCGGCAAGGTCTTTCAGGCGGAGTTTCGCCTCAGGGCCGAGTTCATCTTTTCCAGTGTTGAACAATTGATTGTCAGGAAGGTCAAAACAGGGATCGATGTAGGGTTTGGTTTTGATGATGTGGAGCGACTTGGTCTCCAGGTTAAAGACGGCTTCCGGGATATTGTTTCTTTCCGCAGCGAACACGCTGCGCTTTTCCGTCTCGTAACCACGCAGACGGATGAGGGTTTGATCGCCGATGCCGGTCCACAGCACGTCCGCATCGTGTACCAGGATCTTGCCTGGCTGTGCGCGCCGGCAGTCGATCAGGGGACGGCGTATGAGGTCGGAAATGCGCTCGATATTGCCTAATTCGCTGTCCGGCATCTCGATAGCGACGTTCTCGGCACGGATGCCCAGTCCCCGGAACACAACGCTAAAGAAAGGCATCGGGCCGAGATAAGTGAAGATGATCAACAGCGGAATTAGCGCTATGGCGGCAATTCTTGTTTTCGCGTTGGCGGAGAATTCTGAGGGCGTATCCGCAGTAAGCAACATCAGCACCATAATTCCGACGAATAAACCTGTCCAGGCGAACTCTGCAAAACGTACGGAGTTGCCGAGGTAAGCCTGAATGGCGAATAGCGTGAAAGCCAGCACCGATGCAATACCCAGGGTCCAGCCTTGGGCAAACTTGGGGACCAATGATTTTTTGTCCAAAGCGGCTCGGGTGATGGTCAACCTGAACCTGCGCCACGACAAAGGCATGCTGCTCGGGATCGGGTCAAACAGCTGCGCGACCAGCTTTTTGTCCCGGTAGCGCGGACTCCGGAAAAGAAAGGTGATGAGGTGGGCCAGCCATAGTGCTGAAAAAGCGCCATACCCAATAAACACGGCATAGATGAAGGCGAACGCCAAGGCAATGAAAACAAAAAAGATCACCTCGCCAGGCGTGAGTCCGGACGGGAAGAAGTGAATCAGGAATAGGTAGGTTTGCGTGTGCCGTAGCCGCAACAGGGCGGCAGATAAAGCGGCAGAAAATTCCTGAAAAATTTGCTTTCAGTTGAAAAAAGATACGTATAATCAGATAGTTGTAGATTTTCGAAACTGGCGAATAAAGCGGCAGAAATGTACGATTTACCCCATCAACTCGAACCGCTCTTGCTTAGCGAGCGCCAACTGGAAACGGTGATCCCGCTTAGCGAGCGCGTTGTCACGGCTTCGGTAAAGCTGTCGGCGGCGGCCCACGAAACCACGAGGGCGACTCTGCGCGAATTGGTGCGCCAGATGAATTCCTTCTACAGCAACCGCATAGAAGGGCAGAGCACCCATCCGCGCAATATCGAGCGAGCGCTGCGTAACGATTTTTCCAACAAGCCAGGCCAGGCCCGCCTGCAACGCATCGCGCTGGCGCATATTGACGCGGAAAAGGAACTGGAGGCGCTGGCGCGCAATGGTGCTGCGCTCCACTCGGCCTTTCTGCTGGATGCGCACCGGGCGTTGTATGAGCGCTTGGCGCCAGACGATCGCGTGTTGGACGATGGGGAAGTGATTGCGCCGGGCCAGATCCGCATTCGTGATGTGCAGGTGGGGCGCCATGTCCCACCAACCTTCGCATCCTTGCCCGCTTTTCTCCAGCGGCTGGACCAGGTGTACGGCGCCGCGTGGGGTTGGGAGCGGGTGTTAATTCACACTGCCTGTGTCCATCATCGTGTGGCCTGGGTCCATCCTTTCCTGGACGGGAATGGCCGGGCCACGCGGCTGCAGAGCCATTGCGCGCTGTGGAGGCTGTCGGAAGGTTTGTGGTCACCAAGCCGGGGATTGGCACGCTCCACCGAGGCGTATTACGCCGCCTTGCATAACGCTGATTCGCCGAGACGGGGAGATCTGGACGGCCGGGGCAACCTCAGCGCTCAGGGCTTGCTGGATTGGGTCCAGTATTTCCTGGGCGTGTGCGAGGACCAGGTGACGTATATGTCGAAGATGCTGGCCCTGGACGGGGTCAAGCAGCGGATCGAGGCGCTGGTCATCTTCCGTTCCACGCAGGACAAGGGCGTGAGGCGAGAGGCCATTCTGCCGCTGATTCACGTTTTCGGCCTTGGCCCGGTAACGCGGGGGGAGTTTGCTCAGATGACCGGGCTGGGCGAGCGCAACGCCAGGTCACTATTGTCAAAGCTGCTGGCGACCGGACTGCTGGTCAGCGACACGCCATATGGCCCTGTTCGTTTCGGTCTTCCGCTTGATGCGCTGGGGATGTTGTTCCCGAATCTCTATCCAGAGGCAAATCTTCCTTTGGACTGATCGCGAGCGCCTCAATCCCGTAAGCGCTCGTCACCGTCTCTGGAAAATCTTTGAGGTTATAGGTAATGATGGCGTCGGCATGGCCGGCGATCGCTGCCGCCAATACGTGACGATTGTCCGGATCGGGGAGTACGGGTCCATCGAGCGTGAAACACCCCCTCAGCGGCAAGGCTGATGAGCAAATCACGTAACGGCGCTGGATAGAGAACACAAGCATCCAAGACCGCCGTATAACGAAAATACCCGGCCATTAATATCCAAGACCCAGTTCCTGGGCTTGGTCCATGAGTTGTTGAATCGCTTCCTGCGATGCGGCGCGCCGCTCGTCCTTGTACTTGACCACATCTGTAATGACCCAGCGATTCCTGCTCAACTCAAGCCGCTAATGCAAATGCCTTAGCGGGTGTTTTCATGCCCAGCGCCTGATGCGGGCGCCGGTTG
>NZ_JABMJK010000004.1 GCF_013376005.1 Duganella sp. SG902 | reverse complement strand
CAACCGGCGCCCGCATCAGGCGCTGGGCATGAAAACACCCGCTAAGGCATTTGCATTAGCGGCTTGAGTTGAGCAGGAATCGCTGGGTCATTACATCCTGGTATTGGCGCAAAATGATCGACGGCCGAAACATTAACTCGCAAATGGGAACACGAAGCAGTGCAATCCGTCGTCTATGACGGCGAGCGGCCGATAAATGTCCATGACGCGATTAGAGCATTTCTGAAGCAACGTGAAAACACAGGCGGTTACGGCAATGCCTGCACGCATATGCCTTGACTGTCAGGTTGTTTTCGATGAGTTCAGAATATCGCATTTGCTGGTTGCCTCCTGCGATATTTATCCCTAACTGTTCCGCCACTACGGCCTAGAGGACTACGCAAGCTCCACGGCTACCCGCTGCATCTCGTCGTTCACATCGATGTCGCGCTGCGTAGTCGCAATGTTCTGGTGTCCGGCTAATGCCATTAACACGCGGACGCCCACGCCTTTGCTTGCCAGATTTGTGATGAAAGTTCGCCGTCCCGAATGACTACTGGCGCCATCGAAACCTGCTTCTTTGTACAAGAAGTGAAAGTGCTGACACAAGGTATTAGCGCTGAAGGCCAGACGCTTCTGTGTATAGAACAGCGGCATGTCGGCCTGCACTCGCTTCAACGTTGCCAGATACACGGCAAGTTCCTTTTGCAGGCGTTCGATTAAAAAAACTGTACGTGCCCTACTTCCTTTTGTCTGTTCTGGCAGCAAGCGGATTTCCGGCCGAACATGGCCATCGTCAGACAACACGTCTTTGACCAGCAGCGCGGCAACCTCGCCGACGCGCATCCCCGCCAAGTGGGTCATCAACAGCATTGCTCGATTTCTGGCCGCATGCCGTTTAATTGCAATAAAGGCAAGAACTCGCTTAAGTTCTTTTTCGGTGAGTGTTTTTGCCTGTGCCATATAAGAAAACCAAAGGATTTAATGCACCGGAAGATGCAACCTTTGGTTTAATAAATCAACCGAAAAGTGACTTTATAGAAAATCCTTTATTTTCAATCGACTAGTAGGAAATGTAAGGATTTCGCTATTTTCTTATTTTAAAAATTCATTACGCTCACGTACCGCCACACTTTATCTCTTCGGTCCCATGCAGTAGTTCGCATCTGTGAAGATATCCAACCTCAGCCGCAACATTGACGTCGTCCTTGGTCACTATCCAGCTGGCTGTAGGAATTTTCTCACGCTATTGAGCACAAAATGTTGCGAAAATGAAAAAATCGTAGGAGAATTGACTACAAACGACTTTTGGTAATACTTCATAGCATAGGGGAAGTGATGGACTGGACATCTTTGGCGACGCACGTAGGCACATTCATTGCTGGGCTTGGTGCGGGTTGGACGGTGCGGATAGCATACTCTAAGCGGTTCGTCGATTCGAGCCGAACCACCAAAGTTAAGCAAACTGGCAACTTTGTTGGCGGTGACATGGTCGCAGGCGACATGCATAAGAACAACAAACCGTGAGCGAACAGAACGACAACGTTGTAACCGGCGACCTTGTCGGTGGCAACAAAACCGAAAACAACTTCAATTTCTCATCTCCCCTTGCCCTAGGGAATAGCGAACTCACAAGGCTGTATATCAAACTCAGGCAAGACGATCCTGATAAAGATACAGCCGGAGGATTTTGTGAGCAACTTCAGCACTACATGACTAGCACGACGGACGGAGACGTTCGCGGCCTTGAAGCAAAACTTCAGGATAGTGGTCGTCTCGATCAACTTTCAGTCGCCAAGGCAATGAAGGAAAGTGCCTTTAAGGCGATCATGCGAAGGCAAACATCTAGTACAGCACAACGAATCTTTACGATTGTTCTGGATGAGCTCCATACCAATTTTATGCTAACCGCAACCCCAATGATTCAAATTGAAGCTGGACGAGCGGCAATCGATCAAGCTATCTTAAAGGTTATAAATGATACCAAATCTATACTTGGGGAAAACCTTTTAGAAATTACCGCAAAGGATCTCTTTTCCTTAATATATTTCCTTGGTGGAAATTGCCACATAAGGTGGGATAAATGCTGATTTATCACCCAGGATATGATGCCTATCATTGCATTTTCCGATTACTAGCTGTAATTGACAAAGTGCAAGATTTGGAGATCGATAAAGCACGAATACTTGAATTCCTCCTTCTCTATCCGTCTGCTGTTGCACAAGTCAAGATCCCTCAAGGGATGACCCCTATTCGGAAAGAAGCCAAGCTTCTCAGTAATCAGTATCATGACCCTATTAATATAAGAACGACGTTCCGAGACATGCGATTCATTCAAGACGCGGCACTAAAATGTATCGCGGCGGCAAGCCTTATTGATCTAGATCGCTTTGAAGTTGGATATGTTACTCGTACAAAATTACCTATCCCGGACTCATTAAACTCATACATTAGGTCATTTGTAAAATCACACGACAATGTATCCCGTTTCGTGCTCGATGAATTATCGACAATTCCTCTCCTGGGAGTAAACGGATTGAAGCACAGAACTGAGTTAATGGAATACAGATATGACTTTATATAAACCAACACTTAAAATAAACCGACTAATAGTTTTTCAAAGCGGACATAAAGCCTTTGATTGCGAGTTTCACGCGGGCGTAAACGTAATTCGTGGTCGAAATAGTAGTGGAAAAACTACTATAATGGATATGCTTGCTTTTTCACTTGGTGCTGAAAACATCCGGTGGAAGCAAGAGGCACTAATGTGTACAGATACCCTTGTAGAAGTCGAGCTTAACGGAAAAGTAGCCACTTTACGAAGAGAAATTAGCGAAAGCCTGAAAAGGCCGATGGCGATTTATTGGGGAACCCTGGAATCTGCGCTCAAAGCAGGCTCGCAAGATTGGGAATTGTACCCATTTTTACGCAGCGCACATCGGATTAGCTTCTCACAGGCATTGATCGAGGCGCTTGAGATGCCCCAAGCCCAAGGTGATGGCGCGTCAAATCTTACGCTACATCAGCTACTTAGGGTCCTGTACGCAGACCAGCCATCAGTTCACAGTCCCATATTTCGCCTAGATAGTTTCGATACGCCGTTAACTCGCGATATGGTTGGTGGGTATCTTTGTGGAGTCTATGATGACGAATTATATTCTGCTCAATTAAGGTTGAGGGAGATCGATTCGCTTTTAGGAAAACAGGAAAGCGAATTACGTAGCATTTACAATGTTTTAGGTCGTTCAGGGCAGTCAGAAAGTTTGGATTTTTTAAACATCAAAATCACCGAACTTGAAGAAGCGCGCACTCAGCAGTCTGCTAATTTGATAGAACTTAAGCAGAAGCGTACTATCACCAACAAGGAACGAAAAGCTGCACAAGCCTTTCCAGATAACTTACGACAGCAGCTTAACGATATGCGCCGCAAAGAGTTTGAAGCTAAAGATCAACTGCATTCTTTAGAACTTGATCAAACTGATTCTACAATGTTCGTAGCCGAGTTGCGTGCAAGATTACAGAATTTAGATGAATCGAAAGAAACCCGCTCTTATTTTGGCAACTTAAGATTTGATTTCTGCCCAAGCTGCCTCTCGCCATTACTTAGTGAAAAGGATCACGATCACTGCCATCTTTGCACGCAGGAATTAGGCGATGGCCGAGGTGAAATGCAGTTACTAAGGATGAGAAATGAAATAAACGTCCAATTAAAAGAGTCAGAATCGCTATTAGAAGGGCGAGCAAAAAATATCGAAGAGTTAAGAACAAACATTCCGCTGATTACGGATCAATTACGGGCGTTAGAACAAAAGTATCGTGATCTGGAGTCGTCTTGGTCAAGTGAGGTTGAACTGGCAATTGAAGAAGCCGCTAGGAAAATCGGTAATTTAGACGAAGAAATTCGTCAAGCTTACGAACGCCAAAAGCTAGCTGCGGTTATTGCAGAATTACAAGCCAAGCGTGATTTGTTACATAATGAAAAGATCAAACTAGAAGACCGAGTGCGCCAGCTCGCGGTACGTCAAGATAGCCGCAAAGCAGAAGTAGCAGCCACTGTTTCCAGTGCTATGCAAAGGCTACTAAAATTAGATCTACCATTGCAAGAAGAATTCAAAAATCCTCGCGAAGTAATATTCGACTTTGTTGAGAATGCTGTGTATGTGAATGGCGCAAAGAATTTCTCCGAAAGTTCGGCTGTCGTGTTGAGACACATTTTCCACTTAGCGTTATTAACTGCCAGCATCAAACACCCGTACATGCGTGTTCCGCGTTTTATGATGCTTGACGGGATAGATGATGGAGGCATGGAGAAGGAACGCAGTCACCGGCTCCAAGAGATTATCGTTAACGAATGTGAAGGTTTTGATGTTGATTTTCAATTAATATTTGCCACGTCGGAAATAAATCCGTTATTGGAAAGAGAGGATCTAGTCGCAGGAAGGTCGTTTAGTCCGAATGCCCGTTCACTAGACGTGCGAAATTAACTTAATATCCATTGTTTTGAATGGTCTTTTATGTCGTCGTTATAGATTCATAGGGCATGGAGATTGTATGGCTAAATCTGTACTACTTTCAAATGGAAAATTCTGGGCAACGCAAACTGCGGCAAAAGCGCATTTTAAAGCGATATTAAATGGTCTATCGGACGGTGAACGTGTAAAAAACATTTCAGACCAAAGCGATTTAGCGGCACTACTCCAAGAATATGACCGCGATATGCCCGCAGAAAGTACAAAGTCAGGGAAGGGTATTGCTTATTTTTTTAGGGACCGAGATAAAGAGCATAACGGGATGACCTCTTGCTTTTATGTCTATAGGATTGATGATACCTCGATTGATTTCAGCTACATAAGAGCTATCGAGGTAGCTTCACGACGCGGTAATAAAAAATGATAGTATCGATTGTCTTTTTAACTGCGTAGGCGGAAATGGAACCAATCACATGGGCATTTATAGGTACACTCTGCGGGGCGGCGGTCGGGGCGTTGACCAGCATCGCAACTACTACAATTAACAGTCGTAATGCGGCAAGCTTGCAATCTGCAAAAACTCGGGATGAGCGTGATGAGCGTCGAAGAGCATTTCAGCGCGAGACAATCCTTCAGGTACAAGATTGCTTTCATGATCTGATGCGTTTTTCTGCAAGGATCTATCTCTCCGATTTAGAGGCTTACCGGACTAATAAGGATTGGAAGAAAAATAGGCTTGGACCTGATTTGGACGAGGGTTTTAGATTACAAAATCAGAAACTGAGTTGTCTTGTAGAGCGTGTTTTTGATGACAATTTGCGATCTGAACTTCGTTCATTACATTCCACTGTTTCTTCTATAGCCTATTCAGAAAATCGTGAGCACGCTGAAGCGATTCACCATGAATCAGCGTCACAATTTACGCAGACCATGAAGGCGCTAGGAGAAGTACTACGTTCTAATTATTGAAGAGGCGTTAAACAGTTATGGGCAAATGTCTGTTGAGCCGACACCTGTTGCGTCATACAGTCACTCTTTTGTTGATTTTTTATCAACTATCGCGCACCATCCTTTACATGAACAACTATTAAGGATGGCAAAAATGTCCCTGCTCAGCAGCTTGAAAATCGTTACCGTAAAACGCCCTGCCCCTGTATCGCCAATCGCACGTCGCCGTGACATGCTGATCGCAAAACTGAACGAGCAGGTCGCTTACGCGCAAGCCCAGCAGGAAGGCGGCGTGTACGCGCCGACGCGTATTCGCACCGTGAAAGATCAGGAATCCGGCGAGAGCAAGCGCGTTGAAATGCCGAAGCGCGTTAAGCCTTGGTGGTTTACTGATGACAGCGGCAAGCTGTGTCTGGTCGTCAAATACGGCACTAAGCCGCTGGAACTGTCGAAGGGTAAAGCGGCTATCGAGCTGGCCGCGCAAGCTGATCTGATTCCGACGCTGGAAACGCTGAAAGCTGCTGTAACTGCTGGCGAGTTGGACGCCCAGATTGAAGTGATGAGCGGCGCGCTGCGCAAAGGCTTCGCTAAGAAGTGATCCGTAAAGCCCAGATAGCAAAAGCGCCCGCAATGGGCGCTTTGTCATTTTCCGAAGGTGAAATAAGCTAGCTGAAAGTTCGCAGATTTTGTACGTATTTTGTACGCTAGGGTCTAACGTCGATTTAGCCCTACTGCCAATTGGCCACGCCCAGGGTCTGGTAGTAATCCTTGTATTCCACGTTGCCCGCTCCTGTTGTGGGTCCCCGCCAGTCTAGCGCAAATGCCGGGAACGCGTAGTTCGCCCGAGGGACGCCAGGCTAGGCCACTTTGGGTTTGCGTCCCCTGGCCACTGGCTTGGCCGGCACCGTGGCGCCGTACTGCAGCCACCAGGCTGTCAATGCCTCCATTGTCGGCCCTAGTCCTTGTGCCTTCAACGTGATCGCGTACTCAACGCGCGGAGGAACTTCGGCATAGACGGTCCTGGACACCAAGCCATCTTGCTCAAGCTCACGCAGCTGCGCCGTCAGCATGTGCTGCGTGATACCGGGAATCGCCTTTTTTAGCTCGCCGAAGCGATAGATCCGCTGATTGAGCAGCCACATGATTTCCAATTTCCATTTGCCTGCGAGGAGGCCAAAGGCCCTGCGCATTTCCTCATGCATATTGACTTCGTCAACGACATTAGTCTGGTTTTTCATACTAACCCCTGATAATTCATCCTACTTGCGGGTTTTCATATTAGCCGACATTCTTACGCCATGTCGATGCCCACAGGAGAACTTTATGACCATTAACAACGTGTACTGGATCAGCTCAGCATTGCTGTCGCTGCTCTATCTGACTTCCGCCACGCTCTACCTGGTCAAGACCAGCTGGGTGCGGGCGCAACTGGCCGAGCTCGGCTACCCCGGTTACCTCGTGCCGCTGCTCATCGTGGTGAAGGTGCTGGCTGTCGTGGCGATACTCTGGCGGGTCAACGTGCCCCTGAGCGATCTTGCCTATGCCGGCATGTTCTTTCACCTGCTTCTGGCCGGCCTGGCTCACCTCGGAGTTGGCAAGTACAAGGATGCCCTGCCTGCGGCCGTGGGCCTGCTGCTGCTGATCATGTCACTCGCCACCCAGAATGGCGCCCGTGAAACACCCTCGCAATATGGCCTCACCGTGGCCACTCAACCTGCAACGCTCAACTGAAAGGAAATAGCATGAATCGACTCAATGGGAAAGTGGCCATCGTCACCGGCGCGGGCCGAGGCATCGGCCGTGCGACCGCAAAATTATTCGCGGCGGAGGGGGCCAAAGTGGCGGCCCTCTCACTCACGCCGGCGAATGTCCAGGCTGTGGTGGCCGACATTGAAGCAGCGGGAGGCGCCGCGCTGGGTATCGTCTGCGATATCAGCGACGCCGGCCAGATCAAGGCGGCGGTCGAGCAAGTGGCAAGGACCTACGGCGGCATCGACATCCTCGTCAACAATGCCTTCGATCCGTCCGCGCCGTTTTCATCCATCATCGAGCTGTCGGTATCCCAACTGCAGCGCAACTTCGACGTCGGCCCGATCGCCTACCTGCGCATGATGCAGGCTTGCTACCCCTATCTGAAGGCGAGCGGGGAAGGACGGGTCATCAACTTCGGTTCGCTTGCCGGCGTCAGTGGCCTCATGGGCTACGGTCCCTACAACATGGCGAAGGAGGCGGTGCGAGCCCTCACCAGGACCGCCGCACGGGAATGGGGAGCCGACAAGATCACCGTCAACAATGTATTGCCGGTCGCGGACACGTGGGGTGCGGCCGCCGCCAACACCCCTGCCCCAAGCAGCGCGCTGGCCCGCTTCGGCTCGCCCGAAGAGGACATCGCCCCGGTAGTCCTGTTCCTTGCCAGCCGGGATGCACAGTTCCTGACCGGTTACAGCCTCACTCCCGATGGCGGCACGATTATTGACAGCGCGCGTTGACGAACGCGTGCGCGCACAGGTGGTTCGTTACTTCGCTTTCCTTGGCTCGACCTCGCGCACCGAGGAAATCATGTCATCGAACCCCTTGAGCTGGCCGTACTCGCCTTCCTTGAGCACCATGCACTTGCCCTTGTAGTGCTTTTCCGCGCACACCTCCCACGTGCCCTTGTGCACCACCACGCTGGAGGTCTTATCGTTAAAGCCTTGCAGGTCGAGGTCGGGTGCGGCCTCGTGCAGGGTGATGGCGGGTCCGCCCAGATGTTCGCGCGTGTACAGCGTGATGTCGCCCGCCCAGACGACAGGGCTGGCGCAAAGCAGGACGGCGGCAAGAATACGGTGCATGGAGCATCTCCAAAGGGCTGAGCACGCATCATAACGCGCAAAACTGTTAGCAACACAGTAAAATTGTGCGTTTCTGTAACGCACTTTCCCGTCCATGCCGCATACCTTTACCCTGCCCAATATCCGCCGAGAAATCGCCGCCCTGTGGACGCTGGCGTGGCCGGTGCTGATCGGCCAGCTGGCCAATGTCGGCATGGGCGTGGCCGACGTCGCCATGACCGGCCACACCAGCGCCGACGAGCTGGCGGCGGTGTCGCTGGGCGCCTCGGTGTGGGGCATCATCCTGGTCACGGTGACCGGCATCATGATGGCGGTGAACAGCATCGTCGCGCACGACGTCGGCGCCGGCGCGCTGGACAAGGTGCCGCACACGGTGCGCCAGGCGCTGTGGAGCGGATTGGGCGTGGGCGTGGCGGCGGCGCTGCTGGCCAACCTGTCCACGCTGGTGTTCGACCACCTGTACCTGACGCCGCACGTGCAGCGCCAGGCATCGTTGTTCGTGCACGTCATCAGCATCGGCCTGGTGCCGCTGGCGGCCTACCGCGCGCTATACGGCTACAGCACTTCCATCAACCAGACCAAGCCGGTGATGGTGATCGCCATCCTCGGCCTGCTGTTCAATGTGTTCGTCAACTGGCTGCTGGTGTTTGGCAACTGGGGCCTGCCGGCGCTGGGCGGGGTCGGCTGCGCGGTGGCGACCGGCTTGTGCATGTGGCTGATGCTGGGCGCCATGCTGCTGTGGATACGCTACGCGCCGGCCTACCGCGCCACCTATCCGTTCACGCACTGGGAATGGCCGCACTGGCCGGAGATCCGCTCCACCCTGCGCCTCGGCCTGCCGATCGGCGTGACCTACTTCGCCGAGGTCAGCGCGTTCGGCGCGGTCAGCCTGCTGGTGGCGCGCTATGGCGTGGTGGAAGTGTCCGCGCACCAGATCGCCCTGAATTTCAGTTCACTTACCTTCATGGTGCCGCTCAGTTTTGGCATCGCGCTGATCACCCGCGTCGGCCAGTCGATGGGCGAAGGCGACGCGGTGCGTGCGCGCTTTGTGGCCTGGGTCGGCGTCGGCATGGCGCTGGCGTTTGGCGTGCTGTCGGCCGTGCTGATGGTGGTGTTCCGCCACCAGATCGCCGCCGCCTACACCTCCGACCTGGCGGTGCGGGCGCTGTGCGCCTATCTGCTGGTGTTTGCCGCCCTGTTCCAGCTGTCGGACGCCACGCAGGTGGCAACCTCCAGCGCGATTCGCGGCTACAAGGTCACGCGCCAGCCGATGCAGATCCAGTTGCTGGCGTTCTGGGGCTTCGCGCTGCCGCTCGGCTGCTGGCTGGGCCTTGGCCACGACATGGCGGCGGCCGGCTTCTGGATCGGGCTGTGCATCGGCCTGACGGTGGCGGCGGTGCTGCTCAGCTGGTCGCTGCACCGGCTGGCGCTGCGCCGCGTCACCGAAGGAAAAACGGTTTTCTAGCCCGGATTCAGAATCTTGCCGTCTCGCCACGGCAGGTGCGCTCTGGTATCGTCTTGGATTCCGCAACCAAGAGACACACCATGCGCTTCATACTCTGCTTCCTCGCCTTGCTGGCCGGCGCCAACGCCAACGCCGAAAAACTCACGCTGGACCGTATCCACAGCGATCCCTCGCTCAGCGGCCCGGGCGTGCGCAGCCTGAAGGTGTCGCCGGACGGCGCCCGCGTCACCTTCCTGCGCGGCCGCGAGGACAACCAGTTCCAGATGGACCTGTGGGAGTACAACCTCAAGGACAAGACCACGCACCGCCTGGTCGATTCCAAGAGCCTGGTGCCGGAGGAGAACCTGTCCGACGCCGAGAAAGCCCGTCGCGAGCGCGAGCGCATCGCCAGCCTGAAAGGCATCCTGAGCTACAGCTGGTCGCCGGACGGCAAGCGCCTGCTGGTGCCGATCGCCGGCAATCTGTACCTGATCGACGTGGCCAAGCCGGACCAGGCGCGCATGGTCGCCTCCGGCAATGTGTTCGATCCGAAGATTTCGCCGCAGGGCCGCTACGTGTCCTTCGTGCGCGACCAGAACCTGTTCGTGATCGATCTGTCGACCGGCAAGGAAAAGCAGCTGACCACCGACGGCAAGGGCGTGATCCACAACGGCGAGGCCGAGTTCATCGCGCAGGAAGAAATGGGCCAGACCACCGGCTACTACTGGGCGCCGGACGATTCCGCCATCGCCTACAAGCGTTACGACGAAACGCCGGTGCCGGTGGTGCGCCGTTTTGAAATCTTCGCCGACCGCACCGAGGTGGTCGAGCAGCGCTACCCCGCCGCCGGCGATCCGAACGTGCTGGTGGAGCTGAAGATCGTCTCGCCGGCCACCGGCGAGATCCGCGACGTGCCGCTGGGCGCCGAGAAGGACATCTACCTGGTGCGCGCCGACTGGAGCGGCAACGGCAAAGCGCTGCTGTTCCAGCGCCAGTCGCGCGATCAAAAGAAACTGGAGCTGGTCTCGGTGGACGCCGCCACGCTGGCGCAAAAAGTGCTGATCACCGAAACCTCGTCCACTTGGGTCAGCATCTTCGACGACCTGCGCTTCCTGTCCGACAACAAGGGCTTTATCTGGTCGTCGGAGCGCAGCGGCCGCAAGCACCTGTACCTGTACGACATGAATGGCAAGCTCAAGCACGCCATCACGGCCGGCGAATGGGGCATCGACCGCCTGCTGGCATTGGATGAAAAGAACGGCCGCGTGTACGTGCAATCGAACCGCGACGCGGTGGTCGACAGCCAGACCTACGCGCTCAAGCTGGACGGCAGCACCGCCGACAAGCCGACCCGCGTGACGCAGGGCGACGGCTGGCACGATTCGTCCTTCGCGCGCAATGGCGAGGTGTTTGTCGACACCTATTCCAATCCGGACACGCCGCCGCAAGTGAGCATCCGCCGTCCCGACGGCAGCATGATCCAATGGCTGGAGCATAACGAGCTGAACGCCAACCACCCTTACGGCAAATACCTCGACGCGCACCTGAAGACCGAGTACGGCACGCTGAAGGCCAAGGATGGCCAGACGCTGTACTACTCCATCATCAAGCCGAGCGGCTTCGACGCCAACAAGAAGTATCCGGTCTACCTGTCCACCTATGGCGGCCCGCACTCGCAGCACGTGTCGCGCAAGTGGGGCAACTTCTTCGACCAGTACATGGCGCAGCAAGGCTTCGTGGTCTGGCGCCTGGATAACCGCGGCTCGTTCCGCCGCGAGCGCGCCTTCACCGACGCCAACTACCATCAACTGGGCCGCGTGGAAGTGGAAGACCAGCTGACCGGCATTGAGTGGCTGGGCAAGCAGAGTTTCGTGGACGCCAAGCGCATCGGCGTGTTCGGCTGGAGCTACGGCGGCTTCATGACCTTGCGCCTGCTGGCGGAAGCGTCGGACAAGATCGCGATGGGGGTGTCGGTGGCGCCGGTGACCGACTGGTCGCTGTACGACACCCACTACACCGAGCAATTCATGGGCACGCCGAAGGAGAACGCGGCCGGCTATGAGTACAGCGGTGTGTACTCGCATCTGGATGGTTTGAAGTCGCCGCTGCTGCTGATGCACGGCATGGCCGATGACAACGTGCTGTTCACCAACACCACGCGCATGATCGATGCGCTGGTCAAGCGCAATGTGCACTTCGAGCTGATGACTTATCCGGGCGGCAAGCACGGCATTTCCGGCCGCGCGCCGCAGCGCCACGTCTACGGGAATATCGAGGCCTTCTTCAAGAAGAATCTGAAGCCTGAGTAAAACAGTCGTCCCGGCGAAAGCCGGGACCCATGGAACGTTTGCGCTGTGTTATCGCATGCGTTCTATGGGTCCCGGCCTTCGCCGGGACGACGTAGTTAGTTGCGGTTGCCTTTGACTACGTCCTCGACGGCTTCCTTGGCGTCGCCGTAGCCTTTCTGGATCTTGCCTTCAGCCTGCTTGTTCAGGCCTTTGGCTTGCTGCTCCGAGCTGCCTACCAGCTTGCCAGCCTCTTCCTGGATCTTGCCGCCGATTTCCTTGGCTTTACCTTTGACTTGGTCCTTGTTCATGGTGAACTCCTTTGTAGCTAAAGGGCACACAGCCCAGTGCTGTGTGCATGGCGTTCACTATAGGCCGCTCATGGTCGAGCTTCTGTGCGCTCGCGTACGCAGCGCCACACGCTGGCCAGCCACGGCTGCTGCGCGCGCGGCAAACCATCGGGCCGGTAATAGTGGCGGATCGGCGCGAAGCCCGCATCGATCAAGTAACGCTCCCACGTTTCATAATCATAGTAACTGCCGTAGCGCGGACCGTTCCAGCCTTCGCGGTTGTCGCCGCGCGGATTGGAGCTGAACAAGACGCCGCCGGTCTTGAGCGCGCCATGCAGGTCGCGCAGCACCTGCGGCAACGCCGCGCTGGGTACATGGAACAGCGAGGCATTGGCGTAGACGCCGTCAAAATATTGCGCCGGCAAATCCAGCCGCACGAAATCCTGCCGCCACACCTCGCAGCCGCTGTAGGCGCGCGCCATCTCGACAAAGCGCTCCGAGCCATCGATGCCGATCGCCTCATGCCCCACCGCCTTGAACGCTTTCAAGTCGCGCCCCGGGCCGCAGCCGAGATCGAGCAAACGATACGGCGCCGGCGCCGTGATCGCCTCCAGCAACGCGGCGATATTCTGGCTCACATCGTGATCGATGGTGCCGGCGAAAAACTGCTCGGCATTCAGCTCGTAGTGGCGCAGCGTGGTTTGTGTAATTTCGTCTATTTGATTTTGTTTCATCCCGCCAGTGTACCGCGACACAGAAATGCGACGCTTCCTCCCAAATCTCTTCTGTCATGCGAGGAATCCCTATATAGTTAGCCTATAGCAACGCGCTAATCACCGAGGAGATAAATATGAAACTTGATGCCCTGTTCCAGAATCCAACTGCGTTGCCCACCGCGCCCAAGGTCGTGGAAGAGCTGATCAGCAGTTTCGACAAGGCCAGCGTCTCGACCGAAGAGATCGCGAAAAAACTGTCGACGGATCCGGTGCTGAGCGCCAAGCTGCTGCGCCTGGCCAACTCGGCCTACTACCACGTCTCGCGCAGCATCGGCACCGTGGAGGACGCCGTGCTGATGCTCGGTTTCGTCACCGTGCGCACGCTGGTCATCAGCTCCGGCCTGGTGAGCGGCTTCAAGACCGTGCCCGGCCTCGACCTCAAGCAATTCTGGAAATACAGCCTGCACACCGCCGTCTCGGCCAAGTGGATCGCCAAAAAAACCAAGGAAAACACCGACCTCGCCTTCACCATCGGCATGATGCACGCCATCGGCCAGCTGGTGATCCATTCGGCCGCGCCGGAACAGGCCATGGCCCTCGACAAGGTGGCCGGCCCGCTGGACTCGCGCCGCCTGGACGCCGAGCAAGCCTCGCTGGGCTACACCTTCGCCGACGTCGGCGCCGAACTGGCCAAGCGCTGGAAATTCCCCCATACCTTCTCGGAAACCATCGCGGCCTTCCCGGAGCCGCACCATAACGGCGAACTGAACCGCCTGGCCGCCGTGGTGGCGCTGGCCGCCTGGCGCGCGCGCGTGGCGCAGGCCGAGCTCACCGACGACGAAATCGCCGCCTGCTACCCGGTCGACCTGGCCGAGGAACTGGGTCTGGAAGACAACGCCCTGATCGATGACATGCCGCCGCCGGACGAATTGAGCGCGGGCCTGGAAGAGCTGGTCAAGTAAAGATTGGTTTTTAGTCATCGAAATCCGCCTGTTTTGCCGCCGGCGGATTTTTTTTCGATTTTTTTCAAAAAACCCTAAAGTTCCCATTTAAGGCGACGTTAATCTGGACATGCGGTAATCCGCTTTAACTTAGCCAGGTGGGTATATGACCTCTTCCGAAGTCCTCTCGATGTACGAAAACATTGCCGGTTTGACCAATCAAATGGCCGCCGCCGCACGCATCGGAGATTTGGACCGCCTGGGCAAGCTGGAAACCCAGTGCGCGGCCGAATCGCGCGCCATCGGCACCGGCGTGCCGGCCCAGAGCGGCGCGCAACGCCTGCGCAAGATCGACCTGCTGAAACAAATCCTGGCCAACGACCGCGAAATCCGCGACGCCACCGATCCATGGATGAATACCATCCCAGGCCTGGCCCGTCAATAAACCGGCCAGCCTGACAATCAAGCGCCTCTTTCGAGGCGCTTTTTTATGCCTCCAGCGCCACGCGCAGCGACAGCGCGATGCCTTGCGCCGCCTTGTTGATCTCTTCCAGCGATGGGAAGCTCGGGGCGATGCGGATGTGACGGTCTTTTGGATCGACGCCATACGGGAAGGCCGCGCCGGCCGGGGTCAGGGTGATGCCGGCTTCCTTGGCCAGCGCCACGGTGCGCTTGGCGGCGCCGTCCGGGGTGATCAGGTCGATGAAGTAGCCGCCTTCCGGACGGGTCCATGAGACGCCTGGCACGTCGCCCAGGTAGGCCTGGAACTGCTCCAGCACCGCGTCGAACTTCGGTTTCAGCAGCTGGCGATGTTTTTCCATCAACGCTTCCACGGTCGGCAGGTCTTTCAGGAAGCGCACGTGGCGCAGCTGGTTGATCTTGTCCGGGCCAATGCTGCGCAGGCCGGCATGCTTGGTCCACCATGCGACATTGGCCGGCGAAGCCGCCAACGCCGCCACGCCCGAACCCGCCCAGCTCACCTTGGACGACGAGGCGAACACGATGGCACGGTCGGGATTGCCGGCCTTGGCGCACGCTTCCAGGATATTCGCGACCGCCAGCTTTCGCTCGCCCAGATGGTGGAAGCGATAGGCGTCATCCCACATCAGGCGGAAGTCGGGGGCGGCGGTTTTCATCGCGGCCAGGCGCTGCACCACGGCGTCCGAATACACCACACCACCCGGATTGCTGTACTTCGGCACGATCCACATGCCTTTGATGCTGGCGTCTTCCGCCACCAGTTTTTCGACCAGGTCCATGTCCGGACCTTGCTCGTTCATCCGGATGTTGATCATTTTGATGCCGCGCGCCTCGCAGATGGCGAAGTGGCGGTCGTAGCCCGGCACCGGGCACAGGAAGGTCACCGGATTTTGCACCCAGGGCGCGTGGCCGGGCACGCCGTTCAGCAGGCTGTACATGATCACGTCATGCATCAGCGACAGGCTGGAGCTGCTGTCGACCACCACTTGCGCGGCGGGCACATCCAGCAATTGGCCGAACAGCGCGCGCGCTTCCGGCAGGCCGATGGTGCCGCCGTAGTTGCGGGCATCGCTGCCGTCGGCGGCGGTGTAGCCGTCCAGCGCGGCGGTCAGCGCGTTGGACAGGTCCAGTTGTTCGGGCGCCGGCTTGCCGCGCGACATGTCGAGTTTGAGGCCGAGTTGTTTGAAGGCTTGATACTGTGCTTGGTAGCTCATGAGGAAGGGGTTGGTTGATGTGAAAAAAATACTATACCCCAGATCGCTTGCACCAAATCAGAGCTTCCAGCTATATGCTTATGCGCTCAGCGCATTACGAGGAGGACGAGGCGGCCGCCGGCTCGGGAACCGGCTTGAATTCCTCCATGGGATCCTCGACTTTTTTCTTGCGGAAGCCCTGCCAGATCTTCAGCGGCCCCCTGCCGGCGTTTTTCTTGCGCCAGAAGAAGAAGCCACCGCCCAGCAGCGCCAGCAGGCCGACGCCGCCTGCGACCAGCGGCCAGGTGCTGCTGGTTTGTTCGACTGGCTTTTCCTTTTCCTTCTTGTACTTCAGCTTGGGCAGCACGCGCACTTGCTTGGTCGGCACGGACGCTGCGGCGCTGGCGTCGGCGCCAGCCGAGGCGGACGCCGACGCCCCAGCCTCGCCCGCCGCCGCCTTGGCGGCATGCATCTCGGTCTCACCCTGCGCCGCCATGCTGGCCGACAGCTGCGCCGCCCCCTTGCCGCCCTGCGTGGCGCCGGAGGATGCGCTGGCGGCGCCATTGCCCGGACCGCCAGCCGCCGATGATTTAGCGGCGGCGGCGGGCACCTCGCCGGACACCGCCGATCTTCCGGCCGCACCGGGTGCCGAGGCGGCCGCGATCGTTTTTTCAGCCGCGCCGGACGCCGGCGGCTTGGCGATCGGAGCGGCAGCCGCGCCAGGCGCGGCCTTCGCCGTGGCAGGGTTGGCCGCGCCGTCGCCATGCGCGGCCGCCGGCGCCGCGCTCTTCGCGGTGGGCACGGCGCCGCCGAGGGCGCCCTGCAGCGTCTTCAGCTTGCCTTCCAGCTCGGTCAATTTGGTGGAAATCTCGGCATTGTGGTTATCCAGCGCCACGCACTCCTTGGCACTGATCCCGCCCGCCGGGCAGGACGCCGACGCCGGCCGCTTGACACCCTTGGGCAAGGGCAGCGGCGCCAGCGGCAACAAGGCCTGCGACACGCCCACCGGCACCTCCGCCGTATCCTCCCTGGCAGACGGTTTCAATGGTTTGCCATCCGGCGACACCAACACGCCGGCGATCCGCCGCGCCTGTCCCGCAGCCTTCACCTCGCCTGGCACGCCGGTCTCGGCCTCGTGCACGGACGGCAATGGCGCCGGCTTGCTCCGGTCGCGCACCGGCGCAGCCGCAGCGGTCCCGCCAGCCGCGCTGGCGGTCCCGGCCGCCGACGTGGTTGCCGCCGGCGCCGCCCCGGGCCCCGTCGGCGCGCCAGTTGCCGACTTGGCGGCTGCGGCCGCCCGCGCCGCCCTTGCCTGCGCGGTGATCTGCTCGGCCTGCGCCGGCGTCATGGCGCTGGCCAGCGGCACGGCCGGCGCGACGGGAGCAGCCGGCACCGGTGTCGGCGGCGGATTCGGATCGCGCTGCAGCCACACGGTTGCCAGCCGCACCTCCTGCTTGCCCGGCACGCCCAACTCCACATACAGATGCAGATAATCGGCCTCCACCGCGCGCGCGGTGGTCACATGCAACACCGGCTTGCCGCCGCGACGCTCCACCTGCATGCGTACTGACGCCAGCGCCGGATTCATGGTCACATTGGCGCCGCGATACACATCCTGCGCCGCCAACCGCACCTGCAAGCCATTCGCCTCCTCCGGCGTCAGCGACACCAGATCGATATCCACCGCCAGCGGCTGGCCGATGTACGAGCGCGGCGCAATATCGCCCAGCTCGGCCGCCTGCACGGCGCCAGCCAAGGCCAGGGCGAAAATCGGGGTCGTGAAGTGCTTGTACCGCATCGTGTTTAGGAGCAAGGAGTTCTAAAGTGTAACAGCTATAACGGCCGATTTTTCCGGTTTTGTAGCCCCCGGTTAATTTTTCCAATCTGCGCTACACTCATCGCTCTCATTTCCCCACCAAGGACACCCCATGAGCACCCGTAGCGAACGCGATAGTTTCGGCCCGATCGACGTCCCCGACGCCCAGCTGTGGGGCGCGCAAACCCAGCGCTCCCTCGAACATTTCCGCATCTCCACCGAGAAAATGCCGGTCGAACTGATCCACGCGCTGGCCAGCGTCAAGCGCGCCGCCGCCCGCGTCAACCTCGATCTGGGCCTGCTGGAGGGCCCGAAAGCCATCGCCATCACCCAGGCCGCCGACGAGGTGCTGGCCAACCAGCACCCGGGCGAGTTCCCGCTGGCCGTGTGGCAAACCGGCTCCGGCACCCAGTCAAACATGAACATGAACGAAGTCCTGGCCAACCGCGGCTCCGAGCTGCTGGGCGGCGTGCGCGGCGAAAAGCGCATGCTGCACCCCAACGACGACGTCAACAAGGGCCAGTCCTCCAACGACATCTTCCCCACCGCCATCCACGTCGCGGCCGCCCAGGCGCTGGCCAACAACGTGCTGCCGGCGCTCAAGCAACTGCGCGCCAGCCTGCACAGCAAGGCGGAGGCGTTCGCCGACATCGTCAAGATCGGCCGCACCCACCTGCAGGACGCCACGCCGCTGACGCTGGGCCAGGAATTCTCCGGCTACGTGGCCCACCTGGACTTCGCCGAACACGCCATCAGCGCCGCCCTGCCCGGCGTGCTGCAGCTGGCGGCGGGCGGCACGGCGGTCGGCACCGGCCTCAACGCCCATCCGCAATACGCCGTCCGCATCGCCGCCGAGCTGGAACACGCGCTGCACCTGCCGTTCAAGAGCGCCGACAACAAGTTCGCCGCGCTGGCCGGCCATGACGCCCTGCTGTCGGCGCACGGCGCCCTGAAAACCCTGGCCGCCGCCCTGATGAAAATCGCCAACGACGTGCGCTGGATGGCGTCCGGCCCGCGTTCCGGCCTCGGCGAAATCACCATCCCCGAGAACGAGCCGGGCAGCTCCATCATGCCGGGCAAGGTCAACCCCACCCAGTGCGAGGCGCTGACCATGCTGGCCTGCCAGGTGTTCGGCAACGACGTCGCCATCACCATGGGCGGCGCCTCGGGCAACTTCGAGCTCAACGTCTACAAGCCGATGATCGCCCACAATTTCCTGCAAAGCGCGCGCCTGCTGGCCGACGGCATGCGCAGCTTCGAGGAACATTGCGTGCACGGCATCGAGCCGAATCGCGGCCGTATCGAGGAATTGATGGAGCGCTCGCTGATGCTGGTCACCGCGCTGGCGCCGCACATCGGCTACGACAAGGCGGCCTCCATCGCCAAGAAGGCCCAGCACGAAGGCACGACCTTGAAAGAGGCCGCGCTGGCGCTCGGCTACGTCAGCGCCGAGCAGTTCGAGCAGTGGATCGTGCCGCTGGACATGACCAGGCCGGGCGCGAAAGGCTAGAAGCCGTAGGAATAGCGCACGCCCGTCAGCAAATCGGGCTTGGCGCTGGCGTCGTGGCCGGGATTGATGCGGTACATCACCGCCCCGGTCACCCTGCCCTTGCTGCCGTCGCGGCCGAGGAAACGGGTATAGCCGAATTCCAGGTCGCGCTCGGTGGCGGTCGGACGCAGGTTCAGGCGCGGCGGGCCATATGCGGCCACGCCCGGGTCCACCGACTGCGCCAGGGCGCCGCTGTAATCGAGCGAACCGGCACGCACCTTGGCCGGAATCGACAAGGTGAACGCCAGCCGGTCATTGCTGGTGAAGAGCTGGCGCTTCACGTAGCCCAGGCTGTACGCCACCGTGCGCACCGACGACACCTGCGACAACAGGCTGTCCGGCGTGCCGATGCCCTCCGTCTTGCCATACGACGCCATCGCCATCAGCGAGCTGGTGGGCGACAGCGCATACCCCAGCGACAGCGACGTGAAGCGCGTGGTCGGCCGCGTGTTCAGGATCATCGACATGCTGTGCTGCGTGCCCGGCGCGCCGCCCGACTCGCGCAGCAGGCCGAAGGTCAGGATCCCGGTGCCGCGCCCCATTTTCTTCTCGAATTCCGCGCTGCTGAGGAAGCGTTTGCTGTGCTCGTTCAACAGCGGGCCCAGCGGGTCCAGCAGCGCCAGGTTGTCCGGCAAGGCGCCAAAGTGCAGGCGCGGCGCGCCGGCAAAGGCGGCGTAGCGCTGGTCGTGGTACAGCGAATCGGCCAGCGCGCCCTGGCGGTCGGCGGCCTCGAACAGCAGGGCCGCGCTGGCGCGTTTTTCAAACAAGGGAGGGGGTTGCGACGGTGCAAACGGATCGGATGCGACGGCCTCGGTCCCGCTCAGGACCAGTGTCGCCAATGCCAGTGGAAGCTTGTTCATGATGCAACTCGCTACGGTGTTTGCGCCCTGCTGAAACTTTCAGCAGTTGGATTCAGCATAGCCCTTTCTTTGCCCCCTAGCAATCCAAATTACTCTGCGAGGATGAGGTAAACTGCGGGCCTGTCGGAATGCCGCTACACTAGACAAACCGATTTCACATCATGGCAGCAGAGGATAAAATGCAGAAAGTAAGTTTCGAATTAAATGGCGAGTTTGTTGAGCTGAATCAGCTGTTGAAGCTGGTGGGGCTGTGCGACAGCGGCGGCGCCGGCAAGCAGATCGTGGCCAGCGGCGACGTCAAGGTCGACGGCAAGCAGGAACTGCGCAAAACCGCGAAAATCCGCGCCGGCCAGCAGGTCAGCGTGGGAGACGTTAGAATCAGCGTGGTGGGCGTGTAATTTTTCTTGCTTTTAAGAAATAACATCCTAAGCTGCAAGCATGGTCTTGCGGTGAGGTTGAGCGCGCGCAAACCCATGTGCGCGGGCACGGTTATATTGGCTTAGTTTGGCCGCCCGGCTTTATCAACCAGTTTTCACAGGGGGACGTCATGGACGGTCCTGAACCAGCCAGCCCTACCCAGGAACGATTGTTGGACGATTTACGGCAGGTGATCGAGAACGCCGAGGAGCTGCTCAAGAATACGGACCAGTACCATGGTGCGCTGTATCAGGCGGCCCGCAACAAGCTGGCCGAGGCGCTGGCCGCCGCCACCGAGGAACTGGCGCGCTTCGAGGACGTGCAGATCGACCGCATGATCGAGCTGACCGCCGTGGCCAACCGCCTGCACCGCGACCTCACCGGCGAAGCCAAGCTGTTACGCGCGTTCCGGCGCGAGCACTGACTCCACCAGCAACCCGTGCGTCAGCCAGTGTTGCAGGTTGGCGGCCACGTCGAAGTTGTCATCCATCTCAAATGCCGCGTCCAGCGCGGCGCCGAACGTTTCCCCTTGCGATAACGCCAGCAGCGCGGCGTGACTGGCCGCGCTCAGCGGCTGCACGCCGGTCTGCCATGCGGGCCGAGTGACCACCGCGCGGCATGGCGCGGCCATGGCTTCCGGGAAGGCGATGCCGCTGACCGGCTGGTGCGCCTGCCACAGGGGCACCACCGCCCAGTCCGAGCTGAAGAGTTGCGCGGCCGGATGCAGGCGGAAGCTGGCCGACTCGATCTGCCCGGGCGCGATGGCAGCCAGTTGCTGCGCGCTCAGCGCCTGCGCGGCCGGGGCGTAGTGGGCGCGGTGCAGCAGCCATTCCAGCGCGGCCATGTCCGGCAGGTAGGGATAATCGGCCACGTGCGGGAACTCGCGCAGGAAAGCGCTGAAATGCGCGCCGAAACGGTTCAGGTCGGGATTGTCGGATGGATGGGCGCGGCCGTAGGCGCGCGCCAGCGCGGCAAAGAACTCGTCCCCCACCAGCGCCAGCACGACCGGATAGGCGGCGCCCAGCGTCTTGCGCCATGTCTCGCTCAGGTTGCCGCGATACAGCGCCAGCCGATGCGCGGCGTGCTCGGCCTTGCACAAGGCCTGCAGCCGCGGCGCCAGCCGCGCATCGAACAGCGCGCCGACGAACAACTGCTGATGCCGCTCCGCTTCGGCCAACGCCGGACCGGCGGGCGGGTCGGCACCGGTCGGGGCGCGGCTGAGCGGCTCGGCGCCGCGGGCCGTGAGCGGCGCGGCGCGGGCGTACAGGACGGCGGCACGGTCGGCCTCGGCCAGCAGCACATCCAGCCCGGGAATATCGGTATCCCATTCAATCAGGGTCGGCACGGCGCCGAAGCGCGCCAGCGCCGCCTCGTACAAACGCCACACCGGCTCGGCCACGCGGTCGCCGTGATGATCGATCACCGCCTGCGGCGTCACCAGGTGGCCGGCCAGATGCATCTCGCCCACCATGCCGGGACTGATCGCGGCCAGGGCGGCCAGCGCATCCTCGCCGTGGTTGCATTGATTGACGTACAGGTTATTGATGTCCAGCAGCAGCGCGCAGCCAGTGCGCGCGGCCAGCGCGGCCAGGAACTCGGCTTCGCTCATGGCATCGTCATGAAAGCGGACATAGGTGGAGACGTTCTCCACCAGCAGCTGGCGCCCGAGCACATCCTGCACCCGGCCCACGCGCGCGCTCATCAGGTCGAGCGCGGCGCGGTCCAGCGTCAGCGGCAGCAAGTCGTTCAGCTGGCGATCGGCCACCGCGCCCCAGCACAAATGCTCGGACACCAGCACCGGCTGCACATCGCGCACCAGCTCGCGCACGCGCAGCAGGTGGTCGTCGGAAAAGCCGCGCGCCGAGCCCAACCCCAGCCCGACGCCATGCAGGCTGACCGGATAATCGCGCCGCAGTTGCTGGAGCACGTGCCAGTCCCAGCCGGCCCGGTCCAGATAATTCTCGCTATGCACTTCCAGCCACGCCGCGCGTGGCCGTTGTTCCAGAAATTGCCTGTAATGCGGAGCCCGCAGGCCAACGCCAACGCCGAGACCTGGCATCCTTGCCGCTCCGCGCGTGCTTACTTGGCTGGCGGCGTGGTCTTGCCGCCGGCCTTCTCGCAGGTGCCTTTCGGGACGAACTTCCACTCATCGGGTTCGTTATCGGCCTTGGCCTGGCCCGAGCACGAGTGCTTGGCGGTGCCGCAATCGTTCTGGCCGGCCTTGGCCACGCCATAGCATTTTTCTTTCTCTTCGGCGGCGGCGGCCGTGCCGGCTTGCGCGGCGCACACGGTGGCCAGGGCTGCGGCGATCAGGGCTTGACGTTTATTCATGGGTGGTCTCCTGTGGAAAAAGTTAACAGCACCCGCAGCGTACCAGCAATGCGGCGGATATGCACCTGTCTGAACACGGGAGAATGAGGGATGCGCGAACGCGCCGCGCGGCGGCCGCCGCGCAGGAGAAAACGGCGGCGCCGGACAGCGCCGCGAATGCCGCTCAGGCGGTGGTGTTGATGTTGTTGCCGAGGTGGGGCGGCAGGTTCGGCACCGGCGGGATCGCCTCGATCAGGGCGGATGCGCTGGACGCCTGGATATCCTGGGCCTTTTTCAGCACGGCAATACCGACAGCCTGCTTGGTGCCGGTATCCGCAATCGTGGTTGCGGTCTGAGCAATACTGTTAACGTCCATGTGGTCCTCCAATTCGGGGTATCACTCTGTTTACGGACAGTATGGCGCGAACTTTAGGCCGCCACTGAATTTTTTTTCAGATGCGTAAGCATCCAGGCAAGCACCTGCTGGGGCTGGTTCAGGTCCAGCCACGCCAGGCTGGCGCGCAGGCCTTCCGGGCGCGGATGGTCGGCCGCCACCGCCAGCACGCGCTCGTCGTGCGGGTACAGCGGCGCGCGGCCGGCTTCCACCCGGTACACCTCCAGCTTGTCGATGGCGTAAGACTTGAAGCCTTCCAGCAAGGTCAGGTCGGCCGGCGACATGCGCGCCAGCTGTTCGTCGAGCGTGGGCTCGGGCGCGCCGCGCAGCTCGTGGATGATGGCGTAGCGGTACGGCGAGCCCACCATCACCTCGGCCGCGCCGGCCATGCGCAGGCGCGCACTGTCCTTGTGCTGCGGTTCGAACTGCAAATCGTGGTGGCTGTGCTTGATGACGTTGACCTTCCAGCCCTGGGCGGCCAGTTGCGCCAGCAGGTATTCCAGCAGTGTGGTCTTGCCACTGCCGGAGGTCCCGATCACGCCCAGGACCTTGCGCGCATGCGCGGGACTGACTTGTTGCATTGCCGGCCTTTCTACGCCCTTGATGATTGATGCCACGCATTATACGCAGCAACATTTGAAGGCGCAGCAGGCGGCTTAGTGTTCTGGCTTGATGATGGTGCCGCGCCCCTGTCCAATGGCGGACAGGACGACGAGGCCGAGGCAGATCGCCGCGATGCCGAGGCCGCTCGGCTCGGCGGCCGGCAGGCTGTCGGCGGCGTGGGCGCGCTGCGCGTAGGAGGCGGCGGCGATGAGCAACGGCAGGAGCTTCCAATGTTTCATGATTTTTCCCTTGCTGAGTTCACAATGATGGAAAAATATCATGTTTTCATTACACGAGGATTACAACTCAATAGGGAACGCGGTAGCGGTAACCCCGGAAGTTGAACACGGCTTCTTTTTGCTGCAGTTTCTCCAGCAGCAGGCCGGGCGCGACCTCCTCGCCCTCGTGGCGCAGAACCTTGTCGACCAGCAATACCCGGTCGGCGGCGTTGCGGGAATAGATGTAACCGCCGACCGTCACCGGCGGGATGGCGCGCTGGATCGGCTCCGGCAAGTCGCGCAGGTTGACCACCGGCTCCTCGGGCACCGCGACCAGCTTGATGGGGGCGGACGCTGAGGCCGGGGCCGGGGCCGGGGCTGGCGCGGCGGCCGGCTGTGAATGGTTTTCCGGCGCCGAGGCGCGCGCCAGGTTGGCCACCGACGGCGGCAAATCCGCCACCGGCGCGGGCAACGGCGTCGGCGCGGCTGGCGCGGGCGGCTGCGCGGCCTGGACGGCTGGCGGCGCAGCGGCGGCCGGGGCCGGGGCCGGCTGCGGCTGCGCGGCCGGCTTCAGCACCATGGCCAGCAGCACCGCGATCACCGCCGCCATCGCCAGCACGGCCAGCACCAGCGGTTTGCTGAAGCGGCCCGTGGCCGACGCCGTATCGGCCGCCTGCAAGGTCGGCGCGTGGATGGTGGGCGAGCTGCCCAGTTGACGTTCCGCCTGCGCCTTTTTCAAGGCTTCCAAGATATAGGACATAGCTTTTAATGAATCGGATATCGCGCTATCTTACACGTCACAACCACACGACGGAGACAGCACATGAAATACACCGGCAGCTGCCATTGCGGCCAGATCAAATTTGAAGCGGAAGGCGACATCGGCACCGCCCTGGCATGTAACTGTTCCATGTGCCAGCGCAAGGGTTCGCTGCTGTGGTTCATCCCACGCCCGAACCTGCGCCTGCTGACGCCCGAAGCCAACCTCAGCACCTACCTGTTCAACAAGCACGTCATCAAGCACCACTTCTGCGCCACCTGCGGCATCCATCCGTTTGGCGAGGGCACCTCGCCCAACGGCGACGCCATGGCCGCCGTCAACCTGCGCTGCATCGAGGACATCGACCTGCAAGCCATCCCCGTGCATCACTACGACGGCCGCTCAGTCTGATCAGCGCAGGCGCGGTTCCTGCACGCCGCCCAGCTGGTACAGGCGGATGAAGGTCTTGGGGCCGGCCACGCCGTCGGCCTTGAGCTGCTGCGCGGTCTGGAATTCGATCAAGCGCTTGCGCAGCGGCGCGTCGAGCGGCTGGTTCTCCTGCGGCTTCTTCAGGTCGTAGATCTGCGACAGGCGCTTGGCCAGCCAGTCCACGTCCGGTCCCTGGTCGCCGCCGCGCACCTCGTCGCGCCAATTGCGCGGCGCGCGCCAGTAGGTGGTGAATTCGCCGTCGTAGCGGGCGTTCAGCGCATCCAGCGTGACTGCCTGCGGCTTGCCGCCGGCGCTCACGATGGTGGCTGTGTGCTCATCGAGCGCGGTCAGCAGCACATAGTTGGGCGCGGCCGGATCGTCGTGCAGCTTGAGCATGGCTGGACGGTCCAGCAGGCGCAACTCCTCCAGCGTGCCCTTGACCGGCAGGCAGCGCAGATTGGCGCGCGCGGCGGTCGGGCAAGGATCGCCATCCACCAGCGTCAAGCCCCACAAGCCGGCCAGTTGGCGCAGAGCCGCCGCGCTGTCGCCGCCGGCACGCATCGCGCCGGGCGCCGCCGCAGCAGCCACCCCCGCCGATGCCGCCGCCGACGCGGCGCCGGGCACACCGGCTTGCGTGCGCCCGGCCTCCGCCGCGTGCGCGGGCGCGACCACCGGCCTCGCGTCGCGCGCAAGCAGTTGCCATGCCAGCGCGCCGATCACCACGCCGCCCAGCATGCCCGCCGCCACCAGCGGCCAGCGGCTCGCGGCTCCGCCGGCGCGCGCGCCCTGCCCGGCCCCATCCTGCCCGGCGAACACCTCTGCCGCCGCGCGCTGCAAGATCTTGCGCGACACCTGCGGCTGATTCTCCACGTACGCTCCCAGCAACGCGCGATCGCACAGCAGGTTGATACGGCGCGGCACGCCCTTGGTCAGCTTGTGCACCAGGCCCATCATGGCGCGCGGGAACGGCGCGATCGCCGTCGCGCCGGCCACCGCCAACCGGTGCTCGATGTAGGTGCCGGTCTCCGCCTCCGACAGCGAACCGAGGTGATAGCGCGCGATCACGCGCTGCGCCAACTGCTCCAGCTCCGGCCGCGCCAGCATCTCGCGCAACTCCGGCTGGCCGATCAGGATAATCTGCAGCAGCTTGCGCTCGCTGGTTTCCAGGTTGGTCAGCAGGCGCAACTGCTCCAGCACCTCGGCCGACAGGTTCTGCGCCTCGTCGATGATCAGCACGTTGTTGCGCGCCTGCGCGTGGCTGGCCAACAGGTAGGCGTTGATCGCATCCACGTAAGTCTTCACGCTGACCGCGCCCTGCGGCGGCAGGGCGATCCCGAACTCGTCGCAGATCGACAGCAGCAACTCCTCCACCGACAGCTTGGGATTGAAGATATAGCCCAGCTTGCAGTTCTCCGGAATCTGCTCCATGAAGCAGCGGCACACCGTGGTCTTGCCGGCGCCGATCTCTCCGGTCAACAGCACAAAGCCGCCGCCCGAGCCAATGCCGTACAGCAGATGCGCCAGCGCCTCGCGATGGCGCTCGCTCATGAACAGGTAGCGCGTATCGGGCGCGATGGAGAACGGCGATTGCTTCAGGTTGAAAAATTGCGTGTACATGAAAGCGCGGGAAGTGGCGGGTCGCCTATTTTAGCCGTTGTCGCACCGGCGGCGGCTGCACCGGCGGCAGCGGCTTGTACTTGGCGCAGTAAATCTTGGACTTGGTATCGAAATACACGATGCGGCTGGCCGGCTTGGCCTCGCGCACCGGATAGGCCGAGGTGTCGATCACCGTGTAATGCGTGCCGACCTGCTGGATGATGGCCTTCTCCAGGTTTTCCGGCGTGGCCTCGGCCACCGCGCCGACAAAGATAAAGGTGCTGGTGTCGTCGCTGACCATCACCTCGGACACCTCGGTGCCCCACAGCGACGCGCCGGCCGTGCGGAACCAGTAGGCGCCGCCCTCGTGCTTGTACCAGTTGCCGAAATGCTTGACCAGGTAGTTGTAGTAGTAAATGTTATCGGTGTGATCGCGGCACAGCAGGCCGTTGCCGATGATGGTGCCAAACGTGGTGGGCACCGACTGCGCCGCCGCCACGCAGCAGACGCCAGCCAGCAGCGCGCCGGCCAAGGCAAGGCGCGCCCGCATTACGTTTTAGACAACCACGCGCGGTTGGCGCTGATGCGCGCCTTGGCCGTCGGTGGCAGTGCTTCGTAGCAGCCGGGATACTGTTTCAAGGCATGCTCCCTGATTTCCTTCTGCAGGCCGTTAATCAAAAAGACATACAGCACACCACCATCGCTGGTACTTTTGGTTCCCATGTATTTGATCATGTGCGCTCCTTTCCTACCGCGCCCATTATGACATCACGGCCGCGGCGCGGCCACACAAACAGTAACGGCCGCCCGGCGCCAAAGTTGAACTGCGGCTCAGCCCCGGTTTTTTGCAGTTGATCCCACACTTCCGCGCGTCCATCCCATGGCGCGCGACGACGGCCGGGTTTTGTCATATCGTCCAGTTCTCGCCACTTCCCATACCGAGACCAACATGAAGCAGACGATCCAACACGCCGCGCTGACCTCCGCCCTGCTGCTGGCCGCCAGCCTGGCCGGCGCCGCCGACAAGCCCGACAACAGCTACGGCAGCGAAACGCGCACCGTGGCCCCGTTCAGCAACCTCAACATCATCGGCCCGTTCCGCGTGATCGTCACCGCGCAGCCGGGCAACACGGTGGAACTGTCCGGCCCGCGCCGCCAGTTTGCCGAAATAGAAACCTCGGTCGCGGGCGACACCCTGACCCTGCGCCAGCCGCGCAAGCAAAGCGCCGGCTGGACCTTCAACCTGAGCTGGGGCCGCGAGGCCAAGCCGCTCACCATCCGCGTCAGCGCGGCCGGACTGAAAAGCCTGCGCAACGCCGGCAGCGGCGACGTCGAGCTGCAGCAATTCAACGGCAAGCAGCTGACGCTGGTGTCGGACGGCCCGGGCGACATCCAGGCCAGCGGCAAGGTGGGCGACCTCAGCGTCACCACCAACGGCAGCGGCGACCTCGACCTGCGCGCGCTGTCCGCAGGCAACCTCAACCTGCAGATGAGCGGCCCCGGCGACGTCAACGCCAGCGGCGTCACGCAAGACCTGAACCTGGTGGTCAGCGGCTCGGGCGACCTCGATATTGGCGACATCCACGCCAACCGCGTCAACGCCGCCCTGCACGGGCCGGGCTCGGTGGTCCTGCGCGGCAGCGCGCGCGAGATCCGCGCCGAGCTGCACGGCTCGGGCGACCTCGACGCCTGCACCCTGAGCGCCGACGCCGCCAGCGCCTCGCTGCACGGACCGGGCGAAGCCTGCATCGCCGGCCATATCAAGAAACTCGAGGCCGAGGTGCATGGCTCGGGCGACCTGACCGTGCGCGGACTGGAGGCGCAAAGCGTGCGCGCGCGCCTGAGCGGGCCCGGTAACATGATCCTGTCCGGCAACGCCACCGTGCTGAGCGCGCAGGTTAGCGGCTCGGGCGAGCTGGACGCACGCCAGCTGTGCACGCGCCAGACCGACGTCACGGTCCACGGCCCGGGCAACGCGGTGGTCGCGGTGGCCGACAGGGCCGACACCAACCGCACCCATCTGGTCACATACCACCGCTAGGTCCGCCAAAAGTGGCATGCAAATGCCACAATCGCACCGCACCCGCGAAAATAGAATTTATCGTTTAAAAACAGTCAGTTAAAAAACGATTCCAAGGAGACAATGCCAGTCCACTTCAATATTTTTTAATACCAGTTAAATACCTGTTGACAAGCTGGTTTGCCACCCCCTATAGTGCCCTTCATCGCGGGCATCCCGGCATTAGCTTTCTCAGGTAAACATGATCGAATTTTTCATCGGCGTTGACGGCGGCGGCAGTGGCACCCGGGTGCGCCTGGCGCGCGCCGACGGCGCGGAAATCGCCGAGGGCGCCAGCGGCCCGTCCGGCCTGATGCATGGCATCGCCAAGGCCTGGGCCGCCGTGGAAGAGGCCGCCGCGCAGGCGTTCCGCGCGGCCGGCCGCGACTTCCCCAACAAATCCAGCATCGCCGTCGGCCTCGGCCTGGCGGGCGTGCACAACAAGCAATGGGCGGCCGAATTTGTCGCCGCCAATCCCGGCTACGCGCAGGTCGCGCTGGAAAGCGACGGCCACACCACCGTGCTGGGCGCGCACCGCGGCAAGCCCGGCGCCATCATTGCGCTGGGCACAGGCAGCGTCGGTGAAATCAAGCTGGCCGACGGCCGCCACGTGGAAGTGGGCGGCTGGGGCTTCCCCGCCGGCGACGAGGCCAGCGGCGCCTGGATGGGGCTGCGCGCCATCAACCACGTGCAGCAGGTGCTGGACGGCCGCATGCCGGCCAACGCCTTCGCCACCGACGTCGCCAACGCCTGCGGCGGCGAGCGCAACGCCATCCAGACCTGGCTGGCGCAAGCCACGCAGACCAAATATGCGCAACTGGCGCGCATCGTCCTGCAGCACGGCGACAGCAACGACACCGCGCGCGGCATCCTGCTGGCCGCCGGCGACGAGGTGGAGTTGATGGCCAATGCGCTGGACGCCAGCGGCAAGCTGCCGATCGCCCTGTGCGGCGGCCTGGCCGCGCCGCTGCGCCCTTACCTGCCGGCCGCGCTGCTGCCGCGTCTCGTCACACCGCAGGGCGACTCGGCGGCCGGCGCGCTGCGCCTGATCCAGTCGCGCCTCGAGGAGTAAGCCGTGCTAGCCCAGTTGAGCGACTTCACGCCCGATCCTGATAGCGATACCCCGCTGTACATGCAGCTGGCGAACAAGCTGTCCGACGGCATCGCCGGCGGCGACTGGCGCGCCAACGAGGCCCTGCCGTCCGAGCGCGTGCTGTCGGACATGCTCAACATCTCGCGCGTGACCGCGCGCAAGGCCATCGACATGCTGTGCGAGCGCGGCATGCTGACCCGCAAGCGCGGCTCCGGCACTTACATCACGCCCAAGCTGGAGCAGCCGCTGTCGCGCTTGACCAGCTTTTCCGAGGAGCTGCGCGAGCGCGGCTTCACGGCCGGCTCGCGCTGGCTGCAGCGCGAGATCGGCGTCGCCTCGCCGGTGGAGCTGCTGTCGCTGGGCCTCTCGCCCAACATGCCGGTGGCGCGCCTCAAACGCCTGCGCACCGCCGACGACGTGGTGATGGCGATTGAAACCAGCACCATCCCGGCGCAGTACATGCCGAATCCGCACAGCGTCAACGAGTCGCTGTACGGCTACCTGGAAGCCAATGGCACCATTCCGATGCGCGCGCTGCAGCATATCCGCGCCGTCAACGCCAGCGATGAGCAGGCGCGCCTGGCCAATATTCCCGCGGGTGCCGCGATGCTGCACATCACCCGCGTCAGTTATCTCGACAACGGCGCAGCGGTGGAACTGACCCACTCGTTCTGCCGGAGTGATTATTATGAATTCGTAGCGGAGTCGCGCAGATGAGCGATGCAATCAAAGGCAATATCCTGACACCGGCGGGCTGGATCCACGGTGAGATCACATTCAACCAACGCATCGCCGCCATCAGCGGCGCCAGCGCCGATCCGGCGCTGAACGAAGCGGCCTATATCTTGCCTGGCTTCATTGACCTGCACGTGCACGGCGGCGGCGGCAAGGATGTGATGGAGGGCGGCGACGCCGTCCGCACCATCGCCGCCATCCACGCCAAACACGGCACCACCAGCATGCTGGCCACCACCATGACCGCGCCGCCGGAAGACATCGACATCGCGCTGAAAGGCATTGGCGCGGCGGCGGCCGAGCGCCGCAAAGGCGAGGCGCGCGTACTGGGCGCGCACCTGGAAGGTCCGTTCATCAATTCCGGCAAGCTCGGTGCGCAGCCGCCTTACGCGCGCTCCGCCAAGCTGGCCGACGTGCGCAAGCTGGAAGAACTGGCGCCGCTGCGCGTGATCACCGTGGCGCCGGAAATCGCCGGTCATCAGGAACTGGTGAAGGAACTGTCCGACGCCGGCATGCGCGTGCAGATCGGCCACACGCTGGGCACTTACGAGGATGGCGTGGCCGCGCTGGCGCAAGGCGCGCGCAGCTTCACGCACCTGTTCAACGCCATGCCCGGCCTGCATCACCGCGAGCCCGGCATGGTTGGCGCGGCGCTGGCGCACGGCACCTACGCGGAACTGATTCCCGACCTGCTGCACGTGCATCCCGGCGCGATCCGCACCGCGCTGCGCTGCATTCCGAATATCTACTGCGTCACCGATTCGACTTCCGCCACCGGCATGCCGGACGGCGAATATATGCTGGGCCGTCACAAAGTCATGAAGTGCATGGGCGGCGTGCGCCTGCCTGATGGCACGCTGGCCGGCAGCACCCTCACCATGGACCAGGCCTTGCGTAACCTGGTCGGACTCGGCCTCGATCTGGCGGACGCCTCGGCGCGGGTCTCAACGTATGCGGCCGATTACCTCGGCCTCTCAGAGCGGGGCCGCCTGGCCCCCGGCGCGTTTGCCGACTTCGTGGTGCTCGACCGTGACCTGAACCTCAAAGCCGTCTATATCGAAGGAGAATTGTTGTGACCTCAATGATGTTGAAAGAAGCCCTGTCCGCCGCCGACTGCGTCGCCCTGCAACTGGCCAACGACGGCGAGCGTTACGCGGAACTGGGCCGCAAATTGAGGAGCACTTCCTTCTCGACCGCGCTGACCATCGCGCGCGGCAGCTCGGACCACGCGTGCGCCTATGTGGCCTACCTGATCATGGCGCGCCTGGGCCGCGTGGTGGCCTCGCTGCCGATGTCGCTGGTGACGCTGAACAGATCGCCGCTGATCACGCGCGACACGCTGGCCATCTCGATCTCGCAATCGGGCCAGAGCCCGGACGTGGTGGAACCGATCAAATACTTCCGCGACGGCGGCGCCACCACCATCGCGCTGGTCAACGATATCGATTCACCGCTGGCGCAGGCGGCGGAATTCGCCATGCCGCTGCGCGCCGGCAAGGAGCAAAGCGTGGCCGCGACCAAGAGCTTCATCACCAGCCTGGTGGCCGGCGCGCGCCTGGTGGCCGCATGGCAGAACGATCCCGAGCTGCTGGCCGGCCTGGAAGCCCTGCCTGAATCGCTGCGCGCGGCGACCACCGAGGACTGGTCGAAGGCGATCGAGGTGCTGACGCCTGCGCGTAACATCATGGTGGTGGGACGCGGCATCAGCTTCCCGGTGGCGCTGGAGGCGTCGCTGAAGTTCAAGGAGACTTCGGCGCTGCAGGCGGAGGCGTTCAGCGGCGCGGAGATCAAGCACGGTCCGATGGCGCTGATCGAGGAAGGCTATCCGCTGGTGATCTTCGCCACGCGCGGGCCGACGCAGGCGAGCCTGCTGGCGCTGGCGTCCGAGATGCGCGGCCGTGGTGCGCGCGTGCTGCTGGCGGCGCCGGCCGACGTGGCGGAGCGCGATCTGACCTTGCCGGTGGCGGCGACGCCGGATCTGGATCCGATCGTGGCGATTCAGACGTTCTACAAGATGGCGGCGCAGCTGTCGGCCGCGCGTGGGCTGGACCCGGATCAGCCGCGCCACCTGAGCAAAGTCACCAAGACCAACTAAAATGTTCCGCCGCCCGCCGTCGTCCCGGCGCACGCCGGGACCCATAGAACGCGTGCCTGCACGCTCAGCATGGATCCCGGCTTTCGCCGGGATGACGGCGACGGCGACGGTGACGGCGCTGCTGATGGCGGCGAGCGCCGTCGCCGCCGACAAGATCGAGTTCTGGACCTTCAGCATGAAGCCCAAGTTCACGCCCTACTACGAAACGCTGGTGAAAAACTACGAAGCCGCGAATCCCGGCGTGCAGGTCGAGTGGGTGGACTTCCCCTGGGACATCCTGCAAACCAAACTGGTGACGCGCATCGTGGCCGGCAAGCCGCCGGCGCTGGTCAACCTCAACGTCCCCTGGGCCGACGAATTCGCCCGCGACGGCCTGCTGATGCCGGTCGACGCGCTGCTGGCCGATGCCCGTCCGCGCTACCTTGCCAGCACGCTGCAAGACCTCACCTTCAACGGCAAGACCTACGGCTTCCCGATGTACAGCAACGTCGCGGTCATCGCCTACAACACGCGGATCTTCAAGGCCGCCGCCATCCCGCACGCGCCGCGCGATCTCGATGAACAACTGCTGTTCGCGCGCCAGATCGCCGCGCGCACCGGCAAGGCGGGGCTGTGTCCCGCCCTGTCCAAGATCGACGGGCTGATGATGCAGCAGGGCCTTGCCGTCATCAAGAACGGCAAAGCGGTATTCAATTCACCAGCCCACGTGGCGCTGATCCGCAAGCTGGCCGACACCTACCAGGCCGGCGGCCTGCTGAAGGACGCGCTGTTCGCCGAGGATAACTTCCCGGCCGCGATCGACGCCTACAAGGGCGGCCGCCTCGGCATGCTGCTGGCGCCGCCGACGGCGGTCAAGCGCATCGAGAGCGATGCCAAAGATATCTACGCCATCACCGACGTGGCGCCGGCGCCGCTCGGCCCGACCGGCATTGCCGATGGCGGCTGGCTGATTCATTTCGGCGTGCCGAAAAACGTGGATGCCAGACTGCTGCCGGCCATCGGCAAGTTCGCGCGCTACCTCACCAATGACGCCAACCAGTTGGCCTTTGCAAAGCAGGCCAGCGTGTACCCAGCGATGACGCAGGCGGCCAATGATCCGTTCTTCACCACGGTGCCGCCGAACGCCGGTGCTGCGGAAAGGGCCGTGGCTGCGGGCGCCGTGTCGATGCCGCATTCGCACACGCTGTATGTGGCCGGCATCACCGACTACGATGAATTGCGGCGCTATCTGGTGAAGGCGGTGGAAGCTGGCGTCACCGGCAAGCAGGATATCCAGCAGGCGCTCGACCAGGCAGTCGCCATCTGGAACAAGAAGCTCGCCGCGCAGAGGAGTCACTGATGCGCCCCACCACCGTCGTTCCGGCGGAAGCCGGAACCCATACTGAGATGGCCGGCCAGCGTTCTATAGATTCCGGCGTCCGCCGCGGTCCGCCGATGCGGAATGACGGGGTGGCGTGGTTGTTCCTGGCGCCGGCGTTGGCGCTGCTGGCCGTATTCTCCTTCTGGCCCGTGGCCTTCGGCTCACTACTGGCCTTCACCGACTACAGCCTGATACGCGAAACCCACTGGGTCGGCCTGGACAACTTCCGTGTCATCTTCGACAACGAAATGTTCGTCACCGGCCTGAAAAACTCCCTGCTGTTCCTGCTGATGGTGCCCTTCGTGCAGATCGGCGCATTGGGCCTGGCGGTTTTGGTCAACAACAATCTGCCCGGCATCCGCTACTTCCGCGCCGCCTTCTACGTGCCGGTCGTGACCACCGTCTCCGTCGTCGGCATCATGTGGGGCTTCATGTTCCACGAACAGGGCACCCTTAACTACGTGCTGCAAACGCTCCAACTGATCAACGCGCCAGTGGGCTGGCTGTCCAACGACACCATCGCCCTGTTCGCGATCATGTTCGTCACGCTGTGGCGCGGCCTTGGCTGGTACATGGTGATGTACCTGGCCGCCCTGCAAGCCGTCCCCGCCGACATGCAGGAAGCCGCCATCCTCGACGGCGCCAACCGCTGGCAGCGATTCTGGAAAATCACCGTGCCGATGCTGCGCCCGACCATCATGGTCTGCTCCATCCTTTCCGTGCTGGCCGCGCTCAAAGCCTACCAGGAAGTCGACGTCCTCACGCAAGGCGGTCCAATGAACTCCACCTTCACCGGCCTGTATTACGCCTACGACCAGGGACTGAAGCACCTCAAGTTGCCGCGCGCGCTGGCCGCCAGCTTCATCGTCTCCCTCTTCTGCATCGGCATCGCCCTGCTTTGCCTGCGCTGGATAAAACCAAAACACCGATGAAGACCGCCGCCCACTACCTGCTGCTGTGCGCCATCGCCGTGGTGTGCGTGTTCCCGTTCTGGTGGACGCTGGTGACCGCGCTGTCCACCGAAGGGAACATCTTCGCCTATCCGCCAACCTTCTGGCCGAAGGCGCCGTCGCTGGACAACTTCACCGAAGTCTTCAACACCCTGCCGATGTGGAGCTTCTTCCGCAACTCGGTGTTCATCGCCGCCTGCACCGTGTTCTGGAAACTGCTGCTGTGCTCCGCCGCCGCGTATCCGCTGGCGCGCATACAGTTCAAGGGCCGCAAGCTGGTATTCGGCTTGATCCTGGCCACGCTGGTGCTGCCGTCGGAAGTCAACTTCCTGGTCAACTTCATCACCGTCACCAAACTTAGCCTGGTCGACACCTACGCCGGCGTGATCCTGCCCAACGTCGTCAACGCGGTCGCCATCCTGCTGCTCAAGCAAGCGTTCGAGGAAATCCCGCAAGACCTGATCGACGCCGCCCGCGTCGACGGCGCCTCCGAATGGATCATCTTCAGCCGCATCATGCTGCCGCTGATCGCGCCTTGGCTGGCGACGGTCGGCATCCTGACGGCGGTGGAAGCATGGAACGAATACATCTGGCCCTCGATCGTGATGAGCAAGCCGGACGAATTCCCGCTGTCGGTGGGCGTGCTGTATTTGCGCGGCACCTTCGGCAGCAGCACGCGCGTGATCGCCGCCGGGACCGTGCTGACCATTCTGCCCACGCTGGCAGCCTTCTTGTTTACCCAACGATTCTTCATGCGCGGCATGGACGGAGCAGTGAAATGACAACCCAAAACGAACTGAGAAAATTAGCCGGCCAACTGATTATGATCCGCTTCCCCGGCACCGTGCTGGACGCGGCCACCGCCGAATTCCTGCAAGCGAACAGCATCCGCGCCGTCTGCCTGTTCCGCGGGAACATGACCGACTCCGAACAGCTGGCCAGGCTGACCGCCGACCTGCGCGCCGTCATGGGTCCGGAATCGCTGATCGCCATCGACCAGGAAGGCGGCGCCGTGGTGCGTTCGACTTGGGTACCGGCGCCGCCGGCCGCGATGGGCCTGGGCGCCGCCGACGACACCGACCTGGCCTACCGCACCGGCGCCGCCGTGGCGCGCGCGGTGAAGGCGCTGGGCTTCAACTGGAACTTCGCGCCGGTGCTGGACCTGAACAACAATCCGCACAACCCGGTGATCGCCGAGCGTTCCTTCGGCGCCGAGCCGCAGCGCGCCGCCGAACTGGCCATGTCGTGGATGGCAGGCAGCCACGCGGAAGGCGTGGCCTGCTGCGTAAAGCACTTCCCCGGCCACGGCGATACCAACGTCGACTCGCACCGCGACCTGCCGACCGTGAACAAGCCGGTGGAGGAACTGGATCGCCTGGAGCTGGCGCCATTCCGCATCGCCTCGGGCGCGGCGCCGGCCATGATGACCGCGCACATCGTCTACCCGACGCTGGACCCTGAAAATCCGGCCACCATGTCGCGCCGCATCCTCAACGACCTGCTGCGCGAGGAGTGGCAATACAAAGGCATCATCATCACCGACGGCATGGACATGCACGCCATCGCCGGCCGCTACGGCGTCGGCAACGCCGCAGTGCGCGCGCTGACCGCCGGCGCCGACATGGTGATGGCGCTGGGCACCACCGAGACCCAGAACGAAACGCTCGACGCCATCGCCGCCGCCATCGCCTCGGGCGAACTGTCGCAGGCCGCCATCGATACGCGCCTGGCGCGTCTCTCGTCGCTGGCCAAGGCCTACCCATGCAAGCCGCGCTCCTACAAGGAAGACGCAGCGGACCGCGAGATCATGGCCGAGGGCTGGCGCCGCGGCCTGACCGCGTTCGGCCAGCCGCAACGCCCCGCGCCGGGCGCCAAGGTGCGCCTGGTGGCGCGCGCGGACGTGGTGAGCGACGGCGTCTCGGAAGCCGGCGTGCCGGCCGGCGTGGTGGCCGACTCGCTGCGCCAGCTGTACGACGTGGAACTGGTCACCTTCGCCAACGCCGACACCTTCGACTGGAACGCGCTGCCGCAAGACGGCCGCTTCACCATGCTGGCTTCCACCTCGCGCCTGCGCTACGGCCAGCGCGCGCGCGACACCTGGCGTCCGGACCTGCACCTGGCGCTGTGGAATCCGTACCAGGCGCTGGATATCGACGCACCCGCCTTGATGACCTACGGATTCGCCCAGCCGGCGCTGGACGCCATCAACGGCTGGTTGTCAGGCCAGCTGCAAGCCACCGGCAGCGCCCCGGTACCCGGGTTCGCATAACTAAAACGATATCGTCGTTCCCGCGCAGGCGGGAACCCATACTCAGCATGGATTCCCGCCTGCGCGGGAATGACGAGCTGGTGGAGATAACACAGCATGGACAACAACCAAATCCGCAATCCCAAGCTCTGGGTGCCCAGCCTGTACCTCGCGCAAGGCCTGCCCTACTTTGCCGTCGCCATCGTCGCCAGCCAGATGTTGAAAAGCATGGGCGTACCCAACGACGAGTTGAATCACTGGATCGCCTTGATTGGCTTGCCGTGGGCGCTCAAGCCGTTGTGGAGTCCCTTCCTCGAACTGGCGCCAAGCAAAAAGCTGGTGGTCACCTTCTTGCAGGTGTTCGGCGGCTTGTGCCTCGGCGGCGTTGCGCTGGCGCTGCAGGCGCCGTTCTGGTTCGCCGCCAGCCTGGCGATGCTGGCACTGGTCGGCATCGCCTCCGCCACCCACGACATCTCCTGCGACGGCTTGTACATCACCAGCCTCGATGAAAAAGGACAGGCGCAATACGCCGGCTGGACCGGCACATTCTTCAACGCCGCCAAATTCTTCACCACCGGCGGCCTGCTGCTGCTGGCCGGCCACTTCGAAAAAACCCTGGGCGTGGTGCCGGCATGGACCATCTGCTTCTGCATCCTCGGCGCCATGATGATCGCTCTTGGCCTGTACAACCGCTGGGCACTGCCGCTGGCGCAAAATAAAGCCAGCGAGGACACCAACGCTAAAGCCATCGCCCGCACGCTGTGGGAAGTGATTGTGGAATTCTTCAAGAAACCAGGCATCTGGGTCTCGATCGTCTTTATCATCCTGTTCCGTGCCGGCGAGGCGCAAGTGCAGTCCATCGGCCCGCTGTTCCTGCGCGAGGCGCGCCAACTCGGCGGGCTTGGCCTGAGTACCGCCGAGGTGGGCGCCGTGTACGGCACCGTCGGCACCGTGGCCTTCCTGGTCGGCTCCATCGCCGGCGGCTACTTCACCTCGTGGCTGAGCCTCAAGCGCGCCATCCTGTGGCTGATCCTCGCGGTCAACCTGCCGAACGTCGCCTTCTACCTGCTGTCCACCTTCCAGCCGACCGACCTGTCCATCATCGGCGCGGCGCTCAGCGTGGAAATGTTCGGCTATGGCTTCGGCTTCGTCGGCCTGATCCTGTACATGATGCAGGTGGTCGCGCCGGGCAAGTTCCAGACCGCGCACTACGCGTTCGCCACTGGCATCATGCAATTGGGTTCTGTGCTGTTCAAGCTGTTCAGCGGCGATATCCAGATCGCGCTGGGATATCAGCACTTCTTCATCTGGGTGATGCTGTCGGCGATACCGGTGGCGGTGCTGTCGCAGATCATTCCGATGACGGCGCGCCCGCAGCCGCAGGAAGAAACGGCGGCGCCGCAGGCCGCCCACGCGGGATAAGCATGGCCAGCGTCAGTCTCCACAACATCGTCAAGCATTACGACAAGACGCCCGTCATCCACGGCATCGACCTCGATATCGCGGATGGCGAGTTCATGGTGTTCGTCGGCCCCTCAGGCTGCGGCAAGTCCACCCTGCTGCGCATGATCGCCGGCCTGGAAACCATCAGCGGCGGCACCCTGCGCATCGGCGGCGTGCTGGCCAACGACGTCGCGCCGGCACAGCGCAAGCTGGCCATGGTGTTCCAGTCCTATGCGCTCTACCCGCACATGACGGTGTACGAGAACATGGCGTTCGCCCTCAAGCTGGCCGGCCACAAGGCGGCCGAGGTGCGGGCCGCCGTGGAGCGCGCGGCGGACATCCTGCAAATCGCCCCGCTGCTCAGGCGCAAACCGAAGGAGCTGTCCGGCGGCCAACGCCAGCGTGTGGCGATCGGCCGCGCCATCGTGCGCAAGCCGGAGGTGTTTTTGTTCGACGAGCCGCTCTCCAACCTCGACGCCAGCCTGCGCGTGCAGATGCGGGTGGAACTGAGCCGTCTGCACGGCGAACTGAAAACCACCATGATCTACGTGACGCACGACCAGGTGGAGGCGATGACGCTGGGCCAGCGCATCGTGGTCTTCAACGGCGGCCGCATCGAGCAGGTGGGTACGCCGCACCAGCTGTACAACGCGCCGGCCAACCTGTTCGTGGCCGGCTTCCTCGGCACGCCGAAGATGAATTTCATCCCCGCCGAAGTCGTCGCGACGGGCGCGGCGCGGGTGTCGGTGCGGCTGCCCGACGGCGCCATCGTGCACGTCGACGGCGTGACCGGCGCCGCTCCCGGCGAGCAGGTCACGCTGGGCGTCCGCGCCGAGCATCTTTTCGTCGCTGCACCGCAGCATGAGGAGAATGTCATCCAAGTGGCGGTCGGCCACGTTGAGTACCTGGGCGACCAATCCATCGTGTACACCACGCTGGCCGGCCTGCCCGGCATGATCGCCGTGAAGCAAGGCGCCGAGGCGGCGTCGCTGCACACGGGCGGCCAGACGCGCGTCCATCTGCCGCCGTCGCGCTGCCTGCTGTTTAACGCCGAAGGCCATGCACTGCAACACGGTTGAATTCGGAGTTCCAACCGGTTTTGTGTAACAATACGCGGGTTTACATCCCTAATATGTTTGATAGAAGGATAACCATGTCCCATACTCGTCTTGCTCGTATCAGCCTGCTGTTGGCCGCCATTGGCCTGAACGCCGCCCCGGCCATCATGGGCATGGCCCCGGTCCACGCCGCGGAAGAAAAGAAAGCACCGGAAGCGCCGAAAGACACCGTGCGCCCGGAAATCTACAAGCTGATCGACCCGGCACAGACCAAACCTCTGCTGGACGCCAAGAACTACACTGAATTCCAGAGCCGTATCGACCAGGCTGCGGCCATGCCCAACCTGACCCCGTACGAAGACTTCGTGCTGAACCAGATGCGCGTGCAACTGGGCCAGGCCTCGGGCAACAACGAACTGACCATCAAGGGCCTGACCGCGATGATCGAATCGGGCCGTCTGCCGCAGGAAAACAAGCTGCGCTTCATCGACGCCATCGGCACCATCTACTACAGCGGCCTGAAAGACTTCGACAACGCCATCAAGTGGTTCGAGCGTTATGGCGCCGAGTCGGGCGACACCAAGAAGCAGCGCCAGTTCATCATCCGTTCCTATTTCCTGAAGAACGACTTCGCCACCACCAAGACCGAAGTGCTGAAGGACATCGCCGAAGCCAAGCAGGCCGGCACCGTGCCGCCGAAGGATACCCTGAACCTGCTGGGTAACGTCGGCATCAAGACCAAGGACAACGAGCTGTATCTGCAAGCCGTGGAAGAGCTGGCGCGCTACTATCCGACCGAGGACTACTGGAACGACCTGCTGAACCGCACCCGCGGCAAGAAGACCTACAACAACCGTCTGGACCTGGACCTGGTGCGCCTGAAAGCGGTGACCGTGCCGTCGAAGATGGAGCCTGAGGACTACGCCGAACAAGCCGAACTGGCCAACCTGGGCGGCTTCTTCACCGAAGCCAAGATCGCCATGGACAAGGGCTACCCAAGCGGCATCCCGGCCGGCAAGGACAAGGCCGCGCTGGAAAAAATCAAGGCCACCGCCAACAAGGGCGCGGCGGACGACGCCAAGAACATCGACAGCGGCATCCCGGCCGCGCAAAAGTCGAAGGACGGCGTCGGCCTGGTCAACCTGGGCTACAACTATGTGACCCTGGGCCAGTACGACAAAGGGATCGACCTGATGAAGCAAGGTATCGCCAAGGGCGTGTCCAAGAATCCTGAAGACGCCAAGCTGCGCCTGGGCTACGCCCTGGCCATGGCCGGCAAGAAGGATGAATCGCTGGAGGTGCTGAAACCTCTGGCGGCCGGCACCGACCCGCGCGCCGACCTGGCCCGCTACTGGATCATGTACCAGACCGGCCCGAAAATCGGCGCCGCCGAAGCCAAGTAATGCAAAAAGCCAGCTTCCCAGCTGGCTTTTTTTTCACCTCACACCTTCACGTAGATGCCGCGCCGGTCCATGATCCAGCCCACCGTCCAGCACATCAGCATGAACGCCACCGCGAACAGCAGCGAGCTGGCTTGCGGCGGCGCCCATCCCTGGAACAGCGTGGCGTACAGCCAGCTGTAGCCATCCCTGCCGCCTATCGTGAGCCGCTGCAGCACCACCACCGCCACTTCCGACAGCAGGTAGATAAACAGCGTGTTCTTGCCCAGCACCTCAAAGAAATAGGTGCCGCGCCGCGCACCGCGCACTTCGATAAGCCACACCAGCAATGGCAGCAGCCACAAATCCAGCCCAACCGTCAGCAGCACATAGGAACTGGTCCACAGCTTTTTGTTGATCGGGAAGACGCTGTTCCAGCACAGCGCCAGCACCACGCAGGCGCCGCCCGCCAGCGCCAGCCTGGCCAGGGTATCGCGGCCATGGCCGCGCGTGATCAGCAGATGGCCGGCGAAGTACCCGGCAATCACATTGACCGTGGCCGGCAAGGTGCCCAGCACGCCCTCCGGATCGAAGGCGATGCCCTCGCCGTGGTACAGGTGATGTTTGCCCAGCAGCCACAGGTCCAGCTGGCGGCCGGCGTTGCCCGCCAGCGTGTAGTCGCCAAACGCGGCCATCAGCACCCAGTAGGCCGGCAAGGCGGCAAGGCAGAACCACCAGCCGCCACGCTGTCCCCAGAAGTACAGCACCAGCGAGGCGAGGCCGAAGCACAAGCCTATTCTTTGCAGCACGCCGGGAATGCGCGTATGGTCCAGCGGCGACAGCATCCAGCCGCCGGCGCTGTCGCTGGTGAAGAACGGGAACCAGTACAGCAGGAAGCCAAGCAGGAAGATCAGCGCGCTGCGTTTGGCGATGCGCGACAGGACCACGGCGCGCCCCTGTGCGGCGTAGCCGGGCAGCACGAAGGCCAGCGCGTTGCCGACCGCGAACAGGAAGGTGGGAAACACCCAGTCGGTCAGCGTGAAGCCGTGCCATGCCGCGTGCAGCAACGGAGCGTAGGCCTGGCTGCCGTCGCCCGGCGTGTTCACCACGATCATCAGCGCCACCGTCAGGCCGCGCAGCACGTCCAGCGACAGGTAACGACGCCGCCCGGTCATCGCCCCTCTCCGGACAAGGCCCGCAGATAGGCGCCAGCCGGCACCTGCTTCATGCCGTTGCAGCGCGCATCGGCGGTGCCGGTGGCGCCGCTGGCCGCGCTGCAAGGCTGGTCACGGTCCAGCGACCAGAAATGCAAGCCCGCCAGCTTCATGCGGCGCACCGCCGCCGTCACCGTGCGCGCGTCGTCCAGTGTGAAGACGTTTTCCAGCACGTCGTTCACGCCGATCATCACCGTCAGCTCGATCTGCTCCAGCGGCACGCCGTATTTGGCATGCACATTGCGCGCGGCCTGGATCGCCGAGCGTCCCATGTCACAGCGGCCCTTGCGCACCACGCAGTTGGCACGGGTGGCGGGGCCGTAATCCATCACCATCAGGTTGAGCGCATAGTCGCGCAAGCCGCTGCCGCGCGCCGCCTTCAGCACCATCTCGCCGGTGGCGTTGAGGCTCAACTGGCTGCCGTCGGAGGCCGCGTGGGTGGCGATGGTAAAGCTGAAGCGCAGACCCGGATGGCGCTGTTGAGCCGCCGCCGCGCGCTCGGCCAGGGAGTTGATCTGCTGCTCGTTCTGCCCCTCCTCGATGTCGAAGTCGATGCCAATCAGCCGTGGCGACTGGTAGCGGGCGATGAAGCGCTCCATGCCCTCATCGCTGGCGCAGGTGAACACCGCGCCCTGGCCGCCGGTGGAAACCACATAATCGACGCCGGCCTGCACAAACGCGGCGACATGGCTGTCGGCCACCTGCTGCGCGCTTTGTCGGCCCCACACCTCGCTGCCGCATTCGCCGCTGGCAAAGGCCCAGGTCAGCGCCCCGCCCTTCACGTACGGCGCCGGCACGCCGCTGTCGATCGCCAGATGTTTGTAGGGACTGTACAGCACCGACGGCGCGGCCAGCGCGCCGGCGCACAGGCAGGCCAGCAGCGCCGGCAGGAATTTCAGAAAACGGTGCACTGCGATGCTCCTCTCGTTCACATAAAAAAAAGGCCGCCGTTGCCGGCGGCCCGAAGACCAGCTACACAATGAAGATTAGTACTTGAGACGCAGGCCGCCGTAGATGGTCTTGCCGTTCTTGTACACGCCGGCGATCTGCGTGGTGTCGGTCTTGTACACGGTCAGCAGCGGGTCGTTCAGGTTCTGCGCCTCGACCGTCAACGTGATGTTCTTGTTCACGTTGTAGTTCAAGGACAGGTTCAGCGAACCGTTGGCGCTCTGGAAGTAGTCGGCGCCGCCGCGGTTGCCCAGCTTGTAGGTCGAACGGCGGCTGTAGCTGACGCGCGCGCTGAAACGCTCGTCCTCATAGTAGGCGCCGGTGTTGTACGAGTTCTTCGAGGTGCCGTACAGCGTGCAGTCCTCGCCCGCCTTGCCGTTGCAGGTGCCGCTCGCCAGCTTGCTGGTTTGCTTGCCGTCGGCGTAGGTGTAGTTGGCCGACAGACCGAAGCCACCCCAGATGTTCTGCTCATACGCCGCCGCGAGGCCATTCAGGCGGCCGTCGGTGTTGATCGGCGCCGAGATGTCATAGTTGGCGATCACGCCGGCCTTGGAGGCATCGGCGTACGGCAGGATGCTGTGGCCGTAGGCGATGATGCCATCCAGCTTGCTGTGGAAGATGCCCAGCGACAGCAAGGCCTTCGGCGCGAAGTACCATTCCACGCTCAGGTCCAGGTTGTTGCTGCGGATCGGCTTCAGGTAGGGGTTGCTGCCCACGCCGGTGTGCTGCAGGTCCTGCAGGTCGTTGCCGGCCAGCTGGCCGAACTCCGGACGCGACATGCCGCGGTTGACGGCGAAGCGGGCGATCAGGTCCTTGCTGAAGTCGGCGCGCAGGTTCAGGCTGGGCAACACGTCGGTGAAGCTTTGCGAGTAGCTTGGCGCGCCGCCCGGCAGGTAGGCTTCGATATCCATCTTGGTGCGCACCACGCGCACGCCGGCGTTGCCGCTGACCATCTCGCTCGGCTGCAGGTTGGCCATCAGGTAGGCCGCCGTGGCGTCTTCCTTGATGTCGAATTCCTGCTGGTAGGCGTGGGTGTTGAAGTTGGCGTACTTGGCCACCCAGGAAGCGACGTAGTCGTTGCTGATCTTGAATGGACGGAAGCCCGGGGTCGGGTTCACCGGCAAGTTGCCGTACCAGTTGGCGTCGTAGTTGCCGATCGCGCTGTCCGGAATCTGCCCCTCGTCCGCGGCGCCGGCGCCCAGCGTCATCGCCAGCTTGGTCAGCTGGCGTTCGTGCTTGGCGAAGCGCGCGCCGAATTTCAGCGACGGCACCAGGCTCGACTCGAGTTTCAGGTCGGCGTCCACCTGGCCGTAGGTTTCCTTGTCGGTGGACTCGCTGTAGCTGCCCCAGCCGCCGATGCCGCCGCCGGCCTTCACAAACTTGTCGCCGCCCGGCACGTTCAGCACGAAGATGCCGTCCGAGGTCAGCGAGTAGCCCGCCCCCTGGTTCCAGCCGCTCAGCACCTCAAAGCCGACGTCCTTGGTCTTGCCCGAGCCGGTGGTGTGACCCAGCTTGCCGTTCACGGTCAGGTCGGGATTGACCACCCACTTGGCGTCCAGGTTGACGAACTTGGAGTCGGTCTTGGCGTCCGGGCGCGCGGCCACGTCCTCCACCACCGAGAAGGCGCCGGCCGAGCTGGCGCCGAACGCGTTCTTGTCAAAGAAGATCGAGGTGATGGTGTTGCCCGACACGGTGGCCGCGCCGGTCGGCCGCACGGCCACGCCGTTCCAGCCCGGGCCATTGACGGCGTTGATGGTGTCGGCCATGTAGTTGGTGTTGTAGTTCTTGGCGTCGACGGTCGACAGGAAGGCCGACAGGTCCAGCGTGACATTGCTTTGCGGTTTCCACTGCGCTTCCACATAGCCGCCCTGGCGCTTGCGCTCCTGCTCGAACAGCACCGCGCCGCTCAGCAGGCTGATGTTCTTGTTGGCCAGCGCGGGATCCGGATAGGTGGCGCCGGTCTTGTCCCACCACACGCCTTCCGAACCGGCGCGCTGCAGCTTGCGGGTTTGCGAGAACACCTGGGCCAGGATGCCGAAGGTGTTGTCGTCATTCTTCCAGTTGACCAGCGCCGACACCGACGGGTCGGTCGACTTGGCGGCGCTGGAGTAGGCCGCTTCCAGCGAGGCCGAGGTGGTCAGGCGCTCCTTGAATTCGAGCGGACGACGGGTCTGGATATCCACGGTGCCGGCGGCGCCGCCTTCGGTCAGGTCGGCCTGCGACGATTTGTGCACCACGATGCGGCCCACCAGGTCCGAAGGCAGCAAGGTGTACGACACGCTGCGGCCGCCGGCGGCGATGTTCGGACCGTACCAGTCGCCGCTCGACACGGTGTGGCCGTTGAGCGTGGTCAGGGTCAGTTGCGACAGCATGCCGCGCAGCTGCACGTGCTCGTTCTCGCCGAACGAACCCTCGGCCGAGCCGGCGCTGGTGGTGGTCACGCCGGCCACCCGCGACAGCGAGTCGGCCACGTTCTTGTCCGGCATCTTGCCGATGTCTTCGGCGGTGATCACCTCCACCAGCGACTCGGCGTTGCGCTTCTGGTTCAACGACTGCTGCAGGGATGCGCGCATACCCGTCACCGTCACCACGTTCTCTGGACTCGCGGCCTCCTGCGCCTGCGCCGACATGGCCATGCCCATGGCCAGTACCGCGACCGCCGCGGCGATAGGCGTCATGCGGCCAGTCGCGCTGGCGTGGACCGCTACCGTGGAATTCCCCTTCATATGCTCTCCCTTGATTTGCTGGCTTCTCAGCCTTCAGTTTTAACGTGGACCTTCACGCGGGCGTTGCCGCCGCAACCTCCCACAGATCCCTTTTTTTGCAACCACTTCAAAACCACTTACTCAAATATACTCCAGTCCAATACCAGAACACTACCAATTTGAATATTTTTTTCATATGTTGTGAGCCGAACACATACCACTTTGCATTAACGTGGCATAGCAGCCACACTAATCCCATGGGGCAACAAAGGGACCAGCAGAATACCAGTGCAATACCAACGCCATGGCTCTTTTTGGTATTATCAAAGCGACATACACATTTACGGGACGGCGCATGAGCTCGTTGGCACAGATCATGGAAACCCTGGGGCGAGGCAGCAACCTGCCCCTGTATCAGCAGTTGCAGCGGGCGCTGCGTGCAGCGATCGACAAGGGGGTGTACGGAACGGAGGCGGCGCTGCCGGCCGAGCGCCTGCTGGCGGCGGAGCTGGATTTGTCGCGCATCACGGTGCGCAAGGCCATCGACGGCCTGGTGTCGGAGGGCTTGCTGGTGCGCCGGCCCGGCTCGGGGAACTTCATCAATACCCGCATTGAGAAAAACTTCGCCAAGCTGACCTCCTTTTCGGAGGACATGCGGGCGCGCGGGCGCACGCCGCGCAGCGTGTGGCTCAAACGCTCCACCGGCACGGTGACGCCGGAGGAAGCGCTGCGCCTGCGGCTCAGCCCCGGTTCGCCGGTGTACCGCTTCAACCGCATCCGCTACGCCGACGAGATCCCGATGTGCATCGAGTACGCCACCATCGCGGCGGCGTTCCTGCCGTCCATCGACGCGGTGGAGATGTCCATGTATGAAGCGCTGGAGGCGGCCGGCAACCGCCCGGTGCGCGCCCTGCAACGCCTGAGCGCCCTGCTGCTCAACGGCGAACAGGCGGCGCTGCTGCAGGCCGAGGATGGGGCGGCGGGGCTGGCGGTGGAACGCCTGGGCTTCCACCGCGATGGCCGCGCGGTGGAGTTCTGCCGCTCCTACTTCCGCGGCGACATGTACGATTTCGTGGCGGAACTGAACGCCTAGGCCGGCGCGCCGAACATCAGCGACTGGTGCGCGGCCGCGCCAGCCATGGCGCCATCGGCCACCGCCATCGCCACGTTGCCGGTCATGCGCGCGAGGTCCCCGCAGGCATAGACGCCGGCGACGCTGGTCGCCTTCATCATATCGGTGCGCACGTACTTGCCAAGCGCGCCCTCCTCCATGTCGCAGCCCAGCAACTCGGCCAGCGGGCTGGCGCCGCGCAGGCGGCTCACGACAAACAGGCCGTCCATCGCCATTTCCCGGCCGTCCCGCAACGCCACGGTGGCGCGGCCGGCGATGGCCCGCACCGGCGTGCGCTCCAGCGTCACGCCGCGCGCCGCGAGCTTGGCCAGCTGTTCGGCGTCCGGCTCGAACGCGGCGTTGAGGAAGAAGGTCACCTGCCCCCAGTCCGGCAGCATCAGCGCGTGATGCAGCGAATGCGCGCCGGTCGCCAGTACGCCGATGCGGCCCTGCTCCAGCTCATAGCCGTGGCAATACGGGCAATGGAACACGCTGGCGCCCCAGCGCTCGGCCAGCCCCGGAATGGCTGGCAGTTCATCCACCACGCCGGTGGCCAGCACCAGCCGCTGGCCGTGAGCCGCTTCGCCATCGGCCAGCGACACGCGGAAGCCGCCATCCCGCGGCACCGCCAGCGTGGCCGTGCCGTCATGCCACCGCACGGTGCCATACTTCATCAGTTGGGCGCGGGCGTCGGCCACGATGGCGGCGGCCTCGCGTCCGTCCTGGCCGAGGAAGCCATGCGAGTGCCTGGCGTAGCGGTTGCGCCGCCGCCCGGCATCGACGACCAGCACGCGGCGGCGCGCCCGCGCCAATTGCATGGCGGCCGAAATGCCGGCGTAGCTGCCGCCGACCACGATAACGTCATATGTGTCCATGGTGCGCTCCCTTGTGATGCTGGTTGAACCGCTTGGACAGGTCAGCCAGCGTGACGTCCTTGAAACGGGACAGCAGCAGCGCCTCCGCCTCATCGAAGGCGCTGCCCAGCGCTTGGTTGACGGCGCGCTCCACCAGGCATTGCGGATGCTCGTCGCGGTGCCCCATCGCGAATACGGCCGGCGCGCCGACCGCCTCGTAGATGTCGTGCAGCGTCACCGCGCGCAGGTCGCAGGTGATGCGCCAGCCGCCGCCATGTCCCTTGTCAGCCCCCACGTACCCGCGCTCGCGCAACCCGGCCAGCACGCGCCGCACCAGCACCGGGTTGGTGCCGAGGTAGCCGGCCAGCTCTTCGGAAGTCAACGGCCTGTCGCCGTGCGCCATGTGCAGCAGCACGTGCAGGATGGAGGAAAGTTTGCTGTCTCGTCTCATGTAACTAATGATAGTACATAATCGCAAAACGTGCACGCAACGCGCTAAACACGGGGCTGAAACAGCAAAATGATTGTGGGGCGCGCGTTCCGGCGCTACATTGGCGACATGAGATACCTTCCCCTGCTCCTTGCCTTCGCGCTGGCCTCGGCCGGCGCCGCGCCGCGTGACGATAAAACGCAGGCTGTCTACAACTACCTGCTCGGCATCTGGGGCAAGCAAACCCTCGCCGGCCAGGCCGACCTGACCTGGCGCGACAGCGTCGACATGGCCGAACGCGTGTACCACGACACCGGCAAGTATCCGGCGCTGATGGGCTATGACTTCATGAACTACTACGACACCACCGAGGGCGACGGCCACCATCAGACCGAGGAAGCCATCGCCTGGGCCGCGCGCGGCGGCCTGGTGTCCTTCCACTGGCACTGGCGCATGGAGAACGGCAAGTTCTACACCAAGGAGACGCCCTACCGCCTGCCGGTGGCCGACTACCGCAAGATCGACGAGGCCATCGACCGCATCGCCGTTGAGCTCAAGCGCCTGCAGGCCGCCAACGTCCCGGTGTTATGGCGTCCGCTGCACGAGGCGGCCGGCGGCTGGTTCTGGTGGGGCACCTCGCGCGAGGGCCACATCGCGCTGTGGCGCCACATGCACGAGCGCCTGACGCAAACGCACCAGCTGCGTAACCTGATCTGGGTGTGGAATGGACAGGATCCGTCCTGGTATCCGGGCGACGACGTGGTGGATCTCACCGGCTACGACGTCTACGAGAACAATTACGCCGAGGCGTGGCGCAAGACGGCGCAACACGGCAAGCCGGTGGCGCTGTCCGAAACCAGCCATATTCCCGACCTGGTGGACGGCCAGCGCTGGCTGTGGTTCATGGTATGGAACGACGGCGCCGGTCCTGAAGGCGTCACCAGTCCGGATAATTTCTGGACCGGTGAATACCACAACACCAACGCCCACAAGCGCAAGATCTACGGCGATCCAAACGTGATCACGCTGGACCGCCTGCCGAAGTTTTAAGGCTTCTTGGGCGCCGCTGCGGCGGCATCGGCCTTGGCCTGGTCGCCCGCCACCGCCACCGACAGCTTGCCCGGATCGATGTATTTGCGGAAGGCCGCGTTCACCTGCGCCAGCGTGGCCGCTTTCAGCTTGGTCTCGTAATCCTTGCTCCAGCTGTAGGTGCGGCCCAGATACAGGTTGCGCGTCCAGCCCGAAGCGACCACGTTGTCCTTGGCGCGATTCTGCAGACGCTGTTGCAGCAGGCCCGATTTGGCGCCATCCAGCTCCGCCTGCGTGAAGCCTTCCTTCAGCGCGCGCTCCAGTTCCTCGCGGATCGCCGCCTCCAGCTTCTTCAGGTTCTGCGGCGCGGCGATGGCGCCCATGCCGAAGGCGCCGGCGCGGTCCTCGTCACCGGCGTGCACGCCGCTGCCGCCGCCGTAGGACAGGCCGTCCTTCTGGCGGATGCGGTCCATCATGCGCGATTTCAGCGCGCCGCCGCCGAAGATGTAGTTGGCCAGGTCCAGCAGCGGATAGTCAGGATCGTTGACGTTCAGGTCCAGCGCCTGGCGCGCGGTGTAGGAACCATTCTCCTTGTCCGGCGCATTCAGCGACACACGCAACGGCGCCTTGTCCACATTGGTGGTCAGGACGGGCGCATACGAGGCCTTGCTGTTCCAGCCGGTGAAGCTTTCATCGATGGTCTTGCTGATGGCGGCCTTGTCGAAGTCGCCGACGATCGCCAGCTCGCCGTGGTTGGCGCCGTAGAAATCGCGGTGATATGCGATCACGTCCTCCAGCTTCAGGGCCTTCACCGCCTCCAGCTTCTCGGCGGTGGTCAGCGCGCGGCGGATGTCGCCTTGCGGATAGTGGTTGAAGTGCTGCTCGATGGCTTCGTTGGCCAGCACCTGCGGCTCGCTGCGCGAGTATTCCAGGCCGACGATCCACTGCTGGCGCAGCTGCTCGAACTCGGCCTGCGGGAAGCTGGCGTCCTTCAGCACGTGCGCCACCAGGCGCAGCGCCGCGTCCAGATTCGGACCGGTGGTCTCGAAGTTGTACGGCGTGCCGGTGATCTTCAGCTTGGAGAAGGCGTCGGCCAGCTGTTCGCGCGTGTACTTGCTGGTGCCGCGCATCAGCATCTCGTTGGCGATGGCGCCCGTGATCGAGGTGTTGGCCAGGTTCTTCTCGTCGCCCCAATGCAGGGCCAGATTCACGGCCACGGTTTCGCCGCGATTCTTCTTCGGCAGCAGCGCCACTTTCAGGCCGCCGATGGCCTTGATCTCGGTGCGGGCGTTGATGTTGTCCTGGCTCGGATCGAACACCTCCGAGGTCAGCACGCTGTCCTTGCCCTTGAAGTCCTTCATCACCTCGGCCACCGGCGGCGCGGCCGGAATGTCGGCGCGCTGCGGATTGTCTTCCGGGATGAACTCGCCCACCACGCGGTTATCGCGCTTGAGGTAACGCGCCGCCACCTCGGCCACCTGCTGCGAGGTGATCTCCGGCAGCTTGTCGCGGCCGAGGAACAGCAGGCGCCAGTCGCCCAACGCCACCTCTTCCGACAGGGTCACGCCCACGCGCTGCGGATCGTTGAGCGACTTCTCGATGTAGTTGGCGAAGTTGCGGCGGGTGCGCTCCATCTCCTCCGCGGTCGGCGGCGTCTTGGCGAAGCTCTCCACCGCCTCGGTCAGGGCCTGGCGCACCGGCTCCAGCGGCTCGCCCGACTTGACCACGGCGCCGATGATCTGCAGGCCCGGCGCGTAGCCGGTCATGCCGAAGCTGAACACCTGCGCGGCCTTGCCGCTTTCCACCAGCTGCTTGTGCAGGCGGCCGGTCGGCTCGTCGCCGAGGATCTGCGACATGAAGCTGATGGCATCGCTGTCGGGCTGCAGCGCGCTTGGGATCTTGTAGCCCAGCGCGACGATCTGCACGTCGCCCTTGCGGCGCACGGTGAAGCTGCGCTCACCGTCCTGGGTCGGCTCGACGGTCCAGAATGGCGGCAGGGCGCGCTTCGGTTTCGGGATCTTGCCGAACGACTTGGTGATCCACGACAGCGTCTGCGCCGGATCGAATTTGCCGGCCACCAGCAGCACCGCGTTGTCCGGCTGGTAGTAGGTCTTGTAGAACGCCTGCAGGTTCTCGATCTTGACGTTCTCGATGTCGCTGCGGTTGCCGATGGTCGAACGGCCGTAGGAATGCCAGTCGTAGGCGATGCTCTGCATGCGCTTCAGCAGCACGCCGAACGGGCTGTTCTCGCCGGCCTCGTACTCGTTGCGCACCACGGTCATCTCCGAGTCCAGGTCCTTGCGCGCGACGAAGGAGTTGACCATGCGGTCGGCCTCCATCTCCAGCGCCCACTTCAGGTTCTCGGTGCTAGCCTGGAACACCTCGTAGTAATTGGTGCGGTCATTCGAGGTGGTGCCGTTGAACTCCATGCCGCGCTCAGCGAACTCCTTCGGAATCGCCTTGTTCTTGGGCGAGCCCTTGAACAGCATGTGCTCCAGCAGGTGCGCCATGCCGGTCTCGCCATAGTTCTCGTGGCGCGAGCCGACCAGGTAGGTGACGTTGACGGTGACGGTGGGCTTGGAGGCGTCCGGGAACAGCAGCACTTTCAGGCCGTTCGGCAACCGGTATTCGGTGATGCCTTCGACCGACGGCCCTTTCACCACGCCGGCGGGCAGCGCGGGCGCCGCCGGGGCGGCGGCGGCCCAGGCGCTTCCGGTGGCGACAAAGGACATCCCGCACAGCAGGAGGCTGGCGGCGGCGGCGTGTTTCAGACGGCTGTTGTTCATAGTCTCTCGCAAAAAAGATAAGAACAAGCAGCATACGCCCACCGCGCCACGGTGGAAAGATACTTAAGGAAAAATTAATTCTTTTCAGGGACGAGGCAGGCGTCCACCACCTGCAGGTCGTTGTCCTTGGCGAACGACAGCACGAAGTGGTAGGCCATCGGCTCCAGCGCGCGCAGCTTGCCGTTCACCACCACCGACTTGACGCCGTTGACCACGGTCGGCGTCACGTAGGGCGAGAACTGCAGGTGGGAGTCGCGGCCGCCGCCGGAGCCTTCCGGCTTGAAGCAGGCCATCACCCCGCACAGGCGCTCCGCCCAGTCGCTCGGACGGAACTGCCTGCCATTGCTGGTTTGGCCAAGGATGAAGAACGAATCTTGCTGTTCTGCCGGTTTTTGAACTGACATAGGCGCGGCTGCTTCTGCGTAGAGGGGGAAGGAATCTTACGTATTATATCTTATAGAAGACCTAAATAAGTAAGCCCTTGATAAGGAACATCTTTTTCAAGGAATATCCTATTTTGGTGCGGAAAATGCGCGCTCCGCACCAAGGCGATACCGCTATTGTACCCTGCTTAAGGCGATCCCCCGAGCCAAACCGCGCTCGACAGCAGCAACAACAGCATCATCCACAACAACAGCGCGCGCCACACCAGGCCGACCGTGCTTTGCAGCGCGCGGATATTCGGTTCGTCGCCCGGCATCACGTCCGGCTCGACCTCGACGTCGACCGTGGTGGCGTCAACGAACTGCGCCTTGACGGCGTTTTCCGCCGGCGTGCCCAGGCGCACGCCCATGGCGCCGCCGCCGGCCGACAGGATGATGCCGATCGCCTCGTTCGACCAGCGGTGCGCGAAGTTGCGCCAGGCGTAGATCGCATCCTCGAAGTTGCCGACCACGGCGAAGGCCACGGCGGTCAGGCGCACCGGCACCCAGTCGATCCAGTAGAACGCGCGCGCGGCGAACTGGCCGAACGCCTCGTTGCGCATGTGCTCGGGCTCGTTCCAGGCGCGCGCCAAGTGCTCGGCCACGCGGTACATCACGGCGCCGGCCGGGCCGAGCGGCATCAGGAACCAGAAGAACACGCCGAACACATTGCGGTGCGTGGTGATGAGCGATTTCTCGACCGCGATGCGGGTGATCTCGGACGCTTCCATGCCGACCGTATCGAGCCTGGTCCACTCGGCCAGCAAGGCGCGCGCGCCGGCCTCGTCGCCGGCATTCAGGGCCAGCTGGATCGAGGTGAAATAGTGGCTGTAATGGCGGAAGCCCAGCGTCAGGTAGACGATCAGCACATTCCAGGCGAAAGCGGCCAGGAACCAGTTGTAGTGGCGCAGGGTCCAATAGATGGCGGCGGTCGGCACCATCAGGATGGTCATCATCAGGAACCAGCCCAGGCGGCCATGGGTCGAGTGGCCGGCGTTAAACCAGGTCTCCATCCGCAACGCCAGGCTCTTGATCTCGGCGTAAATCGGATTGTCTGCGCGCAGCGGCTTCATCTGCTCGATCAGCAGCGCGCATAAGATGGAAAGAAAAGTCATGTATGTCCTTAGTGTCGTCCTGCCCTTAATGGACGTTACGATAGCCTAGTTCTCACTCTGCGCGCAAGAAATGGAACAGATTGCGCAGCATGCCGGCGGTGGCGCCCCAGATGTAATAACCCTCGTAGGGCATGGCGTAGAAGCTGCGGCGTCCGCCCGGCAGCTCGACCGACAGGCGCTGGTGGTTGGCGCCATCCATCAGGAAGGCCAGCGGCACCTCGAAGATGGCCGCCACCTCGTCCGGATCGGCGGTGACCTCAAACGGCGGCCGCAGCAGCCCCACCACGGGCGTGACGCAATAACCGGTGCCGGTGAGATAGTCCGGCAAGGCGCCCAGCACCTCCACGTGGGCGCGCGCCAGGCCGATCTCCTCCTGCGATTCGCGCAGCGCGGTGTCGACGGCGTCGCGGTCGTAATCCTCGGCGCGGCCGCCGGGAAAGCTGATCTGGCCGGCGTGGTCGGTCAGGTGGGCGGTGCGCTGGGTCAGCAGCACGGTCAGGCCGTTGGGGCGCAGCACCAGCGGGATCAGCACCGAGGCCGGGGTCGGCGCGCGCGCGTCGCGGCCCGGCATCACGCGCTCGCGGTCCTCCGGCGTCCAGGCGGCGGGCGGCGCGGCGAAGCGGGCGCGCAGCCAGTCGGGTGTCAGGCGCTGCGCCGCCACGGCGGGCTCGCCGGCGATGGCTTCGATGGGCAGTTGCTGGGGATCGAACGGTGGCTTGGCCATGCTGGCTCCTTTTTGAAAACAAAAAGGCGCCAGCGGCGCCTTTCGTGGGCGCCTGCGAAGCGCCCTTTCCAAACACAACCGATATTACTCGGCTGCTTTCGCCGCTGGGCGACGGTTTGGCAGTTTTTCCTTGATACGTGCCGATTTGCCGGAACGATCACGCAGGTAGTACAGCTTAGCGCGACGTACGTCACCGCGGCGTTTCACTTCGATCGAAGCGATCAGCGGCGAGTACAGCTGGAAGGTACGCTCGACGCCTTCGCCGGACGAGATCTTGCGAACGATGAAGTTCGAGTTCAGGCCACGGTTGCGACGGGAGATGACCACGCCTTCGTAAGCCTGGGCGCGCTTGCGGGTGCCTTCGACTACGTTCACGTTGACCACCACGGTATCGCCAGGAGCAAACTCAGGGATGTTTTTGCCCAGGCGAGCGATTTCTTCTTGCTCGAGTTGTTGAATCAGGTTCATTTTTAATGACTCCAAAAACCATCGTGCTGGCGCGCTGTGAGTAAAAACTCTGCCCAGTAGAGGATGGGGTTATAACAGACGGGCCTACAGGCCCGCCAAAAATTGCTCGTCGCGCTTGGTGAGCAGTCCTGCCTCACGCGCTTTGATGAGCAAATCCGGTCGCTTGCGCGCGGTCGCCTCCAGCATGCGCTGGCGGCGCCATTTTTCAATCTCGGCGTGGTTGCCGCCCATCAGCACCGGCGGCACGCCCACACCTTCATACGTTTCCGGCCGCGTGTAGTGCGGCGAATCGAGCAGGCCATTGAAGAAGCTGTCCTCGATGGCCGAGGCGTCGGTGTTCAGCACGCCGGGAAGCAGGCGGATCACCGCGTCCATCAAGGCCATCGCCGGCAGCTCGCCGCCGGACAGCACGAAATCGCCAAGGCTGATTTCCTCATCGACCACGCGGTCCAGCAAACGCTGGTCCACCGCCTCGTAACGGCCGCACAGGATCACCACGCCGGGCTCCTGCTTCAGCGCCATCACGCGCTCATGCGTCAACTGCTTGCCCTGGGGCGACATGAACAGCACGCGCGGCGGCGGCAGACCGGCGTCGGTCTGGCGCTGCCTGGCTGCGTTGATGGTCAGCTCCAGCGGCTTGGCCAGCATCACCATGCCGGGGCCGCCGCCATAGGGGCGGTCATCCACGGTGCGGTGATTGTCGGTGGTGAAATCACGCGGATTCCACAGCGACAGGCCACATTTATTCTGTTCAAACGCGCGCCGGGTCACACCCGACTGCGTAATCGCGGCAAACATTTCCGGGAACAGGGTTACGACATCAAATTGCATGGCGAACCGCCCTTCAATGTTGCGTGCTTAGTAATCAAGGCCCCAGTCGACGATGATCTTCTTTGCTTCCTTGTCCACCTTGCTGATGTACGCGTCCACAAACGGGATCAGGCGCTCCTGCGCCTCAACTTCCTCGGGGTCGGCATCAGCGGCCGCGACCGGGTTGACGCGCAAGATCGACTGCGGACCATTGCTCATCATGTCGGTCACCTTGCCGAGGTGCTCGCCTTGCAGATTCTCTACATCCAGACCGATCAGCTCGGCCCAGTAAAACTCATCGTCGGACAAGACCGGGAAGCGGCTTTGCGGAATGTAGACAGCGGCGCCCTTGAGCGCTTCGGCCACGTTCCGGTCAGTCACGCCAACCAGGCGCGCCACGACATCGCCGCCATGCAGTTTGACCTGCTGGACGTCCACGTCGCGCAACGCCGGCTTATCCAACCACCAGGTTTTAACCTTGATGAGCGCATCCGCATCTTCCGAGAAAGGACGTATCCTCACCCAGCCTGCGACGCCGTAAGCACCGAAGACAAAGCCTACCTGTGCCAGATCGTCGGGGATTTTCACCCCGGATGCAGTCTTATCGGTCAAACCGGTTACCAGCTTGGCTTAGGCTGCTTTTTTGTTTTGAGCAACCAGACGAGCCACGGTAGGCGACAGTTGCGCGCCAACCGACTGCCAGTGCGCCAGGCGGTCTTCGGTGATGCGCAGGCCGACTTCGCCACCTGCTGCCATTGGGTTGTAGAAACCAATGCGCTCGATGAAACGGCCATCGCGACGATTACGCGAATCGGTTGCAACGATGTTGAAGAAAGGGCGCTTCTTGGCACCACCACGAGCTAAACGAATAACGACCATAATATTTCCAAAAATTGTGCTAGGACGGAAAAAGCCGCAAATTATAGCGCGCTTTGCCGCGTGGCAGCAAGCGTTAATGAAATAATTGGGCATGTTGGGGCAATCGAAGATTATCCCTTGTTCCGGCGTCCGGGGCAATAGCTTTGCCCGCAAAAAAGGCGTGCCGGGGGCCGTATTATGCCTGATACTGCTGGTTTACCGACTATTTTGCCAAACAACCATGACTGTTTCGCATCACCCGCGCCACAAAAACAAGACCATCGCCGCCCTGCTGGCCTTCCTGCTGGGCGGCATCGGCCTGCACCGGCTGTATCTGGGCGGCTGGCGCGACCGCTGGCTGTGGCTGCACCTGGCCAGCCTGCCGCTGGCGCTGCTGGTGGCGCTGATGGCGCCCGAGGCCAACGGCTTCTACAAGCTGTTGCCGATCACGCTGTCGGGCCTGGCCGGCTTCCTGCAGGCGCTGCTGCTGGGACTGACGCCGGACGAGAAATGGGACGCCCGCCACAACCCCCACTCCGGCCGGCGGTCGGACACGCGCTGGCCGGTGGCGGTGGTGCTGGTGGCCAGCATGATGGTCGGCTGCGGCGCGTTGATCGCCACCATCTCGCGCCTGTTTGACTTGCTGTACACTGGTGGCGCCTACGGCTAACAACAAGGAGAACAACATGTCCAACCGTTCCATCATGGCCGCCGTGCTGCTGGCCAGCCTGGCCTCCGCGGCGCAGGCGCAAAGCCCGAAAGAACAATACAACGCCGAAACCAAGCGCCTGGCCACCCGCTACGCCGAGGATAAAAAGCTGTGCGCCGACGAGCAGGATTCCGGCCAGCGCATGCAATGCCTGCGCGACGCCAAGTCCGAGTACGACAAGTCGCTGGCGCTGGCCAAGGCCCAGTACAAGGCCAGCCCGGCCAAGCCGGGCGAGTGCCGCGACTGCGGCAAGGTCACCTCGGTGGTGCTCGGTGAAAAAGCCGGCGAAGGCAGCGCGCTGGGCGTGATCGCCGGCGGCGTGGCCGGCGCCCTGCTCGGCAACCAGGTCGGCAGCGGCCACGGCCGCCAGCTGGCCACCGTGGCCGGCGCGGCCGGCGGCGCCTACGCCGGCAAGAAGATCGAGGAGAAAGCCAAGTCCACCAAGCAGTGGACCGTGCACGTGCAGTACGACAACGGCCGCCAGGCCAGCTTCCACTTCGATCACGACCCGCAAATGCTGACCGGCGACCGCGTGCAAAACGCCAACGGCAGCATCATCCGCCGATGAACTTCCCCGCCGAATGGCAGCCGCTGGTGGATCAGGCCGCCGGCGCGCTGCGTGCCCTCGCGCTGGACGAGGCGGCCAAGGAAAGGTTCTGCAACGATCCGCTGCTGCGGCCGTATATGCACAAGGTGTCGCAGCGCTACGTGGCCGGGCACACTGTCGATGAGGCCTTGCGGCGCGTCGAGCAAATCATCGCGCGCGGCCATGCGGCGTCGGCCGAATACATGGGCGAAAGCGTGCGCGACGAGGCGTTCGCCATGGCCGAGACGGAAGTCTTCATGGAACTGGTGCGCGCCATCGGCCAGCGCAACCTGAACTGCTCGATCTCGTTCGACCTGTCGCACGTGGGTTCGCTGGTGGACAGCGAGCTGGGCTACCGCAACGCGCGCCGCATCGCGCTGGCCGCCGCCGAGATCAACCGCGAGGTGATGATCTCGATGGAAGGCATCGACCGCGCCGACGACATCTACGCCATCTACACGCGGCTGCATGTCGAGGATGATTTGCGCAACGTCGGCATCACGGTGCCGGCCAAGCGCCACCGCACGGCGCGGGACCTGCCGGCGCTGATGAAACTGCCGGGCCGCATCCGGCTGGTGAAAGGCGCCTTCCTGGAGCCGGAGGGGGTGGCGCACGCGCGCAACAGCCCCGAGCTGGCCACCGCCTACCGCCGTTACGCGCAGGAACTGCTGCTGAGCGGCCACAAATGCTCGATCGCCACGCATGACCGCGGCATCCAGGCCAATATCAGCGACCTGGTCCTGCAGGAGCGCATCGACCCGCGCTGGTTTGAATTCGAATCGCTGATCGGGCTGGGCACCGAGCAAATCGACGCCCTGCAGGCGCGCGGCTTCCCGACCCGCGAGTACGCCGTGTTCGGGCAGGAACACTTCCTCTACGTGCTCAACCGCATAGCCGAGGAGCCGGTGCGCGTGTACCAGGCGATTATTGATGTGATGGCTTAGCGTAGCCGGTGGCGATGGCGTGCGCCCAGTCCGGGCGGCCATTGCGTTCGGCCAGCGCGGCCATGGGGCGCCAATCGTAAGGGACGGCAATCAGCGCGGCCGACCAGCCGTGCGCGCCGCGTTCGACGATGGCGTAGCGCGCATCGGGGGCGCCGTTCTGCATGACGTGATAGTGAAGATGATCGTCATCGTAAGCCTGCAGGCCGACGCTGCCGGGATTGACGATCAGACCGCCCGACGCCGAGCGCAGCGCGCGCGGCACATGGGTATGGCCGCAGGCAATCAAGGCCGCCTCGGCGCCGGCCCTGCGCATTTCGATTTCCGCCGGCGTGGCAAGACGCACGCCGTCCGGCTCCACCGTTTCCAGAAAATACTCGTGATCGCTGCGCGGGGTGCCGTGGCAGAGCAGCACCTCGGGATTCAGCCGCAGGCTGGGCTGCAAGGTCGCCAGCCAGGCCAGTTCGGCCTCGCCCAGTTGCGCATGGGCGTGGACATCGGACGCGGTGCGCTGATGCGGCCGCAAAATCTGCCGCTCATGATTGCCGGCCAAATGGACCCAATCGCGCGCCATCAGAAAGCGCGCGGTCTCCAGCGCCAGCAGCGGCCCGGACAGACTGTCGCCAAGATTGACGACCCTGTCCACGCCGCGCCGCGCGATATCGGCCGCCACCGCCTCCAGCGCCGGCAAATTACCATGAACATCAGAAACGACAGCGATCCGCATAAAAACCCTCCGAGGCCATAAAAAACTCCGGGGTCAGGTCTTCCATTTCGTCACACGGGAACTAAAAAAGGCGGCGAAAGTTCCTGAATGACGAAATGACGGACCTGACCCCGGATTTTTAGAACTGATCGAGGTCGAGCGCCAGCACGCCCGAACTGCCGTCGACGATCGAGGTGCGGATGCCCGACGATTGGCTCAGGAAGTGGTCGGCGAAGAAGCGCGTGGTGCCGATCTTGGCTTTGTAGAAGCTGGCGTCGCCTTCGCCGGCAGCCAGCTTCCGCTGCGCGATCACGGCCGCGCGCGCCATCTGCCAGCCGCCCAGCACGATGCCGGCCAGCTTCAGGTACGGCACGCTGCCTGCGAACACGCCCTTGATGTCGGCCTTGATGTTGGCCACCACGTAATCCACCACCGCCTCCAGGTCGGCCGCGCCCTGCGCCAGGTGCTTGCGGATGGCGGCGAAGTCGGCCCCTTCCAGCTTGGCCAACTCGGCTTCGGTCGCGCGCACTTGCGCGATCAGGCCCTTGGCCACCTTGCCGGCGTCGCGCACGGTCTTGCGGCCGATCAGGTCGTTGGCCTGGATGGCGGTCGTGCCTTCGTAGATGGTCAGGATCTTGGCGTCGCGGTAGTGCTGCGCCGCGCCGGTCTCCTCGATGAAGCCCATGCCGCCGTGGATCTGCACGCCGTCGCGCGTGACGTCCTGCGACAGTTCGGTCGACCAGCCCTTGATGATCGGCACCAGGTATTCGTACACGGCCTGGCTTTGCGCGCGCTCGTCGGCGTCGGCGCTGTGGTGCGCCCGGTCGTACAGCGAGGCGCCGACGTAGGCCAGCGCGCGCGCCGCCTCGGTCTGGGAACGCATGTTCATCAGCAGGCGGCGCACGTCCGGATGGTTGATGATGGCCACACCGGCCGGCGAGCCGTTCAGGTCGCGCGACTGCACGCGGTCCTTGGCGTAGGCCAGCGCGTGCTGGTAGGCGTGCTCCGACAGGCCGATGCCCTGCATGCCGACGCCAAAGCGCGCCGCGTTCATCATGATGAACATGTATTCGAGGCCGCGGTTCTCTTCTCCCACCAGGGTGCCGATGGCGCCGCCATTGTCGCCGAATTGCAGCACGGCGGTCGGCGAGGCCTTGATGCCCAGCTTGTGCTCGATCGACACGCAGTGCGCGTCGTTGCGCGCGCCCAGCGAGCCGTCCTTGTTCACCAGGAACTTCGGCACGATGAACAGCGAGATGCCCTTCACGCCCGGCGGCGCGTCCGGCGTGCGCGCCAGCACCAGGTGGACGATGTTTTCGGTCATGTCGTGGTCACCGTAGGTGATGAAGATCTTGGTGCCGAAAATCTTGTACCTGCCGTCGGCCTGCGGTTCGGCGCGGGTGCGCACGGCGGCCAGGTCGGAGCCGGCCTGCGGCTCGGTCAGGTTCATGGTGCCGGTCCACTTGCCGGTCACCAGCGGCTCCAGGTAGGTGGCTTTCTGCTCGTCGCTGCCGGCCATCAGCAGCGCTTCGATGGCGCCGTCCGACAGCAGCGGGCACAGCGCGAACGACAGGTTGGCGCCGTGCAGCATCTCCACGCACGGGGTGCCGATCAGCTTCGGCAAGCCTTGGCCGCCGAAGTCGGTCGGGTGCTGCAGGCCCTGCCAGCCGGCGTCGGCGAACTGGCGGAACGCTTCCTTGAAACCCTTGGAGGTGATCACCCCGTCCTTGGTCCAGTAGCTGGGCTCCTTGTCGCCCGCGTGGTTCAGCGGGGCGATTTCGCCGGCGACGAATTTCGCGCTTTCCTCCAGCACGGCTTCGGCGGTTTCCGGGGTGGCGTCCTCGCAGCCCGGCAGCTGGCTCACGGCGTGCAGGTCGGCCAGTTCGTTCATCACGAACAGCATGTCTTTGATCGGTGCTTGATATGGCATCTTATGTCTCCTTCGCTGTCGCGCCCGCGCAGGCGGGAGCCCATGCTCAGCATGGATTCCCGCCTGCGCGGGAATGACGCGGTTAAAAATAAGGCCACGGGATCCGGCGTTCCGGATCAGCGTGGCCTGAGTGTGCTTTACGCGGTTTTTTAGCCCAGTTCAGCAACCAGTTGTGGCACGACTTCGAACAGGTCGCCTACGATGCCGTAGTCGGCAACGGAGAAGATCGGCGCTTCCGGATCTTTGTTGATGGCGACGATGGTTTTCGAGTCCTTCATGCCGGCCAGGTGCTGGATCGCGCCGGAGATGCCGACCGCGATGTACAGGTTGGGCGCGACGATCTTGCCGGTCTGGCCAACCTGCCAGTCGTTCGGCACGTAGCCGGCGTCCACGGCGGCGCGCGAGGCGCCCATGGCGGCGTTCAGCTTGTCGGCCAGCGGTTCCAGGATCTTGAACGCTTCGCCCGAGCCCATGCCGCGCCCGCCCGAGACGATGATCTTGGCGGCGGTCAGTTCCGGACGGTCCGACTTGGCCACTTCGCGGCCGACGAAGGCCGACTTGCCGATGTCCGCGACGGCGGCCACGGTTTCCACGGCGGCCGAACCACCGCTGGCGGCGGCGGCGTCGAAGCCGGTCGAACGCACGGTGATGACTTTGACCTTGTCGCCCGATTGCACGGTGGCGATGGCGTTGCCGGCGTAGATGGGACGCTCGAAGGTGTCCGGCGAATCGACCTTGGTGATCTCCGAAATCTGCGCGACGTCCAGCTTGGCGGCCACGCGCGGCAGGATGTTCTTGCCGTAGGCGGTGGCCGGGGCCAGGATGTGGCTGTAGGAGCCAGCCACGGCCAGCGCCTGCTCGGCGACGTTTTCGGCCAGGCCGTCAGCGAAGTGGGCGGCGTCGGCGTGGAGCACTTTCGAGACGCCGGCGATAGCGGCGGCGGCGGCGGCGGCGGCGCCCGCGTTGGAGCCGGCCACCAGCACGTGCACCTCGCCGCCCGCTTGCGCGGCGGCGGTGACGGTGTGCAGGGTGCTGGCCTTCAGGCTGGCGTTGTCGTGTTCTGCGATAACTAATGCGACCATGTTGGATTTCCTTTAGATGACTTTAGCTTCGGTGCGCAGCTTGGCGACCAGGGTGGCGGCGTCCGGCACGATGATGCCGGCCGAGCGCTTGGCAGGCTCGGCGACCTTGACGGTCTTCAGGCGCGGGGTGACGTCCACGCCCAGCTCTTCCGGCTTGGTCACGTCCAGCGGCTTTTTCTTGGCCTTCATGATGTTCGGCAGGGTCACGTAGCGCGGCTCGTTCAGGCGCAGGTCGGTGGTGACGATGGCCGGCAGGGTCAGCGCCAGGGTTTCCAGGCCGCCGTCCACCTCGCGGGTGACGGTGGCCTTGCCGTCTTCCAGCACCACTTTCGAGGCGAAGGTCGCTTGCGGCCAGCCCAGCAGCGCGGCCAGCATCTGGCCGGTCTGGTTGGAGTCGTCGTCGATGGCTTGCTTGCCCAGGATGATCAGTTGCGGCTGTTCCTTGTCGGCCAGCGCCTTCAGCAGCTTGGCCACGGCCAGCGGCTCCAGCTCGGTGGCGGTCTCCACCAGGATGCCGCGGTCGGCGCCGATCGCCATGGCGGTGCGCAGGGTTTCCTGGCACTGGGTCACGCCAGCGGACACGGCTACCACTTCGGTTACTTTGCCAGCTTCTTTCAGGCGGGTGGCTTCCTCCACCGCGATCTCGTCGAACGGGTTCATCGACATTTTGACGTTGGCGATATCGACGCCGGTGCCGTCGGACTTCACACGCACCTTGACGTTGTAGTCGACCACACGTTTGACGGGTACCAAGACTTTCATAGCTGTGCCTTTGTGGGAAAAATAAGAATTCGGGACGAACAATGTGGGCTAGATTATATGAGAAATCAGCCTCACACAAGAAATTTAAGCACGATCGTGCGTTTTTTAGCTAGTGGAAATCGTCTAAAAAATAAATCTTTCAGACGACGTTCTTGAAGGAAAAATACAGCGGCTGTTATTTGCGCTGCATCAAAAAGACAAACTCACGGCCGATCTGGACGTGCGACAACAGGGCGTTGCCGGTTTGTTTGCAGAAAGCCTGGAAATCGCGCACGGAACCCGGGTCGGTCGCCATGATGCGCAGTACTTCGCCGCTTTGCAGCTCGGCCAGCGCTTTCTTGGCCTTAAGGATAGGCAATGGGCAGTTCAGGCCACGTGCATCCAATTCCTTCTGGAATTCGATGGTGTCGTTTTCAAGTATCGTTTCGCTCATCAAGAAACCCGCTCGTTTGTGGGGAGGTGTCGTCATACTACTCCTTTTCCGGGCTGATGACGCGCCGCACCAAAATAGTTCGTTGTACGTTGCAAGTTTGCAACGGGAACTGGAAAGTATACAACAGGACTCGTCATACGACAACGGCCCGCGCACGCCCCGCGGGACGTGCGCAGGCCGCATGGGCACTGCGTTGCGGCGGATCAGGCGGCGTTATGCGCGCTCGCCCACCCACGCCGGAACACCGGCCAGCGCGCCGGCCAGGCCGCTCGGATCGGTGCCGCCGGCTTGCGCCATATCGGGGCGGCCGCCGCCTTTGCCGCCCACTTGTTGTGCGACAAAGTTGACCAGCTCGCCGGCCTTGACCTTGGAGATGGTGTCGGCGGTGACGCCGGCGATCAGGCTGACCTTGCCGTCGTTGACCGAGGCCAGCACGATGGCGGCGGTCTTCAGCTTGTCCTTCAGCTTGTCCATGGTTTCGCGCAGGCCGGCCACGTCGGCGCCGTCCAGCGTGGCCGCCAGCACCTTGACGCCCTTGACGTCGACCGCTTGCGCGGCCAGCTCGTCGCCCTGCCCGGCCGCCAGCTTGGATTTCAGCGCCGCCAGCTCCTTCTCCAGCGACTTGACCTGGTCCTGCACCGCGCCGATCTTGACGGTCAGCTCGTCCGGGTTGGATTTGAGCGCGGCGGCCGCCTCGTTCAGCTTGCGCGCCATGCCCTGCACCAGCGCCAGCGCGCCTTCGCCGGTCACGGCCTCCACGCGGCGGATGCCGGCCGCGACGCCGCCTTCCGAGACGATCTTGAACAGGCCGATGTCGCCGGTGCGGTTGACGTGCACGCCGCCGCACAGCTCTTTCGACGAGCCGATGTCCATCACGCGCACCTCGTCGCCGTACTTCTCGCCGAACAGCGCCATCGCGCCATGCTTCACGGCGTCGTCAAACGACATGTGGTGCGACTGGGTGGCGTGGTTCTCCAGGATTTCCCGGTTGACGATGGTTTCCACCTGGGCGATCTCGGCGGCGGTCATCGGCGCGTTGTGGCTGAAGTCGAAACGGGCCTTGTCCGGGTCGACCAGCGAACCCTTCTGTGCCACGTGCGAGCCCAGCACTTCGCGCAGGGCCTTGTGCATCAGGTGGGTGGCCGAGTGGTTGCGGATGGTGCGCGCGCGCTTGCCCTGGTCGACGGCGGCGTTGACGGTGTCGCCCACTTTCAGCGAACCGGTGGCCAGCACGCCGTGGTGGCCGTACACGTCGGCCTGGATCTTCAGCGTGTCGCTGACGTCGAACTGCGCGCCGGCGGCGGCGATCACGCCCTGGTCGCCCACCTGGCCGCCCGACTCGGCGTAGAACGGCGTGGTGTCCAGCACCACGATGCCCGACTGGCCGGCCTGCAGTTCCTGTACCGGCGTACCGGCCGCGTACAGCGCGATGACCTTGCTGCTGTGCTGCAGGCTGTCGTAGCCGACGAACTTGTTCTTCTCGCCCGAGTACTCGACCTTGGCGTCCTTGACCGACTTGCCGCCCTTGCGCGACAGTTCCTGGCTTTCCTTCAGGGCGGCGTCATAGCCCTCCTGGTCGAACTTGATATTGCGCTCGCGGCAGATGTCGGCGGTCAGGTCCGGCGGAAAGCCGTAGGTTTCGTACAGGGTGAAGGCGGTGGCGCCGTCGATGCCGGTGGCGTCCTTGGCCAGCTGGGCTTCCAGCACCTTCATGCCGGTCTCCAGCGTCTCGCCGAAGCGCTCCTCCTCGGCCTTCAGCATCTTGGCGACGCTGTCCTTGGCCTCCTCCAGCTCGGGATAGGCGGCGCCCATCTCGATCGCCAGGTCGGCCACCAGCTTGTAGAAGAATGGCTTGGTCTGGCCCAGCTTGTGGCCGTGACGCAGCGCGCGGCGGATGATACGGCGCAGCACGTAGGCGCGGCCCTCGCTGCCCGGAATCACGCCGTCGACGATCATGAAGGCGGCCGAGCGGATGTGGTCGGCGATCACGCGCAGCGACTTGTTTTCCAGGTCGGTGGCGCCGGTTTCGCGCGCGGCGGCCTTGATCAGGTTCTGGAACAGGTCGATCTCGTAGTTCGAGTGCACGTGCTGCAGCACGGCGGCCAGGCGTTCCATGCCCATGCCGGTGTCGACCGACTGCTTGGGCAGCTTGTGCAGCACGCCCTGCTCGTCGCGGTTGAACTGCATGAACACCAGGTTCCAGATCTCGATGAAGCGGTCGCCGTCCTCCTCGGGCGAGCCCGGCGGGCCGCCCCAGATGTCCGGGCCGTGGTCGTAGAAGATCTCGGTGCAGGGGCCGCACGGGCCGGTGTCGGCCATCTGCCAGAAGTTGTCCGAGGCGTAGCGCGCGCCCTTGTTGTCGCCGATGCGGATGATGCGCTCTTTCGGCACGCCCACTTCGTTGGCCCAGATATCGTAGGCCTCGTCATCCTCCTGGTACACGGTGACGGTCAGCTTCTCGGCCGGCAGCAGGTAGACCTTGGTCAGCAGTTCCCAGGCGAAGTTGATGGCGTCGCGCTTGAAATAGTCGCCGAAGCTGAAGTTGCCCAGCATTTCGAAGAAGGTGTGGTGACGCGCGGTGTAGCCGACGTTTTCCAGGTCGTTGTGCTTGCCGCCGGCGCGCACGCAGCGCTGCACCGAGGTGGCGCGGCTGTACGGGCGGCTGTCGGTGCCGGTGAATACGTCCTTGAACTGCACCATGCCGCTATTGGTCAGCAGCAGGGTCGGGTCGTTGCCAGGTACCAGCGAGCTGGAACGAACAATCGTGTGACCCTTCGATTCGAAAAATTTGAGGAACTTCTCGCGGATTTCAGATGATTTCATGTCGTATGGGGGTAAAAGCTGGCCGGTGCAAAAGATGGATTATGCCACAGCCAGCGCCCGGTTTCCCCACTAACGCGCCGCCAACCTCACCACATGCTCGCCGATTTCCCCGGTTTCGGCGCTCCGCACCGGCACCGCCATCAGCACTTCGCCGCCCGGCTCGCCATATTGCTCGCGGTCGATGCGCACCTGCAGCTTGCGGTCCAGCGCGACGAAGGTGTTGCGGCTGGCGGCGACCATGCGGTGTTCGCCCTGGTCGTCGATCTCGCCATACAGCACGGTGCCGATGCCGCGCAGCCGCAGGATCTGTCCATTGGACAGCTGGTACGCGCCGCGGAACTCGTTGAGATCCGCCACCGTCATATGGTATTGCTTTGCCGGCAACTCGATTTTCAGGCGCGGCGCCGGAATGGTCACGCTGTCGTCGCCCTGCTGCGCCTGCGCTCCCAGCGCGGCGGCGCACAGGGCCGCGCCCGCCAGCCACTTGCTGTACTTGTCGTTCATGATGAATGCTCCTGGTCTTGTTGTGATGTGGCGCCATGCGACAGTGGCGCTTCCACAAGTCTAGGCAAGCGCCGGCGGCATGGCATCACTCGAACGACTGAGCCTGCACACAGGCGGCCGGCATGCCGTGCAGGATCGAGACCAGCTCGCCCTGGCGCCGCGTGCCGGTTTTGCGGAACAGCTTTTGCAGATGGGTCTTCACGGTGTGCATGCTGATGTCCAGCGCCGCCGCGATGTCCTCCAGCGCCTCGCCATGCGCCAGCGCCTGCGCCACGCCGGCCTCGGCCGGGGTCAGGTCGAACAGCTCCATCAGCAGCTGGCGCGGCAGGCGGTGGGTCTCGGGATCGCTGGCCATCACGATCGCGCATGGCGGCAGCGATGGCAGTCCCGGCGTCGGCACATAGGGTACATAAGGCACCACGGTCAGCAGCAAGGGCTGGCGCTGCTGGCGCGGCAGGCTGAGCGCGTGCGGAACATCGATGTCGGATGGCGCATTCAGCACCGTGGCCACCAGCTGGGCCAGCGTACGTTCGCCACCCAGCGCGTCCTGCAACAGTTTGTCGCCATGGCGCCGCAAAGCCGTATCACGTTCCAGCAGGGCCGCCGCTGCGGCGTTGGCGTGCAGCAGGCGCAGCTCGGCATCGACCAGGAACACCGCGATATCCATGCGATTCAAGGCGGCGTCCAGATAGGTGGCGACCGCGTACGACGTCAGCGCCGGCTGCATGCTCTCCCCTTTCTTCTTTTTTCCAGAATATATACCCGGAACGGCGCGCGGGGAGCGAAAAGATTTTTATGAAAAGCGCCGCCTCAGAAGGCAGGGCCGATCAGGTCGATGCGGTCGGTGCAAAAACCATCCACACCCCAGGCCAGGATCTCGCGTCCACGCGCCGGCTCGTTGACGGTGTAGCAGAACAGGCCGTAGCCGGCGGCCTTGACGCGCGCCGCCAGTTCCGGCGTCAGGTGCTTGTGGTTGGTGTGGATGGCCACCGCGCCCAGCGTCTCGGCCTGCGCTTGCCAGTCGGCCGTGATCTGGTCGAGCAGGTAGCCGCGCGGCAGCTCGGGGGCGGCGTCGCGGGCCGCCGCCAGCGCCGCGAAGCTGAACGAGGACAGCAAGGGATAGCCGGCCGGATCGCCGGCGGCCAGTTCGGCGGCGTAGCGTTCGCGTGTCGTTTTCGCCACCCAGGCGCCGGTTTGCGCCTCGAAACCGTCGGCCGGCTTGATCTCCACGTTCATCCAGATGCGCTGCGCCTTGCAATAATCGATGAACTGGGTGTAGAACGGAACTGGCTCGCCGCGAAATTCGGCGCCGAACCAGGCGCCGGCGTCCATTCCGGCCAGCACGGCGGCATCGGTGCCGGCCACGCTGCCCCGCCCGGCCACGGTGCGGCCGAATTCGGGGTCGTGCACCACCATGCCGATGCCGTCGCGCGACAGCATGACGTCGAACTCGACGGCGCGGAAGCCGTAGGCCAGGCCGGCGCGCAGGCCGGCCACCGTGTTTTCCGGCGCCAGCGTGCCGCCGCCGCGGTGTGCAACGATTTTAGGATAAGGCCACATGTCGAGAGTCGGAGGTTGTAATGGCAATGCGAGCAACGTTATCACGAATCGCGGCCCTGCTGCTAGCCGTGCCCTGGGCCCACGCCGCCGCGCCCACGCAGGACGAGGTGATGGCGCGCGCCGCCATCCTGTACGCCGGCCGGCTTTCCGAACACGTGCTCGATCACAACGCCCAGTTCACCGCGCGCGTGCGCGCCATCGCCGGCGTGCTGATCGCGCAGGCGCGGCGCGACTATCCGGAGACGGCCGGGTGGGCGTGGGAAGTCCACACCACCGACGACGCCGACCAGAGCGCGGACTGCATGGCCGGCGGCAAAATCCTGGTCAGCAAGCCATATGTCGACCGCCTCGGCCTGAACGACGCCGAGCTGGCGATGCTGCTGGCGCACGAAATCGAGCACGCGGCGCTGCACCACAACCTGAAGGAATACGAGGCGGCGCTGCGGCTGGAGCCGGCCTGGGCGGGGCGTCCCTTCATCGAGCTGGAGCACGCGGTCGATCACGACCGCGACCTCATCGCCAAGCTGGCCGCCACCAACTACGCCCAGGAAGAGGAGGCCGACCGCGAAGGCCTGCGGCTGGCGTGGCGCGCCGGCTGGCCGGCCGAGCGCCTGGCCGGCTACTTCCGCAAGATGATGCGCGCCAGCGACTGGCCGCGCCTGAGCAAGGCCGACTATCCCTCGCCGTCGCTGCGCTGGCGGGCCGCACAGGCGGTGGCGGCCGACTTGCAAAAAAAATGACGCGCCGCCACACTAGCGGCCTGATTGCTCAAAAGGTAAAACATCGATGACAGCTCAAAAAGCGTTGGGTCATATCCGCGTGCTCGACCTGAGCCGCGTACTGGCGGGACCGTGGTGCTCGCAGAACCTGGCCGATCTCGGCGCGGACGTGATCAAGATCGAACGTCCCGGCAGCGGCGACGACACGCGCGCCTGGGGCCCGCCGTACGCGCGCGACGCCGACGGCAACGACACCACCGAGGCGGCCTACTACCTGTCCGCCAACCGCGGCAAGCGCTCGGTCACGGTCGACATCGCCAGCGCCGAAGGCCAGCAGCTGCTGCGCGAGCTGGTGAAGCACAGCGACGTCGTGCTGGAGAACTACAAGGTCGGCCAGCTCAAGCGCTACGGCCTGGACTATGCATCGTTGAAGGCCATCAAGCCGGAACTGGTCTACTGCTCGGTCACCGGCTTCGGGCAGGATGGGCCGTACGCGCACCGCGCCGGCTACGACTTCCTGATCCAGGGCATGGGCGGGCTGATGTCGGTCACCGGCGAGCGCGACGACCTGCCCGGCGGCGGTCCGCAAAAAGCCGGCGTGGCGCTGACCGACCTGATGACCGGCATGTACGCCACCATCGCCATCCTGGCGGCGCTGACGCACCGCGACCGCAGCGGCGAGGGCCAGTACATCGACATGGCGCTGCTGGACGTGCAGGTGGCCATGCTGGCCAACGCCGGCAGCAACTACCTGAACAGCGGCAAGCCGCCCAAGCGCTGGGGCAACGCGCATCCCAACATCGTGCCGTACCAGACCTTCCAGTGTTCGGACGGCTACATCATCGTCGCCACCGGCAACGACGGGCAATACCAGAAGTTCGTCGAGGCCGGCGGCCGTCCCGACCTCGCGTGCCACGAGCGCTACGCCACCAACCCGCTGCGCGTCAAGCACCGCGACGAGCTGGTGCCGATCCTGGCCGAGATGGTGCTGCGCCAGCCGCGCGATTTCTGGATCGGCAAGCTGGAGGAAGTGGGCGTGCCGTGCGGGCCGATCAACAACCTCGACGAGGTGTATGCCAATCCGCAGGTGCGGGCGCGCGGCGTCGTGATGGAAGTGCCGCATCCGACCGCCGGCACCACCAGGCTGGTGCGCAGCCCGATGCGCATGTCCGCCACGCCGACCGACAACGCGGTCGCGCCGCCGCTGCTGGGCCAGCACACCGACAGCGTGCTGCGCGAACTGCTGGGCCGCAGCGACGACGACATCGCCGCCCTGCGCGCGAAGGGAGCTATCTAGTGATCACAACGTTGGCGAATACGGCATATGCCGCTTCATGGTCGACCACCCGCAACAAGGCGAAGGCACAGGCCCCGTGCACGTTCAGACGCTCATGTCGCGCTTTAGTTCCTGCATCTGGCCGTGCATATGGCTGACGGCGCCCTTGATTTGGCCGGACAGCGTGGGGATGTAGTCGCAGATGCGCTTGGCGCGTTCGGCCTGGGTCTCCATGTCGCGTACAAGCTTGCGGAGGCGCGGCTCGTCGCTTGACAGCAGGATGTCGCGCGCGTCGTCGGCAAGCTTATCGAGGCGCTCCAGGCAGCCGCGCAGCTCGCGCGGCAGGCCTGGTTCGGCCGAAGCCGCCTGCGCCGCCAGCCGCACCGCCCGTTCGACAAAATAAAACCGATGCTGGATATCGTTGGTATGCAACATGATGGTCTCCTCCGTGAATCACGATTCGACCGCCCCAAAGCTCAACAGTTGCAAGCATCCGCGACCACACTGACGCAGATCAAATAAAATCCGGGGTCAGGTCCTCCATTTCTACACGGCCTCCGCCGTAGCGAACGCTACGGCGGAGGCCGTGTAGAAATGGAGGACCTGACCCCGGATTTAGGGCATGCGGGCCATGTCGATGAAGGCGCGCAGCGCCGACGACATGCGCCGCTGGCGCGGGTAGTACATCATCAGGCCGGTGGTCGGCGGACACCAGTCCTCCAGCACGCACACCAGCTGCCCCGACGCCAGGTAGGGCCGCAGCCGGAACTCGGGCAGGAGGGTGATCGCCACGCCATCCAGCGCGGCGCGCAGCGCCAGCTCCGAATCGCCCACCGACAGCCGCCCCGGCACGTCCACCTCCAGCTGGATGTCGCCCTTGCCCAGCTCCCATTTGTAGAAATTCCCGCGCGGGAAGCGGTAGCGCACGCAGTTGTGCCGCATCAGGTCGTCCGGATGCCGCGGCACCCCGTGCCGCGCGAAGTACTCCGGCGAGCCCACCACCACGAAACGCTGCGCCGGCCACACCGGCACCGCGATCATGTCCTCCGGCACACGCTCCGCGTAGCGGATGCCGACGTCGAAGCCGCGATCGACGATGTCGATCATGCCGTCGTCGCTGACGATGTCGAGCGAGATGTCCGGGTAGGCGTCCAGGTAGCGCCGGATCAGCGGCCCGATCACCATCACCGCAGCGTCGCGCGAGCTGTTGATGCGCAGCGTGCCGGCCGGCGACGCCCGGAACATGTTCATCTCCTCCAGCGCCACGCTGACGCCGCCCAGCGCCGGCCGCAGGCGCTCGAGCAGGTGCTTGCCGGCCTCGGTCAGCGCCACGCTGCGCGTGGTGCGGTTGAACAGGCCGACGCCCAGCCGGTCCTCCAGCGTGCGCACCGCGTAGCTCACTGCCGACGCCGACAAGGCCAGCTCGGACGCCGCCTTGCGAAAGCTGCCGTGCCGCGCGACGGCGGCGAACACGCCCAGATGGGATAGGTTATCGAGCTGCATTGTGCAATTTTCCTGTTTAAACCATGCGGAGAAACGCGCTTGTTCCCGGCAGACCGCGCAATTATAGTGCAACAACCAATCACAATCGCAGGAGTTCCCCATGTTCCAGGTTCACGGCTATGCCGCCCACGACAAGCATTCCCACCTCGTCCCGTTCAGCTTCGAGCGCCGCGCGCCGAAGGCCAACGACGTGGTGATTGAAATCCTCTACTCCGGCGTCTGCCACTCCGATCTGCACCAGGCGCGCGACGACTGGGGCGGCTCGATCTATCCCATGGTGCCGGGCCACGAAATCATCGGCCGCGTGACGCAGGTCGGCGCCGGCGTGCACAAGTTCAAGGTTGGCGACCTGGCCGGCGTCGGCTGCCTGGTCGACTCCTGCCGCCATTGCCCGGCCTGCGCCGAGGACCTCGAGCAGTATTGCGAGAACGGTGCGACCGTCACCTACAACGGCCGCGAACGCGACACCGGCGCCCCCACCTACGGCGGCTATTCGGACCTGATCGTGGTCGACGAGCACTTCGTGGTCAAGGTGTCCGAGAAGCTCGACCTGAAGGCGGTGGCGCCGCTGCTGTGCGCCGGCATCACCACCTACTCGCCGCTGCGTCACTGGCAGGTCGGCCCGGGCCAGAAGGTGGGCGTGATCGGCCTCGGCGGTCTCGGCCACATGGGCGTGAAGTTCGCCAAGGCCATGGGCGCCACCGTGGTGATGATCACCACCTCGCCGGACAAGGGCAAGGACGCGCAGCGCCTCGGCGCCGACGAGGTGCTGCTGTCGACCGATCCGGCGGCGATGAAGGCGTACGCCAACCGTTTCGATTTCCTGCTCAACACCATCCCGGTGTCGCACGATATCAATCCCTACCTCGCGCTGCTGCGCCGCGACCGCACCATGGCGATGGTGGGCGTGCTGACCGAGCTCGATCCGCCACCGGCCGGCGTCAGCCTGATCCTGGGCCGCAAGTCGGTGGCGGGCTCGGCCATCGGCGGCCTCAGGGAGACCCAGGAGATGATGGATTTCTGCGCCGAGCACAACATCGTCAGCGAGGTCGAGCTGATCGCCATCCAGGACATCAACCAGGCCTACGAGCGCCTCGTGAAGAACGATGTGAAGTACCGCTTCGTGATCGATATGGCCACGCTCAGGGAACCGTCCTGAGCCAGCGCGCGTCCGGCCCGGGGGACGCGCGCTCGAACTAGCCGTGCGACAAGTTTCGCCGACCTTCTGCTAGTATCAGGCGACATCATCCTTGCCCGGGCACCCGACATGGACAGACTCCCGCAGCCAGCATACAGCCGCGCCCCAGAGCGCCCGCGCAGCCAGCGCGCCAAAGGCAGGCGACAGGGGACGGCGTTCGACGAGATGTTTGGCACCAGCCCTTACTTCGCGTTTGCTATCGACGAGCGCGGCTGCCTGCTGGCGTACAACCAGCACGCGGCGTCGGTGCTGGGTCCGCTTACGCCGCGCACGCCGGCCAGCGCCCTGTACGCCACCTGGGTGTTGCCGATGCTGCAGAACGAGGCGCTGCCGGCCGCCCGCGTGCGCGGCTACTGGCGCGGCGAGCTGGAGCTGGTGGGCCAGGATGGCGCCAGCCACCCGGTCACGCAAACCATCGAGTGGCGCGCCCACGCCGAGCCGCCCGCCTTCCTGTGCACCGCCTACCCGCTGGACGATTACGACGTCTACGAATCGCGCCTACGCTTCAAATACCTGTTCGAGGCCCACCCGCATCCGATGTGGGTGTACGACCTGGAAACCCTGCGCTTCCTGGTGGTGAACGCGGCCGCCGTGGCCCAGTACGGCCATACCGAGGCGGAATTCCTGCAGATGACCATCCGCGACATCCGTCCGCCGGACCAGCTGCAGCGGCTGGCCGACAACCTGGCGGCCGCGCCGGCCAAGGGCGCGGAGCAATCGGGCGTCTGGACCCACCAGCGGCGCGACGGCAGCCGCATGCGGGTGGACGTGTCCTCGCACTCGGTGACCCTGTCGGGCCGCCCGGCGCGGCTGGTGTTCGCCCACGACATCACCGAGCGCGAACAATTGAAGCTGGCGCTGCAGCTGCGCAGCCGCGCGCTGGAGGCCAGCATCAACGCCATCGCCATCACCCGCCACGCGGCCGAGGGCGAACTGATCGAGTACGCCAACCCGGCCTTCGTGCGCCTGTTCGACCACAGCCCGGCCTCGGTGCTGGGACGGCGGCTGGAGACGCTGCTGGACCTGCAGCCGCACGACGAGCAGTACCAGGCGCTGCAGGCGGCCATGCAGTCGCGCAACGAACAGACGCTGCTGCTGCGGCCGCGCCATCGCGACGGCACGCTGTTGTGGACCCAGCTGCACGTGGCGCCGGTGCAGAACACCGAGCGCGCCATCGGCCACCACGTCTGCGTGCTGACCGACATGACCGCCATCATGGAGTACCAGGAGCAGCTGGAGCACCAGGCCCACCACGACGCGCTGACCGGCCTGCCCAACCGCGTGCTGCTCAACGACCGCCTGGCGCAGGCGGTCACCTTCTCGCAGCGCTTCAGACACAGCCTGTGGCTGGTGTACATCGACCTCGATAACTTCAAGTTCATCAACGACCATCTCGGCCACCAGCTGGGCGACCAGCTGCTGTGCGCCATCGCCCAGCGCCTGCGGGCCTGCGCCAGCGACGGCGACACGGTGGCGCGGCTGGGCGGCGACGAGTTCGTGCTGCTGCTGCCGATCGCCAATCAGCGGCCGGTGACCAGCATCCTGCAGCTGGTGCAGGAGGCCGTGGCGGCGCCGGTCACGCTGGAGCGGCAGGCGCTGGCCGTCACCTGCAGCATCGGCGTCAGCGTGTTCCCGGCCGACGGCGCCGACGCCGAGCAATTGCTCAAGCACGCCGACATCGCCATGTACCGCGCCAAGGAGGCGGGCCGCAACCAGGTGCAATTCTACGAGGCGGCCATGCACACGCGGGTGGCCGAGCGCGCGCAGATCGAGGCCGAGCTGCGCAACGCGCTGCCGCGCGAGCAGCTGAGCCTGGTGTACCAGCCCAAGGTCGACCTGCGCAGCGGCGCCGTGACCGGCATGGAGGCGCTGGTGCGCTGGCAGCATCCGGCGCTGGGCGCGGTGTCGCCGGTGCGCTTCATCGGCGTGGCCGAGGAGACCGGCCTGATCGTGGCCATCGGCCGCTGGGTGCTGCGCACCGCCTGCGCCCAGGCCGCCGCCTGGCAACGGGCCGGGCTGCCGCCGCTGCGGGTGGCGGTCAACCTGTCGGCGCGCCAGTTCCGCGACCACGCCTTGCTGGACGAGGTGCGCGCGGCGCTGGCGGACAGCGGCCTGCAGCCGCGCTACCTCGAGCTGGAGCTGACCGAGAGCCTGATGATGCACAACGTCGAGGAGGCGGTGGCGATGGTGGAAAACCTCAAGCGGCTGGGCGTGGCGCTGTCGATCGACGATTTCGGCACCGGCTATTCCAGCCTGGCCTACCTCAAGCAATTCCCGGTGGACTATCTCAAGATCGACCAATCGTTCACGCGCGAGATGCTGACCGAGCCCAAGGTGGCGGCCATCGTGCGCTCGGTGATGGCGCTGGGCCACAGCCTCGGCTTCAAGGTGATCGCGGAAGGCGTGGAAACCGAGGCGCAGCTCGCCTATCTGCGCCAGCACGCGTGCGACGAGATGCAGGGCTACTACTTCAGCCGTCCATTGACGCCGGAGGCGTTCGCCGCCTTCATCGCTCAGCCTGCGCCAGCGGCGCCAGCGTCCGCAGGCGCAAAGTGACCAGCAGCGCCAGCGCCAGCGCGCACGCCAGCACCAGCACCACGCCGGGCCACGCCGCGCGGCCCCACATCACGCCGGTGGCCGAGCCGATCACGCTCGAGCCGAGGTAGTAGAAGAACAGGTACAAGGCCGAGGCCAGCGCCTTGTTGCTCAACGCGCGCCGCCCCACCCAGCTGCTGGCCACCGAGTGGGTGGCGAAGAAGCCGTAGGTGAACACGGCCACGCCGGCCAGGATCAGCGGCAGCCAGTTCGACAAGGTCAGCAGCAGGCCGCCCAGCATGATCAGCGCCATCAGCCACAGCACGTTGCGGCGGCCGTAGCGGTCGGCCAGCCTGCCGGCCCACACCGAGCTGTAGATGCCCAGCAGGTAGAAGAAGGACACCGCGCCCACCACGCTCTGGCTCAGGCCGAACGGCCCGCCCAGCAGGCGGTAGGCGATGTAGTTGTACAGGCTGACGAACGCGCCCATCAGCAAGAACGCCAGCACGAACAGCCACGGCAGGCCGGCGTCCGACAGGTGCAGCCGGAAGCCTTCCGGCAGCGCGCGCCAGCCGCCACGGGCCGGGGCGAAGTGGCGCGAGGGCGGCAGGCTGCGCCAGAACTCGATGGCGGCCGCGATGCCGGCCACGCCCACCATGGCCAGCGCCAGCCGCCACGAGAAATGGTCGCTCAGCACCGAGGTGATCACGCGCCCCGCCATGCCGCCAAAGGCGCTGCCGCTGATGTACAAGCCCATCGACAGGCCCAGCGATTGCGGTTCGATTTCCTCGCCCAGGTAGGCCATGGCGATCGCCGGCATGCCGCCCAGCGCCACGCCCAGCAGGGCGCGCATCAGCAGCAGTTGCGGGTAGTTGTGGGCGAACGCGCACAGCAGGGTCATGACGGCGGCGATCGCCATCGCCGCCACCATCAGCGGCTTGCGGCCCAGCCGTTCGGAGACGGCGCTGGAAGCCAGCAGCGACAGCGCCAGCGCGCCGGTGGAGACCGACAGCACCATGCTGCTTTGCGCCGCGCTCAGCGCGAACTCGTGCGACAGCAAGGGCATCAGCGGCTGCACGCAGTACAGCAGCGCGAAGGCGGAGAAGCCGCCAAAGAACATGGCGCGGTTGCTGCGCTTGAATTCCGGACTGCCGAGGGCGATGCGGGGTGCGGCGGCGATTAACATGGTGGCGCTTCCTGCGAGGTACGATGGCTCATCTTAGGATTGCCACAATAAGCTGTCCAATATATATTTAAACCGTCAGTCATACTTTTTAAAGATAATGGAATTACGCCATCTGCGTTACTTCGTGGCCGTTGCCGAGGAATTAAGCTTTACCCGCGCGGCCGAGCGGCTGCACATCGGCCAGCCGCCGCTGAGCCATCAGATCCAGCAGCTGGAGGCGGAGGTGGGGGCGCGGCTGCTGGAGCGCAGCAAGCGCTGGGTGCGCTTGACGGAGGCCGGCAAGCTGTTCCTCGAGGATGCGCGGCGGGTGCTGGCCCTGTCCGAGCAAGCGATGCACACGGCGCGCCGGGCCGAGCGCGGCGAGGCCGGCGAACTGCGCGTGGGCTTCACCTTTTCGACGCCGCTGACGCCGCTGTTCGCGGCGGTGATCAACCGCTATCGCCAGCGTTATCCGGGCGTGCAGCTGACCTTGCAGGAGATGTCGACCGTGGGCCAGATCGAGGCGCTGGCCGCGCGCGAGCTGGACCTGGGCCTGGTGCGGCCGCCGGAGGCGGCCTTGCCGGAGTCGGTGGAGTTGACGGTGCTGCGGCGCGATCCGCTGGTGATGGTGTTGCCGGTGGCGCATCCACTGGCGCGCAAGAAAAGCATCGCGGTGCAGGATTTGAAGGGCGAGCCGCTGGTGATGTATCCGGAAAGCGCGGGCACCGGCATTCATCCGCAGATCAACCGGCTGTGCCGGGAAGCCGGTTTCAAGCCGACCATTGCGATGGAGGCCGGGGAAGCGTCCACCATCATCGGGCTGGTGGCGGCCGGCTGCGGCGTGTCGGTGCTGCCGAGTTCCTTCGACATCATCCGCATGAGCGAGGTGTGCTACCGGCCGATGGCCGATGCTTCGGCCACCACGGCGCTGTATCTGGCGAAGCGCAAGGATGCCGTATCGCCTTTGGTGGCGGCCTTCGTCGAAGTGGCCGCCGAAGCCGCCGCACGTCATTCCGGCGAAAGCCGGAATCCATGCTGAGCAAGCGTTCTATAGGCTCCGGCCTTCGCCGGAGCGACGCTGGTCAGGAGTAATCCGCGTCCAGCTCGGAACCGGCGTAGTTCTCCAGCTCCGCGAACAAGGTCTTCATGGCCGTGCGGCCCTTGATGTTCTGCAGCACGGTGCAAGTCTGGCGATAGCTGTCGATGCGATCCAGCAGCACCGGATGATGCTGCGCCGGCACCTTGGCCACCAGCTCCGCCCAGCCAGCCTCGTAATCCGGCTTGTTCTTGCGCACCGCTTTCACAAAGCGCTCGAACTCCTTCTGGCCGGTACGCGCCACGATCATGCCGCCGCCCTCCACCGCAAAGATGATGGCCAGCGCGATCACCCCTTCCGCATTCAGATCCGCATCGCTGACCGGGCCTTCGCTGTTGTGGCGGCGCAGCCAGTTGGCCAGCCGCACCACCGCCTGCACTTCCTTGCGCTGCTTGAACTGCAGCGCATAGCGCGCCGTGCCATCCCAGTTCTGGTTCGGATCGGTCTGGCAGATGTCGACGAACTTGTCGCGCAGGCGGCGTTGCGCATACACCGGGTCGTTGTCGAACTCGCCGACCAGCGCGTCCTCCGGCATGCCCGACAATTCCTTGATCATGCGGAAGCCAATCTGGAACGCGTGCTCCGCGCCCTCGTCGATCAGCAGATTCAGCGCGGCCAGGTCGTCCTCGTCCGGCAGCGCATGGTCCAGTCCCAGCGACACGCAACCCACCGTCAGCTGCAGCGCCTTCTGGATGCCTTCGGCGGTGCGGTCGTTGGTGAACTTCTCGGCCACCATGGCGGTGATGCCGGTCAGTTCATCGGCCAGCGTGTAGGCGGCGTCATCGTCCGGGTGCTTCGCGAACTGCTGGATCGCGCGGGTCAGGCGCGGCAGGGTTTCTACTACGATTGCTGGCAGCATCGATCCGGCACCCATCACGAGAAGATCTTGGTGCCGACCGAGCGGCGCGAGGTCTTCGCGGCGCGCGTGGACGGCACTTGCTTGCGCAGACGGTACAGCAGTTCCTTGGTCGAGCGCTGCAGGATGCTTGGCTCGGCGTCCGGATCATCGTCGTACTCGGCGTCGGCCAGGTCGGCGCTGTGACGGAATTCCGGGAACAGCTCGAACAGCGCGCGGTCCCAGCCGTCTTCCGACGCCTGCGCCAGGGCGATCGCCACCGGCACGATGTCGCTGTCGGACGAGGTCTGACCGGTCAGGTACGGGCCCTTGGAAATCACCTCGCCGGCCACTTCCAGAATCTCCTTCGGCGCCAGCGAGAACAGGATGGCAAACACGGTGGCGCCATGGTCGGTGGCCGAGGCGGCCGCCAGCAGCTCGTTGCGGCGTTCCTCGTCGTCGGTGGCGAACACCACGCCGTGCACGTGCGCGAACAGCGATTCGGCGATGCGCTCCGGATCGTCCTCGATCTGGTCGTCCGGCCAGGTGGCGGCGATGAAGGCCAGGCTGTCGGCCCATGCTTTGGGCGGCACCAGCAAGGTGGTCAGCGACATCTTGCCGCCGTCAAAACCGGCCATGTGCAGCGCCGTCACTTGCGGTGGAATATTGTTCAGCACTTCCACCACCGCCAGGTCGCCGAACTGGTCGGCCGCCTCGGCAAAGGCTTCCTCGGCATGGCTCAGCGAGCCGGCCAGCACCAGTTCCGTCACCTGTTTGCTCAGTGCCGGCAGATTAGATTTCTCGGACATGCTTAATCTCCATCCTGGTCGAACATTTGCGCGAAGTCGTCGCTGGCCACGTCTTCATCGTCGATATCGTCGCCATCGTCGTTGGCCGACAGCTGCTCCAGCGACTGGTCGTCGTCATCCCACTTGCGCGGATTCTTGTGCAGGAAGGCGGTGATGATGGCCTGGCGCGCCAGGTCCGGCATGCTGTCGGCGATGGCCGCATACATTTTGGCCGCTTCTTCGCCCTTGCACTCGGCCATGGCTAACACGCGCGCGGCGTCGCCGAACTCGTAGTCCTCGGCTTCCGCCAGCAGGCCTTTCGGGTTGTTGAACTCGATGTGGTCGACCAGCGCGAACGCCAGCATGTTGACGTCTTCAATGCCGCCGCCATCGGCATATTCGCCCACCAGCGCCTGCACCATGCGCTGGTAGTTCTTGTGGTCCGGCGGGTCGCCGAGGATGCCCTCGATCTGACCTTCCAGTTCGCGCGCCTGATAGGCGAACTCCGGGTGTACTTTTCTCATTGCGAATCTCTTCTTAATCTTTTCTTCAAAACGGGATGGTTCACGCCGCCGGCAAGGTCGTGCCGTGCAGGGCGAACACCGAACGCCACAACTGATACGCTTCCGCCTCCGCGTCGATGATGATGCGGTGGTTGAGGCTCTGGTTGTATTCCTCGCGCTTGACCGGGTCCGACAGGATCTCGTAGGCCTTGGTCACTGCCTTGAAGCGCGCGTCGGCGCCGGGTTCGGGATTGCGGTCCGGGTGGAACCGCATGGCCAGCGAGCGGTAGACCTTCTTGATCTCGTCTTCGCTGGCGTTCGGCGCGATACCCAGTGTATTGTAGTAATTTTCCATTTTGGAAACTCCGGGCCGTGGTGCCATGACAATCAAATTAATCGAGCATTATACCGTGCCGCCATATCCCCACTGGCAATACGGTAAAATGCAGCAATATAGAACTTTTGCACAGCCAACCTTCAGATGAGCAACGATAAAAACAGCCCAGCGCCAGCACTACCATCCAATTTCCTGCGCGCCATCGTCGAACACGATCTCGCGGCCGGCACCCACGTCCGCGACGGCATGCCCAGCGTCATCACCCGCTTCCCGCCCGAGCCGAACGGCTATCTGCACATCGGCCACGCCAAGTCCATCTGCCTGAATTTTGGGCTGGCGCGCGATTATCAAGGCCGCTGCAACCTGCGTTTCGACGACACCAACCCGGCCAAGGAAGAGCAGGAATACGTCGACACCATCATCGACAGCGTGAAATGGCTGGGCTTTGACTACGACTATCCGCGCGCCGACGGCACCGTCGAGCACCACTTGCACTACGCCTCGGACTACTTCGAGCAGCTGTACCAGATGGCGGAATGGCTGATCGAGCAAGGCTATGCCTACGTCGACAGCCAGTCGGCCGAGGACATGGCGGCCAACCGCGGCAACTTCAGCACGCCGGGCACCAACTCGCCGTTCCGCAACCGCCCCGCGGCCGAATCGCTGCAACTGTTCCGCGACATGCGCGCCGGCAAATACGCCGACGGCGAGCACATCCTGCGCGCCAAGATCAGCGAAGACGCCATGTCCTCGCCGAACATGAACATGCGCGACCCGGCCATCTACCGCATCCGCCACGCGCACCACGTGCGCACCGGCGACGCCTGGTGCATCTACCCGATGTACGACTACACGCACCCGATCTCGGACGCGCTGGAAAACATCACCCATTCGATCTGCACGCTGGAATTCCAGGACCACCGCCCGTTCTACGACTGGCTGCTGGAAACCCTGTCGAAGGGCGGCTTCTTCACGCTGCCGGTGCCGCGCCAGTACGAGTTCTCGCGCCTCAACCTGACCTATGTGGTGACCTCCAAGCGCAAGCTGCGCCAGCTGGTCGAAGAGAAGATCGTCGACGGCTGGGACGACCCGCGCATGCCCACCATCGTCGGCCTGCGCCGCCGCGGCTACACGCCGGAAGCCATCCACCTGTTCTGCGAACGCATCGGCGTGACCAAGGCCGACGGCTGGATCGACATGAGCACGCTGGAGGGCTGCGTGCGCGAGGACCTCGATCCGAAGGCGCCGCGCGCCACCGCCGTGCTGCGCCCGCTCAAGCTGATCATCGACAATTATCCGGAAGGCCAGACCGAGGAGTGCACCTCGCCGGTCCACCCGCACCATCCGGAAATGGGCGTGCGCACCTTCCCGATCTCGCGCGAGCTGTGGATCGAGGAGGAAGACTTCATGGAAACGCCGACCAAGGGTTATTTCCGCTACTACCCGCCGATCGGCGACAACCCGGGCAGCCGCGTGCGCCTGCGTCACGGCTACGTCACCGAATGCGTGGGCTACGACAAGGATGAAAACGGCAAGGTCGTCGCCGTGCACGTGAAGTACTTCGAGGATTCCAAGTCAGGCACGCCGGGTTCGGACAACTACAAGGTCAAGGGCAACATCCACTGGGTGTCGGCGGCCGCCGCGCTGGAGGCCGAAGTGCGCCTGTACGACCGCCTGTTCACCGACGCCCAGCCCGACGCCGGCGGCAAGGACTTCCTCTCGCTGCTGAACCCGAACGCCAAGGAAGTGGTGAAGGCCTACCTGGAGCCAGGCATGGCCGCCGCCCAGGCCGACCAGCGCTACCAGTTCGAGCGCCACGGCTACTTCGTGGCCGACCGCGTCGACTCGCAACCGGGCAAGCCGGTGTTCAACCGCATCGTCACCCTGAAGGACAGCTGGGGCCCGGCGAAATAAGCCGCCCCACTCCCCTTGAAGACGGCACCCCTTGGGTGCCGTTTTTTATTGACACTCCGTATAGGACAAATGCATTTTTTATAAAATTGCTTGACGCCATCAACCGACATTTCCTATATTCAACAGACTATCGGTTGCAAAGAGGCGCGCGGTGCCTGTCATTCCCGGACTCAAACAGCTGTTCCCCTCGTCGCGTCCCGCCTGGTGGACGGGCCTGCTGCTGTCGTCCGCCATCGGCGGCCTGTTCTACCTGGCGGCGGCCAGGACCATCGAATACGACGCCGGCGAGCGTTTCATGCACCAGGCGCAGAACGCCCAGTACAACATCAACTCGCGCATCAACGCCTACACGGACGTGCTGCGCAGCACCGCCAGTTTCTTCCACGCCGCCGAGCAGGTCGACCGCGCCAGCTTTCACCGCTATGTCAACGGCCTGAACATCGAGCGCCAGTTCCCGGCGCTCGACAACATCAACTACGCCCAATACGTGCGCCACGCGCAGCGCCCCGAGTTTGAACGCGGCCTGCGCCACAGCGCCGGCGACGCCGCGCTCGGCTACCCCGACGTGACCTCGGTGTGGCCGCCCGAGCCGCGCGAGGAGTATTGGGTGCTGACCATGATCGAGCCGCTGGCCGAGTTCCGGGAAAAGATAGGCCGCGACATCGGCTACCGCGCGGCGGTGGCGCGCGCGCTGGCGCAGGGCCGCGACAGCGGCGCCATGAGCGCCTCCGGCACCCCGATCGACAGCGCGCACCAGCCGCTGGGCGCCGGGCTGGCGCTGCGGCTGCCGGTGTACCGCAAGGACATGCCGCTGAAGACCGTCGCGCAGCGCCGCGCCGCCTGCGTCGGCTCGGTGGGCATCGGCTTCAGCGTGCCGCGCCTGGTGCAGGCCGCGCTGGAACAGATGCAGGTGCGCGACGCCCGCCTGGTGTTGTACGACAGCGGCGACCGCCTCGCGCCGCGCCCGCCGGCGCGACTGTTCGACAGCAAACCCGGCGGCACCGAGCCGGACGCCGCCGACCAGTTCAACGTGGTGCTGCCGATCGACTTCCACAACCGCCACTGGCACGCCCACTTCAGCGCGCCCAAGGCCAGCTGGTACAGCCGCTTCGACAGCTGGCTGCCGTGGATGGCCATGCTGTCCGGCTTCACCGGCTCGCTGCTGTTCTTCCTGCTGTTCCACACGCTGTCGTCGTCGCGCATGCGGGCGGTCAAGATGGCCAAGGAGATGACCCGCGAGCTGCGCAACAGCCAGGCCCGGCTGCAGCAATCGCACCACAAGCTGCGCCGCCTGGCCGCGCACTCGGACCAGATCAAGGAACAGGAGCGCAAGCGCATCGCGCGCGAGATCCACGACGACCTCGGCCAGAACCTGCTGGTGTTGCGCATCGACGTCGACCTGCTGACCTCGCGCACGCGCCACCGCCATCCGCGCCTGCACGCGCGCGCCCAGCACATGCTGGGCCAGATCGACAGCAGCATCAAGAGCGTGCGCCACATCATCAACGACCTGCGCCCCACGGTGCTGGACCTGGGCCTGAACGCGGCGGTGGAGTGGCAGATCGCCCAGTTCCAGGCGCGCTCGGGCATGGTGTGCGAGCTGATCGACCACGACACCGAGATCCGCGTCGACGACCACTGCGCCACCGCGTTCTTCCGCGTGCTGCAGGAATCGCTGAGCAATATCCTGCAGCACGCCCACGCCAGCCTGGTGCGGGTGGAGCTGCGGCAGGCCGACGGCATGCTGAGCATGACCATCAACGACAACGGCATCGGCGTGCATGACGCCAGCCGCAACAAGGCCGGCTCGTTCGGGCTGGTCGGCATCGAGGAGCGCGTCAGCCTGCTGGGCGGCACGTGCTCCATCACGGGCAGCCCCAATGGCGGCACCACGGTGGCCGTGTCGGTGCCGGTCGGCGCCCGCGCGGCCCGCCACAGCGCCGGCGCGGTCGACCTCACGCTATAAATTTCCTTGCAAACATTGATTAACCTCAAGGAACATTCGTCTCCCATGGGCAAAATCAAGGACCTCTGCTGCTTTTTTCAACCCGCATCAATACCGCAAAGGAAATCCTGATGAATGCCCAAGACCTGCACGCCATCAACTCCCTGGACCTGGAACCGATCAAAGTCAAGCTGATGCACGAGGAATCCGGCGAAGGCTGGACGCTGGCGCGCGCCAACGCGGTGGAGTTCGAATACCGCCGCTTCCTGTTCCTGATGAAGAAATTCCCGCACGAGCAGACCGCGCCGCTGGTGGACGTGGACACCTTCTGGCACTACCACATCCTCGACACCATGAAGTACGCCGCCGACTGCGACGCCGTGTTCGGCTACTTCCTGCACCACTTCCCCTACATCGGCCTGCGCGGCGAGGACGACGAGGCGGCCCATGTGCGGGTCGGCATGCGCATGAAGGAGCTGTACGAGGATACCTTCGGCGAGGACTACGTGCGCGAGGCCGCGCCCGCCAAGGCCGCCCATTCGGGCGTGGCGGCGGTGTCGTTCGCGCATTCCGGCGTGGTGGGCGCGACGTTCGCCCACTCGGGCGTGGTCGGCGCCAAGGTCGCGCATTCGGGCGTGGTGGGCGCCAAGGTGGTCCATTCCGGCGTGGTCGGGGCGAAAATCGCCCACTCCGGCGTGGCCGGGGTCAAGGCGGCGCATTCCGGCGTGGCGGCCAGCTATGCCCACTCGGGCGTGATCGGCGCCAGCGCGCTGCAGGCCGAGGCGGCGATCGCGGCGGCACAGCAGTCGAGCTTTTACAGCGAGCGCCCGCGCCTGAGCCGCGGGGCGTGAAAAAAAACGGCGCGGACTGAAGAGTGCGCGCCGTTTTCCTATCGGTGTCCCCGTATCAGGACGCCATCATTTCGCGCAGTTCGCGAATGCTGAAATCGCTGATCTCGTGCATGCGGATCAGGATGGTCGCGCCGATCGGCAGCGTGTTGTGACGGATCTTGGAGATGACCGGCGGGGCCACTTCCAGCGCACGCGACAGGGCGGCATCGTTTTTCAGTTGCAGTTTTTCAATGATGGCGTCCAGGACGCGATTCGGATTGTAGGTAGGCGACGCGGTGATTTCTTTCAGGGACATGATATTTAGCTGGTTCCTTCGCCGCTTTTGGACAAAAAACGACACAAAACCAATAAGAGTGAGAATTGGATAGATTCTAACCCTATTTTTTATGCTATGGCGAACTTTGTTGTAAAAAAAAGTATCAAACCATGTAAAGATCAGCTGGGCTGACGAACGCCGGCCGCCAGGAAGCACCATTCGACCGCCATCAGGGCGGCCAATTGCGCGATCGTGCCGGGGAGGAACAACGTGGAGGAGGAAAAGTGATCGGAAGTGTCAGCGCCGTAATGCCAGCCCAGCTGGCGGCGTATCTCTTCCGGCATCGGCGGCGGGCGATGGCAAAACTCACGCTGACGTTGAGACATATAGGCGCGGACTTGCTCCTTGGTCGGCTGCGAACTGGCTGCCATACGCGCACTCCTTATGGGAAGATGGCTAACAATATCTTATCACGCGACGACTTGTTTGATCCTCGTCAAACGCGCAACTTATAAGTCTGTCACATAAAACTGACGCTGAAATTACAAAAAAGTAATTTTTGTTGCTTCTTAACGTAACTTTACAACTCCGCCAACAACGCGCCGACGGTGGGATAGCGCAGGCGCACACCCAGCTCACGCTTGATGCGGCCATTCCGCAGGCGGCGCGACTCCGACATGAACGACAGCAAGGCCGGCGTGACCACCCGCTGCAATTCCGCCCTCGGCAGACGCGGCGGGCGCGGCAGCTGGAAAGCGTCCGCCACGGCGTCGAAATAGTGCGCCATCTTCATGTCGCTGTCATCCACCGCATGGTAGATACGGTTAGGCAACGCACAAAACAGCGCGCGGGCGATGATGGCGGCCAGATCGTCGGCGTGGATGTGGTTGGTGTAGACGTCGTCGGTCTCCACCAGCGCCGGCGTTCCCTCCTGCAAACGCTTGAGCGGCAGGCGGTCGGCCGCGTAAATCCCCGGCACGCGCAGGATGGACAAGGCCGCCCCGCTCCGGCGCGCCCAGCGCCGCAAGGTGCGCTCGGCGTCGACCCGGCGCAGCGCGCGCGGGTTGCGCGGCGCGGTCGGCCGGCTCTCGTCAAACAGCGCGCCGCCGCAATCGCCATAGACTCCGGTGGTGCTGACATAAACCAAGCGTCCTTGCTCGGGTAAAATGGCGGTCAAATTGCGTGTGCGGGTGTCCAGCGCGCCCTCGGCGGGCGGCGGCGCCAGGTGGATCACCCACGGCGCCAGCCCGGCCAGGCGCCGCAAACTGGCAGGCTGATCGAGGTTGACCACCAGCGGCACGGCGCCGGCGGCCCGCAGTTCGGCGCACCGTTCGGCCTGGCTGGTGGTGGCGAACACGCGGAAATGGCCGGTCAGCAACGGCAACAGGCGCATGCCGACATCGCCGCAGCCGACGATCAGCACGCGCGGCCGGTGGAATTTGTGATTTTTGAAGTTTTTCATCTGAAAGATTGTATGACGTTTCAAATAACTGTACAGCCTAGCGGCCATCAATTCAGCTGCGAGGAAGACGAAACCATCCTCGCGGCCGCCATGCGCGCCGGCATCGGCCTGCCTTACGGCTGCAAAAACGGCGCCTGCAGCTCCTGCAAGGGCAAGGTCGTGTCCGGCGCGGTCAAGCACAAGGCGCACCAGGAGCGCGCCCTGACCAGGGACGAGGAAGCGGCCGGCTATTCGCTGTTCTGCTGCGCCACCACCGAGGCCGACCTGGTGATCGAGGTGCGCGAGGTGGCCGGCAGCGACGACTACCCGATCCGCAAGATGCCGTCGCGCGTCAGCACGCTGGAGAAGGTGGCCTCGGACGTGATCATCATGACGCTGCAACTGCCGGCCAACGAGACGCTGAAATTCCGCGCCGGCCAGTACATCGAATTCATGCTGCGCGACGGCAAGCGCCGCAGCTACAGCATCGCCAGCGCGCCCGAGCAGGGCCAGCCGCTGTCGCTGCACATCCGCCACATGCCGGGCGGCCTGTTCACCGACCAGGTGTTCAGCACCATGAAGGAACGCGACATCCTGCGCTTTGAGGGGCCGATGGGCACCTTCTTCGTGCGCGAGGATTCCGACAAGCCGATGGTGCTGCTGGCGTCGGGCACCGGCTTCGCGCCGATCAAGGCCATCGTCGAGCACCTGCGCGCGCAAGGCTCGACCCGCCAGATGACGCTGTACTGGGGCGGTCGCCGCCCGCAGGACCTGTACATGGACGCGCTGTGCCGCGAGTGGGCCAGCCAGCTGCCGAACTTCAAGTACGTGCCGGTGCTGTCCAACCTGCTGCCGGAGGATCACTGGGCCGGCCGCACCGGCTTCGTGCACCAGGCGGTGATGGCGGACCTGCCGGACCTGTCCGGCCACCAGGTGTACGCCTGCGGCGCGCCGATCATGGTGGAATCGGCCAAGAAAGACTTCGTCGCCCAGTGCGGCCTGCCGGAGGATGAATTCTACGCCGACGCCTTCACCACCGAAGCCGACCTCAACGCCTAAGCATCCAACCCCGGGGCCTTTCGGGATGCGGCGTCCCAGGCGGCCCCGCTCCCGAAAGCCACAATGTCAGACAGTTCCTTCCACAACGGCTTCAGCGTCCTGCGCCACCGCAACTTCACGCTCTACCTCTCCGCCCGCACCCTGGCCACGCTGGCCGTGCAAATGCAAAACGTCGCCATCGGCTGGCAAGTGTATTCGATGACGCACAACCTGTTCGACCTCGGCCTGATCGGCCTGGCGCAGTTCCTGCCGTTCCTGCTGCTGATCCTGATCGCCGGCCACGCGGCCGACCGCTACGACCGCCGCAACCTGATCGCGCTGGCCATGGGCGCCCAGCTGCTGTGCGGCCTGATGCTGCTGGGCTTCACCTACACCGGGCTGGGCGCCGTGTGGCCGGTGTTCGCCGTGCTGGCCGTGTACGGCAGCGCGCGCGCCTTCATGGGGCCGGCCACGCAAGCCATCCTGGTCAACCTGGTGCCGCAGGAAAGCTTCAGCAAGGCGGTGGCGCTCAGCTCGTCCAGCTTCCACGTGGCCGTCATCCTCGGCCCCACGCTGGGCGGCCTGTTCTACCTGGCCGGGCCGAAAACGGTGTACATGATTTCCTCCGGCCTGCTGCTGGCGGCGGTGGTGATGATGTCGCTGGTGAAGTCGGTCAAGCAGGCCAGCGCCAGCGGGCCGGCCTCGTGGCACACGGTGCTGGAAGGGTTGCGCTTCGTGTGGTCGAAGAAAGTGGTGCTGGGCGCGATCTCGCTCGACCTGTTCGCCGTGCTGTTCGGCGGCGCCACCGCCCTGCTGCCGGCGCTGGCGCACGACGTGCTGCACGTCGGCCCGAGCGGCCTGGGCGCGCTGCGCACCGCGCCCGGCATCGGCGCCGCGCTGTGCTCCATCGTGCTGGCCTTCTTCCCCATCACGCGCCGCGTCGGCGCCTGGATGCTGGGCGGCGTGGCGGTGTTTGGCGTGTGCACCATCGTGCTGGGCGCCACCACCAGCTTCATCGTCGCGCTGGTCGCGCTGTTCCTGATGGGCGCCGGCGACATGATCAGCGTCTACGTGCGCCACCTGCTGGTACAGTACGAAACGCCGGACGAGATTCGCGGCCGCGTCAGCGCGGTCAACTCGGTGTTCATTGGCGCCTCGAATGAGCTGGGCGAATTTGAATCCGGCATCACGGCCGGCTGGCTGGGCCTGACGCGCGCGGTGCTGTTCGGCGGCGCCGCCACGCTGGCCGTGGTGGGCGCGTGGACCGTGCTGTTCCCGGTGCTGTCGCGCATGGACCGTTTTCCGCACGAGGATAAGAAATGACACTGCGCCTGCCGCTGCCGTCCATCATCCACAGCCGCCCTCACCTGAGCACGGCCATCGTGCTGGCCGTGGCGACCAGCCTGTTCCTGCCCGAGGGCTGGGCATGGCTGACGCAGTTGCTGACCTGCTGGAACGTGCTGGTATGGAGCTACCTCGCCATGATGACGTGGATGATGGCGCAGGCCGACCAGCACGACATCAAGCGCGCCGCCCGGCGGCAGGATGAAAAGGGGCCGGTGATCCTGGCCGTGCTGTCGCTGGCGGTGATGGTCAGCCTGGCCGCCATCATCTCGCAGATGGCGGCGCGGGCGCCCGGCGCGCCGGTGGAGCACTACGCGCTCAGCGTGCTGACGCTGGTCGGCTCGTGGTTCATGGTCGGCGTGATGTTTTGCTCGCACTACGCCCACCTGTACTACAGCGTCGAGGGCGACGACCCGCCGCTCGGCTTCCCGGACCGCGAGCTGGTGCCCAATTACTGGGACTTCCTGTACTTCTCGTTCACCATCTCGGTGGCGGTGCAAACCTCGGACGTCACGGTGCGCAGCCGCAGCCTGCGCAAGGTGGTGTTGGCCCAGTCCGTGCTGTGCTTCCTCTACAACCTGGCCATCCTCGGCCTCTCCATCAACATCGCCGCTTCGCTCATCAACGGCTAGGGATCCGCACCCGGCCGTCACAGATACAGTACGACATCCCGTTCGAACGCCTCGCGCGCGAACGGCTTGCCCTGCCACAGCGCGGCAACGTAGGGCCGGACCAGGTCCAGCGAGGTGGAGACGCCGGCGTCGCTGTCGCCAAAGCGCGCCTTGTTGGCGGCCTGGAGCTCGACCATGTACTGGTCCTGCCGCCCGACTTTGCTGAGGAAAGGCAGAACGAAAAGATACAGCGCCCAACGTGGCGCCCAGCGCCCCGCCACCGCCATGCTCGCGAACACATGCGTCTCGCCGCCGTGTGCCGGCGTAAAATGCAGCGTCACGTCGATGGCGCTGCCGTTCTGGTAGCGATATTCGATCCGCGCCGATCCGACGCCGGAAAACACCGCGCACTCGGAAACCCTTGGCGACTCGAACAAACGGTACAACAAGCCGCTCTGCTCCGTCTGGCCGCGATAATCCACGCGGAAGCCCTCCTCGGTCAAGCGCACCGACGCCTGCACCGGCCGCCGCGTCCCATCGCGCCGCACCAGCCCCGGATGCAGCGTGTGCGTGTGCAGCGGGTCGAGGAAATTTTCAATCGCATCGACGATGCCGGTTTTCCAGTACGCCTGCCACGGCTGCGAGGTGCTGCCCGGCAGGCCGCGAATCATCGATGCCGGCGGCGTATCCGGCGCATCGCCCTCCTCCTCCCCGGCCTCGGCCAGCCGCACCCAGACCAGCCCATTGTGCTCCTGGCAGCGTATGGCGCGCGCGCTGACAGCCGGCATCGGCGTATCCGGCCCCAGCCCTGGCATGGCGACCACCTTGCCGTCGCCACCGAAGGTCCAGCCGTGGTAGGGGCATTGCAAGCCACGCTCCGTCATGCGGCCACAGGACAAAGGCACTTGCCGGTGCGGGCAGCGGTCCTCGAACACCAGGACCTTGCCATCCGCCGCCCGCGCCAGCACCAGCGGCACATCCAGCACCGTCACCGCCAACGGCCGCTTGCCCACCTTGCCCGCATGCGCGGCGACCAGCCACTGCGAACGTATCGATAAAGGCCACTGCGTCATAATTCCAACCTCTGCATCATGGGTACGCCTATGGTTTGCGTCAGGCCGCGCAGGGTGCGCAGGGCCGCGCGACGCGCCAGCGGCAGGTGGCCGCTCAGCACCGCGCTGTACTCCAGCGCCGCGCGGCCGCCCCGCAGGCGCTTGAAGTGGGCGGCGCCTGCGCTCAGGTTCAAGCGCAGGCCCTCGCGCCGGACCACATCGAACACACGCGCCATCAGCAGGCGATACAGCCCAAGCTCCTTTGGCAGCGCCGTGTTGTACCCGACGATGGGCGCGCTGATGATGTCGCCCTGACGAAAGGTGCCGATCACCGCCTGCAAGGTCCCCGCGTCGTCGCGCAGGCCCCAGAAATCCAATAGACCGTTATCGTGCCAGGCGCGCATGAAGCTGGCGCTATAGTGCGGATTAAGGCGCGAATATTTATCCAGATAGAGAAGACCGTACAGGGTCTCGATGCGCTCGAAGTCGGCGGCGTTGAACTCGCGCGCGACATTGAGCGTGGTGTGCTTCAACAGTTTGAGGTCGCGCAGCAAATTGGCCTGCCTGCCCGTCGCCAGGTCATCGAACAGATATACCTGCCGGCTGGGCAGCAGCTCAAACCCAGCGGCAAGCAGGGCTTCCAGCCAGGGCTGATTATGCCGGGCGTTCAACGACCGGAACCAGATCGCATGCTCAGGCCAGCGCTCGCGAACCTGGGCGATGATGCCGGCCAGCGCGCGCGGCCGCAGCGCCGGATACAGGTTGGTGCTCAGCATCCAGTTGTTGACCGCGACCGTTTTGTCGATCGCGGCGGCCGCCAGCACACCGCGATAACCGTGGCATAGCGCCTGCAGGGGATAGCGCCACGGCTTGCCTATCGTACGGCCAATTTCTTCGATGACGTAGCTGCCATAGGTCGCCAGCGGCGAACATACCCACGCGTTATCCGGTTCACCGTGGTTGATCGTGCATGGCAGCGTCAGGCCGCCATCGCGCAACAACGCCACTTCAGCGTGAAGATTGCCGATGTAAGGCCGGGTCGCCCGGCCCACGTGGATGGCGCCGAAATGCCCGGCGCGCGCGCAGAACTCGTCGGACGGGTTCACGCCAACTCCTCGCCGTCCCATTCGATGTCGCTGGTGGCCGCTTCACGCAAGGTGCAGCGGCGTGCCAAGGCGGTCCTGGCGAACCACGCCATGTCGAGCACGGCGCCGGCGAGCGGAAGGTTGTCGGACGGCGCCGAGAGCACGTCCGCGGCGCGCCGCGCGTCACGGCGCCAGCCGCCCAGCGTGCCGGCAGCCAGCGCCTGCGCCAGGCCGGCGGTGTACATGACAGGTCCCAGCATGCGCGCGCCGCCTCGCGGGCTGACGCAGGGCTGGACGGCGCCGTTCAGCGCCGCCGGCACGGCATCCTGCGCACCGAATAAATGCAGGCCGCTGGTGGCACGTGGATTGCATTCGAGTACACGCGGCGTGCCGTCGCCCATGTCGATCCAGTCGAACGAAATCTGGCCAGTAAACCGCAGGCGCGCCACCAGGTCGGCGACGAAACGTTGTATCGGCTCACTCGCGTGCGGCTCGAAATAGTAGCTTGAACTACGGTGCAAGCGATGCACCGGACGATACAAGGCGTGTGCGGTCAGGACGCCCTGGTCAGCCACGCTATATGAACAAAGCTCGGTGCCTGCGCAGTATTCCTGCGCCACCCACGCCCCCATCGCGGGCAGGGGCGCGGCGTCGGCCGGCATTCCCTGAGGGTAGATCCGCACGTGCACGCCGAAACGCGAGAACTCCGGCTTCAGCACCAGCGGCCGTCCACCCGCCCATTCGCGCGCCTGCTCCAGATTCCGCACCACGGCGCTGTCCGGCGCGCAGCCTGCCGCCTGTTTTGTAAACTCCCACTTGCTGTGCAACAGCCGCAGTTTGTCGAAATCATCGACCGCCACGCGACACGCGGCCGGCAAGGCGGAACGATAGCGCGACAGGAAGAACACCTCCTCGCAAGTGGGCACCACGAGGTCGATGCGTTCGCGGGCGATCACCGCGTTCAGATCACGGACAAACTGCGCCGGCGCGTGGCGCGGCGGCGCAAGCCTGGCCGTCGCCGCCACCGCGCGCGACCAGCCGGACAGGCCGCACGATACGCTATCGGCGATCACCACGCGCCAGCCTTGCGCGGCGAAACGGCGGGCATGGTCAAGCGCCACCGGGGCGCGGCCGCCAAGAACAAGCACGTTAGGCATGAACAGTCTCCGGTTTCGTCACGCACACGATGCGGCGGCGCTTGATGTGTTCCTGGGTGTCGGTGAATGGCACGTGATGGCACGCGGGCGTGATCAAGCCTTGCCGCTGCGCCGCCTGCCGCACGGCCTGCGCCACGCCGTCGAACGAGGCGTTGTCCGCCACCGCGATGTGCAGCGTGTCGCCATGCTGGGCGATGCGGTAGTCCGGCAAGGCCTGGGTCGCGATCGATATCGCATGGCGTATCATGTCCGGATACAGCGCGGCCAGCTCGCCATCGTCGGCGCGCGGCAGCCACAGGATGTCGTCGCAGCGCCCTTCGACCGCGTCCAGCGCCAGCGCGGCGCTGCCGCAGGGACAAGCTTCGGCGCGCACGCGCAGGCTATCGTTCAGGCGATAACGGATGAAGTGCTGCGTACTGCGCGTGAAGTCGGTAACGATGGGGACAAAGCGCGTGCGCGCGGCGTCCAGCCATTCCGGCTCGATGTGGACGAACTCCTCGTTGAGATGGAGGACGCCATGCTCGCAGGTGTAGCCGAGGAAGCCTTCCGTACACTGGTATAGCTGGTGTACCGGCCCGCCGAAGGCTTGCTCGATACGGAGCCGGTCATCTGGCTCCAGCACCTCGGCCACGGCGATCACCTTGCGCGGCGCCAGTTGCAGCTTGCCTTCCAGCGCCAGCGCGGCGATGCGGCCAAGGATGCGCGCCGGCGCGACCAGGATATCCGGCGACTGCCCCTGCAATGACCGCAGATGCTGGTCCAGCCCTCCCAGCAGGTCGTAAAAGCGGAATGCGATGCGACGGCTGGCCAGCGTGCCGTACAGATTGCTGTTGGCGCGCATGAAGAACGCGACTTTGAGCGGGCGTCCGAACAGCAGCCTTCTGAGCAACGCCCCATCCAGCACCCGCGCCAGCATGATGCCGGCCCAGCGTAATTGCTCGCGGCGCGCCACCATGAATACACCACGCGGTCCTTGCGTGCCGCTCGACAGGCCGACCGTCACGCCACCTATGTGCGGACGGAAGTCACGCGTGTGCTCGGCGGCGAGCGCGGTGGCGGTGGCCTCCTCCAGGCTGATGCCGACATTATTCAGCAGGTCAAAGTTGGCCAGCATGATGGATTTATCGATGATAGGCAACCGCGCCAGCGGCGCGCCGACGTGGGCGCGATAGAAAGGCAATTGCGGCAGGCGCTGGCGCAGGAAGAGGTCAATGCGCTTTTGCTGCCACGCCAGCAGCGCCGCGCGCGAGCGGAAGCGCAAGCCGCGTGCGCGCAGGAAGTGCCACGCCACCACGCCGATTTCAAAGAGTCGATTGCTCATATGCTTTCCAGGTCTGTTCGCAGTGCGAGGGGATCATCAGCGGCGCGCCGCCACCGGCCTGCATCCGCCGCAGGCGTTGGAAGGTTTGCCGGTACTGCCCATCGTGATCGAAGATGCGGCGGGCGATCCACAGCGGTCCCCGGTCCTCCCGCAATGCGCCCATGCTCCAGCAGGCGTCCGCGCTCATGAAAGTCAGGCGATCGCTCTCCTGGCGGAAGACGATGCCGATCTGGCCCCGGCTATGTCCTGGCAGATGCACAGCCAGCAAACTGCCATCGCCGAACAGGTCGAAACCTTGTTCGAACGGCCGCAATTCACGCGGCAGCGCGATGTGCGCCGCATCCTCGGCGTAGCGAACGCGCTGGCGGAAATCATCCGGCAGCAAAGCCGGCAGCGTGCCGTGCATTAGATTGCCGAAACGCGAACGCTGGTCCATGGCCTGCACCTCGCCGCGCATGGTGATGAAGCCGGCGCGTGGAAAGTCGCGCAGTCCGGCAATGTGGTCGCCATGCAGGTGGGAGATCACCACATGGGCGATATCGTCCGGCGCGATGCCGAGGCGAGCCAGTTGCGCGGTCAGCGTTTGTTCCGGCGGCAGGGTAAATGGTGTGGTCCAGCGGTACAGGCGTTCGGGGAACGGCTGCGTCGCCGTGGTGAAGTGCTGGCTGTAGCCGGTGTCGAACAATATCCAGCCGCGTGTGGGGTGGCGCAGCAAGCCGCACAGGGCCGGGAACAACGTGGCGGCCCAGCGCCCGCCGCGTTGGGTGACGCATTCCGGATGGCTGCAGTGGCCGACTTTGAGCAGGCGGAAGGGAAGCCTCATGCCGCTTGCTCCTTCCACCAGGCGGCGGTGCGGGCGATGCCCTCCTCCAGCGAGACCGACGGCGCGTAGCCCAGGGTGTCGCGGGCGTTCTGCAAATCCAGCGTTTGCGAATAGGCGATCGCGCCCAACGAATATCGCGTGACCGGCGGCTCCCAGCCGGGCGCCAGCCGCGCGCCCAACTCCAGCACGCGCGCGACGGCGTCGGCCAGCGCGTAGGGGCGGTTTGTGGCGCGGACCGGCAAGCCAAAGCCGGCGGCGATGCGGGCAAACAGGTCGGCGGCGGCGATCGGTTCGCCGTTGCTGATGTTGTAGATGCCGGACGGCGCGCCCAGCGACAGCAGAATGGCGTCGACCACGTTATCGACGTAAGTGAGGTCCAGCAGCGCGCGGCCGCCGCGCAGCAGCGGCACGCGGCCGTATCGCATCAGCCGCAGCAGGCGGGGCAACAGTGCCTGATCCCACGGACCGAAGATGGCGCGCGGACGCAGGATGACGGCGCGCGGCAGCCCGGCCGCCAACACCATCAACTCGGCTTCACGCTTGCTGCGGGCGTACTCGGTGGCTGGCGGCGGCAGCGGCGCGTCCTCCCGTATGCCAAGGCGGTCTTCGAAGGCAAAGTAAACGCTGGGCGTGGAAATGTGGATCAGGCGTTCAATCCGATGCGCGGCGCAAGCGTCCAGCACCTCGGCTGTCGATCGGATGTTCGCGCGAGCGAAGGCCTGCCTGCTCCCCCACGGCGCGGCCAGTGCGGCGCAATGCACGATCGCGTCCGCTCCTTCCGCGCAATCCAGCAGCCGGCGTCCGGCATCGGCAACGCCGTGGTCGATCTCGACGTAGCGTGGAGCGCGCCCCGGCGCGGACGCGGCGGAATGCTGCGCGCTTGCGCCAGCCAGCACCAGTTGCGCCGAGGCGCGATTCCGTCCGGTGAAGACAACTTGCGCGCCCTGCCCCGCCAGGCGCCAGACCAGATGGCGGCCGAGGAAGCCGGTGCCGCCCGTGACGAGTATTTTCATGGCCGCGCTCAATACGTCAACACCATGCCGCCCATGGTCAGGCCCGCGCCGGTACCGATCAGCATGACCTGGTCGCCACGGCGCACCCGCCCTTCGCTCAGCGCCAGGTGCAACGCCGTCGGCAACGAGGCCGACACCTGATTGCCATACTGAGAGAAGATATCCACCAGCCGTTCACGCGGTATCGCCAGGCGCTTGGATAAGTGATCCAGCGCCAACTGGCTGGCCTGATGCGGCACCACCGCCGCAATGCGCCGCATGCTGGTGTGCGCCTGGTCCAGCAGCATGGCGGCAAACTGCGGCAACTCCCCGGCCACCAACCGGAACACCGACTTGCCGTCCATCTGGAACAGCGACAGCGGCTCGATCGGGCCCTCGATCCGGCGCGGATGATAGCGCGAGCCGCCCGCCGGAATACGGCAATGCTGCACACCGGCGGACAAGGTCACCATGCCCGCGCTGTGCAGCGCGCCGCGCTCATCGGCCTGCGATTTGCGGATCACCACCGCCGCCGATCCGTCGCCGAAAATACCGCACTCCTTCAGGCGGCTCCAGTCCAGCCCAAACGTGGCGATGTCGGTCGACACCAGCATCACGTTGCGATAGCGCCCCGCCTCCACCATGTAGCTCATCACATCCAGCCCGGTGAGGAAGGACAGGCAACTGGCGCCGATGTCGAAGGTCGCGGTGCGTTGGGCGGCCAGTCCGAGCTCGGCGTGGATCAGCGCCGCGTTGTAGGGCAAGGCCTGGTCCATCGTCGCCGAGGTCGCGACCAGGCAGTCGATATCCTGCCAGCGCAAACCGGCGTCGCGCAGCGCGGCCTCGCAGGCCTGCGCGGCCAGCTGCGCCGCCGTCTCGTGGGTCGACAGAAAACGCCGGGCGACTCCGGTCTGGCGAAAAGTGCTGCCCTCGGGCAGTCCTAGTTGACGGTCCAGCTCGGCGCTGCCCACCTCCCGCGCCGGCAACGCCATGCCACTGCCGATAATACTGATCTTTCTCGATTCCACGCCTATGCCCCAACGGTTAACACTGGACTACATGATAAGCAAGGCGGCCAAAGAACAATACTTCTTTTTACTTTTATTGCTCATGATAATATGCAAAGGATCAAAATATGATCCTTTCCGGATGCCATGAGAGAAATTCAACATCTGATGTCCACCATCAAGCGCCAATTCAAGCTGCGCGGCTGGACCTACAAACAGCTGGCCGCGGCGCTGCACGTGTCGGAACCGACAGTCAAGCGCATGCTCACCGGCACCACCCTGACGCTGGAGCGCCTGGCGCAGCTGGCGGAATTGCTGGAGATGTCAATGGCCGACCTGATGCTGGAATCGGACAACAGCCAGCCACGCCTGGAACAGCTGACGCAGGCGCAGGAACAGCAACTGGTTTCCGACGTGCGGCTGCTGCTGGTCACCATCTGTGTGCTGAACCACTGGACCATGCCTGACATCGTACGGAAATACGCGCTGACCGAGGCGCAGTGCCTCGGCCATCTGCTCACGCTGGATAAGCTGAACGTGCTGGAACTGTTGCCGGGCAACCGCATCCGCCTGCTGGTGGCGCGCAATTTCGCCTGGCTGGAGAACGGCCCCATCCGCAACTTCTTCCTGCGGCAATCGCTGGGCGATTTCATTGACAGCCCCTTCAACAGCCAGACGGAGCTGCTGAATTTTTCGCATGGCATGCTGACCGTCGACGCCACCGCGCAGCTGCGCAAGAAGCTGCAGCGTCTGCAACGCGAGTTCGCCGAGCTGCACGAGCAAAGCCTGCATGCGGCGTTCGAGCAGCGCCATGGCACCGGCCTGCTGCTGGCCTTGCGCGAATGGGAGCCACAGGGCTTCGAGCAACTGCGGCGCGACAGTTAAGCAATTAACGTGCACTTAAGGCTGGAAGGAGTAAGATGGTTACGCAGTTCAACAACAGGAGCAAGCGTATGCAAATCCAAATCAATACCGACAAAACCATCGAACGTCACTCCGGTCTCGACGAACACGTACAAACTGTGGTGAGCAATGCCCTCCAACGCTTCGGCGAGCAAATCACCCGCATCGAAGTCCATCTCAGCGACAACCTGGGCCAGAAGTCGGCCGACGGCGATAACCGCTGCCTGATGGAAGCACGTCTTACTGGTCTTCAACCCATCGCCGTGAGCGACCATGCGGCCACGCTGCACCAGGCCATCAGCGGCGCCACCGACAAGCTGAAACGCGCGGTCGACAGCGCGGTCGGCAAACTGCATGACAACAAGCGCCACGCCGCCGGCGTCGGCGCGGTATCGGCCGCCGTCGTCGCCGACGAGGAGTAACAGGACACGGGAGCTAGCGCCGCGCCAGCTCCCGCAGGTATTTCAGGCCCTGCAGCGAACGGCTGCCGTACCACGACATCATTTCCCCATCCACCAGCAGCACCGGCTTGCCGATCTGCCGCTCCAGCACGTCCGCGTGCGCCTCGGTAAAGCGGTACGGCTCGCTCGATAGCAGCACGCCGTCAATCCCGGCAATCAGCTCGGACGACCAGCGGAATTCCGGATAGCGCGAGGCGCCCAGGTCCGGCACGCTCCAGCCGATTTCCGCCAGCATGCGGGCGATGTAGGTGTCGCGCGAGATGGTCATCCACGGGTCCTGCCAGATGCAGTACAACATGTTCTGCGGCCGCCCCTTGGGCGTGGCCTGCAACAACGCGTATTCGGCCTCGAACGCGGCGCACCAGTCTTCCGCCTGGCGCTCGCGGCAGAACACGCCGCCCATCAGCCGGGCCAGCGCCACGTTGTCGTACGGCTTCAACGGGTGGGTGACCACCAGGTTGGGCACGAACCCGGCCAGCGCGTCGGCGGTCGGCTTTTCGTTTTCGTCAATATTGAGCACCACGTGGGTCGGCGCCAGCTGGCGGATCTTGTCCAGATTCACATCCTTGGTGCCGCCCACCTTGGGAATCGCCTGCACCACGTCCCACGGGTGGATGCAGAAGCCGGTGCGGCCCACCACCTGCGCCGCCAGCCCGAGATCGCACAGCAGCTCGGTGATCGATGGCACCAGCGAGACGATGCGCGCGTGCGGGTCGGGTTGATGCTCTGTGCCCAGCGCGTCGATGTAAGCCATGTTGTATCCCGTCAGGTTGCGATCCGATATTGAAGCACTCCTTGCCGCATTCGTGCAACAATATGACTACTATTGAACCATCGATTGCTTCTTTGCATGAAACAAATCAGCACCTTCGGCTCATCGAGCTATCAGATCAGCGACCTGCAGCTGCTGCGCAATTCCAACGATGACGCCGCCGTCGCCAGGCTGCTGGCGCGCTGCCCCATCATGCGACTGGAAGCCGACGAAGCCGTGAGCGAGTCCGGCCGCGCGCGCCTGTACATCGTGCTGCGCGGCGCGCTGTCGGTGGCCAGCGATACCCGCACCGGCATGGCCGACGGCACCGTCAGCAAGATCCTGCCGGGCGAAAGCGTGGGCGAGCAATCGGTGCTGGACGAGGAAACCAATCTGTCGAGCATCACCGCGCTCGAGCAAAGCGAGGTGCTGGTGATCGAGGCCGACCTGGTGTGGCAGCTGATCGATGAATCGAATGTGCTGGCGCGTAACCTGCTGCGTCTGCTGTCGTTCCGCATCCGCGCCGCCAACGCGCAGCTGCGCCGGCGCCAGAAGCTGGGCGAGTTCTACCGTCAGCTGTCGATGATCGACGGCCTGACCGGCCTGTACAACCGCGCCTGGCTGAACGACCTGCTGCCGACCATGGTGGCCACCGCGCACGGCTCGCACGCGCCGCTGGCGCTGATCATGATCGACCTCGACCACTTCAAGAAATTCAACGACAGCCACGGCCACCTGGCCGGCGACGAGGCGCTGCGCTCGGCCGCGCAGGTGCTGAGCGGCGCGCTGCGCCCGACCGATTTCGCGGTGCGCTACGGCGGCGAGGAAATGATGGTGCTGCTGCCTGACACCAGCGACAAGGTGGCGGCCTCGGTGGCCGAGCGCCTGTGCGAGCGCATGCGCTCGGCCAAGGTGTTCGCCGATATGCGCCAGCCGCTGCCGCACATCACGGCCTCGTTAGGCGTGGCGGTGCTGCAGCCGGGGCAGAACGAGCACGACCTGATCGCCACGGCCGACGCGGCGCTGTACCGCGCCAAGGAGCGCGGCCGCAATCAGGTCGCGGCCTGAGCCGCTTCGGCGTCGCGCGGCTTGGGCTGGTGGGCGGTGATGAAATCGGCGAAGCCCTGCTGCACCAGGTCGTAGGTCTTGTCGATATTGCTGGCGACATCGCCGTTCAGCACCTTCAGGCCCTGCAGCACGTCGCGCGCCTCCTTGAAGCCCTGGTCCACGCCCTTTTTCAGCGTGTTGATGAAATTGTTCAGCGTTTCGGTCTCGTCCTCGCCCGCGTGCTGCTGTTTATAGGCTTCGTAAAATGCGGTGGACAACGATACAATGCGGCTCGCGGTGCCTTGCGGCGTATTGTCCTGCGACACGGCGTTCTGGATGGCGTTATCGCCGAAATCGTCCTTGAGCGCCTCGTTGATGCCGGTCAGCGCGGTTTTCAGCACCACCGACAAGGGTTCATTGGAGGAATTTAACGATACCGTCAAGGAAGCTTGTACGATAGACACGTTTAAATCCGCCTTGGCGCGGGCGGCCGGCGACAAGGGCTTGTCATCTTTGGACTGGACCGGCGCCGAGGCATTGCCCGAAGTGGCAGAGAGTGGAGTAGCCATAATATTGCTCCTCGTTGAACACGCTGGAATTATCGGCAGATTTTAAAATTACTGTAGCACCTATGACCAATCAGACCTTCCTCTGGCACGACTACGAAACCTTTGGCGCGGTGCCGCGTCGCGACCGTCCGGCCCAGTTTGCCGCGATCCGCACCGACGCCGAGCTGAACGAGATCGGCGATCCGATCATGCTGTACTGCAAGCCAGCCAACGATTTCCTGCCCGATCCGCAATCGTGCCTGATCACCGGCATCACGCCGCAGCAGTGCCTGGAATGGGGCGTGCCGGAGCACCAGTTCGCGGCCACCATCGAGCAGGCGTTCGCGCAGCCGGGCACCATTGGCGTGGGCTACAACACCATCCGCTTCGACGACGAGATCACCCGCTTCATGTTCTGGCGCAACCTGATCGATCCGTACGCGCGCGAGTGGCAAAACGGCTGCGGCCGCTGGGACCTGCTGGACGTGGTGCGCATGACCTACGCCCTGCGCCCGGACGGCATCCAATGGCCGACCAAGGAGGACGGCAAGCCGAGCTTCCGCCTGGAAGACCTGGCCAAGGCCAACGGCCTGCTGCACGAGGCGGCGCACGACGCGCTGTCCGACGTGCGCGCCACCATCGCGCTGGCGCGCCTGATCCGGCAACATCAGCCCAAGCTGTTCGACTTCTGCTTCGCGCTGCACAAGAAGGACCGCGTGGCCGACGAGATCGGCATGCACCTGGCGGCCAACCTGCGCCAGCCCTTCCTGCACGTGAGCGGCATGTTCCCGGCCGAGCGCGGCTGCATGGCGCTGGTCTACCCGCTGGGCACGCATCCAACCAACAAGAACGAGGTGATCGTCTGGGATTGCAGCTACGATCCGAGCGAGCTGTACACGCTGGACGCGGACACCATCCGCACCCGCATCTTCACGCGCTCGGACGCGCTGCCGGAAGGCATGACGCGGCTGCCGGTGAAAAGCATCCACCTGAACAAGTCGCCGATGCTGGTATCCAACCTGAAGACCTTGTCGCCGGCCATGGCGGCCAAATGGGGCATCGACGTCGAGCAGGGCAAGGCGCACGCGGCGATCGCGGCGGCGGGGCGCGACCTGACGCAGGTGTGGGAGGAAGTGTTCCACCGTCCGGCCGCGGCCGCGCTGGACGTGGACGAGGACCTGTACAACGGTTTCATCAGCAAGGAGGACCGGCGCCTGCTGGACACCTTGCGCCGCGAATCGCCGGCGCGGCTGGCGGTGGCCTCGCCATCGTTCAGCGATGGGCGGCTGGCGGAGCTGCTGTTCCGCTACCGCGCGCGCAACTTCCCGGAGACCTTGTCGGAGACCGAGATGGAGCACTGGGAGCAGCACCGCGCGGCGCGCTTTTACGAGGGCGCGGGCGGCGCGCGCACCATCGACGACTACTTCGCCAAAATCGATGAGCTGCAGCAGCACGCCGACGAGCGTGCCGAGCAAATCCTGGGCGACCTCTATGAGTATGCGGAGCTAGTCGCGCCGTCACACTAAAACTGGCGCTAATGCCGCCAAGTTAAGCCTTTTTGACCGCAAACTGATGAGCCGTCATTCCCGCGCAGGCGGGAATCCATGCTGAATTTATGACCACGCGTCCTATGGATTCCCGCCTGCGCGGGAATGACGGCTCTTAACTTAGCGGCATTAGGGTCAGGCGCGGTATTGGTTGATGGCGTCGCGGGTTTCCTGGGCGACGCGGCGCGCGGCCGTGGCGAAGTCTTCGCCGGCTTGCGGCGCCGCGTACAGGATGGCGCGCGAGGAATTGATCATCATGCCGGTGCCGTTCGCGGTGCGGCCCGCTTTGACGGTCGCCGCGACATCGCCGCCCTGCGCGCCGATGCCAGGCACCAGCAGCGGCATGTCGCCCACAATCGCCCGTACCTGCGCCAGCTCCTCCGGGAAGGTCGCGCCCACCACCAGCGCGCACTGGCCATTCTTGTTCCATTTCCGCGCCACCAACTGCGCCACGTGCTGGTACAGCGGCTTGCCGCCCACGTCCAGGAACTGCAGGTCGGAACCACCCGCGTTCGAGGTGCGGCACAGGATGATCACGCCGCGCTCGCTCCACTCCATGTACGGCTCGACCGAATCGAAGCCCATGTAGGGATTGACGGTCACCGCGTCGGCGCCATAGCGGTCGTACGCCTCGCGCGCGTACTGGCGCGCGGTGGCGCCGATGTCGCCGCGCTTGGCGTCCATGATCAGCGGGATGTGCGGATAGTTCTCGCGCACGTAGTCGCAGATCCGCTGCAACTGGTCTTCCGCGCTCAGCGCGGCGAAGTAGGCGATCTGCGGCTTGAACGAGCACGCCAGGTCGGCGGTCGCGTCGATGATCTCGCGGCAGAAGTGGTAGATGCCTTGCGGGTCGTTCTGGAACTGGGCCGGCAGCTTGGCCATGTCCGGATCGAGACCGACGCACAGCAGGGAGTCGTTGGCCGTCCACGCGGCGGATAATTTGTTAATAAAAGTCACGACGGCCCCCTAATGAAAATTGCAAACCCTCTATTGTAACCCGCCCACCCTTGGCTGTTAAAATTTGCCATCTCCACCCAAGAAAGACACCCCCATGAAATTATCGAACAAAGTCGCTGTCGTGACCGGCGCCACGCAGGGCATCGGCCTGGCCTGCGCCCAGCGCATGATCGCCGAAGGCGCCAAGGTCATGTTGGTGGACATCAAGCCGGAGGGCGCGGAAGCCGCCGCCGCCCTCGGCGAACACGCCCGCTTCTTCGCCGCCGACGTCAGCCAGAAGGCCGACGTCGACGCCATGGTGGCCGCCACCGTCGCCGCCTTCGGCCGCATCGACATCCTGATCAACAACGCCGGCGTCACCCATGCCGCCAATTTCCTCGACCTGTGCGAGGAAGATTTCGACCGCGTCATGCGCATCAACCTGAAGTCGATGTTCCTGTGCGGCCAGGCGGTGGCGCGCGTGATGGTCAAGCAGCAGAGCGGCTCGATCATCAATATGTCCAGCGTGAACGCGGAACTGGCGATCCCGAACCAGGTGCCATACGTGGTGTCCAAGGGCGCGATCAACCAGCTGACCAAGGTCATGTCACTCAACCTGGTCACCCACGGCATCCGCGTCAACGGCATCGGCCCCGGCACCATCCTGACCGAGCTGGCCAAGCAAGCCGTGATGTCCAGCCCGGAATCGCGCAACACCATCCTGTCGCGCACGCCCATGGGCCGCTGCGGCGAGCCGGAGGAAGTGGCCTCGATCGCCGCCTTCCTCGCCAGCGACGACGCCAGCTATATGACCGGCCAGACGCTGTACGTGGACGGCGGCCGCCTGGCGCTGAACTACACCGTCCCCGTCAAATGACAGAGATATGCTCTAGCCTGATGACTGGTATCTGAAAGAACAATTAGACACATATCTGGCGACGCAGCATAATTACACCTGTCTCCACTATTCTCCTCCAAGAAAATAGTTTTAAGCCCGCTCCCAGACAGCGGGCTTTTTTTTTGCGTGGTGTCATGATGGCGTCACAAAGGCTGCCTATACTGGCTACATCTTAAGTACATGCAACCGATACGCATGACTGAAGAAAAGGCGCGCCGGGCCTGCCCGGTGCGCCACTCCCGTTTTTTTGCAGCGCATGGTATCTTCTGCCCCATGCTTAAACAAATCCTCCTTACCACTTCCCACGCCCGCCTGCGCTACTGGACCGCCATTGTGCTGTACCTGCTGATCCTGATCCTGGGTTCGATCCCCGGCGCGCGCCAGGACATCGGCCAGGTGGCGACCGGCGTGATCCTGCATTCCATCGCCTACGCCGGCCTGGCTTTCCTGATCTACACCGGTAGCCACGGCAGTCTGGCCCAACGCGCGGTCAAGGCCGTGCTCACCATCGCGCTAATGGGCGCACTGGACGAGTTCGTGCAAAGCTTCTTCCCTTACCGCCACGGCGCGGTGTCGGATTGGCTGGTGGATTGCAATGCGGCGGTGCTGGCGTCGGCTTTCATGTGGGCTCTTTGGAGTCGCTATCGCATCCTTCCGGCAAACTGACAGCACCGGTTGCGAGTTCCACGTCGAGACGCATTTCCTGGAGTTGTTCGGCCTTGGCCACGCGAACCAAGCCGTGCAGTGCATGAAGAAAAAAATGCCGGGTGCGAACGTCATTGCAAGTGGCATCAATTAGCTCTTCGATAATAGTGTCTGTCACGCGTGTCAACATATCGATGTCCTTTAAAGTGATACCGGACAATTATTGCGTGTAGGTAGCATGTTTCAATTGATGTACATCAATTCGGGACTGAAGTCAGGGAACGATACGCCGCCGCGCCTCTCTCACGCTATTTAAGGGGAGGTGAAGATGAACAAGATGACATTGTGCGCCATGGCGCTGTGCGCGTTTTCCGTGGCGGCCTGCGCCGACAGGATGAACAACGGCTCCCGTGGGACCGGCAGCACCGACAGTACCAGCAGCGCCAGCAGCACAACGGGCAGCGGCAGCGGCTCCGGCGGCGGCTACGCTCCCAGCAGCATGACCGGCCCGTCAACCACAACGACTTCGCAAACCACCTATGGCGTGGTGCAGGCCATCGATCAGATGCAGCGGCAGGATGTGGGTGTCGGCCTGGTCGGTGCGGCGGCCGCGGGCGGCAGCACCGGCACGCCCACCGACAAGGTTTACCGCGTCACCGTGCGCATGGACGATGGCAGCAGCCAGATGGTGGTGCTGGATTCCGCGCCCAGCTACAAGATTGGCGACCGCGTCCGCTACAACAACGGCGCGGTGCAAGCCTATTAATACAGCTGCTCGACCTGGTAGCCGCGCCGCTTGAGCAATTGCGGCAGGCCGTCATCGCCCACCAGATGCAGCAGGCCGACGCCAACGAAGGCCACCTGGTCCTGCTGCATGATGCGCTCGATGTTGGCGGCCATCTCGGGATTGCGCTTGCCGAGCAGCACGCGCTGCATGAAGCCGGCCGAAACGCTGTCGCCGCTGATGGCCGATTGCCAAGCGGCGTTGATGCCGGCATTGTCGGCGGCGCTCCAGGCCTCGAGCAGCGCCTGCGATTTTTTCAGCGAATCGCCGTCAGCCAGATCGGCCAGATTCTCCAGCAGGTATTGCTCCTGCTGGCGTTCGTCCAGGCTGTCGAACAGGCCCAGTTGGTAATCGGCGCTCTCCAGCTCTCGCACCGTCTTGTCCTGCTTTTGCGCGGCCGCCAGCAGCGCGTATTCCACCGCCTGGCTGCGCTGGTAGCCGTGCCGGTCCAGCTCCGCGCCGACCAGCAGATTGGCGATCAGCCACGGTTTATATTGCTGTACCGATTGCAGCGAAATGCCGGCCCGCGACAGCGCCTTCACCAGCAATTCCAGGGTGGCCGGGGTCAGGTGACGCTGCACCGAATCGCCTTCCGGATACCGCGCATGGCGCGCCAGCGCCAATTGAAAGGCTTTATCTTCGCGAATATCAAGTTCAATCACCAGCGCCTTGGAATCCAGCAGCGCGCGCGAGGCCACCGCGTCGAGCGGATAAGTGCCATCGCGCCCGACATGGACGGTGCCATACAGATAACTGGTTTTACCTTCGTGGGTGACCCGGTACAGCTGACCGGCGGCAAAAACGGACTGGCAGCAAGCCAGCAGCAAGGCGAGGAAAATAGCGCGGGCCATCACAGTAATCAGGACATTGGAGAGTTTCCAATGGTAAATCAGGATTATCTGCTGGCAGAAACTATTTTTAAAAACCGTCGGCAAAATAAAACATTATATCGAGCCATTTTTATAATTAATGATTATTCTGCTCACATTTTCCTCTTTAATCATCTGATTTATTGTCTTATTCACCTTATTAATATTTTATCCCTTCCCGAATCAGGGCGCCGTCAGCAGGATTAACCCAACCTGTGTATGCTTGTCCGTCCATGTAGAAAGATTATCCACACTCTTTCCATGGGATTGTCAGATTACTTTCAGATTAGGTAGCGCCATGATTCCATTTTCCATCCTCGACCTGTCCCCGATTGCCGAGGGCAGCAATCCATCCGCCTCGTTCCGCAACACGCTGGACCTGGCCCAGCACGGCGAGCGCTGGGGCTACCAGCGCTACTGGCTGGCGGAACACCACGGCATGCCGGGCATCGCCAGCGCCGCCACCGCCGTCGTGATGGCGCACGTGGCCGGCGGCACCAGCACCATCCGCGTGGGCGCCGGCGGCATCATGCTGCCCAACCACTCGCCGCTGGTGATCGCCGAACAATTCGGCACGCTGGAAGCGCTGTTCCCCGGCCGTATCGACCTCGGCCTGGGCCGCGCGCCCGGCTCCGACCAGACCACTGCGCGCGCCCTGCGCCGCAACCTGGAAAGCGACGCCGACGCCTTCCCGCAGGACGTGCTGGAACTGCAAGATTACATGTCCGACACGCCGCTCGGCCGCGTGCTGGCGGTCCCCGGCAAAGGCGCCAAGGTGCCGCTGTGGATACTCGGCTCCAGCACCTTCGGCGCGCAACTGGCGGCCCATCTCGGCCTCCCGTTCGCGTTCGCCTCGCACTTCGCTCCGCAAATGATGATGCAGGCGCTGTCGCTGTACCGCGCCAACTTCCAGCCATCCGCGCAACTCAGCAAGCCTTACGTCATGCTGGGCTTTAACGTGTTTGCCGCCGACACCAACGAGGAAGCGCACTTCCGCGCCACCTCCATGCAGCAAGCCTTCGTCAACCTGCGCACCGGCCGCCCTTCGCAACTGCCGCCACCGAAAGCCGGCTACCTCGAATCGCTGGGCCTGCCGGAGCGGGCCATGCTGGACTCGGTGCTGTCTTGCACCGCGATCGGCGCGCCTGATACTGTCAGCAAACAGCTGCAGGACTTCATCGCCCGCACCGGCGCCGACGAGCTGATGATCACCTCGCAAATCTACGAGCACGCGCAACGCCTGCGCTCCTACGAAATCACCGCTGAAGTGCGTCAGGCGCTGTCGCGCGCGGAAGCGGGGCTGTAATCGATGACAGATGCAAAACACGACCTTTCCCCCGGCATGGTCTGGCTGTTCGCCATCGCGACCGGCCTGATCGTCGCCAATCTCTATTACGCGCAAACCCTGATCGGCCCGATCAGCAAGGCCACCGGCCTCGATCCCGGCGCGGCCGGCCTGATCGTCACGTTGACGCAGATCGGCTACGTGATCGGCCTGCTGTTCATCGTGCCGCTGGGCGATTTGGTGGAGAACCGCCGATTGATCTTCATCGCCCTGCTGACCACGGCGGTGGCGTTGCTGGCCGCCTCCGTGACCAGCAGCGCCAACCTGTTCCTGTTTGCCGCGCTGTGCATCGGCATCGGATCGGTGGCGGCGCAGGTGGTGGTGCCGTTCGCCGCCCATCTGTCGCGGCCTGAAACGCGCGGCAAGACCGTCGGCAAGGTGATGAGCGGGCTGCTGATGGGCATCATGCTGGCGCGCCCTGTGGCCAGCCTGGTGACGGATGCGCTGGGATGGCACGCCATCTTTGTGCTGTCGGCCGTCACCACAGCCGGCCTGGCCTTCCTGCTGCGCGCCAGGCTGCCGGAACGCCGGCCGGAAGGCGGCATGCACTACTTCGCGCTGCTGGGTTCGATGTGGCATCTGTTGAAGACCACGCCTGTCCTGCGCCGCCGCGCGGCCTATCAGGCCTGCATGTTCGGGGCGTTCAGCGTGTTCTGGACCTGTGTGTCGCTGGAATTGACCGGGCCGTATTTCGGCATTAGCCAGAGCGGGGTGGCGATCTTTGCGCTGGTGGGTGTGACCGGTGCGCTGGTGTCGCCCATTGCCGGCCATCGGGCTGATCAGGGTAAGAGCCGCTCGACCACGTTTGCGGCGCTGACGCTCGGTGCGCTGGCGTTCGCGCTGCCGCTGCTGGTGCACAGCAGCCGGCTAGTGGATCTGGGCGTGCTGGTGTTGGCCTCGATCATTCTGGATATGGGCGTCTCGGCCAACCTGGTGACGGGCCAGCGCGCTATCTTCGCGCTGCCGGCCGAGGTGCGCGGCCGTTTGAATGGTTTGTATATGGCTTTGTTCTTTATGGGCGGCGCGATCGGTTCTTCGCTGGGTGGCTGGATGTTTGCCGCGCATGGGTGGACTGGCGTGCTGTGGACTGGGTTGGCTTTTCCGTTGATCGCGTTGGGTATTTTTGCCACCGAAACCCGCACCCCGCATGGGGTCTGACCCCGCCGGGGTCAGACCCCGGTTGGCCGTGCGGGTTCAATGTCCCCAGAACCGCACCTGCCCTTGCAGCGACACCGTGCCGTTAATGTACAGGCTGCCGAGGCTGTTGGTCACCGGCGCGGTTGGGTCGTTCTGTACGCTCAGCGATTCGAAGCCGAGATTGGTGTAGTGCACGTAACCCGGCAGCCCGATGGCGATGTAGTCGCCACCGCCATCACTTCGCGTCTGCACGCCGAGGCTGACGGCAAACATGTCCACCGTGCCGCGCACGTTCTTGAAGACGATGTAGCGGTTCTGCCCGCCACCGCTGAAGCCCAGCGACAGCCGGCTGTCGCTGACCGCGCCCACCAGCGTCGGATCGTTCAGCACGACATGCGCCGCGAAGCTGATGCCGTCGCCGCCGCTCACCTGTGACAGTTCCTGATCATCCAGCGCGCGCAGCTCGCCAGCCTGCACCGCGCCGGCCAACATCAGCAGGAACAGGGCGCGCTTCATCATTGCTTGAACTTGATGTCGAGGTACTGGATTTGCACCGAGCCGATCCGCGACGAGCCCAGATCCACCGTCGGCTGCCCCGGACTCACGAACGAAATATTGTCCACCACGATGCTGCCGGCCGACGCCTGGCCGTTGCCATACCGCGCGTCCGGCCAGTCGATGCCGATGTGCAGGCGCGGGCCGGTCTCGTCGTTCAGCGCGTTGATCACCGCCGGCTGCGCCGCCACATGCGCGAGCACCCAGGGATTGCCATCGGCGCCGCCGATGTGCACGCCGCTGAACACCATGGCCTCACTCGCATCGTCGCGCCCGCGCGGCTGGAATGACAGCTGGCCGATGTCCAGCTTCAATGCCGCGCCAAAGGCGATGCCGTCGTTGACTTGCGGCGTGGTGAACTGCAGGCCGCCGCTATAGAACACCATGTCCTTGACCACCACACTGCCCTGCTCGCGCACCACGCCGTTGGCGCCCACGCCCCAGTCATACGCCAGTTGCCAGCGCTGATCGCCATAGTCATTGGTGGGGAAAGCGATGTTGATGTAGTCCGCCAGCCCCGGCGCTGACGGCAGGATATCGAGCCGGTAGGGATCGGCAAACGGCAGCGGATTATCGCTGCGCGAGGCGTGGAATTTTTCCACGTACAAGCTGGTACCGACCGGCGTGGTATAGCTGACGCGCGCGTCGCCGGTCATGGCGAAGCCATTCAGATCGAAGCTGACGCCATCGCGTCCGCGCACCGCCGACAGCGCGTTGTCGCTCAGCGGCTCCATCGCGCACGCCTGCGTGCACAGCATCAGGCCCACCGCCAGCGCGCCGCGCATCACCGCCCCTTCGGCAGGTTGGGCGGCGTGACGCCGTTGGTAGACAGAGCCTGCAGTTTGTCGCGCCAGTTCAACCACATGCCGGCTTGCGCAGTGTCGGCGGCCGGCGCGCCGTTGGTGGTCGGGAATTGCACCGCCGTCTTCAGCATCGAAATCCAGAAATCGCGGCTGCCGCCGCTGGCGTCGCCGGCCGTCACGCCGCCCAGTTGGGACAGGGTCAGGCACGGCGCGGTGCAGGAACCATCCCAGCGCTTGCCGCCCAGCGCATCGGTGCGCGAGTCGAGCGTGATGGTGCTGCCATCGGCGGCGGTGCCGGTCACCTGCATCGAGCCGGACAAGGTGGTGATCTGCAAACCGATGTCGCCCTTGATCGATTCAAAACCAAAGCGCATGCCGATCGCCTCGCGCGAGGTGTTGTCGGCGGCATTGCGGTACACGAATTCAAAATACGGATTACTGATCTGCACCAGGCGCTGGGCGTCGCTGCCATCGCTGCGGCCGAATTGCAGCAGCGGGATGTCGAGGTCGGCACCGCTGCCGTTGCGGGCGGCGTAGCTGTACTCGCCCAGCCGCATATTGCGCAGGTTGGCGCTCAGCGTGATATCGGCATCCAGCGCGATCTTGCTGAAGTCGAAGCCGTTCAAGCTGGTGTTGGTCATGCTGACCAGACCCTGGCCGTTGACGGCCGACAGCTCGTCTTCGCTCAAGGGCTGCATCTGTGCCGACGCCGCGTGCATGCCGCACAGCAGCGCCGCGCCCGGCAGCAGCCGGCGCAATAGTGTAGAGGTCATGATAGGGAGCGGCGGCCCCGCTCCCGGAGCCGCCGCCGCTCAGCCGATTAGTGAGCGAAGATCCACACGGTGGTGCCGCGCATGTCGATCTGGTTCATCGCGACCGAGCCGAACGAGGCGGCATTGTTGCCCATCTTGATCGAGTCGACCGACACGTTCAGGTAGTGGCCGTCCGCCACTACGGTCGACGGGATGGCGATCTGCACCACGTCGCCGCCGGTGGCCGGGTTGTAGAAGGTGCCTGGATTGGTCACGCCAGCGGCGCCGGCCGCGGCCAGGAAGGAGTTCTTCGACAGGATGTCGATGTTGGCGGCGATCAGGCCGTTGACCTTGATGCCGTTGAACGACACCGAGCCGCCGCCCAGACCGTTGGCGTCGAGCGCGTCGGTGTCGGTGTAGGTGAAGGAGTTGATCTTGATGTTCAGGTTGGCGGCGATCGACACGCCGTCCTGGCCGCTGACCGTGCTCAGCTCCGCGTCTTGAATTGGGGTCATGGCCGATGCCGAGAAAGCCACGGTTGCCAGGGCTGCCGCGATTGCGGTTTTGAAGAATTGCATGTGATCGTCTCCGTTAATGGTTTTTTATCGCTGTGTGTTTTTTTGATACTGCGGGACCAGTGTATGGTCCCGCAGTCGGTACCGTCCATGACTCCTCAGGCCAAGCTACAGGCCTGGGAAGCCGCGCCGATTAGTGCGCGAAGATCCAGACGGTGGTGCCGCGCATGTCGATCTGGTTCATCGCGACCGAACCGAACGAGGCAGCGTTGTTGCCCATCTTGATCGAGTCGACCGACACGTTCAGGTAGTGGCCGTCCGCCACCACGGTCGATGGGATGGCGATCTGCACCACGTCGCCGCCGGTGGCTGGGTTGTAAAAGGTGCCTGGGTTGGTCACGCCAGCGGCGCCGGCCGCGGCCAGGAAGGAGTTCTTCGACAGGATGTCGATGTTGGCGGCGATCAGGCCGTTGACCTTGATGCCATTGAACGACACCGAGCCGCCGCCCAGGCCGTTGGCATCGAGCGCGTCGGTGTCGGTGTAGACGAAGGAATCGATCTTGATGTTCAGGTTGGCGGCGATCGACACGCCGTCCTGGCCGCTGACGGTGCTCAGTTCCGCGTCCTGGATCGGGGTCATGGCCGATGCCGAGAAGGCCAGGGTTGCCAGGGCTGCTGCGACTGCGGATTTGATGATTTGCATTTGGTATCTCCGGTTGTATGAGTAAGTTTTTTATCTGGGCTCACGGCCGTGCGGCACGCCCAACGCTCCGGGTAGGAGCACCGGCGCGCCGCGCTCCGGTCCGTGAAAATCTTAATATTTGAATATTAATTAAATTAATCATATGAGTCGGCCACGCCACGGGTCCAGCATGTCGCGCTGACCGCGAAAGCCAACGACTTGGCCCTGCGAGCCATCCAGAGTGAGCGCTGTGTTGTGCGCCTGTTGCGTGCCGTAGCATAAGTTTCAAGCCAAAACCTAGAGTCACATTTCTAAAAAAGGAGATGCGGCGGCGCGAAAAACCATGCGTTAATGACTTACAAAAATGAAAAGACGAGTTGTCGCTTAAATAAAGCACGACCGTTCTAATCGAGAACATTGGAGACACAGCATGAAACCAGCACTGGGGCGCCGGACGCCTCTGGGCGGAGCCTACGCCCGAACTTTTTCCCGCCTGCGCGCGCACGTGGTCTGAACCATGCTGGCACTACTGCTGGGCGTACTCGCCGCCATCATTGGCGGCGCCGGTGTCATGTCCCGACACGAACCACAAGACCGTCCCAAGGACCAGTACGAGATGCCGCAGACTCTGCTGGGCGGGGGCGCCTACGTGCAATCGGTGCGGCTGGAGCCGTTTTCCGAGCTCAAGTACAAGCACATCGTGCGGCAAGCGTTTGACTACAGCTGCGGCTCAGCCGCGCTGGTGACCATCCTCAACTACCACCTCGGCGTGATGGTCAACGAGCAGCAGGCCATGGAAGGCATGCTGGAGAAAGGCGAAAAGGACAAGATCATCGAGCGGCGCGGCTTCTCGCTGCTGGACATGAAGCGCTACGTCGGTTCCATGGGCCTGTCCGGCGCCGGCTTCAAGGCCGAGATCAAGGATTTGAAAACGCTGGACGAACCGGCCATCGTGCCGATCGACTACGCCGGCTCCAAGCACTTCGTGGTGTTGCGCGGCATCCGCGATGGCGTGGTGTACATCGCCGATCCGTCGGCCGGCAACATCGTGTTCTCGGTGGAGGAATTCGCCCGCTGGTGGGACAAGAACACCCTGTTCATCATCTCGCCGGCCCAGGGCCAGCAACCGCTGCGCCAGCTCGCCCTGAGCGACCAGGAACTGGGCGTGGTCGACATGGACCGCGTGACCGGCAAGGGCCGGCAAGACCCTCTCAGCAATTCGGCGCAACTGCTGATGCGCGCCGTGAACTCGGGCGCCGCCGGCACCTGGATGCACCGCAACTAATCCCCCTCTCACAAGGAAGTCCCATGATGTTACGCACCATATCCCTTGCCGTATTCATCGCGTTTGCCGCCGCGCCCGTGCTGGCCCAGCAGGCAAGCAGCGCGCCCGCCACCGCCGACGCCGCGCGCGACGCGCTGGCAAAAAAAGAAGGCGAAGGCGACCAGAGCGCCCTGCTCAAGCAGACGCTGACGGCGGTCGACAAGCAATACACGCTGATCCGCCGCAACCAGCTGGCGCTGACCTATGACGTCAGCTACAGCTACGTGGGCGAGGAGCGCATCGTCACCGACATCGCCAACGGCAGCGCCAGCCTGTTCAACATCGAGAACAACAACTCGCACACCGTGACCAACACCTTCTCGGCCGACTACGGCGTGCGCGACAACCTGACCGCCAACGTCACCCTGCCGCTGATCTCGCGCTACGCCGACACCGCCGCGCGCAGCGGCCTGTCCAACTCGATCGGTGACATCGGCGTGGGCGCGCGCTGGCAGCCGTTCGAGGCACGGCGCGACCAGCCGGGCCTGACGCTGACCAGCAACGTGCGCCTGCCGACCGGCCGCAGCCCGTTCAAGATCATCGCCGGCAGCGGCGAAGCCACCGGCAGCGGCGTCGGCGCCGCCACCGTGGGCGTCAACGTCAACAAGATCGTCGATCCGGTCGCCCTGTTCGGCTCGCTCAACTTCACCGCCAGCCTGCCGGCCAAGAACCTGTGGCAGGTGAACGGCTCGCGCATCCTGACGCGCGTGGCGCCGGGACCGAGCGTGGGCTTCGGCCTCGGTTTCGCGTATGCGCTGTCGTACGGCATCTCCACCACGATCTCCTTCCAGGAGGCGATCTCGGCCGGTTCCAAGCTGCGCTTTGCCGACGGCCTGGAAGCCAAGACCCATATGCAAACCTCGGGCATCCTGAACCTGGGCCTGGGCTACCGCATCTCGCCCAAGACCACGGTCAACTTCTCGGTCGGCATCGGCCTGACGCCGGACTCGCCCAACCTGATCGTTGGCATGAACCTGCCGCTGAGCTTCTGACATGCGCCGCCCCGCCATCGCTACCGCCGTGGCCGGCACGCTCAGCGTGTTCTTGCCGGCGCATGCCGCGCTGACCGAAAACCTCACCACCAGCGTGGTGGCGATGGCCATGGGCAACGCCGTGACAGCCGACCCGCCCGGCATCGCCTCGATCCACTTCAACCCGGCCGGTCTGGCGCGGCTGGAGGGCGACAGCGAAAGCATCCATAACTTCGTGGCCTCGATCCGCACCAGCGCCAGCTTCAAGCCGGGTCCCAACTTCGACGTCGGCGGCTGGCGCGACGATCCGCTATCCAACACCTCCACCGGTCCGGTGCGGCAAGTGATGTACGTGCCCGGCTACGGCATGCCGGGCTGGCGCCTGCCGGCGGTGGCCGTGCCCGGCATCGGCATGGCGTGGAACAAGCCCGGTTCGCCGTGGACCTTCGCCACCGACAGCTATATGGCGCAGGCCATGAGCCTGGACCGCACCACCGATCCCAACGATCCCGGCCAGTACCAGGGACGGCAGTTGCAGATCCAGCGGCTGGTGTACGCCTCGCCCTCGGTCGGCTACAAATATTCCGACACGCTGCGCTTCGGCGTGTCGGTGCCGATCGCGCACGCGGCCTTCGTGGTCGACACCAATATGCGCTTCCCCAATGAACTGCTGGGCGTGTTCGGCCAACTGCAAAAAGGCTGGTGCCCGGAGGACGGCGGCAACATCATCGACGTGTTCGGCTTTGGCGTGTGCGGCGGCGGCAAGGATGGCATGGTCAGCCCGTTCAAGAAGGCCGCCAACATGCGGCTGGAGCTGACGGTGCCGTTCGACCCCACCATCAACCTCGGCGTACTGTGGGAGCCGTCGCCCAAGTTCGCGCTGGGCGCGGTGTTCCAGAGCGGATCGAAAACCCACTACACCGGCAGCTACGTCTTCACCACCGAGCCGATGCTGCGCAACTTCGTGCGCGGCATGAACGCCAGCCTGCTGGGACCGATCGCGGGCGCGGTGCTGGGCTTTCCCAGCTCCATCCCGGCGGTACAGAAGGGCAATATGAGCGCCACCATCCCCTTCCCGGCGCACCTGCAGGTGGGGGTGAAGCTCAAGCCGGTCAAATACATCCAGCTCAACGTCGACGCCAGCTACGCGCGCTGGAGCGACTGGGACGCGCTGCGCTTCCAGTTCGACCAGAGCGTCAAGCTGCTGGAGGTGGCGCGGCTGTACGGCATCCCCGACTCGGGCAAGCTGATCATCCCGCGCGGCTACAAGAGCGTGGTCAACCTGGCGTATGGCTTGCAATTGAACCCACTCGACCGCTTGTCGATCCGGCTCGGCTACGAGCCGCGCAAGACCTCGGTCCCGGCCAACAAGATCGACCTGCTGGCGCCGCTGCCCGACACCAAGCTGCGCAGCTTCGGCGTGGGCTACCGGATCAGCAAGAACCTCGACATCAACGTCACCGGTTCCTACATGACCGGCAAGTTCAACACGCCGGCCAACACCAGCTGCAATATGAACTGCAACACCTTCCTCAACGTGATTTACAACCCGTACGCGGGACAGGACGTACGCGGCGACATCCACGTCCGCTACTTCGGCTTCGAATTGAACAAGCGTTTTTGATTTACCCTTGGAGGAGCATAAAATGAAAAAAGCCAAACACGGTCTGATGCTGCTGGCCTTGAGCGCGGCCTGCCTCGGCGCGCACGCCGCGCCGGTGCCGCCGGCCAAGCAGGCGCTGGTGGATCAAGTCCTCAAGCTGTGGAACATCGACACCATCGGCCAATCCATGCTGCAGGTGCCGGTGGCCGACGCGGTGCAGCAGGCGCGCGCCATGCTGCAGGGCCGCGCGGCGCCTGAGAAGCGCGACGCCGCCATGAACGACATCGTCGGCGAGGCCAAGCAATTCATGGCCGAGGCCACGCCGATCACGCGCGCCAGCGCCGACAAGCTGATCCCCACCACCATCGCCCCGCTGCTGGCCGAGCGCTACACCGAGGAGGAGCTCAAGCAACTGATCGCCATCCTGGAATCGCCGGTCAAGAAAAAATTTGAAGCCATGCTGCCTGAAATGCAGAAAACCCTGGGCGAAGGCGTGGCCGCCGACACCCGGCCGGTGATCGATCCCAAGCTGCAGGGCCTGAAAGAAAAAATCGGCCTGCGTCTGCGCGCCGCGGTCACGCCATGACGTACTCCTCCGCCCTGCATCTGGTGCGCGGCGTGAAATCGCGCCTGGCGCAATCCGGCGTGCAAGCAGAAGCGCTGTTTGCACAGGCCGGCCTGGACGAAGGCGATGGCATCGCGTGCGACGCCCTCACCCTGTCGGACAAACTGAGCCACCTGTGGGAGCTGCTGGTGGCGCAATCGGGCGACCCGCTGATCGGGCTGAAAATCTCCACCCCGCACCGGCTGGGCTGGCTGGGGGTGATGGGCCACATCATGCTGGTCTCGCCCACCGTGCAAAGCTCGATCGAGCGCTGCCACGGCCACACGCGCGTGGGGCTGGTGCTGCCCGGGGCGCGGCGCGCGGTGCCGCGGCAGCGCTACGACTTCGTCTGGTGCGTGCTGTTGCGTTCGCTGCGCTGCGCGGCCGGGCGCGACGACATCGCGCCGGTGGTGGTCGAATACAACTTCCCGTCCCCGGCCAACGCCCACGCGTACGAGGAAACCTTCGGCTGCCCGGTGCGTTTCGACATGCCGCACAACGTCATGGAATTTTCCGACACCGACCTGGTGTCGGCGCTGCCGGCCAATCCGCCGCTGGTCGACGGCGGCGGCGAGCGCGTGCTGGCCACGCTGGCGGCGGCGCAACCGCCGACCTTCAGCGCCAAGGTGCAATCGCTGCTGGCCAGCCTGTTGCCGAAAGGCCCGCCGCACCGCGACGACGTGGCGGCGCAAATGATGATGAGCGAGCGCACCCTGCAGCGGCGGCTGGCGGAGGAAGGCACCAGCTTCACCAACCTGGTCGACGACACCCGGCGCGAGCTGGCGCGGCAATCGCTGTGCGCCGGCGAGCTGTCGCTGAAGATGTTGAGCTTCCAGCTGGGCTTTTCCGAGCCGAGCGCGTTCTACCGCGCGTGCAAGCGCTGGTTCGGCATGGCGCCGTCCGACATCCAGCACCAGGCCCATCAGCCGGGGCCGGGGCCGGACGTGCTGCAGGCGCCGCGCAAATCCGATTAAGGAGAACCCTATGGGATGGCTATCGAGCAACCAGAACAAATCGATGCTGGGTCAGCTGCTGGTCAAACAGCGGCTGATTACCGAGGAACAGCTGGCCAGCGCGATCGCACTGCAGCGCCAGACTGGCCAGCGGCTGGGCGACATCTTCGCCGAGCTCAACCTGATCACCCAGGAGCACATCGACAACGCCCTGCGCAAGCAGCGGCGGCTGCGGATGGCGGCGGCGATCGCCACCTCGCTGCTGGCGCCGCTGGAAACCTACGCCGCGTCGGCGCTACCGGCGGCGGCGCTGACGGCCAGCGCGCCGGTCAGCAACCGCGCGCTACGCGCCTTGAGCGAAGAAGAGCTGGGCGACACCTCGGCGCAGGGCCTCAGTGACGACCTGGTCAACGCCGTCAAGCACGCGCGCGGCAACAGCCTGGAAGTGGTGGGCGAGATGAGCAAGCTGCTCAACCCGGTGCTGGGCTTCCTGGAAGCCGACACCGTCATGAAAAACGTGGTCTACGACCCGAGCAAGGCGGCGGCGACGATCAACCAGGACGGCAGCCTGACGCTGAGCCTGCCGTCCTCGATTGGCGAAATCGCCTTCAACAACATCCGGGTAAAAGGCACCGAGGGCAGCAGCTTCGGCAGCATCTCCATCAAAGGCATCGACCTGAGCGGCACCACCATCACCCTCGGTTTCCGCTGAACTCCGGGGTCAGGTCCTCCATTTCTACACGGCCTCAGCCGTAGCGTCCCGCTACGGCTGAGGCCGTGTAGAAATGGAGGACCCCGGATTGTTAGTTGCGGGGGACGGCGAAGGCGTCGCCGGCTTTCCATTCGGGCAGCTTGGCGCCGTCGGCGATCAGGCGGCCCAGGTTCAGGGTGTATTGCGCGGTCTGCACCATCCCGGACAGGTCCCAGCCCGGGTCGTATTCGTCGCTGACCTGGTGGTAGCGCTTGCCGTAGGCTTCGGCCTTGGCTTTGGCGCCCGCCGGGTCCTTGATGTAGTCGCGGCCCGAGGTGATCGAGAACGCCGGTACGCCATTTTTGGCGAAGTTGAAGTGGTCGCTGCGGAAGTAGCCGCCCGCCAGGTCGGGCTTGGCCGCCGCTATCTGCAGGCCCATGCCCTTGGCCGCCGTTTCAGCCAGCTTGCCCAGCTCGGTACGCTCGCTGCCTTGCGCGCCGATGTCGCGCGTGGCGCCGACGAAGTTCAGGCTGTCGAGGTTGAGGTTGGCCGCCGTTTTCGCCATCGGCCACAGCGGCGACGAGGCGTACGCGGCGCTACCCAGCAGCCCCTGCTCTTCCGCCGCCACCCACAGGAACATCTGGCTGCGCTTGGCCGGCGCCTTGCGCGCCTGCTCCGCCATCGCCAGCAGCGCCGCCGAGCCGGAGGCGTTGTCCACCGCGCCGTTGAAGATGGTATCGCCCGTATCGCCCTGCTTGCCGAGGTGGTCCCAGTGCGCGCTGTAGATCACCACTTCATCCTTGAGCTTGGGATCCGTGCCCGGCACCACCGCCGCCACGTTGAATTGCTCGACCTTGCGCACCGCCGCCTTCATCTCGCCATTCAGCCTGGCCGCCAGGGGCACCGGCTTGAAGTCTTTTTTCTCGGCGGCGGCGCGCAGCGCGTCCAGATCCTGCCCGGCCGCCGTGAACAGGGCGCGCGCGGTGTCGTCGGTGATCCAGCCCTGCAGCGGCGTGCCCAGCGTGCCCGCCGCCAGCTGGAAACGCTCCACGCCCGACCAGCTGTTCTGGATCACGCTCCAACCGTACGACGCGGTCGGCGTGGTGTGGATCAGCAGCACGCCCGCCGCGCCCTGGCGCTGCGCTTCCTCGAATTTGTAGGTCCAGCGGCCGTAGTAGGTCAGCCCTTTGCCGTTGAAGCGGTTCGGCTGCTCGGCGGTCGGCTGCGGGTCGTTGACCATCATGACCAGCACTTTGCCTTTCAGGTCCACGCCCTTGAAATCGTTCCACTGCTCGTCCGGCGCGGTGATGCCGTAACCGACGAACACCAGCTCGGCGTTGAAGTCGTGCGCGGCGGTCGCGTCGCCCGGCGCGAACACCCAGTCCTTGCCGAAGGCGATGTCGAGCGGCTTGCCGCCCGCTTCCAGCCTCAGCGTGCTCTCGGCCGGCAGCGTCTTCACGCCGGCGATCCGCACCGACTGGCGGAAGCTGTCGCCATTGCCCGGCTTGAGGCCCAGCGCCATGGCCTGCGCCTCCAGATACGCCACGGTCAGGTCGCCGCCGCGCTGGCCGGTGCCGCGGCCTTCCAGCAGGTCGCTGGCCAGGAACGACAGGTGGGCGCGCAACGGCGCCTCCTGCACCAGCGCGGCCTTGCCCGCGTCGGCGTGAGCCGGGATTGCCAGCGCCAGGCTCATGGCCAGTGCGGAGGCAGCTAAGGATGTCTTCATTTTTTGCATGATGTCCTGAGTGCGTAAATGGTCGGTGCGGGATTTCCGCGCGCACATTGTATGCGAAAATATCGGCATGACCGCTCGACCTCCCTACATCGGCCGCTTCGCGCCCTCGCCCACCGGCCCCCTGCACATCGGCTCGCTGGTGGCCGCCATCGCCAGCTATCTCGACGCCAAGGTCCACCACGGCCAGTGGCTGGTGCGCATCGAGGACGTGGACGGCGCCCGCAACGTGGAGGGCGCCGACCAGCACATCCTGCAGTCGCTGCGACGCTGCGGCATGCTGTGGGATGGCGAGGTGACCTGGCAAACCCAACGTTATCCGCTCTACCAGCGGGCGCTGGAGCAATTGGGCGACCTGGTCTACCCCTGCGGCTGCTCGCGCCGCGAGATCGCCGATTCGCAGGTGAACCAGTCGCTCAGCCCCCACCACGCGCCGATCTACCCCGGCACCTGCCGCCACGGCTTGGCGCCCGGCAAGGTGGGCCGTGCGCTGCGCGTGAAAGTGCCGCAGTCGCCGCACTGCGTGCTGTCGTTCGAGGACCGCTGGTTCGGCCACTACCGCCAGGACCTGACCGCCGAGGTGGGCGATTTCATCATCGTCCGCGCCGACCGCTATTGGGCTTATCAGTTGGCGGTGGTGGTGGACGACGGCGCGCAAGGCATCACCGACATCGTGCGCGGTGTCGATTTGATCGATTCCACGCCGCGCCAGCTTTACCTGCAACAGGTGCTGGGACTGCCGCGGCCCAGCTATCTGCACGTGCCGGTGGTGCTGAACGAGAACGGCGACAAGATGTCCAAGCAGACCGGGGCGATCGCCTTCGACGATGGCAGCGATCCGCAACAATTGTTGCGCAACGCCATGCTGCCGGCCGCGCGCTTCCTCGGGCTCGATATACAGGCGGAAACGATCGATGCCTTCTGGCGCGCCGCCGTGCCTGCCTGGGCGCAACTATTGCAAACCCTGCCGCGTCAGCCTTAAAAACGTGCGCCGCCGCCCGCCGGTTTTGCCTACACTGCGCTGATGGAAGTCGAACTCAAACTCCTGCTCTCTCCGGAGGACAACGACAAGCTGCCGCACCACCCGCTGCTGGACATGCCCGCGCGCGTGCGTCAACTGAACGCGCGCTATTTCGACACGCCCGATCTGCATCTGCTGCGTCACGGCGCCGGCCTGCGCGTGCGCAAGGAGGACGGCGAATGGGTACAGACCATGAAGGCCGGCGGCAGCGTGCAAAGCGGCCTGCATAGCCGCAACGAATGGGAGGGCGTGGTCGATCGCTGCTGGCCGCGCCTCGGCAAGCTGCGCAAGCTGGTTGGCGATGACGAGCACTGGTTGTCCGTGCTGGATGCTCCCGATCTCAAGCACCGCCTGGAATCGCTGTTCACGGTGAACGTGCGGCGTCATACCTGGGAAGTGGAAAGCGCCGGCAACCGCATCGAGGTCGCGCTGGACGTTGGCCACATCGAGCGCAAGGCACACAAGGTGCCGGTCAACGAGATCGAACTGGAATTGAAGGAAGGCGATCCCGCCGGCCTGTACGCGTTCGCCCTGCAACTTCTGGAAGACATCCCGCTACGCATCAGCAATATCAACAAGGCGCAGCGCGGCTACATGCTGGTGCGCGAAGCCGGCCACGCGCCGTTCCGCGCGCAGGCGCTGGAGCTGGACGCCGGCGCCAGCTTGTCCGAGGCCCTGCTGGCGGTGCTCGGCAACTGCCTGGAACACATCCAGCGCAACGAGATCGCGGTGGTGGAAGGTCACGATCCCGAAACTCTGCATCAGATGCGTGTCGGCGTGCGCCGCCTGCGCTCCGCGCTCAAGCTGTTCTCCGCCGTGGCGCCCTGCCCGCCGGCGCTGCTGGAGGATGTCGGCTGGCTCGGCACACAGCTCGGCGCCGCGCGCGATTGGGACGTGCTGCTGTCATCGACGTTGTCGCGCATCGACGCGCCGCAAATGGAACTGCAAGCGCTGGCACTGGAAACCGCCCACGCCAAACGCCACGAAGCCGTGCAAGCGATACGCGCGCCGCGCTACACGCATCTGATGCTGACGCTGGGATCATGGATGCTGCAGGCCGCGCCGCTGCTGGATGGGGCGGCGGCCAGGTTCTCGCGCCAGAGCATGCAGCACCTGCACAAGTCGCTGCTCAAGCGCGCCAATCGCATGAACGCGGATGATCCGGCCAGCGCCCACCGCACCCGCATCGCCGCCAAGCGCGCCCGCTACGCGCTGGAGTTCTTCCATTCGCTGTATCGCGCCAAGGGAACGCACACTTATCTGAAAACCCTCGCCGCCGTGCAGGAGGAACTGGGACAGCACAACGACGTGGTGGTGGCCGAACGGCTGCTGCAGGAATTGGCGCAGCGGCATCCGCAATCGGCCGGCGCGATCCAGTTCGCGCGCGGCTATCTGGTGGCGCAGCAGGCCGCGCGGCCGGCCGACCTGAATCAGATCCGCGACCGCCTGCACGCGCTGCGGCTACCGCACGCCAGGCACTGATCAGCGGCGCCCCTGCTTGACGCTGACGTTCCAGCTCAGGGTGCCGGGACATTGGGCCTGCCGCACGGCGGCCAGCGTGTCATCGGCCTCGGTGCTGGCCTGCGCATATTCCTTGCGGCCGGAAACCTTGAAGTGCAGCGCCGGCACGGCCGTGCTGGCGGTTTTGGACAGCGTCGGCGTGAAACCGCGCTCGGTCAGGATCTTGCGGCAGGCGTCCATGCCGGTCAGCTTGTCCGATTCGATCTCGATGCTGAACACCCAGCTTTCCACATAACCGCGCGCGGCGCGTTCCGGCACCGGCAGCATCAGGTCCGACGGCAAGGTGGCGGCGTGGGCGGCGCCGGCCAGCAAGGTAGCGATCAACAGCGCGGTGCGACGAAACATGGGCAATCCTTCAAAATCCGGTAAAGCCGCTATGGTATCAGGCCAGCATCGGATACAGGGTCGCCACCAGCAGCAGTGCCATCACGATATTGAAGATGCGGACCGAACGCGGGTCCTGCAGCACGCGGCGCATCGCCACGCCAAACAGCGCCCAGGCGCCCACGCAGAAGATGCCGATCACGCCGAACACTCCCGCCAACAGCGCCACGTCGCCCACCTTGAAGCCCTGCGGCAGATAGGTGGTCAAGGCGCTCAAGGCCATCACCCATGCCTTCGGATTGATCCACTGGAAGGCGGCCGCGCCGAAGAAGCCCATCGGTTTGGACAAGGCGGCCTGCTCGCCGCTCATCGGCGCCGCGTGCGCCAGCTTCCACGCCAGCCAAAGCAGGTAGATGGCGCCGCCGTATTTGAGCACGACCTGCAGCATCGGCACCTGCTCAAACACCGCGTGCAGCCCCATGCCGGTGGCGAAAATCATGAACGCGAAGCCGCAGGTAATGCCGAACAGATGCGGCAGCGATCGCACAAAGCCATAGTTCAGACCCGAGGCCAGGATCATGGCGTTGTTCGGGCCGGGCGTGATGGAACTGACGGCGGCAAAGGTGCACAGGGGCAGCAGCAATTCGAGCGACATGACAATATCCGTGTGTAGAGTGTACTTGCATTGTACGACCAAGTGTACTGGCGCTGACCAGTACACTTATGCAAACAGTTTCCACCACTGTATAGGTGGCTTTACCGATACGATTTGCGCCTGGTGAAGCCTTCCAGCTCGCGCGCCACCAGGTCCTGGCCGTTTTCGATCACAAAATCCTGGAACGAGGCCGCCACTTTCGGAATCGGCTGGTCGCTCAAGTGCATGATGTGCCAGTCCGCCTCCACCAGCTTGATCGGCAGCGTGGCCAGCAGGCCGGCCTTGAATTCCAGTCCGCAGGCGTGCACCGATAAAAAGCCCACGCCCAGCCCCGCCGCCACCATGCGCTTGATCGCCTCGTTGCTCGATACTTCGGAGCCGAATTCCGCCGCGTGGCCTTCTTCGCGCAGCAGCTTCTCCACCGCCGTGCGCGTGCCGGAGCCGCGCTCCCGCACCAGCAGGTTGGCCGCCATGACGTCGTTGAGGGTGACTTTTCTCTTCCTCATCAGCGGGTGCGAGGGACTGGCGACAAAGGCCATCGGATGGCGCGCGAACTTGGCGGCGTTGGTGCGCAGCTCGCGCGGCGGCGTGCCCATGATGGCCAGCTCGATCTCGTGCCGCGCCAGCATGTTGATGATCTCGGTGCGGTTCCCGACCTGCAGCTTGAGGCGCACGTCCGGCCGCTCCAGCGTGAACGGCACCAGCATCGGCGGCAGCAAGTGCTCCGCCGTGGTTACCGCGCCGATGCGCAGCGTACCGGAAGTCACGCCCTGCAGCGCCGCCAGTTCGTCGGTGGCCTGCTCCCACAGCCGCAGGATGCGCTCGGAGAATTCCGCCATCACCTCGCCGGCCGCCGTCAGCTGGATGTTGCGCCCCACCTTGCGCGTGAGCGGAATGCCGGCGATCTCCTCCAGTGTGCGGATTTGCAACGATACGGCGGGCTGCGTGAGGTGCATGGCGTCGGCCGCGCGCGACACGCTCGCGTGGCGTCCCACCAGTACCAGCGACTGTAGCTGGCGAAAACTCGCATGATACATAAGGATTCCTTATCGTTTATCGAATATCTTTAATTTTTCTTTTGTTCATTCTACCCCTATATTGATAATCATCTGACATCGTTGAGCGAGAATACTATGAGCATAGACGTGATCTTCCTGGGACTGGACGGCGTTCTGTTCGATACCGAGGCGCTGCATCTGGCGGCCTGCAACGCGGCGTTCGCCAACGCCGGCCTGTCGGTACGCTGGACCTTGCCGGCGCTGCGCGCGGCGGCCGCCACCCATGGTTACGCCCGCGCCATCGCTGCCGTTGTCGGTGTGCCGCCACTGTCGCGCGAGAAGCAGCGCGTGGCGGAACTGTATGAGGACAAGCACCGCCAGTTCCACCAGGCGATCCTGTCGCGTCCACCGCAGGCGCAAGCGGCCGCGCTGGCGCTGATCGAGGACGCCGCGGACGCCGGCTGCAAGATCTGCATCCTGACCGACCTGCCGGCGCCCGCCACCTCCGCCCTGCTGGACCGCTACTTCGGCGCCGACGTCACCAGCCTGTTTAGCGTGGTCGCGGGCGGTGTCGGCTTCGACAGCGCCACCGGCGCCGGCCCTTACGTCCACGCGCTGAGCGCGGTCGGCGCGGCGCCGCACAACGCCATCGCCATCGACACGGCCGTGCCGGCGCTGCGCGCGGCGGCCGACGCCGGCCTGTGGACCGTCTCCGTCGCGCCATACGGCACCGACGTGGTGCGCCCACGCCAGTTCATCACCTTCGATGCCCTGCATGAGCTGCAGGCCAGCCCCTACACGCCGGATCAGCAACGCCCCGCGGCGGGGCTGCACCGGGCCGCATAGTTTTTTCATCTGTACTGGAGGCGCAATATGGAAACCATCGTCATCGTCGGCGGCGGTGCGGGCGGGCTCGAACTCGCCACCCGTCTTGGAGACACGCTCGGCACCACCAAGCGCGCGCGTATCGTGCTGGTGGACCGCTGGCCCGGCCACTTCTGGAAGCCTTTGCTGCACACGGTCGCTTCCGGAAAATGCGATCCGCAAGTGAGCGAGCTGCCGTTCAGCGCGCAGGCGCTGGATCATGACTTCGAATTCGTGCAGGGCGATATGCTGTGCATGGACCGCGCGCACCAGACCATCACCCTGTCGCCGCGCGACGGCGGCGAAGGCGCCTGCCGCGTGCTGGCCTACGACAAGCTGGTGTTGGCGCTGGGCTCCGTCACCAATTTCTTCGGCGTGCCCGGCGCGCAGGAGCATGCGCTCACGCTGGACAGCGTGGCCGATGCGGAACACTTCCGCCGCCGCTTCTTCGACGCCTGCATCCACGCCGGCGAACATAAGAAGCCGGTGAATGTGGTGATCGTCGGCGGCGGCGCCACCGGCGTAGAGCTGGCGGCGGAATTGAGCAACACCGCGCGCACGCTGGCCGCGTACCGCGTGCACGAACTGGATCCGGAACAGGATATCCGCATCACGCTGATCGAACGCGGGCAGCATTTGCTGCCGCAGCTCGATCCGCTGCAGGCGCAGCGGGCCGCACGCCATCTGCGCTCGCTGGGTATCGATGTGCTGACTTCCACCGCCGTAGCCAGCGTCAGCGCCGGCGCCGTCACCGACGCGGAAGGCAAGGCCCATCCGGCCGATCTGACCTTGTGGGCCGCCGGCGTGGAAGCGCCACCGTTGTGCGCCACGCTGGGACTGAGTGTCAATCACCTGAAGAAAATCATGGTCGATAGCAGTCTGCGATCGACCAACGATAGCCGCATCTATGCGCTGGGCGACTGCGCCAACTACGTCTGCCCGGTCAAAGGCCCGACGCCGCCGCGCGCGCAGGTCGCGCACCAGCAAGCCATGTTCCTGGCCGACCTGCTGGCGCGCAAGGACGACACCCCGCGCCCGGACTTCCGCTATCACGACTATGGCTCGCTGATCTCGCTGGGCCAGCAGGCGGCGGTGGGCGCGCTCACCGGCCCTGTCACCGGCAGGAGTTACCGCGTGGGCGGGTCGATGGCGAGCGTGCTGTATCGGCTGTTGTATCAAAAGCACCTGTTGCAGCTGCATGGCACCGTGCCGATGCTGACCCACACGCTGGCCGACTGGCTGCGCGCAAAAGTGCTGCCGCCGGTAAGACTACACCGCTAAAACCACCTCGTCGTTCCGGCGCAGGCCGGAACCCATGGAACGCGTGCGCTGACACGGCGCCCGCGCTCTATGGATTCCGGCTTTCGCCGGAATGACGACTTGCACGCCATCCGGCCTATAATTAGGTCATGACGACGATAACCTCTCTGAATCGGACCACCCCGCCCGTTGCCAACCCGGCGACGGCTGGCACGTACACGTCCACCAACGGCGCGACCGGCACCACCGGCGCCTCCTCCTCCACCGTGGTATCGCTGGGCGGCGCGGCGGACGGCACGCCGGCCAAGACGCTGGTGTGGGAAAACCGCACCCGTAGCACCGCCGCCAACCTGATGGCGCGCAATTTCAGCGAACAGCCGGCGTCCGGCCGGCTCAAGGGCCTGGGCGGCGAACTGCTGAAGCAGGTGGCTTACGATGGCGAGGACTTTTCGCAAACGGTCCAGCAGGCGCCTGGCGGCGTGCAAGCCGCTACCTACGACATGCTGGTCTCCCCGTCGCAGGTATCGCAGCACGGCATGGGCGACAACCAGATCGCGCTGACCGTCACCACGCGCAGCGGCGTCAAGGTGGATCTGAAGCTGGACGCCGGCGACAACAGCATCGCCATTGAAGCGCACAGCGACGGCAAGCTCAATGAGGCCGAACGCAAGGCGCTGGGCAAGCTGGCCGACGCCTTCCAGGCCTCGATCGACGGGCTGACCGAAGACCCGCCGCGCATCGACCTCGCCGGCCTGACCCAGTTCGATCATGGCGCCCTGTCGTCGGTGGACCTGAAAGCCCAGATCAAGATCACCCCCAAGGAAACGCAGCAACTGGAATTCCATGCCGACGCCACCCGGCGCACGGTCAGTTTCGGCGGCCCGCTGGGCAGCGCCAGCATCGCCGTGGACCTGAGCCAACCCGCCAGCTGGGGCAGCAAGGAGCAGCAGGCCAAGGCGCTCAACAAATACCTGCAACAGGTCGACCAGGCCGGCACGCGCGGACAAGGCAACGGCGCCATGATCTCCATGTTCAAGGACGCCTTCACCGACATGAACAGCGACTACGGCACGCCAGCCATCGCGCCGCGCGCCATCACGCTGACCGACCAGGACCGCGCCATGACCACCGGCCTGGCCGACTTCAACGCGTCGTTCGCGCAGGCCGAGGTGGCGTCCAACCCCGCGCGCATCACCGAGAAGGACAGCTTTGCCTACGAGTTGTCGCAAAAGACCTCCATCACCGGCAGCTCGCAGCTGGACCGCGGTATCTCGCAACAGCAGCAGTCGCACCTGAAAGCGCGCTATCACGCGCCGGTGAAGGCGGATGCGCATCTCGCGCTGGATCTGTCGCCCAACTCACAGAACTACAAGTACGTCACCATCGACGACTCGGCCAGCAGCACCACCAACATCGCCTACGACCAGGGCGTGCTGGCCAAGGCCACGCTGGAGCTGCAGGCGCACCAGTCGGCCCGGGTGCTGACCTACACGCTGGGCAAACTGAAGGACGACCACACCACGCCATCCGGCAAGTCCATGACACGCGACCTGCTCTCGACACTGGAGCCGGAACGCGATGGCCTGCCCGCGCTGAACGATGATGAACGCGCCCAGGTGCTGGCGCGCATCAACGACCAGATGTTCCTGCAATCCAATCCATACGCGATACCGAATGATTGAACACATCGCCCTGCTGGCCCGCTACAACGCGGACATGAACCAGAAGCTGTACGACGCGGCGGCCCAGCTGCCGCCGGACGAATTCACGGCCGACCGCAAGGCCTTCTTCGGCTCCCTGTGCGGCACCCTCGGCCACCTGCTGGCGGCCGACACCATCTGGCTCAAGCGATTCAGCACGCATCCGGCCGGCTTCCCGGCGCTGCAAGCCGCGCACACGCTGCCCCAACCAACCGGCCTGACGCACTCCTTCAGCGCCGATCTGTCCGCGCTGCGCGCCTACCGCGAACAACTGGACGCCATCATCCTCGCATGGGCGCCGCAAGTCACGGAAGCCGACCTGGCGCACACCTTCGAATACCGCAGCATGCGCGGCGACGCCTACCGCCGCCACTTCGGCGGCGTGGTGCTGCACTTCTTTAACCACCAGACCCACCATCGCGGCCAGGCCAGCACGCTGCTGTCGCAAGCCGGCATCGATATCGGCGTGACCGACCTGCTGGTGTGGACGCCGGAACTGCCGTGAAAATCGCCGTCTACAGCGCCCAGCCCTATGACCGCCGCTTCCTCGACGAAGCGCGCGCGCCCGGCATCGAAGCAGCCTACTTCTCCGACCGGCTGGAGCTGGACACCGTGCCGCTGGCGCAAGGCTGCGCCGCCGTGTGCGTATTCGTCAACGACCTGCTGGACGCGCCCGTGCTGCAAGCCCTGCACGCGCTGGGCGTGCGCGCGGTGCTGCTGCGCTGCGCCGGCTTTAACAACGTCGACGTGAAGGAAGGCGCGCGGCTAGGCCTGTTCATGGCGCGCGTGCCGGCCTACGCGCCGGAAGCGGTGGCCGAACACGCATTGGCGCTGGTCATGACCCTGAACCGCCGCACTCACCGCGCCTACGCGCGCGTCCGCGAGGGTAACTTCGCGCTGGACGGCCTGCTGGGCATGACGCTGCACGGCAAGACCGTCGGCATCGTCGGCGCCGGCCAGATCGGCGCGGCCGCCGCACGCATCTTCCACGGCATGGGCTGCAAGGTGCTGGTCAGCGATCCTGCGCCGACGCCGCGACTGGACGGCGTGGCCGAACGCGCCAGCCTCGATGCGGCGCTGTCGCGGTCGGACATCGTCTCGCTGCATTGCCCGCTGCTGGACGCCACCCGCCACATGATTAACACCGCCAGCCTGACGCGCATGAAGCGCGGCGCCATGCTGGTGAACACCTCGCGCGGCGGCTTGATCGACACAGCCGCCGTGATCGAGGCTTTGAAGTCCGGCCAGCTCGGCGCGCTGGCCATCGACGTCTATGAACAGGAGAGCACCCTCTTCTTCCAGGATCACTCCAGCGACATCATTACCGATGATGTCTTCCAACGCCTGATGACCTTCCCCAACGTCCTGGTCACCGGCCACCAAGGCTTCTTTACCGTCGAAGCCATGCGCGAAATCGCCGCCGTCACCTTTTCCAATCTGGCCTGCCATATGCAGGGATCCCCTTGCGCCAACGCGCTACCCACCACCTAGTTCTGAAGGACGTTCATGTCGCTCGCTTATCGCGCCAACGCCGATTTCGCCAAGCTGAATCACCCGATGCGTGTTCCGCTCTCCGCGGAAATCCATTCCCGCCCGTTCCTGCAACTGCAGGCGCCCGAGAGCATCACCCACTTCGCGCTGTACCTGCAACAGGACCAGCCCTCGCGCCAGAATCACCGCAGCAGCCAGCACCAGATACTGGAGCAGCTTTGCCTGCACTACGGCGTGGCCGGTCCACACGAGCAGGCGCGCTACTTCTTCCATGACTTCGGCCGCTTCCGACTGAAATGGGAATGCCACACCGAATTCGCCACCTATACCTTCGTCGAGCGCGGCGAGGCGGGCATGGACTTCCGCGCCGCCTTCGAGCACATGCCGGCGCGGCACGTTCCGCAGGAATGGCTGGCTGGCCTGCACGGCAAGATCATCGTCGCCGCCCACGTCCTGCTGTGCAAGGACGCTTCGGACGACGGCAGTTTCGAGGCCAGCATCCGCGAGCTGTATCAAGGCCGGTCGCTGGTGGGCAGCAGCGGCGGCGGCAACGCCGAGGTGTGGACCGACTTCCTGATCCATCCGGATGGCTTCAGCCGCTTCGTGGTGCGCGACCAGCACCTGCGCGAGTTCCAGCCCGGCCGCCTGGTCGGCCGCCTGCTGGAGATCGAAACCTATCGCACCATGACGCTGCTTGGGCTGCCGCAGGCCGAGGCCACGCAGCCGGCGCTGAACGGCATCGAGAGCGAGCTGGCCGAGCTGACCGCCACGCTGGTGAAGAACCAGTCCAACGGCGACCAGGACATGCTGCACCGGATCACCAGCCTGGCCGCGCAGCTGGAGAAAATCTCGGTCAACAACAGCTACCGCTTCGCCGCCTCGCAGGCCTATTTCAACTTGGTGCAGTCGCGCATCCAGGAGCTGCGCGAAGTGCGCATCCCCGGCACGCCGACGCTGGCGGAGTTCATGGGCCGCCGGCTGGCGCCGGCGATGAACACCTGCACCTCGGTGGCGCAGCGGCAGGAAGGTCTGGCCAAACGTATCGCCCGCACCAACGACCTGCTGCGCACGCGCGTCGGCATCGAGCAGGAACAGCAGAACCGCAAGATCCTGCAATCGCTGGATGCGCGCGCGGCCCAGCAACTGCGCCTGCAGCAGGCGGTGGAAGGCCTGTCGGTGGCGGCCATCTCGTACTACACGCTGGGATTGGTGGGCTACGTCGGCAAGGCCCTGAAGGCGAGCGGCACGCCGGTCAATCCGGACCTGATGACCGGCATCGCCGTGCCGCTGGTGATTGGCGCCGTGTGGCTAGGCCTGCGCCGCCTGCATCACCAGCTCACTGGGAAGCATTGAAACGGCTCGCCAGGAAACTGGCGATGCGCGTCTGCGTGGATTCCAGATAGGGGATGTTGATGTGGTCGGAGTCGGGCACGATTTCGTCCGCATGCAGCGCCCCCAGTTTCTCCACCAGCAGGTCGGTATGCGAATGCGGCACGATGTCATCCACCGCCGCGCGCAGCACGTAGGTCGGGGCCTTGATCTGATGCGCATACTTGATCGACTCGAATTTATGCTGCAGCACGTACTCCACCGGAATCGCCTTGAACTTGCGCTTGGCGATGGCGAGGATGGAATCGTAAGGCGTAATCAGCACGATGGAATTGGCGTCACGCTCCATCGCCACCTGCACCGCAACGCCGGAGCCGAGGCTGCGCCCGACCACCGCGATGCGTTTCGGATCGACGTGATGGCGTTCGCTCAGCCAATCGTACAGCATGCGGCCGTCGTCGACGAAGTGCTCCTCCGCCGGATCGCCATGCGAATCGCCGTAGCCGCGATAATTCACCGCCAGCACGGCCATGCCGGGGAACAGCTTGCCGGCGTCGCGCGCCACCCAGGACACTTCCTCGGAGCGGCCGCCGAAATACACCACGCCCGGATGCGGACCGGCGATGGGAGGCGTCATCAGCCAGCCGGACAAGCGTGTGCCATCCTTCGCCCGTACCACGATGGGACGGGTGCGATGCCCAGTGCTGTAAGGCTTGAGTACCTCACGCTTGCTGCCAAGAGGGTTGAACAACAGCCGCTTCTGATTAGCAGCCACCGCCGCGGTTAAACCCATCCACAGCACGCTGGCGAGACCTGCCAGGCCTGCGAATTTTTTAGAATTATTCATAGCTCCTACTGTACTCCTGTCCCGCGCAAAAAGTGCACCGAGTGGTATAGACAATACACAGGTATAATCCCCGCTTCGCTTTTTCATACCAAGCTGACAATGAAACCTGCTGTCGTCCTGCTGCATAGCTCCATGAGTTCCAAGTCCCAGTGGTCGTCGCTGAAAGCGCAACTGGGTGACGCTTACCGCTGCATCGCGGTCGATCTTCTTGGCTATGGCGCATCGCCCTTTCCGGCCGATGCCGCCGAAGATTATACCCACACGCTGGCGCACGAGGTGGACGCCATCATCGCCGCCACCGCCTCCGAGCTGGAACCGGGCGAAGCGTTTCATTTGATTGGACATTCCTTCGGCGGCGCCTGCGCCCTGCACCTGGCGCGCCGCATGCCTGAGCGCGTGCTGTCGCTCACGCTGTTCGAGCCGGTGGCCTTCCACCTGCTGCCGGCGCAGCACCCGGCCAAGAAGGAAATCGTCGATGTGGTGGAACGCATAAAGGCCAGCGCCTCGGATGGCGACGCCACCCGCATCTTCATCGACTACTGGAACCGCCCCGGCGCCTTCGACGACGCCCCGCGCGGCGCGCAGGAAAAGATGGTGGCGCAGATCACCAAGGTGCGGCTGGATTTCCAAGCCTTGTTGGGCGAACCGGCAACGTTGAATGATTTGTCCATGTTGACCATGCCGGCGCTGGTGATGTCCGGCGAACGCAGCCCGGCCTCCACACGCCTGCTGGTGGAGCAGCTGGGCGCCGCCCTGCCCAACGCGGCGGCCGTGCAAACGCGTGGAGGCCACATGGGCCCCATCACGCATGGCGATGCGGTGAATCCGGTCATCATCACCTTCATGAGCACCACCGAAGTCACGCTGTCCTGACGCCACCACCGACTGAAAGAGCCCACCATGCGCCTGCCTGTCCTGCTGTCCCACGGAGTCCATCCATGATGCGCGGCGCGGTGCTGGCTGCCCTGCTGCTTGGCGCCACAGTCTCCGCCGCCCCACTGCAGGCCCCCGTCACGGCGCATGTGCCGCTGGCGCCGCGCGCGGTGGCCGTCACCGACGGGACGCGCCACCTGTACTACGAACTGGATGTCGGCAATTTCTACGCCGACACCGGCACACTCAAATTGAACGCTGTCAGCGTCTACGCCGACAGCGGCGCGGCGCCGTTGGCCGCCTTCACCGGGGAATCGCTGGCCGCCCTGCTCTTGCCGGGGAAAACGCTGGAGGCCGACGGCAGCCTGGCCATCAAGGGCGGGGCGCACGCCCTGCTGCTCATCGATGTACCGCTCCCCGCCAGTGAAAAGCCGCCGCGCAGCCTGCGTCACAAGCTGGTCTTCTCGACCGCCAAGGGAGAGTCGCAGACGGCGGACGACATCCCGGTCGCCATTGATCCAACCACCCCGGTGGTACTTGGCCCGCCGTTGCGCGGCGGCCCATGGCTGGTGGACGAAGGCCCCGGTTATGCCCAATCTCACCATTGGGGCAGCGTGATCGCCCAAAACGGCCGCCTCACGATACCGCAGCGCCATGCCGTGGATTTCTTCGGCCTCGATGCGCATGGCCATGCGGTGCGCGTGCCGATAGAAAAGCTGGCCGAAAGCGGTGTTGAGGACTGGGCGGGCTGGAACGCGGAAGTGCTGGCGGTCGCCGATGGCGTGGTGCGCGATATGCGGGATGGTATGGCGGACCGCAAGCCGCTGTCGCCACAGGAGCAGCCGGAGGAACTGACGGCCCGCACCCTGTACGGGAATTTCATCGTGCTCGAGGTGGCGCCCGGAGTCTTCGTGCACTATGCGCATCTGCGGCAAGGCAGCGTGCGGGTCAAGCCGGGGGAGCGCGTCCGGCGCGGCGCGCCACTGGCGCGCCTTGGACTGACCGGTGGCGCCGGCGCGCCCCACCTGCATTTCCACGTCGCCGATAAAGCCAGCTTCGCGGACGCGCAGGGACTGCCGTTCGTGTTCGACGCCTACACCCCGGTCGGCCATACGACCGAAAGCGAAACGCTCAACAACGGCTCGACCATCACGATGTCGCCACAGGCAATGCGTCAGCGTCGACACATGCCTGTGAATGGCGACATCATCGGCTTCTGAACCTTAGTTCGGCGAGGTGCCGTAGATGATGCCTCGTCCGCTGTTAGGGGCGATGTACACCGTGCCAAAGGTCTTGGGGTCGCCCACCACCAGGCTGTAGCCGCCCCACTGGTGTGCGTTGTCGTTGATGCGCACCCAGGTGCCGCCACTGTCGGTGGACCGGAAGATCCCCTGCACGCCGCTGACCGTCCCGGCCAGATACATGGCCGGGTAGGACGCGCCGCTGGCCGCCTTGCCGAAGCCCACCGAGTTGGCCGCCGTCACCACGCCGGAATACATCAGGCTCCAGCTGGAGCCTGAGCTGGTGCTGTGATACAGGCCGGACGACGCGGCCAGCCAGATATCGCCTTGAATGCCCGTCACGGCGGTCACCTTGCCGCCGGTCGCCAGGCCCGACGCCGCCGTGTACCAGCTCACGCCCTTGTTGGCGCTGGCGTAGAAGATGCCGGTGGCCGCGTTGTAGGCGTAGAACAGGTTGCCGTTCAGGCCATCGGACAGGATCTGCCACGAGGTGCTGACCGGCAGCCCGGTCGAGGTCCAGCTGGCGCCATTGTTGGTCGAGTACGCGGGCGCGACGTCCTTCGGTGCCCAGACGATGGTGCCGCCGTCGGCCGAAATCGCCACCGTGCCGTCGCCCTGGGCGGAACCGGCCTGGTTGGCGAACGGTGTCCAGCTGGTGCCGCCGTTGGTGGACACCGCGCCGAACACCGAACCGCCCGTGCCCACCCGGACGATCTTGGATGGCAGCGACTTGGCGTAATCCAGTCCGGTGCCATTGCCGCAGATCGGGTTGCTGTGCATGCCGGCCGGTGGCGACACCGTCAGGCTGGTGTGCACGAAGCCGCAGATGTCACCCAGTCCGCTGATCAATGGCGCGCCGGAGGTGGGCGAGATCAGCGCCAGCGTGGCGGTTTCCTCGATGCCGCTGGCGCCGACCGTCCAGCTGGTGGCCTGGCCGCTGTCGGCCGCCGTCAGGTTATTGGTGGTCCACACCGTCTGGCCGGTGCCGTAGAACGCGCGCGCCGAGTTCAATGGATCGATGACCACCTGTCCCCAGTTGCCAAAGGCAGCCGTGGACGCGCCGAACTTCACCCATGGCGACACGCTGGCATCGCGGCTGGAAGCGGCACCCACGTCGACCCAGCTGGTGCCGCCATTGGTGCTGCGGAACATGGTATCGCCGGGCCACCAGCGGTCCATGGTCATCACCACTAGTGCGCCCGATTTTTGCGGATCGATCGACAGGCCGCCATAACCGAAGGTGTAGTTGTTTGGATTGGGCGGCGTGATGTTCTGCCAGGTGTTCCCGCCGACGCTGTACTTCCATACCTGCCCGCTGGTCATGCCGTTCGGGCCGATGGCATTGCCGTAGGTGATGTACAGATTGCCGTCCGGGCCAATCTGGCCGTGGTTCGGATACTGGCCGGTGGGGCCGCCGGAGACCGCCGACCAGTGGCTGCCGCCATCGGTGCTCTTGTACAGCGTGACGCCGGCCGAGGCGGCGCTGGCGGTCGACACGCCGGCAAACACGGTCGGCGTCGCGCTGCCGTTGCTGGCGGACGACTTGTAGTACGTGACGAAGGCCACGCCGGCGCCGCTGCCGTCATTGGTCAGCGCGGTGAAGCCGTTAAGGCGGGTCCAGGTCTGGCCGCTGTTGGTGCTCTTCCAGATGCCATTGGTGGCACCCTGCGCGGCGTCGTTGAAGGTGCCGTACATCAGGACCGAGCCGAGGTTCGGATCGACCTGCAGTCTTTCACCGGCGTTGCGACCGTCGTTGTTGCCGCCGGTGCGGAAGCTGAGCGGATAGGAGCTGAAGCTGGCGCCCTTGTTGTTCGAGACCAGCACCACCGCGTTGCCATCCCAGTTCTGGGTGTACATGCCCGCCACCATGTACAGCATATTGACGTTGCGCGGATCGATAGCGATCGACTCAATGCCCATGTGATGCCAGTTGGATGGCGCGGTCCAGTCATTAAGCGGCACCCAGGTGCCATTGTCGTAGCGGTAGGCGCCGCCGATGTCGGTGCGGGCGTAGAACAGGCCGGACTGCCCGGGGTGGCCGATGATGCCGTCGACGTAGCCGCCGGCCACGATCCGCACATTGTTCCAGGTGTAGCTGGCCGCCTGCGCCGGCGATACCGCGGCTCCGGCCAGTGCCAGTGCGGAGATGGCCAGGATGCGGCGCCAGCGCCCGCCTCCTGCGCCAACCGCGATCGGAGCGGAAAGATGTTTCGTCATGAATTGTCTCCTCTTCATTACTTGGTGGATACCACAAGGTGCGCGCCCCACGCATGGAAGGGCGAACGCGTCATCCGTCCGTGAGAACGGAATCCCGGGATCCAGCGACCAGGCGCTGGCGGTATTCGAGGCAGATCAGGTTGAGAAGGCTGGGGCGGGGCGGAAAGTTATCGCGGCGCGGTGTTCGCCGGGCGATGCAACGGGCTTTGACGCGGCAAGGCGTCCGGCACAAGTCTTCATTGCGGCTGTCTCCACATTGTTATCTCCGCGCGATTCCGGTCGCGCGGGTTTGTAAACATTGTGCGCAGCACCGCAACAGTGCGCAATTATGAAAATCGTCAACTGGCAAACAAAATTACACACACCGCCTTATGGCGCCGGCCGGTCTCCAGTCACGATATCGATGGTGTTTTCCAGCCAGATGCCGAGGTTGGGCGTGCGCGCCTGCTGCGCCGCCGGCCCCAGCTCGCCCGGTGGATTGAACTTGGTGCCGATCGGTAGGATCGCGTTGAGGAAGGAGATGTCGCCCGGAGGGAAATCCACATGCGTCCCCTTCGGTTCGAAGCCCTCGCCGCTGGCCTCCTTCGGCGTGAACACGCGCAGGGCGATGTCCTCCGCGTGGTTGATGAAGGTGATCGGCAGGTTCTTCGTCGTCAGCGTCGCCCAGTAGACCTTGTCGTGGAAGCCCTTGAATTCCGGGTAGTTCCACGACAGGCCGGTGACCGCGTCGTTGTAGTCCTTTTGCCAGACGTCGAACTCCACGCCTTGCGTGCGGTTCTTCCACACGCGATACGGGCCGCGTCCCAGCCAGCGCATGGATTTCACTTCGCTCTCGGGGTAGTCGAAAGTCACCCCCAGGGCGTCGACATAGCGGCTGGCCTCCATCTGGTAACCGTAGTTCACGCTCAGTTGGCCGGCGGCCGTCAGGTGCCAGTTCACCTTGCGCAGGTTGCCGCTGTATTCGGCGGCCACCAGCACGTCGTTGCCTTGGCGCGTGGCCTGTATGCGCTTCAGTTCAGCCTTGCCGCTGACCAGGCGGGGGCCGTTGCTCAGCGGCGCGATGACATCGCCTTTTTTCAGTTCGCGCAGATAGCCGGTAGCCTTGTCGATGATGACGCTGAGCGCTCCCGCCTGCAGGCGATAGCCGTCCACCAGTTCGGTCAGCGTGGCTTGCGCCGCGGCCGCCGGCTGCAAGGCCATGCGCTGCGCCACCTCTTGCGGGCTGGCGATCATCCACGACCAGGTGTAAATCTCGCGGCCATCGGGGCCGGTGGCGGTGAGGTACAAGGCATCCTGCTTGCGCCAATCGGATGGCAAGGCGATGCTGGTGACGCCGCGCATGCCCGCCGCCACGTCGGGCGCCTTCACGCCGCCGCGCGCAACCACCGCATGGCCCTGGGCCTGGCCAAAGCGCACCAGCTGCCAGCTGAACTTCAGCTGTTTGAGGTTAGTGAAGTCGTAGCGGTTTTCCAGCGTGATGACGCCATCGAACGTCGGCGGCAGCGATGCCATTTCCGACAGCGGCAAATAGACCGGCGTCCAGATCTTCTTGATCGCGAAGTAGCCGCCCTCCTTCTCGCGATACGGCCCCACGATGCCGTCCGGCGCCAGGTTGCCGGCGACGTCGATGGCGCCGCCACGGTCTTCGCGCACGATGCCCTCGTCGGCAAACGACCAGATAAAGCCCCCCGCGCTGAGCGGATTGGCCAGCATCGCGTTCCACCAGTCATTCAGGCTGGCGCCGGCGCCGCCGTCGTACAGGCCGTGCAGGAACTCGGTCGGCATGAACACGTCGCGGCCATTGAACAGCGACGTGGCGCAGCAGTTAAAGGTGGGATAGTGCGCGGTGTCGATGCCGCCGAAGTTCTCCCATGGGTGAATCACCGGCCGCTTCTGCACGTCCCAGTTGGCGTACAGCTTGTCGAGGTCGCGATTGAAACCGCCCTCGTTACCGTTGGCCCAGAAGATGATGGACGGGTGATGCTGGTCGCGCTGCACCAGTTCCTTCACCAGCGGCGTGGCGACGTCGGTATCGTAGGCCTTCTGCCAGCCGGTCAGCTCGTCGATCACGTACAGGCCCACCTCGTCGGCAACGTCCAGGAAGTGCGCATCGGGCGGATAGTGCGACATGCGCACCGCGTTCATGTTCATGTCCTTCATCAGCTTCGCGTCCTCGTAGCTGAGCGCTTTGCTGGTCGTGCGGCCGCTGGTCGGCCAGATCGAATGGCGGTTCGATCCTTTCAGGCGCACCTTGCGGCCGTTGACGTAGACGCCGTCGCGCGGGCGCAGCTCGATGGTACGGAAGCCTATGGTCTTGCTGACTTCATGCACGGCCTTGCCGCCGCCCAGCAACTGGAAGCGCACCTGGTAGCGCTGCGGATTCTCTGCCGACCAGGGAACGATGCGATCCACATGGCCGCGCAAATGGGCTTTGCCATCCACCACCTCCGCGCGCATCTCCTTGCCCAGCGGCGCGCCAGCGAGGGTGGTGATGCGCGCGCTGACCTGGCCGCCGCTGGCGCCGGCCAGGAACACGTCCGCCGCGAAGTCGCCGGTGTGGCGCGCATCGAGGCTGATGCGCTCGATGTTGGCGGTGGGCTTGGCCTCCAGCCACACTGGCCGGTAAATGCCGCTGAACAGCCAGAAGTCGGCGCTGCGCTCGGCGCGGTTCACCGACCGGTTGGCGGAGTAGCGGTTGACCGTTACCTCAAGCTGGTTGTTCTCGCCCGGCTTGAGCAGGCGCGTGACGTCGTAACGGAACTCATAAAAGCCGCCCTGATGCACTGGTCCCGCAGGCTGGCCGTTGATCTTGACCAGCGTGTCGGTCATCGCCGCGCCGAACACGATCTCGATCTGCTTGCCGCGCCAATCAGCGGGCACATTGAATTGATGGCGGTAGATGCCGGTGCTGTCCGGCGCCGGGTCCTGTTCCCAGTCGCTGTAGTAGCGGTAGGTGCCGAAACCCTCCATCTCCCAGTTGGAGGGCACCGGGATCTTCTTCCACACGCCGCTGTTGCGGCCACCGTTCACGTGGAAGTCCCACTCGACGCGGTGATCCTTGTCGGTGCCGCTCAGGTACTGGATCTGGGTGGGAACCGCAACACACTGGCTGCTCAGGGCCAGTAACAAAGCACTCAGCAGCCAACGCATTACAAGCTCCTTCCGAATTGTTTGCTCTCGCCGATCTTGAGATTGAACGGCACCACCTTGTCGCCATAACGCACCGCACCAGCGCCTTCGCCGGCGGTGCGGCGGATGGTTGCGGAGGTCAGCTTGCCGTCGGCCCAGCTCAAGTCCACCTCGTAGCCGCCGCGTGCGCGCAGGCCTTTCACCGAGCCGCTGGCCCATGCGGATGGCAGCGCGGGCAGCAGGTGAAGTTCGCCGGTCTGCGATTGCAGCAGCATTTCGCAGATGGCCGCGGTGGCGCCGAAGTTGCCGTCGATCTGGAATGGCGGATGGGCGTCGAACATGTTCGGGTAGGTGCCGCCGGCGTTATTGCTCTCGGTGCCGGGTCCATTCTGCTGCGCGGCGCGCGCTCCCGGCTTGGCCAGTTGACCGCGCAGCATTTTGTAGGCGTGATCGCCGTCCAGCAGGCGCGCCCAGTAGGCGGTCTTCCATGCCATCGACCAGCCGGTGCCGGCGTCGCCGCGTGCCTCCAGCGATTTGCGCGCGGCGGCGGCGAGGGCCGGCGTTTTGGTTGGCGAGATCTGGCGCCCCGGGAACAGGCCAAACAAGTGCGACACGTGGCGGTGCGTATCGCGGGGCGTATCCAGCACTTTGTCTTTTTTCTCTTCCATCCACTCCAGCAACTGCCCCCAGCTGCCGATGCCCGGCGTGGCCAGCCTGTCGCGCAATGCCGCGACGTGGTTGCGGTAAGACGTGTCGCCCAACGCTTCCGCCGCTTCCACGGTGTTGTTGAACAGATCCCAGATGATTTCCTGGTCATAGCTGACGCCATCTTCAATCGGGCCGTGTTCGGGCGACCAGCCAAGCGGCGCGACCAGGCGGCCGTCCGGCAGTTCTTTCAGGTAGTCCTCCCAGAAAGCGACCGCCTCCCGCATCAGCGGGTAGGCCGTGGTGCGCAGGAAGGTCTTATCCTGGGTATAGGCGTAGTGTTCCCAGAAGTGCTGCATGTACCAGGCGTTGCCGGTCTTGTTCCAGACATAGCCCATGCCGCCGAAAGGATTGGATTCGGTACGCACGGTCCAGCCGCGCACTGGCTTGCCGGACTTGCCGACGAAGGTCTCTTCGCGCTGCACGGCTTCACCGCTCAGGTCCGGCGGCGCCATCGGCACCGACGCGGGATCGGCGATCGCTTTGGCCGCCGTATCGGCCACCAGCTTGCGGTAGACCGGGGCCACGCTTTGCACGAAATCGAAGAAGGGTTTGTGGTGTTCGGACAGATTGGCCGGTTCCGCCGGCCAGTAGTTCATCTGCACATTGATGTTGGTGTGGTAGTCCGACTTCCACGGCGGCGTGGGGTTGTTGTTCCACAGGCCTTGAAGATTGGCCGGCAGAGAGCCGCGCGAGCTGGAAATCAGCAGGTAGCGGCCGAACTGGAAAAACTGTGCTTCCAGCTCGGGATCGTTGCCCTCGGCGGTATAGGCTTCGATGCGCTGATCGGTGGGCAGCTTGCGGCGCGTGGCCGATGCGGCGCCGAAGTCCACGGCCATGCGTCCGAACAACGCGGCGTAATCCCGCTGGTGCGCCGCCAGCAGCGCCGTCCAGCGCGGCGCGGCGGCGACTTGCGCGGCCACACGCGGCAGCGGCGCCTCGCCCTGGAAGCGGCGAGCGGCGTCGCTGCTGTAGCTGGTGCCGGCGCCGAGGATCAGCGTGATCGCGTCGCTGCCGGTGAAGGTGATCTTGCTGCCATCCACCGCCAGCTTGCCGCCCTCGTTCAGCACCTGCACCTGGCTGGCATATTGCATCGCATTCGGCAGCACGCCCGTGGCCACGATGCGGCCATCCTGCGCGCTGATCTGCGCGCCATGCATGTCGGTCAGTTCGATGGAGCCCGTGTACTGGCCTCGCTTGCTGGCGGTCAGCCGCACCGCGATCACCTGCGCCGGATAACTGGCCAGCGCCTCGCGCTTGAACTGCACGCCATTGTGCGTATAACTCACCGTATGCAGGCTGCGGCCGATATCCAGCCGGCGCGCATACGATGTCGTGCCCTGCTCGTGCCCTGGCAAATTGATGTAGACATCGCCAAACGGCTGAAACGCCCCCATCTCCTTTTCATCGCCGGTCCACAGCGTGATGTCATTGAACTGCAGGCGTTCACGCGCCAGCTGCCCGAAAATCATCGCGCCAATGCGGCCATTGCCGATCGGGAGCGCTTCTTTCTCCCAACCTGCCGCCGTGTCCGGGGCGGGCTGGGAATAGCGCAACGTCATATCCGGTGCGGCGGCCGCGCTGGCGGCCACCAATGCCAGGGCAAGCAGCTTCATTGAGGCGTGATCTTGATCAGCACCACGTCATTCACACGCATCTTCACCTTCACCGAAGCGGAACCGGAAGCCGGCACCCGCACGGTGCTGTTCTGCGGGCGATCCATGGTCAGCGCATGCAGACGTTCCACCTCTTTCGGCGTCAGGTTCTTTGGCGAGCCCATTTTCAGGTACGCGGTATGCGCATCGTTGGCCTCGAAACCGGTGCGATGGATACTCACCGAATACGTGCCGGGCTTGAAGCCTTTCAGGTCCACACTGACCGGCGCGCCATCGCGGGTCGGCTGCACCGTGGTGTAGAAACCGCGATTGCTGCGGCCCTGTTTAGGCGTCTGGAAGTCCCAGGCCAGCACCTGCACGCCACGGCCATCCTTGGCCGCGTAACTCTGCGCGTCGGCGGTCTTGATCGCCTCATTGCCCAGCTGATTCAGGTACTTGTAGGCGAACCACGACGGCTTGCGGATGCCCTGTGGATTCATCAAGCCAAAACCACCTTCGAACGGCGCGGTCGGCGGGCCTGGTTCCTCGAACAGATCGCTGTAGGTCCAGTAGCTCATGCCCTGCACGATGCCTTCGGTCGCCTTCAGCTTGCTCAGGATGTAGGGTGCGCTGATATAGGAATCGTGCACCGGATCGCGCGGCGTGTAGCTGGTGCTCCATTCGGTGAAGTACAGCGGCATGTCCGGATGACCGGCCGCCTTCATCTCGTTGCGCACCTTGCGCACGTCGCCCACGATGGCGTCCGGCGACGGCGACAGCTTGGTGTCGTCCTTGCCATTCTCGTCGAGGAAACCGCCATCCACGCCATAGGTGTGCGTGGTGATGAAGTCCACAACCGAGCCGCTTGCCTTGGTGTGGGCCAGGAATTCCGGCACCCACGCCGCGCCGGCGGTCGACGGGCCGCCCACGCGCAGCGCGGGATCGATGGCCTTGATGGTGCGCGCGGTGTTGTCGTACAAATCGAAATATGCCTTCTGGTCCGCCTTCTCCCAGAAGCCGTCCAGGTTAGGCTCGTTCCACACCTCGAAGAACCAGGTGCGCACCTCTTCCTTGCCGTAGCGTTCCTGCACATGGTGGATAAACGCATCGACCAGGCCCGCCCACTTCTTCGGATCCGGATGCGAGGTATTGCCCTTCCAGTAGAAGATGCTCAGGTCCGAGCTGCGCATGGCCAGCGGCGTGAAGCCCAGTTCCACGAACGGCTTGACGCCCATCTTCAACAGGCGGTCGTACAGGTAATCGAGCTTGGTCCAGTCGTACACCGGCTTGCCGTCCACTTCCTTGTACGTGCCCAGCACGTCGTGGAAGATGGCGTGGAAGCGGATGTAGCGGAAGCCCAGTTCGTCCTTGGCGGTCTTCAATTGCGCCAGGCTGTCGTCGCGGATCAGCGTGCCCGGATAGTCCGAGCCCACCGACAAGTCGGCGAAGCGGTCGCGCGGCGTGGTGGGCGCGGCGGCGTCCACCACGATGTGGCGCGCATCGGCCGCGACGGCGGCGCCCGTGGCGCCAGCCAGCATCATTAACAACAATGCGGTTGGAGTCTTCATTTTTTCACCGTGATTGCTTTACCTTCGTAGCTGACCACCTTGTCAGCCGCGTCGAAATTGTCTGTACTCGAAACGCCCGGCTTGATGAAGCGCACCTTGAACTGGCGTTTCGCCACCATGCCCTTGTACTGGCCCGTGCGGTCGCCTATCGTGACCACGCCGGTCTTGTCGTTGTAGCTGAGCGGAATGCGGCTGGCTTCACCACGCAGGTAGGCGTTGCTGACGCCATCGTCTTCATACAGCGAGAACTTGCCGTCCGCGCCGGTGTACACGTTCAGCGTGATCGGCGCATCCGGCTTCTCATCCACGTACTGCGTCACTGGCCCCATCGGCAGGATGGCGCCGGCCTTCACCAGCACCGGCATGCGAGTTTCCGGCGCCTTGATGGTGGCCGTGCTGCCGCCCTTGTGCAGTTCACCGGTGTAGAAGTCGTACCAGTTGGCGCCCTTGGGCATGTAGACGCTGCGCTCGCGCGCGCCGTACACATATACCGGCGCCACCAGCATGCTGCGGCCGAACAGGTATTGGTCCTTGATGTCCTTGACCGCCTCGTCGTTCGGGAAGTCCATCACCAGGCCGCGCATGATGGCGCCGGACTGGTAGTGGATGTCGGCGGCGGCCGAGTAAATGTACGGCATCAGGCGATAGCGCAGCTGGTCGTACCAGACCATGGACTCGCGCATCGGCGAGCCTTCCGGCGAAATCTCGTGGATCTCACGCTTCACCACCTCGCCGTGGGAACGGAACAGGGGCGAGAACGCGCCGAACTGGAACCAGCGCAGATTCAGCTCGCGCCATTCCTTGATGTCCTCCGGATTGCCCTGCTGGACACCGGTGCTCCGGTTCTCCTGCGCCGAGCCGACGTCGCCCACCTGGAAGCGCGTTTCCTGCGCATAGCCGCCGATGTCGTGCGTCCAGTTGGCGATGCCCGACATGGAGATGCTCACGCCGGCCGAGATCTGATCGTACAGATTGTTCCAGCGGCTGGCGGTATCGCCGCTCCACACGGCCGTGCCGTTGCGCTGGATGCCGGCGAAACCGGAACGCGACAGGATGAACTGGCGCTTCTCCGGCTGGTCCTTCTTCAGGTGCTCGTAGAAGCCTTCCGTATGCACCAGGCTATATGGATTGAAGGTGATCTCGCCGCCACCGTAAATGGTGGGGCCGATCAGCTTCTTGAAGTCGGCGGGACGGGTGTTGGACAGCACGTCCGGCTCGGTGTTATCCATCCACCATGCGTCGAAGCCCAGGTCCACCAGCTTCGGTTTCATCTGGCGATAGTAGATGTCGCGCGCTTCCTGCGCGTACGGCGAATAGTGGCTGTTCTTGTAGCCCGGGCCTACCCAGTCCAGCGCGCCGTCTTCGACGTTCTTGGTCCACATATGACCCTTGGCCGCCAGTTCCTTGTAGTTGTCGGTGTTGGAGTAGAACTTGCCCCAGATCGAGATCATGATGCGCGCGTTGGCCTTGTGGACCTCGTCCACCATGGCTTTCGCATCGGGGAAGCGCGCCTTGTCGAAATCGTGCGAACCCCAGCCGTTTTCCGGCCAGTAGAACCAGTCCTGCACCATGTTATCGACCGGCCAGCCGCGCTTGCGGTACTCGCGCAGCACGCCCAGCAACTGCTCCTGCGTCTCGTAGCGCTGGCGCGACTGCCAGAAGCCGTAGGCCCACTTCGGCATCATCGGCGCCTGGCCGGTCAGGTGGTGATAACCGGCGATGACGTTGTCGATGTTCTCGCCATTGATGACGTAATAGTTGATGCTCTGAGCGACTTCCGACGAGAAGGTCAGCGAGTGGCGCTCGTCTTCCGGCAGCGGGTCGTTGTGCGTCATCGCCACCATGCCGCCGCTCGGCTTCCATTCCAGATGCAGCTTGACCGGCTTGTTGGCCTCGAACTTCACTTCAAAGTTGTGATACCACGGGTTCCAGCCCTGGCGCCACACATCCATGATCTCCTTGCCGTCGATGCTCAGCTTCGCGTAATCCGACGAGTAGAGCTGCATCTTGTGCACGCCGGCCTTGGACGACGCCATCGTGCCTTCCCACACCACCTTCAGGTTGGCCGCTTTCGGATCGCCGGCTTCCTTCGGCCAGTTCTCGGCCACGTCCTTCAGGTACTGGTAGGCGATGTCCTTTTCCTGGCGCGTGAACACCAGCTTGTCGCCCACGTAGTAGCGCGCCGTCAGGCCGCCTGCCTTGCCATCGGCGTCGGTCAGCTGCAGGTCGCGGCTCAGCCACGCATACGGCTTGCTGTCGCCAAAGCGCGAGATCGAGTTGTTGTCCCACAGGACGCCGTAGTTCTTGTCGGAGACCACGAACGGCACGGCGATCGCCATATTGTGCTGCATTAGCAGCACGTCTTCGCCGTTCAGGTTCATCTGGTGATTCTGGTGCTGGCCCAAGCCATAAAAGGCGTCCTTGGTGCCGTAGTTGAAGCCCTGCTTCACCGCCAGGAACGGCTTGCCGTCGACATCCACCGGCGACATGCTTTCCGCCTGCTGCGTCAGGAAAGCCTTGCCGGCGGCGTTGAAGAACTGCACCTGGCCGGTGGCCAGCGACACCGCCACCGAAATCTTCTTCGCCTTCAGCGTGACCTTGTCCTTGCCGGATGCGGCGACGCTGAAGTTACCGCTAACAGGTGCGGCTACGGTCATCAGCGATGGCGTCAGCGATTTGCCCGCCTGGTCCAGCTTCACCACGTGGATGATGTTGTCGGCCATGACCTCAAGGCGCACCTCCTTGGCGGCGCCGCTGTCAGGCTTGACCACCACGCCGGTGGCGGTCTTCTCAAAAGTGCCGGCCAGGGTGTGGCCGGACGCCATCACAGCCACGCAGGCGGCTGCGTGGGCGATCGTCTTGATACGCATAATGTCTCCGTTTTAGTAAGTACCGAGTTTGACCTTCAACACCACCGGATTGCCGGTCAGGTTGAGACCATAGTCGGTTTGGTCGCCGTTCCAGTTGCGTTCCATGATCCACTTGCCGGCGGCGTCGTAATGACCTTCCTCCACGCGCGCCCACATCGACGGTTTGCCCGCCGCGTGATCGATCTTCACACGCGCGCGCTGGCCGACGATGATGAATTCATTATCGCCGATCTGCGCGATGGCGACGCCACCGTTCGGCTTCTCGGTGCCGGCCGGCAGATCCTTCACGTCCTTGAAGTAGTCACGCTCGCCGAACTGCCACTCGCGGAACGAAATGGTCGCCTTCCAGCCTTTCATGTCCACGGTTTGCGGCTGGCGGTCGTCGCCTTCGGCCACGCCGTAGGTGCGGCCCTCGAAGGCCCACTTGGCCCACTGGCGTTCCATCGGGCGGAACACGGCGTAGATTTTGCCGAACGGTTCCACCATGGTCTTGTCGGTGGCCTTGTGGCCGAGCGGGAAATTGCTGTAGTCCGCGTAGTCGATGCCGAACGGCGAGAAGCCGATGGCGCCGCGGCCCAGCACCTGCCAGGTGTAGCGCACGTATTCCGGCGCGTTGCTCATCTCCGGCACCATCAGCGGATTGTCCGGGCGCTGGAAGTGATTGAGCGTTGCGGTGAACTTCTTGGAGTCCGGGCCATAGATGTCCGGACCGGCGAAATCGATGTGCGGCGCGGCGGCGCGGTAGATGTCGATCACGTCATAGGTCGGGCCGCCGCTGGCGAAGTTTTCCTTCCACGGCTTGACCGGGTTCTCCAGCGGATCGCGCAGCGCGTTATTCACGTACATCGGCAGGTTGTAGACGGCGCGGCCGGCCTTGGCGATTTCCTCGATATAGCTGGCGATCGAGTAAGCGTGGAAGTATTCATCGGCGTAGTCGCCGTAGACCTGCTTCCAGGTGCCGGTCTTGGCCAGCGCCACCGGCGACTTTTTATGATCGAGCACCACCTGCGGCACCGGCTGATTGAACAGCGCCTCGGCCTTCGGCGCGTAGTCGCGCGCGAAGCCATAGGTGCCCACCTCGTTCTCGACCTGCATCATGATGACGGTGCGCTGCGCCTCGTCGATCTTCTTGATGTGCTTCATCAGCTCAACGAAGGCCCTCTTGTCGGCCTTCAGCGTCTCCTCGCCCTGCGGCGACAGGCAGTAAGTGATCTTGCCGTCCTTGGACACCATGCGCGGGAAGCGCGCGTTGTTGAACTTGACCCACTCCGGCGCGTAATTGGCGCCGGTGTTCTTCCAGGTGCCGAACCACAGCAGCACCAGTTTCACTTTATTCTTGCGAGCTTCGGCGACCAGCGTGTCGACGTAGCTGAAATCGAATTTGCCCTCCACCTGCTCGATCTGCTCCCAGGCGACCGGGATTTCGAGGGTGTTGGCGTTCATGTCCTTGATCGCCGCGAAGACCTTGTTCAAGGCCAGCGGGTAATTACTGGAATTCTGCGCCTGACCACCGAGAATGACGAAGGGCGCGCCGTCCACCATCAAGGCGAAACGGCCGTCCTTCTTCACAATCTGCGGGATGTCGGCGGCGGCCGCCGCGCCAGCTGCGGCCATCAAAAAACTGAGGGAGGTGACAAGCTGGCGGGCGGATTGCTTCATCTAGATTAATGCCTTTCTTAGGTTAGAAGTCGTAGCTCAGTTTCGCGACCACGCGACGGCCGGTCTTGAACCATGCGCGGCCCATCATACCGATATTTTGCTGCATCAGCTGTTTGTAGGTCGAGTCGGTCAGGTTCTGCGCTTCCAGGCCCAGTTGCACCTTGTCGCTGAACTTGTAGAACACCGACGCGTCCAGCTGGCCGTATGCGTCCGCCCAGGTAGGCAGCGCCCACGCCACGTTGGTCTGGCCGAAGGTCGGGCTGGCCGGATTGGAGTCCGTGGCGTCGCCGCCCTTGGTGCCGTTGACGTTCACGCCTTGCAGCGATTTCGAACGCCAGTTGTAGGCCAGGCGCGAGGACCATGGACCTTTGTCGTACAGCAGTGCGATGTTGTACGACTGACGCGACAGGTTTTCCAGCGGCAGATTGCCGAAGGTGGTGCCGTTGGTGTCGCAGCCATTCAGGTTCAGGTTGACGTTGGCGGCGCTGTCGCCACCGGTGCAGTACTTCGAGTACACCGGATTGTACAGATCACGCTTGCTGTCGACGAAGGTGAAGTTGGCTTGCAGGCCCAGGCCGGACAGCGCGCCAGGCAGCTTGTCGAAGTACTGCTGGTATGCCAGCTCGACGCCGCGCGCATGGCCCCTGGCGCCGTTGATCGGGCCGGTGACCGTGAAGTTCTGCAGTTTGCCGGTGCTGTCAGCCAACTGGTAGTTGTACACCTGGTTGACGATGATGTCCTTCAGGCGCTTGTTGAACACCGCCACGGTGAACGAACCGCTCGGGGCGAAGTACCATTCCGCCGTCAGGTCGACCTGCTTGGAGGTGGTCGGACGCAGCATCGGGTTACCCGAACCGGTGCCGTTCTGCGTCACGCTGTTGACGTTGGTGACGCCGCCGATGGTGGTGGTATCGGCCGTTTGCGACAGCACGGTGTAGCCTTGCAGCTGCGTGAAGTCTGGACGCGACAGGGCCGAGGCGGCGGCGAAGCGGAATTGCAGCGTGTCGGTCGCCTTGAGGCGCAGGTTCAGGCTAGGCAGGACGTTGTGATAGCTGTTGTCGAAGTCCTGGGCCTTGGAGAACGGCGCGATCGACGGGATCGGCACGCCGGTCAGGTTGCTGCCGGTCGGCGCGGTCGAGCTGAACACGGTGTAGCCGTGCGCGGTCGAATCGGTCTTCACGTAGCGCAGGCCGACGTTACCATCGACTGGATATTTCAGGTTATCCCAGCCGAAGCGCAGCTGGCCGTACAGCGCCTTGGTTTTCTCCGACTGCTCGTTGGTGCCGGCCGGATCGGTGCCGAAGGTGGCAGGCGTCCATGGCGAGCAGGTGTTGCCCTTCTCCGCGCACAGGATGTCGTGGTAGGTGTGCAGCTGCGCGTAGGTGCCTGGATAGCCCTGGGCCAGCGAGACGTTCGGGAACACCACCGACGGCACCGACACGCCGCCGTTGAAGAAGTTATCGAAGCTGTGCAGGCTGGTGTTGCCGGCGAAGCGCGGATCGCCCAGGTAAGCCAGGTGCGAGATCTCGCCCTGCCATGGCTGGGTGATGGCGGCCCAGTTGTAGCTTGGGTTGGAGTTGGTGGTGGTGGCCGAACGGTCGGTCAGGCGCACACCGAAGCGCACGTCGCGCAGCACCGGATGATCGAAGTCGTATTTGACGTCGGTCTTCCACGCGGTTTCGTCGGCCTTGCTACGGTCCAGGTGTTCCATCGTGAACGCCCAGTAGTAGTTGTTCGGATTCGCCAGGTAGGCGCGGTCCGCGTCGTCGAAGATCAGCTTCGGCACGTTGCCGGTCAGGTCCAGTTTTTCCTTCGGCATTTGAACGCCGGTGGCCACGGTGGAGTCGAAGCTGTTGGTCTTGGCCTTGATGTGCTGCAGGTCGGTGGTGACGGTCCAGCTGTCATGGCGCCAACGCAGATTCCACGACAGGTCGGTGGTGTCTGACTTGCGGTTGGCGGCACGGGTGTCGTCGCCGAAGTTGATGCCGGCGCCGGTGGAGTCGGTCAGGGTGCCGGTCAGCAGCGCGCCCTTCGAATTGAAGGTGGAATCAGGCGAGAGGCGGATGTTGTAAGGGCTGGACTGGGCGAAGATCGCCTGCTCGTCCCATTTCATCTCATACTTCGATTTGAAGTAGGTCAGGCTGCTGGACCAGTCGTCCTTCTTCCATTGCAGCGCGCCGTAGGCACCTTCGCGCTTGCGGTTGAACTCCAGGGTACGCCATTGCGCGCCCTTCGGTGCGAACACGCTGTTGCCGTTGGCGTCCTTCAGTGGATAGTAAGGCTCGACCTGGAAGGCGTCGGTGCGGGTGCCGCTTTCCGAGTACGCCAGGTCCAGCAAGGCGCCCACTTCACCGATCGGGGTTTTCCAGCGGTTGGAAACCAGACCCGAATACGATGGCGAGGTCTTGCCCTTCTTCAGTTCCGACCAGGTGCGGTCGGCCGAAATGGCGGCCTTGAAGCCCTTGTAATCGAACGGCATGGCGGTGCGCAGGTTCACCAGGCCGCCGACGGCGCCCTCGATCTGCTCCGCCGATGGGTTCTTGTAGATGTCGACGCCCGCCACCAGTTCCGGCGGCACGTCCTCGAAGTTCAGCGAGCGGCCGCCGTTGGCCGAGAACGAGTCGCGGCCATTCAACTCGGAACGCACGTAGCTCAGGCCACGAATCGAAACGCCCGAGCCTTCGACCGAGAAGTGCTCCGGGTCGCCCTTGGCCATGGTGCGGTCGATGGTGACGCCGACCACGCGTTGCAGCACCTCGGTCACCGAACGGTCGGGCAGCTTGCCCATGTCTTCGGCGACGATGGAATCAACGATTTCGTCGGAGTTCTGTTTGATCTTCTGTGCCGATTGCAGCGCTGCGCGCTGGCCGGTCACGATCACCGCCACCGGTTCAGCTGCGGTTTCGGTTTTAGGGGCATCAGTCGTCTGGGCCACGGCTGCGCCGCTCAGCATCATCGTCATCTGGGCCAGGCCCATTGCGATTGCCGTTTTTTTGAGATGTTTCATTCTTCGCTCTCCAAAGTTATACGAATTTGGGTATAGCTCTTTGGCTATTAGTTTTTGTATTTCTCGTCGTCTGCGGGGTAAATCTGGAATGCGGGAGGTCGAGTTGTCCCGCCGGCGCTGGATCAGCGCGGAATTCTGGTGTCTATTGAATGTCGTCTCACTCGCTGTGTATTTTTATCGCTGCGTTCAGCTGGCCGGGTGCCAGTGCGCGCGAATTTGAATCATTGTGCAAGTTAGACTATGAAGCGGCAATTGCGAAATTCACCAAGCGGGCGAATGATAATAAGCAATCGTAGCGTCGATCACACAGAAGCACGGGACCGGACGGCCCCGTGTTGCAAACTTATTTATTTCCGAGCTGGGCCTGCGTGTAGAAGCCGTCCTTGACCACCAGGTCCACGTTGGCCTTGGTCAGCGCGATGGGCTTCAGGAACACCGAGTCCACGTCCTTGAAACCGTTGTTGTACTTGGCGTTGAAGGCCGGCTTCTCGCCGCGCACCAGCTGCACCGACAGCTTGGCCGCCTCCGATGCGATCAGCTTCAACGGCTTGTACACGGTCAGCGTCTGGGTGCCGGCGATTACACGTTTAACCGCCGCCAGATCGGAGTCCTGGCCGGACACGGCGACCTTGCCATCGAGCTTCTGCGCGGCCAGCGCCTGGATCGCGCCGCCGGCGGTGGCGTCGTTGGAGGCCACCACCGCGTCGATCTTGTTGGCGTTGGCCGTCAGCGCATTTTCCACGATGGACATCGCCTCGGACGGGCTCCAGTCCTTGACCCACTGCTTGCCCACCACCTTGACGTCGCCCTTGTCGATCAGGGGCTGCAGCACCTTCAGCTGGCCTTCGCGCAGCATCTTGGCGTTGCTGTCGGTCGGCGCGCCGCCCAGCAGGTAGAAGTTACCTTTCGGCTTGGCCGCCAGCACGCCTTGCGCCTGCAACTGGCCCACCATGTTGTTATCGAAGGAGATGTAGGCGTCGATATCGGCGTTGAGGATCAGGCGATCGTACGAGATCACCTTGATCTTGGCCTTCTTCGCCTCGCGCACGGCGTTGGTCAGCACGGTGGCGTTGTAGGGAACGATGACCAGCACGTCCACACCGCGCGAAATCAGATTCTCGATCTGCGCGATCTGGCGCTGCTCGCTGGCGTCGGCCGACTGCACGAAGACCTTGGCGCCCTGCTGCTCGGCGGCGGCGACAAAGTAGTCGCGGTCGCGCGCCCAGCGCTCAAGGCGCAGGTCATCGATGGAAAAGCCGATCTTGGGATTCTTGGCGTCCGCCATGGCGTTGCCGCCGGCGAAAGCCATCATGACGGCGATGGCCGCCGTGCTGAGAATTTTCTTCATCGTTCCTGTCTCCGGTTGTACCTAGTGATTGTGGCGTGCCATGTCATTTGCCACGCCACGATATGGTACAGCGAGTTCCATGCAAGCGCCCGACTCCATCTGGCCTACCGTGCTGCGGTAGATTTCCTGCCACGGCGTCTGGCTTGCGGGGACCGGCGGGATGCCGTCCTGCTTGCGGCGCTCCCACTCGGCCGGATCGACCAGCGCGTCGCAGCGGCCCGCGTTCAGGTCGACGCGGATACGGTCGCCGGTGCGCAGCCACGCCAGCCCGCCGCCCACCGCGCTCTCCGGCGAGGCGTTGAGGATCGACGGACTGTCCGAGGTGCCGGACTGGCGGCCGTCGCCCAGCGTCGGCAGCCAGTTGATGCCGCGTTTGACCAGCGCGTCGGGCGGCTGCATGTTGACCACCTCCGCCGAGCCGGGCCAGCCCACCGGGCCGGCGCCGCGTATCACCAGGATGCAGTCCTCGTCGATGTTCAGCGAAGGGTCGTTGATGCGCGCGTGGTAGTCGCCCGAACCATCGAACACGATGGCGCGCGATTCGAAGATATTCTCCCGCCCCGGTGTGCTCAGGTAGCGCGCGCGGAAGGCCGGCGAGATCACGCTGGTCTTCATGATGGCGAAGTCGAACAGGTTGCCGCTCAGGACGAAGAAGCCCGCGTCTTCCTTCAACGGCGCGTTGAACGGGAAGATCACTTCGCGGTCCAAGGTTTCGCGGCCCACCAGGTTTTCCTTCATGCTGCGGCCTGTGACGGTGGCGCGCTCGGAACGCAGCATGCCCTGCTGCTCCAGCTCCCACATCACGGCCGGCACGCCGCCGGCGCGGTGGAAGCGCTCCCCGAGGAATTTGCCGGCCGGCTGCATGTTCAGCAGCAGCGGCACCTTGTGGCCGTACTCCATCCAGTCGCTGGAGCGCAGCTCGACGCCGGCATGGCGCGCCATGGCGACGATGTGCTGCTGGGCGTTGGTGGAACCGCCGATGGCGGCGTTGACCACGATGGCGTCGAGGAAGGCTTCGCGCGTCAGGATGCTGGACGGCTTGATGTCCTGCTTCGCCATCTCCACGATGCGGCGGCCGGTCTCGTAAGCCATCTGGCCGCGTTCGCGGTACGGCGCGGGAATCGCCGAGCAGCCGGTCAGCGACATGCCCAGCGCTTCCGCGATGGCGTTCATGGTCGACGCCGTGCCCATGGTGTTGCAGTGCCCCGCCGACGGCGCCGAGGCGGCGGCGATCTGCAGGAACTTGTCGTTGTCGATCTGCCCCGCCGCCAGCTGGCGGCGGCCCTTCCAGATGGCGGCGCCGGAGCCGGCCAGCTCACCTTCGAACCAGCCGTCCAGCATCGGCCCTCCGGACAGCACGATGGCGGGAATATCCACCGTGGCGGCGGCCATCAGCTGCGACGGCGTGGTCTTGTCGCAGCCGGTGGTCAGCACCACCGCGTCGATCGGATAGCCGTGCAGGATCTCGACCAATCCCATGTAGGCGAGATTGCGGTCGATGGCGGCGGTCGGACGGCGGCAGTTTTCAAAGATCGGATGCAGCGGGAACTCCATCGCGATGCCGCCCGCGTCGCGGATGCCGTCGCGCACGCGCTTGGCCAGCTCCAGGTGGATGCGGTTGCACGGGCTGATGTCGCTGCCCGATTGCGCGATGCCGATGATGGGGCGGCCGGAGCGCAGCTCTTCCGGCGTGATCCCGTAGTTCATGAAGCGCTCCAGATACAGCGCGGTCATGTCGATGTGGTCCGGGTTGTCGAACCAGTCCTGCGAGCGGTAGCGGCGCGTCATGTCATGCACCATACCAGCCGGCGTCCACGAAGTACTCGCGGCCGGAGCAGCGCGCCGCGCTGTCGGAAGCGAGGAACAGCGTCAGCGCCGCCACGTCGGCGATCTCCACACGCTGCGGCAGACATTGGCCGGCCAGGATGCGCGCTTCTTCTTCCGGCGTATGCCACAGCGCTTCCTGGCGCGGCGTGCGCACGCCGCCAGGAATGACGGCGTTGACACGGATGTTGTCGCGGCCCAGATCGCGCGCCATGCCGCGCGTCATGCCCTCGATGGCCGCCTTGGCGGTCATGTACAAAGTCAGGTCCGGCAAGGCCAAGTGCCACGAGATGGAACCGAAATTCAGAATCACGCCGCCGCCCGCCTCTTGCATGCCCGGCACCACGGCCTGCGCGCAGAAGTACAGGTGGCGCAGGTTGACCGCCATGCGGTTTTCCCAGTACGCCGGCGTTACGTCCTTGATGGCGTGGCGGTCATCATTGGCGGCGTTGTTGATCAATACATCAACCGGGCCGATATCGCTGAACACCTTGCCCAGACGATCGAGATCGGTCAGATCGCAGTGCACGAACCTGGGCGGCGCCGACAAGGCCGAAAGACGCGCCTGCAGTTCCAGCGAATCCTTTTCCGCGATATCGAGGAACGTCACCTGCGCGCCCTGGCGCGCGAAGGCTTCCACGATGCCGGCGCCGATGCCGCTGCCGCCGCCGGTGATCACCACCCGCTTGCCGTTCAGGCTAGGATAGATCGCCTGCTCCGGCGTGGTCTGCGGCTTGGCCTTGGCGCTGGCCGAACGCGCGCCGATGCCGCTGCGCGCGCGTTCCAGCAAGGCGCGCACGCCGTAGGTCCACGGCGCGATGGCGTCGCTGCGCTGCACGTGGTTGACCAGCGCACCCAGCGACGGGGTGGAGATGGTCACGCGGTCGCCCAAGTGGTGGGTGAAACCGCCGCCCGCCGCGTCGCGGTCTTTGATCGGCGAAAACATGGTGCCGAGGAACAGCATGAAACCGTCCGGGTACTGGTGATGGCGGCCGCACACCTGGCTCACCAGGTCCAGCGGATCGCGGCTGATCTCGCGCATGCGGCTGGTGCCTGCCAATTGGAAGTCATCATCCTTCCCTTCGATCAGCATGCTCAGTTCCGCGTCGCGCACGGTGTCGATGGTGAAGTGTTCGTCGAACAGGCGGATGAACGGGCCGATGGCGCACGAGCCGTTGTTGTCCTTGGCCTTGCCCAGCAGGAGCGCGCTGCGGCCTTCGATGTCGCGCAGGTTGACGTCGTTGCCCAGCGTGGCGCCCAGCACCTGCGCCTTGCTGTTGACGGCCAAGACGACTTCCGGCTCCGGGTTGTTCCATTTCGAATCCGGGTGCAGACCCACGTCCGCGCCCACGCCCACGGCCGACATGGGCTGCGACTTGGAGAACACTTCCGCATCCGGACCAATGCCCACTTCCATGTACGGCGACCACAGGCCGCGCGCGATCAGGTCTTCCTTCAGCTTTTGCGCGGCCGGCGAACCGGGTTTGATGGCGGACAGGTCGGAGCCGATGATGTTCTGGATTTCCGCGCGCAGCGCATGGGCGCGCGACGGATCGCCGGCCGCCTGCTCTTCGATCACGCGTTCCAGCAGGCTCACCGCGAAGGTCACGCCGCAAGCCTTGATCGCCTGCAGGTCGCACGGCGCCAGCAGGCGCGGCGCGCTGGCGTCATTGACGTCGTTGCGCAGCGCGGCGGCCAGCAGGTCCTGCACCGGCCCCAGCGAAACGCCGGGCGCGGAACGGGCGACGTCCAGCGCGTCCGGGCGTTCCAGCAGGTCGGACATGGTGGGCGCGTGCGTGGAGATGTCGAACACCTCGCCGGCGCGTACCGCGACCACGCAAGGTCCGTTGATTTCACCGTGGCGCCATACGCGGCCCACCAGTACTGCGCGCGCCGCGTCCACCGGCAGCAGCGAATTGATTTGTGTTTCCAAGGTCGAATCTCCAGGCATCTAGCGAATAGCTGAGGATTTTGACCCGCTCAAACATTAGCCGCAATTACGAAAATCACCAAGCGCGGTCATAATTTACGCCGCCAGTTCAGGCGGAGGCAGCGCCGAGCCGTCGTCGACGATGCCCATCATGGCGCGATCCTGGTAGGTGCGCGGCGTGCATCCCAGCTCGCGCTTGAACACCGCGTGCATGTACTGCACCGACGTGAAGCCGCAACACAGGGCCACCTCGGCGATGCTGCGCTCACCGCGCGTCAGCATCGAGGTGGCGGCATCGAGCTTGAAGCGCAGGATCACATCATGCACGCTGCAATTGAGCTCCTGCCGGAAGTAGGACTCCAGCGACGAGCGCGAAATGCCCACGTATTCCGCCACCTGGTGCGTCTTGATGCCCTGGCAGGCGTACTGGCGGATGAAGTGGCGCGCGCGCATCACGTGCGGATGCTTGGGCGCCTCGTGCTGGGTCGAGGCCAGCACGTTGATGCCGACAGGCGGCACCAGCACGCGCGTGCCGCTCATGCGCACCCCATGCAGCATCTGGTCAAGCAAGTGGGCGGCGGTGCGGCCCATCTCCTGCGCGCCCTGGATCACGGAGCTCAACGGGATGCGGGTCAGCATGCGCGCCAGCGGATCGTTGTCGATGCCGATCAGCGCCACCTGCTCCGGCACCGCGATGCCGGCCATGATACAAGCCTGCATCAACTGGCGCGCGCGCGCGTCCGTCACGGCGATGATGCCGACCGGCTTGGGCAGGCTATGCAGCCACTTGATCTGCTGATCCACCGCCTCGTCCCACGACGGCGCGCTGGTGCCCAGGCCGCGGTAGATGTGCGGCTCCATCTTGTCCTGCTTCATGAGCGCGCGGAAGGCGTGCTCGCGCTCCTGCGCCCAGCGGTTCTCCTGCGCCTCCGGCAGCGAGAACATGGCGAAGTGGCGCAGGCCGGCCTCGATCAGGTGATCGCGCGCCATCTTGATCAGCTTGAAGTTATCGGTGGCCACGTACGGCACGTCCTCGGGATAGGCCGACTGGTTCTCGTACGAGCCGCCCACCGCCACCACCGGGATGCGGCTGCGCGTCAACGCCTCGGCCACGGCCGGGTCGTCGAAGTCGGCGATGATGCCGTCGCCCTGCCAGCGCTCGATGCCGGGCAGACGCAGTCGAAAATCCTCTTCCAGGAACAAGTCCCAGGATGCGCGCGTGGAGCTCAGGTACGCGGCGATGCCCGCGATCACTTCGCGATCGAATATCTTATTTGCATTAAACAGCAGCGCAATCCGGTGTGACTTCATCTGCATATCAACTACCCCGTTCCAAGACGTGTATGGCCGTCCCGATGGTACATGGCGTCCGGATGGTGCAGATATGAAAAATTTCGCTTGATCCATAACGAAATTGACTAAATTCTTTAAAGAAATTACGTTTTCGGCTTGCCGAACACGATGCCGCGACCGGCCGTGCTCATGTAAACCACGCCAAAGGTGTTCATGTCGCCGATCACGAACTGGGCGTCGCCGGGACCGCCGTACTGGTGCTGGTCATCGTTGATGCGCAACCAGGAGGCGCCGCGATCGGTGGAGCGGAACACGCCGCGCACGCCGCCGACGTCGCCCCAGATGTAGACCGTGGGGTAGTCCGCGCCCGGCGCGGCCTTGCCGAAGCCGACCGCCGCTGCATAGCTGACAACATTCAGTCGACTGAAGTTGGCGCCGGAGTCGGTGCTGCGGACCAGGCCGCCGTCGTACAGCGCCACCCAGACATCGCCCTCGCGCCCCGGCACCGCGCGCACGGCTTTCGAGCCCTTGGCCGTGGCCAGCACCGCGGCCGACGGCGCGAAGCTGGCGCCGCCGTCGGTGCTCACCAGCAGACGGTCGCCGGCCAGCGCGTAGAACTTGCGCGGGTTGACCGGGTCGGCGACGGCGCGGCCGCGTTCGGTATGCAGGCCGCGCACCTCGCTCCAGGTCGCGCCCTCGTCCGTGCTGCGGTGGCAGGTGGTGGATTGCTCCGGGCAGTGCACGATGACCTTGCCATCGGCGCTCAAGGCCACCTGGCCCTTGATGCCGCGCATGGTGGCGGTCTTCTTCCAGCTCAGCGCCATGTCGTGCGAGATATACATCGACGTGCCGGCGCGCACCACCACGTTCGGCTGTTGCGCCGCGTAGTCCAGGCCCCAGGTGGTGCCCATGGTCGGCGTGTGGATCGGCGCGTACTGCGTCACGTCGGTGTGGCGGAAGCCGTCGTAGTCGCCAATGGCGGAAATCACCGGCCCGCCGGGGATGCTGACCAGGTTCAGCGGCACCGATTCCTCCAGCCCCATGTCCTCGAACTTCCACACCGGCTTGTCGGCATGGATGTCGGTGGAGACGAACACGCCGTTGCCGGACACCGTCATCAGGCGCTTGCTGTCGAACGGATCGAACTCGATGCTGGCGGTCCAGTGGATGAAGCTGCCGGCAATCCAGCTGACGCCGTTCGCGTCGATCTGCACGCCGTTGGCGACGATGCTTTTCCAGCTCTTGCCGCCGTCCAGCGTTTCATAGAACTGGTCGCCGATGCCGCCGCGCATCTGGTAATAGGAAATGGTGGACACCACCATGCGCTGCGGATTGTCGGGCGCGACGGTGATACCGGCGTAGGCGCGGTTGAGCGGCGGCGAGATGTCGGCCCAGCGGCCGCTGGCGATATCGTATTGCCACACGCCGCCCTCCTCCAGCGCCTCGCCCTTGGCCTTGTCCGCGTGCGGACCGGCCCCCTGCGCGAAGGTCACCACCAGCTTGCCGTTGGCCACCACCGCGCGATGCGGCATCAGCCTGGCGGGGCCGCCCCGCATCAGCGTGAAGGTGTTGCCGCCGTCGGCGGACATATACATATTGTCGCCATAGCGCGAAACGCCGGCGTAGATCTTGCCGCCGTCCAGCAGCACGAAGCTGATGCCGTTGTGGTTGTTGGTGGTGGTGACGTCCAGGCCGTCGAGACGCCGCCAGGTCAGGCCCTCGTCGGTGCTCTTGAACAAGCCGTTGGCGCGCGTGCCGATGTAGAGGATCTTGCCGTTGGCGGGATCGACCTGCAGCTTCTCGCCGTTGCCGCGTCCCATGCCGTTGCCGTGCACCTTGAACTGGCTGGTGACGTCGATGCGCTGGAAGGTCTGGCCGTAGTCGTCCGACTTGAGGATGGCGCTGGCGCCGCCGTTGAGGTAGGCGATGCCGGCGGACATGTAGAGCTTGTTGGGCGATGAAGGATCGATCGCCAGCGATTCAATGCCGAGCAGGCCGGTGTCCTTATCGGACACCCAATCCATCAGCGGAATCCAGCGTTTTTTTTTACGTCCCAGCGATAGGCGCCGCCGACGTCGGTGCGGGCGTAGATCAATCCCGGCTCGGTCTTGCTGGTGACCAGTCCCGAGACAAAGCCGCTGCCGCCGATCGACACGTTATCCCACGCGTACTGCGCGGCCGCCGGCAGCAGCTTGGCCAGTTCCGGCGCCATGGCCTTGGCCCAGATCTCGTAGCCCTTCTCGTTCGGGTGCAGCAGGTCCGGCATGATGTCGCGCGACAGCGAGCCATCCGGTTGCAGGAAAGCCTGGTTGATGTTGGCGAAGAACACCTTCTGGTTGTCGGCGTAACCGGCGATGATGGCGTTGACCTTGTCGTTAATCTGGCGCAGGTTGTCGTCCGGCTTTTCGCCGCGCGGGAAAATCGCCAGCAGCAGGATCTTGGTGTTCGGCAGGCGCTTGCGCAGTTCCTCGATATTGCGCTTGATGCCGGCCGCGGTGGTCTTCGGATCTTCCTGGCGGTGGCCCGTGTTATTGGTGCCGAACATGAGCACCGCGACTTTCGGGTCGAGGCTGTCCACCTCGCCGTGTAGCAGGCGCCACAGCACGTTCTCGGTGCGGTCGCCGCCAAAGCCGAGCGCGATGCCGTTGAGTGGTTTGTAATAGCGGTCCCAGATCGGCGCGCCGCTCTTTTCCCAGCCCTCGGTGATGGAATCGCCGATGAACACCACCTGCGCGCTCTTGCCGAGTTGCTTGGCCTCGGCCAGCTTCTTCTCGTGGCGCGGCGTCCACCAGCTGATCGACCACGACTCGTTCAGCTTGTCCGGCGTGACGGATACGGTTTTGTAATCCGGGCAGCTGACGTTGGGCTTGCCGGTCATTTGATACTTGATGTTGGCGATGGCGACCTTGCCCTTGCCGGTGCCGTTCAGTTCGAACGGCTGGGTGATCTTGCTGAAATCGTCGCCCTCGCGATAGAAGCAGCTGGCTGACATCACCAGGTGCTGCCAGCCCTTGCCGGCCGCCGCGCGCGCGGGGATCACGTAAGGCACGCTGCGCTCGCAATTCTCGCCGCAGCTGAGGCGGAAGCTCAGGCCGCCCTCGGACAGCTCATCCACATTGAGGTCCAGCGCCAGCACGCCCTTGGCCAGGTAGGGCCGCAGATCGACCGGCTTGCCGCCCTGCACCCGCAGGCTGGCATACCAGGCCTTGTTCCAGTTCAACGTGAGCGCATCGCCCTTCTTCGCCTTGGCCGACTTGCTGACCGCGATCACCTTCTCCGGCTCCTTGGGCAGGTTGGCGATCTCGACCTTGTCGCCCTCCAGGGTCTTGCTGGAGTCGGCGTCGGAAATGCTGATGCGGCCGGACGCGAGCGGATGGCCGGCATAGACGTTCAGATCGCTGGGCGCCGCGAACGCGGACGAGGACAAGACAGCCAGGGCGGCGGCAAGGCGGATATGCATGGGAAATGTCTCAGGGATTTTTATGCGCACCATTGTGCTGGCACCAGCCACGCGCTGCAATTACGAAATTCACCAACCGACGCAATAATATTGACAGCGGACCGAACTTGTCGGGCATGGGAGGTCTAACCATTCATGACTCTGTCAACCAACATCGAAGCCACAATGGGCTGTCGGATAACGTCAGTAGAAACGACGTTCGCCAATTTCGTCAAATTAATTGACGAGCGGCAAAGAATTGCGGACGCGCACCATCAAGCATCCGAGGCCCGCATGGACCGGATCGAAGCCATGCTGGCGGAAATCCGGGCGGAAATCCGCAGCTTACGCAGCACCATCATCGTCACCGCCATCAGCAGTGTGCTGGCGGCCGTGCTGGGCATCTCGGCCACCAATGCCGCGCTCTACGCCAACATGCGGGCCACGTTCGAAACTGGCAAGGAAACCGCTGTCTTCCAGGCTCAAGTCGTCAAGCTGGCAGAAGAGACCATTGCGCTGGCGAAGAAAATGGAGGCGGAAAAGAAAAAATAAATCATGGCGCCGGTGTTAGCAAACGCACATTGTGCCGGACTGAGCAGCAATAGACTTAACTCTCCTGCAAGAAAAATTTCCAACATTCACGAGGAGAAGTCCATGCGTCTGCTTACCTGTTCGTGCCTGCTCGCCGGCAGCCTCGTGCTCAGCGCGCTGCCGGCCGCCGCACAAAACACCATCGACCAAAACCAGCCGGAAAAAGCCACCAAGATGGCGGGCCTGTACCAACCCGGCCTGGCGCAATCGTTCCAGACCGAGGCCGCGACCATCAGCGGCGCCGGCGTGCAGCTGTGGCAGACCGAGGAAAGCGGCCCGGTCACCATCGCACTATGGGACGGCTTGCCCACGCAGGGCGGCACCAAGCTGGCCGAAGGCGAGGCACGCGGCATGGGCACCTTGTGGGTGGACACCTTCTGGACGCCGGTCAAAGCCGAGGCGGGCAAAACCTACTACCTCACCTTCAGCGGCGACATCCCCTACTTCATCCTCGGCGGCTCGCTGAACGACTACCAGCACGGCATGGCCTACGCCAACGACTACACCCCATTCGCCCAGTTCGACTACACCTTCCGCACCTACGCCGGCCCGGCGCCCGCTCCTGCGGCGCCTGTGCCCGAACCAGCCACGGCCGCGATGCTGCTGGCGGGCTTGTGCGCTGTTTCAGCCTCGTCGCTAACACGTCGCGGGTCGAGGCAAAACGGCCGCTCGCGATAGTCGAAGTAATCGAAGTCCGCGTGCAGGCCCGTTCCCGCCATATCCTGGCAAGCCATGCCGACAAAGGCGCCCGTGAAGTTGGGCTGCCCCGGCGCATTGGCTTCGTCGGACAGAATGCTCGCATCGAACTGCTGCGGCAGCCATTGCCAGTCGCCGCCATCCAGGCGATAGCCGAAGTACAGGCGCTCTTCATCGACCTCCACACGCAACTCCACCGGCACGCCTGACGGCAGCGCGATCGGCGTGGTGAAGGCGTCGGTCTGCACATGATTGGGCAGGCTGCTCATCACGCGCAAATGCTTGCCCACCTCGTCATCATGCGTGATGTAGAGATAATGGAACTTGGCCGCGCCGTAGTAGCACACCAGTCCAGCCTGCTGCTGATAATGCTCGGGCTCGAACTCCACCAGCGTACCCGCGCTGTAGCAATGCGACTGCTGACGGCGCGCCACCAGCGCCTGGCGGAACTGGCTACCCAGCGTCTCGCGGCCGAACAGGCGCAGGTGTCCGGGCCGCGCGCTCAGGCTGAACAACTCTTCCGGCCACGGCGAACGCAGCCACTGGAAAGCCAGCGGCAGTCGTGGCGCGTCGAAATCCTCGCGCGCCGGCGCTTGCGCGAAGCGATGCTCCGGCAACGCCGGCGCCAAGGCCTGCGGCTCGGGCGTGCCGGCGCCGTCGGCCGTGCGCAGCCAGCCATCCTCGCCCCACACCATCGGCTGGATCGCCGTCTCGCGGCCCAGCGTGCAGGTGCCGCGATTGCGCAGCGGCCGGCCGCACAGGTAGACCATATAGGTTTGCCCGTCCGGCGTCTCCACCAGATCGCCGTGCCCCGCCCGCTGCAGCGCCACATCCGGCCGATGGCGCGCGCTGAGAATGGTCACGTCGGGATGCAGCTCATACGGCCCCAGTAGATTGCGCGAACGCGCCATGGTGACACCGTGATTCCAGCCAGTGCCGCCCTCCGCCGTCAGCAGATAGTAATAGCCGTCGCGCTTGTACAGGTGCGGCCCTTCGGTCAGCCCGTGGGGTGTGCCCTTGAAAATATTCTCGCGCTTGCCGATCAGCTTGCCGTCCGCATACTCCTGCAGCACGATGCCGGCGAAGCGGTTGCTGCCGGGACGGTGATCCCACAGCTGGTTGAGCACATACTTGCGGCCATCGTCGTCATGGAACAGCGAGGGATCGAAACCGCTGCTGTTGAGGTACACCGGATCGGACCACGGCCCCTCGATGCTGGGGCTGGTCACCAGATAGTTGTGGAAATCGCGCAGGGACGCGCCGCCGGCGGCGCCCCCGGTCGAGGTGCGGCCGTAACGCTTGACGTCGGTGTAGATCAGCCAGAACAAGCCATCCGCATAGGTGAGGCACGGCGCCCACACGCCGCACGAATCCGGCGCGCCCAGCATATTGAGCTGGCTGGCGCGCGTGAGCGGGCGCGTCAGCAGGCGCCAGTTGACCAGATCGCGCGAATGATGAATCTGCACGCCCGGATACCACTCGAAGGTGGAAGTCGCGATGTAATAATCGTCGCCCACGCGCACGATGGAGGGATCGGGATTGAAGCCGGTGAGGATGGGATTCTGAATCATGCGGTTTTTTCTCGTACCAAAGTCCAAAGCAACAGCGCCGCCACCAGATCCAGCACGGCCAGGCTGATGAAGAAAGGCGTATAACCCACGGTGGCCATCAGGCCGCCGATCAGCAGCGAAAACAGCAGCAGGCCGAAATTGCCGAAGGTGCCGCACATGCCGGCCACCGTCGCCACCTCGTTGCGGCGGAACAGGTCGGACGACATGGTAATCACCGTGACCGACAGCGTCTGGTGCGCGAAGCCGGCCAGGCTCAGCAAGGCGATCGCCGCGTAAGGGCTATCGACGTAGCCGACGAAGGCCACGCCCATCATCATCGTCGCCCCCAGCGTGAAAGCGCCGCGCCGCGCGTTAATCAGGCGCACGCCGCGCTTCTGCAAGGCCAGCACCACGACCGGCCCGAACAGGCAACCCAGATCGGCGGCGAGGAAAGGCAGCCAGGCGAACATCGCGATCTGCGCCAGATCGAAATGGCGCACCGTGGTCAGGTACAGCGGCACCCAGAACGACAGCGTGCCCCAGGCCGGATCGGCCAGGAAACGCGGCAGCGCGATACCCCAGAAATTGCGCATCTTGAGAATACTGAGGATGGAAGGACGCTTGCCGTCGCCTTCCAGATGCTGCTCCTGGCCGGCGGCGATATGTTGCGCCTCCTCGGCCGACAGGCGGCGATGGCGCGCCGGCGCATCGTACAGCAGCAGCCACAGCGCCACCCAGATCAAGCCGAGCGCGCCGGTGATCACGAAAGCCGACTGCCAGTTATAGTGCAGAATCGCCCACACCACCAGCGGCGGCGCCAGCATCGAACCGAACGAAGCGCCGATATTGAAAATACCGCCGGCCATGCCGCGCTCCTTGGCCGGGAACCAGATCGACACCGCCTTCATGCCGGCCGGATTGGCCGAGCCCTCGGCCAGGCCGAGCAAGCCGCGCAGGACCGCCAGCGTCTGCCAATTGGTGGCCATGCCGTGAAACATGCAGATGACCGACCAGGCCGCGGCGAACATGGCGAAGCCGAGTTTCAGGCCGATCACATCGAGCACATAGCCGCACAGCGGCTGCAGCATGATCATGCCCTGGAAGGCGGCTGTGATGTACGAATACTCCTTGGTGGAGATATGGAGTTCAGTGAGCAGCGTCGGCGCCGCGACCGCCAGCGTGCTGCGCGTCAGATAATTAATGACCGCGCCCAGCATGATCAAGCCGATCATCCACCAGCGTAGTCCCCGGACCTTGGCACCAAACATGTTTGCGCAATCATTTAATGATGGGAGTGCAAAGATAGCACACAATTCCGCAAAATGATTGCGCAATCGCCAATCCGGGGTCAGGTCCTCCATTCCGTCATCCGCGCCGCACTTTTGATTTGGCTCAAGGCGTGTTTTGGCGCTCATGGCCTTGGCCCTCGGGTCGCGGTTCCGGTATCATTCGGCATGAACAAGATTTCTTTCCAACCGTTTGTGATTGGCGTCGCCGGCGGCAGCGGCAGCGGCAAGTCGACGGTGTCCCAACAAGTGCTGGCGTCGTTCGGCGCCGATATGGTCTCGGTCGTGATGCAGGACGACTACTATTGCGCCCAGACCCACCTCACCCCGGAAGTCCGCCGCCAGCAGAACTACGACCATCCCCAGGCTTTCGACTGGCCCTTGCTGGTACAGCACGTCCAGGCCTTGCGCAATGGCCAAGCGATCGAGATGCCGGAGTACGACTTCACCATCGACAACCGCTCCAACCGCACCATTCCCGTCAAGCCAGCCCCGGTCATCGTGATCGAAGGCCTGTTCGCGCTGTACGACGCGGACTTGCGCGACATGATGTCGCTGAAGATTTTCGTCGACACCGCGTCCGACATCCGCTTCATCCGCCGCATGCAGCGCGACATCACCGAGCGCGGCCGCTCGGTGCAGAGCGTGGTCGGCCAGTACCTGGACACCGTCCGTCCGATGCACAAGCAATTCATCGAGCCGACCAAGCGCTACGCCGATCTGATTATTCCGCACGGCGCCAACGGGCCGGCCGTCGATATGATCACCACCAAGGTGGCCAGCGTGATCGGCCAGTTGCAGCGGCCCTGATTTTGCCGGCACGGCCACGGCATACGGTATCATTCGGCATGAACAAGATTTCTTTCCAACCGTTTATTATTGGCGTCGCAGGCGGTAGCGGCAGTGGCAAGTCCACTGTGTCCCAGAAAGTATTGGCCGCGTTTGGCGCGGATATGGTCTCGGTGGTGATGCAGGATGACTACTACTGCGACCAGACCCACCTCCCCCCCGAGGTCCGCAACCAGAAGAATTACGACCATCCGGAAGCGTTCGAATGGCCGCTGCTGGTGCAGCACGTCCAGGCCTTGCGCAATGGCGAGGCGATCGACATGCCGGAGTACGACTTCACGATCCACAACCGCTCCAACCGCACCATTCCGGTCAAGCCGGCCCCGGTCATCGTGATCGAAGGCCTGTTCGCCCTGTACGACCCGGATTTGCGCGACATGATGTCGCTGAAGATTTTCGTCGACACCGCCTCCGACATCCGCTTCATCCGCCGCATGCAGCGCGATATCACCGAGCGCGGCCGCTCGGTCGAAAGCGTCATCGGCCAGTATCTGGAAACGGTACGCCCGATGCACAAGCAATTCATCGAGCCGACCAAGCGCCACGCCGACATCATCATCCCGCACGGCGCCAATGGCCCGGCGGTCGACATGATCACCACCAAGGTGGCCAGCGTGATCGGTCAGTTGCAGCAGCCCTGAGTCCCGCCCGGATCCTCCCGCGCCGGGCGTTGCGTGCGCACCATTGCAAGGTCCTGCTCAACAGAGTACCTTAGGGCGGAGTTTCCATTCTGCATTTCCCGGATTTTAACCAGCCGGGTCGTCCGGCGCGCACGAAAGGGCACACATGAAACGCACTTCTCGTCTTTCCCTGTTGGGACTTCTCTTTGCCGCGATGCTGTCCTCCGCCGCCCTGGCGGAAACAGGCGTCACCGCCACCGAAATCAAAATAGGCATGGCCAATGCCCAATCCGGCCCCACCGCCGGTTTGGGACAGGGGATCAAGGCGGGCAGCGAGGCGTATTTCAAGAAAGTCAACGCGGCCGGGGGCGTTAATGGACGCAAGATCGTCCTGGTCAGCGAGGACGATGGCTATGACCCGCAGCGCACCGCCACCGCCACCGAAAAGCTGATCAAGAAGGATGGCGTGTTCGCGCTGTTCGGCTACGTGGGCACGCCCACCAGCAAGGCCGCGCTGTCGCTGGTGAACGACAATAACATTCCCTTCTTCGCGCCATTCACCGGGGCGGAATTCCTGCGCGCGCCGCTGAATAAGAACGTGTTCAATATACGCTCCTCGTATTTCAACGAGATCGAACTGCAGGTCGAACGGCTGGTGACCGACGCCGGCATCACCAAGATCGGCCTGTTCTATCAGGAGGATACGTATGGCAAGGTCGGCAAGGAAGGCCTGCAACTGTCGCTGCAAAAGCGCAAGTTGAACATCACTGGCGAGGGCCACTATCTGCGCAATACCGAGGACGTTGATGCCGGGCTGGCCGCGCTGCTGCAGGCCAAGCCGGACGCGGTGCTGATGGTCGGCACCTACAAGGCCTGCGCCGCGCTGGTGCAGAAGGCCCATGCCGCCGGCTTCAAGCCGAAGTTCTTTAATCTGTCGTTTGTCGGCACCGCCAACTTCATCAAGGCGGCCGGTGAGAACGCCGAGGGCACCTACATTACCCAGGTGGTGCCGTCGCCGTTCGACGACAGCCTGCCGATCGTCAAGCAGTATCAGGCCGACATGAAGGCGGCCGGCGCCGGCGAATTCGACTACACCTCGTTTGAGGGGTATATCGACGCGGTCGTGCTGGTGGAGGGCTTGAAGAAGGCCGGCTCCGATCTGACGCGCGCGAGTTTCCTCGCCGCGCTGGAGAAGATGAACAGCAACCTGGGCGGACTCGATATCGCCTTCGGCCCGCAAGACCATCAAGGCTTGAATAAGGTGTTTCTGACCAAGGTGCAGAAGGGGAAACCGGTGGGGGTTAGCAAGCTGTGATCCTTTCGGGGAATGATGCTTAGGGGAATTTTTTCTGGCGCTTCGCGCAGCGCCTCCGGCGCGCCACCGCGTAGCGGTGGCAGTCGGACGATTCGGAGAGGGCTTTCCCGGTAGGGAAAGCCCTTCGAATCCCCCGCGCAAGCCCCGCAGGGGGCTTGCTTCTCTCCGCCAGAAATGCAAAAAGCCGCCCGAAGGCGGCTTTTTGCATTTCGAGAGGGGGATTCCCATCATCGAAAGTAGGTCTTTCGTCACTTGGTATTCATACTGGTATGCTCGACCATGCCCCGAAAGATGCCCCTTCCCGAGCCGAAGGCAAGGTGGCAAATCAACTTTAATGCGCAGTCCACCGTTAGCGGACTAGCCTGTCACGAGCACCAGGCGTCACTTGAAGGAAGGTGTTCCTTTGGTTACAAAGTGAGAGTTTTTCATTCCAGCAAGCTGGTATCCTGAGCTTTCCAGTGCTAGATAGATAACGACTTCCGCGGCTTGATGAATCAACAACTTAAAAAACGATTCAACGACTTGGAGCAGCAGGCGAAAGCTATTGCTGCCACTCAGACTACCAAACATTCTTCGTATGAGTCAGCATACATTCATATTGACGAAGACCTGATTCTTGGATGGTGCGTAAAGGCCCGGCACCTGATTTCCACAATATGCGGAAAAACTTCTGAGCACTTTAAGTCATTTGTGGAAGCCGAAGAATCCCAATCTTACGAGGACTCCCCCACGCGCTTCAAGCGCGTCGTTAGCGTCTTTCTAGCTGCCAAAGAAGACTTCGAAGGTGGTTACCTAGTGAGCTATCGTAACTTGGTCCAGTCAGAAGTATTCGCGAATGAAATTGAACAAGCCGATGAGCTGGCGCGTGGCGGCTACTACCTTCCTGCGGCAGTAGTTGCAGGCGTGGTCCTGGAGACCGCGTTGAGAGACCTTTGCATACAGAATGGCATAGCGATAGGCAAACTTAGCAAAATGAACGATGACCTTGCTAAGGTGGGCCAATACAATAGCCTTGTACATAAGCAAATTACAGCCTTGGCCGGTGTCCGCAATAGCGCTGCGCATGGGAAAACTGATGAGTTTCAACTAGAAGATGTGAAAGCAATGATACGAGATGTCGAGCGGCTTCTGGGAGTATGGTTGAATTGAACAGAGTGATTCTAGCGCCTAGAGCAAGAGGCTTGCAAACAGACTCCCAAAAGAGGCTTATCTAGCCCGTTGAGGCCGAAGGCCGACCTCGGCCACAAATGTCCCACACCAGTTACGACTCATTCGAGCATCCACTTCAGAGTTCAGTATTCGTCACTGTCAGGTAAAAAAATAAATCTAGTTTGAGAGGGATCGATGAAAATCAGAAAAATATCGGTCAAGAATTTTCGTGGAATAAAAGAGCTTGAGTGGTGTCTTCCAACTGAAGACATTTTCTGCTTGATCGGAAAGGGTGATTCGACCAAGTCCTCAATTTTGGAGGCGATTAGATACGTCTTCTATCCGCAATGGAATCTGCACTTCAGTGATTCGGACTTCTACATGTGCAATGTGGAAGAATCCATCGTCATTGAAGTCTCTATCGGTGAGTTGGTAGAGGAATTCTGTTCGTTGACGAAGTATGGACACTGTCTGCGCGGTTGGGACGCCAAGAAACTTGTGCTCCACGCAGAACCAGATGACCATTTGGAACGGATTCTAACTGTGAGGCTGACGGTAAGTAAGGATCTGGAACCGAAGTGGCAGGTGGTGAGTGATAGTAAGCCTGAAGGTATAGATTTCAAAACGGTGGACCGAAACAAGGTTAGCGTTGGCCTCATCGGCGCCTACAGTGAAAAGCAGCTTTCCTGGGCTAATGGAACCGCGCTCGCTAAGCTGACAGAAGCACAGAGCTTGAATGAACTTCTTGCGAAGACTTCACGAACGGCCCGCTCCTCACTTGATGCAGACAGGGCCTTCACCTTGAAAAATTTTGATGCAGCTGCCGTGAAGTCGCAAGAGGTTGCGAAGGAGCTTGGGGTCCCTGTTCATGATGCCTATAAGGCTCACCTCGACATTAATTCAATCAACCTGAAGGTTGGGGGACTCGCTCTCCACGATGGAGAAATCCCACTGCGGCAGTTGGGTTTGGGGTCACGCAGAATGCTCTTATGTGGCATTCAAAAGATGGGACTGGAAGACGGTCACGTCACGCTGTTTGATGAAGTGGAATTTGGGCTTGAGCCCTACCGAATCACGCGACTAATTAAGCATGTTAGGGACGACAGGCGCGGACAGTATTTTCTGACCACGCATTCGCCAATCGTTCTACGAGAATTTACTGTCAGAGAGCTTTATATAGTTCACAACAAAGCCGGGATGGTGCAGATCATTTCTGCTGCTGATGAAAGCCTCAAAGAGCACGAAGTTCAAGGCAAGATCAGATTGAATGCGGAAGCTTTCTTGGCGAAGAAAATAGTTGTCTGCGAAGGCGCCACGGAAGTTGGTTTCCTGAGGGGTTTCGACGATCATCAAATTGAACTAGGCAAAGATTCGTTTGCCTATTATGGTGTTGAACTTCTCGACGCCAAGGGAGGGGCGAAGGTCAAGGCGCTAGCGAAAGCATTGAAGTCTCTTTGCTATGACGTGTCTGTGCTCGCAGATGCTGATGCCCCAGACCAGTTCTCTCCAGCAGACGAGGCCGAGCTGATAGAGCTTGAAATCCCAGTAGTGGTATGGAGTGAAAAGCAGTCGCTGGAAGAACGGGCTATTCAGGATTTACCTTGGAGTGCGATTCAAGCGAGCTTGAAACTTGCGCAAACTGAATTCGCCTTCCCAGTGCGTGATCACGTTTTGGCACGGCTGACAGTGAAGATGGAGCTGGACAAAAGTACGGACAACTGGGTTGATAGCGCGAATCTGAGAAAGGCCATCGGCATCGCGGCCAAGAAGTCTGAATGGTTCAAGAGCATGTCCAAAGGTGATCTTTGGTTCAAGGCGATTGCCCCAGCATGGAAGACTGCCGAATTTGCCAAGAAGGATTTAGCCATCAAACTAAACAAGTTCTGGGCATGGGTAGAACATGTCTGATGAACTCGCGATCACGCTGAGTAGGTGCACTACGAAGGGCTATGTCATTGCCCCTGCTGGCTTCGGTAAGACTCATTTGATTGCATTGGCGGTCAAGGCTGCCGGCCATCGTCAACTAGTTTTGACGCATACATTTGCAGGCGTGGCTTCTATCAAGACCAAGATGAATGTCCTTGGTGTTCCTGCCTCAAAATACCATGTCGACACCATTGCCAGTTGGTCGCTGCGACTTTGCCTCGCATACCCCCAAACGTCAGGGTGGAACATCGAACATCCATCAAGTAAGGAATGGGAAAAGCTTTATGTGTGCTGCTCGAAATTGCCAGGGAAAGAGTTCATCCGCCATATTGTCAGGTCTACGTACTCGGGTGTGTATGTGGATGAGTATCAGGATTGCTCTGACCTCCAGCACAGTTTGGTTTTTGAACTAGCGCAGTTTATGCCATGCCGCATCTTGGGCGACCCGTTGCAAGCCATCTTTGATTTTGGTGGTGGTGGAAAGCCTGTAGATTGGGATCTCAAAATCTTTCCTCACTTTGATTGCTTAGGTAAATTAGAGATACCGCACCGGTGGAATAATGCGGGTGCTTCTGACCTCGGAGCCTGGCTCAAAACTGTGCGAAAGAAATTGGAACTTGGTCAGCAAATTGACCTTCGAAATGGCGTGCCTAGTTGTGTGAGGAAGATCTACACCAAACCAGAATTCTTAGGCACTAAGCAGTATTCAACATTGTCTAGTTTCTTGGGGCATGACACGTCGGTGATTGCTATTCATGGCGGGGACCAAGAGTCGAAGAACAAGACGCATCTCTTGGCTAGGACGATGGCTGGTCGCTTTTCTTCAATTGAAGAAGTTGAGGGGAAGGCACTTTTCTCGTTCATCAATAAATTTGAGAAAGCGAAAACGGTCAAGGATGGCTTCCTATGTGCCTTAGACTTCGCCAAGAAGTGTTTTACTGGCGTGGATAAATCTTTGGCTGCTAGTACGAAGAATGGGGAGATCGCAAAACAAATCAAAACCACCAAGTACCCCTCGATATTAATCGCCGCGAATGCCTATCTCACATCGCCATCGGCCTTCCACCTAAGGGCATTCTTTCTTGCGTTGAGAGCTTGCCCCGAGACGTCGCCATACCGACGAGACTTACTGTATCGTTTCCTGAATGTATTGAAACTCCTGATTGACGGTGAGGCGAATACTTTGATAGAGGCGGCGAATCTATACCAGCGTGATCTCAGACACACAGGAAGACCTATTCTCCACAAAAAATTAATCGCCACTACACTACTGGTAAAAGGGCTTGAGTACGACCATGCGGTAGTGCTTGATGCCGATTCACTTGGCACCAAAGATTTGTATGTCGCAATGACTCGTGGATCGAAATCGCTCACGCTTATTTGCAGCGGCATGGGGCTTCCAGGCAAATAGTCGCCCAACAGGTTACAGTCTAGGTGCTTGCAGAGCAAGTCAGTCCACTCGTTGCTGAGGAGCACGGGGTCAGATCTCACATTCGGATGTAATGACCCAGCGGTTCCTGCTCAACTTAAGCCGCTAACGCAAATGCCTCAGCGGGCGTTTTCATCCCCAGCGCTTGATGTGGGCGCTGGTTGTTGTAGAACCCGATCCAGCCAGCGATGACCCGGCTGGCGTGCTGCAAACTCTCGAAGCGATGACAGTGAACGCATTGCTCCTTCAGCGTTCGAATGACCCGTTCCACCATGCCGTTCTGCTCCGGGCAATGCGGCGTGATGAATTCCTGCCGTAAGCCATAGCTGCGTACCAACCTGGTATAGCTGCGGCTGGTGAAAACCAAGCCATTATCTGAGCGCAGCAAGAATGGCGCCGTGACCCGGCCCAAGGTGCCATAGCGGGCAATGAGGGCCTGCTCCAAGGCCGCCTCCGCCGTTTTAGCTTTGCCCGAGCGGGACAAATGCCAGCCCAGCAATTCGCGGGTATGGCAATCGATCACCAGGGCTAGCACCGCCCAACCATCACGACCGGCCCAAACTCGACACATATCGGTCGCCCAGCGCTCGTTCGGAGCTTTCGCCACCGAAGGCAAGGCTTGGACACGCGGTCGAAAGCCAACAGGCCGCTTCTTCACCTGCCAGCCACGCAGCTGAAAAATCCGCTGTACCGTGTTCTTGTTGAAGCCAAGCAGGGCCGCGACAGTTCGATAGCCGAACGATGGCTCCTCATTGATCATGGCCTTGATTGGTTCGGCAAACCGTGGCTGTACCTTAGGCGCAGCCTTGACGGCCTTGTAGTACACAGTCCGGCGCGGCATCTCAAACCACTGGCACAGCTTACTGATCGAAACTTTGAAACCGTCTTCTGCTAGTCCCTGGCGGATCGCTTCGATCACTTCTCTTCCTCGCCCAGCAGGGACGCCAGCTTTTTTCGAGCACGCAGTTCAAGCATGGCCTCGCCGTATGCTTCCTGGAGTTCCTTGATCTGCCGCTCATACTGCTCGCGGACATCCAACGGCTTGGCCCGCAGGGCGTTCTCCATGCCGCGCTTGGCTTCATCGACCCATTCTTCGATCTCCGAAGGCGGCATATCAAAGGCCCGGCTAGCCTCGGCGACTGTCGTCTTGCCTTGAATGATTTCAGTGACCAGCGCTGCCTTGCGCTTCGCAGTCCAACGTTTTACTTCTTCTTCCATGACCATGCTCACGTGATGTCCTTTCAGTATTATCACCTGAGCAGGAATTCACTGGGTCATTACACGGACACGCTTGATATACTTTTGATTTGGCTCAATGCACGGTGTATGTTTGTATGCTCAGGAATAGTGCTTGTGGGAATTTTTGCGGGCGCTGCGCGCGGCGCCTCCGGCGCGCCACCGCGTAGCGGTGGCAGTCGGACGATTCGGAGAGGGCTTCCCCGGTAGGGGAAGCCCTTCGAATCCCCCGCGCAAGCCCCGCAGGGGGCTTGCTTCTCTCCGCCAGAAATGCAAAAAGCCGCCCGAAGGCGGCTTTTTTCAATTCTGGCGGAGAGAGGGGGATTCGAACCCCCGATAGGCTATTAACCTATACACGCTTTCCAGGCGTGCGACTTCAACCACTCATCCACCTCTCCAGGTCTTCCCTAACCTCGGGAAGCGCCGAATTATAGCAAAGATTCCGGGGAGTACCAACATTATTTGCCACGACGTCATCCTCCCCGCATTGGGTTCCCGCCTGCGCGGGAACGACGCGCTACGACGCCTCTTTCAGCTGCTCCAGAATCGCCGGATTCTCCAACGTCGACACGTCCTGCGTAATCACCTCGCCCTTGGCCAGCACGCGCAACAGGCGGCGCATGATCTTGCCCGAACGCGTCTTCGGCAGGTTATCCCCAAAACGAATCTCCTTCGGCTTGGCGATCGGACCAATCTCCTTGGCCACCCAGTTGCGCAACTCCAGCGCGATCTTCTTGGCATCGTCGCCAGTCGGACGCGCCTGCTTCAGCACCACAAACGCGCAAATCGATTCGCCGGTGGTGTCGTCCGGCTTGCCCACCACCGCCGCCTCGGCCACCAGCGGATTGGCCACCAGCGCCGATTCGATCTCCATCGTGCCCATGCGGTGACCCGACACGTTCAGCACGTCGTCGATACGGCCGGTGATGGTGAAGTAACCGGTGTCCTTGTTGCGGATCGCGCCATCGCCAGCCAGGTACATCTTGCCGCCCAGCTCCTCGGGGAAGTACGAGGTCTTGAAGCGATCCGGATTGTTCCAGATGGTGCGGATCATTGACGGCCACGGACGCTTGACCACCAGGATGCCGCCCTGCCCGTTCGGCACGTCATGCCCCGACTCGTCGACGATGGCGGCCATGATGCCCGGCAGCGGCAAGGTGCACGAGCCCGGCACCATCGGGGTCGCGCCCGGCAGCGGGGTGATCATGTGGCCGCCGGTCTCGGTCTGCCAGAAGGTGTCGACGATCGGGCACTTTTCGCCACCCACTTGGGTGTAGTACCACATCCACGCTTCCGGATTGATCGGCTCGCCCACGGTGCCCAGCAAACGCAGCGACGACAGGTCGTAGTTCTTCGGATGCACTTTCGGGTCCACATCCGAGGCCTTGATCAGCGAACGAATCGCGGTCGGCGCGGTGTAGAAGATGTTGACTTTGTGCTTGGCCACGGTCTCCCAGAAGCGGCCAGCGTTCGGATAGGTCGGGATGCCTTCGAACACCACCTGGGTCGCGCCCACCGCCGTCGGGCCGTAGGCGATGTAGCTGTGACCCGTCACCCAGCCGATGTCGGCGGTGCACCAGTACACGTCGGACGGCTTGATGTCGAACGACCATTTCATGGTCAGCGCCGCCCACAGCAAATAGCCGCCACTGGAATGCTGCACGCCCTTCGGCGTGCCGGTCGAGCCGGAGGTGTAGAGGATGAACAGCGGGTGCTCCGCTTCCACCCACTCCGGCTCGCACTCGGCCGACTGGCCGTCGACCAGCTCGTGCAGCCACAGGTCGCGCCCTTCCTTGAAGGTGATGGCGCCGCCGGTGCGTTTGTAGACGATGACGTCCTTGATGGTGTCGCAGCCGCCCAGTGCCAGCGCCTCGTCGACGATGGCTTTCAGCGGCAGGTGTTTGCCGCCGCGCAGTTGTTCGTCGGCGGTGATCACGGCCACCGCGCCGGCGTCGATGATGCGCTCCTGCAGCGACTTGGCCGAGAAGCCGCCAAACACCACCGAGTGCGTCGCGCCGATGCGCGCGCAGGCCTGCATCGCGGCCACGCCTTCCACCGACATCGACATGTAGATGATGACGCGGTCGCCTTTCTTGATGCCGCGCGCTTTCAGGCCGTTGGCGAATTTGCAGACTTTTTCGTGCAGTTGTTTGTAGGTGACGTGCGTGGCCTTGCCGTCGTCCGCTTCAAAGATGATGGCGGTCTTGTCGCCGTTGCCGTTCTGCAGATTGCGGTCCAGGCAGTTGTACGAGACGTTCAGCTTGCCGTCTTCGAACCATTTGTAGAACGGGGCGTTGTCTTCGTTCAGGGTGCGCGTGAATGGCTGCTTCCATTCGATGTGCTCTTTCGCCAGCCGCGCCCAGAAGCCTTCGTAGTCGGCCGCCGCCTCCGCGCACAGCGCGTTGTATGCATCCATCCCCGATACCGCCGCCTGGGCTGCGAACGCCGCCGGTGGCGCGAAGATACGGGATTCTTGTGGTCCTTGGGTAGTAGTGCCGCTCATGGTGTCTCCAATGTAGTAATCGTTTGCTATCAACACTAAACGTTATCGCTTACTGCGCCCTTACAGCCATGCCCGTCCCCGGCGGAGGATGGCAAGCCGACAATTTTACCAATTTTTCATCAGCAGCTACCGATGCGGTCGCCCGACAGCGCGTGTAGAATATCGGCAGTCTTCATAGTCTGCCTCATTTTCAGGAGTTTTGCCGTAATGACTGAGCCCAATCCGAAGCTGCGCCCCCTGCCCGCTTTTATCTTCATGACCCGCTGGCTGCAGTTGCCGTTGTACCTCGGCCTGATCCTGGCGCAGTGCGTCTATGTGTTTCATTTCTGGGTCGAGCTCAAGGACCTGATCGGCGCCGCCATGGGCAACGAGGCTTCGCTGCAGCACATCTTCCAGGCCGTCGCCGTGCCCGGCGCGCCAGTGCCGGAAAAGCTCAATGAAACCACCATCATGCTGGTGGTGCTCGGCCTGATCGATGTGGTGATGATTTCGAATCTGCTGGTGATGGTGATCATCGGCGGCTACGAGACCTTTATCTCGCGCATGAATCTGGAGTCGCATCCGGACCAGCCCGAGTGGCTGTCGCACGTGAATGCCTCCGTACTCAAGACCAAGCTGGCCATGGCCATCGTCGGCATTTCGTCGATCCATCTGCTGAAAACTTTTATTAACGCTGCTTCGTACAAGTCCGAAGTGATCGCGGCGCAAACCGTGATCCACGTGGTGTTCCTGCTGTCGGCCATGGCCATCGCCTACACCGACCGCCTCACCACGCTCACCCACAACGATTCCAAACACTAACCTCCGCGAGAACACCATGACCATCATAAAGCAAGAAGACCTGATTGAATCCGTTGCCGCCGCGCTGCAGTACATCAGCTACTACCATCCGGCTGATTACATCGAGCACCTGGCCCGCGCCTACGAGCACGAGCAAAGCCCGGCCGCCAAGGACGCCATCGCGCAGATCCTGACCAACTCGCGCATGTGCGCCGAGGGCAAGCGTCCGATCTGCCAGGACACCGGCATCGTCAACGTCTTCCTGAAGATCGGCATGGGTGTGCGCTTTGAAGGCTTCACCGGCACCGTCACCGACGCCGTCAACGAAGGCGTGCGCCGCGCCTACAACTACGACGACAACAAGCTGCGCGCCTCGATCGTGGCCGACCCGCACTTCGACCGCAAGAACACCAAGGACAACACGCCGGCCGTGGTGCACATGGAGCTGGTGGAAGGCAATACCGTCGACGTCAAGGTCGCGGCCAAAGGCGGCGGTTCGGAAAACAAGTCGAAGATGATCATGATGAATCCTTCCGATTCGCTGATCGACTGGGTACTGAAAACCGTGCCGACCATGGGCGCCGGCTGGTGCCCGCCGGGCATGCTGGGCATCGGCATCGGCGGCACCGCCGAGAAGGCCATGCTGATGGCGAAAGAAGTGCTGATGGAAGACATCGACATGTTCGAACTGAAGCAGCGCGGCCCACAGAACAAGCTGGAAGAACTGCGTATCGAACTGTGCGACAAGATCAACGCGCTGGGCATCGGCGCGCAAGGCCTGGGCGGCCTGACCACGGTGCTGGACGTGAAGATCATGATGCACCCGACTCACGCGGCCTCCAAGCCGGTCGCCATGATCCCGAACTGCGCCGCCACCCGCCACGGCCACTTCGTGCTGGATGGTTCCGGTCCCGCCTACATGACCCCGCCACCACTGTCGACCTGGCCTGATGTGTCGTGGGCGCCGGACACCGAGAAATCCAAGCGCGTCAATCTGGACACGCTGACCAAGGAAGAAGTCGCCTCGTGGAAGCCGGGCCAGACCCTGCTCCTGAACGGCAAGATGCTGACCGGCCGCGATGCAGCGCACAAGCGCATCCAGGACATGCTGGCCAAGGGCGAGGAACTGCCGGTGGACTTCAAGAACCGCGTGATCTACTACGTTGGCCCGGTCGATCCGGTGCGCGACGAAGTGGTGGGCCCGGCCGGCCCGACCACCGCCACCCGCATGGACAAGTTCACCGACATGATGTTGGAGAAAACCGGCCTGATCGCGATGATCGGCAAGGCCGAGCGTGGCCCAGCCGCGATCGAGTCGATCAAGAAGCACCAGTCGGCGTACCTGATGGCGGTGGGCGGCTCGGCTTACCTGGTATCGAAAGCGATCAAGCAATCGAAAGTGCTGGGCTTTGCCGACATGGGCATGGAAGCGATCTACGAGTTTGAAGTGGTCGACATGCCGGTCACCGTGGCCGTCGATTCGCAGGGCACCTCGGTGCACAACACCGGTCCAGCGGAATGGAAGGCGCGCATCGAGCAGCTGAACGTGCCTGTCGTGACCGCCTGATGCACATCGCCCGCTCTCCCGGCGCCCCCATCGGCGTCTTCGATTCCGGCGTGGGCGGGCTGTCGGTGCTGCGCCACATTCGCGCGCAGTATCCGGCCGAGGACCTGATGTACTTCGCCGACTCCGGCCACGCGCCGTATGGCGACAAGACCGAGGAGTATGTGGTCGAGCGCGCGCTGGCGGTGACGGAGTTCCTGTTGTCGCAAGGCGCCAAGGCGCTGGTGGTGGCGTGCAACACCGCCACCGTGGCCGCCATCAAGGCGGTGCGTGCGCGTCATCCCGAGCTGCCGGTGGTGGGCGTGGAGCCTGGCCTCAAGCCGGCCGCCGCCGCCTCGCGCAATGGCAAGGTCGGCGTGCTGGCGACCGCGCGCACGCTCAAGGGCGAGAAATTCCTGCAGCTGCGCGAGCAGATCAGCGCGGCCACGCGCGCCGAGTTCCTGCTGCAGCCGGCGGTGGGCCTGGTCGATGAGATTGAAAAAGGCGATCTCGATGCGCCGCAAATCGGCGCCATGCTGGAACGCTATGTGGCGCCGCTGCTGGAGCAAGGCGCCGATACGCTGGTGCTGGGCTGCACCCACTATCCCTTCGTCCGCGGCGGCATCGAGCGCGTGCTGCACGCGCATCAGCGCGACGACGTCACCCTGATCGATACCGGCGACGCGGTGGCGCGCCAGCTGGGCCGTCTGCTGGAGGCCGGCAACCTGCTGCGCCAGGCCGGCGATGGCCAGGCCACGCTGCGCGGCTACACCACCGGCGACGCCGGCGCGCTGGCGCAGGCGTTTGCCGATTTGCTGGGATTGCGGCAGCCGGTGGAAAAGGTTGATGTTTAGGCCACGGGCAGGTTTCGAAAAAAATGCTGTAATTAAATTTGCAGGAATCGAAACTGGCTTGTATAATTCTGGCTCGTTGTTCAGCACTAGTTGAATAACAAAACAGCGGTGGCTGTAGCTCAGTTGGTAGAGTCCAGGATTGTGATTCCTGTTGTCGTGGGTTCGAGCCCCATCAGCCACCCCAAGAATTAAGTGAAAAGCCCAGTCTACGACTGGGCTTTTTGCGTTTTCAAGCCCACACATTTGACGCAGCTCCAGTGCCGAACAACTCAGCGGGCTACGCTGGTTCCCAACTCTTAGAGGAGGCCGCCATGCGCCCCATGAGCTTGGTTGACAATCAATCGTATCAGCCGGAGGATCAGATTATGGCTACGAACACCGAATCCACCGACACGGCAGTCAATGACCTCACGCTCACCGTGAAAGTCATCGAATCCAATTACGCCACCAAGGAAGATTTAGCGATCCTGAGCGGCGAGAACAAGGAAGCGCTGGCGGTCACGAACGGCAAGATTGATCTGGTCGCCAACAATCTACAGGCGTTCCAAGCCCAGGCTTTACAGACCTTCGCCACCAAAGCCGACCTCGCCAACATGCTGTACCAGATGACATGGCGCATGGCAGGCTTCACGCTCGTGCTGATCGGCACCATGATTACGGCCACGCGCTATCTTTAAGCGCGCCCCGCCGCGCGCCGGGCTTTGATTTGCGCGCCGATCTTGTCCAGCGTGTCCATCACCGTGCCCGGGTTGAAGGGTTTGACGATGTAGCCCTTGGCGCCATTGCGCAGCGATTGCTCCACCGTGACGCGGTCGGTGCTGGCGGTCACCATCAGCACTTCGGCCTCCGGCTGTTTGACACGTATCCAGTTCAGCAAGCTCAGGCCATCGCCGTCGGGCATCACCACGTCCAGACAGATGATGTCGGCGCGAACCGAGCGCAGTCGCAGGCGCGCCGACTCCGCCGTACCCGCATCGCCCACCACATCGTAGCTGTCGCCCTGGATGATCGCGCGCAGCAGGTCGCGCGTCATTTCGTTGTCGTCGATGATGAAAACGCGTAATCCCTGGTGCGCTGGCATCTGTCCCTCCCCGGCTGTCACGCAGTCCACTATAGCCGAATGAGCGCCCCCACCGTTACAACTTTTTGATGCCGGTTATTGCCCGTTGGAACTAGATTAACGCTACAATGGAACGGTCGTTTGCATCCCAATGCAAGCCAGCCACACCTCTCCGTTTATCCCCTGAATTCGAGCAAGTATATGTCACAAGATAAACCCATTACTGAAGTCAGCACCTATGGCAAAGACACCCCTGTAGGCCGTCCTGATACCGATGGCCGCGCCGCCGTGTTCGTTCCCACCGACTCCTTTGATGCCGCCAACAACGCCAACATCCGCCTGGGCGCCGGCATTGTCGGCTTCGGCAATCCGGACGGCACCCTGACCGTGTATTTCGAAAGCAACCGCTTCGACGAGACCAGCCTGCACAAGTGGGAGAACAAGGCGCGCAAGGCCTACGACCGCATGGTGATGGGCGCGCCGACCGTGTCCAAGGCCAAGCTCAACGCCAATATGCTGGAGCAGATCGGCGTCATCGACGGCATGGGCATCCACCTCAAGCAACCCGAGCGCCTGGAGCAATGGCTGCAGCGCGCCAACGCCATGGATACCGCCCCGGCCGGCCCGGTCACGCTGTGGAAGAAGTAAGTTGTTAAAAAGATAGAAGACGGGCATTAGTCCTACACCGCGTCGGACGTTTGGCTGATGCCGGAAACACGGGCCCTGGACTATTCTGGAGACATCCCACTCCCCTCTCTCCAGGAGCCCGTCATGGCACGCTATCTACATATCGCATTTGGCGCCTTGCTGATCACGCTGGCCGGCGCTTCCGCTTACGAATTATGCTCCGAGAACGTGCTGAGCAAGGCTTCCATCTACGTGCTGCGCTAACCGGCCCGCCCATGAAAAAATCCCGCCGCGCTGGCGCGCTGGCGGGATTTTTCGTATGCGCCGACCGGATCAGCGGTGACGGTAGTAACCGCGCCCGCCCCAACGGCTGCCGCAGCACCAGCGGCCGAACGAGAAGTCGAGGCCGATCGATACTGGCGGGTAATAATAAGCCGGGGCCGGCGCATAGTAGACCGGCGCCGGCGCGTAATACACCGGCTGGCTGACGTAGGTGGTCGTGGTGGTATAGCTCGGCTCGGTGCTGTAGCTGACGCGCGACGGCGGCAGTTTCTCGGTCCAGGTGCCGGACTGCGTTTGCGCGCCGGCCGGCAGCACCTCGACGGTATGCCACTCATACGGATTCTGTACCCGCGCCTGCGTGTAGTAGGCGGGACGCTGCGTCGCGCAGCCAGTCAGCGCCGCCAGCGCGGCAACTGCAACAACGATGGTTTTCATGGCGGTTCTCCTCATTCCAGATCGTACTATATAAGGAAGCGCGACGCGGTACGCGAGCCATTACAGTTTATTACACTCGCAAAAACAAGCGAAAAAAAAGGAACCGCGCGCGGTTCCTTTTTTCTGCTGCCGGTGCCGGATCAGTCCAGTTTCCAGGCGTAGTCGACCTTGGTCCAGGTCTCGGCCGGCGCGCCGTCCTTGGTGCCCGGCTTGAACTTGCAGGCGCTCAGCGCCTTGATGGCGGCCTTGTCCAGATTCTTGAAGCCGCTGCTTTTATCGACTTTGGAATCCGCCACGCTGCCATCCGGCTTGACCAGGAAGGACATCGATACCGTGCCCTGCTCTTCATTCATCAGGGATGCCTTCGGGTACTCGGCCTTGCAGTTTTTCGCATCGAAACTGGCTGGAACTTCGGCGGCAAACGCCACCGGGGCGCTCGATACGAGCACTGCTGCGATCACACTCAACCAACGCTTAGTAGTAGACATCTGATTTCCCCAAAGTGTAAGGATCTATCCGGCAGGCAGGCCACGCGCGCGCGGCCTGTTGAAGACTAATTACAGCTTCCAGCTATAGTCGACCTTCGTCCAGGTCTGGGCCACGGCGCCATCCTTGGTGCCCGGCTTGAATTTGCAAGCGCTCAGCGCTTTCAGGGCCGCCTTGTCGAGGTTTTTGAAGCCGCTCGATTTCTCCACTTTGGATTCCACCACGTTGCCGTCGGCGCCGACCAGGAAGGCCATGGTCACATCGCCCTGCTCTTCGTTCATCAGCGAGGCTTTCGGATATTCGGCTTTGCAGTTTTTGTCGCTCAGCGAGGCTGGCACTTCACCGGCGAAGGCGCCCGAAGCGATGGACAGGATGACGGCGGCGAATACAGACTTGTTCATAATGCGATTTCCCAATTAAATTGTTATTAACAACTGGTTAAACGAACTCCACAGCGGGCCATGGGTCCACAAGGGCGGACGGCAGACTGCGGCAAATTATCGTACTGCTTAAAACTCTTCCCACTCATCGCTGCCGGCCGAGCTGGCCGCCGCGACTTTCTTCGGTTTGGCGGCCGGTGCGGGCGCTGGCTTGGCGGCCAGTTTCTTCACAGGAGCGCGGGCGGCGGTGATCGGCTTGACCACGGCTGCCTTGGCGGCGAAGGCCGGCGCGGCGATCGCGGCGCGTTCCTCACCTTCCACCAGCTTGAAGATGCTGACCACGCGAGCGAGCTCGCCGGCCTGATCCTGCAAGCTTTGTGCTGCGGCGGCGGCTTCTTCCACCAGCGCGGCATTCTGTTGGGTCATGCTGTCCATCTCGATGATGGACTGGTTGACCTGGGCAATACCAGCGCTCTGTTCCTGGCTGGCGTTGGCGATTTCACTCATGATGTCGGTCACGCGGCGCACCGAGGACACCACCTCGTCCATCGTCACGCCGGCCTGGCCGACCAGCTTGGTGCCGGCGCCGACCTTCTCGACCGAGTCGTCGATCAGCGCTTTGATCTCTTTCGCGGCGGCGGCGCTGCGTTGCGCCAGGTTGCGCACTTCCGAGGCCACCACGGCGAAGCCGCGGCCTTGTTCGCCGGCGCGGGCCGCTTCCACGGCGGCGTTCAGCGCCAGGATGTTGGTCTGGAAGGCGATGCCATCGATCACGCCGATGATGTCCACGATCTTCTTGGCCGAGGCGTCGATCGAGCTCATGGTGTCGACCACTTCCGACACCACCTGGCCGCCCTTGACCGCCACATCCGAGGCGGCCGAGGCCAGCTGGTTGGCTTCACGGGCGTTGTCGGCGTTCTGCTTCACGGTCGAGGTCAGCTGATCCATGGCCGACGCGGTTTTCTCCAGCGACGAGGCCTGCATCTCGGTACGCGACGACAGGTCGACGTTGCCGGCGGCGATTTCACGCGAGGCGGTGCCGATGGTCTCGGTGCCGGTGCGCACCTGGCTGACGATGTCGCGCAGGCTGTCGCGCATTTCGCGCATTTCCGACACCAGGCTGTCCTTGGCGGCGCCGGAGGTGTCGATCGAGATCGACAGGTCGCCGTTGGCGATGCTGCCTGCGATCGAGGCGGTGTAGTCAGGCTCGCCGCCCAGCTGTTTCAGCAGGCCGCGGGTGATGACCAGCGCGGCGGCCACCGAGATCGCCACGGCCAGCAGGCCCATCACGATCATGAAGGTGCGGGCGCTGGAGAAGCCATTGGCCGCTTCCACCTGCATCTGCGCGTTCATCTTGTCTTCCAGCGCGCCCAGGCGCTCCAGACCCTCGGTCCATTTTTTCTGCGCCGGGCGGATTTCCTTCACCAGCACGCGGGTCGCCTCTTCAGGCTTGCCCGCCAGCCACAGCTCGGACGCCTTGGCGATGGCCGGCATGGCTTGCGCTTCCGCCTCCTTGATGCTGCCCAGCAGCGCCTTCTCTTCCGGCGTGGCTTCCACCGCGAATTGCGCGCTCAGCTTGGTCTGGAAGCCGGCGTAGGCGGCGGCCAGCTCCTTGTTGCGGTTCATGTCCTTTTCCATGTCGGCCGGGTCGGCGATCAGGGTCAGCACGCGCAGCGAGTTGACGCGCTCGGCGACGTTGTTGCGCATGTCCACCACCAGGCGCGAGACGACGTTGTTCACGCTGATCACGTGATCCAGACGATCCTGGATTTGTGCCATGCGTGCGATACCCACGGCGGTCACAGCCACCAGGAACAGCAGCACCAGGGCGAATCCGAGGCCCAGGCGAGTACCGACTTTCATTTTTGCTAAATTCATTTCGTCTTCTTCTTTAGTGACACTGTTGATGAAGTTGCCGTGGATGACGCGTCTTGTGGAAATGCCATCCAAACAAAACCCTTGCTGCTAAGTAATAAGCCATGACAGTAGCAAACAATGACTGCGAATGCAAAATTTGCAGCTCCACCAGCAGCCAGCATGTAGTTTTTTGGTCCGCGATACACCACGAAAGACGGTGGATATGTGTGTATATTCAGGAATTATAGATGCAAATTTTGCCTCAAAGCAAGCAATTACTGCCTCAAAAATACGCAAACGAACTTTCTGTAGGGAAATCCCGACAGTCCCGTGGATTGTTTGCAAAAAAGAGGAAGTTCTACGCAGTAATACGTAGACGCGCCGCGGCCTCGAGCAACAGATGGGCGTCGCCGGTGGCGAGCTTTTTGGAATCCGACAGGGTCTGGCGGAAGGCGCGGGCGCCGGGCAGGCCGGTCATGATGCCCAGCATGTGGCGGGTGATGGAATTGAGCTTCAGGCCCAGCGCACCGTACTGGGCCAGCTGCGCCTGAATGTAGGGAATCATGGCTTCCAGCACCTGTTCGCGCGTCTTGGGCACGCCGCTGTCGCCGTAGTAGCGCTGGTCGAAGTTGGCCATCATGAACGGGTTGTGATAAGCCTCGCGGCCCAGCATCACGCCGTCCAGGTGTTTCAGGTGCTCATCGATCTCGGCTTCGGTCTTGATGCCGCCGTTGATGATGATTTCGAAGTCAGGGAAGTCGCGCTTGAGTTGGTAGGCGTACTCGTACTTGAGCGGCGGGATCTCGCGGTTCTCCTTGGGCGACAGGCCCTTCAGGATGGCGTTGCGCGCATGCACGATGAAGGTCGTGCAGCCGGCCTCGGCCACCTTGCCGACGAAGTCGCGCACGAAGTCATAGCTTTGCACATCGTCGATGCCGATGCGGTGCTTGACGGTGACGTCGATCGAGACGGCGTCGCGCATGGCTTTCACGCAGTCGGCCACCAGTTGCGGCTCGGCCATCAGGCAGGCGCCGAACGCGCCCTTCTGCACGCGCTCGGACGGGCAACCACAGTTGAGGTTGATCTCGTCATAGCCCCACTTCTCGCCCAGCCTGGCGCCGGTGGCCAGGTCGGCCGGATCGCTGCCGCCCAGCTGCAGCGCCACCGGGTGCTCTTCCTCGTTGAAGCGCAGGTGGCGCTCCACGTCGCCATACACCAGCGCGCCGGTGGTCACCATCTCCGTGTACAGCCAGGTGTGCTTGCTGATATGACGATGGAACACGCGGCAGTGGCGGTCGGTCCAGTCCATCATCGGCGCGACGGACAGGCGGCGGCTTGGCACTACAGCGGCTTGGTCGGCGGTCGGCGGCGTGATGGTGGTCATGGTGACTATGTGTAGAAAGGGGTCGACATTATAACGCAAAAGGCAGGGTCACCAGCCCGACCAGGTAGCGCGCCGGCGTGGCGCCGGGGTTTTCATAGGCGATGTGCTGGCCCTCGCGGAAGGCCACGCAGTCGCCGGCTTGCAGCTGCCATTGCTGTTCGCCGGCCGTGACGTGGATGGCCCCCTCCAGCAGCCACACCTGCTGGTAGATGTCGGCGCTGTGCGGCGATTGCTCGTACGACACCCGCCGCCCCGGCGGAAACACCACCTCCACCAGTTGCAGCGGCGAACGCACGCCCGGCGACAGCTGGCGCCGCGTGTAGCCGGAGGCCGGATCGGTCCACACCGGCTGCTGCGCGCGCGTGCTGAGCGGCGACGGCGCCGCCTCTTCGGCGGCGAACAGCGTGGCCAGCGTCACGCCCAGCGCGCCGGCCAGCTTGTCCAGCACGGTGGCGGTGGCGCTGCTCTCGCCGCGCTCGATCAGGGAAATATTGGAACGGCTGACGCCGCTGCGCTCGGCCAGCGCCGCCAGCGACAAGCCGCGCGCGTTGCGCAGGGCCAGCACGCGGCTGGCAATGAGTTGATTGATGTCCATGAAATCCATTATACTGGATTTACCATCCAACAAAATGACATATCATGCCCATCGCCTTTGAAACGCCGGACCAACCCGAGGTCCACGCCCTGATCGCCGAACTGGACACCTATCTGCTGGATCTTTACCCGGCGGAATCCGTCTACGCGCTGGACGTGAAGACGCTGTTGCAACCGAATATCCGCTTCGCGGTGGCGCGCGACGCCCGGGGCGCGGCCATCGGCTGCGGCGCCGTGGTGCTGACCGGAGAATATGGCGAGATCAAGCGCATGTACGTGCGCCCGGCCGCGCGCGGCGCCGGCACGGCGCGCCAATTGATGGATTTGCTGGAACATACGGCGCGCGGCGCCGGCTGCCCGGAACTGGTGCTGGAGACCGGCCCGGCCAATCCGGAAGCACTGGCCCTGTACGCACGCCACGGTTTCGAACGCTGCGGACCGTACGGCGACTACCCGGACGATCCGCACAGCGTCTTCATGCGCAAGCCGCTGAATTAAGCGGCGGTATCGCCCTTCTTCTTGCGCACCACCGCCAGCTTGGGCGAGGCCGGGCCGAAGATGGTGGCGATGCGTTCCAGGCGCGCGGCGGCGTCGCCGGCCAGCGTGCCGGTGGCGCCGGCCACCTGGCGCACGATGCCCAGCGCTTCCTGACGCGCCTCCGGCGCTTCCGGCAGCAGCAGCGGCAAGTCGTTCAGCGCCGCCTCCTCGTTCACCTGCAGCATCAGGTACTGCTCGCGCAATATCTTCTTCAGCAAGGTCACGTTCATCACCTTGTCGTCCGAGGTGCGCAAATGCAGTTGGCGGATGGCGGCGAAGGCGCGCTCGTCGGCCGCGCTCATTTCCGGACTGCGGAAGATGTACAGCAGGGCGCGGATGATGCCCTCGGTCACGCCGCCCTCCTTGGTGCGCAGCGCCAGCGCCGCGCGTTGCGCGTTGGTGGCCGCCTCGCGCGCGATGTCGCGGCCGATACGGCGCGGCTTGCCGCCATCCGTGCTCAGGCCCACCAGCGCCTGCAGCAGCGGCGAGCCGTACACGCCGAGGAAGAGGTTCTCGGTGGCCTGGTCGCGCGCGTCGCGGTAGCGGTCCAGCGCCTCGACGATCTGCTTGGACCACGCCTCCTGCATCTGCCAGAACACATTGTCCCGGCCCACCGGACGGCGCTCGGCGCGCACCTTCTCGGCCAGCGCCGGGATCTGGTTCAGCAGCGGATTCTTGCTGGAGAACGCCGTGTAGCGCATGCGCAGCGGATGCGCCTCGCGCAGGCGCTCGGCGCTGGCCTCGGTCACCATGGTTTTCACGATCGGGCTGACGAAGGTCTGGTACAGGCCCTTGTTGATTTCCGACACCCGCGCCACGGTGGCGAAGCGGCGTTCATCCTCGACGTCGTTGCCGCCCAGCGCGCGCAGCGCGTCCAGGTTGCGGCGCTCGAAGCGCATCACGTAATCGCCGGCCGCCAGGTCGCCGGCGGCGATCTCGGCCTGCAGCATCTCCTCATCCTTGTCGAGGAACACCGCCTCGTACAGGCCGGGCGGCATGATGTCGATCATGTCCATCGCCGCCGTGAATTCCTCGTGCTCCTTGTTGGCCACCGAGGCCGAGACGAAAATGCCCAGGTGGCCTATGCTCTGGTGCATGGAATAAATGATGGTCTGGCCGCCGGCCACCAGCGCCGCGTCGTCCTCGTACAGATCGAGCACCCAGCCCAGCGCCTGCTGCGGCGGCGTGATGTCGTCGCCCCACGAGCAGAACACCACGATCGGCGACTTGATGTTGCGCAGGTCGATGCGGTGGCCGGCGCTGTCCAGCAGCGCGGCGTCGCTCAGGCGGTTGCCGACGAACAGCGAGTCGGCGATGTACTGCATCTCGCCGGCGTTCAGCAGCACCGGATTGCCCCACCATTTTTCGAACTCCAGGAAGCGCTGCGCCTCGGTATCGATTTTGGAGTAGACGTTGTAGTTCTTGCTCCAGAAGGTGTTGGACGGGTTCATCTTCTCGAAGTTGGCGACCAGCTGCGCGCCATCGAAGATGCCATTGCCGAGGTCGCCCGCCAGCGCCGTCATCCAGGTGCCGCCGAGGATGCCGCCCAGGTAGCGCAGGGGGTTCTTGCCACGCACGCCGGCCCAGTACGACAGCGGCGCGCCGGCCAGCACCAGCGGCCCGACCAGGTCGGGATTCAGCGCGCTGGTCATCATGATTTGCCAGCCGGCCTGGCAGTTGCCGATCAGCGCCGGCTTGCCGTCCGCCTCCGGATGCAGCGCCGCCACCTTGGCGATGAACTGCGCCTCGGCGCGGCACACGTCCTCGATGGTCTGGCCCGGCACGGGGTGCGGCAGGAAGCCGACGAAGTAGCACGGATGCCCGGCCTTGAGCACCACGCCGATCTCGCTGTCATGCTTCATGCCGCCGATGCCGGGACCATGGCCGGCGCGCGGATCGAACACGATGAAGGGACGCTTGGTGGGATCGGGGGTGATGCCGTCCGGCTGCAGGATGTGCAGCAGGCCGTAGTTGACGGGACGTTCGAGGTGACGGCCATCCATCACCACTTCGAACTGGAAAGTCAGGACGTGGGGCGCGGTCTGTTCGGCGCGGTGGTTGCGCTCGTTGCCGCGTTCGCGCAGCACGTCCATGAACAGGATGGAGCGCTGGGTGGCGTCGATCCAGTAGTCGGTTGCCTGCTGGGCAAGGTTGAAGGGATTAACGAGCCAATTCACGTGAGCCTCCGATGCGTTGATGCTGCCACGCACAAAAGTACCCCAGCGACAAGGAAAAGGCAAATGAAAAAAGCCGCCTTGCGGCGGCTTTTTCTGCACTGGCGGGCGGGGCTTACGCGCCTTCGCGCGAGGCCTTCTTGCGCTCGTGCTCTTTCAGGTAGCGCTTGCGCAGACGGATCGATTTCGGGGTGATTTCCACCAGCTCGTCGTCCTCGATGAACTCCACCGCGTATTCCAGCGACATCTGGATCGGCGGCACCAGGCGCACCGCTTCGTCGGTGCCCGAGGCGCGCACGTTGGTCAGCTGCTTGCCCTTGATCGGGTTCACGACCAGGTCGTTGTCGCGCGAGTGGATACCGATGATCATGCCCTCGTACACCGGGGTGTTGTGCTCGACGAACATGCGGCCGCGATCCTGCAGCTTCCACAGCGCGTACGCAACCGCCGCGCCGTCGTCTTGCGAGATCAGCACGCCGTTGCGGCGGCCGGCCAGTTCGCCCTTGGTGGTGTCGACCGGCGCGTAGGCGTCAAACACGTGCGACATCAGGCCGGTGCCACGGGTCAGGGTCATGAACTCGCCCTGGAAGCCGATCAGGCCACGCGCAGGGATGCGGTATTCCAGACGCACACGGCCCTTGCCGTCCGATTCCATGTTCTGCAGGTCGCCGCGACGACGGCCCAGTTCTTCCATGACGCCGCCCTGGTTGGCTTCTTCCACGTCCACCGACAGCATCTCGTACGGCTCGTGACGCACGCCGTCCACCATCTTGAACACCACGCGCGGACGCGACACGGCCAGCTCGAAGCCTTCACGACGCATGTTTTCCAGCAGGATGGTCAGGTGCAGCTCGCCGCGGCCCGATACTTCGAACACGGTGTCGTCGTCGGTCGGCAGCACGCGCAGCGCCACGTTCGATTTCAGTTCTTTTTCCAGACGGTCGCGCAGCTGGCGCGAGGTCACGAACTTGCCTTCGCGGCCGGCCAGCGGCGAGGTGTTGACCATGAAGTTCATGGTCAGGGTCGGTTCGTCGACGGTCAGCATCGGCAGCGCTTCCGGCACGTCCGGTGCGCACACGGTCGAACCGATGCCGATTTCCTCGATACCGTTGATCAGGATGATGTCGCCGGCGACGGCTTCGTCCACCAGCACGCGCTCCAGGCCCTTGAAGTTCAGCACCTGGTTGATGCGGCCCTTGGTCGGGGTGTCGTCGGGGCCGTTCAGGAACACCACGTCCATGCCTGGCTTGACGCGGCCACGGTTCACGCGGCCGATACCGATCTTGCCCACGTAGGACGAGTAGTCCAGCGAGGTGATCTGCATCTGCAGCGGGCCGTCCGGATTGTCGTCACGCACCGGCACGTACTTCAGGATGGCGTCGAACAGTGGCTTCATGTCGCCGCCGCGGACGGACTCGTCCATGCCGGCGTAGCCGTTCAGGCCCGATGCGTACACGATAGGGAAGTCCAGCTGCTCGTCGGTCGCGCCCAGCTTGTCGAACAGTTCGAAGGTCTGGTTGATCGCCCAGTCGGCGCGCGCGCCCGGACGGTCGATCTTGTTGACCACCACGATAGGCTTCAGGCCCAGGGCCAGCGCCTTGCGGGTCACGAAACGGGTCTGTGGCATAGGACCTTCCTGCGCGTCCACCAACAGCAGAACCGAGTCCACCATCGACAGCACACGCTCCACTTCGCCGCCGAAGTCGGCGTGGCCCGGGGTGTCGACGATGTTGATGTGGGTGCCTTCGTACTCAACCGCGCAATTCTTCGACAGAATGGTAATGCCGCGCTCTTTTTCGAGGTCGTTCGAGTCCATCACGCGGGTATCGACCGCCTGGTTTTCGCGGAAGGTGCCGGACTGGCGCAGCAGTTGGTCAACCAGGGTGGTTTTACCGTGGTCAACGTGGGCGATGATTGCAATATTGCGAATTGCGCGTTTAGTATTAGACATGGTTGTATATTTGCGGAAAAACTGCGAGTGGGTACCTTCGAGGTACACGAAGCCCTCTAGTATAGCATGTTGCGATGCAACTCTAGCGCTTTATTGCGGCGTAAATGCGATTAATCGTTCGGGCGCCAGAATGCTGTATTCGCCCAGGATGGCGGTGCCCAGCAACTTGTCGTCCAGGTAGACGCTCACCCTGCCCTGCTCCGCCGGCACGGCAATCGACGGTTCCTTGCCCAGCGGCAGGCGCTGGCCGTTGAGGAAGCGCTTGGCCAGCTCGGCATTCAGCTGGACCGCCGGGAAGCTGGACAGCAGCGCGTCGACCGGCGACAGCAGCGACAGCGGCGCCGCGTGCGCGGCCAGTTCGTCCAGCGTGATCATGCGGTCGGTGGTCAGCTCGCCCACCTGCGTGCGGCGCAGCGCGTTCAGGTGGGCGCCGCAACCGAGCGCCTTGCCGATGTCCTCGCCCAGCACGCGGATGTAGGTGCCCTTGCTGCAGGTGACCGACAATTTCAGGAACGGCGCCTCGTAGGCGGTCAGCTCCAGCTTGTGGATGATCACATCGCGCGCCTCGCGCTCCAGCGTGATGCCTTCGCGCGCGTATTCGTACAGCGGCTTGCCGTCGCGCTTGAGCGCGGAATACATCGGCGGCACTTGCTTGATCGGGCCGCGGAACCGCGCCAGCACGGCGTGGATCTGTTCCAGCGTGACGTTGACCTCGCGCGTTTCCAGCACCTGGCCTTCGGTGTCGCCGGTGTCGGTGGTCTGGCCGAGGTGGACGGTGGTGTCGTAGGTCTTGTCGGCTTCCAGCAAGTCCTGCGAGAACTTGGTGGCCTCGCCAAAGCACAGCGGCAGCAGACCGGTGGCGAACGGGTCCAGCGTGCCGGTGTGGCCGGCCTTCTTGGCGTTCAGCACGCGCTTGGCCTTGATCAGGGCGTCATTGCTGGACAGGCCGACCGGTTTGTCGAGCAGCAGCACGCCGTCCACCAGGTCGCGGACTTTTTTTGGATGAGTTTGCTTCATATTCACTTCAGCATGGGTCCCGGCGTGCGCCGGGACGACGTCGCCCCGGCGCACACCGGGGCCCATAGAACGCGTGCTTACTCCGCGCCGTCGTCCAGCGAGCGGGTGCTGTTGGCCTGATCGATCAGCGCCGACATCGCCATGCCGCGCGCGGCCGAGGTGTCGTGCACGAAATGCAGCTGCGGCAGCGTGTGGATGTGCAGGCGCTTGCCCAGCTGGTTGCGCAGGTAGCCGGACGCGGCGTTCAGGCCGGCCAACGTGTTCTTCACGGTCTCCGCATCGTCCTTCAGCATGGTGAAGTAGATTTTCGCGTGCGCGTAGTCCGGCGTCAGCTGCACTTCCGCCAGCGTGATCATGCCGACGCGCGGGTCTTTCAATTCAAAGGCGATCAGCTCGGACAAGTCCTTCTGGATCTGATCGGCCACGCGCTGACCGCGCTGTGGGATGTTTTTGCTATGTTTTGCCATGATGATTCCATAAACGGCAAGTGGACGGGAGGGCCCGTCCACTTTACCAGATACTGCTGTGCTAACCCGAAATTACAGGGTACGCGCGATTTCCTGCACCTCGAACACTTCCAGCGAGTCACCCACCTGGATGTCGTTGTAGTTCTTCAGCGACAGGCCGCACTCCAGACCGGCGCGCACTTCCTTCGCGTCGTCCTTGAAGCGTTTGAGCGAGTCGATCTCGCCCGTCCAGACCACGATGTTGTTGCGCAGCAGGCGGACCGACGAGGTACGCTTGACCACGCCATCGGTGACCAGGCAGCCGGCGATCGCGCCGACCTTGGACACCAGGATGACCTGGCGCACTTCCAGCTGGCCGGTGACGGTCTCGCGCTTCTCCGGCGCCAGCATGCCGGACAGCGCAGCCTTCACCTCTTCGATCGCGTCGTAGATGATGTTGTAGTAACGAATATCCACGCCGTTCGACTCGGCCAGCTTGCGCGCCTGGGCGTCGGCACGGGCGTTGAAGCCAATGATGACGGCCTTCGAGGCGACTGCCAGGTTGACGTCCGACTCGGTGATGCCGCCGACCGCCGCGTGCACGACCTGCACCCGCACTTCCGAGGTCGACAGCTTCTGCAGCGAACCGACCAGCGCCTCCTGCGAACCCTGCACGTCGGTCTTGATGATCAGCGGCAGGTTCTTCACCTCGCCCTCGGCCATCTGGTCGAACATGTTTTCCAGCTTCGCGGCTTGCTGCTTGGCCAGTTTCACGTCGCGGAACTTACCTTGACGGAACAGGCCAATCTCGCGCGCCTTGCGCTCGTCGGCCATGACCATGACTTCCTCGCCGGCTTGCGGCACCTCGGTCAGGCCCTGGATCTCGACCGGGATCGATGGACCGGCTTCGTTGATCGGCTTGCCGTTCTCGTCCAGCATGGCGCGCACGCGGCCATACGAGGAACCGGCCAGGATCACATCGCCGCGCTTCAGCGTGCCGGACTGCACCAGCACGGTCGCGACCGGGCCCTTGCCCTTGTCCAGGCGACCCTCGACCACCAGGCCGCGCGCCGGCGAATCCACCGGCGCCTTCAGCTCCAGCACCTCGGCCTGCAACAGCACTTGCTCCAGCAGGTTGTCGATGCCCTCGCCGGTCTTGGCCGACACCGGCACGAACGGCGATTCGCCACCGTATTCTTCCGGCACCACGCTCTCGGCCACCAGTTCCTGCGTCACGCGGTCGACGTTGCCGCCCGGTTTGTCGATCTTGTTGATCGCCACCACCAGCGGCACGCCGGCCGCTTTCGCGTGGGCGATCGCTTCCTTGGTCTGCGGCATCACGCCGTCGTCGGCCGCCACCACCAGGATCACGATGTCGGTGGCTTTCGCACCGCGGGCACGCATCGCCGTGAAGGCCTCGTGACCCGGCGTGTCCAGGAAGGTGATGATGCCGCGCGGGGTTTCCACGTGGTAGGCGCCGATGTGCTGGGTAATGCCGCCGGCTTCGCCCGAGGCCACCTTGGCGCGGCGGATGTAGTCCAGCAGCGAGGTCTTGCCGTGGTCGACGTGGCCCATGACGGTGACCACCGGGGCGCGCGGCAGCGACTCGAAGTGCGCGTGCTCGCCCTGGTCGGCCAGGATCGCTTCCGGATCGTCCACCTCGGCGGCGTGCGCCTTGTGGCCCATTTCCTCCACCACGATCATGGCGGTTTCCTGGTCCAGCACCTGGTTGATGGTGCACATCTGGCCCAGCTTCATCAGCTGCTTGATGACCTCGGATGCCTTGACCGACATCTTGTGCGCCAGTTCGGCCACGGTGATGGTTTCAGGAACGTGCACGTCCTTGACGATGGCTTCGGTCGGCGCCTGGAAGTTGGTCTCGCGTTCTTCCGACTGATGATGGCGGCGGCCACCCTTGCCACCGCGCCAGCTGTCGCGGCCCGTGCTGGCGCCGGCGCCGGCGTTGCCGCCACGGCCCTTGCTGCCGCCCGGCGCGCCGCGCTTCTTGGCGTCGTCCTGCCAGGTCGACGAGACATTGGCCGATTTGATCGACTTCTTGTCGGCGCCGCCCGCGGCTGGCTTCTTGTCCTCTTTCTTGTCGCCCGGCTTGGCCGCGTTGGCGGCGGTGGCAGGCTTGTGCAGCGTGCCTTCGGCCACCTTCGGCTTGGCTGGCGCCGGCGCCGGCTCGGGCGCCTTGATGGCGCGGCGTGGCGCGTTCATCATGGCCTTGATCTGCGCCACTTCGTCGGCCACGGCCTGGCGTGCGCGCTCGGTGGCGGCGGCTTGTTCAGCGGCTTCCTTGGCGGCGGCGGCGGCCTTCTTCTTGGCTTCCTCGGCGGCGGCTTTTTTCTTCGCCTCTTCCGCGGCGTTGTCCACGGCTGGCGCGGCGGCCGGCGCGGCGGCGGCGGCGGCCTTGGCGGCGGCGGCTTTCTTCGCCTCTTCCTCGGCTTCGCGCTGGGCGGCGGCTTCGGCTTCGGCGGTGGCCTTGGCCTGGGCGGCCTTGTCCGCCTCCAGCTTGGCCAGACGCTCCTGCTTCTCGCGCAGTTCCGCTTCCTGACGTGCGATCAGCTCGGCCTGCTTGCGTGCCTCTTCTTCGCGGCGAGCGACTTCGGCCGCGTCGATCACCGGCGCGGCCGGGGCGGCCGCAGTGGTGGTCAGCGGCTCGTCGCGCTGCACGAAGGTGCGGGTTTTCTTGACAGCGACCTGGATGGTGCGGGCCTTGCCGTTGGCGTCGGCCTGCTTGATCTCGGTGGTTTCCTTGCGCGTCAGCGTAATTTTCTTCTTCTCCTCGGCACCGGCGCCGTGGGTGCGGCGCAGGTGATCGAGCAGCTTATCCTTATCCTCTTTCGACAATGGATCTGACGCCGACACTTTCTCGACGCCGGCAGAACGCAGCTGCGTCAGCAGCAAGTCTGCAGGCATCTTCAGTTCGGTGGCAAATTGGGCTACGTTGTTACTCGCCATTCAGTCCTCTTTTCTATGTGTCGCGGAGATGATAAAGATACTCAAATTAAGCCTTTGCGGATTCAGTCAGACTCCAGGCCTTGGCTTGCAGCGCCTTGGCACGGTCGTCGTACTTCGCGTCAACCAACTTCATCTCATCGTCGGTCACATCTTCAAATTCACTCGTAATCAGTGCGCGTGCGCGGTCCGACGACAACGCCAGGATGGCGCCGAATTCGTCGTAAGCCAGGCCGGCAAACGCTTCTACCGTTTTGATACCAGCCAGGCCCAGCTTGCCGGCGGTGATGCGGTCCATGCCTTCCAGACCGACCAGCGCCTCGTCCATGCCTTCCAGGCCTTCCTCCGAAGCGATGGCTTCGGTGACCAGGGCGTCACGGGCGCGGGTGCGCAGTTCGTTGACGGTATCTTCGTCGAACGAGTCGATCTCCAGCATTTCCGAGATCGGCACGTAGGCGATTTCCTCGAGGCTGGCAAAGCCCTCCTCCACCAGGATGTCGGCCACTTCCTGGTCGACGTCCAGTTTTTCCATGAACAGCGCGCGGATCGCGGCGGTTTCCTGGGCGGCCTTGTCGGCCGATTCCTCGGCCGTCATGATGTTGATCTTCCAGCCGGTCAGGTCGGAAGCCAGGCGCACGTTCTGGCCCGAGCGGCCGATGGCGATCGCCAGGTTTTCCTCGTCCACCACCACGTCCATGGCGTGCTTCTCCTCGTCCACCACGATCGACGACACGTTGGCCGGCGCCAGCGCGCCGATCACGAACTGGGCCGGATCCTCCGACCACAGCACGATGTCCACGCGCTCGCCGCCCAGCTCGCCGGTCACGGCCTGCACGCGCGAACCGCGCATGCCGACGCAGGTGCCGATCGGGTCGATGCGCTTGTCGGCGGTGTACACCGCGATCTTGGCGCGCACGCCGGCGTCGCGGGCGGCCGATTTAATCTCCAGCATGCCCTGCTCGATTTCCGGCACTTCCAGCTCGAACAGCTTCATGATGAATTCCGGCGCGGTGCGCGACAGGATCACCTGCGGGCCGCGCATATTGCGGTCCACGCGCAGGATGTAGGCGCGCACGCGGTCGCCGATGCGCAGATTCTCCTTCGGGATCATCTGGTCGCGCGGCAGGCGCGCCTCGATCTTGCCGGACTCGACGATAGCATCGCCGCGCTCCATGCGCTTGATGGTGCCGGTGACCAGCGAGTCGCCGCGCTCCAGGAAGTCTGCCAGGATCTGTTCGCGCTCGGCGTCGCGCACGCGCTGCAGCACCACCTGCTTGGTGTCCTGCGCGAAGCGGCGGCCGAATTCCACCGATTCGATCGGCTCTTCGATGTAGTCGTCCACTTCGATGTCGGCGATCTGTTCCTTCGCCTCGAAGTGCAGGATTTCCTGGTCCGGCAGCTGCAGGCCCGCCTCGTCCGGCACCACGTGCCAGCGGCGGAAGGATTCGAACTCACCCGACTCGCGGTCGATCGAAACGCGGATGTCTACCTCACCCTCATAGCGTTTCTTCGTGGCCTGCGCCAACGCGAATTCCAGTGCGCCGAAAACCACATCCTTATCGACGTTCTTTTCACGCGCCAGCGCGTCTACCAATAACAAAACTTCGCGACTCATGCTTTGCGTCCCTTAAAATCCACCTGCGGCACCAAGCGTGCCTTATCCACATCGGCGAGCGTAAATTCCAACTGCGCCGGACCTTCATTGCTTTCAAATTCCAACGACAATTTCTCGCCCTCCGGTTCCAGCAGGACCCCGGTGAACGATTTCCGGTTGTTCGTACCCGGCATGGCCGCGCGCAGCTTGATGACTGCCTCGCAACCGGCAAAACGGACATAATCCGACAGCTTGCGCAACGGCCGGTCCAGGCCCGGCGACGAGATCTCGAGGCGCTCGTAAGGAACGTTCTCGACCGTCAGCACGTGCGACAGCTGGTGGCTGACCGTGGCGCAATCCTCCACGGTGATGGGACCTTTTTCCTCAGCATCTTCGGCGCTGAAATCGATAAACACGCGCAGCAGTCCGCGCTCGGCCCGTTCGACATCAACCAGCTCATAGCCCAGACCGGCGACGGTCTTTTCAATTAATTCCGGCAGCTGCAAGAAATTCTCCAGTTTAAGACCTGTTTATATTGGGCATAAACAAGCCTGTTAAAACGGTTCAACAAAAAAAAAATGGGCATCTGCCCATCTTCTTAAAACACCTAGCCAGATGAAGAGTTCAAACCGTTTTGTCACGACTTGAGCTTTTACTAGGCTAGATATTATAACCTTATATGGTCTGCGCTGCAATGCCGCACAGGCGGCATGACAGGCAAACAACAAGGCGAGGGTGCGCTGCTTAACCCTTGCGGCGGCGCGGCATGCCATGGTCGATGGCTCCGCCGCGCGGCGGCTGGCCGCGACGCGGCGCACCACTGGCCGCGCCGAAACCAAACGTGGTTTGCAGCGGATCCGGCTGGCGCGGGCCGCGGTTCGGCCCCTTGGACTGCTGGCCCTGGCCGCGGCCGCCCTGCCCCTGGCCGCGACCGCCCTGGCCTTGCGCGCGCGGAGCGGGCGCCTCGCCCAGCGGACGACCGCCGGCATAGGCGCCGATACCCTGCGGACGGCCGCCCGGACGGCCGGAAGCCTGCCCCTGGCCACCGCCCTGGCGGCCCTTGCCGCCGCGGTTGCCGTTGCCGCCACCGTTGCCATTGCCGCCGAAACCGCCCTGGCCACGGCCGCCGCCGTTGCGGGCCGGCTTGGCGAACGGCAGCGCGTTGGCGTTGCTCAGGTCGGCGCGGTTGAAGTTCGGCTCATCCTCATCGTCCTCGTCGTCATCGTAGAAGTCGCGCTCGTCGCGGCGCTCGGCGCGCTCGGCATGCTGGTCGCGGTTGCCGTTGCGGCCGCGCTTCTCCGGGCCCTTGTTCTGCGCCGGCTTGGCTTGCTGCTTGCCTGCGGCGGGCGGCTGCGCGCCGCCTTTTTTCTCGACGCTGTACGCCGTCATCAGCGCGCGCACCGCGTTTTCCTCCATCTCCTCCCAGCGCCCGCGCTTCAGGCTGCTTGGCAGGGTCATGGCGCCGTAGCGGGTACGGATCAGGCGCGACACGGTCAGGCCGATCGCCTCGAACATGCGGCGCACCTCGCGGTTGCGGCCCTCGCCGATCACCACGCGGTACCACTTGTTGATGCCCTCGCCGCCGCCGTCGGCGATCTTGGAGAACTGCGCCACGCCGTCTTCCAGCTCGACGCCGGCCAGCAGCTTCTGGCGCATGCCCTCTTCCAGCTCGCCCAGCGTGCGCACCGCGTATTCGCGGTCGATGCCGTAGCGCGGGTGCATCAGGCGGTTGGCCAGGTCGCCGGAGGTGGTGAACAGCAACAGGCCCTCGGTGTTGAAGTCGAGGCGGCCCACGGCCAGCCATTTGCCGGCCTTCATGGTCGGCAGGCGGTCGAACACCGATGGACGGCCGTCCGGATCGTCCATCGAGACGATCTCGCCGGCCGGCTTGTGATAGATCAGCACGCGCGGCGGCTTCTTGCTCACGCGACGCTGGATCAGCTTGCCGTTGATGCGCACCGCGTCGGTCGGCAGGATGCGCTGGCCGATGTGGGCCGGCTCGCCGTTGACCGACACGCGGCCGGACACGATCAGCTCCTCCATGTCGCGGCGCGAACCCAGGCCGGCCTCGGCCAGCACCTTGTGCAGTTTCGGCGCGTCGTCGTCCGAGGTCAGGTCGCGGCGCACCGGCTTGGCTGGCGGACGGCCCTTGCCCTCGTCGGCATCGAAGGCATCCGAGGTCACATACGAGAACGCCGCGTCGGCGTCATTACCCTTGGCGCCGCCGGCGTTCTGGCCGCCACGCTGCTTGCCATTCTTTTTCTTGCCGTTGCGCTGGTTTTGCTGGCCATTGTTGCGCTGCTCGTGGCGCGGCTTGGCGTCGCGCACAGCCGCTGCGGCGCCCTCCTCGGCTGGCGCGGCCTCGCCCTCGGCGGCGGCCACCGGCTCGGGACGCGGCATGCTGGCCTGGCGCAGCGCGCGTTGCTCGCGCATCTGGCGCGGACCGCGTGGACGCTGCTGGCTGCGCTCGGCGCGCTCCCCTTCGGCCTGCACTGCGCCAGCCAGCTCGGCGGCGGCAGGCGCCGGCGCGGCCACCGGCGCTTCGGCGGCGGCACCAGCCTCCACCGCGACAGCCTTCTTCGCGCGCGGCTTGACCGGCTTGGCGGCCGGCACCTCGCCCTCGGCGGCCACCACGGCGGCGTCGGCCTTCCTGGCGCGCGGCTTTTTCAGGGAGGCGGCCGACAGGCTGACGGGCGCATCGGCGGCGGCCGGCGCGGCCACCTCGGCGGCGACGACGGCCTTGGGCTTGCGCGCCGCCCGGGGCTTGGCGGCCGGGGCTTCGCCGGCGGCGATGGCCGCGTTATCGGCTTCGATCTGCGCCTTGGTGCGGCGCTTGGGCTTGGCGACAACCTCGGCAGTGGCTGCGTTGTTGACGGTGTCAGGGGTATCAGGTTTGTTCATTATTCGTTTCTTGGTTGTGCTCAGCGTCAACCGTTAAATCTGGCGCAGGGCCTTGTTCTTGCTCAGCTTCTTGCTCGGCGTCGCCATCCAGCCGCGCCGCTTTCTCAAAGTTCTCTTGCAGAGCCGCCTCCAGGGTTTCCATGGCGTTCTGCCCATCGCTGATTTGCTGCAACGGCGGCAGCTGGGACAGCGAATTCAAGCCCAAATCATCCAAAAACTGCCTGGTGGTGCCCAGCAAGGCCGGACGCCCCACCACGTCGCGGTGACCGATGACATCCACCCAGCCACGGTCCTCCAGCATCTTGATCGTCTGCGAATTGACGGCGACGCCGCGTATCTCCTCGATATCGCCGCGCGTCACCGGCTGCCGGTAGGCGATGATGGCCAGCGTTTCCAGCGTCGCCCGCGAATACCTGGGCGGTTTTTCCGGGTTCAGCCGGTCGAGATACAACTTCATCTCGGGGCGGCTCTGGAAGCGCCAGCCCGACGACAGGCTGATCACTTCAACACCCCTGCCGGCCCAGTCGAGCCGCAATTCTTCCAGCAGTTCCTTGATCGTGTCGGCGCCCACGCCGGGGCCAAGCGGCCGGTCCTGGTCATCCAGCTCGACAAACAGCTTTTTCAGACTGTGGATCGATAAAGGCTCACGAGCGCATAGCAAGGCGGTTTCGAGGACTTTTTTAGCCTCAACATTATCCATAAGCAAAATCGAAAGAAATCAATCACATTCAGTGAGGCTGGCGGGAGTTACTCGCTGAAGCTGCTTTTCCGACGCCAAGGCCTATGCGCACCTGGCGGGAGAGAGGGACATGCCGGCAACGGCCGAGACCGTTGCTTTCTACGTGAAACGTGGGCAGGAAGCCAGACGTCTCATCCAACAACGCGAATTGTACCTGATAAAACCACAAAACGCGCATTTCGACGTCATCGAAATGTCGTTGCGCTTACGCCGAGGCCAGCCGATCGGACAAGATTGCCGAAACACCAACGAAGGCCGGGTATTCCGCGGTGATCACCCAGGTCGGCACTTCCGACAGGTATTTATGGAAACGGCCCTTGGCCTCGAAGCGGGCGCGGAAGCCGGAGCGGTCGAAGCGCGCGCCCAGCTTGGGCACGATGCCGCCGCCTATGTAGATGCCGCCCTGCGCGCCCAGGGTCACGGCGATGTTGCCGGCGATGGTGCCCAGCATGCAGCAGAACGCCTCGATGGCGTCGTCGCACAGCGAGCATTCGCCGGCCAGCGCGCGGCGCGAGATCTCGGCGGCGCTCAGCTTTTCCGCCGGCAGGTCGCCGTGGTCGGCCAGCGCGCGGTAGATCAGCTCGATGCCGGCGCCGGACATCAGGCGCTCGGCCGAGACGTGCTCGAATTCCTTCCAGGCGAATTGCAGGATCGCCACCTCGGTGGCGTTGGCCGGCGAGAAGGTCACGTGGCCGCCCTCGCTCAGCAGCGCGGTCCAGCCATCCTTGCCCGGGATCAGGCCCGAGACCCCGAGGCCGGTGCCGGCGCCGATCAGGCCGAGCGGGGTGCCCGGCACGCTGGCGCCGCCGCCGACCTGGTGTTTTTGCGTGGCCGACAGTTGCGGCAAGGAGCTGGCCAGCGCGGTGAAGTCGTTCACCACCACCAGGGTGTCGAAGTTGACTTCGCGGCGCAGCGCCTCGATCGAGAAGGCCCAGTGGTGATTGGTCATGCTCACCATGTCGCCGGTGACCGGGTTGGCGATGGCGATCGCCCCGTTCCGGATCCCGGTGACGCCGGCCTGGGCGACGGTCGGCGAGGCCAGGTACGCGACCAGGGCGGCGGCCAGGGTCGGGTAAGCGGCGCACGCCAGCACTTCGATCGCCTCAATCTTGCCCGGGGCGGTTTCCAGCGCAAACCGCGCGTTGGTGCCGCCGATGTCCGCCAGCAGACGCGGGCCACCAGGGAATACAGTGGTCAGGGAGGGAGGCGTTTGTACGGACTGAGCTGTCATGATGGGTCGAAATGAGTTGAGGCCTAAGCTTAAGGTATTTTACCTAACTCAGGCAAGCGAAGTTTGTAGTTTTAGTACAGTTTGCCACACAAGTTTGCAATCCGGGATTTTTGGTCCGTAGTATGACTACCAGTCACAAAATTGGAATCGATTCCAGTTCGCACCTGAAAATAGCCCCGTCATTCCGGCGCAGGCCGGAATGACGGGGCTGGCGTTCAGGCCGGGGCGCGAGTCTCCGCTTCGGCCAGCGGTTCGCCCGGCGCGCGGAAGGCGGCGTTCCACGCCTCCAGACCGCCATGCAGCGGACGGGCGCGGTGGTAGCCTTGACTGATCAGCGTCTTGGCCACATGGGCGGCGGTGACGTCGTTGGGGCAGCTGCAATACACGATGATGTGGCTGCCCTTGTCCAGCCCGGTGATTTCCGTGGTGGGATCGCCGCCGTTGAACAGCAACGCCCCCGGCACGGCCGGATCGAGCATTTGCGCGGTCGCGCTGCGGGCATCGATCAGCACCGGCTGCTTGCCCTGCTCCAGCATTTTCTTGAAATCGTCGATGGTGATGCGCTCGATTTCCACCGACTGGCGGAAGCGCTTGCGCTCCACATACTTGAACGCCACGAACAAGGCCAGCAGCACGCCCAGCACGATCAGCGCGGTGGTGCCCATGGTGCTCAGGATGTCCAGCACCTGGTCCACGCTGGTGTGGAAGAAGGCGCCGATGGCGATGCCGGCGCCGCTCCAAACCAGGCCGCCCAGCACGCTGAAGCCGAGGAACACGCCGGTGCGCGTGCCCATGGCGCCGGCCAGCGGCGGCGCGATGGTGTTGAAGCCCGGGATGAACTTGGCGACGATCAGCGCCTTCGGCCCCCAGCGGTTGAAATTGTCCTCGGTCTGGCTGACGCAGTAGTCGGGCGAGAGCGAAATCTTGCACAGCAGCTTGAGGATGCGCTTGCCGTAGTAGCGCCCGGCGCGGAACCAGAAATAGTCGCTGATCAGGCACGCCGCCATGGCCACGCCGAGCACGGCCGGCCAGTGGGTGTCGCCGTCCACCGACATGGCGCCCGCCACGATCAAGATGGGAAACGCGGGAATGGGCAAGCCGATCTGTTCGACCAGCACGATGCCGAACACGATCAGGACGCCATATTCTTGCAGCAGGAGGATTAAATTCGCCATGCGGATATCTTAACTTAAAAATCGCTTAACCGTTGCCGGGGATCGCAGCCAACAAGCCCTTGGTATAGGGATGTTGCGGGTCGCGGTACAGCGCCTCCGCGTCGGCCAGCTCGACCACGGCGCCCTGCCGCATCACCATCACCTGGTCGGCCATGTAGCGGACCACCGCCAGGTCGTGCGAGATGAAGATGTATGACAGGCCCAGCTCGTCCTGTAAATCCTTCAAAAGATTGAGCACCTGCGCCTGCACCGAGACGTCCAGCGCGGAGACCGACTCGTCGCACACCAGGATCTCGGGCTGCAAGGTCAGGCAGCGGGCGATGGCGATGCGCTGCCGCTGGCCGCCGGAGAATTCGTGCGGATAGCGTGCGTAGGCGCTGGCCGGCAGGCCGACCTTGTCCAGCAGGCCGAGGACGATCGCGCGGCGCGCGCGCTCATCGGCGCCGATGCGGTGGATGCGCAGCGGCTCCAGCACGATCTCGCCCACGGTGAAGCGCGGATTGAGCGAGGCGTACGGGTTCTGGAAGATGATCTGGATGCGGCGCTTGTAGGCCTGGAATTCGCGCGCGGGCATGCTGAGCAGGTCGCGGCCGTCGAACAGCACGCTGCCGCCGCTGGCCTGGTGCAGGCGCATCAGGGTCAGGCCGAGCGTGCTCTTGCCGGAGCCCGACTCGCCCACCACGCCCAGGGTCCGGCCGCGCGCGAGGGTGAAGGACACGTCCCGCACGGCGTGCAAGGCGCGCTTGCCGAACCAGCCCTCGCGTTGCGTGAAATGCTTGCTCAACCCGCGCACCTCCAGCAACGGCACACCGTCATCCCGGCGCAGGCCGGGATCCATGCCGAGCGTCCCGTGCGGCGGCGTGTGAATCCCAGCCCGCGCCGCGATCGCGGGCTCCATGAAGTCGGCAATAACCGGCAAGCGCCGTGGCCGCTCGCCCAGCGTCGGCCGGCACGCCAGCAGCGCTCGGGTGTAGGCATCCGCCGGCGCCGTCAGCACCTGCTGTGCCGGGCCGGCCTCCCTCACCTCGCCCCCGCGCATGACCACGACATGGTCGGCAATCTGCGCCACCAGCCCAAGATCGTGGGTAATAAACAGCACCGACATCGCGCGCCGCTGCCGCAGGCGCGCGATCAACTGCAGGATTTGCTGCTGGATGGTGACGTCCAGCGCCGTGGTCGGCTCATCGGCGATCAGCAGCCTGGGCTCGCACGCGACGGCCATGGCGATCATCACACGCTGCTGCTGGCCGCCGGAGAGCTGGCTCGGGTAGGCGTCGATCCTGTCGGCCGGGATGCCGACCTCCTCCAGCAACCGCAGCGTGCGCTCGCGCGCCTGCGCCCGGCTCATCTTCAGATGCAGCCGCAGCACCTCGCCGATCTGCGCCCCCACCGTGAACACCGGATTAAGCGACGACATCGGCTCCTGGAAAATCATGGCGATGTCCTTGCCGCACATCGCGCGGCGCCGCCCGCGGTCGAGCGCCAGCAAGTCGCGGCCGTCAAACCGAATGCCGCCGCCGATGCTGGCCGAAGCCGGATCAAGCAAACCCATCACCGCCAGCGCGCTGGCCGACTTGCCGCTGCCCGACTCACCCACCAGCGCCACCGTCGCGTTGCGCGGCACGCTGAACGAGACGCCCCGCACCGCCACCGCCGTGCCGAAGGCGACGCGCAGATCGCGCACCTCGAGCAGGCTCATGTTTTCACCTTGGGATCGAGGGCGTCGCGCAGCGCGTCGGTGAACAGGGAGAAGGCCGTCACCAGCGACGCCATGGCGGTGGCGGCGGCCGCCAGCTGCCACCAGCGGCCGAGGATGAGCTCCCCTTGAGCCTCGTTCAGCATGCTGCCCCACGAGACCGCGCCGACCGGCACGCCAAAGCCCAGGAAGCTGAGGATGACCTCGGCCTTGATGAAGCCCACCACCAGGATCGACAGCTGCACCAGCGCCACGTGGCTCACATTGGGGAAGATGTGACCGAACATGCGGCGCCAGTGCGAGGCGCCGATGGCGTCGGCGGCCAGCACGTATTCGCGCGCCCTGTGCCTGAGGTATTCGGCGCGGATCAGGCGGTACGGCCCGGTCCAGCCGGTCAGTCCCAGGATCAGCACGATGGTCGTCACGCCCTTCTGTTGCAGCACGGCCGCCACCGCCAGAATCATCAGCACCGAAGGGATGGCGGTGAACACGCTGTAGAACCAGTTGAAACCATCGTCCACCACGCCGCCGCAATAGCCCGACAAGGCGCCGAACAAGGTGCCTATGCCGACCGCCAGCAGGGCCGCCGCCAGTCCGACCATGATCGAGGTCTCGCCGCCCTTGACGGTTTTCCTGATGACGTCATGGCCCCACTTGTCGCCGCCGAACGGCAGGGTCGGCAACCGCTCCGCCGCCGTCGCGCGTTGCGCCGCCAGTTGCGCGCGCAACGCGCGCAGGTCGTCGGCCAGCGGATCGAAGGGATTGTCCGGCAAGCCGGCTGCCGCGGCGCCCGGGGCCTCCGGTCGCGCCCACGCGCCCGCCCCGACGAAACCGGGCGGCGCATACGGCACGCCGACCTCGGCCTCCCAGTCGGCCGCGATCAGGCCGCCGGCCGACAAGGCCGTCATCGACAGGAAGGCCAGCACCACGGCCAGCGCGGCCATGCCAACCCGGTCCGCGCGCAGGCGGCGCCAGGCCAGGGTCCACAAGCCGTGCGCGCTCATGACAATTTCACCCGTGGATCGACCGCCTGATACAGGAGGTCGGTCAGCAGGTTGAACACCATGGTGGCGGCCGCCACGTAGACGGTGATGGCCTTGATCACGGGAAAATCGCTGCGCTCCACCGCCAGGATCACCTCGCGGCCGATGCCGGGGATGCCAAAGAAACGCTCCAGCAGGAACGCCCCGATCAACAGGGCCGGCAGGTTGGACATGACATAGGTGAGGATGGGAATCGCCGCGTTGCGCAGCACATGCACCCACATCACCCGGCGCTCGCCCACGCCCTTGGCGCGCGCGGTGCGCACATAGTCCTGTCCCACCTCATCCAGCACGAAGCTGCGGAACAGGCGCAACGTCGGTGCCAGCGACACCGCCAGTCCGATCAGGATCGGCAGCGCCAGGTGCCGCGGCCCGCCCCAGCCCTGCACCGGAAACCAGCCCAGCTTGTAGGCCAGCCCGTACTGGAACACGATGATGTAGACCAGGATGCTGACCGACATCGCCACCGTGCACGCCACCATCACCACGCGGTCGGTCAGCGAGCCGCGCACGAAGGCGACCGCCAGCGCCAGCGCGATGCCGGTCACGGTTTCCAGCACGGTCAGCGGCGCCAGCACCGCCAGCGACGGCCCCAGCCGTGTGGCGATGATGTGCGAGACGGGCTCGCCAGTCGCCCAGCTCAGGCCGAAGTCAAAATGCACGATCTCCACAATAAAAATCCATAACTGCACGTAAAATGGCTCATCCACGCCAAGTTGGCGCCGGATGGCGGCAATTTCGGCGGCGTCCGCCATCTTGCCGGCCAGGAGATACGCGGGATCGCCGCCCACCCAGTTGAACAACACAAACACCAGCACCACCACGCCCAGCATGGTGGGCACCATCTGCCCCAAGCGGCGCACTATGAAAGCCAGCATCTTGATCCTTTGGTCGTTATCCATCTGCTTATTAGCATAAACCGCCACCCTCCCCCGCCCGTGCGGCGTTTTGTCTCATAAATGTAACGCCGTGTTTCTTCATGAACGCAGATTCACATAGTTGCCTTGCACCAAAATGTTGCAAGTTTCCGAAAGCCAAACAATATTTTCGCTTTTTTTTTGATAGCAAAACAATGTTTCCTATCCCCACAATGCTTAATGCACCAAATTAGAGCGTTTACCGGGCGACTTTAGCGCGGCGAGCAAGCGTCCTTTTTACGCGGCTTAACCGAAGTTTGCACATTGACAGCAAATGTCGGCAAATGATTTGATGGGCAAATGGAGGAAACACCAACGTTTCCTTCACCGGCTTGGCCGGTATAAAAAATACATCAACACACCCGCGTGTTTAGCGATTTAAATTGGGAGCTACATAATGATGGTTGAAACAGTAATGGCCCGTTCCGTGCGCATCATCTGCGCTGGCGGTCTGGCGCTCGGCATGACCGCCGCCATGGCGCAACAGGCGTCCGACGATGTCGTGGCCCGCGTCGAGATCACCGGTTCGTCGATCAAACGTATCGCCAAGGAAGGTTCGCTGCCAGTGCAGACCCTGTCCCGCGCCGACATCGAACAAAGCGGCGTGCAGAACGTGGCCGACCTGGTGGCCCAGCTGCCGTCGATGCAAGGCTTCATCACCTCGTCGGCATCGGTCAACGGCGGCGGCGGCGGCGTGCAAACCGCCTCGATCCACGCCATCGGCACCCAATACACCCTGGTGCTGCTGAACGGCCGCCGCATGGCGCCGTACGGCACCGGCAGCGCGGTCAACCTGGCCAGCATCCCGCTGTCGGCCGTGGAACGCGTCGAGATCCTGACCGACGGCGCCTCGACCCTGTACGGTTCGGACGCGATCGCCGGCGTGATCAACTTCATCCTGAAGAAAAACCAGACCGACCTGGTGGTTGAGGGCACCTACAACTCGCCGCAGGAAAAAGGTGGCAAGAGCAGCAATTTCTCGATCAGCAAGGGCTGGGGCAACCTGGATAGCGACGGCTTCAACGTGCAAGTGTCGTACGCCCACGACGAGCAGAAAGAGCTGAACGCCAGCGACCGCGACTTCGCCAAGTCGGGCGTGCACAAATTCAGCCACAAAGGCAAGCAATACGCCACCTGGCAGACCTCGATCAACTCGACCCCGGCCAACGTCGAAGTCGTGACCGCCGATGACGACGTCGTGCTGAACCACGACCTGCTGACCAAGAACGGTTGCACCCAGGCGAATACCTTCTCGCGCAGCGGCGCCTGCCGTTTCGACTACGCCGCCACCGTGCAGCTGCTGCCGGAACTGAAGCGCGACAGCGTGTTCGCCAACGGCACCCTGAAACTGGGCAAAGACACCACCGCCTACAGCGAACTGGTGCTGTCCAAGTTCACCAACACCGCGCGCTACGCGCCGGCCGCACAACCGCTGACCGTGTTCAGCACCGATCCGGTAAGCGGCGTGAAAACCGTCAACAACGCCTACATGGGCGCCTACAACAGCTCGATCGTGCCGCTGCTGGCCAGCCAGGGCGTGAACGCCGCTGACGTCACCGACGCCCTGCTGTACTATCGCGGCGCCGACGCCGGTGGCCGTACCGACGAATACCGCACCGACGCCGTCCACTTCGTGGTGGGCGTGGACAGCAACATCAGCGGCTGGGATGTGGGCGCATCGTACACCCACTCGCAGAACAAGCAGACCGACAAGGCCCTGGCCGGCTACATGAGCGCCAACAAGTTCGAAGAACTGATCCGCACCGGCAAGTACAACCCGTTCGTCTCGACCACGGGCGCCGCCGCCCTGCTGGCCGACGCCGTGCTGCACCAGGACCTGGACGTGACGAAGTCGAAGATCGACGTGATCAGCGCCAAGGCTTCGCGTGAAGTGTTCGACCTGCCGGGCGGCGCCGCCGCCCTGGGTCTGGGCGCCGACTTCACCAAGCAAACCTACACCGACACGCCGGCCGCCATCGCCATGGGCCCCAACCCTGGCAACCCGGGCTGGACCGACGTTGAGATCGGCGGCGGCACCGGTTCGCAAGCGCTGGACGCCAGCCGCAAGAACTGGGGCGCGTTTGCCGAGTTGCTGATGCCTGTGGCCAAGACCCTGGAAACCACGGCCGCCGTCCGCTACGACAGCTACGACGCGGTTGAGAAAAACAACGTCAGCTACGACCCATCCGGCAAGGCCGCGCCATCGGGCAAGCTGGGCGAAGACGTCGCCAAAGCCACCTACAAGCTGTCGGCGCGCTGGACCCCGGTCCAGTCGCTGCTGGTACGCGGCTCGTACGGCACCGGCTTCAAGGCGCCGACCCTGAACAACATCGCCGACCCGCTGAAGAACGCCGGTTCGTCGAACGCCTTCCCTTGCCCGGTCAAGTCGCCGGACCCACGCGCCGTGTACTGCCGCCCTGGCTCGTCGGAATACGGCCTGCTGGACACCGGCAACCCGAACACCGGCGACAAGGCGCTGAAAGCTGAAACCTCGAAACAGGCAACGCTGGGCTTCCGCGTCGAGCCAACCACCTCGCTGTCGGTGGGCCTGGACTGGTGGGATGTCAAGCTGAAGAATCAGATCCGCACCTACTCGCAAGACCAGCTGTACGGTGTGCCGGCACTGGCCAACCAGTACATCGCCGTCTACGCCGACCCTATCCAGAAGAGCAACGTGCTGGTGGCGATCCGCCAGCCGCTGAACCTGGCCTCGTCGCACTTCCAGGGCCTGGACTGGGATACCACCTTCCGCACCGCCACCCCGATCGGCAAGGCCAGCGTGAACTGGACCGGTACCTACATGCTGAAGGCCGAGCAGGAAACCCCGGGCGTGGGCACCGAGAAATCGATCGGCCGCTTCGACTCCTATGACGACGTGGTGTTCCGCGTGGTCAGCCGTCTGATCTTCACCCTGAAGACCTCGGACAAGCTGTCGAACTCGCTGACCGTGAACTACCGCTCCGGCTACCACGACAAGCCGCTGACCGCCGACGACGCCGCTGTACGCGTGGTCAACGCCGACGGCACCATCGGCGGCGTGGTCGCGATGGAAGATCACGACGTCAGCTCGTACACCACGCTCGACTGGCAGACCAAGCTGAACTACGTGAAGAACCTGACCATCACCGCCGGCATCCGCAACCTGCTGGACCGCGATCCACCGTTCTCGATCCGCAACTCGGGTGGTGGCAATCAGGTGGGCTACGACGGCCGTTACGCCGATCCGCTGGGCCGCACCTTCTACATCACCGCTCAGTACCGCTTCTAATCGTTGCTTGATTAGCGAAAAGGCTCCCTCGGGAGCCTTTTTTTATGCAGCGACCGCTTCCAGAAGTAAAAACGCCCGGCAAATTTGCCGGGCGTTTTTTTGGGGGCGACTTAATTAAAACTTGTAGTTGCCAGTGATGTAGAAGGAGCGTCCGGCCGGATCGGCATAACGGCCGTCGTAACCGATCTGGTTGCCGCCGCCGGCGTTCTGCAGCGTGAACGGCGGATCGCGGTCGAACAGGTTCTTGATGCCTGCGGTCAGCGTGAACTTGCCGAAGTCATACTTGCCCTGCCAGTCGAACGTGGTGTACGACGGCGTCCACAGGCCTGGGAAGGCCACCGAGTCGCCCACGCTGCCATCCGGATTCACCGCGAACACCGCCGTGTCGGCCGGATAGGCTTGATCGTGGTAGCCCGACTTGTAGTGCGCGGTCAGGGTGTTGGTCAGCTTGCCGTTGGTCAGGCTCAGGCTGACGTTGCTCTGCACGCGGAACACCACGCCGTTGTCCGGACCGAAGCGTCCCAGGTTGGACTGCACTTCGCCGCCCGCCGTGGTGGTGTAGTTTTGCTTGAGCATGTAGGTGCCGTTCCATGCCGCGCGCACGTCGCCAATGCCGGTCTTGCGACGGTAGCTGAAGTCCCAGTCGATGCCGCGATAGTTCGCCACACCGCCGTTGATCGGCGCCAGCAGATACGCAATCGTGGTGTAGCCGGCCGGGTCAGGATACGGATTCACGAACAGGTTTTTATACTGCTGCGGATTGGCGAAGCCCACTTGCTCCGGCACGCCGGCCGACAGCACCTGGTTGCGGATCTGCACATTCCACAGATCCAGGCCCAGCGACAGGCCGGCCAGCGGCTCGACGCGGCCACCGAGGGTCCACTGCTTGGACTTCTCAGGCTGCAGGCCGGCCGAACCACTCTGACCATTCGGGCCGGTCAGCAAATCGTACTGCGCCAGGCCGACCTGGCAGCCCGGCGAACCGGGGAACGGGCAGGCGTAGCTGCCGGCGGTGCTGCCGTTGAAGGTGTTGGCGCCGGCGATGTCGCTCAGGTTGGGCGCCTTGAAGCCGGTGCCGTAGGCGGCGCGCAGCAGCACGCTGTCGACCGGCGTCCACTTGACGCTGACCTTGTAGGTGCCGGCGCTGGAGGTGTTGCCGAGGTCGCCGCTAGGCAGTTGCGGGATCAGGCCGCTGGCGTCCGGCACGCTGGCGAAGATGTAATCGCTGTGCACCTTGTCGTAGCTGTCGTAGCGGCCGGACACGGTGGCTTCCAGCGTTTTGCTGACTGGCAGCAGCACCTCGGTGAACACACCCCAGTTGTCGCGCTTGGCGCCGAACGGCACCTGGCCGTAGTTGCCGCCGACCGGATAGTTGGCCGACACCGGCTGGGTCGAGAAGCCCGAGCTGGACAGGATCAGCGGGTTGTAATCGATCTCGTACTTGGTCTTGGAATAATCGCCGCCAATCGAGATGATGGAGGTGCCGCCCGGCAGCGAGAACAGATCGTGCTGCGCGCCCGCGTGCACCGTGTTCAGGGTCGACTTGGTGCGCGAGAACACGGTGCCGTTCAGCAGCGCGCCTTTCAGCTGGTCGGCGCCCTGGCCGGTGACCGGATCGTACTTGCCGGCCGCCACCAGCGAGTCCAGCATGCTGAAGTCGGAATAGCCGCCGGCCGCCGTGTCCTTCAGCTTGGTCTGCGACAGGATCAGCGAGGCGTTGTAGGTCCAGCCGAAGGCCGAGCCGTCGATGCCGGTGGCGAAGTGGCGCGCGGTGGTCTGGTACTCGTCGGCGCGGCCGCCGATCAGCACCGAGCGATAGCCCAGCGTGGCGTTGCCGGTCGGGTTCTCCAGGCCGTTGGCGTCCAGGTAGGACTGCACGTATTTCGCGTACAGCGCCGGGAAGCGCGTGGTGGCGTTGACGCCCATCGGCTGCGCCGACGGCGCGTACTGCGCGGTCATCGCGTATTGCGACAGCACCAGCTCGGCCCACGCGGTGGTGTCCTCGTTGATCTTGAAGGTGCCCTTCAGCAGGCCGCTGTCGCGCCGGCTGCCCGGCACGTCTTCCACGGTCGACGCGTAGTTGAAGCGGCACTGCGTGCCCAGCGGGCCGGCCAGCGCGCTGCCGCAGTTGCCGTTGGCCGCCAGGTAAGGATTGATCGCGTAGCCGACCGGATCGGCGGTGCTGCCCTTCGGCCGCGCGTTGAAGGTGATGTTGGCCGGCTCGGTGTTGCCGGTGCGCTGGTCGAAGTAATACTGCTTGCCGTTGGCGTTGAACTTGAAGAACGCGCCCTTGGCCGAGAAGTCGCGCTGCAGCGCGGTGATGCGCTCCAGCTCCTCGTGGCTGTACGAGGCCAGCACGTTCCAGCCGTTGGACTCCAGGTCGCCCCAGCCCTTGGTGATGCCGGCGCTGCTCCACGAGCCGCCGTTCTTTTTCGGCTGGCCGTAGGTGGCGTACACCTCGCCCTTGGTCTGATTTTTTTTCAGGATGAAGTTGACCACGCCGGCGATCGCGTCCGAGCCGTACAGCGCCGAGGCACCGTCCGTCAGGATCTCGACGCGCTCCACCGCCTCCAGCGGAATGCTGGACAGGTTGACCGCGTAGCCGCCGCCCTGTCCGCTGCCGATGGCGCTTGGCGCCACCCGCTGGCCGTCGAGCAGCACCAGCGTGTACTTGGACGGCAGCGAGTGCAGCGAGGCCGTGGTGACGCCGGCGCCGCCGCCGTTCACCGAGCTGGACGAAGGCACGAAGCCCTGCATCGACGGCAGCATCTGGATCAGGTCGGTGGCGGAAGTGGCCCCGGTCTGCTTGATCTCGGCCGCGGTCAGCACCTGCACCGGCAGCGAGCCTTCTTTCTGGATGCGCTTGATCGACGAGCCGGTGATCTCCACACGCTGGATCGGCTGATCGGTGGGCACATCCTGCGCAAAGGCGGGCAGCGCCAGCAGGACGCTGCCTGAGAACATCAAGCGCAAGGAACGGGACAGCACTCTTTCTTGAATCATGACTAACCTCCGGTTAATTTTTTTGGGATGCAACAATCCAACGCCTGTGGTCGGAAAGACCGCAGGCGGCGCAAGGAACGTCACTTGTTGGAATTACGCTAGGAGGGTGATCATCGACACCAGCCATGTTTTATATAACAACATGGTCAAGAATGCAGTGTCAATTGTGTGATAGCCGAGTTTTGCGTTCTTACCACAAACTTGATAGCCAGATTCAAGAAAATCCGCCCTAACTCGACATTAGGGCGGGTTTTGCCTACTTTTTCATCACTTGGCGGCGGCTTCGCGCGCCTGCGTGGCCAGGCGGCGCTGGCGCACGGCGGCGGCCAGGCCTTGCAGCACTTGCACGCTGCTATCCCAGTCGATGCAGCCGTCGGTCACCGACTGGCCGTAGGTCAACTCCTTGCCCGGCACCAGGTCCTGACGGCCGGCCACCAGGTGCGATTCCACCATCACGCCAACGATGCGCTGCTCGCCGCCCGCCACCTGGCCGGCGATGTCGGCGCACACCGGCACCTGGTTCTCCGGCTTCTTCGAGCTGTTGGCGTGCGAGGCGTCGATCATCAGGCGCGGCGCCAGACCCTGGGCCGCGATGGCCTTGCAGGCCTCCTCCACGCTGGCCGCGTCGTAGTTCGGGGTTTTGCCGCCGCGCAGGATGATGTGGCAGTCCTCGTTGCCGTTGGTCGAGACGATGGCCGAGTGGCCGCCCTTGGTCACCGACAGGAAATGGTGCGGCTGCGAGGCCGCCTTGATCGCGTCCACCGCGATGCGCACGTTGCCATCGGTGCCGTTCTTGAAGCCTACCGGGCACGACAGGCCGGACGCCAGCTCGCGGTGCACCTGCGACTCGGTGGTGCGGGCGCCGATCGCGCCCCACGAGATCAGGTCGGCGATGTACTGCGGCGAGATCACGTCGAGGAACTCGGTGCCGGCCGGCAGGCCCAGCTCGTTGATGTCGCGCAGCAGCTCGCGCGCCATGCGCAGGCCATCGTTGATGCGGAAGCTGTTGTCCATGTACGGATCGTTGATCAGGCCCTTCCAGCCCACCGTGGTGCGCGGCTTCTCGAAGTACACGCGCATGACGATCTCCAGGTCGCCGGCCAGTTCCTTGCGCAGTTCCACCAGGCGGCGCGCGTACTCCATCGCCGCCTTCGGGTCGTGGATGGAGCACGGGCCGATCACCACCATCAGGCGATCATCCTGGCCGTGCAGGATGCGGTGCAGCGCCACGCGGGCGTTGGCGGCGGTCTGCTCAGCCGCATCGGTGCACGCAAACTCGCGGATCAAGTGGGACGGTGGCGTCAGTTCCTTCATCTCGCGGATGCGCAAATCATCGGTACGGGGCATTGCTGTTCTCCAAGATCAAAAAAGTAAGGGTAAAAAAAAAACCGCCTCGTGCGAGGCGGTTTTTTGGGATTCTGCTGGGACTCGTTTTGCTTCTACGTGCACCGGCCGCTAACTCCACCGCCTTGGGTTGGATAGCTAAAGTAAAACCAGCCGGTAAAGAAGAATTTGGTCATGGATTGACTATAACGCCAGAGTTCCGGGCTTGGCAAGCGATTTTTTTTCGGCAAGAAAGCCTCCCTACAAAACTTTACATCCTCAAAGTCGTCTTTACATCTTATCCATTGTGAGCAAATGTAATGTCAGCCGGCCGGCGAAATGCGGGCTGGCGCGGTGGCTGCCGGCATATGCAAAAAAGCGCCTTAACATGTGCGTTTGTTTGCTACTGTTGGATATTCGCATAATTATCTTTCGATCATTGTTGCGATCACTACTGAATGTTTTGATGGGCCTCCACAACCCCAAAACAAAATCAGGAGTGACACACCCATGATGATAGAAAGAGCTCTTACCCGATCTCTGCGCGTGATGTTTGCCGGCGGACTTGTCGTCGGCATGCACGCGGCCGTTGCGCAAACCGACGACGGCCCCATCCAGCGCGTGGAAGTGACCGGTTCCAGCATCAAGCGCCTGGCCACCGAGACGGCGCTGCCGATCACCAGCATCAAGGCGTCCGACTTCGAGAAGCAAGGCCTGACCACCGCCGCCGAAGTCATGAACACGCTGTCGATGAACCAGAGCTCGACCGGCAGCAGCCAGTCGGTCGGCTCCGGCACCGGCGGCATCGCCACCGCCGACCTGCGCGGCCTGGGCAGCAACAAGACGCTGGTCCTGCTCAACGGCCGCCGCCTGGCCAGCCATCCGTTCAACGGTTCCTCGGTGGACCTGAACATCATTCCGGTGTCGGCGCTGGACCGGGTGGAAGTGCTGCGCGACGGCGCCTCGGCCATCTATGGCACCGACGCCATCGGCGGCGTGATCAACTTCATCACCAAGCGTTCGGTGCAGGGCGCCACGGTCAGCGTCGAGCGCCACCAGCCGCAAGCGGGTGGCGCCGGCGGCGAATCGCGCCTCAACCTGTCGGGCGGCTATGGCGACCTCAACAAGGACGGCTGGAATGTCTTCGGCGTGATCGACCTGCACAAGCAGACCGCGCTGGATGCGGTGGACCGTGACTTCTCCAGCACCAGCGTGCGTCCGGACAAGGGCATCAACAACAGCAGCGGCACCTCGCAACCGGGCAACTTCTACTCGGCCAACGGCATCACCGGCAACCCGTACTACAGCAGCGGCTGCGTCGGCAAAGGCCTGATTCAGAAAAGCAGCAACGGCACCTGCCGCACCGATACCATCGCCTACATCCAGGACATTCCGAAGACGCAGCAGGAATCCTTCCTCGGCAAGGCCAGCTTCAAGCTGAGCGAGGACAATGTCGCCACGGTCGAGTACCTGCACAGCCGCTCGACCAACCAGAGCGCCATCGCGCCATCGCCGCTGACCGGCATCACCATGACCTCGGCCAGCCCTTACTATCCGGGCGGCAGCGCCGGCGTGCCTGCCGTGGCCGGCCTCACCGGCGAAGACCTGACCATCAACTGGCGCACCGTCGCGGCCGGCAAGCGCATGGGCTACGACACCTCGATCTCCGACCGCCTGGTGCTGGCCTCGGAAGGCCTGGTGGCGGGCTGGGACTACAACGTCGGCCTGACCTACGGCGTCAACAAGGCGGCCAGCGCCTTCATCGGCGGCTACACCAACGACTCGCTGATGAAAGCGGGCGTGTTGAGTGGCATCCTGAATCCATTTGGCGAGCAATCGGCCGAGGGCCTGGCCTACATCGACGCGGCCCAGCTGCGCGGTGAATACCTGGCCGCGAAAATGACCAGCATCGGCGTGGACGGCAAGATCAGCCGCGAGATTTACCAGTTGCCGGCCGGCGGCGTCGGCTTCGCCATCGGCACCGAATTCCGTCACGATAAAGCCACCTACGATGTGAACACCGCCCTCGCCTCGCAGGCATCGAGCTCCGGCTACGCCGACGCGCAGGACCAGGCCGGCCAGCGCAACATCGCCGCCCTGTATTCCGAGCTGAGCGTGCCGCTGGCGAAGAATCTGGAACTGTCGGCCGCCGCCCGCTACGACCATTACAACGACGTCGGCGGCAGCTTCAATCCCAAGATCGGCCTGCGCTGGGAGGCCAGCAAGCAGCTGATGTTCCGCACCTCGTACAACACCGGCTTCCGCGCGCCGACGCTGTACGATCTGCACGGTCCGGCCACCTCGACCTTCACCAGCAATGCGTATGACGATCCGGTGCTGTGCCCGGGCGGCGTGGCGGCGGCCGGCGCCAATCCGAATATCGCCTGCAATCAGCAGCAATACATCCGCAGCGGCGGCAATGCCAACCTGAAGCCGGAGAAATCCAGGACCTTCGCGCTGGGCGCGGTGTTCGAGCCGACCAATGCGGTGAGCGTGTCGCTGGACTACTTCAACATCAAGATCCGCGATTCAATCGGCACGGTGGCGGAGTCGGCCATCTTCGACAACTACGAGAAGTACAAGAGCTACTTCGTGTACTCGGCCGACGGCAAGACGCTGCAGTACGTGAACGCGGTGCTGGACAATCTGGGTGAAGTGAAGACGTCAGGCATCGACGCCAGCCTGCGCTGGAAACTGCCGCGTTCGGCGGCCGGCGACTTCGGCTTCCAGTTCGATGGCACCTGGGTGCACAGCTACAAGTACCAGAACGAAGCGGGCGGCGAGTTTGTGGAGAATGTCGGCGTGTATGGCGACAACGCGCCGGTGTTCCGCTGGAAGCACAACGCCACCATCAGCTGGAAGAAAGGCGTGTGGAGCGCGGCGTTTTCGAACAAGTACCTGAGCGGGTATGTGGATGAGAATGATGTGGCGGATGCCTACTACCACAAGGTGCGCGCGTATTCGACCTACTCGTTGTCGGGCAGCTACACGGGCTTGAAAAACACCGACCTGACGGTGGGTATCAAGAACCTGTTCGACAGCGCGCCGCCGTACACCAACCAGGGCACCACGTTCCAGAGCGGCTACGACCCACGCTATACCGATCCGCTGGGCCGTACCTTCTACGTGAAAGCAACCTACAAGTTCTAAACCAATTCGGGGTCAGCTCTGACAATCGGACACGGCCTCTGCCGTAGCAAAGCTACGGCAGAGGCCGTGTCCGATTGTCAGAGCTGACCCCGAATTTTAAGCGGTGCCGCCGACGGTCACGCCGTCGAGGCGCAGTGTCGGTTGGCCCACGCCCACCGGCACGCTCTGCCCTTCCTTGCCGCACACGCCCACGCCCGGATCGAGCTTCATGTCGTTGCCAATCATCGATACGCGGTTCAGCACTTCCGGACCGTTGCCGATCAAGGTCGCGCCTTTCACCGGATAGGTGATCTTGCCGTTCTCGATCATGTAAGCCTCGCTCGCCGAGAACACGAACTTGCCGTTGGTGATGTCAACCTGGCCGCCACCGAAGTTCACCGCGTACAGGCCATTCTTCACCGACGCCAGGATCTCGCCAGGGTCCTTGTCCCCGCCCAGCATGTAGGTGTTGGTCATGCGCGGCATCGGCAGGTGCGCGAACGATTCGCGGCGCGCGTTGCCCGTCACCGGCATCTTCATCAGACGCGCGTTCATGGTGTCCTGGATGTAGCCTTTCAGGATGCCGTCCTCGATCAGCGTGGTGCACTGGGTCGGATTGCCTTCGTCGTCGATATTCAGCGAACCGCGACGATCGGCCAGCGTGCCGTCGTCAACCACGGTGACGCCCTTGGCCGCCACGCGCTCGCCGATACGGCCGGAGAAGGTCGACGAACCCTTGCGGTTGAAGTCGCCCTCCAGGCCGTGGCCGATCGCTTCGTGCAGCAGGATGCCCGGCCAGCCAGGCCCCAGCACCACGGTCATCGGACCGGCCGGCGCCGGACGCGAATCCAGATTTACAATAGCCGACTTGACCGCGTCTTCCGCATACTGCTCCAGCAGCGCGTCGCTGAAATAGCCATAGTCATAGCGGCCCCCGCCGCCCGACGAGCCGACTTCACGGCGGCCGTTCTGTTCCACGATCACGGTCAGCGACACCCGCACCAGCGGACGAATGTCGGCCGCCAGCACGCCATCGCTGCGCACCACCAGCACCACGTCGTACTCGCCCGCCAGGCTGGCCATGACTTGCACCACGCGCGGGTCCTTGGCGCGCGCCAGCTTCTCGATGCGCTCCAGCAGCTTGACCTTGGCGGTGGCGTCCAGCGACACCAGCGGATCGTGCGGCAGGTACAGGGAGCGGCCGCCCACATGGTTCATGGCGCCCGCCACTTTCACCTTGCCGGCGCCGGCGCGCGCGATGGTGCGGGTGGCGGCGGCGGCATCCAGCAGCGCCGCCTCGGAAATTTCATCCGAATACGAAAACGCCGTCTTGTCGCCGGACACGGCACGCACGCCCACGCCCTGGTCGATCGAAAAACTGCCGGTCTTGACGATGCCTTCTTCCAGGCTCCAGCCCTCGTTCTTGGTGAACTGGAAATACAAGTCCGCGTAGTCAACCTTGTGGGTAAACATGGTGCCCAGGGTCTTGAGCAGCTTGGCTTCGTCCAGCCCGAACGGCGTCAGCAGGATATCGCGCGCTACGGCCAGGGTGGACAGATTGGGTTCAAATGGCTTCATGGTGATGCTTTCTGTTAGGTGTTACCGGCATTGTAGTGGATATCACATGGTGCGGTGTTTCAGCGCAGGCAGGCTCTCGCGCACGCCCTGCATGTAGCCGAGGTCGATCTCGCCGGCCACCACGCCCTCGCCCTCGGCCAGCACCGACTTGACCGCGCCCCACGGGTCGATCAGCATGCTGTGGCCCCAGGTGCGGCGGCCGTTCGGATGGGTGCCGCCCTGCGCCGCCGCCAGCACGTAGCACTGGTTTTCAATCGCCCGCGCGCGCAGCAGGATTTCCCAGTGCGCCATGCCGGTGGTGTAGGTGAAGGCGGCCGGCACCACGATCAGGGACACCGGCCCCATCGCGCGGAACAGCTCGGGGAAGCGCAGGTCATAGCACACCGACATGCCAACCTTGCCGAACGGCGCCTCGAACGTGCCCACATGCTGTCCCGGCACAATGGTCTTCGATTCGTTGTACGACTCCGTGCCCTTGGTGAAGCCGAACAGGTGGATCTTGTCGTAGCGGCCCACGTGCTCGCCCTGCGGGTTGTACACCAACGTGGTGTTGATGACTTTTTCCGGATCGTCCGAGGCCAGCGGCAAGGTGCCGCCGATCAGCCAGATGCCCAGCTCGCGCGCCAGCCCGGCCATGAAGTCCTGGATCGGGCCGCCGCCGAGCGGCTCGGCCACTTTCACCTTGTCACTGTCGTTCAGGCCCATGATGGCCCAGTATTCCGGCAGCAGCACCAGTTGGGCGCCATCCTTTGCGGCCTGGCCGACGAGGCGGCGCGCGGTGGCGATGTTCTCCTCTACCGATGGCGAGGAAATCATTTGTACGGCGGCAACGGTATGGTTCATGGCGATCCTTTTGCGGGTTCCAGTTTCGGGGCGTCGAGCTTGGTGACCACCGGCGCTTTCCACGGCCCGGTCACCTGCATATGATAGGTCAAGGCTTTCATCACCGGTGCACTGAGGAACAATTGGGCGAGGAAGCTGCCCAGGCCGATCACCGGGTTGACGGCCAGCGCATACACCAGCGGCGCCGTGCCGAGGTTGACCTCCGGTATCACCACCACGTGCAGGTTGGCCGTTTCGTTGGCGATGTCGGCGCTGCCATCCATCAATACAGTGGCGGCGACGCCATGCATTTTCAAGTTGTCGGTCTTGGCGATGCCACGGCTGATGTTGGCGTTGGCGGTGATGCCGTCGAACGCCAGGCCTTCCGAGAACACGTCATGGAAGTCCAGCTTGAGCAGGCGCGGCAAGGCTTGCAGGCTGAGCACGCCCAGCAGCTTGGCCGCGCCCGGGTCCTGCTTGAGGAACTGGCCCTTTTCCACACTCATGCTGATCTGGCCGGACAGGCTCGGCAGGTCCAGCGAGTATGGCACGCCCTTCCAGGCGATGTCGCCTTTCAGCGTGCCCTTGCCGCCCTTGAGCGTGTCGGCGAAGCCGAAGCGGTCCAGCAGCTTGCCGGCGTCGATGATGTCGAGGTTGAAGTTGAGGCTGGTGTTGTGGACGCCGTCCTTGCTGACCCACTTGCCGGTGCCGTTCAGCGCGCCGTCGGCGTTGGCCAGCGCCAGCTTGCTGACGCGCCACTCGCGCGCGTTGGGCAGCTGCGCATTGTTGGCCTGAAGCTCCAGCTGGCCCAGCGGCTTGTTGAACAATTCAAAACGCTCGACCACCACGTCCAGCGCCGGAATGGTGGCGGCCGCGCTCTTGCCGTCCAGCAGTTCCTGCACTTCGCTCGACGCCGACTCCGGAATCACCAGCGAGGACAGGCGCGCGGTCACCTTGCCGAGGCCGGCGCCGGTGGAAGGTTCGGCCCAGGTCAGGTAGCCATTGGCCTGGGTGGAATCGATGCTGGCCTGCCAGGTGCCTTTCTGGTGAGTGACGCCAACCACGACGTTCTCCAGCTTGCGGTCGCCGATCACCAGTTCGCTGGCGCGCGCGGCGACCGCGTCCGGCAGCACGTACTGGGTGAAGTCGCTGGCGTCGGGCGACGCGGCCGCGGCCGCTGGCTGGGTCTTGCCGGCCACGACGTCGCCAAAGTCCAGCCAGTTGTCGACGTTGAGCTGGCGCAGGTTGATGTTGAAGGTCAGGCCGCTGTCGGGCTCAGGCGCCGGCGTGTTGACGCCGATGCCGCCGCGCACCAGCTTCCAGTGCTGCTTGCCCTGCTTCTGGCGCTGGTAACGGGCGGCGACGCCGCTGCCCAGCGCGATGCGGATATCGTCATGCAGCAGGCCGGCCGCGTCCGGCGTCAGGCCGCTGGTCAGCACGAAGCGCAGCGGCATGGCGTCGGTCGCGGCCTTCTTCACCGGCGCCGGCAGGTCCAGCCCCAGCCCGGTCAGGCTGGAGTCGACCGCCACCACCACCTGATGGTCGCGCACGGTGACGGTGCCGCTGTAGCGGGTGCCGCCGGAGAAATGATCGGCCAGGCGCTGCATGGCCGGCGCGGTGTAATTCTGGCGGAAGCCGTCGGCGGTCAGCAGCCCGCCCAGCTTGACGACGATGGAATGGTCCTTCTGGCTGCCGCCGGTGATCGACACCGGCCCGCCAAGGAACAGGCCGGACAATTGATTCAGATTGACGCCCTGCTCGTTGAATTCGATCTTGCCTTGCGAGGACTGCACCACCGGCAAATCGCTCATCAGCACGATGTCGTTGTTCTGCAGTTGCAAGGTGCCGTTGACCTTGGTGTCGATGGCGTGCGCCAGCGGAATGCGCAGGCTCAGGCCCAGGCGGGCGTTGCCGGTGGCCTGGGTCTCGTCGGTGAAGTGCGAGATCCATTCCAGCACCGGGCTGTTGCTGACGTACTTGAGGAATTCCTGCATCGGCCCGGCCGCGCTGCCGTCGATTTCCAGCATCGAGTCGTGGATCGCCAGGTCCGGAATCACCGCCTTCACATTGCTGAGCGCGACGCCGCCGGTGGTGGCGGTATCGCCGCGGATTTCCATGCGCGCGCGCTCGAACACGAAGCTGCCCTTGATGTGCTCGGCCTGCGGCCACAGCGGCAGCGGTTTGCCATCCTTGCCCAGCTCCTTGCCGTCGCGCAGGTAATGGCCGGGTTCGTAGTTGAGCTTGCCCTCGGTCAGCTTGCCGGCCACGCGGAACTCGCCGCGCGCCTTGCTTTCGCCGTGGAAAGGGAAATGCGCGAGGTCGCCGCGCAGGCGCACGCTGACGTCGCTGGCCACGCCCCCCTCCAGCGCGCCGGTCAGCCAATGGGTCAGGTCGGCCGGCGTTTGCATCGGCAGATAGCGGCCGATGCGGTTGAGCTGGAAGCCGGTCAGGGTGCCGCTCAGGTCGGCCTTGCCGGGCCCCTTGCCGGCCAGCGGGATGGTGTGCGTGCCCTGCAGCGTGCCGCTCATGCCTTCCTGCTCGAAGTCCATGCTGTCGATCTGGAACAGCAGCTGGTTGTCGGCCTCGAACGACCAGCGCGCCTTCAGGTTGAGGTGATCGAACGGCATCGACGCTTCGGCGAAATAATCCGGCATCTGTAGCACCAGTTGCTGCGAATTGAGGTTGAAGCTGCCGCCCTTCTCGGTGGCGTCGATCGAGCCGCTCAGGTTGTCGAAACCGGGAATGGCCGGCAGGCCGGCGATCGCCGGCGTCTTGCCGGTTTTCGGCTGCGCCGGGCGCGGCGGCTGCGGCTTCAGGCCCAGCCCCACCAGGTCACCCTTGACGCGGTAGGTCTGCAAGGCCGGGAACGCGCCCTGCCACTCGGCGGAAAAGTTTTGCAGCAGGCCGCGCGGCGCGAAGCCGGCCAGCATCTGGTGCTGGTGCTCGCTCAGCGGCAGGCGCTCGGCCAGCCCGGCCAGCGTTTGCAGGTCCAGCTGGCGCGCGCGCAACTCGACTTTCTCCGGCCGCGCGCCGGCCGCCGCCACATAGGTTTCGGACAGCGAGGTCGGCGCCATCACCAGGCCGTCGCGCGTGGTCAGCGTCAGGTTCTCCAATTCGATGCTGTGGGCCAAGGCGCCAAAGCCGGGCGTCAGCGCGCCCTTGCGCGCCAGCGGCGGGCGCACGTCTTCGCGGGCGGCGATACGGCCGCTCATTTGCTGCAGGTCCAGCAGCGGCAATTCCTTGCCCAGCACGGCGGTGAGATTGGTGAAGCCAACATCGGCCGTGAAGCCGGTCAGGCGCGACTGGTCCACGCCCACCCACGCGCGCAGCGAACCGCTGCCGCTGCTCAACTCAATCGGGTAGGGAATCCAGGTTTTCCACGCCAGCAAATCGATGTCGCGGATGTCGGCGTACAGCTCGCCCTTCCACATGGAAAAGTTGGAAATGCGAGCGCCAAAGGCGGGATGGCTGAAGTCGGCCCGCACATCCACCGGCGCCGCCAGCGCCGCCGGCGGCGTGGCGCGCACGGCCAGCTGGTGGCGCAGCCACTGGTTGCGCAGCACCACCGTCACATTCTCCAGCGCCAGCGGCGGCGCGGCGCGCAGGCGGTCGGTCCACTGCAGGCGGCCTTCGCGGATCACGATGTCGCGCTGGGTCAGCAGCCACTCCAGTCCCTTGCCGTCGCTGGGCTTGTCGAGATCGACGTGAATGCCGGCCACGAACAGGCGGCCGTCGGCCTCGCGCAGGATGGCCAGGTCGGGCCGGTTGAGTTCCAGCGCATGGAAGCGCAGCTTGGCGCTGACCACGGTCCACCAGGACAGCGTGGCCGAGACGCTGGGCAGGGTTAGCGCGGGCCGGCCCTGGCGGTCGTGCAGCACCACGTCGCCCAGGAACAGATTGGGACGGAAGCCGTTCCACGAGGCGTACACACGCGAGATCGTGACCGGGTTGCCAAGCGCGCCGCTGGCGGCGCGCTCGATGTCGCCCTTGTAGTGGTCGATATTCGGCAGCACCGCGTAGCGCAGGACCAGGAACAGGATGGTGAAGGCGAAATACAGCAGCAGCGCCAGCTTCAGGGTGAAACCCAGCACATGGTGGGTGGCGAGGTTGCAGATCCGGTAGGCGGCACGAAGCCGGTGCCAGCGCGCGGCCAAGGGGCCTTCGCCTGTCACAGTCTCCTCCTCTGGTTTTTGCATTAATACGCTAATAAATCAGGCCACACGTCGAATAAATCGCTAAACTCGGTCTCCGGAGCAATTCTACCCTATCAACTTATGAGTTCACCGTCCGTCTCCCGTTTCTACCAGCGCTGGCTGTCGGCCGCGCCCGACCGCGCCGCCAAGGCTGATGAACTTGCGCAATTATCGCTTGCCCAGATCGATCTGGTGCATTTTTTACACAAAGAAGCAGAAAACGGCCTGCCGCTGGTGCGCTCCATGCGCCGCCTGCGCAACCTGCTGGTCTGCACCCTGATCCGCCGCGACCTCGAAGGCAAGGCCAACCTGGCCGAGGTGGTGGAAACCATGACCCGCTTCGCCGACTTTGCCATTCAGCAACACATGGCCGAGTTGCACGCCGAGATGGTGGCCGCGCACGGCCAGCCGATCGGCCGCGATTCGGGCGCGCCGCAGGAAATGATCGTGCTGGCCATGGGCAAGCAGGGCGGCGGCGAACTCAACGTCTCTTCCGACATCGACCTGATCTTCGTCTACCCCGAGGACGGCGAGACCGCCGCCGGCCCGGGCCAGCGCGGCCTGTCCAACCACGAATTCTTCGTGCGCCTCGGCAAGAAGCTGATCGCGGCGCTGTCCGAGATCACCGAGGATGGCTACACCTTCCGCGTCGACATGGCGCTGCGTCCGAACGGCAACTCCGGACCGCTGGCGGCCAGCATGGGCATGGTGGAAAATTATTTGATCGTACAAGGGCGCGAGTGGGAGCGCTACGCCTGGGTAAAGGCGCGCGCTGTCACCGGGCGCGCCGAGGATATCGCCGCGCTGGATGGCATTGTCCGGCCGTTCTGCTTCCGGCGCTACCTGGACTTTGGCGTGATTGACGCCATCCGCAATATGCATGCGCAAATCCGCGCCGAGGTGAACCGCCAGGAGCGGCTGCACCCGGACCGCAGCAACAACGTCAAGCTGGGACGGGGCGGCATCCGCGAGATCGAGTTTCTGGCGCAGGTGTTCCAGCTGATCCGCGGCGGCCGCGACGCCGCCCTGCGCGACCGCTCGACCCGCACCACGCTGCGCATCATCGCCGAGAAAGGCCTGCTAAGTCACGCCATCGTCTATCAACTGCTGGCTTCCTACACCTTCCTGCGCAATCTGGAGCACCGCCTGCAATACCTGGACGACGCCCAGACCCACACCCTGCCGGCCAACGACGCCGACCGCCAGACCGTGGCCGAGATGATGGGCCTGCCGGACGTGGCCACCCTGCTGGCCCAGCTGGACGCGCACCGCCAGTTCGTGGCCGGCCAGTTCGACGAGATGTTCTCGGACAAGACGGAGACCAGCGAGAACGATATCGAGCTGCAATCAAGCAACGAATGCGCCGATCCCGACAACCGCGAGGCCATGGTCGCCCGCTTCAGCGCGCTGGGCTTTGACGATCCGGAAGGCGCCACCAAGCGCCTGATCGCCACTTGGCAGGCGCCACGCCTGCAATCACTGCCCGAGGCCAGCCGCAACCGCCTGCAGGGCCTGATCAATACCGCGCTGCCGCTGATCGTCCAGGCGGCCGCCGAATCGAGCGGCGGCAACCAGCTGGCCACCTTGGGCCGGCTGCTCGATTTTCTGGAAGCCATCGCGCGCCGCTCGGCCTACCTGTCGCTGCTGACCGAGTATCCACATACGCTGGCGCGCGTGATCCGAATGGTGCACGCCAGCGGCTGGGCCGCGCTGTTCCTCAGCCAGCACCCCATCCTGCTGGACGAGCTGCTGGACGACCGCGTTCGCAAAGCCGTGTTCGATCCGGTGGCGCTGGCGGCCGATATCGACAAGCAGCTGGCCGCCTGCCCCGGCGACACCGAGCGCCAGATGGACATCCTGCGCGAAATCCACCATGCCCAGCTGTTCCACCTGCTGGCGCAGGATCTGGCCGGCGATTTGACGGTGGAAAAGCTGGCCGACTACCTGTCCGCCCTGGCCGACACCATCGTCGCCGCCACCATCAAGGCGGTATGGCAGACGGTGGCCACCCGCCACCGCGAGGTGCCGCTGTTCACCGTGATCGCCTACGGCAAGCTGGGCGGCAAGGAGCTGGGCTATGTGTCCGACCTGGACGTGATCTTTCTGTATGACGATCCCGACCAGGACGCGCCGGCGCAATACGCCAAGCTGGCCCAGCGCTTCATCACCTGGATGACCTCGCACACCTCGGCCGGCATCCTGTTCGACATCGACACCGCGCTGCGCCCGGACGGCGCCAGCGGCATGCTGGTGTCCAGCGTCAGTTCCTTTGAGAAATATCAGAGCAACTCGGCCTGGGTGTGGGAACACCAGGCCCTGACCCGGGCCCGCTACTGCGCCGGCGACCTGGCTATCGGCCAGCGCTTCGAGCAGATCCGCGAAGCGGTGCTGCGCAAGGAACGCCCGGCCGACGGTCCGCTCAAGCAGGAGGTGCTGGCCATGCGCAAGCGCATGCTCGACGCCAAGCCCAATACCAGCGCCCTGTTCGACCTGAAGCAAGATCGCGGCGGCATGATCGACATCGAGTTCATCGTGCAGTTCCTTGTCCTCCAGCACGCCGCCGCCTATCCTCAATTGACGGCCAATTTCGGCAACATCGCCCTGCTGCACATGTGCGCCGACCTGGGCCTGATCGATACCGGCCTGGCCGCCAGCGTGGCCGACGCCTACCGCAAGTACCGCAAGCTGCAACACCAGCTGCGGCTGCAGGGACAGGATCTGGCGCGCATCGACCCGGCGCTGGTGGAGTCGCACGCCGCCCAGGTCATGGCGTTGTGGCAAGCCATCTTCGGGACCGATGTTGCCACGTAACAACGTCATTGATTCCAGGTGGTGCGAAAGGTGCAATACTCTTGAGGCAGTTTCCACCATATAGAGGAGAACGATATGAGAGCACTATTCAGCGCGGCGGCCTTGAGCCTGAGCTTGCTCGCGGCGTCCGGCGCGGCAGTGGCGGCCGACAAGGGCACCGCGGACGAGGCGGTGGCCATGGTCAAGCGCGCCGTGGCCCTGATCAAATCGGACGGCAAGGAGAAGGCGTTCGCCGCCATCGCCGATCCGGCCAACACCGCGTTTCATGACCGCGACTTGTATATTTATGTATATGACCTGAATGGCGTTGCTTTAGCGCACGGTAATAACCCGAAAATGGTGGGAAAGCCTTTAATAGGTTTAAAGGATAATGAAGGCAAGGCCATGATTAAAGAAATGGTCGATACCGCCAAGAATAAAGGCAAGGGCTGGGTCGATTTTAAATGGCCGAATCCGGTGACCAAGGCGGTCGAATCCAAGTCCGGTTATGTCGAGCGCGTCGACGATATGCTGGTTGGCTCCGGCATTTATAAGTAAGCTTCCTCGCCCGGCCGTTCTGGCCGGGCCTCTCCCTCTGCCAAGCATTGCACCAGCCCGGTGCACTGACGCGTAAAATATGCCAATTATTGGCATATACCCGCCAAAAATTAGCGTTATTTGCCGATCCACCGGAGTTATCCGCGCGATTTTCTGTGCGCCACCCCTACGTAATTTACGTAGCTAAATTTTGGCGCGTCGCCCGGGTTTTATCACTCGCCTGACGATTAAATAAGTCCGGGGGGATATTAATTTCCTCGCAGGGATTTTTATTTAACTCCCATATTGCAAGGATGGTATTCAACATAAGATCCGCATGAAACTGGTTTTATTTCCGCTCATCAACCAGACACATTTCGTTACATTTGTGGCCCTGTTGCTTTTTTGCGAATGTTGGATTTTTTACGGCCTTTTACGTTTACAACCTGACTATGAAGTCGTTAAAGTTGGTCAGTTAAACCAAGAAATTTAACAAAAAAATAAGCGTAGAGTTGTTTAAATACACCTAAGGAGTTCCGCAATGATGAAGGAAACAGTTTTGTCCCGTTCCGTGCGCATGATCTGCGTAGCCGGCATGGCGATGAGCGCCCAAGTAGCATTCGCACAGGACGCCGCGCCAGCGGACGCCGTGCAGAAAGTTCAGATCACCGGCTCGCGCCTGCTCTCGCCTAGCGCCGAATCGCCAACCCCGCTGCAGATCCTGACCTCGGCCGACATCGCGGCGTCGGGCGCGGTCAACCTGCAGGACCTGCTGCAGAAGAACCCAACCCTCGGTACGCCATCGCTGAGCCGTACCAACTCGAACTTCCTGACCTCGGGCGGCGGCGTGTCGACCGTCAACCTGCGTAACCTGGGTGACTCGCGTACCCTGGTGCTGGTTAACGGCCGCCGCTTCGTGTCCGGCGTCCCAGGCGACACCGCGGTCGACCTGAACACCATCCCGACCGACTTCATCGAACGCGTGGAACTGCTGACCGGCGGCGCGTCGGCGACCTACGGTTCCGACGCTGTGGCCGGTGTGGTCAACATCATCCTGAAGAAAAACTTTGAAGGCGTGACCGTCGATGCCTCGACCGGCAAGAGCGACAAGAGCGACGACTTCAAGAAAAAACTGGCCATCACCTTCGGCACCACCTCGGCCGACGGCGCCAGCAACATCATGGGTCACTTCGGCTACTCGAAACAGGGCGCCGTGATGTCGAAAGACCGTCCGGGCCTGGGCGCCAACATCGACCAGTACTCGCTGGCCGAAGCGGTGACCGGCGACGTGCGCGACATCTTCAAGACCATTTCGCCGTACTACTCCAGCTTCGCCCCGCAAGGCCGCTTCTTCTACGGCACCAGCGGCGCCAGCTACACCTACGACAAGAACGGCAACCCGATCGGCTGGTCGACCAACGGCAGCGCCACCCTGCCCGCCTCCGGCTTCAACCGTTCGCAGTACCGCACCATTGCCGTGCCGACCGAGCGCTACCTGTTCGCCACCAACGGCAACCTCAAGCTGAACGACAACCACAACGCGTTCTTCGAAGGCACCTACGCCTCGACCAAGGTCGACACCAACATCGAGCCGTTCGCGCTGGACTCGTCCAACATCTTCCGTCCGTCGGGCGTGGTGCAGGGCGAAACCATGGTCAACGGCGTGGCCGTGCGCAATCCGCTGATCCCGCAATACCTGTGGGACCGCATGACCGACACCGACGGCGACGGCCTGAAGGACTACCGCTTCACCCGCCGCCTGGCCGAGTTCGGCCCGCGCCACAGCACCGTCAATCGCGGCACCCTGCGCCTGGCGACCGGCTTGAAAGGCACCCTGCCGTTCACCACCGACTGGAACTACGAGGCCTTCGTCAGCTACGGCCGCACCACCGAATCGCAGGCCTCGACCGGCCAGATCAACATCGTCAACATGCGCAGCGCCCTGGCTGGCGTGCCTAACCCTGACCCGGGCGGCGGCGTGATGTGCGCGGACGCCCAGGCCCGTCGCGACGGTTGCGTGCCGATCAATGTGTTCGGCCTCGGCACCATCTCGCCGGAAGCGCTGAAGTACGTGACCGCACCAGGCTCGCTGGAAACGGCGATCACGCAGAAAATTGCCGGCGGCACCATCACCGGCGAACTGCCATGGGGTCTGCCAGCAGGCAACATCGGCCTGGCGGCAGGCTACGAATGGCGTAGCGAAGATTCCAGCAGCGTGCCGGATCCACTGACCCAGGCTGGCTTGAACGCCGGCAACGCCACCCCGCCAACCTACGGCAGCTTCATCGTGCGTGAAGAATTCGTGGAAACCCGCGTGCCGCTGCTGAAGGACAAGCCGTTCGCCAAGAACCTGGACTTCCGCGGCTCCTTCCGCCACGGCGACTACACCACCGTTGGCAGCACCAACAGCTGGAACGCCGGCCTGGAGTGGGCGCCGGTGTCGGACATCAAGTTCCGTGGTACCCGCGCCGTGTCGACCCGCGCGCCGAACATCAGCGAGCTGTACCAGGCGCCTAGCCAGGACTTCCCATCGGTCAGCGATCCATGCGAAGGCGTGACCGCGACCGCGACCGATCCGGTCAGCGTGGCTTGCCGCGCGGCGCCGGGTGTCGCCGCCAACATCGCTGCCAACGGCGGCGTGTTCACGCTGAACCAGGCGGACAAACAGGGCGTGAGCGGCTACAACCGCGGCAACCCGAACCTGAAAGCGGAAAAAGGCCGTTCCAGCACCATCGGTGTGGTCATCACCCCGACCTCGATCCCTATGCTGAGCAAGTTCACCTTCACGGCGGACTACTTCAACATCAAGATCTCGGACGCCATCGTGGGCACGCCACGCCAGTTCGCGCTGCAACAATGCTACGGCGGCAACACCTTCTACTGCCAGTACATTACCCGCCGCGCCACTGCCGAAGGCTCGAACAGCCCGGGTTCGATCAAGTATAGCGACACCTCGCAGGAAAACAGCGGCGGCCTGGGCACCAAGGGTATCGACTTGACCGCCTCGTGGGCGGACAAAGTGGGTCCTGGCCGTCTGAATGCGAAGATCGCCTACACCTACCTGAAGACGCTGTGGAACGTGCCGACCCAAGGCGCGGACAAAGACGAATCGGCGGGTGAGCTGGAATCGCCACGCAACAAGGCCGTGCTGAACCTGGCCTACAAGTGGGGCAATTTCGGTCTGAGCACCACCACCACCTACACCGGCCGCGTCAAACTGGACGACCAGTTCCTGAACACTTACGAGAATCCGGAACTGGCACCGAAAATCGGTTCGTACACCACCACCGACTTCCAGCTGACCTACGACGTGAAGAAGAACTACCAGCTGTACTTCGGCATGGATAACGCCTTCGACAAGAAGGCGCCGCCAGTCGTGACCGGTCTGCCAGGCAACACCACCGGTACCGAGACCGATGCATCGGCCTACGATCCGATCGGCCGCCGCTACTACCTGGGTCTGCGCGTGTCGCTGTAATCTGGAATGGGCGGCGCTGCCGCCCTGCCCTCGGAAAGCCCTCCCGGTTCCCGCCGGGAGGGCTTTTTTCATGGCTGCACGTGGTGCGCCACACCAAATCGTTCAGCCAGGCCCGCAAGCCGCCGATCCAGCGTCCACAGTGCCGCCGCCGGCGTCATGAGGGTTGAGGCGAGCAGCATCATGTCCACCACTCCGCAGCCCAAGCCATACAAGGCTTCCCGCTCAATGAACGCCATGGTCTCGCCGACGCTGGCATGCTGCGCCATGGCGAGCGTGCCCAGGTCTCCCAGGGTCCGCGCCCTCGGGTTTGGCGGCGTGCCGCAGGCTATCTCGCCGATAATCATCAAATGAGTCAACACAGCGTCCTGATGCAGGAGCTGCTCCAACGCCGGGTTGCGATGGCGGAAGTGGTCCACCCACACGGAGGTATCCACCAGCACGCCGTGTTTCATCGCGCCGCCTCATTCCTCTCGCGCGGAATGTCGTTCATGCCTGATGCCGCACCGCCGAGCGCGGCGAGACGCTGGGCGGCGCGTACCCGGACGAAGGTCTTCACCGCCTCGCGAAACAAGTCCGCCTTGTCCATCGACGGGTCCGCTACCTCAAGGGCCTTCTGATACAACTCATCATCAATCGTTACGGTGGTGCGCATCATCGCCTCCAACATCAATATTGATTCGATATTGCACCGAATTTCACATCGTCGCAAGCATAAAAAAGCCCTCCGCGGCTTGCGCCGGGAGGGCTTTTGATACGGACGCTATCGGATTACTTGGCGCTCATCAGTGCCACGGTGGTGTCCAGCATACGGTTGGAGAAGCCCCACTCGTTGTCGTACCACGACGAGACTTTCACCAGGCGGCCCGACACTTTGGTCAGGGTGGCGTCGAAGTTCGACGAGGCCGGGTTGTGGTTGAAGTCGACCGACACCAGTGGTTCGGTGTTGTAGGTCAGCACGCCTTTCAGCGGGCCTTCGGCAGCGGCCTTCATCAGGGCGTTGATTTCATCCACGGTGGTGTCACGCTTGGCGATGAACGACAGGTCAACGATCGAGACGTTGATGGTCGGCACGCGGATGGCGTAACCGTCCAGCTTGCCGTTCAGCTCCGGCAGCACCAGGCCGACCGCGGCGGCGGCGCCGGTCTTGGTCGGGATCATCGACTGGGTGGCCGAACGGGCGCGGCGCAGGTCTTCGTGCATGACGTCGGTCAGCACCTGGTCGTTGGTGTAGGCGTGCACGGTGGTCATCAGGCCGTTTTCCAGGCCGATGGCGTCGTTCAGCGGCTTGACCAGCGGGGCCAGGCAGTTGGTGGTGCACGAGGCGTTCGAGATCACGGTGTCCGAGGCTTTCAGCACGCCGTGGTTGACGCCGTACACGATGGTCGCGTCCACGTCCTTGCCGCCCGGGGCCGAGATGATCACCTTCTTGGCGCCGCCCTTCAGATGGGCCGAGGCTTTTTCCTTGGTGGTGAAGAAGCCGGTGCACTCCAGCACCACGTCCACGCCCAGGTCGCCCCATGGGATTTCAGCCGGATTGCGCTGCGCGAACACGCGGATCACGTCGCCGTTCACGATCATGTTGTCGCCGTCCACTTCCACGGTGCCAGGGAACTTGCCGTGGGCGGTGTCGTAGCGGGTCAGGTGGGCGTTGGCCTTGGCGTCGCCCAGATCGTTGATGGCCACGATCTGGATGTCTTGTTTCTTGCCGCCTTCGTAGAAAGCGCGCAGCACATTACGGCCGATACGGCCATAGCCGTTGATTGCAACTTTGATCGTCATACTTTGCTCCTGATTAAAAATATTGTTAATGCAACCAGCAATTATAGATTAAGCAATGACAGCTTTGACTTTCGCCACGACGTTTTCGACGGTGAAGCCGAAGTGCTTGAACAGCACGCCTGCGGGAGCCGACTCACCGAAGGTATCGATGCCGACAACAGCGCCTTCCAGACCGACGTATTTGTACCAGAAATCGGTCACGCCGGCTTCGATTGCCACACGGGGCACGCCCTTGGTCAGCACGCTGGCCTTGTAGGCGGCGTCCTGACGGTCAAATACATCGGTCGACGGCATCGACACCACGCGCGCCACGATGCCCTCGGCGGCCAGCGCCGAGGCGGCGGCCTGCGCCAGCTCGATCTCGGAACCGGTGGCGATCAGGGTGACCTTGGCGTCGGCCGCCTCGCGCAGCACATAGCCGCCGCGCTTGATGTCGGCGATCTGCGCCTCGCTGCGTTCCTGGAACGGCAGGTTCTGGCGCGAGAAGATCAGGGTCGACGGGCCATCCTTGCGCTGGACCGCCGCGCCCCACGCCACCATCGACTCGGTGGTGTCGCACGGACGCCAGTTGTCCAGGTTGGGGATCAGGCGCAGCGACGACACGTGCTCGACCGACTGGTGGGTCGGGCCGTCCTCGCCCAGGCCGATCGAGTCGTGGGTGAACACGAAGATCGAACGCTGCTTCATCAGCGCGGCCATGCGCAGCGCGTTGCGGCTGTAGTCGGCGAAGGTCAGGAAGGTGGCGCCGAACGGGATGTAGCCGCCGTGCAGGGCGACGCCGTTCATGATCGCCGACATGCCGAACTCGCGCACGCCGTAGTTGATGTGGTTGCCCGGCTGGCCCGAGCGCACCGGCACGATTTCCTTCCAGTTGGTCAGGTTGGAGCCGGTCAGGTCGGCCGAGCCGCCCAGGAATTCCGGCAGCACCGGCGCCAGCGCCTGGATGGCGTTCTGGCTGGCCTTGCGGGTGGCGATGTTTTCCTTCTTCTCGACGGTCGAGGCGATGCCGGCGGCCAGCGCCGCTTCAAACGCGCCCGGCAGCTCGCCGGCCATGCGGCGGGTCAGCTCCGCGGCTTCGGCCGGGTATTTGGCCGTGTATTCGGCGAACTTGGCGGCCCACTCGGCTTCCTGCTTGGCACCGGCGGCCTTGGCATCCCAGGCGGCGTAGATGTCGGCCGGGATCTCGAACGGGGCGGCGCTCCAGCCGATGTACTCGCGCACGGCGGCCACTTCCTTCTCGCCCAGCGCGGCGCCGTGCACCTTGTCGCCGCCTTGCAGGTTCGGCGAGCCCTTGCCGATGATGGTCTTGCAGCAGATCAGGGTCGGCTTGTCCGCCTTCTTGGCGGCGGCGATGGCGGCCGAGACGGCGGCCACGTCGTGGCCGTCCACCGCGCGGATCACGTTCCAGCCGTAGGCCTCAAAGCGGGCCGGGGTGTCGTCGGTGAACCAGCCCTCGACCTTGCCGTCGATCGAGATGCCGTTGTCGTCGTACAGGGCGATCAGTTTTTTCAGGCCCAGGGTGCCGGCCAGCGCGCACGCCTCGTGCGAGATGCCTTCCATCAGGCAGCCGTCGCCGACGAAGGCGTAGGTGTAGTGGTCGACCACGTCCAGGCCCGGCTTGTTGAATTCGCTCGCCAGCAGCCATTCGGCCAGCGCCATGCCGACCGCGTTGGCGATGCCCTGGCCCAGCGGGCCGGTGGTGGTTTCCACGCCCGGGGTGTAGCCGACTTCCGGGTGGCCCGGGGTCTTCGAGTGCATCTGGCGGAAGGCCTTGATGTCGTCCATGCTCACCGCATAGCCGGCCAGGTGCAGCAGCGCGTAGTGCAGCATCGAGCCGTGGCCGTTCGACAGCAGGAAGCGGTCGCGGTTCACCCATTTCGGATTGGCCGGGTTGTGGCTGTAATGGCCGGACCACAGCGCCACGGCGATTTCGGCCATGCCCATCGGCATGCCTGGGTGGCCGGAGTTGGCCTTCTGGACGGCGTCCATTGCCAGCGCGCGGATCGCGTTAGCCATTTGGGTGGTGGGGAGCGTAGAAGTCATCGTTGATATCACGGAAGTATGGAAACTGGGCGCAAGGGCGGAGCTTGCAGAGCCCATTATTTTACCAGACGATGGCAGCCACCATTTAAAATTGCAGCTCTACTTATCCGGACACCACGTTATGCCCCGCTTCTTTTGCCCCCAGCCGCTGGCCATCGGCGCCATTGTCGCCCTGCCCGACGCGGTCGCCCACCATGTGCAGGTGCTGCGCCTGGCGCCGGGCGAGCTGATCACCCTGTTCAACGGCGAGGGCGGCGAATACACCGCCAGCCTGAGCGAGATCGGCCGCCGCAGCGCCAGCGCCGAGGTCAAGGCGCACACGCCGCGCGAGGTCGAGCTGCCGTTCGCCGTGACGCTGGCGCAGGCCCTGCCCGAGGGCACCAAGATGGACTGGATCATCGAAAAGGCCATCGAACTGGGCGTGTCGGGCTTCCAGCCGCTGGCGACGCAGCGCTGCGTGGTGAAGTTATCCGCCGAGCGGGCCGAAAAAAAGCTGGAGCACTGGCGCGGCATCATCGTCTCGGCGTCCGAGCAGAGCGGGCGCAACCGGCTGGCCCAGCTGGCGCCGCCGCAAGACTATAAAAATTGGATCACCCAGCAAGACCTGCACCGCCGCGTCATCCTGACGCCGCGCGCCGGGCAGTCGCTGGCCGAATGGGCGCGCCACCAGCCGCCGCAGGCGGTGACGCTGGTGGTCGGCCCCGAGGGCGGCCTCAGCGATCAGGAAGAAGAGCTGGCGATCCGCCACGGCGCCCTGCCGCTGGCCATGGGTCCGCGCATCCTGCGCACCGAAACCGCCGCCCTGGCCGCCGTGGCCATGCTGAGCGCGGCCTGGAACGGCATGTAAAAAAAATGGCGGACCGTAGTCCGCCATTGTGATATCAGCCTAAGCCGATCAGAACTTCAGGCTGGCGCCGAAGGTGATGTAACGACCGACCGCGTCGTAGGATTGCGGGAAGGTGTTGCCGCTGTCCATAGCAGTGGTGGCGATGGTGCCGCCCACGATCGGAGGTTTCTTGTTAGCCAGGTTGTTCACGCTGACGTTGAAGCGCAGGTTCTTCGAGTAGTTATACACACCCGACAGATCCACGTAGTTGTACGCTGCAATGTGCGAGAACTGCGGCAGGAAGGCGGTGTTCTTCAGTGCCAGCGGTTCGATATCCACCGCGCTCACGTAACGCCAGTTGTAGCCGACCGAGAAATCACCGACGTTCCAGGTGGTGCGCTGGCTGAACTTGCGCTTATATACCGGCGAGTTGGCGACGTCACCGCAAGCCACCGAGTAGTAACCCAGGCAATTACGGTTGATCGAGATCGGCGAAGGCTGGAACTCGAAGCTCTGCACCTGGTTGAAGGCGAAGCCCAGGTCGAAGTTACCGTACTTCGGATCCAGGTTGATCTGCTTGGCCTGCAGCTTGTAGTTCACGTTCAGGTCGAAACCGCTGGTTTCCTGGTGGCCCGAGTTGGTGAGTGGGGTGAATACACCCTTCGAATCCACACCGTTGAAGGTACCGTTGGCAGGGTTACGGCCGATCTGCGCGCACGAGGCGTTGAAGGCGTAGGTCGGATTGTTGTTGTAGCAGTCATCCGTAATATCGGTCGTGCTTGGACGCGAGATCGCATTGGCGATGGTGATCTTGTAGTAGTCCAGCGAGATCGCCAGCTTCGGCAGCGGCTCCCAGACGAAGCCCAGGGTCTTGGTCTTGGCGGTTTCAGGCCCCAGGTCCGGATTGCCGCCCGACAGACGGTTGATCTGGCCCGACGATGGTTGTGCCAGCGAACCGATTTCGCCAGCCGGCACACCGGTCAGACGGCACAGGTTAGCCAGGGTGCCCGGCGTATTGGCTTGCGAAGGCACCGCGCTGCCGCCCTTCTGGCAAGGATCCACCGCCTGGTTCGACAGGCCGGTCACCAGCGGTGCGAACAGTTCGTTCACGTTCGGCGCGCGGGTAGCCTTTTGCACCATGCCGCGGAAGCGGATGGTCTTGACCGGTTCCCACTCGGCGCCGATTTTCCAGCTGCTGTAATTGATCGAAGCGGCGTCGCCCGACTTGAACTCGGTCTCGCGGTAGCCCAGGTCAGCATTCAGGGCGCGCACGAACGGCTTGTCCTTGATCAGCGGAACCTGCGATTCGATCGCCAGCTCGCGCAGGCGGAAGTGGCCCGAGCGGTCCGGGGTCGGCGCGCCGGTGCCCAACACTTCGCCCTGGATCTGCGAGGCGGCGTCCGACTGGGTGCCGGCGACAACCTTGCGTTCCTCGGCGGTGATCGCCATGGTGATCGGCTGGCCGGCCCATGGGGAAACGAACTTGTTGCCCAGATCGCCAGCGAAGGAGACCGAACCCACGTCCTGCTGTACGTTTTGCAGCAGGATCGCGCCTTCGTTGATGAAGCCGATCATGGCCGGCGTGATGCTGCCGGCGGCGCCGAACACATTCAGCGGCACGCAGCCGTTGGTGTCGGATACGCACTTGGTGCCGCCCACATAGTTCAGCGCCTGGCCCACTTTCGACAGCGAACCCCAGTTGCCGCGCACCTGGGTCTGGTCGGCCTTGCCGCGGGTCCAGTTCACGTCGTAGGTCCAGTCGAACGCCAGATCGCCGCGCGCGCCCAGCGTGTACTGCAGGGTGCTGTTGCTGAAGTCGTTCAGACGCGGGCCCATTTCCACAAAGCGGCGATTGATGGTCATCGGCACCAGGGTGGTATTGCCGGCAACGCAGTTGGCGGCGGTGATGCCGGCGCGCGCGCAGATCTGCTGACGGGCCGGATCCGGAATAAACGGGTTACCGATAGGCACTTGGAACACATTGCCGAAGGTGCCCGATTCAGCCAGGGTCGACGAGACTTTGCTGTTGGTGTAGAACACCTCGGCATACGCTTCAACTTTGTCGTTGATCTTGTAGCTTGCCAGCGAGGTCGCCTGGGTACGATCCAGACCGGTCTGGTAGTAGTTCAGCGGGTTGGTGTTGTAAGGCACCAGCGGCGACACCAGCTTGCCACTGGCCGGGTCCATCTGCCAGTTGCCCGACAGAGTGTCGGTACCGCCCGCGCCTTTGGTCACAGCGATGCCGGTCGGGATGGTGGTGTTCGAGCCGCTTGGCTTGCCGGTGGTCGAGCTCAGCGAGGTGACGCCGTACGGGCGGGCGCCCTGGCGCAGCGGGTCGACATTGGTCTTGCCAATGCTCAGCACCACGTTGCCGCGGCCGTCGTCCAGGTTGGCGCCCATGGTGATGTCGGTGCGCTTTTTCTTGGCGTCGTGATCGTTGGTGGTGCCGCCGTAGGAAGTGGTGGCGTCGAAACCGCTGAAGTTTTTCTTCAGGTTGAAGTTGACCACACCGGCCACCGCGTCGGCACCGTAGGCCACGGATGCGCCACCGGTCAGCAGGTCAACGCGGCTCAGCAGAGCGATTGGAATGGTGTTGGTGTCGACCGTGCCGTCCAGGTTGAACGGTACCATGCGGCGGCCGTTGATCAGCACCAGGGTACGGTTCGGGCCCAGGCCGCGCAGGTCGATGGTGGCGGCGCCGGAGGTGCCGTTGTTGGTGCCGGAACCGATGCTCGGCATGGCCACTGGCAGGGTCTTGATGAATTCTTCCACAGCGGCAGGCTGCGAGGCTTTGATTTCCTCGGCGCTGACCGACGAAATCGGGCTGGTCGAGGTGGTGCCCGGGGTGGTGATGCGGGTACCGGTGATCTGCACCGACTCGATCTTTTGCGGCGCGGCGTCTTGTGCCATCGCGTTGTGCATCATGGCGGTCATACCGACCAGCATGGAGCCCGCGAATACCGAACGCAGGGTCTGCGAAAGGATTTTCTCTTGAATCATTGTAAAACTCCCATTATTGAACTCCCGTGGCGGGGAGAAACCCAACCAACCATAAGCCCGGTTTTTATTTAAAAAACCGGGCTTATTAAATGTGGTTAGCCTGAAGGATTCTTTTAACCTGAGATTGATATTGCCTTGGGGCCGGGTGGCCTCTGGGATTATCAGGGTGCTGAATCTCGCTTATTAACACCTGGCAAAATCGTGATTTGCAGGCGCACTGCATGAAACCATTGGCCTGCCGAAACTGTCAACCAAAGTGAAGCAATGTTTCACGAAAACAACGAAGACCATCCTCCGCAACAATGCAAGCAGTTTATGAACCAATTTATGCTGCCATGCAGCAAATTTCATCACCCATCAATTAATTCAAGATGTAACAATACTTTTATCTGAGTTAAATCGTTTTAAAGCAAATAAAATATCGGCAAAACGCGCAAATTCCTGTATTTATATTTCCAGTAAAAAATTGACTGAAGCTCAATATTTGTGCGGCGCATCATTACGAGTGTGTCATTTTGAGCATAAAAGCACACTTGCCGCACCTGTCGAGCCCGAAAACGGGAACGCGTGAAAAGTTGCCCGCAAGCACCAACGTTGTATTTCTGCAACGCACAAATTTAGTGCATCACTGAACTATTTGGTGCATATGCCTGGGTGGTTTTCATTTTATAAATTATTTTATATTTTTATTGAATGACTATTTGAATGTGAATTAATCGGCGCATGGTCATTCTTAATACCCCTGGCCGGTTAGACTGGAGACCCGCAGTGGAGGTAAAATAACGCCTGCGGCTGCTCGCCGCATCGCTCTCCGCTAGCTACGGAGCCCTGTCACCTGCTGGAAATCCACCATGTTGAGACTGAATGAACTCAAGCTTCCGCTGAACCACACGGAAGACGAACTGCCGGCCGCCATCATCGCGCGCCTCGGCATCCCGGCCGCCGACCTGCTCGGCTTTACCGTTTATAAACGCAGCTACGACGCCCGCAAGAAAAGCGCTATCGTCCTGATCTATTCGCTCGATATCGCGCTCAATAACGAAGCGGCCGTGCTGCAAAAACACCACCACGACGTGCACATCATGCCGTCGCCGGACACCACGTATAAATTCGTGGCCGACGGCCAGGCCCTGGCCGCCCATCCGGACTTCCAGCGTCCGGTGGTGATCGGCATCGGCCCGTGCGGCCTGCTGGCCGCGCTGATCCTGGCGCAGATGGGCCTGCGCCCCATCATCGTCGAACGCGGCAAGATCGTGCGCGAACGCACGGTCGACACCTTCGGCTTCTGGCGCCAGCGCAAGCTCAATCCGGAATCGAACGTGCAGTTCGGCGAGGGCGGCGCCGGCACCTTCTCGGACGGCAAGCTGTACAGCCAGATCAAGGATCCCAAACACTACGGCCGCAAGGTGCTGACCGAGTTCGTCAAGGCCGGCGCGCCGGAGGAAATCATCTACGTCAGCAAGCCGCACATCGGCACCTTCCGCCTGGTGAAGATGGTGGAGTCGATGCGCGAAACCATCGAGGCGCTGGGCGGCGAGTACCGCTTCGAGAGCAAGGTGACCGACATCGATATCGAGGAATCCGCCGACGGCCGCCAGGTGCGCGGCATCATGCTGGAAAGCGGCGAGAAAATCGTCACCAACCACGTGATCCTGGCCATCGGCCACAGCGCGCGCGACACCTTCGAGATGCTGTACGAGCGCGGCGTCTACATCGAGGCCAAGCCGTTCTCGATCGGCTTCCGCGTCGAGCACCCGCAATCGCTGATCGACGCCTGCCGCTTCGGCCCCAACGCCGGCCACCCGCTCCTGGGCGCGGCCGACTACAAGCTGGTGCACCACGCCTCCAACGGCCGCGCGGTGTACAGCTTCTGCATGTGCCCGGGCGGCACGGTGGTGGCTGCCGCGTCCGAGCCGGGTCGCGTGGTCACCAACGGCATGAGCCAGTACTCGCGCAACGAGCGCAACGCCAACAGCGCTATCGTGGTCAGCATCTCGCCGGAAGTCGACTACCCCGGGCATCCGCTGGCCGGGGTGGCGTTCCAGCGCGACCTCGAAGAGAAGGCCTTCAAGCTCGGCGGCGGCACCTACAACGCCCCGGGCCAGCTGATGGGCGACTTCGTGGCCGGCAAGGCCTCGACCGAGTTTGGCGCGGTGATCCCGTCCTACAAGCCGGGCATCACCCTGACCGACCTGGCGCGGATCCTGCCGGAGTTCGCCGTGACCGCGCTGCGCGAAGCCTTCCCCGCCTTCGACAAGCAGATCAAGGGCTACTTCAAGCACGACGCCGTGCTGACCGGGCTGGAGACGCGCACCTCGTCGCCGATCCGCATCAAGCGCCGCGACGATACGCTGCAAAGCCTCAACACCAAGGGCCTGTTCCCGGCCGGCGAAGGGGCCGGCTACGCGGGCGGCATCCTGTCGGCCGGCGTGGACGGCATCAAGGTGGCGGAGGCGGTGGCGCTGTCGCTGGCCGAGCAACAACAGCGGGCTTAAGCCTTGCCATCCCGCACCGGCAGCCGCAGCTTGATGCGGCAGCCGGCGCCGGGCGCGGTGGCCGCCACCGCGACCTGCCCACCCATCTGGTGCACGATCGTGTAGACGATGTGCATGCCCAGTCCCGAACCGCCCTGCCCGCGCTTGGTGGTGAAGAACGGTTCAAACACGCGCTCGCGCGCCTCCGCCGTCAAGCCCACGCCGTCGTCGGCGAACTCCAGCAACAGCCAGCGCGCGCCGTTCTCCAGCGCCATGCGCGCGGCCAACGTGATGCGCCCCGGGCCGCCGTTCGGATAGCCGTGCTTGGCCGCGTTCATCAGCAGGTTGGACAGCACCTGCGACCAGCGCCCGGCGTCGAGCCGGGTGCGCAGCTCGGGCGCGATCTCGACGTCGACGCTCAGGCCCACCTTGCGCAACTCCGGGCCGTGCGCGCTCACCACGCCCAGCGCGTGCTCGCGCAGGCTGATCTCGGTGACGTGCTCGCTGCCCTGGTCCACCGCCAGCTGCTTGAAGTTGCCGATCAGGTCGGCCGCGCGCGCGAGGTTGCGCTCGATCAGCAGCGCGCCCTCGCTCAGGCGCTGCCCCAGCGCCTGCAGCTCGGAGCGGCTGACGCGCTCGCCGTTGACGCATTTGAGCAAGTCCTCGGCATAGCTGACCATGGTGGAGGCGGCCGTCACCGCCACCCCGATCGGCGTGTTGACCTCGTGCGCCACGCCCGCCACCAGCGCGCCCAGCGCCACCATCTTCTCCTGCTCCACCAGCGTCGCCTGCGCCGTCAGCAGCGCCTCGGTGCGACGCTGGATCTTGGCCTCCAGCTGCTGCTCGCGCTCCTGGTGCTGCAGCTCGGCCGCGCAGCGCGCGGCGAAGATCGACAGCAGCGACAGCGCCAGCAGGCGCTTGTCCTCCGCCATCGGCTTGGTGTCGATGGCCGACAGGATGCCCAGCGTCTGCCCCTCGGTGTCGGTCATCGGCATGCCGACGTAGCTCTCGGCCCGCATCTCGACCAGCAGCGTGTCCTGAGGGTAGTCGGCCTGGATGCCGCTGGGGTGGAAGCACATGCACTGCTCGGCCACGTTCTGGCAGGGCGTGTGGCGCAGGCTGTATTCCATGTTGGGCAGGTAATCCTGGCCGGCCCACACCGCCAGTGTGCGGATGCCCTCGTCGCCGTCGACCATGGTGATGACGCGGCCGATGATCACGTAGGTCACGTCCAGCGCCTGCGCCAGGTCGCGCACCAGGATGCGCAGGAAGTCCGCGCCGCGCGCGCGCGAGGTCGAGGCCGTAATCGAACGCAGCGCGGCCTCGGCCAACGTTCGTCCATCGGCCGCATCGAACAGCGGCGCCGCCTGTTTCTGCTCGCTCATACCTGGCTCCAGGGTCGCTAAGACTTGCCCATTGTATCGTTATTTTTCGGTGTGAACATGGTTGAATGTTCGCATATGACCTAGCATGTTTTAGCCATAAAAAGTCTAAATATTTGTATTTTTGTGTAAGAAACGCCGTTTTTTCGGCAAAAACCGCAGGAAGTGTTGTTTATTTCAATGTTGTTACAGACCGGGAATTGACCTCGCGCGGCCCCAAGTGGTCTGATGACTCGCCCTGAATAATTTCACTTATAGATTATTCATAGTGTAAGTTTCGATAATAAAGTAACAAGTGACACCCCCAAGGAGTTGATCAATGATGATGGAAACTGTTTTGTCGCGTTCGCTGCGCGTGATGTTCGCGGGCAGCGCCGCAATGATGCTGGCACAACCGGCATTCGCCCAAGACGCGCCGATCCAGCGCGTGGAAATTACCGGTTCGGCAATCAAGCGTATCGACGCTGAAACCGCCGTGCCGGTCACCGTGGTCAAGGTCGAAGACCTGAAGAAGGAAGGCATCACCACCATCGAGCAAGTGATGGCCAGCCTGAGCGTGTCGCAATCGCAGCAGGGCACCAGCCAGACCGTCGGTTCCGGCACCGGCGGCTCGTCGTTCGCCGACCTGCGCGGCATCGGCCAGAACAAGACCCTGGTGCTGCTGAACGGCCGCCGCCTGGCCAACAACGCCATCGACAGCTCGGCCCCCGACCTGAACATGATTCCTTTCGCCGCGCTGGAGCGCGTGGAAGTGCTGCGTGACGGCGCCTCCTCGCTGTACGGCTCGGACGCCGTCGGCGGCGTGATCAACTTCATCACCAAGAAGGACTTCCAGGGCGGCACCGTCACCCTCGGCGCCGACAGCCCGGAGAAGGAAGGCGGCGCGGCCAGCAACTTCAACGCCGGCTACGGCTGGGGCGACCTGGACAAGAACGGCTTCAACATCTTCGCCATGGTCGACCACCAGGAACAGGGCCGCGTCGGCGGCACCCAGCGCGACTACAACACCCGCTACGCCGGCGGCCTGTCGTCGTCGACCTATCCGGCCAACTGGGCGCAGGGCAACCTGTCGGGCAACCCGGCCGGTCCGGACTGCACCAACGGCGTGTTCCTGGTCAAGGGCAAGAACGGCCTGTGCCAGATGACCACCTCGTCCTTCGTGGACTACGTGCCGAAGAGCGAGCGCACCACCGGCCTGGTCAAGGGCACCTTCAAGATCAATGAAAACCACGAGCTGGGCATCGAACTGCTGTCGACCGAGAGCAAGGTCGAAACCCAGATCGCGCCGGTGCCATACGGCGGCCTGTACATCAACCGCCTGCGTCCGGACGGCACGCCGAACCCGTACTACCCGAGCGCCGCCGGCCTCGACCCGACCTACATGGACCTGGCCGGTTCGATCACCCCTGGCGTGCAGCCCGGCTTCGTGACCGCCCGCTGGCGCGACATGCCGAACGGCGCGCGCGCCGACGAGAACATCAACAAGCAGCAACGCCTGGTGGTGTCGCTCAAGGGCGTGGTGGCAGGCTGGGATTACGAGACCGCCGTCTCGTACAACGAAAACAAAGTCACCCAGAACCTGTACGGCTACAGCGATGGCAACATCATCACCAAGGGCGTGCTGGAAGGCGTGATCAACACCTTCGGCGAGCAGAGCGCCGCCGGCACCGCGCTGCTGAACAGCGCCGCCCTGAGCGGCAACGAGCGCAACTCGAAAGGCACCAACAAGTCGGCCGACCTGAAGCTGAGCCGTGAAGTCGGCGACTGGCTGAACACCGGCCACCAGGCCGCGCTGGCCGTCGGCGCGCAGTACGAGCACCAGGAATTCCACGACGCCGCCAACGCCGAGTTCGCCCAGAAAGTGGTGGCCTCGACCGGTATCGATCCCGGCCTGCTGCAGGAAGGCAGCCGCAACGTGTCGGCCTTCTATTCGGAGCTGAACGTGCCGGTGCTGAAGAACCTGGACATCACCGCCGCCTTCCGCTACGACAAGTACAGCGACTTCGGCCACACCACCAATCCGAAGTTCGCCTTCACCTTCCGTCCGGTGAAAGAGCTGCTGTTCCGCGGTTCGTACTCGAAGGGCTTCCGCGCGCCGTCGCTGTACGAGCTGCACTCGGCCAACTCGTACACCAACTCGGCCAACACCCTGGACGACCCGATCAACTGCCCGGGCGGCAACCCGATCCCCGGCAAGTCGGCCTCGGCCAACTGCTCGCAGCAGTTCCAGGTGCTGAACGGCGGCAACACCGCGCTGGCGCCTGAACGTTCGAAGAACGGCACCGTGGGCGTGATGTGGGAACCGGTCAACAACCTGTCGCTGAGCGCCGACTACTGGTCGATCCGCCTGACGCAGCAGATCGGCAGCCTGCAGGACTACGACGTGCTGGCCGATCCGGTGACCTTCGCCTCGTACTACCACCGCAACCCGTCGGGCGACCTGGCGATCGATGGTTCGCAATGCCCTAACCCGATCACCTGCGGCTACGTCGACCTGCGCACCCAGAACCTGGGCGATGTGAACACCAACGGTGTCGACCTGTCGGCGGCCTACAAGCTGCGCACCAAGAACTACGGCGCGTTCACCTTCAACTACAGTGGCACCTGGGTGCACAAGTACGAGTACCAGAACTTCGTCGGCGACACGATGCACCAGAAGGTCGGCGTGTACTCGGGCGACGGTCCTATCTTCCGCTGGCAGAACAACGTCAACGTGAACTGGACCCAGGGCAAGGTCGGCGCGGGCCTGGTGGCGCACTACAAGTCGGGTTATATCGACCAGGATCCAACCAACCGCGTGCCGTCGTACACCACCTGGGACGGCTACGGTTCGTGGAAGGCTTCGGAAGGCCTGACCCTGACCGCCGGCGTGCGTAACATCTTCGACCGCCAGCCACCGCTGTCGTACCAGACCGGCAACTTCCAGGCTGGCTACGATCCACGCTACACCGACCCGGTCGGCCGTACCCTGTACGTGCGTGGCACCTACAACTTCTAAGCAATCCAGAAGTTGATATGAAAATCCCGGCTTCGGCCGGGATTTTTTTTCGCTACAACCAACCGGCCTTCTTGAAGCGCCGGTGCAGATAGAGGCACACGCCCACCATCACGGCGATCGCCATCGGATAACCGTACTTCCAATCGAGCTCCGGCATGTATTTGAAATTCATGCCCCACAAGCCGGCGAACGCGGTCACGATGGCGAAGATCGCCGCCCACGCCGCCAACCGCTTATTCACCTCGCTCTCCTCGATCGCCACCATCGACAGGTTGACCTGGATCGCGGTCGCGATGGTGTCGCGGATGCCGTCGAGCGAACTGCTGATGCGGTGCAGGTGATCGTGCACGTCGCGGAAGTATTCCTGGGTTTCCTGGCACATCGACGGCACGCGGCCGCCATGCAGCCGGCCCACCGCCTCCATCAGCGGCCCCACCACGTGGCGCACCACCGTCACCTTGCCCTTGAGCTCATACAGGCGCTGGATGTTGTCGCGCTGCCGGCCCTGGGTGAAGATCAGCTCCTCGATCCGCTCCAGCTCGGACTCCAGCATGTCGAGCACCGGGAAGTAGCGGTCCACCACGGCGTCCATCAGCGCGTACAGCACGAACGCCGGGCCGAGCCGCAGCATGTGCGGCTCCTTCTCGGCACGCGCGCGCACGCCGAGGAAGCCCTGCTGGCTGCCGCCGTCGCGCGAGGACAGCACATAATTCTGGCCGACGAAAATATCGACCTCCCCCACCGCCACCTCGCCGTCGCGGCACTCGATGGTCTTCACCACCACGAACAGCGAATCGCCATATTCCTCGATCTTGGGACGCTGGTGGCCGCGGCTGGCGTCCTCCACCGCCAGTTCGTGCAGGCCGAATTCATGCTGCATCTCGACCAGTTCCTGCGGCTGGGCGTCGCGCAGCGCCACCCATACAAAAGTCTCCGGCTTCTCGACATACTCGCTGATGTCTTCGACCGGAATGTCGGCCAGTTTCTTGCCATCCTGATAGGCCACACAATTAATCAGCATACGGTTTCCATAAAAAAGCAAAGCCCTTGGCTTCGTCAGCCAAGAGCTTACCTCAAACCGATGTTGCGCCGGATTACGCCGCCGTCACATAGCGCGCGGCCGGCTTGTTGCGCGACAGGTTGCCGGCCATGGCGTGGCGCGCCTGTTCCATGCGATTGTAGTCATCGAGGTCCGGCAGCGACGGCACGGTCACCAACTCGCCCTGGTCGAAGCCGGCCAGCGCCGCGTCGACCAGGTCTTCCGGCGTCATCACCCACTCCGCCGGCAGGTTGTCGACCGCGTGGCCGGCGCGGTCCCAGAACGGCGTCGCGATCGCACCGGGCAGCACCGCCTGCACCTGCACGCCCTTGTCGCCCAGCTCGTGGTGCAGCGACTGGCTCAGCGCCAGCACATAGGCCTTGCTGCCGCCATACACGCCGTTCAGCAACTCCGGCTTGAGTGCGACGATGGACGAGATATTGATGATGGCGCCGGCGCCGCGCGCCACCATGCCCGGCGCGGCGGCGCGGGTCAGACGGGTCAGCGCGGTGACGTTCACATTGATCAGCGTGTCGAGTTCCTCCGGCGTCGAGTCGACCAGCGACTTGACGGCGCCCAGGCCGGCGTTATTCACCAGCATGGCGATGCCGCTGTCGCTGGCCAGGCGCTGCTCGACGCGGCGCAGGTCGGCCTGCACGCCGAGGTCGGCCGCGATGGTGTCGACCTTGCGGCCGCTCGAGGCCTCCAATCGGGCCGCCAGCGCGGACAGTTTGGCGGCGTCGCGCGCCACCAGGATCAGGTCGTAGCCGCGGCGGGCCAGCCGCTCGGCGTAAATAGCGCCAATGCCCGAGGATGCGCCGGTGATCAATGCGGTTTTCATGCTGTTTGCTCCTTGAAGTAAGTTGACAGGGGCCAGTGTAGCGGCGCAAACTAAGGCCCATGTGACGTAGATACCTCATTTCAGGCCATCATGAAAAAAACCATCGGTTTAATGCTCTTCCCCGGCTTCCAGATCGTCGACCTGGCGGCGGTGACCGTGTTCGAGGTCGCCAACGCCATCCCGGGCGGCCCGTACTACGAGATGACCATGCTGTCCGAGCACGGCGGCCCGGTGGCCAGCTCCGCCGGCGTGGCGGTGATGACGCAACCGTTCGGCGCGCCGGCGTTCGACACCATCATGGTGGCCGGCGCCATGGACGTGCTGCCGTCCACGCCGGCGTTCGTGGACTTCCTGCGCGACGCCAGCGGCGCGTCGCGCCGTACCGCCAGCATCTGCACCGGCGCCTTCCAGCTGGCCGAGGCCGGCTTGCTCGATGGCCGCCGCGTGACCACCCACTGGGCGCTGGCGCGCGAGCTGCAACGCCGCCACCCCAAGGCGCGGGTGGAGGAGGACCGCATTTTCATCGAGGATGGCCGTGTCTGGAGTTCAGCCGGCATGACCGCCTGCATCGACCTGGCGCTGGCCCTGGTGGAGGCCGACCATGGCATGGAGCTGGCGCGCGCGGTGGCGCGCAAGATGGTGGTGTATCACCGCCGCACGGGCGGCCAGTCGCAGTTCTCGGCCTTGCTGGAACTGGAGCCGAAATCGGACCGCATCCAGAACGCCCTCACCTACGCCAAGCGCAACCTGCGCAAGGCGCTGTCGGTGGACGAGTTGGCGGACGCCGCCAACCTGAGCCGGCGCCAGTTCACGCGTTCATTCCGGCTCGAGACCGGGCAATCGCCGGCGAAAGCGGTGGAAACCCTGCGCGTGGAAGCGGCTCGGGTGATGATCGAGGATGGCAACCACGCCATCGACGTGGTGGCCCGCGAAGTGGGCTTTGATGATCCGGAGCGCATGCGCCGCGCGTTCATTCGTGCTTACGGCGTGCCGCCGCAAGCGGTCAAGCGGGCGGCGCGCTCGGCGGCGGCGGCGTGAGCGCATAGCGCGCGGGCGGCAAGCCGACGTGCCGCGTGAACGCCACGCTGAAAGCGCTGGCCGAGCCGTAACCGACCCGCTCAGCCACTTCCGCGACGCTGTTTTGAAGACGCAGCAGACGCTTGGCCTGCGCCATGCGCCAGCACAGCAAATACTCCATCGGCGCCACCCCCACCGCGCGCCTGAAACGTTCAAAGAATGCCGAGCGCGACAGCGCCGCCTCTTTCGCCAGTTGCGCCACGGTCCATGGCGCGGCGACCGCTTCATGCATGCGGCGCAGCGCCTGTGCCAACCGTTCGTCGGCCAGCCCGCGCAACAGGCCCGGCGAAGCCGCCGTGACGGCGCTGGAGCGCAGCGCCTCGATCAGCAGCACTTCCAGCAGATGCGCGAGCACCACATCACGACCTGGCCGTTGCGCGCGCGATTCGCCGCCCACCAGTTGCACAATGGTGGACAGGCGTTGCTCGCCGCGTATGTGGATCAGTCGCGGCAGCAGCGACACCAGCAGCGCGGCATCGGGCGAATCAAACGCGCAATGGCCGACCAGCAGCATGGTCTGCGCCGGGCCTTCGGTATCGCCAAGGCGGAATTCGCCATGCGGCAAGCGCACGGGATCGGCGTCCAGCGCGTGCGGCGGCGGTGGCCGCACGCTGGTCATCGAAAAGTCGTGCGACTCGGGAATCAGCACGAAGTCACCTTGCCGCAGAGGCAGCGGCGCCTGGCCGTCGAGCGTCAGGATGCACTCGCCCTCCAGCAGCACGCAGTAAAACGGCTGGCCGGCATGCGAGCGGCGCACCCGCCACATGCCGGCCGCGCTGACGACTTTGGAGAACTGCGCACGCGGCTGCAACAGCGTGACGACTTCTGCGAGCGGATCAATCATGCCTGGACTCTTGCTAACGAAACGTGGACTTCTGATTATATTCAGTCTTGCGTCGGGCAGCTACAGTGGTGACACTTTCACTTTACTGGAGTTCGCATGAAAACCATTCTGATCACTGGCTGCTCGTCTGGCTTTGGCCTGGAAACCGCGCGTTATTTTCTGGAACGGGACTGGAACGTCATCGCCACCATGCGCACGCCGCGCGAGGACGCGCTGCCGCGCTCCGAACGATTGCGCGTGCTGCCGCTGGATGTGAACGACGCTGACAGCATCCGCCGCCTGATCGAGGCGGCCGGGCCGATCGATGTGTTGGTCAACAACGCCGGCATCGGCATGCTGGGTGCGCTGGAAGACGCCAGCATGACGACCGTGCGCGAAGTGTTTGAAACCAATACGCTGGGCACCATCGCGATGACGCAGGCGGTGCTGCCGCAATTCCGCGAGCGCCGCGCGGGCGTGGTGATCAACGTGACATCCAGCGTGACCTTGAAGCCGCTGCCGCTGCTGTCGGTGTACACCGCCAGCAAGGCGGCGGTGAACGCGTTCACGGAGTCGCTGGCGCTGGAACTGAAGCATTTCAACATCCGCGCGCATCTGGTGCTGCCAGGCCGCGCGCCGGCCACCAGCTTTGGCGCCAACGCGCAGCAGCGCATGCATTTGTCGGAGGCTTACCGCGCGTTGACCGAAAGCGTGTTCGCGGGATGGGCGCGGTCGACGGCGGAAGTGACGACGGCGCTGGACGTGGCGCAAGCGGTGTGGCAAGCGGCGACGGACAGCAACGCGCCACAGCGCATCGCCGCCGGCGCCGACGCCGTGGCGCTGGCCTGACGTCGTTCCGGCGCGGGCGGGAACGACGCCTGGCCTAGTCGTCCTTGGCGCCGTCGATGCCGAGTTCGGCGATCTTGCGGGTGATGGTGTTGCGGCCGATGCCGAGGCGCACCGCCGCGTCGTTCTTGCGGCCATGCGTGTGCTTGAGCGCGGTGCGGATCAGGGCCGATTCGAACTGCCGCCCCAGCACCGCCATCACTTCCTGCTGACCACCGCTGAGCATGCTGGCGGCCTGGGTTTCCAGCAACGCCAGCCACGCGTCCGGCCCGCCTGAGCCATGCATGCCGGGCTCAGGCACGGCCACCGCGGTGACCGTGCCGTGATGCTGCACGCTGTAGCTCTCCGCCGGCGCGATCGACGCCGCCGGCGCCGACGACGAACCAGCGGCCGCGCCGGCGCCCTGCTCCTGCGACAGTTCCAGCGGCAGATCCTTGATCTCCACCGTCTGGCCCGGCGCCATCACGGTGATCCAGTTGCACAGGTTTTCCAGCTGGCGCACATTGCCGGGCAACTCCAGGCCGCACAGGAATTGCAGCGCGGCGTCGCTCATGCGCTTGGCCTCCACGCCCAGCTGCTTGGCGCTTTGCACCAGGAAGTGGCGCACCAAAATAGGGATGTCCTCGCGCCGCTCCCTCAAACTGGGCAAACGCAGGCGTATCACGTTCAGGCGGTGGAACAAGTCCTCGCGGAACAGGCCGTCGCGCACGCGCTGCTCCAGATTTTGGTGCGTGGCCGTGATCACGCGCACGTTGGCCTTCAGCGGCTGATGGCCGCCGACGCGGTAGAAGTGGCCGTCCGACAGCACGCGCAGCAGGCGCGTCTGCAAATCGAAGGGCATGTCGCCGATCTCGTCGAGGAACAGCGTGCCGTTCTCGGCCTGCTCGAAGCGGCCGCGGCGCGTGGTCTGGGCGCCGGTGAAGGCGCCGCGCTCGTGGCCGAACAGTTCGGATTCCAGCAAGTCTTTCGGGATGGCCGCCGTGTTCAGCGCGATGAAGGGCTGCGCCGCGCGCGGCGAGTGCTTGTGCAGCGCGCGCGCCACCAGTTCCTTGCCCGAACCGGACTCGCCGGTGATCAGCACCGTCACGTTCGATTGCGACAGGCGGCCGATGGCGCGGAACACCTCCTGCATGGCCGGCGCCTGGCCGAGGATTTCCGGCGTCTCGGTCGGCCCCGATTCGACGCTGGTCTCGCGCAGGCTTTCATCGAGCGCGCGCCGGATCAGCTCGACGGCCTTGTCGATGTCGAACGGCTTGGCCAGGTATTCAAAGGCGCCGCCCTGGAACGCCGCCACGGCCGAATCGAGGTCGGAGAAGGCGGTGATGATGATGACCGGCAGGCCGGGCAGGCGCGACTTCACCAGCTGCAGCAGGTCGAGGCCGGAGTCGCCCGGCATGCGGATGTCGGACACCAGCACCTGCGGCGTCTCGTACTCCAGCGCGGCGATGGCGTCGCGCGCGTTGGCAAAACTCTTGGTCGCCAGGTTTTCCCTGGCCAATGCTTTTTCCAGTACCCAGCGGATCGATTCGTCGTCGTCTACTATCCAGATTGGCTTCATTATTTATGTGCATTCCTATGGCAACGGCAACAGGATACGGAAATCCGTAAATCCAGGCCGGCTCTCGCACTCGATCACACCCATATGCTGTTGCACGAAGGTCTGCGCCAGGGTCAAGCCCAGGCCACTGCCCCCCTCCCTGCCCGATACCAGCGGGTAGAAGATGCGGTCGCGGATCTGCGGTGCGATACCCGGTCCATTGTCAATGATATGCAAGTCTAATGCCAGCCCGTAGCGGACCTTGGCCAGCGTGACCTGGCGCGCCACCCGCGTCTTGAAAACAATCTGCGCGGCGCCGGCCTCGATCTGCGCCGACAGCGCCTGCGCGGCGTTGTGCGCGATGTTGAGCACGGTCTGAATCAATTGCTCCTTGTCGCCGCGGAACTCCGGTATCGAGGCGTCGTAGTCGCGCAGGATGGTCAGGCCGGACGGGAACTCGGCCAGCATCAGGCTGCGCACGCGCTCCAGCACCTCGTGGATGTTGACGTCGCCGACGATGTGCGGCCGGCGGTGCGGCGCCAGCAGCCGGTCCACCAGCGTTTGCAGGCGGTCCGCCTCCTTGATGATGACCTGGGTGTATTCGCGCAGCTGCACCGCGTGCGCGCCCGGCAGCTCCATCTCCAGCAACTGCGCGGCGCCGCGGATGCCGCCCAGCGGGTTCTTGATCTCGTGCGCGAGGTTGCGGATCAGTTCCTTGTTGACCTGGCTCTGGTCGAGGATGCGCTCCTCGCGGTCCAGCTTGAGGTGCTGCTGGTTCTCGCGCAGCTCGATCAGCACCCCGCCGGCGGGCTCCTCCACCGCCGACACGATGCTGTGCACGTGCAGCGGCTCGCGGCCGGCGCGTTCCAGCGTCAGGTCCTGGCGCAGGTCGGAAAACTTGTGCTCGCGCGCCTGCGCGCAGATGTTCTCCAGTTCGTCGGAATAGAGGAATTGCGCGCTCAGGGTCTGGCGCGACAGCGCCTTGAGCGAGCTTTCCAGCAGGTTCTCGGCGGCGGCGTTGGCGTAGGCGATGCGGCCCTCGCCGTCCAGCAGCACCACGGCGGAGGCCAGCAGCTCCAGCCCGGCCAGCGCGGGCGGGCGGTGGATGGCGGCCGCCGCGCGGGCGGCGATGTTACTGACTATGCTCATCGGATATTCGCGATCTCACGTTTCAAGGCGTCGACATTTTTCTCCGAGCGGCTGATGCTGTCGCGCATGGCGGCCACCCGTTCCTGATACTTGGCGTAGTTGCGTTCGTCGCCGCGCCGTTCCGGCTCGCCGTTGTTGAACTCGCGGCGCAAGGTGGCCAGCTTCTGCAACTCGTTCTTCAGTTCCTCTTCGAGGATGCCGCGGCGGTCATCGTCGCGCGCGCGCTGCTCGGCGCTGTCGACGCGCGGGAAACCGCCCGGCGTCGCCACCGGCGCCGGCTGCGCGTTGCGCGGCGATGGCGCCACGCGGCGCGGCGGCGCCGGCACCGTCATCCCCGGCAGGTCCATCGGCTTGCAATAGCTGCCGCGGTTGATGTCGGTGAACTCCACGCTGCCGCCGGGCGGCTGGCACTTGTAAATCTGCCCGTGCGCGGCGCCGGCCGAGGCCAGCAGCGCCAGCAACATGCTCAGTTTGCAACTCGTTGTCATTCGTAATCCGTGGGTGGAAAGCATCCATCCCGAATATACCATCCAAATAAAAACGCGGGGAAAGCACAGCCTGCCCCGCGTTTCTTGCTACATCACCGGAAGGTGATTACAGCGAGTAGTACATGTCGAACTCAGCAGGGTGAGTGGTCATGCGCATACGTTGTACGTCTTGCATCTTCAGTTCGATGTAGGCATCGATCATGGAGTCGGTGAACACACCGCCACGGGTCAGGAACTCGCGGTCCTTGTTCAGGTTGTCCAGAGCCTCTTCCAGCGAAGCGCACACGGTCGGGATCAGTGCATCTTCTTCCGGCGGCAGGTGGTACAGGTCTTTCGACGCCGCTTCGCCCGGGTGGATCTTGTTCTGGATACCGTCCAGGCCGGCCATCAGCAGCGCGGCGAAGCACAGGTACACGTTGGCCAGTGGGTCTGGGAAGCGGGTTTCGATACGGCGGCCTTTTGGATTGGCCACGTGTGGAATACGGATCGAAGCCGAACGGTTTTTCGCCGAGTACGCCAGTTTCACTGGGGCCTCGAAGCCTGGCACCAGACGTTTGTACGAGTTGGTGCCCGGGTTGGTGATCGCGTTCAGCGCCTTGGCGTGCTTGATGATACCGCCGATGTAGTACAGCGCGGTTTCCGACAGGCCGGCATAGCCGTCGCCGGCGAACAGGTTCTGGCCATCTTTCCAGATCGACTGGTGCACGTGCATGCCCGAACCGTTGTCGCCAACGATAGGTTTCGGCATGAAGGTGGCGGTCTTGCCGTAGCTATGGGCCACGTTGTGCACCACGTATTTCAGGTTCTGGGTCCAGTCGGCGCGCTCGACCAGGGTCGAGAACTTGGTGCCGATTTCGTTCTGGCCGGCGCCAGCCACTTCGTGGTGGTGCACTTCAACCGGGATGCCCAGCGATTCGAGGATCAGGCACATTTCCGAACGCATGTCCTGGAAGCTGTCCACTGGAGGCACTGGGAAGTAGCCGCCCTTGACGGTTGGACGGTGGCCGCTGTTGCCGCCTTCGATTTCCTTGTCGGTCGACCACGAGGCTTCGTCGGAGTCCACTTTGACGAAGCAGCCGGACATGTCGATCTTCCAGCGCACGCTGTCGAAGATGAAGAATTCTGGTTCCGGGCCGAAGTAGGCGGTGTCGCCGATGCCCGACGATTTCAGGTAGGCTTCAGCGCGCTTGGCGATGGAGCGTGGGTCGCGGTCGTAGCCTTTGCCGTCAGCAGGCTCGATCACGTCGCACTGCATGAACAGGGTGGTCTCTTCCATGAACGGGTCGATGCGCGCGGTGTTTGGATCCGGCAGCAGAATCATGTCCGATGCTTCAATACCTTTCCAGCCGGCGATCGAGGAACCGTCAAAAGCGTGACCCGATTCGAACTTGTCGATGTCGAAGGCCGACACAGGCACGGTCACGTGCTGTTCTTTGCCACGGGTGTCAGCGAAACGGAAATCAACGAATTTGACTTCGTTTTCCTGGACCATTTTCAAAACTTCTGCGGCCGTAATTGCCATGCGTATCTCCTAAAGGGAATATGTGGAACTCGTGATGCCTATCTAAGCAGTATCCGTGCCAGCCCGAAAACTCATATCAATATGTGGGTAGCGTCTTTGAATCCGCAGGTAAATTGTTTTTAAAATTCACCAGTGTGTATCAAGTGCCCAAATTTACAGCAGATCAATGTCGCACCCGTTTGGTGCATATCCCGCATTTTGCACCTTATGAGTGCATTCTAGGATTTTTTCTGAAAAGCGCATGGTTTTGGTGCATCGGTGTCGCGGACTCGCGCGGACGCCATATAATAAACTCAAACTTATTCCGGGAACACCTTATGAGCAAAATAGATGAAATTCTGGCGCGCGCCCGCAGCCGCAGCAAGGACTGGGCGTACCAGGGCGCGGTGACGCCGGCCGAGGCGTACGAGTTGCTGAGCCTGGAAAACGCGGTCAAGCTGGTCGACGTGCGCACCAATGCCGAGCGTGACTGGGTGGGCCGGGTGGCCATTCCGGAGGCCCAACATGGTGCGGTGCAATGGAACGTGTATCCCGGCGGCGTCGCTAACCACGAATTTATCGAGCAATTGAACTCGGTGGCGCGCAAGGACCAGGTGATTTTGTTCCTGTGCCGCTCCGGCGTGCGCTCGCGTGGTGCGGCCACGCTGGCCAGCGAGCATGGTTATCAGCACTGCTATGACATCCTGGAAGGTTTCGAGGGCGACAAGGACGAGCACGGGCACCGCAAGAACGTCAACGGCTGGTGCCATGCCGGCCTGCCGTGGATCGGCGCTTGAGACTTCGGGGTCAGTGCCGCTGAGTTAAGCCTTTTTGACCGCAAACCGATGCGCCGTCATTCCCGCGCAGGCGGGAATCCATAGGGCGCGTGGTCATCAGTTCAGCATGGATTCCCGCCTACGCGGGAATGACGGATCTTATAGTGACCCAGAAGTTTAGATGGGCGCGGCTTCGGTCGTTGTCGCCTCGCCCATCAGAAACTGGATGCGCTTGCGCACGAACTGGATGTGGCTGCGCAAGCCGTACAGGCCATCCGCGAACGATAGCGGGATCGACACCTGGTTCACCAGCTCCTCGATCTCGTTGAGGCGCTTGAGCTGCTCCTCGTACACCTGCATGCGCGTCGCTTCCGGCGCCTCCTCCACCTTTTGCTCCACCGCCCGCAGCTGGCCATACCAGCGGTACACGCGCGAGCGGATGCGCCACACGTACAGCGGCGGGATCACCTTGGACAGCGGCAGGATCAGCGCTCCCAGCGCCACCACCACCACCCACATGCGGTCGAAGAAATTGGCCAGCCAGAAGGTCATGTAGCGCTGCAGGAACGGCGGGCCGCTCTTGTAGAACTTGGCCGCCTCCGGATCCACCGGAATCTCGGTGTACTTGGCGGACGGGAACTGGCCCTGCTGTTGGAACCAGCCGGCGCCGCTGTGGATGCCGGCCGCCGCCTGCACGAACAAGTCCACCAGCGCCGGATGCAAATCCTCGCGCCCCACCAGGGTGGCGGTCGGCGCGATCAGGTTGTAATCCTCGGCCGGCAGGTTGCGGCCCAGGTCGACGATCCCCTGCGGCAGCACCACGTGGGTCAGGAACGGCAGCTTGCGCGAATACGCTTCAGCCTGATTGAAGTCGAACAGCTTGATGCCCGGCGTTTGCAGCAGCATCTGGATCAGCGGCGCTTCCGGCGCCGAGGTGAACACCAGACCGTCGATGCGGCCTTCCAGCAACTCCACCGTGGCGGGCGTATTGGCCAGCGAAAAGCGCTCAACTTCGCCCTTCTCCACGCCGTTCAATTCCAGGATCTGGCGGAACAGGCGCGGCGAGCCGGCGCCCTTGGGGCCGTAGTTGATCTTCTTGCCGCGCAGTTGTGTCAATTGCGTGATCGGCGGCTTGCCCTTCTCTTCGCGCAGAAACAGCCACAGCGGCTCGACGAACAGGCTGCCCAGCGAGGACAGGCCTTCGCGCTCGGCCGCCTCCTCGTTGGTGGAACCGCTCTGCACGAAGGCGATATCGACCTTGCCCTCCTTCAGGTTGCGCAGGTTTTCGCTGGAGCCGGCCGACGGCACCATGGTCACCTTGACGCCGTGCTTGGCCAGCGCGGCCGCGTACTTCTTGCCGAAATCTTCGTAGGCCGAGTTTTCCTGGCCGGTGCCGAGACGCACCGTGCGCGGCGGCGCCGGGTCCACCAGCCAGTAGGCCAGCAGGCAGACGCCGACGATGGTCAGCAAAGTGGGCGCGGAGGCAACGATCAGGTCACGAATCGAGAATTGCGTGAACTTGAGTATCTTGGACATGTGGTGGCGCATAGGTTTCATGGGCTCACACATTGCCAACAAAACAGCAACTATGCAAGAGGAACCGTCACTCCCGCGCAGGCGGGAGTCCACGCGTTGCCCGCGTCCCATGGGCACCCGCCTGCGCGGGTGCGACGATTATCCGCCGCAGGCCCTCAGCGGCGGCTTCGCCACCTCCGGGACGGCGCCACCGGTGCGCATCACCACTGGCGGCGTGGCGCCCGGCTTGGGCGCCGCGTGCGGCTCGATCAGCGGCATCAGGCTAGGCGCCAGCACCACCAGCAGCTGCACCGGCAGCGCGCTGGTGAAGTCGTAGTGCTTGGATTCCGGCCCGTGCACATAGGCCGTCATCGAGCCAAAGAAGCGCTCGCCGATGTTGAATACGAACGTGGCCGAGCGGTTCACATAGCGCGACTCGATCAGCCGGCCGCCACCGCCATACACATCGAAGCGCTGGTCGCCGGTGCCGGTCTTGCCGCCCACCGGGATGATGGAGCCGTCGGCCGCCACGAACGCCGCCTTGACCCGCTTGGCCGTGCCGTCCGACACCACGCCGCGGATCGCGTCGGCCACCACGCGCGCCACTTCCGGCGACAGCACCTGCTCGTTGGTGGTCGGCGGCGCCTTGGTCACCAGCGTTTCATACGGCGTGCCCTTGGCGAAGTGCAGCGAGGTCACGCGCTGCGAACCCTTGCGCACGCCGCCGTTGACGATGATGCCCATCATCTCCGCCAGCGCCGCCGGCCGGTCGGCCGAGGCGCCCAGCGTGGTCGCGTACGACGGCACCAGCGAGTCGAACGGATAGCCCATCTTCTTCCACTGCTTGTGGATCTCCATGAAGCCTTCCATCTCCAGCAGGCCGGCGATGCGCTTGTCCTGCGCGTGCTTGCGGTGGGTCTTGAACAGCCACTGATACACCTCCTGGCGCTCCTTCTCGCTGGCGCTGATCATTTCCGACAGCGTCGCGCCCGGATGCACGCGCTGGTAGGCCGCCATCCACAGCTCCAGCGGGTGCACGCTGGCCAGGTAGCCGCGGTCGGCCAGCGACCAGTTCTCCATCGCGTACTGCTCGTACAGCTTGGCCGCGCGCTCGTCCGACACCTCGTTCTGCGACGGCAGATTGTCCTTCAGGAAGGCCGAGAACTGCTCCAGCGTGGCCTTCGGATACAGCGTGCGGTGGATCACCGCCAGCCGCACCGGCGTGCTGCGGATGTTCGCCAGCAGGATCTTGTCGAACTCCTCCTTCGGCTTACCCTTGTACTTGGCATAGAAGCGCACCATGAACTCCTTGCCTTCCTTGTCGGCAAAGCGCGCCAGGTAGCCGGCGCGGCGCGGATCGTCGGCGTCGGCCAGCAGCGAGGCGGACGAGCCCGGCGATTGGAACATGTAGAACTTGGCCACGTCGCGCATCAGGCGCACGAACACCAGGTTGGTGGAGCGGCGCAGCGCTTCGGTCACGGTCAGGATCTTGCCGTTGTCTTCCTTGGAGAAGTTGCCGAAGTAATGCAGGCCGCCGCCGGTGAAGAAGCCCTCGCCCGGATTGCCGGAATACTTGCGCTCCATGGCGGCGTTCAGCATCGGCGTCAGCGCCCGCTTGTCCGGATCGACCGGCAGCGCCTTGAAATACTCGATCGCCCACTGCGACAGCCGGTCCTGCGGATCGACCTTGACCTGCGCCAGCGCCGCCGCGTCCATGCCGCTGTATTTCTTGTGCAGCTGGTCGATGATGTCGAGATAGGTGATCAGCGTGCGCAGCTTGGCGGTCGAGCCGAGGTCGAGCTTGGCGCCCTCGTTGATGTCGAGCGGCTGGTCGTAGTTGTCGGTCTGCAGGCGCAGCAGGTTGTTCTGCTCGCCCTTCTCCAGCAAGGTGAAGCTGTACACCACCTTGGACGGATCGCCATTGCCCAGCATGCCCTTGCCGGTCAGGCCCGCCGCGGCGGCCTTTTCCGGATCGTGCAGGTCTTGCAGCACCTGCGTGACGGCGAACTGCGCCTGCGCATCCAGCGTGCTGACCACGCTCAGGTCCAGGCGGTCCAGGTTGTACATGCGGTTGTCGCCCAGCAGGTTGGCCAGGTGGTTGCGGATGGCGTTGGTGGCCTTGCGGCTGACGAAGGTCTGCGGCGGCGCCGACTGCAGGCCGTTGCCGGTGGCCGGATGCAGCACCTGCTTCAGGGCCATGTCGCGCATGGCCGGCGTGATGGCGCCGTCGTTGGCCAGGATGCGCAGATGGCTGTTGGCCAGCACTTCCAGATCGGCCGCGCCGTCGCCCAGGTAGTAGCTGGGACGGCGCTGCGCGATCATCAGGCTCAGCGCTTCCTTGAAGATCAGCGCGGTCTCGGCATCCGGGTTGTCCAGCTTGCCAGTGAGGCGCTTGTTGACGTCATCGAACTGGCGGCCGTACCACACCCACATGCCGTCGCCGATGCCGTTCACCTCGCCGTAGCCGGGCTTGGCCGACAGCGGCACCGTGTTCAGGTATTCCAGCACGATGCGGCGGCGCGCCTTGGTGGTGTCCGGGCCATCCTGATAGGAACGCAGGCTGGCCGACACCATTTGCTGCAGCTTGTCGGTCATCGAGCCGGTGCGGCCTTCCGGCGAATGGCGATACTTCTCGATCTGCGTGGCCAGCGTGCTGCCGCCGGCCGCGCGGTGGCCGCCGGCCACGGCGCTCACGCTTTTCTCCAGCACCGCCTTGCCCAGCCGGTCCCACTCCACGGCCGGATTGCGCTTCGGATAGGTGTTATCGAGCAGCTCGCGGTTCTCGATGAACAGCAGGCTGTTGACCAGCGCCATCGGCGCCTGCTCGAACCTGGCGTAGACGCGCTCCGGGTAGCTGGCGGCGAACAATTCCTGCGCGCGGCAATCGAGGATCGTCAGGCCGGTCTTGGTCTTCTCGCGGTAGGTGGCGAACACCCCCATGTCGGCCAGCTCGGCCATCTTGGGCGAGATGCGCGCCTGCGCCGCCACCTGATAATCGCGCGCGCGCAGCTTGCCCAGATAATCCGGCAGGCTGGCGTAGCCGAGCCGCTCGTCATACGGGCTGTCATGCGGGAAGCGGATCGACTTGCTCGGCCCCGGCTCCACCTTGTAGGTCATCTTGCTGGCCAGGTCGCTGAACACGCGCGCCTGCATGGACGAGGTCAGCGTTTCACGATAGCCCCAGTAGGCGGCGAACGACACGCCGATCAGCAGCACCAGCAGGAAGGCGTTGCGCGAGCGCTTGCTTTTTCTCGGCGTGCCGCCGTCGTCCGGCGGCAACGGCGGGTCCATCTGCGCCTGCGCCAGATGGGCTTCGTTTTGTTCGGGGGTAGGAGGCGGCACCACGCTGAGATGGCGCTTGCGGCGGGAACCAAATGCCGCCGCGCCTGCACGCAATTTGCGCACTGCGCGGACAACGAGACGGGGCCGGCGGAAACGACGATTGCTTAACATATGATTCAGACCGGTCGATGTTTCAGTAGAACTTACTAGCTTCCATTGCACCACATCACAGCGCCGCCAACCGGAGCGAACGCACAATAATTTTATCGCGCCGTTCTTTTTTCGCAAAAAAACAACGGCGTTCTACCGTAAGGTGGAACGCCGCCGGACTTGGGGGATTACCGCGCGCACTATATGTTGCTGAACTCTACATTTAGCTTGCGCAGCTCGTCGCACAATTGGATGAAGGCGGTGGCGGTCTGCACCGGCTCGCCCTTCACGCCCAGCTCGATGTGGCGGCGCGTGTTGGCATCACCCACGCTGGGCAGGCTGAACACTTTGACGCGCGGGTACTGCTGTTCGATCGCCACCATCAGCGGCGTCAGCGCCGACTCGGCGGCCTCGTACACCAGCACCGACTGCTCCATGCGCGGCTCGCGGTTGAACAGGTCGGCGTAGTGATGGTCCAGCACCCATTCCAGCATCGGCCACGCCATCACCGGGAAGCCGGGCACGAAGTAGTGCTTGTGCAGCGCGAAGCCGGCGATGTTGTTGTACGGGTTGGGGATCAGCGCCGCGCCCTCCGCGAACTCGGCCATCTTCAGGCGGTGCAGGTTCTCGGCCGAATTCAGGTCGGCGGTCTGGCCCGCCTCCTGCGCCATTTGCACGATGCGCTGCTGGATGTTGCGCTTGCCCTGCTCGTGCAGCACCAGCGGCAGGCCCAGCGCGTCGGCCGCGGCCTGGCGCGTGTGGTCGTCCGGCGTGGCGCCGATGCCGCCGCAGCAGAACACGATGTCGTCGCTGGCGAAAGTGCGCCTGAGGGTGGCGGTGATGCGCTGCGGGTCGTCCGGCAGGATCTCGGCCCAGCCCAGCTGCAGGCCGCGCGCGGCCAGCATTTGCACCACCTTGGGGAAGTGCTGGTCGACGCGGCGGCCGGAGAGGATTTCGTCGCCAATAATGATGAGTCCGATTGCCATGCCTACTCCTTGGAAATGACTTCTTGCGCGCGCAACTGCGCCAGCGCCTCCATGCAATAGTACGCGAACCACAGGCCGGTGAAGATAAATACCAGCACGTACAGCCAGATCGACACCGCCGCCAGGAACGGGAACAGCACCACCGCCGTCACCCCGCCCAGCCAGATCGCGCCCGGCAGCGCGCCGGCAGCGCCCGAGACCACGCCGATGATCAGCAGGCGCCAGCGGTGCTCGCGCAGGATCTGGCGCCGCTCCTCGCCGCTGGCGTAGTCGGCCAGCGTGTCGTACACCATCACGCGCGTGGTCAGCCAGCCCCACAGCAGCGCCTGCACCAGCACCGCCAGCGGCGGGAAGACGTACAGCGGCAGCGTCAGGATCCACAGGCCCATGAAGATCAGCATGCCGCCCAGCGCCACGCCGACGCTGCCGAGGATGGAGCCGCCCTTGCGCTGCTCCAGTTGCGGAAAATGACGCAGGCCGACGTGGCGGCCGATCACCGGCATCGCCACCACGCCGATGAAGATCAGCGCGGTCAGTATCATCAGCGGCAGCAGGCCCAGCATGGCGATCAGCGGCACCACCACCGCCGTCAGCGTGCCGAGGCCGACGCTGCGCAGCCAGCTGGTGCTGGTGGCGAACAGATTGTGTTCGGAGAACAGCGCGTGCAGCCCGTCGACCAGCGGCTGCAGGTAGAAATACAGCAGCACCGCCCAGACGCCCAGCGCCAGCAGGAACGGCGCGATACTCATCAACAGCATCTTGCCGTGCCATTGCGACAGGAAAGCGCGACTCCACGCGCGCAATACACCCACCATCAGACCACCTCCTTGCGTGCATATTCCACCAAGCGTTTCAAGCCCAGCCATTGCTGCGCCCAGAAGCCGCGCCCGTACTGGCGGCCGGGCGCGCCGTCCGCGCCCGGCAACTGGTCGCGGATACCCGTGGCGGCGAATTCCGGCGTGAAGTTCGCCGTGCGGAACAGGATATCCCACACCGGCAGCAGCACGGCGAAATTGCAGCCGCCCAGCTTGCCATCGCGGTTTTCGTGGCCAGCGCCGATGGCGTGGTGCATGCGATGGTAGCGCGGCGACACCAGCAGGCGCTCGCCCAGCCAGCCGAAGTGCACCCGCACGTTGGCGTGCTGCAGGCTTTGCAGGATGCGCGACACCGACACCAGCAGCACGTACTGCGCCGGCTCGACGCCGATGCCCAGCGCGATCACGCCCATGTAGATGTCGCGCAGCAGGTCATCCAGCAGGTGGTTGCGGTTGTCGCTCCACAGGTTCATGTTCTGCTGGCTGTGGTGCAGGCCGTGCAGCGCCCACCACCAGTTGAACTGGTGCGAGGCGCGGTGATACCAGTAATCGAAGAAATCCAGCACCACGAAGTAGACGAAGAACGCCGCCAGCGGGCCGATGCCTGGCCACAGCGATTCGAGATTGAACGGATGGAAGCCGTCAAAGCGCAATGCGGCGGCCACGCTGTCCAGCAGCGGATCGAGGGTGAAGAAGATCAGCACCGGGAAAATGCCCACGCGGTGCAGCACGGTGTACAGGAAGTCGTTCCAGCGCGCGCGCGGGTCGGTGATGCGCTGCGCAGGGATCAGGGCCTCCAGCGGACGCAGCACCAGGAACAGCAGCGCCAGCTCCAGCACGCCGATCAGCAGCCATTCCGTGCCTTCAAACGCATCTTCCACGAATTCGCCAAAGCCGAGCTGGAACACCAGCGGCTGGACCACGGTTTCAAACAGCCAGCCCTGGGCCAGGCCCAGCCAGTCGGAAAGGGTGTCGATCATTTTTTGTAGTCCGGGTGCTCGCGCAAGGTGGCGAAGCACATGTTTTTCTGTTCAAGCCCGCTGATCAGCGGCTCCAGGTTGGCCGGCGCCCACGCGTCCTTGCGCGACCAGATGCCCATGTGGATCAGCACGATGTCGCCGCCGCGCAGGTCGCGCAGCATCTTCTTCAGCAGCACCTCGTTGGGATAGGCGGCGCTGGACAGCTCGTCGCCGGAGAAGCCGGCCGGCGACCAGCCCGCGTGCGCGTAGCCGCAGGCCTTGCCCATCTCCAGCAGGCGCGGCGAGGTGCGCCCGGCCGGCGCGCGCCACAGCGGGTCGAGGTGCTTGCCGGTCAGTTCGACGAAGCGCTGGTCGACCCGCCGGATTTGTTCGCAGTATTGTTTCGATGTCAGGCTGATCTGCCTGCCGGCGTGGTCGCCAAAACCGGGCTTGACCACCACCGTGCCGTCGGCGCCATCCCTGGCGTACACCACGTGGTCGAAGGTGTGCGCGCCGATGGCGTGGCCCTCCGCCACGCGCACCTTCCAGTAGGCCGCCCACGAGGGGTCGAGCGAGTAGTCGCCGCGCACGGTCTTCTCGTTGGCCAGGAAGAAGGTGGCCTTGATCTGGTGGCGCTTCAGCGTATCGGCGATGAGCTCGGCCTGCGACTGGCTGCCGGTGTCGAAGGTCAGGTAGATGGTGCCCTTGCACGACGACGGCCCGGCGGCGGACACGGCGCCGGCCGCCAGCGCCAACAAGGTCAGGGCGGCGGCGGCTTTCATCAGCGCTGGGCGGAGTTAAAGAGGAACACGCCGTGCGGCGAGCGTCCCACCGGGATGGTCTTGACCACCTTGCGCGCCTTGAGGTCGATCACCGCCACCTTCTTGATCCAGCGCAGCGTGACCCACATGGTCTTGCCATCGTCCGTCACCTCCATGCAGTCGGGGCCGCCTGGCACGTTGATCTGGCCGACGTTTTCCAATGTTTTCTGGTCGATGATGTTAATCGAATTGGAAACCCGGTTGGACACATAGGTGTAGCGCCCGTCGCCGGCCGAGCGGAAGTTGTGCGCGCCCATGCCGGTCTTGATGCGCTTGACGGTCTTCTGCGCCTTCCAGTCGATCACCTCGACGTAATCGCTGCCCATGATGCCGACCAACAGATACTTGTCGTCCGGCGTCATGGCGATCCCCGCCGGCAGCTTGCCGACCGGGATGGTCCACTTCAGGGTTTGCGTGTTCAGGTCGATGGCGCTGACCTCGTCGCTGCCCTGCTGGGTGATGAACACCATGTTGCTGGCGGCGTTGAAGGCCATGTGGCTGGGCAGCTTGGGCAGCGGGATGCGCTTGGCCAGCGTCATGTTGGCGCCGTCGTATTTGTACAGATCGACGCGGTCGAGCCGCAGCGAGTTCGAGACAAACCACTTCTGGTCCGGCGAAAAGCCGATCTGGTAAGGGTCGAGGATGTTCTTGACGGTGCGCTGCGGCTGGCCGGTTTTCGGGTCGAGGAAGATCAGCTCATTGCCCACCGAGCTGGCGACGATCAGCGACTTGTTGTCCGGCGTGGCCATCAGGTGGTGCGGCTCCTTGCCGACCGGGAGGGTGGACAAGTCCTTGTACGTCGCCTGGTCCAGCAGCTGCACGGTGGCGTCGCGCGAATTCAGGACCACCACCACATTCGCCTGCGCGACCGGCACAGCCAGCACAACGCAGGAAAGGACGATACGACGGAAACTACGGAGCATGAAGAACATCGCTTAAGGGGTAAAACCTTATTCTACGTGCAAACCTGTGCCCCTGCTACAATTCGGGCCTGTGTTTAACGAATAGAAGGAATCATCATGTCCACCATCACCACCCCATCGGGCCTGCAGTATATCGAACTGGCCGTGGGCGAAGGCGCCGAAGCCAAGGCCGGCCAGAACGTCACCGTGCACTACACCGGCTGGCTGCAAAACGACGACGGCAGCAAGGGCCCGAAATTCGATTCGAGCAAGGACCGCAACGATCCGTTTGAATTCGCGCTGGGCGCCGGCATGGTGATCCGTGGCTGGGACGAAGGCGTGCAAGGCATGAAAGTGGGCGGCACCCGCCAGCTGATCATCCCGTCCGACCTGGGCTACGGCTCGCGCGGCGCCGGCGGCGTGATTCCGCCCAACGCCACCCTGATCTTCGACGTCGAACTGCTGGCGGTCTAACCATCATTCCGGCGAAAGCCGGAATCCATAGAACGCCGGCGGCGCAGCGCGCTCAGAATGGGCCGCGGCGGCGAACCATCCGCCGGCGCCGGCGCAGCAGGCTAGCGCTGCCAGTTCCTGCGCAGCGCCTCCAATTCCGCTCGCGTGTCGAGCATGCCGCCGACGATGCGCTGGTCGATCGCCTCCAGCAGCGCCGTCGGCATCTCGGTCCCCGCCATCCGGTAATTGCCCATCGCGGGCAACGGCCGCGCGTTCTGCACCAGCACCGGTATGCGCCACTCCTCGTTGGCGCGGCAGGCGATCCCCAACAGATCCTGCGTCCCGCCCACCAGCGTGAAGCTGCGGCAGTACGTGCCCTCGTTGGATAAAAAGCTCAGGCCGACCCGCACGTCGCCCTCGGACGGCGCGGCGCCGCCCAGCTGCTGGCTGAGCGCCGCCGCCAGCCGTCCCTGCGCCAGCAGCAGGCCATTGCGGTTGGCCACCTCGGTCGGCGCCGACGCCGGCTCGCCCAGCCAGTTGGGCTGCCAGCGCGCCAGCCCGAACTTGCCGGCCGCCAGCCCCAACACCATCACCAGCGCCAGCGCGCTCCACTCCAGCCAGCCCCAGTGCCGGCGCGCCGCCTTGCGCGCGGCCTGCTGCGTGGCCAAGCGCTGCGCCCGCACGGCCGCCAGCTGCACCACATTGGCGCCATGGCCGGCGCGATTTTGCCGGTTCAGATAAACATCCTCATCGCGCGCCGCGCGCAAGCGCGCCACCCGGTGCGCCAGGCCGCGGTCCAGACGCATGGCGGCCTCGACCTCGAGACGCGTCGCCTCGTCGAGTTCGCCATCGGCATATGCCATCAGTGTTTCGTCTGAAAAGCTCATGGTTCCCGTCCTCTACGCAATCCATCATAAACCTTTTTTTCGCCCGCCGCGGATTTACTGAAAACGCGTAAGCCCTTTAAATACAAGGCCTTATTTGCGCTGCAGCGCAGCGAGACAGTAAATATAAGGCGCGCTTCGTAGAGAAACCATTACATTTGACAATATTTATGCTAATCTGCGCGCTCCAATAACCAAGGAGGTAGTAATGAAAAAAGGCGAACTGATTGCAGAATTTGCGAAACGCACCGAGCTGTCCGCTGCTGCCGCCAACGGCGCAGTGAACACCCTGATCGCCATCATCACCGAGCGTCTGAAAAAGGGCGACTCGGTAGGCATCACCGGCTTCGGCACCTTCTCCGTAGCCAAGCGCGCTGCACGCAAAGGCCGCAATCCCGCAACCGGCGAAGCGATCAAGATCGCAGCGTCGAAAACCCCGAAATTCTCGGCTGGCGCCACCCTGAAATCGGCTGTCAACCCGACGAAGAAGAAGTAATTCTTCCGGTGTTTTAACCGCGTGCCCGCGAGGGCACCGGGAGACGGCGGCACATGCGGGTTCACACCCGGCATGGCCGCCGTTTTGTTTTGGAGCCCGCCCTCTAGCGCGCTACGGTTATGATGGCGCGTCCCCATCACAGAACAAGGAGAGCGGTATGAGTTTGCAAGAACAGTTTGACCAGGCGCAGGCGGACTCGAAGAACCTGCCGGAACGTCCGGACAACATGACCCTGCTGAAGATCTACGCGCTGTTCAAGCAGGCCTCCAGCGGCGACGTCAGCGGCGAGCGTCCGGGCATGACCGACTTCGTCGGCCGCGCCAAGTACGACGCGTGGGCCGAGCTGAAAGGCAAGAGCCAGGACGAGGCCAAGCAGCTGTACATCGACCTGATCGAAGAATTGAAGTGATAAAAAAAGGCCCTCGCGGGCCTTTGTTCATTTTGCCTTGCGGCGGGAGGCGAAACCAACCAGACCCAGGCCCGCAAGCAGCATGGCGTAGGTCTCCGGTTCCGGGACCGCGCTGATCAGGCTGAACGATGTGATGCGCTGGTCGGCGTCGGTGCCGCCGGTGCCGCCGGTGAAGCCGACGTACATGGTGCCGCCGAACTTGTCGCTCAGGTTGACAACCTTGGCATCGCTGACCGCGTACGAGGTGTGGGTGCTGTTGTCGAGGAAGGTGCCGGTCATGGTCAGCTCATGGGTCGTGGCGTTGTAGCTGACGGTCTGGGTGCCGCTCACATCGTTCGAGGCGCCCAGGCTGAACGGCGCGTCCTTCAAACCCTGCACCACGCCGTTGGTGCTGAGGCCATAGTCATTCCGGTTCCACGACAGGATCACCGAACCGACCGCCGTGGCTCCCTTGCCGCCCAGATTCCAGTAGCCGACATCGCCGCCGCCCACGCCCAGGGCCGCGCTGCCGATGTTCTGGAACGCCAGCGCGATGCCGTCCGCCATCTTGCCGCTGTCATTGCCCTTGAGCGAGAACGAGAAGGTGGTGCTGAACGACTGGCTGGTCGAGATCGCCTGCGTCAGCCAACCGGCGCCGGCCACGCCCGAGGGATGCGACACGTCGGTCGCCTGCGTCAGCTGCAGCTGGCCATCGACGATCTGCGCGCTGCCGGCACGGTTCAGCGTGGTCAGGTCGATCACCGCGGCGGAGGCCGGGGCGGCGATGGCGGCGGCGGCAACGGCGGAGATGGCAAGCATGGCGCGCATGGGCGTGTCCTTAATAGTCAAAACGTGATTAGAAAAAATGCATCGATAGCCGGCCATTATACCGAGGCCATTCCTTATTGCAATTGAATTTTTCTAATAACAACTATTATTAATTTTAAGCAACAAACACCTTGCGCATCTTCTCGCTGACCTTGGCCTCCACCATGGCCGCCATCATGCTCATCGGGAAGCCCAGCGCGATCCGCAGCTGCGCCTGGTTGGGCAGCAGGGTCAGCGCGCCGTTGACGCCGCTGCGCTCGAAGCGCAGCACGTCGCCATCCCAGCGGCAGGCCAGTTCGAATTGTTCGGCCAGCTTGTCGGCCACTTGTTGGGCGGCCGCGCGGGCCTGCTCCGGCGCCAGGCCGTGGGCCTGGACGATGTTGATGTCCGCCATGCGGATCCCCCTGCTCTGAATAAACAAAGGCGCAATGATGCCAGTTGCGCCCCCGCGACGCCAGTCTGTGCGGGGCTCGAATGAATTTGCTTATATGTATTGTATATAAGCGCAATTTGTGAGAAAGAGCGAATTACCTTAAAATACAGTGCTTTGCCGAGGTTAGCCAGGCACTTCCCCGCCGCCGACGCCGCTGCACACCAACATTGATAGGACTGTTATGACCCACGTTGTCACCGAATCTTGCATCGCCTGCCGTTACACGGACTGCGTCGATGTTTGCCCGGTAGATTGTTTCCGCCAAGGCCCGAACTTCCTCGCCATCGATCCGGACGAGTGCATCGACTGCGCCGTGTGCGTGGCCGAGTGCCCGGTCAACGCGATCTACGCCGAAGAGGATGTCCCAGGCGATCAACAACAATTCATCAAGCTCAACGTCGAGCTGGCCCGCAAATGGCCTTCGATCACCAAGACTATCCCTGCGCTGGGTGAAGCGGAACAGTTCAAGGACGTCAAGGAAAAGCTGCACCTGCTGGTCCGCTAAGACGCCACGTCTGGCCAGGCCGCAGCCGCCGCGCCGCCCCGCGCGCGCTGGCATCGCGCGGCCTCACCATTATTGAATACACAGGAAACTAAGCATGAATACCACTGTCACCCCTACCGGCGTCATCGAAGCGGATGCCGTCATCATCGGCGCCGGCCCGGTCGGCCTGTTCCAGGTCTTCGAACTCGGCCTGCTGGAAATCAAAGCCCACGTGATCGATTCGCTGAACGCGGTGGGTGGACAGTGCGTGGAACTGTATCCCGACAAGCCGATCTACGACATCCCGGCCGTGCCGTCGTGCACCGGCCAGGAACTGACCGACAACCTGCTCAAGCAGATCGAGCCGTTCGAGCCGACCTTCCACCTGGGCCAGGAAGTGACCAAGGTCGAGCGCCGCGACGACGGCCGCTTCGACGTCGAGACCACGCTGGGCACCAAGTTCCTGACCAAGACCATCTTCATCGCCGCCGGCGTCGGCTCGTTCCAGGCCCGCACCCTGAAGGTGGACGGCATCGAGGTGTTCGAGGGCACCCAGCTGCACTACAAGGTCAAGGACCCCGCCATCTTCGAAGGCAAGAACCTGGTCATCTGCGGCGGCGGCGACTCCGCGCTGGACTGGGCGCTGAACTTCGTCGGCAAGGCCGAGTCGGTGGTGCTGCTGCACCGTCGCGAGGACTTCCGCGCCGCGCCGGCCTCGGTGGCCAAGATGAAGGCGCTGTGCGACGACTACGAGATGCAGCTGCTGATCGGCACCGCCACCGGCTTCGAGACCTCGGCCGACGGCAAGCTGGAGCACCTGAAGGTGACCGCCGCCGACGGCGTGACCCGCCGCGTGCCGCTGGACATGCTGCTGGTGTTCTACGGCCTGTCGCCGAAGCTGGGCCCGATCGCCGAGTGGGGCCTGGACATCGAGCGCCGCCAGCTGAAGGTGCAGAACACCGAAAAGTTCGAGACCAACGTGCCGGGCATCTTCGCCGTGGGCGACATCAACACCTACCCGGGCAAGAAAAAGCTGATCCTGTCGGGCTTCCACGAGGCCGCGCTGGCCGCCTTCGGCGCCGCGCCGTACATCTTCCCGGACAAGAAGATCCACATGCAGTACACCACCACCTCGCCGAAGCTGCACAAGGTGCTGGGCGTGGAGACCCCTGTGTTCGATTGAGTACACGACGGGCAACTGTCCTACACAAAAGCAGCCGTCCGGCTGCTTTTTTTATTCCCGAAGCGGTATTATCCTTTCTTGCAAGATTGCCTGTGGATTCCACGTAGCCTTGCTGACAAGAACGAGCAAATGCTTTACGTTACGAACACAGCGCTTTTAAATTGGCTTATGATGTCAGCTATTGGTGCATCGCACCACGCTCACCACTCGGGACTGCCTTATGCTCTACCAACTCCATGAAATGCAGCGTTCGCTCCTCACGCCACTGATGCAGTGGGCGGATGCGTCCTCCAAGCTGTTCACCAATCCGGTGTCGCCGTTCGCGCACACGCCGTTCTCGCAGCGCATCGCCGCCGGCTACGAGCTGATGTACCGGTTGGGCAAGGATTACGAAAAACCGGCGTTTGAAATCGACAGCACCGAAATCAAGGGCGAAACGGTGGGCATCATCGAGCAGGTGACGGTCAACAAGCCGTTCTGCCGCCTGATCCACTTCAAGAAGGACCTGGACGACAAGAAGTTCAAGGCGCTGAAGCAACCGACCGTGCTGCTGGTGGCGCCGCTGTCCGGCCACCACTCGACGCTGCTGCGCGACACCGTGCGCGGCCTGGTGGTCGACCACGACGTCTACATCACCGACTGGACCGACGCCCGCATGGTGCCGGTGTCGGAGGGCGCGTTCCACCTGGACGACTACGTCTTCTACGTGCAGGAATTCATCCGCCTGCTGGGCCCGGACGTGCACGTGATCTCGGTGTGCCAGCCGACCGTGCCAGTGCTGGCGGCGATTTCGCTGATGGCGTCTGAAAACGATCCCAAGCTGCCCAGGACCATGACCATGATGGGCGGTCCGATCGATCCGCGCCGCTCGCCGACCGCCGTCAACAACCTCGCCACCGAGAAGAAGTTCTCGTGGTTCGAGAACACCGTGATCTACTCGGTGCCGCCGAACTATCCGGGCTTCGGCCGCAAGGTCTACCCGGGCTTCCTGCAGCACGCCGGCTTCATCGCCATGAACCCGGGCCGCCACGCGCAAAGCCACCGCGACTTCTACAACCACCTGGTGGAGGGCGACGAGGAAACCGCCGAGTCGCACCGCAAGTTCTACGACGAATACAACGCTGTGCTGGACATGCCGGCCGAATACTACCTGGACACCATCAAGACCGTGTTCCAGGACTTCGCGCTGCCGAAGGGCGAATGGCTGGTCGGCGGCAAGCTGGTGCGCCCGCAGGACATCAAGACCGTGGCCCTGTTCACCGTCGAGGGCGAGCTGGACGACATCTCCGGCGCCGGCCAGACCCAGGCCGCGCACGATCTGTGCACCGGCATCCCGGCCGACATGCAGCAAGACTTCGTCGCGCCGGGCGCCGGCCACTACGGCATCTTCTCGGGCCGCCGCTGGCGCGAGATGGTGTGCCCGAAGATCACCGAGTTCATCAAGAAGCACGGTTGAGCCGCAAGGCCCAGCCCATCACCCCGAGGCCGGCCAGCACCATCAGCCACGCCTCGGGTTCCGGCACCGCCGCCACCGTGAAGCTGTAGCCCAGCTGGCGGATCGACAGCGTGGTGCTGGACACCCCCTCCTGCACCACCTGCGCCGACAGGTTCAAATCCAGCCCCAACGCCCCCACCGGCACGCGATAACCATCGCCGTAGCCGCTGAACGCCTGCGCCTCGCCGTCGGCGATTCCGGTCCGGTTCAGCTGCAAGAACTGGAAGCCATTGGAATCCGGCGAACTGCTGAATTCGCCGTTGCTGTAGGTGCTGCGGAAGGCATAGGTGTTGATGCTGGCGGTGGCGCGCCCGGTCTCGGCGGTCGAGTCGTACCAGGCGTCGGCGTTGGCCCTGAAGCGCGGCAGCACGCTGTAGCCGTCGTGCGCCACCACGTACAACAACTTGCCGCGGTCGCTGAACAGGGTGCCCTCGCTGCGCCCGCCCGGCAGGTTGCCGGCCACGTTCAGCGTGTACTCCGGCGCCGTGAAGGCGAAGCTGATGGCGTTGCCGGTGACGGTGGCCCCGGACACGTCGAAATAATCCGCATCGACAAAGAAATCGACGTTGGCGCCGCTCAGCGTCACGTAATTGGCCGCCTGCGCCGCCCCCATGCCGCACACCAGGACTAAAGATGTCAAAACCTTCATGATGCCTCCTTTTTAACGGTGAAAGCTCAGCATAAATAATGCTCAGCAATAATCAACCGAAGTTTCAATCGTGCGCGGATACATCATGTTGTGATATATTTCGGCATGACCTCTTCCACCCTCAGCAAATCGGATTTCGCCGCGCTGTCCGAGTTCCGCTACCAGATGCGCCGCTTCGAACGCTTTTCCGAAGACGTGGTGCAAGCGCAAGGCATCACCCCGCTGCAATACCTGCTGCTGCTGCACATCAAGGGCTATCCGGAGCGCGACTGGGCCACGGTGAGCGAGCTGGCCGAGCGCCTGCAAGCCAAGCACCATGGCACGGTGGCGCTGATCACGCGCTGCGAGGCGATGGGATTGGTCGAGCGCCGCAACAGCGCCATCGACCGCCGCCGCGTGGAGGTGCACCTGCTGCGCAAAGGCGAGACCATCCTGGCCCAACTGGCGGAACAGCACCGCGTCGAGCTGCTGTCGCTGGAAGGCATCTTTACCATTCCCCGCATCCGTCATGAATAAATACGATAGCCGCCGCGATTTCGACGGCCAAGCCAGGCTCCTGCTGATCGCCAGCATCGCCGCCGTGGTGGGCGCGCTCAGCAACGTCACCGCCGACCTGCTGCTGCACGCGATCCGCTTCTTCACCAACCTGTTCTTCTTCCAGAAATTCTCCACCGCGTTCACCTCGCCGGCCACCCACACGCTGGGCGCGTGGGTGATCGCGGTGCCGGTGATCGGCGGCCTGATCATCGGCCTGATCGCCCGCTACGGCTCGGAGGCGATCCGCGGCCACGGCATCCCGGAAGCGATCGAGGCCATCCTGTTCAAGAAATCCACCATGTCGCCCAAGGTGGCGGTGCTCAAGCCGCTGGCGTCCGGCATCGCCATCGGCAGCGGCGGGCCGTTTGGCGCCGAGGGCCCGATCATCATGACCGGCGGCGCGGTCGGCTCGCTGATCGCCCAGCACTTCCACCTGAGCGCGGCCGAGCGCAAGGCGCTGCTGGTGGCCGGCGCGGTGGCCGGCATGACCGCCGTGTTCGGCACGCCGATCGCGGCCGTGCTGTTGGCGGTCGAGCTGCTGCTGTTCGAGCTGCGGCCGCGCAGCCTGGCGCCGGTGGCGGTGGCGTGCGCGGTGGCCGGCTTCCTGCGTCCGCTGCTGATCGAAAGCGGGCCGCTGTTCCCGCTGCACACCGCCGTGCTGCCGCCGTCGGCGCTGCTATCCTGCCTGATCGCCGGCCTGCTGTGCGGCGCGCTGGCGTGGCTGCTGTCGACCTCCCTGTACCGGGTGGAGGACGCGTTCCACAAGCTGCCGCTGCACTGGATGTGGTGGCCCGCCATCGGCGGCCTGGCGGTCGGCGTCGGCGGCTACTTCCAGCCGCGCGCGCTGGGCGTGGGCTACGACGTCATCGCCGACCTGCTCAACAACCACATGACGGCGGCGGCCATCGTCAGCCTGCTGGTGGCCAAGGCCGTGATCTGGCTGCTGGCGCTGGGCTCGGGCACCTCGGGCGGCGTGCTGGCGCCCTTGCTGATGCTGGGCGCGGGCCTGGGCGCGCTGCTCGGCCCCTATCTGCCGGGCGGCGAGCCGGCGGTGTGGCCGCTGGTGTTCATGGCGGCCACGCTGGGCGGCATGATGCGCGCGCCGGTGATGGCGGTGGTGTTCGCGTTCGAACTCACGCACGACGTCAACGCCCTGCTGCCGGTGCTGGCCACCGCCACCGTGGCCTACGCCTTCACCGTCATCACCATGCACCGCTCCATCCTGACCGAGAAGATCGCGCGCCGCGGCCACCACATCTACCGCGAGTACGGCATCGACCCGATGGAGCGCCACAGCGTGGCCGAGGTGATGACCAGCGCCGTCGAGAGCATTGACGCCGACGCGCTGATCGCCGACGTAGTGCACACTCACTTCCACGCTCATCCGCGCCACCGCGCCTATCCGGTGGTGCGCGACGGCGCGCTGGTCGGCATGCTGGACCGCCACGGCATCGCCAGCAAGCCGGACGCGGTGCGCGTGGGCGAGCTGTTTGGCGTGAACGTGCCGATCGTCGCGCTGGCCGATGAAACCTGCCGCACGCTGGCCACGCGGCTGGCCGTGCACAACGTCGGACGGCTGCCGGTGGTGGCGGACATGCGGTCGCGCCGGCTGGTCGGCATCGTCAGCCACCGCGACTTGATGAAGCCCGCGCTGGGGCTGCACGCGGAAGAGCTGGAACGGCAAACCGTGCGCCGGGTGAGGTTTTTACGTAAGGCGCGCGCAGATATTGGATAATGGCGTTTTTGCCTGATATCCGTTCGCCGTGCCCGACCACCCTACCCTCGCCGACCGCATCGAAGACGCGCTGCCGCAGACGCAATGCACCAAGTGCGGCTATGACGGCTGCCGTCCCTACGCGGAAGCGATAGCGGCCGGCGCGGCCGAGATCAACCAGTGCCCGCCAGGCGGCGCCGAGGGCATCGCGCGGCTGTCGGCAGTCACCGGCCACAAGGTCATTCCGCTGAATCCCGTGAACGGGCTGGAACGCCCGCGCGCCGTGGCCTACATCGACGAAACGCTGTGCATCGGCTGCACCCTGTGCATCCAGGCGTGCCCGGTGGACGCCATCGCCGGCGCCGCCAAGTTGATGCACACCGTGGTGCCGTCGCTGTGCACCGGCTGCGACCTGTGCGTGGCGCCCTGCCCGGTCGATTGCATCGTCATGTACCCGGTCACCGAGACCACCGGCTGGGCCGCGTGGTCGCAGACCGACGCCGACGCCGCGCGCGAGCGCCACGACTTCCGCGCCATGCGCCTCAAGCGCGACAAGCAGGAGAACGACGCCCGCCTGGCCGCCAAGGCCGAGGCCAAGATGGCCGCCGTGCAGGCGCTCGATCCGGCCGACGACGCCGCGGCGGCCGAGAAGGAACGCAAACGCGCCATCATCGCCGCCGCCATGGAACGCGCGCGGATCAAAAAGGAACAAGAGAGTCAATGAACGCAGCCAAACGCTACGAAATGTTTGTGCGCTTCCGCGCCGCCAATCCAAAACCCGTCACCGAACTTGAGTACACCACGCCGTTTGAACTGCTGATCGCCGTGCTGCTGTCGGCCCAAGCGACCGACGTCGGCGTGAACAAGGCCACGCGCAAGCTGTACCCGGTGGCGAACACGCCGCAGGCGATACTGGACATGGGTGAGGAGGAATTGAAGACCTACATCCAGACCATTGGCCTGTACAAGACCAAGGCCAAGAACGTCATCGCCACCTGCAGGATCCTGGTGGAGAAGCACGGCGGCATCGTGCCGGAAGACCGCGAATCGCTGGAAGAACTGCCTGGCGTGGGCCGCAAGACCGCCAACGTGGTGCTGAACACCGCGTTCGGCCAGCCGACGATGGCGGTGGACACCCACATCTTCCGCGTCTCCAACCGCACCGGCCTGGCGCCGGGGAAGAACGTCGACATCGTCGAGCAGAAGCTGCTGAAATTCGTGCCGAAGGAATTCCTGCACGACGCCCACCACTGGCTGATCCTGCACGGCCGCTACACCTGCAAGGCGCGCAAGCCGGAATGCTGGAACTGCATGCAAATCGACCTGTGCGACTACCGCGCCAAAACCCCGGCGCCAACCAGCGTTTAAACCAGCACCAGATTATCGCGGTGAATCAGTTCCTTGCCTTCGACGAAGCCGAGGATGGATTCGATTTCGCTGGACGGCTTGCGCATGATGCGGCGCGTTTCGGCGCTGGTGTAGTTGGACAGGCCGCGCGCCACCACCACGCCGTCCGCGTTGACGCAGGTGATGACCGCGCCGCGTCCGAACTCGCCCTTCACTTCCACCACGCCGATCGGCAGCAGCGACTTGCCTTCGCCGGTCAGCTTCTGCACCGCGCCCGCGTCCAGCACCACTTGACCTGCCGTGTGCAGGTGATCGGCCATCCACTGCTTGCGCGCCGTCAGGTGGCCGGTTTGCGCGGCCAGCTCGGTGCCGATGGCTTCACCGCCGGCCAGCCGCGCCAGCACCTCGTTCTCGCGGCCATACGCGATCACCGTGTGCGCGCCCGACTTGGCCGCGCGCTTGGCGGCCAGGATCTTGGTCAGCATGCCGCCGCGACCCAGGCTGCTGCCGGCGCCGCCGGCCATCGCCTCCAGCGCCGGATCGCCGGCGCGGCCATGCTGGATCAGCACCGCCGACGGATCCTTGCGCGGATCGGCGCTGTACAGGCCTTGCTGGTCGGTGAGGATGATCAGCGCGTCGGCTTCGATCAGGTTGGCGACCAGAGCGCCCAGCGTGTCGTTGTCGCCGAACTTGATCTCGTCGGTGACCACGGTGTCGTTCTCGTTGATGATCGGGACCACGCCCAGGCGCAGCAAGGTGGTCAGCGTGGAGCGCGCGTTCAGATAGCGTTCGCGGTCCGCCAGGTCGGCGTGCGTGAGCAGCACCTGCGCCGTGCCCAGTTGGTGCGCGCGGAAGCTGGTTTCGTAAATCTGCGCGAGGCCCATCTGGCCGACGGCGGCGCAGGCCTGCAATTCGTGGATGTCGGTGGGGCGCCGCTCAAAGCCGAGGCGCAGCATGCCCTCGGCGATCGCGCCGGAGGACACCAGCACAACCTGCTTGCCCAAGGCGCGCAGGCCGGCGATCTGCGCGGCCCAGCGCGCGATGGCGGCGTGATCGAGACCGCGTCCATCATTGGTGACCAGCGACGAGCCGACCTTGATGATGATGCGTGTAGCTTTTTGTATGACGGAATTCATGGGTGCGACGACATTCTCAAAACAAGCGAGGAAAAAGGTGCTGTATTTTGGCGGGCGGATTGCCCTGCTTTGCCGCGGACAGTCGCCGGCCCCGTGATACGGGAGCGGCGCCGAATGGGAAAGGCATAATCAGCTGATAACAGATTATGCCGGTGATGCGGTGTATTAGTCGAGGATTTTGAAGCGTGGATCGTCCGGATCGATCGACGAGATGCCGCGCGCGTCTTCGACCATGTGCGTTTCCTCCGCGCGCTGCTCGGTGCGGCGGGTTTCCTCCAGATGCTTCTGGATCGCGTTGACCAGCTCCTGCGTGCCTTCGTGGCTCAGCGCCGAGATCTCGAACACCGGGCCCTTGAAGCCGAATTTCTTGACGAAGTCCTTCACCTTCTTGGCGCGTTCTTCCGCCGGAATCATGTCAACCTTGTTCAGCACCAGCCAGCGCGGCTTGTCGACCAGCGCTTCGTCGTACTTCTTCAGCTCATTGACCAGCGCCTTGGCCTCCTTGACCGGATCGACGGTGGCCTCGAACGGCGCCAGGTCGACGATGTGCAGCAGCAGGCCGGTGCGCGACAGGTGGCGCAGGAACTGGTGCCCCAGGCCGGCGCCTTCGGCCGCACCCTCGATCAGGCCCGGAATGTCGGCGATCACGAAGCTCTTCTCGTGCGACACGCGCACCACGCCCAGGTTGGGGTGCAGGGTGGTGAACGGATAATCGGCGATCTTCGGGCGCGCGTTCGACACGGCCGTGATGAAGGTCGACTTGCCGGCGTTCGGCATGCCCAGCAGGCCGACGTCGGCCAGCACCTTCAGCTCCAGGCGCAGCGTGCGGTGCTCGCCTTCCTTGCCCGGCGTCTTCTGGCGCGGCGCGCGGTTGGTCGAGGTCTTGAAGTGGATGTTGCCCCAGCCGCCCTCGCCGCCCTTGGCCAGCAGCTCCAGCTGACCGTGCTCGCTCAGGTCGGCCAGGATCTCGCCGGTGGTGTCGTCGATGATCAGCGTGCCCAGCGGCATGCGCAGGTGGACGTCGTCGGCGCCGCGGCCATAGCAGTCGGCGCCACGGCCGGCTTCGCCGTTGCCGGCGCGGTGCACCTTGGAGAAGCGGAAATCGACCAAGGTATTGATGTTACGGTCCGCCACGGCCCAGATCGAGCCACCCTTGCCGCCGTCGCCGCCGTCAGGGCCGCCAAACGGGCGGAATTTCTCACGGCAAAACGACGAGCAGCCATTGCCGCCGTCACCACCGATCACTTCAATTTTTGCTTCGTCGATAAACTTCATGATGTACCGCCATAAAACTAAAAGGCTCCACCGGATGGGCAGAGCCTTTCGATTGAAGGCTTGCGCCTTACAAACGGCCTCGCGGGAGGCCGGAGCGTAAATTACGCTGCTGCTACTACGGTGACGAACTGCTTCGAGCCTTCACCTTTTTTGACGAACTTGACCACGCCGTCCACCAGGGCGAACAGGGTGTGGTCTTTGCCGGTGCCTACACCTTCGCCGGCGCGCACCGGGGTGCCGCGTTGACGAACGATGATGCCGCCCGCATTGATGGTTTGGCCGCCGTAAACCTTAACGCCCAGGCGTTTTGATTCTGAGTCACGACCATTTCGCGTAGTGCCGCCGCCTTTTTTGTGTGCCATGCTAAAGCTCCTTGACTAAAAAAGTGTCGATACGCGATTAAGCGTTGATCGATACCACTTGGATTTCGGTGTAGTTCTGACGGTGACCCTGACGCTTCTGATAGTGCTTACGACGACGCATCTTGAAGATCGTCACTTTTTCGTGACGGCCGTGGGACACAACGGTGACCAGAACCTTGGCACCTTCAACCAGCGGAGCACCGAACTTGATGCTGTCGCCCGCGCCAACGGCGAGGACTTGGTCAATGGTGATTTCGGAACCAATGTCTGCCGGTATCTGTTCTACTTTGAGTTTTTCGCCTGCGGCAACTTTGTATTGTTTGCCGCCGGTTTTTATGACCGCGTACATGATTTGAAACCTCTTCAAATGTTAAGAAAATTCCCCGGGAAACCGGAGAACCGCAGATTATACACAGGATAGGAATTTGCGTCAAAAACTATTCACAAATGGCGGACGGCGTGGTATGTCAAACAATTTTGCCCGGTCGCAATCGGGGGGCCCGCCCCGGCGGCCGGGGGCATGGCGTATAATCCTGCCACCAATAGTCTAACTGCACAGGTTCGTCTTGTCTGCCGCCACCCAAAACAACATCATCCAAACCATTGCCGCCGATATGGACGCGGTCAATTCGGTGATCCGCCAACGCCTGCATTCCGAGGTCCCCCTCGTCAACCAGATTGCCGAATACATCATCAGCGCGGGCGGCAAGCGCATCCGCCCGGTGCTGGTGCTGCTGGTGGCCAACGCCTATTCCTACCGGGGCGTGGCGCACCACGAGCTGGCCGCCGTGGTGGAATTCATCCACACCGCCACCCTGCTGCACGACGACGTGGTGGACGAATCGTCGCTGCGCCGCGGGCGCGCCACCGCCAACGCGCTGTTTGGTAACGCCGCGTCGGTGCTGGTGGGTGACTTCCTGTATTCGCGGGCGTTCCAGATGATGGTCGGCCTGGACAACATGCGCGTGATGCAGATCCTGTCCGACGCCACCAACGTGATCGCCGAGGGCGAGGTGCTGCAGCTGCTGAACATGCACGATCCGGACGTGACGCAGGAGCGCTACCTGCAAGTGATCCGTTCCAAGACCGCCAAGCTGTTCGAGGCGGCGGCCGAGCTGGGCGCGCTGGTGGCCGGCGCCACCGACGCGCAGATCGCCTCGGCCGGCGAGTACGGCCGCTCGCTGGGCACCGCGTTCCAGCTGATCGACGACGTGCTCGACTACGCCGGCGACGCCAGCGAGATCGGCAAGAACGTCGGCGACGACCTGCGCGAGGGCAAGCCGACCCTGCCGCTGATCTACCTGATGGAGAATGGCAGCGCCGCGCAGCGCGAGCTGGTGCGTTCGTGCATCGAGAATGGCGACGAGCAGCACTTCGACACCATCCTGGCCGCCATCACCAGCAGCGGCGCGCTGGACTACACGCGCGAGCAGGCCGTGATCGCCGCCAAGCGCGCCTCGGACGCGATCGCCGACCTGCCGGACAGCGTCTACAAAGAGTCGCTGCTGCAGCTGGCCCACTTCTCGGTCCACCGCAACCACTAACCCCCATCCGGGGTCAGGTCCTCCATTTCTACACGAGCCCTGCAGTAGGCGCGCCTACTGCAGGGCTCGTGTAGAAATGGAGGACCTGACCCCGGATTTTTAATAGCGCAGCGCGGCCAGCGTTTGCACCAGGTCGACGTGTTTGCTGACGCCGCATTTGTCGAACACGGCGCGGATCTGGCTGCGCACGGTGCTGATCGCCACCTGGTGCCGCCGCGCGATGTCCGCCGGCGCGGCGCCGTTGACCAGCGCCACCGCGACGCGGGCCTCGGCCTCGGTGAGATGGTAGAGCCGCGTCAGCGCCCGTTCGCTCTCCGGACCGGACTCCGGCGGGCTGTACAACGTCAGCGCGAAGGCCGGCGTGGCGCCGGCGCCAAAGTAGCCCGGCTGATCCGGCGTGCACGGCGACAGCACGGCCCGCCGCAGGCGGTGGCCGCCGCGCTCGCGGAACAGGATGTCGACCGCCCGCCACTGGCGGCCATCCGCAGCGCGTCGGCAACCGATGGGCTGCTGTCCTCGCCCAACTGCACCAGCTTGCCCCCGACGATGCGCATCGGCCCCGCTTGCGGGTCGTGATGCAGCACGGTGCCATCACGCTTCAGCATCAGCGCCGCACCGCCGCAACGGCGCGCCTGCAGCGCGAACTGGATCGACAGCAGCCGCTCCAGGTGCGGCAGCACTTGGCACAACAGCCGCTTCTCGTCCGGATTGAAGTCGGCCTCGCCCGCGCCCCGATACCAGCACAGGTTGGTGAACGGCAGGCCGCCGTGGCCGGCGCCGTCGGCAATCACGCTGCCCAGCATGCGGTGCATGCCGGCCCCGATGCCAAACTCGTTGTGGAAGCGGCTGGAGAATTGCTCGCGCTCGGACACCAACTCGGTGCCGATGATCACGGTGCCGCGCCGCATCAGCTGTCGCCGCCCCGCTTCGATGGCCCAGATGTCCTCCCGGCACCAGTGGCCGGAAAACCGGTCGACCTGTTCTTGCGCCATGTCCACGCCCAGCAGGATGGCGTCCGGCGAGTCCGGCGAATGCGACGAGAACAAGAACGACGAATCCGCCCCGACCGCCTTGCCGACGGCGCGCATGGCCGCCCGCATGCCGCCGACTTGCGTGGCCGCGCTATAAATATCGTCGATTAGTCGCTCCAGTATCATCAATCGATGATGGCTGCGACATGTCCGAATGTCAACTTATTGTGACGTTTTCACAACGTCAGCGGCGGCAGCGGATGAAGGCGTTGATGGTGAGGCGGCCCGTCGCCGGATCGGCGCTCAGCAGCTCCGGCGCGTCGACCTGGCCGCTGTGGAAGATGGTGGCGTCGTAGAAGATGGCGCGGTTCCAGCGCGCCGGCACGGTGCCCAGTTTTTCAAAGTAGCGCGCGTCGCCGTTGTAGTACCGTGGCGGCGCGCCGATCACCTGGCTGAAGGCGTCGTTGTCCATGTGGCGCGCCTGGTGCAGCAGGTGGTCGATTTCCAGCGGATGAAGGCGCGGACGATAGAAGCTGGTGCCGCCCATGCGCTCATCCCCGAACAGGTACAGCACCGACGCCACCGCGCCCTCGCCCGGCGCACATTCGCGCGCGTCGCGGTGGCAGATGCGCTGCTGCGGCATCAGTTCTTCCGGCTTCAAGGTGACGATGGACATGCGGGTGGCGAGGCCCAGCGCGCGCACGGCGCCAAACGCCGGCGCGATGTGCGCGTCGAAGAATGCCGCCATCGCCAGATCGAACTCCGCGTCCATGGGCTGCTCGATACCGGGATAGCAGTTGACCGGCGCCGCCATGAAGGCCGCGCGCCGCGCCACCGCCCGCTCCACCATCTTGCGCGGCTCGGTCAGGAAGTCATCCACCACCAGGCAGTAGCGGCCGTCCTCGATGACCGCCGCCTGTATCGCCGGACGCGGATTCAACATGGTCAGAGGATTTCCCGCACCAGCTCCGACGGCCGGCACAGGCGCACGCCCTTGGGCGTCACCACCAGCGGACGCTCGATCAGCGCCGGATGCGCCATCATCGCGTCGAGCAGCGCGTCGTCCGACAGCGACTCGTCGGCCAGGTTCAGCTCCACGTACAGGTCGCCCTTGTTGCGCATGGCCTGGCGCACCGTCAGGCCGGCCTTGGCGATCAGCTCCTGCAGCTTGGCGCGCGTGGGCGGGGTCTTGAGGTATTCGATGACCACCGGCTCCACGCCGGTGGCGCGGATCGCCTCGAGCGTTTTACGCGAGGTGCCGCAGACGGGGTTGTGATAGATGATGACGCTCATGATGCTGCCTTTGTGCTCAATAACAAAGGCAGCATTATGGCTTAAAACTTGGTCGCGAGGCTCACGCCGATGCTGCGTGGAGCCAGCCGGTAGCCCTGCACGATGGACGCCACCTGCGGATGCTGGATGATGGTGTCCGTGTCGAACGCGTTCTTCACAAACACCGTGAACGCATAGCTGCCAAAGGTCATGCCGGCGCTGAAGTCGGTGGTGTGATACGCCGGACGATCGTGGTCGGTCTGCTCCGGGTCCAGCGAGCCTTTGCTGGAACCCACCCACTGCATGCCCGCCATCACAAACGCCGGCCGTTCCCACGCGGAGAAGTTGTAGGTCGCGTTGACGGCGGCGTTATATTTCGGCACGCCCTGGATCTGCGCGCCGGCCACCGCGCCCACCACGCCGTTCTCGATGCCGACGTCGTTGGACAGCTCGGCCTTCACATAACCGCCCGATGCGCTCAGCGTCAGGCCGGGCAGCGGCTTGGCCTTGATGTCGAACTCGAAGCCCTTGGTGGTGGCGTCGCCGGCGTTGGCGTTGTAGGTGTAGGCGCACGTCGGCAGGTACACGCCCTGCTGGATGTTCTTCCACTTCACGTAGAACACGTCCGCGTTGATGGTCAGGCGGTTGTTGAGGAAGCGCGATTTGCTGCCTACCTCGTAGCTCCACAGGCTGTCCGGCGAATACGACGGCGGTCCTTTCTCGATGCCGTTCGCTTCCAGGTCCGGGCCACAGGTGGTGGGCGGCACGTAGATGTTGGCGCCGCCCAGGCGGAAGCCCTTGGCCACGCTGGTGTACACGGTGTTGGTCGGATTGACTTCCCACGTCAGCGCGTACTTCGGCGTGAAGGCGCTGGACGAGGTCTCGGCGCTGCTGTTGTTGCCGGCGCCGGCCAGGTAATTGCCGTTGCGCTGCTCCAGCGTGGTGTTGGCCTTGAGATAGCGCGCGCCGACGGTGGCGTGCACGGTCGGCGAGAAGTAGTAATTCAATTCGCCGAAGATCGAGGCCTGCTTCTCGCGGTAATGGAAGGCGCCGGCGAACGAGTTATCGTTCGGGAACTGGCCGGGACGCGCGTCCGGCAGCAGGTCCGGGTCCGCGATGTCGAAGCCGAACTGCTTGAAGGTGTCGGTCACGCCGAAGATCGGATCGTTCTCGATGATGTTGGTGTGCTGGCGCGAGAAGTAGGTGCCGGCCAGCCAGGTCCACGGCGAGACCTTTTCATCGTAGGGACGCGAGGCCAGGCGGAATTCCTGCGACACCTGGCGCACCTGGTTGTTCAGGTAGACCGCCGACGGCAGGCCGGCGATCGCCGCGATCAGTTCCGGCGGCGCCTTGCCGCCATCCTCGGTCGAGGTCAGGAAGGTCGACAGCGAATAGCTGTTGTAGGCCGAGCCGTTCTGCGTGCGGTCGAACTTGCGCTGGAAGTAGCTGGTGGCGGACGTCAGGTCGACCTCACCGAGATCCCAGTTGACGGTCACGCTGGGCGACAGCAGCTTGTCGATGGAAGGCTCGCGCACCTGCTTCTGCGCCTGGTACAGCGGCAGCTCCAGGTTGAAGGCCGAGATATCCTTGGCATCCACGCGCTGGTAGTACACGGAAGGCGTGATCGTCAGCGTGCGCGTCGGCCGCCATTTCAGCGCGGCGCGGAATTCCTGGTCGCTGATCTTGTTGATGTTGTTGGCGATGACCTTGCCGTCGCCGTCCACCTGGTTGATGTAGCCGCCCGTGTGCTGCGCCTGCACGCCGATGCGCAGCGCCAGCTCGTCGGGGATCAGCGGGAAGTTGGCCACCACGTTGGCCGCGAAGTTCGCGCTGCCGCCCTTGGTGTTGGAGCCCTCGGTGTAGGTGGTGAACTCGCGCTCCTTCAGATCCGGCTCGTTCGGAATGAACTTGATGGTGCCGCCCATCGAGCTGGCGCCGTACAGGGTGGCCTGCGGGCCGCGCAGCACTTCCACGCGGTCGATGTCGAAGAAGCGCGGCTCGATATTCCCCATGGTGTAGACGTTGCCGACCGTGACCGGCGTATCGCCCAGGTAGATGCCCACCGTCGCCGCGCCGGCCGTCGAGCTGATGCCGCGGATCTCGACGTTGGACGTGCCCGGCCCGGCGCCGCCGTTGCCGCTGGCGGCGGTGAAGGAGATATTCGGCACCACGCGCGTCAGGTCGGTGATGTCGCGCACGTGCTCCGCCTGCAGCTGCGACCCGGTGACGGCGCTGATGCTCATCGCCACCTTGGCCGGATCTTCCTTGCGCTTTTGCGCGGTCACTTTGACGACTTCGATTTCTTCCGAGGGCTGCACCTGCTGGCCCCAGGATGGGGCACTGAAGGCCGTCAGGACGGCGGTGGCGATGAGTTTGCGTCGAATATCCATGTGCGATCTTCTCCTTGGCGCCCCAAAATGATGCGTTTTTGCTCATGTTGGGTTAGTTGCTTATATTAACCATATTAATGTTTTAATAAAGCAAAAACTTTGCCACGGCTACTTAAATCGCTTGAAACTGTGGGATAAAAACTCCACAAAGGTGCGGATGCGCGCCGAAAGCTGGTGCCGCTGCGGATACACCGCATAGATGTCGGCGTCCGGCGTTTTATATGAAGGCAGCACCTGCGCCAGCCGCCCGCTTTGCAGATAACGCTCGATGTCCCACTCCGCGCGCATCAGGATGCCGTGGCCGTCGAGCGCCCAGTTGACGGCGATCTCGCCATCGTTGGTGGTCAGGTTGCCACGTACCCGCACCGCGTCGGCGCCGCGTCCCGCCTCGCGTCCCGTGAACAAACGCCATACGCCGTAAGCCTCGTCGCCCTGGCGGATGCAGATGCAGTTGTGCCGCGCCAGATCCGCCGGCGATTTCGGCTCGCCGTGCTGCTCAAGATATTTGGGCGATGCGCACAGCAGGCGCCGGTTGGCCGCGAGCCGTTTGGCGATCACGCGGGTGTCGGCCGGCGCGCCAAAGCGGATGCAGACGTCGAACTGGTCGTCCGACAGTGCCGGTGGATCGACCGACAGTTGCAGCTGCACGTCTACCTGCGGATACTTCAACACATATTGCGAAATGGCCGGCGCGATATGCAGGCGGCCAAAGCCCAGCGTGGCGTTGACGCGCAACTGCCCTTTCGGCACGGCCTTGGAACTGGTCAGCAGTTGATCGAGATCGGCGATCTCGCCCAGGATGCGGCGCGCGTGTTCCAGCAGCACCTCGCCTTCCGGCGTGAGGCTCATGCGGCGCGTGGTGCGGTTCACCAGCGGCACGCCGACGCGCGATTCAATGAACGCCAGCCGCTTGCTGACGGCGGACGTGGTGATGCCCAACTCGCGCGCCGCGCCGCTCAAGCTGCCCGCGTTGGACAGCGCCACGATAAAACTCAACTCGGCGGGCTGGAAACCGGTGCTCATCGATTGTGGAGTCCAAGGTTAATAATAGATTGAGTTTAGCGGTCTTACGCGCGGCCGTCCATTCCGTAAAGTGCCTCCATCAACTTTTGAGGAGACACCCATGAAGACCTACCACATCGCAACCATTCCCGGCGACGGCATCGGCAAGGAAGTCGTGCCCGCGGGCCGTCAGGTGCTGGAAGCGCTGGCCGCCGCCAGCAGCAGCTTCCAGTTCACCTTCGAGGACTTCGACTGGGGCGGCGACTACTACCGCCAACACGGCGAGATGATGCCGAAGAACGGCCTGGACGCCCTGCGCGGCAAGGACGCAATCCTGTTCGGCTCCGCCGGCGATCCGGACATCGCGGACCACATCACGCTGTGGGGCCTGCGCCTGAAGATCTGCCAGGGCTTCGACCAGTACGCTAACGTGCGCCCCACCCGCATCCTGCCCGGCATTGACGCACCGCTCAAGCGCTGCAAGCCGGAAGACCTGAACTGGGTGATCGTGCGCGAGAACTCGGAAGGCGAATACTCGGGCGTCGGCGGCCGCGTGCATCAGGGCCACCCGATCGAAGCCGCCACCGACGTGTCCATGATGACCCGTGTCGGCGTTGAGCGCATCCTGCGCTTCGCCTTCAAGCTGGCGCAATCGCGTCCACGCAAGCTGCTGACCGTGATCACCAAGTCCAACGCCCAGCGCCACGCCATGGTGATGTGGGACGAGATCGCGCTGGAGGTGTCGCGCGATTTCCCGGACGTGAAGTGGGACAAGGAACTGGTGGACGCCGCCACCGCCCGCATGGTCAACAAGCCCGCCACGCTGGACACCATCGTGGCCACCAATCTGCACGCCGACATCCTGAGCGACCTGGCCGCCGCGCTGGCGGGCAGCCTGGGCATCGCCCCGACCGGTAACATCGATCCGGAGCGCCGCTATCCGTCGATGTTTGAGCCTATCCACGGCTCCGCCTTCGACATCATGGGCAAGGGCCTGGCCAATCCCGTCGGCACCTTCTGGTCCGTCGTCATGCTGCTCGAACACCTGGGTGAGCACGAGGCGGCGCGGCGCGTGATGCAGGCGATCGAATCCGTCACCGCCACGCCATCGCTGCACACCGGTGACCTGGGCGGCAAAGCCACCACGGTGGAAGTGACCAACGCCGTCTGCGCCCATCTCGCCGCCGGCGGCGAACGCAAGGCCGCCTGATACACGTCCGCCTCCACCGCGCCGCGAAGAGCGCGGGGAGGCAAGCCTTGGCTGGACCACAGAGAAAAGGAGACATCATGTTTAAGCGATTTTTCGGCAAGCTATACGTGCAGGTGCTGATCGGCGTGATCGCCGGCGGCCTGCTCGGCTATTTTTATCCCAAGTTGGGCGCGGACCTCAAGCCGCTGGGCGACGCCTTCATCCGGCTGATCAAGATGGTGTTCGCACCGGTGATCTTCGCCATGGTGGTGCTGGGCATCGCCAAGATGGAGAGCATGAAGGAACTGGGGCGCGTCGGTGTGCGCGCCCTGATCTATTTTGAAGTGATGTCCACCTTCGCGCTGGCGCTTGGCCTGGTGGTGGTGAACGTCGTGCAGCCCGGCGCCGGCATGAACGTGGACGTGCATACGCTCGATACGCACAGCATCGCCAACTACACCGCCGCCGCATCCAAGTCCGGCGGCTTCATCGAGTTCTTGCTGAATATGATTCCATCCAGTGTGGTGGATGCATTGGCCAAGAACGACATCCTGCAAATCCTGGTGTTCGCGACGCTGTTCGGCGTGGCCTTGTCGCACATGGGCCGGCGCGCCAAGCCGGTGGTGGATTTCCTCGAGGCGTTCAGCAACGGCATGTTCATGGTGGTCGGCATGATCATGCGGGTGGCGCCGATCGCCGCGTTTGGCGCGATCGCCTTCACCGTCGGTAAGTACGGCCTCGGTTCCCTGCTGTCGCTTGGTCAGCTGATGGGCAGCATGTACCTGACCTGCATCGCCTTCGTGTTCGGCGTGCTGGGGCTGGTGGCGAAGGTGTCGGGCTTCAGTCTGTGGAAGTTCCTGCGCTACATCAAGGACGAGATCTTCACCGTGCTGGGCACCAGCTCCTCGGAGTCCGTGGTGCCGCAGATGATGCGCAAGCTGGAACATGTGGGCGTGTCCAAGCCGGTGGTCGGGTTGGTGATTCCGGCCGGCGTGACCTTCAATCCGGACGGGCAGTGCATCTACTACACCATGGCCGCCATCTTCATCGCGCAGGCGACCAACACGCCGTTGACCATGATGGATCAGCTGGTGGTGCTGGGCGTGTTGATGGTGACGTCGAAAGGCTCGGCGGGCGTAACCGGTTCCGGCTTCATCACGCTGGCGGCGACGCTGGCATCGATGGGCAAGATACCGGTGGCGGGCATGGTGCTGTTGCTGGGCGTGGACCGCTTCATGTCCGAAGCGCGCGCGATCACCAACACCATCGGCAACGCCGTCGCCACCATGGCGATCGCCAAGTGGGTCGGCGCGATTGACGAGCAACGCATGCACCGGGTGCTCAACGGCGAGTCGTCGGCGGCCGAACTGCGCGCGCTGTACGAAGTCGAAGACGTCCCCGAGCCGGCGACAGCTCCCGCTCCCGCAGCCGTCGAAGTCACCTCCCTCCACAAGGCCACGGCATGAGCACCGTCGACAACGAGGCGCGCTTGCTGCTGCGCCGGATGTTTGACGCCGCCATCGCCGCCGCGCAGCCGGCGCTGTGCGTGCCGCCTGCCCTGCCGGCCGCGCCAAAGGGACGCCTGATCGTCATCGGCGCCGGCAAGGCATCGGCCGAGATGGCGCGCGCGGTGGAACGCAACTGGGCCGGCCCGCTCACCGGACTGGTGGTCACGCGCTACGGCTACGCCGTGCCCTGCGAGCGCATCGAGATTCTGGAAGCGGCCCACCCGGTTCCCGACGCGGCAGGCCTGCAAGCAGCGCGCCGCATCCTCGACCGCGTGCAAGGTCTCAGTGCCGACGACACCGTGCTGTGTCTGATCTCCGGTGGCGGCTCGGCGCTGCTGCCGCTGCCGCTGGAAGGCATCACGTTGGCGGACAAACAGCAGCTCAACCAGGCCCTGTTGCAATCGGGCGCCAGCATCAGCGAGATGAACTGCGTGCGCCGCCACCTGTCCTCCATCAAGGGTGGACGGCTGGCCGCCGCCTGCCATCCGGCCAAGGTGGTAACGCTGCTGATCTCCGATGTGCCGGGCGATGATCCACGCGACATCGCCTCCGGGCCCACGGTGGCCGACGCCAGCACCTGCGCCGATGCGCTGGCCATTATCCAGCGCTACTGCATCCCGCTGCCGCCGCGCGTGATGGAGGTGCTGCGCAGCGGCCGTGGCGAGTCGGTCAAACCCGGCGACCCACGCCTGGCCGGCCACGAGGTCCACATGATCGCCACGCCGCAAATGGCGCTGGAAGCCGCCTCCCGCGTGGCGGCGGAACACGGCGTGGCCGTCCACGTCCTTGGCGACAGCATCGAAGGCGAAGCGCGCGACGTTGGCAAAGTCATGGCCGGCATCGCCCTGCAGGCGGCAAGGCGTGGACAGCCATTCCGCGCGCCGTGCGTGCTGTTGTCCGGCGGCGAAACCACCGTCACCGTGCGCGGTACGGGACGGGGCGGCCGCAACGTCGAATTCCTGCTGTCCTGCGCGATCACGTTGCAAGGACAGCCAGGCGTGTACGGCCTGGCCGGCGATACCGACGGCGTGGACGGACAGGAGGAAATCGCCGGCGCCTGCATCACGCCGGACACGCTCACGCGCGCCTGGCGGGCCGGCCTGCGCCCGGCCGACAGCCTCGATAACAACGACGGCCACGGTTTCTTCCAGGCGCTGGGCGACAGCGTCATCACCGGCCCCACGCTCACCAACGTCAACGACTTCCGCGCGCTATTCATCACAGGGAATTGACATGCACCGCAACCGCAACGCCAAAATCATCGCCACGCTCGGCCCGGCCAGCAGCGACCGCGACACCATCGAAGCCCTGTTCAACGCCGGCACCGACGTGTTCCGCCTGAACTTCAGCCACGGCAGCCACGCCGACCACAAACAGCGGCTCGACATCATCCGCGCCATCGAGCGCGATAGCGGCCGCCCCATCGGCGTGCTGCTCGACCTGCAAGGACCCAAGCTGCGACTGGGCGCGTTTGCGGACGGTCCGGTCACGCTGCGAGCCGGCGACACCTTCCGCCTAGACATGGATCACGAACTGCTGGGCGACCAGCACCGCGCGCCACTGCCGCACGCCGAAATCTACACCGCGCTGGAAGTCGGCGCCGAACTGCTGATCGACGATGGGCGCGTACGCCTGCAAGTGGAGTCGTTCGGCCCCGAACACGCCGAAACGCGTGTCGTCATCGGTGGCCGCATATCGGACCGCAAGGGCGTCAACGTCCCCGGCGTGGTGCTGCCCCTCTCCGCCATGACCGGCAAGGACCGCGCCGACCTGGATTACGGCTTGAACCTGGGCGTGGATTGGGTGGCGCTCTCCTTCGTGCAGCGCGCCGAGGATATCGAGGAAATCAAAGCCATCGTGGGCGAACGCGCCGGCATCGTCGCCAAGCTGGAAAAACCCGCCGCGATCCAGAGCCTGGAAGCCATCGTCGCCGCCAGCGACGCCATCATGGTGGCGCGCGGCGATCTTGGTGTGGAGATGCCGCCGGAGCAGGTGCCGGCCATCCAGAAACGCATCGTGCGCGCATGCCGCAAGGGCGGCAAGCCGGTGATCGTGGCCACGCAAATGCTGGAATCGATGGTGAGCGCGCCGGTGCCCACACGCGCGGAGGCCTCCGACGTCGCCACCGCCATCTACGACGGCGCGGATGCCGTGATGCTGTCGGCCGAATCGGCCTCCGGCCTCTATCCGCGCGACGCGGTGCGCATCATGGACTCCATCATCGTCCGCACCGAAGCCGACCCGCTGTATCGCGAAACCGTGGCCGCAGGCGTCAGCCAAAGCGACGGCACGCTGGCCTCGGACGGCGTCGGCGTGGCCGTGCGCGGCGTGGTGCAAGCCTTGCCGGTGGCGGCCGTGGTGGCCTACACCAGCTCCGGCTACTCGGCGCTGCGCATGGCGCGCGAGCGTCCGCACGCGCCCATCGTCGGCATGACGCCGCGCGCCGCCATCGCCCGCCGCCTGGCGCTGGCCTGGGGCGTCCACCCGGTGCTATGCCACGAGGTGGCGGATGTGATGGAGATGAGCGCCTGGGCCGGCCGCACCGTCCAGCGCGAAGGCCTGGCGCGCGCGGGCGACACCATCGTCATCTCGGCCGGCATCCCCTTCGGGACACCGGGCACCACCAACCTGCTGCGGATTATGCAGCTCGATCAGAGGCCGTAATCCACGTCCTTCGGCGCGTAACCTTCATCCGCGCTGGCGACGAAGGGCTGCGGCTTGCTATCCTGCTTGTAGACCACGCCCTCCTTCATCACGAAGCTGACCTTGGTCATCAGGCTGATGTCGGACAGTGGATTGCCCGGCACCGCCACGATGTCGGCGAACTTGCCGGCGCTGATGCTGCCCAGGTCCTTCTCCTGCTTGAGCAGCGCGGCGGCCTGCGTGGTGGCGGCCTGGATCGCGGCCAGCGGCGGCATGCCTGCTTCCACCATGTAGCCGAATTCCTTGGCGTTGTCGCCGTGCGGATAAACGGCGGCGTCGGTGCCGAAGGCGATCTTCACGCCGGCCTTGTAGGCGCGGCCCGCCGTGCCCTGGATCAGCGGGCCAACGGCGGCCGCCTTCGCCGCCACCTGCGGCGGGAAGTAACCCGGCACCTTGGCCTTGCCCTCGACGTATTTGCCGGCGATGATGGTCGGCACGTAGAAGGTGCCGTGCTCCTTCATCAGCTTCATGTCCTCGTCGTTCATGTAGGTGCCATGCTCGATCGAATCGACGCCGCCGATCACGGCGCGGCGGATCGCTTCCGCTCCATGCGCGTGCGCCGCCACCGTCATTTCGTAATCCTTGGCGGCCGCCACCACGGCCTTGATTTCCTCGATCGTCATCTGCGCGTTGTCGGCGCTCTTGCTCTCATCGAGCACGCCGCCGGACGGCATGATCTTGATCAGGTCCGCACCATCCTTGTAATGCTGGCGCACAGCCTTCCACGCATCGGCGGCGCCGTTGATGATGCCGTCCTTGGCACCGTAATCGGCCATCAGGTCGGCGCGGTAGCCGTCCGAGTCGTCGGCGTGGCCGCCGGTCGAGCCGACCGCCTTGCCGGCGGTGAAGATGCGCGGGCCGGGCACCACGCCGGCGTTGATGGCGTTGCGCAGCGAGATCGAGGCGTTGGCGCTGTCGCCCAGGTTGCGCACCGTGGTGAAGCCGGCCAGCAGCGTCACGCGCGCGTAGTTGGTGGAGCGGATCGCGTAGTCGGCGATATTCCAGCGGAACTGGTCGGAATAACCGGTGGGGCTGGTCTGGCTGGTGAGGTGGGTGTGGCTGTCGATCAGGCCCGGCAGGCAGGTCTGGCCGGCCAGGTCGATCACGGTGGCGCCGGCGGGCGCCGCGCGGCCGGCCGTCACCTGCGTGATACGCTTGCCATCGATGACCACGGTGGTGGCGCCCAGCAGCTTGCCTGCTTGCGTATCCAGCAGCTGGCCGCACTGCACGGCAACGAGAGACGGCGCGGCGCTGGCGCAGGTGGCGAAGCAGGCGGCGGCGATGGACAAGCCAGTGTGAATACGCATCGGAACAACTCCCTGAAAAAAGGTAAGCGCTGATATTATCTCAACAAGGATTGATGTATGATGAAAACGCTTTCATATAACAAAACCGCCGGAGACTTAATTGAACGTTCGTGAATCTACTACTCGTGTTAGCGCTATCAAATATTTGGGTGCCACCCTGCTGCTGGCCTTCGGCGCGGACGCCGGCGCCGCCATCCGCGTCAACCAGCTTGGCTTTGAGCCGCAATCCGAGAAGCTGGCCGTGGTGACGGACGGCGCGGCCAGCAACTTCGAAGTGGTGGCCGCCGACACGGGCAAGACCGTGTTCGCCGGCAAGCTCGGCGCACCGGCGTTGTGGAAGCCATCGGCCGAAACGGTGCGCCTGGCCGACTTCTCCGCGCTGAAAACGCCGGGCGAATACCGCATCAAAATTGACGGCCAAACGCAATCCGACCGCTTCGTCATCCGCGCCGACGCCTATCGCGCGCTGAACGCGGCCGCCATCAAGGCCTACTACCTGAACCGCGCCGGCATCGCGCTGACGCCGCAATATGCCGGCGTGTACGCGCGGCCCGCAGGCCACCCGGACGTCAAGGTGCTGGTGCATGCTTCCGCCGCCTCCAAACAGCGCGCCGAAGGCAGCGTGCTGTCCAGCCCCAAAGGCTGGTACGACGCCGGCGACTACAACAAATACATCGTCAACTCCGGCATCTCGACCTACACCCTGCTGGCCGCGTTCGAGCACTTCCCGCAATACTTCGCCAAGCAGAACCTCAACATCCCCGAAACCGGCAACGGCCTGCCGGACATCCTTAACGAAGCGCTGTGGAACCTCGACTGGATGCTGACCATGCAGGACCCCAATGACGGCGGGGTCTATCACAAGCTGACCAATAAAACCTTCGACGGCATGGAGATGCCGGACCAGGTCAGGCCGGCGCCGCGCTACGTGGTACAAAAGAGCACCGCCGCCGCGCTCGACTTCGCGGCCACCATGGCCACCGCCAGCCGCATCCTCAAGGCCTACGAACAGCAGCGCCCCGGCCTGTCCGCGCGCATGATGGCGGCGGCGGAAGCGGCGTGGAATTGGGCGCAGGCCAATCCGGCCGTGGTGTTCCGCAATCCGGCCGACATCCAGACCGGCGAATACGGCGACACCCACCTCGACGACGAATTCGCCTGGGCCGCCGCGGAACTGTACATCGGCACCGGCAAGGACAGCTACTACCGCGCCATCAAGGCCGACCAGCTGCCGGCGACCACGCCGACCTGGGGCGACGTCGGCTCCCTCGCCTGGATCTCGCTGGCGCAGCACCGCGCGCACCTGACGCCGGCGGCCGACCGCAAGCTGATCGAAAGCCGCATCGACGGCCTGGCCGCGCGCCTGGCCGCGAACTGGAAAAGCTCCGCCTACCGCGTGGCCATGCAGGAGCAGGACTTCGTCTGGGGCAGCAACGCCGTGGCGCTGAACCAGGCCATGATGCTGCTGCAGGGCTACCGCCTGAACGGCAAGCCCGAGTACCTGAACGCCGCGCAATCGGGCCTGGACTACGTCCTGGGCCGCAACGCCACCGGCTACTCCTTCGTGACCGGCATCGGCACGCGGCCAGCCATGCACCCGCACCACCGCCCATCGGAGGCCGACAAAGTCACGGCGCCGGTGCCGGGCTTCCTGGTCGGCGGCCCGCAGGCCGGCCAGCAGGACAAGAAAGACTGCCCGGCGCCCTACCCGGCCAACCTGCCCGCCACGTCCTACCTCGACCACGTGTGCAGCTACGCCAGCAACGAAATCGCCATCAACTGGAACGCGCCGCTGGTGTACGTCTCGGCCGCGCTGGACCAACTCACCGCAGGAGCATCAATGGAACAAAAAGTGGAACTGTCGACGCTGGAACGCCAGGAGCAACTGCTGCAATTTGACAGCTTCAACAACGACACCGCGCTGGCGCTGGGCCTGAAGGTGATCGAACTGGCGCGCGCGGCCGGCAAATCGGTCGCCGTCAACGTCACGCAGGACGGCACCATGCTGTTCTACCACGGCATGCCGGGCACCAACGCCGACAACGCCAACTGGATCCGCCGCAAGAGCAACCTGGTCAACCGCACCGGCCACAGCTCGTTCTACACCCACACCGAAGTCAAGAACGCCGGCGGCGACTACGACAAGCTGCCCGGCCTGGACATGAAAGAGTTCGCCGCGCACGGCGGCTCCTTCCCGCTGGTGGTGAAAGGCAAAGGCCGCATCGGCACGCTCACCGTCAGCGGCCTGCCGGGCGCGGAAGACCACGCGATGGCGGTGGCCGCGCTGCAAGCCTACCTCAACATCAACCTCTAACGACACGGACACCACATGAGCGACACCATCCGCTGGGGCATCCTCGGCACCGGCCGCATCGCGCGCGACTTCGCCAACGCGCTGAAGGACACGCCGGACGCCGTGCTGGCGGCCGTCGGCTCGCGCAACGTCGACAGCGCGGCTGCCTTCGCCGGCGACTTCGGCCAGCCGGCCGTCTACGGCTCGTACGAGGCACTGGCCGCCGCGCCGGGCGTGGACATCATCTACATCGGCACGCCGCACCCGATGCACGCCGAGAACACGCTGCTGGCACTACGGGCCGGCAAGGCCGTGCTGTGCGAGAAACCGTTCACCATCAACCTGCGCGAAGCGCAGCAGGTGGTGGCGGAGGCGCGGCGGCGCAAGCTGTTCCTGATGGAAGCCATGTGGACGCGCTACATGCCGGCACTGGCCGAAGTGAAGCGCATCATCGCGTCCGGCGAGATCGGCGTGGTCAACTCCGTGCACGCCGACCTCAGCTTCGTGGCCACCACCGATCCGGAAAACCGCGTCAACAAGCGCGAGCTGGGCGGCGGCGCGCTGCTCGACCTGGGCATCTATCCGCTGTCGATCGCGTGCGCGCTGCTGGGGCCGGTGGAATCGGTGCAGGCGCAAGCCATCCTCAGCGAGGCCGGTGTCGACATGACCACCGGCTTCACCATGAAGCACCGGGGCGGCGCCATGTCGATCAACAGCTGCTCGCTGCGCGCGCGCACGCCGTCCGAGCTGACCGTGTCCGGCTCGCTGGGCAGCGTGCGCATGGAGGGCATGTTCCACCTGTCGCAAACGCTGACGGTGAAGCTGACCAGCGGCGTCACCCGCACCGTGGCCACGCCCTACCTCGGCAACGGCTACGTGCACGAAGCCATCGAAGCCGGCCGCTGCCTGCGCGAGGGCCTGCTGGAGAGCCCGGGCATGACGCTGGACGAGTCGCTGGATCTGATGCAACTGCTCGACACCATCCGCGCCCAGATCGGCGTGCGCTACCCGGCCGACGAGTAAATTTTGCCCACAGTTGAAAAACGCGGGAAAATCTGATGTAATTAGCATCATTGTCGGGGCGTAGCTTAGTCCGGTAAAGCGCTACGTTCGGGACGTAGAGATCGGAGGTTCGAATCCTCTCGCCCCGACCATTTAAGCCCGTAAGTACGGGCCTTAAAGAAATATTGCAGGCGGTCGAGTACTACATTATCCTCTGCAGTACAACAGTTAGATGACTGGCTTGGGTATTGTTATATTCCGGCGCGGCAAGGCCTAGCACAAGACCAATAAGAACAAGAATGACGTCTGCAAAGCAATCCCCTACTCCACATCCATCACGTACCGCACCAATCCCTGACACGCTCGAATCCATCAAGGGCTACCCCGACAAACTGAAGATCTATCTGATGGCAGCTAGCTCGTTCTGGCAAGTCCGCTTCTTCGATGGCAAGTCCACCATCAAACGCAGCACCGGACAAACGGAGAAGCGCGAAGCCATCAAGGCTGCGATTTCGTTTTACGAGCAGTTGATGATCAACAAGCACAACGGCGTTGCAGTCATCAAAAACACCCGTTTTGATGCTTGCGTCAGAAGCGTTATGCAGGCACAGGCCGCTCGCGTAACGCGCAAAGAAATCTCGGCCGAAGCGCATCAGAACGATCAGCACTTCCTTGACGGTAAAGTGCTGCCGGAGTTTCGCGAACTAAACATCGCGGATATCAACTATGAGCGCCTGCAAAAGTTTGTTGATAAGGTCGGTGTAAGCCTGTCCGGCTCATCGATCCAGCGCTATCTCGGCCCGATCCGCAAGATCCTCGATCATGCACAAAATCGCGACCTGCTCAAGTCGATCCCCTAGTTCCCCAATATCCCCAAACAGGACGAACCTCGCGGCTGGTTCACCGCCGAGGAATACGCCGAGCTTCTGGCACGCGCAAGACAATTCATCGGGCATGAGGACGTTATTATCCGCGCTGCACCAAAGTCCGACCAAGACCAAGGCACTGTCATTCGCAGCTTGAAGTTTACGGCGGAACTGCCGCGCATGATCGAATTCGTCGCAAACAGCTTTATCCGCCCGATCGACATTAAGAACATGCAACACAAGCATGTTGAAGTCATCCGGGGCGATAATACGTATCAGCGCCTGTCTCTGCCTGAAAGCAAGAAGCACGACTATCCTATCGTCGCTATGGAGCAGACAGTACACGTGTATGAAGAACTGAAAGCTGACCGCGCCGAGTCGGAACAAGCCGAGCCTGACGACTACGTCTTCATGCCAGAGCACGCCAATCGCGACACTGCATTGCGGCGTCTACAGCAGCAATTCAACTATCTGCTTGACGATCTGGGCTTCAAGACCGTTCCTCGCGGCGAGGAACGTACGATCTACAGCCTGCGTCATACCTGCATCATGCACCGGCTTCTGGAAGGAGATAAGATCGACGTGCTGACGCTTGCCCGCAATGCGCGTACTTCTGACGAGATGATCGAACGCTTCTACGCCAGCATGCCGTTTAGTTGCAATGAAAGCAAGGATCCGCTTAAGTTCTTTTTCGGTGAGCGTTTTGCCTGTGCCATATAAGAAAACCAAAGGATTTAATGCACTGGAGGATGCAACCTTTGGTTTAATAAATCAGCCGAAAAGTGACTTTATAGAAAATCCTTTATTTTAATGGACTAGCAGGAAATGTAAGAATTTCGCTATTTCCTTTGCTTGCGAAAAATCCATATAGGAGGCTTAAACAGCGATTATCAACTCTCATTTGCAGCCTCGATATGCCCAACATAAAAGAATATTCAAATATAAAAAATGCGCCTAATTAATTTTATTTTGAATAAAATCCAGTATGTACAACAAATCCGTAAAATCCTCACTCTTTAACTCTTCACGTATTTTCGCATCAGCACAAGCCTCAGCCAGGTACCAGCCAATCTGCTTTTTGCTCGGATTATCGCCGCCGTGCTTTCTCGATACCTTTTCAATAATAGAAGAACTAATCAAACCTTCAAGTTGAAGTCCTTCAAATTTCTTATCAATAAAAGCTAAGGTAAAAACCTCTGACTCGTTTAAGAACCATTCCTCAGTATAACGCTTTTGCTCTTTCCTCCCTGCCTTGTCATCGTCTAGCACTATTAAAAATTTCTCCCCGCGCCCCATCAAAAGACTTACCAATGGAGCTGATGACCCCGCCCCGGAACCAGGAATTAGACTAAAATCATACTTGAACCTCGACACCAATTCAGCCAATCTCAAAGCAAAGTAATCACTTATGCCTTCGACGATGACAAAAGGAGCGGCCCCAATCAATGAAGGATTTACGTACTCAAGTTTTTCAATTACGGGCTGAAAATATGATGATCTAGACGGATATTGAGAAACAAAATCACGATATTTGGTTATTTTTATGTTTGTCGGTTTCGAGCTCAATCCAAAACTATCACCAGCATCATAGTCTAGCGCAGTATTTTCAACGATATATGCCCCACTTAACCATTTGGGTTCTATCATATGATGGCTGTGCGTAGAATAAACAACAAGATTCCCATCCGACGCAATTCTCTCAAAACTTGTAAGTAACTCAGCTTGAGCTTTAGCATGCAAATTTGCGGCAGGCTCATCAAATATGAAGATAGTTTTTCTTTCGTGACTCTGCTTAAATGCGGTAAAAAGGAGGAATGAAAAGAACCAGCGAAATCCTAATGAACGTTCGCTGATAGCGTAACGAGATTCACCATCCGACACATAAAATGCCGCATACGGGAGGTTTCCTTTTTCTATATCTATGTTCCACTCTACAATGATGCTCTTCGCAGAGATTGGGCGCTGAAATACCCGCTGCCAACTACCTAGAACTTCTTTTGTTACGGCGTTAGAGATTTTTTGAAAAACAGAGTCGATCTGCGGCTTAATAGGGCTTCCGTAAAGAATTGAAAACCAACTTGGGTTATTTTCCGATTCTTTGAAGTTATCTATTCGATTGCACACATGCTTCTCTAACGATATTCCCTCACCCAAAGAATCCAGAATATCTTGGAAAACATGCCTATAATACCTATTAACGGAAGGTTCTTTTTCGTATTCGCGCAAATAGATTTTATTTGGCATATCAACCAAAAAGGTTGGGAAATAGTTGATTTGAGGCAAGTCTGAAGACATTTGCGTTACTAACTCCTTCCACAGCGGATCACTATCGGGTAATTGCTTTGCCTTACTATTACCCTTGGCTTTTGTGGCAATTTTTACCGTCCAAATATTAGTGCTCTTTTTTAGCACACTGTCTTCAAATGCAAACGACTTTAAAACAACAAACTCTTGCTTTAATGCTTCTTCATCAATCTCTTTTTTATGATCTCTAGCCAAAGACCGAGCTTTTTTTAAATCGTTATTATCTAGCGTGACTCTAGCGGAAATTTCAATGGTGGATGTAAACGCAGCTTTTTTGTTAACAGGAATAAGTCCGGCACCTGTCGACTTGGTATGTATCCCTTCGAACAGGCTAGCCACGGCCTTATCACCGCTGACAAAGTGAGATAGCGCCTCTAAAATCGTCGTTTTGCCACTTTCATTCAGTCCGATCAACGTCATTACCGGACATTTGACCCGATCGGAAAGCTCTATTTGAATCTTCTCAATTCCTTTGAAGTTTTTTATAGTAAACGATGAGATTACAGGCATATGGTTTTCCTATGACTAGCGACATGAGCGCATCGATTGCAAAAGAAGCATCTACTTTAGCCAATGGTGGGGGCAAACGTATCGGCATGTCAACACTTATTGCGTTCAAAGAATGGCTGACTGCTCGTGATAGTAGCAGGAGCGACACCAAAGTCCGCGCGTAATTTTATGGCAACACATTAGTGACCTATCAAAGAAGGAATTGGTCACTATAGCCAGCATCGAATCGCATAATGTCCAACCACGCCGATCTTCTGTCTATTGACAGCAGAATTGCAACGCCAAGCTGGGGCAGATTAGATGCAAGCGTGGTCAATGCGGAAAATTATCGAAGAATCGTTGCGAGTCACTCACAACGACTCGCGGTTTACCAAGGCTTACTAATTCCATGCTGTGCTGCAATGTAAGTAGCAAAGGCGCTATCTGTTCGGAGACACAGATCAGAAAAAAACTTGGCACAACTGCTGACTTTTTTGCAGTCGAGATGCGCGGCTCCCGAAGCATTGGTATTCCAAGTGTGGGCGGGCATGGTGAATCCGTGGGCGAAGCTATGGCGCACGAGAAAAATCTCGTCAAGTCGATTTCGACTATGCAAAGAATTGCTAAAGATGGTCTTATCAAATTTCGCTCCTGCCCAGCTTGGCCAAGGATCAAATCCGCTAAAGGTGTATAAAAAATCTCGGCAATGCTCACTATTGGGAGTGTTTAGCTTTTTTGCAGCCGCCTTCATCCTCAATTGAAGCAATGCGTGTATGGCTGAAAAACTTGCATCCGTAGGTTTCCCTATTGCCACAAAATATTCCGCAGCTAAGTTTTTTATGTAAACCTCCCAAGCAGCAACTTGACTGGCAAGTGCAGCATGCAACAATACACTTTTGGAAGTCTGATCGACCTTTTTCTTTAACGTTCCTGCAACTTTGCATAAAGCTTCGGAACGTTGCAGTAGAGCGTCAAATTTTACTTTTGCAGGGGAAACCATTAAAGGAATTCAACTAGAGTTGCAAGTGCTTGCTTATAGCTCTGTAGCGACCCGATATTTACCTGAATGCGCTCCCCATTGATGATTTTCGGTCCAGCCTTTAGTTTGTGAATAGGCGTCCCTGTAAGTGACACAACGATTGAAACACCGTGATAATCCGGGAAATCCACAAATCTGTCGCTCACCGCAACTTTAGGGTAAGCAAATACTGTACGATGTTTCTTAAAAATACTTTCAATAGTCGACTTGATAGCTTTATGCGCAGCTTGAAAAGCTTTACTAGGTTCCCCATCAAATAACGTTACGCGATTTGATATAAACGTGTGCAGTCGAGGAAGAGCTATTCCTTCTTCTTTCGCTCTCTTGAAGAAACTCAACCGAGCAAATGACGCGATATATTCGTCACCTTGCCCGTAAAGCAGTGCGATAATATTTTCAATTCCTCGTCGCGAACTTTCATCAGCAGTGAACGGGATTACAAGATTATCGGCCGCAGCGATTGCAAGCTGAGTATAAATTGCAAAACTCGGATTACAGTCGATAAAGAATACACAATCGTTATCGCGGGTCTCTCGTATAGAATCCTGTAAATCTTTAATCCAGCTAATAACTTTCTTCCATGCGGTGACCGGAACCACAAGCTGCGCAGTTTGACGAACCGCTTCGCCTAAAACTTCAACTAAGTTATCTCCGCAAACAAGTGAAAGATTTCCAGGAATCTTTTCGTTATATTCCGAAGCTTGAATTGTGTATCGTTCCGCGTCTTCGATTTGCTGAAAAGGAGAATTTAGTCGTTGCTCTAAATAACCACCTACACTTATACGATCAGCTCCGGTTTTTAAAAACTTTTTGATGGTCTTTGCACCATCTGGTTGGCCTCCGAGGATCATTTCCGATGTGTTTGCCTGTGGGCAAAGATCTATCACGACTACATCAATTTCGGGATTCTGATGTGCATACTCGCAAGCAGCAGCGAAACACAAGAAGCTTTTACCAACTCCGCCCTTATTATTCCAAAAAGCATAGGATGACATATTGTTCTCTACAGTGATTGTTGTTAGGCTTCAGAAATACTACAACTATATCACTCGGCGTTGAGTAGTGGTTCAATGTGTTGAAGAAACATTCCGCCTCTGCCGCGAAAAGACCAATTCACTCCTCAATCACAGGCGAACGAGATGATGTGCCGCGTGGAAGCGCAAAAGTAGGTTGTGACTAAATGTCGGTTGAGCCGACACTTACAACTCTACGCAGTCATTTTATTGTTAATTTTTTATCAACCAAAGCGCACCATCCTTTACATGAACAACTACTAAGGATGGCAAATGGGCCAGAACTGCCACACTTTGCCCCGGCAATCGGCAACTCGGTGAGCACAAGTCATAACCATGATGGCGACGGGTATCGAATTCGCTAGCCCCGATCAGAATGCACCAACTAGCTAAATCAGTCGAGCCACGGATGGGCTGATAACCACCGCCCAAGCTCATTGTCGTTGGCGCATTGAAGTTTGCTGAAGATGTTAGCTCGATGGGTCTCCACGGAGCGTGGACCACACGGCGGCACCAGCGCTCTCGCGATCTCCTTGTTTTGCTGACCAAGCGCGACCAGCCGCGCCACCTCGCGCTCGCGCGGCGTCAGTTGGGCCCACTGCCATAGCGCTTGCGCCCGCGAGCGCGCCAGCGTGATCGCGGATGGAAGCTTGTCCAGCAACTGCTGCGTGTCCGGCTTTTCCACCCAGTCGTAGGCGCCGCGCCGCACGGCCTCAAGGGCCGTCGGGATGTCGCCGTGGGCCGACAGGAATAATGTGACGAGCGGACTGTGTTCAACCAGCAAACGCTCGTAGACGGCCAAGCCGCTCATCCCGCCCATCCTTAAGTCGAGAATCACACAGCCCGGTTGGCGCATGTCGATGGCGTCGAGAAAAGCCTCGCCGGAGTCGAAGGCCTGCACCGCGAGCCCCTGTGAAAACAGCAGCAACAGCAGCGAGCGGCGCAGCGCTTCATCATCGTCGACGACGTAGAGCGTAAGAGGTATGTCTTTCATGGTACGGTTGGTAGCGTTAAAGAAAAGGACGCGCCGCCGGCCGAACGGTTTTCGACGGTGATGGCCCCGCCGTGCGCCTCGGCGATGGTACGACAAATGCTCAACCCGAGTCCCAGACCATCCGCCTTGCTGGTGTAGAAAGGCGTGAACACTTGATCCAGATGTTCGGCCGGTATGCCCGGCCCATGGTCGGCAACCGTGATGCGTACGGCGTGCTCGATGCGCGCGCTGGTCAGCTCAATACACCGTTGCTGCGTCGGCAGGTCCTGCACGGCTTGGATGGCGTTGTGAACCAAATTGAGCAGCAATTGCTCGAGCAGCACACGATCCCCCTGCACTAAGGCGCCATCGTCGCCCAGCGTCACCCGCAGGCTGATGCCATGGCGTTGTTGTTCCGGCCGCAGCTGCGCTTCCGTATGGGAGATGATGGTTGCGATCGGCACTTTTTCGTACAGCGCGCGTTGCGGCTTGATGAAGCCACGTACCCGTTTGACGATGTCACTGGCACGTTTCGACTGCTCGACGATCTCATCGAGCGCACCGGATAGCATATCGGACGGTCCCTGCGCCGCAAGGGCCCTCGCCGCCATGGCGAAGTTTGACAGCGCCATCAACGGTTGATTGAGTTCATGCGCCAGCGTGGACGCCATCTCGCCCACGCTGGCCAACCGTGCGCTCAGCTGGAGCCGTAGCTCCTGCTCGCGCTGCCGCGATTCCGCTTTTTTCTGCGCGGTGATGTCGACCACGGAACTCATCCAGCCGCGGTGCAGTCCTTGCGCATCGACCAGCGGCGCCGTGTAGACCATCGTAATCACATCATGGCCATCCTTGTGGCGGATGCGCGACTCGAAGCCGTGCGGCGCGGCACGCCCCTGCAACGCGGCGTCGCTTTCGCGCGCCTGTTTCTCCAGATCGTCCGGATGCCAGTAGGGATACGGAGGGCTGCACCCCAGCAGTTCTTCCGCGCTATAACCAACCATGGCACAGAGCGCTGGATTGACATAGATGATGCGCCCCTCCGGATCGCGCGCCCGCATGCCGACGCTCAGGGAATCCTCCATGGCCTTCTGGAAGGCGTGCGCTTCCTGAAGATCACGGGTGCGCTCTTCCACGCGGCGCTCCAGTTCGACACGTGCCGATTGCTGTTCCTTGAAACGCTTCTCGCGCAATCGCCAGTACATAATGCCCACCAGCGCCAGCGCGACCGCAAGCGCGGTCAATGCAAACGCCGCCTGACGCGCCTGAACCACCTCTTTCATGTCGGAGGTGACGGTCAGCGTCCATCCCAGCTCGGGCAGCGGCGTGTCCAGCGCGAGCAAGTTTGCGCGCTTGCCATTGACCTTGGTGCGCAAGACAAAACTATCCATGCCGCGCGGTGTCTCGGTTTCCCACGGCAAAACGTCGAAGCGCTGCCGCGCACCATACTGCGCATGTTCAACGATCCAGCGCTCGTCAACGGGGGATACGGGATGCATGCTGTGAAACATCCATTCCGGCACGGCGCTCAGGAACACGATACCGCGACTATCGCGCAACACCACTGGCTCGCCGCCGCGCATCCAGGCGCGTTGGAGTGGCTCCAGGCTGATCTTGACGACCACCACGCCAATGACGCTGCCAAGGGCCCGCACTGGCTCGGCGATGAACAAGCCGGATTCACCGGTGGTCAAGCCGAGACCGTAGAACAGTCCCCGCTTTCCACTGAGCGCATCTTCGAAATACGGCCGGCGGTGATAGGACTTGCCGACGAAGCTCGTGGCGAGGTTCCAGTTGCTGGCGGCCAGCGTCAATCCTTTGAGGTCGATCAGGAAAAGCGCGGAGGCGCCCGTCGTTTCCCGCATATCGGCGAGGTAGGCATTGACGCGCTGCTGGATGGCGCGGTCCTGCGGGGAGCGCAGCAAATCCTGCACATCAGGATGGCGCGCGGCGGCATAGGGTAGAAAATCATGCTTCTCCACCATGCCCCGCAACCCCAGCACCTGCGCGGAGGCGGCTTGGCGCAGCGCGCTGGTTTTGACTTCCAGTTCAAATTGCTCGGCCCATTTCCCCGAGGCGATGATCAAGACAACCGCTCCCACGCCGGCAAGCAGGCGGAGCATTCGATGTCGATTGAACCAGATTGGCATTTCAATGAGTAAAAAGTCTAGTCGGCAGATTATCACAGTTGCATATCCCGCCTGGAATTACGTCCGTATTTCTACGGAGGGACGAACGCCGAAGTTGCGGATGCCTCGCTCAAGTTTGATGACGACAATAGGCTCACTTACTAGAGGAGACACATCATGCATACTTTCGCAAGCAAGGTGGCCGGCGGCACACTGCCGGCCAGCACCGAGCGTATCTCGGGCGCACGGCTGAAGGCGATCTTCGTCGGTTCGGCCGGCAATCTGGTCGAATGGTTCGACTTCTACTGCTATGCGGCCTTCGCGCTGTACTTCGCCAGCTCATTCTTTCCCGCGCAGGACGCCACCGCCCAGATGATGTCGACGGCCGGCATCTTCGCGCTGGGCTTTTTCGTGCGGCCGATCGGCGGTATCCTGTTCGGCCATATCGGCGACCGCCATGGCCGCAAGGTCGCACTCATGGCTTCCGTCCTCCTGATGTGCGTGGGCTCCCTGATGATCGCCTGCGCGCCGACCTACGCCAGCGCAGGCATCGTCTCCCCCTGCATTCTGCTGCTGGCCCGTTTGCTGCAAGGGCTCAGCCTGGGCGGCGAGTACGGGGCAAGCGCCACCTATCTGTCGGAAATGGCCGATTCCAAACGACGCGGCTTTTACGCCAGCTTCCAGTATGTGACGTTGATTGGCGGCCAACTGCTCGCCCTGGTCCTCCTGCTGGCTTTGCAAAAGTTCTTCCTCGATGACCAGCAGCTGCGCGCCTGGGGATGGCGCATCCCGTTCGTCATCGGCGCCATGCTCGCCTTGGTGGCATTGATGATGCGTCACGATATGCCGGAGACGCAGTCGTTCGAGGCCGCCCGCAAGAAAGCCAAGCCGATGGGCGGCATCAAACAACTGGCCAAGCATCCTAAGGAAGTGTTGCTGGTGATCGGTCTGACCATGGGCGGCACTCTGGCCTTTTATGTGTACACCGTCTACATGCAAAAGTTCCTGAGGCTGTCGGTGGGGCTCACCGATGCGCAAACCACCGCTGTGTCGGCGGCCTCGCTGCTGTTTGCCATGTGCCTGCAGCCGCTGTACGGCGCGCTGTCCGACCGTATCGGCCGCCGGCCTTTGCTGTTGGGCTTCGCGGTGCTGGGGACGGTGTTCACAGTGCCTTTGATGACCGCGATCCGCCATGCCAGCGGCCCTTGGGAAGCGTTCGCGCTCATCGCCTGCGCCTGGGTTATCGTTTCCGGCTACACATCCATCAACGCCTTGGTGAAGGCGGAGTTGTTCCCGGCGAACATACGCGCCACCGGCGTTGGCGTCCCATATGCCGTTGCCGTGTCCTTGTTTGGCGGAACGGCCGAGTACCTCGGGCTGTGGTTCAAGTCGATGAATCTGGAGAGCGGCTTCTATTGGTACGTCACGGCGGTCATCGGCTGCACACTGATTGTGTGCTGGTTCATGCGTGACACTGCCGCGAACTCAAAAATCGATGAAGAGGCTCGCAGCAACTAAGTATTTCAAATCCACTCGGCAACCGGGTGGATTTATTTCATCCGCCTGATCAAACCCGTCGCCGTCGATAGCATGCCGTCCGGTCCGACGCTCACCGCGTCGGCCTGCTTTTCCTCATAGCGCGCCCTGGCCGCCTCCACCTCCGCCTGATAATTCTTCGACCACAGGACCAAGGCCATCATCGGCTGCATCAAGGTCCGTCCCAGTTCGGTTAGCTCATAGCTGACGCTTGGCGGGATGGTGGGAAACACCGTACGCGATACCAACCCGTCCTTCTCCAGGCTCTTCAGCGTCAACGTCAGCATGCGCTGCGATATGCCGCCGATGCTACGCTTCAGTTCGTTGAATCGCAACGGCCCCTGCTCCAGATGGACAACGATCAAGATGCTCCATTTATCGCCGACACGGCTCAGCAATTCGCGCGTGAACTCGGTGCAAGGCAGCGGCTGTGGAATGTGACCAGGTGACATGAATGTGCCTTCTTGTGGTGGTTTGGAGCGCTGGCAATAATACACGCGATTGCTGACGCAATATCCCCATTCACCTCAGCGCAATTGGATCAAGATGGCAAACACCGATTTAAACCACCTTTTCTCTCCTTACCAACTGGGCGAGCTGTCGCTCAGGAACCGCATGGTCATGGCGCCCATGACACGCAGCCGCGCGGTGGAAGGCAACCTCGCGCACCCGCTGGCGCCGACCTACTACGCACAGCGCGCCAGCGCCGGCCTCATCATCTCGGAGGCGACCCAGGTCAGCCAGCAGGGCGTCGGTTATATCCGCACGCCGGGCATCCACAGCGCCGACCAGATTGCCGCGTGGCGCCGTGTCACCGATGCGGTGCACCAAGCCGGCGGGGTGATTTTTGCCCAGCTCTGGCACGTGGGCCGCATCTCGCATCCGGAGTTTCATGGCGGCGAGCTGCCGGTCGCCCCGTCGGCGCTGAAGGGCGTGGGCGACGTCTTCATCGCGGGCGGCCGGCGGGTGCCGGTCGGCGTGCCGCGCGCGCTGAGAACCGATGAGATGCCGGATATCGTCGACCAATTCCGGGCGGCGGCGCGCAACGCCGACCTCGCGGGCTTCGACGGCGTCGAAATACACGGCAGCTCGGGTTATCTGCTCGATCAGTTCCTGCGCGACGGCTCCAACATCCGCACCGATCAATACGGCGGCAGCATTCCTAATCGCGCGCGCCTGCCGCTGGAGGTGGCCGCCGCCGTCGCGGCGGTGCTGGGCGCGCGCCGCGTCGGCTATCGCGTTGGCCCCAACCTCACGCTGCACGGCATGCACGACAGCGATCCGGTGGCCACGTTCACCTATCTGGCGGCGCAGCTGGACAAGCTGGGTATCGCCTATCTGCACGTGGCCGAGCCGGTCGCGGGGGAGGAAAAATTGCCCGCCACAGTGGAACCCGTCGCGCCGCATTTGCGCCGGGTGTTTTCAGGCGCGATTATGCTCAACGGCGGCTATGACGCGCCATTGGGCGAAGCCGCCATCAAGGCGGGCCAGGCCGATCTGATCGCGTATGGCGTGCCCTTCCTCGCCAACCCCGACCTGCCGGAGCGCCTGCGGCGTGGCGCGCCACTGAACACGCCGGACTATCCGAGCTTCTATCAGCCCGGTCCCGACGACGCGGTGGGCTACATTGACTATCCGTTTCTACCACGGTGATCCGGCCGCCACCTCAGGCCAGCGCGGGCAGCCGCGCCACCAGCGCATCGACCGCGAGCCTGAGGCGCAAGGGCACATGCGACGCCGCCGGCCACAAGGCGTGGCAATCCATGCTGGCGCCGGGCTGGTCGTCCATGACGCTGACCAGCGCCCCGCTCCGCAAGCGCTCGCGCACCAGCCATTCAGGCAGCCACGCCAATCCCAGCCCGGCGACGGCGGCATCGGCGATCGCCTCCAGGTCGTCGAGCTGCAAGCGGGAGGCCAGCGGCAGGTCGGTGATGCGGCCGCTGGCGTCGGGCAGCTGCCAGGTGTTGATACGGTCGGCCCGGCGATAGATCAGGATGCTGTGCGCCGCCAGCTCGGCGCTGCCGCGCGGCTCCCCATGCGCGGCGAGGTAAGCCGGCGCGGCGCACACTTTCTTGCGCAGCACCGCCAGCTTGCGCGCGCGCAGCCCCTCGCTTTCGGCGCCCAGCACGCCGCAGCGGATGGCGAGGTCGAAGCCTTCAGCCAGCACGTCGACCGGTCGGTCGCTGAAACTCAGGCTCAGCTCCAGCGACGGATGCTGCCGCGCCAGCTCCAGCAGGATGGGGGCGACGCAGCGGCGGCCAAACAGCACCGGCATGGACACGCGCAGGCGCCCCGCCACCTCGTGGCGGCCGGACGCCATCTGCGCCTCGGCCGCTTGCAGCTCCGCCTGGGCCCGCAGGCAATGCTCATAGTAGATCTGGCCGTCGTCGGTCAGGCTTTGCGCGCGCGTGGTGCGATGGAACAGGCGCGTGCCCAGCCGCGCCTCCAGCCGTGCCATGGATTTGCCGACCGCCGAGCGCGTCAAGCCGAGGTGTTCGGCCGCGCGCGCGAAGCTGCCCAGCCTTACCGCCTCCACGAACACGGTGACGCCGTCGAACCTTTCCTGGATGCCCGGCATGCTGGCGCCGCGAAACATTGGCGAATTTGAGTCTTCCGACATGGGAATATCTTTCTACATTGCGTAGTATTTTTCTACTTTAACATATCCGTGACGTGCCCAAAGGTGAATTTTGGGCGACAACGGCATCTCTTTTTAATCGCTGACTTAAGCAAGGAACCCATCATGAAACTGCTCTGCCTCGACATCCCCGCGCCCGGCGCCACCATGGAGCAATACCAACCGCACCTGATCGCCGAAGCCCGCCATGGCTGGCAGCTGTACAAGAACGGCCTCGTGCGCGACATCTATTTCCGGCAAGACCGTCCGGGCGTGGCCATCATCGCCGAGGCCGAATCGGTGGACGCCGCCAAACAGGCGCTGGCGGAGTTCCCGCTCGCCAAAGCCGGCTTGATCGGTTGGGAAGTGATTCCGCTGGGGCCTTTCCTGAACTGGGAGAGCCTGTTCGCCACCACCAACGGCTGACACGGAGGCCCGCCATGATCAAGGCCGTCACATTTGCCAACAAAGCGGTGGAGATCGCGGCGCATCTCCACCTCCCGCCCGACTTCCGCGAAGACCGGCAATATCCGGCGCTGGTGGGGATTCATCCCGCCGGCGGCGTGAAGGAACAAACCATCGGCCTGTACGCCAGGCGGCTGGCCGCCCACGGTTTCGTGGTGCTGGTGTATGACTCCTCCTACCAAGGGGCCAGCGGCGGCGAGCCACGCCTGCTGGAGGATCCGTCGACGCGCGTGGAGGACGCCCGCTGCGCCGCCGATTTTCTCACCACCTTGCCTTATGTGGCGGACCAGCGCATGGGCGTGTTCGGCGTGTGCGCCGGCGGCGGCTACGCGCTGGCGGTGGCGCAGACCGAGCGGCGCTTCAAGGCCGTGGCCGGCGTCTCCGCGACGCCGATGGGCGAGGCGGCCCGAAGCATGTTCGGCCAGCCCGTCTCCGCCGCCGACGTGATCCGGACGCTGGAAGCGGCGGCGGCGCAACGCACCGCGCAGGCACGGGGCGCCGCGCCGGTCTATGCGCCCTTCGTTCCGGAACGCCCGGAAGACATCGACAGGAATACGCCCACCATGCTGCGCGAAGGATACGACTACTACCGCACGCCCCGCGGCCAGCATCCGAACTCCAAGGGGCGTTTCCTGATGACCAGCCTGGACAAGATGTACGCCTTCTCCACCTTCCACCTGCTGCCGATGCTGCTGACCCAGCCACTGCTGCTGGTCGCCGGCAGCGAGGCCGACACCAAGGTATTCAGCGAGCGGGCTCACGCGCTGGCCACCGGGCCGAAAGAATTGCTGATCATCGACGGCGCCACCCACATGGCGCTGTACGACACGCCAGCCTATGTCGATCAGGCGGTGGCGCGGCTGGCGGCCTTCTTCGGCCAGCTGTAACCCTCTTTTTTCGAAGGAATATGAAACATGCCCAAGCAAGCCTCTGAACTCAAGCCCGTCCTCTTCGTCGTCTCCAGCAACGCGGTCAAGGGAGCGACCGGCATCCCCACCGGCTACAACCTGGCCGAGGTGACCCACCCGCTGGAAAAGCTGCACGCGGCCGGCATCCGCGTTGAATTCGCCTCGCCGCTGGGCGGGGACGCTCCGCTGGACGGACTGGAGGACATGAACGATCCTGTCATCGCCCACTACTGGGCCGATGCCGACTTCCGCCACGCCATCTCGCACACGCTGCCGCTGGACGATGTCGATCCGGCGCGCTATTCGGCCATCTTCTTCGCCGGCGGCCACGGCACCATGTGGGACTTCCCCGACAATGCGGCCGCGCAAAAGGCGATCCGCGAGATCGACGCCGCCGGCGGCATCGTCTCGGCGGTGTGCCACGGCCCGGCCGCGCTGGTCAACGCCCGCCGCGCCGACGGCAGCCTGCTGGTGGCCGGCAAAAAGCTGGCGGCCTTCACCAATGACGAGGAGGAGGAAGTGCAGTCCACCAACGTGGTGCCGTTCCTGCTGGCGTCCACGCTGATCGCGCGCGGCGCGCTGCACCAGAACGCCGCCAACTGGGCCGACAACGTGGTGGTCGACGGCCGCCTGATCACCGGACAGAATCCACAGTCCGCCGCCCGCCTGGGCGAAGCGCTGCGCGACGCCCTGCTGGCCTGACCGGCAACGCGACCGGAAAGGCGGCACCGTGAAACTGATCTGCGTGGAAGAACATGTGCTCGACGCCGCCACCGGCGCGGCCACCCAGCCCCTGCTGCGGGCCGAGGCGCCCTACCTGTCCGACTGGGGCAGCCGCGTGATCGATGGCCAGCGTGTGGCCGACACCAGCCGTCCGCACGTGCTGGCGCCGGCCGAGTCCGCCCGCAAGGCGCTGGACATGGGCGCGAGCCGCCTGGCCGACATGGACGCGGCCGGCATCGACATGCAGGTGCTGTCCTATGGCGGCTTTGCGCAGCTGCTGCCGGCCGCGCGGGCGATCGACCTGTGCCGCGCCGCCAATGACAGGCTGGCGCAGGCGGCGCAAGCCCATCCGACGCGCTTCGGCGGCTTCGCCGCGCTGCCCTGGCAAGCGCCCGAGGCCGCCGCGCGCGAACTGGAGCGGGCCGTCCAGGTGCTGGGGCTCAAGGGCGCGCTCATCAACGGACGCCCGGGCGACACCTTCCTGGATGATCCGCGCCACGCCCCTGTGCTGGCGGCCTTCGACGCGCTGGGCGTGCCTTTGTACGTGCATCCCGGCCTGCCGCTGCCGGCGGTGCAAGCGCCTTACTACGGCGGCTTCGACAAGGAGCTGAGCGCGCGGCTGGCCATGTTCGGCTGGGGCTGGCACAACGAGGCTGGCGTGCAGGTCGTGCGCATGATGCTGGCGGGCCTGTTCGACCGCTATCCCCGGCTGCAAGTCATCAGCGGCCATTGGGGCGGGATGGTGCCATTCTTCCTGCAGCGGCTGGAGGACGCGATCCCACAGGAGGCTTCCGGCCTGCGTCGTCCCATCGTGCAGACTTACCGCGAACACGTCCATGTCTCGCCCAGCGGCATGCTGACGCTGCCGCACTTCCAGTTCATCCACGCCTTGATGGGGGCGGACCGCATTCTGTATTCCATCGACTACCCCTACCAGAGCCTGGACGGCGCGCGCGCCTTCCTAGACGGCTTGCCGGTCAGCGCGGCCGACAAGGCGCTGGTAGCCCATGGCAACGCGGAACGGCTGCTGGGATTATGAAGCGTTTACTTGCCTGGGGCTTGCCAGCCTGTCTCTTACTGATCTCCGCCATGAGCCACGCGCAAAATGAGGAAATGATGGTCCGTATTTCAGAAATCCAGGTGCATCGGGCGCACCTTAAGCAGTACATGGAAATCCTACACGAGGAAGCGGCGGCATCGGTGAGACTGGAGCCGGGCGTGATCGCCATCTTCCCCATGTATCAGCGCGACGACGATACCGAGTTCAGGATTCTGGAGATTTACGCCAACCGCCAGGCCTATGAGGCGCACCTCCAGACGCCTCACTTTCAACACTACAAGACCAGCACGCTGTCCATGGTGAAGTCACTGAAACTGATCGACATGGAGGCGCTGGACGCGGCCACCATGTCGGCGATCTTCAGGAAGCTGCCGCGCCCGTGACCTTGCGGTAGATCGGCCCCTGCCCCGGCTTCGGCTTCGAGTCCTTCGGCACGGGGCCGTTGACCTGGTTGATCGTCACGTTGTCGTAATACGGCATGCTGACCTTTTTCGTGTCCGCGCCGGCGATCACGCCGGCCATCCCACGCGCGTACAAGCCATCCTTTGCGGTGACCACCTGCTTGCCGTCGATGAAGCCGGTCATCTGGTCGCCCTTGAAGCGCAGCTTCAGGTTGTGCCAGCGCTTGGGCGTGATGCCTGGCACGCGCGCGGTGGCCAGCACCTTCTCGCCGCCTTCGTTGGCGTCGTTCTCGGCCTTGATCAGCGCCTGCTGCTCGGCGTCGCCCACCAGCGCTTTCTTGTCCACCTTGCCGCGCACGACCGTCAGCTCAAGCTCGCCAGCGCTGTTCAGTTGCAGGACGTAGCCCTTGGGGATGAAGCCATAACCGGTGCCGACGTGATTGATGCGGCCCATCACACCCGCCACCTCGCCGGGGTTGAGATAGATGTCCGCGCTGACCTCGTAGTCCGACCACTGGTCGTCGCCGATGATGGTGTAGGGATTCCAGTCCGGCGCCCAGGAATGCGACGGCACGGGGACGGCCTGGCGCAGGCATTTTCCTGGTTTGCCAGGGCAGGAGGCCAGCTCGAACGCGCCGCCGATGTCGGCGAAGTAGCGCGGCAAATGGCCCCACTCTTCAGGACGCGCGTACTGCTCGAACGTTTCCCGGTACGGGAACGGGAAGGCCTGTTGCGCGGGCACGTCCGGGAACGCGCCTTTTTGCTGGCCCCGCGTGGTGGTCAGCGAATAGATGGCGTTCGGCTCCAGCGTCAACGTCAGCACGCCCTGCCGCGGCGCGATATCGGCCAGCCGCACGAACTGCTCCTGCGCAGTGGTCTGCCAAACGGCCACGTCCTGCGTCGACAAGCCACCGCCGACTTCAAGGCGTATCTGCTGCGGCCCTTTGGCCTCGCGCGTTTCGATGATGACGCTATAGTCCTTGCCCGGCGATTTGAGCGTGACGAACGAACCGCCGCCGGCAAGCTCGCCGCTGCCGCCGTTCAGGTAGGTCCAGCCGACCTCCGTGAACTGGCCGTAGTGCGCGTACGCCCAGACGTGCGGATTCAGGCGGTAATGGCCGCTCCACGGCCAGTTGGCGCGGATGGCGGATTCCTTGTCGCCAGGATACGGCTCGGTGGTGTACAGGCCGGCGATGCCGTACCAGTTGACGATCTTGGTGATGCCGTTGTGGATGTAGTTCTCGTTGAAGGCGCGCACCACGCCGATCGCGCCGTCATAGCCGGCGATGTACACATGCCCCTCGGTGTTCCACAAGGGCTTGCCCATCTTGCCGGCCGCCGCGCGCACGTCTGGCGGCACGCGCGACTTGTCCAGCACGTTGACGTGCGCGCTGATGATGTCGATCGAATCGCGCAGCGCGGCGTCGGTCGCCATGTCTTTCACGAAATCGTATTTCGAATCATCAGGCCAGTTGTCGAAACTGTGGATCCTTACCTTGCTAAAACCGCCCGCGTCGAGCTTGGCGCGCAGCGCTTTCACGAAGTCGTAGCTCACGCCTTTTTCATTGCGGCTGCCGATGGCGTCGAACTCCAGGCCGTAGACCTTGCGCAGCCCCTGCAGCCAGCTGACGTAATAGTCGGCGCCGTCCGGCGTGAAGAATTCCCGTTCGCCGCCCGGGCCATGGGGGAAGCGCTGGCCGTTGTCGCCGATCCAGCCCGGAGCGCTCCACGCGGTGCCGTCCAGTGAGAGCGCCGGGTTGCGCCGCTTGGCTTCCCGCATCACCCACCAGGTGTAGCCACGGGTGTAGTTCAGGTCGTCCCGCGTGTGCATGTGGCTGGGCATCGAGCCTTGCGTCGAGTTGCCATCGCCGGGGATTTCCACCAGCAAGGCGCTAATGGAGGCGCCGAACTTCGGCTTGTACATGAAGTCCAGGATCTGGCTGCGTTGCGGTTCGGGATAATCCTTCAGCAGGACCGAGGTGGCGCCGCCGCCATCGACCACGCCGATGCCATCGAAACGCGGCCCGCCGGCGTCCCCCTTCAACTGAATGCTTTGCGGGCCGGCTGTTTCAGTGCCGGATACGGCCACGCCGGCGCACAAGGCCAGCACAGAGGCACCCACAACGGTGCGAACGAATCTTTGCATCATGTCCCCAGAATATAGTTATCGATAACACAACTCACCCGATGCTACCGCAAAAGCGCGACCGTATCAACCGGCGGATGAGGAATATTCCGAAAAGTGACCGTTGACGAATTTGGTCACTTGAATCAAAATGAGACTTATGTGACTTTCATGCAGGAACTTATGAAAACAATATCGGTAATGCTCTGCGCTCTAGCCGCGTTCGTTCTCAGTGGCTGCGCAGTGACCAGCCAAGGCGAATACACGTCCCGATGGAGCAAGGACGCGCCGCGCTACACGCAACTGGACGAAGGTGTCACCATGCGCTATACCCGCGCAGGCGACGGCCCACCTTTAATCCTGCTGCACACGATACGCACGCAGCTCGACTATTTCGAGAAGTTGGCGCCCGCGCTACAGGGGCAATATCAGGTGTACGCACTGGATCTGCCGGGCCACGGCCAGTCGAGCTTGCCGCAGGTGGAATATACGGAAGCGTTTTTGCGCAAGGCGGTCGCCCAATTCATCGTCAAGCAGGACTTGAAGAATGTCACCCTCGTCGGCGAATCCATCGGCGGCGTCCTGGCGTTGACGGTTTCGACCGAACTGCCGGACCGGGTCAGCCGGGTGATCGCGCTGAATCCCTACGACTACGGCGAGGACTTCGGCGGCGGCATCCGCCGCAGCGAGAGTGGCTGGATGATCGGCTTGTTCAACTTGTTTGGCAGTCACACCTTCGAGCCGCGATTCGTCACCGCGTCGGTGCTGAACGGCGGCTTCCATGACCCATCCCGGCTGCCGCCGGCGCTGCTGACCGAATTTTCCCGCACCGGTTACCGCGACGGTTACCGCAAGGTCGAATATTCAGTATTTAAAAACTGGACGAGCTGGGTGGAGGCCCGGGCGCTGTATCAGCGCGTCACCGTCCCCACCACCCTGGTCTACGGCGACGAGGACTGGTCCAATGCGCAAGAACGTGAGCGCAACCGCCAAGCCATTCCCAACGCCAAATTAATCGTGCTGGAAAAATCGGGGCATTTCACCGCGTTGGAGAAACCCGACGAGGTCGCCAGCATCGTACTGAAGCGACCATGAATAACCATGGTCACAATATCCAAATAAATCCGGAGACTACAACTTGAAACCAAAATTCCTTGCCATCGCCGTCGCCACCACGCTGGCCGCCGCATCGCTGCCAGCTCACGCCTCCGGCTACCGCTTCGGCTCGCAAAGCGTCTCTGCCCAGAGCACCGCCGACGCCAACGGCGCCGAGGCGCTGGACGCGTCCACCATCTACGCCAACCCGGCCGGCCTGACCCGCCTGGAGGGGACGCAGATCACCGGCGGCGTGACGGTCGTCATGCCGCACTCCACGTTCACCGACGGCGGCTCGCGGCGCTTCACCGGCACCGGCTCGGGCGGCCTGACCACGCAGGACAGCTACGTCCCCGACATGGTGGCCGCGCCGTCCCTGTATTTCAGCAAGCGTATCGACCAGCGCTGGACCGCCGGCGTCGGCCTGTTCGTCCCCTACGGGACCAAGCTGGATTACGACAACAACTGGTCGGGCCGCTACGCGCTCACCAACGTGAAGCTGGAGTCGATCAACCTGAATCCCTCGCTCGGCTTCAAGCTCAATGAGCAGCATGCCTTTGGCTTCGGCGTCAGCGCGCAGTTCATGAAGGCCAAGCTGGGCCAGGGCGTCGATGTGCCCGGTTCGCTCGCGGCACTGGCCGGCTCGCCCAACGGCGCCGCCCTGCTGCGCGGCGTCATCGCGGCCGGCGGCAATCCGGCGGTGCTGTCCAGCGTCCAGGATGGCCACGGTTCGATGGAAGGCCAGGATTGGGGCTATGGCTGGAATCTGGGCTACCTGTTCCAGCTCAATCCGGACACGCGCTTCGGCCTGGCCTACCGTTCATCGGTGTCGCACAAGATGCGCGGCGGCGCGCTGTGGGACTTCACCGTCACCACCGATCCGATCGTCAACCGGATCATCGCCGCCAACTCGGGCAGGGCCAATTCCGCCGTGCTGCTGGACGTGCGCACGCCGGAGACGTTCTCGATCAACGGTTTCCACCAGATCGACCGCCAGTGGGCAGTGATGGGCGACGCCAGCTGGACCCGCAACTCGCGCCTGCGGAACCTGAACATCCAGTTCCCCGGCACGGTGCAGGGCGACGAGGTGATACAGCAGAACTGGAAAAACACCTGGCGCTTCTCGCTGGGCACCAGCTACCAGCTGAATGAAAAACTGGCGCTGCGCGGCGGCGTGGCCTACGACCAGTCGCCGGTGGCCGGCAATACCCTGCGCCACCCCGCCCTGCCGGACGAGGCGCGCACGCAGTTCTCGTTCGGCGCCAACTGGAAGCTGGACAGCAACGCCTCGCTCGACCTCGCGTATTCCTACCTGCGCTTCCACGACGCCGAGGGCAGCTACAAAAACAGCTGCTCTCCGCTGATGAGCGGCTGCACCGGCAACGGCGAACTGACGCGCGGGACCTGGCAAACCCACATGCAGCTGGTGAGCGTGGCGTACACCTACAAGTTCTGAGCCTGCGGCATCAGCAGGCGCGGCAGCACTTCCGCCGCTGCCGCGCCTGTCCGGCCTGGGCATCCGCCCGCGAAGGCGCCTATCAGGCGGACGCCGTGTCCTGAATCACGCCACGGCGCAGCTGGTCACGCTCGATGGACTCGAACAGCGCCTTGAAGTTGCCCTCGCCGAAGCCATCGTCGCCCTTGCGCTGGATGAATTCGAAGAACACCGGACCCAGCTGGGTTTCCGAGAAGATCTGCAGCAACAGGCGCGGCTTGCCATCCACCACCGAGCCGTCCAGCAACAGGCCGCGCGCCTGCAGCTCGGCGGCGTTTTCGCCGTGGCCCGGCACGCGGCTGTCGAGCATTTCGTAGTAGGTGGCGGGCGGTGCGCTCATCAGCGGCACGCCGGCCGCGCGCAGCTTGTCGACGGTGCCGATCAGGTCGTCGGTCAGCAGCGCGATGTGCTGGATGCCCTCGCCGTTGAACTTCATCAGGAACTCCTCGATCTGGCCGCCGCCGGCCTTGCCCTCCTCGTTCAGCGGGATGCGGATCATGCCGTCCGGCGCAGTCATTGCGCGCGAGGTCAGGCCGGTGTACTCGCCCTTGATGTCGAAGTAGCGGATTTCCTTGAAGTTGAACAGGCGCTCGTAGAACGAGGCCCAGTAGCTCATGCGGCCACGGTAGACGTTGTGGGTCAGGTGGTCGATGATCTGCAGGCCGTGGCCGGCCGGATGGCGCTCCACGCCTTCGATGAACTCGAAGTCGATATCGTAGATGGAGGCGCCGTCCTCGAAGCGGTCGATCAGGTACAGCGGCGCGCCGCCGATGCCCTTGATGGCCGGCAGGCGCAGTTCCATCACGCCGGTCTGCATGTCCATCGCTTGCGCGCCCAGCTCCAGCGCGCGGGCGTAGGCCTGGTGCGAATTGCGCACGCGGAAGGCCATGCCGCAAGCCGACGGGCCGTGCTCGGCCGCGAAGTAGGCGGCCGGGCTGTGCGGCTCGTTGTTGATGATGAAGTTGATGCCGCCCTGGCGGTACAGCTGCACGTTCTTGGAACGGTGGTTGGCCACCTTGGTGAAGCCCAGCTGGGCGAACACCGTCTCCAGCACGCCCGGCACCGGCGAGGCGAATTCCACGAATTCAAAGCCCATTAGGCCCATTGGGTTGTCGAACAAGTCTGCCATGTTATTTTTCCTTTTTAAAGTTGTGATAGCCGCCGGTGCCGCGCGTGACCAGCGCGTCCTCGGGCAGGATCGTGCCCGGCTCGAGCACCGGCTTGTGCCGCACTTGCGCGTACAACGGGTCGAAATCGGTGTGCGCCAGTTGCAGCAACTCGTCGAGATCGCGGATGACGAAATAGGTTTCCTGGAAGTCGTCGATGCGGTAATCGGTCTGCATCACGCGCGCCAGGTCGAAGCGCACGCGGTTGGGCGAGGCGTCGTCCAGCGCGAACAGCGACTCGGTGTACGAGGAGACGATGCCGGCGCCGTACAGGCGCAGGCCGTCCTTCTGCTGCACCAGGCCAAATTCCACGGTGTACCAGTAGACGCGCGCCAGCAGGTCCAGCACGCCCTTCTCCTTCGCGCGCAGGCCGCCCACGCCGTAGGCCTGGATGTAGTCGGCGATGATGGGGTTCATCAGCAGCGGAACGTGGCCGAACACGTCGTGGAACACGTCCGGTTCCTGCAGGTAGTCCAGCTGGTCGGCGCCGCGGATGAACTGGCCGGCCGGGAAACGGCGGTTGGCCAGGTGTTCGAAGAACACCTCGTCCGGCACCAGGCCCGGCACCGCCACCACCTGCCAGCCGGTGTGGCGCATCAGCACTTCGCTCAGTTGGCGGAAGTCGGGGATTTTGTCGGGGGCGATCGGCAGCGCGCGCATGCCGGCCAGGAATTCGTCGCAGGCGCGGCCCTCCAGCAGCTTGCTCTGGCGCTCGAACAGCGTCTTCCAGACCGCGTGCTGCGCCGGCGTGTACTGCTCCCATTGCTGGTCGATGGTCCAGTCGTCGCGCTGGCCCGGCGGCAGGTCAGACAGATGCATGAGCGTGTCCTTTCGCGGCGCTGTCGCAGAACTGCGCCATGTCGATGTCCCTGTGCGTCAGGCCGCCCGCGTCGTGGGTGGTCCAGGTGACGCGCACCTTGTTGTAGACGTTGCTCCACTCGGGATGGTGGTTGCGCTTTTCCGCCGCCAGCGCGACGGCGGTCATGAAGGCGAAGGCCTCCACGAAGCCGGCGAACACGAACTCGCGGCTGATGGACAGCTGGTCGGCGGCCAGCGACCAGCCTTGCGGCACCGGCACCTTGGTGAGGTCGATTTTTTCCATATCACTTCTCCGTCATGACTTGAACCATGGCCTGCGCCACCGGCGCCACGCCCGCGTTGCTCAGGGCCGCGAGACACATGCGGCCGGAATCGATCAGGTACACGCCATGTTCATCGCGCAGCTTGCGGATTTGCTCCACCGGCAGGCCGGTGTAGCTGAACATGCCCCGCTGCACGCGCAGGTATTCAAAATCGCCGCCCGGCAGGCGCGCCTGCAGTTCGGCGTGCAGCGCGCCGCGAATGTGCTTCATGCGCACGCGCATGGCGGTCAGTTCCTGCTCCCACTGGGCGCGCAACTGCGCGTCCTGCAGCACGGTGCTGATCACGCGCGCGCCGTAGCCCGGCGGGCTGGAGTAGTTCTTGCGCACGGCCGATTGCAGTTGGCCCAGCACCTTGGCGGTTTCGCCGGCGTCCTTGCAGGTGACGTGCAGCGCGCCGCAACGCTCGCCGTAGATGGCGAAATTCTTGGAATAGGAACTGGCGACCAGCAGAGGGATATTCTGCTCCGCAAAGTGGCGGATCGCAAATGCGTCGTCATCGATGCCCTCGCCGAAGCCCTGGTAGGCGATGTCGAAGAACGGCAGCAGGCCGCGCTCCTGGACCACCAGCGCCAGCTCGCGCCATTGCTGCTGGTCGAGGTCGGCGCCGGTCGGGTTGTGGCAGCAGGCGTGCAGCACCACGATGTCGCCGGCCGGCAGCGCGCGCAGCGCGGCCAGCATGGCGTCGAACGCCACGCCGTGGCTTGCAGGCGAATAGTAGGGATAGGCCGCCACCTCGAAACCGGCGCCGCCAAAGATGCCCTTGTGGTTGTCCCAGGTCGGGTCGCTGACCCACACGCGCGCTTGCGGGAACCAGGCCTTGAGGAAATCGGCGCCGACTTTCAGCGCGCCCGAGCCGCCCAGCGTCTGGATGGTGGCGATGCGTTCGGCCCGCGCATCGCCGAACACCAGCTTGCGCGATTGCTCGCGGTAGGCCGGCGAGCCGGCCATCGGCAGATAGGGATGCGGATGGATGGACTGGGCCAGATGCTTCTCGGCGGCGGCGACGGCGCCCATCAGCGGGATGCGCTGCTCGTCGTTCAGATACACGCCAATGCTCAGGTTGATTTTCGCCGGCCGCGGGTCGGCGGCGAATTGCTCGTTGAGCGTGAGGATGGGGTCCCCCGCGAATGCTTCAATATGCTGAAACATTTCGTCTCCTGTTTTTATGATGAAAACATGGAGAGCTTAAACCTCAAAAGCCGGGAAAAGTAACCGCAATTAACGGAGTTTTGTATAATTTGCGCACAAATTATTCAGATATCCATTGCGAGGCGCACAAAATGATCACCACCATCGACAAGTTCGATTTGCAGCTGCTGACCGAGCTCCAGCGCGACGGCCAGGCCACCAACAGCGCCCTCGGCAACAAGATCCATTTGTCCACCTCGCAGGTCAGCCGGCGCGTGCAGCGTTTGCAGGACGGCGGCGTGATCGATCACTACGCGGCCATCATCGATCCGGTGGCGGTCGGGCTGGATGTGATGGCGTTCACCGAGGTGACGCTGGACCACCACAGCCCCTCCGCCAGCGAGCGTTTCGAAAAAGAGGTGGCGGAGCTGCCGGAGGTGACCGAGTGCTACACGCTGGCCGGCCGCGCCGACTACCACCTGCGCGTGGTGGCGCCGGACCTGGCGTCGCTGTCGAGGTTCATGACCGAGAAGATCCTGCGCATTCCGGGCGTGGCGCAGATGAAGTCCACCGTCACGCTGCGCAAGATCAAGCACACGCACGAGCTGCCGCTCGATCACGTGATGCAGCCGACCGAGACGCGCAAGCGCGTTCAGTTCACCTGATTGAGGAAACGCCGGACGGCGTCGAGCACCAGTTCGGGGTATTCGCGCTGCGGCGAGTGGTGGCAGTTGGACAGGATCACGACCTGGGATGGGCCCCCGGTCAGTTTGGCGATGTGGCGCGGGTGCTCGAGCGAGCCGTATTCATCGCGGTCGCCGTGCAGCGCCAGCAGCGGACAGCGGACGTGCGGCGCGCTTTGTTCGATGCGCCAGCCGGCAAAGCCGGCGGAGAGCCAGGTGTCCAGCCATGCGTGCAGCACCCATGCGGCCTTGTCGCCGTGGTATTTGGCGAGGCGTTCCAGCTGGCCCGGTTGCGCGAAAGCCGCTTGTGCCTGACGCAGGCCCTCGACAATGCCACGGTCCACTTGCGCCTGCGACGACATGGTGATGAGCGCTTCGCAATCATCGGCGTAGAGCGAGGCGCAACTGGCGGCCATGCCGCCGCCCACGCTGTAGCCGAAAGCGACGAAGCGGCCGATGTCAAGCGCCTGGCGCAGCAAGGGAAAGTACCGGCGCGCCTCGTCTTCAATGAAGTGGATCGACCAGCCGCCCGGATGCGGCGCGGACTGGCCGAAGCCAAAGCGGTCGTAGGCGATGACCTTGCGGCCGGTGGCCTCGGCCAGCGCGGCGGGGAAATCGCGCCACAGCGCCACACAGCCCAGCGAATCGTGGAACAGAACGATCGGCGCGCCGCCCGCCGCGCCAGCATCGGCAGGCGTCCAGCTGCGCGCGTGCAGCCGGCCGTACGGCGTGGAGAGATGGAATACTTGCTCGGACATTGGTGCATCTTACACCAGCGCCCGGCATCGCTAGCGCCCGGCGCGGCGCGTGGCGTGATGCTTGCGGCTCTTGCGCCGCGAAGCCGAACGGGCCGGCGCCTTGTGGCGCCGTTTGGTTTCGCCGGCCTCGCTGCGTTGCTTGTTGACGATACGGGCCGCCACCTCCTCCTCGCGGCCGGCGTACCGCCCTTCCTTCTTGAACTTGCGCTCCAACTTCTGATATTCGCGCTCCCGTTTCGGGCTGGCTCCTGTGGGCATGATGCTCTCCTGATCAACGATAGCGCCAGCCTAAGCGCGCAAAGCCCCAAGGTCTGTTCGACAACTAACCGCGCACGGCAGCCAATTCAGCTTCCAGACCAGTTGCTATATGCAAAAGACTGGCCTTAGCCGCGTCCCGCCGGGTGTTCCGTGACGCCCGCGCCTCATGCGAATAAAATCGCTCACGCACTTCCGCGCTCCGGTCCGATGACACGACTGCCTCAAACCAGTCGCCCTGGTACACAGGAAGCAACTCGCCTCCCCCCGCTTTATAGCCTAGCGAACGCAACGGGTACAAGTCCATGATTTCTATCAGGCGCTTATCGAAGGTCAGAAACGCGGTGAAGAAATAGCGTGCCTCCCGGTTAATATTCAGTGTCATTGCTTCTTCAAGATGACGTATGTGCAGGAGATCCCAGGCCATGTTACTCAGTTGCTTGGGCAGATCATTTCGGCCCTTCTGAATTTTTCCAAAGAAACTAAGATCCTGACCTCGTTCAAAGTACGCCCGCGCAATGACTGTCTCACGTGCAAATATGGTGGCGAGTTCGCCGTCACAAAATGCGAGAAAGTCTATAACCTTCTCGGTTACGCTTCGGCCAGCGGAATATAGTTGAATCAAGGCCATTTTCATCAGGCAAATGTACATGTACTGATGTCGGGTACGCAATCCGTCCAGCGCTGCATGATTGTGCCGTTCCTCGTACATATCCGAAATCAGCTTCAAGGCACGCGAATCGAGCTCGCCAGCGGTCAACACCGAACGGGCTTGTCCATTCACCTTCAGCCATTCCTTGTCCAAGGTGCGAAGCGTCTCGTACGCCTTCAGTTTGGCGAAAATTCGGTCTGCCGCTTTTGCGTCACCAAGGTTGAAGCGATTCTCATTAATGTAAGGAAGTGGGTCTACGTTGACCTCATCCCTTGCAATGAACTCAAACACCTCCTTAAAGTCGTCCGGAATTTTGTTATTTGGAAGCCCTTTGATGTAGGGCTCCAGATAGCTCATGGCCTGTGTATCGAGCGAGATCGAGAAATCAACAGGATAGGAAACCGGCCCCTGGCGGGCCTTCATCTCGCTGAAGGTATCGGGATCGAGCACAAATACGCGTTCAGACGAAAATACACTGCGTACTGCGGCGCCCGCCCCGAATGCACGATTTACAGCAAAGCCGAGGCTGGCCCCCTTTTCAGCAGCGAAGACGAATTTATAGTCGCTGATTAACGGCCAGCATTGGCCATACACCGCCATGACCTCAGCAACAGAATCAGCGTTGCAGATCTCGGCGACAAGCTCGCGCGTGATCGCGTCCCTATCCATCTCTATCACTTGCCTAGCGCTTGATGAACAGCGCTTGCAGGTCGCCGTATGGCATGGCCTGGGCGATCAGTGGGCCGGCGTTGCCGGTGGCGAGGAAGCCTTTGGCCATCTCTGCGGCCACCGCCCACAGCGCTTGCGGGATGCCGGAGCCGGCGCTCAGGCGCGCCACACCGAGCTTGTGCAACTCATCGGCCGATGGCAGGCCCGGCCAGTCCATGACGTTGACCGGCAAGCCCGCGCCCGCCACCACTGCCTTGATCTCGTCCACCTTGCAGATGCCGGGCACGAACAGGCTGTCGGCGCCCGCTTCCTTGTACAGTGCGGCGCGCTTCAGCACTTCCGCCACGCGCTCGCCTTCCGGCGCCAGGCCGCGCAAGTAGACGTCGGTGCGGGTGTTGATGAAGATGTAGCGGCCCTGCTGGCGGATCGCGCTGATCTTCTCAGCCAGCAGCGCCGGCGCGTCGTTGCCGTCCTCCAGGTTGATGCCGGATACGCCGGCCTCGATCAGGCGCAGCACGTTGCGCGCCACTTGCAGCGGTTCGGACGAGTAGCCATTTTCAAAGTCCACCGATAGCGGCACCGTCAGCACACGGGCGATGTTGGCAGCCACTGCCACGGCGTTGTCGACCGGCAGGTGGTCGTTGTCCGCGTAGCCCTGCGCCCACGCCACGCCGGCGCTGGTGGTGGCGATGGCCGCCGCGCCAAGACTTTCAAACAGGCGCGCGCTGCCGGCGTCCCAGGCGTTGGGCAGGTGCAGCAGCTTGCTGCCGTCGTGCAGCTTCTTGAACTCGTTCATGCGGTCTCCTTGGGTTAAATTGCTTTAAAAAAGACTGGCTTGCGCCGTGGTCAGGCTGGTAAAGCTGTCGTTCATCGGCAGCAGGATGGAATCGGCGATCGGCTGCAGTTGCTTGGTCAGGTAATGCTCGTAGTCGATGTTGGAACGCATGACTTCCAGCGGCTCCGGTCCGCCGGTGGTCATCACGTAGCTGATCCAGCCACCGTTCTGGTAACGCAGCGGCCGGCGTTGCGACTGATTGTACTCATCGGCCAGACGCGCGGCGCGCACTTGCGGCGGCACGTTGACCTTGTATTCGTCCAGCGGCTGGCGCAGGCGCTTGCGGTACACCAGCAGGTCGTCGTAGGCGCCGGACATGGTTTTCTGCGCATACTCGCGCACGTACTCCTGGTAGGGCTCGTCCTTGAAGATGCGCGTGAACAGCCCTTGCTGGAACTGCTGCGCCAGCGGCGTCCAGTCGCTGCGCGCCACTTCCAGCCCGCGATAGATGACCTCCTCCTCGCCCTTGCTGTTGATGGTCAGGCCGGCGTAGCGCTTCTTGCTGCCCATGTCGGTGCCGCGTATGGTCGGCATGAAGAATTTCTGGTAGTGGGTGTCGAACTCGATTTCGAGGTGGCATTCCAGGCCGTGCTTTTCCTTCAGCATGGTGCGCCACCAGTTGTTGATGTAGTCCGCCAGCTCCGCGCCGATGGCCAGCGCCTGCTCGTTCGGATACTCCTTTTTCAGCCAGATGAAGATGGAGTCAGTGTCGCCGTAGATGACGTCGTAACCTTTGGCCTCCACCAGCTCGCGCGTCTGCTTCAGCATCTGGTGGCCGCGCAGCGTGACCGAGGACACCAGGCGCGGATTGAAGAAGCGGCATTCGCTCGCGCCCAGCACGCCGCAGAAGGAATTCATCAGCAGCTTGAGCGCGGTCGAGAGCGGCTCGTTCTTGGCGCGCTTGGCGGCGTCGCGCTGTTTCCAGATTTCGGTGGTGATGGCCGGCAGGCAGTGCTTCTCGCGCGAGAACACGGTGCCGTTCACGCCCTCCACCACGCCGGCCTTGTCGGTGGCGATCTCGCCCTCGACCAGGCCAACCGGGTCGACCAGGAAGGTGCGGATGATGGACGGGTACAGGCTCTTGTAGTCCAGCACCACCACCGAGTCATACAGGCCAGGCTTGGAATCGATGACGAAGCCGCCTGGCGAGGCGCCGCCGTGAATGTCGCCGACGTTGGGCGCGACATAGCCCTCGCGGTGCATGCGCGGCAGATAGTGGTGGCTGAAGGCGGCGATCGAGCCGCCCAGATGGTCGGCCGCCAGGCCCGTCACGGTGGCGCGCTCGATCATGAAGGCCAGCAGGTTGGCCTTCTCGAAGATGCGCGTGACCAGCTCGCAATCCTTCAGGTTGTACAGCGCCAGCGCCGGCTTGTCCTGGTGGAAGCGGCGTTCGATTTCCGCCATCTTGTCGTAGTCGTCGCCGATGTCCTTGCCCTCGCCCAGCATGGATTGCGCCACGTTTTGCAGGCTGTACGAGGGGAACAGCCACGAGGCCGATTTCAGCGCGTCGATGCCGTCGAGGATGATGCGGCCCGGCACCGGCGCGAACAGATAGCCCTGCTTGCCCGGATGCTCGCGCCATTCGATGGCCCTGCCCTCGCGCCCGAACGCCAGCGGCACCTTGTGCTTGTCGGCGTTCTTTTGCAGCACGCGCAGGTCGAACTGCACCACGTTCCAGCCGATCACCACGTCCGGATCGTGGCGCGCCATCCAGGCGTTCAGGCGTTCGATCAGCTGGCGCGGGGTGGCGCAGTATTCGAGGTCGAAGTCCACCGCCGGCGGCTCGGCCGGCGCAGCGCCCAGCATGTAGACCTGGCGCTGGCCGCAACCTTCCAGCGCGATCGAATACAACTCTTCGAAGGCGCTGGTTTCAATGTCCAGCGACACCATGCGCAATGTGGGCCGGTAGTCCGGCGCAGGCTTGAGCTTGCAGTTGTGGATGACGGCGCCGCTATCGTGGCCGCCCTCGGTCTGCACGGTGGCGGTGATGAACCGTTCCATCAGGTAGCGCTCGGGCGGGCGGATGTCCGCCTCGTACAGCTTGACGCCGTGGTCGCGCAGGCTGCGCTCCAGCGCCGTCAGCTGCTTGTAGCGCGACGCGTAGACGCCCACCACCGGCTGCTGTTGAAAGGTCTTGAGTTGCAGCTCGCGCAGTTCGATGCCGGCATCGGCCGCGATCTGCGCTTCGATGACGCCGCGCAGCGAGGCCTCGGCGAAGGCGACCGAGGTCTGCCCGGTCAGCCGCACCTTCTTCGGGCCGGCGTCGGTCGCCAGCCAAAAGTCGATCTCCGTCCCACCGGGCGTGTCGCGCCAGTGACGGGTCAGGATGAAGCCGGTATGTGCGGTATGCGTCATAGCGGAATTATACTGTATGCGCATACAGTTTACCCTACTCTGCGCGGGAATGACGACCCTTAACAAAAAAAAAGCCCGCTCAGGGAGCGGGCTAAATCTATTTCCTTGGAGGAGAATAGAGGAGACAGGTGAATGATGCGCCTTACTCGACTATTAATCCAATTTATCTTTCTGATGCCAGAGATTCACACGGCGCATATCACTCAAAACTTCACGTCCAGCTTGACGCTGAAATAACGGAATACGTCGCGCGGCGGCACCCAGCTGTTGGCCGTGACCTGTGGCGAGGTCGCGGTCGGGCCGGCGCGGAACGACGACGGGCCGCTGGCGTTGGCGTTCGGGATGTAGAAGCGGTCGAACAGGTTGTTGACGCGGAAACTCAGCTTGTAGCTGTCGTTCGGCGCGCGGATGCCGAAGCCCAGGTCGGTGATGCTATAGGCCTTGTTGCGCGCGTTCGGGTCGTTGTTGATGTTGGTAAGGTAGTCGCTTTGATAACGCACGTTGGCGTTGACGAAGCCCTTGAACGGCATGGCCGGAATCGAAAAGTCGTAGTTGGCGCCGATGTTGGCCTTGATTTTCGGCGTGCCGGGGAACACCGAGTGGTCGAGGTTCTGCACGCCGGTGGTCGAGCCCGGCGTGATCGGGAAGCAGGCCGTGTTCTGGCCGGCGATCGAGCCGTTGGCGGCCAGCTTGGTGCCGTTCACCGCCACGTTGGTCGGATCGCTGTAGCACGGACCGTTGGCCCACTTCTCGATGGTAGGCAGGGTGAAGGCCAGCGCCGCGTTCACGGTCAGGTTGTTGGCCACCAGCGCGTTGGCGTCGATCTCGAAACCGTGGGTGCGGATGTGCGGAATCGAATTCAGCTGGCTGTAGATGGTCGGATCGTTCGGCAGCACATAGGTGACGTTCTGCTGGTAGCCGAAGAAGTCCGAGTTGTAATACGTGGCCGCCACCGACATGCGGTTGTTGAACAGATTGGCCTTGGTGCCGATCTCGAAGCTCTGGCTGGTCTCCGGCTTGACCGGGAACGCCGCCGCCGCCTTCAGGCCCGAGGTCACGTCGTACGCCTCGCCCTTGTAGCCGGTCGAGACCTGGGTGTACACCATCCAGTCCGGCGTGAGCTGCTTCTGCAGGCTGAGCTTGCCGGTGGTGGCCGGATCGCTGTTGCCGTAGCTTTGGAACTGGTCCACGCCCACCGGCCCCGGCTTGAACGACGCCTCGTCCAGCTGGTCGGTGTAGAAGTTGCGCTTGTAGTGGTAGCCCGAGATTTCCTGGTTGAAGCGCACGCCGGCGGTCAGCGTCCAGGTCGGCAGGAATTCCCACGAGGCCTGGCCGAAGATGGCCTTGTTGGTGTTGTAGATGTCGGTGTAGTAGTTGGTCGGGCTCGACGGCGAGTTGGCGTTGCAGGTCATCGGCGCCACGCAGTAGCCGCGGATGAAGTGGCGGTAGATCTCGTTATGCGCCAGCCACAATCCGGCCACGTATTTGAAGCTGCCCGCGTCCGGCGAGACGTAGCGGATCTCCTGCGTCTTGGAGCGGATGTCGTAGGTGCCGAACTGGTAATTGCCGATGGTCGGCACGGTCGAACCTGCCGCCGCGATGGTCGGCAGGTCGGTGAAGTCCTGGTCGCGGAAGTCGTTGGCCAGGTATTTGCTCCACGAGGTGATCGACATCAGCGTGGCATCGTTCGGCAAGGTCCACGCCACCTTCAGGCCGACGCCGCGGTCGCTGGAGATCAGGCCGGTCGGGAAGTCGCGGCGCACGTTGCGGTTGCCCGGATCGTTGACGTTGATGCCGGCCATCAGCTGCGAGGCGGGCAGCTGCGGATTGCCGTTCAGGTAGACGCCATCGAGGCCGATCGGGGTCGACACCAGGGTGCCGGCGGCGGCCGAGCCGGTGCGCAGGAAGAAGCCATTGACGGCGGTCACGCCGCGCGAGTTTTCCTGGTAGTTGTAGCGCGGGGTCAGATCGACCTGCACGCTGTCGATCGGGTTCCACTGCAGCTTGGCCATGAAGGTCTTGCCGCCCGAGCCGTTGACGTCCTTGCCGTCGGTCAGGTTGTGGAAGTTGCCCGGCATGCGCGTCTTGCCGGCGTACAGGCGCATGGCGAAGTGCTCGTCCAGCTGGCCGCCGGCCGAGGCGTTGACGCGCCATTCATTGTCGTTGGTGAGGTAGGTGCTGGCGCGGTACACCATCGGGCCGGAGATCGGCTTGGTGACGATGTTGACCGCGCCGGCCACCGCCGACTTGCCGAACAGCGTGCTCTGCGGCCCCTTCAGCACCTCGATGCGCGACACGTCGGCCAGGTCCTTGAAGGCCTGGAACTGGGTGGCGATCGGAATGTCGTCGATGATGACGGCCACGTCCGACTCGACGCCGATGCCGACCGACACGGTGCCGATGCCGCGCATGAAGATGGCGTTGTTGGCGGCGGTGGTGCCGGAATTCAGCGTCAGCGACGGCATCATGGCCACCACGTCCTCGATCTCGCGGATATTGGTGCGCTGGATTTCCTGCTCGCTCATCACCGAAATCGCCATTGGAACGCTTTCCAATTTTTCGACGCGTTTATTCGCCGTAACGACTACAGTCTCCAGGGTGCCGGGTTTGGTGGCCGATTCCTCCTGTTGGGCCTGCGCATTCATGGACAGCAAGGCCAGGCCGAGCGCCGCAGCCATCGGCGTCAGGTGGATGGTTTTTATCATGGTCGTCTCCGTTGTAGTTTTAGTTAATCGTTTAACTTAAGTGACGAGCAAGATTAAATCAGAGAGCCTTGGAAGTCAACACATGTAGGAAAACCGCGCAACAAGTGCGCGGAAAACGATTACCTTAAACCCAGCAGGGTTATTTATGGCGGGCAAGTTCCATTTTGCCGATCTGGGACCGGTGCACCTCGTCCGGGCCGTCCGCCAGCCGCAATGAGCGGGCGCTGGCGTAGGCGTGGGCCAGGAAAGGATCGGCCATGCCGCCGCCGCCCTGCACCTGGATCGCCCAGTCGATCACCTGGCAGGCCATGGACGGCGCCGCCACCTTGATCATGGCGATTTCCTTGGCCGCGACCTTGTTGCCGACCGTGTCCATCATGTAAGCGGCGTTCAAAACCAGCAGACGCGCCTGGTCGATCAGGATGCGGGCCTCGGCGATGCGTTCCAGCGTGACGCCCTGCTCCGCCACCGGCTTGCCGAAGGCCACCCGGCTCAGGCTGCGCTTGCACATCTGGCCCAGCGCGCGCTCGGCCAGGCCGATCAGGCGCATGCAATGGTGGATGCGCCCGGGGCCGAGGCGGCCCTGGGCGATCTCGAAGCCCCTGCCCTCGCCCAGGATCAGGTTGTCGGCCGGGACGCGCACGTTGTCGAACACGATTTCGGCGTGGCCGTGCGGGGCGTCGTCAAAACCCAGCACCGGCAGGTGACGCAGGATGTTCACGCCCGGCGTGTCGCGCGGCACCAGGATCATCGATTGCTGCTTGTGCCGGCTGGGATTGTCCGGATCGCTCTTGCCCATGAAGATGAACACGGCGCAGCGCGGGTCGTTGGCGCCGGACGACCACCACTTGCGGCCGTTGATCACGTAATGGTCGCCATCGCGCACGATGGAGCTGGCGATGTTGGTGGCGTCGGACGAGGCCACGTCCGGCTCGGTCATGCCGAAGCAGGAGCGGATGCGGCCGTCCAGCAGCGGCTCGAGCCACTGCTGTTGCTGCGCCGGCGTGCCGTAGCGCGCCAGCACCTCCATGTTGCCGGTGTCCGGCGCCGAGCAGTTGAACACTTCCGGCGCCCAGTGCACACGGCCCATGATTTCGCACAGCGGCGCGTACTCCAGGTTGGTGAGGCCGGCGCCGTGTGCGGAATCCGGCAGGAACAGGTTCCACAAGCCGGCGGCGCGCGCCTTCAGCTTGAGGTCTTCCATGAGCTTGGTCGGCACCCAGGCATTGCCGGCCGCGCGGTTGGCGTCGATCTCTGCATGGAAGGCGGCTTCGTTGGGGTAGATGTGCTCGTCCATGAAGGCCGTCAGCCTGGCCTGGAGTTCCTGTACTTTCGGGCTGTATGCGAAATCCATTGTGTGTCTCCTGTTATCGGTAAGTGACGCTGCCCGGCTGGCCCAGCCATTCCAGGTGCGCGTAGTTATTCAGGTAGCTCAGCGTGAACTGGCCGGGGCGCTGCAGCAGCTTGGTGACGGCGCAATTGGCCAGCGTCCAGTTCAGTTCCATGACCTGGTAGTCCTGCAGGCCCAGCAGGTGCTGCATCAGCGTGGCGATCACGCCGCCGGAGGTGAACACGATGGTGGTTTGCTTGCTGCTGTCGGTATCCAGCCGCTCCAGCGCGCGTACGCAGCGGCGGCGGAAGTCGGGCCAGGTTTCGGCGTAGTCGCTGTCGTGCCAGCCGCTCATCCAGCGCTGCATGGCGGCGCGGAACAGGTGCTCCAGCGCGCGCGACGGGTCGACGTGATTGGCCAGCAGCGCCTTGAAGGCGATGGCGTCGGCGTATTCCGGGCAATGGCGCAGCAGCACTTCGTGGTGGTCGAATTCGGCAAAGTCTTGATCGGTGATCCACTCGGTTTCCGCCAGCAGCGGTTTGGGCAGCTCGGCCAGACAGGTGTCGGCGGTTTGCCGGTGACGCGCCATGCCGCCCGTGACCACCTTGTGGAAGGGCTGGCGGCTGTTGGCATACCACTGCCCCAGCAAGCGCGCCTGCTCATAGCCCAATTCCGACAGTTGATCGTAATTGGCGGCGCCGAACGATGCTTGTCCGTGGCGCACCAGCAAGATTTGTCCCATACCCCTCCCTGTAAAACTCCGCCGGTCATTCCGGCGAAGGCCGGAATCCATAGAACGTACGCGTTCAACTCAACATGAACCGCATCGGCGGACCATCCGATTCCGCCGGAATGACGGATCAGCCGCTAGCTTAGCGGCTACCCTATAATTCATCAAATGAATAGAATTAATTCATCTGAATAAATACCATGCATATATCAAAAGTTGATCTCAACCTATTCATCGTGCTGGACGCAATCTACACCGAGGGCAGCATCACGCGCGCCAGCCAGAAGATGAATCTGACGCAGCCAGCCATCAGCCACGCGCTCAACCGCTTGCGGCAGCTGTTTGACGATCCGTTGTTTGAACGCCAGGGCCATGTGATGGTCGCCACGCCGCTGGCCCGTTCCATCATCGAACCGGTGCGGCGCGCGCTGCGCGGCTTTGAAGTGACCCTGAGCGGCGCGGCGCGCTTCGACGCCGGCAGCAGCGAGCGGAGTTTCTCGCTGGCGGTGCGCGACGTGCTGGAGGCGAGCGTGCTGCCGCCATTGATGGCCGGCATCGCGCGCGAGGCGCCGTTGGCCACGCTGAACACCGCGCAGGTCAGCCGCCGCGAACTGGAGGGCGAACTGGCGGCCGGCACGCTGGACGCGGCGATCGACATCCTGCTACCGCTGTCGAACGATATCCGCCGCGCGCAGCTGGCGGGCGACAAAACCGTGGTGCTGTTACGGCGCGGCCATCCGCTGGTGAAGCGGCGCAAGCTGACGCTGGAGACCTATCTGCAACTGGAGCATGTCCAGACCAGTTCCCGCCGGCGCGGGCCGGGCCTGGAAGACGTGGAACTGAGCCGCCTAGGCCTGCAACGCCGCGTCCGGCTGCGCTGCCAGCACTACTTCGCCGCCTGCCGCGTGGTGAGCGAAACCGACCTGGCCCTGACCATGCCCGAACGGCTGGCCCGCATCGTCAACCAGCAGTTCAACAACCAGATCCTGCCGGTGCCGCTGGACATGCCCTCGCTGGATGTCTACCTGTACTGGCACGCCAACGTCGACGCCGATCCGGCCAACATCTGGCTGCGCGGGAGGATCGCCGCCGCCATGCAGGCTATCGCCTGAGCCTTATTCCAACGCCTGCTTGAGCGACCGCGCTTCGGGCAGTGCGTCGCTCCAGGCGGTGAGCTGTTCAAGACTGGCCTTGGCCAGCTTGTTCCTGACGGCCTTCGGCAACGGCCCGAAGCGCCGCGTCAGTAGCCGTTCAAGCAACACCGCCGCGCCCTCGGTACGCCCCTGCTCAAGCCCCTGTTCCAGTCCTTGTTCCAGTCCTTGTTCCAAGCCCTTTTTCACGCCTTGCTCCAAGCCTTCTTCCCTGCCAGTCTTGAGGCCTTCTTTCATACCCTTCCGCCATCCTTTGTCAATAAACGACTGCTCCAACGGGCTGATCCATTCCATGTTGCGCTCCTTTTCCCACAAGCGAATAGCGCGCCAATAGCGTTCCTGATAAAGCTCAGGCAAAGCTATCATCCAATTAATCACTCTGAAAAAAACAAGTATGCGCCTTTTACTCCCGCCACGTTGATACAATAAGATCGTCAGTTCCCATTTGGCGGCATAGAGCTTATCCGCGTCGTGACAGGCCTGCCGTGTGCGCAAATGAGCTAGCTTAAGCAGCGCGAACGGATTGCGCGACGCCAGCAAGGCGTCCTCCCTACCCACGTCATCCAACAGCTTCGCGATGGGAAAGGATACATCCACCGTCATTCCCAAATCCTTTTTTTGAAAGACATGCGGCCGCCAATTGGGATCGTCGTCCGCGAGCAGCACCAAACTCGTCGCCGGCCGCTTGTATTCGTCTGAGATACGGAAGTTATAGACAACGATGCGCCGCGCCAGTGAAGCATCCTGTTGCGCCTGGACCTCCACATGGATCAGCATCGGTTCACCACTATCGCGCAAGAAAACCTCGACCAGCTTGTCAGCCACCACAACATCCGGTGCGTCACCGAACCCCATGCTGGCCAACTCCTTGTCACGGAAGCGGGGCCGTTTCGACCAGTCGATCTGGGTGCAGAGTTCGGGGAAAAAGAACGACATGAAAGCGCGGAAAGCCTGCGTTAGTGCGGCTTTCCACGGCAGATCATAGCGCGCTGGCGGGGCGGGGTTGGGCATCGGGCCAATCTAAGCGTCCATATGGCCAAGAGGTATTGCGCGAACGCAAAGACAGACCTCGAAGCTAAACTTTTCGCATAAGCTTGCGCAATTTCATTCGTTCCAAAAAATTAAGCCCCTCGCTAGACTTGGCTTCATTCGATAGTTCATAACCTGTTATGACAGGTTATGGCAAACAAGAGTGAAGCCATGACTACTTTCCGTACTGTTGAGCTGTCCCCGGTGCCGCTGTACACGCAGGTGAAGGAAAACCTGCGCGAGCGTATCCTCGACGGCACCTACCCCGCCCACGCCAAACTGCCCGCCGAGAGCGAGTTGAGCACCATTTTCGGTGTCAGCCGCATCACCGTGCGGCAGGCGCTGAGCGATCTGCAAAAGGAAGGCGTGATCTTCAAGATCCCCGGCAAAGGCACCTTCGTCGCCAAGCCCAAGGCCTTCCAGCAATTGACCCAGCTCGAGGGCTTCGGCGAGGCCATGAGCCGCATGGGCTATGAGATCTACAACCAGGTCACCAGCCACAAGGCCATCGCCGCCACTCCCCATGTGGCGCAGCAGTTGCAGGTAGCCGTCGGCGCCGAGGTCACCGAGATCAAGCGCATCCGCCACCTGAACCGCGAGCCGGTGTCGCTGGAAGTGACCTATCTCGCGCAGGACATCGGCGAACGCCTGGCGCGCGAGGACCTGGCCACGCGCGACATTTTCCTGATCCTGGAAAACGACTACGGCATCGCGCTCGGCCGCGCCGACCTGCAAGTCGACGCCATCCTGGCCGACGAAACACTGGCCCACGCCCTGCGCGTTCAGCAGGGCAGCGCCGTGCTGCGCATAGAGCGGCTGACCCACCGCGCCGATGGCGCACCGCTCGATTTCGAATACCTCTACTTCCGCGGCGACGCTTTCCAGTACCGCCTGCAAATCAACCGTCGTCCTTGAGGAGACTCGCATGCAAACCCACACCCAGACCGTCGACGTGCTGGTGATCGGCGGCGGCACCGCCGGCCCGATGGCCGCCGCCAAGGCCAAGGAAGCTAATCCGCAGCTGCGCGTTCTACTGCTGGAGAAAGCCAACGTCAAACGCAGCGGCGCCATCTCCATGGGCATGGATGGCCTGAACAACGCCATCGTCCCCGGCTTCGCCACGCCCGAGCAGTACGTGAAGGAGATCACCACCGCCAACGACGGCATCGTCAACCAGAAAACGGTGATGGCCTACGCCGAGAACAGCTACGCCATGATCGAGGAACTGGATCGCTGGGGCGTGAAGTTTGAAAAGGACGAAACCGGCGACTACGCCATGCGCAAGGTGCACCACATGGGCACCTACGTGCTGCCCATGCCGGAAGGCCACGATATCAAGAAGGTGCTGTACCGCCGCCTGAAACGCCAGCGCGTCGAGATCACCAACCGCCTGGTCGCCACGCGCCTGCTGCTGGCGGACGACGGCAGCATCGCCGGCGCCATGGCCTTCGATTGCCGCACCAGCGACTTCCACGTGATCCGCGCCAAGACGGTGGTGCTGGCCACCGGCGCCGCCGGCCGTCTCGGCCTGCCCGCTTCCGGCTACCTGTTCGGCACCTACGAGAACCCGACCAACGCCGGCGACGGCTACAGCATGGCGTATCACGCCGGCGCCGAACTGTCGGGCATCGAGTGCTTCCAGATCAACCCACTGATCAAGGACTACAACGGCCCCGCGTGCGCCTACGTCACCGGCCCGTTCGGCGGCTTCACCACCAATAACAAGGGCGAACGCTTCATCGAGTGCGACTACTGGAGCGGCCAGATGATGCAGGAGTTTTACAACGAACTCCAGGGCGGCAACGGCCCGGTGTTCCTCAAGCTGGACCACCTGGCGGAAGAAACCATCAGCACCATCGAGACCATTTTGCACACCAACGAACGTCCGAGCCGCGGACGCTTCCATGCGGGGCGTGGCACCGACTACCGCCAGCAGATGGTGGAGATGCACATCTCGGAGATCGGCTTGTGCAGCGGCCATTCGGCATCCGGCGTGTGGGTCAACGAGCGCGCCGAGACCACAGTGCCGGGTCTGTACGCGGCCGGCGACCTGGCCTGCGTGCCGCACAACTACATGCTGGGTGCCTTCGTCTACGGCAAGCTGGCCGGGGAAGCAGCCGCCGAACGCTGTGCCGCCATCGCCTTGCCGGAGCTGGATGAGGCGCAGGTGGAAACCGAGCGCGCACGCGTATGGGCTCCCTTGAACCGACCGGATGGTCTGCCGCCATCGCAGGTGGAATACAAGTTGCGCCGCATGGTGAACGATTACCTGCAACCGCCCAAGGTCACGCGCAAGATGGAAATCGGCTTGAGCCGCTTCGAGGCGATCCGCAATGATCTCGACCGCCTGTCGGCCACCAATCCACACGAATTGATGCGGGCGATGGAAGTCCACTTCATCCGCGATTGCGCCGAGATGGCGGCGCGCGCTTCGCTGTACCGCACGGAGAGCCGCTGGGGCCTTTACCACAACCGCGTCGATCACCCTCGGCGCAACGACGCCGACTGGCTGTGCCACGTGCAGGTGAAGAAGATCGACGGCGAAATGCAGTGCTTCAAGCGCCCGCTCGAGCCTTACATCATCGCCCTCGACGAAGAAGAGAAACAAGCTTACCAGCATCTGCGCATCGTGCGCGAGGCTGCATAAAGGAGAACGCCATGCCCATCGCCCATACCCCCAGCAGCGTGCCGGTGCGCGTCAACGACGCGCTGTGCATCGCCGACAAAGGCTGCACCGTCTGTGTCGACGTCTGCCCGCTCGACGTGCTGGCCATCGATTTCAGCAAAGGCAAGGCCTACATGAAGTTTGACGAATGCTGGTACTGCATGCCCTGCGAAAAAGACTGCCCGACCGGCGCGGTAACGGTCGATATCCCCTATCTACTACGATGAATTGGAGATTCACTATGGCTCTGCAAAACAAACTGTTAGTCCTGCTGGCGACCGCCCTGACCTTCGGCGCGGCCCATGCTGAAACCATCCGCGTCGCTATCGGCACGCAGGACACCACCATCAACTGCGCCACCGGCGGCCTGCTGATCCGCGAACTGAAGCTGCTGGAAAAATATCTGCCGCACGACGGCAAGTACAAGGACGTGCAGTACGATATCCAATGGAAGAACTTCACGTCCGGCGCGCCGCTGACCAATGAGATGGTGGCCGGCAAGCTGGATATCGGCTCGATGGCCGACTTCCCCGGCTCCTTCAACGGCGCGGCCTTCGCCAAGGCTGGCAAGAAAAGCCTGTTCATCACGGTATTGTCGGGCAGCGTGCAAGGCAGCGGCAACGGCATCGTGGTGCCGAAAGCTTCGCCGGTGCAGTCGCTGGCGGAGTTGAAGGGCAAGACCATCTCGGTGCCCTTCGCCTCCACCGCCCACGGCATGCTGCTGCGCGCCATCAAGGCGCAGGGCTGGGAGCTGGACAAGGACATCACGGTGGTGACGCAGGCGCCGGAAGTGGCCGGCTCCGCGCTGCAGGCCAACAAGATCGAGGCGCACGCCGACTTCGTGCCGTTCGCGGAGCTGTTCCCCCATCGTGGCTTCGCCCGCAAGATCTACGACGGTTCGCAAGCGCAGGCGCCGACCCTGCACGGCAGCCTGGTGGACGCGGACTATGCGAAGAAGTATCCGGAGATCGTGACCGCCTTCCTGCGCGCCGCGATCGAGGCCGACCGCATCATCGCCGCCGAGCCGGAAAAATACAGTGAGTTGATCGCCAAGGTGACCGGCATCGAGGCGGAAGTCGATTATCTGTTCCATGGTCCTCTCGGCCTGCAGACGCGCGACTTTACCTGGAAGCCCGAGTATCGCCAGGCTGTCAAAACCTCGATCGAGACGCTGCGCCTGATGAAGCGCACCGACAATGACCTCGACGTCAACGAGTTCATTGACGATACCTACATCCGGGCCGCCTTCAAGCAGGCCAACCTCGATTACGACGCCAGCCTGAAAAACTACAGCCGCCGCCCGCTGGTGGCCAAGGATGCCAGCACCGGCAAGCCGATCACCGATTTCTCGCGCCTGACGCAAGTGTGGGTCGCGGACGAGCCGCTGGTACGCCACTATGCCACCGCCGAAGCGGCGTTCGCCGCCGTGCGCAAGCTTGAAAAGGATGGCAAGAAAATCCGCGTGGTGTATGCGCATGATCGCAACAGCGGCCTGAAACTGTTCGCCTACGACGCCTGGTTCGTCACGGCGAAAGGCGAGACCAGCGCCTTCCTGTCGAAAGCATCCGCCGACGCATGGGCCAAGCAGCGCGGCGGCACCGCCATCAGCTACGCCGCCGCCCTCTCGGCCGGCGCGGACCAGAAGCTGGCCAGCAAATAAGGACGCATGCCGATGAGCGCAAATCCTATCACTCGTCAGCTGGTCCCGGGCGAGGCGCTGCGTTGGGGCCTGCGTCTGGCCTCGCTGGCGGTTTGCATGCTGGCGTGGCAGTGGGCGTCCGGTAGCCATCTCAACCTCGGCCTGCTGACGTTCCAGAACGTGCCGCCGCCAAGCGAGGTGGCGCAAGCCGCATGGGCCTTGCTGCACTCGCCCAAGCTGGGGGAGCACCTGCAAGCCAGCCTGTGGCGCGTGTTCAGCGGCTTCACGGTGGCGGCGGTGATCGGCATCGTGCTGGGGCTGGGCATCGGCCGCTGGAAGCGCTGGGAGGACGTGCTGATGCCGCCGCTGGAGATGCTGCGCCCGATACCGGCGGTGGCGTGGATTCCGCTGGCGATCCTGATGTTCCCGTCGTCGGAGATGTCGATGATCTTCATCACCTTCACCGGCGCGCTGTTCCCGATCCTGCTGAACACCGTGCATGGCGTGGAGCAGATCGACCCGCGCCTGATCGCGTCGGCGCGCAGCCTGGGCGGCGGCTCCTGGGCGATTTTTCTTGAGGTGGTGCTGCCGGGCGCCGCGCCCAGCATCGTCACCGGTCTGTCGATCGGCATGGGCACGGCGTGGTTCTGCCTCGTGACGGCGGAGATGATTTCCGGTCAGTTCGGCATCGGCTACTACACGTGGGCGTCGTACACGATTCAGAACTACGCCGATATCGTGGTCGGCATGCTGGTGATCGGTGCGCTGGGCATGGGCAGCAGCGCGCTGGTAAAGCGCGGCGGCCAGGCGCTGATGCCGTGGCATCAACAGGAGGACAAGGCATGAGGGACGTGAACCAGGCTTATGGCCGTATCGCGATTGACAAGCTGTCGTTGCGGGTTGGCGCGGGCGCGCAGGCGTTCGAGGCGGTGCAGGATGTCTCGCTGAACGTGGCGCCGGGCGAATTCGTTTGCCTGCTCGGCCCTTCCGGCTGCGGCAAGTCGACGCTGCTGGGCGCATTGGCCGGGCATCTGCGGCCGAGCAAGGGCGGCATCACGGTGGACGGTGTAACGGTGGATGGCCCGCACGCGGAGCGCGGGCTGGTGTTCCAGCATCACACGCTGTTCCCGTGGCGGCGCGTGATTGACAACGTGGCGTTCGGGTTGAAGATGCAGGGCGTCGGCCGCACGGAACGCCGCCGCCGCGCGGCGGAGTTGCTGGCGATGGTTGGCCTGCAGGACTTCGCCGAGCATTATCCGGCGCAGCTGTCGGGCGGCATGAAGCAGCGGGTGGAGATCGCGCGGGTGCTGATCAATCATCCACGCGTGATGCTGATGGACGAGCCGTTCGGCGCGCTCGATGCGCAGACGCGGTTGATGATGCAACAGTTGCTGCTGCAGCTGTGGGCTAAGATCCGCACCACCATCGTCTTCATCACGCACGATATCGACGAGGCGCTGTTCCTGGCCGACCGGATCCTGGTGATGAGCCCCCGGCCAGGACGGATTATTGAAGAAATCAAGGTGGACTTCGCTCGGCCGCGCGACGAAACGCTGGTCACGTCGGCGCGGTTCACGGCGCTCAAGCGGCGCTGCCTGCAACTGCTGCACCCGGCCAACGCCGAGCTGCCGTTGGAGCGTTTGTCGCCGCTGGGCGCCGACCCGGCGCGTCAACTGCAATTTGCCATTTAAGGAAAGCATGAGCACTATTTTTGAAGAAGATGCCGAATTGGCCGCGTTCCGGGAACGCTTGCAGCATGCGGATGGCGCGGTGCGCCGTATCGCCGTTCTCGATCTCGCGGACCGCGACGGCGATGAACACGCGCCTTTGTTGGTCGCCGCGCTGCGGGACGCCGACGCCGCCGTGCGCGCCGAAGCCGCGCGGGCGCTGGAGGCGTTCGAAAGCCTGGAAGGCGTGGCGGGACTGGTCACGCTGCTGACCGACGAGGATGACGAGGTGCGGGAAGCGGCGGCGCACACGCTGAGTGAGTTGAAGCAGCCGGCATCGGCGGCCGTGCTGCTGCCGCATGCGGCGCATCGGGATGCCTTCGTGCGGATCGCCGTGCTGCGAGCGGTGCGCGAGCTGCGCGCGCCCGGCAGCTACGCACCGGCGCTGGCGGCGCTGAACGACACCGACGCCGGCGTTCGCCGCGAGGCCGTCGCCGTGCTTGGCTACCTGAAACAGCCGGAAGCCCTGCCCGCCCTCACCCGTCTCGTGAGCCACGACGCCGACGCCGACGTCCGCCGCGCGGCGGTCGGCGCCCTCGGCTACGCCACCAGCGGCCCGCCGGACGGCGCCGGCGGCGGCCACGCCTGGTCCGCCCTCGCCGCACTGCTTGACGGCCTGCGCGACAGCGCCTGGCAGGTTCGCGAGGAAGCCGCGACCACCCTCGGTAAACTCGCCCTGTCCCCGGCCGGCGCGCAGCAGGCCGGCGCCGCGCTGATCGCTTCCCTGGAGGACGCCTACTGGCAGGTGCGCCTGCGCGCCGCCCGCAGTCTGGGGCGCCTGCGCCACGCGCCGGCACTGGAAGCGCTGATGGCCGCGCTTTCCCACTCCATCAGCAACCTGCGCAAGGAATCCGCATTGGCGCTGGGCGAATTGGGCGACGCCGCCGCCATCCCCACGCTGACCGTGGCCGCCGATGACAGCGATCCCGAAGTCCGCAAATCCGCGCGCCTCGCGCTCACACAGATCCAGGGGGCGCAACGATGAGCGACTATCCGCGGGAAATCGTCAACAACCGCCAGAGCCGTGTGCTGGATATCGTCTGGGATGACGGCTCGGCGCAGCAACTGCCGCACGCCACGTTGCGCGCGCAGTGCAAATGCACCGTGTGCCAATCCAACCGTCTGCTGACCGGCGCCATGCAACTCGCCCCAACCGCGCCGGGCGCCGACGTGCGCATAGACGATATCCGCCAGATCGGTGTCTACGGCGTACAGCTGGTCTTCAGCGATGGCCACGAACGCGGCATCTATCCGTGGCCGTACCTGCGCGAACTGGCCTAGCAAGAAGGCTGTGCGCCCGCCGCCAGCCCGCGCACGGCCCTGGAGATATCCGCGCCGATGCGCACCACGGCGCGGCGATGGCCGGCCACCAACTCGTCGTAGCCGGCGCCCACCGTCTCCTGCGCCAGGCTGCGGCAGGTCAGCACGTGCGTGCCGCCGACCAGGCGCACGCTCCACACCACGTCAATCAAGGCGTACTGTCCCGGCGCGGACTCAAAGCGCTGCACGTTGGCGCTGATGCGGTAGACCGGCGCCTTGTCCGGCGTGGGCGTGCGGAACACGTCGATGGTGCCCAGCTCTCCGGAAATGGTCAGCGACAGGGCTTGACCGATCTCCGCCGCCGGCGGCGAAACCCAGCGCTCCTGCTCCAGCAGATCCACCCGCCCCGCACCGGTGGTGACCACCAGCTGGTTGCGCGCCACCTGCTGCGGCACCGTCACCGCCGGCAGCTCGATGTAGTACGCCGGCGCCGCCTGCGTGGTCTTCGCCGTCTCGCCGGCCGCGGCCGCCGGGCCGCCCATCCCCGCGCTGAGGCTATAGAAGCGCTCTGGCGGCGCGCTCGCGCACCCGCTCAGCGCGGCCAGCGCCACCATCGTCCACCACACCGCGCCACCTCGCAGGCCCACACGATCACGCATCATTTCCGCTCTCCTTTTTTCTCCTGCTTGCCACGTATCAGCGATTCCGGGTGACGCTCCAGATAATCCGACAGCGCATTCAACGACTGCAAGGTCTGCGTCAACTGCTGCAATGCCTCGCGCAGATCCGACTGCACCGGCGAGTCTTTCTGCAACAGCTGGTCCGCCTCGTTGAAGGTCTTGCGCGCGGCGGCCAGTGTGCCTTTCATCTCCGGCACCACCTGCGCGTCCAGCTGCTTCATCAACACATCGGCGCTCTTCAAGGTGTCACGCAGATTCCTGCCGATTTCATCGAACGGCACTTTGTCCAGCTTGCGCGCGATGCTGGAAATCTGCGTCTGCAATTCATCCAGGCTGTTTGGCACCGTCGGCACCTCCGGTACTTCCGCCGACAGGTCCACCTTGGCCGGCGCCGCGTTCGGGAAGAAGTCCAGCGCCACGTACAACTGGCCGGTCAGCAGATTCCCCGTCCGCAGCTGTCCGCGCAAGCCGCGCGCCACCAGGCGTTCCAGCAACTGTGGCCCCGCATTGCGTTCCTGATCGTTGGCGATGGTCTGGGCAAAGCTGCGGCCCAGGCGCGCCGGATACATGTCCACCGTCACCGGCATGCGGAAGTTCTTCTTCACCGGATCAAACTCCACGCCGACCGAGCGCACCTCGCCCATCACGATGCCGCGGAAATCAACCGGCGCCCCGGCCGACAAGCCGCGCAGGGACTGGTCGAAATACAGCACAGTGGTGATCGGCACGCCATCCGGCTCGCGCATCGCGCTGCTCTGATCGGCCGCCAGCGCGAACTCGGCGCCCGCCGGCGCCACTGAGGCGGGCTTCTGCCCACTCACCGATTCAAACGCGATCCCGCCCACCAGCAAGGCCGCCAGCGACTGCGTGTTCAGCTTGAAGCCGCTGGAGTCGAAGCGCGCATCGACCCCGCTGGCATGCCACCAGCGCGTGTTCTTGCCCACGTACTGGTCATACGGCGCGCTGACAAACACCGAGATCCGCACACCGCGCCCCTTATCCTCCAGATCGAACCCGGTGACCTGCCCCACCTGTATGCGGCGATAAAAAATCGGCGAACCTACATCGAGGGAACCCAGCGTGTCGCTGTGCAGCGTATAGATCGTGCCTTTCTCGTCGCGGGTCACCTGCGGCGGCTTCTCCAGGCCCGTGAAATCGGTCCTGGTCTCTTCCGACTTGCCCGCGTCAACCCCGATGTAGGAGCCGGACAGCAGCGTGTTCAGGCCCGACACCCCGCTCGCTCCGATACGCGGCTTGACCACCCAGAAGCGCGTATCGGCCGCCGTGAAGCGCTTGGCCTCCTTGCTCATGTCGATGGTGACCAGCACGCGCGACAAATCCTTGGCCAGCGAGATGGAGCGCACCAGGCCTATGTCCACGTCCTTGTATTTCACCTTGGTCTTGCCCGGTTCCAGTCCATCCGCGCTGCGGAAGCTGACGACCACAGTCGGTCCCTGATCCAGCACCGACTTGACCACCAGCGTCAGGCCGATCACCGCCGCCAGCAGGGGAATCAGCCACACCAGCGACGGCAGCCAGCGGCTGGCTTTTTCCACGTTCGGCTCCGGTAGCGGCGGAGCGCCGCTCTCGTTTTCAGACATGCTTCTCTCCATGTGTATCGATGGGATCCCAGATCAGGCGGGGATCGAATTGCATAGACGCGATCATGGTCAGCACCACCACCGCGCAAAACGCCAGCGCGCCGGGACCGGCCGTGATCACCGCCAGCGACTGGAAGCGCACCAGCGCCACCGTCAGCGTGATGACGAAAATATCGAGCATCGACCAGCGGCCGACAAACTCCACGATGCGATACAACACCGTGCGCTGCATCGGCCGCCAGCGCGAGCGCCGCTGCGCGGTCCACGCCAGCAGGGCCAGCGCCGCCAGCTTCAGCACCGGCACCACGATGCTGGCAATGAAAATGATCGCCGCCAGCGCCGGCGAACCGCTGGTCCAGAAGTAGACCACGCCGCTGATGATGGTGTCGTCCTCCTTGCCGAACAGCGAGTGCGTGTACATCACCGGCAGCAGGTTGGCCGGGATATACAGAATGGCCGCCGCCAGCAGGAACGCCCAGGTGCGCCCGACACTGTCAGGATGGCGGCGATGCAGGCGCGCGCCACAACGGGCGCAGTACTGGTGCCGCACCGTGTACCTGAGCGACTCCACCAGTCCGCAGCTGTGGCAGGCCAGCAGCGGCGCGCCCTTGGCCAGCGCCGCATAATGAAAGGTCTTTTGCGCCACGCGGCGCGGTCCGGGCAGGTGTTCGCCGATATTCCACAATATCTTCGGATCGAACGACACCACCACCGCCAGCATCAGCGTCAGCGCGCCGAAGGCGAACAGGCCGGGTTGGACCACCACCTGTGCGAGGCTGGTCATCTTCACGATCGTAATCAGGATGCCGATCATCAGCACCTCGGTCATGCCCCAACGCCGCGCCAGGCCGACCGCGCGCAGCAGATGATCAAAGCCAGGCGGCCGCTGGCCGCCACGCAAGGACAGGGTCACGTACAACAGCGAGCCCAGTTCCACCGCCGGCAGCAGGATGGTGAACACGAACACGGTCGCCGCCACCAGCTGCATCTTTTCCATCCACAGCACACGGATGGCGCCCAACAGCGTGGCGCTGCTGCTGTAACCGCCCACCTCCAGCTCGACGATGGGGAAAAACTGCGCGATCAGGAAGGTGAACACCGCCGCCAGCGTGATGGCGGCCATGCGGCTGGCGTCGGAATGGATGCCGCGATACAGGACCGAGCGGCAACGCACGCAGCGCGCCTTTTCGCGCGGGCGCAGCGGGCGGCGTTGATGCAACACGCCGCAATCGTGGCAGCTGATTAAGTCGTATCGATGCACAGGGTGACCGTTATAGCGGGAATGAGCCATATAATACGGCAAAGCCGGTTCGGCTATCATGGAGCACGATTTCAACCAGGAGACAGCCTATGCCCCAGCGGCGGCGCATATTGTTGGCCCTAGCCTTTGCCCTTGCACTGCCCGGACCGGCCCCGGTCCTGGCGCAGGGCCCAGACACACTGATCTTCGGCACCACCCACGATCCCAGCTCCTTCGCCTACGCCTACAACAACGAGTATCTGCAATCCCTGTGCGCCGAGATCCGTCAGCGCTGCCAGTTGCAAAGCCTGCCCGGCCGGCGCGGCGCCGCCATGCTGGCCGACGGCAGCATTGTCGGCGAACTGGGACGGGTGCGCGAATACCACGACAAACACCCGGAATACCGGCGCGTGGAAGAGTCCTTCATCACGCTGCGCAGCTATGCGTTCACGCGGGCCGGCCAGCCGCAGGTCAGCAGCTGGCATGCGCTGCCAGCCAGGGCGCGCACCGTCAGCTACCAGCGCGGAGTCTACTACTATCAGAAAAAACTGGAGGCCTTGCAGCCGGGCGTACAAGCGCATGATGTGCAAACCGTGCAGGCCTGCTTGCAGATGGTGCTGAACGGGCGCGATCAGGCTTGCGTGTTCGACGACGGCGCCCTCGGCCCCGATTCCAGGGCGCTGCTGCCACAGGGAAGCCTCAGCCGGCCGCTGGACGAGCTCCATCTCTACATCTACCTCGGCAAGGACTACGCCGCGCTGGCGCCATCCATCACGGAAGCGGTCAGGCGGCTGAATGCGCAGGGCCTCAAGGCCAGGCTGCAGAAAAAGTACTTTACTTCACCTTGACGCTGGACGGCAGCTGCTGGAAGTCGTCGGTCTTTTCCAGTATCTGCCAGGTCGCCATCAATGCCGGCGGCGGCGCGATCAGCTTGCGCGCGCCCAGGTCCAGCCAGCCGCCGGTGCTGTTCACGCGCGCGGCCAGCTTGCCGTCCGGGCGGATGATGTCCGAGCGCAGGATCCAGCGGCTGCCGTCTTCCGCCAGTCCGGCCAGCGACAGGGTGACAGTGATTTCCTCCAGCAGCAGCACTTCCTTGACGTAGCCGATTTCGTCCTTCATCACCACCGGGCCGATATTCAGGCGCATGAATTCACTCATGGGGAAGCCATGCTCGGACAGGAACAGCATGCGCACGTCGCCGGCTTTATCGAGAAACGCGGTATTGCGCATATGGCTGTTGAAGTCCATATCGCCCCAGCCGGCCATCAGCTTTTTCGAGAACATGTCACGCTCCAAGGAAGTCGAACAAGGTGCATGCTACCACCTTCGTCGCCTTGCGCAGATCTTCCAGGTTAAGGCGTTCATCGGCCTTCTTGGCGTTGGACTCGGGCACGGTGCGCGGGCCGGCGCCGTACAGCACCGCCGGGATGCCATGCTCGCCGTACAGGCGCGCGTCCGCATACAGCGGCGTGCCTTGCGCCGGGATCGTCTCGCCGATGAAGGTCTGGGCGTTCTGCTGAATGCTGGCGACCAGCTTCTCGGTGCCGGGACGCTCGCGCAGCGCGTGCGACAGCAACAGGCGCCTGATTTCCAGCGTGATGCCGGGCACACCCCGCACCGCGTCCTCGATCAGCGCCCGCACCTGCGCTTCCACCTCCACCGGATCCTCTTCCGGTATCATGCGGCGGTCCATTTTCATGACCACTTTACCCGGCACCACGTTGGTGTTGGTGCCGCCGTCGATGCGGCCCACCAGCATGGTTGGAGAATCGATGCCGGCGATCCTGGATTTAATCTTTTTCAGTTCCGGCAGCTGGCCGTAGATCGCGTTCAGGATGCGCGTGGCCGCCTGCAAGGCGTCGTGGCCGGTCTCCGGCATGGCGCCGTGTCCCGACTTGCCGTGCACCGTGATCTCCAGCTGCAGACAGGCGTTGTGCGCGGTGACGATGTTGTAGCTGAAGCCCGCCGCGATCACATAATCCGGCTTGGTCAGCTTTTGCTCCAGCAGCCAGCCCGGCCCGAGCAGGCCGCCAAATTCCTCGTCATAGGTGAAGTGCAGTTCCAGTCCGCCCTTGAGCGGCACGCCCAGCGCCTCCAGCGCGCGCACCGCGAAAATGTAGGTGGCGAAGTCGCACTTCGATACCGCCGCCGCGCGGCCGTAGATAAAACCGTTATCGACCACGCCGCCGTAAGGCGGATAGGTCCAGTTGTCGCCCGGCGGCACCACGTCGCCGTGCGCGTTGAGCGCAACCGTCGGACCGCCCGCCGCGTAAGGACGGCGCACGATCAGGTTGGTGATGCTCTCCATGCCGTAATCGCGCACCGTCCGCTCTGGCACGGCGTGCTTCTCGGCGGTCCAGCCGTAGCCTTGCACCAGGTCGGCCACCACGTCCGCATGCGGCGCGTTGTTGCCGGGCGGGGTATCGGTGGGCACGCGCAGCAGTTGCTGCAGCACGCCGACTTCCTCGTCGAAGTGCTCGTCGATCCATTGCGCCAGTTGTACTTTTACTGTGCTCATTTCTGTTCCTTCATTTTGCGCCGGATTCGTACCAGGCGGCGATCTGCGCGCGCTCGGCCTCGGTCATATTGGTCAGGTTAGCCAGCGGCATGGCCTTGGTCTGCACCACCTGCTTGTAGATTTTCTCGGCGTTCTGGTGGACCTGGTCCGCCGTGTCGAAGGCCACGCCCAGCGGCGCCGCCGCGAAGCCAGGCTGGGTTGGATGCGCGGCGTGGCAGGCCAGGCAGCGCGCGTCGATCACCGCTTTCACCTTGGCGAATGCCGCCGCCGGATCGGCCGCGGGCGCTGTCGCCACCGGCTTGGCCGGCGCGATCGCCACCGCCACGGCGGCCAGCAGCGCCACGCCGATGGCCGGATAGCGCAATTCCACGCGGCCCTTGTGGCGCAGGTTGAAGAAGTGGCGAATGAACACGCCGGCGGCCATGATGAAGGCCAGCACCAGCCACGCGTGCTCGTTCCGGTAAGTCATCGCGTAATGGTTGCTGATCATGATGAACAGCACCGGCAGCGTGAAGTAGTTATTGTGGACGCTGCGCTGCTTGGCCTTCTGGCCGTGCACCGGGTCCGGCATGCGCCCGGCCGACATGGCCTCCACCATCTTGCGCTGGCCGGGAATGATCAGCATCAGCACATTGCCGACCATGATGGTGCCGATCAAGGCGCCCACGTGGATGTAGGCGGCGCGGCCGCTCAGCACATGGGTAAGCCCATACGCGGCGGCGGTGATCAGCGCGAAGATCACCACGCCGAACGCCGCATCGTGCTTGCCCAGCGGGGAGCGGCACAGCAGGTCGTACACCGTCCAGCCGACAACCAGCGTGCCGACGCCGATGCCGACCGCTTGCAGGCTGCTCAGATCCGCCACCGATTTATCGATCATCATCGCTTGCGCGTTGAAGTAGTAGGCGATGGTCAGCAGCGCGATGCCGGACAGCCAGGTGGAATAAGCCTCCCATTTAAACCAGTGCAGCTCCTTCGGCAGCTCGGCCGGCGCCACCAGGTATTTTTGCGGGTTATAGAAGCCGCCGCCATGCACCGCCCACAGCTCGCCCGACACGCCCTTCTTCGCCAGCTCCGATCCCGGCGCCGGCGGACGGATCGAATTATCCAGCCACACAAAATAGAACGAGGCGCCGATCCAGGCGATGCCTGTGATGATGTGCAGCCAGCGCACGAGGAGGTTGGCCCATTCGAGGCCATACGGGATCAGGTATTCCATGTAGTTTGCTAGGTCAAAGATGTGGCTAATTTACAGAAGATAAACGGATTTGATTCCTGCCACATGAACATTGGAGTATATTAGACATATTCAATCCCGTATAAAACAATCGCTCTCATGTCCGCTTTGCCGCAACACCTGGACCTCCACCTGATCCGTATTCTCTACCTGCTGCTGGTCGAGAAAAACGTCTCCCGCGTCGCCCTCAAGCTGAATCAACCGCAGCCCTCGATCTCGGCCTCGCTGCGCAAGCTGCGCGAGCTGACCGGCGATCCACTTTTGGTGCGCGGCGCGCGCGGCATGGTGCCGACCCAGCATGGAGAAAGCCTGCTTGCACCAGCAAAGCGCATCCTGGACGAAACCGAGAACCTGTTCCTGAAGAAGGCACCTTTCGTGCCACAGGAGGAAGCGCGCACGTTCCACGTGGCGGCACCGGATTACCTGGACAGCCAGTTCCTGCCGAATCTCGTTGCGCTGCTGCGCCGTGGTTCGCCCAACAGCCGCGTGAAAATCCACGGCCTCGGGCCGGGCGTGGACTACGTGCGCCTGCTGTCGGATGGCGACATGGACCTGGTCATCGCCAACTGGGACGAGCCGCCCGAGCACCTCCACATGTCCAAGCTGTTCGAGGACCCCATCATCTGCGTGATGCGCGCCGACTGCCCGTATGCGCTGCGCACCGCCAGCGACAAGATGACGATGGACGACTACCTCACGCTGCCGCACGTGGCGCCGACCCAGATCCTGCCCGGCTACCATGGCGTGATCGACGACTACCTGGAGCGCCAGGGCCTGCAGCGCAACGTGATGGTGGAATCGGCCTACTTCGGCCTGATCCCGAACATGCTGGCGCAGACCGACCTGGTGCTGACCACCGGCAGCCAGTTCGTACGCCACTACGAAAAGCAGATGCCGCTGAAAACCTATGCGGTGCCGGTGAAGTTCCCGCCGATGCGCTTCTATCAGTTGTGGCACGAGCGCGTGCATCAGGCGCCGGAACACAAGTGGCTACGCGACCAGGTGGCCGCCGCCGCCAAGGCGCTGGCGCAGAAATAGGCGCAGTCTTATACACCCTAGGCCATACCGCATATATCGCGGCGGCGCGGGCGCGTTATGATGGGAGCTATGATGACCACACTCTCCGACCTCAATAGCTGCGATACCGCCACCTTCGTCGACCGCCTGCGCGGCATCTACGAGCACTCGCCGTGGATACCGGAGCGCGCCGCCGCACAGCGTCCCTTCGCCAACGAGACCGCGCTTAAGCTGGCCTTGCAGTCCGTGGTCAGCGCCGCCACGCTGGATGAGCAACTTGGCCTGATCCGCGCCCACCCGGAACTGGCGGGCAAGGCCGCCGTCGCCGGCCAGTTGACGGCCGAATCGACCAATGAGCAAGCAAAGTCCGGCCTGCACCTTTGCAGCGCGGAGGAATTCGCGACGCTGCACCAGCTCAACGCGGACTACAACGCCAAATTCGGTTTTCCCTTCATCCTCGCCGTCAAAGGCCCGACCGGACAAGGGCTCACGCGCCAAAACATCATCGCCACCTTCACGCGCCGGTTGAAGAACCAGCGCGCCGACGAAATCGCGGAATGCCTCCGCCAGATCAAGCGCATCGCGGAAATCCGCCTGAACGACCTGCTGTCGGTGCGGCTGGAATTCGGCCCGGCCATCATGCAATGGAGCGAGGAACTGGCCGCGTGGAGCGATGACACCGACGGCGCACTCACCTGCGCCTACATGACGCCGGCGCACCGCCAGACTGCCGCGCAACTGCTCGAATGGATGCGCGCCGCCGGCATGGAAGCCCACATCGACGCGGTCGGCAACGTGGTCGGCGTCTACCGCTCGGACGCGCCGGACGCAAAAACGCTGATGACCGGCTCCCACTACGACACCGTGCGCAACGGTGGCAAGTACGACGGCCGTCTCGGCATCCTGCTGCCGATCGCCCTGGTGCGCCACTTGCACCAGCGCGGCGAGAAACTGCCGTTCCACTTTGAGGTCGTCGGCTTCGCGGAGGAAGAAGGCGTGCGCTTCAAGAGCACTTTCCTCGGCAGCACGGCGGTAACCGGCCGCTTCGACCTGTCGCTGCTGGACCAGACCGACGCCGATGGCGTCAGCATGCGTGACGCGTTGCTGGCCGCCGGCCATGACGTGGCGCGCATCCCCGCGATCGCGCGCGATCCGGCCGGCTTGCTGGGCTTCGTGGAGGTCCATATCGAACAAGGCCCGGTGCTGCTGGAACGCGACCTGGCGCTGGGCGTGGTCACAGCTATCGCCGGCAGCTCGCGCTATCTGGTCGAGCTGACCGGACTGGCCAGCCACGCCGGCACCACGCCCATGAGCATGCGCAAGGATGCGGCGGCGGCGGCGGCGGAAATCGTGCTACTGGTCGAGCGGCGCTGCGCGCAGGCGCCTTCGCTGGTCGGCACGGTCGGCCAGTTGCAGGTGCCGGGTGGCTCGGTCAACGTGATTCCCGGCGCATGCAGGCTGTCGCTGGACATCCGCGCCGCCGACGATACGGTGCGCCTGGCGGCGGTGAAGGATGTGTTGGACGGCATCGCCGCCATCTGCGCGCGCCGGCAGATCGAATACAGCGTGCAGAAGATCGTCGACGCCAGCGCCGCGCCATGCGCGCCGCGCCTGATGCGGCAGTTCGGCGACGCCATCGAGCGCGCCGGCCTGCCACGCTTCGACCTGCTGTCCGGCGCGGGCCATGACGCCATGGCGATGGCCGCCATCACCGACGTCGCCATGCTGTTCACGCGCTGCGGCAACGGCGGCATCAGCCACAATCCGCTGGAGACCATGACGGCCGACGACGCCGACATCGCCGCCCGCGTGCTGCTGGACTTCCTGCGCAATTACAAAGACTGATCGCGCACGTACTGGCGCGGCGAGCAGCCCATCACGCGTTTGAACGCGGTGCTGAAGGCGCTGTCGGACTCGTAGCCCAGTTGTTGCGAAATCACGGACACCGCCTGGCTGGAATGCACCAGGCGGTCACCCGCCAGCAGCATGCGCCAGCGCGTCAGGTATTCCATCGGCGACGTGCCCACGGTCTGCTTGAATCTCAGCGCCAGCGTGGAGCGCGACATGCCCACATGCCGCGCCAACGTCTCCAGCGTCCAGCGCCGCGCGGGATCGGCATGCAGCGCGCCGATGGCGCCGCCGATTTGCGGATGGGCCAGCGCATACAGCCAGCCTATCCCGCCGCCCTCTTCTTCCGCCAGCACCAGCCGCAGCGCCTGCACCAGCATCATGTGCGCCATGTGCTGGGCGATCAGGGTGTGGCCGGGCCGCTGTTCGCGCAGTTCCGTGGCCAGGCGTTGCAGGGACCAGCGCAGGGTCTCGCGGTCCGACTCCTTGTGCACATGCGCGATGGGCGGCAGCGCCTCCAGCAGTATGCCCGTGTGCTTGCCATTGAAGACAAAATGGCCGCCAACCAGCAGACAGCCGCCGCCATCGTTGATGATGCCGATGCCGCCCAGACGCCGCTGCCGCAGCACCTCCAGCGCGTTGACGCTCGGCAGGGACAGATCGCTGGCGAGACGGAACGGACGCCCGCGTGGCAGCAAAAAGCAATCGCCGGTCCTCAGGTGCACCGGCTGTTCCACGCCATCCACCGCCAGCCAGCATTCGCCGGCGACGATGGCGTAGCACTTGATGCCTTCGTGCTGGTGAAACTGCAGCGCCCATTCGCCGCCCACGTCGAAGCCGCCCGCAACGTAGCTGCGCGGCTTGAGCAGGGACAGGACGTCGGATAAAGGATCCATGGCATTCGGACGATCACGAAGAAAATACGGATTCTACAGCATGGATCGTCCGACCGCTGGCCACTATCATGCTCCCATCTGAACAAGGAGATGGACATGAGAGTATTCGTTACAGGCGCCACCGGCTGGGTGGGTTCGGCCGTCATCACTGAATTGCTGGACGCTGGCCACGAGGTGTTGGGACTGGCGCGCAGCGCGGAGGGCGCGGAGCTGCTGGCCCGTCGCGGCGTCCCGGTACATCGCGGCGATTTGTCGGACACCGAAAGCATGGCGGCGGGCGCGCGCGCCTGCGATGGCGTGATCCACACCGCCTTCATTCACGACTTCAAGGACTTCAACGCCGCCGGCGAAACCGACCGCTCCGCCATCGCCGCCATGGGTGACGCGCTGGCCGGCACCGGCAAACCGTTGATCACCACCTCCGGCAGCGCCCTGCTCAGGCACGGCGTGGTCGGCACGGAGGATGACGGCCCCGATCTCGGCGGCCCGGCGCAGCACCGCACAGCGTCGGAGGAACTGACGCTGGCATTGGCCGCGCGCGGCGTGCGCTCGTCGCTGGTGCGCCTGCCGCCTTCCGTGCACGGCGATGGCGATTACGGCTTTGCGCCGCGCCTGGTCGATATCGCCCGCGCCAAGGGTGTGTCAGCCTATATCGGCGACGGCGAAAACCGCTGGCCGGCAGTGCATCGCTTCGACGCCGCGCGCCTGTACCGGCTGGTGCTGGAACATGGTGCGGCAGGCAAGCGGTATCACGCCATCGCCGAACAAGGCGTCGCCACGCGCGAGATCGCGGCCACCATCGGCACAGGATTGAATCTGCCGGTGGTCAGCATATCGGCGGCGGAAGCGCCAGAACACTTTGGCTTCCTGGGCCGCTTCTTCGCCGCCGACTGCCCGGCGTCCAGCGCGCTAACGCGGCAACAGCTGGGTTGGACGCCTACCGGGCCGAATCTGATCGATGATCTGGCGCGGCACTACTTCCGAGGCTGAGCAGCGCGGCCGCCACTTGCGCGACGACGGGAGACCAGCCGCCATCGCGCGGCTGCCGAAACAGGCGCATGGATGGATACCAAGGCGTGTCGTCGCGCTCCGTCATCCATCGCCAGTCGCAGCGATAGTCGGGCAGCAGCAGCCAGCAAGGCTTGCCCATGGCGCCAGCCAGGTGGGCCACCGCCGTATCCACGCTGATCACCAGGTCGAGATTAGCGATGACGGCGGCGGTGTCCGCGAAGTCGGCCAGTTGCGGCCCGATGGGATGCAGCTCCATCCCCGTCGGCGGCAACAGCGCCTCTTCCTCGCCCACGCCCTTTTGCAAACTGATGAAATGCACAGGCGCGGCGGCCAATGGGGCGAGCGACATCAGCGACGGCAACGAGCGGTCCGCGTCGTTCTCGAAGTTGGCGTTGCCGCGCCAGGCCAGGCCCACCCGCAGACCGTTCCGCGGCAGCGCTTCACGCCAGCGCCCAACCAAATCCGGCTGCGCGCTCAGATAGGGCACATCGGCCGGAATGCTGTCCAGCGCCGTCCCAAATAGTCCCGGCAGGCGCATGGGGCGTGTCCAGTAATCCCAGCCAGCGGGCAGCGCTTCGCCCAAGGCGTGCACACGATCCACGCCCGGCAAGGTGGCGAACAGGCGCCGCAAGCCCGGATGACACACCACATCCACCCGCGCCGCACCGCGTGCCTTGAGCAGCGGAGCATAGCGGCAGAAGTGGATCATATCGCCATGCCCGGCCTCCATCCCGATCACGATGGATTTTCCGGCCAATGGCTCTCCCTCCCAGAACGCGCAGTCGAAAGACAGCGGAAAACGGTCGAACTGCCAGCGCGCCTCCAGCATGCGCCAGCCCTCCTCAAAGCGCGCCTGCCGCAGCAGCAGATAACTGAGGTTGAAGCGCGCCCGCGCATGTTCCGGCTGCAGCGTCAGTGCGCGCCGGTAGCATGCCTCGCCCTCATCTTCGTGATGCGTACACACCAGCAGCACGCCCAATTGACTCCACGCCGATGGTTCGTCAGGCGCCAGTTCCACCGCCGTCCGCATCGCCGCTTCCGATTCCGTGAAACGCTTTTCCCGCAACAGCAGCGCGCCCAGATTCTGCTGCAACTGCGCGTGATCCGGCATCAGCGCAATCGCCTGCCGATAGTGGAACTCGGCTTCCGCGACAGCCCCCTGCTGCTCCTTCAGATATCCAAGATTGGCGCGTGCCGCCGCGTGCCAGGGCTGCTGCGCCAGCGTCTCCAGGTAACAAACCTCGGCCCTGGCAAGGTCGCCGGCGGCCATGCGATGATTCCCGTCGAGATAAGCTTGGTGAGGATCGATATGGTTCATCACATATGGAATCGGATTTTTTCGAGGAGACAGGTCTTCTCGGCGCTTCCATCAGGCCGTATCTTAAGCACACCAGCATAACCATCTTTACCAATCAAGCCTTCAGTGACCGCCAAATAGGTAGCACCACGAAATCGGAAAGGCGTTAAATTCGTGTAGCGCTCCCTGAATACGGCCTGGTCTTTGGCCCCGGTTCCATGGATCGCTAAATCGTAGTCGGGACTGCGTTCGCCAAAACCTGCACAGCCATTAAGGCTCGCATTTTGATTCGCGATATGACAAGGCAGCGCGACCGCACGTTCCAATGGGTTATCCGGAACTATTAATTTCGTGTTGGATTGCCCATACTGAACCAGCAGATGATTGCCAATCATATAATTCGTCGAGTAATTTTGCGCGTACACCCTGTCCAGCCTACCGTCGTTGTTCAAATCGAATATACCGACCTGATAACCGTGAAAATCCTTGGCTACGCGCACTTCGTTGTCCTGCCATTCAAACCATTGCAATTTTCCGGGCGCGTCAGCGCCGTAGTTAAATACGGTAAATTCCTTATGCAGTGCATTTTTCACCTCACGGCAAACCTCGTTCTTGCCATAACGGATAACCACCTCGCCAGCGACCGGCGCCTTACTCCCTGCCGAAGGATATTCCAATTCATCGATCGGGTATCGTTTTAGATCAGGCAAATCGATGCAAACCGAAAGTTCAGGTATATCGTCCTTCTTCCATGTCGCGTGACATTTTTCGACACGCAGATGCTTGGCGCCCAATATTTTGAAACTGACTGCCGGTTCCTTTTCCTCTTTACAGTAGCCAGCAAACCACTCGGTTGCCACCTTGCGGCGATTAATCCAGAGGGACATCGTGGCTGCGGGATCACCACCACACATGCCCGGACCGGCAGTGCCTACGTCTACTTTCATTCGAACCTGAAGTCCAGAAGGGAATATGCAATCACCGGTATCGCGTTCACCAATTACTTGAGTATTCTCTTCTGATTTAGCGCGCATGAACTTTTGAACATGCGCTTTTTCTCCTTTGCGTTCTGGCCCCCATGCAATCGTGGCCTCTTCATGATCAAATGAAGAATAATGCGTGTAGCTGCAAGTTACTGCCAGCGCATTCGTATCATCCCATGCCAACACCGTCGTCGGTAATAAACATAACATCACCAATGCGTATTTCAACATGCTGCCCTTCAATGAGAGAGAAAAGAGTTCAATTGGTCTTCCGGCAGCGGTTTGCTGTACAAATAGCCCTGATAATAATGGCAGCCTTCGGTCATCACAAATGACAGCTGCTCCGGCGTTTCCACGCCCTCGGCCAACACCGACATGCCCATCGTCCTGCCCAGCGCGACGATCATGCGCACGATGGCGGCGCCATGGCCTTCCTTCAACGCGTCCCAGATGAAGGAGCGGTCGATCTTCAATTGCGACAGCGGCAGGCGGTGCAGATAGGACAGCGAGGAATAGCCGGTGCCGAAATCGTCCACCGAGAAGCGCACGCCGACGGCACGCAGGCGCTGCATCTTCTGGATCGTCCCTTCCAGGTCGTTGAGCAGCAGGCTCTCGGTGAGCTCCAGCCGCAAACGCTCCGGCCGCGCGCCGGTCTGCCGCAAAACCGCCAGCACCTGCTCGACAAAATCCGGCCGGTGGAACTGGGCCATGCTGACATTCACCGACATATCCAGTCCGGCCGTGCGGGCGTCGCCGGCCCAACGTGCCAGCATGGCGCAAGCCTCCTCCAGCACCCAGCCGCCGATCCGCAGGATCATGCTGGTCTCCTCCGCGATGGGGATAAACTCCGCCGGCGAGACCAGCCCGCGCTGCGGATGGCGCCAGCGCAGCAGCGCCTCCACGCCCGACAGTTCACCGTCAACGCTGGCCAGGGGCTGGTAATGCAATTCGAACTCCTGATTGGCCACGGCGCGCCGCAAGTCCGCCTCCAGCGTCGCGCGCGCCGACACCCGTGCCTCCATCGCGGGATCGAAGAAGGCGAAGCCATTGCGGCCGGCCGCCTTGGCCTGATACATGGCCAGGTCCGCGCGCTTCAATATGTCGTCCGTACCGGCCTTCTCACGGCCAAACAGGGCCACGCCGATGCTCGGTGTGCTGTAATGCTCGATACCGTCGATGGTGAACGGCCCGTGAAACGCCTGTAGCAGTTTGGATACGCTCTCGCGCGCGCCGGCGACCGCATCGCCACCAATTTCCTCCAGCAGCACGACGAATTCATCGCCGCCGAAGCGTGCCACCGTATCGCAGCTGCGCACCGCGTCGTTCAAGCGGTCCGCGACCTGTTGCAGCAGCAGATCTCCCTTGTCGTGGCCGCGCGTGTCGTTGATGCTCTTGAAGTGATCGAGGTCGATGAATAGCACCGCGCCGGGGCGCCCGCTGCGCTGGCTGAGCGCCATCGCGTGCGACAGGCGGTCCAGCAGCAGCTGGCGATTCGGCAGGCCGGTCAGCTTGTCGTAAAAGGCCATGCGGTGACTCAACGCCTCCGTGGCCTTGCGCTCGCTGATGTCGCGAAAATAAATCGTCAGCCCTTCCTCGGATGGATAGGCGCGGATCTCGGTCCACAGGTCCAAGGGCGCGTAGTGCTCCTCGAACGTCACCGGCGTATTCGTCTCCACCGCCTTGTGGTAGGCCTGGTAATAAGGGCCGCCGATCGCCTCGGGAAAAACGTCCCACAGGCAGCGTCCCAGCACGTCGGCACGCTGCACCTTGGTCAGGCGTTCGGCGTTGCCGTTCATGTAGCGGATTTCCCAGTCATGCCCCAGCATCAGGACCGCGTCCGAAATGCTCTCCAGCGTGGCGGTCAGCGCCGCCGCCTGCAGGGCGTGGACCTGGCTGTTTTGAGGTGCTTGCATAGTGAAAGCTATGGCGAACTGGTCGGGAGCAACCAGTATGCGCCACAGCTTCGCCGCGGTCAAACCACCTTTGCGCGCTCCAGCATGGCGTGCAGCAGGACGTTGCAGCCAGCCTCCAGGTGTTCGGCCTTGGCGTCCTCGATTTCATTGTGGCTGATGCCATCCTTGCACGGCACGAAGATCATGCCGGCCGGCGCCAGCCACGCCGCGTAGATGGCGTCGTGGCCGGCGCCGGAGACCACGTCCATGGTCGAATATCCGAGTTTGGCGGTGGCGCTGCGCACCGCCTCCACGCACTCCGGATGGAACGGGCATGGCGGATAGTAGGACACACGCTCGATCGAGATCTTCAAGCCGGTTTCGCCGCGCGTCTTGTCGATGAAGGCCAGCATCTCCTCGTGCATGGTGTTGAGCAGCTCATCGTTCACGTTGCGCAGGTCGATGCTGAATTTGACCTCGCCCGGAATCACGTTGCGGCTGTTCGGGAACACCTGCACCATGCCCACCGTGCCGCGGCCATATGGTGGATAGCGGTTGGCGATCGCCACCACCTCCTGCATGATGCGGGTGGATACCTGAAGCGCGTCTTTACGCAGATGCATCGGCGTCGGTCCGGCGTGGGCTTCCATGCCGGTGACCACGCAGTCGTACCAGGAAAGGCCCATCACGGCGGGCACCACGCCGATCACCTTGTCGGCGTCTTCCAGCACCGGGCCTTGTTCGATGTGCGTCTCAAAGTAGGCGCCGATGGGATGGTCGCCCGGCACCTGCGTGCCTTTGTAGCCGATACGCTCCAGCTCTTCGCCGACCGATTTGCCTTCCACGTCCTTCGCCGCGTAGGCCGTCTCCAGCGAGAACGCGCCGCAGAATACGCCGGAACCCATCATCACCGGCACGAAGCGCGAACCTTCCTCATTGGTCCAGAAGGCGACTTCGATCGGCGCTTCGGTCTTGATTTTGAGATCGTTCAGCGTGCGCACCACCTCAAGGCCGGCCAGCACGCCGTAGTTGCCGTCGAACTTGCCGCCGGTCGGCTGGGTGTCGATATGGCTGCCGGTCATCACCGGCGGCAGCGCGTTGTTCGTGCCGTCGCGCCGCATGAAGACGTTGCCGATCTGGTCGATGGTGATCGACATCCCGGCTTCCCTGCCCCAGCCGACAACCAGGTCGCGGCCCTGCTTATCGAGATCGGTCAGCGCCAGGCGCTTGACCCCGCCCTTTTCCGTCGCGCCGATTTTCGCCAGTTCCATCAGCGATGCCCACAGGCGGTCACCATTAATTTTCATGTAAAGCTCCTTAACGCGCGGACGTTGACGTGAACGCCGGGCGATTGATGTAACGGCCAGCGCCCTCCACCGCCATCAGCACGCCGCGATGGAACACGACGTTTCCGGCGGCCAGCGTGGTGCTGGGAATACCGCGCACGGTGCGGCCTTCGAAGACATTGAAGCCGCCCTTGGCGAACTGCGTCAGCGCGGAGATGGTGCGCGTGGCCTCCGGGTCCCACACCACCACGTCCGCATCGGCGCCGGGCGCGATCACGCCCTTGCGCGGATAGATGTTGAAGATCTGCGCCGTGTTGGTGGAGGTGATCCTGACGAACTCCGACGGGGTCAGCATGCCGCTGTTCACGCCCGCGTCCCAGATCACCGACATGCGGTCTTCCACGCCACCGCAGCCATTGGGGATCTTGGTGAAATCATCCTTGCCGGCCGCCTTTTGCTCGGCGCAGAAGGTGCAATGGTCGGTCGCCGTGGTGTGCAGGTTCCCGCCCTGCAGCCCTTGCCACAGCGCTTTCTGATGATGCTTGCTGCGGAACGGAGGGCTCATCACGTGGCCGGCCGCGAATTCCAGATCGTCGCTCTGGTACACGCTGTCGTCGACGATCAGGTGGCCGGCCAGCGCCTCGCCGTACACACGCTGCCCATGCGCGCGGGCACGGGTGATGGCCTCCAGCGATTCGGCACAGGACACGTGCACGATGTACAGCGGCGTATTCATCACGTTGGCGATCGCGATCGCGCGGTTGGCCGCTTCCGCCTCCACCTCCGGCGGACGCGATAACGGGTGCGAACTTGGCCCGGTCAGGCCGCGCTTGAGCAGATCCTGCTGCAGCTGATAAACCAGCTCGCCGTTTTCCGCGTGCACGGTTGGCATCGCACCCAGTTCCAGGCAGCGGCGGAAGCTTTTCACCAGCGTTTCATCGTCGGCCATGATGGCGTTCTTGTACGCCATGAAGTGCTTGAAGCTGTTGACGCCATGGTCCTTCACCAGGATGCCCATGTCGCGGTGCACCGTATCGTCCCACCAGGTGATCGCCACGTGAAAGGTGTAGTCGCCGGCCGACTTCTTCGCCCAACCGCGCCACTGGTGATAAGCCTCGATCAGGTTCTGCTTCGGCGCTGGAATCACAAAGTCGATGATGGTGGTGGTGCCGCCCGCCAGGCCGGCGGCGGTCCCGGTGTAGAAATCATCCTGCGTCACCGTGCCCATGAACGGCAGGTTCATGTGCGTGTGCGGGTCGATCCCGCCCGGCATCACGTACTGGCCGCCGGCGTCGATCACCTTGGCGCCGGCGGGTACCTCCAGGTTCTCTCCGACGGCGATGATCTTGTCGCCTTCACACAGGACGTCGGAACGAAAGGCGCGATCGGCATTCACAACGGTGCCGCCACGGATGATAGTTTTCATAAGCGTCTCCTTACGGGTGGGCCGGCGCGCGCACGGCGGACACGGTCTTCCCTTTCATCATAACCCCATACACCACGGCCGAGATGGCGATGCCAACGAACCATGCATAGGTATAAATCGTTTTAAACGTTTCCGAGACATGCGGGAAGGAAGCCGGGAAAGCGGCGTTCATGAAGCCCGGGATGTTCGGCAGCACGCCGATCACGAACGCCACCAGCGCGGCGATGTTCCAGCCCTTGCCGTACGAGTATTGGCCATCTTCGCGATACAACTCGCTCACGTTCAGTTCCGTCTTGCGCACGAAGTAGTAATCCACAATCAGCACGCCGGCGATGGGACCGAGCAGAGCCGAATAGCCGATCAGCCAGGTGAAGATGTAGCCCTGGGTGGACTCCAGTATCTTCCACGGCATCATCAGGATGGCAATGCCCGCCGTGATGTAGCCGCCAGTCTTGTAGCTGATGCGCTTAGGCGCCAGCGCGGAAAAGTCGTAGGCCGGGCCGACCAGATTGGCGGCGAGGTTCACCGACACCGTATCGATCAGCAGGATCAGCAAGGCCACCAGCACCGCCACGCCGGTCATGCGGCTCGACAGGTCGACCGGATCCCAGATCGCCTTGCCGTACAGGACCACGGTGGCCGAGGTCACGATCACCGCCAGCGCCGCCAGCAGGCCCATAGGCACAGGCAGGCCGACCGTCTGGCCGATCACCTGATCGCGCTGGGTCCTGGCGAAGCGGGTGAAGTCGGGAATGTTCAGCGCCAGCGTGGCCCAGAAGCCCACCATGGCGGTCAGCGAAGGCCAGAACACGGACCAGAACTGGCCGGCCTTCCTGCCGCCTTCCACAAACTGCGAAGGCGCCGACAGCAGGTCGCCAAAGCCGCCGGCCTTGTTGTGCACCCACGCCAGCAGCACGAAGCAGATCACGATCTTGAGCGGCGCGGTGTAGGTCTCCAGCTTGCGGATCGCATCCATGCCGTGCACGATGTAGTAGAACTGGATGGCCCAGAAAGCCAGGAAGCAAAGCAGCTGGCCGCCATTGATGCCAAGGCCGGCGATTTTGTCGCCGCCGATATCGCCGCCCGCCATCACGCCCAGCAGGGTATAGATCATCGAGCCGCCGAACCAGGTCTGGATGCCATACCATCCGCAGGCGACGATGGCGCGCATCAGCGCCGGCAGGCGCGCGCCGGAAGTACCGAAGGAAGCGCGCGCCAGCACCGCGTACGGAATGCCGTACTTGGTGCCGGCGTGGCCGATCAACAGCATCGGCAGCAGCACGATGGCGTTGGCCAGGAACACTGTCAGCACAGCCTGATAACCCGACATGCCGCCTTCGATCAGACTGGCCGACAAGGTGTAGGCCGGGATGCACATCACCATGCCGACCCACAGCGCGGAGAAGTGATACCAGCGCCAGGTGCGCTGTGCCGCGGTGGTCGGCGCCAGGTCTTCATTCCAGAGTTGCGTGCTGCCAGATGGTTCTGTGCTCAAGGCGTTCTCCAAAAAGGTTTGTATGCCTTTATCGTTGCAAGTTTCGTACCTAAGCCGTCTCCGCCACCTTGACGTTTTCCGCGCGCGGATTGCGCGGGTCCTGCGTCCAGTTCATATAGGGCTTGCCGGTATCCTGCGGCACCATGGTGATGCAGCCCTGCACCGGACAGGTGATCTCGCACAGATTACACCCAACGCATTCCTCCTTGTTGACTTCATAGGTGCGCGCGCCGGTGGCCGCGTCGATCAACTGGTTGATCGACTGGTGCGAAGTGTCTTCGCACGCGACGTAGCAGCGGCCGCACTTGATGCAGTCGTCCTGGTTGATCTGCGCGATCACCTTGTAGTTCATGTCGAGGTATTTCCAGTCGGTGGTGTTCGGCACCGCCTTGCCCTGAAAATCGCTGATGCACTGATAGCCCTTCTGATCCATCCAGCGCGACAAGCCGTCCTTCATCTCTTCGACGATGCGGAAGCCGTGCAGCATGGCGGCGGTGCAGACCTGCACGCAGCCCGAGCCCAGCGCCATGAACTCCGCCGCGTCGCGCCAGTTGCCGATGCCGCCGATACCGGAGATCGGCAGGCCGGCGGTCTGCGGATCGCGCGCGATCTCGGCCACCATGTTGAGTGCGATCGGCTTCACCGCCGAACCGCAGTAGCCGCCGTGCGTGCTGGCGCCGCCAACAATCGGGAAGGCCACCATCTGGTCAAGATCCAGATGCGTGATCGAGTTGATGGTGTTGATGAGCGAGACCGCGTCCGCGCCGCCCGCCTTGGCCGCGCGCGCCGGGGCGCGCACGTCGGTGATGTTGGGCGTCAGCTTGACGATCACCGGCAGCCTGGTGTTCTGCTTGCACCAGCGCGTGACCATCTCCACGTACTCCGGCACCTGCCCCACCGCCGCGCCCATGCCGCGTTCCGGCATGCCGTGCGGGCAGCCGAAATTCAGTTCGATGCCGTCCGCGCCGGTGGCTTCCACCAGCGGCAGGATGTCGGCCCACAGCCGCTCCTCGCAAGGCAGCATCAGCGAGACGATGATCACACGGTCAGGCCAATCCTTCTTCACCTGCGTGATCTCCTGCAGGTTGATCGCCAGCGAACGGTCGGTAATCAGCTCGATGTTGTTGAAGCCGAGGACTTCACGGTTCTTGCCGTAGTGCGCCGAGTAACGCGACGACACGTTGACGGCGGCCGGATCCTCGCCCAGCGTCTTCCACACCACGCCGCCCCACCCCGCTTCAAATGCGCGCACCACGTTGTAGGCCTTGTCCGTCGGCGGCGCGGAGGCCAGCCAGAACGGATTGATGGACTTGATGCCGCAGAATTCTATGCTCAGGTCAGCCATTATGCAGCCTCCTTCAGACCGTTGATATCGGCATGGATGGCGTGCGCCGCCAGCTTGCCATGTTGGACCGCTTGCACGGTCAGATCCTGTCCGGGCGCCACACAGTCGCCGCCGGCGTAGATGCGCGGCAGGACGGTGCGGAACTGATCGTCGACGTGGATTTTGTCGCCGTCGCGTTTCAGCGTTTTCGCCAGCGGATCACTGATGCTCGTTTCGTCCATGCTCTGGCCGATGGCCTTGAAGATGGCGTCCGCCGCGATCTCGAAGGTTTCGCCGGTGCCGGCCAGGCGGCCGTTCACCACCGCCGTTTTCTCGAAACGCATGCCGCGTACACGGCCCGCCTCGTCCAGCAGCACTTGCTGCGGCTGCGCCCAGGTACGCATGCGGACCTGATTCTCTTTTGCGATGTGCTGTTCGTGTTCGGTCGCGCTCATGGATTCAAAGCTGCGGCGATAGACCAGCGTCACCTCCTCCGCGCCGAGGCGCTGGATCTGCACCGCCATGTCGATGGCGGTGTTGCCAGCGCCGATGACGATGGCGCGCGACGGCACCGGCAGCTGGCTCAGGTCATCCGACTGGCGCAGCGCGGCGATGTAGTCGACAGCGGCCAGCAGGCCCGGGGCGTCCTCGCCGGTCAGGCCAAGTTGCTTGCTGGCGCCGAGGCCAAGGCCAAGGAATACCGCGTCGTAGTTGGCGTGCAGGTCTTTCAGCTGCACGTTCACACCCAGCGTTTGTCCATGCTTGATAGTGATGCCGCCGATTTGCAGCAGGAATTCGACTTCCTTCTGCGCGAAGTTATCGGTCAGTTTGTACTTGGCGATACCGTATTCATTCAGGCCTCCGGACTTTTCCTTCGACTCGTAGATCACCACCTCGTTGCCCAGCATGGCCAGGCGGTGCGCGCAGGACAGGCCCGCAGGGCCGGCGCCAACCACGGCGATCTTCTTGGCGGTCGATGGGCCGCGCTTGAACGGGTGCTGCTCGAACTTCATGTTGTCAATGGCGTAGCGCTGCAGCAGGCCGATTTTCACCGGCTGACCTTCGGCGTCGTGGTTGCGCACGCAGGCGTCCTCGCACAGGATCTCGGTCGGACAGACGCGCGAGCAGCTGCCGCCGAGGATGTTCTGTGTGAGGATGCCGGCGGCCGCGCCGTTGATGTTCTCATCGTGGATGTTGCGGATAAAGCTGGCCACATCGATCTCCGATGGGCAGATGCGCGTGCAGGGCGCGTCGTAGCAATACAGGCAGCGCGCGCTTTCGATGGCGGCCTGCCGCGCGCTCAACGCGGGCGCGAGGTCGGTGAAGTGTTTCGCCAGCGAGTCGTTGGATTCCTTCGACTTTGGCATGTGGCTGAGTGATTCGATCATGATAGTTCCTGGCGTTTGCTGAGAAGATCGTCATTCCGGCGAAGGCCGGAATCCATACATACTCAGCATGGATTCCGGCTTTCGCCGGAATGACGTGCGGCTGCTCTTACTTCATCTGTGGGAATGCAAATTCTGCGCCAGCACTGGCGGTGTTTGGCCAGCGCTGCATCACCGCTTTATGGCGCGTGTAGAAGCGCACACCTTCCGGACCGTAAGCGTGATGATCCCCAAACAGGCTGCGCTTCCAACCACCGAAACTGTTGAACGCCATCGGCACCGGCAACGGCACGTTCACGCCCACCATGCCGACCTGAATCTGCCGCACGAACTCGCGCGCCACCCCGCCATCGCGGGTGTAGATCGCCACGCCGTTGCCATACTCGTTGCGGTTGATCAGCTCCACCGCGCTGCCCACGTCCGGCGCGCGCAGCATGCACAACACCGGGCCGAAAATCTCTTCCTTGTAGATCGTCATATCCGGCGTGACGTGATCGAACAATGTGCCGCCGATGAAGAAGCCGTTCTCGCGTCCCACCACCTTGTGATTGCGGCCATCGACCACCAGCTTCGCGCCCTGCTCCACACCCTCGCCAATCAAGCGCTCTATGCGCTGCTTGGCCGCGCTGGTGACCACAGGCCCCATTTCGGCATCGGCCGCCATGCCGTCGCGCACTTTCAGTGCGGCGGTGCGCTTTGCCAGTGCATCGACAATCTTGTCGCCCGCATCGCCCACCGCGACCACCACGGAGATCGCCATGCAGCGCTCGCCGGCGGAACCGAAGGCCGCGCCCATCAAGGCATCGACAGTCATCTCCATATCCGCATCCGGCATCACCACCATGTGATTCTTGGCGCCGCCCAGTGCCTGCACGCGTTTGCCCGCCGCGCAACCGCGCGAGTAGATATACTCCGCAATCGGCGTCGAACCGACAAAGCTCACCGCCTGCACGACCGGATGATCGAGCAGCGCATCGACCGTCACCTTATCGCCCTGCACCACGTTGAACACGCCGTCCGGCAGGCCGGCTTCTTTCAGAAGGCGTGCATGCAGCAGCGACGGCGACGGATCTCGCTCGGAAGGCTTCAACACAAAGGTATTGCCGCATGCGAGTGCGACCGGGAACATCCACATTGGCACCATCACCGGGAAGTTGAACGGCGTGATGCCGGCCACCACGCCCAGCGCCTGCCGCATCGACCACGCATCGATGCCGCGCGAGATCTGATCGGTGAATTCGCCTTTCAGCATTTGCGGTATGCCGACCGCGAACTCCACCATCTCGATACCGCGCGCCACCTCGCCCTGCGCATCGGCGAAGGTCTTGCCATGCTCACGCGTGATCATGGCCGCGAATTCGTCGGTGTGCTGCTGGCACAGTTGCAGGTACTTGAACAGCACGCGCGCGCGCGTCAGCGGCGGCGTGGCGGACCACGACGGGAAGGCTTTCTCGGCCGCGCGCACAGCGGCGTCGACTTCCTCCGCCGTGCCCAAAGCCACTCTGGCTACCGGTTCGCCCAATGCGGGATTGAACACGTCTGCATGGCGGCCGCTTTGCGTATCGACGGTAACGCCGTTGATGAAATGGGTGATGGTATCCATGATGCTCTTTCAAATGTGCGGCTTAGCCAAGCAGGCTGTCCGCGTCTACATAGGTATAGCCAAGACCGTGCGCCACCGCTTCATAGGTGACGTGGCCCTGGCAGACATTCAAACCGTTCTTCAAATGCGGGTTGGCCTTCAGCGCTTTCTGCCAGCCCTTGTCGGCCAGCGCGACAGCGTGGCCGATGGTCGCGTTGTTCAACGCGAAGGTCGAGGTGCGCGCCACCGCGCCCGGCATGTTGGCCACGCAGTAGTGCACAACGCCGTCCACCACGTACGTCGGCTGCTCATGCGTGGTGGCGTGCGAGGTTTCAAAACAGCCGCCCTGATCGATCGCCACATCCACCACCACCGCGCCCTGCTTCATGCGCGAGATCATGGCCTTGGTGACCAGCTTGGGCGCCGCCGCGCCGGGCACCAGCACGCCGCCGATCACCAGGTCCGCATCCAGCACCGCTTCCTCGATCGAATGCGCGTTGGAATACATGGTGGCGATGCGGTTGCCGTACACGAGGTCCAGCTGGCGCAGACGGTCGATGTTCTTGTCCAAAATCGTCACGCGCGCGCCAATGCCGACCGCCATCTGCAAGGCGTTGGTGCCGACCACGCCGGCGCCGATGATGGCGATGTGCCCCGGTGCCACGCCCGGCACGCCGCCCAGAAGCAAACCCATGCCACCCTTGGATTTCTCCAGATGCGCGGCGCCGGCCTGGATCGACATGCGCCCCGCCACCTCGCTCATCGGCGCCAGCAGCGGCAAGCCGCCGTTAGGACCGGTGATGGTTTCATACGCGATGCAGACCGCGCCGGATGCCACCAGCGCCTTGGTCTGCTCAGGGTCCGGCGCCAGGTGCAGATAGGTGTACAGGATCTGATCCTTGCGCAGCATCGCGCACTCCTGCGGCTGCGGTTCCTTTACTTTCACGATCATTTCGGCGCGGGCGAAGATTTCGCTCGCCGCTTCCACGATGCTGGCGCCGGATGCTTCGTACATCGCATCCGTGAGGCCGATGGCCGCGCCGGCGTTTTTTTGTACCAGCACTTGATGACCACGCAAAACGAGTTCCTTGACGCTGGCCGGGGTAAGGCCAACACGGGACTCCTGGTTCTTAATCTCTTTTGGGACGCCGACCAGCATGGTTTTCTCCTTAGCGATCGTCACTCCAGCGCAGGCGGGAGCCCATGCTGAGCATCGTCAGCATGGGTCCCGGCTTTCGCCGGGACGACGGGGTTAGTCCAGGTTTTTAAGTACTTCCCTCAACTTTCCAAACAATTCATCGATGTGTTTTTTCTCCAGCACCAGCGGTGGCGACAAGGCGATGATGTCGCCGGTGACGCGGATCAGGATGCCGTCGGCGAAGGCCTGCTTGAACGCGGCGAACGCGCGCGCACCCGGCTTGCCAGCGATCGGCGCCAGCTCGATGCCGGCGATCAGGCCGATGGTGCGGATGTCGATCACGTGCGGCAGGCCTTTCAGCGAGTGCACGGCGTCGGCCCAGTACTCGGCCATGCTGGCCGCGTGTTCCAGGATGTTCTGTTCCTTGAACACCTCCAGCGTCGCCAGCGATGCCGCGCAAGCCACCGGATGGCCCGAGTAGGTATAGCCGTGGAATAGCTCGATGCCGGCCGGCGCGTCCATGAAGGCATCATGGATATGTTTTTTGCTGAACACCGCGCCCATCGGAATGGTGCCGTTGGTGAGGCCTTTGGCGGTGGTCATCATGTCCGGCTCGACGTCGAAGTAGTCGCCGGCGAACGGCGTGGTCAGACGGCCGAAGCCCGTGATCACCTCGTCGAAGATCAGCAGGATGCCGTGCTTGGTGCACAGCTCGCGCAGGCGCTTGAGATAACCCTTGGGCGGAATCAGCACGCCGGTGGACCCCGCCACCGGCTCGACGATCACCGCCGCGATGGTCGACGCGTCGTGCAGCGCGACGATGCGTTCCAGCTCATCGGCCAGGTTGGCGCCGTGTTCGGGCTCGCCCCGCGTGTAGGCGTTCTTCTCCAGGTTGTGCGTATGCGGCAGGTGATCCACGCCCGGCAGCATCACGCCATACGGCTTGCGGTTGCCGGCGATGCCGCCGACCGAAATGCCCCCGAAGCCGACGCCGTGATAACCGCGCTCGCGGCCGATGAAGCGCGTGCGGCTGGCTTCACCGCGCGCCTTGTGATATGCCAGCGCGATCTTCAGCGCGGTGTCCACCGCTTCCGAACCGGAATTGGTGTAGAACACATGGCCGTAGCGATGGTTGGTGTACTCCATCAGCTTTTCCGCCAGATCGAAAGCGGCCGGGTGTCCCATCTGGAAGGTCGGCGCGAAGTCGAGCTGGCCGACCATCTCGCGCACGGCGGCGACGATCTTCGGCTGCGCGTGGCCGCACGGCACGCACCACAGGCCGGCGGTGCCGTCGAGGATGCTGCGGCCGTCGACATCCTTGTAGTACATGCCCTCGGCCGAAACCAGCAGGCGTGGATGTTGCTTGAAGTCGCGGTTATTCGTGAACGGCATCCAGAAGGACGCCATCGATTGCGGTCGTGATTCGTTCATGCACATCTCCTTGTGGACTTTTTGACGAACCGTAAAAAAATTTACCAGTTGGCAAAATGATGATGCAATAATAGACAGCAGGACAACTATGGCACAGATACACAATTCATCAAACTGTCCAACCGTACTGGCAACAAAAACACTACAGTTTTGGAGTTGAGGATGGAAGAAGGAAACTGGCCCTGCGTTGCCATCGAGCGCAGGCAAAAAGGCAGCCTGGTCGAGCAGATCGTGACGGCCATCAGCGCCATGGTCGGCAGCAAAGAGTTGCGCGTGGGCACTAAGATGCCATCCGTGCGGCAGTTTGCCAAGTGTAATGGCGTCAGTACCTTTACAGTTGTGGAAGCCTACGACCGGCTGGTGACGCTGGGCCTGCTGTCGTCGCGCCGTGGCTCGGGCTACTTCGTGGCGCGCCAGGAGCTGCCGGCCACGCTGCTGCCGGCCGCCCTGCACATCATCCCCAACGCCATCGACGCGCTAACGCCCGACCTGTATTCCGGCGTCTCGGAGGCGCTGCCGGTGGGCGCCGGCTGGCTGCCGCCGGAGTGGTACGGCGAGGACACCATCCTCGACGCCGTGCGGCAGGCCATGCGCATTCCGGCCAACCGCCTGCGCGGCTACGGCCATCCACTCGGCTTCCCCACCCTGCGCCAGCAGATGGCGGCCACGCTGAGCGAAGAGCTGTTCCCGGTGGAGGCCGAGCAAATCCTGCTGACCCACGGCGCCACCCACGCCTTCGACCTGGTGCTGCGCACGCTCACCAAGCCGGGCGACACCGTGTTCGTGGAGGATCCCGGCTACAGCAACCTGCTGTCGCTGATCCGCCACCACGGCTGCGTCGCGGTCGGCATCCCGCGCGGCGAGCACGGTCTGGATCTGGACGCGCTGGCGCGGCAGGCCGCGCAAACCCAGCCCAAGCTCATGTTCGTCAACACCGTGCTGCAAAATCCGCTCGGCACCTCGCTCAGCGTGGCGCAGGCGCACCGGCTGCTGGCGTTGGCCGAGCAGTTCGACTTCTGGCTGGTGGAGGACGACATCTACCGCGAGCTGGCGCCGCGCGGCGAGGCCTCGCTGGCGGCCATGGACGGCTTGCGGCGCGTGATCCGCGTCGGCAGCTTTTCCAAGACGCTGTCGCCGGTATTAAGGGTGGGCTCGATCTGCGCCTCATCCTCGCTGATCCCGGAACTGCTGCGCGTGAAAATGCTGGCCGGCCTCACCACCTCCGAGATCAACGAGCGCGCCGTCTACCACGCCATCACCGCACGCCCCTACCGCCGCATGGTGGACAAGCTGGTGACGCAGCTGGACGCCGGCCGCGAACGCGCCATGGCCAGCCTGCGCGAGGTCGGCATGACCTTGCTGGCGAGGCCGCGCGGCGGCATGTTCGTCAGCGCCGGCTGGCACGACGCGCCAACCGCTGAATGGAATGGAAAAATCATCGCCGACCAGGCGCTCAAGCACGGCATCCTGCTCTCGCCGTGCGACTTCTTCATGCTGCGCGCGCCGGAATCGATCTGGTTCCGGTTCAACGTGGCTTACGCAGACCACCCACAACTGCAAACCTTCCTGAGGCGCATATGCCGACAGTAAAAATCAATCGCCGCCTGCTCAACCGCGACAAGCTGGAAGCGGAGATCACCGCCGAAGCGGTGCGCGTGTTCGCCGAATGCGGCTACGAGGGCACCTCCATCGCCACCGTGGCGGAGAATGCCGGGCTATCGAAGCAGAATCTGATGTACTACTTCCCCACCAAGCAGGCGCTCTACCAGCGCGTGCTGGACGAGGTGCTGGACGAATGGCTGGCGCGCATGGAAAGCCTGGCCGACGCCGACCAGGACCCGCGCGAGGTGCTGCGCGCCTACGTGCAGGCCAAGCTGAAATTCTCGCGCGAGAACCCGTGGGCGTCGCGCGTGTATGCGATGGAGGTGATCAGCGGCGCGCCCCTGTACGGCGACCAGATTCAGAGCCGCGTGGTGCCGCTGGTGCGCAAGGATATCGAAGTGTTCGAGCAGTGGATCAGCGCGGGGAAGATGGCGCCGGTCAACGCGACGCATCTGCTGTTTGCGATCTGGGCGATGACGCAATCCTACGCCGACTTCTCCGCCCAGATGGCGCTGGTCCTGAACCGCAAACAGCTGACCAAAAAGGATTTCGACGACGCCGAAAAGGTCATCGTCGACATGGTGCTGGCGGCGATCAGCGTGCAGTCTTGCGACGGCGCGCCATGAAGCCCATCACGCCCAGGCCGGCCAGCAGCATGGCGTAGGTTTCCGGTTCCGGCACCGGCTGGGAAAAGCCCAGCACATTGGCCGCCTTGAAGAAGTTGCCGGAGTTGATCTGCACTTGCGAGGCCCAGGAATCGACCACCACGTTGCCGTTGATGACGCCCTGGCCGCCGTTCACCGCCGCCTTCGGCGCCAGGATGCTGAGGTTGGCGCCGGTGCTGATGTCGAGCGAGGTGGCGTCGGCGAAGTTGAACACCACGTTGTAGCCGTCAAACGCCTGGTAGCCGCCCTGGAACAGGGCCGATTTGCCGCTGACGTTGACGATCAGCGTGGCGTTCTTGGCGAAACCGCTCAGATCGTAGTACGTGCTGTTCTTCAGCCAGCTGGCATTGATGTCGATCACCTCCACCGCCTTGTTGCTGCCGGTGATGTAGATGCCGCCCCACTTCGACTGCGCCTTGGCGGTGGATTTCAGATCATCCAGCGATTGCGAGGTCTGGGCCAGCGACGACGACACGGCGGCGAAATTCACCGGCGACTTGCCGCTCTGCACGACGGTGGCCGTGGTCGCGCTGGTCAGCTTGGTCTTGCCGCCGACGTAGGCATCGCCATTGAAGACATTGCCGCCGTTGAGCGTGAAGTTGCCGCCCGCGACCAGCGCATAGTGGCCGTAGGCGTCCTTGTTCTGGTCGTTGATGGAATACGAGCTCACCGAGACATTGCCGGCGGCCACCACCGCGCCTTGCACGTCGGCGCTAGGGGCGCTGAAATTGGTCAGGGAATAGACGTTGGCGCCGCCGATCAGGGCGCTCAAGTCCAGCACGCCGGCGTGGGCCGCGCCCATGGCGGAAAACGCCACGACGATAGCGGCGGTGGTTTTTCTTGCAACAGTCATTTGATTCACCATGGGAAATTTAATTACCCACAGGATATCATAAGTCTGGATTTATTGCTTTAAATCAATTCGACCACCCCTGGCCGCCGCCATTCATCCCACGCAATCACGGGCTATCCCCGTAAAATCGCAGTTGATCGGAATCCACTGCCATGCGCGCGGGGGGATTGCTACAGTGCCTCCATCGCAACGCTCTCAAGGAGACTCAGATGGATAAAGTTACCGCCCTGTTCAACGAACTGTATCAAGCCTTCATGCGCACGCTGCGCTTCGGCGTGGGCCTGATCGGCCGCATGTCGCCGCCGGCGCTGCTGGGCGCGGCGCTGGTGCTGGCCTTCATCTGCTCGATCCTGCCGCTGGCGCTGGTGCTGTTCGCGGTGTTCATGCTGCTGAAGGTGGCGGTTGGCGTCAGCGTGATCAGCCGCCGCCAGCGCCCCACTCCCTACAAGGATGTTGAATGAAAAAGAACAAGCTGGCCCAGGCCGGCTATAACAATGCCAAAAGCCTGCTCGACATCATCCGCGAGATAGGCGAAACCGCGGTCAGCGTGTGGTGGCATTTCTTCGATTGGCTGGCGCAGGTGGAATGGCGCAAGCTGCTCATCATCTGGCTGTTGTTGTTGATTCTCTCGGCCTCGCTGTTCCATGTGAACGAGCAGGCCTGGGGCTTCATCCTGGTGTCCTTCGGCCTCAAGGTGCTGGCCGGCGGCAAGCGCAAGGCCGAGCTGGAGGCGCGGCACGCCGAGTCCCATGCCGACGAGGAAAGCATCGAACGGCGCGTGGTCGAAGCACGCATGGCGGCCCTGCAGGCGCAGGTCGAGCCGCACTTTTTATTCAACACCCTGGCCCTGATCGGCCAGCTGATCGAAACCGATCCACCGCAAGCGGCGCGCATCCACCAGAACCTGATCGACTACCTGCGCGCCACGCTGCCGCAGATGCGCGCCAAGGGCGCCGGCACGCTGGGCCGGCAGATTGAGATGTCGCGCGCCTACCTGGCCATCATGCAGGCGCGCATGCGCTCGCGGCTGGCGGTGTCGATCGACGTGCCGGAGGAGATGGCCAGCGCCACCTTCCCGGTGATGATGCTGCAGATCCTGATCGAAAACGCCATCAAGCACGGCCTGGAACCGAAGATCGACGGCGGCCGCATCGACATCCGCGCCTCGGTGGACAACCAGATGCTGCAAGTGGACGTGGTGGACGACGGCGTCGGCTTCAATCCCTTCTCCAGCGACGGCCTCGGCCTGGCCAATGTGCGCGAGCGCCTGCGCATCCAGTACGGCAACCGCGCGCAGCTGGTGATCGAGGCGCCGCTGACCGGTGGCACCCGCGCCAGCATCCGCGTCCCCTACGCCCCCGATATTTTTGCAGGAAGCCCGAAATGAACCGCCCCACCGCCCTGATCGCCGACGATGAAGAAGGCATGCGCGAGCAACTGCGCACCCGCTTGCAGGACGTCTGGCCGGCGCTGGAGATCGTCGCCGAAGCGGCCAACGGCATCGAGGCCGTGGCGCTGGCCGGCCAGCATCAGCCGGACATCGTGTTCCTCGACATCCGCATGCCGGGCATGTCCGGCATCGAGGCGGCGCGCATGCTGTTCAACCGCTGCCACCTGGTGTTCGTCACCGCCTACGACCAGTACGCGATCGAGGCGTTCGAACAGGGCGCGCTGGATTATCTGCTCAAGCCGGTCGGCGGCGAGCGCCTGAAGACCACCTGCGCGCGCCTGCAAACCCTGATCGGCCAGCGACCGAGCAACATCGAACGCCAGCTCAGCCAGTTGCTGTCGCACCACAACAAGCCGGCGGCCAAACAGGAATACCTGCGCTGGATCCAGGCCGTGGTCGGCGCCAACCTGCGCATGATCTCGACGCGCGAGGTGCTGTTCTTCCAGGCCGATGAAAAATACACGCGCGTGCAAACCGAGCAATCGGAAGTCCTGATCCGCAAGACCCTGAAGGAACTGGCGGACGAGCTCGATCCCAACGAGTTCTGGCGCATCCACCGCTCGACGCTGGTGCGGGTGGACGCCATCCAGGAAGTCACGCGCGACCTGCGCGGCCGGCAGATGGTCCGCATCCGCAACTTCCCGGAGCTGCTGGAAGTCAGCCGCGGCCATACGCATTTATTCCAGCAGATGTAAATCAATGTAAAGAAATAATTATTAATTCTGCAAATAAGGAGGTAAAATTTCGCTTTTAGTTATTTCTGTTGGACAAATATAATGAAGATATTGAAATCTTGCGCTGCGCTGGTTGCCAGTGCCCTGCTCCTTTCCGCCTGCGGCGGCGGTGGCGGTGGCGGCGGTGGGGGCGGCACCTCTGGAGGAGGATCGACCGGCGATCAGAGCTGGCTGAGCTTCACGCCCAATCCTGTCACCGTCGACGCGATCCAGGGACAATCGACGGCGTTCACAGTGAGCGCCCATGCCAATAAGACCTTTAGCCAGAATTTCAATATCGCCATCGTGGAAGCGACCGGCCTGGTCACCACCCAGGTCGACCTGTCCGGCGGCGGTTACGATTACACGGCGACCCTGCATGTCAGCCCGCTGCTGGCCGTAGGCACCCGCAGCGGCACGCTGGTGGTAAAGCTGTGTGAAGATGACCCTGCGGTATGCAACAAACCACTCAGCGGCTCGCCGTGGCGCATCCCGCTGACGGTCAACGTCAAGGCGGACACGACGCCAACCACGCCGACGACTCCGACCACCCCGACCACGCCCACTACCCCGACCGAGCCGCCTCCGCCGGCGCCGGTCAGCCTGCAGTTCGACAAATCGGCCTATGCCTACAGCTTCACGCAGGGCGAGCCATTCAGCTTCCGGTTTAACGCCACCGCCAGCCGCAGCATCGTGGGTGAAGCCCAAATCGGCGTGTTTGAGAAAAGCGGATTGCTTAGCAGCGGCGGCGGCACGTTGACGTGGAGCTCCGACAAAACCTACAACATCGACCTTCCGCTTAACGGCAACCTGGCAGCGGGACAATACAGCAGCACGCTGGAAGTGCGCGTATGCCAGGACGATCCATCGATCTGCAGCAAGCCGGTCAGCGGCTCACCATGGAAAATTCCGCTCAGCCTGACCGTCACCCCAACCGTCAACCTGAAAGCGCTGTCGGCGCTGTCCGGCGTGCCCGCTTGGAGCACCCATCAGGGCAACGCGGGCCACACGGGTGCGATCGCCGCCACCGTCAAGCCAGCCAACTTCACGCGCCGCTTCAACCTCCCGACCACGGACCAGTACAGCAGCACCATCGCCATCGATGGCAATACGATCTACGCTGTGCTGGGCACGCGGTTCGGCAAATGGACGCTGCAAGCCATCAGCGAAGACACCAGCAAAACGGTGTGGAGCGTTGACCTGGGCACGCTGCATCGCGTCAATCCTCCTGCCGCCGCCAACGGCAAGGTCTACGTGACCTCCACCGGCCATCAGGATTCCTACCTGTGGATCTTCGATCAGCGCGACGGCAAGCTGCTGGCCAAGCAGGCCATGAGCTCCCAGTGGGAAAACTACTTGGCGCCCACCATCTACAACGGCGCCGTTTACACCGAGGATGGCTACTACGGCGGCATGGCCAAATACGATGGCAGTACCGGCACGCCGCAGTGGGCGGTCGGCCTGGCGCAGGTTGACGGCTGGACCCCGGCAGTGGACGACCAGTATGCCTATACCTACATTGGCGGCAGTTTCAATGTGCTGAACAGCGCAACCGGCGAGACCGCCTACACGGTGGCCGATCCGCGCTCGGGATCCAGTTGGGTCAATACCTCGGTTGTGCTGGGTAACGGCATGCTGTATGCCGCCAACGCTGGCAGCCTGACCGCGCTCAACCTGAGTACCCGCGCCATCACCTGGTACCTGCAAGGCAATGGTGTCACCGGCCAACCGGCGCTCACCGCCAAAGCGCTGTATGTGCTGCACGCCAACGGCACCGTGCTGGAAGCGCGTGATCCGATCATCGGCACCCCTCAATGGATTGCCAACCTGACCGACAGCTACGACAAACTGATTGTCACCAGCAATCTGGCGTTTGTCAGCAACAACACCAACACGCTGGCAATCGATCTGGCCACCCAGAAGATCGTGTGGACTTACCCACTGGGCGGCACGCTGGCCATTTCAAACCGCGGCGTGCTGTACATCGTTGCACAGCAGAAAATTGCCGCTATCAATCTGCAGTAAAGCCCAAGAAACGCGTTGCCATTGCCGGAAGTCTGGTTAATATTAAGACTTCCAGCAATACGCGACGCGTTCCTTTGAGCGACATCAATACACATGCGTTGGCGCATTGCGGCGCCGAACCACACACCGTGCAATCAATCGAATCTGTTTGCACCGCCCACCGGAGAGCCAACCATGTCCAGCATTGCCAAGCAAACCCCTTGCGGCGTCATACCGTGCCTGCGCTACCGCGACGCCCATGCCGCCATCGACTGGCTGTGCAACACACTGGGCTTTGAGGTCCAGTTCGTGGTGCCCGAGGAGGACGGCGTCGCGCACGCGCAGCTCACGTTCGGCAACAGCATGATCATGCTGGGCTCGGCGTTCGACACGGACTACGGACGCTTGTTAAAGCAGCCGCAGGACATCGGCGGCTTCGTCACGCAAAGCAGCTACCTGGTGGTGAACGATGCGGACCTGGTGTACGGCCGCGTGCTGGAAGCGGGCGGGCGCATCCTGCTCGACATCAAGAACGAAGACTACGGCGGCCGCGGCTTCACCTGCTCCGACCCCGAAGGCCACGTCTGGAGCATCGGCACCTACGATCCCTACGCGCCGTCGGACAGCGCGGCGACCAGCGCGGCATCGGCCACCTGAGTCGGGCGGATGCGGATGATGTTGCGGTAGAGCGGCGGCATGGCGGCGCAGATGGCGGCCAGGTCGGCTTCCGGCAGCGATGGCAGCACGTACTGGAATTGCGCCGGGTTCTTCAGCGGCAGCGGGCCTTCCATGGTGGAGCCGTAGGCGCCCAGGTTCATGAAGCTGAGGGCGCTGGCGTCCGGGCCTTGCGCGAACACGAAGGTACCGTCTTTCGGATGGCCGAGGTAATGGCGCACTTGTTCCTGCTGCGCCGGCGTGGCGCCGTTCATCAGCTTGTAGCGCAGCTGCGCGTAGGCGCGCGTGGTTTCCATGAAGGCGCTGCGGATGCCGGACTGCGTCATCCGGCCCGGCATGCACAGCAGCAGATTGCCGAACGAATCCAGCAAGGCCACCGCATCCCCCGCCCCGCCGTGCTCGCGGTCACGCGCCATCGCTTGCAGCAGGAAGGGGGCGAGGCCGGCGTCCGGCCGGTGCGGCGCGCAGCGGTAGGTCAGCGCGTCCGGATATTGCTGCTTGAGCGCGGAGACGATGGCGTGGCTGGCCGGCAGCGAAGCCAGATCTTTCAACACCTCTTGCGGCAAATCGGTATTGAACTTTTCCATCACCTCTGCCGAGGTGGCCTCGAACACCAGCGCGCACAAGGCTTGCGTCGGTTCGGAGATGGTCTTGCCGATGAAGAAGGACTTGGGCGTGGCGCCGCTGTTGGCGCGCGCGTACAGCGAGGAGCCAAGGATGGCGGGGTAGCTGAAGCTGGCGCCGGCCTGCGCGCGCAGGCTTGCCGGCAAGGCGTTGAAGCTGGCGCTGTTGTCGTAGTTGATGCCGGCGTTCTTGTCGGGCGCCGCCACCACCACGTTGAAGCCGCCCGCCAGGATCGCACCGGCGCACATGCAGCATGGATCGAGCGAGGTGACGATGGTGATGTCCTGCGGTTCCGGCAGCTCGCGGCCCTTGGAGCGCTCGGCATAGTACCAGTCGATCAACTGGCGTTCGCTGTGCGCGGTCGGGTCGAAGATCAAGCCGTCCTTGACGACGTTGTTGTGCAGCGATTGCAGCACGTTGCCGTGCTGGTCGAGCATCAGGGCGCCGACGCCAAACGTGCCTTGCGTCTTGGCGGCGATGGCTTCGGCGGCGGCCACCGCCACCGCCGCCTGCACGTCAATCGTCTTCTTGAGCGCCATTACTTCTTCTTGAGGTCCTGCCCGCCGAAGGCGTTCGGCAGTTGTCCGGCGGCGGTGGTCTCGAGGATGTCGCCTTTGAGGTTGGTCAGCAGCACCGGCAGCTCGTTGCCGCCCAGCTCCAGGATCACCTGGCGGCAGGCGCCGCATGGCGCGATGGGACCGTCGGTTTCGCCGATCACCGCCAGCTGCGCGAAATCGCCCTGCTTGTAGCCGTGGGCGAACGCGCTGAAGAAGGCGGTGCGCTCGGCGCAGTTGCACAGGCCATAGGAAGCGTTTTCCACGTTACAGCCGTGGAAAACCTTGCCATCGTTGGTCAGCAGCGCCGCGCCAACCTTGAAGTTGGAGTACGGTGTGTAAGCCTTCAGCCGCGCGGCGGCGGCTTCGGCGATCAATTCTTGTTTATTCATGTCAGTGGCCTCAATCCCGGACGGCGGTTTAATTATGGGCGGATCGTCCGGTAGATAACGGGGTTGGTCGCCGGCGCAGCATCGGCGATATGATAAGCCGCCTGGATTTCGCGGATGGCTTGCTCGGCCGCTTCCTGCGTGCGCGCGTGCACCGTCGCCAGCGGCTGGCCGGCTTCCACCTTGTCGCCCAGGCCAATCAGCCCGGTCAGGCCGACCGCGTAGTCGATTGGATCGGCCGCGCGACGGCGGCCGCCGCCCAGCGACACCACCGCCAGGCCAATCTCGCGGCAGTTGGTCGACGCGGCGTAACCCGATTGCAGCGCCGGCGCCGGCACGATGATCGGCGCGTGTTCCAGATACTTGTCCGGATTCTGCATCAGGTCCGCCGGACCGCCCAGCGCAGCCACCATGCGCGCGAAGCGCTCGGCCGCTTCGCCGCTGTCCAGGGATGCCTGCAGCTTGGCGCGCGCTTCTTCCTCGCTCGCCGCCAGCTTGCCCAGCACCAGCATCTCGGCGCACAGCGCCAAGGTCACCTCGTGCAGGCGCGCGGGACGCGACTTGCCGGTCAGGTAGTCGATCGCGCCGCGCACTTCAACCGCGTTGCCGGCATACGGCGCCAGCGATTCGTTCATGTCGGTCAGGATGGCGGAGGTCAGCATGCCCGCGCCGTTGCCGACCTTGACGATGCTCTCGGCCAGTTCCACCGACTTCTCATACGTAGGCATGAAGGCGCCGCTGCCGACCTTCACGTCCATCGCCAGCGCGTCCAGGCCGGCCGACAGTTTCTTCGACAGGATGGAGCCGGTGATCATGGCCACCGATTCCACCGTCGCGGTGACGTCGCGCACGCCGTAGAAGATCTTGTCCGAGGGCGCCAGCGCCGAGGTCTGGCCGATGATGGCCACACCGACCTCCTTCACCACCTTGCGGAACAAGGCGTTGTCCGGCACCGTGGTGTAGCCGGGGATGGAGTCGAACTTGTCCAGCGTGCCGCCGGTGTGGCCGAGTCCACGGCCGGAAATCATCGGCACGTAGCCGCCGCAGGCCGCCACCATGGGGCCGAGTAGCAGCGACACCACGTCGCCGACGCCGCCGGTGGAGTGCTTGTCCACCACCGGGCCGTTCAGGTCGAGCGAGCGCCAGTCCAGCACTTCGCCGGAATCGCGCATGGCGAGCGTGAAGGCCACGCGTTCGTCCATGCTCATGTCCTTGAAGTAGACCGCCATCGCCAGCGCGGCGATCTGGCTTTCGGTCACGCGGCCGGAGGTGATGCCGCCGACGAAGAACTGGATCTCTTCGGTCGACAGCTTGCCGCCGTCACGCTTCTTGCGGATGATCTCTTGAGGTAAGTAGGCCATAAATTCTCCGGGAATCAAAACCCGTCATCCCGGCGAAAGCCGGGATCCATGGAACGGCGCCGAATTCGGCAACTCAGCATGGATCCCGGCCTGCGCCGGGATGACGACTGGGCTGCAGTGGTCAGACGCCGTAAGGAATCCAGATGTTCTTCACTTGCGACGCGTGCGCCAGCACGGCGCGGCCGCCCGCCTGCGCGGTGCTGTACCAGTCGCGTCCCTTCGCGCCACCAACCCAGGTACGCTTCAGCGAAGCCGCCGACAGGCGCTCGACTTCCGCGCAACCTTCGGCCGAACCATCGTGACGCCACACCGCATCGATATCCGAATGCGACGCCAGCGTGCGCGCCAGTTCATCGGCCGAGCCGGTGACGATGTTAACCACGCCGTCCGGCAAGTCGCTGGTATCGAGCACCTGATACAAATCGGTGGCCGACAGCGGATGCGCTTCCGACGGCACCACCACCACGCGATTACCCAGCGCGATGGCCGGCGCCACCAGCGAGATGAAGCCCAGCAGCGGCGCCTCGTTCGGGCACACGATGCCGATCACGCCCAGCGGCTCATTCAGCGCCACGGTGATGCCATGCATCGGCGGCTGGTGCGCCAGGCCGTCGTACTTGTCGGCCCATGCCGCGTAGTAGAACAGGCGCTCGATCGATGCCTGCACTTCCTTCTCGGCGTTTTTCGAACCGGTCATGGCCGCGATGCGGGCGGCGAATTCCTCGCCGCGCGCGGCCAGGTTTTCAGCGATGTAGTACAGCACTTGCGCGCGGTTGTGCGCGGTGGCCTTGGTCCAGCCGGTGGCCTTGTGCGCGGCTTCCACGGCGTTGCGGATGTCCTTGCGATTGCCCTCGCCCACCTCGGCGATGAAGGAGCCGTCGGCGCCGTGGATAGCGCGGCTGTAGGCGCCATCAGGGCGGGCCTGCTTGCCGCCGATGTACAGCTTGGCCGTGCGGTCGATGGCGAACGCGCCACCCGCTGCGGCGGGCGCGGCCTTGGCTTTGGCCTTCGGCTCGATCACCGGCGCGGCGGGACGCGCGTCCTCCGCCTTGGCGGTCAGATATTCGTACATGCCTTCGCGGCCGCCTTCACGGCCGTAGCCGGATTCGCGGTAGCCGCCGAAGCCGCAAGCGGCGTCGAACTGGTTGGCGGTGTTGATCCACACCACGCCGGCCTTGATCGCCGGGGCGACGTCCAGCGCCAGCGAGATATTCTCGGTCCACACGCACGCGGCCAGGCCGTACACGGTATTGTTCGCCAGTTGCACGGCTTCCGGCGGGGTGCGGAAGCTCATCGCCACCAGCACCGGTCCGAAGATCTCGGCCTGCGCCACGGCGGCGGCGGTCGACGCGCCGGTGATCAGGGTTGGCGGGAACCACGAGCCGTCGGCCGGCAGTTCGCACGCTGGCTGGTACACGGTGCAGCCTTCGTCACGCGCCGATTGCACCAAGCCTTCGATGCGCTGCTTCTGCACCGGATCGACCAGCGCGCCGATGTCCATCGACTTGTCCAGCGGCGAGCCGAGGGTCAGCTTGTCCATGCGGGCGCGCAGCTTGGCCAGGAATTTCTCCTGCACCGATTCCTGCACCAGCAGGCGCGAACCAGCGCAACACACCTGCCCCTGGTTGAACCAGATCGAATCGACCAGGCCTTCGACGGCGGCGTCCAGGTCCGCATCTTCAAATACGATGAACGGCGATTTGCCGCCCAGTTCCAGCGACAACTTCTTGCCGCTGCCGGCGGTGGCTTCGCGAATCAGGCGGCCCACTTCGGTCGAACCGGTGAAGGCCAGCTTGTCGATGCCCTCATGCTTGACGATGGCTTCGCCCACGCGGCCATCGCCGGTGACGATGTTGACCACGCCCGCAGGCACACCAGCCTGCACGCAGATGTCGGCGAACAGCATCGCGCTCAGCGAGGTGAATTCGGCCGGTTTGAAGACGACGGTGTTACCGGCGGCCAGCGCCGGCGCGATTTTCCACGCCAACATCAGCAGCGGGAAGTTCCACGGCACGATCTGGCCGACCACGCCCACGGCGCGGTAATCGGCAAATTCTTCGGCTTGCAGTTGCGCCCAGCCGGCGTGGTAGTAGAAGTGACGCGCCACCAGCGGCAGGTCGACGTCGCGGGTTTCGCGGATGGTCTTGCCGTTGTCCAGCGTTTCCAGCACGGCGAACAGGCGCGCGTGTTTTTGCATCAGGCGCGCGATCGAATACAGCACCTTGGCGCGGCCATGGCCGCCCAGTGCCTGCCAGGCCGGTTGCGCGGCGCGCGCGGCGGCGACGGCGCGGTCGACGTCAGCGGCGGTGCCCTGGGTCAGGTCGGCCAGCTTGGCGCCATCGGCCGGATTGATGGAAGCGAACAGCTCACCGGCCTCGCTCCACTCGTTGTTGATGAACAGGCCGAACTGGCGGCCACGCTGCTCCAGCCACGCTTGCGCTTCTTTGGTGCTTTCCGGTGCTGGGCCGTATTCCATGGTGTTGAGGATCTCTTTGATGGTTGGCATGACGGTGTCCGTAATTAGGGTTGCGCGTGGCGGTGAGCGGCCGAGTAATTGCCGGTCACGTAGTGTTCCAGCTGGCGTTCGATGTCGGTCAGCAGGCTCGATGCGCCGATGCGGAACAGGTGCGGCTCCAGCCACTCGTTGCCCAGTTCTTCCTTCATCAGGGTCAGGTACTGCAGCGCGGCCTTGGCCGTGCCGACGCCACCGGCCGGCTTGTAGCCGATCTTGAAGCCGGTCTGCTCGTGGTAGTCGCGGATCGCGCGCACCATGGTCAGCGACACCGGAATGGTGGCGTTGACCGGTTCCTTGCCGGTCGAGGTCTTGATGAAGTCCGCGCCGGCCATCATGCACACCCACGATGCCTTGGCCACGTTTTCCAGCGTGACCAGTTCACCGGTGGCCAGAATCGCTTTCACGTGCGCTTCGCCGCACGCCTTGCGGTAGGCCAGCATCTCGTCGTACAGCGCTTGCCAGTTGCCGGTCAGGACGTGCTGGCGGGTGATGACGATGTCGATCTCGGTGGCGCCGGCTGCGACCGACAGTTCGATCTCGCGCACCTTGGTTTCCATGCTGGTCAGGCCGGCCGGGAAGCCGGTCGACACGGCGGCGATCGGCAGGCGGCCCTGCAGCACTTCCACCGCCGGCTTGATCATCTCGTGGTACACGCACACCGCGCCGGTGGCCAGCTTGTAGTCCTGCAGGCCCATGGCCTCCACCAGATCCGCGCGCAGCGGACGCAGCGCCTTGCGGCACAGGCGTTCCACGCGGCCCGGCGTGTCGTCGCCCGACAGCGTGGTCAGGTCGATCAGGCCGATGGCCTTGATCAGCCACGCGGCCTGGTACTCCTTCTTCACCGTGCGGCGGTTGGCCAGGCTGGCGGCGCGGCGGTCGGCGGCGGACTTGTTCACCTTGATGTGGTTGATCCAGCCCAGGTCCAGTGGGACCGCTTCGTTGCGTTTGAAGTCGCTCATAACAGATTGTTTCCGTTCGAAAGTGGCTTGACGCCAAGGTGATGGGCCAGGGTCTGGCCGATGTCGGAGAAGGTTTCGGAAATGCCCAGCGATTGCGCTTTCACCTTCGGCCCGAAGAAGATCATCGGGATATGTTCACGCGTGTGGTCGGAGCCCGGCCAGGTCGGATCGCAGCCATGGTCGGCGGTGATCACCACCAGATCGTCTTCCTTCAATTTGGCGATGAACTCCGGCAGGCGCGCATCCATCTCGTGCAGCGCGTTGGAGTAGCCATTGACGTCGCGGCGGTGGCCGAAGGCCTGGTCGAAGTCGACGAAATTCACGAAGGTCAGCGACTTGTCGCCGGCTTCGTCCTGCACTTTCAGCAGCGCGTCGAACAGCGCCATATTGTCCTTGCCCTTCACCACGCGCGACACGCCTTGCGCCGCGAAGATGTCGCTGATCTTGCCCAGCGCGATGACTTCGCCGCCATCGTTCTTGACGTGGTCCAGCAGCGTCGGCGCCGGCGGCGCGACCGCGTAGTCGTGGCGGTTGGTGGTGCGGGTGTAATTGCCGTTCGCGCCCAGGAAAGGACGGGCGATCACGCGGCCGATGTTGTAAGGCTCCACCAGCTTGAAGGCGATCTCGCACACTTCGTACAGGCGCTCAAGGCCGAACGATTCCTCGTGCGCGGCGATCTGCATTACCGAGTCGGCCGAGGTGTAGATAATCGGCTTGCCGCTGGCGACGTGTTCATCGCCAAAGCGGTTGATGATTTCCGTGCCCGATGCATGGCAGTCGCCCAGGAAGCCCGGCACGCCGGTCAGTTCCTGCAGCTTTTGCGTCAGCTCGGCCGGGAACGACGGCACGGTTTTCGGGAAGTAGCCCCAGTCGAATTCCACCGGCACGCCGGCGATTTCCCAGTGGCCGGACTGGGTGTCCTTGCCGGTCGAGCGTTCACGCGCGGCGCCGTAGGCGGCGGTGAAGCCTTCGCGCTGGGTGAAGCCGGCGGCCCATTCGCCGCTGGCCAGATGCGCGGCGGCGGTCAGGCCGAGTTTTTCCATGGTCGGCAGCGACATCGGCTTGCCGCTTTTGGCGACTTGCTCCGCGATGTGGCCGAAGGTGTTGGCGCCGGCGTCGTTGTACTTCGCCGCATCGGGCGTGGCGCCCAGGCCAAACGAATCGAGCAGCAGGATAAATGCGCGTTTCATAACGAGACTCCATTTCCGCCCCGCGCGTCATTCCGGCGAAAGCCGGAATCCATGCAACGCCTGCCAGCAAGCGAAGCATGGATCCCGGCGTACGCCGGGATGACGGGGGCTAACAAAAAAGGGCGGCATCGCCGCCCCTCGAACATATTACGCCTGCGGCGTTTTCGCCACGTTGCCCAGGAAGCCCAGAATCACTTCCACCAGCGAGGTCGCCGCCACGGCAGCGTACTTCAGGGTCTGCTCGTGCGACAGCGGGAACGGCGACAGGCCCTCGGCCAGGTTGGTGATGGCCGACACGCCCACCACCTTCAAACCGCAATGACGGGCCGACACCACCTCCGGCACCACAGACATGCCCACCACGTCCGCGCCCAGCGTCTTGAACGCGCGGATTTCCGCCGGCGTTTCAAAGTTAGGACCGGCGTAAGCGATATACACGCCCTCGTGCAGCGTCACGTTCTTTTCCTTGGCCGAGGTATGCAGCAGCGCGCGCAGCTCGGCGTCGTAAGCGTTGGCCATGCTGAAGAAACGCGGGCCGAAGCGCTCGTCGTTCGGGCCCATCATCGGGGTGCCCGGCAGGAAGTTGATATGGTCGGTCAGCGCCACCAGCGAACCGGCGTCCACTTCCGTGCGCAGCGAACCGGCAGCGTTGGTCACGAACAGCATCTCGCAGCCCAGCAGCTTCATGGTGCGTATGGCGCTGGTCATCACGCCCAGGCCGTAGCCTTCATAGACGTGGCCGCGGCCCTTCATGCACACCACCTGCACGCCCGCCAGCGTGCCGATCACCAGCTCGCCGGCGTGGCCGTGCACGGTGGAGATCGGGAAGCCCGGCAGCTGGTCGTAGCTGATGGTGACGGCGTCGGTCATTTGTTCCGCCAGCACGCCCAGGCCCGAACCGAGAATCATCGCCACGCGCGGCTTGAAATCGGCCGGCAGGCGGGAGCGAATAATGTCAGCGGCCTGGAATGGGGAATTATTAGACATGGAATCCTCTGATTTTTTGATGTGGCTGGGGAAGCTGACACTATGCATCATCGTTCATATGTATGGCAAATACCATTTTTCTTAGCCATTTATACTAAAGTAATATAAATCAGGAGTATTATAAATCAAGGCAAACTGAGCCGCCGCCGCGCCATTGACGCGCACCGAACAAAAGTCTACCATGAAGAACAATTGTTTAACGAGGCCACGAGCGTGACCGATTCCTCCAAAAAGGAACAGCTCTACCAGCTGATCCGCGCCAACCCCTTCATCTCCCAGCAGGACCTGGCGGTCGAGCTGCGCCTGTCGCGTTCGGCCGTGGCCGGCCACATCGCCGGCCTGATCCGCGAACGCCGCCTGCTCGGCCGCGCCTACGTGCTGCCGGACAAGCGCCCGGTGCTGTGCCTGGGCGCCGCCAACCTCGACCGCAAGCTGCGCACCATCGCCGCCATGCAGCTGGGCACCTCCAACCCGGCCACCGCCGAGGAGGTCTACGGCGGCGTGGCGCGCAACATCGCCGAGAACCTGGCCCGGCTGAACCTGCCCACCGCCCTGCTGACCGCGCTGGGCGACGACGCCGCCGGCCGCGGCCTGCAGGAGCACGCCGAGCGCGCCGGCATCGACACGCGCGGCAGCCTCAAGCTGCAGGACGCGGCCACCGGCACCTACACCGCCATCCTCGACGACAAGGGCGAGCTGGTGGTGGCGCTGGCGGACATGGCGCTGTACGACCGCATCACGCCCGACTTCCTGGCCAGCCGCCAGCCGCAGCGCGCGGCCGCCGCCATGACCGTGGCCGACCTCAACCTGCCGGCCGACAGCATCGCCGTGCTGCTGGACAGCGCGCGCCAGGACAACGTGCCGCTGGTGATCGTGGCCGTGTCGCAGCCCAAGATGGCGCGCCTGCCGCAGGACCTGCGCGGCCTGCGCCTGCTGATCCTCAACCGCGGCGAGCTGGAAACCCGCGCGGGCCGCGCCCTGCCCACCGAGGCCGACGTGCGCGCCGCCTGCCGCGAGGTGCAGGCGCAGGGCGCGCGCGACGTGATCGTCACCTGCGGCGGCCAGGGCGTGTACCACACGCGCGATGGCGAACTGGTGTGGCTGGCCGCGCACCAGGTCGAGGTGGTTGACGTGACCGGCGCCGGCGACGCCTTCTCGGCCGCCGTCTGCTGGTCGCTGTACCAGGGCAGCGCCGACCTGACGCTGGCCTGCCGCCGCGGCCTGAAGGTGGCGGCGATGACCCTGGAAAGCCCGGAAACGGTGTCGCCGCTGCTGGCCGCCGACGTGCTCGACGAGATACACGACTTTGACATGACGCAGCCATTCCATGTGCCGCTGTTCCCCAATAAAGGATAAAACCATGCACCAATACCTGCTGTTCTCGCCGGAAGTGGCCGCAGCCCGCGCCGCCGGCAAACCGATCGTCGCGCTGGAGTCGACCATCATCTCGCACGGCATGCCGTATCCGCAGAACGTGCGCATGGCGCGCGAGGTGGAACAAATCATCCGCGACGGCGGCGCCGTGCCGGCCACCATCGCCATCATCGGCGGCAAGATCTGCATAGGCCTGTCCGACGAGCAGCTGGAACTGCTGGGCACCTCGACCGACGCCATCAAGGTGAGCCGCCGCGACCTGCCTTATGTGCTGTCGCAGAACAAGCTGGGCGCGACCACCGTGGCAGCCACCATGATCTGCGCCGAGCTGGCCGGCATCCAGGTGTTCGTCACCGGCGGCATCGGCGGCGTGCACCGCGGCGCCGAGACCAGCTTCGACATCTCGGCCGACCTGCAGGAACTGGCGCAGACCTCGGTGGCGGTGGTGTGCGCCGGCGTGAAATCCATCCTCGATATCGGCCTGACGCTGGAATACCTGGAAACCCATGGCGTGCCGGTGGTGAGCGTCGGCCAGCGCGGCTTCCCGGCCTTCTTCACGCGCGAGAGCGGCTTCAACGCCGACTTCCAGCTGGACACGCCGGCCGAGCAGGCGGCCTTCATCCACACCAAGTGGCAGCTGGGCTTGAAAGGCGGCGTGGTGGTCAGCAATCCGGTGCCGGCCGCCGAGGCCATGCCGAAGGAGGAGATCGACCGCATCACCGAACAGGCATTGCGGGAAGCGGACCAGCAAGGCGTCACCGGCAAGGATGTCACGCCGTTCCTGCTGGCGCGCATCAAGGCGCTGACCGAGGGCCGCAGCCTGGCGACCAACATCGCGCTGGTGAAGAACAACGCCCGCTGCGGCGCCGCGCTGGCGGTGGCCATGCAACGCACCTGACCGTCATTCCGGCGAAAGCCGGAATGACGGGGCTCACTTTCGAGGCCTGTCATGTCCATCGACCTGAAACAACTCAAGTACTTCCTGGCCGTGGCCGAAGAAAAAAGTTTCAGCCGCGCCGCCGAGCGTCTGCATATTTCGCAGCCGCCGCTCAGCCAGCAAATCATGAAACTGGAGAGCGAGCTGGGCGTCAAACTGTTCGCGCGCACCACCCGCACCTTCGAGCTGACCGTGGCCGGCAAGGCGCTGATGAACGAGGCCTCCGACCTGCTGGCCAAGATGCGCATGACCATCGACACCATCCGCCAGATCGACCGCGGCGAGGTCGGCCGCCTGCGCGTGGGCATCGTCGGCTCGGCCATGTGGGGGCCGATTCCCAGCCTGCTGGAGGAATTCCAGACCAAGTTCCCGCGCGTGACCTGGACCATCCACGAACTCGGCCCAACCTTGCAGTATGAAGCCTTGCGCGCCAAGCAGATCGACGTCGGCTTCTGGCGCGAGCCCAAGCTCAACGAAGACGATCTCAAGAACGACAACCTGCGCCAGGAACTATGCTTCCGCGAAGACGTGTGCGTGGCCATCAACGAGCACCACCCGCTGGCCAAGCAGGACGCCATCGAGCTGATCGACATCGCCAACGAGCCGATGCTGACGCTGGCGCTCGACAAGTCCTCCTTCCCGCGCTACCTGATCCAGTGCTGCGTCAACGCCGGCTTCCAGCCGGCCATCTTCCAGGAAGCGTCCGAGCCGCAAACCCTGCTGGCGATGGTGGGCGCGGGCCTGGGCGTGACCCTGATCCCGGAAACCACCGGCCGCATCGGCTGGCCCGGCGTGGTGTTCCTGCCAATCCGCACCAACCCGCCGTCGGCCAACCTGTACATCAGCTACGCCACCACCGATGACGCGCCGGTGGTGCGGGCCTTCCTCAATATCCTCAACCCGAGCGGCTAGCAAAAAGTTAGCAAACTCAATAACTATTTTTTGCAATTTGAGTTTACGTGTGGCAACATGCTCCCATATTCTTAACCAGGAGTTTTTGCATGCCGTCGACCAGCACTCAGAACCGCTTGACCTTCACTGGCCAGTCCGAACCGAACGCATGGATCACCCTGTATGATGGTGATGACATGGTCGGCATGGCCATCACCGACGCCAACGGCAACTGGCGCGTCACCAGCGACAAGCTGGCCAACGGCTTGCATGCGTTCTCGGTCACAGCCACCGATGTGGCTGGCAATGTCTCCGATCGTTCGCCGAGCACCTACGTCAACGTCGCAGCGCCGGCCGACACCCCGCCCAAAACACAAACCAAGGCGCCGGCCGAAGTGCAACTGGATTTCGAAAGCGACAGTGGCGCCTCCAGCACCGACCACATCACCAACGTCACCCTGCCCGTGTATGTCGGCAAGGCCAAGCCAGGCTCGTTTGTGGAACTGGTCATCGACGGCGTCAAGGGCAAGTTCGCCGTACCGGTCGATGCCAACGGCAACTGGCAAGCGAGCGGTGAAACCTTGACCGATGGCGTGCACACCATCAGCGTGATCGAACACGACAGCAACGGCGATACCTCGACGCCCTCCTCGCCGCTCCAGCTCACCATCGACACCACCGCACCGATTTCCACCATGGCCCTGGTGCCGGAGGAGATCAACGGCGACCAGACCACCATCCATACTACCACCGCCAACTTCACCGGCACCGCCGAAGCCGGCACCCGCGTTGACATCTACGAGTCGGACTACTTCGGCGTCACCAAGATCGGCAGCGTGGTGGCCGGCCAGGACGGCACCTGGTCCTTCACCGCGGCGGCGCTGGTCGACGGCTGGCACACCATGCTGGCGCAGGTACAGGACCTTGCCGGCAATATCACGGATTCGGATGTGGTGGGATTTTTCGTCGACACCAACGCGCCGCTGCTGCAGTCGGATACCGGCATCTCCGGCGATCGAATGACCAACCTGTCCACCCCGATCATCGCCAACTTTGCCGATCCCGGCACCAGGGTGGTGCTGTACGAGGGGAACAAAATAATTGGCACCGGCGTAGCTGACACACAGGGTATCTGGCGCATCACCACCACACCGCTAGCCGACGGCAAGCACAGCCTGGTGGCCCACTCCACCGACAAGGATGGCAACGCCCTGCCCGTCTCCGGCACGCTGGTCCTGACGGTGGATACCCAGGGACCGCAGACGATCTCGACCAGGCCGCTGCTGGATTCACGCGATGACCACGGCAGCTCGTCCAGCGACCAGATTACCAATGTCAGTACCCTGGTGGTATACGGCACGACCGAGGCCGACAACCACGCCTCGGTCAGGGTATATGTGGACGGCGTTGAACAATACCTGAAGGCTGGGGTCTCCGATACCGGCGCATGGTATTCGGTGCTGTACGGGCTCAGCGACGGCGCGCACCGCATCCGCGTGACCACCACCGACCAGGCCGGCAATGTCGGCGCGCTCTCGACCGAGTCCGTCATCATCGTTGACACCAAGGCGCCCGATGCCCCGGACGTGCCGGTGCTGGCCTCGCTACCCACCAGCGCCACGCCGCGCCTGACCGGCGTCACCGAGGCCGGCGCCACCGTCACCCTGTACGACGGCGCCAAGCGCATCGGCAGCGCCGTGGCCGACGACCAGGGCGCGTGGAATATCACCGCCAGCACGCTGGCCGACGGCGCGCATAGCCTGACCATCACCGTCACCGACGTCGCCGGCAATACCTCGGCGGCCTCGGCCGCGCTCAGCGTGACCGTCGCCGCCGCGACAGCGCCCACCGCGCCTGATCTGCTGGCCGCCTCCGATAAAGGCGCGTCCAGCAGCGACAACCTCACCAGCCTGGCCACGCCGACCATCACCGGTAAGGCGGCGGCCGGCACTACCGTGCTGCTGTTCGACGGCGCCACGCAAATCGGTACGGCGGTGGCCAGTGCAAATGGCGTGTGGAGCGTCACCACCGGCAAGCTGGCGGAGGGCAAGCATTACCTGAGCGCCGTTACCCAGGACAGCGGCGGCCTGTTGTCGGCGCCATCTTCACAACTGCTGGTCACCATCGACACCGGGACCAGCGTCAGCGCTCCGGTGCTTGCAGCGCTATCCGATACTGGCCGCTCGCAAAGCGATGGCATTACCAATGTCACGACGCCGAAAGTCAGCGGCACCGCGGAAGCCGGTGCTACCGTGACCTTGTACGACGGCAGCACCGTGGTCGGTACCGCGGTGGCCGATGACAAGGGCGCGTGGAGCATCACCAGCAAAGCGCTGGCGGCCGGCGCGCACAGCCTCACCGCCAAGGCCACCGACACCGCCGGCAACGTGTCGACCGCGCCGGCAGCGCTGGCGGTGACGATCGACGTCAAAGCACCCTCCGCGCCGACCGCGCTGGATCTGGCCGTCAGTGCCGATAACGGCGCGTCGAATAGCGACAACCTCACCAGCATCACCGCGCCGGTCGTCTCCGGCAAGGCCGAGGCCAACGCCATCGTCGCGCTGTACGACGGCGACACCTTGCTGGGCACGGCCCTGGCCGACAAGAACGGCGCCTGGAGCATCACCTCCAGCGTCACGCTGGCCGACGGCGTGCACAGCCTGACCGCCAAGGCGACCGATGTGGCAGGTAATGTATCGCTGGCGTCGCCGGCGTTCAAGCTCACCGTTGATACGGCGACCGCCGCACCGACCTTGCTGGACCTGGCCACCGCGTCTGACAAGGGCGCGTCTACCAGCGACAACATCACCAACTTGACCACGCCGGTCATCACCGGCAAGGCTGAAGCCGGCGCCACCGTGGTGCTGTTCGACGGCGCAAAGCAAGTCGGCAAGGCCACCGCAGACAACAAAGGCGTATGGAGCATCACCAGCACCAAGCTGGCCGATGGCGAACACCACCTGACGGCTGCCGCGACCGACGCGGCGGGCAATGTATCGCTGGCGTCGGCGGAACTGGTACTCACGGTCGATACCAGGGCGGTGCTGGTAGCGAGCGCGCCGCTGCTCGATACGCTGTCCGACAGCGGCCGCTCGCAAAGCGATGGCATCACCAACGTCACCACGCCGAAAGTCAGCGGCGTGACCGAGGCCGGCGCCAGCGTGGCGCTGTACGACGGCAACACGCTGGTCGGCACCGCGCTGGCCGGCGACGACGGCAACTGGAGCATCACCTCCAAGGCGTTGCCGGGCGGAGCCCACAAGCTGACCATCAAGGTGACCGACATTGCGGGCAACGTCTCCAGCGCTTCGCCTGTCCTCGCGCTGACGCTCGACAACAAGGCGCCCGCTGTGCCGACCGCGCTGGACCTGCCGGCCATCTACGATAGCGGCGCCGCCGGCAGCGACAACAAGACCGCCATCAGCACGCCGGTCATCAGCGGCAAGGCCGAAGCCGACGCCATCGTCACCTTGTACGATGGCGACACGCTGCTGGGCAGCGCGCTGGCCGACCACAAGGGCGCCTGGAGCATCGCCACCACGGCGCCACTGGCCACCGGCGCGCACAGCCTGACGGCCAAGGCCACCGATATCGCCGGCAACGTATCAGCAGCATCGGCCAAGCTGAACCTGATCATCGATCCAGGCGCCACCGGCCTGACATTGGCCGGCACCAGCGCGGCCGACAGCTTTGTGCTGAACAGCGAGGCCGGCGCGATCAAGGTGAGCGGGTTCTCGGCCGCCGGCGGCGACCACCTGCTGCTGGGGCACGACTACAACGGCCTGCCGCTGAACAGCGCAGCCGACGTGCTGGCGCTTGGCCATGTCGATGGGAAGAACTTCGTGATCAACCTCGGCGCCGGTCACGAGGTAACGCTGGTGGGCGTCGCCTCGCTGGCCGAGTCGGCGATCCTGTTGACCTAGTGAGTCAGACCGCCCGCCTCGCGCATGTCGACGGTGTGGGCGAGCGTGGTGCGGACGGCGATGCGCAAGCCCTCCACCACGTCCGCCAGCTGCATGCTGGCGGCGCCGGGGTGCTTGGCCGCCTGCCGCGGCAGATAGGGGATGTGGATGAAGCCGGCGCGCATGGTGGTGCCCCACTCGTGCGCCTGGTGCATGAGGCCGTAGAACACGTGGTTGCACACGAAGGTGCCGGCCGTCTGCGACACCGAGGCCGGCAGCCCCGCCTCGCGCAGCTCGTGCACGATGGCCTTGATCGGCAAGGTGGAGAAGTAGGCGGCCGGGCCGCCGTTGACGATAGGCTGGTCCACCAGCTGGCGTTGCTGGTTGTCGGGGATGGGGGCGTCGTCTATGTTGATGGCCACGCGCTCGATCGACAGGTCGACCCGGCCGCCGGCTTGGCCCACCGCGATCACGATGCTGGGCTGCAGCTCCTCCACCGCCTGGTGCACCACCTTGAGCGCATGCCCGAACACGCACGGCAGCTGCCGCGCGTGGACCACGAATTCGCCCTCGTGCCAGCCATCGAGCTGGCGCACGGCTTCCCACGAGGGATTGATGGTCTCCTTGTTAAACGGTTCGAAGCCCGTTAACAATATTATCTTTTTCATCTCGACTGCTCCGCGGTGATGCTTTAGTGCGAAAGCGTCTCATAGATTCATTAAAAAATAAAGCAAAGTAATATTTACTAACAATAGCGGCAAGGCGGTTGGCACCTGCATTTTCACCACCGCGTTCTTGTCCGGCAGTTCCAGCAGCGCGGCCGGCACGATGTTGAAGTTGGCCGCCATCGGCGTCATCAGGGTGCCGCAGTAGGCGCTGAACATGCCGATGGCCGCCATCATCGCCGGGTTGGCGTGGTACACGCCCACCAGCACCGGGATGCCGACCCCGCCGGCCATCACCGGGAACGCGGCAAACCCGTTGCCCATGATGATGGTGAACAGCGCCATGCCGATGCAGTACACCGCCACCGCCACCAGCCGGATGTCCATGTTGATGTAGGAGGTGACCACGTGCGCCACCGCCTTGCCCATGCCGGCTTCGGTGAACAGCAGACCCAGTACCGCCAGCATGTGCGGCAGCACCACCGCCCAGCCCAGATGGTCGATCAGGCGGCGCGATTCGCGCATCGCTTGCGCCGGTGTCGAGCGCGTCAGCCAGCAGGCGGTGGCGACCGCGAACAGCGAGCCGCAACCGAGGCTGACCAGGGTGAGGTTTTTCGGATCGAGCAGGAACAGGCCATCCCACTTGACGTCCTTGAACAGGGTTGACCCGATCACGGTGGTGATGGGGATCATCAGCGCCGGGATCAGCAGTTTGTGGCCGAGGCGCTGCGCGCTGCCGCGCCGCTCGTCCGCCGTGCGGTCGCCGTAGCGGCCCAGCGCCACGCCGCCGAAGCCGGCGATCAGCGCCATCGCCACCATCAGCACGCCGGCCGCCACCGGCGGCAGCTGCTCGCCGGCCAGGTAGACCACGGCGTACAAGGCCCAGAACAAGGCGCTGCTGTAACGCTTGGGGTTGTGCCGGTCGCGCAGCGCCATCCACGCCACCATCAGCAGCATGGCGCCCAGCACGTAGTAGAAATAATCGAGCTTGAGGATCATTTCACGCTCCGGGCAATCTGCGCGTCAAGCCGGTACAGGCGCCAGGAGTGGATGATGAAGGCGCACACCGCGGTCGGTATGCCCCACAGCGCCATGTGCAGCGGATCGACGTCCAGCCCCTCGCCGTGCAAAATGGTTTGCATCAGCACGATGGCGCCGAAAGCCACGAAGATATCTTCGCCGAAGAACAGGCCGACGTTGTCGGTGGCGGCGGCCATGGCGCGGATGCGGTGGCGCATCTCCAGCGGCACGTTGGGGTAGCGCACCTCGGCCGCGCCCTCGGCCATCGGCGCGATCAGCGGCCGCACCATGTTCGGGTGGCCGCCGATGCTGGTCAGGCCGAAGGCGGCGCTCACTTCGCGGATGGCCAGATAGACGATCAGCAGGCGCCCGGTGGTGGCCGAGCGGATGCGCGCGATCGAGGCCTGCGCATGCTCCTTCAGGCCATGCCGCTCCAGCAAGCCGATGGCGGCGATCGGCAGCAGCAATATCAGCGGCAGGTTGCGGGTCTTGACGAAGGCCGCGCCCAGCGTGGCCAGCAGCTGCTCCATGGGCATGGCCGCGGTCAGGCCGGTGACCACGCAGGCGGCGATCACCACCAGCACGGGATGGGCCCGCAAGGCAAAACCAAGAATGATGACGGCCACGCCCAGCAGCGGCCAAAGGTTCACAACGGTCTGGTCCAAATCCGACTCCTGAAAGAAAAATCCCCGCACGTGGCGGGGATTTTAACCTTAGAAGTTGACCTTGAAGGTCGCGCCCCAGGTGCGTGGCTCGTTCAACATACCGGTCAGGTTGTCGAAGTCGATGGCGCCGATGATGACTTGCTTGTCGGTGATGTTGCGGCCGAAGGCGGCCACTTCATACTTGCCGTCGCCCCACTTGTAGCCCAGGCGCACGCCGCCTTCGGTGAGCGGCTTGGCCTTGTACTCAGGCGCTTCGTACAGGAAGAAGTTGTAGCTGCTGCGGTAGGTCCAGTCGGTGTAGGCGTAGAACTCGCCGTTGCCTACATCGGTGCTGTACTTGAGCGTGAAGTTGGCCTGCGACTTCGGCGCGCGCGGCAGCGGGTTGCCGTTGATCAGCGAGGTACCCGGCACGGCCGCGTTCATATTGGACGGGGTGCAACCGCTGGCGTGGGTCGGGTTGTTGCCGTAGTTGCCGCAGTACTGCACGAACAGGCTCGGGTCCTTGATCTCGGTGTCGTTGTAGCTGTAACCCAGCGAACCACTGAAGCCACCTCCCAGGTTGGCCTGGAAGTCCAGCTCGACGCCTTGGCCGGTCACCTTCTCGGCGTTGATCAGCTGGTTCATATTGATCGAACCGCTGCCGGCGGTCAGCTGCTTGTCCTTCACGCGGTACTGGAACACGGCCGCGCTCAGGCGTGCGCGCTTGTCGAACAGGTCTTGCTTGACGCCGGCTTCAAACGACAGCGCCTTTTCGGCATCGGCCTGCGATGGCTTGTCGCCCAAGCCGTTCAGGCGGCCCTGCATCGACGGCGCGCGGTAGCCGGTGGCCACGCGGGCGAACAGGTTGGTATTCTTGTCCAGCTCGTAGGTGCCGCTCAGGTCCCAGCTCAGGTTGTTCGACTTGCTGTGCAGTTCGTGCCCAACGGTGACCAGCTTGTTGGTGGCGTCATAGTCGGTGCGCGCGGCCGAGAAGTCCTTCTTGTCGTCCGTGTAGCGCAAGCCGGCACGCACCTTGAACTTGTCGTTGACGGTGTAGTTCAGGGAGCCGAAGGCCGCCCACGATTTCGACTTCTGGTACTGGATCGCGTACGGCACGTTTTGCGGATTGCCGGGCGCGAAGGAGTTGAAGCTGATACTGTCGATCTGAATATTCTCGTCGAAGAAGTACAGGCCGCCGATCCACTGCAGCGGGCCGGTGTAGTTGGACTCGGCGCGGAACTCCTGCGAGAACTGCTTGTGGTTAGGCAGCAGGTCGGCGGTCTCGACCGGGAACGGGATGTAGCCAGGGCCCGATGGCGGCGCGAACACGGCGCCGTAACCGCCGTCGACGTCGGCGCGGCTGTTGAACTTCAGGGTTTCGTAGCCGGTGATCGAGTGCAGCGTGATGTCGCTCAGGTTGTACTTCAGGCGGATGTTGCCGCCCTTGGTCTCCAGCTTCTGGTAGTTGACGCCGTCGGTCGGGTAGGAGCCGTAGTCGAAGCCGTCCACCAGGTCGTTGGTGCCCTTCTTGATGATGTTGGCGCGGAACAAGGTGGCCGAGCCGTGGTAGTCGCGCTCATGGTAGTTGAACAGCGCGCTGAAGTCCTTGTTCGGCTGCACCAGGGCCTGCAGGCGGAAGGCGTTGTCGCCGTAGCCCTCGAAGTCCTGGGTGGCGGTGTTCTTGTTCGGGTTGGTGTTGTGCACGCGGTCGTCGCGGTGCTGGCTGGTGCCCGAGAAGCGCAACGCCACGGTGTCGCTGACCGGAATGTTGAACATGCCTTCCACGGTCTTGGCCGAATAGTTGCCCACGCCCAGTTGCAGGTAGCCCTCGGTCTTGAACACCGGCTTGGCCGAGTCGAACTTGATCACGCCGGCCGGCGAGTTACGGCCGAACAGCGTGCCCTGCGGGCCGCGCAGCACCTCGACCTGGTCGACGTCAAATACAGGGAAGCCCTTCAGCATGGCGTTTTCCTGGACGATGTCGTCCATCACCAGGCCAACCGGCTGCGACGCGTTCAGGTCGAAGTCGGTGTTGCCCAGGCCGCGGATGTAGAAACGCGGGAAGGTACGGCCGTAGTCCGACTCCACGTTGACCGACGGCGAACGGCCGGCCAGGAAGCGGATGTCGGCGGCGCCCGAGGTCAGCACGTCCAGCTTGTCGCCCTTCAGGGTGGCGATGGACATCGGCACGTCCTTGATGTTTTCCGCGCGGCGCTGGGCCGTCACGATCACGGTTTCCAGCTGGTCCTTGCTGGCGGCCGGGGTGTCCTGTGCCTCCGCTTCGGCTGCCCATGCCGAATGCAGCGGGAAAGCGCTGGCGACGGCCAGGGCGATCAACGATCGCACTGCGTAACTACGTTGCTTGCTCATATGTCCTGCTCCCTTAGATTGTGTAGTCGGTGTTTTTTCTTATCAAATGTGTATCGAGCCTGAACGATTCCGCATATCGATATACAAATTACCAATCATGCTAGCACGGAAAAATTTGGCTTTGATTCATATCGATTTTATATAAATACCTAAGAAAAAACGAATTTGTCGTACATATCAGCGCTGGGGCATAGTGATGGATCGCCCGTGTGGCGGGGCATGGCGCGGCTTGCTCTATGAAACTGGAGCAAGGGCGGCAGAATGGCGGCAGCGGAATTTTGTCCAAACGGACAAAAAAGCAACATGAGAAAAATATTTAATTCGGCGCAAGCTGTTGTTGCGGTGCGACATGAGGGCCCCAAAACAGGAATTACATGTTACGGCCAATAAAAATATACAATATCGATCTTCCAGGAGCCTATTCATGAAACTTTCACAACTTAGTTTGACGGTTGCAGCGCTGTTTATCGCTGCCAGCGCGTCCGCGGCTGACCCTAAGCTGGGCATCGTGTATGACGCGGGCGGCAAGTTCGACAAGTCGTTTAACCAGTCCGCTTTTGAAGGCGCCACGCGCTTCAAGAAGGAAACCAACATCAATTTCATCGAGGTGCAAGCCTCCAGCGACACCCAGGCCGAACAGGTGCTGCGCGGCCTCGCCCGCAAAAACCTGGACCTGATCGCCTCCGTCGGCTTCGCCCAGCAGGCCGCCGTGCAGAAGGTCGCCAAGGAATTCCCGAAAGTCCGCTTCGTGCTGATCGACGGCGTGGCGCAAGGCGCCAACGTCAACTCCATCACCTTCAAGGAAGAGGAAGGCTCCTACCTGGTGGGTGTGGCCGCCGCCATGGCGTCCAAGTCCAAGAAGATCGGCTTCATCGGCGGTGTCGACATCCCGCTGATCCGCACCTTCGCCTGCGGCTACGCGCAGGGCGCGAAGGCGGTCAACCCGAAAGTGGAAGTGACCTCCAACATGGTCGGCACCACCTCCGACTCGTGGAACAACCCGGCCAAGGGCGGTGAGCTGGCGCGCTCGCAGTTCGACCGCGGCGTCGACGTGGTGTTTGCCGTGGCCGGCGGTTCGGGCCTGGGCACGCTGCAGACCGCCAAGGAAAAAGGCAAGCTGGCCATCGGCGTCGACTCCAACCAGAATCACCTGTACCCCGGCAGCGTGCTGACCTCGATGGTCAAGCGCGTCGACAACGCCGTGTACGACTCCTTCATGCAGATGAAGAACGGCACCTGGAAGGCCGGCGTCACCGCCAAGGGCCTGAAGGAAGGCGGCGTCGATTGGGCGCTGGACGAGAACAACCGCAAGCTGATCACGCCGGAAATCGAAAAGCGTGTGACCGGCGCGCGCAAGGACATTATCGACGGCAAGGTCAAGGTCATCGATATTCGCTCGGGCGCGGCCTGCCCGGTCTAAATCCTGCTTGAACACAGAGCGCGCCGCCCGGGTATTTCCCGTGCGGCGCGTTTTAGCATTTTAATTAACCGCATTCGAAAACGATCCTATGCAGCCAGCAGTAGAATTTCGCGGCATCTCCAAGCATTTCGGAGCTGTGAAAGCGAACACGGACGTCAGCTTCAGCATCGCCAAGGGGTCCATCCATGGCCTGGTGGGCGAGAACGGCGCCGGCAAGTCGACCCTGATGAGCATCCTGTACGGGTACTACCGCGCCGACGGCGGGGAAATCCTGCTCGATGGCCAGGCGCGCCGCATCCACAACAGCCAGGAGGCGATCGCGCTCGGCATCGGCATGGTGCACCAGCACTTCATGCTGGTCGAGAACATGACCGTGCTCGATAACGTCATGCTGGGCAGCGAGGGCGGCTTCAAGCTGAAGGCCAACCGCGCGCGCGTGGAGCAGGAGTTGCGCGAGATCTGCGCGCGCTACCGTCTGGAGGTCGATCCGCTGGCCACCATCCACGACCTGTCGGTGGGCGCGCAGCAGCGGGTGGAGATCCTCAAGCAGATCTACCGCAGCGCCAACATCCTGATCCTGGACGAGCCGACCGCCGTGCTGACCGCGCAGGAAACCGAATCGCTGTTCGAGATCCTGCGGCTGTTCAAGGAACAGGGCAAGACCATCATCCTGATCACCCACAAGCTGCAGGAGATCCTCGACATCACCGACACCGTCACCGTGATGCGCGGCGGCCGCGTGATCGGCGCTGTGCCGACCGCCGGCACCACCAAGGAGGAACTGGCCAACATGATGGTCGGCCGTCCGATCGAGAACAACCTGCCGCGCGCGCCCTACAATCCGGGCGCGCCGGTGCTGCAGGTCGAAGGGCTGCAACTGCTGGACGACCAGGGCGTCAAACTGCTGGCCGATATCGGCTTCACGCTGCGCGCCGGCGAGATCGTGGCGATCGCCGGCGTCTCCGGCAATGGCCAGAGCGAATTGATGGAGATTTTGTCGGGCATGCGCCTGCCGTCGTCCGGCAAGCTGGATTTCCTCGGCAAGGCGCTGCCGTTCGAGGGCCGCTCGGACGCCGACGGCCTGCCGCGCACCTTCCGCGAACTGGGCATCGGCCACGTGCCGGAAGACCGCCTGCGCGACGGCGTGATCAAGGCCTTCTCGGTCATGCACAACACCATCTTCGGCTACCAGGACAAGCTGAAAAACAAATGGGGCTTGCTGGACTTCAAGGCCATCGCCGCCCGCTGCGCGGACCTGATGCGCAATTTCGACGTGCGTCCGAACAATCACGATCTGCGTATCGGCCTGCTCTCGGGCGGCAACCAGCAGAAGGTGGTGATCGCGCGCGAAGTGCTGGCGCGGCCCAAGCTGATGCTGGTCGGCCAGCCGACGCGCGGGGTCGACATCGGCACCATCGAGAGCATCCACACCCAGCTGCTCAAGCTGCGCGATGAAGGCGTCGCGATCCTGCTGGTCTCCGTGGAGCTGGAAGAAGTGCGCGCGCTGGCGGACCGCATCCTGGTCATGTGCGGCGGCCGCATCACCGGCGAACTGAAAATTGAAGAATTCGACACCACCCGTATCGGCCTGCTGATGGGGGGCATGCATAAATCATGAATAAAGACTTGCCACGCTGGGCCACTGCGTTTGTCATGCCCGTACTGAACCTGCTGTCCGCCATGCTGGTGACGGCGCTGGTGATCCACCTGCTGGGCGAAAGCCCGACCGAATCGCTGGCCATCCTGGTCAACAGCGCGGTGGTCAATCCGGAAGGCCTGAGCTACACGCTGTTCTACGCCTCCACCTTCATCTTCACCGGGTTGGCGGTGTCGATCGCCATGCAGGCCGGCCTGTTCAACATCGGCGCCGAAGGCCAGATGTATGTGGGCGGCCTTGGCCTGACGCTGGTGATGCTGGGCTTCGACAGCTCGCTGCCTTCATGGCTGCTGATTCCTGCCGGCGTGATCGGCGCCGCCGTATTCGGAGCGCTGTGGTCCTTCCTGCCCGGCTACCTGCAGGCGAAACGCGGCAGCCATGTGGTGGTGACCACCATCATGTTCAACTTCATCGCCGCCTCGCTGATGAACTTCGTGATCGTGAAGTACATGATCCCGGCCGGCGAACAGAATCCGGCCAGCCGCGCGTTCGCCGCCGCCGCCGAGATGCCACGCCTGAACCAGTGGCTGCCGGTGCTGGGCGAGACGCCGCTCAACATCAGCTTCTTCCTGGCGCTGATCGCGCTGGTGATCTACGGCGTGGTCGTGTCGCGTTCGGCGTGGGGCTTCAAGCTGCGCGCCACCGGCTTGAACCAGCACGCGGCGCACTACGCCGGCATCCGCATCAGCAAGATGATCATCATCGTCATGCTGATCTCGGGCGCGCTGGCGGGCCTGGGTTCGGTCAACTCCATCATGGGCTCGACCCACTACCTGTCGCTCAACTTCGTCGGTGGCGCGGGCTTCATCGGCATCGCGATCGCGCTGATGGGCCGCCAGCATCCGGTCGGCATCTTCCTGTCCGCCGTGCTGTTTGGCGCGCTGACGCAAGGTGGTTTCGACCTGTCGCTGGAAAAGCAGAACATCCCGCCGGAGATGGTGATCCTGGTGCAGGGCCTGATCATCCTGTTCTGCGGCGCGATGGAAAACCTGTACGCGCCGGCCATCGCCAAAGCGCTCAAATTCAAGAAGTGAGAACGATATGACTTTTGACGATCTCCATATCGGCAGCATCCTGGTATCGACCGTGCGCAACGCGCCGGTGCTGATTTTCGCTGGCATGGCCGGCCTGTTCGCGGAACGCTCGGGCGTGATCGACATCGGCCTGGAAGGCAAGATCCTGGCCTCGGCGTTTGTGTCGGCGGCGGTGGCCTTCACCACCCAGAATCCGTGGTACGGCGTGATGGCGGGCATGCTGGTGTCGGTGCTGCTGGCCACCCTGCAGGCCTACGTCGCCATTTCGCAGAAAGGCAATCAGCTGGTGGCCGGCATCGCCATCAACATCGCCATGAGCGGCCTGACCTTCGTGGTGGCGCAATACATCTTCCAGCAGGGCGGCCGCACGCCGGACCTGGGCGCGGCGCGCCTGTTCGACGTGGTGCTGCCTGGCTCCGCCGCGGTTGAAAACATCCCCTTCATTGGCTGGCTGTACGCGCATTTGATCGGCGGCCATTCGGTGCTGGTGTACGTGGCCTTCCTGCTGGTGCCGCTGGTGCATTGGATCGTCTACCACAGCCGCTTCGGCCTGCGCCTGCGCGCCTGCGGCGAGAACCCGCACGCGGCCGACGCGGCCGGCGTCAACGTCGAGCGCCAGCGTTACTTCGCCATGCTGATCGCCGGCGCACTGTGCTCGCTGTCCGGCGCTTATCTGGCGATCGTGCAGAGCGGCTTCTTCCTGCGCGACATGTCGGCCGGCGCCGGCTACCTGGCGCTGACCGCCATGGTGTTCGGTAACTGGCGTCCGCTGCACACCTTCCTCGGCTGCCTGATGTTCGGCTTCTTCGCCGCCGTGCAGATCCAGATCGAAGGCGTCGAGCTGCCGGTGGTGGGCCGCCTGCCGGGCGCGCTGATCCAGATGGTGCCTTACGTGCTGACCGTGATCGTGCTGGCCGGCCTGATGGCCAAGTCGGTGGCGCCGAAAGCGCTCGGCACGCCGTTCGTGAAGTCGCGCTAAAACGTCTTCATATAGGACAGCAGGTCGGCGACCTGCTGTTCATCCTTGATCCCCCAGAAGCGCATGGTCGTACCGGGCACCACGTCATGTGGCGCGCGCAGGTAGGCCGCCAGCGTTTTCTCGTCCCACGTCAATCCCGATTTCTTCATCGCCTCGGAATACTTGTAGTCCCTGGTGGATGCCGCGCGCCGTCCGATGATGCCGTTCAGCTGCGGCCCGTAACCGGCGCTCGCATACGGCCCCACCGCGTGGCAGGAGGCGCAGCGGCGGAACAGCAAGGCGCCGTTCTTCGGATCGCCAACGGCGCCGGCCTGTCCGGCCAACAGCAGAAGTACCAGCAGACAATTTTTCATAGCAGGTGCAGCGCGGCGTATTGCAGCAGCATGATGGTCTTGCCGTCGGCGATGCGGCCGTCGGCCATCATCCGCATGGCCTCGTCGATGTGCAGCTCCAGCACTTCGATATCCTCGCCCTCCTCCGCCACGCCACCGCCGGCGCCAACGCGCGCGGCCGGATCATATTCCGCCACAAAGAAGTACAGGCGTTCCGTCACCGAGCCTGGGCTCATGAAGGCCTCGAACACCTTGCGCACCTCGCCCACGCGGTAGCCGGTTTCCTCCTCCACTTCGGCCTTGATGCGGTCCTCCGGCGAGGCCTGGTCCAGCAAACCGGCGGCGGTCTCGATCAGGAAGCCGTCATGACCGTTGCCGTAGGTCGGAAAGCGGAACTGCCGCACCAGCAGCACCGTGCGCAGGGCGCGGTTGTACAGCAGGATGGTGGCGCCGTTGCCGCGATCATAGGTTTCGCGGGTCTGGCGCTGCCAGGTGCCGTCGCCGCGGCGGTAATCAAAGGTGGTTTTCTGCAGCAAAAACCAGTCGTCGGATAACACTTCTACTTTGTGAATGCGGATACGGTCTTCGGGCATGGCGATCTCCTATTGCGTTTATCTACAATATCATGCAATATCGTGCAATATCAAGAAAATTCATGCATATGCTGACACGCCAACGCAAAGAACTGCTGCTGGCCCGCCTGCACCAGGACGGGCAAATCGTCGCCAGGTCCCTCAGCGAGGAACTGGGCCTGTCCGAGGACACCATCCGCCGCGACCTGCGCGAACTGGCCAGCGAAGGTTTGCTGAAGCGCGTCCATGGCGGCGCCCTGCCCACCTCGCCGGCGCTGGGCAACTTCGCCGAGCGCCAGCGGATTTCCAGCGACGCCAAGCCCGCCATCGCGCGCGCGGCCGCAGCCATGATCGCGCCGGGACAAGTGGTGTTCATCGACGGCGGCACCACCGCCGTGCAACTGGCGCGCGCCCTGCCGTCCGACTTGCGCTGCACGGTGGTCACGCACAGCCCTTCGGTGGCGGTGGAGCTGACGCAGCACGCGCACGTTGAGGTGATCCTGATCGGCGGCCGCCTGTTCAAGCACTCCATCGTGGCCATGGGTCCCGGCGCGCTGGAAGCCATCGCGCAGATCCGCACCGACATCTACTTCATGGGCGTGTGCAGCCTGCATCCGGAAACCGGCATCAGCACCGGCGACTTCGACGAGGCCGGCGTCAAGCGCGCCATCAGCAACATGGCACAGCGCACCGTGGTACTGGCCTCGCCCGAAAAACTCAACACCGCCTCGCCCTACCAGATCGCCCCATTGTCGCAGGTGAGCGCCATCGTGGTGAACGCGGATATTCCGGAATCGCTGATCGCGCCCTATCGCGACATGGGGATCGCCATCACTAGGGCTTAGGCGCTGGATGTGGCAAACTAGCCGGATGACGACATTGGATGTATTTAGCGCGCGCACCGCATGCCGCATGCTGCTGACCGCAATGTGCCTGGCGGCCGCCTGTTATGCCGGCGCGACCACGCGCGTGGTCTACCCGCTCACCAGCCTCGATGACGTGGACAGCCGCTACGAGTACGACTGGGCGGTGCTGCGCGTGGCGCTGCAGAAGACCGAGCCGCGTTACGGTCCGTTCGAGTTGCACCAGTCCACCCACCCCATGTCCTCGCAGCGCGTGGCGCAGGAATTGCTGATGCCGGGCGGCCGCATCAACGTGTTCGCCCGCGCCACCTCGGTGGAACTGGAGCGGCAATTCGTTCCGGTGCGCGTGCCGATCGACCGCGGCTTGCTGGGCTACCGCCTGTTCCTGGTGCGCGATGCCGACCTGCCGCGCTTTGCCGCCGTGCGCAAGCTCGATGACCTGCGCAAGCTGCGTGTCGGCCAAGGCAAGGACTGGATCGATGTGCCCATCCTGAACAATGCAGGCATCGAGGTCATCGAAGGCACCAGCTACCCTGGCCTGTTCGCGATGCTGGAGGCCGGACGCTTCGATTTCTTCTCGCGCGGGATCGACGAGGCGCAGCGCGAATTCCGCGAGCGCCGCAAAGCCTATCCGCACATGGTGATCGAACCGACCTTGCTGCTGCATTATCCGCTGCCGCTGTACTTCTTCACGCGGCGCGACCCGGAGGGCAAGCTGCTGGCGCGGCGCATCGCGGATGGCATGGAGATCATGATCAGGGACGGCTCGCTGAACGCCCTGTTCCAGCAGTACAAGGGCGAAAGCATCAAGGCCGGCGCGTTGCAGAACCGGCGCGTGCTGCGGATCGAGAATCCTCACCTGACGCCAGAGACGCCACTGTCGCGCAGCGAACTCTGGTTCAATCCTTTGACCGGGAAATAGCGCGGCGGGTTACGGCCAGATCGCCTGCAGCACCGCCGCCAGGCGATAGCCGCCGGTGGTCAGCTGCGCCTTGGCGGCGGCCGACGATGGCACCGGATAATCGTCCGGCACGGTGAGCGGCCACACGTTGTACAACTCGCCGGTGGTCTTGCTGGTCTGCTGCCCCATCTTGCCGGGCACCGCGTCGGCATAGGCCAGCTTGGCCACCGTCAGGGTCTGATCGGCCCACTGATACGGCCAGGTGAGCGGATCGCCGCTGCTGGCGGCCACGATCGGATGCTCCGCGATCACCATCTGCGCGAACTGCTCCGGCGTGCGCGCGCCGATGCGGCGGAAGGCGTAGTTCACCACCGTGGTGTCCCAGTACGAATGGAAGGCGCGCGTGGCTTGTGGCGTGGCTGGCTTGTCGTCGGCCGGGATCAGGCGCGAGCTGCTGGCCACCAGTTTGGCATCGTCCAGCAGCAGGTTGTTGCCGCCCTGCGTGGCAAAGGCTTCCTTGTCGTCCAGCTGCCGCTGCGTTGGCACCACAAAGCCACCACGCTTGCCGACGTAGCCTTCGCCCACGTGCAGCGGCTGTGCGATGTCGCCGCTCAGGTGCGTCAGTATCAACAACGCCTGGCGCGGCGTGAAGTTGTGCGGGTTGGTGCGCGCGTCGCCCTTCCCTTGCAGCACGGCGATGCATTGCTTGAGCGTCTGCACGATATCGTGATCGGTGGTGCCGACGCCGTGGTCTTCGTAATGCGGCAACTGGTACGGCACGTCGGTGTAGTGGTACTCGGCGTGCAGCGGATTGGCGGTGGTGTAGGCCACCATCTCCTCGGTTTGCGGACCGCAGTAAGTGCCTTTCACGCAGTCCGCCCAGGTGGCGATCCTGGCCAGGTTCTCGCCCGGCAGCAGCAAGGCTTGCACCTGCTTCTCGGCGTTGCTGCCCTTGATCAGTTGATCGGCGATCGCGCCCACCGCCCGGTGGCCGTCGTTGCCCCATGCGTGGGCGTTCAGCGATACGAAGGCGCTGCCCAGCGCCAGGATGCATGCGAGTTTCTTCATTCGGGACTGCCTTTCGACGGCTTGGGATATTGCTTGTTGATGTCGAGGACTTGCGCGTACGACGAGCGCCACGTCTGCTCCTGCAAGGCCGCGAGGCGCTGCGCCATTTTCTCGTTGCGCATCACCACTTCCAGGTTGCGCGACAGGTCGAAGTAGCCGCCGCTCCAGTTGCTGGTGCCGACCCACGCGATCTGGTTGTCGATCACCATGGTCTTGCTGTGGATGACGCGCGCGAACGGAATGAAGCCGCTCGAGGCCACCGGCAGCGTCACCACGCGGATCTCCACGTTGGGCAGCACGGCCAGGCTTTTCAGGTAGGCCTGCGCTGGTTGCTCAAGGTTCCAGTTGGAGACCATCAGCTTGATCTTCACGCCACGCTGGGCCGCCGCGCGCACCGCGTTGTCGATCACGGCGTAGTAAGGTCGGGTGCCTTTCGGCCCGTAGCTCAGCGGCGCGTAGTCGAGCAGCTGGATACGGACCTCGCTCCGGGCTTCCGCCAGCAGCGCCGGCAGGCCGGTTTCCGAATCGCCGACGCCGGCCGGGTTGTACTGGTTGGGGCTGGACAGCAGGAAGGCGTCTTGATGAATGTCCGCCAGCGCGGTGCGCGCGTTCAGCACCGGTGCGATCTGGCCCTGCGAGGTCAGGGCCTGCGCGCGCCAGTCCTGGTTGAAGATGGCCAGCACCTGCGCCACCACTTTCGGATCGGTGATGCGCAAGCCGGTTTCGTGGATGTGTTCAAACGAGCGCCAGTCGAAGTTCTGGCTGCCGACGTAGGCGGTCGCGCCATCCACCACCAGGTACTTGGCGTGGATGATGCCGTTGCCGGTCAGCTTGTTGAAATCCAAAACGCGCAATTCCAGATTCGGAATCGCCTTCAGGCGATCGAGGGTCGGCTGCTCCGACAGGCCCACGCCTTTCTGGTCGAGCAGGAAGCGGATCTTCACGCCACGCTTGCCGGCGGCCTCCAGCCGCTCCACCACCTTTTCAAACACGCTGCCCGGCTTGACCACGGCGTAGAACTGGCCGATGACGATTTCGCTTTTGGCGTTGTCGAACAACTCGGACCACACCTGCGCGGCGCTGCGCAGGTCATCGCTGTGCAGCGGCGTTTCGACCGGCGCGGTCTGCACCAGCTCATAGCCGGGAATCGAAAACTCGGCGCGCGCCGGCGCCGCCAGCACGGCCGCCGCGACCAGGGCGGAAAGTAATATCTTACGCATGAAGACTCCTTGGTTTATTCCACGCGCTGGTAACGCGTCCCAGGCGCGGCCGCGCCGGCGGGACGTTGTTCCTGTTCGCGCTTAATCAGGTAATTGGTCAGCGCGTCGATATCGCGCACGTTGGTCGGCGCGCGGCCGCTGCCCTTGGTGAAGGTCGGGAAGCCATCGCCGCCCTCGGCCAGGAAGTTGTTCGTGACCACGCGGTACGAGCTGTCCATTTGCAGCGGCGTGCCATTCAGCTTGACGCTGCCCGGCACGATCCTGCGGCCTTCGGGCCGGCTCGCGTCCCACGCGTAGCTGAAGCCCTCCGACACCTGCAGCAAGCCACGCTTGACATCGCGCCCGCCCAGCCATTGTTCTTCCAGCAGTTCGACGATCTGCGCGCCGCGCAGATTCATCACCACCAGCGCATTCCCGAACGGCAGAACGGCCATGGCGTGGCCCAGCGTGACGCGGTTGCCCGGGCCGGATTCCAGGTCCTGGCGGATGCCGCCCGCATTCTGCAGCGCGATCTGCGCTCCGTAGGCGCGGCCCGCGTACAGCATGGAATCGGCCACCAGATCGCCCAGCGCCGATTCGCGCGCGTGGTCCGCTTCGCGCTTCACGCTGGGCACGGCCAGCGCGGCGATCGGTTGCGCCAGCGCGGCGGTACTGCGCGCGCGCGCCTGCTTCAGATAGGCTTCCAGCGCAGGATCGGCCGGCCAGGCGCCGGGCATCATGACCTCCTGCCGCGCGGCGACGTCGCGCACGCTGTTGGTGTTGTTGTCGACCGTCAGGCGGATGCGGCTCATCACGTGGCCGCCCATGTCGGCCTGCGTGACCAGCCGCCCGTCGACCTTGCACAGATAGCCCTGGTGCGAGTGGCCGCTGATCACCAGTTTGATCGCCGGATCGAGGCGCTTGACCACGTCCACGATCGGGCCTTTGAGGTTGGCGCAATCCTGCTGGTCGAATTTATCGGTGGTGCGGCCGCCCTGGTGGATCAGCACCACGAACACGCCCACGCCCTGCTGGCGCAGTTCCGGCAGCTGGCGGTTGATGGCGTCCGCCTCATCGACAAATTCCAGGCCGGCGATGCCGGAGGCCAGCGCCGATTCGGCGGTCTCGCGCAGCACGGTGCCGATCAGGCCTACCTTCACGCCATGCGCGGTTTCGATCTTATACGCGGGCAGCACCGGCTTGCGCGTCACCATGTCAATCACGTTGGCGGCCAGGTACTGGAACTGCGCGCCTTCATAGGTGCCGGCGAACTTGCAGGCCTTGTCGGCGCGCGGCGAGACGCAGCCGCCCTTCTGCTGGCGCAGCAGTTCCATGCGGCCCTGGTCGAATTCATGATTGCCGACCGAGGTGGCGCGCAAGCCAAGCAGGTTCATGGCGCCGATGGTCGGTTCGTCGGCCCACATGGCCGAGATGGCGGGACTGGCGCCGATCAGATCACCGGCGCCGACCAGCAGCAGTTCCGGGTCCTGCTTGCGCCAGGCCTGCAGCGCCGCGCCCAACGTGTCGATGCCGCCGGCCCGGATCACGCGTTCGCCGCCGCCGGCGGCGCTGTCCAGCGTGTACTTGCTGGCCTCCAGATTGCCGTGGAAATCGTTCAACGCGACCAACTGGATTTCGGTCACGTCCTGTGGGGGCAAGGGTTGCCGCGATGCGCAGCCGGCCAGCGCCGCCACCACCACCAGGCTCAGGTATTTATTCATAGTCGCGTATTGTACAAATAAAAAAACGGCTGATGTTGCCACCAGCCGTTTTGAATCACTACGTTACAGACGCGCTTAGAATTCGTACTTGACGGTCGCCTGCACTGCCCACTGCGATTCGCCCTTGACCTGGCGCACATCCAGCGCTTCCACAGCATCGCGCACCTTGTAGATGTACTTGCCGCTAGCATCCAGACCAACGTAATCAACGAAGCTGCGTGCCTGGGCGCCAGCTGCCTGGAAGCCCACTTCGTTGATACGGCCCCACTTCTTGTTCAGCAGGTTGCCGAAGTTGAAGATATCCAGGGTGAACGAAGCCTTATGACCTTTGAAGATGCCAGGAATTTCCTGGGACAGGCGCAGGTCGAAGGTGTTGGTCCATGGCGAGAAGTCGGTGTTGCGACCCACCACGCCGCCAGCGGCTTTCTTCAGCGCTGGGTTGGCGTTGACGATGGACCAGAACTTGTCTTCGTTGGCGTGGTTGGTGGCGGTGTCGCCGGCGAACACCACCTGGCCCGAACCTGGCGCCGAAGGGATGTACATCAGGTCATTGCCGGACAGCGAGTCGCCGTTCAAGTCATTGTTGATGGTCCAGCTGTACGGCTTGCCGGTACGGCCTTCGTAGAACATGCCGAAGGTGGTTTTGTACGAACCGAAGAAACGCTTCTGGAAGTTCACCAGCGCGCTGACACGGTCTTTCACCAGGTAGCTCGAGTTGGCGCTCACTTCCTCGTTCGGGTTGAATACCGAACGGCCCGAGAAGTTCGAGCTCGAAGTCGACGAGGTCAGTGGCGACACTTCGCGCGCTTCGGTGTAGGTGTACGCCACCGACCATTGCAGGCCGTTGGTCATTGGACGGCTCAGCGAGGCGGTAAGCTGCTTGCTGCCGCCCAGCTTGGTGCCGGTAGCCACCAGCACGTTGTTGTAGGCGGCGTTGCTGCCGGCCTTGTTACGTGCAGGCGTGGTGCCGGTGCTGCCGCAGGTGGCGCCGGTGGTCACGAACGAGCCGGTCGACGACCAGCAAGCGGTGTTGTAGCCGCCCGAGGTGTAGTACAGCTCACGACCGTCGGAACCGATCTTGGTTGGCTTGCCCAGGTTCAGGTTGCGGTAGTAGATGCCGTCCTTGACGTCGGTCTTCAGCGCTTCCAGGCCCAGTACGATGCCGTACCATGGCAGTTCCGCGTCCAGCGCAATGTTCGACTTCCAGACCGATGGCTGCTTCAGGCCAGGGGCCAGGGCGTCGACGTTGATCTGCGCCGCGCTGGTGCCGCCGCTCAGCACGGTAGGCTGCTTGTTGATGTCAGGCGTGAAGGTGCCGCCAACCGATGGGCAGGCACGGGTCGACGAGTTGCAGCTGATGCTCGAAGTGGCCACGCCAGGGTTAGAGAACGGGTTGGACAGCCACACGGTCGCTGCCGCGCCCTGGAACAGGCCGGCGCCGCCGCGGATCTGGGTTGGCAGTGCGCGGTCCAGCTTGTAGTTGAAGCCGGCACGCGGCTGCCAGACGTTCTGGCCGTCGAAGGTGACGGTGTTGTCGATGCCGAAGCCGCCGGTCTGGCGGCCGTTGACGTCAGGACCCACCGGGTTGGCCACACCGGCGTTACGCAGCGGACGGTCGCCCATGCGGGTGGCGTCCAGGCGCACGCCATAGCTCACGGTCAGGTTGTTGTTGACGGTCCAGGTATCCTGCACGAAGGCGCCCAGATTCTTCATGCTGAAGGTCGATACCGCCTGGTCCAGCGAGTAGCCTGCATTCGGGATCTGCACGGTGTACGACGATGGACGGCCGATGCGGAAGTTTTCCAGCACGGCAGCCTGCATGTCGGCGTTGCTCAGCTTGCCGCAATCGGCCAGCGGGGCGTTATTCAGGAAGGCGTAGTTCCAGCCGTTGACGCACGAGAAGGTGTAGTTGCCCCAGATGTTTTGCAGGAAGGCGTTGTACACATCGTTCTTGCTGTAGTCGCCGCCGAACTTGATTTCGTGGTCACCCACGGCCCAGTTGGCGCCCAGGTAGGCGTCCTTGGTCTTGGTGCCCAGGATGTTGCGGTGACGGCTGTTATCGGTGCCGAAGAACAGGCTGCGCGCGGTGGTCGGCACGGCGGCCGGGGTGCCCGGGGCGTTGGCGCCGGTGAACGACAGCGCGATCAGCGGCAGGTTGGAATTGAGGGTCGGCACGCTGTCATAGTCGCGCGACGACACCTTGAACTCGGTCGAGAAGGTCGGGGTCCAGTCGGCGGTCCACTGGCCCACCAGGGTCTCGATGGTCTTGCCCTGCGAGTACCACTCGGAGTTCAGCGACAGGCCGGTCGCGCTCATGCCGCTGAATTGCGGTTCGGCTTGCTTGGTCTTCGAGTAGCGCACCATGGCGCGGTGGTTTTCGTTGATGTTCCAGTCCAGTTTGACCAGGCTGTCATCCACCACCAGCTGCGAACCGGCGGTCAGGCTGGAGTCGCCGATGTTGATGCCATAGGTGTTCTTGGCGATATCCTGGGCGGCGGTGATGGCCGACTGGTTGATGCCGACGTTGGTGAACGGGCTGCCGATCGGGCCGAACGACGGCGCGTTACGGGTCGATTCCAGTTTTTCGTACGCGGCGAAGATGAACAGCTTGTCTTCGATCAGCGGGCCGCCAACGGTGGCGCCCTTGGTGGTTTCCTTGAACGGCGCCGGTGCGCTGTAGGTGTCGGTGGTGGCGTTGTAACGGTCGCCGGCCAGCTTGTCGTTACGGAACACGTAATAGACGCTGCCCTTGACCTTGTTGGTGCCCGACTTGGTGACGGCGTTGATGTTGCCGCCGGTATAGCCCTTCTGGGTGACGTCGTAGTTGGCCACGTTGACCTGCACCGACTGGATCGCCTCGATCGAGATCGGCTGCTTGGCGGTCGGGCTGCCGTTCGACTCCAGGCCGAAGGTGTCATTCACGGCCACGCCGTCGATGGTCAGCGAGTTGTAGCGCGAGTTCTGGCCGGCCACCGACATCTCGCCGCGTTCCTTGTCGGTCTGGGACACGCGCGGGTCGGCGCGGGCATAGTCTTGCAGGTTGCGGTTGATCGAACCCTGGATGGCCAGCTCGGTGGCGGTGATGCTGGTGCCGGCGCCCATGTTGGACTTGGAGAAGCGCTCCGAACGGCCGCCAGCGGTGCCGGTCACCGTCACCGACTGCATGGCAGGGCCGAGGGTGGCATCGACGTTGGCGGTTTCCGCCAGCTGGATGTAGACGTTTTCGCGTTTCTCGGTAATGCCGTCTTTGGTGATCGTGATCGTGTACGGACCACCGGTGCGCAAACCGCGCTGAACATAACGACCTTCGGCGTCGGTGACGACGTTGCTGACGGTGCCCGATTCCACGTGGGTGATGGTCACGGTGGCGCCGGCGGCTGGCTTGCCGTCGGTGGCCGAGATGCGGCCGCCAATTGCCGAGGTGGTGTTCTGTGCGAAGGCCGGTGCGGTCGCTAGCGCGATCGACAGGCTGAGCGCGATTTGCGTCAGCTTGAGCCGTTTATGATTGATCATTGTATAACCTCAAAAAAGACTAATAGTTATATGGAACCCCGCTGGTGGCGGGTATTTCCCTCTTTTACTTATGCTGCAACTGGTCTGGGCGTCCAATCCCGGCGTGCCAAGGGCAGCGGGTGAGTGTAACGACCTAATATGTCAGGGCCATGACGTGTTTATGACAACTGCGTGACATCAACAAGGGCATCGGGAAGGCGAAAATCTTGCCTTTTTGGATCATTTCTGTGAACTATGAAGCAAGGAAAAATACGTGACAAATACGATTTAATTTATACATTAAGACGATAAACGTATAAATAAGTCATAAGCAGGTCACAAAAACATGACTCACATATCAGGCTGACAACAGGCGGGCCAAATTATAAGCCACCGTTGCCAGTATGAAATCCATTCATTAACAAATACACAAAAAGACTGAGCGGCGGCTCTGATTTATGTCGCGGGGAGGCTACACAATTATCAGAAAAAGACTTGCTTTTGATAATTATTGTGTTTTATGACAGCACGTAGGATAGCGCTGGAAGGGAAATGAGTTTGTAACAAACGGGGCGTTTGTGGATTGCACGCCACAAACGCCCCGTTTTTCAGCGCCCGGCCCGGGTCTGGGCGGCCGCGATCTCGGCTTCGAATTTGGCGAACTTGCCGTCCAATGCCTTCAAAAGACGCTGCTTGTCGGGGTCGGCCAGGAAGGAATAGCGGATGCTGTCATATGACAGTTTTTTGACTTCGGCGTAATCGGGCTGGTAGCGCGCCGCGTACAGCACGTACTCGCCGGACAGATTATTACGCGAGACGCCGGCGTCGTCGGTCGACAGCACGTACGGCACGCCATACTTGCGGTACAGGGTGACCGGGTGGGCCTGCTCCTTGATCCCCAGGATAAAGTCGTTACTGCTGAGGTTTACCTCGACCGGAATCCTCGCATCACGCATTTTTTTCATGATGGCCAGCGGGTTGCTCTCGTGGGCGATGTCCATGCCGTGGCCGATGCGGCTGGCGCCGGCCACGTCGATCGCATCCTTGATGTGGAAGGTCAGGCCTTCCGGCGGCACCATGCCCAGCGACAGCTCGCCGGCGTGCAGCGCCAGTTTCACGCTCGGATACTTTGACTTCAGGAACTTAAACATTTGCATGTGCAACGCGTAGTCGCGCATGGAGACGTTCACGCTCTCCTGCCCGACGATGTTGACGCCGACGATCTTCGGATGGCTGGAGGCCAGCTTGAAGCTCGACACGATCTGCGAATACACCTGCGACGGCGACAGGAAACGCAGCGCGAACGGCTGGTAGCGCAGCGTGAACTGTTCGTCGTCGATGCCGGCGCCGGACTTGTTGACGTTGTCGATATAGCTGGCGATCCAACCCTGGAACGCCTGGTCCTTTTCCAGCTTGGCGCTGAGCGCGGCGAAGTCCGCCTCGGTCACGCCGCCGGCCAGCGCCTTCTTGTCGAAGTCCTCGTCCTTGGCGATCGGCGCGATCTCGAAGATGGTTTCGATGTAGCTCAGGTTTTCCTGGATGGCGCGTTGCTTCAGGCGCTGCAGGCCGTCGGCGGTGTTGGTCGAGGAGACCGGGTTAAAGTAGGCAAAGGTGTCGAAGAACTGACGGTCCGGCGGCGACTGGACGGCGCCGTGATTGTAGAAATCCTTGTCCGACCAGCGCTGCAGCAGGTTGGCCAGCAGCGTGTTGTCGTTCATGACGTCCTGGCCGGACACGCATGCGCCGGCAGGCTTGCTCTTTTCGATGGTGTAGGTGGTCTTGTTCACGCACAGACCCTCCTTGTCCACCCATTCCAGATACTGCTCGGCGTAGATCGCGCCCGAGTAGTGGTGATGCAGGTCGCCGCCCTTGGGCATCATGGTGAAGAACATCGTCAGCTCGGCCAGTTTCGGCGCCTTGCCCGGCGCGACCAGCGACGCGAAGTGGCGTTTGGTGGCTTCCTCGTTGGCGTTGGCGTCGCGTGCCTGCGCCGATGGCAGTGCGCACAGCACGGCGGCGGCCAGGGCGATGGCGGTGAGGTTGTTCTTCATGCGTGGTTCCTTATCAAGTCGTTTCGCGGACATGCACCTGCTGGCCGGCGGCATAGGTGGCGGCGATGGCGCGGTCGTCACCCAGCAGGGCCAGTGCGAACAGCAGTTCCTCCAGGCTGCCGCTGCGCGCGGTGCGGCGTTGCAGCAGCGGCGTGGCTTGCGGATCAATGACGATGAAGTCCGCCTCCGCGCCCTGCGCGAAATTGCCGATCGTGCCTTCCAGCTGCATGCTGCGCGCGGCGCCCAGCGTGGCGAGATAAAACATCCGCAGCGCCGGCAGGTAACTGCCCTTCAAGCGCGCTACTTTATAGGCTTCATTCATCGTTTGCAACATGGAGAAGGAAGTACCGCCGCCGACGTCGGTGGCCAGCGAAAGCAGCACACCCGCTTCGTCGGCGCGTTCGAAGTCGAACAGGCCGCTGCCGAGGAACAGGTTGGAGGTCGGGCAGATGGCGGCGGCCGACTGGGTTTCGGCCATGCGCTGGCGGTCGCGCTCATCGAGCCAGATGCAGTGGCCGTACATCGCGCGCGGGCGCATCATGCCGTAGCTGTCGTAGACGTCAATGTAGCTGCGCGACTTGGGAAACAGCTCGCGCACCCATGCGCATTCGGCCTCGTTTTCCGAAACGTGGGTCTGGATGAAGGTGTCCGGATAGGCGCGCGCCAGTTCGCCGGCCAGCCGCAGCTGCTCCTCGGTCGAGGTGGGGGCGAAGCGCGGCGTGATGGCGTACAGCGAGCGGCCGCGCTTGTGCCAGCGCTGGATCAGGGCTTCGGTGTCACGCGCGCTGGATTCGGCGGTGTCACGCAGGAAGTCGGGGCAGTTCCGGTCCATCATCACCTTGCCGGCGACCATGCGCAGGCCGCGCTGCTCGCTGGCGGCGAAGAAGGCATCCACCGATTGCGGGTGCACGGTGCAGTAGACCATGGCGGTGGTGGTGCCGCAGCGTAGCAGCTCATCGAGGAAGAAGTCGGCAACGTTGGCGGCGTAACCGCTGTCCTCGAACTGGCGCTCGGAGGGAAAGGTGTAAGTCTCCAGCCAAGGCAGCAGACCTTCCGACGGCGATGCGATCATGTCGGTCTGCGGATAGTGCAGATGGGTGTCGATAAAGCCGGGCATCAGCAGTTTGCCGCTGTAGTCGTGCACCACGGCGCCGGGTGGCAGCGTGGCATGCAGCGCGGTGTAGTCGCCGGCCGCTTTTACCTTGCCGTCTTCGATGATCAGCAGGCCGTCCTCGTGCCAGTCGTGCGCGTTGTCGTTGAACGCTGGATCGGCGAGAAAGTGCAGCAAGCTGCCACGGTAGGCTTGCAAGTTGGAGGTCATGATGGGTCTTTCTTAAATCGGAGTTCTAAACTGGTCTTCCCAGACCATCAGCAATTGCGCGCACACGGAAGCGGCGATGGCGGCCGGCAGCTTGCTGCGGATACCCGGCAGGCCGATGGGGCAAACCATTTGTTCGATGCGCTCTTGCGGCAGGCCGCGCGCGGCCATGCGGCGCTCGAATTGTACGCGCTTGGTGTCGGAGCCTATCAGGCCGAACCAGCCGACGTCCGCGCGCGCGAGGATGGCCTCGCACAGGCGCTGGTCCAGCGCGTGACTGTGGGTCATCACGAGATAGCTGGCGTTTGGCGGCGCGGCGGCGACGCAGGCCTCCGGCATGTCGGTCGCTTCGATGGTGACGTTGGCCGGCACCTCCGCGGGGAACATGTCCTCGCGCTCATCCACCCAGGTGACGGTACAAGGCAGCTCGCCCAGCGTGCGCACAAGCGCCGCGCCGACGTGACCGGCGCCGAACAGCACCAGATGCGCGCGCGGCGCGAGGCAGGGATCGACCAGCCAGGACCGCCCCGCTTGGTCGCGCATGACGTGCGTGCCGCGCTCCCGGTCGCACTCCGGCGGATTCCCCGGCGTACCGGCGACGGCCGCACCATCGGCATCGAGCAGCACCGCACACGGCGGCCCGTCGATGGCGCTGAGCCGCCAGTTGTCCTCACGCCGGCGCGCGCGCAAGGCCTCCAGCACGTCGGCAAGCGACGCGTCCACCAGCTCAAACGCCAGATGCACCACGCCGCCGCAGCACTGGCCCAGCGTCGGCCCGAGGGCGTAGCGCTCCAGCCGGGGCGACGCGACGGCGCCGCTGGCGGCGCTTTTCAGCATCGCCCGCGAGACCTCGACGGCGCACATCTCAAGATGGCCGCCGCCTATCGTGTCATGCTGGCCGCGCGCCGTCACCAGCATCCTGGCGCCGGGCTCGCGGGGACCGGAGCCCTCCACGATCGCCACCGTCACCAGGACCGCCGGTTCGGAAACCCGCGCTGTCAGCCACGCATCCATCACGCCGCCATTTCCACGGCGGACACCGCCCGCAAGATCTCTTCACTGGTGGCCGGCGCGTTCAGCGGCGGGTTGACGCGATGGCCGCCCACCGACGAAATCGCATCACGGATCGCGAAGAACACCGAGAACGGCAGCAACAACGGCGGCTCGCCCACCGCCTTGGAGCGGTGGATACTATCCTCCACATTCCCGTTATCAAACAGCTTGACACGGAAATCCTCCGGGCAATCCGAGATTCCCGGAATCTTGTACGTGGACGGCGCATGCGTCATCAGCTTGCCGGCCGCGTTCCACCACAGCTGCTCCGTGGTCAGCCAGCCCATGCCCTGAATGAACGCGCCCTCCACCTGGCCGATGTCGATGGCGGGATTCAGCGAACGCCCCGCGTCATACAAGGCGTCCGCGCGCAGCAGCTTCCATTCTCCGGTCAGCGTGTCCACCACCACCTCGGAAACGGCCGCGCCATAGGCGTAGTACGAGAACGGGTGCCCGTTCATCGTCTTCGGATCCCAGTGCAGCCCCGGCGTGGCGTAAAAGCCATCGGACCACAACTGCACCCGCGCCAGATACGCCTTCTGCACCAGCTCAGGGAAAGCCACCTTGTGGCCGTTCACATGCACGTGATTATCGGAGAAGCGCACCGGCTGTCCATCCTCGTCGCCGTACAGCTTGACCGCATATGCCGCCAGCCGCTCACGAATCTGTCGTGCCGCATCCTGCGCCGCCTTGCCGTTCAAATCCGCCCCGGTGGACGCTGCCGTGGCGGAGGTGTTCGCCACCTTGCTGGTATCGGTCGCCGTCACGCGGACATGCGACAGGTCCACGCCCAGTTCATGCGCGACCACCTGCATCACCTTGGTGTTGATACCCTGCCCCATCTCAGTGCCGCCGTGATTGACCAGCACCGAACCATCGACATACACATGCACCAGCGCACCGGCCTGATTCAGGTGGGTGACGTTGAAGGCGATCCCGAACTTGAGCGGCGTGAACGCAATGCCCTTCTTCAGCACTGGGCTGGACGCGTTGAACGCCTCAATCGCCTTGCGACGCGCGCGGTACTCGCTGGTCTGCTCCAGCTCCGCCGTCAGCGCCTCGATCACGTTATCGACAATCTCCTGTCCATACGGCGTCACGTTCCGTTCCGTCTTGCCATAGAAGTTGAGGCGGCGGATATCGAGCGCATCACGTCCCAGATTACGCGCGATCTCGTCGATGATGTACTCGATCGCTATCGCACCCTGCGGGCCGCCAAAGCCCCGGAACGCCGTATTCGACTGCGTATTGGTCTTGCCGCAACCGGCGCGGATATCCACGTCCGACAGGTAGTAAGCGTTATCGAAGTGGCAGACCGCCCGCGTCGCCACAGGGCCGGACAAGTCGGCCGAGAAGCCGGCGCGCAAGGTCATGTCGACGCGCGCGGCCAGAATCTTGCCGTTGTCGTCGTAACCCACCTCGTATTCATAATAGAAGCAGTGGCGCTTGCCGGTGACGAGCATGTCGTCATCGCGGTCCGCGCGCAGCTTGACCGGGCGGCGCAACTTGGCCGCCGCGATGCCGGCCGATGCGGCCCACAAGGCCGACTGCGACTCCTTGCCGCCAAAGCCGCCGCCCATGCGGCGGCATTCCACCTGCACCTTGTGCGAATGCACGCCGATGGCATGCGCCACCACGTGCTGCATCTCGCTCGGGTGCTGCGTGGAACACTGCACCAGCAGGCTGTTGTCTTCCTTCGGAATCGCGTAGGCGATCTGCCCCTCAAGGTAGAACTGTTCCTGACCGCCGACGAACAACTGCCCCCTCACCACGCGTGGCGCCATGTCAAACGCCGTCTGGTAGTCGCCGCGCTTGAGCTGCATCGGCGGCAGCACGTACGAGTTGGCCGCCTTGGCTTCCTGCGGCGTGAAGATGGCCGGCAATTCCTCGTAAGCCACCACCGCCTTGCGCGCGGCGCGGCGCGCATTGTCATGCGTATCCGCCACCACCATGAATGTCGGCTGGCCGACGTACATCACCTCCTCCACCGCCCAGATAGGATCGTCGTGGATGATGGGACCGCAATCGTTGGTGCCGACGATATCGGCGGCGGTGTACACCGCCACCACGCCCGGCGCGGCGCGCACCGGCGCCAGATCCATCGAGACGATGCGCGCATGCGCCTTGGACGACAAGCCCAGCGCCGCGTGCAGCGTGCCTTGCAGCTCGGGGATATCGTCGGTGTAAGTGGCCTGGCCCAGCACGTGCAGCTCGGCCGATTCGTGCGGGCGGGCGACGCCCACCGCTTTCCAGTCGGTCGCGGTGATCGCGGATGGAGCAACGGGTTGATTCATGATGGCTCCTTTCAGGCGCGGCAAGCGAAGGCGTTGACGGCATCGGCCGCAAGCGGCGCGTCGGCGCGCGTCTCCAGCCAGAAGCGGCGCAGCAGGTTCTGCGCCGTCTGCATGCGGTAACTGCTCGATGCGCGCATGTCCGACAGCGGCGCAAAGTCCTGCCGCAGCATATCCATCGCCACGCGCAAATTGGTTTCATTCCAGCGCAAGCCGGTCAGCGCGGCCTCCGCGCGCGGCGCCCGGCGTGGCGTGGCCGCCATGCCGCCGAAGGCGATGCGGGCATCGACAACCTGGTCGCCATCCAGCGTGAACGCGAACGCCGCGCACACCGCCGAGATATCCTGGTCGAAGCGCTTGGCCAGCTTGTAGGTGCGGAACCGTACGTCCGCGCGCGGCAGCGGTACACGCATGGCGGCGACGAATTCGTCGGCCTGCAGATCCTTCTTCTGATAATCGAGGTAGAAGGCTTCCAGCGCCAGCACGCGCTGGCCGGAAGGGCCTTGCAGCACCACCTCGCTGCCCAGCGCGATCATCCAGGGCATGGAATCGCCGATCGGCGAACCGTTGGCGACGTTGCCGCCCAGCGTACCGGCGTTACGGATCGGCAGCGAGGCAAAGCGCTGCCACAACTCGCCCAGCTCCGCCGGATACAGCTTGCACAGGGCCTCATACGCATCGTTCAGCGACACGCCAGCGCCAATCTCCAACATGCCGTCCTTCTGCCGCACGGACTGCAGCGCGCTCACATGGCCGAGATAAATGATGTCGCCCAGTTCGCGCATCTGCTTGGTCACCCACAGGCCGATGTCGGTGGAGCCGGCCAGCAGTGTGGCTTTCGGATGCGCGGCGCGCAGCGCCACCAACTCCTCCAGCGTGCGCGGCGCATGGAAGGCTTGCCCCTGCGCGGTGTAGGTCGAACCGGCCTCGCGTTGCAAGGCTTGCAGTTGCCGCGTCAGCGCGGCGCGGTCGAACGATACTTTCGGCAGCTCGGTCATGCGATGGGCGGCGTCGATAATCGGGCGGTAGCCGGTGCAGCGGCACAGGTTACCGGACAGGCAATCGTCAATCTCCTTGCGCTGCGCGGGCTGGCCATCCTTGTCGAGATACATGCCCCACAAGGACATCACGAAACCCGGCGTGCAGAAGCCGCATTGCGAACCGTGGCATTCCACCATCGCCTGCTGCACCGGATGCAGCGTGCCATCCGGCTGCTGCACGTCTTCGACCGTGAACAGGGCCTTGCCATCGAGCGTGGGCGCGAACTGGATGCAGGAATTCACCGCCTTCATCTCCAGCTGCCCTTGCGCGTTCAGACTGCCCACCACCACCGTGCAGGCGCCGCAATCGCCCTCGGCGCAACCTTCCTTGGTGCCGGTGCAATGCAGATCTTCGCGCAAATGCTGAAGCACGGTGCGGGTTGGTGCGGCGTCGTGGATTTCCTGGACGGCGCCACGGTAGTAAAAGCGTATCGGTTCAGACATCACAATCTCATTCTGCAAAAGGGTGCGTGTTGCGCCAGTGTTCCGCGATATCGATGCGGCGCGTGATCCAGACGTTGTCGTGCTTCTGCACATAATCGAGGAAGCGCGCCATCGAGGCGGCGCGCGCCGGACGGCCGATCAGGCGGCAGTGCAGGCCGATATTCAGCATCTTCGGCCGGTTCAGGCCATGCGGATCGCCCTCGGCATACAGCACGTCAAACGCGTCCTTCAGGTAATCGAAGAACTGGGTGCCGGAGTTGAAGCCTTGCGCGGCAGCGAAGCGCATGTCGTTGGTGTCCAGCGTGTACGGAACGATCAACTGCGGCTCGCTCACCGCCTGGCCTTGCGCGTTGGTGAAATCCACCTTCTGCCAGAACGGCAGGTCGTCGCCGTAGTAGTCCGAGTCGTAGCGGAAGCCGCCATGCTCCATCACCAACCTGCGGGTCTGCGGCGAATCGCGGCCGGTGTACCAGCCTTGCGGCGCGCTGCCGGTCAGTTCGCGGATGATATCGACCGCTTCCTTCATGTGCGCGCGCTCGGTGGCTTCATCCATATTCTGATACGAGATCCAGCGCAGGCCGTGGCAGGCGATTTCGTGGCCCAACTCCTTGAACGCCGCCACCGCTTCCGGATGACGCTTCAAGGCCATCGACACACCAAAGATCGTCAGCGGCAGCTTGCGTTCCTCGAACATGCGCAGCACGCGCCACAGGCCCGCGCGCGAACCATACTCGTACAACGACTCCATGCTCATATGGCGGTTGCTGAACGAGGCCGCGCCGATGATCTCGGACAGGAAGGTCTCGGAGCCGGCGTCGCCATGCAGCACGCTGTTTTCGGCGCCCTCCTCGTAATTCAGCACGAATTGCAGGGCGATGCGGGCCTTGTTCGGCCACTGGGCATGCGGCGGCCGGGGGCCGTAGCCGATCAGGTCGCGCGGGTAGTTGTCGTAAGTGGTCATGGCGCTGGCAAGTCTATGGGTAATATATCTCCAATCATATATGCCTACGTCCATGGCAGTATATGATTTCGACAATAGATACCTGTCACAAGCAAATATAGGACCAATCATGGGCAAACTCAGTACGCACGTTCTCGACATCACGCAAGGCAGGCCGGGCGCCGGCGTCAAAGTGGCTTTGTATGCGGTGGACGCGCAGGGCCGCACCCTGTTGAAAACCGACGTCACCAACGCCGACGGCCGCTGCTCCAGCCCCCTGCTCGAGGGCGACGCACTGAAACAGGGCAAATATGAGCTGGTGTTCAGCGCCGGCGACTATTTCGCCGCGCAGGGCGTGGCGCTGCCGGAGCCGCGCTTCATCGACGAGGTGACGCTGGCGTTTGGCGTGGCGCACGCGGACCAGAACTACCACGTGCCGCTGGTGGTGTCGCCTTGGGCCTATTCCACCTATCGCGGCAGCTGATTTGATAAGATGCGGCCTATGACTGAATCATTGGCCGCATCCTTACTTCAACAAGCCGTCGAGCTGCACCAGCAGGGGCGTCTGGAACCGGCGCAGGCGCTATACCGGCAGGTGCTGGAACTCGATCCGCGCCAGTTCGATGCGCTGCATCTGCTGGGGGTCATCGCGCGCCAGCAAGGCGACACCGACGGCGCCATCGACCTGATCTCGCGCGCGCTGGAGATCGACAACGCGCAGGCCAACGCGCACTGCAACCTCGGCGTCGCCTTGCTGGACGCCGGCCGCGCCGACGAGGCGCTGGCCAGCCATGAGCGCGCGCTGGCGCTGAATCCGTCCTATGCGCTGGCGTGGAGCAATCGCGGCAACGCGCTGCGGCGGCTGCGGCGTCCCGATGAAGCGCTGGACAGCTACCAGCGCGCCTTGCAATTCAAGCCCGACTACGCGGAAGCGCACTGCAACCGCGCCATCGTCTTGCAGGATCTGGGCCGCTATCCCGACGCGCTGGGCGCGGCCGAGGATGCGCTCAACATCAAGGACCGTTACGCCGACGCCTGGCTGGCGCGCGGCAACGCGCTGCACTGCCTGCGCTACCTGCCGGAAGCGGTGGAAAGCTTCGACCGCGCCATTCACCTGCGTCCCGACTGGGCGGAGGCATACTGCGCACAGGGCATGTCGCTGCACCGGCTGGGCGAGTTTGGTGCGGCAGTGGACAGCTATGACCAGGCGCTGAAGCACCGTCCCGATTACGCGCTGGCCCACTACCATCGCGGCAACGCCCTGCGCGCGCTGGACCGGCGCGAAGAAGCCATCGCCGCCTACCGCGCCGCGCTGGCGCATGGCGACAATCCGGAGACCATCGCCTTCGCGCTGGCCTCGGTGGGCGCAGGCGAAACGCCGGCCGCACTACCGAACGACTACGTTCGCTCGCTGTTCGACCAATACGCCAACCACTTCGACCAGCACCTGACCGAAGTCCTGGGCTACAAAACGCCGGCCGTACTGGACGCGCTGCTGCGGCATGTGGCGCCATCGAGCGAGCTATCGACCGTGGACCTGGGCTGCGGCACCGGCTTGTGCGCTCCCTACCTGCGCGCGTACTCGCGCAAACTGGTTGGCGTCGACCTGTCGCAACAAATGCTGGACAAGGCCGCCGAACGAAAGCTGTACGACAAACTGGCCTGCGACGACCTGACTGGCTATCTGAATGGCCACGAGGCCTCGTTCGATTTGGCGGTGGCGGCCGACGTCTTCGTCTACATAGGCGACTTGGCGCCGGTGTTCCGCGCCGTGCACGCGGCGCTGCGTCCGGGCAGCCGGTTCTGCTTCTCGGTGGAGGCCGGCGACGGCGCCGATTACGTGCTGCGCCCCTCCAACCGCTACGCCCACACGCTGGAGTACTTGCAGCGACTGGCCGCTGCGACCGGCTTTACCATCCTCGCATCGCAAGCCATGGAGGCGCGCCAGGAGAACGGCGTCCCCATCGCCGCGCATGCACTCATCATGACGAAATAATATGCAAGCAATCAAACGGTTTATTGGCGACGCTGCCTTGCAGCGCGATGAAATTGGTGAATCACCATGCACGGTGCACAGCTTCCGGCGCGGGAAAGAACTTTATTTTCTCAAGACCTCGCCGGCGATCTACGCCGATACCACTTACAGCGTGCTGCGCGAAGCCGCCGTGCTGCAATGGTTGTCAGGCAAAGTGAACGTGCCGGAAGTGGTGCTGACCGCGCAGGACGCGCAGCAGGAATACATGATCACCCGCGCCGTGCCAGGCCTGCCGCTGGCCGCGCATCTGGAAGACCGGCAGCGCGCGCTGGCGGTATTCAAGGAAGCGTTGCGGCAAATGCAATCGATCCCCATTGCCGATTGCCCGTTCGACTCCAGCGCCGCCGTGCGCCTGCGCGAACTGGCATTCCTGATCAGCCAGGGCCTGATCGACGAAGACTACGACCTCGACGCCTGGCCCGACCTCGCCACGCCGCAGGACCTGCTGGCGCGGCTGCATGCCACCATGCCGCAAGAAGACCTGGTCTTCTCGCACGGCGACCTTGGCGACAGCAACATCTTCGTCACCGACAAGGACGAACTCCACTTCATCGACCTTGGCCGAGGCGGCAAGGCCGACCGCTGGCTGGACATCGCCTTCGCCCACCGCAACGTGCGCGAAGAGCTCTCCGCCGACCTCGCCGCCCAACTGCTCGCCACCGACCAACCCGCCAAACGCGCATTCTTCGAACAACTCGACGAGTTGTTTTAAATTCGGGGTCAGCTCTGACATTCGGACAGCTAACGCTAACGTTTGAGCTATATCAATACGCAAAAATGCTTGAATTTGCGTATTGATCCACATCAAAGATTATGCGCGCGTGTCCGAATGTCAGAGCTGACCCCGAATCTGGGTGGGCAAACTTGCACACATCACATCATTCCCTTAGAATCGGAACCATTGCCCATTCCTCTATCCCCCTTGGATACCGTGCCCTTTTGGGTGCAATTTCTTGCACTCTTCCTCCTGATTCTCTGCTCGGCCTTCTTCGCGATGGCGGAGACCGCTTTGATGGCGGCCAATCGCTATCGCCTGCGCCATGAGGCCAAACGCGGCAGCCGCAGGGCCATCACCACGCTGTGGCTGCTCGAACGCACCGACAAGCTGCTGTCGCTGGTGCTGATCGCTAACACCCTGTTCAACGCCGCCGCCACCGCGCTCGTCACCTCGATCGCCATCCAGGCCTTCGGCCACGACGATAACGTCATCACCCTGTCCACCGGCGGCGTGGCTTTCCTGCTGATTGTGTTCGCGGAAATTTCGCCCAAGGTGATCGGCGCCACCTTCCCGGAGAAGATCGCCCTGCCCACCAGCATGGTGCTCAAGCCGCTGATGTCGCTCTCCAAGCCGATGATCTGGTTCGTCAATCTGTTCGTGTCGCAGCTGCTGAGGGTGTTCGGCATCAAGGCCGGCTCGCACGCGCACGATACCCGCCTGTCGCCCGAGGAGCTGCGCTCGATCGTGTTGGAAGGCGGCAATTTCATTCCGCAAAAGCACAAGAGCATTCTGCTCAATCTGTTCGACCTGGAGACCATCTCGGTCGAGGACATCATGACCCCGCGCTCGCAGATCGAGGCGCTGGACCTGGAAATGCCGGTGGAAGAGATCATGCGCGAACTCACCACCTGCTATCACAACAAGCTGCCCGTCTATGAAGGCGAGATCAACCGCATCGTCGGCATCCTCCACGTGCGCAAGGCGGTGGCCCTGCTGAACCAGGAGGACGAGCTGACCGCCGATCACCTGCGCGCCCTGCTCACCACGCCCTATTTCATTCCGCAGGACACGCGCCTGTTCACCCAGCTCCAGTACTTCCAGGAGAACAAGGAACGCCTTGGCATCATCGTCGATGAGTACGGCGAGGTGCAGGGCCTGGTCACGCTGGACGATATCATCGAGGAGATGATCGGCGAGTTCACCACCTCCACCCCGAGCGCCGCCAAGGCCGACAGCTTCGGCTGGGACGCCCACGGCGTATGCCTGCTGGACGGCGCCACCCCGCTGCGCGACGTCAACAAGCGCCTCGGCCTCAACTTCCGGCTCGACGGCCCCAAGACCCTGAACGGCATGCTGCTGGAATTGTTGCAAGAAATTCCAGACGCGCCCATCAGCATCAAGGTCGACCAGTGCATCGTCGAGGTGGTGCAGGTCCACGACCAGGCCATCAAAGTCGTCAAATTGCGACGCCCCGCCGCCCGCTGAGCGCTGTAAAAGCAGGCAAACGCGTGGGCGCACGCAACAGAGCGGAGTAAAATTGTTGCACGGGCTTTACAAAAATAATGCCTGAGAGCATCATCGCTTGATCGCCCTCCTCCAACCTGACAGACGCGACTATGGCAGCAGTCCTACCCAACGCAGCGCCAGGCGCCCCGATGCCGGGGCTGGCGAGGGCTTTGATGCAGGCCGGCCGCCTGTCCGCCGCGCAGGCGGAGAGCCTGCAAAAAAAGTCGGTGGCGGAGAAGCTGGCCTTCATCGATGTGCTGCTGTCCAGCGGCACGATTGAATCGAAGGCGCTGGCCGCCTTCTGCGCCGAGACCTTCGCCTATCCGCTGCTCGACGTCGGCGCCCTCAACATCGAGGCGCTGCCGCCCAAGATCATCGACAACAAGCTGATGCAGACCCAGCGCGTGCTCGCGCTGGCCAAGCGCGGCAACAAGATGTCGGTGGCGATCTCCGACCCCACCAACACGCAGGCGCTGGACCAGATCAAGTTCCAGACCGAGTCCACGGTCGAGCCGGTGATCGTGGCGCACGACGCGCTGCTGCAGTTGCTGGCCCGCCTCAACAAGAGCAGCGAGCAAAGCATCGCCGACCTGGCCGGCGACGAGGCGGACATTCAGTTTGCCGAGGAGGAGGAACCCAGCGCCGCCGCCGTCAACGCAGCCGAGGCCGCCGCCAACGAGGTGGAGGACGCGCCGGTGGTGCGCTTCCTTAACAAGATGCTGATGGACGCCGTCAACATGGGCGCCTCGGACTTGCACTTCGAGCCGTTCGAGAAGTTTTACCGCATCCGCTTCCGCGTCGACGGCGTGCTGATCGAACATGCCCAGCCGCCCATCTCGATCAAGGAGAAGCTGGTCTCGCGCATCAAGGTGCTGGCCAAGCTGGACATCTCGGAAAAGCGCGTGCCGCAGGACGGCCGCATGCGCCTGATCGTCTCGCCCACCAAGACCATCGACCTGCGCATCTCCACCCTGCCCACGCTGTTCGGCGAGAAGACGGTGATGCGTATCCTGGACGCCACCCAGGCGCAGATGGGCATCGACTCGCTCGGCTACGATCCCGACCAGAAGGAGTTGCTGCTGGACGCCATCCAGCGCCCCTACGGCATGGTGCTGGTGACCGGCCCGACCGGTTCCGGCAAGACGGTGTCGCTGTACACCTGCCTGAACATCCTCAACAAGCCCGGCATCAACATCTCCACCGCCGAGGACCCGGCCGAGATCAACCTGCCGGGCGTGAACCAGGTCAACGTCAACGACAAGGCCGGCCTGACCTTCCCGGTGGCGCTCAAGTCCTTCCTGCGCCAGGATCCGGACATCATCATGGTGGGCGAGATCCGCGACCTGGAAACCGCCGACATCGCCATCAAGGCGGCGCAGACCGGCCACATGGTGTTTTCCACGCTGCACACCAACGACGCGCCCTCGACGCTCACGCGCCTGATGAACATGGGCGTGGCGCCGTTCAACATCGCCTCGTCCGTGATCCTGATCACCGCCCAGCGCCTGGCGCGCCGCCTGTGCGCCTGCAAGCAGCCGGTCGACATCGCGCCGGACCTGCTGCTCAAGGCCGGCTTCAAGCCGGAGGAGCTGGACGGCACATGGAAGCCCTACGGCCCGGTCGGCTGCGAGCGCTGCAACGGCGGCGGCTACAAGGGCCGGGTCGGCATTTACCAGATCATGCCGATCACGCCGGCCATCGAAACCCTGATCCTGGCCCACGGCAACGCGATGCAGATCGCCGCCCAGTCCGAGGCGGAGGGCGTGAAGTCGCTGCGCCAGTCGGGGCTGGTCAAGGTCAAGGCGGGCCTGACCAGCCTGGAGGAAGTGCTGGGCTGCACCAACGAATAGGACGGCGATCATGGCAATCTCTCGAAACGCGGGCAACCAGGTCAAGGAATCGGTCTTCGCCTGGGAGGGCAAGGATAAAACCGGCAAGACCGTGCGCGGCGAGCTGCGCGCCGGCGGCGAGGCGGTGGTCAACGTCACCCTGCGCCGCCAGGGCATCATGGTCACCAAGGTCAAGAAGAAGGCCTACCGCTCGGGCAAGAAGGTCACCGACAAGGACATCACCCTGTTCACCCGCCAGCTGGCCACCATGATGAAGGCCGGCGTGCCGCTGCTGCAGTCGTTCGACATCGTCGGCAAGGGCCACGCCAACCCGTCGGTCTCCAAGCTGGTGATGGACTTGCGCGCCGATATCGAGACCGGCACCAGCCTCAACCAGGCGTTCCGCAAGTTCCCGCTGTATTTCGATCCGCTGTTCTGCAACCTGGTCGGCGCCGGCGAGCAGGCCGGCATCCTGGAGGACCTGCTGACCCGGCTGGCCATCTACAAGGAAAAGACGCTGGCCATGAAGGCCAAGATCAAGTCGGCGCTGATGTATCCGGTGTCGATCCTGGCGGTGGCCTTCATCGTCACGGCGGTGATCATGATCTGGGTGGTGCCGGCCTTCAAGGAGGTGTTCACCAGCTTTGGCGCCAACCTGCCGGCGCCCACGCTGTTCGTGATGGCGCTGTCGGAGTTCTTCGTGCAGTGGTGGTATCTGATTTTCGGCAGCCTGTTCGCGTCGATTTATTTCTTCTTCCGCGCCTGGCAGCGCTCGCTGCAAATGCAACGCTTCATGGACCGGCTGCTGCTCAAGCTGCCCGTGTTTGGCGAGGTGATCCGCAAAGCCACGGTGGCGCGCTGGACCCGCACGCTGTCGACCATGTTCGCGGCCGGCGTGCCGCTGGTGGAGTCGCTCGACTCGGTGGGCGGCGCGGCCGGCAACGCGGTCTACCTCGACGCCACGCGCAAGATCCAGACCGAGGTCAGCACCGGCACCAGCCTGACGGTGGCCATGCAGAACGCCGAGGTGTTCCCCAACATGGTCACGCAGATGGTGTCCATCGGCGAGGAGTCCGGCTCGCTGGACGCCATGCTGGGCAAGGTGGCCGATTTCTACGAGGAGGAGGTGGACGAGGCGGTGGCCTCGCTGTCCAGCCTGATGGAGCCGGCCATCATGGTGATCCTCGGCGTGCTGATCGGCGGCCTGGTGGTGGCCATGTACTTGCCGATATTCAAGCTCGGTTCGGTGGTCTAACCCCACGGGGTTATAGCCAGGCTGTCACGCCTGTGGCACTGTCATGCTTTCCATCCCTTTTGGGTGACAACCTTATGGCCCAGCTTCCAATCACCGTGATGACGGCGGACGACCACCCGGTGTTCCGCCAGGGCGTCGCCAGCGTGCTGGCCAGCGACGCCGGCTTCCAGCTGGTGGCGGAAGCGGCAGGCGGCCGCGAGGCGATCGCGCACTACCGCAGCCTGCGTCCCGACCTGGTGCTGATGGACATCCAGATGCCCGACCTCGACGGCGTCGAGGCCACCCAGATCATCCGCAACGAGTACCCGCGGGCCGCCATCGTGGTGCTGACCACCTACGAGGGCGACGCGCTGGTGATGCGCGCCATGAAGGCCGGCGCCGCCGGTTATCTGCTGAAGAGCGCGGCCCGGCGCGAGATGCTGGACACCCTGCGCGCCATCCACGCCGGCCAGCGCCATGTGCCGCCGCTGCTGGTCCGGGCGGTGGCGCGCCAGCTGCCGGGCGACACGCTGACGCCGCGCGAGATCCAGGTGCTGGAACTGGCCGCGCTGGGCAAGAGCAACCGCCTGATCGGCCGCCAGCTGTGCATCGCCGAGGAAACCGTCAAGGTGCACATGAAGAACCTGATGTCCAAGCTGCAGGCCAACGACCGCACCCACGCGGTGCTGATCGCGCTCGGACGCGGCATCATCGGCATGCGCACGCGGCCGCGGCCGCTGGCTGGTTAACCGAGGGTGTCGGTGCGGCCCAGCCACGCCATCAGGCAGTGCCGCCAGCCGCGCGGACGCGGCGCCTGGTAGCAGCTCGCCCCCGGCACCTTGAGGATCACCTCCGTGCCCCGCTCCGGCAGGCTCAGCACCTCCAGCGTGCCGTCCAGGCGGGCGGCGCGCGCGCGCATGGCGGCCAGCCCGTTCGGCGGCCGCGCCATGCCCTTGCCGTCGTCGCGCACATAGACCACGAAATATTCGCAGCCATACACCAGCTCCAGCTCGACGTTGCCGGCCCGCGCGTGCTGGAAGGCGTTGTACAGCGCCTCGCGCGCGAGGCCGTAGATTTCCTCGCCGCTGTCGCCGCTGACCAAGGTGGGCCTGCCGCTGACGACCATGCGGAACGGCGTGTTGAAATTCTCCTGCAGCGACTGGCCGATGGCGGCCAACGCCTGGCTCAGGTTGTCGCCGTACACCACCGGCATGCGCAGCGCCAGGATCTGGTGCCGGCCCTCGGCCAGCACCTCGTCGGCCTGGTCGAGGATGCGCTCGATGGTGACGCGTTCCGGATGGTCCGCCGCCAGCCGGTGGCTGACGCCCTGGAAGCGCAGGATCATGCCCTGCATGCTTTGCAACAGGGTGTCGTGCAGGCTGGCGGCCACGCGCTCCCGCTCGGCCAGCAGGCGCATGCGCGCCTCGTAGCCGCGCCGCAAGCGGCGCACGCAGATCAGAAACGCGGCCAGGAACGCCGCACATGCCAGCAATAGCCCGAGCAGCAGGAATAACGGTGTCGACGACAAGGAGTGCTCCGAGCGGGAATACAGATCAGCCACCTTGCCATTGTTCCAATGTTTTTGCTATCTCCCCGAGGGTATAGGGCATCTGGAAAAAGCGTCCGCAATGTTGCTGTAATGCTTTAATATGGGCCTGTGACGATTAACGATTATTGACGCCCATGCTGCAATCGACCCTGCTGTTCGCCCCCGCCGGCGACCTCGCCATCAGCCTGATTGCGGGCCTGTTCGGGCTGCTGTTCGGCAGTTTCCTGAACGTGGTGATCCACCGCCTGCCGATCATGATGCAGCGCGAGTCGGACAATTATGTCGCTGCCGAAAGCGGCAAGCCGCTCCCGCACACGGAACGCTACAACCTGGTGGTGCCGCGCTCGGCCTGTCCGCACTGCAAGCACCAGATCACGGCCGCCGAAAACATCCCGGTGATCAGCTGGCTGGCGTTGCGCGGCAAGTGCAGCAATTGCAAGGCGCCGATCTCGGCCCGCTATCCGGCGGTGGAACTGCTGACCGGCGCGCTGTCGGCGCTGGTGGTGTGGAAGCTGGGCAGCGGCTGGGCCGGGCTGTCGGCGCTGCTCTTCCTGTACTCGCTGATCGCCATGACCTTCATCGACGCCGACACCCAATTGCTGCCGGACGACCTGACCTTCCCGCTGCTGTGGGCCGGCCTGCTGGTCAACGTCAACGCCACCTTCGTACCGCTGCAGGACGCGGTGATCGGCGCGGCGGCCGGCTACCTGGCGCTGTGGTCGATCTACTGGCTGTTCAAGCTGGCCACCGGCAAGGAGGGCATGGGCTATGGCGACTTCAAGCTGCTGGCCGCGCTGGGCGCGTGGATGGGCTGGGCCATGCTGCCCACCATCATCCTGCTGTCCTCGGTGGTGGGCGCGGTGGTCGGCATCGCCCTGATCGTGTTCGCCAAGCGCGGCCGCAACAACCCGATCCCCTTCGGCCCCTACCTGGCTGCGGCCGGCCTGATCGCCCTGCTGTACGGCGGCCCGCTGTCGGCCTTCACCATGAGCGTGGTCCATCCATGAGCCGGCCACCGTTCGCCATCGGCCTGACCGGCGGCATCGGCAGCGGCAAGAGCACGGTGGCCGACATGTTCGCCGCGCGCGGCGCCACCATCGTCGACACCGACCTGATCGCCCACAGCATGACCGCGCCGCACGGCCCCGCCATGCCGGCCATCCTCAGCGAATTCGGCCCCGAGTTCATCAACGACAGCGGCGCCATGGACCGCGCGCGCATGCGCCAGCTGGTGTTCGCCGACGCCGGCGCCAAGGCGAGGCTGGAAGCCATCCTCCATCCGCGCATCCGCGACGCCGCCCTGGCGGCCGGGGCCGCCGCCAGCGGCGCCTATGTGATCTACGCCGTGCCGCTGTTGATCGAGTCCGGAACGTGGCGTGCACGGGTCACGCGCCTGTTGGCGGTAGACTGTCCGGAAGAAGTGCAAATCGCCCGCGTGATGGCGCGTAACAATTTGCCGGAGGCGCAGGTGCGCGCCATCATGGCGGCCCAGGTGAGCCGGGCCGAACGGCTGGCGGCGGCCGACGACGTCATTGTCAATAATGCAGGAATCGACGCTCTGGAGGCGCAAGTCGCCCGTTTGCACGCTTTATATCTGCAAATTCGCTGGTAATTTGGCGCGGAACGGCAATAATGCCTTCGCAACGTTTGTAATTTTGCTTGGCTTGCTTCAAAATCACGAGAATTCTTTGCAGGTCCATCTATAGAGGGATGTTATTTTGATCGTCTACGAATATCCTTTCAACGAGCGCATACGCACGTTGTTGCGCCTGGAGGATTTGTACGAGAAATTCAAGTTCTTTGTGCATCAAGAACATCCGATGCAGCATCACGTCGCGCTGGCCACCATCTTCGACATGCTGGAAGTCGCCGGCCGCGCCGACCTCAAATCCGACCTGCTGCAAGAACTGGAGCGCCAGCGCCAGACGCTGCTGGGCTACCGCATGAACCCCAATGTCCAGGCTGAAACGCTGGACGCTATTCTCAACGAAGTCGACGGCGTCAGCAGCGCCTTGGTGGCCGCGCAAGGCAAGACCGGCCAGAACGTGCGCGACAACGAATGGCTGATGAGCATCCGCGGCCGCACCATCATTCCGGGCGGCGCCTGCGAGTTTGATTTGCCGTCCTACTACGCCTGGCAGCAGCGTCCGGCCGAGCAGCGCTTCAACGACATCATCACCTGGTTCGCGCCGCTGGCGCCGCTGTTCGATGCGCTGGGCCTGGTGCTGCGGCTGCTGCGCGACTCGGGCGGCCCGGTCAAGATGATCGCGGTGGCCGGCAGCTATCAGCAGATGTTGCAGGGGAAGGTGTATCAGATGCTGCGCCTGACGCTGGATGAGTCGCAGGGGGCGATTCCGGAGATTTCGGCCAACAAGTACATGCTGTGGGTGCGCTTCACCTCGCAGGGCGGCGACCTGAAACCCAAGCCGCTGGAAGATGATGTACCATTCGAGCTTACCCTCTGTAACTTCTGAAGATTCAAATGGTCACTGTTGTTGAATGTCCGACCTGCTCCGCCAAGGTGGAGTGGAAGCCGGAAAACAAGTTCCGCCCGTTCTGCTCGGAGCGCTGCAAGAAAATCGACCTGGGCGCCTGGGCCGAGGAAAAATACGTCATCCCGGTAGCGCCGCCCAAGGACGCCCACGACGAGGAATAGCACGTCGTCCCGGCGCAGGCCGGGACCCATGGAACGCTTGCGCTAACGCAGCGCATATTCAGCATGGATTCCGGCCTTCGCCGGAATGACGGTGTCGGCTGATCAGGCGTGGCGGACTTGCTCCAGCCACTCCAGCAACGGTATCGTGGCCGGCAGCAGCGGCTCCCCCCCACCGACCCCTGCCAAGCGAACGCCTGCCCCCTCCGGAACGCTGCAAGAAAATCGACCTGGGCGCCTGGGCGGAAGAGAAATACGTCATCCCCGTGGTGGCGCCCAAGGACGCGCACGACGAGGAGTAGCACGTCGTCCCGGCGCAGGCCGGGACCCATGGAACGCTCGCGCTAACACAGCGCGTATTCAGCATGGATTCCGGCCTTCGCCGGAATGACGATGTCGGCTGATCAGGCGTGGCGGACTTGCTCCAGCCACTCCAGCAACGGTATCGTGGCCGGCAGCAGCGGCTCCACGCCTACCGTCCCCTGCCACGCGAACGCCTGCCCCTCCAGGCTCTGCGGCTCGCCGCTCCAGTCGCGGCTGATGAAGAAATGCAGCCGCACATGCGCGTGCGGATACACGTACTCCACGCCACACCACTCTTCCGCGCTGTGGATGGTCAGGCCCAACTCCTCCACAAACTCGCGCTTCAAGGCTTCCAGGATGGTCTCGCCAGGATCGACTTTACCACCCGGGAATTCCCAGTAACCTTCATACGGCTTGCCGGCCGGGCGCTGGCCCAGCAGCAGGTCGCCGTTCGGCTTGATCAGCACGCCGACCGCCACATCCACAGGCTTCTGGGTCATACCAGCTTCCCCGCATAGTCCTTGGCGAACTGCCACGCCACCCGGCCCGAACGCGAACCGCGCTGCAAGGCCCAGCGCAGGGCATCGCCGCGCGCGTCCGCAATCTGCTGCTCGCTGCAGCCCAGCGACGACAGCCAGTGGCCGACAATCGCCAGGTAATCATCCTGCTTGAACGGGTAAAAAGTCAGCCACAGGCCAAAGCGCTCGGACAGCGAAATCTTCTCTTCCACCGTCTCGCCCGGATGCAGGTCGCCATCCTCGTCATGCTTGTAGCTCATGTTGTCGGACATGCGTTCCGGCAGCAGGTGGCGGCGGTTCGAGGTCGCGTAGATCAGCACATTGTCGGACTGCGCCGAAATGCTGCCATCCAGCGCCACCTTCAGCGCCTTGTAGCCGCTCTCGCCTTCCTCAAACGACAGGTCGTCGCAGAAGATGATGAAGCGCTCCGGCCGCTCGGCCACCAGGTCGACGATATCGGGCAGCTCGGCCAGATCCGACTTGTCCACCTCGATCAAACGCAGACCGTCCCTGGCAAACTGGTTCAGGCACGCCTTGATCAACGACGACTTGCCGGTGCCGCGCGCGCCGGTCAGCAGCACGTTGTTGGCCGGCTTGCCCGCCACGAACTGGCGCGTGTTCTGCTCGATCTGCTCTTTCTGCGGGGCGATATGCTGCAAGTCGTCCAGCGCGATGTTCGACACATGCGCCACCGCCTGCAGATAGCTCGGGCCGTTGGCGCGCTTGCGCCAACGGAACGCGAAGCCGCGATCCCACTCGGTCCGCGGCGCGGCCGGCGGCAGGATGGCCTCCACGCGCGCCAGCAGCGCCTCGGCGCGCGCGAGGAATTGTTCGAGGGCCGCCGACATCTTACGAGCGGTAGTCGGCGTTGATCGACACGTAATCGTGCGACAGGTCGCAGGTGTACACGGTGGCAGCGGCGGTGCCGCGCGCCAGTTTCACGCGCACCACGATCTCGCTCTTCTGCATCACGCGCTGGCCGTCCTCTTCCTTGTAGTCCGGATTGCGGCCGCCGTTCTTGGCCACCCACACGTCGTCGAGGTACAGGTTCAGTTTCGACACGTCCAGATCGTCGACGCCGGCGTAGCCGATCGCGGCCAGAATGCGGCCCAGGTTGGGGTCGGACGCGAAGAAGGCGGTCTTCACCAGCGGCGAGTGGCCGATCGAGTAGGCGATCTTGCGGCACTCTTCCACGCTGGCGCCCTCTTCCACGATGATGCTCATGAACTTGGTGGCGCCCTCGCCATCGCGCACGATGGCTTGCGCCAGGAACAGCGACAGTTCGGTCACGGCGTCGCGCAGCTGCGCGTATTCCGGCTGTTCGACCGAGGTGATTTCCAGCGAACCGGCGCCGGTGGCGATCAGCATGAAGGAATCGTTGGTCGAGGTGTCGCCGTCGATGGTGATGCAGTTGAACGAATGGTTGGCGGCGTGCTTGACCAGCTGGTCCAGCACCGGCTGCGCCACCTTGGCGTCCAGCGCCAGATAGCCCAGCATGGTCGCCATGTTCGGCTTGATCATGCCGGCGCCCTTCGAGATGCCGGTCATGGTCACCGCGTGGCCGCCGATGGTGACGGTGCGCGAGCCGGCTTTCGGCTGGGTGTCGGTGGTCATGATGGCTTCGGCGGCGTTGTACCAGTTGTCGGCCTTGAGGCCGGCGATGGCTTGCGGCAGGCCGGCGATCACTTTGGCGGCCGGCAGCGGCTCCAGGATCACGCCGGTCGAGAACGGCAGGATCTGCGCCGCGTCCACGCCCAGCTGCGCGGCCAGCGCCACGCAGGTTTCATTGGCCAGCGACAGGCCCAGCTCGCCGGTGCCGGCGTTGGCGTTGCCGGTGTTGACCAGCAGCGCGGCGATCGGCTTGCCGCTGGTCCTGGCGGCTTCCAGATGGGCCTTGGCGATCTGCACCGGCGCGGCGCAGAAGCGGTTCAGCGTGAACACGCCGGCCACCGTGGCGGTCGGCGCCAGCTTCATCACCAGCACATCCTTGCGATTCGGCTTCTTGATGCCGGCTTCGGCAAAGCCGATCTCGACGCCGGCGACAGGCTTCAGTTCGGAGGCAATGGGCAGGGGGGAATTGACGGCCATATTCGTGATCTCGTGGGTGGAAAAGGGAGCCGCTATTGTAATGCCTCGCGACCACGAGCGCGCGGCTGACAGAACAGCAAATTTATTAAAAATTTACTGGAGAGATATCGTACAACCTACTGTTTTTGCGGGATTTTTTGTATAAAAACCACAAATATTAGTACAGTCGTTCGGTTTAGCGTTTTTTCTATTCCATGCTCTCAGGAAATTAGTCTACAGTCGCACCTGAATGCCCTACCCCCGCATTGGCAAGACCTCACACCGACGGCCACGCCGTCACACGACAATAACTCCAAGGATTGAACACATGAAAAAGCAACTGTTAGTCGCTGCCGTCATCGCCGCCACCGCCGCCCTGCGGGCGCAAGCTGGCGCGCTCGACGATGGCAACCTGAGCATCAGTGGTTTCGGCACGCTGGGCGTGGCCAAGAGCAATACCGATGAAGTCAAGTTCGCGCGTTACAATCAAGCCGACGGCGTGGGCGACAGCGCCCGCCTCGGCCTCGACACCAACCTCGGCCTGCAAGCCACCTACAAGATCAACGACTGGCTGTCCGGCACCGCGCAGGTGCTGACCCGCAAGGCCACCGAGCGCACCTTCACCACCGACCTGACCTGGGCCTTCCTGAAAGCCCGCATCAACGATGAAGTCTCGGTGCGCGTGGGCCGCGTGGTGGTGCCGACCTTCCTGATCTCCGACTACCAGAACGTCGGCTACGCCAACACCATGATGCGTCCGCCGATCGAGATGTACGGCCAGGCCCCGATCGAGAACTCGGACGGCGCCGACATCAACTACCAGCACGCCATCGGCGACCTGAACGTGACCGCGCAAGCGTTCGCCGGCGTCAGCCGCGGCAAGCTGTTCGTGTCCTCCGGCGCCGGCTCGACCGCCACCTACCGCGCGCCGGCCGCCGGCTTCAGCGTGGCCGGCGAATACGGCCCCTTCCTGCTGCGCTTCGCCCACGCGCGCGCCGACATGAAGATCAACGACATCCAGCCGATCAACGCGCTGACCACCACCCTGGCCGGCGCCGGCTTCAGCCAGCTGGCCGCCGACATCACCTTCAAGACCGGCAAGAAGATCGCCTTCACCTCGATCGGCGGCACCATGGACTGGAACAACGTCGTCGGCCAGGCCGAGTACGCCCAGCGCCGCGCCAAGGAGACGGTCTACCTGCCGGACACCAACGCCTGGTACGCCATGCTCGGCTACCGCTTCGGCAAGGTGCTGCCGTACTACGCGCACGCCTCGGCCAAGGGCGCCGGCAGCTCGGTCACCCCGCCGGCCGCGCTGGCCAAGGTGCCGCCGCTGAACGCCGCCGTCACCGGCCTGCTGGCCTCCGCCGAGCAGACCTCCGACATCGTCGGCGTGCGCTGGGACTTCGCCAAGCAACTGGCGCTGAAAGTCCAGGTGGACCGCGTCAAGCCGGGCGCCAAGTCGGGCCTGCTCATCAACGTGCCGGCCGCCGGCTACAACAAGAACGTCAACGTGGTCGCCGCCGGCCTGGACTTCGTATTCTGATCGGGAGACTACAAAATGAACAAGGTATTGAGCGCTCTCGTGCTGGCCGCGCTGGCCGCGCAAGCTTCGGCGGCGGAAATCGTCGTCATCGTCAGCAAGCAGAACCCGGCCACCCGCATGTTCTCGGAACAAGCCTCGCAATTCTTCCTCGGCAAGTCCAACCTGTTCACGCCGGTGGACCAGGCCGACGGCTCGGCCATCCGCAACGAGTTCTACCAGAAGGTGGCGGACAAGGACGCGGCGCAGGTAAAGGCCCTGTGGTCCAAGCTGGTGTTCACCGGCAAGGCCACGCCGCCGAAGGAGTATTCGAACAGCGCCGAGGTGAAGAAAGCAGTTGCTGCCGATCCGAAAGCAATCGGGTATATTGATAAAGCGGCGGTTGACGATACGGTGAAAGTGATCCTGACCCTGCCTTAACCCAGGTCGCCCTGCCAGCCCGCCGCGTCCTCCGCGCGGCGGGCGCGTGCGCTCCTGGCCCCGCCATACAAGGAGTGAACGTCTTGAGTCTTTCGTTACGCGCGCAGTTCCTGATGCTCAGCGCCGTCATCCAGGCGCTGGTGGTCGGGGTGCTGATCTGGAACAGCCAGCGCCTGATGAACCACGCGGTGAACACCAACGCCGAACGGGTCGCGCAGGAATACGCGGTGACGCTCAACCTCTCCCTCAGTCCCTACGCCGTGCGCGGGCGCCTGCCCGAGCTGAACAGCTATCTGGCCGAAATGCTGTCCGATCCGGACGACAGCTTCCTGCGCTACATCACCATCCTCGACGAACACGAACAACCGATCATCGCCGCCGGCAAGCGCGAGGCGCCATTGCCCGCGATCCTGCGCCAGGGCGGCGGCGCCAGCTTCAAGGGCGTGCGCACCCTGATCAGCGACACCACCCTGCACGCGCGCTCGCCGCTGCTGCTCAAGGACAACCGCATCGGCAGCATCAACTTCGGCCTCAGCACCAGGGATTTGCAACAGGCGCGCGACGAGGTGCTGATTCAGGGCGGGCTGATCTCGCTGATCGGCTTCGCGGTCGGCATGCTGATGTTCTACGTCTTCACGCAAGGCATAGGCCGCCGGCTGGCGGCGCTGACCGGCGATTCGCAGCAGATCGCCCAGGGCGACTACAGCAAGGCGCTGCCGGTGCATGGTGACGACGAGATCGCCGTATTCACGCGCACCCTGAACGCCATCAGCGCGGCCCTGCGCGAGCGCATCGCGCAGCTGGAGCACTCGCAGCGGCGCCTGTCGGAATCGGAGGCGCGCTTCAAGACCCTGTTCGACATGGCGCCGCTGCCGCTGACCGTGTCCGACCGCGACGGCCGCATCATGGCCGCCAACCGCGCGCTGGTGCAGACCTTCGGCCCCGCCGCCACCGAGCTGGTGGGCAAGCGCAGCGACGAGGTGACGTTCTGGGCCAGCCCGATCGAACGCGAACGCATCTGGCAGATGTACCGCGACCAGGGCGCCGTGCATGGCGCCATCGCCGGCGTGCTGCTGCCGGACGGCAGCGTCGGCAGCGTGGCGATCTGGTCGTCCTCGCTGACGCTGGACGGCAACGGCGCCATCATCTGGGCGCTGCTGGACCTGACCGAGGAGCTGAACGCCAAGCGCGAACTGAAGGACCTCAACATCTCGCTGGAAAGCCGGGTGCGCGAACGCTCGGCCGCGCTGGAACGCGCCAACGCCGACCTGAGCGCGGCGCTGCAAACGCTGCAGCACACGCAGGACGAACTGCTGGCGTCGGAAAAAATGGCGTCTTTGGGCTCGCTGGTGGCCGGCATCGCGCACGAGCTGAACACGCCGATCGGCAACAGCCTGCTGGCCTCCACCGCGCTGCGCGACCGCGTGCAGGAATTTGAAGCCCACGTGGCCGCCGGCGCGCTGCGCCGTTCCGAGCTGACCGCCCACCTGGAGGAGGTGCGCCTGGCCAGCGAGCTGATCTCCGGCTCGCTGCACAAGGCGGCCGAGCTGATCTCATCGTTCAAGCAGATCGCGGTCGACCAGACCAACGACCAGCGGCGCAGCTTCGACCTGCTGGCGGCGGTGCAGGATACCATCGCCACCTACATGCCGCGCCTGCGCCGCGCGCCATGCGAGGTGGTGCTGCAAATCCCGGAAGGCATGGTGTTCGATTCCTATCCGGGCGCGCTATACCAGATCCTGAACAACCTGATCAACAACGCCCTCAACCACGCGTTTGAAAGCGGCGGCGGCACCATCACCGTGCGCGCCGAGGCGGTGGAGGACGACATCGTCGAACTGGTGTTCACCGACAACGGCCGCGGCATGTCCGAGGATGTGCTCAAGCGCGTGTTCGATCCCTTCTTCACCACCAAGATGGGCCAGGGCGGCACCGGGCTCGGCATGAACATCGTCTACAACATCGTGACCGGCATCCTGGGCGGACGCATCAGCATCGATTCGGCGCCCGGCGTCGGCACCGCTGTGCGCATGCTGCTGCCGCGCACCGCGCCGCAACGTTAGTTCTTGCGCGCCAGGTAGCCGTGCATGGCCAGCCAGCGCGTGCAGGCGTCGAACCAGCCGGTGCTGGTGGTGGTCTTCGGATACATGCCGAAGCCGTGGCCGCCCTGCTCGAACAAGTGGAACTCCACCGGCCGCTTGGCGGCGCGCCAGCTGTCGATCAGGCCATAGCCGCCGCTGCCGAAGAATGGATCGTCGGCGGCCAGCGCCACGAACAGCGGCGGCGCGTCAGGCGGAGGTGTCATGCCGGCCAGCGGGCCGTAGATGTTGGCGATGAAGGCCGGCCTGGCGTCCTGCCCATGCAGCGTGGTGGCCATGGTCAGCATGGCGCCGGCCGAAAAGCCGATCATGCCGATGCGGTCCGGGTCCACACGCCATTCTTGCGCACGCGCCCGCACCAGCGCGAAGGCGGCACGGGCATCGGCGATTTGCGGCGCGAACGTGACCGCCGGGTCTTGCTGGCCCGCCGTGTTGGCCACGCGCGGGCCAGCGGAGAACAGCTTGGTCATCTCGCGGTTGAAGCCCTCCATGTCGGCCGGCGTTTGCACCAGCCGGTATTTCAGCACGAAGGCCGCCACGCCCTGTTTGGCGAGCGCGGTGGCCACGTCCCAGCCCTCGTTGTTCATCGACAACGTGCGGAAGCCACCGCCGGGCGCGACGATCACCGCCGCGCCGCTGCCCTTGCCGGCCTCCGGCAGGAAGGGTGTCAGCGTGGCCACCGTGACATTGCGCGCGAACATGCTGCCGTATTGACGATGCCAGCTTTCCGCCACGCTGGCGCCCGGCAGCGGGCCGGTGTTCAGCGTGATGGCGTTGGGTTGCGCCGGCGCCGCGATCGGCGTCATCTTGTCATCCTGCGCCATCGCTGGCGCCGCCAGCGCGCCGGCCAGCGCCAGAATGGTTGCGATCTTCTTCATCATGGTCCGTCTCCTTTTTATTTATCGAGTACCACCGCGTGGTTCAGCACCAGCGCGACCTCCTGCCCCGCCACGCCGGCCGCCGGTTGTCCCGAGCCGACGTGCAGCTTGTACTGGCCGGGCATCAATTGCCGCGTGCCGTCGCGCGTGACGAAGCTGAGGTCGCGCGGCGACAGGCGGAAACTGATCTGGCGGCGCTCGCCCGGCTTCAGCGACACGCGCTGGAAGCCGCGCAGCGCCAGCCTGGGCGCGCCCTCGAAGCCCGGCGGTGTCAGGTAGAGCTGCGCCACCTCGTCGCCGGCGCGCTGGCCGGTGTTGCGGATCTCGGTGGTGACCAGCACGCCGTTCTCGGCCGCGCCATCCACCGGCGTGACCCGCAGGGGCTGATAACTGAAGCTCGTGTAGCTGAGGCCGGCGCCGAAGGCGTACACCGGCGTGCCCGCGTAATAGCGGTAGGTGCGGCCCTGCATGGCGTAGTTGTCGAACGGCGGCAGGTCGTCGAGGTTGCGGTAGAAAGTCAGCGGCAAGCGCCCGCCCGGATCGGCGCGGCCGGTCAGCACGTTGGCCACGGCCAGGCCGCCGGACTGGCCCGGATACCACGCTTCCAGGATGGCGGCGGCGTTGTCCTTGGCCCACGACAGGTCGATCGCGCTGCCGTTCATCAGCACCACCACCAGCGGCTTGCCCAGCGCCTTGGCTTGCGCCAGCAGCCGGCGCTGGCCGGCCGGCAGGTCGAGCGAGGTCTTGTCACCGCCCGAAAAGCCTTCGACCTTGAGCGCCATTTCCTCGCCTTCGAGGTCGGAGGTCAGCCCCACCACGGCGACGATCACGTCGGCGTCGGCCGTGCCGGCTTTCAGGTCGGCTTCGGCGTCGTCCGAAATGCGTTTCCAGAACAGGCCCGGCACGCCGCTGCCGCCGCCGGTTTCGGTATGGAACCGCAGCGGATAGCGCTGGCCCTTCTCCAGCTTTACCTCGCGCAACTGCAATGGTTCGGCCCATTGCGAATAGACGGTGGCTTCCACGGCCGGCTTGCCGTCCACCGTCAGCGTGCCCTTGACGCCGCTGACGCCGAGGCGATAGGTGCCAGTCTCCGGCGCCACCAGGTAGCCGCTCCATTGCACCTTGTGCTGATCGGCCACCGCCTTGATCTGCAGCGCGTGCGATTCCAGCCCCGGCTCGACGCGGGTGGCGGCCGGCGCCTGGTCATACTGGCCGTCCTTGCGGTTGAAGTATTCGACGCGCAAGCCCGGCTTGCCGTCCGGCGTGCGCAGCGCCGAGGCGGGCACGGGATCGCCATCGGTGATCGAGGCGCCGGCCGGCACCAGCTTGATCTGTGCCTTCGGCAGCACGCGTCGCAAGCCTTCCACCACCGACACCGGCGGCGCCGATTGCGTCGACGAATAATTCCCGCGCAGCACGCGCGTGGCGTCGCCCAGCGGACCGATCACCGCCAGCTTGAGGCCGGGCTTGAGCGGCAGCACGCCATCGTTCTTCAACAGTACCAGGCTTTTGGTGGCCGCCTCCAGCGCCAGCTCCTGATGCGCGGGCGTGTTGATGGCGCTGACCGGCACCGGCTTGCCGCCCGCGCGTTGTGGCAAGCCGGCCAGGTCGCCGTTGCGGTAGCGCGCCGAGAACAGGCGCACCAGCGCCTGGTCGATGTCGGCCATGCTGATCAAGCCGCGCTGCCACGCTTCGCGGTAGCGCGCGCCGAGGTTGGGCGTGTCGCCCAGTGTCTTGGTGTTGCACTCGTTGTCGGTGCCGGCCTTGAGCGCCACCGCCACGGCGGCGGCCGGGTCGGTCGCGTACTTGTGCTGCTCGGAGATATCGGTGACGGCGTCGCAGTCGGACACCACGTAACCCTTGAAGCCCCACGCGCCGCGCAGGTGCTGCTTCATCAGCAAATCGCTGCCGCAGGCCGGCTGGCCGTTGATGCGGTTGTAGGCGCACATGATGGAGCCGGCCTTGGCGTCCACGATGGCGGCGCGGAACGCCGGCAGGTAGGTGTCCTCCAGGTCATGGGCCGAGACGGTGACGTCGGCGAAGTGACGCGTCGACTCCGGCCCGCTGTGCACCGCGAAATGCTTGGGCGTGGCGATCACGTCCGGCAGGTCCGGATTGGCGCCCTGCATGCCTTGAATGAAGGCCACGCCCAGTTCCGCCGCCAGCTTCGGATCTTCGCCGTACGTCTCCTGCCCGCGTCCCCAGCGCGGATCGCGGAAGATGTTGATATTGGGCGACCATGTGTTGAGGCCGGTTCCGATGCGACCAAGGTGGCCGGTCTCGCGGCCCAGCGTGTGCAGCGCGCGCACCTCGACGCTGATGGCGGCCGCCACCTGCCGCACCAGCGGCGCATCGAAGCTGGCGGCCAGGCCGATGGGCTCCGGGAAGTTGGTGGTCGGCAGCGGGCCAAGCGCGCCGTGCAGCGACTCTGTCCACCAGTTGTACGCGGGGACGGCAAGACGCGGAATCGCCGGCGCTACGTTCAACAGCTGGTCGATCTTCTCGTCCATCGTCATTTGCGTGACGAGCTTGCGGGCCAGCGCGTCGGCATCGGCACGCGGATCGGCGTGCGCCAGCAACGGCATCAGCGCGGCCAGCAGCCATACGCCGCGCGTGGTTTTATGGTTCGCCATGTTAGTCTCCATGTTAGCGATATTAAAATTGTTTGCGCTAACATTACTCTCGGACTTACATGAAAACCAATAACTTTTTCAGCTGAATCGATATCGAATTTGATATCGGTTAGGACAGGCCAAGCGGCACATGCAGGCCCACTTTCACACAGCTTAGCGCTACCGACGTGCGGTAGCGGCGCACGTTCGGATCGTCGCCAAACAGGCGCGCCGTCAGCGCCTCGAAATCCGCCATGGTGGCGGCGGTGACGATCAACAGGAAGTCCGCTTCGCCGGTGATCATGTAGCACTGCTGCACCGCCGGCTCGGCCTTGATGCGTTCGCGCAGGCCGATGCTGCGGTCCGGATGATCCTCGTGCAAATGCACTTCCACGGTCAGGGTCAAGGGCCGCCCCAGCATGCTGGCGTCCAGCACGGCCATCTCGCCTCGTATCACGCCGGACTCCCGCAAGCGCTGGATGCGCCGCTGCACCGCCGGCGCCGACAAATGCACGCGCCGCGCGATCTCGCGCTGCGACGTGGTGTTGTCGCGCTGGAGCATGTCGAGGATCGCCAAGTCAAAGTGATCGAGATTCATAGTGAGTGAAAGTTGCGTGAGCGTGGCAAAAATCGAGTCCAAATAACCGCATCCACACAATAAACTCTCACCACCTTGAATTCAACCAGCATTTCATCATGACCACCACACGCGGCGCTTTTATTCCCTTCCTCGCCATTTTGGGCGCTGTCACCTGTCTGGGCATCGGCACGTCGTGGGCCAAGCACACCCTTTTCCCGCTGGTGGGTGCGGAAGGAACGACGGCGGTGCGGGTTGGATTTTCCGCCTTGCTACTGCTGCTGTGCCGGCCTTGGCGCCACCGCCTGACGCGCGCCGACGCGGGCACGGTGGCCTTGTACGGACTGGCGCTCGGCGCGATGAACCTGTGCTTCTATCTGGCCTTGCGCACGATACCGTTCGGGATCGCGGTGGCGATTGAGTTTGCCGGGCCGCTGACCGTGGCGCTGCTATCGTCGCGCCGCGCGATCGACTTCCTGTGGGTGGCGCTGGCCGCGTCCGGCCTCGGTTTGATGCTGCCGCTGGTACCGGGCGCGGGAGCGCTCGATCCGATAGGCCTGATGTATGCGGTGGTCGCCGCCGTTTGCTGGGGAACCTATATCGTCTTCGGCAAGCGCACCAGCCATTTGCCAAGCGCGCTGTCGGTGCCGCTGGGCCTGATGGTGGCGGCCATGCTGGTGGTGCCGGTCGGCGTGGCGCAGGCGGGGAGCGCGTTGCTGTCGCCATACGTGCTGGTGACCGGCATCGGCGTGGCGCTGCTGTCCAGCGCCATTCCCATCTCGCTGGAGATGGTGGCGCTCAAACGTTTGTCGCCGCAATCGTTCGGCATCATGATCAGCCTGGAACCCGTCGTGGCCGCCCTGCTCGCTCTGATGCTGCTGGACGAACATCTGAGCGCGCCGCAGTGGCTGGCGATCGCGCTGATCATCGCGGCCTCGATGGGCAGCGCCCGACGCGGCTGAGCCGCGAAAAAAAAACGGAGCCCGAGGCTCCGTCTTGTGTTACGCCAGCTTGCCGTGGCAGGCCTTGTACTTCTTGCCGCTGCCGCATGGGCATGGATCGTTGCGGCCGACTTTCAGGCCCAGCTCCATCAGCTGCTCGCCCGTGAGGTTGGCCAGTTCCGGCGGCAGGCCGCTGAATTGCGGCGGCGCCAGCAGGTCTTCCGGTGCGGCGTTCGGGTTGAAGTCGGCGTGCTGGTAGCTGACGTTTTCCACGTGCGACTGCTGCAGCGCCGCTTCCGCCGCGTCGATCTCTTCACGCGACTGGATGCGCACGGTCATGATCAGCTTGACGACTTCGTTCTTGATCATGTCCAGCATCTGGCCGAACAGTTCGAACGCCTCGCGCTTGTATTCCTGCTTCGGATTCTTCTGCGCGTAGCCGCGCAGGTGGATGCCCTGACGCAGGTGGTCCAGCGCCGCCAGGTGCTCGCGCCAGTGCGAGTCCACCGATTGCAGCATGACGTTGCGCTCGAAGCCGCCAAACGCTTCCTTGCCGACGATGTCGACTTTCGACTTGTACAGCGCGTCGGCCGCGGCCAGCACGCGTTCCAGGATTTCCTCGTCGTTCAGGTCCGGCTCTTTTTCCAGCATGGCGCTGAGCGGCACGTCGATCTGCCACTCGGCGGCCAGCGCGGCTTCCAGGCCCTTGATGTTCCACTGTTCTTCCACCGATTCGGCCGGCACGTATTCGCGCACCAGGTCGGTGAAGGCGCCGTGGCGCAGCGACTCGATCAGTTCCGAGATATCGGTCGCTTCCAGCAGCTCGTTACGCTGCTGGTAGATGACCTTACGCTGGTCGTTGGCGACGTCGTCGTATTCCAGCAGCTGCTTGCGGATGTCGAAGTTGCGCGCCTCGACCTTGCGCTGCGCCGACTCGATCGAGCGCGACACGATGCCCGCTTCGATCGGTTCGCCTTCCGGCATTTTCAGGCGGTCCATCACGGCGCGCACGCGGTCGCCGGCGAAGATGCGCAGCAGCGGATCGTCCAGCGACAGGAAGAAGCGCGACATGCCCGGGTCACCCTGGCGCGCGGCGCGGCCACGCAGCTGGTTGTCCACGCGGCGCGATTCGTGGCGCTCGGTGCCGACGATGTGCAGGCCGCCGGCGGCCACCACTTGCTCGTGCAGCGCCTGCCAGCCGTCGCGCAGCGCCTTGGCCTGCTTGGCCTTTTCCTCGTCGCTCAGGTCCGGATTGGCTTCGATGAACTGGATTTGTTTTTCCACGTTACCGCCCAACACGATGTCGGTACCGCGACCGGCCATGTTGGTGGCGATGGTGATGGCTTTCGGCGAACCGGCCTGGGCGATGATTTCCGCCTCGCGCGCGTGCTGTTTCGCGTTCAGCACGTTGTGCGGCAGGCCGGCCTTGGTCAGGATGCCCGACAGCAGCTCGGAGTTCTCAATCGAGGTGGTACCCACCAGCACCGGCTGGCCGCGCTCGTAGCACTCGCGGATCTCCAGCATCATGGCGTTGTACTTTTCCTGCGCCGACTTGTACACCTGGTCCTGGCGGTCCTTGCGCTGCGATGGACGGTTCGGCGGGATCACCACGGTTTCCAGACCGTAGATTTCCTGGAATTCGTAGGCTTCGGTATCGGCCGTGCCGGTCATGCCGGCCAGCTTGGAGTACATGCGGAAGTAGTTCTGGAAGGTGATCGAGGCCAGCGTCTGGTTCTCGTTCTGGATCTTCACGCCCTCTTTCGCCTCGACCGCCTGGTGCAGGCCGTCCGACCAGCGGCGGCCCGTCATCAGGCGGCCGGTGAATTCGTCGACGATCACCACTTCATTGTTCTGCACCACGTAGTGCTGATCCTTGAAGTACAGCGCGTGCGCGCGCAGCGCCGCGTACAGGTGGTGCACCAGCGTGATGTTAGCCGAGTCGTACAGCGAGGCGCCTTCCGGCAGCAGGCCCATCTTGGTCAGGATGGCCTCGGCTTTCTCGTGGCCGGCCTCGGTCAGCAGCACCTGGTGCGATTTCTCGTCCTTGGTGTAGTCGCCCGGCACTTCGATCTTGCCCTTGCCGTCCGAGGTTTCCTCGCCGATCTGCAGCGTCAGCAGGCGGGGCACTTCGTTGATCTTGTAGTACAGGTCGGTGTGGTTCTCGGCCTGGCCGGAGATGATCAGCGGGGTGCGGGCTTCGTCGATCAGGATCGAGTCGACTTCATCGACGATACCGAAGTTCAGCACGCGCTGCACGCGGTCCTTGGCGTCGAACACCATGTTGTCGCGCAGGTAGTCGAAGCCGAATTCGTTGTTGGTGCCGTAGGTGATGTCCGAGGCGTAGGCCTGCTGCTTGTCGGCGTGCGGCATCTGCGACAGGTTGATGCCGGTGCTCAGGCCCAGCCAGCCGTACAGCTTGGACATGGTCTCGGCGTCGCGCTGGGCCAGGTAGTCGTTGACCGTGACGATGTGCACGCCCTTGCCCGACAGCGCGTTCAGGTAGGCCGGCAGGGTCGCGGTCAGGGTTTTGCCCTCGCCGGTGCCCATTTCAGCGATTTTGCCGTAGTGCAGAACCATGCCGCCGATCAGCTGGACGTCGAAGTGGCGCATCTTCATGACGCGCTTCGAGGCTTCACGGCAGACCGCGAACGCTTCCGGCAGGATCTGATCCAGGGTCTCGCCATTGGCGATGCGTTCCTTGAAAGCCGGGGTCTTGGCTTGCAGCTCGGCATCCGACAGTTTTTCCATGGCCGGTTCGAGCGCATTGATCTCGCGTACCGTTTTTTGGTATTGCTTGAGCAGGCGCTGATTGCGGCTGCCGAAAATCTTGGTCAGAAAAGACATGCTTAATATGGCCGTTAAAGGGTTCGACTACGACAAAAGACGGTGATTTTATCACGCGTCCGGAGCTACATTGGGTTATTGGCCGATATAACAATAGCCCAACCGGACACAATGTCACAAAATCAATCGATTTTAACCGGTGGTGACGATTTTGGGGCGCTGTGATATGTTTCGCCGCATGCGATTCAATTCATCCAATCTCTCGCTCACGCGCCGCACGGCGGTGGAGGCGACCGACTTCCTGCGCCGCCACGACCGCATGGCCTCGCTGCTGCCGGCGGTCGAGCGCATGGCGCGCCTGCAGAAGGACTGCGCCCAGTGCCTGCCGGCCATGTTCAAGCACTGCGAGATCCTGGCCTTCGAGGATGGCCAGCTGGTGCTGTCGCTGCCGACCACCGCGCTGGCGGCCAAGCTCAAGCAACAATTGCCTAAATTACAAGAAACACTGGCGCAGCGCGGCTGGCAGGTGCAGGGCGTGAAGCTCAAGGTGCAGATGACCAAGCCGGCCCAGATCAAGGAGAAGATGCGCGCGCTGGAGCTGCCGCCGGCGGCCGTCGAGGCCTTCGACCAGCTCGGCGCCTCGCTCGAGGCGAGCAAGCAGAACAGCGCGCTGATCGACGCGGTCAAGGCCATGGTGGCCCGCCGCCGCGCCGGGGGCGGCTAAGTTAAGTTAGCGCCCACTCACGCGCCATCTGGCGCACATACGATTGCGGCGCCGCGTCGTTGCTGTCGAAGGTGACGATTTCGTAGGCGTCCGGGTGCTTGAGCAGTTCCAGCAGCAGCTGGTTGTTCAGCGCGTGGCCGGACTTGTGCGCCTCGTAGCTGGCCAGCAGCGGGTGGCCGACCAGGTAGAGGTCGCCGATGGCGTCGAGGATCTTGTGGCGCACGAACTCGTCCTCGTAGCGCAGGCCGTCCGAATTGAGGATGCGGTACTCGTCCATCACGATGGCGTTTTCCAGCGAGCCGCCGCGCGCCAGGCCGATGCCGCGCAACATTTCCACGTCCTGCATGAAGCCGAAGGTGCGCGCGCGCGCCACGTCGTGCACGTAGGAGACGTCGCCGAAATCGACGTGGGCGCGCTGCTGCGTGCCGTCCACCGCCGGATGGTTGAATTCGATGAAGAAGTCGAGCTTGAAGCCGTCATGCGGCAGCAGGCGCGCCCATTTTTCCTTGTCGCCGGTACCCTCGCGGATCTCGACCGGCTTCAGCACGCGGATGAACTTCTTGGCGGCCGGCTGCTCCAGCACGCCCGCCTGTTGCAACAAGAACACGAAGGACGAGGCCGAGCCATCCATGATGGGGATTTCCTCGGCGCTGACCTCAATGTACAGATTGTCAATGCCGAGGCCGGCGCAGGCCGACATCAGGTGTTCGACGGTCGACACGCGCGCGCCATCCTTGACCAGCACCGAGGCCATGCGGGTGTCGCCCACGGCCATGGCGCTGGAGGGAAACTCCACCATGGGATCGAGGTCGACGCGGCGGAACACGATGCCGGTGTCCGGCGCGGCCGGGCGCAAGGTCAGCTCGACCTTGGTGCCGGAGTGCAGGCCGACACCGGTGGTGCGGACCAGTTCTTTGATAGTGCGTTGTTTTAACATCCGATGATTATAGCGAACTGCGCTCAAGGGTGCTCGGCTTCGGCATGCACCGTTTCGCGCCGCACCAGATAGATGCCGCTGGCGATGATGATGCCGGCGCCCAGCAGGGTGTAACCGTCCGGCAGGGTCTGCCACAACACCCAGTCGATCGCCACGCCCCAGGCCAGCGCCGAATACTCGAACGGCGCCACGACCGAGGCCTTGCCGGTGCTGAACGCGCGCGTGATGGCCAGCTGGCCGAAGAAGCCGGACAGCGCCAGCGCCAGCAGCACCCAGCCGTCCTGCGCGCGCAGCGGCACCCAGTGCTGCACCGACATCGCCAGGCCGCCCAGCGCCATCAGGATCAGATACCAGAACATCATGGACTCGTTGGAATCGCTGCGCGCCAGCACGCGGCTGACGACGGCGGCGATGGCATAGCAGGCCGCCGCCCCCAGGATGGCCAGGCCGCCGATCGACAGGAAGCCCGTCCCTTCCGGCCGCAGCACCACCAGCACGCCGATCAGGCCAACCACGATCGCCACCCACTGCCCCACGCCGACCTTTTCCTTCAGCACCACCACCGACAGCGCGGTAATCAGCGCCGGCGCGATGAAGAAGATCGAATACGCCTCGGCCAGCGACAGCATGCTGAGGCCGAACGCGAACATGGTCAGCATGCCGATGCCCAGCGCGCTGCGCAGCAAGTGCATGGGCCAGCGCACCCGCGTGATGCCCTTGAACGCGCCGCGATACAGCATGTAGGCGCACAGCAGCGGCAGCGAGCTGAGCGCGCGCAGCGCCGTGACCTGGCGGGCGGGATAGTGTTCGGACAGCAGCTTCATGCTGGTGTCCATGAGGGAGAACATGGCGACGGCGATCAGCATCGCGTAAATCGCGTGCAGGTTTTCTTTACGGCTGGACAGGGGAAGCTCCTTGAGCGGAGAACGTCATCATGGCGACGTCGGAGCCAGGACGGCGCGGCTGGCGCGGTCCCCGACATTATAGCCCGGCCGGCGGAGATCAAATCGTGTCCAACAAAAGCGGCGTAGCATGAATGAATCCTGAGTTACGTGACCCGCCGTATCGCGTCAAAATAATGGTTGTCCCCTTCATCGACGTGGATATCCTCAAGATGCATTCCCGCGCACGCCAATTGCGATTGATACTCCACCTCGCCCAGTGATATTGACGGCTGACCGGTTTGAAGGTCGGTCCACACACATCGGGCACGAGGCGCGCTAAACAGGAAGCGGCCTCCCGGACGAAGCGCGTGTCCGACCTTCTCGATCAACTTACGTTGGTCTCCCTCCGGCAGTAAAAACAGCAGTCCCACCGCCACCGCGCCGTCAAACTTTTGGCCAAAAAAATTGCTGCTCTGTACCGTCTCGCAACGCGCGGGCGCCTCGCGAAAGCGGCGGCTGAACAGCGATAAAAGTGTTGGCGATGCATCAATGCCGAAAACCGCGAAGCCCGCCTCGACCAATATCTGAGAAACCGGTACGCCCGCCCCGCAACCGATATCAAGCACCTCGCCGCCTCGCCGCAGATGCTTGGTCCATTGCCTGACCACGCCGCTCCCGATGTCGGAGCGCGCCGCAACGAAGTCCTCGGCAATCGCCTCCCAGCTCCTGGACCAGTCCTCCATTGATGATTCCCCCAAATCCATCACGGCAGCAGCATCACCAGCTTGAGGTCCTGGCGCTGGGCCAGGCGCAGGGTGACCTGATTGAAGCTCAGCTCGCCCGCGCGCGGATGGTGGAAGCGGCGCTGGCCGCCTTCGCGGCTGACCACGTCCTGCGAATGCCACAAGGCCTTGAACTCGGCGCTGTCCCGCGACAGTTCGGCGATCAGCGCGGCCAGCGCCGGGTCGCCGGCGTGCCTGCCGATGTCGGCGCGGAACTCGGCCACGAGGCGGTGCGCGCGGTTTTCCCAATCGACGATCAGGCCGCGCGCGGCGGGGCTGCGGAACATGAAGCGCAACAGGTTGGGCCTGGCCGGCGCGGCCGCTTCCACGTCCAGCCAGCCACCGAACAGGGCCAGCGCATGTTCGTTCCAGGCCACCGCGTCCCATTGACGGTCCAGCATGTAAGCCGGGGCGTCGATGGCGGCGACGATGGCCTCCAGCGGCTCGCCGGCCTCGCCCTCGTCCCCGCCGTGTTGCGGATCGAGGCGTTCCGCCAGGCTGAACATGTAACTGCGTTCGGCGGCGGTGAGGTGCAGCACGTCCGCCATGCGCGCCAGCAGCTTGCCGGAGGCGGACACTCCCCTGCCCTGTTCCAGCCACGTCAGCCAGGTCGGGCTGACATCGCACAGCTGCGCCAGCTCCTCACGGCGCAGGCCGGGCGTGCGGCGGCGTCCACCACCGGGCAGGCCGACGCTGTCCGGCGCGGTGCGCTCACGGTGGGTGCGGATGAATTCGCCCAGGGTAGTAGTACTCATACCAGAATAAGTCCTTGTCTTGTTACAGGATAAAAGTCCTTCTATTCTGCCCTGACTTACCCATTTTTTGGAGAAATCATCATGCAACAGCCAGCCGTCGTCGCCCAGCAGTTCGGCAATACCGCCAGCGCCTATCTCACCAGCGCCGTCCACGCGCAAGGGGCCGACCTGGTCAAGCTGCGCGAGATCGCGGCCGACTTGCCCAGGCGGCCGGTGGTGCTGGACCTCGGCTGCGGCGCCGGCCACGCTAGCTTCGCGGTGGCGCCGGTAGCGGAATCGGTGACGGCGTTTGACTTGGCGCCAGAAATGCTGGCGGTGGTGGCGGGCGCGGCGCGCGAGCGCGGGCTGGACAACATCAGCACCCAACAAGGCAACGTCGCCAGCCTGCCGTTCATCGACGCGTCCTTCTGCATGGTGGTGACGCGTTTCTCGGCCCACCACTGGCTCGATGTGCCGGCCGCGTTGCGTGAAGTGCGGCGCGTGCTGAAACCGAAAGGCGTGCTGGTCATCATCGACATCACGGCGCCGGAGTCGCCGCTGCACGACACCACCTTGCAGGCGGTGGAACTGCTGCGCGACGGCTCGCACGTGCGCGACTATCGCCCTTCGGAATGGCTGCGCATGTTGAACGAAGCTGGCTTCCCGGCCGAGCGCGTCGACGACTGGAAACTGGAAATGAAATTCAACGACTGGACCGCGCGCATGCGCACACCGGCCGAACGCGTGACCGCCATCCGCAGCCTGCTGCGCGGCGCGCCCGAGGAAACGCGCGGCTATTTTTCAGTGCGGGACGACGGCTCCTTCAGCATCGACTCCACCCTGTTTATCGCCAAGCCTGCCGAGAGCTACTGAGGCTTGCGTTCCTTCTCCGCGCCGTCGTCCGGCTTGCCGGCCGGCGCCGTCGGTGCGTGGCCGACGCGGCGGGCCTGGTCGGATTGCTGATCCAGGTTAACCTCTTCCGCTACCTCATCTTCTGCAGGCAGCAGGCCTTCCGACCGCTGCGGCGTTTTCTGATCTGCCATGACGTTTCTCCTTAAGTTTTCGCGGCGCGCGTTCCTACAAGCGCGCGGCGTGTTGAGCGCTGCGTGCGCTCCGCAGCACGCCTTATGCTGGGTGCTGACTTGGGGAGAGGCTAACATGGAAACCACGAACGAGGCGCTACGTCCGACCGCCAGGGAGGCGCAAGCGGGCTTCGCGCACGCGCAAGAACATCACACGCCGCACGGCTGGCGGCGCTGGCTGTACGCCACCAATCACAAGGACATCGGCACACTCTACCTGTGGTTCTCGCTGATCATGCTGATGAGCGGCGGCGCGTTGGCCATGCTGATCCGGCTGGAGCTGTTCCATCCCGGCCTGCAGTTCTTCCAGCCCGAGGTATTCAACCAGTTCGTCAGCATGCACGGCCTGATCATGATTTTCGGCGCCATCATGCCGGCCTTCGTCGGCTTTGCAAACTGGATGATTCCGCTGCAGGTGGGCGCGTCCGACATGGCGTTCGCGCGCATGAACAATTTCTCGTTCTGGCTGCTGCCGCCGGCCGCGCTGATGCTGATCGCCTCCTTCTTCAGCGCCGGCGGCGCCACGGCGGCCGGCTGGACCATGTACCCGCCGCTGTCCACCCAGATGGGCGTGGGCATGGACCTGGCCATCTTCGCCATCCACCTGATGGGCATCTCCTCCATCATGGGCGCGATCAACATCATCACCACCATCCTCAACCTGCGCGCCAGCGGCATGACGCTGATGAAGATGCCGATGTTCTGCTGGACCTGGCTGATCACCGCCTATCTGCTGATCGCCGTGATGCCGGTGCTGGCCGCCGCCGTCACCATGATGCTGACCGACCGCCACTTCGGCACCACCTTCTTCAACGCCGCCGGCGCCGGCGATCCGGTGATGTACCAGCATGTGTTCTGGTTCTTCGGCCACCCGGAGGTGTACATCATGATCCTGCCGGCGTTCGGCATCATCTCCGAAATCGTGCCGGCGTTCTCGCGCAAGCGGCTGTTCGGCTACGCCTCGATGGTGTACGCGGCGGCATCGATCGCCATCATCTCCTTCATCGTCTGGGCCCACCATATGTTCGCCACCGGCATGCCGGTGACGGGGCAACTGTTCTTCATGTACGCGACCATGCTGGTGGCGGTGCCCACCGGGGTCAAGGTGTTCAACTGGGTGGCGACCATGTGGCGCGGCGCGCTGACGTTCGAGGCGCCGATGCTGTTCGCGATTGGCTTCATCTGGGTGTTCACGCTGGGTGGCTTCACCGGCCTGATACTGGCGGTGACGCCGATCGACATCCAGGTGCACGACACCTATTACGTGGTGGCGCACTTCCACTACGTGCTGGTGGCGGGCTCGCTGTTCGCGCTGTTCGCCGGTTTCTATTACTGGGTGCCGAAATGGACCGGCCATATGTACAGCGAGCGCCGCGCGGCCTTCCACTTCTGGAACACGCTGATCTGGTTCAACGTGGCCTTCTTCCCGATGCACTTCCTCGGCCTGGCAGGTATGCCGCGCCGGTACGCGGACTATTCGGTGCAGTTCACCGACTTCAACCAGGTGGCCTCGGTGGGCGCCTTCTTGTTTGGGCTGACGCAGGTATACTTCGTGTTTGGGGTGGTCCTGCCTACCATCCGTGGCGGCAAGCCGGCGGCGGCCAAACCATGGGAAGGAGCGAATGGTCTGGAATGGACCGTTCCCAGTCCAGCGCCGCACCACACCTTCGAACAACCGCCGCAAGTGGTCTGAGAGGAGAACACCATGCCGCGCGATGCGTCATCGGAGCATCACAGCTGGCTGCTGCAACGGCACAGCACCCTGAGCTGGCGTCAGTTACGCCTGCTGTTCGCCGGCCTGTGCGGCCCGGCGCTGCTGCTGGCGTTGGTGTTTCTGTGGTGGGGCTATTGGTACATGCTGGCCTACGCGCTGCTGGAGATGGCCGCGGTGGCCGCGTGCCTGCGTCACCATGCCCGTCACGCGGCCGACTACGACCGCATCGACATCACGCCCGCCGCCATCATCATCGAACAGCGCCGCGCCAGACGCCTGCGCCGCCATACACTGAATCCATCGACCACGCGCCTGCTGACCTCACCATTACGCCTGGCATCTCGCGATGCCGAAGTAACGCTGGCCGAATTCCTGCCACCATCCCAACGTCAACGACTGGCTGCAGATATTGCGAGCTATCTACGCTAGCGGCTGTGATCTGCGAAAAACTGCCAAATGATTTCGTTGGCGTCAATGTCACGGGTGGTTTTGCCGATGGGGAGGCCGACGTTGAACGGATCGGCGCCAGGCCAGGTGTGGCCGCCATCTTTGACGGTCAATAACGCCACGCGTTGCTTGCCATTGCCCTGCTCCTGCAACGTGACGTCGGCGCCGCCGATAACGCGCTGGCTGACGGCGGCCGCAGCGAGCTCGTTTCGCTTTACCCAATAGCTGTAACTGTCCTGCGCCGACAGGTAGCCTCCTGGCTTGCCGTCGTAAGCCACCACCTGATCGGCCGTTCCGTGGATCAGAAGTACGCCAACCTTGCCCGGCTTGGTGTGGTGCCGCACTACCGGCTCTGGCATGGGCGCGCCCACCGATGCCACCGCCGCGAACAGCTGCGGCAACTCGGCCGCGATGCGCAGGGCGAAGAAACCACCACGCGACAGTCCGGTGGCATATACGCGCTGGCCGTCCACGCGGTAATCCTGCTTGAGCTTTGCCAGCAGTGCTTCGGTAAAGCCGATATCGTCCGTTCCGTCAAGGTAGGACATGCCAAAGCCAACGTTCCAGTCGTGCTTGACGCCCAAGGGATAGACGACGATGAACTGGTGACGATCCGCCGCCCGGTTCATCTGTGTGTACAGCATCTGCTCGGCCATGGTCATGCCGCTGCCGTGAAAATTGAAGACGATCGGAAAAACCTTATCGGGCTGGCTTTCATACGATGCCGGCGTGTAGACCAGATAGCGCCGCTTTTCGTCCTTGTGCACCAGCGATTTGACCTGCGCGTAAGCCGGCAGCAGTGTGCAGGACAGGAAAATCAACGCAAAAAAAGCTTTCATGATATGTACCCCAAATAGTGAAGGAGCACACAGCATAAAAAACCGCAGGTGAAACTAAGGTGAAATCGGCGGGCGGATTGGCGTTATTTCGACACGGTAGGTTGCCCCACCTGCATGGAAGCTGATCCGCCAGTCCATGGCTTCCGCAATGCGCCTCAGAAGATGCTGGCCATGCTGAAAGCCTTGCGTCGTCGCAGGCCGTGACGGATCGACAGTGTTCTCCATCCCCAGCACGCCGTCCGCAAACGATAGCAACAGGCGCGAGCCCGCACCGCCATGAAACAACGCGTTGCTCACGCAGTTATTTATCAGCAGCATAGACAGGTGCCGATTGCCCACCACCTCCAGCCGATCCGGCAGGCGCAACGCCAACCGGTCCTCGTCGGAGTCGCCGTCCAGCAGACGCAGCAAACTCTCCTCGATACAGCCGCGCAGATCGAAAGTCTCGCTGGCGATATGTCCGGCGCGCGCCAACGCGAACAGCAGGTTGACTGTGTTGCCCATCTCCGCCACGCCGGCCTGCAGCTGCCGTAGTTCCTGCGCCGTCAGCGGGCGCGATGCCGCCTGCGACAACGTGTTGTTCATGACCGTCAGCGGCGTGCGCAATTCGTGGCTGACGTCGCGCGTGAACGCATGCTCGCGATCCAATGAGGCGTGCAAATCGGCGAGGGTGGCGCCCAGCTTCCGCGCCAGGTAGCCGATTTCGTCGCGCCGCTGCGCCGCGCTGAACGCAACCGCACTTCGCGGCGCAAGATTACGTACTTCACGCGCCAGCACCTGCAGCGGCGCAACCAGCCGCCGCGACAGCCAGTAAGCCAGCAACAGCGCCAGCGCGACAAGGCCCAGCGCAACCGACGCCAGAAAGCCGCCCACCTCCTGGAACAATTTGGACACCACCAGCAGCGGACGTACATCGGCCAGCAGGTAGACCCGCCGCACGCCGGGCAGGTCGAGCGCGCGCAGGTGGTAATGCGGGCCGGTATCCGTGGAAATCTCGGCGCGTTCGCTGCCATCGGCAACCCGTGCCCGCACTTCCGGCGGCAACGATGCGGCGTCGCGATGGATGCGAATCAGTTCGTCACGTGGTGCGGGCAGTTCGCCGTGCTGGCCGAAATGCGTCGCCACCGCCACGGCTTCGCGCTCCAGCAAGCGATCCACCAGCATGTCTTCCGTCACGTACGAGATCACCAGCGCCAGGCCGGTGTAGCACAGGCAAATCAGCACGGTGAATCCCGCCAGCGCGGCAAACAAGCCTTGCCGGATCGAGCTAAACATCGAGCGAAAGCCGGTAACCCAGCTGCGGTATCGTCACAATCGCCTTCGGCGCGCCGGCCGATTCCAGCTGTTTGCGCAGCGCGTAGATATGCGACTTGAGCGCGTCGCTGTCCGGCGGATCGGCGCCCCACAGCGCATGCATCAACGTGGAGCGCGACACCGCATGCGGATAGCCGCTGCAGATTGCCTGCAGCAGCTTGAAGCCGGCGTGGGTCAGCGCCAGCGGCACGCCCTGGTATAGCGCACGCCTTTCGCGCAGCAGCAACGTCAGCGCACCGACGCGCATCTCCTGGTCGAGATGCAGCTGCCCGCGCCGCGCCAGTGCTTCACAGCGCAGCGCCAGCTCACGCAGGTCAAATGGTTTGGTGAGATAGTCGTCGGCGCCTTCGCTGAAGCCACGCGCCTTGTCCTCGAAGGCGTCGCGCGCGGTCAGCATCAGCACCGGTACATTGCGCGGTGCGCGCGTCTTGATGGCCCGGCATACCTCCAGCCCATCGATATCGGGAAGATTCAGGTCGAGCAGCACCACGTCATAGTTTTCGCGCGTGGCCAGCTCGATGGCCAGCGCACCGCTGGCCGCATGGTCGGACTGCCACTGCATGCCATCCAGGAAATCCACGACCTGGCGGGCAATGGTGGGATGATCTTCCACAACGAGGATGGTCAGCGGGCTGCGGTTCATCGTGCGCCAGAAAAAAACGGCGCCGTGGCGCCGTCCTGTGATTACAGCTGACCCAGCAGGGTTTCAGCGTTGGAGACTTCGAACTTGCCCCCCTGCTCGATGTTCAGCTGGGTGACCACGCCGTCCACCGCCAGCAGCGAGTAGCGCTGCGAGCGGGTGCCCATGCCGAATTTGCTGAAGTCGGCGTCCAGGCCCAGTGCCTTCGAGTAAGCGGCGTTGCCGTCGGCCATCATGCGCACGATGCCGGTGGCTTTCTGGTCGCGGCCCCACGCGCCCATCACGAAGGCGTCGTTGACCGAGATGCACCAGATCTCATCCACGCCCTTGGCTTTCAGCTCGGCGGCGTGCTTGACGTAGCCCGGCACGTGCTGCGCCGAGCAGGTCGGGGTGTAGGCGCCCGGCAGGCCGAAGATGGCGATCTTCTTGCCCTTGACCAGGTCTTGTACGTTGAAGGTGTTCGGGCCCAGCGAGCAGCCTTCGGTTTCGGTTTCGATGAATTCGGACAGGGTGCCTTCCGGCAGCTTGTCACCAATCTTGATGGTCATGGATAAACTCCTTTATAAATATAAAAAAGCCGCACCAGGGTGCGGCTCTTCCCTCGGACAGAACCCGAAGTATGCCTTAATCGGCCTGTTTGCGCAGGAAGGCTGGAATGTCGTAGGTTTCCATGCCGTTCTTCTCCATCGCGCGCACCTGCTCCGATGCCGACTCGCGGCGCCACACAGCAGGCGCCTTCATGCCGTCGAAGGCTGGCGACGCGCCGCCGGCCGCGCCCATCGACAGGCCTTGCGCGGCAGCGGCGCCACCCATGGCGGCCGATGGCATCATCGGGCTGTTGTGGGTGCCGGTGCGCAGCATCTGCTGCGGAACCAGCTGCACGTGCTTCTTGGCTTTGCCCAGGCCGGTGGCCACCACGGTCACGCGGATGTTGTCGCCCATGTCGTCGTCGTAGGCGATGCCTTGTGCGATCGACGCATCCGGCGCCGCGAACGCGCGCACGGCGGCCATGACTTCCTTGATCTCCTTGCCTTTCAGGCCGCGCGACGCGGTGACGTTCACCAGCACGCCGCGTGCGCCCGACAGGTCGACGCCATCCAGCAGCGGCGAGGCCACGGCCTGCTCGGCGGCGATGCGCGCGCGGTCCACGCCGGAGGCGGTGGCGGTGCCCATCATGGCCTTGCCCTGCTCGCCCATGATGGTCTTGACGTCGTTGAAGTCGACGTTGATGTGGCCCGGCACGTTGATGATCTCGGCGATACCGGCAACGGCGTTGTTCAGCACATCGTCGGCGTGCTGCAGCCATTCGATCAGCGATTCGTCCTCGTAGATCTCTTCCAGCTTCTCGTTCAGGATCACGATCAGCGAGTCGACGTTGGCCGACAACTGCTCCAGGCCTTCGTCGGCGATGTCCATGCACTTCTGGCCTTCGTGCGAGAAAGGCTTCGACACCACGGCCACGGTCAGCGCGCCTTGTGCCTTGGCCACTTCCGCCACGATCGGGGCGGCGCCGGTGCCGGTGCCGCCGCCCATGCCGGCGGCGATGAAGACCATGTGCGCGCCGCGCAGCGCGTCTTCGATGCGCTGGCGCGATTCTTCCGCCAGCTTGCGGCCGACGTCAGGCTTCATGCCGGCGCCCAGGCCGGTGTCGCCGATCTGGATGATGTTGTCGGCCTTGGACGTGGCCAGTGCCTGCGCGTCGGTGTTCGCGGCGATGAACTCCACGCCCGACATGCCCTTGTTGATCATGTGCTGCACCGCATTGCCACCCGCACCGCCGACGCCGACGACCTTGATGACAGTACCCAAAGCTGCGTTATCGACCATATCGAACTCCATGATGTAACTCCCTATCAGAATGCGGTTTTCAAGCGCCAGTCCTCATAATTGTAGGAGAACTGGGGATTGAAAACTGCGGTTTAATATAAAAAATTTAGTTGTTTCGTACTTGTTTCGTTCCGACCTCAGAAATTCCCGAGGAACCATTCCTTCATGCGCTGCCAAACTGCCTTAACCGATCCATCCTGCCGCGTGACGATGTGGCCACGCAGGTACTGCTTTTTCGCTTCCAACAGCAGGCCAAGCACGGTCGCGTAGCGCGGGCTGCGCACCACGTCGGCCAGCTGGCCACGGTAGTCCGGCGTGCCCAGGCGCGCCGGCTTGAGGAAGATGTCTTCCGCCATTTCGACCATGCCCGGCATGATCGCGGTGCCGCCGGTCAGCACGATGCCCGAGGACAGCACGCCTTCGTAACCCGACTCGCGCACCACCTGATGCACCATCGCGAACAGCTCCTCCACGCGCGGCTCGATCACGGCGGCCAGCGCCTGGCGCGACAGGTTGCGCGGGCCGCGGTCGCCCAGGCCCGGCACCTCCAGCGATTCGCCCGGATCGGCCAGCACCTGCTTGGCCACGCCATAGCGGATCTTGATCTCTTCCGCTTCCGTGGTCGGGGTGCGCAGCGCCATGGCGATGTCGTTGGTGATCTGGTCGCCGGCGATCGGGATCACGGCGGTGTGGCGGATCGCGCCATCCGAGAACACGGCAACGTCGGTCGTGCCGCCGCCGATATCGATCAGCACCACGCCCAGTTCCTTCTCGTCGCCGGTCAGCACCGCGTCGGCGGAGGCCATCGGCTGCAGGATCAGGTCCGACACTTCCAGGCCGCAGCGGCGCACGCACTTGACGATGTTCTGCACCGCCGACACCGCGCCGGTCACGATGTGCACCTTCACCTCCAGGCGGATGCCGCTCATGCCGATCGGCTCGCGCACATCCTCCTGGCTGTCGACGATGAACTCTTGCGGCACCGTGTGCAGCAATTGCTGATCGGTCGGAATGTTAACCGCCTTTGCCGTTTCAATGACGCGCGCCACGTCGGTCGCCGTCACTTCCTTGTCCTTGATCGCCACCATGCCGCTGGAATTGAAGCTGCGGATATGGCTGCCGGCGATGCCCGCGTACACATTGCGGATCTTGCAGTCGGCCATCAGCTCCGCTTCCTCCAGCGCGCGCTGGATCGATTCCACGGTCGCCTCGATGTTGACCACCACGCCCTTCTTCAGGCCTCGCGATTCGTGCTGGCCCAGGCCGATCACTTCGTGGCGTCCATCGCCCATCACCTCGGCCACCACGGCCACCACCTTGGAGGTGCCGATATCGAGGCCGACGATCAGGTTTTTCGCGTCTTTAGTCATTTCTTTTCTGCCTGCTAGTTGTGCTTTGGTGCCGGTTTTTTTGGTTTAGGTTTCGCGCCCTCCGCAGGAATCTTCAACCCCTGCGCGCTGAGCGCCAAACCGTTCTGGTACCGCATATCTATCGTGTCTATGTTTGGCAGGTGTTCCACCAGCTGCGGATAAATCCCGACCAGGCGGTCCACCCTCTCCTTCAACGTGGTGCTGGTCTGTTCCCGTCCCAGCGCCACGCTCATTCCGTTGTTCAGCTTCACCGTCCACGCGTAGCGGCTGGACAGCGACAGTGCTTCAGGCACCAGCTTGAGCGGCGCGAACCACGCGCGCAGCTCGTCGTAACGCGACAGCACTTCCTTTTCGCTGCCGTCCGGCCCATCGAACTCCGGCAGCGTGTGATCCTCCTCCGCCTCGGCCAGGTTGGCGGTGAACACATCGCCCTTGGTCGACAACAGGCGGCCATCCTCGCCCCACGTACCCAGCGCCTCATGCTCCTCCAGCGCCACAATCAACTGGTCCGGCCATTCGCGCCGCACCGTCGCCCGGCGCACCCACGGCACCGACTCGAACGCCTGGCGCACCGCGTCCAGGTTGGTGGTGAAGAAGTTGCCCTTGATCCGGCCCAGCGCGTTGTTCCGCAGCGTCAGGTGGTTCACGTGCTTCAGCTCCTCATCACCGCTCATCGTCTCGATACGTATCGTGCGCAGGGTGAACATCGGACGCTGCGACACCCACCACACGCCGGATGCTATGCATGCCAACACGGTCAGCGCGAACAAGCCGCTGGCGGTCGCATTCAAAGCCTTCACGTCATGCCACATCTACCGCTTATCCCTTCATCTTCAGACGCGCGCCGCGCAGAATCTCAACGCACAGGTCTTCGTAACTGATGCCTTCCGCGCGCGCCGCCATCGGCACCAGCGAGTGGCTGGTCATGCCCGGCGAGGTGTTCACCTCCAGCAGGAAAGGCTTCTGGTCACGCTCGCGCAGCAGCACGTCGACGCGTCCCCAGCCTTCGCAGCCAAGCGCGCGGTAAGCTTGCACGGCGATGCTTTGCATCTCCGCCGCCAGCGCGTCTGGCAGCGCGGCCGGGCAGAAATACTTGGTGTCGTCCGTGAAGTACTTGTTCTGGTAGTCGTAGTTCCCTTCCGGCGCCACGATCTCCACGATCGGCAGCGCGCGCGCGCTGGCGCCGCTGCCCAGGATGGCGACCGTGAATTCGCGGCCGGTGACAAATTCCTCCGCCAGCACCGAATCGTCCAGCGCGGCGGCCTTGTCGTAGGCGGCCTGGAAGCCTGCGGCTTCGGTCACCTTGGTGATGCCGATGGTCGAACCCTCATGCGGCGGCTTGACGATCAGCGGCAGGCCCAGGTCGGCGGCGACGGCGGCCAGATCGGATTGCGCGTTCAACACCGCGTAGCGCGGGGTTGGCAGGCCGTGATGCAGCCACACGATCTTGGTGGTGATCTTGTCCATGCCCACCGAGCTGGCGGTGACGCCGCTGCCGGTGTATGGAATGCCCAGCAATTCCAGCGCGCCTTGCAGGCTGCCGTCCTCGCCGAAGCGGCCGTGCAGCGCGATGAACACGCGGTCGAATTTTTCCGCCGCCAGTTCGGCCAGCGAGCGTTGGCCCGGATCGAAGGCGTGGGCGTCGATGCCCTTGCTTTGCAACGCGGCCAGCACGCCACTGCCGGACATGTTCGACACTTCGCGCTCGGCGGAGCGGCCGCCGAACAGCACGCCGACCTTGCCGAATGCTTTTGCGTCTTGTGGATTAATGTTGCTCATCTCAGACTTTCGGGTAATTAGTCAGTTTGGCCGGGACGCCGCTGATCGAGCCTGCGCCCATGGTCATCACGACGTCGCCGTCGCGCACCACGCCCATGATGGTCTCCGGCATGTCGCCGATGGCCTCAACAAAAATTGGTTCGGTCTTGCCGCGCGCGCGCAGCGCATGCGCCAACGCGCGGCCGTCGGCGGCCACAATCGGCGCCTCTCCGGCGGCGTACACTTCGCCCAGCACCAGCACGTCCGGCGTGCCGAGGACTTTGACGAAATCTTCAAACAGGTCGCGCGTGCGGCTGAAGCGGTGCGGCTGGAACGCCAGCACCAGCCGGCGGCCCGGATACGCGGCGCGCGCCGCGGCCATGGTCACTTCCATCTCCAGCGGGTGATGGCCGAAGTCGTCCACCAGCGTGAAGTTGCCGCCGCCCGGAATCGCCACGTCGCCGTATTTGGTGAAGCGGCGGCCCACGCCCGCGAAGCCTGCCAGGCCGGCCTGCGTGGCGCTGTCCTCAATGCCGATCTCGCGCGCGATGGCGACGGCGGAACAGGCGTTCTGCACGTTGTGCAGGCCTGGCTGGTTCAGCACCACGTCCAGGTCGGGATAGCCTTCCTGCTTGACGGTGAAGTGCATTTCCACGCCCACGGCGCGCGCGTTCACGGCGCGCACTTCGGCATCCTCGGCGAAACCGTAGGTGGTGACCGGCTTGGTCACGTGCGGCAGGATCGAGCGCACATGCGGATCGTCGATGCACAGCATGGCGCGGCCGTAGAACGGCAGGCGGTGCGTGAAGTGGACGAAAGCCTGCTTGAGCTTTTCGAAATCGTGCTCGTAGGTTTCCATGTGATCGGCGTCGATGTTGGTGATGACTTCGATCATCGGCGTCAGGTTCAGGAACGAGGCGTCCGACTCGTCGGCTTCCGCCACCAGGTATTCGCCGGTGCCCAGCTTGGCGTTGGCGCCGGCGGCGGTCAGGCGGCCGCCGATGACGAAGGTCGGATCGAGGCCGCCCTGCGCCAGCACCGAGGCCACCAGGCTGGTGGTGGTGGTCTTGCCGTGGGTGCCGGCGATGGCGATGCCGCGCTTCAGGCGCATCAACTCGCCCAGCATCACCGCGCGCGGGACGATAGGAATCTTGCGGCTGCGCGCCGCCACCACTTCAGGGTTGTCCTGCTGTACAGCGGTCGAGGTCACGACGGCATCGGCCTTGCCGATGTTTTCCGCCGCGTGGCCCTGATACACGGTCGCGCCCATGTCGGCCAGGCGCTGGGTGACAGCGTTGCTGCCCAGGTCCGAGCCGGACACGGTATAGCCCAGCGTGAGCAGCACTTCCGCGATGCCGCTCATGCCGCTGCCGCCGATGCCGACGAAGTGTATGTTCTGTACTTTGTGTTTCATACCAACTGCTCCAATACTTGCGCGATCGCGTCATTCGCATCGCGCTTGCCGACTTCGCGCGCCGCCGTGGCCATGGCCAGGCAGGATGCGCGGGTCAGCGTTTCCAACAGCGTCGCAACCGATTGCGCGCTCAATTCCGTTTGCGGCATATGGATCGCCGCTTTCTGTTTCGCCATCCACTGCGCGTTGTCGCGCTGGTGGCTGGTGGTCGACGCCACGAACGGCACCAGCACGCTGGCCACGCCCGCCGCCGTCAGCTCGGACACGGTGATGGCGCCGGCGCGGCAGATCACCAGATCGGCGGCGCTGTATGCAGCCGCCATGTCGTCGATGAAGTCCACCACATTGGCCGTCACGCCAGCCTGCTGATACGCCGCACGCAGCGCATCGATATTCTTCTTGCCCGACTGGTGGGTCACCAGCGGCCGCTGTGCTTCCGGGATCAACGCCAGCGCCGCCGGCAGCGCATCGTTCAGCGCCTTGGCGCCAAGGCTGCCGCCCACCACCAGGATGCGCAGCGGGCCTTCGCGGCCGGCGAAACGCTGTGCCGGCGGCGCCATGTCCAGGATCTCCTTGCGCACCGGGTTGCCCGTGACGACCGCCTTGCCGGCCGCGCTGCCGAAGTTGGCCGGGAAGCCGAAGCACACGCGCGAGGCCGCCGGCACCAGCGTCTTGTTCGACAGCAGCAGCGCCGCGTCGGCGTTCACCAGCACCAGCGGCGCGCCGCGCAGGCGGGCCATGAAGCCGCCCGGCACCGTCACGTAGCCGCCCATGCCCATCACCACGTCCGGCTTGCGGCGGCCGATGAAGCCGAAGCAGTCGGCGAACGCCTTCACCATTTTCAGGGCGCCGCTCACGGTATGCTTCAGGCCTTTGCCGCGCATGCCGGTGAAGTTGATGCTGTCCATCGTGATGCCGCTTTTCGGCACCAGATCCTGCTCCATGCCGGTGGAGGTGCCCAGCCAGCTCACTTCCCAGCCGCGCGCGCGCATGGTTTGCGCGATCGCCAGGCCGGGGAAAATATGACCGCCCGTACCGGCCGCCATAATCATTAATCGTTTCATAGTCTGCCACCACGCATCAGGACCCGGTTCTCGTAATCGATCCGGAGCAGGATCGCGAGTCCGATGCAGTTAATTACAACGCCCGTGCCGCCATAGCTCATCAGCGGCAGGGTCAAGCCCTTGGTTGGCAGTAAGCCCAGGTTCACACCCATATTGATAAACGTCTGCACGCCAATCCAGATGCCGATGCCCTTGGCGGTGAGGCCGGCAAAGGTCTGGTCGATGGCGATGGCCTGGCGGCCGATGTCGAAGGCGCGCTTGATGATCCAGTAGAACAGCGCGATCACCACCAGCACGCCGGCCAAGCCCAGTTCCTCGCCGATCACCGCCAGCAGGAAGTCGGTATGCGCTTCCGGCAGGTAGTGCAGTTTTTCCACGCTGCCGCCCAGCCCGACGCCAAAAATCTCGCCGCGCCCGAAAGCGATCAGCGAGTGGGTCAGCTGGTAAGCCTTGTTCAGCGCATTGTCTTCTTCCCACGGATTCAGGTAAGCGAAATAGCGTTCGCGGCGGAACTTGGACAGCGCGATGATGGAGCCGAAGATCACCACCAGCACCGCGCCGATGCCGCCGAACCAGATGGCGTTGATCCCACCCAGGAACAGGATGCCCATGGCGATACAGACGATCACGCCGAAGGCGCCAAGGTCCGGCTCCAGCAGCAGCAACAGGCCGACGAAGCCGACCGCCGCCGCCATCGGCATGAAGCCCTTGGTCAGCTTGTGCATGTATTCCTGCTTGCGCACGGTGTAGTCGGCGGCGTACAGCACCGCCACCACCTTCATCAGCTCCGACGGCTGCACGTTAAACACCTTGAGCGACAGCCAGCGGCGGCCGCCGTTGACCACCACGCCGACGCCGGGGATCAGCACCAGCACCAGCAGCACCAGCGTGCCGATGAACAGATACGGCGCGGCCTTCTGCAAGTCCGCGACGCGGATGCGGAATACAAACAGGCCGACAACCAGCGAAACGGCGATGAACATCATCTGCCGTTGCAGGAAGTAGGTGTTCTGCCAGCGCGCATAGTTGGCGAACTTCGGCGAGTCGGGCAGCGAGATCGAGGCCGAGTACACCATCACCATCCCGAGCAGCATGAGCAGCAGGGTGACCCAGACCAGCGGCTGGTCGTACTCCATCATCTTCGACTGCCGCGCGCGGCTCTCCATCGGCGTTTCGGCCGACTTGGAACCAAAGCGGAATGGCAGCTGGAGAGCCATGTTCAGAGCTCCTGGCCGGCGTCGAGCGCGATGTCGCGGACGGTGTCGATGAACACCTGGGCGCGATGCGCGTAGTTCTTGAACATGTCCATGCTGGCGCACGCGGGCGACAACAGCACGGCGTCTCCGGCTTGCGCAAGTTCGCTGGCGCGCTTGACGGCTTGCGGCAGGTCGGTGCCGCAGTCTTCGATCACATACGGCAGCTCGGCGCCTTGATCGCGCGCGGATTGCTCCAGCGCGGCGCGGATCCGCGGCGCGTCGCGGCCGATCAGCAGCACCGCGCGGGCATGGCGCGCGGTCGGTTCTGCCAACGGCGCGAAGTCCTGGCCTTTGCCGTCGCCGCCCATGATGACCAGCAGACGCTGGTTGTCGCCGGTGAAGGCCTTGCCCAGGCCATTCAACGCCGCCACGGTGGCGCCGACGTTGGTGCCTTTGCTGTCGTCGTAGTATTCAACATCGTTGATGGCGCTGACCAGTTCCACGCGGTGCGGCTGGCCGCGATATTCGCGCAGGCCGTGCAGCAGCGGCGCCAGCGGCAGATCAATCGCGCGGCACAAGGCCAGTGCGGCCAGCGCGTTGGCGGCGTTGTGGACGCCGCGAATTTGCAGCGCGTCGGCAGGCATCAGGTTCTTGACGATGCACTCTACCGGCGGTGGCGGCGGATCGTTTTTCTTGCGTTTCTTCGGCTCGCCCTCTTCCTCGGCCGGGATGGCGGTGGCCAGCCACAGCACGCCGCGCTCGTTGTTCAGGCCAAGGTCATCGCGCAGGGTTGGCGCGTTGGTGCCGAAGGTGACGTTATGGCCGGTGGCGCTGGCCATGCGCATGGTGGTGGCGTCGTCGCGGTTCAACACGCGCACGGTGTTGGCGGCGAAGATGCGGTGCTTGGCGGCGGCGTACGATGGCATGTCGCCGTGCCAGTCCAGGTGATCCTGCGTCACGTTCAGCACAGTCGCCGCGTCGGCTTCCAGCGTGAAGGTGGTCTGCAATTGGAAGGACGACAATTCGAGCACCCAGACTTCCGGCAAGGTTTCGTTATCCAGCACTTCGCGCAGCACGTCCAGCGCGGCCGGGCTGATATTGCCGGCCACACGCACGGTCTTGCCGGCGCGTTCGCACAGTTGGCCGACCAGGGTGGTGACAGTGGTTTTGCCGTTGGTGCCGGTGATGGCGATGACTTTCGGCGCGTAGCCGCGCGACTCCTTCAGCCACTCCAGCGCCTGCGCGAACAGTTCGATCTCGCCCCACACCTCGATGCCGGCGGCAGCGGCGGCCGGAGCGATCTCTTTCAGCTCGCGGCCCGGCGCCAGGCCAGGACTGACGGCGACGAAGTCCACGCCTTCCAGCAGCGACGCGCCAAACGGGCCGGCGACGAATTCCGCCGACGGCACGGCCGCCTGCAACGCTGGCAGACGATCCGGCGACTCGCGCGTATCGGCTACGCGCACGCGCGCGCCGCCGCGGGCGAGCCACAGCGCCATCGCCAGGCCGGATTCTCCCAGCCCTAATACCAGTGCGTTTTTGCCTTCGTAAATCATCAGCGCAGTTTCAACGTCGAGAGTCCAACCAGCACCAGAATCATCGTGATAATCCAGAAGCGCACGACGACCTGGGTCTCTTTCCAACCTTTTTGTTCAAAGTGGTGATGCAGCGGCGCCATCAGGAACACGCGACGGCCGGTGCCATAGCGCTTCTTGGTGTACTTGAACCAGCTCACCTGAATCATCACCGACACGGTCTCCGCGACGAAGATGCCGCCCATGATGAACAACACAATCTCTTGACGCACAATCACCGCGATAGTTCCCAGCGCGCCGCCCAGCGCCAGCGCGCCAACGTCACCCATGAACACCTGCGCCGGGTGCGTGTTAAACCACAGGAAGGCCAGGCCCGCGCCGGCCAGCGCGCCGCAGAAGATGATCAATTCGCCCGCGCCAGGAATGTGCGGAATGAACAAATACTTCGAATACGTGGCGCTACCGGTCAGGTAAGCGAACAGGCCCAGGGCCGAACCCACCATAATCGTCGGCATGATGGCCAGGCCATCCAGGCCGTCGGTGAAGTTAACGGCGTTGGACGAGCCGACGATGACACAGTAGGTCAGCGCGATGAAACCCCACACACCCAGCGGATAGCTGATGGTCTTGAAGAACGGCACAATCAAGTCCGCCTTCGGCGGCAGATCCATCTCGAAGCCCGAACGCACCCAGGCGAAGAACAGCTCGAACACCTGCGCCGTGCTGGTGGCCGACACCGAGAACCCCAGGTACAGCGCGGCGGCGATGCCGACCAGCGACTGCCAGAAATACTTCTCGCGCGAGCGCATGCCTTCCGGGTCCTGGTACACCACCTTGCGGTAGTCATCCACCCAGCCCACCGCGCCAAAGCCCAGCGTCACGATCAGCACCGGCCAGATCAAACGGTTCGACAGGTCGCACCACAGCAGCGTGGCAATGGCGATCGAAATGAGGATCAGCACACCGCCCATTGTTGGGGTGCCGTGTTTTTTCAGGTGGGTCTGCGGACCATCGGTGCGCACGGCCTGGCCGTACTTCATCGCGGTCAGCTTGCGGATCACGAACGGACCTGCGGCCAGGCCGATGAACAGCGCGGTCGCGGTGGCGAACACCGCGCGGAACGTGATGAAGTTGAAGACGCGGAGTACCCCGACGTCCTGCTGGAAAAATTGCGCGAGCCAGAGCAGCATGATTAGTGACCTTCCTTGTTAGCTTGTTGCGACCCAATCAAATGCTGCACGACCCGCTCCATCTTCATGAAACGGGAGCCCTTGATTAATACAGTTGCATCAGGCGACACCGCCGCGTCCACCGCGGACAGCAAATCGCCAAAGTTTTCAAAATGACGAACGTTGGCGCCAACAATGTGGGCAGCCAGTTCGCCTGTTACCAGCACCGTTTCGATGCCCTTGTCCTGCGCGTAAGCGCCGATCTCTTCGTGGAACTCGCGGCCCTGCGTGCCGACTTCGCCCATGTCGCCCAGCACCAGCACGCGCGGCGCGGCGGCTTTCGACAGCACGTCGATGGCGGCGCGCACGGAATCCGGATTGGCGTTGTAACTATCGTCGATCACCACGGCGCCGTTGACCGCCTGCTTCTTCTGCAGACGGCCGCTGACCGGCGCAAAGGTATCGAGTCCCAGCTTGATTTGCTCCAGCGGCACCCCGGCGGCATAAGTGCACGCCACGGCGGCCAGCGCATTGCGCACATTGTGTTCACCGGCCGCCTGCAGGCGCACGAAGAACTGGCGCGTGTCGGCCTCGCTCTCGCAGATGGTGATGAACATCTCGCTTTCGAAATCGCTGGCGCGGAAAGTGCAGCTGACTTCAGCGTCCTTGGTGAAGCCGAAACGCAGCAGGCGGCGGCCTGCCGACAGCTCCTCCCAGATCTGAGTGAACTCGTCGCCATACGGGAACACGGCCACGCCGTCGGTCGGCAGCGTGGACAACACCGATCCGTTCTCGCGCGCCACCGCCTCCACCGTGTGCATGAATTCCTGATGCTCGCGCTGGGCGTTGTTGACCATCGCGATATTCGCGCCGGCGATGGCGGCCAGGCGGCCGATTTCGCCTGGATGGTTCATGCCCATCTCGATCACGGCCGCCTGCTGTTGCGCGTTCATGCGGAACAGCGTGAGCGGCACGCCGATTTCGTTATTCAGATTGCCGCGCGTGGCGAGGCGGCCTTCGTCGCCATAGGCGGCGGCCAGGATCGCGGAGATCATCTCCTTGACCGTGGTCTTGCCGTTGCTGCCGGTGACGCCGATGACCGGCACGTTGAACTGCTTGCGCCACCAATTGGCGATCTGGCCCAAGGCCACCAAGGTATTCGGCACAACGATGGCCGGCAGCGTGAAGCCTTCCGGCACCTCTTCCACCACAACCGCGGCGACGCCCTTGCCTGCCACGTCGGACAGGAAGTTGTGGGCATCGAACACCTCGCCGCGCAAGGCGACGAACAAAGCACCTGCGGCGACACTACGGCTGTCGGTTGACACGCCGTCGAATACAACATCGCCGGCGTTCACTAAGCGTGCGCCGGTCAGAGAAGGCAGAATTTGTGCGACTGCTGCGCGCATTAATTCGTCCTCATCATGGTTAAGCGGGCCGACAGCGCCAGTTGCGCGTGATCGGCGTCGGAGAATGGCAGCTTCTTGCCCTTGATTTCCTGGTACGGCTCGTGGCCCTTCCCGGCCAGCAGAATCACATCCGGCTTGGCCGCGTGCTTGATGGCCGACAGGATGGCGGCGGCGCGGTCGTCCAGCGCCTGCACCGTCGATGCCGGATTGTTCTGGTCCATGCCGGCCAAAATCTGCTCGATGATCGAATGCGGATCCTCACTGCGCGGATTGTCGCTGGTGACCAGCACATGGTCCGCCGCCTGGGCGATCCTGCCCATCTGCGGACGCTTGCCTGGATCGCGATCGCCGCCGCAACCGAACACGCACCACAACTGGCCGCCACGGTCATTCGCCACCGGACGCAAGGCGGCCAGGGTTTTTTCCAGCGCGTCCGGCGTATGCGCGTAGTCGATCACGATCAGCGGCGCATCCTGGCCGCCGACTTGCTGCATGCGGCCCGGCGCGGGCTCAAGCCCTTCCACCGCGTCGATGGCGGCGCGCAGGCCGAGGCCCTTGGCGATCACCGCGCCCATCACGCCCAGCGCATTGCTGATATTGAAGGCGCCGACCAAATGCGTGCGCACCTGCGCCACGCCCAGCAGGCAGTCCAGATGGAACTCGGTGCCGCCGCTACGGCCCGCGCGCAGCTGGCTGGCGCGCAGCATCATCACGCCGTCGATGTCCGGTTGCTCGGCGGCGTCCCGCAGCGTGTAACCGATCAGCGGAATATTGCCGCCCAGCGGAGCGCGCGATTTCAGATGCGTGATCAGGCGCAGGCCGGCCGGATCGTCCAGATTAATCACCGCCGTTTTCAGGCCCGGCCACTCGAACAGCTTGACCTTGGCCGCCTCGTAGGCTTCCATGGTGCCGTGGTAGTCCAGGTGATCGCGGGTCAGGTTGGTGAACAGCGCCACGTCGAAGTGCATGCCCGACACACGGCCCTGATCCAGGCCGATGGAGGACACCTCGATCGCCAGCGAGGCCGCGCCCTGCTCGCGCAGATCGGCCAGCGTACGCGCCAGCAGCACCGCATCCGGCGTGGTGTAGCCGGTGACGTCGTACTCGACATCGCCGCGCGGGCGGAACACACCCACGCCCAGCGTGCCCACCACCGCCGCCGGTTCGCCGGCGCGCGACAGCGCATGGCCCAGCCACACGGCGCTGGAGGTCTTGCCATTGGTGCCGGTGACGCCGACGGTGAACATGCCGGCATCGGGCTGCTGGTAAAACGCGTGGGCGATCACGCCGGCGTTCTGCTTCAGATTCTCGACCGTCAGGTAAGGCACGGTCCACTTGTCGTTCCAGGTAAAGCCGTTCGGGTCGAGCACGATCAACGCCGCGCCCTGCTCGATGGCGCTTTCAATATAACTACGGCCATCGCCGGCGTCGCCGGGATAGGCAAAGAACACATCGCCCAGCTTGACGCGGCGCGAGTCCGAAGCCAGGTTCGCCGTAGGCGCCAGCTTGCGGATCGCGTTCGCGATAGCCATCGGGTCGAAAGTAGAAGTCGTCACATGTTCCCCTGTGCTGCAGATTCAGGAATGATGATATGGGTCAGGTCCGAGTCCGGCGCCACGTTCTTGGCGCGCAGCGCCTGCGCCGCCAGGGCCGAGAACACCGGACCCGCGACGTCGCCGCCGTAGGTCAACGGGCCGACCGGCTCGTCGATCATGACGGCGATGATGAAGCGTGGGTCCGACATCGGCGCCATGCCGACGAAGTTGCCGATATATTTGGTGTGCGAGTAACGGCCGCCGATAAACTTCTGCGCCGTGCCGGTCTTGCCGCCGACCCGATAGCCCGGCACCTGCGCCTTGACGGCCGAACCGCCGGGCAGCGTCACCATCTCCAGCATCTCGCGCATCTCGGCGGCGGTCTTGGGGCTGATGACCTGGGTGCCGTGTGGCGCTTCATGCACCTTCTGGAACGACAGCGGAATGATGTCGCCATTCCGTGCCAGCACCATGTAGGCGCGCGCCAGCTGGATCAGCGAGACCGAGATACCCTGGCCGAAGCTCATGTTGGCGTGTTCGATCGGACGCCACGATTTATACGGACGCACGCGGCCCGCCACGGCGCCGGGGAAGCCCCACTTGGGCTGCTGGCCGAAACCGAGCTTGGTGAACATCTCCCACAGGTCCTGCGCCGGCATGCCGAAGGCGATCTTGGTGGTGCCGATGTTGGACGACTTCTGGATGATGGTCTGCACGTCGATCATGTAGTGCGGATGCGTGTCGTGGATCACGCGGTCGCCGATCACCATCGAGCCGTTGCCAGTGTCGAACATGGTGTGCGGCGTGATCTTCTTCGCGTCCAGCGCCATGGCGACCGGGAACGGCTTCATCGACGATCCCGGCTCGAAGGTGTCGGTCATCACGCGGTTGCGCAGCTGCTCGCCGGTCAGCTTGGAGCGGTCGTTCGGGTTGTAGCTCGGCCAGTTGGCCAGCGCCAGCACCTCGCCGGTGTGCACGTCCAGCACCACGGCGGCGCCAGCCTTGGCCTTGAACTTCTCGACCGCGTCCTTGATCTGCGTGAAGGCGATGTACTGGATCTTGCTGTCGATCGACAGCGTCAGATCCTTGCCGTCATGCGGCTCGCGCACCGACTCGATATCCTCGACGATGCGGCCCAGGCGGTCCTTGATCACGCGGCGGCTGCCCGGCACGCCCTGCAGGGTTTTCTGCTGCGCCAGTTCCATCGCCTCCTGGCCCTGGTCCTCGACGTTGGTGAAGCCCACCACGTGGGTCGCCACCTCGCCCTGCGGATAGAAGCGCTTGTACTCCTTGCGGGTCTGGATGCCTTCGATACCCAGCTTGGTGATCTGGTCGGCCACGTCCTGCTCCACCTGGCGTTTCAGGTAGACGAAGTTGCGGTCGGAGTCCAGCTTCTTCTGCAGTTCGGCGTCGCTCATGTCGAGCAGCCTGGCCAGCTGTTTCAGCTTGGCCGGCGGCGCTTCCTGGACGTCGTCCGGAATCGCCCAGATGGCCTTCACTGGAATCGACGATGCCAGCACCTGGCCATCGCGGTCGGTGATTTTGCCGCGTGTGGCCGGCAATTCCAGCGTGCGCGCGTAGCGGATCTCGCCCTGCTTCTGCAGGAACTGGGTCGACAAGCCTTGCAGCCACAGGGCGCGCCCGGCCAACGCGGCGAAGGCGGCGAACAATACGAACAGCACCACGCGCGAGCGCCAGGTTGGCAGACGCACCGCCAGCACCGGGCTGCGCGAGAAGGCCACGCCCTTGGAGGCGGCCACGCGTGAGGTGTTCACATTGCTGCCGCGGCTCATTTGGAGGCCTCCGGCGTCAGGTACTGCGTGCGCGCCGCGGTCAGCGGCGTCATGTTCAAATCGCGGCGCGCGATCTCCTCGATGCGCGCGTGCTTGCCCAGCGTGGATTGATCCAGCTGCAGCTGCGCCCATTCGATATCCAGCTGGCGCGCCTGCGACTGGGCGCGTTCCAGCTCGATGAACAGATGGCGCGCCTGATATTGGGCGTTAACCAGCGACAGGCCGCAAGCGACCAGCAATATCGTCAGCACCAGGTTGATCTTGCCGCTCATGCGCCCTCCTGCAGCGAAGGGATGGGCAGGCGGCGCGCGACGCGCATCACCGCCGAGCGCGCGCGCGGGTTCTCGTCGACCTCGCGGTCGGAAGGCTTCATCTTGGACAGCAGCTTGAGTTCCGGCTGCGGCAGATCGACCGCGCGGATCGGCAGGCGGCGGTCCGGCTGTTCGACGTTGGCCTTGGACGCGAAGAAGCGCTTCACCATGCGGTCTTCCAGCGAGTGGAAGCTGATGATGGCGAGGATGCCGCCCGGCGCCAGGCTGTCGTAGGCGTGGTTCAAACCGACTTCAAGGTCTTCAAGCTCTTTATTGATGAAAATCCGGATAGCCTGAAATGTGCGGGTGGCCGGGTCCTTGCCCTTCTCCCGAGTCTTGACCGCGCCTGCCACGATGCCGGCAAGCTGTCGTGTGGTTGAAATTGGTTCGACTGCCCGGCGAGCAACAATCGCCTTTGCAATCTGAAAAGCAAACCGTTCTTCCCCATATTCTTTTATCACCTTTTCCAGTGTCTGTTCGGTTTCAGTGGCGAGCCACTGCGCCGCCGACATGCCGCGCGTGGTGTCCATGCGCATGTCGAGCGGGCCGTCGTTGCGGAAGCTGAAGCCGCGCGCGGCGTCGTCCACCTGCGGCGAGGAGATGCCAAGGTCGAGCAGGATGCCGTCCACCTTGTTCAGGCCGCGCTCGGCCAGCGCCTCGCGCATGGTGGCGAAGCTGTCGTGCACGATGGTGAAGCGCGGGTCCGTGATCTGGCCGGCGGTGGCGATGGCTTGCGGATCCTTGTCGAAAGCGATCAGGCGGGCGTCCGGGCCCAGCTTCGACAGGATCAGGCGCGAATGGCCGCCGCGGCCGAAGGTGCCGTCGACGAACACGCCGTTGGCGCGCGCGCCATCGAGCGCCAGCGCATCAACCGCTTCGTCTAAGAGCACCGTGCGATGCTGGAATTCAGGCACCGTTGTCGTGGTCATGATGGTGGGGCCTTAGAAGGAAAAATTGGCGAGTACATCGGGGGTGCCGGCTTCCATGGCCTGCTGCTCTTTTTCCGCCATCTTGGCGGCGTCCCAGATCTCGAAGTGCGAGCCCATGCCCATCATCATGACCTCCTTGTCCAGGCCGACGGCGGCGCGGAGTTCGGGCGAGATCAGGATGCGGCCGGCGCTGTCCATTTCCACGTCGGTGGCGTAACCGAGGAAAATGCGCTGCCAGGCGCGCGCTTGCATGGGCCAGGCGGCGATCTGTTGACGGTGTTGTTCCCACACGGGACGGGGGAACAGCATGACGCAGCCGTCGGGGTGGCGCGTCAGGGTGAGGCGGCCTTCGCACTGGATCGAAAGCGCGTCACGATGCTTGGCGGGGATGGACATCCTGCCTTTGGCATCGAGATTGATTGCGGACGCGCCTTGAAACACGTGGTTACCTTTTACCTCTGTATGGTTAGCGGAGCATAAAAAACTGGCTAGTTGTATTCATCTTCCCTGTCCGCTAAGTCAGGCAAAATTTCCCACAAAAAGACACTTTTTCACACAGATGCCCACTTTAGAGGAAGCAAGAATAGTGGTCAAGCGGTTTCAGCCAATCGAAACGCGGATTTTAGTAATGAAATTAAGGACTTAGCGCGATTCCTTGAAGCCAGCTAGAAACAAAATAGCCCAATAAATTAAGTACTTATGAAAGGTTGTGAAGGTGTAACCTCAGTTGTACCCATGTGTTTGGCCGCGTGAATACCCAGATAAAAAAATTGAATGAAAAGCATAAAGTTGCAAATGACCAACATTGCAGTATCAAATAGACAACAGCGGAAAATGGGTGGAAAACGCGGGTAATCGAGAGGAGAAAATGCCAGATGGCGCACCAGCAGCGCGCTCAAGAGGAATGCGGAACCTTCACAAAACAGCCACAACGAACTTCAACGTTTACTTCAACACCAGGCCCGCCGCGCAACTTGTCTATACAATCTGCATCACCCCGCGCCGAGCTTTCGCCGCCATTATACGCCCCCCCCAAGTTCGGGGTCAGCTCTGGCAAATGGACACGTGAACCTACTTTTTGATGCAGCTCAATACGCAAAATCCCCCGAAATCGCGTCTTGAGGCAGATCAAATAACCGCACTCCGTGTCCGAATGCCAGAGCTGACCCCGAATTGGGGCGAAGTTGCGGTTTTATTCGGCTGAGGCCGCCCAGGCCTTGGCGCGCGCGATGGCGCGTGACCATTGGGCAAGCAGTGCGCAGCGGCGGTCGGCCGACATGACAGGGTCGAAACGGCGCTCGCACGTCCATTGGGCGGCAATTTCTTCCTGGCTGTCCCAGAAGCCCACGGCCAGGCCGGCCAGGTAGGCGGCGCCCAAGGCCGTGGTTTCGGTCACCTTAGGCCGCACGACAGGCACGCCCAGCAGGTCGGCCTGGAATTGCATCAGCAGGTCGTTGCGGGCGGCGCCGCCGTCGGCACGGACTTCGACCAGCGGCGTGGACGCGTCTTTTTGCATCGCCGTCATCAGTTCGGCGCTTTGGTAGGCGATGGCTTCCAGCGCGGCGCGGGCGATGTGGGCGCGCGTGCTGCCCCGGCTCAGCCCGAACAGCGCGCCGCGCGCGTAGGCGTCCCAGTGCGGCGCCCCCAGGCCGACGAAGGCCGGCACCATGAATACGCCGTCGCTGTCCGGCACGCTGGCCGCCAAGGCCTCCACTTCGGACGAGGATTGGATGATGCCCAGGCCGTCACGCAGCCATTGCACCGTGGCGCCGCCCATGAAGACGCTGCCCTCCAGCAGGTAGTCGGTCTCGCCGTCGACGCGCCAGCCGACCGTGGTCAGCAGCCGGTTGTGCGAGGCCACCGGATGGCGGCCCAGGTGCATCAGCATGAAGCAGCCGGTACCGTAGGTGTTCTTGACCATGCCCGGCTGGTGGCAGGCCTGGCCAAACGTGGCCGCCTGCTGGTCGCCGGCGATGCCGGCCAACGGGATCGCCGCGCCGAACAGGCTGTGGTGGGTGGTGCCCACCTCCTCGCTCGACGACACGATCTGCGGCAGCATCGCTTCCGGAATGCCGAACAGGTGCAGCAGGTCGGAATCCCAGCGCATCAGGTGGATATTGAACAGCATGGTGCGGGCGGCGTTGCTGACGTCGGTCACGTGCTGGCCGGTCAGCTTGTACACCAGCCAGCTGTCTACCGTGCCGAACGCCAGCCCGCCCCGCTCCGCCTTTTCGCGCGCGCCCGGCACGTTGTCGAGCAGCCATTTCAGCTTGGTGGCGGAGAAATAGGCGTCCAGCTCCAGCCCGGAGATGTCGGTGATCTTTTTGGCCTTGCCGTCGGCGCGCAGGGCGTCGCACAGGTCGGCGGTGCGGCGGTCCTGCCAGACGATGGCCGGGGCGACCGGCTCGCCGGTCTTGCGGTCCCACACCACGGTGGTCTCGCGCTGGTTGGTGACGCCGATGGCCAGCACCTGACGCGGATCGATGTGGTTGTCGTGTAAAACCTTGCGCGCGACGTTGAGCTGGCTGTGCCAGATATCCATCGGGTCGTGCTCGACCCAGCCGGGATGGGGAAAATGCTGGGGAAACTCCTGCGCCGCGCAGCCACAGATCTGGCCTTGATGGTCAAACAGGATGGCGCGCGAACTGGTCGTGCCCTGGTCCAGGGCGAGAATGAATGTTTTCATCTCGTGTAATTAGTTGAAGCAAGCCGATAGGCCGGATTTTGTTACGGCACAGGCGAACCCGCGCTATGACAGCCATTCCTCTAGGCGCTGGATTGCTCCAGCGCTCAAGCTTCCTACCCGCACGCTCCGCGAGCAACATCATCGCGTGCCTATTTGGAATTGCACCAGGTGGAGGTTACCGCGTTTCACCGTAACTTAATACGCTCGTCTCTGTGGCCCTATTCCTCGCCTTATACCCCGGGGGGCTTTCGGCGGACGGCCGTTAACCGTCACCCCGCTCTATGGAGTCCGGACCTTCCTCCCGTCAGGCATTACGCGCTGACCAGCGGCTGTCTGGCTTGCATCGGGCGCTATTGTACCAGCCCGCGCCTCCAAATCTGAAATTTGGTGTCGCCATTCCAAAAGCCGCCCTCCCCGCGCCGCCGTAGAATGCTTGGATAATTCACCCACGAGGCCCACAATAATGACGCAACCATCCCGCACCGGCGGCCAGATCCTGGTCGACGCCCTGAAGATCCATGGCGTGGAGACCGCTTTCGGCGTACCCGGCGAAAGCTATCTGGACGTGCTCGACGCGCTGCACGATTCCGATATCCGCTTCATCATCAACCGCCAGGAGGGCGGCGCCGCGTTCATGGCCGACGCCTACGGCAAAATGACCGGCAAGCCGGGCATCTGCTTCGTCACCCGCGGCCCGGGCGCCACCAATGCCTCGATCGGCGTGCACACCGCGTTCCAGGATTCCACCCCGATGATCCTGTTCATCGGCCAGGTCGGCGGCGACTTTATCGACCGCGAGGCCTTCCAGGAAATCGACTACCGCCGCATGTACGGCCAGATGGCCAAGTGGGTGACGCAGATCGACCGCGCCGACCGCATTCCCGAATACATCGCGCGCGCCTTCCAGATCGCTACCAGCGGCCGCCCGGGCCCGGTGGTGCTGGCGCTGCCGGAGGATATGCTGATCACCAAGGCCAGCGTGGCCGACACGCGCGGCTATCAACCGGTGCAGGCGTCGCCGTCGGCGGCCCAGATCGACACCGTGCGCGCGATGCTGGCCGCCGCCAAAAAACCGCTGGTGCTGCTAGGCGGCGGCGGCTGGAACACGCAAGCCTGCGCCGATATCCAGCGCTTTGCCGAGGCCAACCATCTGCCGGTCTCGTGCGCCTTCCGCTTCCAGGATCTGCTGGACAACGCCCACCCCAATTACGTGGGCGACGTCGGCATCGGCATCAACCCGAAACTGGCGGCGCGCGTGCGCGAGGCCGACGTCATCCTGGCCATCGGCCCGCGCCTGGGCGAGATGACCACCAGCGGCTACGCCCTGCTGCAGGCGCCGGTGCCGGCGCAGCGCCTGATCCATGTGCACGCCGACGCCGAGGAGCTGGGCAGCGTCTATCAGGCGGAATTGATGATCAACAGCGGCATGCCGCAAGTGGCCGCCATGCTGGCCGCCATGGCGCCGGTCGACGCGTCGGCGTGGCAAGGCAGCGTGGCCGAGGCGCGCGCCGATTACGCGGCCTGGCAACAGCAGCCGGCCATCTTCAAGGACGGCAAAGCGCCGCTCGACCTGTGGCAGGTGGTTCAACAGATCGACAAGCTGGCGCCGCACGACGTCATCATCACCAACGGCGCCGGCAATTACGCCACCTGGGCGCACCGCTTCCACAGCTACGGCGGCATGCGCACCCAGCTGGCGCCAACCAGCGGCGCCATGGGCTACAGCGTGCCGGCCGGCGTGGCCGCCAAGATCATCGATCCGGCCCGCACCGTGATCACCTTCGCCGGCGACGGCGAATATATGATGAACGGACAGGAGCTGGCGACCGCCGTGCAGTACCGGGCCGGTGTGATCATCATCGTGTTCAACAACGCCATGTTCGGCACCATCCGCATGCACCAGGAGCGCGAGTATCCGGGCCGCGTGTCCGGCACCACGCTGCACAACCCGGACTTTGCCGCGCTGGCCGTGGCCTACGGCGGCGCCGGCGAGGTGGTGGATAAAACCGAAGAGTTCGCGCCGGCGCTGGAGCGCGCGCTGGCCTTCACGCGCGACAGGCAGCTGCCGGCCGTGATCGAGCTGCGCTACGACGGCAACCTGATCACCCCGGGCGCGACGCTGGAAACCATCCGCAAGACCGCCGAGGCCGCGAAGGCCGCCAGGTAATTACAGCGCGGCCGTGGTGGTGGAGCCGGTGTCGATCACCGGCTTTTCTTCTTCCCGCTCTTTCTTCATTTTCGGCGCGGGGCAGGCGCGGCAGGTGCCGGCCTTGCGGCTGAAATCGGTCACCAGCGGCAGCCGCATCGGCACCGACTGGTCGTCGCAATACCCGCCCTCCAGCACCAGCGTCTTGCCGTTGTCGGCCAGTTTGCCGCTGATGGTGCGCTCGTCCTCGTCGGGCGGCTGCACTGTGAAGTAAAACTGCTGGCCGCGCGGATCGATGGTCACGTCGCTGGCCACCACCGGCCAGCTCAGGCCGCCGGCGGTATATTCGTACAGCACCGTATCGACTTCGGCAAAGCGCTGCAGGGTGATGCGCTGGCCGCCGAACTCGCCGCTGTCGGGATGGATGCACAAATCCGAAAACACCAGCATGCCGTAGCGCGGCAGCACGCCCGGTTTGACCGGCTTCTTGGGCGCGGCCAGCACCGCGCAGGAGGCCAGCAGGATGGCGCCGGCAACAAGGACACGTCGGGACATGATCGCTTTCAGAAAAGAACAACGGCTGCACAAGGCAGCCGTTGTTGATTCTAAACCTGATTAAATCAGATTAGAACGAGTGTTTCAGACCCAGGTTGAAGGCTTTGTCGCCCGAACCGGCTTCGGTGTTGTTACCAACGGTGTAGCCTGCGCCGTTTTTGTTCTTGATCTTAGCGTAAGCAACGTAGGTGCTGGTGCGCTTCGACAGAGCGTAGTTGTAGCCGATTGCCCACTGGTCAGCGTCGCGGTTAGCAACTTCTTTGTCGTTCTTGCGGATGAACGAAGCCATCACGGTGCCCGATTCCGACACTGGCGCGGTCAGACCGATCAGAGCGTCGGTGCTGTCTTGCGACGCGCCGAAGGTGTAGCCGTAGGCGGTAGCCGAACCGTTCAGAGGAGCGCTGTTCAGGCCCTTGTCTTTCGAGTAGGCGGCGAACACTTTCACAACTTGGAAGTTGTAGTTGGCAGCGATCAGGGCGTTGTGGCCCACGCCGGCGGTTTTCACGGTCGCGGTGTCGTTGTTTTTGCTGTTGTAAGCAACGGCAACGTTCAGAGGACCGTTGGCGTAGCCCAGCGAGCCGCCAACTTGACGGGTGGCCGATGCGTCGCCGGCAACTTCGCCCAGGCTGTACGACACGGAACCGGTGAAGCCTTCCAGGTTCGGGGTTTTGTACACAACGGCGTTCGAGTTGCGGGTCATGAAGCTGGCAACTGGGAACAGGTTTTTCGCGGTACCAGCGTAGCCCATGGCGAATGGATCGCCAACGTCACGCAGGGTTTCGTAGTACGGGGTGTACTGACGGCCCAGGGTCAGGGTGCCGGCGGTTTTCGACGACAGGCCAACGTAGGCTTCACGGTTGAACAGGGTGCTGGTGGTGTTGTCCAGGGTGCCGTCGTCAACGCGCACGCCGGTTTCCAGTTTGAAGATCGCGCTCAGACCGCCACCCAGATCTTCGGTGCCTTTGAAGCCGATACGCGAGGCCGAAGCGGCGCCGCTGGTGACTTTGCTGACGCTGCCAGCCGCGCCACCGCGTTCAGCGGTGATGCCTGCATCCACGATACCGTAGATGGTGACGTTCGATTGAGCGAATGCTGCGGAGCTGGTAGCTGCCAGTACGGCGATAGCGATAAGGGATTTTTTCATTACGTGTTTCCTTCAGTTGTGTTGCTGTAAAAATTAAGCCAGTAAGTAGATACGGCGTGTTCGGTGCTGCTCGGCGTAAGCCTGTTGTGCGTGAGGGCAAACTCCCCAGCTGCCACTGTGCACCCCGGTTGAGCTGGGATGCGTTCACTGTCATGCGGCCGATCAATCTACGCCGGCGTTGTCGCGACACTCTCGTGGAGCGCCGGAGGCGGCACTATACTGATGCTTAGAAACTTCAACAAGTGTAAAACTATTCATAGTGAACAGGTTTTCATCTTGTCGTTTTCGAAAGCAGCGGTATTTTACCGCATCGCAATATTTCCTGCCGATCAAGCGAACGAGCCGGGATTCCGCACGTCGAACACGGTGGATGTACCACTTCTTCGTCGGACCAAGTAAAAATAGCCACATTGCTATTTCTGACGCTATTTTATACTGAACGCCCCGCGCGCCCTCCTCTACCGAATGGTAATAAGCTAACAACTCCGGAGTTTGTTCGGCGCTTTTATCCCGCCAAATAGCCCTAAAACCAACTTTGCTCCTAGTATTACAGCTTTAGTTGTGTAGTAAATTTTGTCAAAGCGGCACAAAGTTGCATGAGGTTACCGAATTGTAAGAAATTGCTACCTGTTGTATTGAGGAGACAAATTAGTGCACTTTCTTGCTAAGACGCACCCGTTTGGTGCATGAAATCGGCTCATTTTTTAACGATTGGCCCGCCGTTTGAGCCATCTCATCACGCCGCCGACCAGCGGCAGCTTCTCGTAAAGCTCCTCGGCCGCGTCCCAGTAGTCGCGATGTTCGACCACCAGGCCGGCGCCGTCGAAGCGTACGTGGGTGGCGCCGCGTATCACCTGCGGCACGCCCGGCCAGCGCCGGAAGCGGAACCGCATCTCCCAGGTCAGGAAGGCCTGGCCGCCATGCGCCACGCGCTCGAACACCACGAAACGCGGCTCCAGCAACTGCGTATACATGTGCTCGAACACGCGCGTGATGGCGGCGTGGCCCTGGATGTCATTGAAGGGATCCTTGAAACGGGCGTCGGCCGCGTAGATGTGGGCGATCTGGCCGAGCGTGGCTGGCGTCAGCGTTTCGTAGAAGGCGATCAGGCGCGCCAGCGCCGCCGCCGTGGTCATGGGCGCGCCGGCGATGGCTCATCGCGCTTGTTGAAGGCTACCGTCAGGCTGCCCAGGCCGAAGCCGAATTTACTCATGGTGGCGCGGTTCAGCATAACGCGGTCATCGATCAGGTAGAGCCAATCGTCAAAGTTAACGTTGTAGATTTTACCGTCCGACGGCACCTCCAGCACATATCGCAGGCGCATGGCGTTGCCCGCCACCTCCACGCTGGCCTCGCCCACCACGTCCGGCGCGGTGCCGGTGTAGCGGCCGGGCGCGGTGCGGCGCAAGGTCCACACGCGGCGCTGCTTGCTGCCGTCGGCGTAGCTGAAATCCTCTTCCAGCGTGCCGACGCCGTCATTCCAGTGGCAACGCATCAGCACCGTGAAACGTTTTTGCACGGTGCCGGCACGGTCCTGGTACATGCCGTGCACGTCCAGCGTGCCGTTGAAATAGCGCTCGATATCGAGCTTGGGCGTTTGCTGGGCGTAGTGGTCGGGCGTCACCGGCGCCGAGCATCCGGACAGCAGCGCGGCGCCGGCCAGCATGAGGGCGGCGGTACAAACACGGACGGGCTTCATGGGGTTCTCCTTTCAATCATCGTGCAAGGGGGCGCGCCACAACATGGCGGCGGCCAGCAATTTCAAGCCACAGGGCAGCAAGGCGTAGGCGAACGACAGCGCCGCCAGTCCCTGCTGTGTATTCGGGCGGTAGCCCAGCCACTCCAGCGCCGGCAGGGCCACGCCGGCGGCCAGCGCCAGCGTCATCTGCACGCCCCAGTTCCACACGCCGACGTAGGCCGCTTCGCGCCGGCCGCTATGGCCGGCCCGGGCGATGGTGGCGGCCAGCAGCGCCGGTGGTAATGCCAAGTCGGCGCCCAGCGCCAGCCCGGACAAGGCGCAGATGCAGGCGTAGGAGACGCTGTCGCCGGCGCCCAGGCCGTATGCCCAGACGAACACGGCGGCGGTCGTCAGCATGCTGGCCATCCACGCGCGCGCCTCCCCGATGCGCGCGGCGATCGCCGGCCATACGGCCATGGAGGCGGCGGCGCTGGCGAAGTACAGCAGCAGGAACAGGCCGGCGCTGGCGCCCAGCCGCAGACGGTCTTCGGCAAAGAACAGGAACAGCGTGGCGGGAATCGACGCCGCCACGCCGTTCACCAGCAGCACCGCGAACAGCCAGCGGAAGCGCGCCTGGCGGAATGGCAACAGCACCGAGTCCGCTCCCATGGCGGCGTCGCCGGCGGCCGGCAAGACCGTGCCCGGACGCGGCGCCTTGCGCAGCAGGACGGCGGCGGCCAGCAGCAGGATGACGGCAAAGCTGACGCTGAGCGCAGCGTAGCCAGCCAGCGCCGGCACGGCGGCCGCCGTCATCACGCCCAGCAAGCCGCAGCCTTCACGCACGGCCGCCAGCCGCGCGCGTTCACCCGGCCTTTGCGTCAGCGCCGCGCCCCAGCTTTGGTGTGCGATTGTGGCCATGCCAAAGCCCAGGTACACCAGCATCAGCGCGCCGAGAAACCAGGCCAGGCCGCCGCCTTGCGCCGGTGGATGGAACAGCGCGCCATAGCCAAGCAGCAGCAAGGGCAAGGCCAGCGCCACGAAGCGCGCGTAGGCGCCGCCGGAACGCGCGATCCACCAGCCCAGCAGCGGGTCGATGAAGGCCGCGGCCGTGCGCGCCGCCAGCAGCGCGCTGCCGATCACCGCCAGCGTCAGGCTGCCGCGCTGCGCATAAAACTGCGGCACGTAAACATAGATGGGCAAGGCCAGCATCGCCAGCGGCATGCCGAACAGGCCGTAGAACAGCAGGCCGCGCGGCGTCACGGCCTGGCCGCCGCGTCGCGCAGCAAGGCGGTGCGCAGCTTGGGCGCGCTGGTGGCGGGATCGAGCCAGATGCCAAAGAAGGCGCGCGCGAACGCCGGATCCGGCACGGTGGCCAGCGGCTTGCCGTCACGGTAAAAACGCACGCCTTGTCCCGGCAGCAGCACGCCGCCGAGCCGCGTGCCATCCTGCACGTCGGGGAAGATGGCCTTCATCCGCTCCAGCCAGGCGGCGCGCTGCGCCTCGCTGCCAGCCTGGATGTGCGCCATCTGCTCCACGCTGGCTTCGGCGATCTTGCGGCCGTCGAGCGAACGCGCGTAACGCAGCTCCAGCACGAATGGCGCGGCGTCGCCGGCATAGCCTTGCGGTCCCACCCACAGCTCGGCGCTGTAGATTTTCAAGCCAAACCAGGTGTAGCCGCCCTGTCCGCTCAGGCGCGGCGTGGTCAATTCCTGCGCAACATACGCCGGCGCCTCCGCCGCGTACAAGGAGGCGCATAATAAAACCGTGAGCACGCCACTAATTGCAACAGTTGGTTTCATTATTTTTTCACCTGGCTGAAATATTTTGTCCTAGACAAACAAGGGGTAAAGACGATATTCAGGTAAATAGTTCTGGATGTCAACTGTGTGTCGTGGACAAGGTCTGAGCTGAAACTTTTGCTGATAAAAACGCAATCTGGATGCGGTGTTTTCATACGAAAAACGCAGGTAGAATGCAGGGCGATTCACTGTGCACCCAAACCCTGTGCCAACCCTTGCGACCGCCAAAAACAGCGGCCGCTGAAGATCCTGATGACAAACAAAGTTCCCTCACAAACAGTTCCTAGCACGATCAGCGACGTTGAGCGCGATACCGGCGTGGCTAAGGAAACCCTGCGCGTGTGGGAACGCCGATACGACTTCCCGCAGCCCTTGCGCGACCCCAACGGCGAGCGCGTGTACCCGATCGAGCAGGTGCACAAGCTGCGGCTGGTGAAGCGCCTGATCGACCTCGGCTTCCGTCCCGGCAAGGTGATTCAATACAGCACCGACGAATTGCAGGCGCTGACCGGCAAGGCCACCGGCAAGGACAGCACGCTGGCGCCGGCGCCGGAGCTGCAAACCTATCTCGATTTGTGCAAGAGCCATCAAATGGAAGCGCTGCGCCGCAAGCTGTCGCAAGCGCTGCTGATGATGGGCCTGAAGAGTTTCGTGATCGAGCTGGTGGCGCCGCTCACCACCCTGATCGGCGAAGCGTGGGCCTCCGGCCAGCTGGCCACCTTCGAGGAACACCTGTACACCGAGTCGCTGACGGTGGTGATGCGCAGCGCGATATTCGCCATGCCGCAAGCCAACGCCAGCAACATCGGCACGCCGCGCATTTTGCTGACCACCCTGCCGCAGGAACGCCATGGGCTGGGCCTGCTGATGGCCGAGGCCATGTGCGTGGCCGAGGGCGCGCAGTGCATCTCGCTGGGCGTGCAAACGCCGCTGCTCGATATTGTCGAGGCGGCGCGCGTGCAGCGGGTGGACATCATCGCGCTGTCGTTCTCGGTGGCGATGAATCCGCGCCAGGCACTGGACGGGCTGGCCGAGCTGCACATGCGCCTGGCCGGTTGCGCCGAGCTGTGGGCCGGCGGCAGCAACGCCGCGCTCAAGCGCCGCCGCCCGCCATACGTGCGCGTGTTCGAACTGGCCGAACTGGCCGGCGCCATCGGCGAATGGCGCGCGCGCAACGCCGTGCTGTCGGCCGGCTGAGAGCTGGGCGCGACTGCGCTCTGGTAAAATAAGCAAAGTTTGTGCTGGCCAGCACCCCCACTTACACATCATGTTCAGTTTCTTCAAGAAAAAACCTGTCGCTCCCGAAGCGCCTGCGGCGCCTGTCGTCGCCCCTGCTCCCATCGCCCCCGCGCCCGTTGAGGCCGCCAGCCTGCCCGACCTGCTGCCGATCGAAGAACCGGCGCAGAAGCAATCGTGGATGTCGCGCCTGAAGGCCGGCCTGTCCAAGACCTCCAGCAACCTGTCCGTGCTGTTCGTCGGCGCCAGGATCGACGACGACCTGTACGACGAGCTGGAAGCGGCGCTGCTGATGTCCGACGCCGGCGTCGACGCCACCACCTATCTGCTGGACGCGCTCAAGCGCAAGGTCAAGGAAGACAAGCTGCTGGACGCCGCCGCCGTCAAGGCCGCGCTCAAGCAACTGCTGATCGAACTGCTGACCCCGCTGCAGCGCCCGTTCGAGCTGGGCCGTCACACCCCGACCGTGATGATGATTTCCGGCGTCAACGGCGCCGGCAAGACCACCACCATCGGCAAGCTGGCCAAGCACATGCAGACCCACGGCCAGTCGGTGCTGCTGGCCGCCGGCGACACCTTCCGCGCCGCCGCCCGCGAGCAGCTGATGGTCTGGGGCCAGCGCAACAACATCACCGTGATTTCGCAAGCCTCGGGCGATCCGGCCGCCGTCTCGTTTGACGCCGTGCAGTCGGGCAAGGCCAAGGGCGTGGACGTGGTCATGGTCGACACCGCCGGCCGCCTGCCGACCCAGCTGCACCTGATGGAGGAATTGAAAAAAGTCCAGCGCGTGATCGGCAAGGGCATGGAGGGCGCACCGCACGAAACTCTGCTGGTGATCGACGGCAATACCGGGCAAAATGCGCTGGCGCAAGTGAAGGCCTTCGACGACGCCCTCAAGCTGACCGGCCTGGTCATCACCAAGCTGGACGGCACCGCCAAGGGCGGCGTGCTGGCCGCCATCGCGCGCGTGCGGCCGGTGCCGGTGTACTTCATCGGCGTGGGCGAAAAGATTGAAGACCTGCAGCCCTTCGTGGCTGCCGAATTTGTCGAAGCACTGCTTGGATAATCAGACCTCTATGATCGAATTCCGGAACGTCTCCAAACAATACTCTTCCGATGTGACGGCGCTGCGCGACGTGTCGTTGACCGTCAATAAAGGCGAACTGGTCTTCCTCGCCGGCCCCTCGGGCGCCGGCAAATCCACCCTGATGAAAATGATCGCCGCCATGGAGCGCCCCAGCTCGGGCCAGGTGATCGTCAACGGCCAGGACATCAGCCGCATCAAGCCGGTGGCCGTGCCCTTCCTGCGCCGCAACCTCGGTCTGATCTTCCAGCAGCAGCGCCTGCTGACCGACCGCACGGTGCTGGCCAACGTCATGCTGCCGCTGCTGGTGACCGGCGCCTCGCACGGCCAGGCCGAGCAGCGCGCCCGCGCCGCCCTCGACAAGGTCGGGCTGGGCGACCGCGCCGACGCCCAGCCGCTGGCCCTGTCGGGCGGCGAGCAGCAGCGCGTGTCGATCGCGCGCGCCATCGTCAACCGGCCGCAGGTGATCCTGGCCGACGAGCCGACCGCCAACCTCGACCGCGCCAGCGCCAACAAGGTGTTGGACGCGCTGAAAGCCTTCAACTCGGTCGGCGTGACCTGCCTGATCTCCAGCCACGACGAGGTGATGCTGGACGCCGCCGCGCGCGTCATCCATCTCAACCAGGGCCAGGTGGAGGTGGCGGCATGACTTACTGGTTCCGCCAACACCGCTACGCGCTGGCCGCCGCGCTGGTGCACCTGCGCCGCTCGCCCGGTGGTTTCCTGTTCAATATATTAGTGGTGGCGATCGCGCTCGCGTTGCCGTTCATGGGCGTGACCCTGCTCGACAATGTGCGCCCCATGTCGGAAACGCTGTCGGTCGATCCGGAAATCAGCGTGTTCCTGAAGCAGGACACGCCGCGCGAGCAGGCCGAGGGCCTGGCCGTGCTGCTGCGCCAGACGGTCAAGGACAAGCAGGCCAAGATCATCTTCACCCCGCGCGAGAAGGCGCTGGACAACCTGAAGGACAAGAACGGCCTGGCCGACGTGCTGGCCACGCTGGGCGACAACCCGCTGCCGGACAGCTACGTGCTGAAGCTGGACGCCTTCCGCAACGCCCAGGCCGGCGGCGACGTCGACGCGCTGGCCGACCAGATCCGCCAGCTGCCGGGCGTCGACACGGTGCAGGTCGATTCGGCCTGGGTCAAGCGCCTGGCCGCCCTGCTCAACATCCTGCGCCTGGCGCTGCTGCTGCTGGCGGCCACGCTGGGCACGGTGGTGGTGGCGGTGATCTTCAACACCATTCGCCTGCAGGTGATGACGCAGCGCGAGGAAATCCTGGTATCCAAGCTGATCGGCGCCACCGACAGCTTCATCCACCGCCCGTTCTATTACACCGGCGCCCTGCTGGGCCTGTGCGCGGGCGGCGTCGCCCTCGGCGCGGTGACGCTGGCGCTGCGCCCGCTGAACACCGCGATCGCCGAATTTGCCAGGTTGTACGCATCGGAATTCCAGCTGGCGCCGCTGCAGCCGCTGGCCATGGCCGGCCTGCTGGCCCTGTCGGCCGGCCTCGGCCTGATCGGCGCCCGCCTCTCGGTCAAGCGCCACACCGCCCGCCTGAACTAATCCCCTCGCCCAATCCGTGCGTCCGCGCACGGATTGGCGCTTCCGCCCGGCTTACGATGAACTCTCCTTGATTAAGCCCGCCCTAAGATCCATCGCGCATTCTAACTACAACAGAAATCTTCATAGTATTTTTACTATGGAGCCCATAGAAATCGGATGATTGGCACTCATCGACAGAGAGTGCTAATATATGTTCGACAGAGTGCATAAGTGCTCACAAGCAATCTCAAGCGAAGGAAACGAAAATGACGATGATGTCCGTGGTACCTGCAAAAAACAGTGCTCTGGGACTCGGGTTTACTGGCAACCTGGGCAACCTGGATGCCTACATTTCGGCCGTAAATCGCCTGCCGATGCTTACGCACGAAGAAGAAATCTCGCTGGCCAAGCGCCTCAAGGAACACGCCGACCTGGGCGCCGCCCAGCAGCTGGTGATGTCCCACCTGCGCCTGGTGGTGTCGATCGCGCGCGGCTATCTGGGCTACGGCCTGCCGCACGGCGACCTGATCCAGGAAGGCAATATCGGCCTGATGAAGGCGGTCAAGCGTTTCGACCCGGACCAGGGCGTGCGCCTGGTGTCCTACGCCATGCATTGGATCAAGGCCGAGATGCATGAATACATCCTGAAGAACTGGCGCCTGGTCAAAGTGGCCACCACCAAGGCCCAGCGCAAGCTGTTCTTCAACCTGCGCAGCCACAAGCAAGGCCTGGACGCGATGACGCCGGCCCAGATCGACCAGCTGGCCAAGACGCTGGACGTCAAGCGCGAGGAAGTGATCGAGATGGAAACGCGCCTGAGCGGCCGCGACATCGCGCTGGAATCGCCGACCGATGACGAAGACGACAAGTTCGCGCCGATCGCCTACCTGTCGTCGGAAGCGTCCGAGCCGACCCGCGTGCTGGAAGCCGAACAGGTGACCCGCCTGCAGTCGGAAGGTCTGGAGGAAGCCCTGGGCAAGCTGGACGCCCGCTCGCGCCGCATCATCGAAGCGCGCTGGCTGGCCAACGACGACGGCTCGGGCGCCACGCTGCACACGCTGGCCGACGAGTTCGGCGTATCGGCCGAGCGCATCCGCCAGATCGAGGCCGCCGCGCTGAAGAAAATGAAAGGCGCGCTGGCCGCCTACGTGTAAGCCATCACCGCTCTCCCCGGAATGCCGCCGGCGCCCGCGCCGGCGGCATTTTTTTTCGCCCATCCTTTGACATGGCGCTGATGGCGTGCCGTTCGTGCGCCATCTTCGTGGTCTTTTTGTTAAGCTTGCTTGCAAAGGATGCAGGAGTCCCCCATGAAAACAACGATCTTGCGGCAGCTCATCGTGCTACCCCTGCTGGCGGCCGTCATGGCCGCGCTGCACGCCTGTGGCAGCACCAGCGGCGTCGCCGGCGTCAAGCGCGACAGCGCGCCGGCCCCGTTCACCCAGACCTATGTGCTGCGGCAAGGCGGCAGCGTGGTCATCGCGCCGGCCGCCACCGCCGCCGGCGCCAGCGTGGCCCGGGCGGCGCCGGTGCTGCGGCTGGAGCGCGTCAACGACAGCCGTTGCCGCGCGGGCGCGGTGTGCGTCTGGGCCGGCTACATCAGCTTCAGCTTCGCGCTGCGGCACCCGGACGGCAGCGCCAGCAACTTCGTCCTGTCGGACAACATGCCCAACGGCACGCCCAGCGTCACGCGCAACGGCCTCAGCTTCACGCTGGCCGGCTTCACGCCGCAGGAGGTGCCGGGGAAAAATGAAGCCGCGCCCGATTATCAGGTAAGCTTAAAGGTGAGCAACATTAACTCACCTTAAACTTGCCCACATGACCACCTCGACGCTCCGTCCCGCCCGCACCATCCTCGTCTCCTCCATCCTGATCGCGCTGGTGCTGCCGGCCATGGCCAAGACCCCGGTCGCCACCGGCACTGGCGGCGCCGTGGCCACCATTAGCGAACCGGCCTCGCAAGCGGCCATCGCCATCCTCAACAAGGGCGGCAACGCGGTCGATGCCGCCGTGGCGGCGGCCGCCACGCTGGGGGTCACCGACCCGTTCAGCTGCGGCATCGGCGGCGGCGGTTTCATGGTGATCTACCTGGCCAAGGAAAAGCGCGTGATCACCATCGACCACCGCGAAACCGCCCCGGCCAGCTTTACGCCGACGGTGTTCCTGAAGGACGGCAAGGAGCTCGATTTCGAGCAGGTGGTCGCCAGCGGCCGCTCAGTCGGCGTGCCGGGCACGGTGCGTGGCTGGCACGAGGCGCTGGACCGCTATGGTTCGATGTCGTTCAAGCAGGTGCTGGCGCCGGCCATCAGCGTCGCCACGCAAGGCTTCAAGGTCAACGAAAACTTCGCGCGCCTGGTGCAGGGCAACGAAGCCAAATTCGCCAAATTCCCCGCCACGGCGGCGCTGTATCTACGGAACGGCAAGGCCATCCCGGCCGGCGTCACCTTGCGCAACCAGGACCTCGCCAAGGCCTACCGCGAACTGGCGGCCGGCGGCGTCAAGGTCTTCTACACCGGCAAAATGGCGCGCGCCGTGGCCGACGCGGTCAACGCCAACGGCGGCAACATGTCGCTGGCCGATTTGTCCAACTACGAAGCGCGCCTGCGCCAGCCGGTGCACAGCACGTATCGCGGCTATGATTTGTACGGCATGCCACTGCCGAGCAGCGGCGGCGTGGCGGTGGCCGAGGCGCTGAACATCCTGGAAGGCTACGACCTCAAGTCGCTACCGCGCGCCAAGGCCGAACACCTGTATCTTGAAGCGAGCCGCCTCGCCTTCGCCGACCGCAACGCCTATCTGGCCGATCCGGAATACGTCGACGCTCCGGTGGCCGGCCTGCTGAGCAAGGATTACGCGGCGCGCCGCCGTGAGCTGATCAATCCGGAGCAGGCCAGCGTGCAGGCGCCGGCCGGCGATCCGTATCCGTTCCAGAACGACGTGAGCGTGCCGCTGCGCCCCAACGCCAACAAACTGCTGGCCGAAGGCGCGCACACCACCCACCTCACAGTGTCCGACAAGGATGGCAACATCGTCTCCTACACCTACACCATCGAATCGTGGGGCGGCAGCGGCATCGTGGTGCCGGGTTATGGTTTCCTGCTGAACAACGAGATGACCGACTTCGACTTCTCCGGCCCGGCGCCCAACGTGCCGGAGGCCGGCAAGCGCCCGCGCAGCAGCATGTCGCCCACCATCGCCTTCAAGGATGGCAAGCCGGCGTTCTCGATCGGCAGCCCGGGCGGCGCCACCATCATCACCACCGTGCTGCAGACCATCTTCAACTACGTGGATCTTGGCATGTCGATGCCGGATGCGGTGAACGCGCCACGCCTGTCAGAGCGCAACGGCATGGCCACCGACGTCGAGCCAGGCTTCGCCGGCAGCGCGCAGGCGCAGGCGCTGGAAAAAACCGGCCAGCACTGGAGCAACACGCCGGAGGAAATCGGCGCCGCCAATGCGCTGGTGTTCAACCCCGATGGCACCGTGACGGCGGTGAGCGAAGGCCGCCGCCACGGCGTCGGCAGCGCGCTGGTGCGGAAAAGCGCGCACTAGATGAATTGCGGGACGCGCAGGCTGGACGAGGCGCGGTAGGTCCACCTCAGCGTCTGCAACCACGCCTGCAACGACGGGCCTTGCCATTGATCGCGGATGGCGCTCAGCATGCCCTGCAAGGCGCCCGCCGCCAGCGCGCGGGCCAGCGTGTGGTGGACGCAGTCGGCAATGCCGAAGCCCAGGCCATAACCGCCACAGCCGCCGCGCGCATCGCGGCTGGCGGCGGCCAGCAGCAGCACGATCTTCTGCCCCGCTTTCAATGACACGCCACCGATTTCGCAATCGCGCGTCACCATGCGCCGCGCATTCTGCACCGGCGGATCCAAGCGGCTGACGGCGCATACCAGCGCTTCCATGTCCTCGATGCAGCAGCGTTCCTCTTCCGGCTCGCGCAGCAGCGCCAGCACGCTATTACCGATCAGTCCCGCGGCCGCCTCGTAGGCCAGCGCGGGCAAATGCGCGCCGCCGCTGGCGCCGGCCATCGCCAGCTCCGGCACGCAGGTCATCCACTGCGACAGTTTGTCGGCGCGCCACAGGCGGCGGCCGATCAAGCGCGCGCAGTCGCGCGCCGCGCGTGGATCGGTGCCTACGATGGCGGCAGGCGCCGGCGCCGCGCAGTCGGGATGCGCCATCACCTCATCCACACGCGCGGCGCTGGCCGCGACCCACATCTCCAGACAGGGATCGAAATGCCAGCCTTGCGTGGCCGCCAGCGCGTCGTAATATGGATAAGGGTTGGCGTGCGTGACTGCCGCGAGCGCGTGAGGGAATGGCAGATCGTTGGGTCTCATAATCGCTCCGGCAGCTAAGCCATGATTAAGAATCTGGCCACAATATTAGCGCTGGTTCTATTGACTCGCCATCAACCACTTGGGAGAAGACATGAAAAACTGGGTGCGCGCCAACAAGGGCTTTGTGCTGTTCCTGATGCTGTTCGGGATCTTCCGCACCGCCATCGCCGACTGGAATCCGATTCCGTCCGCGTCCATGCATCCCAACCTGCTGGAAGGGGACGTGGTGTTCGTCAACCGCCTGGCCTACAACGTCAAGGTGCCCCTGACCGACATCGTGATCAGCCCCACCGGCGAACCGCGGCGTGGCGACATCGTCACCTTCTCCTCGCCGCTCAACGGCACGCGCCTGATCAAGCGCGTGATCGCCCTGCCCGGCGACCGCGTTGAGATGCGCAACGAACAGCTCATCATCAACGGCCAAGCGGCCAGCTACAGCACCATCGACCACGGCATCGAAAACATCAAGGGCGTGGGCGACCTGGCCGCCGTGCGCGTCGACGAATCGCTGGGACAGCACAGCCACGCCATCCAGTTTCTCCCGCAGATCCAGGCGCGCCGCGATTTCGACACCATCGTCGTCCCGCCCGGGCAGTACATGATGTTGGGCGATAACCGCGACAACAGCGAAGACTCGCGCTACATCGGCCTGGTGCCGCGCGCCCTGCTGATCGGCCGCGCCGAGCGCGTGCTGGCCTCGGCCGACATCACCGGCAACTGGATGCCGCGCACCGAGCGTTTTGGCATGAGCCTCTATCCAAAGCAGTAGCCCGCCGCGCTGGCGGTGTTATGATGGCGTAGTAAATTCATAACATTGCTGGTGCCCCCCATGATCGAGTTCCAAGGCCTGTCCAAAGTCTACGGCGGCTTCACCGCCGTCAAGCCGTTGTCGCTGACGGTGCAACGCGGCGAAGTGTTCGGCTTCCTCGGTCCCAACGGCGCAGGCAAGACCACCACCATCCGCATGATGATGGGCATCCTGGTGCCCAGCGGCGGCCATGTGCTGATCGACGGCCTCGATTGCCACGCCGAGCCGGCCGAGGTGAAGCGCCGCGTCGGCTACCTGCCCGACACCCCCATCTTCTACGACTACCTGCGCGGGCGCGAGATCCTGCAATTCGTCGGCGAAATGCACGGCTTCCCGCGCGCCGAGGCGGCCGAACGCGGCGCGCGCCTGCTGGCGGAATTCGGCCTGCAGGAGGCTGGTGAAGATTACGCCGTCAACTACTCGCTCGGCATGAAAAAACGCCTCGGCCTGGCCTGCGCGCTGATCCACGATCCGGCGGTGCTCATCCTCGACGAACCGATCAACGGCCTCGATCCGCGCGCCTCGCGCGAGGTGCAGGAACGCCTGCTGGCGGCCGCCGCGCGCGGCGTCACCATCTTTGTCTCCACCCACTTGCTGGACATGGCGGAAAAGCTGTGCGACCGCGTAGGGATCATCCATCGCGGCGAACTGGTGGCCACCGGCACACTGGACGAGATCCGCGCCGAGTCCTCGGCCAGCGGCTCGCTGGAGGACGTATTCCTGAAGATCACCGACGAAGCAGCGGAAGAGACGGCGCAATGACCGCGCTGCAAACCATCTGGCTGATGACCAGGATGCGCCTGATCCGTCAGCGCAATATGCTGTTCAACAACCTGTTCCGCTTCAAGAAGAAAAGCCCGCGCGACGGCATCGCGGCCAAGCGCGGCAACCTGTGGATACTGACGGCGCTGACCATGGTCTTCATGACCTTCTCGTTCGTCAGCATGTCCAACAACGTGGTGGTCAACATGCAGTGCCACCTCGATCCGGCCAGCGAATGCCGCTACGTCGACAAGGAAGGCGACGCCCACGTCGATCACGACACCGCCGCCGAGGAACTGGCCACCGCACCATTCTCCGCGCCGCTGCTGCACGGCCTGACGATGGAGGTCACCATCCTGTTCTTCATCGCCGTGCTTATGCCGCTTGGGAACAAGGAAATGGCGCAGCCGGACTGGGATCTGGAATGGCTGGTGACCATGCCGGTGGAACGCGGCACGCTGTTGTGGGGCCGCGTGCTGGAACGCAGCGCCAGCAACATCGCCGGCTGGTTCGCCTTGCTGCCGGCCTTCGGCGTGATCGCCTGGCACTCGGGCCACACGTGGAGCGTGCCGCCGGTTGCGCTGCTGGCCAGCGCCACCCTGCTGCCGCTGGCCGCCATGCTGCACACCCTGGCCGACACCGGCCTGCGCATGTGGCTCCCCGCCGCGCAACTGCGCAACATGCAGGCGGTGACAGGCTTGTTCAATCTGCCGCTGATCTACTTCGTCATGGCGCTTGGTATGCCACAGGCGAACGGCTTCGCCATGGACTGGGCGCGCGAGTTTCCGGCCTGGGCCAGCTGGACGCCGCCCGGCCTGATACTGCAAGCGATCCAGGCGAGGAGCGCGGCGCAACTGGCCGCATTCATCGCGCTGCTGCTGGCGCAAACCGCGCTGCTGATGTGGGCCGGCATGGCGCTGCTGCGCCATCAACTGCGTCACGGCGTGGTCAATTCCGGCACGCGGGAAAGCGCGCGCCGGGCGTCGAAAGTGGCGGCGCCCGCGTCCCGCCCGCAAGGCCTGCTCGCCCGGCTCACCGCCGGCCTGTCGCCCATCAAACGGCGCGAACTGCGCCTGCTGAGCCGCGACCGCAACTTCATGTTCCAGACCCTGCTGCTGCCTGTGATTATCATCGGCAGCCAGATGGTCTTCAACGGCAAGCTGAATAGCATTGGGGAGCTGGGCGAGCACCACACACTGGCCGCCGCCATCGCCTTTGGCCTGGGCGTCTACGTCCTGATGCTGTCGGCCTTCCAGACCTTGAACAACGAGGGCCAGGTTCTCTGGCTGCTGTACACCGTGCCGCGCCCGATCGAAAGCATATTGAGGGAAAAGGCGCAGCTGTGGGGCGTGCTCACCATGGCCTACCCCGCCGTGGTGTTGGCCATCACCGCACACTACACCACGCATTTCGAATGGAGCCAGCTGGTGCTGGTGCTGAGCGTCATCGCCGGCATCCCGATCTACTCCATGATCGCCGTGTCGCTGGGCGTATTCGCCTGCGATCCGCAAGCGGTCGACGTGCGCACGCGCGTACGGCCGACCTATGTCTACCTCTACATGCTGCTGGCCAGCTTCTACACCTGGTCGATCTACACCAGCGTGTGGTCGCAAAAACTGGTGGTGCTGGTGCTGACCGCGTCGATGGCGCTGGCGCTGTGGCAGAAGGCGCGCGACGCCCTGCCCTATCTGCTCGACCCGGCCGCGGCACCGCCAGCGCGCGTCTCCACCGCCGATGGCCTGATCGCCGCCACCGCCTTCTTCATCCTGCAAGCCTTCGTGCTGGTGTTTTTCGATCAGGTGAATATGCAAGCCATCACCGTCGCCTTCAGCATCGCCGGGCTGACCGTGTACGGCTTGATGCGGCTGGTGTACTGGCGCAGCAAGGCGGCCGGCGTGCCGGCCGTGCTGCGCGGCGTGCACTGGGGCGCGGCGTTGCGCAGCGCGGCCATCGCGGCGGTGATCGCCTGCGCCGCCGGCATGGCCTACATGGTAACGATCCGGCATACCGCGTTGTGGGCCGAAATCAGCAAGGCTGCGATAGCGGCCTCCGGCTCGCGCGCCTGGATACTGGCGCTGTCCGTGGTGGCCGCGCCACTGTGCGAAGAATTCATTTTCCGTGGCCTGATCTACGGCGGCTTGCGCCGCTCGATGCCGGCAGCGCTGGCCATGGTGATGAGCGCCGCCATCTTCGCGGTGGTGCACCCGCCGCTCTCGATACTGCCCGTGTTCGTGCTGGGCCTGTGCGCCGCGTGGACCTATGAGCGCAGCAAAACCCTGCTCGCGCCGATGCTGGTCCACGCCATTTACAACGCGGTTATTGTGAATTCGCAGCTCTGGCTATCACCTTGATTTCAAAGTCGAAGCCGTACAACCATGTCACGCCGACGGCGGTCACCGTCGGATGCGGCGGGCCGCCCCAGAACTCGCCGACCACGGACCAGATGCGCTCGAACTTCCCGACAGGATCGACAATGAAAACCGTGACGTCGACCACGTCATCGAAGCTGCTGCCGGCTGCGGCCAGGATCGCGTTCAGGTTCTCAAACGCCAAACGCACCTGCGCCTGCAACTCAGGCTCCGGCGTGCCATCCGGCAGACTGCCCACCTGACCGGACACGAACAGGAATCCATTGGAGCGCACAGCCGGCGAATAGCGATTGCGCTCATAGAGATCCTGGCGCCCCGGCGGAAATACAACGTCACGTACTGACATGATCAACTCCTTGCTGAATGAATGGGATAACGAGACTTTAAAAAAAACCCGCCTACCAATAAACAGGCAAGACGTACAATGACTGTTTGGCGATCCCAAACAATCAAGCATATGGACCGATTCGACACGCTACAGGCCTTTGCCCGGGTGGTGGAAGCCGGCAGCTTTACCAAGGCCGCGCAGACGCTCAACATGAGCAAGACCACGATATCGCAGCTGGTGCAGCAGTTGGAGACGCGGCTGCGCGTCAAACTGCTCAACCGCACCACGCGCCAGGTGAGAGTCACGCCGGAGGGCGCGGCCTACTACGACCGCGTGGTGCGTCTGCTGGCGGATCTGGAGGAAGCGGATAGCGTGTTGACGGGCGGTTTGGCGGCGCCGCGCGGACGGCTGCGCATTGACGTTCCCGCCCCATTCGCCCGCTTGATACTCATGCCGGCGCTGCCCGACTTCCATCGGCGCTACCCGGAGATTCAGCTCATCATGGGAGTGAGCGACCGCAATGTCGACGTCATTGGCGAAAACGTCGATTGCGTGCTGCGTGGCGGGGAAATCACCGTGCCGTCGCTCATCGCGCGCCGGATCGCCGACCTGCGGCTAGGTGCATACGCCGCGCCGGAGTATCTGCGCAGCGCGGGACCACCCGCACACCCCCGTGACCTGGACGAGGCGCCGCATCACATCGTTGGCTTCCTGCGCTCAAACAGCGGCACCATCGCGTCGATACAAATACGACGCCGGAGAAATGGAAAAGAGGAAGCCGTCGCATTGAAAGGCCGCTACGTAGTCGCCGCCGACGATGGCAATGCCTACCTGGCGGCCGGCCTGGCCGGCATGGGCGTGCTATGGCTGCCGCGCTACATGGCGGAACCGCATGTGGCGCAAGGCGAACTGACGCCGCTGTTCGAAGACTGGCAGCTCGACCCCATGCCGCTATATCTCGCCTATCCGCAAACGCGCCACCAAAGCGCCAAGCTGCGGGCGTTCATCGCATGGATCGACGAGCTGGTGTCGGCATCCAAGAGCTTGTAGCCACAGCTTGAGCAGCATCAAGAACTGACAAAAATCCCGTGACATCATCGGAAACTTGCGCCCCGATGGATGCCCACGATGGAAAACAACTTCTTCGACTTCATGGCACTGGCCAAGGAGCTGGTCACCGACAACCGTCCGTTGCGGCTGCGCCTCGACCTGCCGGGCGGCTTCAATGACGACCATCAAGGAGTTTACAACAACGCAGCAATGCTGGCGTTGACACAGCATCTCATTGTCAAACTTCTTCAAAAAAAATATGAGAGCACACCGCATAGCTGCGGTTTCGGTCGGCATTCTGAGTTTGTGCGCGCTTGCCGCTTTTGTGATGATTCATCAACCGAAGGTGAAAAAATTGGACGAAAAAATTGCTGAGATGCGGATGAGGTCAGTTTGCGTCGGCCGCTTCATTGTTGATGTACCAAAGAAAGCAGAAGTCAGCTTTCGCCCGGCGGTGGTCGCCGGTTGGAAGATTTCAACTGTTCAGGAAACTGATGAGGACTTCAAATATCGCATTCAGCAAAAAGAGGCCTTCCTCGCCACCAGTAAGAATGAACGCAACGGGGTTTCACTAGAGCTCGTGCGTGAAGTGAAAAACACCGAGGTGGCCGGGAGAATATTCTTGTTTGATCGTCGATGGATCGGTTTGATGAGAGGTGGTAGGGAAGTGATTTCGGAGTCGGTATCGATAGATGCAATGGTCCGGTCAAACGGCATCAGTTTTGATTTTACTTCAAAGCTCAGAGATCCTGAACGGCTTGGTTTTCTTGAAAAAATTGTGCAACAACTGCGTGGCGTTACTGAGGAAGAAATCCCTTCAGAGGCCGGATTCTGCTTTGACCACGGCCTCATTCTCGATCCGCTTACGGTGGAAAGTCATGAGTCCGTTTCTATTTTTGGAGGCACAGAAGAGAAGCCCGATGTAGCCATCTCATTGGCTACTTCCGCTGGACTCAACATCCAAAGAACCTTATTGCAGAGACATGAAAACAGCTTGGTACAGAGTGATCATCCATCAAACTTTCATGATTTCCATGTTGGTCCTCGGACGATAAATGGCGTTGCAGGAGAAGAAGTGCTTCAGCGGATACAGGAAGAAAACGGCACCAGGGCGCACGGCTTTATGTGGGAGTCTCTTGCTAGTAAACATGATGTTTACCTGCCAAGTTTGGTGTTGGAGCTTGACACGGGTCTCGGACGCCCCGGCGAACCTGTCAACTCAAGTTTATCTGATGCCGAAGTGTTGGCCCTATGGGGCCAAATATCATCTAGTCTGCGTCGCCGTCCCGTGCAATAACTCAAGCAGCTCCAGCGTCAGCAATTCAGCCGTGCTTACAAACTCACGCAGACGTATGAAAACTCGATACCGATATCGTTTTTGGGGTGCCGTTTGCATTCTTATTTGCTGCGCAATCGTATTGAGCCAAACCTTAAATTATCAGGAGAGAAAAAAAATGGAGCACCATATCGCAGCCATGAAAATGAAAACGGTATGCGTCGGTAGATTTCTGATGGATGTGCCGGAGAAAGCAATGGTGTCATACCGCGGAGCAACCGTAGATGGCTTCGACATCTCATCCTGGGTAGAGACTGATGAGGAGTTCTTGGCCAGAAATACAACGCAGGAAGTCAAACTGAGATCCGAAAAAAACGAAAAGGGTCAGGTCTCCCTGGAACAGGTGCGCGAAATTAAGAGCGAGTATCTTCATGGGCGCCTATTTGTCTTTAACCGGCAGTGGCTACCAAGCTTCTCGAACGGGGTGAAGGAAATTGAAGAGGTGATTACAACTAGTGCTTTCGTTCGCGCCCGAGAGGTGACCTACAAGTTCTATTCCAAGCTTCAGGATGACGCAGGAATTCTAGAATTGGAAAAACTACTCGGCCAGCTTCGCTGGAGAGGCGAGGAGGAACTTCCTTCCCAGCCAGGTTTTTGTTTCGACCGCGCGCTTCTGGTCGATCCTCTCAGCGCCGATGTGTCCGAAATTACAGGGATCTTTGTGGGCTTGAAAGACCCCCCTGACCTAGCCATCGCACTGAACACTTTTTCAGCTGCAAACGAAAATAAACCACTATTGCAGCGCGACGCCGAAAACGACATTAAGCAGGCATACCTCAATCGATTTCACACATTACGCGAGGGGCCCCGTGCATTGGCGGGAGTGCCGGGCGAGGAGTTACTGGAACGCGTGGATGAGCCCAATGGCAGCGTGCTGCACGGCTTCATGTGGGAATCGTTACGCAAGAAGAATGACCCTGCTCGGCCGCTGATGGTACTTGAACTGGACACGGGAAAAGGGCAGCCCGGCAAGCCTGTAAATTCCAGCCTGTCCGACACCGAGGTGCTGGCCTTGTGGGACAAAATGTCGAACAGCTTGCGCCGCCATCACGCGCTGTAAAGGACCCGAGATGCCAAACGTGATCCGACTAGGTGATCCCACCTCGCACGGCGGCAAGGTGATTGAAAGCGGCGCGCCGCATTTCACCGTCAGCGGCAAGCCTGTAGCGCTGGTGGGCGACAAATGCATCTGCCCGATGACCGGCCATCAAAACTGCACCATCGTGAGCGGCAACGACAAACACCAGATCAACGGCAAAGCCGTCGCCTACGATGGAGACAAGACCAGTTGCGGCGCCACGCTTGTCTCCACAATCAGCACGTTCGCTTCGACTTAATCCTTGTAGCGCACCTCGGCCAGCGCGAACGCGCCGCCGTGATAGGTGACCGAGGCATTCGGGTCCGGGTACTCGCCGCTGTCCGGGAACTTGGCATCGAACTGGGACGAGCTGTCCTTCGGCTTGTAGCCCAGGTGCGACGCCTTGCTGTTGTCCCACCACGCCACCTCGTTGTCCGACATGCCGAACAGGATGGTGAAGCCGACGCGCGTCGCGAACAGCGAGCGGCGCAGCGCTTCCACCAGGTCGTCATAGCTCAGCCACGTGACCATCATGCGGCGGTCCTTCGGCTCGGGGAAGGAGGAGCCGATGCGCAGGCTCACGGTTTCCAGGCCGGTGCGGTCCCAGTAGTAGCTGGCCAGCTGCTCGCCGAAGCATTTGCTCACGCCGTAGAACGAATCCGGGCGTGTCGGCGCGGTGGCGTCGATGTAGTCGGTGTTGCGGTAGAAGCCCACGGTGTGGTTCGAACTGGCGAACACGATGCGCTTCACGCCTTTCTTGTGCGCGGCCTCGTAGACGTTGGCGGTGCCGATGATGTTGGCCTGCACGATGTTCTCGAAGGTGTTCTCGGTCGAGATGCCGCCGAAGTGCAGCACCGCCTCCACGCCTTCCATCATCTTCAGCACCGCGGCCTTGTCGGCCAGGTCGCACTGCACGATCTCCTCGCCCTCGCGCGCCTCGCCCATGTCGGCGATGTCGGACAGCACCACCACATCGGCCCACGGTTTGATGCGCTCGCGCAGAACTTTACCCAGGCCGCCGGCGGCGCCGGTCAGCAGCAGTCGTTTGAATGGTTTTGCCATGTTTGTCTCTTCTCTTTTTATCAGGTCACCGGGGCCGGGTTGAACAGCACCAGTGCGTTGTGCAGCTTCCATTTTTCGGCATAGGTCTCGCGGCCGCTGGCCACGTCCAGCATCAGTTGGAACATCTCCCAGCCCACTTCCGCGATGGTGGCTTCGCCGCTGGCGATGCGGCCCGCGTTCACGTCCATCAGGTCATGCCAGCGGCGCGCCAGATCGTTGCGGGTGGCGACTTTAATCACCGGCACTTCGGCCAGGCCGTACGGCGTGCCGCGCCCGGTGGTGAAGATGTGCAGGTTCATGCCGGCCGCCACTTGCAGCGTGCCGCAAATGAAATCGCTGGCCGGCGTGGCGGCGTAGATCAGGCCTTTTTGCGTCAGCTTCTCGCCCGGCGACAGCACGCCGGAAATCGGCGCGCTGCCCGATTTGACGATCGAGCCCATGGCCTTCTCGACGATGTTGGACAGGCCGCCCTTCTTGTTGCCCGGCGTGGTGTTGGCGCTGCGATCGACGCCGCCGCGCGTCAGGTAATTGTCGTACCACTCCATCTCGCGGATCATGGCCTCGGCCACTTCCGGCGTGGTGGCGCGCGAGGTCAGTTGGTCGATGCCGTCGCGGACCTCGGTCACTTCCGAGAACATGACGGTGGCACCGGCGCGCACCAGCAGGTCGGTGGCAAAGCCCACCGCCGGATTGGCGGTGACGCCAGAGAAGGCGTCGCTGCCGCCGCATTGCACGCCCACCACCAGCTCCGAGGCCGGCACGGTTTCACGCTGGCGCTTGTTCAGTTCCGCCAGATTGGTTTCGGCCTGCTTCATGATCGATTCGATCATCGACATGAAGCCGACATGTTGCGCGTCCTGCAGGCAGACCAGGCCCGGATCGGCGCCGCCCGCGTTCTGGATCGGGATCGAGCCTTTCGGGAACAGGCGCGTTGGCTGCAGCTTTTCGCAACCGAGACTGACCACCATGGCCTGGCCGCCGAAGTTGGGGTTCAGCGCGATGTTGCGGATGGTGCGGATCGGGATGTTGGCGCCCGGCGCGTCGATCGCCACGCCGCAGCCGTAGGTATGCTCCAGTCCCACCACGTCGTCGACGTTGGGGTACTTCGGCAGCAGTTCCTTCTTGATGCGCTCCACCGCGAACTCCACCACGCCGGACACGCATTGCACCGTGGTGGTGATCGCCAGGATGTTGCGCGTGCCGACGCTGCCGTCCGGATTGCGGTAACCCTGGAAGGTGTAGCCCTCCAGCGGTTCCATCGGCGGCGGCTTGACGGTGGCGATCGGCAGGCCTTCCAGCTCGCGCGCGGCCGGCATCTCGACGTTGTGCTCGGCCAGCCAGCTGCCGGCCGGCAGGTCCTTGGCGGCGAAACCGATGGTGACGTTGTAGCGGATCACGCGGTCGCCCTTGGCCAGGTCGCGCAGCGCCACCTTGTGGCCTTGCGGGACCGCTTCCAGCAGCGTCAGCCCGTTGGGGAACACAGCGCCGGCCGGCAGGCCGCCGTCGTTGACGACAATCGCAACGTTATCGTTGTCGTGCATGAGGATGTAGCGCGGGGTGTTTGCGCTGGCGGGAGTGGTCATCTGGCTTTCCTACGTTGTTTTTTAGTCTCGAAAAGTGGTCTGACCACTTCTGTTATTGGCCGGCCATCTGTTGGTTGTGGCCTGCGCGCCACAGTCCGGAAACCGCATATTTCCTAGGGGAGAGACCTTGTAAACATGGGGCGCAGACAGCTGCTCGATGAATTCAGTATGCCATTTAAAAATTAATTTGGCTAGTCCACATTGCGTATTTGGTCTGACCACCTTAGAATGGCCTGACCAGATGGCAAATCAATAAGCCACACCGAGAGACGAGACACAAATGCTGAAAAAGACCGCATTTCCTGCCGAGAGCAACGCCCACGAACCGCGCCTGTACCGCGTGGTGGCCGACCGCATCCAGGAACTGATCCGCAACGAGAACATCGCCGCCGGCGAGCGCCTGCCGTCCGAGCGCGACCTGGCCACCAAGCTCAGCGTCAGCCGCGCCTCCCTGCGCGAAGCCCTGATCGCGCTGGAGCTGGGCGGCGTGATCGAGGTGCGCGGCGGCTCCGGCGTGTACGTCAGCGAACTGCCGGAACCGGCCGAGGCCGACCTGCCGGAAGTCGGCCCCGGTCCCTTCGAGGTGCTGTCCGCCCGCCGCCTGATCGAATCCGAGATCGCCGCCATCGCCGCCCGCGTGGCCACCGACAGCGCCATCGACGCCATCCTGCAGGCGGTGGTGGAGATGGAAAAGCACCACGCCAATTATTCAAGCAACGAGCAGGCCGACCGCAACTTCCACCTGGCCATCGCGCGCGCCACCGGCAACAGCGCGCTGGTCGGATCGCTGAACTACCTGTGGGACCAGCGCGGCCGCCTGTGGCACAAGCTCAAAGAACACTTCCAGACCGAGGAACTGCGTCAGGAAACGCTGAAGGACCACCGCCGCATCCTGGAGGCGATCGCCTCCCACGATCCGGCGGCGGCGCGCAAAGCCATGCGCGCCCACCTGGAACGCGTGACCCGCACCTTCTCGCGCGGATAACAGTATCGGTAGTAACGCAGGAGCGGCCTCGATGCCCTCCGCGAAATAAAGCAATCAAGTTATCGACCGACTCGACCTCGGCCCGGCTGCGCAGGCAGCGCAGCGGCCCTCGTCTTAGCGGCACGGAGTACGCGAGGTGCTCCACTCACGCAAGCGCTTTTCAGCGCAGCGTATAACTTTATTCAAGAGACGAAGGAGACAACACCATGAAGTCCGAGCACCCGGTCCAGAAACGTTCCGCACAACCCCGCCTGCTGCTGTCCGCCATTAGCCTGGCTGTGCTGACGCTGGCCAACCAGGCAGCCGCGCAAAACGCCAGCGACGACGCCAACATGACCCGCGTCGAAGTGACCGGTTCCAGCATCAAGCGCGTCGCCAACGAGGCATCGCTGCCTGTCACCACCGTCAAGGCCGAAGACCTGGTCAAGCAAGGCATGACCACCCTGGCCGACTTCATGATGGCGCTGCCGCAATCGGCCTCGCTGGCGCCGTCGAACGCCGGCTCCGGCACCAACATCAACCTGCGCGGCCTGGGCGTGAACCGCACCCTGGTGCTGCTGAACGGCCGTCGCCTGGCCAACGAGGCGATCGCCGACGGCTACGCCAACCTGGACGTGATTCCGATGTCCGCCATCGCCCGCGTTGAAGTGCTGCGCGACGGCGCCTCCTCGATCTACGGTTCCGACGCCATCGGCGGCGTGGTCAACTTCATCACCAAGACCCAGTTCGAAGGCACGCAGCTGACCGCGCAAGCCGTGCAGCCCGAGAAAAAAGGCGGCGGCGACGAGCAGCGCCTGACCGCCACCTGGGGCAAGGGCAACCTGGAACGCGACGGCTGGAGCTTCTACGCCACCATCGACGCGCACCAGCGTTCGCGCCTGGCCGCATCGGACCGCGCCTACCTGAGCTCCGTGGAAAAACTGACGGAGCTGGGCCGCGCACCAACCCTGGGCACCGGCGGCAACGCCACCCCGGCCAACTTCACCACGCCGACCAACAAGAACGCGCAGAACCCGTACGGCACCAGGGGCTGCCTGGCGCCGTACTCGATCCCGGGCCAGAAAGGCACCTGCGTCATCGACAACAACGAGTACGGCACCTCCTTGTACGCCAACCAGCAGGTCACCTTCTACGCCCGCGGTAACTACAAGGTCAGCGAAGATCACGTGATCACCGTCGACTACTCGCGCGGCGAGGAATTCATCAAGGGCACCCGCAACCCGACCAATGCGCTGGCCGTCAATGGCGTGGCGCCGATCCTGCCATCGACCAGCAAATGGTATCCAGGCGGCAGCGGCGGCGTGCCCGCCGTGGCAGGCCTGAACGGCGCGCCATTGACCCTGACCTGGGCCGTGGCCGACCTGGGCCTGGCTACCACCAAGGACGTGCAGCTGAACCAGCGCCTCGCCGTCAGCGACGAAGGCACGCTGGCGGGCTGGGACTACAAGGCCGGCCTGGTGATCGGTATCTCCAACCGCGACAATTACTACTACGACGGCTACGTCAAAGGCCAGGGCCTGCTGGACGGCCTGAAAAACGGCAAGCTGAATCCATTCGGCCTGCAGGATGCCGATGGCAAGGCTTACCTGGATTCGATCAGCGTGGACGGCGCCAAGAACCGCACCTCGAAATCCACCTTCACCGGCATCGACATCACCGCCAGCCGCGCGCTGACCGAACTGGCGGGCGGTTCGCTGGCACTGGCAATCGGCGCCGACCTGCACCGCGACACCACGGAAGACACCAAGCTGCCGATCGTTGCCGACGTCACCTACGCCAACACCAGCCCATCGCACGGCGAAGGCGGGCGTAACGTGGCCGCGCTGTTCACCGAGATCAACGCGCCGATCACCAAGACCCTGGAACTGAACGGCGCCGTGCGTGCCGACCATTTCAGCGACTTCGGCACCACCGTCAATCCAAAGATCAGCTTCCGCTGGGAGCCCACCAAGCAGCTGATGTTCCGCGGCTCGGCCAACACCGGCTTCCGCGCGCCGACCCTGTTCGACGCCTACGGCTACCGCCTGCCAGGCGCCACCGGCCTGACCGCCGCCAAGTGGGACGATCCGGTACTGTGCCCGGGCGGTACCCCAGGCGTGGCCGGCACCGGCACCGCGCTGCCAGGTTATGTCGCTTCGACCGTCTGCAACACCACCCTGCCCAAGCAGACCGGCTCCAACGCCGGCCTGAAGCCGGAGAAGTCGAAAGGCTACACGCTGGGCGTGGTGATGGAACCCGTCAAGAACAGCATGGTGTCGTTCGACTACTGGAACATCCGCATGACCGACATGCTGGCCAACCTGCCGGAGCAAGTGTACTTCCTGTACCCGCAGCAGTATGCATCGTACTTCGTGCGTAACGCCGACCGCACCATCAACTACATCAACAACACCACCATGAACCTGGGTGGCCAGAAGGCGGCTGGTGTGGACGTATCGGGCTCGTACTCGTTCCCTAAAACCGCGTACGGCGATTTCAAGGTGTCGATCGACGGTACTTACCTGACCCAGTTCGACAACCAGCTGTACGCAGGCAGCCCGTTCGTGTCGAACATCGGCCAGTTCGGCCTGGCCAGCAACGGCACCACGTCGAGCTTCCCGATCATCACCTACCGCTGGAAGCACACGGCAAAGCTGAACTGGGCCAATGGCAACTGGAACATGCAGCTGACCCAGAACTACAACTCGAAGTACACCGACCAGAATCTGGTGGCCAAGCAGTACTGGCGCAACATCAACTCGTACAAGCAGTGGAACTACACCGCGACCTACAACGGCTTCAAGAACATGCAAGTGGTGGCTGGCATCACCAACCTGTTCAACGCGCCGCCGCCAGCAACCAACAGCAGCCTGTATAGCTTTGGTTACCTGAGCAGCGCCGCCAGCCCGATCGGCCGCGCCTACAACGTGCGTGTAACCTACAACTTCTAATCCGCCTGAGTATGGGCGCCGGACCGGAACCACGGCCGGCGCCTTTTTTTTTACCGGGACCTCATCATGAAAACCCTGATTACCAGCCTCGCTGCCGCAACCATCTTGCTGGCCGGCGGCGTGCACGCGGCCGACAAGCCGGTCCGCTTCATCCTGGTCGGCGATTCCACCATGGCCAGCAACAGCGGTTACGGCGACGCCTTCTGCGCGCGCGTCAACCGCGCCAACACCTGCATCAACCTGGCCAAAGGCGGACGCAGTTCCGGCAGCTTCCGCGCCGAAGGCCGCTGGGACGAGGTGGAAGGCCTGCTGCGCGGTTCCGCCGCGTACCGCGCCACCTATGTGCTGATCCAGTTCGGCCACAACGACCAGCCGGGCAAGCCTGGCCGCTCGACCGACCTGAAAACCGAATTCCCCGTCAACATGGCACGCTATGCGCAGGAAGTGAAGGCGCTGGGCGGCGTGCCGGTGCTGGTCACGCCGCTGACGCGCCGCACCTTCAAGGACGGCGTATTGGAGAACAACCTTGGACCGTGGGCCGACGTAATCCGCGCCACCGCCACCGCGCAGAAAGTGCCGCTGCTGGACCTTAACGCGGACAGCTACGCGGCCGTGCAGGCCATGGGCCAGGACGAGGCGGACACGCTGGCCATGGCGCCGCGTCCGGCCGATTACGGCGTCGCGCCAGCGGCCGGCAAGGTGGAAGTCGCCGGCGCCGCCAAGACCGCCTTCGACCGCACGCACGTCGGCGCCAAGGGCGCGGCCTACTTCTCGCGCATGGTGATGGAAGAAATCAAGCGCACCATCCCTGAAGCGGCCGGCCAGTTCAAGCCGGAGAGCGAACAGTGACCAAGTTCCGCCCACGTCAGAAAAACGAGCCGCAGGTTCCCGCGTCGCGCCTGGCGCCGCGCACTCCTTCCCGGCGCGCGATACCCAGGCTGCTGGTGCGGCCGGCGCTCCCCACGCTGCTCACCGTCGCCGGCTTGCTCGCCGGCCCCGCGCACGCGCAGGACACGCGCAAGGTCAACGAGCCGGTGGCGCCCCCTTCCTGCACCGTGCTGACCGCGGCGGCGGGGAGCGTTGACGACACCGCGCGCATCCAGTCCGCCATCGACCAATGCCCCGCCGGCCGCGCGGTGCGGCTCAGCGGCAGCTTTGTTTCCGGTCCGCTCAAGCTGCGCAGCGGCGTCAGCCTGCTGATCGACCAGGGCGCCGTGCTGCAAGCGAGCGTGAATCCCAAGCTGTACGACCGTGGCGCCGGCACCTGCGGCACCATCGACAAGCTGGGACGCGGCTGCAAAACCTTCATCACCATCGACAACGCCAGATCCAGCGGCATCTACGGCGAAGGCAGCATCGACGGCCAGGGCGGCCGCGTGATCGAGGGCGGTGGCGAATCGTGGTGGCAGCTGGCGCGCCGCGCGCAGAAGGAAGACGCGCGCCAGAACGTGCCGCGCCTGATCGAGGTAACCAACTCGCAGGACATCACGCTGCACAAGATCACCTTGCGCAACTCGCCCAACTTCCACGTCACGCTGAACAAAGTGGACGGCTTCACCGCATGGGGCATGCGCATCGACACCCCGGCCACAGCGCGCAACACCGATGGCATCGATCCCATCTCCTCGCGCAATGTCACCATCGCCTACAGCCATATCCGCACCGGCGACGACAACGTCGCCATCAAGGCCGGCAACAGCGGCGCCACCGAGAACATCTCCATCCTGCACAATCGCTTCTACAGCGGCCATGGCATGTCCATCGGCAGCGAAACCAACGGCGGCGTGCGCCGCGTGCTGGTGGAAGACCTGAGCATGGATGGCACCACCTCCGGCCTACGCATCAAAAGCGATGTCTCGCGCGGCGGCGTGGTGGAGCAGGTCATCTATCGCAACGTCTGCCTGCGCAACGTGAAGACACCGATCGACATCGGCGCCCGCTACGACAACAAGGCCGAGGGCACGCTGGTGCCGGTCTACACCAACATCAGCTTCGACGACGTGCACAGCGTCACCCCGGGCCGCGTCAGCGTGCAAGGCTATGACGAACAGCATCCGGTGCAGGCCACGCTGCGCAACGTCAGCATCGCCGGCAAGGCGGATCACAAGATAGAATCCGCCCGTATGTCCGGTGATGCGATCAGCGCCAGCGATACCAGCACCTGCGCCAACCGCTTCGCGCCCTTCCCCGAGGCCACCGCCGGCCTGCGGCCGCAACTCACGCTGGAACAGGCGAAGCAATACGCCTACGGCGAGGTCCTGAAATACGTCGGCGTGGCCGGCAAGGAGACGGTGGATCCATGGGATCCGCTGTCCGACCCGCTGGCCAGGGGCGCGGCCTTCACGCCGGACTACATCGTCGACAAGGCCGCGCGGGCCGATGGCGTCCGCATCTTCAACACAGTTCAGGAAGCCGTCAGCCGCGCGGTGCGGGACAGCACCGGCAAACGCCTGTACATGCTGGTGAAGCCAGGCGTATATCCGGAGCTGGTCTACATTCCCGCCTCCGCCGCGCCGATCACGCTGTACGGCGAAGGCAAGGACGCCGCCGCCACACGCATCACCGCAAAACTGGATGCATCGATCACCGGCGCCGCCTACGATGCGCAGTACGGCGCGCAATTCGCCAGGGCCACGCCGGCGGTGCAGGCGATGTACGCCACCATCAAGGACCGCCCGCAGATCGGCACCTTCGGCACGCAAACCGTCTGGGTGCAGAACAACGGTTTCCAGGCGCGCAATCTGACCTTTGAGAATGGCTACAACAAGGACACCGGCAACGCCCGCGCCGAAGCGCTCCCCAACGTCAACAACATCCACCATCAAGCGCTTGCGTTGAGCGTGGATAGCGCCGACAAGGCGCAGTTCGAAAACGTGCGCCTGATCGGCTTCCAGGACACGCTGTTCCTGAAGTCGCCGCAACCCGGCAGCACGGTGCGCAGCTTCTTCAACAAGTCCTATATCGAAGGCGACGTCGATTTCATCTTCGGCGACAGCACCGCCTATTTTTACCAGAGCGAGATCCGCACCCTTGGCGACCGTGGCGTCTCCTACGTCGCGGCGCCGGACACGCACCTGAAGAGCAAGTACGGCTTCGTATTCGACAATGTCCGCTTCACCCACGAAGGCGCGAAGACCGGCAACTTCTACCTGCTGCGCCAGTGGTTCCATAGTTCGCGCTGCACGCCTTATGCGCCGTTGCCGGTGGAAGGCTACAGCTGCACCTACGGCCCGACCAACGGCTACAAGGCGCCCGCCGGCACGGTGGCGCGCGTGTCGCTGGAGGCGGTCGGCAAGATGGTGGTGCTGAACTCGCGCATCGGCGCGCACATCAACAAGCAGCAGCCGTGGTCCGACTGGAACAAGAAGGGCACCATCTCCTACCGCCCGGCCCAATACAACTCGGACGATCACTGGAACAACCTGATTAAAGCCGGCATCGATCCGGTCAAGGATCTCGGCTACACCAAACCTCCTTCGCCGCCCGATATCTTCCTCGGTGAGTTCAACAATTCAGATGAATAAGGAACACAGCATGACCATCAATCACCACCGCCGCAACCTGATGAAAGCCTTGCCAGCGGCGGGCCTGTCGTTCGGTCTTCCCGCCGTTGCGGCCACCGCGCCCGACCCATGGCTGCAGGCGCAGGCCATCATCGATCACGTATCGAAACCGCCCAAGTTCCGCAAGGAGGATTTCAACATCACCGCGTTCGGCGCCAAGACCTGCAAGCTGACCAAGGTGAAGGCATGGGTATCGCACGAAGACCAGGAAGACATTGGCACGCCGGCCGCCGATGCGCCGGACTGCTACGCCGCCATCAAGGCCGCCATCAAGGCCTGCCATGAAGCGGGCGGCGGCCGCGTGGTGATTCCGGCCGGCGACTGGTTCGTGGCCGGCCCCATCGTGCTGCTGTCGAACGTGAACGTCCACCTGAGCAAGGGCGCGCACGTCTACTTCAGCCACAACCCGGCGGACTTCGCCAAATACGGCGACATCGACTGCGGCAAGCACGGCAAGCTCACCATCTCGCGCTGGCAGAGCAATGACTGCCTGAACTACTCGCCGATGGTGTACGCCTACGGCCAGGACAACATCGCCCTGACCGGCGATGACTGGACCGCGATCCTCGACGGCCAGGGCGGCGTGCCGTTCAACGACGCCGGCGATTGCTGGTGGACCTGGAAAGGCAAGCAGAAAACCATCAACTCCATCGGCCAGGGCACCACGCCCAACTTCAAGGCCGGCAAGATGTCGGAAAACACCGTGAACCCGCTCAACGCGGAATCGCTGGCGACGGTCGCGCCGGCGCTGACCGAGGCGGAGCGCGTGCTGATTCAAGGCGCCGGCGACAAATGGCGCGCCGACGCCTCCTACCTGCCGGCGCTGTCGGAAGCGGGCGTGCCGCTGTCCAAGCGCATCTTTGGCATCGGCCACTACCTGCGCGCACCGATGATCCAGCTGATCGGCTGCACCAACGTGCTGCTGCAGGGCTATCGGGTGCAGAACACGCCGTTCTGGCAGCACCATCCGGTCCATTGCCGCAACCTCGTTATCCGTAACGTCGAGATGCACAGCCACGGCCCGAACAGCGACGGCTTCGACCCCGAAGCGTGCGACCACGTACTGGTGGAAGGATGCACCTTCGATACCGGCGACGACTGCATCGCCATCAAGGCCGGCAAGGATCTCGACACGCAGTACGGACCGTCGCAAAACATCGTCATCCAGAACTGCATCATGCATAGTGGCCACGGCGGCGTGACCCTGGGCAGCGAGATGGCTGGCGGCATCCAGAACGTGTTCGCGCAAAAGCTGGTGTTCGAGAACGCCAACTGGAAAACCAATCCGCTCAACACGGCGATCCGCATGAAGACCAATATGAATCGCGGCGGCTACCTGCGCAACTTCTATGTGCGTGACTGCACGGTGCCGAATGGCGTGCAGATCTCGCCGTCGTTCTATGCCTCGCTGCCGGGTTCCCCGATCCAGTCGAAGACGGTGGCCACGGCGGCCGGCGCCATTGTCACCTTCGATTGCGACTACACGCCGATCAGCGACAACGTGCGGATTCGCCCGCCGGTGGTGGACAACATCCAGATCTCCAACATCAAGGCCGGCAACGTCACCAAGGATGGCAAGACCGCCTCCTGCTTCCAGGCGATTGTGATTCTTGGCCCGGTGGCCTCGGACTACAACGGCCCGCAGCCCGCGCCGCCGGTGTTCCCGGTCACGAATGTGTCGATCAGCGACTGCGACTTCGGCACGCCGGTGAACAGCGCCTCGCCATGGTTCCTCTACAACGTCAAGAACCTGGCGCTGAAGAACGTCACCATTGGCGGCAAGGTGCACAACACGGTGTTGTCGGCGTAATGGCGACGCGCGCGCTGTGGGCGATGATGCTGGCTGCGGCCGCCGCCCCGGTGGGCGCGGCGGTGACCTCGGTGCTGCCCGCACCAGGCGCGCGCGAGGTCAATCCGGACACGCATCTGGTGCTGCGCTTCGACCAGCAGCCGGTACTGGGCACATCCGGCCTGATACGCATCTACGATGCCGCCAGCGGCAGGTTGGTGGACTCGCTGGACCTCAGCATCCCCGCCGGCCCGACCGAGCGCACCAGGCTGCCGGCCGCGCCGTATCTGGCCACGCCTTACGTCTACGCCGACGGCCCGCGCGCGACCAATGCCAACACCAAAGCCGGCACGCCATCCGCCGGCGCGCTGCCGGGAGACGACAAGTATCAACTGACCATCATCGGCGGCTTTACGGACGGCTTTCACTTCCACCCGGTGATCGTGCGTGACAAGACGGCGACGATTTACCCTCATAACAATCTGCTCGAATACGGCAAGCGCTATCGTGTGCGGATCGATGACGCGGTGTTCGGCCATGTCGTCGAACAGTGGGAGTTCAGCACCAGGCCGCGCGGACCTGCGGCGGATGCGCAGCGCGTGATCGTCAGCGCCGACGGCACGGGCGATTTCAGCACCGTGCAAGGCGCACTGGATCACGTGCCCGATCATCCAGCCCAACGCGTGACCATCTTCGTGCGCAATGGCGACTACGAGGAGATCGTCTACTTCCGTAACAAGTCCAATATCACGGTGCAAGGCGAACAGCGCGACAAGGTGCGCATCCATTACGCGAACAATGAGGTGTTCAACCCCCACCCGCCCAACATCAGCACCAACGAAGTGGCGGGCACCTTCCCTTCGCGCCGCGCGGCCTTCGCCGCCGACAACGTGAAAGGCATCCACCTGCGCGATCTCACGCTGCAGACCACGCTGCAGGGACAGGCCGAGGGGCTGCTGATCACCGGATCGGAAAACATCGTCGCCAACACCACCATCATCGGCTCGGGCGACGCCTTGCAGGTCAACGGCAGCACCTATCTGCCGGACGTCAAAGTGGTCGGCCACGGCGACACCATCCTCGGGCGCGGGCCGGCGTTCTTCGAGCGTTGCGAGATCCAGTCGCAGCATGCCTTCATGTGGATACGCAATCCCGCCACCAACCACGGCAACGTGTTTGTCGATTGCCGCTTTACCGCGACCGGCGGGCAAACCGAATTGGCGCGGCTGCCAGCCAACAAGGGCAAGAACTATCCCTATGCGGAAGCGGTGCTGATCAACGCCACGCTGAGCGGCATCAGTCCCGCGGGTTGGGGGCAGATCGATGGCGACACGAGCAACGTGCGCTTCTGGGAATACAACAGCCGCAATGCGGACGGCACGCTGGTGGACGTGAGCCGGCGCCATCCCGCATCGCGCCAGCTGACCATGGAAAAAGATGCGGAGACCATCCGCAACTACAGCAATCCGGCGTGGGTGTTGGGCGACTGGGCGCGGCGCTGAGATTGGCATATACTGGCCTCAATTAAACCGAGAGGCCTGCCATGCGTCCATTGCTCCTGCTGTTAATGCTTTCCTCTACCGCCGCACAAGCCGCACCCGCGGACGCGCTCAAGCCGATGGCCTTCCTCGCGGGGCATTGCTGGAAGGGCGAATTCCCCGGCGGGAAGCAGACCGACGAGCATTGCTTCTCCTGGGCGCTGGACGGCCAGGCGCTGCGCGACATCCACACCGTGCGCACGCCGGGCAAGCCGGACTACGTTGGCGAGACGCTGTACTACTACGACTCCGCCACCAAGCTTGTGACCTACCTGTACGTGGAAAACACCGGAGGCTTCAGCCGTGGCACCATGAAGCCCTCGATCAGCGGCCTGGAGTTCCCCGAGGCGCAGTACATCGCCGGCGGCCAAACCCTGCCCTACCGCGCCCACTGGACCATCCAGACAGACGCCTATGAAGCCTTCAGCGAAATGTACGTGAAGGACAAATGGGTCACCCAGTTCAAGATGACCATGAAGAAGCAGTAATCACTTCTTCGTTCCACAGTCCTGTTTTCGCCAGCTGCCGCTAAGTCATTCCCGCGCAGGCGGGAATCCATAGGGCGCGTGGTCATAAGTTCAGCATGGATTCCCGCCTGCGCGGGAATGACGGGTCTTAACTTAGCGGCATTGGAGTCGGCACGACGCACCCGCTCCCCCATCATCGTCAGCATATCCCGTTTGACGTAGGCCAAACGCATCAAGGGGTGACGCGGAAGAAGTCGATGTCGGCGTGGTCGGTGGGGCCGGCGCTGAAAAGGCCCATTTGGGCGCCGACCCAGCGCCCCATCTTCGCCGTGAATTGCGCGCCGATCGGGGTGTACTTGGCGCCATCGACGCTGTAGGAGAATTGCGTCACGCCGCCGGCCAGCACCTGCATGCGCAGCCAGACCTGCGTGGATGGCAGCTCCACGCCAGCCTCCTGCTGCTCGTGGCAGTTGGCGTCTGCCTTGTAGCAGCTCACCAGCGCCAGCTGGGTGCGGCCGTCACTGCGGCGCGTGCCCAGCCACGCATAATCGGAACCGTACATGACCAGTCCCGCCACGCCGCCATCGCCCAAGCCGGAGGCATCCAGTTTGGTGGTGACGGTGAAGGTTTCAGCCGGCAGCTTTTGCAGCAGCAGCGACGGCACGTCCCACAGATTGGTGCTGCGCGGCTGCGCGAACAGGCGCAGCTTGCCGTCCCCCAGCGCGTACCAGGACGGCTGCCAGTTGGCGTTCCACTGCCACTGCGGGCCGAGCTTCGCGCCGTTGAATTCATCGCTGATCGGTGGCGCGGCCGTGGCTTGGCCCGCCACCGGCATGCGGTAACCCGCCACCGGTTCGCCGGCGGCGCCGCCAACGTCCTTGCCGATCAGCGGCCAGCCGTCGCGCCAGATCATCGGCTGCAGGTGCACCACGCGGCCGTAGGCGCGCTTGTCCTGGAAGTGGATGAACCAGTCCTCGCCTTGCGGCGTCCGCACCCACGCGCCCTGATGCGGGCCGTTCACCGGCGAGCCGCCCTGGGCCATCACGATGCGGTCCTCATACGGCCCGTAGATGCTGCGCGAGCGGAACGCCGACTGCCAGCCGAACTCCACGCCGCCCGCCGGCGCGAACACGTAGTAGTAGCCATCGCGCTTGTAGAACTTCGGCCCTTCGAGCGTGGTGTACTTGGGCAGCTTGTTGCCGTCGATGATGACGGTGCCTTTGTCGTCCAGCAGGCGGCTGGCGTCCGGCGCCATGCGGCGCAGCGTCAGCACGTTGGCGAAGCCGGCCCGGCTCCTGGCCCACGCGTGCAGCAGATAGGCCTGGCCGTCGTCATCCCACAGCGGCGTCGGATCGATCAGGCCCTTGCCGGCGGCCAGCAGATGCGGCGTGCTCCACGGACCGGCGAAGTCTTTTGCCGTCATCACGTAGATGCCAAAGTCGGGATCGGGATAGAAGATCCAGAACTTGCCGTCGTGGTAGCGCAGGCACGGCGCCCACACGCCCTTGCCGTGCTGCGGTTTGGCGAAGACCTCCGTCGGCACCAGCTGCGGCAAGGCGTGGCCGACCAGGGTCCAGTTGACCAGGTCCGGCGACTGCAGCAGCGGCAGGCCCGGCGCGTTGTTAAAACTTGAGGAAACGAGATAATACTGATCGCCGACGCGGATCACATCGGGATCGGAGTAGTCGGCGTGGATGATGGGATTCTTGTATTCGCGCGGTGCGGTCGCGCAGGCGGCCAGCAGGGCCGCAAACAACAAGGGCAGACACCGTAGCAGTATCCGCCCCATGATCATGCTCCAAACGGCGTTTCAGCCACGCCTTTGACACCAACGGTCAGCATGACCACCGAACCGCCCCACTCCGCGTCCTCCGGCTTGCCGGAGACGATGGAGGTGACCAGCAGGGTGTCCAGATCCTTGCCGCCGAAGGCGCACATGGATGGCTTCAGCATCGGCACTTCCACACGGCGATCCAGCTTGCCCTGCGGCGTGAAGCGCGCGATGTAGCCGCCGTCGTTGCCGCACACCCAGTAGCAGCCGTTGGCATCGACCGCGGCGCCGTCCGGACGGCCGGTTTCGCCGGTCATGTCGGCGAACACGCGGCGGTTGCTTGGCACGCCATCAGCGATATCATAGTCGAACGCCCACACCATGCGCCGCTTCGGATGCGAGTCCGACAGGTACATGGTGCGGCCATCCGGCGAGAACGCCGTGCCGTTCTGCGTCAGCAGCTCGGACACGAAGGGAGCCGAGATGCCGCGCGCCGCGTCGTAGCGATACAGCTGGCCCACCGCGCGCGCCGCGCTCATGTCCATGAACATGGTGCCGGCCCAGAAGCGGCCCTGGCGGTCGCAGCGGCCATCGTTGAAGCGCATGCCCTCGCCCAAGCCGGAAGCCGGCGCCGCCAGCTTGAGCGCCGCCGCGTGTTGATCCGCGCCCAGCTCAAGACTGAAGATGCCGGTCTCCATGCCCGCGATCAGGCCCCCGCCAGCCTTGGCCGCCACACAGGCGACCATCTCGGCGTTGTCCCAATAGCGCGCGGCGCCGCTCGAACCGTCCAGGCGCCACACGCGCCGGGCCGGGATATCGACCCAGTACCAGGCGCCTTCGGCCGCGCTCCACGTCGGGCTTTCGCCCACCGTGCATTGAACGCCAGTTACGCGTTCCATACCACCAGATCGCCGTTCACAACGCGCGGGATCTTCTGCGGGTTGGCGTCCTGCAGCGATTCAGGCAGCAGGTAGGCCGGCACGTCCTGGTACGACACCGGACGCAGGAAGCGGTCGATGGCCGACGCGCCCACCGAGGTGGTGCGGCTGTCCGAGGTCGACGGGAACGGGCCGCCGTGGACCATGGCGTGCGCCACTTCCACGCCGGTGCCGAAGCCGTTGAACAGGATACGGCCCACTTTGCGCTCCAGGATAGGCAGCAGCTTGGTGGCCAGCGCCTTGTCGTCGGCGGTGGCGTGCACGGCGCCGGTCAGCTGGCCTTCCAGGTGCTCGGCCACAGCCAGCAGTTCCTCTTCGTTTTCCGCCACCACCAGCAGCGAAGTCGGGCCAAAGATTTCGCCCTCCAGCGCCGGGTCGGTCAGGAAGCGCTTGGCGTCGACCTGGTACAGGAACGCTTGCGCGCCGCATGGCAGATCGCCCGCCTGGCCCACCGCCACCTGCTTCACGCCTTCCACGCCAGCCAAGCCTTTGACGCCGCTGGTGTAGGCTTTGTGGATGCCCGGGGTCAGCATGGTCTGCGACGGCTTGGCGCCGATGGTGCCGGCGGCCGCGTCGACGAAGGCTTGCAGCTTGTCCGACTTCAGGCCGATCAGCAGGCCGGGGTTGGTGCAGAACTGGCCGGCGCCCAGCGTCAGCGAATCGGCGAACGCCTGCGGCAGCTTAGGATTGTCCAGCGCGCCCGGCAGCAGGAACACGGGGTTGATCGAGCTCATCTCCGCGTACACGGGGATCGGTTCCTTGCGGGCGGCGGCGGTTTGCATCAGCGCCACGCCGCCGGCGCGCGAGCCGGTGAAGCCCACGGCCTTGATGAACGGATGCGCCACCAGGTTCTGGCCGATGGTCTGACCGGAGCCGATCAGCATCGAGAACACGCCTTCCGGCAGGCCGCACTCTTCCACGGCTTTGGCGACCGCCTTGCCAACCAGTTCCGAGGTGCCCAGGTGGGCCGAGTGGGCTTTGACGATGACCGGGCAGCCGGCCGCCAGTGCCGAGGCGGTATCGCCGCCGGCCACCGAGAACGCCAGCGGGAAGTTGGAGGCGCCGAACACGGCGACCGGACCCAGGCCGATCTTGCGCAGGCGCAGGTCGGGGCGCGGTGCCGGCGCGCGGTCTGGCAGCGCGCTGTCCAGGGTGGCGGTCTGGAAGCGGCCGTCGCGCACGACTTTCGCGAACAGGCGCAGCTGGCCCACGGTACGGCCACGCTCGCCTTCCAGGCGGGCTTGCGGCAGACCGGTTTCCTGCATGGCGCGCTCGATCAGGGTCGGACCCAGATCCATGATGCGGTCGGCGATGGTTTCCAGGAATTTCGCGCGCTGCTCCAGGCCGGTGGCGCGGTACACGTCGAACGCCGCATTGGCCAGTTCGGCGGCGCGTTGCAGGTCGGCCGCGCTGGCCAGACCGAACGCTGGTTCGATTTCCACATTGCGCGATGGGTCGACGGCCTTGACAGTACCTTCTTTACCAACGAAGGCGGTGCGGCCAATAATCATTTCTCCTGCGACTTGCATTTTGCGGCTCCTCATGTGTGAAAAGCGCGGACGAGGCCGCGCTTGAATTTGTTTTTCGATTTAACTAATAGCTTAACCGATTATTGAGCGCCTTGCTTGAGCATCAGTTTATGCAGCATATCCGTTTCTTCGGCGGTCAGGTCGGTCAACGGTGCGCGCACCGGGCCGGCGTCGTGGCCGGCCAGCTTGGCGCCGGCCTTGACGATCGACACGGCGTAGCCGGCCTTGCGGTTGCGAATCTCCAGGTAAGGCAGGAAGAACTCGTCGATCATGCGGTTTTGCTCGGCGTGGTTGTCCGAAGCGACGGCGTGGTAGAAGTCCATCGCCAGTTTCGGCATGAAGTTGAACACCGCCGACGAGTACACCGGCGTGCCCAGCGCCTTGTAGGCGGCGGCGTAGACTTCGGCGGTCGGCAGGCCGCCCAGGTAGCTGAAGCGGTCGCCCAGCTTGCGCCAGATCGACACCATCAGTTCGATGTCGCCGATGCCGTCCTTGAAGCCGATCAGGTTCGGGCAACGGTCGGCCAGGATGGCCAGCGAGGTTGGGCTCAGGCGGCAGTTGGCGCGGTTGTAGACCACCACGCCCAGATTGGTGGCCTTGCAGACCTCTTCCACGTGGGCGATCAGGCCGTCCTGCGACGCCTCGGTCAGGTAGTGCGGCAGCAGCAGCAGGCCCTGGGCGCCGGCCTTCTCGGCTTCCTTGGCGTAGGCGGCGGCCACGCGGGTCGGGCCACCGACGCCGGCCAGGATCGGCACCTGGCCGCGGCAGGTATCCACGGCGGTCTTGATGATCTCGGGGTATTCCTGCGGGGTCAGCGAGAAGAACTCGCCGGTGCCGCCGGCGGCGAACAGCGCGCTGGCGCCGTACGGGGCCAGCCATTCCAGACGCTCAATGTAGGTCGACTTGCGGAAGTTGCCCTCGGCGTCAAAGTCGGTGACCGGGAACGACAGCAGGCCGGAGGAAAGGATTTTTTTCAGGTCATTCGGTTGCATTACAGTCTCCAATATTGACGTCTGGTGAGGATGGGGACGACATTTCGTGTCGTGTTGTATGACATCGTACAACTAGATACGGTTGGAAGCAAGCGATTTAACGCAAACTGTCCGATCGCCGCCGCAAGCGTTGTTTAAGCGTTACTGCGTGGTGCTGACCTCTTGCTGGGCGCGGCGCAGGCGCTCGCGGCTGTTGCTCAGATGGGTGCGCATGGCCGCGCGCGCCGCCTCCGCGTCCTTGCGCAGGATGGCGTGGTAGATGTCGTCATGCTCGCGGTTGACGCGCTCCTGGTAGGCCACCGGGTCGTCATGCGCCAGCTGCGCCGAGTCCAGCCGCGCGCGCGGGATGATGGTGTTGCCCAGGTCGCTCAGGATGTCGACGAAATAGCGGTTGCCGGTGGCTTGCGCGATCAGCAGGTGGAAGGCCTTGTCCGACTCCACCGCGCCCTGGCGGTTTTGCGAGGCGACGATGCGCTTGAGCGCGGCGTCCATCTGCTCCACCTGCTCGTCGCTGCGGCGGGTGGCGGCCAGCCAGGCGGCCTCGGTCTCCAGGCTGATGCGCAGCTCCAGGATGGACAGCACGTCGCCGATGGTGCGGATGGTGTCGGCGGCGAAGATGTTGGCCGGCTGCGGCTCCAGCACGAAGGTGCCGATGCCGTGGCGGGTCTGCACCAGGCCGGCGGCCTGCAGGTGCGAGATCGCCTCGCGCACCACCGTGCGGCTGACGCCGTGCATTTCCATGATCACGGACTCGGTCGGCAGTTTTTCGCCCGGTTTCAGGGTGCCGGCCTGGATGCTGTTGGTGAAGCTCTCCACCACGCCCTGGGCGAGGTTGCGGTGCTTCTTCTTGGGCGCGGCGGCGGCCACGGAAACGGTCTGGTTCATGGTTTTCTACTGTTGTATGACGACATTAGGATACACGCTATCACGCGCAAAGCGATGCGCATATTGCCAGATTTCGCGGTCCAATTGTGTCTTCAACATCATTTTCGCCACAGATTGTGGCTTAAACCAGCAAGGCGGCGCTCATGGAGGCGGCCTCGTCGGCAGATTCCAGCAGAATCTGGTCGAGCAGCGCGTTGTCGTCGATGAAACCGGCCAGCGACGGGCTGTCCTGCCCGGCCGGCAGCGGCGAGCGCACCGGCGCCAGCCGCTTGGCCAGCAGCAGCGTGTCGCGCAGGCCCAGCGGCGGCGGCGTCAGGGTGGCGCCGCGCAGCGAGACGATGGCCTGGCTGACCGGCTCGGGGATGTGCATTTTCTTCATCATCTCGCGCGCGATGATTTCCTGCGCCGCGCCCATCCACTCGGCCGGGTCGTCCAGCAGCCCCGGCATCTCGTCGGCGCGCGACAGCAGGTAGAAGCCGCCGGCCTCGTGCACGATGCCGGCGAACAGCGCGGTGTCGGGATCGGTGGAGGTCAGCCGGGCGCCGATCACGCGCGCCAGCGCCGCCACGTGGGCCGTGTGGCGCCACAGCTGGTCGGCCTGGCGGCGCAGGCGCTCGTCGCGGATGCGGGCGCCGAACTGGCGCACCACCATGGCGGCGGCCATGGTGTAGAGATTGCGGTAGCCGACCCGCTGCACCGCCGCGCGCACGCTGGTGACCGGCACGCCGCTGCGGTTGAACACGGCCGCGTTGGCCAGCGCCACGGTGCGCGCGGCCAGCTGCGGCTCGCCCAGCACCTTGCGGATCACGTCGTCCGTCTCGCAATCGGGGTCGGCCAGCGCCAGTTGCAGGCGCAACGCCGCGTTCACGCTGGTAGGAAAGACCAGCTCGCCGCGAGAGGCGAGCCTGACGATTTCCGAGAAGTCTCTTAGTTTTTCCATGGAAACATTATAGCGCTAACGCGCGCCGCCTTTGGCAACTTGTTCGCCGGCGTTGCTAGCAAGCCGCAACGCATCGGCCAATCCCAGCAGGCTGACCAGCGCCACCAGCAGGAAAGCCAGCCGGTAATCGATGGCCGGGTTCTCGGCGATCCCCAGCAGTTGCGCGCTCCAGTGGCCCAGCCGCACGCCGCTGGCGCCCAGCGCGACGCCCAGTCCCAGCGCCACCTGGAACGCCGTGCTGAACAAGGTGTTGGCCGCCGCCATGCGCGCTTGCGGCACGTCGGCGAAGGCGATGGTGTTGAGGGCGCTGAACTGCATCGAGCGCGTCAGGCCGCCGGCGAACAGCACGGCCGCGATCAGCCACACCGGCGTGGACGGCGTCAGCAAGGCGCAGGCGGCCAGCGCGCCGACGTTGGCCAGGCCGTTCACCAGGATCACCGGCTTGAAGCCGAAGCGGCGCAGGATAGGCGTGGTGGCCGGCTTCATCATCAGGTTGCCGGCGAACACGGCGATCACCAGCAGGCCGGAATGGAAGGCGTCCAGCCCGAAGCCGAGCTGGAACATCAGCGGCAGCAGGAAGGGCACGGCGCCGATCGCCATGCGGAACAGCGAGCCGCCGACGATGGTGATGGCAAAGGTGGGAATCGCGAACGCGGACAGGTCGATCAGCGGGCGCGCGGCGCGCCTCAGGTGCCAGCCGAGCGCGGCCAGCAGCAGCGCGCCCAGCGCCAGGCAGACGCCCGCCTCGCGCCAGTCCGGCTGTTGGCCGCCGACCACTTCCGCGCCCCAGGTCAGCAACAGCAAGGCGCTGCTGCTCAACAGGAAGCCGGGCCAGTCGAACGGCCGTTTTTCAGCCGCAGGCTGATCGGGAATCAGCCGCCACGCCAGCGCCAGCGCGATCAGGCCCAGCGGCAGGTTGAGATAAAAAATCCAGCGCCACGACGCATAGCTGGTGATGAAGCCGCCCACCGGCGGCCCCAGCACCGGCGCCACCAGGGCCGGCCAGGTCAGGGTCGCGATCACGCCGATCAGCTTGTCCTTGGGCGTGTTGTTCAACACCACCAGGCGGCCGACCGGCACCATCATCGCGCCGCCCGCGCCTTGCAGCACGCGCAGCCAGACGAACTCCGCGAGGCTGTGCGCCATGCCGCACAGCACCGACGCCAGCGTGAAGATCGCCAGCGCGGCGGCGAACACGCGGCGCGCGCCAAAGCGCTCGGCCACCCAGCCGCTGATCGGAATGAACACGCCCAGCGTCAGCAGGTAGGCGCTGACGCCGACGTTGAGCGCCAGCGGCGCCACGCCGAACGAACGCGCCATGTCCGGCACCGCCGTCGTGATGACGGTGCCGTCCAGATTCTCCATGAAGAAAGCGCCCGCCACCAGCAAGGCGATCCACTTGCTGTCGACCGGAGCGCGCGCCGTGTTTGTACCGCTTTGCATAAGCCGCCCTTGCCGCGTTGCCCGAACGCGCATTTTGCCGCACGACCGAAATTTCCGCACGCTCACTTTCAAAACGCTAGTGCGCGTACAAATTGGCAAGTGTGTATTTCCAGCCACGGATTGCGATGAACACTCGTGCTAATTTTGGCGCGCTGCTATAGAGTCGAGCTACAACATAACAACGGAGACACACCACATGAAGAGAACTGCCGCCTACGCAGCCTGCCTGTCCGCGCTTGCCCTGCTGTCGGGCCACGCCGTCGCGCAATCTTCCGTCACCATTTACGGCACGCTCGATGTAGGCCTCGATCGTATCGACAAGGGCGAGGGCAATGTACAGGGCACCCTGTTCGGTGTCAGCGGCGGCACCCCGGTGCCGAACCGCATCGCGGCGCCCGCCACCATCACCACCCGCCTCACCCCGTCGCACACGCGCCAGAGCAATATCGGCTTCCGCGGTGTGGAAGACCTGGGCGGCGGCTATCGCGGCCTGTTCGTGCTGGAAGGCGGCGTGACCATCGACAACGGCGGCCTGGCCAACGACAACCGCCTGTTCGGCCGCCAGGCCTACGTCGGCCTGACCACGCCGGTGGGCGAGGTCAAGCTGGGCCGCCAGGCCAGCCCGATGCTGATCTCCTACTACCTGGTGACGCCGGAAGCCATCGGCAGCACCGACCTGCTGGCCGCCGGCCTGGTGGTCAACACCGTGCAGACCTGGCAGGACAACCAGATCAGCTACGCCATCAAGCAAGGCCCGTGGACCGCGATCGCCTCCTACGCCACCAACTCCGGCATCGGCAGCGGCATCAGCGCGGCGCGCTCGGTGGCCACCTCGTCGACCCCGGTCGCCACGGGCACCACCGGCCAGATCGTCGGCGGCCTGACGGCCGGCGCGGAAACCGCCAGCGGCCGCGGCAAGACCGCCGGCGCCATGATCGCGTATCGTACCGACGAGCTGGTGGCGCTGGCGTCCTACCACCGCAACAACTTCGACAACGTGCCGATCGGCGTGGTGTCGGGCACCACGCTGGTGCCGCTGTTCTTCGGCGAGCGCTTCACCTCCTTCATGGCGGCGGCCAAGTACACCTTCCCCGGCATCGGCACCTCGATCGCGGTGGCCGGCCACAACGCCCAGTTCTCGCTGCGCGGCAACACCGATCCGGAAGTGCGTACCTGGACCGCCACCATCAAGCATCCGGTGGGCGCGTTCGACCTGACCGCAGCCTTCCTCAACACCTACTTCACCAACTACACCAAGGGCAAGGATCGCGGCCTGATGCTGGGCGTGGACTACAACTTCTCCAAGCGTACCGCGCTGTACACGCGCTTCGGCGGCATCAAGGACAAGCGCGGCAACGTGGTCGTGAGCAGCGCCACGCCGCTGCCGCTGGCCGGCGGTCCCGGCTCGATCCTGATCCCGCTGGGCACGCAGGAAGTGCCGCTGTTCTCCGGCGCCGGCCAGAACATCGACGCCCGCACCACCATGCTCAGCCTGGGCATTCGTCACTCCTTCTGACGAAAAAAAAGCGGGGCACTGCCGGTACAGTGCTCCGCTTAAAACACACAGCGCGAAACTCGTTTTACAGGTGGGTGGCTATCTGCGGCAGCAGATCGTCAAAGGTGCGGCCGTTGCCGTTCTCGCCGATCGCGTGCATCTTCCACTCGCCGTTGTGGCGATACAGCTTGGCCATGATCTGCGCCGAATGCGGCCCCTGCACCGACAGGTTGAAGCGCGCCACCTCCTTGCCGCTGCCGGCGTCCAGCAGACGGCAATACGCGTTCTCCACCTGCGCGAAGGTCTGGCCGGTGAAGCTGTTCACCGTGAACACCAGGCTCTTGATGTTCGACGGCACGGCGTTCAGGTCGACATTGATCTGCTCATCGTCGCCGTCGCCGGCGCCGGTGCGGTTATCGCCGGTGTGGACCACGCTGCCGTCCTTGCTCTTCAGCTGACGGAAGAAGATCACGTCCACCGGACGGTGGCCCTCGTCGAACAGCACGCACGAGGCGTCCAGGTCGACCGCTTCGGTCTTGGCGCCGAAACCGAGGAAACCCTTGGTCTTGATGGCGTCCCAGCCCAGGCCCATGGTCACGCGGCCCAGTGCGCCGCCGGCTTCCTTCTCCAGAGAGATTTTCTGGCCCTTGCTTAAATTGACTGACATAGTTACTCCTATTGATTACTGTGCGCTTTGGCGCATCAGGAACGATTGCAGCGCCGCGCTGTTGCGCGAGCAGATCAGGATCTTGCCCTTGCCCGAGAAGCGCAGCACCATGCCCTCGCCGCTGGTCTGGCTATTCACCAGATTGCTGAGGAAGCCGCCGCTGCCGCTGGTCGTCATCGAAATGTCGTAGCGCAGACGGCTGTCCCAGGCCACCACGTGGGCGTTGTCGATGATCACGTCGCGCCCCGGTTCCACCTCCAGTTCCGAGATGCCCCCGAAGCCCGACACCGCCACCTGGCCGACGCCGCTGGTTTCGGTGATGAAGAAACCGCCGCTCTGCGCAAACAGCGCGTTGCCGACGTTCTCGGTGCGCACCTTCAGCTCCACGCTGTCGGAGGCGGCCACGAAGCAGCCGTCGCTCAGCATGTACTGGTTGTGGCCGACGTCGAGGATCTGCAGCGCGCCAGGCAGGGTGGGCGCCAGCAGGCAATCGCCGTCGCCGCGCACCGCCTCGATATGCTGCTGGAAGAAGGACTCGCCGTTGGCAAAGCGCCGCATGAGCGCCGCGCCGATGCCGCCGGTCATCTTGCCCTTGAGTTCCAGCGCCTCTTCCATCATCACCATCGCGTTGGATTCGCAGTAGATTTTTTCTCCCCGGCGCAGCGACACATGGAGGAAGGGATCGAAGTCGCCGGTGATCGTAAATACAGGCATGATTAACGAGTCCTTTACCGTGAATTAAACGCCGACGCCGAACGAGCCGGCCAGCGGACCGAGGCCGCCCTTGAAGCCCTGGCCGACGGCCTTGAACTTCCAATCGCCGTTGTTGCGGTACACCTCGCCGAAAATCATGGCCGACTCGGTCGAGCTGTCTTCCGACAGGTCGTAGCGGGCGATCTCGGTGTTGGTGGCGCCGTTGACGGTGCGGATGTACGCCTTCTGCACCATGCCGAAGTTCTGGCGGCGGGCGTCGCCCTCGTGGATGGTGGCGCACACCGCGATGCGCTCGACATCGGCCGGCACCTTGGTCAGGTCGATGGTGACGGTTTCATCATCGCCATCGCCGGCGCCGGTGCGGTTGTCGCCCGAGTGGGCCACCGACTGGTCGGCCGACTTCAGGTTGTTGTAGAAGATGAAGTCGCTGTCGTTGCGCACCTTGCCATCCACCTTCAGCAGGAAGGCCGAGCCATCCAGGTCGAAGGGGCTGCCGTCGGTGCTGCGCGCGTCCCAGCCTAGGCCGACCACGATCTTGGTCAGGCCGGGAGCTTCCTTGCTCAGATTAACGTTGCCACCTTTTTGCAGACTGATTGCCATTTGTAATGCTCCTTAAATGAAAACCGGACTTGGGTACTACAAGGGGCGGGCCGTTGTCCGTATAAAACGGCCCGCCGGATTCTTTACGCCGTGACGGCGAGCGCTTCCTGCTGGCGGCGGTGGCGCACCGAGGACCACACCGATGCCGCGATGAACGCCACGCCAATCAGGCCGGTGAAGATCTCGGGCACATGGAACTTCATGCTTGCCAACATGATCGCGGCCAGGATACCGATCGCGTAGTGGGCGCCGTGCTCCAGGTACAGGAACTTGTCCAGCGTGCCTTTCTTCACCAGGTAAATCGTCATCGAGCGGACAAACATCGCGCCAATGGCCAGGCCCAGCATGATGATCACAACGTCGGTGGTGATCGCGAAGGCGCCGATCACGCCGTCGAAGCTGAACGAAGCATCGAGCACCTCGAGGTACAGGAAGCCGCCGATACCGCCGCGCTTGACCATGTCACCCACATTGCCGCCGCCCTCTTCCTCCTTCTCCAGCAGGCTGCTGATGCCGTCGACGCCGACGTAGATCAGGATGCCCCACAGGCCGGAAATCAGCACCACCAGCTTCTGACCCTCTTCCACCAGGCCCATCGAGGCCAGCAGCACGCCGATGGCGATCATCACCGAGATCGAGGACATCTTGCCCAGCGAGCCCAGCTTCTTCTCGAAATTGCCGAGCCAGTGGGTTTCCTTCTCCGCGTCCAGCAGGAAGTTCAGGAACACCAGCAGCAGGAACATGCCGCCGAATGCCGCCACCTCGGCGTGGTGATTGGTCAGGTGGGTCGAATAAGTCTTCGGATCGTTGAGCGCCAGCGTCCACACATCGACGATGCTCATGTCGGCCGCGACCGCCACAATCACCAGCGGGAACACCAGCCGCATGCCGAACACCGCGATGATGATGCCGACGCCGAGGAACAGCTTCTGCCAGTACTCATCCCAGCCCTTCAGCACCGAGGCGTTCACCACCGCGTTGTCGAAGGACAGCGAGACCTCCATCGCGGCCAGGATCAGCGCCACGCCGAAGGCCGACAAGGCGCCGCCCCATCCGGCCAGCTCATAGCCCCACCAGCCCGCCAAGCCAAGGCAGATCAAGCTGACGAGGAAAGAAATTCTGAAGTGCTGCATCGTCTTCTTTCATAGTTATCGATCAATGGAGCGCAGTGTAAAGAAAACCGACACTTTGAAAAATAGAAGATAATTGAAGTATTACTTCGTAAAAATAGAACAATGAAAAACAACGGACTCAACTTCAGGCACTTGTATTTCTTCTGGATGGTGGCCAAGGAAGGGGGCGTGACGCGGGCCGCGGAGCGTCTGGGGCTGGCGGTGCAGACCATCAGCATGCAGCTCGCCTCGCTGGAACAATCGATCGGCAAACAGCTGCTCGAACCGCAGGGGCGGCGGCTGGTGCCGACCGAGGCGGGCAAGCTGGCGCTCAGCTATTGCGAGCAGATCTTCGCGCTGGGCGACCAGTTGCAGGACGCGCTGGAAGAAGCCGAGACCGGCAAGATGCGGCTGACGGTGGGCATCTCCGACTCGCTGCCCAAGCTGATCGCCTACCGCCTGCTGCAGGCGACCCAGCGCATGGGCACGCAGGTGCGGCTGGTATGCATGGAGGACGAATTCGAGAACCTGCTGGCCGACCTGGCGCTGGGCAAACTGGACGTGGTGCTGACCGACCGCACCGTGCGCGCGGGGGGCAGCCTGAAAGTATTCAGCCACCTGCTGGGCGAAAGCGACATGAAACTGTTCGGCGTACCGAGGCTGGCGCGCAAATACCGGCGCAACTTCCCGGCCAGCCTGGACGGCGCGCCGCTGCTGGTTCCGACCCGCAACAATGCTTTACGCGGACGCATCGACGCCTGGCTGGTGCAACACAAGGTACGGCCGGAAATCGTCGGCGAGTTCGAGGACAACGCCATGCTAAACACCTTCGGCCGCAACGGCCTGGGATTGTTTTTCGCGCCGTCGGCGCTGGCGCAGGACATCGAAGACCAGTTCGGCGCCGTACTCGTAGGCAACGCGCCCGAGCTGCGCGAGCACTTCTACGCCATCTCCAACGCCCGCAAGATCACCCACCCGGCGATCGAGGCGATCATGAACGAAGTCCACGCGGGCCTGTTCGCCTAACTCCGGGGTCAGGTCCTCCATTTCTACACGCGCTCTGCAGTAGGGCCCGTCCTACGGCAGAGCGCGTGTAGAAATGGAGGACCTGACCCCGGATTATCGTTTAAGATGCAGGTTTCAATTACGGAACTCCGCCGCTCGGCCCCTATGCAAAACTTCCTGCTTGTCGTTCTCGCCATCTTCCTGGTTGCTTTGAACGGTTTCTTCGTCGCTGCCGAATTCGGCATCGTCACGTTGCGAAAAACGCGGGTGCGCGCCATCGCCAAGACACAGGGACTCAAGGGGCGCATCCTCGGCAAGGTGCACGGCGAGCTGGACGCTTATCTGTCCGCCTGCCAGCTCGGTATCACGCTGGCGTCGCTCGGCCTCGGCTGGGTCGGCGAGCCGGCCTTCGCCAGCCTGCTGGAACCGCTGCTGACCTTGGTCGGCATCACCTCGCCCGAGCTGGTGCACGGCATCGCCTTCGTGTTCGCGTTCGGCGTGATCTCTTTCCTGCACATCGTGGTGGGCGAGCTGGCGCCGAAGTCGATGGCGATCCGCATGCCCGAAGTGGTCAGCCTGTGGAGCGCGATTCCGCTGTACGCTTTTTACTGGGCCATGTACCCGTTCATCTATCTGCTCAACGCCAGCGCCAATATGGTGCTGGGCCTGGCCGGCCTGTCCGGCAAGGGCGGCCATGACAGCCATTACTCGGTCGATGAGCTGAAGCTGATCCTGCGCACCAGCCAGCCAGGCGAGAAGTTCAATCAGGACGAACGCAACATCCTGGCCCATTCGCTCGATTTCAGCGACCTGGCGGTGTCCGACCTGATGCGCCCGATTAACGAGGTGATCAGCCTGCACGCCGCCCGTTCGCTCAACGACAACCTCGACACCATGCTGCGCAACCGCTTCAGCCGCTACCCCTACTACGACAAGGATGGCGAGACCGTGCTGGGCGTGGTGCACCTGAAGGATCTGTTCTTCGCCATGCAGTCCGGCAAGCCGATCAACGACCTGGTGCCCTTCCTGCGCCCGGTCGAGACGATCTCCGCCCGCACCCCGGCGCTGGAACAGTTCCGCCGCTTCCGCGACGGCGCCCCCCACTTCGCCCTGATCGGCGAAAAGGGCAAGCGCCCGGTCGGCTTCATCACGCTGGACAATCTGCTGGGCGCCATGGTGGGCGAGATCCACGACGAGTTCCGCCTCAACGAGAACGATTGGCTCAAGCAGCCGGACGGCACCCTGATCGGCAAGGCCAGCCTGCCGATCTTCTCGCTGGAGCGCACCCTGGGCATCGACATTGAAAATGAAGAGCTGGGCCTGGAAGAGGTAGAATCGGTGGGCGGCCTGATCATGCTGAAGCTGGGCGATATCCCGAAACAGGGACAACGCATCAGCTTCCGCGGTTTTGACATCGTCGCCAAGAAAATGAACGGTCCGCGCATCCTGCTGGTCAAGGTGATCCCGAAAGACGATACCGAGGACAACGCCGACCAGGACTGACCGGCGTCCCGGGGGCGCCAGGGAGGAGACATGTTAGCCCGATTGATCCTGTGCGGCGCCCTGCTCGGCCTGAGCGGCACGGCGGCCGCCGAGCACCATCCCGCCTGCGGCCACCTGCGCAGCGCTTTCTACGAATACGGCGCGCTCTACTACAAGGGCGCCGACGGCCGCTGGACCGGCATCGACAAGGACGTGGTGGACGAGGTGGCGCGCCGCATGGGCTGCACCATCGACGCCTCGACCGATTCGCGCGTGCGCATCTGGGCCGGCCTGAGCGGCGGCACCATCGATATGTCGGTGTCGGCGGTGTCGACGCCGGAGCGGGAGAAGTTCGGCCGCGTGGTGCCCTATCTGTCCGAGCGCAATTACGTGCTGCTGCAAAAGGACGTCAATCCCAACATCCGCAGCATGGACGATTTCCTGGCCGATCCCGGCGTCAAGATCGGCGTGATCAAGTCCTTCAAGCATGGCAAGGCATACGATGCCTGGCTGGACCGCCTGCGCGCCAAGGGCCGGGTGTACGAGGCGCCCGATTACGAGGCCATGCTGCGCCTGTTCAAGGTGGGACGGGTGCAGGCGGTGATGGCGATCAGCACCGGCTGGTATCCGCTGCTGAAACAGGAGCAGATGAGCGGCAATTACCGCATCATGGACTGGGCGCCGCCCAAGGATGCGGTGGTGGGCGGCCTGATCCTGTCACGCCAGCACGTCGACGAGGCGCTGGCGACGCGCTTCAGCCAGACCATCCGCGCCATGCGCGAGGACGGCACGCTCAGGCGCATCTTCGAGCGCCATCTGGACGCCGAGCTGGCCGCCAAGCTGTTGAACTTTTAAAGTTCGTTGGCGGTCCAGTTGCGCAGCAGGCCGAGGCCGACCGCCAGCAGGGTCGGGCCGATGAACAGGCCGACAAAGCCGAACGCCAGCACGCCGCCCATCACGCCCAGCAGCACCAGGATGAACGGCAGGCTGCTGCCGCGCGAGATCAGCATCGGCTTGACCACGTTGTCGACCCCGCTGATCACGAACATGCCCCACACCAGCATGAAGATGGCCCAGCCGGTGTCGCCGTGGTTGAACAGCCAGATGGTGGCGCCGCCCCAGATCAGCGGCGGGCCGACCGGAATCAGCGAGAACAGGAAGGTGGCCACCGACAGCAGCGTCACCGCCGGCACGCCGGCGATCAGGAAACCCACCGCCGCCACCACCGCCTGCGCCAGCGCCGTGCCGAGCAGGCCATACATCACGCCGCGCACGGTGCGGCTGACGGTGTCGGCCACGGTGACGCTTTGTTCTCCGATCAGCTTGTCCATACCGCTGGCCAGCGCCCGCAGGATGGCCGCGCCGTCGCGGTACAGGAAGAAGCTGACGAACACGGCCAGGCTGACCTGCGCCACGCCGCTGCCCAGCACCATGCCGCCGCCCAGCAGGACGCGACGGCCAGGCTCCAGCAGGTTGCGCGCCGCGTTCAGCAATTCCTCGCGGCTGTGCAGCAGCTTGCCGAGGTAGGTGTAGGCGGCCTCGCCCACCACCGGGATGTCGCGCAGCCAGGCCGGCGGGTCCAGCGTGCCGCTGCCGAGGCCGGCCTTGACCTGGTCGTAGACGTCGGAGGCGTTGTCGGCGATGTTCCAGGTGACCAGGGTCAGCGGCACGATGATCAGCAGCGTCAGGCCTATGCTCATCACCAGCGCGGCGACTGTGCGGCGCTGCTTGAGGCGCGCCAGCAGGCGCAGGTACAGCGGCCAGCTGGAGATGGTGATGGCGGCGGCGAACAGAATCGCGGCCAGGAAGGGCCGCAGCACGATCAGGCAGCCGATCACCAGCAGGATGATGGCGGCCAGCCGGGTGAAGGGTTGGAAGCGCTGTTGCATGCGGATCAGCCCAGCAGCAGTTTGATGTCATGCACGGCCGGCGCCACGCCCTGGCCCGAGCGCAGCAGCAGGCGCAGCTTGCCCTGCTTGTCGAACACATAGCTGGCGGCGGTGTGGTCCATGGTGTAATTGCCCTTGGTGCTGCCCTCCACCTTGTTGTACATCACCTTGAATTCCTTGGCGACGGCGGCGGTCTGCTCCGGCGTGCCGTACAGGCCGAGGAAGCGCTTGTCGAACACCGGCACGTATTCGGCCAGCAGCTTTTGGGTATCACGCTCGGGATCGACGGTGACGAACAGCACCTGCACCTGGTCGGATTGCGGGCCGAGCTCCTTCATCACCTCCGACATTTCGGCCATGGTGGTGGGGCAGACGTCGGGGCACTGGGTATAGCCGAAGAACATCACCACCACCTTGCCTTTGAAGTCGGCCATGGTGCGCGGCTTGCCGTTATGGTCGGTGAGCGCGAAATCCCTGGCGAACGTGGCGCCGGTCAGGTCGGTGCTCTGAAACGCCGGCTTGGGCGCCTCCCCCTTCTTCTCGCCGCAGCCGGCAAGCAAGGAAACAGCGATCAAAGCAAAGGCGAGAACTTTTTTCATCAGCGGTGGTCTTTCGGTTGAACTTGTTGAGCTTGAACTGAGTCTAACCAGCATGATACCGCTAGAGGGGGCCATCATGGACGAACGCGACGCCAAAGAAAAAATCCGCACCGCCATCCGCGAATCCAAATACGTGTGGCGTACGGTGAAAGGCATCTCCGATGAGACTGGGATAGCGCCAGAAACCATTGTGAACGTCCTTGAAACAGCCGACGGTTTTTTGCGCGCTTATCGTCCCAACCCAAAGGGCCAAACGCTCTACACAACAACAGAAAAATATCGAAGAGACGCTCCTTGGACTCAAAAGCTACTGGATGCACTCACGAACAAAGTTGGAGTATGAAATGCCTCCCATTGATCCCATTACCACCACGCAGCTCGTCTTCATCGCGGGAGCAGGAGGTTTCGTTTTGGCTTGCAGGCAATGATTTCAAGGTCTGCGACCGTTCCGGGCCCAACGGCGAAATCAGCATCGGAGTAATACCGTTTAAGCTACCTGATCCGCGTCAGATCTTGAAGTAATGGTCTACCAGCAGGGCCAGGAACAGCAGGCCGAGGTAGATGATGGACCAGGCGAAGGCTTTGCGGGCAATCAGGTCGGTGTAGTGGCGGTAGACTTTCCAGGCGTGGCGCAAGAACACGGCGTTCAGTACGATGGCGCTGATCAGATAGATCAGGCCGCTCATGCGCACCGCGTACGGCAGCAGCGTGGTCGCCGCCAGGGCGATCGAGTACAGCCAGACGTGGAACTGGGTGAATTGCATGCCGTGCGTGACCGGCAGCATCGGCAGGCCGGACTTGGCGTAGTCATCGCGGCGGTACAGCGCCAGGGCCCAGAAGTGCGGCGGGGTCCAGACAAAGATGATCAGCACCAGCAGCCACGCCTCCATCGGCACGTCGTTGGCCACCGCCGCCCAGCCCAAGGCCGGCGGCATCGCGCCCGACAGGCCGCCGATGACGATGTTCTGCGGCGTGGCCGGCTTCAGTATCATGGTGTAGATGATCGCGTAGCCAAGGAAGGTGACAAAGGTCAGCCACATGGTCAGCGGATTGACCAGGGTGTACAGCACCCACATGCCGGCGCCGCCGATCACCAGCGCGAACACCACGGTCTGCGGCACGGAAATATCGCCCAGCGCCATTGGCCGGCGCGCGGTGCGCGCCATGCGCGCGTCGATCTCGCGCTCGGCCAGGCAGTTAACGGCGAACGCCGCCCCGGTCAGCAGCCAGATGCCCACGGTCGCGTACAGCACCAGACGCCAGTCCGGCAGCCCATCCGGCGTGCCGAGGAACATGCCGATGACGGCACAGAACACGGCCAGCTGGGTGACGCGCGGTTTGGTCAGCGCCCAAAATTGCGAGGCGCGGCTCTGGTGTTTGGTGGTTACGGTTTGCGTGGTCATGAGGGAAACTTATTCAATGCCGTACCGTCGACGCGGGAGGATGCGAAGCGCCTGAAGCTGCTTTTTTTGCAATATCGTACTGGTACTTAGCCTTGTAGTTTAACATGGTCAGCAAAAGTACCAGCAGCGCCGCCCCGGCGTTGTGCAACACCGCGATGGTCAGCGGGAAGCTCAGGTAGATGGTGGCCACGCCGGTCAGGATCTGCGCCGCCAGCGTCAGGGCGATGTAGCGGGCGGTTTTATGCAGGGCGTCATGGCCCCACGCCCGCCACGCCGCGTAGCCCGCCACCACGGCCACGATGAAGCCGAAATTGCGGTGCACCCAGTGGATCGCCGTCAGCGCCGAGAATGGCAGGTAGTGGCCGGCAGCGGTCTTGCCCAGCTCGCGCCACAGGGTGAAGCCGTGCTCGAAGTCCATCTCCGGCACCAGCTTGCCGCCGCACAGCGGGAAATCGGTGCAGGCCAGCGTCGCGTAATTGGTGCTGGTCCAGCCGCCCAGCGCCAGTTGCACTAGCAGCAAGGTCGCGGCTACACCGGCCAGGATGCGGATATTGCGCATGGCCGGCGGCGAGGCGCTCACCAGCGTGCGCGGCGCGATCAGGTGATTCTGGCGGCCGCCGTACCACACCAGCATGGACAGCAAGCCCATGCCCAGCAGCAGGTGGATGGTCACAATAACCGGCTGCAGCTTCAGCGTCACCGTCCAGGCGCCAAACGCGCCCTGCAGGCAGACAAAGAAGAACAGCGCGGTCGGCATCCACGGCGCGTATTCAACGCGCCGGGTCTTGCGCCACTGATACCAGGACTGCGCCATCATCGCCACGATCAGCACGCCGATGCACATGGCCAGGTAGCGGTGGATCATCTCGATCCAGGCCTTGACCACAGTGACCGGGCCGGTCGGCATCAGGGTTTCGGCGGCAACAATCTGCTCATGGGCCAGGAAAGGGTTGGCCGCGCCATAGCAGCCCGGCCAGTCCGGGCAGCCGAGGCCGGAATCGGTCAGGCGCGTGAAGGCGCCAAACACGATCAGATCAAACGTCAGGAATACGCTCACCCACACCAGCTTGCGGTATTTATTGGCGTCCGACGAGGTCCAGACGATGGTGGCCGGCAGCAGCGCGATCAGCAGCGCCGTGATCGCCATTTGAGCGAGTGTGAGATGCATAAAACTAACCTATTGCAGATGCCTTCAACAATTTGGCGATGTCCTTGTGGACCCGCTTCACTTTTTCAATATCGCTGGACACCGCTCCTTTCGGGAAGCGCATCATCAGATTGCCCAGCGGGTCGATCAGATACACATGGTCGGACGCCTTATCCGCCACGCCGCTCTCCAGCGGCAGCCACTTCTCCAGCACGTCGGCCGGCGCGCGCAGCATGCGGGTACCGTCGTTCACGCGCAGCAGCATGGTATCCAGCGGCTGGTTGTCGGTGATCATCCAGACCCGCTCGATGCGGCCCATCTCCTTGCCCTGCATGGTGCGCAGCTGGCGCATGGCGAACAGCTGATCCTGGCAGTCCTGCTGGCAGTCGGACGGCCCCACCTTCAGCATGATCCACTTGCCCTTGTAATCCTCCAGCCGTGCGGGCTTGCCGTCCAGCGTGGTGCTGGCCATGGCGGGGATCGGATACTGGCGCGGATCGATCAGCGCGCCGTAATTGGTGACGCCGCCCTTGGGCTTGATGACGTAATAGGTGAAGTATGACGCAATCAGCGGCGCCGCGCACACGGCCAGCACCGCGAACAGTTTCCAACGACCACGGCCCTGCTTACTTGGTTTTTCCACGTCTGAATCCATTCGCTACAAAAAAGATAACCGCCATCGCCGCCAGCGCATACCACTGGAAGGCGTAGCCTTGATGTTTTTCCACGCCCAGCGCCGGCGCCGGCCAGTCGCGCACCATCTGCGCATCGTCGCCGGCCGGCTGGGCCGGGGCGCCCTGCTCCACCACAAACGGCTGCATGGTCAGGCCGCTGTCCTTGGCCAGTTGCAGGGGATCGGCATTTTGCACGATGGCGTTCGGCGTCAGCGGCGGCGCGCTGCCCAGCTGCATCACATGGCCGGCGTTCAGGCGCGCCACGCCCTGCAGGGTGACCTCGCCGTCCGGCGTGGCGTAGGCCGGCAGCCTGTCGCGCACGGCCGGATCGCGCGGCAGCCAACCGCGCGCCACCAGCACGTGCATATTCGATCCGGATATTTTAAACGGCATCAGCAGGTAGAACCCGGCCCGGCCCTGATACGGGCGGTTGTCCAGATAGACCGGCCAGTCGCGCACGAAGGCGCCGCGCACGGTCACGCGGCGGTAAGCCACCGCGTCGGCCGCCAGCGGCGCGCCGTCCAGCACCAGCGGCGCGGCCTGGGCGCCCTGCGCCAGCTTGTCCTGCAACGCGATTTTCTGTTCGGCACGGCGGGTTTGCCAGTTGCCGAGCTGTATGCCGAGGGCCACCACCAGCACCGTGGCCACGAAAGGAATCAATTTAAAGCGGAACGCCATTACAATGGAACCTCGATCAAATCACCGCTCCTTCATGCCATGAAAATTGCCGTCGCCATCGCGTTCATCCTGATCATCGGCAGCCTGGGGGCAGCGTTCTTTTTCCTGATGCGCGACAAGGGCCGCAGCAACAACACCGTGCGCGCGCTGGCGGTGCGCGTGGCGCTGTCGATCACCCTGTTCTTGCTGATACTGCTGGCCTACCGGCTCGGCTATATCCACCCGACCGGCATCCGCACCGGATAAAAAAAAGCCGCACCGGAGTGCGGCTTTTGTGTCTCTGGATCTTACAGCCAGTAGACCACGACGTACAAGCCCAGCCAGACCACGTCGACAAAGTGCCAGTACCAGGCCGCGCCCTCGAACGCGAAGTGGTGGTCCGGCGTGAAGTGGCCGCGCAGCACGCGGTACAGCACCACCGACAGCATGATCGCGCCCATGGTCACGTGGAAGCCGTGGAAGCCGGTCAGCATGAAGAAGGTGGAACCGTAGATGCCCGAGGTCAGTTTCAGGTTCAGTTCGGTGTAGGCGTGGTGGTATTCATAGGCCTGGAAGCCCATGAAGATCGCGCCCAGCAGGATGGTGGCAAACAGCCAGATCGCGGTTTGCGCACGATGGCCGGCACGCAGCGCGTGGTGGGCGATGGTCAGCGTCACGCCCGAGGTCAGCAGCAGCGCGGTGTTGATGGTCGGAATCGGGAACGGGCCCATGGTCTTGAACTCTTCCACCGTGCCGGCCGGGCCGACATTGCCCCAGTGGGCGGCGAAGTCCGGCCAGATGAACTTGTGGTCCAGGTCCGACAGCCACGGCATGGTGATGGTGCGCGCATAGAACAGCGCGCCGAAGAAGGCGCCGAAGAACATCACCTCCGAGAAGATGAACCAGCCCATCGACCAGCGGTAGGAATGGTCGATGCGCTGGCTGTACAAGCCACCCTCGGATTCCTTGATGGCGTCGCCAAACCAGAAGTACAGCACGATCAGCGTGGCCACGATGCCGGCAAGGTTTGCGGCCGGGCCCCACGATGCGTCATTGACCCAGCCGGAGGCGCCGGCCATGGTCACCAGCAGGGACATGCCCGCCAGCAGCGGCCAGCGCGATGGGCCGGGCACGAAGTAATACGGTGCAGTGCCGCCGTGCGTATGTGTGGAACTCATCTTCATCTCCCTAATCAACTTTTATTGAGCTACTACGAGTTTGACGATAGTTATCAGTAAACCTATGAACACAGCCACCGCCAGCAAGGCCGCGACAATGATGTGGAGCGGGTTCATGCCCTGCTGGTCCTCATCGAAATCGCGCTTGCGGCGCAGGCCGACAAACGACCACAGCACGGCCTTGACCGAATACAGGAAGCCGGGCTTCTTGCTCATCAGTTGGCCGCCGTCTTGACCAGGCCGCCGCCCACCTCGAAGAAGGTGTACGACAGCGTGATCGTCTTGACGTCCTTCGGCAGTTTCGGATCGATGTAGAACACCACCGGCATCTGCCGCGCTTCATTCGCTTTCAGCGTCTGCTGCTTGAAGCAGAAACACTCCACTTTCAGGAAATACGGCGTCGCGCTTTGCGGCGCGTAGCTGGGAATGGCTTGCGCATTCATCTCGCGCTTCTGCGTGTTGACCACCTCGTACATCACCGTGGTCAGCTCGCCCGGATGCACCTTCATGCTGTTGACCGTGGGGCGGAAGCGCCACGGTCCCTGGGCATTGCCGTCGAACTCGATGGTCACATCGCGGGTCTTGTCCACCTGCGTGTTCTTGTCGAATTCCACCGTGCCATCCTTCTGCGTCAACACGTTCAGCCCCAGCGCCTCGCAGATCTGGCGGTAGAACGGGTTGAGCGCATACGCAAAGCCGAACATCACCACCGCGATGATGATCAGCTTGCGCAGCAGGACGCGATTTTCCATTTTCAGCTCAGCCAGATCCGTTTGACAAACACCGACACAAAGAAGAACAAGGCCAGCCCGCCCAGGATCAGGGCGGTGCGCACATTGTTCGGTTTATTCCGGCTGGCCATGATTATTTGAACTGCGGTGGCGTTTCAAAGGTGTGGAACGGCGCCGGCGACGGCACGGTCCACTCCAGGCCTTCCGCGCCCTCCCATGGCTTGGCTTCGGCTTTCTTGCCGCCACGGATGGTCGGGATGATCACGCCAAACAGGAAGAACACCTGCGACAGGCCGAAACCGAAGGCGCCGATGGTGGCAATCATGTTGAAGTCGGTAAACTGCGCCGAGTAATCGGCGTAGCGGCGCGGCATGCCGGCCAGACCCAGGAAGTGCATCGGGAAGAAGGTGATGTTGAAGGTGATCAGCGACAGCCAGAAGTGCGCCTTGCCCATGGTTTCGTTGTACATGTGGCCGGTCCATTTCGGCGACCAGTAGTAGAAGCCGGCGAACAGCGCGAACAGCGAGCCGGCCACCAGCACGTAGTGGAAGTGCGCCACCACGTAGTAGGTATCCTGCAGCTGGATGTCGATCGGCGTCACCGCCAGGATCAGGCCGGTGAAGCCGCCGATAGTGAACACGAAGATGAAGCCGACCGCGAACAGCATCGGGGTTTCAAAGGTCATCGAACCGCGCCACATGGTGGCGATCCAGTTGAACACCTTCACGCCGGTCGGCACCGCGATCAGCATGGTGGCGTACATGAAGAACAGCTGCGAGGTCACCGGCATGCCGGTGGTGAACATGTGGTGGGCCCAGACGATGAACGACAGAATCGCGATCGAGGCGGTGGCGTACACCATGGAGGCGTAGCCGAACAGCTGCTTGCGGGCGAAGGCCGGCAGGATCTGCGAGACGATGCCGAACGCCGGCAGGATCATGATGTACACCTCCGGGTGGCCGAAGAACCAGAAGATGTGCTGGTACATCACCGGGTCGCCGCCGGCGGCCGCGTTGAAGAAGGTGGTGCCGAAGTGGCGGTCGGTCAGGGTCATGGTGATGGCGCCCGCCAGCACCGGCATCACGGCGATCAGCAGGTAGGCGGTGATCAGCCAGGTCCAGCAGAACATCGGCATCTTCATCAGCGTCATGCCAGGGGCGCGCATGTTGAGGATGGTGACGATGATGTTGATCGAGCCCATGATCGACGACGCGCCCATCAAGTGCATGGCGAAGATACCCATGTCCATGCCCGGGCCCATCTGCGTCGACAGCGGCGCGTACAGCGTCCAGCCGGCGGCGGTGGCGCCGCCCGGCACCAGGAAGGACGTCGCCAGCAGCAGCGCCGCCGGCGGCAGCAGCCAGAACGAGAAGTTGTTCATGCGGGCGAACGCCATGTCCGAGGCGCCGATCTGCAGCGGGATCATCCAGTTGGCGAAGCCGACGAAGGCCGGCATGATGGCGCCGAACACCATCACCAGGCCGTGCATGGTGGTCAACTGGTTGAAGAACTCCGGCTGGAAGAACTGCAGGCCCGGCTTGAACAGCTCGGTGCGGATGCCCAGCGCCAGCACGCCGCCCGACAGCAGCATGACGAAGGAGAACCACAGGTACAGCGTGCCGATATCCTTGTGGTTGGTAGCGAACAGCCAGCGCGACAGACCGTGCGGATGGTCATGTGCGTGATCGTGGTCGTGTGCGTGATCCAAAGTGCTCGTGCTCATGTTGTAACGCTCCTGATTACTTACGTGCAGCCACGATTTCGGCTGGTTGAACGATGTTCTCGGCGGCCTTGTTCGACCAGCTATTGCGGGTGTAAGTGATCACAGCCGCGATATCCGTATCCGACAGTTGCTTCCAAGCTGGCATTTCGGCGGGATATTTCCCGCTCTTCTTACCGTGCAGCAGAACGTTGATCTGTTCCGCCTTCGGACCAGTCACCACTTCCGAGCCGTCCAGCGGCGCGAAGGCGCCGGCCACACCCTTGCCGTTGGCCTGGTGGCAGACCGCGCAGTTGGTGTTGTAGACTTTCTCGCCCTTGGTTTTCAGCTCATCGATGGTCCAGGTCTTGTTCGGATCATCGGCCAGCGCGGCCATTTCTTTCTTCTTGCCGTCGACCCAGGTCTTGTACTCGGCGTCGGTCACCACGCGTACCACGATCGGCATGAAGGCGTGCTCCTTGCCGCACAGTTCCGAGCAGTAGCCGCGGAAGGTGCCGGTGTGCTCGGCCTTGAACCAGGTGTCGCGCACGAAGCCCGGAATCGCATCCTGCTTGACGGCGAAGGCCGGGATCGACCACGAGTGGATCACATCGTTGGCGGTGGTGATCAGGCGGATCTTGCGGTGCACCGGCACCACCACCTCATTGTCGACTTCCATCAGATAGTTGTCGCCGCGCTTCTCGGTCGGCTCGAAGCCCGGCGCGCCCACTTGCGAGCGCGGGGTGGACAGGTTGGACAGGAAGGAAATACCCTCGCCCTCGCCCTTCAGGTAATCGTAGCCCCACTTCCACTGCATGCCGGTGACCTTGATGGTGATGTCGGCGTTGGAGGTGTCCTTCATGCCGACCACCGTGCGGGTGGCGGGCAGCGCCATGCCGATCACGATCAGGAAGGGCACGATGGTCCAGGCCACCTCGACGGCGGTGGATTCGTGGAAGGTGGCCGGCTTGTGGCCGAGCGACTTGCGGTGCTTGAAAATGGAATAGAACATCACGCCAAACACAGCGATGAAAATGACCAGGCAGACGCCCATCATCCAGTTGTGCAGGCTATAGACTTCGGTAGCGATTTGGGTGGCGGGAGGTTGCAGGTTCAGTTCATTGGCGATAGGTCCGCCTGTGCCGCCGGTGGCGGCGGCGTAGGTGCCACCGCTTGCCGCGGTCTCAGCCGCCCACGCTGGCATACCGGCCGCCAGCATCGACAAACCGAGCATCAACGCTTGAAGTCGCTTCGCATGTTTCATGTTTTCCCCAACTGCCCAAGAAATTAAAATATTTTTTTAACGTCTTACCGGCTATCGGTGAACTGAACCGGCGACGCTCCTTAAACAACTGACGCCAGTGTGTGCCGCAACCTGCCACGGGACAACGCCGACGCTCGATTCTGCTTAATTCAACTGCTCGTTCGTGCTCGATGTAACCTGATTTTGCCGGGCGTCGCGGGTTTATAGCTGGCGACGTGACATGCTGGCAAAATTAGTGAATGATTATATAGAACAAAAACGAGCCACATCAAGAAATAATCGATTTCACAACTAGGGTGTGCCACAGGGGCTTACGCCGCATGGCAACATACCCATCCCCTCAGCGCGGCTTGCGCGGCGGATCGAAGCGGATGATGGCCTCGCCCTTGGACGTGACCTTGGGCGCGGGCCGGAAGGCGTGACCGTAGATAACTTCAAAGGTCAGGCCGAGTTTCCCGTCGGAACGACGACCACGCTCCAGCGCGTCCAGCATGCGGCGCCAGGCCGCCTTGCCCATCATGCTGCGCCGCAACGTCGTGAGCGGATTGCCGCCCAGGGCGCGCACGTCGGCCAACAACGCTGTGGGGGTGTCATAGGTCACCGTGATGGTTTCCATATCCAGCACCGGGGTGGAAAAACCGGCCTCGACCAGCTGATCGCCAAAGTCATGCATATCGACGAAAGGCAGCACATGGGGCGCCAGATCGGCCTCGGCAAACGCGTGGCGCAGCTCGCGCAGCGAATCGGGGCCGAAGCAGGAAAACATCAGCAGACTGTTCACGCGCAGCACGCGGCGCCACTCGGCGAACACGCGGTCGGGCTGCGGGTGCCAATGCAGCGCCAGGTTGGACCAGACCAGATCCAGCGAGTTCGGCCCCAGCGGCAGCTCGGCGAAATCGCCGCACAGCAGATCGACGCCGCTCTTCGACGGCAGCAGCTTGCTCAGCAGCTGATTCAGCGACGAGGATTTGGCGCCGGGCCCCTGGGCGGCGCGCAGCATGGCCTCGGCGGCATCCAGGCCCAGGATCTGGGCGGCGGGATAAGCTTTTTGCAACAACGGCAGATCGGCGCCGGCGCCGCAACCGGCATCGAGAACGCGCTGCGGCGCTATTTTAATCAATTCCAGCCGGTCGAACATGCGGGAAGATACCTCACGGCGCAGGAAATCGGCGGGCGCGACGCGTTCGGGGCGGGAAAACAGCTGGCGGACGCGCTCCAGATCGATGGGCGCGCTCAATTTGGGCGGATGAGCGGGGACTTGCATGATGATAAATCAATGTAATGCGATAATGTCGGCAGTGTACATGGTTGCACGCCATCGCGACGGCCGCCGGCCCGGTTTTCGGCGCGCGAGTGTGGCATGAATGACAAGATAGCCCGCGTGACAAGCTGGCGCCGCGCGCTGCTGGGGCGGCTGCTGCCCAACGGCTGCGCCCTGTGCGGCGGCGACAGCGACGAAGCGTTGTGCGGGGGCTGCGCCGCGCAATTCTTCGGCCCGGCCGCCGCCGTCGCCCGCTGCCCGCGCTGCGCCAACCCGCTGCCAGCCACAGAAAATTCGGGGTCAGCTCTGACATTCGGACACGGCCCCAACAGCACTCCGGGGTCAGGTCCGCCATTTCTACACGACCTCGGCAGTAGCCTGTGCGGAAAATGCCTGGCCGAACCGCCGGCGTTCGACCGCACGCTGGTCGCGGCCGATTACGTTTTACCTGTCGACCAACTGGTCTTGCAGCTAAAATTCGGCCACCGCCTGGCGCTGGCCCCGCTGTGCGCCCGCTTGCTGCGCGACGCCGTGCTGTCCCACCCGGACTACACGCTGCCCGCCCTGCTGTGCCCGGTGCCGCTGGGGCCGCGCCGGCTGGCCGAGCGCGGCTACAACCAGGCGCTGGAAATCGCCCGGCCATTGGCGCGCAGCATGGGCGTCCCCCTGCACGCGCGACTGGCGGTGCGCGTGCACGACACCGCCGCCCAGAGCAGCGTCACGCCCGAGCGGCGCCGGCAAAACATCGCCGGCGCCTTCGTGGTGCCGGACGCCGCGCTGGTGGCGGGCCGCCACATCGGCGTCGTCGACGACGTCATGACCAGCGGCCAGACATTGAACGAACTGGCGGCCACATTGAAGCGCCACGGCGCCGCGTGCGTGAGCAACCTCGTGTTCGCGCGCACGCCGCCGCATTGATTTAACAAAGGAAAACAGCATGTTCCACGTCGTCCTGGTCCATCCAGAAATCCCGCCGAACACCGGCAACGTCATCCGCCTGTGCGCCAACACTGGAGCGCAGCTGCACCTGATCGAGCCGCTGGGCTTCCCGCTGGAGGACTCCAAGCTCAAACGTGCCGGCCTCGACTACCACGAGTACGCGCGCATGAAAGTGCACAAGGACTGGGACGCCTTCCTGGCCGAAATCCAGCCCGATCCGGCGCGCATGTACGCCATGACCACGCATGGCTCGTCGCCGTTCGCGCAGTGCGCCTTCCAGCCGGGCGACGTGTTCGTGTTCGGTTCGGAGACCGCCGGCCTGCCGGTGGCGCTGCGCGAAAGCTTCCCACCGGCCCAGCGCATCCGCCTGCCGATGCGGCCGGACAACCGCAGCATGAACCTGTCAAACACCGTCGCGGTGGTCGTGTTCGAAGCCTGGCGCCAGAACGGCTACGCCGGCGGCGCCTGAATTCGGGGTCAGCTCTGACATTCGGACACGCAGCGCATAAGCTTGATGCGCCTCAAGGCAAACAACTGACCGCTCAACTGCGCCGGCTATCTCGGGTATTGAGATCGCTCAAAGATCATGCGTGCGTGTCCGAATGCCAGAGCTGACCCCGAAGTTTTGGGCGCGCGTGCAACCAGACTGAGCCAGCGACGCCAGTAATCAGCAGCATGATCGCCATCCATTCCAACGGACGCGGCATCTGACGCTGGTAGATAAAGCCGTAAAGCAACCCGAACAAGGTTTCAAACAACAGCAGTTGACCGGACAGGGTCACCGGCACGCGCCGGCTGGCGATGTTCCACAGCTGATTGCCGATCACCGACGCGCCCAGCGCGACCACCGAGACGATCATCCAGAAACGCAGCCAGTCGCGCGACGCATCGGCCGCACCGCCGATCGCCAGCACCGCCGCGCCCAACACCAAAGCCACCAGCCCGGTGCTGATACCGTAAAGTCCCGACCACTCGGCCCCGCTGAAATGCGGGTTGCGCTTGAGGAAGCGCGCATTGTCCACCGCATACCACGTCCAGCACAGCAGCGCGCCAGACGCGCACAGCATGCCGGCGGCCACCAGCGGCCAGGCCGCGTGCCGCGCCGCCGCGTGCGTGAACACATCCACATTGATGCAGACGATGCCCGCCACCACCAGCGTCAGCGGCCACGCCAGCCGGCGCAGCGGCAACGCGCCATGATCGCGCCGCCCCAGCAAGGTAACGCTCAAGGGCAGCAAGCCGATAATCAGGGAAGCCGCCGCCACGCCAGCCAGTTGCACGCCGGTCGACAGCAGCAGGTAGTAGACGATGTTCCCCGCCAGCGCATGCCGCAGCAGCACCAGGCAATCATTGCGTGTCAGCCGGCGCAGCAGCGGACGCAAACGCGGCAACAGCAGCATCAGCGTAATCAGTCCATACGCCAGATAGCGCCCCAGCGCCAGCTCCACCGGCGAGAATTCGGCCAGCCAGCGCGGCATCACAAAGATCATGCCCCAGAACGCGCCGGCCGTCAGGCCGCATAAAATTCCATACCACATGTCAGTCTCCTTTCGACAGACAGTGTGGCGCCAGGCGGCCGGCAGGGATTGTGCAGGACTAGCGGATTTTTGTTTGATTCTGCTGTCGGTAGGCCAGCGGCGTGGTGTCCATGGCGCGGCGCATGGCGTGCGTCAGCGCGCTCTGATCGGCGTAACCGGCCAGCGTGGCCAGTTGCGCGATCGGCAGCGCCGATTCCACCAGCAGGCGGCAGGCGTACCGCAGGCGCATGGCGTTCAGCCAGGCCAGCGGCGTGGTGTCGAGCTCCTCGCGGAACACGCGATGCAGGCGGCTCACGCTCAAGCACGCCACTTTCGCCATGCTTTCGGTATTCCAGGACTGGGCGGGCGCCGCCTCGATCTGCGCCAGCGCGGCCTGCAGGCGCGACGCTGGACGCATCGGCTGGCGCGTGAGCGATTCCAGCAACAAGGGCGTCCAGTTGGCCAGCACGCTGGCGCCGGCCGGACCTTGCGCGCGCAGCATGCCCATGAAGTCGATCAGCTTGGCGCTGGCGGCATCGATCGGCGCGAACGGCCGCTCGGCCAGCAGGCCGGCGGTGTCGGGCGACACGGTGGACAGGTCGAAGTCCAGTATCAGCGATTGGTTCGGCTCGCGGGAGAACTGGGTATGCACCAGCCCCGGCGCGATGAACGCGGCGCGCAGCGGGTGCAGCACGTCGCCATGACCGTTGATGTCCAGCGTCAGCTTGCCTTTGAGCGGCAGCACCATCTGGGCGAAATCGTGCGCGTCCGAGAACGGAACGTCGTAGCTGCGCAGGTCGATATCGGAAGTGGCCATGGCGACAAGTGTAACGCTAAAGCCCAGCCCGTGTAGAAATGGAGGACCTGACCCCGGATCACGGATCAGCGGCGGGCGGACCAGGTGGCCAGCAGCGCCAGCAGGCCCGCGCCCAGCAGGCCGACCAGGAGGGTGGCGCCCGCCATCAGCGCGGCCGGGTTGCGCAGGCCCGAGAATTCGGCCGCGAACGCCAGCGTCACCGCCGCGATCAGCTGCGCCGGCAGCACGAAGCGCAGGTTGCGGAACGCCCACGGATTCTCGCGCAGCCAGTATTTGCGCGCCACCATCAGCGGCGGCCCCCACAGCGCCAGCAGGAAGGCCAGCACCGCCACCAGTATCAGGATGATCCTCATTTGAACGACCGCACCTTGGCCAGCAGTTTGGTGGTCGAGCGGTCATGCTCGAAGTCGATCGCCACCGCTTCGCCGCCGTAGGCGATGACGGCCTTGCCTTCGGGGATGGCGTCCATCTGGTAATCACCCCCCTTGGCGTAGATTTCCGGACGCGCTTCCTGTACCACTTCCAGGGCCGTGTCTTCGTCGAAGTCCACCACCAGGCTGACCGATTCCAGCGCCGCCAGCACCGCCATGCGGTCGCCGCAGGTGTTCAGCGGCCGGTCGTCGCCCTTGCCCAGCCGCCTGACCGAGGCGTCGGTGTTGGCCGCCACCACCAGCGACGCGCCCAGCGCGCGCGCCTGCGCCAGATAGGTCACGTGGCCGCGGTGCAGGATGTCGAATACGCCGTTGGTCAGCACCACCGGCTTGGGCAACGCGGCCACGCGCGCGGCCAGTTCGGCACGGGTACAAATCTTGTCTTCAAATTGAGGCATATGTTAAGTCTTGGGTTCTTCGTCTTCAGGTTGGTCTTCTTCGATGCTCAGCGCGCCGAACGCGCCGCCGCCCTCGCCCGGTTCCGGCCGGCCGCCTTGCAGCTTGATCTGCAGCCGCAGGCCGTTGGCCGAGTCGGCGTTGCGCAGCGCCTCTTCGTAGGCGATGTAGCCCTTATTATAAAGTTCGTACAGCGCCTGGTCGAAGGTGCACATGCCCAGCTCGCGCGATTTCTGCATGATTTCCTTGATCGACTGGAAGTTGCCCTTGAAGATCATCTCGGCGATCGTCGGCGTGTTGAGCAGGATTTCAATCGCCGCCTTGCGCCCCTTGCCATCCTCGGTGCGGATCAGGCGCTGCGATACGATGGCCCGCAGGTTGGACGACAGGTCCATCAACAGCTGATTGCGTCGCTCCTCCGGGAAGAAGTTGATGATGCGGTCCATGGTCTGGTTGGCGTTGTTGGCGTGCAGCGTGCCCAGGCACAGGTGCCCGGTCTCGGCGAACGCGATCGCGTGCTCCATGGTCTCGGTGTCGCGGATCTCGCCGATCAGGATCACGTCCGGCGCCTGGCGCAGCGTGTTTTTCAGGGCGTTGTGCCAGGAGCGCGTGTCCACCCCCACCTCGCGGTGCGTGATCAGGCAGCCCTTGTTCTTGTGCACGTACTCGACCGGATCCTCCACCGTGATGATGTGACCGGCCGAATTGGCGTTGCGGTAGTCGATCATGGCCGCCAGCGTGGTCGACTTGCCGGAACCGGTCCCACCGACCACCAGCACCAGCCCGCGCTTGGTCATGATGATGTCCTTCAGCACCTCCGGCAGCGCCAGCTTCTCCAGCGACGGGATCTCGGAGGCGATGGTGCGTATCACCATCGCCACATTCTGCTGCTGCACGAAGACGTTGACGCGGAAGCGACACACATCTGGTAGCGAGATGGCAAAGTTGCATTCCAGCTCAGATTCGAACTCGGCCTGCTGCTTCTCGTTCATGATCGACAGCGCCAGCGCGCGCGTCACGCCACCGGTCAGCTTCTGCTGGCTCAGCGCCTTCATCGCGCCCTGCGATTTCATGCTGGGCGGGAAATCGGCCGAAATGAACAAATCCGAGCCCCCCGTGTGGTGCATGACCTTGAGCAGCTTGTGCAGATACGCCTGCGCTTCTTCCGGACCGAATGTGGAGGACATACGTCGCCTTTCAGGTTTACGCTGCATTATATCGACAGCATTCCGCTACAATAGCTCAACTTGGCGTTCCATTATTGCATCCCAGCATCGCCTGTGTTCAAATACATTCATGACACTGACCGAACTGAAATATATAGTCGCCGTCGCACGGGCGAAGCACTTCGGACATGCGGCCGAGGCTTGTTACGTCGCCCAGCCGACGCTGTCGGTCGCCATCAAGAAGCTGGAAGATGAACTGGGCGTGGTCCTGTTTGAACGGGGCGGCGCCGAGATCTCGGTCACCCCGCTGGGCGCGCAGATCGTCGCCCAGGCCGAGCGCGTGCTCGAGCAGACCGCCGCCATCAAGGAACTCGCCAAGCAGAACAAGGACCCGCTGGCCGGCCCGCTGCGCCTGGGCGTGATCTACACCATCGGCCCCTACCTGCTGCCGCCGCTGGTCAAGGGCATGATCGACAAGGTGCCGCAGATGCCCTTGATCCTGCAGGAGAACTTCACCGTCAAGCTGCTGGAGATGCTGCGCCAGGGCGAGCTGGACGCCGCCATCATGGCGCTGCCGCTGCCGGAGCACGGCATGGCCATGCAGGTGCTGTACGACGAACCGTTCGTGGTGGCCATGCCCTCGGCCCACCCGTGGACCAAGCGCAAGACCATCCCCGCCGACGACCTCAAGACCGAGAACATGCTCCTGCTCGGCAACGGCCACTGCTTCCGCGACCAGGTGCTGGAGGTGTGCCCCGAGATGGCGCGCTTCTCGGCGCCCGGCAACGGCATGCAGCGCACCTTCGAGGGTTCCTCGCTCGAGACCATCCGCCACATGGTGGCCAGCGGCATCGGTCTGACCGTGCTGCCGCGCGCCTCGGTGCCGGACATGGCGGCCAAGGACGGCATGCTGCAGTTCCGCCCGTTCGACGAGCCGGTGCCCTCGCGCCGCGTGGTGATCGTGTGGCGTAAAAGCTTCACCCGCAAGGCCGCCATCGACGCCGTGTGCGAGGTGGTGGCCTCGTGCAACCTGCCCGGCATCACCACCCTCTGCGCCGACCAGTGACGGCCGGCTTCAGGATTTGCGATAATCACCGCTTTCCTGTCTCCTGAAGTCGCCTTATGAACAAGCTGCAGCTCTACTTCCGCCTGATCCGGCTGGACAAACCCATCGGCACCGTGCTGCTGCTGTGGCCCACGCTGTACGCGATGTGGCTGGCGGCCGACGGCGTGCCGGACTGGCGCTTGCTGCTGATCTTCACGCTGGGCACCTTCCTGATGCGCTCGGCCGGCTGCGCCATCAACGACTACGCCGACCAGGACTTCGACAAGCACGTCAAGCGCACCGCCCAGCGCCCGCTCACCAGCGGCCGCATCAGCGGCAAGGAGGCGCTGGCGATCGCGGCCGTCCTGTCCATCATCGCCTTCTGCCTGATCCTGCCGCTCAACGCGCTGACCAAGCAGATGTCGGTGGCGGCGGTGATCATCGCCGGCACCTATCCCTACTTCAAGCGCTTCTTCGCCATCCCGCAGGCCTACCTGGGGATCGCCTTCGGCTTCGGCATCCCGATGGCGTTCGCGGCGATCCAGAACCAGGTGCCGCCGCTGGCCTGGCTGCTGCTGGTCGGGAACATCTTCTGGACCCTGGCCTACGACACCGAATACGCCATGGTCGACCGCGACGACGACCTGAAGATCGGCATCAAGACCTCGGCCATCACCTTCGGCCGCCACGACGTGGCCATCATCATGCTGTGCTACGCGCTGCACCTGGCGATCCTGCTGGTGTGCGGCTGGCAGCAGGGCTTGCGCTTCTGGTTCGTGGCCGGACTGGCGGCGGCGGCCGGCATCGCCTGCTACCACTACACCCTGATCCGCCACCGCGAGCGCGACGCCTGCTTCTACGCCTTCCGTCACAACAACTGGCTGGGCGGCGTGATCTTCGCCGGCGTGGCGCTGGATTACGCGCTACGCTGAGCACAATTGAGCGCGCGCAAAGCGGAGACATCGTCGATACTTACACTGGCTAATTTTTAACGAGGTCACCACCATGGAACCAACCAGCACCGTCGCGGAGGCCCAGGCCGCCAGCGGCACCGTACGCGACCGCCTGATGGACGATCTGCAGCACACCATCGGCGAAGCCGAGAAATGGCTGCAAGACAGCGCCGGCGAGGAAGCCGGCGTCCGCAGCGACACCCGCGCGCGCTTTGACGACACCCTGCGCACCGCCCGCAGCGACCTGCGCAAGCTGGAGGACAGCTTCCTGGCCCACAGCCGCGACGCCGCCGACAGCGTCAACACCTTTGTGCGCGAAAACCCGTGGCAGGCGGCCGGCATCGGCGTGGCGCTGGGGGTGGTGGTGGGCATGCTGCTGTCGCGCAAATAGTCAGCGCCGCTCGACAAAACCGGGGCCGACAAAGGTCCGCTGCGCGTTTCCCCGCTCCGCCTGGCGATGCTGCGAATGCCGCTCGGCGCGGCTGCGCGCCCCCGCCGCCGACGCCAGCTCCGCCAGCTTGATCGCCAGCAGCTGCGCGGCCAGCTTCTTGTTGGCGTGCTGGCTGCGCTGCGACTGCACCTTGACCGACAAGCCGGTCGCGACATGGGTGGCACGGATGGCGCTGTCGGTCTTGTTCACATGCTGGCCGCCGGGACCGGAAGCGCGCGTCGCCTCGTAGCGGATCGCCCCATCGTCGGGCGGCGTGGCGGGCGGCGCCAGGATCGCGCCTTGCAGGAACCAGTTCTTGCGCCGGTGCTGCCGCCGGTACGGGCTTGCGCAAACCCAGAGGATGCTGCCGCTCCAGCGCCGGGCCAGCAGCTCGGCCGCCGCCCCTTCAAGCTGCAGCAGCACAGAGCTGATGGTGCCATCCACCGGGCCGTCCACCTGCTCGACCAAGGTGGTGTCCACATCGCTGCCGACCGCTTCCTCCAGCAGCCGCGCCAGTGCGTGGCGCACACCAAGACAGCATTCCGCCGGACCGGTGTTTGCCGTTAAATGTAACCATGTCATCAGCAGCACTCCCCACGTGTCTTGTAAGTCAGCACCGGTTTGCTGCGGTACACCACCCGGGCCAGCCCGGCGCCGACCAGGCAATCCAGCACGCTGTCGACGTTTTTATAGGCTTGCGACGCCTCCTCGTAAATCAAGGCACGGTCGTTGCAAATCACGCGACCGCCGAACGAGGTGCGGCTCAGTTGCTCAGGCGACGCGATCTTGAGAAGCCGGTCCTTGCAGTCCGTGCGCTGCCACTTGCGGCCAGCGCCATGCGCCAGCGAATGCAGGCTTAGCACGCCGTTCGCCGCGACGGGCTCCAGCATGTAGCTGTAGTCGTCGCGCGAGCCTGGCAGCATCACCAATCCCTGGTCGCTGGGTGTCGCGCCCTTGCGATGCAGCCAGCCCTGCTGCCCGTCCACCTGGGCTGGGACCACCGTGTTGTGATTCACATCCAACACCCGCACCCCATCGGTGCGCAAGCGATGCAGGATGCGGGCGCCAATCAGCGCGCGATTCAATTCCGCGAACCGCACGGCGGCGGCGTGTTGTTGCAAATAGACCGTAGCCTCCGCTTCCGCCAGCCCGGCGTGGCCGAAGGCTGCCACATGCGAAGCCAAGATGGCCTGCCCGAGCCCGCGCGAACCGCTGTGCACCAACAATTGCAGACTTTTGCCGGCCAGTCCGGCACGGGCCACGGTGTCCGCGCATGTCACCTGGTCTATCGACTGTAGCTCGGCAAAATGATTGCCGCGGCCTATCGTGCCTAGCGAGCGCAGATGCGAAGTGTCCAATTGCGCGGCGGTCAGCGCGCGCGACAGCGCGTCCCTTTGCCCCGCTAGCGTGGCATCGGCCTGCGCCAATGCCTCCCACTCGTCGTTGTCGAGCGGCTCATCGAGATTGCCGATCTGCTTGTCCAGCTTGTCGAGCTTGACTTTGCCGGCCAACAGGCCGGTCTGCCACAGCGTCATGCCGCAGCCGATATCGTTGCCGACCAGGGCCGGATAAATCCAGCCGGTGCTAAAAAAAGCCGCGCCCACCGGATAGCCACGGCCTGGATGCAGATCGGGCAGGCCGACCACGCGCGCCATGCCCGGCAGGCTGGCCGTGGTTTTAGTCTGCTGTAATGCTGCGTCTTCAAGCCACAGGCGAGCGGACGCGACGATCGTCACGCGATCGGAAAGATGCTGAATGAAATTGCCCATTGAGGAGCCTTATCCTGAAAAATCCAAAGGATGGGCGTGGCGGCGCCGCGGCGATCAAACGCCACAGGCGGTGCAAGGAGCTTGGGGGATTAAACCGGGAAGCAAGCGGCCAGGCCCATGGAAATAGCGGTGGTGGTCAACATGTTTTGCATCGCGATCTCCTTTCAGAAAAATGGGTTGGCCAAAGGGGATGCTCATCGTAGACGAAATCGGCGGCTCAAACAAGCGATTTCTATTAACAACATGCTATGCTAGATTAAATCGCCACAGAAAGGAATCTGGCATGCACGCAATACAGTCCCGGATGAAGTACCTGCGCAACGCCGAGACCTTCTGCGCGGTGTTTCTACCGCTGCTGTTCTGGAACGACTGGCGCCGGGGCGACGGGCCGGTGGCGTGGGACTTGCGCATCGCCGCCACCGCGCTGATGAGCTACATCCTGCTGCAAGGCGCGTTGTACTGGCACCTGAAGCTGCGGGGATTCACCGGGCACCGCACGCTGCCGGCCTGGTTCACGCCGCTGTACCAGGGCTTCAAATATTCGAATGTGATCGCCATGGCCGCAGTGCTGGCGTGGACCGTCCACCGCGCCGCCACCGTCACCAGCGCCGACCTGTGGTGGGCCGGTTGCGTGCTGGCCCTGGTCGCGGCCGAACAGATCAACTACTTCCATTACCAGCTGATGTACGACACGCGCGCCGCCTTCGCCTACCTGCGCCGCAACGGCCGCCTGCGCCAGGCGGCCCTCGCGCTCGACCTCAAACGCAGCAAGGCTGCTGCATCTGGTTGAAGTAAACCGCGCAAAACATACTGTTATACTCGTTTCATAAAACCAAAATGAAGGGGAGGCAGCAGATGAACGGAGCGTTACGCGTCATTGCACTGTGTGGTTCCATCGGCGTGCTGTCCAGCGCCTGCACCAGGACCGACGGCCCGGCGCCGTCGGCGGAAAAGGTCAGCGCCGACGCCGCCTTCCAGAAAAAGCTGCAGGAGCAGCTGCTGGACGCCAAGCCCGGCAGCGTGATCGAGATCCCGGCCGGCAACTACCATCTCACCTCCGGCCTCACCCTGCGCGGCGACGGCGTCACCATCCGCGGCGCCGGCATGGACAAGACCATCCTCTCCTTCAAGGGCCAGGTCACCGGGCCGGAAGGCTTGCTGGTGTACGGCAACGGCTTCACCATCGAAAACCTCACCATCGAGGACTCCAAGGGCGACGGCCTGAAGATCAACGACGGCGACACCATCACGGTGCGCAAGGTCAAGGTGCAATGGACCGGCGGCCCGAAAGTGACCAACGGCGCCTACGGCATCTATCCGGTCAAAACCAGGAACGTGCTGATCGAGGACAGCGTGGCGATCGGCGCCTCCGACGCCGGCATCTACGTCGGCCAGTCCAACGGCGTGATCGTGCGCCGCTCGCGCGCCGAGGGCAATGTGGCCGGCATCGAGATCGAGAACACCGTCAACGCCGATGTCTACGAGAACGTGGCCACCAACAACACCGGCGGCATCCTGGTCTTCAACATGCCCAACCTGTCGCAGGCCGGCCACAGCACCCGCGTGTACAAGAACAAGGTCGAGAAAAACAACCTCGGCAACTTCGCCGCCAAGGGCACGGCGGTGGCCAGCGTGCCGGCCGGCTCCGGCATCGTCATCAACTCCAACTCCAAGGTGGAGATCTTCGATAACGACGTGGTCGAGAACCAGACCGCCAACGTCATCATCTCCAGCTACCACTCGACCGGCTACTACACCGAGAAAGGCGTGGCGGCCGGCTACGATCCGTATCCGAAAGCCATCTACGTCTACGGCAACCGCTTCAAGGGCGGCGGCGACTCGCCGGACGGCCTCGACCTGAAAGCGCTGAAGATCGCCATGTACGGCCTGAGCGGCCACCTGCCGGACGTGCTCTGGGACGGCTACGTCGACACCAGGCTGCTGGTGAAAGGCGCGCTGCCGCCCGAGCAGCGCATCTGCATCCAGAAAGACGCGGACGTGCTGAACGCCGACGGCCCCAACAAATACAAGAACCCGAGCAAGGACAGCGCGCCGTTCCGCTGCGAGCTGGCCAAGCTGCCGCCTGTCACCATCGCCCAACTCGCCGCCCAGTCATGACGCCTACCTTCCTCACCCGTCCGCTGCTGGCGGCGGCGTGCGCGCTCGCGCTGACGGCGTGCACGCAAAGCCAGGCGCCGGTCAGCTTCATCGCCGAGGGCAATCCGGAAAAACTCAGCGACTGGCACCTGATGGCGGTCGCCGGCGGCAAGCTCCAACTGAACAAGGATGTGGTGCCGTACGACCTGAACACGCCGCTGTTCACCGACTACGCGCACAAGCTGCGCACGGTGTGGATGCCGAAGGGCCAGGCGGCGGTCTACCACGCCGACAGCACCTTTGATTTCCCGGTCGGCTCCATCATCAGCAAGACCTTCTACTATCCCAAGGGCGCCGACGGCAAGACCGTGCTGGCCACCAGCGACAACGGCGGCGACAAGCTCGACCTCGCCAGCGTGCGGCTGATCGAAACGCGCCTGCTGGTGCGGCGCGCCAGCGGCTGGATCGCCCTGCCCTATGTGTGGAATGCCGGGCAGACCGAAGCCGTGCTGTCACGCACCGGCGACCAGATCCCGCTCGAGGTGGTCCACGAGGACAAGCGCAGCGCCAGGCTCACCTACGTGGTGCCGAACGTGAACCAGTGCGCGTCCTGCCACGTGGCCGATGTGAAGTCGCGCCAGTTCCAGCCGATCGGCCCGAAAGCGCGCCACCTGAACCGCGACTACACGTACGACGGCGTCAGCGTCAACCAGCTGGACCATCTGGCCAGGGTGGGCTACCTGACCGGCATGCCGGCCAACGGCGCCGGCGCCGCGCCGCGCAACGCCAACTGGCGCGACGGCACGCAAAGCGTGGAGGCGCGCGCCCGCGCCTACCTCGACATCAACTGCGCCCACTGCCACAACGACAAGGGCGCGGCCAATACCACCGCGCTGCACCTGCAGATGGGCGCGCCGGCCGACCTGCATCTGGGCCTGTGCAAACCGCCGGTGGCGGCCGGCGCCGGCACCGGCGGGCGCAGCCACGACATCGCGCCTGGCCGGCCGGACGACTCCATCATGCTGTACCGACTGGACTCGGCGGAGCCCGGCATCATGATGCCGGAACTGGGGCGCGGCTCGGTCCACAAGGAAGGCGTGGCCCTGATCCGCGCATGGATCGCCGCGATGAAACAAGGCTGCGACGGCAGGACTTAACCGGCGGCGCCCAGTTCGTCGCCGAGCTCCTTGCCGCGCGCGGCGGCGGCTTTCAGGGCGGCGACGATGGACGCCTTGACGCCACTCGCTTCCATGCTGGTCAGCGCGGCATAGGTGGTGCCGCCCTTCGACGTGACACGCTCGCGCAACAGCGAGACCGGTTCGTCGGAGCGGGTCGCCAGCTGCGCCGCGCCGGCAAACGTGGCCAGCGCCAGTTGCGTGCCCTGCTCCGCGCTCAGGCCCATTTCCTCGGCCGCCTGCTGCATCGCCTCGATGAAGTAGAACACATAGGCCGGGCCGCTGCCCGATACCGCCGTCACCGCGTCGATCTTGGCTTCGTCGTCCAGCCACACCGTGGGGCCGACCGCGCGCAGGATGTCGTCGGCGGCCCGGGTCTGCGCCGCGCTCACGCCCGGCAGGGCCACCATGCCGGTGATGCCCATGCCGATCAGCGCCGGCGTGTTCGGCATGCAGCGCACGATGGCGCCGTAGCCGCCCAGCCAGCGCGACAGATCGGCGCCGCGGATGCCGGCCGCGATCGACACCACCAGCGGCTGCCGCGCCGCGTCGATGAAGGGCAGCAATTGCGCCGCCACCTCGGGCATGTTTTGCGGCTTGACCGCCAGCACGATCACATCGGCGGCCGACACGGCCGCGTCGGCCGCGGCCGCCGTGGTCACGCCGTACTGCTGGCGCAGGCGCGCCAGCGCGTCCGGGTTGGGATCGATCACGTGGATATTGGCGCCATCGGTCAGTTTGTTGGCCAATCCCGCGATCAGGGCGGCGGCCATGTTGCCGCCGCCGATAAATGCAATCTTCATGTGTCTCAAGCCTTGTTGTAGTTTCGTGCGCCAAAAATCGCGCTGCCGACGCGCACAATGGTCGCGCCCTCGAAGATCGCCGCCCGCATGTCGGCCGACATGCCCATCGACAGCGTATCGAGCGCCAGCCCGTCGGCGCGCAGCTGCTCGTACAAAGCGCGCAGGCGGGCGAACGCCGCGCGCTGCTGCGCAAACTCCACGGCCGGCTCGGGGATCGCCATCAGGCCGCGCAGGGTCAGATTCGGCAGCGTCGCGACCTTGTGGGCCAGCGCCGCCACCTCCTCCGGGGCGACGCCGCTCTTGCTGGCCTCGCCGCTGATATTCACCTGCAAACAAATCTGCAGCGGCGCCATGCCGGCCGGCCGCTGCTCGGACAGCCGCGCCGCGATCTTCTCGCGCTCGACCGTGTGCACCCACGCGAAGTGCTCGGCGATGGGACGCGTCTTGTTGCTCTGGATCGGACCGATGAAGTGCCACTCCAGCGCGGGCGCGCCGGCGTCGTTCAGTGCACGGATCTTATCCAGGCCCTCCTGCAGATAATTCTCGCCAAAGGCGCGCTGGCCGGCGGCCACCGCCTCTTGCACCGCCTCCGGGCCGAAGGTCTTGGACACCGCCAGCAAGCGCACGGCGTCCGGCTGGCGGCCAGATTCTTGGGTTGTAGCAACAATTGTCGCGGTGATTGCTTGCAAGTTCTGGCGGATCGGGGACATAATCATCGAGTCAAAGGCGTTAAAACCAGGCCACTGGGGCACATTCAGCAGGGATTATAAATGGACATCTCCGAACTACTCGCATTCTCTGTCAAGAACAAGGCCTCGGACCTGCACCTGTCGGCCGGCCTGCCGCCGATGATACGGGTGCACGGCGACGTGCGGCGCATCAACCTGCCGCCGCTGGAGCACAAGGACGTGCACGGCATGATCTATGACATCATGAACGACGGCCAGCGCAAGGTGTACGAGGAAATGCTGGAGATCGACTTCTCGTTTTCGATCCCCGGGCTGGCGCGCTTCCGCGTCAACGCCTACAACCAGGAGCGCGGCGCGTCGGCGGTGCTGCGCACCATCCCGTCCAAGATCCTCAGCCTGGAGGACCTGAACGCGCCCAGGATCTTCGCCGAGTTCGCGCTCAAGCCGCGCGGGCTGGTGCTGGTGACCGGGCCGACCGGCTCCGGCAAGTCGACCACGCTGGCGGCCATGGTCAACCACCTCAACGAGAACGAGTACGGCCACATCCTGACGATCGAGGACCCGATCGAGTTCGTGCACGAATCCAAGAAATGCCTGATCAACCAGCGCGAGGTGGGGCCGCACACGCTGTCGTTCAACAACGCGCTGCGCTCGGCGCTGCGCGAAGACCCGGACGCCATCCTGGTGGGCGAGCTGCGCGACCTGGAGACCATCCGCCTGGCGCTGTCGGCGGCCGAGACCGGCCACCTGGTGTTCGGCACGCTGCACACCTCGTCGGCGGCCAAGACCATCGACCGCATCGTCGACGTGTTCCCGGCCGACGAGAAGGAAATGGTGCGCGCCATGCTGTCCGAATCGCTGCAGGCCGTGATCTCGCAGACCCTGCTGAAGACCAAGGATGGCGCCGGCAGGGTGGCGGCGCACGAGATCATGGTGGCGACGCCGGCGATCCGCAACCTGATCCGCGAAGCGAAAGTGGCGCAAATGTACTCGGCGATCCAGACCGGCAGCGGGGTGGGCATGCAGACGCTGGACCAGAACCTGACCGACCTGGTCCGCCGCAACATCATCAGCGCCGCCGCCGCCCGCAGCGCCGCCAAAACCCCGGAAAACTTCCCCGGCTAAAACATCGGGGTCAGCTCTGACATTCGGACATTGGGGAACTATTTTTTTTTCAAAATAGTTCCCCAATGTCCGAATGTCAGAGCTGACCCCGAATTTAAGGATTGATCATGGAACGCGACCAGGCCTCCAAATTTATGTTCGACCTGCTGCGCCTGATGCTGGCGAAGAAGGGCTCGGACTTGTTCATCACCGCCGGCTTCCCGCCCGCGATCAAGATCGACGGCAAGATGACGCCGGTGTCGTCGCAGGTGCTGACCGCCGCCCACACGCTCGACCTCGCCCGCTCGATCATGAACGATAAGCAGGCCGCCAGTTTCGAGCTCACCAAGGAGGCCAACTTCGCCATCAGCCCCGGCGACATCGGCCGCTTCCGCGTGTCCGCGTTTGTGCAGATGAGCTCGGTCGGGATGGTGCTGCGGACCATCACCTCCGAGATCCCCAGGCTCGAGGACCTCGGCCTGCCCGAGGTGCTCAAGGAGGTGGTGATGGCCAAGCGCGGCCTGGTGATCATGGTCGGCGCCACCGGCTCCGGCAAGTCGACCACGCTGGCCGCCATGCTCGGCTACCGCAATGAGAACAGCTACGGCCACATCATCACCATCGAGGACCCGGTCGAGTACGTCCACCCGCACAAGAACTGCATCGTCACCCAGCGCGAGGTCGGCGTCGACACCGACGACTGGGAGGTGGCGCTGAAGAACACGCTGCGCCAGGCCCCCGACGTGATCCAGATCGGCGAGATCCGCGACCGCGCCACCATGGACCACGCCATCGCCTTCGCCGAGACCGGCCACCTGTGCCTGGCCACGCTGCACGCCAACAGCGCCAACCAGGCGCTCGACCGCATCATCAACTTCTTCCCCGAGGAACGCCGCCAGCAGCTGCTGATGGATTTGTCGCTCAACCTCAAGGGCATGATTTCGCAGCGCCTGATTCCGCGCAAGGAGTCCAAGGGCCGCGCGGTGGCCATCGAGATCCTGCTGAACTCGCCGCTGATCTCGGACCTGATCTTCAAGGGCCAGGTGCACGAGATCAAGGAGTTGATGAAGAAGTCGCGCGAGCTCGGCATGCAGACCTTCGACCAGTCGCTGTTCGACCTGCACGAGGCCGACCTCATCACCTACGAGGACGCCCTGCGCAACGCCGACTCCGTCAACGACCTGCGACTGGCTATCAAGCTGGAAGGCAAGGCCGCGAAGAACCGCGACCTGTCCGCCGGCACCGAACATTTGGGTATCATCTGATGAGCACTGTTTTCGACTTCTCGGCCGACGGACTGTCCGGCCAACCCGTCAACCTGAGCCGGTACAAGGGCAAGGTGCTGTTGATCGTCAACACCGCCAGCAAGTGCGGCTTCACGCCGCAGTACAAGGGGCTGGAGGCGGTCTATCAGCAGTTCAAGGAGCGCGGCGTGGAGGTGCTGGGCTTCCCCTGCAACCAGTTCGGCGCGCAGGAGCCGGGCCAGGCCGACGAGATCGGCGCCTTCTGCGAAAAGAACTACGGCGTCACCTTCCCGCTGTTCGCCAAGATCGACGTCAACGGCGCCGGCGCCCACCCGCTGTTCCAGAAGCTGAAGCGGGACGCGCCCGGCATCCTCGGCACCGAGCGCATCAAGTGGAATTTCACCAAGTTCCTGATCCGCAAGGACGGCACGGTCTACGACCGCTACGCGCCGTCCACCAAGCCGGAAGAATTGATCGCGGACATAGAAAAGCTGTTGGCTGAATAATCCTCGCAACAAAATGTCCACGACAACGGGAAAAAAATTGAAAACGTTTTCCAAAAAACGTCAAAAAGTTTAACTTTTAAGTAATAATGGACCTTGGTTCCTATCACATCAGTCGCCTATGTCCTTGCTAGGAAAAATAGTCTCGCCGTGGCTTCGGATGGGGATGTATTCGCGCTTGTTCCTGCCCATCTTCGTCATCATCGCGGTGGTGGTGGGCGTACGCTACCACCTGATGCTGAAATCCGAAACCAGCTACGCCGAGGAGCGCTACCAGCGCGACGCCGGCGAGCTGGCCACGCACCTGCAAAAGACGCTGCTGCCGATCCTGGCGGCGCCCGATCGCGGCGCCCTGGAGACGGCGCTGTCGGCCTCCCTGCTGCTCAACCCCGATCTGACGGCGGCGCGCCTCGATTACGCCGGCGGCCATCTGGAAGCGCTGCGCGGCGTGCACGCCAAACGCGAGTATCCGGACTGGTTCACGCGCTTCAGCCGCATCCGCGCCATCAACCGCAGTGTCAGCCTGGGCGACGCCACGCTGGCGCTGAGCTTCGAACCAACGCTGCCCGTCGGACAGGTGTGGCGCAGCGTGCACCAGCAGGCGCTGATCTCTGCGGTCAACGTCAGCATCATCTACACGCTGCTGGGGATTATCATCTTCGCCAACAAGCGCATGCTGCGCCGGCTGGCCGACGCCACCAACCGTTTCCAGAACGGCGACCACGCGGTGCGCCTGCCGGTCAGCGGCACGCTGGAGGCGCGCATGCTGGCCAGCACCTTCAACAACATGGCGCAGCGCGTGCAGGCGCTGGTGCACAAGCTGCAGCAAAGCCAGAATGAGCTGAGCACCCAGTTGACACGCACGCTGCTGGCGCAGCAGCAGCTGCAGGTGGAGAAGGACCGCATCGAGGTGACGCTGACATCGATCGGCGACGCCGTCATCACCACCGACCTGACCGGCCGCATCGACACCATCAACGAGGTGGCGCAAAAGCTGACCGGCTGGTCGGCCGCGAACGCGCGCGGCATGGAGCTGCACCAGGTATTTGTGTTGGCGAATAACTTCGGCCAGCACTCGCTGCTGAAATCGATGCGGGCGATTTACGCCGGCGGCGACGTGGTCAAGGTGGGCAACCAAAGCCTGCGCCACCGCCTCGGCCAGACCTGCATCGTCGAGTACACCGCCAACGCCATCCGCACGCCGCTGGGCGAGGTCCAGGGTTCGGTGCTGGTGTTCCGCGACGTGACCGAGCGCCGCCAGCTGATCCAGCAGATTTCGTGGCAGAGCAATCACGATACCTTGACCGGCCTGCCCAATCGTTCGGCGCTGGCGTTGCGCTTCGAGCAGGAGGTGGCGCGCGCGCGCGAGCAGAATTACCTGCTGGCCGTGTGTCTGTTCGACCTTGACCACTTCCAGCACGTGAACCAGTCGCTGGGCCAGGCGGTGGGCGACGAGATCCTGAAGCAGGCCGCCAGCCGCCTGCACGACTTCGCCGGCCAGCGTCACTACGTGGCGCGCCTGGGCGGCGATGAATTCGTGCTGCTGCTGCCGGATCTGAACGACCGCGCCGCCATCGATTACGCCATGGGCAAGCTGATGGCCGCCCTGTCGCGCGATTACGTCTGCGACGGCGAGGCGGTGAACATGTCGGCCAGCGCCGGCATCGCGGTCTACACCGGCAACGACATCAGCGCCGACAGCCTGCTGCGCCACGCCGACCAGGCTCTGTACCAGGCCAAGATCACGGGCCGCAACCGCTATCACTTCTTCGACGCCGACCTCGATGAGCAGGTGCGCACGCATCACAACCGCCGCACCGAGGTGCGCAACGCGGTGCGCGCCAATGAGCTGGCGCTGTACTACCAGCCCAAGCTCGATATGCGCAAGGGCCGCATTATCGGCATGGAGGCGCTGCTGCGTTGGCAGCATCCGCAGCGCGGCATCATCGGACCGGGCGAGTTCCTGCCGATCGTGGAGCACACCGATGTGATTGTGGACATCGGCGAATGGGTGCTGCGCGAGGCGCTGTGCCAGCTGCAGTCGTGGCGCACGTTCGACGCCAACTGGGTGATCAGCGTGAACATCGCGGCCCGCCATTTCCAGCGCCACGATTTTGTCGAGCGGCTGAAGGCGATACTGGCCGAGTATCCGGACGTGCCGCCGCACATGCTGGAGCTGGAGATACTGGAGTCGTCGGCGCTCAGCGACATCGCCCACGTGCGCGGCATCATGCTGGACTGCCAGGCGCTGGGCATCAGCTTTGCGCTGGATGATTTCGGCACCGGCTATTCGTCGATGTCCTATCTGAAGCGGCTGCCGGCCGACATGCTGAAGATCGACCAGAGCTTCGTGCGCAACATGCTGGTGGACCGCGACGATCTGTATCTCGTCAGCGCGGTGATCGGCCTAGCGCGCTCGTTTGGCCTGGGTGTGATCGCGGAGGGCGTGGAGACCATCGAGCACGGCGCCATGCTGATGCGGCTGGGCTGCGACCTGGTCCAGGGCTACGGCATCGCCCGGCCGATGCCGGCAAACGACGTGCTGTCATGGGTGGCCAGCTTCAACACGGCGGCGGTGTGGCAGGCCGCCGCCACCCTGCCGCCTATCCTGAATCTGCATACCGAGCCGGCTGGCGGCACCTCGCAGCTGGCCTTAATTTAAAGCCCGGTCTATCAGTTCGATCCAATGCATGACGGGCATGTCGGCCCCCGATTGCAGGTGCGCGCTGCAACCGACGTTGGCGGACACGATAGTGTCCGCGCCGGTGTCCCGCAGGTTGGCGAGCTTGCGGTCGCGCAGTTGCAGCGACAGCTCCGGTTGCAGCAGGGAGTAGCTGCCGGCCGAGCCGCAGCACAGATGGCTGTCCGCGCACAGCACCACGTCGACGCCGACCGCGCGCAGCACGCTTTCCACCTTGCCGCGAATCTGCTGGCCGTGCTGCAGTGTGCACGGAGGGTGATAGGCCACGCGGCCTTTGCCCGCGGCGCCCGCCGCCACCGCTCTCGCACGCTGCGCCAGCTCCGCCTCGAATTGCGGCATGATCTCGCTCAGGTCCTTCGTCAACGCCGAGATGCGCGCGGCCTGCTCCGCATACGCCGGATCGTGCGCCAGCAAATGGCCGTATTCCTTCACCGTCGCGCCACAACCCGACGCGGTCATGACGATGGCCTCGACCTCGCCCCGCCGCACGTACGGCCACCACGCGTCGATATTACGGCGCATATCGTCCAGCGCCGCGTCCTGCTCGTTCATATGATGGCGCAGCGCGCCGCAGCATCCCGCGCGTGGGGCGACGATCAACTGCACGCCCAGCGCATCCAGCACGCGCGCGGTGGCCGCGTTGATGTTGGGCGCCATGGCCGGCTGCGCGCAACCATCCAGCACCAGCATCTTGCGTGCATGTTCGCGTGTCGGCCACACGCCGGCATCCTGGCGCTGCGGCACCTTGTCCTGCAACGCCGGCGACAGCAGCGGACGGAATATCTGCCCCGCCCTTAACGCCGCGCCGAACAAGGCCTTGCGCGTCAGTCCTTCCACCAGCAGCTTGCGCTTGATCCGCTCGCCCAGTGGCCGCTCCACGCGCTCCTCCACGACCTTGCGGCCGATATCCACCAACCGTCCGTATTTGACGCCGGACGGACAGGTGGTCTCGCAATTGCGGCACGTCAGGCAGCGGTCAAGATGCGTCTGCGTTTTCGCCGTCACCTCCGCGCCTTCCAACACCTGTTTGATGAGGTAGATGCGGCCGCGCGGCCCATCCAGTTCATCGCCCAGCAGTTGATAGGTCGGACAGGTGGCCGTGCAAAACCCGCAGTGCACGCAAGCGCGCAGGATGGCGTCCGCCTCTTCGCCTTCGCGCGTGTGCTTGATGAAGTCGGCCAGATTAGTCTGCATACATGCGCCCCGGATTAAAGATCCCCGCCGGATCAAACGACTGCTTGAGCCGCTCGTGAATGTTCGCCACCGCCGGCGCCAGCGGGTGGAACACGCCCACGCTCTTGTCGCCGCCACGGAACAGCGTCGCGTGTCCGCCCGCGGCGGCGACGCTGCGGCGTATCGCGCCGGCGCGTTCGCCGCTGTTGGCGGCGTCATCCTCCGCCAGCTTGAGCCAGCGCTGCGCACCGCCCCACTCGATCAACTGCTCGCCGCGCAATATCAACGCACTGGCATGCGACGGCACCGACATGCGCCACAAACTGCCGCCATCAAAGTAAGCGTGCGTCTGGTCGCGCAGCGAAGCCCAGAACGCGTTCGCCTCAGCGCCCTCCAGCGCTTGTCCACCCAGCTTGCGCAGCGCCGCCTCCACCGCCGCATCCGCGCCGGACAGGCGCAGCGACAGCACATCCTTATGCCAGCAACTGGCCGATATCGGCAACGGCTGCCCTGCCCACTCGTTCAGACAGCGAAGCGCATCGACCTCGCTCATCCCGAACCGCAGGCTGGCCTCGCGCAAGGGCACCGGCAACACTTTGAGCGAGACTTCCAGGATCAGCCCCAATGTCCCCAGCGAACCAGCCAACAGGCGCGAGACGTCGTAGCCGGCCACGTTCTTCATCACCTGTCCGCCAAAGCGGAGGATTTCGCCACGGCCATCCATCAGCACCGCGCCCAGCACGAAATCGCGCACCGCGCCGGCGCTGGCGCGGCGCGGTCCGGACAAGGCGCTGGCCACCACACCGCCGATGGTCGAGCCCTCGTAGCGCGGCGGTTCAAACGCCAGCATTTGATTGTGCCGCGCCAGCAGCGTTTCGATCTCCGCCAGCGGCGTGCCGCAGCGCGCGGTGATCAGCAGCTCCGTGGGCTCGTACGAAACGATGCCGCAGTTGACGCGCGTGTCCAGCACATCGCCCTTCAGCGCCTGGCCGTACCAGTCCTTGGTGCCGCCACCGCGTATGCGCAACGGCGTTTGCGTGGTGCGGATGCGGGCGGCGAAATCGTCGTAGACAGTCATCTTCAAAAGCGTGGAAGGTGGGAGAACGGCAGCACGCCGCCGCTGACACGCATCTTGCCGAATTCGGCGCAGCGGTTCAGCGTGGGGATCGCCTTGTCGGGATTGAGCAGACCGTGTGGATCGAAGCTGCGCTTCACAGAGAAGAAGGCTTCCAGTTCGGCGGGCTTGAACTGCACGCACATCGAATCGATCTTCTCAATGCCGACGCCATGCTCGCCGGTGATGGTGCCGCCGACTTCCACGCACAGCGCCAGGATCTCCGCGCCAAACGCCTCGGCGCGATGGAACTCGTCCGGGATATTCGCATTGAACAGAATCAGCGGATGCAGATTGCCGTCGCCAGCGTGGAACACATTGGCGCAGCGCAGGCCATACTTGGTCTCCATCGCCGCGATACCGGCCAGCACCTCGCCAAGACGCTTGCGTGGAATGGTGCCGTCCATGCAGTAGTAATCCGGCGAGATGCGACCGGCGGCCGGGAACGCGTTCTTGCGGCCGGACCAGAACTTCAGCCGCTCCGCCTCCGACTGCGACACGGCGATGGCGATCGCGCCGGCCGTATTCAGCACCGCCGACATGCGGGCGATCTCCTCCTCCACCTCCTCGACCGTGCCATCGGCCTCGCACAGCAGGATGGCGGCGGCATCGGTGTCGTAACCCGCCTTGACGAACGGCTCCACCATGCGTGACGAAGTCTGGTCCATCATCTCCAGCCCGGCCGGGATGATGCCGGCGGCGATCAGCGCCGCCACCGCGTGACAGCCCTTCACCACCTCGTCGAACGACGCCATGATGACGCGCGCGGTCGCCGGTTTGGGCACCAGCTTGACCGTCGCTTCGGTCACGATGCCCAGCATGCCCTCGGAGCCGATGAAGACCGACAGCAGGTCGAGGCCCGGCGCATCCAGCGCCTCGCCGCCCAGCTCCACCACCTCGCCATCGATGGTCACCATGCGCACACGCAGCACGTTATGCACCGTCAGGCCATACTTCAGGCAGTGCACGCCGCCCGAATTCTCGGCCACGTTGCCGCCGATGGTGCAGGCGATCTGCGAGGAAGGATCGGGCGCATAGTACAGGCCATGCTGCGCGGCCGCCTCCGAAATCGCCAGATTGCGCACGCCCGGCTGTACCACCGCCGTGCGCGAGAACGCATCCATGCGCACGATGCGGTTGAGGCGCGCGGTCGACAGCACCACACCCTCGGCGATCGGCATCGCACCGCCTGAAAGACCCGTACCCGCGCCACGCGGCACCACCGGCACACCGAGTTCACGGCAGACCTTGAGCACGGCGATGACCTGCTGTTCGCTGTCGGGCAGCACGACAATCATCGGCAGTTGCCGATAGGCGGCCAGGCCGTCGCACTCATACGGACGGGTATCCTCCTGCGCCGACAACACGGCCCGCGCCGGCAACACCTGCTGCAACGCCGCCGCGACCTGTGCCCGCCGCGCGTTAAGATCAGAAACTGTGTTCATGGGTTATGCGCCTGAAAACACGGATTGAGACAATTGTAAGCACAAACGCTGATTTGTTGTATTCTTTCGGGCGCAGCTACTACAACTACTGGAACAAGAGTATGGAACACAATTTCGAACAGGCTTGGCTCCTGGCGCTGGAAGAACGGTTCGGCGTGCAGGCCAAGATCGGTCAGGTGGCGCTGGATAACCGTCCGCGCATGCTGATCTACTATTTTGAGGATTTCCCAACGCAGGGCATGCTCACCGCCGTCACCGCCGGCCTCTCCAACGCCAATCACCCGAACTGGAAGCACGGCAAGCCGGAACTCAGCTTCACGCTGCACACCAAGGACACCGGCTGGGGCAGCGCCGCCGCCTACATCGCGCAATCCTTCTTCAACGATAGCTCGTTCCACTACCAGGCTTCGTTCAAGCTCGATCAGCCGATGTCCAAGGACAGCGCCATGAATGCCTGCTTCGTCTATCGCCCGCAGTTCATGAACGAGGAGCAGATCAAGTTCGAACTGCCGGACCGCACCATCTTCCTGGCGGGCCTGTTCCCGATGTATGACGAGGAAGTGCCGCTGTACGAATCCAAGGGCATCCAGGATTTCTGGAATACGCCGGGCTTCGATCCCTACAACCCGCGCCGCGCCAGCATCGCGCCGAAAGGCTGATCCACCATGGGCAATCGACTCTCGAAAATCGCCACGCGAACCGGCGATGGCGGCACCACCGGCCTGGGTGACGGCAGCCGTACCGACAAGGACAGCGTGCGCATCACCTCCATCGGCGAGGTGGATGAACTGAACTCGCACATCGGCCTGCTGCTGTGCGAGGACATGCCGGCCGACCTGCGCGAGGAACTGGTCACCGTCCAGCACGATCTGTTCGACCTGGGCGGCGAGTTGTGCATTCCCGGCTATCAGATGATCAAGGAAGCGCACGTCGAACGCCTCGACGAGCTGCTGGCCAAGTACAACGCCACCCTGCCGCCGCTGACGGAATTCATCCTGCCGGCAGGTTCGCGCGCGGCGGCGCAGGCGCATGTCTGCCGCACGGTGTGCCGTCGCGCCGAGCGCGCGATTGTCACGCTGGGCAAGGCGGAGACAATTCACGAGCACCCGCGCCAGTACGTGAACCGTTTGTCGGATCTGTTGTTCGTTCTATCGCGCGTATTGAACCGCTACGCGGGCGGTAGCGACGTGCTGTGGCAGCACGAACGCAAGCGCGGCTAGTCAATCGTTGAACAAGCGCGCCATGCCTCTGGCCATGCTGAGGCGCGACTCGCTGGCGGGATAGGCGCTGGACACCAGCGCCGCCTGCTCGCCCTCTCCCAGCTTGCGATAAAAGCTGATCATGTCGTCGGCCGCCCAGCCGGCACGGTGCGCCAGTACCATTCCCAGTTGATCGGCTTCGGACTCCTGAAGGCTGGATAACCTCGACAAGCGGATTTGCAACGACAGGTCACTATCCAGCCGCGCCATCACCACTTCCAGCGGCACGGCGGGCAAACGGTTGAGCAGCATCGCTTCGGACAAGGTTTCGCGCGGATGTTCAGCCACCACATGGGCCACTTCGTGCGCCAGCAAGGTCGCCAGTTCGCCGTCGGTAAGCGCCAACTGATGCACGAAAGCGCTGCCGACCAGTATCTTCCCGCCCGCCATGCAGATGGCATCCACATCGGCGTCGCTGGTGGTGTGAACTTCCCATTGCCACCGTGCGACTTCCGGTTTCAGCTCGAACGCCGCCCGTATCAGTTCAGCGCTGATGTAGCGCAGGCGCGCCAGCAATGCGCGGTCACGATCCAGCTTGCCGGCGGCCGCCAGATCGACGGTGCGGTCGATGTAGCGCTCTTGCATGCTGGCGTCCACCTCGTCCGCGCTGAAGCGAAGTTCTTGCCAGCGGCCGGACTCGGGAACCTGCGCCGAAGCGCTTGCCGTCAGCAGCACCAAGCTTGCAAGGAGCGGTTTCATCATGACCCATGATATAAACTGTTTATATCAATATAGGCCATACCGCGCCGGAGACAAGGGAAATCAGCTGGCGTTGTATCCCGGCAGCCGCCCGATCTGCTCAGTGAGGTAATCCAGCAACAGCCGCACGCGCACCGGCTGGTAGCGGCGCGATGGCGACAGCAGATGCAGCGGCTGCGTCTGGCCGTGCCATTTCCGCAAGACGCGCACCAGGGCGCCACTGTCGAGCAGGTCCTGCACCAACCACATTGGGCACAGGCCGATGCCACCGCCGGCAGCCAGACTATCGCGGATCGCCAGCGCGTTGTTGACGCGGTAGCGGCCATGGGTTTGGATGGTTTCGGTGCGCTCGCCGTTGTGCAGCGTGAGCGTGTCGCCGTCCGCCAGCCAGGCGAAGCGGATGTAATCGTGGCGCGCCAGGTCTTGCGGCCGGCGCGGTGTGCCGTGCGCTTTGAGGTAGGCCGGCGACGCCACCAGTTGGCGCGGCGAGATGCCGGCCATGCGCGCGATCGCGTCGGGCGGCAGTTCGTGGCCCTGGCGGATAGCGACGTCGACGCCCTCCTTCACCAGATCGACCATGCGGTCATCCAGTATCAGTTCGATGTCGACTTTGGGGTACGCGGCAAGGAAGGGCGCGAGCAAGGCGTTGAGCCGGAACTGGCCGAAGGCGGCTGGCGCGTTCACGCGTATCAGTCCGGCCGGGGTTTCGGTCTGGCCGCGTGCCTCGGCCACGGCTTCCTGGTATTCGGCCAGCACGCCCAGCGCGCGCTGGTAGAAGCGCATGCCTTGCGGCGTGGCCTGCAGGCTGGTGGTGCTGCGCTCCAACAGACGCACGCCGAGTTCACGCTCCAGCGCGGCCATCAGTTTGCTGATGGTGGGCTGGGTGCTGCCCTCTTCGCGGGCGACGGCCGACAGGCTGCCCAGTTCCACGGCGCGCATAAAGCAGCGTAACGAGCGGATGGTGTCCATTGCGTCCTCATTCCAAATATGAATGAAGTATAGTCATTTTCATCACCTTCCGCACAGCGATCGAATGACCTATCTTGGACTCTTCACTTCAAGGAGAGCAAGATGACAAGCTATATCGCCGTCGCCGCGCTGGCGGCTGTTTTCGCCGCACCGCTGCACGCGGCGGATAACTGGGTGGCCACGTGGCAGGCCAGTCCGCACGCGGCTTGGGGATCACAGGAATTCGCATTGCCGACCGGCGTGCCAGCCGCGCTGGAGCACCAGACGGTGCGCGAGACGGCACGCATCAGCGTTGGCGGCAGACGCGTGCGGGTGGTGCTGTCGAATCGCTATGGCACTCAGCCCATCACGATAGGCGAAGCGCGCGTCGCCCGCATTCCGGCCGCGGCGAAGGCGGAGGGCGCGGGAATGGCGCTCACTTTCGGCGGGCAACGTCGGACGGTGATACCGGCCGGCGCGCCCTTGGTGAGCGATCCGCTTGAGATGCCGGTGACGGCGCTGGAGAAGCTGGCCGTCAGCGTCTACCTGCCGCGACGCACGCCGCTATCGACCTTCCACTGGGGCGCGCAGCAGACCGGCTACATCGCGAGGGGCAACCACGCCTCCGCCGCAACGCTTCCCGACGCCGAGCCATTACATGGCCGCGCGCTGCTGTCCGGGATCTGGGTCGATGGCGCGCCATCCACCGGCGCCGTTGTGGCGTTTGGCGACTCAATCACCGACGGCAACGGCTCCATGCCCGACGCGGATCGCCGCTGGCCGGACTATCTGGCTGCGCGGATGCCCGGCACCGCGGTCGTCAACGCCGGCATCTCGGGCGCGCGCCTGCTGGGCGACCGCATGGGCGTCAACGCCGCCGCGCGCTTTGAGCTGGATGTGCTGTCCCAACCTGGCGCGCACACCGTCATCATCCTGATGGGCATTAACGACATCGGCTGGCCGCAATCCATCTTCGCGCCGCACGAGCCGCCGATGAGCGCCGACCGCATGATCGCCGCCTACCGCCAACTGATCGCGCAGGCCCGCGCGCGCAAGATGCGCATCATCGGCGCCACGCTGCCGCCCTTCGAAGGCACGCAAATCGACGGGTATTACACGCCCGCCAAGGACGCGCTGCGCCAGCAGGTGAATCAGTGGATCAGGGAGAGTAAGGAATTCGACGCGGTGGCCGACGTGGACGCGCTGCTGCGCGACCCGGAGCGTCCGTCACGCATGCGGCAACGCTACGACAGCGGCGATCACCTGCACCCGGGCGACGCCGGCTACGAGGCAATCGCCGCCGAGGCGGCGCGTGTGATCAGCCGTTATTAACGACCAGCCGCGGCTCGTCGCTGGCAAAGCGCTGTTTGATGGACGCGGTGATGCCGGCGGCGTCCAAGCCAACGCTGGCCAGCAGCTTGGCAGGATCGCCGTGGTCGATGAACTTGTCCGGCAGGCCAAGCATCAGCACCGGCTTGACGATGCCTTCCGCCGCCAGCGCCTCCGCCACGGCGGCACCGGCGCCGCCCATGATGCAGCCCTCTTCCACCGTCACCAAGTAATCGTGATCGGCGGCCAGCTGCTTCACCAGCTCCACGTCCAGCGGCTTCACGAAGCGCATGTTGGCCACGGTCGCGTTCAACGTGTCGCCGGCGGCCACCGACGGCGACACCATCGAACCGAACGCCAGGATCGCGATCTTCTGGCCGCGACGCTTGATCTCGCCCTTGCCGATTTCAATCGACGTCAGTTCTTTCGAAATCGCCGCGCCGACGCCGGCGCCACGCGGATAGCGGATCGCCGCCGGGCCGTTGTAGTGATAGCCGGTGGTCAGCATCTGACGGCATTCATTCTCGTCCGAGGCCGCCATCACCACCATGTTCGGGATGCAGCGCAGGTAAGCCAGATCGTAATTGCCGGCGTGGGTGGCGCCATCCGCGCCCACCAGGCCCGCGCGGTCCAGCGCGAACGTCACGTCCAGGTTCTGCAGCGCCACGTCGTGAATCAGCTGATCGTAGGCGCGCTGCAGGAAGGTCGAATAAATCGCCACCACCGGCTTCAAGCCTTCGCACGCCAGGCCGGCGCCGAAGGTCACCGAGTGCTGCTCGGCGATGCCGACGTCGAAATAGCGATCCGGATATTCCTGGTCGAAGCGCACCATGCCCGAACCCTCGCGCATGGCCGGCGTGATGCCGACCAGCTTCTTGTCGGCGGCGGCCATGTCGCACAGCCAGTCGCCAAACACCTCGGTGTAGGTCTTCTTCGATGGCGCGGCGGCGGGCTTGATGCCTTCCGCCGGATTGAACTTGCCGGTGCCGTGGTACAGGATAGGCTCGGCCTCGGCCAGCTTGTAGCCCTGGCCCTTCTTGGTGACCACGTGCAGGAACTGCGGCCCCTTCAGCTGCTTGATGTTCTGCAGCGTCGGAATCAGCGAATTCAGATCGTGGCCGTCGATCGGGCCGATGTAGTTAAAGCCGAATTCCTCGAACATCGTGGCCGGCACCACCATGCCCTTGGCGTGTTCTTCCAGCTTCTTCGCCAGCTCCAGCACGGGGCCGGGCAGGACCGACTTGCCGACGTTCTTGGCGGCGGCGTAGAACTGGCCAGACATCAGGCGCGCCAGGTAGCGATTCAGCGCGCCCACCGGCGGCGAGATCGACATATCGTTATCGTTCAGGATCACCAGCAGGTTGACGTCGTCCTGCACACCGGCGTTGTTCAGCGCCTCGAACGCCATGCCGGCCGTCATCGAGCCGTCGCCGATCACCGCGATCGCGTGGCGATGCTCGCCCTTGATCTTGGCCGCCTGCGCCATGCCCAGCGCCGCCGAAATCGAGGTCGAGGAGTGCGCGGTGCCGAAGGTGTCGTACTCGGATTCGTCGCGCTTCGGGAAGCCCGAAATGCCGCCCAGCTGGCGCAGCGTCGACATCTTGTCGCGGCGGCCGGTCAGGATCTTGTGCGAATAGGTCTGGTGTCCCACGTCCCAGACGATGCGGTCGTGCGGCGTGTTGAACACGTAATGCAGCGCCACCGTCAGCTCCACCGTGCCCAGGTTGGACGACAGGTGGCCGCCGGTCTTGGACACGGAATCGAGCAGGTAGGCGCGCAGTTCATGCGCCAGCGGCGTCAATTGGCTGTACGGCAGTTTGCGTACATCGGCCGGGGAATCTATTTTTTCGAGCAAGTTCATTTAAGCCTTCCGCTGCACGATCAAATCCGCGAGTTCGCGTAATCGCAGAGCTTTTTCTCCAAACGGCGCGAGCGCTGCGTGCGCGTCGAGCCGCAATTTTTCCGCCAGCGCGCGCGATGGCTCCAGACCCAGGATGGAAACGTAGGTCGGCTTGTTATCGGCGGCGTCCTTGCCGGCGGTCTTGCCCAGCGTGGCCGAATCGGCCGTCGCGTCGAGCACATCGTCCACCACCTGGAACGCCAGGCCGATGGCGCGCGCATAGACGTTCAGCGCGTTCAACTCCTCGTCGGCCAGATCCTTGCCGGCCAGGGCGCCCAGCACCACGGACGCGCGCAGCAAGGCGCCGGTTTTGAGCTGGTGCATCCGCTCCAGCTGCTCCAGCGTCAGGCTGACGCCGACGCTGTCCAGATCGATGGCCTGGCCGCCGCACATGCCGGCCGAGCCGGAGGCGTGCGCCAGCAGGCGCAGCATCGCCACCAGCCGCGTCGGCGACACGGCCGCGGCCTCCGACAGCACCAGGAAGGCCTGCGATTGCAGCGCGTCGCCGACCAGCAGCGCGGTCGCCTCGTCGTAGGCCACGTGCACCGTCGGCTTGCCGCGGCGCAGTTCATCGTCGTCCATGCACGGCATGTCGTCGTGCACCAGCGAATAGGCGTGGATCATCTCCACCGCCGCCGCCGCGCGGCTCAGGGTCTCGGCGTCGGCGCCGAACAGGGCGCCGGCCGCGTACACCAGCAGCGGGCGCACCCGCTTGCCGCCGCCGAGCAGCGCGTAGCGCATCGCTTCATGCAGCTTGGCGGGGATCACATCGGCGGCGGGCAGGTAGGCGGACAGATCGTTTTCCGAGCGGGCCTGCACGGTTTTCATCCAGTCGTCGAAAGCGGGGTTCATTGTTCGCCCTCGCCGGTGGCGACGAAGGGCCTGAGCATCTCGCCTTCCAGCACCTTGACTTGCGACTCCACCTTTTCCAGCTGGGCGGCGCAGAACTTCACCAGCTCCGAGCCGCGCGCGTAGGCGGCGACCGAGGCTTCCAGCGGCAGTTGGCCTGCCTCCATTTGTGCAACCAGCTGTGCCAGTTCCGCCATCGCTTCTTCGAACGAAGCGGGAGCGGCGGCGGTCGCGTCGGCGGTTAATTTCTTAGACATAGGTCACTCAGTTATCTTAGCCCGATATTTTAGAACAAACCACCTTATCCGGTGGAACATTAGCGGCCAACAGTGGATTTTATCGCAATCCGGGGTCAGGTCCTCCATTTCTACACGGGCTCTACCGTAGCGGCCGCTACGGTAGAGTCCGTGTAGAAATGGAGGACCTGACCCCGGATTGACCCCGAATTGCTGAAAAGACGGTATAATCGCCGGTTCTGTCCTAAATACCACCTCAACGCATAAGAATGCGGGTCGTCTTTACGGATTCTGTCTCTTCTTGGTTTGAAATTTTAATTAAGGGGGGTTTGGATGTCCGATCTGGGTACCCACGCCAAGCTAGCGCGGCCAACCGCGCAACTTCCGGTTAACGTCTATTTCGACGAAGCGCTACTGCAGCGCGAAATGCAGCAACTCTTCCAGCCCGGGCCGCGCTACGTCGGACACGAGCTGATGGTGCCGAATGTTGGCGACTTTGCAACCCTGGCCGCCGAGAACGAAGGCCGCATGCTGGTCCGCAACGCCAACGGGCTGGAGCTGTTGTCCAACGTCTGCCGCCACCGCCAGGCGTTGATGTTCAATGGCCGCGGCAACGCCAACAACATTGTCTGCCCCCTGCACCGCTGGACCTATGACCTCAAGGGTGAACTGATCGGCGCGCCGCACTTCCCCGAGACGCCCTGCCTGAACCTGCCCAAGACCCGGCTGCAAAGCTGGAACGGCCTGCTGTTCGAGCAAAACGGCTACAACGTCATGCAGGAGCTGAACAACCTGTCCGTGACCAAGGACCTGGATTTCAGCGGCTACATGCTGGACCACGTGGAAGTGCACGACTGCGACTACAACTGGAAGACCTTCATCGAGGTCTACCTGGAGGATTATCACGTCGAGCCCTTCCACCCTGGCCTGGGCAGCTTCGTCACCTGCGACGACCTGCGCTGGGAGTTCGGCCGCGAGTACAGCGTGCAGACCGTGGGCGTGCACAAGGGCCTGAAGAAGTCCGGCTCGGAAGTCTACAAGCACTGGCAGGAGCAGGTGCTCAAGTTCCGCGGCGGCGAACCGCCGCCCTACGGCGCCATCTGGCTGACCCTGTACCCGAACATCATGGTCGAGTGGTATCCGCACGTGCTGGTGGTGTCGACCCTGTGGCCGGAAGGTCCGCAGCGCACCAGGAACGTGGTGGAGTTCTACTATCCGGAAGAAATCGTGCTGTTCGAGCGCGAGTTCATCGAGGCCGAACGCGCGGCCTACATGGAAACCTGCATCGAGGACGATGAGATCGGCCAGCGCATGGACGCCGGCCGCAGGGCCCTGATGGCGCGCGGCGAGACGGACGGCGGGCCGTATCAGTCGCCGATGGAGGACGGCATGCAGCACTTCCACGAATGGTATCAACGCAAGATGGGTTTATAAGGTTTCACGATGCAGTCACTCTGGATGTTGTTCGCGAGTTTTATGTTTGCCGTCATGGGCGTGTGCGTGAAACTGGCCTCGGTTGAATTCTCAACATCCGAATTGGTCTTGTACCGGGGCGTGGTCGGCGTGATCACCCTCGGCGCCATCATCAAGCTGTCCGGCGAAACCTTCCGCACCACCATGCCCGGCGCCCACCTGTGGCGCGGCATCATCGGCGTGATCTCCCTGTGGCTGTGGTACTACTCGATCGGCCAGCTGCCGCTGGCCACCGCCATGACCCTCAACTACATGTCGCCGATCTGGATCGCCGCCTGGCTGTTCGCCATGGGCTGGTGGCATTCCCGCAACGACGTCAAATGGCCGCTGATGCTGGCGGTCGGGCTGAGTTTTGTCGGCGTCACGCTGCTGCTGCGGCCGGCCTTCCACGCCAACCAGCTGACGCCGGCGCTGATCGCGCTGGGCTCGAGCATGATCACCGCCACCGCCTACATGCAGGTCCGCAAGATGGGCCTGGCCGGCGAGCCGGAAAACCGCGTGGTGTTCTATTTCACCGTGATGAACCTGCTGGCCGGCGTCGTCGGCGTGTTGATCGGCGGCGGCGCCGACGGGCCGCAATTCCATCCAGTCACCACCTGGCGCAGCGGCCTGCTGCTGCTGGCCATCGGCGTGTGCGCCACCAGCGCGCAGATCGCCATGACGCGCGCCTACCGCCTGGGCAACACGCTGGTGGTGGCCAACCTGCAGTACACCGGCATCGTGTTCTCCAGCGCCTGGGGCGTGTTCATCTTCGACGACGTGTTCGACTGGCACAGCTGGGCCGGCATCGGCATCATTCTCGCGTCGGGCATGGCCGCGACGTTCTACAATACCCGCAACACCGAACGCGGTAAGGCCATCGCCTCCACCGATCCCATCGCCAGCGAAGTATAAGGACTCTCCATGCACACTACCCTGATCGACGCCGTCACCCTGTCCCAGCACCTGGACGATCCGAAGTGGGTCATCCTCGATTGCCGCCACGATTTGATGAATCCGGACGCGGGGCGCGACAGCTTCGCCATCGGCCACATCGCCGGCGCGCAGTTCGCCAACGTGGACACCGACCTGTCGGGCGCCAAGGTGGGGGCGGACGGCAAGTTCCGCGGCCGCCACCCGCTGCCGGAGCGCGCGGTCCTGATCGCCACCCTGCGCGCCTGGGGCATCGACGACGACACCCAGGTGGTGGCCTACGACGCCCATGGCGGCATGTTCGCGGCGCGCCTGTGGTGGCTGCTGCGCTGGGTGGGACATCCGGCGGTGGCGGTGCTCGATGGCGGCCTGGTGGCGTGGCAGGCGGCCGGCCAGGCCATGGTGACGCGCTTCGCGGTGCGCGCGCCCGGCAACATCAGCGACAAGCCGTCGCTGGTGGCCACGGTGTCGGTGGACGAGGTGGTGGCCAACCTGTCGACCCAGGCGCGCACCGTGGTGGACGCGCGCGCCAACGACCGCTATCGCGGCGAGAACGAAACCATCGACCCGGTCGGGGGCCACATCCCCGGCGCCAAGAACCGCTTCTTCAAGGACAACCTGACCGCCGAGGGCCGCTTCAAGGACGCCGCGCAGCTGAAGGCGGAGTTCGCGCCGCTGTTCGCCGATCCGGCGCAGGCCATCATGCAATGCGGCTCCGGCGTCACCGCCTGCCACAACCTGCTGGCATTGGAAGTGGCCGGCCTGCCAGGCGCGGCCCTCTACCCCGGCTCGTGGAGCGAGTGGTGCGCGGACCCGGCCCGGCCGGTCGCGACCGGGCCGAACTGAGTCATCGCGTCACACTTAGATCTTGCGCAGGTGCCGGGCCCGGCGCGTCCCCAGCGGGCCGGCGGAAGTATCGTGTGCGCCGAGTTGAGGCGGCGCAGACTCAGTGACGGCCGCCGGTCAGGAACAGGACGATGGCGACGCCGGCGGCGATCAGCAGCACCTGGGGAATGGATTCGCGCAGCGTGGCGCGGCGCTGCATTTGCGGCATCAGGTCGCTGACGGCGATGTAGATGAAGCCGGACGAGGCAAACACCAGCACGTAGGGAATCAGGCTGCTGGCGCGGTCCAGCGTGTAGTAGCCAAGCAGGCCGCCGGCGATCGCCAGCAGGCTGCACAGCAGGTTGTAGACGTAGGCCCGCGTGCGCGAGAAGCCGGCGTTCAGCAGCACGATGAAGTCGCCGATCTCCTGCGGGATCTCGTGGGCGATGATGGCCAGCCCGGTCACCAGCCCCAGCTCGGGATTGGCCAGGAAGGCGGCCGCGATCAGGATGCCGTCGGTGAAGTTGTGCATGCCGTCGCCCACCAGGATCATCCAGCCGGCCTTGCCGGCCTCGCGCTTGTCGTGGCCGTGGTGATGGTGGTGGCCGTCATGCTCGTGATGATGCGAATGACGCAGGATGGCCAGTTTTTCAAGCAGGAAGAAGGCCAGCAAACCGCCCAGCAGGGTGGCGAACAGGCTGCGCGCGCTGGCCTGCGATTCGAACGCTTCCGGCAGGGCGTGCAGCAAAGAGGTCGACAACATGATGCCGACCGACAGACTGACCATGCGCTCCACCACCTTGGACAGCAGCGTAAACGAGAACACGGCCGCCGCAGTGATGCTCACTACGCCAGCCAGTGTGGTCGCCAGGATGATGGAAACGAGTACGGGATCGATGTTATAGCCTCTGGTACTGAAACCGGCCCCACAGGCCGGGCCGTTATTGTACCCTCAAATGACATTGTGTTGCATTAGCCAGGCCAAAGCCCGGCGCCAGCCATCGCGCGCGTCGGCCTCGACGTAGCTTGGGCGGTAGTCGGCATGGAAGGCGTGGCCGGAGTTTGGGTAGAGCACAATCTGGGATTTGCTCGGCCCGAGCGCCAGCGCCGCCTCCATGGCCGCCACCGTATCGAGCGGGATGCCGGTGTCCTTGGCGCCGTACAGGCCGAGGACCGGCGCCTTCAGAGTGCCAGCAACATCGATAGGGTGCCTGGGAAAGTTGGCGTTGACGTCGCCCTTCAGGCGTCCGTACCACGCCACCCCGGCCTTGATGGCAGGATTATGCGCCGCATACAGCCAGGTGATGCGGCCGCCCCAGCAGAAACCGGTGATGGCGATCTTGTCGCCATTGCCGCCGTTGGCCCTGGCCCAGGCCACCACCGCGTCGAGGTCGGCGAACACCTGCGCGTCCGGGGTCTTGGAGATGATGTCGCGCTGCAGGTCGGCGATCGAGGCCACCTTGGTCGGGTCGCCCTGGCGGATGAACAGGTCGGGCGCCAGCGCCAGGTAGCCCTGCTTGGCGAAGCGGCGGGCCACGTCGGCAATGTGCTCGTGCACGCCGAAGATTTCCGAAATCACCAAGATCACCGGCAGGTTGGTCTTGCCTTCCGGCTGGGCGCGGTAGACCGGCACGTCCTGGCCGTTGACCTGGATGGTGATGGTGCCGGCGGTGAGGCCGGCGGTGTCGGTCTTGATGACGTTCTGCGCGGCCACCGGCAGGGTGGCGGCCGCAAAGCCGGTGCCCAGGGCTGTCTTGAGGAAGTCGCGGCGGTCTACGCCGTCCGACAGCGATTTGCCCAATAAACTCTCCGCATCCCGCATCAAATCATTCATCCATCACCTCCGCGATAAATAACGTCGCTCCCGCGCAGGCGGGAGCCCATACTCGGCATGGATCCCCGCCTGCGCGGGGACGACAGGTTTAGTGTGCTTGATCCCAATTCGCGCCGACGCCGACCTCGGCGATCAGCGGCACCTTCAATTTCGCCACGCCGGCCATCAGCTCCGGCAGTTTTCGCTTGATCAGCTCCAGCTCGGCGTCCGGCACCTCCAGCACCAGCTCGTCGTGCACCTGCATGATCATGCGCGTGCCCAGCTTTTCAGCCTCCAGCCAGTCCTGCACCGCGATCATGGCCAGCTTGATCAGGTCGGCCGCCGTGCCCTGCATCGGCGCGTTGATCGCCGCCCGCTCGGCGCCCTGGCGGCGCGGGCCGTTGGGCGAGTTGATCTCGGGCAGCCACAGGCGGCGGCCGAACACGGTTTCCACGTAGCCGCGCGCCTTGGCCTGCAGGCGGGTGTCGTCCATGTACTGCTTCACGCCCGAGAAGCGCGCGAAGTAGCGCTCGATATAGCTTTGCGCCGCGCCGCGCTCGATGCCGAGGTTGCTCGCCAGGCCGAACGCGCTCATGCCGTAGATCAGGCCGAAGTTGATCACCTTGGCGTAGCGGCGCTGCTCGCTCTCCACCGCGTCCGGCGCCACACCGAAGATTTCGGCGGCGGTGGCGCGGTGAATGTCCACGCCCTCGGCGAACGCGCGCAGCATGTTCTCGTCCTCCGAGATGTGCGCCATGATGCGCAGCTCGATCTGCGAGTAGTCGGCCGAGACGATGTGCGAACCGGCCGGCGCCACGAACGCTTCGCGGATGCGGCGGCCCTCCTTGGTGCGGATCGGGATGTTCTGCAGGTTGGGGTCGTTGGACGCCAGGCGCCCCGTCACCGCCACCGCCTGCGCGTAGTTGGTGTGCACGCGGCCGGTCTGCTTGTTGATGCCCTTCGGCAGCTTGTCGGTGTAGGTCGATTTCAGCTTGGACAGGCTGCGGTATTCCAGCAGCACTTTCGGCAGCGGGTAATCCTCGGCCAGCTTTTGCAGCACTTCCTCATCGGTCGACGGCGCGCCGCTCGGGGTCTTCTTCACCACCGGCAGTTTCAGCTTCTCGAAGAAGATCTCGCCGATCTGCTTGGGCGAGCCCAGGTTGAAAGGCTGCTCGGCCAGCTCGTGCGCCTTGGCTTCCAGTTCCGCGATGCGCGCGCCCAGCTCGGCCGATTGTTGCTCCAGCAGGGCGGCGTCGATCTGCACGCCGTTGCGCTCGATCTTTTGCAGCACCACGGCGGTCGGCAGCTCGATGTTGCGGTAGATGAAGTTGAGCTTCTCGTCCTGCTCCACCTCGCCGATCATGCTCTGGTGCAGGCGCAGCGTGATGTCGGCGTCCTCGGCCGCGTACTCGGTGGCGCGGTCGATCGCCACCTGGTCGAAGGTGATCATGCTGGCGCCCTTGCCGCACACGTCCGAGAACGGAATCGTGGTGTGGTTCAGGTGGCGCAGCGCCAGCGAATCCATGTCGTGCGAGCGGTGCGATTCGAACACGTACGATTCCAGCAGGGTGTCGTGGTGGATGCCCCGCAGCGTCACGCCGTGGTTGGCGAAGATGTGGCTGTCGTACTTGAGGTTTTGTCCGACCTTGAGCTTGGTGGCGTCCTCCAGCCAGGGCTTGAGCCTGGCCAGCACATGCTCGCGCTCCAGCTGCTCCGGCACGCCCTGGTAGGCGTGCGCGACCGGAATGTAGCACGCCTCGCCGGCCTTGACCGACAGCGAGATGCCGACCAGCTGCGCCGTCATCGGCTCCAGCGAGGTGGTTTCGGTGTCGACGGCGGTCAGCCCGGCGGCGTTGATGCGTTCGATCCACTTGTCCAGCTGTTCCTCGGTGCTGACCGTTTCGTAGGTGGCCACCACCGGTTCGGCGAACAGGTCGCCGTTGACCGACGCCGCGCCGCCGACCGGCGCATCCAGCGACACCTTGACGGTGGCGGCCGGGCCGCCGGTGGCCGCGGCCGCACCGAGCTCGCGCAGCAGCGTCTTGAAGCCGTACTTGCTGAAGAAGTCCAGCAGCGCCGGCTTGTCTTCCTCGCGCGCGACCAGCGATTCGGTGATCGACACCATGTGGCCGGACAGGTCGCAATCGAGTTTCACCGTGATCAGCTCGCGGCCCTTCGGCAGCCATTCCAGCGCGTCGCGCAGGTTCTGGCCGACGGCGCCGCTGATGTTGGCGGCGTTGGCGATCACGCCGTCCAGCGAGTCGTACTGGGTCAGCCACTTGAGCGCGGTTTTCGGGCCGCACTTGCTCACGCCCGGCACGTTGTCGACGGTGTCGCCGATCAGGGTCAGGTAGTCGATGATGCGGTTCGGCGGCACGCCGAACTTGGCCAGCACGCCGGCCTCGTCCATTTTCTCGTTGGTCATGGTGTTGATCAGCATGACCTTGTCGTTGACCAGCTGCGCCAGGTCCTTGTCGCCGGTCGACACCACCACGTTCATGCCGGCCTTGGCGGCCTGGGCCGACAGCGTACCGATCACGTCGTCCGCCTCCACCCCCTCCACCATCAGGATAGGCCAGCCCATGGCCCTCACCGCCTCGTGGATGGGCTCGATCTGCAGGCGCAGGTCGTCCGGCATCGCGGCGCGCGTGGCCTTGTACTCCGGATACATGTCATCACGGAAAGTTTTGCCCTTGGCGTCGAACACGCAGGCGATGTAGGCGGCCGGGTAATCGGCGCGCAGGCGGCGCAGCATGTTGACCATGCCGTGCATGGCGCCGGTCGGGTGGCCGTCCGGGCTGCGCAGGTCGGGCAGCGCGTGGAAGGCGCGGTAAAGGTAGCTGGAGCCGTCGACTAACAACAGGGTATTTTGCATAGGTGCTATATGAGGATGCTGACGCGTGAATGCAACATTATCGCAGGTGTTACAATGGATCATACACAAAAAATTCCAAAGCTTTTTCTCTGCTAAAGGCGGTCCATCATGAAGCGCATTCCACTCCTCCTCCTGACGCTGGTCGCCCACGCGGCGTTCGCCCAGTCGACCCCGAGCCAGGCGCCGCCCAAGCTGGAGAAAATCGAGGAAATCGCCGATGATCCGATCACCGTCACCGCCAAACCCGGCGCGGAAGGCAAAATCACCGAACGCCGCGACAACAGCGGCAATGTCGTCGAAGCAACCGTCAAAAGCGGTCCCAGCACCTACACCCTGCGTCCCAACCACCCGGTCGGCACCGCCCTGCCCGGCGACGCCATGAGCGGCAACAACCGCGGCCCGCAGTGGACCGTGCTGGAATTCGACATCGGCAAGAAGAAAAAGAAAACCCCGGAGGAAGAGGCCACGCAGGACAACAACGCGCCGCCACCGCCGCCGCCCACCGTCAACTAACCAGAACCGAACTCTTTACACTTTCACATGGCAGTCTTTACCCCGGTATCGCTGGAGGATGTCACCCAGTGGATCACCCAATTCCCGCTCGGCAAGGCGCTCGGGCTCAAAGGCATCAGTTCCGGCATCGAGAACAGCAACTTTTTCCTGACGACCGAGCGCGGCGAGTACGTGCTCACCATCTTCGAGAACCTGTCGTTTGAACAACTGCCGTTTTACCTCAACCTGATGCGCCACCTGGCCGATCGCGGCGTGCTGGTGCCGGCGCCGATCGCCAACGACAAGGGCGAGCTGATCACCGCGCTGCACGGCAAGCCGGCCTCCATCGTCACCAAGCTCGAAGGCAGCTCGCAGCTGGACCCGCAACCGGCGCACTGCGCCGAGGTGGGCGCCATGCTGGCGCGCATGCACCTGGCAGGCCTCGACTACAAGCTGCGGCAGCCCAACCTGCGCGGCCTGGAATGGTGGCACGAGACCACGCCGCTGGTGCTGCCGTACATTCCGGAAGACAAGGCCCAGCTGCTCAAGTCCGAGGTGCACTACCAGGAAACCTTCGCCGCCTGCGAGCACTACAAGCAGCTGCAGGTGGGTCCGGTGCACGCCGACCTGTTCCGCAACAACGTGATGTTTGACGGCGAGCGCCTGACCGGCTTCTTCGACTTCTACTTCGCCGGCTGCGACACCTGGCTGTTCGACGTGGCCGTCACCGTCAACGACTGGTGCATCGACCTCGACACCGGCGTGCTGGACCAGGCGCGCGTGCGCGCCATGCTGGACGCCTACCACGCCGTGCGCCCGTTCACCGAGGCGGAGCAACACGCCTGGCAGACCATGCTGCGCGCCGGCGCGCTGCGCTTCTGGCTGTCGCGCCTGTACGATTTCTACCGCCCGCGCGAGGCCGAAATGCTGACCCCGCACGACCCCACCCACTTCGAGCGCATCCTGCGCGAGCGCATCGCCACGCCGGCGCCGGGGCTGTTCTGATGAGCAAGCTTCCCGCGCGCGCAGGCTGGCACTGGGTCAAGCAGGGCTTCGCGGTGTTCCGCAAGCAGCCCGGCGCCCTGATGGCCATCCTGTTCAGCTGCATGTTCGTGTCGCTGCTGTCCTCGATCCTGCCGCTGGTGGGGGTGTTGCTGCCGGCCTTGCTGGCGCCCTTGTTCAGCGTGGCCCTGCTGCAGGGCTGCGCCGACATCGACAGCGGCAAGCGGGCCTTGCCGAATCTGCTGCTGGCCGGTTTCAAGTCGGCGCAGCGCAATCCGCTGCTCAAGCTGGGGGTGGTGTACGCGGTGGTGCTGCAACTGGCGCTGATCGTGCTTCACCTGCTGGGCTCGGACGCCATCAGCCAGATCAACGAGAGCCCGGGCAAGCTGGACCCCAAGCTGCTCGACAGCATGCGCGGCGCGGTGTTCGCCTCCACCCTGATCTACATGGGCGGCTGGACGCTGACCTGCCTGGCGGCGCCGCTGATCCACTGGCAGAAGATGGCGCTGGGCAAGGCGTTATTCTTCAGCGTGATGACGGTGCTGCGCCAGTTCAAGGCGTTCGCCACCATGATGGTGTCGCTGTACCTGATCTGCCAGTTGCTGGGCGTAATCCCGCTGCTGCTTTTCGGTTCGCCACAACTGGCGTTTGCCGCCGTGTTCAGCATCATCCTGATGCTGGTGGTGGTGATGCACTGCAGCCTGTACGCGGCCTACCGCCAGCTGTTCGGCCCGCCGTCGGACACACCGACGACGGTCGAGCACCCCTAGCGTCGTTCCCGCGCAGGCGGGAACCCATGGAACGCCCGCACGGGCCGCAGCTACAGCCGCTCCAGCTTGGCGATACTCAGGTCCAGCACCTTCATGCCTGAGCTGCCAAAGTTGATTTGTGCGCGAGCGTTGTTGCCGCTGCCCTCGATGTTGACAATCACGCCCTCGCCGAATTTGGGATGGGCCACCGATTCCCCGATACGCCAGCCGCTGCCGGACGACTTGCTGGCGATCTGTTGCGCCAGCGCCCGGTCCGAACCGACCAGCGGCGCCTCATCCCACGCCGATTTCTTCGCGCCGAACCAGCTCGGCTGCACCTTGGGCGTCAGCCACTTCAGCGCCTCCTCCGGCAACTCGTCAAAGAAGCGCGACTTCATGTTGTAGCGGGTCTGGCCGTGCAGCATGCGCGTCTGCGCAAAGCTCAGGTACAGGCGCTGGCGCGCGCGGGTGATGGCCACGTACATCAGGCGCCGCTCCTCCTCCACGCCATCATGCTCGCGCGAGCTGCTCTCATGCGGGAACAAGCCCTCCTCCAGGCCGGTGATGAAGACATTGTTGAACTCCAAGCCCTTGGCCGAATGCACCGTCATCATCTGCACCGCCTCCTGGCCGATGGTGGCCTGGTTGTCGCCGGCCTCCAGCGAGGCGTGCGACAGGAAGGCCGACAGCGGCGACATCACGGTGGCCAGCGGCGCGTCGGCGTCGAGGATTTCAAACCCATCCTCGTTCACCACCGCCGTGCCGGCCGAGGCCTGCGCCTGCGGCCCCAGGTGCGCGGGCGCGCCCTGGCCGTAACCCTCTTCCGACAGGAACTGGGTGGCGGCGCTGACCAGTTGCTCCAAGTTCTCGATACGGTCGGCGCCTTCCTTTTCGGTGGCGTAGTGGGACAGCAGCGTGGATTGCTCCAGCACCACGCGCACCAGTTCCGGCAGCGACATCTGCTGGGTCTCAAAGCGCGTACCCTCGATCAGCTTGACGAAGCCGGCCAGCGCGGTGCCGGCCTTGCCGGTGACGTAAGGCACGGCCGCGTACAGCGAAATGCCGTACTGGTCGGCGGCCGCCTGCAGCGTCTCGATCGAACGCACGCCGATGCCGCGCGCCGGGAAATTCACCACGCGCAGGAAGGCCGAATCGTTGTGCGGATTGTCCATCAGCTGCAGATAGGCGATCGCGTGCTTGACCTCGGCGCGCTGGAAATAGCGCAGGCCGCCGTACACATGGTACGGAATGCCGGCCGAGAACAGCGCATGCTCGATCACGCGCGATTGGGCGTTCGAGCGGTACAGCACGGCGATTTCGCTGCGCGAGGCGCCGTCGTGGATCAGGTTCTTGGTTTCCTCGATGATCCACGACGCTTCGGACAAGTCCGAATTGGCCTCGTAGACGCGCACCTGCTCGCCGTGGCCGGCGTCGGTGCGCAGGTTCTTGCCCAGGCGCTTGCTGTTATTGGCGATCAGCACGTTGGCGGCGTCCAGGATGTGGCCGTGCGAGCGGTAGTTCTGCTCCAGCTTGATCAGGTTGCGGACGTTGAACTCGCGCTCGAAGGCGCTCATATTGCCGACGTTGGCGCCGCGGAAGGCGTAGATCGACTGGTCATCGTCGCCGACGGCGAACAGCGCGCCGCCATTCTGGCCGCCGTGGCCGGCCATCAGCTTCAGCCACTTGTATTGCAGGTCGTTGGTGTCCTGGAATTCATCGACCAGGATGTGCTGGAAGCGCTGCTGGTAATGTTCGCGCAGCGGCTGGTTGCGCAGCAGCAGCTCGTAGGTGCGCAGCAGCAGCTCGGCGAAATCCACCACACCCTCGCGCTGGCACTGGTCATCGTAGAGCTGGTACAGCTCGACCTTCTTGCGCTCGTCGGCGTTGTACGGCTCGATATCGTGCGCGCGCAGGCCCTGGTCCTTGGCGCCATTGATGAAATACATCACATCCTTGGGCGGGAACTTCTCATCGTCGACGTTCTGCGCTTTCAGCAGGCGCTTGATTGCGGACAGCTGATCTTGCGTGTCGAGGATCTGGAACGTTTGCGGCAGCGCGGCGTCGCGGTGGTGGGTGCGCAGCAGGCGGTTGCACAGCCCGTGGAAGGTGCCGATCCACATGCCGCGCGTATTGATCGGCAACATGGCGGACAAACGCGTCAGCATTTCCTTGGCGGCCTTGTTGGTGAAGGTCACCGCCAGGATGCCGGAAGGCGACACCTGGCCGGTCTGGATCAGCCAGGCGATACGGGTGGTCAGGACACGGGTTTTGCCGGAGCCGGCGCCCGCCAGGATCAGGCCGCTCTGGGCGGGCAGGGTGACAGCGGCAAGTTGCTCGTCGTTGAGATTGTGAAGAAGATTTTGCATCCCATGATTATACCGGCACTACCTCCGGGGTCAGGTCCTCCATTTCTACACGAGCCCAGCAGTAGGCACGCCTAATGCTGGGCTCGTGTAGAAATGGAGGACCTGACCCCGGAATTCAAGCAACATGTCGGCGTTGCATGGGCCCGGCCTGCGCCGGGATCACGGGTGGACTCAGGCGGAGGGCGCCGGCTGCGCCTTGCCGTTGCGCAGGCTCTCCTGCATCAGCGATTTCATCACGCGCTCGGCCTCGCGCACGGCTTCGGCATGTTTCATATTAAGTTCGCCCATGCGCAGGTTCAGCTCGCCCATCGGACGGCTGGCTTCGGCCATTTTCTGGTTGAGTTCGTTCATCGCGCCATCCTGGCCGTGCAGTTTGCCAACCTTGGCGGCTATCTCGCGCTGGTACTCGGCCATCTTTTTCTGCAGTGGCGCCATCTCCGCCTGCAGGCTGGCCATGGTCTTCTGCAGCTCGCGCACTTTTTCCGGGCTGGCGTCCGGGCCGATCTCGCGTACCGCCAGCTCCATGCGGTGTGCAATTTGTCCCTGCTGACGCGCCAGTTGATCCAGCTGGCGTTGCGGGCCTTGCGCTTCCCGCTCGACCTGGCGCCCGGCGCTCTGCGCGGCGGCGCTCATTTCGTCGCCGATGGCCCGGATGATGTTGCCCTGGGCTTCTATTTTCTTGCCCTGCTCGTCCATCTGGCTGCCGATGCTGTCAACCGGCGCCCAGACGCTGTCGATACGCGCGATGACGGCCGGATCTTGCACCAGATAAGCCTTGTCGCCAGTGCGGAACCAGAGGAAGTCGCCTTTGACCTTGTCGCGCAGCAGCGCTACCTTGCGGATGTCCTTGCTGGTGGCCGAGACCGTCATCGCCTCCTTATTGCTGTGGACGATGGCGTAGCTGTCGCCCTTGTTCGGGCCGTCATTGACGGTCATGTGGTCAAATTTTACGGTCACCGGCTTGGCTGGCGTGGGTGGCACCGGCGGCGCCGCTGGTGCCGCTGGTGCCGCCGGTGCGGCGGGCGCGGCTGGCTCCGGCAAAGCGGGCGGTGCAGGCGGCGCGGCCGGCTCCACCACGGCCGGCGGCGCTGGTGGTTCAGGCGGCTGTGGCGCGGCGTGGGCGTACAGCACCGCGCCGGCCGCCAGCAGGCCGGCCAGCGGCATGGCCATTTTCCAGCTGACCGGTTCTACATCGGGACGCAGCAGGCGTTTGATACGAGACATGAGATTTCCTCCGTGAGCCGCATGGGCTAGTTGTGTAGTGTCGAACTGGAAGCGATCCAGTTGCGACAGGGCTTGCGCCAGCTTGTGCGGCTGGCCGACCATCTCGACTGCCAGGTCGTCGGCGATTTGTTCCCGCTCGATCCGTATCCTGCGCGATATAGCCCAAACACTAGGGTGATAGAACAGCACGATCTCGATCGCGCTTTGTATGAGGTTCACGAAGTAGTCGTGACGCTTGATGTGCGCCAGCTCATGCGCCAGCAGCGCCTCCAGCAGATCGGTCGGCATGCCGGTCACCAGCGCGGCCGGCACCAGCACGATGGGCTTCCAGCAGCCGGCGGTGATCGGGCTGTCGAGCTTGTCCGCCACGCCCAGCCGCACGTGCGCCTCGATGCCAAAGCGGCGCGCCAGCTCGGACAGGCGGCGCTGCCAGTAGGGGTTGGCGCTGTATTCATCCGGCCGCGTGCGGTCGGCAACCCATTTCAGGCCGATCGCCAGCCGCAGCGCCATCAGCGCCGCCCCGGCCAGCCACAGGCCGACGATCCACGGCAACTGCCGGCGCAAGGTGTTCTGCGCGGCGTCCAGGGTGGCGCTGTCGATCAGGCCCCGCGTGGCCGGCGCGAACACGCCCAGCGCGACCGAGCGCTGCCCCTCCGCGCCGCTGATGATGGTGGTGGTGATGCTCTCGGAGCCGGCGCCGGCGGCGCGCGCGTCGGCCAGCTGCAGCAGGATGCCCGACAGCGGCAGCGCCGCGCACAGCAACAGGCCGCCGCAGGCGACGGCATAGCGCGTCTGCGGCCGCGCCTTGCGCAGCACGTGCAGGGCCAGCGTCACCGCCCAGCCGATCAGCAAGCCCTGCCAGACGAAGTGCAGCAGGGCCCAGCCGGTGGCTGGCACTAAAGTAGCGAGTTGTAGTTCCATTGCCGCACTCCCATATGATGGATGTAGAATAAATTATCTAGATTGCGTTGTCTAGAACTTTTTTTCTACATCCGCCCGGGCTTAGTACAGCACGACTGAACGAATCGACTCGCCGCTCTTCATCAGGTCGAAGCCCTGGTTGATGTCGCCCAGCTTGAGGCGGTGGGTGATCAGGTCGTCGATGTTGAGCTTGCCCTCCATGTACCAGTCGACGATCTTCGGCACGTCGGTGCGGCCGCGCGCGCCGCCGAACGCGGAGCCCTTCCATTCGCGCCCGGTCACCAGCTGGAACGGCCGGGTGGAGATTTCCTGCCCCGCCGCCGCCACGCCGATGATGATGGACTTGCCCCAGCCCTTGTGGCAGCACTCCAGCGCCTGGCGCATCAGCGTGGTGTTGCCGACGCACTCGAAGCTGTAGTCGGCGCCGCCGTCGGTGAGCTGGATGATGTGGTCGACCACGTTCTCCACCTCGTTGGGATTGATGAAGTGCGTCATGCCGAACTTGCGCGCCATCGCCTCGCGCGCGGGATTGATGTCGACCCCGATGATCTTGTCCGCGCCCACCATCCGGGCCGCCTGGATCACGTTCAGGCCGATGCCGCCGAGGCCGAACACCACCACGTTGGCGCCCGCCTCCACCTTGGCGGTGAACAGCACCGCGCCGACGCCGGTGGTGACGCCGCAGCCGATGTAGCACACCTTGTCGAACGGCGCGTCGGAACGGATCCTGGCCAGCGCGATTTCCGGCACCACGATGTAGTTGGAGAAGGTGGAGGTGCCCATGTAGTGGAAGATCGGCTTGCCGTCCAGCGAAAAGCGGCTGGTGGCGTCCGGCATCAGGCCCTTGCCCTGGGTGCCGCGTATCGCCTGGCACAGGTTGGTCTTGCGCGACAGGCAGAACTTGCACTGGCGGCACTCCGGCGTGTACAGCGGAATGACGTGGTCATCTTTCTTCAGCGACTTGACGCCGGGCCCCACGTCCACCACCACGCCCGCGCCCTCGTGGCCGAGGATGGCCGGGAAGATCCCCTCCGGATCGGCGCCGGACAGGGTGTAGTAATCGGTGTGGCAAATGCCGGTGGCCTTGATCTCCACCAGCACCTCGCCTTCGCGCGGGCCGCCCAGCTCGATCTCTTCGATCGTCAGGGGCTTGCCCGCCTGCCACGCAACGGCTGCCTTGGTTTTCATGATGCTCCTTTCGCAATGGAGCACCATGATAGCGCATCAGTCGTGGAAGGCGTCCACCACTTTGCGCTGGCCCAGCATGAAGGCGTCGGCCACGTGGCGCAGCGGCGCCACGTCCACGTCGGACTTGCCGGCGCGGATGATCGCGGCGAAGCGCTGGTACAGCGACGGGTACTCGGCCTCCTTCTCCAGCGGCTGCTCGGCGCCGTTGATCCACAGGCGCGCGCCGCCATTCGCCAGCCGCACCTCGCCGCCGGCGGTGCCGACGATGATGTCCCAGCTTTGCGGGCCGGTCTGGCGCCAGTCGAACTCGGCATGCACCTTGACGCCGGCGGCGTCCTGGAAGTGCAGGTCGGCGGCGATCGGCGCGTCGCGGTTTTCCGGGAATTCCAGCGCGGCCCTGGTCAGGAACACGGCCGACGGCAGGATCTCGGTGACGATCGACAGCGCGTTGATGCCCGGGTCGAACACGCCCAGCCCGCCCGCCTGCCAGATCCAGTCCTGGTTCGGGTGCCACTGGCGCACGTCCTCCTTCCAGATCACGTGCATGGCGGTGGGCGGGTTGGCGGCCAGGTGGGCCTTGGCCGGCTGCACGCCCGGCGCGTAGCGCGAGTGCCAGCTGGCGAACAGGCTCACGCCCCGCTCGGCGGCGTAGGCCTCGAGGTCGGCCACCTCCGACAGCGTGGCGCCCGGCGGCTTTTCCAGGAACACGTGCTTGCCGGCGGCCAGCGCCTTGCGCGCGGCGGCGTAGCGGTACTGCGGCGGCATGCACAGCGACACGGCCTCGATGTCCGGACGCGCCTCCAGCATGGCCTCGATGGTCGGGAAGCTGGGAACGTTGTCGATGGTGTTGTTGCGGCTGGCGGTGGCGACCAGCGTGAAATCGGCGGCGTTGGCGTTGATCGCCGGAACGTGCTGGTCGTAAACGATCTTGCCCACGCCGACGATGGCGAGTTTGAGTGGTGACGTCATCTTGGAGGTCCTGATTGAGTTGATCCGGCAGCCTATCACCTCAACCAGCCGCGCAACAAGCGCGGACCGGCCTCACCGAGTATTTATTATCAATATTGCGATTATTGGGGCTCAACCGGCATCGCAGGACCGATGCCCAGCAGGTCGGACACGGTGCGCCACAGCTGGCGCGGCGAGGTCCACGGCTTGGGCAGGAAGGCGTGGCCGGCCTGGTGCTGCTCCGGATGGCGGGCCGAGTACATCAGCACGCGCGCGTTGTGCTGGCCGCCGCGCAGCTCGGCCAGCAGGTCGACGCCGTCGCCGTCCGGCAGGTCCGGGTCGAGCACCACCAGCGCGAATTTTTCGTTCTGCAGCAGTTCCTGCGCGGCCGCCAGGGTCGGCACGTGGGTCACCTGGGTTTCCGGCACCAGCAGCGCGGCCAGCACCAGCGCCGCGTCGTGGTCGCTGTCCACGTGCAGCACGCGCGGCGCGGCCGCGAAAATCGAAAAGCCGATGGCGCCGCCGCTGTCGTCCGTGAACGGGCGATAGGTATTGCTTGGAAAATCGTTGGTCATGAAGTTCTCCGCTCGAAAAGCTCAGTGCAAGCTCGGCGGAGTTGGGCCGAAGGATCGGTGTGGCGCAGGGTGCAGGCGGCCATTGAAGCGGCAGGTGCGAATCAGAGGCCCCGCCGCAGGTGACGCGGGCGGATAGCTGTTATCCGCCGCTCAGGTACAAGTGTATAACAAAAATGCCGTACGACAAGAAATTTTGTCGCCGGCGTTTACTTTTTCAGACGGTTGTTGAACGCAGCGTGCAAGCTGTTCAACGTTTCCTCGGCCGCCAGCAACTGGTCCGCCACCTCGTTGACCTTGCGCCGGTTGGAGCGGGCGTGGTCGCGCAGCACCTCGAAGGCGGTGTTGCGGTCGGTCTGGAACTTGCACATCAGCAGGCCCACGGCCAGGCTGGTCTCGCGGCCGGCGGCCAGCGCGGCGTTCAGGTTGAGCTCGGTTCGGCGCAGCTGGCGGATCTCGTCGGCGCGCGCCAGGCCGGCGGCGAAGGCCGGCATCAGGTGCTTCTCGTCGACCGGCTTGACCAGGAAGCCCACCGCGCCGTAGGACGCGGCCTGCTTGCCGGCGTCGGCGTCGCCGCGGCCGGACAGGAACATGAACGGCACCGAGCTGGTGGCGTGCAGCTGCTTGGCCAGTTCCAGGCCGTTCATGCCGGGCATGTGGATGTCCAGCAGGGCCAGGTCCGGCTCGCGCTGGGCGATCGACTGCAGGGCTTGCTCCGCCGAGGAGGCCTTGGCCACCTCGTAGCCGGCGTGGCCCAGCACTTCGCCAAGGAAGTCGAGCAGCAGCGGGTCGTCGTCAACAATCAGGATCAGGCGCTTCTGTGCGGGAGTGGAGGCAGTCATGGGACGGAAACCTTAGGCTTATGCTAACGCCCCATTATAAGACTGAAAGCCCCCCGTACTTCAAGCGTTTTTATTGCTGCGTGAAAAGCGATTGAAATTGCCTTACCGCCTGCGCCACACTATCAGCTTGATAGACGCTGCTGATGGCGGCCACCATGTGGGCGCCGCGCGCGACCAGCGGCGCGGCGTTGTGCGGCGTCATGCCGCCGATCACCACGGTCGGCACGCGGATCACGTCGCGCGCCCGGTCGAGGATGTCCGGCGGCGTGCTGACCTCGTACTGCTTGACGCGCGACGGATAGAAGCCGCCGAAGGCCACGTAGCTGGCGCCGGCGTCCTGCGCCATCAGCGCGCGCGACAGCTCGCCGTAGCAGGAGGCGCCGATGATTTTCCGCCGGCCCAGCCGGGCGCGCACCTGGGCCACCTCGGCGTCGGTGCCGCCCAGGTGGACGCCGTCGGCGTCGAGCTCCTCGCACAGCTCGACATGGTCGTTGATGATGAAGGGCACGCGGTGGCGGCGGCACAGGGCCTGCAGCGCGGCGGCCTGTTCATGGCGCAACACGGCGCCGGCCTCCTTGTGACGGTATTGCAGCAAGGCGACCGGGGCGGCTTGCAGCGCCTGCCCGGTCAGTTGCAGCAGGCGGCTGGTGTCGTCCCAGTTGGGGGTGACGAGGTAGAGTCCTTGCATGGTGTGCTCTCTTCTGTTTATCGCAAAGGGATGCGCTGGCCGGCGGCGATGGCGTAGGCGTCGCGCAGCGCGTGGTAGGTGTACAACTGGGCGTTCTCCAGCGCCACGGCGGTCGGCACGCCGAGCGCCAGTTGGCTGGCGATGGCGGAAGCCAGCGTGCAGCCGCTGCCGTGGAATTCGCCCGCCAGCCGCTGCCAGCGCCACTCGCGCAGCGCGGCGGCCATCTGCCCGCCGGCCGCGCCGGCCAACGGCGGCGCGGCCGCATTCGACAGCGCCCCGCCGCCGGCCAGCAGCGCCGGCGAGAGGGGCGCCGGCGCGCCGGGGCCGTACCAGCGGTTGACCACGTCGTCGCCCTCGCCGTGGCCGCCGGTGATGAAGACGTGGCGGCAGCCGCGCGCGCGCAAGGCGTGCGCCTGCGCGTCCGGCCGCGTGGCGTCGCTCAGGGCGCGCGCCTCCGGCCCGTTGGGCGTGACCACGGTGGCCAGCGGCAGCAACGGCGCCAGCGCCGTCACCGCGTCATCGCGCGACAGCACATCGCCATGGCCGCTGGCCAGCACCGGGTCCAGCACCACCGGCAGCCCCGGCTGGCGTTCACGCAGGCGCTGGATCACCTCCGCGATCGCCAGCGCGTTGGCGGCGCTGCCGGTGATGCCGATCTTCACGGCACCGATGGCGCACTTGTCCACCAGCGCCCGCGCCTGGCGCAGCACCATGCCCGCGTCCACCGGCTGCACGCCGTACACGCGGTCATTGTCCTGCACCGTGAGCGCGGTGCAGACGGTCAGCGCGTGCGCCCCCTGCCCGGCCACCGCCTGCAAATCCGCCGACAGCCCGGCGCCGCCGGACGGATCGAGGCCGGCGAACACCAGCACGCACGGCCGCGTCTCGGCCGCGCTACCCGCCAGGCCGTCTGTCGGCGATCCTGGATGGATCATGCGAGCCGGCCCGCCATCGGCGACGACGGCGACGCCGCGAACTTGCGCGCGATGCGGCCGGCCAGATAAGCCTCGCGTCCGGCCTGCACGCCCAGCTTCATGGCGCGCGCCATGCGCACCGGGTCCTGCGCGCCGGCGATGGCGGTGTTCATCAGCACCCCGTCGCAACCGAGCTCCATGGCGATCGCCGCGTCGGACGCCGTGCCCACGCCGGCGTCCACCAGCACCGGCACCCTGGCCTGCTCGATGATCAGCGACAGGTTCCAAGGATTCAGGATGCCCATGCCGGAACCGATCAACGACGCCAGCGGCATCACCGCGACGCAGCCTATGTCCTCCAGCATGCGCGCCTGGATCGGATCGTCGCTGCAGTAGACCATCACGTCGAAGCCATCCTTCACCAGCTCGCGCGCGGCGACCAGGGTTTCCGGCATATTCGGGAACAGGGTCTTCTCGTCACCCAGCACCTCCAGCTTCACCAGCTTGTGGCCGTTCAACAGCTCGCGCGCCATCTGCAAGGTGTAGACCGCGTCCCTGGCCGTGTAGCAGCCGGCCGTGTTCGGCAGTATCGTGTAGCGCGAAGGCGGCAGCACATCCAGCAACGACGGCGCCTTCGGGTCCTGGCCGATGTTCACGCGGCGTATCGCCACCGTGATGATCTCGGCTTCGGCGGCGTCGGTGGCCTCGCGCGTCTGCTGCAAATCCTTGTACTTGCCACTGCCCACCAGCAGGCGCGATTGGTATTCCTTGCCCGCGATTTTCAACACATCATTCATATCCGTCATCTCCAATTAACCGCCACCGATGGCGCGCACGATATCCACCTTGTCCCGCGCCTGCAGGACACGCTGCGGCCACTGCTGGCGCGGCACCACATTGCGGTTGACCGCCAGCGCCAGCGCCTGCCCGCCCAGTTCCAGCGCGTCGACCAGCTGGTCCAGCGTTTGCCGCGGCGGCACCTGGTGCGGCGCGCCGTTCAATTCAATCTCGATCATGGTTCACGCCTTGCTGTACAGCTCAGCGCCGTTCTTGATGAACTCCACCGCCTTCACCTGCATGCCCTCCTCCGCATACTGGCGCACCTCCTGCGTGATCTTCATCGAGCAGAAATGCGGGCCGCACATCGAGCAGAAGTGCGCCACCTTGGCGGAATCCTTCGGCAGCGTCTCGTCGTGGAACTCGCGCGCCTTGTCCGGATCGAGGCCGAGGTTGAACTGGTCCTCCCAGCGGAACTCGAAGCGCGCCTTGGACAGGGCGTTGTCGCGGATCTGCGCGCCCGGATGGCCCTTGGCCAGGTCGGCGGCGTGGGCCGCGATCTTGTAGGTGATGATGCCGTCCTTGACGTCATTCTTGTCCGGCAAGCCAAGGTGCTCCTTGGGCGTGACGTAGCACAGCATGGCCGTGCCGTACCAGCCTATCTGCGCCGCGCCGATGCCGGAGGTGATGTGGTCATAGCCCGGCGCGATGTCGGTGGTCAACGGCCCCAGCGTGTAGAACGGCGCCTCGTGGCACTGCTCCAGCTGCAGGTCCATGTTCTCCTTGATGAGCTGCATCGGCACGTGGCCCGGGCCTTCGATCATCACCTGCACGTCGTGCTTCCAGGCGATCTGCGTGAGTTCGCCCAGCGTTTTCAGCTCGCCCAGCTGGGCCTCGTCGTTGGCGTCGTAGATCGAGCCCGGACGCAGGCCGTCGCCCAGCGAGAACGACACGTCGTAGGCCTTCATGATCTGGCAAATCTCTTCGAAGTGCGTGTACAGGAAGTTCTCCTTGTGATGCGCGAGGCACCACTTGGCCAGGATGGAACCGCCGCGCGAGACGATGCCCGTCATGCGCTTGGCCGTCAGCGGCACGTAGCGCAGCAGCACGCCGGCGTGGATGGTGAAGTAGTCGACGCCCTGCTCCGCCTGTTCGATCAGGGTGTCGCGGAAAATCTCCCAGGTCAGGTCCTCGGCCTTGCCGTTGACCTTCTCCAGCGCCTGGTAGATCGGCACCGTGCCGATCGGCACCGGCGAGTTGCGGATGATCCACTCGCGCGTTTCGTGGATGTGCTTGCCGGTGGACAGGTCCATCACGGTGTCGCCGCCCCAGCGGATCGACCACGTCATCTTCTCCACCTCCTCGCCGATCGAGGAGGTCACCGCCGAGTTGCCGATGTTGGCGTTGATCTTCACCAGGAAGTTGCGGCCGATGATCATCGGCTCCACCTCCGGGTGGTTGATGTTGGCGGGGATGATGGCGCGGCCGCGGGCGATCTCGTCGCGCACGAACTCTGGCGTGATCTCGGCCGGGATGCCGGCGCCGTACGCCTGGCCCGGATGCTGGCGGCCCATCAGGTCGGCCAGGCGCTGGCCGGTGGGACCGGACGCCCTCAGGCTCTCGATGTATTCCTTGCGGCGCAGGTTCTCGCGGATGGCGACGAACTCCATCTCCGGCGTGACGATGCCCTGGCGCGCGTAGTGCATCTGCGTGACGTTCCTGCCGGCGCGCGCGCGGCGCGGCTTGCGGTGCAGGTTGAAGCGCAACTCCGCCAGCGCCGGATCGGCCAGGCGCGCCTGGCCGTAGGCCGAGGTCGGGCCGTCCAGCTCCTCGGTGTCGCCGCGCTCCAGTATCCACGGCAGGCGCGGCGTCTCGGCCAGGCCGGAGCGGATATCGATGTGCGCCTGCGGATCGGTGTACGGGCCGGAGGTGTCATAGACAAAGACGGGCGGGTTGGCCTCGAAGCCGAACGAGGCCGGGGTGTCGGCCTGCGAGATTTCGCGCATCGGCACGCGGATGTCGGGGCGGCTGCCCTCGACGTAGATCTTGCGCGAATTGGGCAGTGGCTTGATGGCTGCCTCATCCACCGTGGCGGTGGCGGACATGAATTTCGGATTGGCGTTCATTTGGCTCCTTTGTTGGGCTACAGGAGCCAGCAAAGGAGGTGGGACCACCGCCCGCGCACGGTGGATCGGTGGCGCGGCGTCATCCTGAGCTTCCCTTCGCTGGCATTATCCAGATCAGGTTCGGAGGGTATTTCTCACCCGCCGCGCATGCGCGCGGCAGGACCCCTAGCGTGTGCCACCTGGCGGTGGCGCGCCGATTATACCCGCATCCGGTTCCCGTAGCAAAAAACCCACATGATTGCCAGATTAGTCAGGTATAGTGTCTTCATGCCACACAGCAATTTTCACCCTCGCACCGCCGCCCTGGCGCGCCTGCCGCGCGTCGCCGCCGCCCTGTGCCTGCTGCTGTGTTGGCTGATGCTGGCGCGGCCGCTGCACGCGGCCAACGGCGAGCGCTGGTCCGGCCAGGCGAACACCAGCTTCAAGCACAATATGCACATCGACGTCAGCAGCGGCGTGTGCCTGGCCCAGGACCGCCAGGGCTTCCTGTGGATCGGCACCCAGGCCGGGCTGGTGCGCTGGGATGGCAACCGCCACGTCAAGTACGTGGCCGACGCCGCCCGCGACGAGGCCTTGCCCGACAGCTACATCATGAGCCTGCACGTCGACCCCCAGGGCCGCCTGTGGATCGGCATGAGCTCGGGCGGGCTGGCGCGCTACGACGCCACGCGCGACGCCTTCGTGCGCTACCGCGCCGGCGGCGACGGCCTGCGCGACCCGCGCGTGAGCGCCATCGCCGACGACGGCGCGGGCGGCCTGTGGCTGGCCACCGGCCGCGGCCTCGACCACATGACCGCCGACGGCCGCTTCACCCGCCAGGCCCCGGCCGGCGCCGCCCTGCCGGACGGCGGCGTCGACACCCTGCTGCGCGAGGCCGACGGCACGCTGTGGATCGGCACCCGCCGCGGCCTGTTCCAGCTCAAGCCCGGCCAGCCGGCGCAACAGATCACGCTGGGCGGCAAGACCGGCCTGTCGATCACCGCGCTGCTCAAGGACAGCGCCGGGCGGCTGTGGATCGGCAGCCGCACCAACGGCGCCTTCAGCATCGCGCCGGGCGGCGACGCCCACGGCGCGGCGGCGGTGCGCGAGAGCGGCGCGCAGCCGACGCTGCAATCGGAGCGCGTCTCGGCCATCGTCGAGGCCGGGCCGGACGAGATCTGGCTGGGCACCAACGGCGCCAACGGCGGCATCGTCGTGCTCGACGCGCGCAGCAACACCACGCGCCGCATCCGCCACCGCGCGGACGCCCCCGACAGCCTGCCCGACAACGACATCATGGCCATGCTGCGCGAGCGCAGCGGCATCATCTTCACCTCCTACATGGCCGGCATCAGCCAGCACGATCCGCAGCCGCGCGCCATCACCACCATCCGCCACGCCGAGGCCAACCGCGGCAACGTGCTGAGCGTGCCCAGCGTGATGCTGGCGCCCGACGGCCAGCTCTGGCTCAGCAACACCAGCGGCGGCATCGAGATCATGGATCCCTACCGCGGCCACACCGGCCGCCTGACCACCGCCGCCGGCCTGCCGCCGGGCCGTGTGCTGGCGATGGCGCCGGGGCCGGACGGCGAGGTCTACATCGGCACCCAGCACGGCCTGTACCGCACCGGCGCCGACGGCCGCCACCCGCGGCGCGTGGTGGTGCCCACGCGCGGCGAGGAGGAGGAAGTCTGGGCGCTGGCGCTGGACGGGCGCACGCTGTGGGTCGGCGGGCTGGACGGCCTGTGGGCGCTGGCGCTGCCGGCCGCCGGCGCGCCGCGCCTGCTGCGCCACGAGGACCAGCAACTGGGCGACCCGCGCGTGACCGCCGTGCTGCCGGTCGGCGACGACGTCTGGGTCGGCACGCGCGGCGGGCTGGCGCGGCTCGGCCCGGACGCGGTCGAGCGCATCCCGACCGAACTGGCGGTGCCCGACCGGCTGCCGCCGGGCTACGTGTCCTCGCTGGCGCTCGATCGCCGCGGCCGCCTGTGGATGTCCAACTTCGGCACCGGCGTGGTCATGCTGGAGCGCACCGACCCGGACGGCCGGCGCCGCTTCCGCCGGCTCGGCATGCAGCAGGGCCTGCCCGACAGCGGCGCCAACAAGCTGCTGCTCGACCGCGAGGGCATGCTGTGGGCCAGCACCGACGCCGGCCTGGCCCGCATCGATCCCGAGGCGCTGACCATCCGCGCGCTGGGCGCCAGCGACGGCGTGCAGGTGCCGACCTACTGGACCAACTCGGGCGCCGTCACCGCCGAGGGCGAACTGGTGTTCGGCGGCCTGTCCGGGGTCAGCGTGGTCAAGCCGCAGGCGCTGAGCGTGTCGCACTACGCGCCGCCGATGGTGGTCACGCGCCTGCTGCTCAACGACAAGGAGATCCCGGCCGCCGTCTACAACACCGGCCTGGGCGCCAAGGCGCCGCCGGTGACGGTGCCGCCGGCCGCGCGCGAGCGCGGCTTCTCGCTGGAGTTCGCCGCGCTCGACTACGCCACCCCGGAGCGCAACCGCTACGCCTACCAGCTCAAGGGCTTCGACTCCAACTGGGTGGAAACCGACGCCGGCGCGCGCCGCGCCAGCTACAACAACCTGCCGCCGGGCGACTACCTGCTGCAACTGCGCGGCACCAACCGCCATGGCGACTGGTCGGCGCCGATCGCGGTGCCGGTGCGGGTGCTGCCGGCGTGGCACCAGCATCCGCTGGCGCGCCTGGCGATGTTCGTGCTCGTGATCCTGCTGGCCGCCGGCCTGCTGCACGCGCGCACCGCCTACCTGCGCCGGCGCCAGCGCGAGCTCGAAGGCATGGTGCAGGCGCGCACCGCCGAGCTGCGCACCATCCAGTCGCAGCTGGAGACGCTGGCCTACGGCGACCCGCTGACCGGCCTGGCCAACCGCCGCCTGTTCAACGACGAGCTGCGCCACCTGGTGGCGCAGGCCGAGCGCGGCGGCGCCGCCTTCACCCTGCTGCTGATCGACCTCGACCACTTCAAGCAGATCAACGACAGCCTGGGCCACGACGCCGGCGACGCCCTGCTGGTGGCGGCCGCCGAGCGGCTGCGGGCGGCGGTGCGCGAGTCGGACCGCGCCTACCGGCTCGGCGGCGACGAGTTCGCGGTGCTGCTGCACCAGCCGCTGGAGAGCGGCACGCCGGCCGCCGTGTGCGCCCGCATCCTGAGCAACCTGGCCGCGCCGCTGGCGCACGGCGCGGACGTGATCGAGATCAGCGCCAGCGTCGGCGCCGCCAGCCACCGCCAGGGCGACAGCCACGAACAACTCTACAAACGCGCCGACGTGGCGCTGTATGAAGCCAAGGCCGCCGGCCGCAACACCTGGCGCCTGGCGGAATAGGCAAGCTTGCCGGTATTGCACTCCATTAATGTAACCAAACTTTACTACGTGCGTCACCGCACATAGAAAATAGCGCCTCGCTAGTCACAATCTAGCTCAGCGGTGGAGACCGCGACCCAATAATATTCATAAGCGAGGCACATCATGAGCAAGCCCTACATCTCCTATTCCCTGGCCGCCACGGCGGCGTTGACGGCGGCGTTACTGAGCGCCTGCGGCGGTGGCGGCGGCGGTTCCGCGCCAGCCGCGCCATCCACCGGCACCTTGGGGGTGTCCGTGACCGACGCCCCGGCTTGCGGGTTCGACGCGGTCAACGTCACCGTGAGCAAGGTGCGGGTGCACCAGAGCGCCAGCGCGGCCGAGACCGACAGCGGCTGGACCGACATCACCCTCAACCCGGCGCGCAAGATCAACCTGCTCGCGCTCAACAACGGCACCCTCGACGCCCTCGGCCAGACGTCGCTCAGCGCCGGCCACTATTCGCAACTGCGCCTGGTCCTGGACGGCAACACCGGCAACGGCCTGGCCAACTCCGTGGTGCCGAGCGGCAGCACGACCGAGCAAACGCTGGACACGCCCAGCGCGGTGCAGAGCGGCATCAAGCTGGTGAACGAATTCGACGTGGCCGCCGGCCAGCGCGTGGACCTGGTGCTGGACTTCGACGCCTGCAAATCGGTGGTCACCAAAGGCAACGGCAAATACGCGCTGAAGCCGGTGGTCAAGGTCATTCCCTTCACCCTGAACGGCATCAGCGGCTACGTCAGCACCGCCTTGCTGGCCAATCATGTGATGGTGTCGGCCCAGCAGAACGGCGTGGTGGTGAGCGCCACCGCCCCCAACCCGAGCACCGGCGAATTTGCCCTGACCCGTCTGCCGCTGGGTAACTATGATGTGGTGATCACGGCCGACGCCAGCGCCGCCGCCGTGGTGGGCGCGGTGCCGGTCACCAGCACCTCGGCCATGGTGCCGATCAGCACCGCCGCCGCGCCGATCACCCTGCCGGCATCGACCACCGGCAGCATCGCCGGCGCCGTCACGCTGGCGCCGGCCAGCACCACGGCCGCCGCCTACGTGTCCGCCAAGCAAAGCTTCGCGGCCGGCCCGGTGGTCACCATCAAGTACCGGGGCGCCGACCTCGACAGCGGCAACTACACGCTGAGCGGGCTGCCCGTCAAAGCGCCGCAATACGCGCCATACAGCGCCACCTTGCCGCTGCGGTTCAGCACCGCCAGCACGGTGCTGCCGGGCGCCGGCAAGTATCTGGTGGAGGCGTCCGCCAGCGGCTACACCACGCTCAGCACGCCGGTGGTCGATATTTCGGCGCAGAACCAGGCCAATATCAATTTCACCCTCAAGCCCTAATGACGGCTCTTAATTTAGCGGCGTTACCCTCAAGCCCCGAGCTTCAGGGATCGCAAAAAGGACGCCGCGGCGTCCTTTTTTTTGCGCCTCCAGCAAAAAAACCACGTTTGTGTTGAGCACGATTGCCGGTGCTCCATGGCCGGGAGTAATCTGGCAATACAACAACCTATACAACATGGAGACACACATGAAGACGAAACTGATCATCGGCGCCGCCTTGCTGGCCGCCGTGGGCGCCAGCCACGCCGCGCAGGACAAGCAACGCGTCATCGTTGCCTTCCAGCCCGGGGCGGCCGCCAACATCAAGGCGGCGGTGGGCGCGGCGCACGGCGCGGTCATGCTGGAGATCGACGGCATGGACGCCATGGCCATCGAGGTGCCGACCAATGCCCTCAAGGGGCTGCAGCACAATCCCAACGTGCTGTACGTGGAGCCGGACGTCAAGCGTTATCCGCTCAGCGCCACCACGCCCTCGGCCGCGCCCTACCTCAGCGGCCAACTGGTCCCCTACGGCATCAAGATGGTGCAGGCTGACCAGTTATCCGACAGCAACGCCAGCAACCGCACCGTCTGCATCATCGATTCCGGCTACGACCGCGCGCATGAGGACCTGAACGCCAACAACGCCAACGGCGTGTACGACCGCGGCACCGGCTGGTGGTACACCGACGAAAACCATCACGGCACCCATGTGGCCGGCACCATTGCCGCCATCAACAACTATGACACCGGCGTGGTCGGCATCAATCCGAACCGCAAGATCAAGCTCTACATCGTGAAGGTGTTTGGCGCCGATGGCTGGGCCTATTCCTCCTCCCTGGCCAAGGCCGCCAACAATTGCGGCGCGGCCGGGGCCAACGTCATCAGCATGTCGCTCGGTGGCGCGGCGTCGAGCCGGACCGAGGACCGCGCCTTCGCGGCGCTGGAAGCCAAGGGCATCCTGTCGGTGGCCGCCGCCGGCAACGACGGCACCACGGCCATCTCCTACCCGGCCGGCTACGCCAGCGTGTTGTCGGTCGGCGCGCTGGACGAATTCAAGCAATGGGCGACCTTCTCGCAATACAACAGCAAGGTGGAGCTGGCCGCGCCCGGCGTCAACGTCCTGTCGACCGTGCCCATGGGCGCAGGCTCGAACTCGGCGCTGAAAGTGGGCAACACGGTGTACGCGCCCGGCGGCATGGAAGGCTCGCCCAAGAAGACCGTCACCGCGCCGCTGGCCGATTTCGGGCTGGGCGATGCCGTCAACAGCGCCGTGGCCGGCAAGGTGTGCCTGATCGCGCGCGGCAGCATCGATTTCGCCACCAAGGTCAGCAACTGCCAGAACAGTGGCGGCGTCGGCGCCGTGGTCTACAACAACGCCCCCGGCGGCTTCGGCGGCACGCTGGGCACGACCGTCACCACCATCCCGTCGGTCACCGCCTCCGACACCGAGGGCGCGGCCATGAAGAACCAGCTGGGCCAGAGCGCCACCCTGAGCGTCACGGCCACCAACTACGCCTACTACGACGGCACCTCGATGGCGACGCCGCATGTGTCGGGCGTGGCGGCGCTGGTGTGGAGCTACTTCCCAAGCTGCACCGGCAGCCAGGTCCGCGTTTCGCTCGACAAGAGCGCGCAAGACCTGGGCGCGGCCGGCCGTGACGACAAGTTCGGCTACGGCCTGGTGCAGGCCAAGGCGGCCTATGACCGCATCCTCTCGCTCGGCTGCGGCAAGTAAGGGCTAAGCCCAGGGCGCCGCTGCCGTCGCGCATGCGGCAACGGCGCCTTGCCAGAAGATGCAAGCGATGCGTCAGTCCTTGAACTGAGGGGTGGACTTGCTCACGCCTGCCATCATGGCCGCTTGCAGGTCAGCGGACATCAGCATGGCGGCGTTCCAGGTGGCGACGTAGTTCAGGCCGTCCGCCACCGAGTGGTCGCGGGCGTAGGTGATCATCTCCTTGGTGCCGCGCACAGACAACGGTGACTTGGCCGCAATCGTCGCGGCGATTTCGCGCACGCCTGCACGCAACGCCTCAGGCGATTCGAACACGCGGTTCACAAAGCCCATCTCCCTGGCCTCGGCGCCGTCGAACTTGCGGGCTGTGTAGGCCAACTCGCGCGCCATGCCCTCGCCGATCAGGCGCGGCAGACGTTGCAGTGTGCCCACATCGGCCACCATGCCGATGTCGATCTCCTTGATGCTGAACCAGGCGTCGGACGAGCAATAGCGCATGTCGGCGCAGCAGATCAAATCGATGCCGCCGCCGACGCAGGCGCCATGCACGGCGGCCAGCACCGGCTTGCGGCAGCGTTCCAGACTGGTGAGGGTATCCTGCAAATCAAGGATCACGCGGCGCAGCTTCTCGCGCGTGCGGCCGTCGCACTCATCGCGCACCTGCGCGCCGACGCCCATCATCATCTGCAAATCGATGCCGGCGGTGAAGGCCTTGCCCTCCCCCTCCAGAATGGCGACGCGGATCTCCGGCGTCTCGTCGATATAGCGGAACGCGGCACGGATATCGTTCCACATCGCCGCATTCATCGCGTTCAACTTCTCCGGCCGATTCAAGCGCACCGTCGCAACATGGTCCTCGATACTCAAGGCAAGCGTTTCAAAGCTGGGCATATTTTTTCTCCTGTCAGCGATGCTCCCGCGTGTGCCACACACGCAAAATGTAAATCGCCGTATCTTTTATCTCGTAGCGGATTTCATATTGGCGCACCAAAATGCGGCGCACCTCCTTGGGTAAAAATTCATCCAGTAACTCGCCTATCCTCGGATTGGCGGGCAGTAGGTCAGGAGCAGATACTAACGCGCGGACGGCGCTCGCGGCAGCGTGGTGGTCGATCAATGCCAGAAAATCGTGCAATCGATCAAGATCGGACAGCGCCTTGCTGGTCCAGAAGATATCCATGGCTCACGGCCGGGGCAGCGGCGCGTTGGTCCCTAGGCTGTCGGCCCACTTCTTGACATCCTGCTGGTCCACAAACCGACCCGCATCGACATCATCCAGCCCTTCCAATGTCATGGCGTGGCGGGCATCAGCCAGCTCGCGGCTCAAGGCATCAAGGATGCGCTGCTTATCCGCCAAGCTTAATGTTTTGATACTTTCCTCTATTTCGGCTACGGTCATGCCCATGGAATCCTCCTGCGTGTTAGGCCCATTGTAGCTGCCACAATAATGCGCAGCAGGGGCCGCGTCATCTATAATGGCTGTTTTCGCAAATTAAATCTGCCATATCATGGAATTAGCCAAGTCTTTCGAGCCTGCCGACATTGAACAGTTCTGGCGCAGCGAGTGGGAGGCGCGCGGTTACTACACCGCCACCCTCGACGCCGGCAAACCTTCTTTCAGCATCCAGCTGCCGCCGCCGAACGTCACCGGCACCCTGCACATGGGCCATGCCTTCAACCAGACCATCATGGATGGCCTGACCCGCTACCACCGCATGCTGGGCCACAACACCGCCTGGATTCCCGGTACCGACCACGCCGGCATCGCCACCCAGATCGTGGTGGAACGCCAGTTGGACGCGCAGAAAGTCTCGCGCCATGACCTCGGCCGCGAAAAATTCATTGAAAAAGTCTGGGAGTGGAAGGAGAAATCCGGCTCCACCATCACCGGCCAGATGCGCCGCCTGGGCGCTTCCCCTGACTGGAAACGCGAATACTTCACCATGGACGCGGAGCGCTCCAAGGTCGTCACCGAAGTGTTCGTGCGCCTGCACGAGCAGGGCCTGATCTACCGCGGCAAGCGCCTGGTCAACTGGGACCCGGTGCTGGGCACCGCCGTCTCCGACCTGGAAGTGGTGTCGGAAGAGGAAGACGGCTCGATGTGGTACATCAAGTACCCGCTGGCCGACGGCAGCGGCCACCTGACCGTGGCCACCACCCGTCCTGAAACCATGCTGGGCGACGTCGCCGTGGCCGTGGACCCGACCGACGAGCGCTATCAGCCGCTGGTCGGCAAGATGCTGACGCTGCCGCTGGTCGGCCGCGAAATCCCGATCATCGCCGACGAATACGTCGACAAGGCCTTCGGCACCGGCTGCGTGAAGATCACCCCGGCGCACGACTTCAACGACTACGCCGTCGGTCAACGCCACAAGCTGGCCATGCCGTCGATCCTGACGCTGGATGCGAAGATCGTCGACGACGCGCCGGAAGCCTACCGCGGCCTGGACCGCTTTGAAGCCCGCAAAAAAATCGTGGCCGACCTGGAAGCCCAAGGCCTGCTGGAAGAAGTCAAGAAGCACAAGCTGATGGTGCCGCGCGGCGACCGTACCGGCGTGGTCATCGAGCCGATGCTGACCGACCAGTGGTTCGTCGCCATGAGCCAGCCGGCGCCGGAAGGCACGTTCAACCCGGGCAAATCGATCGCCGAGGTGGCGCTGGAAAAAGTGTCGTCGGGCGAAATCAAATTCGTGCCGGAGAACTGGACCACCACCTACAACCAGTGGCTGAACAACATCCAGGACTGGTGCATCTCGCGCCAGCTGTGGTGGGGCCACCAGATCCCGGCCTGGTATGACGACGCCGGCAACATCTTCGTCGCCCGCACCGAGGAGGAAGCCAAGGCGCAAGCCGCTGCCAAGGGCATCACCGCGCCGCTGCGCCGCGACAACGACGTGCTGGACACCTGGTTCTCGTCCGCGCTGGTGCCGTTCTCGACCCTGGGCTGGCCGGAAGAAACGCCGGACATCAAGGCCTTCCTGCCATCGTCGGTGCTGGTGACCGGCTTTGACATCATCTTCTTCTGGGTGGCGCGCATGGTCATGATGACTGCGCACTTCACCGGCAAGGTGCCGTTCGAAACCGTGTACGTGCACGGCCTGGTGCGCGACTCACAGGGCCAGAAGATGTCCAAGTCCAAGGGCAACACGCTGGACCCAATCGACCTGATCGACGGCATCGGCGTCGACGCGCTGGTGGAAAAACGCACCACCGGCCTGATGAACCCGAAAGCCGCCGAGAAAATCGCCAAGGCCACGCGCAAGGAATTCCCGGAAGGGATCGCCGCCTACGGCACCGACGCCGTGCGCTTCACCATGGCGTCGTACGCCTCGCTGGGCCGCAACATCAACTTCGACCTGGGCCGCTGCGAGGGTTACCGCAACTTCTGCAACAAGATGTGGAACGCCACCCGCTTCGTGATGATGAACACCGAAGGCAAAGACTGCTCGGCATCCGAAGCCGACCTGTCGAACGCCGACAAGTGGATCATCTCGCTGCTGCAAAAGGCCGAGCTGGACGTGGCCAAGGGCTTCGAAGACTACCGCTTCGACAACATCGCCTCGACCATCTACAAGTTCGTGTGGGACGAGTACTGCGACTGGTATCTGGAAGTGGCCAAGGTCCAGGTGCAAAGCGGCACCGAAGGGCAGCAGCGCGCCACCCGCCACACCCTGCTGCGCGTGCTGGAAGTGGTGCTGCGCCTGGCGCATCCGGTGATTCCGTTCGTGACCGAGGCGCTGTGGCAAGCCGTCGCGCCGCTGGCCGGCAAGACCGGCGACTCGATCATGCTGCAACCGTACCCGATCGCCAACGCCGCCAACATCAACGAATCGGCCGAGGCCTGGATGCAGCAGCTGAAGGCGCTGACCGACGCCACGCGCAACCTGCGCGGCGAAATGCAACTGGCGCCGTCGCTGCGCGTGCCGCTGATCGTCGAGCCGGGCAACGCCGAGGAGAAGGCGGCGATGGAAGGCTTCGCGCCGTACGTGCAATCGCTGGCCAAGCTGGCGGAAGTGCAGATCGTCGACGCGCTGCCGGATTCGCCGGCCGCCGTGGCCATCGTCGGCACCACCAAGCTGATGCTGAAAGTGGAAATCGACGTCAAGGCCGAGCGTGAGCGCCTGACCAAGGAGATCACCCGCCTGGAAGGCGAGATCAACAAGGCCAACGGCAAGCTGTCGAACGAAAGCTTCGTGGCGCGCGCGCCGGCGGAAGTGGTGGCGCAAGAAAAAGAACGGGTCGCCAACTTCAGCGCCACGCTGGAGAAAATGCGCGAGCAAATCGCCAAGCTGCCAGCCGCTTAAACAGCAACCCGCAATCCGGGGTCAGATCCTAATGCCGCTAAGTTAAGGCTTTTTGACCGCAAACTGATGCGCCGTCATTCCCGCGCAGGCGCACTGCTGTCCGGAATAATTTTGTTGACATGGTTTCAAAAGAGTGAAGGTTGCAGTTGTGCGAATTCCTCCATCTGGCGTCGTCGTCGTCGG
>NZ_JABMJK010000003.1 GCF_013376005.1 Duganella sp. SG902 | reverse complement strand
TTGCAGTCCAACGTTTAACTTCCTCTTCCATAACCATGCTCACGTGATGTCCTTTCAGTATTATCACCTGAGCAGGAATTCACTGGGTCATTACACATTTTCGCGAGACATCGACTGCCTTTGGCACAGAGCCGCTGATCATCCGTAGGAAGGTGGATGCACTTCGGATGCATCAAACCAACAAAAAACCTACAGCGGCTCTACAAAAAACTTACAGCCGCTCCACAAAAAACTTACATCGGTCTACAAAATCTCAACAAAAAACTTACATTCGCTGGCCCGCGCCTGCGTCTCGGACATAGTCCGACAATCAGAGCGTGTACACGCCATGATTTAAAGGACTTCGGGCGATAGCGGCGGACGTGACGCCAGCCAGCGAAGTGTCCTTAGAGCGTGGTAGTTCCCGCGGCTACGCGGGGGCTTGGGGGGCTTGAGTCCTTGATCCAGATAGATGCGTTTTACGTCATCCCAAGCCAGGCGTAATTTCTCTAGTGCGTCGGGCAGAGAGTTGGCCTCGGCCTTGGCACTAGGATAGTCGGTGAGCCGCACGGCAAACCAGACCTTGCCGGCCCTGACTGACTCAAACACATCGACGTTAAAGCCATCTATTCTTTTGACTTTTTTCAAATTGCTCTCCTTTGTTCAAGTTACCCTTTTCATTCGTCGCCGTGGTGCGTCTGAATGCCAGAGCCGCCGCCGTTCGTCTTTTGCATCTCGTCCAGCACCGTCTGCACTCCGTCAACGCTCCTACTCATCGCGCTTGGGGCAGGCGGTTGATAAACCGGCGTGGGCGTTGCCTGGTCCGGCGCATTGATCGACGGCGCGGCCGTTGCATCTTGGCCTGGCGCGGCGGCGGCCGGCGCAGCTGGTTCGGCCGGCACCGCAGGAGCTGGCGGCGTGGCCCGCTCGCCCTGTGGCGCAGCTGCAGTCGGCGCGGCCGAAGAAGAAGCGGCAGGACTATCAGCAGGCGCAACTGGTGCGGTTGCCCTCGACGCTGCAGCCGGGGCGGCCGGTTGCGCCGTGCCCGATGCCGCGCTGGTCTGCGGTGCTGCAGGCGCAGCTGGTGCGGATGGTGCGGACGGCGCTGCGCCAGGATTCACCGCGCCGGCCAGACTGACGGACGGCGACGAGGCACCACCCATGCCAGGAATCCCGCCAGCCGCCGCGCTGGCGGCGTGGTTCGCAGCCTGGCCGATGCCAGTAGCGGAGCTGATGGCGCCAAAGCCCGCCTGGACGGCTGTGCTGACGCTGTTGGTTGCCTTGCCGCCGGCAGCGTAGATGCCGCCTGCAGCTGCAGCGATGGCACCACCGCCGGCCACCACCGCGCCGACACCATCGGCCGCCGACATCGAGGCGGTTCCGCCGAGAAGATCGGACGCCAGGGTAGGAACCTTCATAGCCAGGACCAGCAGCATCACCGAGCCAGCCAGGACGGTCCAGATCGGCGTCAAATCGGTCAGCGAGAGCTTGGCAATCTCCGTGCCGAAATCAGCGGCCAGGCCGGTCCCCACCGCTATAACGAAGTAGATGGCGAGGAAGCGGATGCCATAGACCAGGGGCGTTGTGATGATCTTCATGGCGATGTCCTTGGTCCACTTCATCACGCCGAAGGCCAGGGCAATCGGGTACACGGCCAGGTAGAACCACAGCTGAATCCAGGCGACTGCGAACTGTGCGGCCAGCATCCCGAAACACACAATGATGATGATGAGCGCGCCGCCCACCAGGAAGGCCGCAAACGGGTTCGTCATGGCCGCCACGCCGGCCGGCACAGGTATGCCAGCGATGGTGGAATTGTCGGCCAGCTTTGACATCATCAAGTTCACGAGGTCGATGCCCTGCCAAAAGACCTCGCCGGGGCTGATTGCGGACGTATGCGCGCCATCCTTGCCGATCTGGATAAAGCTGGTGACCACTGCGAGCGGGACGCTGGGATTGTTCATCACCCACAGAATCAGGCCCATCCACATCGAGCGCATTACGACGACCGTCAGGATTTCAACGGAGTCTGCGCCCTTGAGCAAGCGGCCGATGATGGTCCACGCCAGATCAATGGCAAAGAGCTTGTAGCACAGCCCCAGGGCTATCGTAGTGATGTTCGCACCGAACACCGTAGCGGCATCGCGGTACTTGTTCATGATCGTGCCGAGGTCATAGCCGGCTGCCGGCGTGTCGGCAAACGCCGGCGACGTCAGGAGCAACAGGCCCGCCATTAGCAGCAGGCGGCCTTTGTGGTTACTGGTCATGGTCTGTCCCTCGATCTAGATTAGAACGACTTAAAGCCGCTCGTGCCAGGCTTGCGGACGGTCTTCTGACTGTCGCCCTGCTTCATCATTTCGTGCGTGGCCTTGTTCGTGGCGGCCTGCTGTTCGGCCACCTTTTCGGCGTCCGACTTGCCGCAGCCGGTCAACATCGATGCCAGCGACACGATGGCGATAGCCAGGCCGAGGGAGAGGAATTTTTTCTGATTGAAGGTCATGATCTGGTCCTTGAAAACGAGTAGTTAGAACGATTTGAAATTGCTGGAACCGGGTGCTCGGACGGTGCCCGATCCTTGTTTCATAAAGGTTTGGGCGGCGTCCATCTGGTCAGCCTGTTGCTGCGCCTGGCCGGCCATGAATGAGTTTTGCGCCTGTATCTGCGCCATGTAGAGCTGGCGCAGTTTCTGCAGCTGGTCCACCGTGGCCGAGGCCACCATGTTCCCGGCCTGCAGCGCCTGCAGGGAGCCTTGCGAGCTGGCCGACATGCTTTGAATCTGCTGCAGGGCGGCGCGTTCGTTGGCAAACTGCGACGATTGCAAGCCGGCGGCCTGCAGGGCCGAATTCAGGCCGTCCAGCTGGGTCTGCACCAGGTTCTGGAACTGGCCGCCGAAATTGGTACTGCCGGCCGAGCGGGCGTAACCGGGAAAACGCTGCTTGAACAGCTGGTCGATGTTCCCGCCGGCGTAGGACAGCGCGGCGGTCTTGTTCACCAGGTCGGCCAGCGCGGACAGCTCCTGCTGCGCCTGGCCCCAGGTTTGTGTTGGCAAGGCGAGCAGGTTTTTCAGCTGCTGTTGGGAGTGCTGAACAGCCGTGATCGTGTTTTGGACCTGCTGGTACATCTGAGCCGATTGATTCACCAGCTCGACGTTGTTGAGGATTTGCGTGACTTCGGTAGCGCCGCCAAAGCCTGCGACGCTGCCGGCGTTGGCAATCGAGGAAGCGACAAGCGTTAAGTGTAGGAGAAATATTTTCTTATTCATGGGCTTCACTCTTTACTTTGGTTGTGAGACTGTGGGCGCGCAGCCGGACGACTACCGCCAACCATTCCTTTGATATGGGCCAGCGCCTGTTTTGCTGCAGCTTGGTCTGTAGGCCTTGAGCTGACTTCCTTTACAGCGGCGGCGGATTCCTCTTGGCGTGCCCGTCGCGCAGCGACCCTTATTCCACCAACCGCGATGAATTCGCCCTTGCGATACCGCGTGACCAGGCCGCGGAACCAACGCATAGCGTTCGTTTTGATGGTTGCAGTCTCCAGAGCATCGGCTAACTCGTCTAACAAGGCCTGTGCGTCCTGGTGGGGGATTGCACGAGCTAGAGAGGAAATCCCTTGCCGCTCTAGCTTGGATAGAGCGCTTGGAATGTGTAGTGGTTGTTGTTCAGATTCATGTTGTGGTTCTAGTGGTGACGCAGCTATGTCACCGACGTAGGTGACAGGACCTGACACCATCGACCCTGACAAATTGTCACCCGCTACTTCTTTCGATTGGCGTGCCGGTGACAAATTGTCGGGGTAGGGCTGTGGGGCGATATTCAGACGGTATTTGTTCGATGTGCGCCGGCCGTTCCGAGGATCGAACTGAGGTTCAATGGACATCAGTTTGGTCGCGTCGAAGTCTTGAATCACGCGCTGAACTGTGCGCTCAGAAACGCAGCATTTCCTGGCGATGAACGGAATTCCCGGCCAGCATTCGTCCTTGTCGTTGGCAGCGTCCGCCAATGCCATCAAGATCAGCTTCGGCGTCGGTGATAGTTCTTGTGCCCAGGCCCAGTTCATGGCGCGAATGCTCATTTCCCTTGAGCGTCATCCAAGATTTGGCTGATGACGCTGGCTTTGAACAAGATGCGGCGGCCGATCTTGACCTTGGCGGGACGAAGACGGTTTGCAAACTCGTTATTGCCGGCGAGGGTAACGCGCAGTCCTTCAGCGCTGCGGCAGAACAGCTCAGCGCAGTCGCGAAGAGAGAGTAATACGCCGTATCGTTGAATCAGAGTTTCTTCAGTAGTCATATTTAGCTCCGGTGATTAATGGAGCTAAGATAAAGTTACAGAATTTATCCGTCAACGAAGCTATATTTCACAAAATAGGCGTAATTTTAAGCAACTTGGGAAAATTGCTGGTTCCCGAAAAATATAGTTTCGGGCTACCGAAAATGCTATTTCGGGAATTGAAAATCTTTATAAATCAGATTCTTATGTTTTGTTTTGTAAAAATTAAAATATAGCATCAATTATTGTTAATTAAGCGAAATTAGCATTGAGTCTCTTGGGAAAAATATTTTAATTTGTGGTGAAGATGCCGAATGGATGCAATATGGATGCAGTATGGAGGTTGCTTTTTTTAAAGTGCATCTAATAAGCCGGTTAGCGAGTGAATTTTATCTTTTGAATCAGTAAGTGCTTTTCTATCTAGCAATAACGATTGCATCCCAACTTCGCGTGGCCCGCTTACGTCTGCGATGGGGGTATCGCCAATCATCAGAACTTGGTTGGGGGAGCACATAAGCTTTTCACACACACGCTCGTAGAAGTTGCGATCTGGCTTGATTGCTTGATGTTCGAAGCTCCAGGCATATGCGTCCAATGGCATCGGCAGGAGACGAGTAATTGGTGCTGCATATGGCTTGGCTAAGTTCGAGCAGAGAGCGACTTTGATGCCTCGGCGTTGTAATGCCCGAATGGTGGGGACCACGTCGGCATACAACGTGATCGAATCTAGTTCTGTCTCCAGATCCTGTTCCAGCTCGTCAAGCTCCGCACCTGTCAATTCGATGCCGAAGAACTGCGCTGCCTCGTGTAGATCCCACGGGTTGGTCATAAGTGCCCTGGAGTCTTCTTTCGTCCTTGTGCGGCCTTGTGACGCGCCTATCTGCAGCAATCGGGCGAAGGGACTGCGTTTGTTGTTGATGGCGGCAATGGTGCCGTATACGTCGAGCACCACGGCACGGATTTTCGTCAAGCCATCCAGTTTTGTCACTAGGTCCTCTGCACGTAAGTGCGTGTACCTGCGGAGCATTTGCATGGACTTATGGCCGCTGATCGAGGCGACTTCCTGATCGCTGAGGCCGCCCTCAACAAGGCGGCTGACGGCCTCGTGGCGTAGATCATGGAAATGTAAGTCGTTGGCCCCGATGGCCTGTTTAATGCTGCCCCAGATTTTGGCGAACTGGTACGGCCGCCGGATGCCATCACGCCCTGGCTCTCCAAAGAATATCAGGTCGGTTTCCTTCGGGCGGATCGGATTATTGATTGCGTTCTTCAGGGCGGCGGTCGCGGCCGCAGTCAAAGGAACTGTACGTGAAGAATTGTTTTTCGTGTCAGATAGCCGGACGACCCGGCTTTGCAGATCGACGTGCGGGAGTCGCAGATTCACGATCTCGGATTGCCGCATGCCGGTTTCGATGGCCAGAGTCACAACCCATGCCAGCATTGGATTGCTGTGGGCCTCTACCGCGTCCAAAAGGCGCTGCTCCTCGTCTCCGGTCAGCCGGCGATCTCGGCCTTTGCCTGGGCTCGGCTTGCGGATGGTAGCGACGGGGTTGTGAGTAATGCCGAGGCCCCATTCCTGCATGGCGACGGTGAAGAGGTTGCTCAACAACGCCAGCTCTATGCGAACTGTGTTATTCGCTTTGCCGGCTGTCAGGCGATGGTCGCGGTAGGATGCGACCAGCTCGCTGCTCACGGCGGCCATCGAGTATTTGCCCAAGAACCCGGTAAGGTGCTGGGCGGTGATCGATTCGCTGCGCTGGGTGGTCGGCTTCTTGGTTGGCGTAACTTCGTTGAGGTAGCGCTGCAGAGCCTCCTGGATAGTCAGCCTTTCCGATCCACTGCGCGAAATGTACACACCTCGGACCATCTCGTCCTCGGTTCGGCGCGCCCAATCGACGGCGTCACGTTTAAGGCGGAAGGTCTTGGAAGTGGTGGGCCAACCCTTCATGCGCACGAGCGCTTTATAGGTGCCGGATGGGGTTTGAACGATGGTTGCCATGAGCCTCTGTGTATCCTTACTGTACTGAAAGTGTACTTTTTGACGGACACAAAGACAAACGGCTTACGTGAAAGACACGTAAGCCGTTGAATTCAAAGCTAATTTCTGGTGCCGGCTGCCGGTTTCGAACTGGCCACCTGATGATTACAAATCAACTGCTCTACCAAATGAGCTAAGCCGGCGTGACTTTTACGGGGCGAATTATACGCTATTTAATACGCGTCAGGGTCGGACGGCCGCCCTTTTTGGGCGGATCGGTGTCGTCGCCGGGCGGGGTGGGCGCCTCGGTTTTGGCCTCTCCCGGCGCCGGCGGCACGGCCGACAACACGGGCGCGGCCGGCGCTTCCTCCGGTTCCGGCGCCGGCGCGGATGGCTGGCCCAGTTGCGGCTCGAACGCCATGCCCTGGCCGTTTTCGTTGGCGTAGATGGCCATCACGTTGTTGACCGGGATGAAGATTTCACGCGAGACGCCGCCGAAGCGCGCGTGGAAGCGGATGCTGTCGTTGTCCATCTTCAGCCCCGAGGTGGCGCCGAAGCTGATGTTGAGCACGATTTCGCCCTTTTTCACGTATTCCATCGGCACCGTCGTGGCGGCGTCGACCTTGACGGCGAGGTAGGGGGTGTAGCCGCTGTCCGTGCACCACTCGTAGATGGCGCGCAGCAGGTAGGGCTTGGTTGAGATTTCAGACATGGGTCTTCCAGACTGCAGTAAAACACGGCGCGCCGCCGGCCGGGGCCGGCGGCGCGCCGTAATGCTTCAATGAACCATTAACGGCGCATCACCTTTTCCGACGGCGTCAGCGCTTCGATGTAGGCCGGACGCGAGAAGATGCGCTCGGCGTACTTCATCAGCGGCGCGGCGGTCTTCGACAGTTCGATGCCGTAGTGGTCGAGGCGCCACAGCAGCGGGGCCACGGCCACGTCCAGCATGGAGAACTCGTCGCCCAGCATGTATTTGTTCTTCAGGAACAGCGGCGCCAGCGTGGTCAGGCGGTCGCGGATCTCGGCGCGCGCCTTGTCGTGGCTCTTGTCGTTGCCCTTGGCGCGTTCGCTTTCCAGCGTGTGCACGTGCACGAACAATTCTTTTTCAAAGTTGAACAGCATCAGGCGCGCGCGCGCGCGCATCAGCGGGTCGGCCGGCATCAGCTGCGGATGCGGGAAACGCTCGTCGATGTATTCGTTGATGATGTTCGATTCGTACAAGATCAATTCGCGTTCCACCAGGATCGGCACCTGACCATAGGGATTCATGGTCGAGATGTCTTCCGGCTTGTTGAACAAGTCGACATCGCGCACTTCAAAGTCCATGCCTTTTTCAAACAGGACCAGGCGGCAGCGTTGCGAAAATGGGCAGGTCGTACCCGAGTAGAGAACCATCATTTTTTTCTAGTTCCTTAGAAGGACAAACAGGGCGAGACCGCGAACGGCTCACCCGGATCGATCGCCCGCCAAGCGCGGGCATCGCAAAACAAGCGCCGGCCAGGCCGGCGCTCTCGACTATTTAACTTCTTTCCAGAACGACGCGTTCAGGCGCCATGCCAGCAGGGCGAACAAGGTCATGAACAACACGACCACGACGCCCAGTTTCTTGCGGGTCTGCGCGGCAGGCTCCGCCATCCACTCCATGTAGCCCACCAGGTCGGCCACGGCGGTGTCGAACTCCAGCTTGTTCAGCTTGCCGGGCGCGACTTGCTCGAACCCGGCGAACTGGTGGATGGTCTTGCCGTGCTCGTGCGGATCGGCCACTTCCTCCATCTTGACTTTTTGTACACCCTGCAGTTCCCACAGCACGTGCGGCATGGCCACGTTGTTGACCACCATGTTGTTCCAGCCGGTGGGCCGGGTGTCGTCCTTGTAGAAGGTCCGCAGGTAGGTGTACAAATAATCACTGCCGGTGCCGGCTCCGGACGCTTTCGCGCGCTGGATCACCGATAAATCGGGCGGCACCACGCCAAACCAGGCCTTGGCGTCCTTCGGGTTCATGGTGGTGGTCATCATTTCCCCCACCTTTTCCCCGGTGAACAGCAGGTTGGCCTTGATCTGCTCCTCGCTCAGGCCCAGATCTTTCAGGCGGTTGTAGCGCATGGAGGACGCATTATGACAGTTCAGGCAGTAATTTACGAACAGTTTGGCGCCATTCTGCAGCGCGGCCAGGTTATTTGAGCGGTCCGGCGCCTTTTCCAGCGCAAATCCGCCCTCGTTGGCGAAGGCCAGGCCCGGCAACAATGCCATCGTAGCAAGTATGCGTTTCGCGTATTTCATCTGTTGTCCTTTATACACTTTAGCGATCAGTGGCCGTGGTAGACCACGCGGTCCGGAGCCTTCTTGAACGTGCCCATGGCGCTCCACCATGGCATGAACAGGAAGAAGCTAAAGTACAGCAGGGTGCACACTTGCGAGACGATGGTGCGGCCCTCGGTCGGCGCCAGGGTGCCGAGGTAGCCCAGCGTCAGGAACGAGATGAAGAACACGGCGTACACGTATTTGTGCCAGTCCGGGCGGTAGCGGATCGATTTCACCGGCGATTTGTCCAGCCATGGCAGGAAGGCCAGGATCACCACCGAGGAGCCGAAGAACACCACGCCCCAGAATTTCGCGTCCAGGATCTGCGGCAGCATGCCGATGATGGCCACCAGCGCCACCACGGCGATGATGGTCTTGGTCAGCGTCGACAGGCGCGACTTGAGCCAGATGAACACCACGTAGGCGGCCACGAAGAACATCAGCACCCACATGAAGTCGGCGGTGGTGGCGCGCAGCACCGAGTAGAAGGCGGTGAAGTACCAGGTCGGCGCGATGTGCAGCGGGGTTTTCAGCGAATCGCCCGGCAGGAAGTTGTTGTACTCCAGGAAGTAGCCGCCCATTTCCGGCGCGAAGAACACCACCGCGCTGAAGATGGTCAGGAACACCGACACGCCGAACAGGTCGTGCACCGTGTAGTACGGGTGCGACGGGATGGAGTCGACCGGGTGGCCGTCCGGGCCCAGGTTCTCCTTCACCTCGATGCCGTCCGGGTTGCTCGAGCCGACCTCGTGCAGCGCGATCAGGTGCGCCGCCACCAGGCCCAGCAGCACCAGCGGGATGGCGATCACGTGGAAGGCGAAGAAGCGGTTCAGGGTGGCGTCCGACACCACGTAGTCGCCGCGGATCCACAGCGACAGGTCGGGACCGATCAGCGGGATGGCGCCGAACAGGTTGACGATCACCTGCGCGCCCCAGTACGACATCTGGCCCCATGGCAGCAGGTAGCCGAAGAAGGCCTCGGCCATCAGGCACAGGAAGATGGCGAAGCCGAACAGCCAGATCAGCTCGCGCGGTTTGCGGTAGGAGCCGTACAGCAGGCCGCGCGTCATGTGCAGGTAGACGATGATGAAGAAGGCCGAGGCGCCGGTCGAGTGCATGTAGCGCACCAGCCAGCCCCACGGCACCTCGCGCATGATGTATTCCACCGAGCCGAAGGCCAGGTTGGCGTCCGGCTTGTAGTGCATGGTCAGGAAGATGCCGGTGACGATCTGCAGCACCAGCACCAGCATGGCCAGCGAGCCGAAGATGTACCAGAAATTGAAGTTTTTCGGGGCGTAGTACTTGCCCCATTGATCATTCCACAGCTTCGAGAGCGGGAAGCGGTCGTCGACCCAGCCCAGTGCTTTTTGTGCGGCCGGTGCGTCGGCCGGGAATTTGGTCTCCTTGAATGCCCCCATGGTTATGCCTCGCCTTTCTCGTCTTTACCAATGACCAGCTTGGTGTCGCTCAGGTACATATAGCGCGGAACCTGCAGGTTGTCCGGCGCCGGCTTGTTCTTGAACACGCGGCCGGCCATGTCGAAGGTCGAGCCGTGGCAAGGGCACAGGAAGCCGCCCTCCCAGTCGTCCGGCAGCGAGGGCTGCGGGCCGGGGGTGAATTTCGAGGAAGGCGAACAGCCCAGGTGGGTACAGATGCCGACCGCGACCAGGATTTCCGGCTTGCGCGAGCGCCATTCGTTGCGGGCGTATTCGGGGGTGAATTCTTCGGGGTTGCGCTTGGATTCGGCGTCGGCCACCTTGCCGTCGGTTTTTTTCAGCGAGGCCACCATTTCGGGCGTGCGCTTGAGGATCCAGACCGGCTTGCCGCGCCATTCCACGGTTTTCATCTCACCGGGGTTGAGCGTGGAGATATCCACTTCGACCGGCGCGCCGGCCGCTTTCGCGCGCTCGGACGGCTGGAAGGTGCTTACTAATGCGCCCGCGGTGGACAGACCTACGACCCCGCCGGCGGCGCCCGTCGCGACCAGCAATCCGCGACGGCCTGAATCGACCTGCTTTTCGTTACTCATACAAACCCCAATCAGTCAAAGTGCGAACAAAATCTTGAGAACTGTGTACAAACCTGAAAGCTGACAACTTGGATAAAGCACGAAATCCAGCAACCTTACATTATAAGGTATGCACGATGCAATTAAAAACACCAACGTTGCTCGATCCCCAAGAAATCAGCCGGCATGACACCGCCCCGTTGCGATGATAGGGGGGAGGGCTGTGAGCAGAAATTGATGTAGGTCAATTTATAGCGTAATTCGGCTTGCAAATGCGTAAACGACAAGCGTGTTTGGAATCCAATTGAAAAAATAGTATGATCCAAGCGCAGTTTTGTTCACAATTGACCACACAGCGAGGATAAAAATATGGCAATGATGCAGGAATTCAAAGAATTCGCGATGAAGGGCAATGTGGTCGACCTGGCGGTCGGCGTGATCATCGGCGGCGCCTTCGGCAAGATCGTCGACTCGCTGGTGGCCGACATCATCATGCCGCCGATCGGCAAGCTGTTCGGCGGGCTGGACTTCGCCAACTACTACATCCCGCTCAACGGCCAGGCCGCCAACCTGAGCCTGGCGGAAGCGAAGAAGCTGGGCGCGGTGTTCGCCTACGGGAATTTTGCTACCATCCTGCTGAACTTTATCATTCTGGCGTTTGTGATCTTCCAGATGGTGCGGCTGATGAACAAGGCGCGCAACCTGGGCCACAAGGAGCAGGCGGCGGCCGCTGCGGCGGAACCGCCGCCGCCGACCCCGGAAGATATCGTGCTGCTGCGCGAAATCCGCGATTCCCTCAAAAAATAATTCTAGGCCGCCGCGAGGGCGGCAGGCTGGACTGCGATGCGACGACTGTGGTTATTGTTTGCGCAAACGGTGACCGTCGTATTGGCACTGTATTTTGTCTACATGGCGGTGGGCCGCGAGCGCCCGGCGCCGGTGCGCGTGCAGCAAATGGGCAGCGTCGAGCATCCGGCCGCCATGCTGGAGGCGGGACCGTCCAAGCCGCCGGCCTCGGCCGGCGGCTCCTACCGGGCGGCGGCGGCGCGCGCCATGCCGGCGGTGGTCAACATCATCACCAGCAAGAAGCCCAAGCGCGGCAAGCATCCGCTGCTGCGCGATCCCTTCTTTAAAAAATTCTTTGGCGACCGCGATCGCGACGAGGACGGCGACGATGAGTCCAGCCTCGGCTCGGGGGTGATCGTCTCGGCCCAGGGCTACATCCTGACCAACAACCACGTGGTGGAGGCGGCCGATGAAATCGAGGTGGTGCTGACCGATGGCCGCAAGGCCGCCGCCAAGCTGGTCGGCACCGACCCGGAGACCGACCTGGCCGTCATCAAGATCAACCTCGACAAGCTGCCGGTGATCGTGCTGGGCCAGGCCGAGCAGGCGCAGGTGGGCGACGTGGTGCTGGCCATCGGCAACCCGTTTGGTGTCGGCCAGACCGTGACCATGGGCATCATCTCCGCGCTGGGACGCAACAACCTGCACATCAACCACTTCGAGAACTTCATCCAGACCGACGCGGCGATCAACTTCGGCAACTCGGGCGGGGCGCTGGTGGACGCCAGCGGCAACCTGCTGGGCATCAACTCGGCGATCTACTCGCAGACCGGGGGCTCGGTCGGGATCGGCTTCGCGATTCCGGTCTCGACCGCCAAGTCGGTGATGGAGGCCATCATCAAATCCGGCCATGTGGTGCGCGGCTGGATCGGCGTGGAAAGCCAGGAAATCACGCCCGAGCTGGCGGCCAGCTTCGGGCTGCAGCGCCAGAGCGGCGCCATCATCGCCGGCGTGGTGCGCAACGGCCCGGCCGACAAGGGCGGCATCAAGCCGGGCGACATCCTGCTGTCGGTGGACGGCAAGCCGGTGGCCGACACCAACAGCATGCTCAACCTCATCGCCCAGCTGGTTCCCGGCGAAAAAGCTAAAATGTCGGTCCTGCGGAAAAACCGCGAGACCACGCTGGACGTCACCGTTGGCAAGCGGCCGTCCAACGCCAAATAAGGAACCCCATGCACCTGCGCGACCTGACCCAATACCTGCGAGAACTGGCGGACAACAACAACCGCCCGTGGTTCATCATGAACAAACCGCGTTACGACATCCTGCGCGAGGAATTCCTGCAGGTGGTGACGGAAATGATCGCGGAGCTGGGCAAGTTCGACGCGCAGGTCAAGTTCAGCAATCCGAAGAAAGCCATGTTCCGCATCAACCGCGACGTGCGCTTCGCGCATGACAAGAGCCCGTACAAGACGCGCTTCTCGGCGGCGGTGGCGCCGAACGACATGCGGCGCCCGAGCAAGGCCGGCGGGCCGACCTACTACATGCAGATCGACGGCAACGGCAAGCTGCTGTTCGGCGCTGGCGAATACATGCCGCCGCCGCACCGCCTGAAGGCGCTGCGCCAGCACATGGTCGACGACGCGGCCGGCTTCCGCAAGGTGCTGAAGAACAAGAAGCTGGTGGCCACCTATGGCGACATCCAGAACGAGGGCAAGCTGCAGCGGCCGCCGAAAGGCTTCGACCCCGAGCACGAGCACATCGAGTACATCAAGCTGAAGAGCTTCTTCGTGTGGACCGAGATCGACCTGCCTCTGAACCAGCCGGAAAAGCTGGTGCCGATCTTGGCGGCAGGCCTGAAGGACGCTTATCCGCTGGTGCAGTGGATGCGCGAGGCAAAGGACGAGCCGGTCGAAGAGTAAAACTCCGGGGTCAGGTCCTCCATTTCTACACGGCCTCAACAGCAAAGCTGTTGAGGCCGTGTAGAAATGGAGGACCTGACCCCGAAGTTTATTCGTCGCGGGGGTCGCGCGAGAGCAGGCGGGCGACCATCGCTTGCGGCTGGTCGCCGTCGAACAGCACGCCGGCCACGGCGTTGGTGATCGGCATCTCGACGCCCAGCCGCGCCGCCAGCTCGCGCACGGCCTTGGCGCACGGCACGCCCTCCGCCACATGACCCAGCTCCTGCACGATCACCTCCAGCGCCTTGCCCTGCGCCAGCCCCAGACCGACCCGGCGGTTGCGCGAGAGGTCGCCGGTGCAGGTTAGGATCAGGTCGCCCATGCCGGTCAGGCCCATGAAGGTTTCGGTCTGGCCGCCCAAAGCCACGCCCAGGCGGGTGATTTCCGCCAGCCCGCGCGTGATCAGCGCCGCGCGCGCGTTCAGGCCCAGGCCCAGGCCATCGGCCGCGCCGGTGGCGATCGCCAGGATGTTTTTCACCGCGCCGCCCACTTCCACGCCCACCAGGTCTTCGCTCGAGTACACGCGCATGTTGCCGCCATGCGCGGTCTCGACCACGCAGGCGCGCAGTTCAGCCGAGGCGGAGGCGATCGTCAGCGCGCACGGCAGGCCCTTGGCCACTTCCTGCGCGAACGAGGGACCGGACAGCGCGCCGCCGGGCACGGCGTCACCCAGCACTTCGCGCACGATCTGGTGCGGCAGCAGCCCGGTGTCGTATTCGAAGCCCTTGCACAGCCAGACCAGGTTGGGGATGGCGCGCCCCTTGAGCGCCTGCAGCAGCGGACGCAAACCGGCCACCGGGCAGGCCGCGATCAGCAGGCTGCCGGGCGCGGCCACGTGGGCCAGCGCCGCCTCGAAGTCGCTGGCGACCTGCAAGCGATCGGGGAAGGGGTAACCAGGCAAATAGCTGTTTTCGCGCGCCACCGCCATCGCCCGCAGGGCGGCGGCGTTGCGCCCCCACAGCAGCACGTCGTGACGCCGGGCCAATGCCATGGCCACGGCCGTGCCCCAGGCGCCAGCGCCGAGCACGCTCACCTTGCGGGCGGCGCCCGCATGTTTGCTAGTCTTATCTTGCATGGGATCTCATCCGGCGCGTGGGAGGGCGCCGCTACGGCAATTATATGCCCCAGACTTCCGAATTCTTGACGTAACCGATCAGGCCGTCGCGGTGGCGCACCTTGATCCAGCCGCCGGCCGCCGTCTCGGTCAGCTCCAGCAGCACGCCCTTGTCGGCGCTGAACACGGCCGCGGCCGCGTCGTCCGGGGTGGCGCGCACTTTCAGGTTGGGGGTCTTGACGATGACGTTGCGCTTGGCGCTCAGGCCCTTGGCCTCGGTCCAGGCCAGCTCGCCGTTGACGTCGCGCACCTTCAGCCATTCGCCGTAGGCCAGCACCACTTCCAGCGGGGCGCCGCGCGGCACCACGAACAGCTTGCCGCCCTTGGTCGATGGCGCGTCATACAGGATGACGGGATTGGCGCCTACCGTTTTGAAGTCGTATGCCTGGCTGCCGGCGGCGGCCAGCGTCATGGTCAGCGCAGCGATCAAACGGGGAAATGTCATGGTGTACCTTGAAACGGGGAAACTGCCGCCGGACGAGCGCCCGGCGGCGGCGATAGTGCTGATCTTGCTTAGTGGGTCGCGTCAGCGGCCGGGGCGGCGGCTGCCGCTTCAGCGATCGCTTGTTGACGCTGCTGGTAGAACACTTCGAAGTTGATCTCGGCCAGGTGCACTGGCGGGAAACCGGCACGGGTGATCACGTCGGCGATGTTCGAACGCAGGTATGGGTAAACGATGTTCGGGCAGCCGATGCCCAGCAGCGGATCCAGCTGTTCGGCTGGAATGTTGCGCGCCTCGAAGATGCCGGCCTGCTTGCCTTCCACCAGGAAAGCGACTTTGTCTTTGACTTTGGCGGTCACGGTGATGGTGACGGTCGATTCGAAGATGCCGTCGGCCAGCGGCTCGGCGCCGACGTCCAGGGCCACTTCGATGGTCGGTGCTTCCTGTTCCAGGAAGATCGCCGGCGAGTTGGGTTGTTCCAGCGACAGGTCTTTCAGGTAGACGCGTTGGATTTGGAATACTGGTTGCAGATTTTCTTCAGACATGGAACGCTTTCGTTATAGTGAAAACGGGCAGCACCGGCCGCCCGGGATGATGTTTGCTTGGTATGGCTAGAAGACAGCTCAAATCAAACGCGAAGGCAATTGTATCAAAACCATTATGGTTTTAAACGCTTTCCACCCGCCGCACGTTGTATTTGGGGGCCATTAGCCATTTAACAAGGGGGACAGGCCGCCAGCTTGATCCAGCGCATACAAATCGTCGAAACCGCCCACGTGGGTGTCGCCGATGTAGATTTGCGGCACGGTGCGGCGGCCGGTCTTTTGCATCATCGTGATGCGCTGCTCCGGATCCAGATCGACGCGGATCTTCTTCAGGCCGGTGACGCCCTTGGATTCCAGCAGGCGCTCGGCGCGGATGCAGTAGGGGCACACGGCGGTGGTGTACATGATCACTTCGGCAGTCATTTTGACCTCCTTTATTTGGCCAGCGGCAGGCCGGCTTTTTGCCATGCGGCAATGCCACCCTCCAGGTTCACCACGTCGCCGAAGCCGGCCTTGCCCAGCTTGGCCGCGGCGGCCGAGCCGCGCGCGTCGCTCTTGCCGACCACGATCAGGCTGCGGTTCTTGAACTTGTCCAGCTCCGGCAGGCGCTTGTCGAGCTCGGCCAGCGGAATGTTCTTGGCGTCAGGCAAGTGGCCCTCGGCGTAGTCCTTGGCATCGCGCACATCCACAATGGTGGCTTTACCGCGATTAATCAACATGGTGATGTCTTGCGGGCTGCCGCGCTTGCCGCGCACGGTCAGGGACGGCCACAGCAGGGCGCCGCCGGAAACCAGCACGATGGCAATCAGAAAAATATTGTCAATGAAGAATTTCACAGGATTCCAATGGTTGAACTGAATGCGCCCATTATAAAATAGAAGCTGTAACAGCATTCAAAGCACCGGTTTTCCAACTTTTCCTGAAAAGATAGTCCACATGTACAAAATCGTTTTCATGCGCCATGGCGAATCCACCTGGAACCTGTCGAACCGCTTCACCGGCTGGACCGACGTCGACCTGACCGAAAAAGGCATCAATGAAGCCAAGCAGGCCGGCAAGCTGCTCAAGGATGGCGGCTACACCTTCGACCTGGCCTACACCTCGGTGCTGAAGCGCGCGGTGCGCACGCTGTGGCTGGCGCTGGACGAGATGGACATGATGTACCTGCCGATCAAGAACGACTGGCGCCTGAACGAGCGCCACTACGGCGCCCTGCAGGGCCTGGACAAGGGCGAGACCGCCGCCAAGTACGGCGACGAGCAAGTGCTCGTTTGGCGCCGCAGCTACGACACCCCGCCGCCGGCGCTGGAGCCGACCGACGACCGCGCCTCGTTCAACGATCCGCGCTACGCCGGCCTGTCGAAGGAGCAAATCCCGCTGACCGAATGCCTGAAGGACACCGTGGCGCGCGTGGTGCCGGTGTGGGACGAGGAAATCGCCCCCGCCATCAAGGCCGGCAAGAAAATCATCATCTCGGCCCACGGCAACAGCCTGCGCGCCCTGATAAAGATGCTGGACGGCATCAGCGACAGCGACATCGTCGGCCTGAACATTCCTAACGGCACCCCGCTGGTGTACGAGCTGGACGCGGACCTGAAGCCGATCCGTCACTACTACCTGGGTGACGCCGACGCCATCGCCGCCGCGCAAGCGGCCGTGGCCAACCAGGGCAAGGCCAAGTAATTTGTCTTCTTCGTACCGCCATGCGGCCGCCTGGCTGCTGATGCTGTCGATCGGCGCCGCCTCGGCCGCGCCGTTCGCCAAGATGACCGAGCGCAGCAAGCAGAAGGCTGCCGCCGAGGCTGAACGCGCCGGCGTCCAGCAGAAGCTGTCCGCACTCAAGAAGGACATCAGCAAGACCGAGAGCGCCAAGGACGACGCGGCCGATACCCTGGCCGAGTCGGAACAGGCGATCTCGGACGCCAACCGCGCGCTGCGCGACCTGCAGCAGGAGCAGGGCGACACCAATCTCAAGCTGCAACAGCTGTCGGCCGAGCACGACAAGCTGGCGGCCACGGTCGCCCAGCAGAAGCAGCAACTGGCCAAGTTGCTGCGCGAGCAGTATGTGGCGGGCAACGAGGACCGCATCAAGTTGCTGTTGTCCGGCGACAATCCCAACCGCATCAACCGCGATCTGCAAATGCTGGCCTATGTGTCGCAGGCGCAGGCGCGGCTGCTGGAGGCGCTGCGCGCCAACCTCAAGGCCGTCGAGGTCAACCAGGAGCAGGCGCAGAACGCCAAGGACGAGCTGGAAGAAATCGCCCAGGAGCAATTGCAGCAAAAAGCCAAGCTGGAACAGGAGAAGGCGCGCCGCGCCGCCCTGTTGTCCACCTTGTCGAAGAAACTGGTGGCCCAGCGCAAGGAGGCGGGCAACCTGGAGCGCGACGAGCAGCGCATGACCGGCCTGGTCGACAAGCTCAACAAACTGATCGCCGAGCAGGCCGCCGCTGCCGCCGCCGAGAAGAAACGCCAGGAGCAGGTGGCGGCGGCCAGGGCTGCCGCCAAGGCCAAGGCGGAAGCCGAGGCGCGCGCGCTGGCCAAGGCCAAGGCCGCCGAGGCGGAACGCCAGCGCCTGGCCAAGGCCAACAACAATAACGCCAAGTCCGGCACCATCAAGCCGGCCCCGGCGCCAAGCCCGGCCGACGCGATCGACGCCGACGAGCCGAAGGTGGCCGCGCGCCCGGCCCCCGCCGAGAGCACGCCGCAGGAGCCGGCCGCGCCGCCGGCCAAGCCGGCCGACATCGCGCTGGCCCCGGCCGCGCCGGCCGGCGCCTTCGCCAGCCTCAGGGGCCAGCTGCGGCCGCCGGTGGCCGGCAAGCTGGCCGCCAAGTTCGGCGCCAAGCGCGGCGACGGCCCGAGCTGGAAGGGGGTCTTCATCCGCACCGCCGAGGGCGCCGACGTGCACGCGGTGGCGGCCGGCCGGGTGGTGTTCGCCGACTGGCTGCGCGGCTTCGGCAACCTGATCATCGTCGATCACGGCGGCCAGTACATGAGTATTTACGGCAATAACCAATCGCTGCTCAAACGGGCCGGCGACATCGTCAAGGCGGGCGACCCCATCGCCAGCGCGGGTAACAGCGGCGGTAACGAGGAATCGGGGCTATACTTCGAACTTCGCCATCAGGGCGCGGCATTCGATCCGGCTGGCTGGGTCAAGTTTTAAGGTTTGCGGAAAAAATGGGCAACAAAGTCAAGAGCATCGGCCTGATCGGCCTCGGTATGGTGGCTGGTGTTGCCGCCTCCTTCCAGTTTTCCGCCATCGCGCAAAAAGTCAGCGGCTCGCCGCTGCCGCTGGAGGAGCTGCGCCAGCTGTCCGACGTGTTCGGCCTGATCAAGACCGACTACGTCGAAAGCGTCGACGACAAGAAGCTGCTGACCGAAGCCATTTCGGGCATGGTGTCCTCGCTCGATCCGCACTCGGTCTACCTCGATAAGAAAGCCTTCCGCGAAATGCGCGAGACCGTGGCCGGCAAGTTTGTCGGCATCGGCGTCGAGGTCGGGCTGGAGGACGGCTACATCAAGGTGGTGTCGCCGATCGAGGATACCCCCGCCTTCAAGGCCGGCATCAAGGCCGGCGACGTCATCACCCGCATCGACGGCACCCTGATCAAGGGCATGTCGCTCGACGAATCAGTGAAGAAGATGCGCGGCGAGCCGCGCTCCAAGGTCAGCGTCACCATCAGCCGCAAGGACGAGGACAAGCCGCTGATCTTCAACATCGTGCGCGAGGAAATCCGCGTGCAGAGCGTCAAGGCCAAGATCATCGAGCCCGGTTACGCGTGGGTGCGCATCTCTCAGTTCCAGGAACCGACCGTGGACGACATGGCGAAGAAGATCACCGCCCTGTACCACCAGGACCCCAACATCAAGGGCCTGGTGCTGGACCTGCGCAACGATCCGGGCGGCGTGGTGCCGGGTGCGATCGGCGTCTCGGCCGCCTTCCTGCCCAAGGATTCCGTGATCGTCTCCACCAACGGCCAGCTGCTGGCGTCCAAGGAGACTTTCTACGGCCGCCAGGAATTCTACGCGCCGCGCGCCAAGACCGACCCGCTGGCCAAGCTGCCGGCCGCGCTGAAGGAGGTGCCGATGGTGGTGCTGGTGAACGCCGGTTCCGCCTCGGCCTCGGAAATCGTGGCCGGCGCGCTGCAGGACTACAAGCGCGCCACCATCATGGGCCAGCAGACCTTCGGCAAGGGCTCGGTGCAGACGCTGCGCCAACTGACCGCCGATACCGCCGTCAAGCTGACCACCGCGCGCTACTACACGCCGAAGAACCGCGCCATCCAGGCGCGCGGCATCATGCCGGACCTGCTGGTCGATGAAACCGCCGAAGGCGATGGCCTGAACCGCCTGCGCGTGCGCGAGGCGGATCTGCAAAAACACCTCGGCAACGACAAGGACCCGGAAGGCGAGGCCGCCAAGCGCGATCCGGCGGAGGAGGAGCAGGCGATCGCGGTGCTGGCCAGGAAGACCAAGCCGGTGGAATTCGGCTCCAAGGACGACTTCCAGCTGGCGCAGGCGCTGAACCACTTCAAGGGCTTGCCGGTCAAGCTGTCCAAGGCCGACGCCAAGCCGGCCAACGACGTCGGCGAAACCAAGCCCGATACCCAGCCCAATAGCCAGCCCAAATAAACCCATGCGCGCCAACGCCGCAGAGAGACGATGAACGACTCACAATTGCTGCGCTACTCGCGCCACATCCTGCTCGACGAAATCGGCATCGAAGGCCAGCAAAAGCTGCTCGATGCGCGCGCGCTGGTGATCGGCGCCGGCGGCCTCGGTTCACCGGCTGCCATGTACCTGGCCTCGGCCGGGGTCGGCCACATCACGCTGGTCGACAACGACGCGGTCGACCTGACCAACCTGCAGCGCCAGATCGCCCACACCACCGAACGCGTGGGCCAGCCCAAGGCCGAATCGGCGCGCCTGACGCTGCAGCGGATTAATCCGGAAATCGCCGTCACCGCGCTGATCGAACGCGTGGACGACGCGCGCCTGGCCGAACTGGTGGCGCAGGCCGACGTGGTGCTGGACTGCACCGACAACTTCGCCACCCGCCACGCGGTGAACCGCGCCTGCGTGGCGGCGCATAAACCGCTGGTGTCGGGCGCGGTGATCCGCTTTGATGGGCAGATCAGCGTGTTCGATCCGCGCGGCGGCGAGCATCCTTGTTATTCCTGCCTGTTCCCGCAGGATCAGAAGTTTGAAGATGTGGCCTGTTCCACCATGGGCGTGTTCGCGCCGCTGGTGGGGGTGGTGGGCGCCATGCAGGCGGCCGAAGCGCTCAAGCTGTTGATGGGCGTGGGCGGTTCGCTGGCGGGGCGCTTGATGATGTTGGATGGCTTGCACATGGAATGGACCAGTATCGGCGTCGCCCGCAACGACGCCTGCCCGGTCTGCGCCGCTAAAAAATAAAAGGGAGAATCAACTTGCTGAAGAAACGACTTGCCGTACTGCCGCTGGCGCTGGCCGCCGCATTCGCCGCCCACGCCGCCACCACCACCAAATACTTGATCATTTCCGAGAACGCCAACAAGCAGATCGGCCAGCAGATTGTCGAGCGCCTTGACGACGGCCTGACCAAGGTGACTTTCGGCTACAAGGACAACGGCCGCGGCCCGGACCTGGTGGAGCAGTTCCGCCTCGCCGCCGACGGTACCATGACCGAATACTCGGTCAAGGGCAACTCGACCTTCGGCGCGGTGGTGGACGAGCAGTTCAGCCGCAAGGGCGACAAGGCGCAGTGGAAATCGACCTCGGAACAGGGCGAGAAAACCATCAGCGGCCCGGCCGCCTACCTGCCGCTGAACAGCTCCTTCGAGGTGGAGTCGGTCGCCATCGCCGCGCTGGCCAAGAACCCGGACGCCAAGCTGCCGCTGCTGCCATCGGGCACGCTGTCGCAGCGCGAACTGGATCGCGTTGAAGTCACCAGCGCCACCGGCCAGAAACAGACGGTGCGCCTGCTGGCGCAGACCGGCGTTGGCCTGTCGCCGTCGTTCTACTGGGCCACCTCCGGCGAGTCGCCGCGCCTGTTCGCGGTGATCATCCCGGGCTTCGGCAGCATGATGGAGGAGGGCTGGCAAGCCGCCGTGCCGGCGCTGGCCAAGGCGCAAAAAGCCGCCGAGCAGCAGATGCTGACCGACGCCGCCGCCAGGCTGCAGCACCCGCTCAACGGCCTCACCGTGGTGCGCAACGCACGCATCTTCGACAGCGAAAAAGCCACCGTCGGCAAGCCATCCGATATCTACGTGCTGCGCGGCCGCATCACCTCCGTGCGGCCGGCCGGTTCGCCGGTGCGCGACGCGGACAACGTGATCGACGCCGCCGGCCGCATCGTGCTGCCTGGCCTGTTCGACCTGCACGGCCACGTGGACCGCTGGTCCGGCGCGCTGAACATGTCGGCCGGCGTGACCAGTGTGCGCGACATGGGCAACGACAACAAGCAACTGCAGGCCATGCTGGACGAAACCGCCGCCGGCAAGCTGCTGGCGCCGCAGGTGGTGCCGGCCGGCTTCCTGGAGGGCGAGAGCCCATTCAGCGCCAACAACGGTTTCGTCATCAAGGACCTGAAGGAAGCCAAGGACGCCATCGACTGGTACGCGGAGCGCGGCTACCCGCAGCTGAAGATTTACAACTCCTTCCCGAAAGCCATCCTGAAGGACACGGTGGCCTACGCGCACAGCCGCGGCATGCGCGTCTCCGGCCACATTCCGGCCGGCCTGCGCGCGCAGGAGGCGCTGGACGCCGGCTACGACGAGATCCAGCACATCAACCAGGTGCTGCTGAACTTCCTGGTCAAGCCGGATACCGAAACCCGTAACCTCAACCGCTTCGTGCTGCCGGCCGAGAAAGTGGCGGACCTGGACTTCAACTCCAAGCCGGTGAAGGACTTCGTGTCCTATCTGGCGAAAAAGCAGATCTCCATCGACCCCACGATGGCCACCTTTGCCTTTCTCAAGCAGCGCGACGGCGACATGAACGAGCCTTACGCCTCGGTGGCATCGCACATGCCGCCGGACGTGGCGCGCGGCTTCAAGGTCGGCACCATGAAGATCGACGGCGACGCGCAGCTCAAGCGCTACGAGAAATCCTACGCCAAGATGGTGGAATTCGTCGGCATCATGTACAAGGCCGGCGTGCCGATCGTGGCCGGCACCGACGATATCCCTGGCTTCACGCTGCATTCGGAGCTGGCGCTGCTGGTCAAGGCCGGGCTGACGCCGGCGCAGGCGCTGCAGGTGGCCACCCGCAACGGCGCGCGCTACACCCGCACCACCAATGACCGCGGCAGCATCACGCCGGGCAAGTTGGCCGACATCGTGCTGGTGGACGGCGACCCGACCAAAAACATCGAGGACGTGCGCAAGGTGTCGGCGGTGATCACGCGCGGCTTCCTGATCTACCCGCAGGAAATCGATGCGGCGCTGGGCATCGCGCCGTTCGTGACCGAGGCGCCCAAGGTGACGCGCGGCGCCAACCCTGTGGCGGAGGCCTACGGCGGCAGCAACGAGGGCGCCCGCGCCCGCATCGAATCGAGCGCCCATAAACACCGTTAAGTCGTAAGGTCTTGTAAAGAAACTGTCATATTAATAGTCATTTAAGCACCAAAGCGGATAAATCAGGGCCAAATGCCGGCGAAAGGTCGCAAGTGCCCTGATTCCGCCTTATACTCTGCACTCATTTTTATTTGCTACCAATTATGAAAAAGCTTTCACTTCGTCGTCATGCCCAGCGCGGTTTCACCCTGATCGAAATCATGGTGGTCGTGGTCATCATGGGCGTGCTGGCCGCGCTGGTGGTGCCCAAGCTGCTGAACCGTACCGGCGAATCCAAGGTCGCCGCCGCCAAGGTCGATATCGCCACCATCATGCAGGCGCTGAAACTCTACAAGCTGGATAACCAGCGCTATCCGACCACCGAGCAGGGCCTGCAGGCGCTGATCGAGAAGCCGACCGCCGGTCCGGCCGCCAATGGCTGGAAGGCCGGCGGCTATGTCGAGAAAATGCCGAAGGACCCGTGGGGCAATCCGTACCAGTATCTGTCGCCGGGCATCAAGGGCGAGATCGACGTGTTCTCCTACGGGGCCGACGGACAACCAGGCGGCACCGGCGACGACGCCGACATCGGCTCCTGGGATAACTGATCGCTCATCATGCGCGGCGAGCGTGGCTTCACGCTGATTGAACTGCTGGTGGTGATGGTCATCCTGGGCATCACCCTCGGGCTGGTGTCGCTCAACGCCATGCCGAACCAGAAGCAGTCCATGCAGCAGGACGCCAAACGCATCGCCTTGCTGCTGCAGCTGGCGCGCGACGAGGCCATCGTGCGCAACCGGCAGATCGCCTTTGAAGCAGGCGCCGACAATTACCGCTTCATGATCCGCAACGACAACAAGCAATGGGAAGCGGTGGTGCAGGATGACCTGCTGCGCGAGCGCGAATTCAAGAACGCGCCCCTCACGCTGATGCTGGACCCGGCGCCGGCGCCGGCGCTGCCCGAACCGACGCTGCGCATCATCTTCGGCCGCGAGCCGGTCGACAAACCCTTTGTGCTGACCATGACCGCCAGCGATGGCGGCAGCGTCGCCATCCGCGCCGACGGCATCGGTCACTTCACGGTGGACTGAGATGCGGCCATCGTCCCAACGCGGTTTCACCATGCTGGAGGTGCTGGTTGCGCTGATGATCGTCGCCACCGCGCTGATCGCCTCGCTGCGCGCGGTCGGCAGCCTGACCGCCAACAGCGACGGCCTGCGCGCCAATATGATGGCCACCTGGTCGGCCGAGAACCGGCTGGTGCAGCTGCGCCTGTCCAAGGTGTTCCCGCCGATCGGCAAGCAAACCTACGAATGCCCGCAAGGCGACCTGCAGCTGATGTGCGAGGAGGAGGTGATCGCCAGCCCGAATCCGCGCTTCCGCCGGGTGGAGGTCAGCGTCTACGAGGCGGCGCATCCTGAGCGCCGCATCATCAAGCTGGTCCAACTGGTGCTGAACTCATGATGGCGCGCGTGCACCGGCGGCGTGGCTTCACGCTGATCGAACTGCTGCTGGCGATTTCCATCCTCGCCATCATCGCGGTGCTGGGCTGGCGCGGGCTCGATAGCATCGTGCGCTCGCGCGAGACGCTGACCATCGGCATGGAGCAAACGCGCGGCCTGCAGCTGGCGTTCGCGCAGATGCAGAGCGACTGCGAGAACCTGGCCACCCCCGCGCTGCTGCGCAACCGCGCCTTCCTGCAGGCCGAGGACCAGCGCATCACGCTGGTGCGCATGGTGATGGGCGAGAACCAGCCGACCCGCCTGCAGGTGGTGTCGTACCGGGTGGTGGATGGTGTGCTGACGCGGCGTGAGTCGGCCGCCACGCGCGAGCTCACGCAGCTCGACAACCTATGGCAGGCGGCGCTCGGCGATACCGACCCCGGCGCCACGGTGGCGCTGCAGTCGGGCGTGCAAAACATGGCGATGCGCTTCTGGATGCCGGGCGGCCTGGTCGCCAATTCCGGCGGCTGGCGCCCCGCAGCCGGCGTGTCCACCGCGACAGCCACCGGCGGCGCCACCTTGCCGACCGGGCTGGAAGTGGCGATGACGCTGCAGGGCCAGGAAATCCCGCTGGTGAAGTCCTTCCTGCTGGGGGCACTGTGAAGCTGAAACGGCAACAAGGCGTGGCCGTGGTGACGGCGCTGCTGCTGACCACCCTGGCCGTGACCATCGTCACCAGCTTGTTCTGGCTGCAGCAGGTGCAGGTGCGCTCGATGGAGAACCAGCGCCTGCAACTGCAAACGCGCTGGATCCTGCGCGGCGCGCTGGACCTGAGCCGGCTGATTCTGAACCAGGACTGGATCGACTCGCGGCTGCAAACCAAGGTCAATGGCGTGTGGGCCACGCCGCTGGAGGAAACGCGGCTGGACGATTATGTGGAGCGCGAGCGCCTGCAGGGCGAGAACTTCAACGCCACCCTGTCCGGCCGCATGGTCGATGCGCAGGCGCGTTACAATCTGGCCAACCTTGCCGTCAACAAGCAGCCGGTTCAGGCCGAGGTGGAGATATTTGAGCGCCTGTTGACCAACCTGCGCCTGGATTCCAGCCTGGCGCGCGGCGTGGCGCAGTTGGTGGCGGATGCGCAAACCGCCAACACCGCGCAAAACAGCAGCACGACCACCCAGCCGATAGGGCTGGTGCGGGTCGAGGATTTGCTGGCGGTGAGCGGCTTTACGCCGCAAGCCATCGAACAGCTGCGCGACTATGTCATCATACTGCCGGCTGGCGGTACGGCGATCAATGTGAACACCGCGCCGGCAGAGTTGATTGCGGCGCTGGTGCCGGGGCTGTCCCTGTCGGACGCGGCGGCGGTGGTGAAGACGCGGGTGTACTACTTCGATAACGCCGGCTTCACCGGCTTGTCGCAGATAGCGGGCAAGCAGATAGCGGTGACTTTCGCGGTGCGCAGCGATTACTTCCTGGCCTTCAGCCGGGTAAAGCTGGACCGCGCCACGCTGGAGACGCAGTCCTTGCTGGTGCGGGAAACCAACCAGCCGATCACCAAGGTGGAATGGATACGGGAATACTAGAACAGCGATGAACGAAAGCGAGATCCTTTGACTACATTATTTATCCGCTATCCGGCCAAGGCCAGCGTCGACAGCGGCGCGGCCCAGACCTGCCCGTTCGCGCTGGTGGGCGATGGCGGCAACCTGCTGCAGCAGGGCGCCTCGCCGCTGGGGAACCTGTCGGACATGGTGGCCGCCGCGCGCCGCGTGGTGCTGCTGCTGGCCGCGCCGGACACCACGCTGCTGCGCGTGAAGGCGCCGCCGCTGTCATCGGCCAAGCTCAAAGCCGCCCTGCCGGCGCTGGTGGAAGAACAAGTGCTGGGCGATCCGGCCGACTGCGTGCTGGCCGCCACCGCCGAGGACAGCGAAGGCCTGCGCACCGTCGCCGTGGTGCAGCGTGCCTGGCTGGAAGTGCTGGTCAAGGCGCTGCTGGCGCAGGGCGCGCACGCGGTATCGGCGGTGCCGTCGCAATTGTGCCTGCCGTTCCAGCCGGGCGCCGTCTCGGCCACGCTGCTGCCGGGCGACGCCGGCTATGATCTGGTGATGCGCCAGTCGCAGTTCGAGGGTCTGGGCCTGACGTTGCCGGCGCAACCGCAAGCCGCGCTGCACACGCTGCGGGCGCTGGCCGGCGAGCAGCCGGTCACGCTGTACCTGCCGGCCAATCAGATGGCGCAATTCGCGCCGCTGGCGGCCGAGGTGCAGCACCTGACGCTGGAAGAAGACCACTGGGCCCACTGGGTGGCCTCGTCGCGCAGCGCCGGCCTGGATCTCGCGCCGGCGCTTGGCGCCAGCGGCGCCTCGGCGCGCGCCTGGCAGCGCTGGCGCTGGCCGCTGCGCATCGCCGCGCTGGCGCTGGTGGTCAACGTGGCGGGATTGAATATCGAATGGATGCGCCTCAAGAACGAAGCCAAGCTGGTGACGCAATCGATGACGCAAACCTTCAAGTCCGTCTATCCGAAGGAACCGCTGGTGGCGGCGCCGATGGACCAGATGAGCCGCAACATCCGTCTGGCCAAGGCCAACAGCGGTCAGACCGGCCCCGACGAATTTGTCACCCTGAGCGCCGGCTTTGGCGAGGCGCTGGGCGTGCTGCCGCGCCGCGACATCATCGCCACGCTGGAATACAAGGACCGCGCGCTGGTGGTCAAGGTCAAACCGAATACCGTGGACGCGGCGGCGGTGGCGCAGCTGCGCTCCGCGCTGGCCGGCCGCAAGCTGGACCTGCAGGAGCCGACGCCGGGCAGCTGGAAAATCGTGCCGGCGGCCGGAGGAAAATCATGAGCAAACCGAATCCCATCCAGGAACTGCGTGCCCGCGCCGACGCCTTCTGGCAGGTGCGCACCGAGCAGGAACGCAAGCTGCTGCGCATCGGCGGCATCGTGGTCGGCCTGGCGCTGTTCTATGGCCTGCTGATCGACCCGGCGCTGAGCGGCCGCGCCGCCCTGCATAAATCGCTGCCGGAACTGCACCAGCAGGCCGCCGAGATGCAGAACATGGCGCGCGAGGCGCAGGCGCTGCAGGGCCAGAACGATATCGCCCCCACGCCGATGACGCGCGATAACCTCAACGCCGGGCTGGCCGCGCGCGGCCTGAATCCGCAATCGCTCAACGTCACCGGCGAATACGCCAAGCTGCAGTTCACCGGCGCGCAGTACCCCGGCATCGTGGCGTGGCTGGACGCCATCCGCGTGGAAAGCCGCATCACCGTGGTGGACGCCAGCTTCACCGCGCAGGACGCGCCGGGCGTGGTCAACGCCAGCCTGACGCTGCGCCAGGGAGTCCGATGAAGCGCGCCATGCTATGGTTGCTGACCGTCGCGCTGACGGTGACCTTCACGCTGCTGGTGTTCTTCCCGGCCGCGTGGCTGGGTTCCATCGTCGAGCAGCGCACCGGCGGCCGTTTGACGCTGGGGGATGCGCAAGGTACGCTGTGGCGCGGTTCGGCCTTTATCGGCGGCGCGGCCGGCAACAACAGCCCGGTCACGCCGCTGCTGCCGGGACGCTTCAGCTGGAAGATTTCGCCGCTGGCGCTGGTCGGCATGGTCGATCTGCAGCTGGAGAACCCGCAGGCGCTGGCGCAGCCGGTCACCTTCCGCGGCAGCTGGTCGCAATGGCAATTGAGCCCGTCGGCGCTGCTGCTGCCGGCGGAAGGCCTGGCGGGCCTGGGGGCGCCGCTCAACACGCTGGCGCCCAGCGGCAGCATGCGCTTGTCGTGGACCGGCCTGCAGCTGGTGCTGGCCAATAAGCAGGTCAGCGTGGAGGGCCGCACCACGCTGGAAATGAACGACATGGCCTCGCGCCTGTCGTCGATCCGGCCGCTGGGCAGCTACAACATGGCGCTGGACTGGCACGGCCAGCAGGCGCAGTTGAAGCTCAGCTCCGCCAAGGGGCCGCTGCTGCTGAGCGGCCAGGGAAGCTTGAACAACGGCCGCCTGCAATTTTCCGGGCAGGCCGAGGCAGCACAAGGATACGAAGAGACGCTGGCCAATCTGTTGAATTTGCTGGGCCAGCGCAAGCCAGGTAACGACCGCAACGTCATCGCATTAGAGTTCCACTGAGTTCCACTGAGATAAAGTCCGACCATGAAAAAACAGTCCGTTAGCAAATCCCTTCCCGCGCTGCGCCGCCTGAGCGCGGGTGCGATGCTGTGCTGCGCGATCAGCGCAGCACCCACCGCCGCGCTGTTGCTGCCTGCGCTGGCGCATGCCGCCGCGGACGACGCCGCGCTGAACTTCGTCGGCGCCGATATCGAATCGGTGATCAAGGCGGTCGGCCACTACACCAACATCACCTTCGTGATCGACCCGCGCGTGAAAGGCACGCTGACCGTGGTGTCGGAAAAGCCGGTCACCAAGTCGCAGGCATTCAGCCTGCTGACGTCCGCGCTGCGCCTGCAGGGCTACGCGGTGGTGAGCGGCGACGGCTTCGCCAAGGTGGTGCCGGAAGCGGACGCCAAGCTGCAGGCCAGCCCGACGCAGATCGACGGCACCCAGGCCAGGGGCGACCAGATCGTCAGCCAGATCTTCCGCCTGAATTATGAGTCGGCGGCCAACGTGGTGACCGTGCTGCGTCCATTGATCTCGCCGAACAACACCATCAACGCCAACCCGGGCAACAACAGCGTGGTGGTGACCGACTACGCCGACAACGTCAAGCGCCTGGCCAAGATCGTGGCGGCGCTGGACGCGCCTGCGGTCAGCGACCTGGATGTGATCCCGGTGCGCTACGCCATCGCCAGCGACCTGGCCACCATGATCAATAAGCTGATGGACGCCGGCAGCGGCGCCGATGGCGGCAAGACCAGCGTGCTGGCCGACCCGCGCACCAACTCGCTGGTGCTGCGCGCGCCATCGGCCGCGCGCTCCAACCTGGCCAAGTCGCTGATCGCCAAACTCGATCAGCCGACCCAGGAGCTGGGCAACGTGCACGTGGTCTACCTGAAGAACGCGGAAGCGACCAAGCTGGCGCAAACGCTGCGCGCGGTGGTGTCGGGCGAGGTATCGCAGCAGAACACTAGCGGCACCGGTAGCCAGAATAACAGCAACAGCGGCGGCTTTGGTAGCAACAACAACAGCGGCGGCATGGGCGGCATGGGCGGTAACTCGTCCAGCGGTGGCAGCACCGGCCCGAGCAACCCGCTGCTGAGCGGCTCCAACAACCAGCAGCAGGGCAGCGGTGGCGGCAGCTCGGCAGGCTTCATCCAGGCCGATGCCAGCACCAACACCCTGATCATCACCGCGCCGGAATCGGTGTACCGCAACCTGCGCGCCGTGATCGACCAACTGGACGTGCGCCGCGCGCAGGTCTACATCGAATCGCTGATCGTCGAAGTCACCTCCGACAAGGCGTCCGAATTCGGCGTGCAGTGGGTGGGCGCAACCGGCAACTCGAACAGCACCTACCGCGTCGGCGGCCTGCAGTCGTTCACCACCAGCGGCGCCGACAGCTCGCTGGTGTCGATCTACGCCAACAAGGGCGCCACCATCCCGAACAACGGCCTGTCGATCGGCGTGTTCAAGCAGATCGGCGGCGCGCTGGGGCTGGGCGCGCTGGCGCACTCGCTGGAATCGGACGGCAACGCCAACATCCTGTCGACGCCGAACATGGTCACGCTGGACAACGAACTGGCCACCATCCGCGTCGGCCAGAACGTGCCTATCCTGACCGGCCAGTACACCACCACCTCCGGCACCAACAGCAATCCATTCCAGACCATCGACCGCAAGGACGTCGGCCTGACGCTGAAAGTACGCCCGCAGATTTCCGAGGGCGGCACCATCAAGATGGCGATCTACCACGAGACCTCCAGCGTGGATAAATCGACCCTGACGGCGCAATCCGGCATCACCCTGAACAACCGCGTGATCGAGAACAACGTGATCGCCGACGATGGCCAGATCATCGTGCTGGGCGGCCTGATCGAGGACACCGAGGGCGACGGCACCGACAAGGTGCGCGGCCTGGGCGACATTCCGGTGCTGGGCAACCTGTTCAAGTCGCAGTCGCGCACGCGCAAGAAGACCAACCTGATGGTGTTCCTGCGCCCGGTCGTGATCCGCAACAAGGAGCAGAGCACCAGCCTGGCCACCGACCGTTACGACTACATGCGCAGCCAGCAGGAGGCCATCAAACCGCCGGACAGCATCCTGGTGCAGGACCTGGGCCAGCCAGTGCTGCCCAAGCTGCAGAACGGCGCGCCGGTGAGCGGCGGCGCCGTCGCGGCGCCGGTGCCGCCCGCGCCGATTCCATTGCGCGTGCCTGGCGCCGCCGAAAACGTCCCGCCGCAGAAGTGATATGAGTAACCTGCTCCCCTACGCCTACGCGCGTGATTTCGTGGTGCTGGCCCAGCACAGCGACGACGCGGAAAACACCGTCGATGTGCTGATGTGCGGCGCCACGCCGCCGGCCGCGATCGCGGAAGTGTCGCGCCGTTTCGGCCGCATCCAGCTCAAGCACATGACGCGCGCCGATCTGGAAACCGCCATCGCCGCCGCCTACGCCAGCTCGGGCGGCAACGCCTCCATGGTGGCGGAGGAATTCGACGCCGACCTGGACCTGACCAAGCTGCTGCAGGACGTGCCGGCCATCGAGGACCTGCTGGAATCGTCCGACGACGCGCCGGTGATCCGCATGATCAACGCGCTGCTGACGCAGGCGCTGCGCGACGGCGCGTCCGACATACACATCGAGCCGTTCGAGCAAACCTCGGTGGTGCGCTTCCGGGTGGACGGCACGCTGCGCGACATCGTCCGTCCGCGCAAGGCGATCCACGGCTCGCTGATCTCGCGTATCAAGATCATGGCGCAGCTGGACATCGCCGAGAAGCGCCTGCCGCAGGACGGCCGCATCACCCTGCGCATCGGCGGCAAGCCGGTGGACGTGCGCGTCTCCACGCTGCCGACCGGCCACGGCGAGCGCGCCGTGCTGCGTCTGCTGGACAAGGAGGCCGGCCGCCTCGACCTGAATCACCTCGGCATGAGTGAGACCATGCTGCCGAAGTTCGACGCGCTGATCAACCAGCCGCACGGCATCGTGCTGGTGACCGGCCCCACCGGCTCCGGCAAGACCACCACGCTGTATGCGGCGCTGTCGCTGCTGAACGCCACCACCACCAACATCATGACGGTGGAGGACCCGATCGAGTACGACCTGCCGGGCGTGGGCCAGACCCAGGTCAACCAGCGCATCGACATGACCTTCGCCAAGGCCCTGCGCGCCATCCTGCGCCAGGACCCGGACGTGATCATGATCGGCGAGATCCGCGACCTGGAAACGGCGCAGATCGCGGTGCAGGCATCGCTGACCGGCCACCTGGTGCTGGCCACGCTGCACACCAACGACGCCGCCGCCGCCGTCACGCGTCTGCTGGACATGGGTATCGAGCCATTCCTGCTGTCGTCCACCCTGCTGGGCGTGCTGGCCCAGCGTCTGGTGCGCAAGCTGTGCCCGAGCTGCAAGACCTACGACGGCAAATTGTGGCACGCGGTCGGCTGCGAGCATTGCGGCCATACCGGCTACCAGGGCCGCGTCGGCGTCTACGAATTCCTGGAGACCACGGAGCAGATCCGCGCGCAAATCCACAACCGCGCCTCGGAGGCGGAAATCAAGGCCGCCGCCATCGGCGACGGCATGCAGACCATGCGTGACGACGGCGAACGCTGGCTGGCCAGCGGCACCACCACGCAGGCCGAGTTGATGCGCGTGACCAAGGACTAAGGCATGCCCGCATTCCGATACGAAGCCGTCGATGCCGGCGGCGCCACCAAGAAAGGCGTCCTCAATTCCGACAGCGCCCGCTCGGCGCGCGCCGAATTGCGCACGCAGGGGCTGGTGCCGCTCAAGGTCGACCAGATCGCGACGCAGGTCGACGCCTCCGGCGTGGCCAAGAGCCGTGGGGGGCTGGGAGAGCGGCTGACCTCCACCGAGCTGGCGCTGTTCACGCGCCAGCTGGCCAGTTTGCTGGAAGCCGGCCTGCCGCTGGAGCAGGCCTTCACCGCCTTGCTGGAACAGGCCGAGCGCCCGTACCTGCGCGACCTGATCGCCTCCGTGCGATCGGAAGTGATCGGCGGCGATTCGCTGTCCGTGGTGCTGGGCCGCCACCCGCGCGACTTCGCCGAAATCTACCGCGCGCTGGTCGCCTCCGGTGAGCAGATCGGCCAGCTGTCGCGCGTGCTGTCGCGCCTCGCCGACTATATCGAGCGCCGCAATGCGCTGATCCAGAAGGTGCGGCTGGCGTTCACCTACCCGGCCATCGTCACCGTGGTGGCGTTCTCCATCGTGATCTTCCTGCTGACCTACGTGGTGCCGCAGATCGTCTCGGTGTTCGCCAACACCAAGCAAAAGCTGCCGTTCCTGACGGTGGTGATGCTGGCGGTGTCCGACTTCGTGCGCCACTACGGCATCGTGGTCGGCATCGCGCTGATCGGCGCGTGGTTCGCGTGGCGGCGCGCCTTGCAGAATCCCGCGCTCAAGCGCCGCTGGCATACCTGGCTGCTGACCGCGCCGCTGTACGGCAAATTCGAGCGCAGCCTGAACACCGCGCGTTTCGCCAGCACGCTGGCCATCACCACCGGCTCCGGCGTGCCGATCCTGCGCGCGCTGGACACCAGCCGCGACACGCTCAACAACGTCGCCATGCAGGAACTGGTCGAGGAGGCCAGCGACGCCGTGCGCGAGGGCGTCAGCCTGGCGCGCGCGCTGTCGGCGCAGAAGCACTTCCCGCCGATGCTGATCCACATGATACGCGCCGGCGAAATCACCGGCGAGCTGCCGGCCATGCTGGATCGCGCGGCCGCCGCGCAGGAAGCCGATCTGGAAAGGCGCACGCTGACCATCGCCGGCCTGCTCGAGCCGGCGCTGATCCTGGCCATGGGCGTGGTGGTGCTGCTGATCGTGCTGGCGGTGCTGATGCCTATTATCGAAATCAATCAGCTGGTACGCTGATAAAGGACACCATGAAGCGTTTGCCCTTAATCGTTACTGTTCTCGCCGTGGTGCTGTTGTCGGCGTCGCTGGCCTACTGGGGACTGCAGTTGTTCAAGCCGCGGCAGCGCGCGATCGCCGCGCCGCCGCCGCCACCGCCGATGGGCATCAACCTCGATGCGGCCAAGGGCCTGTTCGGCGGCCAGGTCAGCGTGGCGGTGGTCAGCAATTACCAGCTCAAAGGCGTGGTGGCCGCGCGCGGCGAGGACAGCGCGGCGATCATCTCGGTCGACAACAAGCCGGCGGTGGCGCTGGCGGTCGGCAAGGAGGTGGTGCCGGGCGTGATCGTGAAGGAGGTCCATCCGAGGCACGTGCTGCTGTCCGAGGGCGGCGTGATGAAGCGCATCGACTTGCCGAGCGATGCCGGCGTGTCCAGCGGCCCGGCCGCGCCGCCGGGACAAGCATCGCCGTCGCCGTCGCAATCGGCGCCGCCGTTGCCGCCGCCGCCGCCGCTGGCGACGCAATCGTCGCCGCAACCGCTGGTGCAGCCGCCCGCGCAGACGGTGTCGAACCAGCAGACGCCCGGCCAGCCGCCGGCCATGCCGCAGCAGAGACCGGGCGTGGCGCCCATCCCCACCAACGATCGCCAGTAGGTAGCTTATGGCTTACATTCGTCTCCTGGCCGCAGCTTTATGCTGCGGCTTTTTCTTGTCCACGGCGCAGGCCCAGCAAGCCAACGCCACCTCGATCGCGCCGGACGCCGCGATCAAGCCGCGGCCGAAGATCGCGCTGGTGCTGTCCGGCGGCGGCGCGCGCGGCTTCGCCCACATCGGCGTGCTGCGCGCCCTGCAGGAGCTGCGCATCCCGGTCGACATCGTGGTCGGCACCAGCATGGGCAGCGTGGTGGGCGGCGCGTATGCGGCCGGCAGCTCGGTCGACCAGCTCGAGCAGCTGGTGCGCCGCACCGACTGGAACGCCGTGGTGGCCGACCGTCCGCCGCGCGATGAGCTGTTCTACCGCCGCCGCGAGGAAGACCTGCTGCTGCCGTCGCGGATCGAATTCGGCGCGCACCTGGACGGCGTCTCGCTGCCGCCGGCCGCCGCCGGCAACGAGGCGCTGGAACTGGCGCTGACGCGCGTGCTGCCGCCGGGCGCGCGCGACAAGCCCTCCAACCTGCTGCAGCTGCCGTTCCGTTCCGTGGCCTCGGATCTGGTCACCGGCGAACTGGTGGAGCTGACCGACACGCCGCTGTTCCTGGCCATGCGCGCCTCGCTGGCGGTGCCGGGTGTGTTCGCGCCGGTGCGCGTCAATCAGCGCCTGCTGGTGGATGGTGGCCTGGTGCGCAACCTGCCGGTGGACGTGGCGCGCGAGATGGGCGCGGACGTCATCATCGCCGTCAACGTCGGCACGCCGCTGGCGCAGGAAAAGGAGCTGGTGAGCGCGGTCAGCGTGGCGCAGCAGATGCTGCAGATCCTGACCGAGCAAAACGTCCAGCGCTCGCTGAAGGAACTGCGCCCGAAGGACGTCCTGCTGCAACCGGACCTTGGCGGCATAGGCTTCCTGGATTTCGGCCGTCATGACCGCGCGATGAAGGAAGGCGAGGCGGCGGTGCGCGCCATGAGCGCCAAGCTGGTGGCGCTGGCGTTGCCGGAGGCGCAGTACGCGTCGTATGAGTTGAACCGCTCGTCGGCGCCGGTGGCGATCGACCAGCCGGTCAAGCTGGCCAAGCTGGAAGTCGCGGCCAGCGGCCGCGTCAATCCGAAGGAACTCGAGGCGCAGACCGGCCTCAAACTCGGCCAGGAGGTGACCAGCGAACAGGCCACGCAGGCGGGCAACCAGCTGTTCGGCCGCGGCGACCTGGCGCGCGTGGAAACCGAGGTGCGCGACGACGAGAGCGGCCGCAGCGTGTTGATCAAGCCGACCGAGGCCGATTGGGCGCACAGCCGCCTGCGCGTGGGGCTGGAGCTGAACAGCGACTTCAGCGAGAACAGCGCGTTCCAGTTCAAGGCCATGCACGTGCTGTCCTCGCTCAACGACTGGGGCGCGGAGCTGCGCACCATCGCCAGCGTCGGCACCGAGCGCGTGCTGGGCACGCAGTTCTGGCAGCCGCTGGGCGTGGGCTCGCAATGGTACGTGGCGCCGGCGCTGCAATACGGCTCGGGCGCGGCCGACGTCTTCAATTCGAGCGGCTTCCGCCAGGCGCGCTATGCCTACGACTTCAGCGCGGTGGCGATGTCGCTGGGGCGGCAGATGGGACGCTGGGGCGACTTGCGCTACACCGTGGCGCGCCAGGTCGGCAATGTCCACCTGAGCATCCCGGAGGACCTGACCAACCAGCGCACCTTCCAGACCGTGCAGGCGTTGAGCTTCAATGTCGACACGCTGGACACCATCGCTTTCCCGACGCGCGGCACCTTGTTCAGCCTGGACTGGCAGCGCGCGGTGGAAAAATCCAAGACCGCCGGCCCGGTGCCGACGCAGCAAAAGCTGCAGGGGATGGAAGCGTTCCACACCGGCCGCTGGGCCGGTCACGTGTATGCGGAATGGGCGCGCAGCCAGGGCGGAGCGACCGACAACAACCTGGGCGGCTTCCTGCGCCTGTCCGGCACCACGCCGGAATCGGTGGTGGGCAGCCGCACGGTGCTGGGGCGGGTGGTGATGGCGCGCAGCATCGGCGCCATGCCGGCCGCGCTGGGCGGCGACGTGCGGCTGGGCTTCTCGCTGGAGGCGGGCGCGGCCTACAGCCCGGGCGATCCGCTGCACTGGGGCAAGCTCAAGCAGGCGGCCAGCGGCTTCATCGCGGTCGACACCCGTTTCGGCCCCTTGTACTTCGGCGCCGGCACCACCAAGGGCGGCAACAGCAGCGCCTACCTGTTCCTCGGCCCTATCTGGTGATTTTCCATTTACGGGACGGATAATCGATGACGATGGTCTGTCCCGCAAAGCCGCCCAGGCCGACGATGCCGGCCAGCGGCACGCCGATGCCGACGTCCATTTTGCAGTGACCCAGCACCCCGCTGTCCAGCGTGTACTGGCTGACGCGCAGGGGCGTCGTCAGGCGGCTGATTTCGCAGCCGATATCCTGGCCCCAGCTGGACGCGGTGAGCGGGCGGCTGTCCGCGCCGCGCAGTGCTTCGTACAGCGCGTGCCGCAGCGGCGTGAAGGTGAACAGCGCGGCGCCGGTATCGAACATGGCCTCCTGCCGCGCCTGGCCCGGCATGACGATGGGTACGACGATGTGGCCACCCTCCCAGTTCCCCTGGCGGACATAGTTGATGGGCGCGGCGTCGCTGTCGCTGCCCAGGATGGCGGCGTCGCTGTAAGAGAAGCGCGCGTTCTTCAGGTCCAGCGTCAGCGAGCCGTTTTCAAAGAAGCCGTTGCCCACTGTGCCGGCGTGGCATTCGTCACCGGCTTTCAGCGATGGCGGCACGCTGGCCTTGACGGTATGGCCGCCGATGACGATATCCACCGGCGCACCGGCGGCCTGTCCGGCGGGGATGAAGCTGGCGTTGGCGCCGGTATCGAGCTGCACGTAACAGGCCGCGCCACCGACTGTCGCTGGCAGCATCAGTGCCGCATGCGGAAAATCGGCATAGCTCTCCCAGCGAAAATTTTCCCATTCTGTGGCATGGGTCTGCGGCGCGGCCAGAAGCGTGGCGAGCAGTAGTTTGTTCATGGCTGGCCCATGGCGTCGGAGATGCGCCGCAGCGAGACGTCGTAGCGGTAGGGGATGTTGAGGTGGCCGTCGTCGAATTCCTCGTGCACGTGGGCGATGCCGTGCTGCTTCAGCCTATCGCTGAAGATGCGGGCGCCGTATTGCAGGTTGAATTCGTCGCGCAGGCCGGCATCCAGATACAGCAGCTTGAGTGAGCGCAGCGCTTCCGTGTGCCGCGCCACCAGATGCACCGGATCCCATTGCAGCCAGCGCTGCCACACGGCGTCGATGATTTCGGCGGTGCGCGGATCGAAAGGCAGGTCGAAGCCATCCGCCGACGGCGAATAGCAGCTGGCCATGGCGACGGTGTTGAGCAGCGTGTGATACGCGCCATCGCGCGGGCGGATGGTGTGAAGGTCGCGCAGGAAGCCCGCCAGGCCGCCATCGCGCCGCTGCAGCTCGCGCACGCAGGCGATAAAGGCCGGCTTGTAGCACAGCTCAAAATACATGTCGCCGCTGTGCGACGCGGCCAGGCCGAACACCTGCGGGTGGCGCATCGCCAGCATCAGCGCGCCATAGCCGCCGGAGCTCTTGCCCACCACGGCGCGGAAGCCGCGCTGCGCGATGGTGCGGTAGTTGCGGTCGATGTAGGGCACCACCTCCCGCAGCAGATGGTCCTCGTAACGGCCGGTGGCGTTGGAGTTGATGTACTGGCTGCCGCCGTAGCGCGTCAGGCAGTCGGGCATCACCAGTATCATCGGCTGCACGGCGCCGCTGGTAATCAGGCGGTCCATGCGCTGCGCGATGTTCTCGTCCCACGCCGCCTCGTTCATCAGCATGGCGCCGCGGCTGTTGAAGCCGACCAGTACATACGTCACCGGATAGCGCTGCGCGCCTGCCGCGTAGCCGGGCGGCAGGTAGATGCCGACGCGCCGCAGGGCCGGATCGCCGAGCGGATTGTCGGCGAGGACGGCGCTGTCGATATCGGCCGTGACGTACATTACTTGGCCACCACTTTGCGCAGCACTTCGTACAGGATCAGCACCAGCGCGATGACAGGCAGCGCGTCCACCACGATCGGCGGTATGGCGCCGATGTGGAACACTCTTTCCAGGATGGTGTAGACCGTCAGGCAGATGAAGGCGATGGCCAGCACCCATTGTTTTTGTGCGGTGAAGATGCCGGAGCTGGTGACGGTGCCGGCCAGGCTGATGATGGTTGCGATTTTCATGTCGGTTTGCTTGCTGTGCGGCGCAGCGCGGTAAAGGCTGCGAATTCCCAGGAGCGGAATCCTACCAGTAATGTGAATCCATCGCGTTCGGTTGGCGCCAGGCGGCGGTCGCCCTGGTGCAGGCGCGCCAGTTCGCCGGCCAGCTGCTGGATGCGTCCCACCAGTTCCTGCGCGCTGGGCTGCGACAGCCGAGCCGGCAGGCACAGCAGCGTTTCGCCGGCGGCGTTGAAGCTGCCGCTGAAATAGTCGTCCACCACGTGCTCGCGGAAGAATTGCTGCACCGGGCCGTCCGGCAGCCAGCGGAAGGCGTTCGACACGCGCAGGCGGTAGCGGTTCAGCGGCTTCAGCTCGATCAGGCCCAGCCGGTCCAGCTCGGCCAGCAGGACGATGCATTCCGGCTCGGTCAGCTGGTAGGTTTCCAGCACCTGTTCCAGCGTCCAGTGGCCGAGGCAGCAGATCGCCATCAGCAGCAGGTGCGGATTGGCCAGCAGCGATTTTTCCTGCGTCAGTGTCAGGCAGTCGGCTTGCGGCGTGGCGTCGGCGGCGCCGCGCAGCACGTCTTCCATCGGAATGCTGGCGGCCTTGCAGATCTGCGCCAGCCGCGACAGCGACATGTCCTGCTGCCCGAACATGCGCTTGACGCTGGACTCGCTCATCGAGATGCGCTCGGCCAGCATTTTGTAGGTGACGCCGGCGGCCCGCATCTGGGTCCGCAGCACTTGCAGCAGCAATTCCGGTGAGCTCATATGTCGCCTTACTAAAAAAACAAAAGGTATCGTAACACGATACCCGTCGGCGTAGAAACTGCTCTGCGGAATAATTTATTAGTACATTCGCGCGAAGTGGGCCACACTGCCTAGGCTGTCTCTCGCAGAAGAGACGGCGCCTGGCACCACCACTATCGGAGAAACAATGTTCTACAAGATGTTCAACGCCCTGAGCGCCGCCCTGATCGCCGCCGCTTGCGGCAGCGCCGTCGGCGCCGAGCTCTCGCCCGTCTACGTGGGGGCGGACGTGGGCACGCAGTTCAGTCACAACTCCAGCCTGGTGCGCGCCTACGCCGGCTACAACGTGGGCGGCAATACGCTGTTCGGCCTGCAGCAGACGCACGGGGTGGAGGTGATGTTGTTCACGCTGGGCACCGAGACGAAAACGGTGCGCTTCTTTGACTACGGCTACGCCGGCGGCAACCCGGTGCGCGCCAGCGGTATCGGCATCAACTGGAGCACGGCGCTCAAGCTGGACGACAAGTGGTCGCTGACCGGCCGCCTGGGCGGCAACTATGCCTGGGCCTCGACCAGCTACCGCTACGGCGCCGACAGCGACACCTACGCCCGCGGCGGCGTGACGGCGGACGTGGGCGTGGCCTACAAGCTCAATCCGAACGTGTCGCTGACGGTGGATGTGAGTTACATGCCGATCCGGCTGAACCGCTATGAGAAAAACACCAAGCCGACGCTGGGCACCGGCTTGCGTTACAACTTTTAACCTGAGCGCGGGCGCCACCACCGGCGCCCGCCGAGGGTTTGATTACAGCACGTAGCGCGACAGGTCTTCGTTGACCGCCAGCGCGTCCAGGCGCGCATTCACATACGCGGCGTCGATCACGATGGTCTTGCCGCTGTCCTGGCTGGCCGTGAAGGACAGCTCCTCCAGCAGTTTTTCCATCACCGTGTACAGCCGGCGCGCGCCGATGTTCTCGGTGCGCTCGTTGACCGAGTAGGCGATCTCCGCCAGACGGTTGATGCCCTCCGGCGAAAACTCCAGCTTGACGTCCTCGGTCGCCAGCAGCGCCTCGTACTGCTTGGTCAGGCAGGCGTCCGTGCTGGTCAGGATGCGTTCGAAGTCGGCGATCGACAGCGATTCCAGCTCGACCCGGATCGGGAAACGGCCCTGCAGCTCGGGGATCAGGTCCGATGGCTTGGCCAGGTGGAAGGCGCCCGAGGCGATGAACAGGATGTGGTCGGTCTTGATCATGCCGTACTTGGTGTTGACGGTGGTGCCCTCGACCAGCGGCAGCAGGTCGCGCTGCACGCCGGCGCGCGAGACGTCGGCGCCGCCCACCTCCGAGCGCGACGCGATCTTGTCGATCTCGTCCAGGAAAACGATGCCGTTCTGCTCGACGTTCTGGATGGCCTTCTGCTTCATCTCGTCCTCGTTGACCAGCTTGGCGGCCTCCTCGTCGATCAGCACCTTCATGGCTTCCTTGATCTTGACCTTGCGCGCCTTCTTGCGCTGGGCGCCGATGCCGGAGAACATGGACTTGATCTGCTCGGTCATCTCCTCCATGCCGGGCGGGGCCATGATTTCCATCTGCGGGCCGGCCTCGGCCAGCTCGATCTCGATTTCCTTGTCGTCCAGCTCGCCCTGGCGCAGGCGCTTGCGGAAGGTCTGGCGGGTGCTGTCGTCCTTGGGCGCCTCGCCGCCCGGCGGCGTGAAGCCGAAGTCGCGCGCCGGCGGCAGCAGGATGTCGAGCACGCGGTCCTCGGCCGCGTCCTCGGCGCGGGTGCGCACCTTGGCCATTTCCGACTGGCGCGTCTGCTTGACGCCGATGTCGATCAGGTCGCGGATGATGGTGTCGACGTCGCGGCCGACGTAGCCGACCTCGGTGAACTTGGTGGCCTCGATCTTGATGAACGGCGCGTCGGCCAGCTTGGCCAGGCGGCGCGCGATCTCGGTCTTGCCGACACCGGTCGGACCGATCATCAGGATGTTTTTCGGCGTGATCTCATGGCGCAGCGGTTCCTCCACCTGCTGACGGCGCCAGCGGTTGCGCAGCGCGATGGCGACCGCCTTCTTGGCCTTGGCCTGGCCAACCACGTGTTTGTCGAGTTCGCCGACGATTTCCTGCGGGGTCATGTTCATGCTGGATCCAGTGTCTCAATGATGTGGTTCAGGTTGGTGTAGATGCACAGCTCCCCGGCGATGGTCAGCGATTTTTTGACCACCTCCGCCGGCGACAGTTCCGTGTTCTCGACCAGGGCCTTGGCGGCCGATTGCGCGTAGGTGCCGCCGGAGCCGATGGCGCCCACGCCATCCTCGGGCTCCAGCACGTCGCCGTTGCCGGTGATGACCAGGGTGGAGTCGGCGTCGGCCACCAGCAGCATGGCCTCCAGGCGGCGCAGCACGCGGTCGGTGCGCCAGTCCTTGGCCAGCTCCACCGAGGCGCGCAGCAGGTTGCCCTGGTGCTTTTCCAGCTTGCCCTCGAAGCGGTCGAGCAGGGTGAAGGCGTCGGCGGTGCCGCCGGCGAAGCCGACCAGCACCTTGCCCTGGTACACCTTGCGCACCTTGCGGGCCGTGCCCTTCATGACGATACTGCCCAGCGTGACCTGGCCGTCGCCGCCCAGCGCGACTTGCTTGCCGCGACGCACGCACAGGATGGTGGTGCCGTGAAATTGTTCCATAGTTACCTCAAAGTAATGATGCAGGCTGCCTCAGGACTGAAAAGTGGGGCTGGAAACGCGGATTGCAAGTTACGTCAGTATTTGTGGGGATAGATTCTTGCTAAATTAGCATACCCGAGCAATCGCAGCAGCGCGGCGACCAGGTGATTGACGTCGCGGAAGGCGATCTTGCGCCGTTCCCCCGGCAGCGCCTGCAAGGCGGCGTGCAGCTGCAGCGCGCTGGCGTAGTCGATGCGCGTCAGGCGCGAGCAGTCGAACACCAGCGCCGGATACTGCTCGGCGTAGCGCTGGATGGCCGGCAGCAGGGCGCCCAGCTGGTGTTCGATGAGCGGCGGCAGCATGAAGCGGTCGGGCGATGCCGACACGTGTTGCGCCGGCGCCATGGCCACCTTGTGCGGCGGCGTGAACGGCGGCGGCGACACTTCGAACGTCACGCAGTAATCCATGCTGACCTGTTCGAATTCCTTCTCGCGCTGCTGCAGCTGCAGCAGCTCCAGCAGCAGCAGCCAGACGGCCTCGCCCTCGTCGCGGCGGCCGATCACGAGGTTGGCGCGCAACTGCGCCGTGAGCGCGGCGGCGCCCACCAGGATCAGCTCGCGCTGTAGCCGCTGCAGCTGGCGCAGGGTCTCCAGCAGCGGCGCCGCGCCGTCGGCGTGCACCGCCGCCACCCGCGTGAATTCCAGCCGCAGCACCGGATGGCCGCCGGCCAGCTGGCGCAGCCGTTCCAGCTGCGGCGCGATGTGCGCGCCCAGCACGCCGCTGAACGACTCGGTCGGCGTCAGCCCGGCCCAGTCCGGCGAGGCGGCCGCCAGCGCGGCCGGCGCCTGCCACGACGGCGGCGAGGTTTCGAAGGTGCTGGCGTAGTCGATCGACAGATTGTCGAAATCGTCCTGCCGGCCGGTCACCTGGTACAGGTCGAACAGCATCCACCAGGCGCTGCGCTCGCTGTTGATGTGGTTGGCCTCGGCCACGGCGGCCAGCAGCATCTGGCGGGCCACGTCGGCCTGGCCGTTGGCGTACAGGATGGCGATTTCCTCCACCGCCGGCGTGTGCTCGTCGGCGGCCGCCAGCGGCAGGTCGTCGTCGCTCAGCAACAAGGTGGTGGGGATGGCGGCCAGCTCGGCGTCGTCGGCGCTGGCGCGTGGCGGGCGCGGCGGCCGCTGGCTGCCCCAGGCCGGTTCCGGCAGGTTGAAGATGTCGGCCGCCATGGCCGATTCGATGGCGTCGATCTTCATGGCGGTGGCGCGCGCGATCTCGCGCTGGCGCGCCGCCTGGCTCTGGCGCTCCGCCTCGCTGTTGGCGGCCAGCCGCGCCTGCTCGTCGTCGGTGAGCGGCGGCAGGGTCCCGGCCTTCTTGAAGAGTGAGAACAATCCCATAGCGACATAGTGTAGCCGCAAGCGGGAGGTTTGCCGTATTACCTGTCGGAAGGGAAACGCAAATTTGCGTAAAAAAAGCACGCGGTGTGAGGCGCGTGCTTTTTGGGCGGCGGCGGGATCAGTCGCCGTACAGCTTTTGCTTCAGTTCGCGGCGTTGCTGCGCTTCCAGCGACAGGGTGGCGGTCGGGCGGGCGATCAGGCGCGGAATGCCGATCGGTTCGCCGGTTTCCTCGCACCAGCCGTAGTCATTGTTGTCGATGGCCACGATCGATTGCTGCACCTTCTTCAGCAGCTTGCGTTCGCGGTCGCGGGTGCGCAGTTCCAGCGCGTGCTCTTCTTCGATGGTGGCGCGGTCGGCCGGATCCGGCACCAGCACGGTTTCGCGCAGGTGCTCGGTGGTTTCACCGGCATTCTTCAGCAGTTCTTTTTCCAGAGCTTGCAACTTTGCCTTGAAGAAAGCCATTTGCGCAGGATTCATATAATCCTTGTCATCCATCGCCAGAATTTCTTCCTCGGTCAGGATGCGCTCAGGGGCTGCGGGGGTCGATTTATTAGTTTTGGTCATAACTTCGCTTACCTTCGATACGACAGAGTTGTCATCAACATACAAAACCCGGATAGTTTATACCAGACATTGTTCTAAACCGCTAATAAAGATGTCTTTGGGAAGATTTTTCCCAATAAATACCATTTTGCTGCCACGAACGTCGTTTTCTCCCCATTTCGCGCCCAGGTCGCTGCCCATGATCTGGTGCACGCCCTGGAACACGACCTTGCGATCGGCGTCCTGCATGAACAATACGCCTTTGTAGCGCAGCATGCGAGGACCGTACACATTGACCAGGCCGCCGAGGAATTCATCGAGCTTGGCGGTGTCGAACGGGCGGTTGCTCTTGAACACGAAGGCGGCGATATCGTCGGTGTGGTGGCCGTGGTGGTGGTCGTGATGATCATGGTGGTGGTGATGGTCATGGCCGCAGTGCTCGTCGTGCACATGGCCTTCCTCGTGCGCCTGCTCGGTCAGCAGGAAGTCGGGGTCCAGCTCCAGCTTGTCGTTGAGGTTGAAGCCCTTCAGGTCCAGCACCTCGCCGATCGGGGCGCGGCCGAAGTCCGACTTGCTGATCGGCGCGCGCGGGTTCATGCGGGTCAGGCGCGCGGTCAGGGCCGCCAGCTGTTCCTCGCTCACCAGGTCGGTCTTGGACAGCAGGATTTTGTCGGCGAAGCCAACCTGGCGCTGGGCTTCCTCGTGCTGGTCCAGCTGGTCCATGGCGTGGCGCGCGTCCACCACGGTGACCACGGCGTCCAGCATGTAGTGAGCGCCCACTTCCTCGTCCACGAAGAAGGTCTGCGCCACCGGGCCGGGGTTGGCCAGGCCGGTGGTCTCGATCACCACGCGGTCGAACTGGATCTCGCCGGCCTCGCGCTTTTGCGCCAGGTTGCCGAGGGCGACGATCAGGTCGCCGCGCACGGTGCAGCAGATGCAGCCGTTGTTCATTTCCACGATTTGTTCGCCGGTGTCCTGCACCAGGATTTCATTGTCGATGTTTTCCTGGCCGAATTCGTTTTCAATGACCGCGATGCGCATGCCGTGCTCCTCCTGCAGGATGCGGTTGAGCAGGGTGGTCTTGCCGGCGCCGAGGAAGCCGGTCAGGATGGTGGTGGGAATCATAGCCATGGTGGTAGTGGGTAATCTCAAAATGCGCAAATGCAATCGGGCGATTATGCCGGAATTTTTCCGGCGCTAGCAATTCGCCTGATTGAGCAATATCAGCACGCGCCGCCCGGGTTTACTTCAGTTTAGCGCGTGGATGGGCTTTGTCGTACACCTCGGCCAGGTGCTGGAAGTCCAGCGCGGTGTAGACCTGGGTCGAGCTGACGCTGGAATGGCCCAGCATTTCCTGCACCGCGCGCAAGTCGCCCGACGATTGCAGCACGTGCGAGGCAAACGAGTGGCGCAGCATGTGCGGGTGCACGTGCACCGGCGCGCCGTGCGTCACGCCATGGGCCTGCAGCCGCTGCTGGATCACGCGCGGCGACACGCGGGTGCCGCGCGCGCTCAGGAACAGGGCGTTGCCGCCGTCGCTGGGGGCCGGGCGCACCGCCAGCCAGGCCCGCAGCGCCTCCAGCGCGGCGCTGCCGACCGGCACCGTGCGGCGCTTGTTGCCCTTGCCGGTGACGGTGACCTCGCGGTTGCCGGCCTCCACCCAGCCCAGGCTGTCCTTGCCCGGCGTCAGGTCCAGCCCGGCCAGCTCGGAGACGCGCAGGCCGCTGGAATACAACAATTCAAACATGGCGCGGTTGCACAGCTCGGCCGGTGTGGGCGTGGCGCCGGCGCTGGGGCGCCGGGGCGCCACCAGTTGCACGGCGTCGTCCACCGACAGCGCGCGCGGCAGGCTCTTGCCGCGCTTGGGCGCGCGCACGCCCTGCACCGGATTGGCGGCCAGCGGGGTTTGTTCGCTCAGCCATCGGAAGAAGCCGCGCCAGCTGGACAGCTTGCGCGCGATCGAGCGCGGATCGAGTTGCTGCGCGTGCAGTTTGGCGGTCAGGCGGCGGATGGCGTGCTGGTCGAGCCGGTCCCAGTCCAGCGCGCCGGACAGCGTCGCCAGCTCCCGCAGGTCGCGCGCGTAGGCGGCGGCGGTGTGTGGCGACAGCTGGCGCACGCCGCGCAGATGGGCGAGATAGGCGTCGATCCAGGCCAGCTTGCTGTCTGGAGCGTCGCTCATGGCGCGGCTCAGGCCAGCAGCCAGGCCAGCGCGGTGCTGGTGGTTTCGCCGATGTGCACCAGGAAGTCGGTGGCCATCAGCGAGGTGAAGCGGTTGGCGTCCTGCGAGCCCATGATCAGCAGGCCGAAGGCTTGCTTGTCGCCCGGCTTGCGCAAGGGGATGATGACGGTCGACACCACGGCCGACGGGTCGTCCAGCCAGCGCACCGCCTCGAAGTCCTTGTTGGCGCCGCAGTACGGGGCCAGCAGGCTGTTGGCGAAGATGCGCGCGTCCTCCGACACGCCCTTGACGAACCACTCGTCCAGGTAGTCCGGCGCGGTGTTCCAGATGCGCACCGTCACCTGTGGCACGTCGAACGCGCTCTTCAGGCCGCTGGTGACCGCGTGCGGCATCGAGCCCACGTCCTCCGACTGCAGCAGGATCTGGGTCCAGCGGTGGAACTTGTTGGCGATGGCCTCGTTTTCCGACGCCACGCGCATCAGGTTGTGCATGCGCAATTCCAGCGCCTTGTATTTGTCGCGCAACACTTCCATCTGGCGCTCCTGCAATGACACGGCGCGCCCGGTCAGCGGACTGGTCAGTTTGATTTCCCCCAGCAGCTCGGCGTGCTGTTCGAAGAAATGCGGATGATCGGTCAGGTATTGGGCGACGGCGTTGGAGTCCAGTGGGGAAGTCATTGAGGTACTTGATAGGCTAGATTGAAGTGCAATTCTAAACGAAAAAAAACGGACATGGTGTCCCATGCCCGTCATTCCCCAACTCACGCTGGCAGTTCTTGCGACTGCGCCGTTTAGAAGTTGTGGTGGATGCCGACGCTGTAGAAATTGAAGGTGGCGGCGGCGGTGGCCTTGCGGCGCGTGCCGTCGACATACAGGTAGGTGCGCGGCGACAGGTTGTAGTCGTAGCCCAGCGAGAACTGCTTGGTCTTGGCGATGGTCGGCACGTTGAGCGCGTTGTCCGGCGTCTTGCGGCCGAAGCCGGCGCGGATCAGGCCGGCGCCCACGGTGTAGTTGGCGCCGACCAGCCAGGCCTTGGTGATCGGATTGATCGGCACGCTGTAGTTCTGGTCCTGGCGCTGGTAGGAGCCCATCAGCTTGAGGTCGGGGATAGGCTTGAACGAGGCGCCCACCGACCACAGCTTGGTCGACACGGCGTTGCGCTCGTAGGCGGCGTAGGCCGAGAACGGGCCCTGGGTGGCGGTGGCGCTGACCGAGTAGGGATTGACCGGCGCCATGCTGTTGGCCGGGAACTGCGGCGCGGCGGCGGTGCCGCGGCCGATGATGACCGGATTGTTGTTGGCGTCCTTGGTGGCCACCGTGACGTTCAGCTGGAACACGCCGCCGATCACCGGGGTGTTGTAGAACACGGCGTTGGAGAAGCGGTTGGCCGAGTTGCCGGCCACGCTCAACGGGTCCGAGGTGTAGCCGGCCACCTGCAGGTCGGTCTGGTAGCCGGCCACGGCCGGCATGCCCGACCACGGCTCGTAGGCGGTGCTGGTTTCCTGGAAGGCGGTCAGGCCGCGGCCGAGACGGATGGTGCCGAAATCACCCTGCAGGCCGACCCGGCTCTGGCCCTGGAACAGCGGGCGCACGGTGCTTTCGATGGCGCCGGTGTCGGGCTCGTAGCGTATCTCCAGCTGGAACAAGGCTTTCAGGCCGCTGCCGAGATCCTCCACGCCGCGGAAGCCCAGCTTGTTGTTGTCGCGCTTGCCCACGGCGGTCACGTCGGTATCGGTGCGGCGGGAAACACCCGCGTCCAGCGTGCCATAGATGGTGACGGACGATTGTGCCTGGGCGACGGAAAAAGCGCCCATGAGTGCCAGAGCCAACAATGATTTCTTCATTTGTTCTTCCTTTATAAGTGTATTTCGCATCCCCTCGCCGCCGCGTGACCGCCGGTTGCTAAGAACCTTAATTGGTCGTTGCTTCAATTGCGCTGGAATGGTCGATTGGGACGGCTTGTTTTGGTCGAAAGCCGCAGAACCCGGGCTTCTTGTTGTATTTTTGAAACGCTTGTCAGGCACGTTATTTGTCCCGTTTTGGGCCCGATTTGCTTTCATTCGGGCATCAAAACAGCTCTAGCGTACAGGCGGGACAGGGGGGCGCCGCTTGTGCCAGATCAAACCGCGGCGCATATTGTCTAGGGTGTGGCGCGGATGGCACGCTACACTGAGGTTCATAAAAGGTCCGTAGATAACACAGAGACGATGGCTAATCGAGAAGAGTTAGGGATCATACGCGGCGCCCGCGCCGGCGACGCGGACTGCCAGCTGGCGCTGGGCAAGTTGTACCTGTTCGGCGGCGCCGGCCTGCCGCTCAACGTCCCGACCGCGCTGCACTGGCTGGGGCGCGCCGCCCAGCGCGGGCTGGACGAAGCGTGGCGCCTGATCGGCAGCCACATCCCCGCCGACACCGCAAGGCATGCGCTGCCCGACGTGCTGCGCTGGTACGAGCATGCCCATGACGCCGGCATCCTGCAGGCCGGGCTGACGCTGGCGCAACTGGTGTTCCAGCACGGCGCCGCGCGCGACAGTTCCGCCCTGACGAACAAGGCCCGGCAGGCGCTGGAGGCGGCCGCGCACGCCGGCTTGCCAGAGGCGCAGTGGCTGCTGGCGCAGCGCGCCGCCGGCCGGCCATTGCATGTTGCGCCGCCGGTACAACGGCAGGCGCGCCAGCCCGCGCCGCGCCGGGCGGCGCGCCCGCTGTGGCGCGCCGACAACGCCGACCAGTTGATCCCGGCCGCCGATCACGCGCGGCTGGAGCTGCTGTGGCAACAAGACCACAACGCCTTCCTCGAACAGGCGCGGCCCCTGTTGCGCCGCCTGCTGGCCGGCGCGCCGGCCGACGCCGAGGCGGCGCGCGCCACCGACTGGCTGCCCGGCCCGCCGCAACTGCTGCTGTTGGCGCGCTGCGCCGAGCTGCTGCCGCCGTCCGCCGCCGACGCCGAGCTGCAGCAGTGCCGCGAGCTGGCCGCGTATGGCGGCGACCGCAATGCCCAGCTGGCGCTGGGCCTGTGGTTCGCGCGCATGGATGGCGAGGGCAAGCGCCAGAGCAACGGCATCGCCGCCGTCAACTTCAAGCGCGCCATCCGCTGGCTGACGCTGGCCGGCGAGCAGGGGCTGGCGGAGGCCTGGTTCGCGCTGTCGCGGATTTACCTCAAGCCGGAGTTCTCGCAGCGCAGCGTGGCGGAGGCGCAAAGCTACCTGGAGCGCGCGGCCGAGATGGGCCACTGCGGCGCGCAGCTGGAATGCGGCATGTACGCGTGGCGCAACCGCCGCACCGACGAGCAGAGCGACGTGCGCGCCGCCTACTGGCTGCAGAAAGCGGCGGCGCAAGGTTGCGAGGAGGCGGAGACGGCGCTGGCGCGCGTGGCGGCCGCGCCCAAGGAGGCGGGCTGGATGGCCAGCATCGTGACCTGTTTGACGCGCGAGCTGCTGGAAAGCCAGCCGCTGCTGGCGGCGCGCCTGGAACTGGCCGCGCTGTTCGGCCTGAGCCGCGCGGAAGCCTTGCTGCTGGATGTGAAGGCGGCCGACCAGGGCCATTGCCTGGTGGTCGATATCCGCGCCAGCTACGGCCGCAGCAAGCGCAGGCTGGTGCTGCTGCGCACGGCGCGCGAGCGTCAGGCGCTGGACCGCATCGTGCGCCTGTTCGAGTCCATCGACAGCGGTCCGGACGGGCTGGAAGGCAATTACCGCCAGCGCCTGTACCGCCTCAAGACCTGGCTGCCGAATGTCGGCGGCGACGACTTGCTGGCCGCGTGACCCGCCGTCATTCCCGCGCAGGCGGGAATCCATGGAGCGTGTCTGGCATAGCTCGCATCGGCGTCCGCCTGCGCGGGAGCGACGATCAAATCTCGATCTCGCCTTCGAAGACGGTCACGGCCGGGCCGGTCAGCCAGACCGGCTGGCCTTCGCCGGCCCACGCGATCGACAACTGACCGCCGCGCGCATCGACCCGCACCGGGCTGTCCAGCAAGCCGCGGCGGATGCCGGCCACGGCCGCCGCGCAGGCGCCGGTGCCGCAGGCCAGCGTCTCGCCCACGCCGCGCTCGAACACGCGCAGCTTCACGTGCTGGCGGTTGATGATCTGCATGAAGCCGGCGTTGACGCGGTTGGGGAAGCGCACATGGTGCTCGATCAGCGGGCCGGTCAGTTCCACCGGCGCGGCGTCGACGTCGTCCACCACCTGCACCGCGTGCGGGTTGCCCATCGACACCGCCGAGATCAGCACGCTCTCGCGCGCGCCGCCCAGTTCCAGCACCAGCGGCCACAGGGTGTCGCGGCCTTGCGGCTGGCCTTGCAGGCCTTCGGCGTCGAACGGCACCCGGCCCGGCTCCAGGACCGGCGCGCCCATGTCCACCGTGATGCTGCCGTCCAGCTCCAGCCGCGGCGCGATCACGCCGGCCTTGGTCTGCACGCTGATGCTGCGCTTGTCGGTCAGGCCTTTTTCCGACACGAATTTCACGAACGCGCGCGAGCCGTTGCCGCATTGCTCGACCTCGCCGCCGTCGGCGTTGAAGATGCGGTAGCGGAAATCGCAGCCGGCCTCGCTGGGCTTCTCGACCAGCAGGATCTGGTCGGCGCCGACGCCGAAGCGGCGGTCGCCCAGCAGCTTCCACTGCGCTGGCGTGAAGTCGATATGCTGGTTGACGCCGTCGATCACGACGAAGTCATTGCCGGCGCCATGCATTTTGGTGAATTTGAGTTTCATGTTTATTGTTTGCTGTACAGCGAGGGCTCGCCATTCGGGCGCGTCTTGAAGCGTTTGTGGGTCCAGAAATATTCGGCCGGGGCCTCGCGCACGCGTTCCTCGATGAACTGGTTCATGCGGCGGGTGGCGGCCACCATGTCGTCACCGGGGTAATTGTCCCACACTGGATAGAATTTCACACGCCAGCCGCGGTAATCGGGCAGGAAGGTGGCGATCACCGGCATCACCTGGGCGCCGGTGGTGGCGGCGATGCGCGCGGTGGCGGTCAGGGTGGCGGCCTGGATGCCGAAGAAGGGCACGAACTCGGCGTCCTTCTCGCCGAAATCCATGTCCGGCAGCATGAAGTAGGGCAGCTTGTCGCGCAGCGCGCGCAGGATGGGCTTGATGCCGTCCTGGCGCGTGAACAGCTTGACCGGCTTGAAGCGCGCGCGGCCGGCGCGCAGCACCCGGTCGAAGGCGGCGTTCTTCTGCGTCACGTACATCGAGGAGGCGCTGGCCTCCATGGCGATCGCGGCGCCGGCCACGTCCAGGCACACGAAATGCGGGCACAGCAGGATGGTCGGCTTCTCGGTCATCGCCGCCACCGGGATCACGCCACCGGGATCGATGGTGATCAGGCGTTTCAGGCGCGCCTCCGGCGCCCACCACAGCACGGCGCGTTCCCACACGCTGCGCGAGTAGGCCTGGAAGTGGCGGCGCGCGATGTCGACGCGCTGCTCCTCGGTCAGTTCCGGCATGCACAGGCGCAGATTGGTCAGCGCGATGTGGCGGCGCGAGCGCAGCGCCATGAACAACAGGCTGCCGACGGCGTCGCCGAAGCGGCCCAGCAGCGGCAGTGGCAGCCAGTGCAGCAGCCACATCAATCCCAACATCAGTTTCATGCGTTTTCCTTGGCCTTGGCCGCCGCCGGCGCCTCGATTCCGTGCGGCACCTTGTAGCGGTTGTAGCTCCAGTAATATTGCGACGGGCTGCGGACGATCAGGCGCTCCATGGCGCTGTTGATGGCCTGCGCCTGGGCGGCGCTGTCGCCGTCCAGGGTCCCGTCAAAGGGCACGAAGCGTACCACATAGCCGCGTCCGCCCGGCAGGCGCTCGGCGTAGGTGATGATGATGGTGGCGTCGCCCAGCAGGGCCAGCTTGGCCGGCAGGGTCATGGTGTAGGCGTCGCGGCCGAAGAAGGTGGCCCACACGCCTTCGCCCTCCTGCGGCACCTGGTCGGGCAGCACGCCCACCGGCTGGCCCTTCTTGAGGAACTTGGCCAGCATGCGCACGCCCGACATATTGGCCGGCGCCAGCAGCAGGTTTTTGCGCGCGCGCGCGCCCTCGATCAGCGGTTTCAGCGCCTCTTTTTTCGGCGGGCGGTACATCACCATCAGTTCGGTGCGCAGGGCGATCTCCTGCGCCACGATCTCGAAGCAGCCCAGGTGTGGCGTCATGAACACAATGCCGCGCCCGGCGTCCAGCTCGGCCTGCACCAGCTCCCAGTTCTCCAGCGTGGCGTGGCGCGACACGCGGGCCGGGTCGGCGCACCAGATGAAGGGCAGCTCGATGATGCTCTTGCCGGCTTCGGCGATGGCCGCGTTCAGGTGCTGCGCGACGCCGGCCTGGCGCATGTTGTCGCGCATGCGGCGGCGGTAGGACGGCGAGGCCCAGTACACCAGCCAGCCCAGCGCGGCGCCGGCGGCGTGCAACAGCGGCAAGGGGAAAATCGATAAAAAGCGAAAAAGTGGAACCAGCATGTGGCGTTTCTACCTGTGTTAGGGAGCAAGTTTTTTCAAAAAGGCGTAAAATACCATGAGTAGTAGCAGTAACCGCTGAGTTAATGACAACTTGCGATGCGGGATATAAATGTCGCTAAAGCGTCGCAAGCCGTGTTGGTATGCGACCGTTTTTCAAACCATATCAGGAGCTTGCGATGTCGAACGATTATCTTTTCACCTCTGAATCCGTCTCGGAAGGTCACCCGGACAAGGTAGCTGACCAAATTTCCGACGCTATCCTCGACGCGATTCTGGCCCAGGACCCGAAAGCCCGTGTTGCCGCCGAAACGCTGTGCAATACCGGTCTGGTCGTGCTGGCCGGTGAAATCACCACCCACGCCAACGTTGATTATATTCAAGTCGCGCGTGAAACCATCAAGCGCATCGGTTACGACAACACCGACTACGGCATCGACTACCGTGGTTGCGCGGTGCTGGTGGCGTATGACAAGCAATCGCCGGACATCGCCCAGGGCGTGGATGAAGGCGCCGGTATCGATCTGGACCAGGGCGCCGGCGACCAGGGCCTGATGTTCGGCTACGCCTGCGACGAGACCGCCGAGCTGATGCCGGCCGCCATCCACTACGCGCACCGCCTGGTCGAGCGCCAGTCGCAGCTGCGCAAGGATGGCCGTCTGCCATGGCTGCGTCCGGATGCCAAATCGCAAGTCACGCTGCGTTACGTCAACGGCCGTCCGGTGGCGGTGGACACCGTGGTGCTGTCGACCCAGCACGCGCCGGAAATGCAGCACAAGGCGATTGAAGAAGCCGTCATCGAGGAAATCATCAAGCCGGTGCTGCCGAAAGAGTGGCTGCAGGACACCAAATACCTGGTCAACCCGACCGGCCGCTTCGTGATTGGCGGCCCGCAGGGCGACTGTGGCCTGACCGGCCGCAAGATCATCGTCGATACCTACGGCGGCGCCTCGCCGCACGGCGGCGGCGCGTTCTCGGGCAAGGACCCATCGAAGGTGGACCGTTCGGCGGCGTATGCCGCGCGTTACGTGGCCAAGAACGTGGTGGCGGCCGGCCTGGCGCGCCAGTGCCAGGTGCAGGTGTCGTACGCGATCGGCGTGGCCCGTCCGATCAATATCACGGTCTACACCGAAGGCACCGGCGTCATCCCGGACGAGAAAATCGCCCAGCTGGTGATGGAACACTTCGACCTGCGTCCGAAAGGCATCGTGCAGATGCTGGACCTGCTGCGTCCGATCTACGGCAAGACCGCCGCCTACGGCCACTTCGGCCGCGAGGAGCCGGAGTTCAGCTGGGAACGCACCGACAAGGCCGCCATCCTGCGCGACGCCGCCGGCCTGAAATAATCAAGCTCGGCCGTAGCTGAAAACGCCAACGCCCCGGACTCCGGGGCGTTGTCATTTGGGGCGCTTGGGCAAGGGCGGTATCGGGTTGGGGGGGAGGTACTTGCGGCGAGGGTCGTCGGTCGGGATCATGATATATCCAGTTTTTGATTTGTCATTACTTGCGCGGCATTGCGCAAGCGTCGGGTCAATAGCAAGTCGTGCAAAAATTTACCTGTTTCCAGACCATATTTTCTGCGCAGGTCCAACAATTGCGCCTCAAACTCCGCGATGGCAAAGCTGTCATTGATTTTCATGCGCACAATCAAGGACCCGATTTCCATACTCAAATTGCGTAGCTCAACTGTCGAGGTTGAATGCCTCTTTAGCTTTTCGGCTACATCGAGTTGACTTGATACGATTGCGAGCAAGGTACTGGCAGACGTAAACATCGGCCATAAAAAAGTATAGTCGCTACTTTTCCAGAATACGAGGCCTGCCAACGCAGCTCCGCCGGATGAAATTGCCACGAGGATTTTGGTGATCGTATCCAGCCATACCCAGCGCACAAGTAGCGCTGTTATCAGTGTTTCCGCATAGCTTACGTGGTACAGCAGGGCCTGTGCCTCGTCCCAAATGACATCGCGTGGATCGATAGTCATAGCCTGCTCCGCATAAAAAAAGCCAGCGTATAAGACCAGCGCAAAGTGAGGGTTGAGCGAGTTCAAACGAAAACGATTTTGTCGCCATCCGGACTTAACGATGCTAGAATGCGCCTTCCGAGGAGCGCTGCGACGAATGTTCATTCGCCAGGCTCGGAGATCCCCAACCGCGCTCACGTTACTTTTTTCAACTTATGAAAGGAGGGCGTGATGAACGCCGTACTCAAATCCGCTCAAGACTACCTGGTCGCCGACATCTCCCTGGCGCCATGGGGCAACAAAGAAATCAAGATTGCCGAAACCGAAATGCCTGGCCTGATGGCGATCCGCGAGGAATTCGCCGCCGCCCAGCCGCTGAAAGGCGCGCGCATCACCGGTTCGTTGCACATGACTATCCAGACCGCCGTGCTGATCCAGACGCTGGAAGCGCTGGGCGCGCAAGTGCGCTGGGCCTCGTGCAACATCTACTCGACCCAGGACCACGCCGCCGCCGCCATCGCCGCCAACGGCACCCCGGTGTTCGCCATCAAGGGCGAAACCCTGGACGAGTACTGGGACTACACCCACCGCATCTTCGAATGGCCGAACGACGCCGCCGGCAACCCGGTCTACTCGAACATGATCCTGGACGACGGTGGCGACGCCACCCTGCTGCTGCACCTGGGCGCGCGCGCTGAAAAGGACATCTCGGTGCTGGCCGCACCAGGCTCGGAAGAGGAAATCTGCCTGTTCAACGCCATCAAGGCCCACCTGGCCAAAGACCCGTCGTGGTACTCCAAGCGCCTGCCGCACATCCTGGGCGTGACCGAGGAAACCACCACCGGCGTGCACCGCCTGTACCAGATGCACAAGGAAGGCAAGCTGGCCTTCCCGGCCATCAACGTCAACGACTCGGTCACCAAGTCGAAGTTCGACAACCTGTACGGCTGCCGCGAATCGCTGGTGGACGGCATCAAGCGCGCCACCGACGTCATGATCGCCGGTAAGATCGCCGTGATCGCCGGCTACGGTGACGTCGGCAAGGGCTCGGCCCAGGCCATGCGCGCGCTGTCGGCGCAAGTGTGGGTGACCGAGATCGATCCGATCTGCGCCCTGCAGGCCGCGATGGAAGGCTACCGCGTGGTGACCATGGACTACGCCGCCGAACATGGCGACATCTTCGTCACCTGCACCGGCAACTACCACATCCTGACCGAAGAGCACATGCTCAAGATGAAGGACCAGGCCATCGTCTGCAACATCGGCCACTTCGACAACGAGATCGACGTCGCCGCGCTGAAGAAGTACACCTGGGAGAACATCAAGCCGCAGGTCGATCACGTGATCTTCCCGAACGGTAAGCGCATCATCCTGCTGGCCGAAGGCCGTCTGGTGAACCTTGGTTGCGGGACCGGCCACCCTTCGTACGTGATGTCGTCGTCGTTCGCGAACCAGACCATCGCCCAGATCGAGCTGTTCGCCAACACCGCCAAGTATCCGGTCGGCGTGTACGTGCTGCCGAAGCACCTGGATGAGAAAGTGGCGCGCCTGCAATTGAAAAAACTGAATGCGCAACTGACCGAACTGACCGACGAGCAGGCCGCCTACATCGGCGTGACCAAGGAAGGTCCGTACAAGCCAGACCACTACCGTTACTAAAACCACCGCGTCATTCCGGCGAAAGCCGGAATCCATACAACGCTGGGCAGCATGCTCAGCATGGATTCCGGCCTGCGCCGGAATGACGGCTCTTGCAGCGAGAACTTCTTATGCGTTTGGTCCTTACCTGGTTAATCAATGCCGTTGCCTTGCTGGCAGTGCCTTACCTGATGCATTCCGTCGATGTCACAAGCATAGGCGCAGCCCTCGTCGCGGCTCTTGTACTGGGCCTGGTCAATACGCTGATACGTCCCGTCCTGCTGTTGCTGACCTTACCGGTGACGCTGCTGTCACTGGGCCTGTTCATCTTCATCGTCAACGGCTTCATGTTCTGGCTGGTGGCGCAATGGGTGGACGGCTTCCATGTCGACAGCTTCCTGTCGGCGGTCGGCGGCGCGGTGTTGTACAGCGTGATTTCCTGGGCTTTGTCGACCTTACTTTTGAAGACCCCAGATGGACAATCCTAACTTCAGTATCGAATTCTTCCCGCCCAAGACGGCGGAAGGCGCGGAGAAGCTGCGCGCCACGCGCGCCAAGCTGTCCGAGCTCAAACCGAAATATTTTTCCGTGACCTTCGGCGCCGGCGGCAGCACGCAGCGCGGCACGCTGGACACGGTGGTCGAGATCCTCGCCGCCGGCGAAGACGCCGCGCCCCACCTGTCCTGCGTGGGCGGCACGCGCGAGTCGATCCGCGAGATCCTGACCGAATTCAAGTCGCACAACATCAAGCGCATCGTCGCGCTGCGCGGCGACCTGCCGAGCGGCTATGGCGCGGCCGGCGAATTCCGTTATGCGAACGAGCTGGTGGAATTCATCCGCCAGGAGACCGGCGACTGGTTCCACATCGAAGTGGCGGCCTATCCGGAAGTGCACCCGCAAGCCAAGTCGCCGCAGGATGATTTGCTGGCGTTCGAACGCAAGGTGAAGGCTGGTGCCAACGCCGCCATCACCCAGTACTTCTACAACGCCGACGCCTACTTCAACTTCGTCGAGCAGACGCAGAAGCTGGGCATCAACGTGCCGATCGTGCCGGGCATCATGCCGATCACGAACTACACGCAGTTGATGCGCTTCTCCGACATGTGCGGCGCCGAGATCCCGCGCTGGGTGCGGCTCAAGCTGGCCAGCTTCGGCGACGACACCGCATCGATCAAGGCCTTCGGCCTGGACGTGGTGGCGGCGCTGGGCGAGCGTCTGCTGAAGGGCGGCGCGCCAGGCCTGCACTTCTACAGCATGAACCAGGCGGCGGCCACCACCGCCCTGTGGCAACGCTTGATCTAAGCCTCGGTGATGATGCGGTCCAGCGCCACATCATGATCGTCGCTGGCAAACGGCACCTGCAGGCACTGGTAAGCGATTCCCAGTGTCCGCGGGCGCGGTGCATGGCGTGCCAGCGTGCGGTCGTAGAACCCGCCGCCATAGCCCAGCCGATAACCTTGCGGGTTAAAACCCAGGCAAGGCACCAGCAGCGCCGGCGGATACGCCGTCTGCAGGCGTAACGCGGCCGGCACCGCCACGCCCATTTTATCTTTCACCATTTCCTCGCCGATGGACCACTCGGCAAACTCCAGCGCCGCATCCCTTTGCACCACCACCGGCAGCAGCAGGCGCGCGCCAAGGCGCGCCAGTTCGGCGTAGGCTGCGTGCAGGTCCGGCTCATCGCGCAGCGGCCAATACACCCCCAGCGCGGCCGGCTGTTCGGCCTTCCACCAGGCCACCACCTGCTCCCCGATCGCGCGGTCCCACGCGGCGCGCGTGGCGCTGTCGATAGCACGCCTTGCGGCCAGCAGCTGCTTCCTTAAATCCGCCTTACCCACTGGTGATCCGGCGTCGCTGCGTGGTATTCTAGGAATGCTGGTCATATATTGATTCAAGTCTTAAGAGAGTTGCACATTGATTTCTGCTTCGAAATGGATAGCCGGCGCCCTCGTCGTTGCCTTAACCTCGCTTGCCCACGCCGACGACGCCGATAGCCGCAGGGATGACGACTCCTTCCTGCTGCTGCGCGACGCGGTACGCCAGGACGACGCGGCCAAGGCGGATTTCTACGCCGCCCGCCTGCCCAACTACTCCATTCCATCCTACGTCGATTATTATCGGCTGAAATCACGCCTGAAGGACGTCCCGCAGTCCGAAATCCGCGACTTCTTCAAACGCTACGACGGCCAGGCCATCGTCGACCGCCTGCGCAACGACTGGCTGCTGGACCTGGGCCGCAAGCGCGACTGGGCCACCTTCGACGAGCAGTATCCGCTGTTTGTCCTGAACGATGACACGCAAGTCAAATGCTACGCGCTCACTGCGCGCGCGCTGAAGGGCCAGAAGGTCGCGGACGAGGCGCGCGCCTTGCTGACCGCGCCCAGCGTCTACGGCGAGCCCTGCGCCGGCCTGATCGCCACCCTGTACCAGAACGGCCAGTTCAACACCGAAGACCTGTACGCGCAACTGCGCCTGTCCGGCGAGTACAACGCCACCGGCCAGGCGCGCCGCATCGTCGCGCTGCTGGACGGCCCGGAAAAGAAAGCCGTGCAAGCGGTTGATTTGCCGACGGTGGCGGTGGCCAAGGGCATGGGGCCGAGCAAGGTGGAACACCAGATCTACATCGTCGCCATCGGCCGCCTGGCCAAGACCAGCGTCAAGCTGGCGACGCTGGCGCTGAACAAGGCGCTGCCGAAAATGACGCCGCAGGAACAGCAGCAGGGCTGGGCCGCGATCGCGCTGCAATCGTCGTACACGCTGGCGCCGGAGACCACCGATTACTGGAAGCGCTCCAACGGCGCGCCGCTGTCGATCGACCAGGCGCAGTGGAAGGCGCGCATCGCGCTGCGCAATGGCGACTGGCGCCTGGTCGAGAACACCATCCGCGCCATGCCGGCCGCGCTGCGCGGCGAGCCGACCTGGGTCTACTGGCTGGGCCGCGCGCTGATGGCGCGCGATGGCGTGACCAGCCAGCCCACCGGCGAAGCGCTGCAACTGTTCCGCAGCATCTCGGACCAGTCCAACTACTACGGCCAGCTGGCGCTGGAGGAAACCGGCAAGCTGATTACCATTCCAACCGCCGGCGCGCCGATCTCGCAAGCCGAAATCGTGCCGATCGCCGCCAACCCGAATTTCCAGCGCGCGCTGAAATTCTTCAGCATGCGCCTGCGCTTCGAAGGCACGCGCGAATGGAACTGGGGCTTGCGCGGCCTGAGCGAACGCGAACACCTGGCCGCCGCCGAATTCGCGCGCCAGAACAATATCCTCGACCGCATGGTCAACACCTCCGAGCGCACGCGCATCCAGGTCGACTACACGCAGCGCTTCCCGTCGCCGCACAACGACGTCATGCATCCGGCCACGCAGACGCTGGGTCTCGACAAGGCGTGGGTGTACGGCCTGATACGGCAAGAGTCGCGCTTCATCATGGACGCGCAATCGCACGCCGGGGCCTCGGGCCTGATGCAGGTGATGCCATCCACCGGCCGCTGGATCGCCAAGAAAATCGGCCTCACCGATTTCGCGCAGGAGATGCTGAGCGACGTGCGCACCAATATCCTCCTGGGCACCAACTACCTCAACATGGTGCTGGGGAACATGGACGGCTCGCAGGTGCTGGCCACCGCCGCCTACAACGCCGGGCCGGGCCGCCTGCGCACCTGGCGCGCCACGCTGACCAAGCCGATGGACAGCACCGTGTTCATCGAATCGATTCCGTACGTCGAGACGCGCACCTACGTCAAGAACGTGATGTCGAACGCCACCTACTACGCGGCGCTGTTTGAAGGGCGGCCGCAATCGCTCAAGGCGCGCCTCGGCAACGTCGCGCCGAAAGGCTATACCGAAGCCGAGGAACAGGAAACCAGCTTCGTGCCGCGCTGATCACCCCATACAGGACGACTCATCATGCAGACCACCCAACTTGATCCCAGCTTGTCGCAAACCCTGGCCGCGGCGCGTTCGCCCGGCCTGACGCTCGTCATCGGCAACAAGAATTATTCATCGTGGTCGATGCGCCCTTGGGTGGCGATGACCGCCTTCGGCATCCCGTTCCAGGAAGTGCGCGTGCTGCTGGACCAGGACGACACCGCCAACCGCATCTGCAGCTACTCGGCCTCCGGCCGCGTGCCGGTGCTGCTGGCCGGCGAAGAGATGACCATCTGGGACAGCCTGGCGATTTGCGAATATCTGGCCGAACAATTCCCCGAGCTGCATCTGTGGCCACAGGACGTGGCCGCGCGCGCCATGGCGCGTTCCGTGTGCGCCGAGATGCACGCCGGCTTCAGCGACCTGCGCAACTCGATGTCGATGAACATCCGCGCCAGCTATCCGGGCAAGGGCCGCACGCCGGGCACGCAGGCCGACATCGGCCGCATCAGCGAAATCTGGGAAGAGTGCCTGTCGCGCTTCGGCCATCACCAGTTCCTGTTCGGCGAGTTCTCGATCGCGGACGCCTACTTCGCGCCGGTGGTCTGCCGTTTCCGCACCTATGGCGTGGCGCTGGCGCCGGCGCTGGACGCCTACTGCCAGCGCGTGCTGGCCCATCCCGCCGTGGCGCGCTGGGTGGAGGAGGCCCTGGCCGAAACCGAAACGGCGCCCAAGCACGACGCGGAAATGCCGGACTGAGAACATGCAGACTTACGTCGTAGGCGGCGCCGTGCGCGATGCGCTGCTTGGCCTGCCGGTCAAGGACCATGACCACGTGGTGGTCGGCGCCACGCCGGACGAGATGGTGGCCAAGGGCTTCCGTCCGGTCGGCAAGGACTTCCCGGTATTCCTGCATCCGCAAACGCAGGAAGAGTATGCGCTGGCCCGCACCGAGCGCAAGACCGCGCCCGGCTACAAAGGGTTTGTGTTCCACACCTCGCCCGACGTCACGCTGGAAGATGATCTGATCCGGCGCGACCTCACCATCAACGCCATCGCCCGGGCCGAAGACGGCACGCTGACCGACCCCTACGGCGGCCAGCGCGACATCGAGCAGCGCATCTTCCGCCATGTGTCGGCGGCGTTCGCCGAAGACCCGGTGCGCATCCTGCGCGTGGCGCGCTTTGCCGCGCGCTTCGCCGACTTCCGCGTCGCGCCCGAGACCAATGAGTTGATGAAGCAGATGGTGGAACACGGCGAAGTCGACGCGCTGGTGCCGGAGCGCGTATGGCAGGAACTGTCGCGCGGGCTGATGGAGCAGAGACCATCGCGCATGCTGGAAGTGCTGCGCGATTGCGGCGCGCTGGCGCGCATCCTGCCGGAGCTGGACGCGCTGTGGGGCGTGCCGCAGCCGGAGAAATGGCATCCCGAAATCGACACCGGCATCCACGTGCTGCAAGTGATCGACTGCGCGGCGCGGCTGGAGCGCGACCTGCCGACCCGTTTCGCCTGCCTGATGCACGACCTGGGCAAGGCCGCCACGCCATCGGAAAACTGGCCCGCGCACCACGGCCACGAAGGCTTGGGCGTCAAGCTGGTGGAGCAGGTATGCAAGCGCCTGCGCGTGCCCACCGAATGCCGCGACCTGGCCGTGATGACCGCGCGCGAACATGGCAACGTCGGCCGCGCCCTGCAACTGCGCGCCAACACCATCGTCACCCTGTTCGAACGTTGCGACGCCTTCCGCAAACCGACGCGCTTCACGCAAATGCTGCTGGCGACCGAATGCGACTCGCGTGGCCGCATCGGTCCGAACGCCAGCTACGCCGACGCGCCGTTCCCGCAACTGGAGCACCTGGAAAAAACGCTGGCGGCCGCGCGCGGCGTCAACGCCGGCGAGATCGCCGCATCGTGCGCCGACAATCCGCAGCGCATTCCCGAGCGCGTGCACAGCGCGCGCGTCAAGGCCGTCAAGCTGGCGCTGAACGTCGCCGACGAGGAAGACGAGGCATGATACTGGTGAAGGAGCTGCGCCAGCGCGACCGCCGCCGCATGCTCAAACACTTTCTCGACCTGGAGGACAGCGACCGCCTGTTGCGCTTCGGCTCCGTGCTGCCCGACGAGCAGGTGGCCAACTACGTCAACCGCATCGACTTCGCGCGCGACATGGTGTTCGGCGTCTACAACCGCATGTTCAAGCTGGTGGCGGTGGGCCACCTGGCGTTCGCGCCGCGCGATGAAAACAGCAGCGTCACCGAAAAGGAGCGGGTGGCGGAATTCGGCCTGTCGGTCAGCCGTTCGGCGCGCGGGCTGGGCGTCGGCTCCAAGCTGTTCGAGCGCGCCGCCATTTCCTGCCGCAACAACGACGTCGACACACTGTACATGCACTGCCTGTCGTCCAACAAGACCATGATGCACATCGCCAAAAAGGCCGGCATGGAAATCCACCGCGACTACGGCGAGGCCGACGCCTACCTCAAACTGCTGCCGGCCGATCCGGCCAGCGTGCTGCAGGAAGCCCTGCACGAGCAGATCGCTGTGCTGGACTATACCCTCAAGGCCAACAAGCGCATCGCCAGCAAATGGTTCAACCGCCTGCTGGGCCGCAAATAATCACACCAGCGGCAGCGCCGTGGTGTCCTTGACGCGCTGCAGGGCGAAGGACGACTTCACATCCAGCACGGCCGGGTGGCGCAGCAGCGTCGCCATCATGAAGCGCGAGAAGTGCTCCATGTCCTCCACGTGCACGCGCAACAGGTAATCCATCTCGCCGGTCATCGCATAGCAGGCCACAACTTCCGGCCACTGCGCCACCGATTCCGCGAAGTCGGCGCGCGGCGACGGCTGGGTGTTGGGCGCGCCCAGCACGCGCGCGGTGCTGTGGGCCGAGGCCTCGTTGTGCTTTTCCAGCCGCACGTTCACATACGCCAGCAGGCCGAGGCCGATCTTGTCCGGGTCCAGCAGGGCCACGTATTGACGGATCACGCCGGCCTCCTCCAGCCGCTTGATGCGGCGCAGGCAGGGCGACGGCGACAGAGCGACCAGCTCGGCCACGTCCTGATTCGACAGGCGGCCATCGGACTGCAAGATGGACAGAATCTTACGATCGGTTTTGTCCAGCGCGATTTTGGTCATAAATACCTCGGAAATTCGGTGTTGAGGGCAATATTATTGCTCAAATCGCTCGCGCACGCGAATTGTTTGCAATTATCTGCCGCCGGCACAGGTCTATACTGGCCGTATTCCGGTAGCACCGCGCCTAGACGGGGCACCGGCCGAGATTATTGGAGACAACATGAATGCACCTCACAAGGGTACGCAGCTGGATCCGGCCGCCCAGTCGATCACTGAGCCGGCCGCCATCACCCTCGACGACAAATGGACGCTGGAGCGCGGCCGCGCCTTCATGACCGGCACCCAGGCGCTGATCCGCCTGCCGATGATGCAGCGCGAGCGCGACCTGAAAGCGGGCCTGAACACCGCCGGCTACATCACCGGCTATCGCGGTTCGCCGGTCACGAGCGTCGACATGACGGCCATGAAGGCCAAGAAGTACCTTGACGAACATCACGTCAAATTCCATCCCGGGATGAACGAGGATCTCGCGGCCACCGCCGTGTGGGGTACGCAGCAAACCAATCTGTTTAAAGACGCGAAGTACGACGGCGTGTTCGCCATGTGGTACGGCAAAGGCCCGGGCGTGGACCGCTGCGGCGACGTCTTCAAGCATGCAAATAATGCGGGAAGCGCGAAGCACGGCGGCGTGCTGGTGCTGGCTGGCGATGACCACGCGGCCAAATCTTCCTCCACCGCGCACCAGTCGGACCACATCCTGAATGCCTGCGGCATCCCGGTGCTGTATCCATCGTCGGTGCAGGAATACATCGACTACGGCCTGCACGCGTGGGCCATGAGCCGCTACACCGGCTTGTGGGTCTCGATGAAATGCGTGACCGATATTATCGAATCGGGCGCGGTGGTGGACTTCGATCCGGACCGCGTGCGGATCGAACTGCCGACCGACTTCGAACTGCCGGAGGGCGGCCTGAATATCCGCTGGCCGGACACGGTGCTGGACATGGAAGTGCGCATGAACAGCTACAAGTGGTACGCCGCGCTGGCCTACTGCCGCGCCAATAAGCTGAACAAGATTATTTGGGACTCGCCGAAACCGAAGATCGGCATCATCACCGCCGGCAAATCGTATCTCGACACGCGTCAGGCGCTGGCCGACCTGGGCATCGATGAGCAAGCCGCCGCCGACATCGGCATCCGCCTGTACAAGATCGGCATGACCTGGCCGCTGGAGGCGGAAGGCGTGCAGGCATTCGCCAAGGGCCTGGAAGAGATCCTGGTGGTGGAAGAGAAGCGCCAGATCCTTGAATACGCGCTGAAGGAGGAGCTGTACAACCTGCCGGACGGGCAGCGTCCGCGCGTGGTCGGCAAATTCGACGACACCGGCGAGTGGAGCAACCACGGCAAGACCGGCCACGGCGACTGGCTGCTGCCAGCGACCTATGAACTGAATCCGGCGCAGATCGCGCGCGCCATCGCCTCGCGCATCGCGCACTACTGCGACGGCCATCCTGTCGCCAAGCGCGTGCAGGAACGCGTGGCCTACCTGGAAGCGAAAGAAGCGGCGCTGAAAACCCTGCCGGCCAAGGCCAATCCACAGACCGACCGCACGCCGTTCTTCTGCTCCGGCTGTCCGCACAACAGCTCGACCAAAGTGCCGGAAGGCTCGCGCGCACTGGCCGGCATCGGCTGCCACTACATGGTGCTGTGGATGGACCGCGAAACCTCCACCTTCACCCACATGGGCGCGGAAGGCGTGACGTGGGTGGGGCAGGCGCCGTTCACCAACGAGAAGCACGTCTTCACCAATCTTGGCGACGGCACCTACTTCCACTCGGGGATACTGGCGATACGCGCCGCCGTCGCGGCCAAGGTCAACATCACCTACAAGATCCTGTTCAACGACGCGGTGGCCATGACCGGCGGCCAGCAGTTCGACGGTCCGCTGGATCCGGGCATGATCTCGCGCCAGATCGCGGCGGAGGGCGTGACGCCGATCATCGTGGTCACCGACGAACCGGATAAATACCCATCGGACTACAACTGGGCGCCGGGCGTCACCGTGCGCCATCGCAGCGAATTGATGGACGTGCAGCGCGAGCTGCGCGACAAGCCGGGCGTGTCGGCCATGATCTACGACCAGACCTGCGCGTCCGAGAAACGCCGCCGCCGCAAACGCAACGAATATCCCGATCCCGCCAAACGCGCGGTCATCAATGAAGCCGTGTGCGAGGGCTGCGGCGACTGCTCGGTGCAATCCAACTGCCTGTCGGTGGAGCCGCTGGAGACGGACCTGGGGCGCAAGCGCCAGATCAACCAATCCTCGTGCAACAAGGACTTCTCCTGCACCACCGGCTTCTGCCCGAGCTTTGTGACGGTGGAAGGCGGCGCGCTGAAGAAGCCGAAGAAAGCGGCGGTGGGCGAGGGGCCGCAGGCGGCGTTGCCGACGCCTGTGCTGCCTTCGACCGAAACGCCGTACGGCATCCTGATCACCGGTATCGGCGGCACCGGCGTGGTGACCGTCGGCCAGATCCTGGCCATGGCCGCGCACGTGGAAAACAAGGGCGCCATCGTGCTGGACATGAGCGGCCTGGCGCAGAAGGGCGGCCCGGTGATGTCGCACGTGCGGCTGGCGGACAAACAGTCAGACCTGCATTCGACCCGCGTCGGCACCGGCAGCGCCGACCTGGTGATCGGCTGCGACCTGATCGTCACCGCCTCGCGCGACGCCCTGTCGCGCATGGGCGAGGGCCGCACGCACGCGATGATCAACTCGACCGGCTCGTCGACGGCGGCGTTCGTGAAAAACCCGGACTGGCAATTCCCGGACGCCGGCTCGCGCGGCGAAATCATCCGCGCCTGCGGCAACGACAACGTCGACTTCGTCGATGCCGGCCAGATCGCCACCGCGCTGATGGGCGACTCCATCGCCACCAACATGTTCATGCTGGGCTACGCCTTCCAAAAAGGTCACGTGCCGCTGAGCGAGGCGGCGCTGGTGAAAGCGATTGAACTGAACGGCGTCTCGGTCGGCTTCAACAAGGCAGCCTTCAACTGGGGCCGCACGGCGGCGCACGACCTGGGCTCGGTGACCAAGCTGACCACGCCGGCCAAGGTCATCGAATTCAAACGCATCCAGACGCTGGACGACATCATCGCCAAACGCATGGAGCTGCTGACCGCCTATCAGGACGCGAATTATGCTAAACAGTATAAATCGTTTGTCGACATGGTTCGGGCGGAAGAGGTCAAGCTGGGCAAGACCACCCGCCTGACCGAAGCCGTGGCACGTTACTACTACAAGCTGATGGCGTACAAGGACGAATACGAAGTCGCGCGCCTGTACAGCGACGGCGCGTTCCAGCAGAAAATCGCCGGCATGTTCGACGGCGACGTCAAGCTGAAATTCCACCTGGCGCCGCCGCTGATGGCCAAGCACGACGCGCAGGGCCGCCTGATCAAAAAAGAATACGGTCCATGGATGATGAAAGCGTTCGGCGTGCTGGCCAAATTCAAAGGCCTGCGCGGCACCGCGCTGGACGTGTTCGGCTACACCGAAGAGCGCAAGATGGAGCGCGCGCTGATCGGTGAATACCGCGAGACGATCACCGGACTGCTGCCCAGGCTGACCGCTGAGAATCTGCCGCAGGCGGTGGCGATCGCCAGCATCCCGGAAGACATCCGCGGCTACGGCCACGTCAAGGAACGTCACCTGAAGGCCGCCAAGCAAAAAGAAGCGGCCCTGCTGGCAGCGTTCGGAAAACACGCCACCGCCGCCTGAATTCGGGGTCAGCTCTGACATTCGGACACGCAGCGAGCACTTTTGATATTTCTCAAGGTGCTCGCTGCTGGTCGACGAAGCTTTTTACCGCCCTGCTAACGGTCCTGACCGAAACCCGCGCAAACAGGGCAATTTCCGACATCGTGTAGCCGAGTGACAGGTAAGCGCGCGCCATAGCCTCTTTGGGATCCCGGCACTGGCTGAAGTATTCCGATAAGGGCGCGACGAGCACCTTTCGCTGATCGCGCTTTATTTCAAACATATCCCCCGGCACGTCTGTATCAACGGCACGTTGGCAAAATGCCTCGTCGCCAAGGAACATCTGGTTTTTCACGGCGCGAAGTGGATTGGGGCCATGTATCCCCGCCAGAACAAATTGCCGATAAGCTTGTCGCGCTTCTTCCTGGTTGCTGGCGAGGTGCAGCAGCACGGCTTCCGGCCGTAGCCATACCGGGGAATGTTGCATGCCCATCTTTGTGCGGTAGCTGCTCCAGGGCCATTCTTCCGGCAACGATCGCATTCGGGCGCGTACGGGATTCAGCTCGATGTATCGCGACAGTTCCAGCAGGTAGTTATCGCGCTGGCACAGGATGGCGTCGTACCGGCCTTGGTAGACATGGCCTACCAGACTGTGCGTGCGGTTGAAATACTGGGAGTAGTTGCCGTTGAGGTAGCGCATCCCGCGATTCAAGCCGCCGCCGACCGTTTCCACCAGCAGGTGATAGTGATTGGTCATCTGGCAATAGGCGTGAATCACGAAATTGAAGCGCGCGCAGGTTTCGCCCAAAATCGATAGCCACACCAGGCGGTCGTTATCTGAGCGATAAATACGGTCCTGCCTGTCACCCCGGGCGGTGACGTGGTACAGGGCTCCGCTGTGTTCGATGCGTAGTGGACGGCTCATTTAGCGAGTTTAGGCTCGGCTGCTTGCCGAGTGATTGCGCTGCCACAATAAGATTCAATTAACAGAGGTTTTGCGGACCGTATTGATATGTCTCAAATATCGTGCGTGCGTGTCCGAATGTCAGAGCTGACCCCGAATTGTTGATTGCACCGAAATAGTGCATTAATGTATAAGCTAGTAAGAAAACATTCGTTCAGTATTGTGGTCCGGCTTGTTAAGGTGGCAGCCTTTTCAAACCTGGACCACTTCAATGCAAATAAAATTTAAATTGAACCCGCTGGCGGCAGGCGCTATCGCGCTGCTGTGCGGCGCCGCCGGCCCGACCACGGCGCTGGCGCAGGACTCGGTGGCGGCCACCACGCCGCCCGCTGTCGTCATCACCGGCTCGCGCATCCCGCGCGCCGGCACCGAGGGACCGTCGGCGGTCACCGTCCTCACCGGCGAGGACATCACCAAGCAGGGCTACCGCAATGTCTTCGACGCCCTCACCAATCAAACCCAGAACAGCGGCTTTGTGCAGGGCGCGGACTACGGCAATACCTTTACCCCGTCGGCCAACGCCATCAGCCTGCGCGGCCTCGGGCCGAACCACACGCTGGTGCTGCTCAACGGCCGCCGCATGGCCGATTTCCCGATCGCCTATGAGGGCACGGTCAACTTCACCAACCTGGCCAATATTCCGTCCAGCGTGGTGGATCGCATCGAGATCCTGAGCGGCGGCGCTTCCGCCGTCTACGGCTCGGACGCCATCGCCGGCGTGGTCAATATCATCCTGAAGAAGCAGGCCGACGGCGTCGATATCAATCTCAAGGCCGGCGGCGCCTCGCGCGGCGGCGCCGGCGACCAGCGCCTGCAGCTCACCGGCGGCAAGAGCTTCGGCAAGCTCAATACCCTGTTCAGCGCGGAGCTGCTGGAACGCGATCCGCTGTGGAGCGCCGACCGCGATTTCATGGCGGCCAAGACCGGCGTGGCGCCAACCTCCGTCCTCGGCCGCAAGAACGTCAGCACCGGCAAGTATGTCGACCTGGGCGACACCTGCTCGTCGCTGGGCGATCTGTTCGGCGGCAGCACGGTGAAATACACCGCCAAGGCGGGCAGCTATTGCGCCAGTCCGAAGGTCGGCCCGACCTACTGGACCACGCAGACCAGGAACAGCAGCCAGAATCTGTTCGGCAGCGCCAATTACGAGCTGTCGCCGGAGACCACGCTGTACGCGGAAGCGCTGTTCGGCCAGAACCGCAGCACCCAGAATACCCGCGGCCCGTCGTGGACTTCGCGCTCGCTGACCGACAGCTATTTCTGGAACCAGAACACCAACGCCTACGAGGCCTGGAACCGCTATATCTCGCCGGAGGAAATCGGCGGCGTCGATCGCTATAACCGATACTGGGACGATCAGGCCAGCTCGCTGTCGTTCGGCGCGCGCGGCGTGATACCGGGCACCAGCTGGAACTATGAAGCCGGCTATACCGCGTCGCTGTACAAGAGCCAGGACAACCGCCCGCGCGCGCTGGCCAACATCGACAGCTTCTTCCTCGGCCCGCACCTGGGTGTGGACAAGAACGGCGTGGCGATCTACGCGCCCGATCCGGCCCGCCTGACGCGGCGCCTGACGCCGCGGGAGTTCGATTCCATCACCGGCAATTCGGTCAGCGACGACAAGTCGTGGACCAATACCCTGAGCCTGACCGCCAACGGCGACGCCTTCGCGCTGCCGGCCGGTCCGGTGAAGGTGGCCGCGGTCGCGGAGCTGGGCAAGCAGGGCTTCTCGAATGCGCCGGACGCGCGCATCAATCAGGGTTACTTCAACGCCGCCACCGGCGCCGACGTCACCGCCGGCACCCGCAAGCGTTACGCGCTGGGCGTGGAGACCAATATCCCGGTCATCAAGACGGTCAACGCCACGCTGGCCGGCCGCTACGACAAGTACAGCTTCGCCGGCCGCGATGACGGCAAGTTCACCTACAACGGCGGCGTGGAGTGGCGCCCGGTCCAGCAATTGCTGGTGCGCGGTAATTACGCCACCAGCTTCCGCGCGCCCGACATGAATTACATCTTCAAGGCGCGCGGCACCGGCTACTACTCGTCCACCACCGATTACTACCGCTGCGCCAAGGCCGGCCAGCCGGTGGCCGACTGCGAGTTCGCCAACTACGCGCCGGGCGCCGATTACGTGCAGACCGGCAGCAAGGACCTGCGCCCGGAGAAGGGCCGCTCCAGCGGTCTCGGTATCGTCTGGTCGCCTAGCGCGGACTTCGATGTGACGGTGGATTACTGGAACATCAAGATCAGCGATCTGGTCACCAATCTGAGCGCCGACAATCTGCTGCGCGACGAGGCCGATTGCCGCATCAGGGGCGACCTGACCTCGCCGACCTGCGCCGACGCGATCGCGCGCATCACCCGCTATCCGGAGAACGCGCTGAACAAGCCGGGCGAGATCAAGTCGATCCTGGTCAACCCGATCAACGCGGCCACCACCAGCGTGGACGGCGTCGACATCTCCGGCAAGTATGTGTTCCGCACCAAGGAGTACGGCAACTTCATCACCAAGGCCAATTACTCGAAGACGCTGAACAAGCACTCGCGCCAGTTCACCGGTGATCCGCTCAACGACGATCTGGAAGACCTGACCAATTACGACTGGCGCGATAAGCTCAACGCCAGCGTGACCTGGAATGTCGGCAAGTGGTCGAACACCGTGTTCTTCCAGCGCTACGGCAAGGTGCCCAACGCCGCCGGCGACGCCTGGCTGACGCCGACCACCCTGGTCAACGCCAGCGTGGTGTACCGCCTGAATGAACGCGCCACCGTGTCGATGGCGGTGAATAACCTGTTCAACCAGGTCAAGGTGGACAGCAGCGCCGGCTGGCCGTACTACCCGGTCGGCAATTACAGCCCGGTGGGCCGTCAGGCCTGGGTCGAGCTGAATTACCACTTCGGCGGTTAAGCCGCTACTTTGCGCTCACTGGCGTGGCCGATGTATTCGGTCAGCCAGTACAGCAGCGCGGCGCCGTTGAAGGCCATGCCGGTCAGCAGCGCGGCGTGCCAGCCGTGGGTGGCGAACATCCAGCCACCCAGCGCCGAACCCAGGGCGCCACCGGCGAAGAACAGCGCGAAGTAGACGCCGTTCAGGCGGCTGCGCACTTCCGCGCCCAGCGTGAAGATGGCGCGCTGGCCCAGCACCAGGTTGGCCGCGACACCCATGTCCAGCACGATCGACGCGATCACCAGCACCGCCAGCGCCACGTTGCGCGAACCCGGCACGATCATCGGCAACGCGAAACCCACCACACCCAGCGCCAGCGCGGCGGCGGTCGCCATCAGCGTATGGCCTTTGTCGGCCAGCTTGCCGGCCACCGGCGAGGCCACCGCGCCCGCCATGCCCACCAGCGCGAAAATGGCGATGCCGGTTTGCGACAGGTGGAACACCGGGCCGGCCAGCATCAGCGGCGTCACGGTCCAGAACAGGCTGAACGAGCCGAACAGGCCGGCGTGGTAGGCCGCGCGGCGGCGCAGCACCGGCGTTTGCAGGAACAGGTGCCACAAGGAGCCCAGCAGTTTCGGATAGGTGATGTGGTGGTTCGGCACGCGCGTCGGCAGTTTGGCGCGCAGCACGAAGGCCACGATCAGCACCACCACGGCCGCGCCGCCGAACACCACGTGCCAGCTGGTGGCGTCGGCGATCAGACTGGCGGCGGGACGCGCCAGCATGATCCCCAGCAGCAGGCCGCTGACCACTTTGCCGACCGTCACGCCGCGCGTCGCCTCCCGCGACAGGTGGGCCGCGAACGGCACGATGATCTGCGCCGCCACCGAACCGAGGCCGATGCCCAGCGCCGCCGTCAGGAACATCCACGCGCTGCCGCTGATCGCGGCCAGCACCAGCATGGCGGCCGTGAACAGCAGGCCGGTGAAGATCAGGCGGCGGTTTTCCAGCAGGTCGCCCAGCGGCACGATGAACAGCAGGCCGAGACAGTAGCCGATCTGCGTCAGCGTGACGATCAGGCCCGCCGCGCCGGGCGACAGGCCGGTGGAGGCGCTGATCGGGCCGACCAGCGTTTGCGCGTAATACAGACTGGCCACGATCAGGCCGGTCGCCGTGGCCAGCAGGGTGACCATGCCGGTACTGATGTCTTTATTGCTCATGTTGTGCTCCGGTGGGAATTGATGAGCCAATTTTAGGCAAGAGGTGGGCAAAGATAATTAGGGCATAATGCTTCTATACTTTTCACATTATGTGAACAATGGACAAATTGAAAGCCATGCAGACCTTTGTCCGCATCGTCGAGGCCAACAGCTTCACCAAGGCCGCCGAGACGCTGGACCTGCCGCGCGCCGCGCTCACCGCCACCATCCAGAAGCTGGAAGCCTTCCTCGGCACCCAGTTGCTGCAGCGGACCACGCGCCGCTTGTCGCTGACGCCGGACGGCGCCGATTACTTCCGCAAGTGCCTGGCCATCCTGCAGGCGGTGGAGGACGCCGAAGGCACGTATCGCGGGCAGGGCGGCGGTCAGCCACGGGGCAAGCTGCGGGTGGAGTTGCCCGGTACCTTTGGCCGCCGGGTGGTGGTGCCGCATCTGGCCGACTTTTGCCGCGCTTATCCGGACGTGGATCTGGTGGTCAGCCTGAATGAGCGCTTTCAGGATCTGACGGAGCAGGGGCTGGATTGCTCGCTGCGCGTTGGTGTGCTGCAGGATTCGGCGATGATCGCGCGTCCGTTGGGCGGCATGGCCTGCCTGACCTGCGCCTCGCCGGCGTATCTGGCGGCGCACGGCACGCCGCAGGCATGGAGCGAGTTGCGCGAGCATCGCGGCGTGCTGCATTTTTCCGGCCGCACCGGCCGGCCGTATGACTGGGACTTCGTGGTGGACGGCAGCGTGGTCGCCACCGAAATCCGCGCCGCCATCGCCGTCAGCGACGCCGAGGCCAATCTCAGCTGCGCCCTGCAGGGCATGGGGCTGGCGCAGGTGGCGCGCTACCAGGCGCGCGACCACCTGGCCAGCGGCGCGCTGGTCGAGGTGCTGGCCGCCACGCCGCCCACCCCGATGCCGATCTCGCTGCTCTATCCGCAGGGCCGCATGTCGTCGCCGCGCCTGCGCGTGTTCGCCGACTGGCTGGCCGCGCTGGTGCGGGCCGATCCCGATCTGCAGGTGAAATTGTAAGAAATATTGCGAACTTGGCAGCAGCGCCGGCCGCGCGCATATAATGCTTTGATGAAATTTCACATCCTCTTGTCTGGCGCGGCGGTAACGGCCGCATTGTTGGCGGGCTGCGGCGGCGGTTCGTCCGATACGGCGCAAACGCCGGTCACGCCGCCGGTGGTGACGCCGCCCGTCACGCCGCCCGAACCACCGGTGACGCCGCCGGTGACGCCCGCCGATCCGTCCCTGCCGGAATGGCATACCCTGCTCAATCACTGCGCCGCGCCGCGCGGCGCCGGCTATCCGGACGTGCAGGGAACGCTGAACGAGGAGATGCGCTGGCTGCATTCCTTCTTCGACGCCACTTACCTGTGGTATCGCGAGATTCCGGCCAACCTGAATATGGCGGACTACAGCACCGCGATCGACTATTTCATGCAGCTGAAAACCTCGGCCGTCACCGCCTCCGGCCGGCCCAAGGACCGCTTCCACTTCACCTACCCGAGCGCCGCCTGGGAAGCGTTGAACTCCTCCGGCGTGGCGTTGGGGTATGGCCTGACCTGGTTGCGCAATAACGATGCCGCTTTGTCGCGCATCCTCACCGTCGGCATGGTGGAACCGGGATCGCCGGCCGCGCTGGCCGGCATGCAGCGCGGCGACAGCCTGGTGTCGGCCGACGGCGTGTCGGTCACCGACACCAGCAGCGCCTCCGTGGCCGCGGTCAACGCCGCGCTGGCGCCGAAGGCGGCTGGCGAGAGCCATGTGCTGGCATGGCGCCGCAACGGCACGGTGATGCAGGCCACGCTGGCCGCCAGCAACCTGACCATCCCGCCGGTGCGCATGGCCAAGGTGCTGGATACCGACGACGGCAAGGTCGGCTATCTGCACTTTAACGAACACAACGCCGTGGCCGAAGGTCAACTGGTGAAGGCCTTCCAGTCCTTCAAGGACGCCGGCGTCAAGGACCTGGTGCTGGACATGCGCTACAACGGCGGCGGCCTGCTGGCGATCGCCAGCGAGCTGGCGTACATGATCGCCGGTCCGCAGGCCACGGTCGGCCGGATTTTCGAGAAGCCGATCTACAACGACAAGACCACGCCGCAAGCGCCGCTGATGTTCCAGGCGGCGGCGCTGGGCTACAAGTCGGACAACACCATCAAGGCCGGCACTTTGCTGCCTTACCTGAACCTCAAGCGCGTGACGGTGCTGACGTCGGCCGGCACCTGCTCGGCCAGCGAGTCGGTGATCAACGGCTTGCGCGGCGTCGATGTGACCGTGAACCTGATCGGCGGCGAGACCTGCGGCAAGCCATACGCCTTCACGCCGGCCGCCAACTGCGGCACCACATATTTTGCGATCCAGCTGCAGGGCGTGAACGAAAAGGGTTTCGGCGATTACGCCGACGGCTTCATCCCGACTTGCCGCGTCAGCGATGACCTCGCGCACGCGCAGGGCGATCCCGCCGAAGGTTTGCTGGCGGCGGCGCTCAGCTACCGTAGCACCGGCATGTGCCCGGCGGCGCCCAAGGCGCTGCGCAGCGGCGCGGCCGCCGGCCCCCTGACGCCCTGGCGTCATGAGGTACAGGAAATCTCGATCCGATAATAAATTTTCATTCAACCCTATGCTGGGAGCTTGTTCATGATACGTTCCGCCGTCTTGCTTGCCTTTGCCGCCAGTTCCGCGCTGGCCCACGCCGCACCCGCCGCCGCGCCGCTGACCACCATCTCCGAGCGCTCCGGCTTCCAGGCCACCGGCCGTTACGACGAGGTGATCGCGCTGTGCGCGCAGTTCCAGAAAGCCTATCCGAAGCAGGTGCGCTGCTTTGAATTCGGCCGCACGCCGGAAGGCCGTCCGATGCTGGCGCTGGCCGTCTCGCGCACCGGCGCGCTGACGGCGGAGCAGGCGAAGAAGAAGGGTGTGCCGGTGCTGCTGGTGCAAGGCGGCATCCACGCCGGCGAGATCGACGGCAAGGACGCCGGCTTCCTGGCGCTGCGCGAGGCGCTGGAGAACAAGGCGGCGGCGGGCGCGCTGGACAAGCAGGTGCTGTTGTTCGTCCCGGTGTTCAACGTCGACGGCCATGAGCGCTTCGGCAAGAACAACCGCCCCAACCAGCGCGGCCCGGTGGAAATGGGCTGGCGCACCACGGCCCAGAACTACAATCTGAACCGCGATTACGTGAAGGCCGACGCGCCCGAGATGCAGGCCATGCTGGCGCTGGTGAACAGCTGGGATCCGCTGGCCTACGTCGACCTGCACGTGACCGATGGCGCCAAGTTCCAGCCCGATATCTCGATCCAGGTGGAACCGGTGCACGGCGGCGACGAGGCCCTGAAAGCGGCCGGCGCGGCGCTGCAGAAAAACGTGATCGCCGACCTGAAGGCGCAGGGTTCCGATCCGCGCCAGTTCTACATGTCGTTCGCCAAGGAGGATGACCCGTCCTCCGGCTTCATCGACGCCATGGCGCCGCCACGTTTCTCGACCGGCTATTTCCCGATGCGCAACCGCTTCGCCATGCTGGTGGAAACCCACTCGTGGAAGGATTACCCGACCCGCGTGCGCATCACCCGCAACACCATCGTGTCGCTGCTGTCGCAAGTGGCGCAGCACGGCAAGGAGTGGCAGAAGCTGACGCAGGAGGCCGACGCGCGCGCGCTGAACCTCGGCGGCAGCGAGTTCCCGCTCAGCTATCGCACCACCTACAACGCCAAGACCATCGAGTTCCCCGGCTACGCCTACACGCGCGAGCATTCGGAGATCTCGGGCGGCCTGTGGACGCGCTATGACGAGTCCAAGCCGCAAATCTGGAACGTGCCGCTGCGCGACGAGATCGTGCCGGACTTCAAGGTGGCGGCGCCGCTGGGCGGTTACATCGTGCCGGCGGCCGACGCCGGCTGGGTCGGCGCCAAGCTGAAACAGCACGGCATCAGCTTCAAGGTGATCAACGCCGACCAGATGTCGGCCGAGGTGGAGGCCTTCCGCGCCACCAAGACCACCTTCGGCAAGCAGTCGTTCGAGGGCCGCCAGTCGCTGGCGGTGGAAGGCGAGTGGGCGCGCGAGCGCCGTCCGGTGGGCAAGGGCGCGCTGTTCGTGCCGATCGCGCAGCCGAAGGCGCGCCTGGTGATGACCATGCTGGAGCCGCGCGGCGCCGATGGCCTGCTGGCGTGGGGCGAATTCAACAACGCCTTCGAGCGCAAGGAGTACATGGAGGACTACGTGGCGGAGGAGGTCGCGCGCGACCAGCTGGAAGCCAATCCGGCCCTGCGCGAGGAGTTCCGCAAGAAGCTCGACACCGACGCCGAGTTCAACAAGAGCCCCGAGAAGCGCCTGGAGTTCTTCGCCAGGCGCCACGCCTCGTGGGACGAGCGCTACAACCTGTACCCCGTGCTGCGCACCGCGCAGAAGTTTTAAGGTGAACGCTTAGAAGGCGACGCCGGACTTCAGTCCGGCGGCCTGCGCCTGCTGTTTGGCGATCGCCTCGTTCATCTTTTGCTTGATGAGCTCGGCGATCTGGGCGTCCACCGCCTTCTTTTCGTCGGGCGTCATCGCGGCGTACTCTTCCTCCGAAATGCCCAGCTGCTTGCGCATGGCCAGCGCCACGCGCTCCTCGGGCGACATCTTCAGGTATTTCTCCAGCTCCGCCGCCGTGTCGGACTGCCTGGTCTCGGCATGCTTGAGCACCGAGCCAAAATCGCCGCCCTTGCCGTTGCGCTTCACCTGCTCGGACAAGGCCGTGAAGGCATCGCCGAGGGCCCGCATTTCTATCTTGATCGTCATGCTGTCTCCGCTACCGTTAGTGAATAACGCATGATACTAGCCGGGGGCGGAGGTAAAACTATCGGTTACAAAAAATAGTTAATTATCGCGCTGCAGCGGAATGATGCCCGGCACGCTGGCCGGCGTCGAGCACGGTTCCTCGTCGAAGGCGATGTCGCCCAGCGGGTTGGCCAGGCCGTCGGCCTTGATGTCCTTGAAGCCGAACAGGTCGCGGTCCATCAGGTGCGACGGCACCACCGTCGACAGCGACGAGAAGATGTTTTCCACGCGGCCCGGGAATTTCTTTTCCCAGTCGCGCATCATGGCCTTGATCTGCTTGCGCTGCAGGTTTTCCTGCGAGCCGCACAGGTCGCACGGGATGATGGGGAATTGCTTCACCTCGGCGTAGCGCTCGGTGTCCTCTTCCTTCACGTAGGCCAGCGGACGGATCACCATGTGCTTGCCGTCGTCCGACACCAGCTTGGCCGGCATGCCCTTGATTTTGCCGCCGAAGAACATGTTGAGGAAGAAGGTCTCGAGGATGTCGTCGCGGTGGTGGCCGAGGGCGATCTTGTTGCAGCCCAGCTCGTCGGCCACGCGGTACAGGATGCCGCGGCGCAGGCGCGAGCACAGCGAGCAGGTGGTCTTGCCCTCCGGGATCAGGCGCTTGACGATGCTGTAGGTGTCCTGGTTTTCGATGTGGAACGGCACGCCCAGCTTTTCCAGGTAGGCCGGCAGGATGTCGGCCGGGAAGTTGGGCTGCTTCTGGTCCAGGTTGACGGCCACGATGTCGAAATGGATGGGCGCGCGCTCGCGCAGCGTCATCAGGATGTCGAGCAGGGCGTAGGAGTCCTTGCCGCCCGACAGGCAGACCATCACCTTGTCGCCGTCCTCGATCATGTTGAAGTCGCCGATGGCCTGGCCGACCAGGCGGCACAGGCGCTTGTGCAGCTTGTTGTTCTCGTGGGCCTGTTTCTCGGCCGCTTTCACATTGTCGATGACCGCGTTCATGCCGCTTCCTTGATCTTGAATACTTCCACGCCCACGCCTTCGCAATCCGGGTAGACGTCCGGCTTCATGGTCGACACGCGCGCCGCGCGCACGCTCGGATGCGCCAGCATTTCGCGCACGATGTCGTCGCACAGGGTTTCCTGCAGCTGCACGTGGCCGCGCGCCATGCGCTGGGCGATGGTGTTGCGGATGAAGTCGTAGTCCACCACCTCCTCCAACTGATCGTGCCGCGGCGACGACACCGCCAGCGGGATGTACAGGTCGACGTTGATCAGCAGTCGCTGCTCGCCTTTTTTCTCGAACTCGTAGACGCCGATGTTGATCATGACCTCGTAGTTGCGCAGGAACAGGCGGCGGCAGTCGTTCAGTTGCGGGTGTATCAAAGCGGACAGCATGGAAGAACCTTCTTTCGATATAAATTATTGAGCCAAAAACATCACGTCGCGCGGCAGCGGCATCAGGTGCTGGCCGCCGTCGACCAGCAGCGTGGTGCCGGTGACGGCGCGCGCGCTGGCCGCGTACAGCACGGCGTCGACGATGTCTTGTGGGGTGCTGGAACGGCCCAGCGGCGTTTGCTGGTGGGCGTTGGCGAAACCGGCCTCGGTCTGGTCGCCCGACACCATGGTCAGGCCGGGCGCCACGCCCACCACCCGGAGCTTGGGCGCCAGCTGCTGCGCCAGCATGGTGGTGGCGGTGTGCAGCGCAGCCTTGGACAGGGTGTACGACAAGAAATCAGGGTTGAGATTGTACAGCTTCTGGTCCAGCAGATTGATGACGGCGGCTTGCCGGCCGTCCGGCGTGGCCGCGTGCAGCGCCTGCGCCAGCAGCAGCGGCGCCGCCACATTGGCGCGCATGTGGGCGTCCAGCAGGGCCGGGTTGAATTCGGTGGCGCTGTCGTAGTCGAACAGCGAGGCGTTGTTGACCACGCAATGCACGGCGCCCAGCGCCGCCACCGCGCGCGGCAGCAGCTGGCGCACGTCGGCCTCGTCGGCCAGCTCGCATTGCAGGGTGACGGCGCGCCGGCCCAGCGCGGCGATCTCGTCGGCCACGGCGCGCGCCTCGGCCTCGGAGGCGCGGTAGTGCACGGCCACGTCCCAGCCGGCGCCGGCCAGGCCGAGCGCGATGGCGCGGCCGAGCCGCCGTCCGGCGCCCGTAACGAGGGCCACACGGGGCCCGGAATTGTCCTTAGCTGTCATCATGTTTGAACTGGATATAATGCCGGGATGTCCTTACCCGTACCTTCTAGCGACGCGCTGGCCGCGTCCCACGCCTTGCAGCACCTGATCGCCGCCGACATCGAAAGCAACGCCGGTGCCATTTCCTTCGCCCGCTACATGGAGCTGGCCCTGTACGCGCCCGGCCTCGGCTACTACAGCGGCGGCTCCGCCAAACTCGGCAAAGATGGCGATTTTACAACCGCCCCCGAGCTGTCGCCGCTGTTTGGCGCGGCGCTGGCGCGGGTCGCAGCCGCTATTATCGCCCAAAGCGCGCCCAACATCCTCGAATTCGGCGCCGGCACCGGCAAGCTGGCGTTCGACATCCTGACCGAGCTGAGCGCCGCCGGCGTCACGGTGGAGCGCTACAGCATCGTCGAGCTGTCCGGCGAGCTGCGCCAGCGCCAGCGGGAGAAGCTGCGCGACTTCCCGCAGGTGGAGTGGCTGGACGCGTTGCCGGCAACGTTTGACGGCGTGGTGTTCGGCAACGAGGTGCTGGACGCCATGCCGGTGCGCCTGGTGATCAAGAATCCGCAAGGCTGGCAGGAATTGCAGGTGACGGTGAGCGCCGGCCGTTTCCAGTATCTGGAGGCGCCGGCCAGCGCCGAGCTGCTGGCGCAGGTGGACCGGCAGATCCCCGAACATGAGCATTTGCCGGTCGGCTACGTGACCGAGCTGCACGGCGTGGCCTGCGGCTTCATGGCCACCCTGGCCCGCATGCTGGCCGCGGGGCGCGCCAACGCCGCCTTCCTGTTCGACTACGGCTTCCCGGCGCGCGAATATTATTTCGACCAGCGCGCCACCGGCACGCTGATGTGCCACTACCGCCACCACGCCCATCCGGACCCGTTCTATTACCCGGGCCTGCAGGACATCACCGCCCACGTCGACTTCACCGCCATGGCGCTGGCGGCGCAGGACGCCGGCGCCGAGGTGCTGGGCTATCTGAACCAGTCCGGCTTCCTGCTGGGCGCCGGCATCGGCGACCTGCTGCTGCGCACCGACCCGGCCGACGCCGCCGCCTACCTGCCGCAGGCGCGCGCCATGCAGAAGCTGGTGTCGCCGGCGGAAATGGGCGAGCTGTTCAAGGTGCTGGCGGTGGGCAAGGCGGTCGAGCTGCCGGAGGCCATCGTCCGGCAGGATCGCACCCATCGACTGTAGACAGAAAAACACAATGGCCGAAAAAGCAAGTCAATTCCTTGCATGGGCGTCGAGTTTGATGGGGTAAGATGGGCTATGATGACTGATTCCGCGTCGATTTCGTGCTATGGCCAAGATACACACACACTATGACAACCTGAAGGTGTCGCGCATGGCGCCACAGGAGGTCATACGTGCCGCCTACAAGGCGCTCAGCCAAAAATACCACCCCGATAAGAATCCGGGTGACGAGAAGGCTGCGCGCATCATGGCGATTCTCAACAGCGCCTACGAGACCCTGTCCGACCCCCAGCGCCGCAAGGAGCACGACGAGTGGATCGCCTCGGAGGAGTGGGAGATCGAGTGGCTGGAGAGCACCCGCAACGAGGACGGCCACCGCGTGGACAAGCACAAGCACGAGTGGCAGCCGGAGCACGTGCACGAGGCGCCGCGCGCGCGCCTCCGCCGGCGCGACTGGCGCATCTGGGGCGGGCTGGCGGTGTGCCTGGCGCTGGGCTGGATCGGCGGCGCCACCATGGTGGCCGAGCCGCAGCTGGTGTCGTCGATCCTGAGCTCGGCCTGGGGCGGCAAGGGCATCAACGCCAACGCCGCCACCGCCGACACCGCGGCGCCGCCCAGCGCGCACGATCCGCGCGCCGACGCCCGGAACGAACTGCGCGAGGCCTGGGCCACCACCCGCCTGAGCGAGGCGCACGCGGTGAAGCCGGCGCCGATCAAGGTGGTGTCGATGTCGCAGGTGGTGCTGCCGGGCGCCGGCGCCGAATGCGACAGCGAAACCCCGACCCAGACGCTGGTGGCGCCCAACGGCGAGCCGTGGCCGGCGCGTTCCGGCTATATGGAGGGCTTCCCCATCGGCAACCGGGGCGATGACATGCAGTTGACGCTGGACAACGCCGGCAATAACTCGGCGGTGTTCATCAAGGTGTACGACATGGAGCGGCGCGCCAACGTGCGCTACGCCTATGTGCAGGCGCACGACAAGCTGCTGGTGGACAAGCTGACCAACGGCAAGTACGAGATCCGCTACCAGAACCTGGACGCGGGCGCCAACCCGGGCGCGTGCGCGGCGGCCAACCGCACGGCCACGGCGGCGGCCGAACTGGGGGCGTCACCCGTCAACAACTAGTGCCGTCGTGCATCTTCGATAAGTGTTGTCACCGTGGGGGAATCTGATTATCCTAAGGTAACAACAGGAGATGACGTATGACCGATTCCAACGCTGCCGACGACGACTGGCTGATCGACGAAGACGAGGACGAGCTTCCAGCCAGCGGTCTCGGTGCGCCGGACCAGCGCTTGTGGCGGGTGTTGATCGTCGACGACGACGTCGACGTCCACGCCGTCACGCGGCTGGCGCTGCGCAACGTCAGCTTCAAGGGGCGCGAGCTGGAGCTGTTCTCGGCCTACAGCGGGCGCGAGGCCTTCGACATCCTGCGCGACACGCCCGACATCGCGCTGGTGCTGCTGGACGTGGTGATGGAAACCGACGACGCCGGCCTGCTGCTGGCGCGCCGCATCCGCGAGGAGCTCCACAATTCCATCGTGCGCGTGGTGCTGCGCACCGGCCAGCCGGGCCAGGCGCCCGAGCAGCGCGTCATCATCGAATACGACATCAACGACTACAAGGCCAAGACCGAGCTGACCACGCAAAAGCTGTTCACCACGGTGATCTCGGCGCTGCGCGCCTACGAGAGCCTGAACATGCTGGAGCGCAGCCGGGTCGGGCTGGGCAAGATCCTGGCCGGCGCCACCAATCTGTACCAGATCCATTCGCTGCGCGAGTTCGCCTCCGGCGTGCTGAACCAGGTGAGCGCTATCCTCGACGTCGGCTCGGACGGCGTGCTGTGCCTGATGCAGGGCGACACCGGCGTCACCACCGTGGTGGCGGCCACCGGCAACTACGCCGCGCTCAACGAGTCGGAGCTGATGCCGACCACGCACCCGCTGTGGCCGACCATCGTCAAGGCCTTCCACGAAAAGAAATCGCAGTTCGAGCATCCGGCCAATGTGCTGTTCATCCACACCCAGGAAAACCGCGAGGTGGCGATTTCGGTGACGCCGCCGTGGCCGCTGGCGCAGATCCAGCGCGACCTGCTGGAGGTGTTCTGCCAGCGCATCGCGGCCGCGTTCGACAACCTGTACATGTTCGGCCAGCTGCGCAAGGCGCAGGAGGCCACGGTGGTGGCGCTGGCCGACCTGGCCGAGTTCCGCGACAGCGGCACCGGCGGCCACGTGCGCCGCGTGCAGCTGCTGTCGACCACGCTGGCGCAGCGGCTGGAAGAGCGCGGCGCCTATCCGGACGAGGTGACGCCGCAGCTGCTGGAGATGATCGGCCTGGCGTCGATCCTGCACGACGTCGGCAAGGTGGCGACGCCGGACCACATCCTGCTCAAGCCCGGCCTCCACACGCCGGAGGAGCGCGCCGAGATGCAGCAGCACGCGGCGGTGGGGCGGACCATTCTGGAGCGCGCGGCCAACATGGTCGATGGCGTGAGCTACCTGACCTATGGCGCGCAGATCGCCGGCGGCCATCATGAGCATTGGGATGGCAATGGTTATCCGAACCAGCTCAAGGAGCGCGAGATTCCGATCGCGGCGCGCATCGTGGCGGTGATCGACGTGTTCGACTCGCTGCTGCACGAGCGGCCGTACAAGGAGCCGTGGCCGCACACCGAGGCGGTGAGCTACATCAAGGAGCGCGCCGGCAAGCAGTTCGATCCGGAGGTGGTGGCGGCCTTGCTGGACATGATCGAGCGCGACCCGTCGATCGGGCACACCCCCGACTAGACCCGCGTCCACACCCGCCACTAGACCCGCGTCCACACCCGCGTCATTCCGGCGAAAGCCGGAATCCATGCTGAGCTGGCGTTCTATGGATTCCGGCTTTCGCCGGAATGACGGCTAGGCGGCGGCGGTGATGGCGCTGCGCACCATGGCTTCGAATTGCGCCACCGGCATCGGCCGCGCGAACAGATAGCCTTGTCCCTCGTCGCATTGCTTGGAGCGCAGGAAGTCGCGCTGCGCCTGGGTTTCCACCCCTTCCGCGATCACCTCCAGCCCCAGCGAGTGGGCCAGCCCGATGGTGGCCGCCACGATCACCGCATCGTCCGGATCGCTCTCGATATCCTTCACGAAACCACGGTCGATCTTGATGCGGTCGATCTCGAACAGCTTCAGGTAACTCAGCGAGGAATAGCCGGTGCCGAAGTCGTCGATCGCCACCTTGATGCCGCGCGAACGCAATTCGATCAGCAGCGCGCGGCTGCGCTCGGGGTCCTGCATGGCGGCCGACTCGGTGATCTCCAGCTCCAGCAGCGCCGGATCGATGCCATGGCTGTGCAGCATGCGGTCCAGGTGCGGCAGCAGGCCGGGGCCGTGGCACTGGCGCGCCGACAGGTTCACCGCCAGCCGCAAATGCGCCAGCTCCGGCGTGCGCCAGGAGTGCAGCAGGCCGCAGGCGCGCTGCAGCACCCAGTCGCCCAGCGGCAGGATCAGCCCGGACTCCTCGGCGATCGGGATGAAGCGGTCCGGCCCCACCATGCCCAGCTCCGGATGGTGCCAGCGCAGCAGCGCCTCGGCGCCGATGATGCGCTGCGTGGCCAGCTCCACCTGCGGCTGCAGGTAGAGCTCGAACTCGTTCTGCTCGAGCGCCTGCCACAGGCGGTTTTCCAGCATCAGGCGCTCGTGGGTGGCGGTGTTCATGGCTTCCGAGAAGAACTGGAAGTTGCCGCGCCCCTGGCTCTTGGCGGCGTACATGGCGGTGTCGGCGTGGCGCATCAGGGTGCCGGCGTCCTCGCCGTCGTTGGGGAACATGGCCACGCCCACGCTGGCGCCGCTGTGCACGGTCTTGCCCTGCAGGTGATAGGGCGCGCTCAGCGCGTCGACGATGCGCACGGCGATGTTGGAGGCGTCGTCCGGCGTCACCGCGCCATCGGTCACCACGATGAATTCATCGCCGCCCAGGCGCGCGATGGTGTCCACCTCGCGCAGCAGTTCCTGCAGGCGCTGGGCCACCGCCACCAGCAGCAGGTCGCCGGTGGCGTGGCCGTGGGTGTCGTTGATTTTCTTGAAGTGGTCGAGGTCGATGAACAGCACGGCCGCGTGGCCGCCGCCGCGGCGGGTCTGCGCCAGCAACTGCTCCAGGCGCAGGTTGAGCGACAGGCGGTTGGCCAGCCCGGTCAGGGTGTCGTGGTGCGCCAGGCGGTGGATGCGTTCCTGCGCCAGGTGCTGCTCGGTCAGGTCGTGCAGGATGGCGACGAACAGGTGCTCGTCCGGCAGCTCGACTTCCGACACCGACATCGCCAGCGGGAATTCGGTGCCGTCGCTGCGCCAGCCGGGGATCTCGTACTCGTGGGTGACGCCGCAGGCGATCATGCGCAGCAGGCCGGCCGCGTCCAGCCCGGCCGCCTCGCCGACGCCGACCGGGAGCAGTCTTTCCAGCGGCAACGCGCTCATTTTTTCGGGCGCGTAGCCGAACAGGCGGCCGGCGGCGGCGTTGGCCGACATCAGCGTGCCGTTGCTGTCGATGGTGAGGATGGCGTCGGCTGCCTTGTTGAGGATGGCCTGCAGGCGCGCCTCGCGCTGGCGCAGGCGCGAGGTGGAATCCTTCACCTCGGCCTGGATGCGGGCGCGCTCGCCGCTGATCAGCATCATCAGCGTGCCCAGCAGGCCGGTCAGCAGCAGGCCGCAGGTCAGCACGGTCCAGCTCTGCCAGCCGCGCTGCTGTTGCAGGTAGGCCGGGGTCGGCGCCAGCGTCAGCTCGTAGATGCGGCCGCCGAAATGCAGCTGGCGCTGGAAGTCGCCCGGCTGCGGCGGCCGGCGCAGCGTGTCGCGCACCACGCGGCGCTGGTCGTCGTCGGTGTCCTCGAAGCGCAGCAGGAAGTGCGGGAATTCGGTGCGCTTGAGCGCCTGGTCGAGATAGGCCTCGAACTGCATGGCGATCAGCAGCGCGCCCACCGCCTGGCGGTGGTTGTTGGTCGGGTGCACGGTCTGCAGCAGCAGCAGGCCGCTGCCGGGCAGGGTGCGCGCGAACTGCAGCGGCGCGGTGGCGGTCGGCTGGCCGGACTGGATGGCGCGCTCCAGCGCGTCGCGGCGGCGCTGCTCGGACAGGAAGTCGAGCCCGACGTAGTCGCGCGCCTCGGTCGGCTCGACGAAGGTGACCGCGAAGTAGCGCGCGCGCTGGCCGGCCGCGCGCAGCTGGCCGCCCGGCTCGACGCGCTCGCGGATGGCGTAGCCGGGCGCGACCTGCTGGCGCGCCCAGGTCTCGAAGGCGGCGCGCTCGCCGCCGGCCACCGGCATCAGCCAGCCCATGGACAGCAGCTCGGGGCGCTGGTCGAGGTAGCCGTGCGCGAGGTTGCCGAAGTCGTCGGCCGAGATCGAGCGGCGCGGGTCGTTGAGCGCCTTGGCCATGGCGTAGATGAAGCGTTCGTGCTCGCTGAACTGGGCCTGCAGCAGGTCGCCGGTCTGCTGCGCCTTGAGGCGGAAGGTCTGCAGCTGCTGGCTGCTTTCCCAGCGGTCGGCCTGCAGGTAGATGGCGATGAAGGCGGCCGCCGACAGCACCAGCGGCAGGCCCACCAGCGTGCGGCGGCGCGCCCACAGGGTGCGCGGGCGGCCGATCACGATCCAGCTCAGCGGTGCGGCCAGCAGGATGCCGATGGTGTCGCCCATCCACCACGCCAGCCAGTCGTTGGCCAGCGTCTCGCGCTGCAGGATGCCCAGCAGCAGCATGCCGGACAGCGACACCGTGCTCGACACCACCGTCACGCAGGCCGCCAGCAGGATGAAGCGCACCACGTCGCGGCCGGAGCCGATGGCCTGGTCGATGTAGCGGTTGAACAGGGTGCTGCCGACCCAGGCCTGCAGCGCCGCGCCTGCGGCCGGGGCGCAGGCCCCGGCCAGCGCCAGGCCGGTGAGGCCGTCATGGCTGAGGAAGGGCATCACCAGGTTGACCGCCAGCGAGCCCAGCGCCACGGCCGGCAGCAGGCGGGCGCCGCCCACCACGCAGGCGGCCAGCGCGATGCCGGCGGGCAGGAAGATGGGGGAGGCGTAGCCCGGCGGCAGGGCCAGCAGCAGACCCAGGCGGCCGGCGACGAAATACACGGCCCACAGGGCCAGATTGGCGAGCAGGAGGGTTTGCCAGCGACCGCTTCGATTGTTCAAACGCAGGGCTCCAAAAGTCCGGTGGGTGCGGACGATTGTATAGGAAAACATGCAACGTAAAAACAACACTTGCACTTTTGCAGTTGGTGCGTTTAAAATCTCGCCCCGAAGCAGACGAACTGTCAACGCCGCATCGACAAGATGAAAAAGATGTTGACAGCTCAGAAAAATTGCTTCATACTCTGCGGTTCCTCGCGGAGGGGTGGCCGAGTGGTTAAAGGCGACGGACTGTAAATCCGTTCTCTATGAGTACGCTGGTTCGAATCCAGCCCCCTCCACCAAGTTTTTGCAAGAAGACTGAGTGGCGCAGTAGATGAATTGAATTGAACCAATACCTCGCGGGTGTAGCTCAATGGTAGAGCTGAAGCCTTCCAAGCTTATGACGAGGGTTCGATTCCCTTCACCCGCTCCAGTGTTGTTGCAATTCAGATGCGCAAGCATCGACAGGCAGTAAAGCGCAGTACCAATAAGCCCTTGTAGCTCAGTGGTAGAGCACTCCCTTGGTAAGGGAGAGGCCACGTGTTCAATCCACGTCAAGGGCACCAGAATACGCAATACGGCAGTACGGCAGCACTATCAAAGACAGTTGGGCAGGGTTCCCTGCCAATCACACCAAATCGTTAGGAGTCTAAAATGGCAAAAGAGAAATTCGAGCGGACCAAGCCGCACGTTAACGTCGGCACCATCGGCCACGTCGACCACGGCAAGACCACCCTGACCGCTGCGATCGCAACCGTTCTGTCGAAAAAATTCGGCGGCGAAGCTAAAGCTTACGACCAGATCGACGCTGCTCCAGAAGAAAAAGCACGCGGCATCACCATCAACACCGCCCACGTCGAGTACGAAACCGCCGGCCGTCACTACGCTCACGTTGACTGCCCAGGCCACGCCGACTACATCAAGAACATGATCACCGGTGCCGCGCAGATGGACGGCGCGATCCTGGTGTGCTCGGCCGCTGACGGCCCAATGCCACAGACCCGCGAGCACATCCTGCTGGCGCGTCAGGTTGGCGTTCCTTACATCATCGTGTTCCTGAACAAGTGCGACCTGGTGGACGACGCCGAGCTGCTGGAACTGGTGGAAATGGAAGTGCGCGAGCTGCTGTCGAAATACGAGTTCCCAGGCGACGACCTGCCGATCGTCAAAGGTTCGGCCCGTATGGCGCTGGACGGCGACACCGGCCCGCTGGGCGAACAGGCCATCATGCAACTGGCCGAAGCCCTGGATTCGTACATCCCGACCCCAGAGCGCGCAGTTGACGGCACCTTCCTGATGCCAGTGGAAGACGTGTTCTCGATCTCGGGCCGCGGCACCGTGGTGACCGGTCGTGTTGAGCGCGGCATCATCAAGGTCGGCGAAGAGATCGAAATCGTGGGCATCACCGACACCGTGAAAACCACCTGCACCGGCGTGGAAATGTTCCGCAAGCTGCTGGACCAGGGTCAAGCCGGCGACAACGTTGGTCTGCTGCTGCGCGGCACCAAGCGTGAAGACGTTCAGCGTGGTCAGGTTCTGGCCAAGCCAGGTTCGATCAAGCCGCACAACCACTTCACCGGCGAGATCTACGTTCTGTCGAAAGATGAAGGCGGCCGTCACACCCCGTTCTTTAACAACTATCGTCCACAGTTCTACTTCCGTACCACCGACGTGACCGGTTCGATCGAACTGCCAGCGGACAAAGAAATGGTTATGCCAGGCGACAACGTGTCGATCACCGTCAAGCTGATCAACCCGATCGCGATGGAAGAAGGTCTGCGTTTCGCTATCCGTGAGGGTGGCCGTACCGTGGGCGCAGGCGTGGTCGCCAAGATCATCGCCTAATAGGAAGTAAGATTGCCACCCGGGTGTCCGGGTGGTATAATCCGACTCCTTTGTAGTTTTGAGGTTTATGTAGGGGCGTAGCTCAATTGGCAGAGCGTCGGTCTCCAAAACCGAAGGTTGGGGGTTCGAGGCCCTCCGCCCCTGCCACCGAATCTGGTGCAGGGCACCGAAAGTAAATATAAATGTCTAATCAATCCGTGCAGACCGTCAGCACGTCGAATGACAAGATTAAGGTTGTAGCGGCAATCGTCGTGGCAATCGCAGGCGTGATAGGGTTTTACTACCTGTCGGACAAACCAGCTCTGGTACGCGCAGGCGCACTTGTGGCTGGTTTGGCTTTTGCCGTTTTGATCTTGTGGACTTCGTCGACTGGCCGTGATTTCCTGAATTTCGCCAAAGAGGCCGTTCGCGAGACGAAAAAGGTCGTGTGGCCTACCCGTCGCGAAGCCATGCAGATCACCGGCATCGTGTTTGCCTTTGTGCTGGTGATGGCGGTGTTCCTGTGGGGCACGGATAAGACCTTGGAATTCCTGTTATACGACATCCTTCTGGGTATACGAAAATAATGAGCGAAAATGTGCAAGACGACGCTCAGGGCGCGGTCCCTGAGCAAGACGCTGGCGCAGCGCCAATCAGCGTACCGGTGAGCAACAAGCGCTGGTACGTTGTACATGCGTATTCCGGCATGGAGAAGAGCGTGCAGCGCGCGCTGACCGAGCGCGTCGAGCGTGCCGGCATGCAAGACCAGTTTGGCCAGATCCTGGTGCCGACCGAAGAAGTGGTCGAAGTGCGCAATGGCCAGAAGTCGGTCACCGAACGTCGTTTCTTCCCTGGCTACGTGCTGGTCGAGATGGAAATGACCGACGAGACCTGGCACCTGGTGAAAAACACCAGCAAGGTGACCGGTTTCATCGGCGGCAAGTCGAACAAGCCGACCCCGATTCCGGCGCGCGAGATCGACAAGATCATGCAGCAGATGCAGGAAGGCGTCGAGAAGCCACGGCCTAAGGTGCTGTACGAGGTGGGCGAGCAAGTCCGCATCAAGGACGGTCCGTTCACCGACTTCAACGGCAATGTCGAGGAAGTCAACTACGAGAAATCGAAAGTGCGCGTCTCGGTCACCATTTTTGGCCGCGCAACGCCAGTCGAGCTCGAATTCGGCCAGGTCGAAAAAGTATAAACAACCGTTCGCCAGAACGGGCGACGGTGTCAAAACCCTAGTTAATCTGGCACAAGAGGAGCCCCGCCCTGCATTTTTCGCATGGTGGGGCGCTACTACTCATATCCAAGACAGGAGCCATCATGGCAAAGAAAATCATTGGTTTTATCAAGCTGCAAGTGCCAGCTGGTAAAGCAAACCCATCCCCACCGATCGGCCCGGCACTGGGTCAGCGCGGTCTGAACATCATGGAATTCTGCAAAGCGTTCAACGCGCAGACCCAAGGTATGGAACCAGGCATGCCGATCCCTGTGGTGATCACCGCCTTCGCGGACAAGTCGTTCACCTTCGTGATGAAGACCCCGCCAGCGACCTTCCTGATCAAGAAGCACTCGGGCGTGCAAAAAGGTTCGAGCAAGCCGCATACCGACAAGGTAGGCAAGCTGACCCGCGCGCAAGCTGAAGAAATCGCTAAACTGAAAACCCCTGACCTGACCGCTGCCGACCTGGATGCTGCCGTACGCACCATCGCTGGTTCCGCACGTTCGATGGGCATCACCGTGGAAGGTCTGTAATCATGGCAAAACTGTCCAAACGCGCACAAGCCATCAAGGCCAAAGTTGACACCACCAAGAACTACTCGTTCGACAGCGCCGTCGCGCTGATCAAGGAACTGGCCACCGCCAAGTTCAACGAATCGATCGACGTGTCGGTACAGCTGGGCGTGGATCCTAAGAAATCGGACCAGGTTGTTCGTGGTTCCGTGGTTCTGCCAGCCGGCACCGGTAAAACCGTTCGCGTGGCCGTGTTCGCTTCGGGCGACAAGGCCGAAGCCGCCAAAGCGGCCGGCGCCGACGTGGTCGGTATGGAAGACCTGGCCGAGCGCGTCAAAGCTGGCGACATGCCTTTCGACATCGTCATCGCTTCGCCAGACACCATGCGTATCGTTGGTACCCTGGGTCAGATCCTGGGCCCGCGCGGCCTGATGCCTAACCCGAAAGTCGGCACCGTGACCCCTGACGTCGCCACCGCCGTGAAAAACGCCAAAGCCGGTCAGGTTCAGTACCGTACCGACAAAGCCGGTATCATCCACGCGACCATCGGCCGCAAGTCGTTCTCGGACGCCGACCTGAAGACCAACCTGAACGCGCTGATCGACGCCCTGAACAAGGCTAAACCAGCTTCGTCCAAAGGCGTGTACCTGCGTAAAGTGTCGATCTCGTCGACCATGGGCGCTGGCGTCCGTGTCGACCAGGCGACCCTGGCAGCTTAAGTTTCAAGTATCAAGTCGCTGGGCTGAACCGCCCGGCGCAGTTCTTTGGGATGGTTGCCGCGCAAGCGGCGGCCGCAATCAAAGACCGTTGGGCCAAGTGCATCTGGTAGGCATGAGGTTAATTGAATGTCTCACCCAACGCAGATGGTGTTCCCGATCAAGTTTTGCAGTCCATTGGACTCCTAACCTCGGACGCCGTTGTTCGAACCGATGGCCGGCACTCAAGCTGGTCATTATTTAAGGAGATTGACCGTGGGTCTCAATCTGAATGACAAAAAGGCCGTTGTTGCCGAAGTTTCCGCAAAAGTAGCAACTGCGCAAACTATCGTCGTGGCCGAGTATCGTGGCATCCAGGTTGCTCACTTGACGCAACTCCGTGCCAAAGCGCGCGCTCAAGGCGTGTACCTGCGAGTGTTGAAAAACACCCTCGCTCGTCGCTCCGTTGAAGGCACGCAGTTCGCCCCGCTGGCAGATGCCATGACCGGTCCGCTGATCTACTCGATCTCGGACGACGCCGTTGCTGCAGCTAAAGTCATCGCTGACTTCGCTAAAACCAACGACAAGCTGGTCATCACCGCCGGTAACTACGCAGGCAAGCAGCTGGATAAAGCTGGTGTTGCCGCGTTGGCGAGCATTCCTAGCCGTGAAGTCCTCATCTCGCAGCTGTTGGGCGTTATGCTGGCTCCGGTGTCGGGCTTTGCACGTGGTCTGGCTGCTCTGGCAGCGAAAAAATCCGAAGGCGCTCCTGCGGAAGCAGAAGCTCCAGCCGCTTAATTGCCGGCCGGTTTTTTTCTCAAGTAGCATTCTGAATTAACGAATCAAAAAATTATTGGAGTTTCAAATGGCAATTAGCAAAGAAGACATCCTGAACGCAGTGAGCGAAATGTCCGTGATGGACCTGAACGAACTGGTGAAGGCATTCGAAGAGAAGTTCGGCGTTTCGGCTGCTGCAATGGCCGCTCCAGCTGCTGGCGGCGCCGCTGCCGGTGCTGCCGCCGCTGAAGAACAGACCGAGTTCAACCTGGTTCTGTCGGAAGTTGGCGCAAACAAAGTTGGCGTGATTAAAGCCGTTCGCGAAATCACCGGTCTGGGCCTGAAAGAAGCCAAAGACCTGGTTGACGGCGCACCGAAGACCGTGAAAGAAGCCCTGTCGAAAGCTGACGCTGAAGCCGCTAAGAAGAAGCTGGAAGAAGCTGGCGCCAAGGCCGACCTGAAGTAATTCGTTGTACCGGCCGCTAACAGCTCATAGTTAGCGCCACGAGCCAAAGCTGCGGAAGTTTCCCCTTGAAAGAGGGGAAACTTTCGGCTTTGGCTCCTTTGTCGTCTGTGTCGTATTTGTAGCGTTGTATTGACGTTGCAGTCCCAATTGAATCAGCTGGAAATGGTAGAAGTTTCAGGTTTCGTCTGTGTGACAGACAGCCTACGCCACACAGGCTAAACCTGAAATTTTTTCCCTTTCTGTCACTCACGGAGTGTCCATGCACTACTCATTTACTGAGAAGAAACGCATTCGCAAATCATTCGCGAAGCGCGCCAACGTTCACAACGTTCCGTTCCTGCTGGCTACCCAGCTCGAGTCCTACCACAGCTTCCTGCAAGAAGACGTTGCCCCGTCCGCGCGCAAGAACGATGGCCTGCAGTCGGCCTTCACCTCGATTTTCCCCATCGTTTCGCACAATGGTTTTGCGCGTCTCGAATTCCTGTCGTACGTGCTGGGCGACCCCGCCTTTGACGTCAAGGAATGCCAACTGCGTGGCCTGACCTTCGCGTCGCCGCTGCGCGCCAAGGTGCGCCTGGTGATCCTGGACAAGGAATCGCCGACCAAGCCGGTCGTCAAAGAAATGAAGGAACAGGAAGTCTACATGGGCGAGCTGCCCCTGATGACCTCCACCGGTTCGTTCGTCATCAACGGTACCGAGCGCGTGATCGTTTCGCAGCTGCACCGTTCCCCCGGCGTGTTCTTCGAGCACGACCGCGGCAAGACCCACTCGTCCGGCAAGCTGCTGTTCTCGGCCCGCATCATTCCTTACCGCGGCTCGTGGCTGGACTTCGAGTTTGACCCGAAAGACATCCTGTACTTCCGCGTCGACCGCCGCCGCAAGATGCCGGTGTCGATCCTGCTGAAGGCGATCGGCATGACGCCAGAGCAGATCCTGGCCAACTTCTTCGTATTCGACAACTTCCACCTGCGCTCGGAAGGCGCGGAGATGGAATTCGTGGCCGAACGCCTGCGCGGCGAAGTCGCGCGCTTCGACATCGTCGATCCGAAGACCGGCAAGACCATCGTCATGAAGGACAAGCGTATCAATGCCAAGCATGTACGCGACATTGACGCCGCCGGCCTGAAACACATCTCGGTACCGGAAGACTACCTGGTGGGCCGCGTGCTGGCCAAGAACATCGTCGACGCCGACACCGGCGAGGTGATCGCCAACGCCAACGATGAGCTGACCGAAGAGGTACTGGGCCGCCTGCGCGAAGCCAACGTGACCGACATCCAGACCCTGTACACCAACGATCTGGACCAGGGCGCCTACATCTCGCAGACCCTGCGCATCGACGACACCGCCGACCAGACCGCCGCCCGCATCGCCATCTACCGCATGATGCGTCCTGGCGAACCGCCAACCGAGGAGTCGGTGGAAGCCCTGTTCAACGGCCTGTTCTACAGCGCCGACCGTTACGACCTGTCGGCCGTGGGCCGCATGAAGTTCAACCGCCGCATCGGCCGCGATGAACTGACCGGCGCCATGACGCTGTCGAACGAAGACGTGCTGGCCGTGATCAAGATCCTAGTCGAGCTGCGCAATGGCCGCGGCGAGGTCGACGATATCGACCACCTGGGCAACCGCCGCGTGCGTTGCGTGGGCGAGCTGGCCGAGAACCAGTTCCGCGCCGGCCTGGTGCGTGTTGAGCGCGCCGTCAAGGAGCGTCTGGGTCAGGCCGAGGCCGACAACCTGATGCCGCACGACCTGATCAACTCCAAGCCGATCTCGGCCGCCATCCGCGAGTTCTTCGGTTCGTCGCAGCTGTCGCAGTTCATGGACCAGACCAACCCACTGTCGGAAATCACCCACAAGCGCCGCGTCTCGGCCCTGGGCCCTGGCGGTCTGACCCGCGAGCGCGCCGGCTTCGAGGTGCGCGACGTGCACCCGACCCACTACGGCCGCGTGTGCCCGATCGAAACGCCTGAAGGCCCGAACATCGGCCTGATCAACTCGCTGGCGCTGTACGCCCGCCTGAACGAATACGGCTTCCTGGAAACCCCGTACCGCAAGGTCGAGAACTCCAAGGTCACCGACCAGATCGACTACCTGTCGGCGATCGAAGAAGGCCGCTACATCATCGCCCAGGCGAATGCCAAGGTGAACGACGAAGGCCAGCTGGTCGACGAACTGGTGTCGTCGCGTGAAGCCGGCGAAACCATCCTGGTGTCGCCGGAGCGCGTGCAGTACATGGACGTGGCGCCAGGCCAGATCGTGTCGGTGGCAGCCTCGCTGATTCCATTCCTGGAACACGATGACGCGAACCGTGCACTGATGGGCGCCAACATGCAGCGTCAGGCCGTGCCTTGCCTGCGTCCTGAAAAGGCGCTGGTCGGCACCGGCATCGAGCGCACCGTGGCGGTCGACTCCGGCACCACCGTGCAGGCGGTCCGCGGCGGTATCGTGGACTACATCGATGCGGGCCGCGTGGTGATCCGCGTGAACGACGACGAAGCGCAAGCGGGCGAAGTCGGCGTGGACATCTACAACCTGATCAAGTACACCCGTTCCAACCAGAACACCAACATCAACCAGCGTCCTATCGTCAAGCGCGGCGACCGCGTGGCCCGTGGCGACGTGATCGCCGACGGCGCATCGACCGACCTGGGCGAGCTGGCGCTGGGCCAGAACATGACCGTGGCCTTCATGCCATGGAATGGTCTGAACTTCGAAGACTCGATCCTGATCTCGGAAAACGTGGTCAAGGACGACCGCTACACCTCGATCCACATCGAAGAGCTGTCGGTGGTTGCGCGTGACACCAAGCTGGGCGCGGAAGAAATCACCCGCGACATCTCGAACCTGGCCGAGAACCAGCTGGCGCGCCTGGACGAATCGGGCATCGTGTACATCGGCGCCGAAGTGCAGGCCGGCGACACCCTGGTCGGTAAAGTGACGCCGAAGGGCGAAACCCAGCTGACCCCGGAAGAGAAGCTGCTGCGCGCCATCTTCGGTGAAAAAGCGTCGGACGTGAAAGACACCTCGCTGCGCGTGCCTTCGGGCATGGTCGGCACCGTGATCGATGTCCAGGTGTTCACCCGCGAAGGCATCGTGCGCGACAAGCGCGCCCAGCAGATCATCGACGATGAACTGAAGCGCTTCCGCCTGGACCTGAACGACCAGATGCGTATCGTCGAAGGCGACGCCTTCCAGCGTCTGGAGAAGATGCTGATCGGCCAGACCGTCAACGGCGGTCCGAAGAAGCTGGCGAAAGGCGCCAAGATCACCAAGGAATACCTGGACGATCTGGACAAGTACCACTGGTTCGACATCCGCCCTGCGGACGACGCCGCCGCCACCGCGCTGGAAGCGATCAAGGAATCGATCAACGAGAAGCGCCACCAGTTCGACCTGGCCTTCGAAGAGAAGCGCAAGAAGCTGACCCAGGGCGACGAGCTGCAACCTGGCGTGCAGAAGATGGTCAAGGTTTACCTGGCCGTGAAACGCCGCCTGCAGTCGGGCGACAAGATGGCGGGCCGCCACGGCAACAAGGGTGTGGTCTCGCGTATCGTGCCGGTGGAAGACATGCCATACATGGCGGACGGTACCCCGGCCGACGTGGTGCTGAACCCGCTGGGTGTTCCGTCCCGTATGAACGTGGGTCAGATCCTGGAAACCCACCTGGGCTGGGCGGCGAAGGGCCTGGGCATCCGTATCGGCGAGATGCTGCAGCAGCAGATCAAAGTGGAAGAGATGCGCAAGTATCTGACCACCGTCTACAACGAAACCGGCCGTCCGGAAGATCTGGACCAGTTCGACGACGAAGAGATCATGAAGCTGGCGCACAACCTGAAGCGTGGTGTGCCGTTCGCGACGCCGGTGTTTGACGGTGCGCATGAGGAAGAAATCCGCCGCATGCTGGACCTGGCTTACCCGGACGAGATCGCCAACCACCTGGGCATGACGCCGTCGAAGAATCAGGTCACGATGTACGACGGCCGCACCGGCGAAGCGTTCGAGCGCAAGGTCACCGTGGGCGTGATGCACATGCTGAAACTGCACCACCTGGTCGACGACAAGATGCACGCGCGTTCGACCGGTCCATACTCGCTGGTGACGCAGCAGCCGCTGGGTGGTAAAGCCCAGTTCGGCGGCCAGCGCTTCGGTGAGATGGAGGTGTGGGCACTGGAAGCGTACGGCGCCTCGTACGTGCTGCAAGAGATGCTGACCGTGAAGTCCGACGACGTGAATGGCCGTACCAAAGTGTACGAAAACCTCGTCAAGGGCGATCACGTGATCGATGCCGGCATGCCGGAATCGTTCAACGTGCTGGTGAAAGAGATCCGTTCCCTGGGTATCGATATCGACCTGGAACGCAACTAAGACATCAGCCGCTGTCGTTCCGGCGAAAGCCGGAACCCATGCTGATTTTGAGCGAACGTGATGCGCGCTCAGCATGGGTCCCGGCGTGCGCCGGGACGACGACATTGAATTTAATCACTACCTGGAGTGATACATGAAAGCCCTGCTCGATCTATTCAAGCAAGTACAGACGAACGAGACCTTTGACGCGATCAAGATCGGTCTCGCCTCGCCTGAAAAAATCCGCTCGTGGTCCTACGGCGAAGTCAAAAAGCCGGAAACCATCAACTACCGCACCTTCAAGCCTGAGCGCGACGGTCTGTTCTGCGCCAAGATCTTTGGCCCGATCAAGGACTACGAGTGCCTGTGCGGCAAGTACAAGCGCCTGAAACACCGCGGCGTGATCTGCGAAAAATGCGGCGTGGAAGTCACGCTGGCCAAGGTGCGCCGCGAGCGCATGGGCCACATCGAACTGGCTTCGCCGACCGCCCACATCTGGTTCCTGAAATCGCTGCCGTCGCGTCTGGGCATGGTGCTCGACATGACCCTGCGCGATATCGAACGCGTGCTGTACTTCGAGGCGTACGTCGTGACCGATCCAGGCATGACCCCGCTGAAGAAATGCCAGATCATGTCGGAAGACGACTACGCCGCCAAGTACGAAGAGTACGGCGACGACTTCACCGCCTTCATGGGCGCTGAAGGTATCCGCGAACTGCTGCGCTCGATCGACATCCACCGCGATGCCGAGACCCTGCGCGTGGAACTGAAGGAATCGAAGTCCGAAGCCAAGATCAAGAAATACGCCAAGCGTCTGAAAGTGCTGGAAGCGTTCCAGCGTTCGGGCATCAAGCCTGAGTGGATGATCATGGAAGTGCTGCCGGTGCTGCCGCCGGAACTGCGTCCACTGGTGCCGCTGGACGGCGGCCGTTTCGCGACCTCGGACCTGAACGACCTGTATCGCCGCGTCATCAACCGTAACAACCGTCTGAAACGCCTGATGGAGCTGCGCGCTCCAGAGATCATCACGCGCAACGAAAAGCGCATGCTGCAGGAAGCGGTGGACTCGCTGCTGGACAACGGCCGTCGCGGCAAAGCGATGACCGGCGCCAACAAGCGTCCGCTGAAATCGCTGGCTGAGATGATCAAAGGTAAGGGCGGCCGCTTCCGTCAGAACTTGCTGGGCAAGCGCGTCGACTACTCGGGCCGTTCGGTCATCGTGGTGGGTCCGCAGCTGAAACTGCACCAGTGCGGTCTGCCGAAGCTGATGGCGCTGGAACTGTTCAAGCCATTCATCTTCAACAAGCTGGAACTGATGGGTCTGGCCACGACCATCAAGGCAGCGAAGAAGCTGGTCGAAATCCAGGAGCCTGTCGTTTGGGACATCCTGGAAGACGTGATCCGCGAACACCCGATCATGCTGAACCGTGCACCAACCCTGCACCGTCTGGGTATCCAGGCGTTCGAGCCAGTCCTGATCGAAGGCAAAGCGATCCAGCTGCACCCACTGGTCTGCGCGGCATTCAATGCTGACTTCGACGGTGACCAGATGGCGGTCCACGTTCCGCTGTCGATCGAAGCACAGATGGAAGCCCGCACCCTGATGCTGGCTTCGAACAACATCCTGTTCCCGTCGAACGGCGAACCATCGATCGTTCCTTCGCAGGATATCGTGCTGGGTCTGTACTACGCGACCCGCGAAGCGATCAATGCGAAAAACGAAGGCATGCTGTTCCCTGACGTGTCGGAAGTCATCCGTGCCTACGACAACAAGGAAGTGGAACTGACCACCCGTATCACCGTACGTATCGTTGAGCATCCAAAAGATCCAGCGACGGGCGAGTTCGTTCGCACCGTGACCCGTTACGAGACCACGGTTGGCCGCGCCATCCTGTCGGAAATCCTGCCGAAAGGCCTGCCTTTCTCGGTGCTGAACCGCGCCCTGAAGAAGAAAGAGATTTCCAAGCTGATCAACACTTCGTTCCGCAAGTGCGGCCTGCGCGCCACCGTGGTGTTCGCCGACCAGCTGATGCAGTCGGGCTTCCGCCTGGCGACCCGCGCCGGTATCTCGATCTGCGTGGACGACATGCTGGTGCCGCCTCAGAAGAAAACCCTGATCTCGACCGCCGAATCGGAAGTCAAGCAGATCGAGCAGCAGTACGCCTCCGGTCTGGTGACCGCCGGCGAACGCTACAACAAGGTGGTGGACATCTGGGGCAAGACCTCCGACGAAGTCGGCAAGGCCATGATGGACCAGCTGAAAGTGGAAGACGTCATCAAGCGTGACGGCACCAAGTCGACCCAGGAATCGTTCAACGCGATTTACATGATGGCCGACTCGGGCGCGCGTGGCTCGGCCGCGCAGATCCGCCAGCTGGCCGGTATGCGTGGTCTGATGGCGAAACCGGACGGTTCGATTATCGAAACCCCGATTACCGCGAACTTCCGCGAAGGCCTGAACGTTCTGCAGTACTTCATCTCGACCCACGGCGCTCGTAAAGGTCTGGCGGATACGGCACTGAAGACCGCGAACTCGGGTTACCTGACCCGCCGCCTGGTCGACGTGACCCAGGATCTGGTGGTGATCGAGGACGATTGCGGCACCGCCAACGGCACCGTCATGAAGGCGATGGTCGAGGGTGGTGAAGTGATCGAAGCCCTGCGCGACCGTATTCTGGGCCGCGTGGCGGGCACCGACGTCATCAATCCTGAAACCCAGGAAACCCTGTACGAAGCCGGCACCCTGCTGGACGAAGACATGGTGGAAGAGATCGAGCGCTTGGGCATCGACGAGGTGAAAGTACGCACCCCGCTGACCTGCGACACCCGCTACGGCCTGTGCGCCAAGTGCTACGGCCGCGACCTGGGCCGCGGCCTGCTGGTCAACGCCGGCGAAGCGGTGGGTGTGGTAGCGGCGCAGTCGATCGGCGAGCCGGGTACCCAGCTGACCATGCGTACCTTCCACATCGGTGGTGCGGCATCGCGCGCGGCGGTGGCGTCGTCGGTGGAAGCCAAGTCGAACGGCACCATCCGCTTCACCTCGACCATGCGTTATGTGACCAACGGCAAGGGCGCGCAGATCGTCATCTCGCGTTCGGGCGAAGTGCTGATCACCGACGACCACGGCCGTGAGCGCGAGCGCCACAAAGTGCCGTACGGCGCGACCCTGATCGTCAAGGATGGCCTGACTGTCAAAGCCGGCACCGCCCTGGCGACCTGGGATCCGCTGACCCGTCCGATCATTACCGAGTACGCCGGTACGGTGCGCTTCGAGAACGTCGAGGAAGGCGTGACCGTAGCCCGTCAGGTGGACGAGGTGACCGGTCTGTCGACCCTGGTGGTGATCGACGCGAAACGTCGCGGTTCGCTGACCAAGACCATGCGTCCGCAGGTGAAACTGCTGAACGAAGATGGCCACGAAGTGAAGATCGCCGGCACCGAACACGCCGTGGCGATCGGCTTCCAGGTTGGCGCGCTGATCATGGTGAAAGATGGCCAGCAAGTGTCCGTGGGTGAGGTTCTGGCGCGTATCCCGACCGAATCGCAGAAAACCCGTGACATTACCGGTGGTCTGCCACGCGTTGCCGAACTGTTCGAGGCACGTTCGCCGAAAGACGCGGGCATGCTGGCGGAAGTCACCGGTACCGTTGCCTTCGGTAAGGAAACCAAGGGCAAGCAGCGTCTGGAAATCACCGACATGGACGGCAACAAGCACGAGTTCCTGATTACCAAGGACAAGCAAGTGCTGGTGCACGACGGCCAGGTGGTGAACAAGGGCGAGATGATCGTGGACGGCCCGGCCGATCCGCAAGACATCCTGCGTCTGCTGGGTATCGAAGCGCTGGCGCGCTACATCGTTGACGAAGTGCAGGACGTGTACCGTCTGCAGGGTGTGAAGATCAACGACAAGCACATCGAGGTGATCGTTCGCCAGATGCTGCGTCGTGTTCAGATCGTCAATGCCGGCGACACCAACTACATCGTTGGCGAGCAGGTGGAACGTTCGGAGATGCTGGAAGAGAACGACCGCGTCACCGCGGAAGGCAAACTGCCAGCCACCTACGAAAACGTGCTGCTGGGTATTACCAAGGCATCGCTGTCGACCGACTCGTTCATCTCGGCCGCATCGTTCCAGGAAACCACCCGCGTGCTGACCGAAGCGGCGATCATGGGCAAACGCGACGGTCTGCGTGGCCTGAAGGAAAACGTGATCGTTGGCCGCCTGATCCCAGGCGGTACCGGTTTGGCCTTCCACCGCGCCCGCAAGGAGAAAGAGCAGTGGGAAGTGGAAGAGCGTCAAGCGCTGCTGGCGGCTGAAAAAGCCGCCATGGCCGGCGCCGACGTGGAAGCCACCGAAACGGCTCCGCACGACGGCGAAGCGTAAGCTTCAACACCTCGTAAAACGGCACCTTCGGGTGCCGTTTTTTTTTCAGGGCCCGTTTATTGCGGCTTTTTTCTTGCCGCCCACACTTCCGGATGCGCGTCGACAAAGGCGGTCAGGCCGGCTGCGATGGTGCGGTCGTCGGCCACCGAGGGGTGCCAGTGGCAGCCGCCGAAGGTCAGTCCATTGACCGGCATGAAGTGCACGCGCTCTTCGCCGGCCGCTTTGAGTTTCGCCACCACCTTGCCGACCTCGGCCTGGATTTCGCCGTTGGCGCCGTCCGTGGCCCACAGGACGAAGTAGGCGTCCGGATTCCTGGCGCGCAGCGAACGCACGAAATCGACATAGCTGGCCACATAATCGGCTTGCAGCGCCGCTCTGGTCTGCCATTTTTCCCCGGGGTTGAGCGGTGTGGAGAAATCGTTGGTGCCCAGCGCAATGACAATCAGCTGGGGCCACCAATTGGACGAGTTATCCCGGTCGGCCTTATTGAACAGGATATAGGGATAAGCGGCGGGGAGGGTATCGGCGGCAAAGCCATTGTAATTGCGTACCACGCCGCGTCCGGAAATAGCCTCGATACGATAATCGGCGCCATAATGCCGCGCGGTGACCGCGCCAAATCCCTGCGAGGTGTCGGTGGTGGCCCAAACCTGTTGCTCGGTGCAGTCGCGCGAGGCCGAGGTATTGCCGTAACTTACAGTGTGCGAATCACCGATAAACTCGATCTGGCGCGCGCGTTGCGACAGGGGTAATACCTTGCCGCTATTACCCAGTGCGAAGCCGCCGAATATATTGGGGCCGGCCTGGCTTTCTGAAACGGCTTCCACGCGTATGGTATGGGCCGCATTATCCAAGCCATCGACCAGATACCAGCCGGCGGCCGGCTTAACCAGCCTGGCTTTTTCAACGGAATCGACCAGCACGCGCAATATGACATCGCCCGCGCCGACGTTGAAATATACCTGTCGCCCTTCAAACGCGGCGTCGAAATAAACCCCGGGCCATTGGTATTGATAGCCCTTGGCGGCGTCCTTCAGCACGCGGCCAACCGTCGATGCCGGCAGCGCGGTCAGGTTGGCGGGAGCGTTGCTTATTGCGGCGACGCGGGTTTCTTCCGCCATCGCGGAACTTGCTATCAATGCGCCGATCAGCGCGGTCATCATACGTTTCCTCATACTTCCTATCCTCCGTTGGTGTGCGATGATGTTATCACCGTGCATCGGGGATGGGTGGGGCCGCGCATGACTGATAGCTAAACATGGTGTGAAACATGCCAGCCGGCAGTGTGTTCATGCTAAGATTTGGCTCATGATCGCCCAAGCCCTCTTCACTCCCGCCCAGCAGAAACTGCTGGGCTTGCTGTTTGTACGTGTCAATCAAGGATTCCACTTGAATGAGATCATGCGCCTGACCGGACTGGGTAGCGCATCGGCGCAACGCGAGCTGAAGCGGCTGCACGAGTCGGGCGTGATCGTGTCTGAGCGGATCGGCAATGTGCGCCGCTTCAAGCCCAACAAGGATTGCATCGTGTTCGGGGAATTGAGCGGCCTGGTGAAGAAAACCTTCGGCCTGGTCAGCGTGTTGAATTCGGCGCTGGCGCCGCTGCAGCATGTGTTGAATGTGGCCTTCGTGTATGGCGCCACCGCCAAGGAACAAGAGGGCATGGATACGGCGGTGGAATTGCTGCTGATCGGGGATAACACCAGCTACGGTGAGTTATTATCCCGCCTGCCGGTGGCGGAGCGTTTATTGCGCCGTAAAATCAATCCCAATCTTTATTCGATTCCCGATTTTAAACGCCGCCTGCGCGAACAGCAGCCGTTTATTCTCGAAGTTTTACGCGGTCAAAAGATTTATGTATTGGGCGATGAAACCGATCTGGAAAAGGTCAGCGGCGAGGACTTTAATCAGCTGGCAGGCTGATTAAAAAACAGGTATATCGCCCGGCTTTCGATTCGCATTGAATCTTGCCGCCAAACGCGGTAATCACTTTCTGGCAAAACGCCAATCCCATTCCGGTGCCGCCGGTGCTATAAAACGGCTCGAATACGTGCGGCAAAACATCGTCGGGAATACCCGGGCCGGTATCCATCACCATTAACTGGCGGCCCGCCAGCATAATCTCCACCTCGCCGCGACCCGCCGATTTAATCGCGTGCAGCGCGTTCTTGAACAGGTTATACAGCACGTACACCAGCAGCACGTCGGAACCGAAGAAGGTGAAATCCTCGTTGCCGCGCACCTTCACCTTATCCCGCATCGAGCTTTCAAACGGATAGCTGGCCAGCGCCTCGTCCACGCATTTCTTGATCGAGTGGTTGGCGAAGTCGGTGCGCGCCAGCGCCCCCGAGCGCGCCGAGGCCAGCATCATGTCGACGATGAAGTTGGAGCGGCTGATCTCGGTTTCGATGTGCTGATGCAGTTGATGCAAGTATTGCAACTGCGCGGCGGACAGCGTCGGCGTGATGAGGCGCTGCTCGACCGCCCGCTGGTAGCCGGTCAGCAAGTCCGGCAGGCAGCGGCTGAGGACGCGCGACTGGTTGCGGATCGTCGCCAGCGGCGTGCGCATTTCGTGGGCGATGGTGGCCGCCACCTCCAGCGGATCGGCCAGCAGCTTGTAGCGCACCATCGCCTGGGCGATCAGGCCGAGGCTGGTGGCGACAAACAGCACGCCCGGCGGGTAGAAGGCCACGCCGTAGTTGCACAGGTAATCCACCGAGGCGAAGAAGTAGATCAGCAGGCTGACCAGGCAGTAGCGCAGCCGCGTGCGCTCGATGGACACCGCCATGCGCTGGCGCCGGTACAGCAGCCACAGCCCGCGCCCGGCCACCAGCGCGGTTTGCACCAGGTGCAGCGGGTGGAGCGGCCCGGCCTTGGGGTAAAAACCGAAGAAATAGCGGTACAGGCCGGCCACCAGCCAGTCGCTGGTCAGCAGCAACACGCCCAGCAGCCCGGCCACGGCGTACGACAAGGCCACCCAGCGGCCCTCGCCTTGTTGCGCCGTCAATTCGGCGATGAAATGGTAGAGCGTGGTCGGCAGGAACAGGATCAGCAGATAGCCCAGCTTGGCCAGCGACAAGGCCGCGCGCTCGTCATGCATCTGGAACAGGATGGCCCAGGTGAATTGCCAGCAGAAGGTGGTGCCGCACAGCAGGAAAAAGGTCAGGCTGATGCGGCTCACTCCGCGCGAGCGCAGCACGTAGCCGCCGTAGCACAGGAAGAGCAGGGAGACCACCGCGGGCAAGAGGGAGTGCATGGGGCTGTCCGGACGAGTTGGCAGGTCCGGCCAGTATTGCGCGGGCTGAAGGAGCTCGCTTGTTTATCGCAACGGCCTTTGCGCCAGATCAAACATCTTTCAGTGGTTCGCCCTTTTAGTGGTCCTGCCCGGCTGTCGGGCACCCAACTTTCAGGAGAATCCCATGCTGATGCAAGTCACCACCCAGACCTTTGTCCACTCCCTGACCATTTACCTCAAGGATTCCAATGCCTACGGCAACACCTACTTCGCGCGTTACTTCGAATGGCAGGGCATTTGCCGCGAAAAGTGGTTCTTCGAGTGCATATCGCGCGACATGTTGCAGGCGGAGGGCGTGTTCATCACCAAGCACGCGGAGCAGGATTATTTGCGGGAGACTTTCCCGTTCCAGGAAGTTTCGTGCGAGTTGAACGCTTATGACGTCAGGAAGTGCTCGTTTTGGCTGGAGTTCCGCTTTTATGCGGATGGCAAGCCGGTCTCGGTCGGACGCCAGCAGATCGTGTTTGCCAACCACGCCAAGCAGATCACGGCGCTGCCCGCCGCCGTCATAGAGCGGGTCAAACAATACGCCCTGACCCGCTAACACGTCGTCCCCGCGCAGGCGGGGACCCATACTGAGCATGGGTTCCCGCCTGCGCGGGAACGACGTTATTGCTGGCTGGCGATCCAATGATCGACTTTTTGCTCCAGCAGGGCCAGCGGCACGGTGCCGTCGCCCAGCACCACCGCATGGAAGGCCGGCAGGCTGAACTTGTCGCCCAGCGCCTGCTCGGCGCGCTTGCGCAGTTCCTGGATCTTCAGCGAACCGACCTTGTAGCCCAGCGCCTGGCCTGGCCACGCCATGTAGCGCTCGGTCTCGGTCTTGGCCACCACGTCGTAGCCCAGCGTGTCCTTCATGTACTGGATGCTTTGCTCGCGGGTCCAGCCCTTGGCGTGCATGCCGGTGTCCACCACCAGGCGCACGGCGCGCAGCATCTCGTCGTTGAGGTGGCCGAAGTACTGGGCCGGATCGTCAAACAAGCCCATTTCCTTGCCCAGCGTTTCGGCGTACAGCGCCCAGCCCTCGGTGAAGGCGTTGTTGCCGCCGAACTTGCGGAAGTTCGGCAAGTTCAACTCCTGCGTCAGGGCGATGTGGAAGTGGTGGCCCGGCTTGCCTTCGTGCAGGAACAGGGTGGTCATGCCGGTGCTGCCATATTTGGTCGGATCGTTGACCACCGACCAGAACACGCCCGGACGTGAACCATCGGCGGCCGGCGCGGTGTAGTGGTCGGACGCGGTGGCGCGGCTCAGTTCCGGTTCCAGGCGCAGGTCCAGCTTGGCCTTTGGCAGCAGGGTGAACATTTGCGGCAGCTTGGTGTCGAGCACGTCGCTGAGCTTGTGGTAGACGGCCTGCACCTCATCCTCGGTCTTGAACGGGTAGAACTTGGCTTGCGCCGCCACCCACACCGGCAGGCCGGCGGCCGGCCCGGTGTAGCCCAGCTTCGGGCCGAGCTTTTCAAATTCGGACTGGATGCGCGCCACTTCCTTCAGGCCGATGGCGTGGATTTCGTCGGGTTTAAGCGAGGTTGTGGTGGCGTTGGCGACACGGGCCTGATACCAGGCGGCGCCGTCCGGCAGCGCGCCCAGGCCGGTCGAGGTGCGGCAGGCCGGGATGTATTCTTTTTCGAGGAAGCTGGACAGGCGCGCCAGCGCCGGCATCACCTTGTCGTTGATGGTCTGGCGGTAGGCGGCGGTCAGGCGCTGCTTGTCGGCGTCGGAGAAGCCGGCCGGCAGCTTGGTGATCGGCGTGTAATAAATGCTGGCTTCCGGCGTCGCGCTCACCAGTTTCTGGAACTGCGGCAGCGCCGAGATCATGATGGCCCTGGGCTGGGTCACGCCGCGCTTGATGCCGGCGCGCATATTGGCGATGGCCTGGTCGATCCACGCCGGCATCTGCGCCACGCGGCTCAGGTAGGCTTCGTATTCCTTGACGGTGCCGATCGGTTGCGAGGCTTCGCCGCCGGCGTAATTGGCCAGCGTCACCGGGATGCTGTCCATCTGGTTGATCGGCAGCAGGTGCTCGGGGAAGCGCTCCATGGCGATCAGGCCGTTGAGCTCGTATTGCAGGATGTCGTAGTTGATGCGGTCGGCCGCGGTCAGCTGCTCGCGCGAGATGGCTTTCAGGCGCAGCGCGAACTGGCGGTACAGCTTGAATTGCGCGGCGCGTTTGGCCGGCGCGATGCTCAGGCCCAGCTGGTCGTCGAAGCGGTTGTCCCCATTTTCGGTGGCGCCGATCGGCTCGAAGCGGGCGACCGCGTCATAGTACTGGTCGGCGATGTTCAGCAAGGCCTTGTGGGCCGCCGCGGCGACTTCTGCGCTCACCTTGGCGGCCGGCGCGGCGGTAACGGCGCCGACGGGGGCGAAGGCCAGCGCGATAGCGGCGGCCAGCGGAGCGAGGAGGGTGCGATACGTCATATTGTCTTCCCTGAAGTAAAAACTGCCCGATAGCATAAGCCATCGGGCAGTCGCCGCGGAGACAAATTTGTATCAGCGTTTTTACGCGGCGGCTTCCGCGAAGCGGCTTTCGTACAGGGCCGCCACCAGGTCGGATTGGGTGACGATGCCGACAAATCGCTGCTCATGGTCGACGATGGGGATGTGATGGAAACCCGAGTCCGCCATCAGTGGCACCAGGTCGACGATCGGCGTGTCGGTGCGCGCCGTGGTCGGATTGGCGCTCATGATCTGGCCCACCACCTCGGCTTTCTCGGTATGGGTGACGCCGCTCTTGCGCAGGAAGCGCCGCAGTTGCTGGCGGATGCCGCGATAGTCGTCGAGCCCGCCGTGTTCCAGGAAATCGGTCTGGGTGACGATGCCGATCACGCGGCGCGCGCGGTTCAGCACCGGCAGCGCGGCCACGCGGTGGGCGCGCATCTGCTGCCACGCTTCCTCCAGCCCCGTGCCGAACTCGGCGCTGACGATGTCGCGCGACATGATGTCGGCGCAATTGATGATGCCGAAGCGGCGCTGGTAGGCGCGCTGCTCGGTCTGCATGAACAGCGATTCCAGGTCGTCGCGGCTGATGTCCAGCACCTGGTTGTGTTGTTGCAGCACGGCGTCCAGGTCTTCCGGCTTGAAGCCCAGCCGCACCGTTGGCACGGCGTCCTTGGTGGCATGCGGATTGACGTGCGCATGTTGCTGCTGATGCGGATAGGCGCGCCCCGTCAGGTTGTTATAGGTGATGGCCATCAGCACCAGCAGCACCGAGTCGGCCAGCACCGTCATCAGCACGAATTCAAAGCCTGCCGCCTGCACCACGCCGCCGCCGATGACGGTGGTCAGCGCCACCGCGCCGCCGGGCGGGTGCAGGCAGCGCATGACGAACATGGCGGCGATCGCGCCGCCGCACGCGGCCCCGGCCAGCAGGGGCAAGGGCAGGGTATCGCCCAGCCAGCGCACGCAGGCGGCGCCCACCAGGCCGCTGACGACGTTGCCGCCGATCACGGACCACGGCTGCGCCAGCGGGCTGGCCGGCAATGCGAACAGCAACACGGACGAGGCGCCGATCGGCGCCACCAGGAACACGGCGGCATGGGTGGATTGCAGCAGCGCCTTGCTGAGTACGGCGGTCAGCATGATGCCGAGCAGGGCGCCGGCGGCGGCGCGCAGCTGTTCGCGGCGGTTGGCGGTGGTCGGGCTGGGCAGCCAGCTGGCGAAGAAGGCGCGCATGGGTTTAATCAAGTATTTAAAAGATGCATTATCGCACTTTATTGGTGCGAAAGCAGACCCAGCGGCAGCGAGGTGGTGATCTTGATCTGTTCCATGGAGAACGCCGAGGAGACCCCGGTGAGCTTCACGGATTTGATTAACTTCTTGTAAAAGCGGTCATATCCTTCGATATCGGTGGTAACCACCTTCAGGAGATAGTCGACGTCGCCGCTCATGCGGTGGAATTCCTGCACTTCCGGCAGCGCCGCCACGGCGTCGGCAAAGCGCGCGAACCAGTTTTCGTCGTGCTGGGTAATGCGGATGCTGACGAACACGGTCACCGGCAGCCCGACCTTGCGGCGGTTGACGATGGCCACGCGGTTCTCGATATACCCTTCCTCCTCCAGCCGGCGCAGGCGCTTCCAGCAGGGCGTGGAGGACAGCCCGATCTGCTCGCTGAGCTGGGCGACCGACAGCGTGCCGTCACGCTGCAGGGCATCGAGGATGGCGTAATCGTAGCGGTCAAGTTGGTTCATTCTAAAAATCAAGAAAATAGAGTATATATCATCCGCATCTTAGGCTTTTTGGCGAAACTTTGGTACATCTATTTCCACCACAATGCGTAAGCTATACGGATGACTACTGAAATCTATCTCGATAGCAACGCGACCAGCGTTGTGCTCCCGGCCGCCATCGCCGCCGCCAACGACGCCATGGGCCGGCGCTACGGCAATCCGAGCAGCACCCATGCCACCGGCCTCAAGGCCAAGGCCATCCTCGACCAGGCGCGCGCCAGCGCCGTGCGCCTGCTGGGCGTCGGCAACGGCCGCCTGATGTTCAACAGCGGCGCCACCGAGGGCATCCAGACCGCCGTGTTGTCCGCGCTGGTGGCGCTGCGCGAGCGCCGCGACGCTGGCGAGGCCATCGGCTCGCTGCTGGTCTATGGCGCGACCGAGCACAAGGCCGTGCCGGAGAGCCTGGCGCACTGGAACCGCCTGCTGGGCCTGAATCTGACCCTGCACAAGCTGCCGGTCGATCATGACGGCGCGCATAGCCTGGGGGCGCTGCGCGAGGTGGCGCCGCGAGCCGCCATGGTGTGCACCATGGCGGCTAACAACGAAACCGGCGTCATCAGCGATCTGGCCGGCATCGAGGCCGTGCTGGCCCAGACCGCCAGTCGCGCGCTGTGGCTGGTGGACTGCGTGCAGGCGCTGGGCAAGCTCAAGCTGGATCTGTCGTCTACCCGCATCGATTACGCGCCGTTCTCCGGTCACAAGCTGTATGCGCCCAAAGGCATCGGCATGCTGTACGTGCGCGCCGGCGCGCCGTTCACGCCGCTGATCATGGGCGGCGGCCAGGAGGGCGGCCAGCGTTCCGGCACCGAGAACATGGCCGGCATTGCGGCGCTGGGCGCGGTGCTGGCGGCGCTGGAGCGCGGCGACACCTTCCGCGGCAACGCCGAACTGTGCGCTTTCCGCGCGCGCCTGGCCGACAGCCTGCGCGCCGCCTTGCCGGGCGTGGTGTTCAACAACCCGTTCGACAAGGCGTTGCCGACCACGCTCAACTTCGCCGTGCCGGGCCTGTCCAGCCGCGAGCTGATGGATGTGTTCGACGCCGCCGAGGTGCGCGTCAGCGCCGGCAGCGCCTGCTCCTCGTCCAAGGCCGCGCCCAGCTACGTGCTGGACGCCATGGGCCTGCCGCTGTGGCGCAGCGCCGGCGCGATCCGCATGTCGTTCGGCCCGCTGGCCGATGAGGCCACCATCGACGCCGCCTGCGCGCGCATCGAGCGCTGCGGCGCCGCCCTGCGCGCGAGCTGCCTGATCCCGTCCGAGCGCGGCGCCGTGCCGCATGACGGCCTGGTGCAGCTGGGCGTGGAGGGCGCCTGCAGCTGGATGGTGCTGGACGCGGGCAGCCGCGGCTGCATCGTCATCGACCCGCTGCCCGACCATGTGGCGCGCATCGAATCCTATGTGCGCTGCCAGAATTACCAGGTGCAAGCCATCGTCAGCACGCTGCCGAACGCCGGCCGCGCCATGCTGATCGAGGCGCTGGGCCGCCACTTCAACCGCCATGTGGACGCGGACGAGTACGGCTGGCCGCTGCATGCCGCCACCATCGCGCTGGCCAATGGCGCCAGCGCGCCAGCGATCGCGCTGGGCGGCCAGGCGCTGGCCTGCATGCCGTGCGGCGCCGGCGACGAGCTGCGCGCCTATCTGCTGGGCGCGCCGAAAGACGGCAGGTTGCCGGCCGCCGCGGTACGCTTCGCCTTCAGCGCGCGCCCGGCGCAGCAAGCGCTGGCGGCGGTCAGCGCCGGCCGCACGCTGCTCTGCCCGACCCGCGACGAACACAATCAGTTCTGCTCGATTGCTGAACCAGTGGCAACGCTGGCTGCCGATGCGCAACTCGACAGCGCCGCGCTGGACGCCTTCCTGCAAGCCCATCCGGATGCCTTGCTGATCGACGTGCGCGAGCCCTATGAATTCGCCGCCGCCGTGACGCCGGCCTGGGCCGGCCGCAGCGCTCACAGCGTGCCGCTGAGCCGGCTCGCCGATCACGCGAGCGTCTGGCTGCAGGCCGAGCAAACCCCGCTGCTGTTCTTCTGCCGCAGCGGCAACCGCAGCCTGAAAGCGGCGCATTGCATGCGACGTCTCGGCCATCGGCAAGCCTACAGCCTCAACGGCGGACTGGCGCTGGCGACGCCGTTGCCGCTGGCTGCATAAATGATATAAACAGTTTCCTCTCCTCACTTTCAGGGCCGCTTAGCGGCCCTTTTTCTTACTGCTGACTTTGTTATGTACGGCACCGTACAGTCCCTTTCCGTGCGCCACCGTACGATTGCTTGGCCCATAATTTTTCATCGCAGCTTTCAAGCGAGGTCCAAGTTGAACAAGTCCAATCCCCTCCTGCCCGAGCTCGCCCTCGGCTTCCACGAATCGCCCACCGGCTCACTGCAATCGGAAGAAGAGGACGAAGACCTGCCGCTGCGGGCCGAGCTGTTCAGCGCCGCGCAAATGGCGGCCCACGGCAAGACGCTGGCCAAACATCACGAACTGAGCAAGCGCGGCGGCCGCGACCGCCTGCTGTCGCGGCTGGCGGAAAACGCCGCCGTCATCGATTCCACCTGCGACGAGCTGACCGCCGCCGTCAAGGCCGGGCGCCAGATCACGCCCGCCTCCGAGTGGCTGCTCGACAATTTCTATTTAATCGAAGAACAAATCCGCATCGCCCGCCGCCACTTGCCCAAGGATTACAGCAAGGAATTGCCGCGCCTGGGCAAGGGCGCGCCGGACGGCTGCCCGCGCGTGTACAAGATCGCGCTGGAAATCATCGCCCACGGCGATGGCCGGGTCGATCCGGAATCGTTGTGCCGCTTTGTCGACGCGTACCAGGAGGTGGCGACGCTCAAGCTGGGCGAGCTGTGGGCGATTCCCATCATGCTGCGGCTGGCGCTGATCGAGAACCTGCGCCGCGTGGCCGCGCGCGTGGCCGAGAACCGCCTGCAGCGCGACCTGGCCAACACCTGGGCCGACCAGATGACCGAGGTGGCCGAGAAGAACCCCAGCGGCCTGATCCTGATGGTGGCCGACATGGCGCGCTCCAACCCGCCCATCACCAGCGCCTTCGTGGCCGAACTGGCGCGCCGCCTGCAGGGACAAAGCCCGGCGCTGACGCTGGCGCTGACCTGGATCACGCACCGCCTGGCCGAATCCGGCCAGACCATCGAGCAGCAAATCCAGGCCGAGATCCAGCAGCAGGCGGCGGAGCAGGTCTCCATCGCCAACAGCATCGGCAGCCTGCGCTTCCTCGGCACCATGGATTGGCAGGAGTTCGTCGAGACCATGAGCGTGGTCGAGCAAACCCTGCGCCAGGACCCGGCCGACGTCTACGGCAAAATGGATTTCTCCACGCGCGACCAGTACCGCCACGCGATCGAGAAAATCGCCAAGCGCTCGCGCCACACCGAGGTGGAGGTGGCGCAGCAAGCCTTGCAGCTGGCGCTCGAGCGTCACGGCAAGGGCGACTCGCGCCTTGGCCACGTCGGCTTCTATCTGGTGGGCGGCGGCCTGCCGCTGCTGGAAAAGCAGACCGGCATGCGGCGCCCGTGGCTGGAGGCCCTGCAGTACACCTTCCGCGCCTCGCCGCTGACGTCCTACCTGGGCGCCATCGCCGCCATCGCGCTGGTGTCCACCGCGCTGCTGCTGGAGCGCGCGGCCTTCCACGGCGTGCGCGGCTTCGTGCTGTTCGCGCTGGGCGTGCTGGCGCTGCTGGGCAGCAGCCAGCTGGCGCTCAGTCTAGTGAACTGGTTCGCCACGCTGGTGACCCGGCCCAACCCCCTGCCGCGCATGGACTTCAAGGAAGGCATCCCGGCCGACGCGCGCGCCATGGTGGTGGTGCCCACGCTGGTGTACAGCAAGGAGAATATCGACGACCTGTACGAGCAGCTGGAAGTACGCTTCCTGGCCAATCGCGACCCCAACCTGATGTTTTGCCTGCTCACCGATTTTGCCGACGCGCGCGCCGAGAAGATGCCCAATGACGACGCGCTGGTCGAGCATCTGAAGCGCGGCGTCGCGCACCTCAATCACAAGTACGCCAACGGCCAGCCGCACCCGCCGTTCCTGCTGCTGCATCGTCCGCGCATGTGGAATCCGCAGGAGGGCGTGTGGATGGGCTATGAACGCAAGCGCGGCAAGCTGGAAGACCTGAACCGCTTCCTGCGCGGCGGCGCGCGCGACAAATTCTCGGTGGTGGCGGGCGACACCTCGGAGCTGGAAAGCATCCGCTACGTCATCACGCTGGACACCGACACCCAGCTGCCGCGCGACGCGGCCGCCCAGTTCATCGCCACCATGCAGCATCCGCTGAACCGGCCGCGCGTCGATACCGCGCGCGGCCGCGTGACGGAGGGCTACGGCATCCTGCAGCCGCGCGTGGCGGTCAGCCTGCCGAGCGAGAACGCCTCGCGCTACGAGAAGCTGTGCGGCGGCGAGCCGGGCATCGACCCTTACACCCGCACCGTGTCGGACGTGTACCAGGACGTGTTTTACGAGGGCTCCTTCATCGGCAAGGGCATCTACGATGTCGACGTGTTCGAGCAGGTGCTGGGCGGCCGCCTGCCGGAAAACAAAATCCTCAGCCACGACCTGCTGGAAGGCTGCTACCTGCGCGCCGGCCTGCTGAGCGACGCCCAGCTGTACGAGGAATATCCGGCCCGCTACAGCGATGACGTGACGCGCCGCCAGCGCTGGATCCGCGGCGACTGGCAGTTGCTCGGCTGGCTGGCCGGCCGGGTGCCGGGCCGCGGCGGCAGGCGCGAGAAAAATCCGCTGTCGCTGCTGTCGCGCTGGAAGCTGTTCGACAATCTGCGCCGCAGCCTGACCGCGCCGGCGCTGGTGCTGTCGCTGATCACCGCCTGGCGCTGGTTGCCGCAACCGTGGCTGTGGACCGCCGCCGTGCTGACCGTGATCTTCCTGCCGCCGCTGGTCAGCATGCTGTACGACGCCTGCCGCCGTCCGCGCGACACCTTGTGGAGCCAGCATATCCGGGCGGCGCTGCGGCGCGCCGGCATGCAGTTCTCGCACGCCATCCTGATGCTGGTGTTCCTGCCGTACGAGGCCTACTTCAGCATGGACGCCATCCTGCGCAGCCTGTGGCGCTCGCTGATCTCGCATCGCCGCCTGCTGGAATGGCGCGCCTCGGCGCTGTCGCGCCAGGCCGAGGGCACGGCAAGCACCTGGCGCACCATGTGGTTCGCGCCGGTGCTGGCGCTGTTCGTCGGCGGCGCGCTGCTCGGCTGGCGTCCGGCCAGCCTGCCGCCGGCGGCGCTGTTCCTGCTGGCGTGGCTGGTGGCGCCGGCGGTGGCGGACTGGATCAGCCGCCCGATCGCGCGCACCCACGCGCAGCTCACGCCGGACCAGCAGCAGTTCCTGCACAAGCTGGCGCGCCGCACCTGGGCCTACTTCGACCACTTCGTCGGCCCGGAGGACAACTGGCTGCCGCCCGATAACATGCAGGAGCACCCGGTGCAGGTGGTGGCGCACCGCACCTCGCCGACCAATATCGGCATGGCCTTGCTGGCCAACCTGACGGCCAGCGACTTCGGCTACATCACCGTGGCGCAGCTGATGGAACGCACCGCCAATACGCTGGACAGCATGGACAAGCTGGAACGCTACCACGGCCACTTCTACAACTGGTACGACACGCAGACCCTCAAGCCGCTGCAGCCGGTCTACATCTCCACCGTGGACAGCGGCAACCTGGCCGGCCACTTGCTGACCTTGCAGCCAGGGCTGACCGGCCTGTATGACGCGCCGGTGCTCGGCCCGCAAATCGTCAGCGGCATCGACACCACCGCGCGCGTGCTGCAGGAGACGCTGGCGGAAGCCGGCGCCAATGGCGCCGACAGCGAGCTGGCCGCCAAAGCCGCCGCGCTGCTGGCCGCGCTGACGCCGGCGCCGGACCCCGGCAACCTGCAGCAGCTGCACGCGTGGTTGCAGCGCATGGAGGAGCAGGCCGGCGCCCTGCAGCCGCACGCCGTCGCCCATGGCGAGACCGGCGCCGCCTGGGCCACCTCGCTCGTGCGGCAATGCCGCGCCGCGCTCGACGAACTGGAACAGCTGACGCCATGGGCCGCGCTGTCGGCCGACGTGGTGCTCGACACCAACATGATGCGCATGCCGACCCTGCGCGAGCTGGCCGGTCTGGCGCGCGCCAGCGCCGCCGTCGCCGTCACCGACCTGGCGCCGGCCGAACGCGAACGCCAGCAGCAACTGGCGCAGCTGCTGGAGCGCGGCAGCACCGCCGCGCACGAGCGCATGCGCGCGCTGGCCGATCTGGGGCAGCGCTGCGGCGCCTTCGCGCAGATGGAATACGGCTTCCTGTACAACGCCACCACCAATCTGCTGGCGATCGGCTACAACGTCAGCGAGCGCCGGCTGGACGCCAGCTATTACGACCTGCTGGCCTCCGAGGTGCGCCTCGCCAGCTTTGTCGCCATCGCCCAGGGCCAGCTGCCGCAGGAGCACTGGTTCGCGCTGGGCCGCCAGCTGTGCATCGTCTCCGGCAAGCCGGTGCTGCTGTCGTGGAGCGGTTCCATGTTCGAGTACCTGATGCCGCTGCTGGTGATGCCGAACTATCCGAGCACGCTGCTGGACCAGACCTACCAGTCGGTGATCGACGCGCAAATCGATTACGGCAAGCGCCGCAACGTGCCGTGGGGGATCTCCGAATCCGGCTACAACACCGTGGACGCCAGCATGAACTACCAGTACCGCGCGTTCGGCGTGCCGGGGCTGGGCCTCAAGCGCGGCCTGGCCGACGATCTGGTGATCGCGCCGTACGCCAGCATGATGGGCCTGATGGTGCAGCCGGAGGCGTCCTGCGCCAACCTGCAGCGCATGGCGGAACTGGGCTTCATGGGACGCTACGGCTTCTTCGAGGCGGTCGACTACACCGCCTCGCGCCTGCCGCGCGGCCAGAGCTTCGCCATCATCCGTTCCTTCATGGTGCACCACCAGGGCATGGGCCTGCTGTCGCTCAGCTACCTGCTGCACGACCGGCCGATGCAGCGCCGCTTCGAATCCGACCCGCTGCTGCAATCGACGCTGCTGGTGCTGCAGGAGCGCAGCCCGCAGGCCGGGGCCTTCTACTCCAACACCACCGAGCTGGCGGCGATCCGCGCCAACCCCGCCGAGCAGTCGATGCCGATGCGGATACTGACGCAGCATTCGACGCCGGTGCCGGAAACGCAGCTGCTGTCCAATGGCCGCTACCACGTCATGGTCACCAACGCCGGCGGCAGCTACAGCCGCTGGAAGGACCTGGCGGTGACCCGCTGGCGCGAGGACAGCACGCGCGACAACTGGGGCAATTTCTGCTACGTGCGCGACGTCGAGGACGGCGAATTCTGGTCCACCACCTATCAACCGACGCTGGTCGAGCCGCGCAAGTACGAGGTGATTTTCTCCGAGGGCCGCGCCGAGTTCCGCCGCTCCGACCGCAACATCGACCTGTACACCGAGATCGTGGTCTCGCCGGAGGACGACATCGAGTTGCGCCGCACCCGCATCACCAACAAGAGCGAGCGCGTACGCACCATCGAGGTGACCAGCTTCGCCGAGGTGGTGATGGCGCCGGCCGCCGCCGACAACGCCCACCCGGCCTTCAGCAAGCTGTTCGTGCAGACCGAGATCCTGCGCCATGAAAACGCCATCCTGTGCACGCGCCGTCCGCGCGGCGCCCATGACAGCATGCCGTGGCTGATGCACGCGATGGTGGTGCATGACGCGCCGGCCGTGAACGTGTCGTTTGAAACCGACCGCGCGCGCTTCATCGGCCGCGGCAACACGGCGGCGGCGCCGGGCGCGATGCTGAACAAGGAACCGCTGAGCGGCGCTGAAGGTTCGGTGCTCGATCCGGTGGTGGCGATCCGCTACACCATCACGCTGCAGCCCGACCAGTACGCGACGGTGGACATCGTCACCGGCATGACCGAGCAGCGCGACGCCGCGCTGCACCTGATCGACAAGTACCAGGACCGCCACCTGGCCGATCGCGTGTTCGAGCTGGCGTGGACCCACAGCCAGGTGGTGCTGCGCCAGCTGAACGCCAGCGAGGCCGATGGCCAGCTGTACGGCCGCCTGGCCAACTCGGTGATCTACCCGAACGCCGCGCTGCGCGCGGACGCCTCCACCCTGATCAAGAACCAGCGCGGCCAGTCCGGGCTGTGGGCCTACGCCATTTCGGGCGACCTGCCGATCGTGCTGTTGCAGATCAAGGACGCCGCCAATATCGAGCTGGCGCGCCAGATGGTGCAGGCGCACGCCTACTGGCGCCTGAAAGGGCTGGTGGTGGACCTGGTGATCTGGTACGAGGACCAATCCGGCTACCGCCAGGCCCTGCACGACCAGATCATGGGCCTGATCGCCTCCGGCATCGACGCCCAGGCCATCGACCGGCCCGGCGGCATCTTCGTGCGGCTGGCGGACCAGATCGCGAACGAGGACCGGGTGCTGCTGCAATCGGTGGCGCGCGTCATCATCAGCGACGCGCGCGGCACCCTGGCCGAGCAGATCAAGCGTCCCGCGCCGCCGGCCATGCGCATGCCGCCGCTGCTGGCCGACAGCCGCGGCGAATACGCCGACGCCGGCCCGGTCACGCATCCGGCGCGCGGGCTGGTGCTGGAGAACGGCATCGGCGGCTTCACGGCCGACGGCCGCGAATACGTCATCACCACCAGCGACACCCGGCGCACGCCGGCGCCGTGGTCCAACGTGCTGGCCAATCCGCAGTTCGGCACGGTGATCTCGGAAAGCGGCCAGGCCTACACCTGGCACGAGAACGCGCACGAATACCGCATCACCCCATGGCATAACGATCCGGTGAGCGACGCCAGCGGCGAGGCCTTCTACCTGCGCGATGAGCAGAGCGGCCAGTTCTGGTCCCCGACCGCCTTGTCGGCGCGCGGCAACGGCGCCTACATCACGCGCCACGGCTTCGGCTACAGCGTGTTCGAGCATATCGAGGCCGGCATCCACAGCGAGATGACCACCTTCGTGGCGGTCGACGCGCCGATCAAGTACACGGTGCTGAAAGTGCGCAACGATTCGCTGGTGCAGCGCCGCCTGTCGGCCTTCGGCTACGTCGAATGGGTGCTGGGCGACATGCGCTCCAAGTCGGGCATGCACATCCTGACCGAGGCCGATCCGGCCAGTGGCGCGCTGTTCGCCAAGAACCCGTACAACACCGAGTTCGGCGGCCGCGTGGCCTTCTTCAACTGCGACGCCACGCTGCGCACCTTCACCAGCGACCGCACCGAGTTCATGGGCCGCAACGGCACGCTGGCCGCGCCGGCGGCGCTGCGTCGTTCGCGCCTGTCGGGCAAGGTCGGCGCCGGGCTGGATGCCTGCGCCGCGATCCAGGCGCCGTTCGACCTGCTGCCGGGGCAGGAGCGCGAGATCGTGTTCGTGCTGGGCGTGGGCGGGCGCCGCAACGCCGACGCCAGCAGCCTGGTACAGAAACACCGCAGCGCCGGCGCCGCGCAGGAAGCGCTGGCCGCCGTGCACGCCCACTGGGAGCAGACGCTGGGCGCGGTGCGCATCGAAACGCCGGAACCGGAGCTGGACGTCATCGCCAACGGCTGGCTGATGTACCAAACCATCGCCTGCCGCATCTGGGCGCGCAGCGGCTACTACCAGTCCGGCGGCGCGTTCGGCTTCCGCGACCAACTGCAGGATGCGATGGCCACCGTCCACACGCAACCGCAGCTGCTGCGCGACCAGTTGCTGCTGTGCGCCGCCCACCAGTTCCTGGAAGGCGACGTGCAGCACTGGTGGCATCCGCCGTCGGACCGGGGCGTGCGCACGCACTGCTCGGATGACTATCTGTGGCTGCCGCTGGGCGCCTGGCGCTACGTCTCCACCACCGGCGACATGGCCATCCTCGATGAAACCGCGCCCTACCTGGAGGGGCGCCCGGTCAAGCCGGAGGAGGATTCCTACTACGACCTGCCGGCCCGCTCCGGCGAGCATGGCACGCTGTACGACCACTGCGTGCGCGCCATCCGCAACGGCCTGCGCTTCGGCCAGCACGGCCTGCCGCTGATCGGTTCCTGCGACTGGAACGACGGCATGGACAAGGTGGGCGAGCATGGCAAAGGGGAGAGCGTGTGGCTGGCCTTCTTCCTGTGCGAAGTGCTGAAGCGCTTCGCCGAGGTGGCCGACCTGCGTCACGACGCCGAATTCGCCGCCGAGTGCCGCGAGCAGGCGCGCCGCATCGCCGCCAACGTCGAGCAGAACGCCTGGGACGGCGAATGGTATCGCCGCGCCTACTTCGACGATGGCACGCCGCTAGGCTCGCACACCAACGAGGAATGCCAGATCGATTCGATCTCGCAAAGCTGGGGTGTGCTGTCCGGCGCCGCCGATCCGGCGCGGGTGCGCGGCGCGATGGAGCAGGTCAACCGGCGGCTGGTGCGGCGCGATTCCGGGATTATCCAGTTGCTCGACCCGCCGTTCGACAAGGCCGGCCCGAACCCGGGCTACATCCGTGGCTACGTGCCGGGCGTGCGCGAGAACGGCGGCCAGTACACCCACGCCGCCATCTGGACCGCCATGGCCTTCGCGCGCCTGGGCGAGACCGAACGCGCATGGGAGCTGGCGCGCATGATCAACCCGGTCATGCACGGCCGCACCGCCGAGGGCGCGGCGGTCTACAAGGTGGAACCGTATGTGGTGACGGCTGACGTCTACGCGGTGCCGCCGCACGTGGGGCGCGGCGGCTGGAGCTGGTACACCGGTTCGTCGGGCTGGATGTACCGCCTGATCATCGAGTCGCTGCTGGGTCTCACGCGCACCGCCACCCACCTCAGGCTCGAGCCGCGCCTGCCGGAGGCGTGGCCCGGCTTCACGCTGACCTACCGCTATGGCGCCACTTCGTATGTGATCCGCGTGGTGCGTGCCGAGAACGGCCCGCCTTCGCTGACGGTGGACGGGGTGCCGCAACACGACCAGTTGATCGAGCTGCGCGACAGCGGCGGCGAACGGCAGGTGGAACTGCTGCTGCCAGCGCCGGCGGCGGCGGCCTCAGACCCCCAGGCTGGCGCCGGCGCCCAGTAGCGTCGCCGCGCCCAGCGCCGCGAAGATCACCGCGGCGATGCCGTGCACCAGCTTGAGCGAGACCTTGTTGGCGATCCTGTCGCCGAAGTACACGGCCGGCACGTTCGCCAGCATCATGCCCAGCGTGGTGCCGCACACCACGGCCACGATGCCGTGATAGCGCGCCGCCAGCGCCACCGTGGCGACCTGCGTCTTGTCGCCCATCTCGGCCAGGAAGAAGGCGATCAGCGTGGTCAGGAACACGCCGTAACGGGCGAGCTGGGTGTCCTCCTCATCCAGCTGGTCCGGCACCAGCGTCCACGCGGCCATGGCGAGGAAGGACGCTCCCAGCACCCAGCGCAGGATCTCGGGCCCCAGCAGGCTGGTGATCCAGGCGCCGATGGCGGCGGCGAAAGCGTGGTTGGCGATGGTGGCGACGAATATGCCGGCGACGATGGGCAAGGGGCGACGGAACCGGGCGGCGAGGACAAACGCGAGCAGCTGGGTTTTGTCGCCGATTTCCGCAAGGGCGACGATGCCGGTAGAGACGAGGAAGGCTTCCATGGGATGTGATAAGGTTAGGGGGCCGGAACAAAAAAACCAATGACCAAGGCGCGGCTCCGGCCCAACATGGCCGCGCGATGATCATGGTCTCGTCCAGCCTTTCAGCCACCTGCACCACGGTCTGCGGACCGATTATGTTGACACAGGTTCTTGCACCCGGAAGGCGCAAGCCGACTACTCCCCACTTACGGCCGCGATTCTAACACATGCCAGAAACATGGCTATGCTATTCTCCTTGGCGCTAAAGACAATATTGAAAGTATCACCATGATCAAGAAGACTTTTTCCGCGTTCGTGCTATCCGCATGTTTGACGTTCGCCGCCCACGCCGATCCGCTGAGCTACGCCCGTTACGATCAGGTGCGCACCACCGATCTGCACCTGGACCTGAAAGCTGACTTCAGCCACAAGATCCTGTCCGGCTACGCCGAGCTCACACTGAACTGGATCGACAAATCCGCCCGCACGCTGGTGCTGGACACGAATGAACTCAACATCGCCAAGGTGCAGGTGTTGAACCCCGACGGCCGCTGGAGCGCCGCCTCCTTCATGCTCGATAAATTCGACGCCCAGAAGGGCCGCGCGCTGCGCATCGCGCTGCCGTTCCAGCCGCAGAAAGTGCGTGTGTACTACCGCACCGCGCCGTCGGCCGCCGCGCTGCAATGGATGGCGCCGGAGCAGACCATGTCCGGCAAGCGTCCGTTCATGTTCAGCCAGTCGCAGGACATCAACGCCCGCTCGTGGGCGCCGGTGCAGGACACGCCGGCCGTGCGCTTCACATACAGCGCCCGCATCGACGCGCCGGCCGGCCTGCGCGTGGTGATGAGCGCCGAGAACGATCAGCAGGCCACCGGCGCCGGCGGCTGGAAGTTCAAGATGGCGCAGCCGATTCCATCCTACCTGCTGGCGATCGCCATCGGCGAAATCGAAGTGCGCAACCTCGGCCCGCGCTCCGCCGTCTACGCCGAACCGGCGCGCATCGAGGCCGCCGCCTACGAGCTGGCCGACACCGAGAAGATGATCAGCGCCGCCGAAGGCCTGTACGGCCCCTATCGCTGGGACCGATACGACATGATCGTGCTGCCGCCATCCTTCCCGTACGGCGGCATGGAGAATCCGCGCCTGACCTTCCTCACGCCGACCATGATCGCCGGCGACCGCAGCCTGGTCGACCTGATCGCGCATGAACTGGCGCACTCGTGGTCCGGCAACCTGGTGACCAACGCCTCGTGGAAGTACACCTGGCTGAACGAAGGCTTCACCACCTACGTCACCACCCGCATCGTCGAAAAACTGTACGGCGACGAGGTGGCGGAGATGAACCTGCAAGTGGAGCAGGAGGAGGCGCTGGCATCGCTGGCCAACATCCCCGCTGCCAAGCAGGTGCTGGCCACGCGCGGCGCCGACAACGATCCGTCGGCGTATCCGGACGGCAGCCTGATTTATCCCAAAGGCGCATGGTTCCTGCGCACGCTGGAACAGCGCGCCGGCCGCGAAGTGTTCGATCCCTTCCTGCGCGGCTGGTTCGATTCGCACGCCTTCAAGTCGGCCACCACCGACGAATTTGTTGACTACCTTAAAAAGAACCTGCTGGACGCGCATCCGGAATACATGTCGGCCTCGGAGCTGGACGAATGGCTGTACGCGCCCGGCATCCCGGCCACCGCCAAGCGCGCGGCCTCGCCACGCCTGGCCGCGCTGGACACGCAGCGCGCCGCCTGGCTGAAAGGCGAACTGCCGACCGCTGAACTGAACGGCAAGAACTGGATCGCGCTGGAGTGGATGCACTTCCTGAACGACATCGACGGCAAGGCCAGCGCCGCGCAGATGCAGGAACTCGACCAGACCTTCGGCCTGGGCAAGAGCGGCAACAACGAAATCGCCTACCGCTTCTACCTGTCGTCGGTGAAGGCCGGCTACAACGTGCGCGAGCCGCTGGGCAAATTCCTCAACAGCGTGGGCCGCAAGCTGTTCGTGGTGCCGCTGTACACCGCGCTGCTGAAGAACCCCAACGAGAAGGACTGGGCGAAGGCGGTCTACGCCAAGGCGCGTTCGCACTACCACCCGCTGACGCAAGCAGCGGTAGACAAGGCATTCAAAAAACAATGAAACTGACTCACACATTTGCGGCGGCCGCGTTCACGCTGACCGCCGTGGCGGCGCACGCCGCCAGCGTGCCCGCGTTTAATCTCGATGCGGACGTGAACCGCGCCTTGAAGACCTTCGACGTGCCTGGCATGGCGATCGCCATCGTCAAGGATGGCAAGGTGGTGACGGCCAAGGGTTACGGCGTGCGCAAGCTGGGCGAGCCGGCGCCGGTGGACGGCAAGACCCTGTTTGAAATCGCCTCCAACTCCAAGGCCTTCACCGCCGCCGGGCTGGCGATGCTGGTCGACCAGGGCAAGCTGGCGTGGGACGATCCCGTCACCAAGCACCTGCCGGGCTTCCAGATGTACGACTCGTACGTGACCGGCCAGATGACGGTGCGCGACCTGCTCACGCACCGCAGCGGCCTTGGCCTCGGCGCCGGGGATTTGCTGTGGTGGCCGAGCACCACCTTCAGCACCGACGAAATCATCGCCAGGCTGCGTTACGTGAAGCCGGCCACCAGCTTCCGCGCCAGCTACGCGTATGACAACCTGCTGTACATCGTGGCGGGCAAGATCATCGCGGACAAGGCGGGCAAGCCGTGGGGCGAGGCGATACAGGAGCAGATCCTGTCGCCGCTGGGCATGACCGGCACCAAGACCAGCGTGGCCGAGATGCTGGCCACCAGCGACTACTCGGCGCCGCATAGCAAGATCAATGACAGGATCGCGGTGGTGAAGCCGATGCCGGTGCCGAACGCGGTGGGCGCGGTGGGCATCAACACCAACGCGGAGGACATCGCGCGCTGGATGACGGTGCTGCTCAATAGCGGCAAGATGGACAACGGCAAGCAACTGTTCAGCGCCCAGCAGGCGGCCGAGATGTGGACCGAGCAGACGCCGATGCGCATCCGCGAGCCCAAGCCGGCGCTGGCCGCCACCAAACCGAACTTCTACGCCTATGGCCTGGGCTTCCAGCTGCGCGACTACAAGGGCCGCAAGATCGCCATGCACGGCGGCGCGCTGCAAGGCTTTTACTCGACGGTGCTGATGGTGCCGGAGGAGAAGCTGGGCATCGCCATCCTGACCAATGCGGAGAACAGCCCGGCCATGGCCTCGCTGTACTACCGTATCCTCGACCACTACCTGCAGGTGCGGCCGTCCGACTGGATCCAGCTGTACGCCGATCAGGAAGCGGCCGCGCACAGGGAGGAGCTGGAGCGGCAGGGCAAGGAGCACACGGCGCGCGCGGTGGCGTCGAAACCGTCTTTGCCGCTGGCGTCCTACAACGGCGAGTATGAGGATGCGTGGTATGGCAAGATCAGCATCCGCGAGGAGGGCGGCAGGCAGGTGATGCGCTTCGAGCGCACGCCGGACCTGAGCGGAGAGCTGGAGCACTTCCAGCACGACACCTTCATCGTGCGCTGGCGCGAGCGCAACTTCAACGCCGACGCCTACGTGACCTTCGCGCTCAATCCGGACGGCAGCATCGAGCGCATGAAAATGGCGCCCATCTCCACCGAGACGGATTTCAGCTACGACTTCCGTGATTTGAACTTCACGCCCACCCGTCATTCCGGCGCAGGCCGGAATCCATAGATCGCCGGCGTGGTGGCTCAGCATGGATTCCGGCCTGCGCCGGAATGACATGGTTATTCGCCGCCAACGGCTGTCAGCTGGCGCTTTCGACGCGGTTGCGGCCCTTGCGCTTGGCGCGGTACAGGGCCAGGTCGGCGGCGTGCAGCAGATCGTCCAACGCCGCCTGCGGGCCGCTGGCGCTGGCCACGCCAAAGCTGGCGGTCACGCGCAGAATGTGGCCATCGGCCAGCGTCAGCGAGGTGTCGGCAATCGCCTGGCGCAGGCGTTCCGCCAGCAGGCAGGCCTGCTCCTGCGTGCAGTGCGACGGCATGACCACGAACTCCTCGCCACCATGGCGCGCCAGTATTCCACCATCGCGCAACTGATCGCGCACCACCGCCGCCACCTGGATCAAAACCTGGTCGCCGGCCTCGTGGCCATGCGTATCGTTGACCGATTTGAAGTGGTCGATATCGAACAGCAGCACCGACAGCGACTCGTCCTGCTCATGCGCGCGGCGCAGCCGCTGGTTGCCGGCCTTGGTGAACGCGCGGCGATTCAGGATGCCGGTCAGGTAATCGGTATCGGCGCGCCGCCGCAGCTCCTCGATCAGGTGCTGACGCTCCATCTCCAGCTGCTGGCGCTCGATGCTGTTGGTGCGCAGCGTCGACAGCGCGCGCAGCATGTCGCCGATTTCGTCGCGCCGTTGCATGCCGCCGGGATCGCGCGAGTAGTCGCCATCACCGAGGCGGATCACCGCGCGCGTGGCGCGCAGCAGCGGCAGGATCACGCGCCGGCGCACGATCAGCATCAGCAGGGTCAGCGCCAGCAGGATCGCCACGCCGGACAGGCAGGCGATGATCAACTCGCGCCGCGCGTGCTCGTGATCGCGCTGGGCCTGGGCCTGCGCCTCGCCCAGCAACTCGTCGCGCAGCGCCAGGATAGGCGTCATGGTTGGCACGTAGCGTTGCGCGAACTGGCCGGTATCCATGCCGTAATCGCGGCCATCGCGGCTGGCCTGCTCGATCTCCGTCACCAGCCGCAGGCCGGCGCCGAAGAACACCTCGTCCATGCGCGCGATCACCGGCGCCAGGGTGGCCGCGTTGTCGCCGCCAAGGCGTTGTATCTGCTGGCGCAGTTGGGCGATGCGGCCGCGCAGCGTTTGCAGTTGCTCGTACTGTTCAAGCTCCAGTGGCCGCCGCATGGCCAGCGGCACCGTCAGCACGGAGCCGAGCCGGCCGGCGTATTCGCGCAGCTCCACCGCGTAGCGCGCCTTGATCAGCGTGCGCGAGATGCGCGGGTAGGCGCGCTCGGAAGCGAAGGTGTAGCCGGTCACCGCGTCCTGCGCCAGCGGCACCAGCGCGAACATCTGGTTGACCGCCTCGGTCAGCTGTTCAGGCGTGCGCGCTGCGGGCGGCGATGCCGCCAGTTGATCGATGGTGCCGCGCGCCGCCGCCAGCGCGCGGTAAAGCGGCGCCATCTCCACCGGACGTGGGGCGCCAAGGTCGATCTGCAGCTCGCGCTCCAGCTGCAGCAGCGCGAGGTCGGTGGCGGCACGCGCGCGCAACAGCCCTTCGCGCCGCGCCGGGTCGGCCGGCTCCCGCTCGCCCAGCACGGCGTTGACCGGTCCGCGCTCGAACGACAGCTTTTCGGCCGCCACCATGGCGCGCTGGGTCAGGCGCAGCGCTTGCAGGCCGGTGTCGGTGGCCTCGTAGCGGCGCCAAGCGTCGCGCGTGATGTGGGCCAGCATGCCCACCACCAGCAACGCCAGGACGGCGGTGGACGCGGTGAGCAGGCGAGAGAGTTTCATGAAAATAGTTGAAGACTTTTACTAGCAGCAATATGCCACAAAGCCAGCGCCAGCGGGGAGAAAGCGGCTGCGGATGGGGCGCTGATGGTACAATGCCGCCCTCGCGTCGCGGCCTCTGGCTGGACAGGATGCCAAGTTTGAATGATTACTATCGAGGGAATAAGATGTCTATGCAACGAATGATGCTGCGTTCCAAGCTGCACCGCGTGACGGTGACGCAGGCCGACCTGAACTATGAGGGTTCCTGCGGTATCGACGTGGACCTGCTGGAAGCTGCGGATATCAAGGTCAACGAATACATCGAACTGTACAACGTGAACAACGGCGAGCGCTTCGCCACCTACGCCATCGCCGGCAAGCGCGGCAGCGGCGAGATTTCGCTGAACGGCGCGGCCGCCCGCAAGGCGCAGCTGGGCGACCTGCTGATCATCTGCACTTATGGCCCGATGAGCGAAGAGGCCGTCGAGACCCACGTGCCGAAGCTGGTGTTCGTCGACGAGAACAACAAGATCAAGAGCATCAAGAAGTAATTCCCCACCGGCTGGCGGCGCCACCCGCGCCGCCGCCGCGCCCTCCCGTCACCGATTCCCACTCACACTAGGTTTCGAAATGCTACGTACACGTTCCTCTGACAAGTTAGGGGCCTGAATGATGAGGTTTGTTGCGTTCGCGTTTCTTCTACTTGCGACTGGCGGGGTGTTCGCGCAGTCTGGCGCGTCGTATAAATTAGATTGGAATGTAAAGGGCCAGGAACTGATCTATCGCTCTTGCGGTTGCGCCGATTCCTGCTGGGTTGCGGAAGTCCGCAGCCTCAGGCAGAAGAAGCGCGTCGTCGCCGCGCTTCGATGCGACTGTGAGAAGCTTTACTTCTCAGATGCCGCCGGCAAGGAGAGGATGGTTTCCGAAAGCTGTGCCGCGTTCGACGCAGAGGGCAAGATGGACTTGATCTCAAAGCGTCTCAAGGAGCTTCAGTCGCAAGCGGACAGCAAATGAGGTGGATGGTTGAAACTGTTCTTTTTCATCCTGTATTTTTCGGCGGCATGCGCCGCCGCGGCTGAGCCAGTTTTTTGGTCGAAGACTGAAGCCGAGTTGACGAGGACTATGCCGGCGCCAGCTGGTTTGATTCAACACGTTTTGAGTGGGGAGGATGAGAACGACAGGCGTCTGCTCCATGAATGCATGCGGGAGCAGGATCTGAAGAAGGGCCAGGAGGCGGCGCTCTTCTTGATCGCGCCGCTAACTGTCAGCAGGGATGCTCAAAAAGCGTACTTCGTGCGCCCCGCGCTCAAGCCTTACTGTTCCGCGTTTTATGGTGCGCACCTGTTCCGGTATTGGCTCGTCACGCGGAATGCGACAGGAAAGGGCGCTGCGTACCGAACCATTTTCAAGAGCGGAAGTGACGGGGTTGGGGTGCTGCCTTCCAGCGCAAATGGTTATAACGATCTACTTGTTTACAGCCACAACGCCCTGTCACAGTATTGGGTGGTGCTGAAGTTCGATGGCCGCGAATATAAAGAAGCGAGTTGCGAGAAGAAGGATTTTCAAGAAGAAGTTAATAGCCGTCATTCCCGCGCAGGCGGGAATCCATGCTGAACTTATGACCATGCGCCCTATGGATTCCCGCCTGCGCGGGAATGACGGTTCATCAGTTTGTGGTCGAAAAAGGCTTACCCTAAGGCGGACAACTCGCGTTACTTGCTGCCATCCTGCCGCAGCAGCTGCGACATGTATTGCGGCGTGATGCCCAGGAAGGATGCCACCACTTTCTGCGAGATGCGCTGCTCCAGCCCCGGGTACTCGCGGCGGAAGGCGTTCAGGCGCCCCTGCGCCGGCGAGGCGTTCAGGTACAGGCGGCGGCTTTGCTCGATGATGCTGCACTGGGCCGCGGCCAGGTAGTAGTCGCGCAACTGGCTGTTGGCCTGGTACAGCGCGCTCACTTCCGCCCAGTCGAGGCGGTAGCCGTGGATGGCGGTCTCGGCCACGACGAAGTTCATCGCCGGCAGCGCATCGCGGGAACGCAACAGGTCGTCATGGGCGGCCACCGGCTCGCCGTCGGTCTGGAAGTGCAGCGTGACTTCGTTGCCGGACTCGGTGATGAAGCCGGTGCGCGCGACGCCGCTGTGCAGCCAGTGCACGTATTGCGCCGGCACGCCGATGCGCTGCAGGTACTCGCCCTTGCGCATGCTGAAGGGCGTGGCCAGCGGCGCCAGCAGGCGCGAGGCTTCGTCGTACAGTTCGGGCGTCACGCCGTAGCGGCGGGACACGGCTTCGCGGTATTTGGCGCGGTGTTCTAGGAATGCGTTGCTCATGACTCAGTGGTTTAGGCGTACGGGTGGCCGAACGGATAATGTTGTATTTTAAATCCCGCTATGTAAACGGCCGTACAAAAGCGAATCCGAAAGTGTAAACCTTTTCACACGCGGTGGCGCAATAATTGTTGCGGATTAGAATGCAAATTAAAAATATATTTCAACCTTAAAATAGTTGAACAAGCGTTGAAGGCGTGCCGCAGCCCATCGGTTGGCGTTACTATTGAAGAACAATTCGATAAGGGGGACCGGCATGAAAATCTCTGATCTCAGCATCGGCAGGCGGATGTCGTTTGGCTTCACGGTCATTCTCGCCATCCTGATCTTCAACACCGGCCTCGGCATTTATCGCCTGCAGGGCGTGGCCGACTCCACCCGCGCCATGATGGACCTGCCGCTGGCCAAGGAGCGCCTGATCTCGGACTGGTACCGCATGGTGTATTCCGGCATCCGCCGTACCACGGCGGTGGCCAAGAGCGCCGACCCCTCGCTGGCCACCTTCTTCGCCGAGGAGGCCAAGACCGCCACCGCCTACTCGCAGGGCCTGATCAAGAAGATCGAGGAGCTCGCCAACGAGGGCGACAAGCAGCTGATGGCCGAGCTGGTGGAGACGCGCAAGATCTACGTCAGCTCGCGCGACGGCCTGATGAAGGCCAAGGCGGCCGGCGACGCCGCCGAGGCCACGCGCCTGCTGGAGCAGGTCTACCTGCCGTCGTCCAAGGTGTACGAGGGCATGCTGCAACGCATACTCGACCACCAGCGCAAGGAGATCGACGCGGCCGCGCGGAAGATCGAGGACGTGGCCGAGAGCAGCCGCAATCAACTGGTGTTGCTGGCCGTGCTGGTGGTGGCGTTTGGCGTGGCGTTCGCGTGGTGGCTGACCACCGGCATCACCCGTCCGATCAACGAGGCGGTGGCGCTGGCCGAGTGCGTGGCCGGGGGCGACCTGGTCGACCACAGCCACCGCGCGCCCGGCGATTACAGCAAGGATGAGCCGGGCAAGCTGCTGCATGCGCTGAACCGCATGTCGAGCGGACTGGTGCGCATCGTCAGCGACGTGCGCAGCGGCACCGACACCATCACCACCGCGTCCTCGGAGATCGCGGCCGGCAACCTCGACCTGTCGACCCGCACCGAGCAGCAGGCCAGCTCGCTGGAGGAGACGGCGTCGTCGATGGAGCAGCTGACCAGCACCGTCAAGCAGAACGCCGAGAACGCGCGCCAGGCCAACCAGCTGGCGGCCAGCGCGGCCGAGGTGGCGCAGCGCGGCGGCGCGGTGGTGTCGGACGTGGTGCAGACCATGGCCTCGATCGACGCCTCGTCCAAGAAGATCGTCGACATCATCGGCGTGATCGACAGCATCGCCTTCCAGACCAATATCCTCGCGCTGAACGCGGCGGTGGAGGCGGCGCGCGCCGGCGAGCAGGGGCGCGGCTTCGCGGTGGTGGCGTCGGAGGTGCGCAACCTGGCGCAGCGCTCGGCCGGCGCGGCCCGCGAGATCAAGGCGCTGATCGACGATTCGGTGGGGAAGGTGGAGGCCGGCACGCGGCTGGTGGGACAGGCCGGCGGCACCATGGACGAGGTGGTGGCCAGCATCCAGCGCGTGACCGCCATCGTGGGTGAGATCAGCAACGCCAGCGTCGAGCAGACGCATGGCATCGAGCAGATCAACCAGGCGATTTCACAGATGGATCATGTGACGCAGCAGAACGCCGCGCTGGTCGAGCAGGCCGCGGCGGCGGCCGGCTCGATGCAGGAGCAGGCCGCCAGGCTGGCCGGCGCGGTCAGCATCTTCAAGCTGGAAGACAACGCGCGCCGGCCGGCCAGGGCCCTGCTGGCTTAGTCGGCCTTGCCGATGAAGCGGTAGACCGCCGCGCCCAGCAGCGCGCCGGCGATCGGCGCCACCCAGAACAGCCACAGCTGGCCGACCGCCCAGTCGCCCACGTACAGGGCGACGGCGGTGCTGCGCGCCGGGTTGACCGAGGTGTTGGTGACCGGGATCGAGATCAGGTGGATCAGCGTCAGCGCGAAGCCGATCGGCAGCGGCGCGAAGCCCTTCGGCGCGCGCGCGTCGGTGGCGCCCAGGATCACCAGCAGGAACATCATGGTCATCACCACTTCCGTCACCAGCGCGGCGGTCAGCGAGTAGCCGCCCGGCGAGTGTTCGCCGTAGCCGTTGGAGGCGAAGCCGGCGCTGACGTCGAAGCCGGCCTTGCCGCTGGCGATCAGGTACAGCACGCCGCCGGCCACGATGCCGCCCAACACTTGCGACACGATGTAAGGCAGCAGCTGATTGGCCGGGAAGCGGCCGCCGGCCCACAGGCCGATCGATACCGCCGGGTTGAGGTGGCAGCCCGAGATGTGGCCGATGGCGTACGCCATGGTCAGCACCGTCAGGCCGAACGCCAGCGATACGCCATGCAGGCCGATGCCCACGCCGGGGAAGGCCGCCGCCAGCACGGCGCTGCCGCAACCGCCGAGCACCAGCCAGAACGTACCAAAGAATTCCGCACCATACTGTTTCATTTCATCTCCAAAGTTCAATTGCGCAATTTGCAATATTGGTAATTTACCCGCGGAAATGAAAAAAGTCGAGTGCATCTTCGCGCGCGTGTCACCGGCACCGATGTCCGCCTGATGCAGTTGCGCAACTGGCGGGCTATTTTGCGCATGCCATCGGCAACTACAGATACAATGGATTTGCCCGCCACAACGCGGCGCGCGTGTAGTTTGTCGAGAGACCGCAGGACTACAAACGAGGTGGCATCCAGTGAACAATCCAAGTATTGTGGGTGGCAAAATGCTAGTGCCTGTCGGCCTCGCCGGCGCGGGCGCTTTGGGGACGGTGGCCGCGGGCTGGAGCGCCTGGGGCTGGTACACACTGATCTGGGCGGCGCTGTTGCTGGGCGCGGCGTTCTGGCTCACGCGCGACAGCGGCTTCGGCACCGGCGGCGGCGCTGGCGACAACCGCATGATCGACGACTACCTGGCCGCGCGCGAGCGCTTCGGCGACGCGCTGCTGCCGGTGTGGTGCCGCCATATCGAAAACTCGCGCAGCCAGATGGAGGAGGCGGTGGCCGACCTGGCGTCGCGCTTCTCCAACATCGTCGACCGGCTCGACAACGCGGTGCACGTCTCCAGCGCCGATTGCGCCGGAGGGACTTCCATCACGGAAGTCTTCAGCCACAGCCAGACGCGGCTCGGTTCGGTGGTCAGCTCGATGAAGTCGGCCATGTCGTCCAAGCAGGCCATGCTGGCGCAGATCAAGGACCTGGAACGCTTCACGCGCGAGCTGCGCGGCATGGCCGAGGGCGTGGCCAGCATCGCCGCGCAAACCAATCTGCTGGCGCTGAACGCCGCCATCGAGGCGGCGCGCGCCGGCCCGGCCGGACGCGGCTTCGCGGTGGTGGCGCAGGAGGTGCGCCAGCTGTCGATGCGCTCGGCCGAGACCGGCAAGGAAATCACCAACCGCGTGGGCCTGATCAGCAGCGCCATCCTGGCCGCCAGCCAGGCCGCCGACCAATCGAGCGAGGCGGAGGACAAATCGATGTCCTCGGCCGAGGGCATGATCGACGCCGTGCTCAGCGAATTCCGCGAGATCACCGACGCGCTGGCGCAGCAGTCCGAGCAGCTCAAGCAGGAAAGCGTCGGCATCCAGGGCGAGGTCGGCGAGGCGCTGGTGCAGCTGCAGTTCCAGGACCGCGTGAGCCAGGTGATGGCGCACGTGCGCGACAACATGGAGCGCCTGCCGGCGCTGCTGCGCGAGAACCGCGACCGCTACGTCGCCAGCGGCGTGCTGGAGCCGCTCGATCCCGAGCGCCTGCTGCGCGAGCTGCAGAAGACCTACGCGATGGCGGAGGAGCACGCGGTGCATAGTGGCGTCAAACACGCGGCGCCGGCCGCCGCCGACGCCGACGAGATCACTTTTTTCTGAGGTGGACAAGACATGGCAAAAACCATCATGGTGGTCGATGATTCGGCCTCGCTGCGGCAAGTGGTCGGCATCGCGCTCAAGGGCGCGGGCTACGAGGTGATCGAAGGGCGCGACGGCGTCGACGCGCTGTCCAAGTGCACCGGCCAGAAAATTCATCTGGTGGTGTGCGACGTCAACATGCCCAACATGGACGGCATCACTTTCGTCAAGCAATTCAAGCAGCTGCCCAACTACAAGTTCACGCCGGTGATCATGCTGACCACCGAGTCGGCCGAGGGCAAGAAGGAGGAGGGCAAGGCGGCCGGCGCCAAGGCCTGGGTGGTCAAGCCGTTCAAGCCCGAGGTGCTGCTGGGCGCGGTGGCCAAGCTGGTCATGCCATAACCCGGGGAGGCGGCCATGGCGGATGAGATCAACCGGATTTCCCTCGACGGCGAGCTGACCATCTACCGCGCCGCCGATTTGAAGCTCACGGTGATGGAGGCGCTGCGCAAGGCGCGCGTGCTGGAAATCGATTTGTCGGGCGTGACCGAACTCGATACCGCCGGCCTGCAGGTGCTGATGCTGGCCAAGCAGGCGGCCGCCGCCGACCAGCGCGAGCTGCGGCTGTTGCAGCACAGCCCGGCCGTGGTGGAGATTTTTGAAATGCTGGACCTGGGCGCCTTCTTTGGCGACGCCGTGCTGATCCACGCTTGAGGGGAAAGCCATGAACCTGGACGAAGCGCTACAGACATTCATCGCCGAAAGCCGCGAACTGCTGGAGGAGATGGAGAACGCCCTGCTCAACGTCGACCTGGCCGGCGACCAGAGCGAGGCGATCAACGCCATCTTCCGCGCGGCCCACACCATCAAGGGCTCGGCCGGCCTGTTCAGCCTGGACCACATCGTGGCCTTCACCCATGTGGTGGAAAGCCTGCTGGACAAGGTACGCGACGGCAGCGTCACGCTCAACGATGAAATGGTGGTGCTGCTGTTGTCGTGCTGCGACTACCTGTCCGGCATGATCAACGGCCTGGCCGCCGGCCAGCACGAGCAGGACCCGGACACCGCGCCGGAAGGCGAGATGCTGCAGCAGCAGTTGCGCCGCCACATGGACGGCGAAGCGGCCCCGGCCGCGCCGGCCGCCGTCCCGGCGCTGCACGCCGGGCCCAGGGTGGAGCGCATCGACGCCGAGCGCGGCGACAGCGACTACTGGCACATCTCGCTGCGCTTCGGCCGCGGCGTGCTGCAGAACGGGATGGACCCGATCGCCTTCCTGCGCTACCTGGGCAAGCTGGGCCGCGTGGTCGGCATCGCCACCGTGCCGGACGCCCTGCCGCCGCCCGATGAAATGGACGCCGAGCTGTGCTACCTCGGCTTCGAGATCTCCTTCGACAGCGAGGCCGACCGCGACGCCATCGCCGGCGTGTTCGAGTTCGTGCAGGACGACTGCGAGATCCGCATCATCCCGCCGCACAGCAAGGTGTCGGAATACGTCAACCTGATCCGCGCCTTGCCGGAGCAGCGCGCGCGCCTGGGCGAGATGCTGGTCCGCTGCGGCAGCGTGACCCAGCAGGAGCTGGACGGCGCGCTGCAGCGGCAAGCGAACCGCGACCAGCTGCCGCAGGACGCGCCGGTCCAGCAGCTGGGCAGCATCCTGGTCGGCGCCGGCAACGTGGCGCCGGTGGTGGTGGAGGCGGCGCTGGCCAAGCAAAAGCAGGTCAGCGAGCAAAAGGCGCAGGAGAGCCGCTCGATCCGGGTCGACTCCGACAAGCTGGACAGGCTGATCGACCTCGTGGGCGAGCTGATCATCGCCGGCGCGCGCGCCAATATGATCGGCCAGAACCTCCACAACGCCGAGCTGCTGGAATGCACCTCCATCCTCACCAGCCTGGTGGAGGACGTGCGCGACGCCGCGCTGGAACTGCGCATGGTGAAGATCGGCGCCACCTTCAACCGCTTCCAGCGCGTGGTGCACGACGTGGCGCGCGAGCTGGGCAAGGACATCGGCCTGATCGTGGACGGCGAGGATTCCGAGCTCGACAAGACCGTGGTGGAGAAGATCGGCGACCCGCTGATGCACCTGGTGCGCAACGCCATGGACCACGGCATCGAGCCGGCCGAGGCGCGGCTGGCGGCCGGCAAGCCGGCCAAGGGCATGATCAAGCTGAACGCGTTCCATGAATCGGGCAGCATCGTGATCGAGGTGAGCGACGACGGCGGCGGCCTGCGCAAGGAAAAAATCCTCGCCAAGGCCATCGAGCGCGGGCTGGTCGACCCCGAGCGCAAGCTGAGCGACAGCGAAATCTACAACCTGATCTTCGAGGCCGGTTTTTCCACCGCCGAGAAGATCACCAACCTGTCCGGGCGCGGCGTCGGCATGGACGTGGTCAAGCGCAACATCCAGGCGCTGCGCGGCAGCGTGGACGTCGGCAGCAGGGAGGGGCAGGGCACCACCGTCACCGTGCGCCTGCCGCTGACGCTGGCCATCATCGACGGCTTCCTGGTGCAGGTGGGGGCGTCGGTGTTCGTGATCCCGCTCGACATGATCGAGGAATGCATCGAGTACGCCACCGAGCCGGGGCAGGACTACACCAACCTGCGCGGCCAGGTGCTGCCGCTGGTGCGGCTGCGCTCCCTGTTCCGCATCGCCGGCGCGGCCACGCGGCGCGAGAGCATCGTGGTGCTCAAGTTCGGCACCCAGCGCGCCGGGCTGGTGGTGGACACGCTGCTGGGCGAATTCCAGACCGTGATCAAGCCGCTCAGCCCCATGTTCAGCGAAGTCAAATGCATCAGCGGCTCCACCATCCTGGGCAGCGGCGAGGTGGCGCTGATCCTGGACGTGGCCGCCCTGATGCGCACGGTGGGCGGCAAGGGCGCCTTGTCGCTGGCCGCATAGAAAAAGGAAGACCATGAGCACCGCCATCAACGCCAATGTCGTCACCTACGGAAGCAGCGCCCTGGACGCGCTGCAAAGCGGCGCCGCGCTGCCCAGCCAGTTCCTGACCTTCATGCTGGGCGAGGAGCAGTACGCGGTCGGCATCCTGCACATCAAGGAAATCATCGAGTACGGCAGCCTGGCCACGGTGCCGATGATGCCGGACTGCGTGCGCGGCGTGATCAACCTGCGCGGCGCGGTGGTGCCGGTGATGGATTTGTCGGCCCGCTTCGGCCGCGGGCAGAGCGCGATCGGCAAGCGCAGTTGCATCGTCATCGTGGAAACCGCCGGCGCGGAGGAGGATGACAAGGGCAAGCAGGTGCTGGGCATGCTGGTGGACGCGGTCAACGCGGTGGTGGAGATCGCCGCCGCCGACATCGAGCCGGCGCCCGCGTTCGGCACCCGCATCCGTCCCGACTTCATCGCCGGCATGGGCAAGCGCATGGACAAGGATCGCGGCCGCTTCGTGATCCTGCTCGACATCGAGCGCGTGCTGTCGAGCGAGGAGATCGTCGACATGGCGCGCGGCACCGCCGCCGCCGTCGCCTAGGCAAGGCGGTGCCCCATGCCCGTGGCCATGATCACCGAGCGCGAGTTCATGCAGTTCCAGCGCTTCATCTACGATGCGGCGGGCATCACCATGGCCAACGGCAAGCAGGCGCTGGTCAGCGGCCGGCTGGCCAAGCGGCTGGCGCACTATCAGTTGAACAGCTACGGCGACTACCTGCGCCTGCTGGAAAGCCGCGCCCAGCCGGCCGAGCTGCAGGTGGCGGTCGACCTGCTGACCACCAACGAGACCTACTTCTTCCGCGAACCCAAGCACTTCGCGCTGCTGCGCGACCTGGCGCAGGACGCGCGCGACAAGAACCGCACGCTGCGCGTGTGGAGCGCGGCCAGCTCCAGCGGCGAGGAGCCGTACAGCATCGCCATGGTGCTGGCCGACGTGATGGGCATCGATGGCGCGTGGGAGGTGCTGGGCACCGACATCAGCACCCGCGTGCTGCAGCGCGCGCGCAGCGGCCACTATCCGATCGAGCGCGCGGCGCAGATGCCGCAGGCTTACCTCAAGCGTTTTTGCCTCAAGGGCCAGGGCAGCGAGGCCGGCACCCTGCTGATCGAGCGCGGCCTGCGCCAGCGCGTGCAGTTCCAGCACCTGAACCTGAACGCGCCGCTGCCGCGGATCGGCAGCTTCGACGTGATCTTCCTGCGCAACGTGATGATTTACTTCAGCCTGGAAACCAAGCGCCAGGTGGTGGCGCGCCTGCTGGCGCAGCTGCGCCCCGGCGGCTATTTCCTGATCGGCCATTCGGAAACGCTGAACGATATCAACGACAGCCTGGCCGCCGTGGCGCCTTCGATTTATCGCAAGCCATGAGCGAAAAGCTGATCGACATCTTCCTGATGCCGGGCGATTACTTCGTCGGCGACGCCCAGTACCGCGTGCGCACGCTGCTGGGTTCCTGCGTCTCGATCACGCTGTGGCATCCGGGCCTGCGCATCGGCGCCATGTCGCACTTCCTGCTGCCCGGCCATGGCCGCCGCAGGGCCGACCGTCCGGCCGACAAGCCGGGCATGTACGGCGCCGACGCCATGCAGTTGCTGCTGGACGGGTTGGCGCGCCAGGGCGTGCCGCTGGCCCAGTGCCAGGGCAAGATTTTCGGCGGCGCCAATATGTTCCCGCGCAGCGCGCGCGGCCGGGTGCGCGACATCGGCGCCCAGAACGGCGACTTCGCGCGCGCGCTGCTGCAGCAGCATGGCATACACGTGGTGTCCGAGAGCCTGTTCGGCGAAGGCCACCGTCAACTGATCTTCACCATCCGCAGCGGCGAGGTGCTGAGCCGCCAGGTTCCGCCGGAGCCGGGATGGGGCAACGCGGGAGCAAGGACCCACGCATGAGCGCTATCAAGGTCATGATCGTCGACGACTCCGCCGTGGTGCGGCAGGTGCTGAGCGCCCTGCTCAACGCGGCGCCCGGCATCACCGTCACCCACGCGGTGGCCAACCCGCTGCTGGCGATGGAACGCATGAAGACGCAGTGGCCGGACGTGCTGGTGCTGGACGTGGAAATGCCCAAGATGGACGGCATCACCTTCCTGCGCAAGCTGATGGCGGAGCGACCGACGCCGGTGGTGATCTGCTCGACGTTGACCGAGAAGGGCGCGCAGACCTCGGTGGAGGCGCTGACCGCCGGCGCGGTGGCCATCATCACCAAGCCGCGCCTGGACCTCAAGCAGTTCCTGCACGACAGCGCGGACGAACTGGTGTCGGCGGTGCGGGCGGCGTCCGGCGCCCACGTCGGCAAGCTGGCCAACCGCCCGGCGCCGCCGCCGGTCACCGCCAAGCTGAACGCCGACGCCGTGCTGCCGCCGGAGAACGTGCGGCCGATGACCGCCACCACCGAGCGTGTGGTGGCGATCGGCACCTCCACCGGCGGCACCCAGGCGCTGGAGGAGGTGCTGACGGCGCTGCCGCGCGTCTCGCCCGGCATCGTGGTGGTGCAGCACATGCCGGAGAAGTTCACCGCCGCCTTCGCGTCGCGGCTGGACAGCGTGTGCGAGGTGCGCGTCAAGGAGGCGGCCAACAACGACCGCGTGCTGCAGGGGCAGGTGCTGATCGCGCCCGGCGGCAAGCACATGCTGTTGCGCCGCAACGGCGCGCAATACTTCGTGGAGGTGGTGGACGGTCCGCTGGTCAACCGCCACCGGCCTTCGGTGGACGTGCTGTTCCGCTCCGCCGCGCGCGCGGCCGGCGCCAACGCGCTGGGCGTGATCATGACCGGCATGGGCGACGACGGCGCGGCCGGCCTGCTGGAGATGCTCAAGGCCGGCGCGCGCACGGTGGCGCAGGATGAGGCCAGCTGCGTGGTGTATGGCATGCCCAAGGAGGCGGTGAAACGGGGCGGCGTCGAGAAGTCGGTGCCGCTGAACGCGATCTATCGCGAAATCCTGCAGCAGCTGCAGTATTGATCATGACCTCCACGCCCGCCATCGCCCCCATCGCCGCCGCGCCGCCGTGGAGCGGCCGCCGCGTGCTGGTGGTGGAGGACAGCGTGGTGCAGCGCGGCTACCTGGTCGGCCTGCTGCGCCAGCTGGACTTCGGCGAGATCCTCGAGGCCGGCGACGGCAACGAGGCCTTGCGGGTGCTGGAGGCGCAGGCCGCGCCGCTGTTCCTGGTGCTGACCGATCTTGAAATGCCGGGCATGGACGGCATCGAGCTCACTTGCCAGCTGCGCGAACGGCGCCTGACGGAAAACCTGATCGTGGTCAGCGCGCGCGATCCGCGCCTGCTGGAGATCATCGAGAACATGGCGTGCGAGGACGCCGCCATCGGCCTGCTGGGCACTTTGCTCAAGCCGGTGCAGCTGGAATCGCTGTCGCAGCTGCTGTGCAAGGCCGAGGGACGTCCCAGCGATTGCGCGCCGTCCGCGCCGCCGCCGCCGCACGCCTCGCTGGAGGAGATCGCGCAGGCGTTGGGGCGGCGCGAGTTCGTGCCCTTCTTCCAGCCCAAGGTGGCGATGCGGAACGGCCAGCTGAAAGGCGTGGAGGCGCTGGCGCGCTGGAAGCATCCGCGGCGCGGCGTGCTGCCGCCGCCGCACTTCATCGACGCGCTGGAGGGCACGCCGCTGATGGCCGACTTCACGCTCGGCATGGTGCATCACGTGCTGGAGCGGATACTGGCCTGGCAAAGCCATGGCCTGCCGCCGCTGACGGTGTCGGTCAACCTGTCGGCCGACAACCTGGCCGACCGCGGCTTCATCGACCGCCTGATGGCGCAGGTCTCGGCCTCCGGCGTGACGCCGGCCGCGCTGGTGTGGGAGGTCACCGAGACCAGCGTGATGCGCCAGCTGTCGCAGGCGCTGACCAACCTGGGGCGCCTGCGGCTGGCCGGCTACGGGCTGGCGATGGACGATTTCGGCATCGGTTACTCATCGATGCAGCAGTTCGCGCGCTGCCCGTTCACGGAACTGAAGATCGACCGCGCCTTCGTCAACGGCGCGGCGCAGTGGCCGAACCGCCACAAGGTGCTGAAAAGCGCGCTCGACCTGGGCCAGAGCCTGGGCGTGGCCACGGTGGCCGAGGGCGTGGAAAAGGTGGAAGACTGGAAGCTGTTGCGCGACCTCGGTTGCGACATGGCGCAGGGCTATTTGCTGGCCAAACCCATGCCGGCCGAAGAGCTGGTGGGGTGGATCCGTCAGGACAGGCGCAGGCTGCGCGCGCTGGCGGGCGAATAAGAACGACAACCACGGTGGGAGGGGATGTTCATGCTGTCGACGTTGCAGGTGCGAACCAAGATTTTGATTTTGCTGGCGGTGGCCGTGGCGGCCTTGCTGACGGTGATGCTGATCGCGTTTTCGGGTTTGAAAACGCAGGGGGAAATGCTGGCGGAAATCGGCCGGAACCGCATGCCCTCGGTGCAGGCGCTGCAAGTCATCAACGAAGGCCAGACCGCGATCCGCTCGGCCAGCCGCGCGATCGACGCCATGGCGCTGTATCCCGACGACCAGGCCAATATCGCGCATGAGCTCAAGCGCAAGCAGGAGGGGTGGGAGCGCATCGACAAGGCGTGGAAGATCTACGATCCGCTGCCGCAGACCAAGGAGGAAGAGGCGCTGTGGAGCACCTTCGTCAAGCAGTGGGATGCGTGGAAACAGCGCGACGCCGCCCTGACCGATCTGGCCGGGCAGATACTGCGCGCCGATGCGGCGAAACGCAAGGAGTTGTTTGCCACCATGCACAGCGCCATCAAGGACAACAGCGCGGTGTTTCACGACGCGGAGGCCAGCTTGAACAAGCTGGTGGCGCTGAACGTGCAGTATGGCGATGAGGCGGTGAGCACCGCCGACGCGGCGTCGGCCAAGGCGCTCAATGCGATGTATCTCTCGTCCGGCATCGCGCTGGCGCTGCTGGTGGCGATCGGATTGTTCATCCTGCGCGGCATCATGCGGCAGCTGGGCGGCGATCCGTCGTACGCGGCCGACATCGTGCGCCAGGTGGCGGATGGCGACCTGACGGCGGAGGTGGCGCTCAAGGCCGGCGACACCGGCAGCCTGCTGGCGGCGATGAAGGGCATGATCGAGAAGCTGTCGCACGTGGTGCAGGAGGTGAACAACGGCGCGGAGGCATTGGCCTCGGCCTCGGAGGAGGTGAGCGCCACCGCGCAGTCGCTGTCGCAGGCCGCCAGCGAGCAGGCCGCCGGCACCGAGCAGACCAGCGCCTCGGTCGAGCAGATGACCGCCTCGATCGCGCAGAACACCGAGAACGCCAAGGTCACCGACGGCATCGCCAGCAAGGCCGCGCTGGAGGCGGCGGAGGGCGGCGAGGCGGTCAAGTCGACGGTGGCGGCGATGCAGCAGATCGCCAAGAAGATCAGCATCATCGACGACATCGCCTACCAGACCAATCTGCTGGCGTTGAACGCGGCCATCGAGGCGGCGCGCGCCGGCGAGCATGGCAAGGGCTTCGCGGTGGTGGCGGCCGAGGTGCGCAAGCTGGCCGAGCGCAGCCAGGTGGCGGCGCAGGAGATCGAGCAGGTGGCGTCGAGCAGCGTCGAGCTGGCGGAGAAGGCCGGCCAGCTGCTGGACGAGATGGTGCCGAACATCCGCCGCACCTCCAACCTGGTGCAGGAGATCACGGCGGCGTCCGAGGAGCAGTCGGCCGGCGTCGGCCAGATCAACGCGGCCGTGACGCAGCTGAGCCAGACCACGCAGCAGAACGCGTCCAGCTCCGAGGAGCTGGCGGCGACGGCGGAAGAGATGAGCGGCCAGGCCGAGCAACTGCAGCACACCATGTCCTTCTTCAAGCTGGCCGGCGGCTCGCACGCGGTGCGTTCGCCGGTGCGGCACAAGCCCGGGCGCACCGGCCGCAAGCCGGGCGCTCCCGCCGGCGCGCTGGCCGGACGGCGCATGAACGAGATGAGCGAACCGGACGAAGCGAACTTCGTCAAATTCTAGCGGGGGTGTAGCCATGACTGCCTTGACCGTAGCCGATCCACCCGTGCCGCAGCAGCAAGCGGCATCGGCGCAGTACCTCAGCTTCATGCTGGGGCAGGACATGTTCGCGATGGGGATACTGGCGGTGCGCGAGATCCTGGAATACGCCGGCGTGACGCCGGTGCCGCAGATGCCGCCGTCCATCAGCGGCGTGATCAACCTGCGCGGCACGGCGGTGCCGGTGCTGGACCTGGCGCGCCGGCTGGGGCGCGAGCCGTCCGCCATCGGCAAGCGCACCTGCATCATCGTGGTGGAGGTGGAGGGCGATGATGGGCCGTTCGTGATCGGCATCCTGGTCGATGCCGTCAACGCCGTGCTGGAGATCCTCGCCACCGACATCGAGCCGGCGCCGCGCTTCGGCGCGGTCACGGCCGACCTGTTGAACGGCATCGGCAAGGTGCAGGGACGCTTTGTCCTGTTGTTGAACGTGCGGCACGTGGTATCGACCTTGCACCTGCAAGAATTCGTAGCGCAAATCCACTAGGGAGACCATCATGTTCTCAACTATTACAGTCAGGACCAAGATCCTGGCGCTGATCGGCGTCGCCGTGCTGGCGCTGTTGCTGGTGGTGCTGATCGCCTTGCAGGGGCTGAAAAAGCAAGGCGAGATGCTCAAAGAGATCGGCGAGAACCGCATGCCGTCGGTGCAGGCGCTGATGGCCATCAACGAGGGCAAGACCAGCATCCGTTCGGCCAACCGCGCCGCCGATGCGCTCATCATGTATCCCGAGGACAGCGCGGAAATCGCCCAGCAGATCAAGCGCCGCGGCGAAATCTTCGCGGAGATCGACCATGCCTGGAAAATCTACGAACCGCTGCCGCAGACCAGCGAGGAGGCGGTGGTGTGGAAGCAGTTCGTCAAGGCCTGGGATACCTGGCGCCAGAAGGACGCCGAATTCGGCAGCCTGCTGACGCAGATCCAGGGCGCCGACATCGGCAAGCGCAAGGAGCTGTTCATCACGCTGCACAAGGTCTTGGCCGACAACCGCCCGGCCTTCCGCGAGGTGGAGGCGTTGGGCGACAAGTTGGTCGACATGAACGTCAAGTATGGCGACGACGCGGTCAAGGAGGCCGAGGCCGCGTCGGCGGCCGCCACCTCGCGCATGTACACCGCGGCCGCCGTGGCGCTGGCGCTGCTGGTGGCGATCGGATTGTTCATCCTGCGCGGCATCATGAAACAGCTGGGCGGCGATCCGTCGTACGCGGCCGACATCGTGCGCCAGGTGGCGGATGGCGACCTGCGTGCCGAGGTGGCGCTCAAGGCCGGCGACACCGGCAGCCTGCTGGCGGCGATGAAGGGCATGATCGAGAAGCTGTCGCACGTGGTGCAGGAGGTGAACAACGGCGCCGAGGCGCTGGCCTCGGCCTCGGAGGAGGTGAGCGCCACCGCGCAGTCGCTGTCGCAGGCCGCCAGCGAGCAGGCCGCCGGCACCGAGCAGACCAGCGCCTCGGTCGAGCAGATGACGGCCTCGATCGCGCAGAACACCGAGAACGCCAAGGTCACCGACGGCATCGCCAGCAAGGCCGCGCTGGAAGCGGCGGAGGGCGGCGAGGCGGTCAAGTCGACGGTGGCGGCGATGCAGCAGATCGCCAAGAAGATCAGCATCATCGACGACATCGCCTACCAGACCAATCTGCTGGCGTTGAACGCGGCCATCGAGGCGGCGCGCGCCGGCGAGCATGGCAAGGGCTTCGCGGTGGTGGCGGCGGAAGTGCGCAAGCTGGCCGAGCGCAGCCAGGTGGCGGCGCAGGAGATCGAGCAGGTGGCGTCGAGCAGCGTCGAGCTGGCGGAGAAGGCCGGCCAGCTGCTGGACGAGATGGTGCCGAACATCCGCCGCACCTCCAACCTGGTGCAGGAGATCACGGCGGCGTCGGAGGAGCAGTCGGCCGGCGTCGGCCAGATCAACGCGGCCGTGACGCAGCTGAGCCAGACCACGCAGCAGAACGCGTCCAGCTCCGAGGAGCTGGCGGCGACGGCGGAAGAGATGAGCGGCCAGGCCGAGCAACTGCAGCAGGCGATGTCGTTCTTCAAGCTGGCCGGCGCGGGCTACAAGCCGCAGGTGGCGACGCCGGCACGCCGGCCGGCCAGGCCGACACGCCTGGGCGGCGCCGTGACCACCCGGCGCATGGCGGAAATGAGCGACCCCGATGAGGCCAATTTCACCAAGTTTTGACAAGGACGCGTAATGCATTGGAAGACCTGGGCCGTGGCGCTGCCGCTGGCGGCATTGTTGGCGCCACAAGCTGCGGCGGCCGCGCGCGGACCGTTGCGTATTCTTGGCTCGGACGCCGTGCCGCTGTTCTTCGTGCGCGACGGTACGGTCACGGGTTTTTGCGCCGAGGTGGTGCGGGAGATCCAGCGCCGCATCGGCGACCGCACGCCGATCGAGGTGGTGCCGTGGGTGCGCGCCTACCGCACCGCGCTGTCCGGCGAGAACGTCATGCTGGCCTGCCCGAAGCGACCCCCCGCGCGCGAGGCGAAGTTCAAGTGGGTGGGGCCGGTGATGGAGACCCACACTTATCTGTACGCGCTGCGCGGCGCCGGGCTGCACCTGCGGACGCTGGACGACGCGCGCACGCTGGACGGCATCCTGCTGCCGCGCGAATTCTATTCCTATGAATATCTGGCGCAGGCCGGGTTCACCAATCTGGAGCCGGTCGGCACCTCGCGCATCATGTTGACCATGCTGCTGGCCGGCCGCCGCCAGGCCATGGTGACCGATCGCGAGCAGTTGCCGGCCCTGCTGGCGCAGGCGAAAGTGTCGCCCGGCACGGTGGTGCCGGTACTGTTCCTGATGAACATCCGGAGCTACCTGACCTTCCCGCCGGACACGCCGGACACCCAGGTGGCGCCGTGGCAGAAGGCGCTCGACAGCATGAAGCAGGACGGCAGTTTCGCGCGCCTGACCAGGCGCTGGCTGCACCGTTAGTTTTGGTGAGAATTAGGTCCCAATATTGGTTCACAATGCTATGGAGGAGGACGCGCCATGTTCAAACGGATGAAAATGGAGACCCGGCTGCATGCGGGGTTCGGCGGCATCGTGCTGCTGGTGATACTGCTGGGCGTCATCGCCTTTGCCAAGCTGACGGCCTTGCACGATCACTGGAGCGATTTCGAAAGCGTCACGCTGGCGCGCAAGAACGCCGTGCTGGAAGGCGTGACGGCGCACGGGCGCGCGGTGCGTCACTTCAAGAATTACATCCTGCGCGGGCCGGACAGCAATGCCCAGTTCCGCGCCGAGCTGGCGATGATCGACAAGGAGATGGGGCTCTACCGTGACGCCGGGCCGCTGACGCCGGAGGAGCAGGTGCTGCTGGGCGAGGTGCAGGCCGGCGTCAAGAGCTATGAGCACAGCATGACGCAGCTGGAGGCCATGCACGACAAGGGCATGACGGCGCTGGAGATGGACAAGAACATCAAGGGCGCCGACGAGGCCATCGCCTCCGCCTTCCGCAAGCTGCTCAAGGTGAACGAGGCCGAGACCCAGCGCGAATCGCTGGCCATGCGCCAGGTGACCGACTCCGCCAAGCAGATGATCCTGGCGGTGGACGTGGTGATCGCCATCGCCGGCTGTGTGCTGGCGGTGTGGATCACGCGCAGCCTGTCGGGCATCGTGCGCGAGGTGCAGATGGTGGTGAGCAGCCTGTCGGGCGCCTCGCAGGAGGTGAGCGCGACGGCGCAATCGCTGTCGCAGGCGTCCAGCGAGCAGGCCGCCGGCGTGGAGGAGACCAGCGCCTCGATCGAGCAGATGACGGCCTCCATCGCGCAGAATACCGAGAACGCCAAGGTCACCGACGGCATCGCCACCCAGGCGGCGCTGGGGGCCGGGCGCGGCGGCGAGGTGGTGAAGGCCACCGCGTCGGCCATGAAGCAGATCGCCGGCAAGATCGGCATCATCGACGATATCGCCTACCAGACCAACCTGCTGGCGTTGAACGCGGCCATCGAGGCGGCGCGCGCCGGCGAGCATGGCAAGGGCTTCGCGGTGGTGGCGGCCGAGGTGCGCAAGCTGGCCGAGCGCAGCCAGGTGGCGGCGCAGGAAATCAGCGAGGTGGCGGCCGACAGCGTGAAACTGGCCGAGCAGGCCGGCGAAATGTTCGACGAGCTGGCGCCGAACATCCGCAAGACCTCGGACCTGGTGCAGGAGATCGCGGCGGCGTCGGAAGAGCAGAGCTCCGGCGTGCGGCAGATTAACAGCGCGGTGAGCCAGTTGAGCGAGACCACGCAGGTCAACGCGGCCAGTTCGGAAGAGCTGGCGGCCACCGCGGAAGAGATGAGCGCCCAGGCCGATCAGCTGCGGCGGCTGATGGCGGTGTTCAAGCAGTACGCCGTGGCGGACGAGGGGCCGCGCGTGACGGCGCGGCGGCCGGCGGCGCTGAAGCCCGCCGCCGCCGGCCGGCCGGCGCGCAACATCGGTCTGGCGACCGACGGCGCGCCGGATGAAACCAAGTTCACGCGCTTTTGAACCAAGGTTTGCTTACGGCTTCACGAACTTGAGCGTCATGCGGTCGCTCTCGCCGATGGCCAGGTACTTGGCGCGGTCCTCTTCGCCGTTGGTGAGGGTCGGCGGCAGCGCCCAGACGCCGTTCTTGTGATCGGCGGTGTCTTTCGGGTTGGCGTTGACCTCCGACTTGCCGGCGAACTTGAAGCCGGCCGCTTCCGCCAGCTTGATCACGTACTGCTCGTGCATGTAACCGGTGCTGGCCTTGTCGTCCTGCGTCTTGGAGGCCGGCAGGCGGTGCTCCTCCACGCCCAGCACGCCGCCCGGCTTCAGCACCGTGTACAGGTTGCCGAACAATTCCTTCATCTTGTCCGGGCCGAGCGGTATCCAGTTGTGGATGTTGCGGAAGGTGAGCACCATGTCCACGCTGTTCGGCGGCGCCAGCTCGTATTTGCGGCCCGGCGAGAACACGCCGATGGCCACCTTGTTGTACACCTCCGGCTTGGCGTTCAGGCGCGCCATCCAGCGCTCCGCGCTCTTGCGCTCGTTCTCGTTGGGCGAGGCCAGGTCGCTGCCGCCGGTGATCAGCTTGCCGTTGGCGCGCAGGTAGGGCGCCAGGATCTCGGTGTACCAGCCGCCGCCCGGCGCCAGCTCCACCACCGTCATGTTGGGTTTGATGCCGAAGAAGCTCAGCGTTTCATACGGATGACGGTAAACGTCGCGCTTCACATTGTCCGGCGTGCGCGACGGGGCGGCGATGGCCGCCTTGAGCGCGTCGTCGGCCTGCACGGCGCCGGTCGCGCCGAACATCATCGTGGTGGCCAGTGCGGCCAGTACGTATCGTTTCATGCACAGTCTCCTGAAGTGTTGGATGGGAGCGACGCCTGCGCGCGCCCAGCGCGATCATCGGCCAAGCTTGTCAGCAGGTCAAGCAAAATGGATGGCCGCGCACCCGCACAGTGCGCGGACACCAGCGGACACCCTGCGGACACCGGAACGGACACTTTTCGGTCAAAAAACAGCCACTTGCACAACATTATCGTCTGGCATACATTTTGCAATCCGCACGAAGCGGCAACAGATATTCAGATGTAACGTAAAGTAACAATATAAAAGAAGCTCATGGGCGGCTGGCCCACATACAACGTTGGAGAGAACATGGAACGACGTGCATTCCTCAATATCAGTAGTCTGGCACTGGGCACGATGCTGCTGCCCGCGTTCGGCCGCGCCATCGCGGCGGACGAACTGCTCAAGCCAGTGGATGTGAAATTCAAGAAGGCCCTGGCCGATACCGCCATGGGCGCGGCCACCCAGGCGGGCGCCTCGTACTGCGACGTGCGCATCGGCCGCTATCTGAACCAGTTCCTCACCACGCGCGACCTCAACGTCGAGAACGTGGTCAACACCGAATCGGCCGGCGTCGGCGTGCGCGTGATCGCCGGCGGCGCCTACGGCTTCGCCGCCACCAACGACATGACGCCGGACGGCGTGGCGGCCGCCGCGCGCCAGGCGGTCGCCATCGCCAAGGCCAACGCCAAGCTGCAAACCGAGCCGCTGATCCTGGCGCCGGTGAAGGGCGTAGGCGAGGTGTCGTGGGCGACGCCGATCGTCAAGGATTGGCGCACGGTGCCGATCAAGGACAAGGCCGACCTGCTGATCGCCGCCAACAAGGCCGGCATGGACGGCGGCGCCAGTTTCATGCAATCGCTGCTGTTCCAGGTGAATCAGCAGAAGTACTTCGCCTCCACCGACGGCTCCTACATCGACCAGGACATCCACCGCCTGTGGATGCCGTTCTTCGCCACCGCCGTGGACCAGAAGGAAAACAAGTTCCGCACCCGTCAGGGCTTGTCGGCGCCGGTCGGCATGGGCTATGAATACCTGGACGCGCGCCCCGAGCACAAGCTGCAGGCGGCCGGCGGCGTGACCACGCTGTACACCAAATCATATGACCTGATCGAGGACGCGCGCCTGGCCGGCAAGCAGGCCAAGGCCAAGCTGAAAGCCAAGTCGGTCGAACCGGGCAAGTACGACCTGGTGCTGACGCCGGAACACCTGTGGCTGACCATCCACGAATCGGTGGGCCACCCGACCGAGTTGGATCGCGTGCTGGGCTACGAGGCCAACTACGCCGGCACCAGCTTCGCCACGCTGGACAAGTGGCAGACCAAGTCGTTCAAGTACGGCTCGGAGCTGGTCAACATCGTGGCCGACAAGACCACCCCGGGTTCGCTGGGCGCGGTCGGCTACGATGACGAAGGCGTCAAGTGCAAGAGCTGGGACATCATCAAGGACGGCATCCTGGTCAACTACCAGGCCACCCGCGACCAGGCCCACATCATCGGCGAAAAAGAATCGCACGGCTGCTCGTATGCGGACAACTGGGCCAATGTGCAGTTCCAGCGCATGCCTAACGTCTCGCTCAAGGCGGGCAAGAAGCGCATGACGCCGGACGAGATGATCAAGGACGTCAAGAAAGGCATCTACATCGTCGGCGACGGCTCGTTCTCGATCGACCAGCAGCGCTACAACTTCCAGTTCGGCGGCCAGCTGTTCTACGAAATCAAGAACGGCAAGATCGGCCAGCAGCTGGAGGACGTGGCTTACCAGTCCAACACCCAGGAATTCTGGAACGCCTGCGTCGGCATCTGCGACGAGCGCGATTGGCGCATGGGCGGCTCCTTCTTCGACGGCAAGGGCCAGCCACCGCAAGTGTCCATCGTGTCGCACGGCGCGTCGACCACGCGCTTCAACGGCATCAACGTTATCAACACCGCCCGCAAAATCGGCTAAGCCCCGGAGAGAGACAAGATGAAATTCCTGAGTCAAGAAGAGACCAAGCGTATCAGCGACAAAGTGCTGAAGCTGACCAAGGCCGATCAGTGCGAAGTGTCGATCAACGGCAGCCGCAAGGGCAACATCCGCTACGCACGCAACGCCGTGTCCACCGCCGGCCTGATTGAAGATACGCAGCTGGTGGTGTCGGTCGCCTTCGGCAAGAAGCAGGGCACCGCCACCGTCAACGAGTTCGACGACAAGTCGCTGGAAAAGGCCGTGCGTCGCGCGGAAGACCTGGCGAGACTGGCGCCGGAAAATCCGGAGTTCATGCCGACGCCGTCGAAGCAGGAGTACAAGGCCTCGCAGACCTTCTTCCAGAAGACCGCCGACATCGATCCTGAATTCCGCGCGCAGGTGGCGGCCTACAGCATCGAGAACTCGCGCAAGAACAAGCTGGTGGCGGCGGGCTTCTTCACCGACAGCACCCAGTTCACCTCCATCGCCAACTCCAACGGCGTGTTCGGCTACCAGCAGGACACGGGCCTGGACTTCACCCTGACCGTGCGCACCGAGGATGGCCGCGGTTCGGGCTGGGTCAAGCGCAGCGTGGGCGACGCCAGCAAGTTCGACGCGCGCGCCGCGTCCGACATCGCCATCGAGAAGGCGCTGCGTTCGGTGGACGCCAAGGCGCTGGAGCCGGGCCGCTACACCGTGATCCTGGAGCCGGCCGCCACTTCCGACGTGCTGGCGTATATGTTCAATGCCTTCGACGCGCGTTCGGCCGATGAAGGCCGCAGCTTCCTGTCGAAAAAAGGCGGCGGCAACCGCCTCGGCGAGAAGCTGTTCGATGAGCAGGTCAACGTCTGGGCCGATCCGTGGGACAAGGATGTCGCCGTGCTGCCATTCGACGCGCAAAGCATGCTGGCGCGCGAGCGTCAGGACATCATCAAGAACGGCAAGATCGCCTCGCTGGGTTACTCGCAGTTCTGGGCCAAGAAGATGGGCCAGCGCGCCGTCGGCACGCCGGGCAACATCATCATGGCCGGCACCAACAAGTCGACCGAGGAGCTGATCGCCAACACCAAGAAGGGCATCCTGGTGACCCGTACCTGGTACATCCGCATGGTGGATCCGCAGTCGGTGCTGCTGACTGGTTTGACCCGCGACGGAACGTTCTACATCGAGAACGGCAAGATCAAGCACCCGATCAAGAACTTCCGCTTCAATGAAAGCCCGGTGACGATGTTGAACAACATCGATGAAATCGGCAAGCCGGAAATCCTGTCGGGCGACGAGTCGCAGTTCCAGTTGCTGATCCCGGCCATGAAGGTCCGTGACTTCAACTTCACCTCCCTGTCGGACGCGGTGTAAAGGTATCCCCGTCATTCCCGCGCAGGCGGGAATCCATGCTGCGCCTGATCGCCCGCGCGGCATGGGCTCCCGCCTGCGCGGGAGCGACGCTTTCAGGCTAAAGGAGAAATTTGTGGAACGCCGTTCATTTTTAAAAGTAAGCGCCGCCGCTGGCGGAGCGCTGCTGGTGCCGGTCTTCGGTAACGCCATCGCGGCTGAGGAGCTGCTCAACCCGATGGCTGTGCAATTCAAAAAATCGCTGGCCGACGCCGCCATGAACGCCGCCACCAAGGCCGGTGCCATTTACTGCGACGTGCGCATCGGCCGCTATTTGAACCAATTCATCACCACGCGCGATCTGAACGTGGAGGACATCGTCAACACCGAATCCTCCGGCGTCGGCGTGCGCGTGATCGCCAACGGCGCGTACGGCTTCTGCTCCACCAACGTCATGACGCTGGACTCGGTGGCCGACGCCGCGCGCCAGGCGGTGGCCATCGCCAAGGCCAACGCCAAGCTGCAAACCGAGCCGGTGGTGCTGGCGCCGGTCAAAGGCGTGGGCGAGGTGGCCTGGGCCACGCCGTTCAAGAAAGATTGGCGCGCGGTGCCGATCGCCGAAAAGGCCGAGATGCTCCTGGCCGCCAACAAGGCCGGCATGGAAGCGGGCGCCAACTTCATGCGCTCCATGCTGTTCCAGGTGAACCAGCAGAAGTACTTCGCCTCCACCGACGGCTCCTACATCGACCAGGACATCCATCGTCTGTGGTCGCCGTTCACCGCCACCGCTGTCGATAAGGCCAGCGGCAAGTTCCGCACACGCGACGGCCTGTCGTCGCCATCCAGCATGGGCTATGAATTCTTCGACTGCAAACCGGAGAACCGCATCAAGGCCGCCGGCGGCGTCACCACGCTGTACAAGGGCGCCTACGATCTGATCGAAGACGCGCGCGCGGCCGGCCGTCAGGCGAAAGAAAAGCTGACCGCGAAAACGGTCGAACCGGGCAAGTACGATCTGGTACTTTCGCCGGAACACCTGTTCCTGACCATCCACGAATCGGTCGGCCACGCCACCGAACTGGATCGCGTGCTGGGCTACGAGGCCAACTACGCCGGCACCAGCTTCGCCACGCTGGACAAGTGGAAGTCGAAGAACTTCAAGTATGGCGCGGACATCGTCAACTTCGTGGCCGACAAGACCACACCAGGTTCGCTGGGCCTCGTCGGTTACGACGATGAAGGCGTAGCCGCCAAGCGCTGGGATCTAATCCGCAACGGCATTCTGGTGAACTACCAGGCCACGCGCGATCAGGCCGCCGTCATCGGTGAAAAAGAATCGCACGGCTGCTCGTACGCGGACAGCTGGAGCAGCGTGCAGTTCCAGCGCATGCCCAACGTGTCGCTGGAAGCGGGCAAGAAGAAGCTGACTCCGGACGAGATGATCAAGGACGTCAAGAAGGGCATCTACATTCTCGGCCGCGGCTCGTTCTCGATCGATCAGCAGCGCTATAACTTCCAGTTCGGCGGCCAGCTGTACTTCGAAATCAAGAACGGCAAGATCGTCAACCAACTGGAAGACGTGGCCTACCAGTCGAACACACAGGAATTCTGGAACGCCTGCACCGCATTGTGCGATGAGCGCGACTGGCGCATGGGCGGCTCCTTCTTCGACGGCAAGGGCCAGCCCAGCCAGGTCAGCGCCGTGTCGCACGGCTCGCCGACCACGCGCTTCAACGGCGTCAATGTGATCAACACTGCACGCAAGATTGGATAAGCCATGAAGATGCTGATGCAAGATGAAGCAAAGCGCATTTGCGACAAGGTACTGTCGCTCTCCAAGGCCGATGAATGCCGCGTGCAGATCAACGGCGCCCGCAACGGCAACATCCGCTACGCGCGCAACGCCGTGTCCACCGCCGGCCTGACGCAGAACACGCAGCTGACGGTGAGCGTGGCCTTCGGAAAAAAGCAGGGCACGGCGTCGATCAATGAGTTTGACGATAAGTCGCTGGAAAAAGTGGTGCGCCGCGCGGAAGACGTGGCGCGCCTGGCGCCGGAGAATCCGGAGTTCCAGCCGGCGATCAAGAAGCAGGAGTACAAGCCGTCGGCCACATTCAGCGAAGCCACCGCCGCCATCGATCCGGAGTACCGCGCCGAAGTGGCGGCCATGAGCATCAACGCGGCGAAGAAGCAGGGCCTGATCGCGGCCGGCTTTTTCAGCGATACCACCGGCTTTGAAACGGTGGCCAACTCGAATGGCGTGTTCGGCTACCAGACCCTGAGCAATCTGGGTTTCACCGTCACCACCCGCACCGAGGATGGTCGTGGCTCCGGCTGGGTGACGCGCTCCGCCAACGACGCACGCAAGTTCGATCCACGCGAGTCCTCGGAGATCGCGATTGAAAAAGCGGTGAAATCGGTGGACGCCAAGGCGCTGGAGCCGGGCCGCTACACGGTGATCCTGGAGCCTGCGGCGACGTCGGAAATCATCGGCCGCATGTTCGGCGCCTTCGATGCGCGCCAGGCCGACGAGGGGCGCAGCTTCCTGTCGAAGAAGGGTGGCGGTAATCGCCTCGGCGAAAAGCTGTTCGACGAGCAGGTGAACATCTGGGCCGATCCGTGGAATCCCGACGTGCCGGTGCTGCCCTGGGATAACCAGGCCATGCTGGCGCGCGAGCGCGCGGACGTGATCAAGGGCGGCAAGGTCGCCTCGCTGGACTACACGCGTTACTGGGCCGAGAAGCAGGGCCAGCGCGCGGTGGGCCGCCACGGCAATATGATCATGGCGGGCGGCGGCAAGTCGACCGAGGAGTTGATCGCCTCGACCAAGAAGGGCATCCTCGTCACGCGCACCTGGTACATCCGCATGGTCGATCCGCAGTCGCTGCTGCTGACCGGCCTGACGCGCGACGGCACGTTCTACATCGAGAACGGCAAGATCAAGCATCCGATCAAGAACTTCCGCTTCAATGAAAGCCCGGTGACGATGTTGAACAACATCGATGAACTGGGCAAGCCGGTGGTGATCGGCGGCGACGAAGTGCGCTTCCAGATGCTGATCCCACCGATGAAGGTGCGCGACTTTAACTTCACGTCCCTGTCGGACGCGGTATAGAACCCTCCGTCATTCCGGCGCAGGCCGGAATCCATGCTGCGCCTGACATTACGCGGCCTATGGATTCCGGCCTACGCCGGAATGACGTGTGACTGAGGACAATGACGTGGCTTCGTACGATTTTTACTTCACGCGCCTGACCTACGAGTCGGGAGACTGGGATGTGGATGTCCGCATGCCCAGCAACGTGCTCAACTCGCTGGTCGAATACACGACCTTGCGCGTCGATCCCGTTGAGCGCATCGTCGCCCTGTCCGACCCGAAAATGCTGGAGGCGCCGTTCTGCTATTTCGCCGGCCACAAGCTGGTGCAGTTCACGGCCGCCGAGCGCAAGAACCTGGAGCGCTACATCAAGGGCGGCGGCTTTTTGTTCGTGGACGACTGCAACCACGACATCGACGGACTGTTCGCGAAATCGTTCGAGGCCGAAATCGCCCGTATCTTCGGGCCGAAGGCGCTGCACAAGATCCCCAACAACCATCCGATCTATTCGAGCTTTTTCAAATTTGAAGACGGCCCGCCCAATACCGCCGTGGAGCTGAACGGCTGGGGCGACGATCTGGTGCACGACTACCTGAAGGCGGTCGAGGTGGGCGGCCGCGTGCGGCTTTTGTACAGCAACAAGGACTACGGCTGCGAGTGGGACTACGACTTCCGCAACAAGCGGTTTCTCGCGGTCGACAACACCCGCTTTGCGGTGAATATCATTCAATATGCGTTGGGAGCTTAGTGATTATGGCTGATGGTGCGATCGCCTGGAGCGAAAAAGAAATCGGCGAACTGACCGCCAAGGTGAAGGCGCTCAAGGCCAGTATGGGACGCGTGATTATCGGCCAGGAGAATGTGATCGACTCGCTGATCATCTGCCTGCTGGCCGGTGGCCACGCGCTGGTGGAGGGCGTGCCGGGGCTGGGCAAGACGCTGCTGGTGAAGTCGCTGTCGCAGGCGACGGAGCTGGACTTCCACCGCGTGCAGTTCACGCCGGACCTGATGCCGTCCGATATCGTTGGCACCGAGATCCTGGAAGAGGACCACGCGACGCGCAAACGCGAGTTCCGCTTCCAGCAAGGCCCGGTGTTCACGCAGGTGCTGCTGGCGGACGAGATCAACCGCGCGCCGCCGAAGACGCAATCGGCGCTGCTGGAGGCGATGCAGGAGCGCTCGGTGACCTTTGCCGGCCAGACCCACAAGCTGCCCAAGCCCTTCTTCGTGTTGGCGACGCAGAATCCGATCGAACAGGCCGGCACCTATCCGCTGCCAGAGGCGCAGCTGGACCGCTTCCTGCTGCGCATCGATGTGGTGTATCCGACCGAAGAGGAAGAGATCCGGATGGTGTCCGCCACCACGCACGCCGGCCTGAAGGACGCCGAGCCGGTGATGGACGTCGCCACGCTCCTGCGCTTGCAGCAGCTGGTGCGCGATATCGAGATTGGCGATCACCTGGTAGCCTACGCCACGCGCCTGGTGCGCGCCACGCGTCCTGCATTGACGACGGTGCCTGCGGTGACCAAGCATATCGGCTGGGGTGCCGGCCCGCGTGCCGGCCAGGCGTTGGTGCTGGCCTCCAAGGCGCGCGCGCTGATGCACGGCCGCCTGGCCGTCACGCGTGAAGACATCGCGGAGATGCTGCTGCCGGTGCTGGCGCACCGCGTGCTGCGCAACTTCGAAGCGGAAGCGGACGGTGTGGCGATCGCCGACATCCTGCAAGCGCTGCGCGAGCATATCCGTCCTGACTGATGCAAGTTACCGCGCAGGCTAACATGACGGCGATGATGGCCCAGACCAAGGATCTGGACCTGGTGATTCGTCACGTGCTGGCGGGGCTGGGCCACGGCATCCACGCGGGCCGCGAGCGTGGAGCCGGAGTCGAGTTCTCCGAGTACCGCGCCTACGCGCCCGGCGACGAATGGCGCCGCGTGGACTGGAAGCTGCTGGCTCGCGCCGACCGCTACTTCGTGCGCGAGGCGGAACGCGACAGCCACGTCGCCGTCTGGCTCTGGCTGGATGCCACCGCGTCGATGGCGGAGCCCAGCCGTGAAATCAACGGCATCGACAAACTGTGGTTCGCCCGCACCGTGCTGGCCTGCGTGGCCGCCATCGCCCAGCGTCAGGGTGACGCCTTCGGTCTAGTGGTCTGCACCAACGGCAAAGTCGAATTCACGCCGGCCGCGCGCGGGCCGCGCCAGTTGCAGCGCGTGCTGGCCGCGATGAACAAGGCCACGCCGCAAGGCAGCTTGCCATCCGCCGACGTGCTGAAAGCCAGTCTGCACTTCGCCCGCGCGCCCAGCATGATCTTCGCCGCCAGCGATTTCCTCGACTGGCCTTCGCCACTGAGCGAAGCCTTGCTCCGCCTGCGCAACATGCGGCACGACGTACGCCTGCTGACGCTGCGCACCCAGGCCGAGGTGGAGGCGTCGTTCAAGTCCGGCACCGCCTATCGCGACCCGGAACAGAACGACGGCTTGCATCGCATGAGCAATGCGGACCGTGAATCCTACAAACAGCAGAGCCGAGCACACTTCGACGATGTGGTGGCCCGCTGCCGTCAACATAACATCGTCCATTACGAGGCCCGCATCGAGCAGCCTTTGAGTGGTGTTTTACGCAATTGGTTGCAGCTCGCGGGAGCACGGGCCAAATGATGTTGAGTTCTTACCCCCTGTGGTGGCTGGCGCTGCCGGTGCTGTTGCTGCCGGTATGGTGGCATCGCCAGAAGCGCCAGCGGCTGAAGGCCGAGATGCTGGCGACGGCACGCTTCCTGCCGTCCGCACCGCCGGAGCAGCTGCGCGTCTGGCAGTGGCGCGACAAAGCGCTGCTGCTGGTACGCTGCCTGATGCTGGTGGCGTTGATCGCCTGGCTGGCGGCGACCATTTTCCCGTGGCGCGGCGACACGGTGTTGATCGACGCCGGCGTGGACAAAGCATGGGCGGAAAAGGAAATAGCAGCCGCCGGCTTCGGCGCCGCCGCGCGCGCCGAGCTGCCGTCAAACGCATTGCAATGGCTGCGCGCGAACGAACGCGATTGGCGTAGCGATGCCAAACTGCTGATCGTCGCCCGCGCTGACCAAATCGCCATGCCGGCCCGCCTGCCGCAATACAACCATCAACTCCAATTGCGCACTCAGCCCGTAGCCGCGCCACGCGCGTCGGGCATCGCCACGCCGGTCGAGCGCCGCGTGGCGCTTGCGGCGACAGACGCGCGCGCTTCGGCATGGCGCTCCCTGTTCGCCGCATTCAGCAGCGCAGGGGAGGGCGCCACCCGCTACGTGGTCGCCGCCGAGCCGGACGCCAAGACTCCGCTGATCGTCTGGGACACGCCCAACGCAACGCCGCCCGCTGACTGGCACGCGCCACACTGGTGGATCGCCACGCCGGCGGCCTTCCCCGAACTGGCCAAAGCTTCCACGCTGACGATCAACGGCATCACGCTGAAGTACACAGACTCGCCGCGCGGCCGTCTGTGGACGTCGGACGCTTTCCCACCGCGCGACGCCGACACCGCGCGCGTGCTGTACGAAGCCTGGCAGTCGCTGGCCGTAGCACCTGCACCAGCCTACCCAACGCCATCGCAAACCTTCGCCGCCGCCCGCAACGCGCTGCCTGCCATCGTGAGCGCCAAGCCTGCGAGCTGGCTGGCACTGGCTCTGCTGGCGCTCTTCATCATCGAACGGATACTCACCCATGCACGGCGCAACTGACCACCTGCGCGACAGCCTCTGGGCCGCCATCCTGCGCCGCCGCGTGCCGCAATGGCTGGCCGTCCTCGCGCCGCTGGCGGTAGCCGCCATCGTGCTCCATCCGGCGACTACCGTCAGCAACGCCTGGCTGTTCGTGTTGTCCGCCGTCGCGCTTTGCCTGGTCTGGATCGCCGTCGACGCGGCCCGTTGGCGCCATCGCATCAACCAGCAATGGGCCTCGTGGCTGAACCAGGCCATCCCGCAACTGGAAGACAGCAGTACCCTGCTGGCCGAAGAGGCCAGAACGCCAATCGCCAGGCTTCAGCAGCAACGCCTGCAAGCCCGACTCGCCAGCATACTGGCCGCCGACGACTACAAAACCATCGCGCGCCAACGCGCACGCTTCACCATCCTGCCGCTCGTACTCAGCCTGCTGGCCGCAGGCAGCGCCGCCGCCTGGCACACCCGCCCAACCGCCGCGCCATCGCCAGCCACCGCGAAGCAAGCCAATAAACCCATCGTCGATGGCGAAGTCCACCTGCGCGTCACACCGCCGGCCTACACAGGTGTCGCCGCATTCGAAACCGGCGCTCGCGACATCCAGGTTCCCCAATACTCCGAGGTCCGCTGGTGCGTGCGCAATCCGGCTGGCGCACAGCCCGTGATAGAACTGGGCGACGGCCAAACGCTGGACGTCACCCCGGAGTGTGCAAAACTTCGCGTTGAAGACTCTCTGTTCTGGCGCGCCCGTGGCGCCGGCGGCACCCGCTACAACATCCGCGTCACGCCGGACCAGGCGCCGGAAATCACCATCGCCGCGCCCACCGAGTTAATCCACCTGCTGGCAAAAGATGCCAAGGCGGTCCAGATCTCCGTCGGCGCCAAGGACGATTACGCCATCGTCCGCGCCAGTCTGCACATGACGCTGGCGCGCGGCAGCGGCGAGAACATCCGCTTCAGCGACAAGGAAGTCCCGCTGCCGCAATCCACCGACCCGAAATCCCGCAACTGGAAAAAACAATGGACGCTGGCGGAACTCGGCATGGAACCGGGCGATGAACTCTACTTCTTCTTGCGCGCCACCGACAACGCGCCAAGCCCGCACACCGCGCAATCGCCAACCTACACCCTGCGCCTGCCAGGCCCGGATGCGGAAAGCCTCGAATCCACCGCGCTGCCGACCATGACCAAGCCCGAGAACCTGCGCAGCCAACGCCAGATCATCATCGACACGGAGCAACTGGTGGCCGACCTGAAAGCCCATCCCGACATGCCGGCCGCCACCCTGCGCAACCGCAGCGAAGCCATCGCCGCCGACCAGACCAAGCTGCGCCTGCGCTACGGCCAGTTCCTGGGCGAGGAATCCAGCTTGTTCGGCGAGGAAGAACACGAGGAACACCACGAAAGCGGCGGCGCCCAGGAACGTCCAGGCAGCGAAATCTCCGTGATGAAAGCCTTCGGCCACGCGCACGACCAGGAAGGCAACGCCACCATCTTCGATCCGCAAACCAAGGCGGTGTTGCGCCGCGCGCTGGCCGCCATGTGGGATGCCGAGAAGGCCCTGCGCGCGATCTCGCCCAAGACGGCGCTGGCGCCGGAATACAAGGCGCTGGACGCGATCAAGGAACTGCAGTCGGCGGAACGCGTCTACCTGCACCGCACGGCCTTCGTGCCACCGGCGCTGAAGGAGGAGAAGCGTATGACCGGCGACATTGTCGGCGCCATGAGCTACAAACGTGAACAGGGAGCACCCAACGACAGCGTGCCGGCCGAGGTGCGCGAGCTGGTGCAAGCGTTGTCGCAGGACGGCGCCTTGCCGGCCCTGTGGGCCAAGGCCGCGCGCGACACCATCGCCGCGCGGGTCACCGATCAGGAACAGAAACTCAGCGCCCAGCGCGCGGTGCAGGATGTGCAGGACGGCTGTGTGCCATGCCGCGCCGAGCTGCGCGCCTGGCTGCGCGGCACCTTGGCGGAAGCGCCGGTGCTGCTGCAGGCGAGGCCCTCGGCGGATTCGACTTTCCGCCGCGCGTGGGCCGGCAAGGAGCAAGCAAAATGATGATCGCTACCGATCTCGCGGCGATAGCACCACCGCTGGCCGCGCTGGCGGCGGGCGCGATCAGCGCGGCGCTGTATGGCCGCAAAAAACAGTGGCTCAACGCTGCCTTGGCCGGCGTTGCAGGCGCCGCGCTGGCGGTGTCGATCGCGGATGTCCGATTGCCTGCCGCCCTCAACGCCGCCCCGCTGTCCGTCAGCACCGAGGCGGGCCATCTCAGTGACGCCGACCGCCTTGCGATTCCCGCCGCCGCCGCCATTGCGCTCAGCGGGGACGGCGTGCGCGAGGCGGACTGGCGCGATTTGCCTGCGCGTCCGCTGCAATGGACGCCGGCGGCCAACGCCGATCTGCTCTGGCTGGACTTCCCGCGTTCGATATCGCTGGGCCGCATCTTCACACTCTCCGTGCGTCGTCCACTGACGCAGGCCGCGTGGCGCTTGCAGCTGCTGGCGGAGAACAAGCAGGTGCTGGCCGATTCCGGCGCGCCGGCTGCGGCGACGCAGTTGACGGTGCAGTGGCTGCCGCCGGTGGCCGAGACCATGGTGCTGCAGGCGCGCTTGCTGGACGCCGCCGGCAAAATCATCGCTCAAGGGCCGGTTCCGCTGCAGGTGACGGATGCGGTGCCGTTGCAGGTACAGGGCCGCTTTGACGCGCCATCATTTGATGCGCGCGTGCTGAACCAGTTGCTGGCTGACGGTAACGCCATCCTGGACTGGAATGTCACGCTGGGCAAGGCCATCACGCGCGGCGAAACGGCGCGCGCGCCGCTCACCGCACCGAATGTGATGTTTGTCGATGCGGCCTACGTCGAGCATCTAAGTCCATCGGCGCGCGGCAGTTTGTTGGCGCAGGTGGGGCAGGGCGTGCCGTTGGTTGTGCTGGGCGGCAGCGCCTCGGATGTCGGGATGTGGCAACGTGATTTCGGGCTGCCGCTGCATCCGCAATCGCCGACCACTGAAAAAGAGGACGTGCGGCAGTTCAACGCCACGCTGGCCATGCCTCCCGCCGGCTTGAATCCGGCCGAGAATGCAGCCGAGCCGTGGTCGGTGCTGGCACGCGACGCGAAAAAGCAGCCGTGGATGTGGAGCCGCGCCGTCGGCAAGGGCCGCGTGGTGTGGCTGGGCGTGACGGAGTGGCACAAGTATGCGATCAGCGAGCCACGGCTGTTGGCGTTGTGGTGGCAATCCGCCATGGATCGGATTGCGCTGGATAGCGTGCAAAAAACGGTGTGGCAATTGAACGATCCGATGCCGGTGCCGGGTTTGCGCAGCGAAGTGTGCGCGCAAGGTGTGAAGACAGGCGTGATGTTGGCGGCGGAAGGCTATGCGGCAATGGCCTTGCAGCCTCGCGCCGACAAGGCGGATGGTGTATGCGCGGCGTTCTGGCCACAGAAAGCCGGATGGATCAAGTTCAACGCGGAAGGCATGGAGGCGCCGGGCCTGGAATACGTTTATGCCGCCAATGATTGGCCGGCGTGGCAGCGCGCGCTGCGGCGTGAAGCGACCGCGCGGTACGCGACACGTTCGGCGGCTGCGGCAATCGTGGCGACTGGCGGTGCGGCGGAGCGGCCGTTGCCGGCCGCTCCGTTCGGGGTGCTGTTTGCGTTGTCCATGCTGGCCCTTTGGTATCGCGAGCAAAGCGCCGAAAAAAGCCCTGCGCGCGAAGCGCAGGGCTAAAGCCGGCCCATATTGCGGGGCCGGCGTCCTTGGCCGGAATCAGAACTTGTAGTTCAGTCCAAACAGGACAGTGCGACCGTACTTCGCGTACTCCAGCTGACGGTCCTTGCTGTTGGCGTAGGTTTCATACGCCTCGTTGGTCAGGTTGTTCACCTGCAGCAGCACGCCGAGTCCCTTGTAGGCGCCTTCGTTGAAGGTGTAGCCGATCTGGAAGTCGACCGGGCTATCGCCCACCACGTAGCGCAGTTGGCGGTCGCCGGCGAAGTTGCCGATCTCACCCACGTAGTCGGAACGCTTGCGGGTGCTCACGCGGGTCGAGAAGCCCGCTTTTTCGTAGTACAGCGTCAGGTTGGTGACGTTGCGCGACAGGCCGGGCAGCGGGATCTTGCCGATCGTGGAGTTGACTTCCTTGATGTCGATGTGGCTCTCGGTGTACGAGGTGGATGCCAGCACGCCAAAGCCGTCCAGCGCCGGCGTCAGCATGTCGAACGGCACCGACACCGACAGCTCCGCGCCTTTCAGGATACCGCCGTTGCCGTTGTACGCCGTGGTGTACTGGCCCTGATTGGTGATGGCGATGGTGCCTGCCGTGTACTGCGAGAAGTCGCGGGTTTCCGAGAAGGTGTAGATGTAGGTGTCGAGCTTTTTGTAGAAGCCCGCCAGCGCCACGTAGCCCTTCTTGGCGAAGTATTTTTCCCACGAGATGTCGAACGCCTTGGCCTTCCATGGATCCAGTTTTGTGTTGCCGCCGCTGCCGCTCGGCAGGCGGGTGCCGGTATCGACTGTGAAGTTGAAGCCGGCGTTCAGTTGGTCCACGCGTGGACGGGCGATCTGCTTGGCCAGCGAGACGCGCAGGGTCTGGTCGTTGGCCAGGCCGAAGGCCAGGTTCACGCTCGGCAGCACGTCGTTGTAGCTCTTGCCGTCGCTGATCGGGTGGGCCACGCCGCCATTGTCCGCGTACAGCGAGTCCGACGACTGGTTGGTGTGCACCAGCTGCGCGCCGACGTTACCGCGCAGCGATACGCCGCCCAGGTCCGAGTCGAGGTTGGCGCGCACGAAGCCCGTGGTGATTTTCTCGGTCACGTCCCAGGCGCGGCTGATGGTGCCGGCGTTATTGGCCAGGCTGTAGTTGATCGGATCGAAGTACTTGGCGATCACCGCCGGCACGTTCCACGACGGCACGATGCCCGAACCGGCGAAGCCCAGGTCCACCGGCGCGTACAGCAGGTCGCTGGAGATGGTCGGATTCCCCTTGGCGAACAGCTGGCCCGAAGGCTGGCGCTTGGTCTTGGTGCGGTTGCTGTGATTGACGCCGACGTCGACGTTATGGAACACGCTTTCCAGCGCGTCCGGCACCGGCACGGTGGCCACCAGCTTGAAGCTCTTCATGGTGTCCACCAGGTGCGGCGAGTAGGTGCTGCCGTAGCCGTAGATCGAGTTGCCGGTCAAGAGCTTGGTCGGATCGCTGTAATCCAGCGTGCCGTGGATGGTGGCGAAGTCGCCGGTCTTCCAGCCTACCGTCATCAGCGGATCGTTGTAGGCGCCGCCGGTCGCGGTCTGCAGCTGCAGGTTGTTTTCGAGGTAGGTCTCGTCGCGCTTGGCGCGTGAGTAGTTGGCGTCGGCCAGCAGGGTCCAGCTGCCGAAGTTGAAGCGGTTGGCCCAGCCGGCGGTGCGGATCTGGTCCTTGCGGTTGTTGTACTGGCCGCGCACCAGCGGGTAGGCGCCGGTGGCGGTGCCGCCCAGCAGCGTGCCGTTCACCACGTTGACGGTCTGGTAGTTGAAGCCGACCGGGTTGTTGCTGCCGTTGTAGCCGCCGAGGTTTACCTCGAACTGGTTGTTGGTGTCGACCTGCTTGAATTCGGACGCGAACACGTCGAGGGTGCTGGTCCACATTTTCGACGGACGGTATTCCAGCACGCCGATCAGGCCAGTGCGTTTCAGCACGCCGCTCTTGGCCAGCGATTTCACGCCGGCGGTGATGTAGGTGCCGGCCGGGACGCCCGAGACGGCGCTTTGCGAGAATGGCTCGTAGGTGCCGGTTTCATGGTCGAGGATCGGCGACTCCAGATGGGCGATGCCCAGCGCCACGCCGACTGTGCGGTTGGCAAACTGGTCGATGTAGCTGGCGCTGACGCGGTGGCCGGTGTCCTTGGCGTTGGCGATCTTGCCCAGCGAGTTTTTCTCGCCGCGCGCGTTGACCGAGAAGGTGCGGCCGGAGAAGGCCAGCGGGCGCACGGTCTGCATGTCGATGGTGCCGGACAGGCCTTGGCCGATCAGGCCCGCGTCCGGTGTTTTGTAGATGGTGACGGCGCTCAGCAGCTCCGATGGATACTGGTCGAATTCGACCGAGCGGTTGTCGCCGGTGCTGACTTGTTCGCGACCGTTCAGCAGCGTGGTGGCGAAGTCCGGCGACAGGCCGCGGATCGAGATCACTTGCGCGCGGCCGGCCACGCGTTGCGCCGCAAGGCCGGGCAGGCGCGCGATGGATTCGGCGATCGAGACGTCCGGCAGTTTGCCGATGTCTTCTGCGGAGATGGTTTCAACGATGGAGGTCGCGTCCTTCTTGACCGAGATGGCGTCCTCGATGCCGCGGCGGATGCCGGCCACCACCACGGTGGTGGGCGCGTCGCTGGCTTGCGGGGTGTCGGCCGCCGTCGCGTGGACTGGCGCGGACAGGGCTGAAATCAGCACCGCGCAGGCGGCGGCGACAGGGCTGAGCGGCAGCGCGGCTTGCAGGCCGCGCCGGGATTGATTGAGCTGCATTGTAGTCTCCAGGTGTGTGTCGAATGGCGCGTTCTTGTGACGCTTCGTTCGATCTTGTATTAAAACTAGAATAACAGTCAAACAATGTTTGTGCCGAAATACGGTTTACGTCGACTACTTCGCCTCTGTAGTCGGATAAAGTTGTATCTATGCTACAGAAAGATGTGTCGTCATGTAGCTGAACTACATGAGTCCCATTGCAGAACGTAGGCTGGCGCGGGTAGCTTGCAGTCGGGCTCCGGCAGCGGCGCCAACGGCGTGCGCGCCAAGGGCAGCACGCCGGTCCACACCGGCCAGTTCAGGTCTTCGGCGTCGTCTTCCACCCCGCCCGCGCGGATTTTGCAGGCCGCCTCCGCCAGCGGGATGCGCAGGACGGTGGTGGCGGCGTACTCCTTGTCCGAGCCGGGGCGGATCTCGGCTTGCCGGCCGGGCGCGAGCTTTTCCATGAACGCTTCCAACGCGTGGCGCGCGGCGCCGCCTTCCACCGCTTCGAAACGGCCATAGATCATGGCCGAGCGGAAGTTCATCGAGTGGTTGAACGCCGACCGCGCCAGCACCAGGCCATCCAGGTGGGTGATGGTCACGCAGCATTCGTTTTGCAGCAGGTGCTTGACCATGCGGCTGCCGTTGGAGCCGTGGATGTACAGATGTTCGCCCTCGCGCCAGCAGGCGGTGGGAATGCAATGAGCGCCCTTGCCGTCGCTGAAGGCGATGTGGCACAGGTAGGCGTCATCGACGATGGCGTGCAGGGTGGCGGTGTCGTAGTGCGCGTTGCTGGCGACGCGGCGAATGCGGGTGCGGTCACTCGGTGGCTGGTTCATGGTTCCCTTTCATAAAAAGGGCAATATAATGAAATGCTGGCTCTATCAATAGATCCACGGATTGCTAATTTTATGGAGCCAAGAATGGATTTTGTATTGCTGTTCAACCGCTATGCGGAGCGCCATGGCGACGCCGCTTGGCCGCGTCAGCGCATGCTGCACGAATGCCTGCGCGCCGCCATCCGCGAGGGCACGCTGGCCGCCGGCACCCGGCTGGCCGCGTCGCGCGCGTTGGCGGAGGAGCTGGGCGTGGCGCGCAACACGGTGCTGTACGCGTATGAGCAGTTGAGCGGCGAAGGCTACGTTGTCAGCGACCGGCGCGGCACGATGGTCGCGACCCTCACCGCGCCGGCGACGACCGCGCACGCGCCGAAGGGCCGCGCTGCGGCGGCGAGAGACCCGGGCCTCGGCGCGGCGCCGCCGGGCCTGTCGCAGCGCGTGCGCAACCTGCGCGCGCTGCCGGGCGATGCCGACCGCATGGGTGCGTTTGTGCCGGGCGTGCCTGCGCTCGAGCACTTTCCGATGGCGCTGTGGCGGCGCATGCTGGAGCGCGCACTGCGCGGCATGACGGCGCTGCAACTGAACTACGGCGACCCCGCCGGCGAGGCGCCGCTGCGCGAAGCGATCGCCGGCCATTTGCGCGCCTCGCGCGGTGTGCTGTGCGGTGCCGGCCAGGTGTTCATCACCGATGGCACGCAGAGCAGCCTTGACCTGTGCATGCGCGCCCTGGCCGATGCCGGCGAAACCATCTGGATCGAGAATCCCGGCTACGGCGGCGCGCTGGCGGCGGCGCGCGCGGCCGGGCTGGTGGTGGCCGGCATCGATGTCGATGACGACGGCATGGCGCCGCGCCGCGAGGACTGGCTGCTGCGTCCTCCAAAGCTGATCTACACCACGCCCTCGCACCAGTATCCGGTTGGGAGTGTACTGAGCCTGCGCCGCCGCCATGCGCTGATCGAGGCCGCGCGCGCGGCGGGCGCGCTGATCATCGAGGACGACTACGATAGCGAATTCCGCCACGACGGCGCGCCGCTGCACGCCATGCAGGGCCTGACGCCCGATGCGCCAGTGGTCTACCTGGGCACCTTCAGCAAGACCATGTTCCCGTCGCTGCGCATCGGCTTCGTGGTGGTGCCGGCGGCGCTGGCCGGGGACTTCGCCCTGATGCGCGCGCAATCGTCGGCGCGCGGCCGCGTGGCTGAGCAGCTGGCGCTGGCGGAGTTCCTGCGCAGCGGCCAGTTCGTGCTGCACCTGCGCCGCATGCGCAGGCTGTATCGCCAGCGCCGCGATGCGCTGGTGGCCGCGCTGGAAAAGCATCTGGGATCGGTGGCCACGGTGCACGGCGGCTCGGCCGGCATGCACCTGTCCTTGCGCTTCAACGACGCGCGCATCGATGACGTCGAGGTCACGGCGCAGGCCGAGCGGCACGGCATCGCGGTCAACGCGCTAAGCCAGCACGACACACAGGGAGATTCGGGATGGAAGGGTTTGATGCTCGGCTATGCACAAGTGCCAGCCGAGCGGATGGAGGGACTGGTCAAACAGTTGGCGGCGTTGATCCACCTCGCGGCGTACGCCGCCAACCGTTCAATTAAAACGCCGTATCAGCACGCACGTAGAACGAGCGGCCGTTCACGCCGATAGGGCAGGTTTCCCAGCAACGGGTGAAGCCCAGTTTCGGGAAGTCGCCGCCGTTGGTCCACTCGTTAGGCAGCTGGTTGAACACGTTGTTCACGCCCACGCTCAGGAAGGTGCGTTTGCTGAACCCGTAGCGCACGGTGGTGTCCACTAGCCAGCGCGCGTCCCACTTCTGCAGAGGGCTGAAGTTTTCAGCATACACTTCGCCGAAGTAGTTGGCGCGCGCGTTCAGGTTCCATGCGCCGACCGTGTAGTCCGCGCCCACCACGTGGTGCTTGCGTGGCTGGCCGTGTTCGATCAGGGTCACTTGCGACTTGTCGAACAGCTTCTCGCCGCTCAGCACCGTGGACGTCGAGTGGCGCTTGGTCACTTCGGTTTTGTTGAAGCCCAGTTGGCCCGACAGCACCAGCGTCGACGCGTCAAACTTGGTGGTGTGCTCCGCCACGATGTCCAGGCCGCGGGTGCGGGTATCGACAGCGTTGGTGAAGAACTGCGCCTGGCCCACGCCCAGTGGCTTCAGGATGTTGGCGATCGGGCCGCCGCCGGCTTCAGGCGCGATCTCGCTCGAGAACACGATGCGGTCCTTGATCTTGATCTGGTACGCGTCCGCGGTCAGCGACATGTTCTTCGCCGGACGCAGCACGATACCGCCGCTGATGCTGGTCGAGGTTTCCTCTTTCAGCGGCTTGATGCCGAAGGCCTGGGTCACGGCGCTGCCCTGACGCGCGGTCAGGGTTTCGGTCAGCACGCCGTTATTCAGGTTGGTCGACACGGAGCTGTAGAACTCCTGCTGCACGCTGGGCGCACGGAAGCCGGTCGAGGCGCTGGCGCGGAAGCCCACTTCCTTGGTCGGGTCGAAGCGCGCGCTCAGCTTGCCGGTGACGGTGTCGCCGAAGTCCGAGTATTTTTCATAGCGCACGGCGCCGCCCAGGGTCAGCTCCTTGACTGGCTTGGTCTCGGCGTCCAGGAACAGGGCGATGTTGTGACGTCCCGAATCCACGGCGGTCGATGGCGTGTAGCCAGGGAAGCCCTGGATGCCGGCTGCTGCGGTGGCGCCGCTTGGCGTCTTGATCACGATGGCCGGGTTGTTGGTGCGGCCGTACTGGTAGGAGATCGGATCGCCGGCGACGATCTGATAGTTATCCTGGCGGTACTCGAAGCCGGTGGCCAGATTCACTTCGGTCTCGCCGAATTTGACCGGGCCCTTGACGTCGGCGTTGAAGGTCAGCTGGTTGAACTTCAGCGTGCCGGTGTCGGCCTCGCGCGCCGATTCGGCGTAGATGCCGCCGCCCGGTTTCGGTTCGTACCAGTAGGAGACGTTCAAGCTGTTCGACTCGTGGAACGCCAGCTCGCTCTGGCCGTAGTTGATGCTGACGTCGGCCTTCCAGTCGCCGGCCAGGTCGCGGCGGTAGCCGAACGCGAACGAGGCGTCCTTGATGTCGGTGTGGATGGCCGGCAGGAAGCCGTTTGGATACACTTCCGGCACGGTGCGGGCGTCGCCGGCCGAGCGGAAGAAGCCATACGAATCGCTCTTGCGCTGCGAGACGCCGCCGAAGGCGTAGAACTCGCTGCTCTTGTCGATCGGCAGGGCGGCGTTCCACCACAGGTAGGCGTCCTTGGTGTTGCTGTCGCCGATGTGCTGGGTCACGCGCGGCGGGTTCACGCGCAGCGAGTCCGGGCCGGCGCGGTTGGTTTCGCCGCGCTTGCGCCACTCGGCGGTCAGGTTGACGAAGCCGCCGTTCTCGCCCAGCGCGAAGCCGCGGTTGACGCTGGCCGAGTACATGTCGCCGTCGCCTTCCGAGGTGGTGCCCAGCTGGCCGCTGACGGCGGTCTCGCCGACGTTCGACTTGAGGACGATGTTGATCACGCCGGCGATCGCGTCCGAGCCGTATTGGGCAGCGGCGCCGTCGCGCAGCACCTCGATGTGATGGATGGCGGCCAGCGGAATGGCGTTGATGTCGGTACCGGCCGAGCCACGGCCGATGGTTTGCTGCACGTTGACCAGCGCCTGCTGGTGACGGCGTTTACCGTTGATCAGCACCAGCACCTGGTCAGGGCCGAGCGAGCGCAGGGTGGCCGGACGGATCGAGTCGGTGCCGTCGCTGATAAAGGTGGTGGAGAAGTTGAACGACGGGTCCAGCGTTTGCAGCAGCTTGCCCAGCTCCAGCGGGCCGGCGGTCTGCAGGTCTTTCAGGCCGATCAGGCCCACCGGCGCCGAGGTGTCCAGCGCGGTTTTGGCGACCGAGCGCGAGCCCAGTACGACCACGGTTTGTTGATCATCGGCTTTGGCGGCGCCGTCGGTGGACGACTGCGCGAAAGCGCTTTGCGCGGCCAACAGCAGGATAGCGCTGGCCAGCAAGGTGCGTTTAAATTGTGGTGCTCTTTGCATTGGTTTTCTCTCTAGGTATTTGAAGACGGCCAGCGGGGTAGGGCCGTTGATAAAAATACTAAAGGTAGCCTCCAATGAGCGACAACGCGGCATGCACCACAATGTTGCGCAATGTGCACATTTACCAATATTTCGTGCACTGAAACGTAATGTATCGTAAAGTAACCGGCGGCCCGGAACGAACATGGTGCATGGGCGCCCAAAAGTGTGGCGCGCATGCATCGGTATGAGGCGGATGCATATCGATATGCGGAAAACTACTGGTGATCGCGCATCCAGCCTTTCAGGCCGTTGACCCAGTTTTTGGCCGGCAGGTTCAGGGTTTTCCTGATCTCGGCCGCGCGCTCGTACAGCACGCTGAAGTCCAGCGCGGGCGCGTTCTTGAAGGCGATGACGACGATGTTCGCATCGTGCACCTCCGGCAGCCACACCACCGCGTCGAACACCAGCTCCATGGTCTGCAGGTTCTTGTCATAGTTTTTGAAGTCGTCGCCAAACACATTGGTGGTCATCATGCCGCCGTCGCGCAGCACGTTGGCGCAGCCCTCGTAAAACTCCTGCGAATCCAGCACCGGACCCCGCGCCTCCTCATCGTACAAATCCACCTGCAGGATGTCGACCGTGTCGCGGTTGGCTGGATCGAGCACGAAGTCCATCGCGTTCATTTCGCGCACGTTGAGGCGCTCATCATTGGGCGGCAGGGCGAACTGCGCCTCGCACATGGCGATCACGTTGGGATTGAGCTCGATGGCGGTCACGCGCGCCTGCGGCAGGCGGCGGTAGCAGAACTTGGTGAGCGCGGCGCTGCCCAGGCCCAGCTGCACGATGTGGCGCGGCTGGTCATTAAACAGAAGCCACATCATCATCATCTGCACGTATTCGAGCTCGATGTTGTCCGGCTTGGCGATGCGCATCGCGCCCTGCACCCATGAGGTGCCGAGATGCAGGCTGCGCACGCCCTCAAATTCCGTGATGGTTGCAGGAGGATGGCCGGGTAGATCGAACCGGATGTTGGCTGTGGAGAGCTTTGAAGACTTGGACATAGCCTGTCAGTTTAGCAGGCTCAATGGATGTGCACATCGCGCAAGAGGTCATAGCGGTGAACGAATGGGCCAACATTGGCGCCCAACACATGCTGTGATGCACAGCGCCGCAATTTCTTTGGCACGCGGGCCGAGGCCAAATAAACAGTAGAGCAGCGCGATGTTTCGCTTGGCTTGTGCCTTCTTTTTCACCAAGTTGACGACGCGAGGCACCTCCCGCTTGCTCCGTACCCATAAAACCGACATAGCCCTTGGACGTGAGGTTTCGCGTATTTTCCACATAAACAAAATGCTATCCTCATGGACACAGGCCGAGAACGGCCAGAAGCAGGTGTTCGAACTTGCCGGTATTGCGTTATGCGGATTCCAAGATTGGGACAGTACGTCCCAGAGCCACTATCACCTCAGCGGTCGCTTCTCGCCGCTTACTAATGAAATTAGATCTTATGACCGTTCATAGTCCAAAAATCAGTGATGTTGTTTGTCCGATATTCCTCGGTGCTTGGAAAGACAACGAGTTCGAATATCGAACAATAACGGGGACCACCTTTAGTATCGGGAAACGCGGATTTGCTATAACGGCCGCTCACGTAATCGATCAGATTGCTGACGATGGAGGCGGCGCTGCAGTCGGCGCTGTTAGTGCTGCTGGTGTATGGGTGCCTATTCGAATTCTGGAATCAGAGAAACACCCGACTGAGGATGTTGGCATCTTACGGCTAGCTTCAATTCCACATCCGTCATGGCTGGTGATTTCGCATACCTCAGAGAATCAAAGTTGTACCTATGACTGCTGGGGTTATCCGATTGCCATAGCTGAACTTTCAAGTAAGTATGAGGAAGACGGACTGGATAACCCTGATCTGGTTTATACACATGGGTACATCCGCAGGCGCATTAGTCGCAGTCTACCTATGTCAGTTTACCGTGGTGTCGCGTTCTACGAGATTAGCGATATCGCCGGCGACGGATGCTCGGGCGGTCCAGTAATTAAGAAGAAGTCGGTTGGGGGAGCAACTTGGGATATTCTCGGAATCTACATTGGTGCCTCACAAGCTAGTGGTATCGAAGTCGCGTATGCAACTCGTGCTGATGCTTTCGCCGATTGGGTGCCTAAAATCCTGAACCGATCAGTGAGTGAAGAGTCGCGTGACCTATAAACAATCTGACCGGCAAGCTGTCGCCAATCGGCCATAAGCCGCCATTGTCATTGTTAGTTTTTATGAAAGAGTGATTTGATGGATTCTGTTTCTGAAAGCTTTGCTAATAATAAGAAGAATAGGTTTAGCCGTAGAGAGTGGCTGTTTTTGATTTGTATATTGTTGATGGTGGAATACTGGATATTTCATGTGTCCATCGAGTTCGCTGATTCGCAAAGTGTCTTGAATTATATTTCTTTTGCCGGGACGATATCATCAATTATTTTAGCTGTAGTTGCTATCATTTATAGCTTCGTTCAAGGGGATTCCCAACAGGCCATGTCTGGGATATTGGCTCGGGAATTAGAAAATTTGAAGGACGTTGCAGGGGATTTGTCGGAATACAGTTCGGAATTTAAAACCCACCTGGTTCGGGTTGATACTATTACCGATAAAATCGAGGCATTAGACAGAGGGATCCTTGCTTCACAAGGGCAGCTTAGTAGTATCCAAGGCGTAGTTACTAAGATGTCAGAAGCGCAGGCAACCATGGGCTTAGGGATAAAATCATCTATAGTTAATGTCCCAGCAGCTCCAGCAGGGCAGCGGACAGATAATGAGATGTTGCGAATTATTTTGCGCCGCAGCACCTATGAGGCAGATATTATTTCTTATGCATTAAATGCTTATTCGGGTATTGATGAAAATAAACGACCTAGCTACTTCATATTTATTTCTAACATCGTCGCAAGTGCAATGCTAGAAGCTTCTAAACAAAAGGCCCCTAGTGTTACGTCGAATCTAAATGGTTATATTGATTCCGTTCACCAAATATGTATGGTCCTTCGAGCTGCTGATTTTATTATTCTTGAAAACGATAAAGGCATGTCGAAGAGCTTCTCACTTTCTCGCTCTCTGCTTGAGTCATTGCCGGTTTTTGCTACAGAAGTGCGTGCGAGTGATAATCCATATGTTAAAGCTTCGATTGCCGCGATTGATGAATCTGTAGCTAAAATTTGATGTGCAATGCTCCCACGCGAACGGCGGCTTCGGGGTGCGGATTCAATCGGTGGTCGCAACACTCTAACCTAAATGCATAAGCATGAGGAGTGTTGATCATGAAACAGAGACCTCGGATCTATTACACTGAAAGCCAGAAGGCACTGATGTGGGATCGTTGGAAACAAGGCGATTCCCTTCAGACGATTGCGCGATTGTTCGATCGAAACCATTCGTCGATCCAGCCTATTCTTGCGCAGACAGGCGGCATACGTCCAGCACAACGCTGCCGGTCTGCAAGGGTACTTACACTAACTGAACGCGAAGAGATATCGCGCTCGGTCATCACAGGTGAATCCGTGCGCGCACTTGCGCGGCGCCTGCGACGCGCGCCATCGACGGTCAGCAGGGAAATCAACCGCAATGGCGGACGTTCGGCCTATCGCGCCGTACAGGCCGATCAGCATGCTTGGGATCAGGCGCGTCGCCCCAAACCTTGTAAGCTGGTCGAGAGCCCGCGACTGGCCGAACTGGTCGCCGACAAGCTCAAGCTCGATTGGTCGCCTGAGCAGGTTGCTGGATGGCTCAGGCATATGTTCCCGAGTTCGCAGGGGGATCACGTGTCGCACGAAACGATTTATCGCAGCCTTTACATCCAGGCCCGTGGCGCGCTGAAGAAGGAGCTTCTTGAGCATCTGCGCCGGACACGTGTTATGCGCCGCTCCCGTCATCACACGCAGAAGACCGATAACCACGGCAGGATCAAGGATGCCATTTCGATTAGCGAGCGCCCCGCGTCGGCAGCGGATCGCGCGGTCCCAGGGCATTGGGAAGGCGATCTGCTGTTCGGCAGTCACAACAGTCAAATCGCCACGCTCGTCGAGCGCCAGACGCGCTACGTTATGTTGGTCAAGGTGGCGGGTAAAGACACGCAAACTGTCGTGGATGCACTGATTCAGCACGCCATCAAACTGCCGCAGGAACTCTACAAATCGCTGACGTGGGACAGGGGTAAAGAGCTCGCCGATCACAAGCGATTTAAGTTGGCGACCGATATCCAAGTCTACTTCTGCGATCCACAAAACCCTTGGCAGCGCGGTTCCAATGAAAACACTAACGGCTTGCTTCGGCAGTATTTCCCCAAGGGGCTGGATCTGTCAGGCTATTCACAAGGCCAGCTCGACGCAGTGGCGAATCGACTGAACAGTAGGTCAAGAAAGACGTTAGACTACGAAACACCAGCACAACGATTTGAACGATGTGTTGCATTGACCGATTGAATACGCAGGCGATTGCCGTCTATCGCTAAATAAGAACAGCTGATGGCGAGTTGGTGGTCCTTCGCTGGGTGGGGGAGCCGCTTCCTGCCTGCGTGTCAAATTGACCAAGTAATCACCCTTTGCACGTATTCGAGCTCGATGTTGTCCGGCTTGGCGACGCGCATCGCGCCCTGCGCCCACGAGGTGGCGAGATGCAGGCTGCGCACGCCCTGGAATTCGGTGATGGTGGCCGGGCTGGTCGACACGGACGGCGGGGGATGAGGACTTGGACATCCCGTTGGTTTATCAGGCCAGCGGCAAGATCATGGTCACGGTCAGGCCGCCGCCGTCGCGGTTGGTGAGGGTGATGCGGCCGCCGTGGGCTTCGGCGATCTCGCGCGCCAGCGCCAGACCGAGGCCGGTGCCGCTGCGCTTGGTGGAGTAGAACGGCACCAGCGCGTTGGTCAGCACGGTGTCGCTCATGCCGGGGCCCCGATCCTGCACGTCGATGCGCACACCTTCGTGCAGGCGGCGCACTTCCAGGCTGACTTGCTCGGGCGGCGAGCCGGATTCGTGGGCGTTCTTCAGCAGGTTCAATAGCGCTTGCTCCAGCTGGGCCGGATCGAAGGCGCACGGTTCGGCCGGCGCCTCGCCGATCTGCTGGAACACCACCTGCTCGCCCAACTGGGTCAGGAAGGGTTGCCAATGCTGGGCCTCGAGGCGCGGCGCCGGCAGCTTGGCGAATTGCGCGTAGCCGAGGATGAAGCTTTCCAGATGGCGCGTGCGCTCCTCGATGGTGGCGAGGATCTGCGGCAGGCGCTCGGTCTGGCCGCGCCGCACCAGCTCCGCGCCGGAGTGCGCCAGCGAGGTCAGTGGCGCCAGTGAGTTGTTGAGTTCATGGCTGATGACGCGAATGACCTTCTTCCACGTTTGCACTTCCTGCCGGCGCAGTTCCATGGTCAGTTGGCGCAGCAGCAGCAGTTCGTGCTTGCGGCCGTTCAGGTTGAAGCTGCGGCGCGCCAGGTGGTAGACGTCTTCCTCCTCGCCGTCCTTGGTGGTGAACAGGCCGTCGCCGCCGCGCGCCAGCGCTTCCAGCAGGGCCGGCGAGGCGCTGCTCAGCACTTCGTCGAGTTTATGGCCTTCCAGCTTGCGGCCCTGGTTGAGCAACTGGCGCGCGGCCACGTTGGCGTAGACGATGGGGCCGGACTCGCTCACCAGCAGCATGGCGACTGGGGTGTTTTGCACCATGGTGTCGAGCAGCAGTTCGCGTTGCACGAGGTCGAGGCGTTGCTGGCGCAGCACGTCGCCGAGGGCGTTGTGGGCGGTGACAAGGTCGCTCAGTTCATCGTTTTGCGGCCAGTGCAGGCTGAAGGAAAAGTCGCCGTCCTTGTAGCTGGTGACGGTGCCGGTGAGGGCGCGGAACAGCGACAGCATGCGTTCCAGCTCGGCGCGGATGGTGATGATGGAGATCGGCACCACGCACAGCAGGCAGATGGCCAGCACCAGGCCCGGATTGTGGGGGAAGAAGTGATCGGCCGCGAGCGCGATCAGGATGCCGACCGTGAGCAGCGTGCCGACCAGCGCCGTCCAGCGCGTGAGCAGCGAGAGCCGCAATCCGCGCGGCCGCCGCGCCTCGGGGCCCAACGGCGCGCTCTGGCGCCGGCGGGTGCCGCCTGGCGGTGGCGCGGCGCGATCGCCGGAGGCGTCGTCCTGCGCGTCCATCACGGACGGACGATGCCGAGCCGCTCCATGCGGCGGTAGAGCGCCTGGCGCGACAGGCCGAGTTCCGCCGCCGCTTGCGCCACCACGCCGCCGGCGCGGCTCAGCGCCATGCTGATGGCGTCGCGGTCCGGCTCGCGGCTGGCTTCGTCGCCGGCGTTGCCGCCGCCCGCCGCCGCCGGCAGGCCGAGATCTGCCACCCGGATGACGTCGCCGCTGGCCAGCAGGCCCGCGCGCATCATCACGTTCTTCAACTCGCGCACATTGCCGGGCCACTGGTGCGCCAGCAGCGCCGCCTGCGCATCCGGATGCAGTTGCTTGTCCGGCCCGAGGAAGTGCATGGCCAGCGGCAGGATGTCCATTGGCCTTGCCGCCAGCGGCGGCAGGCGCAGTTCGATCACGTTCAGGCGGTAGAACAAATCCTCGCGGAAGGTGCCGGCCCGGATCATGGCCTGCAGGTCCGCGTTGGTGGCGCTGACCACGCGCACCTTCACCTGCCGCTCGCGATTGGAACCCAGCCGCTCGAAGCGCCCGGTCTCCAGCACGCGCAATAATTTCATCTGCCCGGCCAGCGGCAGGTTGCCGATTTCATCGAGGAACAGCGTGCCGCCATCGGCCGCCTCGAACTTGCCCTCGCGCGCCTTGGAGGCGCCGGTGTAGGCGCCGGCCTCCGCGCCAAATAACTCCGCCTCGATCAGCTCGGACGGAATCGCGCCGCAGTTGAGTACCACGAACGGCCCGTTGCGCACCGAGGAATTGGCCTGGATGATTTCCGCGATCCGTTCCTTGCCGGTGCCGTTGGGGCCGGAAATCAGCACCGGCACGTCGGCGCGCGCCACCTGGCAGGCCAGGTGGATCACGCGCTCCGTGGCCGGGTCCTGGAATACCATGCCGCGCAAATCGTGGCCGCGTTCCAGTTCGCGGCGCTGGCGCAACTCGCCCTGCACGCGCTGCTGCAAGGCGCGTTTGGCCTGCCCCAGTTCGATCAAGTTGTTGACGGTGGCGATCAGCTTGTGATCGTCCCATGGCTTGGCCAGGTAGTCGGCGGCGCCGGCCTTGATCAGGTCCACCGCCGCGTTCAGGTGCGTCCACGCCGTCAGCAGGATCACCGGCAGGTCCGGATAGCGGTCGCGGATGGCGTTGAACAGCGCCGTGCCTTCCTCGCCCGAGGTGGTGTCGGCAGTGAAGTTCATGTCCTGGATGACCAGGTCCACGCTGTGCTGTTCCAGCATGGCCAGGCCGGCTTCGGGCGAGGCCGCGCGCAGCGCCGCGATATCGTGCAGCGAGAACAGCACTTCGAGGGCCACGGCGACGGCGGCGTTATCGTCAATGATTAATACGGTAGGCATGCCGTAAGCATAACATTGTCGCTCCACTCAGGCGCTGCGCGTGGCGGTGGCTGGCGAAATGCTGGCCGCGCGCCACGCCGGACCGTACACCGCGCTCAAGCCCAGCGCCCAGAAGATGGCGGCGCCGCCCAGAAGGTAGCCGGCCGGCAGGCGCGGCATCTCCAGCTGGCTGACCAGCATCTGGTTCAGGCCCAGCGCGATCAGCAGGCCGGCCGCCACGCCGGCACTGGTGATCATGAAGTTCTCGGTGATGAAGTAGCGCAGGATGTCGATGCGGCGCGCACCGAGCGCGCGGCGCACGCCGATCTGCTTGCGGCGCTGTGTGACCCACAGGCTGGCCATGCCGACGATGCCGCTGGCGGTAATCAGCAACAGCAGCACGCTCACCGTCACCAGCATCCACGCCAGCGCGTTGTCGGCGCGATAGCGTTCGGCGCGCATCTCGCTCACGCTGCGCGCGCGCGTGACCACCGGCGTCGGCGAGGCGGTGCGGATGGTTTCCGCCGTCTCCTTCATCACCCGGTCCAGCTGCCCCGGCTCGGCGCGCATGGTGTAGTGCGTGACGGCGATGCCGGTCAGGCGGGTCGGCGTGATGATCGAATACTCGCCGGTGTCGCCGATCTGCGCGCCCGGCGTCTGCAGGCGATCCACCACGCCCACCACCTGCACGCTGCGCGACTTGTCGCCGGTGCCGAAGTACACCGTCTTGCCGACGTAGCTGCTCTGGCCCGGCCACATCTTCTCGGCCAGCGAGCGGCTGACGATGCCCACTTTTGGGAAGTCGTCGCTGGTGGTGGTGTCGATCTCCGGCACCTCGTTCGGATAGAAGTCGCGGCCTTCGACCAGCTTCAGGCCCCAGGTCTTCACCAGCGAATCGGCGGTGTGGTAGCTGGTCGATTGCGCGGTGGTGCGGGTTTGTTTGCGGTCGACCGCGAGGCCGGTGTAGTTGCCGGAGCGCGACAGCGGCATCTGGCTGGTCTCGGCGACCGACAACACGCCCGGCACGGCGCGCAGCGCGGCGGTGTCCCGGCGCTGCGTGGCCAGCTGCTCTTCGTGGCCGCCTTGCTTCAGGTGGCGCACGGTCAGCACGAAGATGTCTTCCTCGCGTTCCAGCCCGGACGGACGGGCCGACACGGCCTGCCGCACCTGCACGATGTGCAGCGCGTTGGCGAGGATGCCGAGGCTGAGCGCGACCTGGATCGCCACCAGCACCGGGCCGGTCTTATTGCGCAGCAGCGCGGAAAGGATAGGACGGATTTCCATGATGGCGCTCGCTTATTGGGATTTGAGTTGCAGGGCCGGCGTTACCTGGCAGGCGCGCCAGGTTGGCAGCAGGCCGGCCAGGACGGCGGACAGCACGGCCAGCGCGAAGGTGGTCAGCAGCATCACCCAGTCCATGTGCGCCACCAGCGTCAGCGCCTTCGATTGCATGGCGATCAGCGCCAGCGCGCCGAAGGCCAGCAGCAGGCCAAGCACGCCGCCGACCAAACCGACCACCGTGGTCTCGATCAGGAACTGCGCGAAGATCTCGCGGCGCGAGGCGCCCAGCGCGCGGCGGATGCCGACTTCCGCCGCCCGCACCGAAAACTTGGCCAGCAGCAGGCCGATGGTGTTCACCAGGCACAAGACGAGGAAGCCGAACGCCAGCCACGCCGACAGCTTGTTGTCGTTGCCGACCACCTTCATGTAGTCCAGCCATTCGCGCACGTCGTACAGCATGTTGGGGGCGTTGCGTTTCAGGCGGCCCAGCTTGCGCTGCTCGGTGGCGTAGGAGTCGAGGAAGCTTTGCAGCTCGGCGCGGTCCGAGGCGCCTCGGGTTTCGATCCACGCCTGGATCCAGGTGCACTCGGAATCGAGGAAGGCCTGGAAGCCGGGCGCGATGTCTTCGTAGCAGCTGGTGCTGCCGTTGCGCGGGAATTCGTGGCGGATGGCGCTGGCGAAGGGAACGAACAGTTCATCCTCCTCGCCGAAGGCGCCATCGTTGCTGCCGATGATGCGGTGGAAACGTGGCACCACGTTCCACGTATTCAGCACGCCGACGATCTGGTACTGGTGGCCGCCCAGCGTCATGCGCTTGCCGACCGGGTCGGCGTCGCCGTACAGTTTTTCCGACAGCGCGCGGCTCAGGACCACGACGTCGGCGGCGTTCTTGTCCTCGGCCGGCGTCCAGCCCTGCCCGTGCAGGAAGGGCGTTTCGAACATATTGAAGAAGTCCGCGGTCGGCGCGATGCCGCGCACGTTGAACGCGCCGATATCCTTGCGTTCCGGCTCGATGGCGACCCCGATGCCGAAGATGACGGTGCGGCGCTCGCCGGCCTTGCTGTTAAGGATATTGGTGGCGTCGCGGTAGCTCAGCTGATTGTCGTCCGGCTTGTCGCCGGGCTTGTAGTTGTCGGGCAGGCCGTTGTCCACCAGCGGCACGAACAGGCGGTCGCTCTTGTGCGGGATCGGGTCGCCCGACATCACGTGCAGGATGGTCAGGGTGGCGATGCTGGCCGCCACGCCGACGGCCAGCGTCAGCACCATCAGCGCGGTCAGCGCCGGGTTGCGGCGCAGGCTGCGCACGCCCAGCAGGAAGTAGTATTGGAACATGCTGCGCTCCTTGGCTTAAGCGACGTGGCTGACGGTGCTCAGCGACGGCGCCTTGCGCACCAGGTCCGACACCTGGCCGTCGATGATGTGCACATTGCGCTGGGTGCGAACAGCCAGTTCAGGGTCGTGGGTCACCATCAGGATGGTGGTGCCCTGGGCGTTGATCTCTTCCAGCAGCTCCATCACGCCGCGCGCCATCTGGGTGTCGAGGTTGCCGGTCGGTTCGTCGGCCAGCAGCAGCTTGGGCGAACCGGCCAGCGCGCGCGCGATCGCCACGCGCTGCTGCTGGCCGCCCGACAGCTCGGCCGGGTAGTGCTTCATGCGCGAAGCCAGGCCGACCTTCGCCAGCGCGTCCTCGATGCGTTCCTTGCGCTCGGCCGCGTTGAAGCCGCGATAGCGCAGCGGCACGTCGACGTTGTCGAACAGCGACAGGTCGGGAATCAGGTTGAAGCCCTGGAAGATGAAGCCCAGCTTTTCATTGCGCAGGCGCGAGCGGGCGTTGTCGTCCATGCCCTTGACGTTGATGCCGTCCAGGATGTACTCGCCGTCGGTGAACTCCTCCAGCAGGCCGGCGATGTTGAGGAAGCTGGTCTTGCCGGATCCGGACGGGCCGGTCACGGTGACGAATTCGCCTTGCTTGACGTCGATCTCGAAACCGCGCAGCGCGTGGGTCTCGATCATGTGGGTACGATAGACTTTGCTCAGGTTTTTCATGCGCAGCATGGAGGGCCTCTTCAGAAAGTTATTGGTTGATCGAGACGCGTTCGGCGTTCTCAAAGGTTTCGGTGCCGGCGACCACGATCTTGTCGCCTTGTTTCAGGCCGCCGAGGATTTCCACGGCGGAGACGCTGGTGGCGCCCAGCTTGATCGGGGTGCGGATGGCGATGCCGTCGCGCACCACGTAGGCGTAACGGCCGCCTTCCGATTCCACGAACGGGCCGCGCTGCACCATCAGGGTGTTGGGCTTTTCATCGATCAGCAGGCGCGCGGTGACGCGCTGGTTCTGGCGCAGGCCGGCCGGCTGCTCGCCGTTGAAGCGCACCCGCGCCAGCACCTGGTTCTTCACCACCTCCGGCGACAGCGCGGACAGCTTGCCGGTGGTGGTGCCGGTGCCGTAGTTGACCTCCGCGTTCATGCCCAGGCCGATGTCGGAGACGTAGGTCTCCGGCACCTCCAGCTCCACCTCGAGGCGCGACAGGTCGACCAGCGTCATGAGCGGCGTGTTGGCCGGCACCACGCTGCGGTCGGCCACCGACAGCGTGCCGATGAAGCCATCGACCGGCGCGCGCACGGTCAGCTCGTCGACGCGGCGCTGGGCGTTGGACAGGGTGCTGCGCTGCTGGTCCAGCTGCTTGATCTTGGACTCCAGCTCCAGCGCCACGTTGTCGTTTTCCAGCGCCGAGGCTTCCTTGGCGTGCTTGGCGCGGATCACGGCGGAATTCACCGCGTCCTTGGCGCGCTGGTATTCGATCTTGGCCACCGCGCCTTCGTTGGCGACGGCGTCGTAGCGCTCCAGCGTGCGCTGGGCCGAGACCTGGTCGATTTCGGCGGTGTCGGCGTCGCGCTGGGCCAGCAGTTTCTGTTTGCGCGCCAGGATGCGCTGGCGCGCCACGTCGGCCTCGATCTGCGCGTAGGCCGCCTGTTCGCGCTTGAGCGCATCGGACAGGTCGGGCGATTCCAGCACGGCCAGGATGTCGCCTTTCTTGACCGTGTCGCCGGCGTGGACTTTCAGGGTGACGGTGGCCAGCGACGGCGCGTACAGCGTCGGGCTGACGGCGGCCACCACGCGGCCGTTGACGGCGGCGTCGCGGACCAGCGTGCCGCGCCCGACTTCGGCGATGCGCAGGCGCGAGGCGTTGACGGAATGGTCGCTGCCGCGCCAGGTGTGCAGCAACGACCAGCCGATGGCGACCAGCGCCACGGCGCCGGCGGCGATGAGGATGCGACGCTTGGCGGCCCGGCCTTTCGGCGGGGCGATGACGGCGTCTTGATTGGAAGTGTCGCGAATCATGATGGCTCTGTTGTGAGTGGATGGACAACGTTATGCAGAAAGCGTGCCACTCGCTAAGTGTTTGATTTTTATGGACTGGGATAGCGTTGTCCGCTGTCCGACTGGCGTCCGCCTTGTCCGCGCTGTCCGCCCGGACTTGAAAAACTGGCAACCACACGCATCTACCGCCGCATGAACGATTACCCTTTTGTCGCCAGCGACGTGGCCATGTACCGCCGTATCTTGTCCCAACCGGACAGCGTGATGGATCAGCAAACCTGGGACGACTTGCTGTTGCCCGCCTACAGCGCCGAGCTGGCGCGCGAGACCAGCATCTTCGGCCAGCAGGAACTGCATCGCAGATTGCACGCCGAGGACGACGTGTCCGCGTCCGCCGCCCGCGTCCGGGCGCTGATGGCGGACGACGCGCGCCGCCGGCAACTGGAAGCGGCCACCAGGGACTTGCGCGGCGCCGACCGCGAGATCAGCGAGACCGTGTTTGGTCCGCCGCAGCCATCCTCGCCGCGCTGGCTGCCGCTGCTGGCGTGGCTGCCGGTGCTGTTCCTGCTGTCGGCTGGCTTGGCGCTGGCGACCGGATGGCTGCCGTTGTGGGGCGTGGCGCTGGCGTTGTGTCTGGTGCTGTGCGCGGTGCAGGCGCAGCATCACAACGCGGTGCAGGAGTGGGGCCGCATTCTCCATTCCATGCAGTTGATGCTGCGCGCGCATACGCTGCTGGCGTGGGACGATAGCGCGCAGGCGGGCAAGCTGAATCGCCGCATCAGCCGCTCGTTGGCCTCGCGGATGCCGGGCGTGAGCGACTACGCTGACTGGCTATGGTTGCTCAACGTGCGCCACTACTACCGCAGCCGTGAGGTGGTGAACGAAAATATCGGCTTCCTGCGCGACAGCTTTGCGCGGGTGGCGGTGTTGGACGCCGACCTGGCCTTGGCGCGCCATCTGTCGCGGCAGCAGGCTTACTGCTGGGCGGAGCGTGGCGACGCGGTGGCCTTGACGCAGGTCGTCCATCCGCTGCTGGACGACGCTGCGGCGCTGTCGTTCGGCATGGCGGAGCAGGGCGTGTTCATCTCGGGCCAGAACGGCGTCGGCAAAAGCACCTTGCTGCGCACCGTGGGCCTGAACCTGATCACCGCGCGCGCGTTCGGCTTTTGTTACGCCGCGCGTGCGGTGACGGCGCTGCTGCCGGTCTACTCCAGCATGCAGAACGAGGATGCGCTGGGCGCCGGCGAAAGCTTCTACATGGCCGAACTGCGGCGCGGCCAGGAGCTGCTGGCATTGGCCGCGCGACGGCCGGCGGTGTTCATCATCGACGAGATCTTCCGCGGCACGAATTACCTGGAGTCCGTGTCGGCCGCCGCCGCGGTGCTGCACACGTTGGCGCAGCAGGGGCGGGTGATGGTGGCGTCGCACCATCTGGTGCTGGCGTCGCTGCTGTCCGACTGCCTGCAACCGTGGTGCGTGCGCCGCGACGGCGATGCGTGGCGGCTGGCGCCCGGCCTGCTGCAGGATACCAACGGCATCCGCCTGCTCGGCGAACGCGGCTTCGCGCCAGCCATCATCGCCAAGGCCAACCGGGTCCACGCCTGGCTCGGCGATTACATGGCCCATCCGCAAACCATGATTGACTTTGCGGGGAATGCGGCCTAATATTTCTGTGTTGACAGAAATAAGAGAAGCCCATGAAGATGACCCCGACCATCCAGAAATACATTCTCCACTGGGGTGAAATGGGCGCGCGGTGGGGGGTGAATCGCACGGTGGCGCAGATCCACGCGCTGCTGTTCCTGGCCAATCAACCGCTGCACGCCGAAGACATCGTCGAGACCCTGAACGTGGCGCGTTCCAATGTCAGCAACAGCCTGAAAGAGCTGCAGAGTTGGGGATTGGTGCGCGTGACGCACGTCGCCGGCGACCGCCGCGATCACTTCGTCGCCCTGCAGGACGTGTGGGAAATCTTCCGCGTCATTGTGGAGGAGCGCAAGAAGCGCGAGATCGATCCCACCCTGACGGTGCTGCGCGCCTGCGCGGTGGAGGCGGAACACGATCCGCAACTGGAACAGGCCACCAGGCTGAAGATGGAGCAAGTGCTGGACTTCCTCGAAATGCTCACGGCCACCTATGACGACTACAAGCACCTGCCGCCGGCGACCATGCAGCGCTTCCTGAAAATGGGCGGCAAAGTGGCGCGTTTGCTCGGCAGCGATTAAAAAAATTTCGGTAAATATTTCTGTCATTACAGAAATAACAGATGGGAGGCGGTATGAAAGTATTGATACTTGGCGCCACTGGATTAATCGGCAGCCATGCGCTGCGGGCCTTGCGCGCGGCTGGTTGTGAAGTGATTGGATTGAGCCGCCGGCGGCCGGCCGGCGAGCGGCCGCAGGACTGGCGCGAGGCCGAGTTTGGCCGCATGACCACGGAGGCGGACTGGCTGCCGTTGCTGGCGGGCGTGGACGCGGTGGTCAACTGCGTCGGCATCATCCGCGAACAACAGCCCGGTGATTTCGACCGGCTGCACCGCGCGGCGCCGGTGGCCGTTTTCGCGGCGTGCGAGCGCGCGGGCGTGCGGCGCGTGGTGCAGGTGTCCGCGCTGGGCAGCCATCCGGACGCCGCCACCGGCTATTGGCGCAGCAAGGGCGCGGCGGAAGCGGATCTGCTGGCGCGCGGCCTGGAGTCGACCATCATCCGGCCGTCGCTGGTATATGGCGAGGAGGGCGCCAGCAGCGTCATGTTCCGCATGCTGGCCACGTTGCCCGCGCTGATGATGCCGATGGCGCATGGCGCCAAGGTACAGCCCATCCACGTCGAAGACCTGGCCGCTGTGATCGTCAAGCTGGTGACGGCGGTCGCCGCCGGCCCGCGCGAGCTGGCGGTGGTGGGGCCGCGCGCCACCACCATGGCGGGCTATCTGGGCGACCTGCGGCAAGGCATGCGGGCGCCGCCGGGGCTGGTGCTGGATTTGCCGCTGCCGCTGGCCCGCCTGGTGGCGCGCGTGGCCGCGTTGATGCCCTCCAGCGCGTTGACGCCGGAGTCGCTGCTGATGTTGGAGCAAAGCGCGGATGGTGGCAACACCGCCGACGCCGGCCCCGCCACCGCGCTGTTAGGCCGGCCGCCGCGCGATCCGGCGCATTTCGCCCGCCCGGCGCAACGGTTCGCCGCCGTGTGGGATTGGGCCGCGCCGCTGATCACCATCATGATAGCCTTCATGTGGCTGTGGACCGCGGCCGTGTCCTGGTTCGGTTGGCCGCACGAGGAAAGCCGCGCGTGGCTGGCGGCTTGCGGCGTGCCGGCCGCCGCGCGGGAAGCCGTGCTGCTGGCGGCCAGCCTGACCGACGCCGCAATCGGCGCGCTGCTGTTGTTGCGTCCGCGCCGCTGGCTGTGGGCGGCGCAGCTGGCGCTGGTGGGTGGCTACACGCTGGTGATGAGCGTCTGCCTGCCGTTCTTCTGGCTCCATCCGTTCGGCCCGCTGAGTAAGAACCTGCCCTTGCTGGCGTTGATGTTCCTGATGTGGAGGGCGAGTAAATAATGGACTATATGGCGATCAAATGGCTGCATATTCTGTCAGCCACCTTTATGTTCGGAACCGGCTTCGGTACGGCTTTCTACATGTTTTTCGCTAACCGTAGCGGCAACGTGCCGGCCATCGCCGTGGTGACCCGGCTGGTGGCGCGCGCGGACTGGTGGTTCACCACGCCGGCCATCATTATTCAACCGTTGTCTGGTCTTTGGATGATGCATCTTGCTGGGTTTCCGCTCGGCTCGCGCTGGATCGTCTGGTCGATCGCGCTGTACTTGCTGGCAGGTGCGTGCTGGCTGCCGGTGGTGTGGCTGCAGCTGCGCATGCGTGACATGGCGGCGCTGGCCGCTGCCCAGGGAGCGGCGCTGCCCTCGCGCTACTGGCAGTATGAAAAGATATGGACGGGGCTCGGCTTCCCGGCATTTGGCGCGTTGCTGGTGGTGTACTGGCTGATGGTGCATAAGCCTGCGTAAGGCATGCCGGCCCGATTAAGCTACATTTTGCATGTAGTTTATTAGCGTATAATTACTAAAGGGCAATTGTTAAATGCGACGGGAGATCACGCGTGAAAAATATAACTGTGAAGACAAGCCTGCTGGGCGTGCTGGTGTTGTTTGCGGGGATGCTGCTGGTCGGCGCCGGGCTCGGAATTTTCGCGTTGCAGCAGTCGAACCGCTCGATTGCGGAAGTGCATCAGATCGCTTCGCAGATCATCATCATCAACGACGCCTACAAGGACACCACGCGCACCCGCTCGGCCATGACGCGCGGCTATGCGGCGCTGAAAGAGGCCGACAACAAGGCCGAGCGTGACTCGGCGCTGGCCAGCGCCCAGAAATCCTACCTGCGCACGCTGGACTTCCTCGACAAGTTTGACAAGACACCCAACTACCCAGGGCAGGACGCCCAGCTCAAGAAGGATCTGGTGGACGCCGGCCGCAAGCTGTCCGTGGTGCTGGAACGCGCCTCCGCCGCGCTGGCCAAGGATGATACCGCCGCCTACTCCGCCATCAATTCCGCCGAGCTGACCCCGACCGGCGCCGCCTTCTCCACGCTGCTGGAAAAGTTCCAGAAGCTGGGCGATGAGCAGATCAGCGACCTGGCCGCCAAGCGCGCCAGCGAGTACACGGTGGTCATGTGGCTGGTCGCGCTGGGCCTGCTGATCGCGCTGGCCCTGGTGTTTGGCGCGCACCTGATGCTGCGATCCACCGTGCTGCTGCCGCTGGCCGGCGCGGTCGAGCAACTGGACCGCGTTGCCAGCGGCGACCTGACCGCGCACATCGAGGCTTCCGGCGACAACGAAATCCAGCGCTTGCTGAAGGCGATCCAGCGCATGCAGGGCGATCTGCTGTCCACCGTGTCGCGCGTGCGCCAGGGCGCGGATGTGATCAACACCGGCTCGCAGGAACTGGCGGCCGGGAATATGGAGCTGTCCTCGCGCACGGAAACCCAGGCCAGTTCGCTGGAGGAAACCGCCGCCTCGATCGAGGAGCTGACCAGCACCGTCAAGCAGAATTCGGAAAACGCCCAGCATGCGCGCAAGCTGGTGGAGGGCGCCTCGGCCACGGCCGCGCAAGGCGGCGAGGTAATGCAGCAGGTGGTCTCCACCATGAATGACATCAACGACGCCTCGCGCAAGATTGTCGATATCACCGGCGTGATCGACGGCATCGCGTTCCAGACCAACATCCTGGCGCTGAACGCGGCGGTGGAGGCGGCGCGCGCCGGTGAGCAGGGCCGTGGCTTCGCGGTGGTGGCGACCGAGGTGCGCAACCTGGCGCAGCGCTCGGCCGCGGCGGCCAAGGAAATCAAGGTGCTGATCGATGATTCGGTGCAGAAGATCCAGCTGGGCACCAATCTGGTCGAGCAGGCCGGCACCACCATGACCACGCTGGTGGGCGATGTGCATCAGGTGACGCAGATCGTCGGCGAAATCGCCGTCGCCAGCCGCGAGCAGAGCGAGGGCATCGATCAGGTCAATCAGGCGGTGGCGCAGATGGACCAGGTGACGCAGCAGAATGCCGCGCTGGTGGAGGAAGCGGCCGCCGCCACGCAGTCGCTGCAGGATCAGGCCGGCCAACTGCAGCAGACCGTCAGCGTGTTCAAGATCGGCGACGCGGCGGGCGGCGGCCGTATGGCGGGCCGCCTGGCACTGCGCTAGGGCGCGTCAATGCTGGTCCCGGCCGCTCCCGCGCCGGGTGCCGGCCGGAACGTATGCTCTTTATTTTTCCTGTTTGAGCGGTTTGCCCTTGTCCATCACTTCGCGGCAGTCGCCCTTGAAGCTGGCGTTGTCGTAGTTGGACCAGCCGTAGCTGTCGACGTAGCGCTTGTGCTGCTTGAACTGCTTGTTGAGGAAGCTCCACTCCAGCTTTTGATCGTCGTACTGGATGTCGCCCAGGTCCAGCAGCGTGTGGAACATGTTCTCGGTGGCCAGCCGCGCCTTGCGGTGGCGCAGCAGTTGCCTCACCTTTTCCGGATAGCGCTCCTTGTACAGGTCCGAGTACCAGACCATGGCCGGCACGTGGAATTCGTACTGGGTGTTGTGGCCGTGGAAGGCGATGTTGCAGCTGCCGTCGTACAGGGTCTGGCCGTGGTCCGCCACGTACACCATGGAGCTGAGCTGTTGCGTGTCCTTGAGCTGCCGGATCACCTGCGACAGGAACCAGTCGGTGTAGAGGATGGAGTTGTCGTAGCTGTTGTTGAGCTGCGGCTTGATCTTCAGGTCGGTGTACACCGGCTTGTCGACGCCGAACAGCGACGGCTGCCATTTGTCGAATTCCTTCGGGTAGCGCTGGCTGTAGTTCCAGTGGTTGCCCAGCGTGTGCAGCACGATCAGCTTCTTCGGCGCCGGGTCGCCGATGGCGTGCCGCAGCGGCTCCAGCAAAATCTGGTCGAAGTTGGAGTTGTTGGTGAAGCCGCCCAGGTTCATGAACTGGATCACGTTGGCCTCCTTGGCGAACACCGACACCGGCGTGTCGAACTGGCCGAACGAGATCTGGTTGGACAGCCAGAAGGTCTTGAAGCCGGCCTCCTTGTAGGCGGTCAGGAAGGATTTCTCGTAGAAGCCATCCTTCAGCGCCTGCATGGCCGGCTTGCGCGAGATGATCACCGGCACCGACAGGCGCGTGGCCGAGACCGAGGTGATCACGTCCGGCAGCGTCACCAGGTTGGGCTCCTGGCGCAGCAGCGGCGTGGTGTCGCGCGAGTAGCCGTTGATGCCCCAGCGGTCGTAGCGCGACGATTCGCCGATCACCATGATGACGATCTCCGGCGCGTCGTTCTTTTGCGGCTGGTGCGCGCCGAAGGTGAAGCTGCGGCTGCGCCGGCCGAGGTCGGCCAGGTATTCGCGCTCCTTGTAGAAGTCGACCCCGCGCGCGGTCAGGCCGAACGGCCAGGACGAGGCGAAGTCGCTGAACGCCAGCGGCGTGCGCACGCGCCAGGGCAGCGCCGGCCAGTGCCAGCCGGTGCGGCCGGCGCCGGCGATGGCGGCGTGTTCCTGCGCGCTGTCTTCCGGCGCGTCCTCCTCGGCCTCTTCCTCGCTGGCGGACGCTGTGGACGCGGCGCTGGCGCTGGCATGCGGCGGCGGCGCCGGCTTGCCGCGCACGCCGAATTCCCAGCCGTAGGCCCACAGCGCGCCCAGCGCCAGCAGCGCGGCCAGCACGGCCCGGCGCGACTTGCCGCGCCAGGTCAGCGTCGGGCTGTGGCGCGCCGCCACCTGCACCGCGCCGCCCCACAGTATCATGGCCAGCAGCACCGCGCCCATCAGCCAGACCTTGCGGCCGAGGAACTCCATCGCCTCCTTGGGGCTGGTCTCGGCAATGATGCCGAGATGGTGGGTGGAGATGCCCTGGCCGTAATAAATATACAAGTAGATTTCGGTCGGCAGCGCCACGAACGCCGGGATCAGCAGCCAGTGGAACCAGGCCGGCCGGCCGAACACGCTCCACACCGCCAGCCAGGCCAGCGCCTCCACCGCCAGCACGTGCGCCAGCTCCGGCACCTGCTTGCCCAGCAACAGGGGCACGCAGGGCACCAGCGACAACATCAGGTAGCTGGCAAGCACGAACAAGGGGGCGGGACGCGGCAGGGATGGCATTCGGCGGACAGGGGATGATGGATTAGTCCGCTATTATCAAGTGTTTCTTGATCCTTGCAAGCCGCATGGCGCCGTGAAATTGGTTGACTGAGCCGCGCTTCACGTCTATACTCGCGAGTTCTCAATTTATTCTGCACATCGTATACGCTGAATCCGGCTGCTCCGCGAGAGTGGCTGTTTGCGCCTCCGTTGCCCAGTAAATCGGGAGAAGGTTTTTTGTCCCCGGCACTATGACCGGGTTGTTAACGTTGTAATTTAGTTGGGTTTAGAACGATGCCAACCATCAATCAACTGATTCGCCAACCACGCACCAAGCTGGTCGTGAAGAGCAAATCGCCGGCGCTGGAAAACAGCCCGCAAAAACGTGGCGTGTGCACCCGTGTGTACACCACCACTCCTAAGAAGCCTAACTCGGCACTGCGTAAAGTTGCCAAGGTGCGCCTGACCAACGGTTTCGAAGTCATTTCGTACATCGGCGGCGAAGGCCACAACCTGCAGGAACACAGCGTGGTCCTGCTGCGCGGCGGTCGTGTGAAAGACTTGCCAGGTGTGCGTTACCACATGGTTCGCGGTGCACTGGATACCCAGGGCGTTAAAGACCGTAAGCAAGCTCGCTCGAAATACGGTGCCAAGCGCGCCAAGCAAGCCAAGAAGTAATCTACATTAATTGAGTTGAGCCGGTCGTGAGACCGAGTAAGTGGTTGGCTATGATGGCCGCCGCGAGTGACCGCAAGGCACTCAACTGAAGATAAAGGAAATGACATGCCACGTCGTCGTGAAGTACCCAAGCGCGAGATCCTGCCGGATCCAAAATTCGGCAACACCGATGTCGCCAAATTCGTGAACGTTCTGATGCTGTCCGGTAAAAAATCGGTCGCTGAAAACATCATCTACGGTGCCTTCGAGCACATCGCCCAGAAATCGGGCAAAGACCCGCTGGAAGTGTTCGCCACCGCGCTGAACAACGCCAAGCCGCTGGTTGAAGTGAAATCCCGTCGCGTTGGTGGTGCCAACTACCAGGTGCCGGTTGAAGTCCGCCCAGTGCGCCGCATGGCCCTGTCCATGCGTTGGCTGCGCGAAGCTGCCAACAAGCGCAGCGAGAAGTCCATGCCACAACGTCTGGCTGGCGAGCTGATGGAAGCGGCCGAAGGCCGTGGCGGCGCGATGAAGCGTCGTGACGAAGTTCACCGCATGGCTGAAGCGAACAAAGCGTTCTCGCACTTCCGCTTCTAATAAAATCGGCCAGCTGCTGAGCTGGCTGTTATCCGTTGTTCGAGGCCGGGCTCATTTTTGTCACCAAAAATGGCGCTCGGTTTTGTCCATTAAACGATTTAGGATTAATTATGGCCCGCAAGACCCCCATCGAGCGCTACCGCAATATCGGTATCTCCGCTCACATCGATGCAGGTAAGACCACCACCACCGAGCGCGTTCTGTTCTACACGGGCGTGAACCACAAGATCGGTGAAGTCCACGACGGCGCCGCCACCATGGACTGGATGGAGCAGGAACAAGAGCGTGGTATCACCATCACCTCGGCTGCGACCACCTGCTTCTGGAAAGGCATGGCGAACAACTTCCCTGAGCACCACATCAACATCATCGACACCCCGGGCCACGTTGACTTCACCATTGAAGTTGAACGCTCGATGCGTGTTCTGGACGGTGCTTGCATGGTTTACTGCGCAGTGGGCGGCGTTCAGCCACAGTCGGAAACCGTGTGGCGTCAGGCCAACAAGTACAAAGTGCCACGTCTGGCCTTCGTCAACAAGATGGACCGTACCGGCGCGAACTTCTTCAAAGTGTACGAGCAGATGCGCGCACGCCTGAAGGCCAACCCAGTGCTGATCCAGATCCCGATCGGCGCCGAAGACAACTTCAAGGGCGTGATCGACCTGGTCAAGATGAAAGCCATCATCTGGGACGACGCTTCGCAAGGCATGAAGTTCGACTACGTCGACATCCCTGCCGAGCTGGCCGATTCGGCCGCCGAGTGGCGCGAGAAGATGGTTGAAGCCGCCGCCGAGGCGAACGAAGACCTGATGAACAAGTACCTGGAAGAAGGCGACCTGTCGGAAGCCGAGATCAAGAAGGCGCTGCGCGACCGCACCATCGCTTCCGAGATCGTTCCAATGATGTGCGGTACCGCCTTCAAGAACAAGGGCGTGCAGGCCATGCTGGACGCGGTGATCGAATACCTGCCGTCCCCAGTGGACATCGCAGCCGTTTCGGGCACCGACGAAGACGAGCAGCCAGCCACCCGCAAGGCCGCCGACGACGAGAAATTCTCGGCGCTGGCCTTCAAGATCATGACCGACCCGTTCGTGGGCCAGCTGGCCTTCTTCCGCGTGTACTCGGGTGTGATCAACGCCGGCGATACCGTGTACAACTCGGTCAAAGGTCGTAAAGAGCGTCTGGGCCGTATTCTGCAGATGCACGCCAACCAGCGCGAAGAGATCAAGGAAGTGCGCGCCGGCGACATCGCCGCGGCAGTGGGCCTGAAGGACGTGACCACCGGTGAAACCCTGTGCGATCCAGCCTCGATCATCACCCTGGAAAAAATGGTGTTCCCGGAGCCGGTGATTCAACAGGCTGTGGAACCAAAAACCAAGGCTGACCAGGAAAAAATGGGTCTGGCACTGAACCGTCTGGCGCAGGAAGACCCGTCGTTCCGCGTGAAGACCGACGAAGAGTCGGGCCAGACCATCATCGGTGGTATGGGCGAGCTGCACCTGGAGATCATCGTTGACCGCATGAAGCGCGAATTCGGCGTGGAAGCCACCGTGGGCAAACCACAGGTTGCCTACCGTGAAACCGTGCGCAAGACCGTGTCCGATGTGGAAGGCAAGTTCGTCAAGCAGTCGGGTGGTCGTGGTCAGTACGGCCACGCCGTCGTGACCCTGGAGCCACAGGAACAAGGCAAGGGCTTCGAGTTCGTCGACGCCATCAAGGGCGGTGTGATTCCTCGCGAATTCATCCCTGCGGTGGAAAAAGGCGTGCGCGAAACCCTGAACACCGGTGTTCTGGCCGGCTACCCGGTGGTGGACGTCAAAGTGACCCTGACCTTCGGTTCGTACCACGATGTTGACTCGAACGAAAATGCATTCCGCATGGCCGGTTCGATGGCCTTCAAAGAGGCTTGCAAACGCGCTAACCCAGTCATCCTGGAACCAATGATGGCCGTGGAAGTGGAAACGCCGGAAGACTACGCCGGTACCGTGATGGGCGACCTGTCGTCCCGCCGCGGTATGGTGCAGGGCATGGACGAAATCCCAGGCGGCGGCGGCAAGATCATCAAAGCCGAAGTGCCACTGTCGGAAATGTTTGGTTACTCGACCACCCTGCGTTCCGCAACGCAAGGTCGTGCGACCTACACCATGGAGTTCAAGCACTACTCCGAGGCGCCTAAGCACGTTATCGACGCTATCGTTACCGCGAAAGCGAAGTAATTCTGGTATTTTTGCGGCCGGATAGATCATCCGGCCGCACATTTAAAAACTTTGTTCTGAGGAAGAATCAAAATGGCAAAAGAAAAGTTCGAGCGGACTAAACCGCACGTCAACGTAGGCACCATCGGTCACGTCGACCACGGCAAAACCACCCTGACCGCAGCAATCGCTACCGTTCTGTCGAAGAAATTCGGCGGCGAAGCTAAGGCTTACGACCAGATCGACGCTGCTCCAGAAGAAAAAGCACGCGGCATCACCATCAACACCGCCCACGTCGAGTACGAAACCGCCGGCCGTCACTACGCTCACGTTGACTGCCCAGGCCACGCCGACTACATCAAGAACATGATTACCGGTGCCGCGCAGATGGACGGCGCGATCCTGGTGTGCTCGGCCGCTGACGGCCCAATGCCACAGACCCGCGAGCACATCCTGCTGGCGCGTCAGGTTGGCGTTCCTTACATCATCGTGTTCCTGAACAAGTGCGACCTGGTGGACGACGCCGAGCTGCTGGAACTGGTGGAAATGGAAGTGCGCGAACTGCTGTCGAAGTACGAGTTCCCAGGCGACGACCTGCCGATCGTCAAAGGTTCGGCCCGTATGGCGCTGGACGGCGACACCGGCCCGCTGGGCGAACAGGCCATCATGCAACTGGCCGAAGCCCTGGATTCGTACATCCCGACCCCAGAGCGCGCAGTTGACGGCACCTTCCTGATGCCAGTGGAAGACGTGTTCTCGATCTCGGGCCGCGGCACCGTGGTGACCGGTCGTGTTGAGCGCGGCATCATCAAGGTCGGCGAAGAGATCGAAATCGTGGGCATCACCGACACCGTGAAAACCACCTGCACCGGCGTGGAAATGTTCCGCAAGCTGCTGGACCAGGGTCAAGCCGGCGACAACGTTGGCCTGCTGCTGCGCGGCACCAAGCGTGAAGACGTTCAGCGTGGTCAGGTTCTGGCCAAGCCAGGCTCGATCAAGCCGCACAACCACTTCACCGGCGAGATCTACGTTCTGTCGAAAGATGAAGGCGGCCGTCACACCCCGTTCTTCAACAACTACCGTCCACAGTTCTACTTCCGTACCACCGACGTGACCGGTTCGATCGAGCTGCCAGCCGATAAAGAAATGGTTATGCCAGGCGACAACGTGTCGATCACCGTCAAGCTGATCAACCCGATCGCTATGGAAGAAGGTCTGCGCTTCGCTATCCGCGAAGGCGGCCGTACCGTGGGCGCCGGCGTGGTTGCCAAGATCATCGCCTAATTTTTTAGCGTGATGTGAAGCAGGGCCGACATGGTGTGATACCATGTCGGCCTTGTTTTAAAAAACTCGTTCTTTTTAAATTGCTGGCGCTACAAAGTTGCCAGTTCGCTCTTTGAGGAAATTATCATGACCGTTACCAATCAAAAAATCCGTATCCGCCTGAAGGCTTTCGACTACAAGCTGATCGACCAATCGGCCCTGGAAATCGTGGACACCGCCAAGCGCACCGGCGCCGTGGTCAAAGGCCCGGTCCCACTGCCAACCCGCATCCAGCGTTTCGACGTTCTGCGTTCGCCGCACGTCAACAAGACCTCGCGCGACCAGTTCGAAATCCGCACCCACCAGCGCCTGATGGACATCGTCGACCCAACCGACAAGACCGTTGACGCCCTGATGAAGCTGGACCTGCCAGCCGGCGTTGATGTCGAAATCAAACTGCAGTAATCGGTTTTAAGTTGGCAGCCACGGCTGCCGGCTGATGACGGGCCCGCACGCGCAAGCGTCCGGGCCCGTTGTTTTTGGCGGCGCCAAAATATTCGCGCGCGTGGCCCGTCTACCTCAGCATGGACACCACACTTTCCCCCAAACGCGCCGGCGTGTTTGAAGCGGCGCTGCAAAAAATCTTCACGCGCGGCGCGCGGGTGCTGGAGATCGCCGAGCCGAGCCCGGACTTCCGCCTGATCACCCTGGGCGGCGACGCCTTGCGCGATGTCGACTGGACGCCCGGCGACAAGATCCAACTGATGCTCGGCGGCTGGACCCAGCGCACCTATACGCCGCTGGACTGGGACGCCGCCGAAGGCCGCACCCGCATCCTGGTTTACCTGCACGGCGACGCGCCCGGCACACGCTGGGCGCGCACGCTGCGCCAGGGCGACGCCTGCGCTTTCTTCGGCCCGCGCAAGTCGGTGCGCCTGGCGCCGGCGGCCTCGCCGGTGATCCTGTTTGGCGATGAAACCTCGCTCGGGCTGGCGGTGGCGCTGTCGGCCGAGGCCACCACCCACATGCTGTTCGCGGCGCGCGACCCCGGCCAGACGCGGGCGGTCGCCGAGCGGCTGCAGCTGCGCAACGCCAGCGTGGAAAGCGCGGAGCACGCGCTCGATGCGCACATGGCGGCGCTGCTGGCGGCCCATCCCATGGCCGACGTGGTGTTGACCGGCAAGGCCGGCGCCATCCAGCACATGGGCCGCCTGCTGCGCGAGCACGGCGTCGGCGCCGCGCGGCGCCAGAGCAAGGCTTACTGGGCGCCCGGCAAGACCGGGCTCGATTAGCGCGCGGCGGCCGTCAGTTCCAGGCCAGCATGCCGGCCGCCAGCGCCGGCGCCAGCTCGCCCAGCTTGTGGGCGTGGTGGCGGCGCGCCGGGCTTTGCTCGGAGAACGGGCGCATCAGGTAGTGGCGCGCCATGGCGGCGCCGCCGATCGCGATGGCGTTGTTGCCGAAGTGGGGCGTGCGGATGGTGGGCGCCGGCAGCCCGGTGGCGCTGGCGCAGTCGTGCAGCACGCCGCGGCCCGGACCGATGAAGCGCTCGCCCAGGCGCAGCGCGGCGCCGCCGATGACGATGCACATCGGGTCGAACGCCACCCACAGGTTGTTCAACAGCACGCCGAGGTTGCGCCCGGCCGACTCCACCGCGCGCGCGGCGTGGCCGGATTCCGCCTCGGCCTCGGTGAACAATTGTTCCAGCTGCTCCGGCGTCGACTGCGGCAGCTTGCCGTACACCTCGTCCAGCAAGGCTTGCAGGCCGATCAGCGCGTCGGCGCAGCCGCGCCGGCCGCACGAGCAGGGCGGGCCGCCCTGCTGCAGGATGGTGTGGCCGACCTCGCCGGCGAAGCCGTACAAGCCGGTCAGCAGGCGGCCGTTGACGATGATGCCGGCGCCGACGCCGTAGCCGATGCTGAGGTAGATCAGCGGGTCGGCGTCGACCTGGCCGGAGAACTCCAGCTCGGCCAGCGCCGCCACGTTGGCCTCGTTTTGAATGAACAGCGGCAGCTCGGCCAGCGGCGTGCCGGCGAAGTGGGCGCGCAGCTGGCCGGCGACGTCGACGTTGCGCCAGCCCAGGTGCGGCGCGTAGTGCAGCACGCCGGTGGCGTCGTCCACCACGCCGTGCAGGCCGACGCCGACGCCCAGCACGGTGCGCCCGGCCAGCGCCACGCCCATGGCCAGCTCGGCCAGGCCCTGCGCCATCAGGCCGATGCAGCCGGCGGTGTCGGCCGGGTCGAGGTAGGGCAGTTCCTGCTCGGCCAGCACCTCGCCCAGCAGGTTGGTGGCGACGATGCGCGCCATGCCGATGCCAAGGTCGGCCCCCAGCAGGGCCAGCCGTTCGCCGTCCAGCTGCAGCGGCGTGGCGCGCCGGCCCAGCGCGCCGGTGACGCGGATGTCGCTCTCGGTCAGCCAGCCTTCGTCCAGCAGCTCGCGCACCAGCAGGCTGACGGTGGACTTGGTCAGGCCAACGGCCTCGGCCAGCGCCGCGCGCGACAAGCCCGGCACGCTGCACAACTGGCGCACCAGTGCCATGCGATTGATTTGCTTGAGTAACTGCTGGTCGCCGGCAACGATCATGGGGCGGAGTTCCGAAAGGGGGAATCCGCCGATGATACACCAAGCTTGTCATATCGACTAAAGATCCAACGCGGGGCGGAACTAACCGTTCTGGTGCGTCGTTACAACACCGATGGGCAGAATCGGTGCATAGATTGTTCGACCGATTGACGAATGGAAGCGTTTCTCCTATTCTGAACTTGTCTAATAAGTCACTCAGCACGAGTCGGACAGCCTCCCAGGCGGGCATCACACCGCCGTCCGTGTTCTGCGGCGCCTTTGTACAGAACTACCCAGCAGTCAGTTTGAGTAGCAATCAACTCCGGCAGCGCAACGCCGGAATAATCAAAATAAGGAGATGAAGTGCGTACTTCGATGAAAACGTTTTCAAAGGCGCCACGACAGCGCCGTCTGATCAGTGTCGCGGTGGCCGGCGCCTGCGCCGCCTTCGGCCTGGCCCAAGCGCAAGACAACACCGCCGCCACCGACACCACGCCGTCGGTGGTGGTGACCGGCATCCGCGCCAGTATGCAGTCGACGCTGAACCTGAAGCGCAACTCCGATGGCATCGTCGATGGCATCGTGGCCGAGGACATGGGTAAATTCCCGGACACCAACCTGGCCGAATCGCTGCAGCGGATTTCCGGCGTGTCGATCGACCGCAGCAACGGCGAAGGCCAGAAGGTCACCGTGCGCGGCCTCGGCCCGGACTTCAACCTGGTGCTGCTGAACGGCCGCCAGATGCCGACCACCGACCTGAGCGACCTGTCCGGCCGCTCGTTCGACTTCTCCAACCTGGCCTCGGAATCGATCTCCCAGCTGCAGGTGTACAAGACCGGCCGCGCCGACAGCCCGAGCGGCGGCATCGGCGCCACCATCAACGTGGTGACCGGCCGTCCGTTCGACAATCCCGGCCTGCACGCCAGCGTCGGCGTCAAGGCGCTGAAGGACACCTCCAACGACCACGTGGTGGACGCCTTCAAGGGCAAGAGCGTGACGCCGGAAGTCTCGGGCATCTACACCAACACCAGCGCAGACGGCCGCTTCGGCGTGGCGGTGAGCGGCAGCTACCAGTCGCGCGACTCGGGCGTCAACCGCGCCGGCCTGTTCAACGGCTACCAGGGCCCGTACCTGGGCTCGGCCGTGATCGACGGCCAGACCCTGCCGCAGCCCGGCCAGCCCGGCTCGCAGAACATCACCAACCGTCCGGCCCCGGACGCGCTGTACTCGATTCCGCAGAACTTCGGCTACAACTCGTCGGCCATCCAGCGTCAGCGCACCAACGGCCAGCTGACCTTCCAGTTCCGCCCGGTCAAGGACCTGACCACCACGGTCGACTACACCTTCTCGGAAAACAAGATCCAGACCAAGCGTAGCGAACTGAGCGTGTGGTTCGCCCAGACCCCGACCTCGACCAGCACCTGGCCGAGCGGCCACGTGGTCAGCCCGCTGACCTACCAGGAAGTCTACCCGACGCCGCAGGACATCTCGGTGGTGGGCGGCGATTTCGCCACCAAGACCAAGAACAAGTCGCTGGGCTTCAACACCGTGTGGAAAGCCACGCCGGACCTGAAGGTGGAGTTCGACGCCCACCACTCGACCGCCGAGTCGGGCGCCGACAGCCCGTTCGGTTCCGAAAACACGCTGTCCAACGCCAGCTTCAGCCGCGGCACCACCAAGGTCGACTTCACCACCGAGTTGCCGGTGCTGACCATGCCGGCGGCCAACCTGGCGGCGGCGCCGATCCAGGCGGCCGGTTCGTGGTTCCACAACAGCTACGAGAAATCCACCATCAAGCAAGCCCAGGCGAAGGCCAACCTGAAGCTGCTGGAGGCGTCCGACCTGAACTTCGGCGTCAGCTACACCGACACCACCAACCGCTCGACCTACTCCAACGTGCAGAACAACACCTGGGGCGGCGCCACCAAGCCCTCGGACTATCCGGCCAGCCTGTGGACGGCCAACCCGATGTCCTCGTTCTTCAACAAGCTGGGCGGTTCGAACTCGCCCAACCTGTTCGCCACCCTGTACAGCTTCGACTTCGCCACGGTGCGCCAGCTCACCGCCAACGCGGTCGGCAACCAGGCCGCCTACCTGCCGAACATGACCAAGCCGGACACCGACCGCACCTTGCAGGAGAAAACCACCTCGGCCTACGCCTCGTTCAACACCGACTGGGATACCGCGATCCCGTTCCACTCGTCGGTGGGCTTGCGCCTGGAGCGCACCAAGGTCACCTCGGTGGCGCAGGTGCTGCCGGGCACGGCCGTGGTGTGGGTGGCGCAGAATGAATTGCCGATCACCTTTGGCGGCCAGGCGTTCAGCAACACCGACGCCTCCTACACCAACGTGCTGCCGGCCCTCAACCTGGACGCCGACATCCGCAGCGACATGAAGCTGCGCGCCAGCCTGGGCACCACCATCGGCCGCGCCCGCTACGACCAGCTGCAGGGCGGCCTGACCCTGGGCACCATCGCCAACGTGTTCACCGGCGGCACCGCCTCGGTCGGCAACCCGGCGCTGAAGCCGGTCAAGTCGAAGAATCTGGACCTGTCGTGGGAATGGTATTACGACAAGCAGAGCGTGCTGTCGCTGGCCTACTTCCGCAAGCAGATGGACAACTACGCCGGCCAGACGCTGGTGTCGCAGTCGCTGTACGACCTGCACACCCCGGTCGGCGGCGCCTACTACAAGGCGGCGTTGTCCACCGGCGGCTGTACCGCGGCCGACACCAACTGCATCCGCAACTACATCCTGGGCAACTTCGACGGCCAGCCCGGCGTCAAGAAGACCGGCGTGAAGCCCGACGGCATGCTGGACGGCACCATCACCGGCCTGCCGACCGATCCGATCCTGAACTTCCAGACCACCACCTACGCCAACCAGAAGTCGGCCGACGTCAGCGGCGCCGAGGTCAACGTGCAGCATATGTTCGGCCAGAGCGGCTTCGGCGTGCAGGCCAACTACACCTACGTGCACTCGCCGCTGAAGTACAACAACGCCGACGTGAACGACCAGTTCGCGATCCTGGGCTTGAGCAACTCGGCCAACCTGGTCGGTATCTTCGAGAACAAGGACTGGTCGGTGCGGGTGGCCTACAACTGGCGCGATTCCTTCCTGGCCGCCACGGTCGACGGCAATGGCCGCGCGGCGCCGGTGTACACCGACGCCTATGGCCAGGTCGACCTCAGCATCGGCTACAATTTCAACAAGAACCTGAGCTTCCAGGCCGAGGCGATCAACCTCACCGACCGCACCACGCGCCAGCACGGCCGTACCGAGGCGGCCACCCTGAATGTGACGCAAGCCGGTCCGCGTTACATGCTGGGCCTGCGTTACAAGTTCTAAGCTTGATTGGCAGCTGAGTAAGTCCACAGGCCGCCGCCCCGGCGGCGGCCTGTTTTCTCGAGAGAATTCATGTCCCGCAGTTTCACCGCCATCGCCGAGATCGATTGCGCGCGCAGCGCCGACCTGCGCGGCGACGGCAGCCAGCCGCTGCCCGACGAGGTGCTGTGCTCGCCGGTGCCGCTGGTGCTGCGCGGCCTGGTGGCGCACTGGCCGCTGGTGCGGGCGGGACGGCAGTCGGCGCGCGCCGCCGACGCCTATCTGCGCCGCTTCTACCGCGACGCCACCGTGCTGGCCAGCCATCAGCCGCCCGGCGGCGACGGCCGCATTTTTTACAACGACGACCTGAGCGGGCTCAACTTCCACAGCCAGATGGTGCGCTTCGACCAGGTGCTGGACGCGCTGGCCGCCCACCTCGACGCGCCCGCGCCGCCCACGCTGTACGTGGGCTCGACCACCATCGACACCTGCCTGCCGGGCTTGCGCGCCGAGAACGACCTCAACCTGGGTGCGCGCGACCCGCTGGCCAGCCTGTGGATCGGCAACCGCACCCGCGTGCCGGCCCATTACGACCTGCCGGACAACCTGGCGTGCGTGGCGGCCGGGCGCCGCCGCTTCACCCTGTTCCCGCCGGAGCAGCTGAAGAATCTGTATGTGGGGCCGCTCGATTTCACCCCGGCCGGGCAGTCGGTCAGCATGGTCGACCTGCACCGGCCCGACCTCGAACGCTACCCGCGCTTCGCCGAGGCGTTGGCGCATGCCCAGTCGGCCGAGCTGGAGGCTGGCGACGCGCTGTTCATTCCCAGCATGTGGTGGCACCACGTGGAGGGGCTGGAGGCGTTCAATCTGTTGATCAACTACTGGTGGCGCCAGTCGCCGGCCTGGATGGACACGCCGCACAACGCCTTGCTGCTGGGGCTGATGACCATGCGCGACCTGCCGCCGGCGCAGCGCGCGGCGTGGCGCGAAATCTTCCGCCACTACGTGTTCGACAGCGACGGCGGCGAGGCGGCCCATTTGCCGCCGGCCGCGCGCGGGCCGCTGGCGCCGCTGGACGAGATGGGCGCGCGCATGCTGCGCGCGCAATTGCTGAACCGCCTGAACCGCTAGGTCGGGCTTGAACGGACTCTTGCAGTACTGAGAGGGGGAGGGGCGGGTCGTGCCGCCCCAACACTTGCGCAGGCCGCGCCGTCCCGGCGGCCTGTTTTTTTTGGCGCTGTCACGGTAGAGTAGCGGGCATGCTCGCCACCCTCGACCACCACCTGCTGGACGGCGCCGCCCGCCCGGGCCTGCGCGGCGCCGCGCGCTTTCTGACGGAATTCTGGTACTTCGGCATCAAGGAGGCGCGCGCCTGCCTGTTCGTGGCGCTGTTTTTCGCCACCGTGTTCCTGGTGCCGCGCGCCGGGCTGTTCGGCCTGCCGCGCTACGACGTGCTGCTGCTGGCGGCGCTGGCGATCCAGGGCTGGATGGTGTGGGCCCGGCTGGAGACCTGGGACGAGCTGAAGGCCGTCAGCCTGTTCCATGCGGTCGGCTTCGCGCTGGAAGTGTTCAAGACCTCGGGCGCGATCCAGTCGTGGAGCTATCCCGACTTCGCCTGGAGCAAGCTGTTCGGCGTGCCGCTGTTCTCCGGCTTCATGTACGCGGCGGTGGGCAGCTACATCATCCAGGCCTGGCGGCTGTTCGACCTGCGCATCCGCCATCATCCGCCGCACTGGATGGCGGCGCTGATCGCCGTGCTGATCTACGCCAACTTCTTCACCCACCACTATATCGGCGACTACCGCTGGTACCTGGCGGCCTGCGCGCTGGGCCTGTACGCCCGCACCACGGCGGTGTTCCGGCCGCTGGACCGCGAGCGCCAGATGCCGCTGCTGCTGGCCTTCGTGCTGATCGGCCTGTTCATCTGGCTGGCCGAGAACATCAGCACCTTCTGGGGCGTGTGGCGCTATCCCAACCAGATCGGCGCCTGGTCGGCGGTGCACGTCGGCAAGTGGAGCTCGTGGTCGCTGCTGGTCATCATGACCTTCACCATCGTGGCAAATTTGAAACATATCAAGGCCAGCATCCATGTGCCGGAACGCTGTGAAGAGGGCTTGTTTTGTCTCAAACCTTGCGCCGCAGCCGGTGCTAGATTGGTTCCCTTATCGGATTGGAGGCTGGCCATGACGACCCTGACCATACAGCCATCGGCACTTGCCATGTTGGCTAACACCGAAAAAGAGTTCAGCGTCTCCGCTCAAGCGCGGGACGAGGGCTGGGTGGTGTATGTGCACGACGAGCAGGGCGATCACGCCTTGTTGGATTTTGAAGGTAAAACAGCTGCGGTGTTTGACGCGCTGCAAGCGGTCGAGCAGCGTTTGCTTGCCTTGGGGATTGAGCGGTTTGAGGTCAAGCAGTTAGCAAAAGAGGAAGGCTACGACGAGTGGTTGAGCGGCGAGGTGCAGGAAGCGCTTAACGATTCCGCTCCGTTGATTCCGCATAACGAGGCCATGCGCCGGATTCGGGCCGCGATCAAGGCTAAATAAAATGGCGCAGCCGCGACCAGTGTTCTGGAGCTCGGCTGCGGTCAATGACCTGATCCGGATTGGCCGGCGCGTCGCCGTTGACAGCCCGGCGAATGCGGATAAATTGCTCGACCAGATCGAAAGGAAAGCCAGCATACTTGCCGTCTTTCCTGAAATTGGTCATGTTGGCCGTAAAGCCGACACGCGCGAACTGCTGGTGCACTCTCACTATTTGATCATTTATCGCGTCCTGGCGGATGGCGTGCATCTTCTGCGCGTTAAGCATTCGTCAAGAAAGCGCCCCGCTTGACCGCGCCGCCAGCCCGCATGCAGCCGCGTTTTGCCGCGCCGGCGCGCTTCCCCGCAAAAAACCGACATACCTCGTACTAAGTTGTTGCGTCAAGGGGCAAATCACAGTACACTAGCCGGCTTCGGTATGGATTCGTCTTTTTATTGGTCCGTACTATTTTTGTAGTTCAACATATCCCCGCCCAATCGTAGGTGGGAATTGGAGAAAAAATGAGCCTTGGCCTCCTCGGTCGCAAGGTTGGTATGATGCGCATCTTCACCGATGACGGGGATTCGATCCCGGTCACCGTTGTCGACGTATCGAACAACCGTGTTGCGCAAATCAAAACTCCTGAAACTGACGGCTATACCGCGGTTCAGGTCGCATTCGGTCAACGTCGCGCTTCCCGCGTGACCAAAGCCGTTGCTGGTCACCACGCTAAAGCTGGTGTTGAAGCCGGTACTCTGCTGAAAGAGTTCCGCGTCGACGCCGCCAAAGCCGCCGAACTGAAAGCTGGCGAAGTTGTCGCCGTTTCGCTGTTCGAAGTAGGTCAAAAAGTCGACGTGCAAGGTGTTTCGATCGGTAAAGGCTACGCCGGCACCATCAAGCGTCACAACTTTGCTTCGGGTCGTCAGACCCACGGTAACTCGCGTTCGCACAACGTTCCAGGTTCGATCGGTATGGCGCAAGATCCAGGCCGCGTGTTCCCTGGCAAACGCATGACCGGTCACATGGGTGATGTCACCACGACCGTGCAGAACCTCGAAATCGCCCGCATCGACGCCGAGCGCCAGCTGCTGCTGGTCAAAGGTGCGATCCCTGGCGCCAAAAACGGCCAGGTCGTGGTTTCGCCTGCCGTCAAAGTTAAAGCAAAGAAGGGAGCTTAAACGATGGAACTCAAGCTCTTGAACGCTCAAGGTCAAGCCGCCTCTAACGTCGCCGCCGCCGATACCGTCTTCGGCCGTGACTACAACGAAGCGCTGATCCACCAGATCGTCGTTGCTTACCAAGCCAATGCACGCAGCGGCAACCGCAAGCAAAAAGACCGTGAAGAAGTCCACCACACGACCAAGAAGCCATGGCGCCAAAAAGGCACCGGCCGCGCCCGTGCTGGTATGTCGTCGTCGCCACTGTGGCGCGGCGGTGGCCGCATCTTCCCGAACTCGCCTGACGAGAACTTCACCCACAAAGTGAACAAGAAGATGTACCGCGCCGGCGTTTGCTCGATCCTGTCGCAGCTGGCCCGCGAAGACCGTCTGGCCGTCATCGAAGATCTGTCGATCGAAGCACCAAAAACCAAGCTGCTGTCGCAAAAGCTGACCGGCATGGGCCTGGACTCGGTCCTGATCATCACCGACAGCGCCAACGAAAACCTGGAACTGGCTTCCCGCAACCTGCCGAACGTGCTGGTTGTCGAGCCGCGTCACGCCGATCCTATGTCGCTGGTCTTCTACAAAAAGATCCTGGTGACCAAGGCTGCGCTGGCGAAGATTGAGGAGATGCTGGCATGAGCGCATTGAAATTTAGCGAAGAACGCCTGCTGAAAGTACTGGTTGCGCCAGTGATTTCCGAAAAGGCCACCCTGGTCGCGGAAAAGAACGAGCAGATCGTGTTCCGTGTCACCACCGACGCGACCAAGCCAGAGATCAAGGCTGCCGTGGAACTGCTGTTCAAAGTCGAAGTGGAATCGGTGCAAACCGTGAACCGCGAAGGCAAGCAAAAGCGTTCGGGCGCCCACATCGGCCGCCGCAACCACACCAAGCGTGCTTTCGTGTGCCTGAAGCCAGGCCAGGAAATCAATTTCACCGAGGAGGCTAAATAATGGCACTCGTTAAGATGAAGCCAACCTCCCCAGGCCGTCGCGGCATGGTGAAGGTAGTGAACAGCGACCTGTACAAAGGCCGTCCGTTCGCCGCCCTGGTTGAGAAAAAATCGAAAACCGCTGGCCGCAACAACAACGGCCACATCACCACCCGTCACATCGGTGGTGGTCACAAGCAGCACTATCGCGTGATCGACTTCAAGCGTAACAGCAAGGATGGCATCCCGGCGAAAGTGGAGCGTATCGAATACGATCCTAACCGTACCGCGCACATCGCTCTGCTGTGCTACGCCGACGGTGCCCGCGCCTACATCATCGCCACCAAGGGCATGGCTGTGGGCGACACCGTGATGAACGGTGCGGAAGCGCCGATCAAGGCCGGTAACTGCCTGCCGATCCGCAACATTCCGGTCGGTACCATCATGAACTGCGTCGAAATGCTGCCAGGTAAAGGTGCCCAGATGGCCCGTACCGCCGGCGCCGGCGTCGTGCTGATGGCCCGTGAAGGCACCTACGCTCAAGTGCGTCTGCGCTCGGGTGAAGTGCGTCGCGTGCACATCGAGTGCCGTGCCACCGTGGGTGAAGTCGGCAACGCCGAACACAGCCTGCGCAAGATCGGTAAAGCTGGTGCCATGCGTTGGCGCGGTGTTCGTCCTACCGTTCGCGGTGTGGTCATGAACCCGATCGACCACCCGCACGGTGGTGGTGAAGGCCGTACCGCGGCTGGTCGTCACCCAGTGTCGCCATGGGGCCAGCAGACCAAGGGTAAGAAGACTCGCAGCAACAAGCGCACTTCTTCGATGATCGTCTCGCGCCGCGGCAAGAAATAAGGATAAATCATGACTCGTTCATTGAAAAAAGGGCCGTTCTGTGACGCCCACCTGGTGAAAAAAGTCGAAGCCGCGCAAGCGTCCAAAGACAAAAAGCCAATCAAAACCTGGTCCCGTCGCTCGACCATCATGCCTGACTTCATCGGCCTGACGATCGCTGTCCACAACGGCAAGCTGCACGTGCCTGTGTACGTTTCCGAGAACATGGTTGGTCACAAGCTCGGTGAATTCGCGCTGACCCGCACGTTCAAGGGCCATGCCGCTGACAAGAAGGCGAAGAAATAATGGAAACCAAAGCTATCCTCAAAGGCGTGCGCCTGTCGGACCAAAAGGGCCGCCTGGTTGCTGACCTGATCCGTGGCAAGAAAGTTGACGCCGCGCTGAACATTCTGCAGTTCAGCCCGAAAAAAGGCGCCACCATCATCAAGAAAGTGCTGGAGTCGGCCATCGCCAACGCCGAGCACAACGATGGTGCCGACATCGACGAACTGTTCGTGAAAACGATCTACGTCGAAAAGGGTCCGATCCTGAAGCGCTTCACCGCGCGTGCAAAGGGTCGTGGCGATCGTATCTCGAAACAATCGTGTCACATTTACGTGACCGTCGGCAACTAAGGAGCCAAGATGGGTCAGAAAATTCATCCAACTGGTTTCCGCCTGGCGGTAACCCGTAACTGGGCTTCGCGTTGGTACGCTGGCAATGGTAACTTTGCCGACATGCTGAACGAAGACCTGAAAGCACGCACCTACCTGAAAACCAAGCTGAAGAACGCTTCGGTCGGCCGCATCGTCATCGAGCGCCCAGCCAAGAACGCGCGTTTCACCATCTACAGCTCGCGTCCAGGCGTCGTGATCGGCAAGAAGGGCGAAGACATCGAAGTACTGAAGTCGGCGCTGGGCAAGATCATGGGCGTGCCGGTGCACGTGAACATCGAAGAGATCCGCAAGCCGGAAATCGATTCGCAGCTGATCGCCGACTCGATCGCCCAGCAGCTCGAAAAACGCATCATGTTCCGCCGCGCCATGAAGCGCGCGATGCAGAACGCGATGCGCCTGGGCGCCCTGGGCATCAAGATCATGTCGTCGGGTCGTCTGAACGGCATCGAGATCGCCCGTACCGAATGGTACCGCGAAGGCCGTGTGCCGCTGCACACCCTGCGCGCTGACATCGACTACGGCACTTCGGAAGCTTCGACCACCTACGGCATCATCGGCGTCAAGGTCTGGGTCTACAAGGGCGACCGCTCGCCGACCGGCGAAGCCCCTGTGATCGATACCCCACCGGACGAGAAAAAGCCACGTGGCCCACGTCGTGAAGACGGCAAACCAGCTGGCCGTCCGCGTCCAGCCGGTGCTGGTGGCGCCCGCCGCGCCGCCAAGCCAGCCGAGAAAGCAGGAGAATAATCATGCTGCAACCAGCACGCAGAAAGTATCGTAAAGAGCAGAAAGGCCGCAACACCGGCATTTCGCACACCGCCGGCACCAACGTGTCGTTCGGCGAGTTCGGTCTGAAGGCCGTGGCCCGTGGCCGCATCACGGCCCGCCAGATCGAGGCAGCACGTCGCGCCATGACCCGTCACATCAAACGTGGCGGCCGTATCTGGATCCGCGTGTTCCCGGACAAACCGATCTCGAACAAGCCTGCCGAAGTCCGTATGGGTAACGGCAAGGGCAATCCGGAGTACTACGTTGCTGAAATCCGTCCAGGCAAGGTCCTGTACGAGATGGACGGCGTAGGCGAAGAACTGGCGCGCGAAGCATTCCGCCTGGCCGCTGCCAAACTGCCACTGGCCACCACCTTCGTGGTGCGCCAAGTTGGTCAATAACAGGAGTGAAACATGAAAGCATCTGAACTCCGCGGCAAAGACCAGGCAGCTCTGCAAAAAGAGCTGAATGACCTGTTGAAGGCGCAATTCGGCCTGCGTATGCAAATCGCTACGCAACAGCTGAGCAACACCTCGCAGCTCAAGAAGGTACGTCGCGACATCGCACGCGTAAAAACGGTATTGAACACGAAGGAAGCAAAATGACCGAGCAAGTAAAGCTGAAGCGCACGCTGATCGGTAAAGTTGTGTCCGACAAGATGGACAAGACCGTTACCGTTCTGATCGAACGTCACGTGAAGCACCCTCTGTATGGCAAGATCATCGTCCGCAGCGCCAAGTACCACGCGCACGACGAGACCAACCAGGTGAAAGCCGGTGACACGGTGGAAATCGTGGAAGGTCGCCCGATCTCCAAAACGAAGGCATGGACCGTGACCCGCGTGGTGCAAGCCGCGCAAATCGTTTAATTGAAGCCGTCGCCGCCCGGGCCTGGTCCGGGTGGCGATTTTCAATTAGTTCTTGCAAGCCCGCGAGTTGTGTGTAATACTCGTGGGCTTCGTTCATGTAACGCCGCAAAGTGTCTGGCCACAGACGCTGAACCGTGCGGTCAGTAGCAGTACGAAGGTCAAGCACCCAAACAGTGGGCTCTGCATGAGCGCTCTGGCGGGACCAAGACTGACCGCAGGTCCGCATTGTGTGGATTCTTCGGCTTAAGTTGGGAAAGAGAATACTATGATTCAAACTGAAAGCCGGCTCGAAGTGGCCGACAACACCGGTGCCAAGGAAGTCATGTGCATCAAGGTGTTGGGCGGCTCCAAGCGCCGTTATGCTGGCATTGGCGACGTGATCAAGGTAACCGTCAAGGTTGCCGCGCCACGCGGCCGTGTCAAAAAAGGTGAAATTTATAACGCCGTGGTAGTGCGCACCGCTAAGGGTGTTCGCCGCCAGGACGGTTCCCTGGTGAAGTTCGACGGCAACGCCGCCGTGCTGCTGAACGCCAAGCTGGAACCGATCGGTACCCGTATCTTCGGACCAGTGACGCGCGAGCTGCGCACTGAGAAGTTCATGAAGATCGTGTCCCTGGCACCTGAAGTACTGTAAGGAGTCAGCAATGGATAAGATTCGTAAAAACGACGAAGTCATCGTTCTGGCCGGTAAGGACAAGGGCAAGCGCGGCGTCGTTTCGCGTCGCGTAGACGCAGAGCACGTTGTGGTTGAAGGCGTCAACGTCGCCAAGAAAGCGACCAAGCCGAACCCAATGACTGGCGTTCAAGGTGGTATCGTCGACAAGACTATGCCGATTCACGTGTCCAACGTGGCGTTGTTCAACGCCGCGACTGGCAAGGCAGACCGTGTTGGTTTCAAGGAAGTGGATGGCAAGAAAGTCCGCGTCTTCAAATCGTCCGGCGAAGTAGTGAAGGCTTAAGAAATCATGGCACGTCTCCAAGAATTCTATAAAGAAAAGGTCGTCGCCGACCTGACCGCGAAATTCGGTTACAAATCGGTGATGGAAGTTCCACGTCTGACCAAGATCACCCTGAACATGGGTCTGTCGGAAGCGGTCGCGGACAAGAAAATCATCGAGCACGCCGTGGGCGACCTGACCAAGATCGCCGGCCAGAAGCCGGTGGTGACCAAGGCCCGCAAGGCAATCGCCGGCTTCAAGATCCGTGAAGGCTACCCGATCGGCACCATGGTGACCCTGCGCGGCGCCCGCATGTACGAGTTCCTCGACCGTTTCATCACCGTGGCCCTGCCGCGCGTGCGTGACTTCCGTGGTGTGAACGGCAAGGCCTTCGATGGCCGCGGCAACTACAACATCGGTGTGAAAGAGCAGATCATCTTCCCTGAGATCGAGTACGACAAGATCGATGCGCTGCGTGGTATGAACATTTCGATCACCACCACCGCTAAGACCGACGACGAAGCGAAAGCTCTGCTCGCCGCCTTCAAATTCCCGTTCAGGAACTAAGAGATCATGGCAAAACTCGCACTGATTAACCGTGAAGCGAAGCGCGTGGCACTGGCGAACAAATTCGCCGCCAAGCGCACCGCGCTCAAGGCCATCATTGATGACCAGTCGAAGTCGGAAGAAGAGCGTTACGAAGCGCGCCTGAAACTGCAGGCCCTGCCACGTAACTCGGCTCCGACCCGCCAGCGCAACCGCTGCGCCGTCACCGGTCGTCCACGCGGCACCTTCCGTAAATTCGGTCTGGGCCGTATCAAGCTCCGTGAATTCGCCATGCGTGGCGAGATCCCGGGTATGACTAAAGCTAGCTGGTAATAGGAGAATATGCAATGAGTATGAGCGATCCTATCGCCGATATGCTGACCCGCATTCGCAACGCCCAGGGCGTTCAAAAAACGACCGTGGCGATGCCATCGTCGAAAGTCAAAGTAGCGATTGCCAACGTCCTCAAGGACGAGGGTTACATTGAAGATTTCGCTGTCGCCGAAGCCGGTGGCAAGTCGGAACTGAAAATCGGTTTGAAGTACTACGTAGGCCGTCCTGTTATCGAGCGTCTGGAGCGCGTGTCGCGTCCCGGTCTGCGCGTCTACAAAGGCAAGGACGAAATCCCATCGGTCATGAATGGCCTGGGTGTGGCAATCGTGTCGACCCCGCAAGGCGTGATGACCGATCGTAAAGCACGCGCTACCGGTGTCGGCGGCGAAGTGATTTGCTTCGTGGCTTAAGGAGTTAGACATGTCCCGTGTAGCTAAAATGCCTATCGCTGTGCCAGCTGGCGCTGATGTCGCCATCTCCGCGCAGGCGATCACCGTCAAGGGCCCGTTGGGCGTCCTGACCCAGAACCTGAACGGCCTGGTAAAAGTAGAAAACAATGCTGGCACCCTGAGCTTCGAACCGGCCAACGACAGCCGCGAAGCCAACGCCATGTCCGGCACGCTGCGCGCGCTGGTCAACAACATGGTGACCGGCGTGACCAAGGGCTTCGAGAAAAAGCTGAACCTGGTTGGCGTGGGCTACAAAGCCCAGGCCCAGGGCGACAAGCTGAACCTGTCGCTGGGTTTCTCGCACCCGGTCGTGCATGCCATGCCAGCCGGCGTGACCTGCGCCACCGCCACCCCGACCGAGATCGTCATCAAAGGCATCGACCGTCAAAAGGTGGGTCAGGTAGCAGCAGAAGTTCGTGCTTACCGCGCTCCGGAGCCTTACAAGGGCAAGGGCGTCCGTTATTCGGACGAAGTGGTTAAGATCAAAGAAACCAAGAAGAAGTAATTAGGGGCTGACGATGGATAAAAAAGAATCTCGTCTGCGCCGCGGACGTCAAACCCGGATCAAGATCGCGCAGCTGAAAGTGAACCGCCTGTCGGTGCACCGCACCAACCTGCACATTTACGCGAACCTGATCTCCCCGGAAGCCAAAGTGCTGGTTTCGGCCTCGACCGTGGAAGCGGAAGTGCGCGCCGAACTGGCTGGCAAGTCGGGCAAGGGTGGCAACGCCGCCGCCGCCGCACTGGTCGGCAAGCGCGTAGCAGAAAAAGCACTGAAAGCCGGTATCACCGAAGTCGCCTTCGACCGTTCCGGTTTCCGTTATCACGGCCGTGTGAAGGCGCTGGCAGAAGCCGCGCGTGAAGCCGGTCTGAAGTTCTAAGGAACGATCATGGCAAAAATGCAAGCAAAAATGGCAAGCGACAAGCCGGATGATGGCATGCGCGAAAAAATGATCGCGATCAACCGCGTGACCAAAGTGGTCAAGGGTGGTCGTATCATGGGTTTCGCCGCGCTGACCGTAGTGGGTGACGGCGATGGCCGCATCGGCATGGGCAAGGGCAAGTCGAAAGAGGTACCAGTCGGTGTGCAGAAGGCAATGGAAGAAGCCCGCCGCAACCTGATCAAGGTACCGCTGAAGAACGGCACCCTGCACCACACCGTCCTGGGTCGCCACGGCGCCTCGAAAGTGATGATGTCGCCTGCTAAACCAGGTACCGGCGTCATCGCTGGCGGCGCCATGCGCGCTATCTTCGAAGTGATGGGCGTTACCGACGTGGTCGCGAAATCGACCGGTTCGAGCAACCCGTACAACCTGGTCCGCGCCACCCTGGACGGCCTGGCTAAACTGAGCACTCCTGCCGACATCGCCGCCAAACGCGGCAAGTCGGTGGAAGAGATCCTGGGTTAAGGTGAACCACATGACTACGAAAACCGTCAAAGTACAACTGGTGAAGGGCCTGATCGGCACTCGTCAAGATCACCGCGCTACCGTCAAAGGCCTGGGCCTGCGTCGCGTCAACTCGGTCGCCGAGCTGCAAGACACCCCATCGGTACGCGGCATGATCAACAAAGTGTCGTATCTCGTTAAAGTAGTTGCGTAAGCCTCGGCTTACTCACGGAGAAATCATGGAACTGAATACCATTCAACCAGCCGATGGCGCCAAGCACTACAAGCGTCGCGTCGGCCGCGGTATCGGCTCCGGCCTGGGTAAAACCGCAGGCCGCGGCCACAAGGGTCAGAAATCGCGTTCGGGCGGCTTCCACAAAGTCGGCTTCGAAGGCGGTCAGATGCCTCTGCAACGTCGTCTGCCTAAGCGCGGTTTCAAGTCGCTCAACGCCACCTTCAAAGCTGAAGTGCGTCTGTCCGACCTGAACAACCTGGCTGTTGGCGATGTCGACATCCTGGTGCTGAAACAAGCTGGCGTACTGAGCGTGCTGGCACGCGACGTGCGCGTCATCCTGTCCGGCGAGATCACCAAGGCGGTGAACCTCAAAGGCCTGAAAGTGACCGCTGGCGCGAAAGCTGCCATCGAAGCAGCCGGCGGCTCGGTAGCTTGAGCCACCGCTAACAGCTTGATCGGAGCGAAAATTGGCGACTAATCCACAATTGGCTAAAAGTGCGGCAGCTGGTTTCCCCTGGGGCCGGCTCTGGTTCCTGCTTGGCGCATTGGTGGTTTATCGTATCGGCGCTCACATCCCGGTTCCCGGGATCGATCCGGTACAATTGGCCGCGCTGTTCAAGTCGCAAGAGGGCGGCATCCTGGGCATGTTGAACATGTTCAGCGGTGGCGCGCTCGCGCGCTTCACGGTGTTTGCGCTGGGTATCACGCCGTACATCTCGGCCTCGATCATCATGCAGTTGGTGTCGATCGTGTCGCCGCAGATGGAGGCGTTGAAGAAGGAAGGCGAAGCAGGCCGACGCAAGATCACGCAGTACACCCGTTACTTCACGGTGGTGCTGGCGGCGTTCCAGGCGCTCGGGATTGCAGTTGCTTTGGAGTCGCAGGCAGGCCTGGTGCTGGATCCGGGCTATGCCTTCCGTTTCGTGACGGTCGTTACGCTGTTGACCGGCACCATGTTCGTGATGTGGTTGGGCGAGCAGATTACCGAGCGCGGTCTCGGTAACGGCATCTCGATCATCATCTTCGCGGGTATCGCGGCCGGTCTGCCGGGCGCACTGGGTGGCCTCGGCCAGTCGGTGAGCAACGGTTCGATCGGCGCGCTGTCGGCGATCATCATCATGATCCTGGTGGTGGCGGTGACGTTCCTGGTGGTGTTCGTGGAACGTGGCCAACGCAAGATCCTGGTCAACTACGCGAAACGCCAGGTGGGTAACAAGATTTACGGTGGCCAAACCTCGCACCTGCCATTGAAGTTGAACATGGCCGGCGTGATCCCACCGATCTTCGCTTCGTCGATTATCTTGTTCCCGGCTACGATCGTGGGCTGGTTCACCACCGGCGCCGATACGGCTAACCCGGCGGTCCGGTTCCTGAAAGATTTGGCCGCATCGATGGGGCCAGGCGAGCCCATCCACGCACTGTTGTACGCCATTGCCATCGTGTTCTTCTGCTTCTTCTACACCGCGCTGGTATTCAACAGCAAGGAGACGGCAGACAACTTGAAGAAGAGCGGGGCCTTTGTGCCAGGGATCCGTCCCGGTGAGCAGACTGCCCGCTACATCGACAAGATCCTGACGCGATTGACTTTGGCTGGCGCCATCTACATCACTTTGGTGTGTTTGTTGCCGGAATTCATGGTAGCCGAGTGGAAGGTACCGTTCTATTTTGGTGGTACTTCTCTGTTGATTATTGTGGTTGTGACCATGGACTTCATGGCGCAGGTACAAAACTACGTGATGTCGCAGCAATATGAATCGCTGCTGCGCAAAGCAAACTTCAAAGGCGGAATTCCGACGCGATAAGCGCGGTTTCACATACACCGAATGGCAAAAGACGACGTCATACAGATGCAGGGCGAGATCCTGGAAAATCTCCCTAATGCAACATTTCGAGTAAAGCTGGAGAACGGGCACGTGGTGCTGGGACATATTTCAGGTAAAATGCGGATGAACTATATCCGCATCCTGCCTGGCGATAAGGTGACGGTCGAACTGACACCTTACGACCTGTCCCGCGCCCGCATTGTGTTCCGGACCAAGTAATTTTAGATAATCGAACCTTAGAAGAGAGTTCATAATGAAAGTTAACGCCTCAGTCAAGCGGATCTGCCGCAACTGCAAGATCATCAAGCGCAAGGGCGTTGTTCGCGTAATCTGCGTCGAACCACGTCACAAGCAGCGTCAAGGTTAATAACCGTTATTTATCGAGGAATAACGAATGGCACGTATTGCAGGGGTTAATATCCCAAATCATCAGCACACCGTTATCGGCCTGACCGCCATCTACGGTGTAGGCCGTCCACGCGCGAAGTTCATCTGCGCGCAGACCGGTATTGCGACCAATAAAAAGGTCAAAGACCTGGACGACAGCGAACTGGAAAAGCTGCGCGATGAAGTAGCAAAATTCATCGTCGAAGGCGATCTGCGTCGCGAACTGTCCATGAACATCAAGCGTTTGATGGATCTGGGTTGCTACCGCGGCATGCGTCACCGCAAGGGCCTGCCGGTCCGCGGTCAACGCACCCGCACCAATGCACGTACCCGCAAGGGCCCGCGCAAAGCCGCTCAATCGCTCAAGAAATAATCTAGGGAAATCACATGGCTAAGCAACAAAGCAGCGCAGCAGCCGCTCGCGTACGCAAGAAGGTCAAGAAGAACGTTGCCGAAGGCATCGCACACGTTCACGCTTCCTTCAACAACACCATCATCACCATCACCGACCGTCAGGGCAACGCGCTGTCGTGGGCGACCTCCGGTGGTGCTGGCTTCAAGGGTTCGCGTAAATCGACCCCGTTCGCAGCGCAGGTTGCTGCCGAAGCCGCTGGTAAAGTCGCGATCGAATGCGGCGTGAAGAACCTGGAAGTGCGCATCAAGGGCCCAGGCCCAGGCCGTGAATCGGCTGTGCGCGCGCTGAACAACCTGGGCATCAAGATCACCGAGATCCAGGACGTGACGCCAGTTCCACACAACGGCTGCCGCCCTCCAAAGCGTCGTCGTATCTAATGGCCTGGCCGGCTTGCCGGCTGCGCTGTTACACAATAAAGCTGGTGCAGGAAGCCGGAGACGGCTATACTGCCCGGCTATTGTCGTCTGTCTTCAACAGACCCAAGCCACGTCTGGCTCACCGCAGACCAGACTAGCGTCTAACTACGCAGGTAGTTGGGACGTCATTAATTTTAAAAGGAAAGCACCGTGGCACGTTATATCGGACCAAAAGCAAAACTCTCCCGCCGTGAAGGCACCGATCTGTTCCTGAAGAGCGCCCGCCGCTCGCTGGACAGCAAATGCAAACTGGACGTAAAGCCAGGTCAGCACGGCGTGAAGTCGGGCGCCCGTACCTCGGACTACGGCAACCAGCTGCGCGAAAAACAAAAAGTGAAACGTATGTACGGCGTGCTGGAACGTCAGTTCCGTCGCTACTTCGCGGAAGCCGACCGCCGCAAAGGCAACACCGGCGAAACCCTGCTGAAGCTGCTGGAAGCCCGTCTGGACAACGTCGCATACCGCATGGGCTTCGGCTCGACCCGCGCTGAAGCGCGTCAGCTGGTATCGCACAAAGCCTTCACCGTGAACGGCAATGTGGTGAACATCGCTTCGTACTCGGTCAAAGTGGGCGACGTGATCGCCGTGCGCGAAAAAGCCAAGAAGCAAGTGCGTATCCTGGAAGCGCTGTCGCTGGCCGAACAAGTTGGCATGCCAGCCTGGGTGTCGGTCGATGCCAAGAAAATGGAAGGCACCTTCAAGTCCCTGCCAGAGCGCAACGAGATCGCCGCCGACGTCAACGAATCGCTGATCGTCGAACTGTACTCGCGTTAATCTGTAGTCAAGCGACGGCGTCAGCCGTCGTCCCGGCGAAGGCCGGGATCCAATTTAGCTTTACGTCCGCCCGCTCATCTGAGCGGGCGTTTTCACTAATGCCATCAGCCTTATCGGCTTAACGCGCCGAGGGTATTGAAAAGGACATTTACATGCAAAACAGCCTGTTGAAACCACGTATTATCGATGTCGAGGCGCTGGGCGCCGGTCACGCCAAAGTCGTGATGGAACCGTTCGAACGCGGCTACGGCCACACCCTGGGCAACGCGCTGCGCCGCGTGCTGCTGTCCTCGATGATTGGCTACGCGCCAACCGAAGTGACGATCGCCGGTGTGGTGCACGAGTACTCGTCGCTGGACGGCGTGCAAGAAGACGTGGTCGACCTGCTGCTGAACCTGAAGGGCGTTGTGTTCAAAGTGCACAACCGTGACTCCGTCACCCTGACCCTGAAGAAGGAAGGCGAGGGCGCGGTGCTGGCTTCGGACATCGATCTGCCACACGACGTGGAACTGATCAACCCGGACCACGTGATCGCTCACCTGACCGCCGGCGGCAAGCTGGACATGCAGATCAAGGTCGAGAAAGGCCGCGGCTATGTGCCGGGCAACGTGCGTCGCCTGTCGGAAGACACCAACAAAACCATCGGCCGCATCATCCTGGACGCGTCGTTCTCGCCAGTGCGCCGCGTGTCGTACTTCGTTGAGTCCGCCCGTGTGGAACAGCGTACCGACTTGGACAAGCTGATCATCAACATCGAAACCAACGGTGTGATCTCGCCGGAGGAAGCGATCCGTCAATCGGCCCGCGTGCTGGTCGATCAACTGAACGTGTTCGCCGCCCTGGAAGGCACCGAAGCCGCCGCGGAAGCGCCATCGCGCGCGCCGCTGGTCGATCCGATCCTGCTGCGTCCAGTGGACGATCTGGAACTGACCGTGCGTTCGGCCAACTGCCTGAAAGCGGAAAACATCTACTACATCGGCGACCTGATCCAGCGTTCGGAAAACGAACTGCTGAAGACCCCGAACCTGGGCCGCAAGTCGCTGAACGAGATCAAGGAAGTCCTGGCTTCCCGTGGTCTGACCCTGGGCATGAAGCTGGAAAACTGGCCGCCTGCTGGTCTGGAGAAGTAATTCGAGCCGTCACTCCCGCGCAGGCGGGAGTCCATGCTGAGCATGCTCGGCATGGGTCCCGGCCTCCGCCGGGACGACGGATCTGCAGTACCGCCTTGGCATGTTGCTGAGGCGTTTCACTAAAACCGGTCCGCGCTCATGTTGAGCGATCGAAGAACTCGGATTTAAACATCATCGAAAGGAAGTACCATGCGTCACCGTCACGGCCTCCGTAAACTGAACCGTACCTCGTCCCACCGTCTGGCTATGCTGCGCAACATGACCGTATCGCTGCTGCGTCATGAAGCCATCAAAACCACGCTGCCAAAAGCCAAAGAACTGCGCCGCGTTGTTGAGCCTATCCTGACCCTGGGCAAGACCGACACCCTGGCTAACAAGCGTCTGGCATTCTCCCGTCTGCGCGACCGCGAAATCGTGGGCAAACTGTTCTCGGAACTGGGCCCACGCTACGCTGCACGTAACGGCGGCTACCTGCGCATCCTGAAAATGGGTTTCCGCGTTGGCGACAACGCTCCAATGGCTTACGTTGAGCTGCTGGACCGTCCAGAAGTCACCGCTGTGGAAGACGCACCAACCGCCGAGTAATCAGCCGGTCGTCCCGCAGTACTGAAAAGCCAGGCTTAGCCTGGCTTTTTTTTGTCTTTCGTTTGACAATGGAATGAGAATCGTTATCATTCATATTTTGTCTGACTTAGCGAGAGACCGCCATGCGCGCCTTCTGGACTCTGGTACACCGATATCTTGGCCTGCTGACTGCCGGGTTTTTGTTCATCAGCGGCATCACCGGCGCCGTGATTTCCTGGGACCACGAGCTGGACGACCTGCTCAATCCGCACTTGATGGAGGCGCACACGCCCGGGGCACCGCAACCGACGCTGGCGCTCGTCCAGCAACTGGAGGCGCGCTATCCGCAGGTGCAGGTGTCTTTTGTACCATTGCAGCTGGAACCCGGCCAGACCATCGCCTTCGGCGTTTCCCCGCGCGTGAATCCGGCCACGCAGAAACTCTACGAGCCCGGCTTTAATCAAGTCTTTGTCGATCCGGTGAGCGGTGTGGAACTCGGCAAGCGCGAATGGGGCGCGGTCTGGCCGATTACCAAGGAGACTTTCGTTTCCTTCCTATATCGCCTGCATTACACCCTGCATATTCCGGAAATGTGGAGTATCGACCGCTGGGGTATCTGGCTGATGGGCGGCATTGCCATTATCTGGGTCATCGACAGCTTTGTCGGTTTCTATCTGACTCTGCCGTTGCGCCGCCAGAACGCAAATAAAACCTGGATGCAGCGCTGGAAACCCGCTTGGAAAATTCGCTGGAACGGCGGCAGCAATAAACTGAATTTCGATTTGCACCGCGCATTTAGTCTGTGGACCTGGATACTGTTATTTATTCTCGCCTTTACCGCGTTTTCGCTGAATTTATATAGCGAGGTGTTTTACCCTGTGATGAGCAAGATTTCCAAAGTCACGCCGACGCCATTTGATACCCGTCCAATAGCCGATATTCATAAGCCATATGCGCCATCCGTCGGTTATGCGCAGGTGATTGAAACAGCCAGCCGGGAAGCTGTGCAACGTAAATGGTCGGAGCCGGTAGGCAGCGTGTTTTATACCAGTGCTTTTGATGTTTATGGGGTGAGTTTCTATAAACCGGGTGACGATCACGGCGCCGGCGGTGTCGGTCCGGCATATTTATATTACGACGGCGCCGGTAAATTACTGGGGGAACGCCTGCCATGGAAAGGCACGGCGGCCGATATTTTCGTGCAGGCGCAATTCCCGCTGCACTCCGGCCGCATTCTCGGCCTGCCGGGACGCATCCTGATTTCCTTCATGGGCGTGGTGGTGGCCATGCTGAGTGTGACCGGCGTGATCATCTGGTGGCGCAAGCGCGCGTCCCGCGTGGTGACGGCGGAACGGCGCGCTGGGGAGTTGGCTGGCGCCTGAGGCTACACATGCCAGAAATTGGCATGTATAAACCATTTTTGAGTCTGACTTACTTCAAACGGCGGTCACCGGCGGCCTTGAACTCGGACCCGGCATTCCAGCTTGGTGTCTCGCCTTGGGCGATATCAAGGCCTACCTGGAACAGCAGCTGGATATCCTGCACGCCGCCGCTAAAATCCCAATCCTTACGGAAATCGTCGGTCGGCTGGTGATAATCGTGGGTGAAATAATTATCCACCACTTCACGCGCGTAATTCTCCGGCTTATCCAGATAACGGCTGCGGGCCTTGGTATATAAAACCGGCACGCCGGCACGGGCGAACTCCAGTTGATCGGCACGATAGAAACTGCCCAACTCCGAGCGGCTATCCTTTTCCATTAAACGGCCTTGGGTTTTGGCGTATTTCTCCAGCAATCCGTCGATGCTGGAGTGGCCGGAGGTTACATTCTCGATCTGTGCTGTTTTACCCCAGGCGTTAATGCCGTCGATATTGATATTCGCGACGGTATTTTTCAGCGGATAGAGCGGATGGGCGGCATAATACTTCGCGCCCAGCAGACCTTTTTCTTCCGCAGTGGTGGCAATAAACAGAATTGAGCGTTTCGGCGCTTTCGGCAATGCTTTATAAGCTTTCGCCAATTCCATTAATGCGGCAACGCCGGAGGCGTTGTCCAGCGCGCCGTAGTAAATCTTTTTACTGGCTGGGTCGACGCCAAGATGATCCCAGTGCGCGCTATAAATCACATATTCGTTTTTCAGCTTTGGATCGCTGCCTTCGATTTTGGCGACCACATTCTTGGAATCGACGTTGCGCGAGATATTTTCGATTTTGAAATCCGCAGTGCCTTTCAGGCTGACCGGACGAAACTCTTTGGTCAGCGCCTGTTTTTTCAGCGCGTCGAAATCGTAGCCGGCGGCGTGCATCATGGCCTTGGCTTTATCCAGTTGTATCCAGCCCGGCACCGGCACCGGCGGCGCGTCCGGATCGTCGCCGTTGCGCGTCAGGCTGAAATGTTCGGCCACGCCGCCGCTGCGCACGACATCCCAGGGATAGGCGGCAGGCTTCGTTTCATGAATGATCATCACGGCGGCGGCGCCCAACCTGGCGCCGATCTCGTATTTGTAGGTCCAGCGGCCGTAATAGGTCATCGCCTTGCCTTTGAACATATTCGGGTCCAACTCGACTGGATTGTTCGGATCGGGAATGGCCGGGTCGTTAATCAGCATCAGCAGGGTTTTGCCGCGCACGTCGACGCCCTTGTAGTCATCCCAGCCGTATTCCGGCGCCTGTACGCCGTAGCCGACGAACACAATTTCCGAGTTGTTGACGTTGACCGTGGCCGGTTGGCTGGTCGAATGGGCAACATAGTCGTCCGGGAAGTTCAGCGCCACCTTCTGGCCGTTGATGGTGTAGCTGAAGCTGGGCGTCGGCTTCTGGCCGCGCATCGGCACGGCCTGCACCCACGAGCCGTCCGGATTGCCCGGTTTCAGGCCCAGCTTTTTGAACTCCTGCTGGATGTAGGCCACGGTCCTGGATTCGCCGGCCGTGCCCGGCGCGCGGCCCTCAAATTCGTCGGACGCCAGGGTTTTGATGTGTTCCAGCAGATCCTTGGACGAGATAGCGTTCAGGGCCTTGGCCGGCGCTTGCGCCAGCGCGGGTAATGCGCTCAGCGCCAGGGCGGAGAGCAGGAGAGGGCGGAAAGGGGACATGGGCTTGCTCCACGGGTGTTGAAAGGGCCGAGTTTCGCATAAAACAAGCTTTTAAGGCCGTGCTCAGGCGGGAAAAACGTGCACGGTGTACTATGCCGGTTGCTCCAATGACCAGTTCTCCGAGAGAAGATTTCATGTCCCGATTCGCCCGTTTTATCGCGCCGCTGCTGGCGTTGATCGCGCTCCTGCTGCAGCCCGCTCGCGCGGAGGATTTCCTTGATCCGTCCGAAGCGTTCAAGTTCTCGGCGCGCATGGTGGACGGGCACACCGTCGCGGTGACGTTCCAGATCGCGGACGGCTATTACATGTACCGCGAGCGCTTCAAGTTCAGCGCCCAGGGCGCCAAGCTGGGCGCGCCGCAGATCCCGCCAGGCAAAGTCCACTACGATGAAACCTTCGCCAAGGACGTGGAGACGTATCGCAAGAGCGTGACCATCACCATGCCGGTGGACGTCAACGGCGCGTTCACGCTGCTGGCCAGCGCGCAGGGCTGCTCGGACAAGGGCCTGTGCTACGCGCCGCAGGATTACAAGGAGTCGTTGACCGGCAGCGGTTCCGTGCCGCTGCCGGCTGCCCCCCCGGCCGCCCAGCCTGCCGCAGGCTTGACCGCCACGGGCGCACCGACGCCAGGCGCGGCGGGAGCCGGCGTGGCCGCGCCCCCGGCGGCGGCGGCCGGGCAGGGCGCCGTCAGCTTTGGCGTGGACGGCGGCAAGGCCGCGCCCGCCGCTCCCGGCGTCAAGATCTACACCGTGCCGAAGCCGACCGCCACCGACATCCCGCAACCGGCGCCGGTGGCCGTGGCGCCGCCCGCACCGGTCAACGAATCGGGCCGCCTGGAAGCCGCGCTGAAATCCGGCAAACTGCTGGTTATCCTGCCGCTGTTCGCCCTGCTGGGCCTGGGCCTGTCGTTCACGCCCTGCGTGCTGCCCATGGTGCCCATCCTGTCCTCGATCATCGTGGGCGAGGGGGCGCAATCGAGCCGTAGCCGTGGCCTGCTGCTGTCCGTCACCTACGCGCTGGGCATGGCCCTGGTCTACACCGCGCTTGGCGTGGCGGCCGGCCTGGCCGGCGAAGGCCTGGCCAGCGCGTTGCAAAACCCATGGGTGCTGGGCGCCTTCGCACTGCTGATGGCGCTGCTGTCGTTGTCCATGTTCGGCTTCTACGAACTGCAAGTCCCGGCCGCCCTGCAAAGCAAACTGAGCACCGTGTCCAACCGCCAAGCCTCCGGCAAGCTGGCCGGCGTGTTCGTGATGGGCGCGATTTCCGCCCTGATCGTCGGGCCGTGCGTGGCGGCGCCGCTGGCCGCCGCGCTGGTCTACATCAGCCAGTCGCGCGACATCCTGATTGGCGGCGGCGCCTTGTTCGCGATGGCGGTCGGCATGAGCGTGCCGCTGATCCTGGTCGGGGTCTCGGCCGGCGCCTTGCTGCCGAAAGCCGGCATGTGGATGGATTCGGTGAAGCGCTTCTTCGGCGTGCTGATGCTGGCCGTCGGCTGGTGGCTGGTGTCGCCGGTGCTGCCGGGCGCGGTGCAGATGATGGGCTGGGCCGCGCTGTTCGTCGGCTACGGCATGTACCTGCTGCTGAATTCCGGCCAATGGGTGGCCAAGTCGGTGGGCGTGATCGTCGCCGTGCTGGGCGTGGCGCAACTGGTGGGCGTGGTCAGCGGCGGCCGCGATCCGCTGGCGCCGCTGGCGCACCTGAGCGGCAAGGCCGCGCATGAAGCGCCGCTGGCCTTCCAGCGCATCAAGACCGTGCAACAGCTGGACGCCGCGCTGGCCCGGACCGGCGGCAAGACCGCCATGCTCGACTTCTACGCCGACTGGTGCGTGTCCTGCAAAGAGATGGAAAAACTGACCTTCGTCGATCCGCAAGTGCGCGTCAAGCTGGCCAACACCGTGTTGCTGCAAGTCGACGTCACCGCCAACGATGAGGACGACAAAGCCATGCTCAAACGCTTCGGCCTGTTCGGCCCGCCGGGCATCATCCTGTTCGACAAGCAGGGCAAGGAAATCGCCAACTCGCGCGTGATCGGCTTCCAGGATGCGGCGAAGTTCACCGCATCGCTGGCCGTGCTGAACTGATCAGCCCTGGTGGGCTGGGCCGCCCCAGCCTTCGTGCTGGCCGTTGTGGGCCCAGCCGCCGTGCATGCCGTGATGACCGTGGTGGCCACGGCCGCGGAAGCCGCGTCCGCCGCCCAGGCCGTGCTCGTCAAACAGCGTTTGCTGGGCCGGATTCAGCTGGGCGTAGAACGCGCTGACCGCCTTCACGCGGGTTTCCAGGAAAGCCTCGCGCTTCTTGGTCATCTCCAGTGCCAGGTTCAGGCGTTCCGGCGCGGTCAGCTTGTTCATCGGCTTGCGTTCCGGCCGCTGGCCGTCGAGCGCGGCCGGCTTGATGGCGGCCTGGTAGGTGGCCCAGGCCGACTCCTGCTGCGCGGTCAGCTTCAGCAGATCATGCAGGCGCGCCTGGCGCTTGGCGTACATATCGGCCATCTTGGCCTGCATTTGTTCCTTGGTCGGACGGGCGCCGTGCGGCTTGCCGGCGGGCTGGGTTTCCTGTGCGTGGGCGGCGGCCATGCCCAGTACCGTAAAACCGATCAGTATGCTTTTGCGTAAGATGTTCATGGTCGTTCCTTCATGGTTGAGATTTAAGTCATCGCAGTGGTCTGCGCTTGTGACCATCTTGGTCCCCGAAGGTTGCTCTTACGTTGCTCCCGTCAAAGTTTTTGTATCCAGATGTTTCCCCCGCCATAAGCACCTAAAGCCATATACAAGACGATACAATAGGTTCATGGTCTTGCATGGATAATGAGCGCATGGAACCGACATCTACTATTTTGATCGTTGACGACGATCGCGATATCCGCACCCTGCTGGCTGACTACCTCGAATCGAACGGCTACCGCGCCCTGTGCGCGGCCGATGGCGGCGCCATGTGGAAGCTGCTGGACGAGGGGCGCCCGGAGCTGGTCGTCCTCGACCTCAACCTGCCCGGCGACGACGGCCTGACCCTGTGCCGCAAGCTGCGCGCCCACTCGACCCTGCCGGTGATCATGCTGACCGCCCGCAACGAGCCGCTGGACCGCATCCTCGGCCTCGAAATGGGCGCCGACGACTATCTGCCCAAGCCGTTCGAGCCGCGCGAGCTGCTGGCGCGCATCCGCAGCGTCCTGCGCCGCAGCAACGCCATGCCGACCGGCGTCGGCGCGGAAAAGGCGCAGCAAATGAAATTCTCGGGCTGGACGCTGGACCTGACCGCGCGCCACCTGCTCAACCCGGACGGCATCGTCATCATGCTGTCGGGCGCGGAATTCCGCCTGCTCAAGGTGTTCCTGGAGCACCCGAATCGCGTGCTGAACCGCGACCAACTGCTCAACCTCACGCAGGGCCGCGACGCCGATCCGTTCGACCGCTCGATCGACATCCAGATCAGCCGCCTGCGCCAGAAGCTGGGCGAGGACGCGCGCATGCCGCAGATCATCAAGACGGTGCGTAACGGCGGCTACGTGCTGGCCGGCCAGGTGACGGTGGAGCCACAGGCGTGAGAGCTTTCCTCGGTTCGATGACCGGGCGCGTGTTCCTGGTCCTGTTGCTGGGTATCGTCGCCTCGGCGGCGCTGACCCAGTGGCTGGCCGTCAACGAACGCACGCGCGCGCTGGAGCGCTACCGCGACTTCCACGCGCTGGAACGGGCCGAGCAGCTGATCACCACCGCCGACGTCATGCCGGAAAGCGCGCGCCCCACCTTCCTGGTGGCCGCCAGCCGCGGCACGGTGCGGCTCGAGGTGAGCGACCTGCCGCAGGCGCAGGCCTTGCCGCCGACCGAATTCTCCACCTCGCTGCAGCAGCGCCTGGGCGAGCGCTACAAGCTGGGCCCGCTGGCCGAGCACCCGATCGCCTGCGACCAGCCGCGCCAGACCACCAGCATCTTCGCGCCGACCCAGTGGCGCGGCACCTGCGAAACCATGAACGTGCAGCTGCACGACGGCCAGATCCTCAAGCTGTCCGTGCTGCCGCCGCGCCAGCCGCCGGCCTCGCCGCACAGCGAGCTGCTGTCGCTGCTGCCGTTCCTGCTCAGCATCGCCTTCCTGGCCTACCTGGTGGCGCGCATGACCATCAAGCCGCTCAAGCGCCTGGCGCAGGCGGCCAAGGACCTGGGCAACGACATCAACCATCCGCCGGTGGTCCTGAGCGGCGCCTGGGAAATCCGCCAGGCCAGCGCCGCCTTCAACGCCATGCAGGCGCGCATCCGCCAGCACATCACCCAGCGCACGCAGATGCTGGCCGCCATCACCCACGATCTGCAAACCCCGCTGACGCGCCTGCGCCTGCGGCTGGAAAAGGTCAACGACCCCGAACTGCAGCAGCGCCTGATCGACGACCTGTCGGCCATGCAGCAAATGGTCAAGGAGGGGCTGGACCTGGCGCGCAGCATGGACTCCACCGAAACCATGCAGGCGCTCGACCTCGACGCGCTGCTCGACAGCGTCTGCAGCGACGCCACCGACACCGGCCAGCAGGTCGAACTGCGCGGCCGCGCGTCGATGGCGCTGATGGGGCGGCCGCTGGCGATCCGCCGCTGCCTGGTCAACCTGATCGACAACGCCGTCAAGTACGGCCATTACGCCCACGTCACCGTCGAGCGGCTGGCCGGCGCGGCGCGCATCCGCATCCGCGACGGCGGTCCCGGCATCGCCCCGGAGCAGATGGCGCGCGTGTTCGAACCGTTTTACCGCATCGAAACCTCGCGCTCGCGCGAGTCGGGCGGCACCGGCCTGGGGCTGACCATCGCCCGCAACATCGCCGAGCAACATGGCGCCAACGTCACCCTGTCGAACCACCAGGATGGCGGACTGGAAGTGACCCTGGTCGTGCCCGAATACTACGCCGGCAGCTAACCAACACTACGCATAAAAAAGCGTCCGGCGGTAATACTGGTGCAGTTTTTCTCGTGGATACTATGCGACAATATTTCGCCCTATCACGGCGGCAATATTTTTCGACGGCAAAATTATTATTAAAATGAAAAAATCTTCCTTAGCATCCCTGGTAGGCGCAATCGTGGTGGTGGTCGGTGGCGGTTGGTATATGACGCATCACAGCGCCGAGCCGGCAGGCGGCCACAAGCCGCTGAACGGCGGCCAGCAGGGGCCGACCACGGTCCGTATCGTCGCGCCGGTGCGGCAGGACGTGCCGGTCGTGCTGCAAGCCAACGGCACCGTGACCCCGATCAGCACCGTGGACCTGCATCCGCAAACCACCAGCACCATTTCCAAGGTGCACATCAAGGAAGGGCAGTTCGTCAAAGCGGGCGAACTGATGTTCACGCTCGACGACCGCAGCGAGCGCGCCAACGTGGACAAGGCCCAGGCCCAGGTCGAACGCGACCGCGCCGCGCTGGCCGACTACGAGCGCCAGTACAAGCGCGCGCTGGAGCTGCTGGACAAGAAATTCATCGCCCAGGGCGCGGTCGACACGCTGAAGAGCCAGGTCGACTCGGCCCGCGCCCTGCTGAACGCCGACATCGCCGCCGCCCGCGCCGCCAGCGTGGACGCCAGCTACACCGCCATCCGCGCGCCGATGAACGGCCGCGTTGGCGCCATCAACGTCTATCCGGGCAGCCTGGTGCAAATGACAACCTTGCTGACCTCGGTCACGCAACTCGATCCGATCACGGTCGCCTTCACCCTGCCGGAAACCGCGCTGGCGGGCCTGATGGCGGCGCAGCGCGAGGGCGCGGTGCCGGTGCAGGTCAAGCTGGACAACTCCAGCCTGGCCGTGAACGGCAAGCTCAGCTTCATTGACAACACGGTCGATCCGGTGGCCGGCGTGATCCGCGTGAAGGCCCAGTTCGACAACAAGGACACCGCCCTGTGGCCGGGCCAGTACGTCAACACCCAGCTGACTTCCCACGTCATAAAAGATGCGACGGTGATCCCGCAAAACGCTATCATTAGCAACACGCGCGGCACCTTTGTGTACGCCGTCGACAAGGACCAGTCCGCCAAAGTGGTCAATATCAAGCGCCTGTACGCGTTTGGCGAAAAAGCCGCCGTGTCCGGGCTGAACGGTGACGAACAGGTGATCGTCGACGGCAAGCAAAACCTGCGGCCGGGCGGCAAAGTGCGCATAGCGTCGGCGGAGACGCCGGCCGACAAGCCGGCCGACGCCCCGGCCGATGGAACTAAGCAGAAAGGCTAAGCGATGAACCTTTCCGAGTTGTGTATCCGCCGTCCGGTGATGGTGGTGCTGCTGTCGGCCACCCTGATCCTGGCCGGCGTGCTGTCCTACTTCTACATCCCGGTGGCGGCCCTGCCGAGCTACAACACGCCGGTCATCAACGTCTCGGCCGACCTGCCGGGCGCCTCGCCGGAAACCATGGCGTCCTCGGTGGCGCTGCCGCTGGAGAAACAGTTCTCCACCATCGCCGGCCTGTCGCTGATCACCTCCACCAACACGCTTGGCAACTCCTCGCTGACGCTGGAGTTCGATCCCAGCGTCAACGTCAACGAGGCGGCGGTCGACGTGCAGGCGGCGCTGCTGCGCGCGCAGCGCCAGCTGCCGATCGAGATGACCGATCTGCCGTCCTACCGCAAGGTCAACCCGGCCGACGCGCCGGTGCTGTTCATGACCATGAACTCGCCATCGCTGACGCTGTCCGAGCTCAACGACTACGCCGAGAACCTGATCGCGCCATCGCTGTCGACGCTGCCGGGCGTGGCGCAAGTCTCGGTCAACGGCCAGAAGCGCTTTGCCGTGCGCATCCGCGCCAAGTCCGACCTGATGAACGCGCGCAACCTCACGCTGGATGAGTTGCAGCAGGCGATCAAGTCGGCCAACGCCAACACCCCGCTGGGCATCCTGGACGGCCCGTCGCAAACGCTGACCATCACCGGCAACGCCCAACTGATGAAGGCCTCCGACTACGCCAACCTCATCATCGCCCAGCGCAACGGCGAACCGGTGCGCCTGAAAGACGTGGCCGACGTGCAGGACAGCTTCCAGTCGACCAAGGCGGCCGGCAGCTACAACGGCGAGCGCTCCATCGTGCTGTTGGTGCAGCGCCAGCCGGACGCCAACACCGTGCAGGTGGTGGACGGCGTGCGCCGCCTGCTGCCGCAGTTCAAGGCCCAGCTGCCGGCCTCGATCAACATCAACCTCGTGAACGACCGCTCGGTGTCGATCCGCGAGGCGATCCACGACGTCAACCTGACCCTGCTGCTGACCGTGGGGCTGGTGGTGATGGTGATCTTCCTGTTCCTGCGCCGTGCCGCCGCCACCTTCATCCCGGCCATCACCATGCCGATCTCGCTGCTGGGCGCGCTGGCCTTGCTGTACGCCTTCGGCTACTCGCTGGACAACGTCTCGCTGCTCGGCATCACGCTGGCCGTCGGCCTGGTGGTGGACGACGCCATCGTGGTGCTGGAAAACATCGTGCGCCACATCGAGATGGGCAAGCGGCCGCTGGAGGCGTCGCTGGTGGGCGCCAAGGAAATGGGCTTCACCATCATCTCGATTTCGGTGTCGCTGGTGGCGGTGTTCATCCCGATCTTCTTCATGCCGGGCGTGATCGGCCTGATGTTCCATGAATTCGCCGTGGTGGTCGCGTTGTCCGTGCTGGTGTCGGCGGCCGTGTCGTTGATGCTGGTGCCGATGCTGGCCAGCCGCCTGCTGCCGCCGGACGCCATCGATCCCGAACACGACAAGGGCAACTTCATCGGCCGCTGGTTCGAGGCCGGCTTTGGCGCGCTGCGCAACTTCTACGCGCGCACGCTGGACATGGCGCTGGAGCACCGCTACATCGTGCTGGTGGCCGCGCTGGGCACCTTCGCGCTGACGGCGGTGCTGTACATCACCATCCCCAAAGGCTTCTTCCCGGAGGAAGACCTGGGCCAGATCCGCGTCAACACCGAGGCCTCGGAAGACATCTCCTCGGCCGCGCTGATGGACCTGCAGGAAAAAGTCGCCGCCGTCATCAAGGCCGATCCCAACGTGCAGGACGTCACCTCCTTCGTCGGCGGCGGTAACACCGGCCGCATGTTCCTGGTGCTCAAGCCGCGCAACCAGCGCGCCAAGATGCCGCAGGTGCTGGACAGCCTGCGCAAGGCCACCAAGCAGGTGCCCGGCATCGCCGTCTACCTGAGTCCGGTGCAGAACTTGCAGCTGGGCGGCCGCCAGTCGAAGTCGCGCTACCAGTACACGCTGCAATCGGTCAGCCCCGGCGCGCTCAACGAATGGGCCGACAAATACATGGAGCGCATGCGCGCCGATCCGGACTTCCGCGACGTCACCAGCGATTCGCAGAACAAGGGCCTGCAAGCCTCGCTCAAGATCGACCGCGACAAGGCCAACAACCTCGGCGTGGCGATCGGCGATATCCGCACCGCGCTGTATCTGGCCTTTGGCGAACGCCAGGTGTCGACCATTTACTCGCCGGCCGCCAGCTACTACGTGATCCTGGAGGCGGCCGACGCCGACCGCCAGTTCGACAGCGCGCTGACCCGCATCTCCGTGCGCAACAAGACCGGCCAGCTGGTGCAGCTGTCCAGCTTTGCCACCGTCGAGCGCACCATCGGCCCAACCGCCGTCAACCACCAGGGCCAGCTGCAGGCCATCACCCTGTCGTTCAACCTGGCGCCGGACGTGCCGCTGGGCGTGGCCACCGCCAAGATCGACCAGTGGGCGACCGACATGCGCCTGCCGCCGTCCATCATCACCAACTACGGCGGCGACGCGGCGGTGTTCCAGAGCTCGCAGGGCAGCCAGCTGATCCTGATCATCGCCGCGCTGGGCGTGATCTACGTGCTGCTGGGCGTGCTGTACGAGAGCTACATCCACCCGCTGACCATCCTGGCCGGCCTGCCGTCGGCGGCGGTGGGCGCGCTGATCACGCTGCGCCTGTTCAATATGGACCTGACCATGATCGCCATCATCGGCATCCTGATGCTGATCGGTATCGTCAAGAAAAACGCCATCATGATGATCGACTTCGCGCTGGACGCCCAGCGCAACCAGGGCATGACGCCGGAGAAGGCCATCCGCGAAGCGTGTATCCTGCGCTTCCGCCCGATCATGATGACCACCATGGCGGCGCTGATGGGCGCCTTGCCGATCGCGCTGGGCCTGGGCGCGGGTGCCGAGCTGCGCCAGCCGCTGGGCCTGGCCGTGGTGGGTGGCCTGATCTTCTCGCAAGTCATCACCCTGTACATCACGCCGGTGATCTATCTGTTCCTCGACAAGTACAGCGGCACCGGTCCGATGCTGGACGAGGAAATCGCCGCCGACAAGGCCATCCCGGCTGTCAAGCACGACGCCGCCCAGCCGGTGCCGCTGAAGGCCGTGAACAAGCATTGAGCGGTCACAAGCCGGCCTGAAGGTCGTCTCTTTATCATGGGCAAGTTGTCCATGATAAAGAGGTGATCAGATGAAACGGACCAGTGTCACCATCATTGGCATGGGCCCGCGCGGGCTGAGCGTGCTGGAACGTCTCGCCGCCGCCGCGTGCGCGCGCCAACTCCCGCTCGACATCATCCTCATCGACCCCGGCGAATGCGGGGCAGGCGTGCATGCCGCGCGCCAGCCGCAGCATTTGCTGATCAACACCCTGGCCAGCCAGGTCACCGTGTTCCCCGCGCCGGGCGCGGTGGCGCATGCCCCGGTGTGCGCCACACCGTCGCTGACGGCATGGGCGCACCAACAAGGCTACCGGCGCGTGGGCGAGCGTTACTACCGGCTGGGCGGTCAGGGCGGCTGCGACCTCACCGATGGCGACTACCTGCCGCGCGGACTGCTGGGCGAATATCTTGGCTGGGTCTACCAGCGGATCGCGGCGGCGTTGCCGGCTGGCGTCACGCTGAGCCACCACCGCCAGCACGCGGCCGACCTGCGCAGGCGACCGGATGGCGGCTTCGTGATCGAACTGGAGAGCGGCTACAGCGTGCCCAGCGATTTCGTATTCCTGACCACAGGCCACGGCAGCAACCTGCCCAGCGACTTCGACGCGGAGCTGGTCAAATTCGCGCAGGATCATGCGCGCCACAACAGCCGGCTGGCCTTTGTGCGCCACGTATATCCGGTGGAGCGATTGTCACGCATCGACGCCGGCGCGCGGGTGGCTATCCAGGGGCTGGGGCTGAGCGCGCACGACGTGATCGCCGAGCTAACAGTGGGGCGCGGCGGCGAGTTCATCGCGGAAGAGGGAGGGCTGCGCTACCTCGCCTCCGGCCGTGAGCCGAGGCTGACGCTGTGCTCGCGCAACTGCCTGCCGTACGCGGCCCGTGGCGTGAACCAGAAGGGCCTGGACGGCCGCCACCAGCCGCGCTACTTCACCCCCGATGCGGTGGACGCATTGCGCCGCCAGGCCCTGATCAAGCGCGGCAGCCGCCAGCTGGATTTCGACCGCGAACTGCTGCCCCTGCTCAAGCGTGAAATAGGCGAAGTCTACCGCGCCACGCCGGGCGCGGCCGCCATCGATGACGACGCCTTGTTTGCCGAATTGCTATTCCCGCTGCAAGACCGCCAGTTCGCCTCGCTGGACGAGTTCCGCCAATATTTCCGCAACTGGTTGCGGGCCGATCTGGCCGAAGCGCTGCGAGGCAACTTAAGCAGCCCGGTCAAGGCCGCCACCGACGTGCTGCGCGACGTGCGGGCCACCTTGCAGGCGGCCATCGAACACGGCGGATTGACGCCGGCCTCGCACCGCAAATTTCTCAACGTTTATCACCCGGCCTTCAACCGCGCCGCCTTCGGTCCGCCGCTGCGGCGCAACCAGGAACTGCTGGCGCTGCTGGACGCCGGCGTGGTCGCGTTGCGTGCCGGCCCCGGCTGCCGCATTGCGATGGACGAAAGCGACTCGACCTACGTGCTCAGCACCAAATTCGCCGGCGGCGTGGAAAAACAGGCGGTGGATGTGGTCGTGATTGCAAGATTGGACGCGTTTTTTCCCGAAACCGACACATCCTTACTTATCCGTAATCTGTTAAAACGCGGCCTGATCCGGCCGTACTACAACGGTGTTTTCCACCCCGGCGGCATCGACATCAACCGCGCCGGCCAGCCGCTCGATGCGCGGGGGGAGGTGGTGGTCAATATGTGGGCGCTGGGCTATCCGGTCGAGGGCGCGCACTACTACACGCACGCCTTGCCACGGCCGCAGATGCGGTCCCGGCAGGTGCTGGACGCCGACCGTTGCGTGGCCATGCTGGTGGCGCAAATCGCTGAAAATCCACGTCGGGCCAGCCGCCGGCGCAGCGCCGCGCAAGTGCAAACCCATAGCACTTTGTAAAGCGATTGATACATACGGTAACACCCATCAAGACAGGGAACTTGTAAAGTGGGCAGCCTGATACTGGTATCATGCCATCGGAGCGGTTCCCAAAAGAGCGGGACTCTGGCACTATGGCCCCATTTTGACGACTTCAGCGTTCCCCAAGGTTTGCATTTTGCACCACGACTCCCACATCCTCTCCGCGCATTCCGAGTATTGCGAGACTTGCGGCCAGCGCCTGCCGTCGGCGCAGGATGGGTACGCCACGTGGGAACGCAAATCGAAGAACAACCGCATCGGCATTGGCATCTCGATCGCGCTGCACTTGCTGGGCGTGCTGTACTACTTGCTGGTGCCGTCGCCCAAGCCGACCAAGGCGCCGCCGCCCAAGGGCGGGCACATGGTCTACATCGCTCCCTTGCCTGAGAAAAAGACTCCAAACAAGCCGGTGCCCAAGCCGCAGCCGGCCACCGCCGCCAAGCCGCCGCCGCGCAAGCAGGTGGTGAGCAAGGACACGCCGGCGGCCGTGCGGCCGAAGCTGGAGACCTATGTACCGCCGGTGCAGGCCACGATGACGCCGCCGCCGGAGCAGGACATGTCGGAGATGATCGCCAAGCGCCGCGCCGCGCGTGAAGCGCAGAACCCGCAGCCGGCGCCGCCGGCCCCGGTGGAAAGCGACGCCGAGCGCGCCAACCGCATCGCCAAGGCCAACATCGCGCGCGCCAACGGCGCCGGCCAGAGCAGCGGCGCCGACAAGGACGACACCGGCGGCGTGTTCCAGGTCGACAAGAGCTACCACAGCGCCGAAGTGAAGTTCCGCGGCTGGAACACCAACTTCAAGCGCAACTGGCTGCAACAGATCCACGTCGAGCAGGGGGCGGAGCAGGACATCGAGACGGCGGTGGCGAAAGAGATGATCAAGATCATCCGCAAGGAAAAGCAGGGCGACTTCCAATGGGAATCGCGCCGTCTGGGCAAGGTCGTGACCCTGAGCGCGCGCAAGGAAGACGAAAAAGAACTGATGGCCTTCCTGCTGAAAGAAATGTTCCCTGAATACACCCGAGGCGCCTCGCGCTAAAAACGGGGCCAGAGTCGGGGTCAGCTCTGACATTCGGACATCGGGGAACTTTTACTTATCTAAAAAGTTCCGCAATGTCCGAATGTCAGAGCTGACCCCGAATTTTGACGCGGATTTTTCTAGAGTCGTTCCGGCGGACGCCGGAACCCATAGAACGCAAGCGCCGTGTTAACGCGGGCGTTCCATGGATGCCGGCCTTCGCCGGCATGACGGTCAACCGGCTTTGAGCTTGCGCGCCACGTCCAGCGCGAAGTAGGTGAGCACGCCGTCGGCACCGGCGCGTTTGAAGGCCATCAGCGATTCCATCATCACTTTGTCATGGTCGAGCCAGCCGTTTTGCGCGGCGGCCTTGATCATCGCGTATTCGCCGCTCACCTGGTAGGCAAAGGTCGGCACCTTGAATTCGTCTTTCACACGGCGCACGATGTCCAGGTAAGGCATGCCCGGCTTGACCATCACCATGTCCGCGCCCTCGGCCAGGTCCAGGCCCACCTCGCGCAACGCCTCGTCGCTGTTGGCCGGGTCCATCTGGTACTGGTTCTTGTCGCCCTTGCCGAGATTGGCCGCCGAGCCCACCGCGTCGCGGAACGGGCCGTAGAACGCCGACGCATACTTGGCCGAGTACGCCATGATGCGCGTGTGGATGTGGCCGCCCGCTTCCAGCGCCTCGCGGATCGCGCCGATGCGGCCGTCCATCATGTCCGACGGCGCCACCACGTCCGCGCCCGCTTCCGCGTGGCACAGCGCCTGGCGGATCAGCATGTCGGTGGTGATGTCGTTGATGACGTAGCCGTTCTCGTCGATCAGGCCGTCCTGGCCGTGGCTGGTGTACGGGTCCAGTGCGATGTCGGTCAGAATGCCCAGCTCCGGGAAGGCTTGCTTCAGCGCCCGCACGGCGCGCGGCACCAGGCCTTCCGGATTGGTGGCCTCGATGCCGTCCGGGGTTTTCTTCGAGACATCGATCACCGGGAACAGCGCCAGTACCGGAATGCCCAGCGAGACGCATTCCTCCGCCACCTTCAGCAGCAGGTCCACCGACACCCGCTCCACGCCCGGCATCGACGCCACCGCTTCGCGCTGGTGCGTGCCTTCGAGGATGAATACCGGGTAGATCAGGTCGGCCGCCGTAACGACGTTCTCGCGCATCAGCGCGCGCGAGAACGGGTCGCGGCGCATGCGGCGCATGCGGATGCCAGGGAATTGCGCACTTACTTTACTCATCGCTATCACTTTCTAAAAGGCCGGCCAGTTCGAGAATCTTGTCGTTCGCTTCGTCGATGCCGACACGCTTCACGGCCGAGAACAGCTGCACGGTGAACGGGAAGCCTTCGCCGTCCTCATCGACATAGCTGTCCAGCTTGGCCTTGGCCTGGCGCAGCACCTTGATCGATTCCTCGCGGTTCAGCTTGTCCGCCTTGGTCAGGATGCAATGGATCGGCTTGCCGGTCGGGGCAAACCATTCCAGCATCTGGATGTCCAGATCGGTGAACGGACGGCGCGAGTCCATGATCAGGATCAGCGCGGCCAGCTGTTCGCGCCGCTGCACGTAGTCGCCCAGCAGGCGCTGCCAATGCAGCTTGGCCGAGCCGGACACTTCCGCATAGCCGTAGCCCGGCAGGTCAACCAGCAGGGCCTGGATTTCCTCGACGATGGTCGGATCCTTGCGGTGCTGCGCCACGTGCGCGCCGCCGATCGAGAAGAAGTTGATATGCTGGGTGCGGCCAGGGGTCTTGGAGGCGAACGCCAGACCCTTCTGGTTGCACAAAATATTGATGGCGGTCGATTTACCGGCATTGGAGCGACCCGCAAAAGCGATCTCCGGCACTTGGGTATCGGGAAGTTCGCGCAGTTGGTTAACGGTCGTGAAGAAGCGGGCTTGCCAGAGTTTGGACATGGGGATTGGGGAAAAAGCAACAGTTTAAAGCAGGTATTTTTTTAAGCTATTGTACAATGAGTGGTTACCAAGTGCTTCTACGCACGGTTTGGTGCTGCGGAGGGACCACTTTGGTGCATAACTTTTTAGACTCCTACTAGGGTGCTTTAATGAATAGTGTGTTTTCACCGTTTGTAAAATCCCTGTTCGTCGCCTTGCTGGCCGTTTCGGCCACCGCCTCCGCCGACGACAAGAAGCCCGCCCAACCTGCCGCTCCGAAAATCGATCCAGCTAAAGGCGCCACCCTGTACACCGACGGCGACGCCGCGCGCGGCTTGCCGGCCTGCGTGTCCTGCCACGGCGCCGGTGGGAATTCCACCATTACCGTCAATCCCAAGCTGGCCGGCCAGCACGAGGGATATATTTACAAGCAGCTGGTGAACTTTACGACCGCCGACCGGAATCAACCGGTCATGACCACCTACGCCAAGATGCTGACCGATGAGGAAAAGCACAACGTCGCGGCCTGGCTGGTCACGCAGTCGGCCAAGCCGGGTGCGGCCAAGAACAAGGATACGATCGAGCTGGGCAAGAAGATCTACCGCGGCGGCATCGCGGAAAAGAACGTGCCGGCCTGTGCCAGCTGCCATGGCGCCTCGGGCGCCGGTATCCCGGTGCAGTACCCACGTTTGTCCGGCCAGCATCAGGATTACACGGTTGCGCAGCTGGGCCTGTTCAAGGCAGGGACGCGCAAGAGTGTAGAAATGGCAACCATCGCCAAGCGCATGTCGGACGAGGAAATGAAGGCGGTCGCGGATTACGTGGCAGGCCTGAAATAACGTAGCGGCATCATGCAAAAGAGAGGGCGGCGGCGCGAGCAGGCTGCCCTTTTTGTTGGTATGCTGCGGCTACCATTTTTAAAGAGTCTGAACACGCATGAGCAGTCCCAGCACCACCGGCATCCAGCTGAAAACCCGCCGCCCCGTCGTCGGTGAAATCGTTGAACTGATTTCCTCCATGCGTTTCGCCATCGCCTTGCTGGCGATGATTGCGATTGCCGCCGTGATCGGCACGGTGATGAAGCAGGGCGAGGCCAGTTCCAACTACATCAATCAATTTGGCCCCTTCTGGTACGAAGTGTTCCGCAAGATCGGGCTGTACACCGTGTACTCGGCCTGGTGGTTCCTGCTGCTGATGGCGGTGCTGGTGATTTCCACCACGTTGTGCATCGTGCGCAATGCGCCCAAGATGCTGAAGGATATGCGCAGCTGGCGCGAGAACGTGCGCGAGAATTCGCTGCTCAACTTCCACCACAAGATGCAGTGGCGCTCGCCGCTGGCGCGCGCCGCGCTGGCGCAGCAGAGCGCTGCCCGGCTGGCGGACGCCGGCTACAAGGTCAAACTGGTCGAAAAGGACAACGGCACGTTGGTGGCGGCCAAGCAGGGCGCCGCGAACAAGTTCGGCTACATCTTCGCGCACTCGGCCATCGTGGTGATCTGCCTGGGCGGCGTGCTGGATTCGGACGTGCCGATCCGCCTGCAGGAGTGGTTCCTCGGCAAGACGCCGTTCACCGGCAGCGGCCTGATCTCGCAGATTCCGCCGCAGCACCGCCTCGGCACCAGCAATCCCACTTTCCGCGGCAATACCTTCATCCCGGAAGGCCAGACCAGCAACACCGCCACCCTGACCCGGCCCGACGGCGTGCTGATCCAGGAACTGCCGTTCACCATCAACCTGAAGAAATTCACCATCGATTTCTACAGCACCGGCATGCCCAAGCTGTTCGCCAGCGATGTGGAGGTGCGCGACAACCAGACCGGCGAAACCGTCAAGGCCACCATCGAGGTCAACAAGCCGCTGATCTTCAAGGGCGTGGCGATCTATCAGTCCAGCTTTGACGACGGCGGCAGCAAGCTCAAGCTCACCGGCTTCCCGATGGCCGGCAACGACAGCAAGCGTTTCGAGATCGCCGGCGAAGTCGGCGCCAGCACGCCGCTGGGCGATGCCTACACCGTTGAATGGTCGGGCTTCCGTCCGTTCAACGTGGAAAACGTCGGCCCGACCGACGATCCGCGCGCGGTGAAAAAGGGCAAGAGCCTGCAGGAAGAACTGGGCGAGCACATGGGCTCGGCCGGCAAGAACGCCAACAACAAGAATCTGAAAAACGTCGGTCCCAGCGTCAGCTACAAGCTGCGCGACAAGACCGGCCAGGCGCGCGAATTCCAGAACTACATGCAGCCCGTCACGGTGGACGGCGCCACCGTGTTCCTGGCCGGCATGCGCGCCAATCCGTCGGACAATTTCAGCTACCTGCGCATCCCGGCCGACGATGGCCACAGCGTGACCGAATGGATGCGCCTGCGCGCCGCGCTGCAAGATCCCCAACTGCGCGCCGCCGCCGCCAAGCGCTACGCCGACCGCGCCACGCCGAAATCGCCCAGCGGCGACGCCCTGCGCGCCCAATTGCTGGCTTCCGCCGACAAGAGCCTGGGCATTTTCGCGGGCGATGGCAAGGTGGGCGGCTTCATGGCCATGTCGCAATTCCTGGAAAAAATCCCCGCCGCCGAACAGGAGAAAGCCGCCGACGTGGTCATGAAAATCCTCAACGGCAGCCTGTGGGATCTGTGGCAGGTGGCCCGCGCCAAGGACGGCCTGGAACCGGTCAGCGAGGACGAGACCCACGCCCGCTTCCTGCAACTGGCCACCAACGCGCTGTCGGACGCCTTCTTCTATGGCGCCCCGGTCTACCTGCAGCTGGATGATTTCACCCACGTGCAAGCCTCGGTATTCCAGGTCACGCGCTCGCCGGGCAAGAATGTGGTGTATCTTGGCTGCCTGTTCCTGGTGCTGGGCGTGTTTGCCATGTTCTACATCCGCGAGCGCCGCCTGTGGATCTGGATCAAGGACGATGCCGCCGGCGCGGAAGCATTGATGGCCATGAGCACCCAGCGCAAAACGCTGGACTTTGAACGCGAATTCGCAATACTGAAAGAAAAGCTGCCACAATCGGCTTAAGCAGGAGAGATGATGGAACTGACCCAATCCCAGCAAACCTATCAACAGGCGCCCGGCTACTTCAAGCGCCTGACCGTGATCGACTGGCTGTTCGCGCTGGCGCTGCTGGCCGGCGCCGTGTTCGCGCTGAACCGTTACGGCCACTTCATGGACGTCTACGAGCAGGCCATCCTGGTTGCCACCGTGCCGACCTTCGCCGCGCTTGGCTGGCACTGGAAGCCGGTGCGCTGGCTGATGCCGCTGGTGGCGCTGCTGTCGCTGTGGGCCATCTTCATGTACGCCGGCCAACTTGACAACGGCAGCAAGAAATTCTGGCTGCGCATGATGTTGTCCAGCCAGTCGGCGGTGCTGTGGATGAGCGTGATGTTCACCATCTCCACCGTGTTCTACTGGATCGGCTTCGCCGGCCGCTCGGCGTCGGCCTCCAGCATCGGCTCCAAGCTGTGCTGGGCCGCCGTGGTGCTGGGCTGGACCGCCATGATGGTGCGCTGGTTCGAGTCCTACCTGATCGGTGCCGACGTCGGCCACATCCCGGTGTCCAACCTGTACGAGGTGTTCATCCTGTTCTCGCTGATCACCGCCATGTTCTACCTGTACTTCGAGCAGCGCTATGGCACCCGCCAGATGGGACCGTTCGTGCTGCTGGTGATCTCGGCCGCGATCGGTTTCCTGATGTGGTACACCACCTCGCGCAACGCCGCCGACATCCAGCCGCTGCTGCCGGCGCTGCAAAGCTGGTGGATGAAGATCCACGTTCCGGCCAACTTCATCGGCTACGGCAACTTCGCCCTGGCGGCCATGGTGGCTTCGGCCTATCTGCTGAAAACCTCGGGCTACCTGAAGGACCGCCTGCCGTCGGAAGAGGTGCTGGATGACGTGATGTACAAGGCCATCTCGGCCGGTTTCGCCTTCTTCACCATCGCCACCATCCTGGGCGCGCTGTGGGCGGCCGAGGCGTGGGGCGGTTACTGGTCGTGGGACCCGAAGGAAACCTGGGCGCTGATCGTTTGGCTCAACTATGCGGCCTGGCTGCACATGCGCCTGATGAACGGCCTGCGCGGCCGTCCGGCGGCGTGGTGGGCGCTGGTGGGCCTGCTGGTGACGACTTTTGCTTTCCTTGGCGTCAACATGTTCCTGTCCGGTTTGCACTCCTACGGCAAGTTGTAAACTTAAGTTTAATATTTGTTTCGGAAGATTCGGTGTAAGGTTTAGCCCTAGACCAATCTTCTGGAGCCGACATGCTGATCAAGCGCAGTCCCAACGGCATCGACCTGCCGTATTCCTCGGAAATCACGCCGCGCGAACTGTACGAATCGCGCCGCGCGTTCATGAAGCAGATCGCCATGGGTGCCGTCGGCAGCGCGGCGCTGCTGGAGATGGCCAACCGCGAAGCGTTCGCCCAGACCGGCACCAAGCTGCCGGCCAAGCTCAATCCGGCCTATTCGGCGCTGGACAAGCAGACCGCGTTCAAGGACGCCACCACCTACAACAACTATTACGAATTCGGTACCGACAAGAGCGAGCCGGCGATGTACGCCGGCACGCTGAAAACCCGGCCGTGGACCGTCACCATCGAGGGCGAGGTGAAGAAGCCGGTCACGCTCGACATCGACGCGCTGCTGAAGCTGGCGCCGCTGGAAGAGCGCGTCTACCGCCTGCGCTGCGTGGAAGGCTGGTCGATGGTGATCCCGTGGATCGGCTACTCGTTCTCCGAGATCATCAAGAAGGTCGAGCCGACCGGCAACGCCAAGTACGTGGAATTCACCACGCTGGCCGACAAGAAGCAGATGCCGGGCGTGGGCAGCCGCGTGCTGCAATGGCCGTACACCGAAGGCTTGCGCATCGACGAGGCCAACCACCCGCTGGCGCTGCTAACCTTTGGCATGTACGGCGAAGTGCTGCCGAACCAGAACGGCGCGCCGGTGCGCATGGTGCTGCCGTGGAAGTACGGCTTCAAGTCGGCCAAGTCCATCGTCAAGATCCGCTTTGTGAAGGATCAGCCGCGCACCTCGTGGAACCTGTCGGCGCCGAACGAATACGGTTTTTACTCCAACGTGAATCCGGACGTCGACCACCCGCGCTGGTCGCAAGCCTCCGAGCGCCGCATTGGCGAGGACGGCTTCCTGGCCCGCAAGCGCAAGACCCTGATGTTCAACGGCTATAACGACGTGGCCTCGCTGTACACCGGCATGGACCTGAAGAAGTTCTACTGATGCCGACCACGAAGCAAATCAGCTGGCTCAAGGGCGCGGTGTTTGTGCTGGCGCTGCTGCCCCTGGCGCGCATGGTGTACCTGACGGTGACCGGGCAACTGGTCGATCCGCTGGAATTCATCACGCGCGGCACCGGCGACTGGACCTTGTACTTCCTGTGCATGGCGCTGGCGGTGACGCCGCTGCGCAAGCTGAGCGGCGCCAACTGGCTGATCAAACTGCGCCGCATGCTGGGCCTGTACGTGTTCTTCTACGGCTTCCTGCACTTCATGACCTTCCTGTGGTTCGATCACTTCTTTGACGTGCGGGAGATGTGGAAGGACGTGCTCAAGCGGCCCTTCATCACGGTCGGCTTCATCGCCTTCGTGCTGCTGATCCCGTTGGCCGTGACCAGCACCAACGGCATGATCAAGCGCCTGGGCGGCAAGCGCTGGCAGTGGCTGCACCGTCTGGTGTACGTGATCGCGCCGCTGGCCATCCTGCATTTCTGGTGGATGAAGGCGGGCAAGCACAACTTCACCCAGCCCATCATCTTCGGCGTGCTGCTGGGCGCGTTGTTGCTGGCGCGCCTCTATTGGTGGGTGACAACGCGGCGCAACATCGCATAGACTGCATGCATGCAGTTGCCGATCCCGCCGAACCATTCCCGCCGCCGCTCCCTGCTGGCGCTAGCCGCGTTGGCGCTGACGCCATGGACGGCGTGCGCCGCCGGCGAGATCATGGCCTACCGCTACTGGGACTGGGGCCGCACACCGCGGCGTGATGACTACCAGTTCGCCGCGCTGACCCTGGCGCTGGAAAAAACCAGGCCGGCCTACGGCCCGTACTCCGCCACCCGCGTGCTGGATACGCTGAGCACCCTGCGCGTGCGGCGCGAGGTGTACACCGGCCAGCACCTGAACGTCCATGCCGGGCCGTGGCGCGACGTGGCGGCCGGCGACCCGATGGAACGCAACTACCTGATCAGCACACCCATCATGTCGGGGCTGCTGGGCTACCGCGCGCTCATCGTGCGCAAGCAGGACCTGGCCAAATTCAAGGCCATCCACGAGCCGGCGCAACTCATGCCGCTGGCGGCGGGCATGGGGCGGGGCTGGGTGGACGCGACGGTGCTGCGCCACAACGGCTACAAGGTCGAGGACAGCGGCAACGTGGCGACGCTGGTGGAAATGCTGGTCAACAAGCGGTTTGATTACCTGGCGTTCAGCGTCACCGAGGCGGCCTCGCTGCTGGCGCCCGACGCGCCGTTTGCCGGCGAGCTGGCGCTGGTGCCGGACCTGGTGCTGTTCTACCCGCTGCCGACCATGTTCTACGTCAGCGCCAGCGAACCGAGGCTGGCCGAGCGGCTGGAAAAAGGACTGGCGATGGCCAGGCGCGACGGCTCGTTGGACGAACTGACCGGGCGCCACTTCCAGAAAGAGATCAAACAACTCAAATCCGGCACAGCGCGCTGCTTCGTGCTGGCCAACCCCACGCTGCCGAAAGCGTACGCGGCGGAACCGCCCGCGTTGGTCAAACCCTGACGCCACACGCTTGCCGCGCGGAGCTACTTGGCATAGACTGGCCTCATGCAGCCTCCTGTCAAGCTGACCCATCCATCACGCCGCGCCGCACTGCTGGCGCTCGCGTCCCTGGCACTGGGCGTATCGGATACGCACGCGGCGGACGAGGCCATGGCCTACCGCTATTGGGATTCGGGCCGCACCCCCAAGCGTGACGACTACCTGATCGCCGCGCTCAAGCTCGCGCTCGACAAAACGGCGGCCAGTTACGGGCCGTACACGATCGCCCGGCTGCTGGACAACATGAGCACCTCGCGCGTGCGGCGCGAAATCCATACCGGCCAGCGCTTGAATGTCTATGTCGGTCCATGGCGCGACATGGACGAAGGCGTTCCGCAGGAGCGCAACTTCATGGTCGACACCCCGGTCATGGCGGGATTGCTTGGCTACCGCACGCTGCTGGTGCGCAGGAGCGAGGTCACGGACTTCGCGCGGATCACGGACGCGGCGCAGCTCAAGCAGCTGGCGGCCGGCCTGGGGCGTGGCTGGGTGGACGTGAAAGTGTTGCGCCACAACGGCTACAAAGTGGAGGACAGCGGCAATCTGGCCACGCTGGTGGAAATGTTGGTCAACAAGCGCTTCGATTATCTGCCGCTTAGTGTGACGGAGGCCGGCTCGGTGCTGGCGCAGGACACGCCGCTGACCAGGCAGCTGACCACGGTGCCAGACCTGGTGTTGTACTACCCGCTGCCCAGCATGTTCTACGTCAGCCCCAACACGCCCCGGCTGGCCGAACGGGTGGACAAGGGCCTGGCCACGGCCAAGCGCGACGGCTCGCTGGACGAACTGACCGCGCGCCACTTCCAGAAGGAAATCAAGCAACTTAAATCCAGCACGATGCGCTGCTTCGCGCTGGCCAATCCCCTGCTGCCGAAGCGCTACGCGGCGGAACCGCCCACGCTGGTGCCCCCCGGCGGCAGGTCCGCCGCGTCTACTTGATGACGCTTTCCAGCGCGTACAGGTCTTCCGGCTTCTCGCGCTTGCGCACCAGGTGCGGCACGGTGCCATCGACGATCACTTCGGCCGCGCGGCCGCGGGTGTTGTAGTTGGAGGCCATGGTCATGCCGTAGGCGCCGGCCGTGTGCATCACCAGCAGGTCGCCGGCTTCCACCGCCAGCGAACGGTCGCGCGCCAGCCAGTCGCCCGATTCGCAGATCGGACCCACCACGTCATACGAGGCGGCGGCGGCCTTGCCTTGCACCACCGGCTGCATGTCCATCCACGCGTGGTACAGCGCCGGGCGCGCCATGTCGTTCATGGCCGCATCGACGATGCAGAAGTTCTTCTCTTCGCCGTGCTTGATGAATTCCACCTTGGTCAGCAGCACGCCGGTGTCGCCGACGATGGAACGGCCCGGCTCGAAGATGACCTTGATGGGCTTGCCGTTGTGGCGCGCGGCGCGCCAGGCGTCGACCTTGGCGAACAGGCGGCCCAGGTACTCGCCCACGGGCACCGGTGCCGCTTCGCCGGCTTCACGATAGTCGATGCCGATGCCGCCGCCGATGTCCAGGTGGTGCAGCTCGATGCCTTCCGCGCCCAGTTGGTCGATCAGCTCGATCAGGCGGTCCAGCGCCTCCAGCAGTGGCGCGTCGTCCAGCAGTTGCGAGCCGATATGGCAGTCGATGCCCGACACTTCCAGGTGCGGCAGCTTGGCGGCGGTGCGGTAGGTTTCCAGCGCATCGTCAAATGCCACGCCGAACTTGTTGGCTTTCAGGCCGGTGGCGATGTACGGGTGGGTCTTGGCGTCCACGTTCGGGTTCACGCGCAGCGAGATGCGCGCTTTCTTGCCCATGGAACCGGCCACGTCGTTCAGGCGATGCAGCTCGGGAATCGATTCGACGTTGAAGCACAGGATGTCGTGCGACAGCGCCAGGCGCATTTCTTCCACGCTCTTGCCCACGCCGGAGAAGATCACCTTGCGCGGATCGCCGCCGGCCGCCAGCACGCGCAGCAGTTCGCCGCCGGAGACGATGTCGAAGCCCGCGCCCTGGCGCGCCAGCAGGTCCAGGATGGCCAGGTTGGAGTTGGCCTTCATGGCGTAGCAGACCAGCGCGTCGCGGCCCTGGCAGGCGTCGGCGTAGGAGGCGAAGTTGGCCAGCAGGGCGGCCTTGGAGTAGACGTAGGTCGGGGTGCCGAACTGTTCGGCGATGGCGCTCAGCGAGACGCCCTCGGCGTGCAGCACGCCGTCTTGGTACGAAAATTGGGACATAAGCAATTATTGTTGAGGGGCGGCGGGTTCAGAAGTCGGTGCAGGGGCGGTGCCGCTCTTGGCAGGCTTGGCCGCTGGAGGCTTGGGCAGGTACAGGGGGCCGGGTTGGCCGCAGCCGCTCAGCAATACGCTCAGGATAATCAAACGGAGAGAGGACTTCACGATAAAATCACGGTTTATTTGAGATCAGATACTGGAGTGTAGCATGGGCGAATCAGAATTCCTGGCGCAGGCGGAAGCCGCGCTGGATGCCATCGAGGCGGCGCTGGACCGTTTGAACGACGAGGACGTGGTCGACGTCGAGTGCAGCCGCAGCGGCAATGTGCTGGAAATCGAATTTCTCGACAACGGCAGCAAGATCATCGTCAACAGCCAGGCGGCGATGAAGGAGCTGTGGGTGGCCTCGCGCTCGGGCGGCTACCACTACAAGCAGGTCGACGGCCAGTGGATCAACGGCCGCGACAACACCGAGCTGTACGCCTCGCTGTCCGAGATGGTCTCGGCCCAGGGCGGCGCCAAGGTCCAGCTCCGCTAATACGTCATTCCCGCGCAGGCGGGAATCCATGCTGAATATGCAAGACCAGCGTTCTATGGATTCCCGCCTGCGCGGGAATGACGGCAGCGCTAAAACAGCTCGTTCTTCACGGCGTCCTTGGCCTTTTCCTCGGCCGGAGTGCCGTGCCCCGGCGCGTCGAGGTTGTTGACCCCCGCGCCCGGCGGATTCTCCGCATAGTAGTACTCATCGCCCACCAGCATCACGCCTTCCGGCACCGCGCGTTCCTCGATCGGGATATTCTTCAGCGCCTTCTGCATATAGCCGATCCAGATCGGCAGCGCCAGGCCGCCGCCGGTCTCGCGGTTGCCCAGGTTCTTCGGCTGGTCGTAGCCGATCCACGCAATGCCCACCAGCTTGGCCTGATAGCCCGCGAACCACGCATCGATCGAATCATTGGTGGTGCCAGTCTTGCCCGCAATATCAGGACGCTTGAGCACCAGCGCCTTGGTGGCCGTGCCGAAGCGCACCACGTCCTTCATCATGGAGTCCATCAGGAAGGCGTTGCGCTCGTCGATCACGCGGTTCTTCTCGTCGCCGGCCATGTCCGGATGGGCCTGCGACAGGATCTTGCCGTCGGCGTCGGTCACCTTGGAGATCAGGTAGGGGCTGACCTTGTAGCCGCCGTTGGCGAACACCGCGTAGGCGCCGGCCATCTGCAGCGGCGTCACGTTGCCCGCGCCCAGCGCCAGCGTCAGGTAGGGCGGGTTCTTGTCGGCGTCGAAGCCGAAGCGGGTCGCGTATTCCTGGCCGTACTTGGCGCCGATGCGGTGCAGGATGCGGATCGAGATCATGTTCTTGGACTTGGTCAGGCCCTTGCGCATGGTCATCGGGCCTTCATACTTGCCGTCGTAGTTCTTCGGCTCCCACGCCTGGCCGCCGGTCTGGCCGGCGTCGAACGAGATCGGCGCGTCGTTGATCACGGTGCCCGGCGACAGGCCGCGCTCCAGCGAGGCCGAGTAGATGAAGGGCTTGAACGACGAGCCCGGCTGGCGCCAGGCCTGGGTCACGTGGTTGAACTTGTTGCGGTTGTAGTCGAAGCCGCCCACCAGCGCCTTGATCGCGCCGTCGGTGGTGCTGGCCGCCACGAACGCCGACTCGATTTCCGGCATCTGCGCCACCAGCCAGTCTTTGCCTTCCTGCATCACGCGGATCACGGCGCCACGGCGGATGCGCTTGTTCGGCGGGTTCTTGTCCGACAGCCACGAGCGGCCCATCTCCAGGCCGGCGCCGGCAATCTTGATCTCCTCGCCCGAGGCGGTGACGGCGGTGATCAGCTGCGGCGTGGCCTGCAGCACCACGGCGGCGATGATGTCGTCGTTGTCCGGATGCTCGGCCAGCACGGTCTCGATGGCGTCGTCGGCGTCCTCCTTGTTGGCCGGAATGTCGATGTAGGCCTCCGGGCCGCGATACGCGTGGCGCCGCTCGTAATCCATCACGCCCTTGCGCAACGCCAGGTAGGCGGCGTCCTGGTCGGCCTTGGTGATGGTGGTGAACACGTTCAGGCCGCGGGTGTAGGTGTCCTCCTTGAACTGCTCGTACACCAGCTGGCGGGCCAGCTCGGCCACGTACTCGGCGTGCACGCCGAACTCGCTGCTGTCGGTCTTGACCTTGAGCTCCTCGGCCTTGGCGGTTTCATACTGCTTGTCGCTGATGTAGCCCAACTCGTGCATGCGTTGCAGGATGTACTGTTGACGGGTGCGGGCGCGCTTGGGGTTCACCACCGGGTTGTAGGCCGACGGCGCTTTCGGCAGGCCGGCCAGCATGGCCGCCTCGGCGATGCTGATGTCGCGCAGGTTCTTGCCGAAATAGATTTGCGCGGCGGACGAGAAGCCATACGCGCGCTGGCCCAGGTAGATCTGGTTCATGTAGACCTCGAGGATCTGGTCCTTGCTCAGATTCTTCTCGATCTTCCACGCCAGCAGCATCTCGTAGACCTTGCGCTTGATGGTCTGTTCGCTGGACAGGAAGAAGTTGCGCGCCACCTGCTGGGTGATGGTGGAGGCGCCCTGGCGGCCGCCGCCGCCCACGGCGTTGTGCACGGCGGCGCGCAGGATGCCGGTGTAGTCGACCCCGCCGTGCTCGTAGAAGCGGTCGTCCTCGATCGCCAGCACCGCCTTCTTCATCACGTCCGGGATGTCCTTGATGCGCACCAGGTTGCGGCGCTCCTCGCCGAATTCGCCGATCAGGACGTTGTCGGCCGAGAAGATGCGCAGCGGCATCTTGGGCCGGTAGTCGGTCAGGGTGTCGAGCTCAGGCAGGTTGGGGTAGGCCATGGCCAGGCCGAACACCACCAGCAGCACGCCGGTCAGGCCCAGTCCGGCGATGGACAGGCCGGCCATCCACAGGAAGCGGGAGCCTTTGCCCGGCTTTTTCCCGGGCGGGTTCGAGGAGGGAGGAGTGGTATCGGAAGAGGCCATGCGGTCGGATCGTTTCGGTTGATTATGCGAGCCATTATAAGCGAGCCGCGCACCGTACCCTACGGCAGGAATATTTCCGCGTGACCAACAAAACAACTCAGTTGTTTTGTTGCTTACGGCGCCGAAAAAAGTGTGGCGAAACCCTCACACCACGGCAATTGTGCACAGTAGAAATACCTTTACACTTATATAGACCCGTTTTAATGTACAGGCTGATATAAGCCTTCTAAACGCTGGTTTTCAAACGAGTTTCCTTTTATGCAAACAGTTCGACATTGTGTTCGGATGTACTGCAGGGTGGGCGCCAGCCATGGCGCCGGAGGGCTCGTATGATCGATCTGAAGGCCCTGCTGGGCCAGGGCAACCCGCCGCTGGTGGGTATCGATATCTCCACCTCCAGCGTCCGGCTGGTGGAGCTGGTGCAGGGCGCCAAGGGCGAGGTCCGGCTGGAACGCTACGCCGCCGAGCCGCTGCCGCGCAACGCCGTCACCGACGGCAATATCGAGAACATGGACCAGGTGGTGGAAGCCGTGCGCCGGGTCTGGAAAAAGAGCGGCACCCGCGCCAAACACGCCGCGCTGGGCATGCCGCCCGCCTCGGTGATCACCAAAAAGATCATCCTGCCGGCCGGCCTGCCGGAAGACCAGCTGGAAGTGCAGGTCGAGTCCGAGGCCAGCCAGTACATCCCGTTCGCGCTCGACGAGGTCAGCCTCGATTTCGACGTGATCGGCCCGGCCGCCAACTCGGCCGACGACATCGAGGTCATGCTGGCCGCCTCGCGCCGCGAGAAGGTCGAGGACCGGGTGGCGATCGCCGAGGCGTCCGGCCTCAAGGCGACCGTGATGGACATCGAGTCGTACGCCGCCCGCGCCGCGCTCGACCGCGTGATCGCGCAGCTGCCCGAAGGCGGCGCCGGCCAGGTCATCGCCCTGTTCCAGATCGGCGCCCTGGTCACCCACATTTCCGTGATGCTGGACGGCGTGACCGTATACGAGCGCGAGCAGCCGTTTGGCGGCAACACCCTGACGCAGGACATCGTGCGCAGCTATGGCCTGTCGTTCGACGAGGCCGAGGCGCGCAAGAAAAGCGGCGACCTGCCCGACAATTACCATGCCGAGCTGCTCACGCCCTTCCTGGAAAGCGCCGCGCTGGAAGTCACGCGCGCCATCCAGTTCTTCTACACCTCCACCCCCTACACCCGGGTCGACCAGTTGTTCCTGGCCGGCGGCTGCGCCCTGATCCCCGGCCTGCTGGACCTGGTGGCCAGCCGCACGCGCATTTCCAGTGCGGTGATCTCGCCGTTCAAGGGCATGACGCTGGGGCCGTCGGTGCGCGAATCGCAGCTGCGCCTCGACGCGCCGGCCTACCTGGTCGCCTGCGGCCTGGCCCTGCGGAGGTTCGACTGATGATACGCATCAACCTGCTGCCGCACCGCGAGGAAAAGCGCAAGCAAAAGAAGGCCGCCTTCTTCGCCTTGCTGGCGCTGGGCGGCGTGGTGGGCGTGGGCATCGTGCTGCTGGTCGGCGGCTACAACGCGCGCGCCATCTCGATCCAGGAGCAGCGCAACCAGGTGCTGAAGACCGCCATCGTCGGCCTCGACAAGAAAATCGCCGAGATCGCCACCCTCAAGCAGGAGATCGAGGCGCTGAAAGCGCGCCAGCAGGCGGTGGAGGATTTGCAGGGCGACCGCAACCAGCCGGTCTACCTGCTCGATGAGCTGGTCCGGCAGACCCCGCCGGGCGTGTATCTCAAGGCCTTCCGCCAGGATGGGCAGAAAGTCGCGGTCAACGGTTACGCGCAGTCGCAGGAGCGGGTGTCGGAGTTCCTGCGCAATCTGGCCGGCGTGTCGCCGTGGCTGGAGCGGCCCGATCTGATCGAGGTGAAGTCGACCGGGCTGGGGCAGGGCAAGACCGCCAGGAAAGTGGTGGAGTTCAACCTCAACGTCAAGATCAAGCGCCCGCGCGACAAGGACAAGCCGGAAGAGGGCGCCAAGGGCAAGCCGCCGGGCGGCGCGCCGCCCGCCCCGTCCACGCCAGCCGCCGGCCTGCCGCCGGCCCACGCCTAGGAAGCGACGCCATGGCCAAGGCTAACCTCGACCTCAATCTGCTGTTCGCGCAATTCGCCGACCAGTTCCGCGACCTCAACGGCCGCCACCCCGGCCAGTGGCCGCTGGCGCCGCGCGTGCTGTGCGCGGTGGGCGTGACGGCGGCGGTGTGCGCGGCCGGCTACTTCGGCTACTGGAGCTCGCAGTTCGAGGAGCAAGAGGCCGGCGCGCTGCGGGAAACCAAGCTGCGCGACGAATACAAGATCAAGACCGCGCAGGCCATCAACCTGGACGCGCTGCGCGCGCAGAAGGCCCAGGTCGACCAGTACGTGGACCGCCTGCAGAAGCAGCTGCCCAGCAAGGCCGAGATGGCCGCGCTGCTGACCGACATCAACCAGGCCGGCGCCGGCCGCGGCCTGCAGTTCGAGCTGTTCAAGCCGCAGCAGGAGGTGGTCAAGGATTACTACGCCGAGGTGCCGATCGACATCAAGATCACCGGCAGCTACCACGACGTCGGCGCCTTCACCGGCGACATCGCCAACCTGCCGCGCATCGTCACGCTCAACAACCTGGCGCTGAGCACCGGCAAGGATGGCGCGCTGACGCTGGAGGCGGTGGCCAAGACCTTCCGCTACCTCGATCCGGAGGAGGTGGCCGCGCAGCGCAAGGCCGCCGCCGACAAGAAGAAGGCGGCCAAAAAATCATGAAAACGCTGCTCCTCCCCACCCTGATGGCGCTGACGCTGCTGGCCGGCTGCGGCGACAGCGACGTGCAGGAAGTGCGCACCTGGATGAAGCAGGTCGACGCCCAAACCAAGGTCCAGGTGCCGCCGCTGGCCGAGCCCAAGACCTTCATCCCCTTCGCCTACCAGCACAAGGACGAGTTGGATCCGTTCAATCCCAGCAAGCTGCTGGCCGAGCTGGCCAAGCAGGCGGCGCAGGCCGGCGCCAGCGGGCTGCGGCCCGACACCGCGCGCCGCAAGGAATTGCTGGAGACCTATCCGCTCGACACCATCAAGATGGTCGGCACCATCGAGAAGAAAGGCGTGATCCACGCCGTGCTGCAGGTCGACCGCGCCGTGCACCAGGTGGTGGTGGGGCAGCACCTTGGCCAGAACTATGGCCGCATCACCAGCATCGACGAGAACTCTGTCACCCTCAAGGAAATCGTCCAGGACGCCACCGGCGACTGGGTCGAGCGCCAGTCCCGGTTGGAACTGCAGGAAAGCAAGGAGAACACCAAATGACCGCTCATCACACGGCCCGGCGCGCCTTGGCCGCCGCCACTTGGGCGCTGGCCTTGCAATTCGCCTGCGGCGCCCAGGCGCAGACCAGCGAGCCCGCCGCCACCGCCGCGACCCCGGCGCCCGCCGTCAACGCCATCGAATCGATCACCGCCAACCAGCAGGGCGCCAACCTGATCGTCAAGATCGGCTTGCGCAACGCGCCCGACAAGCTGCCGATCAACTTCGCCATCACCAATCCGCCGCGCATCGCGCTCGACTTCGGCGCCACCGTCAACGCCACCGGCAAGACCGTGCAGGAACTCAATCAGGGCGACCTGCGCGGCGTCAACGTGGTGCAGGCCGGCGAGCGCTCGCGCCTGGTGTTCAACCTGAAACGCACGCTCAACTACGCCACCGCCATCGACGGCAAATCGGTGATCCTGACCATCGACGGTTCCGGCGGCGTGGCCACGGCGGTCGACGCCAGCGGCCTGCCGGTGGCCAGGGCCGCCACCGCGCCGGCCGGCAAACAACTGCTGCGCGACCTGGACTTCCGCCGCGGCGCCAACGGCGAGGGCCGGGTGGTGGTAGACCTGCCCAACAACCAGGTGGCGGTGGACGTGCGCCAGACGCCGACCGGGGTGCTGGTCGATTTCCTCAAGACCGGGGTGCCGGACAACCTGCGCCGTCGGCTGGACGTGGGCGACTTCGGCACGCCGGTGTCGCTGGTCACCACCGTGCCGCAGGGCGAGAACACGCGCCTGATCATCGAGGCGCGCGGCCTGTGGGAGCAGACCGTGTACCAGAGCGACACCCAGCTGGTGGTGGACGTCAAGCCGATCAAGGAGGACCCCAACAAGCTCACCCAGGGCTCGCAGGGTTATCGCGGCGAGAAGCTGTCCTTCAATTTCCAGAACGTCGAGGTGCGCGCGGCGCTGCAGGCGATCGCCGACATCTCCGGCCTCAACATCATCACCAGCGACAGCGTGGCCGGCAACCTGACCCTGCGCCTGAAGGAAGTACCGTGGGACCAGGCGCTGGACGTGATCCTGCAGGCCAAGAACCTGGACATGCGCAAGAACGGCTCGGTGATCTGGATCGCGCCGAAGGAGGAATTGCTGACCAAGGAAAAACTCGAGCTGGAGCAGAAGGCCCAGATCGCCGACCTGGAGCCCCTGAAGTCGGAAATCTTCCAGCTCAACTATCAGAAGGCCGAATCGTTCAAGACCGTGTTCGGGCTGGAGGGCGGCGACGCCAAGAACCGCATCCTGTCCAAGCGCGGCAGCGCCATCATCGAGCCGCGCACCAACCAGCTGTTCGTGACCGACATCGCCTCCAAGCTGGAGGACGTGCGGCGCCTGATCGCCAAGACCGACGTCGCCACCAAGCAGGTGCTGATCGAGGCGCGCATCGTCGAGGCCAGCGACACCTTCACCCGCAACCTCGGCGCCAAGCTCGGCTTCACCGACCTGCGCACCATCCGCGGCGGCGACGCCGGCTACCAGCTCGGCAACGGCAACACCCGCATCGGCATCGCCGGCAACATGACCGGCATCGGCGAGGTGACCGGCCAGGTCAAGCTGACCGACTCCACCTACAACAACACCCAGTTCGTCAACCTGCCGGCCTCCAACATCAACGGCACCCAGGCCGGCAACCTGGCGATCAGCCTGTTCTCGTCCGCCGCCAACCGCTTCCTCAACCTGGAACTGTCGGCGCTGGAGGAGGATGGCACCGGCAAGATCATCTCCAGCCCGCGCGTGATCACCGCCGACAAGGCGATGGCGCTGATCGAGCAGGGCATCGAGCTGCCGTACCAGGTGGCCACCAGCAGCGGCGCCACCTCCATCATGTTCCGCAAGGCCAACCTGCGGCTGGAGGTGACGCCGCAGATCACGCCGGACGGCAACGTCGTCATCGACGTCGACGTCAACAAGGACAGCGTGGGCCAGGAAACCCGCTCCGGCTTCGCCATCGACACCAAGCACGTCAAGACGCAGGTGATGGTCGACAACGGCGGCACCGTGGTGCTGGGCGGCATCTACCAGCAGACCGAGCGCAGCACCACCGACAAGGTGCCGCTGCTGGGCGACGTGCCGGTGCTGGGCTATCTGTTCCGCAGCAACACGCGCACCAACGACAAGACCGAGCTGCTGGTGTTTATCACGCCGAAGATCGTGGCCGACCGCCTGTCCACGACCCGGTAATGTGTTCCACTTGAATGGGATGTGCCTCATGAAAAAGTTCTCTGCATGGCTGACCGCGCTGGCCTGTGCCACCTTGTTTTCCGCCTGCGGCGGTGGCGGCGGCTCGCCCGGCACCAATGCCAACGGCGTGGCGCCGTCCAAGGCCGCCAGCGTCACCCTGACCGCCAGCGCCACCACCATCGCCTCGTCCGGCCTGGACGGCACCGAGGTGACGCTGATCGCCATCGTCAAGGATAGCGGCGGCAACGCCCTGGCCGGCGAGACGGTGTCGTTCACCGCCAGCTCCGGCACCATCAGCAGCACCAACCGCGTGACCGACACCGCCGGCCAGGTGAGCGAAAAGCTCAGCGTCAAGGGCGACAGCACGCCGCGCAAGATCACCATCACCGCCAAGGCCGGCAACGCCACCTCGGCGCCCATCACGGTGGATGTGGTGAGCGCGGTGCCGACGTTGTCGCTGACCACCGATTCCGGCACGCTGGCCTCGGCCGGCACGGCCGGTAACGAGGTCACCGTCACCGCGCTGGTGCGCGACGCCAACAACACCGTCATGCCGAACGTGACCGTGGACCTGAAGTCCGACTCCGGCAGCCTGTCGCTGACCAACCTCGTCACCAACGCCCAGGGCATCGTGACCGAGAAGCTGGGCACCGGCGGCGACCCCACCTCGCGCCTCATCAAGATCACCGCCACCGTGCCGGGGGCGGCGCCGGTGACCGCCATCGTCACGGTCAGCGGCAACAAGCTGACCATCAACGCGGCGCCGACCATCAACGCCGGCGCCAGCGCCGATGTGACCGTCAAGCTGGTCGATTCGGCCGGCAACGCGCTGGTCGGCAAGCCGGTGACGTTCAGCTCCAACGCCAACTCGCTGACCGTGAAAGGCGGCGGCGCGGCCGTCACCAACGCCGGCGGCCAGCTGGTGCTGACCTATGCCGCCAGCGGCGGCACGGCCGACGTGATCACGGTGAAATCGATGGGCGAGATCGCCTCCGCCGGGATCGCGATCAACTCGTCCACCTTCGCCATCCGCGTGCTGGACGGCGGCGGCAATGTGGAAACCACGGCGCCGATCGGCGGCTGCCAGCAGGTGGCGGTGACCAACGCCCCGGGCGCCAGCGTCACCATCAGCAGCTCGCGCGGCACGGTCTACAGCGACGCCGCCTGCGGCACGCCGCTGAGCGGCGCCCTGGCCCTGTCCGGCGGCGCCGCCAGCGCCTACGTCAACGCCACCAGCCCGGGCGTGGCCACGCTGACCGCCAACGCCAGCGGCCAGACCACCCAGACCGACCTGGAGTTCGTGGCGCCGGTCACCAACCTGACCACCATCAGCGTGCAGGCCGATCCGGCCGTGGTGGGCGTCAACACCCCGGGCAGCACCAGCCAGCAAACCACGCTGCGCGCCATCGTGCGCGACGGCACGGCGCAGAACAACCTGGTCAAGAACGCCACCGTGGCCTTCTCCATCATCAGCGACCCGAGCGGCGGCACCCTGACCCAGCCGGCCGTGGTCACCACCGGCTCGGATGGCGTGGCCACCACCAGCTTCATCGCCGGCACCGCCGCCACCGCGACCGACGGCGTGCAGATCCAGGCCAAGCTGATCGGCGGCTCCGGTCCCACCGCCATCGCCAAGCTGACGGTGGGCGCCAAGTCGCTGTTCATCAGCGCCGGCACCGGCAACACCGTCGGCGTCCCCAGCAGCGCCACCTACCAGATGGATTACGCGGTGATCGTCACCGACGCCGCCGGCAACGCGGTATCGGGCATCAAGCTGACCGCGTCGGTGCTGCCGGTGAAGTACTTCAAGGGCTACCTGGGCTATACCGCGCCGACCGGCCCGTGGGAGCCGCGCGCGCGCGTCGGCTGCAACAACGAGGACGTCAACAGCAACGGCATCCTGGATGCGGGCGAGGATTTCAACGGCAACGGCGTGCTGGATCCGGGCATTCCGGTCACCGTCACACCGAGCGTGACCACCGACGCCAGCGGCCGCGCCATGGTCTCGCTGGTCTATCCGAAGGACCGGGTTTACTGGTTGGATGTGAACCTGACGATACGCGGCCAGGCCAGCGGCACGGAGGCCAGCTACACCTCTCTGGTACACTTGATGGGATTGAGCACTGATTACGGCTCCCAGAACGTCAGCCCGCCGGGCCTCAACAGTCCTTACGGGACGTCTACGGAGTGCAGTAACACACTATAAAACTTGGATGTTGAATGCAGAATGTGTTTCTAGTCGGCCTGATGGGGGCGGGAAAAACCACCATCGGCCGCATCCTGGCGCGCAAGCTGGGGTTGAAGTTTGTGGATTCCGACCACGAGATCGAGGCGCGCACCGGCGCCTCGATCCCGTGGATCTTTGAAATCGAGGGCGAGGCCAGCTTCCGCCGCCGCGAGGCCGACGTCATCCGTGAACTGACCGCGCAGAGCGGCCTGGTGCTGGCCACCGGCGGCGGCGCCATCCTCAACGCCGACAACCGCGCCTTCCTCAAGGCGCGCGGCACCGTGATTTACCTGCGCGCCAGCGTCCACAGCATCCTGCAGCGCACCGCGCACGACAAGAACCGTCCGTTGTTGCAAACCGCCGATCCGCGCAAGAAGCTGGAGGAATTGATGGCGGTGCGCGATCCCTTGTACATGGAAATTGCCGATCTGATCATCGATACCGGCCGTCCTAACGTACAATCGATGGTTCAGACCATCCTGACCCAGTTGGACACGCTGGCGTGCGAAGCCGCGCCCAACTGCGTCGCCCACGCCGAACCATCGATGAACGAACAATCCAACATCCTGCTAAACGTAGACCTGGGCGAGCGCAGCTACCCGATTTCCATCGGCCCGGACTTGCTGAACGACGGCGCGCTGCTGGCGCGCTACGTCACCGGCGCCAAGGTCGCCATCGTCAGCAACACCACCGTGGCGCCGCTGTACCTGGCGCGCATCGAGGCCGGCCTGCGTAATGCCGGCAAGCAAGTCACGACCGTGATCCTGCCGGACGGCGAGGAGCACAAGAACTGGTCCAGCCTGATGGCGATCTTCGACAAGCTGCTGGAGACCAAGGCCGACCGCAAGACCACGCTGATCGCGCTGGGCGGCGGCGTGATCGGCGACCTGACCGGCTACGCGGCCGCCAGCTATATGCGCGGCGTCGACTTCATCCAGGTGCCGACCACCCTGCTGTCGCAGGTCGATTCCTCGGTGGGCGGCAAGACCGGCATCAACCACCCGCTGGGCAAGAACATGATCGGCGCCTTCTACCAGCCGCGCGCGGTGATCGCCGATACTTCCACGCTGGAAACCCTGCCGGAGCGCGAGCTGTCGGCCGGCCTGGCGGAAGTGATCAAGTACGGCGCCGTGATCGACCTGCCGTTCTTCGAATGGATCGAGGCGAACATTGAAAAGCTGATGGCGCGCGACAAGGGCGCGCTGGCCTACGCCATCGCCCGCTCGTGCGAAATCAAGGCCGACGTGGTGCGCCAGGACGAGCGCGAGGGCGGCCTGCGCGCCATCCTCAACTTCGGCCACACCTTCGGCCACGCCATCGAGGCGGGCATGGGCTATGGCGCCTGGCTGCACGGCGAGGCGGTGGGCTGCGGCGTGGTGATGGCGGCCGACCTGTCGCAGCGCATGGGCCTGGTCGACGCGGCCACCGTGGCGCGCGTGCGCAAGCTGGTGGCCGCCGCCGGCCTGCCGGTCAAGGCGCCCGACCTGGGCGTGGCCAAGTGGCTGGAGGCGATGGAGGTCGACAAGAAGAACGAGGGCGGCGCCATCAAGTTCATCCTGATGAATCCGCTGGGTTCGCCGAAGATCACCAACGCGCCGCACGAGCTGCTGCTGGCGACGCTGGCCGCCTGCGTGTAATCGGCCATGACGCCGGAACAATTCCTCGCGCCCTACGCCGCCCATTCCGAAGGCGGCATCGGCCGGCGTCATCCGGAAACCGCGCACGTGTCGCGCAGCCAGTTCCAGCGCGACCGCGACCGCATCATCCACTCCTCGGCGTTCCGCCGGCTGGAGTACAAGACCCAGGTGTTCCTCAACCACGAGGGCGATCTGTTCCGCACCCGGCTCACGCACAGCCTGGAGGTGGCGCAGATCGGCCGCTCGCTGGCGCGCAACCTGCGCCTGAACGAGGATCTGGTGGAGGCGATCTCGCTCGCGCACGACCTCGGCCACACGCCGTTCGGCCACGTCGGCCAGGACGTGCTCAACGAGTGCATGAAGGATTACGGCGGCTTCGAGCACAACCTGCAAAGCCTGCGCGTGGTCGACGAGCTGGAGGAGCACTACGGCGCCTATGACGGCCTCAACCTGATGTTCGAAACGCGCGAGGGCATCCTCAAGCACTGCTCGCTGAACAACGCCAAGTTGTTGGGGCCGGTGGCGCAGCGCTTCATCGACCGTACCCAGCCGTCGCTGGAGGCGCAGCTGACCAATCTCGCGGACGAGATCGCCTACAACAGCCACGACATCGACGACGGCCTGCGTTCCGGCCTGATCACCATCGAGCAGCTGGAGCAGGTGGATTTCTTCGCGCGCCTGTGGCGTGACGTGCAGCAGGCCTTCCCCGGCCTGTCCGGCCGCCGCGCGATCTACGAAACCCTGCGCCGCCTGATCACCGCGCTGGCGGACGACCTGATCGCCACCTCGAGCGCGCGCATCGCCGAGGCCGCGCCGCGCAATATTGACGACGTGCGCCACGCGCCGCCATTGATCCGCTTCTCGGACGGCATGCGCAAGGACGCGACCGAGCTCAAGCGCTTCCTGCACGCGAACCTCTACCGGCACTACAAGGTCAACCGCATGCGCGTGAAGGCCAGCCGCATCGTGCGCGAATTGTTCGAGGCCTTCATGTCCGAGCCGGTGCTGCTGCCGCCGGATTATCAGGACAAGTCCGGCGACGTGAACAAGCAGGCGCGCAAGATCGCCGACTACATCGCCGGCATGACCGACCGCTACGCCATCCGCGAACACCGCCGCCTGTTCTCGCTGGACGAGCTTTGATCCGGCTCAAGCCATATCGTCATTGCTCAGCTTGACCCATTCCCGTGCGCGGTGGATGATGAATGAGTGGCAGGAGGAGATCATGGACCCGCAAATTGTTGAACGAGTGAGTACGCTGGAGACGGACGTGGCCGTTATCCAGTCCAGTTACGTTCGCAAGGATGAATTTGCCGCGCTGCGCGAGGAAATGGGCGTTGGCTTTGCCGAGGTCAATGCCAAGATCGACACCGTGCATGTCGAGCTGAATAGCAAGTCCGATCAGTTGCGAATCGAAGTCAACGGTAAAATCGAACAGTTGCGCACCGAAGTTAATGGCAAATTTGAGCAGTTGCGTACCGAAGTTAATGGCAAATTTGAGCAGTTGCGTACCGAAGTTAATGGCAAATTCGAGCAGTTGCGTACCGAAGTTAATGGCAAGTTCGAGCAGTTGCGTACCGAAGTGAATGGCAAGTTCGAGCAGTTGCGTACCGAAGTTAATGACAAGTTCGAGCAGTTGCGCGACGAGCTTGATGTCAAACTGAATCGCGCGATCATTATGATGCTGAAGTGGACGTTCGGAGTGCAGATCAGCATCGTGGCACTGGCCGTTGGGGCGATCAAATATCTCTAAAACATGCGCTGCTGTGCGGCATTGTGGTCGCCCAGCAGCTCCAGCAGCAGCTTCTTCACCGGCGCGGGCAGGGCGGCATCAGCGATTTTGCCCGAGTCCAGCCAGACGAAACCGGCCTCGGCGGCCAACGCCAGGCGGCGCGACAAGGTAACGCGGTAGGGCGCGATGTGCAGCTTGTAGTGCGTGAACACATGCGTCACCGGCGACAAGCGTTCGTACGATTCCATCTCGCCAAACTTGCCCACCGCGCGCAGCAGCGCATCGTGATCGGCCTCCGCCACATCGTCGTCCTCGGCCGCCACATGGCCGTCCAACTCCGGCAGCGACAGCAGACCGCCCCAGATGCCGCTGGGCGGACGCTGCTCCAGCAGCACCTGTCCGTCATCGACAATCGCCAGCATCACCGCATGCTTCTCCGGCGTGGCCTTCTTCGGCTTGCGCACCGGCAGCTCCTTGGTGCGACCGGTGTTGAACGCCACGCAGCGCACCTGCATCGGACAACGCTCGCAGGACGGGCTGGAACGCGTGCACAGGGTGGCGCCCATGTCCATCAAGCCCTGCGTGTAAGCTTCGATGCCTTCCTCCGGCAACAGGGCTTCGGCGCGGCGCCACATGGCTTCCTCGGTCTTCTTCTCGCCGGGATAGGTGTCGATGCCGAACACCCGCGCAAACACCCGCTTGACGTTGCCGTCCATGATGGCCGCGCGCCGGCCGCTGGAAAACGCCGCGATCGCCGCCGCCGTCGAGCGGCCGATGCCCGGCAGCTCCGCCAGCAGCAGCGGATCGGAAGGAAACACGCCGTCATACTCGGCCACCACCCGCTGCGCGCACTTGTGCAGATTGCGCGCCCGCGTGTAATAGCCCAGCCCGCTCCATTGCGCCATCACATCCTCCACCGGCGCGGCGGCGAGGTCGCGCAGGGTGGGGAAGCGTTCCAGGAAGCGCGCGTAATAGCCCAGTACCGCCGACACCTGCGTCTGCTGCAGCATGATCTCGGACAGCCACACCAGATAAGCGTCGCGGGTGTTCTGCCACGGCAGCGTGTGACGGCCGTGGACCTTTTGCCAGCCGATCAGGTCGGCCGAAAAACTGGGATCAACAAAATTCTCTGCTGCTACAACTTTCATTCTTTTCCTGTACTTAAGCGGCGGCGTCCAGCGCCACGAATTCCGCGTTGATGGCGATGCTGATCGCGCCGGCCAATTCATTCAGGCGCGCCTTCTGCGCTTCCAGTTCCTGCTGGCCGCGCTCAAACGCGTCGATCTTCTGTTCCAGGCTGTCGGTCGCGTCGTGGATGCGCTGGATCGACGCCAGCCGGTGCTTCAACTGATCCTTGTGCTGGCGGATCTGCGCCTCCAGCGGCGCCATGATCACCTTCAGCCACGCCTCCGCGTCGTTGTTGGCGGCCTTGAAGCAGCCGCGCACGCGCGAGGCGATGGTGTCGAAGAAGCGCTCCATCAAGGTCACGCGGCTGGTGGTCAGCAGCGTGGCGGTGCCGAAGGTCTTGGCGTAGATCGCCTCGATGCTGGCCAGCTCCTCGCGGTAAGGCGCCAGCGAAAACGGCATCGGCAGCGCCAGCGTCAAGCCGTGCTCGCTGGAGAAGCGGCGGTACATCACGCCCATCATCTCGGTGATCTCGACGGTCTTGCGCTCGGCCGCGTCGAGATTGGCGCGGGTGCGCTCGAAGTAGCCGCGCACCGCCTCGCGCACGCCGGTGAAGAAGCGGCTGCGCTGCATCTCTTCGCGCACCAGCTCGATGTCGTCGCGCACGATATCCATGCCCATGCAGGTGTACAGCTCGGTCGACAGGCGCGTGAACACCGCGCGCGTCGCCTGCAGCTTGAACAGGCTGGCGTCGAACTCCTTCTTCTCGACGTCGATGCGGCGCATCATGTGCGCCACCACGCTGTGGTTCTTGCCGCGCAGGCTTTTCAGCTCGTGCAACTGCTCGACGATGCCGCGGATGCGCCCGTTGAGCATGCCCAGCTGCGCCGTGTTCAGCGCCCGCAGTTCGTCGCTCAGCTGCCTGCGCACGATCTCCTTCTTGGCCGGGATCAGCTCGTTGAACAGCGCGCCCTCCAGCGCGTGCAGACGGCTGCGCGCCTGCAGCGCCACATCCTGCGTGATCTTGCCCACCAGCGCCTTCTGCGCCGACACCGGAAACACCTGGCCCGGCTCCAGCGACAGCACGTGCGCCACATTGGCCTGCTGGCGTTCGATCTCGGCGTTGACGTCCTCCTCGCTGCGCAGCTCGTCCCACATGCTGTCGATCTTGTTCAGCACCACCAGCCGTCCCGCGCCGGCGCCGATGTGGTTGCGCCAGACCTCGATATCGCTCTTGGTCACGCCGGTGTCGGCGGCCAGGATGAACAGCACCGCGTGCGCGTTCGGGATCAGGTTGAGCGTCAGCTCGGGCTCGGTGCCGATGGCGTTCAGGCCCGGGGTGTCGAGGATCACCAGCCCCTGCTTGAGCAGCGGATGCGGGAAGTTGATGATCGCATGACGCCAATGGGAAATCTCCACCATGCCGTTCTCGTCCAGCGTGACCGGCATGTCGGGGGCGTCCTCGTCGTACAGGCCGTAGCGCTTGGCTTCCTCAACCGTCACCAGGCGCGTCTTGCTGACCTGCTTGAAGGCCTCGTGCATGTCGGCGCCGGCCTCGAGGTTGAGCGGCAGCACGGTCCAGGCGGCCGGCTGCTCGCGGTAATCGCCGGTGGACAGGTTGTCGGCGCGGGTCTCGATCGGCAGCAGGCGGATCGACGGCGCCATGCTGCCATCCCACAGCAGTTCGGTCGGGCACATGGTGGTGCGGCCGGCCGCCGACGGCAGGATGCGCTGGCCGTAGTCGGCGAAGAAAATCGCGTTGATCAGCTCCGACTTGCCGCGCGAGAACTCGGCCACGAAGGCCACCGACAGCTTGTCGTCCTCCAGGCGCGCCAGGTTGCGCACGATGCGCTGCTCGGTGGCGGCATCGGTCAGGGACGCGCCGGCCACCCAGGCCTGATAGTTTTTCAGCGCGCTGACCACGCCCTGCCGCCACGCGCTGTACTGTTCAAAGTCCCTGACCATCTCTCCACCCTGTTATTTTTGGCAATTCACGCAATAAAAGGTCGATCGCTGCCCCTGCTTGATCTGGCGTATCGGCGCCGCGCACACGCGGCAGGGCACGCCAGTCCGATCATAGACGAAATACGTCTGCTGGAAGTACCCGGACTGCCCGTTGACGGCGATAAAGTCGCGCAGCGTGCTGCCGCCTTGCACGATCGCCTCGGCCAGCACCTCGCGCACGGCCTGGGCCAGCTTCTCGTAGCGCGCCAGGCTGATGCGCCGCGCCGGCAGCTTGGGGTTGATGCCGGCCCGGAACAGGCTCTCGGAGGCGTAGATATTGCCCACGCCGACCACGATGTCGCCGGCCAGCAGCACCTGCTTGACCGGCGCGCTGCGCTGCCGGGTTTGATCGTACAGCAATTTGCCGCTGAAGCCCGCTTCCAGCGGTTCCACGCCCAGCTCGCGCAGCAGCACATGGTGTTCCAGCGCGCCATCGGCGGCGTCATGCCACAGCACGGCGCCGAAGCGGCGCGGATCCTTCATGCGCAGCACTTGCCGGCCGCCCGGGCCCTCCACCTCGAGGTCGAAGTGGTCGTGCTTTTCCGGCGCGATGCCGGGCGCCAGCACCCGCAAATGGCCCGACATGCCGAGGTGGATGATCAGCGTGCCATGGTCGAAATGTATCAGCAAGTACTTGCCGCGGCGGCCGGTGCCCAGCACCTTGCGGCCGGCCAGCAAGCGCGGCAGCTCGGGCGGGAAGGGCCAGCGCAGGCCCTCGCGGCGCAGCACCACCGCGCGCACGACGCGGCCTTCGATATGGGGCGCGACACCGCGCCGGGTCACTTCAACTTCTGGTAATTCTGGCATCGATGTGGCTCTAACGGAATATTTGGTTACACTAGTCAAACTCCGCGCGCGACGCGAACGGCGTAAAATCTGACTGACTATGCTGACTTGCCAGGATTTCTCTTGAAAAACGCTTTCGCCATTGTAACTCTCTCCGCCTTGATGTCCGCGTGCGCCGTGGCGCCGCGTACGCCGGCCGAGCCTGCAGCGACGCCGCAGCCGCCCGCGGCGGCGCCGGCTGAAACCGACGCGGCTGAACCGGCCGCGGCCGACGCGCCGGCGCCCGAGGCGTTGCCGAACAACGAGCTGACCGGCGACCTGCTGTACCGCATCACCAAGGCCGAGCTGGAGTTCAAGCAGGGCAATTGGCAAGGCCCCTACATCACCATGATGGCGCTGGCGCAGCAAACCCGCGATCCGCGCCTGGCGCGCCGCGCCGCCGAAATGGCGCTGACCGCCAAGCAGGCCGGCGAGGCGCTGTCCGCCATCCGCCTGTGGCGCCAGCTGGCGCCGGATTCGGACGAGGCGACCCAATATTTCCTCGGCTTCGCCGTGGTGGCCGATAACCTCGACGAGGCCGAAGCGGTGTTCGAGCAGCGCCTGAAAAACGCCAAGCCGGAGGCGCGCCCGCTGGCCATGTTCCAGATGCAGCAATACCTGCTGCGCGCCAAGGACAAGGAGGCCGCCTTCAAGCTGCAGGAGCGCGTGCTGATGCCGTACGACGGCACGCTGGAGGCCCACCTGATCCTGGCCCAGGGCGCGTTCGCGCTCAACGATGTCGCGCGCGCGCGCCAGGAGGCCGGCAAGGCGATGGCGATCAAGCCCGATTCCGAACTGGCCATCCTGACCAGCGCGCAGGTGGCGGGCGATATCGATTCCGCGATGAAGCAGCTGACCGGTTTCCTGGAAAAATATCCGAACGCGCGCGAAGTGCGTGCGGCCTACGCCCGCATCCTGGTCGACAACAAGCAGTTCGACGACGCGCGCAAGCAATTCCTGACCCTGCTGAAGGACCAGCCGGACAACCTCGCCACGCTGTACGCGCTGGGCGTGCTGGCGACGCAGACCAATGATCTGCCGGAAGCGGAAAAATATTTCAGCCGCTTCGTCGCCGCGCTGGAGCAGCATCCCAGCGACGAGCGCGATCCCTCCAAGGCGCTGATGATCCTGGCGCAGATCGCCGAGCAGCGCGGCGACATCGACGCCGCCTACAACTGGCTGGAAAAGGTCGAGGGCAACGATGAGAAAGTCTATCTCGCCGCGCGCATGAAGATGGCGGTGCTGCTGGCCCGCAAAGGGCAGGTCGACCAGGCGCGCCAGCAACTGGCCGAGCTCAGGCCGGCCGACCCCGCCGAGCAGGCGCAGGTGTTCCAGACCGACGCCCAATTGCTGCGCGACGCCGGCGATCACCGCGCCGCCTACATCGTGCTGGAAAACGCGCTCAAGCGCTATCCGGACAATCCGGACCTGCTGTACGACTTCGCGCTGGTGGCGGAGAAGCTGGGGCAGGTGGAGCTGATGGAGAAGGCCCTGCGCCAGGTGATGATCGCCGCGCCGGACAACCAGCACGCCTACAACGCGCTGGGCTACTCGCTGGCCGAGCGCAACGAGCGCCTGCCGGAAGCCCTGAGCCTGATCGACAAGGCCCTGAAGATGGCGCCGGGCGACCCCTTCATCATGGACAGCATGGGCTGGGTGCAGTTCCGCATGGGGAACCTGAACGAGGCGGAAAGCTACCTGCGCCGCGCCTACACCCTGCGCAACGATCCCGAGATCGCCGTGCACCTGGGCGAGGTGCTGTTCGCCAAGGGCGACGTCGAGGGCGCGCAGAAGATGTGGAAGGAGGCGCACGCCAAGGATCCGAAAAACGATGCGCTGAAAAGCACGCTGGCGCGTCTCAACCAAAGCCTGTAAATGAAACGACCGCTCCTGACCGCCCTCATCATCGCCGCGCTGGCCGGCTGCGTCACCACCCCATCCGTTCCGCGCTCGACCGCCGCCGTGGCGCCCTACCGCGACAACGTGGAACTGGCCGGCCGCATCGCCATCAACTACAGCCGCGACGGCAAGAAGGAATCGCTGAACGGCAAATTCACCTGGCAGCAGAGCAAGGCCAACACCGACGTCAGCCTGATCTCGCCCACCGGCCAGACCGTGGCCGTGATCAACGTCACGCCCACCTCGGCCACCCTGAAGGAAAGCGGCAAGCCGCCGCGCAGCGCGCCCGACCTGGACGCGCTGACCCGGCAGACGCTGGGCTGGACGCTGCCGGTGTCCGGCCTGCGCGACTGGCTGCAGGGCTATGCCGTGGCCAGCGACGGCCAGCGCTTCGTCGCCACGCCGGCCAACGACAGCGTCATCACGCGCGATGGCTGGAAGCTGGAATATGTGAGCTGGCAAGATGAAAACGCCGCCGTGCCGGCGCCCAAACGCATCGACGCCACCCGCATCGCGCTGGGACAGGCGGTGGACGACATGGCGATCCGCATCGTCATCGATCCGGCCGCGCAGTAAAATGCCGGCATGACGCATTCAATCACTACGCTCAAAAACTGCCCGGCTCCGGCCAAGCTCAACCTGTTCCTGCACGTGAACGGCCGCCGCCCGGACGGCTATCACCTGCTGCAAACCGTGTTCCAACTGATCGACCACGGCGACACGCTGCACTTCACCCTGCGCGACGACACCGCCCTGCGCCGCGTGACCGACCTGCCCGGCGTGCCCGAGGAGAGCGATCTCATCATCCGCGCCGCCAGGCTGCTGCAGGCCGAGGTGCTGCGCCGCAGCGGGGCCTTGCCGCGCGGCGTCGATATCGCGATCGAGAAAGTGCTGCCCATGGGCGGCGGCGTCGGCGGCGGCTCGTCCGACGCGGCCACCACCCTGATGGCGCTGAACAAGCTGTGGAACGCCGGCCTGGGCAAGCAGGAGCTGATGGACCTGGGCCTGCCGCTGGGCGCCGACATCCCGTTCTTCATCTTTGGCGAGACCGCGTTCGCGGAGGGCGTGGGCGAGGCGCTGCAACCGGTGCGCGCGCCCGATTGTTGGTATGTCGTCATCGAACCCGGTGTCATGGTGCCAACGGCCGCGATTTTTGGCTCGGAACATTTGACAAGGGACACACCGCCCGTTAATATAGCGGACTTTTCCAGCCACTCCAGTGCAACGGGGTTTGGAAAGAACGACTTGCAACAGGTAGCAACGAAGTTATTCCCGCCGGTGGCAGAAGCGGTAGAATGGCTCGGTGCTTACGGGGACGCCAGGATGACCGGCTCCGGTGCATGTGTGTTCAGCGCGGTAGCAACCGAGGCGGACGCCGACGCGGTACTTGCAAAAGTGCCGGCGAAGTGGAAAGCCTGGAAAGCCAAGTCGCTGCACCGGCATCCGCTTATGGAGAAAATAAGCGCAAAGTTGTGAGACGGCAAAAAAGTTTTTGCGAAGCGTGAAAAAGGCTGTATAATATCGGCCTGTAACGACGAGCAGTCAGTTGCGTAGGGGAATCGCCAAGCTGGTTAAGGCACCGGATTTTGATTCCGGCATACCAAGGTTCGAATCCTTGTTCCCCTGCCATTCGTTTGTATCTGGAACCGTCGAGGCACTAGTCTCCGGCCAGGTAGGGCAAAAAGTGAGGCGCATGATGCGCCTCATTCTACTTAGTTTCAGCGCCGCGCCGCATGCGCTGGCTCTTCAAAGAATCTTCTACAACTTCTCTGGAATCCCAATGGCTTACGAAAACCTGATGGTTTTTACCGGCAACGCTAATCCCGCGTTGGCAGAGGGAGTCGCAAAAAATCTCGGCATCCCCCTCGGCAAAGCGAACGTTTCGAAATTCTCGGACGGCGAAGTCATGGTTGAAATCAACGAGAACGTCCGCGGCAAGGACGTCTTCGTGCTGCAATCGACCTGCGCGCCAACCAACGACAACCTGATGGAACTGATCCTGATGGTTGACGCCCTGAAACGCGCATCGGCCGGCCGTATCACCGCTGCGATTCCTTACTTTGGCTACGCCCGTCAAGACCGCCGCCCGCGTTCGGCGCGCGTCGCGATCTCGGCCAAAGTCGTCGCCAACATGCTGGAAGAAGCCGGCGTCGAGCGCGTCCTGATCATGGATCTGCACGCGGACCAGATCCAGGGCTTCTTCGATATCCCGGTTGACAATATTTACGCTTCGCCTATCCTGCTGGGCGACCTGCAGAAGAAGCACAACGAAGACCTGCTGGTGGTCTCGCCGGACGTCGGCGGCGTGGTGCGCGCGCGCGCGCTGGCGAAACGCCTGGGCTGCGACCTGGCCATCATCGACAAGCGCCGTCCGAAAGCCAACGTGTCCGAAGTGATGAACATCATCGGCGACGTCGAAGGCCGCAACTGCGTGATCATGGACGACATGGTCGACACCGCGGGCACCCTGGTCAAGGCCGCCGAAGTGCTGAAAGAGCGCGGCGCCAAGAAAGTGGTAGCATATTGCACCCACGCGGTGCTGTCCGGTCCGGCGATCGACCGCATCAACAGCTCCTCGCTGGACGAGCTGGTGGTGACCGACACCATTCCGCTGTCGGAAGCGGCCAAGAGCTGCGCCAAGATCCGTCAACTGACCTGCGCGCCGCTGCTGGCGGAGACCTTCAAACGCATCATCAAGGGCGATTCCGTGATCTCCCTGTTCGTCGACTAAGCGCCGGCGACAACCCAGTTTTTCAGCGGCGCGCCCGGTATTTTGCCGGGCGCGCCGTTTTTCCCGAAGCGCGCCTGGTCGCGGGGCGCTTCATAACACGGGGCGCAAGTCCTGTTATTTATTGGAGTATCACATGAAAGTAGTAGCATTCAAACGCGAACTGCAGGGTTCCGGAGCGAGCCGCCGCCTGCGTAACTCGGGCCAAACCCCTGGCATCATCTACGGCGGCACCGAAGCCCCGGTGGCGATCGCCCTGGACCACAACGCCCTGTTCCACGCTCTGAAAAAAGAAGCGTTCCACTCGTCGATCCTGGACCTGGAAATTGACGGCAAAGCAGAAAAAGTGCTGCTGCGCGACTTCCAGATGCACGCATACAAACAACTGGTACTGCACGCTGACTTCCAGCGCGTTGACGCCAACAAGAAGATCCACGTGAAAGTGGCGCTGCACTTCGTGAACGCCGAAATCTCGCCAGCGGTGAAACTGCACGGCGCGACCATCAGCCACGTCGCCAACGAACTGGACATCGAGTGCCTGCCGGCCGACCTGCCAGAATTCATCACCGTTGACCTGACCAACGTGGACGTAGGCCACTCGGTTCACGTTGCTGACCTGACCCTGCCAAAAGGCGTGACCGCTGTTACCCACGGTAACAACCTGACCATCGCCACCGCCTCGGTGCCGGCTGGCCACGTTGCCGCTGAAGCCGCTGCCGCCGAAGAAGCCAAGAAGTAATTCTACATTTGGCTGAAAAAACCCTGTAGCCTGAACGCGCTCAAGATCGCGTTCAGCGCGACAGGGTTTTTTTTCGTCATAATCGTATTTATTTGCTTAAAGATTCACATGCCCATCCGTCTTATCGTTGGCCTTGGCAACCCCGGCCCTGAATACGAACAAACCCGCCACAACGCCGGCTTCTGGCTGGTGGACAACCTCGCCAACGACAGCGGCGCGCGCCTGCAGCGCGAAACCAAGTACAACGCCATGTTTGCCAAGGCCTCCATCGCCGGCCAGGAAGTGTATCTGCTGGAGCCGCTGACCTATATGAATCGTTCCGGCCAGTCGGTCGGCGCGCTGTGCCGCTTCTTCAAGATCAACGCCGACGAAGTGCTGGTGGTGCACGACGAGCTGGACCTGATGCCCGGCATCGCCCGCCTGAAAAAAGGCGGCTCGGCCGGCGGCCACAACGGCCTGAAGGACATCACCGCCGCGCTCGGCACGCAGGATTATTGGCGGCTGCGCCTCGGCATCGGCCATCCGCGCTCGCTCAACCTGGCGCAGCAGGTGGCCGACTTCGTGCTGCACCGTCCGCGCCGGGAGGATCAGGACCTGATCGAACGCGCCATCGAGAAATCGCTGCTGGTGATGCCGCAAATCGTCAAAGGCGAATTCCCCGCCGCCACCATGAAGCTGCACACAGACTGAAAGGATGCCATGAAACTCCTACCGATCATCGCCTTGCTGGCCGCCGGCGCCGCCCACGCGCAGGACGCCGGCGCCATCATCAACGGCATCTACCCGCAGCTGGACGCGATCTACAAGGATCTGCACGCGCATCCCGAGATCGCCTTCCAGGAGGAGCGCACCGCCGCCAGGCTGGCCGCCGAGATGCGCAAGATCGGTTTCGAGGTCACGGAAAAAGTCGGCAAGACCGGGGTGGTGGCCATCTACAAAAACGGCCCCGGCCCGCTGGTGCTGGTGCGCACCGAAATGGACGGCCTGCCGATGGAGGAAAAATCCGGGCTGCCCTACGCCAGCAAGAACGGCGCGGCGCACAGCTGCGGCCACGACGTCCACATGACCGCGTGGCTGGGCGCGGCGCGCGCGCTGGTGTCGCTGAAAGCGCAATGGAAAGGCACGCTGATGTTCATCGGGCAGCCGGCCGAGGAAACCGTCTCCGGCGCCAAGGCCATGCTGGAGGACGGCCTGTTCAAGCGCTTCGGCAAACCGGACTACGCGTTCGCGCTGCACTCGTGGCCGCTGGCGTATGGCACCATCGGCTACAACAGCGGCGCCGTGTCGTCGAACTCCGACGCGATCGAGATTACCTTCAAGGGCCGTGGCGGGCACGGCTCGGCGCCGGACAAGGCGCTCGACCCGATCACGATCGCCGCGCGCTTCGTGGTGGATGTGCAGACCGTCATCAGCCGTGAAAAGGATCCGAAGGAATTCGGCGTCGTGACCATAGGCGCCATCAACGGCGGCACGGTCGGCAACATCATCCCCGACACGGTGAAAGTGCGCGGCACCATCCGCACCTACAGCCCGGCGGTGCGCGAGAAAATCCTGGCCGGCGTGCGCCGCGTGGCCAACGCCTCGTCGGCCATGGCCGACGCGCCGGCGCCGGACGTGCAACTGATACCGGGCGGCCTCGCCATCGACAACAACGACGCGCTGGTGACGCGCACCGAGGGCGTGTTGAAGCAAGCCTTCGGCGACGCCAACGTCTCGCGCATGCCGGCCATGACGGCCAGCGAGGACTTCTCGCAATACGTGAACCAGGGCGTGCCGGGCATGTTCTTCTTCACCGGGGTGTACGACCCGAAAGTGGTGGCGGAAGCGGACAAGGGCGGCAAGCCGGTCGCCTTCAACCACTCGCCGTACTACGCCCCGGTGCCGGAACCGTCGATCAAGACCGCTGCTCAGGCGATGACGCTGGCGGTCATGAACGTCATGAAATAAATCCGGGGTCAGGTCCTCCATTTCTACACGAGCTCATGCTCAAATGGAGGACCTGACCCCGGATTCGGGGCGCGCGGTTTATCTGGCTGAGGCGATCCAGCGGTCGACGCGCTGTTCCAGGATCGGCAGCGGCAGCGTGCCGTCGCCGATCACCACTTCGTGGAATTTCTGGTAGCTGAACTTGTCGCCCAGCGCCTGCTGCGCGCGGGCGCGCAGCTCCAGGATCTTCAACGAGCCGATCTTGTAGCTCAGCGCCTGCGCCGGCAGCACCATGTAGCGCTCGATCTGGTTGCGGGCGCGCGGCTCGGTCCAGCCCAGCACGTCCATCAGATAGCTGATCGCCTGCTCGCGCGTCCAGCCCTTGGCGTGCATGCCGGTGTCCACCACCAGCCGCGCGGCGCGCAGCATCTCGGCGTTCAGATGACCGTAGTAGGCCACCGGATCTTCATACAAACCCATCTCCTTGCCCAGCGTTTCCGAATACAGCGCCCAGCCTTCGGTAAAGGCCGCGCTGTTCGGATTCTCGGTGCTGAACTTGCGGAAGTCGGGCAGCTCGATTTCCTTCAGCAGCGCCGCGTGCAGGTGGTGGCCCGGCACGCCTTCGTGCAGGAACAGGCTGACCATGTCGACCCGGCTGTATTTCTTGGGATCGTTCACCACCGGCCAGAACACGCCCGGATGCGAACCGTCGGCGGCCGATGGCGTGTAGTGGTCCGACGCCGTGGCGCGCGTCAGCTCCGGCTCCAGGTGCAGTTCCAGCCTGGCTTTCGGCACCAGGCTGAAGTAGCTTGGCAGCTTGGCCTGCACCTGCGCGTAGATGGCGCGGTAGGCGTCCAGCACCTGCTCGTCGGTGGTGAAGATGTTGAATTTGGTTTGCTCGCGCATCCATTGCGGCAGCTGTTTCTCCGGGCCTTCGTAGCCCAGCTTGGGACCAAGCGCGGCCAGCTGTTGCTGGATGCGCGCGACTTCCTTCAGCCCCAGTGCGTGAATCTCGTCAGGCTGCAATGGCAGGTTGGTGCTGTCCTTGATGTGGGCCGCGTACCAGGCGGCGCCGTTCGGCAGGGCGCTCCAGCCGGTGCTGCCGCGGCCGGCCGGCAGATATTCGTTTTCCAGGAAATTCACCAGACGCGTCAGCGCCGGCGCCACTTTGCCATCCACCGTTTTCAGATAGGCGGCGGTGAGTTTCTTCTTGTCGGCATCGGAGAACGAGGCCGGAAAGCGCGTCACCGGCGAGTAGAACACACTGGCCTCCGGCGAGGCGGCGCGCAGGTTTTGCAGCTGCGGCAGCATGGCGGCGGTGATGGCTTTCGGATGCACCACGCCGCCGCGCATGCCTTCGCGCATGTTGGCGATGGCCTGGTCTATCCATGCCGGCAGCTGGTTCAGGCGGCTCAGGTAGGCCTGGTATTGCCTGACCGTTTCCAGCGGCTGCGAGCCGGTGCCGCTGGCGTAGTTGGCCAGCGTGCTCGGCACGTTGTCCATCTGGTTGATTGGCAGCAGGTGGTCGGGGAAGGACTCCATCTGCATCGCGTTGTTGAGCTCGTAGGTCAGCAGGTCGTAGGTGAGCTGGTCGGGCGCGCTGAGCTGCCCGCGGTTCACCGCCATCAACTGCTTTTGCAGCGACCGGTACAGCGTGAACTGCGCCGCCCGCACCTTGGGCGAAATCGCCAGGCCGAGCTGGTCGTCGTAACGGCTGTCGCCGTTGGCGGTGGCGAACAACAGCGGACCGAACTTGCAGCGGGCGGTGTGGAAGGCCGCCGCCAGCCTGGCCAGCTGCTTCTGCGCCTGCGCGGCCTTGGCCGACGCCGCGACCGGCGCCGCCTGCGCCGGCAAGGTGTAAGCACCAGCCAGCATCAGGCTGGCGATCAGAACGGAAGTACGCAGACGAGAAATAGGCATGAGGTTTCCCAGAGGTTCGTGATGGCCAAGGAGTCTAGCACCAAAAAAGTCAGGCGGGGATGGCCAGCCCGGCCAACACCTTGCGCACCGCCTCGGGCACCGGCACCGCGCGGTTGCTGGCGCGTTCGACGTAGACGTGGACGAAGTGGCCGGCGGCGGCGGGCAGGGGATCGTGGTTGCGGTACAGGGCGATCTCGTAGCGCACGCTGGAGTTGCCCAGCTTGGCCACGCGGATGCCGGCGTGCACCGTGTCCGGAAACGCGACCGGGCGGAAGTAGGAACAGCCGCTGTCGACCACGAAGCCCACCACCTCGCCCTGGTGGATATCCAGCACTCCCGCTTCGATCAGGAACTGGTTCACCGCCGTGTCGAAATACGAGTAATAGACAACATTGTTCACATGGCCATAAATGTCGTTGTCCATCCACCGCGTGGGGATGGTCAGGAAGTGGCGGAACTGCTCCCGGCCGGCGTCGCGCATGCTCATGCAAGCTCCTGTTTTTTGAAGTGTGAGGCCAACAAAGGTACAATGGACCCTTGAGCGCTGTAAATAGCAAGCAATTCCATACTGTAAAGGTTTTTCATGAGTCTCCAATGCGGCATCGTCGGCCTGCCCAACGTCGGCAAGTCCACCCTGTTCAACGCCCTGACCAAGGCCGGCATCCCGGCCGAGAACTATCCGTTCTGCACCATCGAGCCCAACGTCGGCGTGGTGGAGGTGCCGGATCCGCGCATGGCCAAGCTGGCCGAGATCGTCAAGCCTGAGCGCCTGGTGAACGCCATCGTTGAATTCGTCGATATCGCCGGCCTGGTGGCCGGTGCGTCGCAGGGCGAGGGTTTGGGCAACCAGTTCCTGTCGCACATCCGCGAAACCGACGCCATCGTCAACGTGGTGCGCTGCTTTGAAGACGACAACGTGATCCACGTGGCCGGCAAGGTCAGCCCGCTGGACGACATCGAGGTGATCCAGACCGAGCTGGCCCTGGCCGACCTCGGCACCGTGGAAAAAGCCATCCACCGCGAGCAGAAGAAAGCGCGCTCGGGCGACAAGGACGCGATCAAGCTGGTGGCCCTGATGGAGCGCCTGGTGCCGCACCTGAACGAAGCCAAGCCGGTGCGCTCGCTGGGCCTCGACGAGGCGGAAATGCTGCTGATCAAGCCGCTGTGCCTGATCACCGCCAAGCCGGCCATGTACGTGGCCAATGTGTCGGAGAACGGCTTCACCAACAACCCGCTGCTGGACCAGCTGACCGCCTACGCGGCCACCCAGAACGCGCCGATCGTGGCCATCTGCGCCGCCATCGAGGCCGAGATCGCCGACCTGGACGACGCCGACAAGGCCGCCTTCCTGGCCGACATGGGCATGGAGGAGCCGGGCCTGGACCGCCTGATCCGCGCCGGCTACAAGCTGCTGGGCCTGCAAACCTACTTCACCGCCGGCGTGAAGGAAGTGCGCGCCTGGACCATCAAGATCGGCGACACCGCCCCGCAGGCGGCCGGCGTGATCCACACCGATTTCGAACGCGGCTTCATCCGCGCCCAGACTATCGCCTACGATGACTACATCCAGTACAAGGGGGAGGCCGGCGCCAAGGAGGCCGGCAAGATGCGCGCCGAAGGCAAGGAATATGTGGTCAAAGACGGCGATGTGCTGAATTTCCTGTTCAACGTCTGAAAATTGTTAATAGGATTGCAATGAAAACCGCGCTTCGGCGCGGTTTTTTTTCGCGTGTAAATTTTAATTGGGGATTTGTATCGAATTGTTACCAATGGATAGTATTTCTTATTTGTTGACGTGATAGCATGTAACGTTGCCAAATAGTTAGAAAGCATCCCTGTGAGTAAACCTCCGATCGATCAAAATTTTGTTTCCCCGCACGCCCAACTGAACGTGGCACCGCTGGCCTCGATGGGGGGGATCAACGGTACTGACGGTAACGATAGCCTCATCAGCCCTTATGGGAACGATACAATTTTTGGCGGTGCAGGCGATGATACTTTGGTAGGCGGTGCTGCCAGCGGAGCGTTGTATGGAGGCAGCGGTGATGACTCGCTGGTGCTCAACGGATATGGTGGCTTGGCAGATGGCGGGGAGGGGAACGACGTTCTTGCGCTGCTCTCTCCCATTTCCCAGCAGGCAGTGGAAACGGCGCTGGGCGGCGATGGTAATGATCGCATCTATGTTGGCGTCGGTTGGTCGGGGAGCTGGTTGGGCGCGGTGGTGGACGGTGGCGCAGATGATGACCTGATTGAGATCGACGATGCACCTGGTGCAGCCAATTTGGCGCTGACCGGAGGAGGCGGCAGCGATGTATTTGCCATCTCGGTTTATGACGCTGACTATGCCGGCCCGGTGACAATACAGGACTTTACCGCCGGCGTTGGCGGGGACCGCCTGGACGTGTCCGACCTGTTGACGGGGCAGGGGGCACAGGGATATGTAGGCGGCAATCCGTTTGCCGCTGAAGTTGGACGCCTGAGCTTGGTGCAGAGCGGCGCCGACACCTTGCTGCGATGGGATCGCGATGGGGTTGATGGAGCGAAAACATTCCAGACAATTTTCGTCTTGAAGGGGGTCTCGGCTAGTGCCTTGACTGCCGATAACTTTGCGGGGGCTATTGCGCCGGATGGCAGCATCTTGCAGGCGCAACTGCTCAATGCCGACAGCGGCAGTCACGTTCAGGTGGGCGGCCTGCTGAACGATACGATCATCGGTGGCAACAGCGCCGCCATCTTGTATGGACGTGATGGCGACGATAGCATCACCGGCGGCAACCAGGACGATGCGCGCGTCGGCGATCAGATCGATGGTGGCAGCGGTAATGACACGCTGATTGGCGGCGATGGCCGTGACGTCCTGATTGGCGGTGACGGCAACGATCAATTGGACGGCGGCAGCGGGGCGGACTCTTTGGACGGCGGCGAAGGTAAGGACATGCTGCTGGGGGGCGCCGGGAATGATACGCTGGATGCCGGCGATGGCGATAATGTAGTCGATGCAGGCGACGGCAACGACGTAATCCGCGGCGGTGTTTACCGCAACGACACGCTGCTGGGCGGCGGTGGCGACGATTACTTCGACCTCACTGCAGGTGCGCGCGCCAACGGTAGGTATAGCGCGCACGTCGATGGTGGTGCGGGTGATGATAGGTTTGTCATTGGCATGTATGACTTCCTGGACAGCACCAGCGCGCTGGAAATCGCGGGTGGCGCTGGAGTCGATACCTACGCCAGCAGTCTGACCGGCTTCCGTGGCGCATTCACCATCACGGACTTTAGCGGCGGTGTGGGCGGCGACCGTTTTGACGTCGGCGCACTGCAAAACTATAGCGTTTTCTATGGCGCCTATAGTGGCGGCAACCCATTTACCAGCGGTTACTTGCGGCTGGTACAGCAGGGTAGCGACACCCTGCTGCAATATGATGTCGATGGCTCCGCAGGTCGCGCCTATGGTTACAGGACCTGGGCCATCCTGAAAAATACCAAGCTCAGCAGCGTGACGGCCGACAACTTTGTCGACGCGCTCTCGCCCGACGGCGCCAGCGTTCCCGGCCAAAGCTTGAGCGGCGCCACTGTCACGGGCGGCTACTATGACGACACCATCGTCGGCAGCGCGGGCACGGATTCGTTGCGAGGCGACGGTGGCAATGACTGGATCGATGGCCGCCAGGCCAAGTGGCTAGCGGCCGATGGCGGCACGGGGGATGACACCATCCTGGGCAGCGATAATAATGACCAGTTGGACGGCGGTTACGGCGATGGCAACGACTCGCTAGTGGGCGGGGCTGGCAACGACACGCTGGATGCAGGCACGGGCAACGATACCGTGTTGGGCGGCGATGGCCAGGACCTGATCCGCATTTCTGTGGGCGGCGGCAGCGGCCTGGCAGATGGCGGTGATGGCAATGATACCTTTGAGATCAGTGACTGGATCGGGAAAAATGGCCAGCTGGGAATTGTCGGTGGTGCCGGTAGCGATGTCTTCAAACCTTTGAGCACGGCGGGGACGTTTACCGTTGCCGACTTCCAGGGCGGGGCTGGCGGTGACCGCATTGATTTGTCGTCGATCCTGGCGACGAGTGCCAGCTTGGGTCAATTCAAGGGTGGTGATATGGTGGCGCAAGGGTATTTGCGCCTGGTACAGAGCGGCGCCGATACCCTGGTGCAAAAAGATCTCGACGGTGCGGCGGGCAATGCCTACGGCTGGACCACTTTTGCTGTGCTGAAGAACCTCAAGGTTGGCCAGCTCACCGGCGCCAATTTTTTTGGCGCCAGCAGCCTTCCCAGCTACGGGAACGACACGATCTACGGCAGTCCGGGCGATGACCATTTATCTGGTTTTTCCGTGGGAAGGGATTCAATTGATGGCGGTGCGGGCGACGATACGCTGTTCGGTAGCAGTGACCAGGGCAGCACGCTGGTCGGTGGCGCCGGCAATGACGAATACTGGTTGCGTGAAGACGGCACGGTGCTGGTGGAGAAGCAGGGGGAGGGCATCGATACCGTCGTGCTGAATTATGGCGCCACTACCTATTACACGCTGCCGGCAAATATCGAGAATGGCCGCATGTACTCGTCTGGCCAATTGACGGGCAGCGCGGGTAACAACCTGTTGCAGAATGACGGCGCCGATGCCACCCTGCTTGGAGGCGCCGGGAACGATACCCTGGTCGGCGACGGCAAAATCAATCACTTGAACGGAGGCAGCGGCGATGACGTTTATCGATTGCTGTCGGGCGTGGCCTATCTCGAAGAAGCGGCGGGGGGAGGCATTGACCTGGTGGAGACTATCGGCACCAGCGTCGGTCTTCCGGACAATTTTGAAAATTTGCGGTACCTGGGTACTGACAATTTCTATGGCCGAGGCAATGCGCTCAATAATCGCCTCGAGGGGGGCAGTGGCAACGACACATTGAATGGCGGCGCTGGCAGCGATACGCTGACAGGTGGCAGCGGCAACGATTTCTATTGGGTCGATGCGGTCGGTGATGTGGTTGTGGAACAAGCTGGGCAAGGCACGGATACGGTGAAGACATCGTTGAACAGCTATGCGCTCACGGCCAATCTGGAAAACCTGGCATACAGCGGCAAGGACCTCTTCACCGGCACCGGCAACGCGCTGGACAACGTTATCACCGGCGGCGATGGCGGTGACAAGCTGGATGGCGGCGCCGGCAATGACAGCCTGATCGGCGGCGCCGGCAACGACAGCCTTGCCGGTGGCGCCGGCGATGACACCCTCGTTGCCGGCGCCGGCAAGGACAGCATCGATGGCGGCGACGGCATCGATGTGTTGCAAGGCCTGGCGGCGTTTACCGATTACACCGTCAAGCGTCCGGACGCCACCGTCACCGTGCTGACCGACAAGGCCGGCAATGTGCTCACCGTGCGTGGCGTGGAAAAATTCGTGTTCGCCGGGGTGGAGAAAACGCTGGATGCGGTGCAGGACAACGCCGCCAGCGCCGGCAACGATAAGCTGCACGGCGGCGACGGCGCCGATACGCTCAACGGCGGGACCGGCACCGACACCCTGAGCGGCGGCAAGGGCGACGATACCTACGTGATCGACGGCGCCGATGACACGCTCATCGAGTTGAAGGACGAAGGCATGGACACGGTGCAGGTGGCATTCACTGCCGCCGCGTCCTACTGGCTGGGCGCCAATGTGGAGTACGCCCGCATCACCTCGGCCGCGGCGGTCAACCTGAACGGCAATGAACTGGATAATGTCCTCACCGGCAACGCTGCCGCCAACAAGCTGTTTGGCGGCGATGGCAATGACACGCTCGATGGCGGAGCCGGCGCCGACCAGCTGCTCGGCGGCGGCGGCAACGACCTCTACCTCATCAACGACAGCGGCGATGTGGTGGCCGAGGTCGCGTATGATGGCTGGGACACGGTGCTCACCTCGCTGTCCAGCTACACGCTCACTGACAATATCGAAGTCCTCACCTACACCGGCGCGGCGGCCTTCACCGGCACCGGCAATGGGCAAGACAACACCATCAGCGGCGGCAACGGCGGCAGCAAGCTGGACGGTGGCGCTGGCGATGACCTGCTCACCGGCGGCACCACTGCGGATAGCCTGCAAGGTGGCGCCGGTAACGATACGCTGGTGGGTGGCGGCGGCAAGGACAGCATTGATGGCGGTGCCGACAGCGATGTGCTGCGGGGACTGGGCAAGCTGGCGGACTACACGGTCAGCCGCCCGAATGGCGTCGACACCGTGTTGACCGACAAGGCTGGCATCCAGATCACGGTGCGCAATGTGGAGAAGTTCATTTTTGCCGACGCCGAGAAAACGCTGAACGAATTGCAATACAACATCGCCAGTAGCGGCAATGACAGCCTGTGGGGCGGCGCCGGCGACGACAAGCTCGATGGCCTGCAGGGCGCCGACACCATGACCGGCGGCGATGGCGCCGACACCTACGTGGTCGACAACGCGGCCGATTTCGTGGTGGAAGAGGCCTACCACACCGGCAAGGATCTGGTGCAAGTCGCGTTCACTGCCGCCGGCACTTACCAGCTCACCAATTTTGTGGAGAATGCCACGGTGACGGCAGCCAGCGCAGTGGCCGTCAACGTGGTCGGCACCTGGCAGGATAACTTCCTGGCGGGCAATGCCGCCGCCAACGCCTTGAGCGGCGGCAGGGGCAACGATACGCTGGACGGCGGCGCAGGCGCTGACACGCTGGCGGGCGGCGAGGACGACGACACCTACTACGTCGACAACAGCGGCGATAAGCTCATCGAGCTCGCGCCGGAGGGCCGCGATACGGTACGCACTGTGCTGACGTCCTATGTGCTGGGCAATAACGTCGAGAATCTCGGCTATGCCGGCACCGGCAATTTCGTCGGCGGCGGCAATGAACTGAATAATCTCGTCACCGGGGGGCTGGGTAACGACAGCCTGAGCGGCGCCGCCGGCGCGGACACGCTCAACGGCGGTGGCGGCAAGGACACGGTGGACGGCGGCGCCGACAATGACGTGCTCCAGCTCGGCGGCAAACTCGCCGACTACACGGTCAGCCGCGCCAGCGCGACCGACATCCTGTTGACCGACAAGGCCGGCAATTCGGTCAGCGCGCGCAACGTGGAGGTGTTTGCCTTTGCCGACACCAGCAAGTCGATGTACGAGTTGCTGTTCAACGTCACCAGCGCGTACAACGACACGCTGCTCGGCGGCGACGGCAACGATGCACTGAACGGCCTGGCTGGCGCGGATTCCATGGTCGGCGGCAAGGGCAATGATACCTACGTGGTCGACAATCTTGGCGACGAGGTGGTGGAGGAGAGCGGTGGCGGCATCGACACGGTGCAGGTGGCCCTGGCGGCGGCCGGCACCTTCAGCCTCATTTCCTTTGTGGAACATGCCACGGTCACGGCCGGCGCGGCGGTGGCGGTGAATATCAATGGCAACGGCTGGGACAACCACATCATTGGTAATGCGGCCGCCAATACGCTGAACGGCGGCGGCGGCGACGACACGCTGGACGGCGGCGCCGGCGTGGACAAGCTGATCGGCGGTGACGGTGACGATCTGTTCGTGGTAAGCGATGCCGGCGACGCCGTCACCGAGCTGCTGGACGAAGGCCACGACACGGTGCAGGCCATGGCCGCCAGCTACAGCCTGAGCGCCAATGTAGAAGAGCTTGAATACATCGGCAACGCTGCCTTTACCGGCGCCGGAAACGTGCTCGACAACGTCATCCGCGGCGGCAACGGAGGGGCCAAACTGGACGGCGCCGCCGGTAACGACACGCTGTACGGCGGCAATGGCAGCGACAGCCTGCTCGGCGGTACTGGCGACGACCTCTTTGCCGCCGGCAGCGGTAAGGACACCATCGATGGCGGCGCCGGCTACGACACTCTGGAAGGGCTGGGCAACCACGCCGACTACACCGTGAAGCGTCCAAATGCGGTTGACGCGGTGCTCATCGACAAGGCCGGCAATACGCTCACCCTGCGCAACGTCGAGTGGCTGGCGTTTGCCGATGGCCTGGACGTGATCGACAATGTGCTGGTCAATGTGCCCAGCATCGGTAGCGACATGCTGATTGGCACCAGTGGCAAGGACCAGCTGGATGGCTTGCAGGGGGCCGACACCATGCGTGGCCTCGAAGGTGATGATAACTACTATGTCGATAATATTGGCGACGTCGTTGAAGAAGAAGTGAACGGCGGCGACGACACGGTGCTGGTGGCGCTGGCCACCGCCGCCACCTACAAGCTGGATCAGTACGTCGAGAACGCCATCGTGGCTTCGTCCGCCGCCATCAATCTGACCGGCAACGACGACGGCAACCGCCTGCGCGGCAATGCCGCCGCCAATACGCTGACCGGCGGCGCCGGTTACGACACCCTGGACGGCGGCGCCGGCAGCGACAAGCTGCTGGGCGGCACCGGCGACGATCTCTACATCCTCAACGATGCCGACCTGGTCACCGAGTTGCTGGAGGAAGGCTACGACAGCGTGGAAACCACGCTGGCCAGCTACACGCTGACCGCCAACGTCGAAGCGCTGACCTACACCGGCAAAGGCGCTTTCACTGGCACCGGCAACGCCTTGAGCAATCTGATCAAGGGTGGCAATAACGGCAACAAGCTGGACGGCGGCGACGGCTACGACGACGTCAGGGGCGGCACTGGCAATGACAGCCTGATGGGCGGCGCCGGCAACGACGTGCTGTCCGGCCTCGGTGGCAACGACACCCTCGACGGCGGCAGCGGCCAGGACACAGCCTACATGCACTGGGTGAAACGCGACCAGGTGACGGTCACGCGTACCAGCGCCACGGAAACCGTGCTGACCGATCACGCGGGCAATGCGGTGACGCTGCGCGATGTCGAGGAAGTGCAGTTCAGCGACTGGACCGCGAAAATCGAAGATTTGCAGTTCAACCTGCCAAGCGCCGGCAATGAACACCTGTATGGCACCTCGGCCAATGAAACCATGAACGGCCTGGGCGGCGCCGATACGCTGGAAGGCGCCAGCGGCAACGACACTTATTTGCTGACCGACAAGGCCACCGTCATCATCGAGAACGAAAACGAGGGCACGGACACAGTGCGGGTGGCGCTGACCAGCGCCGGCACCTACGTGCTGACAGACAATGTCGAAGATGCTGTCGTCGCTGGCGCGGCGTCTGTAGCTGTCAACCTCACCGGCAACGGTCTGGCCAATATGCTGTTCGGGAACGCTGCCGCCAACACGTTGACTGGCGGCGACGGTAACGACACGCTGGATGGTGGCGCCGGCGCCGACAAGCTGATCGGCGGCCTGGGCGAAGATGTCTACGTCGTCAGCGATGCCGGCGATGTGGTGGTCGAGCAGGCGGGCGAGGGCTTCGACATGGTGTCGACCACGCTGTCCAGCTACACCTTGACGGCCAACGTGGAAGCCGTGTTCGCCTTTGGCGCCGGGATGTTCACCGGCACGGGCAGCACGCTGGCCAACCTGATGGTGGCCGGCAACGGCGGTTCCAAGCTCGACGGCGGCGACGGTGATGACTATCTGATCGGCGGCAAGGGCAACGACAGTTTGGTCGGCGGTCGTGGTGACGACCGCTTCGAGGCCAGCTTGGGCAAGGACACGGTGGACGGCGGCGCCGGCAACAACCTGCTGGCGCTGCTGGATGACTTCAGCAACTACACCGTCCTGCGCGTCAACTCCACCGACGTCCAGCTGACCCACTACAGCGGCGCGACCGTATTGGCGCGCAATGTGCAGTGGTTCGACTTTGCCGGCACCACGATGAAGCTGGACCAGGTGTTGCAGAACAGCGTCAGCGCCGGTGGCGACAGCATCGTCGGCACCAACGGCAACGACTGGCTCGACGGTGGGCCCGGCAGAGACACCATGGTCGGCGGCGCGGGTGACGATACCTACGTCCTCTCGGAACCGGGCGACGTGGTGGTGGAACTGCCAGGCGGCGGCACCGACAGCGTCAAACTGGACTTCAGCACGGCCGGCATGTACACCCTGGCTGCCAATGTCGAGTACGCCTTTGTAAGCACGACTTCCACGGTGGCGGTCAATGTCATCGGCAACGAACTCAACAACTACATGTCGGGTAATGACGCCGCCAACAGCCTGAGCGGTGGCATCGGCAACGACACGCTCAACGGCGGTGGCGGCAACGATACGCTGATCGGCGGCAGCGGCGACGACGAGTACTCGGTCGCCGAGAGCGGCGATGTGATCAAGGAAAGCGCCAACGAAGGCTACGACACGGTATTCGTGGCGGCGGCCTCCTACGCACTGGCGGCGAATATCGAGGACATGGTGTTCAATGGCAGCGCCGCTTTCAGCGGCACCGGCAACGACGGCAACAATCGCCTGTTTGCCGGCAGTAGCAGTGGCGCCATGCTCAACGGCGGCGCCGGCAATGACACGCTGGTCGGCGCCGGCGGCAACGACAAGCTGATCGGCGGCGCTGGCGACGAGCGGATCGAGAGCAATGGCGGCAACGACACGGTCGATGGCGGCACCGGCACCGATTCCCTGTTTGGACTCAATGCGCGCGACAGCTACACCGTCACCCGCACTGCCAACGATACCGTGCTGACCGGCAGCGACGGCCAGATCCTCACGGTGCGCGGCGTGGAGTTTTTCTATTTTGGTGCGGACAAGCAGTCGCTGGAGCAAGTGCAGGACAACATCGCCAGCCCCGGCAACGACAGCCTGCATGGCACGGCTGGCGCGGACACGCTGGATGGCGGCACCGGTGCGGATACCATAACTGGTCTGGATGGCGACGATGTCTACCAGGCCGACAACCTCGGTGACCGTTCCGTGGAAGCCGAGAACGGCGGCCATGACTTGATCAAGCTGGGCCTGGTTGCAGCAGGCACTTATGCGATGGATAGCTTTGTGGAAGACCTGGTGGTCACGTCGGCGGCCGGCATCGCCGTCAACGTGACCGGCAACAGCCAGGCCAACGGCATCACCGGCAATGCTGCTGCCAATAAATTGATCGGCGGTGCGGGCGAGGATGTGCTCGACGGTGGTGCCGGCAGCGATACGCTGACCGGCGGCACCGATGCGGACACGTTTGTAATTAGCAGTCTGGTAGGTAGCGACACCATCACCGATTTTATTTCGGGCACTGATCACATCCGGCTTGACATGGCCGCGCTGGGCGTCGGTGATGGCGGCATCGGCGCGTCTGTACACGGCACCAAAGGCGGCTTCGGTACGGACGAGGAACTGATGCTGTTCACGCAGAAGATGGTATCGGCCAGTACCGCCAACGCAGCGGCGGTGATCGGTTCCGCGACCGGCGCGTACGATGCCGGCGACACAGCTCTGTTCGTGGTGTCGACCAGCAGCGCCACCACCCTGTACCGCTTCGTCTCCAGCGGCAAGGACGCGGTGGTGACGGCCAGCGAGCTGACGGCGCTGGTCACGCTGGCCGGTACGCCGTCCACCACGCTGGGTGACTACCTGTTCGCTTAAGCCTGCACGAAACGCAGCAGCGCCGGCATGCAGTGCCGCTGCATGTCGTAGCGCTCGAGGATGGTCTGGCGCGCGGCGTCGCGCAGGTGCTGCAGGCCGGCGCGCCGTTCCAGCGCGTCGGCCACGGTGGCGGCCAGCGCCTGCGGGTCGAAGAAGTCGACCAGCAGGCCGTTGCGGCCATGCTCGATCACTTCTTCCACCGGCGCGGTTTTTGAGGCCACGATCAGGCAGCCGGTGCTCATCGCCTCCATCAGCGACCATGACAGCACGAACGGGTAGGTCAGGTAGGTGTACACCGCCGCCACCTGCATCAGCTGCGTCAGCACCGTGTGCGGCACCTTGCCGACGAAGTGGATGCGCTTCATGTCGATCTGGTCCTTCACTTCGTCGAGGAAGATCTGCTTCCAGGTCTTGCCTTGCGGCGGCGCGGCGCCGTAGCTGACGCCGTCTCCGCCGACGATCACCACGCGCGCGTTGGGGCGCCGCTTCATCAGCTCGGGCAAGGCGCGCATGAAGATGTGGTAGCCGCGATACGGCTCCAGCTGGCGCGCCACGAACACCACCACCTCGTCGCCGGGCCGCAGCGTCAGGCCGGCGGCCTGCAGCTGCACGTAGGCGCTGGGCTCGGGGCGGAAGCGCTGGGTGTCGATGCCGTCGTGGATCACGGTGATGCGGTCGCGGAACCATTCCGGATGGCGGTCGCGCTGGAATACGGTGGGCGACAGCGCGCCGTCGGCCACCGACATGGCGTGCAGCAAATGCGTATTGCGGATGCGCAGGCGCTGCAGCGCGGCCATGCTGGGTTGGGAGAATTCCGGGTCGAAGAAAGCGTCGCCGCCTTCGCCGCCGTAATAGTACTCGGCGTAGATCAGCAGTCGCGCCTTGGGGAAGATGTCGCGCACGAACAAGGCCTCGCCCCAGCCGGGATGCACAAACACCACGTCCGGCTCGAAGCCCTGTTCCTTCAGCCACTCCAGTCGCGCCGACGCGGATTCGCCGCGCAGCACCTTGCTGTACAAGTCCTTCAGCTGCGATGGCGGCCGCGGGCCATGCGCCGCGTGGTTGATGTCGTGACGGAAGTAACGCACGCCGGGCGTCGGGATAGTGGGCTGGTTCATGCCGACCCCGACCACGTCGTGGCCTTGCGCGGCCAGCGCTGGGGCCAGGTGTTTGAATTGTCCGGGGAAGTTCTGGTGGATGAACAGGTATTTGCTCAAAACGCGGTCTCGTCAATGGATTATGGACAAGCGCCAGTATATCGCGCGAGCTCCGCTGTGAGGCGCGGTATAATCGCCGGATTGCCCGCTTTACCCCTACTCTAGAAAATACTCTTCATGGCTTCTTCCAACGAAAACGTCAGCATGGCGCTGTTCTGCGATTTTGAGAATGTGGCGCTCGGTGTGCGTGACGCTAACTACGACAAGTTCGATATCAAGCCGGTGCTGGAGCGCCTGCTGCTCAAGGGCAGCATCGTGGTCAAGAAAGCCTATTGCGACTGGGATCGCTACAAGTCGTTCAAGGCGTCGATGCACGAGGCCAATTTCGAGCTGATCGAGATCCCGCACGTGCGCCAGTCCGGCAAGAACTCCGCCGACATCCGCATGGTGGTGGACGCGCTGGACCTGTGCTACACCAAGTCGCACGTCGACACCTTCGTGATTATTTCCGGCGACTCCGATTTCTCGCCGCTGGTGTCCAAGCTGCGCGAGAACGCCAAGAAGGTGATCGGCGTGGGCGTCAAGCAGTCGACCTCCGACTTGCTGGTGGCCAACTGCGACGAGTTCATCTTCTATGACGACCTGGTGCGCGAGAGCCGCCGCGCGCGCCGCGAGGCCAGCAACGACAAGCCGCAGGTCAAGCGCACGCCGGAAGAGGAGCGCGCACGTCGCGAGGAGATGGAGAAACGCCGCTCGCAGGCGGTCGAGATCGCCGTCAACACGTTCGAGGCCCTGGTGCTGGAGCGCGGCGACAGCGGCAAGATCTGGGCGTCCGTGCTGAAGGAGGCGATCAAGCGCCGCAAGCCGGATTTCAGCGAGTCCTACTATGGCTTCCGCACCTTCGGCAACCTGATCGAGGAATGCAAGGCGCGTGGTTACCTGGAGTTCGGCCGCGATGAGAAGTCGGGCGCGTATGTGTACCGTGGCAGCGGCACGCCGCTGCCGGTGAGCGAGGCGCCCGTCGCTGTCGAAGGCGGCGCCCCGGCCCCCGCGCTCGCGGAAGGCGGCCAGCAGGAATCGCGCCGCAGCCGCAATCGCGGCCGCACCGCCGCCGAGCGCTTCGCGGAACGCCAGGCCCAGCGCCTGGCCCAGCAGCAGCGCGGCGCGCAGGCGCCAGAGGAGGGCGATGTCGCCGCCGTGGCGCCGGTCGATGACACACCCGCCGTGGCGCAACCGGCGCCCGCCGCCTGGTACGACCCCGCGCCGGCAGATGCCGTCGAGGAAACCGCGCCAGTCGAAACCGCTGCGACCGTGCTCGAGGCGGCCGTCGAACTGCCAGTCGAAGCCGCCGCCCCCGCGCCGGCCAGGAAAAAGAACGGCGCCAAGCCGCCAGCGCGCAAGCTGAAGGAACAGGCGAAAAAAGGCAAGGCATCCACCGAGGCCGCCGCCGCGCCGCAAGCCGCCGCTGCCCCTGGCCCGGCCCCGGCCGAGGCGCCGGTCGCCGCGCCGATTGCCGCCGCTGCGGCCTCGGCGGATACGGCGCCGGACGAGCAGGCGCCCGCGAAGACCCGTTCCGCCGGCAAGCCGCGCGCTGGCAAGCCCAATGCGGGCAAGCAGAAGGCCGCCGCCGCACCGGCGAAAGCGCCTGCCGCCGATGTGGCACCCGTCGCTGAAGCCGCGCCCGCAGCCAAGGCCAAGCCGGCCCGCAAGCCCGCCGCGCCGCGCGCGCCGCGTCCGCCGAAGGCCAAAGCCGCCGCCCCAACCGAGGAGTAACAATGCCCACGCTGTCCGCCATCACCATCTATCCGATCAAATCCTGCGCCGGCCTGTCGCTGGAGGAAGCCACGCTGACGCCGCTCGGCCTGATGTCGGCGCAGATCTACGATCGTGAATGGATGGTGGTGGACGGCAACGGCATCGCCCTGACCCAGCGCGAGCATCCGCGCATGGCGCTGATCAAGCCGGCCATCAAGGGCAGCACGCTGGAAGTGCAGGCCCCCGGCATGCCGCGCCTGGAAATCCCGCTCGGCCGGCCCGATCCGGCCACCGCGCCCACCCTGCAAACCCAGGTCTGGGACGACACCGTGCTGGCCTACGACTGCGACGCCCTGACCGCCGAATGGTTCACCAAGGCCATCGGCGTGCCGTGCCGGCTGGCGCGCTTCCACGCCAACGCCGAGCGCGCGGTCAGCACCAAGTGGACCGACGGCGTGCAAGCCACCACCCTGTTCTCGGACGGCTATCCGATGCTGGTGACCAGCACCGCCTCGCTGGACGACCTGAATCAAAAACTGGTGGCGGCCGGCCGCCACGCCATCCCGATGAACCGCTTCCGCCCGAATCTGGTGATTGACGGCATCGAGGCGTTTGAGGAGGACTATGCCGCCTCGTTCCAGCTTGGCGACGTGGTCCTGAAGCCGGTCAAGCCATGCCCGCGCTGCCCGATGCCGTCGATCGACCAGGCCACCGGCGAATTCGGCCCCGACCCGCTGGACATCATGCAAAGCTACCGCGCCAAGCCGGAAGTGGAGGGCGCGCTGTGCTTCGGCATGAACAGCATCCTGATCGACGGCGTGGGCCAGCGGGTACGCGTGGGGCAGGAAATCGAGGTTACACTGGCGTTTTAAGCACTCCGGGCATTCCCAACCGGGCCAACTTGGCGTAATGTGGGAATACGCAAGAAAGGGCCATCATGACGCAGACAGCAACCGGGAAACTTCCGCCGCAAACCGATCAACACGATCTGGCGGCCGAGAACCGGGCCTTGCGCGCGCGGATGGCGTACCTGCTGGAGCAGGCCGAACGCAATCACTCCATCATGACCCGGCACCAGGCGTTCGACCTGGAGATCGTCGGCGCCAGCAATTTCCCGGAATTGATCGGCACCATCTTCCGCGTGCTGCCTGTTATTTCCGAGCTCGATAGCGTGACCCTGACGCTGATCGACGAGGACGCCGACATCCGCACCGTGATGCTCAAGCTCGATGTGGTGTTTGAGGATTTTCCCGACCTGATCTTCGTGGAAACGGTGGACGAGCTGGGCTTCGACCTGGGCCGCCGCAACGCCTACACGCCCACGCCCAAGCCCGTGCTGGGCATGTTCGACGCGCAACGTCATTCTGGCGCGTTCCCGCACGCGCCGGCCGCCTTGCAAAGCGTGGCGCTGGTGCCGCTGCTGCGCAACAAGCGGGTGATCGGCAGCCTGAACCTGGGCAGCCGCGATCCCACCCGTTTCACGCCCAGCCTGGGCACGGATTTCATCGAGCACATGGCGTCCATCATCGCCATCTGCCTGGAGAACGTGATCAGCAACGAGATGCTGAAATACATCGGCCTGACCGATTCGCTGACCGGCGTCTACAACCGCCGCTACATCGACCGCCGCCTGCTGGAGGAAATCGCGCGCGCGCGGCGCCAGCAGTATCCGATTTCCTTCATGTACATCGATATCGACCATTTCAAGCGGGTCAACGACACGGTCGGCCATGGCGGCGGCGACGAGGTGTTGCGCGAGGTGGCGGGGCGCATCAAGAACGAGCTGCGCAGCTCGGACGCGCTGGCGCGCTTCGGCGGCGAGGAATTCGTGGTGCTGCTGATCGACGCCAATCTGGAAAGCGCGGCGTTTGTGGCCGAGCGCATCCGCGCCAGCGTGGCCGGCAGCATGATTACCCTGTCGCCGGAGTTGCAGCTGTCGGTGACGGTGTCGATCGGCGTGGCCTGCCTGGAGGTGGGCATGGCGGAAGGCGAGCCGGAAGCCATCGCGCGCGCGCTGATCGAGCGCGCCGACGAGTTGCTCTACGACGCCAAGGAGAACGGCCGCAACCGCGTCATCGCGGTCCGTCATTCCGGCGAAGGCCGGAATCCATAGAACGCCGGCGTAGCGGTACTGCAAGCATTCCATGGGTTCCGGCTTTCGCCGGAACGACGGTGTCAGCGGGTCAGGCGCTGTTCGGCGCGGGTGACGGCTTCGGCCGCGCCGCGCAGCACCACCACGTCGCCGGCCTGCAGCGTGGTCTCCGGCGTCACCTCGACGCCGCCCTTGCCGCGGCGGATGCTGGCCACTTCCGCGCCCGACGCGTTTACATCCAGCGACCCCAGCGAACGCCCCACGCAGGGCGCGCTGCCGTTCAGCGTCACCGAATGCAGGCGCTCCAGGTCGGCCTCCTCGTCGACGTCGCTCATGCCGTGGAAATAGCCGCGCAGCGAGGCGTAACGCTCCTCGCGCGCCGCCTGCACCCGGTGCACCACGCGCCGCAGCGGCACGCCCAGCATCACCAGCGCGTGCGAGGCCAGCATCAGGCTGCCCTCCATCAGCTCCGGCACCACCTCGGCCGCGCCGGCCTGCTTGAGGCGGTCCAGATCCGTGTCGTCATGCGAACGCACGATCACCGGCAGCGCCGGCGTCAGCTCGTGCACCTGGTGCAGCACGCGCAGCGCCGAGCGGGTGTCGGCGTAGGTGATCACCACCGCGCTGGCGCGGTAGATGCCGGCCGCCACCAGGCTTTCGCGCCGCGCCGCGTCGCCATAGGACACGCTGGCCCCGGCCAGCTGCGCTTCCTGCACGCGCTCGGGGTCGAGGTCGAGCGCGTGGTAGTCGATTTTTTCCTCGGTCAGCAGGGTCGCCAGGCTCTGGCCGCTGCGGCCGAAGCCGCACACGATGACGTGCTTGTTGGTGGACATGGTGCGGCTGGCGATCTTGGTCAGCTGCAGCGACTGCATCATCCATTCGTTGCTGGAGAACTTCATCACGATCTTGTCCGACTGCGCGATGATGAACGGCGCCAGCAGCATCGACAGCACCATCGAGGCCAGCACCACCTGCACGATGTAGGCGTCCATCAGGTTCTGCCCGGCCGCCAGGTTGAGCAGCACGAAGCCGAACTCGCCGGCCTGCGCCAGCGCCAGGCCGGTGCGCATCGACACGCCGTCCGAGGCGCCGAACAGCTTGGCCAGGCCGGCGATCAGCGCGAATTTCATCAGCACCGGCGCGCACAGCAGGATCAGCACCAGCCACCAGTTGGCCATCACCAGCTTGACGTTGAGCAGCATGCCGATGGTGATGAAGAACAGCCCCAGCAGCACGTCGCGGAACGGCTTGATGTCCTCCTCCACCTGGTGCCTGTATTCGGTCTCGGAAATCAGCATGCCGGCCACGAAGGCCCCCAGGGCCAGCGACAGGCCGGCGCGCTCGGTGATCCAGGCCGCGCCCAGCGTCACCAGCAGCAGGTTCAGCATGAACAGCTCCTGCGAGCGGCGCTTGACCACGATGGTGAACCAGCCGCGCATCAGCTTGTGGCCGACCACCAGCAGCAGCGCCAGCACGATCACCGCCTTCAGGCCGGCCCAGGCCAGGGTTTCCATCAGCTTGTCCGGGCGCTCGCCCAGCGAGGGGATCAGGATCAGCAGCGGCACCACGGCCAGGTCCTGGAACAGCAGGATGCCGATGATTTTGCGGCCATGCTCGCTTTCGAGCTCCAGCCGCTCGGTCAGCATCTTGGACACGATGGCGGTGGACGACATGGCCAACGCGCCGCCCAGCGCGAACGAGGCCTGCCAGCTGATGTGCAGGGCCGGGGGCAGCTGGGTGGCGATGGTCCAGCCAAATATCATGGTGGCGACGATAGTGAGCACTACCTGCGCCATGCCCAGTCCGAACACGATGCGGCTCATGGCCTTGAGCTTGGGCAGGGAGAATTCGAGTCCGATGGAGAACATCAGGAACACCACGCCGAATTCGGCCAGGCCGTGGGTGGTCTCGCTTTGCTCGGCCAGGCCCAGCGCGTGCGGGCCGATCAGGATGCCGACGGCCAGGTAGCCCAGCATGGGCGGCAGATGCAGCATGCGGAAGGCGACCACGCCCAGCACGGCACTGCCCAGCAACAACAGGGTTAATTCGAGCGGGGAAAACGTCATTTTGTTGTCACTGGCAAGTTTTTTGCTTTCTCAATTCGGCTATACTTGGGCATGAGTGTAACCCATGAAAAAACAATGCTGAAAGCTTTTGATGCAAAAACGGCACTGCGTCTTGCCCAAGACACGCTGCGGAACGAAGCGGATGCCATCCTCGCCCTGAACGCGCGCCTCGCCGACGACGACAGCGTGGTGCAGGCGATTTCCTTGTTGCTGAACTGCAAGGGCAGGGTGGTGGTGTCCGGCATCGGCAAGTCGGGCCATATCGGCCGCAAGATCGCCGCCACGCTGGCCTCGACCGGCACGCCGGCGCTGTTCGTGCATCCGGCCGAAGCCGCCCACGGCGACCTCGGCATGGTGACCGCCGACGATGCATTTATCGCCATTTCCTACTCCGGCGAAAGCTCGGAGCTGATGACCATCCTGCCGGTGGTCAAGCGCATGGGCAGCAAGGTCATCGCCATCACCGGCAAGCCGGGCTCCAGCCTGGCCGGCATCGCCGACGTCCACCTGAACGTGGCGGTGGCCAAGGAGGCCTGCCCGATGAACCTGGCGCCCACCACCTCCACCACGGTCACGCTGGCGCTGGGCGACGCGCTGGCCGTGGCGCTGCTGGACCTGCGCGGCTTCAAGGAGGAGGATTTCGCCCGCTCGCACCCGGGCGGCGCGCTGGGCCGCCGCCTGCTGACCCACGTGAAAGACGTGATGCGCAGCGGCGACGCCGTGCCGCGCGTGACGGCCGGCGTCAAGCTGACCGATGCGCTGCTGGAAATCACCCAGAAGGGCATGGGCATGACCGCCATCGTCGACGCCGACGACAAGCCGGTCGGCGTGTTCACCGACGGCGATTTGCGCCGCATGATCGAAAAAGTGCAGGATTTCAGCAAGGTGGTGATTGGGGATGTGATGCACGCCAACCCGCGCACCATCTCGCCTGAGAAAATGGCGGTGGATGCGGTGGCCGTGATGGAGCAGTACCGCATCAACCAGATGCTGGTGACCGATGCCGACGGCAAGCTGGTTGGCGCACTGCATATCCATGACCTGACGCGTGCAAAGGTAATCTGATGAGCATGACCTATCTGGACCGCGCCGCGCGCGTCAAGCTGATGATATTCGACGTCGACGGCGTGCTGACCGACGGCAGCCTGCATTACGGCGCCGACGGCGAAGCGCTCAAGACTTTCAACGTGCAGGATGGCCTGGGCATCAAGCTGATCCAGGAAGCCGGCATCCAGACCGCCATCATCAGCGCGCGCACCTCGCCCCAGGTGATCCGGCGCGCGGCCGACCTTGGCATCGGCCACCTGCACCAGGGCGGCCATGACAAGCTGACGCCGTTCAACGCGCTGCTGGAGAAGACCGGCCTCAGCGCCGAGCAGGTCGGCTTCATCGGCGACGATGTGGTGGACTTGCCGATCCTGACGCGCGTCGGCTTTGCCGTGGCCGTGCCGAACGGCCGCAAGGAAGTGCTGGAACGCGCCCATCACGTGACGACCGCCCATGGCGGCCGTGGCGCGGTGCGCGAGGTATGCGAGCTGGTGCTGCACGCGCAGGGCTTGTACGAGCGCGTGATGGCGCAATTCCTGGTTTGACAGGGTGTAATCATGCGTAAAAGAACAGCACACCGTTGGCAGCTGACCCTGATCATGATGGCCGGCGTGTTCGTGGCCGTCGGCAGCTTCTGGCTGGTGCAGGTGGTCAACCAGGCCGGCGAGGAAGCGCAGGCCGACAAGTTCCGCGACGAGCCGGACTACATCATCGACCGCTTCAGCACGGTGCGCATGAACAAGGAAGGCCAGCCGGCCTACATCATCTCCGGCGACAAGCTGACGCACCGCCCGGTGGATGACTCCTCGCTGATCGACAAGCCCTTCGTGCACGGCCTGGCCACCGACCAGCCGCCGATGAATATCCACGCGCAGACCGCCGTTGTCGATCAGGGCAATACGCGCGTCAAACTGAGTGGTAATGTGGACGTGGTGCGACCCGCCACCAAGCAAGCGCAGGAGCTGCGCCTGAAGACCAGTACGCTGACCGTGTACCCGGATGAGGAACGCATGGAAACCGACGCCCCGGTCGAGATGCTGGTCGGCACGTCGACCGCCACCGGCACCGGCATGAAGGCCAACAACGCCACCCGCCAGATCGCGCTGGGCGGCCGCGGAACGATTACGATGCCGCCGCGCGCGGCACACTGAAGGAACGAATGATGAAGATGAACAAATTGATGTTGTCGGCGGCCTTGCTGCTGACCGCTTGCGTGGCGCACGCCGAGAAGGCCGACTCCAGCAAGCCGACCCAGATCGACTTCGATCAGCTGGACGCCGACGACGTCAAGCAGATCAAGACCTTCACCGGCAACGTGGTGCTGACGCGCGGCACGCTGCTGATGAAGTCGCCCAAGGCGGTGGTGACGGAAGATCCGGAAGGCTACCAGTTCGTGGTGCTGCACAGCGCCCCGGGCGTGCAGGCCACCTTCCGCCAGAAGCTGGACGGCGCCGGCGACCAGTGGGTCGAGGGCCAGGCCGACCGCATCGAATACGACAACAAGACCGAGCTGGTGAAGCTGTACGCCAAGGCCCGGATCAAGAAGCTGGAGGGCGGCAAGCCCGCCAGCCAGGTCGATGGCGAATTCATTTCCTACGACAGCCGCAAGGAATTCTTCGCCGTCAAGAACACCTCGAGCGGCGAGACCAAGCCGGGCGCGGGCCGCAGCACCATGGTGATCCAGCCATCGAGCAAGCTGGCAACGCCGCCTGCGCCGACCACCCAGCCTGCACCGGGGAAATAAGATGGAGTCCTCCTGCGGTAGCACCCTGATCGTCAAAGGCCTGCAGAAGACCTACGGCAAGCGCCAGGTGGTGCATGACGTCTCGCTGCAAGTGGAGTGCGGCGAAGTGGTCGGCCTGCTGGGGCCGAACGGCGCCGGCAAGACCACCTCGTTCTACATGATCGTCGGCCTGGTGCCGTCGGACGCCGGCAGCATCGATATCAGCGGCACCGACATCTCGTCGCTGCCGATCCACCGGCGCGCCACCATGGGCCTGTCCTACCTGCCGCAGGAAGCGTCGGTGTTCCGCAAGCTGACTGTGGAAGAGAATATCCGCGCCGTCCTGGAGATCCAGAAAGTGGACGGCAAGCCTTTATCCAAGGCTGACATTGATGAACGGCTGAATACCCTGCTGGCCGATCTGCAAATCGAGAAACTGCGCGAGAACCAGGCGCTGTCGCTGTCCGGCGGCGAGCGCCGCCGCGTGGAGATCGCGCGCGCGCTGGCGACCAATCCGCGCTTCGTGCTGCTCGATGAACCTTTCGCCGGGGTCGACCCGATTGCCGTGATTGAGATCCAGCGCATCGTGCGCTTCCTCAAGGAGCGCGGCATCGGCGTCCTCATTACCGATCACAATGTGCGCGAGACGTTGGGCATCTGCGACCGCGCATATATCATCAACCAGGGGACGGTGCTGGCCTCGGGCCGTCCGGACGACATCATCGCCAACGAGTCGGTGCGTCGCGTCTATCTGGGTGAACACTTCCGTATGTAAGCCGCAATGAAACAGTCTTTGCAACTGCGCACGTCGCAGCATCTGGCGTTGACGCCGCAACTGCAACAGTCGATCCGGCTGCTGCAGCTGTCGACGCTGGAGCTGCACCAGGAACTGGAACAGCTGCTGATCGATAATCCGCTGCTGGAACGCCTGGACGATCCGCTCGACCATTCGCTGCGCCTGCTGGCCGATGGCGCCATCAGCCAGCAGGCGCCGGCCGCCGAGGCGCCGCCGGAGGGCCCGCCCGGCGAGGCCCCGGCCGCCGAGGCCGACAGCTACGAGGCGCCCGCCGCCGACACCGAGAGCACCACGCCCGAGGCCGACCTCGACTGGGGCGATCCGGGCCGCAGCAAGAACAACGACGACGAGGAGGCGCGTCCGCAGCTGGAGGCCCATCACTGCACGCTGCGCGAGCATTTGATGGAGCAGATGCGGGTGACGGTGCTGGAGATGCGCGACCGCGCGCTGATGGAGCTGATCATCGACGCGCTCGACGAAAACGGCTATCTCGAGGAGTCGCTGGAGGAGATCCACGCGCGCCTGCCGGAGGAGCTGGAGATCGAGATCGAGGAATTGCAGACCGCGCTCAAGCTGCTGCAAAGCTTCGACCCGATGGGTGTGGGCGCGCGCAACGCCGCCGAATGCCTGGCGATACAAATCAAGCGTTTGCCCGGCGTGCCGCTGGTGACGCGGCGCATGGCGCTGGCCATCGTGGAGAACCACCTGACCTGGTTCGCCCAGCGCGATTTCAACAAGCTGAAGAAAACCCTGCTGTGCGACGACGAGGACCTGCGCGAGGCGCAGGCCGTGATCCGCCAGTGCAACCCGCATCCGGGCGCTGCGTTCGCGTCCGATGTGTCGGACTACGTGGTGCCGGATGTGATCGTCAAGAAGTCGCGCAACGGCTGGCAGGTCAGCCTGAACAACGACGTCATGCCGCGCCTGCGCGTGAACGCCATGTACGCCAACCTGCTCAAGCAGGGCAAGGGCGAAAGCGCGATGGGCGCGCAGCTGCAGGAAGCCAAGTGGCTGATCAAGAATATGCGCCAGCGCTTCGACACCATCCTGCGCGTGGCGCAGGCGATAGTAGAAAGACAAAAGAACTTTTTCTCGCACGGGGCCGTCGCCATGCGCCCCCTTGTGCTTCGCGAAATTGCTGATACACTGGGACTACACGAGAGCACTATTTCTCGCGTAACAACTCAAAAATATATGCTGACCCCGCACGGCATGTTTGAGTTGAAATATTTCTTTGGTAGCCATGTCGCCACCGAAGCTGGCGGGGAAGCAAGTTCGACGGCGATACGTGCCTTGATTGTGCAACTCACAGGAGCTGAAGACCCGAAAAATCCTTTATCCGACAGTAAGATTGCGGACATGCTGGGAGAACAGGGCATGGTGATTGCGCGACGGACTGTTGCCAAATATCGCGAAGCCCTCAAGATCCCTCCAGTCAGCCTCCGCAAGTCTTTGTAGTTACTTGGTTCCTGCGCGCCCGGCAGCAATGGGCACCGCACTAACCGTCAGAAGCGACTTATCTTTAGGAGTGTGTATGAATCTCACCATCAGTGGACATCATCTCGAAGTGACCGCAGCGATTCGCGAGTACGTGCAGAACAAGCTGGAACGGGTCACCCGCCACTTTGATCAAGTGATTGATATTGCTGTCATCCTGACCGTAGATAACCTTAAAGAGAAAGAGAAACGCCAGAAGGCTGAAATCAATCTGCGTCTGTCCGGTAAAACCGTGTACGTGGAAAGCCTGTCGCAAGACCTGTACGCCGCCATCGATACCCTGATCGACAAGCTTGACCGGCAGGTCATGAAGTACAAATCCAAAGTTCAATCGCACGGGCACGATGCCATCAAGCATATCCCGGACAGCTACGAACCCGCTGCCGCCGCCCTATAAGAACGGCCCCGGCACATTCAACGAAGGGCGCATGAGGGCGCCCTTTTTGAGGATCATATGGTTAAACGTTTAACTTGCATTTTATTGCTGGCGGCGGGCAGCGCGGCCGCCTGCGAACCGGCGCCGCCGGCGCGCCTCGACATCGACGCCAACAGCTACTACTCGGACAAGCATCACTCCGTGGTCGACCCGGTGCTGAGGGCGCGCAACATCGCGGCCACCAGGCCGATCGAGGATTTCCTGTCGCAGGTGGCGCGCGACGCCAACGGCCAGGGCGACGCCGCCTGCGCGCTGGCGTGGCTGGGGAGCTGGGCCGGCCAGAACGCCATGCTGGGCAAGATGTCGAGCGAGCAGGCCTATTACGTGCGCAAATGGACGCTGGGCGGCATGGCCCTCAATTACGCGCGCATACAGCGGCAGGCCACGCCCGCCCAGCGCGCGCTGATCGAGGGCTGGTTCAAGGCGCTGGCCGACGCCACCATCGCGCACTCGGACGCCAAGAAGGGCGGACGCAACAACCATTACTACTGGGAAGGCCTGGCGGTGACGGCGGTGGGCGGCGTGACCGGCGAGGCGCGCTACCTGGACTGGGGCCGCAAGGTGCTCAATCACGCCCTCGGGCAGATGGAGGCCGATGGCGCGCTGCCGGCCGAGATGGAACGCGCCGGCAAGGCGCTGCACTATCAGGTGTACGCGGCCACGCCGCTGGCGCTGATGGCCTCCATCCTCGACGTGCACGACGCGCGGCTCGATACGCTGGTGGCGTTCACGGTGGCCGCGTCGGCCGATCCATCGGGGATCGCGCGGCGCACCGGCTTCGAGCAGGAACCGGTCGGCAGCCGCGAGGTGACGGTGTTCTACAACCGCCACGAGGGCAGGCCGCCGGTGGCCGGCAAGGCGTTGTGGCAGCCGCGGCTGGGCGGCGCGCTGGACGTGCCCAATCCGCTCGAGCATCTGAAGTAGAATTGGCGGCATGAGCGAAAACATCCACACCAGCGTTAGCAACGGCACCGGCCTGATCGTACTGGACCGGCCCCAGGCCCTCAACTCCCTGTCGCTGGACATGGTGCGGGCGATTACCCGGGCGCTGCTGGCATGGCGCGATGACGCGAACGTCGCCGCCGTGGTGATCCGCGGCAGCAGCGGGAAAGCGTTTTGCGCCGGCGGCGACATCCGCTTCTTCCACGACGCCGGCCGCGCCACGCCGCAAGGCGGCAGCGCGCTGGTGGAGGATTTCTTCACCGAGGAATATGCGCTAAATCATTTAGTTCATTTCTATCCCAAGCCCTACATCGCGCTGATGGATGGCGTGGTGATGGGCGGCGGCATGGGCGTGGCGCAGGCCGGCCCGGCGGCGCGCGTGCGCATCGTCACCGACAAGACCAGGATGGCCATGCCGGAGGTGAACATCGGCCTGTTCCCGGACGTGGGCGGCAGCTACTTCCTGTCGCGCGCGCCGGGGGCGCTGGGCTATTACCTCGGCGTCACCGGCGTCACCATCAACGCGGCCGACGCGCTGTACGCCGGCCTGGCCGACCACTACGCGCCGCTGGCCGACCGCGCCGCGCTGGACGCGCTGTTGAGCGCCACACCGGGTGCCGACCTGCCGCGCGCATTGGCGGCCTACGCCGCCGCGCATCACGCCGGCGACAGCCAGCTGGCGGCCGACCGCGCCGCCATCGACCGCCACTTCAGCGCCGGCTCGGTGCCGGCCATCGTCGCCTCCTTGAAGGCGGACGGCGGCGCGTTCGCGCTGAAGACGCTGGACATCATGGCCACCCGCTCGCCGCTGATGATGTGCGTCACCCACGAACTCATCCAACGCGGCGCCGCGCTCGATGTGGCGGGCTGCCTGCGCATGGAACGCGCGCTGGTGCGCCGCAACTTCGAGAACGGCGAAGTGATCGAGGGCGTGCGCGCCCTCGTGATCGACAAGGACAACGCGCCCAAGTGGCAGCCGGCCACCCTGGAGGCCGTCACGCAAGCGATGGTGCAGGCCATGTTCGAGCCGGTCTGGCCGGACCACGCCCACCCGCTGCGGCACTTGGCCTGAAAATCCGGGGCACGCCGTTTTTGCTCTAGAATGGTTGTATTTTCATCATCACATGGGCGGACTATGAAACGGGTGATCTTCAATCAGAAGGGCGGCGTGGGGAAATCGACGATCGCGGTGAACCTGGCGGCCATCGCCGCCAGCCAGGGCAAGCGCACCCTGTTGATCGACATCGACCCGCAGTGCAACGCCAGCCGCTACGTGCTGGGCGCGACGGCGCACGCGGTGGCGCCGACGCTGGGCGCCTACTTCGAGCAGGTGCTGAGCTTCAGCATGTTCGCCCAGCCGCCCGGCCACTACGTCCATCCGACGCCGTTCGAAAACCTGTCGATCATCGTGGCCCATGCCGAGCTGGGCGACCTGCAATCGAAGCTGGAGTCGCGCAACAAGATCTACAAGCTGCGCGACCTGCTGCGGGAGCTGGGCAAGGAATATGACGAGATCTTTGTCGACACGCCGCCCGCCTATAATTTTTTCAGCCAGTCCGCCCTGATCGCGGCCGACAGCTGCCTGATCCCGTTCGACTGCGATGATTTCTCGCGCCAGGCCCTGTACGCGCTGATGAACAACATCAAGGAGATCAAGGCCGACCACAACGCCGATCTGAAAATCGAGGGCATCGTGGTCAACCAGTTCCAGCCGCGCGCGCTGTTGCCGCAGCGGATGGTCGAGCAGCTCAAGGAGGAGGGCCTGCCGGTGTTCGCCAGCAAGCTGTCGAGCTCGATCCGCATCCGCGAATCGCACGAGCGCAACCTGCCGATGGTGCATCTCGACCGCGGCCACAAGCTGAGCCAGGAATATCTGGCGCTATACGGCGAGTTGCGGGCCGACGGCGACCACGGCGGCCGGGATCTCGCGCAGCGGTAGCACGCGGCAGGCGGCGTCCAGCTTGACCGCCGCCTTCGGCATGCCGTACACCACGCAGCTGGCCTCGTCCTGGGCGATGGTGTGGGCGCCGGCCTCGCGCAGCTCGCGCAGGCCGCGCGCGCCGTCGTCGCCCATGCCGGTCATGATCACGCCCAGCGCGTTGCGGCCGGCGCATTGCGCCACCGAGCGGAACAGCACGTCCACCGAGGGCCGGTGGCGGTTGACCGGCGGCGCGTCGACGATCTCCACCTGGTAGCGCGCGCCGCCGCGGCGCAGCACCATGTGGCGCCCGCCCGGCGCGATCAGGGCCAGGCCGGGCAGCACAGGGTCGCCATGGCGCGCCTCGCGCACCTCGATCTCGCACAGCTGGTCGAGGCGGCGCGCGAACGCGGCGGTGAACTGCGGCGGCATGTGCTGCACCACCACGATGCCCGGGCTGCGCCGCGGCAGGGCGCCCAGCACGTATTCGAGCGCCAGCGTGCCGCCGGTGGAGGTGCCGATCGCCACCACGCTGCCGGTGGCGCGCGCCGGCGCCGGCGGCGCGGCCGGCAGCACCGTGTCCGCGCCCAGCCGCGGCGGCGGGCGCTGCGTCAGGCCGGCCAGGTTGGCGCGCGCGGCCGCCTTGACGGCGGCCACCAGGGTGTCGCCGCTGTCGACCAGGAATTGCCTGAGCCCCAGCTTGGGCTTGGCCACCACGCTGACCGCGCCGGCCGCCAGCGCCTGCATGGTGCTGTCGGCGCCGCGCGCGGTCAGCGTGGAGCAGATCACCACCGGCGTCGGCCGCTCCCGCATCAGCCGCCGCAGGAAGGCGAGGCCGTCCATGCGCGGCATCTCCACGTCCAGCACGATCACGTCCGGCCACTGGCGCGCCATGCGCTCCATGGCGTACAGCGGATCGCTGGCGGTGGCGATCACGCGCAGCGCCGGGTCGGCGTCCAGCAGCGCCGACAGCACCTGGCGCACCGTGGCCGAGTCGTCGACGATCAGCACCTTGACGGCGGCGGCGCCGGCCTCAGGCATCGGGCTTGCGGTAGATCGAGGGCTGCACCAGCGTCAGCCCGGAGTTGACGCGGTTCAGGGTTTCCGCGTGGCCCACGATCAGCCAGCCGCCCGGCCGCAGCTGGGCCTGCAGCCGCCGCACCACCGCGCACTTGGTCTCGTGGCCGAAATAGATCAGCACGTTGCGCAGGAAGATGACGTCGAACGCGCCCAGCGCCGGCAGGCGCGCGTTCAGGTTGATCTGGCGGAAGCTGACGCGCTCGCGCAGCGCCGGGTCGACCTGCGACTGGCCCTCGTGCTGGCCGACCCCGCGCAGGCAGTATTTGTGCAGCAGCGCGCGCGGGATGCCCTCGACGTCGGCCGCGCGGTAGATCCCGGCGCGGGCGCGCGCCAGCATGCGCGTGCTGAGGTCGGACGCCAGCACCTCCCACGGCTGCCCCGCCAGCGCCTGCGCCAGCGTCATGGCGATCGAGTACGGCTCCTGGCCGCTGGAGCAGGCCGCGCTCCAGGCGCGCAGCGGGCCGGGCGCGCGCGGCCCGGGCACGATGGTGTCGCGCAGGAACTCGAAATGGCGCGGCTCGCGGAAGAAATAGGTCTCGTTGGTGGTCAGCAGGTCGACCACGGCCTGCCGTTCGGCGTGGTCGTGGCGCAGGTGGTGGAAGTAGGCGCCGTAGCTGTCCCAGCCGTGTTCGCGCAGGCGGCCGCCCAGCCGCCCGGCCACCAGCGCGCGCTTGGCGTCGGACAGCTCGATGCCGGCCACGTCCAGCAGCATGTCGCGGAACAGGTGGAACTCGCGCTCCGTCAGCTGCGGCCCGCGCGTGGCCGCCGCGTGGCGGCGCCCGCCCATGTCAGCCGCCGCGGCCGGCGGCGCCGGCCAGCTGCTCCAGCTCGGCCACCGACAGCACGCGGTCGATGTCGAGCAGGATCACGAAGCGCTCGCCCAGCTTGCCCATGCCGGCGATGAAGTCGGCGCGGATCGCGGCCCCGAACGCGGGCGGCGGCTCGATCTGCGCCGGCGCGATTTCCAGCACGGCGTTGACGGCGTCCACCACGACGCCGACGTCGTGGGTGGCGTCGTCTTCGCGCACCTCGACGATCACCACGCAGGTGCGGCGGCTGGGCTCGGCGGCGGCGCGCCCCAGCCGCGCGGCCAGGTCGACCACCGGCACCACGGCGCCGCGCAGGTTGATCACGCCGCGCAGGAAGGCGGGCAGGCACGGCACCGCGGTCGGCTCGGCGTACTCGATGATCTCCTTGATGCCCAGGATGCCGATGGCGTACACCTCGCCGGCCAGCATGAAGGTCAGGTATTGCCGCTGGCCGGCGGGCTGGCCGGACGCCTCGGCGGCGGGGACGGCGTGCATGGCGCCTCCTAGTAGCGCACGAAGCCGGCCGCCGGCCGCGGCGCGCGCGCCGGCGGCGCGGCGGCCGGGCGGCGCGCGGGCGCCGGCGCCGCCGCGGCGGCGGCCGGCTCGCTCAGGGTGAAGAACTGCATCAGCTGCTGCAGCTGCAGCGCCTGCGCGCCCATCTGCTCGGCGGTGGCGGCCAGCTCCTCGGCGGCGCCGGCGTTCTGCTGGGTGGCCTTGTTGAGCTGCTCCATGGCGCCGTTGATCTGGCCGATGCCGGACGACTGCTCGCTGCTGGCCGAGGCGATCTCCTGCACCAGGTCGGAGGTCTTGGTGATGGTGGGGACCATGCCGTCCAGCAGCTGGCCGGCGCGCTCGGCCTGGCGCACCGAGCGCGTGGCCAGGTCGCCGATCTCCTGCGCCGCCACCTGGCTGCGCTCGGCCAGCTTGCGCACCTCGGCCGCCACCACCGCGAAGCCCTTGCCGTGCTCGCCGGCGCGCGCGGCCTCGATGGCCGCGTTCAGCGCCAGCAGGTTGGTCTGGTAGGCGATGTCGTCGATGATGCCGATCTTCTGCGCGATCGACTGCATGGCGCCGACCGTCTCGCGCACCGCGCCGCCGCCCTCGGTGGCCTCCAGCGCGGCCTGGCTGGCCATGCCGTCGGTGACCTTGGCGTTCTCGGTGTTCTGCAGCACGGTGGCCGACATCTGCTCGATCGAGGCCGAGGTTTCCTCGACCGAGGCGGCCTGCTCGGAGGCGCCCTGCGACAGCGACTGCGCGGTGCCGGAGATCTGCTCCGAGGCCGCCGACAGCGCCTCGGCCGCCACGCGCACCTCGCCGATGACCTGGGCCAGCTTGGCGATGGTGTTGTTGACGGTGTCCTGGAAGTCCTTGAGCTGGCCCTGGTAGGCGCCCTCGACGGTGCGGGTCAGGTCGCCGCGCTCCATCTCCTCCAGCACCGCCACCGCCTCGTTGACCGGCAGCACGATGCCGTCCAGCGTCTGGTTGACGCCGGCCACCAGGCGGCGCCAGCCGCCGACGAACAGGGCGGTGTCGGCGCGCCGGTCCAGCTCGCCGTTGGCGGCGCCCTCGATGATGGCGTCGGTCTGCGCCAGCAGGTCGCTCATCATCTTGACCAGCGCGTTGAGGTTGTCCTTGATCACGCCGTACTGGCCGTGGTACTCGGTCTCGATCGGCGCCGGGATCACGCCCTTGGCGATCTGGTCGATGTAGGCGGCGGTGACGTTGAGCGGCTGGGCCACGGCGTCGAGGATGGCGTTGATGCCGCGGCTGGCGTCCTTGAGGCGGCCCTCGGGCAGGCGCGCGAAGTTGATGCGGGTGTCGAGCTGGCCGGCCACGGCGTCCTGCACGCAGGCGCTGAGGTCGCCGGTGAAGTGCATCAGCTCGGTGCGGTCCTCCCACTCGACCACGGCGCCCAGGCGCTTGCCGCCGGGCTCGAAGATCGGCATGGCCTTGAGGCCGAAGGTGCGGGCGCCGATGGTGATCTGGGTGCGGAACAGCTGGGTGAACTCGCTGAGCATCTTGCGCTGGTGCGCCGGGTTCTTGTGGAACTGGTCGATGTTGGAGCCGAGCAGGCGGTTGGCGTCGAACGAGGGGAAGATCTGGCGGATGTCGGCCTCGGCCACCCGCATCATCTCCACCACCGCCGGGTTGACGTAGTTGATGTTGAGGTCGGCGTCGGCCATCATGACGCAGGTCGAGACGATGTCCATGCCGGCGCGCAGGCGCTGCAGGTCGAGGTAGTCGGCGCGCGCGGCCGGCAGCGCCTGCTGCAGGCGGCGCAGCTGCGCCATCGCCGGCGCCAGCGCGTCGTCGCCGGCGTCGGCGATCAGCGGGCCGGTGGCGCCGCTGGCGAGCTGCTCGAGGATGTGGACGAGGTCGTCGATGCGGTCCTGGCGGACCCGGGTGCCAAACAATGCCATGGGGATCTCCTGTGAATGTCGTTGCCTGCCGTCAAACCGGCCGGCGCGGGGGTATGCTCATGCGGCGGCCTCGTGCTGGCGCGCCAGCTGGCCGATCAGCTCGGGCACGTTGAGGATCAGCGCCACCTCGCCGTTGCCGAGGATGGTGAAGCCGCCGATGCCGCGCAGCTGGCGGAACACCTTGCCGAGCGGCTTGATGACGGTCTGGAACTCGCCCATCAGGCGGTCCACCACCAGGCCCACGCGGCGCCCGCCGTGGCGGATCACCACCACGTTCTCGCGCCGCGCGGCGCCGCCGGCGCCGCCGAACAGCTCGCGCAGGCGCACGAACGGCAGCACCGCGCCGCGCAGGTTGAGGTAGTGGTGGCCGTGGGCGGCGCCGGCCTGCCCGGCGTCGAGCTCGACGCATTCCTCCACCAGCTCCAGCGGCACCACGTAGGTGGCGCGGCCGACGCCGATCAGGAAGCCGTCGATGATGGCCAGGGTCAGCGGCAGGCGGATGCTGACGGTGGTGCCGCGGCCGGCCACGCTGGACAGCTCGATGCCGCCGCGCAGCGCCGCGATGTTGCGCTTGACCACGTCCATGCCGACCCCGCGCCCGGACAGGTTGCTGACCGCCGCCGCGGTGGAGAAGCCGGGCTCGAAGATCAGGTTGTAGATGTCGCGCTCGGCCAGCGCGGCGCCGGCCTCGACCAGGCCGCGCTCGGCCGCCTTGGCCAGGATGCGTTGCTTGTCGAGGCCGCCGCCGTCGTCGGCCACCTCGATCACGATGCTGCCGGCGTCGTGGTAGGCGTTCAGGCGCACGGTGCCGTGCGCCGGCTTGCCGGCCGCGCGGCGCGCGGCGGCCGGCTCGATGCCGTGGTCCATGGCGTTGCGCACCAGGTGGGTCAGCGGGTCGGCGATGCGCTCGACCACCGTCTTGTCGAGCTCGGTGTCGGCGCCGCTGATCTCGAGCCGGATGTCCTTGCCCAGCTCGGCCGAGACGTCGCGCACCACGCGCTGGAAGCGGTTGAAGGTGGCGCCCACCGCCACCATGCGCAGCGTCAGGGCGGAGTCGCGCACCTGCTCGACCAGGCGCGCCACCCGGGTGCTGGACTCGAGCAGCGCCGGCGCGCCGGCCTGCTGGGCGGCCAGGCTGGCGCCGGCGCTGGCGATGATCAGTTCGCCGATGAGGTCGATCAGCTGGTCGAGCTTGCCGGCGTCCACGCGGATCAGGCTGGCCTCGGCGGCGCGCGCCGCGCGCGCGGCCGGGGCCGCCGGGACGGCGGCGGGCGCCTCGGGCGCCGCGTTTGCCGCGTTTGCCGCGTTTGCCGCGGTTGGCGCGGGCGGCGCCAGCGCGGCCGCCAGCGCGGCCGGGGTGACGCTGCCGCAGGCGATCAGCAGCTGGTCGATGCACGCGTGCTCCTCGGCCGCGCGCAGCTCGATCAGGCGCACGAAGTCGGCCGCGCCGCTGCCGGGCGGCAGCAGCTCGATGCGGCTGTCCTCGCGGACGAACTCGAAGGCGCCGGCGATGGCGGCCGGGTCGGCGTCGCTGCGGAAGCCGAGCTCGTAGCCGAGGTGGCAGCGCTCGGGGTCCAGCTCGGGCAGCGGCGGCAGCGCGCCGCTGACGGCGACGATGTGGACGATCTCGCCCAGCGTGCCGAGGTAGTGCAGGAAGGACAGCGGGTCCATGCCGTAGCGCAGCACCTCGGCGCCGAAGCGCAGCGACAGGTGCCAGTGGGGGCTGCCGTCGTGGGCGGCGGCCGGCGCGGCGGCCATCGGCGGCGTGGCCGCGGGCGGCGCCGTCTCGGCCGCGGCCGGCAGGTAGGCTTGCAGCGCGGCGCCCAGCGCCTGGCCGGCGGCGTCCAGCGCGGCGTCCGGCGCGACGTCGTCGGCGGCCAGCGCCACCAGCGCCGCCAGGTGGTCGCTGACCGACAGCAGCAGCGTGGCCAGCGCCGGGGTGATCGCCAGGCGCGCCTCGCGCACCTCGTCCAGCACGCTCTCGGCCACGTGCGCGCAGGCCACGATGTGGTGCAGGCCGAACAGGCCGGCCGAGCCCTTGAGCGTGTGCACGGCGCGGAACAGGGCGTTGATGGCGTCGGCGTCGGCGCCATCCTGCTCGATGTGCAGCAGGCCGCCTTCCATCTGCTCCAGCAGTTCGCCGGCCTCGGCGATGAAGGTGGGCAGGGCCTCGCGCATCATGGCGCCACCTCGCGGCCGGGGGCGGCGTCGAGCTCGTGCGTCAGCCCGCACAGCGCCAGCACCTCGCGCAGCCGCGCGCCGTGCCGGACGAAGCGCAGCTCGTTGCCGAGCGCGCGCGCGTGGCGCTTGGCGGCCAGCATCAGCTGCATGCCGGCGCTGTCGACCCGCTCGACCGCCGCCAGGTCGATCACCACGGCGGGGCCGGCGCGGGCGGCGTCGAGCCACCAGGCGCGGTCCTGGGCGGCGGTGAAGATGGTGATCTCGCTGGCGGGAACGGCGAGCGTGACGGCGCTGGCGCCGGGCGTGGGCTGGCTCATGGCGGCGGTCGGCTAGGGCAGGGTCAGCCGGGCGACGGCGGCCAGCACGGTGTCCGGCTGGAACGGCTTGACGATCCAGGCGCGCGCGCCGGCGGCCTGGCCGGCCGCCTTCCTGGCGTCGCCGGCCTCGGTGGTGAGCATGACGACGGGCGTGAAGCGGTAGGCCGGCAACTGCTTGGCGGCCTTGACGAAGGCGATGCCGTCCAGCTTGGGCATGTTGACGTCGCTGATGATCAGGTGGAACTTGGTGCCGTCAAGCTTGGCCAGCGCGTCCTCGCCGTCGCAGGCCTGGACCACGTTGTAGCCGGCGCCCTTGAGCGTGATGGACAGCACCTGCCGCAGCGAGGCGGAATCGTCGATGACTAGTATGTTCTTGGGCACGGAAAATCCTCGGGTTAAAAGAAGGTGACGGCGTCGGCGCCGCCCGCCGCCGGCGCGGCGGCGCGCGCCAGCCGCAGGTGCTGTTCGGGCGCCGTGTAGCTGGCGGCCAGGTCGTCGAGCCAGCGCCGCGGGTCGAGCGGGCCGGGCGGCGCGTCCGGCGCCAGATGGCGCTCGAGCTTGTCCATGTCGGCCCGCACCTGGCCCAGGATCTGGCTGACCCGGTCCTGGAACTGCAGCGCCACCAGCACCTGTTCCAGCTCCTGGCCGACCGCCGCGCTGTGCGCGCGCATGTGCTGCGCGGCCGCCGCCAGGGTGGCGCTGGCGCCGCGGAAATCGCCCACCACGCGTTCGATGGTGGCGGTGGCGTTGGCCAGCGACTGCTGGTCCTGCTGCGCGTACAGCCGCGACGCGTCCAGCGTGCCGGTCACGGCGCGGTTGATGACCTCGATGGTGTCGGCGATCTGCTTGCCGGCCGTGCCCGAGAGCAGCGACAGCTCGCGCACCTCGCGCGCCACCACGGCGAAGCCGCGCCCGGCCTCGCCGGCGCGGGCCGCCTCGATGGCCGCGTTCAGGGCCACCAGGTTGGTCTTGCGGGCGAGCTCGCCGACGCTGTGCGCGAGCTCGCGCAGCTCGCCGGTGAAACCGGCCAGTCCGCCCACCTGCTCCAGCAGCGCGCTCTTGGCGGACAGGGCGTCGCGCAGCGCGCCGGTGATCGCGCCCAGCTCCTGGCGGCAGCGCTCGAGCAGCTCGAGCAGGGCGCCGTCGCCGCCGCCCTGGCCGTCGGACACGGCCTCGCCGACGCGGCGGTGGATCTCGACGAAACGCTGGGCCAGCGCGGTGATGGCGTGCTCGGTCTGGTCGCTGGCCAGGCGCACCTGCGCCGACCAGGCCGGCAGCACGCCGGCGCACAGCTGCGTCAGGCCCGGCACGCCGTCGCCGCGCCCGGCCGGCGCGGCGGCCGGGCGCCGCAGGCCGGCCAGGGCGTAGCCGCCGGCGGCCGCCAGCGCCAGACCGGCCAGGCGCGCGGCCGGCGGCCAGCCGGCCGCCAGCACCGCCGTGCCGGCCAGGGCCCAGGCCAGCAGCGCGGCATACAGCGCCGGGCGCCGCCAGGCCGGCCGGCGCGCATCGAAATCTGGGTCCATGTCATCGTCAAAAAAAGAACGGGGGAAGACGATGATGGCGGAATGGCGGGAAGTTGCCCATAGACCACTTCTTATTTTTCCGTAGGGAAAAACTTGAGTTGTTGTAGGGACTTTCCTACGGGGGCTTAGGACTGTTCGCGGTGGCGCAGGACCACGCGCTCGGTGGTGTTGAAGTAAGCCGCGAGCTTTTCCGCCATGTAGACCGAGCGGTGCTGGCCGCCGGTGCAACCCAGCGCCACCGTCAGGTAGCTGCGGTTGTCGCTCTTGAACGAGGGCAGCCATTTTTCCACGAAGGCGCGGATGTCGTTCAGCATCTCGCCGGCGCTCGGCTGGGCGTCGAGGAAGTCGATCACCGGCGCGTCGCGCCCGGTCAGCGGGCGCAGGGTCAGGTCGTAATAGGGGTTCGGCAGCGCGCGCACGTCGAACACGAAGTCGGCGTCCATCGGCACGCCCAGCTTGAAGGCGAACGATTCGAAGAACAGGGTCAGCGGCGAGTGCGCGGTCACCACCAAGTCCTTGACCCAGCCGCGCAGCTTGTTGGCGCTGAGCTCGGAGGTGTCGATCACGTGGCCCAGCTTCTCGATCGCCGACAGCCGCTCACGTTCCTCCATGATGCATTCGATCAGGGTGCGGCGCGCGGCCGGGTTCTGGCCCGGGCGCAGCTCGTGCGACAGCGGGTGGCTGCGGCGGGTTTCCGAGAAGCGCGCCACCAGCGAGTGGGTGTTCGCGGTGAGGAACATCACCTTCACATCGTGGCCCTCGGCGCGCAGGCGGTGGACGTCGGCCGGCAGCGAGGCCAGCGACTCGGCGCTGCGGGCGTCGACCGCCACCGCCAGCGCCTGCAGGCCTTCCTCCGTCAAGGTCTGGACCAGGCTGGAAAGCAGCGCGGGCGGCAGGTTGTCGACGCAATAGTGCCCCGTGTCTTCCAGGACGTTGAGTGCGACGGATTTGCCGGAACCGGAGATGCCAGTGATAAGTACGATGCGCATAGCCGCGATGATACCATCGACTGCTTAGTCCCCGCTCATGGCTTGTCTTTGCCTTTCCATGAATTCCTGCAGGGTGTCGATGCCGCGCAGTTGCAGGATGGTGTTGCGCACGGCGGCTTCCAGCAGCACCGCGATGTTGCGGCCGGCCGCCACCGGGATCACCACCTTGCGGATCGGCAGGCCCAGCACGTCCTCGGTCGGGAACTGGAACGGCAGGCGCTCGACCTCCTCGTCGGCGGCGCCGCGCCGCACCAGGTGCACGATCAGCTTCAGGCGCATCTTGCGGCGCACCGCCGTCTCGCCAAAGATGGCCTTGATGTCCAGCAGCCCCAGCCCGCGCACCTCCAGCAGGTTTTGCAGCAGCGCCGGGCAGCGGCCCTCGATCATGTTCGGCGCGATGCGCGAAAACTCCACCGCGTCATCGGCCACCAGACCGTGCGAGCGCGAAATCAGCTCCAGGCCCAGCTCGCTCTTGCCGAGGCCGGAGTCGCCGGTGATCAGCACGCCCACGCCCAGCACGTCCATGAACACGCCGTGCATGATGATGCGCTGCGCCAGCTTCTTGGACAGGTACACGCGCAGGAAGTCGATCACCTGCGCCGCCGGCAGCGGGGTCGAGAACAGCGGGATGTTCTTCTCGTCGCAGATGGCGAGAATGTCGGGCGGCGTTTCCAGGCCTTGGGCGATGATCAGCGCCGGCGGGCCGCCGGCGATCAGCTCGCCGATGACGTGGGCGCGCGTCAGCGACTTGAGGCGCTGGTAGTAATTGATTTCCTGGTGGCCGAAGACCTGGATGCGGCCCGGGTGGATGGTGTTCAGGTGGCCGACCTGGTCGGCGGCCGAGGCGACGTCGCCGGAGATCAGGCGCTCGCCGCCGGGGAAGCCGGCGAACCAGCCTAGCTGCAAACTTTCGCGATTGTCGTCGTAAAGCCTTTGTATCGTCAGCGGAGTTTGCAGCATGGGGCGTGTCACCAGGTTAGTTGAACTAACCCTAGTTTAACCCCATCGTTGCCGCTCAGCCAGCGGCTTGCAGGCTGGGTTGCCAGTTGATGATGCGCGAGTGCACCGCTTGCGGATCGGTTTCCGTGCTCAGCGCGGTGCGGAAGGCGTCGTCGGAGAACATCTCGGCGATCTCGGACAGGATCTCCAGGTGCTGCTGGGTCACGTGGTCCGGGATCAGCAGGAAGAACAGCAGGTTGACCGGCTTGCCGTCCGGCGACTCGAACGGGATCGGCTCGGCCAGGCGCACGAACGCCGCCAGCGGCGACTTCAGGCTCTTCATGCCCTTGATGCGGCCGTGCGGCACGGCGACGCCATGGCCCAGGCCGGTCGAACCGAGGCGCTCGCGCGCGAACAGATTGTCCGAGACGGTGGAGCGGGCGATGCCGCAATTGTTTTCGAAGATCAGGCCGGCTTGCTCGAAAGCGCGCTTCTTGCTGGAGACTTCCAGGTCCAGTTGCACGTTTTCCAGAGAGAGTATTTTGCTAAGGTTGTTCATAGTACGACGTCAAATGTTGCAACGCACAAGGGTGGCATGCGAGCAGAATTATAGGCTTGTTTCTCTGCCGTGTAACATGAAATCGCGATGCCACCGTTGTATTGGCGTTGGGCGGTGCGCCGCTAAAAATGCACTCCGGAAAGGAATCGCTATTTCCGCACCGTATTCGTCGAAAACACCGGTATTTGCTTGGGGACCGGGCCGTTTTTCCGTTTTTTTACGCGTTTTTCGGCCGCGATGGCCGCAGGGCGTGAACCGCACGCCGATCACCCATCATACGCCGGTTTTTTGATGTTTGATTGAAAAAATAAACACGTTTATTGACGTGCGCCACGCAGGTTGGGCGGTTTCTGTGCCGTGCTGAAATTGCTGCGCCAGGGATTGATGTCCAGCCCGCCCCGGCGGGTGTAGCGCGCGTACACGGCCAGCTGCTGCGGCTGGCACTGGCGCAGGATGTCGACGAAGATGCGCTCCACGCACTGCTCGTGGAATTCGTTGTGCTCGCGGAAACCGATCAGGTATTTGAGCAGGCTTTCCTGGTCGATCTGCGGTCCGCTGTAATGGATTTGCACGCTGGCCCAGTCCGGCTGACCGGTGACCAGGCAGTTCGACTTCAGCAGGTGCGAGACCAGTTTCTCCTCCACCGGCTCCTCGTCGTGGGTGGCCTTCAGGATCCCGGGCGCCGGGCTGTAGTTGTCGACCTCGATGTCGAGGCGGTCCAGCAGCAGGCCGTCCAGCTCGCCCATCTCCACCATGCCGAATTCCTCCGGCTGGGTCAGGGTGACGTGGACGTTGCCGCCGGCGGCCGCCGACAGGTCCTGCTGCAGCAGCAGCTTGAGCGCGGCCACGCTGTCCAGCCTGGTCTGGTTGAAGGAATTCAGATACAGCTTGAAGGACTTCGATTCAATGATGTTGGGCGTGTCGGCCGGGAAGGTGACGCGCGCGATGGCCACCTGCGGCTTGCCGCGCTGGTTGAGCCAGGAGATTTCGTAGGCGTTCCAGATGTCGACGCCGAAGAACGGCAGCGTGCCCGACAAGCCCAGCTCGTCGCGCTTGCCCTGGCGCGGGATCGGGAACAGCAGTTCCGGCGCGTAATCGGTGCGGTAGGCGGAGGTTTTCCCGAGTGGGGACTGGTCGGCGGTGTTGGTCATGGCGGTATCGGCGTTTCAATCGAGGACGGCATGGTAACGCAAACCATGCCGTCCCGCCTGGATCAGCCCAGGAACAGTTGGTAGACGGGATTGAGGCTCTCATCCCAGTAGCGGTAGCCCAGCGTGGCGAGGAATTGCGCGAAGTCGCTCATCTCCTCCGGCGGCACCTGCAGGCCGATCACGATGCGGCCGACGTCGCCGCCCTGGCTGCGGTAGTGGCACAGCGAGATATTCCAGTTCGGCGCCATCGAATCGAGGAAGCGCATCAGCGCGCCCGGACGCTCGGGGAACTCGAAGCGGTACAGCAGCTCGTTGCTGGCCAGCGGGCTCTTGCCGCCGACCAGGTGGCGCAAGTGCGTCTTGGCCAGCTCGTCGTGGGTCAGGTCCAGCGTCTTGAAGCCATGCTCCTCGAAGCGGCGCGCCAGCGCGCCCGACTCGCCGCGGTCGGCGATCTGCACGCCGCAGAACACGTGGGCGTCGTCCTTGTCCGAGATGCGGTAGGTGAACTCGGTGACGTTGCGCGCGCCGACCAGCTGGCAGAAGCGCTTGAAGCTGCCGCGCTGCTCGGGCATGGTGACGGCGAACAGCGCCTCGCGCGCCTCGCCCAGCTCGGCGCGCTCGGCCACGAAGCGCAGGCGGTCGAAGTTCATATTGGCGCCGCTGGCGATGGTGATCAGCGTTTCGTTGCGGATCGGGTCCTTGGTCAGCGCGGCGCGCTCGACGTAGGCCTTGGCGCCGGCGATCGACAGCGCGCCGGACGGTTCCAGGATCGAGCGGGTATCGGAGAACACATCCTTGATGGCGGCGCTGACGGCGTCGGTGTCGACCAGGATCACATCGTCGACGTACAGTTGGGCCAGGCGGAAGGTTTCCTCGCCGGCCAGGCGCACGGCGGTGCCATCGGCGAACAGGCCGACGTCGGACAGCGTGACGCGCTCGCCGGCCTTCAGGCTGCGCGCCATGGCGTCGGAATCGAGCGACTGCACGCCGATGATCTTGATGTCGGGGCGGATCTGCTTGACGTAGGCGGCGATGCCGGCGATCAGGCCGCCGCCGCCGATCGGCACGAAGATGGCGTGGATCGGGCCGGAATGCTGGCGCAGGATCTCCATGCCGATGGTGCCCTGGCCGGCGATCACGTCCGGGTCGTCGAACGGGTGGACGAAGGTCAGCTTCTGTTCTTTTTCCAGCGTCAGCGCGTGGTTGTAGGCGTCGGTGTAGGACTCGCCGTGCAGCACCACCTCGACATCGGCGCCGCCGCGCGCCTTGACCGCATCGACCTTCACCTGCGGGGTGGTGGTGGGCATGACGATGACCGCGCGGCAGCCCATGCGGGCGGCGGACAGGGCCACGCCCTGGGCGTGGTTGCCGGCCGAGGCGCAAATCACGCCGCGCTTGCGTTGCGCGTCGCTCAAGTGGGCCATCTTGTTATAGGCGCCGCGAATCTTGAAGCTGAACACGCTCTGCATGTCCTCGCGCTTGAAATAAATTCGGTTCTCATAGCGCTGCGACAGGGTCGGCGCCAGTTCCAGCGGGGTTTCATCAGCCACGTCGTAGACGCGGGCGGTCAGTACTTTCTTCAGATAGTCGGTAGTCATGATGTGCAAGCAAAGTGATTCGTTAACTCCGGGGTCAGGTCCGCCATTTCTACACGGCCTCTGCTGTAGCGTCCCGCTACAGCAGAGGCCGTGTAGAAATGGCGGACCTGACCCCGGATCTGCGATGCTAACTATCCGGCGGGTGACCGGGTGGAGCAGGGGCGCTGATTCTGGCGGGTGGGCTGGAATCGGACTGTTCAATCGTGCGGTGTGCGACTCATTATAATGGCACCTTTCCTCCGCGCCCAATAAACCCATGATCGAATCCGCAATTACCTGGCTGCTGCACGTGATCGCCGCGCCCAAGGTAGGCCTGACTTCGGTCTTCATTATCGCCCTGGTGTCGGCCACGCTGGTGCCGCTCGGCTCGGAACCGGCCGTGTTCGCCGTCATCAAGGCCAATCCGGCCCTGTTCTGGAGCGCCATCTTCGTCGCCACCCTCGGCAACACCATCGGCGGCGCCATCGATTACTACATCGGCTGGCAGGCCAAGCAAAGTTTTGCCAAGGAACGTCAAAGCCGCTGGTTCCATTGGCTGGAGCGCTATGGCGCCAAGACCATGCTGCTGGCCTGGCTGCCCGGCATCGGCGATCCGCTGTGCACCCTGGGCGGCTGGCTCAGGCTGCCTTTCTGGCCCAGCATCGCCTATATGGCGGTCGGCAAGTTCCTGCGCTACCTGACCATGACCGCGCTGCTGTTGTACGTGCCGGACGGAGTGTGGCATCGGATCGGGCAAATGATGGGCTAATTTGGTGCAAGTTATCATATTGCCGCATAAGCGTATGCGTAAATTTAATTCAGTTTTACAGATATGATTGGCATATTCTTGCGGTTCTGCCACTATATTTCGAATTTTCGCCGGTTTCCGGCACGGGGAAGAATCCCTCGGCGGTCTAAGGCTGTTCCCGCGTGGTGCGCCGCAATAGGCTAGAATGACCCTCCCGGGTTCTGTCACCAGTCCAAATCGCATAATGAACGCCCCAGCACAAATCCAAGCTCTACTGGCGGAAACGCCCCACGGTCCGGAGGCCACGCGCCTGCGGGAAATTCCTTACAACTACACGTCGTTTTCCGATCGCGAGATCGTGATTCGTCTGCTGGGTGAGGAGTCGTGGTCATTGCTGGATGCCCTGCGCGGCGCGCGCCAGACCGGCCGCTCGGCGCGTATGCTGTACGAGGTGCTGGGCGATATCTGGGCGGTGCGCCGCAATCCGTACCTGCAGGACGACCTGCTGGATAACCCCAAGCGCCGCCAGGAGCTGATCAACGCGTTGCATCACCGTCTGGCCGAGGTGGACAAGCGCCGCCTCAACGTTGACGAGGCCGAGAAGGATGAGGCGGCCCGCCAGCGCAGCGCCAACGTGGCGAAGCTGCTGCAGGCGGCCGGCAAGGCGGTGGCCGACTTCGGCGAGGAGTTCAAGCAAGTCTACGACCTGCGCAAGCGCACCTACAAGGTGCTGGGCCGCTACACCGACAAGCACAACATCTGCTTCGACGGCATGAAACGCATCACCCACGTGACCGACGCCACCGACTGGCGCGTCGAGTATCCGTTCGTGGTGCTGACGCCGGACAGCGAAGAGGAAATGGCCGGCCTGGTCAAGGGCTGCATCGAACTCGGTCTGACCATCATCCCGCGCGGCGGCGGCACCGGCTACACCGGCGGCGCGATTCCGCTGACGCCGATGTCGGCCGTGATCAACACCGAGAAGCTGCTCAACATGGGCGCGGTGGAGATGAAGGTGCTGCCGGGTCTGGACAAGGAATACGCCACCATCTACACCGGCGCCGGCGTCATCACCAACAAGGTTTCGGAGGCCGCCGAGAAGGCCGGCTTCGTGTTCGCGGTCGACCCGACCTCGGCCCACGCGTCCTGCATCGGCGGCAACATCGCCATGAACGCGGGTGGCAAGAAGGCCGTGCTGTGGGGCACGGCGCTGGACAACCTGGCCTCGTGGCGCATGGTCGACCCGAACGGCGACTGGCTGGAGGTCACCCGCCTCGACCACAACCTGTCGAAGATTCACGACACCCCGCTGGCCCGCTTCAAGCTGGAGTGGACCCATCCGACCGCGAAGGGCGAGGCCAAGGGCGCGCCGTTCAAGACCGAGATCCTGGAAATCGCCGGCCGCGTGTTCCGCAAGGAAGGCCTGGGCAAGGACGTGACCGACAAATTCCTGGCCGGCCTGCCGGGCATCCAGAAGGAGGGTACCGACGGCCTGATCACCTCGGCGCGCTGGATTCTGCACAAGATGCCGAAGTTCACCCGCACCGTCTGCCTGGAGTTCTTCGGCCAGGCGCGCGATGCGATTCCTTCGATCGTGGAAATCAAGGATTACCTGGACGGCCTGCCGGCCAAGGGCGCCGAGTTCGCGACCCTGCGGCTGGCCGGCCTGGAGCACCTGGACGAGCGCTACCTGCGCGCGGTCGGCTACGCCACCAAGTCGAAACGCGGCGTGCTGCCTAAGATGGCGCTGTTCGGCGACATCGTCGGCGACGATGAAAACGCCGTGGCGCTGGCCGCCTCGGAAGTGGTGCGCCTGGCCAACACCCGCGTGGGCGAGGGCTTCGTCGCCGTCACCCCGGAAACGCGCAAGAAGTTCTGGCTGGACCGCGCCCGCACCGCCGCCATCGCCAAGCACACCAACGCCTTCAAGATCAACGAGGACGTGGTGATCCCGCTCAACCGCATGGGCGAGTACACCGATGGCATCGAGCGCATCAACATCGAGCTGTCGATCAAGAACAAGCTGCAGCTGGTGGACGAGCTGCAGGACTTCTTCGCCGCCGGCAATCTGCCGATCGGCAAGAGCGACGACGCCGACGACAGCGTGGGCGACGCCGAAATGCTGGGCGACCGCGCCCAGCAGGCGCAAGCGCTGCTGTCGCAGGTGCACGCGCGCTGGAGCTATCTGCTGGCCGAGCTGGACAAGCCGCTGGCCGCCATCACCGGCGAGCTGGCCGCGCACGGCCTGGAGCGCCTGCTGCCGGTGTTCGAGGAGCGCCTGAAGACCCAGCCGGACTCCACCCTGTTCGACGTGGTCCAGGACCGCACCATCCGCGTGACGTGGAAGCAGGAAATCCGCGCCCAGCTGCGCCAGATCTTCAACGGCGCCGCCTACAAGCTGATCCTGGACGAATGCACCGCGATCCACAAGCGCGTGCTGCGCGGCCGCGTGTTCGTGGCGCTGCACATGCACGCCGGCGACGGCAACGTCCACACCAACCTGCCGGTCAACTCGGATCACTACGAGATGCTGCAACTGGCGCACCAGGCCGTGGCGCGCATCATGACCCTGGCCCGTTCGCTGAACGGCGTGATCTCGGGCGAGCATGGCATCGGCATCACCAAGCTGGAATTCCTGCAGGAAGACGAGATCGGTCCGTTCCGCGACTACAAGATGCGGGTCGACCCGGAAGGCCGCTTCAACAAGGGCAAGCTGCTGAATCTGGACGGCATGGAAGCCGACCTGCGCAACGCCTACACGCCGTCGTTCGGCCTGATGGGCCACGAATCGCTGATAATGCAGCAGAGCGATATCGGCGCCATCGCCAACAGCGTCAAGGACTGCCTGCGCTGCGGCAAGTGCAAACCGGTGTGCTCGACGCACGTTCCGCGCGCCAACCTGCTGTACTCGCCGCGCGACAAGATCCTGGCGACCTCGTCGCTGATCGAAGCCTTCCTGTACGAAGAGCAAACCCGCCGCGGCATCTCGATCAAGCACTGGGAAGAATTCGAGGACGTGGCCGATCACTGCACGGTCTGCCACAAGTGCGTCACGCCCTGTCCGGTCAACATCGACTTCGGTGACGTGTCGATGAACATGCGCAACCTGCTGCGCAAGATGGACAAGAAGACCTTCAATCCGGGCAAGGCGGCGGCCATGTTCTATCTGAACGCCACCGACCCGGCCACCATCAACGCCACCCGCGCGGCGATGGTCGGTCTCGGCTACAAGGCGCAGCGCCTGGGCAACGACATCCTGAAGAAATTCGCCAAGAAGCAGACCAAGGCGCCGCCGCCAACCGTGGGCAAGCCGCCGGTACGTGAGCAGGTGATTCACTTCATCAACAAGAAGATGCCGGGCAACCTGCCGAAGAAGACGGCGCGCGCGCTGCTGGATATCGAGGACGACAAGGTCATCCCAATCATCCGCAATCCTAAGACCACCAATGCCGACACGGAAGCGGTGTTCTACTTCCCGGGCTGCGGTTCGGAGCGTCTGTTCTCGCAGGTCGGTCTGGCGACCCAGGCGATGTTGTGGGAAGTGGGCGTGCAGACCGTGCTGCCGCCGGGCTATCTGTGCTGCGGTTATCCGCAACGCGGCTCGGGCCAGTACGACAAGGCCGACAAGATGATGACCGATAACCGCGTGCTGTTCCACCGCATGGCCAACACGCTCAACTATCTGGACATCAAGACCGTGCTGGTCTCGTGCGGCACCTGCTATGACCAGCTGGCGACCTATGAGTTCGAGAAGATCTTCCCGGGCTGCCGCATCATGGACATCCACGAGTACCTGCTGGAGAAGGGCGTCAAGCTGGAAGGCGTGACCGGCACCCGCTATATGTACCACGAGCCATGCCACACACCGATGAAGTTGCAGGAAGCGACCAAGACCGTCAACGGCCTGATCGCGACCCACGACAACGTCAAGATCGAGAAGAACGACCGCTGCTGCGGCGATTCGGGCACCCTGATGGTGGCGCGTCCGGACATCTCGACGCAGGTGCGCTTCCGCAAGGAAGAGGAAGTCATCAAGGGCGCCGACAAGCTGCGCGCCGATGGCTTCGACGGCGAGGTGAAGATCCTGACCAGCTGCCCGGCCTGTCTGGGCGGCGTGTCGCGCTACAGCGAAGATGCCGGCACCACCGCCGACTACATCGTGGTGGAGATCGCCAAGCACCTGCTGGGCGAGAACTGGATGCCGGAGTATGTGAAGCGCGCCAACGACGGCGGCATTGAACGGGTGCTGGTGTAAGCATGGCCTGCGATCTGTGCAATTTGCTGGCTGCCCCGGGGGCAGCCTTGATCTGGGGCGACGATCGCCTGTCGGTGGTCGCCGTGGACGAGGCCGAGTATCCGGGCTTCACGCGCGTGGTGTGGAACGCCCACGTCAAGGAAATGACCGATCTGCCGGCCGAGGACCGCGTGCGCATCATGGACGTGGTGTGGGCGGTGGAGTCCGCGCAGCGCGAGGTGATGGCGCCGGAGAAAGTGAACCTGGCCAGTTTTGGTAATATGACGCCGCACGTGCACTGGCACGTTATCCCGCGTTACCGCGACGATGCGCATTTCCCCAACCCGACCTGGGCTGTGGCGCAGCGAGCCTCGTCGGCGGAAGTGCTGGCGGCGCGCCGCGCGCTGCTGCCGGCGCTGCACGCAGCCATCGTCGAGAAAGTGAAAGCATTATGAGTAAGCCTGTCCCTACCGGCCTGACGGTCCACAACAAATCCCGCGTGCTGGATATTGAGTTCAACGACGGTGCGTCGTTCTCGATTCCGTTTGAACTGCTGCGCGTGTATTCGCCGTCGGCGGAGGTGATGGGGCATGGTCCGGGGCAGGAAGTGCTGCAGGTGGGCAAGCGCGAAGTGGGCATCGCCGGCATCGAGCCGGTGGGTAATTATGCGGTGCAGCCGACCTTCAGCGATGGCCACAACACCGGCATCTTCACGTGGGAGTACCTGTACAAGCTAGGCAGCCAGAAAGATGCGCTGTGGGCGACCTACATGGGCCGCCTGCACGCCTCCGGCTTTGAAGGCGACAGCGGCCGCGAACCAGGCGTTTCGCTGACCGGTCCGTCCACGCATCAGCACGGCGGCGGAGGCTGCGGCAGCGGCTGCAAGCACTAATCCGTCACCTGATCCCGCATCACATACAAAATGCGGGCCCGTACCGACGGCGATAAAAGACGCAGCTTTTCGACGTTGAATTTCAGTGGCTCGTCGGCATCAGGTGGAAGCGGAATCCGTTTCACGTTTGCATAAAACCAGGCAAAGCGCGGATCCTTCTCGTTTTTTTCCATCTCTTCGTATTTGTGGATGTTTGATACGCGCAACTCGTCCGACTCCGCCTTGCTCTCGGGGTCAATTTCAGGTATTTCGATGTCAGAGGGGATCTCTACTCCACAGAGCTTCATAGCTGTTCTCCATTCCTTTGCACTTAGACCTCCGCCGCCGATCAGGAGTTCCTCGATACTTTTAATTTTTTTGTGCTTCTGGAGTGAAACAAAATGTCGAACGGATGCCATTCGCGACATTGCGCGTAATGGATCGCCAGCTTCAATTTCTTCTTGTACGAAGTCCGAGATGAACGTGTGTGCTGGATCGCAGCGTGTGTGCCACCACAACTGCGTTAGTTGCTGGCAGGCGCGGGTGATGGGGTTGGGACTGGGCGGGTCTGTCAGGTGACAGATGATGGAGGTTTCGAGGTAGATGGTCGACATGATGGCCTCGCTGGTTGAGCTGCCAGCGTAGGTGGCTCAACCAGCGAGGGCTTACGATGCGTCAAACGTGCTTCACTTCGGCTGCCAGGCCCACACGCGGCTGGCGATGCTGACGGCTTTGGGAATCAGCTTCTGCTGGTAGAACAGATCGGCCACGCGCTGCTGGTTGGCGACGATGTCGGGTGTCACCGGCGTGGCGCCGAAGCGCGAGCGCTGCATCCATGTCGCCACGATGTCGGCCGGGACGCCGGTTTGCTGCGCCAACAAGGTGCTGACTTCCTTCTGATGCTCGCCAGCCCACTTGCCGGTCGCGCGCACTTGTTCCAGCAAGGCCGACACCAGCTGCGGCGATTGCTCAGCGAACTTGCGCGAGGTGAGATAGAACCCGTTCGCCAGCGGCAGCCCAGTGTAGTCGCTCAACACGCGCACCTGATAGGCTTTCTGCGCCGACGCGAAGTAGGGGTCCCACACCACCCAAGCATCAATCCCCTTGCTGACAAACGCCGCCCGCGCGTCCGATGGCGACAGATAAATCGGCGTGATGTCACTGAACTTCAGCCCCGCTTTCTGCAAGGCGGAAGCCAGCAGAAAGTGCGAGCCTGAGCCTTTTTGAAAAGCCACCCGCTTGCCCTTCAAATCCGCCACCGTGTGGATCGGAGAGTCCTTGGGCACGAACAGCGCCTCGCTGTTGACCGGCGCCGGCTCCGCGCCCACGTACAACAAATCCACGCCGCCCGCCTGCGCGAAGATCGGCGGTGGGGCACCCGTGCTGCCGAAATCGATGCTGCCCGCGTTGAGCGCTTCCAGCATCTGCGGCCCAGCAGGGAATTCAATCCACTTGAGTTGATGGCCGGGTAATGTCACGCCTTGCGTCTTCATCATGCTGAGCAAGCCCGAACCCTTTTGAAAACCGATGCGTATCTCGGCTGCCGACGACAGCAGCGGCACAGCCAGCAACAAGCAAATCCATTTCTTCATCATTTTCCTCATGCGCTCTCGCGCTCTATCAATTCACAGGCCAGCAGGTTCAATCGCGAATCTTGCGCAGATGCGGGCAGCACGCCCAGTTGTTCAAGTATGCGCAGCGCGGCGATCTCGCCGATCTCGCGTCCCGGCGGGCGGATCGTGGTCAGGCTGGGCAGCAGCAGCGGCGAAAAGGCGTAGTCGCCGAAGCCGACGATGGCGCATTGCCGCGGTATCCTCAATCCCGCGCGCTGCCCCGCCAGCAACGCGCCCGCCGCCAGATTGTCATTGGCGAAGATGATCGCCTCGACCGGACGCGCGCGGCGCGCGGGCGACAAGGCCAGCGCTTCAATCGCCTGTTTGCCGGCGTCGAACGGCGCCTCCGCCGTTGGCGCGTAGATGATCGGCTCCAGGCCGTGCTCGCGCATCACCGCCGCGTAGCCATCGCTGCGATCGACCGCGCTCAAGTCCCCCGCAAGGCTGTTCTGCACGAAGGCGATGCGGCGATAGCCCTTGCCGTACAAGTAGCGCGCCGCCTGCTCGCCCACCGCGTTGTTGGAATAGCCCACCTGTATCGGCTTGCGCCTGGGCTGGTAGTCCCAGGTCTCCACCACCGGTATGCCGGCGCTGGACAGCAGCTTCTCGGTGGCGCGGTTGTGAAAGCGGCCCACCACCGCCAGCGCCGCCGGCTTCCAGCCGAGGAAGGCGCGTACCGCGTTCTCTTCCTTGGCCGCCGAGAAGTAGCTGGACGCCAGCAGCAGCTGGTAGCCATGGCGGTTCAGCGTGTCGCTGAAGGTCTGGATGGTGTTGGCGAAGATAGGGCCGGAGATGTTCGGTATCACCATGCCGACCACGCGCCCATGCGCCGAGGCCAGGCCGCTGGCCGCCAGGTTGGGCACGTAGCCCAACTCCTTCACCGCCGCCGCGATGCGCGCGCTGCGCTCGGCCGCGACCCTGCCCGGCTCGGTGAAATAGCGCGAAACGGTAATCGAGCCGACGCCGGCCAGCCGCGCCACGTCGTGGACAGTGGCACGGCCAGATCCCCGGCGCTTGCGTGGTGCTGTTGGTTCGCTCATGGCTGCATATTCCGAAAAAACATATCGATGATTTTTTTAATTCTTTGACTTCAATCCGGCCCGCCGCGACACTAAAAAAAGGGTACCGGTACCACTTTATTTTAGCGAACGACCTGCCGAGCACTAAGCTGGTTCTTCGATGAAGAAAGCAGGTTTTCCGCATATGGCGCAAGGAGCGCTTTCAAATCAAGGGATCAGGAATGAAGAGCAAAACGAATTTTTTGGGCGCGCTGACCATCGGCGCACTGCTGGTGAATACCGCCTACGCGGAAGGCGAGGCGACGCCCATCAAGGACCGTGATGACAGCGCCTCCGTGCCCAGCGTGACGGTCAGCGCCACGCGCCGCAGCGCGTCGCTGCAATCGGTGCCGGTGGCGGTATCGGTGCTCGATGGGGAAGCGCTGACCAACGCCAACCGCACCAGCATCGACACCATCGTGCAGGAGGTGCCGAGCGTGACGTTCCGCCAGCAGGGCGGCAACAAGGATTCGACCATCTTCGTTCGTGGTATCGGTACCATCTCCACCTCACCCGGCGTGGAGCCGACTGTGTCGACCGTGATCGATGGCGTGGTGTACGCGCGTCCGGGCCAGGCCACGCTGGACCTGCTGGATATCGAGCACATTGAAATCCTGCGCGGCCCGCAAGGCACGCTGTTCGGCAAGAACGCTTCCTCGGGCGTGCTAAATGTGATTGGCCGCAAATCGTCGCAAGAGACCACCGGCTTTGTCGATGCCGCCTACTACGAAGGCAATGAGAAACGAGTGCGCGCCGGCGTGTCTGGCGCCATCCAGCCGGGCGTGGTGGCGGCGTCGGTCACCGGGCTGTACGCGGACTTCAACGGCAATGTCGATAACGTGCACGCCGGCGGCGGCAAGCTGAATGGCTATGACCGCAAAGGCGTGCGCGCCCGTGTCGACATCACGCCGACCAAGGATCTGGACATCGCGCTGATCGCGGACTACCTGCGCTCGAATTCCTCGCCTACCTTCACCGCCTACAAGTCGACGTCAGCCCCGTTCAACGCCGGCATCGCTCCGGTGGTGGCGGGCCCGGAAAACCGCCAGGTGAATGCCGATATTCCTGCCGATATCCGCGACAAGAACAAGGGCCTGTCGGCGCAAGTCGATTACCGCTTCAATGGCTACACGCTGACCTCCATCACGGCGGTGCGCGATTGGGACAACACCCAGTACACCAGCACCTCGGCCATCGGCAATGCGGCGGAAGTGGCACGCATCACCGCGGCGTTTCCGGCCACGCGCGATATCGGCACGGTGGACTTCAGCCAGGCGTCGCAAGAGCTGCGTCTGGCGTCGCCCAAGGGCGACTTTGCGGAATACGTGGTCGGCGCCTACTACCTGCACGGCAAGGACCGCGAGACCTATCAGCGCATCGTCAACAACGGCACAGCCATCAACTCCGGCCGCGCGGATTATGGTGTCAAGAGCGACAGCTACTCGCTGTTTGGCGAGAGCACGCTGAACTTCTCGCCAGTGTGGCGCGCCATCGCGGGCGCGCGCTGGACCAAGGATGAACTGTCCTATGACCACAAGCGCGTTTCGACCCAGACCGTGGCCTTCCCTGGCGTGCAGCCGGCCGTACAGAATGCCGGTTCCATCAATGAGGATGGTTACTCGGGCCGCGTCGGCCTGCAGTACGATATCTCGCGTGACGTGAACACCTATGCCACCTATTCGCGCGGCTACAAGGGGCCGGCTTACAATGTGTTCTTCAACATGCTGAATCGCGACACGCTGGCGCTGAAGCCGGAAACGTCGGATTCGTTTGAACTGGGCCTGAAAGCCAGTGCCTTCGACCGCAAGCTGACCGCCAACATGGCCGTGTTCAACACCAAGTATGCGAACTACCAGGCCAACTTCTACGACACCGTGGCCGGCGCCGTGGTGACGCGACTGATCAACGCCGGCGATGTTTCGACCAAGGGCGTGGAACTGGACATCAACGCGCGTCCAACCCGCGCGCTGACCCTGAGCGCCTCGCTGGCCTACACCGACGCCACCATCGACAACTTCAATTGCCCGCCGGCCGCCGCCGCGTCGTGCAACCTGAATGGCAAGCCGCTGCCGTTCTCGCCAAAGTGGAAATCCTTTACCCGCGCCAACTACGCGCTGCCGCTGGAGAATGGCCTGGTCGTCGATCTGTCGGCCGACTACAGCTGGCAGGCAAAGACGCAGTACGATCTGTTCCAGTCGGCCGACGCGATCCAGGGCGCGTATGGCGTCGTGAACGCCGGCATTGCGCTGTCCTCGCCCGTCGGCGGCTGGCGCGTGGCGCTGGTAGGCAAGAACCTGGCGAACAAATCGTATGCCACCAACCTGGTCACCTCGACCGGCTATGTCACCCGCGCCGTACCGCGTGATGATGAGCGCTACTTCGGTATCACCGCGCGCAAGGAGTTCTGATGTCCAGGAAGTTGAGTATCGCCGCGTTCATGATGCGCTATGGCCACCACGTCGCGGCGTGGCGGCATCCGGAGACGGACCTGTTATCGAATCCTTTCAAGGTGTTTCGCGATCAGGTACGTAGCGCGGAGAAGGCCTGTCTGGATGCGGTGTTCTTTGCCGATAGCGTGGCGCTGACTGGTGCGCCGTCGCTGGAGCCCCTGACCCTGCTGTCGGCGCTGGCCGCATCGACCGAGCATATCGGCTTGATCGGCACCGCCACCACCACCTACAACGAGCCGTACACGGTGGCGCGCCAGTTTGCCTCGCTGGATTTGCTGTCGGATGGACGGGCAGGGTGGAATCTGGTCACCTCCGATAACGCGGCGGAAGCGGCCAACTTCGGCCGCGAGCAGCATGTGGCGCACGCGGACCGCTATGCGCGGGCGCGTGAATTTCATCAGGTTGTCACAGGATTGTGGGATAGTTGGGACGCCGACGCGCTGAATGGCGACAAGACCGGCGCGCTGCCATACGACCCGGCCAAGCTGCGCAAGCTGAATCATCGCGGCGAGCATTTCGCTGTCGCCGGGCCGCTGAACGTGGCGCCCAGCCCGCAGGGGCGACCGGTGGTGGTGCAGGCCGGCGGTTCTGAGACGGGGCGCGATCTGGCGGCGGGAACGGCGGAGGTGGTGTTCACCGCGCAGCCCACGCTGGCCAAGGCGCAGGCCTTCTACAGCGACATCAAGCGGCGCGTGGTGGAGAAGGGCCGCAAGCCGGATTCGGTGAAGGTGATGCCTGGCTTGTTCGCGGTGGTAGGCCGCACGAAGGCGGAGGCGGACGAGAAGTTCGCGCAGTTGCAGGCGCTGATCGAGCCGAAGGCTGGTCTGGCTTTGTTGGGCCGCATGATCGGCAACTTCGATTTGTCGGCCTATCCGCTGGACGGCCCGCTGCCGGAGCTGCCGCCCACGCAGGACGGCCAGCGCAGCCGCCAGCAGTTGCTGACCGATCTGGCGCAGGGCGAGAATTTGACGATACGCCAGCTATACGAGCGCATCGCCGGCGGCCGTGGGCACTTCACGGTGGTAGGCACGGCGGAGCAGGTGGCGGATCAGATGCAGGAGTGGTTTGAGCAGGGCGCGGCGGATGGCTTCAATTTCATGGCCCCGGCGCTGCCGGGCGGTTTGGATGATTTTCTGGCGCTGGTGATTCCGGAGTTGCAGCGTCGCGGCTTGTTCCGCACGTCGTATGAAGGGAGCACGCTGCGCGGGCACTTGGGCTTATAGGAGAAGGCATGCACGGAGCAGGATGGAAGTGGCCGCGCGCGGCGGTGGCGGTGCTGGTATTGGCCGCTGGCGTCGGGGCGGGGCGGGCGGGGGCGCAAGAGTATTTTGGCGATGCGCGGCCGGATGCGCCGGAGCTGGCCGCGCGGGGCGCGTTGCCGGTCGGCGTGCGCACGCTGGTGGCGGAGAACAAGGACCAGCTGGATATCCTGCATGCCAGCGCCGGGCAGCCGGACCCGCGCTACACGCGCAAGCTGGTGCTGGAGGTATGGTATCCGGCGCGCCTGGCCGCCGGGAAAAAGGAACATACGGTTTATACCGATGTTCTGGGCTCCGGCCCGAATGATCCCAAGCGGCCCAACACGCCATTCCAGTTCAACGGCCGCGCCGCGCGCGATGCGGCCCCGCTGGGAGAGCGCTATCCGCTGGTGATCGTCTCGCACGGCTATCCCGGCTCGCGGCTGCAGATGTCCTACCTGACCGAGAATCTGGCGTCGAAAGGCTATGTGGTAGTCGCCATCGACCATCCCGAATCCACGCGCGCCGACAAGGCCGGCTTCCCCAGCACGTTGCTGAACCGCCGTCTTGACGATCTGTTCGTGCTGAATACCGTGGCCGCCTGGGCCAGGCCGGGCAGCGGCAATTTCCTGTCCGGCGTGGTGGACGCCGACAACGTGGCGCTGATCGGCTACTCGATGGGCGGCTACGGCGCGCTGAACACCGTTGGCGCCGGCATCAGCGCGGCGGCCGTGGCCTACGTCCCCGGCGGCAAACTGGCCGTCAACCAGCAAGGGAACCCGGAATACGAGGCCGCGCGCGACCGCCGCATCAAGGCCGTGGTGGCCTTCGCCCCTTGGGGCGGCGAGCAAAATGTCTGGGACGCCGCCGGCCTGGCCGGTGTGCGCACGCCGACGCTGTTCATCGCTGGCGACCAGGACGACGTCGCCGGCTACAAGGACGGCGTGCTCAAACTGTTCAAAGGCGCCGTCAACGCCGACCGCTACCTGCTGACCTACGTCGGCGCCCGCCACAACCCGGCGCCCAATCCGCCATCGCCGGCCCACTGGAGCAATCCGGACGATTTCCAGTCCTATTCCGAGCCGGTGTGGGACAGCCGGCGCATCAACAACATCAACCAGCACTACGTCACGGCCTTCTTGGGTATCCATCTGAAAGCCGCGCCGCTGCAGGCTTATCTGGACGACAACTGGAAGGGCTTCCCCAAGCGCGCCATGCTGGGGCTGGAATGGCAGCACCTTAAGCCGCAATAAAAAGTGGGTCTTGTATAATGCTGGCAAATTAACAGGCCCGCATACCATGACCAACACCACTCACTTCGGTTACAAGACCGTCGCGGAAGAAGACAAAGTCCGCGAAGTCGCCAAGGTTTTCCACTCCGTCGCCGCCAAGTACGACATCATGAACGACGTCATGTCGGCCGGCCTGCACCGTCTGTGGAAGACCTTCACCATCGCCAACGCGGCCGTGCGTCCGGGCTTCAAGTGCCTGGACATCGCCGGCGGCACCGGCGACCTGGCCAAGGTGTTCGCCAAGCAGGCCGGCCCCACCGGCGAGGTGTGGCTGACCGACATCAACGAATCCATGCTGCGCGTGGGGCGCGACCGCCTCTTGAATCGCGGCCTGCTGACCCCCACCTTGCTGTGTGATGCGGAAAAGCTGCCGTTCCCGGATAACTACTTCGACCGTGTGAGCGTGGCCTTTGGCCTGCGCAACATGACGCACAAGGACCAGGCGCTGAAGGAAATGCGCCGCGTGCTGAAGCCGGGCGGCAAGCTGCTGGTGCTGGAATTCTCGAAAGTGGCGGCGCCGTTGCAAAAGCCATATGACCTGTACTCGTTCAAGATCCTGCCATGGATGGGCGAGAAGATCGCCAACGACGCCGACAGCTACCGCTATCTGGCCGAATCGATCCGCATGCACCCGGACCAGGAAACCCTGAAGGGCATGATGGAAGAGGCGGGTCTGGAACGTGTCACGTATTACAACCTGACGGCAGGTGTGGCCGCTTTACACACTGGTATCAAAATGTGATGACTGGAATGACCATGAACCTGAAGAAAATCCTGATCGGCGCCGTAATTGCCGTCTCCGCCATGTCGATGCTGGCCGAAGCGACCGCGCGTCCGGCGGGCGGCGGCCGTTCGATTGGCCGTCAGTCGCAAAACGTCAGCCGCATGCCGGCCCAGCCGGCGCCGCAACCGGCGCCACGCCAGGCACAGCCTGCGCCAGCCCCAACCACGCCGCCGGCCGCCGCTCCACAAAAGCCGAGCATGTGGAAGGGCATCCTGGGCGGCGCGCTGCTGGGCCTGGGCCTGGGCGCGTTGTTCTCGCACCTGGGCATTGGCGGCGCGCTGGCCAGCGCGCTCGGCTCGATCCTGATGATCGCGCTGCTGGCAGGCGTGGCGTTCTTCATCTTCCGCCTGATCCGCGGCAAGTCGCAGCCCAAGGTGCAGCCGGCCGGCTTTGGTGGCAACCAGAACGTGTACGCGATGCCGCAGCAAACTGGCTCGGCCACGCCGGAAATCGGTTCGCACCTGCAGCCAGCGGCAGCGCCGGTGCAGCAGCCTGCGCACACGCAGTGGGGCGTGCCGGGTGACTTCGACCAAGCCAGTTTCCTGCGTGTCGCCAAGAGCAACTTCATCCGCCTGCAGGCGGCATGGGATAAAGGCGATGTGGCCGATATCCGCGAGTTCACCACGCCGGAGGTGTTCGCCGAGATGAAGATGCAGATCAGCGAGCGCACCGTGGCCGACTACACCGACGTGGTCAACATCGACGCCGAGCTGCTGGGCATCGAGACCACCGACACCGAGTACCTGGCCAGCGTCAAGTTCACCGGCATGATCAAGCCGGCGCCGGACGCGCTGGCCGAGCCGTTCCACGAGGTGTGGAACCTGGTCAAGCCGGTCAATGGCTCGAGCGGCTGGCTGCTGGGCGGTATTCAGCAACTGGCGTAAGCAAACCGGGTTCACCGGTAAAACTGGTAAGATCAAGGCCGCCCGTCATCGGGCGGTTTTGTTTTCAACGTCTACAACATGATCTCATTGAATCCAGGCAGTTTCTCCGCGGCGCCGGCCAGTGCCGCCATCAATCATTTGCTGGCGCAGGAGCCATGGGCGCGGCAGGAGCTGCGGCGCCACGCCGGCAAGATCGCCTGCATCGACGCCGGCACCGTCGCGCTGCGCCTGCGCCTGCGCGTGACGGCCGACGGCTATCTGGAAGCGGCGCCGGCCGGGGAGGCCGCGCAGGTGACCATCCGCGTCAAACTGTCGGACCTGCCGCTGATCGCGCAAAACCGCGAGCGCGCGTTCTCCTATGTGCGGATCGAGGGCGACGCGGAGTTCGCCAACGCCATCTCCAACCTCAGCAAGAGCCTGCGCTGGGAAGCCGAGCACGACCTGGAAAAAGTGATCGGCCCGATCGCCGCCGTGCGCGCCGTGTCCGGCGCCAAGGCCGCCTTCGAGGCCATCAAGACCGGCCATCAGAAACTGGCCGAGAACGTGGCCGAGTTCCTGCTCGATGAAAAACAGGTGCTGGTGCGTCCGCGCACGGTGGACGGTTACTCGGCCGACGTCACGCGCCTGCGCGACGACGTTGAGCGCTTCGCCAAGCGCCTGGCGAAGCTGGAACAAAAGCTGGAACAGAAACTGGGATCCCAATAATGCTGAAATTCTTGCGCCTGCTGAAAATCCTGCGGGTATCGGTGCGTTACGGCCTCGACGAAATCGCCATCTCCGGCTTGCGCAAGCCGCGCATCGCCAAGCTGATCGACACCGTGTTTTTCTGGCGCGACCTGTCGGCCCCGCGCGGCGTGCGCCTGCGCATGGCGCTGGAGGAGCTGGGCCCGATTTTCGTCAAGTTCGGCCAGGTGCTGTCCACCCGCAGCGACCTGATCCCGGCCGACCTGGTGATCGAGCTGGCGCGCCTGCAGGACCGCGTGCCGCCGTTCGATTCCGATCTGGCCATCGCGCAGATCCGCAAGTCGCTGGGCGCCCATCCGGACGAGCTGTTCGCGACCTTCGAGCGCACGCCGGTGGCCTCGGCCTCGATCGCCCAGGTGCACTTCGCCACCCTGAAGGATGGCCGCCAGGTGGCGGTCAAGGTGCTGCGTCCCGGCATGAAGAAGTCCATCGACGACGACGTCGCGCTGATGCACGTGGCCGCCGAATGGATCGGCAATTTGTGGGCCGACAGCAAGCGCCTGAAGCCCAAGGAGGTGGTGGCCGAGTTCGACAAGTACCTGCACGACGAACTGGACCTGATGCGCGAGGCCGCCAACGCCAGCCAGCTGCGCCGCAACTTCGCCGACTCGCACCTGCTGCTGGTGCCGGAGATGTTCTGGGATTACTGCTCGTCCAGCGTGATCGTGATGGAGCGCATGCACGGCATCCCGGTGTCGCGGATCGACCGCCTGGAGGCGGCCGGCGTGGACCTGAAGAAGCTGTCCAGCGACGGCGTGGAAATCTTCTTCACCCAGGTGTTCCGCGACGGCTTCTTCCACGCGGACATGCACCCGGGGAATATCCTGGTGTCGGTGGAGCCGGAAACCTTCGGCCGCTACATCGCGCTGGACTTCGGCATCGTCGGCACGCTCAACGACTTCGACAAGGATTACCTGTCGCAGAACTTCCTGGCCTTCTTCCGCCGCGACTACAAGCGCGTGGCCGAGGCCCACATCGAGTCCGGCTGGGCGCCCAAGGAAACCCGGGTGGACGAGCTGGAGTCGGCGGTGCGCGCCTGCTGCGAGCCGATCTTCGACCGCCCGCTGAAGGACATCTCGTTCGGCCAGATCCTGCTGCGCCTGTTTCAGACCTCGCGCCGCTTCAACGTGGAGGTGCAGCCGCAACTGGTGCTGCTGCAAAAGACGTTGCTCAACATCGAAGGCCTGGGGCGCCAGCTCGACCCCGACCTCGACCTGTGGAAGACCGCCAAGCCCTACCTGGAAAACTGGATGGCCGAGCAGGTCGGCGTCAAAGGCTTCATGCAGCGCCTGAAAGCCGAGGCGCCGCGCTACGCCCACATCTTCCCGCAACTGCCGCGCCTGGTGCACCAGGCGCTCGAGCGGCAGGCCGACCGGCCGGCCGATAACAGCGAGCTCATCAAACTGCTGATCAGCGAACAGCAGCGCACCAACCGTCTGTTGAGTTTGGTGATTTACGCCGCCGGCGCGCTTGCCCTGGGCGTGGCCGGCTGCCAGTTGTACCTGCGCTGGCACTGAGCGCCATGGCGGACTTCCAGCAGCGCGACCCAGGTTCGCCGGCGTTCTGGGACGAACGTTTCGAACGCAGCTTTACGCCGTGGGACGCGGGCGGCGTGCCGCAAGCCTTGCGCGACTTCGCCGCCGCCAGCGCGCCGCTGGTGACGCTGATACCGGGCTGCGGCTCGGCCTACGAGCTGGCCTTCCTGGCCGGGCGGGGCTGGGACGCCACCGCCATCGATTTTTCCCCGGCCGCCGTGGCGCGGGGCAAGCGGTGCGCCGGCGCGCACGCGGCGCGCGTGGTGGAGGCGGATTTCTTCCAGTGGCGGCCGGACGCGCCGCTGCAACTGATCTACGAGCGCGCCTTCCTGTGCGCCATGCCGCGCGCCATGTGGCCGCAAGTGGCGGCGCGCTGGGCGCAACTGCTGGCGCCGGGCGCTTTGCTGGCTGGGTATTTCTTCTTTGACGATGCGCCCAAGGGGCCGCCGTTCGGCATCGACCGGGCGCGGCTGGAGGGCTTGTTGCAAGCCGATTTCGTGTGCATTGCCGATGAGGCGGTGAGCGACTCCATCCCGGTGTTCGCCGGCAAGGAGCGCTGGATGGTGTGGCGCCGCCTATAGCGTGGAGTCGGGCTTGACGTAGTCGGGCTCGATGGAGCCGTCGTTGCGGCCGTACGGCGCCAGCAACAGCAGCAACAGCCCGCAAGCCAGCATGGCCAGTCCCGAGGGTTCCGGCACTTGGCTCACCACCGGCGGCGCGGCGTGGGCCTGCGCCTGGTTGTGCGGCGCCGGTTCCGGCGCGGGCGCCTGCGTGTCCCCCGGCGCGAACGGATCCAGCGCCTGGTCCACGCTGAGCACGGCCGGCGGCTGTTCCGCCGGCAAGGTCACCTTGCCGCGCTGATCGGCGTCGAGGTGGCTGATGGCGCGCATGGCCGAGGCCGGACCGGCGAACAGCAGCACGCAGAGCAGCAGGAAAGAGGTGAGCGCTTTCATGGCATCCCCGATGTTGTTATTCGGTTAATTGGGATGGGGTACGGCGGCGTTGCCCGCCCGGTCGGTACTTGAAGGCCTGAACCACCAGCACCACGGCCATGCACAGCAACACGCTGCGGCGGCGCAACGGTTCGTCTGGCGATTCGGGCACGAATTTGCCGGTGGCCGCCAGGGCGGGGCCCGCGAGGCAAACCGACAGGAGGCCGGCATACAGATATTTTTTCATGAAATTCCCCTAAGAATCAAAGAGTTGGTGCGTCGTCGGTCGAGGACAGCTAACGAGGCGGCGATTCAGGGATTGGGAAATCTACGCTGGTTGAAAGCTATTTAATCATGCTCACCGCCAAGAGGCGAATAGATTTTCCCAATGAAATCGATCGGGGCCATGGCTTGGCCACAGGAAACAGTCTGGTGCGCCACAAAAAGCTTTATAATTCAGGGTTTTGATGATTTTTGCGGAGTAATTGATGCCGATCTACGCGTACCGCTGCGAGGCATGTGGTTTTGCCAAGGACGTTTTGCAAAAGGTTTCCGACCCACAGCTGACTGTCTGCCCGGAGTGCGGCAAGGAGTCGTTTAAGAAGCAAGTGACCGCCGCCGGCTTCCAGCTGAAGGGCTCGGGCTGGTATGTGACCGATTTCCGCGGCGGCACGCCGCCGGCCACCGGCACCGCCAGCGGCCCGGCCAAGACCGAGGCGGCCCCGGCCGCCGCGCCGGCGCCCACCCCGGCGGGCGGCTCCGGCGACAACTGACGCGCCCCATCCACCACCAAGGAATTCGATGCGTAAATACTTCATCACCGGCCTGCTGATCCTGGTGCCCCTGGCGATCACCGCCTGGGTGCTGAACCTGGTGATCAGCACCATGGACCAGTCCCTGCTGTTCGTGCCGGAACGCTGGCAGCCGCGCACCTTCATCGGCTTCGACATTCCCGGCCTGGGCACCTTGCTGACCATCGTCATCGTGTTCCTGACCGGCCTGCTGACCAACAACCTGGTCGGCAACTACGTGGTGCGCCTGTGGGAAAAGCTGCTGACCCGCATCCCGGTGGTGAGCTCGCTGTATTCGAGCGTCAAGCAAGTGTCGGACACGCTGTTCTCGTCGTCCGGCAACGCTTTCCGCAAGGCGGTGCTGATCCCGTATCCGCACCAGAATTCGTGGACCATCGCCTTCCTGACCGGCGCGCCGGGCGGGGATGTGAAGAACCACCTGGTCGGCGACTACGTCAGCGTGTACGTGCCGACCACGCCGAATCCGACCTCGGGCTTTTTCCTGATGATGGCGAAGCAGGATGTGGTCGAGCTCGACATGTCGGTCGATGCGGCCCTGAAGTACATCGTTTCGATGGGTGTGGTGGCGCCGGAAGATGCGCCCAAAGCCGTTGAAACCACCAAGATTAACTGAGTAACTTAACCTGAACCGAGAAATAAACATGTCCTCAATGCGTACTCACTACTGCGGCCTCACCACTGAAGCGCTGCTTGGCCAAACCGTCAGCCTGTGCGGCTGGGTACACCGTCGCCGCGACCACGGCGGCGTGATCTTCATCGACCTGCGCGACCGCGAGGGCCTGGTGCAGATCGTATGCAATCCGGAACAGGCTGAAGTCTTCAAGGCCGCCGAAGCCGTGCGCAACGAGTACTGCCTGCGCGTGACCGGCGTGGTCAAGGATCGCCTGGCCGGCACCATCAACACCAACCTGAAGTCGGGCAAGATCGAAGTGATCTGCTCGGAACTGGAAGTGCTGAACGCCTCGGTGGCCGTGCCGTTCCAGCTGGACGACGACAACCTGTCGGAAACCACCCGCCTGACCCACCGCGTGCTGGACCTGCGCCGTCCGCAGATGCAGAACAACCTGCGCCTGCGCTACAAGGTCACCATGGAGGTGCGCAAGTACCTGGACGAGCTGGGCTTCATCGACGTCGAGACCCCGATGCTGACCAAGTCCACCCCGGAAGGCGCGCGCGACTACCTGGTGCCGTCGCGTGTGAACGCCGGCAACTTCTTCGCGCTGCCGCAATCGCCGCAGCTGTTCAAGCAGCTGCTGATGGTGGCCAACTTCGACCGCTACTACCAGATCACCAAGTGCTTCCGCGACGAAGACCTGCGCGCCGACCGCCAGCCGGAATTCACCCAGATCGACTGCGAAACCTCGTTCCTGACCGAACAGGAAATCCGCGATCTGTTCGAAGACATGATCCGCAAGGTGTTCAAGAACACCATGGACGTCGATCTGCCCAACCCGTTCCCGGTGATGGACTTCGCCGAAGCCATGGGCAGCTACGGTTCGGACAAGCCGGACATGCGCGTCAAGCTGAAGTTCACCGAGCTGACCGAGGTGATGAAGGACGTCGACTTCAAGGTGTTCTCGGGCGCCGCCAACATGCCTAACGGCCGCGTGGTGGGCCTGCGCGTGCCGAAGGGCGCCGACATGCCGCGTTCGGAAATCGACGCCTACACCCAGTTCGTCGCCATCTACGGCGCCAAGGGCCTGGCTTACATCAAGGTCAACGAGAAGGCCAAGGGCCGCGACGGTCTGCAATCGCCGATCGTCAAGAACCTGCACGACGCCGCGCTGGCCAAGGTGCTGGAACTGACCGGCGCCGAAGACGGCGACCTGATCTTCTTCGGCGCCGACAAGGCCAAGATCGTCAACGACGCCATCGGCGCGCTGCGCGTGAAGATCGGCCACTCGGAATTCGGCAAGAACGCCGGCCTGTTCGACGACGTCTGGTCGCCGCTGTGGGTGGTGGACTTCCCGATGTTCGAATACGACGAGGAAGCCGACCGCTGGACCGCGACCCACCACCCGTTCACCGCGCCGAAGGACGGCCACGAGGACATGCTGGAAACCAATCCGGGCGCCTGCATCGCCAAGGCCTATGACATGGTGCTGAACGGCTGGGAACTGGGCGGCGGCTCGATCCGTATCCACCGCGAGGAAGTGCAGTCGAAAGTGTTCCGCGCGCTGAAGATCGACGCCGACGAGGCGCGCCTGAAGTTCGGCTTCCTGCTGGACGCGCTGCAGTACGGCGCGCCGCCGCACGGCGGCCTGGCGTTCGGCCTGGACCGCATCGTGACGCTGATGACCAAGTCCGACTCGATCCGCGACGTGATCGCCTTCCCGAAAACCCAGCGCGCGCAGGATCTGCTGACCCACGCGCCGTCGGAAGTCGACGAGAAGCAACTGCGCGAACTGCACATCCGCCTGCGCGCGGCCGAGCCGAAAGTGGCTGGTTAATTTGTGTTGCTAAGAAAAGGCGCCGCGGCGCCTTTTCTTTTATTGTGCCTATGAAGCCTTACAAGATTCCTGAATCAGTGCTGGTGGTGATCCACGCCGCCGATTTGCAAGTGCTGCTGATCGAGCGCGCCGACAAGCCGGGCTTCTGGCAATCGGTCACCGGCTCGCTGGACGCGCCGGACGAGCCGCTGCTGCAAACCGCTACCCGCGAACTGTACGAAGAAACCGGCATCGTGGCCGACGGCCAGACCATCGTGCTGCGCGACTGGCACCTGTCCAACATCTACACGATTTACCCGGTCTGGCGCCACCGCTATGCGCCCGGCGTCACCGAAAACACCGAGCACGTTTTCAGCGTGGAAGTCCCGCGCGACATCGCCATCACCCTCAGCCCGCGCGAGCACGTCAATTACATCTGGCTGCCGTATCTGGAAGCCGCCGACAAATGCTTCTCGCCATCCAACGCCGAGGCCATTCTGCAACTGTCGCGCTTTCAGCACCAAATTTAATTCTTGATAATTAGTCTTCTGGTAAGTTGGCTTGCTATTGATTACAATCAATGGTCCTGATGCAATCCAAATTTCCAGAAAGAATGTATGTCATCGCCTACCGCGTCCAGTCCCACCAGCAAGGTCGATTTACTCGATATTAATCTCTACGATGCATTGATAGCGGGGCTGAAATGGGGCGGCAAGGTGGGGACAGGCATTACCATCACCTACAGCTTTCCATGGACCAGCAGTAATTCCGCCGTATTCTCCGGTGCCAACGGTACCCCGTATTCCTCCGATGATGAGCCGAACGCGACCTCTCATTACGGACTCACCACCGTGCAGCAGGACGCTTTCCGCAACGCCCTGCAGACCTGGGCCGATGTGGCCGACATCAAGCCGGTGGAAGTGAAGGAGAGCGCCACCCTGGTGGGGGATATCCGTGTCGGCTGGACCTCTGCAACCGACACGACCAGCGACGGGGACACGGCGTGGGGCTGGGCATATTTCCCCAATAACACCTATCCGCAAGGTGGCGATATCTGGATCAGTACCATGTCCACCGGCGCCAACCCCAGCGGCAAGTGGGTGGCCGGCTCATACAACTACATGTCATTGATCCACGAACTGGGGCATGCACTCGGCTTGAAGCACCCATTTGAAGGTACAACCGTGTTGGATAGCGATCTCGATAATCGCCAGTACACCGTGATGGCCTACGACGATCCGCCGCATGACCTGTTCGTCGACGTCACCGATGACGGCAGCACGCACAGCTGGTCGTCCTTCTACGTGTCGCCGCAGACGCCGATGGTGGCCGACATTGCTGTCATCCAGTATCTGTACGGCGCCAATATGAGCTACCACCGTGGTGACGACGTCTACACCTTTGACCCGTCGACGCCGTTCTTGCGCACCATCTGGGATGCGGGCGGCAACGACACTATTTCGGTCGCCAACTTCACCAACGGCTGCACCATCGACTTGCTGGACGGGTCTTACTCGTCGATTGCGATACCGTCCGACACCGGCGCCGGTTATAACTGGACCAAGGCGCCGCCCACGCCCACTTATGACGGCACCGACAACCTTGGCATTGCGCTGGGCGCGATAATCGAGAACGCCATCGGCGGCAGCGGCGACGATATCCTGTGGGGAAACGAGGTGAACAACCATCTGCAGGGCAACGCCGGCTTCAATCTGCTGAATGGCTACGGCGGGACCGACACGGTGGTCTATACCGGCAAGTTTGCCGACTATACCGTCAGCGTGGAGTCGGATGGCTATTATCAGGTGGAGGCACGCAACGGTACGCAGACCGACATCATGAACCAGGTTGAGCGCCTGAGCTTCAAGGATGTGACCATGGCGCTGACGGTCGACGGTCTGGCCGAGGATGCGCTGACGGCCCAGTATACGGCGCTGGCGCAGAAATTCTATGTGGCGTATTTTGGCCGCCCGGCCGATCCGAATGGCCTGGCGAACATGGTATCCCAGCTCAGCGCCGCCAAGGCGCCCACCATCGCGGACGGCATCGTGCTGGCCTACCAGACCAATCCGGCCATCAAGCAGCTGGTCGACAGCTTCGGCAACAGCGAGGAATCGGCGCTGTTGTACAAGGGCACCAACAACCATGACTTCGTGGTGTCGATCTTCACCCACCTGCTGGGCCGCACGCCGCCGGAAGGGCCGGGACTGGACTTCTGGGTCAATGCGCTGGACAGCGGCAATGTGGCGCGCAGCCTGGCGGCGATGAACATCGTTGGCGGCGCCGAAGCAAACACGACAGATCAGGGTAAGATAGATGCCGCCCTGGTCGCCAACCGCGTGCTGGTGGCTGACAACTTCACGGTGGCGCTGAACGTGCCGGCGCTGGTGGCCAATTACGCCGGCGCGGAGGCGGCCAGCGCGGCGCGCGCGCTGCTCGATGCCGTCACCCAGAGCACGCCGGTGGTCAGCTACGAGAGCACGGTGCTGAGTACGATCGCCAAGTTGCCAGTGCAACTGGTGGGGGTGCAGCCAGTGGCGCACGACGGGCTATTTGCCTGAGAGAGATACACAGATAACAACGAAGGAGTTTTTGTCATGCCCAGCCCCAGCACTACCGGCCAGACCAGCGACGTCAATAATAGCGGCCAACTGACCATCGACGCCCTGCTGGGCGGCAGTAAATGGGGGGGCGCGACCGGTACCGGCGCCACCGTCACTTACAGCTTCCCGTGGACCACCAATACCACCGCCGTGTTCGCCGGTCCGAACGGCGTGTATTCCGACCTGAACGAAAACACCGCCACCCAGCATTACGGCCTGAACGCCATCCAGCGAACCGCCGCGCAAAATGCGCTGCAGGCCTGGGCCGACGTGGCCAACGTCACGCCGGTGCTGGTGCAGGATAGCAGTACCGTGGTGGGGGATATCCGTCTGGCGTTCACGTCGGCGTCGAACACGTTCAGCGATGGCTCGTCCCCATGGGGCTGGGCGTCTTATCCCGATCCTTATTACCCGTCCGGCGGCGACGTCTGGATCAGCTCGGCGTTGACCGACACGGACTGGTCCGTCGGTTCCTACAACTACATGTCGCTGATCCATGAACTGGGTCATGCACTCGGCCTCAAGCACCCGTTCGAGGATGGCACGCTGGATCTGGCGCACGCCAACCGCCAGTACTCCATCATGGCGTACGATGATGCGCCTAAGAGCCTGTTCGTCGACATCACGGAAACCTCACGCAGCTATTACTGGCAGTCCTACCATGTAGTGCCGGATACGCCGATGGTGAACGATATCGCCGCCATCCAGTACCAGTATGGCGCCAATCTGAGCTACAAGACCGGCAACGATACCTACACCTTCGATCCGTCGACGCCCTTCCTGCGCACCATCTGGGACGCGGGCGGCAATGACACCATCTCGGTGGCCAACTTCACCAACGGCAGCGTGATTGATCTCACCCCGGGGAATTATTCATCGATCCATATCCCGTCGGACCTGCGCACCGATATTGACTGGGGCGACACGCCGCCACCCACCCCTACTTATGACGGCACCAACAACCTGGGCATCGCCTATGGCGCCTGGATCGAGAACGCCATTGGCGGCAGCGGCGACGATACGCTGATCGGCAACAGCCTGGCTAATCATCTGCAGGGCAATGGCGGCAGCAATGTGCTGGACGGTGGCAGCGGTATTGACACCGCGGTCTATGGCGGCAATTTCAGCGCCTATAGCTTTAGCTCCAGCAGCAGTGGCTACAGCGTCACGCTGAACAGCAATCCGGCGCAGAAGGATAAGCTGACCAACATCGAACGCCTCAGCTTTGCCGACGGCAGCATGGCGCTCAACGTCAACAGCCTGGCGGAGGACGCCACCCAAGCGCAGTACGTGCAGCTGGCGCAGAAATTCTACGTGGCCTACTTCGGCCGCCCGGCCGACGCCAACGGCCTGGCCAATATGGTGGCCCAGCTGAGCGCGGCCGGCGCGCCCACCACCGCCGACGGCATCGTGCTGGCGTACCAGACCAATGCCGCCGTCAAGCAACTGGTCGACAGCTTCGGCAACAGCGAGGAATCGGCGGTGTTGTACAAGGGCGCCAGCAATCATGATTTCGTGGTGTCGATTTTTGTTCATCTGCTGGGCCGCACGCCGCCGGAAGGGCCGGGCCTGGATTTCTGGGTGAGCGCGCTGGATGGCGGCAACGTGGCGAAAAGCCTGCTGGCGCTGAACATCGTCGGCGGCGCCGAGGCCAACACTACGGCGCAAGGCAAGATCGATGCCGCCCTGGTGGCCAACCGGGTGGTGGTGGCGTCCAACTTTACCGCCTTGCTGGACCAGCCATCCGAGATCGCCGGCTATGCGGGCTACGCGGCAGCGGCTACGGCGCGGTCCATGCTGGACGGGGTCAACCAGGACACCAATCTGCTCAGTTATGAAAGCACGGTGTACAGCACCGTGTCGCACATGGCCACCACCGGCTCGCTGGCGGAAGTCGTTGGCCTCAGCCAGGCATACGGCCATGGCGCACTGATGGCCTGAGCAGTCTGCGGCGAGGGTGCGGGACCGCACACAGGAGACCTGTCGCGGCCCCGGACTCAGGGTTAAAATGGATGACATGAAGATCCGTGTCGCCACCTACAATATTCATAAGGGCGTGTCCGCCATCCGCGCGGAACCGCGCGTGCTGGCGCTCAAACAGGCGATCGGGATGTTCGATGCCGATGTGGTTTTTTTGCAGGAGGTGCAGGGCAAGCACGACCTCAAAGCCGCCAAATACGGCGCCGAGCACCTCGGCCACAAGCATTGGCCCGCTGCGGCGCAGCATGAATTTTTCGCCGGCGAATCGCGCTATCTGCATTCGGCCTACGGCATGAACGCGATCTACGATCACGGCCATCACGGCAATGCGCTGCTCAGCGCCTTCCCCATCGCCAGCCAGGCCAACCGCGACGTGTCCGACCATGCCTACGAGCAGCGCGGCATCCTGCACTGCGTGCTGAACACGCCGCACGGGCCGGTGCATTGCTATGTGGTGCATCTGGGCTTGTTCGAGGGCAGCCGCCGCAGGCAGACGCAGGCGCTGATTTCGGCCGTCCAGGAAACCGCGCCGAACGACGAGCCGGTGGTCATCGCCGGCGACTTCAACGACTGGCGCAACACCCTCAGCGACGAGCTGCGCAACGCGCTCGGCGTGCGCGAGGCGTTCGACGAGATCGGCGGCAATTCGGCGCTCGATGAAGTGCTGCGCAAGCTGCGCCGCAAGACCGGCGTCGCGCCCGCCCGCACCTTCCCGGCCGGCCTGCCGTTCTTCCGCCTCGACCGCATCTATGTGCGCGGCTTCAAGGTCGAGACGGCGGAGGTGATGCACGGCAGCCTGTGGGCCAAGCTGTCCGATCACGCGCCCATCGTGGCCAACCTGACGCTGGCCTGAGCCGGGCCGTGCTTATTTGCGGCTCAAGCTGGCGACGTCGAGTTTGATGTCCAGCCCCTGCAGGCTGGCGTTCAGCATGGCGATATTGGTTTTGCCGGCCACCAGTTCTTTGAGCCGCGCCTCGAACGCGTCGTGGTATTTCACGCAGGGGCTGCTTTTGCTGAAGGCGAAATAGTTCTTGTCCTCGGTCAGGAACGGGCGCATGGCCATGAAGCGGGCGCCAAGGCCGTGCCGCGCCAGATAGGTTTCGCCGGTGAACAGCCCGACCACGAAATAGTCGATGCGGCCCAGGCCCAACTTGCGGAAATTGGTGTCGGCGGTGCCCGATTCCTCCAGCTGCAGATGGCTGGCCGCGTACTGCGAGAACTCCGTGCCGAAGGTGTTGCCGAGCGAGATGCCGCCCCGGTGCTGCGCCAGGTCGCCCCAGTGGTTGAAGATGAAGGCGCGCTGGCGGTCGACAAACACCGCCACCGGATTGGGGAACGCCGGCGTGCGCACGAATTCCAGATAGCGTTCGCGCTCCGGCTGGATTTTCAGCGTCGCCACCAGGTCGACGGCGCCGGCGGCGGCGTTCGCCAGCACGCGCTTCCACGGACCGACGTAGCGCACCTCGTGGGGAATCTGCAGGTCGGACAGGACCCGGGCGGCCAGCTCGACACTGGGGCCGCGCAAGGTCTTGCCGTCATACCAGTGCAAGGGGGGATAATCGGGATCGGCGGAGACGATCACCTTGGCGCACCCCGCGGGCTCCGCCGCCGCGGCCCAGGGCGCCAGCGATGCCATCAGCAGACAACAGGATAGGATGGGCACTCCCATGCATGGCACTCCGTGCGTTAGGCCTCCGAGCCGAATTGCAATTTATTATAGACTTGTTTCTTGTAATCCGCCCTATTTCATGACACGAGGTTAGAATCTGGCGATGCGTACCGTTAATTTCCTTGCCGATAACGAGGTCAGGCTGCTGCATACCGGCACCGACTACTTTCCCGCGCTGATCGACGCCATCGACAACGCGCAGTACGAGGTGTATTTCGAGACCTATATCTTCGCCGGCGACGACACCGGCCAGAAGGTGTTGGCCGCGCTGATCGGCGCCGCCCAGCGCGGCGTGCAGGTGCGCATGATTACCGACTGGTGGGGCACCGGCCGCCGCCAGGTCAACAGCATGCACGAGCAGCTGGTCGCCAAGGGCGTCGAGCACCGCATGTTCAACCCTTGGTTCAGGCGCGGCGTCACGCGCACGCACCGGAAAATCTGCGTGGTGGACCGCCAGGTCGCGTATGTCGGCGGCATCAACATCAACGACGACATGTTCTGCGATTACGATCACAGCAAGCCGCTGTCGGCGCCGCGCTGGGACTTCGCGGTGCAGGTGCGCGGGCCGCTGGTGGCCGACATCCAGATGGAGGCGGTGACGCAGTGGCGCCGCCTGGGCAAGCTGGGCCTCATCAAGCGGATCGGCCTCTACCGCGATATGCGCAAGGTGCAGAAGATCGCCGCCCAGCACGCCGTGCAGGCCGGCTTCGTGGTGCGCGACAATCTGCGCAACCGCAGGACCATTCAGCGCGCCTACCTGCAGGCGCTGGGCCGCGCGCGCAAGAGCGTGCTGTTGGCCAATCCGTATTTCGCGCCCAGCCGCAAGTTCCGCCAGGCGCTGATTTCCTGTGCCGAGCGCGGCGTGGAGGTGGTGTTGCTGATCGGCGTAGGCGAGATTTGGCTGCAGGATGCGGTGGCGCACTCTTTCTATCCAAAGCTGCTTGCGGCGGGCGTCAAAGTGGTGGAATATCACAAGACGCAATTGCACGCCAAGGTGGCGGTGATCGACGACGACTGGGCCACGGTCGGCTCCAGCAATGTCGACGGCCTGAGCCTGTTCCTGAACCAGGAAGCCAATGTGGTGATCAAGGATGCGGCGTTCGCGCAAAGCCTGCGCAAGCACATCGAGGATGCGGTGGCCGAAGGCAAGCTCATCACCTACGATGACTTCGAGCACGTCGGCCATGTGCGGCGCATCGGCTACGAGGTTGCGTTTGTGTTTTATAAATTACTGATGCGGGTGTTCGCAGTGGGGAAATACGCGTGAGCGAAGGTGTACGACTCGATAAATGGCTGTGGGCGGCGCGTTTCTTCAAGACCCGTTCGCTGGCCACGGACGCCATCTCGCTGGGCCGCGTGATCGTCAACGGCGACCGCGCCAAGCCGGCGCGCAACGTCAAGCTGGGCGACGTGCTGGAGATCGACAACGGTTCCGACCAGTGGGAAGTGGACGTGATGGGCTTGTCGGACGTGCGCGGCCCGGCCACCGTCGCCCGCAACCTCTACGAGGAGACCGACGTGAGCGTCGCACGCCGCGCCGCCGTGGCCGAAAACCGACGCCTCTACCGCGAACCGGGCACGACGATCAAGGGCCGTCCAACCAAGCGCGACCGCCGCGAACTGGACAAGCTGTAAAGTAAATTTCTTCCTCGCATTGCTGCGTCGCAGCAATAGAACGCCACCTCTAACAGTACTGTTTGACATTCACCCCCAAGTGGATAATAGTACGAGCGTTCGCAATTCTTTTCACACAGAGTAAATTTAACTGGAGCAGAATAATCTTTCTCCATGATTTGAAAACTTACTCTGGGATGCAATCTTATTAATACCTCAACTAAATTTATGCGCAAAGGCGAGTTAACCCGCGCTGCAATCCTCGACGTGGCCCTGGACCTGGCCAGTCGCGATGGTCTGGAGGGTCTGACCATCGGATTGCTCGCGGATAAGATGAACATGAGCAAATCCGGTGTGTTCGCGCACTTCGGATCGCGTGAAGATTTGCAGTTGGAAGTACTGAAGCTGTATCACCACCGCTTCGAGCAGGAAGTGTTCTTCCCCAGCGTCAAGGAGCCGCGCGGCATCCAGCGCCTGAAGGCGATGTTTGCGCGCTGGGTCAAGCGGGTCAGCGTGGAGGTGGCCTCGGGCTGCATCTACATCAGCGGCGCCGTGGAATATGACGACCGCCCCGGTCCGATCCGCGAAGAGCTGATGGCGATGGTCGGCGCCTGGCAGGGCGCGCTGCTGCGCTGCGTGAAGCAGTCGGTGGAATGCGGCGACCTCAAGGCCGACACCGATCCGCAACAGCTGGTGTACGAGATGTACGGCCTGATCTTGGCCCTGCACCACGATGCGCGCTTCCTGCGCATCCCGGGCAGCCTGGAGCGCGCCGGCAAGGGCTTCGAGCGCTTGATCGAGACGTATCGCAATCCGCAATCGCCGGCAGCGGTGGTCGCACAAGCTGGTTAATTAATTCAAACACTCAAAAGTAGTCATCAGGAGAAAATCATGGGTCAATATGTCGCACCAATCCGGGATATGCAATTCGTTCTGCACGAGCTGCTGAAAGTGGAAGACGAACTGAAGGCGCTGCCGAAGCACGCGGAAATCGATGCCGACATCATCAACCAGGTGTTGGAAGAGGGCGGCAAGTTCACCTCGGAAGTGCTGTTCCCGCTGAACCACTCGGGCGACCGCGAAGGCTGCAAGCACGACGCCGCCACCAGCACCGTGACCACTCCCAAAGGCTTCAAGGAAGCCTACAAACAATACGTGGAAGGCGGCTGGGCCGCGCTGGCGTGCGATCCGGAATACGGCGGCCAGGGCCTGCCGGTGGTGATGAACAACTCGTTCTACGAGATGCTGAACTCGGCCAACCAGGCCTGGACCATGTACCCGGGCCTGTCGCACGGCGCCTACGAGTGCCTGAAGGAACACGGCACCGACGAACAGAAAAAACTGTACCTGCCGAAGCTGGTGTCGGGCGAGTGGACCGGCACCATGTGCCTGACCGAACCGCACTGCGGCACCGACCTGGGCATGCTGCGCTCGAAAGCCGTGCCACAGGCGGACGGCTCGTGGCTGATCACCGGCAACAAGATCTTCATCTCGGCCGGCGAACACGACATGTCGGAAAACATCCTGCACCTGGTGCTGGCCCGCGTGCCGGACGCGCCGGAAGGCTCGAAAGGCATCTCGCTGTTCCTGGTGCCGAAGTTCCTGCCGAACGCCGACGGCACCATCGGCGAACGCAACCCGATCTTCTGCGGCGCCATCGAAGAGAAAATGGGCATCCACGGCAACTCGACCTGCCAGATGAACCTGGACGGCGCGCGCGGCTGGATCATCGGCCAGCCGAACAAGGGCCTGCAAGCCATGTTCGTGTTCATGAACGCCGCCCGCCTGGGCGTCGGCATGCAGTCGCTGGGCCTGACCGAAGTGGCTTACCAGAATGCGCTGATCTACGCCAAGGACCGCATCCAGATGCGCTCGCTGACCGGCCCGAAAGCACCTGATAAGCCAGCCGACCCGATCATCGTGCACCCGGACGTGCGCCGCATGCTGTTGACCGGCAAGGCCTACGCCGAAGGCGCGCGCGCCTTCACCTCCTACGTGGCGCTGCAGATCGACCGCGAACTGAACCACCCGGACGAGGACGTACGCAAGGAAGCCGCCGACGAAGTCGCGCTGCTGACCCCGATCGTCAAGGCCTTCATCACCGACAACGCCTGGATCGCCACCTCGGAAGCGATGCAAGTCTACGGCGGCCACGGCTACATCAGCGAGTGGGGCATGGAGCAGTACGTGCGCGACGCCCGCATCAACCTGATCTACGAAGGCACCAACACCGTGCAGTCGCTGGACCTGCTGGGCCGCAAGATCCTGGGCGACAACGGCGCCAAGCTGCGCAAGTTCGGCGAGAAGATCAAGGCCTATGTGGAAGAGAACGGTCTGGACGAAAAAATGTCCGAGTTCATCACCCCGCTGGGCGACCTGGGCGACAAAGTGCAGAAGCTGACCATGGAAATAGGCATGAAAGCCTTCCAGAACGCCGACGAAGTGGGCGCGGCCGCCGTGCCTTACCTGCGCGTGGTGGGCCACTTGGTGTACTCGTACTTCTTCGCCCGCATGGCGCAGATCGCGCTGGAAAAAGAAGACAGCGGCGACACCTTCTACAAATCGAAACTGGCCACCGCGCGCTTCTACTTCGCCCGCCTGCAACCAGAAACCGCCACCCTGATCCGTCAGGCGCGCTCGGGCTCCGCCAACCTGATGGCACTCGACGCCGACCTGTTCTAAGCAACCAGAGGAAACGACATGACCAATTTCATCGTTAAAAAAGTAGCCGTGCTGGGCGCCGGCGTGATGGGCGCGCAGATCGCTGCCCACTGCGTCAACGCCAAAGTGCCAGTCGTTCTGTTCGACCTGCCAGGAAAAGAAGGCACGCCTAAGAACGGCATCGTCCTGAAGGCCATCGAGAACCTGAAAAAACTGTCGCCTGCACCGCTGGGCAACAAAGAACACGCGGCGCTGATCGAAGTCGCCAACTACGAAGACGACCTGGCCAAGCTGGCCGAGTGCGACCTGATCATCGAAGCCATCGCCGAGCGCCTGGACTGGAAGCACGACCTGTACAAGAAAGTCGCGCCGCACATTTCGGCCAACGCGATCTTCGCCTCGAACACCTCGGGCCTGTCGATCGGCAAGCTGGCCGAAGGCTTTGACGCGGACCTGAAGTCGCGCTTCTGCGGCGTGCACTTCTTCAACCCACCGCGCTATATGCACCTGGTTGAAATCATCCCGACCCCGGACACCAAGCCGGAAATCGCCGACCAGCTGGAAGGCTTCCTGACCTCGACCCTGGGCAAGGGCGTGGTCCGTGCCAAGGATACGCCTAACTTCATCGCCAACCGCGTGGGCGTGTTCGGCATCCTGGCCATCGTGCACGAAGCCGAGAAGTTCGGCCTGTCGGTGGACGTGGTCGACGATCTGACCGGCGCCAAGCTGGGCCGCGCCAAGTCGGGCACCTTCCGCACCGCGGACGTGGTCGGCCTGGACACCATGGGGCACGTGATCAAGACCATGCAGGACTACCTGCCGAACGATCCGTTCGCCGCCGTCTACAAGACCCCTGAAGTGCTGGCCAAGCTGGTGGAGAAGGGCGCGCTGGGCCAGAAGACCGGCGCCGGCTTCTACAAAAAAGTAGGCAAGGAAATCCAACGCCTGGACTTCGCCACCGGTGAATACGTGCCGGGCGGCGCCAAGGCCGCCGACATCGTGGCACGCATCCTGAAAGAAAAGGATCCGGTCAAGAAGATGAAGGCCATGCGCGAATCGACCAACCCGCAAGCGCAGTTCCTGTGGGCGATCTTCCGCGACGCTTTCCACTACATCGCCGTGCACCTGGAAAGCATCGCCGACAACGCGCGCGACATCGACTTCGCCATGCGCTGGGGCTTCGGCTGGACCACCGGTCCGTTCGAAACCTGGCAAGCCGCCGGCTGGACGCAAGTGGCGCAGTGGGTGAAAGAAGACATCGAAGCCGGTCGCGCGCTGTGCAACGCGCCGCTGCCAGCATGGGTGTTCGAAGGCCCTGTGGCTGAAAAAGGCGTGCACACCCCAGAGGGTTCGTGGTCGCCAGCCGCCAAGGCATACATCCCGCGTTCCGACCTGGCGGTCTACAAGCGCCAGGAATTCCGCGCGCCGGTACTGGGCTCGGGCGAAATCGACGGCCGCAAAGCCGGCACCACCTTCCACGAGGACGACGACGTGCGCATCTGGCACTCGGGCGACGACGTGCTGGTGATCTCGCTGAAGACCAAGATGCACGTGATCAGTCCGGGCGTGATCGCCGGCTTCAAGAAAGCACTGGCCGAAGCCGAGAAAAACTTCAAGGGCCTGGTGATCTGGAGCGCGGACGCGGCCGACGGCGGCGCGTTCTCGGCCGGCGCCGACCTGCAATCGGCACTGCCAGCCTTCATGGCCGGCGGCGCCAAGGCGGTGGACCCGATCATCCGCGAACTGCAAGACACCTTCATGGCGATGAAATATTCGAACGTGCCGGTGGTGGCGGCGGTGGCCGGCCTGGCGCTGGGCGGCGGCTGCGAGATGGCTCTGCACGCATCGAAGCGCGTGGCGTCGATCGAATCGTACATCGGCCTGGTGGAAGTGGGCGTGGGCCTGATTCCAGCCGGCGGCGGCCTGAAAGAAGCGGCACTGCGCGCTTACAAGGAAGCCAAGGGCACCGACATCCTGCAATTCCTGAAAACCGGCTTCACCAACGCGGCCACCGCCAACGTGTCGAAATCGGCGCTGGAAGCGCAAGCGATGGGCTACCTGAAAGAAGACGACGTGATCGTGTTCAACCCATACGAGCTGCTGCACGTCGCCAAGACCGAAGCGCGCGCCATGTTCGACAAGGGCTACCGCGCGCCGCTGAAGGCGCCGATCCAGGTGACCGGCCGCTACGGCTGGGGCACCATCAAGGCGCAACTGGTCAACATGCGCGATGGCGGCTTCATCTCGGCGCACGACTTCAAACTGGGCGACATGATTGCGGAAATCGTGAGCGGTGGCGACATCGATCAGGGTTCGTTCGTGAGCGAGCAGTGGCTGCTGGACATGGAGCGTAAAGCGTTCCTCGAGCTGCTGAATCATCCGAAGACCCAAGAGCGCATCATGGGCATGCTGCAAACCGGTAAGCCAGTCCGCAACTAAGGAATAAGACAATGAGCAAACAAGTTCAAGACGCATACATCGTCGCCGCTACCCGTACTCCTATCGGCAAAGCGCCGCGCGGCATGTTCAACAAGACCCGCCCGGACGACCTGCTGGTCAAGGTGATCCAATCGGCCCTGGCGCAGGCGCCAGGCCTGGACCCGGCGCTGATCACCGACGCCATCATCGGCTGCTCGTTCCCGGAAGCGGAGCAGGGCTTCAACATCGCCCGTCAATCGGTGCTGCTGGCAGGCCTGCCACGCACCGTCGGCGGCGTGACCATCAACCGCTACTGCGCGTCGGGCATCACCGCCCTGGCCATGGCGGCGGACCGCATCCGCGTCGGTGAAGCCGATGTGATGCTGGCTGGCGGCGTGGAATCGATGTCCATGGTGCCTATGATGGGCCACCACCCATCGATGAACCTGAACATGTTCACCGACGAAAACGTCGGCATGGCCTACGGCATGGGCCTGACCGCCGAGAAAGTGGCGGAGCAGTGGAAAGTGTCGCGTGAAGACCAGGACGCGTTCTCGGTGGAATCGCACCGCCGCGCCATCGCCGCGCAGCAGGCCGGCTTCTTCAAGGACGAGACCACGCCGGTGGAAATCATCACCCGCACGCCTGACCTGTCGACCGGCGAAATCAAAGTCAAAACCCGCACCGTCGATACCGACGAGGGCGCGCGTCCGGAAACCAGCATCGAAACGCTGGGCAAGCTGAAGCCGGTGTTCGCGGCCAAGGGTTCGGTCACCGCAGGTAACAGCTCGCAGATGTCCGACGGCGCCGGCGCGCTGCTGGTGGTGTCCGAGAAGATCCTGAAGGAACACAACCTGACCCCGCTGGCCAAGTTCTCGTCGTTCGCCGTCAAGGGCGTGCCGCCGGAAATCATGGGCATTGGTCCGAAGTTCGCGATTCCCGAGGCGTGCAAGGCCGCCGGCATCACCCAGGATCAGCTGGACTGGATCGAGCTGAACGAAGCGTTTGCCGCGCAGGCGCTGGCCGTGATCCGCGATCTGGGCCTGGACACCGCCAAGGTCAACCCGATGGGCGGCGCGATCGCCCTGGGCCACCCGCTGGGCGCGACCGGCGCCATCCGCGCGGCCACCGTGGTGCACGCACTGCGCCGCAACAACCTGAAATACGGCATGGTCACCATGTGCGTAGGCGCAGGCATGGGCGCGGCCGGCATCATCGAGCGCGTTTAATCTAGACACTGCCGGTGGCGCCAGCTCATCGGCAGCCAGACCGTCATTCCGGCGAAGGCCGGAATCCATAGAACGCGAGCGCGGTATGGATTCCGCCTTCGCCGGAATGACGTGAGGCTTTGGAGACACTCATGGAAATTTTGAGCAGCATTAACGACGGCATCCTGACCCTGGAATTCAACCGTCCCGAGCGCAAGAACGCGATCACCGCCGCGATGTACCAGACCATGGCCGACGCCCTGAACGACGCCGAAGGCAACGCCGACGTGCGCGCCATCCTGATCGTCGGCAAGCCGGAGATCTTCACCGCAGGCAACGACCTGGAAGACTTCATGAAAAACGCCCCGACCAGCGGCGCGATCGAGGACCGTTCCGTCTACAAATTCATGATGGCGCTGAGCGGCTCGACCAAGCCGGTGGTGGCGGCGGTATCGGGCAACGCGGTCGGCATCGGCACCACGCTGCTGATGCACTGCGACCTGGTGTACGCGGCCGACAACGCCAAGTTCTCGATGCCGTTCGTGCAGCTGGGTCTGTGCCCGGAATTCGCGTCCAGCCTGCTGCTGACCCAAATCGCCGGCTACCCGCGCGCCGCCGAAAAGCTGATGCTGGGCGAAGCGTTCGGTGCCCAGGAGGCGCTGGAGATGGGACTGATCTCGAAGGTGTTGCCGGTGGAAGAACTGCGCGCGTTTGCCGAAGGCCAGGCTGCCAAGCTGGTCGCGCTGCCGGCCAGCTCGATCCGCGTGACCAAGGAACTGATGAAAGCCGCGCGCAAAGCGCCGGTCAGCGACGCCATCGCCGCCGAAAACAAACACTTCGGCGCCATGCTGTCCTCCCCGGAGGCGCGCGAAGCCTTCATGGCCTTCTTCCAGAAGCGCAAGCCGGACTTCAAGCAGTTCGCTTGAAATTCACTGAGGCAGATAGCGCAAGACAGCGATAATCAAGCTGGTTTGCGCTATCAAGCCAGCGAAGAACCATTTCAGCATGTCAGCCTTGAGTTCTGCGATTTGCTCTTTGACATAAAGCGTTACCCATTCCTTTAATCGCACTTCGAATTCCTTCAAGTCATCTTTGGTGACGACCTGGTTCATCACTTCCGTCAACACTTGTGCGTGCACCTCCGCCTGGTCTCGCGGTACACCTACCGCTTCAAGCCGCTTGCAATAACCGAGGGTATCGAGTGAGTTCATTCGTTCAGTATGTGCTTTCCCTTGGTGATTGCAAGCGCGGCGTTATGAGCTGCGTCAACACTTCGTCTAAGACGCTGTCCACACCAGATTCCACAGATGGCCATCGAGGTCTTCAAAGCCCTGGTCGTACATGAAGCCGTGGTCTTCCGGCGGGTGGGGGATGCGGGCGCCGGCGGCGGAGGCCTTGGCGATCAGGCTGTCGAGCTCCTCGCGGCTCTCGCAGCTGAGGCAGATGATGACTTCGTTGGCTTCCCGGGCCTGCACCACCGGCTTGTTGATGAAGGAGTGGAAGAAGTCCTCGGTCATCAGCATGGCGCGGATGCTGCCTTCCACGATTTCCATGAACGCCGCTTTCTCGCTGCTGTATTGTGGGTTGAAAGTAAAGCCGAGCGCGGCGAAGAAGGACTTGGATTTCTCCAGGTCTTTGACCGGCAGGTTGAAGATGATCTCTTTTTTCATGACGCCTCCACGTTGAAAAGTTGGGTATTACCTTCTCACGACGAACGGCGGCGCCTGAAATCGACAATTATTTCGACGGCCGCCGCTGCGACAAGATAAATTGTTCCAGATCCTTGCTGGCGTGCTCGATGTGGCGCTTCAACAGCGCGGCCGCGCCGCGCACGTCGCCGGCACGGCAGAGCTGGACCAGCTCCTCATGTTCCTGCTGCGCTTGGCGGATGCTGTCGGCGCTGAGCGACAATTGCATGCGCGTGTAGCGGTCGGTCTGCTGCAGCAGGGTGGCGACGATGGCGGCCGTGCGCGGCTGCCCGGCGCGCGACAGCAGCACGTCGTGCAGACGCGTGTTGAGCTCGCCCCAGCGGGTGGTGTGCTGGGCGTGCAGCTCCACCTTGTACTCGGCCAGGATGGCGTCCAGCTCGGCGTAATCCTGCGCCGTCAGCCTGGGCGCGGACTTCTTCAGCAGCAGCGGCTCCAGCAGGGCGCGCAGCATGAACAGCTCGTTGATCTCGTCGATCGACAAGCCGGACACCACCGCGCCCTTGTGCGGGACGATTTTCACCAGCCCCTCGCCCTCCAGCTGCACCAGCGCCTCGCGCACCGGAATCCGGCTGATGCCGAACTCGGCCGCGAGGGCGTCCTGCCGCAGCGAGACGCCTTCCGGCAGCTCGCCCGAAATGATCTTGCGGCGCAGCGCGTCGGCCGCCTGCTCCGCTACCGTGGTGACGGCAAATCCCTTCACGCGGCCACTTCTTTCGACCAGTTGGCGTACCAGCCGCGGAACAGCGCGTACTGGGTTTCCGCGTAGCGGCGCTGGCTGGCGCTCAGTTCGTCGCTTGCGTTGAAGTGCAGGGTGTATTCGGTGTCGCCGTTCAGCACCATCAGGTATTTGTAGAACAGCACCAGGTCGGTGCCCTCGTCGAACGAGGACAGCACCAGCAGCGCGGCTTCCAGCTCGCGCGCCTGACGGCGCGCCACGGCGTCGCCGGCGGCGGCCTTGCGCGACAGCGAGACCAGATGCAGCACTTCGCGCGGCAGCGCATTGCCGATGCCGGTGATGGCGCCGGTCGCTCCGCAGTTGACGAAGCCATGGAACACCTGGGTGTCCACGCCCACCATCAGGGTCACGTTGTCGTCCTGGCTGGTGATGTGCTCGGCCGCGTAGCGCAGGTCGGCGGCGCCGCCGAATTCCTTGAAGCCGATCAGGTTGGGGTGCTTGGCGCGCAGTTCGAAGAACAGGTCGGCGCGGGTGGCGAAGCCGTAGTACGGGCTGTTGTAGATCACGGCCGGCAGCTTGGGCGCGGCTTCCAGGATGGCCGAGAAGTGCGCCTTTTGCGCCGCCGGCGACGAACCGCGCGACAGCAGGCGCGGAATCACCATCAGGCCCTGCGCGCCGACCTTGGCCGCGTGCGCCGCGTGCGACACCGCCTCCTTCGAGTTGACGGCGCCGGTGCCGACGATGGTCGGCACGCCGGCCGCCACCAGGCGCGCCACGCCTTCCTGGCGCTGCGCTTCGGTCAGCAGGGGCCAGTCGCCCATCGAGCCGCAGTACACCACGGCGCTCATGCCGGCGTCGATCAGCTCACGGCCTTTTTTGACCAGCGCGTCGTAGTCGGGGGTGCGGTCGGCCTTGCACGGGGTCATCAGGGCCGGGATGGTGCCGGTGAAAATGTTGTCGCTCATGGTGGTTCCTTCGGGCTGCGTTAGAGGGTTCAAACATCATACCGATTTTGGATATTTTATACAATCTGAAAATTTGACCGCTTGCGGACGGGGCCGCCAATCGTGCGCTGTGGCCCTTACTGTCGCGTTAAACTGGTTGAACATTATAATTTTTATATGAAGGGGATAGTGATGAGAAAACTAGTAGCTGCACTGGCTTTCGCCGGGCTGGCCGCCAGCGCCATGGCGGAAAACGTCGCGCTGAACGCGAGCGTTACGCTGTCCAACACGGCTGGTTTTGGCGACAGCTCCGGCTGGGATGGCGGCCTGCTGGCGGACGCCGCCACCGTGACCGATGGAGTGTTCCTGCCAATCAACACGCAATGGAATGTTGGCACGGTGTTCTGGACCGGCAATTACGGGGTGGACACCATCACCGTCACGCTGGCGCACCAGTCGCTGGTCAACGAACTGGTGATCCAGGCCGACAACGACAACAACTACCTGGTCGAATACCTGAACAGCGCCAATGTGTGGCAAACGGCCGCCGTGTTGTCGCCCAACCGCAGCTGGGGACAGGATAACGGCAGCGCCACGCTGGCGGCACCGGTGTTGACCACGGCCTTCCGCATCAGCGGCACCGGCGACGCCGGCGACCTGCGCTTCTCGGTATCGGAATTCCAGGCCATCGGCCAAGTGGTGGCGGTGCCGGAGCCGGCCACCTACGGCATGCTGGGCGCCGGGCTGGCCCTGTTGGGCCTGGTCGCGCGCCGCCAGTCGCGCCGCGCCAGCATCGGTCGCTAAGGGGATAGCGCGGCGCGTGCGGCAAACGGCCTTAGCGGACGATCGCCTTGCACGCGGCGCTGCCGTTCTGGCAAGCCTGCACCCAGTCCCGATAGTAGGAAACGCGCGTGTAAATCCCGACCTTGTCGGGTAGCGCGCAGCCCTCGCCCCAACTGACGATGCCCATCAGGCGCTCGTCCTTCCCAGCTTGCCCGACCAGCGGGCCGCCGCTGTCGCCCTGGCAGCTGTCGGTGCCGCCGCTCTCGTTGCCGGCGCACAGCATATCGTCGGTGATGGCGCCGTTGTAGGCTTCCGGCCGGTTGCAGCGTGGCGTCGGCACGAACGGGAAGCGCGCATAGTTCAGGACGCGCGAGCCTTGCCCGCCCATGCTGGTGGCGCCCCAGCCGGTCACGGTGGCCGGCGTTTGCGCGGCGAGAATCGCGGCTTCCTCCTGCTTGCCGGCGAGCGCGATCCGCTTGATCTCGGCGCCCGGCTTGAGCGGCTGGGCCAGCCGCAGCAGCGCGATGTCGTGGCCCTTGTCGGCCGAGGTGTAATCGGCGTGCATCAGGATTTGCTGGACGCCGACGCGCTTGGCGTCGCTGTTCAGCACATGGGTGCCGGCGACGATGCTGAGGTCGGCCGCTTCATTGCCGACCACGCAGTGGGCCGCCGTCAGCACCCACTGTTCCGCGATCAGCGAGCCGCCGCAGAAATGCGCGGCGTAGGCATCGGGAATCGCGGCCACGCCCAGCGACACCTGCCACGGGAACTGACCGGCCGCCGCCGCCTGCCCGCCCACCACGCTTGGCGTGTCACGGGCGAGGTATTTGCGGATGGCCTGCTTGAATTCGGGCGAGCCCTTGGTCAGCAAATTGGCCAGCGGCTTGGGCTGTTGTGCGCCGGCCAGCAGCGGCAGCAGCGCGGCAATGGAAAGTAATTTCTTCATGGATGGCATCGCTTTTCCTCCTCCTGCGCGAAAGTATCACAAGCCCGCGCTGCGTGCGGCACGACACAGACGCGTGCGGCCACGCGGCGCAAGATGGCGCGAGCCACCCAACAAGGACGCCCCATGGACTTTCCCACCCGCCATTTGCACCAGCCCTTGCCCTACGATCCCGCCTATGAAGTGCCGGAGGAGGACGAGGCTGAAACCACCGCCAGCCTGATCGAGGCGATGCGGCACATCGCCGCCACCGTCGACCAGGACACCGGCCATGCCCACCGCGGCGTGCACGCCAAGAGCCACGGCCTGCTGCGCGGCGAGCTGCGCGTGCTGGACAACCTGCCGCCCGATTACGCGCAGGGCCTGTTCCGCCATCCCGGCGCCGCCTGGCCGGTGGTGCTGCGCCTGTCGACCACGCCCGGCGACCTGCTGGACGACAAGGTCTCCACCCCGCGCGGCATGGCGATCAAGGTGGTGGGCGTGCCCGGCGCGCGCCTGCCCGACGGCGTCGGCGATGTCACGCAGGATTTTGTGATGGTCAACGGCCCCACCTTCCAGGCGCCGACCGCGCACCAGTTCCTCGGCAGCGTCAAGCTGCTGGCCGCCACCACCGACAAGGCGCCCGGCCTGAAGAAGGCGCTGTCGGCCGCGCTGCGCGGCGCCGAGAAGGTGGTGGAGGCGGTGGGCGGCGAGAGCGTCGCGCTCAAGGGCCTGGGCGGCCATCCGGAAACCCACATCCTGGGCGAGACCTTCTACACCGTGGTGCCCATCCTGTACGGGCGCTACATGGCCAAGCTGTCGCTGGCGCCGCTGTCGCCGGCGCTGCGGGCGTTGAAGGACCAGCCGGTCGCGCTGGAGCACAAGCCCAACGGCCTGCGCGGCGCGGTGGTGGACTTCATGACCGAAAACGCGGCCGAGTGGGAGCTGCGGGTGCAGCTGTGCACCGACCTGGCCAGCATGCCGATCGAGGACGCCAGCGTGGAGTGGAGCGCGCCGTGGGTGCCGGTGGCCCGCGTCAGCGCGCCGCCGCAGGCCGGCTGGACGCACGGCCTGTCGGTGCTGGTGGACGACGGCATGCAGTTCAATCCCTGGCATTGCATCGCCGAGCACCGCCCGCTCGGTTCCATCATGCGCGTGCGGCGCGCGGTGTATGCCGCCTCGGGCCGCTTCCGCGCCGAGCGCAACCGCGTTTCGCTGGCCGAGCCGCACAACCTCGACCACTGGCGCGAGCATTGATCACGGTTCGCCGTAGCGGCCGCGTATCGCGCCCAGCACGCCCTGGTGCTCCAGCCGCGTGATGGCGGCGTTGATGCGGTCCAGCTCGGCCTGGGTGGTGGTGCGCTTGTTGAGCATGAGGTGCACCGGCGCCCGCAGCGCCACCAGCGGCAGCGGGCTGATGGCGACGCCCTGCGCCCTGGCCGCGTGGCGCAGGGCGCCGCTGTCGCCGAGGATGAGATCGGCGCGGCCGGCGTCCAGCATGCGCAAGCCCTGCTGGAAACTGGTGAAGGTGCTGAGCCGGCCGGTGGCGCTCAGCGTCGGCTGCGCGCGCGCATAGGCCGCGCCGTACCAGCCCACCTTGGGCGCCAGCAGCGCCAGCTTGCTGTTCAGCAGCGCGTCCATGCTGGTGATGTGCTGGTAACGCCGGCGCGCGTTACTGCGCGAAAATACCCCCACGCTTTCGTGACGATAGGCCAGGCTGAAGCGCGCGTAGCGGCGCCGCTCGGCGGTGTCGGAGGCGGACAGCATCAGGTCCAGCTGGCCCTGCTCGAACAGGCGCTGGCGGCGCGCCGTGGGCAGCTCGGGCTGTACCGCCAGCTTGCAGCCGGCTTCCTTGACGATCGCTTGCGCCAGCTCCCAATCCAGTCCGGCGGGGGCGCCAGTCGGCTGGCTGTAGAGGTAGGGCGGCCATTGCTCGAGCGCCATGCTCAGTTCACACGCCTGCGCCTGCGCGGCCATGCCCAGAATGGCGATGGCGGATAACACGTGACGCGCTTGCATGCAGCAACCCTCTCTTGATCGATGGCTACAATTTGCCAGATATGCCGCGAATGTCAAGCGTGCCGGTTCTGTCCCGGACAAATGTGTATTGTGCGCCGCCGTACGCTACAGTTGTTAGTATTTCACTCTCAACCTTGGAAAGTTTCTATGCTGGCTCAGCCCGTTGCCTTGTTACCTGGTCCGCAGCGCACCCTGCCGCGCTTTATCGGCAGCGGCACGCCGATGCGCGACCTGGTGCAGGCCCACCGCTGGGAGGAAACGCCACTTGGCCCCTTGGCCGAGTGGCCGGTCTCGCTGCGCACGGCCGTCAGCGTGGTGATGCATTCGGTGCACCCGATGTTCCTGTGGTGGGGCGAGGAGCTGACCCAGATCTACAACGACGCCTACGTGCCCTGCTTTGGCGCCGGCAAGCACCCGCTGGCGCTGGGGCAGGGCGGGCGCGCGTGCTGGCCCGAGATCTGGTCCATCATCGGCCCGCAGATCGACGAGGTGCGCAACGGCCGCGAGGCGCGCTGGTACGCGGACAACCTGGTGCCGATCTGGCGCAACGGCCGCATCGAGGACGTCTACTGGAGCTACACCTACACCCCCGTGTTCAACGAGCGGGACGAGGTGGGCGGGGTGCTGGTGGTGTGTACCGAGACCACGGCGCAGGTGCTGGCCGAGCGCCGCCGCCACACGCTGGATCTGCTGGGCCGGCGCCTGCTGGGCTGCCGCAGCGAGCAGGACGTGGCCGCCGCGGTGGCGCAATCGACCATCGACAATCCGGGCGACCTGCTGGACATCAGCCTGCTCGACGGCGACGACGCCGTGGCCCGTCCGGCCAGCGACGTGCTGGTGATCCGGGGCGCCGAATTGCAGCTGTGCGCCGACCTGGCGCTGGCGTTCCGCGTGTCGCCGCGGCTGCCGGTGGATGGCGCCTACCGCCAGTTCCTGGAGCAGTACACGGCCACCGTGTGCGGCACCCTGAGCCGGCTGCAGAGCGACCGCGCGCTGGCCGAGGCCATGGCCGAGAGCGAACGCCTGAACGTCGACCTCAACCTGAGCTCGCGCACCAAGGATGAATTCCTGGCCATGCTGGGCCACGAGCTGCGCAACCCGCTGGCGCCGATCGTCACCGCGCTCAAGCTGATGAAGCTGCGCGACACCGAGACCGCGCCCGAGCAAGCCGTGATCCAGCGCCAGGTCGACCATCTGGTGCGGCTGGTGGACGACCTGCTGGACGTGTCGCGCATCGCCAGCGGCAAGGTCGAGCTGCGCAAGGAGACCGTGCCGCTGGCCGAGGTGCTCGACAAGGCCATCGAGATGGCCGGGCCGCTGCTGGAGCAGAAGCAGCACCGCCTGCTGGTCGATGTGCCGAGCGTGCGCTGGCATGGCGACCCGGCGCGGCTGGCGCAGGTGGTGTCCAACCTGTTGACCAACGCCGCGCGTTACACGCCCAGCGGCGGCCACATCACGCTCGGCACGCGCGTCAAGGGCGACACGGTGCAGATCCAGGTGACCGACGACGGCAACGGCATCGCGCCGGCGCTGCTGCCGCACATCTTTGATTTGTTTGTCCAGGGCAACCGCCAGCTGGACCGCGCCAAGGGCGGCCTCGGCATCGGGCTGGCGCTGGTGCGCAACCTGGTGCAGATGCATGGTGGCGAGGTCAGCGCCTACAGCGCCGGCGAGGGTCGTGGCAGCACCTTCACCATCACCTTGCCGGCCTCGGTGGTGGCCGAGGCGCCGCCGGCGCCCAGCCAGGAGACGCCGCCGCCGGCCGCAGGCGGCGGCCTGCGGGTGCTGGTGGTGGACGACAACCAGGATGCCGCCGATTCGCTGGGCGATTTGCTGGGGGCGCTGGGCTACCGGCCCACCGTGGCCTACGACCCGGCGCAGGCCATCGCGCTGGCCGCCGACGCCATGCCGGACGTGGCCATCCTCGACATCGGCCTGCCGGGCATGGACGGCTTCGAACTGGCCGGCCGCCTGCGCACGCTGCCCGGCGGCCCCGGCCTCAAGCTGGTGGCGCTGTCCGGCTACGGCCAGGAGCACGACAAGACGCGCAGCCGCGAGGCCGGTTTCGCCGCCCACCTGGTGAAACCCATCAATATCGGCGATTTACAAGTTTCGTTGTCATAAAGAGTTGCATTTTTCGTAAAGCAGCGCTTAGAATGGCTCCGGGGAAACTTTTAGCGCGCCGGAGCCGTATGAACCTGATTTACAAGAATGAGAAAACGCTGTTCGGCATCATGCTGGCGGCGTCCCTGCTGATCTGGGCGGCGCTGCTGATCGGCACGGCGGGCATGGCGCTGGTGTACCTGTTGCTGTTTTTTGTCAGCTACTGCTTCGCGCAATCGGCGCTGGTGTCCTACATCAAGGGCACGGCGGTGCAGATCACCCCGGCCCAGTTTCCCGACCTGCACCAGCGCATCGAGGCGTGCTGTCAGCGCCTGGGCCTGGCGCAGCCGCCGCAGGCCTACCTGCTGCAAATGGGCGGCGCCTTCAACGCCTTCGCCACCCGCTTCCTCGGCAGCAATTTCATCGTGCTGTATTCGGACGTGGTGGATGCGCTGGAGGAGCGTCCGGACGCCATCAATTTCTACATCGGCCACGAGCTCGGCCACATCAAGCGCAACCATCTGCGCTGGTCGGCGCTGCTGGCGCCGGCGGCGGTGCTGCCGCTGCTGGGCGCGGCCTATGCGCGCGCCCGCGAGTACACCTGCGACCGCCATGGCTTCCACGCCTGCGACGACCTCAAAAGCGCCCAGGTCGGCCTGGCCGCGCTGGCGGCCGGCGGCAAGCGCTGGCGCCAGCTGAGCGTGAGCCACTACACCGCGCAGGCGCAGCACAGCGGCGGCTTCTGGATGTCGTTCCACGAGCTGGTCGGCGACTACCCGTGGCTGGTCAAGCGCATGGCCGTGGTGCGCGGCCTGGCGCACGGCAACGAAATCACGCCGACCGGCCGCCACGGCCTGGCCTACCTGCTGGCGTTGTTCGTGCCGCGGCTGGGCGTGGGCGGCGTCGGCTCGGTGCTGGCGCTGATGGTCCTGGCCGGCGTGCTGGCGGCGGTGGCGGTGCCGGCCTACGGCGAGTACACGGCCAAGGCGCGCATGGTGCAGGCGGTCGGTGTCGGCCATGAGGCGACGGCGGCGGTGGAGCGCTATTTCTACGCCAACGGCCGCGGCCCGGCCACGCTGGAGCAGGCCGGCTACGCCATGGACGATCCCGGCCACGCGGTGCAGGACATCACGGTCGATCCCGGCAACGGCGTGGTGCGGGTCTATCCGTCCGACCTGAATTACCGCGGCAAGGCGATCGCCTTCACGCCGCGCGTGGACGAGAACAAGCGCGTGGCGTGGCAGTGCGCCGGCGAGGAGATCCCGGCCAAGGTGCTGCCGGCCGAGTGCCGCGACTAGCCGTGCTTCTTGTGGTGGATGGCCTGCCGGTAGGCGGTTGGCGTCACCCCCATGCGCTCGCGGAAGGCGGTGGCGAAGTTGCCGGCGTTGTTGAAGCCGATCAGCAGGGCGATGTCCTGCACGTCGATATCGGTGTCGCGCAACAGTTCCTCGCCGCGGCGGATGCGTTCCTCGCGGATGAAGCCAAACACCGTCATCCCGGTCTGCTCGCGGAACACCTGCGACAGCTTCTCGCGGTAGGTGCCGACGCTGCGCGCGATCTCGGCCAGCCCCGGCAGCGCGGCCAGGTTGTCGCTGATCAGGCGCTTGACGGCGTTCACCAGCACCGCGTCCGGTTCGCTCTCGGCCTCCAGCTGTTGTTCATCCTCGGGCGCGCTGGCCGGCGCCTGCTGCTGGCGCCGCGCCAGGTTCAGGTGCACCTGGATGCGCGCCGCCAGCTCGCCCGGCGAGAACGGCTTGGAGACGTAGTCGACGCCGCCGATCGACAGGCCGAGGATGCGGTCGTCGTCGGCATCGGCGCCGCTGAGGAAAATCACCGGGATATCCTGGGTGACCGGGTTGGCCTTGAGCAGGCGGCAGGCGGTGTAGCCGTCCATGTTCGGCATGCGCACGTCGAGCAGGATCAGGTCCGGCCGGTTGGCCAGCGCCAGTTGGTAGCCCTGCAGGCCGTTGAAGGCCACCGAGACCTTGTAGGGCAGTTCGCTCAGCAAATCCGCCAGCATGCGCTGCTCAAACGCGGAGTCATCCACGATGAGGATCTTGGAACGGCTGCTTTCAAGGGTGGTCGGCATGGCGCCCCCGAACGGTTGATAAAGTTTTATCACTTCCTGTTGCGTATTATGCCTATCTTTTGAATATTTTTGATAGTTTTCTACGCTTGCAAAATAGTTGTCGCTTCTGCCAAAAGCATGTTTTTTTTAAATCCTCAATAATGAAAGCGACCATTGAACAACAGGGTGGTTGATGGAGAGTTTCCAGCGGTAAATTTTGTCATATTTTACGTTCGTGATCGCATTACCTCGAAGTCGCACCCGTGTGCGACCCGCGCTGAAGAAACCATAGAGGAGGAGTTGAAATGAAACATACCGACTTTGGCAGCATGCCATGCCCGATCGCTCGCAGCCTGGGGAAAGTAGGCGAGTGGTGGAGCATCCTGATCCTGCGTGACGCCTTCTACGGCCTGACGCGCTTTGACGAATTCGAGAAGAGCCTGAAGATCGCGCCGAACATGCTGACGCGCCGCCTGGCCGGGCTGGTCGAGGGCGGGCTGATGGAGCGGCGCCAGTACAGCGCCCGTCCGCCGCGCTACGAGTATGTGCTGACCAAGGCCGGGCGCGACTTCAAGCCGGTGCTGCTGGCCTTCGTGGCGTGGGGCAACGAGCACCTGGCGCCGGAAGGGGCCAGCCTGCTGGTGGTGAGCCGCGAGACCGGCAAGCCGGCCGATCAGGTGTTGGTGGATGCCAACAGCGGCCTGGCCATCAACGACGAGGACTATATGTTCGCGCCCGGCCCGGCCGCCACCGAGGGCATGCGCTCGCGCCTGATCCAGATCAACCAATCGGCGCGCGCCTAGCCGCCGGCCGGGTCCAGCTGGGCGTAGACGGCGTCGGCCACGGCGGCCAGCGCCGCCTTGTCCAGCGTGCCCGACAGCGCATAGCCGAAGCGGCCGTCGATCCAGTAGAACACCGCGACCTGGCCTTCCTGCGCGAAGCGGAAGCCGGTGTCGTGGCCGTGCTGTTGTTCGGTCGAGACGTACAGCGTCAGGCGGGCGCCGCCGGCGTTTCGGTACATTAGCTGCGCGACCGGGCCGCTCTGGCCCGGCAGCAATCTTCCCCCCTCGAGTTCCCAGCCCAGCGTGCCCAGTCGCGGCGCCTTGAGCTGCGCGCCCAGCCGTTTCGACAACCAGGCCACCAGATGCGCCTGCTGGTCGGCCCCGACCTCCACCGGATGCCGCACTTCCGGCGTGTAGACCGCGTGCGCCAGCGCCGCGCGGCCGGGCAGGGCGGCGGCCGCCTGCAGGGCCGGATTGGCCGCCGGGGCGACGGCGCCGTGCAGCCACCAGCCGGCCGCGCCGCCGGCCAGCGTCAGCGCCAGCATGGCCGCCAGGCGCGGCAACTGCCCATGCGTCCATGGCGCCAATGAAGGCGGACGGCGCGCCAGTGCCGGCGGCAGCGGCTCGTCCAGCACCGGATTGAACAGCGCGCGCAGGCTGGCGTTCTGGGCGCGGTAGGCCTGCAGGCGTTCGGCTTCGGCCGGGAATTGCCGCAGGTAGGCGTCCACCGCCGCGCGGCGCGCCGGCGCCAGGCGGCCGTCGACCCAGGCTTGCAGTTCGGCTTCGGTTACGGGGGCGGTCATTTGATCACTTTCAGCGGCGAGGGCAGCGGCTGGCCCTCCATCAGCAAGCGCAGGCGTTCACGCCCGCGCGACAGGCGCGACATCACGGTGCCGGGCGGGATGCGCAGCACGGCCGCCACCTCCTCATAGCTCAGCTCATCCAGCGCCACCAGCAACAGCACCTCGCGCTGCTCGGGCGGCAGCAGGCGCAGCGCGGTATCGAGGTCGCGCAGGACCAGCCGGCCTGCGGCCGCGTCGGCGGCCGGCGCCGGCAGCGTGTCGTCCAGCGCGACGGCGGGCGGCGGCGCGCGGCGCAAGTGGTCGGCATGCAGGTTGTGCATGATGCCAAACAGCCAGGCGCGCATGTCGCCGCCCTGCCGCCACGAGGACAGCTTGTCCCAGCCGCGCGCCACGGTGTCCTGCACCAGGTCGTCGGCGTCGGCGCCCGCGCCCAGCAGCGCGTGCGCATAGCGGCGCAGGCGCGGTATGCAGTCGAGCAGGCGCTGGCCGTCCGCCTGCATCAGTCTTTGACCACGTGCCAGACTTCCTTGACGTTGTCGCCGTTGCGGTCGCCCGGCTTGACGTCCTTCTTGAACAGGTACAGCGGCTTGCCCTGGTAGGCCAGCTGCTTGCCGCCGTCGTCGCGCGTGATGACCGAGTACGGTGCCGCCACGTTGGCCGGTGGCGTCACCGCCGGCCAGTTCTCGATGCAGGGGCCGTTGCAGGCGCTCTTGCCGCTGTTGGCGACGTCCTTGTCGAAGGTGTACACGGTCATGCCGGCGGCGTTGACCAGCACGCCGTCCTTTTTCATGACGTCGTCGGCGTGGACGGCGCCGGCCAGCAGCAGGGCGCTCAGGGTGAGGGCGTGTTTCATGGCAAGTCTCCTATGTTGGGTGAAGGTATTGCGTATACGTAAGGTGCGGCCGCTTTATTCCATCCTCCTTAAAATAAATTTCACATCGATCAAGGAGACCTGCCATGAACCTGAAAATCTGCGGCGCCGTGCTGGCGCTGGCGGCTGCCAATGCATCTTACGCCCAGTCCCTGAACAAGGGCGACCAGCAAATCCTGAACGACCTGGCGCAAGCCAATATGGCGGAGGTGGCGACCGGCCAGCTGGCGCTGCAAAAATCGCAATCGGCCGACGTCAAGAAGTTCGCCCAGCAGATGGTGGATGACCACACCAAGGGCCTGCAGGCGGTGCAGGACGTGGCCAAGGCCAAGAATGTCACGCTGCCCAGCGAGCCGGACGCCAAGCACAAGAAGATGGCCGACCACCTCAACTCGCTGTCGGGCGCGGCCTTCGACAAGGCCTACCTGGAAAACGCCGGGGTGAAGGATCACAAGGAAGCGCACGCCAAGGTGGTCGGGGCGCAGAAGCAGGCCACCGATCCCCAGGTCAAGGCCTTGGCCGCGCAGCTGCAGCCCACCATCGACCAGCATTTGCAAACCGTGCAAGGTTTAACTTCCAGCAAGCAATAATCCGTGTCGCTTCCATCAAACTAGTTTCCATGTGGAACCAAAAAGGCTTTGATATCAGGCACTTAAAGGGGCGCCGAAGGCGTGCCTGCAAACTGTGGAATAATGCGGTAGCGGCGCAACGGCGCGCCGCCGCGACACAGTAGAGGAAAGTCATTTTGGTGGACATGTTTGCGCCCGACGAAGAGCTGGCGCACTGGGACTCAGTATTGCAGGAAGCGCAAGGCGCGGAGCGGCTTCCGGCGCTGACGGCGCTCGCCTGGCATCTGCGCCAGCGTGACCCGGCGCGCGCCGCGCAACTGTCCGCCGAGATCGTGCCGCTGCTGGCGTCGCTCCCCGCCGCCGAAGTGACCCTGCTGCGCGCCCGCCTGCAACTGATCGCCGCCGAGCCGGAATGGCTGCGCGGCGAGTTGGACGCCGCCCAATATCACCTTGAACAAGCCTTGCTGCTGTGCGAGCAGGCCGCGCCGGCATTGCCGGCGACGGCGGCGGCCTGCCGCGCGGACGCCTGCTGGACCTTGGCCTGGGTTTCCAACGACCGTGGCGCCAGCGCCGCCGGCGACAGCTGGCTGCGTCAGGCCGCCGCCGCCGCCCGCGCGGCCGCCGATCCGGTGCGCATCGACGTGATCGACGCCGCCTCCGGCATCTGCGACGCCTTCGGCGACTGGCAGGCGGCGCAGCAGCGCTGGAACGGCCGCTTCGACGCCGAACTGGCCGGCGTGGCGCCGATCGCGGCCGGCTGGATCAGCGACTTCTTCGGCACCTGCGCGTTCCAGCGCAGCGAATATGGCCGCGCCATCGGCCACCTGATGCTGAGCTTTGAAACCGCGCTGGCCACCGGCCAGATCCGCCGCGCCATCATCGTCGCCACCAACATCGGCAATGGCTTCACCAGCCTCAACGCGCACGAGGCGGCGCTGGAGTGGATGCAGCGCGGGCTCGATCTCGCGCGCCCGACCGGCTGGCCGCTGAGCATCGGCATGTGTTTGATGCAGACCGCCGAAACGCTGCGCCAGCTGGGCCAGCGCGACGCCGCGCAAAGCCTGCTGCGCGAGGCGCTCGGCACCTTGTCGCCGCTGTCCGGATCGCGCGCCTACGCGGTGGCGCTGGAATACCAAGGCGACCTGGCGCTGGACCTCGGCAACCACGCGGCGGCGCTGGACAGCTTCACCCGCCTGGCCGCGCGCGGCGACGCCTTGCGCCAGAACGATTTCCAGAGCAGCGCGCGGCGCGGCCAGGCGCACGCGTTGTCGCACCTGGCGCGTCCCGCTGACGCGCTGGCCGCCGCGCAAGCCGCGCTGGCGCTGGCGCGCGACCATGGCGATGCGTCGAGCCAGATCGCCGCGCTCAACGTGCTGGCCGACATCCACGCGCGCCACGAGCTGCCGGGCCCCGCGCTGATGATGGCGCCCAACGCCGTGCTGCACTACCTGCAGCTGGCGCTGGAGATCGCCGCCACCATCGAAGGCTACGCCGTGCCCGGCACGCTGCTCGACGCCGCCGCGCGCGAGTATGCGGCGATCGGCGACTACGAGCGCGCCTACACCATCTCGCAGCGCGCCAACGCCGCGCGCGACCAGACGCACAGCAAGGAAGCCACCAACCGCGCCATCGCCATGCAGGTGCAGTATCAGACCGAGCGCGCGCAGACCGAGGGCGAACATCATCGCCAGCTGGCGGCCGCCGAGGCGCAGCGCGCCGAGGTGCTGCAACAGACCAGCGCCACGCTGGAGCATCTGAGCGCGATCGGGCAGGAGATCACCGCGCACCTGGACGCGGCGGCGGTGTTCCGCGCGCTGGACCGCCACGTGCACGGCCTGCTCGACGCGACCCACTTCTCGATCTTCCTGCTGGAGCCGGACGGCGAAACGCTGGTGTGCACCTTCGGCATCGAGGCGGGCAAGCCGGTGCCGTCGATCCGCATTCCGCTGTCGTCGCCGAGCGCCAATTCGGCGCGCTGCGTGCGCGAGCGGCGCGAGATCCTGATCGAGCTGGATGAGCAGGGCGTGACGCCGCACCTGATTCCCGGCACGCTGCCGACATTGAGCCTGCTGTTCGCGCCGCTGCGCGTGGGCGAGCGCGTGCTGGGCGCGATGACGGTGCAGTCGCTGCGCGCGCATTCGTATGGCGAGCGTGAACGCCTGATCTTCCGCACGCTGTGCGCCTACGGCGCCATCGCGCTCGACAACGCGCGCGCCTACCGGCAGGTGGCGGCCACGCAGCAACAGCTGCTGGAAAAGAACCTGGAACTGGAACAGGCCTACAAGGCGCTGGAGGAGGTCAGCCTGACCGACCAGCTGACCGGCCTGCGCAACCGCCGCTTCTTCCTGCAGAACGTCGACGCCGACGTGGCCATGAGCTTGCGCGGCTACGAGACCGGCCAGCACCGCGAGCTGACCGAATGCGACCTGCAGGCGCCGAACGATCTGGTGTTCTTCATGGTGGACCTGGACCACTTCAAGGAAGTGAACGACCGCTATGGCCACGCCGCCGGCGACTCGATCCTGGTGCAGATGCAGGAGCGCTTGCGCGAGGTGTTCCGCGAGTCGGATTATGTGATCCGCTGGGGCGGCGAGGAATTCCTGGTGCTGGCGCGCGCCACCCATCGCGATGAAGCGCCAGGCCTGGCGGAGCGCATGCGCCGCGCCGTGGCCGAGCGTGACTTTGCCTTGCCGGACGGCGCGCGCCTGTCGAAGACCTGTTCGATCGGCTTCGCGTGCTTCCCGTTCCTGCCGGACCAACCGCGCCTGCTGTCATGGTCGCAGGTGGTGGAGCTGGCGGACCAGGGCCTGTACATCGCCAAGCGCTCCGGCCGCAATGCCTGGGCGGCCCTGTACAGCACCGGGAGCACGCGCGCGGAAGGCGTCTTCCCGCGCCTGATGCGGCAGCTGGATCGGGCGGTGACGGATGGCGAGGTGCGCCTGGTCAGCAATCTGGGCGGGCCGTTGGTGCTGGGCGGCGAGCGTCGCCGCGTGGGTTTGTCGAGCGATCTGGAACTGGGCTAATTCATGGAAAAGAAACGCTGCGGCTGGGCCAATCCGGCCAATCCGCTGTATCTTGCATATCACGACACGGAGTGGGGCGTGCCTTGCCACGACGAGCGCCGTTTGTTCGAGATGCTGAACCTGGAGGGCGCGCAGGCTGGCCTGAGCTGGGAGACTATCCTCAACAAGCGCGAGAACTATCGCGCGGCGTTCGACCAGTGGGACGCGAAGAAAATCGCGGCCTATGGCCCGGACAAGGTGGCGGAGCTGCTGGCCAATCCCGGCATCGTGCGCAATCGGCTGAAAGTGGCGGCGGCCATCACCAATGCGCAGGCGTATTTGCGGCTGGTGGAAAGCGGCGGCAGCCTGGATAAGCTGCTGTGGTCCTACGTCGGCGGCAAGCCGCTGGTGAGCGGCAAGGGGCCGCGTCCGGCCAAGACCGAATTGTCGGACCGGATTTCCAAGGATCTGGCCAAGCTGGGATTCAAGTTTGTCGGTTCGACGATTATTTACGCGTACATGCAGGGCATCGGCATGGTGGATGACCATGCGCCGGATTGTTTTTGCAGGAAGGCGCGCAAGTGATGATGCGGGTGGTGCTCGACACGCGGTTTAGTGGCGAGCGGTTTGCGGCGGCGCGCGCGCAACGCGGGCGTTTGCACTACATCGCGGTGGCCGCTGCGCTGCCGCCGCCACCTGAAGGCATGCAGGCCTTGTGGCCGCTGAATGTGCCGGGCTTTCATCGCGTGATCGTGAATGATGAGGTCACGCTGGATTTGCTGGTGGGCGCGCTGGACGCGCTCCTGCCGCAGATCACGGCGCGGGTGAATGAGTTCCATCTCGATGCCGCGGTGACGCCCGCCATGGCGCGCACGCTGGCGAAGCTTGCCTTGCAGGGAGCCGTGCTCCACGCGCGCGCGCCAGATGAGGCGCTGGTATGGGCGCTTACCGCCGCCGGCTTCGCGTGCCGCATCGCGCCTTCCTCCAGCGCCGGCGACACGGCGGGCGGCGCGCCGGATATCGCGGCGGTTTATCGCAGCCTCCGGCCCCGGCCTCCGGCGCAGGCGGAGCCGGTGCGGCGCGCGGTGGTGATTGGCGCCGGGCTGGCCGGATCGTCGGCCGCGCATCGCCTGTGCGCGCGCGGCTGGCAGGTCACGCTGGTCGAGCGCCACGCGCGGCCGGCGCAGGAGGCGTCCGGCAATCTGGCCGGCATTTTCATGCCGCTGCTGTCCAAGGACGACAATATCCCCACGCGCCTGAGCCGCGCAGCTTACCTGTTCGCTTTGCGCGAGTGGCGTCGCCTTGGCGGCGTCGGACGCGCTTTCGAAGGCGCCGATTGCGGCGTGCTGCAACTGGCGCGCGACCAGCGTCACGCGCTCGTCCAGCAAGAAGCACTGACGACATGGAACTACCCCTTGGAATACGCCCGCTGGGCCGACGCGCAGGAAGCCAGCGCCCTGATCGGCGCGGCCACGCCGCACGGCGGCTGGTTGTTCGAACAAGGCGGCTGGGCGCGGCCATCGTCGTTGTGCGAAGCGATGCTGGACGCCTGCGGTGAGCGCTTGCAACGCGTGTTCTGCGCCGAGGCGCTGTCCCTGCGGCGTGTCGATGGCGAATGGCAGGTGCGCGGCGCGGACGGTGTGCTCATCGCGCAGGCGCCGACCGTCATCCTCGCCAGTGGCGCCGGCGCCGGCCAGCTTGAACAGGCCAACGAACTGCCGCTGTTCAAACTGCGCGGACAGGTCACCCACCTGGCGGCGGAAACGCGTCCGCCCATGCTGCCGCTGGTGGTCTGCCGAGAGGCCTACGTGACCCCGCCGTCGAACGGCATCGTCTGCGCCGGCGCCACCTACGACAATGACGACGACCCGGGCCTGCGCGCCAGCAGCCAGCAGGAAAACCTCGCCCGCCTGGCCGAAATCATCCCCGGTGAAGAGGTGGCCGCGCTTGCGCGCACGGCGCCGCTGGCCGGGCGCGTGGGCTTCCGCTGCGCCGCGCCGGACCGCCTGCCGCTGGCCGGTGCCTTGCCTGACTACCCCAACGCCGGCCGCCTCGAATTCCTGTCCGACGTGCCGCGGCACGAAGGGCTGCACTGCCTGCTGGGCTACGCCTCCCGGGGCCTGATCTGGGCGCCCCTGATGGCGGAACTGCTGGTGGCCCAACTGGAACACACACCACCGCCCCTGGAAGCCCAACTGGTGGACGCCCTCGACCCCGGCCGCTTCCTGCTCAAACAGCGCCGCCGCAGTCAATAACGGCTATAATCAGCCCACAACAACCATCCCGTGCCGCCGTTGGAGAACCCCGCAATGGATGAACAAGAAGCGCCGCAGCATGAAGGCTCGCCGGAGCTGTTCATGTTCCTGGCATCGACCGTGCATGACATGAAGAACTCGATCAGCGTCCTCAGTGGCACGCTGGAGAACCTGCTCGCCGCCCATCCATCCAACGGCGATCCCGAATACGACCAGATGGCGCACATGCTGTACCAGACCAAGCGCCTCAACGATAACCTGATCCAGCTGCTGGCCCTCTACAAGGACGTCGGCAAACCCGGCTACCCGTTCGATCCCGCTCCGCGCAGCGTGCAGGAACTGGTGGAACAGGTCTCCGGCCAGGCCCGCATGCTGCTGCAGTCGCGCGGCATCACGCTGGACGTCGACTACCCGCGGAACGCCATCTGGACGCTGGACGAGGACCTCGTGATTGGGGTGCTGGTCCACGCCATCAACAACGCCATCCGCTACACGCGCGACCGCGTGCGCCTCGCCATCAGCATCGACGGCGACTACCTTGAGCTGCGCGTCGAGGACAACGGCAGCGGCTTCCCGGCGTCGCTGCTGGAGGCCGGCGTCAGCGCCATGGATCCGCAGCGCGCGCGCATCGACTTCCTCAACAACAGCAGTGGCCTCGGACTGTACTTCTCCAGCGAGGTGGCGAAGATGCACAAGCACCGCCAGCGCAGCGGTAGTATCGCGCTGCAAAACGGCGGCACGCTGGGCGGCGGCTGTTTCGTGCTGCGCCTGCCTTGAACATGAGTGACCTCATGAACACCTCTCCGAATCCCGCCGAAAGCGGCATCGACTGGGCGGAAAAGCGCTACCTGATCATCGACGATTTCGTCGGCATCCGCCAGCTGCTGCGCGAATCGCTGCGCAACCTCGGCGCCAAGCATATCGACCAGGCGTCGAGTGGCGGCGAAGCCATGGTGCTGCTGTCGAAAACCCGCTACGACGTGGTGCTGTGCGATTACAACCTGGGCGATGGCAAGAACGGCCAGCAGGTGCTGGAGGAGGCGCGCATCCGCAACCTGATGCTGCCGTCCAGCGTGTGGCTGATGGTCTCCGCCGAGAAGAGCGTGGAGTCGGTGATGGGCGCGGCCGAGCATCAGCCGGACGCGTACATCATCAAGCCGATCACCGAGGGCGTGCTGCTCACGCGTCTGAACCGCGTGTGGCTGCGCAAGCAGGTGTTCCGCGAGATCGACCAGGCCTTCGCCGACAAGGATTACCTGCGCGCGGCCAAGCTGTGCGAAGAGCAGATCGCTCATCATCCGCTGCACGCGATCGACCTGCAGCGCATGAAGGCCACGCTGCTGCTCAAGAGCGGCGACCCCGATCGCGCGGGCCTGGTGTACGAGGACGTGCTGCAGGAGCGCGAGTACAATTGGGCGCGCTGCGGCCTCGGGAAAATCCGCATGGCCAATGGCGATCTCGATTCCGCCCGCATGATGTTCCAGGCCGTGATCGCCGACAACCGCTTCTACATCGACGCCTTCGACCAGCTGGCGGAATCGTTCCAGCAGCAGGGCAAGACCGAGGAAGCGTTCGACGTGCTGCAAAAGGCCGCCAAGCTGTCGCCCAATTCCGTGCCGCGCCAGCGCGCGCTGGGCACCACGGCGCTCAAGCTGGGGAATATCCCGGTGGCGGAAAAGGCCTTCCGCAAGTGCATCGAGATTGGCGAATTCTCGGTGCGTAAAACGGTGGACGCCTACCTTGGCCTTGCGCGCGTGTGCGGCCAGAAGAACGACACCAAGGAGGCCATCCGCCTGCTGAACGCGGCGGTCCATCAATTCGGCGGCGACCAGGTCACGCTGCGCGCCAAGATCACCGAGGGGCTGGTGTATCACGAGAGCGGCGATTTCCGCCGCGCGCGCAAATCCGGCGATGAGCTGGAGGCCATGCTGGCCGACGAGAACCGCCAGCGCCCCGACACCGAATCCTGCCTCGACATGGCGACCCTGCTGTTCGCGGTGGGCGTCAAGGAGGCGCCGGTCAACCTGCTGTGCTACGTCACCCGCAACAATCACGACAACGCGCCGCTGCTGGACGACGTGCAGAAGATCTTCGAAAAAGCGCGCATGGCCGAGGAGGGCGAGGAGTTGATCAAGGCCGCCCGCCAGGAGGCGGCGGACCTGATGAACAAGGGCGTGCTGCTGTGGAAGACCGGCAAGCTCGCCGAGGCGGTGGCGTGGATGCGCGACGCCCGCAAGCAGCTGCCGCACAATATGCGCATCCTGTTCAATTCGGCGCAGATCCTGATCTCCCATTTGCAGGAGAACGGCTACGACCGCGCACTGGCCGACGAAGCCATTTCGGTGCTGATGCACGTCGACGCCATCGCTCCGGGACAGCAGCGCTTCGCCCAGTTGATGGAGCAACTGGCGCTGCTGGCGCCCGTATCCGGCGTGGTGGCCGCGGCGGCGGCCAGCGAGTACGAGGCGGCCAATGGCCCGGTGCCGGAATCGACCCGCTTCACGAGCAACTGAGCAGCGACTGAGCAGCAACCAACCGTCCGCGCCACGCAACAGCGTGCTTGTTTCAGTCCCGTCAAATGATTACACTGGTTTGAGACGGGGCCAAATAAAGGGCAAAACCTATGCGCGATATCGCCAGGGAAGTGTATAAGAAAATGAAAGTGGGGAGTGTGGCCTGGATTCGTCCGGTGGCCGCCAAGGGAGATACCCTGGACAGTTTCCAGGCCGCGCACGACAGCGCCAGGCTGCTCGAAGAGGAAGGCCTGATCGATATCGAGAAAGTGCAGCGTCAGGCCGACGGCTTGATCGACGCCATCCGCATCCAGCGGCTGGCGTAATCCATCCTACTTATCCCCAGCCGGCTTGGCCGCTGGCTTGGCGGCGGGTTTTTTCGCGGCGGGTTTTTTTGCGGGTGGCTTTTTCACCGCCGCCGGCGCTTGCCCCGGCGTGGCGCCCGATGCGGCTTCCGGCCTGGTGGCCGCGGGCTTCGCGCCGGCGCCCGCGGCGGCCGCGGCGAACTTCACGGCGGCGTCGGTCATCATCGATTCGGACGCCATGGCGGTCGACACGGCCTGCTTGAACTGTTCCTGCAGCAGATTCCACCAGGCGTTCGGCTGGCCGCTGCCCGCGCCCAACGGCGGCGCCTTGGGCTCTTCCGCCTTCGCTTCCGGCTCCGGCTGCGCCTTGGCCTCCGGTTCCGGCGTTGCCTGTGCCTTGTCCGCTTCCCGCGCGTGGTGGAAGAACGCCGAGGCGTAAGGATTGGCGTCGAAGATCGACTTGTCGTTCACGCCGGTGTTGACGGCCGAGGCCAGGCTGGCGCCCACCGACTTGAGGGTGGCGATGGTGCCGCGCTGGACCTCCAGCGCCTGTATGCTCCCGCGCAGCATGCTCATATTCAGATTGAGCCAGCTCTCAACGGCTTTCAGGTCGTTGATTTTCTTGTCCAGCTCTTCCACCGACAGGGTGGGGGCGGTCAGGCCCGGCACGCTCATGCTGCCCCACAGGTTTTTTACGAAATCCAGCGTGTCGTTCATTGGGTTGTGCGCCATGTGGTTCTCCTGTGGGATGAGCGTTTAGCGTAGCAGATATTTGTTTGTCATTCAAAAGGTTTTGACAACATTTCTGCGCGATTCAGCTGATCTTGGCGATCCCGTTTAAACTAGCGGCCATGACCGATCCTTCCTTCCTGGCCCGACACCGGCGCGTACTGGTTTTGTGTGCCGCCACTGTGGCGCTGCACTATGCCGCCATCGACTGGGTGGGAGGTCGCCTGAGCGCGCAGACGCATCGGCCGTCGGAGCTGCCGCCGTCCCTGATGACGGCGCAGCTGCGCCTGGCCTTGCCCAAGCGGGTCGAGAGCAAGCCGGTGGAGGAGGTGGCGCCGCTGGCGGCGCCGCGCAAACCGGCGGCACGCGGCAAGCCCGTGGTGCAGCCGGTGGCCGACGCGGGGCCGAGCGTGGCGCAGGCCACGGCGGTGGTGGCCGAGGCGGCGCAGCTGGGCGATCTGGCGGTGCAGGCCGCACCCGGCGCGGCCGAGGCGGCGGGAGCGGCCGGCGCCGAGCAGGCCGGGGCCGCGCAGGCGCAGACCGGGACGCCGCCGCCGGCGGTGGCGCAGGGCGAAACGCCGGCCGCCGTGGTGCCGGACGCCGCGCCGCGCCCGGCCGGGCGCCGCTACAAGGTCAACCTGCCGCCATCGGCCAGCTTCGACATGACGGTCGAGCGGGTCGACGCCGACGGCACCAAATGGACGGGCGCCGCGACCATGACGTGGCATACTGACGGCAGCCGTTACAAGGCGTCGGTGGAGGCGGGCGTGAGCCTGCTGATCACGCGACTGAATTTGCTGGTGCTGCGCAGCGAGGGCGAGATCGACGACTACGGCATCGCCCCGGTCACGGTCACCGAAAAACGCGCGCGCCGCGCCGAAACCGCGACCCATTTCAATCGCGACGCCGGCACCATCACCTTCTCCGCGTCGGAGCGCAGCTATCCGTTGCTGGTGGGGGCGCAGGACAAGGCCACGGTGCCGTTCCAGCTGGGCGGCATCGGCCGCGCCGACGTGAACCAGTTCGGCGGCGACATCGACATCCAGGTGGGGGAGGAGAAGGAAGCCACCATCTTCCGCTTCCAGCTGGTGGGCGAGGAGGAAATCGACACCAAAAACGGCAAGGTCGTGACCTGGCATTTGAGCCGGCCGCCCAAGCCGGGCAGCTATTCGTCGAAACTGGATATCTGGCTGGCGCCGGGCCTGAACTGGTATCCGGTCCAGATACGCAACACGGAGGCGAACGGCGCGCTGACCACGCAAACCGTCTCCAATATGAAGATGACAGACAAATGAAAAACATCAGTACCCTTTGCGCAGCGCTGCTGCTTGCCGCTTCCGCTTATGCGGCCGACGAGCATCCGAGCGTCAAGCGCCCGACCAATCCGCCGCCATCGGCGGACCTGAGCTACAACCTGAAGATCAAGCAAAGCGGCCTGTCGCTGAACGGCGTGGCCACCGTGCAGTGGCGCGCCGGCGACGGCAAGTACTCCATCGCCACCGAAAGCCGCGCCTCCATCTTCGGCAAGATCGTGGAAAACCGCAGCGAGGGCCTGGTCGACGATTACGGCCTGGCGCCGCTCACCTTCCACGAGAAGCGCATCCGCAAGGAACCCTACACCACCAGTTTCAAGCGCGACGCCAAAACCATTGCGTTTACTGAAAGCGACCTCACTTACCCGATCCTGGGGGGCGAGCAGGATCGCAGCAGCGCCCAGTGGCAGCTGGCCGCCATCGCGCGCGCCGCGCCGGACAAGTTCAAGCCGGGCAGCGAATGGCATCTGTTCGTGGCCGGCCGCCGCGACGCCGAGCCGTGGAGCTTCAAGGTGCTCAAGACCGAGACCGTGGAAATCGGCTCCGGCGAGATCAGCGCGGTCCACCTGAGCAAGGCGCCGCCGCCGGACGCCAAGGGCCAGCAGGTCGACCTGTGGCTGGCGCCGTCGCTGGACTGGTATCCGGTGCGCGTGCGCTTCAACGACCCGGATGGCGACTTTGTCGACCAGGTACTGGAAAAGGCCGTGAAGAAGTAGGCTCCTGCTATACTGACGCCCCCGCGATAACCGGAATTGTTTGTAAAAAATACAATAGCGGGGACCACAGAATGGCAAAGAATGATTGAACCTACAACTAGTGAAGCCGCACAGGAGCAGCAGGAACCCGACAGCCTGCAGGCCCACTTCCAGCCGCACATATCCGCCGACGAGATCGAGCAGGTCTACCACCTGAAGCGCGCGCAGCCGCTGCTGCAGGTGTTCACGGCCCTGTTCCACGGCGGTTTCGACGGCGTGCTGGTGCGCCTGCTGGTGCTGCGCGAGCTGGCCGGCGACACCTCGTCCACCAGCTTCACCCGCGCCGACATCAACACGCGCCTCGGCTACCTGCTGCCGGAATCGCTGGAGACGGCGGTGCTGCGCCTGCGCTCCAACCAGCTGCTGGCCTGGGATGCCCAGCAAGCCGTGTACCGCGTCACGCCGATGGCGCGCAACGTGCTGTCGGCCATTGACGCGCTGCTGGCGCTCGGCCGCGAAGAAGAAGACAACGCCGAAATGGGCTTCCTGCTGTCGCAGGTGGCCGGCGCCCAGGTGATGGGCGGCGTCACCGTCGACCAGCTGAATCACCTGCTGGGCCGCCTGGTGGAGTTGACCGAGGAATTCTCGGACGCCATCGCCTCCGGTTCGGAATTCCGCCTGCGCGCCTCGCAGGCCAAGTGGCACATGGCGTGCGACTGGGTGGAGAAGGGCTCGGAAATCCTGCGCGCCATCACCACCGACGAAAACGCCGACAGCGCCACGCACAAGGCGGCGCAGGCCATCGGCCGCGCGCAATCGGCGCTGCTGAACATGCAGGGCATGTTCTCGCGCGCCCTCAATCAGATCGAGCGCCAGCGCGTGCACCTGGGCCAGTCCGGCCTGTCCACCACGGACATCAAGCGCTGGCTGCTGGAGCATGAAGACCTGGCCTCTCTGGCCACGGACGCGATCGACCAGCCGGTGGTCCCGCTGTTCATCACGCCTGCGGAAATGATCGACGTAGCAGAAACCGAATTAATGGCAGACCGTGTAAACACCATCGTATCCAACGGCCTGCCGACCGGCCAGGACGCACCGACCACCATCAGCGAAGGCCCCGCCATGCAGCAGGAGCTGGACGACTGGCTGGCGCGCCTGTCCGACTTCGCGGCGCTGGGCAACTTCCCGAGCATCGCCGAAGAAGCGCCGAAATCGATCCAGGCGCACGAATCGCTGCTGCCGGCGACGTTTGCCGTGGCCTCGTACCGCGCCTCGCTGCTGCCGCTGCTGGGCGACGCCGATGAGGCGCGCCTGCAGGGCGCCACCGCCGAACTGGCGCGCCTGCCGGTCAAGTTCTCGCCGCAAGATGAAATGGTGCAGCTGCCCGACCTGGAGGTGGCCGCCATGTCCCTAGCCTCCCTCTCACTGTCTTTGAATCCGGAAGGCGACAAGTCTGATGAATGACGATTCCCAAATTCTGATCGCGCGCCTGCTGGCCCACCAAACCCTGCGCCGCGACGATAAACTGGTCAAGCGTGTGCTGTCGGACGAACAGTTCCGCACCGAGGTGGACGCGCGCCTGCTGGCCGTCGGCCTCAAGCTGCTCGATAACGTGTACGCCGACCATGTGACGCTGGCCCTGCACCGCAATATCGAGCCGAAGATTTTCGGCGCCAAGGACGTCTGGCAGAACAATAACTTCGGCCTGTCGCGCGACGGCGTGGCGCTGCTGGTGGTGCTGTGGGCGCAGATCATCCTGCCCAAGCGCGAACGCCAGGAGACCCACCAGCACGCGGAGGACAACCAGAACGATATGTTCGGCGTCGAAAAGCCGCTGCCGCGCGCGGAAGATACCTCCATCGGCATCGCCTACAAGGCGCTGCTGGCCGACTTCGGCGATAAGCTGGGCAAGAAGACCCGTCTCGACATGAACCTCGGCATCCTGTCCAAGCTGGGCTTCATCGAGCGCCGCGGCGACGTGATCGTCGAGGGTCCGCTGCTCGACCTGCTGATGGATACCGACCTGCTGAAAGAGCGCATCGTCAATGGCGCGCTGGCCGACGTGTTCAAGCGCTCGCCGCCGACCATGATCGCGGTGCCGCGCAGCGAGCCGCCGATCGCCGTCGATACGCCGGCCGAAGCAGCCAACGACGACGAAGAAATCCTGCCCGCCTTCGAAGCGCCGCCGCCGGCGCCCATCGACGCAGACACTCCAGCCAAGGACTAAGCCATGTTTCACATTAAATCGCTAGAACTGGTCCACTGGGATTACTGGCAACGCATCAAGAACATCCCGCTGGACGCCAAGATCATCACCATCGCGGGCCAGAACGGCTCCGGCAAGACCACCTTGCTGGACGCGCTGCGCACGCTGTTCGGCCTTGATTGTTCGATGGGCCGCACCTACAAGCACTACGCGCGCCACAGCGGCCAGCAGACCGCCTGGCTGCGCGCCGTGGTGGACAACAAGCCGATGGGCCGACAGCTGTCGAATCGCCCATTCCGCAGCTCCGGCTTCTTTGCAGAAGACGAGGTCACGCTGTTCTGCCAGATCCAGAAGAACGGCGGCGACTGGAAGCGCCAATACCTTATGCGTCCCGGTAACGTGCAGATCGAGGAGATCGGCGAAGTCGGCAACGACTGGCTGGGCGTGGAGAACTACCGCAAGCGCCTGGCGAACGCCGGCCTGTCGCCGGCCATGGCCAAGGTGCTGGCGCTGGAGCAGGGCGAAACCGACAAGCTGTGCGAATATGCACCGCGCCAGTTGCTGGACCTGGTGTTCCAGGTGTTCGGCGACAAGGAGGTGCTGGACGCCTACGACGAGGCCAAGCGCCACCAGCGCGACACCGAGACGGAACTGAAACGCTTCGAAGCGGAGCTGGAAGCCTCCAGGATCAACCTGGAAGGCCTGCGCCTGCGCGTGGCCAATTACCACCAGTGGGAGGACCTGAACAAGGAGCGCCGCAACCTGCAGGAGGAGGTGCTGCCGTCGCTGGAGTATCACGAGGCGCGCGAAAAACACGCCAACATCAGCCGCCAGCTGCGCGAAGCGCGCAAGCCGCTGCTGCAGGCCGACGCGCAGTTGGCCGACAAGCGCGCCATGCTGGCCGCGCAGGCCAAGGCGCTGTCGGATGCGCAGGCTCACGAAACGGTGCTTGAGCAGGAATCGACCGCGCTGCAATCGCGCCTGACGCAGATCAACTCCAAACTCAAGCCGCTGGAAAGCCTGCTGGAGCAAAAGGCGCGTCTGGAGAAGCTGGCGGCCGATTCCGGCGCGGACCTGGCCGAAGTGGCCAAGACGCTGCAGGAAAAGGAAATCGAGCTGGCGCGCGTGCGCACCGCGCGCGACGCCGTGGCGTCGAAGATCGCCGGCGAGCTGTCGACCATCTCCGCGCTGCAGGGCAAGACCGCCATGCCGGAGCCGGAAGCGCAGCGCGCCATGCGCAAGGTGCTGAACGACGCCGGCATCGGCCACGCCATGCTGTCGGATATCGTGGAAGTCACCGATCCGAAATGGCAGGGCGCGATCGAGGGCGTGCTGTCGGGTTATGCCTCGGTGGTGCTGCTGGATAAATCGTCCGACGCGTCGGCCGCCTACCGCCTGGCGGAGAAGGAGCGCTATCGCCACTTCATCGTGCCGGACCTGGTGCATGCGCCGACCGTCAAGGACGACTCGCTGATGTCGGTGGTGAAGTTCTCGGCCAAGGTGCCGGCATGGCTGGTGGATCAGCTGTCGCGCATCACCCGCGTGGACAGCGTGGACCAGGGCGCCAAGCTGGGTAGCCACGAAGAGTGGATCACGCCGGAAGCCTACCACCGCGAACGCCGTGGCGGCCGCTCGCTGTTCGTGGAAGCCTCGCGCTACCGCTTCGGCTCCGCCGGCCGCACGCAGCGTATGGAAGCGATTCAGAAATCGCTGCCGGCGCTGGAGGCGCAGGAGGATCAACTGACGCTGCAGGTGTCCAAGCTGGCCACCGAAATCAGCTCGCTGAAAACCCGCCTGGCCGGGGTGGACGCGGCCAAGGAACTGGCCGCGCGCGCGGAGGAGTTCGACGACGCGGCGCGCAACGCCGTGCCGCTGCGCGCCGAACGCACCGAGGTTGGCGCGCGCCTGGGCGAGCTGCAAAACCTGATCAAGACCGCCGTGGTGACGCGCACGCGCGCGGACACCACCTGGCAGAACGCGCGCTTCGCCTTGTCGGAAGCGGAAGCGGGCATGCGCCTGAATCACAAGCGCCAACTGGAGCAGCGCGCCGACCACGCCAAGGCCTTGCTGGCCTTGCGCAAGGCATGGCGCCACCTGCCGCAAGGCTGGCGCCGTCCCGCGCGCCGCGCCGCGCTGGTCAAGGAACACCAGAACGCGCACCAGGTCACGCTGCGCGTGCACAGCCTGGAGGCCAGCCTGGCGCGCAGCGACTGGGAGCTGGACGCCACCGTGATCGACCAGTACCAGCGCCTGAACGACCAGCTGCATGCGCGCCAGTCGGAAACCGAGGAGCGCCGCTACCAGAACAACCGCGCCATCGAGGCGACCGGCAATGCGCGCGGCGCCTACATGGAGCGTCTGCGCTACACCATCAAGACCTACGCGGCCAACATCAAGGAGCTGGGCCAGCTGGCCGGCATCGAGGTGACGGCCGATCCGGTGCGGCTGGAGAACGACGACGTGCAACTGGCGCAAGCCGGCCTGCACGTGCGCTTCAAGTTCGACGGCAAGGGCGTGATCGGCATGAACGACGGTGAAGCGTCGGGCGGCCAGCAGGTGATGAAATCGCTGGTGCTGCTGATTGGTTTGTTGAAATCGGAAGATGGTTCCGGCGGCTTCGTGTTCATCGACGAACCGTTTGCCCACCTGGATATCCGCAACATCCAGCTGGTCGGCGAGTTCCTGAAGAACACCGACGCCCAGTACCTGATGACGACGCCGCTGACCCACAACACCGACGTCTACGATCCATCGGAGCTGACGCTGATCACCAGCAAAAAGAAAAAGGACACGGAATGGGCGCAACCTATCTTCGTGCTCCAGCGCCGCAAGCAGGACGAGAAGGAAAAGGCCGCGGCTTAATCAGCTAGTCAGTTGGCCAATTAATTGGCCAGCAGTTGATCCAGTTGTTGCGCGAGGAGGGCCGCGGTATCGCGGCCCTTTGCTTTCTGCACCGCCTCCACGTAGGGATCGCGCAGCTGGCGCAGTTCATCCACCGAGCCAGCCTTTTCCACCTTCAACTGCAAGGTGAAGCCGCGCAGGCCCATGGTGCTCTTGATGGTCTTGTTATAGAAATCGTAAACCGACTGGAATTGCCGCACCTGGTCGGACGGCTGCGGGATCGGCGGCGCGGCTTCGGGCGCCGGCTCAGGCTCAGGCTCCGGCAGCGACGCATAACTGGTGGCCAGCACGATATACCCCTGCGCCAGCAGCTCCTGCAAGGCGCTTTCCGTCAGGCCCAGCCCCGCCACGTTGCGCAGCAGTTCTTCCTCCGGCCTGTGGCCATCCACCAACACCAACAAGGCACGCAAGCGCGACGCAAGCTGGAACTTGCGGGTCGCAATCTCCTCCCTGCCCTTGGCGGTCTTGTCGTAAATCGAGGTGTTCATAGCAGTGCAATCTTGTTGCCGTGCGGATAGATTCAGGATACCACCAAATCAGCCGCGCACGGCACGCTTAAGATAGCACTGTCGCTTTATTTGATGTCGAAAATGTCAATCGGACGCGGTACGGGTTTTTGCGTACGGCGCCACTCGATCAGGCGCCAGGAGTACAGGCCGTAGAAGCCGCCCAGCAGGCCAAACAGCCAGGACGAAATCGGATTGCCCAGGAAATCGGGATCGAGCGCCACGCCGTTGTGCATGTGCAGATACGCCTCGAACAGGCGGTAGATCAGGCGGCTGACGAACAACATGATGACCAACAGGCCAAGCTTGCGGTCCTGGGTATAGAAAAAGCCCTCGGGACGGTTCTCCAGGCGGCTGCGCTTCATGCTTTGCTGGCCGAGCAAGGCGCCCACCAGCACGCCGGCCAGCAGCGCCGCCAGCGCCACCCAGTTACCGAGGATCTTCACGGCCACCGCCAGCACCATCACCGTCATCACCGCCAGCGTGGCGTAGTGGCGCCACAACTCGGACTTGGTGCGGCCAAGTACGACCTTCAGGCGCGAATAAATGCGCCAGACCGCCAGCGGCACCAGCAGCAACAATACGAGTGTGGTCATTTCCATAATCTGTCCGAATGCGAAAGCTTAAAACAGTGATTGTACGGCACTGATTGACAATCACGATCGGCATAAGCAAACTGGGCTTTAGCAGCCCGTTCGGATCGAAAGGATCTCCATGAACAAACCATTATCTGTGCTGCCCCTGAATTTAGGCCTGATGGCCGCCTCGCCGCAAGCCGGCGCCCAGCAGGGCGGTTACCGCCTGCCGCCCGCCGCCTTGCAGGCCATCGTCGATGCGCCGCGCGCCCCGGCCCTGAGCCTGAGCCCCCAACGCAACCTGGTCGCCGTGGTGCAAACGCCGCCGCTGCCCGGCATCGCCGAAGTGGCGCAGCCGGAATTGAAACTGGCCGGCCTGCGCATCAACCCGCGCACCTGTTCCTCCTCGCGCTTCTCGTTCGGCACCGACTTGTCCCTGCTGGACGTGGGCACGCGCAAGGAGAGCCGCCTGCGCGGCTTGCCGCGCGGCCTGCGGCTGGCGGACCTGAGCTGGTCGCCGGACCAGCGCCACCTCGCTTTCACACACGTGGCGCTGCAGGGGGAGCGCGGGTCGGTGGAGCTGTGGGTGTTGGATATCGCCGAACGCAAGGCGCGCAAGCTGTCGCCGCAGCCCTTGTCGACGGTGCTCACGCGCGGCTTCAACTGGCTGCCGGACAGCAGCGGGCTGCTGGTGCACTGGCGCCCGGCCGGCATCGGCAAGCCGCCGGTGGCCAGCGGCATTCCATCCGGTCCGATAGAACAGGACAGCACCTCGGACGGCCATGTGCGCCAGCTGCGCACCTATCAGGACCTGTTGAAGAACGAGGAGGACGCGCGCCTGTTCGAGTACTACATCACGGTGCAGATGGCCATCGTCGACCTGCAGGGCAAAACGCGGCTGCTTGGCGCGCCTGGCCAGTTCTCGCGCACCTCGATCGCCCCCAGCGGCGAGTACCTGCTCACACAAAGCATCACGCGGCCTTATTCCTACATCGTGCCGGCCTCCAGCTTCGGTGAAAAGCTGGAGGTGCGCGACCTGCACGGCGAGGTGCTGCACACGGTGGCGGATCTGCCGCTGGAGGAGGGCCTGCCGCCGGGGAATGACGCTGTGTCCCAAGGCGTGCGGCATGTGTCGTGGCGCGCCGACGCGCCGGCCAGCCTGGTGTGGGCCGAGGCGCAGGATGGCGGCGACCCGGCGCGCGAGGTGATCGACGGCATCCGCGACCTGGTGCTGATGCACGCGGCGCCGTTCCGTGAACCGCCGCTGGTGCTGGCGCGCCTGACCATGCGCTACGCCGGCATCGCGTGGGGCCGCGACGATGTGGCGCTGATCAACGAGCGGTGGCACAAGACGCGCGATTATAAGCAGTGGATGATCGCGCCCGGCCATTTGTCCACGCCGCCGGAGCTGGTCATCGCCGGCTCCTACGAGGACCGCTACAACAGCCCGGGCTCGCCGGTGATGCGCGCGGACGCGAATGGTTTCCCGCGCCTGTTGATCGGTCCCGGCACCACCGTGCTGCTGGACGGCGCGGGCGCCACGCCGGAAGGCGACCGGCCATTCATCGACCGTTTGAGCCTGACCACGCGCCAGAAGGAGCGCCTGTTCCAGAGCGCCGCGCCGTATTTTGAGAACGTGGCGGCGGTGCTCAACGACGACGGCACGCTGCTGCTCACCACGCGCGAGTCGCCCACCGAGCGGCCCAACTACTATCTGCGCGACCTGACCAAGCCGGAAGGCGAGCAGTTGACGGCGCTGACCAACTATCCGCATCCCACGCCGCAGCTGCGCGATGTGGTGAAGGAGCAGATCCGCTATCCGCGCAACGATGGCGTGGAGCTGACCGCCACGCTGATGCTGCCGCCCGGTTACGACGCCGCGCGCGACGGGCCGTTGCCGATGCTGATGTGGGCCTATCCGCAGGAGTTCAAGTCGGCCGGCGCGGCCAGCCAGACCACCGGTTCGCCGTATCGCTTCAACGCGGTCAGTTACTGGGGGCCGGCGGTGTTTCTGGCGATGGGCTACGCGGTGCTGGACAATCCATCGTTCCCTATCGTCGGCAGCGGCGACGAGGAGCCGAACGACACCTATCTGCCGCAGCTGGTGGCGTCGGCCGAAGCGGCGGTGGACGAGGTGGTGCGGCGCGGCGTGGCGGACCGTCACCGGATCGCCATCGGCGGCCATTCGTATGGCGCCTTCATGACCGGCAACCTGCTGGCGCATACGCGTTTGTTCCGCGCCGGGATCGCGCGCAGCGGCGCTTACAACCGCACGCTGACGCCGTTCGGCTTCCAGTCGGAGGAGCGGCCGTACTGGCAGGCGCCGCAGGTTTACCAGGCGATGTCGCCGTTTAATTACGCCGACAAGATCAAGGACGCGCTGCTGTTGATCCATGGCGCGGAGGACAGCAACTCCGGCACCTTCCCGCTGCAGAGCGAGCGCATGTTCCAGGCCATCAAAGGCCTGGGCGGCACGGCGCGGCTGGTGATGCTCCCGAACGAATCGCACGCCTACCGCGCGCGCGAATCGATCATGCAGATGCTGTACGAAACCAACGCCTGGCTGGAGAAATACGTGAAACACGCAACGGCGTAGAATGGGGGCGGTATTCCCCGCCAGGAGTGACGATCATGAAATGTTTTCACCGCGCCCCCGATCCCGTCGTGCCCGTGGACGATCCCGCGCCGCCGAATGTGCCGCATCCGGCGCCGCAGGATGATCCTGTCCCCGATCACAATCCCAGCTAGTCGAACGCCCAGGTGTAGAGCACGTCCAGCGCGTTGTTGGTGCCGGTCTGGAACTGCAGCGTGATACGCGGGTTCAGCTTGTATTTGAGTTTCACCAGACTGGTCGCGGTGCTCGCGCCCTGCTCAAAACTCAGGTAGGCGCGCGAGGACAGGCGCTTGCCGACCGTGACCACGGTGTTCTGCAATCCCGTCGCCGCGCCGGCGCTTGAGGTGCCGGCCGCTTGTCCCACGCCCAGTTCATCCACGCCCAGCGCGCTGGCCAGCTTGCCCTGGCCGGCGCCGCCGAACAGCGCGCCAGCGGCGGTGCTGAGCAGGGCCATGTCGTTGCCGGCCGTGTTGTCGATGCCATGGCCCAGCACCAGCCAGGCCAGCTTGTCGCTGTCCGAGACCGCCGGCGTGGAGACCAGCTTGGCCTGCGGCGCCAGCGCGGTGCCGCGCACCTCCACGCCCGCTTCCACGTTGGTTTCGCTGAGCGCCTCGCCTTCCGGGCGGCGGCGCACCGCCAGGATGTTGAGGCCGGGGTTGTCGTAGGCGCCGGTGAAGTTGATCACGCCGCGGTCGATCACCAGTTTTTGCCCGTAGGCGGCGTAGGTGCCGCTGACCACGCGGATGCTGCCGTTGACGCGCGGCGGACGACGGTCGGCGACGCGGATGCGCAGCGTGCCGGCCAGTTCGGCGTCCAGACCTTTGCCTTTGAGTTTGAAGTCGTTGCCGAGATCCGCCTCGACGTCGATATTGAGCGGCATGCCTTGCGGCGCCTTGACCGGCGCCTTGCCTTTGCCGACGATGACCACGTCGTCGCTCAGCGTGGGCGTGTCGGCGCCGGCCAGTTCGATGTTGGCGCGGTCGGCGCGGAATTTGCCGTCCAGCTGGAAGTGCCTGGCGTCGCGTGTCAGGCTGCTAGTGCCACTGATGGTGAGGATGCGGTCGGGGCGCGACAGCACCTCCAGCTTGTCGGCGCTGAGCTTGAGCTGCATGGTGGCCTCGTTGCTGGCGTAGCGTATCCAGCCATCGGCCTGGGCGCGCCCTTGGGCGCCGTCGAAGGCCAGCTTTTGCAGCTGCAGCTGGTCGCCGGTGAGGTGGGCTTGCAGCTGCCCGTTGCGCAGCTTGATGCCCTGGTCCAGCCAGTTGACGCTTAACTTGTCGCCGGTGATGTCGCCGTTCAGCTGTGGCGCGGCGATGGTGCCGCTGCCGCTGATGGCCATCTTCAGCGTGCCGTCGATTTCCAGGCCGGGTTGGCCGGCCAGCGGCGCCAGCCAGGCGAGGGAACCCATGTTGGCGCTGCCGCTCATGGTGAAGCCGCTGTCGTCGGCCAAGCGGCCGTCGTGCAGCTGTGCGCTGCCATCGAGCCTGGCCTGGCCGGCGCGGGTGCCGTCGACATTGAGTTGTACGCGCAGGGTGCCGTCGGTGACGTCGGCGCGCGCGTCCAGCGTGCGCAGGCCAAGCGCTTGCGGCAGGTCGGCGCCGACGATGGTGAGGTCGCCCTGTTCGCGGTAGACGTGGACGCCGCCAGCCAGCGTGCGGGTGGCGGCCTGCAGGTTGATGCCCCAGTCGGCGCCGATGGTCATATTGCTGCGGACGTTGTCGCGCCAGGCGTCGGAGAGTTGGGCCAGGTAGTTGACCGGCACGCCGGCGGCCTGGCCTTTGCTGCGCCAGGTGGCGCCGTTCTTTTCCAGGTAATCCACGCGCACCGAGCCGGCGGGCAGGTTGATGGTGGTGGCGCCCAGCGCGATCTGCTCGGGCTTGAGCAGGCCGGCCACCCCGGTGCCGTCGGGCGCGACCAGTTTCAGCGGCGCCGGCGCGGCCAGGGTGAGGGCGAAGCGGCCGCGGTTTTGCAGGGTGTCGATGGCGCCGGTCCAGCTGTCGTCGGCCCAGCCGCCCTTGACGCGGATGGCGGCGTCGAAGTCCGGGTTGCTGGCGCTGAGCTGGATCACGTGCGCGGAGCGCGTGCCGCTGGTCTGCAGGCGCGCCTTGTCGAGCGAGATGGCCGGCGAGACATAGCGTGTGATCTCGATGTCGCTGACGAGCGGCACATCGGCCATCACGTCCGCCCCCGCGCCCGCGCGCGCCGCCGCACGCGTGTCGCGCGAACGCCCCGGAGCCGGAGCCGGAGCTGCGCCGCCGGCCATCGCGATCGTGTTGCCGAGCGTGGCGCTGCCTTTGATGCCGCCGATCTCCTGCTGTCCGGGCGCGCGCAGCTTGCTGCCGTTGAGCGTGAGCGCGAGCGCCGGCCGCGCGCTGGTGCCGGACAAGGTGCCGCTGGCGGACAGCGCGCCGCCGAACTGCGGCCCGAGCGCGCCCAGTTGCGGCGCGTCGAGCTTCCATTCCAGCTTATCGAGCGCGCTGCCAAAGCTGCCCTTGGCCTGCAGGCTGTTGGACGCCAGCCGCAAGTCCACGTCCGCATTGCTCACGCTGCCCTTGGACGCGGTCAGCTTCGCGTATCCCGACAGCGGCGCATTGGCGAACGTCGATGGCTGCAAGGCCAGGTTCACGCCCGCGCGCCAGTCGTCGGCCAGCCGCGCGTCGGCGCTGAAGGTGGCGTTGACGGCGCCCGCCTGCGCCGCGCCGAACGACGCGGGATTCAAGCGCTGTATGCTGCCGTTCAGTTTCAGCTCCGGCGTGCCCTTGACCACGGCCACGTCGCCGGCGGCGTGAATCAGGCTGTCCGATGGCCGCTTGGCGGAGGCGAAGCCCAGGCCGCGCGCATCGGCTTCAAAGCTGCCGCGTGGCGCGCCCATGCTGCCGGTGACGATGCCGCTGGCCGCGATCGCGCCCAGCAGATCGCTGTTCACCGCAGACAGCTGGCGCGCATCGACCTTCCAGCGCAACTGCTCGCCCGGCGCGCCGAAGTTGCCGCTGACATCCGCCGTGTTCTGCGCCAGCGACAGGTGCGCGTCGACGCCGGAGATATGCCGGGCGTCGGCATTCAGCTTGCCGGTGCCGGTGAAGGTTTGGCCCATCAATTTGCTGGCCTTGATCTGGAACCCGGCCGCCACCTGCCACGCCGGTGCCAGCGCGCCGCTGGCGTTGATGTCGGCGTTCAGGTCCGCGATCGGATAGCCGGTGCCCAGCGCCGATGGATCGAAATGATCGGTGCTGATTTTGGCGGTGAAGGTTTGCTTGTCTTTCAGGCTGGCCTGGCCGGTGGCGCTGATGCTGCCTTTCTTCGCCTGCAGGCGCGCCTGATGCAGTTGCAGCAGCGCGTTGGCCAGCGAGGCTTGCAGGTCGAGGCGCAGGCCCTTGTCGGCCAGCGCGGCGGCCAGCGTTTGCCTGGTCGGCGTGCTGGTGAGCGTGATGTCGCCGGCGACGGCGGTTTTGTTGATGCTGGTGTGGAGGTTCTTCAGGTCGATGCGGTCGGTGTGCAGCTTGAAGGTGGCCGCGTCGATGCCGGCTTCCGGGCCGCTGCGCTGAACCTTGCCGCCGCCGGTGAATTTGCCGGCCGGTCCAAGGTCGAGCAGCACATTGTCCAGCAGGGAGGCGGTGAGGGTGCCGTCCAGGCGCCCGCTGAATGCCTGCAGCGGCAGGCCGTTCTGGTCGAGCGGCGCGGCCTTGCCCTGGTTGAGCAGGGCGAACTGGCCGGACAGTTTTTGGTCCCTGGCGATGGCCGCGCTCAGCTTGAGACTGAATTTGGCTTGCGGCCAGCTGGCGTCGAAGCCGGCCGGGTCGAGATCGCGGCCGGTCAGGTCGAGCGCATGCAGGATGATGGCGTCGAACGGCGCCAGCGCCACCACCGCCTCGCCGCTCGCGCCGTTCGCCGCGCCCTGCGCCTTCAATGTCATCAGCGACAGGTCGCCGGCCAGCTGCACCGCCAGCCGCGCGCCGGCCGGCGCCGTGCCGTAAGCCAGCGTGGCCTTGCCTTGCAGCGCGAACGGCCTGGAGCCGGCGATGGTGGCGTCAGCCTGGATATCGCCAAACGCCGTGTGCGCGGACGCTTGTTGCAAGCGCCACGCAGTGCGATCGCCATCGAGCTGGAAGCGCAGGCGCTCGATCACGTTGCTACCCGCCTCGCTGGTCAGCGTCAGCTTGTCGAGTCGCCCGTCGGAGATGCTGAGCCGGATCGGCGAGGCCAGGGACTCGGGCATCTTCGCCGGCTCGGAAGGGCCTGAACTTTGCACCACCAGACTGCGCGCGTGCAGCTCGCTGATCGTCAGCCCCCCGGAGAAATACTGCAGCGGCGACCAGTTGATGTCGATCTGCTCCGCCGTCACCACCGTGCCTTTGTCGCGATACACCAGCTTATCGATGTGCATGCGGTGATACAGCGAGCCACTGACGCCGCTGACCGCGATCTGCCCGCCGCTGGCGTTGGCGATCCGCTGCATCAACTGCTGCAGGGTCGATTCCCGCCCCAGCAGCCAGAACGCGCCAAACAACAGCACCGCCAGCGCCGCGAAGCCGATCGCCAGCCGGCGCGGCCAGCGTCGCGGTGCCGCCACCGCCTGCGCCTTGTCCTCTTGATCTGCCATTAGAAAGTGAACCCCAACGAGAAGTGCAAACGATACTTGTGCACCGCGTGGCCATACGCCACGTCGACATTAATCGGCCCCACGGGACTTTTCCAGCGCGCGCCGACGCCGTAGCCGGACTTCGGATGCAGGGCGCTGACCGTGTCGCCGGCGTTGCCGGCATCATAGAAAACCGCCGCGCCATACTGCGGCTTGAACCAGTACTGGTACTCGGCGCTGGCGGTGGCCAGATAGCGCCCGCCGGTGATCGCGCCATCCACCGGCACGCCCAGCTCCTGGTAGGCGTAACCGCGCACCGATTGGTCGCCGCCCGCGCGGAACAGATACACCGCCGGCACGCCGCTCTTGTCGCGCGAAGCCAGCGCGCCGGCCTCGCCGCGGAAGATCGCGTTCGAGCTGGTGCCCAGCGGCAGATAGGCCACGCCGCGCAGATAGCCGCGCACGAACGCCTCATCGGTCAATATCGGCAACAGCGCGCCGCCCACCTGCGCGTTCAGGGCGTAGCCCTTGGTCGGGAACAGCAGGTTGTCCAGCTTGCGCCAGGTGACGCCGTACGTCAGCGGCAAACTCTTGCTCTGGCTGGACGGCACTCCGCCCACCGTCTTGGTCTCGGTCAGCAGCTCCAACGTCAGGCTGCGCTCCAGCAGCGGCGTGCCCCAGGTGCGCTTGCCGGCGATGCTGGCCACGCTGGTCACCTCGCCCGAAATGTCGCTGCGCTCGAACGAGGCGCCGATGCTGTCGTTGTAGCCTTCCGGCGTGACCGGGAAGTAGAAATTGCTGCTGGCGGTCTGCTTCTTGGTCTCCAGCGTCAGCGCGCTCTTCATGCGCAGGCCGAACACCGACAGGTCGTCATAGGTGAGCGAGGCGCGGTTGCCGGTGTTGGTCGAGTAACCCAGGCCGGCGCTGACGTTCTTGCGCTTGTTCTCCACCACGCGCACCAGCAGCGGCAGGGGCGCCATCGGCGCGCTGGCGTTTTGTTCCGGCGTCATGGCGGCGGCGTCCAACTGCTCGTTGAGGATGGCGCTCATGTCCGCGCTGACGTCCACGCTGGCGAAATAGCCGGTGTCCTGCAGGCGCGATTGATACGACTGCAGCGCCGCCTCGCTGTAATAATCGCCGGGACGAATCTGATTCAGGTTGCTGACCACCGAGGCCGGGTAGCGCTTCAAGCCCTCGATGCGCAGCTCGCCGAAGCGCATCTCGGGGCCGCTGTCGATCACCACCCGCAGGTTGGCCAGGTGCGCCTCCGGATCCACCGTGGCCTGGCTCTCCACCAGCTGCGCGCGCGGATAGCGCGTCTGCACCACCGAGCGCAAGGTGGCGCGCTTGGCCGACTCCCAATCCTCCTGGCGGAACACCGCGCCTTTCTTCAGCGGCCACCCGGCCTTCAGCGCGTTGACGTCGAAGCGCTTGTCGGCCGGCTGGTCGGGGTTGGCGGCGAAGCCCTGCAGCGTCAGGTCCACCTCGCCCACGCGCACCGGCTCGCCCGGCTCCACCTTGACCAGCACCAGCGGCGTGCCGGTATCGCGGTCCAGCCGCGCGCTCACCACCGGGGAATAGTAGCCGTCGGTCGCCACCAGCGTGCGGATCTGCTCCGGCGCCACGCGCACCATGCGTTGCAGCTGCTCGCGGTCCATGCGGTCGTTGCCGCGGAAGCGCACCAGGTCGAGGTTATGTTCGAGCAGCGCGCGCACGTCGGCGGGGGCATCGATGCGCACCTCGTATTGCAGGCCGTCCGCCGCCTGGGCCGCCACGCTCAGGATGGCCGCGCCGAGGCAGCCGGACCCTTTTGCCACAACTTGTGCCAAAATTCGTGATCCTGTCCATTTTTTTGCTGGCGATGCCGGTAACATGAAACTCCAAGTAGATTTGCGCTTTGCGCATGTTACCGGATTGGCCCAAAAGATGGCGTACTAATAATATTGCTTCATCTGGAAAAAACTATGCTGCCTACCGATTCCGCCCTGGTCCTGTTTAGCGGAGGCCAGGACTCCACCACCTGTCTCGCCTGGGCGCTGAAACACTATGCGCGCGTTGAAACCATTGGTTTCGACTATGGCCAGCGCCACGCGGTTGAACTGACGGTGCGCCCGCAGCTGCTGCAAAGCCTGCGCGCCCACTCGGCCGACTGGGACGCCAGGCTGGGCGAGGACCACATGATCGACCTGTCGCTGATCTCGGCCATCTCGCACACGGCGATGACCCACGATATCGCCATCGAGACCCAGGCCAACGGCCTGCCGAACACCTTCGTCCCCGGCCGCAACCTGCTGTTCATGACGGTGGCCGCCACCGTGGCCTACCGCCGCGGCCTGACGGTGCTGGTGGGCGGCATGTGCGAGACCGATTTCTCCGGCTATCCGGACTGCCGCGACGACACCATGAAGGCGCTGCAGGTGGCGCTCAACCTCGGCATGGACACCCGCATCAAGCTGGAGACGCCGCTCATGTGGCGCGACAAGAAACAGACCTGGGAACTGGCGCAAGAACTGGGCGGCCAGGCGCTGGTGGACCTGATCCGCGACGGCACCCACACCTGCTACCTGGGCGAGCGCGGCGCGCTGCACGACTGGGGTTATGGCTGCGGCACCTGCCCGGCCTGCGCCCTGCGCGCGCGCGGCTACCATCAGTTCGTGGGCACGGAGGGGTAGATGGCCGGCGACGCCCAGGCACGGCTCGGCCGCGTGCTGCAGGAGCTGCTGTCGCCAGCGGTCCTGCCGGTGCTGGTGCTGGGCGGTTGCCTGGGCGTGACGGCGGTGCTGTGGCACGGCGCCCGCGTCGACGCCGAGCAGGATGCGCAGGCCGATTTCGACGGCCGCGTGCGCGAGCTGGTCAACAATCTCGACCAGCGGATGCAAACCTATGTGCAGGCGCTGTATGGCGTGCAGGGCCTGTTCGCCAGCTCGCAGCACGTCGACCGCGACGAATTCCACACCTACCTCACCGGGCAGGAACTGAACCGCCACTTCCCCGGCGTGCACGGCGTTGGCTACATGCAGCTGATCGGGCCGCGCCAGCTGGAGGCGCACCAGGCCATCGTGCGGCGCGGCGGCTATCCCGACTACCGCGTGTTCCCGCCCGGCCAGCGCGACTGGTACGCGCCGATCGTCTACATCGAGCCGTTCAGCGACAGCAACCGCCGCGCGTTCGGCTTCGACGCCGCCTCCGAGCCGCGCCGGCGCGCCGCGCTGGAGCAGGCGCGCGACTCCGGCCTGCCCGCCATGAGCGCGCGCATCCGCCTGGTGCAGGAGGGCGGCGCGCCGGAGCAGGCCGGCTTCCTGGTGGCGCTGCCGCTGTACAACCATCCGCAACCGACCGCCACCCTGGCCGAGCGCCGCGCCGCCATCCGCGGCTGGGTGTACGCGCCATTCCGCGTGGGCGACCTGATGGCCGGGCTGGGCGGCCCGCGCGCGGCCGCGCTGGACGTGGAAATCTACGACGGCGACAGCGTCGATCCGGCGGAGCTGATGTACGACAGCGCGCCCAACGCCAGCCACGCGCTGCGCTTCACGCGCCAGCAGATCAGCATCGCCAGCCATCGCTGGACGCTGCGCATCGCCATGCTGCCGGCGGCAGGCGCGGGGCGCGGCGACAAGGCGCGGCAGATCGGCGGCCTGGGCGTGGCGCTGAGCGCCCTGCTGGCGTGGCTGACCTGGCTGCTGTCGCGCGGCCGGGTGCGCGCGCGCGAAGGGCAGCGGCGCAGCGTCACGCTGGCCGAGGAATTGAAGGAGGGCCAGGCCACGCTGATGGTGCTGGCCGACAGCGCGCAGCGCAGCCAGGCCATGTTGCGCAGCATTCTCGATTCGACCGTGGACGGCATCCTGGTCGACAACCTGCGCGGCACGGTGCTCAACTCCAACCGTCGTTTCCGCGAGCTGTGGAACGTGCCCGAGCACCTCGACTGGCAAAGCGACGGCGCGGTGCTGATGGCCCATATGCGCGCCCAGCTGCGGCATCCCGGCGGCGGCCTGCGGCTGGACGAGCCGGCGCAGATGACGCTGCCGGGCGTGCAGCGCGGCGCGCCGCTGGCGGAGGAGCACGAGGTGCTGCACCTGAAGGATGGGCGCGCGATCGAGCGCCACACGCGCGGCCTGCAGCTGGGCAGCGAGGCGGCGCGCATCTGGTCGTTCCGCGACATCACCGAGCGCACCCGCATCGAGCGGCGCGAGCAGACCCGCCGCCACGTGCTGGAGCTGCTGGCCACCGGCGCGCCGCTGCAAACCATCCTGGAAAGCGTGGTGCAGGGCGTGGAGGCCGACCACGAGGACATGTTGTGCAGCGTGCTGCTGCTGGACGAGGATGGCGAGCACCTGCTGGTGGGCGCGGCGCCCAGCCTGCCGGCCTTCTTCAACGCCGCCGTGCATGGCAAGTCCATCCGCGGCGGGCTGGGCGCCTGCGGCCAGGCCATCCTGACGCGCAGCCGGGTGATCGTGGAGGACATCCGCAGCGCGCCGTCGTGGGCGGAGTACCGCGACGTGGCGCTGCAGGCGGGGCTGGGGTCGTGCTGGTCCGACCCCATCATCAGCGCCAGCGGCGCGGTGCTGGGCACGTTCGCGATCTACCACCGCGAGGCCCGCCTGCCCAGCCTGGCCAACATCGCGCTGATCGAGCAGGGCGCGCGGCTGGCCGGCATCGCCATCGAGCAGGCGCGGGCGGCGCTGGCGCTGCGCGCCGGCGAGGCGCGCTTCCGCAGCCTGTACGACCACGCGCCGGTGGCGCTGTGGGAGCAGGACTGGTCGGCGGTGCGCAACGCGCTGGCCGAGCTGGAATTGTCGGGCGTGGACGACCTGGCCGCCTACCTGCAGGCCAACCCGAGCCAGCTGCGGCGGCTGGCCTCGCTGGTGCGCATTCTCGACGTCAACGCGGCGGCGCTGGAGCAGGTGGGCGCGCCGCCCGGGCGCAAGGACGTGGGCGAGCTGACGCTGGCGCAAAACTTCGACGCCGCCGCCCTGCCCAATTTCGCCCGCGTGGTCAGCGCGCTGGCGCGGGGCCAGCATTTTTTCGCGTGCGAGGGCAGCTTCGAGCGGCTGGACGGCGTGGCGCGCCTGAACGAGCTGACGCTGCTGGTGATGCCGGGCCATACGCACAGCCTCGATTTCGTGATCGTCTCCACGCTGGACATCACCGAGCGGCGCCGCATGGACGACGAGCTGCGCGTGCTGGCCACCACCGATTTCCTGACCGGCCTGCCGAACCGGCGCGAATTCATGGCGCGCCTGCGGGAGGAGGAGGGGCGGCTGCGGCGCGACATCGGCGCCTGCGCGGCGGTGCTGCTGCTCGACATCGACCACTTCAAGCGCATCAACGACGAGCACGGCCACGCGGCCGGCGACGCCGTGCTGCGCCAGCTGGCCGAGCTGATGCGCGACGGCCAGCGCAAGATCGACATGCTGGGCCGCATCGGCGGCGAGGAATTCGCGATCCTGCTGCCGGGCACCGAGCTGGACGCGGCGGCGGTGTTCGCCGAGCGTCTGCGCCAGCGGGTGGAGCGGACGCCGATGCGGCTCGACGATGGGCGCGCGCTGGACGTCACGGTCAGCATCGGGATCGCGGTGATGGGCGGGGCGGCGCCCGGTGGCGACCCGGCCCTGATCCGCGCGGACCAGGCGCTGTACCGCGCCAAGCGGGGCGGCCGCAACCGGGTGGAGGTGATGGCGGCGGGGGCGGACCGGCCGGGGCATCAGGTCCCGGCCGCTTCCGGTTGAAACCTTAGACCGCTTGTTGCATCGTGGCCTGCAGGCGTTGCTTGCGCGGGCGGCTGACGAACAACCAGTACAGGCCGATCGGGATCAGCAGCGGCAGCAGCAGGGGCGAGACCACCGCCACCGCGACCACGGCCGCCAGGCCGACGCCGAACACGGCCAGGATGCCGAGGCTGGCGAACAGCACGCACAGGAAGATCGCCACGCAGGTCATGATCACGCCGGCCAGCAGCATGCCGGCGCCGCCGAAGGTGACCGCCAGCAGCGCGCCCAGCGGGCCGTCGATCTCGTCGCCGTCGATGTTCACAGTCATGCCGTCGCCAAACATCGACTGCCATGCGGCAACTACCAGCAGGAAGATGAGGGTGGCGAAGATCAGTTTTTTGGCTTTGCTATTCATGGCGTTACCCCGGTTCGTTGTGTTGTGATGCCGTTTGGCATGGTTGAACTGTACCGATGGCGCCGCGCGGCGGCCACCGGATTGCGACAGACCGGCGGAATCGCGGGATGAAACGCGCAACTCCGGGGTCAGGTCCTCCATTTCTACACGAGCTCCGCCGTAGCCGAGGGCTACGGCGGAGCTCGTGTAGAAATGGAGGACCTGACCCCGGAGTTGACCTTGATTTAAAGGCATGGTGGTCTACACTGATAATCTCACTTGCACATGGAGGGCATGAACATGGCTTGGCTAGCAATGAGCGAGGGGCAATCGATCCCCTCGGTACGTCAATGTACGCGGCGCCAGCGCAGCGCCCAGCGCCTGTCCGGCGGCGGCCCGAAAGGCCCGCCCTCGGCGCCTCCCACCATTCCGCCTATCATCATCACGCCGTTCAGCTACCAGATGCCGGAGCCGGCCATCGACCCGCGCATCACGCCGCTGAAGCCGCCCATTACCGAGCGGCCACCTTGCATGACCTGCTGAGGTCGACTGAGGTTCCCCCCCGCCCGCATGCCTTGCGGGCTTTTGCGCTGGCCTCAGAAATTGTGCCGCAGCCCCAGCACCACGCCCTTGAGCGTGGCGCCCGGCCGCGCGCCCAGGCTGTTGATGGCGAAGTCCACCACGCCGTTGCGCCGGTTGGAGAGATGGCTGTAATACGCGTACATGGCGCTGCGCCCGGACAGCGTGTAGTCGTAGCCCAGCGTGGCGTGGGTGGCGCCGGTGGCCGCGCCCTTGCGGGCAAAGCCGATGGTGGTCCCGTCCGGCGCGCTGCCGCCGCCATCGCCGGCGTGGCCCACGCTCAGCTTGACGCCGTGGCGGCCGATCTGCCGCGTGATGGATAGGTAGGCGTCGTGCCGCTCGAGCGTGCCGGCCGGCGTTTCGTAGCGCAGCCGCTCGGCCGCCAGCGCCACCCGGGTCTCGCCCCAGCGATAGGCGGCGGCCAGCTTGGCGGCGCTGTCGTTCAGTCCCGGTCCCTGGTACGCGTGATGGCGCTCGTAGGCGGCGCTGGCGTACCACGCGCCTTGCTCGTACACCAGCGCGCCCGAGCTCAGCGACGGCCTGGCTCCGCTGGCCGGCCGTTCCTCGCCCACGCCGCGGGCCAGACGCAGTTGCAGGCCGTTCCACACCGGCGTCCAGTAGTGCACGCTGTTTTGCTGGCGGCGGTCGAAGGAGGAGGTGTCGCTGGTGTTGTTGACGCTGGCCGCCGAGCCGTTGCCCATGATGCTCATGTAGCCGGCCGTGGTGGGGTAGTAGGGATCGAGGCCGGCGCTGGCGCCGTTGTAGGGCGTGCTCCAGTTGCCGGCGAACAGGGTGCCGGCCGCGCCGCTGAGGCCGACACGGGTGTCGCGCGCGGCCGGGCTGCCGGCCCCGGTGTCGGGCGACAGCGTGCCCTCGATCTGGAACAGCAGTTTGACGCCGCCGCCCACCTCTTCCTCGCCGCGGAAACCCAGCACCGAGCGGTTGTTGCTCAGCCGCGAGACGCGCGCGCCGGCGTTTTGCACGCTTTCCAGCCCGACGTTGAGGCGGCCGTAGATCTGGAGCGCGTCCTGGGCGCAGGCGCCGCCGCACAGGGCGGCCAGCAGGGCGGGAAAAATCTTGCGTTTCATTGCCGGTTCCTATTGTTGTTGCGGTGCTAGCCGCTTATTATTCCACCCCGACTTTTCTTTCGAAACGACCATAAGTATGAGTAACGACTACCCCGAGGCCGGCGGCGACGCGCCGGTGCAGGAGGACCGCCGGTGGCAGGGCAATGGCTGGACCGCGCGCGTGATCAAGAACGAGGACGACGACGGCTGGGCCGTGGCCATGATCAAGGATGGCGAGCCGGAGCCGGCGCTGGTGGGGCCGTGGACCATGGGGCGCGACAAGAAAAATCCCAAGCCGCTGGACGTCAACGCCTTCAACACCCTGGTCAAGACCGCCAGCGAGGTGATCCGCCGCCATGAGCAGCAGTTGCACGCCCAGCTGCACAAGCATGTCAGCGTCGGCACCGATGCCGGCCCGGTCAGGGTCTGCCTCGACATCACGCCCGACGAGGACGATCCCTACGCCACCCTGAGCGCGTTCGACCAGTACGGCGAGCAGCTCGGCCGGGCGCGCGTCGCTCCCAACTTTAAACTCACCGTAACATCTGCTTCCATGTGGATAGAAAATGGCTTTAAAAAGCCTTAAGATTGGCTTAATTGTAACTTAGTTCTTGAAAGCTCCAATGCTTGAATAGAATTAAGATTTCATTAAGAAAACGTGTAAGCGGTTGTAACATCCAATCGTGCGCCCCCGTTTTTTACGAGCTCAGCTGATAAATTTGGAACCTCCTCGAGCGGTGTACCCACACCGTTTTTTTTATACAACAGGAGGTTTCATGAAAATAGCAAAACGCATCGCAAGCGCAGTGGTAGTGGCCGGCGCGGCCCTGATGGCGCAGGGCGCCATGGCGGCCGATATCAGCAATCCGGACGTGGCGCTGGACCTGAGCAGCGGCGGCGACATCTTCGGTCATCTGTTCACCGGCAACAACGCCGCCAACACCTTCGCCGAACGTTACACCTTCACCCTGAGCGAAGGCAGCTCGATCTTTGCCGACACCTTCTCGTCGTCGGGCAACGCCAAGAACGGCCTGGACATCCTGGGTCTGAGCCTGTTCAACGACGATGGCCTGGTGCTGAAAGGCACGCAGCTGTCGACCGGCAAAACCGATCAGTGGGAACTGACCTCCGGCCCCCTGGCCGCGGGCAACTACTTCCTGCTGGTGAGCGGCACCGTGCTGTCGAAAGCGGCTGGCGCCTACACCGGTAGCGCCACCGTGACCGCCGTACCCGAGCCTGCCACCTACGGCATGCTGCTGGGCGGCCTGGGCCTGGTTGGCGCGGTGGCCGCGCGTCGCCGTAAATCCCAGGACGCCGCGTAAGTAGACGTCCGCGCGCAACCGCGCAAGCCGGGCGGCGCGCGCCGCCCGGCTCCGGCTTCATCATGGCGCTGGCCGACACCGGGCCGGACCTGCTAGTATTTCCTATGCGCATGTACCGCATCGCCATAACATAGGAAAATTGATGGAAAGTCGACTCTCCCGGCTGGAAGCCGTCCAAACCGTGCTGCTCGAGATCGGGCAGAAATCCAGCAGCTGCACCGATATCAGTGAATTCCTGCAGGCCGTGCATGCCGCGCTGGGCCGCATCATGTACGCCGCCAACTTCTTCGTCGCGCTGAGCAACGAGGACGGCCCGCCCAACCTGGTGCGCTTTGTGTACTACGTCGACGAGGTGGACGAGCCCCCCAGCCGCGACGAGCTGTTCGAGCTGGTGGCGGGCGAATCGCCCACCGCGGCCGTGCTCCTGAGCCGCGAGCGCATCGTCATGACCGCCGCCGAGCACCACTCCAAGCGGCAGGACAACGCCGGCTTCGGCATCGGCACCGTGGCCGAGCACTGGATGGGCTGCCCGCTGTTCGACCATAATCACCAGGTGCTGGGCGCGGTGGTGATCCAGAGCTACGACAAGCAGCACACGTTCAGCGAGGAGGACCAGGCCCTGTTCGCCCTGATCGCCAACCATGTCTCCAGCGCGCTGCAAGGCCTGCAGAGCATGGACCGGCTGGAGCGCGCGGTGCAGGAGCGCACGGCCCAGCTGCAGCACGAGGTGGCCGAGCGGCGCCGCGCCGAGAACATCCAGCGCGGCCTGTACGAGCTGGCCAACCTGTCGGCCACCGCCACCGGCGGCAGCCGCCTGAACATGCGCCTGCACCAGATCATCAGCGAGCTGCTGCCGGCCAGGAATTTCCTGATGGCGCTGTACCACCCGGACACGCGCGAGATCAGCATCCCGTATTTCGTCGATGAGAAGGACGAGCAGGCGCCGGTCAAGCGCTTCGACTACGGCATCGGCATGTCGTCCTATGTGCTGCAGCGCAAGCAGGCCATGCTGCTGGACCGCGCCGGCTTCAAGGCGCTGGTCGACAGCGGCGAGATGGAGCATCCGCTGGGCAATGTCGACATCCACAGCTGGATGGGCGCGCCCATGCTGCTGGGCGACGTGGCCTATGGCGTGATCATCGTGCAAAGCTACGACGCGACGGTGCGATACACCCAGGCCGACCTCGACATCCTGGCCTTCATGGCCAGCCACGTGGCGGTGGCCATCGCGCGCCTGCAGGCCGACCGCCAGATCCGCCTGTCCAAGGAGCAGCTGGAGGAGCAGAACGCCGCGCTGGAAAACGCGCTGACCTCGCTCAAGGACGCCCAGGGCGAGCTGGTGCGGCAGGAGAAGCTGGCCTCGCTGGGGCGGCTGGTGGCCGGCGTGGCGCACGAGATCAACACCCCGCTGGGCATTTGCGTGACCGCCACCAGCCACCTGGTGGAGGAGCTCAAGCTGACGCGCGAGGACCTGGCCAACGGCACCCTGGACGAGGACGGCCTGACGCAGTTCTTCGACATCATCGACCAGTCGCTCAAGATCATGACCACCAACACCCAGCGCGCGGCGGCGCTGGTGCGCAGCTTCAAGCAGGTGGCGGTGGACCAGTCGTCCGACGATATCCGCAGCTTCAACCTGCGCAAGTACCTGGACGAGGTGCTGCTGTCGCTGCAGCCCAAGCTGAAGGGCAAGCCGATCCAGGTCGAGATCGATTGCGACGAGCACATCAACATGGCCAGCTTCCCCGGCGCCATCTCGCAGATCGTCACCAACATGGTGGTCAACTCGCTGGTGCACGGTTTCGAGGAGGGGCAGTCGGGCAAGATCAGGATCAGCGGCAAGGTCGACGGCGACTTCGTCGACTTCGAGTACAGCGACGACGGCGCCGGCATGGACAGCGGCACGCTGGCCCAGCTGTTCGATCCCTTCTTCACCACCAAGCGCGGCTCGGGCGGCAGCGGGCTGGGCGCGCACATCCTGTACAACCTGGTCACGGGCGCGCTGGGCGGCACCGTCAAGGTGGCCAGCGCGCCCGGCATGGGCCTGCACTACAGGCTGCGCTTCCCGAAGGTCAAGCGCAAGTGAGGTCAATCGCCGGGCGCGGCGTCCTCGCGGTAGCGCGCGACGAAGGCGCTCAGCGCCAGTGACTGGTAGCCGCGCGCCAGCGTGTGCAGGCGCGCCGCGAAGGGCGCGTAGGCCGGATCGAGGGTTTGCAGGTGGTCGGCCCACTTCCTGATCTCGCGCATGTTCCCCAGTTGCGCCAGTTGCCACAGGGCCTCGATCTGCGGCGCCGGCGGGACCGCCAGCGGGGCGCCGGCGTCGTCGGCCGGGATGGCGGACTCCGCCGCGTCGGCCCCGGCGATCCAGCTCAGCGACAGCAGCGTGCCGATGGTGTGCAGCAGGGCGTCGTGGTCGATCGGCTTGACCAGGAAGGCGTCGGCGCCGGCCGCGTACGAGCGCGAGGCGTCCTCCGGGCTGGCGCTGGCGGTCACCGTGATGATCGGCGTGCGCCGCCACGCCGGCATGGCGCGTATCCGGCGCGTGGTCTCGTTGCCGTCGAGCAGAGGCATCATGACATCCATGACGATCAGCTCGGGCTGGAAGCTGTCCAGCAGGACCAGGCACTCCAGGCCGTTCTCGGCGGCCGCCACGACGAAGCCGGTGGCCTGCAGCAAGGCCACCAGCATCGCGCGGTTTTGCGGCACGTCGTCGACGATCAGCAACCGCTTGCGCTCGCCCTCATAGGCGCCCATGGCGTGCGGCGGCCGCGCGCCCGCCGGGCTGCCGGCGGCGAGCGGCGCCAGCAGGTCGAACCAGAACGTGCTGCCCTTGCCCGGTTCGCTGACGACCGCGATGGCGCCGCCCATCAGGCGCACCAGCTGCTGGCTGATGGCCAGGCCCAGGCCGGCGCCGCCCTCGCGCCGCTCCATGTTGCCCATCTGTTCGAACGGCTGAAACACGCGCCCCAGTTGTTGCGCGCTCATGCCGATGCCGCTGTCGGTCACCTCGAAGCGCAAGCCGGCGGCGGGCTGGCCGTCGACGACTGCCGGCGCCGCCGGCGCCGGCAATATGCGCAGCGAGACCGTGCCGCGATCGGTGAACTTCACGGCGTTGCCGAGCAGGTTGAGCAGCACCTGGCGCAGGCGGGTCTGGTCGATGATCACCGTGTCCGGCAGGCCGGCGGCCAGCTCGTAGTGGAAGACCAGGCCTTTTTCCTCGGCCTTGACGCGCACGATGTCGGCCACCCCCTTCAGGAACGCGGCCAGCGCGGTGGCGGCCGGGTACAACGCCATCTTGCCGGCCTCGACCCGCGCCAGGTCCAGGATGTCGTTGATGAGGGTGAGCAGATGCTGGCCGCTCTCGTGTATGGTGGCCAGGCTGGTGGCCTGCTGTTCGGTCAGCTGGTGGCCGTCGCGCCGCAGCAGCTGCGCGTAGCCCATGATGGCGTTGAGCGGGGTGCGCAGTTCGTGGCTCATCTGCGCGATGAAGTTGCTGCGCTGGCGCGCCAGCCGCAGCGCCTCGGCCAGCGCCGCCTCGCGCGCCGCCTCGGCCGCCTTGCGTTCGCGGTCGATGGCGGTCAGGCTGTCCAGGCGCGAGTTGCTGGCCGACAGGCTGAAGCGCAGGTGGAGCAGGCCCAGCGACAAGCCCAGCAGCCCGCAGCCTATCCACGCCGAGACCAGGCCCATCAGAAGGTTGGTCTTCGATATCCATTTGCCGCGGAACTTGATCGAGCGCAGCTCCAGCGCGACCGGTTGCCCGGGCGTGAGCGTCACGGTGGACAGCTCGATGGCCGTGACGTGGTCCAGCCGCGTGTAGCTTTGGGATAGGGGCACCTTGTACGAGCTCCGCCACCACTCCGCCGTGTGCAGGACGTTGAGCGGAATCGTGAAGACCGGCTGCGGCGGCAATTTGATTTCGGCCTCGTTGAACCGCTGCGAGTTCCAGTCCCCGGCGACGGACAGCTCCGGCTCGAAGTTCATCAGGTGCAGCTTGATGACTTGCGGCTCGCCCCTGTAGCGCAGGTCGAAGGTGATCGTCTCGAACTGGGAAAAGTCCACGCCCCTGATCGGGTCGCCCACCAGGAATTGCATCTTGCAGAACCGGTACACCACCTGGGTCGCCCCCGGCTGGCAGTGCATGGTGAGCGCGTCGTCGGTGCGTGTCAGCGTCGACACCGAATCGCCGTTCAATTCCTTGCGGTCGTCGGCCAGCCTGACCCCGTGCGGCTGGCGGGCGGAAATCTCCAGCGTCCTGGTCATGCCAAAATGATGCCAGATCAGCAAGGTGGGCGTGGCCACCAGTAACAGCGTCACCAGGTAGGAGCTGATCTTTACTGGGCGGGAGAGCGTCTGGTTCATGGCCGGCCAATGGCTTGTTGGAATAGCATGAGTTTAACGCGAAGGCCGTTCACGTCGCCTGTATCTTGCAGAGTGACTAGCCTTTTGCGAGATAGATCATGCAACCGATAACCATCCACAGCGCTTCCGGCTTCAACGACGGCACGGACTCCTACCTGGAGCTGCTGCAAAAGCAGTTGGAGATCGCCAAGAAGAACGCCGAGGCGATCGACGCCCTGTCGCGCCGCGCCGACCAGGACCAGAAGGCCCTGGCGCGCGAGCGCGTGGCCGAGATCAAGAAGCAGATCGACGCCCTGCGGCGCATGCTGCTGTTGTTTGGTGGCAAGGACGCCAAGGCCGTGCTGCAGCAGCTGAAGGACCTGGCCAGCCAGTTGAAGCAGGCGGCCGGCATTCTGAAGGCCGCGCCCGACGGCGGCGCCCCGGACACGGTGGCGACCGACAGCGGCGATGGCTACGCCGCCTACGCCGAGCAACAAGCCTCGGCCGACGCGGAGGCCAACGCCAATCCCTTCCAGATGCCGCTGCCGCCGTTCGATGCCCAGCGCGCGGAGGACGACAAGCAAATCGAATTCGTCGCCAACGCGCTCAAATCACTGCGTTCCATGACCGAGCGCATGGTGAAGCAGCAGGAAACCCAGCACTGACTTATTTGGCGCCGGCGGCTTCCTCGATCAGCCTGGCCACCTCGGCCGGGTGCGAGGTCATCACGACGTGCGAGGCGCCGTCGATCACCACCGTCTTTTTCGCGTTGGCGCGCTTGGCCATGAAGTCCAGCGCGGCGGCCGGGATGTTCTTGTCGGCCTTGCCGTAGACGAACCACGAAGGAATGGTTTTCCAGGCCGGCGCCGGCGACGCCTCGTTGAGCGCGGCGTCGGTGATCGGACGCTGGCCGGCGGCCATCAGGCGCGCCTTGGCCTCCGGCACGTCGGCCGCGAACTGGCTGTGGAACTTGGCTTGCTGGATGTACAGGTCCTTGCCGCCATCGGCCAGCGCCACTGGCGGCGCCAGCGTCGGGCCCAGCGTGCTGCCGGGGAATTTGCCGGACAGGCCGACCACCGTCTCGCCGGCTTCCGGCGCGAACGCCGCCACGTACACCAGCGCCTTGACGTTGGCGGCGCCGACGGCCGCCGCGCTGATCACCGAGCCGCCGTACGAGTGGCCCACCAGCACCACCGGGCCGTTGACGCTTTTCAGCACCGACGCCACTGCGGCGGCGTCGGACTTGACGCTGCGCAGCGGGTTGGCGGCGCCGATCACGGTGTAGCCATCCTTTTCCAGCCTGGCGGTGACGCCGTCCCAGCTGGACGAGTCGGCGAAGGCGCCGTGCACCAGCACCACGGTCGGTTTGGCGTCCGCGGCGAAGGCGGAAGGGAAGGCCAGGGCGGCGGCCACGGCGGCGGCGCCGAGTATGAGGCGGGATTTCATGATGTTCCTTTCTGGACTGGAAAAGCGCCGATACTAGCAGGGAACATCCCGCTTTTTCGCCGCCTCCGCCTTCAGACAGAGGCGCGTCCCATCACTTCGCCTTGCTGACTTCCACTTCCCACTCCACGCCGGAGTCGATCTTGTTTTTGGCCGCGTAATTGCCCTGGTTGAGGGCGAGCGACACGTCGAGCAGGCTGTTCAGGTAGACCAGCGGCTTGCCCTTGGCCACGCCGCCAAAGGTGTGCTCGTACGGCGCCACCACCGTGTTGACCAGCTTCTTGTTGTGGAAGATGCGCACCCGCACCGGCTCGTGCTCCTTGACGCCCAGCTGCTCGAACAGCGACTTCGGAATATTGGTCCAGACGTTGCCGTACTTGACGTCCAGCACCGGCACGATGCCGCGCAGCTTGCCGTTCTCCAGCGCCGCCTTCTGGTACGGGATCCGGATCACCGAGTCCACCGGCAGCGCCGGGCCCACCTGCTCGTAGCTGATGGCGCCCGAGGCCAGGCGCGCGCCCACGTAGGCGTACACGTCGCGGCCGTGGAAGGTGTAGGACTCGCCCGAGCCGGCCAGGCGGTTGACCTTCTCGTCGATCTCGCGCAGCTCGGCCACGCCGTCGCGCTCGGCGATCAGGGTGAACTGACCGTTGTCCGGGCCGACGAAGTAGCGGCCGGCCTTGGTCTTCAGCACCACCGATTTGCGCGTGGTGCCCACGCCCGGATCGATCACCGACACGAACACCGTGCCCTCCGGCCAGTAGTTCGCGGTCTGGAACAGGCGGTAGCCGCCGACCCAGATGTCGTAGTCGGGAATGTTGTGGGTCAGGTCGGCCACGGTCAGGCCGGCGTCGACGCCGTAGGCCACGCCGCGCATGGCGGAGACGGCGCCGTCCGAGGTGCCGAAGTCGGTTTGCAGCACCAGGGCGTTCTTGCCGGCGTGGGCCGGCGCGGCCAGGGCGGCGCTCAGGGCGAGGGCGGTCAGCAGTTTTTTCATGGGGGTCCTTTAAAAGGTGTAGCGCAGGCGGCCGTAGAAGTATGCGCCATTCACGCCGATCGGGTTGATGAAGTTGTAGGGCAGGGCGCCGCCGTAGGTGGCGTTGTTGGTCTGGCGCACGCGCTGCGGGTAGCGGTCGAGGAGGTTGTCGGCGCCGAGCGCCAGCGTGAGCTGCCGGCTGATCTTATATTGCGCCTCCAGGTCCAGCGTCCACACGGCGCCGAAGCGCTGGGCGTGCACGCCGTCGATCAGCTCGGCCTGGTCGTCGTACGAGAAGTCCTTCAGCGGGCCGAAGCGGGTGGCGCGCGCCTGCACGCTCCATGCCGCCGCCTGCCAGTCGGCGCCCAGCACCAGCTTGTTCCTGGGCGAGGCGTTGCGGATGCGGAACAGGCTGGCGTCGGTCAGCACGGTCAGCGCGGGATCGATGCTGGCCAGCGCGGCGGAGCTTTGGTGCACGCTGTCGATGCGGGTCTGGTTCAGGTTGAGCGCGGCGCTCAGGTTCAGCTTGGCGCCGGTGAGCGTCAGGTCGTGGTTCAGCACGGCGTCGAGGCCGGTGGTGGTGGTGTCCAGCAGGTTGGCCAGGTAGGCCACCGACTGGATATCGTTGCGGCCGATGCCGGCCAGGTAGGCGCTGGCGGCGTCGCTTTGCAGGTCGCTGGTGCGGGTGATGCGGTCCTTGATCCTGATGCGGTAGCCGTCCAGCGTGAAGCTGGTGGCGCGCGCCGGCTTCCACGCCAGCCCCAGCGACAGGTTGGTGGATTTTTCCGGCTTCAGCGCCCGCGCGCCAAACGCGCGCGCCAGCGGATCGCTGGCCGGCAGCAGCGAGGCGGTCTGCAAGCCGCTGCCGTCGCTGTTGAAGTTGAGCGTGGAGAAGCGGAAGCCGGTCTGCACCAGCGCCGGCGCGCGGAAGCTGTTCGACACCGAGCCGCGCAGCAGGAATTGCTCGGTGAACTTGTAGCGCGCCGACAGCTTGCCGGTGCTGGCGCTGCCGAAGTCGCTGTAGTCCGAGTAGCGCGCGGCGGCGCCCACCAGCAGCTGTTTGGTCAGGTCGCTTTCGATGTCGGCGTACACCGACTTGACGTTGCGGCTGCCGTCGAACGCATCCTGCGGGCGCAGGCCGGGGCCGGCTTGCGCGCCCGGTGGCGCGTCGGTGATGGGGCCGGCGGCGTAGGAGGCGGCGTCGCCCGGCGAACTGATGTAGGTCTCGCGTATCCATTCCGCGCCCAGCGCCAGATTGACCGGCACGCCCCAGTTCAGCTCGCGTGTGAGGTCGGCGTTCACGGCGTTCTGGCGGTAGTCGAAGGTGGCCAGATGGAAGCTGGTCGGGCTTTGCGCGCCCAGCGAGGCGTTGGCCGAGTTGCTCAGGTCGTAGTGGAAGATGTTGCCGCCATGGCGCGCGCTCAGGTCCCAGTTCCAGCCGGCGCTGGCGATGCGCACGCCGGCCACCACGCTGACGTCGCTGGCGTCGCCGTGCGTCACGGGACGGTAGCCGTTCGGATACAGCGCCGGCACGTTGGACGGATCGCCCGGATAACGGAAGTAGGCGCTGCCGTCCGACTTGCGCTGGTTGACGGTGGCGAAGGAGTAGGCGTCCACGCCCTCGCTCAGTGGCAGCAGCGCGTTGTAGAAGGCGTAGTTGTTGTGCGATGACGAGTCGCCCGACTTGAACAGCACCTTGCCGTCCAGCGCCAGGTCGGCCGGCGTGGCGTTCCACGAGGTCCAGCCGGCGTCGCTGGCGCCGGCGCGCTGGGTCGGGTTGCGGCTGCGGCTTTCGCCGCCGAAGCGCAGGTAGCCGGCGTCGCCCAGCGGCACGCCGTAGTCGGCGTTGACGATTTTGGTCTGGCCGTCGGTCTTGCGTTCGTCGGTCGGTTCGAACCGCGTGTGGTTGGCGCCGTAGCTGACCGAGGCCGAGCCACCCGTGCGCTGCTGCTTGAGCACGATGTTGATCACGCCGGCCACGGCGTCGCTGCCGTATTGCGCGCCGGCGCCGTCGCGCAGGATCTCGATGTGGTCGATGGCGCCGGGCGGGATGGCGTTGACGTCGACCGGCACCGTGCCGGCGAAGCTGCTCTCGGTGTCCAGCACGGCGCTGGCGTGGCGGCGCTTGCCGTTGATCAGCACCAGCACCTGGTCGGGCGCCAGGCCGCGCAGCTGCACGCCGCGCACCGAGTCCGAGGCGCCGCTTGATTCGATGCGCGGGAAGTTGATCGATGGCGCCAGCGCCTGCAGGGCCGCGCCCACCTCGCCGCTGGACAGTGCGTTCTCGACCTCGCGCGCGCCGAAGCGGTCGATCGGCACGGCCGAGTCGAACACGGTGCGGTTGCGCGCGCGCGAGCCGACGATGGTGACCTGGTCGATATTGGCGCTGTCTTGCGCGTGCGCGGCCGGCAGCGCGGCCAGCAGCTCGGCCAACAGCAGCAGGGGCGGGAGGGCGTGTTTGTACATCGTGATTTCCTTGCGTGGTCTGATGAGACAGACCACGATCTTACGAGCAAGGAAATCCAGTTCCTACGAACAATTGCTAATATGCTTATTCAATCCGGCAAGCGTTCGTTGATGGCCAGCGCCTTGTCGATGTTCCTGATCAGCAGGTCCACGTAGACCGGGTCGAGGTGATGGCCGGCCACCTCGCGCAGGTGGTCGACCACCTTCTCGATCGGCCACGCGTCCTTGTAGCAGCGCTTGTGCATCAGGGCGTCGAACACGTCGGCCACCGCCACGATGCGGGCGTAGTGGTGGATGTCCTCGCCCTTCAGGCCCTGCGGGTAGCCGCTGCCGTCGTACTTCTCGTGGTGCTGGTGGGCGATCACGGCGACCGCCTTCAGGATGGGGCGCTGCGAGCCGTCCAGGATGGACAGGCCCACGGCCGGGTGCTGCTTCATGATTTCCCATTCGGCGGCGTCGAGCTTGCCCGGCTTGAGCAGCACCGCGTCCGGCGTGGCGATCTTGCCGATGTCGTGCATCGGCGCCGCGTGGCGCAGCACCGCCACCTCGTCCTCCGGCAGGCCGGCGGCCTGGGCCAGCAGGTGGCACACCTCCGACATGCGGCGCACGTGGTTGCCGGCCTCGTTGGAGCGCGACTCCACCACGTCGCCCAGACGCAGGATCAGCTCGGCCTGGGTGTCGGTGATTTCCTGGTTCAGCAGGATGTTGTCGAAGGCGATGGCGACGCCGGAGCAGAACACTTCCAGCAGCTTGGTGTCGATCTCGGAGATTTCCTCCACGCCCTTGAGCACCAGCAGCGAGGCCTTGCCGCTGTTGTTGGGGAAGTAGCCGATGTAGGTGTCGCCCTCCACGCGCGAGATCTTGTTGCTCTTGGCGGCGTCCAGCTGGGCCATCACCTGCGGCGTCAGCAGCGAGCCTTCGTCGTCGCCGATCTGGGCCAGGATCTCGTAATCGTTCTCGCCGCTGATGGCGGTGGCGCCGCGCAGGCGCAGCAGCATGCTGTGCTCCAGGCGCAGCAAGGCCACCACCTGCTGCAGCAGGCCGTTGGCGAAGTCCTTCAGGTTGCGCTGCTGGAAGATGTGGGCCGAGGCGGCGATCACGCGCTCCAGGCCCTCGCGGTAGTTGAGCTGCGCGCGGTGCGCCTCCTCCACCTTCATGATGTCGCGGTAGGCGCGCAGGGCGGCGAAGGTGGTGGTGAACAGCTTGGTGCGGTCGAGCTCGGTCTTTTCCTTGTAATCGTTGATGTCGTAATTGACGATCACGCGTTCCTCCGGCGCCTGGCCGGGCTGGCCGGTGCGCAGCACGATGCGGGTGAACTGGTTGTTGAGGTCTTCGCGCATCCAGCGCGCCACTTCCAGCCCGCTGTCCTCCTTCTCCATCACCACGTCGAGGAACACCAGCGCGATGTCGGTCTCGCGCGCCAGCACGTCCTTGGCCTCGGCGCCGCTGTAGGCGTGCAGGAAGGTGAGGGCGCGGCCGTCCAGGCGGAAGCGGCTCAGGGTCAGCTTGGTGATGTCATGAATGTCCGGTTCGTCGTCGACCAACAGGACTTTCCACGGTGCCAACTTGGGCGCAGCTGAGGACAAAAAAGACATATGAGCAACTTCCGCAAAATGACACGACTGAGGTGAATTTCCCGATTGTAGTCCGACCCAAAGCCATTAACAACAGGCAATAAATATTCCCGTTGTCTTACACAACACTTACCTGAATTTATTGTACGTCGCGGTGCCGGGCGACGGCGCAGCGTTCTGCTGTAACGCGATGTGCGATCACAACAATACTTCGTTTTTGGCAATATTGCTATCTAAAAACAAAGATTTTTTTGAAAAGCCAGGCTTGCGCGCGACAGCGCTGTCGCTGCCCCGGTCGCGGCGTGTATAGGGGTGGTGTATTTCCCTCACCTCTAAAAGCTCTAAAACGTCTATTTCGCTAGATTTCGAACTATTTCGCTAGATTTCTCTCTAAAACATAGAGGACTTTTAGAGCAAATAGACGAAATAGACAAACTATGTCCTCGGCGCCACTTTTTTTAGAGCGATTTAGAGCGTTTTCTAGTGATTTAGAACGATCTAGAGCTTTTAGAGGTTTTAGAGGAGCAAAAAAATGGACCACCACGTACCTTTTGGCCTGCCGAGCAAAGTGTTCCACGCCTTCCTCGCCCACACCGGCGAAGGCTACTACGGCGACAAATCCGAGGCCATCCTGAGCGAGCTCATTCGCCACTGGATCGCCACCACCCCGGCGCCGGCGCCCAGGTATGACGACGGCGCCGACGGGGAAGAAGAGTACACCGCCTTCACCGACGCCGACCTGCTTGCGCCAGGCGCGCAGGCGCCGTCCCGGCCGGCGCCGCCACTGGCCGCCCCGGCTACGAGCGGCGACCTCACCAAAGGCTACCAATGGAAGCAGCTGTTCCTGCCCAACGGCACCGAGCTGCGCAGCATTTATCACGGCCGTTCGACCTACGCCCGGGTGGACCACGAACAAATCCTGTGCGACGGTGTGCCGACCTCGCCATCGGGTCTGAGCAACCGTCATGGCTGTGGCACCCGCAACGCCTGGAAAACCATCTGGCTGCGCTTTCCCGACGGCCGGCGCTGGCAGCGGGCCGACCGCTGCCTCGAACCGTGAGCCCTGCACGAGTAGCGCGCGGCGCAGTGATCTGGACGACGCGACCCAGCTACGGCGCCGGCAGGTTCAGGAGGCGGTCGTCGCCGGCGCGCGGCGTGCCGCGGCCGTCGGTGTTGTTGGTGAGGACGTAGAGCCGGCCGCCGGGCGCGGCCACCACGTCGCGCAGGCGGCCGTATTCCTTGACGTGGAACTCGCTGGCGGTGGCGGTGGCCGACAGCGGCACCTTGCGCAGCCGCTCGCCGCGCAGGTTGGCGATGTAGATATTGCCGCCGCTGATGGCCATGCCGCTCGGGCTGGCGTCGGCGGTGGCCCATTGCTGGAGCGGGTCGATGTACTTGGGGTTGTTGGCCTTGCCCTCCACCTCGGGCCAGCCGTAGTTGCCGCCGGCCTTGATGAGGTTGAGCTCATCCCAGGTGTTCTGGCCGAACTCCGAGGCGTACAGCGCGCCGTCGCCGGACCAGGCCAGGCCCTGGACATTGCGGTGGCCGTAGCTGTAGACATAGGAGCCGGCGAACGGGTTGTCGGACGGGATGCGGCCGTCCGGCGTCAGGCGCAGGATCTTGCCGGCCAGCGAGTTCAGGTCTTGCGAGCGGCTGCTGGCGCCGGCGTCGCCGGTGGCCGCGTACAGCATGCCGTCCGGGCCGAACGCGATGCGCCCGCCGTTATGGTTGCTGCCGGACGGGATGCCGCCCAGCAGCAATTGCGCCGCGCCAAGCTGGGTGGTCGTACCCGAACCGATCAGCGGATAGCGCGCGATGCGGTTCTCCGCGCCGGCCGTGAAGTAGGCGTACAGGTAGCCGTCGCGCACGGCGATGCCCAGCAGGCCGCCTTCGCCGCTGCCATTCACGCCGGCGATGGTGGCGATGCTGGTCAGGTTGCCGTTTTCCGCCACCGCCATGATGCGCGCCGTGCCGCGCTCGCTCACCAGCGGCGTGCCGCCGTGGAAGGCGATCGACCACGGCACCTTCAGGCCCGAGGCCAGCGTGTCGGGGCCGGCCGGCGTGGGCGTGGCGGGCGGGATCGGCGCGCCCACGCCGACGGACACCGAGCCGCCGCCGCAGCTGGCGAGGTTGCAGGTCAGGATGAGGGCGCAGACACGTTGCCACATGATCGTTCTCCCGGGGAATGACGCAGATGCATTATGCCGCCGCACCGGCCGGGCGCGCCGCACGTTAGGGCGCCAGTTTCTCCACCAGGAAATCGATGAACACCCGCACCCGTTGCGGCATGTAGCGCTGCTGGCGGAAGATGGCGTGGACCTCTTCCGTGTCGCCGGGATTGAACTCGGGCAGCAGCTCGACCAGCGTGCCGTCGGCCAGATCCTTGCCGACATGGAACAGGGCCAGGCGGCTGATGCCCAGGCCGTTCAGCGTGAGCAGGCGCATGGTCTCGCCATTGTTGGTGAGCATGCCGCCGCCGACTTGCCGGTAGACGGTGTGCCCGCCGAGCCGGAACGGCCACTCGTCGCGCGCGCGCCGGAAGTTGAAGTTGAAACAGCGGTGTGCGGCCAGCTCGTCCGGATGGCGCGGCACGCCCAACGTCTCCAGATAGGCGGGCGCGGCCACCACCGCCAGCCGGCTGGTGCCCAGCGGACGGGCCTGGAAGCTGGCGTCGGCCAGCGCGCCCATGCGGATCGCCACGTCCACCCGCTCGCGCTGCAGATCGGCCAGGGCGTCGGTCAGCGACAGGTCGAGGCGGATGTCGGGGTAGCGCCGGCTGAATTCGGGAATCAGCGGCAGCAACTGGTGGGTGCCGAACGGCAGCGAGACATTCACCCGCAGCGCGCCGTGGGCGGCGGCCTTGCCGGTGGCGATGCCTTGCTCGGCCTCCTCGATGTCGTCCAGGATGCGCACGCAGCTGTCGTAGAAGCGCTGGCCTTCCATGGTCAGCGTCAATTGACGGGTTGAGCGCTGCAGCAGCAGCGTCCCCAGCCGCTCCTCGACCCGGCCCACCAGCTTGCTGACCGCCGACGGCGTCAGGTCCAGCAACTTGCCGGCCGCCGAAAAACTGCCGCTTTCCACCACCCGGGCGAACACCAGCATCTCACCGCTACGGTTGTCCATCTTGATCATTTATGAATTGAATTCTCAAATCTTATTCCATTGCGATGGATTATCAAAGTAATTCGGCCGACGCATACTGCGTCCATACCAACCACTTTGAGGACCATCATGGATTTGAACTTGCAAGGAAAAACCGCGCTGGTGAGCGCATCGACCGCCGGCATCGGCCACGCCATCGCCGTGCAACTGCTGGAGGACGGCGCCAACGTCATCATCAACGGCCGCGGCGAGGCGGGTGTCGCGCAGGCGGTCGCCGCCCTGAACCAGCGCTTCGGCGCCGGGCGCGCCCTGCCGCTGGCGGCCGACATGAGCGTGGCCGGCGGCGAGCGGAGCGCGGCGGCGCGGTATCCCGAGGTGGACATCCTGGTCAACAACATGGGCACGTACGCGCTGAGCGATTTCTTCGCCACCCCGGACGAGGAGTGGCGGCGCATGTTCGAGGTCAACGTCTGGAGCGGCGTGCGGCTGGCGCGCACCTACATGAAAGGCATGCTGGAGCGGGGCCACGGCCGGGTGATCTTCATCTCCAGCGAGGTCGCGCTGACGCCGATGGCGGCGATGGCGCACTACAGCGCGAGCAAGGCCACCCAGCTGTCGATCGCGCGCAGCCTGGCGGAACTGACCAGGGGCAGCCGCGTGACCGTGAACTCGGTGCTGCCGGGGCCGACGGAAACGGAAAGCCTGCAAGGCTTCATCGCCTCGGTGAACCCCGACCTGTCGTACGCCGAGGCCGAGAGGAAATTCATGGCCGAGAACCGGCCGTCGTCGCTGATCCACCGCCTGGCCAAGCCGCACGAAGTGGCGAACGTGGTGGCCTTCCTGGCCAGCGAACGCGCCGCCGTCATCAACGGCGCCGCCATCCGCGCCGAAGGCGGCACCGTTCCCACCATGGCCTGACTGGGCGCGAAAAAAAGCCCGCGAGGCGCCGGGGCGCTCGCGGGCTGTGAATTGCCTAAGGAGTGAGGCGCTTCAGAAGCTCAGCGCCGGGAAGCCGGTGATGTAGCCGACCGCCGCGCCGTAACGGTCGCGGTAGTTGGCGCGGATCAGCGGATCGAGCGTGGCCTGCACCTTGCCGTGCAGCGCCGCCTCCCAGTCGCCCGGGTGCTGGAAGTTGCTCATGATGTAGGCGAAGCCGTTGATGTCGTCCACCGCGTGCAGCCCGGTCGACTCGGCGCCCGACGGCGTCGACAGGATGCGCGTCAGCGCCTTGGTGTCGACGTTGTAGGCCCACAGGAAGTTGTTGACGTGGGTGCCGCTGTCCTCGCCAATGAACAGGGTGCGCAGTTTTTCCGAGAACTTGATGTTGTCCGGATTGGCGACCTTGTCCGGATTGGCCAGGTTGCCCAGCGCGTCGGCGCTCTTCAGGTCTTCGCTCAGCAGCGCCGGCACGGCGGCCATGTCGACCGGCACCCACTCGCTGTTGATGGCCGCGCCGCCGGTGTCGACCTGGCCGCCCTTCATGTTCAGCGCGTACACGGCGCCCGCGCTCGGGCCCTTGATCGCGATGCCGCCCGAGCCGTTGGTCATGGCCGAGCCGATCGCCGCGATCGCCGAATAGGCGATCTTGTCCTTGGCGTTGACGGTGGTGCCTTCCATCTTGGTGAAGCCCAGGCTGCCGCCCTTGAGGGCCGCGTAACGGTGGGTTTCCAGGAAGGCCGCCGCCTTTTCCATGCCCGGCTTGAGCTTGATCCAGTTGAACTTGCCGCTGAACGGGATCTTGATGTAGGTGGCGTCGTTCGGATCGGCGGTCTTCACGTCCATGATGTCGGCCGCCTTCAGCTGGTCGGCCAGGGCCTTGATCTCGGCCGAGGTGGCGCTGCCCAGCTTGATCCACGACAGCGTGGCCGAACCGCCGTTGTCGGCGCTGACCTGGTTCCACCTGGCCACGTACAGGGTGCCGCTGGACAGGTCGCGCGCCTGGTCGGCGATGAACATGAACAGGCCGCCGTTGGTGGCGTCGTCGCCCATCAGGGTGGTGCGCTCGTCCGGCATCACCTGCACCAGCTCGTGCGAGATGCGGCCCAGGCAGTAGTGCTTCTTGCACGAACCGGTGCCGTCCGGGTTGACCGTGATCTCCGGCAGGTGGCCGTAGTGGTAGGGGTTGGCCCGGGTGGCGTCGCCGTACAGGTTGGTCGAGAAGTTGGCGAACTGGGTGTTGCCGGCGATGGTGGTCGCGTCCGGCTCGTACTCCTCGCTCGACAGGTGGGTGTTCCACGGCGAGCGGCTGGCGCCGCAGGTGATCCACAGGCCGTTGGCCGGGCTGGTGTCGACGTTGTGGTATTTCACCAAGGTCAGCGCGCCGGTGGTCTTGTCCTGGTCCAGCGTCAGCACGGCGATCGGCGACGGCAGCATGCCGTACACCGAGTCGCCCTTGACGTTGCGCGTGGTGTACTCGAACTGCACCACCGCGAACACGGCGTTGCCCTTGATGTTGGGCACGCTGGGCGAGGCCAGTTTCAGCAGCGAGGTGCCGTCCGGCGCGTCCGAGAAGAACTGGCGCTGGCCCGGATCGGTCTTGTCGAGGATGGGCTTGTTGTTGATGTCGTAGTAGCCGCCGGCCAGGATGGTGCCGCCGTTGCCGTTCGGCACTTGCGCGCCGGTGATGAAGAAGGTCTGGTAGGCCAGGTTGTACGGCACGGTCTTGCCGTCCGAGTACAGCGCCTGCATGGCCGAGGCCACGGTGGTGGTGGCCATCTTCGGCGCGTCGGCCAGCGACGGCGCGGCCATGCCGGAGAAGCTCACGGACATCAGCTGGGCGGCCGGGGTGGCGCTGTCGCCGCCGCCACAGGCGGACAGCAGGGCGGCGGCGGCGCTGCCGCCGGCCAGCGGCAGCAGCGGCGCGCCGGACAGGAATTTGAGGATGCTGCGACGGGAAGTATCGAGTTGCTCGGTCATGGTGTGGTTACCCTGTTGTAGTTTATGGCCGGGCGCAATCTTATCGATCTGGTATGACAGGGCTGTGACATGTACGAACTGCGCCGATTGGTAACAAACTTATTCAGCGCGGGCGGCGCGCGGCGAAAAGGGCTATATTGTCCGTATCCATGCGAGGGGGAACACATCATGCGCCGATTCAAGCAAACCGTGCTGGCCGCCGTGGCGGCGTTGCTGGCCTCCAGCGCCGCCATGGCGCAAGTGTCGGTCACCTACGTCAAGCCGGACGACTACACCGACGTGCCGCGCGGCGCCATCGAGCGCGAGCGCACGCTGAAGGAATTCACCGCGTATTTCAAGACGCTCGACAAGAAGCTGCCCGCCGGGCAGCAGCTGAAGATCGAGGTGCTGGACATCGACCTGGCCGGCCGCCTGTATCCGCGCCGCAGCGGCGGCGAGGAGATCCGCATCATGAACGGCGGCGCCGACTGGCCGCATATGCACCTGAGGTACACGCTGGAGCGCGATGGCCAGGTGCTGCGCGGCGGCGACGAGCAGCTGTCGAACATGAATTACCAGGGCCGCGTGGGCGGCTATTTCGACAGCGATCCGCTGCGCTACGAAAAGCAGATGCTGGACGACTGGTTCAACAAGACCATCGCGCCCAAGGTGGCCCGGCGTTAATCGAGGAAGTTCACCCGCGGGAACTTGGCCAGGAACTCCGGCGGCATCGGGGTGACCTGGCTGGTGTGGTAGTTGAAGAACACGAAGCCGTACTTGGCCATGGCCACCAGCTTGCCGTCGCGCGGGCGGCTGATGCGGAAGATGATGTCGCCGCCGTACCGGTTGAAGTCCATCACGCCCACCTCGAACACCAGCTGGTCGCGCGCATGGGCCTCGGCGCGGTAGGTGGTGGCCAGGTCGGTGACGATGATGCCGACCCCGTCCCGCCCGGTCTCCTGCACGCCGTAGTCGTACAGGAAGCGCGCCCGCGCCTCCGAGATCATGGAAATCATCGAGTCGTTGCCGAGGTGGTTGGCGCCGTTGATGTCGGTCACGCGCACCGTGAGCTGGGTGGAAAATATGAACAACTCGTCCGGGAAGTCCAGTTTCAAGCGCGCCATGATGCCATCCTCAACAATGATCCCGCCATTTTAACGCAGGCCGCAATAGCCCTTTAGTGGTACGACCGCGACGGCGATCCTGTGTACGATCGGCGCATCAACCCTGAAAGGATGCGCGATGATCTACGGTCTGACTTACCTGGGCGTGATCCACACGCTGATTAGCCTGGTCGCGGTGGCGGCCGCCCTGCTCGCCTTCGTGCGGCACCGGCATATCGATCCGGCCAGCGCGCTGGGCAAGGTCTACATCTGGACCACGGTGCTGACCTGCCTGACCGGCTTCGGCATCTACCAGCATGGCGGTTTCGGCAAGCCGCACGCGCTGGGCGTGCTCACCCTGGTGGTGCTGGCGCTGGCGTGGCGCATCAAGTCGCCCAAGGTGGCCATCGTCAGCTATACGCTGACGTTTCTGTTCCACATGATCCCGGCCGTGACCGAGACCACCACCCGTCTGCCGCTCGGGGCGCCGCTCCTGCCCAACGCCGAGGCGCCCGAGTTGAAAGCCATCACCGGCGTGCTGTTCCTGCTGTTCCTGATCGGCGTCGCGCTGCAGCTGCGGCGCCTGAAGGCGGCGGGGAAATAGGGGCGCCGGCCGCGCCGTTGCGGGTTCAGAGGTTTTCGCTCAGGAACACCAGCGAGTTGCCATGCGCCTCGGCGGCCGCGCGCTGGTGGTACGAGGCGCGGTGGTTGCAGTTGAAGCCGTGCTCGGCGCCGCTGTAGACGTGGATTTCCACACGCTCATTGTCAGCGAAGCGTTCGGCGATGTTCTTCACGGCGTCCAGCGGGATGTGGCTGTCCTCGGCGCCGAAATGCATCAGCACCGGCACCTTGATGTCCGGGGCACGGTCCAGCGCGTTCTGGATGCCGCCGCCGTAATAGGCCACGGCCGCGTCCACCAGGCCGTTGGCGGCGGTGTGATACGACAGGCGGCCGCCGAAGCAGAAGCCGAGCGACGCCACCCTGGCGTCGCCGACCCGTTCGCGCAGCACCTTGACGGTGGCGGCGACGTCCCGCTGGGCCTGGTCGAAATCGGTGGCCTGCATCAGCGCGTAGGCGCGTTTCCATGACTCGTCGTCGTAGCCCAGTTCGATGCGGGCGCCCTGGCGCCAGAACACGTCCGGCGCCAGCACCACGTAGCCGTCGGCCGCGTACTGGTCGGCCACGTTGCGGATATGCTGGTTGACGCCGAAGATTTCCTGCAGCAGCACGATGCCGGGGCCCTTGCCGCCGCGCGGCAGCGACAGGTAGGCGCCGAACTTGCCGTCGCTGGTTTCAATATCGATCCACTGTGCGTTGGTTTCCATGGGTATCCTTGGTCGATGGTTGAGAAAGCGGCCATCGTACCCCGTTTCGCGCGCCCTTGCAGCGCCGCTCAGTTATACACCTCGCGCCGGTAGACCACCGGGCCGGAGCGGTAGACGCCGAAGGTTTCGCGGCCGGTGGTGCTGGGCAGGTAGTCGATATGGTTGGTCGGCGCGGCGGGGAGCGGCGGCGTGATGGACAGCTTGACGTCGGCCGAGCCGATGCCGGTGAACGGCGAGGGCGAACTGGGCGGCGCGATGCGGAAGGTGCCCCTGCCGTTCTTCAAAACCAGCGGGGCGGAAGGATTGACGAGGGTGAGCGGGCGGCAGTTGCCGCGGTCGTCCAGTTTTTTCTGGCAGTTGCTGTAGTTGAATATCGTCCCGAGTGCGCCATTGCCCGCGCCCTGCTCCTGGGCGTTGAACACATAGCCGCCCGGCATGTAGTACTGCGCGTAGACCTGCACCGGCAGCGGCCTGTCGGGCGAACCGTTGCTGTTGGCGACCAGCAGGCGGCCGCTCACCACGGTCAGGGGCGCCTCCACCGAGCTGGGCGCGTCCGCCGGGTCGCTGTCCGGCGCGCGCCGGGAGCTGACGTTGTCCGCGTCTATCGCGCGCAGATAAATGGTGGCCGGCGCGATGTCGGCGGCCGGGTAGGCGGAGCTGAAACTGAAGGCCGGCAGGTTGGGGCCGATGGGACCGGGGTTCGCCAGCGCGCCGACGCCTTTGGTGAAGCTGTAGCGTGTCGGCGTGGCGCCGTTGGTCTCGCCGCCCCAGCCAAGGGTGCCCGCGGCCGCCTTGGCCGGTGCGCCGCCCTTGACGGCCATGGCGCGCAGCTCGATTTTCCTGGCCAGCGAGCCGGCGTAATTGAGCGTGGGCGCGTTGGCGCCGTTATAGGCGAGCACCTTGACGAAAAACGGTTGCCGCGAGTTGATGAAGCTGTCGCCGGCGCCGGCGGCGCAGGGCTTGACGCTGGCCTGCGCGCAGCTCATGGTGCGGCCGAGTACGATGTTGGGGGCGATGGCGTTGATCTCGTCATTGGTCAACAACACCGTGTCGAAGTGGTCCGGGACGAAGCGGCTCACGTATTGCTGGCCCTTGGTCTGGAATATGGCAAGCTGGGTGCCCATGTAATAAGTGTCGACCAGCTCGGCCTTCAGGGTGAGATAGCCGACGTCGCTGAACGAGGCGGCGGCGCTGCTTTTGCCAGCGACGTCGAACGGGGCGAAGGCGCCCACCGTCAGCTGGCCATTGGCGCCGGCGTCGGCCGGATTATTCATCGTCCAGCCGATCTTCACCTTGGTCGGATTGCTTTCCTTGCCGAAGTTCCTGCTGACCACGTTCTGGCTGTTGACGGCGGAAATGCTCAGCGAGAATGGCTCGCTGGCCTTGGCGAACCTGGTGGCGGGCGCCGTGGCGACTTCGTTGGGAATGCTGACGCCGGCCGCGTTGGTGGCGGTGATCAGCAGCCTGGCCGGCGCCGCGATGAACGCGCCGTTGCCGGTGGCTAAAAAGCCCGCGGTGCTCAGGCTGGCGTCCAGCCCCACCTTGCCCACCTCGGCATACTCCAGCGGCACGCTGGCGACCCCGGCGCTGTTGAAGCTGAACGGCACGCTGACCGCGTTGCCGGCGCTGCCATTGCCGCAGGTGGCGGAGGCCGCGCCCATCTTCACCGGCGTCGCGACGGCGTTGACCGGGTCGCTGTAGGCGCACGCCATGTTGACGTTGAGCGTCTTGTCCTGCACCAGCGGCACGCAGCTGGGATAACCATCCTGCGCTTTTTTGGCCTCGATGGTGACCTGGGCGCCGGACGTCATCGCAACGTGGTAGCTGGCGGTGACGACCAGCCCCTCTTTCTTGAACACCATCTCGCACGCCGGGCCAGCGCCGCTGTTGACACAGGTGGTGGCGCCGTTGACGCCGGTGGCGCTGGCCGACAGCGTGTAGGGGTTGGGCACACTGGCCTCCACCGTGGCCGCGCTGTTGACGCCGCCGCTGACCTTGAAGGTCTTGCCGCCCGGCTGCAGGGTGACGTCGACGTCGCTGGTGTAGTGGGGCGCGGTGCAGTTGGCGTTGGCGCAGGCGGTGACGGTGACGGTCTGCGGCTGGCAGGTCAGGCCGACGCCGTTGTGGTTGATCTGGAAGTGGTGCGGCGCGCCGCCGCTGGCGGCGCCGCAGCGCGGCGTGTACGCGTAGTACTGCGGCTTGCTGACGCAGCTGCACGGCTCCGTGCCGTTGAGGGCGCCGGTGCAGGTGATGGTGCCGGTCACGCTGTTGTTCCAGTCGATGTAAATCGCGTTCACCGCCGCGTTGCCGTTGATGACCGCGCTGCCGGAATGGGTGGTGACGTTGCGCGCCTTGAGGTCGCCGTTGATGGTGCTGCCCGATTCCATGTCGACGTCGCCGCTGACGGTGACGGCGCCGTTGATGACCGCGCCCGAGGCGTTCATGTTCAGGGTGGCGGCCTTGACGATGCCGTTGACGGTGTTGCCGCTGCCGATCTCCAGCGTGCCGGTGGTGGTGATGTCGCCCTTGACGGTGGAGTTGGACGCGTTCAGCGTGACCTTGGGCGAGCTGATGTTGCCGGTGACCGAGCTGCCCGACGCCAGCGTGAAGGCCACGCTGGCGTTGATCGCGCCGTTGAGCGTGACCGGCGAGGTGGTGGTGATGGTGGTGCCGCTGATGCCGCCGCCGACGGTCAGGCCGGAGCCGATCGCCACCGTGGTGGCCGAGGTGATCGAGCCGCCGATGGTGCCGGGCGAGCCGGTCCTGACCGAGCCGGCGCTGAGGTCGCCGTTGATCTTGATGGCCGAGCCCAGGTCGGCCAGGCCGCTGACGCTGACCGAGCCGGTGATGGTGTTGCCGGAACCGGTGTCGATGCTGGCGGCGTTGACCGAACCGTTGATGGTGGTGCTGGAGCCGAGCACGAAGCTGCCGCCGGCGCTCAGGGTGGCGCCGCCGGTGCTGACGTTGCTGGGGTTGATGTTGGACAGGTTGATGCTGCCGCCGCTTTGCAGCGCGGCCGTGCCGCTCATGGTCAGGCCCTGGTGGTAGCTGGGCGTGAAGTTGCCGCTGACCACCACCGTGTAGCCGCTGGCGATCACCGCGAAGTCGGTGGCGCCGAGCGGGATGCTGGCGCAGCTATAGGTGTTGCCGCTGAGCGTGCAGCCGCCGACGGCGCCGCCGTTGAAGTTGACGTTGGCCGCCGCCGCGGCGCCGGTCAACATGAGCAAAACGATAAGCCACACGGATTTGAGTTTCATGGTTCACCTGAACATGTCTGCCTGAATTATAGGCGGACCCGCTCAGTTTCCGTGTGGTACTTTTTTAACGTTTGACCTTGCCGAACGGATCGCCGGCCTTCCAGCTTTGCATTTTCGGCGCGTTGGCCACCTCGTAGCCGAGGTTGAGCGTGAATTGCGCCTGCTGCACCATGCCCGACAGGTCCCAGTCGGCGTGGTACTGGTCGGACGGCTGGTGGTAATCTTGTTTAAATGCCACCAGGCGCGCGCGCGACTTTTCCTGGTCCTGGACGAAGTCGAAGTAGCCGTCGCCCGAGAACACCGCCGAGCCGACGTTGAACGCCGGCACGCCGGCCTTGGCGAAGCTGAAGTGGTCGGCGCGGAAGTAGGCGCCGGACAGGTCGGGGATGGCCGGCGCCAGCCTCAGGCCCATCCTCTTCGCCACCACCTCGGCCGCCGCGTACAGGCTGCTGCGCTCGGCGCCGGCGACGCCGATGTCGCGCGTCCTGCCGACGAAGTTCATCGAATCGAGGTTGAGGTCGGCCGTGGTCTTATCGAGCGGCCAGGCCGGATTGCGCATGTAGGCGGTGCTGCCGAGGAAGCCGGTCTCCTCGCCGGCCGGCCACAGGAACACCTGCGCGCGCTTGGCCGGGTGCCGCACGGCCGCCTGCGCCATGGCCAGCAGCGCGGCCACGCCGGAGCCGTTGTCGATGGCGCCGTTCCAGATATTGTCGCCCTGCTTGTTCTCGTCGATGCCCAGGTGGTCCCAGTGGGCCGAGTACACCACGGCCTCCGATTTCAGCCTGGGGTCGGTGCCGGGCACGATGCCGACCACGTTGTACTGCTCGATCTGGCGGATCTTGCTTTTCAGCTCGGCGTGCATCCTGAGCTTGAGGTCGACCGGGCGGAAGTCGCGCCGCTCGGCCTGCGCGCGCAGGGTGTCGAGGTCGAAGCCGCCGGCGGCGAACAGCGCGCGCGCGGTGTCCTCCTGCAGCCAGCCTTCCAGCGGATTGCCGCTGCCGGCCAGGTGGAAGCGCTCGTGCGAGAAGCTGGTGGCCGGCACGCTCCAGCCGTAGGAGGCGGACGGCGTGGTGTGGATCAGCAGCGCCCCGGCCGCGCCCTGGCGCAGCGCCTCCTCGTACTTGTACATCCAGCGGCCATAGTAGGTGTAGGCCTTGCCGCCGAAGCGGTTCGGCTCCTCGGCGGTCGGCTGCGGATCGTTGACCATCATGACCAGGATCTTGCCCTTCACGTCCACGCCCTTGTAGTCGTCCCACTTCTCCTCCGGCGCCACCGCGCCGTAGCCGACGAACACCAGCGGCGCGTCGATGGCGATGTCCTCCTTGCCGCCCATGGTGCCGATCAGGATCTCGGTGCCGGTGGCCGGGGTGAGGATCTTGCCGCTGTCCGAGGTGAAGCGCGCGAAGCTGCCCGGCAGCAGCTTGCTGCCCTCGGCCTTGACCAGCTGGCGATAGCCGCCGTCGGCCAGCGGCTTGAGGCCCAGCACGGCGGCCTGCGTCTCCAGGTAGCGCACCGTCAGGTCGCCGCCGCGCTGGCCGGTGCCGCGGCCCTCGAACAAATCGTCGGCCAGCAGGGACAGGTGGGCGCGCAGCGGCGCCTCGGCCACGACCGGTTGCTGGGCGTGGGCTTGCAGGGTGAGGCCGACGGCGAGGGCGATCAGCGGAAGACGCATATTGACTCCATGGTGTGGTGCGGAAGGCGGTAATCTTACTGTAAATCGACCCAACAAAGGAGACCTATGAAAACCATCATCATCACCGGCGCATCGGACGGCATCGGCGCGGAGATCGCGCGGCAGCTGGCGCGCCGGCATGGCGCCGGCGTGGCGCTGGTGCTGGCGGCGCGCAACGCGGCCATGCTGGAGCAGGTGGCGGCGCAGTGCACGGCGTCCGGCGCGCGGACGCTGGTGGCGCCGACCGACGTGTCGCAGCAGGCGCAGTGCGTGGCCCTGATCGAGGCCTGCGTGCGGCGCTTCGGGCGCGTCGACGCGCTGGTGAACAACGCCGGCCGCTCGGCGCACGCGCTGTTCGAGGAGGTGGCGGACCTGGCGTGGTACGAGGAGCTGATGCGGATTAATTTGTGGGGCAGCGTGTGGTGCACGCACGCGGCGCTGCCGTATCTGAAGTCGGCGCGCGGCGGCATCGTGGCGGTGTCCTCGCTGGCGGGGCTGGTGGGCGTGCCGGGACGGACGGCGTACAGCGCCACCAAGTTCGCCATGGCCGGCTTCTTCGAGGCGCTGCGCGTCGAGCTGCGGCCGCATGGCGTGAGCGTGACCACGGCCTATCCGGGCGTGGTGGCGACCCGGATCCGCCATCGCGGCTTCAACGCGGCCGGCGGGACGCTGGGCAGCAGCGGCCTGAAGGAAGACAAGGCCATGCCGGTGGAGGAGTGCGCGGCGCTGATCGTGGACGGCATGGAGGCGCGCCGGCGCGAGGTGGTGATGTCGGCCAAGGGCAAGCTGGGACGCTGGCTGAAACTGATCGCGCCGGGCCTGGTGGAGAAGATGGCGCTGGCGGCGCTCAAGGACGACGTGAAACCTTGATTGTAAGCATTTGTAATACCCGTCAACTCAGCTGCAACGGGCCGCGTTTTTTGCTCATGCGACACGGGAATTGTCCCGATGCCGAAACCCCGAAAAGGAAAACATCATGACTAAAGTAATCGCTTCTCTGATCGCCGGCCTGTTCGCAACCGCAGCTTTCGCTCAAACGCCCGCGACGACTCCCGCCGCGCCTGAAACCAAGCCCGCGGTGGAGAAAACCGAAGCGAAACCAGCCGCTAAAAAGAAAGTCCACAAGGTCAAAGAATCCAAAACCGCGGAAGCCGCACCGGCCGCCGCGGCCAATCCAGCAGTGGCCGCCGCACCGGCAGCCAAGTAATTAACGATATAAACCGTATAAATTAATCATACTAAAGGACTGAATCATGAAAAAAGTAATCGCCACCCTGATCGCCGGCCTGTTCGCTTCCGCTGCTTTCGCCCAGGCCCCGGCCGCTTCGGCATCCGCCTCGGCCGCCGCCTCGACTCCGGCCGCTTCGACCCCGGCCGCCTCGGCGCCCGCCGCTTCGGCGCCAGCCAAGAAGGCCACGCACAAGAAGGCCCACAAGGCCAGCGCTTCGGCTTCGGCCTCCGCCTCGGCGCCTGCCGCCTCGACCCCGGCGCCGGCGGCCTCGGCTCCAGCGGCCAGCAAATAAGCACCGAAGCAAGCAGCCCTAGCGCCTGACGTGCCGCCCCGGACCCTCCGGGCTTGGGCGGCGCAAGAGAGAAGACGGATTCCAACTCCGTCTTCTCTGCGTTTACCGATTCAGTTCCTCCAGCAGCGCGCGATGGAAGGCCGCCGGGTCTTCCATCTGCGGCGCGTGCCCCATGCCCTTGAACTCCACCAGCCGCGCCTGCGGGATTTTCCTGGCGGCCTCCTTGCCCAGCACGTCGTAGCGGCCGATGCGGGCCTTGACGTCCGGCGGCGCCGCGTCCTTGCCGATGGCGGTGGTGTCGGCGTCGCCGATCAGCAGCGTGGTCGGCACTTTCAGCAGCGGGAATTCGTAGACCACCGGCTGGGTCAGGATCATGTCGTAGATCAGCGCCGAATTCCACGCCACCAGTTTCTTGCCCGGACCGTTATTGAGGCCGGCCAGCATGTCGACCCATTTCTCGTATTCCGGCTTCCAGTTGCCGCCGTAGTAGGTGGCGCGCTCGTACGCGCGCACGCTGTCGGCCGACAGCTTCAGCTCGCGCGCGTACCACTGGTCGACGCTGATCGGCGGCACGCCCAGCGCTTTCCAGTCTTCCAGCCCGATCGGGTTGACCATCACCAGCCGCGCCACCGCGTCCGGGTACATCAGCGCGTAGCGCGCGGCCAGCATGCCGCCGGTGGAGTGGCCGATCACGATGGCCTGCCCCACGCCGAGGTGCTTGAGCAGGGCGTTGGTGTTGGCGGCCAGCTGCTGGAAGCTGTACTGGTAATGCTCGGGCTTGGACGAGGCGCAAAATCCGACCTGGTCCGGCGCCACCACGCGGTAGCCGGCCTTGGTCAGCGCGGCGATGGTCTGCTCCCAGGTCGCGCCGCAGAAGTTCTTGCCGTGCAGGAGGACGGCGGTCTTGCCGTTGGCCGCGGCGGCCGGCGCCACGTCCATATAGGCCATCTCCAGGTTCACGCCCTGGGAGGCGAAACTGTATTTGTGCAGCGGGTGCGGGTAGGGGAAGCCCTCGAGCTGGGGGCCGTAGGTGGCGGCCGAGGCCGGGCCGGCGAGGAGGAGGGCGGCGAGCAGGGGACGAATCATGGAAAACTCCTGAAAAGCGTGCATTTGGAGGTTAATTCTTGCAAAAAAAAGCTGAATCCGCCCAGACAGAGTAAACTACGCACAAATTTCTTTCGCAATTAGGCGATTCGAACAATTTTTGTGAGTGACGCCATGTCTGCATCCCCAGTATCCCCAATTGCCCTTTTTTCCGACCTCGATCTCGGCGCGCCGCTGTTAAAGGCGCTGAATGAGGTCGGCTATGAGTCGCCGTCGCCGATCCAGGCCGCGACCATCCCGCTGCTGCTGAACAACCAGGACGTGCTGGGCCAGGCCCAGACCGGCACCGGCAAGACCGCCGCCTTCGCGCTGCCCATCCTGGCGCGCATCGATATCAAACAAACCACCCCGCAGGCGCTGGTGCTGGCGCCGACCCGCGAGCTGGCCATCCAGGTGGCCGAGGCGTTCCAGACCTATGCCGCCCACATTCCGGGCTTCCACGTGCTGCCGATCTACGGCGGCCAGAGCTACGGGCCGCAGCTGTCGGCCCTGCGCCGCGGCGTGCACGTGGTGGTCGGCACTCCCGGCCGCGTGATCGATCACCTCGACAAAGGCTCGCTCGACCTGTCCAGACTGAAAACGCTGGTGCTGGACGAGGCCGACGAGATGCTGCGCATGGGCTTCATCGACGACGTCGAGCGCATCCTGCAGGAGACGCCGGAGTCGCGCCAGACCACGCTGTTCTCGGCCACCATGCCCCCGGCCATCCGCCGCATCGCCAACACCTATCTGCGCCATCCGAAGGAAATCACGGTGGCCGCCAAGACCGGCACCAACGAGAACATCCGCCAGCGCTACTGGCTGGTGTCCGGCATGCACAAGCTGGACGCGCTGACCCGCATCCTGGAGGCCGAGAATTTCGACGGCATGATCATCTTCTCGCGCACCAAGCTGGGCACCGAGGAGCTGGCGCAGAAGCTGCAGGCGCGCGGCTTCTCGGCCGCCGCCATCAACGGCGACATCCAGCAGGCGCAGCGCGAGCGCACGGTGCAGATGCTCAAGGACGGCAAGATCGACATCCTGGTGGCGACCGACGTCGCCGCCCGCGGCCTGGACGTGGAGCGCATCTCGCACGTGGTCAACTACGACGTGCCGCACGATCCGGAAAGCTACACCCACCGCATCGGCCGCACCGGCCGCGCCGGCCGCAGCGGCGAGGCGATCCTGTTCATCACGCCGCGCGAGAAAGGCTTGCTGAAGATGATCGAGCGCGCCACCCGCCAGCCGATCGGCCAGCTCGAGCTGCCGACCATCCAGGCGGTGAACGACGTGCGCATCGCCAAGTTCAAGCAGCAGATCACCGACACCCTGGCCGAGGGCGGGCTGGAGCAGTTCCAGTCGCTGATCGAGGATTACGAGCGCGAGCACAATGTGCCGGCGCTGGAGATCGCCGCCGCGCTGGCCAGGCTGGCGCGCGGCGACGTGCCGCTGCTGCTCGACAAGAAGCAGCAGACCCAGTGGGAGGAGCGCCCGGCGCGTCCGGGCTTCGACCGTCCGGAGCGCGGCGAGCGTTTCGGCAAGAAGGAGCGCATTCCGCGCGAATCCGAGCCGGGCATGCGCACCTACCGCATCGAGGTCGGCTACCAGCACGGCGTCAAGCCGGGCAACATCGTCGGCGCCATCGCCAACGAGGGCGGGATCGACTCCAAGAATATCGGCCGCATCGAGATCTTCGACGATTTCACGGTGCTGGACATGCCGGACACCCTGAGCCGCGAGGCGCTGGAGCTGATGGCCGGCATCCGCGTGGCCGGCCAGGCGCTGCGCATCAGCGTCGATGGCGAGGACGCGCCGGCCCCGGCGCCCGCCGCCAGGCCGGCGCGCGCCGAGAAGCCCGCGCGCGCCGAAGCGCCGGCCAAGCCGGCCGGCTCGCCGCTGGAGCGCGCGGTGCGCGCCGCCGTCTCCGAGGTGGAGGAGGCCCCGGCCAAGAAGAAAAAGGAAAAGCCGGGCAAGCTGTCGGTGCCGATGTCGGCGTTCCGGGTCGAGGTGGGCCGCAACAATGAGATCACCCCGGCCAATATCGTCGGCGCCATCGCCAACGAGACCGGGCTGGAGGCCAAGTACATCGGCCGCATCGAGATCTTCGACGACCACAGCATGCTGGAGCTGCCGGACGGCATGCCGGACGATATGTTCCGCAACCTGGGCAAGGTGTGGGTGGGCGGCGCGCAGCTGAAGATCAGCCATGCCGACCGCATGCCGCCGGAATCGGCCAAGCACACGCCGCCGAAGAAACCGGCGCCGGGCGCCAAGCCGAAAGCGAAGAAGTACTGATCACCACGGGGCCGCAAGGCCCCGTGTCATTTTTGCCGCCGTGCACATGGCCGGTGCAAGTCCGGTGCTGCGTTGCACCAAAACGAATCCGCCGCCACCGCCGCGCGCAATGTTGTCCTAGTAGAAGGCCGCTGGCCCGCTTATTGCATATGTGATAGCACAATCGTGATAAGAGGCGGCGGTGGAGCGCCTGGAACCTGGAGACGTTACGCACAGGAGCATGGCAATGACTTCATTCAGGAAGCTGTGGACTACCTTTGTTGATTCGATCAAGCCGCAAATGCTGCGCGAGGCGAATCCCGTCGGCCTGCATTCGATTTACGTCGATACGCGGCCGTTCAACGTGTCTTCCTTCTCCTCGCGGGAGCGCTAATGCTGCTGCGCAACGACCTGCTGCACTACACGCATCCGTCGCCGCGCACCGTCCGCATCCTGTGGATCGCTCCCGAGCAAACCCACGCCTATGTTTTCGACGTGGCCGCCAGCTCGGCGGAAGTGGAGTTGATCCAGCTGTCGGCCGTGCACGCCGACATCCAGGCCGGCCGCGCCAGCGTGCTGCCGGCCGATCCCTACCTGGTGGTGGTCAGCCAGGAGCTGCTGCCGCCCAAGCACCTGCAGCTGCGCGCGCGCGCGTGGGAAATCATCGAGGGGCTGGTGGCGCGTGAGCCGCAGATCTACGAGGCGCGTCTGCGCGGCCCGCTGATCGCGCAGGCCACCGAGCGGCACGCGGTCTCCCACCCCACCATCTACCGCTACCTGCGCCGCTATTGGCAGCGCGGGCAGACGCCCAACGCGCTGCTGCCCGACTACGGCAATTCCGGCGGACGCGGCAAGGTGCGCCAGTCCTCGGCCGGGGTGAAGCGCGGCCGGCCGCGCAAGAACGGCGCGGACACCGGTCCGGGCCTGAACGCGGACGAGGAGATCCGCCGCGTGTTCCGGGTCGCCACGGCCCGCTACGCGGCCACCCAGCCCAAGTTCTCGCGCCTTGGCGCCTACCAGCAGATGCTGGCGGATTTCTTCGTCGAGCGCCGCATCGACGCCGATTCCGGCCGCGTGCTGACCACGCCGTCCGGCCTGTTGAAGGAGGTGCCGACCTTCGGCCAGTTCAACTACTGGCTCGATCATGACGACGACCGCCCGCCCGAGGTGGCGCGCCGCGCGCCGCGCGCGCCGGACGCCGCCCCGCGCGCGGCGCCGCCGGCGCTGGCGGCGTCCGCGCTGCCGCAGGGCCGGCCCGGCGCCGGCTTCTACCTGGACGCGGTGCGCGCCGAGGTGCGGCTGGTGTCGCGCGCCGACCGCAACCAGGCCATCGGCCGCCCGTTGATCTACGTGGTGACCGATGCCTTCAGTCGCATGGTGTGCGGCATCTACGTCGGCATGGGCGAGGCGCAGTGGTCGCAGGCCATGCTGGCCCTGGCCCACTGCGGCGCCGACAAGCAGCAATACAGCCAGCGTTACGGCCGCGCCATCGAGGCCGAACAGTGGCCCTGCCGCCATCTGCCGGAGGCGCTGCTGGCGAACGCCGCGCTGACGCCGGGCTGGAGCGGCGACACGCTGCTGAACAACTTCAACCTGCGCAGCGTGGCGGTGGAGCAGGGGCCGGACGACTGGCGCGCGGTGCTGGAGAAGCGCTTCCGCCTGCTGGCGCCGGGCGTGTCCGGCGCGCCGGGCCGGCTCGACGGCGTGATCGACGTGGAGCAGTTCACGCGCATCGTGATCGACTGCGTCCTGTATTACAACAGCCGCCAGCAGCTGGCGCATGCCGGCAACGCCACGCCGCGCCAGTTGTGGGCGTGGGGCCGCGAGCATCGCGGCGGCGGCCTGAAGATCTATCCCGAGCAGCTGCTGCGCTGCAGCCTGATGCCGGTGGCGCAGGCCAGCGTGACGGCCGAGGGCATCGCCTTGTTCGACAGCCTGTACACCTGCGCCCGCGCCATCAACGAGCGCTGGTTCGAGCGCGCGCGCCTGCGCGGCGCGTGGAGCGTCAAGCTGGCCTACGATCCGGCCAATCTGGACACCGTGTATCTGCTGGACGCGGCGGCGCCGCTGCAGTTCCACGCCTGCCACCTGAGCGACGCCAGTGCCGCGCACCAACATCTGTCGGCGGCCGAAATCGCCCGCCTGCCGCGCACTCAAAAAGCGCTTCCAGGCACGCCCTTACGTAGCACTACGCAGGGCTTGCGCAGCCTGGTCAGCTGAGGCGCGCGTAAATAAAGTCCTTGCGCCCGCGCCGCCGCCGCGGGCGCATGTAAGGACATAGATACAAATACGTGAAACAGGTTTATTTTTTGTTCATGCTGTGGCACGCAGTTTGCTAAAGAGGAACTATGGGAACGCAAGTCGCCCAAGGATCTTTCAGCAGACTGGTGAGGAAGCAGATGGATAGTAAAACAGTAAAACAATATAAATCGTTTAGCTCATTTACGAGGAGGGATTTCCTGTATCGGGCCGCCGCCGTCGGCGGCACCGGATTGCTGTTGAACACCATGAACGCCTGGGGCATGGGGATCGCCTCCACAGCGTCCGAACCGCCAGCGCTGACCGGCGGCGGCAAGGGCAAGAAGGTGCTGATACTGGGCGCCGGCCTGGCCGGCATGACCGCCGCCTTCGAGCTGGAGAAGCTGGGCTACAAGGTGCAGATCCTGGAGGCGCGCGCCTTCGCCGGCGGCCGCTGCCAGACCGCGCGCAAGGGCTTCAGCCTGACCGAGCTGGGCGGCGAGAAGCAGACCTGCGCCTTCGACGAGGGCCACTACATCAATCACGGACCGTGGCGCATTCCGCTGCACCATCAGTCGACGCTGCACTACACCAGGCTGTTCGAGGTGCCGCTGGAGGTGATGATCAACGATAACGACCACGCCTATGTGTACTCGGAAAACGCCGGCCCCCTGGCCGGCAAGCGCCTGCGCATCAAGGAGGTGAAGGCCGACATGCGCGGCCATGTGTCGGAGCTGCTGGCCAAGTCGGTGAAGAACCACGCGCTCGACCAGGAACTGACCGCCGACGACCAGCGCCTGCTGCTGGACTATCTGCAGCACGAGGGCGCGCTGTCGGCCGGCGACCTGCAGTACAAGGGCCGCAACGGCCGCGGCTGGGCCGTCAATCCCGGCGCCGGCGCCAACCCCGGCACGCTGTCCGATCCGCTGGGCTTCAAGGATCTGCTGGCGTCCAAGCTGGGCAACGTCTACAGCGCGGTGCACGACTTCCCGATGCAGGCCACCATGTTCCAGCCGGTGGGCGGCATGGACGCCATCGCCAAGGCGTTCGAAAAACGCGTCGGCCGCAACATCCGCTACAAGGCCGAGGTGCAGACCATCCGCCAGAACGACAAGGGCGTGACGGTGACCTACAAGGACACCGGCAGCAACAAGGTGAGCACCATCAGCGCCGACTATTGCCTGTGCGCGATTCCATTGTCGGTGCTGCGCCAGATCGACACCGACTTCTCGGACAAGTTCAAGCAGGCCGTGGCCACTGTGGCGTACGCGCCGGTGGGCAAGATCGGCCTGCAGATGAAGCGCCGCTTCTGGGAGGAGGATGACCATATCTACGGCGGCCACATCCTGACCGACCTGAAGGGCATCAACACCATCTCGGTGCCGTCGTACGGCTTCCAGAAGAAGAAGGGCGTGCTGCTCGGCTACTACCAGTACCAGACGCAGGCGATCGAGATCAGCGCCCTGTCGCCCAAGGAGCGCGCCGAGTTCGCGCTGGCGGCCGGCCAGAAGATCTTCCCGCAATACACGGAGAACTTCGAGACCTCGTTCTCGGTGGCGTGGCACCGCGTGCAGTACAACCTGGGCGGCTGGGCCGAATGGACCGAGAAGACCCGCGCCGCCGCCTATCCGACGCTGCTGGAAGGCGAGGGCCGCATCCTGCTGGCCGGCGAACACCTGAGCTACCTGACCGGCTGGCAGGCCGGCGCCATCGAATCGGCATGGCAGCAGCTCGCCAAGCTCCATGAAAGGGCCAACGCATGAAGGAAGTCTTGATCAAGGCCGCCATGGCGGTGGTCGCGGCGCTGGCGGCGGCGGCGACGTCGCCGTCGCACGCGCAGGAGTCCGACGGCAAGGCGCTGTTCCTGAAGAACTGCGCGGCATGCCACCAGCCGACCGGCAAGGGCATACCGGGCGCCTTCCCGGCGCTGGCCGGCAGCAAGTTCGTGCAGGGCAAGGGCAGCGAGGTGGCGACCGTGCTGCTCAAGGGGCGCGGCGGCATGCCCGACTTCAGCGAGTCGCTGAGCGACCGCGATATCGCCACCGTGCTGACCTTTGTGCGCTCCAACTGGGGCAACAAGGCCGACGGCCTGAGCGAGGCCGACGTCGGCGCGCTGCGCAGCGCGCTGGGCGTCGACCCGTTCGGCAATTCCGTAATGTCCAACAAACACTGAGAGAGACCATGACGATGAAAAAAGCACTTGCCTCGCTGTTGATCTGCGCCGCCGCCGGCGCCGCCCACGCCGCCCCCAAGGCGGACATCATCCGCCACAAGATTCCCAACTCGGACTTCCCGATCGCGCTGGCGGTGACGGTTCCGCCCACCGCCACCATCCACTTCATCAGCGGCCAGGTGCCGGCGGTGGTCAACAAGGACGCGCCGGGCGATTCGCTGGAGGCCTTCGGCGACACCAAGACGCAGTCCGAGACCGTGCTGAAGAAGATCAAGGAAATCCTGCAGGGCATGAAGCTGGAGATGTCGGACGTGGTGAAGATGCAGGTGTTCCTGGTCGGCGATCCGGCCAAGGGCGGCAAGGCCGACACCAAGGGCTTCATGGAGGCCTACACCCAGTACTTCGGCCCCACCGCCCAGCCCGCCCCGCAGCTCAACCTGCCGGCGCGCGCCGTGGTGCAGGTGGCGGGCCTGAGCAATCCGGGCTGGCTGGTCGAGATCGAAGTGGTCGCGGCCAAGAAATAAGTTTTTGTAGTTTGCGGTTCAGGTCTTACTTTTTCTTTATTCAAAAATGGGGATTTAAATATGCATAAGGCCACACTCAAGATCGGCGTTGCAGCCGTGTTGTCCACGCTGACCTTTGTCGCGCATGCCGAGGATGTTCCGGCGGCGGCCGATGCAAGCGCCACGCCCAACGCGGGAGCGGTGATCGTGACCGGCACCCGTTCGAGCGGCATCAAGGTGGAGAACAGCGCGTCGCCGATCCAGGTGCTCGACGCGGCGTCGCTGCAGCGCACCGGCCAGCCGGACCTGATCCAGGCGCTGGCGCAGAACCTGCCGTCGTTCACCGCGCAGGCCTTCGGCGGCGACACCGCCAACCTGACGCTGTCGGCCCGCCTGCGCGGCCTGAGCCCGAACAACACGCTGGTGCTGGTCAACGGCAAGCGCCGCCACGGCACCTCGAACCTGGCGGTGCTGGGCGGACCTTACCAGGGCGGCGCGGCGGCCGACCTGAACTTCATCCCGGTGTCGGCCATCGACCACATCGAGGTGCTGCAGGACGGCGCGGCCGCGCAGTATGGCTCGGACGCCATCGCCGGCGTGGTCAACATCATCCTCAAGTCGAACAACCATGGCGGCAGCGCCTCGGTCACCGGCGGCGGCTACGTCGACGGCGGCGGCCGCACCCTGGGCGGCTCGGCCAACGTCGGCACCGAGCCCTTCCAGGACGCCTACCTGAGCCTGACCGCGGAATCGAAGTACCACGGCTACAGCGACCGCGGCGGCATCGACCCGCGCGTCGAGAACCCGGCCAACATGGCGGCCTACCCGGGCATGTTCCAGCACCCGGGCTACCCGCACGTCAACCACATCTCCGGCGACGCCCAGTACCACCTGAACATCTTCGCCGCCAACTTCGGCTGGGACTTCGCGCCGGACAGCCAGCTGTACGCGATCGCCACCGCCGGCCGCAAGGAGGCGCGCGCGTTCGAGAACTACCGCCTGCCGAGCCGCCTGCCGAAGATCTACCCGACCGGCTTCTCGCCCAAGGAAACCATGCGCGAGGAGGACACCGCGCTGACCGTCGGCGTCAAGACCAAGGCCGCCGGCTGGAACCTGGACCTGAGCTCCACCTATGGCCGCGACAAGTCGCGCATCGGGGTGGAGGATTCGGGCAACGTCTCGCTGTTCAACGACACCGGCTACACGCCGACCGTGTTCCGCGCCGGCGCCTTCATCGCCAGCCAGCTGACCACCACGCTGGAGGCCAGCAAGGAATTCGACATCGGCTGGGCCAAGCCGCTGAACATCGCCGGCGGCGTCGAGCACCGCATCGACAAGTATGAGATCGAGGCCGGCGACGCGGCGTCGCGCTACAAGGAGGGCTCGCAATCGTATCCGGGCTTCTCGCTGACCGACGCCGGCAGCCACCGCCGCACCAACCAGGCCGCCTACCTCGACTTCGCCGGCAGCCCGGTGGCCGACTGGACGGTGGACCTGGCCGGCCGCTACGAGCACTTCAGCGATTTCGGCAACGCCAAGGTCGGCAAGGTCACCAGCCGCTACGACTTCTCGCCGGCGTTCGCGCTGCGCGGCACGGTGTCCAACGGCTTCCGCGCGCCCACCCTGGCCGAGGAATACTACTCGGCCACCAACGTCGGCCCGACCACCGCCTTCGTGCAGCTGGCGCCGAATTCGGCCGGCGCCAAGCTGGTGGGCGTGGATGGCCTGAAGCCCGAGCGTTCCAACAACGTCTCGCTCGGCCTGGTGCTGAATCCGGCCAACAACGTGGCGATCACGCTGGACCTGTACCAGATCAAGATCAAGGACCGCATCGTCGGCTCGGGCTCGCTGTATGGCTCGGGCGGCGCGGTGAACTCGCCGGCGGTGACGGCGGCGATCAAGGCCAACGGCAATGTGCTCGACAGCACGGTGAGCCAGACCGGCATCAACATCTTCTCGAACGCGGTCAACACCCGCAGCCGCGGCCTGGAGTTCGTGACCACCATCAATTCCAACTACGGTACCGCCGGCAAGGTGGACTGGTCGATCGCGGCCAACTACAACAAGGTCGAGGTCACCAAGATCAACCAGGCGCCGGCCCAGTTGCTGCCGCAGACGCTGCTCGACAAGACCGCCATCTCGGACCTGGAGACCGCCTCGCCGAAGATGCGCGTGAACCTGGGCGCGCTGTGGAAGATCGGCAACTGGACCGTCAACCTGCGCGAGGCGATCTACGGCAAGGCCTCGGAGTACGGCAGCGAGGATGGCTCGGTGTACCACCTGACCGAGATCAAGCCGAAGGCCATCACCGACCTGGAGGTGGGCTACAAGATCAACAACGCGTGGTCGGTGGCGGTGGGGGCGAACAATCTGTTCAACACCTACCCGAACGGCGTGAACCCGGCGCTGCTGGCCGACCAGCGCGCGGCCGGCGACAACGCGGCGGTCCACGTGCTGGCGACCTTCTCGCCGTTCGGCATCAACGGCGGCTACTACTACGCGCGCGCCAACTACAAGTTCTGAGTTTTCTAAGCGGGGGCGTTTAGTTTGGGGGCTGCCCTTCGGGGCGGCCCCTTTTTTTCGTGTAGCATTAGCGCATGCTGAACAAACTACGACATGGCCTGCTGGCCGCCGCGGCGGCCGGCGGCGTGGGCGGGGCCGCGGCCGCGCCCATGACCCTGCAGGATTACCTCGCGCTGAGCGGGCCGGCGCCGACCCGCCATGTCGCCTATGGGGTGGCGCCGTCGCAGTTCGCCGAGCTGTTCCAACCCGTGGGCGCGGGGCCGTTCCCGGTGGCGGTGATCATCCACGGCGGCTGCTGGACCAGGGAGTTCGGCGGCATCACGCAGATGCGCGACATGGCCGGCGCCCTGGCGCGCCAGGGCGTCGCGGTGTGGAATGTGGAGTACCGCCGCCACGACGAGGCGGGCGGCGGCTATCCGGGCATGTATCACGACGTGGCGACCGCCATCGACCGCCTGCGCGCGCTCGCCGGCGAGCATAGACTCGACCTGTCGCGCATCGTGCTGATCGGGCATTCGGCCGGCGGCCACCTGGCGCAATGGGCCGGCGCGCGCGCCCGGCTGCCGCGCGCCAGCCCGCTGTACGTGGCCGATCCGCTGCCGGTGCCGGTGGTGATCAGCCTTGGCGGCCTGGCCGACCTGCGCAACGAGCAGGCGCTGATCAAGTCCAGCTGCGGCCGCGACATGGCGCAGCTGGCCGGCGTGGCCAGCGCCGCGCGGCCCGATATCTTCAGCGACACCTCGCCGGCCGAGCTGCTGCCGGCCGGCGTGCGCACGGTGCTGATCCACGGCGAGCATGACGACATCTCGCCGCCGCGCGTGGGCCACGATTACGCGCGCCGCGCGCGCGCGGCCGGCGACGCCGCCGAGGTGGTGCTGCTGCCCGGCGGCAGCCATTACGACGAGGTGGCGGCCAGCTCGCCGTCGTGGCCCATCGTCTGGGCCGAGATCCGCAAGGCCCTCACGCCGACAGCGTCTCGCGCGCGGCCTGGCGGATAGCCTGGGTGGCCGGGTGGCTGATGCGGCGCTCGGTGGTGATGGCGTAGACCTGCTCGCGCAGCGCCGGGATGGTGCCCAGCAGCACCACGTCGTACTGGGCGCAGATGGTGCGCGCCAGCGCGGCCGGCGCGAAGAACAAGCCCTTGCCCGACTGGCCGAAGGCCTTGATCATGGCGCTGTCGTCGAACTCGCCCACCACGTGCAGGCGCGGCACGTGCGCGTGCAGCCATTGCATCAGGCGCGCGCGCACCGCGAAGTCCTCGCCCGGGAGCAGCAGCGGCGCGCGGTTCAGGCAGGCCGGGAATGGCCCGCTCAGCGCCGGCGCCAGCGCGCTGGCGGCGAACACCCCCAGTTCGCTCTCGCCCAGCAGGTGGTTGTAGCCGCGCACGCTCAGGTGGCTGGGCATGGCGCGGTCGGCGATGATCAGGTCGAGCCGGTGCACCGCCATGTCGGCCAGCAGCGCCGCCAGCCGGCCCTCGCGGCAGATCAGGCGGGTCGGCCGCTCGAGCGCCAGCGCCGGCGCCACCAGCCGGCAGGCCACCGCCTTGGACACCGAGTCGGAGACGCCGACGCGGAAGGTGGACGGGGTGGACGCCTGGTCCCGGATGACATCCAGCAGGGCGTCGCCGGCGCTGAAGATGTCGTCGGCGTGGCGCAGCACGCTGGCGCCGGTCTCGGTCAGCTCCAGGCGCCGGCCCACGCGCCGGAACAGCTCCACGCCCAGGGTGTCGGCGAACTCGCTGAGCTGGCCGGAGATCGATTGCGGCGTCAGGTGCAGCTGCTCGGCCGCCCTGGCGATGCTGCCGCTGCGCGCCACCATCCAGAAGTAGCGCAGGTGCTTGTAGTTCAGGTTGGACATGGGATTCCCTCAAAGCATCGATTTATTCGATGGTTCAATCAAGTATATTCGAATTGTACGAATGGTCGCGCTTGCCTATCATGACGCATTGATTGATGACGCGGGAGGCAATTCATGAATGGAATCGAAAACATCGCCACCGGCCCGATGTGGGCGGGCTTCGTGCTGTTTGTGCTGGCCATGCTGGCGCTGGACCTGTGGGTGTTCGGCGGCAACAAGGCGCACAAGGTGAGCGCGCGCGAGGCCGGCGCCTGGTCGCTCGGCTGGTTCGCGCTGGCGCTGCTGTTCAACGGCGGCCTGTGGTGGTATCTGCAGGGCACGGCCGGTCCCGAGATCGCCGAGCGGAAGTCGCTGGAGTTCCTGTCCGGCTACCTGATCGAGAAGGCGCTGTCGGTCGACAACATCTTCATCTTCCTGCTGATCTTCACGGCCTTCCAGGTGCGCCCCGAGTACCAGCGGCGGGTGCTGGTGTACGGCGTGCTGGGCGCGATCGTGATGCGCGCCATCATGATCCTGGCCGGCGCCTGGGTGGTGAGCGAGTTCAGCTGGGTGCTGTACCTGTTCGGCGCCTTCCTGCTGTACACCGGCGTCAAGATGCTGCGCGCCGTGGACGACGAGCCGGACGTGCGGAACAACCCGGTGCTGCGCCTGGCGCGCCGCCACCTGCCGGTGTCCGAGGGCGAGCACGGCGAGAAGTTCTTCGTCTGGCGCGACGGCAAGCGCTACGTGACGCCGCTGCTGCTGGTGCTGATCCTGATCGAGGCGACCGACCTGGTGTTCGCGGTCGATTCCATCCCGGCCATCTTCGCCATCACCTCGGACCCGTTCATCGTGTTCACCTCGAACATGTTCGCGATCCTCGGCCTGCGCGCCCTGTATTTCCTGCTGGCCGACATCGCCGACCGCTTCCACCTGCTGAAGTACGGCCTGGCGCTGGTGCTGTGCTTCATCGGCCTGAAGATGCTGCTGCTGCCTTGGCTGCACATTCCGGTGCACGTGTCGCTGTCGGTGGTGGCGCTGCTGATCGCCGGCAGCGTGGTGGCCAGCCTGTACGTAACCCGTAAGAAGTGATTCGAACCCAGATAGGAGCTTGTGATGCGAAATTATGTTCCCAATAGTCCCAACGCGGCCGCGCGCCTGGTGGCGCTGTGCATGATCGGCGACGGCAATATGAGCCCGTCGGAGCTGCAGGCGTTGCAGCGCTCGCGGCTGCTGGAGTACATCGACCTCGATATCGATACCTTCCACGCCATCGTCGACGAGCTGTGCCAGGACATGCTGAGCACGGCGGTGCGCCACGAGCACGTGGTGATGGATGTGGCGACCATCGACGCGCTGCTGGCCGAGATCACCGATCCGGCCCTGCGCCGCCGCCTGCTGCAGGCGATGTGGAAGATCGCCGACGCCGACGACGTGCTGGCCGACGCCGAGGCCAAGCTGCTGGCGCGCGCCTGCGACGTGTGGGCGGCCGAATCGGCGTTCGTCCGGCGCGCGGCCGGCGCCGGCGCCGGCTGAGCCGCTGCCGCGGGAGGCGTCGCCGTCAGCGCGGCTTGGGCGGGTATTTGATGGCGTTGAGCGCCATCTTTTCCACGGCGGCGGCGTGCAGGTCGACGTCCAGCTGGTCGGCCAGCTGCACCAGGTAGAGCAGCACGTCGGCCAGCTCCAGGCGGATGGCGGCGCGGGTGGCGTCGTCCAGCTCGGCGTCGGCGCCGCTGCGCAGCCACTGGAAGTGCTCGGCCACCTCGGCCACCTCCACCGACATGGCCATGGCCAGGTTCTTGGGCGTGTGGAAGGGCGCCCAGTCGCGCGCGCGGGCGAACTCGCGGGTGCGCTCGCGCAGATCATGCAGGTCGGAGGTCGTCATCGGGCGTTTCATTCCTTGCGTTTCATGCCTTGTTTTCTACCGTTCGTCGCACGGCGCGCGCGCCGGCGCCGGCGGCTGGCTATAGTGGCGGCATTATAACTTCAAGGACCCGCCATCATGCGCCGCACTCTTCCCGCTCTCGCCGCTCTCTCCATCCTGGCCGGCTGCGCCGTCATCGTGGTGCCGGACAACGCCGACGGCGGCGTCCACTACAAGTCGGTGTTCGGCGGCGACGCCGTGCAGGGCGACGGCCAGCACGTGGTGGAGACGCGCCAGGTCGCCACGCTGGACGGCGTCGACATCAACGGCGGCATGCAGGTCGAGATCCGCGTCGGCCAGGCCAGCGCGCTGCAGGTGGAGGGCGACGGCAATATCGTGCCGCTGCTGCGCACCGACGCCAGCGGCGGCACGCTGCGCGTCTGGGTCGACGGCAACGTCCGCGCCAGCCATCCGCTGCGCGTCGTCTACACCACGCCCACCTTGCGCCATCTGAGCGCCAACGGTTCCGGCGTGATGACGGTCAGCGGCTTGAACGGCGCGCCGCTGGAGCTGTCGCTGAACGGCTCGCGCGCGGTGCGCCTGAGCGGCAGCGTCGAGCGGCTCGACGCCCGCCTGAACGGTTCCGGCGGCCTCGACGCGTCGGGCCTGCGCAGCGGCGCCACGGCGGCCCGCCTGAACGGCTCGGGCCGGCTGGAGCTGGGGCGGATCGACGGCGACTCGCTCAGCCTGGAGCTGCGCGGCTCGGGCGGCGCCAGCGCCAGCGGCCAGGTGCGCAACGTGACGGTGCGCCTGAACGGTTCCGGCAGCGCCGACCTGGCCGGCCTCACCAGCCAGAGCGCGGACCTCAGCAGCAACGGCTCGGGCGGCATCGCGGCCACCGTGACGCGCTCGCTGGTGGCCTCGGCCAACGGTTCCGGCGGCGTCACCGTGTACGGCAACCCGGCCCAGCGCAACGTCAGCGGCAAGCGCGTGACGGTGGTCAATTAAGCGGCTCAGGCCGCGGCGCCCGGGCGCGCGGCCAGCAGCCGGGCGATCAGCTCCGGCAGCGGCATCGGCCGCGCGTACAGGTAGCCCTGCATGCAGTCGCAGCCGTGGGCGATCAGGAAGTCGGCCTGGGCCTGGGTCTCCACGCCCTCGGCCACCACCCGCAGGCCGAGGTGGCCGGCCATGGCCAGGATCGATTGCACCAGCGCCTGGCTGCTGGCGTCGTCCGGCGTGTCCATCACGAAGCTGCGGTCGATCTTCAGCTCGTACAGCGGCATCTTCTTCAGGTAGGCCAGGCTCGAGTAGCCGGTGCCGAAGTCGTCGATCGAGAAGCGCAGGCCCAGCCCGGTCAGCTGGCGCATGCGGGCGATGGTGTCGTCCATCTTGTCGATCAGCAGGCCCTCGGTCACCTCCAGCACCAGCAGGCGCGCCGGCGCGCCGCTCTCGGCCAGCACGCGCCGCACCTGCTCGACGAAGTCGGCCTGGCGGAACTGGGTCGGGCTGACGTTGACCGAGAGCGGCATCTCCAGCCCGGCCGCCTGCAGCTGCAGCACGGCGGCGCAGGCCTGGCGCAGCGCCCACACGCCCAGCTCGACGATCAGGCCCGACTCCTCGGCCACCGGGATGAACACGTTGGGCGGCACCATGGCGCCGTCGGCGCGCGGCCAGCGCATCAGCAGCTCGCCGCCGACCGCGCGGCCGTCGCGGTCGACCTGGGCCTGCACGTGCAGGCGCAGCTGGCCGGCGCCCAGCGCGGCCGCCAGCTCGCGCTCGAGCGTCAGGCGGCGCTCGACCTCGGCCTGCATGGCGGCCTCGAAGAAGGCGATGCCGTTGCGGCCGTCGGCCTTGGCGCGGTACATGGCGGTGTCGGCCTCGCGCAGCAGGTCCTGCGCGCTCTGCGGCGGGCCGGCGCGCGGCAGCATGGTGACGCCGATGCTGGCGGTGGAGTTGTAGCTCTGGCCGGCGATCTCGAAGTCCTGGCCGATGGCGGCGCGGATCTTCTCGGCCACCGTCAGCGCCGCGTGGCTGGCGCCGGCCAGCTCGGGCGACAGGTGGGCCAGCAGCACCACGAACTCGTCGCCGCCGATGCGCGCCACGGTGTCGGCCTTGCGCATCAGGGCGCTCAGGCGCGCGGCGGCGTTGCGCAGCAGGGCGTCGCCGATGGCGTGGCCGCGGGCGTCGTTGATGGTCTTGAAGCGGTCGAGGTCGATGAACATGACGGCGCTGTAGGTGCCGCCGCGCGCCGAGCTGGCCAGCAGCTTGTCGAGGCGGTCCGTCAGCAGGCGCCGGTTGGGCAGGCCGGTCAGCACGTCGAAGAAGGCCAGCCGGTGGATGTCGTCCTGCGACTTCTTGCGCTCGGTGATGTCGCGCTCGACCGCCACCCAGTGGGTGTTGACGCCGCCGGCGTCGGCGAACGGCACCAGCTCGGTCTCGACCCAGTAGGGCTCGCCGTCCTTGGTGTAGTTGAGCAGCTCGGCGCGCACCGGCTCGCCGCGCGCCATGTGGCGCTCGATCTCGTCGACCACCGCCTGCTCGGTGCCGGGGCCGCGCAGCAGGCGCAGGTCGCGGCCCAGCGCCTCCTCGCGCCGGTAGCCGGTGCGGCGCTCGAACGCCTGGTTGACGAAGATGACGCGCCGGGCGCCGGCGGCGTCCTGGTCGACCTCGGCGATGAGCACCATGTCGTTCAGGCGCGCCACCGCCGCCGCCGTCAGGCGCAGCTCGGCGTTGAGCGCGCCCAGCTGGGCGAACGAGCGCTCCAGGTGTTGCAGCAGCACCGCGCACGACAGCGTCAGCACGGCGGTCATGAACATGAAGTTGAGCGAGATGATGGCGGCCTTGAGGAAGCCGTAGTCGGGCAGGCCGGCCAGGCGCAGGTTGGCGTTGTCCTCGAAGCCGAGCACCATCACGGCCAGCCCGGCCAGCGCCAGCGTCCACAGCGCCGGGCGCAGGCCCAGCAGCAGCGCCGCCAGCACCGGCACCGCCATCAGGTAGATCTGGCTGACCGGCCCGACCTTGAGCAGCAGCGCCAGGCCGACCGCGAACGCCACCGCCAGGAAGTTGACCACGCGGGCGGTGTAGCCGAGGCCGCGCCAGCGCCAGATCAGGCCGACCCACAGCAGCGCCACGCTGTCGACCACGGCGATCGACCACATGCCCTCGCTGACGGCCAGCAGCACGCTGGGCACGGCCGTGAACAGGCCGAGCAGGAACACCACCAGCAGCAGGCGGGCGAAGATTTGCGCGCGCCAGTGCGCGATGTCGTTGGCCACGGGCACGGGCACGGGGGGAACCTCCTCAGGCGTAGCGGTTGCGTGGTGTTCCGATGGTAACCGCAATCGCCGCTCGTGTCACCGCGGCAATTATTGCTTTCAGTCACCAGCCTTGACGTTGCCGATGCCGGCCACGTCCTTGTTGACCCGCTTCGGGTGGCCGTAATAGGTCAGGCCGCCGATGCCCTTGGCCACCGCGTTGAGCAGCTCGGTGGCGTACACGCTGACGTTGCCGACGCCCTCGAACTGGACGTCGACGCGCTCGGCCCGCAGCTGGCGCGTGTCGACCTCGCCCACGCCCTTGGCGTTCAGGCGCAGGTACTTGACCTTGCCGTTGGCGGCCAGGTGGCCGGCGCCCAGGTAGCTGATGTCGAGGCGGTCGCCGTCGACCTTGTTGAGCAGGGTCTCGCCGGCGCCCTCCACCTTGACCCGGCTCAGCGAGGGCAGCGTGATGCTGATGGTGGGCGCGCCCTTGGACGAGCTGAACTGCTTTTCCGGCAGCACGATCTGCAGCTCGTTGTCGACCACCTCGGTCCTCAGCAGGCTGACGAACTTGTCCTCGCCGCTGACCACCACCGACTGCGCCTTGCCGACCTCCACCCTGAGCGCGAACGCGCCCTTGGCGTTGATGGCGATGAAGCCCGGCAGCGAGCGCGTGGACTCGGCGGCGTGGGCGCTGGCGCCCAGGGCCAGCAGGGCGGGGATCAGGACGGCGGCGGCGGTACGGCGCATGGGAATTCCTCGGTAAGGTTAACAAAATCGACAATGTTAATTTTACTGAACTTGTGGTCCCCTGCCGACAGGTTTGCGATGAACGGCGCGAATCGGGGCCTGTGTTGCGCCCCGGCTACGCCCGCAGCCGCGCCAGCAGGCGCTCGACGCACAGCTCCTCGATCAGCAGCCGGCCCTGGTTGGCCTGGATCAGGCGCGGCGCCAGCGCCGCGCGCGCGCCGCTCAGCGGCGAGTCGGTCAGGTCGGCGGCGTCGAAGCGCCGCACCGAGTGCAGGTCGTCGACCAGCAGGCCGAGCACGCCGTCGGCGTGGCGCACCAGCATCACCTGGCTGTCGTCGCCGATCACGCCGGGCCGGCCGCCGACCAGCAGCGCCAGGTCGAACACCCACACGCAGCGCTGGCCGCCGCCGGCCGGCGCCACGTCCAGCATGCCGACGCGGGCCGGGTGGGCGGCGCTGGCGGTGCGCTGCACGCGCGCGGCCGGCAGCGCCTCCTGGATGTGGGCCGCGCGCAGCGCCATCAGGGCGCCGCCGGCGTGGAAGATGGCGAAGTCGGGGCCGCCGTCGGGGGCGTCGCCGGCGCGCTCGATGGCCACGCCGGCGCGCGGCGCCGGCGCGGCCGCCTCCGGCGCCGCGCCGAACGCCTGCAGCAGCAGCGCCAGCACCGGCTGCTCGACGCCGTCGGCGGCGCGGAACTCGCGGTAGCCGGCCGCGCGGGCGCAGGCGGCGATCAGGTACTGGCCGTCGTGGCGCACGATGCGGGTGACGCTGGCGCCGTCGTTGTTGGCGGCCTCGGCCAGCAGGCCCGGTTCCAGCGCCAGCGTCGCGCCGGGCCGGTGGGCCGGGTCGGTGCCGGCGACGACGCGGCCGTCCGGCGTGACGAAGCAGGCGCGCAGGTGGGCGCGCCCGGCCACCCCGCTGAGCAGCATGTTGCGCAGCTCGGGCGCGGCGTCGAACACGATGCCGATGCCGCCGAGCACGGCGCCGCCGGCGCCGGGCGCGCGGATCGCCGCGTGGTAGGTGTAGGTGGCCTGGCCGCCATAGAAGGGGGACGGGCCGAACGGCTCGGGGTGGTGCGCCAGCGGGTCGCGCAGCGCCACCACGCGCGCCAGCGTGTCGGCGCCGATGTGCTGGCCGAGCGGGGCGTCGTCGCCGCTGCAGGCGACCACGCGCCCGCCGCGGTCGTACACCACCAGGCGCGCGTACACCGTGTACAGGCGGTTGATGTGGTTGAGCAGCGCGCCCATGGCGCGCGCGCCCGGCGCCGACGGCCGCGCCAGGCCCTCGCGCAGCGGCGCCGACAGCGCCCACCAGCGGCAATCGTTGGCGCGCTCGTACAGGTTGCGGTCGAGCAGGTCGACCAGCAGCCGCGCGGTCATGCCGGCCTCGCCCAGGCTGGACGCCAGCACGGTCTGGTACAGGTCCTCGATCGCGCGCGAGAACACGGCGTCGCTGCGCTGGCCGGTCTCGGTGATCTGGTCGAGCACGGTGTTGAGCTGGCCGTCGGCGCCGTCGGCGTGGTGGTTGGCGGCGCTGGTGACCTTGCCGTTCCAGACGATGCGCTCGATGGTGCGGGTGGTGCGCGTGACCGCGCCCATCAGCTCATGCAGCGCCGGGCTGAACGCCTGCGCGTGCGCCAGCAGGCCGCGCATCAGCTCCGGCGCGACGCCCGCCAGCGCCTGCGCGCCGTGGCCGCGGAAGGCCAGCTCGAGCGGCGCCATCAGCTGCGCCTTCCAGCCGGGCGGGCCCGGGTAGCCCTGGTAGCCGGCCGCGCCGCAGGTGCGCACCAGGTATTCGCGGCCGCCGAACATCAGCGGCCGCGGCTGGCCGTCGGCGTTGGTCGGCACGCGCGCGCCGGGCGGGATCCACAGCGGGTCGGCGCTGCTGATCACGCGGTCGTCGGCGTCCAGCAGCAGCATGTTGGCGCGCTGCGAGGGATCGCGGTAGGCGGCGAAGATGGCGTCCAGCTCCTGCTCGAAGTGGAAGCACAGGCACAGCACGCCGGCCGGGGCGCCGCTGTCCGGGTGCGCCATGCGGTGCGAGTACACCAGCGCGCGCGGCTGGCCCGGGCGCAGGTCGGTGGCGCGGAAGGTCTCGACGTAGCCGTCGGCGGCCAGGGTGGCCGCCAGCAGCGGGTCGCGGCTGTGGCCGACCGGGGTGGCCGGGTCGGCCTGGACCAGCACCCGGCCCGCGGTGTCGAGCAGCAGGATCTGGTCGTAGACGGTGTACTTGTCGCGGTAGTCGGCCAGGCGCTGGCGCGCGGCCTGCTGGTCGTCGTCGAGGCCGGCGACGAAGCGGCACAGCGCGAGGTCGGTGGCCAGGAAGCCGACATCGGCGGTGCGCTCGTACAGGTTGCGCACCAGGATGTCGATCGCGTAGCGCGCCTGGGTGCCGAGGTCGGCCAGCACGTGGCGCAGCTTTTCCTGCACCAGGTTGGACACCAGCGCCTGTTCCAGGTGCGCGAAACCGGTGCGCGTGGCCACCATGGCCGGCAGCAGCAGGCGCGCCTCGGCCGGGCAGTTCATCTTGGCGGAGGCCTCGATCAGGCGCCACATCTGGTTGAGTTCCCGCAGCGACAGCTCGCAGCGGGCGACGTCGGGCATGTGGGGTAGGAAGCTGCCCGAATCGGCTTGAGGGTAAGTGGTCATTACATTGCGCCCGTCACAAAGGAATAGTTTTAAAGCAATTAATGTGCCCACGGAGACACTTTATTCGGGCGAAAAAAAACCGCCCGGGCGGGCGGCGGGCGGCGCGGGCGCGGCTTATTTGTTGCTCAGGCATTCCTTCATGAAGGCCTTGCGCTCATCGCCCTTCTTGCCGGTGGCGTCGGCGTTGCATTTCTTCATCTTGTCCTGCTGGGTCAGCTTGGGCGCCTCGGCGGCCGGCTTGGCGCTCAGGCACTCCTTCATGAAGGCCTTGCGCTCGTCGCCCTTCTTGCCGGCGGCGTCGGCGTTGCAGGTTTTCATCTTGTTCTGCTGCGCGGTCGGCTCGGCCGCGTACACGGCGCCGCTCAGGGACAGGATCAGGCTGGCTATGAACAGTGTTTTCATGGATTTCCTCGCAGGTGTGGTGGGCGCGGCAATGTTGCCACCGGCCCACTATAACCAATTCCCCGGCGATGTCCAAGTCGCGCGAAGCGGGCGCCGGCTCAGTCGTCCCCGCCGGCCAGCAGCTCGCGCAGGGCGTCGCGCGCGCCGACGATGGCCACGGTGTCGGACTTGATCAGCGGATTGGCCAGGATGGGCGCCATCAGCGGCCAGTTGCCGGCATTGACCGCCGCCAGCGGCAGGCCGACGCCGAAGTCGTTGGCCTGGTAGCTGTAGTCGAGCTTGCTGAACCAGTCGCCGGCGTCGTAGCTGTCGCGGTCCAGCGATTTGGAGCGCAGGATTTCCTGCCCAGGGTCTGCACCCGCACCCGCTCGGCCAGCGGCGTGTTCTGCGGCAGCTTGAAGGCTTGCAAAATCCCAGAATGATAATTATTTCTACAGAGTGTGGCGCGGCGGGAACAGGCGGAAAATTGCCAACAGAATAGGGGGAGGGGGTGGGTCTGCCATTCCCTTGTGGCGAAGCTTCTATTTTGTCTTCTGTTTTTCTCTGTTTTTTTCTGATTTCCTCTGCTTTGAACTTTGCAGAAGTTTGCAGGTCTAAATAGAGAAAAGCAGAAGGAAAAATCGAATGAAATCCACAATGACCCTGCAGGTAGACACCGATCTCCTGCTCCAGCTGATTTCTCATCTAAAAATTCGCGGTGGCGCGCAGGATGTATCGGAGGCGGTCAACAGCGCCATCGTGCTGTGGCTGCGCGAACAATCGCAGCTCGCAAAAAACTGCGATCCCGCCAGCGTGCGCGGCTATCAATGGAAATCGCTGTTCCTGCCGGAAGGCACGGAGATTCGCTCATGGAGCTATGGCGAACACAACTACGCGCGCGTCGTTGGCGATGAAATCATTCACAAGGGCAAAGCGGTGACCCCGAACCAGCTCGCGCAGTCGTTCGCGCGCAGCATGCGCAATGCGTGGATGGATTTGTCGGTTCGCCGTCCTGGCGACAAACAGTTCAAGATGGCGCACCGCTTGCGCCTGGAACTGGCCCGGCAGGTCACACAGCCACCCGTCACCGCGGGCGGCGCCGAAGCCTCGTTGGCGGACACCACGGTCGGCGCCTTGCTGTCGGCCTTGCAGGCCCAGGTGCGGGCGAGCCAGCCGGCGCCATCGCGGCCTGAGCCGCCGGCGGCGCCGGCCGCGCCGCGCCATGTGACGCCCGGCGAAGGTTGGGACTTGCCGGAGCGTCGCAAATACCGCTACCGTCTCGAGGACGTGGCCTTCGATTAAGCGGCCTTGGCGTCCGGCCGGCCGCAGTAGCGCTCCACGTAGGCCTGATGGGTCGGCAGCTGCACCACGGTGCGGTCGATGCGGCCCTTGATGCCGCCCAGGAAGGCGCGCAATTCCTCGTCGCCCATCAGGTCGGCGGTCTGGTGGTGCGACTTCGGCATGATGCCCTGGCCCAGCATCACCTGGATCCACGAGTTCTCCGCGAACAGCTCGTTCGGGATGCGGAACACGCGCCCGGTTTCCTTGAACAGCTCGATGCGGTGCCGCAGCGAGGCCGGGATGCTCATCTCGCGCGCGTCGATCCAGAACTGCGAATCGGTGCGGTTGTTGACGTGGTAGTGCAGGATGATGAAATCGCGGATGTGGTTGATCTCGTTGTTGCACTGGAAGTTGTACTCGTCGATGTCGACCTGCTGGATGCCATCCGACGGGAACGACTGCATCAGCCGGATCACGCTGCGCTGGATCAGGTGGATGCTGGTCGACTCGATCGGCTCCAGGAAGCCGCTCGACAGGCCGATCGCCACCACATTGCCCTTCCAGGTGCGGCGCCGCTGGCAGGGCTTGAACTTGATCACGCGCGGCTCGATCAGCGTCTTGCCCTCCACGTTGGCCAGCAACTGCTTGCGCGCGGCGTCGTCGTCCAGGTGGCGGCTCGAATACACGATGCCGTTGCCGACCCGGTGCTGCAGCGGGATGCGCCACTGCCAGCCGGCCTGGTGCGCCATCGAGCGCGTCAGCGGCACCGCGTCGCCCACCGAGCTGGTCTGCACCGCGATGGCGCGGTCGCAGAACAGCCATTGCGACCAGTCCTCCACCTCCTCCTGCATGGCCTCGCCGATCAGCAGCGCGCGGAAGCCGGTGCAGTCGATGAACAGGTCGCCCTCGATCTCATCGCCGTTGGCCAGCGTGATCGAGCGCACGTCGCCGTTGTCGTGCTTGGCGTAGCTGACGATCTTGCCCTCGATGCGGCGCACGCCGCGCGCCTCGCTCAGGCGGCGCAGGTACTTGGCGTAGCGGCCGGCGTCGAGGTGGTAGGCGTAGTTCATGCCGTTGTTGGGCAGGTGGGCGAAGCGGTTCTCCAGCGAGGCCTTCAGCTCCAGGCAGTAGTCGCCGTAGTCGCTGGCCAGGCCGCGCTCCACGCCCTTGTGCCAGAAGTGCTGGAAGCCGGCGGTCCAGTGGTCGATCCCGGTGGTGCCGAACGAGTGGATGTAGTCCTCCTTGACGTTGCGCCAGCCCTCGAAGCTGATGCCCAGCTTGAAGGTGGCCTGGGTCTCGGCCATGAATTCCTGCTCGTTGATCTCGAGCACGTTGTGGAAGTTCATCAGGGTGGGGATGGTGGCTTCGCCCACCCCCACGGTGCCGATCTCCTCCGACTCGACGAGCTTGATGTCGAGCTGCTTGCCCAGCACCTTGGATACGCCGGCGGCGGCCATCCAGCCGGCCGTGCCGCCGCCGCAGATGACGACGCGGCGGACGGGGTGGCGATTGTTCGTGTCGCGCATGTGGTGGTCTCCTTTTATGCTTAGCGATTGAAGCGTTTGAGTAAGTGCGCGCGCAGCGCCCGCGCGCCATCCTCGGTCAGCGGCGCCAGCACCCCGCGCGCGTGGGGCGGGATGTGGGCGGCGGTCTGCTCGTCCGCCTCGAAGATGTAGTGGCGGAAGATCTCCTGCCATGCCTTGCGCTGCGCGGGCGGCAGGTCGCGCATGGTGAGGAAGGCCGCCATCAGCGCGTTGGTCGGCGTGTCCATGTAGTCCGGCGACTGCCGCCACCAGTAGTTGACCAGCACGTTGAAGGCGTCCAGCGCCTCGATGTGGTGCCACCACATGCTGGGGATGAACAGCGCGTCGCCCGGCCCCAGCACGGCGCTTTGCGCGTGCGCGAGCGCCTCGGCGAAGCGCGGGTGGCGCTCGAGGTCCGGGTTGAGGAAGTCCACCAGGCTGATGGCCTGCCCGGCCGGCGTGAAGTCCACCGGCCCGACGTACAGGTTCTTCAGCTGGTTCGGCGGCAGCAGCGTGAAGCGCCGGTGCCCGGCCGCCACCACCGCCAGGTTGTCGGGCAGGTCGTAGTGGGCGGCGATGCGGGTGCGGTTGCCGATCCAGATGCTGGCCAGGGCGTCGCGCTGCCCCAGGTTGAGGTCGTTGTGCCGGCGGAAGCCGGGCAGGCAGGTGTCGATGGTGGTCGAGCCCACGTACACGGTCGGCGCCGGATTCAGGTGGCGCTTGGCCTCGATCTCGTCGAGCACGCCGGTCAGCTTGACGTGCACCGGCTGGAAGTTGAAGCCGCTCAGGTCGCCGTTGTAGAAGAAGCGGCCGTCCGCCTCCGGCGGGCCCAGCATGGCGCCCACGGTGGCGCCCTGGTAGTGGCGCCGCAGGTAGTCGCTGCCGGCGCGGTCCGATTCCAGCGCCGCCCGCACCATCGGCCAGCCGGACGCCAGCCCGCGCAGCACCAGCGGCGTGGTGGCGCCGAGGATCTCGTCGGTCAGGTCGTCCGGCCCCAGGCCGCCGACCTCGCGGATGGCGTCAGACATGGAGCGTGGCGTTCTTGCGGTCGATCAGCATGCGGAAGTTGGACAGCGAGGCGATCACCAGGTAGATCGCCTGCAGGTGGTTGGCCGCGTGCAGCCTGGCCACCGCCTCGCCGCTGAGCGCCTGCAGCCGGTCCTCGTTGATGGTGTAGAAGCCGACCAGGCGGTTCTGCGAGCCGTCGTTGAGCTCGACGTCCAGCACGAAGCTTTCCAGCAGCTCGTGCTCCAGCAGCGCGCTGAGGAAACCCTGCCCGCCCTGCAGGCCCTGGTGGATCGCGAACAGCAGCGAGTTGGCGCGCTCCAGGAACTCGGTGGTGCCGCCGTGCGGCTTGAACACCTCGACGCCGTCGCTGCGGCTCACGCGCGGGTGGTCGAGGTCGACGTTGACCATCAATTCCTCGCCGTTGACGCCGATCAGGAAGGGCTGGCGCTCGATCATCATCGGCACGTAGGGCGCGTCCCAGCGCTCGCCCTGGAGGAACAGGTTCTCGCCCTCCTGGAAGCCGAACAGCGTGATGGCCTCGAAGCCGAGGCCGTCCACGGTCTTGCGGAACACGATCGGATAGCACGCTTGCGCGTCGCGGAATTCGGCCGGGAAGGTGACCGCCGACATCACCTGGTCGCCGTACTCGGCGCCGCGGCGGGTGATCACGCGCAGGTCGCGGTGTTCAAGGTTGTTCAGTAAAACCGGGTTGGGCATAGGGGTCTCTCGTTCTAGATTTTTTGCAAGCCGTGACGCTTGATGTGATCGATGAGCGCGCGGTTGTCGGGCAGCGCGCCCAGCATTTTCCGGGTGAGCTCGGCGGCTTCCTGGAAATAGTGGTCGGCCATGGCGGCCTCCTGCGGCCGGGGCGCGCGGCTGAAATCGCCGCGGAAGCCCATGCCGTACAGGATGTATTGGTAGCTGGCGGTGGGGAACACCTCCTCGATGCGGTCAAGGTCGGCGCGCGACGGCGCCCGGTGGCGCCACAGCGTCAGCAGGTCGCGCAGGCGCGCCGGCGTCCTGGCCGGATCGGTGTTGTCGCGCCAGTAGGCGCTGTCGCGCCGCCGGCTCAGCACGTAGTGCAGCTTGAGGAAATCGATCACCCGCTCCCAGCGGTAGGTGAAGGCCTCGTTGAAGCGCGCGGCCACGATGTCCATCGCCGCGCGCGTGGCCGGCAGCTCGTCGCACACCATCGCCGCCGACATCTCCACCAGCGCCAGCGCCGACGCCTCCAGCGGCTCGATGAAGCCGGCCGACAGGCCGATCGCCACGCAGTTGCGGTGCCAGAATTTTTCGCGGTAGCCGGGCGTGAAGCGCAGCTGGCGCGGCGCCGCGATGTCGGTCTGGCCGCTGGTGCGCGCGATGTAGGCGCGCAGCTCGGCCTCGGCCTGGTCGTCGCTGATGTAGCCGCTGGCGTACACGTGGCCGACGCCGCGCCGGCTCGGCAGGCCGATGTCCCAGATCCAGCCGGCGCTCTGCGCGGTGGACGAGGTCTGCGAGGCGATCGGGTAGTCGTCGGCCGGGTAGGGCACCTGCACCGCCAGCGCCGAGTCGTTGTACAGCGCGTGCTGCTGCGCGACCAGCGGAATGCCGTAATGCTGGCCCAGCAGCAGCGAGCGCATGCCGGTGCAGTCGATGAACAGGTCGCCCTCGAGCGCGCCATGGCCTTGCGTTTGCAGCGCGGCGATGTCGCCGTTCTCGTGCGAGGTGACGCCCACCACATGGTCCGGCACGTACCGCACGCCCAGCTGTTCCAGGCAGTGCTTGCGCAGGAACAGGCCGAACTTGCCGGCGTCCAGGTGATAGCCATAGTTGGCCACCGCCGCGTACTCGGGCGTGACCACCTGCTTGGGCGCGCGGCCCTGGGCGCACAGGTGCGGCTGGAAGCTCACCAGGTCGGCGAACGGCACCCGCGGATGCCCGGCCTGCCAATATTGCGGCAGGTTGACCTCGCCATAGCCCTGCGGCAGCACGAAGGGATGGAAGTAATAGTCGTGGTCGCCGCCGTCGACCCAGCGGTTGAAGCGCGAGCCCTGCTTGAACGAGGCGTCGCATTCCCGGAAGAAGTCGGATTCGGACACGCCGATGCGGCGCAGCGTGTCGCGCATGCTGGGCCAGGTGCCCTCGCCGACCCCGATCGGCGCCACCTCGGGTGACTCGATCAGCGTCACCTGCACGCCGTCGGCGGCGCGATGTTCGGCGGCGAGCAGGCCGGCGGTCATCCAGCCGGCCGAACCGCCGCCTACGATCACGATACGTCTCAGCATAACTGGTCTTATTACGTAATAGATTACAGGGAGTGTAACCGAAAAAAGGCCGCTGACGGAACAGCGGCCTTTTCGTGGCATTACTACAACAATCAGAACTTGTAGCGCAGGCCCACCATGTAACGCGGCCCGTTCTGCGTCACCGACTCCAGCTGCTGCTTGGTGCGGCTGTGCACGCGGGTGATCTCGTTGGTGACGTTGATGCCCTCCAGCTGCACGCTGAGCTTGTCGTTGAAGGCGTAGGTGACGCTGATGTCGACCTGGCCATACGGCTCCACGTACTGCGGGTTCGGGCCGGAACCGTCGAAGGTCGAGGCCAGGAACTCGCCGCGCCAGTTGTAGGCCAGGCGCGCGGTCCACTTCTTGTCCTCGTAGATGCCGATCACGTTGTACGAGTTGGACAGGCCCACCAGCGCGAACTGCTCGCCCAGCTTGTTGTTGTCGTAGCGCAGGCCCGAGTGCACATAGGTGTAGTTGGTCGACACGCCGAAGCCGCTCTCGCCGAACATGTGCTGCAGGTTGATCTCGGCGCCGCTCAGGTCGGCCTTCTTCTGGTTGGAGAAGGAGGTGATGCGGAAGTTGGCGACCGGATCGCTCGGCTGGCCGACGATGGAGCCGTTGACGTCGCCATTGACGCCCGGCGGCGTCACGCCCGGCGCCGTCGGGTGGTTGGCGAAGATGTAGTTGCGGATGCAGGTGGTGTCCGCCGACTGGCACTTGCCGGCCGACAGCGCCTCGTTCCACAGCGCGCCGCCCACCGGCGTGTGCAGGTTGAACGGCGTGGCGATGATCTGCGACTGGCCGGCATAGTTCTCCAGGTTCTTCTTGAACAAGCCCAGCGAGACGAAGTTCTGCTTGCCGTAATACCACTCGTAGGACAGGTCGAAGTTCTTCGACTTGACCGGCTTCAGCGACGGATTGCCCTGCGAGCCGGTGCCGCCGTCGGTGCGCACCAGCGAATTCAGCGTGGTGCCGCCCTGGATCTGGTCGTAGCGCGGCCGGCCGATGGTCTCGCCGTAGCTGAAGCGCATCTTCTGGTTGGCCGTCAGCTCGATGTCGGAGTCAAAGCTCGGCAGCAGGTTGTTGTACTTGCCGGTCAGGGTGGTGAAGGTCGGATCGCCGAAGGTGATCGGGAACTCGTTCTGCGACACCCACCGGATGTTGACGGCGGCCGGCACCAGCGCGGTCGAGACTACGTCGGTCTTCTCGTAGCGCACGCCCAGCGCGGTGTGGATCGGCAGCGCGGTATCCCAGTCGGTGTTGAACTGCAGGTACAGCGACTTGGATTTCTCCGAGGTGCGGGCGTCGTTGTCGAAGAAGGTCTTCGGCAGGTACAGCTCCGGCTTGCCGGAGGCGGTGGCCACCAGCTGGCGCACCTGGGCGAAGTTGAAGGTGTAGAACTGGTTGAACAGGTTGGGGCTGCCGCTGCCGTCGATCTGGTCGAAGTACTGGCGCACGCTGGCCGGATGCCACACGCTGCTCGGGTAGTCGCTCGGCTTGGTGGCGCCGCCCCAGGTGTCGCGCTGGTTGTTGGAGAAGGCCGAGCGGTTGTCGACCTTGGTGTAGCCGAGGCCGAACTTCAGCTCGGACGCGTCCAACACCTTCCACGCGCCCTTGACCTGGGTCTGGTCGACCTCGCCGCGCATATAGGAATTGGTGAACACCGAGCCGGTGACCTGCTGGCCGGCCTTGACGAAGTCGGCGCCCTCGATGCTCAGCACCGGGAAGTCCTTGCTGAAGTCGGCGGTGGTGTTGCCGCGGCTGAAGCTGGCGGTGCCCAGCGTGTTGCTGGAGCCGAACGGGCTGTCCGCGCCCGAGGTGGCGGTCGAGTGGTGGGTGTCGAAGTCGAAGCGTAGCTCGCTGGTCGGCTTCCACACGGCGTTGAAGCCGAGCGACTTGTTTTGCGTCTTGGTGGCGAAGTCGGCGGCGCCCATGGCGATGTCGGACGTGCCGATGCCGTCTTTCAGCGGGATGATTTCTTTGTAAATCAGCGGGCTCGATGGCGAACCGGCGGTCCACGCGCTGCTCGACGGGCCGAAGTTGAACCACGCCGAAATATCGTTGCGCTTGGTCTGGATCTTGTTTTCCGAATACGTGTAGTCCAGCGTGGTGACCAGGGTGCTGACCGGCTTGTACTGCAGGGTCAGCTGGGCGTTGGTGCGCTGGCGCTTGACGCCGTTGAAGTTGTAGTTCAGGTTTTGCGGCACCGAGTACAGCTGGCTGCCGGTCGGGCGGTTGGTGATGGTGCAGGCCGGGCAGCTCTCGCTCGGGCCGTTGGGAATGGTGCCCCAGTTGTTCTCATCGCCGCGGAACGGGCCCTTCCAGCCGTTGGAGACGGCGGCGGTGTTGTAGCCGAGGTTGCGTTCCTGGTAGCTGCCGGTCAGCGCCACGCCGAAGGTGTTGTCGGCGAAGGTGTTGGAATAGATGCCCGACACCTCCGGCGTGGTCGAGCTGCCGGCCTTGACGTCGCCCGGCAGGTTGCCGTTGGTGGTGTCGTGCACGGCCTTGGCGCCGATGCTGGCATGCAGGCCGGGCCGCTCGAACGGGCGCGCGGTCATCACGTTCAGGGTGGCGCCGATGCCGCCGGTCGGCGACTCGGCGCGGCTGGTCTTGTACACCTGGATCTGCGAGATCGCCTCCGACGCCAGGTTGGCGAAGTCGAAGGCGCGGCCGTTCAGGTCGCCCAGGTTGGAGGTCGGCATCTGGCGCCCGTTCAGCAGCACCATGTTGAAGTCGGGGCCGACGCCGCGCACGGTGATCTTGGAACCCTCGCCGATCGAGCGGTCGATCGACACGCCCGAGATGCGCTGCAGCGACTCGGCCAGGTTGGTGTCGGGGAACTTGCCGATGTCCTCGGCCACGATGCCGTCGACGATGCCGTCGGAATTGCGTTTCAGGTTCATCGAGGAAATCAGCGACTGGCGCAGGCCGGTCACGACCACGCTCTGGACCTCCGGTTGCGCCTCGGCGGCCTTCACCGGGGCGGGGGCTTCCTGCGCGTGGACCGCCGCGCAGGCGCTGGCGACTGCCAGACTCATTAAAGTTTGTCGTGCCTTTGGATAATGCATGTTATCTCCTGGTTTTTATGAACTACTGCGCCTGCGGTACCGCTTGGAAGGCCTTGGAAAGCTTTCCAATACGATTGCGAATATAGCATTCCTGAAAAATCAAAGTCAATTCGCAGCGCAGCAGCCGGGCCCAAAAAGCGCCCCGGGTGAGGCTAATTGGCAACGTTTCCAACGCGGCCCGCGCGTTGACAGCCCGGCGCCCCGGTGCCATCATCTGGGAACGTTTCCATGCCGGCATGGCCCGAGGCCTTGGCGGCGCGCCGTCGGGTATACTGGAGCGTCACCTTCCTCAACCTCATGACTTACGTGAAAAAGCAAAACAGTGGCGACCATTAAAGACGTGGCCCGGCTGGCGGGCGTGGGACTGGGCACGGCATCGCGCGTGGTCAGCGGCAAGGGCTCGGTGTCGCCGGCGACGCTGGCCAGGGTGCGCGCCGCCATCGACGAGCTGGGCTTCCGGCCCTCGCACGCGGCGCGCACCCTGCTGTCCGGCAACAGCAAGATGATCGGCGTCTACATCCCCGTGCTGAGCGGCACCTTCTACACCCCCATCCTGCAAATCATCGACACCGAGCTGCGCGCGGCCGGCCTGCACATGGTGGTGGCCTTCGGCGCCGGCCTGGGCGGCGCGCGCCAGCAGGCCATCGAGGGCATGGCCTTCCTGGTCGAGCGCGGCTGCGACGGCCTGATCCTGATGACCAACGTGCTGCTGGAGGAGGACCTGGCCACGCTGGGGCCGCGGCCGACGCCGATGGTGCTGCTCAACCACCACTTCGACAGCATCGCCGGGCAATGCTTCACGGTCGACCACACGCTGGGCGGCACGCTGGCCGCGCGCGCGCTGCTCGCGCACGGCCACCGCGAGATCGCGCTGGTGTCGGGCCCGGCCAGCCTGCCCGACAACGTGGTGCGGGTGGCCGCCTTCCGGCGCGAACTGGCGGCGGCCGGCGTCGACACCGAGCGCATGTGGATGGTGGAGAAGGACTTCTCGCCGGCCGGCGGCTGGTCGGCCGCCAGGGAGCTGGTGGAATCGGGCCGGCGCTGCAGCGCCATGTTCTGCGCCAACGACGAGATGGCGGCCGGCGCCCTGGCGTACTTCCAGGAGGCCGGCATCCGCGTGCCGCACGAGATCTCGGTGATCGGCTACGACGACACCCCGAGCGCCGAGTTCTCGGCCCCGCGCCTGACCACGGTGCACATGCCATGGCGCGAGATGACGCAGAACGGCGTGAGCGACCTGCTCAACCGCTGCTACGGCCTGCAGCGCCCGGTGACCCGCGACTACCCGGTCAGCGTGACCGTGCGCGCCTCGCTGGCGCCGGCCGGGCAGGGCGCGGGCGGCGCCTAAGGCCGGCGGCCGAGGTGGGGCTCAGCGCAGCGCCTCGGCCACGCCGGGCGCGAACTCGGCGCCGTGCTTGACCTGCGCGGTGGACGCCTTCAGCGCGCCGCCGATCGCCTCGGCGCGCCCGCCCAGGCACTTGGCCAGGAAATTCTCCGTCACCGCGTTGAAGGCGATGTTGTTGACCGGCCGCGCGAAGCCGTGGCCCTCGTCCGGGAACACCACGTAGGTGACTGGAATATTGCGCGCCGCCATGGCGTCGACGATCTGCTCCGACTCGCGCACGTTGACGCGCGGATCGTTGGCGCCCTGGCCGATCAGCAGCGGCCGCTGGATGTTGGCGGCGTAGTTGAGCGGCGAGCGCTCCTTCAGCAGCGCCTTGCCCTCGTCCGTGGTGGGGTCGCCCATGCGCTTGTAGAACTGCTGCTTGCCGGCCTCCCAGTACGGCGGTATGGTCTGCAGCAGCGTGAACAGGTTGGACGGGCCGACGATGTCCACCCCGCAGGCGAAGGTGGTGGGCGTGAACGCCACCCCGGCCAGCGCCGCGTAGCCGCCGTAGGAGCCGCCCATGATGGCCACCTTGTCGGCGCTGGTGACGCCGCGCTTGACCGCCCAGTCCACCGCGTCCAGCAGGTCGTCGTGCATCTTGCGGCCCCATTGCAGGTCGGCGGCCGAGATGAAGTTCTTGCCGAAGCCGGTCGAGCCGCGATAGTTCACCGACAGCACCGCGTAGCCGCGGTTGGCCAGCCACTGGTGATAGCCGTTGTAGCCGAAGCTGTCGCGCGCCCACGGCCCGCCGTGCACCAGCAGCACCAGCGGCGCCGGCTTGGCGGCCTTGCCGCTGCCACCCGGGTCGACCGATTTCGGCAGCGTCAGGTAGGACACCAGCGTCAGGCCGTCGCGCGCCTTGATCTCCTGCGCGTGCATGGCCGCCAGCGGCGCGCCCTCGAGCTCCGGCCGGCTGACGTAGAGCTGGGTCAGCTTTTTGGCCTTGCGCTCGTACAGCCAGGTCGAGGCCGGCGCCGTGACCGGGTCCACCGCCACCAGCCACTTGTCGTCGGCCTCGGTGCGCGAGGTGATGGTGAACTTGCCCTTGGTGTGGGTCCTCAGGAACTCGAGGTCGGCCTTGAGGTCGTTCGACAGCGGGATGTACTCGTGCTTGAGGTACTCGACGCTGTAGGCCTGCGCGCGGCCTGTGCGCGGGTCGAACAGGCCGTTGCCGATGTCGCTGCGGCCATCCTCGGCCAGCACCGTGGTCTTGCCGCTGGCCACGTCCTGGGCCACCAGCGCGGCCGTGTCGCGGTTGCGCGAATCGATCCAGTACAGGGTGGCGCCATCGGCCGTGAAGGCGGCCGGCGCGGTGGTCTGGGAATCGTCGAGGCCGACCTCGGCCAGCGGCGTGGCGTCGATCTTGCCGTCGCTGACGCGGAAGTAGCTGGTGCCGCCGTCGGCGCGTGGCTTCTCGGCGATGCGCAGCTTGAGCTGATCGTCGGCCAGGAAGCCGCCGTAGCCCTCGTTTTGCAGCACCAGCGTCAGCTTGCCGCTGGCCAGCTCCAGGCTGTAGACATCGTGCCAGCGCGGATCGCGGTTGTTGATGCCGACCAGGATGCGGTCCTTGATCTTGCCGCTGATATGCAGCACCTGGACGCGGGTCTTCTCAAACGGCGTGTAGTTGGTCTGCTTGCCGCTGGCGACCTCGACGCCATACAGCAGGAAATTCTCGTCGCCGCCCTTGTCCTGGATGAACAGCACATGGCGCGAGTCCGGCGACCAGAAGCTGTTGCGCAGCGGCCGGGTCTTTTCCGCGGTCAGCGGACGGGCCTTGGCCAGGTCGTTGGCCGGCGCCACCCAGACGTTGAGCACGCCGTCGCGCGGGGCGATCCACGACAGCCACTTGCCATCCGGACTGAGCTTGCCGCCGGTCTTGCTGGGGTTGCCGAAAATCCTGGCGCGCTCGATCAGCGGCACCTCGGCGGGGGATTGCGCGTGGGACGGCAAGACACTGGCGAGCAACAGGGCGGGCAGGGCGTAGCGGAGCATGGTGGCCTCTTGGTGATGAACGGAGGCCCATGATAGCAATTTTGCATGCGCGCGCGCGCGGCATGCGACAGGCGGCGCGCCGGCGGCGCCGAACCGCCGGATGGCGGCAACCAGCCGTGGCGATCGCGTATCATGCCGGCCATGATGATCGATTGGTTTTCGCCGGCGCAGGGCGCCGGCTACGTGGCGTTCGCGCTGGGTGGCGGCGGCCGTGGTGGCGGCCAATCTCGCGCTCGGGCTGGCGCTGGCCAGGCAGCCGAGCGACTGGCTGCCGCTGGCCGCGTCCTGCCTGGGCACCCTGGCCCTGTTCCTGCTGCAGGGCATCCCGATGCGGCTGGTGATGTTATGCGGCACCTGCCTGTGGATCGCCAACAACCTCCTCGCCGGCTCGATCGGCGGCACCGCGCTGGAAGTGGTGGTGGCCGTGGTCAACCTGACGACCATCGCCCGCCTGGCCGCGCGCGCCTGACGCGGGGCCCGTTTGTGGTTTTTTTGCGCACAAAAATTTCGCCAAAGAATTTGTAAAAATAACAATATCTAATGCATTTTGTGAAGTCCTATTGGGGCGATACAAACACCCTATCGAGCTGACAACAACCAATATAAAAATGAAATCTATTTTTTATAATTGGAAACCCTTCACGCTGCTAGCATGAAAGAACTGAGCGCGGTAGTTCAGTGACACGCTATCCAATAACAGGGGGAATAAAAATGAAAGCGTTAGTACGAAAAAGCATCGAGGCGGCCATTCTGGCCAGCGCCATGCTGGGCATGTCGGCGTTTGCCGGGCCGCCGGGCCCGCCACCGGCGTGCAGCACCACGCTCGACCTCAGTGTTCCAGTGATCAGTTGTTCCGGCTTCACGGTCGGCAATCTGGTGAACGCGGGCCATGCGACCGAGGCGGCCTCCATGCTGAGCCTGATCGGCGTGCTGTCGGATGGCGTTCCCATCCTGAACGCGACGGTCTCCGGCTCGACCCTGAACTTCAGCCAAACCCTGTATGGCCTGACCGTGATCGGCCTGCACATCGGCGGCGGTTCCGACCATGACGGCCATGTGAAGGAAAGCACCGCCTTCTATAAATTCGACGCCGGCACCGCTGGCGTCACCAGTGTCGACACCCGTTTCGACACCCTGTCGAACGGCGGCCTCTACCTGACCAGCCCGGTTCCCGAGCCGGCCACCTACGGCATGCTGCTGGCCGGCGTCGGCCTGCTGGGCGTGGCGCTGCGCCGCCGCGCGTGCTGAGCGAGCCCCGCGCGCGTCCCACACCCCGCCGCGCGCGGGGTGTTTCTTTTTGCGCTAGCGCTGCACCATCTTCCAGCCATTGCCCGATGGATCGCGGAAACCGGCATCCACCGTGCCATAGCGCGCCACCGGCTCCTGCGTGAACTCGACCCCGCGCTGGCGCAGGCGCTCGTAGGCCGCGCGGCAATCGTCGACCTGCAGCACCAGCGGCGGCATGGCGCCCTTGGCCACCATCTGCTCCAGCGCCTGGGCGGTGGCGGCGTCGTGCATCGGCGGCCCCGGGCGGAACAGGCCGAGCTGGAACGAGGGCTGATCGGCCGCCTGCACCGTCAGCCAGCGGTAATCGCCATTGCGCACATCGGTATGGATCACGAAGCCCAGCTTGTCGACATAAAACGCCACCGCTTCATCCTGGTCGCGCACGTACAGGCCGGCCACATTCACACTTTGAGTCATGGATACCTCCTTGGATTGGGGACTTACAGTTTGCCCGCGGCCCGCATGCGCCGCTTCTCCAAAACTGCGATATTGAGGTCGGGCCGCAGCGCGTAGCGCGTCACGCATTCGGGCATCCGCGCGCCGGGTTGTGGCTGCGCGCGTTGCCGCGCGCGCAGCTCGCCGGGGCTGGCGCCGGTGATGTCGCGGAAAATGCGGCCGAACGTGCCCAGGCTGGTCCAGCCGGTTTGCAGCGCGATGTCGGTGACCGGCAGATCGGTCTCGCGCAGCAGCGCCGTGGCGCGCTCGATGCGGCGCGTCAGCAGGTAGCGGTGCGGCGGCAGGCCGAACGCCTTCTTGAATTCGCGCGCGAAATAGGCCGGCGACACCGCGCTCACCTCGGCCAGCCGCGCTACCGGCCACTCCTCGTGGGGCGCGCCATCCATCTTGTCTTTCGCGCGCAGCAGGCGGCGCAGCAGCAGGGGGCTCTGGGTCATGGTTATCCGCGAAAAAAAACGCCAACCGGCGTCGGTTGGCGCTATGGTGACACCGTTCGGCGCTCAACGCATTTTTTTCAGCATCGCCAGCGCGACCGCCCTGGCCGATTGCGGATTCTGGCCCGAGATCAGCTCGCGGTCCTGCACCACGTTCTCGCTCCATGGCCTGGCTTCGACGAACTGGGCGCCGGCGGCGGTCAGGCCATCCTGCGGGAACAGCTTCATCTGGCCGCCGTTGAGGAAGCCCTTGGCCTGCTCCTCTTCCTCGTTGGTGAAGGCGGTCATCTTGTAGCCCTGGTAAATCCATTGCGGCGGTTGCTGGCGCTGGCCGGCTTCCAGCTTGCCGACGTAGCCGCGCGCGTCCGGAATGGTGGACAGCAGGGCGATGGTGCCGTGGCAGGTCAGGCCGGTGACCTTGCCCTCGTTGTGGAAGCTGGCCAGCAGCTCGCCCAGGTTTTTATCCTTGAGCAGGTCCTGCATCGGGATATGGCCGCCCGGCACGAACACGGCGTCGAACTTGTCGTAACCGGCCTTCTTCACCTGCGCCAGGCTGATGGCCGGCGAGGCGCCCTTGGCGGTCAGCCTGAGCGTGGCCAGCAGCGCCTTGCTCTCCTGGCGCGCCTGCTCGTTGCCGCCCCAGAAATTCACGTCGTCGGACTTCTGGTCGGCGCTGGGCGCCTTGCCGCGCGGCGTGGCGAACACCACCGTGTGGCCGGCGGCGATGAAGGCCTGGACCGGCTCCATCAGCTCGTTCAGGAAGAAACCGGTTTGCATGACCTTGCCATCCTTGAGGTCCAGCTGGTCCTGGTCGGACAGCACCACCAGCACGGTGCCGGCGTGGGCGAATTGGGTGGCGGCGGCCAGCAGGCCGGCGATCAGGGTCTTTTTCATTGACAGCTCCTAAAGTGAAGGCGGGCGGCGCCCACCGATGTAGACAGCGTATTGCCTACACCGGAAGCTGTAAATGTGCTGGAAATTACTTCACTTGTTACATCAGGTAAGAGCCGCCTCCAGTTTATCGAAGGCGCCGCTCCAACCCTGGGTCATGCCGCCGCGCGCGCCGAGGAAGACGTCGCGTTCCTCCGCCGTGGCGGCGCCATCGATCTCCGAGGTCACCGTCACCCGGGTGCGCCGCGGCGTTTCGGCGCTGAACTCCACCGTGGTGCGCAGGGTTTCCGGCCACACCGGCGCCATCGGATGGCGGCTCGGGTTCTCGTGCTCGTCGCAGAACTGCTGGGTGTAGACCAGCAGGTCCGGATGGCGCACCTGCTCATACCGCGAGCGGCCGTACATGGCGATGCCGTTGCCGCTCATGCAGTAAAACGAGTCGCCGCCGGTGCGGATGTCGGCGCGCAGCACCCGCATCGCCATCCCGGCCGGCGGCAGCCAGCGCGCCAGGTGCTCGGGCTCGGCCCACATCGCGAACACCCGTTCCAGCGGCGCCTCGAAGCTGCGGTTGATGACGAACCGGTCCTGGTCGGCGCAGCGCTTGCCCAGGTATTCGGCCAGGCGGTCCCAGGTCGAATCGCCGCCGGCCTGCTTGATGAAGTGGCGCGTTTGCGCGGCCGCCTCGGCGCTGGCCAGCGCCATGCGCATGTCCATCCGGGTCTTGCCGCCGAGGTCCTCGAAGGTCACCGTCACGCGGAACAGCGGCGCCTGCTCGTCATTGCCGCCATGGTCGTAGACCAGCTTGCGCAGCGGCTCCACCTCGTGGTACAGCGTCTTGTTGGGGTAATCGGCGCCGTCCGGGCCGTGCATGGTGTAGTGCCAGATGCCGCCGACCCGCAAATCCTTGCTGTGGGTGGTCAGGCTGAAGCCGCGCGGGCCCCACCACAGGGCGACCTGGGCCGGATCGGTCCAGGCGTCCCAGACGGCCTGCACGGGCGCGTCGTACATGCGGACGATGCGGATTTCATTCGGGGCGCTGAATTCAGACACTTTCATCTCCTTCGGGTGGTTGTTTGGCGGTGACGGTTTTCAGGTAGGCGTCGAGGCGGTCGAAACTTTCCTCCCAGAACACGCGGTACTGTTCCATCCAGTTGGCCGCGTCCTTCAGGCCGTCGCCATTGAGCTTGCACGAGCGCCACTGGGCGTTGCGGGTCTTGGTGATCAGCCCGGCCTTTTCCAGCACCTGCAGATGCTTGGTCACGGCGGGCAGGCTCATCTCGCCGAGGAAGGGCTGGGCCAGATCGGAAACATTGGCCTCGCCGCTCGACAGCCGCGCCAGCATGGCGCGGCGGGTGGGGTCGGCGAGGGCGGAGAAAGTGCGGCTGAGCTGGTCCTGCATTACATTTCACCAATCGATTAATTAACCTATTGGTTTAATATAGGGCATGGCGTGGCCAGGGTCAAGCCCGCCACGCCAATAATTATTGCTGGATGATCTTGCGGATCCGCCCGCTCCCCGCGTCGCCGATGTAGAGATTGCCGGCCGCGTCGAGGGCGATGCCGTGCGGCGTGCGGAAGGTGGCGATGCTTCCGACCCCATCCGTGGTGCCGAAACCGTTCAGGCCATACTGGCCAGCGATGGTCGACACATAGGCGGACGGCGTGATCGTGCGCACCTTGCCGCCGAGTTCGGCCACGTACAGGTTGCCGTCGCCGTCGATGGCGATGTCCGCCGGCTGTTTCAGCGTCGCCTTGACGCCGGGGCCGTCACCGGCGTCGGTGTCGGCGACATGCCCGGCAAAAGTGGTGACGGCGCCGTCCGGCGCCACCTTGCGGATCAGGCCATTCAGGGTGTCCGCCACGAACACATTGCCCGCCTTGTCGACCGCCACGCCGTAGGGATTGTTGAAGCTCGCCTGCGCGGCCGCACCGTCCGCGGCGCCCCTGGCGCCGCCGCCGGCGATGGTGCTGACCACGCCGGCCGGGGTGATTTTGCGGATCCGCAGATTGAGCGTGTCGGCCACATACAGATTGCCGGCGCTGTCGACGGCGATGCCAAGCGGCGTGTTGAAGCGCGCTTGGGCGCCGGGACCGTCGGCAAAGCCGATCTCGTCGGCGCCGGCCACGGTGGTCACCACCCCCTCCTTGCTGATCTTGCGGACCATGTGCTTGCCGACCACGTAGAAATTGCCGGCCTGGTCGCGGGCGATGTCGTCGGCGTAGCCGAAGGCCAGCTCGGCCTCGGTGGCGGCCTGGCCGGGTGTGGCGCCGACAAACGTGCTGACCGTGCCGCTCGGCGTGACCATGGCGATGCGGCCGTACTTACGGTCAGCCACAAACACGTTGCCATTGGCGTCGACCGCCAGCCCTTGCGGTTCGTTGAATATCGCCGCCGGTCCGGTGGGCTGCTTGGTCGGATTGTTGTTGCCGGCCAGGGTGCTGACCAGCGCCGTTTGGCTGGTGCAGGTGATGGCGACATTGCTGACGTTGGCGCTGCCGATGGTGCCGCTGCCGTTGGCCACCACGCATTGCTGGGTGAAGCGCGGTGGCTGGTCGCTGATGCGCACGTCGTAAGCCGTGCCGGCGAGCAGGGCGGTCGGCAGGGTGAAGGAGGTGGCGGCGGCCGGAATGGCGAGTTTATCCGGGCCCGAGGCCAGCGTCATGCCGCCGCTCTTGAGTCCGGCGATGCTGCCCGCGACGGTGTAGGTCGGCGGGGCCGGGGTGGGCGGCGCCGTGACGCCGGTGGGGCCGTCGCCACCACCGCCGCAGCCGGCCAGTCCCAGCAAAATGACGCCCGATGAAAATCTTTTCCGCATGATAACCTTTCCTTTTATTTAAACCAGAGGGAAGAGTATCAGTTTACCGCGTGAAAAAACGCGCGCATTGTCACAACAACGCCGGCGGCCATCAAAACCGCCACCCGACGCCAGGCCGCCGGCCGTTCAGTAGCTCAGCGTGAACAGCGACACCGCCTGGCGCGGCAGGCGCAACGTCAGGGTGGCCTGGCCGCCGGGCGTCTTCAGCGTGCTGGTGGCGCCCAGCTGGGCCAGCTCGCTGGCCTGCGTCAGCTGCGCCACCTGCGCGGCGCTCGGGCTGGCCGGCGAGCCCATGCGCAGCCACGCGCGGTAGGAATTGCCGTGCTCCTGGTCGATGCGGAAGTGGCGCAGCCGCACCTGTCTGGCGGGGATGCCGGAAATCTTCAGCTCCACCGGCGCGCCGGCGTCGATGACATCGTCGTCGTGGTAATTCCACACCATGATGGCGATGCCGTGTCCGTCGCGGGTGGCCAGCGCGTTGATGTCGGTGCGCGCGCCGCGCACGCCCTCGGTCATGATGCGGGCGGCGTCGTAGGCCCGGTCGCCGCCCACGGCCACGCGCTGGCCGCCCATCATGCCGAACATGCGGAACACGTTCAGCACCGGTTTGTTGACGCCGTTGGTGGCGAGGTCGCGGAAGCCGGCGAACCAGGGCTGGTCCTCGAATTCGAACGACCAGTTCACCGCGCCGATCAGGTTGACCCCGCGCCGGGCGGCCAGCTCGAACTCGCGGGCGATGGAGGCGGCCGTGTAGCTGGCGTATAAAGTGCCGTTGCGGTAGGCGTTTTCCGGGTTGGTGCGCATGCCGCAGGCGGCGCAGCCCTCCGGATCGGATTCGCCGATGATCACCGGAACGCCCTTGAGCTCGGGGTACTTCTGCACCAGCGCGAAGCCATCGTCCAGGCGCTGGAAGTGGGTGCCCATGCCCATGCGCACCACGCCGTTGACCACCGTCGGCGCGCCCTTGGCGTGGAAGGCCACGAAGTCCAGCGGCGAGCCGGTCTTGCCGGTGGCGAAATTCTTCCCGTGCAGCGCGTGTTGCAGGAAATCGTCCATGAAGCGGCCGGCGCCCGCCGTGTGCGGGCCGCCCATGCGCGCCGTCGGCAGCGCCCGCTTGACGGCGTCGGCCGCGTAGTCGTACATCTTGAAGTATTCCAGCTTGGTGTCGGGCGCGATCAGGTACAGGCCGTCCGGCTCGTTCCACACTTCCCAATACCAGCTCTCCACCTCCTGGCGGCCGTAGCGCTCCACGCTGTGCCGCACCCATTGGTAGATCAGCTCGGCCCATTTGTCGTAATCGTTGGGCGGCGTGGCCCAGCCCGTCATGATCTCCTTGTAGGGCGTGCCCGGCTGCCAGTGGTGCTGGTAGGGCTCGGGACGCTGCGACAGCGCCCGCGGCATGAAGCCGATCTGCGCCAGCGGCTTCATCTTGCGCTGCACATAGGTGTCGAAGATCTGGTCGATGATGGTCCAGTCGTAGACCGGCTTGCCGTCCTGGTCCTCGCTGTACATGCCGGTGGAGCCCCATTTGAGGGCGTAGCTGCCGTCGCCGGACGTCATCAGGTTGTGCGCGCGCACGTACACCGGCACCGGGCTCAGCGCCGCGATGTCGCTCAGCAGCTTCTTGCCGTTGGGCGCCGTGGTGTAATTCGGTTCGTCATAGCCGAACCAGGCCCAGATGGGCGTCATCGGCCCCTGGACCTGGCTGGCGTCGACGGTCAGCCTGACGGTGGCGGGGGAGGGCGGGGCGGCCAGGCACAGCTGGGCGCCGGCCGCCAGGCACAGCGAGGCAAGGAGTCTCTTCATTTTTATAATGTGGTGGAATGGAAAGCGGTCCTTGCGACAGTAGGCCGATACGGGAAGGCGGTCTAATGAAATTTCGCGCGGGTGGCATGCCGAATTGAATATCACCCGGCACCTGGAATGAATGTTGCGGAAACAAAAACGCCGATCACAAGGATCGGCGTTTTTTGAATCTTGGTGGCCCGGGGCGGAATCGAACCACCGACACAAGGATTTTCAATCCTCTGCTCTACCAACTGAGCTACCAGGCCAAGGGCACGCATTATAACGACCGGCCGGGCAATTTGGCAAGAGTCTGAATCCATTTTATTGACAGCCCTATGGCCGGGGTATAAATTTGGCCGTTTAGGCAATCTCATCGGGACGGGGCGGATATGAAGAAGGCGGCTTGGTTGGCGGCAGGGTTGACATTGGCCGGCGCGGCCCACGGCGCGGAGCTGACGCCCGTGCAAAAGCAGATGCGCGCGATCTACCAGGAACTGGTCGAGACCAACACCACCAACTCGGTCGGCTCCTGCACCATGGCCGCGGAAAGGATGGCCAAGCGCCTGAAAGCCGGCGGCTTCAAGGACAGCGAGATCCAGCTCGTCATCCCGCCCGGCGGTCCGAAGAAGGGCAACCTGGTGGCGCGCCTGAAGGGCGACGGCAGCAAGAAGCCGCTGCTGCTGCTGGCCCACATCGACGTGGTGGAGGCCAACCGCGAGGACTGGGAGCGCGATCCGTTCAAGCTGGTCGAGGAAAACGGCATGTTCTACGCGCGCGGCGCCTCGGACGACAAGGCCATGGCCGCGTCCTTCGTCAACAACATGATCCTCTACAAAAAGGAAAAGCTGCCGCTCAAGCGCGACATCATCATGGCGCTGACCTGCGACGAGGAACTGGTGCCATCCAAATTCGACGGCGCCGAATACCTGGTCAACCACCACCGCGCGCTGATCGACGCCGAGATCGCGCTCAACGAAGGCGGCGGCGGCCTGCTGGACAAGGATGGCAAGCCGGTGCGCCATGGCATTCAGGCCGGCGAGAAGATCTACCAGAGCTTCCAGCTGGAAGTGACCAACCCGGGCGGGCACAGCTCGGCGCCGTACAAGGACAACGCCATCTACCACCTGGCCGACGGCCTGTCGCGCCTGGGCCAGTTCTCGTTCCCGTTCAAGCTGTCGCCGGTGACGCGGGCGTTCTACGAGCGCATGGCCAAGATCGAAAAAGGCCAGGTGGCGGAAGACATGAAGGCCATCCTGCAAGATCCGCCGGACCCGGCGGCGCTGGAGCGCCTGTACGCCGTCAGTCCGAGTCACAACTCCACCGTGCGCACCACCTGCGTGGCGACCAAGGTCGACGCCGGCCACGCCGACAACGCCCTGCCGCAGCGCGCGCGCGCCATCGTCAACTGCCGCATCCTGCCGGGCGAGCCGATCGCGGAAGTGCAGGCCACCCTGCAGCGCGTGGTGGCCGACGACAAGATCAGGATCACCCGCGTGGGCGAGGGCGTGGACGGCCCGATGCCGCCGATGACGGCGACGCTGATGAAGGCGGTGGAGGAAATCAGCGAGGACATGTGGCCGGGCGTGCCGGTGATACCGACCATGTCCACCGGCGGCACCGACGGTCGCTTCCTGAACAACGCCGGCATCTGGACCTACGGCGTCAGCGGCATGTTCCACGGTCCGGAAGGCAGCGGCGCCCACGGACTGAACGAGCACATCCGCGTGAAATCGCTGTACGACGGCCAGGAATACCTGTACCGCCTCGCCAAACGCCTCGCCACCGAGTGAAACTCCGGGGTCAGGTCCTCCATTTCTACACGGCCTCTGCCGTAGCGAACGCTACGGCAGAGGCCGTGTAGAAATGGAGGACCTGACCCCGGATTATTTTTGGAGTTCGGCGGGCAGTTGGGCGCGCAGTTTGGGATCGAGTTGTCGCAGCGCGCGTTCGATGCGCTCGGCTTTTTCGAGGGCCCGCGCTTGCTCGGCGCTCAGGCCCGACTTGCCGAAGGCGGCCTGGCCGCCCAGCACGATCAGCGCGGTCGCGATGGCGACCCCCGCCGCCGCGCCCAGCAGCCGCAGTTCGCGCGCGGTGATCGGCGCTGATTGCGTGGCGATCGGCCGTACCGGCCCGGAGGAGGGCGTCGGCACGTAACCGGGCGGCGGCGTCTCGCCATGCACATGGCCATGGCCGTGGCCGTCTTGCGCCGGCGCCGCCCCGCCCGCCAGCCGCGCCAGCGCCGCCGAGGCGGCGTCGATGCGCTCGACGTGGCGCTGCACCGCTTCCTCCAGCACCGCCTCGTTCAACGCCACCAGCGCGAACACCGGGTCGTCGACGTCGATCTTGACGCCGGTCTTTTCAAACACCAGGGTGCGCAGCTTTTGCTGATCCATGCCGCTTACCACTGCACTTTGTCGAGTTGCTCGAACAGGTCGCGGAACACGACCTTGATGCGCTGCTTTTCCATCACGTTGAATTTGTCGCTTTCCCTGACCTCGGCGGCGGTCAGGCGCGCGGTGTTCATCTTTTTAATGTCGGCGCCGAAGGTGTCGGCGTTGCGCGCCGACAGCACCACGCGGCCGATCACGCGCGACGCGTGGTCGGCGTAGGTCTGCGATTCGATGAATTGCTTGCCGGCCGCCGATTGCAGCAGACCGAAGTGTTCGTTCTCCCACAGCACCAGCGGTACGTTGGTGGCCTTGGCGGTGGAGACGAAGCCCATGGCGGTGTCGTGCAGCGTGTCGCCGCCGCCGACGATGGTGTGGATGTAGACCTTGCGCCCGGAATCCTGCAACAGCGCGAAGCAGTCGTTTTCGATCAGGTAGCCCATCAGCGGCGAGAAGGTGTTGGCGCCGTTGTCGATCACGCAGTTGCCGTCCTGCTCCAGGATGTCGATCATCAGCGCGTCGAAGCGCTTGTTGTCGATGGTGCGGCTGTCGGTCATCACCGGCACATGCTTGACGTTCATCGCCTTGTAGCGCGAGAAGGTCGCATTCTCCTGGTCGGTGTCGTAGCAGCGCAGCGGCTGCTGCCCCTCGGCCACGTCCTTGCTGGCGATCCATTGCGCGAGGATGGTCGAGACCAGCGTCTTGCCTATGCCGCCTTTACCCTGGAGAATAAAATGTACCGTGTTTTGCATCAATCACTCCCGAAACGCATGAATGCGTCGAGAGTAATTGTTTTGCCGCACGAAGGCAACCGGCTAGTTGATAAACCGGAGCAGCCCCTGCAAGGCGTGGATCACGGTCTGCTCGCGCACCGCGCGGCGGTCGCCGCTGAACACCAGGCGCTCGGTGTGCACGGTGTCGGCGTTGGCCCAGCCGAAGCACACCGTGCCCACCGGCTTGCCCGGCACCGCGCCGGTCGGGCCGGCGATGCCGGTGGTGGACACCGCGATGTGGGCGTTGCTGGAACCGAGCGCGCCGCTGGCCATGGCGCCCGCCACCTCCTCCGACACGCTGCCCATCTGCGCGATCAGCGCGGCCGACACGTCCAGCATCTCGGTCTTGGAGGCGTTCGAATAGGTGATGAAGCCGCAATCGAACCAGCCGGTCGAGCCGGCGATTTCGGTGATGGCCTGGGCCACGCCGCCGCCCGTGCAGGACTCGGCGGTGGCCAGGATCAGCCCTTTGTCTTGTAACGCCTTGCCGACTTGCGCGGCGAGATCGAGGATGGTGTCGCTGTTGCTCATGGCTTCTCCTTCTCTGAGTCGGGGCTTGCTGTCACTGTACCATGCACTTCCGCGCCGATGCCAGTGCCGCGCGAAAATTTGTTATAGTGGCAATGTGTTGCAAAAGTACCAGTCGTGCGCCACCATTTGTACAGGCTGTTAATCTACTGTCGAGCACGTTGCCACCGGAGGCACAATGATCAGCCAGACCGACCTCTGCCACGCCCGCATCCTGATCGTCGACGACCAGCCGGTCAATGTCGAGTTGCTCGAGTATCTGCTCAACGCCACCGGCTACCAGGCGGTCAGCTCCACCACCGATCCGCGCGTGGTGGCCGGCTGGCACGCCGAGCACCGCTACGACCTCATCATCCTTGACCTGCAGATGCCCGGCATGAGCGGCTTCGAGGTGATGGAGGCGCTCAAGCCGCTGGAGCCGGACGGCTGGCTGCCGGTGCTGGTGGTCACCGCCCAGCCCGACCACAAGATGCGCGCGTTCGAAAGCGGCGCGCGCGACTTCATCAGCAAGCCCTTCGATCCGATCGAGACCCTGATGCGCATCCGTAACATGCTGGAGATGCGCCTGCTGCACGCGCGCGAGCGCGGCTACAACGCCCGCCTCGAGCAGACCGTGCGCGACCGCACCGCCGAGCTGCAACGCTTCCGCAGCGCCATGGACGCCACCGCCGACGCCATCTTCCTGCTCGACGCCGACAGCGCCGAGGTGGTCGACGTCAACGACGGCGCCTGCCGCATGCTGGCCTATCCGCGCGCCGAGATGCTGGGCCAGAGCGCCAGCCGGCTCGGCCTCGGCCCGCCGGACGAGCTGCGCCGCCAGGCCGAGCGCATGGCCGATTACGCCGCCGCCGTCGGCCCCGCGCGCGCCCCGGAACTGGCCGAGCTGGAGCTGATGCGGCGCGACCTGATCGCCGTGCCGGTCGAGCTGTACTGGCAGCTGCTGCAGCGCCCGGGCCAGCCGTCGGTGATGCTGGGCGTGGCGCGCGACATCAGCGAGCGCCGCCAGTCGGAGGAGCTGCTGCAGCGCATGGCCCACTACGACAGCCTGACCGGCCTGCCCAACCGCACGCTGTTCTTCAAGACGCTGGGCGACGTCATCGCGCTGGCGCAGGACAAGGCCTGGCGCATCGCGGTGCTGGTGGTGGGGCTGGACCGCTTCAAGGGCGTCAACGACACGCTCGGCACCGGCCGCGGCGACGAGCTGCTGCGCCAGTTCAGCGGCCGGCTGGTGCAGTGCGTGCGCATCCGCGACACCGCCGGCCGCCTCGGCGGCGACGAGTTCGCCCTGATCCTCACCATGAACCGCGACCAGCAGGACGCCGTCAACGCCGCCAACGAGGTGCGCGAGACGCTGCGCCAGCCGTTCGAGCTGGAGGGCCAGCAGGCCGTGCTCAGCGCCAGCATCGGCATCGCCATGTATCCCGACGACGCCACCGATCCGGAAACCCTGGTCAAGTACGCCGACACCGCGATGTCGCGCGCCAAGCAGGCCGGGCGCGACGGCTACCGCTTCTTCACCGCCGGCATGAACGTGCAGGTGCTGGCGCGGCTGGACATGGAGCTGGCGCTGCGCCGCGCCTTCGACAACGACGAGCTGCGCCTGCATTACCAGCCCAAGGTCAACCTGCACACCGGCGGCATCGCCGGCGTCGAGTCGCTGCTGCGCTGGCAGCGGCCGGGCTTCGGCCTGGTCTATCCGGCCGAGTTCGTGCCGGTGCTGGAGGACACCGGGCTGGTGGTCCGGGTCGGCAACTGGATCATCGACGCCGCCTGCCGCCAGATCGCGGCCTGGCTGCGCGACGGCACCGGCCCGGTGCGGGTGGCGGTCAACGTGGCCAGCCGCCAGTTCGTCGAGGGCGACCTGGAGCAGGTGGTGCGCGACGCGCTGGCGCGCCACGCGGTGCCGGCCGAGCTGCTGGAGCTGGAGCTGACCGAGACCGCGCTGATGTCCAACGCCGACCGCACCATCACCGTGCTGAAGAACCTGAGGGCGAGCGGCGTCAAGGTGGCGATCGACGACTTCGGCACCGGCTATTCCTCGCTGGCCTATCTGCAGCGCTTCCCGATCGACAAGCTGAAAATCGACATCGCCTTCGTGCGCGAGATCACCACCAACCCCAACGACGCGGCCATCGCGCTGGCCATCATCAGCATGGCGCACAGCCTCAAGCTGCAGGTGATCGCGGAGGGCGTGGAGTCGCGCGCCCAGCTCGAGTATTTGCGGCGCAGCCGCTGCGACGAGATCCAGGGTTATTTCTTCAGCCGACCGCTGCCGCCGGACGAGCTGGGCCGGCTGGTGCGGTCGGGCAGCGGGGTGCCGCCGGCGCCGGGCACGGCCAGCCAGCCGCCGCAGACCTTGCTGATCGTCGACGAGGACGCCAACGTGCTGGCCGCGCTGCACCGGCTGTTCCGGCGCGACGGCTACCAGATCCTCACCGCCGCCACGCCGACCGAGGCGTTCGAGCTGCTGGCGCTGCACCCGGTGCAGGTGGTGGTGTGCGACCAGCGCCTGCCGGTGATGAGCGGCACCGAGTTCCTCAGCAAGGTCAAGGAAATGTATCCGGAGACCATACGCGTCATCCTGTCCGGCGACACCGGGCTGGAGGCGGTGCTCGATGCGATCAACCGCGGCGCCATCTACCGCTTCTACACCAAGCCGTGGGACGACACCCAGCTGCGCGACAATATCCGCCTGGCCTTCCACCATTACTGGCTGATGCACGGCAGCGGCAAGCTGGCCGGCGCGCCGGGCGAGGACAGCACCGCGCTGCCGCGGGTGGCTCAGGAAGTGAAGTGATCGAAGCCGGCCAGCCGCAGGTCGAGCGGCGCGCCGGCGGCGTCCACCAGCCGCAGGCCCGCTTGCGCCTCGATGATGCCCACGCGCGTGACCGGCGTGGCCACGCTGGCGGCCGCCGCCAGCACGGCCGCGCGCGCCGAGGCCGGCGCCGTGAAGCACAACTCGTAGTCGTCGCCGCCGGCGGCGCTGTAGGCGCGCCGCAGCGCCGTGTCGCGCGTGGCCAGCACGTCGCCGGCCGGCAGCGCGTCGACGTCCAGCGTGGCGCCGGCGCCGGATAGCGTCAGAATGTGGCCGAGGTCGCCGATCAGGCCGTCCGAGATATCGATGGCCGCGTGGGCGATGCCCTGCTCGGCCAGCAGCACGCCCAGCTCCACCCGCGGCACCGGCGTGTGCAGGCGCGCGGCGGCGCCGCGCTGGCTGGCGTCATCGAGCGGCTGCGCCAGCTCGCCGCGATAACCGGCCAGCGCCAGGCGGGCGTCGCCCAGGGTGCCGGAAATCCAGATGTCGTCGCCGGGCCGGGCCGCGCCGCGGCGCAGCGCGCGCCCCGGCGCCACCTCGCCGAACACGGTGATGCAGATGTTGAGCGGCCCCTTGGTGGTGTCGCCGCCGATCAGCTCGATGTTGAAGGCGTCGGCCAGCGCGAACAGGCCTTGCGCGAAGCCGTGCAGCCAGGCGCGGTCGGCGGCGGGCAGGGCCAGCGCCAGCGTGAAGCCCACCGGGCGCGCGCCCATGGCCGCCAGGTCGGACAGGTTGACCGCCAATGACTTGTGGCCCAGCCGCCGCGCATCCTCGCCGGCAAAGAAATGGCGGCCTTCCACCAGCATGTCGGAGGAGATGGCGGTCTGCATGCCGGGGGTGGGCGCGATCAGGGCGCAGTCGTCGCCGATGCCCAGCGCGGCGCGCGTGGCATGGTGGGGACGCTGGAAGTATTCCTTGATGAGGTCGAATTCGGAGAGCATGACGGTATTGTACCGCCGCTATTCAATCCGCTTTTGCAGGTTTTCCATGCCGATGGCCGGCAGCGATTCATCCGACAGGAACAGCCAGTCGTGGTTGGCCAGCCGCACGGCCACGCCGTTGACGTGGAAGCGGCTCAGCATATTCGGCGTGAAGAACAGTTGCGGCCCGGCCTCGTACGAGGCGCCGGCCAGCACGATGTACAGCTTGCTGGCGCCGGCCTCGATGGTGGCGGCGTCCAGCGTCAGCTGGTCCAGCCTGCCCTGGCCGGTGTGGATCAGCCCGCCCAGCGAGCGGGTGTAGACAAACGCCAGCTGCTGGGCGTTTTCCTGCCAGCGCAGCAATTGTTGCCAGGCGGCGCCCTGCGGCGATGCACCGGCCGGTTCGGGAAGTCGTTTGGAAACAATCAAGGCGGCCATGGAATTCTCCTGCGGTACGGTTGATGACTTTAGCTTAGCCGATTTACACGCGGGCACGCTCCGCATGGTGAAATATCGACAATTTCAATCAAATTTCATCGACTGATAGCTAAACATAATGATTCTGGAAAATTGATTATGTTGAGCTTATCCATGGTTTATTGTGGCAAAAATTCGGCTAACCCCCGCGATGTTCAGGAAAAATGCCGCCAACGCCGCTGTCAGTTGGTGAAAATACCTACTTAATTGAAAGAATTGGTCTGATAAAATCATAGGCCTTCGATCGCACAAATATGGGAAGGCTGTAAAGCATGGATTCGTCACCTGAGAAAAAAGAAGCAATTCGTCAACAGTTACGCGCTTCCGCGTTGGAATACCACGAGTTTCCCACACCAGGCAAAATCAGCGTTACGCCCACCAAGCAACTGACCAACCAGCGCGACCTGGCGCTGGCCTACTCCCCGGGCGTGGCCGCGCCCTGCGAAGAAATCGTCATCGATCCGGCCAACGCCTATAAATACACCGCGCGCGGCAACCTGGTGGCGGTGATCACCAACGGCACCGCCGTGCTGGGCCTGGGCAACATCGGCCCGCTGGCCGCCAAGCCCGTGATGGAAGGCAAGGGCGTGCTGTTCAAGAAATTCGCCGGCATCGACGTGTTCGACATCGAGATCAACGAGTCGGATCCGGACAAGCTGGTGGAGGTGATCGCCGCGCTGGAACCGACCTTCGGCGGCATCAACCTGGAAGACATCAAGGCGCCGGAATGCTTCACCATCGAGCGCAAGCTGCGCGAGCGCATGAAGATCCCGGTGTTCCACGACGACCAGCACGGCACCGCCATCATCGTCGGCGCGGCCATCCTGAACGGCATCTCGCTGGTCGGCAAGGACATCAAGAAGTGCAAGCTGGTGGTGTCCGGCGCCGGCGCGGCCGCGCTGGCCTGCCTGGACCTGATCGTCGACCTCGGCTTCCCGATTGAGAACATCTTCGTCACCGACCTGGCCGGCGTGGTCTACCAGGGCCGCACCGAGCTGATGGACCCGGACAAGGAGCGCTTCGCCCGCGACACCCCGGCCCGCACCCTGGCCGAAGTGATCCCGGACGCCGACATCTTCCTCGGCCTGTCGGCCGGCGGCGTGCTGAAGCAGGACATGGTCAAGGCCATGGCGCCGAATCCGCTGATCCTGGCGCTGGCCAACCCGAACCCGGAAATCCTGCCGGAAGACGTCAAGGCCGTGCGCGGCGACGCCGTCATGTGCACCGGCCGTTCGGACTACCCGAACCAGGTCAACAACGTGCTGTGCTTCCCGTACATCTTCCGCGGCGCGCTGGACTGTGGCGCCACCACCATCACGCGCGAAATGGAAATCGCCGTGGTGCACGCGATCGCCGAGCTGGCCCACGCCGAGCAATCGGACATCGTCGCCACCACCTACGGCTTCAGCAACCTGTCGTTCGGCCCGGACTACCTGATCCCGATGCCGTTCGACCCGCGCCTGCTGACCAAGATCGCCCCGGCCGTGGCCAAGGCGGCCGAGGACTCCGGCGTGGCGACCCGTCCGATCAAGGACCTGCAAGCCTACGAGGAAAGTCTGCAGCAATTCGTCTACCGCTCGGGCACCTTCATGAAACCGCTGTTCGCGGTGGCCAAGAAGGCGCCGCTGGACGCCAAGCGCATCGTCTACGCCGAGGGCGAGGAGGAGCGCGTGCTGCGCGCGGTGCAGGTGGTGGTCGATGAAAAACTGGCGCGTCCCATCCTGGTCGGCCGTCCGGCCGTGCTGGAGGCGCGCATCACCAAGTTCGGCCTGCGCCTGAAGCAGGGCGTGGACTTCGACGTCATCAACCCCGACCACGACGAGCGCTACCGCGACTACTGGCAGGACTACTACGAGCTGACCGCGCGCAAAGGCGTGACGCAGGAGTACGCCAAGCTGGAGATGCGCCGCCGCCACACCCTGATCGGCGCCATGATGATCAAGAAGGGCGACGCCGACGGCATGATCTGCGGCACCTTCGGCACCACCCAGCTGCACCTGCACTACATCGACCAGGTGCTGGGCCGCCGCGAGGGCGCCTGCGTGTACGCCGCCATGAACGTGCTGGTGCTGCCGCAGCGCCAGCTGGTGATGGTCGACACCCACGTCAACGAAAACCCGGATCCGAACGAACTGGCCGCCATCACCTGCATGGCCGCGGATGAAATGCGCCGCTTCGGCCTGTCGCCGCGCGCCGCGCTGCTGTCGCACTCCAATTTCGGCTCGTCCAACAACGCCTCGGCGCAGAAAATGCGCGCGGCGCTGGAGCTGGTCAAGCAGCGCGACCCGTCGCTGGAAGTGGATGGCGAAATGCACGGCGACACCGCGCTCGACTCCAAGCTGCGCAACCAGATCATGCCGGGCTCGACCCTGACCGGCGACGCCAACCTGCTGGTGATGCCGAACATCGAATCGGCCAACATCGCCTACAACCTGGTGAAAACGGCGGCCGGCAACGGCATCGCGGTCGGTCCCATCCTGCTGGGCTGCGCCAAGCCGGTGCACATCCTGACGCCATCGGCCACGGTGCGCCGCATCGTCAACATGACCGCGCTGTGCGTGGTCGACGCCGTCGCCCACCGCAACGCGTAATTCGTACCCGAGTCGGGGTCAGCTCTGGCAATCGGACAAAATGTCCGATTGCCAGAGCTGACCCCGAATTTATTTCTCCTGTAACAAGATGTAAGTGATGTAAAACGAGGGTTTTCGTGAGAAATGCGCATATAGCCCTCTGTTACAATATCGGGTTACTAAGATTACCCACGATTTGATCGTCATTCACCATGCAGAAAATGAAAAAAGCCCTGGTCACGGGCATCACCGGCCAAGATGGCGCTTACCTGGCGGAACTGTTGCTGGAAAAAGGTTATGAAGTCACCGGCACCTACCGCCGTACCAGCTCGGTTAATTTCTGGCGCATCGAGGAGCTGGGCATCCAGTCGCACCCCAATCTGCACCTGGTGGAATACGATCTGACCGATCTGAGCTCCAGCATCCGCCTGATGCAAACCGTGCAGCCGGACGAGGTCTATAACCTGGCCGCGCAAAGCTTTGTCGGCGTGTCCTTCGAGCAGCCGGTCACCACCGCCGAGATCACCGGCGTCGGCCCGGTCAACCTGCTGGAGGCGATCCGCATCGTCAACCCGAAGATCCGCTTCTACCAGGCCTCGACCTCGGAGATGTTCGGCAAGGTGCAGGCCGTGCCGCAAAAGGAAGATACCCCGTTCTATCCACGCAGCCCATACGGCGTGGCCAAGCTGTACGCCCACTGGATGACCGTGAACTATCGCGAGTCGTATGGCATCTTCGGCGCCTCCGGCATCCTGTTCAACCACGAGTCGCCACTGCGCGGCCGTGAGTTCGTCACCCGCAAGATCACCGACTCGGTCGCCAAGATCCACCTCGGCAAGCTGGACGTGCTGGAGCTGGGCAACCTGGACGCCAAGCGCGACTGGGGTTACGCCAAGGAGTACGTGGAAGGCATGTGGCGCATCCTGCAGGCCGACCAGCCTGACACCTATGTGCTGGCCACCAACCGCACCGAGACCGTGCGCGACTTCGTGTCGATGGCGTTCAAGGCGGTCGACGTGGCGCTGGAGTGGAGCGGCGCGGCCGACCACGAAATCGGCACCTGCAAGAAAACCGGCAAGGTGCTGGTGCGCGTGAATCCGAAGTTCTACCGCCCGGCGGAAGTGGAGCTGCTGATCGGCGACCCGGCCAAGGCGACGAAGGAACTGGGCTGGAAACCATCGACCACGCTGGAACAACTGTGCCAGATGATGGTGGAGGCCGACCTGCGCCGCAATAAAGCCGGCTTCTCTTTCTAAGGAGTGGCGATGGCCGCTGAAGGCATGGGCAAGCGCGCCCTGATTACCGGTTTGTCCGGCTTCACCGGCCAGTACGTCGCGCAGGAACTGCGCGCGGCCGGTTATGAAGTCTTCGGCACCATCACGCCCGGCCAGGCGCCGGGCGCCGGCGAGTACGCGGTCGATCTGAACGACCGCGCCGGCCTGGCCGCCGTGGTGGCGGAAGTGCGGCCGGACGTGGTGGCCCACCTGGCCGCCATCGCCTTCGTCGCCCACGGCGACGTTGAACAAATCTACCGCGTCAACGTGGCCGGCACGCGCAACCTGCTGGAGGCGCTGGCCGCGCTGGAGAGCAAGCCGTCGGCCGTGCTGCTGGCGTCGAGCGCCAATATCTATGGCAATACCGACGTCGGCGTGATCCACGAGGACGTGCCGGCGGCGCCGGCCAACGATTACGCAGTCAGCAAGCTGTCCATGGAGTACATGGCGCGCCTGTGGCAGGACAAGCTGCCGCTGATCATGGTCCGTCCTTTCAACTACACCGGCGTGGGCCAGCACGAGAATTTCCTGCTGCCGAAAATCGTCTCGCACTTCCGCCGCAAGGCCGCCGATATCGAGTTGGGCAACCTGCACGTGTGGCGCGACTTTTCCGATGTGCGCATGGTGGCGCGCAGCTACCGCAAGCTGCTGGCGGCGCCGGCCGCGCTGGGCGGCACCTTCAATATCTGCTCCGGCCACGCTTACTCGCTGGGCGAGGCGCTGGACATGATGGCCGACATCGCCGGCTACCAGATCAATGTCCACGTCAATCCCGCCTTCGTGCGCGCCAATGAGGTGGTGCGCCTGGTGGGCGACAATCGCCGTCTGGTGGCCGCCACCGGCCCGCTGGACATCGTGCCGCTGGCCGACACGCTGCGCTGGATGTATTCGGCGTGAGCACCCAGCCCGCCCTGCGCGTCGGCCTGTCGGTGACGACGGCCGAACCGGTGCTGACCGGCGGCCGCCTCGATGGCCTGGGCGTCTACAGCCGCGCCTTGCTGGAGCACCTGCCGCACGCCGGGGTGGAGGTATTGCCGCTGTCGTTCGCGCCGCACGGCGATACCCGCAAGCTGCGGCTGGGCCGCGGCCTGCCGCTGTCGTTCCCGCTGGCGACGCTGGGCGACTTGATCCTGCCGTCGTCCGTGCACCTGAGCACTCAGGCTGCGCTGGGCAAGGGCGCGGCGCCGCTCGATCTCTTCCACGCCACCGATTACCGCATCGTGCGCATGGACTGCCCCGTGGTGGCCACGCTGCACGACGCGCTGCCGATTTCGCATCCCGAATGGGCCAGCCCGAAGATGCGCAAGCTGAAGAACTGGCTGCAGGTCAGGGCCGCGCGCAAGGCGCGGCATGTGATCACCGGTTCGCGCTTCTCCATCCGCGAGCTGGTGGAGTGCTTTGGCGTGGATGAAAACAGGATCAGCGTGGTGCACCATGGCGTGGCCGCGCACTGGTTCGAGCAGCCGTCGGTGGATGAGCGCGACGTGACGCTGGGCCTGCACGGTCTGCGCGAGGGCTACTTCCTGTTCGTCGGCACGCTGCAGCCGCGCAAGAACGTCGAGCGCCTGCTGGAGGCTTACCTGGCGCTGCCACCGGTGCTGCGCTCGGCGCGCCAGCTGGTGATCGTCGGCCAGCCGGGCTGGCGCAGCGAGGAACTGGTGAAACGTATCAAGGATGCGCGGCAGCGCGGCGAGAACGTGGTGTGGCTGGACCAGTTGACCGACGAGCGTCACCTGCGCCACATCTACGCCGGCGCCGCCGCTTTCATCTTCCCCTCGCTGCACGAAGGTTTCGGCCTGCCGCTGGTGGAGGCGTTCGCCAGCGGCGTGCCGGTGGCCTGTTCCAACACCACCTCGCTGCCGGAGGTGGCCAACGGCGCGGCGCTGGAATTCGATCCGCTGTCGGTGGGCGACATCACCGCCGCCATGACCACGCTGGCGCGCGACGACGGCGCGCGCGCGCGCTGCATCGCCGCCGGCCATCGCCGCGCGCTGGAACTCACATGGAACGAGGCGGCACGCCGCACTGTCGCCGTCTATCAGGAAGTACTGTCTTAAGCTATGCGCGTCCTCCATTTCTACAAAACCTATTACCCCGACACCTGGGGCGGCATCGAGCAGGTGATCCGCCAGCTGTGCGTGGGCACGGGACGCCTGGGCGTGACCAATGAAGTGCTGACGCTGAGCCGCAACGGCCCGTCGCGGATCGAGATCGACGGCCACGTGGTGCACCGCGTGCCGCTCGACTTCGAGGTGGCGTCGACCGGCTTTTCGTTCGCGGCGATCCGCCAGCTGGCGCGCCTGGCGCGCGATGCGGACGTGATCCACTACCATTTCCCGTGGCCGTTCATGGACCTGGCCCATTTCATGGCGCGCGTGAAGAAGCCGAGCGTGGTGACCTATCACTCGGACATCGTGCGCCAGAAGAACCTGCTGCGCGTGTACACCCCGCTCAAGCGCCGTTTCCTGCGCAGCGTGGACACGGTGGTGGCGACCTCACCCAACTATCTGGCCTCGTCGCCGGTGCTGAAGCGCTTCGCGCACAAGACCCGCACCATCACCTACGGCTTGGACAAGTCGATTTATCCGGTACCGTCCGAGGAATTGAAGGCCAAGTGGCGCGCCGAGGTTGGCGAACGCTTCTTCCTGTTCGTCGGCGTGCTGCGCTACTACAAGGGCCTGCACATCCTGCTGGACGCCATGGCCGATGTCGACTACCCGGTGGTGATCGTCGGCGCCGGCCCGATCGAGCAGGAGTTGAAGGAGCACGCGCGGCGCCTCGGCCTGACCCACGTGCGGTTCATCGGCGCGGTGTCGGAAGAGGACAAGGCGGCGCTGCTGGAGCTGAGCTACGCCATGGTGTTCCCGTCGCACCTGCGCTCGGAGGCTTTCGGCATCTCGCTGCTGGAGGGCGCCATGTACGGCAAGCCGATGATCTCCAGCGAGATCGGCACCGGCACCACCTACATCAACATCGACCAGGACACCGGCCTGGTGGTGCCGCCGGACGATCCGGCCGCGCTGGGCGCCGCCATGCGCACGCTGTGGGAGAACCCGGAACTGGCGGCCGGGATGGGCCGCCGCGCCGAGGCGCGCTACTGGCAACTGTTCACCGCCGAAAAGATGGCCGAGAACTACCATGCGCTGTACCGCGAGCTGGCCGGCCGGCCAAGGTAGAATACGCGATCATCACTGAATTGCGGAGAATCGCGTGCGCTGCCTGGTTATAGAAGACGAAGCCGAAACCTCCAACTACATCTGCAAGGGCTTGCGCGAGGCCGGCTATGTGGTCACCGCCGCCGCCACCGGCCCGGACGGACTGGATTACGCCAGCAGCGAGGAGTGGGACATCATCATCCTCGACCGCATGCTGCCGGGGCGCATCGACGGCCTGTCCATCGTCGACAAGCTGCGCGCGCTGGGCAAGCAGACGCCGGTCATCATCGTCAGCGCCATGACCACCATCGACGCCCGCGTGACCGGCCTGCGCGGCGGCGCCGACGACTATCTCTCCAAGCCTTTCGCCTTTTCCGAACTGCTGGCGCGCGTGGAGGCGCTGCTGCGCCGCAGCGCGCCCGGCGCCGACAGCACGCAGCTGCAGGTGGCCGACCTGCGGCTCGACCTGCGCACGCTGCGCGTCACGCGCGGCAACAAGGTCATCACGCTGCAGCCGCGCGAATACCGCCTGCTGGAATACCTGATGCGCAATGAGAACCAGGTGGTGACCCGCACCATGCTGCTGGAGTCGGTGTGGGACTATCACTTCGATCCGCAGACCAATGTGATCGACGTGCAGATCTCGCGCCTGCGCGCCAAGGTCGACAAGGACTTCCCGGTGCAGCTGATCCACACGCTGCGCGGCGTTGGCTACCGCATGGGCGTGACGCCGCCGGACGAGGCGGAGATGGCGGGTGTTTAAGCTCCGCACCTCGATCGCCGCCAAGCTGGTGCTGGGCTACGGCCTGCTGGGGATCGCCTCCATCGTGGCGGTATCGCTGGTGTTCTACAGCGGTACCATCGGCGTGATCGACCAGAACATCGATGGCAAGATCATGGCGCAGACCGAGCGCCTGCTGGACAACGCCGGCGGCGGCAACCTGCAGAGCGCCGTAACCCGCCTGCTGAGCGACGGCGTCGACAGCGACCGCGAGATCTTTCAAATCCTCGACACCGACGGCTCGCCGCTGGCTGGCAACCTCGCCTCCTGGCCCAGCGTGGCCGAGGCGCCGGACATGGTCACCTCCAAGGTGCTGCGCAATGGCCGCAGCGCGCCGGCGCGGCTGTACCTGCGACCGTTGGTCCAGGGCGGCACGCTGATCGTCGGGCGCGACCTGAGCGAGGAGGAGGCGGTGCGCGAGGTGATCTGGCGCGCGCTGCTGGCCGGCGCCTGCGTGTCGCTGATGCTGACCGTCGCCGGCGCGCTGCTGTTCCGCCGCAGCATCGAGGCGCGCCTGGGCGAGATCCGCCGCACGGCCGCGCAGATCGAGGCCGGCGACCTGAGTCCGCGCATCCCCGTCACCGGCAACGACGAATTCGCGCTGCTCAACCGCGACATCAACCGCATGCTGGACCGCATCGAGCTGCTGATGGAGGGCATACGCCACGTCTCCAACGCCATCGCCCACGACCTGCGCACGCCGCTGAGCCGGATTCGCGGCCGGCTGGACGACGCGCTGCGCCACGAGATGACGGTGCCGCGCCTGTCCGGCGCCGCGCACGACGCCATCGACGATATCGACGACCTGATACGGCTGTTCGAGCGCCTGCTGCAGATCGCGGAGGCCGAATCGGGCATGCGCGGCCGCCTGTTCGAGCGGCTGGACCTGGGGCGCGTGGTGGCCGACATCGGCGAGATGTACGAGGCCATCGCCGAGGACAGCGGCATCCAGCTGACCGTGGACGCGCCGGATTCGCTGTACGTGGACGGCGACCGCAACCTGCTGGCCAGCGCCGTCGCCAGCCTGCTGGACAACGCCATCAAGTACGCCGGGCCCGGCGCCGCCATCCACGTGCGCGCCGGCCTGCATCTCGGCGACGCCTCGATCTCGGTACACGACAACGGTCCCGGCATCCCGGCGGAGGAGCGCGACAAGGTGACGCAGCGCTTCTATCGCCTCGACAAGAGCCGCCACATGCCGGGCAATGGACTGGGCCTGTCCATCGTCAGCGCCACCGCCACCTCGCACGACGGCAAGCTGGTGCTGGAGGATGGCGCGCCGGGACTGGTCGCGCGCATCGTGCTGCCGCTGGCGGCGGGCTAGCTAACCAATTGGTAATGTGACCGCAAGCTTGTGGTAAGCCGCCCAGCCCTATGATGGACTGATCGTATCCGGCCTCCCACATCATGCACGACTTAAGCGACATCGCCAGCTGGCTTCAGCATCATCCCATCCATCACGACTCGTCGGTGCACAGCACGCTGCCCGATCCCACCTTTGTCACCGGCGGCGAAACGGTGGTGTCCTTCAGCACCAACAACTACCTCGCGCTGGCCAACCATCCGCGCCTGGTGGCGGCGGCCAAGCAGGGGCTGGACCGCTATGGCGTGGGCAATTGCGAATCGCGCCTGCTGGGCGGCGACCTGGAGGTGTACCGCGAGCTGGAACGCCGCCTCGGCGCCCTGAAACACAAGAGCGATGCGGTGTTGTTCGTGACCGGCTACATGACCAACATCGGCGTGTTGTCGTCGATCGTCAAGGCGGCCACGCTGGCGCGCCTGCATGGTTTCCGCTCGCGCAAGCGCCACAAGTACGCCTACTACTCGGACGAGTTCAATCATATCTCGATCCGCGAGGGTATCCAGATGTCGGGCGCGCTGCGCTACAACTACCGCCATTGCGACATGGACCATCTTGAATCGCTGCTGCGCGCCGGCGCCGTCGACGGCACCACGCCGATCATCGTCAGCGACGGCGTGTTCAGCATGGAGGGCACGATCGCGCCGCTGCCGGAACTGGTGGCGCTGGCCGAGCGTTACGGCGCGCTGCTGTACGTCGACGACGCGCACGCCACCGGCATCCTGGGCGCACACGGCGGCGGCACCTCGGAGCACTTCAACTGCTACAGCGCCAACATCATGCAGATGGGGACCTTGAGCAAGGCGCTGGGCGCCATCGGCGGCTTCGTGGCGGTGGAGAAGGACGTGGCGGACGTGATCCGCCTGACCAGCTCCGCCTACGGCTTCACCTGCCCGCCGCCGCCGGACCAGGCGGCCGCGCTGCTGGCCGCGCTGGACATCCTGGAAGAGGAGCCGCAGCGCCGCCAGCGCCTATGGGACAACCAGCGCTACTTCATCGAGCGCATGGCGCCGCTGGGTTACACCATCATCTCGACCGCCACGCCGATTTTGCCGGTGCTGATCGGCGACGCGGAGCTGTGTCAGCGCCACGCGATGGCGTTGCGCGCCGAGGGCGTGCACGTGGACTCGATCCAGTTCCCGGCCGCGCCGGTGGGACAGGCGCGCCTGCGCTTCATGATGAACGCCGGCCACACCCGGGCGCAGATCGATCACGCGGTGGGCGTGATGGCGCGCCTGGCGGGACGCGGCGAACGCCTGAACTAATGCTCTGCCCAGCGCTCCTTGACCTCAAGCAGCGCGGGCATCTGTTCAAAGAAAAGGTCGACCAGCCGGCCTTCGAAATGCCTGTCGCGCTGGGCCTCCATGTGCGCGACGGCCTTCTCCAGCGGCCACGCCTGCTTGTAGGGGCGGGCGGAGGTGAGCGCGTCAAACACGTCGGCGATGGCGACGATGCGGCCGGCCAGCGGAATCTCCTCGCCTTTCAGGCCGTTCGGGTAGCCGCTGCCGTCCCACTTTTCGTGGTGGGTGACGGCGACGTCGTAGGCCATGGCCAGCATGCCGCCCGGGTGCTTGCCGATGATGTCGCCGCCGATGGCGGCGTGCGACTGCATGACTTTCCATTCGTCGGCATCGAGCGCGCCGGGCTTGCGCAGGATGCTGTCCGGGATGCCGATCTTGCCGACGTCGTGCATCGGCGCGGCGTGCAGCAGGTCGTCGGCCTCGGCCTCGCTCATGCCCAGCGCCAGTCCGAGGATGCGCGCATAGTGGCTCATGCGGATCACGTGCAGGCCGGTTTCGTTGTCCTTGTACTCGGCGGCGAGGCCGAGGCGCTGGACGATCTCCAGGCGGGTTTTTTTCAGCTCATCCACGCCCACCAGCGACAGGTGGTTGCGCACGCGCGCGCGCACGATGGGCGGGCTGACCGGCTTGGTGATGTAGTCCACCGCGCCGGCCTCAAAGCCCACCAGCTCATCGTCGGTGTCGCTCAGGGCGGTGACGAAGATGACCGGAATGCCGGCGGTGGCCGGATCGGCCTTGAGCTGCTTGCAGGTTTCGTAACCGGTCATGCCCGGCATCATCACGTCCAGCAGGATCAGTTGCGGATGTTCGCTGCGCGCCAGTTCCAGCGCGCGCGGACCGTCCTTGGCGAACAGCAGGCGGTATTGGTCCTGCAGGATGTGGCGCAGCAGCTGCAGGTTGCTGGCCTCGTCGTCGACGACGAGAATCTGCGGCTGGTGTGGCTGATGCGTGCTTGTCATGGGTACTCCGTGGCCAGGCTGGCCAACAACGCTTCCAGCGCGGCCTGGGCCTGCGGGAAGTCGAAATCATTCAATGCGTCTTGCACGGCGCCCAGTTGCCGCGTGAGCGCGGGCGGGGCGCCGGTGAGGGCGGCGGCCAGCGCGGCCAGGGCGGCGTCGTTCAATGCGCCGCGCTGGAGGAATGGTAGCAGAGCAGCGGATTCCTGGCGCGCGGCTGCCGGATCGAAGGCGGCGGACGGCGGTTCGTCCTGCCGCGCACCTGGGCCGCGCGGCGTCGCCAGCGCGTGGATGGCGCTCAGCGCCGCATCCAGCTGCGTGGCCAGGGTGCGCTGCGCCTGCGCGAGTTCGGTCTGCAGCGAGATCGGGATGCCGCCCAGCGCACCGCCGCCAGCCGCGCCGTTATCCGCCGCGTCGCCGTTACGCTGCGGCGAGCCGCATAGCTTCTCGATCTGCGCCAGCGTCGCCGCCAATTGTTCGAGGCCGGCGTTGGCCGCCACGCCGCGCACCTTGTGGCACCAGGCCTGTGCTTCCGCCAGCCGTGCGGCGCTGGCGTTGGACAGCAGCTTGGCCAGCGTGGCCGCCGCCGTGCCGTAATCGGCGACGAAGCGGTGCAGCGCCTGATGGTAGGCGCCGTCGTCGTCGGCCCAGCGCTGCAGGCCGGCCTTCTGATTCAGCACGCGGTGGCGCGGCGCTTCCGCCGGCGGCGGCGCGGTCGGCACGGGCGCCAGCTTGAGCACCTTCGCGATCTCGTGCGACAGCGCATGCCAGTCCACCGGCTTGGAGGCGAAACCGTTCATTCCGGCCGCCACACTGGCCTCGCGGTGCGCCGCCAGCACGCTGGCCGTCATCGCCACGATGGGCAGCGGCGGCGCGCCGTGCGGCGCCGCGCGCTCACGCTCGCGTATCGCGCGGGTGGCGGCCAGGCCGTCCATCACCGGCATCTGCATGTCCATCAGCACCACGTCATACCGCCGCTCGGCCGTCATCCGCACCGCCTGCGCGCCATCCTGCGCCTTGTCCATCGTGTGGCCGCGCTTGGCCAGCAGCAGCGACAGCAGCTCCAGGTTCTGCGGCACGTCGTCGGCCGCCAGGATGTGCAGCGGCGGCAGCGGATAGTCGCTGCGCTCGCTCGCCTGCGCCTCGCCGTTGCGCGCGGGTTCCAGCGGCAGCAGCACGTGGAAGGTGGTGCCCGCGCCCGGTGTGCTCTCGGCCCAGATCTTGCCGCCCATGAGCGCCACCAGCTGGCGGCTGATGGTGGTGCCCAGGCCGGTGCCGCCGAAGCGGCGCGTCATCGAGGCGTCGGCCTGCGTGAATGGATCGAAGATGGCGTTGATGCGCTCCGGTGCGATGCCGATGCCGGTGTCCTGCACCGCGATGTGCAACTGCCCCTGCCGCTCGCAGGCGCGCAGGCTCACCTTGCCGGCAGAGGTGAACTTGATGGCGTTGTCCAGCAGGTTGCCGAGGATCTGGCGCATGCGCAGCTCATCGCCGTGCAGCCACGCCGGCAGCGCCGGGTCGTAGATGATGTCGATGCCCAGCCCCTTGCCGCGGGCGTTGCTGCCGAAGGTGGACGCCAGCTCGTCGATCAGGCCGAGCAGGCTGTAGTCGTCCAGCTCCAGTTCCACCGCGCCCTTATCCAGCTTGGCGGTGTCGAGGATCTCGTTCAGCAGGCGTAGCAGCGAACGGCCTTCCTTGCGCACGGTGTCGAGGTGGCGCCGCTGGTCGTCATTCAGGTCGGTATCGAGCAGCACGTCGGTGAAGCCGAGGATGGCATTCATCGGCGTGCGGATCTCATGGCTCATGTTGGCCACGAAGCTGGCGCGTGCGGCCGCCGCCTGTTCCGCCGTTTCCTTGGCGGCGCGCAGCTGCCGCTCCATCTCGCGCCGCTCGCTGATGTCGAAGATCACACCGTCGATCCAGCGGATCGCGGGGTTGCTTTCGTCCTGGGTGACCGCGCCGTGCTCCCACATGAAACGCAGGCTGCCGTCGGCATGGATCAGGCAATACTCGACCTGATACGCCGTCAGCTCCGCGATGGCGCGCGAGATCTCGGCCGCCACGCGCTCGCGGTCCTCCTCGCAGATCAGGGAGGCCAGCGTGCGCTTGCGGTTGGCGCCGACGAAATCGCTGGCCGGATAGCCCGCCAGCCGTTCGATGCCGTCGCTGATGAAGGTCGGCGGCGCGTCAAACGCCATGCTGCTGCGGAAGGAGATGCCGGGGATGTTGCCGATCAGCGAACGGAATTGCTGTTCGCTGTCGCGCAGCGCCTGCATGATGGCGCGGCGCTCGCTGATGTCGGTAATGAACAGCACAAACAGGTCGCGTTGCGCCAGCTTGGCGTGGCCCAACGCGCGCCGGATCGGCACATGGCTGCCGTCCTTGCGCACGGCCACCACCTCGCTGCCCCGGCTGATGACGGAGGCGTCGCCGGTGCTCAGGTAGTTCAGCAGGCCGTCGCGCTCCGAGCGTTCCGGGTCGGCCATCAGCACGCGCACGTTGCGGCCGAGGATCTCGTCGCGGCGCCAGCCGAAGATGCGTTCCGCCGACGCGTTGAATTCATGGATCACGCCCGCCCGGTCCACCGTGATCACGCCATCGACGGTGGTGGTCAGCAGGGCGCGCATCCAGGCTTCGCTTTCGGCCTGCTGGCGGTACATCTCGCGGTAGCGCAGCATGCCGTTGGCGGCCATGACGAACACGGTGAAGGCGACCGTGATCAGCGTGATCGCCAGCGCCAGGAAGGTGGAGTTCTGTTCCGGCGTTGCGTCCAGCGGCAGCGTGCCGACGAAGCGTGCCGCCGCCATGCCGGTGTAGTGCATGCCGGCGATGGCGCAACCCATGATGGTGGCGCTGATCCCGCCCAGCACAAAGCGCGGCAGCTTGAGCGTGCGCAGGCCGAAGCGTATCCACAGGGCCAGCGTGGCCAGCACCACGGCCACCACGATCGAGAGGCCGAACATGAACGGGTCGTAGCGCAGGTCGAGCGCCATCTGCATCGCCGCCATGCCGGTGTAGTGCATGGCGCCGATGCCCGCGCCGACCAGCACACCGCCAGTGAGCAGCGAACCCGCGGTCATGCGGCGGCGGCTGATGAAGGTCAGCGCCACGTAGGACGCGGCGAGGCTGGGCAGGCCGGATAACAAGGTCAGGCCGTGATCGTAATCGACGTCGGTGCACAGATTGAAAGCCAGCATGCCGATGAAGTGCATCGACCACACGCCGCTGCCCAGCGCCATGCTGCCAGTGGCTAGCATGGCTGCACGCAGTCCGCGCGTGTTGGCCAGGCGTGCCTGGCTCGCCACTTGCAATCCCATCCACGATGAGAAGATGGCAACCAGGATCGAGAGGATCACCAGCCACGGCGAGTAGGTGCCGTATTGAAGCAGGGCGGGATTGTCCGGCGGGGAGAAGATTTCCATCATGATGAAGGAAACCATAGCACATAAAAAAACCGCCCGGAGGCGGTTTTTGGCTTTTACGATTTACGACTTGGCGAAAGCGAGGAAATCGTTATTGAATTTATCTTTATGTGTATCAGTGAGGCCATGCGGCGCGCCTGGGTACACGATCAACTTTGCGTTCTTCACAATCTTGGCCGAGGCGATGCCGGCCGCCTTGATCGGCACGATCTGGTCGTCGTCGCCGTGGATGATCAGGGTCGGCTTGTCGAACTTTTTCAGGTCGTCGCGGAAGTCGGTTTCCGAGAAGGCCTTGATCGAGTCGTAGGTGTTTTTGAAACCACCTTGCATGCCCTGCGCGTACCACGCCTGGATGATGCCTTGCGACGGCTTGGCGCCCGGACGGTTGTAGTTGTAGAACGGGCCGGAGGCGATGTCGAGGTACAGCTGGCCGCGGTCGGCGATCTGGCCCTTGCGGATGCCATCGAACACTTCGATCGGCAGGCCGTCCGGGTTGGTGTCGGTCTTCACCATCAGCGGCGGCACGGCCGAGATCAGGCCCAGCTTGGCGATGCGCTTGGTGCCGTGGCGGCCGACGTAGCGCGCCACCTCGCCGCCGCCGGTCGAGAAGCCGGCCAGGATGATGTTCTTCAGGTCCAGCGCCTCGATCAGCTGCGCCAGGTCGTCGGCGTAGTGGTCCATGTCGTTGCCGTCCCAGGGCTGGCTCGAACGGCCGTGGCCACGGCGGTCGTGAGTGATGACGCGGAAGCCGTTATTGGCCAGGAAGAACGCCGCCGATTCCCAGCTGTCCGAGCTCAGTGGCCAGCCGTGGCTCAGGATCACCGGCTGGCCGTTGCGCGGGCCCCAGTCCTTGTAGTAGATGTCCACGCCGTCGCGGGTGGTGATGGTGGCGACGGTCTTGGTCACTTTGCCCGCTGGCGCCGCAACGGCTTCGGTGCCGACCGCTGCCAACGCGGTGGCGGCTGCGGCGACCGCGCTGCCAACCATGGCATTGCGGCGGGATGGGTTGATTTGGTCGGTCATGATGTTCTCCCAGGTTTAAGAAAGGTGTTGTTTGAAGAATGCGTCGGTGCGCGCGTTGGCCAGCGTGGCGGCAGCGGTGTCGTAGTGATTGCCGCCCGGGCGCGCGAAGGCGTGGTTGCAATCGGGGTAGCTATGCAGCTCGATATTCGAATTGGCTTTGAAGGCGGCGCCAATGATGGCTTGCGCCTCCTTGCCGATGTATTCGTCCTCTCCGGCCAGGTGATACAGCAGCGGCTTGCTGACGTTGCGCGCTTCGCCGGCATACTTCTCGGTGCCGCCGCCGTAGTAGGACACGAAGGCATCGGCGTCGGCGCGCGCGGCGGTCAGGTAGGTCATCAAACCACCAAGGCAGTAGCCGGTGACGCCGACCTTGCCCGAGGCGCCGTGCAGCGTCCGCGCGGCGGCCACGGTGGCGGCGATGTCGCCCACGCCACCATCGAAGTCATAGGCGCTGTACAGCGCGAAGCCGCGCGCCCAGTCGCCCGGCTCGGCCTCGGACATGTCGAGGCCCGGATCGGCGCGCCAGAACAGGTCCGGTGCGACGGCGATATAACCTTTGGTGGCGTAATCGTCGGCGATGCCGCGGATGCCGGCGTTGACGCCGAAGATCTCCTGCAGCACCACGATCACTGGCGCGCTGGCGACATTGCGTGGACGCGCTACGTAGCAGTTGAAACTACCGTCGGCGACCTTGATGGCGAGGGTTTCTGTCATGCTGTCCTCCGTGGTTTGGAGAGGCCATCTTAGGGATGATTCTCCCTCTTGAGAACGGAGATTCCTGCAAAGCCGAATTGCAATTTTGCATATCCCACCACGCGGGTAGATAGGGGTGACCCGGAAGAGGTAGATAACTGGCGAGTTGCTTTAAATGCAAATCTGTTTGATACTTGCCGGGCTGATCCGCACGTCGCCGGGTCCCCCTACGGAACATATTGAAAACAATGGCTTTCCTGACCAAAAAGAAGCTCGCGCTGGCCGTCGGTTTGCTGGTGATCTTCGGCGGCGCCGCCGCGTTCTATTCCAAAAGCAAGACCCCTGTGGTGGAAGCGCCACGTTTCCGCACCGCGCCTGTCGATACGGGCAATATCACGCAGTCGGTGACGGCCACCGGCACCATCAATCCGGTCGCCCTGATCAACATCGGCTCGCAGGTGTCCGGCACGGTGAGCGAGTTGAAGGCGGACTTCAACGACCATGTGACCAAGGGGCAGGTGCTGCTGAAACTGGACCCGACCATCTTCAACGCGCAGATCCGCCAGGCCGAGGCGCAACTGGCGTCGGCGCGCGCCTCGCTGCGGCTGGCGCAGGCCACGCACTCGCGCAATCAGACGTTGGTGACGCAGAGCTTCATCTCGCCGCTGGCGCTGGACCAGTCCAAGCGCGAGGTGGATGTGGCGCAGGCCAATATCCAGCTGGCGGAAGCGCAGCTGGCGCGCGCGCAGGCGGACCTCAACAACTCGGTGATCCGCGCGCCGATCGATGGCGTGATCATCAAGCGCACCGTGGATCTGGGGCAGACGGTGGCGGCGTCGTTCACCACGCCGCAGCTGTTCCAGATCGCGCGCGACCTCACCAAGATGCAGATCGACACCAGCGTGTCGGAGGCGGACGTGGGCTCGCTCAAGGAAGGGCAGGAGGCGCGCTTCGTGGTCGATGCCTATCCGGACAAGGAATTCAGCGCGCGCATGCGTCAGTTCCGCCTGGCCGCCAACGTGGTGCAGAACGTGGTGACGTATAACGTGGTGCTGGACGTGGACAATCAGGACGAGCTGCTCAAGCCGGGCATGACGGCGCAGGTGCGTCTGCTGGTCGGCAATCGCCAGAACGTGCTGCGCATTCCCACCGCCGCGCTGCGCTTCCGCCTGAGCGATGAGGAAATCGAAAAGCAGAAGAAGCTTGCCGCCGCCAAGGCTTCCGCTTCGGCGTCGGCCAGCGCGAGCGCCACGGCCGCCGTCGCCGCGCAGGATGACGATGCGGGTTTCCGCAGCAAGGCCGACCTGGCGCGCCTGTTCCGCGTCTACACGCTGGATGCGCATAATCAGCCGAAGGCGCAGGAGGTGAAGATCGGCCTGTCCAACTTCCGCTACACCGAAATCGTCGGCGGCGATTTGAAGAAGGGCGATCAGGTGATTACGCGCGCCATCGGCAACGAGAAAGAGGGCGGCCTGTGAGCGGCCTGTTGATCGACATCCGGCAAGTCACCAAGAGCTACTTCTCCGGCAGCGTGGAGACGCAGGTCCTGTTCGGCGTCGACCTGGCGGTGCCGCGCGGAGACTTCCTGGCGGTGATGGGCCAATCCGGTTCCGGCAAATCGACGCTGATGAATATCCTCGGCTGTCTCGATCAGGCCACCGGCGGCAGCTACTTCCTCAACGGCGTGGACACGCTCACGCTGTCGCGCAACGAGCTGGCGAACATCCGCAACCGCACCATCGGCTTCGTGTTCCAGAGCTTTAACCTGATCAAGCGCATGAGCGTGGCGGAGAACGTGGCGCTGCCGCTGATCTATGCCGGCGTGTCGCGCGCCAGGGCGCACGCCAAAGCCCTGCTGGAGCTGGAGCGCGTGGGGCTCAAGGACATGGCCAAACGCACGCCCAACCAGCTGTCCGGCGGCCAGCAGCAGCGCGTGGCGATCGCGCGCGCGCTGGTTGGTGATCCGCCGCTGATCCTGGCCGACGAACCGACCGGCAACCTCGATACGCAAACCAGCGTGGAGATCATGCGCTCCTTCCAACAGCTGAACGAGGAGCGCGGCATCACCATCCTGCTGGTGACGCACGAGCCGGACATCGCCGCCTACAGTAAGCGGCTGGTGCGGCTCAAGGATGGCCGCGTGTTGTACGACGGCCCGGCCGCCGAGGGGCTGCATCAGATGAACGCCACAACGGTATAAACGGTATGAACTTTTTACAGATCATCGTCGAGTCGTTCCGCTCCATGCTGGCGAACCGGCTGCGCACCTTGCTGACCATGTTGGGCATCATCATCGGCATCACCTCGGTGGTGCTGCTGCTGGCGGTGGGCGACAGCATGAAGCGCTTCATCGCCAAGGAGCTGGAACAGCTGGGCACCAATATGCTGTTCATCTCCCCGGGCGGCGACCGCGCGCAGCAGCAGCGCCTGCGCAACGGCGCGCAGCCGGCGCTGACCATACGCGACGCGGCGGCGCTCAACGAACTGCCGTCGCTGGCTGGCGCGGCGCCGGTGCTGCAGGGCGGCTTCAATCTGGCGGTCGGCAACGAGAACGCATCGAAGACCGTGCACGGCGTGACGCCGGCCATGTTCAAGATCCGTGGCTGGAAGGTCGACAAGGGCAGCGCCTTCAGCGACGCCGACGTGCGGGCGTCGGCGCGCATGGTGGTCATCGGCCGCAAGATCGCGGACCAGTTCTTCTACAAGCAGGACCCGCTGGGCAAATTCATCCGCATCGAAAACGTGGCGTTCCAGGTGGTGGGCGTGCTTTACGGCGAGGGCAAGCAGGTCGATGGCGGCGATTTGAGCGAGTATGTGATCGTGCCGATTACGGCCGCCGCGGCCAACCTGGTGAAGGTGCAGTTCCCCGGCAATGTGCACTACGTGGTGGCGCAGGGTAAATCCGGCGGCAACCTGCAGGATGCGATCCAGGACATCAACGAGACGCTGCGCGACCGCCACCACATCAAGATCGACCAGCCGGACGACTTCCGCATCGATAACCTGGCGTCGTTCGCGGAGACTGCGCAGAAGATCAGCGCCGGCATCGCGCTGCTGCTAGGCCTGATCGGCGCGATCTCGCTGGTGGTGGGTGGGATTGGCATCATGAACATCATGCTGGTGTCGGTGACCGAGCGCACGCGCGAAATCGGCATCCGCATGGCGATCGGCGCCAAGCCGCGCGACGTGCTGCTGCAGTTTTTGACCGAGGCGGTGGTGATCTGTTTTGTCGGCGGCGTGTTCGGCATCCTGCTGGCCAGCGGCGCGGCGGCGGCGATTACGGCGACCGGCAAGTTCGACGTGATCATCACCTTGCGCGCGGTGATTGTGGCGTGCGGCTTTTCCAGCTTGGTGGGGGTGTTCTTTGGCTTTTACCCGGCGCGGCGCGCATCACGCCTGCTGCCGGTCGATTGCCTGCGCTACGAGTGATTGTCGTTCCGGCGCAGGCCGGAACCCATGGAACGCTTGCGCTAACACAGCTCATGCGTTCTATGGATTCCGGCCTGCGCCGGAATGACGGGCTTAGTAATCGAACTTTTTGCTGCGGCCGCCGGCCTTGTGGTAAATGGTGTGCTCCGCGCGTTCTTCGCGCAGCTGCTCGCGGCGCTCGCGGATGGCGCGAGCGCGCTCTTCGCGGCGCGCGTTCTGTTCGTCGATGCGGTGCTGCGTGGTCAGCCCCTGCTTGCTGTTGTGGAGCAGGCCGAATTTCTGCCGCAAGGCCGCGGCCCACAGCAGGAAGATCACCAGCAGCGCCAGGATGTACACGGTCTGCCAGATGCCGTAGTTCTGGCTGATGATGGGCAGCAGCGGCGCGCCCTGTTCCAGCCAGCCCTGGCCCAGTACACCCAGCCCGGCCGCCACCACGCCGAGCGCGAAGGTCTTGGCGATCATCCAGCGGCTGGCCTTGATGCGCGATTCCCAGAAGGTATGCGGATCGTCGTTCAGCTGATCAAGATAAGGAGTATGGTCGTGTTGCGTGGTCATAGCGACAATATTTTAGGGCGCCGGTAATGCGGCAGGAATTATCGCATACTTTGCCGCATGGAAACTATGTTGGTATTGATCTACGCTATGCTTTTTGCATATGGTTGGTTGCGCAAAATGTATTGGCTGCGCATCCTGGCTTTGCGTAGCATGGAGCGCATGATTAAACGTTTATTCATCGCGGCCATCGCTGCCGCATCGCTGCACGCGGCGGCGGCGGAGCCGGTGTCTTCGGTGGTGGGCGAGGGCTGGGCCAATAATTCGGTCAACGCGGTGGTGTTCCGCAAGAATTCGCTGGTGACGCATGGCGACACGCAGTACGTGGCCTACTACGACGCCGAGCGCTATCTCGTGCTGGGCAAGCGCACGCTGGGTGGCACGCAATGGACCACGCGGCGCACCGCCTGGCAGGGCAACGCGGCCGATGCGCACAACAGCATCAGCATCATGGTGGATGGCGCGGGCTATCTGCACGTCTCGTGGGACCATCACAACAATCCGCTGCGCTACGCGCGCGGCGTGGCGCCGGGATCGCTGGAGTTGGGCCCCAAACAGGCCATGACCGGCACCGATGAAAACGAGGTATCGTATCCCGAGTTCCACCGGCTCCCCAACGGCAACCTGCTGTTCTTTTATCGCCTGGGCGGATCGGGACGCGGTGATCTCATCATCAACCGCTACGACGTGGCCACCCAGCGCTGGACGCGGCTGCACACCAACCTGATTAGCGGCGAGGGCAAGCGCAACGCCTACTGGCAGGCTTTCCTCGACCAGCGCGGCACGCTGCACGTGTCGTGGGTGTGGCGCGAGTCGCCGGACGTGGCCAGCAACCATGACATGGCGTACGCGCGCTCGCGCGATGGCGGCGTGACGTGGGAGCGTTCGGACGGCACGCCGTACGCGCTGCCGATCAACGCCGCCAGCGCGGAATACGCGCTGCGCATCCCGCGGAACAGTGAGTTGATCAACCAGACCTCGATGGCGGCCGACAGCGAAGGCCGGCCTTACATCGCCAGCTACTGGCGCGATGCCGGTTCCACCGTGCCGCAGTATCACGTCATCTATCACACCGGAGCGGCGTGGCGGGTACGGGCGCTGGACTTCCGCAAAACGCCGTTCTCGCTGGGAGGGCAGGGCACCAAACGGATTCCGATCGCGCGCCCGCAGATCATGGTGGGCGCGGCCGGCGCGCTGCTGGTGTTCCGCGACGAGGAACGCGGAGGCAAGGTGTCGGTGGCGCAGGCGCACGACGTCGCCGGCGGCGTGTGGCAGCTGCGCGATCTCACGCCAACCTCGGTCGGCGCGTGGGAGCCGAGCTACGATACCGAGTTGTGGCGCCGCAGCGGCATCCTCAGTTTATTTGTCCAGAATGTTCAACAAGTTGATGGCGAAGGACAGGCTTTTGTGCCGCCGTCGCCGGTGACGGTGCTGGACTGGACGCCGTAACGCTTCGTCACTAACATAGGCTCTTTCAACCTTGAGAGATGCCATGAAATCCAAGCTTGCCCTTGCAGTGCTGCTGGCCATAAGCGCAGCCGCCTACGCACAAGACGCCGACAAGGCGCCCGCCCTGAGCAAAGAACGCGCCGCCGAACTGCAGGCCAGCGAGCGCCTGCTCAAGGCCGATTCACAGGTCAGCAAGAGCGGCCAGGTCACCATCAAGGGCAAGGTGGTGCCGTACAAGGTCACGGCCGGCACGCAGCCGGTGTGGGACAAGGACGGCAAGGTGTCGGCGTCGCTGTTCTACACGTACTACCAGCGCAGCGACGTGAGCGACAAGGGCAAGCGCCCGCTGGTGATCTCGTTTAACGGCGGCCCCGGCTCGGCCTCGGTGTGGATGCACATCGCCTACACCGGTCCCAAGGTCCTCAACCTGGACGCGGAAGGCTATCCGATCCAGCCTTACGGCGTGAGGGACAATCCGCATTCCATCCTCGACGTGGCCGATATCGTGTACATCGATCCGGTCAACACCGGCTTCTCGCGCATCCTGGACGGCAAGGCCGACCGCGCGCGCTTTTTCGGCGTGAACGCGGACATCCAGTACCTGGCCGAGTGGGTCAGCACCTTCGTCTCGCGTGAGGGCCGCTGGACTTCGCCCAAATACCTGATCGGGGAAAGCTACGGTACCTCGCGCGTGGCCGGCTTGGCGCTGGAGCTGCAGAACGCCCAGTGGATGTACCTGAACGGCGTGGTGCTGGTGTCGCCGACGGAGCTTGGCCTGAAGCGCGAAGGCGCGATCGACGATGCGCTCAAGCTGCCGTACTACGCGGCTACCGCCTGGTATCAGAAGGTGCTGCCGGCCGACCTACAAGCCAAGGACTTGAAGGACGTGCTGCCGGAAGTGGAAGCCTTCACCACCGACGAACTGCTGCCGGCGCTGGCCAGGGGCGGCTTCATCGACGCGCAGAAGAAGGCGCAGATCGCCGCCAAGGTGGCGCGCTATTCCGGCCTGTCGGTGGAGTACGTGGTGCAGAACAACCTGGCGGTGCAACCGGAGCAGTTCTGGAAAGAGCTGCTGCGCAAGCAGGGCAAGACCATCGGCCGCCTCGACTCGCGCTACCTCGGCATCGACAAGACCGATTCCGGCGACAAGGTGGATTACAACGCCGAGCTGACTTCGTGGCTGCATTCGTTCACGCCGGCCATCAACCAGTACCTGCGCAATGACCTCGGCTACAAGACCGACATCAAGTACAACCTGTTTGGCGATGTGCATCCGTGGGACTTCAAGAACGAGAAGACCGGCGAGAACCTGCGGCTGGCGATGGCGGCCAATCCGTATCTGAAGGTGTTCATCCAGTCCGGCTACTACGACGGCGCCTGCACCTATTTCGACGCCAAGTACACCATGTGGCAGCTCGACCCGAGCGGCAAGATGAAGGACCGCCTGAGCTTTGCCGGCTACCGCAGCGGTCACATGATGTATCTGCGCTCGGAGGACCTGGCCACGGCCAACGACGATCTGCGCGCTTTCATCAAGTCCGCCACCCCGAGCGGCGCGGCGAAGTACTGAACCGTTGAACCGTCATTCCGGCGTAGGCCGGAATCCATGGAACGCATGCGTTAAGACTGGCTCGGCGGTCTATGGGTTCCGGCCTTCGCCGGAACGACAGGTGTCCTGCCGCTGGCGTATCAATCGCGCCACCCCGGCGCGGAACGTGCCCGCCAAGTACTGAACCGTTGAACCGTCATTCCGGCGTAGGCCGGAATCCATGGAACGCATGCGTTAAGACCGGCTCGGCGGTCTATGGGTTCCGGCTTTCGCCGGAACGACATGCGTCCGCCGCTGGCGTATCAATCGCGCCACACCCGCTCTCCCTGCGGCCATAGCAAAATGGTTGCGCATAACATTTTCTGTGTAATTTCTGTTGACAATAACTTTTCAACGCTTTTACACTCAAATGATCGCGCAACCATTTTATGTTTCTGTTGCGTGACTTATAACAATAACCACGGCGATGCGCCGAAGGAGACTGTAAATGCAAGTGAAACAACAGAAAGGTCGGCAAGCGCGCCGGCAAGTGGCGTTCGGCCTGACCGTCATGGCAGGTTTGATAGCGCAATCATACGCACAAGACACCGCCCCGGCCCCGGCCGCGCAGGCAGACGCCGCGCCGATGACCGTGGTGCAGGTCAATGGCTACCGTAACAGCTTGCTGTCGTCGGCCAAGGACAAGAAGGAAGCCGTCGGCTTCCAGGACTCGATCAACTCCGAGGACTTCGGTAAATTCCCGGACAAGAACATCGCCGAATCGCTGAGCCGCATCCCGGGCGTGGGCGTCTCGCGCGACATCACCGGCGAAGGCTCGACCATCCAGATTCGCGGCCTGGGCTCCAGCTTCACCAAGATCCTGCTGAACGGCGCGCCGATCGCGGTCGCCTCGTCCGGCCCGATCGACGGCGCCAACACCAACCGCGAGGTCGACCTCGACCTGCTGCCGACCGACCTGTTCACCAAGCTGACCGTCAGCAAGAGCCCCACCGCCGAGATGATCGAGGGCGGCGCGGCCGGCGTGGTCAACCTGCGCAGCGCGCGTCCGTTCGACAAGGAAGGCCGCACCATCTCGGCCAGCGTCACCGCCACCAACCAGCAGATCGCCAACAAGACCGGCGGCCGCGGCTCCTTCCTGGCCAGCCAGACCTTCGGCAACTGGGGTATCCTCGGCGGCGTCAGCCTGTCGCGCCAGCAGGTGCACACCACCGGTTGGGAAACCGTGGGCTACACCAACGCCAACCTGTCGGCGGCGCAGAATCCCGCCGCCAACCGCAACAACACCGGCGGCGGCAACTTCACCATCCCGGCCACGGTGCCGGCCGGCGCGGGCAATGGCCTGGTCACCGGCGAGGTGATCGACCAGGCGTGGCTGCTGGCGCACAACCCGGGCCTGACCATCCAGCAGATCGACAACGCCATCGTGCCGCGCCTGGGGCGCACCATGGACTATTTCGGCACCAAGGACAAGGGTTCGGCCATCTTCAGCGCCGAATACCGTCCGACCGAAAACCTGCACTTCTACCTGGACACCGTCTACAGCAAGCGCGATGACAAGATGACGCGCATGGACTACGACTGGTCGGTCCGCAACGGCGCCATGATCCCGCTGAACATGACGGTCGACAAGAGCGATTGCAGCGACGGCTGCACCGTCACCGGCGGCACCTTCGCCAACACCCAGAACTTCTTCGAGCACGGCTACCGCCACGATCAGGTCGACATGAAGGGCATCAACCCTGGCATGGAGTGGAAGATCACCCCGACCCTGAAACTGGACGCGCAGCTCAACTACACCAAGAGTAACTTCACCCACGAAGCGCCGACCGTGTACGTGATCACGCCGCCGAACAGCGGCAACACCGTCACCTTCAACAACAACAACGGCGGCATCCCGTCGGTGGTGGCCACCACGGACCTGAACAACCCGGCCAGCTATGTGTGGAACACCGGCCGCGTCAACGTGCAGAACGAATTCCGCACCACCGAGACCAAAGGCTTCCACAGCGACCTGACCTGGGGCGACGACAAGTTCAACCTGAAGGGCGGCGTCGCCTATGACGACATCCAGCGCCGCATCCGCGCGACCGACAACTCGGCCGCATGGCAGGCCGCGGTGTGCGGCAACAACCCGAGCGTGTTCCTGCTCGGCCCCAACGGCGCGCCGCCGTGCAACGGCGCATCGACGCCGGGCGCCAGCGCCGCCGCGCTGTATCCGGGCTACGGCACCGGCTACACCGCCGGCGCCACCACGTCGCTGACCTATGGCGGCTCGCTGATTCCGCAATCGGCGCTGGCCAGCTACATCGTGCCTGGCCCTTACGGCAAGCCGATCATCGCGTGGGACCGCTTCGCCGCCGATTCGAAGTACCAGCAGTACTACGACAACGCGCCGGCCAGCGGCTCGTCGTCGACTGGCGCCAGCTCGGGCTTCATCGGCGAGAAAACCACCGGCCTGTATTTCGAGGCCAACGGCAAGACCGAACTGGCAGGCTTCCCGGCCCGCTACAACGCCGGTGTGCGTTATGTGCGCACCCGCCAGTCGGTGGGCTCGCTCAACTCGATCAGCGATCCACGCAACGCCACGCTCACGCTCAACGGCAGCAAGTATCCGAACATCGACCAGTGGGTTTACCTGGATACGACCTACAGCAACACGCTGCCATCGGGTACGCTGGCGATCAACCTGCGCAGCGACGTGATCGCCCGCGCCGCCATTTCGCGCAGCATGACCCGCGCCGATCCGAACGCGCTGCGTCCCGGCGTGAACTTCTCGTCGGTATCGGCGGACGTGGGTTCGGTCGGCAATCCGGCCCTGAAACCCTACCTGTCGGATAACATCGACATCGGCATCGACTGGTACACCGGCCGCGAAGGCTACGTCAGCCTGACCGGTTTCCAGAAGACGGTGGATGGCTTCACCATCAACGAGAACATCACCCAGCCATTCAGCTCGCTGGCCGCGTACGGCATCAACTACAACACGCTGACGCCGAACCAGCAGACCGCGATCAACTCGCGTGGCGGTCCTGACGTGGCGACCGTGGTGCTGACCCGTGCCCGCAACGCCGACGGCGACCTGCGCATCCGCGGCCTGGAACTGGGCTGGGTGCAACCGCTGGACAAGATCCTGCCGATCCGCGGCTTCGGCATCAACGAAACCGCGACCTTCATCACGCAGCGTGCCAGCGGCGAAGGTTCGAATGGCTTCGTGGCGCTGGGCGTGCCTAAGCGTACCAACAACTTCTCGGTCTACTACGAGAACCACGGCTACATGGCGCGTCTGTCGCACACCTTCTCCAAGGGTAGCCAGGCCGCCGGCGCGAACCAGAACGGCATCACCAACGCCGCGCTGTTCTCGGACAACTACAAGCAGCTGGACTTCTCGTCGAGCATCGACTTGGGTGAAGTGTTCGACAAGGACGGCTGGCCGACTCTCAGCTTCGACATCGTCAATCTGAATAACGACTCGCGCCGCACGTACTTCCAGTTCAGTAATGCGAACTTCTCGCAGTACTCGCCGGGCCGCACCTACTCGCTCGGTCTGCGCGCCAAGTTCTGAACGATTTGATCGTCTGGCCCCTGTTCTCCAGCGGGGCCTTTACCCGCCCCCGCCGGGGCGGTTTTTTTTTAGGATAACGCTGTGACCAATGTAAGCCCTGTAATCACCGCAATGCAGGTCATCCCGGTGGCGGGATACGACAGCATGTTGCTGAACCTGTGCGGCGCGCACGCGCCGTTCTTCACGCGCAACCTGGTGCTGCTGACCGACAGCGCCGGTCATACCGGCATGGGTGAGGTTCCCGGCGGCGCCGGCATCCTGGCGGCGCTGGAGCGCGCCGTGCCACTGGTGGTGGGCACCCAGATCGGCCGTTACAACCTTACGCTGAACGCGCTGCGCGCGGCCATCGCCGGCCAGGACTCGGCCGGCCAGCAATACCAGGTGACGTCGGCGGCGGAGGCTGAGGTGCTGAAGCAGCCGCACGAAATCAATCTGCGGCTGGAGAACGTGGTGACGGCGGTGGAAGCGGCGCTGCTCGATTTGCTGGGCCAGCACCTGGGCGTGCCGGTGTGCGAATTGCTGGGCGCCGGACAGCAGCGCGACAGCGTGCCGATGCTGGCCTACCTGTTCTACATCGGCGACCGCCGCCACACCGACCTGCCTTACCTGAGCGGCGACGGCGCCAGCGGCTGGTATGGGCGCCGCCATCAGGAGGCGATGACGCCGGCCGCCATCGTGGAGCTGGCCGAGGCCACGGTGGAAAAATACGGCTTCCGGGATTTCAAGCTGAAAGGCGGCGTGATGCGCGGGGAGGAAGAGATGGAGGCGGTCGCCGCGATCAAGCGGCGCTTCCCCGATTCACGCGTGACGCTGGATCCGAACGGCGCCTGGTCTCTGCGCGAGGCGATCGCATTGTGCAAGGGCCGGGGCGACGTGCTGGCCTACGCGGAAGATCCGTGCGGCCCGGAGAACGGTTACTCGGGCCGCGAGATCATGGCCGAGTTCCGCCGCGCCACCGGCATCCCAACCGCCACCAACATGGTGGCCACCGACTGGCGCCAGATGGCGCACTCGCATCTGCTGGGCGCCGTCGATATTCCGCTGGCCGATCCGCATTTCTGGACCATGCAGGGTTCGGTGCGGCTGGCGCAGTTGTGCGAGCAGTGGGGGCTGACCTGGGGCTCGCACTCCAACAACCACTTCGACGTGTCGCTGGCGATGTTCACGCACGCCGCCGCCGCGGCGCCGGGCCGGATCACGGCCATCGATACGCACTGGATCTGGCAGGAGGGGCAGGAGCGCCTGACGCGCGAGCCGCTGCAAATCGTCGGCGGCGCGGTGCAGGTGCCGCAAAAACCGGGCCTGGGCATCGAGCCGGATATGGATCGCATCCAGGCCGCGCATGCGCTCTACAAGAAAGTCGCCACCACCGCGCGCGATGACGCGATGGCGATGCGCTACCTGGTGCCGGATTTCGTCTACTCGCCCAAGCGGCCTAGCTTTGTTCGCTAGTGCGCTGTAGCTGGCGCACGAACGATTCCGGCGGCATGAAGCCGATCACGCGCGCCTGCGGCACTTCCTTGCCACGGGCGTCGAACATGATGATGCCCGGCGGGCCGAACAGCTGGAAGCGCTTCATTAGCGCGCGGTCGTCGGCGTTGTTGGCGGTGACGTCCACCTGCAGCAGTTGCATGTCCTGCATGGCCGCGGCCACGCGGCCTTCGGAGAAGGTCATGCGTTCCATCTCCTTGCAGGCCACGCACCAGTCGGCGTAGAAGTCCAGCATGACCGGCTTGGTGGTGGAGGCCAGCATCTTGTCCAGTTCCTCCACAGTGCGGATGCGCGTGAAGCGCGGGCCTTCATGCGCGGCCGCCTGCGCGCTGGCCGCGCCGCCCGCCGTGCCGCCCGCGCGCAGGTGGGCCAGCGGTTGCAGCACGTCGGTGCCGGAGCTGGCCGCGCCCACCAGTTCAAACAGGCCGCCGAGCAGCATCACCACGCCCAGCGCCTTGCCGGCGTAGGCGCCGATGCCGGCGCCTTGCGGCAGGCTGTCGCCGATGCGCAGGAATACCGCGCACAGGATGGCGAACGCGCCCCACAGCGCCATGTTGGCGGTCACCGGCAGGACAGGGCTGATCATCCAGATCGCCACCGCGATCAGCAGCAGGCCGAAGACCTTTTTCACGTTGTTCATCCACGCGCCGGCGCGCGGCAGCAGGCTGCCGGCCGAGAGGCCGGTCAACAGCAGCGGCACGCTCATGCCGGTGGCCATCGAGAACAATGCCCAGCCGCCGGTGACGGCGTTGCCGGTTTGGCTGATGTAGAGCAGGGCGCCGGCCAGCGGGCCCGCCACGCAAGGGCCGACGATGAGCGCGGACAGCGCGCCCATGACGAACACGCCGATCATCTTGCCGCCGCTCTGGCGGCCGCTCGATTCGGTCAGGCGGCTTTGCAGGGCGCTAGGCAGTTGCAGCTGGTAGACGTCGAACATCGACAGCGCCAGCGCGAACAACAGGGCGCCAAAGGTCAGCAGTACCCAGGGCTTTTGCAGCGCGCCGGCCAGGCCCTCGCCGGCCAAGCCGGCGGCCACGCCCAGCGCGGTGTAGACCAGCGCCATGCCGATGCTGTAGGCGCCGGCCAGCAGCAGGCCGCGTTTGCGTGTGACGCTGCCTTCGCCAACGATGATCGAGGACAGAATGGGCACCATCGGCAGCACGCACGGCGTGAAGGACAGCAGCAGGCCGAACACCAGGAAGGCGCCGCCGATGCGCCATGCGCTGCCGCTTTGCAGCGTGCGCTGGGCCAGCGAGGTGTCATCCTCCGCTGCGGCCGGCGTGGGCGATGCAGCCGGTGCCACTGATGCCGCAGGCGCTGCGGTCGCGGTGGTGGCCGGAGCATCAAGCGCCGTCTTCGCCGCCAGCACGCCCGGCACCGTTGGATTGATGGTGTAGGTCAGCGCCACCGGCGGATAGCACAGGCCCGCGTCCGCGCAGCCCTGGTAGCCGACGGTCAGGTCGAACGGCGCCTTGCCGCTCACCGGCACCTGCAATTCCAGCGTGCCGTAATAGGTCTCCATCTCCTTGCCGAAGTTCTCGTCGAACTTGCGTTTCCCGTCCGGTAGCTGCGGTTGCGCGACGCCGGGACCGGTGAAGGACAAGCGCTCGCGGTACAGGTGATAGCCCGGCGGCATGCTCCAGCGCAGGGCCACGGTTTGCGCGTCGCGCAGTTCAGCCTTGAGCACAAACGCCTGTTCGGGCGGCAGGAAATCATCCGCCAGCGCGGATGGCAGCCATGCGGCCATCACCAGCGCGCATAGCCATTTGAAAATGGACTTCATCATGTTCTCCGAAAAATACGGCCCTCGTGATCGATGGCCAGGTAACTCACGCCGGAACGGTCGAGAAAATCGATGCCGTCCTGTTCCAGCAGCATGGCGGTGGTGGTGCAACTGCCCGCGGTGATCGCCAGCGGCCCCACCACGCTGACCGAGCGCCAGTAGGACACCGGCATGCCACTGCGCGGGTCCAGCACATGGCAATAGCGCCGGCCATCCACTTCAATAAATCGTTCGTAATCGCCACTGGTGGCCAGGGCCCCGCGCCCTATCGGAATGCTGGCCACCGTGGCCGACATGTCGCGCGGGTCCTGGATGCCGATGTCCCATGGCTTGCCATCCGGGCGCGGGCCGAGAAAGCGCATGTCGCCGCCGAGGTTCACGTAACCGTGATCGACCCCCAGCACCGCCAGCAGTTCCGCCGCGCGGTCCACGGCATACTCCTTGCCAAAGCCGCCGAAGTCGAGCTCCATGCCAAGCTGCGGCAGGAAGACCGAGCTCTCGTCGCGCACCACCTTGCTCCAGCCGACCAGCGGCAGCAGCGCTTCCAGCGCCCCGGGACGCGGCAGCGCGCCGCCGCGGAAATCCCAGGCCTTGCGCAGCACGCCGGAGGTGATGTCGAAGCGGCCCTCGCTGTTGTCATGCAATGCGTCCGCATAGGCCAGCAGGGCCGCCGTCTCACCGTCACAATCCACCGCGCCCAGCCCCGCCGCCGCGTTGATGCGGCTGACGATGCTGTCGCTGCGATAGCGCGAATACTTCTGCTCGATGCGGCGCACCTCGTCGATGGCCTGCGTGGCGATGTGCCGCGCCGCCGCCGCGTCGGCCGCCGCGATTCTTACCTCGCAGCGGCTGCCCATGGCGGTGAAGGAGACGGTGTAGATGTCTTCTACCATAGCCGCGTGAAGCCGACCTGCAGGCTGGTGGCGCGCATCGGCTCCAGTCCCGGGCTGCCGTTGCCGAACACGCGCCAGGCGCCGCGTTGCTCGTAGCGTTCCACCTTCAGGTCCACGCTCCAGTCGCGGTCGATCTGCTTGGTCACCTTCAGGCCCGCGGTCACAGCGCCGAACGCGGACAGCCGCTGGTCCGCCGAAACGAAGGCCGAACTGCCGAACGCATAACCAGGCGGGAACGGCGCGCCCAGTTTGGCGTCGTACACCGGATCGAAGTAGAAGTCTGCGGCGCGCTGCGAGTACAGGCGCAGGTTCGGCGTCAAGGTCCATCCGTTGGCCAGCGATTGCACCCATTCGCCCGACAGCGTATGCGCGCTGACGCCGAAGCTGTCGCGGTAGTAGCGGTAGCTCAGGCGGCTGGTGGCGTCGGCGTCGACAAAGCGATGGTTCCATTGCGCCAGCAGCGTGTCCTGGTCGCGCTTGCGCGGCCGGTTGTCGGGGAACTTGTACGGGTCGGAGTAGTAGCCATGCCCGCCGCTGTGGGTGTACGTCAGCTGGCCGACGTCGACCGGGGTGAACACGCGCGTCACACCGGCCAGTACGCTGACGGTCTGGCGGCCCTCGTTCAGCACCATGCGGTTGACCGGGTTGATGGCGTCATCCGAACCGCCCAGCCCCAGCGCCCACGTGGTGTTCTTGTCTTCGCTGTCAAAGGTGGCTTGCAGCGACAGCGCGCGCGAACGGTAGTCATGTTCGGTGGAGAAGGCCGCGCCCATGCTCACCGTGCCGTGCGGCAGATAGCGCGTGACGGTGACGTCGCCGGCCTTGCGCAGGTCGTCCATGCGCGAGGCGCCGGATACCGCCGTGTGAAAGCGCGGCGACGCGCCCGAGACATCGTCCATGGTGGCGCTGGCGGCGACCGTCCATTCGCCGGCGATCGGCGCCATCACCGACACCGACGGCGCGTGCACCTGCACGCGGTCCAGGTCCGGTTGGTCCTCCTTGTAGTACAGGTATTTGACGCTGATGGCGCCGCGCTCCGGCGCCGCCTCGGCGTGGGCGAGGCCCGGCAGCAGCATGGCCGCCGCCAGCAGTGCTTGTCCTACGGATGGCTGTTTGTCTTTATCCATGGTGTTCCTTGTCAGTTGCAGCCGCAGCCGCCGCCGCCAACGGCGCTGCCGCCGGAGGCGGCCTCCTTGCTGGCGTAGATGTGTTCATTGAAGCGGGCGCCCAGGGCGTCGCCCTGCAACAGCATGTCCGGGCGCGCCAGCTGGCCTTTTTCCCATGGCTGCACCGGCGGCAGCGCACAGCCGGACAGGCCGGCCATGGCGGCGCACAGCGCGATCACGACGCGGGCCCTCATTTGGACGCTCCCAGCGCGGCCTTGATGCGGCTTTCCAGCGCCTCGCGGTCGGCCGGACGGAAGCCGCTGTGCTCATACAGCACCTTGCCGTCAGGGCCGATCAGCACACTGCTAGGCATGCCCTTGATGCCGTAGGTGCGCGGCGCGCTGCCGTTAGGATCGAAGGCGATCACGAAGCTGGCCGGCGTGGCGGCCAGGAAGTTGCGCGCGTCCTCCGACTTGGCGTCGACGTTGATGCCGACGATCTGCAAGCCCTGGTTGCCGTAGCGCGCCTGCATCTCGTTCATCCACGGGAAGGACTGGCGGCACGGACCGCACCACGAGGCCCAGAAGTCGACGTACACCAGCTTGCCCTTGTACTGATCCAGCTTGACCGCGCCATCCAGGCCATTCAGGTTGAAGGCGGGGGCGGGTTTGCCGGTTTCCAGCGCCGATGCGGGCGCCGGCAGCGACAGCACGCCGCATGCCGCCACGGCGGCCAGCGCCGCGCCGGCCGCCGCGCGCGCCTTGCGGCGGCGCCACAGCAGCACACCGGCGGCCAGCACCACCAGCACGGCCAGCATCGGATCGTTACCGTCTTTCACGGACGAGCAACCGCCGCCGCCACGGTTCTGGCTACCGCCAGCGGATGGCGCCGCGGCGGCGCCCTGGCCGCTCAGCGCGATGGTCCAGCTGGCGCCGGCGCCTTGCAGGGCGACGCTGCCGGCCGCGCTGCCGGCGGTGGTTGGCGTGAAGCGTACCGGCAGTTCGCACGAGGCGCCGGCGGCCAGCGTCAGTGGGAAGGCGGCGCAGGAAGTGGCGTCGTTGACGGCCGCGTAAGGACCGCTGAAGGTGGCGCCGGTGATGGTCAGCGGCGCGCTGCCGGTATTGGTCAGCGTGAAGCGCTTGACGGGACCGGTGTCGCCGACGGTGGCGCTGCCAAAGTCGAACGACTGGGGATTGGTGCTCAGGCTAGGCGTGGTGGTTGGCACCGACAGACCGTTGCCGCTCAGGCGCACGCTGAACTGCGCGCCGCCGTCAGTGACCAGCACCAGGTCGGCGCTGCGGGCGCCGGCGGTGGTGGGCTTGAAGGTGGAGTCGATGGTGCAATTGGCGCCAGGGCTGACGGTGCCGCCCACCGCGCAGCTGCCGCCCAGCGCGAAGTCGCCCGGGTTGCTGCCGCCCAGTACCAGCGACGTGATCTTCAGCGCGGCGTTGCCGTTGTTGGTGAGCGTGGCGCTGTGCGTGGCTGCCTGCTGGCCCACTTGCGTGTCGGTGAAGGCCACGGGCGCGGTGTCCGACAATACCGGACGCGCCACGGCGGCCGTGGTGCCGGCGCCGGTGACGGCGACCGACAGGTCCGGCGCGTTGGAACGCAGCAGCAGCGTGGCGCTGACGTTGCCCTCGCTGGTCGGGGTGAACGACAGCGGCACATTGCAGCTGGCCGCGACCGCCAGCGTGCCGGCGCAGGCTCCGCCGCCGATGGTGACGCTGGATGCGCCGCTCACCGCGACGCTGGTGAAGGTCACCGGCACGTTGCCGCGGTTGGTGATGGACACGGTCTGCGCGGCGCTGGCGCCCACGGTCTGGGAGCCGAACGCCACCACGCTGGGGTTGGCCGCCAGCGAAGGCGCCGGGGCGCTGGCGCTGCCGGCAAGGCCGATCGCGACCGCGCCGTTGGAGGCGTTGGAGGCGAGGTTCAGGTTGGCCGCGAAGGCGCCGGCCGCGGTTGGCGTGGCCGTCACCGTCACGGTGCAGCTGCCGCCCGCCGCCACGGGCGCGGAGGTGGCGCAGCTGCCGCCCAGGGTGAAGATGGCGGCGTTGGCGCCGGACAGCGAGATGCCGCTGAAGGTCAGCGGCGCCTGGCCGGCGTTATTGACGGTGATGGTCTGTGCCGGCGACGCCGCGCCGGTCGCCAGCGCGCCAAAGTTCAGCGTGGTGGCCGAGACGGAGATGGTGGCCGCGGCCACGGCGTTGCCGGTGCCGCTCAGGGCCACGCTGCTGCCGCCGCCAGTGGCGTTATGGCTGATGTTCAGGGCCGCGCTGCGCGCGCCCGCCGCGGTCGGGCGGAAGGTGAGCTGCACATTGCAGGTGGCGCCAGCGGCGACAGCGGAGCCGGCCCCGCAATTACCGCCGGTGATGGAGAAGTCGCCGGCGTTGGCGCCGCCCACGGCGATGGCGCTGATGTTCAGCGCGGCGTTGCCGGTATTGGTCAGCGTGGTGCTGAGCGCGGCGCTGTTCTGGCCGACCGTGGTGCCGGCGAACGCCAGGGTGGCCGGCGCCAGCGAGGCGGCCGGCGCCGCCGTCACGTTGGGATTGCCGATGAAGGCGGCCAGGTCGGCCAGTTCGGCGGCGGAGAATTTGCCGTTGTACAGGGAACCCATGCCGCCGCGGTTGGCGCTGAAGGCGCCGCTGATGACGCTGGGGTTGTTGGCCGCCGCCAGGATGCCGTTGACGTTGTTGGCCGGCGTCGGGCCGTGGCAGGACGCGCACGCCGTGCCGCCGGACACCGGTCCGTTCAGGTACAGGCTTTTGCCATTCAGGGCGTCGGCCGCGTGCGCGCCGTGGGCCAGCGCGAGCATGGTCCACAAACCGGCAAGCTGCGCGCCGCGGTGGGTCGAGAGTAGGTGTTTCATCGGTTCTCCAGTCACTAGGATCCACAAAAGGTGATTGCAAAAGCATTCGACAGACCATGCATCAGCGCGCACACGCGCCAGTCGCGCCAGCGCTGGTAGGCCGCCCCGAACAACAGCCCGGGCCAGAACACCAGCGCCGCCGCCGCCACGCCCGAGCCCAGGTGCAGGGCGCTGAAGGCGACGGCGCTGAGCAGCAGCGCGGGCAGCGGCGCCACCCGCTGCAGCAGCCAGTGGTGCACGCCCGCGCGGATAATCCATTCCTCCAGCAGCGGCGCCACCAGCAGCAGGCGGGCCACGGCGGCCGGGTCCGGGGAAAGCAGGGCGGGGCCGCAGAAGAAGGAGGGGACAAGCACGGTTGCTGAACAATCTGTTAATGTTGTTGCGGTCAATAGCCAATCGGGCAAAGATGGTTCAAAATTGGAGAAATTAATTTTTTGCCGTGGGCTTGAACCTTTTTTTTCCTACCGCGTATTTACCGCACCAGGGGAGAAAATGCATGCGGATGGGCGGAAGAATGGCGTTGCCGGACGAGTTGGATGAGAATGTGCTGCTGCGGCGGGTCTGCGGCGGGGACCGGCTTGCCTTTCAGGCGCTGTATCGCAGCTATTTTTCGCGGCTGGCGCGTTTCCTCGACCGCATGACCCGCAATGTGCCGCTGGTGGAGGAGATCATCAACGACACCATGATGGTGGTGTGGCAGAAGGCCGCCACGTTCGACGGCAGCTGCAAGCTGTCCACCTGGATCTTCGCGATCGCCTACCGGCAGGCGCTGAAGGCCCTGCGCGGACTGGATGTGCCGCTGGAGCCGCAGGAGGACCAGCCGGGCGAGGCGGGCGCGGAGCCGGAGCACGCGCTGGCGGCGCGCCAGTTGCAGCGGGGCGTCAGCCGCGCGCTCGACGCGCTGCCGATGGAGCAGCGCATGGTGGTCAGCCTGACCTATTATCATGGCATGGCCTACCAGGAGATCGCCGACACCATGGGCTGCCCGGTGAACACGGTGAAAACGCGCATGTTCCACGCGCGTCAAAAGTTGAAGGACATGCTGTCCGATCATATGGAAGAAATGCAATGAGTACCCACACGAGCATGAGCGACACCGAGCATCAGGCGCTGCAGGATTTGCTGCCCTGGTATGCGTCGGGTTCGCTGGGCGAGGCCGAAGCGCTGCGCGTGCAGGAGCACCTGCAAGGCTGCGCCGCCTGCCGCGAAGACCTGTCATGGCAGCGCAAGCTGCTGGTGACGGAAGGGCCGCTGCCGTCCGGGCTGGACCCGGAGCGCGCGCTGGCGCGCCTGATGCCGCAACTGGACGCGGTCCCGCAGCAACCGGCCGCACGCGTCAACCGCGCCACGCCACTGGCGCGCCTGCGCGCATGGCTGGGCGATACCGGCTGGCAGGGCTGGGCGATCGCCGCGCAACTGGGCGTGATCGCGGTGCTGGCGGTGCAGCTGCTGCCGCACGGCGGCGAGGCGCCGCCGGCCTACCAGGCGCTGGGGCGCGGCGCCGCATCGACGCCGGACGTGCTGGTGGTCTTCAAGGCCGATGCGCGCCTGCAGGACGTTCAACAACTGCTGCAAGCCAGCGGCGCGCAGATCATCGGCGGCCCCACCGTCACCGGCGCCTACATGCTGGACGTGGATGCCGGCCATCGCGCCGAACTGCTGTCCGCCTTGCGCGCCAACCCGGCGGTGGAACTGGCCGAATCGCTGACCGCGGCGGGCCAGCCATGAAGCGCCTGCTGGCGCTGGCCTTGTTCCTGTGCTGTGGCGCTGCCCCGGCACAGGACGGGCTGGATCTGCCGCGCATCGTGCCGCGCGCGGCGACAGCGGCCGAGGCGCCGCAAGCGCCGGAGCCGGCCGAGATCCTCGTCATGTTCAACCTGCCGGCGCCGCACTTCCGTCCCGATAACTACGGCAGCTTCGATTACCGCGAGGACGCGGGGCACAGCGCGCGCAAGCGCATCGCCGTCGCGGTGGCGGCCGACTATCAACTGGAACTGATTGAAGACTGGGCCATGCCGGTGCTGAACATCGACTGCTATCGCATGCGCCTGCGCGCCGGGCAGCCGGCGGCGCCGGTGCTGGAAGCGCTGGCGCGCGACCGCCGCATCGAATGGGCGCAGGTGATCCAGGACTTCGCGGCGCAAGGCGGCAGCGATCCGCTGTATCGCACCCAGCCAGCGGCCGGGCCGTGGCAGCTGGAAGAAGTGCGCAAGGCCGCCACCGGACGCAAGGTGACCGTGGCCGTGGTGGACAGCGGCATCGAGAGCAATCACCCCGACCTGGCGGGGCAGGTGGCGTTGGAAGAGAACTTCGTCGATGGCCAGAAATACGTGGCGGAGCTGCACGGCACCGCGGTGGCGGGCGTGATCGCCGCCAGGGCGGGCAATGGCGTCGGCATCGAAGGCGTGGCGCCGGACGCGCGCCTGCTGGCCCTGCGCGCGTGCTGGCAGGCCAGCGGCGCCACGCGCTGCAACAGCTTCACGCTGGCCAAGGCGATGAACTTCGCGCTGGCGAACGGCGCGCAGGTGATTAACCTCAGCTTGTCCGGACCGCAGGACAGATTGCTGCAGCAGTTGGTGGAGGCGGCGCAGGTGCGCGGCGTCCGCGTGGTGGGCGCGGTCGATCCCGCGCGTGCGGACGGCGGCTTCCCGGCCAATGTGCCAGGCGTGTTCGCGGTGGCCTCGGACGGCGCGCCGCCGCGCGCCGGCATGCACGCCTTGCTGGCGCCGGGCCGTGATATCCCCACCACCATGCCGGGCGGCCGCTGGGGCATGGTGGCCGGCTCCTCGTACGCCGCCGCCCATATCTCGGGCATGCTGGCGCTGCTGGAGGAGCTCAAGCCGCAACTGCCGGCGGCGCGCCTGCGGGACGGCATCGTGTCCAACGAAGGCAGCGCACCTTTGACGGGAGTTGATCTCTGTGCCACCATCATCCGTATTTCAGGAAAATGTACATGCGCGTGCCAACCCAGTTCCAGCAACCGATTCGCACGCTCGCCCTGAGCCTCCTGCCGTTGCTGCTGGCGCATGATGCACGGGCACAGTTAAGCGGCAGCGCGGGCCTGGTCTCCAACTACATGTATCGCGGCATCTCGCTCAGCGACGACAAGCCGGCGGCACGCCTGGCACTCAATTACGATGGCACGACCGGCTGGTTCGCGGGTGGACAGGTGGTCACGGGACAACTGGCGGTGGAGACGCATCGCAGCGCGCAGTGGACCGGTTACGCGGGCTATGCGCAGCGCCTGCCGTCCGGTGTGTCGTGGGAGACCGGCGTGTCGGCCTACGCGTTTCCGAACAATTCAAGCTGGAGCTTCCGCGAACTGTTTGTCGGACTGGCCGGCGATAGCCTCAGCGGACGGCTGCATTATTCGCCCGACTATCTGGGCGTGGGCGAGCGCTCGCTGTATGGGGAGTTGAACGGCGGCTGGGTGCTGGGGCCGCGGGTGCAGGCTTTCTGGCACGGCGGTTACTACTATTCGCTCGATAACGCGCAGTCCAACCGCGTCGAGGCGCGGTTGGGACTGGCAAGCGCCTACAAGGAATGGCGCGCGCAGGTGTCGCTCGATATGGTGCGCCTGCGCGGTGGCACGACCACCGACATCTACGGTAAAACCACCGGCAGCCGTGGCGACGTGAGGCACGTCGTCGTCCTCACCGTCGCCCGCGCCTTCTGAGTTACTGCTGCGGTTGTTGCTGCTGTTGCTGGTTCTTCTTGGCGATCTCGTTACCGACGTAACCGCCACCAACCGCGCCGGCGATGGTCGCCAGCTTGCGGCCATTACCGCTACCTACCTGATTGCCGAGCAAACCACCAACCACGGCGCCGATGCCGATGCCAACCGCGCTGTTCTGCGGAGCGGGGGCCGGAGCCGGCGCCGGAGCAGGCGCTTGCGCTACCTGTTGCTGCGGCTGAGGCTGCGGCGCGTTGACGTGATGCACCACCGTTTTATGCTCCACCACGCGGCGTGGTTCAGGCGCAGGGGCTGGCGCGGCGACCGGGGCGGTTTCGGGCGCGGTGGCGGCGATAGGCGTATCGACCGGGGCATTCTTCGCGTTCGAATTTGGCAGCAAGCCCGCGATCGAGGCGGCGCCAACTAGGCTAACCAGCGCCACCGAAGCGGCGGCAACAGCCATCATGGGATGAATACGGGTGCGGGTGGTGTTTTCCATTTGTTCTCTCCTGAATATCGCCAACAGTGGCGCTTGCTCCTATAACGAGCTCGGGAAAGAATGCGGTGACGCAAAAAGTGTTTCTAGAGTAAGCAAATGTTACCCAGTCCTCTATAGAAATCGACCAAAGCGGGCAAGGGGGAATCGATCGCCGCCAGTTTGCAATGAAGCAGGCGCGCAAGCAGCTCCACATATCGCGTCGCAATCTTCGCCACTGACCCAGAAAGCGGATTGTCGACAGGTTTGGTTAACTCTTATGTATTTCCCCGACTCCAATTCGTTGTCCCCCGGTATTTACTCGTCCGTATTCGTGGCCGCCGCCGTCGCCATGTGGCTGGGTGTGAAGCGCGAGGATTTGATCAAGCCGGCTGTTAATGCAGCAGTTTCAGCATAAAGCCTGTCAGTACCGACGATTGCAGAATGGCGATGCCGACCACCCAACGCACGACTTCGGCCCGGCTTTCTGCAATCTTCGCTTCCAGTTCCAGTTTGACCTGATCGATTTTTGTATTCAATTTATTCTCGACCAGATCGATTTTCGCGTTGTTCTTGACGTCGACCTCTTCCAGCTTGCTCGAGATACGGTTTAGCTCGTTCATGATCTCGCCGGTGGTTTCCGCCTGAATGTCTGCCAGTGCCGGCGACATGCCAGCCTCCATCAGGCGCTTGGCATATTTGTGGCTGTCGAAGGGCGTGGACATGATCGCATCTTATCAAGGCATCAACTTCAACATCAGACCGGTGAACAAGGATGATTGCACAATGGCGATGCCCACCACCCAACGTACCAATTCAACCCGGCTCTCCGCAATCTTTGCCTCCAGTTCGACTCGGAATTGATCGATCCTCGCGTTGGTCCGGATGTCCACCTCTTCCAGCTTGCTGGAAATCCGGCTCAGTTCGTTCATCAACTCACCGGTGGTCTCCGCCTGCACATCGGCCAATGCGGGCGCCAAGCCGGCCGCCATCAGGCGCTTGGCGTACTTGTGGCTGTCAAAGGGAATGGACATGATCGCGCCTTTTGCCGGAATGAGCGTTCATGATGACGTGAGCGATAGTGGTCATTGTGCGCCAAGTCAAAAAAACGCGGAGCACCATGGCGGCGGATGACCAAGAGGTTCCAGTGCGAAGGTCTGGAGGCGCGATGATGGAAAATGAGGCGCGAGCTAATTATTCAGGGGACAGAACAGTCAAGGCGAAAAAAAGCACAGGGAAATCTGTGCTTTTTTCTATGTTCTGGTGCCCCGGGCCGGAATCGAAAACCACCCTGGAACACTGATGAATCCTTAGCTTTGCCATTTTGGCGCGGCTTATACCGTCAAATATACCGTCAGGCCAACATCTTACCCATCAGGTGGCCCATCAAAGGCCACGGGCGCAATATACCGTGCGAGTTCCTTCGGCCAGTTCCCACAAACCACCCTGCAATTCCCCTGCGTGTAAAACTCCCGGCCGCTCATCACGTTGCGAGCGCGGCCACCTTCCAGTTTTCGGAGGCCACCGATGCCCACGTTATCTTTTGATTTCCCGTTCGATCCCGGTCTTAAAGAGTTTGAGCCGTCAGCGGCCAGCGCGAAGTGGTCATCCAAGATGCCAATATCGCGGCAGGTCTTGTTGACCTTGGCCTGATTACGCCCTGCGTGGAGCCTGGTCATTACACCCCCATGGAGATGGAGGTGCATTAACTGCGGGGGGAATGGTTATGACGCCGCCATTCGGCCAGACATCCCCGCAGCCCGGCTCACCACAGTACGAGCTGTAGCTGGTAACTTGGCCCTACCGTTCCCGGCATTTCCTGACGCTGTGTGGACTGCTCCTCAGGGAGACACGTGGACGTATGGGGTGCCGCTATGCATGTCTAACCTAGTAAAACTGCGGCCAGTCAGCAGCAATTAGAAGTCTGCGAGCGAAACCGTGCCGATCCGATATTACGCTGTGCTCAAAGAAGGCTATAGTGGCACATTACGGTTTTCTCGCTCTGAACTCAGCATGGCAAAATTAGGCTCAATCAACTTCGACAATCGGATACTCGACGCGGCGCGCAATGGAACACTTGTCGTCTTCGCTGGTGCCGGGGTTTCAATGGGCCCACCGTCGAACCTACCGAGCTTTCAAGTGCTTGCCGAATGCATTGCTAATGGGACTGGGGTTGCAGTAGGGGAACCATTAGACCGCTTTCTGGGGCACTTACAAGGTCGAGGCATCCCAGTGCATGAGCGCGCCGCAAAGCAGTTATCCGTGCCGGAAAGCCAGCCGAAACAGCTTCATCAAGATCTTCTCAAGATATTTGGCACAGTCGACCGCGTCAGGATCGTTACGACGAATTTCGACTCTCACTTTGAATCAGCTTCAATCGCAGCGTTCGGGAAAGAACCAGACCTTTATAGAGCGCCCGCTCTCCCTCGGGGCAGTGACTTCAACGGAATCATACATGTCCACGGTGCGCTTTCCCATCCAGCGGACTTGGTGCTTACGGATGCTGACTTCGGCCGGGCTTATTTGACAGAAGGCTGGGCGCGACGCTTTCTTGTTGAAGTGTTCCGACGATACACAGTCCTGTTTGTCGGCTATAGCCACGATGACGTAGTCATGAACTATCTTTCGCGTGCGCTACCCGCCGACGGCGTGGTCGGTCGCTTCGCCCTGACCGAAAAAGAAGGTAACTGGAAAATCCTCGGCATCACGCCGATCCGATTCGAGTTGGCTGAAACTGGCAATAGCTACAAGGCGCTGGAGGACGGGGTGCACAAACTGGTTGAATTGGCCTCGCGCGGCGTCTTGGATTGGCGGCAGCGGCTGACCGATCTAGGCACAGGCGCCCCTCCAGTCGATGACGAAGTAGTTGATGAAATTGAAGAGGGACTGCGTGAGGTGCATACGACGCGCTTCCTATTGCGTGCGGCAAATGGTGCCGAGTGGCTTCGCTGGTTCGATGCTCGGCATCACTTCGATGCGCTGTTCGGTCCCGGTGCATTAAGCGAACGCGAAAGCATGCTGATGAATTGGTTAGTTAGCAACTTCGCTCTGAAGCAGCCGTATGAGGTATTTAGACTTATTGCGCTGCACGGCGGGCGATTGAGTACTGCTCTGTGGAGCGCATTCGTGCTCCAGATCGGCACAGACAAAGAAGTGCCATTAGAGGCGAGCGTGCTGGCAAAGTGGGTAACCATCCTGCTTGCAACGCGCCCGCCAGCAACAGACCGCACGAACCTCGTTTGGCTAGCCGAGAGATGTGCGGATGCAGGAGAGAATACGCTCACCCTCAAAATTTTCTTGTATCTGTGTCAGCACGAAACGACCCTCACTGCCACCTCTAGCAATTGGAATATTGTCGATGAGGACGAGGCTCCGCATCGACGCTTCGAGGCTGCCTGCGTGCTCGGTTGTGATGTGAATCTACTCTCTGATCTATGGACAGATCACGTCAAGCCGAACTTGCCCGTGATCGCGCTCCCTTTATTATCCGGAATAACGAAAATACTGGAAGATATCCAACGTGATCTGGCGACTTGGGACATGGTATCGGATGGCTGGGACCCACACAGTTATCACCGCTCGGCGATCGAGCGGCACGAACAGGATCGCTTCCCCGAACCAATTGACGTCTTGATCGACGCAGCGCGCGATGCGCTGGAGCACATGGTTGAGAGTCACCCATTGTTTGTTGAGGCGTGGATCGAGAACGTCAACGTCGAGGTCTCTCTGCTGCGACGACTCGCTGTTCATGCGAGCACAGTACGGACCACTACGTCCGCCGATGAACGCTTAAACTGGATACTCCGTCGCGTGGGTCTTGAGGGCACAATGGAGCACCACGAGGTGTACCGCGCAACCGCAATCAGTTATCCACTAGCGAGTGACGATATGCGCCGAACGCTGGTTGATGCAGTACTTGCTATTAAGGTGCCGGCGGCTGTCGATTGGTCTGCGGAGAAGATGACGGATTGGTCCCGCTTCGCATGGCTGTCTTGGCTTTTGCAGGCTCGTCCAGACTGCATTTACGCTCAAGCTGCTTTGGAACCGATCAAGCAACGGCATCCAGAATGGGAGCTTGAAGAACACCCGGATTTCACGCACTACAGTGGGATGACTGGTTACGCCGGTAATGAAAGTCCTTGGCCGACGGAGCAACTGCTGGCCAAGTCAGCGCAGGATCAGCTTGACCAGTTGTTGACCTACGAGGGAGCGCGGCTTTTCGGTCCAAGCCGGTCTGGCTTATTAATGGCGGTGACCACTGCTTGCAAACGAAACCCGCAGTGGGCATTCGGCCTTATTGTTGCATTGATAGCGAAAGGTGCGTACTCCTCAGATCTTTTGGCGGCGGCGCTGCGTGGTTTCAATGACAGTGAACTTACTGCCGACGAGTGGCATGAGCTGCTTACAATCGCTGGAAAGCTGGAGATCCAAGCGGCTCACGGTACGGATATTGCCAGGCTGCTTGTCGGCTTAGTCAAAGATGGCGGTAAGCCTTTCGCGCTTGACCTTCTGGATAAAGCGAACGAAGTGGCTCTCGGTACTTGGCAATCGGAGCGGCATGACGAAACTGACCAGCAAGTTTCCGACTGGCTGGCGACAGCCATTAACCGTTCCTCCGGGATCATCGTCGAATACTGGCTGGCTAGTCTCGCCGTGCTAATGCACGGAAAGTCCGGCGACGAACGATTCCTACCAAGCGCATACAAGAGTTGGTTCGAGAGCGTGCTAATCGAGCCGGGCCCTAAAGGAGGCTATGGACGTGCCTTGCTCGCAAGCCAAATTGCTTTTCTCTCTGGGATGGACGATGTATGGACGAGAGAACAAGTGTTACCTCTTTTCACGGACTCAGACTCTTCTAGGTTCGCTCAAGCTTGGCATGGGTTCTTGGCTTGGGGCCAACTCAATCAGACGCTGGCAGCAGAAATGTTGCCGGGTTTTCGTGCGGCGCTGTCCCGCATGAAGAATAAAGCGCCGCGTCGACGTCGGTTCATCGAATTCTACGCTGCTATTGCCGTGTTCTATGCCGACGACCCCATGCAGAACTTATTGCCCGATTTGATGCACTTAGGTGCCGTTAATGATCGGGTTACATTCGCTGGTTGCATTGGAAATTTCCTTCGCACGATGGAGACGGGGGCAAAACGGGCGCTATGGGATCGCTGGCTGAAGCGGTACTGGGAGCTGCGTTTGGATGGAACAGATGCACCGCTCGACGAAGGTGAAATCGAGAAAATGTTGAACTGGCTGGCTTATTTGGACGACAGTTTTGTCGAAGGAGTGGCATTGGCGGTTCAGGCACCGCATGTAGTGTTGGATCACAGCAGCTTGCTCTTGGAGTTGCGCAAAAATGAGTTAGTTGTGCAATTCCCGGAGGCCGGAGCGCAATTGCTCATCTACCTCTGTGACTGCGTCCGCAGTTATTTCATCGCGGACCTTGCGACGATTGCTAACCGACTTCCTCCACTTCCGTTGGAGGTTGACAGACGGCTTAAAGAGCAAATGGCGAGGGTTGGTGCAATATAAGCTGATGGACTTAATCTGCGGCGGTGCAAAGCCTCGAAGTTCCACAGCGCGGTGGAATTGAGTCAATCAGCGCCTCAATACGGTCCAGCTTTTCCATTACCCTTTTGAAGGCGGCCCAAGTCAGCCGCTGCCGTGCAGACAGGAGTGATGATAGTGGATGGCTGGGCAGTTGGCGTTGCGCCGCACATGGCCGTTGGCGTCAGGCACGGCCTGATGGCGAGTAAATAATTTCGGCTTCATCGATGTCGTCGAATCAAGGGAGGAATGTTCATGCTGGCGTCTGACCAGCTATTCGACTTTGGCCAAGGAAAAAACCTGAAAAAATTTTTCGCTCGGCCATCTCAAAAAAAATTTAGGAGGGTGGGGCGATAAATTGCGTGGCGGGGTGGGGTGCCTGCGCCCCGCCCCCCTTGAGATTTACTTCTAGGCATGCCACTGCTCGCATGACAGAATAGCCACTATTGGAAAATTTTGATTGCGATCATGGATCTCCCTATTCAACTACTAGGCTTTGTCGAGGATGGCGCTCAGCGATACGTTGCAATGATGTGCCGAGATTCAGACCGTCCAGACGAGGTGATGATTCAATGGGCAATAGCACTGGGCCCGCAGCCCAGCGGTATGGGGCTTCTAATGCGCATCACCAAAACTGCGGCAACGACTTTCAAGCTAAGGACGATGGCCGTCTATAAAACTGATGAGGGCGGAGGTCTTTTCCTCCCAACCGTTGAGGCCGTCGCAGACTATAATCAGCTAATTCAAGTCACCGCAGAATTACAGATACAGGAAAATAGCCTGACCGGCACTTGGACGGCGCCGGACAGTCCGGGGGGAAGAATTTCGTTTGAATTGACGCGACGATACCCCACCGTGAAGGCCCGCAAGTTACGCAGTTGGGATCAATTCAAAACATGGGCCAGCGCGCAGCGGTTAGAAGGCAGATTCGTTGATTTTCGCGGTCATGGTTGCAGTACATTTAGCTTATCCACTTCATTTCATCGCGCTGGTCGCGCACGTATCGAGCGCTTCTGTTACCAGACCATGCCCGAATTCCAGAATCTAGCAGAATCTATTCTTGATGAACGCTTCAATCGCAAGAGTCCAGAAGACTTTGCTATAGCCGTTGGACTTGCGCAGCATCATGGATTACCCACACCATTGCTTGACTGGTCCAAGTCCCCCTATGTAGCGGCGTTCTTTGCATTTTCTGATGCACTGGAGAATTTGAGTTCGAGGCCAGACTCTACGCATGTCCGTATCTACGCACTTAACGCCGCAGTATCGCAAGCGTCAGGTCTTCGTGTGACATTGACGGCTGCCGCACCAATTGCGAGCCATCTCAGCATCGTGCCGTGGAAGAATCCGCGATTGCTAGCTCAGCAGGGCTGTTTTTTGCTCACCAATTTGGTTAACTTAGAGGGATACCTAGGGGTGGTCGGAAAGAACATGAATACAGAACTGCTCACGGCCGTTGACATACCTATTTCAAGCGCAGCAGAGGCACTACAAGATCTGCAATTCATGGGACTGTCTGCTGCCACCATGTTCCCTGGCTTGGATGGAATTTGCAGAACGATGCGTCACCAGATGGCGTTCAAAAAGAAGAGCTGATATTAGACCTTCTGGCCCTTTTACCCTCGGACTATCGTTAAAATGTCACTAAAAAATAGGATGCTCTCACGGACCTCGGCCACACTAATCCTAGGCATCGGCATCGGGACCTTGATTGCTCTTCCAATCGCCGCGCCAGCCATTTGGGATGCCAAATTACCGGATGGAGCAGCGACGTTGTGGGGGGCGGCGCTGGGCGCTGTTATCGCGGTAGCTGGCGCATATTGGGTAGCAAGCATTCCATTGCGCATTCAACGACGAAATGCCGCAGCTCTCGTATTTCGCTTTCATCAACCCTTGGCATTCTTTCTGGAAGAAGTTACGTACTTGTATGGCCATCGCTCCTCGGCCTCACGGCCTGCATCGGACGTTGAGCCAGACCTTATCGAGCCCGATGGTTGGCGGGGCATCGCAGACTCTGCTAAATCTTTTTTAGACGCTTATCAGCACCTACAGCGGAAACACGCGAGAATCGACTCTGCCGTGACATGGCTAGTAGCCGATGATCTAGCTGCGCTTATGGGTTTAGAGATCGAGTTAGAAAGCGTTGCGCAAGCTTTAGAAGAGCTATATCAGGAAGCTTCGCAACCGGGGCGCCGTTTGTACGCTGACCATCCGAGTTGGGGAAGGCGTTTCTCTCTCTCTGTATTTAATGCCCATGTCATCGAGTACATGAGGGTACTTCAGGCGGCGGCAGAGTAGTCATCATAAGGAAAACGGTAGATGCCTATAGTAGGCATCTGCACCCCCTGTGTTTATGCGGGTTTGCGAGGTAGTCGGGTAAAAAATCGGGTGAAACGGAGTGAGAAACCGAATATCTCTGTAAATCGAGCGGCAGAGTTTCAGCTCTTGGCGGTGACCACAAGTACAGAAGTAGCACCTTGACGACGGTGATCTGGAACAAAGCCATAAGCAAAATCGTCCTGATGATCGAGTGCTTCATGTCCGTGAGGGCCAAGTCGATGTGCAATTTAGAGCAGTCGAGTCTATACTCGAGCCGAAGCATTGCCAGCTCCACTTTGTGCGATGGCGCAGGTACTGGATCGGTACCTTGTTCATAACTCATTAGTTCTGCACCGACCATAGGCCATCCTCGCTATTGCACTCAGACGAGTGTACCGCCGCCGAGTTGATGAAGCCATCGATTAGTAAAACCGAAGTGTTAATGGAGGCGTAGTGCTCGGTGACGGACGTAGTAAGCGCGCCTCTTAGGTCGGCTGTCACGTCGCGCTCTGCCAAACCGCTGGCGATGGCAAAACGGAGGATCTGGCCGCATACATGTTTGACGCGATGTGCAGATTCAATCCTCGAGCCTGCACTTTCTGGACGGTCAAGAGGACGTCGCGTGGCTTGATCGCGGAGATTGGCATATTGCCAATTTGCGGGAGCAGTTTTTGTCCAGCCAGCGACTTTTTTTTAGTTGTAGTAGCTGCGCGTTCAGAAGCAGTTTTTGCCAGCCAATCGCGTGCTACCAACTCAAAGGTGATGGTCGCATCAATGAGCTGCGCATCGCGTTCTTCGCTTTTTGCCAATGCGGGATCCACTCCGTCCGCTATCGCGGATATCGGTACGCTTGAGGCGCGCTTTTGCAAGAGATTGCGGGATACACTCCTAGCGCCATCGTCTTGCGCTTGCCGAGGTAGCGATAGTCCATGCGCCAGTATTTCCCAGTCGGGAGTACTTGCAGGTAAATGTCATCACCATCAGTGTACTTGTCGCCCTTGGGCTTTGACGTTCTTAACAAGAATATCAGTTAATGCCATTTCCCATCCTGACGGGATACATAGTTGCGGTGTCGGCCCTATACCGTCAAAAATGACGGTATAAACATGCGATGGCATGACATTGGTTGAGACGGCTTCAGACAACAAAAAACCCGCAGAGTAAGCAACTGTGCGGGTTTTAATGTTGTATGAGACAGTTTGATGCTTGTTCGTGGTGCCCCGGGCCGGAATCGAACCGGCACGCCTTGCGGCGGCGGATTTTGAGTCCGCTGCGTCTACCAATTCCACCACCGAGGCAGGTGTATTGCAATGCGACCCGCATTATCACCGATTTGCAACCACGCCGCAACCCTGTCGCCGATTTTTATATTTCAACAAGTATTCTGCCCGCGCGAAGCAGGTATCATCACGCCTACAGCCAGACTTTGCCGGTTCGCGCCGGCGCAGAGATGCATGAAAAATAATAAGATCCGTGAAATTATCCTGGGGAAACCGCTCGATCCGATGAAGAGCGAGACGCGTCATTCCATGGCGCTGGTCGCTTTCCTGGCCTGGGTCGGCCTCGGCGCAGACGGCCTCTCGTCCTCCGCCTACGGCCCCGAAGAGACGTTCCGCGCGCTGGGCGGCCACACCCATCTCGGCCTGTACATGGCGATCGCCACGGCGGTGACGGTGTTCATCATCGCGCTGGCCTATAACCAGGTGATCGAGCTGTTCCCCACCGGCGGCGGCGGCTACCGCGTGGCGACCAAGCTGGTGGGGCCGTACATGGGCCTGATCTCGGGCTGCGCGCTGATCCTCGACTACGTGCTGACCATAGCGATTTCGATCGCCTCCGGTGTCGACGCGCTGGCTTCGTTCCTGCCGCTGGGGTTCCAGCCCTACAAGCTATGGGCCGAGGTATTCTTCATCGGCCTGCTGATCGTGATGAACCTGCGCGGACTGAAGGAGGCGATCCAGATCCTGCTGCCGATCTTCCTCGGCTTCGTGGTCACGCATTTGGTCTTGATTGTGTATGGCATTTTTGCGCACGCGTCGCATTTGCCGGAACTGCTCCCGACCACGCTGGCCGAGACCACCGACCTGGCCAGCCATATCGGCTGGGCCGGCGTGGCGGGCATGTTGCTGCTGGCGTATTCGCAGGGCGGCGGCACGTACACCGGCCTGGAGGCGGTGTCCAACAACGTCAACCTGCTGGCCGAGCCGCGCGTGCGCACGGGCAAGATGACGATGCTGTACATGGCCTTGTCGCTGGCCTTCACGGCCGGCGGCATCATCCTGCTGTACCTGCTGTGGGACGCGAAGCCGGTGCCGGGCCAGACCTTGAACGCGTCCACCTTCAAGAGCATCATCGCCAGCATGGGCCTGGGCGGCGAGGTGGTGAACCAGATGCTGCTGGTGGCGGTGCTGGCGTTCGAGGCCGGCCTGCTGTTCGTCGCGGCCAATACCGGTTTCCTCGGCGGGCCGTCGGTGCTGTCGAACATGGCGGCCGATTCGTGGGTGCCGCACAAGTTCCGCTACCTGTCGACGCGGCTGGTGACGCAGAACGGCATCCTGGTGATGGGCATCGCCGCGCTCGCCATCCTGTGGTGGACCGGCGGCAGCGTGACCTTGCTGGTGGTGCTGTATTCGATTTCGGTGTTCCTGACGTTCGCGATTTCGCTGTTCGGGCTGGTGTTGTACTGGTCGCGCAACCGCAAGAAGGGCACGCGCTGGAAGCGGCGCTGGCTGCTGTCGGCGCTGGGCTTTGTGATTTGCGCCGGCATCCTGGCCGTGCTGCTGGTCGAGAAGTTCACCGAGGGCGGCTGGGCCACGGCGGCCATCATCGCGGCGATGGCGGCGTTCTGCTTCTACATCCGCAAGCATTACCGCGAGACCAAGCAGGCCATCCACTCGGTGGACGAGGTGTTCGCCTCGCAGCCGTTCGGCCCCAACCAGGAGCCGATCGAGCCGAACGTGGACGATCAGACCGCCGTGTTCATCGTCGGCACCTCGCGCGGCGGCGGCTTGCACGCCTTGCTGTGGGTGCAGCGCATGTTCCCCGGCCACTTCAAGAATTTCCTGTTCGTGAACGCGCGCACGGTCGACGCGCACGCCTACGGCGGCGAGGGCGCGCTGGAGCAGATGCGCAGCGAGGCGGCGGAGACGCTGGAGTTCTTCGTCGACTTTTGCCACAGCCATGGCATGGCGGCCTCGTCCTACCTGGGCTTCGGCACCGACGCGGTGGAGGAGGTGACGCGGCTGTGCGAGGAGATCAGCGGCGAGTTCTCGCACTCGATTTTCTTCACCAGCAAGCTGATCTTCGCCTCCGACAACTGGTTCACGCGCTTGCTGCACAACCAGGCCGCGCTGGCGGCGCAACGCCGCCTGCACCTGGAGGGCCTGCAGATGGTGATCCTGCCGATGAAGGTGTGATCAGTCGCTTTGATGGCGGATGGTGTCCTTCGCCAGCAGGTGGCGTTGCAGCAGGCGCTTGGCGCGCTCCTGGGTCTGGCGCAGGATGTCGCGGGCGCTGCGTTTGGCGCTCAGCACCGGTGCTTGCTTGGGTTGGGTCATGATCATGCCTCCTTGGTTTGTTGCTGCTGTTCGAGCAGCGCGAAGATGGCGTCTTTCGACAGCACGTATTGGTCCATCAGCACGCCTTTGAGCTCGGCGATCTGCTCGCGGTAGTCGGCGATGGCGTTCAGGGTGTAGCTGTACAGCTCGTCGGCCTTGGCTTCCACCTGGCCGAGGCCGGCTTCCTTGTCCTTGAACTGGCTGTGGTCGATCTTGGAGCGCGAGTACATCGACAGTTTGTTGACCATCAGGTCCAGCATGGAGGTGGCCTTTTCGATGTCGTTCTGGCTGCCCACCGAGATGCCGCGCGCGCCGTAGAACAGTTCCTCCGCCGCCACGCCGCCGTACAGCTGGATGACGTCGCGTTCCAGTTCCTCCAGCGTGCGCAGGGCCACGTCGTCCGAGGCCGACAGCACGTAGCCGAGCGCGCCCAGCTTGGACACCGACTCGGTCGAGATCTTCAGCAGCGGCGAGCGTTCCTTCACCTCGGCCAGCGACAAGCCTTCGCGCAGCCATGGGTCGATCTGCATGAAGAAGTGGCCCAGCTCGTGCAGGGCCACGCGTTCGCGCTGGCGGGTTTTCTCGGCGGTGGTGGCGCGGTCGGTGAGACCGATGGTGGCGCGTTCGAAGGCGCGGAACATCAGCTCGGTGTTGATGACCTTGTTCTCCTGGATGGCCAGCATGCTGGCGCGCTCGACCACGGTCTGCAACACGGCCGGGCTTAGGTTGGCGGTGATTTCCGCCACGTGGTCCAGCTGCAAATCGTTCCAGTCGACGCAGCCGTCGGCCTTGCGCGCCAGGAAGGAGCGCAGCAGCTCGCGCCGCTCGCTCTTGTTCGGCAGGCGGAAGTTGATCTTGACCGAGAAGCGGCGCAGCATGGCTTCGTCCATGCGCGTGGAGCTGTCGTCGAAGTTGGAGGCCACCACCCAGATCACGCCCTCGCCCTTGTCGCTGCGCACGCCGTCGAGCAAGCTCAGCAGGGTGTTGGCGGTGTCGTCCTCCCATTTCTTTTCGCCGCGGCCGCGCGGCATGAACAGGCTTTGCGCCTCGTCGAGGAAGATGATGCAGTTGCCGCGCGCGCAGGCCTTGCGGTGCAGCGCGTGCAGCGCTTTCGAGCCGCCGCCGATGTAGCCCGATTCCAGCGCCGAGCCGGAGGCCTGGATCAGCGGGATGTTGAGGCGCTTGGCCAGGTAGCCGGCCAGCTTGGTCTTGCCGGTGCCGGCCGGGCCGGTCAGCATGACGTTGAACGGCTTGTCGATGTCATGTTCCTTGTACAGGGCGCGGTTGCGGATCATGTCTTCCAGGTGCAGCACTTCCTGCTTGATGTCCTCCATGCCGATCAGGTCGTCCATGCTGCCGCCCAGCTGGTCGGGCGTCAGCACGGTGGCGTTCACGCCCATGCCCGGCAGGCCGTTGCGCAGCAGGAACAGCGCCAGCACCACCAGCAGGATGTCGAGCGCGTGGCGCGACAGGAAGGCGCCCGCCTTGGCCAGCTTGCTGACATCGTCGTCCTGCAGCACCGCCTTGTGCGAGGCCAGGTAATCCTCGCGCGCGATGGCGTACGGGATGTTGTTGCGCAGCAGGACTTCGCGCTCCAGGCTCAGGTGGGTGGTGCCGGGCACCTTGACCACCACCAGCTTGGCGTCGTTCTTCAGCTTGATGATGTAGCGCGGCGCCTCCGACTGCGGCGCCGCCACCAGCAGGTACTCCAGCTGGGCGCGCTTGGCCGGCAGCGCCGTGATCTGGGCGATGTCCTGGGTGTGCAGCACCGGCGCGCTGTCCTGCGGCACGTCGGCGCGCAGGCCCAGCACGATCACCAGGGCGAGGGTCAACGCCAGCAAGGCGGCGCGGACGTAGTTGTTACGCAGGGCAGATTGAAGTTTATGCAAGGTGAACATGGGTGCCATCCAGAGGCATGCTGCCGGGGCTGGGCGCGGGGATGAGGCGCAGCAGCCGGGGCCGCCGTGACCGGCGACGCGGAGCAGGGCGCGGCCGGGGGACTGTCATATGCTGCCGTACGGCAACGCATTCATTGCGCAACTATAGCGCCCGTGGCGGCGTTTGTATCACGTCCCCCCCACAAAAAGCCCGGACGCGCAACAGATGCCGTCCGTCCACCGTTTATTCCGGTTTTTTTGCAGTTGGTGCGTGCGCTTTGACCGCTCGTCGCATGCGCAGGATCTTTGACGAAGGCTTTGTTAATCTGTTCACGTCTGCCGCTGAATTGAAGATTGCAGCGGTGGCTTCCGGTAGTGAATCGAACTGACAACCTATGGAGCACACCTATGAAAACGATCCTTGCAGGCATCGCGGCTTCGCTCGCCCTGTCGTCCCTGATGACCGTCGCCCACGCCGACCAAACCAGCGTGGAAATCACCTCCAAATCGCCGCAGCGCTACCACATGCTGGAGGACGAGTTCTACAACTTCAAGAGCGTCTATGGCCTGGAGAACGGCCAGCACATCCGTTTCACTTCGGTGATGGGGCGCTTCTACACCCAGCTCGATAACGGCCAGCGCGTGCGGATTTACCCGGTCTCGCGCACCGCCTTCGTGACCGAAAACGGCGCCAGCATCGAGTTCCGCGAGCAGGGCGAAACCCTGGGCATCGCCAACTTTGAAAAGCTGTCGCCCGCCAGCCAACTGGCCGCCAACACCAGCATGACGGCACGCCGCTAAGCCGCATCCACTGATCAATATTGGAGATTCATCATGAAAACCACTTTGCTGAGCATCGCCGTCGCCGCCGCCCTGTCGATCACCGCCCTGGCGCACGCCGCGCCGCCGGACAACGAGAGCGTGAGGATCGGCGCGCCGGCCGCGAACGACTTCAAGTTCAAGGCGCAGGATTTCTCGGACTACCTGTATTCCTACGCCCTGAGCAATGGCGACCAACTGAAGTTCACGCAGAAGGTCGCCCATTACTACGCCGAGATCAAGGGCCAGAAGAAGGTCGAGATCTTCCCGGTCGCGCCCGGTGAATTCGTCACCCAGGCCGGCACCCGCATCAGCTTCCAGGACAATGGCTACGAGCTGACCATCGACAACTACGAGCGCCTGCCGATGGCCGCCCAGCTGCCGGCCAACACCACCGTGGTGGCCGCCCGTTGAGCGCGCCTACTTGGCCGGCTGGTCGTACTTGCGGTCGACGCGCTGCAGGGTGCCGTCGCGCCGCATCTCGGCCAGCGCGGCGTTGAGCTTGTCGATCAGCTCGTCCGGCACCGAGGGATTACAGGCCAGGTAGACCTTCACGCGATGGAACACCATCAGCGGCACCAGCTTGTCGGCCCACTCGGGCGGCGCGGGGAAGGCGGCGCCGTTGCGCACGGCCACCGCCCACAGATCGATGCGGTTGAGCAGCAGCTTTTGTGGATTGACCAGGTCGTTGGTGGCGGCGTCGACATTGAAGCCGCGGCTGCGCAGGTAGTCGTCGCGCGCGTCGCCGATCGAGGTGCCGATGCGCAGCTTGCGCGCGTCGTCCAGATTATTGAGCGGGAAGCGGTGGTCGGCGCGGCCCCAGAACTGCCATTCGGCCTCGTCGGTCGGTCCCACCCATTTGAACAGCGGCTCGCGCTCGGGCGTGCGCGAGGTTGAATACACGCAGGTGTGCGCCTGCGTTTGCGCCATCATCAGCGCGCGTTTCCACGGCAGCAGCTCGATCTTGTACTCGGTGCCGGTGCGCGCCATCAGTTCGCGGATCTTGTCGGTGGAGCGGCCGGTGATGACGCCGTCGGCGCCGACCATGCTGGCCGGCGGCAGGTGCTCCGTGGTGATGTGCAGCGGCGCGGCGCGCACGCAGCTACTGGTCGCCAGCAGGAATAATGTCGGGATGATAAATCGCATGGGCTGGCCGCTTTCTGGAGAAAAGCATAGCAGCAATGCGATCCGGGCGGCAACACGGCTGTATTACCGTGTTGCCGCCGCCCGCGCCTAGTCGGCGCGGCGGAACAGGCGGAAGCGTTCCTCGCGGTCGGCCGGGCGCCGGCCTTCCCACAGCAGCACCCATTGCTTGCCGCGATGTTGCGGCGCGATCTCGCGGTCATCGCGCAGTTTGATGCTATCTTGCAACAGCAGCAGGTCGCAGCGGCCGCCCTCGACGCCGGCGAACGGCAGTTGCGCGTAATAGGCGAACGAGGCGCGCTGGGCCGGGCCGACGTTGGTTTCGATGCAACCGGCCTTGGGCGGCAGCTTGTCGGCGATCTGGCGCGCCACGCCGGCGTAGCTCTTGCTGTAATTGACGTCCGGCAGGAACAGGGTCATCAACAGAATCCAGATCAGGATCAGGCCGCCCGAGGACAGCACCACCGCGCGCCACAGCACCGACGGCCGGCGCGACACGCGCCAGTACACCAGCGCGAACCAGCCCAGAGTGGCGGCCAGCGCCACGAAGAAGGCGACCCAGCCCAGCTCCGGGTGGAAGCCCGGCACCAGCTTGAGCGCGTTCTTGGCGGCCTGCGCCGGCCAGCCGGTCAGCTTGGCGATCCAGAACACCCAGATCACGGCCGCGCACAAGGTCAGCGCCATCACCGAGAACCAGTCGATGGCGTTGATGGCGCCGCGCTTGACGGTCAGCAGGCCGAACGCGGCCATCACCGCCAGCGGCGGCAGCAGCACCAGCAGCTGGCCCTGTTCCGGTTGCGGGTGGCACAGGGTCAGCAGCGCGCCCATGGTGACGAAGGCCAGCGGCACCACGATGTGCAGCACGCCGCGCTGGCGGCGCCAGGCCCACACCGCCCACGCGGCGAACGGCCACGCCGGCCAGAAGAACCAGACGCCGACGCGGAAGAAGAATTTGACGGTGGCCCAGCTTGGCCAGTCCAGCTGCAGCCAGTTCCAGCCCAGCCAGGCGTTGAGCGGCTGCTGGTGGTAGGGTTCCAGCAACTGGGCCGGGATCAGCCACAGCGCGGTGACGGCGCCGCCGACCGCGATCATGGCGCCCAGGTCGCGCACCGCGCGGATGGCCGGCTGGGCCAGGAAGCGGGTGCAGGCGAACAGGGCCAGCATCAGCAGCACCGGGGTGATCCAGCCGCGCGTCAAGGTCAGCAGGCCGATCGCCAGGCCGCCCAGGGCGGCGTTGCGCAGCGACGGCTTTTCCACGTAGCGCACGGTGCGGTACAGCAGGAAGGCGGTCATGGCCACCTGCAGCGCCTCCGGCGTGGTCTCGTGGCTGTGCAGCAGCAGGCCCAGGCAGCCGAGGTAGATCAGGACGGCGGCGTCGGCCAGGGTGCGGCCGAAGTCATCCGGCTCGGGCTGGCCGCCGAAGGCCAGGCGCAGCGGTTGCGCGTCCTGGCGGCGGCCGAGGTGGAAGGTGGCGTACCACAGCGACAGCACGCCCAGCAGGAACACCGCCACCGTGCCCACGCGCGCGGCCAGCACGTCGCCCAGCAGCCAGCCGAACAGCTTGATCCCGAGCGCGCCCAGCCAGAACGCCAGCGGGCCCTCGTCGGGCCAGGACAGGCCGGCGATGTTGGGCCACAGCCAGTCCTGCCAGCCGCCGTGCGCCATGGTCCACATGATGCCGAAACTGGCGGCGTCGTCGTTCTTCCACGGGTCGCGGCCGATCAGGCCGGGCAGGATGTACAACAGGCCGAGGGCGAACAGCGCCCAGCGCGGCAAGGCCAGGGTAGCGGCGGCGGGAAGACGGACTGGCTTCATCGATGGTGTGTTTTTATGAGTAGAACCGGAGTATGCAGGAAAACGGCACGGCAAACAAAAAAAGCAGCCAGAGGCTGCTTTTTTTATCGGAGCGGCTCGAATTAGCCTGCAGCGACGGCGGTTTTCGAACCAACCGAACCGAACTTCTGGCGGAATTTCTCAACGCGGCCAGCGGTGTCGACGATTTTGTGTTTGCCGGTGTAGAACGGGTGCGACTCGGCCGAAACCTCGATCTTCACCAGTGGGTAGTCTTTACCTTCGTGGTTGATGGTTTCGCGGGTGGCGATGGTCGAACGGGTGATGAATTTGAAATCGCACGACAGGTCGTGGAAGACAACTTCACGGTATTCTGGATGGCCTTCTGCTTTCATGGGAACCTCGGTTAGTTTGGTAGCCAAACAGCACTTCGTCGGTCTGTACCACTTCATGACCCGATTGCCGCTCACTTGCCAGAGTTTAAAAATAATGCGATCGACGATTATACGCCTGTAAACGCAAACAGGCAACCGTGGTTGCCTGTTTGTTATTGCCGTCATTCCGGCGCAGGCCGGAATCCATGCTGAGCTTGAGGGCCAGCGTTCCATGGGTACCGGCCTGCGCCGGTACGACGACGGGGGGGCCTTAGCCGCCCCTGCGCATCATATCGAAGAACTCGGTGTTGTTCTTCGTCGCGCGCATCTTGTCGAGGATGAACTCCATCGCCTCGATCTCGTCCATCGAGTACAGCAGCTTGCGCAGGATCCAGATCTTCTGCAGCTGGTCCGGCTTGATCAGCAGTTCCTCGCGGCGCGTGCCCGACTTGTTCAGGTTGATGGCCGGGTAGACGCGTTTCTCGGCCAGGCGGCGCTCCAGGTGCACCTCCATGTTGCCGGTGCCCTTGAATTCCTCGTAGATCACGTCGTCCATGCGCGAGCCGGTCTCGATCAGCGCGGTGGCGACGATGGTCAGCGAGCCGCCTTCCTCGACGTTACGGGCGGCGCCGAAGAAGCGCTTCGGACGCTGCAGCGCGTTGGCGTCGACACCACCGGTCAGCACCTTGCCCGAGGCCGGGATCACGGTGTTGTAGGCGCGCGCCAGGCGGGTGATCGAGTCCAGCAGGATGACCACGTCCTTTTTCATCTCGACCAGGCGCTTGGCTTTCTCCAGCACCATCTCGGCCACCTGCACGTGGCGGGTGGCCGGCTCGTCGAAGGTGGAGGCCACGACTTCGCCGCGCACCGAGCGCTGCATCTCCGTCACCTCTTCCGGACGTTCGTCGATCAGCAGCACGATCAGGGTGACGTCCGGGTGGTTGGCGGTGATGGCGTGGGCGATGTGCTGCAGCATGACCGACTTGCCGGACTTCGGCGACGCCACCAGCAGGCCGCGCTGGCCCTTGCCGATCGGCGAGATCAGGTCGACGATGCGGCCGGTGATGTTCTCGGTGCCGTTGATGTCACGTTCCAGGCGCAGCGGCTCGTTCGGGTGCAGCGGCGTCAGGTTCTCAAACAATATGCGGTGTTTCGACGCCTCCGGCGATTCGCCATTGACCTTGTCGACCTTGACCAGCGCGAAGTAACGCTCGCCATCCTTCGGCGTGCGCACCTCGCCCTCGATCGAGTCGCCGGTGTGCAGGTTGAAGCGGCGGATCTGCGACGGCGAGATGTAGATGTCGTCGGTGGAGGCCATGTAGCTGGCGTCCGGCGAGCGCAGGAAGCCGAAGCCGTCCGGCAGCACTTCCAGGGCGCCGTCTCCGAAGATCTGCTCGCCCGATTTGGCGCGTTTTTTCAGGATCGCGAACATCAGTTCCTGCTTGCGCAGGCGTGCCGCGTTGTCGATATCCAGCCCGATCGCCATCTCCAGCAAAGCGGAGACGTGTAAGGCCTTGAGTTCAGATAAATGCATATTGTTGAGTGTCCCGTGACGGGAAAGTAAAGGTAGGGGAGGGAACTACGTGGGTTGTCTCGTATTATTCAGCGGCGGCCGCGGGCGCGGCGCCGCTGGTACAACGCGATATCTTATCTTAGATATTGCTGTCGATGAAAGAGGTCAGCTGGCCTTTTGCCATTGCGCCAACCTTTTGAGCGGCGGCGACGCCGTTCTTGAACAGGATCAGGGTCGGGATGCCGCGGATGCCGAACTTGGCCGGCACGGCCTGGTTCGAATCGACGTCCATCTTGGCGATCTGGATCTTGCCTTCGTATTCTTTTGCTACTTCTTCCAGGATCGGGGCGATGCTCTTGCAAGGGCCGCACCACTCGGCCCAGAAGTCCACCAGCACTGGGCGGTCGGATTTCAGCACGTCGGCGTCAAAGGATGCATCGGTAATGTGTTTGATATTTTCGCTCATATTTTCCTCAATCGAGGTCGGTAAGTAATAACGCCTGGGGACTGGGCCTCAAACGCCGCCATGAGCAGCAGTTGGGTGCCATTTGCACGATTTCAATGTCTAGAGGGGATGGCAACAAGGTCGGCAGGCGAGGGATGGCGTAAATAATAACCCATTTTTTAAAAATGTGCGGTTGTTTGTTTTGGTTTGCTATGCACAGCGGGCGGCGGCCCGTTCCAGCAGGGCCGACAGCGCCTCCATGCTCATCGGTTTGGTGCAGGCGTCGAGGATGGCCAGGCCCTGGGCCTCGGCCAGGCGGGCGGCGGTTTTCAGCACCGCGCCATCGACCCCGGACAGCAGCACCACGCAGCCCCGGTACTGCTGCGCCGCCGCAAGGCGCAGGAAGTCGATGCCGTCCATCACCGGCATCGACAGGTCGCAGATCACCAGCGCCGGCGGGCGCAGCCGCAGCTCGATCAGCGCGCGGCGGCCGTCGGTCTCGCGCACCACCGTGTGCTCGCCCAGGCTGGCGACCATGTCGGCCAGCAGCTCCAGCATAAAGGCATCGTCATCCAGCAGCAGTATCCGCATCTCAGTTGTCGTCGGCGAAGGTGGTATTGGTCATGATTTGTTCGGTGATGCGCTCCAGCAGCGGCCACAGTTTCTGCAGCAGCGCGCGGGCGTGGCGCTTATTATCGGCGTCGCTGTCGGTCACTGGCAATTGTTCCAGCTCCAGCAGCAGCTCGCCCATGCCCAGCGCGCCCACCGTGCGCGCCGGCGACTTGAGGCGGTGTCCGAGTTCGCGCACGGCGGCCAGGTCGCCGCGCTGCAGCGCCGCCTCCATCTGGTTCAGGCCATCTTGCGTGTTTTGCAAGAACTTGAAGGCGAACTTGCGCACCTTGTGCGGATGGTAGCCGAGCAGCTTGGCCAGGATGGACAGGTCGATCACGGCCGGGTCGCCGCCCAGCGTGGTTTTGAAGGCGGGACGGGCCGGCCGCGCCGGCGCCTCGCGCGCCTCGCCGCCGTCGCGCGCCGGCAGCCAGTTGGCGATGGTCTGGTACATCAGCGCCGGCTGGATCGGCTTGGAGATGAAGTCGTCCATGCCGGCCTCGATGCAGCGCACCCGGTCCTCGCTGGTGGCGGTGGCGGTCATGGCCAGCACGCGCATGTCGGCCAGGCGCGGGTCGGCGCGGATGCGGCGGGTGGCCTCCAGGCCGTCCATCAGCGGCATCTGCACGTCCATCAGCACGCAGTCGAAGGCGGTCTGGCGCAGCAGCTCCAGCGCCTCCATGCCGTTGGCGGCCAGGCACACCGAGGAACCCACGTCCTCCAGCATCTCCAGCGCGATCTGCTGGTTGAAGGTGTTGTCCTCCACCAGCAGGATGCGGGCGTTCTTCAGCGCCGACATCACGGCCGCGCTGCGCGAGGAGGCCAGCAGCTCGGCGGCGGCGTCCTTCACGCGGTCGATCAGGGCCGGCACGGTGGCGCTGCTGATGCCCAGGCGCGCGGTGAACCAGAAGGTGCTGCCCTGGCCGGGGCGGCTGCGCACGCCCACCTCGCCGCCCATCAGCTGCGCCAACTGCTTGCAGATGGCCAGACCGAGGCCGGTGCCGCCGTATTCGCGCGTGGTGGAGGTGTCGGCCTGCTGGAATTGCTGGAACAGTTTGTCGATTTCGCTTTCCGACAGGCCGATGCCGCAGTCGCTCACCTCGAAGCGCAGCAGGCAGCCATGGGCGTCGCCCACCACCTGGCGCACGCGCACCTCGATGCGGCCTTTCTCGCTGAACTTGATGGCGTTGTTGGCGTAGTTGATCAGCACCTGGCCCAATCGCAGCGGATCGCCGCGCAGCACCTTCGGCAGCGTCGGATCGAGGTCGTACACCAGCTCCAGCTCGCGGCTGGCGGCCTTCGGCGCCACCACCGTGTTGAGGGTCTGGATCACGTGGTCGAGCGCGAAGTCGACCTGCTCGATCTCGAGCTTGCCGGCTTCGATCTTGGAGATGTCGAGGATGTCGTCGATGATGCCCAGCAGGTGCTCGCCGGCGAAGCGGATCTTTTCCAGGTAGTCGCGCTGGCGCGGATCGAGCTCGGTCTTGAGCGCCAGGTAGGCCATGCCGATCACGCCGTTCATCGGCGTGCGGATCTCGTGGCTCATGTTGGCGAGGAACTGGCCCTTGGTCTGGCTGGCCTCCTCGGCCACCATGCGCGCCTGATCGAGTTCGCGCGTGCGCAGCGCCACCCGTTCCTCCAGGTGCTCGTTCAACTCGCGCAACGCGTCCTCGCCGCGCTTGCGGTCGGTGATGTCGGTCAGGCTGGCCACCACCAGGTGCACGGCGCCGCTGTCGTCCGGGATCGGCTCGGCGTTGACCGACAGCCAGCAGCGGGCGCCGTCCGGCTGCCGCAATCCCATCACCACGTCGCGCACCGACATGCCGGTGGCCAGCGCCAGTTGCACCGGATGGCTGCCGCCGTCATAGGGCGTGCCGTCCTCGCGCACCCCGGCCCACAGGCCGCCCGCGCTCAGCTCCTCGGTGTGCGCCAGCATGCGCGCGGCGGCGGCGTTGCGTTCGATGATGCGGCCCTGGCCGTCGATCATCACCAGGCCGTTGGTGACCGCGTTGAAGATGGACGCCAGGCGCTGGCTCGACGCATGCAGCGCGCTTTCGGCCTGGCGGCGCGCGGTGATGTCGGTCAGCATGGCCAGCATGCCGGCGTAGTGGCCGGAGTCGGCGTTCATCACGGTGGTCGAGAGCAGGCACCAGACGGTGCTGCCGTCGCTGCGCGTGAAGCACACGTCGCCCTGGCTGGCCTCGCCGGACAGGCGGCGCTGCAGGTGCTGCTTGAGCAGTTCGCGCCCGGTGTCGTCCATGAAGTCGGTCATGGCGCGGCCCATGATGCGTTCCACCTCGTAGTCCAGCATGCGCGCCAGCGTGGGGTTGACGAAGGTGGTGCGGTCGTCGGCGTTGGTCATCCAGATGCCCTCGGCGGCGGTCTGCACGATCTGGCGATAGCGCTCGGAGCTGGCGTGCAGCGCCTCCTCGGCGCGCTGGCGCTGGGTCATGTCGCGCAGCGCCATGATGACCAGCTCCTGCCCGCACAGCTCCACCGGCGACATGTGCACCATGGCCGGGAAGCTGCCGCCGTCGGCGCGCACCGCGCACAGCACCCGGCCCGGCAGGTTGGGGCGCGAGAACAGCTCGCGCGCGCGGCCGTTGTTGCGCATGGCCTCGGGCGCCAGCTGCTCGATCGAGCGGCCGGCCATATTGCCCTCGTAGCCGAAGCTGCGCGCGCAGGCCTGATTGGCGTGGCACACGCGCCCGCGCTTGTCGGCGACCAGCACCGCGCCGGGCGTGGCGTCCACCAGCGCCCACATGCGCGCCTCCTCGGCGGCGCCGCTGGCGGCGCTGCCGGTGCGGGCGCTTTCCAGCGCGGCGCTGGCGCGCTGTTCGGCGTCTTCCAGGCGCGCGCGCGTGGCGCGCAGCGTGCGGCCCTGCACGTGCAGGCGCCAGGCGCCGGCCGCCGAGACCATCAGCAACAGCAGGCCGGCCATCCAGCCGCCGTAGCGCAGCAGCGGATTGCCGTCCGGTGGCTGGTACAGGAAGCCATCGATGTTGAAGCTGGCCGGCAGCATGCCCTGCTCGGCGTAGGCGCGGGCGATGGCGCGCCAGCGTTCGGGGTTGCTGTATCCCAGTTCGATCAGCGGCTGCTCCAGCAGCGGCGCGATGCGCTGGGCCTCGAACACCAGGTGCTCGCGGCTGTGGCGCTCGGGGTAGCGGGCGCGTATCAGGTCGGCGATCTCGCCCGGATGCTGCATGGCGTAGAGCCAGCCGCGCAGCGTGGCCTCGCGCAGCGCCTGCGCGCGCGCCGGGTGCTCGCGCAGTTCGCTCTCGGTGGTGTACAGCACGTCGCCGTAGAAATCCAGGCCGTGGCTGCGCGGCGAGACCAGTTCGTACGGCACGTTGAGGCGATCCAGCACGTACGGGGCCTCGGTCTGGTACACCGACATGGCGTCCACCCGGCCTTCGGCCAGGTCGTCGAAGTTGTAGCTGTGCGGGATCTGTTGGATGCTGTCCATGCGCACGCCCTGCTTTTTCAGGAACACCGTCAGTTCCTCGTTGTTGGGCGCGATCATCAGGCGGCTGCCCTGCCACGGGCGCGGCTTGCCGGCGGCGTCGAGGCGGCGCAGCAGGGTGGCGCCGGAGTGCTGGAAGATGGAGGCCAGCACCACCACCGGCTGGCCGATGCCGCGCGCCAGCAGCAGAGTGGTGTTGCCGACGCCGTACTGGGCCTGGCCCTGCATCACGGCCTGCAGCGGATCGCCGCCGGGGCGCGCCTCCAGCAGGGTGACATCGAGGCCGGCGTCGCGGTAATAGCCCTGATCCTGCGCGGCGTAGTAGCCGGCGAACTGGAACTGGTGCTGCCATTTGAGCTGGATGGTGACCTTCTCCGCCGCCCCGGCCGCGCAGGGCAGCAGGGGCGTCAGCACAAGCGCGAGCGCGCACGTTGTCAGCCGGCGTGACAAACCTTGCCAGCGGGGCTGGCGCAAGCGCGAACGGCAGTGAAACAAGAGCTTCCCTTTCGTTGATCTATGGCGGCTGGGTCTGGGCCACTATAGCATCGAAGCCGGGGCCGTTGGCGGATCCGTGGCAAGAAGACGATTGCTTCCTGAATGCCAGCGAAACAGCCGTCGATTTAACAATTCAGGGCTGTTTTCGTGACAATCGGTGAGAATGCGCGCCGCGCGGTGGCTTGCGCGGTGCTAGTTTGCCGGCGGGCCTATTGATTGAAGCTGCCGGCGAACTGGTAGCGGTGGCCTGGGTGCCACATGGTGGCCATGGTGGCGATCATGCCGCCGGAGCGGGTCTGGCGCTTGAGGACCAGGCAGGCCTGTTTGGTGTCGATGGCCAGCATGTCGGCGATGTCGCGCGGGGCGGCCAGCGCCTCGATGCTGTAGGTGGCGCCCTGCAGCGGCGCGGCCTGCATCAGGTATTCGTTGGGGGTGATGTGGGCGAAGTCCTGTTCCATGTAGTCCGGCGCGCACAGCGGGTTGACCCAGCGGTCCTCGACCTGGATCGGCACGCCGTTCTCGAAGTGGACGATCACCGAATGGAACAGCGGGTGGCCGGCCGGCAGGTCGAACTGCTTGGCCATCAAATCGCTGGCCTTGACGCGCTCCAGCTGCTGCAGGCTGCTGCGGTGGGCGTGGCCGCGCGCGCGGACCTCGTCGGCGATGGATTTGATCTCCAGCAGGGTGGCCTGGTATTTTTGCTGGGCCACGTAGGTGCCCGAGCCCTGGCGGCGCGTCAGCACCTGCTCGGCGGTGAGCTCGCGCACGGCGCGGTTGACGGTCATGCGCGAGACGCCGAACTGCTTGACCAGCGCCTGCTCGGACGGGATCACGTCGCCCTCCTTCCACGTGCCGGCGGCGATTTCGGCCAGCAGGTAGTCTTTGATGCGCTGGAAAATAGGTGTGCTGTCTTGCGTGGCTTGATCGTCCAAACGGCTTCTCCCGGAAAGCAGGAATTCTAGCACCGCATGCTAGTACAATTCAAAAGCAAGAGGCGGAGTGCGGTGTTTTTTTACGCTGGCTAAGATGGCCCCATTCCACCAACCACGGAGTCTGAGATGGGCAAGTATGGTAGCGATGAGAAGCGCTGGACCGCCGTGCGGCAGCGCGACGCCAGCGCCGACGGGGTGTTCTGGTATTCGGTGCGCAGCACCGGGGTGTACTGCCGGCCGTCGTGCGGCGCGCGTCCGGCCCTGCGCAAGAACGTGGCGTTTCACGACAGCCGCGAGGCGGCCGAGCAGGCCGGGTTCCGTCCCTGCCTGCGCTGCAAGCCGGACCAGCCGCCGCTGGCCGAGCGCCAGGCCGCCATCGTGGCGCAGGCCTGCCGCCTGATCGACGAGGCGGAGGAGGCGCCGGACCTGGACAGCCTGGCCGCGGCGGTGGGGGTGAGCCGTTTCCATTTCCATCGCATGTTCAAGGCGGTGACGGGGATCACGCCCAAGGCCTACGCCAACGCGGCGCGGGCGCGGCGGGTGCAGGCCGGGCTGGCCGCTCAGGCCACGGTGACGGACGCCATGTACGCGGCGGGCTTCAATTCAAGCGGCCGGTTTTATGCGCAGTCGGGGGCGGTGCTGGGCATGAAGCCTTCGACCTTCCGCGCCGGCGGGGCGGGGGAGCAGATCCGCTTCGCGATCGCCGAGTGTTCGCTGGGGCCGATCCTGGTGGCCAGCACGGAGCAGGGCATCTGCGCGATCCTGATCGATGACGATCCGGATTTCCTGGTGAAGGACCTGCAGGACCGCTTTCCGCGCGCGGAGTTGATCGGCGCGGAGCCGGAGTATGAGCAGGTGGTGTCGCGCGTGGTGGGCATGGTGGAGCAGCCGTCGGTCGGGCTGGATCTGCCGCTCGACGTGCGCGGCACGGCGTTCCAGCAGCGTGTGTGGCAGGTGTTGCGGGCGATACCGGCCGGGCGGCGCGTGACGTATGCCGAGCTGGCGGACCTGGCCGGCGTGCCGCGCGGGGCGCGGGCGGTTGCCAGCGCGTGCGCCGCCAATGCGATCGCGGTGGCGATACCGTGTCACCGCGTGGTGCGCAATGACGGGTCGATCTCCGGCTACCGCTGGGGCGTGGACCGCAAGGCGGAATTGTTGAACAGGGAGGCGCTCAGTGAGCACAATCAATAACGGCGAGCTCGATTTCGGTGACGCGGCGGCGCAGCGCAAGCCGCGCACCGTGCCGCCGATGGCGCCCGCACCGCCGGCCCCGGCCGTTTCCGAGGCGGCGCAGGCGGTGGCGCGGCGCGCGGTCGGCGCGGCGGCGGGGATCGCGGTGCACGTGGCCGGCCTCGACTGGCAGGGCATCGCGGATGAGCTGAACGCGCACGGCTACGCCATCCTCCCCGGTATGCTGACCGCCGAGGAGTGCGCCGCCATGGCCGCGCAGTATGCGCAGGCGCAACTGTTCCGCAGCCGCGTGGTGATGTCGCAGCACGGCTTCGGCAGCGGCGAGTACCAGTACTTCCGCTACCCGCTGCCGTCGACCATCGCCGCCCTGCGCAACGCCCTGTATGGGCCCCTGGCCGCGATCGCCAACCGCTGGCATGAGCTGATGGACCTGCCGGACCGTTTCCCGGCCGAGCACACCGACTTCCTGGCGCGCTGCCACGCAGCCGGGCAGCAGCGCCCGACCCCGCTGCTGCTCCAGTACACCGCCGGCGACTACAACTGCCTGCACCAGGACCTGTACGGCGAGCATGTCTTCCCGCTGCAGGCGGCCGTGCTGCTGTCACAGCCGGGCAAGGATTTCGAGGGCGGCGAGTTCGTGCTGACCGAACAGCGCCCGCGCATGCAGTCGCGCGTGGAGGTCGTACCGCTGAAGCGCGGCGACATGGTAATCTTCGCCGTCAATCATCGCCCGGTGCAGGGCACGCGCGGCATCTACCGCGTCAACCTGCGGCACGGCGTGAGCCGGCTGCGCGCCGGATCGCGCCACACGCTGGGCATCATCTTCCACGACGCAAACTAACCAAGGAATATCTGTGGCAAGGCAAAGAGAGTTCGACCGCGACGAGACACTGAACAAGGCGTTGGAAGTCTTCTGGCAGAAGGGCTACGCGGCCACCTCCACCACCGACCTGCTGGACGCCATGGGGATCGGCCGCCAAAGCCTGTACGACACCTTTGGCGACAAGCGCTCGCTCTACCTTGAGGCGCTGAGGCGCTACAACGAGGCCAGCGTCAACGACCTGCTGCGCCACCTGAAAGGCGACACGCCGCTGGCGGCCATCCACAACATGCTGCAGGCGTTCGCCTCCCGCCCCAGGCGCGACAACGTCAAGGGTTGCATGGGCGTGAACGCCATTTCCGAATTCGGCACCAGCGATGAGGAGGTGAACGCCTTGCGCGACGCCAGCGCCAAACTGCTCAACCACGCGGTGGAAGCGCAACTGCGCGGCGCCGCCGCAGCCGGCGAAATCGCCGCCGATACCGACATCGCACAAGCTACCGCGTTCGTCGCGGCCACCCTGTCCGGCATGAAAATCAGCGCCAAGGCCGGGGCCACCATCGCTACCCTGCGCGCCATCGCCAGCTTCGCCGTCCAAGGCCTGCGCGGATAATTATCACGAAACGTTTACTTGACCGTTCGATCCAGAAAATCTAACATGACCTCGGTTTTTGACTAATCGATCCAAAACGAAAGGAAATATCATGAAAGTAGCTCTGGTAACCGGCGGCGCGCGCGGCATCGGCGCGGCCATCGTCAAGCGTCTGGCGCAGGACGGCGCGGCTGTGGCTTTTACTTATGTATCATCGCCTGACAAGGCCAACGACCTGGCCGCCACCATCATCGCCAGCGGCGGCAAGGCGCTGGCCATTCGCGCCGACAGCGCCGACGCGGCGGCCGTGCAGGCGGCCGTGACGCAAACGGTGGAGTATTTCGGGCAGCTGGACATCCTCGTCACCAACGCCGGCATCCTGAACCTGGCGCCGATAGAGGACTATGCGCTGGAAGACTTCGACCGCATGGTGGCCACCAACGTGCGGGGCGTGTTCGTCGCCATGCAGGCGGCGGCCAGGGTGATGAAAGAGGGCGGGCGTATTGTCACCATTGGCAGCATCGCCAGCATCCGCGTGGCGTTTCCGACGTCCAGTGTGTATTCGATGACCAAGGGCGCGGTGGCGGCGCTGGTGCGCGGGGCGGCGATCGACCTGGCACCGCGCGGCATCACGGTCAACAACGTCCAGCCAGGGCCGACCGAGACCGACATGAATCCGGTGGATGGTCATCACGCGCCGGCGCTGCAAACCATGATCCCGGCGCGGCGTTTTGGCAAGCCGGAGGAAGTGGCCGGAATGGTGGCCTACCTGGTGAGCGGAGAAGCCGGCTTCGTGACCGGCGCCAGCTTCACCGTGGACGGCGGCTACACCGCCTGACGCGTCATTCCGGCGCAGGCCGGAATCCATAGGGCGCATGCGTTGTGGTGGCGCTCGCGTTCCATGGGCTCCGGCCTTCGCCGGAGCGACGGGGGTCAGGTTTGAACGCTCTTCTGCGTTTGATACAGCCGGGCGTAGATGCCGTTCCGCGCCAGCAGCGCCTCGTGCGTCCCCGATTCGGCGATGCGGCCGCGATCCAGCACCACGATGCGGTCCGCATTCTCGATGGTCGACAGACGGTGAGCGATGACCACCGTGGTGCGGCCCTTCATCAGCACTTCCAAGGCCTGCTGCACCAGCCGCTCGGATTCCGTATCCAGCGCGCTGGTGGCTTCGTCCAGGATCAATATCGGCGCGTTCTTGTACAGCGCGCGCGCGATCGCCAGGCGCTGGCGCTGGCCGCCCGACAGACGCAAGCCATTTTCCCCCACCGGCGAGTGGTAGCCCTCCGGCTGGCGCACGATGAATTCATGCGCGTGCGCCGCCCGCGCCGCCGCCTCGATGCGCTCCATCGACGGCGCCGGGTCGCCATAGGCGATGTTGGCCGCCAGTGTGTCGTTGAACAGCACCACGTCCTGGGACACCAGCGCGATCTGCCGGCGCAGCGAGGCCATGGTGTAGTCGCGCAGGTCGACGCCGTCCAGCTGGATGCTGCCGCCGCTCACATCGTAGAAGCGCGGCAGCAGGCCGGCCAGCGTGGTCTTGCCGCTGCCCGAGCTGCCCACCAGCGCGACCGTCTCGCCGGCCGCGATGTCGAGCGACACATGGTCCAGCGCCGGACGCGCGTCCGGGGCCAGCGGCGCGCCGTCGGCGCCGCGATAGTGGAAACTCACGTCCTGCACCGACAGGCGGCCCTCGGCGCGGGCGATGGTCCTGGTGCCCTGGTCCGCCTCCGACTCCAGGTCGATCAGGCCGAACACGGATTCCGCCGCCGCCAGCCCGCGCTGCATCGGCTCGTTGATCTTGGTCAGGTTCTTGATCGGCGACTGCATCGCCATCAGCGACGACATGAAGGCCACGAACGCGCCCGGCGACAAGGCGCCCGCCTGCGCGCGCAGCAGCGCAAAGTAAATCACCGACGACAGCGTGATCCCGATCAGCATCATGATGATGCCGGAGTTGAGCGCCGACGTCGCCGCGTGCTTGACCGCCAGCTGGCGATTCAGCTTGACCACGTTGTCGAAGCGCTCCTGCTCATATTTCTGGCCGCCGAAGATCTTCACCACGCGCTGGCCGCTGATGCTCTCGTCCAGCACATTGGTCAGATCGCCCATGGCCGCCTGCGCGCTCTTGCTCAACTTGCGCATGCGGCGGCCGGCGAAGGTGACGATGGCCGCCACCAGCGGCAGTAGGCCAAGGCAGAACACCGCCAGCTGCCAGTCGATGGTGAACAGGGTGATCAGGTAGCCGATGGTGGCCACCGAGTCGCGCACCGCCACGTTGACCACCGTGAGGCCGGCCTGCGCCACCTGGGCGGCGTCGAAGGCCACGCGCGACAGGGTGGTGCCGGTGGACGATTGGTCGAAATAGCCGTTCGGCAGGCGCATGATGCGGGCGAACATGACCTCGCGCAGGTTGGCCTGCACCCGGCTGCTCAGCCACGCGGCGCCGTATTCGCCGGCGAAGCTGGACACCATGCGCATCACCGCCAGGCCGAAGATCACGGCCGGGATGGTCCACAGCGCGGCCCTGGTCGGATCGGCGGGCAGCAGGTGGCCCAGCGCGTCCTGCACCCAGGCCAGGATGCCGGTGGCTTGCGCCTTGGCCGGGCCGAGGGAGTGGGCCGGCGCCAGCGCGTCCACCACGTTTTGCAGCTGGCGGATCAGCAGCACGTCGGTGGCGGCGGCCAGGCCGACCGCGAACAGCGTGACGAGGGCGATCCACGTGTAAGGGCGGAATTCGTTAAGCAGGCGAAGGTAAAGTAGGCGGCTGGACACTGGTTCTCTGTGTTCTGGGTGCTTGGAAGCCTGCATTGTACCCGTCCCGCAACTGAATTCCCGCGGTTTGCCTGATACACTCTGAATCTTGCTGCTGAATGGAGATTTCGATGCGCACCACCCTTTTCATCGCCGCCGCGCTGGCGGCCCTGCCGGCCCACGCCGACACCATCATCGACCGCGCCAATGGCTACACGCTGACCGCCGCCGGGCAGTTGCAGCGCTTTACCTCGCTGGCGTTCGATGACCTGGGCCGCATCGTGGCGGTGGGCAGCGAGGCCGAGACGGCGGCCGCGCTGCCAAAGGCGGAGCACATCGACGTGCAGGGCAAAACCCTGCTGCCAGGCCTGATCGACGCCCATGGCCATGTGTTTGAACTGGGCGAAATCGCCTCCGGCGTGGAGCTCTACAGCCCCACCTCGCTGAACGCGGCGGTCAGGGCGGTGGCCGATTTCGCCCGTTCGCACCCGAAAAAGGCCTGGATCGTCGGTTTCGGCTGGAACCAGGAGATCTGGAAACTGGGCCGTTTCCCCACCGCCGCCGAGCTGGATGCGGTGGTCAACGACCGTCCGGTGCTGCTGCACCGGGTGGACGGCCACGCCATCTGGGTCAACACCAAGGCGCTGGAGATGGCCGGCATCGACAGGAACACGCGCGATCCGGCCGGCGGCAAGATCGAGCGCGACGCCAGCGGCCGGCCAACCGGGGTGCTGGTGGACGCCGCCATGGAGCTGGTGAACAAGGTGGTGCCGCTGCCGACGCCGGCCGAGGCGCGCGCCACGCTGGACGTGGCCCTGGCCTCGCTGGCCAAGGTCGGCCTGACCAGCGTGCACGACGCCGGCATCAAGGCGGTGCAGGACGATATCTACCGCGACTACGCCGACCACGGCAAGCTGACCACCCGCGTCTACGCCATGATCGGCGACACGGCCGGCGATTTCGACGAGTTGTCCAAGGAGGGCCCGCTCAAGTCCTACGCCAATGACGTGTACGCGCTGGCGGCGGTCAAGCTGTATTCGGACGGTGCGCTGGGCAGCCGCGGCGCGGCCCTGCTGGCGCCCTACACCGACATGCCGTCCACCAAGGGCCTGCTGTTCTATCCGGACGCCGAGATGCGCGCCAAGATGAGCAAGGCCATGAAGGCGGGCTACCAGGTCAACATCCACGCCATCGGCGACGCCGGCAACCGCCAGATCCTGGACGCCTACGCCCAGCTGATCCCGCAGTACAAGAACGTCGGGCTGCGCCACCGGGTGGAGCACGCGCAGGTGGTGGCGCTGGAGGATATCCCGCGCTTCAAGCAGCTGGGCATCATCCCGTCGATGCAGCCGACCCACGCCACCTCGGACCAGAACATGGCCGAGCAGCGCGTGGGCCATGAGCGCATCAAGGGCGCGTACGCGTGGCGCAGCTTCCTCGACCAGGGTTCGAAGATCGCCTGCGGCTCGGACTTCCCGATCGAGTCGCCGAATCCGTTCGAGGGCCTGCACGCGGCGGTCACGCGCCAGAACAACGCCGGCGTGCCGGCCGGCGGCTGGTACAAGAACCAGGCCATGACGCTGGCCGAAGCGTTCCGTTGCTTCACCCTGGACGCGGCCTACGCGGCGCACCAGGAAAACGTGATTGGCTCGCTGGAACCGGGCAAGTGGGCCGATTTCATCGTGGTCGACCGCGACATCTTCAAGATCGCGCCTGAACAACTGGGCAAGACCACGGTGCTGCAGACCTGGATGGGCGGGCGCCGCGTCTATAGCCGCAAGTGACGCGATAGAAAAAACCTGTTGACTTGGTTGTATATACAACTTATGCTGCGAGGATACTCACAACCTCGCGGCAGGAGCCCTTATGACCATCCAACTAGACAGTGATCCACGTTACGACGCCAGCCGCGAGATCCGCGCGCCGCGCGGCCCCGAGCGCACCTGCAAGAACTGGGGCGCGGAGGCGGCTTACCGCATGATCCAGAATAATCTGGACAAGGAAGTGGCGGAGAATCCGAAACACCTGGTGGTCTACGGCGGCATCGGCCGCGCGGCCCGCAACTGGGAGTGCTACGACCAGATCCTGGCCTCGCTGCGCGAGCTGGAAGAGAATCAGACCTTGCTGATCCAGTCCGGCAAGCCGGTCGGCGTGTTCCAGACCCACGAAGACGCGCCGCGCGTCCTGATCGCCAATTCCAACCTGGTGCCGAAATGGGCCAACTGGGAGCATTTCAATGAACTGGACCGCAAGGGCCTGTTCATGTACGGCCAGATGACGGCCGGTTCGTGGATCTACATCGGCACGCAGGGCATCGTGCAGGGCACTTTCGAGACCTTCGCGGAAGCGGGGCGCCAGCATTTCGGCGGCGACCTGAAAGGCCGCTGGGTGCTGACCGCCGGCTTGGGCGGCATGGGCGGCGCCCAGCCGCTGGCCGCGACCATGGCCGGCGCGGTGTCGCTGACCGTCGAGTGCCAGCAAAGCAGCATCGATTTCCGCCTGCGCACGCGCTACCTCGACAAGCAGGCCGCGTCCATCGACGAGGCGCTGGAAATGATCAAGCACCACAAGGCGGCCGGCGACGCCATCTCCATCGGCCTGCTGGGCAACGCGGCCGACGTGCTGCCGGAGCTGGTGCGCCGCGCCAGGGCCGGCGGCCTGGTGCCGGATATCGTCACCGACCAGACCTCGGCGCATGACCTGATCAATGGCTACCTGCCGCAGGGCTGGACTGTCGAGCAGTGGAAGGCGGCGCAGCAGGACGCGTCGCGTCATGCGGAGCTGAAGGCCGCCGCCACCGCGGCGTGCGCGGTGCACGTGCGGGCCATGCTGGAGTTCCAGGCGCTGGGCGCCAAGGTGGTCGACTACGGCAACAACATCCGCCAGGTGGCGTTTGACCACGGCGTGAAGAACGCCTTCGATTTCCCGGGCTTTGTGCCGGCTTACATCCGCCCGCAGTTCTGCGAGGGCCGGGGCCCGTTCCGCTGGGTGGCGCTGTCCGGCGATCCGGAGGATATCTACAAGACCGACGCCAAGATCAAGGAGCTGTTCCCGCATCACGCGCAGGTGCACCGCTGGCTGGACATGGCGCGCGAGCGCATCGCCTTCCAGGGCCTGCCGGCGCGCATCTGCTGGCTGGGCCTGGGCGAGCGCCACATCGCCGGCCTGGCCTTCAACGAGATGGTGCGCAAGGGCGAGCTCAAGGCGCCGATCGTGATTGGCCGCGACCATCTGGATACCGGCTCGGTGGCCAGCCCTAACCGCGAGACGGAGGCCATGAAGGACGGCACCGACGCCGTCTCCGACTGGCCGCTGCTGAACGCGCTGCTGAACACCGCCGGCGGCGCGACCTGGGTGTCGCTGCACCACGGCGGCGGCGTGGGCATGGGCTACTCGCAGCATTCCGGCGTGGTGATCGTGGCCGATGGCACCGACGCAGCCGCCAAGCGCCTGGCGCGCGTGCTGGTGAACGACAGCGGCTCGGGCGTGATGCGCCACGCCGACGCGGGCTATGAGACCGCGGTCGCCTGCGCCAAGCGCAATGGCCTCAACCTTCCAATGATTAAATGAGCTTTACCATGACTTTGACTCTCAAACCGGGCGCCATCACGCTCTCGGAACTGCGCTCCGTGTGGAACGCGGCCGGCCCGCTGGCGCTGGCCGCCGAGGCCTATCCCGTGATCGAGGCCTCGGCCGCCGCCGTGCAGGCGATCGTCGCCAAGGGCGATGCCGCCTACGGCATCAACACCGGCTTCGGCCTGCTGGCCAAGACCCGCATCCCGGATGAAAAGCTGGAGCAGTTGCAGCGCAATCTGATCCTGTCGCACTCGGTCGGCACGGGTGAATTGATGTCGGACGCGGTGTGCCGGCTGATTTTGCTGATGAAGATCGGCAGCCTGGCGCGCGGCTTCTCGGGCGTGCGTCCGCTGATCATCGATTCCCTGATCGCGATCTATAACGCCGGCATCATGCCCGCGATTCCGGCCAAGGGCTCGGTCGGCGCGTCGGGCGACCTGGCGCCGCTGTCGCACATGACGCTGGCGATCATGGGCGTGGGCCAGGTGCGGGTCAACGGCGAGTTGCAGGACGCCGCCGCCGCGCTGAAGGCCGCCGGCATCGAGCCGGTGGTGCTGGCCGCGAAGGAAGGCCTGGCGCTGATCAACGGCACGCAGGTGTCGACCGCGCTGGCGCTGCATGGCCTGTTCATGGCCGAGCGCCTGCTGGAGGCGGGCATGGTGGCGGGCGCCTTGTCGTTGGATGCGGCCAAGGGCTCGGATTCGCCGTTCGACGCGCGCGTGCACGAGGTGCGCGGCCAGCCGGGCCAGATCGCCGCCGCGTCGATTTACCGCCAGCTGGTGTCCAACAGCGCGATCCGCGCTTCGCACCTGGTGGGCGATGAGCGCGTGCAGGACCCTTACTGCCTGCGCTGCCAGCCGCAAGTGATGGGAGCCTGCTGGGACATCATCAACAACGCCGCGCGCACGCTGCTGATCGAGGCCAACGCGGTGACCGACAATCCGCTGCTGTTCAAGGATGGCGAGCTGTCGGTGGTGGTCTCGGGTGGCAACTTCCACGCCGAGCCGGTGGCCTTCGCCGCCGACACGCTGGCGCTGGCGATCGCGGAAATCGGCTCGATCTCCGAGCGCCGCATTTCGCTGCTGATCGACGCGACCTTGTCCGGCCTGCCGCCATTCCTGGTGCGCGATCCGGGCGTGAACTCGGGCTTCATGATCGCGCATGTGACGGCCGCCGCGCTGGCGTCGGAGAACAAGTCGATCGCGCATCCGGGCAGCGTGGACACGATTCCCACCTCGGCCAATCAGGAAGACCACGTCAGCATGGCGACCTATGCGGCGCGCCGTCTGGAGGATATGGCGCAGAATACCGCCACCATCGTCGGCATCGAGCTGCTGGCGGCGGCGCAGGGCATCGATTTCCACCGCCCGCTGACCACGTCGCCGCATCTGGAGCACGTGCATGAGCAGCTGCGCCAGAAGGTGCCGTTCTATGAGGTGGACCGCTTCTTCGCGCCGGATATCGAGGCGGCCAAGGGCATGGTGCTGCGCGGCGAGTTGAGCGCCTCGTGCAAAGAGTTGTTCACGGCGCTGCATCCGTAAGAGGAGAGGGGCATGGACTATCAGTTCAAAGCAGGCAGTATTCCCTTGCTGGTGTCCATGCCGCACGTGGGCACCGATATTCCCGACGACGTGCTGGCGGCGATGACCCCGGCCGCCGTCGACAGGCAGGACACGGACTGGCATTTGGTCCGCCTGTATGAATTCCTGGGGGAGATGGGCGCGTCGGTGTTGTCGGCGCGCTGGTCGCGTTACGTGATCGATTTGAATCGCCCGCCGGAGAACGCCAATCTGTATCCGGGGCAGGACACCACGGGTTTGTGCCCGGTCGATACCTTCCATCGCGAGCCGTTGTACCGCGACGGCCACGCGCCGGACGAGCAGGAAGTCCAGCGCCGCCTGCTGGCGTACTGGAAGCCATATCACGATCAATTGCGCTCCGAGTTGGACCGCTTGCTGGCGCTGCACGGCCGCGTGGTGCTGTGGGATGCGCATTCGATCGCCTCGGTGGTGCCGCGCTTCTTCGAGGGCAAGCTGCCGGACCTGAACTTTGGCACGGCCGACGGCAAGAGCTGCGCGGCCGGCTTGAGCGAGGCGATTGTCGCGCAGGCGCGGGCCGATGGGCGCTACACCATTGCCGTCAACGGCCGCTTCAAGGGCGGGCATATCACGCGTTTCTACGGCCAGCCGGAAAAGGGCGTGCACGCGATCCAGCTGGAGATGTGCCAATCCACCTACATGGATGAAGCGGCGCCGTATGGCTATCGCGCTGATCTGGCTTCGCGGGTGCAGGAGCCGTTGCGCGCGATGACGCGGGCCGCCGCCGATTGGGGGCGCGCATGAGCAAGCTGTTCGCGCGCCACGCGTTGCTGCCGGATGGCTGGCATAAGGATGTGCTGATCGAGTGGGATGCGGGCGGCGGCATCGTGGCCGTCGGTGCCGGCGCGGCCGAGCCGGAGGGCGTTGAGTGCGTTGAATACGCGCTGCCGGGCATGATCAACCTGCATTCGCACAGTTTCCAGCGCGCGCTGGGCGGGCGCACGGAAAAGGCCGGCGACAGCAAGGACAGCTTCTGGACCTGGCGCGAGCTGATGTATCGCTTCGCGCGCAACATCACGCCGGAGCATATCGAGGCGATTGCCGCGCAGCTGTTCAGCGAATGCCTGCGCCATGGCTACACCTCGCTGTGCGAGTTTCATTACGTGCAGCGCGCGCCGGATGGCGCCATGTATCCGCGCCCGGCGGAAACGGCGGAACGTGTCATTGCCGCCGCACGTTTGGCGGGAATTGGCGTGACCATGCTGCCAGTGTTGTATAGTTATTCCGGCTTTGGCGAAAAGGCGTTGAACCCCGAGCAACAACGGTTCCGCACCGACGCGCGGGACGTGTTGCGCATCGTGGAGGCGCTGGAGCCGCTGCGCGATGCGCAGACCGAGGTCGGGGTGGCGCCGCATTCGCTGCGCGCGGCCACGGTCGGGCAGATACAGGAGGTGCTGGCGACGCTGCCGGCGGCGCGTCCGGTGCACATCCACATCGCCGAGCAGATGGCGGAGGTGCGGCAGTCGCTGGACTGGAGCGGCCGCCGCCCGGTGCAGTGGCTGCTGGAGAATTTGGCGCTGGACCGGCGCTGGTGCCTGATCCACGCCACGCATCTGACGGACGATGAGGTGAGCGGTATCGCCGCCAGTGGCGCGGTGGCGGGCCTGTGCCCGACCACGGAGGCGAACCTGGGCGACGGCCTGTTCCCGCTGGAGCCCTTCCTGGCGCAGGGCGGGGTGTTTGGCATCGGCAGCGACAGCCACGTGTCGCAAAGCGCGGTGGAAGAGCTGCGCTGGCTGGAGTACGGACAGCGCCTGTGGCACCAGCGCCGCAATATCGCGGTGTCGGCGGCGCAGCGCAACGTCGGCGACTTTTTGTGGCAGGGCGCGCTGCGTGGCGGCGCGCAAGCGGCGGGGCGGCCGGTGGGCGCGCTGGCGCCGGGGCTGCGCGCGGACATCGTGGTGCTGGATGACGGGCATCCGAATATGTTTGGGTTGGCGCTGGACGAGGTACTCGGCAGCCTGGTCTTCAGCGGCAACGACAATCTGGTCAAGGACGTCATGGTCGGCGGCCAGTGGGTAGTGCGCAATCAGCAGCACGTGGCGCAGCAGGCGATCGCTGCGCGCTTCAGGCAGACCTTGGCCGAACTGAGGGAGTTCCGATGACCCAGCTGATCCAGTATGCAAACCTGCGCTCCGCGCCGTGGAAGAACGGCGGCGGCAGCACCACGGAAATCGCCATCTCGCCAGCCGGCGCCCATCTCGATGATTTCGAGTGGCGCGTCAGCCTTGCCACCATCGCGCAGGATGGCCCGTTCTCCTCCTTCCCCGGTGTCGACCGCTCGCTGGCGCTGGTGGACGGCGATGGCGTGCTGCTGGATTTTGGTGATGAGCGCTTTGTGCTCAGCCCCAGCGAGCCGTTGATCGAGTTCGCCGGCGAGGACGCGGTGCACGCCACCGTCACCGGCCCGCACACCACCGATTTCAATGTCATGACGCGGCGCGGCGTGTGCCGCCACCGGCTGGAGCTGCGCGCGGTGCGCGGCAAGGAAGCGCTCAAGCGCCGCGCCGGCACCACCATCCTGTTCCTGGCTGAGGGCGAGAGCCTGACGCTGAGCAGCGCGCGCGAACGCATCGCCATGGTGCGCTACGATACGGTGGTGATGGAAGCCGACGACGACTGGACCATGGAAGCGCAGCAGGCCACCGTGCTGGTGGCTGATATCATCTATAACTAGGGCAGCAGGTATGTGGGATGTGTTGTTTACGAACGTGCATCTGGCCACGATGGCCGATGGCGCATATGGCGAGGTGCGCGACGCCGCCATCGCGGTAAAAGACGGCCGCATCGCGTGGCTGGGACCACAGGCCGACATGCCGGCCATGAAGGTGGCGACAGCGGTGACGGTGCACGACGGCGGCGGCAGCTGGCTCACGCCCGGCCTGATCGACTGCCATACCCACATCGTCCACGCCGGCAACCGCAGCGATGAATTCGAGGCGCGCCTGAACGGCGCCACCTATGAGGACATCGCCCGCGCCGGCGGCGGCATCATGTCCACGGTGCGCGCCACGCGCGCGGCGTCGGAGGATGAGCTGCTAAAACTCAGCCTGCCGCGGGTACTTAGCCTGCTGGCAGAGGGCGTGACCACCATCGAGATCAAATCCGGCTACGGCCTGACGCTGGCGTCGGAAGCGGCCATGCTGCGCGTGGCGCGCCGCATCGGCCGCGAGCTGCCGGTGCGGGTGGCGACCACCTTCCTCGGCGCGCACGCGCTGCCGCCGGAATTCGCCGGCCGCGCCGACGACTACGTGGACGAAGTCTGCAAGATGATCGCACCGCTGGCCGCCGAAGGGCTGGTGGACGCGGTGGACGCGTTCTGCGAGCGAATCGGTTTTTCGTACGAACAGACGGAGCGCGTGTTCAAGGCGGCGCGGAAGGCTGGCCTGCCGGTCAAGCTGCACGCGGAGCAGCTGTCCGACCAGCGCGGCGCGGAGCTGACGGCGCGTTACCAGGGTTTGTCGGCCGATCATCTTGAGCACCTGGGCGCGGCCGGCATCGAGGCCATGGCCGCCGCCGGCACGGTGGCGGTGCTGCTGCCCGGCGCCTACTACTTCCTGCGCGACACCACGCCGCCGCCGGTGGCCGCCATGCGCGCCGCCGGCGTGAAGATGGCGGTGGCGACCGATTGCAATCCCGGCACGTCCCCCATGACGTCGCTGCTGCTGGCGATGAACATGGCCTGCACCCTGTGGCGCCTGACGCCGCAGGAGGCGCTGGCCGGCTGCACGCTGCACGCGGCGCGCGCGCTTGGACTGCACGAGGAAATCGGCAGCCTGGAGGTGGGCAAGCGCGCCGACTTCGCGCTGTGGCGCATCGCGCGGCCGGCCGACCTGTCCTACGCCATTGGCCTGAATCCCTGCCGCGCGGTCGTCAACGCCGGCAAATTGCGCTCTCCGGCATTGTAAAAAATTCTCGCTTCGCCGGGCTTTCGGGTACATTATCCGGATGTCATCAAGGGAAGCATTATGTTCGTCCTGAATTCCATGCGCGCCGCCGTGTTGGCGGCGCTCAGCGTCCACGCCCTGGCGCAAGAACCTGTACCAACACCGCCCGTACCGCACGCGCCGGATGCACCCGCCGCCGCGACGCCGCAACCGGCGGTGGCCACGCCGGTTCCCGTCGCCCCCGCGCCGGCCGCCGCGCTGCGGCCTTACGTCGATGTGGTGCGCGGCGCCTCGCATTTGCCGGGCTTCCTGAACCTGTATCAGAAAGAGGAAAAAGTCTGGATCGAGCTGCGGCCCGACCAGTTCGACCGGCCAATGTTCATGTCGGTGAATATGCCGAACGGGATCGGTGAACGCGGCATCTACGGCAGCCAGATGGGATTGAGCCAGGTGGTGGTGTTCCACCGCGTGGGCAACATCGTTCAGATGATCGCCAAGAACACCGATTTCGGCGCCAAGGGCGGCACGCCGCAGGCGCTGGCGGTGCAGCAGGCGTACTCGGACAGCCTGCTGGCGATCGCGCCGGTGGTCAGCACCCCGCATCCGCAATCGAAGGCGGTCCTGGTGGATGCGAACGTGCTGCTGTTTGGCGACATTCCGTCGATGACCACGCGGCTGGAGGCGGCGTTCCGCATGACCTACGCCATGGACGCGCGCAACAGCAGCTTCCTCACCATCCGCTCGGACGAGGCCATGACCGGTTTCCAGGTCAACGCGCATTACTTCACGCCGCGCATCCCGGCGCCGCCGGCGGTGATGCCGCCGATCCCGGCCGCGATTCCGAGTCCGCCCTCGACGCTGCCGGACCCGCGCAGCATGTTCCTCGGCTTCTACTACAGCTTCATGCCCCTGCCGGCGCAAGCCATGCATGGCCGCCGCGCGGACGACCGTATCGGCCACTTCGTCAGCACCAGCCAGGATTATTCGGACGACGTGACGCCCACCACGGCGGTGCATCTGGTGGAGCGCTGGCGGCTGGAGAAGCAGGACCCGGCGGCGGCGCTGTCGGAACCGAAGCAGCCCATCGTCTACTGGATAGACGCCAACGTGCCGGAGAAGTATCGCGAGTCGGTGCGGCAGGGCGTGCTGGCCTGGAACGCGGCGTTTGAGCGTATCGGCTTCAAGGACGCCATCGTGGTCAGGCAGCAGGCGGCCACAGATAAATTCGACACCATGGACGCGCGCCACGCGTCGATCCGCTGGTTTGTCGGCAGCGACGTCGGCTTCGCCATCGGGCCCAGCCAGGTCGATCCGCGCAGCGGCGAGATCCTGGACGCGGATATCGCCATGTCGGACGTGTTCGCGCGCGGCGCGCGGCGCATGGTGGGCGAGGACAGCATCTCCCTGCTGCCGCCGCAAACTGCCGGGATGCGCTGCGATTACATGCAGGAGTCGGCGCAGGAGATGGGCTTCGCCATGGACGTGCTGGAGGCGCGCGGCCTGCTCGACATGAGCGGGCCGGAAGCGGAAGCGGTGGCGCAGGCGTATGTGAAGTCGGTGGTCATGCACGAGGTGGGGCACACGCTCGGCCTGCGGCACAACTTCCGCGCCTCGACCATTTATTCGCTGCAGCAGCTGCAGGACCCGGAGTTCACCAGGAAGAACAGCCTGACAGGCTCGGTGATGGACTACACGCCGTTCAACCTGTCGCTGAAAGGCGAGAAGCAGGGCGAGTATGTGGCGTCCACGCTGGGGCCTTACGATTACTGGGCGATCGAATACGCCTACAAGCCGATCGAGCCGGCGCAGGAGAAGGAGGAACTGGCAAGGATCGCCGCGCGCTCCAACGAGCCGCAACTGGCGTTCGGCACCGACCAGGATGCGAACGGCTTCAACCTCGATCCGGACGTGAATGTGTACGACCTCGGTAGCGATCCGCTGGCCTACTTCCAGCGCCGGCTGACGATCTCGCGCGAGCTGTGGGACCGTGTGCAGAACCGCACGCTCAAGCCGGGCGAAAGCTATGAGGTGCTGCGCCGCAGTTTCGATTACGGCTTCCAGCAGTTCGCGCGTACCTTGCCGGTGGTGGTGAAGTACGTGGGCGGGGTGACGTATCTGCGCGATCACGCGGGCACCGGGCGGGCGACGTTCACCCCGGTGCCGTTGCCGCGCCAGCGTGCCGCGTTGCGCATGCTGACCGACAGCCTGTTCAAGGCGGACAGCTTCCAATTTTCGCCGGCGACGATCAGCCGCCTGGGTCCGGACCATTTCGCCTCGCGCGGGCGGCCGGACGTGTCGGTGGGCGGGCGTGTGCTGTCGCTGCAGGCGGCGGCGCTGGATCAGTTGATGTCGGACGGCGTGGCGATCCGTTTGCTGGATTCGCAGGAAAAGCTGGACGACCACAGGCAGGCGTTGACGCTGGCCGAGTTGTATTCGACGGTGCAGGACGCGGTGTGGAGCGAGCTTAAGTCGGGCAAGGACATCAGCGGCATGCGGCGCAATTTGCAGCGCGAGCATTTGAAGCGGCTGGTGGCGGCGCTGTTGCGCACATCGGCCGGCACGCCGGCCGATGTGCGCAGCCTGCAGCGCGAGAACGCCTTGCAGTTGCAGCGCGAGCTGCGCGGCGCGATGGCGAAGCCGATCAGCCGCGAGGCCAAGGCGCATTTGTCGGAGACGGTTGAGACGCTGGGTCAGGCATTGAAAGCCTCGATGCTGCGCGCGGGCGCTTGATGGCGGCGGTGCGACGATGGGTGGCCGGTGTGCTGATGCTGTGCGCCGGCGCGGCGGCCGCCGCCGATACGCTGCATATCGGCTCGAAGCGTTTTACGGAATCCTACATCCTGGGCGAGATGCTGGCGCAGGTGGCGGCGCCGCATGCGCGGGTCGAACACCTGCAGGGCCTGGGGAACACGGCGATTGTGCTGGCGGCTTTGCAGGCGGGGCGGATCGACGTCTACCCGGAATATGTCGGCACCATCGATCTGGAGATCCTCAAGCACCAGCAGCCAACCTCGATGGAGCGGATGCGCAAGGAGCTGGCGGCCATGGGGCTTGGTGTGGCGGTGCCGCTGGGCTTCAATAACACCTACGCGCTGGCGATGCGCGGCGGGGCCGATGCGCCGCACAAGCTGAGCGAGCTGGCGGGGCGTGGGCAGTTGCGGTTTGGCTTGTCGCACGAGTTCATCGGCCGCGCGGACGGCTGGCAGGGACTCGCGGCGCGCTATGGCCTGACGCAGCGGCCGGAGGGATTGGATCATGGCCTGGCTTATGATGCGCTGAAGGCGCGGCAGGTGGATGTCATCGATATCTATTCGACCGAGCCGCGTATCGCCCAATATGGCTTGCGGGTGCTGGAGGACGATCGCGGCTACTTCCCGCGCTACGACGCGGTGCTGCTGTACCGCCTGGACGCGGCGCAGCGCTTTCCGGCGGCGTGGAAGGCGATCAGCCAGCTGGAAGGGCGCATCAGCGAGGCCGATATGATCGCGATGAACGCCGCCGCGGAAATCGACGGCAAGAGCTTTGCGCGCGTGGCGGCCGACTGGCTGGCGGCGCATCCGCTGTCCGGCGCCGCCGCGTCGACCGCGCCTGCGACCCGCCGCGACGGGCTGCTGGCGAAAGTCTTCGATGACAATCTGTGGCGCCTCACGCGACAGCACCTGACGCTGGTGCTGGTGGCGGTGGGCTTTGCGTGCCTGATCGGCGTCCCGCTCGGCATACTGGCCGCCGCCTTGCCGCGCCTGCGCCAACTGGTGCTGGGCCTGACCGGCATGCTGCAAACCGTGCCGTCGCTGGCCTTGCTGGCGTTGCTGATCCCGTTGCTGGGCACCATAGGCACCGCGCCCGCGCTGGTGGCGCTGGTGGTGTACGCGCTGCTGCCGATCGTCCGCAATACCTGCACCGGGCTGCTGCAAGTGCGCAAGGGCCTGAAGCTGGCGGCGCAGGCGCTTGGTCTGCGGCCGATGCAACGCCTGCTGCACGTCGACCTGCCGCTGGCCCTGCCGGTCATACTTGCCGGCGTGAAAACCGCCGCCGTGATGAGCGTGGGCACCGCCACCATCGCCGCCTTCATCGGCGCCGGCGGTTATGGCGAGCGCATCACCATCGGCCTGGCGCTGAACGACAACGATATGCTGCTGGCCGGCGCCATTCCCGCCGCGGTCCTGGCGTTGCTGACGCAGGGCCTGTTCGAGTTGCTGGAACGCACGGTCACTAACAGGTATCACCTTTATGTAAAGTCACCGTAATGATTTGTAAGGCCCGCGGCGCCGGCCGCGGCGGAGGGATATAGTGAATCCGTTGATTCAATCTCCCTCCCACTGACAACGGGTTCCGCCCATCCAACGCCTGCCGTTGGGTGGGATTTTTTTTACGCCTGCGACGACAGCTGCGCCAGCGCCTCGCCGGTGACGCGGCAGATGCGCCAGTCCGGCATCACGGTGGCGCCCATGCCTTCGTAGAATTTGATGGCGTTGGCGTTCCAGTCCAGCACCGACCATTCGAAGCGGCCGCAGTCGCGCTCCACCGCCAGTTGCGCCAGCGCCACCAGCATTTGCTTGCCGTAACCCTTGCCGCGATGCGCCTGTTGCACGTACAGGTCCTCCAGGTACAGGCCTTTCTTGCACAGGAAGGTGGAGAAGTTATGGAAGAACAGCGCGAAGGTGACCACCTCGCCGCCGGTCTCGCCGACCAGCGCCTCGCACACCGGCTTGTCGCAGAACAGGCTGTCGTGCAGGGCGGCTTCGTTGGCGACCACCATGTGCTCCAGCTTTTCAAACACGGCCAGCTCGAAGATCATGCCGAAGATGGCGGGGATGTCGGCCGGCGTGGCCGGGCGGATGGTCAGTTCGGAAGTACTCATCAGTTTTTTGCGGTAGTGGAAGAATTCGGTTTCAGCACCCAGGCCACGCTGGACAGGCACAGTACCATGCCCAGCCATTCCAGCGCGCCCGGACGGTAGTGCTCCAGCTGGATCGACAGCAGCACGGAAATCACCGGCGTCACCACGCCGATGTACACCGTCTTGTCCGAGCCGATGCGGTGGATCAGGGTGAAGTAGGCGGCGAACGCGATCACCGAGCCCAGCAGCGACAGGTAGAGCAGGCCGCCCCAGTATTTGGCGGTGGACGGCATCACGAAGGATTGGCCGCTGACCAGCACCCACAGCGCCACCAGCGAGCTGCCCCACAGCATGGACCAGGCCATGGTCAGCAGCACATTGTCCGATTGTTCGCGCACCTTGATGACCAGCACGTTGCCGACCGAGCTGGCGATGGTGGCGCACAGCGCCAACATCAGGCCCAGCAGGAAATGGCCGTTGCCGCCGGTTGAGATCTCATTCCATGCGTCATGGATGGAGTGGTAGAACAGCAGGGTGACGCCGGTGATGGCGACGCCGCCGGCGGCCCAGGTGCGGGTGTTGAGCGCGGTGCCGAAGACGAGGCGGTTCAGCATGGGGTTCCAGAACACCATCAGCGCGAACAGCACGGCCACCAGCCCGGACACCAGGTATTGCTCCGAGGTGTAGGTGCAGATGTAGCTGGCGGCAAAAGTGGCGCCGCCTTGCAGGATCAGCCAGCGTTGCGCGCGCCACGGCAGGCCCAGCTTCTGGCCGCGCGCGGCGCACCAGGCGAACAGCACGGCCGAGGCCAGCGCGAAGCGGTAGACCACGGACACGGCGGGCGGCACTTCACCGAGTTGCAGCGTGATGGCGAAAAACGTGGAGCCCCAGATCAGGCAGGCGATGGCGAAGAGCAATGGAGAAGACATCAAACCAGTATAGCTGGCCGCGCCATATCTTGCCTAGCAGCCAGTTTTTGTTGCGACGCAACAGATTGATGTATAAGTTGTAACGGAAGTGTAAATTCAACGGTGCTGGCCGTCATACCAAGTATAGTGAATTCACACCTATTTTATTTCTGGAGAGCGCCATGAATACCGCGCTGCAAATCAAAGTCGTCACGCTGTTGGGCTATGTGGCCCTGAGCACCGCTTTGGTGCTGTTGCTGGCCGACGATGAGATGCAGGGCGCGGCGCAGGCGCTGTTCGCCCATTCCTGGTTCCGCTAGCGCTCAGTAGGCCCAGTGCAGGCGGCGGTACAGGAAGCCCAGCACGAACAGCGGACCGATCAGCAGGAAGCGCAGGTCGTCAAAAAACGAGGGCTTCTTGCCCTCGATCTTGTGGCCGATGAACTGGCCGATCCAGGCCAGCACGAAGATCGTGATCGACAGCGGCAGCACGGTGGCTGGCGGCAGCGCGGCCAGGATGGACAACATCACCGCCGCCATCAGCAGCATGCCCAGCGCGAACGGCCGGGACAGCTTGAAGTAATACCACATCGCGCCCGCCGTGAAGGCCAGCGCCACCAGCGGATGCAGCGCCCACAGCAGGCCCAGCAAGGTGAACACGATGACCGGCACGCAGACGAAGTGGATCAGTTCGTTGGTCGGGTGGAGGTGGCTTTCGCTGTACTTGGCCAGCAGGGTGTCGATGGTGCGGTGTTCCGGCATGGTGGTCTCCTGGACATTATTGTTATCGGCTGATTCTACACCTGTAGAATACGCCCATGACTGATGATTTGCGCAAGCGTTGTTTTGACCCGGTGGTGGATGAGCGCACCCGCGTGTTGGTGCTGGGCAGTTTGCCGGGCGAAAAATCCCTTGCTGCACAGCAGTATTACGCCAACCGGCAGAACAAGTTCTGGCTGCTGATGTCCGAAGTGCTGGGCGTGGAGCTGGTGCCATTGGCGTACGCGGCGCGGCTGCGGACGTTGCTTGCGCACGGCGTCGGCTTGTGGGACGTGGTGGCGGAAGCCCACCGTCCCGGCAGCCTCGACAGCGCGATCCGCAACCGCGACGACAACGACCTGCCGGCTCTTCTGGCGCGCCATCCCAGCATTCACGCCATCGCCTTCAACGGCGGCACCGCCGCCAGGCTGGGCCTGAAGATATTGAACGGGCAGGCGCAGTGTTACCGCATCTTCAATCTCCCCTCAAGCAGCCCGGCCTACACGCTGCCCTACGCCGCGAAGCGTGATGCCTGGCTAGCGCTGCGCCTCGGCCTGGGCGTAGTCGACGGGTTGAACCGTGAGCCTTAAGCCCATTAAATTCAATACTGCTCGCAGAGTCTTCAGGGAAGGATTTCCTTGCTTCGACAAAGTGCGATACATCGTATTAGGATTGGAGTCCGCCTGTCGTGCCACTTCTTGTACGCCTCCAAACGCTTTGCTGAGGGCCCTGAGCGCCAGCATCAGGTCCACCTCGTCGCCCGTTGCGAGGACATCGTTGAGATATTCAGCGGCGAGCGCAGGGTCGTTCCGGAACATGGCCGTGGTCGCTTCATCATGAGGGCGGTGTGCTTTGATCATTTCTTTTCTTCCAGTCACGCAGCATTTCAATGGCGGAGGCGATATCACGATCTTGCGATTGTTTGTTTCCGCCGCAGGTCAAAAGGATGATGGTTCGATCAACGAAAGCATAGTACACCCTGTATCCGGCGCCGACATCGACGCGCAGTTCCTGTATGCCGCCGCGAACGGACTTGTGATCGCCAGCCAAACCGCTTTCCAAACGAGCGGTGCGGCGAATGATCGCAATTTTTGCCTGACGGTCACGCAATGAGTCCAGCTACTCCTGATAGGCATCTTTTCCATCAATATCTAGGTAGTGGATGATGCGATACATATTAATGCCAGGCTGACGTACATTAGCGTTGCATAAAGTCGTGGGAGAGGGGTTGAGTTAGATCTGTTCACTGCGTTCGTCCGATTACGATGCGCGTCATCAGCATCGCTGGCGCATGGTGTCGGTTTACGGGACGTGATCGCCGAGGCCGAGCGTGCCGGCCGCCTGAAGAGAACGGTTGAGCTATTCCCTCACCACCACGCGCACCGTGGATTCGAGGTAGTCCTCGAAGCCCATGGCGAGGTAGAGCTGGTGCGCGGGGTTGTCGCGCATGACGTGCAGGAAGGAACGCTCGCCGCGCGCGGCGTGGCGCAGCAGCAGTTTGCCGATCAGTTTTCTGGCCAGCCCGCGCCCGGTGTGGTCCGGATGGGTGCAGACGCCGCTGATCTCGCACAGCCCCGGCGCGCGCAGGCGTTCGCCGGCCATGGCCACCAGCCGACCGTCCTCGACATACCCGAAGTAATCGCCCAGCTCGATGGTGCGGATGCCGAACGGTCCCGGCTTGCACAGGCTGGCCAGTGCCAGCGCCTGCTCCGCATGCCGCGCGTCCAGCGCCAGCGCGTCCGGCGCCGGGTCGGCCGGCGGCGGCGCGCCGTCCCACACCATGCGGAACATGGTGCTTTCCGCTTCGATGCGCCAGCCGGACGGCGCGGCGCCGGTCCAGCCATCGCAGTAGAAATGTTCGCCGCTGGCGCAGCATGAGGCCAGCGCGGCGAAGTCGGGCCGGGCCGGATCGGCGAAGGCGATGATGGGCGAGAAGCCCCGCGTGTAGCGGCGCGCCCCTTCGGTGCCGTCCGACCATTGGCGGTGGGCGCCGTTCAGCGCCCGCCAGAAGATGTGGTCGAGCACGGGGTCGCGCGGCAGGCTCATGGACCGATCGGCAGGAAGGTGACCACGTTGTCGTCGGTGATGGCGACCACCATCCAGCCGTCGCCGGACAGCGCCATCTGGCGCGGCAGCAGCTGGCGGCCGGTGGTGCTCAGCTTGTACTGCTGCAGGATCTTGGCGCCCGCGCTGTCGTACATGTAGATGTCGTTGTTGCTGGACTTGGCGGCGCCGCCGCAGAAGATGCGGCCGTCCAGCGCCACCTCGATGTTGTTGGGCGCGGCGTCGCCGATCGGCATGTAGCCGAGGATGCCGAGGTCGGTGGCGTTCATGATGACGCAGGACTTGGGCGTGGCGGCCGCGCTGTAGACGCGGGTGGCGTCGGCGCTGACCCACACGTCGGCGCCCTGGGCGCCGGGACTGGCGTGGCTGGCCGGCGCCACCTTGGCGGCGAACAGGGTGCCGTTGTTGAGCGCGGCGTAGTCGACGCTGGCGCTGGTGTGCTGGACGGTGGCGTTGCCCTCGTCCTGCTGCACCACGCGCTTGCCGTCGCGGCTGGCCGAGAGCGCGCCGCCGGTGCTCAACGGCAGGGTGCCGATGCGGGCGAAGCTGGAGGTCAGGAACAGCTGGCCGTCACTCAGCAGCAGCATCTCCACGCCGTTGGGACGGATCACCTTGAGGCGCGTGGCGGCCGTGCCGGGCGCGGACAGCACCAGCTGCTTGCTGATCGCGCGCGCGCTCAGGCTGACCGCGGTCAGGCGGGCGTTGTCGATGTCCACCACGTACAGGGTGTCGCCGTTGGGCGTGACCGCCATGTCGCCCAGGTGGGCCGAAAAGCCGGTGATGCTGGTTTCCTTGAGGCCGGTGTAGACGTTGTAGACGTCGATCACGGCGCCGCCGTTGTGCACGTAGGCGTAAGGGCGGGCCGGGTCGGTCACCACGTTGGCATAGGGCAGCGCGGCCTTGACGGCGGCCGCCGGCGCGGCCGCGCCTTTCCACAGCGCCACGCGAATCACTTCCGGCGCCACCGCGTCCGGGTCGGACGGGGTGATGGTGATGGTGGCGGTGCTGAGGGTGTCGTTCAGCAGCTGGCTCGGGTCGGCGGTCAGGATCAGCTTGTCGCCGCTGACGCCGACCACCAGCCACGCCGCGTCGCTGGTGGCGCTCATGCCGCCGAAGCTGGGGGAGTTGTAATTGTCGCCGACGGTGATGGTGCGGGTCAGGCGGCTCCAGCCCGGCATGCTGACGAAGGCCACGGCGGTCTCGGCCGGGAGCAGCTTGTGGGTGTCCTTGTTGATCGACAGCAGCACCGACGCCGGCACCGCGTCGCCGTTGACGCTGGCCACGGCGGTCAGCAGCGTGGACGTGACGCCGGGCGGCGCGTTGGCCGGCTTGGGCTTGAAGGTGACCGTGGCGCCGGCCGCGTTGACAGTGCCGCCGGTCGCGGTCACCGTGGCCCAGGTCGGCATGCCGTTCAGCTGCCAGGGCCAGCTGATGGTGCCGGTGTTGAGGCTCAGCTGGAGGGTCTGGCCGCTGGAAACGTCGCGGCCGTAGGTGCCGCCCAGCGTGACGGTGGTGGCCGAGGGGTTCGAGGTGATCAGCGTGGCCAGCGTGGCCTTGTTCAGGTTGAGCGTGACCGGCAGCGTGCGCACCGGCAAGCCCTGCGGCGTGATGGTGACGGCGGCGTTGTAGGTGCCGCTGGCCAGCTTGCCCACGGTCGGGTCGACCCTCAGCACGGTGCTGGCCGGGGTGGCGCCGGCGGTGGGCGAGACGCTCAGCCAGCCGGCGTTGCTGCTGGCGGTCCAGTTGGCGGTGAGCTTGTTGTCGGTGTCGAGGCTGACGATCTGGCTCGGGATGGCCGCGCCGTTGATGGCGGTGATGGTCACGCTGTTGCTGCCCAGGACCAGGCCCGGCGGCAGCACGGTGAGCGCCACCGGCAACACCACGCTCTGGTTGTCGTTGGAGGTGATGGTCAGGTTGGTGCTGTAGCCGCCCGGCGCCAGGCCGGTGGCGTCGTAGCTGACCGCCAGGCTGCCGTCGCCGGTGCCGCTGGCGGCGCTGAGCTTGAGCCAGGCGGCGCCGCCGGTGCTGGCGGTCCAGCTGCGGCCGACGGCGCCGATCGCCACGCTGACCGGGGCCGGGGCCGGCGCGCCGCTCTGGGCGGTGCCGCTCAGCGGCATGGCCGGCACGGCGCTGAAGGTGGTGCTGCCGGCCGGCAGCACGGTGATGTCATATGGCAGCGCCACCGGCGAACCGGGGAACTGGCTGGCGCAGCCGTTGTCGCGGCACAGCCGCACGCTCAAGCTGCCCTTGTAATTGCCGGCCGCCAGCGAGGGCGAGGACAGCAGCACGGCGTGGTACTGGCTGTCGCTGTCGCGCACCACGCTGGAGCTCGGGAGGATGACGCCGTTGGCGTCGGTCACGCTGGCGAACACGGTCGCGCCGCTGAAGTCGGCCGGGCGGGTGACGGCCGCCATCACGTTGACCGTCAGCGAGGTGCCGGCGAGCACGCTGGCCGTGACGCTGGCGGGGGTGAAGCTCAGCGCCGGGCTGGCGACGGGGGCGGTGGGGCCGCCGCCGGTGCCGCCGCCACCACCACCGCCGCCGCAGCCGGCGAGCAATGCAGCGACGAGGAGGGGAATGGCGGCGTGGGCGGGCCAGGGTCTGAGCATGACGGGATCCTTGTGGTATGCAGCTGAAGAAGTGCAGCTTAATTTACTTGCAATTGTTGCGCGACCGCAACAATGTGTCAAGCGTAAGCCGATGCAGCATACCACCGCCATGCCTTATTTCGCGCGCACCTCGGCCGCGTGGGCGCGAATGCGGTCGAGCTTGGCCGCGTACAGGTCGTGGTCGCCGCGCGTGGTGCTGTTTTTCATCGCCTGCGCCATGTGGACGTCGGCCGCGCGCAGGTTGCCCAGCTGGTAGTTGGCCACGGCCAGCCAGAAGTGGAACTCGTGGTAGTCGGGCACCCGTTCCAGTTCCCGCTCGAACAGCTTGCGGGCGCGCGCGTAGTCGCCCAGCTTCATCGCCTCCTGGCCCTGGAGGAAGAAGTGGAACGGCGGATACGGTTCCAGCCTGGCCAGGCGCGCGCGCAGCACGGCCGCCTCCCCGGGCTTGTTCACGCTTTCCAGCGTTTGCGCCAGGTTGGCCAGGTAGATGGTGTTGTCGGGCGCTTGCGCGTGGGCGTAGCGCAGCGCCTGCTCGGCGGCGTCCTGGTTGCCGTGGTGCTGGTAGATCACGCCCAGCGTGTTGTAGGCGTTGAGGAAGAGCGGATCGACCTCGGCGGCCTTGCGCGCGGCCCAGTAGGCGTCGTCGACCTGGCCGGTGGACAGCAGCTCGGCGGCGCGGTTGTTGAGGTACATGGCGATGATGGTGGACTCGTCCAGCGGCCGCGCCTCCTCGCGCGCCTTGGCCGGCACCGGGATGAAGTCCACCGTCAGCGAGTTGGCGGTGTCCATGCTGTAGGCGGTGTAGGGGTTGCGATCAGTGCGCGGCCGGCCCAGCGCCAGGTTGACGTGGTTGCTGGCGAAGTACAGGTTGCCGGCGCGGCTCCACACCTCGTCGACCTGGATCTGCTGGAACTGCACCGGCAGGTTGAGCTCGCGCGCGAGGGCGGCGGTCATGATCGCCAGCGACAGGCAGTTGCCGGCGCGCGCCTCGAAGGTTTGCGCGGCGTTGCGGGTCATGGCGGAGTCGTATTCGAGCTGCAGCTTGTCGCGCCGGTAGAGCGCGTCGAACAGCTGGCGCCGCACGTCCCGGCCGGGCGCCTGCGCGCCGATCTCGTGCTGGACGTAGTCGCGCATGGCCGGGCTGAGGGCGAACACGCGGCTGGTGTCCACCGGCGCGCTGGGCGGCTGGAACAGCTGGTCGTGGAATAGTTGCTGCTGGGGCGCCTGGCGCGCCACCGGCTGGCTGGCGCAGCCGCCGAGGATGGCGCAGGCGCACAGGATCAGGGCCCATGGTTTCATGACAGTCTCCCTTCGCCGCGGAATCTCCGTTCCGCGTACAGGAAAGTATCCTCGGCTCGGAGGGGACTGTCAAACAGGAAATCGCTTTCAGTCCAGCGGATCTTCCGAGACCGAGATATCGCTCAGGCCCAGGCTGGACAGGGCGTCGGCCAGGTCCTCCAGCGCCAGGGCGAGCTCGGCCGCCGGGTCGTGCGGCTTGGCCGCCGTGACCAGCTCGGCGCCGTCCAGCGACAGGCGCACCAGCAGCGCCTCGTCGTCGTCGGACGGGGCGATCACGGCCCGCGCCCGGGCCGGGTCGTGGCCGGCGATGGCCTGGTTGAGTTCGGACAGCAGCCGCAGCATGTGGTACTCGGACTGGCCCTGGGCGCGGGCGCCGAAGAACAGGTCCTGGTACTGGAAGTTGAGCGTGAGCGCCGGGTCGGCGCCGCGCGCGCGGCCGAGGCAGCGCGCCACCAGCGGCGCGTATTGCTCGGTCCACTTCTGGTAGGCCTCGGCGCGCCTGGCGAAGTAGGCGTCGGCCGCCTTTTCACTGGCCGGCACCTGGTAGAAGGCGTCGTCGGCGCGCTTGAGGGCGAAGCCGACCAGGAAGCGCAGCTCGACCGCGCTGTCCTCGGCGCCGAAGCCGGTGGGCGACCAGCCGTGCCTGAGGCTGCGCTCGAGCGCCGGCGCGGCGGCGATTTTTTTCTCGGTCAGCGAGCGCGCGGCCTCGCGCAGCATGGCGTGCAGCTGGCCGTAGCTGATGCGTTCGACCTCGGCGGCGTCGTAGGCGTGGCTGACCAGCACCACCTTGGCGTGCGGGCTTTCCAGGCCGGCCGCGGTGAAGCTGGCCAGCAGGGCGTCGTAGGCGTCGCCGTCCTGGAAGTCGTGGGCCGGGTCGAGCCCGCCCTGGCTGTGCACGAACAGCGGGATGGCGAAGGCGTCGATCTCCAGCGCGGGCGCGTCGTCGCGGCGCAGCAGCAGGTTGGCCGCGCCTTCCTCGACGGCGTTGCGCAGGTAGCGGTAGCCGTCGAGCGACTCGTCGCGCGCCAGCTCGATGGCGCCGTACAGCGCCTCGTCCTTGCCCTGCGCCAGCAGGCGGCGCAGCAGGCGCTGGAAGTCGATGTGCTTCTGCTCCAGCTCGGCGCGGGTGGCGGCGGCCACGATGTCGGCGCCGGCCGATTCGTCGGCCAGCTCGAGCGCCAGCGCGCACAGCTCGGTGGATTGTTGCTCGTCCTTGGTTTCCGGGGAGGGCTTGGCGGCTTTGCGCGCGACGGGGCGCTTGTTCTTCGGCATTGTTGTCAGCGTTCGGTATGGAAGGTTTCGTTGAGTTCTTCGAGCAGGTCCTCGGTTTCATCCTCGGTCAGGCCGAGGTGGCGGCAGGCGCTGTCGCCGCCCTTCTCCCACTCGTGCGAGGTGCCGCGCCCGTGCAGGCGCTGGATGCCCTTTTCCGCCAGCAGCGACAGCGCCACCAGCGAGCGGATGGCGTCGTCGGTGGACGGGTCCTCCAGCACGCGGTAGTCGTGGTGCAGCAGGATGGCCCACGACACGTCCGGCGACAGGCCCCAGTTGCGCGCCAGCAGGCAGCCGATGGCGGCGTGGTTGGTGCTGTAGCGGGCGTCCTCGATGGCGGTGAACACGCCGTGCGGGTCGTTGCAGGCCTGCTCGTAGGTGGCGCGGTAGTCGGCGAAGCGGTTCATCAGCAGCGGCACGCCGATGTCGCAGAACAGGCCGAAGGTGTGGGCGATGTCGGGCGGGGCGATGCGCAGCTTGCGCGAGGTGAACACCAGCGCCTGGGCGCGCCGCGCCGACACTTCCCAGAAGGCGTTGAGGTCGGCCTCCCTGCCTTCCAGCGCCTGGCGCGCCAGCAGGCCGGTCAGCAGTGCCGCGCACTGGTTGATGCCGAGGAAGTTGATGGCCTGCTCGACCGACTTGGCCTTGCGCGCGGCGCCGAAGAACGGCGAGTTGGCCAGCTTCAGCAGGGCGCCCGACATGCCGACGTCGTTGCCGATGATGCGGGCGATCTGGCGCGGCGACGGATCTTCCCGGGCCAGCTCGCGCTGCAGGTCGACGAGCAGGCTGGGCCGGGGCGGAATCCGGATGGAGCGCATCAGCGCGTCTTCCACCGCGTTTTCTGTTGGCATGGCAGGGGCAGCAACTGGCGTCATGGTGTTATTCAGGGGTAAAGGCAATCGTACCCTCGATTATCGCCGCAAGCGGCGGGCTGTTGCGCGAATTTATGGCGATTTTCTGCGCGCGGCGCCGAATTTTTTCATTTATCGGCGGGATTCGATATTCATTTGTCACGACTTTTGTAATCGTGCCGTCCAGATTGGCATTTAAAATAGACGCATGATTACCAAACTGGCTGGCATCGATTTCAGCGCGCCCTCCCACGAGGTGGCGCGGCAGCTCATCGGCGTGACGCTGCTGGTGGACGGCGTGGGCGGACGCATCGTCGAGACCGAGGCCTACGACCGCGGCGAGCCGGCCTCGCATTGCTACATCGGCGAGACGGCGCGCAATTTCTCCATGTTCGGGCCGCCCGGGCGCAGCTATGTGTACCGCTCGCACGGCCTGCACTGGTGCCTGAATTTCGTCTGCCGCGAGGAGGGCCACGGCGCCGGGGTGCTGATCCGCGCGCTGCAGCCGACCCACGGGCTGGAACTGATGCGCGCGCGGCGCGGGTTGGACGAGGAGCGCCTGCTGTGCTCCGGGCCGGGGCGGCTGTGCCAGGCGCTGGGCGTGACGCGCGACTTCAACAACCTGCCGTTGGCGGCGCCGCCGTTCCAGCTGATCGCGCGCGAGCGCAAACGCGAGGTCGAGGTGCTAGCCGGCATGCGCATCGGCATCTCCAAGGCGGTGGAGCTGCCGTGGCGCTTCGTCGAGGCCGGGTCGCGCTTCCTGAGCAAGCCCCACCGCGCCGTCGGCTGATGGCTCCAGCTTGAACACCGACACCGCGCGCGACAGCTGCCCGGCCTGTTCCCGCAGGCTGGCGGCGGCGGCCGCCGCCTGTTCGACCAGCGCGGCGTTGCGCTGGGTCACATCATCCATCTGGCCCACCGCCTGATTGACCTCGGCGATGCCCTGCGCCTGCTCGGCGCTGGCGGCGCTGATGCGGGCGATGACGTCGTTCACCTGCCGCACGGCGGCGACGATGCCGGCCATGCGCTCGCCGGCCTGCTGCACGGTGGCGCTGCCGCTGTCGATGGTGGCGACCGAGGCGGCGATCAGGGTCTTGATCTCCTTGGCGGCGGCGGCCGAGCGCTGCGCCAGCGTGCGCACCTCGGCGGCCACCACGGCGAAGCCGCGGCCCTGCTCGCCGGCGCGCGCCGCCTCGACGGCGGCGTTCAGCGCCAGGATGTTGGTCTGGAACGAGATGCCGTCGATGACGGCGATGATGTCGACGATCTGGCGCGAGCTGGCGCGGATGGTGGCCATGGTGTGCACCGCGTCCGCCATCGCCGCGCCGCCGTGTTGCGCCAGGTCGCTGGCGCCGGCCGCCAGCTGGCAGGCCTGGCGCGCGTTGGCGGCGTTGGCCTGCACGGCTTGCGTCAGGCTGTTCATGGCGCTGGCGGTCTGCTCCAGCGAGGTGGCCTGGACTTCGGTGCGGGTCGACAGGTCGAGATTGCCGCTGGCGATTTCGCGCGCGGCCAGGTCGATCGAGCGCACCGCGCCGAGGATGGTGGTGAGGGTCTGCGTGAGGTTGGCCATGGTCTGGTCCAGCATGCGCGCGGTGTCGGCGATTTCGTCGCGGCCGTGGACGCCGCCGCCGGCGGCCAGGCGGCCGGCGGCCAGCGCCATCACCACGTCGGCGATGGCGCGGATGTCGCGCAGCATGGCGCCGCGCACGGCCATGGTGACGCCGAGCGACAGCGCGATCGACAGCAGCACCATCGCCGTCATGCTGGTGTTGAGGGTGCGGAAGTCGGCCTTGGCCTGCGCGTGGGCCTGTTCGCCCAGCCGCTTTTCCAGCGCCGCCAGGCTGGCCAGCTGTTCGTTCAGCAGCAGGAACTGCTTTTCCGCGATGGCCATGGAATTGGTGGCGATGCTCTGGTCCATCCGCGCCATGTCCATGGTTTGCAGCACGGCCTTGCGGTAGGCCGCCAGCGCCCGCAGCGATTGCGCGACGATCTGGCGCTCGCCGGCGTCGGCCAGCGCGTCGAGGTTGCGCAACTGGGTGTCGATGGCGGCGTGGCGCGCCTTGATGTCGCGCGCCAGCGCGTCCAGGCGGTTCTGGGCGAAGCTGCCGTTGACCCACGCCAGCAGCTGGTAGATGTTGGCGTGGGCGTAGCGCGCCTCGCCGCTGACGTCGGCCGCCGCCTTGAGGCGCGCGGCGCGCACCTGCACCAGATTCTCCAGCGAGGCGTTCTGGCGCACCATGCCGAGATAGGCCGCGCCGGCGGTGGCGATCAACAGCAGCAGCACCAGCATCGGCGCGAGCAGCAGTTTGGGACCGATACGCAGTTGGTTCAGCATGGCGCGCTCCGGCTATTTCTTGTAGATGCCCGCTTCCAGCACGACGTCGCCGACGCGCAGGATGTAGGTGGTCTTGGGTTCGATCTTGCCGGTGGTGGGGTTCTTGTACTGGTAGTCGACCCAGCCATGGCCTTTTTTGGCGGCCAGCTCGATGATCTCGCGGCGGTATTTCTTGCCGCTGGCGTCGGGGATGTCGGTCAGGTCCTTGCCGACGATGGAGGGGTTGACCGGGTGCGCCAGCACGATGCCGGTCCTGATGTCGCGGATGTCGACGTAGAGCGAGCCTTGGAGATAATCGGGGTCCTTGGCGGCGATCTTTTTGATGAAGGCTTCCTGGCCGTTGGCCTTGATGAAGGCGGCGCCTTTTTCCGCCATGGCGATGGCGTCCTTCTCGGTCGGTTCGCTGGCGTGGGCCGGCACGCCGAGGATGGCGGCGAGGACGGCGGCGGCGGTGTGGATGTTCATGTGCGGCTCCTGTGTGGTGGATGGCGCTATGAACTTTACGTGCCTGCCGGGAGCGCGAATTGCGCTGGCGCAAGCCGTGCAACATTTCCGTGAGTCAGTTGATGCGTGGCAATTTGGCTGGCGGCGCGCGGCCTAGCATGGAGTTTTCCGACCATGAAGGAAGCCGCGATGGATACGCCCAAATTCAAACCGTTCATACGACAGACCATTTCGCACGCGCGCCAGTGGGAGTGGATCCCGCCCGATCTGCAGGAGGCGGTGCGGGTGGTGTCGCACGTGCTGCCGTTCCGCACCAACGAGTATGTGCTCGATCACCTGATCGACTGGAACAATATCCCGGACGATCCGATTTACCGGTTGACCTTTCCGCACCGGGACATGCTGGCGCCGGACGACTACGCGCGGCTGAAGGAGCTGGTGCTGGGCCGGGCCGACCAGGCGGCGCTGGCGGAGCTGGTGCGGCGCATCCGGCTGCGCATGAATCCCCATCCGGCCGGGCAGATGACGCACAACGTGCCGCGCGTGAACGACGCGCCGTTGAAGGGCCTGCAGCACAAGTACAAGGAGACGGTGCTGTTCTTCCCGAGCTCGGGCCAGACCTGTCATGCGTACTGCACGTTCTGCTTCCGCTGGCCGCAGTTTGTCGGCATGGACGACATGAAGTTCGACGCCAGGGAGTCGCACGAGCTGGCGTCCTACCTGCGCATGCATCCGGAGGTGACGGATGTGCTGATCACCGGCGGCGATCCGCTGATCATGAACACGCGTTCGCTGGAGGCCTACATCGAGCCGCTGCTGGCGCCGGAGCTGGCGCACATCCAGAACATCCGCATCGGCACCAAGTCGGTGGCGTATTGGCCGCAGCGCTTCGTGACGGACCGCGACGCCGACGATCTGCTGCGGCTTTTCGAGCGGGTGGTCCGGGCCGGCAAGAACATGGCCATCATGGGGCATTACAACCATGCGGTGGAGCTGCGGCAGGAGCTGGCGCAGCAGGCGGTCAAGCGGATTGTCGGCACCGGGGCCACCCTGCGCATGCAGGGGCCGTTGATCCGGCACATCAACGAGGATCCGGCGTCGTGGGCGGAGCTGTGGCAGACCGGGGTGCGGCTGGGGGCGATTCCGTACTATATGTTCGTCGAGCGCGACACCGGCCCGCGCGAGTATTTCCAGCTGCCGCTGGCGCGCGCGCACGAGATTTTCCAGGCGGCCTACCAGATGGTGTCCGGCCTGTCGCGCACGGTGCGCGGGCCGTCGATGAGCGCTTTCCCGGGCAAGGTGGTGATCGACGGGGTGGCGACGATAGGCGGCGAGAAGGTGTTCGCCTTGCAGTTCCTGCAGGCGCGTAACGCGGACTGGGTGCGCAAGCCGTTTTACGCGAAGTTCGATCCGCGGGCGACCTGGATGGACGAGCTGAAGCCGGCGTTCGGCAAGGAGCGGTTTTTCTTCGAGGAGGAGGGCGGGGCGCGCAGCGAATCCGGCGCGCCGGGGCCGCGCAAGGTGATCCCGTTGATGGCGGCGCGCCAGGAGGGCGGCGGCGCCGCGCCATCGGCGGGCTGCGATTCGCACAGCGCGGCCTAGGCGGCGGTGATGCGCGATCATGCCGAGCCCTCGCCCACGGCGGGCGCTCCCGCGGCGCCGGTGGCTGGCGCCGCGCCGCTGTCGGGGCGGGCCATGTTTGTGCTGGTGTTCCTGCCGTTCGCGCTCGGGCATTTTCTCTCGAGCCTGATGCGCACGGTGAACGCGACGCTGGCGCCGCAGCTGGTGGCGGCGCTGGCGCTGACGCCCGGCGAGCTTGGGCTGCTGACCAGCGCCTTCTTCCTGGCGTTCGCGCTGGCCCAGCTGCCGGTCGGGATCGCGCTCGATCGCTGGGGGCCGGCCAAGGTGCAGCTGCCGATGCTGCTGCTGGCCGGCGTCGGCGCGCTGGCGTTCGCCGGCGGCCAGACGTTCGCCCAGCTGCTGGCGGCGCGCGCGCTGATCGGGCTGGGGCTGGGCGGCTGTTTCATGTCGGCGGTGAAGGCCATCTCGACCTGGATCGCGCCGGCGCGGCTGCCGTCGGTGCAGGGCTATCTGATCGCGGTGGGCGGCCTGGGCGCGGCGTCGGCCACGCTGCCGGTGCGCCTCGCGCTGCATTACATGGACTGGCGCGGGCTGTTCGTGTGGCTGGCGGCGGCGGCGGCGCTGATCGGCGTCCTGATACGCGCGCTGTCGCCGCCGCAGCCGCCCGGCGCGCACAGGACGGCGCCGCTGGCGGCGATGCGCGACGTCTACCGCCATCCGGCCTTCCGCGCGACTGCGGGGCTGGTGCTGGTGCCGCACACGGTGTTCTTCGGCATCCAGGGCTTGTGGATCAGCCGCTGGCTGAGCGACGTGGCGCGCTATTCGGAGGAGGCGGTGGGCTATCTGCTGTACCTGGGCATGGCGGCGGTAATCTTCGGCGCGATCGCGGTGGGCATGGTGACCGAGTGGGCGGCGCGGCGCGGCGTGCGGCCGATCAGCGTGGCGGCGGCCGGGGTGGCGCTGTTCGTCGCGGTGCAGCTGGGCTTTGTGCTGGACTGGCGGCCCAGCTACCAGCTGCTGTCGGTGCTGTTCACGCTGGTGGGCACGGTGACCGGCATCGAGTACACCATCGTCGCGCAAAGCCTGCCCGGCGCGCTGACGGGGCGCGCGGCCACCTGCCTCAATCTGCTGATTTTCCTGGGCTCGTTCGCGGTGCAGGCGGGTTTCGGCATGATAGTGGGCTGCTGGCGGCCGGATTTTTCCGGCCATTACCCGGCGCCGGCGTATCAGGCGGCGTTTGGCGCGCTGGTGTTGCTGCAGCTGCCCGGATTGCTGTGGTTCGTGCGGCGCCGCCGGCGCAATCCGGTAGAATGGGTTTCCCCTCCGACCGGGCCCCGATGACGCGATGACCGACTCTGACAACGCCTTTGCCTCCCTGCCGCAGACCTGGCGCGCCTGGATCACGGAAAACCTGGAGCGCGGTTGCAGTCCGCTCGACATGGCCAACAGCATGGCGCGCTCCGGGCAGCACAGCATGGCCGCGGCGCGCGCGGCGATCGACGCGGCGCTGCGCCAGCGCGCCGGCGCCAATGGCGACGTCAGCGCCCCGGCGCCGGCCGCCGCCAGCGCGTTCTCGGCGCCGCGCGCGATGCCGTATATCGATGTCTCCAGCAACCGCATCGCCGCGCCGGACCGCGAGGTGGAGGTGCTGTTCGTGCTGAAAAAGCCGCAGGTGATCCTGCTCGGGCATGTGCTGAGCGACGAGGAGTGCGACGCCATCATCGCCCACTGCGGCACGCGCTACACCCGTTCCACGGTGACGGCGGAAGCCGACGGCGCCAGCGTGGTGCACGAAGGCCGCACCAGCGAGATGGCCTTCATCCAGCGTGGCGAGACCGAGGTGGCCGAGCGCGTGGACCGGCGCCTGGCGGCGCTGGCGCACTGGTCGCCCGAGTGCAGCGAGCCGTTCCAGCTGCAAAAGTATGGGGTGACGCAGGAGTACCGGCCGCATTACGACTGGCTCGATCCGGACAGCGCCGGCCACCGCGCCCACCTGGCGCGCGGCGGCCAGCGGCTGGCGACCTTTGTGCTGTACCTGTGCGATGTGGAGCAGGGCGGCGGCACGGTGTTCCCGGGCCTGGGGCTGGAGGTGTTTCCGAAGAAGGGCAATGCGCTGTGGTTCCTGAATACCGACGGCAATCACCAGCCGGACCCGCAGACGCTGCACGGCGGCGCGCCGGTGGTGAGCGGCACCAAGATCATCGCCAACAAGTGGCTGCGGCAGGAGCGCTACGGGTAGAATGTCGCCATCTTTTCAATTGAGGATGAAGTATGCGACTTGTACGTTATGGCCGCCCCGGCAAAGAGAAACCTGGCCTGATCGATGAGGAGGGCAAGCTGCGCGACCTGTCCGGCGTGATCGCCGACATCGACGCGGCGGCGCTGGCGCCGAAATCGCTGCGCAAGCTGGAGAAGATCGCGCACGCCTCGCTGCCGCTGGTGCGCGGCAATCCGCGCTTCGGCGTGCCGCTGGCGCGCGTGGGCAAGTTCATTTGCATCGGCCTCAATTACGCCGACCACGCGGCCGAATCGGGCCTGCCCGCGCCCAAGGAGCCGATCGTGTTCATGAAGGCGACCAGCGCGCTGAATGGCCCGGACGATCCGATCATGCTGCCGCAAGGCTCGAAGAAGACCGACTGGGAGGTGGAGCTGGGCATCGTGATCGGCGCGCGCGCGCAGTACGTGAGCGAGGCCGACGCGCACCAGTTCATCGCCGGCTACACGGTGGTCAACGATGTGTCGGAGCGCGCCTACCAGCTGGAGCGCGGCGGCACCTGGGACAAGGGCAAGGGCTGCGACACCTTCGGCCCGGTGGGCCCGTGGCTGGTGACGCGGGAGGATATCTACGACGTGCAGGACCTGGACCTGTATCTGGAGCTGAACGGCAAGCGCATGCAGACCGGGAACACCTCGACCATGATTTTCACGGTGGCGCAGATCGTCAGCTACCTGTCGCAGTTCATGACGCTGGAGCCGGGCGACGTGATCGCCACCGGCACGCCGCCGGGCGTGGGCATGGGCCGCAAGCCGCAGCGCTTCCTGAAGAAGGGCGACACGCTGCGGCTGGGGATCGCCGGCCTGGGCGAGCAGCAGGCCGAGGTCATTGGCTGGCAGGCGCGCAAGTAGGCGCGGAAGTCAGCGCCGAGGTCAGCGCCGAGGTCAGCGCGTCCGCCAGGCGGCCGGTGATCTCCGCCAGCTGCGCCTCGCTGGCGATGAAGGGCGGCGCCAGCAGCACGTGGTCGCCAAGCCGGCCGTCGATGGTGCCGCCCATGGGGTAGACCATCAGGCCGCGCGCCATGGCGGCCTCCTTGATGCGGGCGTGCAGGCGCAGGGACGGGTCGAACGGCGTTTTGCGGTCGCGCTCCGCCACCAGCTCCAGCGCGACCAGCAAGCCGCGGCCGCGGATGTCGCCCACGTGCGGGTGGTCGCCGAAGGCGTCGCGCAGCAGGCGGCGCAGGGCGGCGCCGCGCATGGTGACGGCGCCCAGCAGGTTGTCGCGCTGGATCACCTTTTGCACCGCCAGCGCGGCGGCGGCGGCCACCGGGTGGCCCATGTAGGTGTGGCCGTGCTGGAAGGCGCCGCTGCCGTCGCGCAGGCGCCGCACGATGTGCTCGCGCGCCAGCACCGCGCCGATCGGCTGGTAGCCGGCGCCCAGTCCCTTGCCCAGCACCACCAGGTCGGGCAGCACGCCCTCCTGCTCGAACGCGTACAGCGTGCCGCAGCGGCCCATGCCGCACATGACTTCATCGAGGATCAACAGCAGGCCGTATTGGTCGCACAGCCGGCGCACGCCGCGGAAGTAGCCGGGCGTGGGCGGCACGGCGCCGGCGGTGGCGCCGACCACGGTTTCGGCCACGAAGCCGATCACGTGGTCCGGGCCGGCCGCCAGGATGGCCGCCTCCAGTTCGCGCAGCAGGGCGGCGGTGTAGTCCTCGCGGCTCTGGCCATCGGCGCGGTCGCGGTATTCGTAGCAGGGCGCCACCCGCGGCACCTCGATCAGCAGCGGCGCGAAGGGCGCGCGCCGCCATTGGTTGCCGCCCACGGCCAGCGCGCCGAGCGTGTTGCCGTGGTAGCTCTGGCGGCGGGCGATGAAGGTGGCGCGCCGCGGCTGGCCGGCCTCGCACCAGTACTGGCGCGCCAGCTTGAGCGCGGTCTCCATGGCTTCCGAGCCGCCCGAGACGAGGTAGACGTGATCGAGGTCGCCGGGGGCGTCGGCGGCCAGGCGGGCGGCCAGCTCCTCGGCCGCCGCGCAGGTGAAGAAGGCGGTGTGGGCGTAGGCGTTGCGGTCGATCTGGGCGTGCATGGCGGCCAGCACCTCGGGGTGGGCGTGGCCGAGCGAGGAGACGGCGGCGCCGCCGCTGGCGTCGAGGTATTCGCGGCCGGCGCCGTCGGTGACGGTGAGGCCGGCCGCGCGCACGGCCAGCGGCGGGGCGCGGCGCAGGTCGCGGTGGATGATGTGGCTCATGGCGTGTCCTTTCGGGTGGGGGCGGACTGCCGACGATAGCCCGGAACGGCTTGCGCGCTTTTGATTTATGCCGGAACATGGCGCAATATTTTTTGGAGGGAGGCCGGATGGAGGATCGCTTGGGACCGATCGCGTTCGCGGACATGAGCGCGGCGCAGCAGGTGGCGGCGCAGGCGGTGATCGACGGGCCGCGCGGGGCGTTGTATGGGCCGTTCGTGCCGCTGATACGCTCACCGGAGCTGATGGCGGCGGCGCAGCGCATGGGCGAGTACCTGCGCTATCGCTCGGCGATCGGCACGCGCCTGACCGAGCTGGCGATCCTGGTGACGGCGCGCCACTGGAGCCAGCAGGTGGAGTGGGCGATCCACGCGCCGATCGCGCGCGATCACGGCGTCGCGGACGAGACCATCGCGGCGATCGCGGCGCGCCGGCGGCCGGACCGGCTGGCGACCGACGAGGCGCTGGTGTACGACTTCTGCGTGCAGCTGCACCAGCGGCAGCGGGTGGACGACGCCACCTACGCGGCGGCGCTGGCGGCGTTCGGCGAGCATGGGGTGGTTGATCTGATGGGCATCAACGGCTACTACACCTTCCTGGCGATGGTGATGAACGCGGCGCAGACGGCCGCGCCTTCCACGGCGGCGGCGCCGTTGCCGGCATGATGCGGGATTACTTCGAGGCGGCGAGGGCCGCGCTGCCGGCCGACGGTCCCGGTTTCAGCGCGGTGGTGGTGCGGGACGGGCAGGTGGCGTATGAGCTGCATCACGGCCTGGCGTCGCTGGAGCTGGGCGTGCCGTTGTCGGCGGAGTCGATGTATTACCTGGCGTCCGAGTCCAAGCAGTTCACGGCGGCGGCGGTGCTGACGCTGGTGCGCGCCGGGCGCGTCGGGCTGGATGACGACGTGTGCGCGCATCTGCCGGAGCTGGCCGGCTTCGGGCAGGCGTTTCCGCTGCGGTCGCTGCTGAACCACAGCAGCGGCATCCCCGATTATTTCCAGTTCCTGCGCTGCCAGCCGGGCCGGCGCGAGGCGGACTATTTCAACAACGACGATATCCTGGCGCTGATCGCGCGCATGGACAGCGTGGCGTTCACCACCGGCGAGCGGCATGGCTACAGCAACAGCAACTACATTTTGCTGGCGGCGCTGGTGCTGCGGCTGAGCGGGCAGTCGCTCGGCGCGTATGTGCGGGAGCGGTTGCTGCTGCCGCTGGGCATGACGCGCAGCGGTTTTGACGAGGACCGGCGCAACGTGCTGGCGCGGCGGGTGTCGAGCTACGAGGCCGACGCGGCGCGGCCGGGCGGCTATCTGCAGCATCTGGGCAACGCCAACACGGTGGGCGATGGCGGCTTTTACGCCAGCACGCGGGAGCTGGCGCGGTGGGAGCGCGAGTGGCACCGGCAGTGGGGGCGGCCGGACAGCCTGTTGCGGGCGATGCTGCAGCCGTCGCCGCTGGCCGACGGCGTGGCGCCGAGTTACCGCTTCGGGTTGGAGTGGACGCGGCGCGGCGACCACGAGGTGGTGTTCCACGGCGGCTGCCTGTGGGGCTTCAACACCATGATCCTGCGCCTGCCGCGGCAGGCGCTGTCGGTGATCCAGCTGTCCAACAGCGACCGCGTGGTGCCGGACTGGGAGCAGCTGGTGGCGGCGCTGGCCTAGGCGCGGCGGCGGCGCGCGGCGGCGCCCACCAGGGCCAGGCCGCCCAGCAGCATGCCGCGGGTGGCCGGTTCGGGCACGGCGGCGGCGATGGTCAGGGTGTAGTTGCGGCCGCCCTGGAATTCGCTCAGGGCGAAGGTGCCGAGCTTGAACACGGGCTGGCTCTCGGCGCCGGTGTACAGTTGGGCGCCGTCGGAGGACAGCAGCACCTTGTCGCCGGAGAAATCCTCGATCTGCAGGCCGCCGCCGCCGCCGCCGTGGAAGAAGATCAGGTCGACGAAGCCGAACACGGCGCCGGGGAAGTTGCCGCTGACGTCCCACAGGACGAAGCCCTCGCCGGCGCTGACCTTGTCCGGGGTGGGCGCGGAGTCGAGCCGCCAGCTGGCGCTGTAGTCGCCGCTCACGGTGAAGTTGTAGAGGGCGGCGTTGGCGACGCCGGCCCACAGCAGCAGTGCCGCTGCCGCGGCGCCGCTCAGGATCTGCTTCAGTTTCATCGGAATAGCTCCTCTCGGTTGGTCTTGATGGAATATCGACACGCCGCTCGAGCCCGCTTGCGGCGTGGTCAATGCTACACCAACAGAAAAGATGCGCTCCGTTCAGTTATCATATTGTTATTGCAAGTATGATATCAGCCGAGCACGCGCCTGAGCCAGGCGCCGATGTGCCGGACCTCCTCCTGGCACACCGAGTGCTGCATCGGGTACTCGTGCCACTCGACCTGGTAGCCCCACTGCAGCAGCAGGTCGCGCGAGGCGGTGGCGCGGGCGATCGGCACCACCGGGTCCATGCGGCCGTGCGCCAGGAAGACCGGGGTTTGCTGGCTGGCGGCGGTGCGCTCGGCGGCGGCCTTGGCGGCGATCGGCAGGTAGCCGGACAGGCACATCAGGCCGGCCAGCGGCGCGCTCTGGCGCAGGCCGGTTTGCAGCGTCATGGCGCAGCCCTGCGAGAAGCCGGCCAGGATGATGCGCAGGTTGGGGATGCCGCGCGCGTTCTCGCGCGCGATCAGGGCCTCCACCTTGGCCTGCGAGGCGCGCAGGCCGGCCTCGTCCTCCTGGCGGCCGAGGTCGGTCGCGACGATGTCGTACCAGGAGCGCATCACGTAGCCGCCGTTGACGGTGACCGGCATGGTGTCGGCGTTGGGGAAGATGAAGCGGATGGGCGGCAGGCCGGCCAGGTCCAGCTCGGGGACCAGCGGCACGAAGTCGTTGGCGTCGGCGCCCAGGCCGTGCATCCAGATGACGGCCGCGGTCGGGTTGGGGCCGGTTTCCCGTTCGATGGTTTGCAGTAGATGGCTCATGCTTTTCCTTGGGGGCGCAGCGCGGATTTGGGGCGGAAGGCCGGGCACACGGCCGGGTCGGTCTCGATGTAGGGGCCGCCGATCAGGTCGATGCAGTAGGGCACGGCGGCAAAGATGCCGCCCACCAGCTGGCGGCCGTCGGCGTCCCTCAGGCCGCCGAGGGTTTCGGCGATGGCCTTGGGCTGGCCGGGCAGGTTGAGGATCAAGGCCGCGTGATCGGCGCTCTCGCGGATCACGGCGGTCTGGCGCGACAGGATGGCGGTCGGCACGAAGTGCAGGCTGATCTGGCGCATCTGCTCGCCGAAGCCGGGCATTTCCCTGGTGCCCACGGCCAGCGTGGCCTCGGGCGTGACGTCGCGCCTGGCCGGGCCGGTGCCGCCGGTGGTGAGGATCAGGTGGCAGCGGGCGAGGTCGGCCAGCTCGGTCAGGGTGGCCTCGATGTGCGCGCGCTCGTCGGCGATCAGGCGGGTCTCGACGCGGAACGGCGTGGTCAGCGCCGAGGCCAGCCAGGCCTGCAGCGCCGGGATGCCCTGGTCGGCGTAGACGCCGCCGCTGGCGCGGTCGGAGATGGAGACCAGGCCGACCAGCAGCGGCTGGCCGGCGGCGGGGGCGCTGTTATTCGTCATCGGCTTCGGTGGCGTCGTCGTCTTCGTCATCGCCGGCCTGGCCGGCCTTTTTCTTGTCGGCCTCCAGCTGCTTGAGGATCTGGAAGATCTCGCGGTAGGCCTTGGGCGGCTTGTTCTCGGCCTGCTCCTTGCGGGCGTTGCGGATCAGGGTGCGCAGGTGCTGGACGTCGAGGTGCGGCGCCTCGCCCAGCAGGGCGGTCAGGGCGTTGTCGTCGGCCAGCAGTTTCTCGCGGCGGCGCTCCAGCGCGTGCATGGCGGCGGTTTCGGCCTTCGAGGCGCCTTTCCAGCTGTCGATGGCCTTCTGGATCACGGCCACCTCGTCGGCGTCCAGGGTGCGCATCTTCTTGCCGATGAACTGCAGCTGGCGGCGGCGGCCCTCGTGGTTGGTGATGCCCTGGCATTCGAGGATGGCGTCCAGCACGTCCTCCGGCATCGGCACCTTCTTGACGCGGTCGCGCGGGGCGTCGACCAGGGTCTGGCCCAGTTTCTGCAGCGCGTCGGACTGGCGCTTCATTTCGGACTTGGAGGGGCGCTCGTATTCGTCTTCGAATTCGGCCGAGCTGAAGCCGACGCCGCCACCGCTGCGATTGGGATTTACCATAATATTAACTTTCACGCGGGCGCGTGGCCGCGCCCTTAAACTTTAAACGACTGCTATGATAACTGTTTTAGCGGCCATCCGAAGAAAACAGCCCATGAGCGATACCCATTTTACCCACACCCAAGACCAGTTAAAGCAGCTCGCACGCGATGTGCTGGGCTACGCGAAAGCCCAGGGCGGCAGCGATTGCGCCGTCGAGATCAGCGAGGGCAGCGGCCTGTCGGTGTCGGTGCGCAAGAGCCAGATCGAGACCATCGAGCAGAACAAGGACAAGGGCATGGGCGTGACCGTGTTCATTGGCCAGCGCCGCGGCAACGCCTCGACCTCCGATTTCTCGCCGGCGGCGCTGAAGGCGACGGTGGAGGCGGCCTACAACATCGCGCGCTTCACCGCCGACGACGATTGCGCCGGCCTGGCCGACGAGGACCAGCTGGAGATGAACCCGCGCGACCTGCGACTGTTCTATCCCTGGGACATCTCGACCGAGGAGGCGGTGACGCTGGCGCAGCGCGCCGAGGCGGCCGCGTTCGCGGTCGATCCGCGCGTGACCAATTCGGAGGGCGCGGGCGTGCACGTGCAGCAATCGCACTTCGTGGCGGCCAATTCGCGCGGCTTCATCGGCGGCTATCCGTACTCGCGCCACACGCTGTCGGTGGCGCCGATCGCCGGCAAGGGCAAGCACATGCAGCGCGACGACTGGTATTCGTCGGTGCGCGACGCGGCCAAGATGTCGTCGCCGGAGGCCATCGGCCGTTACGCGGCCGAGCGCGCGCTGGCGCGCCTGAACGCGCGCAGCATCGACACCCGCACCTGCCCGGTGCTGTTCGAGGCGCCGCTGGCGGCCGGCCTGCTGGGCGCCTTCGTGCAGGCGACCTCGGGCGGCGCGCTGTACCGCAAGTCGACCTTCCTGCTCGATTCGCTGGGCAAGCAGGTGCTGGCCAAGCACGTGCAGATCCACGAGGACCCGCACCTGATCGGCGCGGTCGGTTCGGCGCCGTTCGACGAGGAGGGCGTGCGCACGGTCAAGCGCGACGTGGTCAAGGATGGCGTGGTGCAGGGCTATTTCCTGTCGACCTATTCGGCGCGCAAGCTGGGCATGAAGACCACCGGCAACGCCGGCGGTTCGCACAACCTGTCGCTGACCTCGTCGCTGACGCGGCCGGAGGATGATTTCGCCGGCATGCTGCGCAAGATGGGCACCGGCCTGCTGGTCACCGAGCTGATGGGGCAGGGCACCAACTACGTGACCGGCGACTACTCGCGCGGCGCGGCCGGCTACTGGGTGGAGAACGGCGTGATCCAGTATCCGGTGGAGGAGATCACCATCGCCGGCAATATGAAGGACATGCTGGCGCAGATCGTGGCGGTCGGCAACGACGTGCTGGTGCGCGGCACCAAGTCCACCGGCTCGATCCTGATCGAGAACATGGTGGTGGCCGGTTCTTAATCGGTGATGCGGCGGGCGCGCAGCCGGCGTTCGACGCCGGGGCGTTTCGGCCGCTCGCCGGCGGCGGCGCGCCACGCGCTGGCCTGCGTCCAGGCTTCGCGGTAGTTGCGGCGGAGATAGATGTCACGCCATGCGTTGCGCACGCTGCCGCAGACCTCGGTCGCCCAGGCGCTGGGGGTGACGATCTTGCCATCGGCGATCAGGAGGTCGCCTTCCACTTGCGCGAAGTAACACATGCCGCGATGGCTGATGCGCAGGCTGGTGCCGTGCGGCAGGAACAAGTCCTTCCATTGATAGCCGTGCTCGGTCGGTTGGCCATAGTGCCGCGCCATCCATTCCTGCAACGCGATGAGCGTAATTTCTTCCTTCGAGCGCAGGTCTTCGCGTTTGCGCATCTGGTAGTCCAGTTCGAGATATACCCTGTGGGTCTTTTTCATGGTGGGTGCCTATTTTCGCCTATTCGTGCCTATAAAATGCCTATTTTTCTAATGGTTAGACTCTGCCTCTCATAGGGAAGTTCGGCAAAAAAGATGCAAAAAAATAGGCATTCAATAGGCAGAAATAGGCAAAAATAGGCGGTGACCGTGGAAGGCAAACCCTATGGGTGTGCGCCGTCGCATAGTTTGCTGACCGGCTGGCCGCAGGCGATGAGGCGGCCGACGTCGGGGTTGCCCAGGTAGTCGAGGTGGGCGGTGTCGGGGCGCTCCAGCAGGCCGAGGTAGGTGGGCGCGTTGGAGACCAGGATGTTGTACACCGTGACCCCTTCCGCCGCGTAGCGCTCGGGCGGCAGGGGGTAGGACAGCAGGTCGTTGGGATCGGTGAAGGCGACCAGTGTCAGGCGGTTGCCGTCCGCCGCGCCCTGGCGGGCCGCATGGCGCAGGCGCAGCAGCGCTTGCAGGCTGTCGGGCGGCGGCGCGGCGGCGCGCACCGGTGCCTCAGGCGCCGCCAGCTGCTGCTCCGCCAGCGACAGCAACGGAATCTGGTTGGCGGCCATCATCAGCAAGCGCATGCGCCGCAGCGCTTGCCGCGCCAGCGCCGCCGCCGGCGATCCGGCCGGCTCATCGCTCATGCGCAACAGCGTATCGAACAGGATCTTGCTGCCCATGCTGTGCGAGATCACCACCAGCGGCGCCTCCGGCCGCATGCCGGACAGCACTTGCAAGACCGCCTCGCGCATGCGCAGCTGCATGGTTTCGCGCGCCGCGCCCGCGTAAATCAGGGCGTCCGGCAGGCAGTCGTCGATCAATCCATCCTTGAAGCGCGCGTTGAGCCGCGCCCGCGTGTACGGGTAGGGCGGGGTGCCGGCGCACAGCGATGACTTGGCGCTCTGGTCGTAGCACAGCTGGCGCTTGAGGGCGCTGGTCAGCGGCGACCAGATCAGCGCGTCGAAACGCAGCCGGCCGGCCGGCGTGGCGATGGTGGCGGGCACGATTTGCACGGCCGGCGCCATGCCGTCCATGCCGGCCGCGTGCGCCGGCGCCGGGGTGCTGGCGTCGCGCAGCGCGCGCGTGAGTTGCGGCAGCACTTGGTCCAGCCAGCCGGCATCGTGGGTGCAGATGCCGTGCACCAACAGCACATCGGCCTCGCGGCCGCCGGCCTGCGCGGCCAGGTCGATCAAGCCGGGGAACACCGCTGGCGGCGTGTCGGGCAGCAGCGGCGGACGGTAGGGCGTGGCGCACGCGCACAACAGGATGGGGAGCAGCGGGAAGACAAGCAGCGGCACAAGCAGCGGGACGGCGCGGCGCGCGCGATGGCGCCAATGGGAGCGGGGCAACATGATGGACCTCCAGACGCGGCGCGCCAGTGCGCCGCCTGAGGTCCAGTGTATTTTTCCCTGCGGCGCCCGCCTTGTGGCGCCGCAGGGTCTGGCTTATTGCTGCGCCAGCAGCGATTGCAGCACGGGCTGCAGGATCGCCTTGCCCAGCTCGGCGGAGCGGGCGCCGTTCCAGCCGGTGTCCGGGTCCGGATCGTTGGCGTTGTCCTTGAACGGCATCTCCAGCGTCAGCGACAGGCAGCCGAAGGCGTGGGTGATGTGCGGCGAGCCCATGGTCAGCGTCTCTTCCGTGTACGGGCTTTCGCCGTAGCCGAACTCGTCCTGGAAGTCCGGGCTGGCGATCAGGAAATTGTCGATGAAGTATTGCTGCGCCTCGGCCTGGTCCGGCGTGAAGTCCGGCAGCGACTCGCTGCCGGCCACGAACACGTACGGCAAGCCCTCGTCGCCGTGGATGTCCAGGCACAGGTCGACCCCTACCTCGTGCATCTTTTGCTTGACCAGGAACACCTCCGGGCTGCGCGCCATGGTCGGGTTCAGCCATTCGCGGTTGAGGTTGGCGCCGGCGGCGTTGGTGCGCAGGTTGCCGCGCACCGAGCCGTCCGGGTTCATGTTCGGCACCACGTAGAACACCGCCTCCCTCAGGCACTGGCGGCCGAACGGGTTGGCCGGGTCCAGCAGGGCCTCGACCAAGCCCTCGACGAACCACTCGGCCATGGTCTCGCCCGGGTGCTGGCGGGCGATGACCCAGACCTTTTGCGCGGCCTCGGGATCGCCGATCACCAGCATGTTGAGGTCGCGGCCGTCGACCGTGCTGCCGAGGTCGACCAGCTTGACCAGCGGCGACAGCTGGGCGTTGTCCAGCAGCGCCAGGTGGCGCTCCCACGAGTACGGCTCGAAGTAGGCGTAGTAGACGCTGTCGTACTCGGGCGTGTGCTTGATGGTCATGACCTGGCCGTCATACGTGGTCGGCACGCGGAACCAGGTGTCGCGGTCGTAGCTGGCCACGGCCTGGTAATCCTTCCAGCCGTCCGGATAGGCGGCGTTGCCGGCGTTCAGGAAGTTCATGGTCAGCGGCGTGCCCTGCGCGCCCTGCACGCGGTAGTAGAACCACTGGACGATGTCGGCGTGGGAATCCTTGCGGATGTTCAGGTCGATGGCGGCCGGGTCGTCGGCGCGCACCACCTCGATGGCGCCGGCGTCGAACTGCTGGCTGATTTTGATAGGCATGGCGGAATCCTGGTGAATTCTATGTGGAAAGGAGGTCGCGCTTGTGGCGCGGAGCCGACATGATACAGGGTCGCGCCAGGCGCTGCCGGATTTCCACCCTCGCTTTTACCCGCGCGAGGAAACTCGCATCCATGTTCATGTGTCTCACCCAGACGGCGAGGCGAAATTCTGGCTGTCGCCGGAGGTCAGCCTGGCAGAAAACCGGGGCTTATCGTCGCGCCAATTGCGCACCGTCGAGCACTTCGTAAAAAACAACCAATCGGAGCTAAAAGATGCGTGGCGAAGCTACTTCTCATCCAGTAAGAATCCTTGAATTGTCGGGGCATGGCTTCTGGGTCGATCTTGGCGACGAGCGCTTGTACGCCGGCTTTGCCGACTTTCCGTGGTTCGCCGGCGCCACCGCCGAGCAGATCGGCGAGGTGCGGCGGCCCAGCGTCGGACATCTTTACTGGCCCGCGTTGGACGTCGACCTGAGCGTCGCTTCGCTGCGCGACCCGGCCGCCTTCCCGATGGTGGCGCGCGGCTAGGCCAGGCCGCCGAAGCGGTCGAAGAAGGCGGCTTCGGCGGTGGTGGCGGCGGCGTCCTCGCGCCGCAGCGCGGTCTCGATGTGCTGCTCGGCCGCCGCGTACACGCGCAGGTAGATGTCGCGCGTCAGCTGGTAGGCCAGCGCGCCCGGCCACGGCGTCGGCAGCAATTCCACCGGCAGCTGCGGGTCGTGCAGCTGCACCCGGCGGTAGGCGTGGATCAGCAGGGTGCGCGCCACGAAGGCCTGCTCCGGCGTCAGCGCCTGCGCGCAGGCCGCCAGCAGCGGCTGGAACTGGGCGATGAACTTGTTGTAGCCTTCGGCCACGCCGGCCACGTCCCAGCCCTCGGCCACCAGGTCGCTCAGCGGACGGGCGCTGACCTGGCGCATCGACTTGCCCTGCACCACGAACAGCTTGCCGGCCACGCCCAGCCGTCTCAACAGCTCGTCGAGCGCCGGGCCGTCGGCGGCCGGGTGGCCCATGATGCCGGGCGCGATCACGCTATAGCCCTCCCACAGCAACTCCTTGCGCACCGCCGCCCGCTCGGCGGCGTTGAGCGCGCCGTCGCCGTTCAGCACCAGGGTCCAGCTGCCGTCCCAGTGCACATTCGGCGGCGCGTAGATGCGGCGGTAGGCGTGCACGAAGCGCGCCATGGCCTCCGGCGTGATGGCGTACGAGGCGCGGCGGCCGTCGCGCTGGGCCCCCAGCCAGCCCTCCTGCGCCAGCCGGAACACCGAGGTGCGCAGCAGGCGGTCGTTGACCCCGAACGGCGCCAGCAGCTCGATCAGGCTGCCCAGCCACACCATGCCGCCGTGCGGCACGATGGCGTCGCCAAAGATGGTCACCACCAGCGACTTCGAGCGCGGCGGGTCGGTGGCCAGGAAGCCGGCGATCCAGTCGTTGCAATTCATAGAGGGTTGATTAAGCTAAACGCGGAAGCGCCAGTTTACCCGCTGCGCGGCGCAAAAATTAACGTGACGCATTATTTTAATATGACTCAAAATAATCGTAGCTAAAATAAAATCCGTATCGTATGATGTGGCGAAGGAGGAGACAGCCATGTACGCACAACTGGTGGAGACCGGCCTCAGGCAAGTGCGCGCGGCCGCCGACATGAGTCCCGAGGAGCAAGCCTTCCAGGCCCGCGTCGACGCCGGCGTCCGCATCGAGCCCAAGGACTGGATGCCGGAGGCCTACCGCAGGACGCTGATACGCCAGATCTCGCAGCACGCGCATTCGGAGATCGTCGGCCAGCTGCCGGAGGGCAACTGGGTGACGCGCGCGCCGACGCTCAAGCGCAAGGCCATCCTGCTGGCCAAGATCCAGGACGAGGCCGGCCACGGCCTGTACCTGTACAGCGCCGCCGAGACGCTGGGCGTGTCGCGCGACGAGCTGCTGGCCGCCCTGCACAGCGGCAAGGCCAAATACTCCAGCATCTTCAACTACCCGACCCTGAGCTGGGCCGACATGGGCGCCATCGGCTGGCTGGTGGACGGCTCGGCCATCATCAACCAGATCCCGCTGTGCCGTTGCTCCTACGGCCCGTACGCGCGCGCCATGATCCGCGTGTGCAAGGAGGAATCGTTCCACGCGCGCCAGGGCTACGACATCATGCTGGCGCTGTGCCGCGGCACGCCGGCGCAGAAGGCCATGGCGCAGGACGCGCTGAACCGCTGGTGGTGGCCGTCGCTGATGATGTTCGGCCCGTCGGACGCGGAATCGGTCAACAGCGCGCAGTCGGCGCAGTGGCGCATCAAGCTGTTCTCCAACGACGAGCTGCGCCAGCGCATGGTCGACCAGACCGTGCCGCAGGCGGAATACCTGGGCCTGACCATTCCCGACCCCGCGCTGCGCTGGAACGCGGCAACCGGCCATTACGACTTCGGCGCCATCGACTGGGCCGAGTTCCACAACGTCCTCAAGGGCAACGGCCCGTGCAACCGCGAGCGCCTGCAAACGCGGGTCCAGGCCTGGGAGGACGGCGAATGGTTCCGCGAGGCGCTGGTGGCGCACGCGGACAAACACAAGGAGCGCGCGGCATGAGCAAGGAATGGCCACTGTGGGAAGTCTTCATCCGCAGCCAGCACGGGCTGGCGCACAAGCACGTCGGCAGCCTGCACGCGCCGGACGCGGAAATGGCGATCAACAACGCGCGCGACGTCTACACCCGGCGCAACGAGGGCGTCAGCATCTGGGTGGTGCGCGCCGCCGACATCGTCGCCAGCAGCCCGGCCGACAAGGGCGCGCTGTTCGAGCCGGCCAACAGCAAGGTCTACCGCCACCCGACCTTCTTCCCGATGCCGGAAGAAGTCAAGAACCTGTAGGGAGGGCGGGCGCCATGGACAACAAAGTCAACTACCTGCTGCGGCTGGGCGACAACGCCCTGATCCTGAGCCAGCAGCTGTCGCGGTGGTGCGGCAAGGGCCCGGCGCTGGAGGAGGACATGGCGCTGACCAACGTCGCGCTCGACCTGCTGGGCCAGACGCGTATGTGGTACGAATACGCGGCCGAGCTGGAGGGCGCGGGGCGCGACGAGGATCAGCTGGCCTATCTGCGCGACGCCCACGAGTTCCGCAACTGCCTGCTGCTGGAGCAGCCCAACGGCAACTACGCCGACACGCTGGTGCGGCAATTCCTCTTCGACGCCTGGCATTATTTTCTGATCGAGGGGCTGACGCGCGCCAGCGACGCGCGCATCGCCGCCATCGCCGAGAAGTCGCTCAAGGAGGTCACCTACCACCTGCGCCGCAGCGGCGACCTGATGGTGCGGCTGGGCGACGGCACGGCCGTCAGCCACGCGAAAACCCAGGCCGCGGTGGACGCCCTGTGGATGTACAGCGGCGAGGTGTTCGCCTACGACGCGGTCGACGAGGCCATGGTGGCCGCCGGCGTGGCGCCGCCGGCCGAGGCGCTGCGCGCGCAATGGCTGGCGCACGTGGGCGAGGTGCTGGCCGAGGCCACGCTGAGCATGCCGCCGGCCGACGCCTGGATGCAGCGGGGCGGCAAGCAAGGCCGCCACAGCGAGCACCTGGGCTACATCCTGGCCGAGATGCAGTTCCTTCAGCGCGCCTATCCGGGCGCGGCGTGGTAACGGCGCGCCAGCCATGAACGCCCCCGCCGTCGCTGCGGCGAACGCCGGAGCCCATGCCGAGCAAATCCTGGCCTGGCTCGGCGAGGTGCCCGATCCCGAAATCCCGGTCATCAGCATCGTCGACCTGGGCATCGTGCGCGGGGTGCGCGTGGCCGCCGATGGCGGCTGCGACGTCACCATCACCCCGACCTACTCCGGCTGCCCGGCCATGCAAGTCATCGCCGACGCCATCACCGACGCGCTGCACGCGCGCGGCGTGGCCACGGTCCGCCTGCACAACCAGCTCTCGCCCGCCTGGACCACCGACTGGATGAGCGAGGCCGGCAAGGCCGCCCTGCGCGGCTACGGCATCGCCCCGCCGGCGCGGCAGGTGATCGACACCAGCGGCCTGCGCGCGGGCGGCGCCGCGCTGGCCGCCGTCTCGCGCCGCGCGGCGCCGGCCGCGCCACGCGTCGCCTGCCCGCGCTGCGGCTCCACGCACACCGAAATCACCAGCCAGTTCGGCTCCACGCCCTGCAAGGCGCTCTACAAATGCCTGGATTGCCGCGAGCCCTTCGACTACTTCAAGTGCCACTGAACCGATCATGAGCAAATTCCACCCGCTGACCATCGCCGACGTGCGCAACGAAACCCGCGACACCATCGCCGTCACCTTCGCCGTGCCGCCGGCGCTGCGCGACAGCTTCCGCTTCCAGCAGGGCCAGCACCTGACGCTGCGCGCGAAGATAGGCGACGAGGACGTGCGCCGCTCGTACTCGATCTGCTCGGCCGTGCAGGACGGCGCGCTGCGCGTGGCCATCAAGCGCACGCCCGGCGGCCTGTTTTCCAGCTGGGCCAACGACACCCTGCGGGCCGGCCAGACGCTGGAGGTGATGCCGCCCATGGGCCACTTCAACGTGCCGCTGGACGCGGCCAACCGCAAGCACTACCTGGCGTTCGCCGCCGGCAGCGGCATCACGCCCATCCTGTCGATCATCAAGACCACGCTGGCGGCCGAGCCGCACAGCCGCTTCACGCTGTTCTACGGCAACCGCGCCTCGTCGTCGGTGATCTTCAAGGAAGAACTGTCGGACCTGAAGGACAGCCACCTCGAACGCCTGAAAATCGCCTATGTCATGAGCCGCGAACAGCAGGATATCGAACTATTCAACGGCCGCATCACCAAGGACAAGGCCGCGCGATTCCTGCGCCACTGGGTGCGCGCGGACGACGTCGACGTCGCCTTCATCTGCGGCCCGGAAGACATGATGCTGGGCGTGTCCGAGGCGCTGCGGGAAGCCGGCATGCCGAAGTCGGCCATCAAGACCGAACTGTTCGCCGCCAGCGTTCCGAAGCACGCGCACCAGCCGCGCCCCGCCGCCGGCGTCGCCCACCAGCACACCGAAGTCACCGTCATCATGGACGGCAACGCCGCCAGCTTCACCATGGAGCAGGACAAGGAATCGCTGCTGGACGCGGGCCTGCGCGCGGGCCTCGACATGCGCTACTCCTGCAAGGGCGGCGTGTGCTCGACCTGCCGCTGCAAGGTCATCGAGGGCAAGGTCGACATGGACGTCAACTACGCGCTGGAGGATTACGAGATCGCGCGCGGCTACGTGTTGAGCTGCCAGAGCTTCCCCACCACCGCCAAAGTCGTCATCGACTTCGACCAGGCGGAATAAAACGGAGACCCCCATGGACTACCACAACATCCTGTTCGACCTGCGCGACGGCGTGGCCACGCTGACGCTCAACCGCCCGGACAAATTGAACAGCTTCACGCAAGCCATGCACGAAGAGGTGCGCCACGCGCTGCGCCGCACGGCCGCCGCGGCCGGCGACGGCAGCGCGCGCGTGCTGGTGCTGACCGGCGCCGGGCGCGGCTTCTGCGCCGGGCAGGATTTGTTGGACCGCGCGGTGGAGCCGGGCGCGCGCGCGGTCGACCTGGGCGACTCGGTGGAAAAGAACTACGCGCCGCTGGTGCAATCGCTGCGCGCATTGCCGCTGCCGGTGATCGGCGCCGTCAACGGCGTGGCGGCCGGCGCCGGCGCCAACATCGCGCTGGCGTGCGACATCGTGCTGGCCGCGCACTCGGCCAGCTTTGTCGAAGTGTTCTGCAAACTGGGCCTGATTCCCGACACCGGCGGCACCTACTTCCTGCCGCGCCTCGTGGGTAGCGCGCGCGCCATGGGGCTGGCCATGACCGGCGAAAAACTCAGCGCCGAGAAGGCGGAGGCCTGGGGCCTGATCTGGAAGGCCATCCCCGACGCCGATTTCGCCGCCGAGGTGCAGGCCATGGCGCGCCACTTCGCCAGCGCGCCGACCAAGGGACTGGCCTTCACCAAACAGGCCTTGCACGCCAGCGGCCACAATAGCCTGCAGCAGCAGCTGGCGCTGGAGTGCGGCATGATGAGCGAACTGGGTCGCAGCGAGGATTACCGCGAGGGCGTGGCTGCCTTCATGGAAAAACGCGCGCCACAGTTCAAGGGGCGCTGAGATGGCGGCGCTGGATACTGGACGGGTGGTCGCCGTGATCGGCGGCGGCGCCATGGGCGCCGGCATCGCGCAGGTGGCGGCGGTCGCCGGCTACACGGTGCGCTTGCACGATACGCGGCCGGAGGCGGTGGACAAGGCGATCACCGGCATCGCGTCGGCGCTGGACAAGCTGGTGGCCAGGGAACGCATGAGCGCCGCCGACCGCGCCGGCGCCATCGCGCGCCTGCACGCCGCCGCCACGCTGGATCAGGTGCGCGACGCCGGCATGGTGGTGGAGGCCATCGTGGAGGATCTCGCGGCCAAGCGCGCCCTGTTCGCGCAACTGGAGGAGATCGTCGCGGACGACTGCATCCTGGCGACCAACACCTCCTCGATCTCCGTCACCGCCATCGCGGCCGGCCTGCGGCTGCCGGGGCGCGTGGCGGGCATGCACTTCTTTAACCCGGTGCCGTTGATGGCGCTGTGCGAGGTGGTGAGCGGGCTGGCCACCGAGGCCGGCGTGGCGCCGACGGTGTCCGACACGGCGGCGGCGTGGGGCAAGAGCCCGGTGCACGCGCGCTCGTCACCGGGCTTCATCGTCAACCGGCTGGCGCGGCCGTTCTACGCCGAGGGCTGGCGCCTGCTGGGCGAGCAGGCGGCCGACGCGGCCACCATCGACGCCGTGATGCGCGAGGCCGGCGGCTTCCGCATGGGGCCTTTCGAGCTGATGGACCTGATCGGGCATGACGTGAATTTCGCCGTCACGCAATCGGTCTTCAACGCCTACTTCGGCGATCCGCGCTTCACGCCGTCGGTGCTGCAGCAGGAGATGGTCAACGCCGGCTTCCTTGGCCGCAAGGCGGGGCGTGGTTGCTATCAGTACGGCGACCACGCGACCGCGCCGCTTGCGCAGGCCGAGGCGCCGCAGCCGAAGCCGGAATATGTGAGCTACACCATCGAGCAGGGCGCGGCGCATGCGGTGGGCGGAGCGGTGGTCGACGCGCTGGCGGACCGCCTGCGCGCGGCCGGCATCGAGATCGCTCAGCGCAAGATGCCGGAGACGATACGCCACGCCGGCGCCCACGACGACGCGCCGGCCTTCCATTGCAACGGCGCGGCCATCTACCTCACCGACGGCCGCAGCGCCACGCAGCGCGCGCGTGACAACCAGCATCCGGACACGGTGCTGTTCGACCTCGCGCTGGACTACGGCGCCGCCACGCGCATCGCCGTGGCGCGCGCCGACCAGTGCGCGCCAGCCGCATACCACGCGGTGGTCGGGCTGCTGCAGGCGGCCGGCTTCACCGTCACCCGGCTGGACGACGTGCCCGGCATGGCGGTGATGCGCACCGTCGCCATGCTGGCCAACGAGGCGGCGGACGCGGTCAACCAGGGCGTGTGCGGCGCGGCCGCCGCCGACATCGCGATGCGGAAAGGCGTCAACTACCCGCGCGGGCCGCTGGCGTGGGCGGACGCGATCGGCATCGAGCAGATCGTGCGCGTGCTGGCCAACCTGGCCGCCAGCTATGGCGAGGACCGCTACCGCGTCTCGCCGCTGCTGCGCCGCAAGCACGCCGGCGGAGGGCGTTTCCATGGCTAAGCTGAGCGACACCGCCGCCGCGCCGCCCCAAGCCGCCACCTCGCCGGCCGGCCTGGCGGGGCACGCGAATGCGCAGGCGCTGGCGGACGCGCAGGCGCTGGCGGAGGCCGTGGCGGCGGCGATGTTCGCGCGCGATCCCGCCTCTCAGGCGCTGGGCATGACCGTCGACGCCGTGGCGCCGGGCTACGCGCGCATGTCGATGACCATCCGCGCCGACATGCTGAACGGCCACCAGACCTGTCACGGCGGCTTTATCTTCGCGCTGGCCGACAGCGCCTTCGCCTTCGCCTGCAACAGCTACAACCTCACCACCGTGGGCGCCGGCTGCACCATCGACTACCTGTCGCCCGGCCGCGAGGGCGATCGCCTGACCGCCACCGCCAGCGAGCAGGCGCTGGCCGGCAAGACCGGCATCTACGACGTCACAGTCACCAGCCAGGACGGCCGCACCATCGCCCTGTTCCGCGGCAAATCGCACCGCGTCAGCGGTGCAGTCATATAAAGGAGGCACCGATGGTCCAACGCATGCCCGCGCCATCCGAGCTGGAACCGATCGAGCGCGCCAGCCGCGACGAGCTGCAAGCGCTGCAACTGCAACGCATGCGCTGGTCGCTGCGCCACGCCTACGACAACGTGCCGCACTACCGCGCCGCCTTCGACGCCGCCGGCGTCCACCCGGACGATTTGCGCACGCTGGCCGATATCGCCAGATTCCCCTTCACCACCAAGAAGGAGTTGCGCGACAACTATCCCTTCGGCCTGTTCGCCGTGCCGCGCGAGCGCGTGGTGCGGGTGCACGCGTCGAGCGGCACCACCGGCAAGCCGACCGTGGTGGGCTACACCCAGAACGACATCGACACCTGGGCCAACGTCGTCGCGCGCTCGATCCGCGCGGCCGGCGGCCGGCGCGGCGACATGGTGCACATCGCCTACGGCTACGGCCTGTTCACCGGCGGCCTGGGCGCGCATTACGGCGCCGAGCGGCTGGGCTGCACGGTGGTGCCGATGTCCGGCGGCCAGACCGAAAAGCAGGTGCAGCTGATCCAGGACTTCCGGCCTTCCGTCATCATGGTGACGCCGTCGTACATGCTCAATCTCATCGAGGAATTCCAACGCCAGGGCCTGGACCCGGCGGCCAGCCCGCTCAAGGTCGGCATCTTCGGCGCCGAGCCGTGGACCGACGCCATGCGCGCCGAGATCGAGCGGCGCGCCGGCATCGACGCGGTGGACATCTACGGCCTGTCGGAGGTGATGGGGCCGGGCGTGGCCAGCGAGTGCATCGAGAGCAAGGACGGGCCGGTGATCTGGGAGGATCACTTCTACCCGGAGATCATCGACCCCGAAACCGGCGAGGTGCTGCCGGACGGCGAGGAGGGCGAGCTGGTATTCACCTCCCTCAGCAAGGAGGCGCTGCCGGTCATCCGCTACCGCACGCGCGACCTCACGCGCCTGCTGCCGCCGACCTCGCGCGGCATGCGCCGCATCGGCAAGATCACCGGCCGTTCGGACGACATGCTGATCATCCGCGGCGTGAACCTGTTCCCGTCGCAGATCGAGGAATTGATTTGCAGGATGCCGAAGCTGGCGCCGCAATACCAGCTGGTGGTCAGCCGCGAGGGGCATCTGGACCAGCTGGAGGTGCTGGCCGAGCTGCGGCCGGAGACGCCGGCCGCCGAGGCCGAGGCGCTGGCGCGCGAGCTGGAGCAGCGCATCAAGACCCATGTCGGCGTCAGCACGCGGGTCAAGCCGCTGCCGCCGAACGGCATCGAGCGCACGCTGACCGGCAAGGCGCGGCGCGTGGTCGATTTGCGCCAGCGGGGCTGACATGGTCAAGGTCTATGAAATCAATGGCGTGACGCCGGTGGTGCATCCGACCGCCTACGTCCATCCGAGCGCGGTGCTGATCGGCGACGTGATCGTCGGCCCGCGCTGCTACGTCGGCCCGCTGGCCGCGCTGCGCGGCGACTTCGGGCGGCTGGTGCTGGAGGAGGGCGCCAACCTGCAGGACACCTGCGTCATGCACGGCTTCCCCGGCTGCGACACGGTGGTCGAGCGGGACGGGCATATCGGCCACGGCGCGGTGCTGCACGGCTGCCGCGTCGGCCGCAACGCGCTGGTCGGCATGAACAGCGTGATCATGGACAACGCGGTGGTGGGCGCGGACAGCATCGTGGCCGCCATGAGCTTCGTGCGGGCCGGGATGGAGATCCCGCCGCGCAGCCTGGCGGTCGGATCGCCGGCCAAGGTGGCGAGAGCGCTCAGCGACGACGAGATTCAATGGAAGACCGACGGCACCGCGCAGTATCAGGAGCTGGCGGTGCGCTCGATGCACACCATGCGCGAGACCGAAGCCCTGAGCGCGCCCGAGCCGGACCGCAAGCGCATCGCGTGGGACAGCGCGCTGCCGCTCCACCTGCACAAGAATGCCAGCGCCTAGCCGCGCCGCATCAGACCAATTAACGGAGACCGCACCATGCCACAAACACTGCAAAGCTTTATCGGCGGCCGCTGGATCGGCGGCGAGGCGGCCACGCCGCTGCACAGCGCCCTGACCAACGCCGTCATCTACCACACCCACGCCGACCGCATCGACTTCGACGAAGCCGTCAGCTACGCCCGCAAGACCGGCGTGCCGGCGCTGATGCAGCTGAATTTCCAGCAGCGCGCGGCGCGGCTCAAGGCGCTGGCGCTGTATCTGCTCGGCCGCAAGGAGGAGCTGTACGCCATCTCGCACCAGACCGGCGCCACCCGCGCCGACAGCTGGGTCGATATCGAGGGCGGCACTGGCACGCTGTTCGCCTACGCCAGCATGGGCAGCCGCGAGCTGCCGTCGTCCAACGTGCTGCACGAGGGCCCGGCCATGGTGCTGGGCAAGAATGGCGGCTTCGCCGGCACCCACATCCTGGTGCCGCGCGGCGGGTTGGCGGTGCACATCAACGCCTTCAACTTCCCGGTCTGGGGGCTGCTGGAGAAATTCGCGCCCAGCTTCCTGGCGGCCATGCCGTGCATCGGCAAGCCGGCCAGCGCCACCAGCTACCTGACCGAGGCGCTGGTGCGCATGATGCACGAATCCGGCCTGCTGCCGGAAGGCGCGCTGCAGCTGGTGATCGGCGGCACCGGCGACCTGCTGGACCGGCTGGGCGGCGCCGACGTGGTGACGTTCACCGGTTCCGCCGACACGGCGGCCAAATTGCGCGCCAACCGCAACCTGATCGCCAACTCGGTGCCCTTCACCGCGGAAGCGGATTCGCTCAACTGTGCCATTCTGGCGCCGGACGTGACGCCGGACGATCCCGAGTTCGACCTGTTCGTCAAGGAGGTGGCGCGCGAGATGACCGGCAAGGCGGGGCAGAAGTGCACCGCGATCCGCCGCATCATCGTGCCGGACCACATGGTGGACGCGGTGGGCACGCGCCTGCGCGAGCGGCTGGCCAAGGTCAGCGTCGGTGATCCGTCGGTGGCGGGCGTGCGCATGGGCGCCTTGGCGTCGCGCGATCAGCAGCGCGATGTGGCGCAGCGCGTCGAGCAGCTGGCGCGCGGCAACGAGGTGGTGTTCAGCGCGCGCGACGGCTTCGCGCCGCTGGGCGAGGGCGTGGCCGAGGGCGCGTTCTTCGCGCCGACCCTGCTGCTGTGCCGCGACCCACGCAACGAGGCGGTGCACGAGGTGGAGGCGTTCGGGCCGGTCAGCACCATCATCGGCTACCACGGCATCGACGAGGCGCTGGCGCTGGCCGCGCGCGGCAAGGGTTCGCTGGTGTCGACGCTGGTGACCAAGGAGCCGGCGATCGCGGCGTACGCGGTGCCGGTGGCGGCGGCCTCGCACGGCCGCGTGCTGGTGCTGGACCGCGAGGCGGCGGTCGATTCCACCGGCCACGGCTCGCCGCTGCCGCAGCTCAAGCACGGCGGCCCGGGACGGGCCGGCGGCGGCGAGGAGCTGGGCGGCATGCGCGCGGTGCGCCACTTCCTGCAGCGGGCGGCGCTGCAAGGCTCGCCCACCATGCTGGCGGCGGTGACCGGCGAGTACGTGCGCGGGGCGGCGGTGCGGGAGAGCGAGGTGCATCCGTTCCGCAAGCACTTCGAGGATCTGGCGATCGGCGATTCGCTGCTGACGCACCGGCGCACGGTCAGCGAGGCCGATATCGTCAACTTCGGCGGCGTCTCGGGCGACTACTTCTACATGCACTTCGACGAGGTGGCGGCGCGCGACACCCAGTTCGGGCGGCGCATCGCGCACGGCTATTTCGTGCTGTCGGCGGCGGCCGGTCTGTTCGTGTCGCCGGCGCCGGGGCCGGTGCTGGCCAACTATGGGCTGGACAATCTGCGCTTCGTGGCGCCGGTGGCGATAGGCGACACCATCCGCGCGCGCCTGACCTGCAAGCGCAAGGTCGACCGCAACCGCGTCGATGACAGGGGCGTGGGGCAGGGCGTGGTGGCGTGGGACGTGCAGGTGACCAACCAGCGCGACGAGCTGGTGGCCAGCTACGACATCCTGACGCTGGTGATGAAGCGGAGTATGATGTCGGCATGAGATCAACCTTCATCAAACAATCCATGGGGGCCAGCCCGCTGCTCACCGCGCGCGACTGGCTGATTTTCGGCGGCATCATCGGCGTCATCGTGGTGATCTGGCTGCTGCTGGCGCCGGAAGCGGCGGCGCCGTTCTGGCGCGGTGCGCTGTGCGGCGCCATCGGCGGCAGCCTGCCGTCGCTGCTGGCCTGCCTGCCGGTTCACGGCAGTGTGGCGGCGCAGCACGGCGACAGCTTTGTCGGCCGCGTCGAGCAGGCCGGCTTCGTGGCGGCCGGCGAGAGCGCCGAGGGCAGCGTGTACGTGCGGCGCGGTCCGCGCTGGCTGCGCTGGGATTCCAACCGGGTGGTGATCAAGCGCGCCGTCGACGGCGCGCTGCAGGTGACCGCGCCGTACTATTTTTACTTCCGCCTGAAGCGCGTGCAGGGCTGAGTCACTGGCCCGGCGGCGGCTGCCACAGCTCGACCTTGTTGCCCTCGGGGTCGATCACCCAGCCGAACTTGCCGAATTCCGACTCGTCGGTCTTATCAAGCACCTCGCAGCCCTCGTCGCGCAGCGCCTGCAGCAGCGCCGCCAGGTCGTGCACGCGATAGTTGACCACGAACGGCTTGGCGCCGGGCGCGAAGGCGTTGCTGTCGGCGGCGCTGATGCACCACGCGGTGGTGCCGCCGACCGGTTGGCCGCTGTCGTCGCGCCACTCGAACGCGGCGCCGCCCCACGGCTGCACGTCGATGCCGAGGTGGCGCTGGTACCACGCGCCCAGCGCCTTGGGATCCTTCGCATAAAAGAAAATGCCGCCGATGCCAGTCACGCGCTTCATGGTGAGCCTCCGGGTGAGTTTAACGGTTCAAGCCAAACGGGTCGTCGATGCTGTGGGCCGGTTCGGTGAACCATTTCGGGCCGGCCGCGGTCATGTAGAAGTGGTCCTCGTGGCGCACGCCGAATTCGCCGGGGATGCAGATCATCGGCTCGTTGGAGAAGCACATGCCGACGTCCAGCGGCGTCTTGTCGCCGCCCACCAGGTAGGGCCATTCGTGGATGTCGAGGCCGATGCCGTGGCCGGTGCGGTGCGGCAGGCCGGGCAGCTTGTAGCCGGGGCCGAAGCCGTCGGCCTCCAGCGCGCGGCGGGCGGCGGCGTCCACCGCCTCGCACGGCACGCCCAGCTGGGCGGCGGCGAAGGCGGCCGCCTGCGCTTTCTTTTCGCTGTTCCACACCGAACGCTGGCGCGCGCTGATCGGACCGTAGACGTAGGTGCGGGTGATGTCGGAGATGTAGTTGTGCAGCTTGCAGCCGGTGTCGATCAGCACCGTGTCGCCGGGCTTCAGGGTCTGCACGTAGCTGACGCCGTGCGGGTAGGCGGTGGCCTCGCCGAACAGCACGATCACGAAGTAGGAGCCGCCCGGCGCGCCGACCTTGCGGTGCGCGCGGTCGATGAATTCCTCCACCTCCTTGGTGGTGATGCCCTCGCGCAGGATGCTGGCGGCGGCGATGTGCACCGCCAGCGTCATGTCCTTGGCGCGCTGCATGAGGGCGATTTCGGCCGCCGATTTGCGGGTGCGGCAGTGGGCGGTGACGGCGCGCGCGTTCTCCAGCGCGTAGCCTTCGGCCAGCGGGCGGATGCCGTCGTAGATGAAGAAGGCGGCGCTTTCGCAGATGCCCACGCGCGGCGGCTGTGCGGAATTCGGCGCGATGCCCATGCGTTTCAGCACAGCGATGAACAGGGCGTACGGGCTTTCGTGCTCGTGCCAGCAGTTGACGGCGCCGTCCACCAGCATGAAGTCCTTCAGCGTGCTCTCTTCGAAGGCGGGGGCGATGTATTCGATGGCGCCCTGCGCCGGCAGGATGGCGCCCACCATGCGTTCGCTGGCGTGCCACTTGGTGCCGGTGAAGTAGGTCAGGTTGGCGCCGGCGTTGAGGTAGACGGCGGCGATGCCCTGCGCCCGCATGTAGGCTTGCGCGCGCGCGATGCGCTGCAGGTGTTCGTCTTTGCCGATGGGGACCGCCCCCGCGGTCATGTCCGACAGGGAGGCCAGCGCCTCGTCGATGGTTTTGCCGCCGATACCGATAGTCATTTTCATATCCCGTTGTTGTGCGCGGGGATCGCCCGCTTGAGCCCACGATGATAGCAGGTCATCCGGCTGTCATACACCAATGTTAAGGTGCGCGCTTCGTTGTTCCACACTTCAGGATAGCCCCATGCCGTACAAAAAACTGCTGCTCCCTTCCGCCATCGCCATGGCGCTGATCATCGCCGCCTGCGGCGGCGACAACACGCCGCCGGACACGGTGCCGCCGCTGCCGGCCGGCCGCTGGATCGCCGGCGATCTGCACACCCACACCACGCAGTCGGCCGACGCCGATGTCAGCCAGACGCTCGACAAGATCCTGGCCAAGGCCTTCACCAGCTATGGCCTGGACTGGATGGCCGTGTCGAATCACCTGCGGGTGTCGACGCGCGACGAGAAGGGCGCCGCGCTGGCGGCCTCGATCCCAATGTCGCTGGGCGTCGAGCGCTACGAGATCCCGCGCGTGAAGGCGCTGCAGGCGGCCGGCACGTATGCCGACAAGCTGATTTTCTCCGGCTTCGAGTGGGACATGCCGACCCACGATCATATCGGCATCGGGCTGTTCGACGGCGCGGCCGCCAGCGTCAAGGGCATGAAGGAGTTCGAGTACCTGTTCACCACGCGCGACCCGGCCATGTTCGACGCGGCCGACGTGACGGCGTGGAAGGCCAAATACGGCGAGACGCGCTACAACAAGACCGCCGCCGACGCGCTGCGGGCGATCGATTGGCTGAAGCAGAATTATCCGGACAGCAGCTACGCGGTGATCAACCACCCGTCGCGCAACAAGGGCAGCTACACCATCGCCGACTTCCGCGCCTTCAACGACGCCGCGCCCAACATCATGTTCGCCATCGAGGGCATGGTGGGCAATCAGATGGAGCCGGACCGCGGCGGCTACACGGCGGCCTACACCGACGACAACGCGCCGCTGCGCGTGTACGGCGGCGTCGATTATGTGGTGGCCAAGCTGGGCGGCCCGTGGGACGCGCTGCTGGGCGAGGGCCGCCGCATCTGGAACCTGACCGATTCGGACACGCACTTCAAGATCGTCGGCGGCAACAGCAGCGGTTATTTCCCCGGCGAGTACGCCAAGAATTACGTGTTCAACAGCGGCAGCGGCGCGCCGGCGGTCAAGGATCTGCTGGCCGGCCTGCGCTCGGGCAAGATGTTCTCGGTCTACGGCGACTTGATCAACGCGCTGGACTTCAACCTGGCCAGCAAGGATGACCGCAAGGAGATGGGCGGCGAGCTGAAGGTGGCCAGCGGCGACAAGGTCACCATCACCATCCGCTTCAAGTCGCCGGCCAAGAACAATTACGAGAAGCCGGTCGACAGCGGCACGCCGGCCAACGTCAAGCCGGTGGTCGATCACGTCGATCTGATCGCCGGCGATGTCGGCGCCAGGGCGGCGCCGGGCAGCGCGGCCTACAGCGTGGCCACCAATGCCAGCACGCGCGTGGTGAAGCGCTTCACGGCGGCCGACTGGAAGCTCGACGCGGACGGCTATTACAGCGTGACGTATGAGACCACGGCGTCGAAGAACCAGTACTTCCGCCTGCGCGGCACCAATCTGGGCGTGGACGTGGCCGGCCTGACGGCGGGCGGCGAGCCGCTGGCCGACCAGCGCACCGGCAGCGCCGACAACACCCAGCGCTTCAACGACATCAACGACCGCAACTACCGCAGCCTGTGGTTCTATTCGAACCCGGTGTTCGTGTCGCTGCGCTGATCAGCGGGTCAGCAGGCTGACCTTGTCGAGCACGAAGGACGTCTGTTTGCTGCGGTCCTCGCGCATGACGAACGACAGGGTCACGCTCTGCCCCTTGAACGGCAGCAGGTCGAAGCTGCGCAGCTGGTAGCCGGCGGCCGGGGTCAGGTTGGTGTAGGTGGCCAGCGTGGCCAGCTGGGCGCCGCCGGCCGCGCGCAGCGACACGGTCAGGGTGTCGTACACGGTGTTGCTGGTTTCGGCGCTGTCGATGTGCAGCGCGAAGCTCAGTTGCGCGCTGGCGGCGTTGGCGGGGATCTGCACGGACTGGGTCAGGGTCTCGGTCGAGCGCCGGCCGTTGCCGCCCAGCCAGGCGTAGCGCGCGCCCTCGTAGGGCGGCTGGGCGCCGTGCGCGCCGATCACGCGGGTGCTGCCGCTCCAGCCGGCGGCGCCGTCCTCGAAGCCGCCGTTGACGACGCGCTCGACGGCCTCGCCGCCGCCGCCATCGCCGGCCTCGTCGACGTCGGCGCCGACGTTGATGGCGGCGTAGGCGCGCTGCACGGCGACCGCCTCGCGCGAGCCGGCGCCGTACAGTTCCTGCGCCGCCTGCAGCACCTTGTTGCGGGCGTCGGCGTAGTTGGTGGACGCGGTGAACTTGGTGGTCAGCGCCTTGAACCAGATGCGGTAGGCCTTGTCGGCGCCGATGCCGCTCATGGCGGCCGGCGCGCGCGTCAGGTAGGGGCTGTGCCGGTCGCTGGCGGCGTCGGCGCTGGAGCCCTGCGCCAGGAAGTAGAACATCCGGTTGTTGGGGCCGCTGGAGTAGTGGACGTCGAGGTTCTTCAGGCCGGCGCTCCAGGCGTCCGGGCTGGCGCCGTCCTTGCTGGGCTTGTACATCCAGCGCAGCGGCTGGCCGTTCCTGCTGATCTCGGCGCCCATCATCCAGTCGTTGCCGCTGGCCGGGATGGCGGCGCCGCTGGCGCCGGCGCGCGCGTAGGCCTCCACCATCTCGCCGCCGATGTCGGAGTGCGACTCGTTCAGGCCGCCCGACTCGCCGGTGTACACCAGGTCGGCGGTGGCGGCGGTCACGCCGTGCGACATCTCGTGGCCGATGACGTCGATCACGCCCAGGCTGGTGAAGCTGTTGCCGTCGCCGATGTACATGCACTTGCAGCTGTCGTCGTAGAAGGCGTTGTCGTAGGCGGTGCCGACGTGGGCGGCGATGTGGGTGGCGGTGTTGTTGCCGTCCAGCGATTGCCAGCCCAGCACGTTCTTGTGGGTGTCGTAGGTGTTCATCAGGCCCCACAGGGCGTTGACGGCGGCGGTCTGGCCGTTGGCGTCGGTGGTGCTGCCGCCGCTGTACTGCTGGCCGTCGCCCCAGGTGTTGCTGGCGTTGGTGTAGATGGCGCCGGGGTCGGGGTTGTTGGGCGAGCTGTGGTTGGCGTTGGTGATGGCCATGGCGCCGAAGCGGCCGCCCGCGCCGCGCGTGCCGTCCAGCATCTGGAAGCCGGTGGCGGTGGCGCTGGTGCTGATCGGCACCTGGCCGTTGTACTGGCTGTGGCCGACGCCGGTCACGGTCTGCAGCGCCGGCCAGCGGGTCAGGATGGCGCCGTCGCGCGCGTCCACCACCACGTCGTAGTAGACCAGCTTGCCGTCCTGCGCCATGCGCAGCTGCACCAGCCAGGCCAGCGCGTAGCGCTCCACCACCTCCTCCAGGTCGAGCGCGTTGAGCTGGTCCTCGGGCTTGCCGGCGGCGGCGGCCGTGCGCGCGCTTTTCATCATGGGGTAGATCAGCAGCTCGGCGCTGGGCGGCCAGCGGTGGCTGCCGGCCGGCGCCACCGCCCGCACCGCGTTGCCGATGGCGTGGTCGGCGCTGAGCGTGGGGGTGAGCTGGTCCGGCGTCGGCGGCGCCGGCGGCGCCACGCCGCCGGGCGTGGTGGCCTGCGGCGCCAGGCCGGGGCGGCGGTCGGAGGCCGAGACGCTGACGATGTCGCCGCTGGCGTCGGTCACCACCACCGACTCCGAGCCGAACACGCGCAGGCCCTTGTAGGTGTGCTGGGCGCGGGTGATCTTCTGGCCCACCACGCCGGGGTGCTGGCTGCTGATGCGGAAGCTGTAGTCGTTGGTCAGGCCGGGGCGGGCGTCCAGCGCGGTGAGGCGCGCCACCAGGCCGGCGGCGTCCTGCGGGGTGGCGACGGCCACCGGGGCGGCCATCAGTTGCGCGGCCGGGGCGTGCGGGGCGGCGAGGGTCAGGGCGATGGCGGCGGCGGGCCAGGGTGTGCGTGGGTTCATGTCATCCTCCGTGGTAGATGACTTCACGCTAGAGCGATGGCGCGGCGCGGTACTGCGCCAGATCAAACAGTGACGCTGTCGTTCCCGCGCAGGCGGGAACCCATGGAGCGCCGGCCATGCCAGCCCGGCATGGAGGCCGGCCCGCGCGGGACGTGGCGCCGCCCGGCGGGCGGCGCGGCGCCTACTTCAGCTGGGCGCGCACGCGGGCGATGGCCGCGCGCACCTGGTTGGGCGCGGTGCCGCCGACGTGGTCGCGCGCGGCCACCGAGCCCTCCAGCGTCAGCACGGCGAACACGTCGTCGCCGATCAGTGGCGAGAAGGCCCGCAGTTGCTCGAGCGACATCTCGGCCAGGTCGATCTTCAGGTCGTCGCAGGCGCGCACCGCGTGCGCGACGGCCTCGTGGGCGTCGCGGAACGGCAGGCCCTTCTTGACCAGGTAGTCGGCCAGGTCGGTGGCGGTGGCGTAGCCCTGCAGCGCGGCCGCGCGCATGTTCTCCGGCTTGACGGTGATGCCGCCGGCCATGTCGGCGAAGATGCGCAGGGTGTCGACCAGCGTGTCGACGGTGTCGAACAGCGGCTCCTTGTCCTCCTGGTTGTCCTTGTTGTAGGCCAGCGGCTGGCCCTTCATCAGGGTCAGGAGGCCCATCAGGTGGCCGTAGACGCGGCCGGTCTTGCCGCGCGCCAGTTCCGGCACGTCCGGGTTTTTCTTCTGCGGCATGATCGACGAGCCGGTGCAGAAGCGGTCGGCGATGTCGATGAAGCCCACGCGCGGGCTCATCCAGATGATCAGCTCCTCCGACATGCGCGAGATGTGGGTCATGATCAGGGACGCGGCGGCGGTGAATTCGATGGCGAAGTCGCGGTCGGAGACGGCGTCCAGCGAGTTGTGGCAGACGTCGTCGAAGCCCAGCGTCCTGGCCACGCGCACGCGGTCGATCGGGAAGGTGGTGCCGGCCAGCGCGGCCGCGCCCAGCGGCAGGCGGTTGACGCGCTTGCGGGCGTCGGCCATGCGCTCGGCGTCGCGGCCGAACATTTCCACGTAGGCCAGCATGTGGTGGCCGAAGGTGATCGGCTGCGCCACCTGCATGTGGGTGAAGCCGGGCAGGATGGTGTCGGCGTTCTTTTCGGCCAGGTCGGTCAGGGCGCCGCGCAGGGCGTTCAGCAGGGCCAGCACGTCGTCGATGGCCGAGCGCACGTACAGGCGGATGTCGGTGGCCACCTGGTCGTTGCGCGAGCGGCCGGTGTGCAGGCGCTTGCCGGCGTCGCCCACCAGCTCGGTCAGGCGTTTTTCGATGTTCAGGTGCACGTCTTCCAGGTCGAGCAGCCATTCGAATTGGCCGGCTTCGATTTCGGCGCTGATCTGCGCCATGCCGCGCTCGATCTCGGCGCGGTCCTGGGCGCTGATGATGCCCTGGGCGGCCAGCATTTCAGCGTGGGCCAGCGAGCCCTGGATGTCGGCCTTGGCCAGGCGCTTGTCGAAAAACACCGAGGCGGTGTAGCGTTTGACGAGGTCCGAAACCGGTTCGCTGAAGCGGGCCGACCAGGCTTCGGCCTTTTTGGAAAATTGTGAGGTCATAGTCAAATAGAGGAAGTGCGCGGAGGATCAACCAGCGATTATAAACCGTAAAACGCGCCGCTCTTGTCTATACAGGCGGGGAAAAGCCGGAGCCGCGCCATTTCGTGCCGGCGATATACACACCGTTCCTCCCTCATGCAGGTTGCCTATTTTCGCCTATTTTCGCCTATGATTTGCCTATTTTTCAGGCGGTTTTTACCCGATTTCCCTCTGGAGAGGCGTTACCGGAATAGGCATTCAATAGGCGAAAATAGGCAGAAATAGGCAACCTACCGGACTAAGAAACCGTGTCTATATACCCGGCAAATTTACTGCCAGTTCATCAGGCAGGGCGGGACCAGCAGGGCCAGCGCCAGCACGGCGTAGATCAGTTGCAGCGGGATCATCCACTTGGCCCAGGTGATCCACGGAATGCGCGCCAGTGCCAGCACGCCCACCGTGATGCCGGAAGTCGGTATCATCGGCGTGGTGAACTCGCCGAACTGGAACGCCAGGATCGCGGTCTGGCGCGTCACGCCCACCAGATCGGCCAGCGGCGCCATGATCGGCATGGTCAGCGCGGCCTGGCCGCTGCCGGAGTGGATGAAGAAATTGATCACCGTCTGGATGCCAAACATCTTCCACGCCGCAAACACCGGATGGGCCGACTGCACCAGCGGCATCAGCCCGTGCAGCATGGTGTCGATGATGTGGGCGTCGCGCGCCAGCACCAGCGTGCCGCGCGCCAGCGCGATCACCAGCGCCGTGCCGACCAGGTCGCGCGCGCCCTGCATGAAGCCCTCCACGATCTGGGTCGAATCGAGCCTGCCGACCAGCCCGATGACGACAGCCATCGACAGGAACAGCGCCGCGATCTCGTCGATGTACCATTCGTAATGCACCACGCCGAACACCATCACCGCCAGCGAGCCGGCGAAGATCCACAGCACCAGCTTGTGGCGCGCGGTCATGCCGTGGAACTCGCCCACGCCGCCCACTGGCAAGTCCTTGCGCTTCTCCAGGTCCAGCGCGTAGGTCGGGCTCAAGGTCGGATCGCGCTTGACGCGCGCCGCGTACCACATCATGAAGACGATGGTGACCGTGGTGGCGATGGCCCACACGATCAGGCGATAGCCCCAGCCGGAAAACACCGGCACCCCGGCGATGCCCTGGGCGATGCCGACGTTGAAGGGGTTCAGGAACGCCGCCGAAAAGCCCACCTGTGAGCCCAGAAACGGAATCGACACGCCCACCACCGTGTCATAGCCCAGCGCCAGCGCCAGCGGCACGAAAATCAGGATGAACGGGATGGCCTCCTCGTTCATGCCAAAGGTGGCGCCACCGATCGAGAACAGGGTGATGAACACCGGGATCAGCGCCTTCTGGATAAACGCCGAGCTGGCGTGCGCCTTCGCCAGCGACTTGATCATGGCGTCGATCGCCTCGGTCTTCTGCAGCACCGCGAACGCGCCGCCGACGATCAGCACGAAGCCGATGATCTGCGCCGCCTCGACGAAGCCCTTGATCGGCGCCTTCATCAGCGCCACCAGCCCCTGCGGATTGCTGTCGATGTAGTGGAAGCTGTCCGGATTGATCAGCTGCTTGCCGTTGACCAGATGGGTGTCGTACTTCCCGCCCGGCACCAGCCAGGTGGCCGCCGCGATCAGCGCCAGGATGATGAACAGCAGGACGAAGGTATGCGGGAGTTTGAGTTTTTTCTTCATCATGCGCTCAGCAGGTCGCCCTCACGATAGGCCTTGGCGCCGGCCACCTTGCCGACGTTCATGCCGCGGATCACGTGGCGGTGCGCGCTGCGCGCGAAGAACACGCCGTCGACCGTGGCGCGCAGCACCGTGGTCTCGCCGCTGACAGGATCGATCAGGTCGGCCAGCGCCTCGCCGGCCGCCACCTTCGCGCCCAGCTCGCGCGTGTAGATCAGGATGCCGGCGTGCGGCGCGTACACCGGCTCCACGCCCTCCAGCGGCGTCGGCGCGCACAGCGGCTCCGGCAGCGTGGCCGCCGCCGCCTGCGCGTTGGCGTCGCCCAGCACGCCGTTCAGCGCCAGGAATTGCAGCAGGCCGGCCGCATCCTTGCGCGCCAGCTCGTAGCTGACCTCCATTTCGCCGCGCAGCTCGACGGTCGTCGACAGGCAGGCCGCCGGGATCGGGAAGCGGTGCTCGAAATGCCGGTCCAGATCCCACCACAGGCGGCTGCAGGCCTCGTCGAACGGCTCGCCGCCGGCCTCGTAGGCCAGCAGCGTGGCGTGCGAGCCGAGGATGGCCGACAGCGGCGCGATGGCCTCGGCCAGCGGCGTGCCGGCGTAAATGTGCAGCACCGCCTCGTTGTCGCAGTGCAGGTCGAGCACGATTTCGGCGTCGATCGCCAGGGTCATCAGGGTTTTCTTCAGCGTCTCGGCGTCGGTGGCCGGCTGCCAGTCGGCGATCGAGGCGCGCGCGTGCTCGCGGATCAGCGCCACATTGGCGGCCGCGTCCGGCCCCAGCTTGCCCTCCAGCGACCGCTTCAGATCGTTGGCCACGTGCTTGTAGGCGCGGTTGAAATTGACGCCGGTGGTCAGGTCGAAACGGCCGAAGGCGGCGCCGTGGATGGCCTGCGCCAGCCCGATCGGATTGGCGGCCGGCACCAGGATGATCTCGCCGTGGATCTGCCCGGCCGCCTCCAGCGCCAGCAATTCCTTGCGCAGGAATTGCGCCACCAGCATGCCCGGCACCTCGTCGGCGTGCAGCGAGCCCTGGATGTACACCTTCTTGCCGCTGCCCGGCGTGCCGAAGTGGAAACTGGTCAGCGTGTACGCGGCGTTGGCGTGCGCCACCGACAATGGATGTGTGATTGCTTGCATGGCCTGCCCTGCTGGTTCGTAAAGCATTGAGTATGTAGCACTATTTTCACAAAGTAAATCGCGCGCGCGCCGCCGCCTTGAGTTTTTGGCCACATGTGCGTACAGTTAGTTTAAATGAATTATTTACATATCGAACAACAGGGAGAGAATATGAAGGCAACCCGCATGACCGGCATGGCGCGCGCCGTCCGCCTGGCCTTGAGCGTGGGCGCTGGCGTCGGCCTGCTGGGCCAGGCCATCGCCCAGGAGGCCAGCCCGGCGGCGCCGCTGCCCAAGGTGGAGATCACCGGCTCGGCCATCAAGCGCATCGAGGCCGAGACCGCCCTGCCGGTGCAGGTCATCACGCGCGAGGAAATCGACAAGGTCGGCGTCACCACCGCCAGCGAGATCCTGGCGCGGCTGTCGGCCAACGTCGGCGGCCTGACCGACGGCGTCTCCATCACCGACGGCAAGGACCAGCGCGGCTTCAACAGCGCCAACCTGCGCGGCATCGGCACCTCGTCCACCCTGGTGCTGCTGAACGGGCGCCGCATGGCCAACTTCGCCTCGCCCGGCGACGACACCGGCGTCGACCTCAACAACATCCCGGCCGCCGCCATCGCCCGCGTCGAGGTGCTGCTGGACGGCGCCTCGGCCCTGTACGGCACCGACGCCATCGGCGGCGTGATCAACTTCATCACGCGCAAGGATTTCCAGGGCCTGGAACTGAACGCCTACGGCCTCAAGACCGAGGAGGGCGGCGCCGGCAAGCGCACCGCCACCATCACCGCCGGCCACGGCGACCTCGGCAAGGACGGCTACAACGTCTTCGCGGTGGCCGACTTCCAGCGCACCGACGCCCTGTCGACCTCGCAACGCGGCTTCATCAACGACCTGCGCATCCCCGAGCGGCTGCCGCACCTCCTGTCCGGCTACACCTCGCCGGCCAATATTCGCCTCAGCGCCGACCAGCGCGACTACCTGGCCGCCAACGGCTTCAAGATCAACGGCCAGCCCATCGGCAGCCGCCTGATCAACCCGTCGGTGCCGACCTGCTCGGCGCCGGCCAACCTCTACCTGCCGAGCGGCACCGGCGGCCCCGAGGGCTGCACCTACAACTACATGGGCGACACCGAGCTGTACCCGAAATCGGAGAAGACCAACATCCTGACCCGCGGCGTGCTGCAGCTCAACCCCGACAACCAGCTGTACGCCGAGATCGCCCTGAGCCGCTCCAAGACCTGGTACGCGGCCTCGTCGGCGCGGGTGCGCGCCTATGTCGACGCCAGCGTGATCCCGGCCTTCAAGGGCTACGACCTCGGCTCGGACGAGGCCGGCGGCGACCCGGAGGTCGAGCTGCGCATCCGCCTCAACGAGGCCGGCCGCCGCACCAGCGAGCTGACCAGCGAAAGCCAGCGCTATGTGGTCGGCCTGAGCGGCTCGCGCAACGGCTTCGACTATGACATCGGCCTCAACCACAGCGTCAACGTGGTGCGCGACCGCGACACCCACGGCTACCTGCTGTACAACGAACTGGTGCAGGGCATCGCCGACGGCCTGATCAACCCGTTCGGCCCGTCCAGCCAGGCCGGCCGCGACCTGATCAACAGCCTCCAGGTCAACGACGAGGTGCGCCACGCGCGCGGCACCACCGACTCGCTCGACTTCAAGGTCTCGCACGCGGTCGGCACCCTGGCCGGCGGCGAGGCCGCGCTGGCCATCGGCGGCGAAATCCGCCGCGAGAAGACCGACTACAACCCGTCGGCCCTGCTGCTGAGCGACAACATCAACAACGACCCGGCGCCCGAGGGCGGCCAGGCCACCAGCTACGCGCGCAACATCCAGGCCGTGTACGGCGAGCTGCTGCTGCCGCTGAGCAAGCAGTGGGAAGCCCAGCTCTCGGCCCGCTACGACCACTACCAGGTGGTGGGCGGCGCCGCCAGCCCGAAACTGGGCCTGACCTATATGCCGAACAAGACCATGCTGTTCCGTGCCTCGGCCGGGCGCGGCTTCCGCGCGCCGTCCATGACCGATCTGTACCGCCCGATGCAGGTCGGCGGCACCGCCGTGCTGCCGGACCCGGTCTACTGCGCCGTGGTCGACAACGATTACGCCTCCTGCGCCGAGGCCTGGGAAACCCACCGCCACTCGAACCCCAACCTGAAGCCGGAAAAGAGCCGCCAGTTCTCGCTCGGCATGGTGCTGCAGCCGTCCAAGCAGGTGATGCTGACGCTCGACTACTGGAACATCAAGCGCACCGACCTGATCGCCGAGGTCGGCGACGACCTGATCCTGGCCAACCCGGTCAAGTACGCCAGCCTGGTGCACCGCGACCCGGACGACGACAACTACATCCTGTGGATCGACCAGTTCAAGGAAAACCGCGGCGCCCAGAAGGCGGCCGGGCTCGACCTGACCATCGACTTCAAGGGCGTGCAGACCTGGGCCGGGCGCTTCGGCGGCCGCCTGTCCGGCACCTATGTGACCGATTCCAAGATCCAGAACGACAAGGGCGACGTCTATGTGTCCAACCTGGGCCGCTTCGTCACCGACGGCGTGGTGCAGCGCTGGCGCCACACCATCAGCCTGGACTGGGACCAGGGCCCGTGGGCGGCCACCCTGTCCAACACCTTCTCCAGCGGCTACCAGGACCAGAACTCGGCCATCAACCTGGACGACGGCTCGGTGGTCAAGCCCAACCGCGTCAAGCCCTACTCGCTGTGGGACCTGACCGGGTCGTGGCAGGCCAGCAAGGCGCTCAAGCTGCGCGCCGGCATCCAGAACCTGTTCGACACCGCGCCGCCGTTCTCCAACCAGGCCTACCACTTCATCTCCGGCTATGATCCGACCTACACCGACGTGCGCGGGCGCCGCCTGTACGCCAGTGTAAATTACGCGTTCAAGTAATGCGTTTTTAAGCAATTGCTTGGTATCATCTGGCAAGACGCAACGGCGCCCGGCGACAGCCCGGCGCCGGTTTTCATCGGAAGGGGAACATGAAAGTAACGGGTTTGACGCTGCGGCAGCTGTGCTTGCGCCTCTGCATGCTGTGGCTGCTGGCGCTGGCGGGCGCCGCCCAGGCGGCCTCGACGCCGGTGCCGGGCGCGCCGGTGCCCAAGGTGCAGGTGCCGGGCAAGAGCAGCAAGCCGGCCAAGGCGGTGCCGCCGCCCAAGCCGGTGCTGGCGCCGCCGGCGGGCAACCTGGTCATCATCGGCGGCGGCCTGCGCACCGAGAACGCCGAGGTCTGGCAGCGCATCGTGCAGCTGGCCGGCGGCAAGGGCGCGCGCATCGGCGTGTTCGGCTCGGCCTCGATCAACCCCGAGGCGGCGGCCCAGGCCACCGTCAACAAGCTCAATCAGTACGGCGCCCAGGCGTTCGCCATCCCGCTCGGCGTCACCTGGCCCAATAGCGACTACCGCAAGGCCGCCGAGGACCCGGAAACCGTGGCCATGATCCATTCGGCCACCGGGATCTACTTCACCGGCGGCGACCAGGCCCGCATCACGCGCGCGCTGGTGCGCCCGGACGGCAGCCACACGGCCGCGCTGGACGCCGTGTGGGACGTCTACCGCGACGGCGGCGTGGTGGCCGGCTCCTCGGCCGGCGCCGCCATCATGAGCACCACCATGTTCTACGACGCCAAGTCGACGCTGGACATGCTCAAGCAGGGCGTCAACGACGGCCACGAGATCGCCCCCGGCCTCGGCTTCATCGGCGAGGACGTGTTTGTCGACCAGCACCTGCTGGTGCGCGGCCGCTTCGCGCGCATGATCCCGGTGATGCTGAAGAAGGGCTACCAGATCGGCCTCGGCATCGACGAGAACACCGCCATGGTGGTCAACGCCCGGCGCGACGTCGAGATCATCGGCTACAGCGGCGCGCTGCTGCTGGACCTGTCGGCCGCCATCACCGACCGCGGCATCAAGGGCTTCAACATCTCCAACGCCACCATCAGTTACCTCGACCGCGGCGACAAGTTCAACCTGGTCACGCGCGAATTCACGCCCTCGCCGGACAAGGCCGACAACAAGCTCGACCCGAACCAGCCCGACACCCGCGAGCCGGTCTACACCAACGACATCCTCGGCAACAACGCCGTGCTGGACCTGATGGTCAACCTGATCGACAACGCCCAGCAGGAAGCCATCGGCATCGCCTTCGGCAACCCGCGCGACTTCAACCCCGAGCTGGGCTTCGAGTTCCGCTTCAGCAAGACCATCAACAGCGTCGGCTACAGCTCGACCGAGGTCGAGGCCTACTCCGTGCTCAAGCTGCGCATGGACATCCGGCCGATCCAGCTGGCGCAGCCGCTGTACCGTTACCGCTAGCGCGGCTTCAGGTATAGTAGGGGCACCCACGCAACCCGCACCCCGCCGGCGCCGGGGCCTGCCCCCGGCGGGCCGGACCCTGGCGGTCGGGGCAAGCCCGGAGCCCTCATGCGCATGCTGATCCACTTCCTGTTCCACGCCGTGGTGCTGCTGGCCATGCCGGCCGGCGCCGGCGCCGCCCCGGCCGCCCCCCCGGCCGCCCCCCTGGCCGACGCCCCGCGCGGCTCGCTGGTCATCATCGGCGGCGGCCTGCGGCCCGACAACGAGGCCGTCTGGCAGCGCATCGTCGCGCTGGCGGGCGGGCAGGGCGCGCGCATCGCCGTGTTCGCGTCGGCGGCGGCCGACCCGGCCCCGGTGGCGGCCGCCATCGTCGACTACCTGAACCGCTACGGCGCCGACGCCTTCCAGGTGCCGCTGGCCGTCAAGCTGGCCGACAGCGACTACCGCAAGGCCGCCGACGACCCCCTGCTGGCCGACGCCGTGCGCGGCGCCGCCGGCGTGTTCTTCTCCGGCGGCGACCAGGCCCGCATCACCCAGGCGCTGGTGCGGCCGGACGGCAGCCGCAGCGCCGTGCTGGACGCCGTCTGGGACGTCTACCGGCGCGGCGGCGTGGTGGCCGGCAACAGCGCCGGCGCGGCCGTCATGAGCAGCACCATGTTCTACGCGCCCAAGACCGTGTTTGCCACCCTGCGCGGCGGCGTGCGCGAGGGCGAGGAAATCGCCCCCGGCCTCGGCTTCATCGGCGACGACGTGTTCGTCGACCAGCACTTCCTGGTGCGCGGCCGCTTCGCCCGCATGATCCCGGCCATGCTGGCCAAGGGCTATAAATACGGCCTCGGCATCGACGAAAACACCGCCATGGTGGTCGACCCGCGGCGCCGCGTGGAGATCGTCGGCAGCAAGGGCGCGCTGCTGGTCGACCTGACGCGCGCCAGCACCGACCCGGCGCGGCCCGGCTTCAACGTCAGCAACGCCGTGATCAGCTACCTCGACCGCGGCGACCTGTACGACCTGGCCAGCCACACCTTCACCCCGTCCGCGGCCAAGGCCGGCGGCAAGCTGGGCGCGCGCGCCGACCTCGGCGCCGAGCCGGTGTTCTCGCCCGACATCCTCGGTCGCGGCGCGCTGGTGCAGCTGATGGAAAACCTGATGAACAACCGCCGCAGCGAGGCGATCGGCATCGCCACCAGCGGGCGCAACGGCGCGCTGCCCGAGCTGGGCTTCCAGTTCACCCTCAGCAAGACGCGCGACAGCGTGGCCTACGCCTCGGCCGCGCCGCACAGCTATTCCATCCTGCGCATGCGGCTCGACATCCGGCCGCTGGACATCGGCCAGTCGCTGTCCACGCAATAAGCAAAAATAATTCGGATACGATTCAATCAAATGCGATTGACTTTGCCGGCGCGCGTGGGTATGATTCATCTCGTCCGATGCAAACGGATGCGATTAATAACCGGAGTTCCCCCATGAACGCACTCAGTTTCGCCGCGCCCCTGCGCGCCCGCCTGCCGGCCCTGCTGCCGCCCGCCCTGCAATTGCTGCTGGCGCGGGTGGGCATCGCGGCCGTGTTCTTCCTGTCCGGCCGCACCAAGGTGCAGGGCTGGCTGACCATCAAGCCCTTCACCTATGAACTGTTCCGCACGGAATACGCGCTGCCGCTGATCCCGGCCGAGCTGGCCGCGCCCATGGCCGCCTACGCCGAGCACCTGTTCCCGCTGCTGCTGGTGCTGGGCCTGTGCACCCGCGTCTCGGCGCTGGCGCTGCTGGGCATGACGGCCGTGATTGAACTCTTCGTCTACCCCGGCGCCTGGCCGACCCACTTGCTGTGGACTGCCGTGCTGCTGCCGCTGATCGCCCAGGGCGGTGGCGCCTGGTCGCTCGACCGTCTGCTGTTTAAGTAATTACTCGTATCCGATGTCATCGAATACGCTTTTAAACCTGTGAGAAAGGAAACACCATGACCAACACCCGCACCGCGCTGGCCGCCTCGCTGGCCCTGACCCTGGCCGCGCTGGCCACCGGCGCCCAGGCCGCCGACGCCGCCAAGCCGGCCACCGAGAAATGCTACGGCGTGGCCAAGGCCGGCCAGAACGACTGCGCCGCCGGCGCCGGCACCAGCTGCGCCGGCACCTCCTCGGTCGACTATCAGGGCGACGCCTGGACCCTGGTCGAGAAGGGCACCTGCACCAGGATCAAGACGCCGAAAGGCTATGGCTCGCTGACGCCGAAGGAGAAGAAATAATGCGCGCCATCCTGGCCCTGAAAGCGGCCGCCATCGCCGCCGCGCTGCTGGCCGCCGCCGGCGGTCTGGCCCCGGCCCAGGCCCAGGCCGCGCCCGCCGCGCCGCCGGCCGCTGGCCCCACCGCCGCCGGCGCGCGCAACGTCGTCATCGTGCCCGGCTCCTTTGTCGACGGCTCCGGCTGGCGCGTGGTGTTCGACATCCTGTACCACGCCGGCTACCACGTCACCATCGCCAACCAGCCGCACACCAGCTTTGACGACGACGTCGCCGCCGCCCGCGAGGTGCTCGACCAGCAGGTCGGCCCGGTGGTGCTGGTCGGCCACAGCTCCGGCGGCGCCATCATCTCCGCCGCCGGCGCCCGCGACAAGGTCAAGGCCCTGGTCTACGTCTCGGCGCTGCTGCCCGACGTCGGCGAAAGCCTGGCGCAGGTGCTGGGCTCCATGCCCGCGCCGAGCAACTCGGTGCAGGCCACCCAGGACGGCCACCTGTTCTTCGACCGCGCCAGATTCCACGCCGACTTCGGCGCCGACCTGGCCGAGAACCGCACCAACTTCATGGCCGCCGCCCAGGTGCCGGCCACCACGTCCGCCTTCACCACCCAGATCTGGGCGGCGGCGTGGCGCAGCAAGCCGAGTTACGCCATCGTCGCCACCGACGACCGCGCGCTCAGCCCCGACCTGCAGCGCTGGATGTACCAGCGCGCCGGCGCCACGGTGACCGAGATCAAGGCCAGCCACCTGGTCTACATCTCGCAGCCCGAGAAAGTCGCCGACGTTATTTTGACCGCCGCGCACAACGCGCACTAACCTGAAGGAGTACACCCATGAGCACCACCACCCGTCTGAGCATCGCCGCCGCTTCCGCCATGCTGGCAATGGCCTCGCTGGCCGTCGGCACCAACGTCCACGCCGCCGAGCAGACCCAGAAGGCCGACAAGAGCGACCCGCTGGGCCGCTGCTACGGCATCAACACCTGCAAGGGCACCAGCCTGTGCGCCACCGCCAAGAACGACTGCAAGGGCCTGAACAACTGCAAGGGCGAGGGCGTGCTGGTGAAAACCAGGAGCGCCTGCCTGGCGGCCGGCGGCACCCTGACCGAACCGAAGTAACCCTCACGCGGCCCGGCCATTGTCAGCGCCGGGCCATTTAACCCAAGAGCGAGCCAGCGATGAACCTACAACCCTTCTCAGGCTATGGACTGGGCCTGCGCAAAGAGCACTACCGCGAATTCCTGGAAAACCAGGTGGCAGTGGATTTTGTCGAGGTCATTTCCGAGAACTTCATGGTGGACGGCGGCCAGCCGCGCCACATCCTGCGCCAGGTGCGCGAGCGGCACCCGGTGGTGCTGCACGGCGTGTCGATGTCGATCGGCTCGGCCGACGGGCTGCGCGCCGACTACCTCAAGCGCCTGAAGGCGCTGGTGGACGAGATCGAGCCGCTGTTCGTGTCCGACCATCTGAGCTGGTCGCGCATCGGCGGCTTCAACTCGCACGACCTGCTGCCGCTGCCCTACACCGAGGAGGCGCTGGACGTGGTGTGCGCCAACATCCACCAGGCCCAGGACGCGCTGGGCCGCGCCATGCTGTTCGAGAACCCGTCCAGCTATCTGGCCTTCGACGGCGCCGCCATGAGCGAGTGGGAATTCCTGCGCGCGATGAGCCGGCGCACCGGCTGCGGCCTGCTGCTGGACGTGAACAACATCTACGTCAGCGCCACCAACAACGGCTTCGACACCGCCGACTTCCTCGACGGCCTGCCGTACGACGCCGTGCGCCAGATCCATCTGGCCGGCCACAGCCAGGGCGCCGAGCTGCTGATCGACACCCACGACAGCCCGGTGTGCGAGGCGGTGTGGCGTCTGTACGCGCAGGTGATGGCGCGCGTCGGCCCGGTGGCCACCATGATCGAGCGCGACGACCATATCCCGCCGCTGGACGAGCTGCTGCAGGAACTGTGGATCGCGCGCCAGCTGGGCGGCACGCACGCGTGGGACCGCGAACTGCTGGCGCGGCGGGAGGCGGCATGATGCTGGCCGATTTGCAGCGCGGCTTCGAGCGATGGCTGGTCGGCGCCCCGCCGGACGCGGTGTTGGCCGGCGTTGGCGGCGGGCCGCGCGCCATGGCCGGCCTCGCGGTCTACCAGAACAACTACCGCGCGCAGCTGGTGGGCGCGCTGGAAGCGTGCTACCCCAAGCTGCGGGTGTGGCTGGGCGAGGAGGGGTTCCGCCACGCCGCCATCACCCACGTCGACGCCCATCCGCCGCACGCGTGGACGCTGGACGCCTACGCCGACGGCTTCGCGCGGACGCTGGCGGCGCTGTATCCGCACAATCCTGACCTGCACGAGCTGGCGTGGATCGAGCACGCGCTGGGCGCGGCCTTCGTCGCCGCCGACGCGCCGCCGGACACGCAGGCCCTGGCGCCGGAGGCGATGGCGCGGCTCGACTGGGACACCGCGCGCCTGCGGCTGACGCCATCGCTGCGCACCGCCACGGCGCTCACCAATTCGGAGCAGGTGTGGTCGGCCTTGTGGGAGGCGCGCGAGCTGCCGGACAGTGAAATGCTGGCGGAGCAGGGCGGCTTGCTGGTCTGGCGGCGCGGCTACCGCTCCTGCCTGACGCAGGTCGACTTGCTGGAATACGAAGCCTTGCTGCAGCTGCAAAGCGACGGCGGCTTCGCCGCGCTGTGCGAATGGCTGGCCGCGCGCTGCGGCGAGGCGGCCGGCGTGGCGAAAGCCGGCGAACTGCTGGCGGCATGGCTGGCCAGTGAACTGATCACCGACATCGAAAGGAACACCAATGACTGACGCCATCCAACACCGCCGCCGCTTCCTGCTGGCCGCCGCCGGCACGGCGGGCGCGCTGCTGACCACCAACGCCGCCCACGCCGCCAACGTCACTGGCGCGGCCGGTCCCGCGCGCGCTGGCCGCGGCAAGCCGCTGGCGCCGCCGACGCGCCCGACCGCGCCGCTGCCGCTGCTGCCGGTGAAGCAGGTGCGGACCGACACGCTGGACATCGGCTACCACGAGGCCGGCCCCGCCGACGGCCGCCCGGTGATCCTGCTGCACGGCTTCCCCTACGACATCCACAGCTACGCCGAGGTGGCGCCGATGCTGGCGAAGCGGGGCTACCGCGTGCTGGTGCCCTATCTGCGCGGTCACGGCAGCACGCGCTTCCTCGACGACGCCACGCCGCGCACGGGCCAGCAGGCCGCCCTCGGCCAGGACCTGATCGACTTCATGGACGCGCTGCACATCCCGGAAGCCGTGCTGGCCGGCTACGACTGGGGCGGGCGCGCGGCCTGCGTGATGGCCGCGCTCAAGCCCACCCGCGTGGTGGGGCTGGTGGCGGTCAACGGCTATTTGATCGACGACATCGCCAAGGCCGCGCTGCCGGCGCCGGCCAAGGCGGAGGCGGGCGGCTGGCAGCAGTTCTACTTCCTCACCGAACGCGGGCGCGCGGGCCTGGCCGCCAACCGCGACGACATCGCGCGCCTGCTGTGGGAGGGGAACTCGCCCAGCTGGCACTTCGACGGCCCGACCTTCCTGCGCACGGCGCAAGCGTTCCGCAATCCGGACTACGTCGAGGTGGTCATCCACGCCTACCGCCACCGCCTCGGCCACGCCGATGGCCTCCCCGACTACGCCGAACAGGAAGCCAGGCTGGCGGCCTTGCCGGCGATCCGCGTGCCCACCATCAGCATGGACGGCACCGACGACGGCGCGGCCTACGCCGCCGACGGCAACGCATCGGCCGCGCACTTCAGCGGTCCGCACAAGCACCTGCGCATTCCCGGCGCCGGCCACAACCTGCCGCAGGAAGCGCCACAGGCCTTCGCCGCCGCCGTCGCCGAACTGGCCCGCGCCGGCAGGTGGCGCACCTAGGCTGCCCGCCGCCGCCGCGTCATTCCCGCGCAGGCGGGAATCCATACGCCGCATCGCCGTCCGCGCCGTATGGGTCCCCGCCTGCGCGCACTGCTGTCCGGAATAATTTTGTTGACATGGTTTCAAAAGAGTGAAGGTTGCAGTTGTGCGAATTCCTCCATCTGGCGTCGTCGTCGTCGGTATCCCGATATTTCAGTCTCGGCGCGCTGAAATAAGG
>NZ_JABMJK010000002.1 GCF_013376005.1 Duganella sp. SG902 | reverse complement strand
TTGCAGTCCAACGTTTAACTTCCTCTTCCATAACCATGCTCACGTGATGTCCTTTCAGTATTATCACCTGAGCAGGAATTCACTGGGTCATTACAGGAGTCCATCCCATTGCTGCTGGCCGGCTGCCGCCTATTCCGAGGGCCCCTTCTCCCATAGAAGGAAATAGCGATTGACACAACAACCGGAAGCTTCCGCTAGAGCCCGATTATCCAGATCTGGGAAACGAGACTGAAGTTCCATTACCAGCTGATGCTGCCCCGCCATTTCGCTTGGGATGATAACTCCTTTGCCGTTCGATCCGTGTATCCAAAAGAACATATCATCCGCTGCAGGTCCCGCATCAGTCGTTTCGACTTCGATCTTGGAGACGTCATTCCAAGCTAGTTCTTCAATTTTCTTAGCGCGCAGCTGAGGGCCAAATGTACGACGAATTCCCCAAGAAGAAAGCTCTAATTTGTTGAGATATGGGCGCCATCCAAGCTGCTGCATTAGGAAAATCAAAGCACAAAGTCCAAAAAATGCAACAGGCCACCATGAAACTTCACCTTTCAGAGCACCGGAAACTCCCACTAAGGTGAACGCTAGTGCCCCAAATAAATGCGACAAGTTTGAATTGATTAATTTTCGAAACATAGACTTCAAGCTGAGATGAGGAATCGATGTCCGGTTTTGGCCGGTTACAGTCGAGTGGAAGCACTAGAGCTGCTGTGCTCCTGCCGATAGACCTCGTGCCCAATTCTTCGAGCCATTTCCAATTCGAGACCATACACTCCCATTAAAAGAGCTAGGCATTCATGCTTTTTAAAACCATCTGCCAGTGCCCTGCGATATACATCTTCCGCAGAAGCGCCCTGCAGTTTTATAGCCTGGTATGGTGCGGGGTCTTGGTTCATTTCTTTCTAAAATCTATCAAGCGCTTACACGGTCTCCGGCCGCTTCTGGCTGCGTTGCCGTCGTTCCGTCATTCACGAGAAAGCGGGAATCCATATTTCGCTGGCATACGTCTGACCTATGGATTCCGGCCTGCGCCGGAATGACGGCAAAGGGGCAGAGTCTGCCTCGTACCTGATACGCGGGGCAGATCAAGTCCCACTCAGTACAAAATCGCTACATCATCCCTGCAGGTAGTTGTTTTTCACGCGCACGTAGTGTTCGGCGGAGTATTTGAGGTAGGCGATTTCCTCCGCCGTCAGCGCCCGCACCTTGGCGGCCGGGCGGCCGACGTACAGGTGGCCGCTTTCCAGCACCTTGCCCGGCGACACCAGGCTGCCGGCGCCGACCATGACCTGGCCCTGCACCACCACGTCATCCATGATGATGGCGCCCATGCCGATCAGCACTTCGTTGCCGATGGTGCAGCCATGCAGCATGGCCTGGTGGCCGATGGTCACATAGTCGCCGATGATCAGCGGCGAGCCATCCGGCTTGGCCGCGTTCTTGTGCGACACGTGGCCCATGGCAAAGTCCTGCACATTGGTGCAGTTGCCGATGACGATGCGGTTGACGTCGCCGCGCAGCACGGTGTTGCACCAGATAGAGCAGTCCTTGCCGACGGTGACGTCGCCAATCACGGTGGCCGACGGGTGCATGTACAAGCCCTCGCCCAGTTGCGGCGAGGTGTTCAGGTAAGAAGAAACAGGCATGAGATTTTCAGGATTGAGCTTGGTAAGTGCCATCGCCATGCGGCGCGGCCTGGAATTCGGGCAGCGCTTCGGCCAGGCGCGAGTATGCGGCCAGTGCCGGGTAGTTGGCGGCTGGCGCGATTTCCGGCAGCATCTGCTGGATGAAGTGCCAGGTGACGGCGATCATGACGCCGGCCGGCGGGATGGTGTCGCTGGTGGCGGGCAGCGAGTCTTGTCGCTGCTCGTTTTCGAGCAGATCCAGCGCGGCGCGCATTTGCTGGGTGACGCGCTCCAGCCACGGCTGGTGCAATTTCTCGGCCGGACGCACATTGTGCTCGTAGACGATCTGCACCGCCTTGTCGCAGGCAGCCAGCGCCAAGCCCAGCAGACGCAGGGAGCGCATCAGCTCGGTCGGCATGGTGGGCGTGCGGCGCGCCGAGGGACGCGCGATCGATTCCGCGTATTGCAGGATCAGGGTGGAGTCCATCAGCACGTTGCCGTCCTCGTCCACCAGAGTCGGCGCCTTGACCACCGGATTGATCTGACGGAACTGATCGTAAGTGCTGAACACCGACAGCGACTGGTGTTCAAAGCGTATCCCCAGCAATTGCAGGGACACCGCCACCCGGCGGACGTAAGGCGAATCGAGCATGCCGATCAGTTTCATGTTGACTCCATTGAGATTATTGCTTCAGCCAGCCCTCCGCGCTCCACTTGAACACCGCAGGCGACAACGGCGTCTGCGATTTGGCAGCGGCCGACTTGGCCAGCGCAGCCAGGGCATCGATCGCGGTCGCAGAGGACTCTGAAATGTAGAGTATAACGTCCGGCGACGGCACCGCGATCAACAATGTGCCGCCTTGCGCCGCCGCCAGGCCGGCCCAGTCCGACACCAGCGCGACACGGCCGCTTTCGTAGTAGCCGCCCTTCAAGGTGCCGATCTGCCCGCTGCCGACAGGCTTGGCCTTGCTGCTCAGCGGTTCCAGCGACGCTTGCAGGTTCTTCGCGGCCAGGGCGAACAGCTGGTCGTCCGACAGGGACAGGCGGGCCGCATCCTTGACGTTGAGCGGGCGCGCGGTGCTGGGCGTGTCGAGCATCGCCACCGAGACCAGGCCCTCGGTCAGCGGACGAATTTCCAGCGCAGGCGCTTCGCTGCCCAGCGCCGCCTGCGCATTCTTCAGATAGGCGCTGCCGCGGATGGCCAGCAGCACGGCTTTGGTGTCCACCGGCGTGTTACGTTCCTTGAGGAAGGCCGCGACTTTTTTGCTGAACGCGCCCATCGCGCCATCGCAATCCTTGGCGTTGTTGCGGCAGAAGGCGTAGACGCGGTCGAGATTGACTTGCAGATCGTCGATCTGCAGGCTCAGTGGTCCCTTCACCTTGAGTGGCACCTCGGCGCCCAGTTCGGCCCGCAATGCGGTGGCGCCAAATTCGGTGAAGCCGGCTTCGTCGGACGGTGCGGCGGTTGCGTGTGCGGCAATGGCCGCGCTGGCGGCAAGCATGCAGAGGAGTCGGTTCATGTGTGATCGAGCGCCCACAGGGCGGCGCTTTGGGCGTGGATGGCGGTGGTGTCGAACAGCGGCACGCTGGCGTCCCGCTGCGCCACCAGCAGCGAGATTTCAGTACAGCCGAGGATGATGGCTTGCGCGCCCTGCGCCACCAGTGCGGCAATGATGCGGCGGTATTCGGCGCGCGAGCTGTCGACGATCTGCCCGAGGCATAGTTCTTCGTAGATGATGCGGTGGACGATGTCGCGGTCGGCCGGCTCCGGCACCACCACGTCGAGGCCGTGCTGTTCGCGCAGGCGTTCCTTGTAGAACGCCTGCTCCATGGTGAAGCGCGTGCCGAGCAGGCCGATCTTGCGCAGCCCCGCCTGTTTGATGGCGCGCGCGGTCGGGTCGGCAATGTGGAACAGCGGGATGCGCACCGCCGCCTCGATCGCCGGCGCCACCTTGTGCATGGTGTTGGTGCACAACACGATGAAGTCGGCGCCGGCCGCCTGCAAGGCGCGCGCGGCGTCGGCCATCATGGCGCCGGCCGCATCCCAGTCGCCGGCATGCTGCAGGCGCTCGACTTCATGGAAGTCCACGCTGTACAGCACCAGCCTGGCCGAATGCAGGCCGCCCAGTTGCTGCTTGATGGTTTCGTTGATCTGCCGGTAGTAGGGCACGGTGGATTCCCAACTCATGCCGCCAATGAGTCCTATGGTTTTCATCGTGCGTAGCTGACTGTGAGGATTTCCCACTGGTGGCCATCCGGCTCATTCCAGTAGACGATGCTGCCGTCGTTCCATTTGCCGACCGCGTTGTCGACCGGCCCGAACACGGAGCTGCGATAAGGGATGCCTTTGGCGGCGATGCGCGCCAGGATGGCATCGAACTCCGGCTGGCTGACGCGGAAGCAGTAATGCGTCAGTGGAATCGGCTCGGGCCAGGTGTCAAAATCGATGGTCAGGCTGTCGCTGACGAACACCGGAGCGAACGGGCCTATGCCGGTGGGCGACCAGCGCACGTCCAGCAATTCCGCCAGCAGTTGGGCGGCGGCGACCTTGTCGCGCGCGGGGATAATCAGGTGATCCAGTTCAATGGCCATGTGCACCTCCTGCGGTCATTGTAGATCAGCCTAGCGGCAAACGGCACGCGCGTCGGGCCGGCAGTTGGACGCCTGCAGTTCGCGCGGACGGTAGGTCGGCGCCAGCAGTTTGTATTGCTGCTTGCGGCGGAACTCGGCATCGCGCTCCTGCCACGTCACGCCGGCCGGCAGCACCGGCGACGGCGGCCCGTTCGGCTTGAGCTCCTTGACCGGCGCCTCGCCGGCCTCGAACTTGTTGTCGCTGTAGTGCACCACACCCTTGTCATCGACCCATTTGTAGACCTGGGCCTGCGCCAGCAGCGGCAAGGTGCACAGCATGATGGTGGTGAGTAGTTTCGGCATGAGGCCGATTCTACAAAGTTTTTCCGCGTGGAAATCTATTGAAATGTCACTAAGATTGCATTAATACCGTGGCGCCGCGCGCGACGGCTCGCACCACCTGCATCACATCCCAGTTGGTCAGACGCACGCAGCCATGCGACTGGGTCTTGCCGATCTTGCCCGGCTCCGGCGTGCCATGGATGCCGTAGTGCTCGATGGAGAGGTCGATCCACGCCAGCCCGACCGGATTGTTGGGGCCGGCGGCGATGCGGGCCTTGCTGTCGCCGGCCTTGGCATCCCAGAACAATTTCGGGTTGTAGCGGTATTCCGGATTGGTGGCGACGCCGCGCACCTGCCAGCGTCCTTCCGGCAGCGGATCGTGCTTGCTGCCGGTGCTGGCCGGGAATTGCGCGAATGGCGTGCCGCCGGTATCGAGCAGGGTCAGCGTGCCCTCTTTCGCGTCGACCAGCACCGAGGCCGCCTTCGGCAGCGGCTTGATGATGGCCACGTTCGGCACCAGCAATGGCTCGCCGGCGCGCTTCAGGGGGCGGCCCGGATTCAGGCGGCGGATCAGCTCCGGACTGCAATGGAAACGCTCACCCAGCGCTTCGAGCAGGCTGGCGTAGCCAAGCGCCGCCAGTTTGGCCTTGCCCGCCATGTCGGCCGGCACCTGGGCATAGGGCCCGGCGAGATCCTGCGCGGTCAGCGTGTAGACCGCCAGCACCGGCGCATCGTCGCGCTCCAGCTCCTTCCAGGTGGCGGCATCGACATTGCCCGTCACCGGCAGTTGGCGCAGCTTCTGGAAGCCGCGGATCGCCTGCCGCATATTGCCGCCATACGCCGCATCCATCTCGCCGGGGGAAAAGTGCGCGCGATCGAGCAGAACCTGGGCGCGCAGGACATTCGGGCCGCTCGCGCGGGCCGTCACAGGCTGGGCCCGCTGCGCCGCGCTCAGCGTGTTGGCCGCCGACAGCACCGGCTCGACGGCATCGACACGCGCCGCCGCCAGCGCACAAGCAAAGAACAAAACTCTCAAGCCAGACTCGTACGAAAAATTGGGAGCTTATTCTAGCCTACCGGCTGCCTGCCGGCTGCTTCGATAGCCAGCGATGGCATTCAGGCGGTGATTTGCTGGCCGACTTCCCAGCTGTGGCCGGCCGGGTCGGTAAAGTTTATCGTGCGCAGGCCCCAAGGGCGGTCCAGCGGGCCGTTGATGGCGATGCCGCGCTGCTTGAGGCGTTCGTACACGGCCTGCACGTCGGACACCCAGATGCTGAGCTGGAAGCGCGCGCCCGCTTCACGCGCGGCGACGGCGCCGGGCGCCACGATCTCGGGCGCGTGGGCGATCTGCAGCAGGTTGACCAGCACGTTCTCGAACTTCACCACCGTGCAGTTGGCATCTTCATATTCCACCGGCACGCCGAACACGTCCAGGTAAAACGCCCGGGCTGCCGGCAGATCCTCAACAAACAAGCTGATGGCGCTGATGTGTTGCATGGTTTAATCCTTGCGGTAGCGTTGCATGACGTAGCCGAGACGGCCGCGGTTCTTGTCCAGCCAGGTCCAGAGCGCCTCGCTTTCCCGCGGGTGCGCGCGATAGAAATTGTCGTTGAAGGCCAGCCACAGGCGGATGTTGAGCAGCGGCTGCGGCAACTGCACCACGGTGCCCTTGTACTTCTCCAGCGTCTGCTTCAGGTGGGCCGGCGTGACCGCCGCCACCACCACGCCGGCGACCCGGCCCAGCTTGAGCTTTTCGATGTTGCGTTCCAGGTCGCGGCCGCCCTCGTCCAGCGTCAGGCCGGCTTCGCGCAGACGCGCGGCGTAGCTGTTGCCTTGTGAGATGCCGAGTGTCTTGTCCTTGAAATATTGCATGGGATCGGTGTTGGCGGGCAGCTTGTCGCTGGCGCGCACCAGCACCAGCACCTTGTTGTGCAGCGCGCGTTCGAGGTCGATGTTGCCGTGCTTGTCGCGCGGCAGCGCGATCTCGGCCGGATAGAAACTGAGTTCGCCCAGCGGCGCCAGGTCGATGTCGCCGTTGGCCAGCGCCAGCTTGAGGCGCGCCACCGGCAGCCGCACCCAGATCGGCGCGCAGCCGAAACCGGCGCCCAGCACGGCGTCGCGGATCAGGTCGACCGCCGCGCCGGGCGGATCGGGCACCTTGTCGCCCTCGCCGAGCCAGTACGGCGGGCGGTTCTGGTCCATATAGCCCACGCGGATGGGGATGCATTGCGTGACAGGCGCCGCGGCAAGCGGCGCGGCAGCGACGGCCAACATCAGCGTAATGCCAGCGCGCAGCGTCATGTCAGGTCTCAGTGTTGGGGCGTTTCCGCCGGCTTGGGCGCCAGCGGGGCCAGGGCGGCAGCCTGCCCCTTGCCGACGATTTGCACGAAAATCTCGTTTTGCTTGATCATGCTGAGCTCATAGCGAGCCCGTTCCTCGACCGCGCCGGTGCCGTCCTTGAGGTCGCGCACTTCGGAATCGAGCTTGGCGTTGCGGGCGATCAGTTCCGCATTCTTCTTGTGCGCCACGTCCACCTGCGCCTCGAAGTCCTTCACGCGCAGCCAGCCGCCCTTCCCCAGCCACAGCGGGTATTGGATTAGCAGCAGCAGGAAGGCCAGGGCCAAAGTAATCAAACGCATAGAAAAATGGCAGCGCCAGGGCGAGCCCGGCCGAGTATTGCACAATTGCCGCCATTATATAACGACACTGCCTGCGTAACGCGGCTGTGTGTGCTTGCCGGAATCCAGCCTTGGTTTGCATTTTGTCATGCGGGCGGTGGCGATAAGAATGCAGACTGGCCCCATGCCCAATACCGCGCCGTCCGCCCGTTACGATTTGCCGTGGAAAGCCGTGCTGTCGCATGCTTTGCGCGCATTTCTGGACTTTTACTTTCCCGACTTCGGCGCGCGCATCGACTGGCGGCAACGGCCGCGCTTCCGCGACAAGGAATTCGCCCGTTCCGGCTTGGGCGGCGTGCCGAATGTCATGCTGGCCGACATGGTGGCTGAAGTTTCTATGCGCGATGGGCAACGAGGACTGGTCCACATTGAAGTCCAGGCACAGCGCGACGCCGCACTGCCAAAGCGCATGCATGACTATCACTCCCGCATCAGCGAGGCTTATAGTTTGCCGGTAGCCAGCCTGGCGCTGTTGGCCGACGCGCATCCGCGCTGGCGCCCGGACAGCTTCCACCAGCAGTTTGAGAATACGACGTCCGCGTTTTCCTTCGGTACCGCCAAGTTGCTCGACTACGCGGTTGACACCAGTGCGCTTGAGGCTTCGGATAATCCGGTCGCCTGGCTCACGCTGGCGCACCGGCGCTCGCAGCTTGCGCATCATGATCCAAACAAACTCTACAGCGCCAAGCTGCATTTGACCGCGCTCCTGTTCCGCCACCGCTGGCACAAAAAGCGCATACTTGTTTTATTCGACGCGATCAACTGGATGATGACCTTGCCCGAGCCGTACGAACGACGTTATTGGCAAGCCATCCGCCAGATGGGAAGGGAACACAATATGAAATTACTCAATCCTTTGGAGCAAATGTTTTTCAACGATGGTATCAAGAAGGGCTTGGAGCAAGGACTGGAACGGGGCTTGGAACGGGGCCTGGAACAAGGACTGGAGCAGGGACGCAGGGAGGGTGCGGTGGCATTGTTGGAACGGCTGCTCACAAAACGCTTCGGGCCACTGCCGCAAGCTGCCCGCAACAAGCTGGCCAAGGCCAGCCTGGCGCAGCTGGAGACCTGGAGCGACGCGCTGGCGGAGGCGCAATCGCTGAAGCAAGTCTTCAAATAAAAAAGGCCGGATCGCTCCGGCCTGTTCACGACATTACTTCAGGTTGTAGAACGCGTCGCGGCCTGGGTAGGAAGCGATGTCGCCCAGATCTTCCTCGATGCGCAGCAGCTGGTTGTACTTGGCCATGCGGTCCGAACGCGACATCGAGCCGGTCTTGATCTGCAGGGCGTTGGTGCCAACCGCGATGTCTGCGATGGTCGAGTCTTCGGTTTCGCCCGAACGGTGCGAGATCACGGCGGTGTAACCGGCGCGCTTGGCCATTTCGATGGCGGCGAAGGTTTCGGTCAGGGTGCCGATCTGGTTGATCTTGATCAGGATCGAGTTGGCGATGCCTTTCTGGATGCCTTCCTTCAGGATCTTGGTGTTGGTGACGTACAGGTCGTCGCCCACCAGCTGGACTTTCTTGCCCAGTTCCTTGGTCAGGATGGCCCAGCCTTCCCAGTCGCCTTCATGCATCGCGTCTTCGATCGAGATGATCGGGTACTTGTCGCACCAGGTGGCCAGCAGGTTGGTGAACTCGGTCGAGGTCAGCGACAGGCCTTCGCCTTCCAGCTCGTACTTGCCCTCCTTGTAGAACTCGGAGGCGGCGCAGTCCAGGCCGATGGCGATCTGGGTGCCTGGCTCGTAGCCGGCCTGCTCGATCGCTTCGATGATCAGCTTGATCGCTTCTTCGTGATTGGCCAGCGAAGGAGCGAAGCCGCCCTCATCGCCCACGGCGGTGTTCAGGCCGCGCTTGTGCAGGATTTTTTTCAGGGTGTGGAACACTTCCGCGCCGTAGCGGATGGCTTCCTTGAACGATGGCGCGCCGACTGGAATGATCATGAATTCCTGGATGTCCAGGTTGTTGTCGGCGTGGGCGCCGCCGTTGATCACGTTCATCATCGGCACTGGCAGCTGCATGGCGCCCGAACCGCCGAAGTAGCGGTACAGCGGCAGGCCTGCTTCCTCGGCGGCGGCCTTGGCCACCGCCATCGACACCGCCAGCATGGCGTTGGCGCCCAGGCGCGATTTGTTTTCGGTGCCGTCCAGGTCGATCAGAGTGCGGTCCAGGAAAGCCTGCTCATTGGCGTCCAGGCCCATGATGGCTTCCGAGATTTCGGTGTTGATGTTTTCGCAGGCTTTCAGCACGCCCTTGCCGAAGTAGCGCTTCGGATCGCCGTCGCGCAGTTCAATCGCTTCGCGCGAACCGGTCGAGGCGCCCGACGGTACGGCGGCGCGGCCCATCACGCCCGATTCCAGCAGCACGTCGCATTCGACGGTTGGATTGCCGCGCGAGTCGATTACTTCACGGCCGATAATATCAACAATAGCACTCATGTCATTCTCCAAAGTTAGGCGATACGAAGTCGCGCCGCGTCTTTACGCGCGTTGCGAACAAGGATAACGGGAATTGTACCCGGTTAAGACAATATTGCTAAATCTTACACGCGGGACTGTCGCTTTAGCTCCCGTCATTCCCGCGCAGGCGGGAATGACGGTTTTAGTTGAAGCTGTTCTCCAGGAAGCCAGCTTTTTTGGTGATGCGGTCCAGCTCGATCAGAACGGACAGCAAGTCCTTCATGCGGCCCAGCGGCACGGCGTTGGGGCCGTCCGACAGTGCCTCTGCGGGATTAGGATGGGTTTCCATGAACAGGCCGTCGACGCCCACCGCCACTGCCGCGCGCGACAGCACCGGCACCATCTCGCGCATGCCGCCCGACGAGGTGCCATTGCCGCCTGGCAGCTGCACCGAGTGGGTGGCATCAAACACGACCGGCGCGCCGGTTTCGCGCATGATGGCCAGCGAGCGCATGTCCGACACCAGGTTGTTGTAACCGAACGAGGCGCCGCGTTCGCAGGCCATGAAGTTGTCCTCTGGCAGACCGGCCTCCTTGGCGGCGGCGCGGGCCTTGTCGATCACGTTCTTCATGTCGTGCGGGGCCAGGAACTGGCCCTTCTTGATGTTGACCGGCAGGCCGGACTGCGCGCAGGCGACGATGAAGTCGGTCTGGCGGCACAGGAAGGCCGGGGTTTGCAGCACATCGACGACTTTCGAAGCGACTTCGATGTCTTCAATGGTGTGCACATCGGTCAGCACCGGCACCTGCAGCTCGCGCTTGACGGCGGCCAGGATCTCCAGGCCCTGCTCGCGGCCTGGACCGCGATAGGACTTGCCCGACGAACGGTTGGCCTTGTCGAACGAGGCCTTGAAGATGAACGGGATGCCCAGCTCGGTGGTCATCTCTTTGAGCGCGCCGGCGGTGTCGAAGGCCATCTGGCGCGATTCGACGACACAATTACCGGAAATCAGAAAGAATGGTTGGTCCAGGCCGACGTCGAATCCGCACAGTTTCATGCCGCCTCTCCTTGCAGTTCAGTGGCGCCGCTTGCAGCCTTGTGGGCCAGCGCCGCCTTGATGTAAGACGTGAACAGCGGGTGGCCGTCACGCGGGGTGGATTTGAATTCAGGGTGATACTGCACGCCCATGTACCAAGGGTGCGAATTCTCGCCGCTGCGTGGCAGCTCCATGATTTCGCACAGGTCTTCGGTCGGGGTGCGCGCCGCCACCACCAGGCCGGCCGCTTCCACGCGCGGCAGGTAGTGGTTGTTGGCTTCGTAACGGTGACGGTGACGCTCGGTCACCACCGCGCCGTAGATTTCCGACGCCAGCGTGCCCGGCTTGATGGCGCAGGTTTGCGCGCCCAGGCGCATGGTGCCGCCCAGGTCGGAGTTCTCGTCGCGTTTTTCAACCTTGCCGTCCTGCCCCTGCCATTCGTCGATCAGGGCCACCACCGGCTGCGGCGTGCCGAGGTCGAACTCGGTCGAGTTGGCTTCGGTCAGGCCGGCCTTGTGGCGCGCGTATTCGATCAGCGCCACTTGCATGCCCAGGCAGATGCCGAGGTAAGGAATCTTGTTCTCACGGGCGAAGCGGGCGGCCATGATCTTGCCTTCCACGCCGCGCTTGCCGAAGCCGCCCGGCACCAGGATGGCGTCGTACTTGGCCAGCGAGGCGCAGCCCGTGGTTTCGATTTCTTCCGAGTCGATGTACTCGATGTTGACCTTGGACTCGGTGTGGATGCCGGCGTGGCGCAGCGCTTCGGTCAGCGACTTGTACGACTCGGTCAGTTCCACGTACTTGCCGACCATGCCGATCGACACTTCCTGCTTCGGATGCTCTTGCGCGTAGATCAGCTTGGTCCAGACCGACAGGTCGGCCGGCGCCGGGTTCAGGTCCAGCGCTTCGCAGATGATGGTGTCCAGGCCCTGGTCGTGCAGCATTTGCGGCACTTTGTAGATGGTGTCCACGTCCCACACGGAAATCACGGCCTGCTCTTCGATGTTGGAGAACAGCGAGATCTTGGCGCGCTCGTCGTCCGGAATGCGGCGGTCGGCGCGGCACAGCAGCGCGTTGGGCGAGATGCCGATTTCGCGCAGCTTCTGCACCGAGTGCTGGGTCGGCTTGGTCTTCAGTTCGCCGGCGGAGGCGATGTACGGCACCAGGGTCAGGTGCACGAAGGCCGAATTCTTGCGGCCGGCGCGCAGGCTCAGCTGACGGGCCGCTTCCAGGAACGGCAGCGACTCGATGTCGCCCACGGTGCCGCCGATTTCGCACAGGGCCACGTCGTAGCCTTCGGCGCCGCGACGGATGTAGTCCTGGATCTCGTTGGTGATGTGCGGGATCACCTGCACGGTCTTGCCCAGGTACTCGCCGCGGCGCTCCTTGCGGATCACCGAGTCGTAGATCTGGCCGGTGGTGAAGTTATTCACCTTCTTCATGCGGGTGGTGATGAAGCGCTCGTAGTGCCCCAGGTCCAGGTCGGTCTCGGCGCCGTCGTCGGTGACGAACACTTCGCCGTGTTGCATTGGGGACATGGTGCCCGGATCGACGTTGATGTACGGATCCAGCTTGAGCATGGTGACTTTGAGGCCGCGCGATTCAAGGATCGCAGCGAGGGAAGCAGCGGCGATCCCTTTACCAAGGGAAGACACGACGCCGCCAGTGACGAAGACAAATTTGGTCATTGCGGAAGGTGCCGAACGGCACATGCGGGAAATTGAAATTATATCCTAAAACGGCCGATTCTTCACCTGCCATGTGCATCACCGTACAGACTCGGCTTGCCTAAAATATCACAATAACAACTCATTAATGAAAAGGAGATTCGTCATGAGCTACGAAGATCGTGATCAATATGGCATGTATGTGGACAACGGCCACAAGGGCCCCGGACCGGAGCTGATGGGCGCCGACACCCTGATCGGCGACCACGTGCACAACCTGAAAAACGAGCACCTGGGCGAGATCAAGGAGATCATGCTCGACATGCGCACCGGCAAGATCGCCTACGCGGTGATGGCCTCCGGCGGCGTGCTGACCATCGGTGAAAAACTGTTTGCCGTGCCCTGGGAAGCCCTGACGCTGGACACCGTCAACAAGCGCTTCACCCTGAACATCGACAAGGAGCGCATCGAGGCCGCGCCGGGCTTCGACAAGGACGACTGGCCGGACATGGCCAACCAGACCTGGGCCAGCCAGGTGCACGACTACTACGGCACCAGCGCCAACCGGGACGCCCGCCTCTAACAGAAATCGCGGCTGACGGTCGGCAGCCTGCCCAGCAGGTGGGACATGTCGACCAGCCGCTTGGCCACCAGGTGACGCACCATGCCCTCCTGTTGCCACACGCCATACACCCCCAGCAGCGGCGCGCTCAGCACCTCGCGCCGCTGCTGCGCCAACAGCGCCGGCCAGATGATGACGTTGACGCTGCCGGTTTCATCCTCCAGGGTCATGAAGATCACGCCCTTGGCGGTGCCGGGGCGCTGGCGCACCGTCACCATGCCGCAGGCGCGCGCCACCATGTTGCTGGTGTAGGTGTTGAGCACCTCGGCCGGCATGAAGCGGTGCTTGAGCAGCGCCGGCCGCAGCAGCGCCACCGGATGGCGGCGCAGCGTCAGGCCGTGCGAGCGGTAGTCGCCCAGGATGTCCTCGCCTTCGCTGGGGGCGGCCAGTTGCGGCGTTTCCTCGTCCGGCACGGTCGGGCGCAGCAGATCCTTGTCCGGCACCGCGCCGACCGCCTGCCACAGCGCCTGGCGGCGATGGCCGGACAGGCTGCGCAGCGCGTCGCCGCCGGCCAGCACGTGCAGCGCATGGCGATCGAGGTCGGCGCGGCGCGCCAGGTCGGCCACGCTGGCGAACGGCCCGGCGGCACGGGCTTGCTCGATGCGCCGCGCCACCTCTTCGCTCATTCCTTTCAGCATATTCAGGCCCAGCCGCACCGCCGGCTGGCCGCGCTTGCCGGCCGGCTCCTCCATCGAGGTCTCCCAGCCGCTGATGGCGACATCGATCTCGCGCACCACCACGTCGTGGCGCCGGGCGTCCTGCACCAGCTGCGACGGGCTATAGAAGCCCATCGGCTGGCTGTTCAGCAGAGCGGTTAAAAACGCCGCCGGCTCGTGGCATTTGATCCAGGAACTGGCATAGCTGAGCAGCGCGAAACTGGCCGAATGCGACTCCGGGAAACCGTACTCGCCAAAGCCCTGGATTTGCTTGCAGATGGCTTCGGCGAAGTCATCGGTATAACCGCGCTCGCGCATGCCGTCCTTGATCTGTTGTTCGTATTTGTCGACGCCGCCCTTGCGTTTCCAGGCGGCCATGGCGCGGCGCAGCTGATCGGCCTGGCCTTCGGTGAAGCCGGCGGCGATCTGGGCGATCTGCATCACCTGTTCCTGGAAAATGGGCACGCCCAGCGTCCGGCCCAGCGCCTCCTCCAGTTTGTGCGGATACTCAACCAGTTTCGGATTCATGCGCCGCTGCAAATACGGGTGCACCATGCCGCCCTGTATCGGCCCGGGCCGCACGATGGCGACCTCGATCACCAGATCGTAAAAGGTTTTGGGCCGCAGGCGTGGCAGCATGCTCATCTGCGCCCGCGATTCGATCTGGAACACGCCGATGGTGTCGGCTTCGCAAATCATGTCGTAGGTGGCGCGGTCTTCACGCGGGATGTCTTGCATGCCGAATGGCTGGCCGCGCTGCGCGGTCAGCAAATCGAGGGCGCGCCGCAAGGCGGACAGCATGCCCAGCGCCAGCACGTCCACCTTCATCAGGCCAAGCTCCTCAAGGTCGTCCTTGTCCCACTGGATGACGTAGCGGTCTTCCATGGTCGCCTTTTCGACCGGCACCAGCCGCGTCAGCTTCTCGTGCGAGATCACGAAACCGCCGGGATGCTGCGACAGATGGCGCGGGAAGCCCAGCAGCGCCAACGTCAGCGCCGCCCATTGCTGCGCCAGTTGCGATGCCGGATCAAGACCGCATTCCGCCAGCCGCGCCACCAGATCATGACGGCTGTCGAACCAGCGCTGCGACTTGCACACCTTCTCCACGATGGCCAGGTCCACACCCAACGCCTTGCCGCTGTCGCGCAGCGCGCTCTTGGGCCGATAGCTGATCACCACGGCAGCCAGTGCTGCGCGGTCGTGGCCGTATTTCTGATAAATGTACTGGATCACCTCTTCACGCCGCTGGTGCTCGAAGTCGACGTCGATGTCGGGCGGTTCGTTGCGTTCGCGCGAAATAAACCGGCCGGTCAGCATCTTGCTCTCGTCCGGATTCACTTCCGTCACGCCAAGGCAATAGCAGACCACCGAATTGGCAGCCGATCCCCGTCCCTGGCACAGGATGCCCTGCGAACGGGCGTAGCGCACGATGTCGTACACGGTCAGGAAGTACGGCTCGTATTTCAGATCCGCGATCAGCTCAAGTTCCTTCTCGATCTGATCGCGCACCTTATCGGGCAAGCCTTGCGGCCAGCGCCGCAAGGTGCCGGCATACACCTCCTGCCGCAGATAGCTGGCGGGCGTATGGCCGTGCGGGATGAGTTCGTGCGGATATTCGTAGCGCAGCTGCTGCAAATTGAATTCGCACATCCGGGCGATGCGCACGGTTTCATCCAGCGCCGCGCGCGGATACAGGTTGGCCAGCTGCATGCGCGGCCGCAGATGCTGCTCGGCGTTCTGCGCCAGCGCGTAGCCGCACTCCCCCACCGGCTTACCGATGCGGATGGCGGTCATGGTGTCCTGCATCGGCTTGCGTGAACGCACGTGCATGACCACATGACCGACCGCCACCACCGGCATCTGATGCTGCGCCGCCACCTCGGCTATGCTGAGCCGGTGCGCCTCGTCAAAGGCGCGCAGCAGCAGGTTCAGGCCCATCCACGCGCGGCCGGGGAAGGTGGCCTCCATCCACGCCGCCTGCGCGTGCAGCTGGTCGACATCCTCGGGCCGGTGCGCCGGATAGTTGGGCAGCAGGATCAGCAGGCAGTCGGGCAAGCCCTTCAGATGCGCGAATTTGGGCGGTGGCGCGGCCAGGTCGGCCGGCATCAGCAGGTAACTGCCCTTTTCCACGCGGTTGCGGGCGATCGTGATCAATTCGCAAAGATTGCCGTAACCATTCTTGTTCTTTGCCAGCGCGACGAACGACAGGCCGGGCGTGCCATCGGGGTTGGTGAGCCGGAAATAGCTGCCGATAATCAGAGGAAAATCGGCCGTCCTGGCCTCGGCGTGAGCACGTACTACGCCGGCGAGCGAGCATTCATCTGTGATCGCCAGCGCCGCATAATCCAGCTGAACGGCGCGCGCCACCAGCTCCTCCGCGCGCGAAGCGCCTTGCAAGAAGGAAAAATTCGATAAACAGAACAGCTCGGCATATTCCGGCAGTCCGATAGAGGGCGATGGCGTGCTCATATGAATACTGTGTTTTTATACAGTATTCTACTTTATAAATCAGGCCCTCAATGTGCGACGATGCGAAATTCGATTGCCTTCACCACAGGACGCATGTGATTCTTACGCCGCTTTAACTCCACAATCCCATAGTTAGACAGAGTCTTCAGAGCCCGCGATAAATACCAAGGCTTTTGACCAGTGGTTTTAGCCAATGCGGAAATCGAGGATGGCTTAGTCTCTACAATAACGTGCAGCAGTTCCCGGTTTTCGTCACTCAGCACTTCCGCTAACGACTTCATCGAGGCAAACCATATTTTGGGTTCGCCAGGTGCCGGCTTGTAAGTCCCACCGATAATCGCCCGTACACGCTGACGTATGCGCTCAGGAGACATCACACCAATCATGATCGGTTTCATTGCTGTGATACCTCCCGCATTATTCGATCAACATCCGCAAAAAAGTCATCCGTTAATTTCTGCGCGCTGATGAATGCATATGGCACCCCATGATCTGCAACATGGCGATGCTTGTGATCGAAAGCCCTAAAGTGTCCTGCATGCTTGAACTTTTTAGGCAGTTTGACTGCATGGGCATTGTCATAGCCGAGGAGACGCTTTCCATATGGATCGTGAAGCGTCAACGAATAGCGTATGCCGTGCGGCACGGCCTCAGAAATCGCTACCAATCTGGCTTCAATTTTAATCTCGTATCCATTTTCCTGCTCGAGAATCACACCATTGAAGTCCAACAAAACATCGAGAGCCGGGTCGCTGCTCATGCTCGTGCCATCTCATCTGCTTGATCAACAGATGGTGGCAAATTTCAGCTAACAAGCTTTGATCCATGACAGGTGACATGAGCTTATTTGCGCTGGGTGGCGATGAGGTCATTGATGGCTTGCACGATCACTTCGGGGGAGGCGGTTTGCATCTGGTGGTCGGAGTCGACGATGATGGTTTTGGCTTGCGGATACATGGCGCGGACGAAGCTGATGGTTTGCGGATCGCTGTTCACCACGCCAAAGTCGACCGGCACGGCGGTCGTGCCCTTCGGCTGGTTGACCAGCCGGATCATCGGTTTGTTGTCGATGTCGCCCTGGGCCAGCACTTGCTCGCCGGTTTCGTGGATGCTGCCGATTTCCTTGCGCACGGTGCTGGAGAAGAACAGCCATGCGCCGGCGCGCGTCAGCAGCGGGAAGTCTTCCTGCTTTTTGATCACGCGCGGATACACGGCATCCACCAGCACGATGCCCGCCACCTCGTCCGGATGGCGCTTGGCAAACAGTTGCATGTACAAACCGCCGAGCGAATGGCCGACCAAGATGTACGGCGGTTTCATGCCCTCGTGCTGGAGGTTGCGGCGCAGTTCTTCGACGATAGTCAGGCCGTCGCGCGGCGCGGCGGTGTCGTCGCTGTTGCCGTAGCCGGGACGGTTGTAGGCATAAACGGAGGCCTGCGGCGCGATGCCGTCGATCACTTTGTCCCACTTGTCGACCGTGGCGCGCGAGCCATTCTCGAATACCACCGTAACCGGGGCGGACGGTTTCTTTAGCGCCACACACTCCACCTTGCGGCCATCGATCAGCGTGGTGACGGCCAGCGCCGCCATGGCGGGTGCGGCAGCCATCAGGCCCAGAACGAAAACAGCGTTACGCATTATCATGTTCCTCTTTTTGTTTGATGTGCAGGCATTCTTGCATTTGCTGCAACGCGCGGCTGCGGGGATGCGATGAAACGCGGATTCGGGGGATCAGAATGCAAGAAACCAGCGTGCAGGAACTGTTGTGCTTTGGCATGGAACCGGGCGGCGGCAATTCGGCCCTGGTGGTGCGGCACGACCACGGCAGCGCCGAGCAGCGCCAGCGGTTCGCCAGGGAGCGCCGCAAGCCGGCTTGCGTATTCATCGACCACGCCGATGGCGGCATCGTGCTGGATTACTTCTATCCGCACATGCGCAGCCCGCTGTGCCTGCACGCCACGCTGGCGGCCGCGCGTGTGCTGCTGTCGCCCCAGCGGCCGGAACTGCTGGTCCACACCGCCATGCGCAAGCAGCCATTGACGCTAATCCTGCAAGACGGCGAAGTCTTCATCCAGCTATCGCCGCAAACGGTGCCAGAAGTGACGATTGCGCCCGAGCTGCCGGCCCGCTTGCTGGCGGCGCCCAGCATCCGGCTGGCCTCGCCACCGGTGATCGCCTCGGTCGGCAGCCCCAAGCTGCTGCTGGAAGTGGTCGACCGCGCCACCCTGCACGCCCTCAAGCCCGATCTGCACGCCATTGCCGACTGGGGCCAACAACACGCCGTCAGCGGCTGCTACGTCTGGTGCCGCCGCCCGGACGGCGCGCTGGAGGGCCGCAACCTCAACCACCTGACAGCGGCCGCCGAAGATGGCGCCACCGGCGTGGCGGCCGGCGCCCTGACAGCCCACTTGAAAACTGGCATCACGCTGTACCAGGGCGCCAACCTTGGCATGCCCTGCATGCTGCGCACGGAGTTGCGCGATGAAAACATTTTAATTGGTGGCCGGACCGAGCTGCGTAGCACTACGTAAGGGAAACCCAGTGGTGGCGCGTGCATACAACACAAAATAATGTTTGCATGTCGAATTGCTACAAAAACACCTGTCGATATGACCAATTTGCATAAAATCAAATTTTTCATGGGAGACGACACGTGTTCGCAACTACCACCTTACGTAAAGCCGTCTTGCTCAGCCTGTACGGCGCCTCTACCCTGGCCCTGACGGCTGAAACCTACGCACAAAGCACCGACAACGCCATGCAATCGGTCAGCATCGTCGGTTCGCGCCGCGCCACCAGCTCGGCCACCGACACCACGGTGCCGGTCGACGTGATTCCGCTGACCAAGACCGCCGAGAGCGGCGGCCAGTTCGACCTGGCCCAGACCCTGACCTATATTTCCCCTTCGTTCAACTCGACCCGCCAGACCGGCTCCGACGGCGCCGACCTGGTCGACTCCGCCGCCCTGCGCGGCCTCGGCTCGGACCAGACCCTGGTGCTGGTGAACGGCAAGCGCCGCCACACCACCGCGCTGGTCAACCTGTTCGGCGCGCGCAACCGCGGCAACACCGGCACCGACATGAACGCCATCCCGATGCTGGCCATCAAGGACGTGCAAGTGCTGCGCGACGGCGCCGCCGCCCAGTACGGCTCAGACGCGATCGCCGGCGTGATGGACATCGGTCTGAAGAAATCCAAGGGCTGCGAAGCGGTGGCCGGCTTTAGCGAGTACAGCAAGCGCGACGGCAAGAACTACCTGGCCTCGGCCTACTGCGGCTTTGAGATCGGCAACAACGGCGTGCTCGGCATCACCGGCGAATACCTCGACCGCGGCCGCTCCAACCGCGCCGAGGAAGGCAATCCACGCACCATCGGCGACAGCAAGACCAAGAACCAGACGATCTACCTGAACGGCGAACTGCCGACCACCGGCAGCGGCCGCCTGTACTTCACGGCCGGCGCGCAAAGCCGCGACGCCTCCTCGGGCGCGTGGGCGCGCGGCGGCATCGGCAGCGACGACATCCCGTCGCGCAACTCGGCCGCCATGTACCCGAATGGCTTCGTGCCGTTCATCAACGCGCAGATCGACGACCAGTACGCCATCCTCGGCCACCGCAACCAGCTGGGCGAGTGGAATATGGACCTGTCGCAGACCTACGGCAAGAACAAGATGATCTACGACATCAGCAACACGCTGAACGCGTCGATCGCCAACAAGGATCTGCTGGCCGGCGGCAAGGGCATCAGCCCGACCAGCTTCAACGCCGGCGGCTTCCAGTTCGAACAGCTGACCACCAACCTCGACTTCAACCGCTACTTCGACGGCCTGGTCGGGCGCGGCTTGAACGTCGCCTTCGGCGGCGAATACCGCCACGAGAACTACAAGATCTACGCCGGCGAGCCGGGCTCCTACATCGACGCCGACGGCGTCGGCACCGGCGGCAACGCCGGCAGCCAGGGCTTCCCCGGCTTCCAGCCGGCCGACCAGGTGGACGCCAACCGCCACAGCGTGGCGGCCTACCTCGACCTCGAGGCGGACCTGACCGACACCGTCAAGGCGCAAGGCGCGGTGCGCCACGAGAAATACAGCGACTTCGGCTCGACCACCACCGGCAAGCTGGCCGGCAGCTGGCGCGTGGCGCCGGCGGTGCTGCTGCGCGGTTCGGCCTCGACCGGCTTCCGCGCGCCGTCGCTGCAGCAGATGTACTTCTCCTCGACCTTCACCGACTTCATCGGCGGCGTGCCGACCGACGTGGTGCTGGCGCCGAACAACAGCGCGGTCACCAACCTGGCCGGCATTCCCAAGCTGAAGGAAGAGAAGTCGACCAGCTTCACGCTGGGCTCGACCTGGACCCCGACCCAGGCCGTGTCGGTCACCGCCGACCTGTACCAGATCAAGATCAAGGACCGCATCGTGCTGTCGGGCCGTTTCGACGAGAGCAACTATCCTGACCTGGCAGCCAAGCTGGCCACGCTGGGCGTGGGCCAGGCGCAATTCTTCGTCAACTCGGTCGACACCAAGACCAAGGGCCTGGACCTGACCGCCTCGCACAAGGCCAGCTTCGGCGCCGACAAGCTGACCACCTTCCTGGCCATGAACGTCAGCAAGACCGAGGTGACCGGCATCCACGCGCCGGCCTCGCTGCGCGGCTATGAGGACGTGCTGCTGTCGGAGAAGGAACGCCTGTACATCGAGCAAGGCGCGCCGCGCTCGAAGGCGACGCTGGGCTTCAACTACGTGCACAACCTGTGGGAAAGCGACCTGAAGATCATCCACTTCGGCCCGCAAACCCTGGGCACCTACACCGGCACCGCCGGCGGGGTGGAGAACCAGCACTACAAGTCGAAAACCTCGGCCGACCTGGCGTTCACCTACACCATCAACAAGAACATGAAGTTCTCGTTTGGCGGCAACAACATCTTCAACGTCCATCCAAGCACGCAGAACCCGGACGAGACCGACAACGGCTTCAAGTACGAGTCGGTGCAGTTCGGCCTGAACGGCGCGTCCTACTTCGGCCGTCTGTACGTGAAGTTCTGATGTAAATCAAGGGTGACGTCCGGCCGCGCTGGACGTCACCACGTGCGCTGGCTAATATCAAGGCATGGAAGCCAGAGTCGTCAAACTTGAGGAATTCGCCGCCGAGACGCGTGAGCGCCTGGCCAACATCGAGGCGCGCCTGGAGCAAACCGCCACCAAGGCCGATCTCGCCGCCTTGGAGATCCAGATGCACAAGGGTTTCGCCGACATGATCAAGTGGGTGGTCGGCACCGCGATTGTCCTCGGCGGCACCTTTCTGACGGTGATCACTTTCGTGCTCAACAATGCCGTGCCCAAGTCCCCGCCGCCCGCCGCCCAGCCGCCTGTGGTGATCTACACCCAGCAGCCGCCCTCCAGGTAACGTTTGCTTACATCTCGCTAACCCAACCCAACGCCCGGCCGTTCTACACTTGCCTCGGATTAGTTTTAGGCAATGGAGTGTTCGATGCACCGCGCATTCACCCTGATGTTGTTCCTTACCTTGCTGCAAGGCGCGCTGGCCTGGGCGGCGCTGGGCAGCGCCCCGTCCAACTTTGGCACCGCCACCACCCAGGCGCGGCAGGCGGCGCGCAGCCTGGCCGCCGCCAATGCCAACGCCGGCGAACCGGTGTACACCGTCACCCAGTCCACGCTCGACAGCGGCACCGTGGTGCGCGAGTACAGCGACGCCAGCGGCGTGGTGTTCGCCGTCAGCTGGAAAGGCCCCAGCCTGCCCGATCTGCGCACCCTGCTGGGCGACAAGTTCAGCGTCATGACCAGCAATGCCGCCAAGCGTCCCAAGGCCGGCCATTCGCAGCTGGCGGTCGACCAGTCCGACGTGGTGATCGTCTCCAACGGCCACATGCGCGCCTACGCCGGCCAGGCGTGGCTGCCCAGCGCCCTGCCGGCCGGCTTCGACACCGGCACCATGGAATAAGGGAGCCACATGAAATATTCGTCACTGGCGGGCGTCCTGCTCTGCCTGACCATGGCCGCGTGCGGCGGCGGTGGCGGTTCGTCCGACGCCGCCAGCACCGGCAGCACCGCGGCGGCGGCCCAGCCGACGCCGGTGATCAGCATCGCCGCCACCCCGACCGCCACCACCAGCGGCCAGGTCATCCGCCTGACGTGGAGCGTGGCCAACCCGCCATCGAGCGGCTGCACCGCCTCCGGCGCCTGGAGCGGCGCGGTGGCCAGCAGCGGAACGCAAAACGTCACGGTCGGCGCGGCCGGCACGGCCAGCTACACGCTCACCTGCGGCAGCGCCAGCAGCACCGCCGTGGTGACCGTCAGCACGCCGCCGCCCACGCCCTCCGTCAGCCTGACGCTGGCGCCGGCCAACATCAGCACCGCGCAAACGACGGTGCTGAGCTGGTCCTCGGCCAACGCCGCCAGCTGCACCGCCAGCGGCGCGTGGAGCGGCGCCAAGGCCACCGCCGGCTCGGTGACGATCTCGCCCACCGAGGCCGGCAGCTTCACCTACAGCATGACGTGCAGTGGCGACGGCGGCACGGCCAGCGGCAGCGCGGCGCTCAGCGTCACCGCCGCCCTCAGCAACAGCACCGCCATCGTGGTCGACAACGGCCCGAGCGGCGCCAGCGGCGTCATCAACGTGCCTTACGTCAGCGTCACCGTGTGCCGCCCAGGCACCAGCATTTGCCAGACCATCGACCACGTGCAGCTCGACACCGGCTCCTACGGCCTGCGTCTGCTGGCCGGCCAGCTCGACAGCGCGCTGGCGCTGCCGGCCGTGGCCACGCCGTCCGGCGACGACGCCGGCGAATGCGGCAAGTTCATCAGCGGCTACACCTGGGGCGCGGTGCGGCAGGCCGACGTCAGGATCGCGGACGAGGTGGCGGCCGGCATTTCGATCCAGGTGATCGGCGACAGCGGCGCCAGCTACACCAGCACGCCGTCCACCTGCAGCAGCGCCGGCGCCAACATCGGCAGCCTGTCGGCCCTGGGCGCCAAGGGCATACTTGGCGTCGGCATGTTCAGGCAGGATTGCGGCGCCGCCTGCGTGAACACGGCGGTCAGCGGCATCTACTACGCCTGCGCCAACGGCGGTTGCGCGCCCAGCACCATGCCGCTGTCGCGGCAGATCAGCAACCCGGTGGCCTCCTTCGCCAGCAACAACAACGGCTTGCTGATCACCATGCCGGCGGTCGGCACGGCCGGCCTGACCTCGGTCAACGGCACGCTGGTGTTCGGCGTCAACACGCAAAGCAACAACACCATCGGCGGCGAGACCATCTACAAGGCCAACGGCAACGGCGACTTCACCACCACCTATAAAGGCAAGGCCTACAGCGCCAGCTTCATCGACAGCGGCTCCAACGGCTATTTCTTCACCGACAGCAGCATCCGTCAATGCTCGGGCGGCGACTTCTACTGCCCGGCCTCGACCCTGTCCCTGAGCGCCACCAACACCGCCGCCGACGGCAGCGCCAGCGGCACCATCAACTTCAACGTGGTGAACCTGGTCAGCCTGCCATCGACCATCACGGCGGCGCAGGTGGGCGGCACGGTCGGCAGCAGCAGTACCGCCGGCAATTACTTTGACTGGGGCATGCCCTTCTTCTACGGCCGGCGCGTGTTCGTGGTGATGGAAGACGCATCCGTGGCCGGCAAGACCGGGCCGTACTGGGCATATTGATTGCGTGATGTCATGGTGCTGTCACGATAACTGGCTAAAGTCGCAACCTTGAATTTTCCCCTTCTTCGAGGTTGCGATGAACAAGAATCTGGTGATGCTGGCCGCCATGAGCGCCGCCGGCCTGGCGGCGTGCGGCGGCGATAATGGCGTGGCCACGCCGGCGATCCCGGAAGGCACCACCGTCACCCTGGCGCTGCTGGAAACCACCGACATCCACGCCAACGTGATGAGTTACAACTATTACTCGCTGGCCGAGGACACCAGTCTGGGCCTGGAGCGCACCGCGTCGCTGGTCAAGGCCGCGCGCGCGGAAAACCCGAACAACGTGCTGCTGGATGACGGCGACACGATACAAGGCACGCTGCTGGGCGACCTGCAAGCCGTCACCAAGCCCATCCCCTGCGGCGACACGCTGGCCGTGCACAAGGTCATGAACGCCATGAAGTTCGACGGCGGCGGCTTCGGCAACCATGAGTTCAACTACGGCCTGCCCTACCTGAGCCAGGTCACCAACACCGACTTCGGCATTCCGGGCGTGAGCAAGCCCAGCGGCACCTGCGGCGCGCCCTCGTTCCCGCTGGTGCTGACCAACGTCACCGGCGTGGCCAGCGGCAAGCCCATCGTGCAGCCCTATACGCTGCTGCCGCGCACCTTCTCGGCGGTGACGCCGGACGGCGGCAAGCTGGACGTGAAACTGAACATCGGCATCATGAGCTTTGTGCCGCCGCAGATCCTCGAGTGGGACCAGAAGAACTTGGCCGGCAAGGTGGCGGTCACCGGCGTGCAGGAAGCCGCCAAACAGTACGTGCCTGAGCTGCGCGGCAAGGGCGCCGACCTGGTGGTGGCGCTGTCGCATGGCGGCCTCGACCCCAGCAGCTACAGCCCGAAGATGGAAAACGGTTCCTACCACCTGACCAGCACCGGCATCGACGCGCTGATGATCGGCCACTCGCACCTGATCTTCCCGAAAGGCAAGGAGACCGGCGCCGCCGCGCTCGATCCCTCGTTCGCCGCCTTCCCGGCCAGCGCCAAGATCGACGCCATCAACGGCTTCGTCAACGGCGTGCCGACCGTGATGGCGCAGAGCTGGGGCCGTCGCCTCGGCATCATCAAGCTGACGCTGGCCTACACCGGCGGCAAGTGGGTGGTGCAGCCGGCCAAGACCACGGTGGAATCGCGCGGCTTCAAGTACACCGACGGCAGCACCAACATCGCCGCCGACAGCAGCGTGGCGCCACTGGTGGCCGCCGAGCACGCGGCCACCATCGCCTACGCCAGGCAGCCGCTGGGGGTGAGCACCGACTTCGAGATGTCGTCCTACTTCGCGCTGGCCGGCGACGTGACCGCGATCCAGCTGGTGAACCAGGCGCAGCTGGCCTACGTGAAGAACTTCATCGCCACCAGCACCGACGCCACCCTTGCCAGCTACAAGAACATCCCGGTGATCTCGTGCAGCGCGCCGTTCAAGGCCGGCCGCAACGGTCCTTCCGACTTCACCGACGTGGCGCCGGGCGCCTCGGCCGCCGCGCCGGTCGGCCTGCAGGTGCGCAATCCGGGCGATCTCTACCTGTATTCGAACAACAACCTGCAGGCGGTCAAGATCAAGGGTTCCGACCTGAGGAACTGGCTGGAGGCGTCGGCCAAACAGTTCGGCCAGATCGATCCGGCCCGGACCAGCGAGCAGGATCTGGTGCCATCCTACGGCACCATCTACAACTACGACGTGTTCTATGCCGAAAACAATGCGTTGACCTACCAGATCGACGTCACCAAGCCGGCCGGCAGCCGCATCGTCAACCTGACTTACCAGGGCAAGGCGGTGGCCGATGGCGACGACTTCATCGTCGCCACCAACGATTACCGCGCGGGCGGCGGCGGCGCGGTGCCGGGCATCGACGGCAGCAAGACCATCATCAAGTCGCCGGACGCCAACCAGAGCGTGGTCAGCAACTACCTGTCGGCGCTGGGCGCGGCCAGCGGCAAGGTCACGCTGGCCGGCAACGGCAGCGCGCGCAGCTGGAGCTTTGTGAAGGTGGCGACCGCCGGCCCGGTGATCCTGCGCTCGGCGCCGGGCCATCTGGCATTGGCGAAGAGCAGCGGCATCACCGCCGTCACGGCCGAGGGCGGGCTGGATGCCAGCGGCTTCGCCAAGTACACCATCGACCTGAGCAAATAAGCATGCGCGCCCTGACCGTATTGCTGAGTTCGGCCCTGCTGTTCGGTTGCCAGATCCAGCAGGAGAAACCGACCTCCGCCCAGATCGAAGTCGTCGGCATGAAGGCCAAACAGGAAGCCGACGCCCACGCCGAGCGCAAGCTGATGCGTTGGGCCGAACAGGACATGCCGGTGGCGCAGCGCGAGCTGGCCATCTTGTACCAGGCGCGGCCGAAGCAGCGTGACGACGCGCTCAAGCTGTTCGAGCTGGCGGCGCGCGGCGGCGACACGGAGGCGGCGTTCCAGCTCGGTGAAATGCTGCGCGTCGGCGTGCCGGGCGCGCCGGCGGAGCCGGCGGCCGCGGCGCCGTGGTACACCATGGCCGCCAAGCAACAGCACGCCAGGGCGGCGCTGGCCCTGGGCCTGCTGTACAAGAACGGCGATGGCGTGGCGCGCGACGACGCGGCGGCGGCGCGCTGGCTGTCGCACGCCAGCGAGCTGGGGAACGCGCATGCGATGTTCCTGCTGTCCAACATCTACAACGAAGGCGTCGGCGTGGTGCGGGATCGCGCGCGCGCCCGCCAGTGGCTGGAAGAGGCCGCCGAGCACGAGTACCCACCCGCCATCCAGGAACTGGCCATGACGGTGCAGCTGGGCGACGCGCTAACTCCAAAGGATGAGCTGCGCGCTAGCCATTTGATGAAAGACGCCACCGAGCATAGACGGAATAATTGGAACCGGTTCTGAGCCAATGACGGCCTCAGCGCCGTTTGCCCAGGAGATTCCATGAAAGCTATCATTACCGCCCTGCTGCTGGCCGCGGCCGGCCTGGCGCACGCCGCGCCCAACAACGCCTCGCCGATCTACGGCGTCACCCTGCCTGACGGCTACCGCAAATGGCAATTCATCGCCCCGGCGCATGAAACGCCGCCGCTGGACGAGTTGCGCGTGGTGGTCGGCAACCCGGTCGCCATGGCGGCGATTGAAAAGAACCAACTCCCCTTCCCCGACGGCACGGTGCTGGTCAAGCTGGCGTGGAAGCACGTGCAATCGACCGAATCGCCGGCCGCCTACGTGCCGGGCGCGGCCAGCACGGTGCAAGTGATGGTCAAGGACTCCAAAAAATACGCCAGCACCGGCGGCTGGGGCTTCGGTCGATTCATCAACGGCAAACCGGCCGACGAGGCCCAGCACCAAACCTGCTGGGGCTGCCATCAGGCGCTGGTCAAAAACCACGACTTCGTGTTCACCCGTCTGGCGCCGTAGACGGAGCGTGGTCCGGCGCACAGACCGGCGTGGGAGGGACTTCTAGACTGGTTTGGTAGTCCCGCCTGTTTCATTAGCCACGCAAGGAGCCGACATGAGAACCACTTCCCAATCTTCGGGCAAGATCCCTAAACCTATTCCGACCGAAACCCAACCGCAAGACGCCATCGCGCTGCTGACGGAAGACCACGAGAACGTCAAGGCGCTGTTCGAGCAGTATGAAGAGCTGGGCGACCGCGCCCACGTCAGCAAGCACAAGCTCGCCCTGCAGATCTGCGAAGAGCTGACCAAGCACACCATGATCGAGGAGGAGATCTTCTATCCGGCAGTGCGCAAGGCCATCAAGGAAGAAGACATGATGGACGAGGCCATCGTCGAGCACGCCTCGGCCAAGGATTTGATCGCCCAGATCCAGTCCATGGAGCCGACCGACGACCTGTTCGACGCCAAGGTCAAGGTGCTGTCGGAGATGATCGACCATCACGTCGAGGAGGAGGAAGGCGAGATGTTCCCGAAAGTGCGCAAGGCCAAGCTGGACCTGGAGGAGCTGGGCGAGGCCATGGCCGCCCGCAAGGAACAAATCCAGCTGCCGCCGGTCTAACCGTCCAGCCGCGCCATCTCGCGCTGCATATTGTCGATGGCGCGTTCGTTGTACTGTTCGGCGAAGTAGGCATTGCCGAACAATTGCCCGGCCTGCGCCTTGCGGCACAGGTGCGCCAGCGCCCCGCGCCGCTGCTCGCGGTATTTGACGTCCGGCAGGTGGATGTACTCCTGCCGGATGGCCCGCGCATAGTTCTGGTACACCTCGTCGTCCTGGCCGAGGATGGCCAGGTCCACGCACAGCAAAATATCCTTCAGGCGGTGCGTGATCGCGGCTTCCTGGAAGTGGTCGGTGGCGCGGATCAGCTCGGCCGCGTCGGCCATTTCCTGCCCCAGGTGGCTGCCCAGCCACAGTTGCGCGCTGGCTTCCTCGTTGGTCAGCGTGCCGGGCTCGCCGCTGTGGCCATACTCGGCGTCATGGAACCAGAAGGCTTGCTTGACGATGTCCACATCGGCCGGATCGGGACGGGTGTTGGCGGCCCACACGCGAATCTCGCACAGGCCGTGCACCAGGTGGTCGAGGTTGTGATAGTGGCGCATCGGCCCGCCGTAGGCGGTGGCGCCGGTCAGCTGCACGAACCACTGGTCGGCGTGGGCGATGGCGGTGGCGTCGCGGTGCTCGTAATCCCACAGGGTTTCCCATTCCTTGCGCAGCCAGCCCAGCACCCAGGCGTGATAGGCCGGGCCGGGCACGAATTTCTTCATGATCCAGTTCCAGCCGATCGGCCCCTCGAGCGCCTTGACGAACGAGGAGCTCACGGAGCCGAGGTCGCGCGGCGGCATCACGAACACCGTCTTGGCGCCCTGCAGCACGTCGACGTTGGTTTGCTGGATCAGGTTCTCGTAATCGAAATCGGCGGTGGTGCGGATGCCGCGGATCAGGCACTCGACACCCTGCTTCTTGGCCGCGCGCGCGGTGTAGTCGCCGCGCACGATCACCACCGAGACATTGTCCCAGCCCTGCTCGGCGCAGCTGAGCGCGATGATGCTCTTGCGCTCCTCGGCCGTGAAGCGCGGCTTCTTGGCGGGGTTCTCGGACAGGAACACGACCACCTCGTCCGCCAGCGAACGGGCCTCGTTGATCACCCACATGTGACCGTTGGTGATCGGGTCCAGCGTACCCGAAAAGCCGATTTTCTTCATGCACCACTCCCACGCCGTGTCAAAACGGCATTTTAAGCTGGAGTGGGCTTGCCAGTCTCGGGAAAATCGACGCTGACCTTGAGGCCGCCCAGCCGCGCGGACTGGTCGAGCGACAGCAGGCCGCCATGGCGTTCGGCGATCGAGCGCACGATCGCCATGCCCAGACCGCTACCACCGGCGGGGCTTCCGGGCACGCGGTAGAAGCGGCTGAACACGCGCTCGCGCTCCTCCGGCGGGATGCCGGGGCCGGAATCCTCGACGCTCAGCACCACCCGCGGCTTGGCGTTTTTTGTGGCGGCCACGCTACGCCGCAGCTCGACATCGACGGTGCCGCCGGCCGGCGTGTACTTGATGGCGTTGTCGACCAGGTTGCGCAGCAGGATCAGCAGGGCGTCCTGCTGGCCCGCCACCACCACCTCGTCGGCGTGGTGCAGGCCGAGGTCGATCTGGCGCGCCTGCGCCAGGCCGGCCATGTCGCCCAGCACGCGCCGGACCAGCTCGCCCAGGTTGACCGGCTCCAGCTTGATTTCCTCGACGCCGCCCTCCTGCCGCGCCAGCACCAGCAACTGCTCGACCAGGCGGGTGGCGCGCTCGATGCCGGCCGTGACGCGCGACACCGCCACCTTGCGCGCGGCCTCGTCCGGCGCGCGCTCCAGGCTGAGCACCTGCAGCTTGAGCGCCGCCAGCGGCGTGCGCAGCTCGTGCGCGGCGTCGGCCACGAAGTGCTGCTGCGCCTCGAAGGCGGTGCGCACGCGCACGAACAGCAGGTTGAGCTCCTGCACCAGCGGCAGCACCTCGTCCGGCAGGTCGTTCTCCGACACCGGCGACAAGTCGTCGGCCTGGCGCGCCGCCACCTGGCGCTTGACGCGCGACACCGGCGCCAGCGAGCCCGACACCACCCACCACACCACCAGCATCAGCACCGGCGCCATCACGGCGATCGGGCCGACCGTGCGCAGCGCCAGCGTGCCGGCCATGCGCTGGCGCACCGCCATGTCCTGCGCCACCTGCACGGTCTGGTTGGAGGTCTGCACCGAGAAGATGCGGTAGGTGGTGTTGTTCACCCGCACATTGGAAAAGCCCAGCACGGCGCGCTGCGGCAGCGCCGCGCGCGACAGCGAGCGGAACACCTGGGCGCCGTCCGGCGTCCAGACTTGCACCACCAGGTCGTCGTTTTCGGGATCGGCGGCCGTGTCGGCGGCCTTGTTGGTCAGCGTGGCGCTGGAGCGCAGCGACATCGCCATTTGCTGCATGTGATAGTCGAAGATCTGATCGGCGTCGCTGAGCGCACTGCGGTAGGCGATCATGGCCTGGGCGATGGCGGCCATGGTGATGGCCGCCAGCAGGAACCACAGCAGGCGGCCGCGCAGCGAGTGCGTCACCACCGGCACCCGTGGCAGCGACGGCATCTTCACCTTCATAGCTTGGGAACCATGTAGCCCAGGCCGCGCACGTTCTGTATCAGCTCCGCGCCCAGCTTCTTGCGCAGGCCGTGGATGTAGACCTCCACCGCGTTGCTGTTGACCTCATCCTTCCAGCTGTACAGCTTTTCCTCCAGCTGGTGGCGCGACAGCACGATGCCGGGACGCGCGATCAGCGCCTCCAGCACCGCCCACTCGCGCGCCGACAGGCTGACCGGCTTGCCGTCGGCGATCACTTCGCGGGTTTGCGGGTTGACCGTGACGTTGCCGTGCTCGAACACCGGCTCGGCGCGGCCGGCCGAGCGGCGCAGCAGCGCGCGGATGCGGGCCAGCAGCTCGTCCAGGTCGTAGGGCTTGAGCACGTAGTCGTCGGCGCCGGCGTCCAGGCCGGCGATGCGCTGCTCCTTGGCGTCGCGCGCGGTGGCGATCAGGACCGGCGTGAGTTCCTTGCGCAGGCGCATCGAGCGCAGCACCTCCAGGCCGTCCTTGCGCGGCAGGCCCAGATCCAGCAGCACCAGGTCGTAGGTCTGGGTTTGCAGCGCGGTGTCGGCCATGTCGCCGTCCTTGACCCAGTCGACCGCGTAGTGCTCGGCCCGCAAGAGGTCGAGCACCACCTCGCCGATCATGGTGTCGTCTTCCACCAGAAGAAGTCGCATATTTTTCCTTGTTTTCGCTTAGCCCAGGCGGACCGGTATGAAGATTTTATCGTCGCCGCGCTGGATCAGCAATGCCACCGACTTGCCGGCCTTGCCCACCACCTCGCGCACCTGGTCGACGCTGTTGACCGGGCGGCCGTTGACCGACAGCAGCACGTCGCCCGGCTGCACCCCGGCGTTGGCGGCGGCGCCGCCGGCGTCCTGGATCAGCAAGCCGCTGGCGATGCCAGATTCACGCCGCTCCATCGGATCCAGCTGGCGCAGCGAAAGGCCCAGGCGCAGCTTGGCGCTGGCCTGGTCGGCCGGGCCGTCATCGTCCTGCGCCATTACTTTATCCTTGGCGTTGCCCAGGGTGGCGGTGACTTGCACCGGCTTGCCCTGGCGCCAGACGTCCAGCGTGATCTTGTCGCCCGGGGTCGACAGGCCCACCATCGACGGCAGGTCGGCCGAGCTGATGATCTTCTGGCCATTCAGGGCGCGGATCACGTCGCCGGCCTTGAGGCCGGCCTTGTCGGCCGGACCGCCGCGCTCGACGTTGGAGATCAGGGCGCCTTCGGGCGTTTCCAGGTTGAAGGAATCGGCGAAGCCCTGGTTCACCTCCTGCACGGTCACGCCCAGCTTGGCGTGCACCACCTTGCCGGTGGAAACGATCTGGTTCTTGATCTTGTTGGCGACGTCGATCGGGATGGCGAACGACAAGCCTTGGTAGCCGCCGGTCTGGCTGTAGATCTGCGAGTTGATGCCGACCACCTCGCCGCGCGTGTTGAACAGCGGGCCGCCGGAGTTGCCCGGGTTGACGGCGACGTCGGTCTGGATGAACGGAACGTTGCCATCCGGCAGCGTGCGGCCCTTGGCGCTGACCACGCCGGCGGTGACGGTGTTGTCCAGGCCGTACGGCGAGCCGATCGCCAGCACCCATTCGCCCACCTTGAGGTCGTTGTTCTTGGCCAGCGGCACCACCGGCAGGTTCTTGGCGTCGATCTTCAGCACGGCGACGTCGCTTTGCGGATCGGAGCCCAGCACCTTGGCGCGGAATTCGCGGCGGTCGGTCAGCTTGACCACCACCTCGCTGGCGTCGCGCACCACGTGGGCGTTGGTCAGGATGATGCCGTCCGAACTGATGATGAAGCCGGAACCCAGGCCGTGGGTCGGCTGGGCGCGCTGGCCGCCGCGCTGCTGGCCCTGGAAGCGGCGGAAGAATTCATAGAAGGGATCGTCGGCAAACGGATCGTCCCGTCCTTGCGGGCCGTTGTAGGCGGTCTTGGTGCTGCCGGTGACGTTGATGTTGACCACGGCCGGGCCGTTGTGGGCGACGATGACGCTGAAGTCCGGCAGGGAGATCGGCGGCGCGGCGACCGGCGCCGGGGCGGCGGCGGCCGGGGCGGCAACGGCGGCCACCGGTGCGGCGGCGGCGGCGACCGCGGCGTTTTGTTTGACAGCGACCGCACCGCCGACGCCGACCACGCCCAGTACGGCGACGGCGACGGCGGCACGCTTGAGAGTAGAGTTGGACATAACGGTTCTCCTTGTGAATGAAGACTTTAGATGTATCCAATATGCGGGAAAAAACTTAGGCCCTACTTAACCAATTCTGTGGCGCGCGCCCGCCCATTTTGATGAAATATTGTTAATATGGGCGTGGGTTTTCCCCGACTTGAAAGGATGCGCCATGAAAAATTTCACCTTCGTAAAACTGCTGGCCGCCTGCCTCGGCATGGCGGCGGCCAGCGCCAGCGCCGCCCACAGCTCGGCCTCGTCATTGGGCAATTTCCGCGTCACGCTCATCGATCTCGACCTGACCGACGGCATCACGCCATCGTTCACGCTGACGTCGGCGGCGCCGCCGGCCGCGCGCGTGCTGACGCTGGACCAGGACAGCACGCTGACCGCCGCCGGGCCGGCCCAGTCGGTTGCCACAGCAACTCAGGCACCTATTTCAACCAGTGGGCGTCGGCCAGCGGCGCCGGCACGCTGGAGACGCTGTGGCTGCAGGCGGCCTCTCAGAGCAATGGCGCCAACAGCGGCCGCTACGACGTGGGCAGCCGCGCGACGACCGGCGTGGTGACGTTTGAGCTGTCGGCGCACACCGGCCTGCGGATCGACGCCGACGCCGCGGTCAGCGCCTCCAGCAGCGGGCTGATCGCCGGCCCCGCGTTCACCTCGTCGGTGGGGTTCTCCCAGCTGTACGCCGCCATCGGCCAGGTGGGCGCGTGGGAATACGCGTCGGACACGGTGGCCGCCGGCACGCTCGACCTGCGTGGCGAGGCGGACGCCCTGCTGCCCAAAAGCGAGGCCTACTCCAGGACGCTGAACCTGGTCTACGACAACACCACGGCCGGCGCCAAAAGCGGCGTGCTGGAATTCACTGTCAGCGCCGACCTGTCGCAGTTCCCGCCGTCCTCGCCGGTGCCCGAGCCGGCCAGCTACGCGCTGTTCGGCGCCGGCCTGGCGCTGCTGGGCGCCGGGCGCGCGCGCCGTCGCCGCCAACGCTGAGCACAACGTAAAACTGGCCGGATCAACCGGCCAGTTTGAACCACTGCGCTAACGCGGGCTTACGCTGCGCGCTGCTCCAGCGCGGTCACGTTGTCGCCACCGTCGATGACGATCTTGCGTGGCTTCAGTGCCTCCGGAATCTCACGCACCAGTTCGATGGTGAGCATGCCGTTGTCGAAGCTGGCGCCGGTCACCTTGACGTGGTTGGCCAGTTGGAAGCGCTGCTCGAAATCGCGCGCCGCGATGCCACGGTGCAGGTAGGTGCGCTCGGTGGCGTCCTTCTGCTTGCGGCCCACCACGGTCAGCGAGTCACGCTCGAAGGTGATGTCGATTTCTTCGCGGCTGAAGCCGGCCAGCGCCATGACGATCCGATACTGGTCGTCCGAGACCAGCTCGATGTTGTATGGGGGATAGCTTGGAGTGTCATTGCGCTGGGCGTCATTCAGCATTTGTGCCAGACGATCAAAGCCGATAGCGGAACGATACAGAGGGGTGAGATCAAAAGTACGCATGATAGATATCCTTTTCAAAATAAGCGATATGAAGAAGTTCGCGGCCCCCACAATCAGGCAACCGCTGATCCCCATATAAGTCGGACCAAATGGCTTTCAAGAGGTTTTTTTAAAAAATTTTTTCGTTTCCTGCGTGCTACACTCTTCCTCTTGTCAACCGTTTTATTAAACCATTATGTCTTTGACCCGCGCCGTACTTGCCGCCGTGCTGGCTACCGCCTTCAGCGCCCAGGCCGCCTCCGATCAGCCCTATCCGGGCACCATCGTTCTGAAAGTCGATGCCTCCGACACCGCGCAAAACATCTTCCGCGTGCGCGAAAGCATCCCGGCCAGACCCGGCAAGCTGACGCTGCTGTATCCGCAGTGGATTCCCGGCAACCACGGCCCCAGCGGCGCGCTCAACCAGTTCGCCGGCCTGAAGGTCAGCGCCAACGGCCAGCCGCTGGAATGGCAGCGCGATCCGGTCAATGTGTACGCCTTCCACCTCGAGGTGCCAAAGGGCGCGAGCGGGGTCGAAGTGGAATTCCAGTACCTGTCGCCGGTGGAGCCCAACCAGGGCCGCACCACCATGACCAACGACATCGTCGGCGTGCAATGGCAGTCGGTGACGCTGTACCCGGCCGGCTACAACAGCCGCCGCATCACGGTGCAGCCCAACCTGACCGTGCCGCCGGGCTGGCAGTACGGCAGCGCGCTGGAGCAGCAGGAGCGCCAGGGCGACGAGGTGGCCTTCAAGCCGCTGGACCTGGAAACCCTGATCGATTCGCCGCTGTTCGCCGGCCGCTACTTCCGCCAGATCGACCTCGATCCGGGCGCGAAGATTCCGGTGCGCCTGAACGTGGTGGCCGATTCGCCCGAGCAGCTGGAAGCCACGCCGGAACAGATCGCGCCGCACCGCGAGATGGTGCGGCAGGCCTACAAGCTGTTCAACTCGCAGCATTACAAGCACTACGATTTCCTGTTCGCCATCAGCGATGAATTCGGAGGCATCGGCCGCGAGCACCACCAGTCGAGCGAGAATGGCGTCAAGCTGGGCTACTTCACCGAGTGGAATAAATACGAGGCGCGGCGCGAGCTGCTGTCGCACGAATTCACCCACTCGTGGAACGGCAAGTTCCGCCGCCCTGCCGGCCAGAACGTGCCGGACTTCAACACCCCGCTGCAAAACGAATTGCTGTGGGTGTACGAGGGCCAGACCCAGTACTGGGGCGCCGTGCTGGCCGCGCGTTCGGGCCTGATCAAGCCGGAACACACGCGCGACCTGATCGCCGCCACCGCCGCCCGCTACGACAACGTCAAGGGCCGCGCATGGCGCGCGGTGCAGGACACCGTCAACGATCCTATCGTCAATGCGCGCCGTCCGCAGGGCTGGAACAACTGGCAGCGCGCCGAGGATTACTACTCGGAAGGCCAACTGATCTGGCTGGATGCCGACACCAAGATCCGCGAACTGTCGGGCGAGAAGAAATCGCTGAACGATTTCGCCCGCAACTTCTTTGGCGTGGATGACGGCGTCAATGTCGCCAAGCACTACACCTTCGACGACGTGGTGAAGGCGCTGAACGCGGTGCAGGCTTACGACTGGGCGCCCTTCCTGCGCAGCCGCCTCGATGGCCACGGCCCGGGCGCCCCGCTGGACGGCCTCGCCCGTGCCGGCTGGAAACTGGTCTACACCGAAAAACAGACCGACTTCCTGAAAGCGCAGGAGGACCTGAGCAAGTCGGCCAACTTCCAGTATTCTCTGGGCTTCTCGGTGGGAGCCGATGGCAAGCTGGAGGCCTTGCAGTGGGAAGGCGTGGCCTTCAAGGCCGGCTTGGCGGGCGGCAATGTGCTGGTGGCGGTCAACGGCCGCGCCTACAAGCCGGAACTGCTGCGCGCCGCCGTGACCGCCGCCAAGGCTGCGAAAGAGCCGATCAAGCTGCTGATCAGGAAAGGCGGCCTGTACCAGGAGGTGGCGCTGGACTACCACGGCGGCCTGAGATATCCGCGCCTGGAACGCATCGAAGGTACGCCAGATCGCCTTGGGGCGATTTTGCAGCCCTTAAAGTAAGAGGCCCGGTGTCGTTTGGTGTATGCTGCGCACATGAACAATGACACTGATATCCAACTGAGCGGCCCTTTCAAGGCCACCGACGGCTCCGGCCGTGCCCACGACGCCAAGGCGATCCGTATCTTCGACGAAGGTTATGGCGCCATTGATGTGTACGTGGATTTCAAGGCGCCGATCAGCGGCCTGCACAAGGACAAGGCGCTGATCGCTTCGGTGGTGGCGCAACTGCGCACCGTCGGCTACAAGGGCCCCGACCTGACGGCCGGCGATCCGGTGCTGCAGGAAGGCCGCTTGCTGGTGCTGGAAGCGCCGGACGAGTTCACTGCTTTCGCCGCCAGCAAGGGCTGGAAAGATTTGTCGGAAGACTTTTAAACCAGATAGCGGTCGGCCCAGGCCGCAATCAGGTTGGCGACGTAGACGGCGTCTTCGCGGCCCGTCAGCAGATGGTCGGCATCGTCCAACGAGATAAAGCTTTTCGGATGCTTGGCCGCCGTGAAAATCTCCATGGCGTTGTTGAGACTGACCGTGTCGTCGTTGGGCGCATGCATGACCAGCAAGGCGCGGCGCAGGCCGGCGATCTTCAACTTCAAATTGTGCCCGCCGGCGTCTTCCACGAATTGCTGCTTGATGCGGAACGGCCGCCCCGCCAGTTGCACCTCCGCCTCGCCCTCGCGCGCAATTTCCTCCAGATGTTTGCTGAACATGCCGGTGACGTAAGACGGGCTGCTGGGCGCGGCAATGGTGACCACGGCTTTCACCTCCGGCATCTGTTCGGCCGCGGCCAGCGCGGCGGCGCCGCCGAGGCTGTGACCGATGAGCAAGCGCGGCGCGGCGTAGTGCTCGCGCATGAAATCAGCGGCGGCAACCAGGTCGGCCAGATTGGACGAGAAATTGGTGTTGGCGAACTCGCCGTCGCTGGCGCCCAGCCCGGTAAAATCGAAGCGCAGTACGGCGATGCCATGCTCGGTCAGCGCTTCCGCCACGCGCCGGGCGGCCAGCACGTCCTTGCCACAGGTGAAGCAGTGGGCGAACAGCGCGTAGGCCTTGACCTCGCCATCCGGCCCATCGAGGCGCGCCGCCAGCTTGTGGCCGTGCGCGCCGATAAATTCTTGTCGTTGTGATTTCATAGGAATGGAAAATGCGTTACCAACACTACAAAGGCGGTATCTACGAACTGGTGTGCGAAGCCACGCTGGAGTCCGACCTCTCGACCATGATTGTATATCGTGCCGCCAACGGTTCCATCTGGTGCCGTCCGCGCGAGGTGTTCTTCGAGCTGATCGAGGTGGATGGCAAGCAGGTGCAACGCTTCAGGCCGCTCGACTAACCGAACAGGCCTTGCAGATACCAGCGCGGCTCCTTGTCGGACGCGCTGCGTTCCTTGAACAGCCAGTAGTGGGCGTGGTCTTGGCCCTGGGCCATGAAGTAATCGCGGGTCAGCATCTCGCCCCACCAGCCGGCCTCGATGCGCTCGCCGGTCGAGCGGATGCGCAGCGGCGAGCCGTAGTAAGGACGGTGGTCGCGCATCAGCAGCGGGATCGGTTTGGCCAGCAGCCAGGTCGGACGCGGCAGGCTGCCCATGTCCGGCGGCAGCTGGGCACGCGCTTCGGCCGGGCGGACTTTTTTCTGGATGCTGAGCCAGGTGTTGGCCTGCTCGGGCCGGTAGTCGGCGCTGGGCACGGCTTGCAGCACGTTCTCCGGCCCCAGCCGCGCGGCCAGCAGTTCCAGCAGGCGCTGCCAGTCTTCCTTGCTGCCGCCCGGCTCGGGAAAGAGTGAATCGCTGAGCGGCGCCATCGGCTGCACTTGTGGCGCTTCGAGGCGCAGGCCGATCACCGGGGCGTCCAGTTCCTGCTTGGCCAGGCGCTCCTTCAGCAGGCGCACCAGATGGGTGTCTTTCCATGTGGGCTCGGCCAGCACCACTTCGATCACGGTGGGCGGGCCGGCGCTGCGGCCGCGCTCGTGCTCCAGCAGCAGGCGGATGCGTTCGACCGCCAGCTGGTGTGCGCTCAGCCAGCCTGTCAGTTGCAGCAGCAGGCGATGCGCGCCGAACAGCAAGGCTTCGGCGTTTTCCACGCGGTCGAACAATTCCATTTTGGCGTGAAAGCTGGTGGGCGCTTGCAGCCATTCGTGCAGTTCGGGACGGACGCCGTGGGCATCGTCCAGCATGTCCAGCAAGGGGCGGCCGCAACGACGCTGCAAGCCGGGACGCGGCAAACGATACAGCTCGCCCAAGGTCATGCAGCCTATGCCTTCCAGCCAGCCCAGGTAGGCGCGCGCGGGCGGCAGCAGGTCGACCGGCAGCGACGCCAGTTTGCGTTCCAGCGAGTCCATCTTCAAGGCGCGCCCGGCGTTGCTGCAGGCCAGCAGCCAGGCGCCGCGCGCGGTGGGGGCGCAGCTGAGCCAGCCGGTAAAGCCCAACGCGCGCACGCTGTGCGCCACCTTGCGGCACAGCGCGTGGATGCCGCCGAACAGGCGCAGGCTGGCGCCCACGTCCAGCAGCAGCGTGGCTTCCTCCGCCTGCGCCAGTTGCGGCGTGTATTGCAGCAGCGCCAGCGCCACGGCTTGCAGCGCTTCCGCTTCCAACTCGGGCGCGCGCTGCTGGAATTGCGATTGCGGCGCCAGCATGATGGCGCCGCCGCGCCGCAAGCCGGTCCGCACGCCGGCCGCATACGCGGCATCCGACAAGGCAATCACGCGCTCCTGCTCCAGCACCACCGTGCCATCATCCGCCGACCAGCACGGGCGAAATACTTCGAGCGGGAGCCGTGGCAGGTGTATCGCGATCCAGAGGCGCATGACGTTGAAGCAAAGAAGGCGTTAAAGGTAAAAACAAGGGCGCGTCACGCTGCGGCCCGCGTCGTTTGACAAAGCCGATGTCGATGCCGCCCGCCGCTGGCCTGAGCGACAACCGCAACGGCGCCGGCGATGCCTCCTGGGCCGCCGCCAACGGCCGCAGCATCCAGAACAAGGTCTCGCCGCTTTGTGCCGCCAGATGCAGGCGCCGCAGCGTTTCGCCGCGCGCGTGCTGCTGCCACAGCAGCAAGGCACCGCAACAGCCGCTGCGCAGGATTTGCTCGGCGGCCCACAGCGCATCGCTGGCCTTGGCGCCACTGCGCACCCACAGCAGTTGCGACGGCTCGATACCCAGCGCCGCCAGCGCCAGCGCCTGCGGCGGATGCGGCGGTTGCAGGAGCACGATGGGCCGCTTGCCCAGCGCGGACAGCGCCGGCTGCAGCAGGCGCAGCTCGCCAATGCCGTGCTGCAGCAGCAGCAGGTCGATCAAGGTGCCGAGCGGCCAGCCGCCGCCGGGCAGCTGCGCCGACAAGGCGGCAAAGCCAGTGTCCAGGCAGCGCGTGGCGCTCTGGGCGAGTTGATCGGCCCGCCACAAGGACGGGTGCACGGTTTCCGGGAGGGTCATGGCATTATATCGCAAATACTGTATAAATAAACAGTACTCCTTGCACCGTTGTTTGGCAAGGTTTACCTGCCTTTGATGTACCATGTTCATTGGGGAAATTATCAAAGGACACACTTTGCAAACCATACAAATCGTCGGCGCCGTTCTGTTCGGACTGGCGCTGCTGCACACCTTCGCCGCCAAGTCATTCGAGGTGCTGGCGCACCGTCATCCGCGCCATGCCGGGCTGTTCCATCTGCTGGGCGAGGTGGAGGTGGTGTTTGGTTTCTGGGCGTTTGTGCTGATGGCAAGCATCGCCTTCCTCAACGGCGGCCAAGCGGCGATTGCGTATGCCGAATCGCGCCAGTACACCGAGCCGCTGTTTGTGTTTGTGGTAATGGTGGTGGCGGCCTCGCGGCCGGTGATGGACATCGTCCAGCGCGTGCTGCTGGGCCTGGCCAAGCTGATGCCGGTGGCAACCGAACTGGCGCTGGTGTGGTTCGGCCTGGCGCTGGTGCCGCTGACCGGCTCGCTGATCACCGAACCGGCCGCGATGACGCTGGCGGCGCTGATGCTGGCGCCGCTGATCTTCCGTGACGGCATGCCGGAGTGGCTGAAGTATGCGGCGCTGGGCGTGCTGTTCGTGAATGTCTCGATCGGCGGCCTGCTGACCGCCTACGCCGCGCCGCCGGTGCTGATGGTGGCCGGCACGTGGAACTGGGACAGCGCCTACATGGCGCAGCACTTCGGCTGGAAAGCGGCGGTGGCGGTCGTCATCAACGCCACTGCGGTCAGCTTCGCGCTGCGCAAGCATTTGCGGGCGCCGGGCGCCAGCGCTGCGGCAGATACCGCGCCGGCAGTGCCGTTGGCGGTGACGCTGATCCATCTCGGCTTTTTGGCGGCGGTGGTGGTGCTGGGCCATCATCCGGTGCTGTTCCTTGGCGTGTTCATGCTGTTCCTGGGATTCACCACGGCTTACCAGCGCTACCAGAATCCGCTGATCATCAAGGAAGGTCTGCTGGTCGGCTTCTTCCTGGCGGGGCTGGTGGTGCTGGGCGGGATGCAGCAATGGTGGCTGCAACCGATCGTGGAAAGCCTGTCGCCGCTGGCGCTGTTCTTCGGTGCGATGAGCCTGACCGCCGTCACCGACAACGCCGCGCTCACCTACCTCGGTTCGCTCATCAGCGGCATCTCGGCGCAGTCGCAATACATGCTGGTGGCGGGCGCCGTCACCGGCGGCGGCCTAACCGTCATCGCCAACGCCCCGAATCCGGCCGGTGCCGCACTGCTGCGCTGCGGCTTCGAGGCTCAGTCGATCGGCACACTGGGCCTGCTGGCCGGCGCCCTCGCCCCCACCGCCGTCGCCGCGCTGGCTTTCCTGCTGCTCTGATGATGCGCTACTTGCACGAAATAGCCACATCATTTTGACCGGCGTGCTTGCCCTTTCGATACCGGAAAATGCAAACACGCACAGTGTTATCGAGCCGCTTCGAAAGCGTGACCTGATCGCCCTCACCATAAGTACACGCAAGCCACTTCCCCTCCGTGAAGTGGCCATCGAGCTGATAGGTGTAGCTTATTTCCTGATTTCTCTTTGTCTCGTGATAATCCGCGAGCACGCCCAGTTTTTCGGGCGGCCCGCTCATCGGCGCCGCTCCGTGCAAATACAGCGGAGAGCTACTGAACGCAGTCCATCCAGCAGGCGTATCAACCAGCTTGACAGACGTTTCCGCGATAAACGCAGGGCACTCCAGGGCTTGAGCAGCTGACCATATAAAGCTGGACATCAAAGCGCACATACAACATAGCGAGCGTTTCATATTGAACCTCTATTCGATGACGACATTGATGAACGTCGCGATGGTTAAACAGTGTCTGAACATACGTCTTCCAGCAGTGAACACTTCTGAACGCCAACAAATCCAGCGCCACTGAATCTGACAACATTGAGATGCGTCAAACACGAACACACCGCACTTATCATGGCCTAGTTGTTTAGCCGATTCTTGCACCTTTTGGTTGCGCCAAGCTGGGGATAGGATGGGTTGTCAATTAACTCATTGAGGGCGGATTATGAAATGGCGTGTGGTGTTGGTTTTGCTGGCGGGACTGGCTGGCATTGCCTCGGCGGCGGAGAGCGGGCAGCAGCGGGCGCAGGTTGCGGGGAAGGCGTTGATCGGGCAGCCGGGGCCCTCGGCCTCGCTGACGTCCATCGATGGCCAGCGCATCGATCTGGCGGCGTCGTATGGCAGGCAGCCGGTGTATCTGAAGTTCTGGGCGACCTGGTGCAAGCCTTGCAATGAGCAGGCGGCCGGCTTTGAGCAGCTGTATCAGCAGTACGGCAAGCGCATTAACGTGGTGTCGGTGAATACCGGCTACAGCGAGACGGAAGCCGATGTGCGCGCATTTATCGCCAGGCACAAGCTGCACATGCCCACGGTGATCGACGACGGCTCGCTCGCCGGCAAACTGAATCTGCGCGTCACGCCGCAGCATGTGCTGATTGACGCGAATGGCCGTATCGTCCACGTCGGCCATCTTGATGACAAGGAGCTGCATGCAGCGCTGGAGCGCGTGGCGACTACCGCGCCTGCCGCCGGCGCGATTGCATTGGCGCCGCAAAGCGCTGCGCCGGCTGCGTTCAGGGTTGGCGATCAGGTAAGCGGCGTCACTCTCACCACGACGGCCGGCAAGAAGATCACGCTGGGTGCGGGCAAACCGCGCACGCTGGTGTTTTTCTCGCCGTGGTGCGAATCGTATTTGCGTGAGACGCGGCCCGCCGTCTCCGCGGCCTGCAGGGAAGTGCGGCTGGAGGCGGAGCGGCTGGCCAGGAATCGCACCACCGAATGGATCGGCATCTCGTCGCCGCTGTGGACTTCGGGCGCCGAGTTGGCGGATTACGCCAGGGAGAACAAGACCACGATCGCGTTGGCGCTGGATCAGGATGGCGCAATCTTCCGCGCTTTCGGCGTGCGCAATATTCCGACGATCGTCACGCTGGATGCGCAGGGGCGCATCAGCAATGTGGTAGCGCAGCCATGAAGAAGACCGACCTGGCGTGCCTGCTGTTACTGGCAGCGTTATGGGGCGCCTCGTATTTGTTCATGCGCATAGGCGCGGGAGAATTCGGCGCGCTGGCCATGGCTGGGGCTAGGGCGGCATTGGCTTCGCTGCTGCTCGTGCCGATACTCATCCTGCGGCGCGATGGCGGACTGGCCGCGTTGCGGCGCAACTGGAAGCGCATCGCGCTGGTCGGCATGACCAACTGCACCCTGCCCTTTCTGCTGTTCAGCTATGCCGCGCTGAGCATCAATGCCAGCTTGTCGGCCATCTTCAACGCGGCGACGCCGATGTATGCGGCCATCATCGGCTGGCTGTGGATCAGGGAGCGCATCGCGCCGGCGCGCGCGGCCAGCATGGCGTTGGGCTTTGCCGGCGTGGCCTGGCTGGCCTGGGATGGCGCGGGATTCAAGGATGGTGCAACGGATGGGCGGTGTTGGCGTGTGTCGCATCTGATCGCGCGCGTGGGTGCTTCGCGCACGATGGCGGTGCCGTTTCTGGTGCCGGCGTTTGGCGTGTTGTGGGGCGTGCTGTTTCTGGGTGAGGTGTTCAGCGTGAAGATGGCGTTGGGCAGTGTGTTGATTGTGATCGGCACTGCGGGCGCGATCAGGTTCGCTGGTGACGGGCAAAAAACTCCAGCATCAGCTTACTGGCGTTGGGGCCGGCTTTGGCGTTGAACGGCAGCGTGGGATCACCGCCGGACCATGCGTGTTCCAGGTCTTCGATCTGCACGATGCGCAGCATGAGTTTTCGGCCGACGTAGAAGTCGTGCAGGCGGCTGCGCGGGTTGTGGGTGATCTTTGCCGGACCGGCGAGGCGGTTCAGCAGCAGGCTTTGTCGCATCAACTGCAGCTGGTTGACGGGGCGGACGACGGTGTCGGCCTCGCCCTGGATCAGGATGGCGGGCATGCCGGGGAATTGCGGCTGCCGTTGCAGAATTTCGTGGGCGGCAGTGTCGGCGCGCAGGCCGGCGCCGTGGTGCATGATGCCGATGCCGGTCAGGGGGTTCTGGGCGGCGCCGAAGACGGGGCCGGAGTGCAGTCCCATCGCGGCGAACAGCGTCGGGTGGTTGAGGGCGAGGATGTTGGCCATGCCCGCGCCGGCGGAGATGCCGGCGACGTAGATGCGGCGGCGGTTGATCGGGTACTCGCTCAGCACCTTGTGGATCATGCCGATGATGGTTGGGACGTCGCCGCCGCCGGCCTGGGTGGCGCGGTCGTACCATTTCCAGCAGCGCTGCGCCTGGTGGCTGGTCAGTTGTTGGGGATAGAGGACCGCGTAGCCGGCTTTGTCGGCGCGCAGGTTCATGCCGGTGCCTTGGGCGAATTGCGTGGCGGTCTGGTGGCAACCGTGCAGCATGACGATCAGGCCTTCGGGTTGGGCAAAACCGTTTGGCAGGTAGAGCCAGTAGCGCATGCGCTGCCCCGTCGCGGTGGGGACGTGGGAGGAGAGCCATTTGCCCGGTGCGATGGTGGAGGGTGCGGCGCGCGATGGGCGCGCGGCGCGCGGCGATGTTGATGCGCTGGGTGATGCGGCGGCGCGCTTTCGTTTTGGCTTGGGCGGGGTGGTGGCGGCGGCGATGAGCTTTGCGGTGCGCGTGCCGGCGCGGATCAGGCTTCGCAGCAGCTTGCCGGTCTTGACTGTCATCGCAACATCCTCCTGTTGCCAATCAGTCTACCGGAAAGCTGCCGCGCGCTGCGTGCGGCAGGCCGCTTAGCGCAACATCGACTCCCACACTTTTTGCAAGCGCTTGACTGATACCGGCATCGGCGTGCGCAGCTCCTGCGCGAACAACGAGACACGCAATTCCTCGAGCATCCAGCGGAATTCGACCATCTTCGGATCGGTGTTCTTGCCGGCCGATTTGTCGCGGCTCGCGCGCAGGTACGGCGCGGCCGCCTGCTGCCACTCCGCCATCAGCTTGGTGTCGCGCGCCGGATCGCCGCGCAGTTTTTCGATGCGAACGTTCATCGCTTTCAGGTAGCGCGGGAAGTGCGCCAGCTGGCTGTATTCGTTCTCTTGCAGGAAGCGTTTGTGCACCAGGCCTTGCAGTTGCTGCTGCATGTCCTGCGCGGCTTGTTGCGGCAAGCCTTGCAGGCGTTTCGGCAGGCCGTGGAATTCGGTCAGCACTTGCGACAGCAGGCGCGCGATCTCGTTCACTAGCAGCACCAGGCGCGATTTGCCTTCATCCTTGCGCTTGGCGAAGCTGGCCGCGTCGATCGGCAGCGGGTCCTGCAGGCAGGCGATGTCCAGTGCCTTGTTGATGATCTGCTCGCGCAGCTCTTCCTGCGTGCCCATGCTCATGAACTGCATGCCCATTTGCTGCAGGTTGGGGATGCTCTTTTCGATGAACTTGATCTGGTCTTTCATCTGCAGCGCGAAAAGGCGGCGCAGGCCGACGCGGTGCGTGCGGGCGGCGACCGTCGGGTCGTCGAAGACTTCCAGGTCGCAGTGCGTACCTTTGTCGACCAGGGCGGGGAAGCCGATCAGCGTCAGTTTGCCTTGGGCGATTTCCAGCAGTTCGGGCAGTTCGCCAAAGGTCCAGGTGGTCAGGTTGGTCAGGGTGATGTTGTTGGCTGGAGCGTTGGCCGCAGGGGCGGCCGGCGTTCTATGGGCACCGGCTTTCGCCGGTGCGACGGAATTCGCCGGTGCGACGGCGGGTGTCAGGGCGCGGGCGGCGACGGTCGATTGCGGGCCGGAGGCTTCCGCCATTTTCTGGAAGCTCTCGCGCGCCTGCGAGCCATATTCGGCCTGCAGCGTGGCCAGGTTGCGCCCCATGTCCAGCTGACGGCCATGCTCGTCGATCACCTTGAAGTTCATGAAGTGGTGGGCGGGCAGCGTCTCCGGCTTGAAGTCGGTGGTCAGCGGCGTGACCGTGATCTGGGCGCGGATGTCGGCAATGATGGCGTCAATCAGCTCGCCGCGGCCGAAGGCGTGCTTCTCTTCCACGCGTTCGCAGAATTTGGCCGCGTATTCCGGCAGCGGCACGCAGTGGCGGCGCAGTTTCTGCGGCAGGGATTTAAGCAGCAGATGCACCTTCTCCTTCAACATGCCCGGCACCAGCCACTCACAACGTTCGCGCGACAGCTGGTTGAGCGCATACAGCGGCACCGCCAGCGTCACGCCATCACGCACGCTGCCCGGCTCGAAGTGATAGGTCAGCGCCAGCTCCAGGCCGGACACGTTCATCTTCTTCGGGAACAGGTCGGTGGTGACGCCAGCCGCTTCATGGCGCATCAGTTCATCGCGATTCAGGAACAGCAGCTTCGGTTCCTTGGCCGTGACGTCCTTGTGCCATTTCTCGAAACCGGCGCCGTTGACCACGTCGGCCGGAATCAGCTTGTCGTAGAAGGCGGCGATCAGCTCATCGTCCACCAGCACGTCCTGACGGCGCGACTTGTGTTCGAGGTTCTCGATCTCTTTAATCAGCTTGTGGTTGTGCGCGAAGAATGGCGCGCGGGTGTCGTAGTCGCCGCCCACCAGTGCTTCGCGGATGAAGATTTCGCGCGCCTCGGCCGGATTGAACAAGCCATAGTTGATGCGGCGCTGGCTGTACACCACCAGGCCGTACAAGGTGGCGCGCTCGGAAGCCGTGACCTGCGCCGAGCGTTTTTCCCAACGCGGCTCGCCCCACGATTTCTTCAGCAGGTGGCCGCCGACCTTCTCCAGCCACTCCGGCTGGATCTGGGCGATGCAGCGCGCGTACAGGCGCGTGGTGTCCACCAGCTCCGCCGCCATGATCCACTTGCCCGGCTTTTTGCTCAGCGAGGAACCCGGCCAGATATGGAACTTGATGCCGCGCGCGCCCAGGAAGCCAGGATCATCCTCCATCTTGAAGCCGATGTTGCCCAGCAGGCCAGTCAGCAGCGCCAGGTGCAGGTTCTCGTAGGTGGCCGGCGTTTCGTTCAGGCGCCAGCCCTGCTCTTTCACGATGGTCAGCAGTTGCGAATGCACGTCGCGCCACTCGCGCAGGCGCAGCTGCGACAGGAAGTTGCTGCGGCAGTTGTCCTGCAGCTGGCGGTTGGTCTTCTTGTGCTCAATCGCGTTCTCGAACCACTTCCAGATTTTGATATAGCTGAGGAACTCCGACTTCTCGTCCGCGAACTTCTTGTGCGCTTCATCGGCGGCCTGCTGATGCTCGAGCGGGCGGTCGCGCGGATCCTGCACCGACAGGGCCGAGGCGATGATCAGCACTTCGTTCAGGCAGACGTTGTCCAGCGCGGCCAGAATCATGCGGCCGACGCGCGGGTCCAGCGGCAGCTTGGCCAGCTTCTTGCCCAGCGGGGTAATCTGGTTGTATTCATCGACCGCGCCCAGCTCCTGCAGCAGCTGGTAGCCGTCCGCGATCGCGCGCGCCAGCGGCGGCTCGATGAAGGGGAAGCTCTCCACATCGGTCAGATGCAGGGTCTTCATGCGCAGGATGACGGAGGCCAGCGAGGAACGCAGAATCTCCGGCTCGGTAAATTTGGGACGCTGCAGGAAATCCTGCTCGTCGTACAGGCGGATGCAGACGCCATCGGCCACACGGCCGCAGCGACCGGCGCGCTGGTTGGCGGCCGATTGCGCGATCGGCTCGATCTGCAGCTGCTCAACCTTGTTGCGGTAGCTGTAGCGCTTCACGCGCGCCAGGCCGGCGTCCACCACGTAGCGGATGCCCGGCACGGTCAGCGAGGTCTCCGCCACGTTGGTGGACAGGACGATGCGGCGCGCGTTGGTGGCACGGAACACGCGTTCCTGCTCCTCGGCCGACAGGCGGGCGAACAGCGGCAGGATTTCCACGTGCGGCGGATGGTGCTTGCGCAGGGCTTCGGCGGCGTCGCGGATCTCGCGCTCGCCGGGCAGGAACACCAGGATGTCGCCGGAGCCGATGCGGGCCACTTCGTCGACGGCATCGACCACGGCGTCCATCAGGTCGCGCTTTTCACGGGCAGCGGCGCTGCGGGCGCCCTTGCCTTCGGCGTTGGCCACGGCCGGATTCACCACGTCGCTCTCGATCGGCCGGTAGCGCACCTCCACCTTGTACAGGCGGCCGGAGACTTCGATCACCGGCGCCGGCTTCTCCGGCGTGCCAAAGTGGCGCGCGAAGCGGTCGGCGTCGATGGTCGCGGAGGTGATGATGATCTTCAGGTCCGGACGGCGCGGCAGCAGCTGTTTCAGGTAGCCCAGCAGGAAGTCGATGTTCAGGCTGCGCTCGTGCGCCTCGTCGATGATGATGGTGTCATAGGCCTTGAGCAGCGGGTCGCTTTGCGTTTCCGTCAGCAGGATACCGTCCGTCATCAGCTTGACCGAGGCGCCTTTCTGCAGGGTGTCGGCAAAGCGGACCTTGAAGCCCACGTGTTCGCCCAGCGGCGAGCCCAGTTCCACGGCGATGCGCTTGGCGGTCGACGAGGCGGCGATACGGCGCGGCTGCGTGTGGCCGATCAGGCCTTTCTGGCCGCGCCCCAGCTCCAGACAGATTTTCGGCAGCTGAGTGGTCTTGCCGGAACCGGTTTCACCGGAGACGATGATGACCTGGTTGTTTTGCAGCGCCTCCGCGATTTCGTGACGGCGGCCGGAGACCGGCAGATCCTCCGGGAAGGTAATCGGCGGCAGCGGATTGCGGAACGCCCGCTCGGCCTCGCGAGCAGCTTGCTCCTCCGGCGTCAGGCGCGCGCGTGGAGGCTTCTGCTGCCCCCCGTCATTCCCGCGCAGGCGGGAATCCATGCTACGCCGCCCGTCTGGCGAATTATGGGTTCCCGCCTGCGCGGGAACGACAGCGGTTGGCTTGCGCTGGGCGTTTTGAGGCCGTTCAGACGGTTTTTGTTGCTTATTGCTGGCTTCTGACATTGTTTTTTACAAAGGTATTTGGCGCGGACGTCGCGCCCCGAATTATAATGCGGCTAATGGAAAACCCTACCCAATTCGTCCAATGGCTGCGCTCCGTCGCGCCCTACATCCACGCCTTCCGCGGCAAGACCTTCGTGGTCGCCTTCCCCGGTGAACTGGTGGCCGCCGGAGCCCTGCCGGTGCTGGCCCACGACCTCTCGCTGCTGCACGCGCTGGACATCAACGTCACCGTCGTCTACGGCTCGCGCCCGCAGGTGGCCGAGCAACTGGCCCTGCGCAACGTCGAAGGCCGCTTCCACAACGGCGTGCGCATCACCGACCCGGCCGCCATGGAGTGCGCCAAGGAAGCCGCCGGCGAGCTGCGGCTCGACATCGAGGCCGCCTTCAGCCAGGGCCTGCCGAACACGCCGATGTCCAACGCGGCGATCCGCATCATCTCGGGCAACTTCATCACCGCCAAGCCGCTCGGCGTGATCAACGGCGTCGACCTCGAACTGACCGGCGTCACGCGCAAGGTGGACGCCGAGACCATCCACTCCATCCTCGGCTCCGACGGCCTGGTGCTGCTGTCGCCGCTGGGTTTCTCGCCGACCGGCGAAGCGTTCAACCTGACCATGGAAGACGTGGCCTGCAGCGCCGCCATCGCCCTGCACGCCGACAAACTGATCTTCATCACCGAAACGCCGCTGATGACCGACGCCGCCGGCGCCGAAATCCGCGAACTGTCCTCGCACCAGGCCGAGGCCGTGCTGCAAGCCGGCTTCCTGCCGGATGCCACCGCGTTCTACCTCAAGCACTGCATCAAGGCCTGCGACAACGGCGTCGAGCGCTCGCACATCGTCTCATTCGACATGGACGGCTCGGCCCTGCTGGAACTGTTCACCCACGATGGCGTGGGCACCATGATCTCGCACGAGAACCTGGAATCGCTGCGCCCGGCCACAATTGAGGACGTCGGCGGGATTATCAAGCTGATCGAACCGCTGGAGGCCGACGGCACCCTGGTCAAGCGCGGCCGCGAGCTGATCGAACGCGAAATCGAGATGTTTTCGGTCATCGAGCACGATGGCGTGATCTTCGGCTGCGCCGCCCTGTATCCGTTCCCGGAACAGAAAATGGCCGAAATGGCATGCCTGACCGTCAACCCGGACGTGCAAGGCCAGGGCGACGGCGACCGCATCCTCAAACACATGGAGAACCGCGCGCGCGCCATGGGCGTGCAAAAGCTGTTCGTGCTGACCACCCGCACCGCGCACTGGTTCATCAAGCGCGGCTTCCATCCGGCCACGGTGGACGCCCTGCCGAAGGACCGCCAGCGCATGTATAACTGGCAGCGCAAATCCCAGGTTCTGATTAAAACCTTATAATCTCGTTTTTCTGACAAAGCTTTAGGAGCAACCCGATGGCCCGCACCGTTCAATGCATTAAACTCAACAAGGAAGCCGAGGGTTTGGATTTTCCGCCGTATCCGGGTGAACTGGGTAAGAAGATTTACGAGCAGGTGTCGAAGGAGGCCTGGGCCGCATGGCTCAAGCACCAGACCATGCTGGTCAACGAAAACCGCCTGAACCTGGCCGACCAGCGCGCCCGCAAGTACCTGGCCGCGCAGATGGAGAAACACTTCTTCGGCGACGGCGCCGACATGGCGCAAGGCTACGTGCCGCCGGCCGAGTAAGCCCCGTCATCCCGGCGCAGGCCGGGATCCATAGACACTCAGCATGGGTCCCGGCGTGCGCCGGGACGACAAGCGTTTTAGAACTTCAGCGTCTTCACCCCTTCCGCAGTCCCCAGCAGGCAGACATTGGCGCCGCGCGCGGCGAACAGGCCGACCGCAATCACACCGACGATCTGGTTGATCTTCTCCTCCAGCGCCTTCGGCTCGGTAATCGACAACCCCGCCACATCCAGCAGATAACCGCCGTTGTCGGTCACGAACGCTTCGTCCGTGCCTGGCTTCAGGCGCAGCTTGGGCGTGCCGCCCAGCTTGGCCAGCTCGCGCGCCACCGAGGCGCGCGCCATCGGGATCACTTCCACCGGCAACGGGAACTTGCCCATCACGTCCACCAGCTTGGAACCGTCGGCGATGCAGACGAACTGCCGGGCCACCGAGGCCACGATCTTCTCGCGCGTCAGCGCCGCGCCGCCGCCCTTGATCATGGCGCCGCTGTTATCGATTTCATCGGCGCCGTCAATGTAGACCGCCATCTCCGACACGTCGTTCAGATCGAACACTTCGATGCCGTGGCCGCGCAGCCGGGCGGCGGTGGCTTCGGACGAGGCCACCGTGCCCTTGATCTTGTCTTTGATCTTGGCCAGTTCATCGATGAAGAAGTTGGCGGTGGAGCCGGTGCCGACGCCGATGATCTCGTTCTCCACCACATAGGCAATGGCGGCACGGGCTACGGCTTGTTTCAGTTCGTCTTGGGTCATGATAAATAGATAAGAGAAGCAGATAAGAGAGGGGAAGCGAATGGCGCTATTTTACCACCCCGCTTTTTACTCAAAAATTGCGCTGAGACAACACTGACAAGCCCCTGCCGCGCCAGACTTGTAGAACTGTACAAAAGCGTACAAAGTAAGCAACACCGGCCATCGCCAAGCGCGCCGGATATGCGAGAATGAAACCATAACAAGGTCCGTAAAGATCGCCGGGGATGAGAGACATGACCATGACCAAAACCGTCCTGATTGTCGATGACAGCCGCGTCTCGCGCATGATGGCGCGCCAGTATATCGCCGGCCTGCACGCCGACTGGATCGTCGAGGAAGCCGGCACCGGCGAGGAGTCGCTGCTCAAGGCGCGCGACGTCAGCCCCGACCTGATCCTGATGGACGTCAACATGCCCGGCATGGGTGGCATGGCCGCCGCCGAGCAGCTGCGCCAGGAATTCCCTTCGGTGCCGATCTCGCTGCTGACCGCCAACGTGCAGACGTCCACGCGCGAGCGCGCCACCGCCATGGGCATCGGCTTTGTCGAGAAGCCGATCACCGAGGCGCGCATCGCCCAGCTGGTGGCCACGCTGGAAGCGTAATCATGTTTAACCTGTCCGCGCTGGAAAACGATGCGCTGATCGAGATCTTCAACATCGGCGTCGGCCAGGCCGCGGCCTCGATGAGCACCATCGTCAACGAGGCGGTGCGCATGTCGGTGCCGTCGATCAGCTTCATCCCGCGGGCCGAGGCGGCGCGCCTGCTGGGCAAGACCGACAGCCTGCCGGAGCGCATCTGCGGCGTCAGCCAGCATTTCGGCGGCGCCTTCGAGACCGAAGCCATCCTCATGTTCCCGGAAGATAAAAGCCTGGAGATCGTGCGGCTGATGGTGGGCGAGGCCGTGCCGCTCAAGGAACTGACCGAGATGGAGCAGGAAGCCATGTGCGAGATCGGCAACATCATGCTGAACTCCTGCGTCGGCACGCTGGCCAATATTTTCCAGCGCGAGCTGCAAGGCTCGCTGCCGCGGTACCACCTCGGCACCAGCGACGAGATCCTGACCGCCACCGGCAGCCAGGCCGATGGCGTGGTGCTGATGCTGCATATCGACTTCCTGCTGGAGAGGCACCAGATCCACGGCTATGTCGCCTTCGTGCTGGATATCTCGGCGCTGCACGACCTGCAGGAGCAGATCAACCTCTACATCGCCCGCGCGATGGGCCAGGGGTGAGGCGATCATGAACCCGCTCCGCCTGCCCCTGCTGGAAAGCGTGTTCTGCGCCGTGAACCTGGGCGCCATCGTGCTCGATCACGAGCGCCGCATCGTGCTGTGGAACGCGTGGATGATCAGGCATTCGGGACTGGGGCATGAGCAGGTGCTGGGGCGGGACTTCTTTGCGGTCTGCCCCGACCTGCGCGGCGGGCGCGTGGACACCGCCATCCAGCATGCGCTGTACAACAACTTCCCTTCCCTGCTGTCGCAGACCCTGAACAAGGCGCCGTTCGCGCTATACCTGCGCGATGAGCGCATCCAGCAGGCGGTGGAGGTGACGCCGATCGCGGTGGAAGGCGCGCCGCGTCACTGCCTGATCCAGGTGAGCGATGTCAGCATCGCCGTGGGACGCGAGAAGCTGCTGCGCGAGCAGGCCATGGTGCTGCGCTCGCAGACCTTCTCCGACGGCCTGACCGGCATCGCCAACCGCCGCCACTTCGATGTGGCGATGGAGAAGGAGCACCGGCGCGCCAAGCGCGGCGGCACGCCCCTGTCGCTGCTGATGATCGACATCGACCACTTCAAGGCCTACAACGACCATTACGGCCACCAGAAAGGCGACCAGTGCCTGATCCGAGTGGCGGCCGCGCTGGCGGGCGTGCTGAAACGCCCGTGCGACCTGATGGCGCGCTACGGCGGCGAGGAGTTCGCGATGATCCTGCCCGACACCGATCCGGAGCAGGCCTGGCTGATGGCGGAGGCCATCCGCGCGCGGGCACAGGAGCTGGCGATCCCGCATGAGCGCAACAGCGACTCGTCGCGGCTGGTGACGGTCAGCATCGGCATCGCCACGCAAGCGGCCGATGCGCCGGTGGAGATCGATACGCTGATTGGCGCCGCCGACCGCGCGCTGTACCAGGCCAAGCGCACGGGCCGCAACCGCGTGGCGGCGCTGTCGCCGGCCTAGTTCCAGATGCGGTAAATCCAGTAACGCTCGTCGGTGGAGGCCAGCACGCGCGCCAGTTCGCCCGGCGTGTGGCCGGTGATTTCGCGCGCTTCACGGCACAGGTGCGCCTGATCGGAATAGCCGCCGCGCGCGGCGATGTCGGACCATACGGCTTTGCCGTTCATGAATTCCTCGCGCGCTTCAAAGAAGGAAAGCTCGGCGCGCTGCAGGCGCAGCAGCTTGCGCAGCGGCTGGCCGGCACTGGCTTTGATGCGGCGCTCGATGCTGCGCACGCCGCGTCCCAGCGCGGTGTCGGCGGCTTGCGCGGCCAGATGGCGTACCCAGTCGCCGGCCATGGCGCCGGCGCCGCCGGGACGTGCCACCTGCCAGCGCGGTTCGAGGAAATCTTCCAGCAGCCGCAGGCCGTCGCCGGGCGCGTTCAGCACGGCATCCGACAGGACTTGCCATTCCGCGCCCAGCACCTGCTCCACCGGCGCCCAGCGGTCCACCCATTGCGATACATCGACACCGAACATGGCGTGCAGCACCTGCGGGTAGAACATCACCATCAGCACCCGCACCGGGCCGGGATTGTAGGTCATCAGCGGCCGCGTTTGCGGACCGCAGAACACCACGCGGATGCGGTCCTGCGGCGCGTCGGGCGGTTCCACCACTTCGGCCTCGCCTTCGATATAGAAGGTGACCGAGCAATGCGGGGTGGCGGGAAAATGGTTGTAGCGGTCCTGCGCATTGCTGAGCGGCGCCTCCACCGTGCTGCGCACAACGTAGGCGCGCACGCAGGACGCCAGCGACTTGCGCGGGAAGATCAGGCGTGTGGTTGGCTCGGCGGGCTGCATGCCAAATAGTTTATACCATGTCGGAATCGTTCAATACTTGCACCGTTGACCGGCGCACACTAAGGCACCGTCATCCGAGGAAGCCGATATGCAGAACGCCATTGCCGCCGAACTCCGTCATATGTACGACCTGCCCGGCCCGCGTCCGTGGCCGCTGGCGGGCAACCTGCCGCAGATGCGGCCTTTGCGCATTCACCAGGACGTGGAAGCGTGGAGCAAGCAGTACGGACCACTGTTCACGATGCGCTTTGGGCGCGCGCCGATATTGGTGGTGGCCAGCCACGAGCTGGTGAGCGCTGTGCTGCGCGACCGGCCGGATGGCTTCCGCCGCCCATCGATCACGGCACAGATCTCGGACGAAATGGGCGGACTGCCCGGCGTATTCCTGGCCGAAGGCACGGCATGGCGCGACCAGCGGCGCATGGTGATGGCCGCGCTGGCGCCGCATGCGGTCAAGGCCTACTTCCCATCGCTGGTGGCGGTGGTCCAGCGCCTGCGGCGCCGCTGGCAGCAGGCCGCGCGCGACGGCAGCACCATCGACCTGGCGGAAGACCTGAAACGCTACAGCGTCGACATCATCGCCGGGCTGGCGTTCGGCACCGAGGTGAATACCATCGACGGCGGCGAGGACGTGATCCAGCGCCACATGGATGTGGTGCTGCCGGCGGTGGCGCGGCGTTCCATCGCGCTGTTCCCCTACTGGCGCTACGTCAAGCTGCCGCAGGACCGCCATCTCGACAGCTGCCTGCTGGCGCTGCGCCAGTCGGTCGATGAGCTGATCGCCGCCGCCCGGGCGCGGCTGGCGGCGGAGCCGGCGCGGCGCCAGCGCCCATCCAATCTGCTGGAAGCGATGATCTGCGCGGCCGACGAAGGCGGCAGCGGCGTTGATGACAAGGCGGTGGCAGGCAATGTCACCACCATGCTGCTGGCCGGCGAAGACACCACCAGCAACACGCTGGCGTGGATGCTCTACTTGTTGCAGCAGAAGCCGGCCGCCATGCAGAAAGCGCGTGAAGAAGTGCTGCGCGTGGCGCCAGATCCCGCCGCGTTCAGCATCGAGCAGATGGATGGCCTGGACTATCTGGATGCCTGCGCCCAGGAAGCCATGCGCCTCAAGCCGGTTGCCCCCTTCATCCCGCTGGAGGCGCTGCGGGACACGGTGGTGGGCGACGTGCAGGTGCCGAAAGGCGGCTTGCTATGGTGTGTGATGCGCCACGACAGCGTCTCGGATGAGCACGTGCCGGATGCGGCGGACTTCAAGCCGGAGCGCTGGCTGGCCGGCAGCGAGCAGGCGATCAACAAACACGTTTCCATGCCTTTCGGAGCCGGCGTGCGCACCTGCCCGGGGCGCTATCTGGCGCTGCTGGAAATCAAACTGGCCAGCGCCATGCTGCTGTCCAGCTTTACGATCCAGTCGATCGCCACGGCCACCAGTCAGCCACCGGAAGAGCTGATGGGCTTCACCATGTCACCGATCGGCCTGCAGATGCGCCTTGAAGCCGACCACGCCGGGCGCCAGGTCTGACTTCAGGGTCATGGCCGGAATCTCGTAATCGCCGTGGTTCTGGCGGCGGTACGGGATGGGTGGGGTTGTCTCCAGCGTATCCAGCCGGCGGCCCAGTTCCTCGCGGATGGCCGCGAAGCGCGCCTCATCCACGCTACGGGTACGGTACAGCAGGAAGGGCGGCAGCACGTCCATGCCCGGATAGAACAGCATGCCGTGCTGGATCGGGAACAGCAGATCGTCGATCGCGCCGTTGATGCCGCGCGGGCCGTAGTGCGATTCCCAGCCGCCCGTGGTCACCATCAGCATGGCGCGCTTGCCGGCCAGCGAGCCTTCTCCATAGCGGTCGCCCCAGCGGCGGTCGGAATGCTCACCGACGCCGTAACCGAAACCGAGCGTGTAGACGCGATCGAACCAACCTTTCATGATGGCGGGCATGGAGAACCACCACAGCGGGAACTGGAAGATCACCGTATCGGCCCAGCGCAGTTTTTCCTGCTCGCGCAGGACGTCGGCGCGGTGATGCTCGCGTTCGGGGATTTCGCTGGCGGACAGCGTGGCATTCCACTCCATCGCATACAGGTCGGACACCTGCACCGTATGACCGGCCGCTTCCAGATGCTGAACAGCGTAGTTCTTCAGCGAGGCATTCAGCGAATGGGGATCCGGGTGGGCATAAACAATCAGGACGTTCATCAGAGGCTCCTTAAAAAACCTCAGAATACGGCGCCATCAGGTATAGTAGAAATGAATTCCCGATATTCCAGCTATTACAATGATTAATCTCAGAAGCCTGGACCTGAACCTGCTGGTGACGCTGGACGTGCTGCTGGCCGAGCATAACGTCACCCGCGCGGCGGAGCGGCTGCACTTTTCACAGCCGTCGATCAGCGTGCACCTGGCCAAGCTGCGCGACATCTTTGGCGATCCATTGCTGCTGCCAGGGCCACGCGGCATGCGCCCGACGGCGCGCGCCGAAGCCCTGCGCGAGCCGCTGCGGCAAGCGCTGGAGGCACTGAGCCTTGCCGTCTCCCCCGCCGCCGCCTTCGATCCGGCGCGAGCGACCAACACCTGGCGCGTGGCAGCCACCGACTATGGCGAATCGACCATCCTGCTGCCGGCCATGGCCGGGCTGCGGCGTGCGGCGCCGGGCACGCGGCTGGCGGTGCTGGAAATGGCACCGCCGCACATCGCGCGGCAGGCGGAGCAAGGCATCATCGACCTCGCCTTCCACACCAGCGATGGCGCCCCGCCGGGCATGCGCCACCGCCTGCTGTTCAAGGAACGCTACGTCCTGGCAGGCCGCGCCAGCCACCCGCGTCTCAAACGCAAGCCGACGCTCAAACAATTCTGCGAACTGGAACACGTGATCGTATCGCCGGACGGTGGCGGCTTCAGCGGCGTCACCGACAAAGTGCTGGCGGAAGCCGGCATGACGCGGCGCGTGGCGCTGTCGGTGCCGCACTTCCTGTTCGTGATCTCGGCGCTGACCGGCACCGACCTGGTCGCGATGCTGCCCGAGCGGCTGGTACGCGACAACCCGGCCTTGCGCGTGGTGGCGCCGCCAGTCGACATCCCCGGCTACGAGATGGTGATGCTGTGGCACGAACGCTCCCAGCGCGACCCCGCCCACCAATGGCTGCGCGACCACATCGCCGGCAGCCTATAAAAAAACGACGCCGCGGCGTCGTTTTCGGGGTTCAGGCGCGCAGGGCGCTGGCCGCCTTGGCCAGCTCGGTGATTTTGTCCCACTCACCGTTGGCCATCAGGTCCTTCGGCGTCAGCCACGAGCCGCCGACGCAGGCCACGTTCTTCAGTTTCAGGAACTGTGGCGCGGTCTCGATCGAGATGCCGCCGGTCGGGCAGAAGGTGATGTCCGGCAGCGGACCGCCGATGCCGTTCAACATACCGACACCGCCCGCTGGCACCGCCGGGAACAGTTTCAGCTGCTTGAAGCCCTGCTCGCGCGCCACCATCACTTCAGACGGCGTCATCACGCCCGGCAGCAGCGGCAGGCCGCTGCTCTTGGCGGCGGCGATCAGCGCCGGGGTCAGGCCCGGCGATACGCCGAACACCGCGCCGGCGTCGCGCGAGGCGGCGAATTCCTCCGGCTGGGTCAGGGTGCCGACGCCAACGATGGCACCCTCCACCTCCGACATCGCCTTGATCGCGCCGAGGCCATGCTTGGTGCGCAGGGTCACTTCCAGCACGCGGATGCCGCCTGCCACCAGCGCTTTCGCCAACGGGACTGCATGGTCAGGGTCATCAATCGCGATCACGGGGATCACGGCCGAAGTACGCATAATGTCGAGCAGAGACAGGGTCATATCAGGCATCTTTCTTGGTCGAGAAATCTTCATCGGAACCCGGCACGGTATTACCGACCGGTTCTTTTTCATGCAGGTTCACCGTGGTGTGGATCGGCGACGGCAGCGGGAAGGTGGTCGCGCCCTTCTCCGCCTCGCACACGCTGTTGCGGAACATGGAGAACAGCTCGCGGCCCATGCCCACCTGGTTCAGCGACATGTCGGCGCTGGCCATCGAGCGCGCGTGCCACACGGCGGAATCCACCAGCGCCTCCAGCGTGCCGGTTTCCGCGCACACCTTGATGATGTCGCCATCGCGCACCAGGCCCAGCGGACCGCCGGCCAGAATCTCCGGCGAAACGTGGATCGCCGCCGGCACCTTGCCCGAGGCGCCCGACATGCGGCCGTCGGTCACCAGCGCCACCTTGCGGCCGGCGTCCTGCAGATTGGCCAGCGCCGGGGTCAGCGCGTGCAGTTCCGGCATGCCGTTGGCGCGCGGGCCTTGGAAGCGGATCACGGCCACGAAGTCGCGGTCCAGCTGACCGGCCTTGTACGCATCCATGAAGTCTTCCTGCGAATCGAACACCAGCGCCGGCGCTTCCACCGTGCGGTGCTGCGGCTTCACGGCCGACACCTTCATCACCGCGCGGCCCAGGTTACCCTGCACCAGCACCATGCCGCCGTCCGGCGAGAACGGGTTGCTGTGCTTGCGCAGCACTTTCTCGTCGCCCGATTCGGCCGGCGAATCCTTGAACACCACGCCCTTGCCGCCCTCGCCCAGGAATGGCTCGGCGCAGTGCTTGCGCAGGCCCTTGCCCAGGATGGTGGTGACGTCGTCGTGCAGCAGGCCCGCGTCCAGCAGCTCGCGGATCACGAAACCGGTGCTGCCGGCGGCGTGGAAGTGGTTCACGTCCGCCTCGCCGTTCGGGTAGATGCGGCACAGCAGCGGCACCACCTTCGACAGATCGTCGAAGTCGTTCCAGTCGATCACGATGCCGGCCGCCTTGGCGATCGCCGGCAGGTGCAGCGTGTGGTTGGTGGAACCGCCGGTGGCCAGCAGCGCCACGATGGCGTTGACGATGGCCTTCTCGTCGACCACGTGGCCGACCGGGATGTATTCATTGCCCTGGTCCGAGATGACGGCGGCGCGCTGGGCGGCGGCCTTGGTCAGTTCGTCGCGCAGCGGCGTGTTGGGGGTGATGAAGGCGGCGCCTGGCAGGTGCAGGCCCATGACTTCCATCAGCATCTGGTTGGAGTTGGCGGTGCCGTAGAAGGTGCAGGTGCCGGCGCCGTGGTAGGACTGCGACTCGCCTTCCAGCAGCTCGGCGCGGCCCACCTTGCCCTGCGCGTACAGCTGGCGGATCTTGGCTTTCTCGGAGTTCGACAGGCCGGTGGTCATCGGGCCGGCCGGCACGAACACCGCCGGCAGGTGGCCGAAGTGCAGCGCGCCGATCAGCAGGCCCGGCACGATCTTGTCGCACACGCCCAGGTACAGGGCCGAGTCGAACATATTGTGCGACAGCGCCACGGCCGCCGCCATGGCGATGGCGTCGCGCGAGAACAGCGACAGCTCCATGCCGGCCTGGCCCTGGGTCACGCCGTCGCACATGGCGGGCGTGCCGCCGGCGAACTGCGCCACCGCGCCGACTTCGCGCACGGCTTGTTTGATGATTTCAGGGAAGCGCTCGAACGGCTGGTGCGCCGACAGCATGTCGTTGTAGGCCGAGACAATCGCCACCGATGGCTTCTTCACCTCTTTCAGCACCAGCTTGTCGTTGGCGGGGAAAGCGGCAAAGCCGTGCGCCAGGTTGGTACAGGCCAGCGTGCCGCGCTGCGGCCCCTTGACGCGGGCCGCCTCGAGATGGGCCAGGTACGCGCCGCGCGATGGTTTGCTGCGCTGGATGATGCGATTGGTGACTTTTTCCAGGACTGGATGCAACGCCATGATCGTTCCTTATGAATGGTTTCCGTGAAATTTTACTACAAAATCGCAAACCCCACTGGCTTTTCTTAGGCTAAACCGCCCTTCGCGACATCCTCCCGGGACAGAAATATTCAGTCGACCACTACGAAACCGTAGTGAATTTACCTGATTTTCCTGTATCATTTAACCATCCCCTTCCTACCTACAATATTATGCGCCAGCCTGCCCTGACCACTACCGCAAGCTTCCAAGCCCTTGAATCCCACGCCGCCGACGCCCGGAACTGGCAATTGCGCCAGTTGTTTGCCGCCGATGCGCAGCGTTTCCCCAAACTGACGGTCGACGCGGCCGGCCTGTTCCTCGACTATTCGAAGAACCGGCTGGACGCCACCACCATCGGCCTGCTGCTGGATCTGGCCCGTGAGCGCGGCGTGGAACGCCAGCGCGACGCCATGCTCAGCGGCGAGAAGATCAATCTTACCGAACAACGCGCCGTGCTGCACACCGCGCTCCGTATGCCGCGCGGCAAAGCGCTGGTGGTGGACGGCCAGGACGTCAACGCCGACGTGCACGCGGTGCTGGACCACGTCAAGGAATTCACCGACCGCGTACGCAACGGCCAGTGGCTGGGCTACAGCGGCAAGCAAATCACCGACGTGGTCAACATCGGCATCGGCGGTTCGGACCTGGGCCCGAAAATGGCGGTGCTGGCGCTGCGCTCGTACGCGCATCCGCGCCTGAAGATGCACTTCGTCTCCAACGTCGACGGCCATGACATGGACGCCGCGCTGGCGCAGGTCAATCCCGAAACGACCTTGTTCATCATCGCCTCCAAGACCTTCACCACCGCCGAGACCATGCTGAACGCGGGCACCGCGCGCAACTGGTTCCTGCAGAACGGCGGCAAGGCCGAGGACCTGGCCAAGCACTTCGTGGCCGTCTCCACCAACACCAAGGCGGTGGCGGAATTCGGCATCGACACCGCCAATATGTTCCCGTTCTGGGACTGGGTCGGCGGCCGTTACTCGGTATGGTCGGCGATCGGCCTGTCGGTGGCGCTGGCGGTGGGCTTCGGCTACTTCAGCGACTTCCTGGCCGGCGCGCACGCGATGGATGAACACTTCCGCGAGGCGCCGCTGGAACAGAACATGCCGGTGCTGCTGGCCATGGTCGGCTTCTGGAACCGCCAGTTCCTGAATGCCGGTTCGCTGTCGATCGCGCCATACCACCAGGACCTGAACCGCTTCCCGGCCTACCTGCAACAGCTGGACATGGAATCGAACGGCAAGCGGGTCACCCGCGACGGCGGCGAGGTCGATACCGTCACCTGCCCGGTGGTCTGGGGCGAGTGCGGCACCAACGCGCAGCACGCCTACTTCCAGTTGCTGCACCAGGGCACCGACGTGACGCCGATCGACTTCATCGCCGCCCTGCGCGCCACGCACGATCTGGCCGGGCACCACGACGCGCTGCTGGCCAACTGCTTCGCACAGTCGGAAGCCTTCATGACCGGCAAGACCGCCGATGAAGTGCGCGCCGACCTGGCCGGCGCCAAGCTGAGCGCCGAGGAAATCGAGGCGCTGGTGCCGCACAAGACCTTCCCGGGCAACCGTCCGTCCAACACCATCCTGATGGACCAGCTGACGCCGGGCGCGCTGGGCGCGCTGATCGCGCTGTACGAGCACAAGACCTTCGTGCAGGGCGTGATCTGGGACGTCAACAGCTTCGACCAGTGGGGCGTAGAGCTGGGCAAGGTGCTGGCGAAAAATATCCAGTCCGAACTGACGGGCGAAGTGAAACCGGAACGTCATGACAGCTCGACCAATGGCCTGATCTTCATGGCGAAAGCGGCCCAACACATTTAACCCACCACCACGTCGCCCCGGCGCAGGCCGGGGCCCATGCTGAGTGTGCGGCACCGCGCACGGGTTATGGATTCCGGCCTGCGCCGGAATGACGGTTTGAGGCCAACACATATGAACATCAAAGTAGCTTACGACGCAGTGATGCAAACCGGCGAGTGCCCGCTGTGGCACCCGCAAGAGCAGGCACTGTACTGGGTGGACATCCCCGCCTTCACCGTGCACCGCCTCGACCCGGCCAGCGGCGCGCACCGCGCGTGGAAACTGGCCAGCGAGCCGGCCACGCTGGGCATCAGCGACCAGGGCGGCCTGATCGTCGCCATGCGCAGCGGCTTCGCGCACCTCGACACCAGCAGCGACGCAGTCAAGCTGACCGAGATCGCCGCCGCGCCCTACGACCAATCGATCACCCGCTTCAACGACGGCCACGTCGATCCCGCCGGCCGCTTCTGGGTCGGTACCATCTACGAGCCGCGCGACAAGCCGGCGGCCGAGATGTACGTGCTGGAACGGGGCAAGCTGCGCAAGGCCTGGTCGGGCGGCATGACCAACTCCAACGGCTCCGGCTTCAGCCCGGACCAGAAGACCATGTACCACGCCGACACCGCCGCGCACCGCGTCACCCGGCTTGATTACGACGTCGCCACCGGCACGGTGGACAACCAGCGTCTGCTGCACCAGTTCTCGATGGACAAGGAGAACAACTACGGCGGCCGTCCCGACGGCGCCGCCGTGGACAGCGAAGGCAATTACTGGGTGGCGATGTTTGAAGGCGCGCGCATCGTCAAGCTGTCGCCGCAGGGCGAGCTGCTGGGCGAGATCAAGCTGCCGGTGCGCTGCCCGACCATGCCGGCGTTTGGCGGCCCGGACCTGAAAACCCTCTACGTCACCAGCGCCGGCGCCCGTCCGGCGCCCGAACTGGCACAATATCCGCTGAGCGGCAAGCTGCTGGCGATCGAGATGGACGTGGCCGGCCGCGCCGAGCCAGCCTACAGGCAGTAACTCCTCCCCGCGTCCGGCCATCCGCGCCGGACGCCCCCTCCCCACCTTCCCTACCAAACTCTACCGTGCGTAGCGGTCGCGCAGATCCGGGTAAAATCCAAAAACTTATCATTTTTATCACTAATATTCATAGGGCATCAACCCATGTCCGCTTTGAATCCTCTTGCAGGCCAGGCGCTGATCGGCCAGCAAAGCCGTCTCGTTAAACTGACCACGCCACTTGGCGAAGACATCCTGCTGCCGCAACGCGTGGTGGCCAGCGACCGCCTGGGCCGAGACTACGCCTACACCGTCGACTGCCTGGCGGTACGCGACGACATCGAGCTGAAGACCTTGATCGCGCAGCCGGTCACGCTATGGGTGCAGCAGGCCGACCAGAGCTACTTGCCTGTGCACGGCTATGTGCACCGCATGAAGCGCCTGGGCAGCGACGGCCAGTTCACACACTGCCAGCTGGCGTTTGCGCCCTGGCTGCACTTCCTCAAGTTCCGCAAGGATGCGCGCATCTGGCAGGACCAGAGCGCCGACGCCATCCTCAGCGAAGTATTCAGCGGCCATCCGCAGGCGCAGGGCAATTTCCGCTTCGAGCTCAGGGAGGCCGCCCTGCCGCGTTCCTACTGCACCCAATATGAAAGCGACTGGCACTTCGCCCAACGGCTGATGGAGGAAGAAGGCTGGTTCGGCTACCACGAGCAAAAACCGGACGGCTCGGGCCATACGCTGGTCATCACCGACAATACCGACCAGCTCAAGCCGGCGCCGCGGGAACAAATCCATTTCCACGGCGCCGGCACCGAAGATGAGCTGAACAAAATCGTCCACTGGAGCGCGGACCGCAGCCTGGCGTCCAGCCAGCTGACCACGCGCACCTATGACTACAAGGCGCCCAACGAAACGCGGCAAAGCAACACCATCGTGCAATCCAGTCATGGCGACCTGCCAGGGCAGTTGGAGGTGTACGAATACACCGGCGCCTACACCTACGCGAAACAGGAACAGGGCGACAAGCAATCTCGCCTGCGGGTCGAACAGTGGGAATCGGCCATGAAGCGCTTCGCGGCTGTGTCGGGCGTGCGCTGCCTACCGGCGGGCAGTTGGTTCACGCTGGAAGACCATCCGGCCCACATCGCCGATCCAGTGGAGGACCGGCAGTTCGTGGTGGTGGCGGTGGAATGGGCGATCGAAAATAATCTGCCGTTGTCGAACAAGGTCAAGGAATTCCCGGGCAGCCTGGCGCCGCAGCTGGCGGCGTTCAAAGCCCTGCTCGGCCGCGATGCGCGGGCGCCGGCGGAAAACGCGCACACCGGCCATTGCTTCAACCGGCTCGAAGTCCAACGCCGCAAGGTGCCGTTCCGCAGCCCGTTCGAGCATCCCAAGCCGGAACTGCACCCGCAGACGGCGATGGTGGTCGGCCCCGGCGGCGAAGAGATTTATACCGATCACCTGAACCGTGTCAAAGTCAAATTCCGCTGGGACCGGCAAAACCCCGGCGACGAGCGCGCCTCGTGCTGGGTGCGCGTCAGCTACCCGAACGCCGGGCAGGGCTGGGGCGGACTGAGCGTGCCGCGCATCGGCCAGGAGGTGATCGTCACTTTCCTCGATGGGGATGCGGACCGGCCGGTGATCACCGGCCGCCTGTACAACGAAGACCAGGCCCCGCAATGGCATACGGACGGCAAGCTGTCCGGCTACAAGTCCAAGGAATACCAGGGCAGCGGCTTCAACCAGCTGGTGCTGGACGACACCACACGGCAGAACCGGGTGCACCTGTACAGCACCAGCACAAACGCGCAGCTCAATCTCGGCTATCTGGTCAGCCAAAGCGGCAACCAGCGCAACGGGTTCTATGGTTCCGGCTTTGCCCTCAGCACCGACGAGTATGGCGCCATCGTCACGCACAAGGGGCTATACCTGAGCACTTATGGCCGCCCGGGCCCGCAGGGCACGCAGCTGGATACGGCCGAAGCCACCGCCCAGCTCAAGGCCGGCGCCGAGTTGACCAAGAAGCTGTCCGACACCGCCGCCAGGGCCGGCGCCGAAGCCCTGATCGGCCAGCAGGCGCTGAGCCGGTTTGCCGACGCCACGCAGGAGCGCTATGACGGCGACGGCCAGGGCGAGGCCAACCGCTTCAAGGAAGCCATCCTGCTGGCGGGTTCGCCGGCCGGCATCGGCCTGGCCACCAACCAGGGTGCGCACGTCCACGCCGGCGCCGAGGTCACGCTGTCGTCGGGCCAGGATACCAATCTCGCCGTGGGCAAGAGCCTGCTGGCCAGCATAGGCGAGAAGATCAGCCTGTTCGCCTACAACGCCGGCATCAAACTGTTTGCCGCCAAGGGCAAGGTGGAAGTGCAAGCGCAGAGCGACGATCTGGACCTGATCGCGGAAAAGGTGGTGCGCCTGCTGTCGACCACGGCCAGCATCGACATTCACGCCAAGGAGGAAATCACGCTTTCCGCCGGCGGCTCGTTCATCAAGATCAATGGCTCCGGCATCACCAACGGCACCTCCGGCACCTGGACCGCGCAGGCATCGATGCACAGCATGCCCGGTCCGGCCCGGCAGCAATACGTGATGCCACACGTCGCCAAGCCGGAATTGCAGAAGTCCGAGCTGGAGTTCCGCCATCTGACCGACTGGGGCGCGCCGATGGCCGGCGCCGCGTTCAAGGCCACCCTGAGCGACGGCAGCATCCGCAAAGGCGTGCTCGACGCGGCCGGCATCGCCCGCCTCGCCGGCGTGCCGGCCGGCGCCGGCGCCAAGATCGAATACGATTACAAGCCGCTGCAGGCCAGTTCCACCGTCAGCACGGAAATGCATGAGGACTTGCAGGAATTCCTGGACTGGACGCCAGGCGGCAACCGGCAAGGCGACGCATGACGCCGCCTCCTGAGCATTCCATTCTTGAGGACGCCTGGGGCCAGGTCGTGGGCGGCATGGACTGGCTCAAGTCCGTGCTGATCGGCGAGTTCGCCGACCACCGGCCGCTGTCGGCGGTGGTGGCGGACATGCTGGTCAGCTTTGTGCCCGGGGTGGTCATCGTCACCAGCGCGCGCGATGCGGTGGCGGTGATCCTGCGGCTGGCCAATCATCCCGAGAAGCGCGAGGACTTGATGGAGTGGGTGCTGCTGAGCGCCTGCCTGATCGTCATCGCCCTGCCGCTGGCGATGGCGGCCGGGGGCGCGGCGGCGGCCGGCGTGGGGGCGGTGGTGGGCGGCATCGCCGGCTCCGAGCTGGGCGCGGCGCTGCGCTCGGTCATGCTGCTGTTGATCAAGGAGGCGTCCAAGCTGGTGGAGCTGATCCGCTTCCTGCAAAAATTCATCAAGGGCGACATCCTCAAATTCCTGCGCGCAGTGAAGTTCGCCAGGTACGAAAAGCCGCTGCTGCAGGCGCTGAGGAAAATCAGCGGCAAGCTGGTGGACATCGTCAAGTCGCTGCGCGGACATCTGGAAAGCCTGAGCTACTTCAACCGCGTCAAGGCCACCATCGCCAGGCTGGCCGAGTGGGAGCGCAAGTTTTACGCGGTGCAGCGGGACGCCATCCGCCAGGTGCCCAGAGCCCTGGCGGAACTGGACGCCCGCCTGGCCAGGTTGCTGTCCGAGACGGCGCCGAAAGAGGCGCATACCGTGCCGGCCGGGGTGCAAGCCGACAAGGCGGCCGCCGCCGCGCCGGCCAAGCAGCGGGTAAGGGATACGCCGGGCAAAGTCATGCCCAAGGTCGAAGACAAGCCGGCGCCCAGGCCGAAACCGGCCGCCAAGCCAGCCGCAAAGCCGAAGCCGAAAGCCACGCCCAAACCGCCGGCCGATCCGCCGCCCCTCAAAGACGCGCCCGATCCGGTCCAACCACCCGACGGCGGCGCCAACACGAAAAAACAGACGGTGGCCGATGCCGCGATCGCGGCCGACCGCGAGCGGATCACGCAATTGTCCAAGGAAGCGCGCGATGCCGAGAAAGCCGGTGACACCAAACTCGCCAAGAAAAAGATCAACGAAGCCCGCGACATACTGCGCCCCTACCTGCCGAAAAATCCCGGCGACAAATGGGACGAGGTGATTAAGCGGTTGGACGTGTCGTCGCCGAAAGATGGCGCGGTCTTCTGGTCTGGCACAGCTTATCAGGCAAAGGTCACTGGCGCGCCCGACGCAGCCAGGGCCTTTGCGGAGAAAATTGGCGGCGTCACCCTCGAAACCACGCCAGGCGGGCGTATTATCGATGGATGGGATGAAGTCAACAATGGCATGAAATGGAGCCCCACAGACGGCGCGGGGCCGTGGGCCAGCGATCTATGGAAAGGTGTTTCGAAAAAATACGCCGAGGCGGCCAGCGGCGTAGTGAACGTCGTGCAGACCCCAAACAAACTATGGGACCCCGTCACCATCTGGCATACTCAAGAAAAACCGATACTGCTTGACCGCTTGAACCTGAACGAAATCGACGGCATCAAACTGCACGTCGTAGACGGACAGTCCGTATCGAAGCCGCTTTCCGATGGCTACATCAAGCAGCTTCTCGACTTCGACCAACGCCCGACAAAACCATGAATGCCTATCAAAATTTTTTAGATTTCTTTTCGATGCATAACAAGGAGCGTCTGGATGGCTTGAGTGAAAGCTATTTCACGGATATGACGCCTCAGGAACGCAATCAGGCGTTTGATTTCCTGTTGGCCCGGGTGAAGGCCGGTGGCGATGAAGAAAGCATGCACGGACTATTCAGGGCGGACGCGGCAAGGGCGGTCGCGCCGGTGAAGGAGTTATTGGCTTCCGGCGCCTTGACCGGCGAGGCGCAAATTGCCGCGGCATGGAACCTCTGGCAAATTGCGCATGACGAGGAGCTTTTGTCCGTCTTTATTGAATTCCTGCACAGCCCTGACGAACAACTGCGGGAAAAAGCTGCGTACTACGTGCCAGCGGAGTTGACCGCTCCATTGAAAACCGCTCTGCAAGGCATGATCCGCACCGAAACTGAGCGCCTGGTCGCCGTCCACGCGGTCAACAAGCTGCTGGACTGTTATGACGTCAGCAAAGAGTCCGTTGGCGAGGAAACATACCTCGGCATTTATCGCGGCCTGCGCAGCCAGAACCTGGAAGACAAGGAGGCCGCCTTTAAAACGCTGGATGCCTTATACGCATAAAAGGAGCTGAACATGGCGCTGCCCATCGTCCGCTTAGGAGACCCAACCTCGCATGGCGGCAGCGTCATCAGCGCGTCCGCCACGCACCTCATCGGCAACATCGGCATCGCCCGCGTGGGCGATCAAGTGGCATGCCCATTGCCGGGACACGGCATCAACATAATTATCGAGGGCACGCCGACCTACCTGATCGGCGGCCGCATGGTGGCCCTGCACGGCCACCACTGTGCTTGTGGCTGCACCTTGATCTCCAGCCTGGTTACCGCCACCTACGGATAGCCTCCCCATCATGACCGCTGCATTTGATACCTTCATGCACCAGTACCAAATGTCTGGCAGCGACAAGGCTGACGGCTATGGTAAGGATGCGTTAGCCGGACTGACCAGCGAGGAACAGAAAGAAGTCTTCAACCTGTTGCTGACAGAGCTGCCGTTCTCTGTCGAATGGCTGTTTTTCCTGGACGCCGAAAAAGCGCTGGCCGTCGCCAAAGAATACGAGGCGAAGTGGCGCTGCGACGGCGATCGCCATGTCTACAAGCTACAACAACATATCGTCCAGCATACCGGCGATTGGGTTTATCAGCAGCGCATGATAGAAGATTACCCTCATTACGTGGGTAGATTGCGCCTCCTGGCGATTGATGCCGTCCATCGCACACCAGCCAACGCGGCCACGATGGCGTTTTTAGAGCAGGTCATTCTTACCGAAACCGATGAGCGCGCCCTTGCGCGAGCCTGCCGGCATCTGCTCGGTGACGCTGGCCTCTCCCCCAACAGCGACAATTACCAACGATTGCTGAATTCCTTGCGGAGCGACAGTATCGCGACGAAATTGGCCGCATTTACCGAGATACATGGTCTGACTTGATCTCGTTCCGCGTCCCGATCAATACCAACGCATGAGATGGCGGGCCAGCTTATAATTTGAAGATGGCTTAGGGAACCGGAAATTGGTTGCGCAAACGTGAGCGGGACCGCAACAGCACCGCCCTCGCCATAGGAGAATGTAGTAAATTTTCTTGCAAACCACCCTGATAAGTAGTAAATTTACAGTAGCGGCCGCGTGCTGCGCGCGGCATTCCCTCGGCACTTTTTTTGCGACGATTTTCATATTATGGCTCTTTCCGATTTTGACCTGGTTCTGTTTGGCGGCAGCGGCGATCTGGCGATGCGCAAATTGCTGCCCGCGATGTATGCCCGCGACGTCGCCAACGACCTGCCCGACAGCGCCCGCATCATTTGCGTGGGCCGCGCGGAGGCCAGCCAGGAGGAATTCCTGCAAACCGTGGAAACCACGTCCAAGCCGCTGATCAAATCGCCGGCCGTGACGCCGGCCGCCTGGTCGCGCTTCACCGCCCGCATCGTCTACGTCTCGCTCAACGCCACCGACGCCGCCAGCTACAAGCCGCTGGTCGAGGCGCTGCGCAAGGACGACGCCATCACCAAGGTCTACTACCTGGCGACGCCGCCGGCGATCTTCGCCAAGATCTGCGAGAGCCTGAAGGAAAATGGCCTGGTCACGCCGAATTCGCGCGTGGTGCTGGAAAAGCCGCTGGGCCGCGACCTGGCCTCGGCCAAGCAGATCAACGCCGAAGTGGGCAAGGTGTTCGAGGAATCGCAGATCTACCGCATCGACCACTACCTGGGCAAGGAGACCGTGCAGAATCTGCTGGCGCTGCGCTTCGGTAACATCCTGTTCGAGCCGCTGTGGCGCCGCGAGTGGATCTCCGACGTGCAGATCACCATCGCCGAGAAACTGGGCGTGGGCAACCGCCTCGGTTACTACGACACCTCGGGCGCGCTGCGCGACATGCTGCAGAACCATCTGCTGCAGCTGCTGTGCATCGTCGCCATGGAGCCGCCAACCTCGATCGCGCCGGACGCCGTGCGCGACGCCAAGCTGCAGGTGCTGCGTTCGCTCAAGCGCTTCACCCCGACCACGCTGGCGCAGAACATCGTGCGCGGCCAGTACCGCGCCGGCCATGTGGACGGCAAGGCCGTGCCGAGCTACCGCGACGAACCGGATGCGCCGGCCCACTCGCGCACCGAAACCTTCGTCGCCATGAAGGCGGAAATCGACACCTGGCGCTGGGCCGGCGTGCCGTTCTACCTGCGCACCGGCAAGCGCATGGCCGACGGCCTGGCCGAAATCGTGGTGCGCTTCAAGCAGATCCCGCACTCGATCTTCAACCAGCCGACCAACAGCTTCCAGCCTAATTCGCTGGTGATCCGCCTGCAGCCGGACGAGGGCCTGCGCATGAACCTGATGGCCAAGACGCCGGGCGACGGCATGCGCCTGAAGCAGGCCGAGTTGGAACTGGACTTCCGCGAGCAATTCAAGTCGCCGCGCATGGAAGCCTACGAGCGCCTGCTGCTGGACGTGCTGCGCGGCCAACTGACCCTGTTCATGCGCGGCGACGAGCTGGAGGCGGCGTGGGAATGGGTCGAGCCTATCCTCAACAGCTGGGAATCGGAAGACAGCTACCCGCTGCCATATGCCTCCGGCACCTGGGGCCCGGCCGCCGCATCGGCGCTGATCGGCCGCGATGGTCTGCAATGGCGTGAAGAAGTTCTGCCGGAAGACTAATGCTGCTCGATTCCATCCGTACCCAACTCGACTCGCTCTCCAAATCGGAGCGCAAGGTGGCGTTGGCCGTGCTCGAACATCCGACGCAGACGGTCAACCAGAACATCACTGCGCTGGCCAAAAGCGCGCAAGTGTCCGAACCGACCGTGGTACGTTTCTGCCGCACGCTGGGCTATGACGGCTGGCATGAGTTCAAGCTCAAGCTGGCCCAGGGCCTGGCGCTGGCCCTGCCCGGCCTGAACGAACAGCCGACCCAGGACGACCTGGCGGCGGACCTGGTCAACAAGATCTGCAGCCGCTCGATCAACACCCTGCTGGACCTGCGCAACAACCTCGATCCGGAAGCGATCCAGAAGGCGCTGGACATCCTGTCCAAGGCCAACAAGATCGAGTTCTATGGCCAGGGCACGTCCGGCATCGTGGCGGCCGACGCGCAGCACAAATTCTTCCGTTCCGGCGTGCCGACCGTGGCGTATGCCGACCCGCACATCCACAGCATCGCGGCGGCCCTGCTGCGCACCGGCGATGCGCTGGTGGCGATCTCGCAGCGCGGCAACAGCCCGTCGTTGGTGCGCTCGGTGAAACTGGCGCGCCGCGGCGGCGCCGACGTGATCGTGCTGGCGCCCTCGGGCACGCCGCTGGCCGACCTGGCGACGGTGCTGATCCCGATCGACCTGATCTTCAACATCGACCCCTACACGCCGATCTCGGCGCGCCTGGCGTATCTGGTGGTGATCGACGTGCTGGCCGTCGGCCTGGCCCTGCAACGCGGCCCGGAGTTCCGCAAGAAAATGCAGAACGCCCAGAAAGCCCTGCAGGAATTCGACCTCCAGTTCGATTCCTTCATCGGCTAATCAACCTGATGGCGACCTCGAGCGATCCCACTTCGATTTCGCCGCCCACCCAGGCATTGAATTTCCGGGTGCGTTATCGCCTGGGCGAGTATTTCAGCCTGGTTACCTCCCACGTCATCGCCGACCTCACACGCCGCAAGACCGCCCAAGGAAAACAAGAGGGATGGATGGATGTGCTGATCCTGCGGACCACCTTGTGCCTGTTCATCCCACCGATTTTTTTATTCAAGACGCTACAAGTCGGCCCATGCGAGTTCCGGGTTGACGACGCGGGAATAGTACGGAAATCCAAGGTGGGCGAATTGGTGGTACCGTGGTCGGAGATCGTGGCGATACACGAATACCCGGCGGGCTATCTGTTCGCCAAGGATAACGGCGCGATGCCAGTGCCGCTTCGGGTGCTCACGACCGACCAGCTGATCCAGTTGAAACACTACGTGGCCTTGCATCGACAGACGGGGTAACCATGAAAAAATTCTTGCTATTGGTGTCAACTCTAGTGGCTTTTAACTATGCGTTTGCCGGCAATGGGTACGAACAAAAGCTCTATCTACAACTAAAAGAAATTTCGGCGGCGCCGCATCGCGATAAGGACTTTCCTATTTACGCGAAAAACGTCGCCCACCTCACGCAAGTCCTGGACCAATACAATCGCGGCGGCGGGGAAGACCAACATCTGCAATTGGCCAGCGACCAATTCCTGAAGGCGCTGAATTTCTGGGCGAAAGCCAAATTGGCAGAGCAATCACAAGCGGCGTACGCGCAAAACATGCAGGCGGTTCAGGCATCCCTGAAGGCGGCGGACAGTCAAATTTTATTATATGAAAAGGGACTGAAAGTAGCCCGGGCGCGCTAAGCGGTACAAAGCCCGGCCTCAAACTCGTGATCCGCAAGGAGCTGCGCTAACCGATGGAAGGTTCAGTCGTCACCGTCGTGCTGTTTGCCGCGCTGTTGCACGCCAGCTGGAACGCGCTGGTCAAGGCCGGCCCCGATAAATATCTCACCACCCTGCTGGTGGCCTGCGGCGCCGGCGCCGTCTCGCTGCCGCTGCTGCCCTTTACCGCCCTGCCGCACGCCGACAGCTGGCCGTGGCTGATCGCCTCCGCCTGCTGCCAGGTGATCTATTACCGCCTGCTGGCCGCCGCCTACAAGCACGGCGACATGAGCCAGGCCTACCCGCTGATGCGCGGCGCGGCGCCGCTGCTGGTGGCGCTGGCCAGTGTGCCGCTGCTGGGCGAACGCCTGCACTGGCGCCAGGACGTCGCCGTGGTCCTGATCTGCGGCGGCGTGCTCACGCTGACCATTCTGCGCGGCGCCAGCGTCGGCGCCAACACCGCCGCCAACCGCGACGCCCGCCGCCGCGCCACCGCCTACGCCCTGCTCAACGCCGCCGTCATCGCCGCCTACACCATGATCGACGGCGCCGGCGTGCGCAAGTCCGGGGCGCCGGCCGCCTACACCATGTGGCTGTTCGTGCTCACCGCCGCCATGCTGCTGCTGTGCTCCACCAACCGCTGGCACGAGCTGCCCGCGTACGCGCGCGCGCACCTGCGCGTGATGCTGCTGGGCGGCTTCGGCACGCTGGCCTCCTACGGCCTGGCCTTGTGGGCCATGACGCAGGCCCCGGTGGCCGCCGTCGCCGCGCTGCGCGAGACTTCCATCCTGTTCGCCGCCTTGCTCGCCGCCCTGTTCCTGCGCGAGCGGCTGGCGCCCGGCCGCATCCTCGCCATCACCTTGATCGCTTGTGGCGCAATTGTGATGCGCCTCGGCTGAGACGGAGTAAAATAAGCGCGACCACAACTTTTCTTATCAGATTGGCAGCGTTCATGAACCAACTCGAACAACTCAAGCAGCACACCATCGTCGTTGCCGATACCGGCGACTTCCAGGCCATCCAGCAGTACACCCCGCGCGATGCGACCACCAACCCGTCGCTGATCCTGAAGGCGGTGCAAAAGGACGAGTACAAGCCGCTGCTGGAAAAAGCCGTGCGCGACAACCTGGACGCCAGCACCGGCGACGTGATCGACCACCTGCTGGTCGCCTTCGGCAAGCAAATCCTGCGCGTGATCCCGGGCCGCGTGTCGACCGAGATCGACGCCGCCCTGTCGTTCAACACCGCCGCCTCGGTGGCCAAGGGCCGCGACCTGATCAAGCTGTACGAAAAGAACGGCATCGACCGCGAGCGCGTGCTGATCAAGATGGCCTCCACCTGGGAAGGCATCCGCGCCTCCGAGATCCTGGAGAAGGAAGGCATCCACACCAACATGACGCTGCTGTTCTCGCTGCCGCAGGCCATCGCCTGCGCCGAGGCGGGCGCCAAGCTGATTTCGCCGTTCGTCGGCCGCATCTACGACTGGTACAAGAAATCCACCGGCATCGACTACCAGGGCGCGGAAGATCCGGGCGTGCAGTCGGTCAAGCGCATCTACAACTACTACCGCAAGTTCGGCTACAACACCGAAGTGATGGGCGCCAGCTTCCGCAATGTCGGCCAGATCCTCGAACTGGCCGGCTGCGACCTGCTGACCATCAGCCCGGACCTGCTGCAAAAGCTGGCCGACTCCAACGCCCCGGTCGAGCGCAAACTGAGCCCGGACGGCAGCGGCGGCGCGCCGATCGGCAAGATCGCCATCGACGAGCCGACCTTCCGCTTCATGTTCAACGAGGACGCGATGGCCACCGAGAAGACCGCGGAAGGCATCCGCGCCTTCGTGGCCGATACCGCCAAACTGAAACAGATCATCTCCGGCATGCGTTAATCCCGGGATTGTCCTGCAAAAGGCAGAAGCGCGGCACCGTCCGCCCTTCTGCCTTTTTTGCATTACAATCTTGCATTAACTGTAAACACCGCGAGACATCCATGAGATTCGTCCCACGCTGCACCGCCCTTGCCCTTCTCACCCTGTTGAGCGCCTGCGGCGACAAGGAAGCGCCCAAGAGCGCGCCGCCGCCCGCCACCGTATCCGTCGTCACCGTCGCTCCCGCCGCCGTCACCCTGAACAGCGAACTGCCCGGCCGCACCGAGGCCTCGCGCATCGCGCAGGTGCGCGCGCGCACCGCCGGCATCGTGCTGCAGCGCGTGTACAAGGAAGGCGGCGACGTGAAGGCCGGCGAGGTGCTGTTCCGCATCGACCCGGCGCAGTTCCAGGCCTCGTACGACAGCGCGCAGGCGGCCGTCGTCAAGGCCGAGGCCAATCTGGCGCAGGCGGACCTCAAGGTGAAACGCTACAAGCCATTGCTGGCGGCGCAGGCGGTCAGCCAGCAGGAGTACGACGACGCCGTCACCGCGCAAAAGCAGGCGGCGGCCGATCTGGCCACCAGCAAGGCGGCGCGCACCACCGCCGGCCTGACCCTGGGCTATGCCACCGTGACCGCCCCCATCTCCGGCCGCGTGAGCCGCGCGCTGGTGACCGAGGGCGCGCTGGTCGGCCAGGGCGAGGCAACGCCGATGGCCACCGTGCAGCAGCTCGATCCGATCTACGTCACCATCACGCAGTCGTCCACCGAGGTGCTGAAGCTGCAGCGCGCGCTGGCCGAAGGCAAACTGCAACGCGCCGGCAAGGACCAGGCGCGCGTCACGCTGGTGACGGAAGATGGCCAGCCCTACCCGCACGCGGGCAAGCTGCTGTTCTCGGACGTGTCGGTGGATGAAAGCACCGGCACCGTCGCCATGCGCGCAGAGTTCCCGAATCCGAACCGCGTTCTGCTGCCCGGCATGTACGTGCGCGCGCGTCTCGAACAGGGCGTGAACGAAGCGGCGATCACCGTGCCGCAGCAGGCCATCGTGCGCACCAACGAGGGCGCGACGGTGCTGATCGTCGGCGCCGACAACAAGGTGCTGTCGCAGCCCGTGACCGCCAACGCCAACGACGGCAACAACTGGGTGGTGAGCGCCGGCCTGAAAGGCGGCGAGCGCATTGTGATCGAGGGCTTCCAGAAGGCCAAACCCGGCGCCACGGTCAATCCGCAGCCGTGGAAAGGCCCGGTTGGCGCCGCGCCGGCCGCGGCCAAGTAAGCGGGAGCGCACATGGCCAAGTTCTTTATCGACCGCCCGGTGTTCGCATGGGTGATCGCCCTGTTCATCCTGCTGGGCGGGATGCTGGCGATCACCGTGCTGCCGGTATCGCAATACCCGACCATCGCGCCGCCCGCCATCGTGGTGTCGGCCAACTACCCCGGCGCCACCGCGCAGGTGCTGGACGACGCCGTCACCAGCGTGATCGAGCAGGAGATGAACGGCGCCGACGGCCTGCAATACGTGGAATCGCAAAGCGAGGCCAGTGGCGCGGTGACCATCACCGTCACCTTCGTCCCCGGCACCAATCCGGACCTTGCGGCGGTGGATGTGCAGAACCGCATCAAGCGGATCGAATCGCGCCTGCCCGCCGCCGTGACCCAGCAAGGCGTGCAGGTGAACAAGGCGCGCACCAACATCCTGATGTTCGTCGGCCTGACCTCCACCGACGGCCGTCTCGACCCGACCGGCCTGGGCGACTACATGGCGCGCAACGTGGTCAACGAAATCAAACGCATCCCCGGCGTCGGCCAGGCCCAGTTGTTCGGCACCGAGCGCGCCATGCGCATCTGGGTTGATCCGCAAAAGCTGATCGGCCTGAAACTCAACATGGCCGACGTGACGGCGGCGATCCGCGCCCAGAACGCGCAGGTCACCTCCGGCACGCTGGGCGACCTGCCCAGCCCCGCGCAGCAAACCTTCTCGGCGCCGATCATGGTGACCGGCCAGCTGACCTCCACCACCGAATTCGCCAACATCGTGCTGCGCGCCAATCCGAATGGCTCGCTGGTGCGGCTGAAGGACGTGGCGCGCATCGAAATGGGCGGCGCCAATTTCAACACCAGCGCGCGCCTGAACGGCCAGCCATTCGCCGCGATCGCCGTGCAGCTGTCACTGACCGGCAACGCGCTGCAAACCGCCACCGCCGTCCACGAGAAGATGGACGAACTGGCGAAATACTTCCCGCCCGGCGTGAAGTACACCATCCCCTACGACACCTCGCTGTTCGTCAAGATCTCGATCGAGGAAGTGGTCAAGACCCTGCTGGAAGCGGTGGTGCTGGTGTTCCTGGTGATGTACCTGTTCCTGCAGAACATCCGCTACACGCTGATCCCGACCATCGTGGTGCCAGTGGCCCTGATGGGCACTTTCGCGGCGATGCAGCTGTTCGGCTTCTCCATCAACGTGCTGACCATGTTCGGCATGGTGCTGGCGATCGGCATCCTGGTCGACGACGCCATCGTGGTGGTGGAAAACGTCGAGCGCATCATGAGCGAGGAAGGCCTGTCGCCGCGCGACGCCACGCGCAAGGCCATGAGCCAGATCACCGGCGCCATCATCGGCATCACGCTGGTGCTGGTGGCGGTGTTCATCCCGATGGCCTTCTTCGGCGGCGCGGTGGGCGCGATCTACCGCCAATTCTCGCTGGCGATGGTGTCGGCCATGCTGTTCTCCGCGCTGATGGCGCTGACCCTGACGCCGGCCCTGTGCGCCACCATGCTCAAGCCGGTGGAAGCCGGCCATCATCATGAGAAGAAAGGCTTCTTCGGCTGGTTCAACCGCAAGTTCGCGGTGACGGCGACCGGCTACCAGGGCGTGATCGCGCGCATGCTCAAGCGCACCGGCCGCTATCTGGTGATCTTCGCGCTGCTGTGCGGCGTGGTGGGCTGGCTGTACGTCAAACTGCCTTCGTCCTTCCTGCCGAACGAGGATCAGGGCTACCTGATCGCCAACGTGCAGTTGCCGCCGGGCGCCTCGCAATCGCGCACGCAGGCGGTGCTGGCGCAGGCCGATGCCTACTTCCGCAAACAGCCCGCCGTGGCGCGCACCATCGCGGTGGCGGGCTTCTCGTTCTCCGGTAATGGCCAGAACGCGGGCCTGATCTTCGTGCCGCTGAAGGACTGGAAGGAACGCGGGCCGGAAGATTCGGCGCAGGCGATCGCGCAGCGCGCGTTTGGCGCGCTGTCCAGCATACCGGACGCGATCATCTTCCCGCTCAGCCCTCCGCCGATCCGAGAACTGGGCAACGCCACCGGCATCACCGCGCGCCTGCAGGACCGCAGCGCGCAGGGTCACGACGCGCTGGTCGCGGCGCGCAACCAGCTGCTGGAACTGGCGGGCAAGAGCGCCACCCTGAAGGGCGTGCGTCCGGAAGGGCTGGAAGACGCGCCGCAACTGCGGGTGGAAATCGACCGCGAGAAGGCCAACGCGCTGGGCGTGGCATTCGCCGACATCAACTCCATGATGTCCACCGCGCTGGGCTCCTCCTACGTCAACGACTTCACCAGCAGCGGACGTCAGCAGCGCGTGATCGTGCAGGCCGACGCGCCGCGCCGCCTGCAGCCGCAAGACATCATGCAGCTCAACGTGCGCAGCGCCAGCGGCACCATGGTGCCGTTCTCCTCGTTCGCCACCTCGCGCTGGATACAGGGGCCGGTGCAGCTGGTGCGCTACAACGGCTATCCGGCCATCAAACTGACCGGCGACGCGGCGCCTGGCCGCTCCACCGGCGAGGCCATGGCGGAGCTGGAGCGGCTGGCGGAGCAGCTGCCGCCGGGCTTCGGCATCGAATGGACCGGCCAGTCGCTGGAAGAAAAGACCTCCGGCTCGCAGGCGCCGATGCTGTTCGCCCTGTCGCTGCTGGCGGCCTTCCTGGTACTGGCCGCGCTGTACGAAAGCGAATCGATCCCGATCGCGGTGCTGCTGGTGGTGCCGCTGGGCGTGCTGGGCGCACTGCTTGGCGCGCATTTGCGCGCGCTGCCGAATGACGTCTACTTCAAGGTCGGCCTGATAGCGATCATCGGCCTGTCGGCCAAGAACGCGATCCTGATCATCGAGTTCGCGAAAGACCTGCAGGCGCAGGGCAAAGGGCTGATCGAGGCGACGCTGGAAGCGGTGCACCTGCGCTTCCGTCCCATCATCATGACCTCGCTGGCGTTCATCCTCGGCGTGCTGCCGCTGGTGATCGCCACCGGCGCGGGATCGGCCAGCCAGCGCGCCATCGGCACCGGCGTGATGGGCGGGATGATCACCGCGACCGTGCTGGCGGTGTTCCTGGTGCCGGTGTTCTTTGTGGTGATACGCCGCATCTTCAAGGGCAGCGAACGTCAGCGCAAGCTGGCCGCACACGAACTGAATGATAAAAACCATGAAACCTATGACTAAGCCTGCCGCTTTGGCCAGCGTCCTGCTGCTGTCGGCCTGTTCGCTGGCGCCGAAGTACGAGCGCCCCGCAGCGCCGGTGGCGGCGGCCTTCCCGTCCGACAGCGCAGGCGCCGCCTCGCGCACCAGCGTCGCGGTGCCCTTGCGCGCCGACGTGCGCGGCGCGGTCGATACCGGCTGGCGCGAATACTTCACCGATCCGCGCTTACAGGCCTTGATCGGCGCCGCGCTGGAAAACAACCGCGACCTGCGCGCGGCGGTGCTGCGCATCGAAGAAGCACGGGCACTGTACAACGTGCAGTCGGCCGACCGCCTGCCGAACGTGAACGCCAACGTTGCCGACACGCGCGCCAAGACGCCGGCATTCCTGTCGCAGACCGGGCGTTCAACCATCGGGGAGCGTTACGACGTTGGCGTCTCGGTGTCCTCGTTCGAGCTGGACTTCTTCGGCCGCGTGAAAAGCCTGAACGACGCCGCGCTGGCGAGCTACCTCGCCACCGAAGAAGCGCGGCTGGCGGCGCAGATCGCGCTGGTGGCGCAAGTGGCGCAGGCCTACTACACCGAGCGCGCCTACGCCGAGCAGTACGCGCTGGCGCAGCAGACGTACGAGGCGCGCGCGCGCACCTACAAACTCACGCAGCAGCGCGCCGAAGTCGGCGCCTCCTCGCGCCTGGACCTGCGTTCTAACGAAACGCTGATGGAAACCGCGCGCGCCGCCGCGCTCACGCTGGCACGCCAGCGGGCGCAGGCCGAGAACGCGTTGACGCTGCTGGTCGGCCAACCGCCCGCGTCGACGGCGGCGGGCGCCATGCCAGGCGACGCGCAGATCGACGCCCTGAGCGCCCTGCCGGAGGGCCTGCCGTCCGACCTGCTGACGCGCCGTCCCGACATCCGCGCCGCGGAGCAGCGCCTGAAAGCGGCCAACGCCAACATCGGCGCGGCGCGCGCGGCCTTCTTCCCGCGCATCAGCCTGACGGCGGCGGTGGGCAGCAGCAGTCCATCGCTGCATGGGTTGTTCGACAGCGGCTCCGGCAGCTGGTCGTTTGCGCCGCAACTGACGCTGCCGATCTTCGACGCCGGCCGCAACAGCGCCAACCTGACGCTGGCAGAGGTGCGCAAAAACCTCGCCGTCACCGACTACGAGAAAACCATCCAGACCGCGTTCCGCGAAGTGGCGGACGCGCTGGCCGCGCGCGACTACCTGGGCGAGCAGGTGAACGCGCAGCGCGCCGTACAGGAAGCGCAGGCGGACCGCCTCAAGCTGCTGCAGCTACGCTTCGACAACGGCGTGGCCAGCTCGCTGGACGTGCTGGACGCCCAGCGCGAGCTCTTCAGCGCACAGCAGACGCTAGTGCAGGCGCGCCTGCTGCGCACCACCACCGCCATCGACCTCTACCGCGCCCTCGGCGGCGGCCTCAAGTAAAATTCGGGGTCAGCTCTGACATTCGGACACTCGAAGCAGTTGTTTAATCTGTATCAATACGTAAATTCGAGCATTTTCGCGTACTGATATAGATCAAAGGTTAGCGCTAGCTGTCCGAATGTCAGAGCTGACCCCGAATTTTGGATTCTTATGACTTCTCCAATTACCATTCGCTTGGGCCAGCGCGCCCGGCAACGCATTGCCGCCGAGGGCCTGCAGGCCGCTGATATCGCTATCGTCCCTGCCGCCGCCGGCGGGCCCAAGGGCCTGATCCTGCACGGCCTCGATTGCTGGATGTTTGGCGAGTTTTTCAAACACGCGTCGCGCCAGCGGCGGCTCATCGGCGCGTCCATCGGCGCCTGGCGCGTGGCCGCTTCGGCGTTTCACGATCCGGTCGCGGCGCACAAGCGCCTGGCGCGTCTGTACGCGAGCCAGCGCTATCCCGACAAGGTGACGCCCGCCTACGTCTCGCAAACCTGCCGCGCCCTGCTCGATGAGCTGCTCGATGGCCGCGGCCACGAGGCCATCGATCATCCCGAGCACCATGTCTCCATCCTCACCGTCCGCGGCATCGGCGCGCTGGCCGGCACCAACGGCGCGCGCTGGCGCGAGATGACCGGCTTCCTGCTGGCCGCCGCCGGCAACGCCATGTCGCGCAAGCGCCTCGCCACCTCCATGGAGCGCGTGATCTTCCACAGCCAGCGCGACGACGCCCGCTGGCTGCGCGATGATTTCGACGCCTTCGCCGCCCACTTCGTCGCCCTCTCGCCGGACAATCTGCGCGACGCGCTGCTGGCCTCCGGTTCGATCCCGCTGGTGCTGGAGGCGGTCACCCATATCGCCGGCGCCCCCGACGGCGCCTACTGGGACGGCGGCTTGATCGACTATCACCTGCACCTGCCCTACCAGCGCGATCCGGGCCTGGTGCTGTACCCGCACTTCAGCGATTACATCGTGCCCGGCTGGCTCGATAAGTCGATGCCGTGGCGCCGGGCCCGCGATCACTCACTGGACAACATGATCCTGGTCTCGCCCTCCGCCGATTTCGTCCGCAAGCTGCCCAACGCCAAGCTGCCGGACCGTAAGGATTTCAAGGTCTACGGCCAGAACCACGAGCACCGCACGCGCGATTGGCTGCACGCCATCGGCGAGAGCGAGCGCATGGCCGAAGCCTTCGCCCGCTGGTGCGAAAAACCGGACCTGAAGCAGGCCGCCGGTTTTTGACTGTTCCCAAAAAGCAACAGAACGCCCGCAATCCGGCGCGGCTGGCGCATACTTGAACCCCGCACGCTTGAGGGAGTCAAAGATCATGAACGTTCTGTCGCAGATGCGCATCGGTACCCGTCTCGCTATCGGCTTCGCCGTGGTGCTGCTGCTGGCGATTGTCGCCACCTCGGTCGCGCTGGTGAACGCCCGCGCCAACGCGCAGGCCACGCGCACCATGATGGAGAAGCCGCTGGCCAAGGAGCGCCTGGTGTCCGACTGGTACGTGCTGCTGTATTCCGCCGTCGCGCGCACGGAGCTGATCGCGCGCAGCAAGGACGAAACCCTCCCCACCGTGTTCGCCGACGTGATCGCCGCCAGCAGCAAGCGCGGCGCCGAGTTGATGGCGCAGGTCAAGGAGCTCATCACCACCGACGAGGAACGCGCGCTGTTCGACAGCGTGGCCACCTTGCGCAATGTGTACCAGAAGGCCAAGAGCGATGTCGGCAACATCCGCAAGACCGGCGACGATGCCGCCGTCGACGCCATGTTCAAGGGCACCTTCATCCCGGCCGCCAAGGCTTACCAGGGCAAGGTGAATGAGCTGCTGGCGTTCCAGCGCAAGGCCATCGACGATACCGCCCACGCCATCGACGCCGCCAATGACCGCAGCAATATGCTGTTGATGATCCTGGCGGTGCTGATGGTGGGCATAGGCTCGGTGGCCGCCTGGATTATTTCGCGCTCGATCACGGTGCCGCTGCAGTCGGCGGTGGATATCGCCGCCACCGTGGCCAACGGCGATCTGACCACGCAGTTCTCATCGCAGCATAACAAGGATGAAATCGGCGAGTTGATGACGGCCCTGCGCGGCATGAACGATTCGCTGCGCACGGTGGTCAGCCAGGTGCAGATCGGCACCAACACCATCGCCACCGCCTCCAACGAGATCGCGTCGGGGAATATGGATCTGTCGCAGCGCACCGAGGAGCAAGCCAGTTCGCTCGAGGAGACCGCGTCCTCGATGGAGGAGCTGACTTCCACCGTGCGCCAGAACGCGGAGAACGCCCGGCAGGCCAACCAGCTGGCGCAAGCCGCCTCCGAGGTGGCGGAGAAAGGCGGCGCCATCGTCGGCCAGGTGGTCGATACCATGGGCTCGATCAACGATTCGTCGCGCAAGATTTACGACATTATCAGTGTGATCGACGGTATCGCGTTCCAGACCAATATCCTGGCGCTGAACGCGGCGGTCGAAGCCGCGCGCGCCGGTGAGCAGGGCCGCGGTTTCGCGGTGGTGGCGTCCGAGGTGCGCAATTTGGCGCAGCGCTCCGCTGCCGCCGCCAAGGAGATCAAGGAGTTGATCGGCAATTCGGTCGAGCAGGTCGATGTCGGTTCGAAGCTGGTGCAGCAAGCCGGCAGCACCATGGGCGACGTTGTGGCCAGCGTGCGCCGCGTGACCGACATCATGGGCGAGATCACCTCGGCCAGCAGTGAGCAGAGCATCGGCATCGATCAGGTCAACACCGCCATCGGCCAGATGGACAGCGTGACGCAGCAGAACGCGGCGCTGGTGGAACAGGCGGCGGCCGCGGCGGCCAGCATGCAGGAGCAGGCGGCGCGCCTGGCCGAGGTGGCGTCGTCGTTCAAGCTGGGACACGATGGCTTGCATGGCGCGCTGCCGGCGCCACCGGCGCGCGCCATGCTGCAGGCGGCGCGCCCCGCCCCTGCGCCTGCAAGGCCCGCGCCCAAGCTGTCCAGCGCCAGCAAGAACCCTGCGCCCAAGCCGGCCACCGTCGGCGGCGACAAGGAGTGGGAAGAGTTTTAACCCTTCAGGAACATCTCTTGCAGGTCATTGAGGAAGCGCTGGCCTAACGCGGTCGGCTTGATGATCTTGTAGTCGCGGTAGAGCAGCCCCTTGGCCTCCGCCGCGTTGAGTTGCTTCTCGATGGCGTTGATACTCAGGCCGGTGCGCTCGCTGAACAGGTTGGGATCGAAGCCGTCATGCAGGCGCAGGGTGTTGAGCATGAATTCAAAGCCCATGTCCTCGCGTTGGATCTCGTACTCCTCCTGCACCGGCGCGCCCTGCCTCACCTGCTCCATGTAGGCCTTCGGCTGCTTGTAGCGCGCCTGCCGCAGTATGCGGTGCGGGAACGACAGCTTGGAATGCGCCCCCGCGCCGATGCCCAGGTAGTCGCCAAACTCCCAGTAGTTCAGGTTATGCCGCGCGCGATGGCCTTCCTTCGCGTAGGCCGAGATTTCGTACTGCCGGTAGCCGTTGGCGGCGGTCAGCTCCGCAATCATGTCCTGCATGTCTGCGCTGGTGTCGTCGTCCGGCAGCGCTGGCGGATACTTCGCGAACAGCGTGTTCGGCTCCATCGTCAGATGGTAGAGCGACAGGTGCGGCGGATTGAACGCCATCGCCGTTTCCACATCCCGGCGCGCCTCGTCCAGCGTTTGCGACGGCAGCGCGTACATCAGGTCCAGGTTGAAGTTGTCGAAGTTGGCCAGGGCGATTTCCACCGCGCGTTTCGCTTCGTTGTCGTCGTGGATGCGGCCCAGCGCCTTCAGGTGGCGCTCATTGAAGCTCTGGATGCCGATCGACAGGCGATTGACGCCGCTGGCGCGGTACGACTTGAATTTCTCCGCCTCGAAGGTGCCCGGATTGGCTTCCATCGTGATCTCGCAGTCGCTGTCCAGCGGCAGCAGGGTGCGCACGTCGGACAGCAGGCGATCCAGCCCCGCCGCCGACATCAGGCTGGGCGTGCCGCCGCCGATGAAGATGGTGTAGATCTTGCGGCCCCAGATCAATGGCAGCGCCATCTCCAGGTCGGTGCGCACGGCGTCCAGGTATTCCTGTTCCGGGAAGGCGCCGCCCTCCCTGGCCTCGTGCGAGTTGAAATCGCAGTAAGGGCACTTGCGCACGCACCACGGGAAGTGGATGTACAGCGACAGCGGCGGCAGCGCCGTCAGGTTGAGCGCCCCGCCCTGCAGGTACTTGGCCGCGACGCCCGCGGTCTCGCTGATGTCGACCGCTGGCTTGGTGCTGGCGCCGACGATTTTAATCGGGATCATTTCAGTTTCTCTACCAATGCGCGCAAGGCCTGGCCGCGGTGCGACAAGGCGTTCTTCTGCTCGGGCGCCAGCTCGGCCACGCATTTGCCCAGCGATGGAATGAAGAAGTAGGGATCGTAGCCAAAGCCACCCTCGCCGCGCGGCGTATCGACCATCACGCCGTTCCAGCGGCCGTCGGCGATGATGGGCTGCGGATCGTCGGCGTGGCGCACGAACACCAGCACGCAGTAGTAGTACGCCGACTTGTCTTCATGTTTGGCCAGTTCGGCGATCATCTTTTCGTTGTTGCGCGCGTCCGATTTCGGCTCGCCGGCGAAGCGCGCAGAGCACACGCCGGGCGCGCCGCCCAGCGCATTCACGCACACGCCGGAATCGTCCGCCAGCGCCGGCAGGCCGGTCAGGCGCGCGGCGTGGCGCGCCTTTTGCAGTGCATTTTCGACAAACGTGTGAAAAGGTTCATCCGCTTCGGGCACGTTGTATTCGCCCTGCGCGTGGACCGAAAAGCCCACGGTGGCCAGCAGTTCGTTGAATTCCTTCAGTTTGCCCTTGTTGTTGGAGGCGAGGATCAGGCGTTGGGTCATGATGTTCAGCTACGTCAAATGAAGCCGACATTGTAAACCGTTTGCGCCTGCCGCTGCCGCTAGGGGATTAACAGCGCCCGGATCTCGGGCTTCTGGTAGTTGTCGCGGGTGACCATGACGGCGTCGGTCAGGATCGTCGGGTTCTTGATGGGCGTCCCCTTGACCGCCGCCACGGCCGCTTTCACCGACAGGTAGCCCATCTGGCGCGGATTCTGCACCACCAGCCCGTGGATCTCGTCCTTGCGTAAGCCGTCCAGCAGGAATTCCGTGGTGTCGAAACAGACGAATTTTTTCTGGCCCGCCAGGCCGGTCTGCCGCAACGCCCGCAGCACGCCGTCGCCGGTCGACTCATTGACCGCGAACAGCGCGTCAACCTGGGGGAACCTGGCCAGCAACGCGGCCACGTTGCGGGCCACCTTGCCGCGTGTGCCGCCGGCATATTCGTCGGCGACGATGGCGATCTGCGGCGCGTTCTTCCTGAGATAATCGACGAAGCCGCTGGCGCGGTCCTCGGTCGAGCCGCTGCCGGGCACCGTGCGCACCAGCGCCACACTGCCCTGCCGTTTCAACAGCCCGGCCAGGCGTTCGGCCGCCAGTCGCCCGGCGGCGTAATTGTCGGTGGTGACGAAGTTGGTGTGGGCGTTGCCGTCCAGCGCGGAGTCCACCGCCACCACCTTGACGCCCTGCGCCGCCGCCTGCCTGATCGGCTCGACCAGGCGCGCGCGGTCGGTGGCGGCGATGATGATGGCGTCGACCTCGGGCTTGGCGTAGATCTGCACGATCTGGATCTGCGAGTCGATGTCGTCGTTGTAGGCGGGGCCGCGCCAGGTCAGCTTGATCTGGCCTTCCTCCTGCATCGCCTTGTCGACGCCTTGCCGCATGAAGAGCCAGAAGTCCTGGTCGTGGGACTTCGGAATGAAGACGATATTCAGGTCCCGGGCAGACACTGGACACATCAAAAACATGATGCACACCAGCGGGAGCGTCATCCATTTTTTCATAGTGTTCCGATTGTATGCCCTTTTCCGGCCCGGCTCAACGCGGCCGGCCGCGGGCGATCAGCCGGGCAGGCCCAGGGTCTGCTTCTGCAGCTTGATCAGGTCCGCGATGCCGGCCTGCGCCAGATCGAGCAGGCGGTTCATGCCGGCGCGGTCGAAGGCGGCACCTTCGGCCGTGCCCTGCACTTCGATGAAGTGGCCGGCGTCGGTCATCACCACGTTCATGTCGGTATCGCAGCCCGAATCCTCCACGTAGTCCAGGTCCAGCACCGGCGTGCCCTGGTACACGCCGACCGAGATCGCCGCCACGAAGTGCTTGAGCGGGATCGCCGGAATCGCGCCGCGCGCCACCAGCTTGGAGAACGCGTCGTAGGCCGCCACCATGGCGCCGGTGATGGACGCGGTGCGGGTGCCGCCGTCGGCCTGGATCACGTCGCAGTCGAGGTGCAGGGTGCGCTCGCCGAACGCTTCCAGGTCGAAGGCGGCGCGCAGCGAGCGGCCGATCAGGCGCTGGATTTCCTGCGTGCGGCCGGACTGCTTGCCCTTGGCCGCCTCGCGGTCCATGCGGCTGTGGGTGGAGCGCGGCAGCATGCCGTATTCGGCGGTCAGCCAGCCCTGGCCTTTGCCCTTGAGGAAGCCGGGCACTTTCTCTTCGATGCTGGCGGTGCAAATCACCTTGGTGTCGCCGCATTCGATCAGCACCGAGCCCTCGGCGTGCTTGGTGTAGTCGCGGGTCAGGCGCAGGGTGCGCAGGGCGTCGACCGGGCGGCCGCTTGGACGGGTTACAGAAGTCATACAGTTCCTTATTTGAGAATTTGGGAGGATTTTTCGATGGCGCCGCGTATTTCCGCGATGGCTTTTTCGATTTCGTCGTCATCGAAGGCATCGGCCTCCGACGGCGCCACTTCCGGCAAGGGCGTGTCGCGGATGGTGGTGCTGTGCAGGTCCTGCGGCAGCGCTTCGGTCGAGATCACGGTGGTCGCCAGCGGGTCCATGCTGTCCGCCACCGAGCTGCCCTGCCACATGATGGCCAGCGCCGTGACGTTGTCGCTGGCGTCGCCGGCCGCGCGCAACGCGGCGTGCAGCATGTCCGGCACCGCGCGCACCACGGTTTGCGCCTGCAGGCGCCGCACCAGTTCATCGTCCGGCAGCATAGACCACAAACCGTCGGAACACAACAGCATCACGTCGCCCGGCAGCAGGCCGGCGCCGCCGCCCACTTCCACGCGCGGCGGCGTGTCGGCGCCGAGGCAGTTCCACAGCTTGTTGCGGTCCGGATGGGTGGCGCGCTCGGACGGCAGCGCCAGTCCCTTGGCGATCAGGTTCTCCACGTGCGAATGGTCGCGCGTGCGGCCGAGGATCTGACCGCCGCGCATCCAGTACAGGCGCGAGTCGCCGCAATGCGCCCAGGTCGCCGTGTTGTGCTGGATCAGGCAGGCGACGATGGTGGTGCGCGGGGTTTCCGATAGCTGATGCGTGTGGCGGTGCTGGTGGATGTCGCGGTGCGCGGTCCGCAGGGCCTCCTCCAGGAAGCGCTGCGGCTTCTTCACGTAGGGCTGCGCCTGTTGCTGGAACAGGGTGGAGATGGTTTGCAGCGCCACGCTGGCGGCGATCTCGCCGCCAGCGTGGCCGCCCATGCCGTCGGCCAGCACCAGCAGCAAGGCGTCGCGCGTGAAGCTGTAGCCCATGCGGTCCTGGTTGACCTTGCGGCCGCCGATATGACTTTCCTGATACACGGAGAATTGCATGGCTCGGTCCTTGTCGCGTCAAACCAGGGTGTCCGGGCCGGCCTTGGCGCCCGCGCCGCCGCCCAGCCGTCCCACCAATCCGCGCAGCCTGTCCATCACGCCTTGCGCCGGCGGCGCCGGCGGCGCGACGGCCGGCGTGGCCGCCTGCAGCACCTTCTGCAGGGCGAACAGGCTTTGCGGCCGCGCCAGCGGGTCGACCTGCAGACACCAGCGCACCAGCCCCACCAGCTCGGGCGAATACTGGCCCTCGAGTTTTTCGAAATGCCCGGCCATCTTGTCCTCGGTCTTGCGCTGGTCGGCCGGCTGCGGCGGCGAGCCGACCATGCAGGCGAACATGGAGGCGCCGATGCTGTAGATATCGGTCCACGGCCCCATGCCGGTCTTGGCGTACAGCTCGGGCGGGGCGAAGCCGGGGGTGTACATCGGCGTCAGCGTCGGCATGTCGGTGTTGACGGTCTGGCGCGCGGCGCCGAAGTCCAGCAGCATTGGCGTGCCATCGGTGCGCAGGTAGATATTGGCCGGCTTCAGGTCGAGGTGCAGCAGCTTGTTGGCGTGGACTTCGCGCAGGCCTTTCACCACCTGGGTGAAGATGGTGCGGATGAAAAGTTCACCTACCTTAACTCCCTTGCCGCGCTGGCGCTGGATGTGCTCCTGCAGCGAATGGCCGGACTCGTAGGCCATCACCATGTACACCGTTTCGTGCGCGCGGAAGAAATTCAGCACGCTGACCACGTTGGGATGGGAGATGCGCGCCAGCGCCCGGCCTTCCTCGAAAAAACACTTGAGGCCAATGCGGAACACGGGCAGGTTGGCCTTGGAGACGGCGGGCACCAGCTCGCCCTCCTGCCGCAGCGCCAGGGAGCTGGGCAAATATTCCTTGATGGCGACCGCCACGCCCTCGCTATCGTACGCAAGGTAAACAATACTGAACCCACCGGACGCAATTTTCTTTACAATGCGATATCCAGCAATTTCCAGACCATCTGGTAGGGGGGCGTTGTTCTGTGCGGCCATAGGGTTCCTCGCCTCGACAACCGGATTGTGTGGATAAATCACTGTTTTGTAAAGATAAAATCGGGGATATCCATTGAGCATTTCCAGCATGACGGGCTACGCGGTCGCCACCAGTGAGAGTGCGGCGGGAACACTGACCATCGAGATCAAGAGCGTGAATTCACGCTTTTTGGACTTGCAGTTCCGAATAAACGACGATTTGCGCGCCCTTGAACCCGATTTACGCTCGGCGATCATGGCCGCCATCACGCGCGGCAAGGTCGAGCTCCGGCTCAGCTTTGGGCGCAAGGCGGCCGGCGCCGGCACGCAGGCGCTGAACCTGCCGCTGTTAACCGAGTTGCAACGCCTGCAGGGCGAGGTCAGCGGCCTGTTCCCCGGCGTGCAAACGATGTCAGTCGCCGAACTGCTGCGCTGGCCCGGCGTGATCGAGGAAGCGCAGATCGGCCAGGAATCGCTGCAGGCCGACGTGGCCGCCCTCACCGCGCGCACCGTGGAGGCCTTTGTGCAAAGCCGCCAGCGCGAAGGCGCGGCGCTGGAAGCCATGCTGCTGTCGCGCATCGAGGCCATGGAAGGCATCGTCAAGCGCATCACGCCGCTGATTCCGCAGGTGGTGGCGGCGTTCCAGCAGAAGGCCGTGGAGCGCATGCAGGACGCGCTGGGCCTGGCCTGCCAGGGCTCGAACTCGGCGCTGTCGCGCCAGGACGCGCTGGAACGCATCCGCCAGGAAGTGATCCTGTACGGCATCCGCATCGACGTGGCGGAAGAGCTGGGCCGCCTGTCGGCGCACCTGGCCGAGACCCGTCACATCCTGAAGAAAGGCGGCCAGGTCGGCAAGCGCCTGGACTTCATGATGCAGGAGCTGAACCGCGAAGCCAACACGCTGGGGGCCAAGGCCTCGGTCAAGGAACTGGCGGACGCCTCGATGGAGCTCAAGCTGCTGATCGAGCAGATGCGCGAGCAGGTCCAGAACCTGGAATAATCGGGAAGGAGCTCCGGCTCCTTTTTTAACGCCCAGTTTATTCACATACGTGAATAAACCTTTCTGCTTTAACGGATTTATTCAATAATCAGCTGGCGTTACAGTGGTGTCACTTCAACTTCTTACCGAAAGCGACATCATGAAAAACGCCAACCAACTGCTGCACGCCTACCTGGCCAACATCCAGAACCCCAGCGCCGCCGCCGCCCTGTTCGCGGACGACGGCGTGCTGGAACTGCCGACGCTGTCATCGCTGGACATCAACGCCCGCGCGGTGGGACCGGCGGCGATCGAAAGCTTCATCGGCGGCCTGCTAAAAAACGTGCCGGACTTCCGCTTCAAGGACGTGCGACTGTTCATCGACACCGAAGACAAGGTGTTCGGCGAATACAGCGTCGAAGCCAAGGTGCTGTCGACCGGCAAACTCTACAAGCAGACCTACGCCGGCATGCTGGTGGCCGAGAACGGCAAGATCAAACACCTGCGCGAGGCCCTGGACACCCTGGCGGCCGCCAAGGCCTTCAGCCCGGACTGACCAACGTACTCAACCCTTGGTTACAGTAGCTGGTTCAGCTTGAGGATTTGAACGTCGGCCTTGCCGCCGACGGTTTTGATGAGCTCCTGGAAATGCGGCGTGGCTTCGTGTTCGGCCAGCGCCGCGTCGTCGCGCCAGGCTTCCAGCATGACGAAGCTGGCGTGGTTGCCCAGATCGATGTGCAGGTCATAGCGGATGCAGCCGGCTTCGGCGCGGCTTGGCGGCACGATCTTTTCCAACGCCTCGCGCACCAGCGCTTCGTTGCCTTCCTTGGCGGTGATGGTGGCGACGACGATCAGGTCTTTCATGGTATATCCCGTTATAAACTGAAACCTCGATACTATCAGGAGCGAACAAATGGCGCAGATCAGGGCGGGCATCGGCGGTTGGGACTTCGCGCCGTGGCGCGACACCTTCTACCCCAAGGACGTGCCGATCAAGAAGCAGCTGGAATACGCCAGCGCACAGGTCACCAGCATCGAAATCAACGGCACCTTCTACCGCAGCGCCAAGCCCGAACACTTCGCCAGCTGGGCCGCGAAGACGCCCGACGATTTCGTGTTCTCGGTCAAGGCCACGCGCTATGCCACCAACCGCAAGGTGCTGGCCGAGGCCGGCGAGTCGATCGAACGCTTCATGGACAGCGGCCTCACCGAACTGGGAGACAAGCTCGGCCCCATCCTGTGGCAGCTGGCCGCCACCAAGAAGTTCGATGCGGACGATGTCGAAGCCTTCTTCAAGCTGCTGCCGGCCAAGCTCGGCAAGCGCAAGCTGCAACACGTGCTGGACGCGCGCCACGACAGCTTCCTGTGCGAGGACTATCCCAAGCTGGCGCGCAAGCACAAGGTGGCCACCGTCATCACCGATTCACCCAAGTTCCCCAACTTTACCGAGCTCACCGGCGAGTTTGTTTACGCCCGGCTGATGGACGCGCAAAGCGAGATCGAAACCGGCTACAGCAAGCCGGCCCTGAAGAAGTGGGCCAGGCAGGCGCAGGAGTGGCAGCAGCAGGCCAAGTCCGGCCAGGTCTACGTCTACTTCATCAACGGCGCCAAGGAGCGCGCGCCCGCTGCGGCGCAGCATTTCATCTCCCTGCTGTAAATTGAACTCCGGGCGTTGCTCTTGGTAAAATACATCTTTGGGCGTCGTAAAAGCCGCCCGCTGACGTTTTTGAAAGATCAACCATGAGCTCAACCAACGGCTTTTCGGGCAGCTTGTTCGTCGTCGCCGCGCCATCGGGCGCCGGCAAGTCGACGCTGGTCAACGCGCTGCTGGCCAAGGAACCGACCATCAAGCTGTCGATTTCCACCACCACCCGCGCGCCGCGTCCGGGCGAAACCCACGGCAAGGAATACTACTTCACCACGGCGGAGGATTTCGTCGCGCGCGCCAAGGACGGCGAGTTCCTCGAGTGGGCCGAGGTGCACGGCAATTACTACGGCACCTCGCGCCTGATGGTGGAGGAACAGATGAAGACCGGCACCGACGTGCTGCTCGAAATCGACTGGCAGGGCGCGCGCCAGGTCAAGAAGTTATTCCCGCAGGCGGCCGGCATTTTCATCCTGCCGCCATCCATCGCCGCGCTCGAGGAACGCCTGAACAAACGCGCCACCGACGAGCCGCACGTGATCACCAAACGGCTGCTGGCGGCGGGCGGCGAAATCGCCCACGCCCCCGAGTTCGAGTATGCTATTATCAACGAAGAATTCGACGTAGCGCTGTCGGAACTGACGGCGATCGTCCGAGCGGCCCGTTGCCGGTTTGCGCAACAAGCGGCACGCAACGCCTCGCTCTTTGCCCAGTTGGGCATCCACGCTGAATAAACAAATACGCAAGATTTTTAGGAGTTATAGATGGCCCGCATTACGATTGAAGATTGTCTGAAAAACGTACCTAACCGTTTCCAGCTGACCCTGGCCGCGACCTACCGCGCCCGCCAACTGCTGCAAGGCCACACCCCGAAGGTGGAAGCCAAGGACAAGCCCACCGTGGTCGCCCTGCGTGAAATCGCGGCTGGCAAAGTCGGTCTGGAAATGTTGAAAAAGGTCCCAATGTAAGTTGGGACCGCGTTCCCGAACAATGTGAATGATGCGGTTTAGCAGTAGTATTGGACATTCTCATCGAGACGGAACGCAAACGTATGAATCTGATCCCTGCAGATCCTACAGTGAGTGACAAGCCCGCCCGGGCGAAAAGGCCGGCCCAGAAGCCGGCCGCGGTCATGTCCGTAGCTGCAGCCGGCGATAGCACCTCCGCACCACCTGCCACACCCCCAGTACCTCCCGTGATTTCCTCGTCGCCCCTGGCCACGCCTCCCGCCATGACGGCCGGTGTCGCGTCGGTGTCCCATCTGACTGAAAAACTGGCCGAATACATGAGCGCCGCCGACCTGAAAAAGGTCAAGGAAGCGTATCGCTTTTCGGACGAGATGCATCTCGGGCAGCTGCGCAAGTCGGGCGAGCCTTACATCTCGCACCCGATCGCCGTGGCCGAGATCTGCGCCGACTGGAAGCTCGACGCGCAAGCCATCATGGCCGCCCTGCTGCACGACGTGATGGAGGACCAGGATGTCAAGAAGGAAGAGCTGATCGAGCGCTTTGGCGCGCCGGTGGCCAACCTGGTGGACGGCCTGTCCAAGCTGGAGAAGATCGAGTTCCAGAGCCAGATCGAGGCGCAGGCGGAAAACTTCCGCAAGATGCTGCTGGCCATGGCCTCGGACGTGCGCGTGATCCTGATCAAGCTGGCCGACCGCCTGCACAATATGCGCACCATGGAGGTGATGAAGCCGGCCGCCAAGGCCCGCATCTCCAAGGAGACCATGGAAGTGTACGTGCCGATCGCGCACCGGCTCGGCCTGAACAACATCTACCGCGAGCTGCAGGACCTGTCGTTCGCCCACCTGTACCCGCTGCGCTACCGCACGCTGGGCAAGGCGGTCAAGGCGGCGCGCGGCAACCGGCGCGAGGTGGTCAAGAAGATCCTCGAGTCGGTCAAGAACACGCTGGCCATGGCCAACATCGAGGCCGAGGTGTACGGCCGCGAGAAGACCCTGTACGGCATCTACAAGAAGATGCGCAGCAAGCACTTGTCGTTCTCGCAGGTGCTGGACGTGTATGGCTTCCGCGTGGTGGTCGACAGCTTCCCGAATTGCTATGTCGCGCTCGGCACCCTGCACTCGCTGTACAAGCCGATGCCGGGCAAGTTCAAGGATTACATCGCGATCCGCAAGCTGAACGGCTACCAGTCGCTGCACACCACGCTGATCGGCCCGTACGGCACGCCGGTCGAGTTCCAGATCCGCACCCAGGAGATGCACCGCACCGCCGAGTCGGGCGTGGCGGCGCACTGGCTGTACAAGAACGGCGAGGCCAATATGTCGGACCTGCAGCAGCGCACCCACGCCTGGCTGCAGTCGCTGCTCGACATCCAGCAGCAGACCGGCGACTCGGCCGAGTTCCTGGAACACGTCAAGGTCGACCTGTTCCCCGACTCGGTGTACGTGTTCACGCCCAAGTCGAAGATCATCGCGCTGCCGCGCGGCGCCACGCCGATCGACTTCGCCTACGCCATCCACACCGGCATCGGCGACCACACGGTGTCGGTCACCATCAACAACGAGCCGGCCTCGCTGCGCACCGAGCTGCGCAACGGCGACATCGTCGAGATCGTGACCGATTCGACCTCGCGCCCGAGCCCGAGCTGGCTGTCGTTCGTACGCACCGGCAAGGCGCGCTCGGCGATCCGCCACCACCTGCGCACCATCAACCTGCCGGAATCGATCGCGCTGGGCCAGCAGCTGCTGTCGCACGCGCTGTCCTCGCTGGGCGTGAGCCCGGAGCTGGAGGAGCACCTGACCGAGCGCCTGCTGAAGGAATCGAGCGCCAAGTCGCTGGACGAGCTGTACGCCGACATCGGCGTCGGCAAGCGCATGGCGGCGCTGGTGGCGCGTCACATCTTCGGCCTGCGCGGCGGCGAGTCGGTCAGCGCGCCGGTCGACCACAACAGCGCGGCCGAGCTGGACCCGGTCACCATCTGCGGCAGCGAGGGCGTGTCGGTGCAACTGGCGCCGTGCTGCCTGCCGATCCCGGGCGACTCCATCATCGGCCAGCTGCGGCGCGACCAGGGCCTGCTGGTGCACACCGCCGACTGCACCCAGGCCAAGCGCCAGAAGGCCAAGGAGCCGGACCGCTGGATCGCGGTCAAGTGGGGCAGCGAGCTGAACCGCCGTTTCGACAGCCGCATCAAGCTGCTGATCAACAACGAGAAAGGCATCCTGGCGCGCGTGGCCGCCGAGATCGGCGAGTCGGACGCCAACATCACCTACGTCGGCATGGACGAGGACAAGGAACACGTGCTGCACCAGCTGCGCTTCACGGTGCAGGTGAAGGACCGCGTGCACCTGGCCGGCCTGCTGCGCAACGTGCGCCGCGTGGCCGGCGTCAACCGCATCCTGCGCGAGCGCGGCTGACAAAAACGGACCAGGCGTGCGCCGGTCCGTCCTGTGTGTCACCGCTTCAAGTGTTACATCGTTTGAGACGGAACTTCCGGCGTCAAGCTGACAGCGACCGTCCGCACCACGCTCTTGATACCATCGGCCTGGACATCCAGGTCGATCACGCCGTCCGTGTAACCCGCCAGGCTATAACTCCAGTTGCCCTGCGCATCCGCGACCGTGCTGACCGAGGAGAGCCAGCCAGTGCTGCGATTAACCGCCGTCAATAGCACGGTCGCGCCAGGCGCCGCCGTGCCCGACAGCGGCAGCGCGGCCTCAGTCCAATTGGCGGCGGGGATCGCAATGGTCGGAATCACGCCATCGGAAATTGTCGCGCTCACGCTAACCGGCGCGATCACGTTATAGTGAATGTCGGCGCTGCTAATTGTGTGGGTAACCGTGGCGTCGTGGGTTCCTTCGGTTGCGCCGTCTGCCACCGCCTGTACGCTGATGACCTGGGGCGTGTTCCAGTTATCCGCGGTGAAGGTCAGTTCGCTGCGCGCGAGAGTCAGCTGATTACTGGTGCTGGCCACGACTTTCACGTCGGCCTCGGGCGCCTGCGTTAACACCATGCTGTAGGTGCCGGCGATGCCGCCTTCGGTCAGCGTCAGCTGTTTGGTGGAGAAGCTGACGTCGGGCGCAACGCCCAGGTCGGCAACGGTCACATAGCGCAAGGTCAACGCGGTGTTCGAGGCGGTGAAGGTCATGTAGCGGCCGTCGGTGGAGAAGCGCGGCGCACCGAACGGCAGCATGCCGGTGAGCGTGATCTTGCGCGTCAGTTTGGTAAGACGGTCGTAAACATACATGACACCGCCCTGCGCATACCCCACGTAACGGCCATTGCCGCTGACGCCGGCGTACTGGATTGCCGCATTGGCGGTGGAGCTGACCAGCTCGGTCTTGGCCGTCTTGCGGTCGCGAACGTAGACGCCAGCCAGATTACCGTAAGGCGCGGTCGGCGCCAGCTGCTTGTCGTTCGAGACGAACGCGACCACCGTGCCATCATCGCTCATCGTGATTTCCGTGCCGCCCACCGTCGAGCGGCTGCCGTCAAGGCGCACATCGATCGGCTCGGTGACGCCGGTGACGCGGTCGTAGACCGACACGTTGAGCGGACCATTGTTGCTCAAGGCGTTGCCGTTGTAGGCGACATAACGGCCATCGGCGCTGATGGACAGGCGGGTGGCCGAGCTCTGCACCAATTGGGCGCTGGTGCCGCTGGTGGTCCTGTTGACCAGGTCGCGCACGTACAGTCTCGAGATATTCCCCGCTGTCATCGTACGGAAGGCGACAAAGCGGCCATTCGCGCTGATGGCGCTGCCATAGCTGCCAGGACGGTCAACGCCGGTATCGGGAATCATCTGCGTGGCGTTGGCTTCCCGGTCATACACAAAGTAGGCCGAGCCGCCGGTCGTGCTGCCGCCCATCGGGGTGGCGTAGCAGCCCATCACCACATAGCGGGCATTGGCGCTCATCGACGGCATGTTGCACACAGCCCCGGCCGGCGACACGGCCCCGCTCAACGACAGGTTGGCAGGCGCGCGCTGCCCAGTGACCAGGTCGTGAACATAAATCTCGGAAGGAGGCAGGGTGGTACCGGTAATCTTATTTTGGATTTTGTAGGCGACGTAGCGGCCGTCCGCACTGATCGTTGGGTATGCCTCTTGCGCCTGAATACCAAACGGAATGCTTTGCGTGGTGATGTCGGGCAGGGCATATGCCGGCAGAGCCGCTGCGCCAAAGGTGAACAACAGCCATGCGGCTGCCTTGCTTGCTGAATTCATGAAGTGCCCCTCGATAAAAATTGCCGACGGCAGCAGCCGGACGATATGTGAAAAATAGATAATTTCTATAAATCAATATTATTATACGGCAATACCGTGACAAATAGTCACTATTGAGGGGTGAACCGGTTAAGCAGCCGTTCCGCTCACTTGTGTTCGAACGGGTCGTACCAGTAGGCCTTGTTGGCCAGCGGGGTCTGCGGCGAGAGCATGGGATTGTCGAGCCGGAACACACGGCGCTTGCGCAGGCCGATCTGCTCGATCAGATCGTCATAAAACTCATGGAAGATGCGGTCGAAGCGGCCGTCGGCGAGCAGCCGCTGCAGGCCGTATTCGAGGCGTTCGGCCAGGCGCGGCTGGCCGGGCGTGACGAAGAAATAGCGCGGCAGCGGGAAGTAGATGGCCAGGCTGCGCTCGATCGCCAGCGCCGGGAACGCCGGCGCGTAGGCGGCCTGCTCGAACAGCGCCTCCTCGATGCCGCGCGGGAAGTGCTGGAAGCGGTGCGCCGCCAGCATGCTGTGCAGGCCGGCCGTGGAGTTGCCCTGGGCGACGTCGAAGCCGGCGTGCAGCAGCACCTGGGTCGAGCTCCACTGGCGCCCGGCGCCCAGCGACAGGCGCTTGAGCTGCTCCAGCGTGGTGATCTCGCTGAAGCGCGCCTGCTGGGTGCCGTCGATCAGCGAGATGCGGTAGCCGGACAGGCCCTTGTCGATCGGGATGCGGATCGGCAGCAGCTTGCGCTCCCACTCGGGCGCGGTGATCTGCGCGCTCAGGTTGACCAGCTCGCCCTTGGTCATTTCCAGCAGCAGGCGGTCGCGCTCCATGCCCAGCGGCGAGCTGTGCAGGTCGTAAGCGCCGTATTTGGCGCTGGAGGCGTCGAGCGCCGCGCGCAGGATCAGCATGGTGTAGCGGTCGCGGCTGTCGGGACGGCTGAAGTTATGGTCGATGGTGTACACATCGCGCGCCAGCGCCGCCCCCTGCCAGGCTGACAGCGCCAGCATGCACAGCAGCGTGGCCAGCCCACGCAGCGTTGGTGACAGGACGCGATTCAAGTACCGCACCTCCCCAGTGTCCGTATATCCGTCATTGTAATCCTCCGCGCCCCGGCTACCGGTGTTCGCGCGGGTCGTACCAATACCCGCGGTTGGACAGCGGCGTCTGCGACGGCAGGGCCGGGTTCTCGACCCGGAAGATGCGGCGCCGGCGCAGCCCGGCCTGCTCGATCAGGCCGTCGTAGAACTCGTGGAAGATGTGGTCGAAGCGGCCGTCGGCCAGCAATTGCTGCAGGCCGTACTCCAGCCGCTGCGCCAGCCGCCGCTGTCCGCCGCCGATAAAGAAGTAGCGCGGCGACGGCACGTACAGGGCGAAGCTGCGCTCCACGCTCAGCGTCGGGAAATTGGGCGCGTAGGCCGCCTGTTCGTAGATCGCCTCGTCGATCGCGCGCGGGAAGTACTGGAAGCGGCCCGCCGCCAGCATGCTGTGCAGGCCGGCCGTGTTGGCGCCCTCCACCACGTGGAAGCCGGCCTGCTTGTAGGTCGCTGTCAGGCTCCACTGGCGGCCGGCCCCCAGCGACAGGCTCCGCAACTGGTCCAGCGTGCGCACGGCGCTGAACAGGTCCTGCTGGCGGCCGTCGATCAGCGCGATGCGGTAGCAGGAGATGCCCTTGTCGATCGGGATGCGGATCGGGATCAGCTTTTGCTCCCATTCCTGCGAGGTGACCTGGCCGCTCAGGTTGACCAGCTCGCCCTTGAGCATTTCCTGCAGCAGGCGGTCGCGCTCCATGCGCAGCGGCGCCACGCGGAACTCGTACGGGCCGTACTTGCCGCTGGAGGCGTCCAGCGCGGCCGTCACCAGGTGCAGGATGTGGCTGTCGTTATAGCTCGACTTGCTGGAATTGGTGTCGATGATGTAGACATCGGCCGCGCAGGCGCTCCCCTGCCCGCCCAGCAGCGCCAGCAGGCACACCCAGCATTTAATCGGCGGCCGGCGCAGGATAGCTGACCTCCAGTATCTCCAGCTCCTCCACGCCGTGCGGCGCCTGGAAGCTGATGGTGTCGCCCTCGCGCGCCTTGGTCAGCGCGCGCGCCACCGGCGCCACCCAGCTGATCTTGCCGTTCAGCGGATCGAGCTCGTCGATGCCGACGATGGTGATGGTGCGCTCCTCGCCATCCTGGTTGCTGTAGGTGACGGTGGCGCCGAAGAACACCTGGTCGCTGCCGTGGTGGGCGCTGGGGTCGACGATGAAGGCCGAGTCCAGCCGCTTGGTCAGGAAGCGGATGCGGCGGTCGATCTCGCGCAGGCGGCGCTTGCCGTAGATGTAGTCGCCGTTCTCCGAGCGGTCGCCGTTGGAGGCGGCCCAGTGCACGATCTTCACCACCTCCGGCCGCTCGACGTCGATCAGCCGCAGCAGCTCATCCTTGATGCGCTGGTAGCCCTCCGGCCGGATGTAGTTCTTGGAGCCGGGCGGGATCGCCAACGCCAGCGCGGCGGCCTCGTCGTCCTCGTCCCCGTCCGATTCTTTGACAAATGCTTTATTCATACCAATTATTGTAGCGGCTTTCACGTATCATACATGCCATGCGTCCAGCCGTCCCCCCTCCCGCCGACAGTCAGGCCCTGCTCACCGAACTGGAGCAGGTGCGCGCGCGCTTCGCCGCCATCGTCTCCAACACGCCGGGCCTGGTGTACCAGTTCGTGCTGCATGCCGACGGCGGCGTCAGCTTCCCCTACCTGAGCGAGGGCTGCCTGGCGCTGCTGGGCCTGACCGCCGCCGAGCTGCACGCCCGGCCGCAGCGCTTCCTCGAACTGATCCTCGAGGACGACCGCCAGTCCTACCTCGACGCCATGCGCGCCTCGGCCAACGCGCTGTGGAGCTGGAACTGGGAGGGCCGCATCTGGGTCGAGGCCTGGAAGGACGTCAAGTGGATCAACCTGCGCTGCACCCCGCACGCGCTGGCGGACGGCGCGGTGCGCTGGGACGGCATCATGACCAACATCACCGCCAGCAAGCTGGAGCAGCTGGAGGTGCGCCACTCGCGCGCCCGCCTGGCCGAGCTGAGCGCCCACACCGACCGCGTCAAGGAACAGGAGCGCAGCCGCATCGCGCGCGAGATCCACGACGAGCTGGGGGGCAACCTGACCGCCATCAAGATGGCGCTGGCCATGCTGGCCGCCCGCCTCGACGGCGCCGACCCGGCGCTGCGCGAGAAGACCGACTACGTCGACGCCCTGGTCGACCGCACCATCGAGGCCGTGCACCGCATCGCGCTCGACCTGCGCCCGGCCCTGCTCGACCTCGGCCTGGTGGCGGCGCTCGAATGGCAGGTCAAGGAGTTCGGCAAGCAAACCGGCATCCACAGCTGCTTCAGCGCCAACCAGCGCGACATCGGCCTCGACAACGACCAGGCCACCGCCCTGTTCCGCATCGCCCAGGAGGCGCTGACCAATGTCGCCAAGCACGCGCACGCCAGCAAGGTCACCGTCAAGCTGGCGCGGCTGCGCCACCACGTGAGCCTGAAGATCGCCGACAACGGCCGCGGCATCCGCCAGGCCGACCGCGCCAAGCCCGACTCCTTCGGCCTGCGCGGCATGGCCGAACGCGCGCGCGCGCTGGGCGGCACGTTGACGCTGAGCCACGCCGGCGGCGGCGGCACGGTGGTGGCCATCAAAATAAAACGCGACACGGTACGCGACGGCCTCATCGCGGCCGCCGCTGGCGCTACAATAGCGGAAGAAAACATTTCCGCGTCGAAATAATGTGTCTCGCGGCACCGGCGCTGGACACAACAGGGTAGAGATTGATGACAGAAAAAGCCACCATCAAGGTGTTCATCGCCGATGACCACGCCATCGTGCGGGAGGGCTTGAAGCAAATCCTGGCGGAGACGCGCGACATCGTGGTGGCCGGCGAGGCCGAGAGCGGGCTGGACGCGGTCAAGCTGTTCCGCAAGTCCGGCTGCCAGGTGATGCTGCTCGACATCTCGCTGCCGGACCGCAGCGGCATCGAGGTGCTCAAGCAGATCAAGAAGGAAAGGCCGGAGCTGGCGGTGCTGATGCTGTCCATGCACCGCGAGGACCAGTACGCGATCCGCTCGCTCAAGGCCGGCGCGGCCGGCTACCTCACCAAGCAGAGCGCGCCCAAGGAGCTGGTCAACGCGATCCGCCAGGTCGCCGGCGGCCTCAAGTACATCAGCGCGGCGCTGGCGCAGGAGCTGGCCAACCACGTCAACGACGACCACGAGGCGCCGCCGCACGAGACCCTGTCCGACCGCGAGTACCAGACCCTGACCATGATCGCCTCCGGCAAGACGGTGGGCATGATCGCCAAGGAGCTGTCGCTGTCGGTCAAGACCGTGAGCGAGTACCGCGCGCGCCTGCTGGTGAAGATGAAGCTGAAAAACAGCGCCGAGCTGACCCACTACGCGATAAAAAACCAACTGATCGAATAAGCGGAGTTAAGATAGTTATACACGGATGAAAGCCACCTTCCCGCCCCTGTTTCGAGTATTGCCGGGTGGACAGCTCGCTTATCATAGACGTAATTGGTAATCCATTAAGAGGTCCGCGCGTCACATGTCCAGCAAACCACCCACTCCCGAGCAGAACCCGGCCGACATCGCACGCGAGGCGTTCCGCCGCCTGGCGGTGCGCCGCATCGCGCCGACGCCGGAGGCCTACCGCGACATTTACAACGAGATCGCCGGCGTCGCGCCCGAGCCGCCCGCCCCGGCCGCCCCGCCGGGCAGCGCCGATCCGGGCCCGGAATCGGTGCTCAGCCAGTTCGCCGCCCGCCTCGGCGAAAACAGCGGCGAGCTGGCCGAGTTCGGCCGCCGCTTCAACCGCGCGGTCAAGACGCGCGACTGGGACGGCTACGCGCGCGCGCTGTCGCAGCTGGTCGAGAAGCACTTCGTGGCGCCCAAAAAAGGCATCGAGGTGGCCGGCCTGGCGGGCGAGGAAAGCGAGCAGGCCCGCGTGCTGCGCGACCTGCTGAGCCGCACCCTGACCTTCGCGGTGGCGTCGCTGCTGGCGGGCGCGCCGGTGCTGGTGGCCGAGGCCGAGTCGCTGGGCGCCGCCACCAAGGCCGCCCACAGCGAGGAGGCGCTGGCCGAGATCGCCGTGCGCCTGAAACAGCTGTGCTACCAGATCGAGCTGCGCGGCGGCGACAGCGGCGAGCAGCAGGAATTGCTGCTGCGCCTGTTCAAGCTGCTGCTGGAGAACGTCAGCGAGCTGCTCGACGACGACAGCTGGCTGCGCGGCCAGATCGAGGCGGTGCAGAACCTGATCGCCGGCCCGCTGGACGTGCGCGCGCTGGAGGAGGCCACGCGCAGCCTGAAGGAAGTGATCTACAAGCAGGGCCAGCTCAAGCACAGCCTGGCGGACGTCAAGCTCACCGTCAAGAACATGATGATGACCTTCATCGACCGCCTCGGCCAAGTGGCGGCCTCGACCGGGGACTTCCACGAGAAGATCGGCGGCTATTCGGAAAAGATCAGCAAGGCCGACAATATCGCCGAGCTCAACAGCATTCTCGACGAGGTGCTCAAGGAAACCCGCATCGTCCAGAACGAGGCGCTCAAGGCGCGCGACAAGATGATGCTGGCCAAGCAGGAGGTGCAGGACGCCGAGGCGCGCATCCACACGCTGGAGGCCAAGCTGCAGCACTTGAGCGAGCTGGTGCGCGAGGACCAGCTCACCGGCAGCCTCAACCGCCGTGGCCTGGACGATGTGTTCGAGCGCGAGACCGCGCGCTCGGACCGCCGCGGCACGCCGCTGTGCATCGCCGTGCTGGACCTGGACGATTTCAAGAAGCTCAACGACACCTACGGCCACATCGCCGGCGACGCCGCCCTCAAGCACCTGGTCAAGATCGTCAAGGACACGCTGCGCTCGATGGACGTGATCGCCCGCTTCGGCGGCGAGGAATTCCTGATCCTGATGCCGGAAACCACGGTCGAGGCGGCCGCCAGCACGATGACCCGCCTGCAGCGCGAGCTGACCAAGCACTTCTTCCTGCACGATAACGAGAAGGTCCTGATCACCTTCTCGGCCGGGGTGGCCCTGCGCCGCCCCAACGAGGAGCAGACCGAGCTGGTGAAACGGGCCGACAAGGCCATGTACACCGCCAAGCAGACCGGCAAGAACCGCGTGGTGGTGGCCGACTAGGCCGTTTTCCCCGCCCACGCCCCAGCAGCCCGGCCCCGCGCCGGGCTTTTTTTCGCCGCGCCGGCCGCGAAATAAATTTTTTTTCACCCTAAAGTTTCATTTTTTGCCGTCGTTTAGACGCTCATGCGTGGCGAACTTTAGCCCCGAAAGCAAAAATTTTCCCGCTTTTTCTCCCTAAACTTTCCACATGGGAACCCGTTACCGAGAATAACTGCGGTTTGATTGCCTCGGAAGCAGAGAGGCAGACCAAGGGGAATTGAGGCATCCGGCCCACAATAAGTAGCACCAGTTTGGAGAAACATCATGGCACAAGTCATCAACACTAATATTGCTTCGCTGAATTCGCAACGTAACCTGACCTCCTCGCAAGCCAATCTGTCGACCTCGCTGCAACGCCTGTCGTCCGGTCTGCGCATCAACAGCGCAAAAGACGACGCTGCCGGTCTGGCTATCTCCGAGCGTTTCACGTCGCAGATTCGCGGCAATACCACGGCCGCCCGTAACGCCAACGACGGTATCTCGCTGGCGCAGACGGCCGAGGGTGGCTTGAGCACCGCCGGCGATCTGCTGCAGCGTATCCGCGAACTGGCCGTGCAGTCGGCCAACGGCACCAACTCCGATTCGGACCGCAAGTCGATCCAGAACGAGGTGTCGGCCCTGTCGAACGAACTGAACCGCGTGGCCAACACCACCCAGTTCAACGGCCAGAACGTGCTGGACGGCTCGCTGACCTCGGCCCAGTTCCAGGTCGGCGCCAACTCCGGCCAGACCATCAACATCGGCGTGCAATCGGCCAAGGCCACCGACCTGGGCAACAACACCCTGTCCTCGTCCACCGGCGGCGCCGGCGCCGACTCCACCACCCTGTCGCAAGCCTTCGCCAGCGCGGCCGGCACCAACAACGTCGCCGCCGACGAGACCCTGACCATCAAGTCCGGCAATGGCATCAGCACCGACCTGACCATCAAGGGCGCGGCCACCAACGCCTCGGGCAAGGGCGACAGCGCCGCGAAAATCGCGGCCAACATCAACGGCCTGAGCGGCACCACCGGCGTCACCGCCACCGCCTCGACCCAAGCCACCATCACCGGCATCACCGATGGCGCGGTCCAGTTCGACCTGCGCGGCGCCAACTCGGTGGCCAACGACGCGACCTCGAAAGCGGTCACCATCTCGGCCAAGGTAGTGGGCGGCGACCTGTCGGCGCTGGCCCAGGCCATCAACGCGCAGAGCGGCACCACCGCCGTGACCGCGTCGATCAAGAAAGATGGCGCTGGCGTATCCTCGCTGGTTCTGAGCAATAACAACGGCGATGACATCAACATCACCAACGATCTGGCGGACGCAACCGGTCTGGGCAGCGCCTCGATCGCTGGCGCGAGCACCCCGGCCAATGGCACGACCGCCGCCGTGAACGCCCCGGCCGTCGCCATTCCGATCTCGACCGCAGGCCAGTCGGTCACCGTGGGCGGCAAGCTGAGCTTCTCGTCGGATTCCGGTTTCTCGATCAGCTCGACCGGCACCGCCGTGCTGGGCGGCACCGCCGGCACCGCGATCGGCTCCGACCTGCAATCGGTCGCCAAGCTGGACGTGAGCACGGTCGACGGCGCGAACGCCGCGCTGAAAACCATCGACTCGGCCCTGAACCAGATCAACAGCAACCGCGCCGCGCTGGGTGCGATCCAGAACCGTTTCGCCTCGACCATCTCGAACCTGAACACCGCGACCGAGAACCTGTCGGCTTCCCGTAGCCGTATCCAGGACACCGACTTCGCCGCGGAGACCGCAAGCCTGACCCGCGGCCAGATCCTGCAACAGGCCGGCACCGCGATCTTGGCCCAAGCCAACTCGCTGCCGAACGGCGTGCTGTCGCTGCTGCGTGGCTAAAATCCGGGGATGAGACGGCGCCGCAAGCGCCGCCGTAACCAGGTTCCCCGGCTGATTTCATCAGTCGGGGATTTTTCGTAAAGGAAGCATCATGACTATCGATACCATAGGCTCGGCCACCTCGGCCGCGAGCGGCCGCCCGGCCGAGCGCGCCCCGGTCAGTTCCGACGCCGCCGCCCAGGGCGCCGCGCGCGCCCCGGCCACCGCCGTCGAGACCGCCGCCGCGGTGCGCGCGCCGGCGGCCGCGCCCTCGCTCGAGCAGGTGAGCGAGGCGGTGTCGCAGCTGAACAAGTCGGTGCAGGCCAAGTCGCAGGGCCTGGAGTTCTCCATCGACAGCGACAGCAAGCGCACCGTGGTCAAGGTGGTCGACCAGACCACCAAGGAAGTGCTGCGCCAGATTCCCACGCCCGAGGCGCTGGAAATCGCCAAATCGCTGGAGGCCAAATCCAGCACCGGTCTGCTGATCCAGCAAACCGCCTGAGGCGGCCGCGCCCCGCGCGCGCCGCTTTTTTCCCATCTGTGGCATCCTGACCCCGGGAGCGCCGTCTCCGCCATTGCTGCGCGTCAGCACGTCTTTCCAGCCCGTTAACGCTGCCGCCTGTATCCGCTTCGCGCGAACTGGCGGGTGTTCTCCCCTCTCAAGTCCGGTTTGATTCTGCCGATATTGTCTTATATTATTGTTTTACTTAGGAGCACATCGTGGGCCTCTCTTCTCCCGGCATCGGTTCCGGCATCGACGTCAACACCATCGTCAGCAAGCTGATGGCGGTGGAGTCCGCGCCGCTGGCGGACTTCGACAAGAAGTCGGCCAGCTACCTGGCGCAGGTGTCCGCCTTCGGCAACCTGTCCAGCGCGCTGGGCTCGTTCCAGTCCTCGCTGTCGAGCCTGACGTCGCTGTCCGGCTTCCAGACCATGTCGGCCACGCCCGGCGACGCCTCGGTGCTGACCGCCTCGGCCACCGGCACCGCGATCCCGGGCAGCTACCGCATCAACGTCACCCAGGTGGCGCAGGCGCAGACGCTGGCCTCGGGCGGCTACAAGACCACCACCGCGGCCATCGGCACCGGCGCCAAGACCACGATTAACTTTTCGCTCGGCACCGTCAGCGGCGGCACCTTCGGCCTGACCGGCGGCGCCCTCGGCGCCAGCCTCAGCACCAGCGGCCTGACGCCGGGCGCGCTCACCATCAACAACACCGCGATCGCCACCGACGGCACCACCCGCAGCGCGCGCCTGCTGGCCGACGCCATCAACGCCAAGAGCACCACCACCGGGGTGTCGGCCAAGGCCGCCGCCACCGTCACCAGCGCCACCCTGTTCGGCAGCGGCGGCGCCTCCAGCTTCGGCGACATCGACACCAGCGGCGGCGGCACCTATTCGCTGTCGGTGGGCGGCGTGGAAATCGCCGTGCAGGCGGCCGGCGTGGCCGGCGGCGGCGGCGTCACCGCCGCCTCGCTGGACGCGGCGCTGAGCGGCAACACCGCCGTGGCGCGCGCGCTGGCCGACGCCAACATCACCGTCAGCGGCACGGCCGCCGACGGCACCCTGCAATTCACCAACGCCGACGGCTCGAATATCGCGGTGGCCGAGGCGGTGTCGGGCACGGTGACGGGCGGCATCGGCAACGCCGCCGGCGCGGCCAACATCGGTTCCAGCACCACCGCGGTCAGCTCCATCTCGCTGATCTCGGCCGACGGCAGCCCGATCACGGTGGGCGGCACCAATCCGGCCGGGGCCGGCTTCACGGCCGGTGTCGGCGGCGCCTACCTCGGCGCCAGCTTCACCGCCGACTCCTCGCGCACCAGCGGCAACATCGTGATCGACAGCACCAACAACACGCTGGCCGGCATCGTCGCGGCCATCAACAAGGGCAACTTCGGCGTCACCGCCAGCATCGTCTCGGACGGTTCGACCGGCACCAACGCCACGCCCAACCGCCTGATCCTGACCTCGAGCGCCACCGGCGTCAGCTCGACCATGAAAATCACGCTGAGCGGCTCGGGCGGCGACCCGGCCGACCCGGCGCTGGAGGCGCTGCTGGGCTACGACCCGGCCGGCGTCCAGAACCTGAGCCAGAAGGCGGCGGCGGCCGACACCAAGGCCACCGTCAACGGCATCGACGTCACCAGCTCCAGCGCCGGCATCTCGGGCGCCATCAGCGGCGTCACCCTGAGCACGCTCAAGACCGGCAGCACCACGCTGACCATCGCCAAGGACTCGACCGCGCTGAACAGCTCGGTGAGCGGTTTCGTCAAGGCCTACAACGACCTCAACTCGCAGATCAACCAGCTGAGCGGCTACAACACCGACACCAAGACCGGCGGCCCGCTGCTGGGCGACTCCACCATCCGCAACCTGAGCGCCTCGATCCGGCGCCAGATGTCGAGCTCGATCACCGGGCTGGAGGGCAGCAAGCTGACCAACCTGTCGCAGATCGGCATCTCGTTCCAGAAGGATGGCACGCTGACGCTGGACTCCAGCAAGCTCGGCAAGGCGATCAACGACAACTACGGCGACATCGCCGGCCTGTTCGCGGCGGTCGGCCGCGGCACCGACCCCGACATCAAGTTCGTCAGCTCGACCGCCAAGACCCAGGCCGGCGACTACCGGATCGACATCAGCCAGCTGGCCACCCAGGGCACGCTGCAGGGCGACGCCGTGCTGCCGGCCGAGACCACCATCGACGCCGACACCAGCTGGACCGTGACGCTGAACGACACCACCCCGTCCAACGTCAACAACACCGCCACCATCACGCTGCCGGCCGGCACCTACAACCCGAGCCAGCTGGCCACCATGCTGCAGTCGGCCATCAACGGCGTGAGCGCGTTCTCGAGCGCCGGCGCCACCGTCACCGCCAGCGTCGGCGACGACGGCACGCTCAAGCTGAACTCGACGCGCTATGGCTCCAAGTCCAACATCCACATCAACACCGCCAGCGGCACCTCGGTCGCCACCGTGTTCGGCGGCGGCACCCCGGTGGATGGCAAGGACGTGGCCGGCACCATCGGCGGCTACACCGCCACCGGCGACGGCCAGACCCTGACCGGCGCGGCCGGCGCGCCGATCGAGGGCCTGAAACTGACGGTCACCGGCGACACCACCGGCTCGCGCGGCAGCTTCGGCTTTTCGCAAGGCTATGCCTATCAGCTCAACATGCTGACGGCCGGCTACCTCGGCGCCGACGGCGCCATCACCAGCCGCACCAAGGGCTTGAACAACACCGTCAAGGATATCGACAAGCAGAAGACCGCCTTCAGCGACCGCCTGACCGATATCGAGAAGCGCTACCGCGCGCAATACTCGGCGCTCGACACCTCGATCGCCAGCATGAATACCACCGCGTCGTTCTTGACGCAGCAGTTTGCGGCCATGGCCAAGGCCTGACCGCAAGCGCACTCACAGGAGAGCAAGTATGTTCGGATCTCGACAAACTGGTGTCAGCGCCTATGCCAAGGTTGGCATGGAAACCGGCGTGGTGGCCGCCAGTCCCCACAAGCTGATCGTGATGCTGTTCGACGGCGCGCTGGTCGCGCTCAGCACGGCGCTGAACGGCATGCGCAGTGGCAATATTGGCGAGAAGGGCAAATCGATTTCCAAGGCCATCATGATCATCGACAGCGGCCTGCGCGCCGCGCTCGACAAGAAGGCCGGCGGCGAGATCGCCGAGGGGCTGGACGCGCTGTACGAGTACATGAGCGCGCGTCTGCTCACGGCCAACCTCAACAACGACCCCAGCATCATCGAAGAAGTGCAGCGCCTGCTGACCGAGTTGCGCGACGCCTGGAACGCGATCGCCGACACCCCCGCCGCCACCGGCATCCACCCCACCACCAACCTCGCGAGCGCCTGATTTATGATGACGATTCCAGAAGTTCTCTCCGTGTACGCCGCCATGGCCGACCTGACCGAGCAGATGGTGCAAGCGGCCACCCGCAGCGACTGGGACGCGCTGGTGGCGCTCGAGCAGCGCTGCGCCGCCCACGTGCAGGTGCTGCGCGCGCAGGAGCCGCAGCAGCCGATGAGCGGCGCCGAGCGCGAGCGCAAAATCGAACTGATACGCCAGATGCTCAACGCCGACCGCCAGATCCGCGACCTGACCATGCCGTGGATGGCGCAACTGTCCAAACTGATCAATTCCACCGGCGCCGAACGGCGCGTCGTTACCGCCTACGGTAGCGTCTAAAGCGGGCGCGCGCCATGTTGCCGCGTCTGGACGTCAGCGTCGCGCCGGTCAAGCCGGCCGATGGCGCCGGCGCCGGCGTCGCCATCGGTGACGGCCGCCAGGCCGCGTTCCAGCGCGCCGTGCAAAACCTGGTCGGCCAGACCGTGCCGGCCGAGGTGATGTCCAAGCTCAAGGATGGCAGCTACCTGGTCAAGGTGGCCGACAACGCCGTGCGCCTGATGCTGCCGGGCGACACCCAGGTCGGCACCAGCGTGCCGCTGACCGTGCTGAGCGCGCAACCGCGCCCCACTTTCCAGCTCGGCAATAGCACGCCGGGCGGCGCCCCCACCCTGCTGTACACCGACGGCGGCCTGACCGAAGGCGGCGAAGCGGCCAGCCTGCCCTCGCAAGGCGCCGCCGTGTATGTGCCCGGCGGCGGCAAGCCGCCGGCCGGCGCTGGCCAACCCGGTCTGCCGGGACAGTCGGCCGCCAGCGGCGATGGCGCCGCGCCTGCCGAAGGCGAGGCCGTGCCCGGCCAGCCCCGGCCGGGCGCCCCCAACGCCGCGGCCGGCGGCGCGGCCGGCAACCCGAACGCGGCGAACACAGCAGCCTCGGCGCGGCCAGGCCTGCCGGCCGGCGCGGCGGATACCCCGGAGCAAGCCGCCGCCACGCCAGCAGGCCGCCCCGCCGTGCCAGCGGGCGCCACGCCCATTGCGGCCGCCGCGCCGGGCATGCCGGCGGGCGCCGCCCAGGCCCAGGCCGCCGCCACCCTGACGGCGGGCAACCCTGCCGCCGCCGCGCCGGCCGACGGCGCCAAGCCGCAAAGCCTGGCCGCCACCCTGCTGGGCAAGGCGCCGCTGACGCCGGCGCATGAACTGCCGGCGCTGACCGCCAACACCCCGCAAGCCACGCTGAGCAGCGCCGCCCGCGTGCTCACCACCATCCTCAGCACCACCACCCAGGCAGGACAGGCCGCGCAGGCCGCCCTGATCGGCAAGACCGCCCTGTTCGGCAACGCCGCGCCCGACACCGACGTGCTGGCGCAAAAGCTGCACGACACCATCTCCAAGAGCGGCCTGTTCTACGAATCGCACGTGGCCGAGTGGGCCAAGGGCGAGCGCCCGCTGGCCGAGCTGATGCGCGAGCCGCAGATGCAGCGCCTGCTGCAGCAAGGCGGCGAGGCGGCCGCGCGCGCGGCCAGCGGCGGCCCCGACCTGAGCGCCGCGCAGATGATCAACCAGCAATTGCACACGCAGGAACAGCACCGCGTGCTGTGGCAGGGCCAGGCGTGGCCGGGCCAGGACATGCAATGGGAAGTGCGGCGCGACCAGCGCGAGGGTCGGCCGGACGGCGGCGGCGACGCCGAGGCCGGCCAGGAGCAGATCTGGCGCAGCGGCGTGCGTTTCCGGCTGCCGCTGCTGGGCGCGGTGTCGGCGGCGGTGACGCTGATCGGCGAGCAGGTCCACATCCAGGTGCAGACCGACAGCGACGGCAGCGCCAGCACCCTGCGCGCCTACGCCGGCCAGCTGGAAAGCGCGATGGCGGCGGCCGGCGCGCAACTGTCGTCGCTGACCATCAGCCAGGAGGAGGATGGCCATGACGGATGACGCCCCGCGCAAGCCGCTGCAGCAGGCGGTGGCGCTGGCCTACGACAGCGGCCAGCCGGCGCCCAAGGTGGTGGCCAAGGGCCGCGGCCTGGTGGCCGAGCAGATCATCCACGTCGCGCAGGAGGCCGGGGTGGCCATCCACGAGTCCAAGGAACTTGTTTCCCTGCTCATGGAAGTTGATCTGGACCAACAAATCCCCCCCATCCTCTATCGTACAATTGCGGAACTATTGGCCTGGCTATATCATATTGAAGCAGCGCAAAAGTCTGGTCTGCCCCTGCCCCCGGCGCCGGACACCAGCATCCCCTTGACCGAAATTTGACGCGAATTGGCCCCCAGATGTACCCACACTTTCAGGATGCGGAATTGGAAAACTGGCACGATTTTGAGGTCGAATCGCGGCGCGAGATCTTTGCCCTGCTGCGCGGCATCGGCGAGAAAAACCAGCTGATCCGCATGTTGATCCATGGCGAAGCCGACGTGTGCGTGACCTCCATCCTGGACGTGGACGAGCCCGGCAACGCGGTCTACCTGGACTGTTCGATCGACCAGGAGCAGAACAAGCGCATCCTGGCCTCGCGCCAGCTGTCGTTCGAGACCACGCTGGACAAGGTGCGCATCCTGTTCGCCGCCGACCAGATCGAGGCCACCACCCACGAGGGCAACCCGGCCTTCAGGATACCGTTCCCTGAGACCCTGATCCGCCTGCAGCGGCGCGAGTATTACCGGATCGCCACGCCGGTGACCAACCCGGTGCGGGTGCAGATCGCGCTGCCGGCCGAGCTGGGCGGGCCGACCACCTTCCCGCTGGCCGACATCAGCTGCGGCGGCATCGCCATCCTGGACAACAAAATGCTGCTGGGCGACGCCATCGGCAAGAACTACGCCGACTGCCGCATCGACCTGCCGGAGATCGGCCAGGTGACGACCGCGCTACAGGTGCGCAACTCGCTCGACCTGACGCTGCTGAACAACAAGACCAACCGCCGGCTGGGTTGCGAGTTCGTCAACATCCCGCGCGGCATGCTGGCCTACGTGCAGCGCTACATCACCCGGCTGGAGCGCGAGCGCAACGCCCGCATCGCCGGCCTCACCTAAATCCGGGGTCAGGTCCTCCATTTCTACACGAGCCCAGCGGTAGGCGCGCCTACCGCTGGGCTCGTGTAGAAATGGAGGACCTGACCCCGGAGTTTTAGACCTGCATGTTCATGATGTCGTGGTAGGCCGACACCAGCTTGTTGCGCACCTGGATCGTGCCCTGGAAGTTGATGCTGGCTTTTTGTTGCGCGATCATCACATCCGACAGGCTCACGCTGTCGTCGCCCATGGCGAAGCGCTTGCTCATGCCGTCCGCCTCCACCTGGCTGGCGTTGACCGCGTCCAGCGACTTTTTCAACGCGTCCGAAAAGTCCGCCTTGGGCACCGCCGCCGGCTCGGTGGCGATCACCGGCGGCTGCAAGTCCGGCTTGGTGGCGTGCGCTTTCAACTGCGCGATCATGGCCTGGATTCGACTACTGTCAATTCCACCTGTAATCATTGCTGACTCCTTTTTTCTACGTGGTAGCAGAATAACAAGGAGCACGCCAGCCCCCAGCATCGAGCAGGACCGTAAACGGCGCTCTGTTCCCCCTATTGAATTTCCTGATTACAAGCAATAATGGCGGTATTCCTTCAAGAACCCTCACCCGGGACCTAACCATCATGGCCGTAGCGGAAGAAATCGACAACGCCACCGCAGCCGGCGCGCCAGACGACGGCGCCGAGAAGCTGCCCTTCATCCAGACGCCGATGGGGCGCAATTTCCTGCGCGCGGCCGGCGCCGCCGCCATCGTCGCCATCCTGATCGGCTTGTACCTGTGGAACAAGCCGCCCGAGTACGCCGTGCTGTTCTCCAATTACACCGACCGCGACGGCGGCGCCATCACGGCCGAGCTGGACAAGATGCAGGTCAAGCACAAATTCTCCGACAACGGCACCGCCATCCTGGTGCCGGCCGAGCAGGTGCACGACATCCGCCTGAAACTGGCCGCGCAAGGCCTGCCGAAAGGCGGCAACGTCGGCTTCGAGCTGATGGAGAACCAGAAGCTGGGCGTGTCGCAATTCCTGGAACAGGTCAACTACCAGCGCGCGCTCGAGGGCGAGCTGGCGCGCTCGGTGATGTCGCTGGCGCCGGTCGAGAACGCCCGCGTCCACCTGGCCCTGCCGAAACCGTCCGTGTTCGTGCGCGACCAGCAGAAGCCGACCGCCTCGGTGATCGTCACGCTGCACCCGAACCGCATGCTGGACCAGCAGCAAACCGGCGCCATCGTGCACCTGGTCGCCTCCAGCGTGCCGGACCTGATGCCGGCCAACGTCACCGTGGTCGACCAGGCCGGCAACCTGATTTCCGACCAGAACAAGACCGGCGCCAACGCCGCCAACGCCAAGCTCGACGAGCAGCAGCTGAAGTACGTCAAGGACCTGCAGGCGCAGGTGATCAAGCAGGTCGAGTCGATCGTCATCCCCATCGTCGGCGAGGGCAATGTGCGCGCCGAGGCGGTGGCCGACGTCGACTTCGCCAAGATCGAGCAGGCGTCGGAAAACTACAAGCCCAACTCGCCGCCGGCCGCCTCGGCCATCCGCAGCCAGCAGACCAGCGAGACCAACGGCAACAACAACGCCCAGAATCCGGGCGGCATCCCGGGCGCGCTGTCGAACCAGCCGCCGGGCACCGCCACCGCGCCGCTCAACCAGACCGCCGCCGCCAACGGCCCCAACGCGCCGGCGCCCGGCACGCCGCCGGGCACGGTGGCGGCCAACGGCGCGGCCGGCCCCACCCACAAGGAATCGACTACCAATTACGAAGTCGATAAAACTGTGCGTTACGAGCAACGCGGCATGGGCGGCCTGCGCCGCCTGACCGTGGCGGTGGTGGTCAATTACAAACGCATCATCGATAAGAACGGCAAAGTCACGGTAAAGGCCTATACTCCTGAAGAGATGGCCAAGATCAATGACCTGGTGCGCCAGGCCATGGGTTACAACCAGGACCGCGGCGACGCGGTCAGCGTGGCCAACTCGCCCTTCGACGGCGTCGACAAGCCTTACGAGCCGCCGCCGGAATGGTGGAAGGATCCGGCCAACCTGCCGATGGCGAAGGACCTGGCGAAGTTCCTGATCACCGCGCTGATCCTGCTGTACATCGTGCTGCGCATCGTGCGCCCGATGATGCGCCCGGTGTTCAAGAAGATCGACGAGATCAACGCGCCGGAGCCGGAACCGGAAGTGCCGGAGGAACCGGTGCCGGAAGAGCCGGACGAGGCGCTCATCGCCGAAGAAGAGCTGCGCAAGATGGAGGAAAACACCGCGCGCAGCTACCGCGACAACCTCGCCATGGCCAAGAAACTGGCCGTGGAAGACCCACGCATTGTGGCCAACGTGATCAAGGAATGGATAGGCGCAAATGACTGAGAATACCGGACTGCAAAAGGCCGCCATCCTGATGCTGGCGATGGGCGAGACCGAGGCCGCCGAGGTGATGAAGTTCCTCGGCCCGCGCGAGGTGTTGAAACTCGGCGCGGCGATGGCGACCATGAAGAACGTGCCGCACGAGGAGGTGGTCGGCACGCTCGACAATTTCCGCGACATGGTGGCGGCCGCCTCCACCGTGGGCCTCGACTCCGACGAGTACATCCGCCAGGTGCTGACCAAGGCGCTGGGCGACGACAAGGCCTCGGTGCTGCTGTCGCGCATCCTGGGCGGCAAGGACGCCTCCGGCATCGAGTCGCTGAAGTGGATGGATTCGCAATCCGTTGCCGAACTGATCCGCAACGAGCACCCGCAGATCATCGCCACCATCCTGGTCCACCTCGAGCGCGACCAGGCCTGCGAGATCCTCGGCCACTTCACCGACCGCCTGCGCAACGACGTGGTGCTGCGCATCGCCACCCTGGACGGCGTGCAGCCGGCCGCGCTGCGCGAGCTGAACGACGTGCTGACCAAGCTGCTGTCCGGCAACGAGAACATCAAGAAGTCGACCCTGGGCGGGGTGCGCGCGGCGGCCGAGATCCTCAACTTCATGTCCGGCGAGCAGGAAAGCTCGGTCATGGACAACATCAAGAACTACGACAACGACATGGCGCAGAAGATCATGGACGAGATGTTCGTGTTCGACAACCTGATCGATATCGACGACCGCGGCATCCAGCTGCTGCTGCGCGAGGTGCAGTCCGAGATGCTGATCATCGCGCTCAAGGGCGCGTCGCAGGAACTGCGCGACAAGATCTTCAAGAACATGTCGGCCCGTGCGTCGGAAATGATGCGCGAGGACCTGGAGTCGAAAGGCCCGGTGCGCCTGTCGGAAGTGGAAACCCAACAAAAGCAGATTCTGCAAATCGTGCGCCGCCTGGCCGACGAAGGCCAGATCGTGCTCGGTGGCAAAGGTGAGGATTCCTTCGTTTAATGGTTATTCATACAAAAGAAGCGCAGCCGGCATTCCAGCGCTGGGAGATGACCTCGTTTGGCGACGAGCGACCCAGCTCGATCGCCGTGCGCGAGGCGGAACAGCGCGAGCGCGACGCCGAAAATGCCCGGCTGGAAGCCGAGCAGCGCGTGCAGGAAGCCCTGCAGGCGCAGCAGGAGCAAATGGAAATGGGGCCGCCGCTGCCGCCGCCCATCGCCTACCCCACCGTGGAGGAGCTGGAAGCCATCCGCGAGCAGGCCCGCAAGGAAGGCTATGACGAGGGCCGCGAAGCCGGCCACGCCGACGCCATGGAAGCCGGCCTGCAAGCCAGCAAGGAGGAATTGCAACATGTGCGCGCGCTGGCCGACAGCTTCAGCACCGCGCTGCGCGACGCCGACCAGTTGATCGCCAACGAGGTGCTGGACCTGGCGCTGCAGCTGGCCAAGGGCATGCTGAAGAACGCGCTGCAGGTCAAGCCGGAGCTGATCCTGCCTATCGTGCGCGAGGCGATCGAGTACCTGCCGGTGCTGCAGCAGCCGGCGCTGCTGGTGCTGCACCCGGACGACGCCGCCACCGTGCGCGCCGGCATCGGCGAGGAACTGGACAAGGGCGGCTGGCGCGTGGTCGAGGACGCCAGCCTCGGCCGCGGCGGCTGCAAGGTCGACACCGCCAGCAACCAGATCGACGCCACCGCCGCCGCGCGCTGGCAACGCCTGAGCCACGCGCTCGGCAAAGAAGTGGACTGGCTGGCCTGAGATCATGGACGCCGTCGCCAATCCCCACGCCGGCCGCTGGAAATCGTATCTCAACGATTGCGCCGAGGTGGTCAGCTTTGTCGAGCCGATGCAGGTTTCCGGCCGCGTCACGCGCGTGGCCGGGCTGGTGATGGAGGCGGTCGGCCTGCGCCTGGCCGTGGGCGCCGCCTGCACCGTGCCGCTGCCGGCCGGCGGCAAGATCGAGGCCGAGGTGGTCGGCTTCGAGGGCGACAAGCTGTTCCTGATGCCGCAATCGGACGTGGAGGGCGTGGTGCCCGGCACCCGCGTGTTCCCGGTCGAACCGTCGATCCCCAAGCCGGGCAGCGTGGCCCACCCGCGCCGCCGCCCGAGCGACCGCGCGCGCCACCTGCCGGTCGGCCAGGAACTGCTGGGCCGGGTGCTGGACGGCGCCGGCCGCCCGCTCGACGGCCTCGGCCCGCTCAACACCAGCGACAGCGCCCCCATCAACACCCGCCCCGCCAACCCGCTCGGCCGCGCGCCGATCGCCGAGACGCTGGACGTGGGCGTGCGCTCGATCAACGCCATGCTGACGGTGGGACGGGGCCAGCGCATGGGCCTGTTCGCCGGCTCCGGCGTCGGCAAGTCGGTGCTGCTGGGCATGATGGCGCGCTACACCGAGGCCGACATCATCGTGGTCGGCCTGATCGGCGAACGGGGCCGCGAGGTGAAGGAGTTCATCGAGCAGATCCTGGGCGAGGAAGGGCTGGCGCGCTCGGTGGTGGTGGCGGCCCCGGCCGACACGCCGCCGCTGATGCGCCTGCAGGGCGCTGCCTACGCCACCGCCATCGCCGAGCACTTCCGCGACAAGGGCCAGAACGTGCTGCTGATCATGGACTCGCTGACCCGCTACGCCATGGCGCAGCGCGAGATCGCGCTGGCGATCGGCGAGCCGCCGGCCACCAAGGGTTACCCGCCGTCGGTGTTCGCCAAGCTGCCGATCCTGGTCGAACGGGCCGGCAACGGGGAGATGGGCGGCGGCTCGATCACCGCCTTCTACACCGTGCTGACCGAGGGCGACGACCAGCAGGACCCGATCGCCGACTCGGCGCGCGCGATTCTCGACGGCCACATCGTGCTGAACCGCCGCCTGGCCGAGGCCGGCCATTATCCGGCCATCGACATCGAGCAATCGATCAGCCGCGCGATGCACTCGATCACCTCGCACGAGCACCAGACCAAGGCGCGCCACCTCAAGCAGCTGTTCTCGCGCTATGAGCGCAGCCGCGACCTGATCAGCGTCGGCGCCTACGCGCCCGGCACCGATCCGGTGCTGGACCAGGCCATCCAGTTGCATGACCGCATCGAGCATTTTTTGCAACAACAGATCACCGAACGGGTGACCATGGGCGAGAGCTTGGGCCAACTTACCTCTCTATTCGACTGATTGACGGCTGAACACGCCACCTATAATTGACTGACCATGGCTTCCAAAGCGCAATTAGAAACCCTGATGGACCTGGCGCGGCGTGAGACGGACGACGCCGCCAAGCGTCTGGGCGCGGCCCTCAAGGCGGTGGACGAGGCCAGGCAGAAGCACGAGATGCTGGTCGGTTACCGCGAGGAATACCTGCAGCGTTTCGAGGCGGCCCAGGCGGCCGGCATCACGCCGATGGCCTATCGCAATTTCGTGGCTTTCATCGAAAAGCTGGAAACGGCGGTCAAGGGCCAGCTGGACATGATCAAGCACGCCGAATACCGCAGCGAGCAGGAAAAGGCCGCGTGGCAGGCCAGCGAGCGCAAGCGCATGTCCTACTCCACCCTGAACGACCGGGCGGACGCCGCCGCGCTCAAGCTGGAAAACAAGCGCGACCAGAAGCAGATGGACGAACACGCGGCAAGGCAGGCGTACTACAAACGATGACATCCTAGAGAGCGCGAAACATGCAGACCCCGAATCTTCAAATTCCCACCCTGAACGCCAATGCGGTGGCCGCGCCGAAAGTGAATGTCAACCTGGGAGCGGGCAACGACAACGGCGCCTTCAAGCAGGCCCTGTCGCGCGAGATGGAGCAACGCGGCGGCGCCAGTGCCAACCCGCCGGCCCGCGCCGCCGAACGTCCCGCCTCGCGCGCCTCGGCGGCCAAGCCACAGCAGGCCGCGCCCGCCAAGCAGGCGCAGCCTCAGAACGAGCAGGCCGATGCCGCCCGGCAAGCCGCCAGCAACGACACCAGCGCCGCCGCGCAGCCGGCGCCGGCCAAGACCGCCGCCAGCGACAGCGACCAGAACAACGCCGACAGCGGCGCCGCCGATAGCGCCAATGGCGCCAGCAGCGACGCCCAGGCCGCCCAGGCCGCCGACCCGATGGCGGACATGCTGGCCCTGGTCGCCGCCTTCAACCAGCCAGTGACGCCGGCCAGCACGCCAGCCGCCGGCAGCGATGCCAGCGCCGCCGCCATCGCCACAGGCACGGGCGGCGCCAGCACGGCGGCCACGGCGGCCGATGCCGCCGCAGCTGCCGCCGCAGCCGCACAAGCGGCGCTGGCCGCGGCCGGTGATACCGCCGCCGACGCCACTGCCGCCAATGCGGCCGCCGTCGATGCGGACCCCTCGGCCGCCGCGCTGGCCGCCACCGGCACCGCCGGGACCGACGCCGCCGCGCTGCAAACCGCGCAAGACCAGGCCGCCGCCACCGATTTCAAGACCGCGCTGGCCAGTGCCGGCGCCGCCGCGCAAAGCGCCGCCGAGGCTGCTGCCGCCGCGGCCGCCGCCGCGCAGGCCGCCGCCGATGGCAAGACCGGCGCCGCCGGCCTGCAACCGGCCACCGCCAACGCCGCGCCGGACGCCGGCGCCGCCAAGGCCGACGCCCAGCCTGTCACCGCCGACGCCGCAGCCGTGGCGGATACCGCGCCGAAAGCCGGCGCCGACGTCATCAATCGCATCGAGACCAAGGCGCCGCCGGCCAGCGACGCCCAGCCGCAGGTGTCGCAGACCCAGCAGCAACAGCAGACGGCCGATCCGGCCCAGCTGGCCGCCAGCGCGAAAGCCGGCGCCACCGCCCCCCCCGAAGCCGCCGCCACGCTGAAGGAACAGGCCAGCATCACCATCGCGCCGACCGCCTCGCACGCCGCGCAGGAAATCGCCAAGGCCGCGACCGCCGTGCCGACAGACAAGCTCAGCAGCCGCGTCGGCACCCAGCAATGGGACCAGCAACTGGGCCAGAAAATCATCTTCATGGCGGCAGGCGGCGAGCAGAGCGCCACCATGGAATTGAACCCGCCCGACCTCGGCCCGCTGCAAGTGGTGCTGAGCGTGAACAAGGACCAGGCCACCGCCGCCTTCAGCTCGGCCGCGCCGGAGGTGCGCCAGGCGCTGGAAAACGCCCTGCCGAAGCTGAAAGAGATGATGAGCGAGGCCGGCATCCAGCTGGGCAGCGCCACCGTCTCGGCCGGCATGTCGGATCAGAACAACAGCGCGTATAGCCAACAAGCGAGCTCGGCACAAAGCGGCCAAGGTGGCGGTGGCAACCGCGCCGGCGGCGGCTACGGCCGCGATAGCGGCGCCGAGGCCGAGGCCGCGCGCGCCGCGCCCCCGGCGCGCCGCCTGCCCGCCGGGGCGGTCGACACCTTCGCCTGATTTCGCGGCGCCCCCTTTGCCAACCGGGAGCGGCACCCCTGCCCTCCCGGTTTTGTTGTCTGTTACACTAAGGAAACGTCGAGCAGCGGCCGGAACGCCCCTCTTTTCCGCGTATCCAACCGCGCAGGCACAACCGATAATGACATAATGACGGCGTGATCCACATCCGCAGCATGAAGGGCTATTTTGAAAGCGAATCCGAAAATGAAAGCCGATCAGAAGGTTGAAGCGCCCTCCGGTGGCGGCAGCAAGAAACTGATCATCATCATCCTGGCCTTGGTGCTGGTGCTGGCCGCGGCCGGCGGCGGCGCGGCCTGGTTCTTCCTGCACGGCAAAGCCGACGCCGAGGAACATGACGAGGCGCCGGCCAAGAAGAGCAAGAAGGCCAAGAAACCGGTGGGCCCGCCGGAATACGTGCCGGTCGAACCGTTCACCGTCAACCTGCAACCGGGCGAGAGCGGCGCCGACCAGTACCTGCAGATCGCCTTCACGCTGGAAGTCGGCGGCCTCGAGGAAAAAGAGAACGTCAAGAACAACATGGCCAAGGTGCGCAGCCGCATGCTGTTGCTGCTGTCGAGCAAGCGCGCGGCCGACATCAACACGCCGGAGGGCAAGGTCCAGCTGGCCAAGGAAATCATTACCCAGCTGCGCGAGCCGTTTGAAGACCGCGGCTCGCCGCAGGAAATCGAGGACGTGCTGTTTACGTCCTTCATCATTCAGTAAGCAGACTAGTCATGGCTGATAATTTTCTCTCCCAGGAAGAAGTCGATGCCCTGCTGAAGGGCGTCAACGGCGACCAGGATGACGTTGCGGCGCAGGAAGACGTCGCGGGCGTACGCACGTACAACCTGGCCACGCAGGAACGTATCGTGCGTGGGCGGATGCCGACGCTGGAAATTATCAATGAACGCTTCGCCCGCCTGCTGCGCGTCGGCCTGTTCAACTTCCTGCGCCGCAGCGCCGAGGTGTCGGTCGGCTCGGTGCGGGTGTCCAAGTATTCCGAGTTCATCCGCAACCTGGTGGTGCCGACCAACCTCAACCTGGTGCACATGAAGCCGCTGCGCGGCACGGCGCTGATGGTGTTCGACCCGGGCCTGGTGTTCCTGCTGGTGGACAACCTGTTCGGCGGCGACGGCCGCTTCCACACCCGCGTCGAGGGCCGCGACTTCACCCAGACCGAGCAGCGCATCATCCTGCGCATCCTCGACATCGTGTTCGAGGCCTACACCAAGTCGTGGGAACCGGTCTACCCGGTCGAGTTCGAGTACATCCGCTCGGAAATGAATACGCAGTTCGCCAACATCGCCACGCCCAACGAGGTGGTGGTGGCATCGACCTTCACGGTGGAGCTGGGCTCGGTGTCGGGCCAGATCCACTTCTGCATGCCGTACTCGATGATCGAGCCGATCCGCGATTCGCTGACCTCCAGCCTGCAGGGCGAGGCGCTCGAGGTGGACAAGCGCTGGATCCGCCTGATGACGCAGCAGATCCAGATCGCCGAGGTCGAGCTGGTGGCCTCGCTGGGCACGGCCAAGGTCAATTTCGACGAGATCCTCAACATGCGCGTGGGCGACATCATCCCGCTGCAGATCCCGGAATTCATCTCGGCCACTGTGGACGGCGTGCCGGTCATGGATTGCAGCTACGGCGTGATGAACGGACAATACGCGCTCAAGGTCGAGAAACTGCTGGCCAATGCCGATAACCTTAAATAAAACCGGAGAGAAACATGTCGGATAACCAAGACGATCAGCCATTGGACGAAGACGATCCATGGGGCGCGGCGATCGCCGAGCAGGCGCAGGCCGAGGCCGCCGCGCTGGAAAAACAGCAGGCCGCGCAAGCGGCCAGCGCCGCCGTGTTCAAGGACTTCTCGAGCACGCCGAGCAAGACCGAGACCCACAACGATATCGACTTCATCCTTGATATCCCGGTCCAGCTGACCGTGGAACTGGGCCGCACCAAGATCGCCATCAAGAACCTGCTGCAACTGGCGCAGGGCTCGGTGGTGGAGCTGGACGGCCTGGCCGGCGAGCCGATGGACGTGCTGGTCAACGGCTGCCTGATCGCGCAAGGCGAGGTGGTGGTGGTGAACGACAAGTTCGGCATCCGCCTGACCGACATCATCACGCCGTCCGAACGTATCCGAAAACTGAATAAATGAAGCACGGACTGATCCCGACCCTCATCCTCGCGGCGGCCCTGGCCGCCGCGCCCGCAATGGCCCAGCGCACCGTCTCGGGCACCATCGGCGGCGCCCACGCCACCGCCCCGGCCGCCGCCGCCGCGCCGGCCCAGGCTCCGACCACCCAGACCCAGCCCCAAGTCCCGGCCCCGGTCTCGCCGCAGCCGGCCGACGCGGGCGCCGCTCCCGCCGCCGAGCCCGCCGCGCAGTCGCCCGCCCCCGCCCCCGCGCCGGCCGGCGCCATGGCCATGACCATCCCGACCCCGCAACCGAGCGCGGCGTCCAGCGGCGGCGGCCTGCTGCAAACCTCGCTGGCGCTGCTGTTCGTGATCGGCCTGATGCTGGGCCTGGCTTGGCTGACCAAGCGTTTCGGCCCGAAAAACTTTGGCGGCGGCAACAGCAACGTCAAGCTGGTCGGCTCGCTCAGCGTCGGCACGCGCGAGCGCATCCTGGTGGTGGAGGTGGGCGAACAATGGATCGTGGTGGGCGCCTCGCCCGGCCGCATGAACGCGCTGGCCACCATGCCGCGCCAGGAAGGCGGCGAAGCGCCGCAGCCCGCCACCGTCCCCGGCGCCAACTTCGCCGACTGGATCAAACAAACGATAGACAAGCGCAATGGCAAATAAGCTGTTCCCGGCGGCCGCAAAAACGCTGCTCCTGCTGGCGGCCGTCGCCCTGCCGCTGACGGCCGGCGCCGATTCCAGCATCGGCATCCCCGCCCTGACCTCCACCCCCGGCCCGGCCGGCAGCACCAACTACACGCTGCCGATCCAGACCATGCTGCTGATGACGGCGCTGACCTTCATCCCGGCCGCGCTGTTGCTGATGACCAGCTTCACCCGCATCATCATCGTGCTGTCGCTGCTGCGCCAGGCGCTGGGCACGCAGTCGGCGCCGCCCAACCAGGTGATGGTCGGGCTGGCCCTGTTCCTGACCCTGTTCGTGATGGGGCCGACCTTCGACAAGATCTACAACGAAGCCTACCTGCCCCTGCAGGAAAACAAGCTGACCATGGGCCAGGCGCTGGACAAGGGCGCCGCCCCGTTAAAAACCTTCATGCTCAAGCAGACGCGCGAGGCCGACCTGGCGCTGTTCGTCAAACTGTCGCGCAGCCCGGCGCTGCAGGGGCCGGAGGACGTGCCGCTGCGCATCCTGGTGCCGGCGTTTGTCACCAGCGAGCTGAAAACCGCGTTCCAGATCGGCTTCGCCATCTTCATTCCATTTCTGATTATCGACATGGTGGTCGCCTCTGTACTTATGTCGATGGGCATGATGATGATGTCGCCGGCGGTGATTTCACTGCCGTTCAAGCTGATGCTGTTTGTGCTGGTGGATGGTTGGCAGTTGCTGCTGGGCTCGCTTGCCCAGAGCTTCTACTAGGAGGCCGCGATGACGCCCGAAAGCGTGATGACCATCGGCCGCCATGCCATGGAGATTACCTTGATGGTGGCCGCGCCAATGCTGCTGGTGGCGCTGATCATCGGCCTGGTGGTCTCGATTTTCCAGGCCGCCACCCAGATCAACGAGCAGACGCTGTCCTTCATCCCCAAGCTGGTCGGCATATTCGTGGCGCTGGTGCTGGCCGGGCCGTGGATGTTGTCGGTCATGCTCGACTACATGCGCGAAATCTTCACCGGCATCCCACTGCTGGTCGGATGACGTTTTTGCCAATATGTAACAGTTTCCGATTTACTAAAAAGTTCGTCTACAATAGAAAAAGATGCCAGACGGAAATGTAACAGACCCTTATGCTGACCGTCTCTTCTGCCGATATCAATATATGGATCGCCGGGCTGCTGTGGCCGCTGGCGCGCATCATGGCGCTGATCGCGGCCTCGCCGCTGTTCGGTAACAGCGCGGTGCCGGCCAGCGTCAAGGTCAGCCTGGGCGTCGGCATCGCCGTGATCGTGGCGCCGGCGGTGCCGGCCTGGCCCGCCACCGACCCGCTATCGATGGCCGGCCTGCTGATCGTGCTGCAGGAAATGCTGATCGGCCTGGCCATGGGCTTCAGCATCCGCATCATTTTTGCGGCGGTGGAGATGGCCGGGGAGATTTCCAGTTTGACCATGGGCCTGGGCTTCGCGACGTTTTTCGATCCCACCACCCAAGGCCGGTCGTCGGCCATCAGCCAGTTCCTGTCGCTGGTGGCGACCATGGCGTTTTTGGCGGTGAACGCGCATCTGGTGTTGTTGTCGGCGCTGGTGGAAAGTTTCTCCACCCTGCCGGTGTCCAGCATCCCCATCTACGGCGGCGGCTTCAAGCAGCTGGCCGACTGGGGCGGGCGGATCTTCAGCACCGGGGTGCAACTGTCGCTGCCCATCGTGGCGGCGTTGTTGATTACCAACGTGGCGCTCGGCATTTTGACGCGCGCCGCGCCGCAACTGAATTTATTCGGGATCGGCTTTCCGATTACCCTCGGCATGGGCCTGCTGGTGATTGCCATGACCCTGCCGTACTTCGGAACGCCGATCCAGAACCTGTTTTTGGATGGCATAGAACGCGCGCGGCTGATGCCGCGCACCTGGTCGCAGCGACCGCCGGTAGTCAAACCGCCAAGCTTGCCGGTTCGACCTCCGGGCGCGCTGCCATAGGGAAATTCAATAGCCGCCGCTTGATTTTTGGTTTCCATGAGGCAATAAGCCGGGTATCATGGGAGCTTGCCTGGAGAAGCCTGTAATGAGCACGATCGTACCTACCCTGACCACCGACGACATCATCCTCTGGGGCACCCAGCAAGTGGCTGCGCTGACCACCGAGGATATGCAGGCTTTCGTGTCCGACCAGATTGGCGCGTTGGCAACGGCCAACGTCCGGGCCTTGTCGACCTTGCAAATGTCCGCGCTCAGCCTGAGCGGCTTGCTCGGCCTGACCACGGACGCCATTCAGGCGCTGAAACCGGCCAACATCACCGCACTGACCACCGACCAGGTGGTCACCCTGACCACCGACCAGCTGGTGGCGCTGACCACCCAGGAAATCGTCGCCCTGACCACGCGCCAGCTCAACACGCTGGCGCCGGGCCAGTTCGCCGCGCTGGAAACCCAGGACGTGCGCGCGCTGCTGACCCAGCAGGTCAACGCCATCAGCTCGGACCAGATCGTCAACCTGACCACCGACCAGCTGACCGCCATGGGCTCGCAGCAGCTGCGCGCCATCAGCACTCGCGCCATCACCGCGCTCAACAGCGCGCAGGTGGCGGCGCTGGTGTCGGACCAGCTGCAGCACATCGCCACCCAGCAGATCAACGCCCTGAGCGCCGGCCAGCTGAGCACGGTCACCACCGACCAGATCGCCCAGCTGAGCACCCTGCAGGTCAGCGCGCTCGCCAGCGCCACTTTGCAAGCCCTCACCAGCGACCAGTTTGCCGCGTTGGAAACGCGCGATCTGGTGTGGCTGGGCAGCCAGCAAATCCGCGCCCTCACCGCCACCCAGCTGGCCGGCCTGAGCACCGACCAGGCGCACGCCCTGCGCACCAATGAAATCGCCGCACTGCGCGCCGACCAGCTCACCATCCTGACCACCGACCAGTTGGTGGCGTTCAGCACCCTGGCGCCGCTGACCTCGGCCCAGATCACCGGGCTCACCACCGACCAGGTCACCGCGCTGCAGACCAAGACCGTCGCCGCCCTGAGCAGCGCCCAGTTGGCCGCCTTCAATGCCGACCAGGTGGCTGCGCTGAACAGCGCGCAAGTGATCGCCCTCAGCACCGCGCAGGTGGCGGCGCTGACCACCGCCGTCATCAGCCAGCTGACCACCGCGCAGATCCAGGCCATCGAAACGCGCGACATCGCCGCCCTGACCAGCGCCCAGCTGCGCACCCTGAGCAGCGACCAGCTCATCGCGCTGAGCACCGACCAGGTCTTCATGCTGGGCACCGCCATGATTCCGGCCCTGCTGCCGGAACAGCTGGCGGTGCTGAGCACCGACCAGATCGCGGCGCTGAAGTCGCTCCTGACGCTGACCACCGCGCAAATCCAGGGCCTGACCACCGACCAGATCATCGCGCTCGAGACCAAGGACCTGGTGGCCCTGACCAGCGGCCAGCTGGCGGCGCTGACGCCGGACCAGATCCAGGCCCTGACCACGGCGCAGGTGCCGCTGCTGAGCACGGCCCAGATCGCCGGCCTGACCACCAGCATGCTGAGCCAGATGAACACGGCCCAGATCCAGTCGATTGAAACGCGCGACATCCCGGCCCTGAGCAGCGCCCAGCTGCGCGTGCTCAACAGCGACCAGCTGGCGGCCATGACCACCGACCAGTTCGCCATCCTGGCCAGCGACATGCTGGCCGCGCTGCTGCCCGACCAAGTGGCCGCGCTTAGCACCGACCAGATCTCGGCCCTGCGCACCCTGCTGACCCTGACCACCACCCAGTTCGCCGCGCTGACCACCAGCCAGCTCGTCGCGCTCGACACCAAGGACCTGGTGGCCCTGACCAGCAACCAGCTGGCCGCGCTGACCGCCAGCCAGATCCAGGCGCTCAGCACCGACCAGGTGGTCCTGATGACCACGGCCCAGATCGGCGCCCTGAGCACCGGCGTGTTCGCGCAACTGAACACGGCGCAAATCCAGGCCATCGAAACGCGCGACATCCGCGCCCTGAACACGGCCCAGATCCGCGCGCTCAACAGCGAGCAGCTGCTGGCCCTGACCACCGACCAGATCTATTCGCTGACCACCGAAAGCGCGCAGGCGCTGCGCCCGGACCAGCTGGCCGTGCTGACCACCGACCAGATCGTGGCCATCAAATCGCTGCTGCCGCTGACCACCACCCAGATCTCGTCGCTGACCACCGAGCAGATCGCCGCGCTGGAAACCCAGACCATCGCCGCCCTCAGCAATGCCCAACTGGCCTCGCTCAACCTCGACCAGGTGCAGGCGCTGACCAGCGACCAACTGGTGGCGCTGAGCACCGGCCAGGTGGCCGGTCTCGGCACCGCCTTCCTCAGCGAACTGACCACGCGCCAGGTGCAGGCCATCGAGACGCGCGACATCGCCGTGATGAGCGGCACCCAGTTCCGCGCCCTCAGCACCGACCAGCTGGCCAATATGCTGAGCGACCAGTTCGCCCTGCTCAGCACCGACGCCCTGCGCGCGCTGGCGCCCGAGCAGGTGGCGGCCCTGAGCACCGACCAGATCGTGGCGCTGAAAACCCTGGTGCCGCTGACCACCGCGCAAATCCAGGCCCTGAGCACCACCCAGCTGGCCTGGATCGAAAGCAAGGACGTGATCGCGCTGACGTCGGCCCAGCTGGCCGCCCTCACCAGCGACCAGGTGCAGGCCCTGACCAGCGACCAGGTGATCGGCCTGACCACCGCGCAGTACGCCGAGCTGAGCACCAATATGCTCAACACGCTGACCACCGACCAGGTCCGCCTGATCGAGACGCGCGACATCGGCGCCCTGCGCACCGCGCAAGTGGCGCAGCTGGCGACCGACCAGCTGGTGTCGCTGCTGACCGACCAGTTCAACGCCCTCAGCAGCGCCGCCGTGGGCGCCCTGACCACCGACCAGATCCAGGTGCTGACCAGCGATCAGCTCAACGCCATGAACACCCTGGCCGGCGTCTCCAGCCGCCAGCTGAGCGCCTTCACCACCCTGCAGATCAGCTCGCTGACGACGAAAAACCTGGCCTCGCTGGCCAGCAGCCAGCTGGGCGTGCTGACCTCGGACCAGGTGCTGTCCCTGACCACCGAGCAGATCGAGGCCCTGAGCGGCGCCCAGTTCCGCGGCCTGAGCTCGGACGGCATCGCCGCGCTCAACGCCGTTCAGATCGTGGCCATCGAGACGCGCGACATCGCCGCGCTCAACACCCAGCAAGTCAACAAGCTGACCACCGACCAGATCCTGGTGCTGCTGACCGAGCAGATCGCCGCCCTCACCACGGCGCAGGAAACCGCGCTGACCGATGTCCAGATCGCCGCCCTCAACAGCGCGCAGATCGACGCGCTGCGCTCGCTGTCCGTGCTGAGCACGCGCCAGATCCGCGCCCTGACCAGCGACCAGATCGGCACCATCACCTCGGCCGACCTGGTCACGCTGACCACGCGCCAGCTGGGCGCCTTCAGCAGCGACCAGCTGCAATCGCTGAACACCGAACAAATCGTCGCCCTCAGCAGCGACCAGATCGCCGCCCTCAGCCCGACCGCGCTGACCGTGCTGGCGCCGTCGGCCATCGCCGCGATCGAAACGCGCGACATCCTGGCCATGCGCACCGCGCAGATCGCCCGTCTGACCACCGACCAGATCATGGCCATGAGCAGCGACCAGATGGCGGCGCTGACCACGGCCGCCGTGCGCGCCCTGACGCCGGCCCAGTTGGCCGTGCTCAACAGCGACCAACTGGCGGCCCTGCAACTGGCGCCGCTGAACACCAAGCAAATCGTCGCCCTCACCAGCGACCAGATCGCACAGCTGAGCAGCGCCGACTTCGCCCTGCTGCAGACCGCGCAACTGGCGGCGCTGACCGCGCTGCAGGCCAACGCCATCACCAGCGACCAGATGGTGGCGCTCAACACCACCCAGCTGCGCGCGCTCAGCACCAGTGTGCTGGCGGCGCTGGCCGCCGACCGCATTTTCGCGCTCAGCGGCGGCGACCTGGCCTCGCTCAGCACGCGCCAGGTGGCGGCCCTGACCACCGACCAGTTGCTGGCGCTGAGCACCAGCCAGATCCGCGCCCTCACCACGGCCGAGATCGCCGCGCTGACGGCCACCCAGTTGAGCAACCTCAACGATACCCAGCTGGACGCCCTGCTGACCCTGAGCGCGCTGACCACGCGCCAGCTGCAATCGATCAGCACCGATCAGCTCGCCAACCTGAACCTGGCCGACCTGCGCTCGCTGACCACGCGCCAGTTCGCCGCGCTGTCGACCGACCAGGTGGGCGGCCTGAGCACCGCGCAAATCGCCGGCATGGGCACCGAGCAGCTGCGCGCGCTGGGCACCGGCGCCATCCAGGCCCTGAACAGCGCCCAGATCGCGGCCCTGACCGCGACCGAGCTGGCCAGCCTGAGCACGCGCCAGATCACGGCGCTGACCCCGGCGCAGATCCTGTTGCTGAGCACGCAGCAGATCACGGCCCTGACCACCCAGGAAATCGCCGCCCTGACGCCCCAGCAGAAAGCGGTGCTGACCAGCGACCAGCTGGCCGCCCTGTCGTCGCTGGCCAGCTTCTCGACCGCCGCCATCGGGGCCTTGACCACCGACCAGATCATCTCGCTGCCGCTGCACATCCTGCTCAGCCTGACCACGGCGCAGATCGCCGCGCTGACCGCCGACCAGGCGGCGGTGTTGACCACCGATTCCATCGTTGCCCTGAGCACCCAGCAGGTGCGCGCCCTGAGCACGCGTCAGCTGGCCGCCCTCAGCACCGAGCAATTGCAGGCGATGGAAGTGGTGGACGTGCAGGCCCTGTCGAGCCGCCAGATTGTCGGCCTGACCACCGACCAGATCAGCAACCTGCTGACCACCCAGGTGGCCGGCCTGGGCACCCAGATCATCGCCTCGCTCAGCACCCAGCAGGTGCGCGCGCTGACCACCGACCAGTTGGCCTCGCTGTCCACGCTGGCACCGCTGACCAGCCGCCAGATCGGCGCCCTGAACACCACGCAGATCGCCAGCCTGACCAGCATCGCCACCTTCAAGACCAACCAGATCGCCGGCCTCACCAGCGCCCAGATCGGCGCCCTGACCAGCGACCAGGTGATCGCGCTGACCACCCAGCAGGTGCGCAGCCTGAGCTCGGCCACCCTGGCCGCGCTGTCCACCGAGCAGGTGACCTACATCGAGGCGGTCGACATTGCCGCGCTGGGCAGCAACCAGATCGTCGCCCTGAACAGCGCGCAACTGGCGGCCCTGTCCGGCGTCCAGTTCGCCGCCATCGGCACCCGCGTGCTGAGCAGCCTGACCACGCGCCAGATCGCCGCCCTCAGCACCGACCAGGTGGACAGCCTGGCGTCGCTGGCGCCGCTGACCACGGCCCAGATCCGCGCCCTGAGCACCGAGCAGCTCAGCAGTCTGCTGCTGGCGCAGATCAGCACCCTGAAGACCAACCAGCTGACGGCGCTGAGCAGCACGCAGGCGCAGTCGCTGACCACCGCGCAAGTGGTCGAACTGACCACCCAGCAAGTGCGCGGACTCGGCACCGGCATCCTGTCGCGCCTGCTCACCGAGCAGATCGCCGCCATCGAGGCGGTCGACATTGCCGCCCTGTCCACCGCGCAGGTGGCGTCGCTGCGCACCGACCAGATCATGGCCCTGACGCTGGGGCAACTGGCCGCCTTCACCTCGCAGGAAATCGCCGCGCTGACCACGGCGCAGCTGAGCATGATGACCACCGACCAGTTCGCCGCCCTGGGTTCGCTGGGCGGCCTCGGCACCAAGCAGATCGCCGGCATGTCGTCCGACCAGATCATCGCGCTGACGCCGGCGCAGATCGCCAACCTCAAAACCCAGCAACTGGGCGCCCTGAGCAGCCTGCAGATCACCTTCCTGACCAGCGACCAGATCCCGGCGCTGACCACGGCGCAAATCCGCTCGCTGTCGACCGCGGCGATCGCCGCCCTCACCGGCACCCAGCTGAACTGGCTGGAAGACCAGGACTTGCGCGCGCTGACCTCGCGCCAGATCGCCGCCCTCACCAGCGACCAGCTGGGCGCGCTGACCCTGCCGCAGTACGGCGTCCTGACCACGCAGGAGATCGCGGCGCTGAGCACGCGCCAGATCGGCTTCCTCGACAACAGCCAGTTGGGCGCCCTGAGCAGCCTGACCGCGCTGACCACCGGCCAGGTGCGCGCGCTCAGCTCCGACCAGTTGGCCGGCCTCTCGGTCGGCAACCTGACCGCCTTCAAGACCAGCCAGCTGGCGGTGTTGACCAGCGCGCAAGCGCCGGGCCTGACCGATCCGCAGCTGATCGCCCTGTCGACCGCGCAATTCCGCTCGCTGGGCACGGCCGCGATCGCGGGTCTGAGCCAGACCCAGATCGTGGCCATCGAAGTCGAGGACTTTGCCGCCATGAGCAGCGCGCAACTGCGCGCGCTGAGCACCGACCAGATGACGGTCCTGCTGACCGAGCAACTGCACGCGCTCAGCAGCGCCAGCATCGCCGCCTTCACCCAGACCCAGATCGGCGCCCTCAGCCCGGCCCAGCTGGCCGCGCTCGGCAATCTGTCCGACTACACCACGGCGCAGATCGCCGGCCTGTCGACCGACCGCATCGTGGCGCTGACGCAAAGCGACATCGACTCGCTGAGCACGCGCCAGATCGGCGCCCTGACCTCGCTCCAGGCGTCGGTGCTGGACGCCAGCCAGCTGGCCTACCTGAGCGGCGTGCAAGTGGGCGCGCTCAGCACCAACGCCCTGAAAGGCCTGGACCAGACCAAGCTGCCGCTGATCGACGCCGAGGACTTCGCCCAGTTCAAGTCGGCGCAACTGGCCTCGCTCAACACCGACCAGTTGCAGTCGCTGACCACCGACCAGATCGCCGCGCTGACCACCCAGAGCGTGGCCGGCCTGAAGGTCACGCAAATCCCGGCGCTGAGCTCGGACCAACTGAACGCCATGGCCGGCATTGCCGCCCTGAGCACGGCGCAGATCCGCGCGCTGAGCTCGGACCAGCTGCCCAACCTGTCGGCCGGCCAGATCGCCGCCCTCAACACGCGCCAGATCGCCGCCCTCAGCAACACCCAGGTCCCCCTGCTCAGCAGCGACCAGATCATCGCCCTCGACACCGGCGACCTGATCGCCATGAACACGCGCACCCTGCAGGCGCTGACCACCGACCAGATCATGGCCATCGAGGGCGCCGACATCGCGGCGCTGCGCTCGGCCCAGATCTCGGTGCTGACCACCGACCAGTTCGTGTCCATCACCACCGACCAGATCGGTCTGCTGAGCACCGGCGCCATGGCCGGCCTGAGCGTCAACCAGGCGCGCATCATCACGACCGACCAGATCGTGAGCATGACCGGCGGCCAGTTGCGCGCCCTGAGCACCAAGGCCATCGCCGCGCTGGACACCGACCAGTTCGCCGCCATCGAGGCCGGCGACATCGTCTCGCTGAGCACGGCGCAAATCGTGGCGCTGGGCACCAAGGACATGCTCTCCATCACCAACGCCCAGCTGCAGGCGCTGACCTCGCAGCAGGTGCGCGCGCTGACCTCGGCCCAGGTCAACACCCTGACCACCGACCAGCTGGCGCTGATCCCGCTCGGCTGGCTGGGCACGCGCCAGGTCCCGGGCCTGAACAGCGACAGCCTTGGTTCGCTGGACGACACCCAGCTGGCCTCGCTGACCACGGCGCAGATCGCCGTGCTGTCGACCAAGCAGGTGGCCTCGCTCAACACCCACCAGATCCAGGCGCTGAGCGTCGCCCAGTGGCGCGCCATGAACACCAACGCCATCCGCGCGCTCAGCTCCGAACAGTTGGCGGCGTTGGAACAGGAAGACCTGGCCGGCCTGAAAACCAACCAGTTCGCGGCCCTGACCACGGCGCAAATCCAGCTGCTGAGCGTGGACCAGATGGGCCAGCTCAGCACCGGCGAGATCGCCGCCATGACACTGGCGCAGATCAAGGTCCTGAGCACCGACCAGCTGGCCGGCCTGAGCACGCTCAACCCGCTGACCACGGCGCAGTTCAGCGCCCTGAGCAGCGACCAGCTGCTGTCGCTGGATGCCACCCACATCGCCACCTTGCAGACGCGGCAGATCGCCTCGCTCAGCAAGCTCCAGCTGTCCTCGCTGGGCACCGACCAGATCATCGCGCTGACCACCGCGCAGGCGCGCGCCCTGTCGCTGACGGCGCTGCCGGGCCTGAATTCGGATCAGATCACCTTCATGGAAGTGGAGGATGTGCAAGCGCTCAGCAGCACCCAGCTGGGCGCGCTGACCTCGACCCAGTTCAGCTTCCTGACCGGCGACCAGCTGGCCGGCCTGAAAACCAGCCAGATCGGCGGCATCACCGCCAACGACATCAAGGTGCTCAGCACCGACCAGCTGAACGCCCTGTCGACGCTGGGCACGCTCAACCTGACGCAGGTGCAGGCCCTGACCTCGGACCAGTTGAGCACGCTGGATGAGGACAGCTTCCAGTCGTTGCGCTCGGCGCAGATGGCGGCGCTGAAATCGGCGCAGGTGGCCATGTTGTCGACCGCCCAGTTGTCCAGCCTGACCACCCAGCAGGCCAGCGGCCTGAGCCTGCAGTTCCTGACCACCGACCAGATCCCGCTGCTGAGCGCGGGCGCCATGGGCAGCCTCACCACGGCCCAGCTGCCGCTGCTCAAAACGGCGCAGATCGCGGTGCTGACGGCCGACCAGCTCAACGCCCTGTCGACCCGCGCCTTCGGCAGCCTGACGGCTACCCAGGTCAAGGCCCTGACCACCGACCAGCTGAACGGCTTCACCACCCTGAGCAAATTTGCCACCGCGCAAATCGGCAGCCTGAGCTCGGACCAGATCGCCAAGCTGGACGACACCCTATTCGACTCGCTGACCACGCGCCAGCTGAACGCGCTGGCCTCGACCCAGATCCTGGGCCTGACCACCTCGCAAATCGGCACCTTGGGCACCGCCGACATCGGCGCGCTGGCGGTCAACGCCCTCAACGCCTTCAACTCCGACCAGGTGGCGGCGCTGGACGCCACCGACATCGCGGCGCTGAAGACGGCGCAGATCAACCTGCTGAAAGCGACCACCGTGGCGCAGCTCAGCGTCGACCAGGTGGCGGCCTTCACCACCCAGCAAATGCGCAACATGGCCAACTCGGTACTCAAATCGATGAGCACCGACCAGCTGGCCGGGCTGACCATGGCGCAGGTGACCGCGCTGACCGATCTGCAGAAAGGCGCGCTGACGACCGACCAGCGCGCGGTGCTGACGGCCAGTCCGCTGGTGCTGGACCTGGACGGCAACGGCATCAGCACGCTCAGCATCAGCGCCGGCGTCAGCTTCGACATCCGCGCCGACGGCCAGCGAGTCCGCACCGGCTGGGTCGACGCCAAGGATGGCCTGCTGGTGCTGGACCGCAACGGCGACGGCGTCATCAACGACGGCGGCGAACTGTTCGGTACAGCCACCAACAGCGCCCAAGGCGGCAAGGCGGCGGACGGATTTGCCGCACTGGGGGACCTCGACAGCAACAAGGATGGCCTGGTGGACCGCAACGACGCGCAATACGGCGACCTGCGGGTCTGGATCGACGCCAACTCGGACGGCATCAGCCAGGCCGACGAGCTGAAGACCCTGGCCTCGCTCAACGTGGCCAGCCTGACGGTGGCGGCGCAGGCCCGCACGGCGTTCGACCAGGGCAACTGGCTGGGCCTGACATCGAGCTACACCAGCGCCGACGGCAGCACGCACGCGCTGGCGGACGTCTGGTTCCTGGCGCAACGCACGGCCACGCTGACGCAGGCGATCGGCAGCTACAACCAGCAGGCCGAGAGCGGCGGCACGCCGCCCGTCCGGCTGCAGCAGCCGGACGCCACCAGCAGCCTCAGCAACAACGTCGCCGCGCTGGCCGGCCAGCTTCAGCATTACCAGGCCACGGCCATCCTGAGCGGCACCGCCCCTCTCCAGCACGACGACTGGCTGCGCAAACAAGCCAGCGCCAGCCAGGGCTTCCTGGCAGCCAAATAGCGCACCCAACAGTCGGGGTCAGCTCTGACATTCGGACAAATGGGAACTAATTCGAAATTTTTTAGTTCCCATTTGTCCGATTGTCAGAGCTGACCCCGAATTGCGGGCAAGAAAAAAAAGGCCAGCTTTTGCGAGCTGGCCGTTTCTTTTGCGGGGAGCGGTTGGCTTAGCTGATGTAGTTGAACAGCGACAGGCCCGACATGGTGGTGAACGATTTCTGCGCCGCCGTCAACGTCGTCTGCTGCTGGGTGAACAGCGAGATCGCCGCCGTGTAGTCCAGATCCTGCAGCTGCGATAAGGTGGTGGCGTATTGCAGGCCGAGGTCGTCACCCGAGCTGTCGAGGTAGTCCAGCTCCTTCAGCCGCGAACCCACCGCCGCCTGCACCGACAACACATTGTCGGTGGCGTTGTCCACGTTGACCTGCAACTGGTTGAGCTTGTTGCTGAGGCTGGCCTGGCCGGCCGGACCGGTGCCCGGCGCGCGCAGCGCGTCGATGAAGCCCTGCACCGTGGTGAAGATCGATTGCTTGGTCGACGGCTCCACCTGGAAGTTGTCGCCATCGGCCGGATCGCCCTTGATGTCGAACTGCAGCCCGTCAAACGAGATGTTCTGCCCGCTCACATACGCCTGCGGCACGGCCGGCACCGGCGCCGGCGGCACCGGCGTGCCGGTGGTGAGGTCGGTCACGGTGTAGGTGGTCTGCTTGGGCACACCCGGCGATTCCGGCACCACCTGGAAATCGATCTGGTACTTGTGCCCGGTCAGCAGCGTCGCGTCCTTGACCGAGCCGGCGCTGATGATGCCGCTGCCGCCGCGACCGTAGTTGGCCGGGTCGGCCGTCGTGACAAAGGTGCCGTTGCCGGTGGCGTTGCTCTCAAACACGGCCGCGCCCGAGTCGGTGATCGGAATCGTGCGGGTCGAGCCCACCTGCAGCGAGCGCTGGCCCTGGTCGCCCTGGTAGTCGGCGCCGGTGGCGGTCTTGGTGAACGGCAAGGTGGTGGATTTGTAGCCCGAGAACACATAACCGCCCACGCCGTCCGCCGTGTTGGCGATGCCCAGCAGGTCGGCCAGGCGCGCCTCCAGTTCCACCGCCACCGATTCGCGGTCGGAATCGGTGTACGAGCCGTTGCCGGCCTTCACCGCCAGGTCCTTGATGTCCTGCAGGATGGAGGTGGCGCTGGCCAGCGCCGTGGTCTCGGTCGACAGCACGCCCTTGGCGTTGGCGCGGTTGGTGGCCAGCTGGGTGTTGAGCGACTGCGATTGCGTCACTTCCAGCGCGCGCGCGGTGGCGATCGGATCGTCGGCGGCGGTCAGGTTCTTGCGGCCGGTGGACAGTTGCTGCTGCGTGCGCGACATGGCGGTCTGCAGCGACGTGATGTTCGCCGCGCCGACGTCGTAAATTGTCCTGGTGCTGATGCGCATAACCATAGAGCTACCCTATCTTTAATTTCCGAGGCTGAGCAAGGTGTCGAACAACTGGCTGGCCACCTGCATGACCTTGCCGCTGGCCTGGTACGCCTGCTGATAGCGCAGCAGGTTGGCCGCCTCCTCGTCGAGGTTGACGCCGGACACGCCCTGCTGCGCATTGGTGGCCTGTTTGACGGCGGCGTCGGCGGCGGTGCCGCTGATCTGCGCCTCGCGCGCCTTGGTGCCGACGTAGTTGACCATCTGGGCGTAGGTGGTCTGGAACGTGGCCTTGCCGTTGTCCAGGATGTTCTTGGTCTGCAGGCCGGCCAGCAGGGCGCCGTTGCGGCTGTCGCCCACGCCGCTGGTGTTGGGGCCGACCGTGAAGGTGTCCTGGTCGGCCGGCGTGCCGCTGATGGCGAAGTTGACGCCGCCAAAGCTGATGTTGGCGCCGTCCGTGTACGGCACCGGCGTGCCGGCCGGATACACGGTGGCCGTGCCGTTGACCGTGACCGTCACGTCCTGCCCGGCCGGGAAGCCGGAGAAGGTGCCGCTGGCCTGGTCGAAGGTCAGCGTCGCGGCCGAGGTCAGCGCGTTGCCGGGCGTCAGATAGTTGACGTCCACCGTGCCGGCCGAGATCTTGCCGTTGCCGGCGTTGGTGGTGGGCGCGGCGGTGGCGATCGGCGCCGCCAGCGCGATCTTGTCGCGGTCCTTGATGGCCACCGAGAAGTCCTTGGCGGCGGTGTAGGTCGGCCGCACCAGGAAGTTGTCGTTCTGCTGCGGCGTGCCGGTGATGCTGTAGGCCACGCCGTCGATCACCTGCGGCGTAGTCTGCGGGAACGGGTTGATCTGCGTGACCTTGCCGTCGCTCTTGCGCGTGACGTTGAAGTTGGTGCCGTCGAAGTCGACGCTGTAGTCGCTGATGGTCAAGGCGCCGGCGTCCACCACGGTGGCGCTGACATCGGCCGTGCTGGCCGGCGAGTTGCGCGTGTTGTTGCCGACGTAGGCCTGGATCGGGTTGAAGAAGTTGCCGCCCAGCGCGCCGTTCTCGTCCTGGCCCAGCACGTGCTGGGCGTTGAAGGCGGTGACCAGGCCGGCCGCGACCTGGCCCAGCGAGTTCTGCGCGCGGTCCATGGGGCCGTTGCGGAAGTCGATCAGGCCGCCCAGCTGGCCGCCGGTGAAGACCTCGTCCGGCAGCGGCGTGAAGGCGCCGGCGTCGGTCTGGTAGCCCAGCGTCACGCGGCTGACGTCGGTCGGCGAGCTCGATGTGCCCAGCTGGAACGCCTTGTTGGCCACCACCAGCGGCTGGCCGGTGCCGAACGAGACGTTCAGCATGTTGTTGTCGCCGGGGACCACGGTGACCTTGACCAGCTTGTTCAGCTCGGTCAGCATCTGGTCGCGCTTGTCCAGCAGGTCGTTCGGCTCGGCCTGGCTGGTGGTCAGGCCGGCGATGGTCAGGTTGATGTCGGCGATCTGCTTGGCGTAGGCGTTGATCTCGCCCACGTTGGAGGTGATCTGGTTGTTGACGCCGGCCGAGATCTCGGTCAGGCGCGCGCTCATGCCCTGGAAGCGCGAGGCCAGCGATTCGGCGTTCGACAGCATCGACTGGCGCGCGGCGGCCGAGGCCGGGCTGGCGGTGGCGTCCTGCACGCCGTTGAAGAAGTCCTGCAGCGCCGGCGACAGGCCGGCCGTGGGGTCGGCCAGCAGGTTGTCGATCTGGCTGATCTGCGCGCTGTAGGCGTCCAGCGAGGCCTGGTTGGACTCGGCGTTGCGCAGCGAGGTGGCCAGGAAGTTGTCGTAGTAGCGACGCACGGCCTGGATCTCGGTGCCCGAGCCGACGTAGCCGAAGCCCTGGTACTGGGTGCCGGTGTCGCCCTGGATCGCCACCTGGCGGTTGTAGCCGGGCGTGTTGGCGTTGGTGATGTTGTTGCCAACCGTCGCCAGGCCCACCTGCGAGGCCAGCAAGCCGCTTTTACCGATGCTGAGAAGACTGGACATAATATTTTTACTCTATCTGTGAAGGGTAACGGCACGGCGTGCCAAAACTTTATTACCCTGCCAGCGAGCGCTTGATGATGCTCGTCAGCTTGGTGGCGTAATTCGGGTCGGTGGCGTAGCCGGCCTGCTGCAGGCCGCGCGCGAAGCTGCTGGCGTCGCCGGCGCTGGCCAGTACCTTCTCGTAACGTGGATTGCTTGCCAACAAGCGCGCGTAGTCCTTGAAGCTGTCCGCGTAGCTGTCGTACGCGCGGAAACGCTCGACCTTGGTCTGGGCCTTGCCGTTGACGTATTCGGTGGTGGTGGCCTCGACCACCCGCCCCTTCCAGTCGGCGGTGGCCTTGATGCCGAACAGGTTGTTGCTGTTGCTGCCATCGCGGCCCTTGATCTCGCGCCGGCCCCAGCCGGACTCGAGCGCGGCCTGGCCCAGCATGAACTTGGCCGGGATGCCGGTGGCCTTGCTGGCCTCCTCGGCGTGCGCGGCCAGTTTTTCCTGGAAGCTGCGCACGTGCGGCGCCTGCGAGCCCTTGTTGGCGCCGGCGGCGGCCTCGGTGGTGGTGGCGCTGGCGGCCGCGTTGCCGCCGGCCGCCGCGATCGCGCGCTGCAGCTTGGCGTCCATCAGGCTGGCGGCGCCCTGGAAGCTGCCGGCGTTGGCGGCGCTGGTCGGGTCGCCGGGCTGGCCGCCGATGCCGAGCGCGGCCGCGTCGGTCTTGGCCGACAGCTGGCGCACCAGCATGTCGGCCAGGCCGATGCCTTTCTTGGCGATGTTCTGGCTGGTCTGCTGGTCCAGCATGGTCTGGAAGGTCTTGGTCTGCTGACTGTCCATCATGCCGTCCTGCGGCGTGGCTTCGCGCATGCTCTTGAGCATCATGTTGACGAACATGGCCTCGAACTGGGTCGAGGCGGTTTTCAGCGCATCCTTGCCGCCGGCGCGGGCCGACTGCTTGAGGCTGCCCATGTCGCGCACGTCGAGCGCGAACTTGCCGCTCAGGTCATTGGTGGTGGAGGTTTGGCTGGCCATGGTCGCCCCCGTTCAAATGATTTCCAGTTCCGCGCGCAGCGAACCGGCGGCCTTCATGGCCTGCAAGATGGACAGCAAGTCCTGCGGCGTGGCGCCGATGGCGTTGAGCGCCTTGACCACGTCGGCCAGCGAGGCGCCGCCCTTGACCAGCATGACCTTGCCCGCGTCGGCCTTGATGCCGACCTGCGGATTTTGCGTGACCACGGTGCGGCCGCCCGACAGCGGATTCGGCTGGCTCACCTGCGTGTCGGCGTTAACCGATACTGACAGATTACCGTGGGAAATGGCGCACGTATCGAGCGTGACCGCGCGGTTCATCACCACCGAGCCGGTGCGCGCGTTCATGATGACCTTGGCCGGCTGCTCGGCCGGATTGATCTGCATGTCCTGCAGCGTGCCGATGAAGCTGACGCGCTGGTCGCTGCTGCTGGGCGCCTGCACGCGGATCACGCGGCTGTCCAGCGCGTAGGCGATGCCGGCGCCGTACTTGTCGTTGATGGCTTCCACCACGCGGCTGGCGGTGGCGAAGTCGGCGTTGTTGAGCTCCAGCTTGATCATATTGCCTTCGCCCAGGTTGGTGGCCACGGCGCGCTCGACCGTTGCGCCACCGGAGATCTTGCCCACGCTCAGGTGGTTGACGGTCAGCGAGCTGCCGCCGCCTCCGGCACCGCCGCCGGCTTGCACGCCGACGCCACCGACCAGCACGTTGCCCTGCGCCATGCCGTACACCTGCCCGTCCGCGCCTTTCAGCGGCGTCATCAGCAGCGTGCCGCCGCGCAGGCTCTTGGCGTTGCCCATCGACGACACCGTGATGTCGAGCTGCTGGCCCGGCTGCGCGAAGGGCGGCAGCGTGGCCGTCACCATCACCGCCGCGACGTTTTTCAGCTGCAATTGCGAACCGCCCTGCGGCAGGTTCACGCCCAGTTGCTGCAGCATGGAAATCACGCTTTGCACGGTGAACGGGGTTTGCGTGGTCTGGTCGCCGGAACCGTCGAGGCCGACCACCAGGCCGTAGCCCAGCAATTGGTTGTTACGCACGCCGGCGATGCTGGCCAGGTCCTTGATGCGCTCGGCCTGGCTGAACGGCGCCAGCAAGGACAGGCTCAGCAGCAGCGCGGCTTGGATGGAAGTTTTCATGATGGTCAGAACGGCAGCAGACTTTGGAAGAAGCGCGAAGCCATCGAGGACAGCTCGGCACGGTCGACTTTGTTGGCGGTGCGGTACTCGACGCGGGCGTCGGCCACGGCGGTCGATTGCACGGTATTACCGGTGGCGATGCTGTCCGGGTTGATCATGCCGGAGAAGCGGATGTATTCCGTGCCCTTGTTCATGCCGATCTGCTTCTCGCCCGCCACGATCAGGTTGCCGTTGCTCAGCACCTCCACCACGGTGATGCCCATGGTGCCGGTGAAGGCATTGCTGGCGGCTTGGGTGTCGCCGTCCGAATAGGTGTTCTCGCTGCTGACCGCGAGCGGATTGCCAAAGGTGCCGGCCAGCTTCTTCGGCATGGTGGCGCTGACGCTGCCCGACTTGTTGCCGGTGGCCGTGCCGCTCTTGTTGGCCGAGGTGCGCTCGGTGATGACCAGCGTCAGCACATCGCCCACGTGCCGCGCGCGGCGGTCTTCGAACACCGGGCGGAAGGCGGCCGGCTGGTAGATGGCGCCGTTGTTGGGCACGGACTGCATTTGCTCGGTGGTCAGCGGGCGCGCGCTCATCGGGCCGCTGACGATAGAGGTCGGCGTGCTTTGGCAGGCGCTCAGCGCCAGCACGGCAACGAGAAGAATGGGATGTTTCATCATCAGCTCCTTACATCTGCGACAGTTTCTGCAGCATCTGGTCCGAGGTGGTGATGGCCTTGGAGTTGATCTCGTAGGCGCGCTGGGTCTGGATCATATTGACCATCTCCTCCACCACGTTGACGTTGGAGGTTTCCACATAGCCCTGCAGGATGGTGCCGGTGCCATTGGTGCCCGGCGTGTTCTGCTGCGGCGCGCCGGAGGCGGTGGTTTCCACGTACAGGTTCTCGCCCTTGGATTCGAGCCCGGTCGGGTTGATGAAGGTGGCCAATTGCAGGCTGCCCAGCTGCTGGGTGGTGGTGGCGCCGTTGGCACCAGCCACGTTGACCGACACCGTGCCGTCGCGTGCCACGGTGATCGATTGCGCGGTGATCGGGATGGTGATGGCCGGTTGCAGCACGAAACCTTCCGAGGTCACCATCTGGCCGTTGTTGTCGCGCTGGAAGGAGCCGTCGCGCGTGTAGGCGGTGGTGCCGTCCGGCAGCAGCACGGTGAAGAAACCGCTGCCGTTGACCATGATGTCCTTGTCGTTGCCGGTGGACTGGGGATTGCCCTGGGTGTGGATGCGCTCGATGGCGACCGGGCGCACGCCGGTGCCCAGCTGCATGCCGGACGGCAGATTGGTCTGCTGCGACGATTGCGCGCCCGGCTGGCGGATATTCTGGTACAGCAGATCCTCGAAGACGGCGCGCGACTTCTTGAAGCCGTTGGTGCTGACGTTGGCCAGATTATTGGACGTGACGTCCATCTGCGTCTGCTGCGCTTCCATGCCGGTCTTGGCGATCCATAGCGAACGTATCATGATGCTTCTCCCAATGCCGGACGAACATTCACCTGTTCATCCCATGCAAGCATTATGCGGGAGGGGGCGTCAACTCAAAGCGAGGATCTGGGTAGCTTTTGCCGCGTTATTCTCGGCGTTCTTCATCAGGCTCATTTGCATTTCAAACTGTCTTGCCAGGCTGATCATGTTGACCATGGAATCGACCGGGTTGACGTTGCTGCCCTCCAGCGCGCCATCGACCACGCGCACGTTGGCGTCGTTCTGCGCCGGCGTGCCGTCGGCCTGGCGGAACAGGCCGTCATCGCCGCGCAGCAGGCCCTTGGTGTCCGGATTGACCAGCTTGATGCGGCCCAGGGTGTTGGACGGCCCCGGCTGGAAAGTGTCGTTGATGACGCTCACCGTGCCGTCGCTGGCGATGCTGATCTTGGTGTCGGGCGGCACCGCGATCGGGCCGCCGTCGCCGATCACCGTCTGGCCGCTGCTGGTTTGCAGGATGCCGTTTTCGCTGATCTTCAGGCTGCCGTTGCGGGTGTACGCCTCCGAACCTTCGGCCGACTGCACCGCCAGCCAGCCCTGGTCGCGGATGGCGATGTCCAGCGCGCGGCCGGTGGTCTCGATCGGGCCGGCGCGGAAGTCCGAGCCGACCGTGGAATCGACCACGAAGGCGCGCGTGGGCAAGCCCTCCGACACCACCGGCACCGCCCGGAAACTGTCGAGCTGGGCGCGGAAGCCGGTGGTGGTGGCGTTGGCCAGGTTGTTCGACACGGTGGCTTGCTGCTCCATCACGTGCCGGGCGCCGGTCATGGCGGTGTAGACGAGGCGGTCCATGGCTTACCTCATCAGCGCAGGTTCACCAGCGTCTGCAGGATCGAGTCCTCGGTCTTGATGGTCTGCGCATTGGCCTGGTAGACGCGCTGCGCGGTGATCATGTTGACCAGCTCGGCCGTGAGGTCGGTGTTGGAGGTTTCCACCGCCGCCGAGCGCAACTGGCCCATCGAGCCGGCGTTGGGCACGCCGATGGTTGGCGGACCGGAGCTCGAGCTTTCCGCCCAGGCGTTGTTGCCCAGCGGGGTCAGGCCGTCGACGCTGGCGAAGTTGGCCATCGCGATCTGCCCCATGGCGCGCGACTTGCCGTTGCTGTACTGGCCCAGGATCACGCCGTTCTCGTCGATCGAGTAGCGCTGCCAGGAACCGGCCGAGTAACCGTTCTGGGTCGAGCCCAGGTCGTTGGTCACGCTGCCGTACTGGGTGGTCTTGTCGAAGGTGGTCGAGACCGTCATTGGCACTTGCGCGCCGGTGTCCGGGAAGATCGGCAGCTGGATCTGGAACGGCAGGGTTTGCGGCGGCGTCATCAGCGCCATGGCCTGCGGGTCCAGCGCGCCGCTCTTAGTGAACAGCAGGGTGCCCACCTTCACGGCCGGCACGGTGATGGCGGCACCCAGGATGGCGTTGATCTGGTCCGGGGTCTTGCCGGTGATCGAGCCGCTGACGGTCGGATCGAGCGCGGTGTAGGCGGCGGTCAGCGCGTCCAGTTGGGCCTGGGTGGCGGCGGCCGGCGGCGTGCTGGCGGCGGTCAGCATGGCCTGGTACGCGGCGGTGGCGTAGGTGCCGGCGGCGGTGGCAATGACGGCATCGTCCGGCGGCGTGGCGCGCACGGCGTTGTTGTAGTCATTACGTGCGGCAATCGTGGCCGCGTCGGTCGCCACCGTCGCGGCCACGCTGGCCGAGACGATTTCCTTGTTGTCGGCGGCGGCGTACACGTCCCAGGTGTTGGCGTCGGTCTTGACGTAGTAGGTGGTCATGATGTGCGCCGTGCCCAGCGAGTCGTACACGTTCAACACGGTCTGCTTGTTGTAGCTGGTCGGGTCGTTGGCGTCGAACGGAATCGTGGTCGGCACCGTCTCGGCCGAGCTCAGGTTCAGCTGGAAGTTGGCCTCGGTGGTTTGCACCGGCGTCAGGTCGGACTTGTCCAGCGTCAGCGGCACCGGCGAGCCGAGCTGGATCACGCCGGCCTTGTTGGACAGATAGCCGGTCAGCTGCGCGCCCTGGGCGTTGACCAGGGTGTGCGAGGCGTCCTCGTGGAACTGGCCGTTGCGCGAATACTGCACCGCGCCGTTGACCACCAGGCGGAAGAAGCCGCCGCCGTTGATCGCCACGTCGAGCGGATTGCTGCTGGTCTCGATATTGCCCTGCGTGAACTGCTGAGCCAGCTTGGACACGGTCACCCCAATACCGGCGTTGTTGCCCGACACGCCATTCAGCGAATTGGCGTACAGGTCGGCAAACTGCGCTTGCGACGCCTTGAAGCCCACGGTGCTGGCATTGGCGATGTTATTGCCGATGACGTCCAGCGATTTGGATGCAGCATTCAAGCCGCTCAGTCCTTGTTGGAACATGGTATTCCCCTATTGGTGATGACTGCTTACAGAACTTCTTTCACATCGCTCATGGCGAAATGCCCGAGCGAGGTATTCAGTTTGACGCCGCCGCTGCCGGTCGACACGCTGGCCACGGCCGCCAGCTGCAACGGCGTGGCGGTGACTTTGCTGCCGGCGTTGGAGGCCTCGACGGTAAAGGTGTAGCTGCCGGCCGCCGCGGTGGTTTTGGCGTCGGTGGTGCCATCCCAGGTGATCGGATAGGTGCCGGCCTCGGCGTTGGTCATGCTCATGGTGCGCACCGTCTTGCCGTTCTTGTCCTGGATGTTGATGGTCACGCTTTGCGCGTCCGACGGCAGGTCGATGCCGAACACGCTGGAGCTGCTCTTGGTGCCGTCCTCGGCGGTGCTGGTGTTGAGCTCGATGCCCTTGCCCTCCACCAGGATGCCCTTGCCGATCAGGCTGATCGCGGTGGACGACTGGGTGCTGGCGATGTCGGTGCGCAGCGATTCCAGCGTGGCGTTGACCTTGTTGATGCCGGTCACGGTCGACAGCTGGGCCAGCTGGCTGGTCATGGCCGCGTTGTCCATCGGGTTCAGCGGATCCTGGTTCTGCAGCTGGGTGACCAGCAGCTTCATGAACTTGTCCTGGTCCGCCTGCACGCTGTCGGTGCTGGTCTTGCTGGTGGTGTCCACACTGTTGGTGGTGGCTGCCTTGGGCGTATCGATAATGCCGCTAATCGCCATGATGACCTCTTGCTCTTAGTTAGGTTTGACCGATGGTCAGGGTTTTCAACAACAGCGTTTTCGCCGCATTCATGGTTTCCACGTTGGTCTGGTACGAGCGCGAGGCCGACAGCATATTGACCATCTCGTCCACCACGTTCACGTTCGGCATGGTGACGTAGCCGTTCTCGTCCGCCGCCGGGTGCTTGGGGTCGTACATCATCTTCATCGGCGACTGGTCCTCCACCACCTGCTTGACGCGCACCCCGGTGGCGGTGCCGCCATTGGTCGGCGTCTGCGCCTCGAACACCACCTGGCGCGCGCGGTAGGCCTCGCCGCTGGCGCTGGTGGCGCTGTCGGCGTTGGCCAGGTTGGACGCCACCACGTTCAGGCGCTGCGCCTGCGCGCTCATGGCCGAACCCGACACATCAAAAATTTTAAATAGCGACATGATTAGTTCCCTGACTGGAGCGCCGCCAGCATGGCCTTGATCTGGCCGTTGATGGCGGTGATGCCGGCTTCATATCGGATGGCGTTGTCGGCGAACTGGTTGCGTTCGACGTCCATGTCCACCGTGTTGCCATCCACCGCGCCCTGGATCACGCCGCGGTACAGCAGCGGCGTGCCATCGGCCAGCGTACCGGCGTATTGCTGGGGGTTGGGGTAATGCTTGTTGGCGGTGGTGCTCAAGGTTTGCTTGGCGTCGGGATTGGCCTTGTCCAGCGCGCTCTGCAACGCGCTGCTGAAGTCGATATCGCGCGCCTTGTAATTCGGCGTGTCCGCGTTGGCAATATTGGAGGCGAGCACGGTCTGGCGCGCCGAGCGCAGGCTCAGCGCGGTCTCATTAAAGCGCATGTAATCGTCTAACTTGCTGCCGAGCATGATTCGCTCCCCTTCCACATTGGTGACAGGTTCGATGATACGGAGTCGGCCCTTGTCACCATCGGGCGATAAACACCCCATTTCCAGCCCTATTCCACGCTTCAAGTCCAGCCCGCCAGACTATGATGGCTACATTGAAGGGGAAACCGACGCCATGAAATCTCGCATACTCATCACCGCGCTGGCGGCCAGCCTGCTGGCCGGCGCCGGCCCGGCCGCCGCCCAGGCCGGCCGCCAGGACATCGCCGTGCTCAAGCGCACCGTGGAACAGTTCCTGCAGGTGCAGGCCGGCGGCCTGCCGGGCGAAGTCACGGTCAACGTCGGCGCGGTCGACCCGCGCCTCAACCTGGCCGACTGCCCCGATCCGCAGGCCTTCTTCATGCCCGGCGCGCGCGCCTGGGGCAAAACCTCGGTCGGCGTGCGCTGTGCGGCGCCTTCGGCCTGGACGGTATATATTCAAGCCAGCGTGACGGTGGTGGGCGAGTATGTCGCCAGCGCCGCGCCGCTGGTGCAGGGCCTGCCGATCGACGCCCGGCAGTTGACCGTCCTCAAGGGCGATTTGACAATGTTGCCGGCCGGGATAGCCACCGACGTCAACCAGGTGATCGGCCGCAGCGCCACGGTGTCGTTGCCTCCAGGCACTCCCCTGCGCCTCGACACCTTGCGCAGCAAGCCGGTGGTGCAGTCGGGCCAGCTGGTGCGCCTGGTCTCCAGCGGCAACGGCTTCAGCGTGTCGGCCGAGGCGCGCGCGCTGAGCACGGCCGGCGACGGCCAGGTGGTGCAGGTGAAAACGGCCAACGGCCAGCAAATCACCGGCATCGCCAAGAGTGGCGGCACGGTGGAGGTGGCATTTTGAGCAACTTGCGGCACAGTCCAGCTAAAGTTTCCGGCCAAGCCGCCGTTACCGACTCAGATCCCGGAGTTTCGTACTCCTAGCTGAGAAGGAAATGCTGTGAAAATCAATGACACACTAAAGAGCACGCCCGGCCTGCCGTCGACGCCTGCCGCCACCGGCGCCACCGCGCGCGGCGCGGAAAAGGCGGCCGAGGCGGCGGCGACCAACGTCGCGTCGGACAATGTGCGCCTGTCTCCGCAAGGCCAGGCCATGGCGGCCAGTTCGGCCGGCGGCGCCAATGCGGTGTTCGACACCAAGAAAGTCGAACGCATCAAGCTGGCGATCGCCGACGGCCAGTTCCAGGTCAACTCGGAAAAAGTAGCGGATGGCTTGCTGGATACCGTCAAGGATCTGCTGCACTCAAGAAAACGATAGGATCATCATGACCACCGTCACCCCGCTGAACAGCCTGCGCGAAGAAGAACAGATCATGTCCACCCTGCTGGACGTGCTGCGCCAGGAACAGCACCTGCTGGTGACGGCGGACATCGAGGCCCTGCCGGCCCTCACCACCCGCAAGACCGCGCTGGTCACGCAAATGACCCTGTTGTCGGCGCAACGTCACCGCTCGCTGGGCAAATGCGGCTTTCCGGCCGAGGAAGCCGGCATGGACGCGTGGATCGCCGCCAGCGGCGAGGCGCGCGAGGAATCGGCCAGCCTGTGGCAGGCGCTGCTGCAGCATACGCGCGAGGCCAAGGAGCTGAACCGCGTGAACGGCATGTTGATCAATAAACAGATGGGCCACACCCAGGACGCGCTGCAGGCCTTGCGGCCGCAGAATGGCACGGCCAACAACTTCTACGGCCCGGCCGGCATCTCCACTTCCCTGCCGCGCAGCCGCGGCTTCCTGGCCGGTTAATTTCACCCCGCACATCGCATACCGGGATCTGATCCTGATACCGCTGAGTGAATAGCCGTCATTCCCGCGCAAGCGGGAATGACGGCTCATCAGTTTGTGGTCAAAAAAGGCTTAACTTAGCGGCATTAGGATCTGCCCCTGGGCCAGTCCCCCCATTTGACTGAGGGTTACTGCGTCGGCACTTCGGTGCTGGGATCGGGGATACCCGACAGAATCGTCACCGCCACGCGGCGGTTGCGCGCGCGGCCTTGCGCCGTGTCGTTGTCGGCCACCGGCACATTCGAACTGAAGCCCACGGCGGTCAGGCGCTGCGGCGTCACCCCGGCGTCGATGAACAGGCGCACCACGCTGCTGGCGCGCACCGACGACAGCTCCCAGTTGGACGGGAAACGGGTATTGCCGATCGGCTGGTTGTCGGTATGGCCTTCGACCTGCACATTGTGGCTGTCGTCCTTGAGCAAGGCCGCCACCGCGCGCAGCGCCTCCACCGATTCCGGCATCAGCCGCGCGTCACCCGGATCGAACAGCACCGAGGCGTTGATCTCGACGCTGACGCCGCGGCTGTTCTGCGTCACCCGCACCTTGCCCTCCTTCACCAGCGGCGCCATGGTGGACAACAGGTCCTGCGCCAGCTTGGTCATCTGCTCCTTTTCCTTGCGCAGCAATTCATTGCGGCGCTTGATGGCGGGATTGGGGATGGGCAGGTTGGGCACCTCGGTGTTGACCGGCTGCGCCGCGCCCTTGCCGCCGAAGGCGTCGCCAAGCGCGTCGGAAAAGATCTTGTACTTGCCGATGTTGACGGCCGAGATCGCGTACATCACCACAAAGAAGGCGAACAGCAGCGTGATGAAGTCGGCGTAGGAAATCAGCCAGCGTTCGTGGTTTTCCGCCTCGTCATCGAACTTCCTGCGCGCGCGCCGGTACTGCATCTCAATGCTCCCGCAGCAGCGTGGCGATGCGCTCGTCGATCACGCGCGTGTGGTCGCCGGTGGCGATGTCGTAGAACACCGCCGCCGCGATCTCCTGCTGGTGCACGGCCTGGGTGACGATGGCCTTGAGCTTGTTGGCGATCGGGTAGAAGAACAGATTGGCCAGGCCGACGCCGTAAATCGTGGACACGAAGGCCACCGCGATGCCGGAGCCGAGCTTGCTCGGATCGGTGAGGTTTTCCATCACGTGGATCAGGCCCAGCACCGCGCCCAGGATGCCGATGGTGGGCGAATAGCCGGCCGCCGACTCCCAGATGCGCACGGCCTGGCGCTCCTCCGTTTCATAGGCGGTGATCTCGGTGTCCAGCAGCTGACGCAGCTTGTCGGGCGCGATGCCGTCGACGATCAGGCGCAGGCCCTTGGTGTTGAACTTGTCCTTGGACGCCAGCATGTAGCGCTCCAGCGACAGCAGGCCGTCGCGGCGCGCCGCCAGGTTCCAGGCGTTGATGTCGCGCGCCAGCGCGGCGCGGGTGTCGGGCGGCGGCGCGAACACCAGCCGCAGCATGCGCAGGCCGCGCATGAAGGTCTTCGGCCGCGTCTGCAACAGCACGGCGCCGAAGGTGCCGACCACCACGATCGCGAACGCGGCCGGCTGCAGCAGCGAGGTGATCTTGCCGCCCTCCATGCCCTGGCCGATGACGATGCCGGCCAGCGCGATCAGGACCCCGGCTACGCTGGCCCAGTCCAAGACCGCTCCCGGAGTGAGGCGCGCAGGCGCGCCACGGCTTGCGTATGCAACTGCGATACGCGCGATTCGGAGACACCCATCACGGCGCCGATTTCTTTCAAGTTGAGCTCCTCTTCGTAATACAGGCCCATCAGCATTTTTTCGCGCTCCGGCAAGGCGTCGATGGCGTCGATCACGGCCTGGCGGAAGTCGCCGTCCAGCAGCGAGCGCAGCGGGTCGGCCTCGTCGTCCGAGGCGTAACGGTCGAGGAAACTGTCGTTGCCGTCGTCGTCATGGAAATCCTCGTAATACACCAGCTGGTGGCCGCCGCCGTCCGACAGCATCTCCTGGTAGTCGGCCAGCGACAGCTTGAGCGACTTGGCCACTTCCGATTCGCTAGGCGGCCGGCCCAGGCGCTGCTGCAGCGTCGACATCGCGGCCTCGACCTTGCGCATGTTCTGCCGCAGCGAGCGCGGCAGCCAATCGCTGTTGCGCAATTCATCCAGCATGGCGCCGCGGATGCGCAGCACCGCGTAGGTTTCAAATTGCGCGCCATGGGTTTCTTCGTAACGGCTGATGGCGTCCAACAGGCCGATCATTCCGGCTTGCACCAGATCGTCGACTTCGACGCTGGGCGGCAGTTTCGCCTTCATGTGGTGGGCCAGGCGCTTGACCAACGGCATGTGCTCCGTCAGCAAGGTGTCCTTGTCCGCTTTCCCTTTTACCGTGTACATTCGAATATTTTTATATTAATTAAGCGCTGAGTTGGCTGTTCCCCCCCAGCGCGAAGCGCCCCGCCAGTTGACGGAACGCGACTGAAGCCCCGGCCAGCGGAAACGCGTCCACCACCGCGCGCCCCAAGCGCGCCGCGCGTTGCAGGTATTCGTCCGCCGGCACCGAGCCCATGGAAACCAGGTTGACCGCCAGGTAACGGCTGGCCGCCTGTGCCATATTATCGTATACCACCTTTGCCTCCGATTCGGAAGCCCCGGTGACCAGAATCCCGAACGGGCGCCGGCCCAGTTCCTGGTTCAGGCGCTTAATCATACTGTAGGCGGCCTTGATCGAGGTAGCGCTATTCGACACCTGCACCACGATTTCCGAGCTGGCCATGACCGGCACCGGGAACGCCTCGCCGTCGAATTCGCCGTCGACCAGCACCATGCCGGTTTGCTTGGCCATCACGTCGAACGCCTTGGCCAGGCGGCGCGTCTCGTCGGGGCCGGAGCGCGCCGCGCCGCGTGTCATGGACGCCACAGCGAAACCTTGCGGCAGCTGGTGGATCACCTGATTCAGACCGCACTCCTGGCGCGCCACGTTCAACAGGCTGTGGCCGCCGTCGACGCCGAGCCGCGAGGCCACGCCGTGGGCGCTGGCGCAGGCGTCGACGATCAGCACGTCGTTGCCGGCGCGCGCCAGCGAGGCGCCCAGGTTGACCAGCATGGACCCCTTGTCGTCCTGCGGCGCGGCCGACAGGAAGGTGACGATGCGGGGCCGCGGCCCCGCCAGCATGCGGCGCAGTCCCTCCGCCTGGTCGAAGTTGAAGTTAGCCAAGGTGCACCTCGCGCAGTGCTTTGTGATCGTTGCTCATCAACAGCGGCAGTTCGGCGTCCTGGTACTGGGTGTTGACGAGCTCGCGTTTCAACTTGAAAGCGCGGTCGATCAGGTAGGCCGGGTCGGCCAGGTGCAGGTCTTCCGGCACGCGCTGGCCGTTCGACACGTAGAACAGGTTGAGCTTGTGGCGGATCACCACGTCCAGCACGTTGCCGATGGCGGCCGCCTCGTCCAGCTTGGTCATGATGCAGCCGGCCAGGCCGCTGCCCTGGTAGGCGCGCACCACCTCGCTCAGGGTGTCCTGGGTGGCGGTGGCGTTCAGGCACAGCAGGCGTTTGACGTTGGCGTCCGCGCCTTGCAGCATGGAGACTTGCTCGGTCACCATCTGGTCGCGCTGGCTGACGCCGACGGTGTCGATCAGCACCGTGTGCTTGTTCTTCAGTTCCTTGAGGGCGATGCGCAGGTCGGCCTCGTCCTTGACCGAATGCACCATCACGCCCAGGATCTTGCCGTAGATGCGCAGCTGTTCGTGGGCGCCGATACGGTAGGCGTCGGTGGTGATCAAGGCCAGCTTGTCGGGGCCGTGGCGCATCACGCAACGCGCGGCCAGTTTGGCGGTGCTGGTGGTCTTGCCGACGCCGGTCGGGCCGACCAGCGCGAACACGCCGCCCTGGTCGATCAGCGCGTCCTCATTGGCCATGGTTTGCAGATTGCGCGCCAGGACGGTCTTCATCCAGCGCAGGCTGTCGGCGGCGTCGCGCTGATTGGCCGGCAGTTTTTCGATCAGGTAGCGCGCCAGGCTGGCCGAGAAGCCGGCCGCCAGCATCGAGCGCAGCACGGCGGTCTTGTGCGGCTCGCGCGCCTGGGTGGCGCCCCACGACAGCTCGGCCAGCTGGGTTTCCATCATGCCGCGCATGGCGCGCAGCTCGCTCATCATGCCGCTCATTTCGGCGGCGGCCGATTCCTTGGCGCTGGCGACGGCGGCGCTGACCATGGCGGCGATCTGGTCGGCGTCGATCGACGGCGCGGCCTTGGGTTGTGGCTGCGCCGGCGCGGCGGCGGCGACCTTGGTGGCCAGCGAGGAATGCGAGGCGACCACGCGGCGTTGCGGCTGCTGCGGCAGGCTGGCCGGCTTGGCCGCCACCGGCGGCGACATGTGCGGCAACTCGTCCTCAAAGCGCGGTTCGACGCGGCCGGCGGGGGGAGCGGCGATGGCGTTGATGCCGAGGTCCAGCGACGGCGCCGGTTCCGCCATCGGCGAGTGCGGCGCCGGCATGGCCAGCGAGGCGGCATCGTCGTTGGCGAGGGCGAGGATTTCAACCACGCCGTCGGCCTGGCGGTTGGACAGGATCACGGCGTCGGGGCCGAGCGATTCGCGGACTTTGCGCAGCGCTTCGCGGGAAGTCGACGCGGTAAATTTTTTAACGTTCATGACCGTCTCTCGTGGAAAGCAAATGGAGCAGCTTCACTCCTATGCTTCCATTATTGACGATGCAATCTGGAAACGATCTGACGAACAAGGCCGGAAATGGGCCGCAATTCAGTCGCGGAAAACCTCGTCCAGCGTGCGGGCATCGAGCATATTCAACGCCCATGTGGACAGCCGCTCCGCATCCGCCGTCGCCAACCGCGCCATCACCACCGCATCCAGCGCGCCGAAGCGCTTGGTCAGCATGGCGGCAAGCAAGGTGGAACGCCCTTCTTGCCGCCCTTCTTGCCGCCCTTCTTGCAACCCTTCCCGCCTGCCGATCTTCCTTCCGGCACGTTCAAAGTTATTTATGTAAGGCATAGCTTCACTCCTTTCCAAGGCATGGACATCGTCCCTGAATTGCGCATCGAGTGCTTCAGGCAAGCGCATCATCCAGTCGATCGCATGATAGAAATCGATGATACGCCGCTTCTCCCAGCGGCGTCTGTACAGAAGCTTGGTCAGGCACCACTTGGCTGCGCGGCGCTGCCCGGCATTGCGGCGGGTTTGCTGTGTCAGCAAATGCGCCGCCGTCACTAGTGCAAACGGACTTGGATGCGCCAGCAATTCCGGCAAGCGATCTGCATGATCCCGCAGCTTCACGATCGGAAAAATCAAGCGCATCTCGCAGCCCAACTGGGCATACGCAAACGTGGATGGGCGCCATTCCTTGCCACTGTCCGCCAGCACCGCCATGCTGGCCAACGGTTTGCGGTAGCGGTCGTACACACGGTAGTGGTAAATAAAGATGCGCTCGGCAAAGGCGCTGTCGCGCCAGCCTTGCACCTCCAGGTGCAGCAGCACCCATTGTTCGCCACCGTCCAACACATGCACACGCGCCAGCTTGTCGAGCAGGCGCTTGCCGACCGCCGCACCGCGCGATAGTGAGGCCAGCTCCTGATCGAGAAAATCATACGGGCGCGACCAGTCGATCAGCGCGTGTGCGTCGGGAAAATAAAAGGCCATGAATTCGGGGAAGTAGCGTGTGACCACTTCCTTCCATGGCGTGTCGTAGTCGTCATCCATGCAGGCAGTCTAAGCTGCCCGTATGGCCGCGCCGCGCGCTGGATCAAACTCAGGCCGGTTGCTGGCCCACCAGCGCGGTGACGCGGATGGTCTTACTTTCCGGGATCTCGGCGTGCGACAGCACTTTCAGCTGCGGCAAGGCGCGGCGCAGGAAGCGCGACAGCAAGGCCCGCAACGGCCCCGGCACCAGCAGCACCGGCGTCAGGCCCAGCGCCTCCTGCTGCGCCGCCGCCTGCTGCGCCTGCTGGGCGATGGTGTCGGCCAGGCCCGGCTCGATGCCGGCGCCGTCCGGGCCGCTGGCCGCCAGCGCCTGCATCAGCAAACGCTCCAGGCGATTGTCCAGCGTCATCACCGACAGCTCGCCCGCGCCCGGGAACAGCTGCTGCACGATGGCCCGGCCCAGCGCGATGCGCACCAGCGCGGTCAGGTCGCCGGCGTCCTGCGTGTACGCCGCGTGCTCGGCCAGCGTCTCGATGATGCTGCGCATGTCGCGGATGTGCACCCCCTCGGCCAGCAGATTCTGCAACACCTTCTGCAGCGTCGACAGCGGTATCAGCTTCGGCACCAGATCCTCCACCAGCTTGGGCGCCTCCTTGCCCAGGTGATCCAGCAAGGCCTGCACCTCGGCGCGGCCCAGCAGCTCGGACGCGTGGGTGGTGATCAGGTGATTCAGGTGCGTGGCCACCACCGTGCCGGCGTCCACCACGGTATACCCCATGCCCTGCGCCTGGTCGCGCAGGTTGGCGTCGATCCACACCGCCGGCAGGCCAAACGCCGGATCGGTGGTCACCATGCCCTGCAGCGTGCCGGTCGCCATGCCCGGATTGATGGCCAGGAACTGGCCGTTGTAGGCCTCGCCGGTGCCCACCTCCACGCCCTTGAGCGCGATGCGGTAGGCCGACGGCTTCAACTCCAGGTTGTCGCGGATGTGCACCGGCGGCGCCAGGAAGCCGACCTCCTGCGCGAACTTCTTGCGGATGCCCTTGATGCGCTTGAGCAGCTCGCCACCCTGGGTCTTGTCCACCAAGGGAATCAGGCGGTAACCCACTTCCAGGCCCAGCGTGTCGACCGGCATCACGTCCTGCCAGCTGGCCTCCTCCTGCTCGGCCGCGGCGGCGGCGGCCGGCGCCGCGGCCTCGGCCGCGGCGACTTCGGCCGTGGTTTTCTCGACCGCGCGCTTGCCCATCAGGTAGCCGGCGCCGCCCAGCGTCGCGCCCAGCAGCAGGAACACCAGGTTGGGCATGCCCGGAATCAGGCCCATGCCACCGATGATGGCGCCGGTGATATACATGACCTGCGGCTTGGCGAACAATTGCCCCATCAGTTGCGAACCGATGTCCTGGTCGCTGGCCACGCGCGACACCACGATACCGGCAGCGATCGAAATCACCAGCGAGGGAATCTGCGCCACCAGGCCGTCGCCGATGGCCAGCAGCGTGTAGTTCTTGATGGCGTCGGCGAACGGCATGTCGTGCTGGATCACGCCCACCAGCAGGCCGCCCACCACGTTAATCACCGTCACCAGAATACCGGCGATGGCGTCGCCGCGCACATATTTCGAGGCACCGTCCATGGCGCCGTAGAACTCGGCCTCCATCGACACCTCGCTGCGGCGCTTCTTGGCCTCGGCCTCGCCGATCAGGCCGGCGTTGAGGTCGGCGTCGATCGCCATCTGCTTGCCCGGCATCGCGTCCAGGGCGAAACGCGCGCCCACCTCGGCGATGCGGCCGGCGCCCTTGGTCACCACCACGAAGTTGATGATGGTCAGGATGATGAACACCACGATACCAACCGTGTAGTTACCGCCGATCAGGAAGTGGCCAAACGCTTCAATCACCTTGCCGGCCGCGTCGGCGCCGGTATGGCCCTCGGTCAGCACCACGCGGGTCGAGCCGACGTTCAGCGCCAGCCGCAGCATGGTCGACAACAGCAGAATGGTCGGGAAGGCCATGAAGTCCAGCGGCTTGACCGTGTACAGCGCGGTCAGCAGCACGATGATGGACAGCGCGATATTGAAGCTGAAGAACAAGTCCAGCACGAAGGCCGGCAGCGGCAGGATCATCATCGCCAGCAGCATGATGATCAGGATCGGCGCCGCCAGGCTGGCCTTGTTCTGCGCGGTGGCCAGGCCTTGCAGCCATGGCGGCAGTTTCACGTTGCTGAGGGCGTTCATGCGGATGCTCCGTTATTCAAATCTGGGTTGCCATGCTTGGGGATGAAGGCCGGATCGAGCGGGTCCATGGTTGGCGGCACGTCGAGTTTTTGCGGCTTGTCCGGATACTTGCCCTTGCCGCTGCTGAACAGGCGCAGCTGGAAGACGTAGGCCAGCACCTCGGCCACGGCCGCGTACAGCTGTTCCGGAATCTCGTCGCCGATCTCGGTGTGCTTGTGCAGCGCCCGCGCCAGCGCCGGCGCCTCCAGCAGCGTGACCTTGTGCTCCTTGGCGATTTCGCGGATCTTGGCGGCCACCTCGTCGGTGCCCTTGGCCACGACCTTGGGGGCGCCGCGCATGCCATCGTTGTACTTGAGCGCGACCGCGTAGTGGGTCGGGTTGGTCACCACCACGTCGGCGGTCGGCACGTCGGCCATCATGCGGCGCTTGGCCATCTCGCGCTGCAGCTGGCGAATCTTGCCCTTGATCTGGGGATTACCGTCGGATTCCTTGGATTCCTGGATCAGCTCCTGACGGGTCATCTTAAGCTTGTTCGCGTAATGCCACATCTGGTACGGCCCGTCGATGGCGGCGATCAGGCCCAGCGCGCCGACGATGAACATGAAGCTGGAGGCCAGCATGTTGAGCGTGTGGCCGATGCCCAGCTTGAGCGGCTCGACCGACAGGCCGATCACCGCGTCCTTGTATTTGAGCACCACCAGCCAGGTCACAAAACCGACCACGATGGTTTTCAGGATGGCTTTCACCAGCTCGACCAGCGCATTGGTCGAGAACATATTGCCGATGCCGTTGACGGGATTGAGCTTGTTAAAGTTGGGCATGAACGCCTTGCCGCTGAACAGCCAGCCGCCGACCAGCATCGGCGAGGCCAGCGCCACGATCATCACCGCGACACCCAGCGGCAGACAGGCGAGCAGCACCTGCACCACGTCCAGCGCGATGCGGTGGAACAGCACGTCGGCGTTGAAGATTTGCTCCTGGTCCAGCTTGAGGCCGGACACCAGCACCGCCTGCAACTGGCGGATCAGGCCGTCGCCGGTGGCCCACAGGCCGGCGCCCGCCGCCATCAGCACGGTAAACGTCGCCACTTCCCGCGATCGGGGAACGTCGCCTTCCTCGCGCGCCTGCTCGAGGCGCTTCGCTGACGCGGGTTCGGTCTTTTCGGCGTCGCTGTCTTCTGCCATGGGGTCTGCCTGCTGCTAAAGTTGATCTCGACCCTGCCATTATGGATTGCGGCAGGGAAAGATCATCGATTGAATACGGCAGGAAACTCAGGCTTGCTTGATGGTTTGGGCAATCGCGCCAAATACCGATTTGCCGTCATCCAGCATCTCAATGCGGATGGTGTCGCCGAACGCCATGAACGGCGTGACCGGCTCGCCGCCGGCGATCATTTCCAGGCAGCGCTGCTCGGCGATGCAGGAATAACCCTTTTTGCTGTCCTTGTTGGACACGGTGCCGGAACCGACGATGGAACCGGCGCGCACATTGCGGGTCTTGGCCAGGTGGGCGATCAGTTGCGGGAAATTGAACACCATGTCGACGCCGGCCTGCGGCTTGCCGACCAGCTTGTCGTTCCAGGTCGACAGCAGCGGCAGGTGCACCTTGCCGCCCTTCCAGGCGTCGCCCAGCTCGTCCGGCGTGACCGCCACCGGCGAAAAGCTGGTGGCGGGCTTGGACTGCAGGAAGCCAAAGCCCTTGGCCAGCTCCTCCGGAATCAGATTGCGCAGCGACACGTCATTCGCCAGCATCAGCAGGCGGATGCGCTGGTGGGCCTGGTCGGCGGTGGCGCCCATGGGCACATCGTCGGTGATCACGCACACTTCCGCTTCGAAATCGATGCCCCATTCTTCGCGCGCCAGCACGATGTCATCGGTCGGGCCAAGGAAATCGTCGCTGCCGCCCTGGTACATCAACGGCTCCTCCCAGAACGAGGCCGGCATCTCGGCGCCGCGCGCCTTGCGCACCAGCTCGACGTGGTTGACGTAGGCCGAACCGTCGGCCCACTGGAACGCGCGCGGCAGCGGCGCCATGCAGTTGGCGGGGTCGAAATCGAAGCTGCGGCGGCCGCCGCCACGGTTCAGTTCCTGGTAGATGGCATCGAGTTGCGGGGAGATGAAGGTCCAATCGTCGAGGGCGCGCTGCAAGGTGCGGGCCACGCCGTCGGCCAGTTGCGCGCTTTTCAGGTCGCGCGAGACCACCATCAGCTGGCCATCGCGGGTGCCGTCTTTCAGGGTAGCGAGTTTCATTCGGGTGTCAGCAAAGCGAGTTGTTCAGGAGTGAGGTAGCACCATTCGCCCTCGTTCAGATCCAGCGCAGCCAGCTCCAGCTTGCCGATGGCCGAGCGGTGCAAGGCCGCGCAGTGGTTGCCGGCCGCCGCCAGCATGCGCTTGACCTGGTGATATTTCCCCTGCTCCAGCACGATTTCCAGCTGGTGCTCGCCGCGCTTGACGCAGGTTTGCGCCGCCAGCGGCGCCGGCTCGTCGTGCAACTGGACGCCGGCCAGCATTTGCGCGATCAGCTCGTCGGTGACAGGCTCGGCCGTGGTGGCTTGGTAAATCTTCGGAACGTGACGCTTCGGCGACGATTGTGCATGGATAAACGCGCCATCGTCCGACATCAGCAGCATGCCAGTGGTGTCGTGATCGAGCCGGCCGACCGGCTGCACATCGCGCCAGGTCAGCTCCTCGGCCAGCAGGGTCAGCACGCCCGGATGATGGCTGGGCTTGCGCGAACATTCGTAGTTGGCGGGTTTATGCAGGGCGATGTAGACGTGTTCACGGTACACCACGTCCTCGTCAAACAGGCGGAACACCAGCCCGTCGGTTTCCAGGGTTTCTTTATAGTTGTCGTGCACCACGCCGTCGATGGTGACTTCGCCGTCCTCGATCAGGGTGCGGCAGAATTTGCGGGTGCCATAGCCCTGCGATTGCAGGATGCGGTCCAGGGATAATTTGCTCATGGCCGCGATTTTACAGGATGCGCGCTTCATTGACGCATATCAAACCATGCTCCGATTCTATTGTTAGACTGAAACAGCATTAGGAATTCGCCTACTGCGCTAGGAAATCTCAGCAGGACAATCATGCCCCACATAGCCAACCCAGTGGCGCAAGCCCAGGCCGCCAATCTCCGTACCGACTTGCTGCTGGAGCGCTGCAGCCACGGCCACGCGCCACTCGACCATGCCGCGACCGCGTGGCGCGCCGCGCGGCAAGCGGGCTTTCTCGCCTGGCTGGACGCGGGGGGCTTTACAAAAGAAAACAGCGGCATGGCGCCGCTGTTTTCAGCCCCACAAAGGGACTTGCATGAGGAATCGAAATTCACTCTACTCCGCATCAACGATGCGGTTGAGTAGTTCTCTACGTTGTACTGCACAACTGGAATGTAATGATGTTGGCCCCCCTAGGTAAGAACTACAACACCAATATAGTTCACCAAAGGGGATCCGCAAGCGAAAATAAGACTGTATTGATAATATTAATCGGTCGGCCAGTCATCCTACAACCGTGCCTAACGCAAGCTGGGTTTGACCGTGTCGACCGCCGACTTCATGGCGCCGGCGCCCATGGCGGCGCCAAATTTCTTCAGCACGCGCTCCGGCAAGCCCTCATGCTGGGTGTAATCGACGATATCTTCGGCCTTGACGACGTCGCGCGCCACGCTGTCCACCGTGCCGTAGGCGTCCGCCAGGCCGAGGTCGATCGACTTGGCGCCGGTCCAGAACAGGCCCGAGAACATGTCCGGCGTTTCCTTCAGGCGCTTGCCGCGGCCGTTGCGCACCACCTGGATGAATTGCTGGTGGATTTCGTTGAGCATGGCTTGCGCATGCTGCTTATGCTTTTCCGTCAGCGGGCTGAACGGGTCCATGAAACCCTTGTTTTCGCCGGCGGTCAACAGCCGCCGCTCGACCCCGACCTTTTCCATCACGCCGGTAAAGCCGAAGCCATCCATCAGCACGCCGATCGAGCCGATGATGCTGGCCTTGTTGACATAGATGCGGTCGGCGCCGGCCGCGATGTAATAGCAGCCGGAAGCGCAAATCTCGTCCACCACCACGTACAGCGGCTTGCCCGGATAGCCCTTGCGCAGGCGGATCATCTCGTCGACGATCATGCCGGCCTGCACCGGACTGCCGCCCGGGCTATTGATGTGCAGCACCACGGCCACCGAACCGCTGTCGGAAAACGCCTTGTTCAGCGCCGGAATCACCACCGCGGCCGAGCCGCTGCCCTCGGATTCGATCGAACCCTCGACCTCGATCAGGGCGGTATGCCGGCCCAGCGTCTCGCCGTCCGAGCCGGTCCAGCTGAAATCGAAGTAGGCGCTCAGCGCGAACACCACCACCAGCAGGGTGGTGGCCTTGAAGAAAATCCCCCAGCGGCGTGAGGCCTTTTGTTCTTTCAGCGTGGCAAACACCAGTTTTTCCAGCACCTCGCGCTCCCAATTGGACGGGGCGGCCTTGGCCGGCTGCGGGGCCGGCGCTGCCGGCGGGGTGTTCTGGTCGAGGTTGTCGCTCATGGAATACTTTAGTGGTTAATCAGGCGCGCGCGGGGCGCACGTAGTCGTCGGGCTGCCAGTAGATCCGCTGGTCGTGCTCGACCACGGCGATCGGCCGCAACCGGCCGCCGCGGCACGGGCCGCCAGCGCATTGCCCGTTTTCCGGCACATAAATCGCGCCATGGGTCGAGCACATGAGGTACAGCTTGCTGGAATCGAAAAACTCACCCTCGTTCCAGTCCAGCTCGATCGGCACGTGGGCGCAGCGGTTCAGGTAGCCGTAGGCCTTGCCGCGATGGCGCACGACGAAACCGGTGGCGTCCTCGCCGCCGGCCGTGAGCGCGAAGCGCACGCCCTTGCCGCCCTCCGCCAGCGCGTCCGCCGCGCAGATCAGGATCTCGTCCATCAGGCGTGCTCGCTCAGCCACTGGTGCAGCTCCGCCACCGTCCTGGCCGAATACAAGGGCTTGCAGGCCTGCAGCTGGTCGACCGGATGGGCGCCATACTCGACCGCGATGCCGGCCGCGCCGGCGTTGTTGGCCATCAGCAGGTCATGGGTGGTATCACCGATCATCACGGTACGTCGCATATCTTGCCCCAACTCCCGCGTCAACTCTTGCAGCATGGCCGGGTGCGGCTTGGAAAAAGTTTCGTCGGCGCAGCGTGTGGCGTCGAACAGCGACAATACTTTGACATCATTCATGGCGCGGTTCAAGCCGACCCGGCTCTTGCCGGTGGCCACGGCCAGGAAATAGCCGTTCTGCGACAAGTCCTCCAGCATGTCGTGCACGCCGGGGAACAGGCTGATCTCGTGATCGCGCGACAGGAAATGGTAGCGATAGCGCTCCACCATGCGCGGATAGAACGCCGGATCGACGTCCGGCAGCACCGCCTGCATGGCCTCGTGCAGGCCGAGCCCGATCACATGCGCGGCCGCGTCGTCGCGCGGCACCGGCAGCGACAGATCGCGCGCGGCGGCCTGGATGCATTTCACGATGGTGGAGGTCGAATCCATCAGCGTGCCATCCCAATCGAAGACGATCAGATCAAATTGCTTTCTTGCCATGTGTTTGCGATTAGTTAAGAGGTTTTCCCAAGCTTACCAAGAATCGTTCACATTCGGCGGCCAATGGCGCGTTCAGCGTCATGTTTTTGCCGGATTCAGGATGGGTAAACGTAATTTGATGCGCGTGCAGGAACATGCGCTTGAGCGCGCCGCGCGTTTCCGTGGCTTTTTGCAGGGCCTTGTTCAGCGTGAAATCGCCGTATTTGTCATCGCCCAGAATGGGGAAGCCCGACGATGACAGATGAACGCGGATCTGGTGGGTGCGGCCGGTCTTCAGCTCGGCTTCCAGCAGGGCGTACCCGTCGAACTTCTTGAGCAGCGAGAAAATCGTGTGCGATGGCTGCCCGCCCTCGTCCGAGACGGTCACGCGGCGCTCGCCATCGGCGGTGGTGTACTTGTGCAGGGCCAGCTTGATGTGCTGGCGCGCGTTCTTCCAGTCGCCCGCCACCATGGTCAGGTAACGCTTGTCGGTCAGGCCGTCGCGCATCTGCTCGTGCAGGCTGGTCAGGGCAGAACGTTTCTTCGCCAACAACAGCAGCCCCGAGGTCTCGCGGTCCAGGCGGTGCACCAGCTCCAGGAACTTGGCGTCCGGGCGCGCGGCGCGCAATTGCTCGATGACGCCGAACGACACGCCCGAACCGCCATGCACGGCCACGCCGGCCGGCTTGTCGATCACCAGCAGGTGGCTGTCCTCGAAAATAATGGTGAATTCGGCGGCCGGCACGTGATTGTCGGCTTTTTCCGCCAGGCGGATGGGCGGAATGCGCACCACATCACCTTGTACCAGACGGTACAGCTGGTCGATACGACCCTTGTTAACGCGCACTTCCCCCGAGCGCAGGATACGGTAGACGTGGCTTTTCGGCACGCCTTTGCAAACACGCAACAGGTAGTTATCGATCCGTTGACCGGCTTCTTCTTCAGTGATGGTGACGAATTGGGCTTGCAGCGGGGCGGACGTTGAAGCGGGAACAACATCTTTTTGCATCTTCATTTGCTCTGTCTTCCCAGAAATCTCTCTAAGTCCTTCATTTTGAATATATAATCGTTTCGCTGCGGTTCTCACTGCGGCAAGTGTAAGAATAAAAGCACATTTTACACAGGGGCGTCTCCACTGGCCTCGCCAAATTGCAAATTCAGAGGAAAAAATGTATGCGCACCATCCCTGCCGGAATCAGGGTTGCACCGTAGTTGTAATCGGATGGCGACAGGGGTGCTGAAGAAGAATGATTGGATAGTAAGGATAAAGTCCGGTCAGCCAGATCATAAGTTGGGCTGGCCGGTTGATGAGTAGTTGATAACGCTTGCCGTTTTCGCCAGACCCCATGCTCACTGCAAGCCTGACCGCCGGCTGACACCAGCCCGGTTGTAGAAGTAGTAATACTTGTAGTTGCTTAGCCTGGTCGAGATCTGGCCATCAAGACTGCTCTCCGTCTGTTCTTTTCTGCCGTCCGTTGGGGCCGCATGGAGAACTACAGATGAAGCGAGCACTCGGCATGTCGATCAACCTCATGCGCCCAGTTGCGGCTGCCCCGCGCCGCCGCACAGGATGGGCATACCCACCGCAATCGTTCCGATTCTCGCGTATATCCCTGTAGCTTGCCGCACCGGTCCTAAGAAACCGGCGGCATACATGGCCCAAGGGTCGCGGAGTTAATAAAAATGAAACGCATGTTGTTTAACGCTACGCAGCAAGAAGAGCTGCGCGTAGCCATTGTCGACGGTCAGAAATTGATCGATATCGACATCGAAACCGCCGGACGCGAACAGCGCAAGTCCAACATCTACAAAGGCGTGATCACCCGCATCGAACCATCGCTGGAAGCCTGCTTCGTCAGCTATGGCGAGGATCGCCACGGTTTCCTGCCGTTCAAGGAAGTTGCGCGCACTTACTTCAAGGAAGGGGTGGATGTCCGCAACGCCTCCGTCAAGGAAGCGCTGCGCGAAGGCCAGGAAATCATGGTGCAGGTGGAGAAGGAAGAGCGCGGCAACAAAGGCGCCGCCCTGACCTCCTTCGTCTCGCTGGCCGGCCGCTACCTGGTGCTGATGCCGAACAACCCGCGTGGCGGCGGTGTCTCGCGCCGGGTCGAGGGCGAGGAGCGCCAGGAACTGCGCGAAACCATGGACAAGCTGGACCTGCCGCCGGGCATGTCGGTGATTGCCCGCACCGCCGGCATCGGCCGCAGCGTCGAAGAGCTGCAGTGGGACTTGAACTACCTGATGCAACTGTGGCGCGCGATCGAGGGCGCCGGCAAGTCGGCCTCCGGCGCATTCCTGATCTACCAGGAGTCGTCGCTGGTGATCCGCGCGATTCGCGACTACTTCCAGCCCGATATCGGCGAGATCCTGATCGATACCGACGACATCTACGAGCAGGCCCACCAGTTCATGAGCCACGTGATGCCCGACATGGTGCACCGTGTCAAACGCTACAGCGACGACGTGCCGCTGTTCTCGCGTTTCCAGATTGAACACCAGATTGAAACCGCGTACTCGCGCACCGTGCCGCTGCCATCGGGCGGCGCCATCGTGATCGACCACACCGAAGCGCTGGTGTCGGTCGACGTCAACTCGGCCCGCGCCACCCGCGGCTCCGACATCGAAACCACCGCGTTCCACACCAACTGCGAGGCCGCCGAGGAGGTGGCCCGCCAGCTGCGCCTGCGCGACCTGGGCGGCCTGATCGTGATCGACTTCATCGACATGGAAGTGGCCAAGAACCAGCGCGAAGTGGAACAGCGCCTGAAGGACGCCCTGCACCACGACCGCGCGCGCGTCCAGATGGGCAAGATTTCGCGCTTCGGCCTGATGGAACTGTCGCGCCAGCGCCTGCGTCCGTCGCTGTCGGAAGGCTCGCACGTGACCTGCCCGCGCTGCTCGGGCACCGGCCACATCCGCGACACCGAATCGTCGGCCCTGCAAGTCCTGCGCATCATCCAGGAAGAGGCGATGAAGGAAAACTCGGCCACCATCCACGTGCAGGTGCCGGTGGACGTGGCGGCCTTCCTGCTGAACGAGAAGCGCGGCGAGGTGCTGAAGATCGAGACCCGCCACCGCATCACCATCATCCTGGTGCCGAACAAGCACCTGGAAACCCCGCACTACAAGCTGGAACGCATCAAGCACGACGATCCGCGCCTGGAAGACAGCCAGGCCAGCTACTCGCTGGTCGAGCAGGCCGAAACCGACATGGCCTACAGCAAGCGCCAGAAGGAAGAAGCCAAGCCGCGCCAGGAAGCCATGGTCAAGACCATCACCCCCGAGCAGCCTGCGCCGATGGTCGACCGCAAGCCGACCGAAACCGTCATCAAGCCGGCCCCGGCGCCAGCGCCGGCGCCGGCCGAGCAAGGCTTCTTCGCCAAGCTGATCGGCTTCTTCACCGGCAAGCCGGCCGCGCCGGTCCTGCCGCAGCAGCCGACCATCGTGGTCAAGGCGCCAGCCGGCGGCGAGCGCGGCGACCGCAACGCCCGTGGTCCGCGCGGCCGTAACCGCAACGGCAAAGGCGGCCGCGGCGAGCGTGAGGAAAAAGAACCAGGCGCAGCCAAGGAAGAAGGCAAGGCGGCGGACGCCAACGGCCGTCCGCCACGCCAGCCGCGTCCGCCGCGTGAGGCCCGCGAGCCGCGCGAACAGGCAGTGGAAGGCCAGGCGCGCGAGCGTGCTGAACGCCCTGAGCGCGCCGAGCGTCCGGAACGTGCCGAGCGCGCCGAGCGCGGTGAGCGTCCGCCACGCCAGCCACGCGCCGACAAGGCGCCAGTGGAAGCCAAGGCCGAGGAATTGGCATTGAACGCAGCGGCGCCAACGACCGGTCCAGTGGTCGATGCCACCGCCAACATCCTGAAAGCGGCGCCGAGCGCCGGTCCCGAGGGTGAGGAAAACGACGTGGTGGCGGAAGGCGACGAGCCACGCCGCCGCCGCCGCCGTGGCGGCCGCAACCGCAACCGCCGTGAACGCGAAGGCGTGGAAGGTCAGGAAGGCGTCGCCGGCGAGAACGGCGAACAGGCTGAACTGAGCTTCTCGCCAGTCGCTGAAGCCGCCGAGGCCGCCGCTGCGTCCGCGGTCGCAACCGCGGCCATCGCGCCGGCCGCGACCGAAGCGCCAGCCGCTGAAGTCGCCGCAGCGCCGGTGGCAGCGCCTGTCCCGTTGGCAACCGCGCCGGCACCAGCCGCCGAGCCTGTGGCGGCCGAGGCGCCAGCGCCCGTAGCCGCTCCAGCAGTGGAAGCAGCACCAGCCGCAACCGAAGCGCCAGTGGCGGAAGCCGTCCCGGCCGCCGCGCCGGTAGCGGACGCGGCACCGGCCGCACCAGTGGTCGAAGCCGCGCCAGCAACTCCCGTGGCCGCACCAGTGGCCGCAGCGCCGCTGGCCGTGGAACCGGTGGTCGCCGCCGCTGCGGAAGCCCCTGCCCCGGCAGTGGAAACGCCAGCCGTGGTGGCGGAAGTGGCCGCGTCCGTGGCTGCCGAGCCTGTGCCAGCCGCACCGCTGGCCGCGGAACCGGTAGCTCCGGTCGCGGCAGCGCCGGCACCCGCACCGGTCGCCTCCGCGCCAGCGCCAGCGCCATCGGCGCCGATCGACCTGCAAGCCGTGCTGAGCTCGGCCGGCCTGACCCTGGCCGCGACCGACCCGGCCAAGCTGCGCGCCGCCCAGGAAGCCGCCGCACAGGTCGTGCCACCGGTGCGCGTGCCACGCGAACGCAAGCCGCTGCCACCGCAGGTTGACGAGCCGTTGATCCAGGTCGACACCCGCCGTTAAGCCGCGCCAGCCGCAAGCTGAAAAAGGGAAGCCTCGTGCTTCCCTTTTTTTATCATGCTATCGTAGCTGTCTGAGTCATTAGCAAGTGCATTTCATAAACAGCAATATGGCAGAAAAAATTATCATGATGGCCGAGCAGCGCGGCGCCGCGCCGGTCGTCCCCGCCGTCCTGGAGACGCCCACCGGCCTGCTGAGCGACCGCCTGGCGCGGCCTTTGCACGACCTGCGCATCTCGGTCACCGACCGCTGCAACTTCCGCTGCGTGTACTGCATGCCGAAAGCGGTGTTCAACAACGACTACCAATACCTGCCGCACACCGCGCTGCTGTCGTTCGAGGAAATCACCCGCATCGCCCAGTTGTTCATCGCCCACGGCGTGGAGAAAATCCGCCTGACCGGCGGCGAGCCGCTGCTGCGCAAGAACATCGAAAAGCTGATCGCCATGCTGGCCGAGCTGAAAACCGCCAGCGGCAAGCCGCTCGACCTGACGCTGACCACCAACGCCTCCCTGCTGGCGCGCAAGGCGCAATCGCTGAAGGACGCCGGCCTGCGCCGCGTGACGGTCTCGCTGGACGCGCTCGACAACACGGTGTTCCAGCGCATGAACGATGTCGACTTCGCCGTCGACGACGTGCTGAAGGGCATAGACGTGGCCAACCAGGTCGGCCTCGGCCCGATCAAGATCAACATGGTGGTCAAGGGCGGCATGAACGACCAGGAGATCGTGCCGATGGCGCGCCATTTCCGCGGCAGCCCGTACATCCTGCGCTTCATCGAATACATGGACGTGGGCGCCTCCAACGGCTGGAAGATGGACGAGGTGATTCCGTCGGCCGAGGTGATCCGCCGCATCAGCGCCGAGATGCCGCTGGAACCGGTGGCCGCCAATTACACCGGCGAGACGGCCGCGCGCTGGCGCTACGCCGACGGCAGCGGCGAAGTGGGCGTGATCTCGTCGGTATCGCAGGCCTTCTGCGCCGACTGCACTCGCGCGCGCCTCTCGACAGAGGGTAAACTGTACACCTGTCTGTTCGCCACCAGCGGCCACGATCTGCGCGCCCTGCTGCGCGAAGGCCGCAGCGACGCCGAGATCAGCACCGCGCTGGCGCACCTGTGGCGCGCGCGCGGCGACCGCTACTCGGAACTGCGCACCAGCCAGACCGAGGTACTGCGCCGCGGTGCCAATAAAGTGGAAATGTCTTACATCGGGGGATAGTTTTGTCTTTGAAGAGCAAGGTCACCGGGCTGATACTGGCGGGCGGACGCGGCACGCGCATGGGCCGCGTGGACAAGGGCTTGCAGCCGTTTCGCGGCGCCACGCTGGTGGCGCACGTGCTGGACCGCCTGGCGCCGCAGGTGGCCAGCGTGGCGATCAACGCCACCCGCAACCTGCCCCAGTATCAGGCGCTGGCCGGCGCGTCGCCGGTGCTGCCGGATTACCTCGATGGCTTCGCCGGGCCGCTGGCCGGCCTGCAGATCGGCTTGCAGTTCTGCCCGACCGAATTGCTGCTGACGGCGCCGTGCGACTCGCCATTCTTCCCGCTGGATCTGGCGCGGCGGCTGCACGCGGCGATGACGGAGCAAGACGCCGACATGGCGATGGCCGTCACCATGGAGCGCGACGAGCATGGCGCCCCATACCGCCAGCCGCACCCCGTCTTCAGCCTGATCAAGGCCAGCACCCTGCCGCAACTGGACGCCTACCTCGACACCGGCGCGCGCCGCATGGAAGGCTTCTTCAACACGCTGAAAGTGGCCGAGGTGCTGTTCGACGACAGCGCGGCCTTCAGCAACATCAACACGCTGGAAGAACTCCAGCACCACGAACGGAACGCGCCCGCGCAGCCGCCGGCCGCCCTCCCCGCCGCCGACGCTGGCGCCGCCCCGCGCGACGGCGATCCGCCGGCGTTGCCGGTGGCCGAGGCGCAGCGCCTGATCCGCGAGCGCATCGTGCCGGTGGACGCCACCGAAACGCTGCCCCTGCTGGCCGCCCTCGACCGCGTGCTGGCCGCTGACATCATCTCACCGATCGACGTCCCCGCCCATGACAACTCGGCCATGGATGGCTACGCGCTGCGCGGCGCCGACCTGCCGGGCGAGGGGACGGCCACGTTCAAGACCATCGGCGTCGCCTACGCCGGCCATCCGTTCGCGCAGGCGCCGCAGGCCAACGAATGCGTGCGCATCATGACCGGCGCCAGCATCCCGCCCGGCTGCGACACCGTACTGCCGCAGGAACTGGCCACCGCGATTGACGGCGATACCGTCACCATTGCCGCCCACGCCATCCGCGCCGGCGCCAACCTGCGCCGCGCCGGCGAAGACCTGCAAGCCGGCGGCGTCGCCATCCCAGCCGGCAAACGCCTGCGCCCCGCCGACATGGGCCTGATCGCCTCGCTCGGCATCGGCCAGGTCGGCGTCAGGCGCAGACTCAAGGTCGCCTTCTTCTCCACCGGCGACGAACTGCGCTCGCTGGGCGACAAGCTCGATGAGGGCTGCGTCTACGACAGCAACCGCTACACCCTGTTCGGCATGCTCACGCGCCTCGGCTGCGACGTGATCGACATGGGCGTCGTCAAGGACGACCCGCAAGCGCTGGAAGCCGCCCTGCGCGGCGCCGCGCGGCAGGCCGACGCCATCATCACCTCCGGCGGCGTCTCCGAAGGCGCGGCCGACTACACGCGCGACATCATGGCCGTGCTGGGCGACGTCGCCTTCTGGAAGCTGGCCATGCGCCCCGGCCGGCCGCTGGCCTTCGGCAAAATCCAGGCCGGGCAAGACAGCGCCTGGCTATTCGGCCTGCCGGGCAATCCGGTCGCGGTGATGGTGTCGTTCTACATGTTCGCCCGCCCCGCCCTGCTGCGCATGATGGGCGGCGAAAGCGCGCTGCAAACCGTTCAGGCCCGCGCCGCCGAAGCGATACGCAAGCGCCCCGGCCGCACCGAATACCAGCGCGGCATCCTCAGCACCGGCAGCGACGGCGTGCCGCAGGTACGCCTGACCGGCGCCCAGGGCTCCGGCATCCTGCGCTCCATGAGCGAGGCAAACTGCATCGTCGTGCTGCATCACGACCAGGCCAACGTCGCCGCCGGCGAAATGGTGGAGCTTATGCTGTTCGACGGGCTTGTGTAGCCACCAGCAGCATGCCGCACGCCAGCGCCGCGAAGGCCCACTGCAGGCCGACCGCGTGCGCCACGAAGCCGATCAGGCCGGGACCGGCCAGGATGCCGGCGTAGCCGATGGTGGAAATCGCGCTCACCGCCAGGCTGGCCGGCATGTCCTTTTGGCTGCCGGCTGCCGTGAACAGCACCGGCACGATGTTGGAAGCGCCAAAGCCGATCAGCAAAAAGCCCGCCAGCGCCAGCCACGCCGACGGCGCCAGCACCACGATAAAGAAGCCCGCCGCCGCTGCCAGGCCGCCCAGCAGCAGGATGCGGCGGCCGCCCCAGCGCTGCACGATCTTGTCGCCGTTCAGGCGGCCGATGGTCATCGCCACCGCGAACGCCGCGTAACCAAGGCCGCCCTGCGCGCTGCTCATGCCGCTGTTGGTCAGCATCACCGCGCTCCAGTCGAGCACCGCGCCTTCCGCCAGGAACACGAACATGCACAGCAAGCCGATCAAGATCACCGCGCCGCGCGGCACCACCAGCAAAGGCGCATCACGTTCCGCCGCCGGCGCTTCGCGCAACAGGTTCGGCGCGGCGCCCAGCAACACCAGCGCCACCGCAACCGTCATGACCACCGATGCGCCGACGATGTCCATGCCCAGCCACAGCATCGCGCTCATGGCGCCCGCGCCAACGATGCCGCCCACGCTGAACATGCCGTGGAAGCCGGACATCAGCGCGCCGCCATAGTCCTTCTCCACGATCACCGCCTGCACATTCATCGACACATCCAGCGTGCCGATGGTGGCGCCGAACAGGAACAAGGTCAACGCCAGCAAGGGCGCGCTCGGCGCGATCGCCTGGAATGGAAACACCACAGCACAACCAAGACCGGACCACATGATTACGCGGCGGCAGCCGAAGCGCGCGGCCAGCACGCCGGTCACCGGCATCGCGAGCAGCGAGCCGATGCCAAGGCACAGCAGCAGCAAGCCCAGTTGCGCGGCCTCCACGCCTGTGCGTACCTTCGCGAAAGGCACCAGCGGCGCCCACGCGGACATGGCCATGCCGGCCGCCAGAAAAGCTAAACGCGTCGACACGCGCTGTTTCAATCCGTAGTTGTTCATAAGTTTATGCGTCGGCGCGCAGCAGGCGGGTGCCGGCGGCGGCGTAAGCCTCCACCACTTCCGCGCTGGTTGCGGCTTCGACGATCAAATGGGTTAATTGGGAAATCGGCAGTACGCTGTACGACGCCACAGCACCGATCTTGCTGGCAGTGGCAACGACCGCGGTGGCCTTGCTTTGCGCCGCCAGACGACGCTTGAATTCCGCCTCTTCGTAATCGACCGCGGTGACGCCGGCCTGCACGTCGACGCCGCAAGCGCCGATGAAATACAGGTCGGGACGCACCAGCTCCAGCTCGCGCAGCGCGGTCGCGCCCACGCTGCCGCCCAGGCTCTGCTTGACGCGGCCGCCGATCATGATCAGGTCCACATGCGGCTTGTCGAGCAGCCGCGCCGCGATCGATGGCGCGTTGGACAGCACCGTCACCGGAACGACCGGCAGCGCCTCAGCGATCGCCAGGTTGCTGCTGCCGGCATCGAGGAAAATGGTGCCACCGGGCGTCACCAACTTCGCGGCCACGGCAGCCAGGCGCGATTTGTCGTCCTGCTGGCGCTCCATGCGCTGCACCAGCGTGCCGCCTTCAGGCCCCGGCGCCACGCGCACGGCGCCGCCATACACCTTCTGGCACAAGCCTGCGGCGGCCAGGTCGCGCAGGTCGCGGCGGATGGTGTCCTCGGTCACGTTCAATTCGCGCGCCAATGCGGTGGCCAGCACACGGCCTTCGTTGTTCAGTTGCTTAAGTATTAATGCGTGCCGCTCGGGCAGCAGGAGGGATTCGGTTTTCATGCACGCATTGTACACAAATACGGATAAACGCGCACAAACACGCAAAACTACGGAGCAACCAGATGCGCCCCCGCCACGCACCTTATTCGTTATCGAGCTCGCCTTTGTCCGATTCAGCGCCCATCAGCAACTGCGCCTGCTCGCTCGGCAGGGCTTCCACGGTTTTCAGCTTGCGCGCCATGGCGCGGCTGCGCGTCTCGGCCGATTCGATATTCTTGGCGGCGCGCTCCAACGTCAGCTTGGTCGCCGCCAGCACGTCGCCGAACTTGGCGAATTCCGTCTTCACCGCGCCCAGCACCTGCCACACCTCCGACGAGCGCTTCTCCAGCGCCAGCGTGCGGAAGCCCATTTGCAGGCTGTTGAGCAGCGCGGTCAGCGTGGACGGGCCGGCGATGCTGATGCGGTTCACCCGCTGCAGCTCATCGGCCAGGCCGGGACGGCGCATCACTTCCGCATACAGCCCTTCGGTCGGCAGGAACAGGATGGCAAAGTCGGTGGTGTGCGGCGGCGAGACGTACTTCTCGGAGATGGTCTTGGCCTCGACCCGCACCGCGCGTTCCAGCTCGCGGCCGGCCAGCGCCACGCCGTCGGCATCGGCGCTGTCGGCCGCTTCCAGCAGGCGTTCGTACTGCTCCTTCGGGAACTTGGCGTCGATCGGCATCCATACCGGCGCGCCGCCTTCCGTCTGGCCCGGCAGCTTGAGCGCGAACTCCACGCGCGCGCCAGTGCCGGCGATGGTCTCGACGTTCTTCGCATACTGGTCCGGCGTCAGCACCTGCTCCAGCAGCATCTCCAGTTGCACCTCGCCCCAGGTGCCGCGTGTCTTCACATTGGTCAGGACGCGCTTCAGATCGCCCACGCCCAGCGCCAGCTGCTGCATCTCGCCCAAGCCCTGGTGCACGCGCTCCAGCCGCTCGGACACCTGCTGGAACGAGGCGTTGAGCCGCGACTCCAGCGTGGCGTGCAGTTTCTCGTCCACCGTCTTGCGCATCTCTTCAAGGCGGGCGCCATTGTCGTTCTGCAGATCCTTGATCTTGGTCTCCAACATCACGCGCACCTCCAGCATGCGCTGGTTCATGGTGTCGGCGAACAGCTTGAGATTGCGGGTCTGCTCGTGGCGGCTGCTGACGCCCTGCTCCTCCAGTTGGCGGCGCATGGCTTCAAACTGCTGCACGTTGGCGGCGTTGCTGGTCTGCGCGGTGGTTTGCAGCTGCATGCGCACCTCGCGCTCGACGCGTTCGATGCGTTCGGCCAGATCGCCGGCCGCGCCGCCCTTGGCCCGCAGCAGCGCGAGCACCTGCAGCACGATAATCGCGGCCAGCGCCGCCAGCAGGACGAAAAACTCGATCGAGGTCATGGCATCAATCCGGCTTGTTGCGCATCCAGTCGGCGGTCTGGAAGAAGGAATTCATCAGGCGCACGCGCAGTTCGGTGTCGATGCCGACGTCTTCCATCGCCCACGCCATGCAGCGCAGCCATTGGTCGCGTTCCTGCGTGCCGATGGCGAACGGCATGTGACGCATGCGCAGGCGCGGATGGCCGTGCGCCTGCTGGTACAGGTCCGGGCCGCCCATCCAGCCGCTGAGGAACATGAACAAGCGCTGGTTGGCGTTCTCCAGCGAGGGGCCGTGCACGGAGCGCAGCAGTTGGAACTCGGGTTCGAGCTCCATCAAATCATAAAAGCGATCGACCATCGCACGGATGGTCGATTCGCCACCAATTACTTCATAGAGGGTGCGGGATTCTTCAGTCATACCCGCCATGATAGCCTATACCAAGGCCAGCTTGCGCAGGCGGCGCGTGGACGACCAGCTCTCCAGATCGGCCTGCGCGCGGATCTCGTCGCAGGCGCGGACGATGTGCGCCAGCTGCGCGCCGTCAAGGCCCGAATTGAGCGTCAGCCGCACCAGCGAACGGTTTTTCGGCGTGGCCGGCGCGCAGAACATGGCGCCGTACACACCGTGCCGCTCCAGCAGTTTGCGCAGGGCCAGCGTCTTCGGTTCCGGCCCCGGCTCCAGCGCAATGATTTGCTCGCTGCCGTCGCCGACGTTGTAACCCAGCGCGCTCAACTCCGCGCGCAGCATGCGGGTGTGCGCACGCAGCGCGGCGCGACGCCCGTCGGCGGCGGCGATGAAGTCGATGGCGGCGTCGAACCATGCCAGCTCGTGCCCCAGCAGGCAGGAACTGAAAATCGCAGGGCGCGACTCGGACAGGAAGTAGCCCTTGAAACGGCTGGAGCAGGTGATGAATCCAGCCCGCCCGGCGAACGCCTTGGCCAGCGAGGCCGTTCGGAAGTGCACCCGCTCGTTCAAGCCGAGCGCCGCCACCATGCCGGCGCCGCGCGGGCCGTGCGTGCCCAGCGAGTGCGACTCGTCGACAATCAGCATGCAGCCGCCGCGCTCCGCGATCTCCACCAGTTCCGCCAGCGGCGCGACGCTGCCATTGGTGCTGTACAGCGCATCCACCACGATCAGGCCACGCCCATGGCGCTGCAACTGCTTTTGCAAATGCTCCATGTCGTTGTGCAAAAACGAGACCGGCAAGGCGCCGGCCGACTGCACGCCTTCCCACAACGAGGCGTGCGCCTGCATGTCGAGGTAGACCGGTATGCCCGGCGCGGCCAGCGTCTGCACCAGCCCGACGTTGGCGGCCCAGCCGGATTGCGCCAGGATGCCGTCCTCCGCGTCCATGAAGCGCGCCAGCTTGCGCTCCAGCCGGTGCTGCGGGCTGCCCTCCTGCAGGTAGACGGCGGACATCAGCAACTCCCCATGGCTGTTGCGCAGGGCGGCCACCTGCGCCGCGACCAGCGCCGGCTCGCCGGCCAGGCACAGGTAATCGTTACCTGCTAAAAACACCGCGCCCGCCGGCGTCGGCTGCCAGGCGTGCGGGTGCTCGCCGCCCAGCAGTTGTTCGATGCGGGTGACATAGTGCGCATCCATGCGGCGGGTGACGAAATCCGGCAGCGCGGCAGGAATGTGATGGTGGGCAATAGCGTGGGTCATGGCGCATCTCCATTTGGTTTTGGACAAAACAAATTGTTTTTTTGTGAACTACAGACGCCACCATGCGGCTAAAAAAACTCACGGAGATTGATGCGGATCAATATCCGTTTTGATATTGCTGAATCCGTTGCAAATCCCGGCGATGATGGCAACTTGACAAAAATCAAAGCCACCATGAGCCCTCCCCTGCACGAACGCTGGAAACGCTGGCAGCACGGACTGTTGCAGTCGCTGCTGCAGTATCACGGCCGCGAAGACCACGCGACCGTGCGCGTTCTGCTGCTGGCGTGCATCGGCACGGTGGGCATGCCGTTGTACTACGTGATCTGGCAGCACTTTTTCCCGCAGCAGTACGAGTCGCTGCCGCTGCGCATGCTGGGCATCCTGCTGTGCACCATCGGCCTGTTCGCGCGCCAGTTCAGCCGGGCGATGCTGAACCTGTACCTGCTGGTCACGCTCAGCTACATCTTCCCGTTCTTCTTCACGCTGATGTTCCTGATGAACCACGCGTCCGGCGTGTGGGGCGAATCGCTGCTGATCGGTTTGGTGGTGCTGTTCCACTTCGACACCGGGCTGGCCTTGCGCGCCTACCTGATCGGCACCCTGCTGGCGTGCGCGGTGGCGGCCGCGCTGGGCGAAGGCGACACCCTGCTGAGCCGCCAGGTGCTGCAGCAGGTGCCGATCCACTGGTTCACCATCGCCGTGCTGTCGGCGGCCAAGATCAGCCGCCACGTGCTGGCGCAGGAAAAGCTGGCCGGCATGGGCGCCGGCCTGGCCACCGTGGCGCACGAGCTGCGCACGCCCCTCACCAGCGTCGACGCCAACGTGCGCGGCCTGCTGCGCATGCTGTCCGACGCCCAGGTGCAGAGCAAGGAGGACCGCCTCACCATCATGGACGCGCTGGCCCGCATCCAGTTCGAGGTGCGCCACATGAACCACATGATCGACCTGTTCCTGCTGAGCGCCACGGCGGTGCGGCAGAACCTGAATCCGGTGGAGACGGTATCGATGGAGTCGGTGGTGGAGGAGGTGCTCAAGCGCTATCCCTTCGCCACGCAGAAGCAGCAAAAGATGGTGCGCCTGGAGCTGCGCCACAACTTCCATTTCGCCGGCCAGAGCGAGCTGGCGGTGGTGGTGCTGCTCAACCTGATGCGCAACGCGCTGCGCGCCGTGCAGCGCGCCGGCAAGGGCCGTGTGCGCATCATCATCGACGGCGCGCACCAGCCGCCGCGCCTGCTGTTCATCGACACCGGCTGCGGCATCGCCGCGCAGAACATGTCCTTGATCTTCCGCCGTTTTTATTCGCACCCGCCGCACAACGGCGCCGGCATCGGGCTGGCGCTGTGCCAGGAAATCATGGAAGCCTGGCGTGCCCACATCCGCTGCGTCTCGCGCGAGAGCGCCTACGCCATCTTCATCCTGGAATTCCCCGCGAGGTGAATCATGCATCTACCCGTCTACGCCCATCCCACGCTGACCGTGCTGGTCGACGACAGCGACTCGTTCCTGCGCAGCCTGTCGTTCCAGCTCGATCCCATGCTGGCCAATAAAACCTTCCACGACACCACCGAGGCGCTGCACTGGCTGCGCAACAGCGCGCCCGACAGCGGGGTGCCGCTGCACGTCAACTTCGACATGCAGAACCTGCCGGCCGACCAGTGCAACGTGGCGCTGGACCTGGAGCGCGTCTACCGCATCGCCGAGCAGCGGCAACGCTTCGCCACGCCGTCGGTGCTGGTGGTGGATTACTCGATGCCGCAGATGAACGGGCTGGAATTCTGCGCGGCGGTGGCGCACCTGCCGTGCAAGAAGATCCTGTTCACCGGCGCCGCCGACGAGAAGATCGCCGTCAGCGCCTTCAACCGCGGGCTGATCGACCGCTACATCAAGAAGAGCGACGACCATGCGCTGGACATCCTGGAGATGGAGGTGGCGGCGCTGCAGGACCGTTATTTCGACCACCGCTCCGACACCCTGCGCGAGATGGTGGCCCTGCACGACTACCGCTTCCTGACTGATCCGGCGCTGGCGGAGGTGGTGCGGGAACTCAAGCGCACGCTGGGCTTCGTCGAGCATTACATCTTCCCGAATCCGACCGGCATCCTGTTCCTCGACCAGCATGGCAAGGCCACGCTGATGGTGATCGAAACGGAGCAGAGCATGTATGCCCAGTACGAGATCGCCCGCGACAGCGACGCCCCGCGCTCGCTGCTGCACGCGCTGCTGGAGCGGCGTGTGCTGACCTTCTTCAGCGATCCGTTCGGCGACGGCATGTACCACAGCGGCATGGCCGAGAACTGGCACCGCTACTGCGCCGCGCCGCGCGTCTGCCAGGGCAAGGAGACCTATTACTGGGCGCTGTTCGACCTGCCGCCGCACTACTTCGATCAGCGGCCGCACACCTACGCGCAGTTCGTGCGGGAGCTGCAGCCCGAAGCGGTAGCCGCCTAACCCGCCGTCATTCCCGCCTGCGCGGGAATGACAGGTCAGGCTTCGCGCAGCGTTTGCAGCGGCGGCTGGCGCAGCACGTTGCGCAGCCCCAGCCAGCCGCCGGCAATGGCGCACAAGGCCCCGGCCACCAGTCCCACCACCCACACCATCGGGCTGAAGCTCCAGGCGAACTTGAACTGATAAGTCGCCAGCGCCCAGCCCATGGCCGCCGCGCCGCTGGCCGCCAGCACACCGGACAAGGCGCCCACCAGCGTAAACTCGATCAGCTGCGCCTGCGACAGCTGCCTGCGGGTCGCCCCCAGCGCGCGCAGCAGGCCGGCTTCGCGGGTGCGCTCATCCTGCGATCCCATCAGCGCCGCATACAGCACCAGCACACCCGACGCCAGCGTAAAGATGAACAGGAACTCCACCGCCGTAATCACCTGATCCAGCACCGCCTGCACCTGCCGCAGGATGCCGCCGACATCGACGATGGTCAGGTTGGGGAAGTCGCGCGTCAACGCATTCATCACCGCGCCCTGCCCTTGCGGCAGGTGGAAAGCCGTGATCCAGCTCTGCGACACCTCCGTCATCGCCGCCGGATTGATGATGGCGAAGAAGTTCACCCGCATCGAGCCCCAATCGAGCTTGCGGATGCTGGTGATGGTCACGTCCACCGGCGAGCCGGCGATCTCGAAGCGCAGCTTGTCGCCCAGCTTCCAGTTGAGCGTCTTGGCGATGCCCTGCTCCACCGACACCTCCGGGAAGCCCGGCTTGTCCTCGAACCACTTGCCTTCGACGATCTTGTTCTCCGCCTGCATTTGCGCCATGGTGGACAGATTGAATTCGCGGTCCGCCAGGCCGCGCGCACGGTCCTCGGTGTAGGTCTCGGCGGTGACCGGCTTGCCGTTCACCTGCGTCAGGCGGCCGCGTATCATCGGATACTGCGGCGCATACACCACGCCGGCCGCCTTCAGGCGTTGCGCAATCTCTTGCCGCTGCTCCGGCTGGATGTTGATGATGAAGCGGTTCGGCGCATCGGCCGGGGTGGCGTTGCGCCACGCGGTCATCAGGTCGCCGCGCACCACGGTCAGCACCAGCAGCGCCATCATGCCCAGCGCCAGCGAAACGATCTGCACGATGGTGGCGCCCGGACGGCGCTGCAGCGAGGTGATCGCGAAACGCCAGCTTTGATGGTCGATCGCGCCGCGCAGGGAGCGCAGCGACTTCAACCCCAGCCAGCCCACCAGGCCAAACAGCGCGAACGCGCCGAAGAAGCCCAGCGCCGTGTACAGCGCCATCTTCGGATCGCCGGCCTGCCACAGCAGCAGCGCCACAAAGCCGGCCATGCCGAAGCCATAGGTGGCCAGCGCGCCTACTTGCGGCGGGTCCTGCTCGCGGCGGATCACACGGTTGTGCGGCACCTTGCGCAATTGCAGGATGGGCGGCAGCGCGAACGCGGCCAGCAGCAGGATGCCGATCGCCAACCCCTGCAGCGCCGGGTAAATGGTCGGCGCCGGCAGTTCGCTGGAGACCAGCGCGCCCAGCACTTCCAGCAGCACATAGTGGCCGGCGAAACCGACCACCACCCCGGCCGCGCTGCCCAGCAGTCCGACCAGCAGGAATTCAATCAGATACATCACCGTGACCTGATTCTGCGTCAGGCCCAGGCAGCGCAGCATGGCGCAGGCGTCCAGGTGGCGCTGCATGAAGCGGCGCGCGGCCATCGCCACCGCCACGGCGGCCAGCATGGCCGACAGCAGGCCGACCAGCGACAGGAAGCGGTCGGCGCGTTCCAGCGTGGTTTGCATTTCAGGGCGGCCGTCGAGCGATTCCACGCGCACGCCCTTGATGTTGTTGTCCTTGATTTGCGCCTCCACCCACTGCTGATACGCCTTGGCCACCGCCGCGCCATTTTTCAGCGATGGCGGCGCCCCCACCAGCAGGCGGTAATTGACGCGCGAGCCGGGCTGGATCAGGTTGGTGGCCTCCAGGTCTTCCAGCGCGAACATCACGCGCGGCGCGAAGGCGAGGAAGTTGGCGCCGCGATCCGGCTCGGCGGCGATCAGCCGCGCGATGGTGAAACTCTTGTCGCCCAGCTTGAGCTGGTCGCCCACCCTGGTTTTCAGGCTGCCCAGCAGGCCCGGCTCCACCCACACGGTGCCGGCGGCGGGCGCGCCGTCGGCCGGGGTGCCGATGCTTTGCTCCGCCTGGGCGGCGTCGGTGGTGGTCTTGACCTTGCCGCGCAGCGGGTAGCCGGGGCCGACCGCCTTCAGCGCCGCCAGCATGGAGGAGGATTGCTCGCCCTCGCCCGCCTGCGCCATGCTGGGGAAGGTGATGGCGTCGGTCACCACCAGCCCGCGCGCCTGCGCGGCGGCGCGCCACTCGGCCCGCACCGGCAAGTCGGCGCTGACGGCGACGTCGGCGCCCAGCAGCTGGTGGGCGTCGCGATCGAGCCCGCTGCGCAGGCGGTCGATGAAGAAGCCGGTGGCCGACAGCGCGGCCACGGCCACCGTCAGCGCGATCAGCAGAAAGCGCAGTTGGCCGGCGCGCCAGTCGCGCGCCGTCATTTTCAGGGCGAGTTTGAACATTTAGACCTTGGCAAAGAATGCGTCGACTTCATCCAGATACTTCTGCTTTTCCGCCGCCGGCAGGAAGGCGGCGACAAAACCGTTGCGCGCCAGGCGCTGCGCGTGCGACAGGCCCAGCGGCAGCGCTTCGAAGGTGGCGATGAAGTTGTCGTTCATGTAGCCGCCGAAGTAGGCCGGGTCGTCCGAATTGACGGTGGCCAGGATGCCGGCGTCCAGCAGCTGCAGCAGATTGTGCTGTTCCATCCGGTCGAACACGCACAGCTTGACGTTGGACAGCGGGCACACCGTCAGCGCCATCTGTTCCCTGGCCAGGCGAGCGGTCAGTGCCGGGTCTTCCAGGCAGCGCACGCCGTGGTCGATGCGCTCCACCTTCAGCGTGTCGAGCGCGGTGTAGATGTAGGCCGGCGGCCCCTCCTCGCCGGCGTGCGCCACCAGGTGCAGGCCAAGCTCGCGGCAACGCGCGAACACGCGGGCGAACTTCTCGGGCGGGTTGCCGACCTCGGACGAATCGAGGCCGACGCCGATGAATTTGTCGCGGTACGGCAGCGCCGCCTCCAGCGTGGCGATCGCGTCCTCTTCCGGCAGGTGGCGCAGGAAGCACAGGATCAGCGTGGCGCTGACCGGGCTGTCCTGGCAGGCGCGGTGGATGCCGTCGATCACCACCTTGATGTCCACGCCGCGCGCGGTGTGCGTCTGCGGATCGAAGAAGATTTCCGTGTGGCGCACGTTGTCGGCCTCGGCGCGCTTGAGGTAGGCGGCCGTCATGTCGTAGAAATCCTGTTCCTTGAGCAGCACGCTGGCGCCGGCGTAGTAGATGTCCAGGAAAGATTGCAGGTCGGTGAAGGCGTACGCCGCGCGCAGCTCCTCCACCGAACCGTAGGCCAGCTTGACGCCGTTGCGTTCGGCCAGCGCGAAGATCAGCTCTGGCTCCAGCGAACCTTCGATGTGGATGTGCAGTTCGGCTTTGGGCATCTGCCGCAAAACACGGCGCAATTGTTCGTTCAACATTTTATTTTTTTCCTGTTGGCTGGGTTACTGAATCGGTTCATCTTATCGCATGCGGCGGTAGCGTGTCTGCACATCTTTCAAAGGCATGTTACTGTGGTGGCAAAGGATGAAAAAAGACGCTGAAAACGTCGTGATTAATTCGATATTTCGCTTTCAAATCATGCGGTTACAAAAGGGTATTAACGATATTACGACATACCTTTTGACTTCCTGCACCAATAGCGCAATAATCAATTTCATAGACGTAAGAAGCGTTACGACCAACACATAAAAGCCGCCATCCGGCCATAAAGTCAGCTCATCGGCGCGGGCAATCCGCGTCACTTAAAGGAAGCTGGCCACAAGAAAAATAAGATAGAAAGGAATTATACGAACCAGAGCCAGGGCAGGCGAACTGCCGGTGACTCGTGACAAGCAGGTTTCCATCATTAAAGGACATTCAAATGACCATTTTTGACAACTACGCCGCACGATACGAACGCACTAAAGAAGAAGAGATGTCCATGAAGGAGTATCTCGAACTGTGCAAGAAAGACCGGCTGACCTATGCCAGCGCCGCCGAACGCATGCTGGCCGCCATTGGCGAACCGACCCTGGTCGACACGCGCAATGACACCCGGCTCTCGCGTATCTTCGCGAACAAGGTCATCAAGATTTATCCCGCGTTCCGCGAGTTCTACGGCACCGAGGAAGTGATCGAGCAGGTCGTGTCCTACTTCCGTCACGCCGCCCAGGGCCTGGAAGAACGCAAGCAAATCCTTTATTTGCTGGGTCCGGTGGGCGGCGGCAAATCGTCGATCGCGGAAAAGCTGAAGTCCCTGATGGAACATGTGCCCTTCTATTGCCTGAAGGGTTCGCCGGTGAACGAGTCGCCGCTGGGCCTGTTCAACGAGGAGGAGGACGGCGCCATCCTCGAGGAAGACTTCGGCATCCCGCGCCGCTACCTGCGCAACATTCCCTCGCCGTGGGCGGTCAAGCGCCTGCACGAATTCAATGGCGACATCAACCAGTTCCGCGTGGTCAAGCGCTATCCCTCGGTGCTGAAACAGGTGGCCATCTCCAAGACCGAGCCGGGCGACGAGAACAACCAGGACATCTCCTCGCTGGTCGGCAAGGTCGACATCCGCAAGCTGGAGGATTATTCGCAGGACGATCCGGACGCCTACAGCTACTCGGGCGGCCTGTGCCTGGCCAACCAGGGCCTGATGGAATTCGTCGAGATGTTCAAGGCGCCGATCAAGGTGCTGCACCCGCTGCTGACCGCCACCCAGGAAGGCAACTACAAGGGCACGGAAGGCTTCGGCGCGATCCCGTTTGATGGCATCGTGTTGGCGCACTCGAACGAATCGGAATGGAAGTCGTTCAAGAACAACCGCAACAACGAGGCCTTCCTCGACCGTATCTACATCGTCAAAGTGCCGTACTGCCTGCGCGTGACCGATGAGATCAAGATCTACGACAAGCTGCTGTTCAACTCCTCGCTGTCGGCCGCGCCGTGCGCGCCGGGCACGCTGCGCATGATGGCGCAGTTCGCCATCCTGTCGCGCCTGAAGGATCCGGAAAACTCCAGCATCTTCAGCAAGATGCTGGTGTACGACGGTGAAAACCTCAAGGACACCGATCCCAAGGCCAAGTCCATCCACGAGTATGTGGATTACGCCGGCGTCGACGAGGGCATGAACGGGCTGTCGACGCGCTTCGCGTTCAAGATCCTGTCCAAGGTCTTCAACTTCGACAACACCGAGGTGGCGGCCAATCCGGTGCACCTGCTGTACGTGCTGGAGCAGCAGGTCGAGCGCGAGCAGTTCCCGCCCGAGCTGGAACAGAAGTACTTCTCCTATATCAAGGAGCACCTGGCGCAGCGCTACGTCGAGTTCATCGGCAAGGAGATCCAGACCGCCTACCTGGAATCGTATTCCGAGTACGGCCAGAACATCTTCGACCGCTACGTGACCTTTGCCGACTTCTGGATCCAGGATCAGGAATACCGCGATCCGGACACCGGCGAAAGCTTCGACCGCGAGTCGCTGAACAACGAGCTGGAAAAAATCGAGAAGCCGGCCGGCATCTCGAATCCGAAGGACTTCCGCAACGAGATCGTCAACTTCGGCCTGCGCGCGCGCGCCAACAATGGCGGCAAGAATCCCGCGTGGACCAGTTATGAGAAGTTCCGCACCGTGATCGAGAAGAAGATGTTCTCCAATACGGAGGAACTGCTGCCGGTGATCTCGTTCAACGCCAAGGCCAGCGCGGAGGACGCCAACAAGCACGCCGACTTTGTCGCGCGCATGGTGGAGAAAGGCTACACGGCCAAGCAGGTGCGCCTGCTGTGCGAATGGTATCTGCGTGTGAGGAAGTCGTCGTAGCATGAATCGTCATTCCGGCGCAGGCCGGAATCCATAGAACGCGTGATTGCATACTCAGTATGGATTCCGGCTTTCGCCGGAATGACGTGACGAGCGGGGCAATTAGCAGGAGGCATCTTTTGACTTACCTCATCGACCGACGTTTGCAAGGCAAGAACAAGTCCGCCGTCAACCGCGAACGCTTCTTGCGGCGTTACAAGGCCCAGATCAAGGACGCGGTGGGCCGCGCCATCAAGGGCCGTTCCATCACCGACGTTGAAAACGGCGAAAAGGTCTCCATCCCGGTCAAGGATGTGAGCGAACCCTCTTTTGGCCACGCCCATGGCGGCGTGTGGGAAGTGGTCAACCCCGGCAACCAGGAATACCTCAAGGGCGACCAGATCAACCGGCCCAAGGGCGGCGGCGGCTCCGGCCGCGGCAAGGCCGGCAACAGCGACCAGACCACCGAGGACGACTTCATCTTCGAACTGTCGCGCGAAGAGTTCATGAACTACTTCTTCGAGGACCTGGAATTGCCGCACATGGTCAAGACCCAGCTGACCGCCACCACCGATTTCAAGAACCAGCGCGCCGGCTACAACATGTCCGGCACGCCGTCCAACATCCACGTGCTGCGCTCGCTGCGCGGCGCGCTGGGCCGCCGCATCGCGGTCGGCGGCAACTCGCGCAAGCGCGTCATCGAGGCCGAGCGCGAGCTCGAGGAACTGCTGCTCGAGGGCGTGCCGCTGCAGGACGCCCGCGTGGTCGAGCTGAAAAAGCTGATCCACCACCTGCACACGCGCCTGCTGGCCATCCCCTTCATCGACCCGTTCGACCTGCGCTACACCAACCGCGTCAAGGTGCCCAAGCCGATGACGCAGGCGGTGATGTTCTGCATCATGGACGTGTCCGGCTCCATGGACGAAACCCGCAAGGACACCGCCAAGCGCTTCTTCATCCTGCTGTACCTGTTCCTCAAGCGCGTGTACGACAAGATCGAGGTGGTGTTCATCCGCCATCACACGGCCGCGGCCGAGGTGGACGAGGAGGAATTCTTCCACTCGCGCGAGTCGGGCGGCACGGTGGTGTCGTCGGCGCTGCACCTGCTGGACAAGATCATCGACGAGCGCTACGGCGCCGGCAGCTGGAACGCCTACGTGGCCCAGGCCTCGGACGGCGACAACTGGGACAACGACTCGGTGCTGTGCCGCCAGCTGCTGGTCAACACCATCATGCCCAAGGTGCAGTACTACACCTATGTCGAGATCACCGATGGCCCGCCGCAAAACCTGTGGGAGCAGTATTCGCAGGTGCCGGACCACCACCCGCATTTCGCCATGCAAAAGATTGTGACGCCGGCCGATATCTATCCGGTCTTCCGTGAACTGTTCAAGAAGCAACCCAAATGAACGACATGACCACGCCCAAGCCGAAGCACCCGAACGCCCTGCCGGAGCAATCCGAATGGACCTTCGAGCTGATCGAGCAGATTCACCAGGAAATCCGCCGCGTGGCCGAGGGCTTCGGGCTGGACACCTACCCCAACCAGCTGGAAATCATCACCGCCGAGCAGATGATGGACGCCTACACCTCGGTCGGCATGCCGGTGTCGTACAACCACTGGTCGTTCGGCAAGCACTTCCTGACCACCGAGAAGGGCTACAAGCGCGGGCAGATGGGCCTGGCCTACGAGATCGTCATCAACTCCAATCCCTGCATCGCCTATCTGATGGAGGAGAACAGCCTGACCATGCAGGCGCTGGTGATCGCGCACGCGGCCTATGGCCATAACTCCTTCTTCAAGGGCAACTACCTGTTCCGCACCTGGACCGACGCCGACGCCATCGTCGACTACATGGTGTTCGCCAAGAATTACATCGCCGAGTGCGAGCAGCGCCACGGCATCGACGCGGTCGAGCTGCTGCTCGACTCCTGCCACGCGATCCAGAACTACGGCGTCGACCGCTACAAGCGGCCGGCCAAGCTGTCGATGGCGCAGGAGCGCGCGCGCCAGAAGGAGCGCGAAGCCTACGCGCAGTCGCAGATCAACGAACTGTGGCGCACCCTGCCGCGGCGCGAGGAGGAGGAGGCCGAGCGCGTGGTCAAGCGCTTCCCGCCCGAGCCGGAGGAGAACCTGCTGTACTTCATCGAGAAGTACGCGCCGCTGCTGGAGCCATGGCAGCGCGAGATGGTGCGCATCGTGCGCAAGATTTCCCAGTACTTCTACCCGCAGCGCCAGACCCAGGTGATGAACGAGGGCTGGGCCACGTTCTGGCACTACACCATCCTCAACCAGTTGTACGACGAGGGTGTGGTGGGCGACGGCTTCATGATGGAATTCCTCAAGAGCCACACCAACGTGGTGTACCAGCCGCCGGTCAACAGTCCCTACTACAGCGGCATCAATCCGTACGCGCTGGGCTTCGCCATGATGACCGACATCCGCCGCATCTGCGAGAACCCGACCGACGAGGACCGCGAGTGGTTCCCGGACATCGCCGGCAGCGACTGGCGCAAGACGCTCGATTTCGCCATGCGCAACTTCAAGGACGAGAGCTTCATCGCCCAGTACCTGTCGCCCAAGCTGATCCGCGAGTTCCACTTCTTCGCCGTGCTGGACGACGACAACAACGAAAAGCTCAGCGTCTCGGCCATCCACGACGACCTCGGCTACCGCTACGTGCGCCAGCAGCTGGCCGAGCAATACAACCTGGGCAACCGCGAGCCCAACATCCAGGTCTGGTCGGTCAACACCCAGGACGACCGCGCGCTGACCCTGCGCCACAGCCAGTTCCAGCGCCGCCCGCTCAACCAGCAGGCCGGCGAGGTGCTCAAGCACGTGGCGCGGCTGTGGGGCTTCGACGTGCACCTGGAAACCGTGGGGCCGGGCGGCGAGGTGGTCAGCACGCTGGAGGTGAAGCGCGAGAAGCGCGGCCGGATTGCCTGACCAACATATATATAAGGCTTTGGGCAGCCGTCCCGATAGCGGGCACGGCTCTTGCAAGGTCGATACCGGGGCCAGCGACGGCGTGCTGACCCCGGTTTTTTTTGCGGAATGCACGAGCCAAGCCGGAAGTCAACATTTTTCTACGGCTACTTGTATAGAAGCGCCCGCAAGAATTTCGCGAAAGAAACATCTGCGGCCAAATTATCAACTGTTCGTAGTAAAATTACGCTCATAAAATTCCGTTTTTGGCCTTAAGGGAAAACTAAGTAATGTCATGGTGCGCTGGCGCCCAAAAATGCGCCAAACGGTGTTGCCGTTTGAGCCAGAACGGTGCAAAGTGAGCGCTACCATATAGGAAAACCCTATGAAATTAAACCGGTTTTAGGGATGAAAATTCTATGTAAAATCAAGAATTCGTATGTATAATTCGCCGACGTCCCGGATGCGGCTGTTGTTTTGTGTCGCCATTTTGGGGTTTAAGTAGCACCAAAGAGAGTTGGTATTGGAGAAAGCAGGCATGAATTTCACGCACAACGAGAAAAGCACCGGGAAGAACTTTACAGGCATAACAATTGTCGTTTTGTTGCACTTGCTGGTCGCTTATGGGATCGTGACGGGCTTGGGAACGCGACTGGTGCATAAGATGATCGCACCAGTGGAGACCAAGATCATCGAGGAGGTGAAGCCTCCTCCACCGAAAGAGCTCCCACCACCGCCACCTCCGCCAGAGATGAAGGCTCCCCCACCGCCTTTCATCCCGCCAGTTGAGGTGAACGTGCAGCAGCCACCACCGCCGAACAACACGATCGCTAACGCGACCAACGTGAAGCCGGCCACCACCGAGATCCAGAAGGCACCGCCAGCACCACCGGCAGCGCCACCGGGTCCGGCCAAAACCGGTGTGCGCACTGCCGCTGTGGTTGACTTCAGCACTTGCGCCAAGCCGGAATGGCCGAAGTCGTCGCTGCGTAATGAGGAAACCGGCACCGTTCAGCTGTCGTTCCTGATCGCCGCCGACGGTCGCGTGGCGGATTCGAAGGTTGTGAAATCGAGTGGCTTTAGGGATCTGGATAAAGCCGCTGTCGCCGGTATCACGAAGTGCCGCTTCAAACCGGCAACCGTGGACGGCGTTCCACAAGAAGGCTGGCAGCAGATGCAATACGTCTGGACGCTGGAGTAAAACCGAGACAACTCACCGTCTCAATTAGTAATTTTCGTTGTCATTACGCCAGCGATCTGATTATTTTATCAATTTGGAGGAAGCATGTTTAAGAATACCCGTTTGTCCGCTGTACTGGCCGCTGTGCTGTTCTCGGTGACCGCAGCCACCGCCCTGGTGAGCGCCCCTGCCTTCGCGCAAGAGCAAGCCTCGGCCGCCGCTTCGGCCCCAGCAGCTGCGCCAGCAGCGGATGCGGCAGCGGCACCAGCAGCTGACGCTGCTGCTCCAGCACCAGCGGCATCGGCTCCCGCCGCCCACGGTGGCGCGGAAGAAGTGGAAAACCCATACGGCTTCAAGGCGGTGTGGGAAGCCGGTTTCGTCTCGCGCGCCACCCTGATCATCCTGTCGCTGATGTCGATGGGCTCGTGGTACATCATCATCACCAAGCTGATCGACCAGACCAAGATCTTCAAACAGTCGAAAGAAACCTCGGCCAAGTTCTGGAAAGCATCGTCGATCGCCGCTGGTTCGGCTACCCTGACCGAAGGTTCGCCATTCCGCTTCATCGCTGAAACCGGCACCAAGGCCACCGCGCACCACGACGGCGCCCTGCTGGAACAAATCGACCTGTCGACCTGGGTGACCATGTCGATCCAGCGCGCCGTGGACAAAGTGCAGTCGCGTCTGCAAGACGGCCTGTCGTTCCTGGCAACCGTGGGTTCGACCTCGCCGTTCATCGGTCTGTTCGGTACCGTTTGGGGTATTTACAATGCGCTGATCGCCATCGGCATGTCGGGTAACGCCTCGATCGACAAAGTGGCAGGTCCGGTGGGTGAGGCACTGATCATGACCGCCTTCGGTCTGTTCGTGGCAGTTCCAGCCGTTCTGGGTTACAACTGGCTGGTCCGTCGTAACAAGTCGGCCATGGAAGACGTGCGCGCTTTCTCGGCTGACGTACACTCGGTACTGATCTCGGGCGCCATGTCGACCGCAACCGGCTCCAAAAAAGTAGGCTAATTAATCATGTCCATGTCCGTAGGCTCCGATACCGGAGACGAAGATACCGTCATGTCGGAAATCAACACGACGCCCCTCGTGGACATCATGTTGGTTCTGCTGATTATCTTCCTGATCACGAGCCCGGTTGTTCTGAAGCTGATCAAGATCCAGCTGCCAGAGGAAATCAACCAGGTTATTCAGACCAAGCCGGAAGACGTCAACATCGTTGTGAGCAAGGATGGCGACATCTACTGGAATCAGAAGAAAATGCGCGACGCCAATGAGCTGTTCGATTTTCTGAAGGTGGAAGCTGTGAAGCTGCCGCAGCCGGAAGTACACGTACGTGGTGACCAAGAAACCAAGTACGAAGCTATCGGCAAGGTTATTTACACTACCCAGCGCGCTGGTATTCAGAAGGTCGGCTTCATCACCGAACCGCCTGATAAGAGCTAAGCTCACCGGCTAGTGCACCGCAGGCCTGGCGTGCCAGGTCTGCCTTCTTAAAAGGAAACAACCCATGAGTATGAATGTCGGCTCCCCATCGAGCGGTGGTTCGGATCCGGAACCAATGATGGAAATGAATATGACGCCCCTCATCGACGTGATGCTGGTGCTGATTATCATGATGATCATTACGATTCCTAAGGCCAACCACTCGGTGAACTTGAATATGCCGGTCGGCACCCCGCCGCCGCCTACCAAGGAACCAGTGGTGATCACGATTGACGTCGACTTCGACGGTACGATTCTGTGGGATAACGTGGTCGTTCCCGACCGCGGCACCCTGGAAGCGAAACTGACCGATGTCGCAGCGCAAGCTGACCAGCCGGAAGTGCATCTGCGTCCGAACAAGCTGGTTTCGTACAAAGTAGTCGCAGGCGTGATGGCTTCGGCTCAGCGTCTGGGCGTGACCAAGATTGGTCTGGTCGGTAACGAACAGTTCCAGTAATCCGTCCCATGTACAATGATAGGCAGGACCTCTTCCTGCCTATTTTCGTTTTTTGATGAAAGAAAACTCACCCATGACCAAGTTTCGTCTCGCTCATCTCGGCCTGGTAATGGCCGCCATTGGTTTTACCGCAGCAGCCCCTCTCGCCGGCCTGTCGTCGGTAGCGTACGCCGCCGAGTCGGTACGCGCTGAAATCGGCAAGCCACTGCAAGAAGCACAGAAACTGGCCGCCGCCGGCAAGAACAAGGAAGCGCTGGCAAAACTGAAGGAAACCGACGCTGTCGGCGGCAAAACCGCCAACGAAACTTATCTGATCGAGCGCACCCGCGCATCGGCCGCGGCTGCCGCAGGCGACAACGACGCCGCCGCCAAGGCCTTTGAATCGGTGCTGAACTCCGGCAAGCTGTCCGCTGCCGAAACCCCCAAATTCGCTGAAGCCCTGGCCGGCATCTACTACCGCGCCAAGGACTACCCCAAAGCCATCACCGCCTTCCAGCGCGTGCTGAAGGACAACCCGGGCAACACCCAGGCGCACGAATACCTGATCCAGATCTACTACACCTCCGGCAAGTACGCCGAGGCCGCCAAGGAACTGCAAAGCTCGAAGAACCTGAGCGAAAGCCAACTGGGCATGCTGGCCAACATCCAGCTCAAGCAGAACGACAAGGCCGGCTATGTGCAGACCCTGGAAAAACTGGCCGGCTCCTACCCGAAAGCCAGCTACTGGACCGACCTGCTGAACCGCGTGTCGGGCAAGCCGGGCTTCTCCTCGACCCTGTCGCTGGACGTGCTGCGGCTGCGCCTGGTCAACGGCCTGCTGACCAAGCCGGCCGACTACATGGAAATGAGCCAGCTGGCCCTGCAGGCCGGCAACCCGGCCGAAGCCATCAAGATCATCGACCAGGGTTACAAGAAGGGCGCCCTGGGCACCGGCAGCGACGCCGCCCGTCACCAGCGCCTGAAAGACCTGGCCGCCAAGACCCAGACCGAGTTCGACGCCAAGGTCGCCACCGCGCAAGCCGAGGCCGAGAAGGCCAAGGACGCCGACGCCCTGGCCAACCTGGGCTTCGCCCTGGTCTCCGAGGGTAAGGCCGACAAGGGCCTGCCGCTGATGGAACAGGCTGTGAAGCTGGGCACCGGCAAGAATCCTGAAGCCATCAAGCTGCACCTGGGCATCGCTCAGAACATTGCCGGCAAGAAAGCGGCCGCGCTGAACACCCTGAAATCGGTGAAAGGCACGGACGGCACCGCCGACCTCGCCCGCTACTGGACCCTGAACATCAACCGTCCGATGTAATTCGGCCAGGCTGATACCGAAAGCGCTGTCCGGCCCGCCGGCGGCGCTTTTTTTTCGCTTTGAGGGTTTGCCCGTATAATCCCTTATTTGCGATAGTTTTCCCCAGATTCCCATGAAGGTATTTCGAGGTCTACCCAATGCAGCGGCGCGTGCGCCCTGCGCGCTCACGATCGGCAATTTTGACGGCGTCCACCTCGGCCACCAGGCCCTGCTGGCCCGCGTGCGCGCCGCCGCCGACCGCCTGGGCCTGGAAGCGGCCGTGATGACCTTCGAACCGCACCCGCGCGAATTCTTCGCGCAGAAATCCGGCGACCTGTCCAAGGCCCCTGCCCGCATCGCCAACCTGCGCGACAAGCTGCAATCGCTGTCCGACAACGGCATCGACCGCGTCATCGTCGAGCACTTCTCCTCGTCCTTCGCCGCCCTGACGCCGCAGGAGTTCACCGAGAAAGTGCTGGTCGAGGGCCTGCACGTGAAGTGGCTGATGGTGGGCGACGATTTCTGCTACGGCGCCCGCCGCGCCGGCAATGTGCAGATGCTGCTGGAGGCCGGCCAGCGATACGGCTTCCACGTCGAGACCCTGCCGACCGTGATGAACGGCAGCACCCGCATCTCCTCCTCCGCCGTGCGCGCCGCGCTGAGCGAAGGCGATTTCCCGCACGCCGAGGCGCTGCTGGGCCACCCCTACGCCATCTCCGGCCATGTGATCCACGGCCAGAAACTGGGCCGCACGCTGGGCTTCCCGACCCTGAACCTGCGCGTGCCGCACCGCCCGGCGCTGTCGGGCATCTTCATCGTGCAGGTGCACGGCCTGGGCGAACAGCCGCTGCCCGCCGTGGCCAGCCTGGGCGTGCGCCCCACCGTCGACGACAGCGGCCGCGTGCTGCTGGAGGTGCACGTGTTCGACTTCGCGCAGAACTGCTACGGCAAGCAGGTGCGCGTCGAATTCCTGCAAAAGATTCGCGACGAGGAAAAATACGTCGACCTGCCGACCCTGACGGCCGCGATACACCGCGACGCCGACATCGCCCGCGCCTTCTTCGCCAAGCGCGCCACCGACCGAATTTGACCGCGCGATCAGCTACGAGCGCCGGCTACACAGAACACCCGAATAAATCACTGAACGCATACCATGTCCGATAACAAACCAGCAAAGAAGCCAGAGAGTAAATACCCGGTCAACATGACCGAAACCCCGTTCCCGATGCGCGGCGATATGGCCAAGCGCGAGCCGAACTGGGTCAAGCAATGGCAAGACAAGAAAATCTACGAGCGCGTGCGCAAGGCGGCCGCCGGCCGTCCCAAATTCATTCTGCACGACGGTCCGCCGTACGCCAACGGCGACATCCACATCGGCCACGCCGTCAACAAGATCCTGAAGGACATGGTGGTCAAGGCCCGCACCCTGGCCGGCTACGACGCGCCCTACGTGCCGGGCTGGGATTGCCACGGCATGCCGATCGAGATCCAGATCGAGAAACAATACGGCAAGAACCTGCCGACCGCCGAGGTGCTGACCAAGGCGCGCGCCTATGCGCACGAGCAGGTCGAGCGCCAGCGCAAGGACTTCATCCGCCTGGGCGTGCTGGGCGAATGGCAGAACCCTTATCTGACCATGAACTACTCCAACGAGGCCGACGAACTGCGCGCCCTCGGCAAGCTGCTGGAAAAAGGCTATGTCTATCGCGGCCTGAAGCCGGTCAACTGGTGCTTCGACTGCCAGTCGGCGCTGGCCGAGGCGGAAGTGGAGTACAAGGACAAGCGCGATCCGGCCATCGACGTCGGCTTCAAGTTCGCCGACACCGCCAAGCTGGCGCAGATCTTCGGCCTGGACAAGCTGCCGACCGATAACGGCTTCCTGGTGATCTGGACCACCACCCCGTGGACCATCCCGTCCAACCAGGCGCTGAACGTGCATCCGGAAGTGATCTACTCGCTGGTGCAGACCGAGCGCGATGGCCAGCCGCTGCTGCTGATCCTGGCGCAAGATCTGGTGGAATCCTGCCTGGCGCGCTACAAGCTGGAAGGCACCACCATCGGCACCTGCCACGGCGCGGCCTTCGACGGCGTCAGCTTCCGCCATCCGCTGTACGCGGCCGATCCGTTCTACGACCGCCTGTCGCCGGTCTACATGGCCGACTATGTGACCACCGACAGCGGCACCGGCATCGTGCACTCGGCGCCCGCCTACGGCCTGGACGACTTCATCTCGTGCCGCGCGCACGGCATGAAGGACGACAAGATCCTGACCCCGGTGATGGGCGACGGCAAATACGCCTCCACCCTGCCGCTGTTCGGCGGCATGACCATCTGGGACGCCTCGAAACCGATCTGCAACGCGCTGAAGGAGGCCGGCGCCCTGTTCGAACTGAAGATGTTCGATCACAGCTACATGCACTGCTGGCGCCATAAGTCGCCGATCATCTACCGCGCCACCTCGCAGTGGTTCGCCGGCATGGACGCGCATCCGAAGGACGGCGGCCCGACCCTGCGCCAGACCGCGCTGCAAGGCATCGAGGACACCCAGTTCTTCCCGGACTGGGGCAAGGCGCGCCTGCACGGCATGATCGCCAACCGTCCCGACTGGACCCTGTCGCGCCAGCGCCAATGGGGCGTGCCGATGGCCTTCGTGGTCCACAAGGAAACCGGCGCGCTGCACCCGCACACCCCGGAGTTGCTGGAGCAGGTGGCGCAGCTGATCGAAAAGGACGGCATCGCCGCCTGGCAGTCGCTCGACCTGAAGGACCTGATCGGCGACGAGGCCTCGCAATACGAGAAGAACAAGGACACGCTGGACGTGTGGTTCGATTCCGGGACCACCCACCAGACCGTGCTGCGCGGCTCGCACAAGGAACAATCGGCGTTCCCGGCCGACCTGTACCTGGAAGGTTCGGACCAGCACCGCGGCTGGTTCCACTCCTCGCTGCTGACCTCCTCCATGCTGAACGGCGCACCGCCGTACAAGGCGCTGCTGACCCACGGCTTCGTGGTGGACGGCGAAGGCAAGAAGATGTCCAAGTCGATCGGCAACACGGTCGCGCCGCAGGACGTGTGGAACAAGCTGGGCGCCGACATGCTGCGCCTGTGGGTGGCCTCGACCGACTACACCGGCGAGCTGTCGATCTCGGACGAGATCCTCAAGCGCGTGACCGAGTCGTATCGCCGCATCCGCAACACCCTGCGCTTCCTGCTGGCCAACCTGTCGGACTTCGATTACGCCAAGGATGCCGTGCCGGTGGCCGAGCTGCTGGAGATCGACCGCTACGCCATCGTCAACATGGCGGCGCTGCAGAAGGAGATCGAAGCGCACTACCTGCAGTATGAATTCCAACCGGTGATGTCCAAGCTGCAGAACTACTGCTCGGAAGACCTGGGCGGCTTCTACCTCGACATCCTGAAGGATCGCCTGTACACCACCGGCGTAACGTCGGTGTCGCGCCGCTCTGCGCAGACCGCGCTGTACCACCTGACGCAAAGCCTGCTGCGCCTGATGGCGCCCGCGCTGTCCTTCACCGCCGAGGAGGCGTGGGAGATCTTCGCCGGTCCGGAAGGCTGGAAAGCCAGCGACGAAACCATCTTCACCCAGACCTGGTGGCAGCTGCCGGCGCTGGAGGATGCGGATGCCCTGCTGGCCAAGTACGCCACCCTGCGCACCGTGCGCGCGGACGTGACCAAGCAGCTGGAAGACCTGCGCGCTTCCGGCGCGATCGGTTCGTCGCTGCAGGCGGAACTGAGCATCAAGGCCGCCGGCGACAAGTTCAAGGCGCTGGCGAGCCTGGAAGATGATTTGAAGTTCATCTTCATCACCTCGCTGGCGTCGGTGAGCGAAGTGGCGGGCGAGGCGGAGGAAGCGGTGGCGGTGGCGCCGTCGAAGGCGGAGAAGTGCGAGCGTTGCTGGCATTACCGCGCCGACGTCGGCGCCCACGCCGACCATCCGACCCTGTGCGGCCGCTGCCACAGCAACCTGTTTGGTGCGGGCGAAAAACGCAAGTTCGCTTAATATGACGCCCATCGTCATCCCGGCGAAGGCCGGGATCCATACTTCGCATGCAGTCAAGCGTTCTATGGACCGCGCCGGCGGACCGTCCGCCGGCGCCGGAATGACGGAGCTACCGCTACGTAAATTGATCAACATGGCCACCAAAAAAATCTTCCCGACCAAATCCTCGTCGAGCCTCACGCCTTGGCTGTGCATCGCCGCCCTGGTCATCCTGATCGACCAGCTGACCAAGATCACCATCACCAAGACCTTCCAGCTGGGCGAAGAAAAAATCATCACCTCGTTCTTCAACCTGGTGCTGGCCTATAACAAGGGCGCGGCCTTCAGCTTCCTGAGCAACAGCGGCGGCTGGCAGCGTTACTTCTTCACCGGCATCGGCATCGCCGCGGCGGTGTTCATCGTCTACCTGCTGAAGAAGAACGGCAGCCAGCGCATGTTCTCGTGGGCGCTGTCGCTGATCCTGGGCGGCGCCGTCGGCAACGTCATCGACCGCATCGCCTACGGCCACGTGGTCGACTTCCTCGATTTCCACTGGCCCGGCATCGGCCATTTCCCGGCGTTCAACGTCGCCGATTCGGCCATCTGCATCGGCGCCGGCCTGTTCATCCTCGACGAACTGCGCCGGGTGAATAAATAAGCGGAGCAGCATCATGATGGAATTGACTGGTAAGAAAATCGTCCTCGGCCTGTCCGGCGGCGTGGCCTGCTACAAGGCGGCGGAACTGTGCCGCGCCTTCACCAAGGCCGGCGCCTCGGTGCAGGTGGTGATGACCGAGGCGGCCACCCACTTCATCACGGCCGTCACCATGCAGGCGCTGTCCGGCCGCCCGGTGTACACCGACCAGTGGGACCCGCGCGTCAACAACAACATGGCCCACATCGACGTCACGCGCGACGCCGACGCCATCGTCATCGCGCCCTGCTCGGCGGACTTCATCCGCAAGCTGGCGCACGGCGCCTGCGACGACCTGCTCTCGACCATGTGCGTGGCCCGTCCGCGCAACGTGCCGCTGCTGATAGCGCCGGCCATGAACGTGGAGATGTGGCAGAACCCCGCCACCCAGCGCAACGTGCAGACGCTGCGCGACGACGGCATCACCCTGTTCGGCCCCGCCGCCGGCGACCAGGCCTGCGGCGAAGTGGGCCTGGGCCGCATGCTGGAGCCGGAGCAGCTGCTGGAGGAAGTGATCGCCTCGTTCCAGCCGAAAGTCCTGGCGGGCAAACGCATCATGATCACCGCCGGCCCGACCTTCGAGCCGATCGACCCGGTGCGCGGCATCACCAATCTGTCCTCGGGCAAGATGGGCTACGCCGTGGCGCGCGCCGCGCGCGAGGCCGGGGCCGAGGTGGTGCTGGTGTCCGGCCCCGTCACGCTGCCGGTGCCGTTCGGCGTGCAGCGCATCAGCGTGCAGAGCGCGCAGCAGATGTACGACGCGGTGATGGCCGACGTCGAGCAACAGCACATCTTCATCGCGGTGGCGGCGGTGGCCGACTGGCGCATCGCCAACGCCAGCGAGCAAAAGCTCAAGAAAAACCCGGACGGCACCGCGCCCGACCTCAAGTTCGAGCAGAACCCGGACATCCTGGCCACCGTGGCGGCGCGCACCAACCTGGCCGGCCATCCCTACTGCGTGGGCTTCGCCGCCGAGTCGGAGAACCTGGTGCAGTTCGGCGCCGACAAGCGCGAGAAAAAAGGCATCCCGCTGCTGGTCGGGAACATCGGCCACCACACCTTCGGCCAGGACGACAACACCATCATCCTGTTCGACGAGAACGGCCACACCATCCTGCCGCGCGCCGACAAACTGACGCTGGCGCGCCAACTGATTTCGGAGATCTCCAAACGGATCTCGCAACACTCTTTGTTCGCTAAATAAATGAAAAACGTAGACGTTAAAATCCTGGACCCGCGCATGAAGGACCAACTGCCGGCGTACGCGACGCCCGGCTCGGCGGGCCTGGACCTGCGCGCCTGCATCGACGCGCCGATGGTGATCGAAGCCGGCCAGACCGTGCTGATTCCCACCGGCCTGGCGATCCACATCGCCGATCCGGGTTACGCCGCCATGATCCTGCCGCGCAGCGGCATGGGCCATAAAAACGGCATCGTGCTGGGTAATCTGGTAGGCTTGATCGACTCCGACTACCAGGGCCAGTTGATGGTGTCGACCTGGAACCGCGGCCACAGCGCCTTCACGCTGCAGCCGATGGAACGCCTGGCGCAGCTGATCATCGTGCCGGTCCTGCAGGTCGGTTTTAATGTAGTTGAAGAATTCGACACCAGCGAACGCGGCGCCGGCGGTTTCGGCAGCACTGGCAAACACTAATAACATGGAGACGGAGCACAGGGATGAACAAGACGCGTAAATTCGGCACATTATCCCTTGCGGCGGCGGCGCTGCTCTCCGGCTGCTCCTCCTTCCAATCGCGGCCGGCAGCGCCGGAGCCCGCGCCGGCGGTCGTCAGCAGCGTGACCGAGGCGCCGCCGGTGGTTACCGCCAAGATGGCCGCCGCCCGGCAGCAACTGAGCCAGATGGTGGCCCTGCAGGACCGCCTGTACCGCATCGCCGGTCCCCTGCTGATCAACAACGCGGACCTGTGCCGCACGCAGGCCCGCAACCTGCTCGGCTTCACCGCCAAGAACAAATATTCCTACACCGGCGAATTCGTCGACGCCGCGCAGGCGGTGCTCAACTACGGCGACCGCCTGGAAGTGGCCAGCGTGCTGTCCGGCAGCGGCGCCGCGCGCGCCGGCCTGCGCAAGGGCGACGCGCTGGTGGCCGCCAACGGCAAGGTGCTGCCGGTCGGCGCCAACGCCGAAACGCAGGCCGCCGCCATCCTCGGCCCGCTGGCCGGCAGCAGCCAGTCGCTCGACCTGACGGTGGCGCGCGGCGGCAACAACCAGCAGCTCAAGGTGCCGGTGACGCGCGCCTGCGCCTTCAAGATCGACATCGGCAATTCGGACAACATCAACGCCTATTCCGACGGCCAGCGCGTGATGATCACGCGCGGCATGGTCAACTTCGCGCAGAGCGACGAGGCCATCGCCTATGTGCTGGCCAAGGACATCGCCCACAATGTGCTGGGGCACGCGGCCATCACCAAGCAGGCCTACACCGTGGGCAGCATCATCGACAACCTGGTGGCCGTGCGCCCCGACCTGTCGATGTTGATCGGCACCGCCGGCGTCAAGCCGATGCCGCAGGATCTCGATGGCGCCGCCGACTACCTGTCGCTGTACATGGTGGCCCGCGCCGGCTACAGCGTGGAGGGCGCGCGCGCCTTCTGGCAACGCCTCGCCAACCAGTATCCGGCCACGGTGCTGAACGGCTATACCGCCAATCACCCGGCCGTGTCGCATCGCCTGGCGGTGATCGACAAGACCGTCGCCGAAATCCGCGGCAAGCAAGCGGCCAAGCGGCCGCTGGTTCCATAAGGAGAACGCCATGCGCAAGCCAGGCCTGGCCGCAACAGCGGTCGCATTGATGCTCACGGCCGGCTGGGCGCAGGCGGCCCAGTGGATGAAGGTGGGCGGCAGCGGCGGCAACGTCTTCTACATCGACAAGGCCAGCGTGATCAAGGCCGAGAAGACGCGCAAGGTCTGGTCCATGCAAAGCTACGGACGCCCGCAGAAAACGCCCGAGGGCAAGCTGTATCGCTCGGTGAAGATGCTGCACGTGTACGCGTGCGAGGAGCACACCACCACCCTGCTGGCGCAGGTCTACTACCCCGAGGCGATGGGCAAGGGCGAGCCGATCGAGAATTACAAGTTCGAGAAATTCAACCCGGAAGACATCGTGCCGGACAGCGCGTTCGACAGCGCGCTGGCCGCGGCCTGCAAGATCTAGTTCGGGAAGTTGGGGAAGACCGTCGCCATCAGCCAGGTCAGGCCGGCGCAAACCAGCACGGCGAAAATCAGCACCACCAGCAGGCGGCCGAATTTGGGCGAACCGTCGTCTTCCTTTTGAGGCATATCCGTTCCCTGCAAGATTGGCACCGGCGTAGTATATTCCATCCATGGACTCTATCGACCTCGAAGTACTGAAAACCAGCGCCGCGTGGATCGCCGCCGGGAGCCGCTGCGAGCTGATCACCGTCATCAAGACCTGGGGCTCCAGCCCGCGCCCCATCGGCGCCACGCTGGCCATCCGCGAGGACGGCACGGTGATCGGCTCCGTCTCGGGCGGCTGCATCGAGGACGACCTGATCGCGCGCGTGCGCAACGAGGGCATCAGCCGCACCGTGCCGGAAATCGTCAGCTACGGCATCACGGCCGACGAGGCGCACCGTTTCGGCCTGCCTTGCGGCGGCACCATCGAGCTGTCGATCGAGCCGCTGTCCGGGCGCAGCCGCATTGCCGAGCTGCTGGAGCGGCTGGAACGCCATGAACTGGTGCAGCGCCGCCTCGACCTGCGCAGCGGCGAAGTGGAACTGTCCAAGGCCACGCCGGGCGCGCAGATGCAGGTCAGCGAACAGGCCATGGTCACGCTGCACGGTCCGCGCTGGCGCTTGCTGATCATCGGCGCCGGGCAGTTGTCGCGCTTCCTGGCGCAGATCGCGCTGGCCATGGATTACAGCGTGACCGTCTGCGATCCGCGCGAGGAATACCGGGCCGGCTGGCACGTCGATGGCGTGCAGCTGGTGCACGAGATGCCGGACGACGTGGTGATCGACATGAAGCTGGACCACCGCAGCGCCGTGGTGGCGCTGACCCATGATCCGAAACTGGACGACCTGGCGCTGATGGAGGCCTTGAAGTCGGACGCCTTCTACGTCGGCGCCATCGGCTCGCGCCTGAACAACAGCAAGCGCCGCGAACGGCTGCTGGAATTCGACCTGACGCCGGAACAGCTGGCCCGCCTGCATGGGCCGATCGGGCTATACATCGGCAGCAAGACGCCGTCCGAAATCGCCATCTCGATATTGGCTGAAATGACCGCGATCAAAAACGGCGTGCCGACCAACTTGATCGTGCCGCACGCCGCCGCGCCGACCAAGGCCGGCGACGCGGTGTGCGTGGCCGACAGCGGCGCGGTTTAATTCAAAAGCAAGAAACGACTGGCGTGATCGGCGCGCTGGCCGGAGAATACGTCTTTTTCTGGAATCCGCATGAGCACCGCCAACCTACTCCGCCTTATCCTGCTGGCCGCCATCTGGGGCGGTTCCTTCCTGTTCATGCGGATCGCCGCGCCGGTGCTGGGCGCCGCGGTGCTGATCGAATACCGCGTGCTGTTCGCGGCGCTGTTCCTGGCGGTGATCGGCGTGTTCCTGAAAAAATCGCTGGACCTGAAACAGCACTGGAAGCACTACTTCATCCTCGGCCTGTTCAACTCCGCCCTGCCCTTCCTGATGTTCGCGTTCGCCGCGCGCACGCTGTCGGCCTCCGTGCTGGCGGTGCTGAACGCCACCACGCCGCTGTGGGGCACGCTGATCGCCGCCGTATGGTCGCGCACCATGGTCAGCGGCAAGGTGCTGCTCGGCCTCGCGCTGGGCACGGCCGGCGTGGCGCTGCTGGTGGGCTTTGACCACGTCAGTTCCAAGCCGGGCGCCGGCATCGCCATCGCGGCGGTGCTGTTCGCGTCCTTCAACTACGGCATCGCCAGCAACTACGCCAAGCAGGCCAAGGCGGTGGAGCCGTTCGCCAACGCGCATGGCTCGATGTGGACCTCGGCGCTGCTGGTGCTGCCGGTGGTGCCGTTCTTCCCCGCGCCGGGCGAGCCGACCGTCGGCATCATGGGCGCGGTGATCGCGCTGGGCGTGTTGTGCAGCGGCGTGGCCTACCTGATCTACTTCCGCCTGATCCAAGACGTCGGCCCGTCGTCGGCGCTGACCGTGACCTTCCTTAGCCCGTTGTTCGGCATCCTCTGGGGCGTGCTGTTCCTGGGCGAGACGGTGGGCTGGTACACCTTCGCCGGTGCCGCCATCGTCATCGCCGGCACCGCGCTGGTGACGGGCTTCCGGCCCAGCTTCGGCGTCAAGCCACGTTCCGCATGAAGCCCTACACGCTGGAACTGCCGGCCGACTATCGCCTGCAAGACGTGCTGGCCTTCCACCGCCGCGACGCCGAAAGCGTGGCGGAAGAAGTCAGCGACGAACGCCTGCGCAAGGGCGTGCTGCTGGATGGCGTGCCGGTGGTGCTGGACATCGCGCTGCGGCCGGCCAGCGCCAGCATCACCGTCCGCGCGGACGGCGCCCTGAGCGCGGACGGCCGCGAGCAAGCGCGCGAGGCCGTGCTGAACATCCTTGGCCTGCGCATCGATCCCGCGCCGTTCAGCGCCTTCGTGAAGAAGGACAAACTATTCGGCGCCCTCGTACGCCGGCAGCCCGGCCTGCGCATCGTGCAGTCGGCCACCGTGTTCGAGGCGCTGACCTGGGCCATCATCGGCCAGCAGATCAACCTGTCGTTCGCCATCGCCCTGCGCCGCACCTTCATCCTGCTGGCCGGCCGCCAGCACAGCAGCGGCTTGTGGTGCTACCCGGACGCGCGCGGCGCGGCGGCGCTGTCGGTGGAAGACCTCACCAGCCGCAAATTCTCGCGCGCCAAGGCCGAAACCCTGCTGCGCCTCGCCGCCCTGGTGGCCAATGGTGAGCTGCGGCTGGAGCTCGCGGACGACAACACCATCGAACACATCTCCGCCGCCCTGCTGGCCGTCAAAGGCATCGGCCCCTGGACCGTCAACTACGGTCTGCTGCGCGGTTACGGTTACGCCGACTGCTCGCTGCACGGCGACGTGGCCGTACGCGCCGCACTGCAAACCCTGCTGGGCGAGGACGCCAAGCCGGACATCAAACGCACCGAGGCCATCCTGGCCGCTTACGCTCCGCATCGCACCATGGCTGCCGCCCACCTGTGGGCCAGCCTGCATCCACGTGACTAAATTCCCCTTGAACCTGACGTAACTTCAGGGCTTACTGCGCGCCGGCAGCAATAAACCCGCAGAGGAGTCAACGGCACTCTAACTTAGGCTGCAACGCCAAATGGACAACGGCGTTCCGCCGGAAGACCCGGTATCCCAGGCCTTGGCACGCGAGTGGCAGCAATTAATACGCGACCGCATTGGCGACAGCCCGGACCTCCAAGCCCGCCTCGACCTCGCCCACGACAACGAGCCTGAGCTCCTGAAGGGGACCTGGATCAGCCAGACGATGGTGACCTACATCCGCCAAGCCGTGGCTGCTTGCAGCCCTATTTGATCCAGCATAAATTGGATATTCACTCACCGTTCTAAGATGGTGCCCCATGGACGATCATCTCAACAACCTCTACGAAGCCGACACATTGATCTGGACCGAAACCCAGATCGCCCTGCTCCGCGCCGGCAAATTCGATCAGCTGGATGTGGAAAACATCATCTCAGAGCTGGGGCATCAAGTGCGCAAGGACAAGAACGAGATCGCAAGCCGTTTGCGTGGCTTGATGACGCATTTGCTGAAGTATCAATTTCAGCCTCTACGGCGCTCACGGAGCTGGGTCAGCACAATCATCGAACATCGCAGCCGGATTCTGGACATCCTTGAACGCATGCCTAGTCTGCGCCCCCAGCTGGACGACTACGTAAAGCATAACTATCCCAGAGCTCTGATGGCTGTGGCAAACGAAACGCACATGAGCCCAGCACTTTTCCCGCAAGAGAATCCATATTCATTAGATCAGCTTCTTAACGAAAATTTTTTCCCAGAAGATGATGAAAAGGACGTTCGCCCCTGAGGGCCAAAACGAAAAAGCCGCTGATCCCCGACGGTATCAACGGCTTCGAATTTGGTTGCGGGGACAGGATTTGAACCTGTGACCTTCGGGTTATGAGCCCGACGAGCTGCCAGACTGCTCCACCCCGCGTCTGATGCCGTTATTATAGGGCAGATCTGGAGTTTAGGCAATATCAATCCCCAAAACAGGCGCGATAGTTCGAATAAATGCCCGGCCGGCGCCGCGCGCGACATGCCGCGCGGACGGCAATCGGTGTAAAGTAAGCATAAAATCGACTTGAGCAATTGTTTATGAAATTCTGTTCCGAATGCGCTTCCCCCGTCAGCCTGTCCATTCCGGCTGGCGACAACCGTCCCCGCTATGTGTGCAGCAGCTGCGCCACCATCCATTACCAGAATCCAAAGATGGTGCTGGGCTCGATCCCGGTGTGGGAGCGCGACGGCGAACTGAAAGTGCTGCTGTGCAAGCGCGCCATCGAGCCGCGCTACGGCTACTGGACGCTGCCGGCCGGTTTCATGGAAAACAACGAGACCACCAGCGAAGCCGCCATCCGCGAAACCCAGGAGGAAGCCGGCGCCAATATCAAGCTTGGCAACCTGTTCACGCTGCTCAACGTGGCGCGCGTCCATCAGGTCCACATGTTCTACCTGGCCGAACTGCTCGACCTCGAATTCGCGCCCGGCGAGGAAAGCCTGGACGTCAAAATGTTCACGGAAAAGGAAATCCCCTGGGACGACCTGGCCTTCCCCACCATCCGCACCACGCTGGAACTGTTCTTCGCCGACCGCGTCAAAATCCGTGAAGGCGGCAGCTACGGCTTCCACACCCAGGACATCAACCGCAATATGCGCTCTGACATCGAACCAACGTGATCCCCTGGCTCGATACCGACACCCCGTTCCCCGACGTCTCCGAGGCGCTGACCAGGGACGCGCCGGGCTTGCTGGCGGCCGGCGCCGACCTGTCGCCGCAGCGCCTGCTGATGGCCTACAGGCACGGCATCTTCCCCTGGTTCTCGGAAGGGCAACCTATCCTGTGGTGGAGCACCGATCCGCGCATGGTGCTGCAAACGGCGAATTTCCGCGTCTCCGATTCGCTCAAGAAAACCCTGCGCAAGGTCGAACGCAGCCGCACCGAAAACGGCCGCTGGCAGGTGCGCTTCGACAGCGCCTTCGAACAGGTGATGCGCGCCTGCGCCGCGCCGCGCCGCGATGGCCCCGGCACCTGGATCTCGGAAGACATTATCGCCGGCTACACCGGACTGCACCGCATGGGCTATGCGCATTCGTCGGAAGTCTGGCTTGACGGCGAGCTGGTCGGCGGCGCCTACGGCGTCTGCATCGGCCGCATGTTTTACGGCGAGTCGATGTTCGCGCGCGTCACCGACGCATCCAAGATCGCCTTGGCCTATCTGGTGCGCTTCCTGCGTGACAAAGGCGTAAGCATGATCGATTGCCAACAGGAGACCGGCCACCTGGCCTCCCTCGGCGCCAGCCCGATGCCGCGCGCGCAATTCCTGGCGCATCTGCGCAACAGTATTGAATTGCCCCAGATCACCGGATGGGAACCAATTGCACCACTCGCGCCAGCCAGTTAAGCTAGCATAAAGACTCAACCAAAACGCCAGATAGGACGTGCATGACGCACCTGAACGACCTGCCTTTCGCGACGCTGCAGTTTTACACGACGGCGCCCTACCCTTGCAGCTATCTTGACGCCCGTCAGGCTCGCTCGCAGGTGGCCACGCCTTCGCATTTGATCAACGCCGACGTCTACTCGGAGCTGGTGAAGAACGGCTTCCGCCGCAGCGGCATCTTTACTTACCGTCCATATTGCGATGGCTGCCAGGCGTGCATCCCGGTGCGCGTGGTGGCCGACCAGTTCCGCCCAAACCGCACCCAGCGGCGCGCGTGGATGAAGCACGGCGAGCTGATCGCGGGGGTGGCCACGCTGTCGTTCTCCGACGAGCATTACGAGCTCTACCTGCGCTACCAGAGCAAGCGCCACGCCGGCGGCGGCATGGACCAGGACAGCCGCGACCAGTACGCCCAATTCCTGCTGCAAAGCCGCGTCAACACGCGGCTGGTGGAATTCCGCGAGCCGGGCGGCACGCTGCGCATGGTCAGCATCATCGACGTGCTGTCGGACGGCCTGTCCTCGGTGTACACCTTCTTCGACCCGGACGTGGAGGGCGCCTCCTACGGCACCTTCAACGTCCTGTGGCAAATCGAGCAGGCGCGCGAGCTGAAACTGCCGTATGTCTACCTGGGCTACTGGATCAAGGAAAGCCCGAAAATGTCTTACAAAACCAACTTCAAACCGCTGGAAGCCCGCGTGAAAGGCGTGTGGAGCGTGCTGGACGCCTGATAAAATACGGGCGAACTATAACCAGAGCGCCCCATGTCCAACAAATTCCTGTACTCCCTGGCCCGTCCGCTGCTGTTCTCGATGGACGCCGAAGCCGCCCACCACTTCACCCTGCCCGCCCTGAAACGCGCCGCCTCGCTGGGCCTGACCAAGCTGATCCAGCAACCCAAGGCCGATCCGCGCACGGTGATGGGCATCACCTTCAAGAATCCGGTGGGCCTCGCCGCCGGCCTGGACAAGGACGGCGCCTACATCGACGCGCTGGCCGACCTGGGCTTCGGCTCGATCGAGGTGGGCACGGTGACGCCGCGCGCGCAGCCGGGCAACCCGAAGCCGCGCATGTTCCGCCTGCCGGAGGCGCACGCCATCATCAACCGCATGGGCTTCAACAACGGCGGCGTGGACGCCTTCGTGGCCAATGTGCAGTCCTCGCGCTTCTATCAGGACAAGGCCGGCGTGCTGGGCCTGAACATCGGCAAGAACGCCGACACCCCGATCGAGCGCGCCACCGACGATTACCTGCACTGCCTGGAGAAGGTCTATCCCTACGCCAGCTACGTCACCGTCAACATTTCCTCGCCCAACACCAAGAATCTGCGCCAGCTGCAGGGCGGCTCGGAGCTGGACGGCCTGCTGTCGACCTTGAAGGATGCCCAGCTGCGCCTGGCCGACCAGCACAAGCGCTATGTGCCGCTGGCCCTGAAGATCGCGCCGGACATGGATGGCGACCAGGTCAAGAACATCGCCGACGCGCTGCTCCGCCACAAGATCGACGGCGTCATCGCCACCAACACGACGCTCAACCGCGACGCCGTCACCGGCATGCTGCACGGCGCCGAGGCGGGCGGCCTGTCGGGCGCGCCGGTGTTCCAGTTCTCGAACACCGTGATCCGCCTGCTCAAGGCCGAGCTGGGCGACGCGCTGCCGATCATCGGCGTGGGCGGCATCATGCAGGGCGCCGACGCGCGCGTGAAAATGGCATGCGGCGCGCAGCTGGTGCAGCTGTACAGCGGCCTGATCTACGCCGGCCCGGCCCTGATCAAGGATTGCGCCGACGCGGTACGTCAATAAGGACTGCATATGCAACAGGTACAACTGGGTAACAGCCATCTGCACGTCAGCAAGATCTGCCTCGGCAGCATGACCTGGGGCGAGCAGAACACCGAGGCGGAAGCGCACAGCCAGCTCGACTACGCGTTCGAGCGCGGCATCAACTTCATCGACACGGCGGAAATGTACCCGGTGATGTCGCGCCCGGAAACGCAGGGCCTGACCGAGCGCTACATCGGCACCTGGCTGAGCAAGACCGGCCGGCGCGACAAGGTGGTGATCGCCACCAAGGCCGCCGGTCCCAACGCCAGCGTGACCTGGCTGCGCGGCGGCCGCGCGCGCAATTTCGACGCCGCCAACCTGCAGGCTGCGGTCGAGACCAGCCTGCGGCGCCTGCAAGTCGAGCATATCGATTTATACCAATTGCACTGGCCCAGCCGCAACGTGCCCGTGTTCGGCAACAACGTGTTCAATCCCAAGCATGAGCGCGCTTGTGTGCCGATCGAGGACACGCTGGCGGCATTGGGCGAGCTGGTCAAGGAAGGCAAGATCGGCGCGATTGGCGTGTCCAACGAGTCGTGCTGGGGCGTGAACGAGTTCATCAAGCAGTCCGAGATGAAAGGCCTGCCGCGCATCGCCACCATCCAGAACCTGTACAACCTGACCGCGCGTCATTTCGAGACCAGCCTGCTGGACGAGACCTGCTACCGCGAGAACGTCAGCCTGCTGGCGTACAGCCCGCTGGCGTTCGGGCAGCTGACCGCCAAGTACATCGATGATCCGAAGGCGCACGGGCGCCTGAACATCTTTCCGCCGAACTGGAGCCCGCGCTATGCGCGCCCGGCCACGGTGGCGGCGGCCACGCGCTACGCCCAGCTGGCGCGCGACCATGGCCTGACGCCGACCCAACTGGCGCTGGCGTGGTGCTACTCGCGCTGGTTCGTGGCCTCCACCATCATCGGCGCCACCAGCCTGGAGCAGCTCAGGCAGAATATCGACGCCTATGATGTTGAGCTGCCGCTGGACCTCGTCAAACAAGTCGACCAGATTCACGCCGAGATCACCAATCCGGGCCAGTGAACGCCGGCCCCCCATAGAACGCATGCGTTAGCACAGCCCACGCGTTCTATGGATTCCGGCCTTCGCCGGAATGACGGCGTTGGCGACGCGTTATCCAAAACTTGAATATCATTAGTCATAACGATTAGTGGGCAGCATAGTTGCCCGCTGCTATCCTTTTGCTATTGATACCACAGCGAGTTTACCGATGCGCGTACGTCCCCTTCTGCTTGCCAGCCTGATTTCCTCCATCGTCATTCCCGCCTTCGCGCAGCAACAAGCCGCTGACGGCGAATTGCAGTCCATCATTGTCACCGGCACCTATGCCAAAAACCGCCGCACCGTCGACACCGAATCGCCGGTCGACATCATCGGCACGCGCGAGCTGCAGGCCAGCGGCTCGACCGAGCTGGCCACCGTGCTGGGCCGCGTGCTGCCGTCGCTGAACTTCCCGCGTCCGTCGGGCGCCGACGCCAGCGACGCGGTGCGCCCGGCGCAACTGCGCGGCCTGTCGCCGGACCAGGTGCTGGTGCTGGTGAATGGCAAGCGCCGTCACGCCTCGGCCGTGGTCAACGTCAACGGCACCCAGGGCCGCGGCTCGGCGCCGGTGGACCTGAACGCGATCCCGCTGTCGGCCATCGACCACATCGAGGTGCTGCGCGACGGCGCGGCGGCGCAGTACGGCTCGGACGCGATCGCCGGCGTCATCAACATCATCCTGAAGAAAGGCGCGGCCGGCGGCGAAGCCGAGATCGGCTTTGGCGAGTACCAGGAGCGCGACGGCAAGCAAGTCTCGCTGCGCGGCTCAACCGGCTTCAACCTCGGCGAGGATGGCTGGGTGCGCATCGCCATCGACGCCGCCGACCGCGACCCGACCAACCGCGCCGGCGCCGATTTCCGCAATCCGGCCGACCCGCGCTACGGCAAGGTCAACCAGCGCTTCGGCGATCCGGAAACCAAGCCGCGCGTGCTGTTCGTCAACGGCCAGTACCGCGTGAGCGAGAACACCGACTGGTACGCCTTCGCCAACTACGGCCAGCGCGACACGTCGGCGGCGGCCACCTGGCGCACCTTCGGCCGCTCGCCGCTCTACCCGGAAGGCTTCCTGCCGCTGGAGAACAGCAAGTCCACCGACGCCGCGCTGGTCACCGGCCTGCGCGGCGAGGCCTCGGGCTGGCGCTGGGACGTGAGCCTCAACTACGGCCAGAATGAATTCAAGCTCGACCTCGACAACACCGTCAACCTCGACCTCGGCGCCAACAGCCCGACCCACTTCTACGCCGGCAAGCTGAAGAACTCGCAGTCGCTGCTGAACGTGGACGTGGCGCGCGATTACCCGGTGGAAGCGTTCACCGGCCCGCTGACGGTGGCGCTGGGCGCCGAATACCGCCGCGAGGAATACGAGATCGGCGCCGGCGACGTCGCCTCCTACAGCGGCACCGGCGCCCAGGGTTTCTCCGGCTTCCGCGCGGTGAACGCGGGCAGCAACAGCCGCCACAACGAGTCGGTCTACGCCAACTTCGAGGCGGAGGTGACCAAGCAGTTCTCGGCCTCGGCCGCGCTGCGCCACGAGCGCTACAGCGACTTCGGCAACACCACCTCGGCCAAGGCGTCGACGCGCTACGCCTTCAACGAGGCGGTGTCGCTGCGCGCGACCGCCTCGTCCGGCTTCCGCGCGCCATCGCTGGCGCAGCAGTTCTACACCATCACCACCACCAACTTCTCGGTGGTGAACGGCGTCAACACGCCGATCGAGACCGGCACCTTCGCCGTCGGCAGCGCCGCCGCCGCCGCGCTGGGCGCGACGCCGCTCAAGGCCGAGAAGGCGCGCAACTACAGCCTCGGCGTCCTGCTGCAGCCGACCCGCAACTGGACCGCCAGCATCGACGCCTACCGCATCGACATCGACGACCGCATCGCGCTGTCGGCCAATATGACCTTGAACCAGGCGCTGAAGGACACGCTGGCCAGGCAGGGCCTGCTGGTGGGCGCGGGCCGCTACTTCACCAACGCCATCGACACCCGCACCACCGGCGTCGACATCCTGAGCACCTATCGCTGGGAGAGCAGCAAGGCCGGCCGCTTCGACTTCACCGCCGCCTACAACCACAACAAGACCTCGCTGGAGCATGTGAACGCCAACCCGGCGATCCTGACCGCGAACGGCCTGACCCTGATCGACCGCCAGTCCATCAACCGCATCACGGTCGGCTCGCCCAAGGACAAGTTCAGCCTGGCGACAGACTGGACGCAGGGGAATTGGGGCGCGCGCGCGGTGGTCACGCGCTACGGCAGCTTCACCGTGCCGCAGAATAACGCGGCGCTAGACCAGACCTACGATCCGCAGTGGGTGCTGGACTTGTCGGCCAGCGTCAAGCTGAGCAAGAACTGGCGCCTGAGCGCGGGCATCGACAACGTGACCGACCGTTATCCGGACCAGGTCACGTCGGCCGGCAATCTCAACAACAACGGCATCAACCCGTACAGCGGCTGGGCGCCGAACGGCTTCAACGGCCGCTACTACTACGCCAAGGCCGGCTACAGCTGGTAAGCCCGCTCAGATGACGGCCAGCCGGCGCGGCGCCGGATTGGCCGGCGGCGGCCCGCCCGCCAGCTTGAACACGCTGACGGCCTGCGCCAGCAAGTCCGCCTGGTCGCGCATGCTTTGCGCGGCCGCGGCGGCCTCCTCCACCAGCGCGGCGTTCTGCTGCGTCACATCGTCGATCGACACGATGGCCTGGTTGACCTGCTCAATCCCCGTGCTCTGCTCGCTGCTGGCGGCGCTGATCTGCTTCATGATGTCGGCCACCTGTTGCACCGATTGCACGATGTTTTGCATGGTGCTGCCGGCCTGATCCACCAGCGCGGCGCCGGCGTCCACCGTTTCCACCGAGCGGCCGATCAACTCCTTGATCTCCTTGGCCGCCGAGGCCGAGCGCTGCGCCAGATTGCGCACCTCCGACGCCACCACCGCGAAGCCCCGGCCCTGCTCGCCCGCGCGCGCCGCCTCCACCGCCGCGTTCAACGCCAGGATATTGGTCTGGAACGCGATGCCGTCTATCACGCTGATGATGTCGACAATCTTGCTGGAGCTTTCCTTGATGGCGCCCATGGTGCTCACCACCTCGCCCACCACCTGCCCGCCCTTGGTGGCGTAGTCGGAGGCGGCCACCACCAGCCTGGTGGCCTGACGCGCATTCTCGGCGTTCTGCGACACAGTCGATGTCAGCTCCTCCATCGACGAGGCCGTCTCCTCCAGGCTGGAGGCCTGCTGCTCGGTGCGCGTGGACAAATCCATGTTGCCGTTGGCGATCTCGTTGGAGGCGTTGGTGATGGTGTCCGTCCCCGAGCGCACCTGGCCCACCGTGCGCGCCAGCGACTCGTTCATGTCGATCAGCGCGCGCAGCAGCTGGCCGGTTTCATCGGTGGTGTTGCACTCCATGCGCATGGTCAGGTCGCCGCCCGCCACCGCCTGCGCCATGTCCACCGCGCGGTTGAGCGGCTGCGTGATGCTGCGCGTGATCCACTGCAGCACCCAGGCCGCCAGCGCCACCGCCACCACCGTCAACACCACCATGGTGGTGCGCGAACTGGCATACGATTGCGCGGCCACCGCGCTGGCTTCCTCCACCGCCGCGTTCTGGAACTTGACCAGGTCGGTCAGCGCGTTCAGGTAAGCCGTCTGTTCCTTGCGCACCGTGGTCAGCAGATACTTGACGTTCTCGTCGCGCTGGCTGTCATCGGCCGACATGGCGATGAACTTGCCTTGCACCACCAGGTATTTTTCACGCGCGTCCAGCACCGCTTGCAGCTTGGCCCTGCTTTGCGGGTCCTGGTCGTCGGCCATCAGCTTGGACAGCTTGTCGAGACGCTCGGCGTTCTCGACCTTGCGCTTTTCCACACGCTCCAGCTCGGCCTTGACCACGGCGGGATCGTTGGACAGCATGGCGTTGCGCATGGCGCGGGCGATGTCGTTCAGCCCGCCTATCGTTTCGTAAGCCAGTATGACCTTGGGCACTTTGTCGACGGCCAGATCGTGGGTATTGTTATTGAGCTTGGCAAGATTGCCGATACCTACAACCGCTATGCCGATCATGAAGACGATGGCCACGCCCAGACCGGCCGCCAGACGGTAGCCGATTTTCCAATTGCCGAATCCCATGATGAGCTCCCCTGAGTTGGTGTCAGGGATTCAGTATATGGGCCTTTGAACAATGCAAATAGGAAAAATTCGCGGAATGTTTTGCCGCCGCCACACTCATGTGGCGACGGCGGCGCCATCAGTTCACGTCCCCGCCGTTGAGGGCGGCGTCGATATCGGCGCGGCTCAGGTCCGGCGCGAATTGCTGGATGAAGTGATAGGCGTACGAGCGCAGGTAGGCGCCCTTGCGCACCGCCAGCCGGGTGGTGTTCTGCGCGAACAGGTGCGAGGCCTCCACCGCGCGCATGCCCTTGTCGCGGCCGTGGTCGAACGCCATCGAGGCGACGATGCCCACGCCCAGGCCGAGCGACACGTACTGCTTGATCACGTCCGAATCCATGGCGGTCAGCACGATGTCCGGGCGCACGCCGGCCTGCTCGAAGGCGGCGTCGATGTGGCCGCGGCCGGTGAAGCCGACGTCATAGGTGATCAGCGGGAACTCGGCCAGGTCCTCCAGCCTGATCGGCGAGCGCGCGAGCAGCGGGTGGCCGTCCGGCACCACGATCAGGTGGCTCCAGCGGTAGCACGGGAAGGACACCAGGTCGGGGAACTGCGACAGGCCCTCGGTGGCGATGCCGATGTCGGTCTTGCCGGACAAGATCCACTCGGCGATGTGTTCGGGCGCGCTTTGCTGCAGGGCGATGCGCACGTCCGGATACGCGCTGCGGAAGCTTTGCACCACCTTCGGCAGCGCGTAGCGCGCCTGCGTGTGGGTGGCCGCCACGCTCAGCGTGCCGCTTTGCTGGCCGGTGTATTCCAGGCTGGCCTGCTGCAGGTTCTCGGCCTCGATCAGCAGGCGGTCGATGATTTTCAGGATGCCTTTGCCGGGCTCGGTCATGCCGGTCAGGCGCTTGCCGTTGCGCTCGAAGATGACGACGCCCAGCTCGTCCTCCAGTTCGCGGATCTGGCGCGACACGCCAGGCTGCGAGGTGAACAGGGCATTCGCCACTTCGGTCAGGTTGTAGCCGCGACGGGCGGCTTCGCGGATGGACCGCAGCTGTTGAAAATTCATATGGACGCTCCTTCGTCCACGAACACGCGCAGACGTTTTGGTCGCACCACCAGCGTCTCGCCCTCTTTCAGGCCGAGGCTGCTGAAGCGCTCGTTGGGGATGACTGCTTCGATCAATTCATTGTTGTCGCCACGCTCCAGGTCCAGCTGGGCCAGCGGGCCGATAGCGTGCGCGCGGCGCAGCTTGACCACGATGCCTTCCGCGCCCGGCGTGTAGCGGTCCACGTCCAGCTCGTGCGGGCGCACATAGGCCGTGCCCTTGCCCGCCGCCCCCGGCTGGCCCGGCACGGTGAAGCTGGCTTCGCCGCTGGCCAGCACGCCATCCTGCACGCGGCCATGGAAGACGTTGACGTTGCCGAGGAAGCCGTACACGAACGGAGAGGCCGGATGGTTGTACACCTCGTCCGGCGCGCCGATCTGTTCGACGTTGCCCTTGTTCATCAGCACCACCTGGTCGGCCACTTCCAGCGCCTCCTCCTGGTCGTGGGTGACGAAGATGGACGTGACGTGCAGTTCGTCATGCAGGCGGCGCAGCCAGCGGCGCAGTTCCTTGCGCACCTTGGCGTCCAGGGCGCCGAACGGCTCGTCCAGCAGCAGCACGCGCGGCTCGACCGCCAGGGCGCGCGCCAGCGCGATACGCTGACGCTGGCCGCCCGACAGCTGCGGTGGATAGCGATCCGCCAGCCAGTCCAGCTGCACCAGTTCCAGCAGGTCCTTGACCTTGCGGCGGATCTGGTCTTCCGACGGCCGCTCGCCGCGCGGTTTCACGCGCAGGCCGAAGGCGACGTTCTCGAACACCGTCATGTGCTTGAACAGCGCGTAATGCTGGAACACGAAGCCGACCTGGCGCTCGCGCACGTGGCGGTCCGAGGCGTCCTCGCCGTCGAGCAGCACCTGGCCCGAGTCCGGATGCTCGAGGCCGGCGATGCAGCGCAGCAGCGTGGTCTTGCCGCAGCCCGAGGGGCCGAGCAGCGCGGTCAGCTCGCCCTGCGGGAAGTCCAGCGAGATGTTGTTGAGGGCGACGAAATCGCCGAAACGCTTGTTGATGTTTTTAACTTGGATCGTCATGGTATTACTCCGAAGTGCGCACGTCGTCGGCGATGGATTCGTTCAGGCGCCAGGCGATAAAGGTTTTCACGACCAGCGTCACCAGCGCCAGCAGCGCCAGCAGGGACGCCACGGCAAAGGCGGCGGCGAAGTTGTATTCGTTGTAGAGAATCTCCACCTGCAGCGGCATGGTGTTGGTCTCGCCGCGGATGTGGCCGGACACCACCGACACCGCGCCGAACTCGCCCATGGCGCGGGCGTTACACAGGATCACGCCGTACAGCAGGCCCCACTTGATGTTGGGCAGGGTCACGCGGCGGAAGGTGTCCCAGCCCGAGGCGCCCAGCACGATGGCGGCCTCCTCCTCCTCGCTGCCCTGCGCCTGCATCAGCGGGATCAGCTCGCGCGCCACGAAGGGGAAGGTGACGAAGATGGTGGCCAGCACGATGCCCGGCACGGCGAACAGGATCTTGATGTCGTGCTCCTGCAGCCACGGGCCGAACCAGCCCTGGGCGCCGAACAGCAGCACGTAGATCAGGCCCGAGATCACCGGCGACACCGAGAACGGCAGGTCGATCAGGGTCAGCAGCACGCTCTTGCCGCGGAACTCGAACTTGGCGATGCACCACGAGGCGGCCACGCCAAACACCAGGTTGAGCGGCACGGCGATGGCGGCGGTGATCAGGGTCAGCTTGATGGCCGAGATCGCGTCCTCCTCGACGATGGCGGCGGCGTAGGCGTCCCAGCCTTTCTTCAGCGCCTCGTAAAACACCGAGACCAGCGGCACGAACAGGAACAGGGTCAGGAACAGCAGCGCGATGGCGATCAGCGCGCCGCGCACCCAGCGCGGCTCGAGGATTTGCGGCGCCGACGGCAGTTCGCCGCGACGCACGTTGGTGACAGGAGCTCCGCTCATATTATTTCCCCGACTTTCCGCGAGCCCAGGCTTGCAACAGGTTGATGGTCAGCAGCAGGATGAAGGACACCACCAGCATCACCACCGCGATCGCGGTGGCGCCCGAGTAGTCGTACTGCTCCAGCTTGGTGATGATGAACAGCGGCGTGATCTCCGACACCATCGGCATATTGCCGGCGATGAAGATCACCGAGCCGTATTCGCCGGTGGCGCGCGCGAAGGCCAGCGCGAAGCCGGTCATCAGCGACGGCAGGATGGTCGGGAACACCACGCGCGAAAAGGTCTGCCAGGCGTTGGCGCCGAGGCTGGCGGCGGCCTCCTCCAGCTCGCGCTCGGCGTCCTCCAGCACCGGCTGCACGGTGCGCACCACGAACGGCAGGCCGATGAAGGTGAGCGCGATGATCACGCCCAGCGGGGTGAAGGCCACCTTGATGCCCAGCTCGCCCTCGATGAAGCGGCCCAGCCAGCCGTTGGCCGAGTACAGCGCGGTCAGCGTGATGCCGGCCACGGCGGTCGGCAGCGCGAACGGCAGGTCGACCAGGGCGTCGACGATGCGCTTGCCGGGGAATTCGTAGCGCACCAGCACCCAGGCCACGATGCCGCCGAAGACGACGTTGATGAAGGCGCCCAGCAGCGAGGCGCCAAACGTCAGCTTGTAGGAGGCGACCACGCGGGCCGAGGTGACGGTGTTCCAGAAATGCTCCCAGCTCATGGTGGAAGTCTTGAGGAACACGGCCGACAGCGGGATCAGGACGATCAGCGTCAGGTAGAAAATCGTGAAGCCCAGCGACAGCCGGAATCCCGGCATGACGCGGAACGGTGCGCCCCGTTTGGCCCCCGCGGGGGCGGCGCCGGACGCTGCAAGAACTGCTGACATGATTGCTCCCTTATTACAAATCCTTCTATAAGGGCTGCATATTCTCATCAATGCTTCATAATACAAACGAAGCATTTCTCATGTCGTTATGCGCTTTAGCTATATACGAGTTTGACCGCCACCGCCACCAGGGTGAACGCCAAAATGCCGCGCAGCAAGCGTTCCGGCACGGCGCGGGCGGCGTAGGCGCCCAGGGTGATGCCGGGCACCGAGCCCACCAGCAAGGTCAGCAGCAGGGTCCAGTTGATCGAGCCCAGCCACCAGTGGCCGACGGCGGCGATCGCGGTCAGCGGCACGGCGTAGGCGATGTCGGTGCCCGCCACCTCGGCGGCGGTCAGGCGCGGATACAGCATGACCAGCACGGTGGCGCCTATGGCGCCGGCGCCGATCGAGGATATCGTCACCAGCACGCCCAGCACGGCGCCGGTGAGGATGGTGGCGTTGTGCAGCGCCCTGCCCTGCAGCTGGCGGTCGGGATGGGCGGTGATCCACAGCAGCATCTTGCGCTTGAATAGCAGGGCGATCACGGTCAGCAGCACCGAGCCGGCGATGGTGTAGCGGATGATCTGGCCCATCTCCTTGCTGAGCGTGCCGAAGTATTTGAGGCCGACGCTGGCGACCAAGGCGGCCGGCAGCGCGCCGATGCACAGGCGGCGCACGATGTCCCAGTGGACGGTGCCGCGCAGACGGTGGGTGAAGGTGCCGACGCCCTTGGTCAGGGAGGCGAACGCGAGGTCGGTGCCCACCGCCACGGCGGGCGTGACGCCGAACAGCAAGGTCAACAGCGGCGTCATCAGCGAACCGCCGCCCACGCCGGTCATCCCGACCAGCAAGCCTACTGCAAAACCCGACGCGACAAACTGCAAATCCATAGACTTTCCCCAAAGTAGGTCTGAAGATTACCTACTTTGAGGAAAGATCCAAACAACGGAAAACTTATAAGCTTATTTGTTTGGTTGCGGCGTCACGCGCAGGTATGGACGCTCGGCGGTGTAGCCTTTCGGATATTTCTGTTTCAGCACCTCGGGGTCCTGCACGGTCAGCGGGATGATGACGTCGTCGCCATCCTTCCAGTTGCCCGGCGTGGCCACGGTGTAGCCATCGGTCAGTTGCAGCGCGTCGATCACGCGCAGCACCTCGTCGAAGTTGCGGCCGGTGCTCATCGGGTAGGTGATGCTCAGGCGGACCTTCTTGTTCGGATCGATCACGAACAGGGTGCGCACGGTGGCGGTGGCCGAGGCTTCCGGGTGGATCATGTCGTACAGCGTGGCCACCTTGCGGTCGGCGTCGGCGATGATGGGGAAGCCGACCACGGTCTTCTGGGTTTCCTCGATGTCCTTGATCCAGGCCTGGTGCGATTCGGCCGGGTCGACCGACAGCGCGATCGCCTTGACGTTGCGCTTGTCGAATTCCGGTTTCAGCTTGGCGGTCAGGCCCAGCTCGGTGGTGCAGACCGGGGTGAAGTCGGCCGGGTGCGAGAACAGCACCACCCACGAATTGCCCGCCCACTCGTGGAACTTCAGCTTGCCGATCGACGAATCTTGTTCAAAATCGGGCGCGGTATCGCCCAGACGGATAGTCATAACTTGGTCTCCAGAGTAGAAAGTGGTCACACAGACAATGCGCTATTGTGCGCCTGCTCTGCTAAAAAGTACAAGGTTTCCAGCCCCTCCGGCCAGTCGCCCAGACCGGACTCGGCATTGATATGGCCCAGCGCGCCGCCATTGATGAAGCGGCTGTGCCAGCGCCGCGCCCACAGCTCGGCGCGCGGCGCCGCCATCCACGGATCGTTGGTGCTGCCGACCATGATGGAGGGCACGGGCAAGGCTTGCTGCGGCAGCAGCGCGGCCACCTGGAATTTGTCGGGATCGGCCGGCGCCACCAGCAGCACGCCCGCCACGTTGTCCGGATCGCGCGCCACGCTGTGCACCGTGGCCAGCGCGCCGAAGCTGTGGGCGACGATCAGCGTCGGACGCCGGTCGCGCCGGCGCAGCTGGTCCACCCGCGCCGACCAGCGCGGCAGGTCCGGCGTTTCCCAGTCGTCCTGCCGCACCCGCTCGAAGGCGGGGTACAGGCGTTGCCAGCGGCTTTGCCAGTGGTCCGGTCCGCTGTTGTGCAGGCCGGGCGCGATCAGCACGCGCAGCTGTTCAAAGACGCTGGCCATGGTCTTACTTGCCGGTCGGCTGGTAGATCTGGTCGAACAGGCCGCCGTCGGCGAAGTGGGTCTTCTGGGCCTTGGTCCAGTCGCCGGCCACCTGCGCGATGGTGAACAGTTTGACGTTCGGGAACTGGGCGGCGTACTTCTTGGCCGCCTTGTCGGTGCCCGGACGGTAGTAGTTCTGGGCGATGATGTCCTGCGCCTCATCGGTGTACAGGAAGTTCAGGTAGGCTTCCGCCACTTTGCGGGTGCCGCGCTTGTCGACCACCTTGTCGACCACCGCCACCGGCGGCTCGGCCAGGATGGACACCGACGGCGCCACGATGTCGAACTTGTTCGGGCCCAGTTCCTTGATCGCCAGCAGGGCTTCGTTTTCCCAGGCGATCAGCACGTCGCCGATGCCGCGCTCGACGAAGGTGGTGGTGGCGCCGCGCGCGCCGGAATCGAGCACCGGCACGTTCTTGTACAGCTTGCTCAGGAAGTCCTTAGCCGACGCTTCGCTGCCGCCCGGCTGGCGCAGGGCGTAGCCGTAGGCGGCCAGGTGGTTCCAGCGGGCGCCGCCCGAGGTTTTCGGATTCGGGGTGATCACGGCCACGCCGGGTTTCACCAGGTCGTTCCAATCCTTGATGCCTTTGGGATTGCCCTTGCGGACCAGGAACACGATGGTCGAGGTGTAGGGGGTGCTGTTGTGCGGCAGTTTTTTCTGCCAGTCCGGCGACAGCAGCTTGTGCTCGGCGATGGCGTCGATGTCGTAGGCCAGCGCCAGCGACACCACATCGGCCTCCAGGCCGTCGATCACAGCGCGGCCCTGCTTGCCCGAGCCGCCGTGCGATTGCTTGATCTTCACGGTGTCGCCGGTCTTGGCCTTCCACTCCTTGGCGAACGCGGTGTTGACGTCCTGGTACAGCTCGCGGGTCGGGTCGTACGACACATTCAACAGCGAGATGTCCGCAGCCAGGGCTGGGGCAATGGCGGAAACGGCGAGAACGGCGGCAGCTATGATTTTCTTGGACAGCATTGGATTCCCCTAGTAGTGAAGGGCTCCAGATTACTGCCGGCTCTTATAAATGAGAACTAAGCTTTTATCAGTTCCATATTCAGAAAACTCATATGAAACGATTGTAAAGCACCACAGACCAAGTAGCGATCGCCAGCAGGCAGGTCAGCAGCACGGCCGCGCTGCCGAAGTCCTTGGCGTTCTTGGACAGCGGATGGCGCTCCAGCGACACCCGGTCCACCACCGCCTCGATCGAGGAATTGATCAGCTCCACGATCAGGATCAGCAGCAGCACGCCGATCAGCACCAGCTTTTCAAACGCCGAGACCTTCAGCAGCAGCGCGATGATGGCGCCGACCGCGAACACGCCCACCTCCTGGCGGAAGGCGTGCTCGTTGCGCCACGCCGAACGGAAGCCGTCGATGGAATAGAAAAATGCCGTGTAGATGCGTTTGAGGCCGCTCTTGCTCTTGAACTCGCTGACTGGATCCATGATGTAGCAAAAAGAAATAATGTCACATTATGCAGCATTTTCGTTTTTTTCCACATTATGGTATAAAGTTTGGTATTGAATACTGCATCGCACCAACCACATCATGAAAATCGAACCCGTTCCAGAGCAAAAGACCACCATCCAGGTGATCGAGCGCATGGTGGCGCTGCTCGATGCCCTGGCCAAGTATCCCGACCCCGTGAGCCTGAAGGAATTATCCAAGGTCTCGGGGCTACACCCGTCCACCGCCCACCGGATTCTGAACGACATGGTGGTCACCCGCTTTGTCGACCGGGTCGAACCGGGCACCTACCGGCTCGGCATGCGGCTGCTGGAACTGGGCAATGTGGTCAAGAGCCGCCTGTCCGTGCGCGAAGCCGCGCTGGATTTCATGCGTGCACTGCACAAAAAAACCCAGCAGACCATCAACCTGTCGGTGCGCCAGGGCGACGAGATCGTCTACATCGACCGCGCGTTCTCCGAGCGCTCGGGCATGCAGGTGGTGCGCGCGATCGGCGGGCGCGGCCCGCTGCACCTGACCTCGACCGGCAAGCTGTTCCTGTCGGTGGACGAGCCGAAAGCCATCCGCGCCTACGCCACGCGCACCGGCCTGGCCGGGCACAACAAGAATTCGATCACGGATCTGGGCAAGCTGGAGCGCGAGCTCAGCCTGGTGAAGGCGCGCGGCTACTCGCGCGACAATGAGGAGCTGGAACTGGGCGTGCGCTGCATGGCCGCCGGCATCTACGACGACAGCGGCAAGCTGATCGCCGGGCTGTCGATCTCGGCGCCGGCCGACCGTCTGCAGGAAGAATGGCTGGAAGACCTGGTGCTGACCGCGCGCCAGATCTCCGTCACCCTCGGTTACATCCCGGTCGAATAGGCGGCGCCGGCGCTGCTGGTGCCGCCCAGGCTGGCCGGGCGCAGCGCTTCCAGCCATTTGCGCATGCGGCCGGCGTCGGCGGTACGCGACTGCTTGCCCTTGGAATCGAGGAACACCATGATCACCGAGCGGCCCTCGATCACCGCCTGCATCAGCAGGCAGCGCCCGGCTTCATTGATGAAGCCGGTCTTCTGCAGGCCGATCGCCCAGTCGGGGCTGGCCACCAGATGGTTGGTGGTGCCGAACTGCATCGGCCGGCCGTTGCTGGTTTCGACGATGGCCTTCGGATCGGTGGAGAACTGGCGCAGCATCGGCTGCTGGTAGGCGGCCATGGCCAGCTTGGCCAGGTCGCGCGCGCTGGCCACATTCATTTTCGACAGGCCGCTGGAATCGACGTAATGGGTGTCGGTCATGCCCAGCTCGCGCGCCTTGGCGTTCATGGCTTCGACGAAGGCCGCCTTGCCGCCCGGGTAGTTGCGGCCCAGCGCCGAGGCGGCGCGGTTCTCCGAACTCATCAGGGCGATGTGCAGCATGTTGGCGCGCGTCATCTGCGTGCCCACCTTCAGGCGCGAGCTGCTGAATTTTTCGCGGTCCACGTCCTCGTCGGTGATGGTCAGGACTTCGTCCATGTCCTGCCTGGCTTCCACCACGATCAGGCCGGTCATCATCTTGGTGATCGAGGCGATCGGCAGGGCGACGTTGGAATTCTTTTCAAACAGCACTTCCGAATTGGCCTGGTCCAGCACCAGCGCCACATTGGATTTCAGGTCGAGCGGATCGCTGGTCTGGTTCAGGCCGGCCAGGTCGCCCATGGTCGGCACGGCCGGCGCGGCGGCCAGCACGCGCTGGTACACCACCTTGCGCTTGCCGTTGACCTTGATCACGCGCTTGACCACGCGTTCGCCGGCGTCGGCGGCGGCCAGGCGCACGGCCTGGCGTTTCTTTTTCACCTGCTGTTTTTTGGGCGCGGCGTCGCCGGCGTCGGTCGCCGGCGCGGCGATGGCGGCGGATGCAAACATCAGCGAGATGAGCGCGCTTATTGCGAGTTTAACCATTCCACTTCCCCAAAAAAATCGGATTCAACACTCGTTGCAGTGTAGCAAAACGCTGAGCGAGCGCAAGCAAATTTAACCTTTTCCGCGTGATTGGTTGCGTAGCCGCAATACGGGAAAAACAAGCTGAGTCATTCGACAAATTTAACAAATTCTTCGAGCGCCATGCGCTCAGTGATCAAAGAATTCTCGATCTTGCTCAAATCGGCAACACCGAGCGCCATGCCGCACACCACGGTTTCGTTTTCCGGCAACGCCAGCTGCTCGCGGATGATGCGGTGATACTGGGTGAACGCGGCCTGGGGGCAGGTGTCGAGCCCGCGCCCGCGCGCCGCCACCATGACGCTTTGCAGGAACATGCCGTAGTCCAGCCACGAGCCCTGCTCCATGACGCGGTCGATGGTGAAGATCAGGCCGACCGGGGCGCCGAAAAATTCATAGTTCCTGCCATGCTGGGCCGCCATGCCGGCCTTGTTGTCGCGCGTCAGGCCCAGCAGCGCGTACAGGTCCCAGCCGACCTTGCGGCGCCGCTCGATATAGGGCGAGACCCACTCGCGCGGATAGTAGGCGTATTCCTCGGTGTGCTGCCGGGCCAGCTCCGGATCGTTATGTGCGGCCAGGATGGCGGAGGACAAGCGCCGCTTGCGCTCGCCCTGCAGCACATGGACTTTCCACGGCTGGGTATTGGTGCCGGACGGCGCGCGCGCGGCCACCCGCAGGATGGCTTCGATGTCCTCGCGCGCCACCGGCATGTCCAGGTACGCGCGGATCGAGCGGCGCGAGGTGATGGCCGCGTCGACGGCTTGCTGGGCTGGATTGGAAATCATGCGTCCTCTCACTTGGGTTGCTTCACCACGAATATCACGCCGGTGACGGCCAGCACCATGCCTGCCATGCCGAGGGCGTTGAAAGCTTCGCCAAACATCAGCCACGCCATGATAGCGGTGGTTGGCGGCGTCAAATACATCAAGCTGGTGACCTGGGTGGCGTCATTTCTGCGGATCAGGGCGAACAACAGGAAGATCGCGCCGATCGACAGCCCCAGCACCGACCACAGCAATGCACCGATGAAGCGCGGCTCCCAACGCACCGCAGCAAAATCCGGGCCCAGCCCCTCGAAAATAATGGCCAGCGGCAATATCAGCACGGCGGAAGCGGCGAACTGGATCACGGTGCCGACGCGCAGGTCGAATTGCGGGCAATGATGCTTCTGATACAGGGTGCCGGCCGTGATGCTCACCAGCGCCAGCACGCACAGCAGGATCGCCGCCGGCGTCAGGCCGACCAGCTGGATCTTGGCCGCCACCACCAGCCCCACCCCGCCGATGCCGAAGAGCAGGCCCAGCCACTGGCGCGGGCGGACTTTTTCACCAATCAGGGGCGCGGCAAACGCGGTCAGGATCGGTTGCATGCCCACGATCAGTGCGGACAGGCCGGCCGGCATGCCCTGTTTGATGGCGCACCAGACGCCGATCAGGTAGCCGGCCTGCACCAGCAAGCCGGCCACGGCGATGTGACCGATCTTGCCCTGCGGCCAAGGCGCCTGCAGCAACAGCACGGCCGGCACCAGGAACACCAGCACGCCGAGGAAGCGCAGCAGCAGGAAGGTCAGCGGCGGCGCGTACGGCAAACCGAACTTGGCGACGATGAAGCCGCTGCTCCACAACAGCACGAAAAACAAGGGCAACGGCGACAAAAAAGTGGCGTGCCGGGCCATGGGAACGGCTTTGGAGGTATCGGGCATCAAGTCGACTTGTGATCTGAAAGGCAATCGGCGCCACATGCCGGCGCCGACTCGGGATGGGGGCCAGTCTAACACGGCGGCCCATTTCTCATCGGGAGGCCGCTATTTTCCTCGGCGGGAAGCAAGAATTTGGTTTTGTCAATATTTCTCCAAGACGAAGACTGGGTTCTTTGGTGCAACGCACAAAAAATCGCTTGACTTAATTTTTGAAGGCCGTAAAATCGGGTTTGTTGCGTTGCACAATTCGTTGTTCGGTCTGAAACGTAGTTAGAAGGTTTCTCACCGACGGTAGAAACAGCAGTATTTATTAATGACTATTTTTCCTGGAGAACTAAATGTTTTCGATTCCTGAGCAATTCTCGAATGCGACCAAAGCCAATTTCGAAGCCCAATTCGCTATTTTCTCGACCCTGACCAATAAAGCCTTCGAAGGCGTGGAGAAATTCGTCGATCTGAACCTGACCGCCGCCAAAGCGTCGCTGGAAGAAACCTCGAGCACCGCCAAGCAATTGCTGGCCGCTAAAGATCCACAGGAATTCTTCTCGCTGGCCACTGCCCAGGCTCAACCAAGCGCTGAAAAAACCATCGCTTATGGCCGTCACCTGGCGACCATCGCCACCAGCACCGGCGCCGAATTCAGCAAAGCCGCTGAAACCCAGATCGCTGAAACCAACCGCAAGGTTATTTCGCTGGTTGAAGAAGTGAGCAAAAACGCCCCGGCCGGCACCGAAAATGCCGTGGCCCTGTTTAAATCGGCCATCGGCAACGCCAGCGCCGGTTACGAGCAATTCACCAAGACCGCAAAACAAGCGGTTGAATCGCTGGAAACCAATCTGAATGCCGCTGTGAACCAATTCAGCGCTGCCGCCGCTAAAGCCGCTCCAGCCAAGAAATAAACAAGGACGCCGGCGCGGTAGGGCGCCGGCTCCCGTTTGAAAGGTCTCCTCGGCATCCGTGGGTTCCGCTTTTAACGGGTGTCCTTAAGAGCCTCGGTTAATCCCGAGGCTTTTTTTTATCCCCGCTCCAAGCCAGAAAACGGCTTATACGCGCCAAGTTCTGGCATGATTGCGACGATAAAAAAGCCGCGCGAAGCGGCTTTCTCATAGGAGAGCGGGCTTATTCGCCCAGGTAGGCGGCTTTGACGCGGGGATCGTCCAGCATGTCGCTGGCGTTGCCGGTCATGGTGATGTTGCCGGAGTCCATGACATAACCGCGATGGGCGGCCTGCAAGGCGAGCTTGGCGTTTTGCTCCACCAGCAAAATGGTAATGCCCTCTTTCGAGACATTGCGGATCACCTCGAAAATCTTTTCCACCATGATCGGCGATAAACCCATCGACGGCTCATCCAATAATAATAATTTTGGATGCGACATTAATGCCCGTGCCATCGCCAGCATTTGTTGTTCGCCGCCCGATAAAGTCCCCGCCAATTGCTGCGCGCGTTCTTTTAAACGCGGGAATACATCGAACCATTTCGCAATATCGGATTCAATGCCGGCTTTATCGTCGCGAGTATATGCGCCCATCATGAGATTCTCGTGTATCGTCATGCGGGTAAATACGCCGCGGCCTTCCGGCACCATCGCCAATTTCTTTTCCACTAAATGGAAGGATTTGGTGCCTTTTAAAGCCTCGCCCTGATAGGTAATCGTGCCTTCGACTTTGCAGGGTGGCAGCGTACCGGTAATGGCTTTCAGCGTGGTGGTTTTACCGGCGCCATTGGCGCCAATCAGGGCGATTAATTCACCCTTGTTTACTTCGAGGTCGATGCCCTTGACGGCTTTAATGCCGCCGTACGCGACTTTCAGTCCCGATACTTTTAGAACGTTGTCGCTCATTAATGCGATCCTCCGAGGTAGGCGTCAATCACCGCCTGATTGCTTTGTATCTCCGCCGGCAGACCTTCCGCGATCGGTTTGCCGTATTCCAGCACCATCAGGCGGTCGCACAAGCTCATCATCATCTTTACATCGTGTTCAATTAACAACACAGTCCGGCCCTGTTCTTTGATCTTGATCAATAGTTCGCGCAGGGCCAGTTTCTCGGTGGCGTTCATGCCGGCCGCCGGTTCGTCCAGCGCCAGCAGCTGCGGATCGGTGGCCAGCGCGCGGGCGATTTCCAGGCGACGCTGGTCGCCGTAGGACAGGAATTTGGCGGTGCGCTTGGCGAACTGGCCGATGCCGACGAAGTCCAGCAGCTCCTGCGCGCGGCGGCGGATGTCCGCCTCCTCCTCGCGCGCAGCCTTGTGGCGGAAAATCGCGCCAAACACGCCCTGCTTCGAGCGCACATGGCGGCCCACCATGACGTTTTCGAGCGCCGTCATCTCGCCGAACAGGCGGATGTTTTGGAAGGTGCGGGCGATGCCGGCCTTGGCCACCTCGTGCGGCGCCGACGGCGAATACGGCTTGCCGGCCAGCTCGAAGGTGCCGGTGTCCGGCTGGTACAGGCCGGTAATCACGTTGAAGAACGTCGTTTTGCCGGCGCCGTTCGGGCCGATCAGGCCATAAATCTGGCCTTTCATGATCTTGATGCCGACATCGGTCAGCGCCTGCAAACCGCCGAAGCGCTTGTTGACGCCGGCGATGTGGAGAATTACCTGTTCAGTCATTATTGTCTCTTCCTCAAGCCGCCATCACGCCGGACGATTGATTCTTGGTGTCGGAGTCGCCATCCGGGCGGTCCTCATGCTTGGGCGCGGGCCACAGGCCGGCCGGACGGTTCAGCATGATCAGCACCATGGCCAGGCCGTACAGCAGCTGGCGCAGCACTTCCGCCTCGATCAGCACGTGGCCGAACAGTTTCTCCTGCAGCGGCTCGACCACGTGGCGCAGCACTTCCGGCAGGGCCGCCAGCAGCGCGCCGCCCATGATCACGCCCGGAATGTGGCCGATGCCGCCCAGCACCACCATCGCCAGCACCGCGATCGACTCGGTCAGCGAGAACGACTCGGGCGAGACGAAGCCCTGGAACGAGCCGAACATGGCGCCGGCGATGCCGCCGAACGAGGCGCCCATCGAGAACGCCAGCAATTTCACGTTGCGGGTGTTGATGCCCATCGCCTTGGCGGCGATCTCGTCCTCGCGGATCGCCACCCAGGCGCGGCCCAGGCGCGAATGCTGCAGGCGCGAGGTGACGAACACCACCGCCACGCACAGGAACAGGAACAGGAAGTAGTAGGCGTTCACCGACGGCATGCCGTAACCGCCGATGTAGACGGTGGCGCGCGAGCCGGCCTCGCCGGCCAGGTTGACGCCGAACACCTTGATCGGGTCGATCAGGTTGATGCCCTGCGGGCCGTTGGTGAAGTTGATCGGCTCGTTCAGGTTGTTCATGAAGATGCGGATGATCTCGCCGAAGCCCAGCGTCACGATGGCCAGGTAGTCGCCGCGCAGCTTCAACGTCGGCGCGCCCAGCAAGGCGCCGAAGAAGGCGGCCAGCGCCGCCGCCAGCGGCACGATCACCCACACCGACAGGTGGATGCCGTTTTGCTGGATCTCCGGCCCCAGGATGGCGACCAGCGACTCGCCCAGCGCCGGATATTGGGAAATGATCGATTCCAGCAGGGTGGCGAACTGCGGCGAGGCCAGCAGGCCGGCCAGATAGGCGCCCACCGCGTAGAACGCGATGTAGCCCAGGTCCAACAGGCCGGCGAAGCCGACCACGATGTTCAGGCCCAGCGCCAGCATGATGTACAGCAGGGCCATGTCGGCGATGCGTACCCAGGAATTGCCGTAGTTCTGCGCGAAGAATGGGAAGGCCACCACCAGGATGGCCAGCACGGCCATGCTGGCGTAGGCCTTGCGCGGATTGCGGGTGGTGTCGAAGTTCATGATGCCCATATTGCCGCCCTCCTTACGCGCGGTCCGCCACGCGCTCGCCCATGATGCCGGACGGACGCACCGTCAGCACCAGGATCAGCACGACGAACGCGAAGATGTCCTGATAGTGGCTGCCGAGGAAGCCGCCGGTCAGGTCGCCGATGTAGCCGGCGCCCAGGCTTTCGATAATGCCCAGCACGATGCCGCCCAGCATGGCGCCGTAGATGTTGCCGATGCCGCCCAGCACCGCCGCGCAGAAGGCCTTCAGGCCGGGCAGGAAGCCCATCGAGAACTGGATCGAGGCGTAGTTGGCGCCCCACATCACGCCGGCCACCGCCGCCAGCGCCGCGCCCAGCGCGAAGGTGGCGATGATGACCTTGTTCGAATCGACGCCCATCAGGCCGGCCACGCGCGGATTCTCCGCCGTGGCACGCATGGCGCGGCCCATGCGGGTTTTCTCGACCAGCAGCACCAGGCCGGCCATCGACACCAGCGCCAGCGCCAGCAGCAGGATTTGGGTCGGGGAGATCAGCGCGCCGCCGATGGCGATAGGATCCGATGGCAGCAGTTGCGGGAAGGCCAGCGGGTTGCGGCCCCAGATCATCATGGCGAAGGTGTTCAGCAAGGTCGACACGCCGATCGCGGTGATCAGCGGCGCCAGCCGGGGCGCATTGCGCAGGCTGCGGTAGGCCACGCGCTCGATGATGACGTTGACGATCATGCAGACCGGAATCGCGCCGCCGATGGCGATCGCCAGCTTGACGTAGCTGGGCAAGTCCGGGAAATGGGTGTTGAGGATGTTGAGGATGGTGAGACCGGTCATGGCGCCGATCATCAGCACATCGCCGTGGGCGAAGTTAATCAGATTCAGCACGCCGTACACCATGGTGTAACCGAGCGCGACCAGCGCATACATGCTGCCCAGCACCAGTCCGTTAATGATTTGTTGGATAAAAGTATCCATTTATGCCTTTACCTATTGTTATGCGACCATGTAACAAAAACGGCACCCGGGTGTCCCCGTAGTGCCGCCGTTGACTGCATGCCCACTATGCAAGATTCATGCCTGATCGGTGTCTCGTTACCCGTTTAGAGCGTTGCAAATGATAGCGACAATTCCGAAAAACTAATCGTGGAATAATACCAACGGCGCTGAATTATATTCCGCGCCGTCCAAACAATAGTTAGATCGCGCCCTCGACTGGTGCAGTTTTTTGGACGCCGTCCAGGCCTTTCGGCAGCGGGAAGGTGACGTTCTCCTCCACGCCCTCCAGCGGGCGCACGCTGCGCACGCCCAACTCCTTCAGGCGGTCGATAACGGCCTGCACCAGCACTTCCGGCGCCGAGGCGCCGGCCGTCACGCCGACGCGCAGCTTGCCGTCCAGCCAGGCCGGGTCGATCTGGCTGGCGTTGTCGACCATGTAGGCCGGCGTGCCCTTCTTTTCCGCCACTTCGCGCAGGCGGTTGGAGTTCGAGCTGTTCGGGCTGCCCACCACGATCACCACCTCCACTTGCGGCGCCATGAACTTCACGGCTTCCTGGCGGTTGGTGGTGGCGTAGCAGATGTCGCCCTTCTTCGGCTCAATGATGGCCGGGAACTTGCGCTTGAGCGCCTCGATGATGTCGGCGGTGTCGTCCACCGACAGCGTGGTCTGCGACACGTAGGCCAGCTGGTCCGGCTTGGTCACCTGCAGCTTCTCGACGTCCTCGACGGTTTCGACCAGGTACATGCCCTCCTCGGTCTGCCCCATGGTGCCTTCGACTTCCGGGTGGCCGTCGTGGCCGATCATGATGATCTCGCAGCCCTGCTTGCGCATCTTGGCCACTTCCACGTGCACCTTGGTGACCAGCGGGCAGGTGGCGTCGAAGATGCTGAAGCCGCGCGCGTCGGCTTCAGCGCGCACCGCCTTGGACACGCCGTGGGCCGAGAACACCAGCGTCTGGCCGGCCGGCACCTCGTCCAGGTCCTCGATGAAGATGGCGCCCTTGGCGCGCAGGTCGGCCACCACGTAGGCGTTGTGGACGATTTCGTGACGCACGTAGATGGGGGCGCCGAATTGCTGCAGGGCGCGCTCGACGATTTCAATCGCGCGGTCGACGCCGGCGCAAAAGCCGCGCGGCTGGGCCAACAGGAGTTCTTTATCGCTCATCACAGCACCGAGATCAGTTGCACTTCAAACTTCAACGGCTGGCCGGCCAGCGGGTGATTGAAGTCGAACACGCAGGTTTCTTCGCCCAATTCACGCAAAATGCCGGCAAAACGGCCGCCGCCCGGAGCGGCGAAATCGACCAGGTCGCCAATTTTGTATTCCGCGTCCGGCGCCGAGTTCTGGTCCAGCGTGGCGCGGCTGACTTCGCGGATCAGCTCGGGATTGCGCGGGCCGATGCCGCCGCTCACCTCAAAGGTCTGGTGCGTGCCTTCCGGCAAGCCGATCAGCAACTCCTCCAGCACGGGCGCCAACTGGCCCTGGCCCATCAGCAGCGTGGCGGGCGTGGTGCCGAAGGTGGTGACGATATCCTTGCCGTCCAGCGAAGCCAGACGATAGTTCAGGGTAAGGTAGGACGACGCGGTGACGACAGGTTGCTCGTTAGACATGGGCGTAAGCTAGTGTGAACTGACAAAGGCCATATTGTAAGCCACCCAGCGCTTTGCGCTCGCCGACATCAAACAAAGGTTGACTGAAAACGTTTTCAAGCGCAGTATGGAAACGATCCCAGATTATAAAAAGGAGACTCGGCAATGCCTACCGCCTCCCCCGCCGCCGCGCCTGCAGGGCGGCCCGCGCGCGCCGGCGCCCTCCAGGCGGTGTCCACGCGCGTCATCGCCATCGACCTGCTGCGCGGCCTGGCGGTGATCGGCATGATCCTGGTGGCCTACGCCGGCGACTGGGAGCACCGCTTCGGCGTGCTCAACCATGCAGGCTGGCGCGGCTTTGCGCTGGCCGACATGATCTTCCCCTGCTTCCTGTTCTGCGTTGGCGCGGCCATGCCGTTTTCGCTGCTCGGGCGCATCGAGCGCCGGCCGGTGGCGGCCGTGATCGCCTACCTCGCCCGCCGCGGCGCCGCCCTCTTCCTGCTGGGACTGCTGCTCAACCTGCTGCCCTACTTCGACTTTGCCCAGGTGCGGGTGATGGGCATCCTGCAGCGCATCGGCATTTGCTATTTCGCGGCCGGCTTGCTGGTGCTGGCGCTCGGCCGGCGCACGGACAGCGGTTTCGTGTTGCGCCCGCTGCGCGTCTGCAGCGCGGCAGCGGTGCTGGCGGCCGGCTATGGCGCCCTGCTGCTGGGCTGGGACGCGCCCCATTGCGGTCCCGCCTGCTTTGATTCCGTGCACGCCCTGCCGGCCGTCATCGACCGCGCCGTTTTCGGCGTGCACCACATGTGGCCTTACGGCCTGAGCGACGGCGTGGTCACCTACGAGCCGGAAGGCTTGCTGTCCACGGTGGGCGCGCTGGTCAACGTGCTGGCCGGGCTGGCGGCCGGCCTCATGCTGCGCGACGACGCCGCGCGCGGCACGCTCATCAAACTGGCCGCCATCGGCGCCGCCCTGCTGCTGGCCGGCTTTGCGCTCGATCCCTGGCTGCCGCTGGTGAAGAAAATCTGGACGCCCAGCTTTGCCCTGGCCTCCGCCGGTTTTGCGCTGCTGGCGATCATCGTCCTGTGGCCGCTCCGCCGCGCCGCGCCGGTGCTGGCGTTCGGCGCCAATGCCACCCTGGCTTTCGTTGGCATCAGCCTGCTGGACTGTCTGTTGCAGCTGCCATTGCGCGCCGGCCCGCCGGCCAGCTACCACGACTACTTCGCCGGCCTGCTGGGCGGGATGCTGGCCGATGCGCGCGTCGCCTCGCTCGCCTACTCGGCGGGGCTGGTGCTGCTGCTGGGCGCCATCTTGTTGCAGCTCTACCGGAAAAACATCTTCCTCCGGCTTTGATCAGTACCCGCTCATGGCGCATGCCGATAATGGGAGCTCACAAGGAGCTCGCCATGTCCATCCACGATTGGCCGCAAGAAAAACGCCCACGGGAACGCCTGATCCGCGAAGGCGCGCAGGCGCTGTCCGACGCCGAGCTGCTGGCGATATTCCTGCGCATCGGCGTGGCCGGCAAGGATGCGGTCCAGCTGGGACAGGACATGATGCGCCATTTCGGCTCGCTGCAGCGCTTGTTCAGCGCGACGCTGCCGGAATTCGCCGCCGTCCACGGGCTGGGGCCAGCCAAGTTCGCGCAATTGCAGGCGGTGATGGAGCTGGCGCGCCGCGCGATACGGGAAGAGATGCACAACGGTTCCATGCTCAGCTCGCCGCGCGCGGTGAAGGAATACCTGCGCACCACCTTTGCCGCCAAGTCCTTCGAGTCCTTCCATGTGCTGTTCCTCGACGTCAAGAACCGCCTGATCGACGCCAAGGAAATGTTTCGCGGCACCCTCACCCACACCTCGGTCTACCCGCGCGAGGTGGTCAAGGAGGCGCTGGCGCGCAACGCCGCCAGCGTGATGCTGGCCCACAACCACCCGTCCGGCACGCCCGAGCCGAGCGAGTCCGACCTGCTGCTGACGCGCGCGCTGATGCAGGCGCTGGCGCTGGTCGATATCCGCATCCTCGACCACTTTGTGGTCGCCGGGCATCAAATCCACTCGTTTGCCGAGCATGGACAACTCTAGGTTTACCCCTATGCGCTCAAGGGTTTACGAGCGGATTCACAATTGTTAAATTTTTCCACGTTATCGAGACACAATTGTTTTTCGTAAGTGATTGAAAAACCTGATTTTTTTGGATATACTCTTGTTTTTCCAATTTTGGAATGTCTTTTAAGGAGTGCGTTATGGCACGTGTTTGCCAAGTTACTGGGAAGAAGCCGATGGTCGGCAACAACGTTTCCCACGCAAACAACAAAACCAAACGTCGTTTCCTGCCTAACCTGCAGAACCGTCGTATTTTTGTTGAATCTGAAAACCGCTGGGTCTCCCTGCGTCTGTCCAACGCTGGTCTGCGTGTAATCGACAAGGTCGGCATCGATGCCGTTCTGGCCGACATGCGCGCCCGTGGCGAAAAAGTCTAATAGGGAGCTATCATGGCAAAAACTGGCCGCGACAAAATCAAGCTGGAATCGACCGCAGGCACGGGTCACTTCTACACCACCACCAAAAACAAGCGCACCATGCCTGCGAAAATGGAGATCACCAAGTTCGATCCCAAAGCACGCAAGCACGTGATCTACAAAGAAACCAAGATCAAGTAATCCGGTCTTCGCTTCTGTGAAAAAGCCACTCATCGAGTGGCTTTTTTTTATGCTAGCGCGTGGTGTTGGTCTTGCCGTCCGGCGGCGGCGTGACTGGCCGGTCGGTGGCGTTGGGGTTGCCGCCGGTCGCGGTGCTGGTGCCGGCACCGGCGTTGCCTGCGGCGCCGTCCGTGGTGGTGCCCGGCGCCGCCGCGGCCGGGGTGTCGGAGCTGGCGCCGGTGTTGCCGCGCTCACCGCCCGGCGCCGCCGCCGAGCCGCCGCTGGCGCCCGACTCGCTGTTGCCCGCGCCGCTGGGCGTGCCGTTGACACTGTTGTCCTTGCATGCGCCCAGCGCCAGCATCAGCAGGCCGCCCGCCAGGATGGTCCGATAGCTTGATCGCATCATGTCCTCCCTTTCTCCATTGAGCATGCAGTGTAGCGAGGCGCCCGGCCCGCCCATATAGGCGGGCGCCATCCGGGCTTGTAGGAAAATGGGCTGCTGGACTTGGTCAAAGGTGATCAAGGCGGATACGCCACTTGCGGCGATCCGGCAACAAGCTCCCCAATGCCCACCTCACAAAAAAAATGGCCCCGAAGGGCCATTTCTTATGCGTAGCTGCGCAGTCGCAGCGAGAAGTCTTGCAGGGACTTGATGCCCGACGCTTCCGCGCGGTTGCACCAGTCTTGCAGCTTGTGCAGCAGCTGGTCGCGCGTGAAGTGCGAACGCTCCCAGATCACGCCCAGCTCCACGCGCATATTGTGCATGGTTTCCAGCGCCTTGCTGTGCTGGAACAGTTCCGACAGCTGCTGCTGTTGCGGCGCCTCCAGCTTGCCCGGCTCGCGCTGCAGCAGCTTGCGCGACGATTTCAGGAAGCGCGCCTCCAGCTGGGCCTTGTCCTTCAGGTGCTCCAGCTCTTCCTTCCAGGCGCTCTTGATCGACTTGGCGTACTTGGCCATCACGTCGTAGCGGTTGGCGATCACCGATTGCAGGGTGTCGAAGTCGGCCTCCAGCTTGTCCTTGGCGAACTTCGGCTCCGGCGCCAGCTTCTTCACCTTGGCCAGGCCCAGCATCTCCAGCGTGCGGATGTAGCCCCAGCCGATGTCGAACTCATACCACTTGGACGACAGCTTGGCCGAGGTGGCGAAGGTGTGGTGGTTGTTGTGCAGCTCCTCGCCGCCGATCAGCAGACCCAGCGGGATGATGTTGGTGGCCGCGTCGGCGCAGTCGTAGTTGCGGTAGCCCCAGTAGTGGCCGATGCCGTTGATGATGCCGGCGGCGGTCACCGGGATCCACAGCATTTGCACGGCCCACACGGTGATGCCGATCACGCCGAACAGCAGGAAGTTGATCACCAGCAGCGACGACACGCCCAGCGCGCTGTAGCGGGTGTAGACGTTGCGCTCCATCCAGTCGTCCGGCGTGCCGTGGCCGTACTTCTCCATGGTTTCCTTGTTCTTGGCCTCGGCGCGGTACAGCTCGGCGCCCTCCCAGAACACTTTCTTGATGCCGCGCGTGACCGGGCTGTGCGGATCCTCCTCGGTGTCGCACTTGGCGTGGTGCTTGCGGTGGATCGAGGCCCATTCCTTGGTCACCTGGCCGGTGGTCAGCCACAGCCAGAAGCGGAAGAAGTGGCTGACGACGGGATGCAGGTCCAGCGCGCGGTGCGCCTGGCAGCGGTGCAGGTATATCGTCACGCCGGCGATGGTGATATGGGTCACCACCAGGGTGTAAAAGAACACTTCCCAGCCCGTGAAGCGGGTGATGCCGTTCGACAGGAAATCCAATACTGCATATAAACTCATTACTACTCCAACCAAGATTGAAATTTTTACAGGCGTACGCCGCCCGCCGTGCCCCGCTTTTGGACGATATTGTACGACGGTTTTCTGTGAATCACTGATTATTCCGAAGGCACGGTCGTGCTTTCCTGTGGTGCCAGGGGCGCGGGCACGGGGCCGAGGATGCGCATTTCGCGTTGCGGGAATGGAACAGAGATGTTGTTTTCCTTGAGCGCGCGCCAGATCGCGCGGTTGACGTCCGAGGTCACGCCGCCGCGGCCGTTCTCCGGATCGTCGATCCAGAAGTTGACCGTCAGGTCCAGGCCATCGGCGCCAAACGCGGTCAGGTTGACCGACGGCGCCGGCTCCTTCAGCACCCGCTCCACGGTCTGGGCGGCCTCGCCCAGCAGCCGGATCACGAAGTCGACGTCGGTGTCGTACGCCACCGACACCTTGGTCGACAGGTTGACCCGGCTGTTGGTCAGCGAGGAGTTCTGCACCGCGCCCGACACCAGCATCTCGTTCGGCACGATGGATTCCATGCCGTCCAGGCTTTGCAGCACGGTGTAGCGGGTGTTGATCTGGGTCACGCGGCCACTGTATTTGTCGACCGTGATCATGTCGCCGATGGTCAGCGAGCGGTCCAGCAGGATCACGAAGCCCGACACGTAGTTGCTGGCGATCTTCTGCAAGCCCAGGCCGAGGCCGACGCCGAGCGCGCCGCCAAACACCGACAGCACCGTCAGGTCGATCCCCACCAGCGACAAGCTCATCAGCACCGCCACCAGGATCAGCACCGCGCGCGCCGTGCGCGACAGCACCACGCGCAGGTTGGTGTGCATGCCGCCCTGCATTTTCATCAGCCATTCTTCGAGCGCGGCGCCGGCCCACAGCGCCAGCATCAGCAGCACGATCACCGAGGCGCTGGCCTGCAGGATATCGGCGATCGACACCTTGTACTTGCCGATCGGCAGCTTGGTGCCCTCCATCACGTCGAACACGTCGACCCACATGCCGGTCACGTACAGCACGAAGGCCAGCCACACCAGCAGCTGGAACACCTTCTCGAACGCCAGCATGCCGGGGCTGATGGTGCGGCCGTTGCGCGCGAACACGCGGCGGATCAGGTAGAAGGTGAAGCGGATCACCACCAGCGAGCCGAAGATCGGCTGCGCCACGTCGAGCCAGTTGACGTGGAAGTGGTAGCGCAGCAGCACCAGCCGCGCGAGCGCCAGCAGGCCCACCACCATCAGCGGCGCCATCACGCGGCCGAAGCTCTCGACGCCGAACCCCAGCACCCCGCCCTGCGCCTCCTGGCGGCCGAAGCGCTTCTTCAGCACCCGCGCCAGCCCGAAGCCGAGCGCGGCGCACAGCGCGATGGCGCCGATCTGCCACAGGATGCGCGGGTCGCCAAGGTCGCCGGTGAGGTCTTCGATCAGGTTGAGCAGGGGTTGTTGTTGCGCCATCGTGACAGGGATTGGTTGTTGAGGTGTGTAGCTTAACGTAAAACAGGCCGGGATCGCCGGCCTGTAGGTTTACTCGTCGTCCGCTTCCGGGGCCTTCTTCGGCATCGGCTTGCGCTCGAACACGGCGGCGAAGAAGCCGTCGGTCTGGTGCCGGTGCGGCAACAGCTTCAGGTAGTCGCCCATCTCGAGGTCGATCTTCTGCTCGGCCAGCGCCTTGCTCGCCGGCACCAGCTCGAAGTCCGGATGGGTTTCCAGGAACTGGCGCGCGATGAAGTCGTTCTCGTCGTCCAGCACCGAGCAGGTGGCGTACACCAGGCGGCCGCCGCCCTTGACCAGGCGCGCGGCGCCGTCCAGGATGGCGGCCTGCTTGGCCTGCAGCTCGGCGATGGCGTCCGGCTGCTGGCGCCACTTGACGTCCGGGTTGCGGCGCAGCGTGCCCAGGCCCGAGCACGGGGCGTCGACCAGCACGCGGTCGATCTTGCCGGCCAGGCGCTTGATCTTGGCGTCGCGCTCGTGCGCGATCACCACCGGATGCACGTTCGACAGGCCGGAGCGCGCCAGCCGCGGCTTGAGCTTGGTCAGGCGCTTTTCCGACACGTCGAACGCGTACAGGCGGCCGGTGTTGCGCATGGCCGCGCCCAGCGACAGCGTCTTGCCGCCGGCGCCGGCGCAGAAGTCCACCACCATCTCGCCGCGCTTGGCCGCGACCAGCGCCGACAGGATCTGGCTGCCCTCGTCCTGCACCTCGATGTGGCCGTCCTTGAACAGCGGCAGGTTCTGCAGCTGCGGCTTGGTCTGGATGCGCAGGCCCTGCGGCGCGAACGGCGTCGGCTCGGCCTTGATCGGCGCCTCGGCCAGCTTGGCGATCACCTCGTCGCGGTTGGCCTTGAGCGTGTTGACGCGCAGGTCCAGCGGCGCCGGGCGGTTCATGCCGTCGGCCAGCGCCAGCGTCTCCTGCTCGCCCATCTGCGCCACCAGCTTGTCGAACAGCCACTTCGGCATGTTCGAGCGGCTCGACTTGTGCATCAGGCCGCGATCGATCTCGAGGATGCGCGTGACCCACGCCGCCTCGTCCTCGCTGACCCCGCCCAGCGACGCCAGGCCGACGGCGTCGGCCATGCCCAGCAGGGTCAGGCGGCGCATGGTGGCGCCGCCGCCGGCCTCCGAGAAGTCGGTGTAGAAGTTCTTGTTGCGCAGCACGTTGTACACGGCTTCGGCGATGGCGCCGCGCTCGCGGCCGCCCAGGCGCGGGTGGTCCTTGAAGTAGCGCGACAGGGTGGTGTCGGCCGGCGCGGCAAAGCGTAAAATCTCGCGCAACACTTCTTCGGCGTTGGCGAGTATCGCTGGAGGCAATCTCATGGAATTCCTTGGTTAATTTTGTTACTGACTGTGGTCCACCTGGACCGCGCCGCGCGTCAGCCGCAGCCGGTCCTCGACGAACCAGCGCACCGCGCGCGGATAAATCACGTGTTCCTGTTCCAGCACGCGCGCCGACAGGGTCTCGACCGTGTCGTCCGGCAGCACCGGCACGGCGGCCTGCAGCACCAGCGGCCCGTGATCGAGTTCGGCCGTGACGAAATGCACCGTGGCGCCATGTTCGCGCACGCCGGCCGCCAGCGCCTGCGCGTGGGTCGCCAGGCCCGGGAACAGCGGCAACAGCGACGGATGGATGTTGAGCATGCGGCCGGCGTAATGCGCGACGAACGGCTCGGTCAGGATGCGCATGAAGCCGGCCAGCACCACCAGGTCGGGCGCGTAACCGTCGATCACCGCCCGCAGCGCGGCGTCGAACTCGGCGCGGCTGGCGTAATCCTTGTTGGCCACCACGGCGGTGGCGATGCCGTGGCGGGCCGCGAAGGCCAGTCCCGGGGCGTCCGCGCGGTTGCTGATCACGGCGGCGACGCGCGCCGGCCAGCCCTCGCGCGCGAGGGCGTGCACGATGGCTTCCATATTGCTGCCGCGGCCGGAAATCAGGATGACGATGTTTTTCATAACCCGGCATTGTACCTTGTCCACAGGCACAGGGCCACCGAAGAATTGTTGCGATGCAGCAGACGGCGCGCCGCCTGCCCAGGCGCGGGCAGGCGGCGGCGCGGGCTTACTCGAAGGAGTAAAACACCCGGAATGGCACTTTCTTGTCGGCCCAGTAATCGGCAGCGTCGCGGAAGACGTCCAGCAGGGTTTCCCTTGCCTCCTTGTCAAATTTCTGGGTGTTCGGCAACTGCTCCAGCACGATCAGGAACCCGGTTTGCGCGCCGGCCTGGTACATGGTCTCGGTCAGGGTGGTGCGCAGCCCGTCGAAGTTCTTGCCTACTCCCTTGGGAAACTGGAACGATTCCGAAATGATGCCCAGCACCTGCTGCTTGGTCGCGCCGGCGATGCAGTGCGCGTACAGGAAGTGCTGTCCCAGACGGGCGGCCTCCTCCTGCAGCTCGGCCACGCGGAAGGCGCGGATCGACTGCACGAGGTTGGGCGGCACGCTGGCCAGCAAGCTCTCGTTTCCCTCAATTTGACCTGGTATGTACGGAGTGTCCACTTTATTACTGTCGGGAGTGCCTAACTTGTGTATTAAAGAGTAAATAATTTGAGCACCTGTCCACTAAACATGGCCAGCAGGTCGGCGCCGGCCATTAATCCCATACGCATATTAGGGTAACGTGTTGTTCCTCCCAGATCAACACGTATGTGATGTCTAACGCAATATTTGTTAAAAACAGAAGTTTTTTGCCGGTTTTAGCGGTGGAATCGGCACAATTCGCCCTTGCCCCCTTGTTACAATTTGTTGCCACAGATACCGCCCGGCCACTAGTCGGGGCTTGCGCGCGGGATTACCATACGTTTCATGCAATATCAGAATCCCCCTGATAGACACCCTGAACCAAAACGAGGTATCACATGAATCTGCAAGCCAAACTGATCGCGTCGGCCCTGTGCCTGAGCGCCATGCCCTTTGCCCATGCCCAAGCCGCCGATTTCGAGGACTTCGGCCGCGTGGTGCGCGTCACCCCGCAAGTCGAACAGATCAACCGTCCGCGCCAGGAATGCCGCACCGAGTACGTGCAGGTGCAGCAGCCGGCGCCCGAGCGCAGCGTGGGCGGCGCCATCATCGGCGGCCTGGTCGGCGGCCTGGCCGGCAACCAGGTGGGCGGCGGCTCCGGCCGCTCGGTGGCCACCGCCGCCGGCGCCATCGCCGGCGCGCTGGTGGGCGACCGCGTCGACAACGCCAACACCCCGAGCAGCGGCCCGGTGTCGCAGCAGGCCGTCAAGCAGTGCCGCACGGTCGACCACTGGGAGTCGCGCACCTCGGGCTACGAGGTGACCTACGACTACCGCGGCCGCAACTACACCAGCGTCATGTCCTACGACCCGGGCGAGCGCGTGCGCCTGCGCGTGGTGGTGGAACCGATGCAGCGCTGAGCCCTGCCCGCCCCTCCCTTCAATGCCGGCCTTGCGCCGGCATTGTCGTTTTCAGATAATGCCGTGTCACCTCCAGCGGCCCGCCCCATGTTAATTAAACGCAAATCCATCGAAAAAGAAGAATCCTCGCGCCCCGCCAGCAAGCCGGACACGGCGCCCGCCAAGGCCCGCAAACCGAAATACGCGCCAGTGACCTTGTCCGAGCAGGACGGCGTGCGCTACCTGCACTTCGGCACCGAATGGGTGCAGGGCGCCATGCGCATCCGCAAGCCCAACTGGCCGGAGCTCGAATACGCCCAGCAGATGATGGCGTGGATGCTGTGGCTGGAACAGCCGCGCCGCATCGCCCAGCTGGGCCTGGGCACGGCCGCGCTGACCAAGTTCTGCCACGCCACCTTCCCCGACGCGCAGGTCACGGCGGTCGAACTGAACCCCTCGGTGATCGCCATCTGCGAAACCATGTTCAAGCTGCCGCCCAACGATGACCGCCTGCGCGTGCTGGAGATGGACGCGCAGGACTACGTCAACGACCCGGCCAACGCCAACACGCTGGACGCGCTGCAGGTCGACCTGTACGACGCCACCGCGCGCGGCCCGGTGCTCGACACGCCGGAATTCTACCGCTCGTGCAACGCCTGCCTGACCGAGGACGGCGTGATGACGGTCAACCTGTTTGGCGACCACCCGAGCTACGCGCGCAACCTGAAGGCCATGAAGTTCGCGTTTGCGCAGGTGATTTGCCTGCCGCGGGTACATGATGGTAACGTGGTCGCGATTGCCTTCAAGCGCCAGCGCGCGCTCGATCCGGCGGCGCTGGCGGCGCGCGCCGCCCAGATCGCGGCCGACACCAAGCTGCCGGCCAAATCCTGGGTCAAGGGCATAACCACGCAATAGAAAGGCTGGCGCACCATGGCACCGCTCGACCTGCAACAGATCTACACATGGCTGCTGGCCGACGGCATGGTGCGCAAGGCCGAGGTCAAGGAACTGTACGCGCAAAGCTCGGCCATCCTGAAGAACACCAGCGGCTACATGCATCCGCTGTGCGCGGTGGCGCACGTCAAGCTGCTGTCGGCGCGGCCGCCGCACAAGCTGCTGACGCTGGACGCGCTGTGCGAGTGGCTGGCGCGGCGCGCCAATCTGCCGTTCATCCGCATCGACCCGCTGAAGATCGATTTCACCAGGGTGGCCGACGTCATGTCGGCCAGCTACGCGGCGCGCTTCAACATCCTGCCGGTGGAGTTGACCGCCGACACGCTGGTGGTGGCCACCGCCGACCCCAACGCCCAGGAATGGGAGGCCGAGATCGCCAAGATCTCGCGCCGCGCGGTGCGCCGCGTGATCGCCAACCCGCTCGACATCGCGCAATACATCACCCAGTTCTTCAGCCTGGCCAAGTCGATCAAGAAGGCCAACCAGTCCAGCGGCAACGACCTGGCGCTGCGCAACAACTTCGAGCAGCTGGTGGAGCTGGGCAAGAGCAACAAGCAGGTCGACGCCAACGACCAGCACGTGATCAACATCGTCGACTGGCTGTGGCAGTACGCGTTCGAGCAGCGCGCCTCCGACATCCACCTCGAGCCCAAGCGCGACATGGCGGCGATCCGCTTCCGCATCGACGGCGTGCTGCACCAGGTGTACCAGGTGCCGGCGGTGGTGATGATCGCCATGACCGCGCGCATCAAGCTGCTGGGGCGCATGGACGTGATCGAGAAGCGCCGCCCGCAGGACGGCCGCATCAAGACCCGCACCGCCGGCGGCCAGGAGGTCGAGTTGCGCCTGTCGACGCTGCCCACCGCGTTCGGCGAGAAGCTGGTGATGCGCATCTTCGACCCGGAGGTGGTGGTCAAGACCCTGCCGGAACTGGGCTTCCCGCCCGAGGACGCCCAGCGCTGGGACGCGCTGACGCGGCGCCCGCACGGCATCATCCTGGTCACCGGGCCGACCGGCTCGGGCAAGACCACCACCCTATACACCACGCTCAAGGCGCTGGCCACCTCCGAGGTCAACGTCTGCACCGTGGAGGACCCGATCGAGATGGTGGAGCCGGCCTTCAACCAGATGCAGGTGCAGCCCGGCATCGAGCTGTCGTTCGCCGACGGCGTGCGCGCGCTGATGCGGCAGGACCCCGACATCATCATGGTGGGCGAGATCCGCGACCTGGCCACCGCCGAGATGGCGATCCAGGCGGCGCTGACCGGCCACCTGGTGCTGTCCACCCTGCACACCAACGACGCCCCCTCGGCCGTGATGCGGCTGCTGGAGCTGGGCGTGCCCTACTACCTGCTGGAGGCGACGCTGATCGGCATCATGGCGCAGCGCCTGGTGCGTACGCTGTGCGCCGACTGCAAGGCCGCCGACGGCGAGCTCAGCGACGAGATCTGGCACAGCCTGGCCGGCGAGTGGGACCTGGCCAAGCCGGCCGTGATCTACCGGCCGGTCGGCTGCCCCGAGTGCCGCCAGACCGGCTACCGCGGCCGCACCGGCCTGTACGAGCTGCTCACCGTGACGGCGGCCTTCAGCGCGCAGGTACGCGAGGAAACCGACATCCAGGCGCTGCGCCGCCAGAGCGTGGCCGACGGCATGAAGCCGCTGCGCGTCGCCGGCGCGCTGAAGATCCAGGAAGGCGTGACCAGCGCCGACGAGGTGCTGAAAGTCACGGCGGCGCTGGGCGCCCAATAAAAACCCCTTTGCAATTATCGGCGGACAGTCTATAATACGGCCTCTTTCGGGGGTCGTTAGCTCAGCTGGTAGAGCAGCGGACTTTTAATCCGTTGGTCGCAGGTTCGAATCCCGCACGGCCTACCACCGAATTCCAGAAAAAGCTTCCAGAACGGAAGCTTTTTTTTCGTCCGTTCGCCGCGCTGGCGGGCGCTGGTGTAAGCTAGGGCCAAGAGCGCGGGCGCGGACTCCTTGAGGTGAATATGACTGTTGCGCATGGCATAGGGACAAAGCTGCTGCTGGCCGCTTGCCTGATGCCTTTGCCCGCCGCCGCCGCCCCGGCCCCCATCGAGCTGCGCACCGCCGCCCAGGAGGGCACCGAGCCCAAGTTCATCGCCGACGGCAAGGGCCGCATCGCCGGCCTGTGCGTCGACATCCTGCGCGCCATCGAGCACATCGATCCCGGCCTGCGCTTCGTCGGCGACCAGCGCTGGAAGCCGCTGATCCGCGCCTACTCCGAGCTCGAGGCCGGCCTCGAGGACGTGCAGTGCGCGGTCCAGCGCACCGCCGAGCGCGAGCGGCGCTTCAACTTCATCGGCCCGCCGCTGTACACCATCGAATACCACTTCCTGGTGCGCGCCAACGACGACGTGGCGCTGCAGACCTGGGACGACGTGCGCAGGCTCGCGCCCGACGGCGTGGTGCTGGTCAACCGCGGCTTCGCCGCCGGCGACATCGTGACCGCCATGGGCGGCATCGAGGTCGACGCCAGCTCGACCAGCCCGGAGCTGAACCTGCAAAAGCTGATCGCCGGCCGCGGCCGCCTGTACTTCCACCGCGGCCCCGGCCTGCAAAGACTGCTGCAGCGCACCGGCACCGCCGGCAAGGTCAGAATCCTGCCGCCGGTGATGTACAGCGCCAAGCTGTACTTCGCCACCAGCAAGCAGCTGGACGCCAGGATCGGCGAGCGGCTGGCCGACGCGCTCCACCAGCTGGACAGGAAGGGCGAGCTGGAGCGGCTGATGCGCAAATGGGACTAGCGCGTGGCAATTGGTGAGTATTTCCAGGAGTCAACAATGCTAAGATTGTCGCAACATAACTTCGCCGCCTGCCCATGAAACCCTCCATGCCCGTCCTGGCCGCGCTGCTGCTGGCCGCTTCCGTCCACGCCGCCGAGGCGCCGCGCAAATACGGCATCCTCTCGCTGGTGGGGGACAGCATCTCCACCGTCACCTACGTGCCGGAGATCGGCAGCCGCACCGACACCAACGACAAGCAGGTGTATTCGCTGGGCGAGAACACGCTGTTCGACGAGGCCGCCATCCGCGCGGCCAGCGCCGCCGTCCAGCAGGTCCAGCCCGACGCCGGCCGCTTCCTGATGCTGAGCACCGACGCCGGCCTGCACCAGCAGCAGAACGCCATGTTCGACGATGCCACCGCCCACCAGGCCGACCGCGAGTTCCTGAAAAGCCTTTGGAAGGACAAGGGCATCACCCACCTGATCCTGATCACCAAATACCGCGCCGACGCCGAGCTGAAATTCATGAACGAATCCAGCGGCACCGGCAAGATCGAGGGCCTGGGCTTCTACATGGACGACCGGGTGCATGTGGTCGCGTACAAGGACAAGCCGGACAATCACGAGAGCACCCAGGGCGTGCTGATGCCGTTCGCCTACGTCAAGCTGCGCCTGATCAACGCCGACACGCTGGCGGTGGAGCGCGAGGTGCGCCTCAGGCAAAGCCAGATGGTGACCTACGCCCAGAACGCCGACGAGCGCGCCGTGCGCACCTGGGGCGCGCTGAGCGCCAAGGAGAAAACCGACTACCTCGACCACCTGCTGCGCGCGGCCGTCAGCGAGGGCGTGCCGCGCCTGCTCAAGCAATAAGCGCGCACCGGCCGCCGCGCCTGCTCTATACTTTCGGTCCATAAGCAACCACGGGAGAGTCCATGTTGTCGAAGGGATTGCGGCGCGCGCTGGCGCTGCTGTGCGCCTTGCTGGGCGCGCCGGCGCCGGCGGCCCCGGTCACCGTCCTGAAAGTGGTGGCGCAGGAAGGCACGGAACCCAAGTTCATCCCGGCCGGCATCGGCCGCGTGGTCGGCCTGTGCGTCGACCTGTTCCGCGCCATCGAGCGCACCGACCCGACGCTGCAATTCGTCGGCGACCAGCAATGGCTGCCGCTGGTGCGCGCGCTGTCCGAGCTCGCCACCCACCAGCACGACGCCCTGTGCGCCGTGCAAAAGACCGACGAGCGCGCGCGCCAGTACGTGTTCCTCGACCCGCCGCTGTTCCAGCTGCGCTACCAGCTGATCGCGCGCGCCGGCGAGCGCGCCGTCATCCACGACTGGGACGACGTGCGCGCGCTGGGTCCCCAGGCCGTCATCCTGACCAACCGCGGCTACACCACGCCGGAGATGCTGGAGCGCGTGGGCGGCCTGCACGTCGACCCGAGCGCCACCAGCCCGGCCATCAACCTGCACAAGCTGGCGGCGGGACGCGGCCGCTTCTTCCTGCACCGCGCGCCCGGCATGCAGGGCTTCATCGACCGCGCCGGCCTGGCGGGCAAGGTCAAGATCCTGCCCACCGTGATGGCCACCACCAACGTCTACATGGCGATGGGCACCCACGTCGATCCGTTGGTGCGCCAGCGCGTGCAGCGCGCCGTCGAGCAACTGGAAAAGAACGGCGAGCTGGCGCGCCTGCTCAAGAAGTGGGATTAATCGCCCATCATGCGCGCCCTGCCTGAGACGCGGATCGAACTGCCGGGCTGGTTCGGAATCTGCGCCTGCAACAGGCAGGGCGCGCCCATGTCCTCGCCCTGGATAATGTCGATGGCGCCGCCGTGCGGCCAATCGAGGTCGCGCAGATAGCCGGCCAGCGCCGCCGCCGCCGCGCCGGTGGCCGGATCCTCATACACCCCGCCCGAGGCGAACGGATTGCGCGCGTGGAAGCGCCGCGGCGTTTCCGCGTGCACCAGCGCGACGGTGGTCAGGCCGTGGCGCTGCATCAGGCCGCGTCCCGCGCCCAGCTCGTAGCGCATGGCGCGCAGCTTGTCGCGGCTGGCCAGCGCCAGCACCAGGTGGCGCACGCCGCCGCTGGCGATGGCGGGCGGGATGCGGTCGTCCAGGTCGGCCAGCGTATAGCCGAACAGCTGCAAGGCTTCCCGCACCAGCGCCGGCGCGGCCGGCGCGCTCGAGGTGGCCGGCGACTGCAGCGCCGCCATGGCGCCGTCGCCGTGGGCGCGCCCCTCCACAGTCACCCGCGCGTGATTGGTGGTCAACGGGAAAATGCCGTCGCCATGCTGCCGCGCCAGCACCGCGCCCAGCGCGATGGTCGCATGGCCGCAGAACGCCACCTCGCCGTCGGGCGAAAAATAGCGCACGCGCCAGCCATCCTCGTGGGGCGCGGCGAACACCGTTTCGGAAAATCCCATCTCGGCGGCGATGCGCTGCATGGCCGGCTCCTCCGGCAGCGCGGCGCGTATCATCACGCCGGCCGGATTGCCGCCGGCGTCGCCGCTGGTGAACGCCGCGACTTTGTGAACCTTGGTAATGGTCTGCATGTTGTCTCCGTGATCTGAAAAGAAGGAAAACTTGATTGACAGCAATGACGGTTGTGGCCACTATCGTTGTTTCACTGACTTTGAAGCGAACTCGCCATGACTATACCGCGACTTTCCCTGCTCGCCTTCATCATTTCGGCCCAACTGACGGGCCCGGCTTTCGCGGCCGACGCCGCGGCGGCCAAGCACGCCATCACTCACGAGGATGTATGGCTGATGAAGCGCGTGGGCGCGCCACAACCGAGCCCGGACGGCAAATGGGCCGTATTCGCCGTCACCGAACCCGCCTATGACAGCAAGGAGCAATGGTCGGACCTGTGGATCAAATCGCTGACCGACGACACGCCGGCGCGCCGCCTCACCTTCAGCAAGGGTGGCGAAGGCGCGCCCAACTGGTCGCCCGACGGCAGGCAACTGATCTTCATCGCCAAGCGCGAGGGCGACGAGGCCGGCCAGATCTACCGCATCGACGTCGCCGGCGGCGGCGAGGCGCAGCGCCTGACCACGCTGACGCTGGGCGCGCGCCAGCCGAAATTCAGCCCGGACGGCAAGCGGATCCTGTTCGTCAGCGACATCTACCCCGGCAACGCCAGCGAGGAGGACGTCAAGAAAACCGCCAAGGAGCGCAAGGACCGCAAATACAGCGCGCGCGCCTACGAAAGCTTCCCGCCGCGCTTCTTCGACAAATGGCTGGACGACAAAAAAGTGCGGCTGTTCGTGATGGACGCCGAGCCGGGCGCCAAGCCGCGCGACCTGCTGAGCGCGACCAGGCTGGCGGCCATGCCAGGCTTCGGCGGCGGCCAGGGCGACGAAGGCCAGACGCTGGACGCGATCTGGGCGCCGGACGGCAAGGCCATCGTGTTCTCCGCCTCGACCAACCGCGACGAACTGGCGCGCGCCTCGGGCTACACGCAAATCTTCAGCGTGCCGGTGGCCGGCGGCGAGGCGACCCAGCTGACCGCCGACAAGCGCAGCTACGGCAACCTCAAATTCAGCGCCGACGGCAGAACCCTGTTCACCCTGACCGAGGCGGAGGAGCCGGGCAAGGTCTACGACCTGAGCCGCCTGGCCAGCCTGGCGTGGCCGGTGACCAATCCGGCGCCGAAAATCCTCACCGCCGGGCTGGACCGTTCGATCTCGCGCTACGCGCTGCCGGCCGGCGTCAACCGCGTGGTGTTCAGTTACGAGCACGCGGGCCTGGAGCAGCTGCACTCCATCAACTACAGCGGCGGCGACCTGCGCGACGAGCCATCGCCGCCGACCGGCAGCATCGGTTCGCTGAACGCGGGCGGCAAGGCGCTGGTGGGCGTATGGGAATCGTCGATCAATCCGCCCGAGGTATACGCCTTCGGCGACGGCGCGCCGAAACGTCTGACCGCGTTCAACACCGAGCGCGCGGCCGGCATCGACTGGCAGGCGCCGGAGCACTTCTGGTTCAAGGCCAGCGACGGCCGCATGATCCACAACATGATCGTCAAGCCGGCCAACTTCGACCCGAACAAAAAGTATCCGCTGTTCGCGGTCATCCATGGCGGCGCGGCCAACATGTGGCGCGACCAGTTCGTGCTCCGCTGGAACTACCACCTGCTGGCGCAGCCGGGCTACGTGGTGCTGCTGACCGACTACAAAGGCTCGACCGGCTACGGCGAAGACTTCGCGCGCGCGATCCAGGGCGACCCGTTGAAAGGCCCGGCCGACGAAATCAACGAAGCGGTCGACGAAGCCCTCAAAAAATACAGCTACATCGACGGCGGCAGGCTGGCGGCGGGCGGCGCGAGTTATGGCGGCCACCTGGCCAACTGGCTGCAGGCGACCACCACGCGCTACAAGGCCATCGTCTCGCACGCGGGCGAGATGGACCTCATCATGCAATGGGGCACCAGCGACAGCGTCTGGGGGCGCGAGGTCAACAGCGGCGGCCCGGTCTGGGGCGACAGGGCCGTGTGGCGCGAGCAGAGCCCGGTGCTACAGGGCGGCAACCATGAGAAAGGCACGGGCTTCAAGACGCCGATCCTGATCTCGGTGGGCGAGCTGGACTACCGCGTCCCGGCCAACAACGCCCTGATGAACTTCGCCACGCAGCAGCGCCTGAACGTGCCGAGCAAGCTGCTGGTGTTCCCGGACGAAAACCACTGGATCCTCAAAGGCGAAAACAGCCGCTACTTCTACAGCGAAGTGCACGGCTGGCTCGCCAAATACCTGAAGTAAAGCAATTTGGGGTCAGCTCTGACAATCGGACAAATGGGAACTAAAAATTTTTAATTAGTTCCCGAATGTCCGAATGTCAGAGCTGACCCCGAAGTTTTAGTTGAAGCTGAGGCCGCTGCTGCTGGCGTTGTTCAGCTTTTGCGCCTTGAGGTCGATGGTGAAGTGCTCGCTGGGCTTGCCCGAGCCCAGGCCTTTCAGGATGGTGAACACTTGCTTGAACTGCGACTGGAACGCCACGTGCACCGGGTTCTGGTCGGACAGTTGATCGCCCACTCTGATGATCGCCGCCGGCGATGCCGGGAACGCGCCCATCAACACTTTGTACTGCGCCACCCGCTCGGCACCCATGTCGCGCAGCGCCAGTTCACCGGCGTACACGGTGCGGTGGAAGTCGCCGTAAAACTCGTAGGCGCTGATCTTGGCGAAGTCGCCCAGCTTCAGGTTGGCGGCGGCGGCAAGCTGTTCCGCCTTGGCGGTGGCCACGGCCCAGTCCGCCGTCAACTGGCTGGCGGCGACACCGCCGTCGGTCACCGCGCCCTTGGCGGCGCAGGCGGCCGTGAGCGGCAGCACCGACGGATTGTCCTTCAACTGCGCCAGCGTTACCTTGGTCTGCAGCTGCGACAGGATCAGCATCTGGCGCGCATCCAACGCCATCGCCGCCTCCTTCATTTCGCACGGCCAGTAGTCACTCATGAAGCGCAGACGCGACAGCTCGCCGAAGTAGGTGCGCGTGAACTCGCCGTATGACTTGCTATCGAAGATGCCGCGGTTCCAGCGCTTGGCGACATCGCCGGCCGCGCCGCTGCCCTGCAGATAGTCGTACTCCACCTGGTACAGCGGGAACAGCTCGTTGTGGCGCGCGACATTGTTCAGGCTCACGGTCTGCACGTCGATCAGATCCCTGCTCTGGTAGCTGACGATCTTGTACGCCGCGCCAAACACCGCCAGCGACGGCGACTGCACGTTGACCAGGTAGTTGCCGGCGCTGTCCTTGTAATCATTGGTGCCGTTGAAGTGCATGTGGCCGCCGACGTGCAGCGGCAGGCCGGTGGCCGCCAGCGCCGCCGTGGTGGCCGCGGCCGGCATGCGCGACACCTGGAACGCGCCCGGCTTGAACACGGCTTTCATCGCATCGGTCTGGTTGGCGTAGAAGTCCATGGTCGGATAGTGCGAGAACGACATCAGCTGCTTGCCCTGCGCCTTGGCGCGCGCGGCCACCGATTTGATCCACTCGATCTGGTGGATCTTGTGGGTCAGCATCTTGTTCCAGCCGGCGTCGCCGGCGTTGTCATAGCCCTTGAAGTATTTCGGATTGGCCGGATCGAAGTTGGCGTTGGGCGCGTGCACATTGCCGTCCAGCGCCAGCAGCCAGATGCCTTTCACCGGCTCCACCAGATAGCTGGCGTCGACCATGTTGACGCAGCGGCTGTAAGTCTTGCCCGCCACCTTGTACTTGCCGCCCTCGCCTTCGGTTCAGATTTCGAACTGACGCTTGCTCAGGTCGGCCGCCGCGCTGGCCGCCTCGTAGCTGTACTTGCCGTCGGCGTAGTTGCTGAACGGCGTTTCCCAGTAGACATCGTTCTTGTTGGGCGCATAGCCGAACTCGCCCAGCTTGCCCATCAGCTTCTCGTAGCCCTGCTCCATCAGCTGGTTGGTGCACACCACGGCCGGGTCCTTGGCCTTACAGGCGGCGTTGTTGACAGCGTAGATCTTCTGCTCCTTGCCGTCCCTGGTCAGGAAATCGTTCTTGCCGGCCTCGTCATCGTCATACGGCTCGTTGGGATCGTGATTGCCGGGGGCGATGAAGAAGCGCATGCCCTTGGCCTGGTATTCGTGCAGGATATCGGCCAGGCCGTCGATGTTGATCGGCTGCGCATCGTCCGAGATATCGCCCGGCATGGCGACCAGGCGGATGCCCTTGTTGTAGGCGTCATCCAGCGCGGCGCGGAAGGCGAAATAGTTTTCGTTGAACAGGCGCGTCGAGGTGAGCTGCGCGTACATGGTGCGGATGGTGGCGTTCTTGCCATCCTTGGTCGGAATGCCGGAGAACTGGCTGCTTTTCAAGTCGCCGTAGATGTTCTCGAAGTGCACGTCGCTCATGAAGGCGACGGCGGTGGAATTGACACCGTCGCCCGGATTGGTTTCAGTGATCGGCCGACCGTCGCTGCCGCATGCCGCCAGCAAGGCGGCGGCGACGGCGCTCAACGCCGCCACGGATAAAACAACACGCATACAAAACTCCATCACGCTGGTTAAAAGTCGGCGCATTGTTGCACCGCTAAATGACCGCCTGATTACATTTTGGAAGCGCTACCACCAATCCGGGGTCAGGTCCTCCATTTCTACACGGCCTCTGCCGTAGCGTCCGCTACGGCAGAGGCCGTGTAGAAATGGAGGACCTGACCCCGGATTTATTAGGCGGCCTTGGCCTGCGCCGGTTTGCGGATCAGCATGACGATGGCGGCCGCGACCAGGCAGGCCGCGCCGGCGGCGATCAGGGCCGGGTTGTAGGTCAGCAGCAGGGTGCGGATGCGGCCCGCGCCGTACGCGGCCACCGCCGCGCCCAGCTGGTGGGCGGCGAAGATCCAGCCGAACACCATGCCCGCCTTCTCCTTGCCAAACGTGGCGCCGGTCAGGCGCACGGTCGGCGGCACGGTGGCGATCCAGTCCAGGCCGTAGAACATGGCGAAGGTCGACAGGCCATACAGCGTGAATTCGGAATACGGCAGCCACAACAGCGACAGCCCGCGCAGGCCGTAGTACATCAGCAGCAGCTTGCGGTTGTCATAGCGGTCCGACAGCCAGCCCGAGCCGATGGTGCCGACCAGGTCGAACGCGCCCATCATCGCCAGCACCGAGGCGGCCGGCACCGGTCCCAGGCCGGCGTCGCCGCACAGCGAGATGAAGTGGGTCTGGATCAGGCCGTTGGTGCTGAGGCCGCAGATGAAGAAGGTGCCGGCCAGGATCCAGAACACGCTGCTGCGCGAGGCTTCCGCCAGGATCTTGAACGGCGTCGCCAGCGTGACGCGCATCACCGGCGCGGCGGCCGGCACGGCGCCCGCCGCCGCGCCGTACGGCGCCAGCCCGAGGTCGCCCGGACGGTTGCGCATCAGCAGGTGCACCGCCACCGCCATCGCCGCGCACGCCGCGAACACCGGCAGCACCGCCATGCGCCAGCCCATGTGTTCGATCATCCACGCGCCCACCGGCAGGAAGATCAGCTGGCCGGTGGCCGAGCTGGCCGTCAGGATGCCGACCACCAGCCCGCGATGGCTGTCGAACCAGCGGTTGGACACCACCGCGCTCAGCACCAGCGCCGTCAGGCCCGAACCGACGCCCAGCATGATGCCCCAGAACAGCACCAGGTGCCAGAATTGCGTCATCCGCGTCGCCAGCGCCATGCCGGCCGCCACCAGCGTCAGCGCGGTGACCACGACGTTGCGCACGCCGAAGCGTTCCATGAAGATGGCCGCGAACGGCCCCATCAGGCCGAACAGCGCGAAACGCACCGCCAGCGCGGACGAGATCTGCTCGACGTCCCAGCCGAATTCCTTCGACAGCGGTTGCAGCAGGGCGCCCGGCAGGCCCAGCGCGGCGGCCGACGACAGCCCGGTGAAGAAGGTCAGGGCCACGATGACCCACGAAAAGTGCAGGCCGCGCCGCTGCAGCCAGCTTGATAAAGGTTGTGCAAACATGAAGGTCCTCGCAAAGGCGACGCGCGCCGGAACGGCGCGCTTTCCACCATTTTAGATGATGACTATCATGAATACAAGCGAAAAGGTGGCGCCCGGCGGCGTCAGGGGAACGCGGCCGGGCGCCGGGGCGGACGGGCGTGGGGGCTTGCCCGCCCTGCCCTACTGCACTGACTTGGCTTACTTGATGCGCAGCGAGCTTTGCACCTTGTTGACGCCTTTCACATTGCGCGCCACGTCCACCGCCTTGTCGACCTCCGCCTGCGATGGCACGAAGCCGCTCAGCATCACGGTGCCGTTGGTGGTTTCCACGTGCACGTCCAGCGATTTCAGCGCCGGCTCGGCCATCAGTTCGGTTTTGACCTTGGTGGTGATGGCGGTGTCGGCCAGCGCGTCCTTGGCCAGCTCGGTTTTCGAGCGCGCTTCGCACGAGGCCTTGTCGGTGCCGCTCAGCGCGCTGCAGTCGATGCCGGTCTGGGCGGTGTCGGCGGCTTTCTTGCCGGCCTTGGCGTCATTCACCCACGCCGTGTGCTGCGCCTTGGCGCCGCTCAGGCAGCTGTCCTTGTCGGCGCCGGTGCGGGTGGCGCATTGGGCCTTGGCTAGGTCGTACTGGGCGTCAGCCACGTTGATCTGGGCTTTTTCGATGGACTTCTTGTCGTTCTTGTACTGCAGGGCGGCGGTCGACTCGGCGTTGGCGCGATTGACCTTGGCCTGCTCCTGGCAGACATCCTTGGCATTACCCGATTGTGCGTCGCAGGCGGCCTTGGCGGTTTTGTAGTCGGCGTCGGCTTTATTGATCGCCGCTTTGTACGCCACGGTGTCGTTGTTCGGGGTGGCGGCGAAGGCAGCGCTGGCCGCGGTGGCCAGCACGAAGCAGAGTAATTTGTTCATGATGTGTCCCTCTTGTGGTGGTTGGTGGACACCATTAAACGCCCGCACGGTCGAGCACTCCGTGCGGAAACGTACACAGTCGGGGATTTTACTGATCCTGCAACAGCCCTTTTTGCCACAGGCGATCGGCCTGTTCAAACAGGGGCAGGCCCGGCGTGAAGGCGGCGCCGGTCGGCGCCAGCTGCAGCCAGGTCAGGGTGCTGTGCGAGCCGGTGGCGGGCGACGGCTGGCGCACTTGCCGCATCCAGCCGGCCACGGCGGCGTATTGTTCGGGATGGCGTTGCTGTATCCACGCCAGCGCCACCAGGTCGGCATAGCCTTCCTCGCGGCGGGTGTCGCGCAGCGCGTGGCTATCGGCCTGCAAGGGTTGCTCCTCGAAGCCGGCCGGCACCGCGTGCCAGTTGCCTTGCGCGTAGCGCCAGCAGTGGCCGATCTCGTGCGCCACCATGGCCTCGATCATCAGCGGCCGTTGCGCCTCGGCGACGTTGTCGAGGATGTCCTCGGCGTTGGGATTGCCGCGCATCGACAGCACCAGCTTGCAGCGGCCATTGTCGTAGCCCAGCGCCAGCGGCACGTCGGTCGGCCGCGCCTGCGGTTGCACCGTGATGTCGAGCGGCAGCTTGAGCTCCTGCTTGGCGTAGGCCAGCACGGCGGAACCGGCTTTCAGCCAGCGGATTTCCATCTCGGTCAGGTCGGCGGCGGCGGCCAGCGAGGACGTCAACAGCAGCAGGGGAAGGAGGGCGCGTTTGATCATGGTGATCAAACTGTAGCATGCGCCGGGCAAGAATTATTGCCCGACGGCAGGTATATTACTACGTAGAAAAACTGTAATGCTTACTTGCCCAACAAGGTGTTGGCGGTCTTGAATTCCGGACGGATGTCGTTCGGTACAGTTTTCATTTTATCCAAGGCCTTTTGCACGTCGGGACGGATGACCACGTACTTGGCCATCATGTCCTTGGCGCGCGCGTAGTCGCCGGTGGCTTCGATGGTCAGGAATTCACGGTCGAGGTCGATCACGGCCTGCTTGATCTTGCCGAAGTCGACCGAGAAGGTGCCGTCGCCGTGCGACACGAAGCCGCCCTTGTCCAGCAGGTAGTTGACCTGGATCGCCATGCCGCGCGCGTGCGAGTCGGTCAGGCCGAAGTGCAGCGTGCGGAACGCCGACGCCAGGAAGGTGGTGTACAGCTTGCGCTCCGCCGCCGCGCCCTGCCCCAGCGCGCCTTGCAGCTGGCCCTTGTCCATCATGTAGCCCAGCGCGTACAGGCCGGTGATGTCGGCCTTGGCTTCCTCGATGGTGGAATAGGCTTCCTTCAGGTCCTGACGCGGCGTCGATTCCTTGCCATCGTTCTTGGTGATGTGCGGTCCCAGGCCGTGGGTGATCTCGTGCGCCAGGATGTGGGTGAAGAAGGAATCGAAGTCCAGGTCCTTCTGGTCGGCCGGACGCAGCACCAGCTTGGCGATCGGCGTCAGCGTCGATTTGAATTTGGCCTGCTGCACGTTCTTCAGCATCACGCGCTTGGAGCCGCGCTGGCTGATGATGCGCTCGTCGTTCGGCAGGTTGTAGGCGGCGGTCTGCACGCCCATGTTGCCGTCGCCGGCGCCGTACACCTGGTTGACCACCACCATCGGCGCCAGCGCGCCGACCTTGGGATTGCGGTACTGCGCGTCCAGCGGCAGGTTGTCCTCCAGCTCCTGCATATGCTTGGCGAAGAAGTCCAGCTTCCGGGTTTCCTTCTGGTCGCGGATGTTCACGTAGGCCTCGAACGCGGCCTTGTAGCCAAACAGCTCGTCGTTATAGGTCTCGTAAGGGCCGATGGTGATGTCGACCGGCGAATCCAGGTCCATCCAGGCGAAATCGGAAGCGAGATAGTCGTTGCTGAGGAAGGCTTCGGCGCGCAGTTCCAGGAATTTTTTCAGCGAGGCGTTATCGGTATCGGCGGCGGCCTGCTTCAGCAAGGCGGCGGCCTTCTCCAGGTCGGCCTTGTATTCGTCGGAGTACTTCACGGTGGTGAACAGGCCATCCTTGTTCTTGCGGATGGTGGTGAAGAACCACTGCGCCTGCTCCTTATCGACCGCCGGCAAGGCGTTCATCCACTTTTCCAGCTCGGCCTTGGTGGCGTCCTCCGGATAGAAGTTGCCGCCCTCGGGCTTCTTGCCCGGCACCTTGATGCCGCCCACTTCGGCCGGCAGGAAGGACTGGTGATCGTCGAGGATGGACCATGGTCCCTTGTTGAGCCAGAAGTAGTTCAGGCGCGCCTTGCCCAACGGCGTGGCGTCCTTCTTCAACGCGGCCCACAGCGCCTCGTTGCCGGACCAGCGCTGGCGCAGTTGCAGCACGTCGATGATCTTGGCCGCCTCGATCAGTTTGGCGATGGCTTTCTTGTCGCCGGCGGAGAGATGGCTGGTGTCGGCGGTCAGCGCGATCGGCGCGTATCGCTTGCTCATCTTGTTGAGTTGATTGACGTCGGCCGGCGCGGCGCAGGCACTGGCGCAGGCGATCGCCATGGCCAACGGAAGCAGGATTTTTTTCATGTGGTCCTCTTGTGGAGTGAGGACCACATTGTAATGCAGGCGAAGCTCTCAATAGCGGACGAAATTGGCCTCGTCCACATTGGTGGCGAAACGCTCGCTGTGCTGCCTGCGCGTGGCCGGCGCCTGCGCCGCGCGCTGGCGCGTATCGCGCGCCGCGCCGCGCCCGGCCTGGCTGGCCGCGTCCACCTTGAAAAAGCCCATGGCCGTTTGCAGCTCGCTGGCCTGCGTGCTCATCTCATCCGCGGTGGACGCCAGCTCCTCCGAGCCGGCCGCGTTCTGCTGGGTGGTCTGGCTCAGTTGCGTAATGGCGGAATTGATCTGCGCCAGGCCGCTCGACTGCTCCTCCGACGCGGCCGTGATTTCCTGCACCAGGTCGGAAGTCTTCTTGATGCTGGGGACCATCTCGTCCAGCATGTGGCCCGCACGTTCGGCCAGATCAACGCTGCTGGTGGCGACCTGGCCGATTTCCTGGGCCGCGACCTGGCTGCGTTCGGCCAGCTTGCGCACCTCGGCCGCCACCACGGCAAAGCCCTTGCCATGCTCGCCGGCGCGCGCCGCCTCGATGGCCGCGTTCAGCGCCAGCAGATTGGTCTGATAGGCGATGTCGTCGATGATCACCACCTTGGCGGCGATCTGCTTCATCGCCGCCACCGTGGACTTGACCGCCTCGCCGCCCTCGGTGGCTTCGCCGGAGGCCTTGCAGGCAATGGCGTCCGTGACCTTGGCATTCTCGGTATTCTGCGATACCGACGCCGTCATCTGCTCGACCGAGGCCGAGGTTTGCTCCACGCTGGCCGCCTGCTCGCTGGCCGCCTGCGCCAGCGACTGCGCCGTGGAGCTGACTTGTTCCGAGGCCGCCGCCAGCGCTTCCGCGTTGGCGTTCACTTCGCTGACCACGTTCGCCAGCCGCACCATGGTGTTGTTGGCATAGGACTTCAACTCGGCGAAGGCGCCCTCGTAATCCTTGTCGATGCTTTGCGTGAGATCGCCCTCGGACATCGCCCCCATCACGCGCACCACGTCGCCGATGCTGGCGCCCGTGGTGATCGCCAATTGATTCAAGCCCTCGCCCATCTCGCGCTGGAATCCCTGCAGGCCGTTCAGGTCCACCCGCGCATCGAAGTTGCCGCGGTTGGCGGCCGCCACCACCTGGCGCTGACCGTCGATCACCTGCCGCAATTTGCCGATCATGGTTTTCACCGCGAACAGCATGCTGGTGTGATCGCCGTTGCGCGTGACCACCTCGCCGCTCAAATCGCCGTCGCTGATGCGCTGCATGATCTCCGCCGCATACGAGGGCTCGCCCCCCAGGCTGCGCATCAGGTTACGCGTAATCAGCACCGCTATCGCGATCGACAACAGCACCGCGACCAGCGCCAGCATGATCACCACGTTGCGCGTGGACTGGTAGGTCTCGTGCGCATCCTTGGCACTCTGGTCCATCAAACCGCTCTGCAGCTTGGACAGCGCCTCGAGGGAAGCCCAGTAAGCGTTATTGGCCGAGGCGAAATCGTTGCGTAGGAAATCGGCCGCGCGCTTGCTGTCGGTGCGCAGCAGTTCGTAGACCTGTTCATATTTGGGATTCAGCACCTCGCCTTTGGCCGTTATTTCCTTGAACAGTTCACGCCCGCGTTCAGTGCTGATCAGTTTATCCATGCGCGCCAGCGCCTCGGCCACCTTGTGGCGGTTCGCCTCGACGTTGTTGCGGAATTTATCGCGTTCGGCGTCGCTAGTGGCGAGCAACATGCTACGCAGTTGGCGTCCATTGTCGATGGTGAGCTTGATCGCCTCGTTGCCCAGGACAATTTTCGGATAGCGGTCCTCCATGATCAGCTGCATGGCGTCGTTGATGGAGGCCAGCCTGCTGATGCTGACAGCCGACAGTATCAGCAGCAGCAGAACCACGATCCCGAAACCCAGACCCAGGCGGGTCGCCACTCTCATGTTCGTGAACATAATCTCTCCGGTAGAACAATGCCGACGGAAGAAGCAAGGCGGATGCAGTCGAAACATCATGCCACGCGTAAGTTCGTCAACGCAAGCGGGACATCCCGGCTGTTGTAGCGGAGAGATGGGTACTTAAATGAGAGTGACTTACTGTGCCTTGATGGTGCCGTTCTGCGCCACTTGCGCCAGTTGCGCCGACGGCTGCCAGCCGGCGCCCAGCGCGCGCGCCACCGACACGGCGGCCAGCAGGCGCTGGGTGTTGATCTGCACCGCCGCGCGATCGGCCGCCAGCGCGCTGCGCTGGGCGTCGGTCACGTCGAGATAGGTCGACACGCCGCGCTCATAGCGCGCCCGCGCCACCAGGTAGCCGCGTGCCGCCGCCACTTGCGACGCTTGCTGTGCTTCGCCCTGCATCTGGCGTTGCTGCACGTCCGACAGCGCGTCCTCCACTTCGCGCAGCGCGGTCAGCAGCTTGGTCTGGTGGTTGGCCAGCGCCTCTTCGTAACGCGCCTTGGCGATCGCCAGATTGGCCTTGTTACGGCCGCCGTCGAAGATCGGCAGCGACAGCGCCAGAGGGCCAACGCTGAACTGGCGCGCGTCGCCCTTGGCCAGGTTGCTCAGGCTCTCGGATGCGAAACCGAAATTACCGGTCAGCGAGAACGAAGGATAGAACGCCCCTTCCGCCACGCCGATCTGCGCATTGGTCGCGCGCAGGGTCGCCACGCTGCCGGCCAGGTCCGGACGCTGCGCCAGCAGGCTGGCCGGCAGGCCGACCGGAATCGCCGGCGGCTGCGGCAGCACGGCGGCATCCGCGTTGGCCGCGGTGAGCATCGCCGACGGCGAGGCGCCGACCAGCGTGGCCAGGCTGTGTTCCAGCAGGTTGCGCTGGCGCTGCACCTCGTGCAGGTCGGCCTGCGCGTTGGCGCGTTCGATGCGGGCGCGCGACACGTCCAGTTCATTCGACAGGCCGGCGTCGAAGCGCGCTGTCACCAGCTCCTCGGTCTCGCGGCGGGTATCCAGCGCGCCTTTCAGGATGGCGATTTCGGCATCCAGGCCGCGCAGCTGCCAGTAGGTGGTGGCCAGTTGCGACGACAGCATCAGCAGCACGCCGTCACGATCGGCTTCCGCCGCCAGCGCTTGCGCGTCGGAGGCCTCCACCAGACGGCGCACGCGGCCCAGCAGGTCCACTTCATACGAGAAGCTGGAGCCGACCGAGTAGTTGTTGCCCTTGATCGAACGATGGCCCAGCGCCAGGCCTTGCGAGGTCTCGGCCGAGGTGCGCGAGTTCGAGATGCCGGCGTTGACGCTCAACTGCGGCTGCTCGTTGGCGCGCGCCACGCCGGCCTGTTCCAGCGCCTGCACCAGGCGTTGGGCGGCGGCTTTCACGCTCGGGTTGTCGCGCAGCGCGGTCTCTTCCAGGCGGTTCAGGGTGGCGTCGTTAAACACGGTCCACCATTGCGCCGGCAGGTGTGCTTCGCTGGCGCCGGCCTGCGGCACATGACGGAACGACGCGTCGGCCACATTGGCCGGCGCCTTGAAGTCCGTGCCGACGGTGGCACAGCCGGTGACGGCCAGGGTGACAGAAACAGCGAGCGTCAGGCGCTTCAAAGCTGAATTCAACATGATTACCTCTCAATTAAAACGTTATCCGCGTCATTCCGGCGCAGGCCGGAATGACAGCTTGCACTCTTTAGTGGGCGCCGCCACCGCCACCCGAAGGGGCTTTGACTTTGTCCGAGAACCACAGCACGCCGATGCACGCGAACAGCACCATCGCCACCAGGAAGAAGCCGTCGTTATAGGCCATCACGAACGATTCGCGGCGCACCACGCCATCGACCGCCTTCAAGGCCATGTCCGCCGCCGTGGCGCTATCGAAGCCCTTGGCGATAAACGACGAGGTCAAAGCGCTTAAGCGCTCCTGCGTCGCCAGCGCATAGTTGCTCACCGATTCACCGATGCGCGCCGAATGAAAATGCTCGCGGTTGGTCAACGCGGTCGCCAGCAGCGCGATGCCGATCGAACCGCCCAGGTTGCGGGTCATGTTGATCAGGCTCGAAGCCGATGGCATGTCTTTCGGCTGGATGCCGTTCATCGCGAAGTTCGACAGCGTCAGCATCACGAACGGCTGGCCCAGCGCCCGCACGATCTGCGACAGCAGCAACTGGTCGTAACCGGTGGTGGCGTCCATGTACGCGTTCATCAGGCACGAGCCGCCGAACAGCAGCAAGCCAAAGCTGCACAGGATGCGGTTGTCGATCTTGGACGACAGCTTGGCCACGAACGGCATGATGAACAGCTGGGGCAAGCCGGCCCACATGATCACCTCGCCGATCTGCATCGGCGAGTAGCCGGGAATCTGCGCCAGGAACAGCGGCAGGATGAAGGCCGAACCATACAGGCCCATGCCCATAGCCATCGACAGCGCGGTGGCGGCGGCGAAGTTACGCTGGCCGTACAAGCCGAGGTTCACGAACGGCTGCTTGCGCATGGTGCTGTTCACCGCCCAGCCCAGCAGGCCGACGATGGCCAGCGCGGCGAAGGTGTTGATGAAGGCCGAGTCGAACCAGTCCTTGCTGTTGCCCTCTTCCAGGAAGATGGTCAGGCTGCCCAGCCCCAGCGCCATGAAGAAGATGCCCAGCCAGTCCGCGTTCAACAACAGGGACAGGTTCGGCTTTTCCTCGTCCAGCCCGAGCGCGATGCCGCCGATCAGCAGCAGGCCCGGCACCCAGTTGATGTAGAAGATCGAAGGCCAGCCATACAACTCGCTCAGGTAGCCGCCCAGCGTCGGGCCCATCGACGGCGCCAGCGTGGCGGTCAAACCGAAGATCGCCATGCCGGTCGCGCGTTTCGACGGCGGCAGCTTGGCCATCACCAGCGTCATCGCCATCGGGATCAGCGCGCCGCCGGTAAAGCCCTGCAGCATGCGGAAGGCGATCATGCTTTGCAGGTTCCAGGCGAAGCCGCACAGCGTGGAGAACAGCAGGAATAGCGCCGTGGTACCCATCATGTAGCCGCGCATGCCGAACACGCGCACGAACAGGCCGGTCATCGGAATCACGATGATCTCCGCCACCAGGTAGGCGGTGGCGATCCACGAGCCCTCTTCCTGCGTGGCCGACAGCGTGCCGAGGATGTCCTTCAGCGACGAGTTGGTGATCTGGATATCCAGCACCGCCATGAAGGCGCCCAGCATACCGGCGGCCACCGCCATCCAGGTGCGTGCGGAGACCTTCTCGCCAGGCATCGGCGGGACAAAAGTAGTACTAGCCATGAGAGGCTCCCTGATTAGTGAGCTTCTTTCTGGTTGATCGCCACTTCAGCGATCGCCGACATGCCCGGCACCAGGCGGCCGCTCAGGGCTTTCACGTCTTCCGGCTTGAAGGTGATCTTGACCGGCACGCGCTGCACGATCTTGGTGAAGTTGCCGGTGGCGTTATCGGCCGGCAGCAGCGCGAACTGCGCGCCCGACGCTGGCGAGAAGCTGTCCACCTTGCCGATCAGTTCCTTGCCCGGGATCGCGTCGATGGTCACTTTGACTTCCTGGCCGACCTTCATGTCCGCCAGCTGGGTTTCCTTGAAGTTGGCGGTCAGCCAAACGTTCTCCTGCACGATGGCGGTCAGTTGCTGGCCCGGCTGCACGCGCTGGCCCACCTCGATGGTGCGCTTGCCGATGCGGCCCGACACCGGCGCCAGGATCTTGTTGTAGGCCAGTTGCTGCTGGGCGTCCTTCAACTGCACTTGCAGCACGGCGATCTGCGCGTTCAGCACTTCGCGCGCCGACTTGGCCGAGGCGATTTGCGCCTTGGCGGCGGCGGCGCTGTCCTTGCGCGCGGCGACGTCGGCGGTGGCGCTGGCGCGCGCGGCGATGGCGGCATCCAGCTCGGCCTTCGACACGGCCTTCATCTGGCTGTTATACAGTTGGCCGAAACGCTCGGCATCCTGCTTGGCGCGCACCAGTTGCGCTTCCGACTGCGCCACTTGGGCGGCGGCGGCGCTGGCCTGGGCCTGCACCTGCGCGATCTGCGCGTCAGCCTGCGTGACCTGCTGCTGGGCCGAGGCGATCTGCGCCTGGATCTGCTCCACTTTCACGCCCTGGTCGAACGGATCCAGCTCGGCGATCACATCGCCTTCCTTGACCAGCTGGTTATCGTCGATCAGCACCTTGGTCACCACGCCGGCGATACGGGTCGACACCGGGTGCACGTGGCCGGCCACGTAGGCATTCTCGGTCTCGACATAGAAATGGCTGCGATACCACATGCGGCCACCGGCGGCCAACGCGGCCAGCGCGATGATGGCTGCCACCACCAGCACGCGGCGGTTCGGTTGCTTGGTCTGCGTGTCCGGAGCGGCGGCTGGCGCGGCTGGAGCGGGAGGCACGGCACTGAGTTTTTGTTCTTGGGTGGACATGAGGAAGCTCCGGGAAAATGAAATGAGATAGGAGCATTATCGCCAGTTTCCAACCAAAGTCAAGAAATGAAACGATTGCATTTCATTTTTTTTTGGACTAGCATGACGGCATTCGCTATCATTCACGCGCCATGACTATCACTGACCTCACTGACGTGCCGGACGAGCAAGATTGCCCCGACGGCAACTACGCTCCCGACTCGCCCTGCTTCGGCAAGGCGGCGGGCCGCCCCCGCGCGGCCGACAAGGCCGCCCGCCGCGCCGCCCTGCTGCACACGGCCGGCCAGCTGTTCCTGGAAAAAGGCTACAGCAAGGTCAGCCTGGAAATGATCGCGCGCGAAGCCCACGTGGCGGTGCGCACCATCTACGTCAAATTCGGCGGCAAGGCCGGGTTGCTGAACGCCGTGATCACCGACGGCCGCGCGCGCTTCTTCGGCGGCATGGAGAGCATGGAAACCGATCCGCGCCCGATGGAGGAGATCCTCCACGATTTCGCGCTGCGCTTCCTGGAACTGATCTCCCTGCCCACCTTCTGCAGCCTGCACCGGATGGTGGTGGCCGAGGCGCGCACCACGCCGGAGCTGGCCGAGACCTTCTACAAGGCCGGCCCGCAGCGCACGCGCGAACAACTGGGCCGTTTCTTCGCCCGTCCCGACATCCGCGCCCAGCTGCGCAGCGACGTCCGGCCGGAGCTGCTGCCGGTATTCCTGACCAACTGCATCATGGGCGACCCGATCACCCGGATGCTGTTCCCAGCCGAGCAAACGCCGACCATGGACGAGCTGCGCGCCCGCGCCGCCGAGGGACTGGACCTATTCCTGCGTGGCGTAAAACGCTAAACCACGCCACAATTTTGCCATTTGCTCTATACTGATTTTTTACAAACCGGAGTACACATGAGCAAAACGAATCGTCTGGACTGGAGCAAGCAAATCACGCTCATGAACGAGCGCATCAAACACTTCCAGGCCAATCCCGGCCAGGAGCAACTGGACGCCGTCATCGCCGAACTGCGGGCGTACGCCGAAGCGGCGCGCAACGGCGGCATCGAGATTCCCGCCCGCTTCACCGTCAACTGAAAATGAACCGGCTGCGCTGGGTCTTGCTGGCGGTGGTGCTGGCCGCCGCCGGCCTCGCAGGCTATCACCACGACCGCAATCCGGAGCGGCGCGCGCTCACCGCCGCCGTCCGTGAGCACGACGGCACGCCTGGCGCCTACGTCACCCTCAGCGACGGCGTCACCCACTACGAAGCCGCCGGGCCGGATGATGGCCGCGTGGCCGTGCTGGTGCACGGGTTCTCGGTCCCGTCCTACATCTGGGACCCGACCTTCGCCGCCTTGCGCGACGCCGGCTACCGCGTGATCCGCTACGACCTGTTCGGCCGCGGCATGTCCGACCGGCCGGATGCCGCCTACGACGGCGCCTTCTACGATCGCCAGCTGGACGAGCTGCTCAAGGCGCTCAAGGTGGACGGCAAGATCGATTTGTTCGGGCTGTCGTTCGGCGGCTACGTGACGGCCCACTACACAGCCACCCATCCGCAGCGCGTGCGCACCTTGAATCTGGTCGATCCGTCGAACAGCGCGCCGACCATCCCGTGGCACATGGCGGCGCCATGGCTCGGCCCCTACCTGTTCCAGACCACCGCCGTGCCCACCATGGCGGACAACCAGAGCAGCGACTTCCTGCATCCCGAACAATTCCCCGGCTGGGCCGAGCGCTATCGGCCGCAGATGGAGTTCCATGGCTTCGGCCGCGCGCTGTACCGTTCGCGTTTAAGCCTGTCGCGTGAAAACTTCGACGCCATCTACGCCAGCATCGCCAAGGCCGGCACGCCGGTGCATCTGATCTGGGGCAAGCAGGACCCGGTGATCCCGGTGGCGCAGGCGGCGCGCATCCGCAAGGCCATACCGTCGCTGACCTATACCGAGATCGACCAGTCGGGCCACCTGCCGCAGATGGAACAGGCGGCGCTGTTCAACCAGCACATGCTGGCCTACCTCGCCGCCCATCCATGAAGATCCGCACGCTGCAGGTGGATGACGTCGAGCGCCTGCTGGCGTTCGAGCTGGCCAACCGCGCGTGGTTCGAACAGCACGTTGAGGCGCGCAGTCCGGCGTTCTACTCGCGGGCCGGCGTGGGCGCGCACATCGCCGACTACCTCGACAGCCACAACGCCGGCGCCATGCACCCGTGCGTGCTGACCAGCGACGACGGCGCCGTCATCGTCGGCCGCGCCAATCTGCGCCACATCGATCGCGCGGCCGGCACCGGCGAGGTGGGTTATCGCATCGCGCACAGCGAAGCGCGCAAGGGGCTGGGCAGCCTGGCGTTGGAACATCTGGTGGAATTGGCGCGCGCGCAGTACGGGCTGCGCGTGCTGAGTGCATGGATCTCGCCGCGGAACCTGGGTTCGCGGCGCATCCTGGAGAAGTATGGCTTCACGCGCGACGCGCTGGCCGCGCCGCACGTGGTGCAGGTGAACGGCGAGGAACACGCCTCCCACCTGTACCAATGTCACCTGTAGATAAACTTACTTGCCGCGCGCCTGCGCGACCAGCGCATCCAGGACCTGCAGCGTGGCCGCGCCCAGTTGCGCGCGCGGGATGCCAGGGTTGCTGGCGTCCACCATGGTCGGGTTGGTGAGATAGCGGCCCGCCACCACCATGGTCGGCGTGCTGTTCACCTCATACGCCGCCGCCACGCGGCCGGCGCCTTTCAGGCGCGTCATCACCGCGAACGAATTGTAGGTGGCGGTGAACTTCTCCTTGTCGATGCCATTCTTCACGGCCCAGTCGATATTGTCCGCATCGCTCTTCAAGCGCTTGCGCTCGACGTGCCAGGTGGTGAGGATCTTGGCATGCAGCTGCTCTTCCAGCTTCATCGCCTCCAGCGTCAGGAACATATGCGCTTCCGGATCGTTCTCGCCGGTCAGCGGCAGGTGGATGCGGCGGAAGCTGATGTTGTCACCCTGCTTCTTCACCCACTCCAGCATGGCTGGTTCCAGCGCGTAGCACGCCGGGCAGTGATACATGAAGAACTCGATCACCTCCACCTTCTTGCCCTGCGCCTGCACCGGCTGCGGGTTCTTCAGGGTGGTGTACTCGGCGCCATTGCGCGGCGCGGTAGGCGAAGCAAACGCGGTGGCGGCGCACAGGCCAGCCACTACCAGGGCAATCTTCAGCAAACGCATAAATCTTCCTCTAACAGGGCAAAGACAGCAGGGTATCACTTCTGCGGCTGTCGCGCCTCCAAACCGGCGATATCCTGCATCAGCGCGATCAGGCGCTTGGCGCCCAGGCCCAGCGGCTGGTCGTTACGCCACACCACGTCCACCCACAACCGCAGCTCATTGCTCATGTGCGCGAAGCCGATGTGCAGCAACTCGCCGCGCTCCAGCAACGGCGCCACCTGGCGCAGCGGCAGATAGGCCCAGCCCACGCCGGCGCGCACCAGGCTCAGCGTGGCCAGGTGGCTGTCGGTGCGCCACAGCTTGCGCGAAATGAGCACGCGCTGGTCGGCATCCGCCATGTCGCGGCTGGCGATGGCGATCTGCCGCACGTCGAGCAAATCCTCCAGCCGCACACCGCCCTTGCGTTCCAGCGCCAGCGGATGGCGCGGCGATATCACCGGCACCAGCACCTCGCTGCCCAGCTCCTGAAAACTCTCGTGCTCGTCCACGCCGGGCCGCTCGTAGATCAGCGCCAGCTGCGCCGCGCCCTCGTGCAGCATGCGCAGCGCGTCCTCCTGCGGCGCCGACAGCACCTCCACCTCCAGCGAAGGGAATTCCTCCGCCAGCCGCGCCAGCGGCTCACTCCAAGCTGCCGACAACAACTGCGGCGCGATCGCCAGCGTCAGGCGGCGCTCAAGGCCTTGGTGCAGCGACAGCGCGTGCGCCTGCAGGCGGCGCAACTGGCCCGCCATCTGGCGCGCCTCCGCCTCCAGCGCGCGCGCCGATTCGGTCGGCCGCACCTCGCGCGAACTGCGCTCGAACAGCGTGAGATCGAGCTCCGCCTCCAGCTGCGCGATCGCCATGCTGACCGCCGACGGCACCCGTCCCAACGCGCGCGCGGCGGCCGAGAAGGAGCCGTGGTCCAGCACCGCAAGAAAGACCGCAATGTTATCGGATGAGAAAGCCATGTGGCCCATGCTATCAGAAAAACTGAAAGCAGCTGACTTTATCGATCAAGAATCCTTGCATATGATGCGCATCGTTGTCACCAAAGAGGAAATCCCCGCATGCAAGGCCTGAAACGCAAAGTCGTCTACGTCTCCCTGTTTGAAACCATCGCCATCGGCCTCACCAGCACTGGCCTGATGCTCATGGGCGGACACGACGCGGGCCACGCGGGCACCGCCGCCGTCGCCTCCTCGCTGATCGCCATCGTGTGGAACTTCGCGTTCAACACCATGTTTGAGGCATGGGAAGCGCGCCAAGCCAAGCGCGGCCGCGACTGGAAACGCCGCGCCGCCCACGCCATCGGCTTCGAGGGCGGACTGCTGCTGGTGCTGGTGCCGTTGTTCGCGTGGTGGCTCAACATCTCACTGTGGGAAGCGCTGGTGCTGGACATCGGTCTACTGATCTTCTTCATGATCTACACCTACATCTTCAGCCTGGCCTTCGATCACGTATTCGGCCTGCCCGCATCGGCGCAGGGCTGAGCTACAATCGTCGGCATACCATCCATGGAGGAATGTCGCATGAAGTTGAAACCGTTCGCGTTTGCGGTGCTGGCCTTGATGTTAGGCGCGGCGCGCGCCGAGGGCCTGTCGGCCACCGAGCAGAAGATCGTCGCGGAAGTTAAGGCGCATTCGGCGCAGGGACTGGAACTGCTGGAACGCTCGGTCAACATCAACAGCGGCACCATGAACCACGAAGGCGTGCGCGCGGTAGGCAAGCTGTTTGGCGAGCAGTTCGCGGCGCTCGGCTTCACCACCCGCTGGTCCGACATGCCGCCCGCGATGCAGCGCGCCGGCCATTTGATCGCCACGCGCGAAGGCAAGCAAGGCAAGCGCCTGCTGCTGATCGGCCATCTCGACACCGTGTTTGAAAAAGACAGCCCGGTGCAGCTGTGGCAGCGCAACGGCGACCGCGTGAGGGGCCAGGGCGTCAACGACATGAAAGGTGGTGACGTCATCATCATCGAAGCGCTGCGCGCGCTACACCGCGTGGGCGCGCTGGATAACACCACGATCACCGTGGTGTTCAGCGGCGACGAGGAAAACGCCGGTGACCCGATCGACATCTCGCGCGCCGACATGATCAACGCCGCCAAGCGCAGCGACATCGCCCTCGCCTTCGAGGCCACGGTGCGCAACAAGGACGGCAAGGACACCGGCACCATCGGCCGCCGCGCCTCGTCATCGTGGGAGCTGAAGGTCAGCGGCAAACAGGGCCACTCCAGCGGCATCTTCACGGAGAATGCCGGCTATGGCGCGATCTACGAAGCGGCGCGCATAGTCGACAGCTTCCGCCAGCAAGTGATGGAGCCGGACCTGACCTTCAGCCCCGGCTTGATTGTGGGCGGCACGGAGGCCAGCACCAATGCGCTGGGGACGGTGGGTCAGGCGGCCGGCAAGAGCAATGTCATTTCGCGGACCGCCACGGTGGAAGGCGACCTGCGCTACCTGAGCTACGAACAGCGCGACCGCGCGCACGCCAAGATGAAAGCCATCGTCGCGCAGAACCTACCGGGCACCAGTGCCAGCATCACCTTCCATGATGCCTACCCGCCGATGTCGCCCACGCCCGGCAACCTGGCGGTGCTGAAGGCCTACTCGCAGGCCAGCAAGGATGCCGGACTGGGCGATATCCCAGCCCTGCCGCCGGGCCAGCGTGGCGCCGGCGACGTGCAATTCGTCGCGCCGCTGCTCGACAGCCTGGACGGCCTGGGCGCCACCGGTAACGGCGCGCATTCGCCGGACGAGGATCTGGAGATCGCCTCCATCGAACGCGCCACCATCCGCACCGCGATCCTGCTGTACCGCTTGACGCGCTAACCATTCGGGGTCAGCTCTGACATTCGGACAAGCAGTTCACACTTTTGATGTAGATCAAAATACGCCATAGATAATGCTAGTTTGATTCAGCAGAAATCGCGCATTTGCGGTAGCGCATATGTGGGCGACCGTATTGATAATCCTCAAAGAGGATGCGTGCGTGTCCGAATGTCAGAGCTGACCCCGAATTGCGCGGCGACACCAGTTTAAGAGTTGTTCGGGATCGTCAAGCAGGAACTCGGGGGCGGTGTAGAATTTGCGGACGGTGACTTCGCCCTTCCTGGTCATGTATTTGAACGGCTGCGCGCCGTGCGCCTCAAACTCCGCGCGGGTGGCATCGCTGACGCGCAAATAAAGCGTACTATCGATGATCCACGCGAACTGCTGACCATGACAACTGATGGCGCGCCCCCCGAAAAACCGTCCGACACTCAAGAAGCCCAGCGGCGCAAGCTGTTCTTCAATATAACTGACAAACTCCGCATTCGCGGCCATCCGGGGCTCCCGATGAGAAAAGACAGACTCTCATGATACAAGCACAGGCACATCCAAGGCTGTGATATTTCGCGTACTTTGGCGACAAGCAAAATGTTACTCTCCATGCTTACCGGCCGAATTCGGCCGAAAATTGTGGGGGTCTAGATGCAAATCGGCACAATGATAAGTATTGTGGGTTCGGCCATGGCGCTGGCTGCGTTTGCCTGGCAAAAGCAGTGGCTGCCGTCGTTGTTCTTCGCCTTCTCCCTAAGCTACACCATATTCGACAAGGTATTTCCAGGTCTTCTACCCGACTATCTGGTGACCGGGTTGTCGGTCATCTCTCTGGCACTGGCTCTATTTTTTTGCTGGCAGGTTTTCTCACGCAAAAGAGTCATCGGGCAACCGCAAGCGGACTTGCCTCACTCGAGCCCTCCTTCATCAAAAAATTAGCCTTTTTATGCATGTCGTTCCCCGATCTCCCTATCCGCTTCCGCCATGGCGGCATCAGGAGGGAACAGCCCACATAGAATTACTGCCATGGTTGTGATAGAGACTGTCCAGAACCGGACCTTTCGACATGGTTCAATACGGCTTACGGTCTGACAGCAATTATTCGAGAAGGAAGCGAGTTGTGAAACTACTCTTTCTAGGCATTTGGATCTTTTCTACAGCGGCCATCTCCGCCGAGGACGTGAAGGCCCCATTGAACGATTCCGTCACATCCGAAGTACAGTGGAAGGCCATGCTGGGCCAAGTCGATGCATCGACGAGTAAAGCAGTCGCAGAGGCTTTAAAAAACGAAGAACCATCACGGCCGTATTATCAAAGCGCCGTAACATTCAGCTCAGCCAATACGGATATTATGACCGCAGCTTTTATTGAAGCGAAGGTGCCGGATTGTCTCCATTCGGACGGACTAAAGCGCCAACCTACATTTCTCCTCACAGGGTATCTAGCGCTGCCTGTTATAGCTGTCGCCAAAGTGCGAGGAAAGTGTATCTGATCGTCACCTCGCAAAGGCGATTTGGAGGATTAGTAATGATGGGCGCGTTCCTTTTGCAGAAGACGTCGCCGAGACTTCGCGTTCTCCCCATGTTCAGCATCCAAAGACACGTTCTATGGATTCCGGCCTGCGCCGGAATGACGGCAACGGGGTGGGTGTGGAAGTTCGCACTGAGTCAACATCCAAGGTCTTTTTTGCGAGCGTAGCCGTTCTCGCGAGGTCTGTTCAGCTCTACTTTTCAATGACGCATAAAAAAAACCGGGAACAAGTCCCGGTTTTTTTGTCTGCCGCGCGCTTGCTTAGCGCTTGCGCGGTGGAGGCAGGTCGGTGCAGACGCCTTCGTAGACTTCCGCCGCCATGCCAATCGATTCGCCCAGCGTTGGGTGCGGGTGAATGGTCTTGCCGATGTCGGTGCCATCGCAGCCCATTTCGATCGCCAGCGCGATTTCGCCAATCATGTCGCCCGCGTGCGTGCCGACGATGGTGCCACCGATGATGCGGTGGGTCTCGGCGTCGAACAGCAGCTTGGTGAAGCCTTCGGCGCGGCCGTTGGCCACGGCGCGGCCACTCGCCGCCCAAGGGAAGTGGCCCTTCTCGACCTTGATGCCCTTGACTTTCGCCTCGTCTTCGGTGATGCCGGCCCATGCCACTTCCGGATCGGTGTAGGCCACCGATGGAATCACCTTCACGTCGAAGTGCGACTTCTGCCCCGCCGCCGCTTCCGCCGCCACGTGGCCTTCGTGCACAGCCTTGTGCGCCAGCATCGGCTGGCCCACCAGGTCGCCGATGGCGAAGATGTTCGGCACGTTGGTGCGCATCTGGCTGTCGACCGGGATGAAGCCGCGATCGGTCACCACGACGCCGGCCTTCTCGGCAGCGATCTTCTTGCCGTTCGGGCTGCGGCCCACGGCCACCAGCACCAGGTCGTACACCTGCGGCGCAGGCGCTGGCGCGCCGGCTTCCGCCGCTTCGAACGTGACCTTGATCCCTTCCGGCAGCGCCTCAACGCCGACGGTTTTGGTCTTGGTCATGATGTTGTCGAAGCGCGCTTCGTTGTACTTCTGCCAGACTTTGACCGCATCACGGTCGGCGCCCTGCATCAAGCCGTCCATCATTTCGACCACGTCGATGCGCGCGCCGAAGGTCGAGTACACGGTGGCCATTTCCAGGCCGATGATGCCGCCGCCGATCACCAGCATGCGCTTGGGGATCTGACGCAGTTCCAGCGCGCCGGTCGAGTCGACGATGCGTGGATCTTCCGGCACGAACGGCAGCTTCACCACCGACGAACCGGCGGCAATGATGGCCTGCTTGAACTGCACCACTTTTTTCGAGCCATCCTTGGCGGTGACTTCGATGTGGTTGGCGCTCAGGAACTGGCCCACGCCTTGCACGATCTGGGTCTTGCGCGCCTTGGCCATGCCGGCCAGGCCGCCGGTCATGTTCTTGATGACGCCTTCCTTGTACTTGCGTACCTGGTCGATGTCGATGCTCGGCTTGGCGAAGGTGACGCCGGTGTTGGACATGTGCGCGGTTTCGTCGATCACAGACGCCACGTGCAGCAGTGCCTTCGATGGGATGCAACCCACGTTCAGGCACACGCCGCCCAGAGTGTCGTAACGCTCGACGATGACGGTGTTCATGCCCAGGTCGGCGGCGCGGAAGGCGGCCGAGTAGCCGCCAGGACCGCCGCCCAGCACCATCATGTCGCAGTCGACGTCGACCTGGCCGGTGTAGCTGCCGCCGATCGGCGCGACGGCCGGTGCGGCCGGAGCTGGCGCAGGCGCCGGTGCAGCGGCCGCAGGTGCCGGCGCTGGCGCAGGAGCCACCGACGCGGCGCCTGCGGCTTCCTCAACCACCAGCAGCGTCACGCCTTCCTTGACCTTGTCGCCAACCTTGACGCGCAGTTCCTTCACCACGCCGCTGTGCGACGATGGGATTTCCATGCTGGCCTTGTCCGACTCCACGGTGATCAGCGATTGATCAGCCTTGATCGTGTCGCCAACCTTCACCATCACTTCAATCACTTCCACTTCGCTGAAGTCGCCGATATTCGGCACTTTTACTTCGGTGCTCATAGGGGCTCCTTACAGCAGAATTTTACGCATGTCGCCGAGCACTTCGCTCAGGTACACGGAGAAGCGCGCGCCCATCGCGCCGTCGATCACGCGGTGATCGTAGGACAGCGAGGTGCCCATCATCAGGCGTGGCTGGAACTGCTTGCCATCCCATACCGGCTTGGTCGATGCCTTGGACAGGCCCAGGATCGCCACTTCCGGCGCGTTCACGATCGGCGTGAAGTGCGTGCCGCCGATGCCGCCCAGCGACGAGATGGTGAAGGTCGCGCCTTGCATGTCGGTCGGTTTCAGCTTGCCTTCGCGCGCTTGCGCCGACAGTTCGGTCATCTCCTTGGCGATCTGCGTCACCGATTTCTGGTCGGCGTTCTTGATCACAGGGACTACCAGGCCATTCGGCGTGTCGGCAGCGAAGCCGATGTTGTAGTACTTCTTCAGGATCAGGTTCTCGCCCTTTTCGTCCAGCGACGAGTTAAAGGTCGGGAATTTCTTCAGCGCGGCCACGGATGCCTTGATCACGAACGCCAGCATGGTCAGCTTGGTGGCGTCCTTGTTCTTGGCATTGGCGTTGTTCGATTCAACGCGGAAGGCTTCCAGGTCGGTGATATCGGCGTCGTCGAATTGCGTGACGTGCGGGATCTGCACCCAGTTGCGGTGCAGGTTAGGACCGGAGATCTTCTTGATGCGCGACAGCGGCAGCAGTTCGGTTTCACCGAATTTGCTGAAGTCCAGGGACGGCCATGGCAGCACGCTGAAGTTGCCGCCGCCACCCACCGCGCCGCCAGCGGCAGCCGGCGATGCAACGGTACCGGCGATCACGCCCTTGACGTAGTTCTGCACGTCCTGCTGGGTGATGCGGCCTTTCGGACCAGAGCCCGGCACTTTGCCCAGATCCACGCCCAGTTCGCGGGCGAACTTGCGGATCGATGGCGATGCGTGCGCCAGTTTGCCGGTCTGCACGGAGCCTTGCGATGCCGGAGCGGCAGCGGCTGGCGCGGCAGCTGGTGCCGGGGCTGCGGTTGGTGCAGGCGCTGCGGCGGCTGGCGCCGGAGCAGCGGCCGCCGGGGCGGCGGCAGGCGCCGAGCCGCCGCTCGGCGCATGCGCCGAGCCTTCCACCACCAGCACGATCGAGCCCATGGCAACCTTGTCGCCCACCTTGACCTTCAGTTCTTTCACCACACCGGCGTGCGACGATGGAATCTCCATCGAAGCCTTGTCCGATTCAACGGTGATCAGCGACTGATCGACCTTGATGGTGTCGCCAACCTTGACCATGACTTCGATGACTTCCACTTCCTTGAAGTCGCCGATGTCCGGCACTTTGACGTCGACCGGACCAGCGGCTGCGGCAGGCGCCGCGGCCGGAGCCGGAGCCGGCGCGGCCGCAGCGGCAGGCGCAGGGGCAGCGGCGGCAGGAGCCGCGGCAGGTGCGGGCGCCGCGGCGGCGCCATCGGCTTCCAGCAGCAGCACCAGCGAACCTTCGGCCACCTTGTCGCCGACCTTCACTTTGATCTCTTTCACCACACCAGCGGCCGACGATGGAATCTCCATCGACGCCTTGTCCGATTCAACGGTAATCAGGGACTGGTCTACTTTGATCGTATCGCCAACTTTTACCATCAGCTCGATGATTTCAACTTCCTTGAAATCACCGATATCCGGGACTTTAACTTCCACAATGCTCATAGCGTTTGCTCCGTTCTAATTATTGGGTCACCGGATTTGGTTTGTTCGGATCGAGGTTGTACTTGACCACGGCCTGCTCAACCACTTTCACGTCGATCTTGCCTTCTTCGGCCAGCGATTTCAGCGCGGCGACGGTGATGTAGTAGCGGTTCACTTCGAAGAACTCACGCAGCTTGGCGCGGCTGTCCGAGCGGCCGAAACCATCGGTGCCCAGCACGCGGTAGGTGCGGTCCTTCGGAATGAAGGCGCGGATCTGTTCAGCAAACGCACGCATGTAGTCGGTGGTCGCCACGATCGGGCCCTGGGTATCATTCAGCAGCTGAGCGACGTAAGGCACGCGCTGTGGCTGGGTAGGATTGACCAGGTTCCAACGCTCGGCGTCCTGACCGTCGCGCGCCACCAGGGTCAGCGACGGAGCGGACCACACGTCGGCAGCGATGCCCCAGTCGTTCAGCAGCAGTTCCTGAGCGAAGATCGACTCGCGCAGGATGGTGCCCGAACCGATCAGCTGCACGCGCTGCTTGGCTTTCTTGTCGCCCTCCTGCAGCAGGTACATGCCCTTCAGGATGCCCTCTTCCTGGCCCGGCTTGATGCCTGGGTGGGAGTAGTTCTCGTTCATGATGGTGATGTAGTAGAACACGTCTTCCTGTTCTTCCACCATGCGGCGCATGCCGTCCTGGATGATCACAGCCAGCTCGTAGCCGAAGGTCGGGTCGTACGGCATGCAGTTCGGCACAGCGGCGGCGAACAGGTGGCTATGACCGTCTTCGTGCTGCAGGCCTTCGCCGTTCAGCGTGGTACGGCCGGCGGTGCCGCCCATCAGGAAGCCACGGGCGCGCATGTCGGCGGCGGCCCAGACCAGGTCACCGATACGCTGCATGCCGAACATCGAGTAGTAGGTGTAGAACGGCACCATCACGCGGTTGTTGGTCGAGTACGAGGTCGCCGCGGCGATCCACGAGCTCATGCCGCCGGCTTCGTTGATACCCTCTTGCAGGATCTGGCCCGCTTTGTCTTCGCGGTAGTACATCACCTGGTCCTTGTCGACCGGCTCGTACAACTGGCCTTGCTGGTTGAAGATGCCCACCTGACGGAACAGGCCTTCCATACCAAAGGTACGCGATTCATCCACCAGCACCGGCACGATGCGAGGACCGACGCTAGGGTCTTTCAGCAGCGTGGTCAGGATACGCACGTAAGCCTGGGTCGACGACACTTCGCGGCCTTCGGCGGTCGCTTCCAGCACGTTCTGGAATGCCGACAGTGGCGGCACGGTCAGTTTTTCGTCGGCTTGCTGACGGCGGGCCGGCAGGTAGCCGCCCAGCGCGGCGCGGCGCTCGTGCAGGTACTTGATTTCAGGCGCGTCATCGGCTGGCTTGTAGAACGGGATGTCGGCCAGCTTGTCGTCCGGGATAGGGATCGAGTAGCGGTCGCGCATTTCGCGCACGGCTTCGTCGGTCAGCTTCTTGGTGTTGTGCGCGGTGTTGCGTGCTTCGCCGTGCTTGCCCATGCCGAAGCCCTTGATGGTTTTCACCAGCAGGACGGTCGGTTGGCCCTTGTGTTCCTGCGCGACCTTGAAGGCGGCGTAGATCTTGTGCGGATCGTGGCCGCCGCGGGTCAGGCGCCAGATGTCGTCGTCGGTCATGTTGGCGACCATCTCCAGCAGCTTTGGATGCTTGCCGAAGAAGTGCTTGCGCACGTAGGCGCCGTCTTTGGCCTTGTAGTTCTGGTATTCGCCGTCGACGGTTTCCATCATTACTTTGCGCAGGATGCCGTCCTTGTCCTTCTTCAGCAGGGCGTCCCAGCCCGGGCCCCAGATGACTTTGACCACGTTCCAGCCAGCACCACGGAATTCGCCTTCCAGTTCCTGGATGATCTTGCCGTTGCCGCGCACAGGGCCGTCCAGGCGCTGCAGGTTGCAGTTGACCACGATGACCAGGTTGTCCAGCTTTTCGCGCGCGGCCATGCCGATCGCGCCCAGCGATTCCGGCTCGTCCATCTCGCCGTCGCCGCAGAAGGCCCAGACTTTACGGTCGGTGGTGTCGGCGATCGAGCGCGCGTGCAGGTACTTCAGGAAGCGTGCCTGATAAATGGCCATCAGCGGGCCCAGGCCCATGGACACGGTCGGGAACTGCCAGAAGTTCGGCATCAGTTTCGGGTGCGGGTACGACGACAGACCCTTGCCGTCCACTTCGCGGCGGAAGTGCAGCAGTTGGTCTTCGGTCAGGCGGCCTTCCAGGAAGGCGCGCGCGTACACGCCGGGCGACGAGTGGCCCTGGATGTACAGCAGGTCGCCGCCGTGGTTTTCGCTCGGCGCTTTCCAGAAGTGGTTGAAGCCGATGCCCAGCATGTTGGCCAGCGAGGCGAACGAGGACAGGTGGCCACCGAGGTCGCCGTCGAAGCGGTTGGCCTTGACGACCATCGCCATGGCGTTCCAGCGCATCCACGAACGCAGTTTTTCTTCGTATTCCAGATTGCCAGGGCAGCGTTGCTCCTGGTCGGCAGGAATGGTATTGACGTATGCGGTATTGGCGGAGAACGGAATATCGGAACCGCTCTGGCGCGCCAGATCAATCAAACGCTCCAACAGGTAGTGAGCACGGTCAGGGCCCTCTTGTTCCAGCACTGCGGCCAGGGAATCCAACCATTCTTTGGTTTCTTGCGAATCAGGGTCGGTGTTTGCCGTTACCTGGTCAAGTTGAGCTGACATGTATTAAGTCTCCAGAGTTGAGAGTTCGCTGATTATTTACTAATACTTCAATGACGTGTGGGGATTCTAGCAGTCATTTTGGGCTTTTTCAAATTACGATAAGCCATTTTATATTATGAAATTTCCCTATGAAAACCTTGTGCGGTGCAGCATGCGCCAGCCGTCAAAAACGAGGCGGGATGCGCCCTGCGGCCTTATAATCCTGCTTTCCCTCTACCACCATGTGTAAATCATGACTGCTCAACTGATCGACGGCGTCGCCCTCTCCAAAAAACTGCGTGCGGAAATTGCTGCACGTGCCGCAACCCTCGCCGCCCAGGGCAAACAGCCCGGCCTGGCGGTGATCATTGTCGGCGACGACCCGGCCAGCCACGTCTACGTGCGCAACAAGGTCAAGGCTTGCGAGGACGCGGGCTTCTACTCGCTGAAAGAAGAATACCCGGCCGACCTGAGCGAGGCCGCCCTGTTGGACCGCATCGCCGCGCTGAACGCCGATCCGAAGATCCACGGCATTCTGGTGCAGATGCCGCTGCCCAAGCACATCAATGCCCACAAAGTGATTGAAGCGATTTCGGTCAAGAAGGACGTGGACGGCTACGCCGTGCTGAGCGCCGGCGAACTGATGACTGGCCTGGAAGGCTTCCGCCCATGCACCCCGTACGGCTGCATGAAGCTGATCGAAAGCACCGGCGTGGATCTGCGCGGCAAGCATGCGGTGGTGATCGGCCGTTCCAACACGGTCGGCAAGCCGATGGCGCTGTTGCTCTTGCAAGCCAACGCCACCGTCACCATCTGCCATAGCGCGACCCCGGATATTGGCGTGTACACGCGCCAGGCCGACGTGGTCGTGGCCGCAACCGGCCGCCGCAACACGCTGACTGCTGATATGGTGAAGCCGGGCGCGATCGTGATCGACGTCGGCATCAACCGTAATGATGAGGGCAAGCTGTGCGGCGACGTCGATTTCGACGGCATCAAGGAAGTGGCATCGCACATCACGCCTGTGCCGGGTGGTGTGGGTCCGATGACCATCACCATGCTGCTGATGAACACGGTGGAAGCGGCCGAACGCGTGTAATCCGTCGCACCGGCGAAGGCCGGTGCCCATAGAACGCATGCTCAGCATGGGTCCCGGCGTTCGCCGGGACGACGCTGAATTTATTGGAACGAATATGACTGACAACCAAAATCCCCTGCTCGACTTCAGCGGCCTGCCGCGTTTTGACGCCATCAAACCGGAGCACGTCACCCCTGCCATCGACGAGCTGCTGGCCAAGAGCCGCGCCGTGGTCGAGCAGCTGCAAGCGCCTTCGGATACGGTGAGCTGGGACAGCTTCGTCACCCCGCTGGAAAACGCCACCGAACTGCTGGGCCGCGCCTGGGGCATCGTCAGTCATCTCAACAACGTGGTGGACACGCCGGAGCTGCGCGCCGTCTACAACGAGAACCAACCGAAAGTGACCGAATTCTGGACCGAGCTGGGCCAGAACGAAGCCCTGTTCGCAAAATACAAAGCGCTGCGCGCCTCGCCCGAGTTCGCCACGCTGAGCCCAGCCCGCAAGCGCATCATTGAAAACGCCATCCGCGATTTCCGCATGGGCGGCGCCGAACTGCCGGAAGATAAAAAGGCCCGCTTCGCCGAGATCCAGGAAGAGCACACCAAAACCTCGACCCGCTTCTCCGAAAACGTGCTGGACGCCACCAACGACTACAAGCTGCTGGTGACCGACGAAGCCGACCTGGCCGGCCTGCCGGAGGACGTCAAGGCCGCCGCCCGCGCCGCCGCCGAGAAATCCGGGAAACAAGGCTGGGAATTCTCGCTGCATTTCCCGTCCTACTACCCCATCCTGCAATTTGCCGACAAACGCGAACTGCGCGAGACGATCTACCGCGCCAACGCCACCAAGGCGTCCGAGCAAGGCGAGGTCTTCAGCAAGAAGGATGAGTGGGACAACACCCAGAACATCGTCACCCTGCTGAAGCTGCGCGAGGAAGAGGCGCACCTGCTGGGCTACAAGAACTTCGCCGAAGTCTCGCTGGTGCCGAAGATGGCCAAGTCGCCGGACGAGGTGATCGCCTTCCTGGAGGACCTCGCCAAGCGCGCCCGTCCGTTCGCGGAAAAAGACCTGGCCGAACTGAAGCAGTTCGCCAAGGAAGAGCTCGGCATCGACGACCTCAAGGCCTGGGACATCCCCTACGCTTCCGAGAAGCTGCAGGAAGCGCGCTACGCCTTCTCGGCGCAGGAAGTGAAGCAGTACTTCCCTGAACACAAAGTGATCGACGGCCTGTTCCGCCAGATCCAGAACCTGTTCAATGTCGAGATCAAGCCGGACCAGGCGCCGGTGTGGCACAAGGACGTGCGCTTCTTCCGCATCGAACGCGACGGCAAGCTGATCGGCCAGTTCTACCTCGACCTGTACGCGCGCGCCGGCAAGTCCGGCGGCGCCTGGATGGACGATGCCCGCGGCCGCCGCGCCGACGCCACCAAGGTGCAAACGCCGGTCGCCTACCTCACCTGCAACTTCACCGAGCCGGCGGTGGAAGACGGCGTCACCAAGCCATCGCTGTTCACCCACGATGAGGTGATCACGCTGTTCCACGAATTCGGCCACGGCCTGCACCACATGCTGACGCAGGTGGACGAGCTGGGCGTGTCCGGCATCTCCGGCGTAGAGTGGGATGCGGTGGAACTGCCATCGCAGTTCATGGAAAACTTCTGCTGGGAATGGGAAGTGCTGGAACACATGACCGCGCACGCCGTCACCGGCGAGCCGCTGCCGCGCGCGCTGTACGACAAGATGCTGGCCGCCAAGAACTTCCAGTCCGGCCTGCAAACGCTGCGCCAGGTCGAGTTCTCGCTGTTGGACATGCACCTGCACTACGACTACGACGCCAGCACCGGCAAGACCGTGCAGCAGGTGATCGACGAGGTGCGCAGCAAGTTCGCTCTGGTGATACCGCCGGCGTTCAACCGCTTCCAGAACTCCTTCGGCCACATCTTCGCCGGCGGCTACGCGGCCGGCTACTACAGCTACAAGTGGGCGGAAGTCTTGTCCGCCGACGCCTACGCCGCGTTCGAGGAAGCGCAGAAGCTGGGCCCGGCCGCCGTGTCGGAGACCGGCAAGCGCTATCTGGCCGAAATCCTGTCGGTCGGCGGTTCGCGCCCGGCGCTGGAATCGTTCACCGCCTTCCGCGGCCGCGAGCCGAGCATCGACGCACTGTTACGTCACAGCGGCATGGCCGCGTAACGATTAACAATCTTCCCCATCACGCAAGCCGCACGGTAGCAAACTCGGTGCCAGCGGCTTGCGGCGATTTCGCATACACTGGATTTACCATGACACGCATCGACTTCCACACCAATGTGCCGGACAAAGTAGCCTACGCCTGCCGCCTCGTGCGCAAGGCCTGGGCCGCCAACAACCGCGTGGTGCTGATGACCGACGATGCGGTGCAGCTGGCGGAACTTAACGCGGCGATGTGGACATTTTCCGCCACCGACTTCCTGCCGCACGTATTGGCGGACGATGCGCTGGCCGCGCACACGCCGATCCTGTTGACGGACAACGATGAGGCGGAATTACCACACACGCACAAAGAATTATTGGTCAATTTGTCGCGCCGCGCGCCACGCAATGTGACGCGGTTCGCGCGCATGATCGAAGTGATTTCCTCGCAAGAGGAGGATGCGGCCGCCGGCCGCAAGCGTTATGTCGCATACAAGCAGCAAGACTATCCACTTACCCACTTTGTCGCAGGAAAATCATGAGCCAAGCATCGTTTGACGCAAGTATCCCTGTATTGACGGAAGTACTGAAAGCGGAGCCGCTGAGCGACGATTCGGCAGCCCCCGCCGCGCCGCAGCCGCCCTCGGCCGCCGCGCAACTGGAAGCCGCCGCGATTGACGGCTGGACCGAGGCCGAATGGGCGATGATGGAACATCGCCTGTCGGTGCGCATCATGCACCAGCTGCAGTCGCGCGTGGATTTCGTGCTGGAGCAGCGCATCAAGGACAGCATGGCCGAGGTGCTCAGCCACGCCTTGCATGACCTGACCAACGAGATCCGCATCGGCCTGCACGACACCATCGAGAAGATCGTCTCGCGCGCCGTCGCGCAGGAACTGACCCATCTGCAAGCGCAGAAAAAGTAAGCCCGTCCCACCGGTCCGCGCATCCACTGTGGTGCACGGACCGCACCTCCCCGAAGCATCCTTGCATCAAATCAGGGAAGCGCTCCAAAAAAGGTCAAAACCTCCCGTTGAACGCTTTGCGCCGCGAAAAATTTGTTGTACCTTGTGGCCTTGCATACAACTTTGGAGATTGCACATGCAGTTCAAATTCATTCCTCTCGCCATCGCCCTGGCTTTCGCCGGCAGCGCGGGCGCGCAAGAAGTGATCAAGATCGGTCACGTCGGTCCAGTCTCCGGTCCATCCGCCCACCTCGGCAAGGACAATGAAAACGGCGCCAAGATGGCGGTCGAGGACTTGAACGCCAAAGGCATCAAGATCGACGGCAAACCCGTCAAGTTCGTGCTGCAGCTGGAAGACGACGGCAGCGATCCCAAACAGGGCACGGCGGTCGCGCAGAAGCTGGTCGACGCCAAGGTCAACGGCGTGATCGGCCACCTGAACTCCGGCACTTCCATCCCCGCCTCCAAGATTTACCACGACGCCGGCATCCCGCAAATCTCGCCGGCCACCACCCAGACCAAATACACCCAGCAAGGCTTCAAGTCGGCCTTCCGCGTAGTGGCCAATGACGCCAAGCTGGGCGGCTCGCTGGGCAACTACGCCATCACCAAGCTGGGCGCGAAAAAGATCGCCGTGATCGACGACCGCACCGCCTACGGCCAGGGCGTGGCCGATGAGTTCATCAAGGCCGCCAAGAAAGCCGGTCCCAACGTCGAGTTCACCAAGGAATTCACCAACGACAAGGCCACCGACTTCAACGCCATCCTGACCAAGATCAAGGCCAAGAATCCTGACCTGGTGTTCTTCGGCGGCATGGACTCGGTTGGCGGCCCGCTGCTGCGCCAGATGAAGGCGCTGGGCATCAACGCCAAGTACATGGGCGGTGACGGCATCTGCACCGAATCGCTGCCGAAGCTGGCTGGCGCTGCGGCGGCCAATGGCGTGGTCACCTGCGCGGAAGCCGGCGGCGTCACGGCCGAGCAGCAAAAAGGCATGGATGATTTCGTGGCGCGCTACAAGAAGAAGTACAACGCCGACGTGCAGATCTATTCGCCGTATGTGTACGACGCGGTCATGACCATGGCCACCGCCATGCAGCAAGCCAACTCGGCGCAGCCGGCCAAGTACCTGCCGTTCCTGCAGAAGATCAAATATCAGGGCGTGACCGGCCTGATTACGTTCGATGACAAGGGCGACATCAAGGATGGCGCGCTGACCTTGTTCACTTACACTGATGGCAAGAAAACCAAGATCGAAGTGATTCACTAAGAAGATTCCCCTACGGGGAAGCGCCCATCAGCCTGAACGCGCTCAAGATCGCGCTCAGTGCGGATGGGCTTTTTTACATCATCATTTCTGGGACAGGACCCATTTCACCAGGGTCTTGGCTTCCGCCTCGTTCACCTGCGGATTGGCCGGCATCGGGATCGCGCCCCAGGTGCCGGAACCGCCCTTGATCACTTTGGTGACCAGTTTGGCTTCCGCGTCCTTCTGGCCGGCGTATTTAGCGGCAACGTCCTTGTAAGCAGGGCCGACCAGCTTGGTGGCAACCGCGTGGCAGGCCATGCAATTCTTGGCCTTGGCCAGGTCCAGGCCAGCATCCGCCATGGCGGCCTGCGAAGCGAAGGCCGACGCCAGTACTACTCCAACCATCATCAAATGTCGTTTCATTGTGTTCTCCAGGTGATTGCTACTAAATTCCGCTGGCCATTCTACCGCGTTTTGCCTTGATGCATTTAACGCTTAAGGCAAGTAAACGTTGACTTAAACTGGATTATTGCTTGTAAGATGGAGGGTAGAGGAGGAAATCATGCCACTGATCCTATTGATCGTCGCTCTGGTTGCGTTGCGCTACTTTGAAGTGTGGAAGTTTGCCGAACTATCCTGGTGGGCCATTGGCGCCCTGATGGTGATTGCATTCCTGTGGTTTGAGTTCCTGGAGCCGATGCTGGGCTTTGACAAGCGCAAAGCCCACAATGAAGACGAGAAGCGCCGCAAGGAACGCGTCAACAAGACCTTCGACAAAAAATGATTGTCATTCCGGCGAAAGCCGGAATCCATAGAACGTATGCGCGCATGCTCAGTATGGGTCCCGGCTTTCGCCGGGACGACGCGGGTTACTTCCGCAGCTGCGACAGGTCGCGCACCGCGCCGCGGTCGGCGGAGGTGGTCAGCGCCGCATAAGCCTGCAGCGCCTGCGACACATAACGATCACGGTTCACCGGCTTCCATGCATCGGCGCCCTTGGCTTCCATGGCCGCGCGACGCGCCGCCAGTTCCTCGTCGCTGATGCGCAGGCCGATGGTACGGTTCGGAATATCGATATCGATCATATCGCCCTCTTCCACCAGGCCGATGGCGCCGCCTTCCGCCGCTTCCGGCGAAGCATGACCAATCACCAGGCCTGACGAACCGCCCGAGAAACGGCCATCCGTGAACAGCGCGCACGCCTTGCCCAGGCCCTTGGATTTGATGTACGAAGTTGGATACAGCATCTCCTGCATGCCCGGACCGCCTTTCGGACCTTCGTAGCGAATGATGACCACATCGCCAGCATGCACGGTATCGCCAAGGATGGCTTCAACCGCCGCGTCCTGCGACTCAAACACACGCGCCTTGCCGCTGAACTTCAGGATGCTCTCATCCACGCCGGCGGTTTTAACAATGCAGCCCTTCTCCGCCAGGTTGCCGTACAAGACCGCCAGGCCTCCGTCCTTGGAATACGCGTGCTCCAGGTCGCGGATGCAGCCGGCGCTGCGGTCCAGATCCAGCGCCTCGTAGCGCTCCGATTGCGAGAACGCCACCTGCGTCGGCACGCCACCCGGCGCCGCGCGGAACAGCTGGTGCACAGCGGGATCGTCGCTGCGCTTGATGTCGTTGCGCTCAATGGCTTCAGCCAGGGTCGGCGCATGAATGGTTGGGCGCGACGTATCCAGCAGACCGGCGCGCGCCAGTTCGCCCAGAATCGCGATGATGCCGCCGGCGCGGTGCACGTCCTCGATGTGGAACTTGTCCGTCATCGGCGCCACCTTGCACAGGCATGGCACCTTGCGCGAGATGCGGTCGATATCGGCCATGGTGAAGTCCACGCCTGCTTCCTGCGCCGCGGCCAGCAAGTGCAGCACGGTGTTGGTCGAGCCGCCCATGGACACGTCCAGCGCCATGGCGTTTTCCCAGGTGGCCTTGGTGGCGATGGAGCGCGGCAGGATGGTGTAGTCGTCCTGCTCGTAGTGGCGCTTGGCCAGTTCCACGATCAGGCGGCCGGCGCGCAGGAACAGCTGTTCGCGGTCCGAATGCGTCGCCACGATGGTGCCGTTACCCGGCAGCGACAGGCCCAGCGCCTCGGTCAGGCAGTTCATCGAGTTGGCGGTGAACATGCCGGAGCACGAACCGCAGGTCGGGCAGGCGGAGCGCTCGATCTCGGCCACGTCGGCGTCGCTGACGGTGGTGTCGCCGGCCTTGATCATGGCGTCCACCAGATCCAGCTTGATGACTTTCTGGCCGCCGTTGACCACCTTGACCACCTTGCCCGCCTCCATCGGGCCGCCCGACACGAACACCACCGGGATGTTCAGGCGCATGGCAGCCATCAGCATGCCCGGCGTGATCTTGTCGCAGTTGGAGATGCACACCATGGCGTCGGCGCAGTGCGCGTTGACCATGTACTCGACCGAGTCGGCGATCAGGTCGCGCGACGGCAGCGAGTACAGCATGCCGCCGTGGCCCATGGCGATGCCGTCATCGACCGCGATGGTGTTGAATTCTTTCGCCACGCCGCCCGCTTTTTCAATCTCGCGCGCCACCAGCTGGCCCAGGTCCTTCAGGTGCACGTGGCCCGGCACGAACTGGGTGAACGAGTTGACCACGGCGACGATCGGTTTATCGAAGTCGCCATCCTTCATGCCGGTGGCGCGCCAGAGGGCGCGGGCGCCGGCCATGTTGCGGCCATGGGTGGTGGTACGGGAACGGTATTGCGGCATGATGTTTCTCCAATGGTAAGGCTAGCCTAAGAGTGTGCGACTACCCTGCCAGCGTGTCAAATATATGATTTCCGCTGCTGTGAGTCGTATAAAATATCACAGCACTCAAATTACATAGTTAGCCATATGGAACTGCGCCAGCTCCGCTACTTCGTCACCGTGGCCGAAGAACTCCACTTCGGCAAGGCCGCGCTGCGCCTGCACATGACTCAGCCCCCCCTGTCGCAGACCATCCAGGCGCTGGAAGAGGAACTGGGCGCCGCCCTGTTCGAGCGCAACCGGCGCGGCGTCGCCCTGACGCCCGCTGGCCTGGCCCTGCTGCCGGAAGCGCGCCGGCTGCTGGCGCAGGCGCAGGAACTGCCGCAACTGGTGCAGCGCGCCGCCGCCGGCGAAGTGGGCCGGCTGACGCTGGCCTTCGTCTCCTCGGCCGATTACAGCGTGCTGCCGCCCTTCCTGCGCGCCTACCGCGCCGCCTATCCGCAGGTCCAGATCACGCTGCAAGAAGCCACCTCCGATCTGCAACTGGACGACCTGCTGCACAACCGAATCGATGCCGGCCTGCTGATCCCGCCCCTGCCCGACAAGGCCAGGCAGGAACTCGACTATCTGCCGGTGCTGAACGAGCCGCTGGTGCTGGCCCTGCCCTCCGGCCTGCCGGCGCTAAAGAAGAAAGGCAAGCTGAAACTCTCAGCCCTGCCGCCGCTGCCGCTGATCATCTTCCCGCGTGCGATTGCGCCGGCGCTGCATGACGCCATACTGTCCGTATTCCGCGAGGCCGGCATCACGCCGCAGATCGGGCAGGAGGCGATCCAGATGCAAACCATCGTCAGCCTGGTCTCGGCCGGCATCGGCATGGCGCTGGTGCCGCAGTCCGTCTCCAACCTGATGCGGACCGGGGTAGAATACCGGGCGCCTTGCAACGCCACGCCGCTGGTCGAAACCGGCCTCGCATGGCGGCGCGATAACAGCTCGCCGGTGCTGCACGGCTTTTTGGAACTCCTACGAAAGAACACCCTATGCTGATACACCCGATGCCCGATCCCATCGCCCTGCAACTGGGGCCAGTCGCGATTCATTGGTATGGTCTGATGTACGTGCTGGCGTTTGCCATGTTCATCGCGCTGGGCCGCGTGCGCATCAAGCAGCCGCACATCGCCGCGCAGCAGTGGAAGAAGGAGGATCTGGACGACATGCTGTTCTACGGCATGATGGGCGTGATCATCGGCGGCCGCCTGGGCGAAGTGCTGTTCTACGAGCCGGCGAAATACTTTAGCGACCCGATCGAGATCTTCAAGGTCTGGCACGGCGGCATGTCCTTCCACGGCGGCTTTATCGGCGTGCTGGTGGCGATGTCGATCTGGGCGCGCAAGGCGGGCCGCAACCTGCTGGACGTGTACGACTTCATCGCGCCGCTGGTGCCGCTGGGTTATGCGGCCGGCCGCCTGGGTAACTTCATCAACGCCGAGCTGCCGGGACGCGTGGCCAGCGATCAATCGCTGCCGTGGGCGATGCTGTGGCCGGATATCCGCTACCCGCTGCATCCAGACCCGGTGTTCCTGCAAGGCCTGCGCCATCCGTCGCCGCTGTACCAGCTGATTGTGGATGGCCTGATCGTGTTCGTGATTTTGTGGCTGTATGCTCGCAAGGAACGGCCACGGCTGGCGGTGGGCGCCTTCTACACCTTGCTGTACGGCTGCGCGCGATTCTTCACCGAATACTTCCGGACCCCGGACTGGGAGACCACCGTGCTGGGCTTGCCGATCACCTCCGGCCAGGTCTTGTCGCTGCCGATGATCGTTGGCGCCATCATCATGCTGGGATGGGCCTATCAAGCCCGGCAAAAAGGCCGCGCGCCCATCCTCAAGCCGAAGGTCTGAACTGCAAGCGCCGCAAGGCCACGCCGTCGCTGCGGAACGCGTGCAGCGCGGCGGCCGGTAGCGAGAACGCCAGCGTATCGCCCACCCGCAATCCCTCTTCCTGCGTCTTGGCGATCAAGGTGGGCTGTCCGTCGGCCCACGCCAGATGCACATAGCTATGCTCACCCAGGGCCTCGATGTGCACAATCCGGCCTTGCCACCCATCCTGCCCCAGCACCATATGCTCGGGACGGATGCCTAATGTCAACGCGGCATCGGGCGCCAACTGGTCGCCATCCACAGCCACCGCACAGACCCGCCCTTGCAACATGACGTCGATGCCATCGGGGGTGATCGCCGCCAGCCGGGCGTCCAGAAAGTTCATCGCCGGCGTACCGATAAAGCGTGCCGCGAACAGATTGGCCGGCTGGTGATACAGCGCCAGCGGCGTGCCGATCTGCGCCACGTTGGACTGTCCCGGCGCCTCGGCGGCGGGACGCAACAGCACGATCTTGTCCGCCAGTGTCATCGCCTCCACCTGGTCGTGCGTGACGTAGATCATGCTGGCCGAATTGAGTTCGCGGTGCAGGCGGGCGATTTCCAGCCGCGTCTGTGCCCGCAGCGACGCGTCCAGATTGGAGAGCGGCTCGTCAAACAGGAATACCTTGGGCTTTTTGACGATGGCGCGGCCGATCGCAACCCGCTGACGCTGGCCGCCCGACAAGGCGCCCGGTTTGCGCGCCAACAACGGTTCCAGTTGCAGGATGCTCGCCGCATCCATCACGCGGCGTTCGATCTCCGCGCGCGGCAGCTTTTGCCGGGTCAGGCCAAACGCCATGTTGTCGTACACCGTCATGTGCGGATAGAGCGCATAACTCTGGAACACCATGGCGATGTTGCGCTCGGCGGGCGGCACCTCGTTGATGGTCTGGCCATCGATGGCCAGCGTGCCGGCGCTGACCGGCTCCAGTCCCGCGATCAATCGCAGCAGGCTGGACTTTCCGCAGCCGGACGGTCCGATGAAGACGCAGAACTCGCCCGGCGCGATGTCCAGGTTGACGTCGTTCAGGACGTGCTGGCCGTTGTAGGCCAGCGCGATATGGTGGAGGCTCACTTGCGTCATGGGGTTTCCGTTTTACTTGATGCCGCTGGACTGGTCGTTGATGTTGAGGAAGCGCCGGTTCAGTGCAACGTACATGATCAGGATCGGCAGGATCGAGATGACCGAGCCGGCCATGATCAGGTGCCACGACGAGGACTTGGCATACTGCTTGGCCACCGCGTTCAGCCCCTGCGTCAGCAGATAATTGTCGACACTGGAAATGAACAGCAAGGGCTTCATGAACTCGTTCCAGATGCCCATGAAGACAAAGATGGCCTGCGTGGCCAGCGCCGGCTTGGCCATCGGCAGCACGATGCGGAAGAACCGATGCAGCGGCCCGGAGCCGTCCAGCGTCGCCGCCTCCTCGATCTCCACCGGGAAGTTGATGAAGAACTGCCGCATCATGAAAATGTAGGCGATCGACACCGCCGAGGTCAGGATCACCGACAAATGGGTGTCGACCAGCCCCATGCGCGCGACGATCATGTACGCCGGGATCATGGTCACCTGGCTGGGCACCATGACCAGCAGCATCAGGGTCTGGAACAGCAGGCCGCGTCCGCGAAAACGGAAGCGCGCCAGCGCATAGCCCGCCATGGTATTGAACAGGACGTTGAGCAGCGTCACCGCCGTCGCCACCATGAACGAATTCCACAACCATTGATAAAACGGCCCATGCAGGATCGTCTCGTAGGCGGCCAGCGTTGGCGCCTGTGGCCAGATGCTGTCGGCGTCGGCGATCTCGCGCGCGCTCTTGAGCGAGGTCAGGACGGCCCAGATGAACGGCGCCAGCGTCAGCAGGCTATAGGCGCTCAACACAAGATACAGCGCGCCGTTGGCGTAGGAACGCCGCCTCATCGGTTCACCCCATCCGGGCGCACAAAGCGGTTCAGGATCAGCGTCGCGCAGAAAATGATAATGGTCAGCACCATCGCCAGCGCGCAGGCCAGGCCCATGGTGTTGTAGTTCTTGAAGGCGAAGTGGTAAATCAGCAGAGTGAAGGTCAACGTGGCGTTCTCCGGCCCGCCCTCGCCGCCGGACAGAATGAAGGCTTGGTCAAACACCTGAAAGCAGCCTATCAGCCCCATGGTCAGCACGTAGCAGGTGATCGGCATTAGCTGCGGCACGCTGATTTCCCAGTGCCGGCTGAACGGGCCGGCGCCATCCAGCAACGCGGCCTCGTAGAGCGATCCTGGAATTTCCTGCAGGCCGGCCAGGAACACCACCATGAAATGCGGAATCGTCGAGAACACGTTCATCAACATGATGATGCCCAAGGCCCAATGCGGATCGCCAAGGAAATTGATGCCAATGCCAAAGTGCTCCCGCAGGAACAGCACCACCACCCCGTTGTTATTGAACAGCCACATGAAGATCATGGTCATCGCCGCCGATGAGGTCAGCGTCGGCAGGAACAGCAGCGTGACGTAGCTGCGTTTGAAACGGATCCTGCCGTTGATGGCGCAAGCCAACGCCATGGCCAGCACCGTTTGCAGCGGCACCACCACCGCCACGTAGACCAGTGTGTTGTGGCAGGCGGCCCAGAACTTGTCGTCCTCGACCAGATACGCCAGATTGCGCAAGCCGACAAAGGTGTGCCGGCCCGACACCAGATCCATCTTCTGCACCGAGACGAACAACGCATACGCGATCGGCGCCAGCGTGAACAGGCCGACCACCAGCAGCGCCGGCAGCAGGAAGGCGTACGCGCTGATGGCCGCGCCGCGCGGCAAGCGGACGCGCTTCATCGCTGACGCTCGATTTCGCGGTTGGACACGGCTTCGGCTTTTTCCAGCGCCTGCCGCAGCGATTTGCTGCCGTTGAACGCGGCCAGAAACTGGTTGCCGAAATTGGTGTTCAGTATCGGCAGCTCGATGCCGCGCGACCATACCGTGGCGTAGACGGCGCCACTCACGTGGGCCGCCAGTCCGGCCTCGCTGCGCATCCGCATCGCCGCCTCCACGCTATGGCGTGTCGGCAGCGTGCCGGAGGCGCTGGCCCACAGCCGCATGCCAGGGCCGGTCATGTAGCGCGCGAAGCGCAGTCCGGCGGCTTTGTTCTTGGCGCCGCGCGGCACCGCATAGCCGACCACGAAGGCCATGGTTTGCTTACGCTGGTTCACGGTCGGCATCTCGCGCGTGATGAACGGCACGTCACCATAGTCATGCTTGAGTGAGGGCTGTACCCAGTTCCCCTCCATCATCATGACGGTGCGCTGGGTGCCGAAAGCCGCCCCCGGCCAGTCGGCGCCCAGGTCATCCTTGGGCGAGAAGAGGTATTTCAGCGCATGGCCGCTGACCAGTTGGTTCAGGTAGGCGTAGGCCGCGGGATTGCCGGTAAAGCGCGCGCGCCCATCGGCGCCGATCAGCGGCTGGCCCGAGGTTTCCAGCGCCGCCAGATGGCGCGCCAAGTCCTTGTCGATAATCATCGCCGCCACCCCGCGCGGCAGCCGGGTCTGCAGGGCCTGGGCGAAGCGCATCAGGCCATTGAAGTCGCGTGGCACGTCGTCGGGGCGATAGCCGGCCTGCTTGAGCAGGCGCGGGTTCAGGTACAGCGCGAGGGTCGAATAATCCTTGGGCAGGCCGTACAGCTTGCCGTCGCGCCCGCGGAAGGCCTGCAGGAACTGCGGATAGAAATCCGCCTGGTCCGGCGCGCTCAGTTCCAGCGGCTCCAGCACGCCGCTTTCAATTAGCACCGGCGCCTCGGACGCGTCCAGATAAAACACGTCGGGCGGATTGCTGGCAGCGAAGCGCGATTTCAGCACATCCTGGTATTTGTCTTCGATGACCTGCTTGCGTACCGCGATGCCGGTGCTGGCGGTGAAGGCGGCGGCGGCTTGATCGAAAGCGGCGACCTCGGCTGGCGAGGAGCCCCACACCGCCACCGTGACCGGCTCGGCGGCCCAGGTCGGCAAGGCCGCCGCCAGCGCGGCGCACAGCAGGATGCGCCGCGCGGCGTTGCGCGGGCGCTGGCCTGGTTGGTTCATGGTTCGTCTCCCGATGGATCACGCGGACATTGTACTAGCGGCCGCGGGCGGCTGAACCGCCAGATAGACGGTGCTCCACAACTGCACCGCGTTGGCCTCGTCGGCGGTGGCGGCGCCGGGGCCGAACGGCCGCATGCGGTATTCGCCATCCTCCCAGGTCCACGACCACAGTTCCGAGTTGCTTTGCGCCTGCGTCGCCTGGATCGCCGCCCACAAGGTGTCCTGCGCGGCCGCCAGCAAAGCGCGGGTGGCGGCCGGCAGATCGGTGCGCGCCAGTTGCCGCGCCAGCCCGGCCGCCAGCAGCGCCTGCTGCCACGACCACACCACCGCGCCATGGTAGCGGTCCGGCCCGAACAAGGCGCGCAGCGCCGCGTCGGCGTGGGCGCCATTGGCCACCACCAGGCCGACCCCGGTCATCAAGCCGGCCGGGAACGGCCGCATGATGGCGCGCAGTTCGCGCTCGATCAGATCCGCCGGCGGCTGCTGCAACAGCAAGGCGAAGCCCAGGTCGGAATGCAACACCGGCACCGGCAGGTGTTGCGCGTCCAGCGCGATGGCGCTGAAGCACAGTTCCTCGTCGTCCAGGCTGGCCAGCGCCGGCGCCGGATCGACACCCAGCTCCCCGGCGCAACGGCGCACGTTGTCGCGCACCGCCGCGGCGTCGCGCCGGACCGCGAAATACGCCGGCACCCGGGTCTCCCACAGTTGCGCCAGAGTGCCCACGGCCGCATCCGGCTCCAGATACGGCGCCAACAAGCCGCTGGCCTGCAGCGCGGCGATGGCACGCAACGCGGCCGGCACCAGGATGGCGTTGACGTTGTAGGACACCACACCGCCGCCGAGACCGTCGGCGCTGTCGCGCCAGTCGCCGGTCAGCTGGCCGGGCCTCAGGTGAATCAGGTTGGCCACATCGGGTTGCCGCGCATAGGCGCTGGCCAGCCGCCGCACGCGGCGGAAGTTGCGCGCCAGCGCGGCGCCGTGCGGCTCGCCAAGCGCGCCGGGTTCGGCCAGCCACCGCGCGGCCTCCGGCGCGCCTGCGTGCTCGAGCAGGTAGGCCATGGCGGCCGGCGCCAGCATGAAATCGTCGTCGACCATCTTGTAGTCGTACACCGGCGCGCCGCCGCTACCGTGCAAGAGCGCCCACTCGCCAATGTCCTCCTCGTGCGCCACCGCGCCTTGTGGATCGAGCCGTCCCAGCACCGACAACAGCCCGGCCTCGATGGCCTGCGGCGTCAGCGCCGGCATCAGCAGCAACAGCGACATCAGCGTATCGCGCCCGAAGTAGGTGTTGAAGCGCCAAGACCCCGCCAACAGCTTGTCGCGATAGCTGAGGAAGGCCAGGCTCTGGCGCGCCCGCCAGGCGCCGGCCTCGGGCGCGCGCAGCAGTTGGTCGGCCGGCAACGGCCGCAACGCCGTCTCGCCGGTCAGCGCGGTCAGGCGCAGCCGCAGGGTTTGACCGGGTGCCGCGCACAGCATGATGCAGCCGTGGGCGTCGGTGCTGACGCTGCCGTTCAGCACTTGCAGCACGATCGCGTAGCCGACCGAGCCATCGATCCGGTCGCGCGACCAGCGCACGCTGTCGGCGCTGAAGTGCACCGCGTTGTGCATGCCGAGCGGCAGCCGCCCATCGTGCTGATAGTCGCGCAGCACGCGCGCGGAACTCAGCACCGCCGCGCTGACCGTCAGGCGGTTGCGGTCGGCGCCGAGGTCGGCGCCGACGCCGTACAAAGGCCGGCCCTGACCGTCGCGGCTTTGCACCGCCTGCAGCTGCCCGGCGCCACTCCACGACAGCGGCGCCGCATCCGGCTTGAACCACAGTCCGGTGGCGCTGTTCCCGGCCGGGAAGGCGGCCAGCAAACGCGGCTCCATACCCGAGGTCAGCAGCAAGTGCGCCGCCACCGGCCCTTCCCGCAAGAATTCATTGGCGACCTGGCCTTCCGGCAGGGAAAAGCGCAGGACTGGTTCGTCGGTGCTGGGCAGCGGGTGAATCTGTTCCATTGATGGGTTCCAAAGTCGGGTGATAAAAACAGTCCGGCGCGAGGCCTAAGGCAGCGTCAGGGTGGCGCGCCGGATGCCGACGCCACGGATTTCCAGCTTCCTCCAACGCTTGGGCAATGGCGTCTTGCGCTGATGGATGCCGCTGTCGTCAATATACAAGCCGCCAAACCCGAACAGCAAAGCCTGCAAGGTGCCGCCCGCGCCGGTCGCGAAGTACGGGTTGCGGCTGCCGGGCGCTTCCTCCAGCACGCCAAATGGCGCCACCCGCAATCCCTGGTAGCTGTGCTGGAAACTGGCGTATGCCTGCTCGGCCTGGCCGGCGCGCGCATGCAAGGTGGCGACGATGGACTGCCCCATGGCCGGGCCCTCCGGCGCCAGGCGCGGCGCGTAATAGGCCAGGTCCCGGGCGACGCGCGCCGGATCGCTGACGATGTCGAGCGGATAGGCCAGCAGGTTCACATCGGCCTGTTTGATCGGCACGCCGTCATAGCTGGCGTTCTCGCGCGTGGTGCCATCAGCGAACTGCAGGATGGGGATGTTGGCGGCGACGTGCTCCCAATCCGGGTCCGGCGTCATGCCGAGTTCGCGCGCCGCCTGGCTGGCGTAGCGCAGCACGGTGATGGCCATGCCGTTGGTGAAGGCGTTGTTGTCGATGTTCTCCTGCCATTCGTTGGCGCCGATCACATTGTTGATTTCGTAGCGGCCCGGTCCCTTGCGCTCAACCCGGCTGACCCAGAAGTCGGCCACTTCCTTCAACATCGGATAGCCGCGCTCGCGCAGCCATTGCTGATCATGCGTGACCTGGTAGTATTTCCAGAAAGCCCAGCCGACGCAACCGGTGACGTGCTGCTGGAACGGCCCGGTCAGCGCCCACACCGGCGTCACCTCATGCCCCTCGCTGGCGGACTCCCACGGGAACATGGCGCCCTTGTAGCCGTGGTTGCGGGCGTTCTCCCGCGCCGCGCCGAGGCGCTGAAAACGGTACTCCAGCATCGATTTGGCCATTTCGGGATGCAGCGCCAGCAGCGGCGGCAGCATCCACAGTTCGGCGTCCCAGAACACGTGACCGTTATAGCCCAGTCCCGACAAGCCCATTGGCGACAGGCTGAACGCCGTGCCCTCGCGCGCGAACGAATACAAGTGGTACAGCGCCAGCCGCATGTCGCGCTGGGTTTGCGGGTCGCCGTCGATGATCACGTCGCCGCTCCAGAGCGCCTCCCAGGCCTTGAGGTGGGCCGCCATCAGGCGCTCGCGCCCTTCCAGCGCGGCGTAGATGGTCAGGCGTTCGGCCTCGTTGTGCGGGTCCGCCAGGTGGGCCGAGCTGAGCATCGAACCGACCACCGAGAAGCGCAAGCTGGCGCCGGCCTTGAGCTTCTGGCTGAACTTGGTCAAGTGGCTGTTGTAGTCGACATCCTCATGCACCAGCTCGGGCTGGGCGCCCGGCTCAAAGATGAAGCTGACGGCGGCGGCGACGCTGTGGCGTCCGGTCGGACTCTTACCCACCGAGGTCATCAGCGGAATGCGCGCGTGCGGGCGGTCTATCTGGGCGTACAGGTTCCTGACCTCACGCAGGATATCGGGCGAGACGATGGCGGCCGATGGCGTGACGGCGATGTCGCGCCGCGCCGTGATCTCCACCGTGGCCAGCGCCGTGTAGGGCAGCTGGCGCAGCGCCGCGATGCTGTGCCGCACGTGCAGCTTGTCGCCGACGTCGAACTCGGTGATCAGCAAGGCGCGCCGCATGTCCAGCGTCTGCCGCAAATTGGCGGCGTGGGCGGCGTCGACGCGCTGGCCGTCCACATCCAGGCTGAGGTTCATGAAACTGAAGCCCTTGAGGATATTGTCGACCCGACCGCGGCCGTAATTGTCGAAGGCGCCGTTCAGGACCACCTCGCCGATCTTCATCGGCTCCGGCGAGGACACCAGGCCGATCATGCCATTGGCCAGCGTGACCCCTTGGTAGCGCGCCGGATCGATGCCGGTGGCCACGATGCGCCAGTCGTCCTGGGCGCCGGCCCTGAGCGCGGCGCAGGCCAGAAGCAGCGTGATGCAAAGGTATTTTTTCATGGAGAGTCTTAAAAAAATGCCGGTCGACGCGCGCGCCAACCGGCGAAAGGACACGACAATCAGAACGACGCCGTCAGGCTCAGCTGCATATTGCGGCCAAGAATGGAGCGCGCGAAGAAGTAATTGCCGCTGGCGACTTCGGTGAAGCCTGCGCGCGGATTACCCTCGGTCAGGCCAATGGCGTTGGTCAGGTTCTGCACGCTGAAATTCAGCGCCAGCGTCGGCGACAGCTGGTAGTTGGCGCCCACGTTCACCGTGTGGTATGCCGGCAGCACGAAGGAATTGGCGGCGTCGGCGTAGCGCTTGCCGACCTGGTGGTAGGACAGGTAAACCTCGCCCTTGTTATCCGGCAGCAGCAGCGTCGGCGTGATGGTGTAGTTCTGGTCGGGCGAGCGCTCCGGATGCGAGCCTAGGTTGGCGGTGTTGACGGTGGCCGCCGACGGTCCGCTGACGCTCTTGATGCTCATCGACGAGTGCTGCACCACGCCGGTCAGGTTGATGCGGGCATAGCGCACCGGCCGCCATTGCAGATCGTATTCCAGGCCGTTGACGACGATGTCGCCACCGATACGGGTCTCCAGCGAATCCCCCTCCAGCAGGCGGCTGAACTGATAGTCCTTGAAGTTGGTGCGGAACGCCGTCAGCGAGGCGGAGAAGCCGCGCCGCTGATAGCGCATGCCCAGTTCGCCAAAGCTCAGGCGCGTCACAGGGTTCTCGTTGTTGGCCTGGTAGCTTTTCGAATAGCGTGCGTAGGCGGCCAGATTGTCGTTGATCAGATAATTGCCGCCGGCCGTCAGCGAGCTGTTGTTGGTCGAGCCGTTGTCCACGTAGTCGTACTGGCCGTTAAAGGCCGGCATGGTGTTGTTGACCATGATGTTGTCGGCGTCGCTGCCGTCCGGCTTGGTCGAGCCGGGGATGGTCACCGTAGAACCCTGCGGACGCCACGCGCGGTAGCGGAAGTGTTCCAGCCGCACGCCGGCATCCAGCCGCAGACGGTCATTGAACTGGTATTCGTCGTTCAGGTAAAGGTTCTGCGACGTCAGCGACGAGCGGCCGACGCCCACGCCCCATGGATTGTATTCCAGCACGCCCTTGTCGGTCAGCTGGCCGACCACCTTGCCGGCCCCATCGATGGCGACAATGTCGAGGCGGGCGGGATTGTTCCTGACCTCGCCCAGGAAACGCGTGTTGCCATCGTTGCTGCCCTGCTCGTCCTGATCGATGGTCAACAGGCCGGCCGTCAGGCTGTTGCCGGGCGTGGTCCAGGTCAGGCTCACGTCGTTGACGAAGTTCTGCCGGTAGGCGCGGTTCTTGGCCGAGATATTGTCCGTCAGCAGACCATTGCCGCTGACATTGGCCAGGCCGGCGCCGGAATAGATGGTGCCGCTGGCGACGCCGCGGATGGCCGGGGTGGTGCCGGGAAAGCGCGCCAGCATGGCGCGGATGTCGCTGTTGGCGGCCGGATCCAGGCGGTCGGCGGCGCTGCGCAGGCTGTTGTTGTCGAAGGTGAAGACGGCGTTGAAGTCGTTCTTGAAGTCGGTGTAGCGGCCTTTGGAGCGCAGCGTGAACGCGTCATTCAGGCGCTTTTCAAAGGTATAGCCGATCGAGGTGGACTTGGTGGCGACGCCATCGGTCAGGTCGTTGGTCTGCACACCATTGGAATTGCGGCCTGCCTGCACCGCGTTGTCCGGGCTCAGCAAGGTGCCGTAGTTGCCGTCGAAGCCGGGCACCGGTTCCGGGTGGGACGGATTCTGGAACGGCGTCGGCAGCAGGAAGGTGTTGTGGTCGTTGACCAGTTTGACGTTGACGCTGAATTCCCCGTCGCTCCATTTGCGGCCCAGGTAGGCGCGCATCAGGCCGCCGTGGTCGGCGGTGAAGCCGACGTCGCGCACCGAATCGGAACTGCGGTAAAAGCCGCCGAAGCCGGCATACCAGCCATTGCCGATCGCGCCGCCGTAGCGCAGGTCGATGCGCCGGGTGCCGTAGTCGGAGCCGGTCAGGCGCAACGCCCCTTCCGGCTCATCCTTCGAACGCACCGTGATGAAGTTGACCGTGGCGCCGGCGCCGTTGACGGTCAGGATGCCCGAGGTGCCGCCGCGCACCGCCTCCATGCGGTCGATCGACAACTCCTGCTTGAGGATGGTGTCGGCCAGACCGGGATGGTAGAACACCGGCAGTCCGTCCTCGGACAGCTGGACAAAATTCTGGCCGCCGCCGGCCAGGCCGCGCACCGTGTAGTTGTTGGACACCTCGCCGCCCGAATCCTCCACCATCATGCCGGGAATCAGCTCCAGCGCGCTGGCGGTGCTGCGCGGCGCCTTGCGGTCAAGCTCAGCGCGGTCGGCGCTGGTGACCGCCACCGAGCTCTCGCGCACGGTGCGCTTGAGCGAGGTGCTGCCGGTGACCACCACCTGGTTGAGTTTGTCGTCGGCCGACGCCGGGTCGGCGGCGGCGTCACTGGTATCGGCGGCAGCGCCAGGGGCCGGCGCCTGCTGCGCCTGCACCTGCTGCGTGAGCGTCCACACCGCCAGGGCGATGGTGGACAGCAAAAAGCGTTTGCGAGTCTTCATTCTAGTCTCCAATTATTGTCTTTTTATGCGTGGCGCGCGAGCTTCGCGCTGAACAACCGGTTTCTCTTTGTTGCGCAACCGGTTGCGCAACGATTGAATTATGCAGCGTTAAAAATTTATTTGCAATTTATTCTTGCGTGGCGATGCAACACGACGCGGAACTGTCGCATCCGGTGCAATGACGGTATCATGCCGTTTTTGGATGGCCCGCCGGGGTCGGGAGAGCCTTAGTGAAGATGACGCTGGACCAACTTGCGCTGAATCTCGGCCTGTCGAAAGGCACGGTCAGCCGTGCGTTAAATGGCAAGGGCCGCATGGCGGAGGAGACCCGCCAGCGGATACTGGCGGCGATGAACGCGTCCGGCTACACGCCCGACCGCACCGCGCGCGAACTGAGCCTGCGCTCGCGCCACAGCGTCGGCATCTCGCTGAGCAAGGGTGGATTCGGCCCCTACTTCACCTTGTTCTGGCGCGCGCTGGTCCAGGTGACCGGCGAGCGCGGCACACGCTTTGTCGAAATGAGCGCGCCGCTCGACAGTTACGCCCGTCTGCCGGACGCGGTGCTGCTGCATAACACCGATGAAGTGCACGAGCGCCTGGCGCTGCTCAAGCAGCGCCAGGTGCCCGCCGTGGTGCTGGGACACCAGCCGGATGCGGCTTTTGTCGTGCCGGACGACGCCGGCGGCGCCGCGGCGGCCACGCGCTATCTGCTGGATCTGGGACATCGTGTCATCGGCTTCGTCGGCATGCCCACCGCGCAGCAGTCTGACATCGACCGCCGCCACGGCTATCGCGACGCCCTCACCGAGGCGGGCATCGGTTTGCGCCCAGAGCTTGAACTGGACGGCCAGTTCTCGGTCCTGGGCGGCTATCGCGCCGTGCGCCGCGCGTGGGAAAACGGTTTGCGTTTCACGGCACTGTTTTGCGCCAGCGATGAAATGGCCATTGGCGCCATCGGCGCGCTGGAGGATTTGGGACTGCAAGTGCCGCAACAGGTTTCGGTGGTCGGCTTCGACGGCCTGCCGGGCATGCCATACGAGTTGACCACCATCGTGCAGGATATCGAACGCATCGCGGTAGAAGCCATCACACTTGCGGAAGCGTTGATCGATGGCGGGCCACTGCGCGCGATCGTGGTGCCGGTGACGCTGCGTGCCGGCGCCACCACGGCGCCTTGCGGAGCTACGTCAGTAACTTGACGATGGCCTTCCACTGCGCCGCCGTCACCGGCGTGATGGACAGGCGGCTGCCCTTCTGCAGCACCACCATATCCTCCAGCGCGGGAATGGCACGCATCTCGGCCAGCGACAGCAGGCGCGTTTTCCGCGTGCCCTTGACATCAATCGAAACCCAGCGCGGCGTTTCCCGCGTCGCTTTCGGATCGTAGTACTTGCTCTCGCTGTCGAACTGCGATTCGTCCGGGTAAGGAGTGCTCACTATCTCCGCCAGCCCCGCCACGCCGGGCTCCGGGCAGCTGGAGTGGTAGAACAGCACCCCATCCCCCACCTGCATCTGATCGCGCATGAAATTACGCGCCTGGTAGTTGCGCACGCCGAACCACGCGGTGGTCTGCCCGGGCGACGCCATCACGTCATCAATGCTCACTTCATCCGGCTCGGACTTCATCAACCAGTATTGCATCGGATTCTCCAGACGAAAAAAAGCGGCTGCGCATTCACATGCTAACAACCGCTTTTGGATATAAGGCCCCGCCTGTGCCGTCTTGCCGGCATCCCGAACCAAAATGGCTCAGGTGGTCACAGTTAGTTCAATTTCGGGTTCATCGGACTAGCGACGCTCTCGCCCATCGAACAAATTTCCGTAACCGGTGCAAAAGAATGGTTCAAGGAATATATGGCAAGTCTCGAACACTGCAGGGTGAAACGGAGTTTACTCTCTTGTGCGCCGCAAAGGAAGGGCTGCACAAATTAAAAATCGATTAAAACAGCGCTTCCTGCGGCGTCAACGCGGCGTCCAGCACCTTGTTCATGGCCGCGATCTTGGTCTGCACCTCCAGCATGGACATGTCAGACAACGGTCCCTGCGGCGCCTTCACCGACAGGAATTCGCCGGCCATGCTCAGTGCCGCCATGACGGCGATACGGTCGGTGCCCTTGACCTTGCCGGCGTCGCGGATCGCGCTCATTTTACGGTCGACGAAAGCGGCCGCCTTGCGCAGCGCCGCCTCTTCGTCTTCCTTGCAAGCCAGCTTGTAGACCTGGCCCATGATGGTCACATCCAGTTGGATCATCGTGCTTCCTCGTTTTCAGGCAGCGTGTCGTCGGTGTCGGCGCTGTCCAGCCCTGGAATTTTACCCAGCAAAGCTTCGAGGCGGCCGGAGGCTTCGCCCAGGCGGCGCTGATAGCCGATGTTCTCCGCCACGAGGGCAGCATTGGCTTGGCGCAGCTGGGCGTTTTCCCGGCGCAGCGTTTGCGTCATCTCGGCCAGTTGGTCGATTTTATCGGAGAGTTCTTGGAATTCTGAAATCATCCCGCCACTATAGGCAGCGCGCGGGATGCCGTCAACCGAATCGCGTATTTGCAACCAACAAGCACGCGATTTATTTACTGCTTACCAACAATCAATCCCGGCTCGATGGTGACATGGCCTTCGATGCCGCTGCCCTGTCCCGGCTCCGCCTCGATCAGCACATTGAGCTCGCGCTTGCCGGAACCGGCCGGCAGGGTGACGTCCAGCGGCGCGCTGGCGTAGCTATCCTTCTTGCCGATCAGTTTGCCGTCCAGCCAGATCTCCGCCTTGCCGACCAGGGCGGCAAAACGCAGGCGGCCGGTGCCGTCAGCCAGGTTCTTGCGCGGGGTGAAGCTGGCGCGGTACAGGTGATACTTCTTGCCAGCGGCGGCGCGCATCGGCGGCGAACCCCAGCCCCAGGTGTTCATGTCGAAGCCGGCCAGCTGCTGGTTCGGGTCCGGGCGCGCATCGCCGTCCGGCGCGATGCGCCAGCTGCGCACGAAGCTCAGCGGCGCGTCGGCCAGCTCGACATACGGCACGGTGGCGACCTGCTTCACCGGTATCGTCACGCTCGCGGCTTGCAGGCCTTGCGCGGTGGCGGTCACGGTGATGGCGTCCTTGCTGTTGTAGTTGGTCTGCACGATCAACTGCGCCAGGCCGTTGAACAGGCGGCGGGTCGGGCCCTTCTCATCCTCGTGCGAGTTCGGATCGCCGTTGCCGTGGCCGATGGAGCGGCCGCCGCCGGTGACGGCGAAGGTCACCTCATTATCCGCCAGCGGCACCGCGCGGCCTTGCGCGTCCAGCGCGCGCACGGTGAGCGGCATGGCGTCGTAGCCATCGCCGTTCAGGCCAGCGCGGTCGGGGATCAGTTCCAGCTTGACCGGCGTGCCGGTGGTTTCCACGGCGGTGCGCACCACTTCCTTGCCGCCCTTGTAGCCGATGGCTTCAAGCTTGCCCGGTTCATAGGCGACGTTGAAGTAATTCATGCGGTAAGGGTCGGCCTTCTGCTCGCCCAGTTCGCGGCCATTCAGCAGCAGCTTGACGCGCTCGACGTTGGCCATCACCATCACGCGCACGTTCTCGCCCTGCTTCCAGTTCCAGTGCGGCGCGATGTGGATCAGCGGCTTGTCCTTGATCCACTGCACCTGGTGGATGTAGTAGGCCGTCTTGGGGAAGCCGTTCAGGTCCATGATGCCGAACACCGAGCTGACCGACGGCCACTCGTTCGGCGTCGGTTCGCCGCGGTAGTCGAAGCCGGTCCACACGAAACCGCCCGCCACGTAAGGACGCGTGTCGATAGCCTGCCATGCGTCGCGGTGGGTGTTGCCCCATGGCGCAGCGTCGTCGTCATAGCTGGCGATCAGGTTCTTCTCTTTCACCGTTTTGTATTCGCCGCGCGTCATGAAGGCCGAGGTGTCTTCGGAACTGGTGAACGGCTTGTCAGGACGCGCCTTGTGGAATCGGTCGTAGTCCGGCACCTGGTAGTTGGAGCCCACCACGTCCACGGCATGCGACACATTCAGCTCGGTCAGGAAGCCGCCGTTCATGGCGGCGGTGACAGGACGCGTATCGTCCAGCGCCTTCACTGCGGCCGACATGCGGCGCACCATTTCGTAACCGACTTCGGTGGCCTGCACCGGCTCCTCGTTAAACACCGACCACAGGATGATGCCCGGGTGATGACGGTCGCGCTTGACCATCCATTCCAGCTGCTTCATGTAGTCCGGCGATGGATTGAAGTTGCGGTTCTCGTCCATTACCACGAAGCCCATGCGGTCCACCATGTCCAGCACTTCGGCCGCCGGCGCGTTGTGCGAGAAACGGATCGCGTTCACGCCCATCTCCTTCAAGCGGCGCAGGCGATATTCCCACACCGAGTCCGGCACCGCCACACCAACGCCGGCGTGGTCCTGGTGGATGCACACGCCCTGCAGCTTGACGTGCACGCCGTTCAGGAAGAAGCCTTGCGCGGCGTCGAAGCGGATGGTGCGGAAGCCGGTGTTGAGCGAGGTTTCATCCACCGTTTTACCAGCTTGCAGCACGCGCGTGGTCACGCGATACAGATTGGTTTTCTCGATCGACCACAGGGCCGGGTTGTTGATGGTGAGCGGCAGTTGCACGGCGCTGGTGGCCAGCACGCCCACGCGGGCCGGCGCGGTGCGCTGCGCCACCTGCTTGCCGGACGGGTCGTACACCGTCACTTCCACGATCACGTCGCTGGCTGCCTTGCCGCTGTTGTTCAGCGTGACCTCGACCGGAATGCTCCACTGCTTGTCCTTGACCAGGCGCGGCGTGGCGTGCACGCCGTCCGTCACCACGTGCACCGGATTGCGCTTGACCAGCCAGCTGTGGCGGTACATGCCCGCACCCTCATACCACCAGCCCTCCATCGCTTCCGCGTCGACGCGGATGGCGATGGTGTTCATCACATCCCCATAACGCAGGAACGGCGTGATGTCGATGTAGCTGGCGTTGTAGCCGGACCAGTTGCGGTTGACCACATTACCGTTCACCCACACCGTGGCGTGGGTGGCGATGGCGTCGAACTGCAACTCAAAATGCTTGCCGCGATCCGACGGATCGACTTTCAAGTAGCGCCGGTACCAGCCGATGCCGCGCGGGCGGTAGCCCTGCGAGACATTGGCCTTCGGATCGAACGGCCCTTCCACCGCCCAGTCGTGCGGCAGGTTGAGGCGGCGCCAGTCGGAGTCGTCGTACTCGTTGCCGGCGGCGCCGGCGGCGTTGCCGGCTTTGGCGTTGCTATAGGATTCTTCGTGGCCGACGATGGGCGGCTCGACCAGGTCGCCCTGGTGGAACAGCCAGCCGCGGTCCAGCGACAGGCGCTCGCGCGGCGCGGCATTGACGGCCGCGCAGGCCAGCATCAGCAGCATGGCTGCTATCAGTCTTGTTTTCAAAATCGGGCTCCCTATGAAAAAAAACGGAGCAGCGCCATCACGCACCGCTCCGCAAAACCACGATAAAAAGGATGAACGTGTGCTTACAGCTTGTAGGTCAGACCCAGGTTGAAGCGGCGGCCGAACTCCGTGACTTCCTGCTGTCCAGGATTGTTGGCGCTGGTGTACACCGCTTTCTGGTTGGTCAGGTTGTCGATGCCGAAGCGCAGTTGCAGGTTAGGCGTCAGTTGCTTCGACAGGTTCAGCGTCAGGTAAGTCTCGGCTTCGTTCATGATCAGCTGGCCGGCGCCCCAGGTCGGGTTGCGGGCGAACTTGCTGTGGTAGTTGGCCGACAGGCGCGCTTCGTAGCCCGCCTTCTCGTACCACAGGGTCACGCCGCCGTTGGACTTCATCAGGCCTTCGATCGGATACGGATTCACCGCCGGGGTCTGCTCCTTGATGTTGCTGGTGGTGTAGGAGTAGCTGCTGAAGATACCCAGGCCATCCCACGGCGCCGGCAGCGACGTGAAGGCCTGCTGGTACACCAGCTCCAGACCGCGGATGTCGCCACCCTCGCCGTTCACCGAACGGGTGATGGTCGCGGGGCGGCCATTGATGGTGGTGGTGTCGCTTTCGATGGCGATGTAGCGCTGCACCTTCTTGTAGAAGCCACCGGCCGACAGCAGCGAACCTTTGCCGAAGTACCACTGGTAGGACAGGTCGACCTGATTGGCCATCATCGGCTTCAGTTCCGGATTGCCGGCGCTGCCGGTGACCGGCTGGCTGGTGTCGGTGGTGCTCAGACTCAGGTTGCGCGAGGCGCGCATTTCATCCAGCGGCGCGCGCGACATGGCCCGGGCCACGCTGAAACGCAGCTGGCGCTCCTGCGCCTGGTCCAGGTTGAACACCAGGTTCAGGCTAGGCAGGATCTCGGTGTACGAGGTGCCGCCCTCGGTCGGCGTTGGCGCCGCGCCGTTGACCGACTGCATGCCATAGCCGGTCTGCTTGGTGTGCACCAGGCGCACGCCGACGTTGCCGCGGTAGGTCTTGCCCAGCGCTTCGCCATCCAGCTCGCCCTGCACGAAGGCCGAGGTGCTGCGCTCCTTGACCTTCCAGCCGGCCAGCGCGTCGTTCTGGGTCTGCCAGCCTTCCTGCGTCTGGCCATTCGGGTTGAACGCGTTCGGGCCGAAGGCCGAGGCGATGGTGCCGTCCCAGTCCTTCAGGCCGAAGAAGGCCGGATAGCCGTCGACGTTGATGGTCTCGTACGCGGATGCCGGAATCGCCGATTTTGGCTGCAGGGTCCAGGTGGTCTGGTGGTAGCTCTTCTCGCGGTCGGTGGCGCGCACGCCCACCTTGATGCGGCTGATGACGCTGCTGTCGATGGCGCGCGAGGCGCTCAGGGCCGCGGCGTTCAGCTTGTCCTTCACATGGCCGTCGGTATCGATGTACAGCGACGGCGCGCCGAAGTTGGCGACGTTGGCGCTGTCGATGCCGAAGCTGTAGTTCTGCACCTCGTCGCCCGGGAACGACCAGGTGACCGGCACGTTGAAGGCGCTCTGGCGCAGGTCGCGCCAGGCGCTGGCGCGGCGCGCGTGCGAGGTCGACAGGTCGGCGTCGATCTTCCACTCGCCGGCGTTGAACTTGCCGTTCAGGCCGCTGGCGGCCACGCTGGTGTCCTGCACATAGATGAAGTCGTTGTTGAGCAGGGTGGCGTTGCTGATGGTGCCGCCGACCACGTAGCCGTCGCGCACATCGAGCTTGCTGTAGTTGGCCGAGTTGTAGCCGTCCCAGTTGCCGACGCCGTCCACCCAGTGCTGCAGGCCGCGTTCCTTGATCTTCGCTTCCGCATAATAGGTGTCGGCGGTGATCTGCACGTCGTTGTTCGGTTTCCACTCGACCTTGCCCAGCACACTGCCGCGCTTGTCCTTGCCCTGGCGCGCCTCGTCCTGGAAGCCCCATGGCAGCTTGTCGACCTTGCCGTCGCCGGTGACGTCGACCGAGTTGGTCTCGTTGAAGCCCCAGTGGCGCTTGTTCTTCTGCACCGAAGGCTGGTCCTGGTAGCTGAACGCCAGCGCCGCGCCCAGCGTCTTGTTGGCGAACTGGTCGATGAAGACGCCACCCACGCGCGGCGCGGTCTTGTCGGCGCCCTGGATGTCCCTGGCCAGCGGGTAGTACAGCGCGTCGGCGCGCAGCACCACCTGGCGGCCGTTGGTCTTCAGCGGCGAAACCGTTTGCAAATCGATCGTGGTGGCGATGCCGCCTTCCACCACCTCCGCCGCCTGCGTTTTGTACACGGTGGCGCCGCTCAGCGACTCCGACGGGAACTGCTCGAAACGCACGGCGCGGTTGGGCTCCGACGAGGCCAGCTCGCGGCCGTTGAGGGTGGCGCCGATGAAGCGCGGGCCCATGCCGCGCGCCACGATCTGCGAAGCGTTGCCGCGATCGAGGCCGGACGACAGGCCCGGCAGGCGCGCCAGCGATTCAGCGATGGTGGTATCCGGCAGCTTGCCGATGTCTTCCGACGCGATCACCTCGACGATGCTGTTGGAGGCGTCCTTGGCCGCCAGCGCATTGCGTACCGAGGCGCGGATGCCGGTCACGTTCACTTGTTGAATATCGCCTGCCGCGGCAGCCTCCTGGGCGAAGGCTTCTTGGACCAGCAGCGGGGCGGTAAAGAGCGTGGCGATCAGCCAGCTCAACTTCTTGTGCTTCATTGTGCATCTCCAGTGTTTGTATGTGTTCCGTCTCTGGTGAAGATGTGGACGGATAACGGGATGCTAACGAAACACGAAATTACTAACCAATAGATAATTTAGTTTCGGCCATACCAAGTTCGTATATCAAACAAGGTTGCGCTTCAGACAGGCGCGCGGTAATGCGGATAGATGCCGGCCGCGGCGTCGCGCAGCGCGATCAGCATGGCGTCGGCGCCCGGCGAGAGCTGATGTCGCTTGCGCGTCACAATGCCGAACGAGTCCATGCTGACGCCGAGCTCGAACGGCAGCACCTTCAGCAGGCCGGCGTCCAGATACGGCTGCACCGCCTCCGCCGGCAGCGCCACGATCATGTCGTTGTTCAGCAGCAGGCTGGCCACCACCGGCATGTCCAGCGTCTCCACCGTTTCCGATGGCTGCTCGAGGCCGTGCGACAGGAACAGCGCGGTCAGGCGGTCGCGCAGGATGGAGCCGGCCGGCGGCAGGATCCAGCACTGCGCCATCAGATCCTCCAGCTTCAGGGCGCTGCGCTCCATCAGCGGATGGCTGGCGCGCGCGATCAGCAAATGCGGCTCGTCGGTCAGCGGTTCGAAGTTCAGCTCGTCGGCGGCCTCGGTGTCGAGGATGCGGCCGACCACCAGGTCCAGCTCGCCGCTGCGCAGGCGCTCCACCAGCACCTTGCTGGTCGACATGGTCACCGCCACGTGCACGCGCGCGTGGCGCCCCTTGAGCAGGTTGATGGCCTTCGGCACCAGCCCGGTGGCCGGCGCCAGCACGGTGCCGATGCCCACCCGCCCGCGCAGGCCGGACAGCAGTTCCATCACCTCCTGGTGCGCCGCGTCCATCTCGGCCAGCGCCGCGCCGGCGCGGCGGATCAGCACCTTGCCGTACCAGGTCGGCGACACGCCGCGCGACAGGCGCTCGAACAATTGCACGCCGAGCGCATGCTCCAGCTCGCCCAACAGCTTGGAGGCGCCCGGCTGCGTCAGGTTGGCGGCTTGCGCCGCGTGGGCGATGGAGCCATGCCGGCCGAGTTCAACCAGCAAGACGAGGTGACGGGTTTTCAGGTGGGAACGAACAAAGCGATCCGAACGGGAATCATTCATATGAGCATCGGGGTTGATTGCCCATCATAAATGCGGGCTCGACCATCGTCAATCGTGGTTACACGCCGGAAGCCGCGCTGGAAGCGCTCCCGCTATCAATAAACAAGCTATCGGCCACACCGGGCGCCAGGCCCTTGAGCAAATCGGGCGGCAAGCCGTACAAACCGCCCTGCGCGCCCAGCACCAGCAACTGGTCCAGCGCCGCGCCGCCAAACGCCACGCTGGCGGCCGGCTCGCGCGCCAGCACCACCCGCCGCCGCACCACGCCCGCGCGGTCGTACTGCACCAGCGCCCCCCCTTGCACGCTCCAGAGATGGTCCTCGCTATCGAAGATGGCGGCGCCGGCGCCCGGCTCCAGCAATGCTGAAAACGATTTCACATCACCCACCTTGGCGCGCTCGGGATCGTAGTCGCATTGCATGAGGTCGCCCCGCGCGGCGTCGGCGAACACCATGCGGCGGCCGTCGGCGCTGAAGGCGATGGCGGTGGCGCTGACCACCGCCGGCAAGGCCAGCCGGCGCAGGCCGTGGCGCTGGGAATACTGGTAGAAGCTGCCGATCGGGCGCCGGTCCTGGGCGGTGTTGGCGGTGCCGAACACGAAGTTGCCGTGGCGGTCGGTGCAGCCGTCGCTGATGCTGGTGCGCGGCTCGGCGGCGTCGACGGTGACCAGCAGTTGGGCCGGCAGCGGACGGCTGGGCTGGCCCGGCTGCGGCAATTCCAGCAAGCCCAGCCGCTTGCCCAGCCCCAGCAGCACGCGGCCGGAACTGCAACATGCGACCACGCGTGCGGTTTCTAACATACGCACGCCGCTGGGCATCGCCGGCGGCGCGGGCCAGGCGTATAGTTGGCTACCTACCGGGTCCGGCCACCGCCAGCATTGCCGCTGAACGTCCCACCGCAGCGCGCAACCGGCCTGTCCCACCCGGACGAGCATGATACCGGGCGTGGCGGTGACGGTCGCACTGGCGGAATTCATACGGCTCCTGATGAAATTTTGACAGCGTCCAGTCTAAGCGAGCGCCCGCCACCGCTGCTATGAATTAACCGCTTCCAGCCATGCGGATATCGGATAGCTGGGCGGCAGGCGGCTGCTATCCGATAATGATATGGGTCGTTGCGAATTAATCATATTTCCAGTCTAGCCACCCGCTTTAGACTGAGCGCTGTTCCCTGAACCACCACCCTGACCTGATCCTATGAAAATCATCAAACTGACGACCTACCGTGTTCCTCCGCGCTGGATGCTGCTCAAAATCGAAACCGATGAAGGCGTGGTTGGCTGGGGCGAACCGGTCATCGAAGGCCGCGCCCGCTCCGTGGAGACGGCGGTCCAGGAAATGGAACCGTATTTGATCGGCCAGGACCCGGCGCGCATCAACGACCTGTGGCAAACCATGTACCGCGCCGGCTTCTACCGCGGCGGCGCCATCTTCATGAGCGCCATCGCCGGCATCGACCAGGCGCTGTGGGACATCAAGGGCAAGGTGCTGGGCAAGCCGGTGTACGAGCTGCTGGGCGGCCTGGTGCGCGACCGCATGAAGATGTACAGCTGGGTCGGCGGCGACCGCCCGTCCGACATCATCGAGCAGATGCGCACGCTGCAAAAAGGCGGCTTCAACACTTTCAAGATGAACGCCACCGAGGAGCTGGGCATGCTGGACACCTCGGCCAAGGTCGACGAGGCGGTGCGCCGCGTGGCCGAGATCCGCGAGGCGTTCGGCACCACCATCGAGTTCGGCCTGGACTTCCACGGCCGCGTGGCCGCGCCGATGGCCAAGGTGCTGCTGCGCGAACTGGAACCATACCGTCCGCTGTTCGTGGAGGAGCCGGTGCTGGCCGAGCAGGCCGAGTACTACCCGCGCCTGGCCGAGCAGACCTCGATCCCGCTGGCGGCCGGCGAGCGCATGTACTCGCGCTTCGAATTCAAGCACGTGTTCGCGGCCGGCGGCCTGTCCATCGTGCAGCCGGACCTGTCGCACGCCGGCGGCATCACCGAATGCGTGAAGATCGCCGCCATGGCCGAGGCCTACGACATCACGCTGGCGCCGCACTGCCCGCTGGGCCCTGTGGCGCTGGCCTCCTGCCTGCACGTGGACTTCGTGTCGTACAACGCCGTGCTGCAGGAACAAAGCATGGGCATCCACTACAACAAGGGCGGCGAGCTGCTGGACTACGTCATCAACAAGGATGACTTCAAGATCGTCGACGGCTACTGCAATCCGCTGACCAAGCCGGGCCTGGGCGTGGAGGTGGACGAGGAACGCGTCATCGAGGCCAGCAAGAACGCCCCCGACTGGCGCAATCCGGTTTGGCGCCACGAGGACGGCAGCGTCGCGGAATGGTAAATCGATGATCTTCCGCCTGCGCACCTGCGCGGTTTTGGTTGCGGGTGTGCTGGCGGCTGGCGTCGCTGGCGCCGACACGCTCGCCATCGATGCCAGCGCCCCCAATCCCCCTCCCCTGAAAGCTGCGCTGCGCCTCGGCAGCGCCACCGCCCCCAACGGCGACACCCTGGGCGCCAACGCGCGCTACCTGACCCGCAACGGCGCCCCCTGGCTGCCCGTGATGGGCGAATTCCACTACAGCCGCACGCCCGCCGCGCAATGGGAGGCCGAGCTGCGCAAGATGAAGGCGGCCGGCATCGACATCGTGGCCAGCTACGTCATGTGGAACCACCACGAGGAACTGGAAGGCAAGTTCGACTGGTCCGGCAACCGCGACCTGCGCCGCTTCGTGCAGCTGGCCGCCAAGGCCGGGCTGGACGTGGTGGTGCGCGTCGGCCCGTGGGCGCACGCGGAAGTGCGCTACGGCGGCATTCCGGACTGGGTGGTCAACGCCATGCCGACCCGCGCCAACGATCCGCAATACATGGTGTTCGTCGAGCGCCTGTACCAGCAGATCGGCCAGCAGATCAAGGGCCAGCTGTGGAAGGACGGCGGCCGCGTGATCGGCGTGCAGCTGGAAAATGAATACAACATCGACGGTCCCGGCAAGGGCGTGGCCCACATCGCCGCGCTGAAAAAGCTGGCGCTGAAGGCGGGCATGGACGTGCCCTACTACACCGTCACCGGCTGGGACGGCACCATCTATCCGAGCGGCGAGGTGACGCCGGTGTTCGGCGGCTATCCCGACGAGCCGTGGGGCGTGAGCACCAAAGAGCTGCCGCCGAAGGAGACCTACGCCTTCCGCTTCGACACCCGCGTCAGCGGCGACCTCGGCGCGCAGACCGCCGCCCACGCGCCGGGCACCGCCGAAACCGACAAGGACGTCACGCCCTTCCTCGGCGCCGAATATGGCGCCGGCCTGCCGTTCATGTACCGCCGCCGCACCGTGGTGTCGGCCGACGACATCGCCTCCATGCTGCCGGTGAAGCTGGGCTCGGGCGTGAACCTGATGGGCTACTACATGTTCCATGGCGGCCGCAATCCGCTCAGCCTGGGCGGGACGGGCATGGAAGAAAGCACGCTCAGCGGCGGCTACAACGACACCACCATGATTAGCTACGACTTCCAGGCGCCGCTGGGGCCGGACGGCCAGCAGCGCAAGGTGCTGGAGAAGCTGCGTCCATTCCACCTGTTCCTGCACGATTTCGGCGCGCGCCTCGCCCCGATGACGGTGCGCAAGCCGGATGTCTCGCCGGCCAAGCCGGACGACCTGTCGACCGCGCGCTTCGCGGTGCGCAGCGAGGGTGATCGCGGCTTCCTGTTCGTCAACAACCACGTGCGCCAATATCCGATGGCGGCGCAGAAGGCCACCCAGTTCGCGGTCAAGCTGCCGGGCCAGAGCGTGACGCTGCCAAGCAAGCCGGTGGACATCGCCGATGGCGCCTACTTCATCTGGCCGCTGAACCTGGATCTCGACGGCACCAACCTGCGCTACGCCACCGCGCAGCCGCTGACGCTGCTCGATCAGGGCAAGGCCGGCGTGGTGGCGGTGTTCGCGGCCAGCGCCGCCGTGCCGGTCGAGCTGTCGTTCGACGCCGGCGCGAAGATCGTGGCGCCGGGCGCGCAGATCGCCACAGCGGCTGGCCACACGCTGGTCACCGGCGTGCAGCCAGGCGCCGGCGCCGCCGTCACCGTGCGGCGCGACGGCAAGCGCCAGCTGACCATCGTCGTGCTGACGCCGGAACAATCGCAGCAACTGAGCGTGGTGCAGCTGGCCGGCCAGCGCCACATAGGCCGCCTGTACTCCGGCACGCGCCTGCTGGACGATTGGTACTACAGCGGCTACCAATGGCAGATCGGCCTGCGCCAGCAAGCCGCCTTGCTCGACCAGCCGCTGACCGTCTCCGTGCTGCCATTGCGCGCCGACGCCCCGGTCTACCTGCCCAAGGAAGCGCGGCCCGACTTCGGCGGCGAGAGGCAGATCGCCACTGTGCGCGGCGTCAGCGTCATCCCGGTCTATCGCCTGCGCATCACGCCTTAAAACTCCGGGGTCAGGTCCTAATGTCGCTAAGTTAAGGCTTTTTCGACCGCAAACTGATGAGCCGTCATTCCCGCGCAGGCGGGAATCCATAGGACGCGTGGTCATAAGTTCAGCATGGATTCCCGCTTTCGCGGGAATGACGGGGCATTAGTCAAGCATTGGAAATGGCGGACCTGCCCCCGAAGTTGTCTTTTTCGCCTCCCCGCGTGCCTTTTTTGCCTTTCCTCAAAGTGTTTGCCTTGAAATAGCCAGAGGTCGTCCCTATAATTGGCACTCGTTAGGGAAGAGTGCTAACAACACGCCCAACTACCAACATTCTGTACCATTGCTAAAAAATTAAGGAGTTTTGTATGAACCTTCGCCCTTTGAACGATCGCGTCATCGTCAAACGTCTGGACCAAGAGACCAAAACTGCGTCCGGCCTGATCATCCCTGATGCGGCTGCTGAGAAACCGGACCAAGGCGAAGTCCTGGCCGTTGGCAATGGCAAGATCCTGGACGACGGCAAAGTGCGTCCGCTGGATGTCAAAGTAGGCGACCGCGTCCTGTTCGGCAAATACGCCGGCCAGACCGTCAAGATCGACGGCCAGGAACTGCTGGTCATGCGCGAAGAAGACATCATGGCGATCGTCACCAAGTAATTGGTCAGCCGGTCCCACCTAATACCTCACAGGAGTAAATTAACATGGCAGCTAAAGAAGTAATCTTCGGCGACGCAGCGCGCGCCAAAATGGTTGAAGGCGTTAACATTCTGGCTAACGCAGTGAAAGTCACCCTGGGCCCGAAAGGCCGCAACGTGGTGCTGGAGCGCTCGTTCGGCGCCCCAACCGTGACCAAGGACGGCGTGTCGGTCGCGAAAGAAGTCGAGCTGAAAGACAAGCTGCAGAACATGGGCGCCCAGATGGTCAAGGAAGTCGCTTCCAAAACCTCGGACAACGCCGGTGACGGCACCACCACCGCGACCGTGCTGGCACAAGCCCTGGTACGCGAAGGCATGAAGTTCGTTGCCGCCGGCATGAACCCGATGGACCTGAAGCGCGGCATCGACAAGGCCGTCGCCGCTTCGGTGGAAGAGCTGAAGAAAATCGCCAAGCCAACCACCACCTCGAAAGAAATCGCCCAAGTTGGCGCGATCTCGGCCAACTCGGATTCGTCGATCGGCGAGCGCATCGCTGAAGCGATGGAAAAAGTCGGCAAGGAAGGCGTGATCACCGTCGAAGACGGCAAGTCGCTGAACGACGAGCTGGACATCGTTGAAGGTATGCAGTTCGACCGCGGCTACCTGTCGCCATACTTCATCAACAACCAGGACAAGCAAGTTGCCGCACTGGACAACCCATTCGTTCTGCTGTGCGACAAGAAAATCTCGAACATCCGCGACCTGCTGCCGATCCTGGAACAGATCGCCAAGTCGGGCCGTCCACTGCTGATCATCGCTGAAGACATCGAAGGCGAAGCGCTGGCCACCCTGGTGGTGAACAACATCCGCGGCATCCTGAAAACCGTTGCCGTGAAAGCCCCAGGCTTCGGCGACCGTCGCAAAGCCATGCTGGAAGACATCGCCATCCTGACCGGCGGTCAGGTGGTGGCTGAAGAAGTCGGCCTGACCCTGGAAAAAGTGACCCTGGAAGAACTGGGCCAAGCCAAGCGTATCGAAGTCGGCAAGGAAAACACCATCGTCATCGACGGCGCCGGCCAGGCTGCCGCCATCGAAGCGCGCGTCAAGCAAATCCGCGTGCAGATCGAAGAAGCGACCTCGGACTACGACCGTGAAAAACTGCAAGAGCGCGTGGCCAAGCTGGCCGGCGGCGTTGCCGTGATCAAGGTTGGCGCTGCCACCGAAGTCGAAATGAAAGAGAAGAAAGCACGCGTTGAAGACGCCCTGCACGCTACCCGCGCTGCTGTGGAAGAAGGCATCGTGCCAGGCGGCGGCGTGGCCCTGCTGCGCGCCCGCGCCAAGATCAAGGACCTGAAAGGCGACAACGCCGACCAGGACGCAGGCATCAAGATCGTGCTGCGCGCCATGGAAGAGCCACTGCGCATGATCGTGCAGAACGCCGGCGAAGAATCGTCGGTGGTGGTGAACGCCGTGCTGGCAGGCGAAGGCAACTTCGGCTACAACGCGTCGAACGGCACCTACGGCGACATGGTGGAAATGGGCGTGCTGGACCCAGCCAAAGTGACCCGTTCGGCGCTGCAAAACGCCGCCTCGATCGCTGGCCTGATGCTGACCACCGACTGCATGATCGCTGAAGTGGTGGAAGACAAGCCAGCCGGCGGTATGGGTGGCATGGGCGGTATGGGTGGCATGGGCGGCATGGACGGCATGATGTAATTCTGCCGGCCGGCTTCTCCAGCCAGCCAATCGCAAAGCCCGCGCAGGCCTCGGCCGCGCGGGCTTTTTTGTTACACTTATGGAATGTCCTCCCGCAAACGCTCCCTCCTCGCCGCCAGCGGCGCCCACGCCGTGCACGACGGCCTCACCGATCTGATTTACGTTTTACTGCCGATCTGGCAGGCCCAGTTCGCCATCAGCTACGCCATGATCGGCTTGCTGCGCGCCTCGTATTCGGGCGTGATGGCGAGCTTCCAATTGCTGGCCAGCCGCCTGGCGAAGCGCTGGGGCCGCGAGCGTATGCTGATCGGCGGCACCGCGCTGGCCGGCGTGGCCTACCTGATCGCCGGCCAGGCCGGCGGCCTCGCCACGCTGCTGGTCGCCCTGATGCTGGGCGGGCTGGGCGCCAGCACCCAGCATCCGCTGGCGTCGTCGCTGGTGACCGATGCGTACGAGCCTGGCGGCGGCGTCAAGGAGGCGCTGTCGCAGTACAACTTCGCCGGCGACATCGGCAAGACCCTGATACCCGGCGCGGTCGGCTTGTTGCTGGTGGTAGTCAGCTGGCAGACCAGCGTCACCTTGATCGGCCTGCTCGGACTGGCGGCGGCCTTGCTGCTGTGGTGGCTGATTCCCTCGTCGCAGCCGGCCCATGCCGGCGGCGCGGTCAAGGCCGCCAAGGCCCACGCCGGCCGCGCCGGCTCGGTGGGCGGTCTGCGCGCGCTGCTCGCCACCGGCACGCTGGACAGCACGGTGCGCATGGGCTTCCTGACCTTCCTGCCATTTCTCCTGAAGAGCAAAGGCGCGGGCACGGCCGGCATCGGCGTGGCCATGTCGCTGCTGTTCGTGGGCGGCGCGTTCGGCAAGCTGCTGTGCGGCTACCTGGGCGCCCGCATCGGCATGATGAAGACCGTGTGGGCGACCGAGTCCGCGACCTCGCTGTGCATCGTGGCGGCGGTGTTTCTGCCGCTGGCCGGCGTGATGGTGATGCTGCCCCTGCTGGGGCTGGCCCTGAACGGCACCTCCTCGGTGCTGTACGGCGCCGTGCCCGAACTGGCCGCGCCGGGCAAGCGCGAGCAGGCGTTTGCCTTGTTCTACACCGGCACCATCGGCGCCGGCGCCTTGTCGCCGGTGCTGTTCGGCCGCGTCGGCGACGTGATGGGCGTGCCGGTGGCCTTGCTGTCGCTGGCGGCGCTCCTGTTGCTGACGCTGCCCCTATCGTGGCGCGTCCAAAAATCTCTCTGAGCTAGAATGGGCGCTCCCTATCTGAGGAGTACAGCATGGAAACTCAAGAACTGCACCGTGGCCGCCTGATCGATCACATCCAGCTGGTCGTGCGCGACCTGCCCGCCTCGCAAAAATTCTATAGCGCGATTTTCGAAGTGCTGGGCATCCCCATCGGCGGTACCGCCGACGATTATTTTTGGGCTGACGAATTATTTGTGTCCACCGCGGACAGCCAGGCCGCGCAAGGCGCGCTGACCGGCAGGCACCACCTGGCCTTCCAGGCCCGCGACCGCGCCATGGTCGACGCGTGGTACAAGGCGGCGCTGGCCAACGGCGGCAAGGACAATGGCGCGCCCGGCGAGCGCCCCTACCACCCCGGCTACTACTCCGCCTTCGTGCTCGACCCGGACGGCAACAACATCGAGGCCGTGTTCCACGGCGCAGCCAAGCGCAGCGCGCCGTCGGTGCACATCACCTTTTAATCGTCGAGCGCGGCGGCGCAACGCTTGAGCAGCTCGCACAGCGTCCTGGCCTCGTCGGCCGAGAGGCGGGAGAGCATGCGCCGCTCCACCGCGTCGGCCGCTTTCGCGCCATCGGCCACGGCCTTCCGACCCGCCGGGGTCAGCTCGGTCATGATCACCCGGCCATGCTCCGGGTGCGGATTGCGCACGATCAGTCCGCCGCGTTCCAGATTGACCAGTATGCCCTGCATGGTCTGCGGCGTGACGAAGGCCGCGCGCGCCAGCTCGGCATTCGAGATGCGCGGATTCCCGGCCACGGCCAGCAGCACGGCATTCTGCGGCGCCGTGATGCCGAGCCGCGCCAGTTCCGCATCGAGCCGCTGCCGCAGCCGATGCTGTGTGATCTTCAGGTTATAGCCGATCCAGTCAGTGCCGCGCCGTGGCGCTTGTTTCTCCATTGACATATCAGGGGCCTTACATTAGTATCAGGGTACTGATATTACTTGAAAGGATCTGGCATGACAACCATCACCCCTCCAATCGGCCCCGACTTCATCGCCCTGCAAGTGCGCGACCTGGCCGCCTCCCGCAAGTTCTACCTGGAGACCTTTGGCTTCGAAGCGTCGGCGCACTGCCCTCCGGGCGCGGCCATCTTCAAGACCGCGCCGATTCCGCTGGCGCTGCGCGAACCGCTGCGCCAGCTGCCGGAAACCGGGCCGCTGGGGGTGGGCATGGTGCTGTGGATCGCCTGCGCCGACGCCGATGCCATGCACGACGCCATCGTGCAGCGCGGCGGCGCGATTCTGAGTCCGCTGGCGGACGGGCCTTTCGGCCGCTTCTTCGTCGCCGCCGATCCAGACGGCTACGCCATCACCTTCCACACCGCGCGCGGCTGACTGCAGGCTACTGACAGGAACTGACAGGGCGGCTGAATAGAATGGGTTTCACTTTTCTTTCAGGAGACTCTCAATGAAACCGAACACTGTCAGCGCCGTCGCCCACCTCAACTTTCGCGGCCAAGCGCGCGATGCGCTCAACTTCTACCAGTCCGTGTTTGGCGGTGAAGTGATGGCGATGAGCTACAAGGATTTCGGCCAGGTCACCGACGAGGCCGAGGCCGACCAGCTGATCTGGGGCCAGGTGGCGGCCGACAACGGCTTCCGCGTCATGGCCTACGACGTGCCATCGGCAACGCCCTACCATCCGGGCCAGAACGCCTTCCTGGTCGCGCTGGAAACCGAGACGCCGGAGCAGGTCAGCGCCTACTGGGACAAGATCGCCAACGGCGCCACCATCACTGTGCCGCTAGCGCCAGCACAGTGGACACCGCTGTTCGGCATGCTGACCGACCGCTTCGGCACTAACTGGGCGCTCAGCGTGGCCATGCCGCAGAACGGCTAAACATAAGTCGCGTCCGATGCGCAAGTAGCAGGCGATCCGTAAGAATATCGCCTGCATCGCCAATCTCGACGGCATATTTATTGAGTGTTTCCTTGTCAATCTCATCGAGCGGCTTGCCTTCCTGCTCTTCTATGCCAGCCAGTATTGCCAGCGTGATGGCTCTACTTTCTGGACCGGGAACAGATGATGGCGCATCAAAAAAAAAGTCGCGCCTCATCTCTCTGGGCCAATCCAACTCATTAAAAGCCCGGAAACAGTAGAACAAGCCTTCATTGGCTACATCAAAGGGGTAAGACTCGACATACGCAAGGATATTCATCATCATCCTCCAGCTAAAGTTCGAAGGCATCAAAGAACTCACGAGGCAAATTCTCTACGATATATTCCTCAGATAACGGATTCGCTCGCTGCCAGACTGCAACACGTTTGAACAAACCCGAGGCAGGTTGGAAGGGGATAACAAGCATTAATGGACTAAATTTCTCGATCTGGGATACCCGGGCAATCCGCACAATTTCCAGATAATCGACATCGTTAATGGTACCTTCTTTGCGCTTGAGAGCAGCGCCTTTCTGAATGCCTCGCCGGATATCTCTCACTTTCGCTGAGTGCAAGTCGCCAGTATCAATATCTTTTCTTAGGCCCCAATAGATATCTCTAGGATTAGAGCTCGGCGGCACGAAGTTTTGTAGGCTCAACGATGAGAAAGCATCGAAATACGGCGTACACCAGGCATAGTGCTTATTCCCGTAATACCGCTCACAAATGTGATACGACAGCCAAGAGCTACAAGAATAGTAAATGTGCTTGTTATTCATGCGATGACCTCCGCCGAAGACAACTGCCTCCGGTGTAGCACAGGTGGCAGTGTCGGTGGATGATCCGCGTCAAGCGTCGTGATACGTTGCTTCGAGCTCTTCGCGGCGCGGGGCGTCGGCCAGGTGGAGGATGAGGGTGGTGTTGAGGTCGTGCGCAGGGTGGATGGCGCGGTGGCGGGCGAACCAGAAGGCTTCCTCCAGCTCTTCATCCTCATGCGCGGTGACGAAGACTTTCTTCGCCTCCGGCACGTCTTCGTAATTGACCGCTTCCTGCGCCGCATCGTCGATCGCTTCGCGCCACTGGTCGCAATCCTTGCCCCACGCCAGCGCGTACAGGCAGCCGGATGCGATCAGCCAGCGGCTGACGTCCCACATCATGGTCTCATGCACATCGGCTTCAATGACAAGGACCGTTTTAAATTGACGCATGCCTTCCAGCGCCGGGAGGTCGCTGGAAGGAGAAAGATGCAGGTATTTGAGGGCGGAATTCAGCATGGCGGCATTTTCTCCCGATCCGCCGAATCCCGCAAGCGGCCTAGAACGGATCCAGCGCCATCGTGAACTTGCCGCTGGCGTCCATGGCGCCCATGGTGTAGCCCTGCCAGCCTGGATAGGCCTGCGGCTCCCAGTAGAACACGCCCAGGCCGTTCGAGCCCAGCGCCTTGGTTTTGTTCAGCAAATCGGCCAGCATGGCTTTCGAGGTGGCCGCCTGGGTCCAGTCCATGCCCACCTCGGTCACCATCACCGGCTTGGCGTAGCGCGACACCATGTCCCACATATTGGTGGAGATTTTGTTGTTGTAGTTGGCCCAGTCCGACGCCGGCGGATAATGCGACATGCCGATCACATCCCACTTCGCGCCCGCCCCTTTCACGCCATCGAAGAACCAGCGGAACACGGCGTTGTCGTAACCGTTCGCCAGGTGCAGGATCACCTTGGCGTTCGGATACACGGCCTTGGCCGCGTTGTAGCCGTTGTTGATCAGGCCGGCCAGGTTGCTGAAGCTGGTGGTCTTCCCTTCCGGCCACAGCATGCCGCTATTGATCTCGTTGCCGACCTGAACCCATTCGACTGTGATGCCGTTGGACTTCAGGTAATTCAGGATGCCGTAGGTGTGCGAGTAGACATCGCTGTTCAGCTGCGCCAGCGTGTGGCTGGCCCAGGCGGCCGGCTTGGTCTGCTGGCCGGGATCGGCCCAGCTATCGCTGTAATGGAAATCGATCAGGATGCGCTGGCCTTGCGCGGCGGCGCGCTTGGCCTTGTACAGCACGTCGGCGCCATCATTCCAGCCGCCGCTCGGATTGACCCACACGCGCAGGCGGATCGCGTTGACCTGCAGGTTTTTCAGCAGCACAAACGGATCGGTCTTCACCGCGCTGCTGTTGTAGAACGAATAGCCGCTCGATTCCTGCTGGCTGACCCAGCTGACATCGGCGCCATTGGCAAAGGTGGCGCCGCGCGCGGACAGGGCGAACGCCAGCCCGCATGCTGCGAACAGCAATGCTTTCAACTTCATATCGTCTCCAGTGTTTTTAGTTTTAAAGGGATGAACACATCCCTGCCGCTTCACGCGGCATATTGCTACAGCGGGGTACAGCAGAGATGTCTGGTTAGCCGAAGCGCGCGGCAGGCACGCCGGCCACGTCGACCCGCACGGCAAACACGGCGCCGGTCAGCGGATGGGCTGCCAGCTGTTCCGGCGTGTTGTCTTCGCGCGCGGTGGTGATGTACAGGGTTTTCAGATCGGCGCCGCCGAAGGTGCACGAGGCGGGATTGCGGACCGGCACGGCGATGGTTTCCAGCAGCTCGCCCGACGGCGCATAGCGGCACACGCGGCTGCCGCCCCACTGCGCGATCCACACGCAGCCTTCGCTGTCGACCGTCATGCCATCCGGCGAGCCTTCGCCTTCGCCAAACTGGCGCCACACGCGCGGCTCGCCCAGCGTGCCGTCTGCCGCCAGCGGATAGGCGTAGGTGCGGCCCTCGTAGCTGTCGGTGTGGTACATGGTGGCGCCATCCAGGCTGAAGGTCGGACCGTTGCAGATGTGGTAGCCGTCATCCATCGCGTGCAGCGAGTGGTCGGTGTCCAGCCGGAACAAGGTGCCGATGGCTTGCGCGTAATCGGTGTTGTGCATGGAGCCGGCCCAGATACGGCCGGCGCTGTCGACCTTGGCGTCATTCATGCGCAGGCCGCTGCCTTCGGGGAATGGACGGTGCAGGTACTCGATGCGCAGTTCCGGCTCCAGCCACACACGGGCGATGCCGTCGCGCAGGCCGGCCATGAAGCCATCGCCGTCGCGGCGCGCGATCAGCCAGCAGATGTAGTCCGGCATGGTCCAGCTGCGGCGCTGACCGCTGACCACGTCCTGCGAGTGCAGGGTCTGGTTTTTCAGGTCGACAAAGTAAAGACGGTTCTGTTCCGCCACCCACAGCGGGCCTTCGCCCAGTTGCGCGCCAACTTCCCACAGGCACTGCACGTCATGTTTGCTCATCGTATGGATTTCCCTTTATGCGGCCAGAGCGCGCCAGGTGGCGACGAAGCTCTCTGCGCGTTCTTTCAATTGTTCCAGCGTCACGCCCGGCGTGTACAGGTTGCCGCCTATGCCGAACCCGGTGGCGCCGGCCTTCACCCACGCCGCCATCGTCTCAGGCGAGACGCCGCCCACCGGCCACACCGGCGTGCCGGCTGGCAGCACGCTTTTCAGCGCCTTGATGCCGCCATGGCCGACCGACTCGGCCGGGAAGATTTTCAGCGCATGGGCGCCGGCGTCCAGCGCGGCGAACGCCTCGGTCGGGGTGGCCACGCCCGGCGCGCAATACATGCCCAAGTCGGCCGCGCGGCGGATCACGGCCGGCACGCAGTTGGGCGACACCAGCAGGCGGCCGCCGGCCGCGTGCACGGCTTCCACGTGCTCGACGTTGAGCATGGTGCCGCCGCCGACGAGCGTGTCCGGCAAGCCCAGCTTGACGATGGAGGCGATCGCCTCGATCGCGCCCGGACGGTTGAGCGGCACTTCCAGCGCGCGGAAGCCGGCCGTGTGCAGCACCTTGGCGACATCGACCGCCTCGGCAGGATTCAAGCCGCGCAGGATGGCCACCAGCGGCGTGGTTGGATGGGATGGAGTGGTCATGATTAAGCCTTGAGGAATTGGGAAACGGCGGTGCAATACACCTGATGTGGGTCGAGCACGGTACAGTTCAAGCCGAAATGCTTGGCGGCCACGGCATAACGCGCCGCCAGCGCCGGCGAACCGATCACGGCAATGCCCTGCCCTTCGGCCGCGCGCGCGGCGGCGGCGAACTCGGCGCCGATCAGCAGGCCGCTGACGGTGGCCGCCGCCTGCTCGGCCGGCGCCGAGCGCGACACCACGCCGGCGCGCACGCGGAACAGGGAATTCGACAGCGGCTCGTGTTTGGCCGCCTGGTTGAGGCCGGCGGCGAAGCCCTCGGCGTTGGACGTATCGCCGTCCATCATGACGGACAGCGTGCCGCCCTTGGACAGCATGGCGAACAATTCGCCGGTCATGTAGGTGGCGAACGACTGGATCACGCCGTCGCGCAGCAGCACCCACTTGCTGTGGGTGCCCGGCAGCACCAGCCAGCCGTCGCGATGGCCTTGCAGCACGGCGCCCAGCAGCTGGGTTTCCTCGCCGCGCATGACGTCGGCCGAGGGGCCGTTGCGGTAGACATAGCCGGGCACGATGTGCGCGCGGCCGGCCCAGGCCGGATCGGTGACGGCGGCCAGGTGCCGCGGCAACTCCTCCAGCGGCACCGAGGCGTCGAGATAGGCGACCTCCTGCCAGCCCGAGGCGCTGCCCACCATGCCGGACATGAGGACCGGCACGTCATCCGGCAACTGCATGGCCGCCAGCACGCCGGCCAGCGAGGGGCCAAACTTGTCGCGCCCGCCCACGGCCAGCATGCCCTGGCCGTCTTCATGTTCGGCCAAGCAGGCGCCGTGTTGATCTATCAGGTAGGCGCGGCGATTGCTCGTCCCCCAGTCTATCCCCAAAATTTGCTTGTTCACTCAGCGTTTCCTTTACTCATACTGCATCGATGTTACGAAAAAGCCACCTCAACAGCCAATGAATTATCTCGCCAGAGTAATACCAAAATAGTATAGACGGCGCGCGCAAAGCCGCCAAAAAGTTGCCCCTGAGATGCCTTTGGTTTAGTATGGCCGACAATAAAATGTCTCAGCTATTCTCCCCCATGGAATCAAGCAAGCAGTCCTCCCGCAAACTGATACTCGCCGGTGTCGCGACGACGGTCATTGCGCTGGGTTTGGCCGTCTGGTTCGCCACGCCATCGGCCGAATCGCAGGTGACGGTCAAGGTGCCTGTGGCGGCGTCGGCCAGCGCCAGCAAGGCCGCCTCGGCCGCCAAGCCCGCCCCGGCCGCCGCGCCGCATCGCGCGGCGGAGATCAAGGACCCGGCGCCGCCGGCCGAGCCCAAGCCCATCCGCACCAAGGAACAAGGCGCGGCCGCCCTGATGGCCTTGCCGGAACTGCAAGCCTGGTCGGCGCTGATTGAAAAGAATTCGGGGGGCAAGGCCCACGGCGGCCTGCTGGAATACGACCCCATGCAGCGCAAGCTGAACGGCAAGAGCTACTGGCAGTTCAGCTACGTGGAAAACAGCGCCGAGTCGGCGTTGCGCTGGGAAAGCTTCCTGGTCTCGTCCAGCGATGATGAAATCCTGGTGGAAGACGCCACCAACGACGAAGTGATCAGCCTGGCGCGCTGGCGGCGTGAGAAACATCCGGCCAAGCGCACCAGCATCGACAACCAGGCCGCGCACTAAGCCGCCTTCACCTCGCCCACCGGCGCCGCCTTGAGCGCGGCGCCGCGCACCTGCCCCACCCACAGCACCGTCAACACGGCCATGCCGGCCGCGATCCAGCCGTTCAAGCCGTAGCCACTGATGTGGCCGGACACCTCCGTATGCAGCGTCAGCCCGCCCAGCAGGGCGCCGAGACCGGTGCCCACCTGCTGGATGGCGGCGTTGGCGCTGAGGAAGGCGCCGCGCCGGCCGGGATCGGGCACCGTGGTCATCAAGGCCTGCATCGGGATATTGCGGCCCGAGGCCAGCACCATGAAGAACGGGAAGAACAGCATCACCGCCACCAGCGGCATCACCGGGATATGGGTGATGAACAGCACCGGCAGGATGAACAGCAGCGAGACGACGCGGTACACCTTCTGCGCGCCGTAACGGTCCGACCACTTGCCGATCATGCGGGCGGTGAAGAAGGTCGCCAGGCCGCCGGCCAGGTAGACGTAGGTGATCTGCGCCGGCTGCAGGCCGACGTTGCTCACCAACACAGGCGAGATGAAAGGAATCACCATCATGCCCGTCATCATATTCACCACCGACAGCAGGAAGGCCTTGAGGTGCATCGGCTCCCGGTACAGCGAAATCAGATTGGGCACCATGGCCGACAGCGGCACGCGGTTGGGCAGATGGCTGTCCAGCGCGGGCAGGATGCGCGCGGCCAGCAGCAGGATCGGCAGCGAGCACAGCACCAGGATATAGAACGGCGAGGCCCAGCCATAATGGGCGGCCAGCATCACGCCGGTCGGCACACCGGCCACCGAGGCCATGGCGAACGAGGTCATCACCACGCCGGTGGCGGCGCCGCGCCGGTGTGCCGGGATCAGATCGCCAATGATGGCCATCACGATGGCGCCGAGGATGCCGCCGGTCAGCCCGGCGAACGCGCGCGACAGCACCAGCACATGGAAATTGGGCGCGGCCGCACAGGCCAGGTTGGACAGCGTGAACAGCGCGAACACCGTCAGCAGCAGCTTGCGGCGGTTGAAGCGGTCGATATACATGGCGGCGGCCAGGCCGGAAATGCCGGCGCACCAGGCGTAGGCCGACACCGCGCCGGAGACGGCGGCCGGTTCGATGTGGAAGGCCTGCATCAGCTGCGGCGCCAGCGGCATCATCACCATGAAATCCATGATGACGGTGAACTGCGTCAGCGCCAGCAGCCACAGCACGACGCGTTCGCGGGCCGGGGTCAGTTCGGCGCTCATAAGGCGTTGATATCGGCGACGGCCTGGCGCAGGATGGCGCGGATTTGCTCGATCCGTTCGTGGCTGTGATTGCTGGCGCGGGCCTGCTCAATGGCGGCGTGTTTCAGCTCGTGCATGGCGGCGCGCAGGCCTTCGCGGTGCTCATCGGCCTCGGCCATGCGGGCCAGGATGGCGTCGACGAACTGGCGGTTTTCGGCCAGGAAAGCCTCGCCGTCGGGGGTGATGGTGTGCAGCTTCTTGTTGCCATCGGCCGAGGCGACCACGTGGCCCATGTCCAGCAGCATGGACAGCAGCGGATAGATGGCGCCGGGGCTGGGCGAATAGCCGCCGCCCGAGCGCTGCTCCAGCTCCTTGATAATTTCATACCCATGACGCGGCTTTTCCGCGATCAGCTGCAGCACGACATAGCGCATGGCGCCGGCGTCGAACATCTTCGGACCGCGGCCGCCGCCGCGCGGTCCGCCATGATGGTGGTGAGAATGCATGATGAACCCCTTAAGATATAACTTAATAAGATATATCTTAACCCATTTCAGAGGGAGTTCAAGTATCGATTTGTAAATCCGGGGTCAGGTCCTCCATTTCTACACGAGCCCAGCGGTAGGCGTGTCTACCGCTGGGCTCGTGTAGAAATGGAGGACCTGACCCCGGAGTTTTAGCCGTCGAGGTGGGAGATCAGCAGGCGGCGGTTTTCGGCGGCGTCGCCGGTTTTGTGTTCGACCACCAGGCGCGAGTTCTGCGCGTCCAGCGAGATGCCTACCGACAGGATGTCGATCAGCAGCAGCTGCAATATCCGAGAAATCATCGACAGGAAGGTGGTGCTGTCCTCGGTGTGGTCCACCGTCAGGCACACGCTGGCTTTCTTCGCCAGCGGCGAGTTGCTGGCGGTGATGGCGATCACGTCCGCCCCCGCCGCCCGCGCCGCGTCCACCGCCGACAGCAGGTCCGGCAGCTTGCCCGAGTTGGAAATGGCGATCACAACGTCACCCGGTTTCAGCAGCTCGGCCGCCAGCGTCAGCAGGTGCGAGTCGCCATACGCCGAGGTCGGAATGCGGAAGCGGAAGAATTTGTGCTGCCCGTCCAGCGCCACCACGCGCGAATTGCCCATGGCGTAGAACTCGACGCGCTTGGCCTTGGCCACCAGCGCGATGGCCTTGTCCAGCGAACGCACGTCCAGCTGGTCACGGAATTTCAGAATCGCGGACACGGTGTTGTCGATCACCTTGGCGCTCAGGTCGTGCGTGCTGTCGCTCACCCGCACCTGGCTGTGACGCACAGGAATCGCGCCGGTCAGGCTGCTGGCGAACTTCAGCTTGAAGTCGGCCAGGCCAAGGAAGCCCAGCGACCGGCAGAAGCGGATCACGGTCGGCTGGCTCACTTCGGCCAGACGCGCGATGTCGGCGATTGGCTCGTTCAGCACCAGACGCGGCTGCTCCAGCACCAGCTGCGCCACGCGCTGCTCGGCCGGCGTCAGTTCGTGCTGCAGATGCTGCACGCGCTCCATCAGGGTGTTGGCGCCGCTGCGGCCGCGCAGGTGTTCGGACAGGATCGTCGCCACGCCGTAGAACGCCGGGTTCGGCGTGGTAATCACATAGGTCGGAATCTCGGCCAGGTAGCTGGTGAAACGGCCCTTGGCCTCAAAGCGCGCGCGGAACGGCGAGGTGGTGAACCAGTCGCCCAGCCGCGGCACGATGCCGCCGCCGATGAACATGCCGCCAAACGCGCCCAGCGTCACGGCCAGGTTGGCGGTGGCGCCGCCCAGCATGGCGCAGAAGCATTCCAGCACTTCCAGGCACAGCGGGTCTTTATCGGTCAGCGCGCCGGCGATAATTTCCTGCGAAGTCAGGTCGCGCACCTGGCGGCCGTTGCGCTTGGCGATGGCGCGGTAGATGATTTCCATGCCGGGGCCGGAGATCAGGCGCTCGGTCGAGACGTGGGACCAGGTCTGCCAGGCGTATTGCAGGATGGCGTATTCGCGCTCGTCGGCCGGCGCGAAGTTGGTGTGGCCGCCCTCCGAACCCAGCGTGACAAAGCCATCGACGGTGGGAATCACGCCCGACACGCCCAGGCCGGTGCCCGGCCCCAGCACGCCGATCACGGAGTTGGAGGCTGGCTTGCCGCCGCCCACCTGCATCAGGTCGGCCGGCTTCAGGCCCGGCAGCGACATCGCCAGCGCGGTAAAGTCGTTCACCACCAGCAGCGTGTGCAGGCCCAGCGCGCGGCGCACCTCGTCGGTGGAGAATTCCCAGTCGCGGTTGGTCATGCGGATGTAGTCGCCGCTGACCGGGTTGGCCACCGCCAGCGCCGCGTGGTTCAGGTTGACGCCGGTGTGGTCGGACAGGTAGGACCGCAGCATGGCCACGATGTCAGGATAATCATCGCATTTCAGGACGCGCACCGCGCGGAATTCGCCGGGCGCGGTCTGCAGGGCGAATCGGGCATGGGTGGCGCCGATGTCGGCCAGCAGGCGCGGGCCGTCCGCAAAGGCGGTGCGATTGAGTTTTTGATCCACTTCTGCTTGTTTCATCGTCGTTTCAGTCAAAACAGTTGGCGGAAGCATACCTGAAATGTTGAGTTCCCACTACGTCATTCCGGCGCAGGCCGGAATGACGTTTATTGTACGTAGCCGAACCACGCGCCGTAGGCCGGCAGCTGCACCTTGCCGCCGTCCGCCGTGCCCGGCAAGCCGTGGCCCTGCAGCGGCTCGGCGCCGATACTTTGCGGCAGGTCCACGGTCTGGGCCTCGCCGCTCAGATTGAACACGGCCAGGATGCCGCGCTCGCCTTCCAGATCGCGGCGCAGCGCCAGCACCTGATCCTGCGTATCGAAGAAGGCGATATCGCCGCGCAGCAGTTGCGGGTGCTTGCGGCGCCAGGCGATGAAGGCGCGGGTGAAGGCCAGCGACGATTCCTGATCCCGCTCCTGCACCGAGGCCGCCTTGGCCAAGTGATCCGGCGACACCGGCAGCCACGGCTTGCCGGTGGTGAAGCCGCCATTGGCCTCGCTGGTCCACGCGATCGGCGTGCGGCAGCCATCGCGGCCCTTGAACTCCGGCCAGAAGGTGATGCCATACGGGTCCTGCAGCAGCTCGAACGGCACGTCGGCCTCGGCAAACGCCAGTTCGTCGCCCTGATACAGGCATGGCGTGCCCTTCAGCGACAGCTGCATCGCCAGCGCCAGCTTGGCGAACGCCTGCGGCGCGGCCGGGCCGCCCCAGCGGGTCGCCACGCGCTGCACGTCGTGATTGCCGACCGACCACGAGGCCCAGCCGCCCTTCACGCGCGCCTCGAACGCCTCCACCTGCTTGCGGATGTAGTGCGAGGAGCACTGCGGCACCAGCAGGTTGAAGCTGTAGGCCATTTGCAGCTTGTCGCCGCCGGCGGTGTACTCGGCCATCACGGCCAGCGAATCGTCCGCGCCCACCTCACCGATCGACACGGCCTGGTACTCATTCAGCAGCGCGCGCAGTTTTTGCAGGAACGGCAGGTTCTCCGGGCGGGTCTTATCGTAGATGTGGGCCTGCATGCCGTAAGGGTTCACGTCCGACACGGTGGCGGTGTCGCGCACCGTGGCCGGCGGATTGCTGCGCAGTTCCAGATCGTGGAAGTGGAAGTTGCAGGCGTCCAGTCGGATGCCGTCCACGCCGCGCTCCAGCCAGAAACGCAGGGCGTCCAGGTGGGCCTGCTGCACTTCCGGATTGTGGAAGTTCAGCTGCGGCTGGCTGACCAGGAAGTTGTGCATGTAGTACTGACGGCGGCGGGTGTCCCATTGCCACGCCGAGCCGCCGAACACCGACATCCAGTTGTTGGGCGGATTGCCGTCCGGCGCCGGATCGGACCAGACGTACCAGTCGGCTTTGGGGTTGTCGCGGCTGGAGCGGCTCTCCTTGAACCAGGGGTGTTCTTCGGCCGTGTGGGCCATCACCTGGTCGATCATGATTTTCAGGCCGAGGCTGTGCGCCTTGGCGATCAGCGTGTCAAAGTCGGCCAGGGTGCCGAACAGCGGATCGACGTCGCAGTAATCGGAAATGTCGTAGCCGAAGTCCTTCATCGGCGACTTGAAGAACGGGGAAATCCAGACGATGTCCACGCCCAGCGATGCGATATAGTCCAGTTTTGCCGTAATCCCCGGCAGATCGCCAACGCCATCGCCGTTGCTATCCATGTAGCTGCGCGGGTAAACCTGGTAGATGATCGCTTCGCGATACCAGTCTGGGGAGTGCGGCGACACTTGAGTAAGTTGCTTAGTCATAAGAGAATCCGGGGTGGCTGTCTGGTGGGATTGTTTTTTGTAGAGAATATACATCAGGAAAACTGATTTTTCAATCAGCGACGGACTTAACGAATATCACAAATAATCGTTAAAAAACATAGACTTAAGTATTTTAATCCAAATACTTGAGATAAAAAATAGTAGTCAAACTACACACTACAGGAGCGGACTAGTGAGCAATATCACCGGCAACGGGCCGATGCCCCGGCAAATTCCCTACATCATCGCCAACGAAGGCTGCGAGCGTTTCAGCTTTTACGGCATGCGCAACATCCTCACCCCTTTCCTGCTGAGCACCCTGCTGCTGTTCATTCCGGTCGGCGACCGCACGGCCGAAGCCAAGCACGTGTTCCACACCTTCGTCATCGGCGTCTACTTCTTCCCGCTGCTGGGCGGCTGGATCGCCGACCGCTTCTGGGGCAAGTACAAGACGGTGTTCTGGTTCAGCCTGATCTACGTGGCCGGGCATGCCTGTCTGGCGATCTTCGAGCACAATCTGGAAGGCTTCTACCTCGGGCTGGCGTTGATCGCGTTCGGCTCGGGCGGCATCAAGCCGCTGGTGGTGGCGTTTGTGGGCGACCAGTTCGACCAGACCAACAAGAACCGAGCCAAGGTGGTGTTCGACGCCTTCTACTGGATCATCAACTTCGGCTCCTTCTTCGCCTCGCTGCTGATGCCGGTGTTCCTGCGCGACTACGGCCCGGCGGTGGCGTTTGGCATTCCCGGCATTCTGATGGCGATTGCCACGCTGGTGTTCTGGATGGGCCGCAAAAAGTATGTGCACGTGCCGCCGTCCGCGCCAAATCCGGATTCGTTCAGCAGCGTGGCACGCACCGCCCTGCTGGCGCGCGTGGAGGGTCAATCCCGTCCGGGCCTGATGGTGGCCGGCGCCGGCGCGCTCGGCGCGGTGGTCTCGCTGTGCATGACGCCATCATGGGGCTTCGTTATCGCGGCCTGCACGGCGCTGGTGCTGCTGCTGGCGTTTGGCGGCATCGGCATCTCGATGCAACTGGACCGCGCACGCGGCAAACATACCGATGAAGCGGTGGAAGGCGTGCGCGCCGTGCTGCGCATCCTGATCGTGTTCGCCATGATCACGCCGTTCTGGTCCCTGTTCGATCAGAAGGCCTCCACCTGGATCGTGCAGGCCAACTCGATGGACAGCCCGCTGCTGTCGATCTTCGGCTGGGAATTCAAACTGCTGCCGGCGCAGATGCAGGCCGTGAATCCGATTCTGGTGATGCTGCTGATCCCGTTCAACAACCTGGCGCTGTTCCCGCTGATGCGCATGGTCGGCATCACGCCGACGCCATTGCGCCGCATGGGCATGGGCATCGCGTTCTCGGCATCCGCGTGGGTGGTGATCGGCATGATCCAACTATGGATGGATGGCGGCGATCACGTCTCCATCCTCTGGCAGCTGCTGCCCTATGCGCTGCTGACGCTGGGCGAGGTGCTGGTCTCCGCCACCGGCCTCGAATTCGCGTACAGCCAGGCGCCGGCCGCGATGAAAGGCATCATCCTGAGCTTCTGGTATCTGGCCGTCACGGTGGGCAACCTGTGGGTGCTGATCGTGAACGCGGGCGTGAAGAACGACATGGTGAGCGGCTGGATCGCCAACAGCGGCCTGAGTCCGATCGCTTTCCAGATGTTCTTCTTCGCCGCCTTCGCCGCCGTAGTCGCCGCCATCTTCGCCCTTTACGCCCTCCGCTACAAGATGGTCGATAATTACCGAAAAACAGCATAAGCAAAGCGAAGCAGCCATGGCCATTTCTCTGGCCAGGCGCACAGGCAAGAAGCCAGATCAGTACGCACGGTGATTGCGTCGAGCCATTCGGCTCAGCTCTCGCTCCGCCTCAACAACAATATGTTCCTTCGACCGCATACCTACTCCGGGCATGTGTGTTGAGTATTGATCCGGCAATGCTTGCGCATCCGCGAGCGCCTCCTGGTAATGTGTGAGTTTCAATCTCGCCGCCGCACGGAAGAGATGACACGAATTCTTGTAATGCGTGTTGCGAACAGCTTTACTCAGCTCAAGTGACGCAGTGAACGCCGCTTCCGCCTTCGCCATTCCGCCTAGTTTGAAGTACAGGATACCAAGCGCATGGAAATCTGCCGGCTCGCCAGGATCATGCGAAGTGACAAACTCCATGTCACTTATCGCATCCGATACGTTCCCTTGATATTCAAACACTGCAGCCCTTTGGCGATGCCCGGCAACAGACGTCGTGGATTCTTCAATCAGCCAGCTACACAAAGCCAGTGCCTCAGTACTTTGGCTCTTTAACGCAAGATCGTACGCCGCCCGCAAGATTACCTCAAGCTCGTGATCTGATTGTGGTCGCTCAAACTTCATAGCAATGCCTTGTCTTCATTTAACCCTGTTACCGCCGCATGCTTGACTTACCAGCCCACGGGCACACTCTTCAACATCCGTGTAGCCGCCTGTCACACCCGCAGTAGATCTTCGTTTACGCCGTCCCGCACGCTGCTGCATCTGGTCATAGATTAAAACACGACAATGAACACGGGCCGCTGTCCACTCTTTCTCGCAGTCTGCACTCAAGTGTGCCAAATACCCACGAGGGATATTATTCCCATTTTTAAGCTTTTTGCACACAATAGCACCCTCCATATCGACCATGCTGACGCTGGAGTGGCTGGCCATTCTTGAGTGGTCGCAAACTCTGCAGAGAAGTATCAAAACACCAGATTCTGGAGTACCATAGCCGCCTGTTATTTTGGAGGCGGAATATGGATGGTAAGCGCGTCGCGATGGTCGGTTTGGGAGGCGCACTGGCGCTGTGTTCTTTGGCTGCTTCGGCAGCCCCGGCGCCGGTTCTTGCTGATTGCGACGGCGCCTTCGCCACCACGCTGCATGCCGCTCCCGCCTTCGACGCGCGCGCTTATTGGCTCAACCGCCAGCTGATGAAATGGCCGGGCGTGGACGCCACCAGCGGCGTTTTCAAGTTGTACTACTCCTCCACCGCGCTGATGCGCGCCGCCCCCGGCGCGCGCGTGACCGGCGAGGACGGCGTCATCACCCTGTCGCGCTTCGACGGCACCGTGCCGGCGGCTGTGGCGCAGCGCTTCAAGTTTGTCGGCGACGGCGCGGTGTTCAGCGTGCCCGACGCCGCGCGACTGCTCACCCACCAGGTGCTGATCGTGCGCGAGGCGGAAGACGGCAAGGTGCTCGACGTCACCTCGCTGCAGATCGCCGGCGCGCTGGATGATGTCTACGCCGGCGCGGCCAAGGTGAATGATCTCGGCGTCACCGTCGGTGCGCGCGACGCCGGCTTCAAGCTGTGGGCGCCGACCGCGCAAAACGTCGCGCTGTGCACCTACGCCAGCGGCGGCGGCAAGGCCACCGCCATCACACCGATGCAGCGCGACGACAGCACCGGCATCTGGTCCGCCCGCGCGCAAGGCCAGTATTACCAGTACCTGGTGGACGTGGTGACGCCGAGCGCCGGCGTGGTGCGCAACCTGGTCACCGATCCCTACTCCGTCAGCCTGACCACCGACTCCACCCGCAGCTACGTGGCCAACCTGAACGCGGCCAAACTGAAACCGGCCGGCTGGGACAGCACGCCCTCGCCCAACCGGGTCGCGGCGCAGACCGACATGACGGTGTACGAACTGCACGTGCGCGACTTCTCGATCAACGACAGCACCGTCAGCGCCGCCAACCGCGGCAAGTACACCGCCTTCACCGAAACCAGGTCCAACGGCATGAAGCATCTGGCCGCGCTGAGCAAGGCCGGCATCACCGACATCCACCTGCTGCCTGTGTACGACTTCGGCAGCGTGCCGGAACAGGGCTGCGCCGATCCGGAGATCGCGGTGGCGGAACCGGATAGCGACGTGCAGCAGGCGGCCGTGGCAAAGGTCAAGTTCAAGGATTGCTACAACTGGGGCTACGATCCATCCCACTACAACGCGCCGGAAGGCAGCTACAGCACCGACCCCGCGGACGGCGCCAAACGCATCATCGAGTTCCGCCAGATGGTGCAAGCCCTGCACAAGGCCGGCCTGCGGGTCGGCATGGACGTGGTCTACAACCACACCTACGCCGCCGGCCAGAACGAGAAGTCGGTGCTGGACCGCGTGGTGCCCGGCTACTACCACCGCCTCAACGCCAAAGGCCAGATCGAGCGCTCCACCTGCTGCGACAACACCGCCACCGAAAACCTCATGATGGGCAAGCTGATGGCGGACTCGGTCGCGCTGTGGGCGAAGCAGTACAAGATCGATTCGTTCCGCTTCGACCTGATGGGCCACCAGCCGCGCGCGGCGATGGAACAGATCCAGGCCCGCGTCGGCAAGAAGATCAATCTGATCGGCGAAGGCTGGAACTTCGGAGAAGTGGCGGACGGCGCGCGCTTCGTGCAAGCCTCGCAGCTGTCGCTGAACGGCAGCGGCATCGGCACCTTCAGCGACCGCGCGCGCGATGCCGTCCGTGGCGGCGGCGCCGGCGACAGCGGCGTGCAACTCATCGCGCGGCAAGGCTATATCAATGGCCTGGTGTACGACGCCAACGAGCAGGCGGGCCAACGTCCGGCCAGCGATCTGCTGGCGGCCGCCGACATGGTCAAGGTCGGCCTGGCCGGCACCATCCGCAGCTACCCGCTGACCATCGCGGACGGCAGCACCGTCAAACTGCAGGACATGGTCTACGGCGGCAACCAGCCGGCCGGCTACGCCAGCGAGCCGGGTGAAACCGTCAACTACGTCGAGAACCACGACAACCAGACGCTGTACGACATCAACGCCTTCAAGCTGCCGCAAGCCACCACCGCGCGGGAACGCGCGCAAGTGCAGATGCTGGGCGCCGCCATCAACGCCTTCAGCCAGGGCGTGGCCTACTTCCACGCCGGCTTCGACATCCTGCGTTCCAAGTCGCTGGACCGCAACAGCTTCGAATCGGGCGACTGGTTCAATCGACTGGACTGGAGCTACCAGGACAACTACTACGGCACCGGCCTGCCGCCGGAGGCCGACAACGGCAAGGACTACGCCCTGCTCAAGCCCCTGCTGCGCAACGCCGCAATCAAGCCGGCGCCGGAGGACATCGCCTACGCGCGCGACGCCTTCCGCGACCTGCTGGCGATCCGCTCCAGCAGCACCCTGTTCCGCCTGCGCACTTCGGAAGACATCAGGCAGCGCCTGCGCTTCTTCAACACCGGCCCGTCGCAGGTGCCGACCGTGGTCGCCGCCCGCATCGACGGCAAAGGCTACGCCGGCGCGCGCTTCAAGGCCGTCACCTACCTGATCAACGTCGACAAGGAGCTGCGGCACGTCACGGTGGACGAGGACAAGAACCGCAAGTACAAGCTGCATCCTGTCCACACCAGCATGACCGCGGCGGACAAGCGCGTGGCGTCGGAAGCCAAGTACGACAAGATCAGCGGAACCTTCACTCTTCCACCCCGCAGCGCGGTCGTTTTCGTTGAAAATTGATGGAGGCGAAAACCATCCCCGTCCAACGTCGCCATCACCGCGCAGTAAGTGCATAAACAAGCTCGAATTACTTCGTTGTCTGACAACTGAGCGTCCTTTAGAGTCGCTCACTCACTGAGACTACAACAGGAGCAAGTATGAGCATGTGGCACAAGATCGCCGCGTTGTCGGCGCTCGCGCTGACGTCGGGCGCGCAGGCGGCAACCTACTACGTTGCGCCGAACGGCAGCGACGCCAGCGCCGGCACCATCGCGGCGCCCTGGAAATCCATCGCCCGGGCGCAGGACGCCGCCGCGCCCGGCGACACCATCTACTTCCGTGGCGGCGACTACGTCTACACCGCGTCGCTGGCCAGCTGCGCCAGCAAGACCGACGTGGTTTCGGCCATCACGCTGGACAAGAGCGGCGAGCAGGACAAGCCGATCCGCTACTGGGCCTATCCCGGCGAGACGCCGGTGTTCGATTTCTTCGGCATCAAGGACAACTGCCGCGTCAAAGGCTTCAACGTCACCGCCAACTACCTGCACCTGAAAGGCCTGGAACTGAAAGGCGCGCCGCAGCAACCGGATAATCTGCTGAACAACGAGTCGTGGGGCATCTGGGTCAAGGGCAGCAACAACATCTTCGAGCTGCTGAACACCCACCACCACATGGGCCCCGGCTTCTTCCTCTCCAACGGCAGCTACAACCTGGTGCTGAACGTCGACTCACACCACAACTACGACCCATACAGCAAATCCGGCGCCGGCCAGAACGCCGACGGCTTCGGCGCCCACATCAAGGCCAACAACCCGGGCAATGTGTTTCGCGGCTGCCGCGCCTGGGCCAACACCGATGACGGCTATGACCTCATCAACGCCTACTCGCCGGTGCTGATCGAGAATTCGTGGGCGTGGCTGCACGGCTACCTGCCCGGCACCACCACCTCCATCCCGGCCGGCAATGGCAACGGCTTCAAACTAGGTGGCTACAGCGGCGTATATCAGCCGAACGCGCCGGTGCACACGATTCGCTTCTCGGTGGCGTTCAAGAACAAGGCCAACGGCTTCTATGCGAATCACCACCCGGTCGCCAACCAGTACTACAACAACACCAGCACCGCCAATGGCGCCGGCTTCAATATGCTGGGCATCGACTCCGCCAACGCGGCGGTCTCTCTCGGCGTCTTGCGCAACAACGTGGCGCTTGAGAACACGCCGGTCGCCAACGTCGGCGGCGCGGACGTCGCCAACAACAGTTGGAGCCTGCCGGTCAGCGTCACGGCGGCCGACTTCCAGAGCGTGTCCACCGAAGGCTGGGATGCACCGCGCCTGCCGGACGGCAGCCTGCCACAGCGCCCCTCGCTGCATCTGGCGGCGGGCAGCGATTTGATCGACAAGGGCGTCAACCTCGGCCTGCCGTTCAGCGGCGCCGCGCCGGACCTGGGCGCGTTCGAGGGCAGCACGCCGGTCACGCTGTACAACGACGTCACCGCCAGCGTGAAGATCGTGCAATCGGGCCTGACGCTGGATCGCGCCACCCAGAAGAGCAAGGGCACGGTGACTTTCACCAACAGCTCGAACGCCACCATCAGCGGCACCCTGCTGTTCCGCGCGGACTACCTGACCGACGGCGTCACGCTCGATAACCCGAGCGGCACGCAAGGCGGCGCGCCAACACTGGCATTGCCGGTGACGGCGCTGGCGCCCGGCCAGAGCGCCAGCGTCACCACCATCTTCAGCAATCCCCAGCGCCTGAGCGTGGGCTACCTGCCCAAGCTGCTGGCCGGCACGCGCTAAGGAGAGGTCATGTCCATCCTGAAGAAACTGCTGGCGGCATGCGCGTTCGCGCTGGCCTGCGGCGCCGTGCAGGCCGCGCCGCAAACCTATCACGTCTCACCCACGCCATGCTGGCGGCGGGCCTGCTGCTGACGGCGGGCGCGCGCACCCGCCGTCGCTTATAGCTCGACCTTCAGCCGAGCGACCACGCTGCGTTCCGCGCCCGGCACCACGTACAGGTTGCCCCATGAGTTGCTGTAGTACTCGCGGTTGAACAGGTTGTTCACGTCCAGCGACAGGCGAACGGTCTTGTTGACCTGCCAGTAACCGAGCAGCTTGGCCGTGGTGTAGGCCGGCAGCGAATAGGTGTCGGCCGTGTTGCCGGCGCGATTGCCAACGTAGTTGGCGCCGCCGCCCACGCCCCAACGCCCGCCGCCTTGCAATGCCGCCTCGCGGATCAGCAGCAGGCCGGCGCTGGTCTTCGCCACGTTCATCAGTCGTGCGCCCACCGGCAGCGTCCTGTCCTTCGCCACACGCGCGTCGATCCACGAGAAGTTGGCGGTCACGCGCCAGTTGTCGTTGATCTGGCCGAACGCATCGGCTTCAAAGCCGCTGCTTTTCACCTTGCCCGCCGCCACCGAGTAGCCCGGCACATCGCTGGCCGTCAGCACGTTGGTCTTGGTGATGTCGAACACCGCGAAGTTGGCGCCCAGGCGCTCGTCCAGCGTTTGCAGCTTGAGGCCCGCCTCGTACGAGGTGGAATGCTGCGGATCGAAAGCCTTGCCACTGATGTCGGTGCCGCTGTTGCCGCGGAAGGATTTCCCGGCCGAGACGTACCACGAGCTCCACGCGTTGGGCAGATACGACACGCCGGCGCGCGGCGACACCGCGTTCTGCCGCTGGCGCGTATCGGTCTTGGCGACGCGGTTGATCACGTGCTGCTTGTACTCGTCCCAACGCAGCCCGCCCAGCAGCTTCCATTGGGGCGACAGACTGAGTTGATCCTGCACGAACAGCGCCTTGACGCGCTGCTGCTCGTCCGAGCTGGTGGTCAGCAACGTCAACGCCGGCGCCGGCTTGCCGTACACCGGGTTGTAGATATCGATCGGGTAATTGGCCGAGCGCAAGATCTCCATGTTCATGAACAGGCTGGAGGCCTCGGCGCCCAGCAGCACCGTGTGGCCAATGCCGCCGGTATCGAACTTGCCCTCCAACTCCGCCTGCAGCGACGCGTCGCGCGAAGGCAGCGTGCGCCACGTGGCCTGGCGGTTCAGTGTGCGGTTGTCGGCGGCCAGCGAGGTCGCCTCGGTGTAATTGCCGTCGAAGGTGCTCTCCTTGTAGCTGGCGCCAAGCTTGGCGCGCCAGCTGTCGGAGAGCGCGCGTTCCAGCGTCAGTTGATGCGTGTCGCTGGTCAGGTGCATCTGGCCGTCGGACGGCTCGTTCAGGACGCGGTCGCGCGGCAAGGTCCCCAGTACCCCGCGCACATTGATCAGGCCACGGTCGAGCGGCGTATCGGCGCGCAGGAATTCCGCTTCATAGTTCAGGGTTGTGGCGTTGTCGATGCGCCAGGTCAGCGCCGGCGCGATCAGGTGACGTTTGTTGTCGAGCAGGGAGGAGCGGCTCATGCCCTCCTCCGCCATCACGTTGAGACGGTAGGCCACGCTGTCGCTCAGGGCGCCCGTGCTGTCCAGCGTCGCGCGGCGCAGGCCACGGCTGCCGACGCTCGCCTCGGCCACATTGTGCGACGAGAACAGCGGCTTCTTGGTGACGATGTTGATGGTGCCACCCGGCTCGCTGCTGCCGTACACCGCCGACGCCGGGCCCTTGAGGAATTCAAAGCGCTCCACGGTGGCGGTGTCGCGCGGCGGATTGTAGCCGCGCGAACCGGCGAAGCCATTGACGAGGAAGCCCATGTCGGTGCTGCTGAAACCCCGGATGCCGAAGTTGTCCCAGGTGCCGCCAAAGTCATTCAGGCGCGAGATGCCGCTGACGTAATCGACCGTGTCCGCCAGCCGCAGCGCACCGATGTCCTCGATCTGCTGCTGCGTCATCACGCGCACGGCCTGCGGCACTTCGCGCAGCGGCGTGTCGGTGCGGGTGGCGCCGCTGCTATGTTTGGGATAGTAGTAATCGGCGCCGCGGTCGCCCGACACCGTCACCTGCTGCATCGGCAGGTCGCCATCCGGCTCGGCGCCGTCCTGCGCAACCGCCAGCGACGAGGTGGAAAGGAGGCCAACAGCGAGCCACCGCGCCGGGGCGGAACTTCGTTTGCGAGACATGAAAAATCCGTAAGAAAATCAAGAAAGTTTAACAATATAAATGAGAATCATTATTATTGACAAACTTATCCCTACGGATTCTGGGGTTACTCCTGGCCGATCAGCACCACCGCGTTGCGGGTGCCGAAGTTGACGCTGTCGCCCTTCACCACGGCGGTTTTACCGCTGTAGTAGTCCTTCACGCGCTGGCCGTTGGCGAACACGCCGTGCAGCTTGATGGTGGCCGGCTTGTTGGTCGGCAGATCCAGCGCCACCAGCACCTTGTCGCGCAGGCCGTCTTTCTCGTAGGTGCGCTTGAAAACGTAAGGCTGGGCCGATAGCTGCTGGTGCACGCCGGCGCCAACCGCCACGTGGGCCTTGCGGAACAGGCCTAGCTTGGCCCAGTGCGCGCGCACGTCGGCGATCTTGTAGCCGTCGCGCTCCACGTTCTGCTCCAGCTCCTGCCAGTTCATGAAGGAGCGCAGCTTGGCATCGCCCACCGCCTCCGCGACATCGAGCTTGCGCGCGGTTTCGTCGCCGTAGTAGATCTGTGCCGCGCCGGGCGCCAGCAGCAGCTTGGTGGCGCTTTCGAATGGTTTCTTGCGCGCGGCATCGAACGGCGCGCCGTCGTCGTGCGAATCCAGGTAGTTCAGCACCGAGAGGCCGGTCAGCGGGCCGCCGTGCAAGGCGTTGGAATAGCTGCTGAAGATGGACTCGTAATCCTTCCTCGCATCGTGCACCAGGCCGAAGTTAATCATGCTGTTAAAGCCGGACTGGTAGTAGTTGACGTACTGGCCGCTGCCCAGGTGGTGCGACTGGCCCTCGGCGAGGTTGTAGTTGTAGACCTCCGCCACCGAGAAGAACTTGTCGTCGCTGAGCTTCTTCTCCGGGTGGGCCTTCTTCCAGTCCTCATAGGCGATGGATGCCTCCTTCAGCAGCTCCTTCCATACTTTCGGCTCGACGTGCTTGACGGTGTCTGCACGGAAGCCATCCACGCCGTACTTGCGGATCCAGTCGGTATGCCACTTGATCAGATAGTAGCGCGGCGCGCGCGGATAGCCGGTGCGGGCGAAGAACTCGTTCAGGCTCTTGATCTCTTCCTCGAAGCGCCCCTCGCGCTGCCATTTCGCCATCAGGCGTTCCGGCAGTTCGACCGGCGTGTCGCTATTGGTCAGGAAGTCCGGCAGGTTCTTCACCAGCGTGCAGTCGACGAAGGTCTTGGCGTCCTTGTAGGTGCACACAGGGCCGGTGCGCACCCAGTCCTTCGGCCACACCGGATCGATATCCGTTACCGGGCCGGTTTGATTCATCACCACGTCCAGGATCACGCGGATGCCGTGCGCGTGTGCCGCGTCCACCAGGTTGCGGAAGTCGTTCTCGGTGCCGATGTTGGCGTCCACGGTGGTGAAGTCGGAGGCCCAGTAACCGTGGAAGCCGTAAGAACGGCCGGTGCCCTCGTCGGTGCCGTCGTGGATCTGCTCCACCGGCGGCGTGACCCAGAGTGCGGTCACGCCCAGCGAATCGAAATAACCCTCGTTGATCTTGTTGATGATGCCGGCCAGGTCGCCGCCCATATAGCCGCGCAGCGGCGCGGCGTCCGCGCGGCGGTCATAGGCCAGGTCGTTGCCGGTGAAGGCGTTGTTGAAGCGGTCCGTCAGCAGGAAATAGACTGTCGCGTTCTCCCACAAAAATGGCTTGGGCTTTTCAGCGGCTAGCGCCGTTGTCGAACCCAGTGCCAGGGTTAATGCGAGTGTCGTCAATTTCATGCTGTCGTCCTTATCGTTATGTGGTGACGGTGGGGTGGGCGCGGCCAGTCCAGTTGGCGATGCCCGCTACTTGTTCGGCGATCAGTATCAACGCCGAGAGAGCCTGCTGCGTTGGCAGGTGGTGGTATTTCGGATCGGCCTCGTAACGTTCAAGGTAGACGCGCAGGGTCGCGCCCTCGGTGCCGGTGCCCGACAGGCGGAACACGATGCGCGAACCGTTGGTCATGACGATGCGCACGCCCTGCTGCTTCGACACCGAGCCGTCGATCGGGTCGGTGTATTCAAAATCGTCGGCGAACGAGACCACGTAGTGGCCCAGGTCCTGCCCCGCCATCGTGGCCAGCTTGATGCGCAGGGAGGCCATGAGTTCATTGGCGGCGTGGGTTTCCACCGCCTCGTAATCGTGACGCGAATAGTAGTTGCGGCCGAAGCGCGCCCAGTGCTCGCTCACCAGCTGCTCCACCGACTTGCCGCTGGCGGCCAGCAGGTTGAGCCAGAACAGCACCGCCCACAGGCCGTCCTTTTCGCGGATGTGGTCCGAGCCGGTGCCGTAGCTCTCTTCGCCGCACAGGGTGGCTTTGCCGGCGTCCAGCAGGTTGCCGAAGAACTTCCAGCCGGTCGGCGTTTCAAACGCGGGGATGCCCAGCGCTTCGGCCACGCGATCGGCGGCCTGCGAGGTCGGCATCGAGCGCGCGATGCCTTTCAGGCCGGCGCGGTAGCCCGGCGCCACCGTCGCATGCGCGGCCAGCACGGCCAGGCTGTCGGATGGCGTGACGTCGAATTTACGGCCGAGGATCATGTTGCGGTCGCCGTCGCCGTCGGAGGCGGCGCCGAAGTCCGGCGCATCATCCGCGGCCATGATCTCGATCAACTGCGCGGCGTTGACCGGGTTCGGGTCCGGGTGGTGGCCGCCGAAATCCTCCAGCGGCTCGGCGTTGATCACGGTGCCGGCGGGCGCGCCCAGCTGGCCTTCGATGATGGCCTTGGCGTACGGGCCGGAGACCGCGTGCATGCCGTCAAAGCACATGCGGAAGCCGCCCGCGAACAGCTTGCGGATGGCGTCGAAATCGAACAGCTGCTGCATCAGTTCCGCATAGTCGGCCACCGAGTCGATCACTTCCACATCCATGTTCTCGATGCGGGTGGCGCCCAGGCGATTCAGGTCGATGTCGCCGGCGTCGCTGATGCGGTACTGCTTGATGGTTTCGGTGTGCTGGTAGATCGCCTCGGTCACGCCTTCCGGCGCAGGACCGCCGTTGGCGATGTTGTACTTGATGCCGAAGTCGCCATCCGGTCCGCCCGGGTTATGGCTGGCCGACAGCACGATGCCGCCCAGCGCCGCGCGCTTGCGGATCACGCAGCTGACGGCCGGCGTCGACAGGATGCCGCCCTGCCCCACCAGCACCTTGGCGAAGCCGTGCGCCGCCGCCATGCGCAGGATGGTCTGCACCGCCACGCGGTTGTGATAGCGGCCATCGCCGCCCAGCACCAGCGTCTTGCCGGCGCAGTCGCCCAGCGTGTCGAACACGCTCTGCACGAAATTCTCGAGGTAGTGGGCCTGCTGGAAAACCGTGACTTTCTTGCGCAGGCCGGAAGTGCCCGGCCGCTGGCCGGGGAATGGGGTGGTGCTGACGGTGATGATGCTCATGTTCGCTCCGATAAGGTTGGTGACAGACCCAGATTCTTGTCTCACGAACAATATTACATCATACGGGTTCCGCCTCGTCGCGCACTATGAGGGTCAGCACCCCGGCAACCACCATGCACACACCACCGAGCATCAGGGTTTTGACCGAATGGCCCGCGAACCAGTGCTTGGTCACAAAGCCCAGCACCAGGCCGCTGACGATCTGCGGGATGACGATGAAGAAGTTGAAAAGGCCCATGAAATAGCCCATGCGGTTGGCCGGCAGCGCGCCGGCCAGGATCGCGTACGGCATGGTCAGAATGCTGGCCCAGGCGATGCCGACGCCGATCATCGGCACGAACAACGTGTCGAGGTCGCGGATGCCGTAGATGCTGAACAGGCTCAAGCCGCCGATCACCAGGCAGGCCAGGTGCACGGTCTTGCGACTGGTGTGGCGCGCGAAAACCGGCAGGATAAACGCCGCCAATGCCGATACGCCGCCATACACCGCGAACATCACGCCGACGTGGTTGCCGGCCTCCTGGAAGGCGGCCGATTGCGCGTCGGTGGTGCCGAACACATTTTCCGCCACCGCGTTGGTGGTGTAGATCCACATCGCGAACAGCGCGATCCAGGTGAAGAACTGCACCACGGCCAGTTGCACCATGGTCTTCGGCATCTTGGTAAAGCCGCTGAAGATTTCAGCCAGCGCATGGCCCAGGCCCTTGCTGCGCCGCTGCTCGGCGCGGAACGCCTCCAGGTCTTCCGGCGGCAGTTCCTTCGCGGTCAGCACGGTCCACAGCACGGCCAGGAAGTAGACGGCGCCGCCGGCGTAGAAGGAATAACGCACGGTGTCCGGAATGCCGCCGCCCACCGGCACGTTGCTCACGCCGAGGTGGGTGAAGATGGTCGGCAGCAGCGACGCGATCACCGCGCCCCAGCCGATGAAGAAGGTCTGCATCGCGAAGCCGGCCGTCTGCTGCGACGGGCCAAGCTTGTCGCCGACGAAGGCGCGGAACGGTTCCATCGAAACGTTGATGGCGCCATCGAGCAGCCACAGGACGATCACCGCCATCCACAGCGAGGTGGAATTCGGCATCAGGAACAGCGCGATCGACGCCAGCAGCGCGCCGATGAAGAAGAAGGGACGACGGCGGCCCCAGGTCGGGTGCCAGGTGTTGTCGCTCAGGTAGCCGATGATGGGCTGGACCAGCAGGCCGGTGACCGGCGCCGCCAGCCAGAACAGGGACAGGTCGTCGGGATTGGCGCCCAGCGTGGAGAAAATCCGGCTGACGTTGGCATTTTGCAGCGCGAAGCCGAATTGAATGCCGAAGAAGCCGAGGCTCATATTCCACAGCTGCCAGAACGACAGAATGGGCTTGTTACTGGAAGAATGCATGCTGAGCGTCCCGATTTTTAAAATTTGTAGGAAAATAACACGGCCCCATGAACGTGTCAATCAGAAGAACTTCCTTGTAAAATAACGATAAAAAGCCTATCCAGAGGCAGGGCTATGGTGTCAAATGTAGCCAAACAACAAAATTCATGACGACCACTGAGACCACATTCATGACCATTAACTCCTTTGCAACCTTGGCCGCCCTGGCCCTGCTGACCGGCCACGCCGCCGCGCAGAACGCGGACCGCAAGTTCGACGGCATCACCCAGCGCGACGGCCACCTCGAAGTGCGCACCAGCGACGGCGCCTACCTGATCAAGCCCTACTCCACCGGCATCATCGAAACCACCTTCGTGCCGAAGGGCGAGGCTGCGGACCCGGCGTCGCACGCCGTGGTGCTGGCGCCGGCCGAAGTGAAAACCATGTTGAAGCAAAAAGGCGGAGGCTATGAATATGCCACAGCCGGCATCACCGTCACGATCACCAAATCGCCGTTCCGCATCGCCTACGCCTACAAGGGCAAGCCGCTGGTGGCGGAGAAGCGCGGCTATATCCATGTGAAGGACGACGTGGCGACCGGCAGCAAGGATATCAACAAGGGCGAGCCGCGCACACTGGAAGCGATCGAATTCGCGCTGGATAAGAACGAGGCCCTGTACGGCGCCGGTTCGCGCGCGGTGGGCATGGACCGTCGTGGCCACCGCTTCACCCTGTACAACAAGGCCAACTACGGCTACGGCGACCGTTCGGAGCTGATGGGCTACACCATGCCGCTGGCGCTGTCGTCCAAAATGTACGCCATCCACTTCGACAATCCGCAAACCGGCTACCTCGATTTCGACAGCAAAAAGAACAACAGCCTGACCTACGAGGCGATCGGCGGCCGCAAAACCTATCAGGTGATCGCCGGCGACACATGGGAAGACGTGGTGGGCAACTACACCAGCCTGACCGGCAAACAACCGCTGCCGCCGCGCTGGGCTTTCGGCAACTTCGCCATGCGCTTCGGCTATCACAACGAAAAGGAAGCCGTCGACACCGTCAACAAATTCATCGCCGAAGACATCCCGCTGGACGCGGTGGTGTTCGACCTGTACTGGTTCGGCAAGGAAGTCAAAGGCACCATGGGCAATCTGGCGTGGGACAAGGACAGCTTCCCCAACCCCGAGGGCATGATCGCCGACTTCCAGAAAAAAGGCGTGCAGACGGTGGTGATTACAGAACCGTTTGTAGTCGATACCTCCAAGCGCTGGCAAGAGGCGGTCGACAAGAAGGTGCTGGCCACCGGGCCGGATGGCAAACCGATGACCTATGACTTCTTCTTCGGCCACACCGGCATCATCGACATCTTCAGCCAGCAGGGCAAGGACTGGTACTGGGACATCTACAAAGGCCTGCGCCAGCAAGGCGTGACCGGCGTGTGGGGAGATCTGGGCGAACCGGAGATGCATCCGACCGAAACGCGCCACGCCACCGGCACGGCGGATCAGGTGCACAACATCTACGGCCACCAGTGGGCACGGTTGGTGGCGGAAGGCTATCAACGCGACTTCCCGGCCGAGCGTCCGTTCATCCTGATGCGGTCCGGTTATTCGGGCACGCAGCGCTACGGCATCATCCCATGGTCGGGCGACGTGGATCGGGGCTGGGGCGGCCTGCAATCGCAGCCGGAGATCGCGCTGCAGATGGGCATGCAGGGCGTGGGTTACATGCACTCGGACCTCGGCGGCTTCGCCAACCCGGTGCTGGACAATGAGCTGTACACGCGCTGGCTGCAGTACGGCGTGTTCCAGCCGGTGTTCCGTCCGCACGCGCAGGAGGAAGTGCCATCGGAACCGGTGTACCGCGAAGCGAAAACCAAGGCGCTGGCGCGCGAGGCGATCCGCTTGCGCTATCGCCTGCTGCCGTATAACTACACGCTGGGCTTCGACAACAACCAGCAAGGCCTGCCGCTGATGCGGCCGATGATTTACGAGGAGCCGGCCAACGCCAAGGTGCGCGCCATGTCGTCGACCTACTTGTGGGGCAAGGACTTCCTGGTCACGCCGGTGCTGAAGCAAGGCCAGACCAAGGCGGATGTCTACTTCCCTGCGCGCAGCGCGTGGTTCGATTTCCATACCGGCGAACGGCAGGCCGGCGGTGCCACCCGTTCGATCGAACTGGCGGCGGACCACGTGCCGGTCTACGTGCGCGCAGGCGCCTTCGTGCCGATGGCGAAAGTCGTGCAGACCACGCGCGACTACAACACCAGGCAGATCGAACTGCACTACTGGCACGACGCTTCCGTGTCCTCCAGCGCCGGAAAACTGTACGACGACGACGGCCTGACCGCGCAAGCCTACGAACAAGGCAAGTACGAACTGCTGCGCTTCACCAGCAAGCTGCAGGGCAAAGCCCTGACGCTGCGCGTGGATTCGGAAGTGGGCAAGCAGTACCAGCGTCCCGAGCGCGGCATCACCCTGAAAGTGCACACCGTGACCTCCGCGCCATCGTCGGTGCGGGTGGACGGCAAGGTCGCCGTGTTTGGCTGGGATGACAAAACCTTCCAGCTGACGGTCGAACTGCCGGCCAGCGATGCCGCCAATCGCTCAGTCGACATCGCGCTGTGATCTCCCGGGAGGCTGCGAACAAGCGCCCCCCCATCACTCCCTCGTGTATGATTGTCGCCCATCGGACCGACCGGTCCGGTGACCAAGACAAGATACCCTGGGAGATGTCTGTGACACCAAAAATTATCAGCACGCTGCTGGCTACCGCCCTCGCAGCCGCCAGCACCACCGCGCTGGCCGCCCCCGCCGCAAAACCAACCGCCGCCGAAGCCGAACGTTTTTTGGCCGACACCGAAGCCAAACTGAACAAACTGAATAACGAACAGGCGCGCGCCGCCTGGGTCGGCTCCAACTTCATCACCGACGACACCGAAGGCATCGCCGCCTACTTCGCCGAACGCTACCTGAGCGCCTCGGGCGAGGCGGCCGTCGGCGCGCGCCGCTTCAACGGCTTGAAGCTGTCGCCGGAAGCCTCGCGCAAGCTGATGCTGCTGCAGCAAACCGTGGTGTTCGCCGATCCGAAGGAACGCGAACAATACGCGGCGCTGCAGGCCGCCCTGAACGGCGCCTACGGCAAAGCCAAATACTGTCCGACCAAGGACGCCTGCATGGCGCTGGGCGAAATGGAAAAAGTCCTGGCCAACAGCCGCGACGAAGCCAAACTGAAAGAGATGTGGACCGGCTGGCACGCGCAAGCCCCGGCCTACAAGGACAAGTACGTGGAATACGTGGCCCTGTCCAACAAGGGCGCCAAGCAGATGGGCTTCGCCGATACCGGCGTGATGTGGCGCTCGCAGTACGACATGCCGCCGGAAGCCTTCGCCGCCGAGATGGAGCGCCTGTGGCAGCAGGTCAAGCCGCTGTACGATGCGCTGCACACCTACACCCGCTACAAGCTGCGCGCCACCTACGGCCCGGACGTGGTGCCGGCCACCGGCCCGATCCCGTCCCACCTGTTCGGCAATATGTGGAGCCAGACCTGGACCAACCTGTACCCGATCCTCAAGCCAGCCGGCGACACCAAGAGCTTCGACCTGACCAAGGTGCTGGAAGAACGCAAGACCGACGCCAAACAGATGACCAAGTATGCCGAGGGCTTCTACACCTCGCTGGGCATGCAGAAGCTGCCGGAATCGTTCTGGGAGCGCTCGCTGCTGACCAAGCCGCGCGACCGCGACGTGGTGTGCCACGCCTCGGCCTGGCCGATCAACGAGAAGGACGACGTGCGCATCAAGATGTGCATCACGCCGACCGCCGAAGACTTCACCGTGATCCACCATGAACTGGGCCACGTCTACTACTTCCTCGGCTACACCAAGCAGCCCTTCCTGTTCCGCAACGGTGCCAACGACGGCTTCCACGAGGCCATCGGCGACACCGTGGCGCTGTCGATCACGCCGGCCTACCTCAAGCAGATCGGCCTGATGGACCAGGAGCCGGACGTCAACGCCGACATCCCGCAGCTGCTGGAACGCGCGCTGAGCAAGGTCACCATCCTGCCGTTCGCCTACACCGTCGACAAATGGCGCTGGGACGTCTACTCGGGCAAGACCAAGCCGGCCGACTACGACAAGAGCTGGTGGCAGCTGCGCGAGCAGTACATGGGCATGAAGCGTCCGGTCGAAGGCCAGGGCATCACCGGCTTTGACGCCGGCGCCAAGTATCACGTGGCGGCCGACGTGCCGTACGCGCGTTACTTCCTGGCCGACATGCTGCAGTTCCAGTTCCACCGCGCGCTGTGCCGCGAAGCCGGCTACACCGGCCCGCTGAACCGCTGCTCGGTGTACGGCAACGCCAAGGCCGGCGCCAAGCTGCAGCAGATGCTGGCCATGGGCGCCAGCAAGCCATGGCCGGAAGCGCTGAAAGCCATCTCGGGCGAAGACAAAATCGACGGCAACGCGCTGCTCGAATACTTCGCGCCGCTGAAGACCTGGCTGGATCAGCAGAACGCGGCTTTCGCAGCGGCTGAGAAGAAGTAAAAAAAATGGCGTCCCGAAGGACGCCATTTTTGTTTGAGGCTAAGTCAGCTTAGAACTTGTAGTTCACGCCAGCCAGCACGGTGCGGCCGTACTTCTGGTATTCCAGCTGCTGGTTGCGGTCGCCGTTGTAGGTTTCGTAGGCGGCGTTGCGCAGGTTGTTCACCTGCAGCAGCAAGCCAACGCCCTTCATCGCGCCGGTGTTGAAGGTGTAGCCGATCTGGAAGTCGATCACGTTCTCACCCACCACATAACGCAGCGCGCGGTCGTTGGCGAAGTTGCCGATCTCACCGACGAAGTCCGAGCGGCGGCGCTGCGAGATGCGAGTCTCGAAACCATTCTTCTCGTAGTAGGCGGTCAGGTTGGTCACGCGCTTGGACAGGCCCGGCAGCGGGATGTGCTGGCCGATGCTGCCGCTTGGATCTTCGATCGTGATCTTGCTGTCGGTGTAGGTGGTGCTGGCGGTCACGCCGAAGCCATCCAGCGACTTGGTCACCATGCTCAGCGGCAGCGACGCCGTCAACTCCACACCCTTCAGGTTGCCGCCGTTGCCGTTGTATGGCGCGGTGTAGTTGCCGATGGCGGTGTGCAGCGGGAAGCTGGCGCCGTTGCCGACCGAACCCGGCGGCACGTAGGCGCTGAAGTCATACGACTGCGTCTGGGTGAAGATGTAGGTGTCCAGCTTCTTGTAGAACGCCGCCGCCGCCAAGTACGCCTTCTTGTCGAAGTATTTCTCGTACGAGATGTCGAAGGCCTTGGCGCGCCATGGATCCAGGCGGGCGTTGCCGCCGCTGCCACCCGGCTCGCGCTTGGTGGTGTCGATGCCGAAGTCCAGCGCCGAGCGCAGTTGGTCCACACGTGGACGGGCCAGTTGCTTGGCCAGCGCCAGGCGCACGGTCTGCTGGTTGTCCAGGCCGAAGGCCAGGTTCATGCTCGGCAGCACGTCGGTGTATTTCTTGCCGTCGTTGACCGGCTTGATGGCGCCGGTGGTGTTGTCGTACCAGCGCGAGGCCGACGACTGGTCGGTGCGCTGCACCTGCACGCCGATGTTGCCGCGCAGGCTGACGTCCGGGCCCAGTTCCGCCTCGATGTTGGCCTTGGCGAAGGCGGTGGTGACCTTCTCGCTCACTTCCCAGGTCTTGGCGATCAGGTAGCCGGCGGTGTCGGTCGGCGCGAACACCATGTACTTGTCCACCACGGCTGGCACGTTCCAGGTCGGAATCGAACCGGCGCCGGCGAAGCCCAGGCTGGCCGACTGGTAGAACAGGTCGGACGAGATCAGGGTAGGCGCGCCCTTCAGGTTGATGTTGCCCTCAGGCTGGTGCTTGTTCTTGGTGCGGTCGGTGTAGTTCGCGCCCACGTCGAAGCTGGAGAAGGCTTTCTCCAGCGCGCCCGACGACTGGATGTTGGCGGTCAGCTTGAAGCCTTTCAGCTCGTCCTCTACGCTCGGGGTCTTGCCGTAGCCGGAACCGTAGATGGTGTTGCGCACGTACAGCGCGTTCTGGTTGTTATAGTCGCGGCCGGTGGTGATCTGCGAGAAACCGCCATTGCCGATGCCCAGCTTGACCGAATCCAGGAAGGGATCGCCGGCGGCGTTGGACATCTGCAGGTTGTTTTCCAGGCTCAGTTCCGCGCGCTTGGCCTTCGAGTAGTTCAGGTCGGCGAACAGCGACCAGCCGTCCAGGCGCACCTCATTGCTCCAGCCGGCGGCGCGGATATCGTCCTTGCGCTTGCTGTACATGCCGCGCACCAGCGGATAGACGTTGTTGGCGGTGGCGCCGGCGATGGTGCCGTTGGTGGTGGTCACGCCGGTGTAGACCGGGGCGGGATCGAAGCCGCCGTTCCAGCCGCTCAGGTTGATCTCGATCTGGTTGGCGGTCTCTTCGGCCTTGAAGCGCGAAGCGTAGACGTCAACGATGCTGGTCCACTGTTTGTTCGGACGGTATTGCAGCACGCCCATGACGCCGTCGCGCTCGTTCTTGCCGCTGCGGGCGACGGCCTTGATGCCGTCGGAGCCGAAGGTGCCGGCCGGCAGGCCGGTGCGCGCGTCGCGCTTCCATGGCTCGTACAGGCCGGTCTCATTCGACAGGATAGGGGTTTCCAGGTGCGCCCAGCCCAGCGCGATACCGATCGTGCGGTTGGCGAACTGATCGATGTAGCTGGCGCTGAAGCGGTTGCCGGTGTCCTTGGCGTTGGCGATCTTGCCCAGCGAGTTCTTCTCGCCGCGCAGGTTCAGGGCCACGGTGCGGCTGCTGAAGTTCAGCGGGCGCACGGTTTGCAGGTCGATGGTGCCCGACAGGCCCTGGCCGACCAGGCCGGCGTCGGGGGTCTTGTAGACGGTCACGCCGCTCATCAGTTCGGATGGGTACTGGTCGAATTCCACGCTGCGGTTGTCGCCGGTCGAGACTTGCTCGCGGCCGTTCAGCAGGGTGGTGGCGAAGTCCGGCGACAGACCGCGCACCGAGATCACTTGCGCGCGGCCGGCGACGCGTTGCGCGGCCAGGCCAGGCAGGCGCGAGATCGATTCGGCGATCGACACGTCCGGCAGCTTGCCGATGTCTTCGGCCGAGATCGCTTCAACGATCGAGCTCGAATCTTTCTTCACCGAGATCGCATCTTCGATGCCGCGGCGGATGCCGGACACGGTCACCGACATGACCTTGGCTTCCTCGCCCGAGGCGGCGGCGTCGGTCTGGGCATGGGCTGGCACGGCGGCGGCGATCAGCAGGGCGCAACCTGCGGCAACTGGTTTCAATGGGAACGCAGTGTGGCTGCGCTTGCTTGCGAAGATGTTCATTTAATGTCCCCTCTCATGACACAAAATATAAGTCCCGCAAAGAGCTCAACTACACGGGATCCAAGGAATGACAACGTTCTAAAGACGTTCTGGGAGAGAATTTTGTACTAAAACTAGATTCTGTGTCAATGAAACTTCCCCGACACTACGGATTACAAGGCCTCGCCACACTGCGACGCCCCACAGAGAGCGCCACCACGTTGTATTTCGGCTACAGGACCAAGCACAATAATTTGTAGTAGAACTACAATATTCACGCCAAAACCGGGATTTTTTGTCGCCAAATATCAGTTTGCAACCATCCGGCGAGGCCCGGATTCACGCAACTTTCCGTGCTGAAACGCAATTTGGAGGAAAATGACAGGATTGCTGTATTCCGACTAAATTCCGGCCACGGTCGGCTATTTGGTTTGCACACCATGCGCAAGCATTCTCTCGTAAAATCAATGCATTAAGCCCGGGAGCCAGAAAAACGCGGGCGTGTAGTACGACTACCTATCGGAGACTTCATGAAGATATCCCTGCTGGCAACACTGCTGGCCGCCCTCGTGCCCGCCATCGCCGGCGCCGCGCCACAGAACTACCGCATCGAACATATGGACCCGCCATCGTGGTGGGCGGGCATGCACAACAGCAAGCTGCAATTGATGGTGCATGGGCCGCGTATCGCCGATCTGGAACCGGCGCTGAGCTATCCGGGCGTGCGCATCGCCAGCGTGTCGCGCGTGGAGAACCGCAACTATCTGTTCATCGATTTGGAGATCGCGCCGGAAGCCGCGCCGGGCAAGCTGGAGCTGACGTTCCGGCGCGGCGCGCACAGCATCAGCTACGGCTACCAACTCCAGGCGCGTGAAAAGGGATCGGCCCGGCGCGCCGGCTTCAACAACGGCGACGTGATTTATCAGGTGATGCCCGACCGCTTCGCCAACGGCGACCCGGCCAACGACAACGTCGACGGCTATGCCGACAAGCTGAACCGCGCCGATGGCGGCGGCCGCCACGGTGGCGATATCCAGGGCATCATCGATCATCTGGATTACGTGGCCGGACTTGGCTTTACCCAGCTGTGGTCCACGCCGCTGCTGGAATCGAACATGCCGGCGTTTTCATACCACGGCTATGCCGCGACCGATCACTACCGCATCGATCCGCGCTACGGCAGCAACGAGGCGTACCGCAAGCTGTCGGCGCAGGCGCGCGCGCGTGGCATCGGCATCATCCAGGACGTGGTGCTGAACCACATCGGCGGCAAGCACTGGTGGATGCAGGACATGCCGATGCCGGATTGGCTGACCTACCAGGGCAAGCACGTGCCGACCGCGCACCATCGCGTGGCGGTGCAGGACCCGTATGCATCGGAAGAGGACAAGCGCAATTTCACCCAGGGCTGGTTCTCGCCCGGCATGCCGGACCTGAACCAGGCCAATCCCTACGTGGCCAACTATCTCATTCAGAACAGCATTTGGTGGATCGAGTATGCGGGGCTGTCGGGCCTGCGCGTGGACACCTACGGCTACTCGGACAACGCCTTCCTCAGCCGCTGGTCTGGCGCGGTGATGGCCGAGTATCCGAGCCTGAATCTGGTGGGCGAGGAATGGAGTCCGCTGATCCCGGTGGTGGCCCACTGGCAGCGCGGGAAGCAAAATATCGACGGCTACGTGTCGCACATGCCGAGCATGATGGACTTCCCGCTCAACGACGCCTTGCGCCGTGCGCTGGTGGCGACGGACGACAGCGAGCAGGGTCTGAACGCGCTGTACGAGACCGTGTCGATGGACTACCTGTATCCGAACGCCTCCAACCTGGTGCTGTTTGAAGGGAACCATGACCTGTCGCGCACCTTCAGCGCGCTGGAGGAGGATCCCGATCTGTTCCGCATGGCGCTGGCGTTCGTGTCGACCATGCCGCGCATTCCCCAGTTCTACTCGGGCACCGAGATCCAGATGACCAGCACCGTCAAGGGCCGCGATGACGCATCGTATCGCCGCGACTTCCCCGGCGGCTGGGCCGGCGACAGGATCAACGCTTTCACCGGCGCCGGCCTCACGCCGCGACAGGCCGACGCCCAGGCCTATGTGCGCAAGCTGCTCAACTGGCGCAAGACAGCGACGGTCATCCATAACGGGAAGCTGATGCACTATGGGCCGGAACAACACACCTACGTCTACTTCCGCTATGGCGAGGGCAAGAAAGTGATGGTGGCCCTGAATAAAAACAAAACCGATATCGCGCTGCCCACCGCGCGCTTCCATGAGATGCTGAGCGGCGTGCGCTCGGGCGTGGACGTGATCAGTGGCCAGCGCGTGTCGCTGGACGGCCAAATTAAACTACCGGCGCGCTCCGCGCTGATACTGGAGATTGAACAATGAAACAACTCACGCCGTTGCGCGCCACGCTGCTGCTGGCGCTGGGAGCGACCGCCATGCAGGGCGCATACGCCGCCGCCGCCTCGGCCAGCGCCGTTTATCCAACCTGGGACGGCAAGCGGGAGACCGTGCGCTACGCCGCGCCGGACGCCGGCGCCGCGCTGCGCAGCTACACGCAATCGACCACCCTGCGCGTGCGCGAGGGCGGCAAGCAAGAGATCAGCTACAGCGAATCGCCTGCCCTGCCGACCGTCCGCAGCGGCAACCTCGCCTTCGATGCGCTGTTCGCATTGGCCGGCCATGAAATGAAACTGGACTCGGTCAGCGAGATCCGCGACGGCAGCTACAACGGCGGCAACGCCATCCCGTGCGAATGCTTTGAAACCGGCGAGTTGTGGCACTACGTCTGGACCCGCGACCTGTCCTACGCCGCCGCGCTGGGCCTCGGCATGCTGGACCCGCAGCGCACGCGCAACTCGCTTGAATTCAAGCTGGCCGGCTACCGCGAGGGGATCAGCGCCGGCCTGCACGCGGTGGGCGACGGCTACCAGATCGTGCAGGACACCGGCAGCGGCGGCAGCTGGCCGGTCAGCACCGACCGTGTCAGCTGGGCCTTCGGCGCGGATGAAGCCTTGAAAGCCCTGCCGCCCGAGCAGCGCGCGGCCTTCGCCAAAAAGGCTTTGCATGCCCTGAGCAACACGCTGGAAAATGACCGCCTCGCCATCTGGGATGCTGCCGATGGCCTGTACAACGGCGAGGAATCCTTCCTCGACTGGCGCGAGCAAACCTACGCCGCATGGATGCCGGACGAGTTGTCTTACATGGCCACCTCCAAGGCGCTCTCCACCAACGCCGCCCACTACAAGGCGCTGACGCTGGCCGCGCAACTGGCCGGGGAACAAGGCGACGCCCGCCTGGCGGCGCGTTACGCCGACTGGGCCGCGCAGCTGAAGCTTGCCATCAACAAGCGATTCTGGCAGGCGGACAGCGGCATGTACAGCAGCGTCACCGCCGGCCACTTCGATGGCGCGGCCATGTACAAGTACGACTGGCTGGGCCAATCGCTGGCCATCGTCACCGGCATCGCCGACCAGAAGCAGGCACAAAGCATCCTCGCGCACTATCCGCACGGCCCGTTCGGCGCGCCGGTGATCTGGCCGCAGCAGTCCAACACGGCGGTCTATCACAATCGCGCCATGTGGCCTTTCGTCACGGCTTACGGCCTGAAGGCGGCAGCGATTGGCGGCAACGTCGCCGTGGCCGATGCGGCTTACGCCACCTTGATGCGCGGCGCGGCGACCAATCTCTCCAACATGGAGAATTTGGAATGGCTGTCCGGCCAGCCGATGCTCGACGACGGCAAGCTTAGTGGCCCGGTGGTGAATTCGCGCCGCCAGCTGTGGTCCGTGGGCGGCTATCTCGGCATGGTGGTGGGCAGCGTGTTTGGCGTGCAAACCACCAATGAGGGCATTGCACTCAAGCCCTTCATCACCGCGAAGCTGCGCCGCGACACCTTCGCGGGCAGCGACGCGATCACGCTGAACAATCTCAGCGTGCGCGGCAAGCGCCTGCAGGTGCGCGTGCGGCTGCCGGCGGCGGCCAAGGGTGACGGCTACTACGCGGTGGATGGCGTGACCTTGAACGGCAAGCCGGCCAGTTCGTCGCTGGCATGGGATGCGCTGGGCGAGGATAACGCCATCGAGATCCGTCTCGGCAAACTGCTGCCCGGCCAGCAGGCCAGGCGCGGCGTGACGGCCACGCCGCTGGCGCGGGACGCGGCGGTCTACGCGCCGGCCGAGCCGCGCATCGCGAAACTGGAACGCGGCGCCTATGGCTATCCAACGTTGCACATCGAAGCCGGCGGCGCCGGCGCCACAGCGGGCGTGGTGTACAACATCTACCGCAACGGCCAATTGGTTGGCCCGCGCATCTCGGCCGGCACCTGGGCGGACCGCCGTGCCGGCGCGGCGGCTAATCTGTGCTACGCGGTGGAAGCGGCGTACGCCAAATCCGGCAACCGTAGCCACCACAGCATGCCGGCCTGCCTCAACGCGGGTGAGGAAATCGCCGTCGCGCGCGTCGACTTCGGCGCATCGCCATCGGACATCTTCACGCAGCAAATCCAGATCGAACGCGCCGGCAGCTACGCGGTGCAGATCAAGTACCGCAACACCGCGCACCAGATCAACCTGGGCGTCAGCGGCGGCGTCAAATGGGCCACGCTGAAGGACGGCGCCGGAAACATCATCGCCAATGGCGTGGTGCAGTTGCCGCACTCGCCGGCCGATGCAGGCGCCAAGTATTCCACGCCATTGCGCGCCAGGCTCACGGCGGGCAGCTACACCTTGCAGCTGTCCGACTTCTACAACATGAGCTACATGAAGAGCAACACCACCTACAGCGACGCCGGCGGTGTGAAAGGGCCATCCAACAAGTTCGACATCCACGGCGTGCGCGTGCTGCCGGTGCCGGACAGCGATGCGCCAACCCAGGCCATCCCCGCCGGCACGCTGCGCATCGTCGACAACTTCGCCTCGCCGCAGTTGAACAACAGCCGCAAGCTGCGCATCTACCTGCCGCCGGGCTACGACGCGCATCCGCGGCAGCGCTACCCGGTGCTCTATATGCACGACGGCCAGAACCTGTTCGATCCCAAGACCGCCGCATTCGGCGCGGCGTGGGAAATCGGCACCAACATGGATAAGCTGATCGCCACCGGCGTGATCGAACCGGCCATCGTGGTCGGCATCGACAACACGCCCGACCGCATCGCCGAATACACGCCATGCTGCGACAAGGAAAACGGCGGCGGCAAGATCGATGCCTACGCGTCCTTCATCGTCGATACCGTCAAGCCGTGGGTGGACGCCAACCTGCGCACGCTGCCGGACCGCGAACACACCGCCATCATGGGCTCCTCGCTGGGCGGCATCGCCTCGGTCTACATCGCGCAGAAGTATCCGCAAGTATTCTCCAAGGCCTGCGGCGTATCGAGCTCGTTCTGGTGGAACGACCAGATGTTCCGCAAGAACGTGCCGCCACGCCAGCCGGTGAAGTTCTACATCGACGCCGGCACCGAGGGCGACGGCATCGACTTCACCACTAACATGCGCGACGCCATGCTGGCCAAGGGCTACGTGTTGAACGAGGATCTGATGTACTACCGCGCCGAAGGCGGCAGCCACAATGAGAAATCCTGGTCGGCGCGCGTGCACCTGCCGCTGACCTGGTTCTTCAGGAAATAAGCGCCGCCGTGCGCTGCTGGCTTGCCGCCAGCAGCGCCTCCACTTCCTCCGGCGACACCGCCGCGCTCAGGCAGAAGCCAAACGCCTCGTCACAGCCCATGGCGGACAGTTGCGCCAGCTGGGCGTCGGTCTCCACGCCGGCGGCGGTCACCTGCATGTTCAGCGAGTGCGCCATCTCGATAATCGCCCGCACCATCGCGCCGCCGCGCGCCAGGTCATCCACGAACGACTTGTCGATCTTCACCACGTCCACCGCGAAACGGCGCAGATAATTGAGCGAGGCATAACCGGTGCCGAAATCGCTGATCGCGATCCGCACGCCCATCTGCTTGAACTGCTGCAGGACCTCCTCCGCGTTCTGGCTGCGGTCGATCAGCATGGCCTCGGTGATTTCCACCTCGACGCAGCGCCCCGGCACGTCGGCCCTCTCCAGCGCCGCCGCCAGCATCTGCGCGATATCCTTGTGGAAGAACTGGCGCGGCGACAGGTGCACCGCCACCGTCAGCGCGTGGCCGCGATCGAGCCAGCGGCGCGCCTGCGCCATGGCGGTCGCCATCACCCACGCGCCCACCGGCAGGATCAGCGCGCTCTGCTCCAGCACCGGCAGGAAATCGAGCGGCATCACCAGCCCCAGCTCGGGATGCTTCCAGCGCAGCAGCGCCTTGGCGCCGGTGATCTTGCGCTCGCGCAGATTGAGCTTGGGCTGGTACGTGAGGATGAACTCGTTGTGCTCCTGCGCGTGGCGCAGCGCCGTCTCCAGTATCAGGCTGGAATAGGCCTTGGCCTGCATGCTGGGCAGGAAGCGCAGGCTGGCGCCCTTGCCGCGCTGCTTGGCCGCGTACATGGCCAGGTCGGCCTTCTCGATCAGTGCGTCGAGGTCGGCGTCGTCGTCCGGGTACACCGCCACGCCGATGCTGGCCGCCACCGGCAGCGGATCGCCATGGATGGTGAACGGCTCGGCGATCGCCTTCATGATCTTTTCCGCCACCTGCTGCGCGTCGGCGCCGTTGCGCAGCTCCGTCAGCAGGATGATGAACTCGTCGCCGCCCTGGCGCGCCACCGTGTCCACCTCGCGCACGCACTGGCGCAGGCGCTGGGCGAACTGCACCAGCACCTGGTCGCCGGCGTCGTGGCCCAGCGTGTCGTTGATGGCCTTGAAGTGGTCGATGTCGACGAACAGCACCGCCAGCCGGCTCTCGTGGCGGCGCGCGTAGGCCACGCCGTGCTCCAGCTGCATCTGGAATTGCAGCCGGTTGGGCAGGCCGGTCAGGCTGTCGTGATGGGCCATGAAGTCGAGCCGCATCTCGGTGTCGCGCTGCGCCGCCAGCGCCGCCTGCAACTGGGCGCAGCGCGCGCGCAGGCCGCGCGCCTGCCATTGACCGGCCGCCAGCGCCAGCAAACATGGCGCCATGCCGGCCGCTATCGGCCATAAGCTGTTCATGCGTCCCTCTTCGTTCGGGTGGACTGCGGAAGAGGGAATGATATGGGATAGAACCAACACCGGCGGGCCGTTTGCGCGCTCTGTTGAGGCGCATCAAACGGCTTGTGGCAAAAGCTCAGTGAGTCAGCTGCGGCGCGCGGCCGCGCGAGGGCGGCAGGGCGGCGGCGTCCGGCTGCCCCTGCAGCTTGAAGACACTGACCGCCGCCGCCAGGCTGGACGCCTGCTGCTCCAGCGCGTCGGCCGCCGCCGCGGCCTCTTCGACCAGCGCGGCGTTCTGCTGGGTGACGCTGTCCATCTGGCTGATGGCGGTGCTGATCTGCTCGATGCCCTCGCGCTGCTCGCCGCTGGCCACCGCGATCTCGCCAATGATGGCGGTCACGCGCCGCACGCTGGCCACCACCTGCTCCATGGTCGCGCCGGCCTGGCCGACCAGCCGGCTGCCCTCCTCCACCCGGCCGACCGAGGTGCCGATCAATTCCTTGATCTCGCGCGCGGCCGCCGCCGAGCGCTGCGCCAGGTTGCGCACCTCGGACGCCACCACCGCGAAGCCGCGCCCCTGCTCGCCGGCGCGCGCCGCCTCCACCGCCGCGTTCAGCGCCAGGATATTGGTCTGGAAGGCGATGCCGTCGATGACGCCGATGATGTCGACGATCTTGCGCGAGCTGTCGTTGATCTCGCCCATGGTCTGCACCATCTGCGCCACCGCGTCGCCGCCCTTGGCGGCCACGCTGCTGGCGTCGTCGGCCAGGCGGCAGGCCTCGGCGGCGTTCTCGTTGTTCTGCTTGACGGTGCCGGTCAGCTCCACCATGGCGGCGGCCGTCTGCTCCAGCGAGCTGGCCTGCTCCTCGGTGCGGCCAGACAGGTCGAGGTTGCCGGCCGCGATCTCCACCGAGGCGCCGTGGATGGTCTCGGTGCCGCTGCGCACCTGGCCGACGATATTGCTGAGATTGTCCTGCATCGCCTTGAGCGCGCCCAGCAGGTCGCCGATCTCGTCGCTGCTGTTCACCCGCACCTCGCTGCTGAGATCACCGCCGGCCACGGTCTGCGCCACGCCCACGGCCGCGTGCAGCGGCACCGTGATGCTCTTGATCAGCCACACCACCGTCACCACGCCCACCACCAGCGTGATCAGCAGGGTCGCGCCCATGGCCAGCATGGCGGCGCGGTGGGCGTCGGCGTTCTCGCGCGCCATGGACTCGCTCAGGCGCTTGGCCTCGGCGCCGATGTAGGCGACGATGTCGTCGATCTTCCTGGTCGGCTCGCGGTCCATGCCCTTGACCAGCGCGTCCACCACGTGCGCGCTCTCCGGGTTGGCGGGGTCGTACCGTTTCAGCGCCTCCATGTAGCGCGCGACCAGCTCGTTCTGGGTCTTGATGGCCTCGTCCACCAGCGGCGTGCGCAGCTGGAGTTTGTCGAGCAGCGCGTCCAGCTTGCGCAGCTCGGCGCGGGTGCTTTCGCCGCCCTGCACGAAGGCCTTGCTGTACTTGTCGAGCTGGGCCGGATCGTTGCCACGCACCAGGATATTCTTCCACTCCTGCACCTGCGTCTTGAACTCGACCTGGGCGCTGCGCGCGGTGTCGATGGCCTGGCTCATGGCGACCGAGCGCGCCATGGCGTCGGCGCTGCGCAGGTTGCTGTTATCGAGCGCGCGCCAGCCGGACGTGGCGACCACGCCCAGCGCGACGAAAAAGAATGCGCCCAGCAAACCCAGGCGCACGCCTATCTTGAGATCGGCGAGTTTCATCGTTACCTCCTTGGCAAGGACTGTTACCCATCATGCGCGCGCGACGCGCAAATGCCAATATCGGGCGATGAAAATTCCCGCGGATTCCCACCGCTACAACAGCTCCATGCAATAAATATTGGTAGGACGGCCATCCGGCGGCAGCACCTTGTGCTCGACAAAGGTCAGGCCCAGCTTGGCCAGCAGATTGATCGACACCGTGTTGGCCGGGTTGGTGATGCCCATCAGGCGCGGCATGCGCAGCACGTCGCGCGCATACGCCACCACGGCGGAGGCCGCCTCATAAGTATAGCCCTGTCCGAAATAGGCCGGGCGGATCGCGTAGCCGATGTCGACCTCGGGCAGGCTGTCGCGCTTGATCAGGCCGCACAAGCCCAGCGGCTGGCCGTCGCTCTTGCGCTCCATCACGTACAGCGAATGGCCGAGGCGCTGCTGCATCACGCACGGGCCGTCCAGGATGGCGCCGCGCGCCTCGGCCACGGTGCGGATGCCCTTGTCGCCGATATGCTCCAGCCAGGTGGGATCGTTCACCAGTTCATAGTAAAACAACGCGTCGTCGGCGTTGATGGTGCGCAGGGTAAGGCGTGGGGTTTCCAGTATTTTCATGCGTCCGGCCAGTGCGAGGGATCGGCCAGCAACTGGTACATCACATAGACGTCCACGTAGCCGAGGTATTGGTGACGGTAGGCGCGCGGCAGCGTGCCGACGATGGAAAAGCCCAGCTTTTTCCACAGCAGCACGGCCGGCATGTTCGAGCTCACCACATAATTGAACTGCATCGCCAGATAGCCCTCGGCGCGCGCGCGCTCGAGGCAGTCGGCGCCCAGCAGCTTGCCCACGCCCACGCCCTGCGCGGCCGGGCTGACCATGAACGAGGCGTTGGCCACGTGGGCGCCGCGGTCGCGCTGGTTCGGCATCAGGCGGTACATGCCGACCAGGCGCTCGCCGTTGAGGATGGCGACATAGCTTTTCACGCCCGGACCGAACCAGTAGGCGTGGCAATCTTCACGGCTGGTATCGGCGGCGAAATAATAGGTGTCGCCGCTGGCGATCAATTCCTGAAATATTTCCCACATGGGGCCGAAGTCGGCTTCCGTCGCGGGTCGGATGGCGATTTCTTTCAAGGTGACTCCAAGCCGATTTAACAGTGTTCAATTGTCATGTATTTCCGGCTTCAAGTCCAGCTAGCGGCCCAAGCGGAAATTCACCCGTTCCGGCCGGCCCGGCAAGTCCAGGCGCGCGTGCGCGGGCGGCGATTCCGCGATGATTTTTCCCCGGCGCATCACCATGCGGCGCGCGGCGCGCAGGCGGATCGCCTCCACCGGGTCGGCCGCGTCCAGCAGCACCAGGTCGGCGTGGCAACCGGGCGCCACGCCATAGCCCTGCAGGCCGAGGATGGCGGCCGGGGTGTCGGTGACCGCGCGGAAACAGGCGCGCATGGCGTCCTGGCCGGTCATCTGCGCCACGTGCAGGCCCATCTGCGCCACCTCCAGCATATCGCCCGAGCCCAGGCTGTACCACGGATCCATCACGCAATCGTGGCCGAACGCGACCGGGATGCCGGCGGCCAGCATTTCCGGCACGCGCGTCATGCCGCGCCGCTTGGGATAACTGTCGTGACGGCCTTGCAGCGTGATATTGATGAGCGGATTGGCGACCGCCGCCACGCCGGCCTCGCGGATCAGCGGCAGCAGCTTGCTGACGTAATAGTTATCCATCGAATGCATCGACGTCAGGTGCGAGCCGGTGACGCGGCCGTGCAGGCCGAGGCGGTTGCTCTGGTAGGCCAGCGTCTCGATATGGCGCGACAGCGGATCGTCCGACTCGTCGCAATGCATGTCCACCATCAGGCCCTGGTCGGCGGCGAACTCGCACAGGATGCGCACCGACTCCGCGCCCTCGGCCATGGTGCGCTCGAAGTGCGGAATGCCGCCCACCACGTCCACGCCCATGGCGATGGCGCGCTTGAGATTGAGCAGCGCGTTGGGCGCGCGCAGCACGCCATCCTGCGGGAAGGCCACCAGTTGCAAATCCAGATACGGCGCCACCTGGCGCTTCACCTCCAGCAAGGCCTCCACCGCCAGCAGGCGATCGTCGCACACATCGACATGCGAGCGGATCGCCAGCAGGCCGCGCGCCACCGCCCAGTCGCAGTACTGCAGTGCGCGCTCGACCAGCGCCTGCTGGGTGAGATGCGGCTTCAGCTCGCCCCACAGCGCGATGCCCTCCAGCAGCGTGCCGGAGGCATTAACACGCGGCAAGCCGTAGCTGAGCGTGGCGTCCATGTGGAAATGCGCGTCCACGAACGGCGCGCTCAGCAGATCGCCGCCGGCGTCGATCTCGCGCGCCGCCTGCAGCGGCAGGCGCGGGCCGACGGCGGCGATGCGGCCGTTCTCGATGGCGACGTCGACTCCATGCTGCCCGTCGGCCAGGTTGGCGTTGCGTATCACGACATCCATCAAGGACTCCATTGATTTAAAGTAAAACCATTGTAGGCAGTTTCACCAAAATACACCAATTGTTGCATTGCATTAATTCAACCTGTTGCAACCAGGGTGGGATGGTAGAAAAAATAACTTTCCAAGCCATACAATCGTGGCTAGAATGGACTTATTGCGTTGCATCATAATTTCAGGAGAAACCATGTCTTCGATCACCGAACAGTTTTCCGCAGCCACGAAATCGCAACTTGAAGCGCAGTTCCAGATCTTCAGCACCCTGGCCCAGACCGCCGTGGGCAGCGCCGAGAAAGTCATCGCCCTGAACCTGAGCGCCACCAAAGCCTCGGTGGAAAAATCCTCGGCCGCCGCCAAGAAGCTGCTGACGGCCAAGGATCCGAAGGAATTCTTCAGCCTGAGCGCGGGCGAGCAGCCGAGCTTCGACAGCCTGCTGGCCTACGGCCGCGAGCTATACAGCATCGCCTCGACCGCCCAGAGCGAACTGATCAAGAGCGCCCAGAGCACCCTGAAACAAGTGACCGACCTGGCCGCCACCAAGGCGACCGTGGCGCCGAAGACGGCGCCGGCGCTGGCCGCCGCCGTGAGCGCGGCGGTGGAAGCGGTGGCCGCCAACGAGCCGGTGGCCGAAGTCGCGCCCAAGGTGCCAAAAGCCAAGCCGGCCGCCGCGCCGATTCCGGTGGCGGAGGAAGACAGCTTCGTGGAAGTGAAAGTCGACGTCAAGCCCTCGTTCCCGGCGCCGGCGCCGAAACCGATCGCCTTGGCGCCGGAAGACAAGCCGGCCAAAACCTCCGCCCCCAAAGCCAAGCCGGCGCCCGCCAAGCAGCTCGACCTGAGCGGCGCCAAAGCCAAGAAATAAACCTCGGGTTCAGTTGCCGGCACAAAACCCCAAATTCGGGGTCAGCTCTGACATTCGGACACTGCGGAACTTTTAAAATTTTGAAAAGTTCCAAAATGTCCGAATGTCAGAGCTGACCCCGAATTTTTGTGTATCCTAACGGGCTACACGCTTTCCCGAGGCAACATGTCTAAACTCTCTCGGCTGATCGGCGGTTTCGTCCGCCAGCACAGCCGCGCCTATATTCTGTCCGGCGCCATGCTGGCCGGCGTGGCCACGCTCAGTATCTGGGTGCCGCGCAAGGTCGGCGCCATGATCGATGGCCTGGCCAATCACACGCTGTCCGGCAATGCGCTGCTGCTGGAGATCGGCACGCTGCTGCTGATCGGCTTCGGCATCTATTTCCTGCGCGTGGCCTGGCGCCAGATTCTGTACGGCGCCGCCTATCAGCTCGGCGTTTCGCTGCGCACCCGCCTGTACACCCGCTTGACGCTGCAAGGCCCGGCTTTCTATCAGCGCCAGCGCACCGGCGATCTGATGGCGCTCGCCACCAACGATATCGACGCCATCGAGATGGCCGCCGGCGAGGCCATGCTGGCCGGCTTCGACGGCGCCCTCACGCTGGTGATGGTGCTCGGCGTGATGCTGCTCGGCGTCGACTGGCGCCTGGCCTGCATCGCGCTGCTGCCCTTCCCCCTGATGGCGTGGGCGTTCTGGTATATCTCCGGCCATATCCACACCGCCTCCACCGATTCGCTCAAGCGCTTCAGCGCGCTGAATGATCATGTGCAGGAGACCTTGTCCGGCGTGCGCACGCTGCGCGCGCTCGGTCTCGAACAGCGCAGCGCCAAACAGTTTTCCACATTGGCGTCGAAAGCCTCCGACGCCAGCCTGCGCGCGCAGGTGTGGGAGGCCGCCTACGAACCCGCCGTCGGCCTGACGCTGACCGCCGCCAGCGGCCTGACGCTGGGCCTCGGCGGCTATCTGGTCTGGCACAATCAGCTGACCATCGGCGCGCTGACCGCGTTCACCATGTATCTCGGACAGCTGATCTGGCCGATGTTCGCCGCCGGCTGGGTGCTGTCGCTGATCGAGCGCGGACGCGCCGCCTGGCAGCGCCTGCAGCCCATGCTGGACGCGCCGCTGGCCATCGACGATCATGGCACGCTGACCACCGTGCCACCCGGCCCGCTGACGCTGCGCGATGTCAGCTACGCCTATGCCGAACAAACCTCGCCGGCCATCAGCGATATCACGCTGACGCTGCAACCCGGCCAGACCCTCGGCCTGGTCGGCCCCACCGGCAGCGGCAAGTCGACGCTGCTGCGCGTGCTGCTGCGCCAGCTCACGCCGCAACACGGCAGCGTGCAGTGGAGCGGCCACGCGCTCGATGCATACAAGCTGCACGCGCTACGCGCCGCCATCAGCTGGGTGCCGCAGGAGTCGTTCCTGTTCTCGGCCTCGATCGCGGACAACATCGCGCTGGCCAAGCCGGGCGCCACCCGCGCGCAGATCGAGCATGCCGCGAACCTGGCCGCCATCCACGACGATATCCTGCTGTTCCCGCAGGGTTACGACACCCAGGTCGGCGAGAAAGGCATCACGCTCTCCGGCGGCCAGCGCCAGCGCGTCGCCATCGCCCGCGCGCTGCTGGCCGATAACGATTTGCTGCTGCTCGATGACGCGCTGTCGGCCGTCGATACCGGCACCGAAACCCGCATCCTGCACCATCTGGAAGAACTGCGCGAAGCACGCAAGGGCCGCAGCGCGGTCATCGCCAGCCACCGCCTCAGCTCCGTGGTCAGCGCCGATCTGATTATCGTGCTGCGCGACGGCCGCATCACAGAAACCGGCACTCACGAACAACTGCTCGCGCTGGACGGCTGGTACGCCAGCCAGTGGCGCTATCAACAATTGGAAGCCAGTCTCGATGAAGCCTGAAGCCACCTCCACCGCCGGCCAGATGCGCCAGGCCATCGCCCTGCTGCGCCGCGCCGCCCTGCCCGACCAGCATCACCTGTTCTGGGCCGTTCTGTGGCTGATCGCCGCCGCGCTGCTGGAGGTGCTTGGCCCCATCATGGGCAAGGCGCTGATCGATGAGCACCTGCTGCCGCACCATCTGGACTGGCCACGCATGGCCGGGCTGCTGGCCGGCGTGGTGCTCACCGGCTGGATCGCCAGCGGCCTGCGCTACCTGCAGCTGGTGCGCCTGTCCGGCCTGGCCATGCGCTCGGTGATGCGTCTGCGCGAGATGGTGTACACCCACGTGCTGCTGCTGCCGATGTCCTTCTTCGACCGCGCCATCACCGGCCAGCTGGTCTCGCGCGTCACCAACGATACCGAGGCGGTCAAGAACCTGTACATCCAGGTGCTGTTCGTGATGCTCGATTCGACCATCGTCCTGGTCGGCACGGTGTGCGCCATGGCCTGGCTGGACTGGCGCCTGATGCTGATCGTGCTGGCCCTGCTGCCGGCGGTGCTGCTGATCGTCTGGCTGTACCAGCGCTGGAGCGCGCCGGCCGTCACCCGCGCCCGCGCGCTGCGCAGCGAGATCAATGGCCAGATGGCCGAATCGATCGGCGGCATGAGCGTGCTCCAGGCCAGCAACGCCGAGGCCCGCTTCGGCCAGCGCTTCGCCACCACCAACCACGATCACTACACCGCGCGCCTGGCCGAGCTGCGCGCCAACGCCTGGCTGCTGCGCCCCGCGCTGGACCTGTTCAACATCATCCTGCTGGGCGCCGTGATTTTCATGTTCGGCCACCGCGAGATGACCGCCACCGAAGTCGGGGTGCTGTACGCCTTCATCAGCTACCTGGCGCGCGTGATCGAGCCGCTGATCCAGATCACCATGCAGTTCAGCCAATTGCAACAATCGGTGGTGGCCACCGCGCGCGTGGCGACCCTGCTCGACGAAGGCGCGGCGCAGGAGCATACGCGGCAGGCGCCGCAACGCGCGGCCGCCGCCAACGACGACAACCTGCCAGCCGTCTCGATCCGCCACCTCGACTTCGCCTACAACGCCGGCCAGCCGGTGCTGCACGACCTGTCGCTGGACATCCCGCAGGGCGATTTCGTCGGCATCGTCGGCCACACCGGCAGCGGCAAATCGACCCTGCTGTCGCTGCTGCTGCGCTTTTACCCGGCGCCGCACGGCAGCATCCTGATGCACGGCGTGCCGCTGGACGCCATCGACAATGAACGCTTCCGCGCCGAGGTGGGCCTGGTGCCGCAAGACCCGTTCCTGCTGGCCGCTTCCGCGCGCGAGAACATCGACATGGGCCGCGGCCTGACGCAGCAGCAGATCGAGGCGGCCGCCCGCGCCGCCCACGCGCACGATTTCATCTCGGCGCTGGAGCAAGGCTATGACACGCCGCTGGGCGAAGGCGGCTCGCGCCTGTCGGTCGGCCAGAAGCAGCTGATCGCCATCGCCCGCGCGCTGGCCGGCGCGCCGCGCATCCTGCTGCTGGACGAGGCCACCTCGCACATCGATTCGCAAACCGAGCAGATCGTGCAGACCGCGCTCGACGAGCTGCGCGGCAAGGTGACCGTGATCGCCATCGCGCACCGGCTTTCGACCATCCGCGACGCCAACCGCATCATCGTGCTCAATCACGGCCGCATCGCGGAAACCGGCCCGCACGAGCAGCTGATGGGGATCAGCGGCGGCTTGTACCAACGCCTATATCTTTTGCAACAATTGGCGGCCTAGGCCTGAAAAAAATGTGCGATTTGCGCCAAAAATTCGCATAGCTTCAGGCTTTCTCGCTTGCAACGGGCATATAATTGTCTAGACATTGCGGTGCGAGCGCGGGGGCGTCAAGTTGGCGGGATCGAGAAACGGTGGATGGTGGCGGACGAAACGGCGGACCCTGGTTGCCGCCGTGGTGTTGGCGCTGGCGCCGGCTGGCGTGCTGGCTCAGGCCACGCTGGATGAACGCATCCTGGAGATCCGCGAGCTCAGTCGCTTCGTGCCCGACAAGGCGCTGGCGCAGCTGCTGAAACTCCAGCCCGAACTGGCCGCCGCCCCATCCTACACCCGCGCCGAATTCCTGACCCAGATGAGCGCCGCCCGCATGCGGCTCGGGCAAAACGACGTCGCGCTGGACGCGGCGGAGCAGGTCATCTCCTTCGGCAAGTCGCTGCACGACAACGCCATCATCGCCAAGGGCATGCTGGCCAAGGTCTACGTGCTGTTCGCGCAGGCCGAGGTCGACGCCGCCCACCGCCTCGCCTTCGACGCCGAAAAGCTGGCCCTCACCACCAGCGACAATCCGCTCAAGGTGCAGGCCACCATCACCGCCGGCCAGACCTACGCCGAGCAGGGCAACTTCCCCGCCGCGCTGGTCAAGCTGCAGCGCGCGGTGGACCTCGCGCGGCCGCCGGCCGGCGACGCCCTGAGCCTGGTGGCGGCGCTCAACGCGCTGGCCAAGCTGCATGTGCAGATGAAGGAGTACCAGAACGCGTCCGAGACGCTGGACGAGCTGCTGGCGGAAACCGAGAAACTCAAGTCGCCCGGCCGCATGTCGATGGCCAAGAACACCGAGTACGCGCTGGCGATCGACTCCGGCCAGCCGCAACGCGCCCTGCGCGCGCTGCTGCAAAGCCTGGACATCGAACGCAAACTGGGCGCCGAGCGCATGGTGGGCGTCACCCTGGTCAACCTGTCGGACAGCTACCTGAAACAGCGCGACTACGCGCGCGCGGCGCAGTACGCGCAGGAGTCGCTGCGCTCGACCCAGCAGACCAACGACAAATCGGTGGAAGCCACCGCGCGCCTGAACATCGCCCAGGCCTACCTCGGCATGGGCCGCATCGCCGAGGGCAAGAAGCAGTACGAGCTGGGACTGGCGCGCTACGAGCAGGAGAACAACAAGCCGGATCTGCAGGCGGCCCTGCGCGAATATGGCGAGGCGCTGGAACGCGCCGGCGACATGGCCGGCGCGGTGCAGGCCTATCACCGCGAGCGCGCCATCTCCGATGAACTGTTCGAGAAGCGCCGCCAGCAGGCCATGCTGGAGCTGCAGGAAAAGTACGAGACCGAGAAGAAGCAACGCCAGATCGAGCTGCTGAGCCGCGAGAACCAGGTCAAGGGCGCGGAGATCGACAACCGCCGCCTGCAGCAGCGCGTGTGGTGGCTGCTGGCACTGGTGTTCGCGCTGGCCGCCGCCGTGGTGGGCCTGTTGTACCGCAAGGTGCGCCACACCAACGCCCAGCTGGAGGTGAAGAACCTCGAACTGAAGGCGCAGTCCACGCTCGACCCATTGACCTCGCTGTACAACCGCCGCCACTTCCAGGACTTCATGCGCGGCCTGAACGCCAGGGAGCGGCAGGACGACATCGTCGGCGCGCTGTTCCTGCTGGACGTCGACCACTTCAAGCACATCAACGACAACTACGGCCACGCCGCCGGCGACGCCGTGTTGAAGATGATCGCCGAGAACCTGCGCGTGGCGCTGCGCGAAACCGACATGATCGTGCGCTGGGGCGGCGAGGAATTCCTGGCCTTCCTGCCGGCCATCCCGCGCCACGGCGTGGATGAAATCGCGCGCCGCATCCTGTTGAGCATTTCGTCGCAATCGCTCACCTACCAGGAGCACCAGATTTCAGTGAACGTGTCGGTCGGCTTCTCGCCATTCCCGCTGGTGCCGGGCGGCGAGCCGCTGGCGTGGGAGCGCGCGGTCAACCTGGTCGACATGGCGCTCTACCTGGCCAAGGCGCACGGCCGCAACCGCGCCTACGGCGTGCGCGGCTTCGAGAATTTCCACCTGACGTCGATGGAGGCGATCGAGCAGGATCTGGAACGCGCCTGGCGCGCCGGCTTCGTCGACCTGAGCGTGGTGCTGGGCGGCGATCCCGGCACCCATCCCACCACGCCGACCGAGCACACCAACGTGGTCTCGATCAGGCACGCCGTGCAAAAGCACTGATCACTTCTTGGCTTCGCGCGCCTCGGCGGCCGACTGCATCTTCTCGCCGGCCTGCTCCAGCTTGCGGCCGGCCTCCTTGGTGGCCTCGTTGAGTTTTTCGCTGGCCTTGTCGCTGGCCTGGTCGAGTTTCTGGCTGGTTTCCCTGGCCGCCTCGCTGAGCTGCTGGCTGGCCTGCTGGGTGGCGCTGTCGAGCTTCTGGCCGGCCTGCTCGGTGGCCTGGTCGATCTTGCGGCCCGCGCGCTCGGCCGGACCGGCCTCGCTCGGATCATCCTTTTTCTGGCAGGCGCCCAGCAGCGCCAGCGCCGCCACCATTACCGCGATATAACGCATGACTATCTCCTGAAAGAATGGGTTCTTTCCAGGAGCATACAACGGCGCGCCAAAGCGCAGCGCACCGCTTCTTGCTGTTTATTATTCGGCAACGATTTTCTTGGGCGGGGGCGGCGGCGCGAAGTCGATCTGCTCCGACGCCGGGGCGCTGTCGAGGGCGTCGGATTTCTCCAGCCAGTTACGCAGTTTTTCCATGCGGCGGATCAGGATGCCCTTGTTGCTGATGTAGCCCACCTGCTCGAAGTTTTCCGGCTTGCTGACCATCTTGGACACGGTGGGCAGGTTTTCCGCCAGCCGTTCGAAGGCCTTGCGCGCCTTTTGCTCCCATTTCACCAGGTTGGGCTCGTTGAAACGGTTGCTTTCGTAGTAAATGGTCAAGGTGCGGTCGTGATTGCCGTAACCGACGATCGCCGCCCCCATGCGCACGGCCTCCAGCACGTCGCCCTTGATGGCGGCGGTCGGCACAAACAACGCTGCGCGCCCGGTGGCGTCGGGCCGCTCCAGCGGCAAATCCTGTCCCATTAATACGGTCATCTTGCTTCCTGTTGTTATCGCCGTGAAGTTGCTGGCAGGCTATTTTTTAATTCTATATCGCGCTTCCGGGCATTACAAGGAGAAAGCGCAGCCGTGCCAGCCCTTATAATGCGGGCTGATCCATCTGAACCACGCATCATGACGTCCACCCTGCCCCCCTCCGCTGTCGACGCCGCCGAACGCAACCTGCGCGACACGCTGAGCCACGCCATCGAACACCGCGCGCCGCACGCCGCGCTCATCGTTTACGACACCCGCACCGACCTCAATCGCGTGCTGACCGAGGCCTACCGCCGCGTGGTGCCGGCGGCGCAATTCGTCGACTTCGACAGCACCACGCCGGAGGTCATCCTGGGCATGTTCGAACGCCTGCGGGCCGGCGACCTGGTGGTGCTGGTGCAGTCGACCAGCTTCCGCATGGACGCCTACCGCATCCGCATCGAACTGTTCAAGCGCGGCCTGAAGGTGATCGAGCACGTGCACCTGTCGCGCATGCCGGGCCAGCAGGGCTTGCACTACATCGACTCGCTGGCCTACGACCCGGCGTATTACCGCAGCGTCGGCCACGCGCTGAAGGCGCGCATCGACCGCGCGCAACACGGCGCGGTCGACAGCGGCGACGGCGCGCGGCTGGTGTTCGCCTCGCCGTTCGAGTCGGCCAAGCTGAACATCGGCGACTACAGCGGCATGACCAACGTCGGCGGCCAGTACCCGCTGGGCGAAGTGTTCACCGAGGCGCGCGACTTGGAGGCGGTCAGCGGCCGCGCGCGCATCTTCGTGTTTGGCGACACCAAATTCCTGGTCAACCGCCCCGAGACGCCGATCACCATCGTCGTTGACAAAGGCCGCGTGGTGGGCGCGGAAAACAGCACGCCGGAATTCGACAACATGCTGTCCATCATCCGCGAGCACGAGGGCGAGGTGTGGCTGCGCGAACTGGGCTTCGGCATGAACCGCGCGTTCTCGCGCGAGCGCATGGTGGACGACATCGGCACCTATGAGCGCATGTGCGGCATCCACCTGTCGCTGGGCGCCAAGCACGGCGTCTACACCAAGCCGCAACTGAAACGCAAGGACGCCCGCTACCACATCGACGTGTTCGCCGTCACCGACGGCGTCTATCTCGACGATGATCTGATCTACCGCAACGGCGCTTGGGAAATCGCTGGATCACCCGGATAAAACGTACCTAATTTGATACACTAAGGGTGAGGACATCGTTGCCAGGGCGGGTAGCCCGTGTGTTATTTACGCTTGAGGGAAATGCCATGGTGCTGCTGCATGGCTTCATCAAAAGGTCACAGCGCACACCATTGGCTGACTTGCGCATTGCAAAGCAACGTATGAAATAACTCTGGAGCAAGAAATGAAAACTCAAAATATTGGCAGCAATTTCGACGACTTCCTGATGCAGGAAGGCATGCTTGAAGAAGCCGCAGCCGTTGCGGTGAAGCGGGTCATCGCGTGGCAGATAGCTCAGGAAATGAAGGGGCAAAAAATGACCAAGACCAGCCTCGCTGAAAAAATGCGCACCAGCCGAGCCTCACTAAATCGCCTTTTGGATGAAAACGACGCCAGCCTGACCCTCACTACACTGACCGGCGCAGCCGCCGCCTTAGGCAAAAAAGTTAAAATAGAGCTCGTCCCGGCATAAAGGCCAGTAATTCAACCATGCCGCCTTAATATCAATCACACAACGACAACAATCCACTCTCGTTCAGTTCACGGTCCCATGGCGGCACCGGGTGGTACTCCGCGACCAGGAAGTCGATCAGGGCGCGTACTTTGGGCGACGGCTGGCGGCTGGCGGGGTACAGGGCGCTCAGGTGGTTCAGCGGCAGTTCCCAGTCGCCCAGCACCGGCACCAGCGTGCCCTCCAGCAGGCTGCGCCACGCCAGGAAGGTGGTGTTGTAGACGATGCCCAGGCCGCGCTGCGCGGCTTGCTGCAGCACCAGGCCATTGTTGGCGGTGAACGCGGCGGGCACGCGCACCGACACCCGCTCCTCGCCGCGCGTGAAGTGCCATTGGGTGCCGTCGGTCAGGTGGCTGAAGTGCAGGCAGCGGTGCTGTTGCAGATCCTGCGGCGTGCGCGGCACGCCATGCCGCGCCAGATAGTCCGGCGCGGCGCACAGCACGCCACGGCAAGGCGCCAGCGGCCGTATCGCCAGCGCGTGCACGTCCGGTATGCCGCCGACCCGTATCGTCAGATCGAAACCATGCGCGATCGGGTCGAGCAGCGCGTCGTCCACGTACAACATCGGCTCCAGCAGCGGATGCTGCAACGCGAAGCGCGCCAGCGCGCCGGCCAGCCACTCGCTGCCAAAACTCGACGGCGCCTGCACCCGCAGCGGGCCCGCCAGATCGTCGCCGCTCTGCGCCACCACCCGCGCCGCTTCCTGGGCCTGCGCCACAGCCGCCGCGCAGGGCGCCAGATAGGCCTGGCCGGCATCGGTCAGGCTCACCTCGCGCGTGGAGCGGTGCAGCAGGCGCGCGCCCAGCTTGTCCTCCAGCTGCAGAACGTGCTTGCTGACCATGGCGCGCGTCAGGCCGAGGCGACGCCCGGCCTCGCTGAAGCTGCGCAGCCTTGCCACCTCGACAAAGATTTCCATCGCCCGTAACTGATCCATGGGGCGATTGTCTCCATTTCAGCGACAATGTGTCAACCTTTTGCCGATTGTGGGCCCCCGCCCCGCTCCGTACAATGGCGACATCGACTATTCCCACGGGAGCTGGACATGCTGACGGAAGCGCAAAAACAACAATATCAACGCGATGGCTACATCGTCATCCCCGGTTTCAAGACCGCCGAAGAGATCGCCCGCCTGCGCGCCCGCGCCGCCGAGATTGTCAACGATTTCGATCCGGCCGCCCAATCCGGCATTTTCAGCACCGTCGAGCAGGAAAAGACCACCGACGATTACTTCCTCGGCTCCGACAACACCATCCGCTGCTTCTTTGAAGAGGAGGCCTTCGGCCCGGACGGCCAGCTGAAGCAGGCCAAGTCGCTGTCGATCAACAAGATCGGCCACGCCATGCACGATCTCGACCCGGTGTTCCGCGCCTTCACCGCCGACGCCCGCCTGGAAGAACTGGCGCGCGAGATCGGCCTGTCCGACCCCAGGGTCTGGCAATCGATGTACATCTTCAAGCAACCCGGCATCGGCGGCGAGGTGCGCTGGCACCAGGACGCCACCTACTTCGACACCGATCCGGTCAGCGTCACCACCTTCTGGTTCGCGCTGGAGGACGCTACGCTGGACAACGGCTGCATGTGGGCCGAGCCGGGCGGCCATCGCGGCCCGATGCGCGAGCGCTTCCTGCGCGACGGCGACAACGTGCGCATGGAAAAGCTCAGCGACCTGCCTTGGCCGGACGACAGCACCGCCGTGCCGCTCGAATGCAAGGCCGGCAGCCTGGTGTGCTTCCACGGCCTGCTGCCGCACTACAGCGCGCCGAACCGCTCGCCGGTCTCGCGCCACGCCTACACCCTGCACGTGACCGACGGCGCCACCCGCTACTCGCCGCGCAACTGGATCCAGCGCGACGACAAGCTGCCGGTGCGCGGCTTCCTCTAACGTCGTCCCGGCGCAGGCCGGGACCCATACCGAGTATTCGCGCCGGCGGCCTATGGGTTCCCGCCTGCGCGGGAACGACGAGCCAACATGAAAATTGAAATCTTCGCCGCCCAATGGGGCAATAACGAACTGCCGGCGCCGGTCTTCATCGAACGTGTGAAGGCGGCCGGCTTCGACGGCATCGAAATGTCGCTGCCGCTGGACGCCGTGGAACGCGACGCATGGACGCGCCAGATCGCCGACGCCGGGCTGGGCCTGATCGTGGCCCAATGGGAGACCGTGTTCCACCCGGCCTTCGAGCCGCACAAGCAGGCGCTGGCCGAACTGCTGCACAACGCCTGCGCCGCCAAGCCGCTGCACGTCAACTCGCACACCGGCAAGGACTACTTCACGCCCGAGCAAAACCTCGAACTGCTGGCACTGGCGGCCGACATCGCGCGCCAGCACGGCGTGCCGATCTACCACGAGATCCACCGCAGCCGCTTCAGCGGCCACCCGATGCTGCTGCTGCCCTACCTGCGGCAGATGCCGGAGCTGGAGCTCACCGCCGACCTGTCGCACTGGTGCTGCGCCTGCGAGTCGCTGCTGGAAGACCAGCCGCGGACGCTGGCCGCGACCCTGCCGCACGTGCGCCACATCCACGCCCGCGTCGGCCATGCGCAGGGCCCGCAGGTGGCCGACTTCCGCGCGCCGGAAGCGCGGGCCGCGCTGGAGGCGCACCTGTCGTGGTGGGACGAGGTGATCCGCCTGCGCAAGGCGGCCGGCGCGGCGCGCATGACGCTGACGCCGGAATTCGGCCCGGTCCCGTACACCCAGACCCTGCCCTACACGCAAAAGGAAGTATCGAACGCGTGGGAGCTGAACGTGGCCATGCTGGCCCTGCTGCGCCAGCGCTACGCCGCCTGAACCGCGGCCTCCTCCGGCAGCCACAGCGGCAGCACCAGCGTCACGCTGGTGCCCTCCGCCGGCACCGACTCCACCCGGATGGTGCCCTTCAACACCCCGGTCACAATGTTATAAACGATATTCATCCCCAGCCCGGAACCGCCCTGCCCCATCTTGGTGGTGAAGAAGGGATCGAAGATCTTGTGCAGCACCACGTCGGTCATGCCGATGCCGTTGTCCCGCAGCTGCAGCATGGCCAGGTCCTCCCCCTCGCGCCGCGCGATGATGGCCAGCGCGCCGCTCTCGCGGCCATCGAAGCCGTGCAGCAGGGCGTTGCCGATCAGGTTGCTGATGACCTGGCTCAGGCTGCCGGGGTAGGAGTCGAACACGATGTCCGGCGGCACGTCCACCGTCACCGCGCAGGCGGCGCGCCGCAGCTGCGCCGCGTAGGTGGCCAGCGTGTCGTGCACCACCTCGTCCAGGCGGAAGCGGCGCCGCTGGCCGCTGGCCTGGTCCACCGCCACCTGCTTGAAGGAGGTGATCAGGTCGGCCGCCCGCGTCAGCGAGTTGTTCATGATGTCGCAGGCCTTGCGCGCGTCGTTCAGGTGCGCCTCCAGCGCCGAGCGTTTCAGGCCGCCGTCCTCCCTCAGCCGGCGCTCGAAGTCGCGCACCATGTCGCCCAGCGCGCTGGCGGTCAGCAGGCTGTTGCCGATCGGCGTGTTCAACTCGTGCGCCACGCCGGCCACCAGCGCCCCCAGCGACGCCATCTTCTCCGAGGTCTGCAGATTGCTTTGCGCCTGCTTGAGCGTGGCCACCACGCGCGCCAGGTCGTTGCGCGCCATCTCCACGTTGTTCTTCTGCAGCTCCAGTTCCTTGAGGCTGAACTCGAGCCCGTGGCGCGCGTCCGACTCGCGCCGGTTGGCCACCAGCAGCAAGGCGATCAGCGCGCTGATGATGACGCCGACGACGGCGATCAGCACCACCGGCAGCTGCGAGCGTCCATAGCGCCCGCCGGAGCGGCCCTCGAACTTGATGATCCAGTTGCGCTGCCCGACCGGCATCACGGTGCTGGCCGTCAGCCCCGGCACCGCGTCGGCGCGCTCCTGGTGGCCTTCGACCCGGCCGTCGCTGTCGTACAGCAGGGTGTCGACGCCGGGCCCCGGCGGCTTGCCGTTCTGGAAGCCGCCATCCTCGATGCGCACGTGCAGGTGCTGCAGCAGGGCGCTGTCGATCACCTCGCGCATCAGGGTGTTCACGCGGAACACGATGGCCACGAAGCCGACCAGCGCCTCGCGCCGCTGCGCCGTGGTGTCGAGCGGCATGCCGTTGCGGTACACCGGCGCGCGCGCCACGAAGCCCGGCTCGCCGCTGGCGTCCTGCACCAGCGTGATGCGCTCGGTGGCGACGATCTCGCCGCTGTCGCGCCCCAGCTCCAGCGCCTTCAGGTGCGGCGGCAGCGCCGACAGGTCGAGCCCGAAGGCGTTCTCGTTGCCCTTGAGCGGCTCGGTATATTCGATGATGTAATGCACCGCGCGGCGGTTGGCCGGGTGGACGTGGAAGCCGGGATAGCCGTCCGGCGCCAGCGCGGTGTCGCGCCTGACGCGCTCGACGAAGGCCGGCAGCTGCGCCTCCGGCACCATGCGCACGAACTGCAGCGCCTGGAAGCCGGGATAGCGCCGCTCGACCTTCAGCTCCTCGATGAAGCGGTGGAAGTGCAGGCGGTCGATGCTGTCGTCGACCGCGTACAGGCCCTTCATACCGTGCAGCGTGTCGAAGTAGATCTGCAGGCGGTTCTGGGTGTCGCGCGCCACCTTCTCGGTGTCGTGCTGGAAGCTGGCGCGCACCTGCAGCTTCTGCTGCTCCTCCAGCACGAAATAGCAGGTCCAGGCCGTCAGGCAGATCCCGACAAAGAAAGCCAGGTAGCCGCGCCCGCGCACCATGATCAGGCGGCCGGGTCGCTGTAGCGTTCGGCGATGGCCATGAACTCCTCCTCCACCGTCAGCATGGCGTCCACCACGTCGGGGTCGAAGTGTTCGCCGCTTCCCTGCCGTATCATCTCCATCGCGGTCTCGTGGGTGAACGCCGGCTTGTAGACGCGCTTGGAAATCAGCGCGTCGTACACGTCGGCCACCGCCATCAGGCGCGCCGACATCGGGATGGCGTCGCCGGCCAGGCCCTCCGGATAGCCCGAGCCGTCATATTTTTCCTGGTGCGAGTAGGTGATCTCGCGCGCGTAGCGCAGGAAGGTGTTGGTGTAGCCCAGCGCGTGCTCGACGTTGACGATGGCGTCGCGGCCGTACACCGTGTGCTTCTTCATGATCTCGAACTCGGCGTCGGTCAGGCGGTCCGGCTTGAGCAGGATGGCGTCCGGGATCGACACCTTGCCGATGTCGTGCAGCGGCGCCGCCTTGAACAGCGCCTTGATGTTGGCGTCGCTCAGCTCCTCCTCGAAGCGCTTGTGGTGTCGCAGCTGGCGCGCCAGCGCGGCGATGTAGTGCTGCACGCGGCGCAGGTGGTTGGCGGTTTCGTACTCGCGCGTCTCGGCCAGCGAGGCCATGGCCCAGATCATGGCGTCCAGCATCTGGCTCAGCTCCAGCGTGACCTCTTCCACCACGTGCTCCAGCAGGTTGCGCTGCTGCTTGAGCAGCTCGCGCGAGTGGCGCAGCTGCAGGTGGGTGTCGACGCGCGCGCGCAACACCCCGGCCGGCACCGGCTTGGGCACCACGTCGGCGGCGCAGGCGTCCAGCGCGCGCTGGGCGTCGGCCGCGCGTTGCAGCAGGATCACGGGAATGTCGGCCGTGTCCGGGCTGGACTTGAGCTGCTGGCACAGGCTGTAGCCGTCCACGCCGGCCAGGTCGGCGTCGGCCACCACCAGGTGCGGGCGCGGCACGTGTTGCATGATGTCCAGCGCGGCGCGGCCGCTGTTGGCCAGCCGGACCTCGTACTGATCCTCGAGCATGCCGTTCATCTGGATCAGCTGGTCCGTAGCCTCATCGACGATCAGCACGATGGCCTTTTTGACATTCATCTGCCGCCACTCCCCCCTGTGTTCTCCCCACCATCATAACCGCAGCGGAATTGCCCGCCAAAACTATTTTTCCCCGCCTAGCTTGCAATTATATAGCACACTACCTATACTGCGGACATGGACACGCACACCCCTCCCCCCTCGACCGTCCCGCAGCTCGACGCGCAGCTCTGCTTTGCGCTGTATTCGACCTCGCTGGCCATGAGCAAGCTGTACCGCAAGCTGTTGCGCGGTCTCGGGCTCACCTATTCCCAGTACCTCGTGATGATGGTGCTGTGGGAGAAGAACGAACTGACCGTCTCGGAGGTGGGCGAACGCCTGTTCCTCGACTCGGCCACGCTGACCCCGCTGCTGAAGCGCATGGAGGCGGCCGAGCTGCTGACCCGCACCCGCGCCGCCAACGACGAGCGCCAGGTGATCATCAAGCTGACCCCGCACGGCGACGCCCTGCGCCACGAGGCCGCCAAGCTGCCGCCGTCCATCCTGCAGGCCACGCGCTGCACGCTGGACCAGGTGGTGGACATGAAAAAACAACTCGACGAACTGCGCGCCAGCCTGATGGCTTCCGCCGCCTAAGATCATGACGACACCTCTCTACACGCCGCTGGCCGAGGCCGCCGCGGCGTTGCGGCGCGATGGCTACGCGCTGCTGTGCGCGCGGGACGTGGCGGCGCTGGCCGGCGTGCCGCTGGCCGCGCTGAACGACCTGGCCCCGAGCTGGGACACGCTGGCGCTCGACAATTACCTCAAGGACGGCGGCCGCTACCGCCGGCGCCGCCACTCGTGCTTCGTGCAGCAGGGGCGCCAGCTGACCCAGACCGCGCACCGCGCGCACTGGCAGCCGCTCGAATACAACGCCCTGCACGGCGGCATGCACCGCCTGTTCGAGCCGGTGCTGCCGGCCACGGTGGCGCAACCGGCCTGGCCGGCGCTGATCGCCGCCATCGGCCAGCTGTGCGGCGCGGCGCGCGGCGAGCGCGATCCCGCCGCGCCATGGTACGTCGAGGCGCACCAGTTCCGCATCGACACCACCGACGGCATCGGCCGCCCCACGCCCGAGGGCGCGCACCGCGACGGCGTCGACTTCGTGGCCGTGCTGCTGGTCGCGCGCGAGGGCATCAAGGGCGGCGAGACGCGCGTGTTCGAGGCCGACGGCCCCAACGGCAAGCGGTTCACCATGACCGAGCCATGGACCCTGCTGCTGCTGGACGACGCCACTGTCATCCATGAATCCACCCCGATCCAGCCGCTGGCCGCGCACGGCCACCGCGACACGCTGGTGCTGACCTGGCGCGCCGGCGCGTTCCAGGGACAGGAAACTTCCACTTGAGGGGCTAATCCGATATAGTCTCTTCAGCTAACTATGCACCAGGAGGGTGGTCCGTGGACACCAGCTACGAAATACAGCCCGATGAAATCGAAATCCTGATCGTCGAGGACAGCCCCACCCAGGCCGAGCGGCTGCGCCGCTTGATCCAGTCGATGCGCTATGGCGCGCGCGTGGCGCCCAACGGCAAGCTGGCGCAGGAGGCGATCCGCGAGCGCAAGCCGCACCTGGTGCTGTCCGACATCGTGATGCCGGAGATGGATGGCTACGCGCTGTGCCGCGCCATCAAGACCGACGACGAGCTGCGCGACATCCCGGTGATCCTGGTGACCTCGCTGATGGACCCCAAGGACATCATCCGCGGCATCGAATGCGGCGCCGACAACTTCATCCGCAAGCCCTACGCCGAGGACTACTTGCTCAACCGCATCGGCCACATGCTGATGAACCAGAAGTTGCGCAAGAACCAGAACATGGAGATCGGCATCGCGCTCTACCTGGGCGAGCAGAAGCACTTCATCAACGCCGACCGCCAGCAAATCCTCGACCTGCTGATCTCCACCTACGAGCAGGCGGTGCAGGTCAACGCCGAGCTGCAGGCGCGCGAGCGCCAGGTGATCGAGCTCAACATGCGGCTGGCGCACCACGCCGGCGAGCTGGAAACCATCAACCGCGAGATCGCGCTGAAGAACCTCGAGCTGGCCGAGGCCAGCCGCATGAAGTCGGCCTTCATCGCCAACATGTCGCACGAGCTGCGCACCCCGCTCAACGCCATCATCGGCTTCACCGGCGCGCTGCTGATGAAGCTGCCCGGCCCGCTGACGCCGGAGCAGGACAAGCAGCTCAACACCATCCGCACCAGCGCGCGCCACCTGCTGTCGCTGATCAACGACATCCTCGACGTCGCCAAGATCGAGGCCGGCAAGGTCACGCTGGAGCTGGAGACGGTGCAGTGCCAGGAGGTGGTCAGGGACGTGGTCGACACGCTGCGCCCGCTGGCGCTGCAAAAGAACCTGGCGCTGGAGATGGAGCTGGCCGATCCGGCCATCGTGCTGGAGACCGACCGCCGCGCGCTGACGCAGATCCTGCTCAACCTCGGCAACAACGCCATCAAGTTCACCGAGACCGGCACCGTGCGCGTGACGCTGACCGAGCGCCCCGCCGAGGGCGGCAAGCGCATCATCGACTTCTCGGTGGCCGACAGCGGCGCCGGCATCCGCGAGGAGGACCAGGCCAAGCTGTTCCAGGCCTTCTCGCAACTCGACTCGACCTCCACCCGCCACGCCGAGGGCGCCGGCCTGGGCCTGTACCTGTGCCAGAACCTGGCCAACCTGATCGGCGGCTCGCTGTTCTTCAAGAGCGACTTCGGCCACGGCAGCACCTTCACCCTGGCGCTGCCGCGTAACTAGTTACTTGAAAGCATGTGCATCGCAGCAAGACTTGCGTGAAAATCTACCTCCATGGAGGGATGAACAACGTAGTTTTACGGTATTGCGCCGCAACATAAAGAGGGGTATAGTGGGAACTGTCTCCTCCAACCGTTCGCTGAACATTGGAATTCAACCCGCACCGTGTGGTCGCGGGTTTTTTTTTGCCGGCGCGCCGCGCCGCGTGGGAATTGGTGATATTTTCCGCGCCGCAAACATTTATACTCGCGTGCATGGACTCCTTCACCCTGGTCATCGTGTCGGCGCTGGCCAGCACCATCATGGCGGCCACGATGTATCTCCTGCATCGCGCCAGCCGGCGCGCGCCCTGCCTGCTGGACTGGTCGGCGGCCGGCCTGTCCTTCCTCGCCTCCAACGCCATCGCCCTGCTGGCCATGCGTAGCGCGCTGCCGTTCGCGCTGGCGCCCGGCGTCGCCAACGTGTTCTACATCGGCGGCCATTACCTGATCCTGGCCGGGGTGCGCCGCCATCTCGGCCTGCGCCCGCGCTACGACTGGCTGGCGGCGCTGGCGCTGGCCGTGCTGGCGCTGCACGCGAGCGACTATGCCCATGGCCCGGTCAGCCAGCGCCTGTTGCTGCTGACCCCGTTCGTGGTGGGCATCAACGCCAGCGTGGTGTGGCTGCTGGCGCGCCATCCCGAGGCCGCCATGCGCGGCGCCTGCCTGCCGCTGCTGCTGGTGGAGGCCGCCTTCATGACGCAGATGTCGCTGCGCGCCCTGTTCCTGGCCCTGGGCGAGCCGCCGCGACTGACCTTCCTCGGCAACCAGATCTGGCAGACCGGCGGCTCGCTGGCGGTGCTGGCCTTCCTGTCGCTGGCCACCATGTGCTGCGCGCTGATCGTGATCCGCCACCAGGAGCTGGCGCTGCGCAGCGCCTCGCTGACCGACAGCCTGACCGGCTGGTTCAACCGCCGCGCCCTGCTCGACATGGCCGAGCGCGAGTTCCAGCGCCACCGCCGTGGCGGCGCGCCGCTGCACTTCCTCACCTTCGACATCGACCACTTCAAGACCATCAACGACCAGCACGGCCACGCCGTGGGCGACGCCGCCATCCGCCACGTGACCAACGTCGCGGCGCAGGCGCTGCGCGGCTATGACGCGCGCTTCCGCATCGGCGGCGAGGAGTTCGCCGTGCTGATCGCCGGCGCCGGCCACGCCCGCCAGGCCGGCGAACGCCTGCGCGCGCTGATCGAAACCACGCCGCTGCTGATCGACGGCCAGCGCCTGACGCTGACCGTCAGCCTGGGCGCGGCCGCCTGCCTGGCCGACGACCTGCAATGGGACGAGGCCCTGCGCCGCGCCGACCAGGCGCTGTACCACGCCAAGCGCCACGGCCGCAACCGCCTGAGCGTGTACGGCGAGGACGTGCCGCCGCCCGCCGCCGCCCGCCTGGCCTGACGCCCCTCCCCCGCTAAAAAAATTTTCAAATGCTGCAATATTGCAGGCCGGCGCGCGTCTACACAGGGACAAGACCACCCAACAATAAATTAAACAATCGATTTAGTTATATCATTTGTTTGAATTATGTGATGTAATGCCGGCCATGAACGCTAAACCACTCCAACACGATTCCAGCCAGCCAGCCGAAGACGCGCGCAAGCCCCGTTCGGACGGTGAGCAGTCGCGCGAGCGACTGCTGCAAGCGGCCATGCGCCTGTTCGGCGAACAGGGCTTCTCCAAGACCTCGACGCGCGAGATCGCGCAGGCGGCCAACGCCAACGTGGCGGCGATCAGCTACTACTTTGGCGACAAGGCCGGCTTGTACCAGGCCTGCTTCACGGCCATCTGCACCCCGGTCGAGAACAACATCGCCATGTTCGACCAGCCCCACTTCACGCTGCGCGAATCGCTGCAGGGCTATTACCGGCAGATGATCGAGCCGCTGCTGGCGGGCGGCGACGCCGACGTGATGCTGCGCCTGTTCTACCGCGAGATGCTGGAGCCGACCGGCATCTGGCAGCAGGAGATCGAGAACAACATCAAGCCGGAGCACATGGCGCTGGTGGGGGTGCTGTGCCGCCACCTGGGCAAGAAGAAGCCGGACGACGGCGTGCACCGTCTCGCCTATGCGATCGCCTCCATGTGCGTGCAGATGCTGATCGGACGCGACATCGTGGCGGCGATCACGCCGCACATGATGGCGTCGCCGGCGGCGGTGGCCGAGTGGGCCTCGCATCTGACGGTGTTCGCCGAGGCCTTGGTCAATGCGGAAAAAACCAAACTTCAACAAGGGAAAGCATGAGTATCTTTTTACGCGCGACAGTATTGGCTGTCGCGGCGACGCTGAGCGCCTGCGCCGTGCAGGGCCCGGCGAAGCAGGTGGATTCGCTGGCGCCCCAGCAGTGGCAGGCGCCGTTGCCGCACAACGGCAGCCAGGCCGATCTCGCCACCTGGTGGCGCGGCCAGTCCGACGGCTTGCTGGTGGAGTTGATCGAGTCGGCGCAGACGGTCAGTCCGAGCGTGGCGTCGGCGGCCTCGCGCATCGCGCAGTCGCGTTCCGAACGGGTCGCGGCCGGCGCCGCGCTGGCGCCGAACCTGGACGCGGCGGCCAGCGTCAACCGCTCCAACCAGCAGTCGGCGCTGCCGATGGGGACCACCTCGCAGGCGGCCTTGAACGCGTCGTGGGAGATCGACGTGTTCGGCGCCAACCGCGCGGCGCGCGACGCGGCGCAGGCGCGCCTCGACAGCGCGCACGCGGGATGGCATGACGCCCGCGTGTCGGTGGCGGCCGAGGTGGCGAACCAGTACTACGGCTTGCGCGCCTGCGAGCAGCTGTTGGCGGTGGCGAAGCAGGATGCCGTGTCGCGCGCCGACACGGCCAGGCTGACCGAACTCAGCGCCTCGGCCGGCTTCCAGTCGCCCGCCAGCCTGTCGCTGGCGCGCGCCAGCGCCGCCGAGGGCAACAGCCGCTACATCGCCCAACGCGCGGCCTGCGACGTCGACGTCAAAGTGCTGTCGGCCCTGACCGCGATAGCCGAGCCAGACCTGCGCCAGAAACTCGCCGCCAGCGCGCAAGCCGCCGGCGCCGGCGCGGCCGGGCCAAACGGCGGCGCCACGCCGGGAGCCGCTGGCTACGCCGTCTTCGCCGCGCCGTCGATGCCGATTGCGGCGCTGCCGGCGCAGATCCTGAGCCAGCGGCCGGACGTGTTCAGCGCCGAACGCGAAGTGGCGGCATCGAGCGCGGACGTCGGCAACGCCCAGGCGCAGCGTTATCCGCGCCTGACGCTGTCCGGCTCCGTCGGCGTGGCCAACTTCCGCGCCGCCGGCGACAACACCAAAACCGACACCTGGACCATCGGCCCGGTGGCCATCTCGGTGCCGGTGTTCGACGCCGGCCGCCGCCGCGCCAACGTCGACGCGGCCAGCGCGCGCTACGACGCCGCCGTCTCCAGCTACCGCGCCACCGTGCGCAACGCCGTGAGCGAGGTCGAACAGGCGCTGGTCAACCTCGACAGCACCGCCGCCCGCGCCGGCGACGCGCAAACCTCGCTGGAAGGCTACCGCGCCAACTACACCGCCGTCGAGGACCGCTACAAGAACGGCATGGCCAGCCTGTTCGAACTGGAGGACGCGCGCCGCACGCGCCTGGCCGCCGAACAAACCGTCATCAACCTGCAACGCGAGCGCAGCGCCGCCTGGGTCGCCCTCTACCGCGCCGCCGGCGGCGGCTGGAACGCGCCCGCCGCCATCGCCGCCAACTAATCAGCACAGCCCATCATGAAAACCAAACTCAAACCACTCGCCTATCTCCTGGCAGCCGCCTTCGCGCTGGCCGCCGCCGGCATCGCCGCCTACGCCCCCGCCACGCAGGCGGCCGACGACAAAAAGGCCGAGGCGCCCAAGGCCGCCCTCACCGTCACCACCACCAAGCCCTCCAACGCCAGCCTGCCGATCAAGCTGGCCGCCAACGGCAACGTCGCCGCCTGGCAGGAGGCCAGCGTGAGCAGCGAATCGAACGGCCTGCGCCTGACCGAGGTGCGCGTCAACGTCGGCGACGTGGTGAAGGCCGGCGAGGTGCTGGCCGTGTTCTCCGCCGACACCGTCAACGCCGACCTGGCGCAGGCGCAAGCCGCCCTGCACGAGGCCGAGGCCAACGCCGCCGACGCCGCCGCCAACGCCGCGCGCGCCCGCACGCTGCAAAACTCGGGCGCCCTGAGCGCCCAGCAGATCAGCCAGTACAACACCGCCGAGCAAACCGCCAACGCCCGCATCGCCTCGGCCAAGGCGGCGCTGGCGAGCCAGCAACTGCGCCTGAAATACACCAGAGTGGTGGCGCCGGACAGCGGCGTCATCTCCGCCCGCAGCGCCACCGTGGGCGCGGTGTCCAACGCCGGCACGGAACTGTTCCGCATGATCCGCCAGGGCCGCCTCGAATGGCGCGCCGAAGTGGTGGCGGCCGACCTGCGCAACCTCAAGCCCGGCGTCAGCGCCACGGTGAAGGCCGCCAACGGCAGCGAGGTCATCGGCAAGGTGCGCATGATCGCGCCCACGGTCGATCCGCAAACCCGCTCCGCGCTGGTCTACGTCGACCTGCCGCTCAACGCCGGCAGCAAGGACGCGCCATTCAAGGCCGGCATGTTCGCCAGCGGCCAGTTCGAGCTGGGCGCCTCGTCGGCCATGACGGTGCCGCAGCAGGCCATCGTGGTGCGCGACGGCTTCAGCTTCGTGTTCCGCCTCAACGCCGACAAGCACGTCAGCCAGATCAAGGTGCAGCCGGGCCGCCGCCTGGGCGACCGCATCGAGGTGCTGGGCGGCCTCACCCCGGACACGCAGATCGTGGTGCGCGGCGCCGGCTTCCTCAACGACGGCGACTTGGTGCACATCGTGGCGGACAACCTCGCCAGCGCGGCCGCGCCGGCGCGCGCCAAATAAGGACGCCTCATGAACTTTTCCGCCCTTTCCATCAAAAACCCGATCCCGGCGATCATGCTGTTCGCATTGCTGTCGCTGGCGGGCTTCATGGCCTACAAGGCCAATCCGGTGCAGGACTTCCCGGACATCGAACTGCCCATCGTGACCGTCACCGCCACGCTGGACGGCAGCGCGCCGGCGCAGCTGGAAACCGAGGTCTCGCGCAAGATCGAGGACTCGGTCGCCACCCTGCAAGGCGTGAAGAACATCTACACCACCGTGCTCGATGGCGTCTCCACCACCACCGTCGAATTCATCCTGGAGAAGAACATCTCCGACGCGGTGAACGACGTGCGCGACGCCGTGGCCCGCGTCAAGGCCGACATGCCGGCCGAGCTGCGCGACCCCAGCGTGACCAAGGCCTCCACCGCCGGCCGCGTGGTGCTCACCTTCACCGCGGCGGCCGCCGACGGCCCGGGCGAGAAAATGGACGCGCAGGAGGTCAGCTGGTTCGTCGACAACACCGTCGCCAAGCGCCTGCTGGCGGTACCCGGCGTGGGCGCGGTCAAGCGCGTGGGCGGCGTGTATCGCGAGATCCGCGTGGAGCTGGACGACGCCCGCATGGCGGCGCTGCGCGTGTCCGCGCTGGACGTCTCGCGCCAGCTGCGCCAGGTGCAGAAGGAAGCGCCGGGCGGACGCGGAGACGTCAGTGGCGCCGAACAATCGGTGCGCACCATCGCCACCGTGAAGACGGCCGCCGAGCTGGCCGCCATCGATCTGCCGCTGCCGGACGGCCGCCGCGTGCGGCTCGACCAGGCGGCCAGCGTGACCGACACCGTGTCCGAACCGCGCGCCATCGCCCTGCAGGACGGCAAGCCGGTGATCGGCTTCGAAATCTTCCGCACCAAGGGCGCCAGCGAAACTGCGGTCGCCAAGGGCGCGCGCGCCGCCGTCGAGGAACTGCAAAAAGCCAATCCAAAAGTCGAACTGAAACAGGTGATCGACAACGCCCATCCGGTCGAGGAGAACTTCGAGGGCTCGATGGAGCTGCTGTACGAAGGCGCCATCCTGGCCGTGCTGGTGGTGTGGTGGTTCCTGCGCGACTGGCGCGCCACCGTGGTGGCGGCGGCCGCGCTGCCGCTGTCAGTGCTGCCGGCCTTCCTCGGCATCTACCTGTTCGGCTACACGCTCAACACCGTGACGCTGCTGTCGCTGGCCCTGGTGGTCGGCGTGCTGGTGGACGACGCCATCGTCGAAATCGAAAACATCGAGCGCCACCTGCGCATGGGTAAAACCCCGATGGAGGCGGCGCTGGAAGCGGCTGACGAAATCGGCATGGCGGTGATCGCCACCACCTTCGCGCTGGTGGCCGTGTTCCTGCCGACCGCCTTCATGAGCGGCATCCCCGGCCTGTTCTTCAAGCAGTTCGGCTGGACCGCCGTGATCGCGGTGCTGGCGTCGCTGGTGGTGGCGCGTCTGCTGACGCCGATGATGGCCGCCTACATCCTCAAGCCGGCCGCGCACAAGGAAGAGAAGGATGGCCCGGTCATGGCGCGCTACATCGCCGTCATGCGCTGGTGCCTGAAGCACCGCTTGGTCACCGCGATCGCGGCCGGCGTGTTCTTCGTCTGCTCGATCATGCTGGTGGGCCTGCTGCCGACCGGCTTCGTGCCGGCCGCCGACCGCGCGCAGACCCAGATCAACCTGGAACTGCCGCCCGGCTCCACCCTGGCCGAGACCAGCATCATCGCCGAGCGCGCGCGCCAGGCCGCGATGGAGGTCAAGGGCGTGAAGTCGGTATTCAGCTCCATCGGCGGCGGTTCCAGCGGCGACGCCTTCGCGCCCGGCGCGGCGGCCGAGGCGCGCAGCGCCGTGCTGACCCTGACCACCGCCCACCGCACCGACCGCAAGGAATCGATGGCCGACATCGAGGAAGCCATCCGCCACAAGATGGACGCCATTCCAGGCGCCCGCTTCAAGGTCGGCCCGGCCGACAACGGCGTCAAGATGCAGTTGGTGCTGCGCTCCGAGGACCCGGTGGCGCTGAAGGAAGCGGCGCAAAAGGCCGAGCGTGAGCTGCGCACCCTGAAGGGCGTGGGCAATGTGCGCTCGACCGCCTCGCTGGTGCGTCCGGAGATCATCGTCAAGCCGGACTTCGCCAAGGCGGCGGACCTGGGCGTGACGGCCGCCTCGATCGGCCAGACGGTGCGCGTGGCCACCGCCGGCGACTACGACACCGACCTGACCAAGATGAACCTGCCGGAGCGCCAGGTGCCGATCCGCGTCAAGCTGCCGGACGCCGTGCGCGCCGACCTGGACGCCATCGGCCGCCTGACGGTGCCGGGCAAGAACGGCCCGGTGCTGCTGGCCACCGTGGCCGAGATCACCATGGAAAGCGGCCCGGCACAGATCAATCGCCTGAACCGCAGCCGCAACGTCACGCTGGAGGTGGAGCTGGGCAAGCGCGCGCTGGGTGAGGTGAACGAGGAAGCGCGCGCGCTGCCGTCGCTTAAGAACCTGCCGCCGTCGGTGAAGATCGCGGAACTGGGCGACACCCAGGAGATGGCCGCGCTGTTCGCCAGCTTCGGCATCGCCATGCTGATCGGCGTGTTGTGCATCTACTGCGTGCTGGTGCTGCTGTTCAAGGACTTCATGCAGCCGGCCACGATCCTGGCGGCGCTGCCGCTGTCGATCGGCGGCGCCTTCGTGGCGCTGCTGGTGACCAACAGCGCGTTGTCCATGCCGTCCATGATCGGTCTGATCATGCTGATGGGTATCGTGACCAAAAACTCAATCTTGTTAGTTGATTATGCTATTCTGGCGCGTCGGGATGGCATGGGTCGATTCGAGGCGCTGGTCGATGCCTGCCACAAGCGTAGCCGGCCTATCCTGATGACCACCATCGCCATGGGCGCGGGCATGATGCCGCTGGCCCTGGGCTGGGGCGCCGATCCGAGCTTCCGCTCACCGATGGCGATCACGGTGATCGGCGGCCTGATCACCTCGACGCTACTGAGCCTGTTGGTGGTGCCGGCGGTGTTCACCTACGTCGACGACCTGGAACACTGGATGAAGCGCATGATGCGCAAGCTGCGCAAGGAAGCGCCGCCCAAACAAGGAGACTTACATGAAATACGAGATAAAAGAACTGCCTGAAGTCCGCGTGGCCTACCTGCGCTACAAGGGCCCGTTCGGCGCCGGCATCGGCGAATTCTGGAAAGAGGTGTTCACGCCGTGGCAGAAGGCCTACGGCCTGGTGGGCAAGGTGACGTACGGCGTGGCGCAGGATGATCCATCCACCACGCCGGCCAGCGAGTGCCGTTACGACGCCTGCGTGGAAGTGTCGGCCGATTACGAGGCCAAGCCGCCGGCGCAGCTGGGCAGCATTCCGGCCGGCCGCTACGCCGTGGCCCAGTTCAAGGGCACGGCCGACCAGGTGCCGGCGGCATGGGGCGAATTCTTCGGCCAGCTGCAGGCCGAAGGCAAGGCCGCCGAAGGCGTCTGCTTCGAGCGCTATCCGGCCGATTACGCCATGGACCCGGACACCGGCGTCTTCACCTCGGAACTCTGCATTCCGGTCAAGGCTTAGTCCAGCCGCCTCCCATGGCGCGGTACAGGTCCACCGAGGCCACCAGTATCCGCGTCTTCAACTGCAAGCGCCCGACGTCCGCTGTGAACAGCGTGCGTTGGGCGTCCAGCTCCTCCAGATACGAAGCGTAGCCGTTGCGATAGCGGTTGTGCGCGATACGCAGGGTTTCGGCCGCCGTGGCGCGGCGCGCATCGTTCTGCACCGCCTGTTCCTTCAAACGCACGATGGCGCCAAGGCTGTTGTCGGTTTCCGCAAACGCGGTGCGCACCGCATTTTCATACGCATAGATGGCCTGGTCGCGCTGCGCCGCCACCGCGTCGGTTTGGTGCTGCACGCGGTCGCCCTCGAACACGGGAGCGGCGACGGCGCCGGTCAGCCGCCACAACGCGGTCGGCGCGTTCACGAAGTCATGCCATTTCAGGTTCTGCACGCCGCCCACCGCCGTCAGTTTGAACGACGGCAGCAACTGGTCGCGCGTGGCTTGCAGGTTGGCGTTGACGGCGATCAGGTTGTACTCGGCGCGCGCGATATCGGGACGGCGGCGCAGCAGTTCGGACGGAAGCCCGGCCGGCACCTCGGGCGCTTCCAGCTGCGCCAGTTCGACGCCGCGCGTGATCGGACCGGGGTTGCCGCCGGCGAGGATGGACAGCGCGTTTTCCTGCTCGAAGATGGCGCGCCGCAGTTGCGGCACCTGTTCCGCCGTGGTCTGGTATTCGGCCTGCGCCTGCAGCCATTCCAGCCGCGAGCTGTAGCCGACCTCGAACTGCTTCTGCGCCAGCCGGGCCGATTCCTCGCGCAGCTTGAGCGTGGCCTCGGTCAGCGCCAGTTGCGCATCGAGGCCGCGCAGGTTGAGGTAGCCCGAGGCCACGGTGGCGGCGATCGACAGCGCGGCCGCGTCGGCATTGGCCTGCTCGGCCTGATAGGTGGCGGTGGCGGCGTCGGTCAGCGCGGCCAGGCGGCCCCACACATCGACTTCATAACTGGCCTGGAATTCGGCCTGGTAGACATTGGTCACATAAGGCACGCCGTTGTAGGCCAGCTGGCGCGTGCGCGTCGGCGCGCTGTCGACGATGACGTTGGCTTTCTGGCCGGCGGCGGTGACACCTACCTGCGCGCGATACTGCGCCACGCGCGCGCGGGCGATGCGCAGGTCGCCGTTATTCTCCAACGCCTTGTTGACCAGCGCCGTCAGCGCCGGATCGCCGAAACGCTGCCACCATTCGCGCGCCACCGGCGTGCCGGCCTGCCCTTGCACGGCGCTGCGCCACGCCGCCGGCGTCTGCAACGAAGAAGCCGGCGGCAGCGCCACCGTCGCCGCGCACCCGGCCAGCAGGCAGGCGGCGGCCACCACCGCCGCCCTGCTCCCGCGCCACATCATGGCTGCGCTCCGGCGGCCGCGCGCGCGGGGGGCGGCGCCTGCTCGTTGTCGCGCACCCGCACCGAGGTGTCGATGCTGACGATGACCGACATGCCGGGCGCCAGCCGGCGCGCCTTGGCCTGGCCGCCGTCGATCCTGATCCGCACCGGGATGCGCTGCGCGATCTTGACGTAGTTGCCGGTCGCGTTATCGGCCGGCAGCACGCTGAACTCCGAGCCGGTGGCCGGCGAGATCCGCTCCACCACGCCGGTCAGTTGCGCGCCATCCAGCGCATCGACCTTGAAGGTGGCCGGCTGCCCCACCTGCACATTGTTCATCTGCGTCTCTTTCAGGTTGGCGATCACCCACAGCTGCTTGGGCACCAATCCCATCAACTGCGCGCCGGTGTTCACGTACGCGCCCTTGCGCACCGTGACCTGCCCGAGCTGGCCATCTTCCGGCGCCGTGATGCGCGTGTTCTCCAGATCCACCTTGGCCGCCTTCAGCGCCGCTTCCGCCGCCGCCACCGCCGCCTCCAGCGACTGCTTGTTCACCGCCACCGTTCGCACCTGCTGCCTGGCGATCTCCAGACTCGCGCGCGCCTGCGACACCGCCGCCGTTGTCTGCGCCCGCGCCGCGCGCGACGAGTCCTGCTCGCGCAAGGACAGCGAGCCATCGGTCGCCAGCGAATCGACCCGCTTCAAATCCGCCAGCGCCTTGGCCGCCTGCGCCTCGGCGTTCGCCAGCGTGGCCTGATTCAGCACCACGCCCGCTTCCGCCGTGCGATGCGCCTGCGCCCAGTTGTCCAGCGCCGCCTTCTGCGCCGCCAGCTGCGCCTGCGCCTGCTCGTAACGCTGCTGATAAATGCGGTCATCGATCTGCGCCAGCAAATCGCCCTGCTTCACGTACTGGAAATCCTGCACCTTCACATCCACCACATAACCGGGCAACTGCGTGCCGATCAGGGTCACCTGCCCGCGCACCAGCGCGTTCTCGGTCGAGACGATGGCGCTGCTGAACGGCGGCAGCCGCCACGCGTACAGCACGATCAACACGCCCACCAGCGCCACCAGCGAAAACAACAACGCCGAAATAATCTGCGCCCGCCGGTCCGGCGCCGGCGCGCTGGGCGCCGCCGCCGCAACCGCTGCCGCCGCGGCCGCTGCGGCGACCGCCGCTACGCGGCTCTCGGAGGAAGATGCATTGTCTGGAGTGTTGTTGTTTGCCATATTCAGCGAGATCCCGAATTGTTAAGAGAGACATTGGCCATGCCGGTTTGCGCATTGTGCGCAGCCTTCGGCTGGCACACCACGCATATCGTCCACAGATAGTGCGCCAGCAGCCACGCCATGGTCAGCAGCGCCAGCACCGTGATCGCCAGGAACACATCGTTATATGCGAGGATGTTGGCCTCGCGCGTGGCCACGCCGCCCAGCGACGCCAGGCCGCCGGACTGGATGCGCGCCGCCACCTGCGGATCGAGCAGCGTCAGATGCTCGACCAGAATGCTGGAGTGATACTTCTCGCGCCACACCTGGAAAGTGCCGGTCAAGGCCGTGCCCAGCAGGCTGCCCAGCGTTTGCGTGATGCTGAACATGACCGAGAAGCTGATCAGATTATTCGGCGCCGCGATCACCGCGCCAAAGCCGGAGATAAACGTCGGCCCCACAAACAGCGCGCCGCCAAACCCCAGCAGGAACTGCGAGACATACAAATCCGACGGCCGCGTGAGATTGGTCGCGTCGGAATCCAGGTACGCCCCCAGCGCCATCACCGCCAGCGAAAAAATCAGCTGCCCCGGCACGCGCGCCGGCGTGATCGTCATCGCGCTGACCACCATGCCGGCAAAGGCGCCAAACATCACAATCCACCACAGCGTCAGCATCTGGTCGTTGTTCAGGCCCAGCGCCTGCAGGAAGCCCACCGTGCCGCTGGCCTCCGACTGCACCACGCGGATCAGCAGCACCGACAACGCCAGCCGCGCCATATTGGCGTTGCTCAGCCAGCGCGTGCTGAGCAGCGGGCGCGCGCGATTATGCTCGATCGCCAGCGCCGCCGCGATCAGCACGATGGCGCCCGCCAGGCAATAGCCAAGCCAGCGCGACTCCAGCCACCACACCGTGCGGCCAAGCGCCAGCACCGCCGACAGCAGCGCCACACCGGGCGCGAACAGGCCGAAGGTGACGAAGTCCATTTTCTCGAACGCCTTGACGCGGTCGCCGTGCGGCAGCTTGAGGAACAGCACACAGCCCAACGACACCAGCGCCAGCCCCAACTCGAAGAAATACAGCCCGCGCCATTCGGCGATCTCCATCAGCTCCGACGAGAACAGCCGCGCCATCGGCGTGGCCAGCTGCGAGAAACCGATGCCCAGCACCGCGCCCTTGAGCCGGTGCTCGGCCGGAAAAGCCTGCAGCGTGTAATACAGGCCCAAGGTGGTCAGCGCCGCGCCGCTCATGCCGTGCGCCGCGCGCACCGCGATGGCCGATCCCAATCCGTGCACGAACAGGTGCGCCACCGTGGCCACCGCGTACAGCACCAAAAACAATTCCGTGAACAGCCGCAAACCGTACTGCTGGCGGAACTTGACCAGCAACAGGTTCATGGAGACATTCGCCATCACGTAAGCGGCCGGCAGCCACTGGATCTCGGCCGAGTAAACGCCCAGCGATCCTTGCAGATAAGGCAGATTGACCGACACCAGCGCGTTTCCCAGGCCGCCGGTGATCGCCACGATAAAGCCCACCACCAGGAAGGCGATGCGCTTTTCGAACGGATGATGGGGATTGGACGGCGATCCGGGCAAGGTGGGACGCTCGTGCGGCTGCCAGACTTGGGGGGCGTAAACGTCCATGTTGGGAGAGGGGCGAAAGGCGTTATGGGGAGCATATCACTATGCTCCCCATTGTTGAATACTTCGTTGGTATAGGACGGGGTTACAGCGGGGCGGCGTCGGATTCGCGCCGGAAGTCGCGATGCGTGGCCAGGGCTTGCTTGAATTCGGCCAGCGCGCCATCCAGCGCACCGGCCGCCGCCAGCCACAGGGCGGGATCGGGCGAGCCGTCCTGCAACGCAGCCGGCACGCCGGCCGCCGCCAGCAACTTCTCGCCCGCCCCCACCGCCAGCAGCGGCTTGCAATGGCGGTATTGCAGGCGCACGAATTCGCGCGCATCGGCGTCGCCGGCCAGCATGGCAGCGCTGGCGGCGCCGTCGGCCACGATCACGGCGTCGTACAGCACCGCCGGTCCGGCCTCGATCGAGATTTCGACGTCGATCCGGCTGCCGTCGGCGGCCACCAGTTGCCCCAACTGCGGCGCCACCACGCGCGGCACCGCGCCGGCGGCCAGCAGGTCGGCGTAGATCGCCTTCAGGCTGGCCGCCTCCACGCCATGGCCGGCGAGGATGGCCACCTTGCGCGTCTTGACGCCGATCTCGCCCGGCCGCGCCAGCAGCGACAGCGCCGGCGATGGTGCGTAATGCGGCGACGGCGCGGCGCTGGCCAGCGGCATGGCCTGCGGCACCTCCATGCCCAGCCCCTGCGCCACGCCCTCCACCAGGATCGGATCGACATTGGCCAGCATCGACAGCAGGCGCACGCGCACCGCCGGCGTTTGCACCCGGCTCAATTCAAAGCGGAAGGCGTTGACGATGTGCGCCTGCTCGGCCGGCGTCTGGCTGATCCAGAACAGGCGCGCTTGCGCATAGTGTTCGGCGAACAGTTCTGGCTTGCCGCGCACCTTGTCCTCCGGCGGCTGCGGATGCTGGTGGAAGGTGGTGGTGAAGCCGGCCATGCCGGCCTGGAACGGGCAGCCGCCGCCCAGCGAATTCGGCTCGTACGCCACGCGGCCGCGATGCACAGCCTGGCGGTGCATGCCGTCGCGCTGGTTGTTGTGCACGCGCGCCAGCGGCGCGTTGACCGGGATCTCGTGGAAGTTGGGGCCGCCCAGGCGGCTGATCTGCGTGTCCAGATAGGAGTGGATGCGCCCCTGCAGCAACGGGTCGTTGGAGAAGTCGATGCCGGGCACGATGTGGGCGGTGCAGAACGCCACCTGCTCGGTCTCGGCGAAGAAGTTGTCCGGATTGCGGTTCAGCGTCATCTTGCCGACCACGCGCACCGGCGCCAGCTCCTCCGGCACGATCTTGGTCGGATCGAGCACGTCGAACGGGAACGACTCCGCCTCCTCCTCGGTGAAGATCTGCAGGCCCAGCTCCCATTCCGGATAAGCGCCGGCCTCGATGGCCTCCCACAGGTCGCGCCGGTGGAAGTCCGGATCGGCGCCGACGATGCGCGCCGCCTCGTCCCACACCAGCGAGTGGGTGCCGGCCACCGGGTTCCAGTGGAATTTGCAGAACACCGATTCGCCCTGCGCGTTCACCAGCCGGAAGGTGTGCACGCCGAAGCCCTGCATGCTGCGGTAGCTGCGCGGGATGGCGCGGTCGGACATCTGCCACAGCAGCATGTGGGTCGATTCCGGCATCAGCGAGACGAAGTCCCAGAAGGTGTCGTGCGCGCTCGACGCCTGCGGCATGGCGTGGTGCGGCTCGGGCTTGACCGCGTGCACCAGGTCGGGGAACTTCATCGCGTCCTGGATGAAGAACACCGGCATGTTATTGCCGACCAGGTCCCAGTTGCCTTCGTCGGTGTAGAACTTGACGGCGAAGCCGCGCACGTCGCGCACGGTGTCGGCCGAGCCGCGCTCGCCGGCCACGGTGGAGAAGCGCACAAACACCGGCGTGCGTTTGCCGGCGGCGGCGAACGGCGCCGCGCGCGTGAGGGCGCTCAGGTCCTGATAGCTCTCGAAATAACCATGCGCCGCCGAGCCGCGCGCGTGCACCACGCGCTCCGGAATGCGCTCGTGATCGAAGTGCGTGAGTTTTTCGCGCAGGATGAAGTCTTCCATGGCGGTCGGCCCGCGCAGGCCGACCTTGAGCGAGTTCTGGTTGTCCGCCACCGGCACGCCCTGGTTGGTAGTGAGGCGCTGCTCGCCGCCGTCGGCGCGCACGCGGTCCAGATGCCCGGCCGGGCAGGCGCCGACTGGCGGCGCGCCATTGCCCACCTTGGGCGAGGCGTTGTTTTCGCTGGCGGTGCTGCCGGTGGCGGCGGGATGCGGGACCGGACAGGTGCGGCCGGGCTGCGGCGCGCGCGCGGCGTCGCCATGCTCCCCCTCCTTGTTGGCGTTGAACGGCATGCCGGCCGCCAGTTGCTGGCCGCCGGCCACCTTGTCGATCAAGACCTGCTCCCGCGGGCTGGCGCCTCCCAAACTGTCGGGCGTGTGTGCCGACGATGGTCCCGAAACGCTGCTCAATACGGAACCGGCCCCCATGACGGAGGCCGGTGAATTCTTCTTGTTAGCCATGGATATCCTCTAGACGCTGTGGACGAACGACGCCCGGCCTGCGGTGCCGCCGTTCGCCCGGCAGCGCTGTCGGCCGGGCCAGGGGGATTTATTTGCTGCCGCGGGCGCCCAGCAGCTTGGAGATGCCGTAGCCGGCGGCGGCGGCCACCAGCACCGAGATCACCGGGCTGGCGCGCACGTGTTCGCGGCTCGATTCGGTCAGGTTGCGGCAGCTGGCGGCCAGTTGCTTGCCGCGCGCGGCCAGGCGCTCGGAGGTGCTCTCGACACCGTCGGCCACTTTGTCGACGCCGGTGTGGGCCTGGGCTTTCAGGCGCTCGGTGGCCGGCGGCACCTGATCGGCGATTTTGTCGATGGTGGCGTGGGCATCGGCGCGCAGGTCTTTGCCGATCTGGGTAACACCGTCGCGGGTGTTGTTGATTTTGGTGTCGAGTTTGCTGTCGATGCTGTTTTCCATGATGGGGTCCTCTCGTTGTGTGTGCAGGGTAGGAATTGCCACGATAGGCCCATCAGGCGCGCTTTACCGTGCGGAAGCTAACAATCATAAAAATGCCCCACTATGTGAATTGGCACACGGACGCGGCAGCCCTTGCGGCGCATGATAAAGGTGACGCATATCTACTTTGGAGAACGGCATGTTTCCTATCTCATCCTTGACTTCGTCGGCGGCGCCGGAATTGCAACCGGTGGGGCGGGCGACGGAGACGTCGGCGGTCAACAATGTCGGCATTAACGCGGTGGGCACGGCGACCGATGCGCCGGTGGCCGGTTCGGTGGAGGTGGATCTGTCTCCCGTGGCCAGTTTCCTGCTGTCAGTGAGTAATGCGCAGGAGCAGTTATCCGGCACGCAGGGCACGGCGGCGCAGCGGGCCGACGCGGTCAACGCGGCAGTGCAGGATGTGGTGGACGCGTTCAACCTGTTGCCTTCGGTGGATTTCGATCAGGGGGCGCAGCAGGCGTCGTTGCTCAACAATCTGGTCAGCAGCCTGAATCAAGGCAACAATGATGGCGGCAATTCGCAGGCGCAGAATCTGGCGCGGCTGGGCGTGACCTTGCAGCCGCCGCTGTTGTCGGACCTGACCGGCGGGCTGTCGTTGGAGCCGGAGGTACTGCGCGCGGCCGTCAACGCCGATAACGAGCGGACCACGTCCACGCTGCAAAACACGCTGAACACGTTCCGCCAGATTGCCACCGATTTCGCCGAGCAGCTGAGTTCCGCCGGCAGCTCGCAGATTCCTGGCCTGAATCCGGAGCAGCAGCCGGCGTTGACGCAGGAGGATCTGGTCGCCAACGCGCGGCTCGACCTGGCGCGGGCCGCGCTCGATAATCTGGCGCAGAATCCGCTGCCGGCCACCGCCGCCGACCGGCTGGCGGCGCAGCGCGCGCAACTGGAGCAGGCCAATAACGCGCAGCAACAGCAGATCCCATCGCCGATCGTGAATCAGCAGCTGGCGCAGCAAGGCAACCAGCAGGTGGCCCAGCAGAACCAGGCCGCGCTCAACCAGCAGCTGCAGCGTGGCAACTTCCAGCAGACACAAAACGCCCAGCAATTGCAGACGGCGCTGCAATTCCAGAACGCACAGCGGGCGCAGGCTGCTCAGCAGGCACAGCAAACGCTGAACGCCCAGCAAGCGCTGCAAGCGCAACAGGCGCAGAGGGCACAACAGAGCCAGCAAGCGCAAACCGCGCAGCAGGCTCAGGCGGCGCAGCAGGCACAAGCGGCACAGCAAGCGCAGACGGCGCAACAAGCACAGGCGGCGCTGAACCAGCAGACGCAGCTTGACCAGGCCCAGGCCGCCCAGCAGGCGCAAGTCCAGGCTGCTGCGGGACAACTGCAAAACGCGCAGCAGGCGCAGGCCGCGCAAGCGTCGGCCCTGCAGCAGACGCTGGCCGCCAACCAGGCCGCCGCTGAGCAGGCGCGGCAGGCTCAGGCACAATCCGCCACCGAACAAACGCAGCAAGCCGACGCAACGCAACAGGCACAGCAAGCACAGCAAGCACAGCAGACCCAGCAGGCGCAGCAAACACAACAGGCGCAACAGACGCAAGACGCCAACGCCGACCAGCAGGACGCCAACGCCGAGGCGCAAGAGGCCAACAACGCGCAGTCGAGCGCCGAACAGGCGCGGGCCACCGCGCAGGCGCAGACCGTGCAACAGCAGGCCACCAGCACCGTGAACGCGGCCAACGTCGCCGCCCAGGTGGCGCAGCAGCAGGCGGTGGCCGCGCAGAACGCCGCACAAAGCGTGGTCATCCCCGCCAACGCCAGCGCCGCGCAGCAAGCCGAGGCGGCGCAAAACGCGGCGGTGCAAGTGGCCATCGCCAATTCCGCCGCGCAGGCCGCCGCCGTGCAGGCCCAGGCGGCCCAGAACGCCGCTGACGCCATGGCCGCGCAGAACGCCGCCGCCAACGCGGCCGCGGCACAAGCCCGCGCGGCCCAGAACAACGCCGGCACCGCCGATGCCGCCGCCACCGCCGCCACCGTGGCGGCCCAGCAGGCGGCGGCCGCGCGCGAAACCGCGTCCAGCCTGGCGGCCGCCAACGCCGCAGCCGCCAATGCGGCTCAGCAGGCAGCGGCGGCGGCCAACGCGGCTCAACAAGCCGCCGCCGCGCAACAGGCCGCCGCAGCCGAGCAAGTCAGCGCGGCGCAGGCGGCTGCCGCCCGCAACGCGGCCAACGCGCCGACCGATCCGCTGCGCGCCAACCCCGCCCTGGCCGCCGCGATCGCCGCCTACAACATCAACGACGTGGCAGGCACCAACGCCCGCGCAGCGCAATCGGCCACCGCCGTCATCCCGCCTGTCGGCGCGGTGAACGCCACCGCCCCGGCCCGCACCATCAGCAACGCGCCTTAATCGGCGGCGGGCCAGCTGCGCGACCCCGGCCATCAGCCCGCGCACGACGTCCATACGCGCCGCGCGCGGTGCGCGTCCTGCGGGATGGCGCGGCCGGCCAGCGGCGGCGCGGCGCCTCGGCGCTACGCCGCCCCGCCCCGCCAGCACGCCGCCATTTTCTCGGCAGGACTGGCATTTTCTGCAATAATCGGTGCATGCCGACCTCCACGCCGCCGCTGCGCCAGCTCCTCACGGGCATCCTGCTCGCCGCCCTGCTATGCTGGGGCGTCGCGCCGCGCGCCGTGGCCGGACCGCAAACCATCCACCTGATCATCGGCGACACGCTGGACGAGCATGGCAAGCCCAAGCCCCTCAGCCCCATCAAGCGCAAGCTGCTGGATGCGCTCGAGCGCGAACTGGGCGTCACCTTCGAGCTGCATATGTACCCGTGGGCGCGCGCCGAGCGCTACGCCCTCGACGGCGCCGGCCTGATCTTCGGCCTGCCCAAGAGCGCCGACCGCCTGCACGCGCTGCGCTACTCCGACGTCGCTGCCTACAACAACCTGTGGATCGTCACCCGCAGCGACGCCACCTTCCGCTTCAACGGCATCGAGGACCTGCGCGGCAAGACGATCGGCCTGGTGCGCGGCTACCACTACGGCGAGGCGGTGGACCGGGCGCGCGCCGGCAAGCTGTTTCGCGCCGACGAGGACATCGCCTCGCGCGGCACCCGCCTCACCCGCCTGATGCTCAAGCGGGTGGACGCGGTGTTGCTGTTCCAGCCCAGCCCGCAGAGCGCGCGCGACGTCGAAGCCGAGATCAACGCCTTCATGGCGCCGCGCCTGCGCGCCATCGGCGCCGCCGCCAACGCCGGCTTCACCGTGCTGCCCAAGCCGCTGGCCACCGACGCCGGCGTGTTTTTCGCCATCGCCCGCCACAAGGACGACGGCCTCATCGACCGCATCAACGCCGCGCTGGCCCGCATCCAGCAGCGCGCGCCGAATTAAATTCTGAGGCGGAGCCGTTTACAGCCCCAACTCGCACGATAATATTTTGCGTTTTTGGCGATAATCACCGGACTATTCCAAACCGCTGTTCGAATCAGGAGATCGCATGAAATTGAAGCACACCGCCGCCGCCCTCGCGCTGTTGACCGCCTTCGGCGCCCACGCGCAGGACACCGTCGTCAAGATCGGCCACAGCGGCCCGCTGTCGGGCTCCCAGTCCTTCTCCGGCAAGGACAACGAAAGCGGCGCGCGCCTGGCGGTGGAGGAGCTCAACGCCAAGCCGATCACCGTGGGCGGCAAAAAGCTGAAATTCGAACTGCTGTCGGAGGACGACCAGGGCGACCCGAAAGCCGGCGTGGCGGCCGCGCAGAAGCTGGTCGACGCCGGCGTGCGCTACATCGTCGGCCCGTACAACTCGGGCGTGGCCATCCCCGCCTCGCGCGCCTACAACGACGCCGGCGCGCTGGTCGCCACCGTGGCCACCAACCCCAAGCTCACCCAGCAAGGCTACAAGGGCCTGTTCCGCGTGAACGCCAGCGACACCCAGCTGGGCTCCAAGATGGCGCTGTACGCGGCCAATGAACTGAAACTGAAGAACGTGGCCGTGATCGACGACCGCACCGCCTTCGGCCAGGGCGTGGCCGAGGAGTTCAAGAAGCAGGCCAAGGCCGCCGGCATGACCGTGGCCGGCCACGAGTTCACCAACGACAAGGCGTTCGACTTCACCTCCATCCTGACCAAGCTGAAAACCAAGAAGGTGGAGGCGATCTTCTTCGGCGGCTACGCGCCGCAGGCGGCGCCGATGGCGCGCCAGATGAAGCAGCTGGGCATCAACGCCAAGCTGCTGGGCGGCGACACCATCTGCACCGCCGAGATGGGCAAGCTGGGCGGCGACGCCGTGGGCGACAACGTGCTGTGCTCGCAGGGCGGCGCCATCCTCGACAAGGCCTCGACCGGCCCGGCCTTCAAGGCCAAGTTCAAGGCCCGCTTCAAGCAGGAGGCCGACGTCTACGCGGCCGCCTATTACGACGCCGTCATGATGTACGCCCAAGCGATGCAGAAGGCCAACACCATCGACGCGCAAAAGGTGCAGGCGGTGATCAGCGCCGGTTCGTATCAGGGCGTGGCCGGCACCTACGCGTTCGACGCCAAGGGCGACATGAAGCAGTCGCCGGTGACCATCTTCACCTTCAAGGGCGGCCAGCCGGCGCCGCTGACCACCTACTGACCGGAGGCCCGTCATTCCGGCGAAGGCCGGAATCCATGCTGAGCGGGCGTTCCATGGATTCCGGCCTGCGCCGGAATGACGGCGTCGCTACCGAGCGGACGTTCCATGGATTCCGGCCTGCGCCGGAATGACCGGGCCGCTACCAGGCGGCGCGCAGGTCGTCGGCCAGCGGCACCACCGCCAGCAGCAGCAACACCAGCGCCAGCGGCACGCAGCTGACGAAGCCCAGGTACTTGAAACCCACCGCGCCGGCCACCCCACCCAGGAAAAACATCGCCAGCAGCGAGCATAGCAGCGCCAGCCGGCGCCGGTCCGCCGTCACCGGCGCGGCGGACCGGTCGCGGTTCCAGTAGCACAGCTTGCCCAGCTCGATGCCGATGTCGGTCACCAGCCCCGTCACGTGGGTGGTGCGGATCTCCGCGCGCGAGGCCTTGGTGATGATGGCGTTCTGCAGCCCCATCACAAAACACAGCAGCGCCACGATGGCGCCGATCTGCCCCTGCTCCGCCATCCGCACCCCCAGCAGGCCGAACGCCAGCAGCAGCGCGGCCTCCAGCAGCAGCGGCAGCGCGTAGCGGCTGTGCGCGTCGCGCCGCCGCCCCCAGTTGATCAGCACCGCCGAGGTGGCGGCGCCGCAGAAGAAGGCGCCCAGCGCGGCCAGCCCGGCCAGCAGCAGCGCGCCCTCGCCCAGCGCCAGGTGGTCCGCCAGCGCCGACACCACGCCCGACATGTGCGAGGTGTACTGCCCCACCGCGAAGAAGCCGCCGGCGTTGACGGCGCCGGCCACGAAGGCCAGCGAGCGCCCCAGGCGGCGGTTGCTGATGTCGCTGCGCTCGGGGCTGGCGTAGGTCCGCAGATAATGCAGGGGCATGGGAAGGCTCAGAAGTCGCGGTTGTGCGGATACCAGCTGTAAAAGTCGTTGTCCCACTTGAAGTGGGTGGTGGAGATGGTGATGGTGACGTCCAGCGCCTCGACGAAGTGCCACCAGCCGACCGGCAGGAACAGGATCTCGCCCGGCGCCAGCACGCAGTCGATCACCGGCACGTCGGCCATCAGCGGGAAGCGTTGCAGGTCGATGGCGCGGCCGTCCACCGGCGTGAAGCAGTGGCGCTGGTTGTACAGCTTGGGCGTCTCGCACGGCGCGATCAGGCGCACCCGCTTGCGGCCGGCGATCTGGATCATGAAGTTGTTGGTCAGGTCGTGGTGGAACGGGGTGATGGTGCCGGCCGGGCCGAACCAGAAAAAGCCGCCGCTGCCCGGCTGCAGGTACTGGTCCAGCGGCGGCAGGTCGCGCATCAACTCCGCCAGCGCGGACTTGTTGTGGCCGTCGTTGTTGGCAGTCATGTAGAAATCGTTGGTGACGCCGGCCTCGCGCACCATCGCCACGTAGTCGCCGAACCGCATGCGGCGCTTGTGGGTGGCGCTGTTCAATTCATAGTCGGGATCGGCGTCGCGGCCGAACTGCACCTCAACCTCGCGCCCGCCGAGCTGGCCGGCCAGGTAGTCGAAGGTCCATTTCTCGCGCGCCGGGCAATCCTCCAGCATGCCGGTGATGATGACCGGTTGGTTGCGGCGGTAATGCTCCTCCAGAAACACCTCGCCCGGCAGCCGTTCGCGCCGCGGCACCTCGAACGGCTCCAGCTTGTTCAGCCGCGACTGGATGCCCAGCAGCCAGTCGCGCTTGGCCACCCGGTTGTGCATGCGCGCGGCGCCGCGCAGGTAGGGGCTACGCGCGGCCGCCTCCAGCTCGGTGCGCGCCGCCCGCTCGGCGATGCCGGACTGCATCATGACGCCGACCAGGGTGTGCGGGTGGGCGCCCAGGATCAGGTTCTCGGCGATCCAGCCCCGCCATGCATCATTGATTTCCACTCGCGGCACGGCACTCATGGTTACGCCACCCTTCCCACCAGTTTGTCATGCGACTAGTGTACAGGAGAGACGCGGCCGCTAGTAGACCGCTAGTAGGCCACCTCCGGCAGCACCGCGCTCGCGCGGCCGTCGCGCACGTCGATCACGCGCGGGTACACCTTGCCCAGGCTCATCTTGTAGCAAGCCTGCCCTTCCTTCCACGCGGTCGGCAACACCATCAACAGCTGGAACGACGACGGTTGCTCGTCCAGCACGGCGAACACCGGCGGCGTGCCGGCCAGCACGATGGCCTCCAGCGGCTCGTCGCCCTCGATTTCCATGTGGTGGCCGCGCACCGGCATCTCGTGCAACTCGCCGGTGACGGTCTCCAGCGTGGCGGCGCCCACCACGCTGGCGTTGTCGCGGTTGACCACCAGGTTGAGGCGCAAGAAGGGGCGGCCGGCGGTGGCGCTGGAGATTTCGTAGACGGCGGCAAATAACTGGCTCATGACATTCCTAACGTGAAAGCGGTAACAAGGCCTTCACTCTAGGGGTGCGGCGCCAAACTTTCCTTCCGAATACCTTCCGTATGCTAAGTCACTGATTACACGGGACTTTATCGCTTGGGCAGAACCCAGCCGGGCCGCACGTAATGGCAGGTGTAGCCATTCGGAATGCGCTCCAGATAGTCCTGATGCTCCGCTTCGGCCTCCCAGAAGGGGCCGGCCGGGGCCAGTTCGGTGACCACCTTGCCGGGCCACAGGCCGGACGCGTCGACGTCGGCGATGGTGTCCTCGGCCGTCGCCTTTTGTTGCTCATTAGTATAGAAAATTGCCGAGCGATAGCTCGTGCCGATGTCGTTGCCCTGGCGGTTGCGGGTGCTCGGATCGTGGATCTGGAAGAAGAATTCCAGGATCTTGCGGTAGCTCAGTTGCGCCGGATCGAAGACGATCTCGATCGCCTCGGCATGGCTGCCGTGGTTGCGGTAGGTGGCGTTGGGCACGTCGCCGCCGCTGTAACCCACGCGCGTGCTCTTCACGCCGGGCATCTTGCGGATCAGGTCCTGCATGCCCCAGAAACAGCCGCCGGCCAGGATGGCTTTCTCGGTGATCGTCGTCATTGTCGCTTCCTTTTTTAGATGTCTGTAGGCAATTTGGAGACAAACACGGAATTATTCAAGCAAGCTGGGCAAATCCAACTATAATTGAGTTTGGGAAATCCCTGACTTCCCGCCGCGCGCGCCCTTGCAATGCCGCGTCCCATTCCGCCGGCCTGGACCCAGCCGAACGTCACGTTATTCCTTCGTTCAATATTATGGACCAGACCACCAACAAGCGTATTTTAGTTGTCGACGACAACTCCGAGGCCGCCGACATTTCCGCCGAGCTGCTGGAACTGCACGGCTATCAAACCGCCGTCGCCTATGCCGGCCTGCCCGGCCTGGAGGCGGCGCGCACCTTCCAGCCGGACGCCATCCTGCTCGACCTGGGCATGCCCGGCATGGACGGCTACCAGGTGGCCGCCGCCCTGCGCGCCGTGCCCGATTTCGACCAGGTGGCGCTGATCGCCTTCACCGCCTGGGGCGACGTGGTGACGCGCCAGCGCGTGATCGACACCGGTTTCGATGACCACGTCATCAAGCCGGCCAACCTCGAGCGCATTCTCGCGGCCGTGCGCCACGCCATGGAAAAACGCGAGCAACTGCTGGCGGCAGCCGCCCCGTAACGCAGGTATGATACTGTCCTGTACCAGACAGGAGGTGTCATCATGATGGAACGACGCACTCGCCCCGACCGCGTGAAAGCGGTCGCGGTCAACGCCGGCATCGCCATGGCGCAAGAAAAAGGCCGCGAGGCGGCGGCCGAATTTTTAATGGACGCGGGGGTGCCGCTGCCGGTCATCGCCCGTGTCTTGAGCGAGCCGGACAAGCGGCGCGCGGCCGACCTCCGCTAGGCCATTCAGAACCGGTAGGCGGCGTTGGCCCAGACCACGGGCTGGCCGTCGCGCGGCTCCGAGCGCGGCGCCCCGCCGCGCGTACGCCACGCCAGCAGCACCGAGGCGCTGATGGCGCGGTTGGCATAGCGCAGACCGGCGCCGCCGCCGGCCAGCGTGCGGTGGTTGGCGTCCGCGGTCCACGGCGCGCGGTTGACGCTGACCCGGCCAGTGTCGAAGAACACATACGGCACGAAGGCGCCAACCGCGTAGCGCAGCTCGAGCTGTGCCAGCGCGCCGCTGTCGCCATACCCTTCCCCGCTCGGATAGGCGCGCACGCCATTGCGTCCTCCCAGCCCGAATTTTTGCGATGAATCGAGGTTCTTGTCGGCCCACTGGGCGGACACGCGCCCGTACAGGTCCAGCCCGGACGTCAGCGACTGGATGCGCGCCAGGTCCAGATTCCATTTCGAAAAGTGGCCGGCGGTGCGCGCGGTCAGCGCGTCGTTCGGCACCAGGTCGGCATCGAGTTGCAGGCGGCCCGGCGTCCAGCTGATGGCGCCGTAGGTCACGCCGCCGCCCAGCAGGGTGTCGCGCAGGTCGAAGTTGAGCGCCAGCGGCAGGCTGTTGCTGGATTTGTCGCTGCTGCTGTCGGTGGCGCCCTGGCGGTCATGCAGGCGCTTGTGCTCCAGCGTGCCGGACAGGGTGAGGTTGTAGCGCTGCGAGCGCACCAGCGGATAACTGAGGCCGGCGCTGCCGACATCGGCGGTGCCGGTGGCATCCAGCGCGGCGAAGCTGTCGGCCAGCGTGTAGTAGGAGTGGGTATAGCCGACGCGGCCGCGCAGGCCGTGGGCGTTCAGCGGCAGCGCGTAGCTGAGCGCGCCGAACCACATCCGCTCGTTAGTGTACATGCCCTGCATCACCAGCTGGTCGCCCAGCGTGAACGGGCTGTCGACGTCGAGGTTGACGTGCACGCGGTTGCGGCCGGTGTAGCGGTTGCCGTCGTTGTCGACGCCGATCTCGCCGGCGTAGCGGTGGTCGCGCCGCACCTCGACGGCGAGGTCGCCGGTGCCCACTTCGCGGCCGGGGCGCACCACCGGGATGCTCTTGATGCCGGGCTGGTCGTCCAGGATCAAGGTCACGCGTTCCAGTGCGCTGCTTTCAATCACGCTGCCCGGCCGCAGCGGCGACAGGAAGCGCTGGCCCGGCGCGCTCAGGTCGGCGTCGCCGTGGGCGGTGATCTGGCCGTAGCGGCCTTCAAGCACCTCGATGCGCAACGCGCCCTGCTGCAAGTCCTGCTGCGGCAGATAGGCGCGCGCGAACGGATAGCCGGCCGCGCGGTAGTACGTCGATATGCTGTCCGCCAGCGCGCTCAGGCCGGCGAAGTCGTAGGTCTTGCCCAGCGCCGGGCCGATCGCGCGCAACAGCTCCTCCTGCGCGATCAGGGTGTTGCCGGTGATGGTGATCTGTTTCAAGGTGACAGTCACGCCGCCCGGCGCGGCCTGGGGTGGCGGCGCCGGCGTCGGGATCGGCAAAGGCGCGGCGGGCGCCGGCTCGCGCAGTGCGCGCGGGCCGTTTTCCTGCAACAGCAGCCCGGCATCGGGCCGCTGTTGCGCCAGCACCGGGGCGCCGATGCTGAGGAGGGTGGCGGTGGTCAGAAAAGTCAAAGCTGGTTTCATGTCGGCTTTCAACGCTGTCTGATAGGAATGAATTGTAGCGTTACTTTTGCTCGCTTGTCGCTGCGGATGCCGTGCTGATGTCCGGCGCGGCGGCGCGCGGCATCTGGATGCCACCCGAGACCACGAACACGCTCAGGAACTTGACGTCACGCCCGGCCGTCAGCGCCTGCGTGGCGGGCAGGCGGTTGCTGTTGGCGCTGCCGGAGGTCTCGGCGCTTTCGCCCACCGCCGTGTAATTAAGACCGCCCACGCTCAGCGACGGCAGCGCTGGCGTCACGCCGCCTTGCACGATAGGAGTCGCGGCCTGCACCGACACCGCCGCCGGCAACGGTGCCGCCTGCGCCTGCACGACCGGCGTTGGCTGTACCGTTGGCGTTGGCGTAACTACGGGCGTCGGCGTCGCCTCGACCACCGGCGTTGGGGCTGGGGTCGGCGTTGGCGTAACCACGGGCGTCGGCGTCACCTCGACCACCGGCGTCGGGACCGGCGTTGGCGTTGGCGTTGGCGTTGGCGTTGGCGCCGGCGTTGGCGTCGGCGTTGGCGCCGGCGTTGGCGCCGGCGTTGGCGTTGGCGTTGGCGTTGGCGTCGGCGTCGGCGTCGGCGTCGGCGTCGGCGTTGGCGTCGGCGTTGGCGTTGGAGCTGGCGTCGGCGTTGGCGTTGGCGTCGGCGTTGGCGCTGGCGTCGGCGTTGGCGTCGGCGTTGGCGCTGGCGTCGGCGTTGGCGCTGGCGTCGGCGTTGGCGTTGGCGTTGGCGTCGGCGTTGGCGTTGGCGTTGGCGCTGGCGTCGGCGTTGGCGTTGGCGTTGGCGCTGGCGTCGGCGTTGGCGTCGGCGTCGGCGTCGGCGTTGGCGTTGGCGTTGGCGTTGGCGTCGGCGTTGGCGTTGGCGTTGCCGCGATAATGTCCGCGCTGGTTACCGCCGTTCCCGCAATGCTGTAGTTATGCGCATCATTCCCGCTCAGCGCCAAGCCAGTGACATTCACATGAATCGAAGTCCCCGCCGTGGCCTGCACAAAATCCGCGGACGCGGCGCTGCCGTCGAGATGCACATCATCCGCACCGATCCCGGTGACCGTGCCGCTGCTCGTGAGGGTCGCGGTCGTGGTGCCATCCTCCACCTTGTTCGCCGCCGCGACACCGACCACGCCCAGCAACTTCTGCGTGATATTGCCCAGCGCACTGACCTGGTCCGTGAAAACATAATTACCGGCATCCGCGCCACCATAAGTGCTGCTGATGGTCGCCACCTTGCCGCTGCCGGCGTTGGCGTCGGCATACGTGCCGGTGGCGCTCACGCTCACATGGTCGCCGCTCACCAGGTTGGCCAGCACCACGCCGCTGGTATCGAGCGGAGCGGTGGCACTGGCGTCATAGGTCTTATCGGTCGCCGTGATGCCAGACACACTCACCGCGCGCGGCGTAATGGCGGCCGTCACGCCGGCCGGATTGGCGACGCTGTAGTCAGAAGCCAGACCCGTGCCGTCAACCAGCGCCACGCCGGTGATCGTCACCGCCTTGCCTGCGCCGGCGTTTTTATCCGCAAACGTGCCGGTCTGGCCGGAGAAGCTCACGCTCTCCGAGCCCACCAGTCCGCCCAGCGCGCCCCCGCTCAGCACGGCGGTCGTATTGCCGTCATAGGTCTTGTCGCCGGCGCTCATGCCGGTCAGCGTCAAGGCCTTGGGAGTCACCGCGGCCGCGTTGGCCGCGCCGGCCGAGGACAAGCCCGGCAGCGTGTAGTTGGCCGCCAGCCCGCTGGCGCCATCGCCCAGCGTGATCGCGTTCACATGCGTGGCGCCGTTGACGTGCGCGCTGTTGGCGGTGGCGCCGCTGTACGACAGATCCTCGCCCGCCACCAGGTTGCCGAGCGTGACGACGCCGCTCAGGTCCGCCGAACCGTCGTACACCTTGCTGGCGTTCAGCGTGACGGTGCGAGCCGTGATGCTGGCCGCCGCGCTGGCGCTGCTGCTGGCCAGCGTGTAGTTGCCGGCGTCGGCGCCCCCCAGCGTGATGCCGCTGATATTGACCGTGTAGTTGCCGACGTTCTTGCTGGCGAACGCGCCGCTGCCGCTCAGCGTGACCGCGTCGCCGCTCACCACGCCGGTGGCGCTCACCGCCGCCGTGGTGGTGCCGTCGTAGACCTTGTCGGTCGCGACCGGGGTCAGGGTCTTGGGCGTGATGGTGTAGCTGCCGGTGTTGAAGTAGCCGACCGCGTAGGTGGTGCCGCCGTTGGCGTAGCTGGCCGGGTTGGAGGCGCCCGGCGTCAGGCTGGCGTAGCTGCCGGCGTTCTTGCTGGCGGTGGTGTAGCTGACCGCCGGCGACAACGACGACACCGTGAAGCCGCCCGGGCCGCCCAGCGTGGTGAAGCTCAGGCCGGTGGCGACATTGCTGCCGTCATAGGTCTTGCTGCCGGCGCCGCTCTGGATCACGTAGATCGGCTGGGTCGACATGCTCACCGCCTGGTAGGTGGCGTAGATGTAGCTGTTGTTCGAGCCCGGAATCACCAGCGTGCCGCAGTTCGGAAACGGCGACGCGCATTCGGTGGCCAACTGCGGCGACTGGGTGTAGGCCGACAACTGCGGCGCGCCGTTGACGAACACCAGCCAGCTGGCCACCGAGGGGCCCTTGAACACCACGCGCTCGCGGCTGCCGTACGACACCAGGCCGATCGCGCCCTCGTCCTTCTGCGCGGCGGTGGCGCCGGCGGTGGCGTTGACCGCGTTGAGCAAGGTGCCGCCGCCGCCGGTGGCGCTGCCCACCGTGGTCACGGTGCCGGAGTTGCCCTCGAAGGCGACCCCGAAGGTCTTGATGCCGCCGCTGCTGACGCCGGTGATGAACAGGTTGCCGGTGCCGGACAGCACGGTCGCGCCCGATTTGATGTAGACGCCGCCGGTCTCGCCCGACAGGCTGCCGTTGTTGGCGCCGACCGACGACTTGCCGTTGATGACGATATTGCCGCCCTGCGACAGGATGCTGCGGTTGCCCTCGATGGTGACGGCGGCCGCGCTGTTGCTGTAGTTGAGCGCGTAGCCGATGCCGTTGGTGGGCGCGCCGTTGGCGCCGCCGATCAGGATGTTGCCGCCGTTGGAGCTGAGGTTGGCGTTGATGTCGACGCCGCCCCGGGTGGCGCCGGCCGCGTTGGCCGCGCTCAGGGTGATGCCCAGCTTGCCCGAGGTGGCGCCGATATCGCTGTTAACGGTGATGCCGCGGTCGGCGCGCAGGGTCAGGGTGGCGGCGCCGCCGGCGGTCTTGCTGATGGCGCTGGCGACCGTGATGTCGCCGCTGCCGCTGCCGGTGGCGCCATAGCCGGCGTTGTTGCTTTGGGTGGTGACCGTGACGCTGGTGCCGGTGTTGAGCGCGCTGTTGATGTTGCCGGCGGCGGTGGCGTTGATGGTGTAGTCGTACGGATCGATCAGCCACTGGCCGCCCTGGCCGCGCGCGGCGCCGGCGTCCACGCGCAGCGCGCGCGCGGTGGCCACCTCGGCGGCCGAGGTCTCGATGAAGCCGCCGTCGCCGCCCTGCGCGGCGCTGGCGTCCAGCGTGCCGGCCACGTCCACGCGGCCGTTGTGCATGTCGCCCAGCAGCAGGATCTGGCCCTGCTCGCCGGTGGCCAGCGTGCGCGCCTGCACCACGCCGGTGTTGTTGATGACCGTGCTGATCAGGTCGCCGGCGGCCCGGGCGCTCATCAGCACATGGCCGCCGTCGGCGCGCACCGCGCCGCTGTTGTCGATCAAGGCCTCCAGCGCGGCGCGCCGCACCTGCAGCTTGACCGGGCCGCCGAGGTCGAGCTGCACCTCGCTGCCGGCGCCCAGCAGCGCGTTGCCGCGCTCGGCCGAGATCTCGCCGCTGTTGATGATGCGCGCGGCCACCAGCGCCACCGTGCCGCCCTGCGCGGCGCGGAGATTGCCCTGGTTGATGATCGCGTTGGCGCTGGCGCCCCGCAGGCTGAGGTTGCCGGCCATGAAGTCCTGGTTGCTCATCGCCAGCGTCGACGCCAGCAGCCCGCCGACGTCCACCTGCGCGGTGGGCGAGAACAGCACGCCGTTGGGGTTGAGCAGGAACACCTGGCCATTGGCCTTGAGCGCGCCCTGGATCTGCGACACGTCGCTGCCCACCACGCGGTTCAGCGCCACCGCGCTGGCCGAGGGCTGGACGAAGTGCACGGCGTTGTCCTTGCCGATGGAGAAGCTGTTCCAGTCGATCGCCACCTTGGCGCCCGACTGGCTGATCGTCATGGTGTTCCCCTGCTGGCTGATGGCGGCCTGGCCGGCCGTGACCACGCCGCCGGCCGGCAGGTCCGCCGCGTACGCCGTCGCCTGCGCCAGTCCCGCGGCGGCCGCCGCCATCAGCGCGCGCCGCAGCGCGCGGCCGCTGGTGGCCTTGCCACGCGCGCCGCCCAGTTCCGAGCACACCTGCCAAACGCCTTGGGCGGCATTCCACACCACTCTGAAAATTCGGTTCATGACACTACCCTGCACGATGTAGCCGGGACGGCGCCGCCTTATGGCGACCTGTAAAACCAGCTGGAGATGGGGCAGCAAGGAGCGGGGCTGCGGGAGACGGGTGCGCGAGGATTGAGCGTCACCGGGGGAAGACGGGATTTCTGTAAAGCAATTCCGATTCTACCGAAGAGCTCGATGTTTTTGTACGGCAACACGCAAAAATACCGCCACCGCGTTGGATTTGCGCATCAGGGCGATGCCGGCTTGTCTAGATTGCAGGCGCCTGCAGCAGCACGCGGCCGTAGGCTGTGTCGGTGCGCTCGCCGGTCCGCGCCGGATCGTAGGCGAAGCGGCAAGTTTGCAGATAGGCCACCGCCTCGGCCACCAATTCCTGCGGCTGGCCGCCGGCCTCGGCCACCACCCGCACCGGCGCGCCCTCGGCGTTGAGCAGGAAGCGCAGCAGGATGCCGTCCTTGCCGCTGGGGCGCGGATCGGCCTCGCGGAAGGCGGCGAAGCGTTGCGACGGCTGGCAACTGCCGGCCACCAGCAGCGGCCGCACCGGCGGCGCGCCGTCCAGCTTCCACACGTACTGCAGCGGGAAAGCCGTGCCGTCGCGCGCGGCTGGCAGATCCGGCGCGAAGCGGCATTGGGAGATGCTGTGGATCGCGGCCTCGTCGAGAATCCGCCAGCCACTGCCGCGCACGATGGCGGGACGCACCACCGCGCCGTCGGCGCCGATGCCGAAGCTGATGGTGGTGAGACCTTCGATTTCGTAGCGGCGCGCCTCGGCCGGCCATTGCGGCTGCAGGCAAGTGGCCGGAGTGACCAGCGCCTGCAGCGGCGCGCGCGCCGGTCCCTCCTGGGCGGCGCGGCTGGCGAGATTGAGGGCGGCAAACACCACCGCCACGGCGGCGACGGCAAACAGTTTCTTGTTCATGCCGCGATGATAGCGCGCTTACTTGTCGCCGACCAGTTGCACCGCATCAACCACCTTGTAATCGCGCTGCACATTGTTGGCGAACGTGATCTTCACGCCCTTGGCCTTGTACGCGGTCTTGTCGAAGGTGCGCACGAACCAGGTGCGGTTGCCGCGCTGGTCGCGCTTGGTGTCGCTGAGGCCTTCCCAGACCGTGTTCCACTTGCCGTCGGTGTCCTGCAGCTCGACCTTGTTGATGGCCTCCACGCCCTGCCCGCCGCCGATCACCACCCGCACCTCGGTGGCGTTGACCGGCGTGGCGTAGCTCAGCTCCAGCCAGTCGAAGCCGCGGTCGGTGCTGTTGTTGGTCCACTGATTGCCATCGGCGGGACCGGTGGCCCGGGCCGGCATATTGGATTCGCTCGGCTTGCGGCCGTTCTCGTCGCCGAACACCGAGCTGGCCTTGGCGTCCGTGGCCCATTGCGCGCGCGGGTCGTTGATGTATTTGTCCTCCATCACGCCGTAATCGAGCAGGGCCTTCTTCTCGGCCAGCTTTTGCTGCTCGGGCGTGGGCTCGGCGGATGGCGCGGGCGCGGGCGCCGTCGCGGCGGGCGCGGGTGTCGCGGCGGCGGCCGCAGGCGCGGGCGCGGCCGCAGCCGGCTCCTCGGTCTTTTCCTTCTTGTGGCAGGCGGACAGCAAGGCGGCCAGCATCATGGCCGCGACGGTGGTGTTATATTTCATCGGCACATACCCCTTCAATGATGTTATAAAATTAATTTACATCATCTGGAAATATCGCCGCGCACTACTCATCCGTAAGAGGACAGCATGACCAGCGACTACCAACCCATCAGCTGTGACTTCCACGACCTGCTGGAAGTGCACGCCACCAAGCGGCAGGCGACCGACCTCCAGTTCCGCGACGCCGACGGCCAGCTGCAAACGCGCCGCGCGGTCATCACCGACGTCTACGCCAAGGACGGCGCCGACTACCTCACCCTCAGCACCGGCGAAACCCTGCGTCTGGACCAGCTGGTCGAAGTCGACCGGGCCAGGCTGGCGGATTACTGACAATTATCCGCCGGCGACGTCGCGCAGGGCGGTGACGAGTTTGTCGAGGTCGGCGGTGCGGGTGTACAGGCCGGGGGTGACGCGGATGCAGGCGCCGCCGACCGGTCCTCTGCGCATCACGGTGAAGATGCCGTATCGCTCCAGCAGGCGGTTCACCAGCGCGGCGTTGGCCTCCGGCGTGGTGTGGCCGCGCACGCGGAACGAGGTCACCGCGCCGTAGCTGCCGGCGTCGTCCGGCGTCAGGACCTCGATGTTGGGCAGGTCGCGCACCTGGCGCACCCAGTGGTCGCGCAAGGCGCGCAGGCGGCCGCCGCGATTGGCCACGCCGATGTCCGCGTGCAGCTTGAGCGCCGCCGGTATCGTCATCAGCGCGGCCGAATTCACCGTCCCCGAATGCACGCGCGAGCGGATGTCGGTGGCCGCGTAATCCTCGTCGCCGCGCTCCACGCCAATCGCCCCCAGCCGCTCCTTGCGGATATACAGGAAGCCCGTCCCTAAAGGCGCCCCAACCCACTTGTGCAAATTGGCGCCGACAAAATCCGCGCCCAGGTCGGGCAGCTTGTAATCGAGCTGCCCCCACGACTGCGCCACATCGACTATCACGTCGACGCCGCGCGCCTTGGCGATCTTGACGATCTCCGCCACCGGCAGCACGAAGCCGGTGCGGTGGTTGATGTGGGTGAGCAGCAGCAGCCGGGTGCGCGGATGCCGGCGCATCGCCTGCTCATACACGTCGATGGCGGCCTGGCGCGACACCGGCTCCGGTATCCGCACCAGCGCCAGCTTGGCGTCGTGCCGGCGCGCCAGGTCGTTCATCGCGTACTGCATGGCGTCGTAATCGAGATTGCAGTACATGATGGTGTCGCCGCGCTTGAGCAGGCGATAATTGCAGATCAGGTTTTGCAGCGACTCGGTGGCGCCGCGCGTGATCGCCAGCTCGTCGGCCGCCACGCCGGTGTGCAGCGCGAGCTGGGCGCGGATCTGCTCCATGCCCTCGTTGTCGAACTGGCGGCGCAGGTGGAAGGAGCTGTAACGGTTCAGGTAATCGATGTTGCGCTTGAACTCCTCCGCCACCGGCCGCGCCATGACGCCGTAATAGCCGTTCTCCAGGTTGATGAAATCACTGGCGACGTCATAGCTCTGGGCGATGCGCTCCCAATCGGCGTCGGTGGCCGGGGCGCCGTGCGCGGCCGGCGCCGCCAATGCCGTCAACCCCGCCGCCGCGCCCAACAGCTTGCGCCGGTTCGCCTGAAATTCATTCATTGCCTGTCTCCCCCATGGATACGATTAACGCCGGTGGAATTGCCGGACCAGTTCCGTAAAGTGCTGCACGGTGACCGACTTGTCACGCGGCCGGGTAATCAAAGCAATCGCCGTGCCCAGGTCCTTGTTGCTAATGTCCTGGTAGGTCACGCCCTCGGCGCGGAACTGCGCGATCGACTCCGGGATGATGGCCACGCCGAAGCCCGCCGCCGCCATGTTGACGCTGGACGAAATCTGCGGCGACTCCATCTCGATCCGCGGCGAGAAGCCGGCCGCGCGGCAGGCGCTGATGATGGCGTCGTGCAGCTCGGGATTGATCGCGCGCGGATACAGGATGAAGGGATCGGCGGCCAGCTGCTTCAAGTCGATATTGCGGCGCCGCCCCAGCGCGTGGCCGCTGGGCAGCACCGCGATCATCTTCTCCTGCACCAGCGGCGTCACCCGCATCTCACCACAATCGAGCGGCAGGCGCACCATGGCGCAATCGACCTGCGCGTCGGCCAGCTTGCCGAGCAGCGCCACGCTGTTGCTCTCCTCGGTGCGGATCTTCACGCCAGGATAGGCCTCGCGGAAGCGGCGCAGCAGCCGCGCCACCGCCGGATGGAACACGGTGGAACCGGCGAAGCCGATCGACAGGTTGCCGCTCTCGCCGCGCGCGGCCATCTTCACATGTTCCAGCGCGTCGTTGGCGTCGTCCAGCACGCGCTGCGCGCGCTCGCGGAAGATCACGCCGGCCTCGGTCAGCTCCACCCGGCGCGGGTGGCGCACGAACAGCTTGGTGCCGATCTCCCGTTCCAGCTTGATGATCTGCTGGCTCAGGGGCGGCTGCGCGATGCCCAGCCGCTCCGCCGCCACGGTGAAGTGCAAATGCTCGGCCACCGCCAGGAAGTAGCGCAACTGGCGAAATTCCATCGTCATCCCTTCATCTCAAAATACGTTATCGAAACCCGTTTCGATATCTTTTTCGTCTTAAAGAGACTACCACGAAATATTGGATTCGCGGCCCGCGCTTTTTTAAACTATCTTCATCATGTTCAAGACCCTGCTCACCACCACCGCCGCCAAAGCCAACCTGATGGACGGCATGCGCGCCGCCTCGGCCTCGGCCCTGATGCTGCTGGTGGGCTGCGTGCTGCAGGTGCCGGATTTCTCCTGGGCCGCCATCGGCGCCTTCTGGACCTCGCTCGCCACCGCGCCGCACGGCACGCGCAAGCGGCTGGCCTCCATGCTGTCGTTCGCCGCGCTGTCGACGCTGGGCGGCCTGCTCACCACCTGGGCGGCCGGCTTGGGCGCCACCGCCGGCGCGCTGACCATCCTCGGCTTCGTCACGCTGGCCGGCCTGACCCGCATCTGGGGCGAGGCGCCGTACCAGGTCGCGATTTTGGCCGCCACCGCCTGCGTGGTGATGGTGGACCACCCGGCGGCCGGCGGCGCCGGCGGCTACGCCTACCTCGGCCTGTACCTGCTGGGCTGCCTGTTCGCCACCGCGCTCAGCATGGCGATCTGGCAGCTGCGCCCATCGGCGCCGGAACTGCACAGCCAGCGCTGGCACCATGCGGCCGCGCACAGCGTGCGCGACGCCCTGCGCCAGCTGCACGCGCACGCCTCCCTGAGCAGCGATGGCGTCCACTTCGCGCTGCGTCTCGGCATCGCCACCACGGCTGCTTACCTCGCGGTGCATAAACTGGCGCTGCCCTGCGGCTACTGGGCCACCATGGCCGTGCTGCTGATACTTCAGCCGTCGGCGGCCGGCACCCTGCCGCGCAGCCTGGAGCGCGCGGTCGGCACCGTGATCGGCACCTTGATCGCGGTCGCCATCGGCGCGCTGGCGCAAACCCCGCTGGAAATCGCGCTGGCGGTGTTCCCGCTGATCGGCCTGACGATGGCGCTGCGCCCGGTCGGCTACAGCGTGTTCGTCGCCTTCCTCACCCCCTCGTTCGTGCTGGTGGCCGACTACGCCATGCCGGCCATCGAATACAACTACGCGCTGGCGCGGCTGGAGAACAACCTGCTCGGCAGCGCCATCGCCGTGGCGGCGACGCTGACCCTGTGGCCGCTGATGGATCGCCTGCGCAAATAAGGTTAGAATCGCGGCGTCGATCACACTCAAGTTCACCCCATGTCCTTGGATTGCCAGTCCTGCGGCGCTTGCTGTTCAGTATTTCGGGTCAGCTTCTACTGGAGCGAATCCACGCTGCATCCACAAGGCCGCGTACCACGCGAACTCGTCACCCCGGTGTCGCCCCACCACGTGGCGATGAACGGCACCCTGCAGTCGCCGGTGCGCTGCGTGTGCCTGGAGGGCGAAGTCGGCCAATCCGTCAGCTGCAACATCTATCCGCTGCGCTCCACCACCTGCCGCGAATGCGAGGCCGGCTCCGAACAATGCCTGCGCGCGCGCGAGCTGGCCGGGTTGACGGCCGACACACGCGTCGCGGTCTGACAAACAAATCGGCGTCCTCCTACGCCCTCCGGCGGGTGGCGCCGATAAGATGGAACTCCCAGCAGTCAACCCGCCAGGAGATCCGTATGTTTGCGCTCAAAAAGCTCAGCCCGACCATTACCGACATGATCCGCTTCGACCACTCGCACGTGCTGGTCACTTTCCACCAATACACGGCTGACGCCACGCCCAAGGTCAAGAAAGCGCTGGCCGACACCATCGCCAGCGCACTGGAGATCCACGCCACGCTGGAGGAGGAAATCTTCTACCCCGCCATGCGCGGCATCGATAATGGCGAGCCGGTGCTGCTGAAGAGCGTGCCCGAGCACAATGAAATGCGTCGCCTCATCAGCGAACTGCGCGGCACCCCGGCCGGCGACGTGCGCCACGACCAGTTGCTGCAACAACTGATGCGCGATGTCATCCACCACGTGGCCGACGAGGAAACCGTGCTGCTGCCGCACGCGGAACGCCTGCTGAGCAAGGACAGGCTGAGCGAACTGGGCGCGGAAATGACCCGGCGCCGCGTAGAACTGGTCGGCCCCAAGGCGGGCAAGCTGGCGCTCGACACCGCCATCGGCTTCTCCGGCAGCACCGCCGCCTGGACGCTGGGCATCCTCGGCGCACTGACGGCGGCCGCGCTGCTGGGCCGGAAGGCCGCGCGCGTTTCGTCATAGGCCGTCACTGCTCGCACGGAGCGCGCGGTACTCTGACACAAGCTGCACCACCGTGTGGCCTGCCAGCCTAACCTTCGCGACAGGAGTGAACAAAAAATGCAATCATTGGATAGATTGTAAACTTTGTAAGGTGATAGAATCCGCCATCTCTTTTTGCAACCTGACGATGGCACTGACGGCAGATCAAATTTTGGCACTCGCACCGGATGCTGCATCCGCCAAGGCAGGCAGCGCGCAGGCCAGTCCCGCCAAGTGGTCGGGACTCGGCGGTCACGCACAGGCGCTGTGGGGACTGTGCCAGGGCAGCGGCAAGGATCCCTACCGCGCGCAGATCGAGCTGGCCGGCCCGGCCTTCAAATGCACCTGCCCCAGCCGCAAATTCCCTTGCAAGCACGGACTGGGGCTCTATCTGCTGTACGCCCGCGACGCCTCGGCCTTCGCGGAAACGGACGCGCCAGCGTGGGTCCAGGACTGGCTCCAAAGCCGTGAGCAGCGCGCGGAAAAGAAAATCGCCAAACAGGCCGAGGAACAGACGCCTGAAGCAATCGCCGCCAAAGAACAACGCCAGCAAAAACGCCAGGAGAAACGCGAGGGCAACGTCGAAGCGGGTCTCGATGTGCTCGATACCTGGCTGGCCGACCTCGCCCACGACGGCCTGGCGGCCCTGCGCGCCAAGTCTGCCAAGGATTGGGATGCGATGGCCGCGCGCCTGGTCGACACACAAGCCCCCGGCCTGGCCGCGCGTCTGCGCCGCACCGGCCTGATGATCTATGCATCCAGCACGGCCGGATGGGAACTGCCGGTGGCGCGCGAACTGGCGCAACTGGCCTTGCTAAGCCAGAGCTACCGCCGCCTCGCCAGTCTGCCACCGGGCTTGCAGCACGATGTGCGCAGCGCCATCGGCTGGACCATGAATCAGGACGAAGTACTGGCCGAAGCTGGCGTCAGCGATCATTGGCTGATCTGCGGTAACCAAACACAGGACGACGGCCGCATTGCCCGCCGCACCTGCTATCTGCGCGGCCGCGACAGTGGACGCTGGGCGCTGCTGCTGCAATTCTCGGCGGGGAATCAGCCACTGCCGCCGCCATTGCTGACCGGGACCTGGTATCAAGGCACCCTGCATTTCTATCCCAGCGCCTGGCCGCTACGCGCCACGCAGGGCGCTGACTGGCGCATGCCGCCAGTCGCGCCAACGCCACCGCCCATCAATCGCACGGAGGTGGGTACTTTGCTCAACGATTACGCCAACGCGGTGGCCGCGCAGCCGTTCATCGAACATTTCCCCATGCAACTGGCGCAGGTCACACCACAAATGGAAAACGGCCAACTGATCCTGCGAGCCGCCAGCAGCGAAGCGCTGCCGGTATCAAGCGCCTTCCGCCACGGCTGGCACCTGCACGCGTTGGCCGGCGGCGCTCCGGCCGACATCTTCGGTCTGTGGAGCGGCTACGACTTCCTGCCGCTCACCATCACCACCGGCCACCGGCTGTACGTGCTGGAGGGAGAATCTGTATCGTGAGCTTTTCACCTATCCTGCACAAATGCCTGCTGGCCGGCACCGCGCGCGCTCCGCTCGCGGCCGACAGCGCGGCCGCGCCTTTGCAAGATCTGCTGGCAGGCGTTGCGGAGCCCATGCGCCTATGGCAAACCGTCGCCGCCATCGACCTGTGGCAGCGCGCCGGCTTCCAGCCGCAAACCATCGAACCACAGCCACCCTGCGAAGACGGGCCGACCTGCCCACGCGCCGCGGAACAAGTGCTGCTCCAGATCCTGCGCGGCATCCACGCCGAACAACTGGACAGCTGGTTGGCGCTCGCCCGTAGCCTCGGCATGAGCATCCCTCACGCCGCCCTCGTGCCACTGCTGGACCAAGGCATACAGAAGCCGTCCCTGCGCGCCCGCATCACGCCACTGATCGGCCAACGCGGACGATGGCTGATCACGCAGCATCCTGTCTGGTCCGAAAAATACGGCACTGCGGACGAGGCGCCCGAAACGCACTGGCAGCACGGTACACTCGACCAACGCCGCGCCGCGCTGCTGGCAATGCGCCGGCAGTCTCCCGCCGCCGCACTGACCGCTTTGGAAAACGACTGGCCGCAAGAAACCGTGGAAAACCGCATCGCCCTGCTCCCCTGCCTGGCCACCGGTCTCAGCCTGCAGGACGAAGACTTCCTCGACCGCGCACTCGATGACAAACGCAAGGAAGTCCGCACCATCGCCCAGCAACTGCTGGCCACACTGCCCGGCTCCCAGTTGTCCGAACGCTGCAAAACGCGCCTGACCGCGATCTTCACGCTCGAGCGCAAAACCGGCCTGGCCGCGCGCCTCGGCGCCATGCTGGGCGGCGGCCTGCCGGAACTCAAACTCGACCTGCCATCCGCCATCGATGCCGGCATGAAGCGCGACGGCATCGGCGCCGAAACACATCGCGGCCTGGGCGAGAAAGCCGGCTGGCTGCTGGACCTGATGCGCAACGTCCCGCCGTCGCACTGGAGCGGCGAATGGCAGCTGACACCGCGCCAGGTACTCGACGTGCTGGCCAGACAGGAATTCCACGCCGCCCTGATCAACGGCGTGGTGCAAGCCACCGCACGCACAGCGGATACCGATTGGTTCGTCATGCTGATGACCGACGGCGCGGCAACCATCAAGGACCTGAATATCACCAACACGCTGCTGCCCGAGATGCGCCGCTTGCCGCAGGACCAGCAGGAGCGCATCGTCAAACACTGGCTCGAACAACGCAGCAATGCCTACACGCTGGAATGGGCCGAACAACGCTTCACCAGCTCCGGCGCCACGTTGACGCCGGAACTATCACGCCTGATGCTGAACGCCCTGCAGCGCCAACTCAAAACCGAACCTGCGGCGAGCTACCATCACCGCTACGTGTTCACCGTGCTGGCCAAGGTACTCGACACCACCGTGCTGGCCGAAGCTCAAACCGGCTGGCCCGCCGGCGACTGGGAACACTGGCCGCAATGGCGCCAGCAAGTTGATGACCTGATCGAAACGCTGCAATTCCGCACCACGATGCAAGCCAGTTTTTTGGAGACCCACGCATGAGCAATCTGAATGTCCTGAGACAGCACGCCGAACAGCAATACGCGCACGAATTGAACGCGCTGAAAGAGCTGGACCAGCGCCAGCGTCCACCAAACTGGGAACTGTCGCCGTGGGCCGTGGCGACCTATCTGCTGGGCGGTAAACTGGATAACGGTGTCGAAATCACGCCCAAGTACATCGGCAAACGCCGCATCATCGAGATCGCCGTCGCCACCCTGGCCACCGACCGCGCCTTGCTGCTGCTGGGCGTCCCCGGCACCGCCAAGTCCTGGGTATCCGAACATCTGGCCGCCGCGATCAGCGGCAATTCCACACTGGTGGTGCAAGGCACGGCCGGCACCGCCGAGGAAACCATCCGCTACGGCTGGAACTACGCGCAGTTGCTGGCCAAGGGCCCCAGCACCGACGCCGTCGTCCCCAGCCCGGTGATGCGCGCCATGCGCACCGGTAAAATCGCCCGCATCGAAGAACTGACGCGCATCCCGGCCGAAGTGCAGGACAGCTTTATCAGCCTGCTGTCCGAAAAAATTCTGCCGATACCGGAACTGGACGAATACGTGCAGGCCGCAAAAGGCTTCAACGTCATCGCCACCGCCAATGACCGCGACCGCGGCGTCAACGAACTATCCAGCGCGCTCAAGCGCCGCTTCAACACCGTCGTGCTGCCGCTGCCGGACAGCGCCGACGAAGAAGTCTCGATTGTCGAAGCCCGCGTCGCCAGCCTGGGCCGCGCGCTGGAGCTGCCGATCGAAAAGCCGGCGCTGCAGGAGATCCGCCGTATCGTCACCATCTTCCGCGAACTTCGCGCCGGCCAGACCGACGACGGCAAGATCAAACTCAAGTCCCCATCGGCCAGCATGAGCACGGCGGAAGCGATATCGGTGGTCACCAACGGCATGTCGCTGGCCGCGCACTTCGGCGATGGCATGCTGCGCGGGGCCGACATGGCATCGTCCGTGATCGGCGCCGTGGTCAAGGACCCGGTGCAGGACCGCCTGGTGATGCTGGAATACCTGGAGACCGTGGTCAAGGAACGCGACGGCTGGAAGGACCTGTACCGCGCCTGCCGCGAGGTACTGTGAGCATTCACTTCTTCGGCATCCGGCATCACGGCCCCGGTTGCGCGCGCAGCGTAGCGCAAGCGCTGGCGCAGCTGCGGCCGGACCTGATTTTGATCGAAGGCCCGCCCGAGGCCGACGAACTGCTCACGCTCGCGGCACATGAACACATGCGGCCGCCGGTCGCATTGCTGATCTACGCGCCAGCCATGCCACAGCACGCGGTCTATTACCCGTTCGCGGAATTTTCGCCGGAGTGGCAGGCCATCCTGCACGGACAACGGCACGCAGTACCAACCCGCTTCATCGACCTGCCCTTGGCGCATGTACTGGCCGACCAGATGACCATGGCCGAAGAAGGCGAGCCAGCACCGGCAAGCCGCCCCGGTGACGTGCTGGCCGAACTGGCGCAAGCCGCCGGCTTCGCCGATACCGAAACCTGGTGGGACCATCTGGTCGAACAGCGCCAGGATAGCCTGGAACTGTTTGCCGCCATCGAAGAAATGATGACCGCCGCAAGGCAGGAAGTGGCGCAAGTGCTGGACACGCGCGAGGCGCGGCGTGAAGCCTACATGCGCCAGATGATACGGCTGGCGACCAAGCAGGGACACCAGAACATCGCCGTCATTTGCGGCGCATGGCACGTGCCGGCGCTGCGCGACATGCCCACCGCAAAGCACGACAAAGACCTGCTCAGCGATCTGCCCAAAGCCAAAGTGGCGGCGACATGGACGCCCTGGAGCTACGGCCGTCTGAGTTTCAGCAGCGGCTATGGCGCGGGCGTGCAGGCGCCGGGCTGGTATCACCACCTGTGGCACACGCCGCACAAAGCGCCGCTGTACTGGCTGACCGATGCCGTCCACCTGCTGCGCAAGCACGGCCTCGAAGCCTCGTCGGCACACGTGATTGAAGCGCTGCGGCTATCCGACAGCCTCGCCAGCCTGCGCGACCGTTCGCGCGCCGGCCTGGGCGAACTGCTGGAGGCACTGCAAAGCACACTATTCGGCGACAGCGACGCGCCATTGCGCCTGATCCAGCGCGAACTGCTGGTCAATGACCGTCTTGGCGGCGTGCCGGACGAAACGCCCGCCTTGCCGCTGCCGCAAGACGTGCGTCAACTGCAAAAGCGCTACCGCATGGCGCCGCGCGCAGACCAGGTGGAGCTGGATCTCGACCTGCGCCAGCCCGCGCATCTGGAAAAGAGCATCTTCCTGCATCGCCTGATCCTGCTCGGCATCCGCTGGGGCAGAACGCGCGCCGTGCGCGGCAAGAGCGGCAGCTTCCACGAACAATGGCTGCTGGCGTGGGAGCCGGAGTTTGAACTCAAACTCATCGAAGCCAACGTCTGGGGCGCGACGCTGGAACTGGCGTGCGAATCCAACCTGAAACATCAGGCGCAACAGATTCAGCAACTGCCTGAACTGACGGCGCTGGTCGAACAAATGCTGCTGGCCGACGTGCGCAACGCCGTGCCAGTGCTGATGGCGCGCATGCAGGAGCTGGCCGCCGGCACGCAGGACGCGGGTGTACTGCTGGCGGCACTGGCGCCCCTGGCCAACGTTCTCCGCTACGGCAACGCGCGCGGCACCGACACCGCCAGCGTCGGCGCCGTGCTGGATGGCCTGGTGCGGCGCGCCAGCATCGCCCTGCCCGTCGCCGCGCGCGGCATCAACGAGGAAGCGGCGCAAATACTGCTGGCACAAGTCATTCAGGCCGACCAGGCCATTCGCCTGTTGCAGAACGCCGAACACCAAGCCGTCTGGCATGCGGCGCTGGAACAGTGCGCGCAAACGCAAGTGCAGCCGCTGATCGCAGGGCGCGCGGTTCGCATCTTGTTTGAACAGGAACACTGGAATGTCGAACAAAGCGCCACCGCGCTGTCGCTGGCATGCAGCAATCCGATTGATCCACTGGCCACGGCCGAGTGGCTGGAGGGCTTCCTGCGCGGCAGCGGCCTGCTGCTGGTAGTGAACGATCCGCTGTGGCGGATACTCAACGGCTGGGTCGCCTCTCTGCCCGAGGAAGCCTTCACCGAACTGCTGCCGCTACTGCGCCGCACCTTCGCCACCTTTGAAGCGCCAGAGCGGCGACAGCTGGGCGAGCGTGTGAGCAACGGCGAAGTCACGCTGGCCGCGAACGTCGTCAGCGCCACCAATCATGAGCGGGCCGCGCTGGTGCTGCCGGTGCTGTCACTGCTCATCGGAGAAACCGCATGAGTGCCGAGAAAATCAACCAGTCCGCGCTCGAGCGCCGCTGGCGCCTGATGCTGGGCAGCGACGCCGACAACCTGACCTTGGCGCCATCCGACGCCACACTGGAACGCACCCTCGGCGCGCTCTACGACAAACAGGAAGGCCGAGGAGGACTGCAAGGCTCCGCGCCCAACGTCGCACGCTGGCTTGGCGACATCCGCGAGTATTTCCCGGCCAGCGTCGTGCAAGTCATGCAAAAAGACGCCATGGAGCGTCTGGGCTTGCAGCAAATGCTGCTGGAGCCGGAAATGCTGCGCAGCGTGCAGCCGGATGTGCATCTGGTGGCGACGCTGCTGTCGCTGAACCGTCTGATGCCGAGCAAGACCAAAGAGACGGCGCGCCAGGTGGTGCGTGCCGTGGTGGAGCAACTGGAACGCAAGCTGGCCAATCCGTTGCGCCAGGCCGTGAGCGGCAGCTTGAATCGGGCCGCGCGCAATCATCGGCCGCGGCACAACGAAATCGACTGGATACGCACCATCCGCGCCAACCTGCGGCACTATCAAGCCGAGTACCAGACCATCATCCCCGAACGCCGCATCGGCTTCGCCCGCAAGACGCAAAGCCTGCGCGACATCGTACTGTGCGTGGACCAGAGCGGATCCATGGCGCCGTCGGTGGTGTACGCCAGCATGTTTGCGGCGGTGCTGGCCAGTATCAAGGCGGTCAGCACGCAGGTGGTGGTGTTCGACACCGCGGTGGTCGACCTCACGCCCTTGCTGGCCGATCCGGTGGACGTCCTGTTCGGCACGCAGCTCGGTGGCGGCACCGACATCGACCGCGCGCTGGCGTACTGTCAGGGACTGGTCAAGCGTCCGCAGGAAACCATCTTCGTGCTAATCAGCGATTTGTACGAGGGCGGCAATGCGGCGCAGATGCTGGCCCGCGCGGCGGCGCTGGTGGAAAGCGGCGTGCAAATGATCGCCCTGCTCGCGCTGGACGACAACGGCGCGCCCAGCTACGACCATCGCCACGCAGCCCACTTCGCCAGTCTGGGCATACCGTGCTTCGCCTGCACACCGGACAAGTTCCCTGACCTGATGGCGGCCGCGATCAAGAAGCAGGATCTGACGGCGTGGGCGGCGCAGCAGGAGATTGTGGTTGCTGGCTAAACTCTACGCTGCGTTTCACAGCGCGAGGTTGAGGCTTACCCGATGGGGACCTGTTTTCGATGGTCCGACTGGATCTGGATTCCATTCAGAATCAGTGATCAATCGGACTGACTAGCCAAATGAGACACCAATCAGTGCCTCCGACGCCGCCCACAGCTTTGCGGCCACCGCGCCATCGAGCGCGTGCGGCTCGATCTTGCCCGGCCCAGGCGGCCCGTTATATGCGCCAGCGGCCCGTTGACGAACCCCTGCTCGACATGGTCGAGAATGCGCTGCGCGATATGTCTGCCCACTATCAATCGCCACAGGCGAGCGACCTTGCTCGCCTGATCCACGACACGCCCACGTTGCGCGCCGGCGAGCAAGCCAAATACGAAAAGGTCGAGCATATGCTCATCAAAGCGCTAGCCGATCACAAGGGCCTCCCCGACAACGATCTTGCTTGCCGAGTCACCGCTGCCGTTGCGATCGGCATGCTCAAGCTGTCAATCGAGGCTTGGTTGAGTGACGAAGACGCGGGGTCCGAGCGATTCGGCATCGCCGCCTTCGCCACACTGCGAAGCGTGCTAGGCGGTGCGAACAAGGTTTAGCCGGCAGCTGGCTGATGCGATGTGGGCCAGGGATAGATGACGCGGTGCGCAGTCATCCGTCTTTCATGCCCCCACGCTGCACAAGGCGGCGTTGATGGTGTGCTCGCTCATGCAGGCTTGCTGGCAGCGCAAACTGAGAGCAGAGAAATATTCTGAAAATGCCAGCCTAGCAGCTAGCGTCCAAGGAAGGTTCCGAACTATAAACTTTCCACTCTGCGATGAGCGCGGATACGATACGGAAAAAAGATTCCAGTAACGGACCGTCAGGTGAAGTGCCGAAGCCATGTGTAATGCCATTTCTCATGTTGAGGAACGTCTTCACAGTCGAAAATTCGTCTACCGAAATGTATCCCACCGTGTAGAGCTGATTGAGCATCTTTACGGCAGGCAGCCGCTCTATCGGCATCGCCTCGGTGATGGCGAGCTTACGCATGGCAGCTTCGAATATCGACCACAGATACAAGACCGCCGCTTCCGCATGGTTGCTATCGATCAGGGAACGAGTAGTCTTGAGCTTTTCTTCCAATTCGTCCCACCCGATAATATTTTCGGCAAAGGCTGGTATGTTCAGATCGTCGATCGTTACCAGAAGGAATCTCCATCCATGATTCTGGCGGACGATATTCGCGATGGACTGATAGCGTTCAGCCGATGTTCTGGTATGAGTAGTCTTGACTTCTACGATGAAGCCGCCGCCATCCGGCTTCTTAACGACTAAGTCCGGCGAGTAGTCTGGGAGCTCAAATGGAAGCTCAGGGCTTTGAGGATCAATGATGACCTCATATCCATCGCTTTCGAATTTTTTCTTTAGCTGCTGGACCTGCGCGTCATATTCTGTGCGGTTGCTGGGCGTGTTCATAGGTAGTCCTTTAATTCAGAAGCATGCGATACCCGAACGTAGACGGACTCTTCGGGTTTCGTCACCGCAGCCTGCAAAAGCGGCGGAAAGTCTGTGACGTCGATTGGCTCGGATAAATATCGACGGTGACAATCAATATCACAGACACAGTCGTCGTCGGAGTAGACCAACCCAACAAGAGCATCCAGAATCGGCTTGATGATGTTGTCGACGTCGGCCGCGTCTTCTGTTGCCAGATAGATTAACGTTACTCTCAAATTTCCCGACAAAGGCGCGATATCCGCAGGCCAAGTTTTTGCTGCCTCAGCATTAACGAAAGCTTTAAACCTCTGGAGGTTTGCTCGTTTTTTCACCTGTAACGACACCGGCCGCTGAATCGCCACCATACCACTAGACACTTCTAAGCCATAATTCTAGGCAAAGGAGTCATCATGAGTGGAAAGCGGTACACGGAAGAATTTAAGGTAGCGGCCGTCAAGCAGGTGATTGATCGCGGCCATCCTGCAGCAGAGGTGGCAGAGCGCCTTGGCGTGAGCGTTCACAGCATGTACGCATGGATCAAGCGTTACGGCGTTCCTGATTCCGAGCGTAAGGCCAACGATGCACAGGCCGAGGAAATGCGGCGCCTGAAGGCCGAGCTTAAGCGCGTCACTGAGGAGCGCGATATTTTGCGAAAGGCCGCGGCGTACTTTGCCAAGACGTCCGGGTAAAGTACGCCTTCATTTTCGAGCACCAGGCTATGTATTCAATCCGACGCCTGTGCAAGATGGTCGGGGTTCACTCCAGCGGCTACTATGCTTGGTGCATTAGCCCGGAAAGCCCGCGCACAAAGGAGAACAAGCGACTGCTGGGCCACATCAAGCAATCATGGCTGGAAAGCGGAGCTGTCTATGGCTACCGTAAGGTCTACGACGATTTGCAGGAGCTTGGAGAACAGTGCGGGATTAACCGGGTTCATCGTCTGATGCGCGCCGAAGGGATTCGTTCCCAGACGGGCTATGCCAAGCGGAAGTGGAAGCGCGGCGGCGCGCCGTCAGTGATTGCGCCCAACCATCTGCAGCGGGAGTTTGATGTGGCCGAGCCAAACAAGGTATGGGTCACTGACATCACATATTTGCGCACGTATGAAGGCTGGCTCTACCTTGCCGTCGTTTTGGATCTGTTCTCGCGGCAGGTGATCGGTTGGTCGATGAGTTCAAGGATTGATCGTGACCTGGCAATGAACGCTTTACTCATGGCAGTGTGGCGCCGCCAGCCAACTGACGAAGTCATGGTTCATTCAGATCAGGGCAGTCAGTTCAGTAGCTATGACTGGCGCGACTTCCTTACTTCACATGGGCTTGTTCAAAGCATGAGCCGGCGCGGGAACTGCCACGACAATGCCGTGGCCGAGAGCTTCTTCCAGCTTCTGAAGCGGGGGCGCATACGACGCAAAATCTATTCAACCCGAGACGAGGCCAGGCAGGATGTCTTCGACTATATCGAGATGTTCTACAATCCGAAGCGTCGTCACGGATTCAATGAAAGGCTGTCGCCAATCGAGTTCGAAAAGCGGCATTTTCTACGGCTGCGGAGTGTCTAGGGGGATGGTGGCGATTCACCTCAAGATCAAACGGTTCCTGGGGCGCAGCGAAAACGCCGTCCGCATCCAAATGCTCACAGCCCTCATTAGCTACCTACTCGTCGAACTGCATCGCCAACGGCGTTCTCCCCAGCAAAGCATGTGGGAATGCTTGTGCGTTGTGCGCGCCACCTTATTTCAGCGCGCCGAGACTGAAATATCGGGATACCGACGACGACGACGCCAGATGGAGGAATTCGCACAACTGCAACCTTCACTCTTTTGAAACCATGTCAACAAAATTATTCCGGACAGCAGTGCGCCTTCGCGGGAACGACGGGCGGGTAACAAAAAACCCGCTTTCCTCAACGAGAAAAACGGGTTTCTGATTATTCCTTGGTGCGCTGACCGGAATCGAATGCCCTATGAAGAAGGGCTCGAAAATCAAATGTCCCTCCTATGTCCCGCAGTTTTAGACGCAGTTCACCCGTTCGGTTCCGTTCTTCCGACAAACAACCTATTACAGCACAAAAAATTTTCCGCTGGCGCGCAATTGGTTGCCGCTGATAGCGACGGGGGCGCACAACTTATATAACGCCAAGACTAGAAGGGATTCCCATCTTTAGCGAGAAGCCGCAGTAATACCGGGTTTCGATTTCCCATAACTCAATCGCCCCCCATCATGCCCTCTCCGCCGAACCCGGGCACGCTGCTGCCAATAAAACGGCGCTTCTCGATGAATCTCTTCCCGTCTATTTCCCCCAACGATCGGAGACACTACGGTGCAATTCAATGAGCCACTTAAAGCTGCGGAAAACGCAGATCCGCCCTCCTTTGCTCGTCAGCTCCAAATAGCGACTAGCTCGGCAATCTTGGTTGCAATCACAGTCATTGATTCTTCGGATGTGTCTAATCCGCTCCGCGAAGCGAGCATCGGGCTCACATCTCGGAGTGCGGTGTACGTCGTACCATGTACTATCGGCACAAGCCGGTTCCCCTGTAAAAGAGTCGAGAGTTCTTTATCGGCTACGCCTTCTTTTGGAAGACGAGCGAGCAACGCAGGAGTTACGAGGACGAGCCCGATTTTTGAAGCTGCCAAGCCCTTATCGATCGCGCGCATCATCGGAACGCCAAGGCCTAGATCCTTCTCACTGAACCAAACCTTAACACCTGCCGCTTCCAGCAAGTCGTGCAGCTCCTTGGCGGCTCCTTGCCGGTCATCCCAAGCATGGCAGAGAAAACAATCTCGGAGATCTGGCTTTGCCGCAGTCTGAGCCTCAACAGCCTCACGTACCGGGGTGAGCGATACGACTTGGTCTGGTGTGTATGAAACAGACGAGCCGACTCGGGACCAGCGGGGCCGTGAACCGCTGCTCCCAACTGATCGGCCACCGCTACTATAGCTGCTACCGCTGGATGGGTAAGACGAGCTGTAGCCGCCACCGTAGCCATAGCTGCCGCTGTAACCACTATATCCTGAACCACATGCCGGACAATTCGCTCGTGCGGCTGCGGAACTGTGTCCTCGAACCGGGGCAGTGCATCGTGCCATTGCTTTCCTTTCGTCATTGTGCTGCGACGCGATAGGATGCTCAACAACTCTAAGGCGTCATTGATGATGAGCCTATTACGTAAGCTCAGGTGAAAAAGTCCCAAAGCGACATCACTCGTGGGAGAACGCGCCCCCCGGGAAAAACTCGTTACATTAAAGCGACGACATCCGAACTCAATTAACCTAAATACTCAGTATCTTTAGACTCCAGTCGCAGCCACTAAGCGAAGTATTTTAGGAATTTCATCATACTTTCTAACCCAAATAACGTTTAGTCCCAGTAGATTTGCATCTTGTTCTTCAAGTAGACGTGCAAGGCGCTGGGTCTCCTCTGGGCCATCGATTTCTGGAAACTTCTTAATGATGTAATGATTCTGTTTCTTGTCGGTGCTCTTCCTCCAAGCGACATCAAGAAGACGTCGCAGATTCGGATCAGTCAAGCTCACACCAACAAACAAACAAGTGTTCTGCGAGAATTTAGCGAGCTGAATCAGGTTCGACCAACTGAACGGGTCTAAAAATTGACCGTGGTATGCATCCTCACTAAATACGATGTCTGAGGTTTCGCTAACCCTTCCCCGTCTGGGAAGATAGCCATGAACATGGTAGATCGGCAGCTCACTGGGCTGGAATTTCACCGCCTCGGTGTAAATTGGAGTGTTGAGAATTTTTGCTACCGACAAATTCTCTTCAACTAGCGCGTCGAAATTGAACGTAATAATTGAATCTAGCGCTTTCCCTTCTCTTCTAGGGCGAGCAAGCTCAATGATGGCGTCGATCATGTCCGAGCTTTTAGAACTCTTAACGTATAGCGAGTCTCGAACCATCTTTGAGAAGTCTTTCCCCAATGAGTTCTTGAGATATTTTCCAATAATTAGTGAAGAGCCGCCATAGCGCTTATGAAACTCCTTTGCAGCATCGGTAGCTATTCCAATAGAATGCTCTTTTGAGAGTTTTTCGACCATGCCATCCAGAAGTGAAAGCAACAAATCACTCCACATCGGAATTCCGGCATCTACAGAAATGCCAGCGCCGCAGACAAGCGTTAACCTTCCGGTTTGAAGCGCCTTCGCTAGTGCCAAAGTCTGAGCTGTAGACGAGGTACCAGTTGGCTCGACTGGCTTACTCAAGGATGCTCGCTCAGGCTGAACCAGAGAGTCTACGAGTGTCATGACACCTTGATCTATATTCTGTGAAATATCCAGATAAAGGTAGCTTGACAGATAACTCGGTACAGGAGTTTGATCGATCAAAACAGGAATAATCTTTAATTCCCGTTTAGATATCTCGCTTAGTGCCAGAGCAGAAAATTCGTGCATAACCGATTTAGAAGCTAGTGAGTTCGAACTAACGATTAGTACGAATGCATCTGCCCCTTCGATGCCTTCAGATGTCTTCTTGGCTATGTTGTCGCCGGGCTTTAGAGTTTCGTCCCATTTCCAAATCTTATGGCCGGCGCCTTTCAGCGCTAAAGAGATTTTGTCCGCAACCTCTGAGTCAAGGCGGCTATAGCTTATGAAGATACGCATTCTTCGCCTTTCTGATGCAGAGCTTAGATGAAATCAAGAACGTAAATATTATCGAATAAATTGGGCTAATGCCAACATAATCAGAGCAAGGCCCGCGTAATACACGAGCAATGTACGCGACATTGTCGCCGAAAGCCATGTTGCCCGAGGCGCACTGCGGAAAGCACGAGTATCCATGGAAAAATCAATGTCGTTTTCCTTTAGCTGACGGACGTGCTCGTAGAGTGCCCGAAATCTACGTTCCTGACACAGAAAGTAGCCATCAAGGGTCCAGAAAATGAACAGTGGGAAGAATGCGATGAGAATGTAAGCTTTGTTTGTATCCTTTGCGGCTAACGCGAAGAGCGCTGCAATTAATGTGATGCTCCATCCTTTGAGCAAAAAAAGATTACCAGACATCCTGTTTATAGATGCCTGGATAAACTCAAGATGTTTGTGTTTATTGGAAGTTTCCATCATTTGAGCATCGCTATAGCGTTATCAACCCACGACGCCAGATTATTCTTTATATGGTTGTATGCATTGTCCGCCGGAGGATTATAAACCGGTGGAACGAAAATACTACCGTTGCCCTTTTTGAAGGTGAATTGATCAAAGGGGTTCGTCCCCTTTGTGCAAGTGCCGTTGTTCGGGCAATTGAGGTTATGGATGTGAATACCTAGCAGAGCTCGGTCATCTTCCCAAGCTTTCTTAATTTCATGCTTTACCCATGGACGTGCATGTGTATCGGTTCCTATTAGCACGACTACGCAGCGTTTATACTTCATATTGTCGTCGATCCATTTTTTGATCGCAGCATCACCATTTTTCTTCACGGTTTCCCAATCATTCTTAGATACTGGTTCGTTACCGTCGATCATGCCCATGTTGCGAATTTGCTGAACTCGCATTACATCATTAGCAAAATGAAAGCTATAAAAAACAGGTACTCTAGCCATGGATATTTCCTTTGAGATTATTTGGATTCTCGCTTTTGGCGAGGTTGTATATTTAATTCTCTATAAAACAGCGTGACAAAATCGAGCGGTGCTATATCAACGGGCGGAAAATATTTAATATCGATGGCCAGTGCGCTGGCCGCACCGCCGGTTTGTGCTATTGGAATGCAGACTGCTTCTGGCCAAGCTGCTTTGAACAGATCATATTCATCGCGTATGCCATCCATTCCTCCGATGAACACCGCAGCGTCGAATTCTGTCGAAGTAATCATCGCAAGGCGCATTGCTTTCAGGCTTTCACTTAAATTCCCAGATACCGGAGCGACATAAGTGACATTCGCAAAATTTTGATTTTCCTTGGGGAAGTCTTCCTCTTCAAAGAATCGGCTTTGAAAGAGCTCGACGGCCAGTGCATACTCGATTCCAACTGACTGTGCCGCAGCCCATAGCAAAGGGGTGATTGCAGGATGCCCTCCCCAAACCAGTTTCTTCCTTCCCAAAACCACTTGAGCGAGTGCGTTTATCGCAGCCTGAATTTCTTGTGGCCGAGAATCTGAATCGAAAGGCGGTCTTGTAGGTACGCTGGCGGAAAGAAATATGGCCCCCATGTTTACAGTTCCATGTCCGCTAACTGCCAATCCGCTTCTCTGCTTTTAATCCACCTGACAGCCCCCACCTTTTGAGCCAGCCAATTCATGTGCCGAACCCAGTCATCACTGATTCCAACATGATCATAGACAACTGCAACTGCGCGGGTGTCACTCAGGTCGATGCACTCGTGAACGTCCATAGAGGTTGGTACGCCGACCACCGGGTAAACGATCAATGGGCTTCCTGAAGGGAATTTCAAAAGTACAGATCGTTTTAAACCGACGCCTTCGACGACGCCGCCCAGATCTTCGATAGCAGTCCGCAATGTGCCGACCATATTTGAATGACGAAGCGCCACACTGCGACTACGTACATACTCAAGCTCCAGGGCAATGGAGTTGACAGCCGCGCCATGCAGTCGCAAGCCGCTGAAATCGTCAACATTAAGCTGCCTTGATGTCGCTAATCGCGAATGACGTGATGGAGTATGTCCAGGCCAAATCAGTTGGAGCATTGAAATGTGTTTTGCGACAGCTCGTCCCCACTCGGCGCTCGTCCAACGGCTTTCAAAGTATTTGGGCGTATCGAGCATGATCAAAACGTCCGAATCACAAAGGCGATGCCATAGCGTCGCTTGAAACTCTGCTGCGACGGCGACAGAATGCGTATCGAGAAACACGTCGAACTGCCTAGCGGACAAGGCTTCGTACAATTGTAAGGCTACGTCTGCGGATTCGTCGCGTCTGTAGCTAACAAACACCCGGCGTTGTGTGGGCAAAAGCCCCAAACATTGCAAAGCTGCGCTGACTGCTTGCCGCAGGTTAGTATCAGCTGGATCTAAAATCAAAGCATTGATACTGCGAAGCGATTGAGGAAGTTCGAGCTCCACCCGCGTTGCAGCTGAGACGAGCGGAACGACCGGAACTCCTAGTCGACTTAATGCGGCTGCATCGGGATTCTCTACCCCATCGGCACCAAAGAAGACTGCTACCGTCGCCGTCACTTCACTGAAATGGGATTGAATTCCCTCATCGAGAGTGTAGTCGTGACCAAGCTTTAGTCCAAAATGAGAGAGGCACTCACTGAACGTCCTAGAGAACGACTCTTTTTGCTGGCCGGTTGGTGCGCCAAGTAGAAGGCATTGATAGAGCACAGTAAGCCCTTCTATAAAAACGGAATTACGCGAACGACCGTCGCTTGCTTGTTGTCTGTCGACATCCAAAACAGTTCGCCACCGTGAGAGTAAATACGCCGATAAATCCCCACGTATTCATTCCCATGTGTAGACAGTCCATCCATTGTCGGTACGATTGCTATACGCTCTAATGGCTTACTCCCATCAGCATAACCGAGCTCCCATGGGCACCAACGAGAGCTCATCGAGTTGGCAGTCGCGAGAAACAGAAACCAGTCGCAATTTTTGATCTTCAGCTTAATACGCCCAGCCGTTTCTTCGTTGGGCTTGTCAGGCATAGCCGTGTCTTGCCAGTCGATATACAACTCGACTCCCTTTTCGGCCAACAAAACTTGTAGGCCCTCAGCTAACTCTCGGTCCTTATGGCTATGACAAAGAAATGCAGTACGTTGCCCGTGAGCGCGGAGTAGCGACTTGCGAAATGTCTGTCTTTGAGCCGCACGTCGAAGGTCAGATTGATCTATTGCCATTGGGATAGACGGTTAGAGGATGATAAATAGTAGCAAGGTAATGACTTTTTGCATACAAATGGTATGGGCCAAGACCACAATGTATCTAACTGACAACGTTAGTTTGTTCGATGAATTGAACCACTCGGTTTACTCCGCCTTCCACGGCCTGAAAAACGCTGCCACACGGCCATCCAATCTTCATAACCTAGCTCTTGTAGTCGCATAAATTTGTTTTAAATTGCTGCGCTGCTCTGCGCCTGCGCCGCGTACGTCGCAGCAATAAAAAGGAAGGAACAAACGTGATGTTTTGCAGGATTCGTGAGGTGGTTACTTGGGTGAAAGCGGAATAATCTGCAATTACGGCTTGATTATCAACGCTATGACAATCAGTCTGAAGCCCCTTTTACAGCAAACAATTCAGTGATCAACGCATGGGTGAGTAGAAGCTGTAGGGCAACGATAATTTGCATAAACAAAGCGGAGCACTTTTACCGGCGAAAGCCTATCCTGCAATCGCCACTTCGCTACACTGTTCTTGATAATATCAAGCGCCACGAGCCCAGGCGCCACTCCCTAGACCTAAATTAGCTAAACGGTATATCTCAATTCTCTCCCGACCTGCCAAGCGTTGCTCTTCTTTTTCTCGCACCGCTCCATCGTCCATAGCGATACCTCAAAGGCCATAGACAGCAAACGCTTTACCCTATCGAAAAGAGTTGTCGATAAAGGGGAGCACATGGAGACCAACAAAACCATCCCTGGCACATGCCGCCTGATGCGCTTACGTGAAGTGCTGCGACTATGCGGCTTCTCGCGCGCGACGCTATACCGCGAGATCAAGCTGCACACCTTCCCCGCGCCGGTGAAGCTTTCCGCACGTTCCGTGGGCTGGCTACAGGACGACGTGATGCAATGGCTGGACGCGCGCGTCGCGCAGCGTGGCCCGGCCTATCAGGCAAACGCGCAGATCGAGCATCAAGATACCAAGCGCGGAGTAGCGCTCAAAGCTGGCCGCCGCCAGGCAAGGGACGAATCGGAATGATGTCGGCGCCGGCGCGCAGCTTATCGAGATAGTCGGCCCAGCGCTGCATCATCAGCCGGCGCGCTGGCAGGTGCGCGGTGCGATTATAGGCACGCCCGTTTGGATCGATGACGCGGTGCGCCAACTGGTGCTCGATCAGGTCCACACGTTCATTCAGCACTTCGTCCAAGATCGTGCGCGCGCTCGCGCGGAAGCCGTGCGCCGTCATCACGTCTTTCGCGAAGCCCATGCTGCGCAAGGCGGCGTTGATGGTGTTCTCGCTCATGCAGGCTTGTTCGGTGCGCAGGCTTGGGAAAACAAACTTGCCGTGGCCAGTCACGCGATAGAGCTCGCGCAGGATCGTCACCGCCTGCGTGGCCAGCGGCACCATGTGTTCGGTCTTCATCTTCATCTTGGCGGCCGGGATGCGCCATTCGGCGGCGTCCAGATCGAATTCCGACCACTCCGCGGCGCGCAATTCGCCGGGACGGACAAACAGCAAGGGTGTGAGCTTCAACGCCGATACAGCCACGATATGGCCTTCGTAGGCATCGATGGAGCGCAGCAGCAGTGCGAGGTGTTTGGGTTCGGTGATAGCGGCGAAGTTGGTGCGTGGGATCGCCACCAAGGCGCCGCGCAGGTCCGGCGTCACATCGCGCTCAGTCCAGCCGATCGCTACGCCGTAGCGCAGGATCTGGCCGCATAGCTGTTTCATGCGGTGGGCCGAGTCGATGGCGCCGCGCGCTTCGACGCGCTGAATCACAGCCAGGATATCGCGGGGCTTGATGGAGGCCACCGGCATCGCGCCGATCACTGGCAGGATGTCGTGCTGCAGCCAGCCCAGCGACTTCTTTTGCGTGACCTCGCTACGCGTGACAGCCATCTTGGAGAGCCACTCCAGCGCCAATGTTCCAAAGGTATTTTGCTCGGGCTCAGGCGCGATGGGTTTCTTCCTCGGCTTGGGATCGGTACCAGCGCGCAGCAGTTTGTGCGCCTCGGAGCACAGCGCGCGCGCCTCGGCCAGCGATACCTCGGGATAGGTGCCGAACACCAGTGTCCGGTGCCGTCCCTCGTAGCGGTAGTTCATCCGCCAGTATTTGTTGGATTCCCTAACCAGCAGGTACAGCGCGCGGCCGTCGCTGTATTTATCACCGCTGGGTTTGCCGGAATATTTGAGTTTCCGGATAAAAAGATCGGTCAGTGGCATGTGGCCTCCCGTAGGGACCTGGCGCCGATTTGAGGGACCAACGTTGTATGTGAGGGATCTGGCGCGATTTTTATCCCTCAAAATCCGTAGATTTTATGATACGCCTTCAAATTTTAAGGGACAACAAAAAACCCGCTTCTCCTATGAGAAAAGCGGGTTTTGAGATCTTTTGAGGGATTTTGCTGCTGAGTTCTGGTGCCGCTGACCGGAATCGAACTGGTGACCTTCGCATTACGAATGCGCTGCTCTACCGACTGAGCTACAGCGGCGACGACCCGCATTCTAACAAAGAACCTGCACTGCAACCAGCCCTAAAACGATAATTTTTGGCCCTGGTTGCAATTTTCACATTGCTTTCTGCGAATCAGGCTTCCTGGTGGTAGCTGGTCACCACCGCCACCTCGTCGCGCGATCCCAGGAACACCGGCACGCGCTGGTGCAGCTTGGTCGGCTGGATGTCTAGGATGCGCGTCTTGCCGTCGGTGGCCGCGCCGCCCGCCTGCTCGACGATGAAGGCCATCGGATTCGCCTCATACATCAGGCGCAGCTTGCCCGGCATCGAGGTGTCGCGCAGGTCGGCCGGGTACATGAAGATGCCGCCGCGATTCAGGATGCGGTGCACGTCCGCCACCATCGAGGCGATCCAGCGCATGTTGAAGTTGGTGCCGCGCGGGCCGGTGTCGCCGGCCAGCAGTTCGCCGATGTAGCGCTGCACCGGCGGGTGCCAGTGGCGCTGGTTCGACATGTTGATCGCGAATTCCTTGGTCTTGGCCGGGATCTGCATGCCGCGCTGGGTCAGCACCCACGAGCCCATCTCGCGGTCCAGCGTGAAGCAGTTGACGCCGTTGCCGGTGGTGAGCACCAGCATGGTCTGCGGGCCGTACACCGCGTAGCCGGCCGCCACCTGTTTCGAGCCGGCCTGCATGAAGTCGGCCTCGCTCGGCTGGGCCATGCCCTCGGGCGCCTTCAGCACGGAGAAGATGGTGCCGATCGAGACGTTGACGTCGATGTTCGAGGAGCCGTCCAGCGGATCGAACAGCAGCATGTATTCGCCCTTGGGATAGCGGTTCGGGATCGGGTGGATCGACTCCATCTCTTCCGACGCCATGGCCGCCAGGTGGCCGCCCCATTCGTTCGCCTCGAGCAGGATTTCGTTGGAGATGATGTCCAGCTTCTTCTGCACCTCGCCCTGGACGTTTTCGGTGTCGGCCGAGCCGAGCACCTCGCCCAGCGCGCCTTTGCCCACCGAGTGGCTGATGGTTTTGCACGCGCGCGCGACCACTTCGATCAGCAGGCGCAGCTCGGCTGGGATGGTGTTGTGGAGGCGCTGCTCCTCCACCAGGTATTGCGTAAGACTGACTCGTTTCATGTGTACCCTTGGTTGATTGTAATTAGTTGGCGAGCGCTTTGGTGATGACTTCGGCAACGTCATTCGAGAGCTTGCGCTTGGCGACTTTTTCCAGCGCCTGTTTCATCTTGGCCTGCAGCGCCGGCGCGTAACGGCGCCAGCGGTCCATGGCGCGCGCCAGGCGCGCCGCCACCTGCGGGTTGATGGCGTCCAGCTTGATCACGTATTCGGCCCAGAATTCGTAGGCGCTGCCGTCGGCGGCGTGGAATTGCGACGGGTTGGCGCTGGTGAAGTTGAAGATCAGCGCGCGCGCCCGGTTCGGCGTTTTCAGCGTGAAGGCCGGATGCTGCATCAGCTTGCGCACGGCCGCCACGTCGGTGGTGGGCGCCGAGGCCTGCATGGCGAACCATTTGTCGATCACCAGCGCTTCGTTTTCGAAGTCGTCGTAGAAGGCCTTCAGGTAGGGTCCGGTCTCGGCGCCGCTGTGGATCATGGCCACCAGCGCGGCCGAGCGGTCGGTCATGTTGCTGGCGTTCTCGAACTGCTGCTGCGCGAGCTTGAGCTCGGCCAGTTCCGGCGCCACCATCAGGTAGGACAGGCACAGGTTCTTCAGCGCGCGCTTGCCGGCCGACAGCGCGTCCGGGCTGTAGTCGCCCGGCGTCTGGTTGGCGTGGTATTGCGCGAGGAGTTCGGTTTTCAACGCGGCGCCGATGGTGCGGCGCATGAACTGGCGCGCGGCGTGGATCGCCTGCGGGTCGACCACGTCCATCTGCTCGGCGATGATGGTTTCCGATGGCAGGATCAGCGCCAGTTCGCGGAAGGCCGCGTCCAGCGTTTCGTCGGTCAGCACGGCGCGCATGGCGTCGATGAAGGTGTTGTCCAGCTTGAGGTTGGCGGCGCCGTGCGTGGCCACCTGCTTGGTCAGCTTGAGCAGGCGTTCCATCGCCAGGCGCTGGCCCGCTTCCCAGCGGTTGACCGGGTCGCTGTCGTGGCTGAACAGGTGCAGCAGTTCGTCGTCGGTGTAGTCGTATTCCAGGATCACCGGCGCCGAGAAGTCGCGCAGGATGGACGGCGTTGGCCGCTCGTCGACGTTGCGGAAGCGGAAGATCTGCTCCTGCTCGGTCAGCTCCAGCACCACCGTGGTGGCGCCCTTGGCGTGCTTGCCGTTCTCCAGCGTCAGCGCCAGGTCCTTGCCGTTGGCGCCCAGCAGGCCCACCGCCACCGGGATGTGGAACGGCTGCTGCCCCGGCTGGCCGCGCTGCGACAGGATGATGTCGAAGTTGCGCTTGACGGCGTCGTAGCGGGTGCGCGCGCTCACCACCGGCGTGCCGGCCTGCGCGTACCAGCGCTCGAACTGGGTCAGGTCGCGGCCGTTGGCGTCGGCCATGGCGGCGCGGAAGTCGTCGCAGGTGACGGCCTGGCCGTCGTGGCGGTCGAAGTACAGGTCCATGCCCTTGCGGAAGCCGTCGCGGCCCAGCAGGGTCTGGTACATGCGCACCACTTCGGCGCCCTTCTCGTACACGGTGACGGTGTAGAAGTTGTTGATCTCGACGAAGGAGTCGGGACGCACCGGGTGCGACATCGGGCCGGCGTCCTCGGGGAACTGGGCCTGGCGCAGCGTGCGCACCTGGTCGATGCGGGTGACGGCGCGGCCGGAGTCGGTGCCGATCATGTCGGCGCTGAACTCCTGGTCGCGGAACACGGTCAGGCCTTCCTTCAGCGACAGCTGGAACCAGTCGCGGCAGGTGACGCGGTTGCCGGTCCAGTTGTGGAAGTATTCGTGGCCGACCACCGCCTCGATGCCGGCGTAGTCGACGTCGGTGGCGGTGCGCGGGTTGGCCAGCACGAACTTGGTGTTGAAGATGTTCAGGCCCTTGTTCTCCATCGCGCCCATGTTGAAGTCGCCCACGGCGACGATCATGAAGCGGTCCAGGTCCAGCTCCAGGCCGAAGCGTTCCTCGTCCCAGCGGATGGAGTTCTTGAGCGACTGCATGGCGTAGTCGGTCTTGTCGAGGTTGCCCTCTTCCACCCACACCTGCAGCAGCACCTCGCGGCCATCGGCCAGCTTGAATTTCTCCTCCTGGCACACCAGCTTGGCGGCGACCAGGGCGAACAGGTAGGACGGCTTCTTGAACGGATCTTCCCACTTGGCGTAGTGGCGGCCGTCGCCGAGGTCGCCCTGCTCCACCAGGTTGCCGTTGGACAGCAGCACCGGGTAGGCGGCCTTGTCGGCGCGCAGCATCACGGTGTACTTGGCCATCACGTCCGGACGGTCGGGGAAGAAGGTGATGCGGCGGAAGCCCTCGGCCTCGCATTGGGTGAAGAAGTTGCCGTTCGAAACGTACAGGCCCGACAGCGTGGTGTTCTCCACCGGCGCGCAGGTGGTTTCGATCTCCAGCACCACCTCGGCCGGGGCGTTGCGGATGGTCAGGGTGGCGTGGCTGAGCTCGTAGTCGCCCTCGCCCAGCGGCTTGCCGTTCAGGCGCAGCCGCACCAGTTCGATCTCCTCGCCGTGCAGCACGATGTCGTGGCTGACGGCGTCCGGGTTCTGGCGCAGCGTGATGCGGTTGGCCACCACGGTGCGCGCCGGGGCCAGGTCGAAGCCCAGTTCTACGGTGTCTACCAGGTAGGCGGGCGGGGTGTAATCTTTGCGGTAAATCGTCGTGGGGCTGCTGTCTGTGCGCATTGGTCGGCTCTGAGTGGACGGAGGCAAAGGCTTATTTTACCAATACCGGCGTCGGCCGAGGCGCGGAATTGTCATTTCAGCCAGTGTTACCGACTTGTAAGTTGCCGCTTTCCACGATGCGGTAACATTCTGTAATAATCATGCAAGGTCCGAGTGAGCGTCATAAACTTAGCTCTGGAAAATACCGTCTTACCTGAGAGGTCATCATGAAATTTCTCGCCACCCTGGCCACAGCCGCTGTCCTGCTGTTGAGCGGCTGCGCCACCACCATCAGCAGCAACGTGACCGCCTTCAATGATTGGCCGGCCGATATTCAGGACAAAGCTTACGCGTTTGAAGCACCGCAAGGCGCCGACGATACGCTGGAATACCGCAACTACCAGGTGCTGGTTGCCAATGAGCTGAGCAAGCTGGGCTTCCACCAGGTGAGCGACGGCCAGCAGCCGAAATTACTCGTTGGTATGAAGTTCTTCACCATCGACCATCCGGTGCGCGTGTTGCAGACCGAGGACCCGTTCATGGGCCCGTACTGGGGCGGCCCGTACTACGGCCGTTACTATGGCCGTTATGGCTGGGGCTATTCGCGCTGGGCCTATCGTCCGTTCTTCTACGATCCGTTCTTCTATGGTCCGACCCGGGTCGAGGAGCGCGTCAAGCACCAGTACCAGCGCCAGCTGCGCGTGACCATCAACGACAAGTCGGGCCGCAAGCTGTATGACGTGACGGTGCAGAACACCAGCGGTGTGCAGGCCACGCCGCATGTGATGCCGGCGCTGGTGCAGAGTGCGTTCACCGGCTTCCCGGGCCAGAACGGGGTGCCGCGCACCATCGACATCACCATCGATCCGAAGATGGAGACCATGCAGGCGGCCGCGCCCGCCCCCAAGGCCAACTGACCGTCATTCCCGCGAAGGCGGGAATCCATGGAACGCTGGCACCGGGTTAACGCGTGCGTTCTATGGATTCCCGCCTTCGCGGGAATGACGCATGGCGCGCTTCAGGTACATCGGCAGCAGCCACCACACGCCCACAATCAGCAGCGCCATCACCACCGCCATGATCAGGCCGACGGTGGTGCCAAACACCTCCGAAATCACCAGCACCGTCCCCAGCACCAGGGCGATCGCCAGCGCAAACGCCCCGGCGACGATCTGGCGCGTGGCCACGCGCTTGAAGCGCACACGGTCCTTCAGCGGACGCATCAAGCGATGCTGGATCGCCGGCGCGCTCAGCAGCACCAGGCTGGTCAGCGCGAAGAAGAAGGTCGCCAGGAACAGCTGCTTCTCCACATGCACGATCTGCGCGAAACCCGAGTTGAACGGCAGGATCACCAGGAACGCCGACAGCATCTGCGCGCCCGGCAGCAGGATGCGCATCTCGCTCAGCATGTCGGAGAAATCGCCATCCTCGCGCTCTTCGGCGTCGTAGTCGCGCGGCTCGCTCATGGCAGCAGGATGCTCGAGCCGGTGGTCTTGCGCGCCTCCAGGTCGATGTGGGCCTGCCGCACGTCGGCCAGGGCGTAGCGCTGGCGGATGTCGATCTTGACCTCGCCGCTGCTGACCACGCCGAACAGCGACCTGGCCGACGCCTCCAGATCCTCACGCCTGGCCATGTAGGCCATCAGCGAGGGCCGGGTGATGAACAGCGAGCCGCGGCTGGCCAGCTCGTTCAGGCCGAACGGCGGCACCGGGCCGGAGGCGTTGCCGAAGCTGACCATCATGCCCAGCGGCTGCAGGCAGTCCAGCGAGCCGGTGAAGGTGTCCTTGCCGATCGAGTCGTACACCACCGACACGCCCTTGCCGCCGGTGAGCTCCTTGACGCGCTCGGTGAAGTTTTCCTTGTTGTAGTTGATCACGTGGCTGGCGCCGTTCTCGATCGCCAGCGCGGCCTTCTCGTCCGAGCCGACGGTGCCGATCAGGTTGACGCCCATCACGCGCGCCCACTGGCAGGCGATCAGGCCGACGCCGCCGGCGGCCGCGTGGAACAGCACGGTGTCGCCGGCCTTCAGCGCCACCGTGCGGTGGAACAGGTATTGCACCGTCAGGCCCTGCAGCATCATGGCGGCGGCGGTGTCGAACTCGATCTGCTTGGGCAGCAGCAGGATCTGCGAGGCCGGGATGTTGCGCGCCTCGGCGTAGGCGCCGAGCGGGCGGCCGCCGTAGGCCACGCGGTCGCCCGGCTGGAACTCGGTCACGCCCTCGCCCACCTGCTCCACCACGCCGGCGCCCTCCACGCCCAGCGCGCCGGGCAGCGGCTGCGGATACAGGCCGGTGCGGTGGTATACGTCGATGTAATTGAGGCCGATGGCCTCGTGGCGCATCCGCACCTCGCCCGGGCCGGGCGGCGGCAGGTCGACCTCCACCAGTTCCATCACCTCGGGGCCGCCCACGCGGCTCATGCGGATCGCCTTGACCATCATCGTTCTCCTTTATTGCGCTGCTTGCTGGATTTGCTGAAGCTGAGACAGTACCAGATGTGCCGACGCCACGTTGGTCGCGCACGGCGTATTGTGCACGTCGCAGGCGCGCACCAGGGCGTTGATGTCCGGCTCGTGCGGTTGCGGGGTCATCGGGTCGCGCAGGAAGATCACGGCGTCGATCTCGCCCTCCACCAGCAGGGAACCGATCTGCAGGTCGCCGCCGAACGGGCCCGAGTGCTTGCGGTCGACCGCCAGCCCCACCTCGTTGATCAGGCGGCCGCCGGTGGTGCCGGTGGCCACCAGCTGGCAGGTCGCGAGGTAGGCCTTGTACTCGGTGGCCAGGGCGATCATGTCGTCTTTTTTCTTGTCGTGGGCAATCAGGGCGATGCGGGTCTTCATGTCTTGATCCTATTTATTTTTTGGACAGCAGATAGATCCCTGCCAGCACGAGCGCGGTGCCGCCCAGCTGCCAGGAGGTGACGGGCTCGCCCAGCAGCAGCGCGCCCAGGAACAGCGTTGAAACCGGGCCGATCATACCAGCCTGCGAGGCGGTGCCGGCGCCGATGCGCTCGACCGCGATCATGGTCATGAACACCGGCGCCACCGTGCACAGCAGGCCGTTGACCAGCGACAGGCCGTACACCGGCAACGGCTGCAGCAGGCCCGAGGCCGGGCGCAGCAGGAAGAACTGGCCGACACAGGCGACGGTGGACACGCACATCGCGTACGACACCAGCTTGAGCGAGCCCAGCCGCTTGACCATCTCGCCGGACAGCAGCAGGTAGGCGGCGTAGGCGGCGGCCGAGCCGGTGACCAGCGCGGCGCCCAGCGCCACGTTGCTGCCGCCCCGCAGGTCGTGCACGAACACCAGCACGATGCCGAGGTAGGACGTGAGCAGCGCCAGCCACTGCCTGCGGCTGATGTGCTGCTTGAGGAAGGTCGAGCTGATCAGCAGCACGAAGGTGGGCGTGAGGAACAGGATCAGGCGCTCCAGGCCGACCGAGATGTATTGCAGGCCGAGGAAGTCGAGAAAGCTGGACAGGTAGTAGCCGACCAGGCCGAGGCCGAGGATGCGCCAGCGGTCATCGGGCTGGAGCGGCGTGCCGGCGCGCATCTTCCAGAGCGCGACGGCGGCGAACACCGGCAGCGAGAACAGCATGCGGAAGGCGATCACGGTGACCGCGTCGATGTGGTAGCGGTACAGCAGCTTGGCGACGATGGCCTTGGTGGAAAACAAAACCGACCCGCCGACGGCGATGCCCAGCCCGCTGAGAAAGGCGGCCCGCGTGAGCCCGCCGTGTGTGGTGCTTTTGTCCATATGCAAGATTGTACGACCTAAACCGAAACCCCGCTTGCAGCCCTGGCTTTGAGACGTATCAATCTGATTGGTGATAGGCTGTGCAAGCATCTTTGGATGCAAACACGAGTCCAACGATATGTTAAAGCTGATCAATCAGTACCATTCCAGCAATGGTTTGATCATTTGCGTCCGGAGGCAGCGGTGAAAGTTCAAACAGCACTTGCCCGGATCGAAAAGGGAAATCTCTCAAACGTTAAATGGTTCGCCGGCATAGGAGAATATGTCATCGACTGGGGGCCGGGCTATCGCATTTATCTAGCGCGCGACGGCTTGGACCTTGTCATTCTATTTGGCGGCGGCACCAAAAAACATCAGCAGATAGACATCACGCGGGCCAAGCTGTTGCATGACGAATACAAGCTGCGAAAGAAGTCGGGTAAAGGAGATGCGCTATGGAGCTGACACAAAATTATGATATTGGGATCATTGAGCGATTAAAACGCGAACGAGCTTTCGTGAAAGCCTTGCTGGCAGAGGTTGATGAGACCCTCGGTAACGAAGAATATCCCGTGGCGCAGGAGTTATTGCGCGTATTGGTCCTGGGCACGGTCGGATTTAATCCATTGTCGGATTCCTTGTCGATGACAGGTGTAGCGCTTCAGGAACTTCTGGAGGCGAAGCCCCCGCCACCGCCTGCGCATTTGCGCGCCATAGCAACCGCGCTCAAACGTGCGTTAGATGTCACCACCAATTAATCACCGGCGCCGCGGCGAGGGGCTGGCGGCGGTTTCTGGCTGGCCTCTTATGCTAGAATACCGCCCTCACCGCACACACATGACTCACCGCCAAAGGAAGACCAAACATGGCTGGACACAGCAAATGGGCCAACATCAAGCACAAAAAGGCAGCAACTGACGCGAAACGCGGCAAGATCTGGACTCGCCTGATCAAGGAAATCACCGTTGCTGCGCGCATGGGCGGGGGCGACCCAGCCGCCAACCCGCGCCTGCGCCTGGCGATGGACAAGGCCGCCGACGCCAACATGCCCAAGGATAACGTGCAGCGCGCCATCACCCGCGGCACCGGCGGCGAGGACGGCGCCAGCTACGAGGAGGTCCGCTACGAGGGCTACGGCATCGGCGGCGCCGCCATCATCGTCGACTGCATGACCGACAACCGCGTGCGCACCGTGGCCGAAGTCCGCAACGCCTTCAACAAGAACGGCGGCAACATGGGCACCGAGGGTTCGGTGGCCTTCATGTTCAAGCACTGCGGCCAGTTCCTGTTCGCGCCCGGCACCAATGAGGACGCGCTGATGGAGGCGGCGCTGGAAGCCGGCGCCGAGGACGTGGTCACCGACGAGGAAGGCGGCATTGAAGTCATCTGCGGCCCGCACGACTTCGCCGGCGTGAAAGACGCGCTGGAAGCCAAGGGCTTCAAGGCCGAGGTGGCCGAAATCATCATGAAGCCGGACGCCGTCACTTCCGTCACCGGCGACAACGCGATCAAGATGCAGAAACTGCTGGACGCGCTGGAAGCACTGGACGACGTGCAGGAAGTGTATTCGAACGTAGAAATCGAAGACTGAGGACTTATGAAAATTTTGGTAGTCGGCTCCGGCGGCCGTGAACACGCGCTGGCATGGAAACTGGCGCAATCCGAGCGCATTCAGATGGTGTACGTGGCCCCCGGCAACGGCGGCACCGCGCGCGACGCGCGCCTGGTCAACGTCAACATCACCGACCTGCACGAACTGGCCAACTTCGTCGAGAGCGAAGGCATCAGCCTGACCGTGGTCGGCCCGGAGACCCCGCTGGCCGGCGGCATCGTCAACCTGTTCCGCGCCCGTGGCCTCAAGGTCTTCGGCCCGACGAAAGAGGCGGCGCAGCTGGAGTCGTCCAAGGACTTCGCCAAGGCCTTCATGCAACGCCACGGCATCCCGACCGCCAAATACCAGACCTTCTCGGACGTGGCGCAAGCCCACGCCTACATCGACGCCAACGGCGCGCCTATCGTCATCAAGGCCGACGGCCTGGCCGCCGGCAAGGGCGTGGTGGTGGCCATGTCGCTGGAAGAGGCGCACCGCGCGGTGGACGACATGCTGGCCGATAACCGCTTCGGCGACGCCGGCGCGCGCATCGTGATCGAGGAATTCCTGGCCGGCGAGGAAGCCAGCTTCATCGTCATGTGCGACGGCAAAAACATCCTGCCGCTGGCCACCAGCCAGGATCACAAGCGCCTCAAGGACAACGACGAAGGCCCGAACACCGGCGGCATGGGCGCCTACTCGCCGGCCCCGATCGTCACGCCCGCCATGCACGCGCGCGTGATGCGCGAGATCATCAACCCGACCATCGCCGGCATGGCCAAGGACGGCATCGTGTTCACCGGCTTCCTGTACGCCGGCCTGATGATCGACGCCGCCGGCAACCCGCGCACGCTGGAATTCAACTGCCGCATGGGCGATCCTGAAACCCAACCTATCATGTCGCGCCTGAAGACCGACCTGGTGAGCGTGATGGAACACGCCGTCAACGGCACGCTGGATCAGGTGGAGCTGGAATGGGACCGCCGCACCGCCGTGGGCGTGGTGCTGGCCGCCGCCGGCTACCCGGACGCGCCGCTGAAAGGCGCCGTGATCGAAGGCATCCCGGCCGAAACGCCGGAAGCGGTGACCTTCCACGCCGGCACCGCCGACGTCAACGGCCAGCTGCAGGTGACCGGCGGCCGCGTGCTGTGCGTGGTCGGCCTGGGCGACAGCATCAAGCTGGCGCAGAAACAAGCTTACGAGGCGGTCGACCAGATCAGCTTCGAAGGCATGCAGTGCCGCCGCGACATCGGCTGGCGCGGGCTGAAACACTAATGACCGCGCCGAATCCCGCGGCAGTCAAAGCCTGGCTGCTCGCGCTGCAAAACAACATCGTGCAAGCGTTGGAGGCCGTTGACGGCAAAGCCTTCCTGCGCGATGAGTGGCAGCGCGCCGAAGGCGGCGGCGGGATTTCGCGCCTGGTCGAAGAAGGCAATGTGATCGAGCGCGGCGGGGTGAACTTCTCGCACGTGCTGGGCGCCAGGCTGCCGCCGTCGGCGTCGGCGCACCGCCCGGACATCGGCGGCAAGCCATGGGAAGCCATGGGCGTGTCGCTGGTGATCCATCCGCGCAATCCGTACGCGCCGACCGTGCACATGAACGTGCGCTTCTTCAGCACCACCAACGCGGCCGGCGAGCCGGTTTGGTGGTTCGGCGGCGGCATGGACCTGACGCCGTATTACGGCGACAAGGAAGACGTCAAACACTTCCACCAGACCTGCCATGACGCCCTCGCCCCGTTCGGCGCGGACCTGCACGCCAAGTTTAAAAAATGGTGCGACGAGTATTTCTACCTGAAGCACCGTCAGGAAGCGCGCGGCGTCGGCGGCATCTTCTTTGATGACTACAACGCCGAAAGCTTCGAGCATAGCTTCGCCATGACCCAAAGCGTGGGCGACGCCTTCCTCAAGGCTTACCTGCCCATCCTGAAGTCGCGCAAGGACACGCCCTACGGCGAGCGCGAACGCGACTTCCAGGCCTACCGGCGCGGCCGCTATGTCGAATTCAATCTGGTATTCGACCGCGGCACGCTGTTCGGCCTGCAGTCGGGCGGGCGCACCGAGGCGATCCTGATGTCGATGCCGCCCATCGTCAAATGGCGCTATCGCTGGGAACCCGAGGACGGCACGCCGGAAGCGGCGCTGTACACCGACTTCCTGCCGCATCGCGACTGGCTCGGCGCATAACGATGGCCTACCGCATCGCACTGCTGGGAGGCAGCTACGATCCGGTGCATCTAGGTCACGTCGCGTTGGGCGAATACTTCGCCAATCTGCTGCAAGTCGACCAGTTGCGCGTGATCCCGACCGGACTGCCGTGGCAAAAAGCCTCGCTGAAGGCGTCGTCGCAGCAGCGCGCCGACATGGTGGCGCTGGCCTTCGCCGGCCGGCCGTTCAGCGTGGCGGTGGACATGCAGGAGATCGCGCGCGGCGCCCAGGGACTGCCGACCTACACCATCGATACGCTGCGCAATGTGCGCGACGAATTGGGGCCGCAGGCCTCGGTGGCCTTTTTGATGGGCGCCGACCAGCTGCAGCGGCTCGACACCTGGCATCAATGGCAGGCGCTGTTCGACTACGCCCATATCTGCGTAGCGGCCCGCCCCGGCTATGACATCGCCACCGCCGGCCTGCCGCCGGCCGTGGCCGAGGCGTTTTCCCGCCGTTTGGGGACGTCTGAACAAATCCGCAACACGCCGCATGGTCTGACTTATCTGGCACAGGACTTCGCGGTGGATATCTCCGCCACCCAGATACGTGCGGCATTACAACGGGGGGAGCAGGCAAACTCGCTTATCCCGCCGCTAGTGCTAGACTATATTGAACAACACCATCTCTACAAAAGCTAATGGACATCAAAAAACTGCAAACCCTGGTCGTTGACGCCCTCGAAGACGTTAAGGCCCAAGATATCGTCCTGTTCGACACGACCCACCTCACCAGCCTGTTCGACCGCATCGCGATTGCCTCCGGTACCTCCAACCGCCAGACCAAGGCGCTGGCCGCCTCGGTGCGCGACAAGGTCAAGGAAGCCGGCGGCGAGGTCTACGGCATGGAAGGCGAGGACACCGGCGAATGGGTGCTGGTCGACCTGGGTGACATCATCGTCCACATCATGCAGGCGCCGATCCGCGCCTACTACCGCCTGGAAGAGATCTGGGGCGACAAGCCGGTGAAACTGGGCGCCGCCAAGCGCAAGGGCACCAAGGAAGCGGAAGAAGCCGAACCGAAGAAGATCAGCAGCCACCTGGCCGCCGGCAAGAAGGCCGTCGCCGCCGAAGCCGTGGTCGAGAAGAAGACCGCCGCCCGCAAGCCGGCCGCCGCCAAGAAAGCACCTGCCGTGAAAAAAACCGCCGCCGACAAGCCGGCAGCCGCCGTCCCGGCCGGCAAGAAGATCAAGGTCGGCGCGCCGAAGGCCACCGTCGCCGCCGTCAAGGCGTTGAAGGCCGCGCCGAAGCCGCGCGCCGCCAAGCCGAAAGCGGAGGAAGCACCGGCCAAGACCGTCATCAAGCGCATCAAAAAAGCGGCCGAGTAATCCCGTATGCAGCTGATCATCGCTGCGGTCGGCCACAAGATGCCGGCCTGGATAGAAACCGGCTACGCCGAGTATGTGAAGCGCATGCCGCCGGAACTGAAGATCGTGCTGAAGGAGATCAAGCCGGTCGAGCGTTCCGGCAGCAAGACCGCCGCCACCGCGATGGCGCTGGAACGCGAGCGCATCGAGGCGGCGCTGCCGAAATCGGTGCGCATCATCGCCCTCGATGAACGCGGCAAGGACCTCACCTCGGTGGGCCTGTCGCAGCAGCTGGAGGCGTGGCAGCAGGATGGCCGCGACACGGCCTTCCTGATCGGCGGCGCCGACGGTCTCGATCCGGCCCTGAAGGCGCGCGCGGAAGGCTTGATACGGATCTCCAGCATGACGCTGCCGCATGGTATGGTGCGGGTGATGCTGGCCGAGCAGCTATACCGCGCCTGGACCATTACCCAGAACCACCCTTATCACCGCGTCTAACAACAACCATATGAAACCGGTCGACAAGAAGATTTACCTCGCCTCGAAAAGCCCGCGGCGGCGCGAGCTGCTGCGCCAGGTCGGCATCGACTTCGAACTGCTGCTGCTGCGCAGCGACGGCCCGCGCGGCCCGGACGTGACCGAGGAAGTGCTGCCCGGCGAGGCGCCGCTCGACTACGTCGCGCGGGTGGCGCTGGAAAAAGCCAAATTTGCATCCGACCTGGTGACCAGGCGCCGCATGGCGCCGCGTCCCGTGCTGTCGGCCGACACCACCGTCACCATCGATGGCGCCATCCTCGGCAAGCCGGCCAACCCGGCCGAGGCCACCGCCATGCTGCGGCAGCTGTCGGGCCGTACGCACCAGGTGCTGACCTCCATCGCGGTGGCCTCGGCCGACTTCGCGGGCCAGGTCACGCAGGTGTCCGACGTGCGCTTCGGCGTGCTGTCGCCGGCGGCGATCGCCGCGTATTGCGCCTCGGCCGAGCCGTACGACAAGGCCGGCGGCTACGGCATCCAGGGCCCGGCCGCGCAATTCATCGAGCACATCTCCGGCAGCCATTCCGGCATCATGGGCCTGCCCATCTACGAGACCGTGCAACTCCTGCGTCAGGCGGGTTTGCCGCTCCCCTAGCCACCTTTGTGGCGTGCCGGACTTCGGCCGTGTATCATCGGGGCATGAATGAAGATATCCTGATCAATATCACGCCGCAGGAAACCCGCGTCGCCCTCATCGTGCAGGGCGCCGTGCAGGAACTCCACATCGAACGCACCCTCACGCGCGGCCTGGCCGGCAACGTCTATTCCGGCAAGGTGGTGCGCGTGCTGCCCGGCATGCAGTCGGCCTTCATCGACATCGGCCTGGAACGCGCGGCCTTCCTGCACGTGGCCGACATCTGGGAGGCGCGCCCGCACGACGGCGGCCCCAACGCGGCGCCGACGCCGATCGAGAAACTGCTGTTCGACGGCCAGGTGCTGACGGTGCAGGTCATCAAGGACCCGATCGGCACCAAGGGCGCGCGCCTGTCGACCCAGATCTCGATCGCCGGCCGCATGCTGGTCTACCTGCCGCAGGACGGGCATATCGGCATCTCGCAGAAAATCGAAAAGGAGGCCGACCGCGAGGCGCTGCGCGCGCGCTTGCAAAGCCTGCTGCCGGCGGAGGAGAAAGGCGGCTACATCGTGCGCACCCAGGCTGAGGACGCGTCCGACTCCGACATCGCCGCCGACATCGAATACCTGCGCAAGACCTGGGCCGCCATCACCCACGGCGCCCGCACCAAGCCGGCCACCACCCTGCTGCACCAGGACTTGAGCCTGGCCCAGCGCGTGCTGCGCGACTTCGTGCACGACGAGACCGCCACCATCCAGGTCGACTCGCGCGAGAACTACCTGAACCTGCAGGAATTCGGCAAGGCCTACACCCCGGGCGTGCTGCCGCGGCTGCACCACTACACCGGCGAGCGCCCGCTGTTCGACCTGTACGGCGTGGAGGAGGAAATCCTGCGCGCGCTGGGGCGGCGCGTGGACCTCAAGTCGGGCGGCTACCTGATCGTCGACCAGACCGAGGCCATGACCACCATCGACGTCAACACCGGCGGTTTCGTCGGCGGGCGCAATTTCGCCGACACCATCTTCAAGACCAACCTGGAGGCGGCGCACGCGATCGCGCGCCAGCTGCGCCTGCGCAACCTGGGCGGCATCATCATCCTCGACTTCATCGACATGGAGAACACCGAGCACCGCAACGCCGTGCTGGCCGAGTTGAAGAAGGCGCTGTCGCGCGACCGCACCAAGGTGTCGGTCAGCGGCTTCTCGGCGCTGGGGCTGGTGGAGATGACGCGCAAGCGCACGCGCGAGTCGCTGGCCCACATCCTGTGCGAGCCCTGCCCCGCCTGCAACGGCCGCGGCCAGGTCAAGACCTCGCGCACCATCTGCTATGAAATCCTGCGCGAGCTGCTGCGCGAGGCCAAGCAGTTCAACCCGCGCGAATTCCGCATCCTCGCCTCGCAGGAGGTGGTCGACATGTTCCTCGAGGAGGAATCCCAGCACCTGGCCATGCTTGGCGACTTCATCGGCAAGAAGATCTCCCTGCAGGTGGAGAACGCCTATCACCAGGAGCAGTACGACGTGATCCTGATGTAAGCGGCGCCGCTCAATGAAAAAAGCCCGCGCGAGGCGGGCTTCAGCGTGCTACGGCGCCAGTTTTAGAACTGGTTCATGGTGTTGTCCTTGCCGGCCGCCTTCAGCGCCGCCTCGCCGCTGAAGTAGTCCTTGTGGTCGTCGCCGATGTCCGAGCCGGACATGTTCTGGTGCTTGACGCAGGCGATGCCCTGGCGGATTTCCTTGCGCTGCACGCCGGCCACGTAGCCCAGCATGCCCTGGTCGCCGAAGTATTCCTTGGCCAGGTTGTCGGTCGACAGCGCCGCCGTGTGGTAGGTCGGCAGCGTGATCAGGTGGTGGAAGATGCCCGCTTCGCGCGCTGCGTCGGCCTGGAAGGTGCGGATCTTCTCGTCGGCGCGCTTGGCCAGTTCGGTCGTGTCGTATTCCACGCTCATCAGCTGGCCGCGCTCGTAGGCCGAGACGTCCTCGCCGGCGGCCTTCATCGCGTCGTACACCTGCTGGCGGAAGTTCAGGGTCCAGTTGAACGATGGGCTGTTGTTGTACACCAGCTTGGCGTTCGGGATGACCTTGCGGATTTCGCTGACCATGCCGCCGATCTGGCCGATGTGCGGTTTCTCGGTTTCGATCCACAGCAGGTCGGCGCCGTTTTGCAGCGAGGTGATGCAGTCGAGCACGCAGCGCGCCTCGCCGGTGCCGGGGCGGAACTGGAACAGGTTGCTCGGCAGGCGCTTGGGACGCAGCAGCTTGCCGTCGCGCTTGATGATCACGTCGCCGTTGCCCAGCGCGTCGGCCGAGACCTCGTCGCAGTCCAGGAAGGAGTTGTACTGGTCGCCCAGGTCGCCGGGCTGGCTGGTGACGGCGATCTGCTTGGTCAGGCCGGCGCCCAGCGAGTCGGTGCGGGCCACGATGATGCCGTCGTCCACGCCCAGCTCCAGGAAGGCGTAGCGGATGGCGCGGATCTTGGCCAGGAAGTCCTCGTGCGGCACCGTCACTTTGCCATCCTGGTGGCCGCACTGCTTCTCGTCCGACACCTGGTTCTCGATCTGGATGCAGCAGGCGCCCGCCTCGATGAATTGCTTGGCCAGCAGGTAGGTCGCCTCGGCGTTGCCGAAACCGGCGTCGATGTCGGCGATGATGGGCACGACGTGGGTGACGTGGTTGTCGATCTTGTCCTGGATGGCGGCTTTTTCAGCGGCGCTGCCGGCGGCGTCCAGCTGGCGGAACAGGCCGCCCAGCTCGCGCGCATCGGCCTGGCGCAGGAAGGTGTACAGCTCCCTGATCAGCGCCGAGACGGCGGTTTTTTCGTGCATCGACTGGTCCGGCAGCGGGCCGAACTCGGAACGCAGCGCGGCCACCATCCAGCCCGACAGGTAGAGGTAGCGGCGGTCGGTGCTGTTGAAGTGCTTCTTGATCGAGATCATTTTTTGCTGGCCGATGAAACCGTGCCAGCAGCCCAGCGACTGCGTGTATTTCGATGGATCCTTGTCATAGGCCTCCATGTCCGCGCGCATGATCTTGGCGGTGTACTTGGCGATGTCCAGGCCGGTCTTGAACCTGTTCTGCGAGCGCATGCGGGCCGCCGATTCGGGATTGATGGCGTTCCAGGCCGCGCCTTGTTGCTCTTTCAGCTTTGCCACTGCCTTGATGTCGTCTTGATATTGGGACATTTTGATCTCCTAAGGATTAAACACGAATAAGCTAAACCGCATGACTAAATAGTAGGCCATTCTGATGCGTCGCACAAAGTCTTATATAAGACATATAACTTAAATTTATTCGTTTATTTTCAATAGGATATCCATCAATTCTCGAGATATGAAACGCCTTTTCAAAAAATGAGAAAAAAGATGCGGCAGTCCGCCATGCCGCATCCCACGATATGAAACGATTTTTCTCATGCCGAGGTAGTCACCCGTTTCGTCCCAAGGCCGGAACATATTCCATGCTGCGCTGCCGCTAGCATTCGTTCAACGTTGGTTATATAGTCAATGCACAAATCACAACAAAGGAGACAGCATGACCATCAACCGTTCGTTTGCAGCGCTCTGTTTCATCCTGCCTTGCCTGTCGGCGCTGGCGGGCAGCCGCGAATCGGTGCCGCCGCCGGCGCCGGCGGTCGGGGATTCGTGGACCTACCAGTACACCGACGTCTGGAAGGGCGCCAAGGGCAACGTCAACCGCATGGAGGTGGCGGCCATCGACGACGCCGGCATCCACGTGGCGATCAAGCGCGCGGCCAGCGGCGCGCTGCTGACGGAGCAGTTGTTCAGCCCCGAGATGAACCCCATCGACCGCGGCAGCATGCACTTCGCGCCCTCGTTCGCGCGCTACGCCTTCCCGCTGGCGCCGGGCAAGGAATGGAGCAGCGACGCCACCGGCAACAACCCCAAGCAGGGCAAGAACTGGCGCTACCACATCAAGGGCAAGGTGCTGGACTGGGAAAAGGTCAAGGTGCCGGCCGGCGAGTTCGAGGCGCTGAAGATCGTGGTCGAGGCCACCTACAGCGCCGACGACGCGTTCACCAGGAACGGCGGCGGCCAGCTGACCGAGACGGTCTGGTTCGTCCCCGAGCTCAACAACTTCGTCAAGCTCGACTACCGCGACACCGACTGGCAGGGCCGCCTGTACAACCGCGACATGTGGGAACTGACCACCTACGTGCGCAAGCAGTAAGTCATTTCGAGATGCGCAGGATGGCCGACGCCAGCTTGGAGAAGCACGGCGTCAGGTCGGCCTGGGTGGCCGCGTGGCAGTACACCCCGACCGGCTTGGCCGCGTTGAAGCAGCGCGCCGGCGCGTCGGTCGAGTTGGCCATGCATTTCAGCGTGTCCTCGCCCTTTTCGCCGTCGGCGCCGGTGCCGCTCTTCAGCGCCGCGCCCAGCCCCAGCGTGAACACATAGATGCCCTCGTCGCGCGACTTGGCCGCCATCGCCTCCACCAGGTTGCGCGCGGCGCGGTTGACGTTCCGGTAGGTGATGTCGCTGGTCACCACGCGCGGCGAGTTGGTCACGATCGGGAACTCGCGCGGCGCCGCCGGGTCGTTCCAGATGTTGGATTGCGGCTGATTATGGGCGTTGTACCAATCCGGCAAGGCCGAGGCCTTGGTGGTGATGTTGGAGGGCGTGCAGCTGCCGCCCATGTCGTCCGACTGCTGGTCCAGCTCGAACAGCCCGGTCGGCGTGCCGGAACCATCGTCGTCGGTGGCGATGGTGCCGGCGCGTGGCAGATTGTTCACATCCTTGCAGTCGCCGCTGTTGTTCCACTTGAGCGTGGTGCCGAACGAGTTCGGCGCGCCGTCCGAGAAGAACACGATCACGCGCAGGCTGGAGCGGTTGTTGTTGGTGGTGGGCACGCTGTTGATTTGCGCGCGCGCCGCGTACATGCCCTCCGGCGAGGCGGTCGAGCCGCTGAAGCTGTAGCTGGTGATGTTGTCCAGCATGCTGGCGCGGTCGAAGCCGCGCGCGGTCTGCCGGATCGGATCGTCCACCACCGCGCCATACGAGAAGTGCAGCAGGCCGACGCGGTCGCGCTCGACGTTGAACTGGTTGAGAAAGGTCTTGGCCGAGCTGCGCACATTGGCCGCCGAGCCCGACAGCGAGCCCGAGGTGTCCAGCACCACCACCATGTCCAGGTCCTTGCGCTTGGTCTCGGTCAGCACGCCCGGCGACATCGGCCCGGTGCTGAAGCCGCCGAACAACGCGGTCGGCATGGTGGCCGAGGCGCTCACGGTGATGGTCACCTCGCTGGTGTTGAAGGCCACGTTGACGTCGTTCAGCGTGGCGGTCGACATCAGGTAGTTGGGCGGGAAGTTGGCGGCGAAGAAGCGCTGCGCGGCCGCCTTGGCGTTGGCGATCTGCTCGGTCTGGTTCTTGCCGTTGCTGATGGCGCGCGCGGCCGCCAGCCCGGCGGCGTCGGTGGCGGCGTTGAGCTTGGCCTTGACCATGTAGCTCAGGCCGGCGCTGAAGGCCAGCCCCACCACGGCCAGCAAGGTGGTCAGCGAGATCACCACCATCACGGTGATGCCGCCGCGCTGCCGTTTCAGTCGGTGCGGGGTGCGCATGGTCAGAATACCGTCATCGAATAAAAGTCCGGCCCCAGCGTGGGCGTGCTGAAGCCGCCGAAGGTGAAGCTCTTGAACAGCATGTTGAACTTGTAGAACACCTCGACCACGTAGATCACTTCGCCGTCGAGCAATTGTCCGCTCATCATGGACACCACCGGCGCACTGTTGCCGCCCGGGACCACGCAACTGCCGGCCGTGGTGCTGGCCCAGTTGCCGCAGGTCCAGATCTTGCTGGCCGGCGCGTAGCCGCTGACGCGGTAGCCGCGGTTGTTGACGCTGTCGTCCCAGCGGTACTGCTCCAGCACGATGCTCTTGGTGACGCCGTTGGCGGTCGAGCCCATGATGCGCGTGATGTAGATCATGCCCAGCTTGCTCATGTCGAGCGGCGGCGCCGACGCCGCCACCTGGCCGATGATGGCCTGGGCGTTCTCCGACAGCTGCAGCTTGCCGCGCGAGGCCAGGTTGGCGCCCTCGCGGCCGAGGTTGATGATGATCATGTTGGCCTGCAGCGCGCGCCCCACGTCGATCAGCGCGATGAACAGCACCAGCAGGATGGGCAGCAGCAGCGCGAACTCCACCGCCGCGATGCCGGCCTGGCCGCGGGCGCGCATCAGAAAGCCTCGTTCTGCATGGTGGCCGCCACGCTGAACTTGTATTCGCCGTTCGGAAAGAACACCGCCAGCAGCGGCGTCGCCAGCTTCCAGGTGCAGTCGAGGCGCAGCACCACGATGTCGCCCGGGCTGCCGAACATATTGGCGTTGTAGGCGTTGGTGCTGGCGTAGGTGGTGTTGTTGACCGAGATCACCGGGTTGACCGTGTCGTACATGCCCATCGAGGTGTTTTTGATCTGCTGCACCACCGCCAGGTAGCGCTGCTGGTTGCTGGCGGCCGGGTCGCGGTCGGTGCGCCCGGTGATCGCGTAGCGCGCGCCCTCGCGCACCGCGTACTGCATGGTCAGCGTGGTGTAGAACAGGATACTGTATTCGATCACGCCGATCAGCAGCAGGAAGGCGATCGGCGCGACGATGGCCATTTCAACGACGGCCGAGCCGCGCTGGCGGCGCCGGGGTGCGGGTGTGTGCATGGTGTTGCGTCCGTGGTACGGTGGGGAGTGCACAGGCGGGGGCGCGGACGGCGCGGGACTGTAGCCAGCCAGGGCCGGCGCGCGATCGGCCGGTGGCGGCGCCACAAGATCGGGGTGACGGTGAGCCATTCTAGCTTGATTCATTTTGTTTCGCCTAGTTATTTAATGTTCGTCGAAAGCATTAAACACCCGTGAACCACGCGTTCAGCGTAGCACGCTCCGGCTGGACATGGCAGCCTCGTATGCGTAGACTCGATTGTGTTAGCAACAACTATCGAAACGCTATTTCGTTTAGTTTGCTTGTATGCAGTCAGGAGACGCGGCAGTGATAGCAGAGAGTCCCAACTCCAGCACCGCCCATGCCCGTGGCGACGCCGCCGGCGCCTCGATGGTGTTCGTCATGCGCGTGGTGCTGGCGCTGACCGCCATCCTGACGCTGTTCGTGGCGCCGGGCGACCTGGGCAACCGCCATGGCGAGCGCACCCTGCTCAGCTCGCTCATCTTCGGCGGCTACCTGCTGCACAGCCTGACCCTGTGGCTGGCGGCGCGCCGCCACCGCAACCCGTTCTGGCATGGCAAGGCCGTGTACTGGATCGACCTCGGCTGGTTCGCGCTGATGGTGTACTGCACCGGCGGCGGCAACAGCTTCTTCTTCCCGTTCTTCTTCTTCGTGATCCTGACCGCCTCGTTCCAGTGGGGCTTCGACGAGGGCGCGCGCATCACGCTGGGCGCCACCTTCGCGCTGGCGCTGGCCACCTGGCTGACCGACAGCAGCATCAACCACGGCCACCTGCTGCTGCGCACCGCCTTCGTGCTGGCGCTCGGCTACATGATCGCCTACTGGGGCGGCATGGGGGTGGCGCAGCGGCGGCGCCTGCGCCTGCTGCGCGACGTCAGCCGCCTGTCCAATCCGCGCTTCGGCGTGAACCAGACCATCGCCACCATGCTGCGGCAGACGCGCGACTTCTACCATGCGAGCAACTGCCTGCTGCTGATGCGCGACAGCGGCGACGAGCTGTGGCAGCTGCACTCGGCGGGCGCGCCCGGCGGCCGCGCCTCGCTGGCGCGCCTGCCGCAGGCGGCGGCCGCGCCGCTGCTGGTGTTCGCGCCGCAGGCGCTGGTGCAGTACGCGGCGGCGCTGCATCCGCGCTGGCCCGGCTCGCTGGAGGCGCGCAGCCGCGCGCCGGGCGAGGCGCGCTGGCGGCCGCTGGCGCCGCAACAGCTCGAGCAACTGATCGACTTGCTCGACGCGAGTTCCTTCGTCAGCGCGCCGCTGCCGCTGCGCAAGGGCGAGGGCCGCATCTACGTGGTGTCGGACCGGCTCCGCTTCAGCCGCGCCGACGCGGTGTTTCTGCAACAGCTGGCGGCGCAGGTGTTCCCCGTGATCGAGAACATCGTGCTGCTCGACCGGCTGGCCTCGGACGCCGCCTTCCGCGAGCGCCAGAAGATCGCGCGCGACCTGCACGACACCACCATCCAGCCCTACATCGGCCTGCGCCACGGCATCAGCGCGGTGCGGCAACGCTTGCAATCGGATCACCCTGTCGCGGCCGAACTTGATAAACTGCTCGACATGACCACCCAGGTCATCGGCGACATGCGCCAGTTCACCCGCAGCGTGCGGCAGGGGGTGGCGCAGACCGAGGCCGAGCTGCTGGTGGCGTTGCGTCGGCAGGCGCAGCAGGTGCAACAGTTCTACGACATCCAGATTACGATACAGGCCGAGGATGGCCTGTCCATCAGCGACCGCCTGGCCGCCGAGGTGTTCCAGATCGTGAATGAAGGCATGCACAATATACGCAAACACACGCGCGCCCGCACCGGGTCGGTCAGCCTGAGCAACGCTGACGGCCAGCTGCGGATCCGCATCCAGAACGAGACACCGGAAGGTCCGCCGGCCCCATTCCTGCCCGGATCGCTGGCCGAGCGCACCGCCGCGCTGGGCGGCACCATCGCCGTCGAGCACGGCGCCGACGGCGTGACCGCCGTCAGCATCGCCATCCCGGTTTAACCCACCGAGGCAAGACCATGAGCACACCCATCCGCATCATGCTGGTCGACGACCACAAGACCATGCTGTGGGGCCTGGAAAAACTGATCGAGGGCGGCGGCGACGACCTGCGGCTGGTCGGCACCGCCCACAACAACGACAGCGCGCTGCAGCAGGCGGCCGCGCTCAAGCCGGACGTGATCGTGCTCGACCTCGACCTCGAGGGCCGCAGCGCGATCGAGATCCTGCCGCGGCTGCTGCAGGACAGCGGCGGCGCGCGCGTGATGATCCTGTCCGGCAACCGCGACCAGGGCTTGCTGACCCAGGCGGTGCGGCTGGGCGCGCGCGGCGTGGTCGGCAAGGAGGCGCCGGCCGAGGTGGTGCTGAACGGCATCCGCAGCGTGCACCGCGGCGAGACCTGTCTCGATCCGGCGCTGATGAACGCGCTGCTGGGCCAGTGGTCGGCGCCGGCGGCCAAGGCCGATCCGGAGGCGGCGCGCATCGCCTCGCTCACGCCCAAGGAGCGCAAGATCGTCGCGGTGGTGGTGGAAGGCAACGGCGCGCCCAACAAGGAGCTGGCGTCCAGGCTGTTCATCGCCGAGCCGACGCTGCGCAACAACCTGACCACCATCTACCAGAAGCTGGGCGTGGCCAACCGGCTGGAGCTGTACGTCTACGCCACCAAGCATGGCATGGCGTGACCAGCGGTGACAAATGTCACGGCAAATCGTGACGTTTGTCCGCTGCGGCGTGACATGGCGCCGCGTAGAATGACTTACATCAGCAGTACCTAAAACCCGGACCCCGTTTTAGTTGAAACAGTTTCTCCAATCAATCAACTTTTACGAGGCTCACCATGAACGCAATCCAGAATTTCATCCGCGACGAAGACGGCATCACCGCCATCGAATACGCCCTGATGGCCGCCGCCATCGCCGCCGCCATCACCGCCGGCCTCGCCATCCTCGGCCCCAAGATCACCGCCTCGCTGACCTACATCTCGGGCCTGATCAAATCGTCCTGATCTCAGTCTCCTCGTTGTAAACCTCCTGGTAACATTTCATCCGGGACCTGGTCCCGGATTTTTTTTGCCCACGCATTCAGCGCCCCCTTGCATTGCGTCATACGGCGGCATGCGGACTGGCCGCACACTGGGCGGATGTCCGCCACCGCCGCCCTGGCACGCCGCATGCGCGACTATTACCATCGCATCAGGGAGACCTACGGCATGCCGGTCATCAGCCTGACGCCGCTGGCAGACGAACATCCGCATTGGCGGCCGGCTTCCAGCATGGCTGGCGGGAGCGGCGCATAATCGTTTTTTACTCGACGTGATTAACTGGATGATGCCCTTGCCCGAGCCCTATGAGCGGCGCTACGTGCAGGAAGTCATCCGGCTGGCAAAGGGAGGGGAGATGAAGAAATTATTTAACCCGTTAGAGCAGATGTTGATCAATGATGGGATCAAGATAGGGCTTGAGCAAGGGCTGGAGCGCGGGTTGGAACAAGGACGCAAGGAAGGCGCGGCCGCGCTGTTGGAGCGGCTGCTGGCACAGCGTTTCGGGCCCTTGCCGAAAACGGTCAGCAACAAGCTGGCCAAGGCCGATCTGGCGCAAGTGCAGGCCTGGACCGATGCCATGGCGTCGGCGCAATCATTGAAGCAGGTTTTTAAATAGCGCATCGCGCCACGTGGTGACAAATGTCACGGCAGATCGTGACGTTTGTCCGCTGCGCAAACGCGGCGCCGTGCGTAGAATGACTTTCATCGGCAGTACCTAAAACCCGAACCCCGTTTTAGTTGAAGCAGCACCTCTCACTCAACCAACTTTTACGGAGTTCACCATGAACGCAATCCAGAATTTCCTCCGCGACGAAGACGGCATCACCGCCATCGAATACGCCCTGATGGCCGCCGCCATCGCCGCCGCCATCACCGCCGGCCTGGCCATCCTCGGCCCCAAGATCACCGCCTCGCTGACCTACATCTCCGGCCTGATCAAGTCGTCCTGATTTCCAGTCTCCTCGTTGTAAGCTCCTAAGTAGTCTTGATCCGGGACCTGGTCCCGGATTTTTTTTGTCTAAATAAAAATCATGACAAATGTCACTACACGACATGACGTTTGTCCGATGCGCACGCGCCGGCGGCTCCCTACAATGTCCATTCGAGTCACAGCACCTAGCCAGGAACAACAAATGCGTATCCCCTTCCTTCCCCGCGCCGCCCGCCTCGTCCGCGACGACGACGGCGCCACGCTGCTGGAGTATGCGCTGATCGCCGCCCTGGCCTCGGTCATCATCATCATCGCCGTGCTGGCCGTGCTGGGTGCCAAGACCTGAATCACCGTGACAAATGTCACGCCAGATCGTGACGTTTGTCCGCTGCGCGAACCCGGCGCCGTGCGCACAATGACTTACATCGGCAGTACAGCAGGACCTAAAACCCGAACCCCGTTTTAGTTGACGCAGTAACCCCTTACTCAACCAACTTTAACGAGGCTCATCATGCAAGCAATCAAAAACTTCATTCGCGAAGAAGACGGTATCACCGCCATCGAATACGCCCTGATGGCGGCCGCCATCGCCGCCGCCATCACCGCCGGCCTGGCCATCCTGGGCCCCAAGATCACCGCTTCGCTGACCTACATCTCCGGCCTGATCAAATCGTCCTGAGCGACATCGCAACAACAAAATTTCCGGAACGGTACACGCCGTTCCGGAAATTTTCTATACACTAAGCTGGTCTGTTCCCTTTTCGTAAGGCGACCCATGACCTTCCTGCCCCTGCTCATCCTGTGCGTCTTGCTGGCACTGGCTGTCTGGAACGATTTGCGCACACGCCGCATCCCCAACTCGCTGGTGTTCGGCGGCGCGTTGCTGGGCCTGCTGTTGAACGCGGCGTTGCCCGCGGGAGACGGTCTCTTCATACAAGTGTTTGGCGGCATCGGCCTGCTCAAGGCGCTGGCCGGCCTGGCCGTCGGCCTGTGCCTGCTGTTGCCCATGTACGCCATGCGCGCGCTGGGCGCCGGCGACGTCAAGCTGATGGCCATGATCGGCGCCTTCGTCGGTCCCGGCGCCGTGGCTGGCATCACGCTACTGACGTTGCTGGCCGGCGGCGTGCTGGCGCTGGTGGTGGCCGGCTTCAACGGCCGCCTGCGCGTGATGGTCCACAACACCTGGCACATGATCAAGTACAGCATGCTGCGCTCGCTCGCGGGCGAGGTGCCGAAGATGGACGCGCCGGCCGCCGCCAGCGGCCGCCTGCCGTACGCGGTGGCGATCGCCGCCGGCGCCGCGCCCTACCTGATCGTCGGCGCCACCAGCGGGCGCAGCCTGTTCTTCTGAAGGAAGCCATGACCGCCCAGCAGACGACAGAATCCCCCGCCGAAGCGCGCGCGCCGCGCACCACGGAAGAAACCGGCCTGCCCTTCCTCTTCCTGGTCGAGCTGCTGTCCAAGGTCTTGTTCCAGCGCGGACAAGTCCGTCTGCCTGAACTGGCTAGCCATCTGAAACTCAGCGTCAGCGTGATCACGCCGCTGGTCACCCACCTGCGCAACGAGAAGCTGTGCGAAGTCACGCGCAGCGGCAACAGCGGCACCGACGCCGACCTCACCTACCACCTGACCGAGGCCGGCATGCAGCGCGCCATCGCCTGCCTCAACCGCAATTCCTACGCCGGCCCGGCGCCGGTCACGCTGGCCGCCTACGTGGCGCAGATGGCGGCGCAAAGCGTGCGCCACCTGCACGTCACGCGCGCCGACGTGCAGGCCGCCTTCCGCGACGTGGTGGCCAGCCCGCTGGTGCTGGACCAGATGGGCGCGGCCATGAACTCCGGCCGCGCGATCTTCATCTACGGCCAGGCCGGCAGCGGCAAGACCTTCCTGGCCGAGCGCCTGTGCGCCCTGCTGCACGGCGCCATCGCCGTGCCCTACGCCATCATGATCGACGGCGAGGTGGTGCCGTTCCACGACCCGGTGCAGCATCGCCCGATCGCCGGCGGCACGCCGGCCGAGGACGGCGCCGACCTGCTGCGCACCCTCGACGCGCGCTGGGTGCGCGGCCTGCAACGCCCGACCGCGCTGACCGGCGGCGAGCTCACGCTGGAGATGCTGGACCTGCGCTTCGATCCCAACACGCGGCTGTATCAGGCGCCTCCTCATTTGAAAGCCAACAACGGCATCTTCATCATCGACGATCTCGGCCGGCAACGCTGCTCGCCGCTGGAATTGATGAACCGCTGGATCGTGCCGATGGACCGTGGCGTCGATTATCTTTCCTTGCACACCGGACTGGTTTTTCAAGTGCCTTTCGATGTGGTCGTGGTATTCTCGTCGAACTTCCTGCCGGAACGATTATCGGATGGCGCCTTCCTCCGCCGGCTCGGATACAAGATCGAAGTACCGCCGCATTCGCCCGCCGAATATGAGAAGCTGTTCCGCCAGGCCTGCGCGCAGTACGGCATTGCGTTTGACGCCGCCGCCTTCGACTACCTGTTGAGCGGCCTGCATGCCAAGGATGAGACGCCGTTGCTGGCCTGCTATCCGCGCGACCTGATCCGCCAGGTGCGCGACCTGGCCCGTTACGAAAGCACGCCGCCCGCGTTGAGCCAGCGCTCGCTGGACTGGGCCTGGCACAACTACTTCGCCGGCGCCGGCGCCCGTCGCGTCGCCGCCGAGCAGCACAAGAAGGAACGCGAACGCCGCGACCAGACGATACCGCATAACGAGGGACGACTCGGATGAGAAACACTCGTGCTCTGACAATGATAGGGGTGGCGCTGTTCCTGGCGCTGGCCGCCGTGGTGGTGGCGGCGCAGTGGATCGCCGGCCAGTCGGCCAGCAACAGCAACCGGGTGGCCGTGGCCCTGCTCGACATCAGCATGGGCGCGCGCATCACGCCGGAACTGGTGCACATGGTGGACTGGCCGGCCAGCTCGGTGCCGCCGGGCGCGATGACCGATCCCAAGGCGCTGGAGGGCCGCATCACGCGCAGCAACATCCAGCGCGGCGAACCGATCACCGAGGGCAAGCTGGCGCCGGCCGGCACCTCGGGCGGCCTGTCGGCGGTGGTGGCCGAGGGCAAGCGCGCCATGACCGTGCGCGTCAACGACGTGGTGGGCGTGGCCGGCTTCGCGCTGCCCGGCAACTACGTCGACATCCTGGTCAACATGCAAAGCGACAGCGGCGGCGACCACACGGTGCGCGAGCAGCCGATCTCCAAGATCGTGCTGGAACGCATCCTGGTGCTGGCGATCGCGCAGGAATCCAACCGCGACGACACCAAGCCCAAGGTGGTGAACGCGGTGACGCTGGAGCTGACCCCGGAACAGGTGGAAAAGCTGGACCTGGCGCGCAGCGTCGGCACCTTGTCGCTGGTGCTGCGCAACCAGATCGATCCCAAATCGGCCAACACCGAGGGCGCCACCAAGAGCAGCCTGCTGGATGGCGTGCCGCCGTCCGCCGCGCCGGTGGCACGCAACGAACCATCGCCGCCGGCGGCCCCGCCGGCCGTGGCCGCCGCGCCACCGGCGCCGCGTCCGGCACCGGCGCCGCGCGCGATCGACAAGGTGGAAGTCATCAAGGGTCTGGAGCGTAGTTCACAACAATTTTAAGCATGGGAGAACGCGACTTGAGCAAGGTATCTTCAGCGCCATTCCATTTCGCGCCGCTGCGGCTGCTGGCCGCTGCGGTCCTGCTGAGCGTCGCCGCGCCGGCCACCCACGCCACGCAGGCCGCCAAGCGCGACAAGCCGGTCGCCGCCAGCGCCTCGCCGGCGGCGACCGGCGCCGCCGCGCCCGGCCTGGAACTGGCGCGCGAGCTCACGCTCTCGGCCGGCAAGTCCTCGCTGCTGCGCCTGCCCTACCCGGCCGCGCGCGTGGCCGTGGGCGACGCCAAAATCGCCGACGTCATCCTGCTCAACCCGAGCGAGATCTACATGCTGGGCAAGGCCACCGGCGCCACCAACCTGATCGTCTGGAACCGCGCCAACCAGGCCAGCGTGATCGACATCACGGTCGGGCTGGACACCGCCGCGCTGCGCCAGCAATTCAGCGAGCTGTTCCCCAACGAGCGCGAAATCCGCATCACCGTCTCCGGCAACTCGCTGATCCTGCACGGCAGCGTGGCCGACGCCGTGCGCGCCGCGCAGGTGGTGGCGGTGGCCACGGCCTACCTGCAGCGCGGCGCGCGCGGCGGCAACCAGGGAACGGCCGCCGCGCCGGACGCGGCCGCACAAGCGGCACAGGCCGCGGCCGGCGGCGGCGCGCCCACGGCCGCTTCCGGCGCCGCCGCTGGCGCTGCCTTCCAGGCGGCCATGGACCCGATGTCCGGCCTGTCGCAGGGCGGCAACGGCGGCGGGCGCGTGGTCAACATGCTGTCGGTGGCGGCGCCGCAGCAGGTGATGCTGGAGGTGAAAATCGCCGAGGTGTCGAAAACGCTGGTCGACCAGCTCGGCGCCAGCGTCGGCCTGAACGGCTCGCGCGGCAGCTGGACCTACACCATGCTGTCCAATCTGCTGAGCGGCAACCCGAACAAGCTCGACGCCTTCAACAACAAGAACGGCAAGTTCCTCACGCTGGACGCGCAAAAGAACGACGGCCTGATCAAGGTGCTGGCCGAGCCGACCGTGATGGCCATCAGCGGCCAGGAGGCCAGCTTCCTGGCCGGCGGCAAGATCTTCATCCCCGTCTCGCAAAGCAACACCGGCGGCACGCCGCAAATCACGCTCGAGGAAAAGGAATACGGCATCGCCGTGCGCTTCACCCCCACCGTGCTGGACAATGGCCGCATCAACCTGCGGGTGTCGCCCGAGGTGTCCGAGCTGAACCGGGAAGGCATCGGCGTCAGCGCCACCGGCAGCACCGCCACCGCCATCCTGCCCTCGTTCACCACGCGCCGCGCCAGCACCACGGTGCAGCTGTTCGACGGCCAGAGCTTCGCGATTGGCGGGCTGATCAAGAACAACGTCACCAGCAGCATCAAGGCCTTCCCCGGCCTGGGCGAGATTCCCATCCTGGGCGCGCTGTTCCGCAGCAGCGACTTCCAGAACGACCGCACCGAGCTGGTGTTCATCGTCACGCCGCACCTGGCGCAGCCGCTGCCGGCCGACCACAAGCTGCCGACCGACGACTACGTGCAGCCGAGCCGTGCCGATTTCTTCCTGAACGGCAAACTGGAAGGCGCGGCCCCGCCCGCGCCGCCGGCCGCCGCGCCGCCCGGCGGCAACCACTAGGAGGCGCCATGCGCATACTCATCATGATGTTTGCCGTCCTGCTCAGCGCCTGCGCCAACAGTCCGCGCCTGGACCGCGAATTCGGCAACAGCCTGCGCCTGGCGCGCGCCCAGCAGACGCTGAATCCGGAAGCCGGCCGCGCGCCGCGTCCGGTCAACGGCCTCGACGCGCAGGCGGCCGGCGCCGCCTACCAGAACTACCAGCAGTCCTTCATCACCAGGGACGAACAGAGCAACGGCTTTACCATCGGCGTCGGCAGCAAGCGCTAGGACAGGAGCAGCCCACTTGAAGATCACCGTCATATCCCGCGACGAACGCCAGTTGGCCGACCTGATGCGCCTGCTGCGCGCGCGCTCGCAATCCGATGAGATCGACCATCTGGTCGGCGGCGTGGCGCGCACCTCGGCGCTGACCGAGGAACACCTGCCGGACGTGCTCATCATCGACCGTCCGCAAAGCGCCGACGACGATCTCGAACAGCTGGAGCGCTTCTCGGCCCAGCATCCCAACATCGCCTGCGTGGCGCTGTGCGTCGACCAGGAGCCTCAATTCCTGCTGCAAGCCATGCGCGCCGGCGTGCGCGAGGTGCTGCCGTCGCCGGTCGCCAGCGGCGCGCTGTATCCGGCCATGGAACGCATCGCGGAAAAACTGGAGCGGCGCGGCCAGACCAGCGGCAAGGTGCTGGCCTTCATCTCCTGCAAGGGCGGCAGCGGCGCCACCTTCCTGGCCACCAACCTGGCCTACGCGCTGGCCGCCAGCGGCAAGCAGAAGGTGGCGCTGATCGACATCAACCTGCAGTTCGGCGACGCCTCGCTGTTCGTCTCCGACCACAAGCCGCTGGCCACGCTGAGCGACGTGGCGCAGCAGATCCACCGCCTCGACCCGTCCTTCCTGGCGTCCTCCATGCTCAGCATCACGCCCAACTACGGCGTGCTGGCCGCGCCGTCCGACCCGGCGCACGCCAACGACGTGAAGCCGGACCACATCGACGCCATCCTCAAGCTGGCGCGCCGCCAGTACGACTACGTGCTGCTGGACGTGGGCCGCAGCCTGGACGCGGTCAGCATCCGCGCGCTCGACCACTCGGACATGATTTTCCCCATCCTGCAAACCACGCTGCCCTACATCCGCGACAGCAAGCGCCTGCTCAACGTGTTCCGCTCGCTGGAATACGGCAAGGAGAAAATCCAGCTGATCGTCAACCGCCACGACAAGAACAGCGAGATCCGCCTGAAGGACCTGGAGAGCGCGTTCGACGCGGAAATCGCCTTCACCATCCCCAACAACTACGACGCCGCCGCCGCCTCGGTCAACCAGGGCGTGCCGGTGCTGCAGCTGGCGCCCAACGCACCGATCAGCCAGTCGCTGGCCGAGCTGGCGCGCAAGCTGACCGGCGAGGCGGCGCCGGTGCAGCAGGGCGGCGGCTGGCTCGGCAAGCTGGGCCTGCGTAAATAAAAAAGGAACGCATCATGAACACCCCCGCCATCTCCCTGCGCGAACGACTGGAAAGCACCGACGCGCGCGGCTCCGGCCAGCGCGCGCAGGGCGGCATCGACAACCGTGCCTACCAGAAGCTCAAGCAGCGCCTGCACGCGGCGCTGCTGGACCGGGTGGACCTGGAGAGCATGCAGCGCCTGACGCCGGACCAGATCCGCGTCGAACTGCGCAATCTGGTCGAGAAGCTGCTGGAGGAGGACGCGGTGGTCATCAACGATGCCGAGCGCAAGACCCTCACGCGCGACATCCAGAACGAGATGCTGGGCTTCGGCCCGCTGGAGCCGCTGCTGGAGGACCCCACCGTCTCCGACATCCTGGTCAACACCTACCGCCAGATCTACGTCGAGCGGCGCGGCAAGCTGGAACTGACCGACGTCACCTTCAGCGACGACGCCCACCTGATGAAGATCATCGACAAGATCGTCTCGCGCGTGGGCCGCCGCATCGATGAATCCAGCCCGATGGTGGACGCGCGCCTGCCGGATGGCTCGCGCGTCAACGCCATCATCCCGCCGCTGGCCATCGATGGTCCCATCATGTCGATCCGGCGTTTTTCCGCCGACCCGTTGCGGCTGGCCGACCTGGTGGCCTACGGCTCGATGACCGCCGACATGGCCGAGGTGCTGCAAGGGCTGGGCAAGGCCAAGGTCAACATCGTCATCTCGGGCGGCACCGGCTCCGGCAAGACCACCATGCTGAATGTGATCTCCGGCTTCATCAGCCCCACGGAGCGCATCGTCACCATCGAGGACGCGGCCGAGCTGCAGCTGCAGCAGCCGCACGTGGTGCGGCTGGAAACGCGGCCGCCGAATATCGAGGGCAAGGGCGAGGTCACGCAGCGCGCGCTGGTGCGCAATGCGCTGCGCATGCGGCCGGACCGCATCATCCTGGGCGAAGTGCGCGGCGCCGAGGCGCTCGACATGCTGGGCGCCATGAACACCGGCCACGAGGGCTCGATGGCCACCATCCACGCCAACACCCCGCGCGACGCCCTGACGCGGCTGGAGAACATGGTGTCGATGGCCGCCGCCAACCTGCCCACCAAGGCCATGCGCCAGCAGATCAGCAGCGCGGTGGGCGTGGTGATCCAGGTTTCGCGCCTGACCGACGGCAAGCGCAAGGTGATGTCGATCCAGGAAGTCACCGGCATGGAGGGCGAGATCATCACCATGCAGGAGATCTTCGCCTTCAAGCAGACCGGCCTGGCCGACGATGGCCGCGTGCTGGGCCACCACACGGCCACCGGCATCCGCCCACGCTTCATCGAGCGGCTGCGCAACTTCGGCGTCAACATCGGCTCCACCGTGTTCGACCCGTCGGGACACTGATCATGGACTTGCGGCTGCTGCTGTTCATCATCCTGATCTTCGCCGCCGTGGCGCTGCTGGTGTGGGGCGCCTACACCGGCTGGAACAACGCGCGCGGCCCCGAGGCCGAACGCATCGCGCGCCGCCTGCGCAACGCCATCGGCGACAGCGGCAGCGAGCTGGCGGTGTCGATCACCAAGGAGCGCACGCTGGCGCACGATCCCGGCATGCAGCGGTTCCTGCTCAAGCTGCCCGGCATCCAGAAGCTCGACCGGCTGCTGCTGCAGACCGGGCGCGGCATGAACGCGGCGCAGCTGGTGTCGTTGATGGCCGGCTGCTTCATGATAGGCTTCATCCTCGCCAGTTCGCTGCGGCTGCCGTGGTTCGGGCTCCTGATGATGGGCACGACGGCGGCCGCGCTGCCGGTGCTGGAGGCCAACCGCGCCAAGCGCAAGCGCATCCTGCGCATCGAGTCGCTGCTGCCCGACGCGCTGGACATGATGGGCCGCGCCATGCGCGCCGGCCACGCCTTCCCCACCGCGCTGAAGATGGTGGGCGAGGAGATCCCCGATCCGCTGGGGGCGGAATTCCGCATCGTGTTCGACGAGGTCAACTTCGGCGTCTCCATGCCGGACGCGCTGATGAACCTCGCGCTGCGCGTGCCCAGCACCGACCTGCGCTACTTCGTGATCGCGGTGCTGATCCAGCGCGAGACCGGCGGCAACCTGACCGACCTGCTGGCGTCGATCAGCGCCATCATCCGCGACCGCCTCAAGCTGCTGGGACAGGTGAAGGTGATGTCGGCCGAGGGCCGCATGTCGGCCTGGGTGCTGGGACTGATGCCGTTCGCGGTGGGCGCGCTGGTCTCGGTGGTCAATCCCGGCTCGCTGGAGGTGCTGTTCACCGATCCGGGCGGGCGCAAGATGCTGGGCGTGGCGGCCACGCTGATGGTGATCGGCATGATCGCCATCCGCCGCATCACCACCATCCGGGTGTGAGGGCGCGGCCATGACCATCATCCAAATCATGTTCCTGCTGGTGGTGTTCATCGCCGTCTTCGGCGGCGTTGTACTGGCGATCCGCCTGTTCACCGCCAACCCGGTCAAGGACCGGCTGGAAGCACTGCACGACCGCAGCCAGGTCACGCGCAAGAGCGCCGTCTGGATCGAGGCCATCGTCAATCTGGCGGCGCCGCTGGCCAAGTTGTCGCTGCCGACCGAGGGTTGGGAAAACTCGCCGGTGCGCATGCGCTTCATCAACGCCGGCTGGCGCACGCCGTCCACGCCGGCGTTGTTCTTTGCCGGGAAAACCGGGCTGGCGGTGCTGCTGCCGCTGATCGTGTTCCTGTACCTGAGCAGCAAGGCCGTGGCCACCGACGGCAACGTCAAGATGTTCTGGATGGTGGTCGCCGGCGGCATCGGCTACTACCTGCCCAACGTGGTGCTCAACCACGTGGTGAAGACGCGCCAGCGCGACATCTTCGAATCCTTCCCCGATGCGCTGGACTTGATGACGGTGTGCGTGGAAGCCGGCCTGGCGATGGACGCCGCGCTGGCGCGCGTGGCCAACGAGATCGGCCTGAAAAGCGTGGTGCTGGCCGAGGAGATGCAGCTGGTGACGCTGGAACTGCGCGCCGGCAGCGCCAAGGACAAGGCCTTGCGCAATCTGGCCCTGCGCACCGGTGTGGAGGACGTGGACGCGCTGGTGACGATGCTGATTCAGGCCGATCGCTTCGGCACCAGCATCGCCGACTCGCTGCGCGTGCAATCGGAACAGCTGCGCACCAAGCGCCGCCAGCGCGCCGAGGAGCATGCGGCCAAGATTTCGCTCAAGCTGCTGTTCCCGCTGATCTTCTTCATCTTCCCCAGCTTGCTGGTGGTGCTGCTGGGCCCCGCGATGCTCAACCTGTACCGCAACCTGCTGCCCGCCATGGCCGGCACCAATTGACCCCTCAGGAGACACCATGACCTTGCGCTGGATCGACCGCCTGACCTGCTCCCTGCTTGCCCTGTCATGCGCCATGCTGCTAGCCGCCTGCGGCGGCGGCAGTGGCGGCGGCTGCACCACCATCGATCCCAACCGCGCCCCCAACCTGCCCGGCTGCGGCGGCACCACCACGCCAACCACCAAGCCCGCCATCACGCTGACCATGACGGATGCCGCCGGCGCCGCGGTCACCACGCTGGCGCCGGGCGCCAGCGCCACCCTCACCGCCACGCTGAAGGATGCCGGCAACGCCGCCGTGCCCAACGCGGTGGTGACCTTCAGCAGCACCGACAAGAACGCCGTGTTCTCGGCCGCCGGCGGCAGCGTGGTGTCGGACGGCGCCGGCAAGGCGGTGGTACAGCTCAGCCCCGGCGCGGCCAGCACCGCCGGCAACTACGTGATCACCGCCAGCGCCAGCGTCGCCGGCAGCGCGCTGTCGGCCAGCGCCAACTACAGCGTCGGCGCCGGGCCGGGCGCCACCGCCAGCCAGCTGACGTTCGTCTCGGCGCTGCCGCAGACCATCGCGCTCAAGGGCACCGGTGGCGCCGGGCGCCAGGAAAGCGCCACCGTCACCTTCAAGGTGCTGGACGCCGCCGGCAATCCGGTAGTGGGGCGGCAGGTCAACTTCGCGCTCAACACCACGGTGGGCGGCATCACGCTCAGCGCGGCCAGCGCCACCAGCGGCACCGGTGGCCTGGTCAGCACCACAGTGGCTTCGGGCAGCGTCAACACGCCGGTGCGCGTGACCGCCACGCTGGCCGGCGGCGGCGCCACCACGCTGTCCGACCAGCTGGTGGTGTCGACCGGCGTGCCGGAACAGAACAGCTTCTCGCTCAGCGCCGTCATCAAGAACATCGAGGGCGGGCAGTTCAACGGCTGCCCGGCGCCGGCCGGCACCCTGATCACCGCGCGCCTGGCGGACCACTTCCACAACCCGGCGCCGGACGGCACGGCGGTCAGCTTCACCGCCGAAGGCGGCAGCATCGACGCCTCCTGCCTGACCGGCCTGACGCAAACCACCCAGCCCGATGGCAGCGTGGTCACCGGCAAGGGCACGCCGGGCGAATGCAGCGTGCGTTTCTGCGCCGGCAACCCGCGTCCGGCCGATGGCCGCGTCACCATCCTCGCTTACGCGCTGGGCGAGGAGAGCTTCGTCGACACCAACGGCAATAATCGCTACGACGCCGGCGAAGCCTTCACCGATCTGGGCGACCCGTTCCGCAACGACCGCGCGGTCAGCGACGCCAATGCAAACGGCATCGATGACCTCTACACCATCAGCAACGCCATGCGCTTCGCCGGCGAGCAGTACATCGACTCCAACGGCAACGGCAGCTGGGACCAGGGCGGCAACAGCGTGTACAACGGCGTGCTGCAGGCCACGCCCAGCCTCGGCACCGTGCACGTGCGGCAGTCGCTGGTGATGGTGCTGTCGAGCAGCACGCCGGCGGTCAGCCTGCTGAGCAGCCCGACCGGCAGCGGCACGCTGGCGCTGGCGCATTGCAGCGCCGGCAGCACCTTCGTCAACGACACGCGCAGCTTCAGCTTCGCCATCCGCGACAACAACCCGACCGTGTTCGCGCCCAACCGCGCTTCGGCCCATGCCGGCGATCCGCTGTGGCTGGCCGACCGTCCGGGTAATCCGCTACCGGCCGGCACCACCATCCAGTTCAGCACCTCCAACGGCGCGATCCTGGGCGGCACGACCTACACGGTGCAGAACACCAACAGCGCCGATTCCAGCGCGTGGGTTTACAGCGTTTCCATGTTGAGCGATGCGGCGCAGGACGCGGCACTCAACTGCACCAACACCATAGCCAGCGGCACGCTGACGATCACCATCACCACGCCCAACGGCACGGTGTCGCGCTTCAGCTTCCCGGTGACGGATTGACGGAGGCGGCCATGGAGCAAGCGCCCTCCCCCTACGCCGACGGCCGCCTGCACGCGCGGCCGGATGTGCTGCGGCAGGTGGCGCACCAGCGCCAGCAGCCGCTGGAGGCGGGCACCCATCAGCTGTCGTTCGCCGATGGCCGCAAGGCCGTGCTGCACGTGCCGCCGGACGCCAACGCGGCGGGGCGGCTGCTGCATCTGGTGCTGTTGCTGCACGGCGCCGGCGGCCAGCATGGCGGCGGCGATCATATCGCGCTGGCGCATGCGATCCGCCATGGCGCGCTGTTGCTGATCCCCGACGCGCAGGGCAGCAGCTGGGATTTCCTGCGCGGCGGCTTCGGCCCGGACCTGGCCTTCATCGACCGCGCGCTGTTGTGGACCATGCAGCGCTACGAGGTGGACGAGCAGGCCATGGCCATCGCCGGCTTTTCGGATGGCGCGTCCTATGCGCTGTCGGTGGGTTTGATGAACGGGCATATCTTCAACGACATCCTGGCGTTCTCGCCCGGCTTCATGGCGCCGTTGCGGCGCGAAGGGCTGCCGCGTGTGTTCGTCTCGCACGGCAAGGACGACAAGGTGCTGCCGGTGCAGCGCGCGCACGCCATCGCGCAGCGGCTGGCGCAAGAAGGATATGACGTGGCTTACGAGGAGTTCGAGGGCGCCCACATCGTCTCGCCGCCGATCGCGCGCGCCGCCCTGCACCGGCTCGAAGACTGACGTCATTCCGGCGAAGGCCGGAATCCATAGGCCGCGTGCCTGCCAGCGCAGCATGGATTCCGGCCTTCGCCGGAATGACGTCGTTCAGGATGTGGCTAAACTAACGCGGTTGCGCCCTTCCGACTTGGCCACGTACAGCGCCTTGTCGGCCGCCTCCACTAGCATGCTGGCCAGGTGCACACCGCGCTGGGGCGAGATGGTGGCCACGCCCGCGCTCAGCGTCACATGGCCCAGCGGACTGCCATTGTGCGGCAGCCGCAGATGCTCCACCGCCTCGCGTATCCGTTCCGCCACCGCCTGCGCGCCGTTGATCTCGGTGTTCGGCAGCAGAATGCCGATCTCCTCGCCGCCGTAGCGCGCGCTCAGGTCGCCCGGCCGCCTGGGCGTGAGCGCGCGAATCAACTTGCTGACCGCGCGCAGCACCTCGTCGCCGGCGCTGTGGCCATACACGTCGTTGTACTGCTTGAAGTAATCGACATCGATCATGATGAAGGCCAGCGTGTCGGCGTGGCGCGTGGCGCGGCTGAACTCATTGCCCAGCGTGACGTCGAACTGGCGCCGGTTGGCCAGCCCGGTCAGGCCGTCCTGCATGGCTTGCCGCTCCAGCGTGCGGTTGGCGCTTTCCAGCGCGTCGCGCGCCTTGCGCAGCTCGGCCTCGGCCTGGCCGCGCAGCTTGATCTGCCCCACCAGCCGCTTGCCGAAGAAGCCGATCAACGCCGCCAGCACCGCCACCCCGACCGAGCGCGCGAAGGTGTCGCGCCGCCAGCGCTCCAGCATCTCCTCGCGCGAAATGCCGGCCGTGACGAACAGCGGATAGTGCTCGAGCGAGCGGAAATTATGCAGCCGGGTCTCGCCGTCATGGAAGGACTGGAAAAAGGCGCTGCCGGCGCGCAGGTCGCCGCCCATGCGCGCGTAGTGGCGATACAGCTCGCTGTCGCGCATGCTGCTGCCGACACGTTCGGCGTCGAACGGCTTGCGCAGCATGAGCACCCCGTTGTTGCCCACCAGCGCCAGCGCGCCGCGCGTGCCGACGTCGAAGCTCTGGTAGAAGCGGCGGAAGTATTCGATGTCCAGCGTGGCCAGCACCACGCCGCCGAAGCTGCCATCGGGCTTGTTCAGGCGGCGCGACACCGGCATGATCCACTTGCCGGTGGAACGGCTGATCACCGGCTCGCCCACGTGCGGCGTGCGCTCCGGGTGGGTGCGGTGATGGATGAAGTATTCGCGGTCGGCGTTGTTGTAGGCCTGGCTGAGCAGCCCGCGTGAATTGACGATCCAGCGTCCCTGCTCGTCGTACACGAACAGGCCGATCAGCTGTGGCAGATTCGCCACCTGCGCCGCCATCTGCTTTTGCAGGCGCGCCAGCGCGCGCGCGTCCTGGCCGTCGGTCTCGATGCGCTCGACGAGGTCGGCCAGCGCGGTGTCGGCGGCCTTGATGGTGTCGTCGGCCTGCTGCGCCATGGCGCGCGCCACGTTGGTCCCGAGCCGCTCCATCTCCTGCAGCTGGCTGCTGCGCGCATTCACGCTGCGCCAGACGTCGATCACGACCAGCGACAGGCAAACCACGCTGACGAACACCGTGGCCCAGAAGGTGATGGAAAAGCGCTTGAACATAGCTCTATACGGGGCGTGGCACTCCCTGCTTTATACCGCAAAACAGCGCGGCTGTAACGCTCAGCGCGGGGACAGCATGGGTTGCAGTTTTTGCCACGCCAGGTCCGGCGTCAACTTGACCATGCAATCCTGGTGGCCGAGCGGGCATTCGCGCTGCTTGCACGGCGCGCAATCAAGACGCAATGACAACGATGCCGCCATGTCGGAAAACGGCGGCGCGTGATCGGGATCGGTCGGGCCGTACAGCGCCAGCACAGGACGGTTGAGGGCCGAGGCGATGTGCAGCAGGCCGGAATCGTTGGCCACCACGGCGGCCGCGCGCGCGATCAGGGCGATCGCTTCCGGCAGGCTGGTGGCGCCGGCCAGGTTGAACACCGCCGCGTCGGCCGGCAAGGCTGCCGCCACTTCGGCGCAAGCCTCCTGGTCTTTCGGAGAACCGAGCAGCGCGATCTGGGTGGATGGATCGCGCGCCAGCACCTCGCGCGCCAGGCCGGCGAAATGGCGCGCCGGCCAGCGCTTGGCGCCGCCGAATTCGGCGCCGGGCGCCATCGCCACCAGCGGCCGCGCCGGATCGAGCGCGTGGCGCGCGTGGACGGCGGCGATCTGCGCCTCGCTGGCCACCAGCCGCGGCCGCGGCAGCGCCGCGCGCAGGCCCGGCCCCAGCACCGTCACCGGCGGTTTGGCCAGCGCCGCGTAAAACGCCACCATCGGCCGCGGCGGCACTTCGTCGTGGTGCATCACGTTGATCATGCCGTAGCGGCTTTCGCCCTTGTAGCCGACCCGCCGCCGGATCCCCGCCAGCCACGGGATCAGCGCGTACTTGATGGTGTTGGGAAGCACGTAGGCGTCGGCGTAGCCGCGCTTGCGCAGCAGGCGCGCGAACTTCCAACGCTGCTTCAGCTGCAGCGCGCCGTGGCGGAACGGCGTCTCCAGCACCTCGTCCACCTCGGCCACCTGCCGCCACACCGCCGCCACCGCTGGCGGCGCCAGCACGTCGATCGGCCGTTCCGGATGGGCCGCGCGCAGCAACTGCAGCAGCGGCTGCGCCATGACGGCGTCGCCGATCCAGTTGGGGGAAATGATCAGGGTACGCAACTCACTCACTGTGCTTTCTCCTTCGCGTTCAGGCACAGTCCCGCCAGCAGGAACAGCATCATCGCGTAAAACATATTGCTGCGCACCGACCAGAAGATCACCTCCGTCAGGCCGAAGCTAAAGTAACACAACACCAGCAGCATGCCGGCCAGCGCCGGCGCGTTCAAGTGGTCGCCGCCGCTGTGCATCTGGCGGCGGAAAAACTGGAACGGCACCACCAGCGTGGCGCCCCACGCCAGCAGGCCGGCCACGCCGCCGTACACCAGCGCCTGCAGGATGTCGTTGTGGAAGTGCTCGAACTGCAGCACGTAGGGATGGACGCGGCCGCTGTCGACCAGTTCCCGCAGCTCGGCCCTGACGGTGGGGATGCTGGCGCCCAGCAGCGGATGGCGTTCGATCAGCTGCAGCGCGCTGCGCCACAGCTCGAGCCGGATGCCGACGCTGGTGTAGGTCGGGCCGCCGTTGAAGTATTGCTGGACGTCGCTGATGCCCTCGTCGACGCGCTCGCGGGCGCCGGTCTGCGGAATGAAATAGGTGCTCACCACCAGCCCCAGCGCCAGCACCGCCAGCCCCTTGCGGAAGCGCCCGCGCAGCACGTGGCCGTAGCGCACCAGCAGCACCATGGAAAAGGCGATGGCGACCCAGCCGCCGCGGGTGCCGCTGGCGATCGAGCCGGTGAAGCCGGCCAGCGCCCCCAGCGCCGGCCACAGCGCGCCGCGGCCGGTGAAGTCCAGCGTGCCGGCCAGGCACATCAGGCCCATGCACAGCATGATGTCGCCGAAGGTGATCGAGTTGATCAGGCCGCCCGGACGCTCGACCCCCAGGCCCCAGCGCTGGTAGGCGACGAACACGGCGCCGGCCAGCGCGCCGGCGATCAGCCCCCACCACAGCGCCTTGCGGCTGGGGCGGCAGGCCAGCACGGTCAGCATCACGGTGCTGGCCGCCAGCATGCGGAACGGTTTCTCGAGGTCGCGCAGGCGGCCGTCGCCGCTGAGCAAGCCCAGCAGCAAGGCCAGCAGCAGCACCGAGGCGAACGCTACCAATACGCCGCGGATCTCGGTAAGATGGCGCAGCAGGACCGGCCAGCCCTGGCGGCGGTACACCAGCGCCGTGACCAGGAACGCGAAACTGCACAGGCCGACCCCGAAGTTGGTGATCAGCAGCAGGAAGGGGAACGCGAAGATCAGGCTGTAGATAAAGACAGTGCTGGCGGGGGACTGGGGTGAGGTATTATTCATTCATCTTATCATTTATTGCAAAAGAGCAATCCGCTACCGTTCGCTATGTCATCCGTTCTCATATCCGTCGTCATCACCACCTACAACCGGCCGGACGCGCTGACCGCCGTCGTGGAGGCCTGCTTTGCGCAGGACGACCTCGGGTTCGAAATCATTATCGCTGATGACGGCTCCGGCCACAACACGCGGCAGGCCGTGGCCGCGCTGCGGGCGCGCGCGCCGGTGCCGCTGCGCCATGTGTGGCAGGAGGACCTGGGCTTCCGCGCCGCGCGCGCGCGCAACCTGGGCACGCTGGACGCGCGCGGCGAGTACATCATCTTCCTCGACGGCGATTGCGTGCCGCAGCGGAATTTTATCAGCCAGCACCGCAAGCTGGCGCAACGCGGCCACCTGGTGCAGGGCAGCCGCATCTTGCTCAGCGAACAAGCCACGGCGCGCGTGCTGGGCCAGCGCCTCGACCTGCAGGCGCTGAGCCTGGCCGACAAGCTGGCGTGGCGCCGCAGCGGCGCCCTCAACAAGGTGCTGCCGCTGCTGTTCACGCTGCCGGACGTGGGGCGCACCAGCCGCCGCTTCACCTGGCGCCGCATCAAGAGCTGCAACCTGGCCGTGTGGCGTTCGGACCTCGAGCTGGTCAACGGCTTCGACGAGAGCTTCCTCGGCTGGGGCCACGAGGATTCCGACCTGGTGGTGCGCCTGTTCAACGCCGGCGTGATGCGCAAGGACGGCGCCTACGCCACCGAGGTGATCCACCTGTGGCACCGCGAGAACGCGCGCGACCAGGAAAGCAGCAACCGCGCCACCGTGCTGCGGCGCGCGGCCGACCGCACCGTGCTGGCGGTGAAGGGGCTGCGCGCATGACGCCGCGGCCGGCGGAGGCGCCGCTGCTGAGCATCCTGGTGCCGGGCTACAACGTCGAGCGCTTCATCACCGACTGCCTCAAGCACATCGTCGCCCAGATGCACGCGCGCCACGAGCTGATCGTGGTGGACGACGGCTCCACCGACGCCACCGTGGCGCGCGTGCGGGCGGTGCAGGCGGCCCATCCGCGGCTGCGGATCCGGCTGGTGGAGCAGGCCAACCAGGGCATCGCCGACGCCCGCAACCGCGCGCTGCGGGAGGCGCGGGGCGAGTACATCCTGTTCGTCGACAGCGACGACCGCCTGTTGCCGCGCTCGCTGGAGGCGCTGGAGCGGGTGATCGCCGAGCGCCATCCGGACGTGATCGCCACCGCGCTGCGCTTCTGGCACCCGGACGCGCCGGACAAGGACCGCGACGTCTACATGAGCTACGCGCCGGAGCAGACCATCACCTGTCAGGACGCGATCCTGACCGCCTTCTTCCGCGACCGCCACATGTACGTGTGGTGCAAGGTGTTCCGGCGCGCGATCTACGCGCAGGAGGCGATGCCGCTGTTCCCGTCGCGCCGGCTGTTCGAGGACGTGGCGGTGGTGCCGCGGCTGCTGCAGCGCTGCCGCAGCCTGGTGTATCTGCCGCACGTGCTGCTGGCGTACCGCCAGCACCCGGTCAGCATCACGCGCGTGATCAGCGAGCAGTGGTGCGTGGATTTCGCCTCGGCGCTGGCGGCGGTCAAGCCGCACTTCGAGCGCGCCGGCGTGAGCGCGGCGGTGCGCGCGCAGTTCGACGTGGCGGCGTGCCACTTCTACATCGGCCTGGTGAAGAACTCCTACCAGCTGCCGGCGGCCAAGGGCGACGCCGTGCGCGGCAAGGTGCGCGCCATCTTCCTCGACAGCCTGTTCGCGCCGCCGCGGCAGGTACTGGCCGACATGGCCGGCGCCGGCCGACACGACGCCCGCACCGCGCGCCAGGTGCGGCGCGCGCTGGACGGCAGCCGCTGGTTCCACCTCCAGCAAAGCGCGGTGCGCAAGCTCAAGCTGTGGCAGCGGCTCGCGCGCACGCGCGCCCTGCCGCGCTGAACTCCGGGGTCAGGTCCTCCATTTCTACACGAGCCCAACCGTAGCTTCGGCTACGGTTGGGCTCGTGTAGAAATGGAGGACCTGACCCCGGATTATTCCAGCATGCTGATGCGCACGAGGTCGGCCACGTTGTCGACCCCGAGCTTGCTCATCAGGCGCGCCTTGTGCACTTCCACCGTGCGCACGCTGATCCCCAGCGCCGGACCGATGTCGCGGTTGTGGCGCCCCAGCACCACCAGCTCCATCACCTCGCGCTCGCGCGGCGTCAGCTCGCTCAGCAGGTTGGCGCTGCGGGTGCGCCGCTGCTGCTCGCTCTGGTTGGCGCGCGCGCGCGCCAAGGCCTCGTCGATCGCCGCGATCAGCTTGGCGTCGTCGAACGGCTTTTCCAGGAAGTCCACGGCGTCGGCCTTGAACGCCGCGCGCGCCATGCTGACGTCGCCATGGCCGCTCATCACCACCACCGGCATGCGGCAGCCGCGCGCGCGCAGCTCGCGCTGCAGGCTCAGCCCGTCCATGCCCGACATGCGGATGTCGACCAGCAGGCAACCGCTCCAGCCGGCCTGCCAGCCCTGCAGATAGGCCTCGGCGCTCGCGAACACGGCGGTGCGGTAGCCGCGCACGCCCAGCAACAGCCCCAGCGCGTCGCGCACGGCCGGGTCGTCGTCGACAATGAATACGGTTAGATCATGCTGCAACATAGTTCTCCTGCCCTTCCACTACGGGGCGCGCCAACGGCAGCGCCATCCTGAATATGCCGTGATCGCCCACCTCGGCCCAGAGCGAGCCGCCGTGCGCTTCCATGATGGCCCGGCTCAGCACCAGGCCCAGTCCCATGCCGCTGGCCTTGGACGAGACGAACGGTTCGAACAGGCGCGCCGCCAGCTCGTCCGACACGCCCCGGCCGCTGTCCTCCACCGTCAGCTGCAGGCAGCCGCCCTTGCCGTGGCGCTTGCTGTCGAGCCGCTGGGCCGACACCGTGATGCGGCGCGCGCCCTCGGGCCGCTCCTGCACCGCGTCCAGCGCGTTGGCCAGCAGGTTGCGCAGCACCAGCTCGAGCTGCAGGCGGTCGGCCAGCACCGCCAGCGGCGGCATGTCCTCCACCCGCAGCGTCACGCCGTGCGCGCGCAGCTGCACGTAAAACTGCTGGCCGACGCCGGACACCAGCTGCGCCGCGTCGACCGGCTCCAGCTTCATGGCGCCGGTGCGGAAGAAGTCGCGCAGCCGCCGCACCACGTCGGCAGCCCGCCCCGATTCGGCGATCATGCGCTGGATGGCGTTCTTCAGCAGCGCGCCGTCCGGCCCCGGATCGTGGCGCTCGAGCAGGAATTCGCAGGCCTTGCCGTACGCGCCCAGCGCCGTCAGCGGCTGGTTCAGCTCGTGCGCGAGCGCGGCCGCCATCTCGCCGGCCGCCGCCAGCCGCAGCGACTGCCTCAAATCGTTCGACACCTGGCGCAACTCGTCCACCACGATGCCGATCGAGAAGCCCACCAGCGCCAGCATGGCGTCCAGCATCTGCAGCTCCGGCACCTCGATGTTGACCGCGTGGTTCCACTTGACCAGCGCGCCGATGCCCAGCTGCAGCGCGAACACCATCAGCGCCGTGCCATACACGCCCTGGCGCGAGGCCGCCCAGATCACCGGCAGGAACAGGAAGTAGAAATGCTTGAACTCCGAGGTGGCGATGGTGCCGAACACCAGCGTCAGCACGACGATCGCCAGCGCCAGGTAGCCCAGCGTCTCGTAGCGCCACACCGCGGCCCGCAGGCGCCGCCGCCCCTGCGCGCTGGACAGCATCCACACCAGCGGCATCGACACCAGCATGCCCACCATGTCGCCGATGCCGAAACGCAGCACCACCGCCGCCCACTCGCCCGGCGGGATCAGCCCGGCCAGCGACAGCAGCGACATGTACACCACGTCGTTCAGCAGCGCCCCCACGGTCAGGATCAACACCCACCGGAACAGGCTCTTGCGGCTGTCGAACACGCCGCCGCCGCCGAAGGTGCGGCGCAGCACCTCGCCGATCAGGCCGTAGCCCACCGTCAGCCACAGCGACAGCAGCAGGGTCAGCGGCAGGCCGGCCGGCATGCCGCGCACCACCATCTCGGCCAGCACCAGCGCGATCCACCACGGCAGCGCCGCGCGCCAGCCGTACGCCAGCCAGCACACCAGGCCCAGCGCGGGGTCCGGGTTCCACGGCGTGATGTTCAAGCCGTACAGCGGATCGATGTAGGTGGCCCAGTCAAACAGCAGGTACAGGGCGACGAACGCCGGGAATACCAGGTAACGGGGCTGGGGCGAGGCTGTCATAGGGGCCGGCTTGTATCGCAATGTATCATTATGCGTTGCCCCAGCTCATCTTGCATTGCTTTTCGCAGTACGAGTAACCCTTAGCGCCACCGCATCCCCTCTATACAACAGTCGAATTATCTAAGCGGCAATTATTACGGGAAATCCGTAGATCTTTACCCCAATTTACATTGCGTTACATGAACACTACACTCGCGGCTCGCCCACAAGGCCACCTTTTGGAAGAGTTCCAATGTCGCAGTCCATCACCATCCGCGCCGGCGCGGCGGGCTTTACCGGCCTCAAGCACCTGCGCGAGACGCTCAAACTGGCGCTGCGCGCCGCCCTGCACCGCCGCGCCACCTGCGCCTGGCTGCAACTGCTGAATTCGCACCCCATGTTCGGCGAGCTGATGCAAACCCGCCCGCGCCTGGTGTACAAGATCTACCGCCCCTACCTGAGTAACACCATGCCCTGCCGCGAACGGGTGGCCCTGCTGCGCGCGCACTACCGTCACGTGTTGCGCCTGGGACTGGGCCCGCTGACCGTGCGCGCCGCGCGCGCCCCCGTGCCGCTGGCCAGCGTCGCCGGCAAGGGCGGCCTGCCCTACCGCCTGCAGCTGCGCGCGATCGAGCCGATGGAGCGCGAGGGCGAGCTGGTGCTGCAATTGCTGCAGGGAAGCGACTTGGTGTACAGCTGCGCGTTCTCCTTCGTCGACGGCGAACAGGGCATGCTGCTGGGCATAGGCTGCATGCAGGGCCCGCGCGGCGAACACGGCCTGCGACTGATCAAGGACGCCACGCGCGAACTGCACGGCCTGCGCCCGAAGAACCTGATGGTGAAATTGCTGAGCCAGATCGCCCACGACCACGGCTGCGTGGCGCTGCGGCTGGTGAGCAACCGCAACCGCGTGGTGTGCGGCGCCACCCGCCAGGGCAAGGTGCACGCGGACTACGACTGCCTGTGGCGGGAACTGGGCGCGACGCCGCGCGCCGACGGCGATTACCAGCTCGCCAGCGAGCCGATCCGCGAACCGGACCTGGAGGCGATCGCCTCCAGGAAGCGCTCGGAGGCACGCAAGCGCCACGAGACGCTGTGCGAGCTGGCCCAGGCGCTGGCGGTCAGCCTGCACGCGCCGCGCATGGCGGCCGTGCCCAGGCTGGCGCCGGCGGCGGCGGTGGACGCGGATAAGTACGCACTAGCGTAAAGAAATCCGGTACCATGGGCTTTTCGTCCGAGGAGAAATACCATGCGCGTGGATATTTATTGCCGAGATGAAGCACAGGGCAAGCACAGCTACCTGGCGGTACCGGAAGGCAAGCCGATACCGGAGGAGGCCACCAACACCGACTGGCACGCCGAGGCCCAGCACGTGGAAGTCGACGACGACCGCGACGAACTCCCCAAATACCATATCGAACGGCCGCTGGCGCAGATCGGCGCCAAGGGCTACGCCATCACCGGCGTCGGCGCGCAGTTCTGACGCGCCGCCGGCGCTCCGGCGCAAGCCGGGGCCCGTGGAACGCCGACCCGGCATGGGTCCCGGCTTGCGCCGGGACGACGCTAGTATTCGACCGCGACTTCCTTCGCGCCCAGCACCTGCCGCAGCGCCAGCTGCAACTCGTCCGACGGCGCCACCCGCCACGCCTCGCCCAGCTGCAGCACGCAGCTGACGCCTTGCGGCTGGATGCGCGCGGAAATCGGCAGGCCGTCGGCCTGGCGGTACGGCGCCAGCACCTCGGCCACCTTTTTCGCGTCGACCGTGGTCGGCAGGGCCATGGCCAGCTGCTTGCCGTGCTTGACGCGCGAGCTGATGATGTCGAACACCTTCTCCGCCGAGATCCGCAGGCCGCCCGAGAAGCGGTCCTCCGACACCTTGCCGATCACCGCCAGGAATTCATCCTCCTTGAACATGTGCTTGTGTTCCTCGAACACCTCGGCGTACACGGTCACCTCCACCACCGCGCTCTTGTCGTCCAGCGTGACGATCAGCAGCTTGCCGCGCTGGGTCATCTGCGGACGGATGCCGGTGATCACGCCGCACAGGATGCGCGGATCGCGCGACGGCTCCAGATCGGCCAGCTTGGTGCGGGCGAAGCGGCGCGCCTCGCCGGCAAAGGAATCGAACATGTGGCCGGACAGGTAGAAGCCGAGCGCGATCTTCTCCTCGGCCAGCTTCTGGCGGTCGGTGAACGGCGCCGCCTTGACATAATCGGGCGGCGGCTCGAGATCGCTGTCGTCGCCGCCGAACAGGCTGACCTGGTTGGCCGATTTGGCCTGCTGGTCGGCGTATTCCATGGCGAAGCCGACCGAGGCCAGCAGCACCGCGCGGTCGACGCCGAAGCAGTCGAAGGCGCCGGCGCGGATCAGCGACTCGATGGTGCGGCGGTTGATCTGTTTCTTGTCCACCCGCTTGCAGAAGTCGAACAGGCTGGTGAACGGCCCGCCCGCCGTGCGCGCGGCGATGATGGCCTCGATCGCGTTCTGGCCGGCGCCCTTGCAGGCGCCCAGGCCATAGCGGATCTGCGTCACCTTCTTGCCGCTGACCGAGGGCGGCGGGCCGTCCGGCACGAAGCGGAAGTCGGACTTGTTGATGTCCGGCGGCAGGATGGTCAGGCCGCACACGTCGATCGCGTCCTCGACCAGGATCTTGACCTTCTCGGTGTCCTCCATGGCCAGCGACATATTGGCCGCCATGAACGCGGCCGGATGGTGCGCCTTCAGGTAGGCCGTGTGGTACGACAGCAGCGCGTAGGCGGCCGCGTGCGACTTGTTGAAGCCGTAGCCGGCGAACTTCTCCATCAAGTCGAAGATCTCGTCGGCCTTCTCGGTCGACAGGCCGTCCTTGGCGGCGCCGGCGCGGAAGATGGCGCGGTGCTCGGCCATCTCCTCGGCCTTCTTCTTGCCCATGGCGCGACGCAGCATGTCGGCGCCGCCCAGCGAGTAGCCGCCGACGATCTGCGCCATCTGCATCACCTGCTCCTGGTACACCATGATGCCGTAGGTTTCGGACAGAATCGACTCGGTGCGCGGATCGGGATAGTCGAACTTCTCGCCGTGCTTGCGCTTGCAGAAGTCCGGGATCAGGTCCATCGGCCCCGGACGGTACAGCGCCACCAGCGCGATGATGTCCTCGAAGCGGTCGGGGCGCGCGTCCTTCAGCATGCCCTGCATGCCGCGCGACTCCAGCTGGAACACGGCGACCGTCTTGGCCTTGGTCAGCAGGTCGTAGGACGGGCGGTCGGTCAGCGGCAGCTTGGCCAGGTCGAAGTCGGCCTCGGCCGGATCGAGCGCCTTGATGTAGCGCACCGCGCGGTCGAGGATGGTCAGCGTGGTCAGGCCCAGGAAGTCGAACTTCACCAGGCCGACGGCTTCGACGTCGTCCTTGTCGTACTGCGACACCACGCCGGAATCGCCGGACTGGGTGTACAGCGGACAGAAGTCGGTCAGCTTGCCCGGCGCGATCAGCACGCCGCCGGCGTGCATGCCGATGTTGCGGGTGATGCCCTCCACCTGCTGCGCCAGGTCCAGCAGCTGCGCCACTTCCTCCTCGTTCTGCTGGCGCTCCTTCAGCATCGGCTCCTCCTCGATCGCCTCGGCGATCGACACCGGCTTGCCCGGCTTGAACGGGATCAGCTTGGAGACGCCGTCGCAGAAGTTGTAGCCGAAGTCCATCACGCGGCCGACGTCGCGGATCGCGCCCTTGGCCGCCATGGTGCCGAAGGTGGCGATCTGCGACACCGCGTCGCGGCCGTACAGGTCCTTCACGTGCTGGATCACCAGCTCGCGCTTCTCCTGGCAGAAGTCGATGTCGAAGTCGGGCATCGAGACCCGTTCCGGGTTCAGGAAACGCTCGAACAGCAGATTGTATTTGAGCGGGTCGAGGTCGGTGATCTTCAGCGCGTACGCCACCAGCGAGCCGGCGCCCGAACCCCGGCCCGGGCCGATCGGCACGCCATTGTTCTTGCCCCACTGGATGAACTCCGCCACGATCAGGAAGTAGCCCGGGAACTTCATCTTGATGATGGTGTTGTTCTCGAATTCCAGGCGCGCCTCGTAGCGCGGGCGTTCCTTCTCGCGCCGCTCGGGATCGGGGAACAGCTGGATCAAGCGCTCCTCCAGGCCCTTCTTGGTCTCGGCCACCAGGAATTCATCGATGGTCATGCCCGGGGTCGGGAAGTTCGGCAGCTGCGGCTTGCCCAGCGTCAGGGTCAGGTTGCAGCGCTTGGCGATCTCCACCGAGTTTTGCAGCGCGGCCGGCAGGTCGTGGAACAGCTCGCCCATCTCGGCCTGGGTGAGGAAGCGCATCTGCTCGTTGAAGCGCTTGACGCGCTTGGCGTTGGCCAGCATCTCGCCCTCGGCGATACACACGCGCGCCTCGTGGGCGATGTACTCGTTTCGCGAGATGAACTGCACCGGGTGGGTCGCCACCACCGGCAGGCCCAGCTTGGACGCCAGCGCCACCGAGTGGCGCACCTGCATCTCCTGGTTGGGCTGGCCGGCGCGCTGGATCTCGATGTAGAAATGGCCGGGGAACAGCTGCGCCCACTTGCGCGCGTTGGCCTCGGCCAGCGCCGGGTTGCCGTTCTCGATGGCCATGCCGATGTCGCCGAAGTGGGCGCCGGACAGCGCGATCAGGCCGTTGGCGGGCGAGTCGTCCGGCAGCAGCGGGTAGCTTTTGGCGGTCAGTTCCTGCAGCCACTCGGTGCGGATCTCCGCGCGGCCCTTGTACTGGTTGGTGAGCCAGGCCTGCGACAGCAGCTCGCACAGCTGCAGATAGCCCATGCGGTTCTTGGCGAACAGCATCAGGCGCGATGGCTTGTCGCGGTTCTCGTCGTTGGTGATCCAGCAGTCGACGCCCACCACCGGCTTGATGCCCTTGCCGCGCGCGGCCTTGTAGAACTTCACCATGCCGAACATATTGGCCAGGTCGGTCACCGCCAGCGCGCCCTGCTGGTCCTTGGCGGCCTGTTTGACCAGGTCGTCGATGCGCACCAGGCCGTCGACGATGGAATATTCCGAGTGCACCCGCAAATGGACGAAAGACGGTCCCGCGGGTACGACTGCAGTGCGGGTCATTTCTTGTTGGTTTGCTACCATGTTCATAGGCGGGTTCAATACTGGATCAATAACCCCCTATTTTACCGCGCAGCCGGCCATACCGATCAATCTGATTCAGCCCCCACGCTTCATAGCCGGACTTACCACATTATTTGCGCCGGCTACTGCGCGGCACAAAAGGGCTGGGCGTCCTCCCTTGGCTCGGACATCGAAGCCAGTGACTCCGCAATGAACGTCACGGGCAAATCCGGATTGTCGAGCGCGGCGCGCCCCACTCTTGCCCAGAATTCGATTTGCCCCGCGATGGAGCGATGCTCTATAGCAGCATCCTGCCTGGCTTGCTCATACAGCTCTTGGCTGATACGGATCGAGGTACTTCCCGCCATCGCTGCCTCCGATTACCACAATTGTGGTAAGAATCTTAGCACTGGAACGCGTATAATGTCGCCTTTCCCTTTTTTGTTCCTCACCATCATGCAAGCTAATACTGCTTTACAAGCTGAAGCGCATGCTGGCGTTGCTCCGCACGTCAACATCGCCGCCTACAAATTCGTCACCTTCGACAACACCGAAGAGATGCGCCCGCAATACCAGGACATCTGCAACCGCCTGGGCCTGAAGGGCACCATCCTGCTGACCCCGGAGGGCATCAATATGTTCCTGTCCGGTCCGCGCGCAAATATCGACGAGTTCATGGCCTGGGTGCGCAGCGACGCCCGCTTTGCCGACCTGGAAGTGAAGGAAAGTTTCTCGGCCGAGCAATCGCACAAGCGCATGCTGGTCAAGATCAAAAAAGAAATCATCACCATGCGCATGCCGCTGATCAAGCCGGAAGAAGGCCGCGCGCCGTTCGTGGAAGCCAAGACCCTCAAGCGCTGGCTCGACAACGGCGTCGACGACAACGGCAAGCCGGTGGTCATGGTCGACACCCGCAACGATTTCGAAGTGGACGTCGGCACCTTCGACAACACGGTCGACTACCGCATCAAGAAGTTCACCGAATTCCCGGAAGTGATCGCCGCCCACAAGGACGACTTCGCCGGCAAGACCGTGGTGACCTTCTGCACCGGCGGCATCCGCTGCGAAAAAGCCGCGATCCACATGCAGAACATCGGCTACGACAACGTCTACCAGCTCGAGGGCGGCATCCTCAAGTACTTCGAGGAGGTCGGCGGCGACCACTACACCGGCGACTGCTTCGTGTTCGACTACCGCACCGCCCTCAATCCGAAACTGGAGCCGACCGAGACCGCCCAGTGCTTCAACTGCCGCGCCGTGGTCACCCCGCGCCAGCAACTGTCGCCGGAGTATGTGGTGGGCGAATCGTGCCCGCACTGCTACGGCAAGAAGAACTAAAGCATTTGCCGGCGCAGGCGCTCCTGCGCCGGCAGTTCGAACCAGCGATACAGGAAATAGGCGGCCACCAGGGTGAGGCTCATGAACAGGGCAAAGAAACCCACGCTGCGATAAGGAATCGCCACGCCGCGCGCATTGCACGCCAGCGCCAGCGCCAGCTGGATGGGGAAGTGGATCAGGTAGCTGGAATAGGTCATATTGCCGGCCGCTTCGATCCCCTGCTGCCAGCGCGGCGGCACGCGCAGGTCACGCGCAAGCAGGAACAGCAGCAGCGGCAAATAGGCCAGCAGGAACATCGGTGCGACCTGGTCGTGCGGACGATTGGCCAGATACAAACCCACCGGCGCGGCCAGCACCACACCCAGCAACGCATAATTCAGCGCGCGCGACGACCACCAGCGGCCATAGGCCATCGCCGCCATGCCGCCGGCGAAGAAATACGCCACCGCGTCCACCGCAGGCAGCACCTGGTTGCCCCACTGCCATTTGGCCAGCGTGCAGGCCAGCAGCACAGCCGCGCTCACCCACACCGAACGGCCGAGCAGGCGCAGCACCACAAAGAACAGCAGGTACACCAGCACTTCCACCGAGATCGACCAGATCGGCGCGTTGAAGCTGTAACCATCCTGCAAGCCCCAATGGCTGGCCAGGAACAGGTTCAGGATCAGGTGCTTGAGGTCGTTGTGCTGGTAGACGAAGTAGTAGCCGCGTTGGGCGAAGTACATCAGTTGCAGCAAGCCCACCAGGATCATGGTGGCGAAATGCAGCGGATACAGGCGCGAAAAGCGCAGCACAAAGAATTTGCCCGCGCCGATCGCACCGTCGGCGATCGCCGTGCGGTATTTCCAGAAGAAGATGAAGCCGCTGATGCACCAGAACACCTGCACGCCGTAAAAGCCGTAGCGGTAGAACACCAGGAACAGCCCGTACAGCGGCTGCGCCTCGGTGACGAAATCCACCGGCTTGTCGGCCACGAAGGCGAAGTGCTGGTAATGCCAGAACAACACCGCGATCGCGGAAATGAAACGCAGGATTTCCAGTCCCAGCAGTTTGCTCTGGCGCGCGGGCTGCATCGCGGCCTTATTCGAAATGCGCCGCCAGCAGGCGCACGTCTTCCGCCGACAGCACCCCTGCTTCGGACCGCAGGCGCAACGCGGCCAGCATGTAGGTATAGCGGGCTTGCGCCAGGTCGCGCTGGGCGGTGACCAGCTGGCGTTGCGCGGTCAGCAGGTCGAGGTTGATGCGCACGCCGCCCTTGATGCTCTGCTCGGTGGCGGTGATCAGCAGCTTGGCCGATTCCACCGCCCGCAGCAAGGCATTGATGCGCGCCACGCTGCTGGTCACCTGGTTGTAATTGCGGCGCAATTCCACCAGGCTCTTGTCGATTTCAGCCTCGAGATCAGCCTGCGCCTTGCCGCGGTTGGCGGCCGCCTGGCGCGTGGCCGCGCTCACCGCGCCGCCCTGGTACAGCGGAATCGTCAACTGGAAGCCGACGCTGCGCACCTTGGTTTTTTCATCAATCGTGCTGGTGGTGTCGGAATCGAGCTTGCCATAGGTGGCGGTCAGGTCCAGGCGCGGAAAGTGGCCGGCGCGCTGCTTGTTGATTTCCTGGCTGGCCACCTCCACGCCCTTGGCCAGGGCCTGGATGTCGGGATTCTGCGCCAGCGCGGTTTTTTTCCACTCCTCGTAAGGCTGCAGGTCGGCATTGGACACCTGATAGCCGGGACGCAGGTGGTCCAGTCCCTTCACATCCTCGCCCACTACGCCAGACAGCGTATCCAGCGCCGTCTTGAGCGCGTCTTCCGCTTCCAGCACCGAGGCCTCGGCCAGGTCCAGGCGGGAACGCGTTTCCAGCTCGTCGGTGCGGGTGCCCTCGCCTTTTTTGTACAGCAGGGCGTTGACCTTCATCTGCTCGGCGTACATGTCGCGCTCGGTGCGGGCCAGCGCCAGCTGGTCTTCCTTGAGCAGCGCCTCCAGGTAGGAACTGACCACGCGCATGATGACTTCCTGGTTCTGCGAGGCGAACTGCGCCTCGGCCTGTTCGCTTTGCGCCTTGCCCTGCTTGTAGCGCGACCAGGCATCCACGCTGAACAGCGGCTGGCGCACCTGCACCGTGGCGTTGCGCGAGTTGTAGTCCTGCGCCTGGGTCTTGCCGAAATACTCGATGGTATTGCGGTTCTGACTGCCGCTGTAGTTGATCGACACGCTCGGCAACAGCGACGAACGGCCGAGGATGCGGTTTTCCTTGCCGCCCTCCGCCTGATAGAAGGCGGAGCGGTAGACCGGATCGTTTTTCAGCGCGGCTTCATAGGCCTGCATCAGGCTCATGGCCGAGGCGTTGGCGCACAACAGCATGCAGCCCGCCGCCAGCGGCAACAGTTTGGATGGCTTGAACACTTAGTCCTCCGACATCGACGTTTTGGCGCGGTCGAAGACCGGCTTCAGCAGATAGCTCATCATGGTGCGTTCGCCGGTCTTCACGAACAGTTCCACCGGCATGCCGGGCACGATGTTCAGCTTGTGCGCGGCAATCAGCTTGGCGCCTTCGGGCGTCACGCGCGCGCGCACCTTGTAGTAGGGCTGGCCGTTGCGCTCGTCCACGGTGCGGTCGGCGGCCACCTGGATGATCTCGCCCGGGATGTGCGGCGTCTTGTTGGTATTGAAGGCCGAGAAGATCAGCTCGGCCGGCAGGCCCACGTGCACGCGGTCCACCAGATTGACCGCCAGCTGGCCTTCCACCACCAGCGCGTCCCCGGTCGGCACGATTTCCATCATCTTGGCGCCTGGCGAGACCACGCCGCCCTTGGTGAACACATTGCTGCCCACCACCACGCCATCGACCGGCGACTTGACTTCCACCGCGGCCACCTCATACTGCTGGCCCTGCAAACGGCCGGCCAGCGATTCGGCCTCCTTGTGCACGTCCGACAGCTGGCTGCGCACTTCCTTCTGGTACTCCTGCAGGCGCTGGGTGCGGCGCAGATTGCTTTCCGCCACCTGGCGGCGGGCGCGCGCCAGGTTGCCGACGTCTTCCGAGATGGCGCCGCTGACCTGGGCGTAAGTACGCTCCAGTTCCAGCAGGCGCGAGCGCGGGATGTAGCCTTCCTTGGCCAGGTCGCGGCTGTTGTCCAGTTCTTCCTTCAGGAAGCTCAGCTGGGCCTTCTTGCTTTCGCGCGATTCGTCCAGCCCCTGGATTTGCGCGCTCAGGCCGGCGGCGTTTTCGCTCATGGCGGCCAGTTCGCTTTCCAGCGCCAGTTGACGCGAGCTCAGCAGCTGGCGTTGCAGTTCCATGTTTTCCTGCACGCGCGGATCGTTCTTGTACGGTTCCAGTTCCGGCGGGAACGGCACCGTCTTGCCGCCTTTCAGCTCGGTCGTCAGGCGCGCTTCGGCGGCGCGGCTGACGATGTACTGCGCCAGCGTGGTGTTCATGGCCGAGCTGGCCTGCACATCGTTCATGCGCACCAGCACCTGGCCGGCCTTGACCACGTCGCCGTCGCGCACCAGGATGTCCTGCACCGTGCCGGCGCTCAGGTACTGCACCGTCTTGCGGTTGGTTTCCTTGGATACGAAGCCGGACAGGGGCACGCCCTTGTCCAGCGGCGCGAAGCTGGCCCACAACAGGAAGCCCAGCACGCCGCCCAGCACCACGGTCCAGCCGACCTTGGCGTAGGCGCCGGCGTCGGTATTCACTTCCAGTGGCGTGACGTCATGCGAAATGACATCGGTTGCCGGCTGCTCCGGCTTTTTAATGAGATTGCCTGCCATGATTTACTCCTGATTCGTCGCGGCGCCAGAAGCGCCAGTCTGGGCGGCCTGCTGCGCCGCTTGTGCGGCCTGAGCTGCTTGTGCGGCTTGCTGGGCGGCCTGCTGTTGCGCGGCCTGCTGGGCAGCCACCTGTTTCTGCTGCTGGGCCTGCAAGCCCTGCAACACTTCCTGGGTCGGGCCGAAGGCGGCCACCGCGCCATCGCGCAGGAACAGCAGCTTGGTGGTGGCGCCAATGATGCTGGTGCGGTGGGTGATCAGCACCACCGTCTTGCCGCGCTGGCGCATGCCTTGCACGGCCGCCACCAGCGCCGCCTCGCCGGCGTCGTCGAGGTTGGAATTCGGTTCGTCCAGCACCAGCAGCGCCGGGTCGCCATACATGGCGCGGGCCAGGCCGAGGCGCTGTTTCTGGCCGCCCGACAGGCCGCCGCCGCCATCGGCCAGCAAGGTGTCGTAGCCTTTCGGCAGGTGCAGGATCATGTCATGCACACCGGCGCGCTTGGCCGCCTCCACCACTTTCTCGGCATCGACCTCGCCAAAACGGGCAATGTTGTCCGACACCGTGCCGGCGAACAGTTCGATATCCTGCGGCAGGTAGCCGAGGTTCGGCCCCAACTCCCCCTTGTTCCACTGATAGATGTCGGCGCCATCCAGGCGCACCTTGCCCATCACCGCCGGCCACACGCCCACCATCAGGCGCGCCAGGGTCGACTTGCCGGAACCGCTGGGGCCAATCACGCCCAGCACGTCGCCGGCCTGGATGGCAAAATGCACACCGCGCAGCACCGGCACGGTGACGCCCGGCGGCGAAGCGCTGACGTTTTCCACCGACAGATTGCCCTTCGGCGTGGGCAGTTCCATGCCGGCCGGACGGGCAGGATTTTTTTCCAGCAGGGTGCTCAAGCGCTCATAAGCGCTGCGGGTCGAGGACCAGCTTTTCCAGGTGGCGATCACCTGCTGCACCGGCGCCAGCGCCTTGCCCACCAGGATCGAGGCAGCGATCATCATGCCCGGGGTCAGCTTGCCTTCCAGCACCAGCAAGGCGCCAAAGCCCAGCACCAGCGACTGTTGCGACGATTGCACAAACTTGGTGACGGCATTGATGATGCCGGCCTTCTCGCTGGCCTTGGCCTGCAGGTTGAGGAAGCGCGAATGCAGCTTGAACCAGCGGTTCATCAGGTTGGGCAGCATGCCCATCGACTCGATCACCTCGGCGTTGCGCAGATTGTTGGTGGCCAGATTGCCGGCCGTGATGGCCATGGTGTTGGCTTCCGCCAGCGGCTCCTTGGTGGCGCGTTCGTTGACGTAGGCCAGCCCGATCAGGATCAGCGTGCCGCACACCGAGAACACGCCCAGGCTCGGCTCGAACACAAAGATCACCGCCAGGTAGATCGGGAACCATGGGGCGTCAAAGAAGGCAAACAGGGCATTGCCGGTCAGGAATTGACGCAGATTGGTCAGGTCCGCCAGCGACTGGCCGGCGTTGCCGCCGGCCGCCTTGAGGTTTTGCTCGAAGGCGGCGGTGTAGACGCGCTTGTTCATTTCCATGTCGAACTTGGCGCCGACCCGCACCAGCACGAAGGACCGCACCAGCTCCAGCACCGCCATGAAGGCGTAGCCGCACATCATCAGGATGGTCAGCATCAGCAGGGTGATTTCGTTGCGGCTGTTCAGGACGCGGTCGTACACCTGCAACATGTAGATGGACGGCACCAGCGCCAGCAGGTTGATGATGGCGCTGAACACGCCGATGGTATAGAAGGTCCGTTTAAAACTGGACAAGATCGTCTGGATCTCGTTCTTGGCATTCACGAGTGTTTTCATAGCTTGGGCAAATGAAGGGGCGGCAAGGCCGCACAAAGAGCTTCTTTTCAGAAAGACGAGACATTATCCCTCAATTCGCTCAAGAAATGTGATGTACGTCACAAATTTTTAGCGGCGCCACACTTTTCAGCCTAAAAGTAAAAAACCCCCGGCACCGGAGTGCAGGGGGTTTTTTACCATCCCCCCTGCCCGGCCAAGGCCGGGCGAGAGGACACCGGGGTCGATTACGAAACGATGACCAGGGTGTTGTTGGTGGCGCTGAACGACGAGTGGCTCAGGTCAACCAGACCGGTGATCTTGACGATGATGTCGCTGCCGTTGACGAAGGCCGAGGCATTGTTGCTCACGTTGTCGATCACGTAGGTGTTGCCACCCACTTGGAACCACGATACGTCACCGGTGTCGGTCGAAGCGATAGCGGCGTTGGCGTAATCCTGGAACACAGCGGTATCAGCCAGCGAGACTTTCGACGCATTGAAGTCAACTGCCGAGGCAGCAAACTTGATGATGTCGCCGGCGGTCAGGTCGGTGATGGTGGCGTAGCTGTTGACGTTGGTGGTGGCAGCGGCCACGTTGAACGTGTCGTTGCCAGCGCCGCCGGTCAGGGTAGCCAGGTTGCCGCCCACGATCAGGGTGTCGGCGCCAGCGCCACCGTTCAGGGTGTCGCCATTGCCGGCCGCGGTCAGGGTGTCAGCAGCGGTACCACCTTTGATGGTTTCAGCCACGGTGCCGTTGGTCGAAGCGACCAGCTTGCCGGTCAGGGTCGACGCGTCCAGCGAGGTCAGCGCGACTTCCGCTGCCGCACCGGTCAGGGTGACGTTGGCGTTGCCGGTCACAACCACCGACTTGACCGAGTCAGCGTCCAGGCTCAGGGTGTGGGTGTTGATGGTCGACGCGGTGGTGTCGGTTGCGGTGATGTTGATGGTTTCAACGTCCGCAGCTTTCAGGATACCGAAGTCGGTGTTGGCGCCGTTTTTCAGTACCACGTTCAGCACGTCAGCGGTACCGGTAGCGTCAGCCAGTTGCACGTCGACCGTGCTGGCTGCGTCGCCAGCGGCGGTGGTCAGCTCAACGGTGCCGGCGGCAGCCAGGTTCTTCAGGGTTTCGGTCACGCCAGCAGCGGCACCAGCCGAGATGACGTAGCTGATGTTGTCCAGGTTGGCCAGGTCAACGGTCAGGTCGGCGGCAGCCTGGTTCAGGCCCAGCTTCTCGAAGCCGTCGAACTTGGTTGCGAAGGTGTTGGTGGTCGAGTTGGTAGCAGCAACGCCCGAGTCCAGCACCAGGGTGTCGGTGCCGTCGCCGCCCGACACATTCGCGCCCAGGGTGGCGGCGGTGAATGCGGTCAGGTCCAGGGTGTCGTCGCCGGCGCCCAGGGCGATGGCTTTGGTCACGGTGGTGCTCGACACGGTCACGGTGTCCTTGCCGGCGCCGCCGGTGAAGGTGCCGACGGTGCTGTCGATGCCGATGCTGCTGTCGCCGGTGGTAGCCGAGGTGTTCACGCTGGTTGCGGTAGCGGTGATCAGGTTCAGGCCAGCCGAGCCGGACACGGTAACGGTTTTCAGCGCGCCCAGGGTGGTCGCACCCAGGTCAGCCACGCCAGCACCCGACACGGCCAGGGTGGTCACGCCAGCGCCGGTCAGCACGAAGGCCGAATCCGAGGTAGCGGTCAGGTTCAGGGTGGTGTAGGCGGCGCCCAGAGCGATGGTGCCAGCGGCGTCCACGCCCAGGTTGTCCACGGTCAGGCCCAGGGTGGTGGCCGCGGTGTTGACGACGGTCACGTTCTGGTCGGTGTTGGCCACGTTCAGGGTGGTCAGCTTGTCCGAGGTGATCGAAGCCGCGCCGGTGCCATCCAAGGTAACGGTGGTCAGCTTGCCGCCAGCGTCGTCGTTGATGGTCACTGCGCCGCCAACCACGCCCAGCACGCCTGCAACGGCGTCAATGGCGGCGGTGCCGGCCACGGTGGTGCCAACGGTAGGCGCGGTGGCGGTGCCGTTGTCAACGTCGATGGTGGCGTTGGTGCCGGCGGTTTTCTCGGTGAACACCACTTTCGAGGTGGTGCCGCTGGTGACAACCGCGCCCGACGAGAAGTTGGTCAGTGCGCCGGTGTAGATACCGTTGCCGGCGGCAGCCGAACCTTGACCAGCGCCAGCAGCGATGCTAGCGAAGGCGGCAGCGACTTGCGCCGCGGTCAGGGCTTTCGAGGCGGTGAAGGTCAGGCCGTCGATGATCACGGTCTGGCCGGCGGTCATGGCAGCGAAGGTCACTTCGGTGGTTTGCTTGACAGCAGCCACGGCGTCAACGGCGCCGACGGCGGTCGCAGCAGCGGTTTGCACCACGGTCACGGCGGTTGCCTTGCCGCCGCCGATGTCCACGGCGCTCTGGGTGATGGTGTGGCCGGTGGTGTCGGTCGCGGCAGCGGTCGCGTCCGAGGTCGCGGTCTGGATCACGGTGACGGTCGAGCCGCCATCGATGGTGATCGCGCCCAGGGTCGCGTCAGCGCCAGCGGCAGCAGCGCCGATCGAGGTCACGTTCACCGCGCCGGTGGCTTTGGTCACCTGGCCGATGTCGATGGTGCCAGTGCCAGCGCCCGAAGCGGTGACCGACACGGTGGTGCCGCCGTCAACGGCGATGTTGCCGGTCGATTGCTTGGCGTCGTTCACCGAGATCGCGCCCTTGGCACCGGTGGTGGCGCCCAGGGTGATGTCCACGCCGGTGCCGCCGGCGGTGGTGACCGACTGGGTCGAGCCGCCGTCGATGGCGATGTCGCCGGTCGCGCCGGTCACCGACACGGCGGTGGTGGCGGCAGCGGTGATGGTGGCGGTGGTCGCCTGGGTCACGGCGATGTTGGTCAGGCCGGTGATGCCGGTGGCCGCGGTCTGGTCGAAGGTGATGCCAGCAGCGCCGCGGAACGACAGGTTCTCAACATTCTTGATGACCAGGCCGCCTGGCAGCGAGGTCAGGGCGTCCAGCGCCAGCACGTTCAGGGTGTCGGTGCCTGCGCCGCCGTCGATCGAATCCAGCGCGTTCAGGGTGTCGCCGGTGGCGCCGCCCTGGGTGTAGGTACCGTTGAAGGTGTCGTTGCCGTTGGTGCCGGCGACGGTTTCAACCGCGACGGTCAGGTTGGCGGTGGTGCCGCCGATCGAGCCGGTCAGAACGGTGCTGACTGCGGCCAGCACGGTGGTCTGGTAAGCAGCCACGTCGGTCGAAGCGGTCACGTCCTTCAGCAGGCCGGTTGCGGTGGCAACGGCAGCAGCGGTCGAGTAAGCGTTGATTTTTTCTGGGGTGTCCAGGGCGGTGGTGAAGGCGGTTGCCACTTTTTGCTTGTTCAGCACGGCTTGCGCGTCCAGCAGGCCTTGGGCCGAGGTGTTGCTCAGGGCGCCTTCAGCGATGGCCAGCGCGGCGTTGGCGCGGCTCAGGGCGCCGGTTGCCAGGGCGTTGTACCAGAAGTCCCAGCCTGGGCCCAGATCTGGGGTGCGGCCGATCACGTTCTGGAATACCGCTACCAGGAATTTCGAAATGCCGATTGGGCTGTTGTCGGTACCGTACAGGGCGGTCGATTCGGCCGACGACGAGAAGCTGTTGATCAGCGCGTTCAGAGCAGGATTGCTACCCGATTGCACAGCGGCATTCAGTTCGGTGATGGTCTTCGGTGCACCCATTGCATCCAGCTGGGCTTCGAAGTTTTGCAGACCGAAGTAATCGGCTGGACGGCCGAAGTATGCAACGTACAGCTGTTGTACCACTGCTGCGTAGTCTTGTGCTGCCATGATTTGTAATCCTTTAAGTATGGTTTAAACCGAAAATTCTGCCGCCCATGAAACAAACAGCGCTGTCTGCAACGTGGGCACCTTTTTTGCAGAAGTGCGAAGTATATTGCCATACTAGGGATACGATGTTGTGACGGGCGTCACAAAACGCAGTTTTTTGTGCCGGAAACCACGGTTTTTTACACAATGTTGCAAGTGCCTTGCTCAAATAATGTGCAAATTCGTGGTAAACGCAATTTTTGGTGAGAATTGACCCGGCTAAAATCGGGACATTTAAAAAACAAAACGCAGGCAAAAAGCCTGCGTTTTTAAATCCCTTATTTAATTAACGCATCTGCTTATTATCTTTTCCACGAGGTCGCGCCAATCACCGTGGTATTCGGATAGGTGGTGTTCTTGAATATATAGGCCGCCTCCTCCACATTCGGGCCCGAGAGGAAGCCGCGGATCTGGGTGGCCGAGCTGGCGCTGTTGCTCATCACGCCCTTGTAGTCGACCACGCCGCGGCCGGAAATATCGTATTTATCGGCGCCGGACGATATCCCCAGATCGGTGGTAAATGAGCGATCCACAAAGTTAATACTCAGCTTGCCAGTGTCGACCACCGCGCGCATTTGTGCCGCGCCGGGCTTCTGCACATAGGCTTCGCTATTGGCCAGATTAAACGCCACCGTGCCTTCGGTCGGCATCACCAGCGTCGCCCCATTGCTGCGGGCAATGGCATAGTCGCCGACGAAGATTGGCGTTTCGACATTGTTATTCTTGATCGCCGCCGGCATCACGGCGGCACCGGCCACGCTGGTCCAGCGCCCCCAGAACACTTCCTGCGCCTTGGGCGGCAGCGGCGCGGGCGGCGGCGGCTCCACTACCACGGGTGGCGTCACGACCGGCGGCTCGACCACCGGCGGCGTCACCACCACCGGCGGCGGCAGCGCACTGTCGACACCGTTATTACCGGTGGACTGGCCGGCCGGCCGCAGCGCGTCCAGCGACAGGTCCGAACGGCGCGGATCGAGGTTGACCTGGGCCGGGGCCAGCACGGCCGCCTGGGTGACCTTGCCGACCGGCTCGTCCGCGCGCGGCTTCTCGCTCTGGTCGGGCGCCAGCGCCGGATTGTTCAGCAATTGCGGCGTCTGCTGGCCGCGCTGCACCTGCAGCAGCAGCCCGGCCTGGCCGGCGAACAGTTCGCGGCTGGCCCGGCCCTCGCACGGGCCGACGCCGGACGCCACGCAGCTGTCCGAGAACGGGCTCATCACCACGCCGCCGGACATCACCTGCACGCGCGAGGTCTGGCTGTCGGTGTACACCACGAAGTCGGTGCCGCGCACGCCGATGGCGGCCACCGGGGTGTTGAAGCGGAAATTCTGGCGCGCCTGCTTGACGCCGTGGCCGGAAATGGCGCGCGCCACCCCCTGCGACAATTCGAGCTTGACGCGGGTATTGCCGGGATTTCGCTGATCGATCTGATACGCCACCACCCGCGCCTTGCTGTTGGGGCGCAGGATCAGGAAGCCGCTGTCGACCGTCTTGACATAGATATAGCCATCCGCGCCGGTGGTCAGGTCGTCGCCTTCCTGCACGGCGGCGTCCAGCACAGCCGCGCGCCCGCCAACCTGGGTTTGCCCGGTGACGAACACCACCCGTCCGGCCTCGGCCGCGAAGGCCAGGCTAGCGGACAACAGCAGGGTGGCGCCGATGGTATAGTTGCGTAACATAAATTTCTCCTTATGCCGTATTGTCCGCTGAATCCGGCATAATTCCGTGATCGGCGTCACATATTACAACTATTACAGTCTGTTACAAAGGCGGGGAGACAGGCTACTCCCGCCGCGCCGATGCGGTTATACTAGTGCTTTTAGGCATGTTGTATTTATAGCAGCAATCCCCTCCGGCGTGCCGGTTTTCATCTTTGCCCATGACAAGACCGGTCCACCACAGCGCCAGACTCACCACCCTGCTATTGCGCAGCCTGATTGCCGGCGCGGCCATCGCGCTGTGCCTGCTGCCGCAGTTGCCCGCCGCGCCCGCCTGGTGGCACGCCGGCGACGAGTGGCTGCGCGACCGCTTCCTGCGCCTGCAGGCCAGCACCCAGCCCGACAACCGCATCCTGGTGGTCGACATCGACGAAGCCAGCCTGGCCGAGCAGCCGTGGCCGTGGCCGCGCGGCCGCCTGGCGGACCTGATCGAACTGCTGCTGGGCGCCGGCGCCAGGGGCGTGGCGCTCGACATCCTGCAGGAAAAACCGGGCGACCCGGGCGGCGACGCGCGGCTGGCCATGCTGGCCCGGCACGGCCCGCTGGTGCTGGCGCAAATGTTCGACTACGTGCCGCGCCGCCACCCGCTGGCGGCCGGCCAGCTGGGCGGCGGCCAGCCCGCGCCCACGCCGGGCGCGGCGCTGGTGGCCAGCGGCTACCTGGCCAACCATGCCGGCCTGGCCGGCGCCCGGCACATCGGCAACATCGGCTTTGTGCCCGACCCGGACGGCATGCTGCGGCGGGTGCCGATGAGCACCTGGTTCCAGGGCCGCAGCTACCCCACCCTGTCGCGCGCCCTGCTCGACTGCTGCGCCGGCGGCCCGGCCCTGCCGCCCCCGGCCGGGCCGATGCGCGTGCCCTACCGCCGCAGCCTGGCCGCCTACGACGTGGCCAGCGCGCGCGAGGTGCTGAACGGCGCGCTGGCGCCGGCCGACGTGGCCGGCCGCCTGGTGCTGATCGGCTCCTCCTCGCTCAGCATCGGCGACCGCGTGGCCACGCCGCTGGATGAATCCATGCCCGGCCTGGCGGTGCACGCGGCCATGCTGAGCGCCCAACTGGACGCCCAGGCCGGGCTGGCGCCCGCCCCCTGGCCGGGCCGCCTGCTGGCCGTGCTGTACACGCTGGGCGTGGTGCTGGGCGTCAGCTACGCGCTGCCGCGCCTGTCGGCGGCGGCCAACACCGCGCTGCTGATGGGCGGCGCGCTGCTGTGGCTGGGGCTGGCCTACCTGATCACCCCGCACGACCCGCTGCTGGCGCCGGCCGCGCCGCTGCTGTCCATCCTGTTGCTGCTGACGCTGGCCGTGCCCTTCCACTGGCAGCAGGCGCAGCAACGCTCGCGCCAGCTGCTGGGCACCCTGCGCCAGTATGTGGCCAAGGACGTGGTGGACGAGCTGTTGCGCAGCGACCTGCAGGACCCGCTGGCGCCGCGCCTGCTGCAGGTGACCACCCTGATCGCCGACATGCAGGGCTACACCGGCCAGGTGGAATCGCTCTCGCTGGACGAGGCCGCCCGCCTGACCACCGACTTCCTCGACTGCCTGACGCGCCCGGTGCTGGCCATGCACGGCACGCTCGACAAATACACCGGCGACGGCCTGGTGGCGTTCTGGGGCGCGCCGCTGCCCAACCCCGAGCACGCCGACCTGGCGCTGGACGCGGCCCGCCAGATCCTGCAGGAAGTGGCGCGCTTCAGCGCCCGGCGCGCGCAGCGCGGCCTGGCGCCGCTGCGGGTGCGCATCGGCATTGAAAGCGGGGCCGCCATGGCCGGCGACTATGGCACCAGCGCGCGCAGCATCTACACGGCGGTGGGCGACAGCGTCAACACGGCCGCGCGCCTGGAGCAGGCCGCGCGCGACTTCCCGCACGACGTCATCATCGGCGCCGGCACGGTGGCGCAAGCGCGCCGCCACCGCTTCATCGCGCTGGGCGAGCACCACCTGCGCGGCAAGGAAAAAGCGCTGCAGCTGTACACGCTGGCGCCGGAGGCGGCCGCGTGAGCGCGCGCTGGCGCCCGCTGCTGCCGGCCCTGCTGCTTGCGCTGGCGGCAGGCACGACCGCGGCCGCGGACCGCGACGCCGCCGCGGACGCCCCCGCGGCGCAGGAGGAGCTGTACCAGGCCGCCTTGCGCGCGCTGGCCGAGGGCCGCCCCAACGAGGCCACCGAAATGCTGTCGCGCCTGATCGAGCAGCAGCCGCGCCACGCCGGCGCCTGGCTGGAGCTGGCCATCACCCAATGCGACCTCGGCAACGCCGACGAGGCGGAACGCCTGTTCCGCCAGATCGAGCAGCGCTTCAACCCGCCGCCCGGCATCCTGGAGGTGATCGCCAACCACCGCGCGCGCGGCTGCCAGCGCCTGGAAAGCGTGCGCCCGGCCTCGTGGCAGCTGGCGCTCGGCCGCGGCCACGACAGCAACGTCAACCAGGGCACCTACAACTCCAGCTTCTCCATCGGTGGCGCGCCGGGCGAGCTGACGCCCGAATTCCTGCCCCATCCGGACAGCTACCAGGTGCTGAGCGCGTCCTACGTGCGCCCGCTGAACGCGGTCGGCACCATGGCCATCGTCCAGTTGTACGACCGCCGCAATGACCACGAGCACGGCCAGGACAGCGCCTCCGCGCTGGCCGGGATCGAGCATGCGTGGACGCTGGGCCGCTGGCGCGCGCGCGCCACCGGCGCCTACAGCGCCATCACCCTGGACGGCAAGCTGTACCAGCGCCAGGAGCAGGCGCAGCTGCGCGCCTCGCCGCCGCTCACGCTGCCGGACAAGCTCGATTTCGCGGCCATGCTCAACCTCAGCCACGTCAACTATCCCTCACGCCCGGCCTACGACGGCAACACCGTCGAGCTGGGCGGGGTGCTGAGCTACCGCGGCAAGGCCGACCAGGGCCAGTTCATCGTCAGCAAGCTGCACGACAACGGCAGCAGCGAACGGCCCGGCGGCAACCGCGACGGCTGGTACGCCAGCGCCCAGTGGTACACCGTGCTGGGACGCGACCTGTACGGCGAGGCGGCGCTGAGCCAGCAGTCCTGGCGCGGCAGCAGCGTGTATGCGCCCGACCTGGTGGACATCGTGCGGCGCCAGCACACCACCAGCGCGCGCGCCGCGCTGCAGTGGTATTTCCGCCAGAATGTCAGCCTGCACCTGGAGGGCCGGCTGGTGCGCAACCGCGAGAATATCTCGCTGTTCGAATATAATAGCCGCGCGCTGCAACTGAGCTTGCGCTGGGATAATTTCTGACCGCCCTGCCGCGCGCGACCGCCGACCCCATGACCACGACCAAGAAAAAACAAGCCGAGGCTATTGCCGACGAACTGGTGACCACCGCCCCGCCGGGCCCGGCGGGCGCCGACCCGGCCCTGGAACCGGGCCAGGTCAATCTGCAGGTGCACCTGCGCAAGATCCCCCTGCTGGCCGAGCTGAGCGAGGAGGAAATGCAGCGCGTCAAGGCCGACATGCGCATCCGCCAATACGCCAAGCGCGAGGTGGTGCTGCAAAAAGGCGCCTCCGGCGACAGCCTGCTGTTCCTGCTGAGCGGTTCGCTGCAGGTGGTGGACATCACCGAGGACGGCCGCGCGATCGGCCTGCGCATGCTGGCGCCGGGCGACTTCTTCGGCGAGATCGCCGTCATCAACGGCTCCATGCGCTCGGCCTCGGTGGTGGCGCTGACGCCGGTGCTGGTGGCGCTGCTGCCGCGCCAGACCGCGCTGCACCTGTTCGCCCACTCGCCGTCGGTGGCCAACCACATGCTGCGCTTCCTGGCCGCCAAGGTGCAGCGCGATTCGGAATTCCGCGCCCTGCTCAGCATCCACAACACCTCGCGCCGCATCTACACCTTCATCGACCTGCTCAAGGAAAAGAAGGAGGGCGACCTGCACGTGGTGGAGAACCTGCCGACCCACCAGGACATCGCCAACATGATCAACACCAGCCGCGAGACCGTGACCCGGGCGCTGCTCACCCTGACCCAGCAGGGCATCATCAAGAAAGGCACGCACCGCCTGATCATCGTCGATCCGGAAGCGCTGCAAAAACTGGCCCAGCCGTGAGCCGGCGGCCCGTGTGCAACCACTTGTAACACGGCCGGGATTGCCTTTATCACCATGGTATAATCGGCGCCTTTTTTACTCTCCGGCGAGCGCCTGAAGCGGTGCCGCGCACGGTCGCTGGCCGCGCCGCCGGGTCTTGCCCAGATGATCGACACTGCAATCCAACCAGCGGCCGCCCCCGGCGACGGGAGCCGCCCATGATGGCCGCCATGCTGGGCGGCGTGTGGCGCTACCGCGGCTTCATCGCCGGCAGCGTGCGCCGCGAATTCCAGGGCCGCTACCGCAACTCCCTGCTGGGCGCGGCCTGGACCGTGCTCAACCCGCTGGCCATGATCGTGGTCTACACCGTCATCTTTTCCCAGGTCATGCACAGCCGCCTGCAGGGGGTCGACACGCCGTTCGCCTACAGCGTCTACCTGTGCGCCGGCGCCCTGACCTGGGGCCTGTTTGCCGAGATCACCTCGCGCAGCCAGGGCGTGTTCATTGAAAACGCCAACCTGATCAAGAAACTGCAGTTTCCCCGCATCTGCCTGCCGATCATCGTGGTGCTGAACGCCGGCGTCAACTTCGCCATCATCTTCGGCCTGTTCACCGCCTTCCTGGTGGTGTCGGGCACCTTCCCCGGCTGGGTCTACCTGGCGCTGGCGCCGGTGCTGCTGGTGATGGTGCTGTTCGCCATCGGCATCGGCATGATCCTCGGCGTGTTCAACGTGTTCTTCCGCGACGTCGGCCAGTTCTACACCATCCTGCTGCAGTTCTGGTTCTGGTTCACGCCCATCGTCTATCCGGCCAGCGCGCTGCCGCCCGAGATCCGCGCCCTGCTGGGCTGGAACCCGATGGTGGCGGTGGTCGGCGCCTGCCAGACCATCCTGGTCAACGGCCAGCTGCCGCAGTGGCGCAGCCTGCTGCCGGTGACCGCGCTGGCCCTGCTGTGCTGCGCGCTGGGCCTGCAACTGTTCCGCAAGCGCGCCGGCGAAATGGTGGACGAACTGTAATGGGCAGCATCCTCGTACACGGCCTGGGCAAGGCCTACAAACAATATGCGCACCGCTGGAGCCGGCTGGGCGAATGGTTGCTGCCATGGCGCGGCCCGCGCCACCAGCTCAAGTGGGTGCTGCAGGACATCAACTTCACGCTGGCGCCGGGCGAGGCGGTCGGCATCATCGGCATCAACGGCGCCGGCAAGAGCACCCTGCTCAAGCTGATCACCGGCACCACCCAGCCGACCACCGGCCGCGTCAGCATCAGCGGCCGCGTGGCCGCGCTGCTGGAACTGGGCATGGGCTTCCATCCGGACTTCAGCGGCCGCCAGAACGTCTACATGGCGGGCCAGCTGCTGGGCCTGTCCGTGGACGAGCTGCACGCGCTGATGCCGGAAATCGAGGCGTTTGCCGAAATCGGCGACTACATCGACCAGCCGGTGCGGGTGTACTCGTCCGGCATGCAGATGCGGCTGGCCTTCAGCGTGGCCACCGCGCGCCGCCCCGACGTGCTGATCGTCGACGAGGCGCTGTCGGTGGGCGACGCCTATTTCCAGCACAAGAGCTTCGAGCGCATCCGCGCCTACCGCCAGCAGGGCACCACCCTGCTGATCGTCAGCCACGACCGCGCCGCCATGCAATCGATCTGCGACCGCGCCATCCTGCTCGACCGCGGCCGCCTGGCGCTGCAGGGCACGCCGGAGGAGGTGATGGACTACTACAACGCCCTGATCGCCGAGCGCGAAGGCGCCACCGTCGAGCAGGTGCGCACCGCCGAGGGCCGCGTGCAAACCACGTCCGGCACCGGCCAGGCCAGCGTCACCGCCATCACGCTGGAAAGCCAGGACGGCGCGCCGCTGGAGGTGGTCAACGTCGGCACGCCGGTGACGCTGAAAGTGCGGGTCCGGGTGCACGCGCCGCTGCCGCGCCTGGTGCTGGGCTATATGATCAAGGACCGCCTGGGCCAGCCGATGTACGGCACCAACACCCACCACATGCGGCAGGCGCTGGAGCAGGTCCGGGCCGGCGAGACCATCGAATACCGCTTCCGCTTCCCGCTCAACCTGGGCCCCGGCAGCTATTCGATCACCACCGCCCTGACCAGCAACGAAACCCACCTGGCCGACAACTACGAGTGGCGCGACCTGGCGCACCTGTTCATCGTCATGAACATGAACCGGCGCGAGTTCGTCGGCAGCAGCTGGCTGGAACCCGAAGTGGAGATAGTGCGATGAGTTTTTACCGGGCCTTCGAAGACCGTTACCGCGGCAGCCGCGCCACCATCACCGGGCGCCTGCGCGCCTACCAGCCGTTTGTGGCGCCGCTGGCCGCCGAGGGGCGGGCCGACGCGCTCGATCTCGGCTGCGGCCGCGGCGAGTGGCTGGAACTGCTGGGCGACTACGGCCTGCGCGCGCGCGGCGTCGACCTCGACGACGACATGCTGGCCGCCTGCCGCGAACGCGGCCTGCAGGTCGAGACCGGGGACGCGCTGGCCGCGCTGCGCGCCGTCCCGGATGACAGCCTGGCGCTGGTGTCGGCGTTCCACCTGGTCGAGCACATCCCGTTCGACATGGTGCGCGCGCTGATCGCCGAGGCGCTGCGCGCGCTGCGTCCGGGCGGCCTGCTGATCCTGGAAACGCCGAACCCGGAAAACCTGGTGGTGGGGGCGTCCAGCTTTTACATGGACCCCTCGCACCTGCGGCCGATCCCGCCGCCGCTGCTGGCCTTCGCCGCCGAACACGCCGGCTTCGCGCGCCACCAGATCGTGCGCCTGCAGGAAGCCGCGCAGCTGCACACCGACGCCCGCATCGGCATGATCAGCGTGCTGGAAGGCCCGAGCCCGGACTACAGCGTGGTGGCGCAGAAGGCCGCGCCGGCGCGGCAAATGGCCGCGCTGGACGCCGCCTTCGCCACCGAGTACGGCATCGCGCTGGCGCCGCTGGCGCAGCGCTACGACCAGCAGCTGGCGCACGAGAACGCCGAACTGCACCGCGCGCTGGGGCGCCAGGCCGAACGCCTCGACGCCGAGCACGCGCGCCACCAGGCCGAGCAGGCCGCCGGCGCCCGGCGCCTGCGGCAACTGGAGCAGCAGCAGCAACAGCTGGAGCAACGCCTGCGGCAGACCGCCGAGCACCTGCATGAAACCCAGCGGCACCTGCACCACGCCTCGGTGCTGCTGCAGGAAACCACCCACAAAGCCGACGCCATGGGCCAGCTGGCCGCCGACCTGCTGGCCAGCACCTCGTGGCGCATCACCGCGCCGCTGCGCGCCGCCGTCACCTTCGGCCAGCGCGCGCGCGGCTGGGCCAGGCGCAAGGCGCGCGGCGCCGTGCTGGCCGGCGGCCGCTGGGTGCTGCGCCATCCGCGCCTCAAGCGCGTGCTGCGCGCCGCGCTGACGCGCCTGGCGCCGCGCCTGCAGGCGCGCCTGCTGCGCAGCATGCTGCACGCCAGCGCCGCCACCCCGGCGCCGCTGCGCCAGGAAGAGGCCGGCGTGCTGTCGCCGCGCGCCGCGCGCGCCTACCAGGAACTGACCAGGGCGGCGCAACAAGCCGCCAGCAAGGAATAAGCTGTGCGTATAGTCATCGATTTGCAAGGCGCTCAATCGGAGAGCCGTTTCCGCGGCATCGGCCGCTACTCGCTGGCGCTGGCCCTGGGCGTGGCCCGCAACGCCGGCGAGCATGAAGTCTGGCTGCTGCTGAACGCCGGCCTGAGCGCCTCCATCGCCGATCTGCGCGCCGCCTTCGCCGGCCTGGTGCCGCCGGAACGCATCCGCCTGTTCGACGCGCCGGCGCCCAGCGCCGAACAGACGCCGGCGCACGGCCCGCGCGCGCGCGCCGGCGAACTGCTGCGCGAATACGCGCTGGCGCAGCTGCGGCCGGACGCGGTGCTGGTCACCAGCCTGTTCGAGGGCTATGTCGACGACGCGCTGGTGTCGGTCGGCCGCTTCGACCGCGCCAGCTTCACCGCCGTGGTGCAGTACGACCTGATCCCGTTCCTGAATCCGGCCGCCTATCTGGCGCAGCCGTCGCAAGCCGCCTACTACGAGCGCAAGATCGCCTCGCTGCGCCAGGCCGGGCTGCTGCTGGCCATTTCCGACTACTCGCGCCAGGAAGCCATCGACGCGCTGGCGCTGGCGCCGGACCAGGTGGTGTCGATCTCCACCGCGGTGGACGACATGTTCCAGCCGGCCGCCACGGACGCCAGCGCCGTGGCGGCGCTGCGCGCGCGCTTCGGCGTCACGCGCGAGATGCTGATGTACGCGCCGGGCGGCTTTGACGCCCGCAAGAATATCGACGGCCTGGTCACCGCCTTCAGCCTGCTGCCGGCGGAGGTGCGCGCGCGCCACCAGCTGCTGATCGCCAGCAAGTGCGACCAGCACGAGCGCCAGCAGCTGGAAGCCCACGCCCGCCAATGCGGCCTGGCGGCGGACGAACTGATCATCACCGGCTATGTCGACAACGACACCCTGATCGCCCTGTACCGCGCGGCCGCGCTGTTCATCTTCCCGTCCAAGCACGAAGGCTTCGGCCTGCCGGCGCTGGAGGCGATGGCGTGCGGCGCGCTGGTGATCGGCGCCAACAACACCAGCATTCCGGAAGTGATCGGCTGCGAGGAGGCGCTGTTCGACGCGCTCGACCCGGCCGCCATCGCCGCCAAGATCGCCGCCGTGGTCAGCGACGACGCGCTGCGCGCGCGCCTGCGCGCGCACGGCCGTGTGCAGGCCGCCAAGTTCAGCTGGGACCACAGCGCCCGCCGCGCCCTGCGCGCGCTGGAAGCCGAACACGCGCGCCGCGCCGCCGCGGCCGAGGGCGCCGTGGCCGCGGCCGCCCAGCCGGGCGCCGCCCGGCCGCGCATCGCGCTGGTGTCGCCGATGCCGCCCGAGCAAACCGGCGTGGCCGACCACGCCAGCCGCCTGCTGAGCGCGCTGCTGCCCTACTACGACGTCGACCTGATCGTCAACCAGCCCAAGGTCGCGCTGCCGCCGGAAACCGCGCACGTCAAATGGTATGACGCCGCCTGGCTGCGCGCCCACGCGCACGACTACCAGCACATCGTCTACCAGATCGGCAACAGCCCTTACCACAGCTACATGCTGCCGCTGCTGCAAGACCATCCGGGGGTGGTGGCGCTGCACGACTTCTTCCTGAGCAGCATGCTGTCCTACGAACAGGTCAATGGCGCCATGCCCGGCGTGTGGAGCAGCGCCGCGCTGCACGCGCACGGCTACGCCGCGCTGCGCGACAGCCTGCAGCCGGACGGCATGCAGGCCGCGCGCGACCGCTGGCCGTGCAATCTGCAGATCCTGCAGCAGGCCAGCCACGTGATCGTCCACTCCGACTATGCGCGCCAGCTGGCGGCCGAGTGGTACGGCCCGGAGGCGGGGCGCGACTGGAGCCTGGCGCACCTGCCGCGCGCGGTGCCTTCGGTCAACGACCGCGCGGCCGCCCGCGCCGCGCTGGGCATCGCCGCCGACGCCTTCGTGGTGTGCAATTTCGGCTTCATCGGCCCCAGCAAGCAGTGCCTGGAACTGCTGCAGGCCTGGCTGCGCTCCAGCCTGCACCAGGACCGCCAGTGCCAGCTGATCTTTGTCGGCGCCAACCACGGCGGCGACTATGGCCTGCGCATCACCGACACGATTGCCGCCGCCAAGGCCCAGCAGCAGGTGCGCATCTCGGGCTGGATTTCGGAGCAGGACTACGTGCATTACCTGCAGGCCGCCGACGTCGGCGTGCAGCTGCGCACCACCTCGCGCGGCGAAACTTCCGCCACCGTGCTGGACTGCCTGGTCTACCAGCTGCCGACCATCATCAACGCCAACGGCGCGATGGCGGAATTCCCGCCGCACGCGGTATGGCGGCTGCCCGACCAGTTCGCGCAAAGCGAGCTGGTCGCGGCGCTGGAAACCCTGCGCCACGACGGCGCCCGCCGCGCCGAACTGGGCCGCACCGGCCAGGACCTGATGCGCACGCGCAACAGTTCCGAGCGCGTCGGCCGCATGTATTACGAAGCCCTGCAACGCGACGGCCAGCGCCGCGCCCGCAGCCGCGGCGCCCTGGCGCAAGCCCTGCTGGCCACGCCCGGCCTGGCCGACAGCGCGCAGCCGGCGGAAAACGAGCTGATGCTGCAACAGCTGGCGCGCTGCATCGGCAACGCGCCGGACGCGCTGGCGCCGCGCCAGTTGCTGGTGGACGTCACCTCCATCGCCCGCCATGACCTGAAAACCGGCATCGAGCGGGTGGTGCGCAACCAGCTGCTGGAGCTGCTGCAACTGCAGGCCAGCGGTTGGCGCGTGGAACCGGTCTGCCTGAGCAACGAGGACGGCCGCTATCGCTACCGCTACGCGCGCAACTACGTGGCCGGCCTGCTGGGCATTGCCGACACGCTGCATGGTCCCGATCCGCTGCTGGACGTGCAGGCCGGCGACGTCTATTACAGCGCCGATTACGCGCCGCACGCAGTGATGGCTGCCGCCCGCGAAGGCGTGTACGCCGCGCTGCGCGCGCGCGGCGTGCGCCTGAATTTCCTGGTGCACGACCTGCTGCCGGTGCTGCGGCCGGAATTCTTCCCGGTCGGCGCCGACGCCGTGCATGGCGCCTGGCTGCACTGCGCGGCCGGCATGGCCGATCGCATGATCTGCATCTCGGCCGCGGTGGCCGACGAGCTGCGTGACTGGCTGGCGGCGGAACACGCCCCGCGCATCCCGCCGTTGGCGGTGCTGCACCATGGCGCCGACCTGGCGGCCGGCGCGCACGCCGCAACGACCGATGCGCCCGCACCAGAACTGCCGCTGCTGCGCCAACTGGCCGGCACGCCGATCTTCCTGATGGTCGGCACCATCGAGCCGCGCAAAGGCCATCTGCAAGCGCTGGAAGCATTCGACCAGCTGTGGCGCGACGGCGTCAAGGTACACCTGGTCATCGTCGGCAACGAAGGCTGGAAAGCGCTGCCGGCCAGCGAGCGCCGCACCATCCCGGCCATCGTCGAGCGCCTGCGCAGCCATCCGCAGGGGGGCCAGCAGCTGCACTGGCTGCAAGGCCTGGACGACCAGGCGCTGCAACAGGTCTACCGCGCCAGCAGCTGCCTGCTGCAACCGAGCGAAGGCGAAGGCTTCGGCCTGCCGCTGATCGAAGCGGTCAGCCATGGCCTGCCGCTGCTGGTGCGCGACATCCCGGTGTTCCGCGAGGTGGCGGGCGCCAACGCCAGCTACTTCAGCGGCATGGACGGCGCCAGTCTGGCGCGCGCCGTGGCGGACTGGCTGGCGCTGTACGCGCAGGGCTGCCATCCGGGCTCGCACGCGATGCGCTGGATGAGCTGGCGCGACAACGCGCTGGCCCTGCTGGCCATCATCAACGACAAAGACCAGGCATGAACCAGCCCCAGCCCCAGCCCCGTCCGCGTGCCGCGTTGCCCACGCCACGCCGCCGCCGCCAACTGCGCCAGACCCTGCGCGCCAGCCGCCTGATCCTGCCACTGTCGCTGCTGGCGCTCAGCATCGCCCCGGCGCTGCTGGCTGGCATCAGCATGTCGCCCAAGGCCGACGCCTGGCTTGAGCGCCACAGCGCCGACCGCCACTGGGTGCGCATCTACCGCGCCCACGTACCGCCGGTGGAAGAACTGCGTCCGCTGGCGGCCCTGCCCGAGGCCAAGGACTGGTGGCCGGTCGAGCGCTACTACAGCCGCTTCGAGCGCTGGTTCAGCGACCACCTCGGCTGGCGCAACCTGATGATACGGGCCAAGAACGAGCTCGATTACCGCCTGTTCAACTCCTCCACCCGGGTCTACTTCGGCAAGGATGGCGAGCTGTACGGCCGCAACCTGATCGACAATGAAATGCCGGCCACCGAGCGGCTGCTGGCCGACCCGGAGCGCGCGCAGGCGGTGTACGACGGCGTGCTGGCGTTCAGCGAGCAGTTGCGCCGGCAAGGCGTGACCATGCTGCTGGTGGCGCCGATCCAGAAGCAGTACTACACGCGCGAGCGCCTGCCGGCCTTTGCGCCGCAAGTGCCGGACGATTCGCACTTCCTGGCGCTATACCAGCGCCTGAAGGCGGCGCCGCAGCTGCACTTCATCGACGTCAAGCGCCACCTGGACGAGAACCGCGACAAGTTCCCTATCTTCTACAAGCAAGACTTCCACTGGACCGACCTGAGCGCGATGGTGGTGGCGGCCGACGTCACCGACAGCATCGCCAAACTGGAGGGCAGCCGGCTGCGCTGGCGTCACGCCATGCAGCCCGACTACCAGCCCTTCGTCGGCTCGGAAGCGCGCTTTGCCGCCCGCCTCAACCTGAAGGAACAGGTGATCGAGCCGCAGCTCAAGCAGACCTGGACCGCGCGCCACCACGACACGCCGGCGGCCGCCAACAGCGGCTGGGAATTCAGCACCGACGCGCTCGACGATCCATCGCTGCTGCCCGCCACCTGCATGTACGGCAACAGCTTCAGCGACGGCATGCTGCGCGCCGGCCTGACCGAGCACTTCCGCCAGTTCCACAAATTGAGCCGCACCCTGCCGCTGACGCAAGTGCCGGCCCTGCTGCACGGCCAGTGCCGCTACCTGATCGTGCAGGTGCTGGACATCCAGACCGACCGCTGGGCCTCGCTGGCGCCGGCCCCATAACCCAACGACAACACCATGGTCTTTTCCTCGCCAGGCTTTTTGTTCCTGTTCTTCCCGCTGTTCTACCTGCTGTACTTTGTGCTGCCGCGCGGCTGGCGCAACAGCTACATCCTGCTGGCCAGCTTTGTGTTCTATGCGCTGGGCGCCGGCGCCCTGACCGCGGTGGCGCTGGTGCTGCTGCTGGCCAACTGGCTGCTGGCCGGCGTGATCGGCGCGCGCCGCGAACAGCAGCCGTCCCTGGCGCGCCGGCTGCTGACGGCCGGCATCCTGCTCAACCTGCTGCCGCTGGTGTTCTTCAAATACCTGCTGTTCCTGGCGCAGCTGGTACAGGACCTCAGCGGCTGGCAAGCCACCGTGCCGGTGCGCGAACTGGGCATTGTGCTGCCGCTGGGGATTTCGTTCTATGTGTTCCACTTCCTGTCCTACCTGCTGGACGTGCACGCCGGCCGCATCGCGCCCGAGCGCAGCCTGCAGAAGTTCGCCATCTATATTTTCCTGTTCCCGCACCTGATCGCCGGACCGGTGGTGCGCTACGCCGAGGTGCGCGAACAGCTGCACATCCGCCACCGCGCCACGCTGGGCCGGGCGCTGTTCTGGGGCCTGCTGATCTTTATCGTCGGCCTGTCGAAAAAGCTGCTGATCGCCGATCCACTGGGCGTGGTGGCGGACGGCATCTACCGTCCCGGCGTCGAACTGAGCACTTACTCGGCCTGGCTCGGGGCGATCTGCTATTCGTTCCAGATCTACTTCGATTTTTCCGGCTACACCGACATGGCCATCGGCCTGGCGCGCATCATGGGCTTCCGCTTCCCGCGCAACTTCAACCGCCCGTACGCGGCCCACAGCATCACCGAGTTCTGGCAGCGCTGGCACATGACGCTGTCGCGCTTCTTCCGCGACTACGTCTACATCCCGCTGGGCGGCAACCGCGGCAGCCCATGGCGCACCTACCGCAACCTGATGGTGGTGTTTGTGCTGTGCGCGCTGTGGCACGGCGCCGCCTACACCTTCCTGGCGTGGGGTGTCGGCCATGGCCTGCTGCTGGTGCTGGAACGCGCCGGCTGGCTGAAACTGGACAAGCTGCGCCTCGGCAGCCTGCCGGTGTTCGTGCTGGCCACCCTGCTGTGGGTGCCGTTCCGCGCCACCAGCCTCGAGCAGGCCGGCCGCCTGCTGCACGCCATGGCCGGCGGCGCGCCGCTGGCGCTGCCGCATGACCGCATGCTGGCCGATCCGAAGGTGTCGTTTGTGCTGGCGCTGGCGGCGCTGGTGTGCCTGCTGCCGGACCGCCCGCTGCGCCGCTTGTACCAGCACAGCTTCCGTCTCGGCGCCACGCCGGTGATGACGGTCTACTGCCTCGCCCTCTACCTGCTGTCCTGCATGGCGGTGGTGGAAGGCGGTTTCAATCCGTTTATTTACTTCCAGTTCTAGGCGGCTGCACCGGACACAACTGGTAAGGATGAGCGTTGCGGCCGACGGCCGCGTGGTACTTCACGCAGTCGGCCGGATCGAAGCGGATGCCGTAACGGCCCAGCACCTCCTGCGCCGCCGGCCAGATCTTCTGGTTGTCGCCCTCGGCCTGCATCATCACATAGAACGGGCCGCTGCGCGCGGCCATCATCGCCGCCGCCCTGGCGGCATAGGCTGGCGATTCCGGAAAACCGCCCCCCAGCGCCACGAATGCCAGCTGGCGCGGGAACGACGGCACCAGCCAGCTCATCGGCGGGTCGCCGTGCACTGTGAACACGAGGTTTTGCGCCGGCGATGGCAGCGGCGGCAGTTCCACCGTGGTGGACTGGCGCGCCCAGCCGGCATGCCCCCAGGAGGCGCCCGGCAGGCTGGCGACGGTGGTCAGCAGCAAGGTCCAACTGGCCACCTGGCGGCCCACCGCCGGCTGCATCAGGCGTTGCGCGGCCAGCCACAGCGCCAGCGGCGTCAGCAGCTCCAGCGGCACCAGGTAGCGGTAGATGCCGAACAAGTTCAGCCAGATCAGGTAGGCGATGCCGAAAAACAGCAGCATCAGGCCGGCCGGGCGCGTCAGCGCCGCCGCCGGGCGCTGGGCCAGGATGGCGTCGCGCAGCAGGCGCAGCACCAGCGCCACGCCGGCCAGGTAGAGCATCGGCCAGATCAGCGGGGTGATGTTGATCTCGATCACCCGCTTGGGGTTTTGAATGAAGATGAAGGGCCACAGCAGCTTTTCCACGATGCCCTTGGGAATCCAGCCGGTATCGCCGATGCCGATGATGGCCGCCAGCGGGCCCTTGAAGATGTTGTTGAATTGCGGGAACAGCGGATTGCCGAAGGTGTGCCACATGCGCCAGTACCAGTGGCCCGCGCTGAGGCCGATACCGGCCAGGGTGCCCACACCGAACATCACCGCCAGCCGCAAGCGCAGCCAGGCGGCCGCCGGCACGCCCAGCAGCGCCAGGCACAGCGCCAGGGCGTACATGGCGTTGGTCAGTTTGAGGCCGGTGCCGAAGCCGGCCAGCAGGCCGGCCAGCGCCACCGTCCGCCAGGCCGGCGCGCCGCCGCGCAGCAGCTGCGGCCAGGCACGCAGCACCAGCAGCAAGGCGCCCAGCACGGTCAGGGCGACCAGGTTGTCGCCCATGGTGTTGCCCAGTTCGGACAGGAAGCCCGGCCCCAGGCTGCCGGCCAGCGCCAGCAGCAGCGCCGCGCGGTGCCCCGGCGCCGGCAGCAGCTGACGGCCGATGGCGGCCAGCAGCACGAAGTTCAGGCCATGCAGCCACCCCATGACAAAGCCGGCCGCCGGCGCCGGCAGCGTCTGGTTGAGGCCATAGTACAAGAGGTCGATCGTCGGATTGAAGTAGCTTTGCCACTGGCCGGGCGCCAGGTCGTAACCGATCTTGCCGTTCAACAGGGCATACGGGTTATACAGGTGGTAGTTGTGCAAGTCCCAGTTGTCATCCTGGCCGTACAACACAGACAGCACGCCGAACAGCAGCGGCACCAGCAGCAGCGCGCGCGCCAGCATGGCGGGCCGGTCCAGTCCTTGCCAGGCCGCCGCAACGGCACGTTCCAGGGCGATCAGGGGGCGTTGGAGCAAATTCATGGAGGGGTTCAGGAACGTTTGAAGACCAGCAGCTTGGCGCTGATGAAGTTGAGCGACATGCCGGCCAGCGAACCGGCCGCCACCGCCAGCAGGGGCGTCAGCGGCCAGGCCGGCAGCAGATGGACCGCCACCGCCGAGACGAGATAGTTGACCGCCCCGCCCCCCAGCATGGCGCCGAGGTAGCGCCACCACTCCATCCAGGTGGCAGGCGCCACCGTCTCGGCGGCGAAGGTCCAGCGGCGGTTCACTTGCCAGGTGAAGTAAACGGCGCACAGGAAGGAGACCAGGCGTGCCAGGTAAAAAGGCAGGCCAAGCGCCAGGCCGGCGTAGCACACCAGCGTGTCGACGCCCAGGCCGCCGATGCCGGCCAGGGCGAACAGCGCCACCGCGCGCCGCGTCTTAGGCGCCATGGCCGACCGGCCCCGGCACCGCCAGGTAAGCAAAGCGCTTCTGTTCGATGCGGCCCTTGGTGACGGTATCGAGGATCAGGCCGCACGACGGCAACACCACGCCCAGCAGCGCCAGGCCGGTGCACAGCACGGCGGTCGGCAGGCGCGGCACCAGGCCGGTGCGCAGGAAGGTCTCGATCAGCGGCAGCGCCAGGGCGCCGGCGCTCAGCACACACAGGCCCGCCAGCAGCGAGAAGAAGTACAGCGGCTTTTCGTTCTTGAACAGCTTGGTGATCATCCACAGGATGCGGATGCCGTCGCGGTAGGTGTTCAGCTTGCTGACCGAGCCTTCCGGACGCGATTTGTAGGTGGTGGCCACCTCCGCCACCGGCATGCGCAACTCCAGCGCGTGCACGGTCAGTTCGGTTTCGGTTTCAAAGCCGGCCGCGTGCGCGGCGAACGACTTGGCGTAGCGGCGCGAGAAGATGCGGTAGCCCGACAGCATGTCGGTGAAGGTATTGCCGAACACGACGCTGACACAGCCGGTCAGCAGCTTGTTGCCGAAGCGGTGGCCGAAGCGGTAGGCCTCCTGCTCGTCGGTGACGCGGGTGCCGACCACCATGTCCAGCCCCTCGGCCAGCAGTTTTTCGGCCAGCTGCGGCGCCACGCTGGCGTCGTAGGTGTCGTCGCCGTCGACCATGATGTAGAGGTCGGCGTCGACGTCGGCGAACATGCGGCGGATCACGTTGCCCTTGCCCTGCAGCGGCACGCTGCGCACGATGGCGCCGGCCTGCCGGGCCACGGCGATGGTGGCGTCGCTGGAATTGTTGTCGAACACGTAGACCGCCGCCTGCGGCAGGCAGGCATTGAAATCGCGCACGATGTTGCCGATGGTCAGGGCTTCGTTATAGCACGGCACGATGACCGCGATCCGCTGGTTGCTGAGTATGCTCACGTTGGTATGGTCGCTTAGAACTGCTTTTTGAAAGGCCGGGCATGGCCGCCCCGCCGCCTTGCCAGGTTGGCAAGGCGGCCGCATTATACCGCCCAAACCGCCGCGTACAAACGCGGCTTACAGCTGGTTACAGCGAACCGCCCTTGGGCGCGCCGCCCAGCAGGAAGGCCAGCTTGGGCTTGGCCTTGGTGATGGAGCTGGCGGCGGCCGGCGCGGCCGGGGCCGGCGCGGCGGCCTTGCTCGGCTCGTAGGGCTTGAGGAACCACGGATCGACCTTCTCGCGCCGCGGCGCCCCGCCGCCGCCCAGCGAGCGCGGGGCGCGGTCGGGCGCGCGGCCGGCCGGGCCGCGGCCGAGGTCCTCGCTGCGGCGCGGACGACGTTCGCCGCGCTCGTCGGCGAAGGTCGGCGCCGGGTTGAAGCCTTCCGGTTCAACCCGCTTGATGGTCTGCTTGATCAGCTTTTCGATGTCGGCCAGCAGGCGCTCGTCCTTGTCGGAGTAGAGCGAGATGGCGTCGCCCGAGGCGCCGGCGCGGCCGGTGCGGCCGATGCGGTGCACATAGTCCTCGGCGTTGTACGGCAGGTCGTAGTTGATCACGCACGGCAGGTCGGAGATGTCGAGGCCGCGCGCGGCGACGTCGGTGGCCACCAGGATGTCGATCTCGTTCTTCTTGAACGCGTCCAGCGCGGCCATGCGCTCCTGCTGGCTGCGGTCGCCGTGGATGGCGACCGCCTTCATGCCCTCCCGCTCCAGCTCGCGCGCCAGGCGCGAGGCGCCCAGCTTGGTGTTGGAGAACACGATCACCTGCTTGAGCTCGCGCTGGCGCAGCAGGTGCGCGATCAGCGCGTGCTTCTGGTTCTCGGCGATCTTGTACACCACCTGGGTGACGGTGTCGGCGGTCTTGTTGGCGCGCGCCACCTCGATGGTGACCGGGTCGCTCAGGAAGGTGTTGGCCAGCTTCTTGATTTCCGGCGAGAAGGTGGCCGAGAACATCAGGTTCTGGCGCTTCTTCGGCAGCAGGTTGATGATGCGCTGCAGGTCCGGCAGGAAGCCCATGTCCAGCATGCGGTCGGCTTCGTCCATGACCAGCATCTGCACCTGGCCCAGGCTGATGTTTTTCTGCTCGACGTGGTCCAGCAGGCGGCCCGGGGTGGCGATGACGATCTCCACGCCGGCCTTCAGGATCACGGTCTGCGGCTTCATGTCCATGCCGCCGAACACCTCGGTGGCGCGCAGCGGCGTGTGCTTGCAGTAGGCCTTGACGTTCTCGGCCACCTGCACCGCCAGTTCGCGGGTCGGCGCCAGGATCAGCGCGCGCACCGGGTGGCGCGCCGGCGAGGTGCTGGCGCTGGCGTGCGGCAGCAGCATCTGGATGATCGGCAGCGCGAAGCTGGCGGTCTTGCCGGTGCCGGTCTGGGCCGCGCCCATCACGTCGCGCCCCCGCAGCAGCACCGGGATGGCCTGGGCCTGGATCGGCGTCGGGTGCTCGTAGCCCTGCTCGTTCAGGGCGCGCAGGATGGCCGGCGACAGGCCGAAATCGGCGAAACGAACGGGGGCGGGAGCGGCGGCTGCGGCCTGCTCGGGAAGGGACGGGGTGGTGATCTCGGTATCGGACATAATCTGGACGGATGGTGAAGCGCCGTAAACTATACCCTAATTTCTGGCAACTGCGCTAAAAAACGGCAGCTTTTATCACGAAACCATTGCATCATTGGCATGTATAATAGCCTTTCTGATCGGAACCAGTCGAAACCCACTCCCCCATGCATGTCCCGCTAACGGCCCTGCGCCGCGTCGTATTGCTTTGCATTTTGCTGGCCGTCAGCCTGGCCAGCGCCGCGCCGGCCCCCTCGCTGCGCTTCAAGAAACTCGGCCCCCTGGGCGGCGACGAGCCGTCCATGCTGTCGCTGATGCAGGACCGCAAGGGCTTCATCTGGGTCGGCACCCACACCAACGGCCTGTACCGCTACAACGGCTACCACGCGGTCAAGTACATCAACAACCCGTCCGATCCGAACAGCCTGCCGCACGACCGCGTCTCCGCCATCTTCGAGGACAACAAGGGCCGCATCTGGGCCGCCACCCAGAACGGCCTGGCGCGCTTCAATCCGGAAACCAACAACTTCACCACCTTCACCACCGACAAGGCGCCCAAGAACCACCGCATCGTCAAGAACATCATTTCGGACGGCAAGGACGGGCTGTGGATCGGCACCTGGGGCGGCCTGCAGCACTTCGACCCCAACAGCGGCACCTTCGACGCCATCTACGCCCACGACGAGAACAATCCCGACAGCCTGGCCAGCAACGACCTGAACGCGCTGGCGCTGGACGCCAGGGGCGGCCTGTGGATCGGCACCTGGCCGGGCGGCATGGATTACCTGGCGCCCGGCGCCAGGGTGTTCCGGCACCACCAGGTCGACCCGGCGCCCAAGCCGGACGCCCGCGTCAACATCGTGCGCGCGCTGCAGTTCGACCGCAACGGCGCGCTGTGGATCGGCACCGAGTCCGGCGTGATCCGCTGGGACGGCAAGAGCGACTGGGGCACGCGGGTGGCGATCCGCTCACCGTACAGCCGCATCACCAACTTCGGCCTCGACAACAAGGGCGTGCTGTGGGGCACCACCTTGTCCGCCGGCCTGCTGCGCTGGAACGAGGCCAACGGCGAGTTCGACCAGTTCGTGCACGCCGCCGACGACCCCTACAGCCTGCCCGGCGACAACCTGCGCGCGGTGATGCAGGACCGCGGCGGCATGCTGTGGATCGCCTCCTTCACCGACGGCATCGCGCTGGCCAACCTGTCCAGCGAGGGCTTCACCCGCCACGTGCCGTTCCGCATCGACAGCCGCTCGGCGCCGGCCAGCAACGCCCTGCTCAGCCTGGCCCGTGCGCCGGGCGGCAAGATCTGGCTGGGCGGCAACGTCGGCATGAGCTTGTACGATCCGGCCACCAGCACCGTGCTGCGCAGCTACCGCGCCGACGACAAAACGCCCGGCAAGCTGTCGCACGCCATCATCTACAGCATGTACCAGGACGACGAGGGCAAGGGCCCGCTGTGGCTGGGCACCTCGAACGGCCTGAACCGCCTGGACACGCCGGACAGCCCGTTCCAGGTGATCCACTTCGGCAACACCGCCAGCGACTACATCAACGCCATCGCGCCCGGCGCCGGCGGCGTGCTGTGGCTGGCCACCGGCAACAGCCTGATCCGCTACGACACCAGGACCGACGCCCGCAAGATCTACTACAACGATCCGCAGGACCCGAGCACGCGCAGCGTCAACGGCACCTCGGCGGTGCTGGAGGACCGCCAGGGCCGGGTGTGGGCCGGCTCCGAATGGAATGGCGGCGGGCTCGACCTGCTGGACCCGGCCAGCGGCAAGTTCCGCCACTTCCGCTACGCCAGCAAGGCCATCGACGGCCTCAGCGACGACAACATCGCCAGCCTGCACGAGGACGCGCAGGGCCGCATCTGGGTCGGCACCGGCAAGGGCCTGAACCTGGTCGAGTTCAAGGCCGACGGCGCGATCGCCTTCAAGTCGTACGCGGCGGCCATGCGCGCGGCCAAGATCCTGGCCATCCAGCACGACGGCGAGGGCAAGATCTGGTGCAGCACCATCGCCGGCCTGTACCGGCTGGACCCGGACAGCGGCAAGGCCACGCTGTACACCTCGTCCGATGGCCTGACCGAGGGCTTCACGGTCAACTCCTCGGCCTACGGCGCCGACGGCACGCTGTTCTTCGGCGGTGTGCACGGCATGACCGCCGTGGTGCCGGCCAAGGTGAAGACCAGCTCGGTGCCGCCGCAGGTGGCGATCACCGACATCACCGTGTTCAACCACTCGCTGCAGAACGGCCAGCCGGCCGAGAACGTCAAGGCCGAGGGCCCGGTGACCGCGCCCACCGCGCTCACGCTGTCGTCGCAGGCCTCGGTGTTCGCGCTGGAGTTCGCCGCGCTGCACTACACCGAGCCGTCCGGCAACCGCTACGCCTACCAGCTGCAGGGCTTCGACCGCGACTGGGTGGAGGCCGACGCCACCCACCGCACCGCCAGCTACACCAACCTCAACCCGGGCAAGTACGTGTTCCGGGTCAAGGCCGCCAACCACATGGGGGTGTGGAACGAGCAGCCGGCCACGCTGCACATCACCATCACGCCGCCGTTCTGGCAGCAATGGTGGTTCCGCTCGGCGCTGGCGGCGCTGGTGGTGGGCACGCTGGCGCTGGCCTACAAGACCCGCATCAACCGCCTCACGCGCCACCAGGCCGAGCTGGAGCACACGGTGGCGGCGCGCACGGCCGAGCTGGAGGAATCCAACCGCAAGCTGGCCGCGCTCAGCACCACCGACGGCCTGACCGGCGTCAGCAACCGGCGCGGCTTCGACCTGGCGCTGGAGGCCGAATGGCGGCGCGCGGCGCGCACCGGCCAGACGCTGGCGCTGTCGATGCTGGACGTCGATTACTTCAAGAAGTACAACGACCACTACGGCCACCTTGCCGGCGACGCCGCGCTGCGCGCGGTGGCCGAGCTGATCACCACCCACGGCCGCCGCACCAGCGACCTGGTGGCGCGCTACGGCGGCGAGGAGTTCGCGCTGCTGGCGGCCGCCACCGATCCGGCCGACGCGTTCGGCGTGGCGGAGGAAATCTGCGCCGAGCTGGCGCGGCGCCGCCTGCCGCACGAGCAGTCGCCGTTTGGTATCATGACCATCAGTATAGGCGTGGCGGTGATGATGCCGACCGAGGACAGCTCGCCGCAGGACCTGGTGCGGGCCGCCGACCGGGCGCTGTACCGCGCCAAGGAGAAAGGGCGCAACATGGCGCTGCTGGCCATGCCGCCGATGTGAGCAAGCGATGAACGACGACGATCCAAAACCGCAGCCGCCGGAACCGCCGGGACCGGACGATTGCTGCCACAGCGGCTGCACTTACTGTGTGGACGACCTGTATCAGGAGGCGCTGGACAAGTACCGCGCCGAGTTGGCCGCCTGGCAGGCCCGCCACAGTCATGCCGGCGCAAGCCGGCATCCATAGAACGCCAGCGACGGCGCATGCCCGGCATGGATTCCGGCCTGCGCCGGAATGACGCTAGAACGCCTCCCACTCGTCGCCGCCGACCGCCTCCTTGACCGGCTTCTTCAGCGCCGGCCGCGCCACCACTGGCGCCCGCGCGCTGGCCACCACCGCTGGCGGCACGGCGGGCTTGCGCGGCGCCGCCGCGCGCGGCGCGGGCTGGGTCGTGGCCAGCAGCTTGAACACGCCCACCACCTCGCTCAGGCGCGCGGCCTGCTCCTGCATCGATTCCGCCGCCGCCGCGGCCTGCTCCACCAGCGCCGCGTTCTGCTGCGTCACCTGATCCATCTGCACGATGGCGGTGTTGACCTGCTCGATGCCGGCGCTCTGCTCCACGCTGGCCGAGGTGATCTCGCTCATGATGTCGGTCACGCGCGTGATGCTGGCGACGATCTCGCTCATGGTCTCGCCGGCCTGGTTGACCAGCGCCGAGCCGTTCTCGACCTTCTCCACCGAATCGCTGATCAGCAGCTTGATGTCCTTGGCCGCCGCCGCCGAGCGGTGCGCCAGGTTGCGCACCTCGCTGGCCACCACCGCGAAGCCGCGGCCCTGCTCGCCCGCGCGCGCGGCCTCCACCGCCGCGTTGAGCGCCAGGATATTGGTCTGGAACGCGATGCCGTCGATCACCGAGATGATGTCGACGATCTTGCGCGATGATTCGTTGATCGAGGCCATGGTGCCCACCACCTGCCCCACCACGTCGCCGCCCTTGAGCGCGATGCCGGAGGCCGACTGCGCCAGCTGGTTGGCCTGGCGCGCGTTGTCGGCGTTCTGCTTGACGGTGCTGGTCAGCTGCTCCATCGACGAGGCTGTCTCCTCCAGCGAGCTGGCCTGCTGCTCGGTGCGCGACGACAAATCCTGGTTGCCGCTGGCGATCTCGGACGAGGCGGTGGCGATGGTGTCCGTGCCATGGCGCACCTGGCTGACCAGGGTCTGCAGGTTGCCGGTCATGTCCTTCAGGGCCTGCATCAGCTGCCCGGTCTCGCACGCGCTTTTCACGTCGATCGGGCGGGTCAGGTCGCCGTCGGCCACATCGCGCGCCAGCGACACCGCCTCCTGCAGGGGCGTGGCCACGATGCGCGCCACCCATATGGCCAGCACCATGCCGATGCCGATGTTCGCCACCAGCAGCACGATGGACGTCATGCGCGCGTTCTGGAAGGTCGCCGTGGCGTCGTCGCTGGCCTTGTCGCCGCCATCGATGTTCATCTTCACCAGCTGGTTGACGTTATCGGTCATCAGCCCCAGCGACTTGGCCGAGGTGCCGGCGGCCAAGTCGCGCGCCTCCTGCTTCTTGCCCTCGCGCGAGAGCGCGATCATCTTCTCGTGGTCGGTCAGGAAGGCGGCCAGGTTCTTGTCGAACTCGCTGGCGAGCGCTTTTTCCTCGGGGCTGGAGATGAGCTTTTCGTAGGCCTCCCTGTGCTTCCTGAGACCGCCGAGCGAGTCGTCGAGGCGCTTTTCATACATGGCGATCTGGTCCGGCTTGTCGTTCAGCATATGGGACAGTTCCCAGCGCCGCACCTCGCCCAGGTCGGTGCGCAGCTCCATCACCGCGCGCACGCTGGGCATCCAGTCCTGCGCCAGGTCGCTGGAGGCCTGGTTGACGCGGTTCATCGACACGATGTTGCTGACGCCCAGCACCAGCGTCAACAACATCACGACACCGAATGAGACAATCAGTTTTGTGGCTATTTTCAGATCATAAAACCATTTCATGGCTCATCTCCTGATCGCTGCGCTGGGCTGTCCAGTATGCAACGATCGGGAGCGCCATGCCAGCGCCGCGCCGCCCCTGTGTTTTCCCAGCAACAGCGCGCGCGCCGGCGGGCTTACAGCTTGCCGTTCAGCGTGATGAACACCTGGCGCGGCGCGCCCGTCAGCAGGGTCTGGGCCGTGCCGTTCGGATCGCTGGCCTGGAAGCCGTTGGTGCCGATCGAGCTGATGTACTGCTTGTCGAACAGGTTGGTGACGTTGACTTGCAGCGACAAATCTTTCACCCAGCCCAAGGATTTCATCTTATAGCCGGCCGCCAGGTTGGCCAGCCAGAACGATGGCACGCCGTTGTCGTTCAGGTAGGTGTAGTAGCGCTTGCCGGTGTACTTGCCGCCGGCGCGCGCGAACCAGCTGCCGCTCTCGTACGACACCTCGGTGTTGAACAGCTGACGCGGCGCGTCGACCACGGTCTTGCCGCTGACCGGCACCAGGGTGGTGCCGTCCATGTAGTTGGACTTGTACTTGGAATCGTTGAAGGTGTAGGAGTTGAACCAGCTGATCTCGCGGTTGAACTTCCACACGGCGATCGCTTCCAAGCCCTTGGTGTCGACCTTGCCGACGTTGACCAGGGTCGACGGGCAACCCAGGATGCCGGCGCAGGTGGCCACGCTCAGTTGGCGGTCGTCGAAGCGCGCGCTGTACACCGCCAGCGAGCCCTGCAGGTTGGCGCGCTTGAAGCGGTAGCCGAGGTCGATGTTGGTCGAGGTCTCCGGCTTGAGGTTGCCGACGCCGGCGTTGTAGGCGGCCTGGGTCTGCGAGAACGGGCCGGTCACGCCCGGCTGGTGGGCGCGCATGTTTTTCGAGGCCGAGCCGAACACCTCGTCGTCGCTGGTGACGGCGTAGTTGAAGCCGGCCTGCGGCAGGAACTTCTTGTCGGCGCTCAGCTCGCCGGCGGCGCGGGTGCCGACCAGGTTGATGGCCTTGATGTTGACGTCCATCGCCTTGAAGCCGGCGTTCAGCTTCAGCTTGCCGTCCATCAGCGCCAGCGTGTCCTGCAGGTAGTACTGCGAGGTGGTGGTGATGAAGTTCTGCTTCCAGTCGGTGGCGAACGGCTTGGACAGGTAGTACATGGTGTCGGCCGGGCCGGTCACGGCGTAGTAGTTGCGGCTGGCCGTGTGGTTGTTGCGCTCGCCCCACAGGCCGGCGCTGATGGTGTGGTCGCCGATCTCCCAGGTCAGGTCGCTGATCACGCCGTCGCGGCCGATGGTGTACTCGGTGGTGCGCAGCGAGATCGGGTTGCTGGCGTTGGTCGGCACGTACGGCGTGTACCAGTGGCCCTGGCCTTCGTTGTCGTGGTGGTAGATGGTGGTTTTCAGGTCGACGTTGCTGGTCAGGTGCAGGTCCAGCGTCAGGCCGCCGAGGGTGTCCTTGCGCAGGCCGCCGGCCGAGTAGTAGGCGTCGTCCAGGCTGGTGACGCCGCCGGTGAAGATGCCCTTGGCGGCGTTGACCGCGCGGTTCCAGTCCGGCTGGTAGTTGTCCCAGTTGTAGCCGAGGCGGCGGATCATCTCCAGCGACATGTCCTGATAATCGACTTCCTTGCGGTCGGAGTAGTTGATGAAGCCGGTCAGGCTGTTGTCGCCGAAGTTGAACACGAAGCGCGAGTTCAGCTGATCCTGGTCCTGGTCGCCGGCGCCCTTGGTTTTCTCGGTGCGCTGGCGGGTGCCGCTGATGTAGGCCTTGAACACGCCGTTGATCAGGCCGGTGTCGACGCGGGCGAAGGTGCGCGAGGTGGAGTCGCTGCCGAAGGTCTGCGCGAAGGTCAGGCCGCGCTCGTCGCTTGGCGCCAGCGTGAAGAACTGCACCGTGCCGCCCAGGTTGCTGGTGGAGGCGGTGCCCAGCGCGCCCGCGCCCTGCGACACCGAAACGCTGCCGATGTTTTCCGACGAGATGGCGCGGCTGATGTGCAGGCCGTTGTTGTTACCGTAGGTCATGTCGCCCAGCGGGATGCCGTCCAGCGTGAAGCCCAGCTGGTTCTGGTTGAAGCCGCGGATGCTGAAGCGGGTCGACCACTCGTAGGCGCCAAACGGATCGGCCGACTGGAAGTTCACGCCCGGCAGTTTTTCCAGCACCTTCAACGGGCTGGTGCCCGGCAGCGCCTCGGCCAGGTCGGCCTTGTTGATGTTCTGCACCTGGCGCGACTGGCCGCGGCCGGTGATTTCGATCGACTGGATCGGGCCGGCCAGCGCGCCCACGGCGGCGCTGTCGTCGGCCGCAGCATCGGCCGCCTCGGCGGCGTAGGCGTGGCAGGCCAGCGCTTGCAGGACGAGCAGGCACAAAGGTTTCAGAGGGAAGCGCTGTCGCATGGTGGTTTTCTTTCTTGCTAGGTTATTGGAAAATAAACTGGCAAGATTGTAGGAAGCCGATATGACCATGCGATGACGCCGCCGTGACATCTTGATGACAAGGTTCGCTCGCGTACGGAAGCCGGCCGAGCCTGGCTCTACCATGGCGGACATAAGGAGACATCATGGACAAAGGCTGGCTCAACAAGCTAGGCCCGGGCCTGATCACCGGCGCCGCCGACGACGATCCCAGCGGCATCGCCACCTACTCGCAGGCCGGGGCGCAATTCGGCTACGGCATGCTGTGGACGCTGTTGCTGACCTATCCGCTGATGGTGGGCATCCAGGCCGTCAGCGCCCGCATCGGCCGGGTCAGCGGCCATGGCCTGGCCACCAATATCCGCCGCCACTTCCCGCCGTGGCTGCTGTACACCATCGTCGCGCTGCTGCTGGTGGCCAACGTCATCAATATCGCGGCCGACATCGCCGCCATGGGCCAGGCCGCCAGCCTGGTGGCGGGCGGCCGCGCGCACTGGTACGCCGCCGGGGCCGGCATACTGTCGGTGCTGCTGCAGGTGACGCTGCCCTACCAGCGCTACGTGCGGGTGCTCAAGTGGCTGACGCTGGCCCTGCTGGCCTACGTCGCCACCGCGCTCACGCTCAACCTGCCCTGGGGCCGGATCCTGCACGCGGCGCTGCTGCCCAAGCTGTCGTGGCAGCCGGACTACATCACCACCGTGGTGGCGATTTTCGGCACCACCATCAGCCCCTATCTGTTCTTCTGGCAAGCCTCGCAGGAAGTGGAGGAGCTGCGCGCCGACCCGGCCGCGCAACCGCTCAAGCACGCGCGCCAGCAAGCCGGCGCGCAACTCCGGCGCATCAAGATCGACACCGTGACCGGCATGGGCTTTTCCAACCTGGTGGCGATGTTCATCATGCTGACCACCGCCGCCACGCTGGGCGCGCACGGCGTCACCCAGATCGAATCCTCGGCCCAGGCCGCCGAGGCGCTGCGCCCGATCGCCGGCGACTTCGCGTTCGCCCTGTTCAGCATCGGCATCGTCGGCACCGGGCTGTTGGCGGTGCCGGTGCTGGCCGGCTCGGCGGCCTACGCCATCGCCGGCGCCATGCGCTGGCGCAACAGCCTGGAACTGCAGCTGACCGGCGCCAGGAAGTTCTACGCCATCATCATCGGCGCCACGCTGGCCGGCACGGCGCTGTGCTTCACCGGCATCGACCCGATGCGGGCGCTGTACTGGAGCGCCGTGCTGAATGGCGTGATCGCCGTGCCGGTGATGGTGGTGGTGATGTTGCTGGGCGCGCGCCGCTCGGTGATGGGCACGCTGGTGATTCCGCCGCGCCTGCGCGTGCTGGGCTGGCTGTGCACCGGCCTGATGGCGCTGGCGGTAGTGGCGATGTTCGCCACGCTGGGGTAAGCTGGGGTTTTCCGTCGGAGCCGCGATGCGACAACTACTTGCCCTGCTGCTGGCCGCCGTGACCGCCCTGCCGGCGCTGGCGATCGATCGTCCCTTCCCCGCCCACACGCTGCGCGGCAAGTTCACGCCCGGCTACTTCCCCGACATCACGCTGGACGGCAAGCCGCGCCAGCTGGCGCCGGCCGCGCGCATTTTCAACGAGGACAACCGCATCGAGATGCCGGCCGCCGTGCGCGGCAAGGACCTGGTGGTGAACTACACGGTCGACGGCATGGGCTATATCGACCGCATCTGGATTCTCAGCGCCGAGGAGGCGGCGCAAAAGCTGCCGACCGCCGCCGAGGCGGCTAAATAGAGAAATCGCTGTTGACCGCCGGCGCCAGGCTGCGGCGCGCATCGGCAAACCGCAGCAGCTCGTCCGGCGGGATCGGGCGCGAGATGTGGTAGCCCTGCAGGTAGTGACATCCCATTTTTTCCAGGATGGCGGCCTGGCCGGCCGTCTCCACGCCCTCCGCCACCAGTTGCAGCCCGAGGCTGTGGCCCATGGCGATGATGGCGTGCACCAGGTTATGGCTGCGCTCGCTGTGCTCGATGTCCATCACGAAGGCGCGGTCGATCTTCAGGGTGTTCAGATGGAACTGAGTCAAGTAGCTGAGCGAGGAATAGCCGGTGCCGAAGTCGTCCAGCGAAACGCCCACACCCAGCGCGCGCAGCTGGGCCAGCACGGCTTGCACGTTGGCGGCGTCCTCGATCAGCACGCGCTCGGTCAGCTCCAGCTCCAGCTGGTGCGGCGACAGGCCGTTGCCGATCAGCGCCTGCGACACCAGCTTGAGGAAATCCGGGTCGGCCAGCTGCCAGGCCGAGACATTGATGCTGATGGTGACGTCGTCCAGCGCGCTCCGCTTCCACGCCGCCACCTGCCGGCAGGCCTGCTCCAGCACCCAGGTGCCGAGCGGGATGATCATGCCGCTGTCCTCCGCCACCGGAATGAAGCGGTCCGGCGACACCGGCCCCAGCAGCGGGCTGTTCCAGCGCAGCAGCGCCTCGACCTTGGTCAGCTTGCCGGTGTGGGCATTGACGATGGCCTGGTACACCAGGTAAAACTCGTTGGCCTCGACCGCGCCGGCCAGTGCGCCATCGATCACCAGGCCATCCTTGGCGGCGGCGTTCATGGCGTCGTTGAACACGCGCCGCTCGCCGCGCCCGGCCTTCTTGGCCTCGTACATGGCGATATCGGCACAGCGGATCAGCGTGTCGCTATCGGTGCCGTGGTTTGGATAGCAAGCGATACCCACGCTGGCGGTGACGCTGATCGCGTGATAAGACAGCTCGAACCCCCTGCCCATCGCGGCGATGATGGCGTCGGCGCAGTCGCCGGCCATCTGTTCGGCGCTGTTGGGTGCAAGATCGGGGATGATGACGATGAATTCGTCGCCGCCGAAGCGCGCCAGCACGTCGCACGGGCGCAACAGGCCGTGCAGGCGGTTGGCGGCGGTGCGCAGCAGCTCGTCGCCGGCGGCGTGGCCGAAGGAATCGTTGACGCGCTTGAACTTGTCGAGGTCGATGAACAGCACGGCGCACTCGCGTCCGGCGGCCGCCGCGTGCGCCACCTCCTGCGCCAGCCGCAGCGACAGCGCGTGGCGGTTGAAGAAGCCGGTGACGGGATCGATGCGGGCCGCCTGGTACAGCAAATCGTCCTTCTTTTTACGCTCGCTGATGTCCAGCAGTTGAACCAGACAGTACATCCGGCCGCGTTCGATGTACGGCGACCCCAGCAACTCGACCGGCAGGCTGTTGCCATTTCGCAAACGCATGACGGCGGTGTCGGACAGCGGGTATTGCACGCCCTCGGCTTCGAAGCGGCGGAAATATTGGTCGGCCATCTCGCGCGTGAGGTTGGGCAGCAGGTCGCACACATGCAAACCGATCAACTCCTGCGCGCTATTAAAACCCAGCAACTTTGCACAGCGTTCATTGGCGACGTGGACATAACCGCGCCGGTCGCGGATCAGAAAACCGTGGCTGAGGCTGTCGATGGTGCGCGCGTAACGCTGCTGGATTTCATCTTGCACGGCGTACACCAACCCCAGCATGGACAGTATCTTGAGCACGGTGGTGCCGACGAACCACACCACGTACATATCGGGATTAAGGGTGGCGGCGGCCAGTATATTAAAACCGCCGCGCAGCATCAGCGTCATGCCCAGCAGCCGATATCGGCTTTCAACCGGAATCAGGCGAGAACCGGACCACAACATAATGACGCCAATCGCCATCGCGCTGGCCGGCGCCAGCCAGCTATTATTCGCATGCCACAACAGGCTGAATAAACCGCTGGCCAAAAGAATACCGAGCGTCACCCGGCGCATATCCGGCGCATCGAGTTTACCGATAAAGAACTGCGTGCCGGCCCAATACCCCCACATGCCGATCGCCAGGCACAAGGCGCAAAAATAAAGACGCCAGAATGGCGGCAATACATAATCTCCAGCCAACCATATAATGCTGCCGCACATAATGGCCAACTGGCCCGCGCCCCAGAATAGCGCATGTTTTTCCTTGCGCTGCATCAGCCAAAGGAAAATTAATATTGCGCTCAAAATGGCGTCGGCGGAAAACTCCACCACCATCGCTGTGAGATAACCGGGGTCTATGCTCATTGAGGTCCGGCGCCCGGAGGCGCTCTTGCACGCTGACTGGTGTCATTGTATGCCGAACCCGGCAATTCATGCTAAAAATTGGCACGTACTTGCCAGTTTTGAGCTTGGGCGCTACAGAAACAGCGAGATCGCGAGCGTCCACATGATCAAGGTGATAATGATGTCCAGGATGCGCCACGCGCCCGGCCGCGAGAATACCGGCGTCAAATAACGCGCGCCCAGCCCCAAGCTGCTAAACCATATGACCGACGCCAGCATTGCGCCCAAGGCGAAATACAGGCGGCCATTTCCCGCTTGCTGCCCGCCTATCGATCCTAATAAAACCACGGTATCAAGATAAACATGGGGATTTAATAAACTGAATGCCAGCATGGCGGCAATTACCGCGCGGCGATCCGGCGCGGCATTATTCTGCTCATTCACCATGGCGGAAGGATTTAACGCGGAACGGGCCGCCCGTAATCCGTACCAGAATAAAAATCCGGCGCCGGCGATTTTTATCCAGAATAAAAGCGCCGGCGCCTCCATAATCAGCCGGCCCATACCGGCAACGCCAGCGGCGATTAAAACCACGTCGCACAAAATACAAATCGCAATGCAAGTGAGCACGAATTCGCGCTTCAGGGCTTGCCTCAGCAAATAGGCATTTTGTGAACCAATAGCAACTATCAGGCTGCCGCCCAGCCCGATGCCTTTCAAAAAAGCGGTGACTTCCATGGCCTTCCCCGTGCAAAAAAACGTCAGGTTACGGCCCGCTCGAAGATAAGTATAATTAATATTATTTGCCAAATATTAGGTAAGCTAATGAGCCGGGTGGACTATCGCGGGCTGGCGGCGCTGGACGCCGTGATCGATTATGGTAGCTTTGACAAGGCCGCCGCGGCGCTGGCGATCACCCAATCGGCGGTGTCGCAGCGCATCCGGATGCTGGAAAACAGCGCCGGCGAATTGCTCATCGTGCGCAGCCAGCCGCCCTCCCCGACCGAGGCCGGACAGCGCCTGATCGCCCATTACCGCCAGGTCCGCCTGCTGGAGGCGGCGCTGGACAAGCGTCCCGGCGACGCCGATGCCCGGCCCGAAATCGCCATCGCGGTCAACGCCGACAGCGCAGCGACCTGGCTGCAGGAGGCCGTCACTCCGCTCATGAGCAACGGCGACTGCATGCTGCAGATCCGCCTGGACGACCAGGACCACACCCTGACCATGCTGCGCGAAGGCCGGGTCTTCGGCTGCGTGACCAGCGAGACCGCGCAGGTGGCCGGCACCACCGTCACCGCGCTGGGCGCGATGCGTTATTTTTGCGTCGCCTCGCCGGCGTTTGCCGCCCGCTGGTTCCCGGACGGCATGACCGCGCAGGCGGTACAGCACGCGCCGGTGATGAATTTCGACCGCAAGGACATGCTGCAGACCCGTTTTATCGCCCAACACACCGGCTACACCGGACGCTATCCGCATCATGCCCTGTCCAGCTCGGACGGCTACGTGCGCTTTATCGAGGCGGGATTGGGTTACGGCATGCTGCCGATCCAGCAATGCGAGCGGCAACTCAAGCAAGGCACGCTGATCGACCTGGCGCCCGGCAAGTGGCTGGACGTGCCGCTGCTATGGCATGTGTGGGACATCCAGACCCCGTTCACGCGGGCTTTATCGGATAACTTGATCGCTACGGCACGCAAATGGCTGCTTTAGCCCGTCATCGCGGCCAAATCCGCGCGTGCCCGCGCTTCCCAGTCATTGGCGTCCGGCTGGTGCAAATAGCGTGTTTCCGATGCGGGTTCGGCCATTTCCGGCCCAATACGCTGGTAAATCATCACGCTGGTCCACGACAGCGTTCCGGGCGCGTGTGATTGCAGCAGGCGGAAGGCTGGATGCTTGATGGGATAAGTGGTGGTGCTGACCAACGCGCCTTCCGGCAATTCGCGCGCGAGCTTGTCGCTGATGGCGTCCATCAGCGGGCCAAAACAGGTGCTGTACAGGAACACCAGACTGGCGCCACGCACATCCACCTTGAACATATCGTTTTCCAGGAACAGGATGCGCGAACCGAGGTCCAGCAGGTGACGGCCGCTCGCCATCACGCCGGATGGCAGTTGCAACGGAGTTTCAAGGGTGAGCGGCTCCGGCAGCGATTCCAGGCCTTGCCGCGCCAGCGTCAGCAGCCGCACCAGCCGTTCCTGCGCCAGCCGGTGGCGATAGTTCAGCAACTCCACGCCGATGCAGCGGGTGAACGGCAAGGTCAGCGCGGCAGTCATGACCACCTTGCCGAGACCGCTGCCGAGGTCGACCATCACACCGCCCGGCGGCAAGAACGGCTTGACCGCGTCAAAGTAGTTTTCCAGCTCGAAGCGCTGCATTTCGCCGTAGATCAGACCACCTTCCTGGATCAGCCAATCGCGTATTTCCTCATCGGCGATCTCTTCGAGCTTGCGGAAGCCCGGCAGCGGCGCCAGCTTGGGCAGCATGCCCATCGGCAGGATGCTGGCGGGCAGCGTGCCGATCATCACGCTCAGGTGGGGACGCAGCCGCTGCAACAGATAATCGTGGCGGGCCGGTTTTTCCAGGCAGGCGCGCAGCGCGTAGCCGATTTCCAGGAACGGCAGGAACGGCGAGTCGGGATTCAGGTCCAGCGTCGGGCGCGCATGCGATTCGCCGCCCTGCACGCTCTGGAACAGCGCTTCGAAGATATCGGCCGGATGCCGGAAGCGCTGGACCGGCGCGGCCGGGCGGTTGCCGGTACGAAAAGTCGGTTGCAGGCTCGTGCTATCCATGGCACGAGAATAAAGGAAGCCTATGCCGGCCGCAACGGCTTTAGCATCTTTGCAACATCATCGTAGTGGCCTTGCCAGCCGGAACTGGCCAGTTTCGGCGCGCATACCGGACAAACCTCGAACGGATCGCAATCGTGCTGCAACTCCACGTAATAGCGGCCAATCACCGGCTTGCCGGCGTACGAATCCGTCATCACCGGGCGTGACTTGATGGAAGGCTTGGCCACGGCCGGCACGAAATCGGCGCCGCCCGGCGGCAGCCAGCGCTCGAACGCCTCGACTGGCTTGCCGTCCGGCACGTACCACGATTTGCGCTCATTGTTCCAGCGTGCGCCCAGCGCCTTGGCTTCATCTTTTTCCGCGAACGGCACTTTTAAAAACATCATCTTCGATCACTCCTTGCGGCAAGAGTGACATTTTACTGTCTCAGGTGCGAAAATACCGCCATGCCTACCATAGAACCACTGACTCTCACGCTGGCCGAACTGGCCGAGCGCTGGAACATGAGCCCGCAGCAGGTGCTGGAATCCCCGCGCGCACTGCCGATGTATTTTTACTTCGACGGCCTGGTGTTCGATTTCAACGACAAATGGCACCGCGCCAACGGCGACGCCGGCGTGCTGCAAATGCTCGAGCAGCACAAGACGCGCCTGTCCACGCTGGAAATCGACCTGCAGCGCCAAACCATGCACAAGCGCGGCCTGCTGAAGCTGACGCAATGGGAAGAAGCGCTGAGCGATGAGGAATTGCAAAGCCAGCAAGCGGAGGCCGACCGGCTGAGCGAGGAGATCCCGCGCCTGACCGAACAGCTCAAGCAGCGCCGCGACGAGCGCCAGCGGCGCGTGCGCAACGGCCTGCTGCGCGCGGCGCCGCGCACCGTGGCCGACATCGCCAAGCGCGGCCAGGCCCGCTTCCCGCAGTTTGCCTACATGCCCTACAGCGCCAACAAGATCGAGGGCGACGCCGCCATCGCCGACGGCGCCGTGGTGGCGCTGGAAGATGGCTTCCCGCTGAAAGAGTTCCTGACCACGGCGGACCTGGTGGTCGCCATGGTGGACGTGCGGGCGGCGGAGGAAAGCGCCGCCTGACGGCTTATCCCAGCGCGATGCGCTTCTGCTCGCGCGCCGAGCGATACACCGCCTCGATGATGCGGATGTCGCGCAGGCCCTCCTCGCCGGCCACGATCGGCTCGCGGTTGTTGATCACGCACAGCGACAGGTGGTCCAGCTGGGCCGCCCACTGGGTGGCGCCCGGCCCTGGCGCCGGCTTGATCTCGTTGCTGCGATCCTGGCCCACCCACAGCCGGTTGCCGTCGTAGCGCGTGCCCGGCTCCATGTCGATGCGGCCCTTGTCGCCCATCAGCAGGATATGGTTCTGGTTGGCGCTGTACATCGACATGCAGGAACCGATCACCCCCGACGGGAACTCCAGCTGGAACTCGATCATGTCCTCCACCTCGCGGAAGCGTGGATCGTTGCGGTCGGTGGTCTCCTTGGCGTAGACCGAGACCGGCTCCTCGCCCGTCATGTAACGTGCCGCGTTCAGCGCGTAAATGCCGATATCCATCAGCGAACCGCCGCCAGACAGCGCCTTCTTCAAACGCCAGGCGTTGGGGTTGTTCATGGTGAAACCGTGCTCGGAGCGGAAATAGCGCAGCTTGCCGATCTCGCCGGCGCGGGCGCGGCGCACCGCTTCCAGGTTGTAGGCCTCGAAATGGCAGCGATAGCCGATCATCAGTTTCTTGCCGGCCTTCTTGCAGGCGGCGATCATGGCCTCGCACTCGGCCGAGGACACCGCCATCGGCTTCTCGCACATCACATGCTTGCCGGCGGCGGCGGCGCGGATGGTGTACTCGGCGTGCATCGACACCGGCAGGCAGACGTAGACGATGTCGATGTCCGGATTGTCCTTGATGCTGTCGAAATTCTGGTAATTGTAGATGCCACGTTCCGGCACGCCATACTCGGCGGCCACGCGCTTGGCCTTGGCCGGATCGCCGCTGACCAGCGCCACCAGCTTGCTGTGCTGGCAGTTTTTGAACTGCGGAATGATCACGCCCAGCCCGTACCCGCCCAGCCCGACTATCGCATAGCCCAGCTTGCGTCCCGGCGTGGCCGCCATCACCGGCAAGCCCATGGCCGCCATAGTGATAGCGCTACCAGCGGCGATTGCAAGATCCCGTCGATTCCTGTTGATCATTCCTGTCTCCTTTGGTTGTAGTGCTCATATCGGCAATTTTAATGTATCCGCAACCGAAAAAGCCGGCCCGCGCAATCAGAATCATGAATCATTGCGCGGACTTGGCGTGCCAGCCACGCCGCAAGGCCTCCTGCTCACCATTCGCATCGAGCGCGGGGCCGGCGATCCGGGCGTCGATGGCGTCCAGCACCGCCGATGGCATGGCGCTGCCGGCCTGCCGGTAATCGCCGGCCGCGGCGCCGGCCGCCTCGGCGATGACCGGCACCTGCCACGCGTCGCCGTTGCGGCAGGCCAGTCCCGCCGTGCCGTTCATGATGAAGCTGCGGCACAGCGAGCCATCCTTGGCGGCGAAACTGACGCCGATGCGCACCGCGCCTTCGCCGGCCGCCAGTTGTTGCGACAGGGCGATCGCCAGCGGCCCCTGGGCCACCAGCTTGCCGCCGGCGCCCTGCGCCACCGTCAAAGCGGTGCCGCCGCCGGTACCGCCCATCATGCCGCCGACCAGCACGCCAACCGCCAGCGTGGCCGCGATCGCGCCCCACTCCGGCCACGACCAGCGACGCGGCGCCGGCGCGGCCCGTTCCTCGCGCGCGGCGCGCGCCGCGTTCAGGTCGGCCACCTTGCCCGGCAACGCCGCCGCCGTCAGCGCGGGCGGCACCGGTTCGTCGAGGATGGGCGCGAACGCCGCGAACACATCCGAGCGCAAGGACTGATGCTGCGCCACGCGCTCGGCCAGCGCCGGATCGGCCTCCAGCGCGCGTTCGATCTCGGCGCGCTCGGCGCCGTCCAGTTCGCCGTCGGCGTAGGCCATCAGGGTTTCGTCGGAAAATTTCATCACACCTTCCTTGCTTGATCGGATAACAGTTCCTGCAGCGCCGCGCGGGCGCGCACCAGGCGGCTGGTCAAGGTGCCGATGGGGATCTCCAGCACCTCGGCCGCCTCCTTGTACGGCAAGCCATCGACCAGCACCAGCGCCACCACCATCCGGTGCTCGTCCGACAGGCGGCTGACCGCCTGCTGGATGGCCATGCGCTGCTGGTGCGCCTCGGCGTAATCGTCGCCCACATGCTCGCCGGCCTCCTCCGGCTCGAACACCGCGTCGCGCCGCATGCGCGAGCGCACCTCATCTATCCACGCATTCTTCATGATGCGGAACAGCCAGCTGTCCAGGCGCGTGCCTGGTTCCCATTGCTCGCTGCGGCCCAGGCCCCGCTCCAGCGCGATCTGTACCAGATCGTCCGCATCCTCACGGTTATAGGTGATGGTGCGGGCGAAGCGGCGCAGGCGCGGCAGCAAGGCGGCAATCTCTTGTTGGATCATGGTTATCTGGTTAACGACGGCGCGAGGGATTTTAATCCCTGTCTCAAACGTTTATTCATCATGCAGTCCCATGCTTATACTATCATCCGTCATCATGCCGATACGAACGCTACTTGTTGCCGCCATATGCCTGCTGGGCGCCGCCGACGCCAGCGCCCAGCTGCGCTTGCCGAACGTGCAGCTGCCGCAATTGCCTCGCGTGACCGATACACTCAATCCACTGTTGCGCGACAGCGGCCGCCTGCTGGACCGCACCGACATCGGCGACCTCGGCGCCGCGCGCCTGAAACAGGTCGCCAACCTGTTGCGCCAGCATCGCGACGTGCTGGAACCCGACCCGCGTGGCGAGCCGGTGGTGCGCCACGAAATACTTGCGTGGTCGCCCAGCGACGCCAGCCTGGCCGCGGCCCGCGCCGCCGGGTTGATCGTGGTCGAAGCGGAGGCGGGAGCATCCACCGTGGTGCTGCGCGTGCCCGGCCAGATCGATACCGCCGCCATGCTGGAGCGCTTGCGTCAGCTCGATCCGGAGGGCGTGTACGACTTCAACCACGTCTACACCGGCAGCGCGGCGCAGCCGATGGAGCAGCCATCATCCGGCGCGCCACAGCCCCTGCCGCGCGCGGCCAACGCCCTCAAGGTCGGGCTGGTCGACAGCGGCATCGCGCGTGAGCATGAGGTGTTCTCGGACGCCCGCATCCTGCCATGGGGCTGCGACGGCAAGGATCATCCCAGCGCGCACGGCACGGCGGTGGCGGCGCTAATGGTCGGGCGCTCCGATCGATTTCGCGGCGTGGCGCCGCAGGCGGCCTTGTACGCGGCGGATATCTATTGCGACAGCGCGACCGGTGGTTCAGCCGCGCGCATCGCGGCGGCGCTGGACTGGATGGCCCGCGAGCAGGTGGCGGTGATCAATCTGAGTCTGGTGGGTCCGCCCAACCAGATACTGGAACGGGTGGTGGCCGGCATGGTCAAGCGCGGCCACCTGCTGGTGGCGGCGGTCGGCAATGACGGGCCGGCGGCGGCGCCGCTGTATCCGGCCAGTTATCCGGGCGTGGTGGGCGTCAGCGGCGTCGACAAGCGCGGCCAGCCATTGCCGGAAGCGGCGCGCGGTCCGCAAGTCATGTTTGCCGCGCCGGGCAACCAGATGGTCAGCGCCGCCATCGGCAGCCCGCCTTACCGCACCGTGCGCGGAACCTCGTTCGCGTCGCCCATCGTGGCGGCGCTGTTGGCCAACGACTTGCGCCAACCTTCGCTTGATGGCGCCAAGCGGGCAATTGCCGACGCGGTGAAAAGCGCATCGGGCAACGCGTCCGGCATGCAAAATCCCGAGGTCGGCTATGGCGTGCTGGGCGCGAAATACCGCGCCGATCCCTCGGCATTCCGTTAATTCAAAAATTTTTTTCAGGACGATGGATTAAACCGTTGAGCCCACGCGTTTTCCTTACAAGCGCCGCAGATGGTCTGCGGCGGACATCAAGGAGAACATCATGAAAAACACCACCATCGCCAAACACCTGCTGATCGCCCTGTCCATCGGTGTGGCCTGCTCGGCCCACGCACAACTGCTGGGTCGCGGCGGCGCGGTCGGCGGCATGATCGGCGGCGCCGGCAATTTCGGCGGCCAGCTCAGCGGCATGAGCAACATCGGCGGCAACAGCGCCCTGCTGGACCGCAGCCGCTCCGCCACCAGCGCGATCAACACCGACGACCTGCGCGCGACGCGCAACGCCAACAAGACAAACAGTAACGCAGCAAGCGGCAATGCGCAATCGGTCACGCCGACGCCTGCCGCGACGTCGGCGCCTACGCCAGCGCAAGGCGGCTTGCTGAGCGGCGTCACCGGTAGCGGTAGTGGCAGCGGCAACGCCCAAGCCTCGGCCAACGCGGACAGTGGCGGCATCGGCCAAGTGGCAGGCAGCGCCCTGCAAGGCGCGCGCGGCACCGCCGCACCGGTTCGCGACGGCGTCAAAACCCAGGCCGACAACACCCGCGGCTACGCCCAGTCAAGCGTGGCCACCGCATCGGACACCGCCAAGGGCAGCAAACAATCCGCCGTCAGCGGCGCGCGCGACACCACCGACGCGGCAAGCGCAGTACAGCCATCGTTCAATGCCAGCGGCTCGGCGTCGGGCAACGGCTCCGCCAACGGCGGGACCAAGAGCGCCGCTACCGACAGCCCGACCCAGTCAAAGTGACTCGATAAAACAAAGCCCAGTCACATGACTGGAATGCCGTTCAGTTAAACGGCGTCGTTCCGGCGAAGGCGGACGGTCCGCCGGCGCGGCCCATAGAACGCATGCGCTGTGGTTACGCATGCGTTCTATGGATTCCGGCTTTCGCCGGAATGACGAATTAAGCGCTAACTGAACGGCATTACAGTCACATGACTGGGCTTTATCAATACGCTGCCCTGCATCATGCGGAGCCGGAAAAAACAGTGCTACGATTGACAAACCATTCTGCATCAGAGGTGCCAAACATGAGCTCACAGCCCAACTCTCATCCAGTCAGCTTCCTGACTTCCAACTGCGCATACTTGCACACGGCCAAAGAGAAATCGAAGAAGGAAAAATCACCGATCACGATGACTTCTTTGCCGAGCTGGCGGAGGAAGACCGGAAATCCAGCAGATGAAAATCTACTGGACTGACGCCGCCAAGGAAGACGTCCGTGAAATCCATGACTACCTTAGGCAGCAGCGAAGTAGTGGCAACACAGCCCATCAAGGAACAAAGAATTTCCCATTCAAGCTGGCCGATTTAAACATCAACACGTACCGTGAGCTACTCGCCGGTCCTCACAGAATAATTTTCGAACAGACACCCACAGCGTTCACCATCCCTTTGGTTTGCCATACCAGCCGGGATCTGGAAGCCATGCTACAACGACGACATCTCAAACCCTAACAGACGGAATATGAAAGCGAAAAAAAAGCCCTCACGATTTCTCGTAAGGGCTTGATTTCAAGCTTTAAGCAAATTGGTAGGCCCTCGCGGAGTCGAACCGCGCACCAAAGGATTATGAGTCCTCTGCTCTAACCAAGCATGAGCTAAGGGCCCGAAGAACACGGGAGCATATAGGCTCCCCCTACCCCAGTCAAGCCTTAGTTACCTTCCAGGAAACTCTTCAGCTTGTCGGAACGGCTCGGGTGACGCAGCTTGCGCAAGGCTTTGGCCTCGATCTGGCGGATGCGCTCGCGCGTCACGTCGAACTGCTTGCCCACCTCTTCCAGCGTGTGGTCGGTCGACATCTCGATGCCGAAGCGCATGCGCAGCACCTTGGCTTCGCGCGGCGTCAGCGAATCGAGCACGTCTTTCACCACGCCGCGCATCGAGGCGTGCAGCGCCGCGTCCGACGGCGCCAGGGTGTTGTTGTCCTCGATGAAGTCGCCCAGATGCGAATCATCGTCGTCGCCAATCGGCGTCTCCATCGATATCGGTTCCTTGGCGATCTTCATGATCTTGCGGATCTTGTCCTCTGGCATTTCCATCTTGATGGCCAGCGTTGCCGGGTCCGGCTCGGCGCCGGTCTCTTGCAGGATCTGGCGCGAGATGCGGTTCATCTTGTTGATGGTCTCGATCATGTGCACCGGAATCCGGATGGTGCGTGCCTGGTCGGCGATCGAGCGCGTGATGGCCTGACGGATCCACCACGTGGCGTAGGTCGAGAACTTGTAGCCGCGACGGTATTCGAACTTGTCCACCGCCTTCATCAGGCCGATGTTGCCTTCCTGGATCAGGTCGAGGAACTGCAGGCCGCGGTTGGTGTATTTCTTGGCGATCGAAATCACCAGGCGCAGGTTGGCCTCGGTCATCTCACGCTTGGCCTTGCGCGCCTTCATTTCACCGGCCGCCATCTGGCGGTTGATGTTGCGCAGGTCCGGCAGCGGCAGCACCACGCGTGCCTGCAGGTCGATCAGGCGCTGTTGCAGCTCCTTGATGGTCGGGATGTTGCGGCCCAGGATGGCGCTGTAGGCGTGACCGGCGGCCACTTCGCCATCCACCCAGTCCAGATTGGTTTCGTTGCCGGGGAAGACCTTGATGAAGTGCGCGCGCGGCATGCCGCACTTGTTCACGGCCACGTCCAGAATCTGCTTCTCGATGTGGCGCACCTCGTCCACCTGGCCGCGCAGGGTGTCGCACAGCTTCTCGACCACCTTGGCGGTGAAGCGGATGCCGAGCAGCTCGGCCGAGATCGCTTCCTGCGCCTTGACGTAGGCCTTGGAGTTGTAGCCCTCCTTCTCGAAGGCGCGGCGCATCTTGTCGAACTGCAGGGAGATGACGTCGAATTTTTCCAGCGAGGCCGCTTTCATGGCTTCCAGCTGTTCGGCCGAGTAGCCGGCCGCGGCGCCCGAAGGGCTGGCTTCTTCCTCTTCCTCTTCTTCCTCTTCTTCCTCGTCCTCTTCTTCCTCTTCCTCGTCCGACGCGGCGGTCGGCGCCGGCGCGGCGGCATCTTCGTTTTCGTCGACCAGGCCGTCGACGATCTCGTCGATCTTGATCTCGTCGGCGCGGATGCGGTCGGAGGCGGCGATGATTTCCGCGATCGTCACCGGGCAGGCGGAAATCGCCTGGATCATGTCTTTCAGGCCATCCTCGATGCGCTTGGCGATCTCGATCTCGCCCTCGCGCGTCAGCAGCTCGACCGAGCCCATCTCGCGCATGTACATGCGGACCGGGTCGGTGGTGCGGCCGAAATCGGAGTCGACGGTGGACAGCGCCGCCTCGGCGGCCGCCTCGGCTTCGTCATCGCTGGTGACGGTGGCGACATTGTCGGACAGCAGCAGCGTCTCGGCGTCGGGCGCGTGCTCGTACACGGCGATGCCCATGTCGTTGAAGGTGCCGATGATGCCTTCGATCGCCTCCGGATCGACGATGTTGTCCGGCAGGTGGTCGTTGATCTCGGCGTAGGTCAGGAAGCCGCGCTCCTTGCCGAACTTGATCAGGGTCTTGAGTTTCTGGCGGCGGCGTTCGAGCTCTTCCTCGGTGGCCTCGGTGTCGGACGAGAAGGCGTCCTTGAGCAGGGCCTTCTCCTTGGCCTTGCGGTCCTTGGCCTTGGCCTTGTCGACGGCCTTGAGCTCGGCGCGCTCGACCGCGTTCAGCGCGGCGACTTCGTCGTTCTCAGGCTGGAATTCTTTCGGTTTGCGCCCGCGCCGGCCCGGCACTTTGACCGTGGGCAGCACGTAACCCGACGTGTCGATCGCCGCCAGCGCGGCCGCGTCCGTGGTCTGGCTGACCGCTGGCGGTTTGCTGGCAACGCGCGTCTCCGGCTTGTCCGCTGTCTTGGCGGATTTGGCGCTCACTTTAGTCGGCTTTTCAGCCGCTTTGGATTCAGGTTTCTTGATTGGCACAGGCGCTTTCGATTACGGATAAAGTTTCGATCCCTCCGGGATCACTACGTCTTCGAACTTGCCGACTACACAAGTCCGACAATACTACGACTTACTTACACCTGGGTCAGGCCGACCGAGTCTATAGAGAATTCCAAGGAATTCTACTGCATCGGACACGTGCGTGGGGGCAAGAAACCGCGACTCGGTTAGGTAGCAAACAGACTCGTTGCTCAACCGTGGCTGGCCCTGGCCGCCGACACCCGTCCTTCCGCGTCGATCAAGAGCCTAACTCACTGAAAACAAACACACTCTGAACAGAAAAACGATGCCAAAAATTACAACACTTAGCGTTTTATTATAGCACGTCACTTTTCAATTTCCAGAGGGAAGACCGCCACGTCCGCCGCTGGAATGATGACAGAAACATTACGTCACAAACCGTACAACAACACTTATCGGTTCGGCAATTCCGCCTGGGCCTCGCGCAGCAGCTGGTCCTGCTGGGCGGTCAGCTCGCGGTAGCGCACGCCGATCTCGTCGGACGTCAGGCCGGAGGCGAACAACTGGCTCAACTCCTGCTTGAGCGCGTCGTGCTTGACCTGGCGGATCGCCGCCCGCAGCACCAGCCGCTCGGTGTCGCGCTCCGACTCCGGGTCCTTGACGATTTCCGCGATGATGCCGTCGTACTCGTCGCCCTGCGACTTCAAATGCTGCGCAAATGCCGCGAAATTGCCGCCTTCCCCCAGCATTTGCGCCGATGCCACCAGCTGCGCCAGCCGCTCGGCCGGTTCCGCGCCGAAGAACTGGAAGGCCGCCAGCGCCGCCGCGTCGACGTCCAGCGCCAGCGACGGGTGCGCCACCAGCAGGCGCACGATCTGCAACTCCAGCCCTTTCGGCTGCGGCCGCCCGCTTTTCGGCGGCGCGATCTTGGCCGGCGCCACCGGGCGGGACAACTCGAACAACGATTCGATCTCGTAGGTCGAGGTCATGGTCACCTGCGCCAGCGCGTGCACGATTTGCAGGCGCAACGCGGTTGGCGTCATCGCCTGCAGCATCGGCTTGGCGTCGAACTGCGCGCGCGCCCGGCCTTCCGGGCTGCTCATGTCATGCTCGCCCACCGCTTCCTTGATCAGGAACTGCGACAGCGGCATGGCTTCCTGGATTTCCCGCTCGAACGCTTCCTTGCCGTAGGCGCGCACATAGCTGTCCGGATCGTGCTCGGTGGGAAGGAACAGGAACTTGATGGTCTTGTTGTCCGTCACGTGCGGCAGGCAGGCCTCCAGCGCGCGCCGTGCGGCGCGGCGGCCGGCCTTGTCGCCGTCGAAACTGAAGATCACCGTGTCGGTCTGACGCAACAGCTTCTGCACATGGTGGGTGGTGCAAGCCGTGCCGAGGGTCGCCACCGCTTGCGGGAAACCCATCTGTGCCAGCGCCACCACGTCCATATAGCCTTCCGTCACCAGCACGTAACCCGCATCGCGGATCGCCTGGCGCGCCTCGAACAAGCCATACAGCTCGAAGCCCTTTGAAAATAAAGGCGTTTCCGGGGAATTCAAGTACTTAGGTTCGCCCTGATCCAGCACCCGGCCGCCGAAGGCGATCACCTGGCCCTTGGTGTTTTTGATGGGGAACATGACGCGCTCGCGGAAGCGGTCGTAGCGTTTCTTGTTGCCGCCATCCTCGTCCACGCGGTCGATCACCAGGCCGGACTCGGCCAGCACGGTGGCGTCGTAGTCGGGGAACACCGAACGCAGATTGTCCCAGCCCGGCGGCGCATAGCCCAGCCCGAAACGGGCGGCGATCTCGCCGGTCAGGCCACGGTTTTTCAGGTAGGCGATGGCGTTCGGCGCGCTGCGCAGCTGCAGCTTGAAGAAGTCGCTGGCGCGCGTCATGGCGTCGGTCAGGGCCATGGTCTGGGCCTGCATCTGCGCGCGCTGCGCCGGCGGAATCTTGTCGTCCTGCTCGGGCACCACCATGCCGACGCTTTGCGCCAGCTCTTTGACGGCATCGACAAAGCCCATGCCGGAGTATTCGATCATGAAACCAATCGAGGTGCCATGCGCGCCGCAGCCGAAGCAGTGGTAAAACTGCTTGGTCGGACTGACCGTGAAGCTGGGCGACTTTTCATTGTGGAACGGGCACAAGCCCATGTAATTCGCGCCGCCTTTTTTCAGCTGCACATAACGTCCGACAACGTCGACGATATCGACGCGGTTCAACAAATCGGCGATAAAAGTTTGTGGGATCACAGGGGGCTGAACGGTCTTGTTGTAGATCAGACTATACCGCCGCGGCCAATGTGCTTTGACGCACATCAAGCCGCGGCGGCGGACTTGCTTAGGCTGCCGGGGACAGCGCTTTCTTCACCAGCGCGGACACCACGGTCATGTCGGCGCGGCCGGCCAGCTTCGGCTTGACGATGCCCATGACCTTGCCCATGTCCTGCGGACCGGCGGCGCCCGAGGCCGCCACGGCGGCGGCCACTTCGGCGGCGATTTCCTCGTCCGACAGGCCGGCGGGCATGTAGGCGCTCAGCACGGCCAGTTCGGCTTTTTCGATGTCGGCCAGGTCGGCGCGGCCGCCGGCCTCGAACTGGGTGATGGAATCCTTGCGCTGCTTGATCATTTTTTCCACGATGGCCACGGTCTGGGCATCGTCGACCTCGATCTGCTCATCCACTTCCTTGCGCTTGATTTCCGCCAGGATCAGGCGGATGGTCGCCAAGCGGCCGGCTTCCTTGGCGCGCATGGCGGTTTTCATGTCTTCGGTAATCTGTGCTTTCAAGCCCATGGCGTTTCTTTCAGAAAATAGTGGAGTAAAAATGCGAAAACCCGCCGCAGCTAAAAAGCTGGAGCGGGTATCTCTTAGATGCCGCTAAACACAACCGGCAAGGCCAGGTTGTCCTGCGTAAGCGATCTTAGAAGAGTTTTTTCGGCAGCTGTTGGCTGCGGATACGCTTGTAGTGACGCTTAACGGCAGCAGCCAGCTTGCGCTTGCGCTCCGCGGTTGGCTTTTCGTAGAACTCGCGCGCGCGCAGTTCGGTCAGCAGACCGGTTTTTTCGATGGTGCGTTTGAAGCGACGCATTGCGACTTCGAACGGCTCGTTTTCTTTAAGGCGAATAGTGGTCATGTAAAAATTCAAACCGTTGGAGGTTATAGGGAGACAGAGACTATAGCATCTTTTTCCGGAAAATGGAAGCCCGAGGCCGTTGAACACAGCCTGCCATGCGGCTTTCATAGGAAAAACAACAACGTGCAGACCGCCAGTATATCAAACCGCCTGGCCCGCCGCCACACCCGAGGCCCATGCCCACTGGAAGTTGTAGCCTCCCAGCCACCCCGTCACGTCGACCGTTTCACCGATGAAATACAGACCCGGCACCTTGGTGGCCATCATGGTTTGCTGCGACAGTTCGCGGGTATCGACGCCGCCGCGCGTGACTTCGGCTTTCTTGTAGCCTTCGGAACCGTTGGGGGTCAGGGTCCACTGGTTGATGGCGGCGCCCAGCTTGCGCAGCTGGGCGTCGGGCATGTCGGCCAGGCGGGCGTCGAGCGCGAAACCGTGGGCCAGCAGCAAACCTTCGGCCAGCCGCGCCGGCAGCCACTGGGACAGCACGTTGCCCAGCTGTTTCTTGATGGTGTTCTTGCCTTCGATGAGCGTGGCGGCCAGATCCAGTTCCGGCAGCAGGTTGATCACGATCGGCGTACCCGGCTGCCAGTAGGACGAAATCTGCAGGATCGCCGGGCCGGACAGGCCGCGGTGGGTGAACAGCAAGTCTTCGCGGAAGCGCGCGCCGCTCGGGTTGCGGCCTTTCAGCGAGCCGGTTTCCACGTCCACTTCCAGCGCGATGCCGGCCATTTCAACGAAGGGCGCCCACTGTTGCGGGTCGAAAGTCAACGGCACCAGCGCCGGGCGCGGCTCGACCAGGCGCAGGTCGAATTGTTTTGCGATACGGTAGCCGAAATCGGTGGCGCCGATCTTCGGGATCGACAGGCCGCCGGTGGCGATCACCACGCTGGGGGCTTCGATGGTGCCGCTGTCGGTTTGCAGGACGAAACCTTCGGCGCCCTGCTCCAGCGACTCGACCTTGCACGGCATGCGCCAATGGACGTCGCCGGCGGCGCACTCGTCTTTGAGCATGTCGATGATCTGTTCGGCGGAGTCGTCGCAGAACAGTTGGCCTTTGTGCTTCTCGTGGTAGCCGATGCGGTGCTTTTTCACCAGCGCCAGGAAGTCCTGCGGGGTGCAGCGCGACAGGGCGCTCTTGCAGAAGTGCGGGTTCTCGGACAGGAAGTTGGCCGGGCCGGCGTTGATGTTGGTGAAGTTGCAGCGGCCGCCGCCCGAGATGCGGATTTTCTCGGCCAGCTTGGCGGCGTGGTCGATCAGCACCACGCGCAGGCCGCGCTGGGCGGCCGTGGCCGCGCACATCATCCCGGCCGCGCCCGCGCCGATTACCGCCACATCAAACTTTGCCATGTTGTTCCCGTCAGATTCAAATCGCCACCGCTGCTCCGTCATTCCGGCGAAAGCCGGAATCCATGCTGAGCATGCATTCTATGGATTCCGGCCTTCGCCGGAATGACGTGCGACGCGAAAGGGCGAGATTCTACGCTATCGGCTCGCTCACATGCTGGCGCGAGGCCACGGTCCGCGAAACCAGCAGACACTGCGCCACCTGTTCCGCGATCGGCGGCGGCACCGCCACCTCGCCTTTCAGCACCGACTGTATCCACCCCGCCGTGGCCGCCGCGCTCTTATCCTCCGGCAGCAGCGGCAACTCGCCCACCAGAGTCTGCTTGGGCACCAGCGTGGTCCGCAGCCCGCCATGGAACCAGTCAATCTGCTGCGCCTTGTTGGCATTGGCCACCGTCTCGCCTTCCGTGCCGCGCATCAGGAACGCATCGCCGCGCTCGTGCAGGGCGGCGGTGGTGAAATACTCGCCCAGCATCTCCAGATACTCCGGATGCGTGTACGACACCAGCCGCAGCGCGGGACCGGCGAACGGCTGCATGATCTTCACCAACGTATGGGTGGAATTGCGCACGCCCAGAATGCGCCGCAAGGACAGCATATGCGCCAGCTTGGGCGCCATGGTCTCGATGGTGATGAAGGCCGGCTTGCCCTGCGACATGGACTCCTCCGCCTCCGAGCGATGGCGCGCCGCCACCACGCCCAGCTCGGCAAACACCTCCGCCGTGGCGACACGGCCCAGGTCGGTCGCCACGCCGTGCACCAGCACCGGCACACCCTCGCGCGCCAGCAGCATGGCCAGCAGCGGCGTCAGGTTGGCCATCTTGCGCGCGCCGTTATAGGTCGGGATCACCACCGGCGCGAACTGGCCCGGCGGCGCGTTGAACGGCTCGAAGCTGGCCTCGGCCGCGTCGAGGAAGCCGGCAATCTCCTCCACCGACTCGCCCTTGATGCGCATCGACAGCAGGATGCCGCCCAGCTCCAGATCGGAGACGCGGCCATTCAGCATGGCTTCATAAAGATCATGGGCGTCATCGCGCGTCATGCTGCGGGCGCCGTTCTTGCCGCGTCCGATTTCCTTGATGAAACGCGCGGCCGGGAATGGTTCATGTGTTGTAGTCATGGCAGCAGCTTAAACCACTACGGCGCATTTCGGCTACACTATCTGGCTCCCGAAAATGAAACCAGTGTAAAGATCATGATTTCCCCAGACATTGAAAACGTCAACGTCACCTCGTTCGCGCCGATGCCGTCGCCGGAAGCCTTGCACAGCAAGCTGCCGCTGACCGACGCCGCCTCCGAGACCGTGATGAAGGGCCGCGAAGCCCTGCGCAACATCATCGACCGCAAGGACAAGCGCCTGTTCGTGGTGGTCGGCCCCTGCTCGATCCACGATCCGGTAGCCGGCCTCGACTATGCAAGCCGCCTCAAGGCGCTGCAGGCCGAGGTGGCCGACACCATGCTGCTAGTGATGCGCGTGTATTTCGAAAAGCCGCGCACCACCACCGGCTGGAAGGGTTATATCAATGATCCGGACATGGACGACTCCTTCCGCGTCAACGTCGGCATGGAAAAGGCGCGCCAGTTCCTGCTGGACGTGTGCGAGCTGGGCCTGCCGACCGCCACCGAGGCGCTCGACCCGATCTCGCCGCAATACCTGGGCGACCTGATCGCCTGGACCGCCATCGGCGCCCGCACCACCGAATCGCAGACCCACCGCGAAATGTCGTCCGGCCTGTCGACCCCGGTCGGCTTCAAGAACGGCACCGATGGCGATATCGGCATCGCCATCAACGCCATCCTGTCGTCGGCGCATCCGCACTCCTTCCTGGGCATCAACGCGCAGGGCAATGTGTCGATCGTGCGTACCCGCGGCAACGCCTACGGCCACGTGGTGCTGCGCGGCGGCGATGGCCGTCCGAACTACGATTCGGTGTCGATCGCGATCGCCGAGCAGGCGCTGGCCAAGGCCAAGCTGCCGGCCAATCTGGTGGTCGACTGCTCGCACGCCAACAGCTACAAGAAGCCCGAGCTGCAACCGCTGGTGATGGCCGACGTCATCCACCAGATCGTGCAGGGCAACAAGTCGCTGGTGGGCGTGATGATCGAGTCCAACATCGTCGGCGGCAACCAGAAGATCCCGGCCGACCTGAGCCAGCTGGTGTACGGCTGCTCGGTGACCGACGGCTGCATCGACTGGGACACCACAGAAAAGATGCTGCGCGACGCGCACCAGCAGCTAAAAAACCGCCCCTGACCCGTCGTCCCCGCGAAGGCGGGGACCCATGGAACGCTTGCTCAGCATGGATTCCCGCCTGCGCGGGAATGACACGCTAGTAGCAGTAAGCCACCATGCTGGTGGCCACGCCAAACTGCCCCGCCAGCGCCGCCTCGGCCTGGCTGGCGGGCGCACTCAGTTCCTCCAGGTCGAGATAGACCTTCATGCCCTCCACCTTCACCGAGTAACGGCGCGCGCTATCGCAGGCCAGCACGGCATGCACGCTCTCCTCACCCGTGCGGAACAACGCCACGCCCGGCAACTCCTGCCACGCCAGCCCGCGCGGCACCAGGCGCACGCCACCGCCCAGCGGTACATCCTTCAATTTGCATATCAGCTTCCATTGCCTGTCCATGGCCTACCCTCCCGGCCCTGTTCAAGCAAAAGCGATGCCATCGAAACCCTGACCATTTGGCAAAAATGCGCACCCCGCGGGTGCAGGCCGGAACTGCGCTGGTGCATGCTTGCACGCCATTTCCATTACAATGGCGGATTCCCCTTTTGAAATCTGCTGCTTCCATGATCGTTCTTGGCGTTGAATCCTCCTGTGACGAAACCGGCCTGGCGTTGTACGACACGCAACACGGCCTGCTGTCCCATGCCCTGCACTCGCAGGTGGCCATGCACGAGGAATACGGCGGCGTGGTGCCCGAGCTGGCCTCGCGCGACCACATCCGCCGCGCCATCCCGCTGCTGACGCAGACGCTGGAAAAAGCCGGCAAGACGCCGCAAGACATCGACGCCATCGCCTACACCCAAGGGCCTGGCCTGGCCGGCGCGCTGCTGGTCGGCTCGTCGGTGGCATGCAGCCTCGGGCTGGCGCTGGACAAGCCGGTGCTGGGCGTGCACCACCTGGAAGGCCATCTGCTGTCGCCGCTGCTGGCCTCGCAGCCGCCGGAATTCCCCTTCATCGCCCTGCTGGTCTCGGGCGGTCACACCCAGCTGATGCGGGTGGACGGCGTCGGCCAGTACACCCTGCTGGGCGAAACCCTGGACGACGCCGCCGGCGAAGCCTTCGACAAGTCGGCCAAGCTGCTGGGTCTGGGCTACCCGGGCGGGCCGGCCATCTCGCGCCTGGCCGAATTTGGCGATCCGGACGCCTACCAGCTGCCGCGTCCGATGAAGCACACCAAGGATTTCAACTTCAGCTTCTCCGGCCTGAAAACGGCGGTGCTGACGGTAGTGAAGAACCACGAGGAAAAGGTCGTCGCCAACATCTGCGAACAGGACAAGGCCAACATCGCGCGCGGCTTCGTCGACGCCATCGTCGACGTGCTGACCGCGAAATGCGTGTCGGCGATCAAGCACACTGGCCTGAAACGGCTGGTGATCGCCGGCGGCGTGGGCGCGAACACGCAGCTACGCGCCTCGTTAAACGCGGCGGCGGCCAAGAAGAAGTTCAAGGTCTACTACCCGGAACTGGAGTTTTGCACCGATAACGGCGCCATGATCGCCTTCGCCGGCGCGATGCGCCTGATGATCAACCCGGACGCGGCGAAGAAGGATTACTCGTTCAATGTGCGGCCGCGCTGGCCGCTCGACGAGCTCAAGGTCGTTTAATTCGACGCGAACGCCATGCCCGCCAGCACGGCCAGACCGACCAGCGGGATCAGGTACTTGGCCTTGCCGTTGCCCAGGCTGACGCCGCGGGCGGCAATGCGTTCGCTGCGCAGGCGATGCTCATCGGCCGGCGACTCGTGATGTACTGCGGTTTTGTTATCTTTATCAGTTACGGTATTCATAACAGCCTCCATGTAAATCGATCATCGTCCTTTCTGGAGGGCAATGCAATTGTTGTGCCAACCAAATAGGCAGAAAGCGGCCTATACAGCTTGATTCTAGGCGCTTTTGTGGCGAAGTAGCCACACGATATAACGCATCAGGTGCCGAAACCGTGCACACACGCACCTTAAACTGGCTTATCTTCCCTTGGCGGCATTGACAGCCTTGCGCTGCGCCTGTAGCCGCAACGGCGCCTGCTCGGCTGCGAAATCGATGAAATGCCGCACCCGCAGCGGCATCTGCGTTCGTTGCTGGTAATACATGAATACGCCATTGTTGGCCGTGACGGTCGGCGTTAGCAGCGGCACCAGTGCGCCGCTGGCCAGCTCGCGCTCGATCATGAACACCGGCATCTGACCGATGCCCATGCCGTTCAGCACCGCCGTCAACTCCCCTTCCACCGTATTGAAGCTGGCCACCACCGGCACCTCCTGATACACCGTGGCGCCGTCGACGTGGAATTCCCACGGCAGCAGGCGGCCGGTGTTGGGCTGGCGGAAACCGGTGCAGCGGTGTCCGGCCAGATCGGCCACCTTGCGCGGCGTGCCGTGGCGTTCGAGATAGGACGGCGCGGCGCAGGTCAGCAGCGTGATTTCGCCCAGCTTGCGCGAGATGAGATTGCGCTCGGGCGGACTGCCGGCGCGGAAGCCGACATCGATCTTGTTTTCCACCAGATCGACGAAATGATCGTCCAGCTGCATGTCGAAATGCGCGCCGGGATAGCGCTGCTGAAACTCCTGCAGCAGCGGCACGATGATGGCGGTGCCGATCGACATCGGCGCGGCCACGCGGATCAGGCCATCCACCTCCAGCCGGCTGCTCTGGATCTGCTCCAGCGCCTCATCCAGCAGGCGCAAGCCGGGGTTGGCCAGCTCGAACAGGCGCGTGCCCTCGTCGGTCAGGCTCAGGCTGCGCGTGGTGCGGTGAAACAGGCGCACGCCCAAATGCTCCTCCAGCTGCCGCACCGCCTTGCTGACCGCCTGCGGCGTCAGGCCGGCATCCACCGCCGCCTGACTGAAGCTTTTGGCGCGCACCACGCCGATGAACAGACTGATGACCCGGGCTTTATCCATATTATCAACCAATAGATGAAAATCAAACAGCTTTCCTATGGCTAGTGTAGCAGGTTGAGGCGGCCTAAACTGGACTCCATCAACTCACCTCGAAAGGAAAATCATCATGAAAAAAGTATGGTTCATCACCGGCGCATCGCGTGGCTTTGGCGTACTGACGGCGCAACAGGCGCTGGAGCGGGGCGACTTCGTCGTGGCGACCGCGCGCGATCCGCAGGCAGTGATCGCGGCGCTGGGCGAACATCCCAACCTGCTGGCGCTGCGGCTGGACGTGAAACTGGAAGCGCAAGCCGTGGTCGCCGCGCAGCAGGCGGTGGCGCGCTTCGGCCGCATCGACGTGCTGGTCAACAACGCCGGTTACGGCTTGCTGGGCGCGGTAGAGGAAGCCAACGCCGAAGAAGTGCGGGCACTGTATGAAACCAATGTATTCGGCCTGCTGAACGTCAGCCGCGCCGTGCTGCCGGTGATGCGCAGGCAAGGCAGCGGCCACGTGATCAACATCTCCTCGGTGGGCGGCTACTCCTCGTATGCCGGCTGGGGCGTGTACGGCTCCACCAAGTTCGCGGTGGAAGGCCTGAGCGAAGCGATGGCGATCGAACTGGAACCGCTGGGCATCAAAGTGACGGTGGTGGAACCAGGCTTCTTCCGCACCGACTTCCTTGACGCGACGTCGCTGGTCGCCACGCGCGACCGCATAGCCTCCTACGCCGCCACCGTTGGCGCGATGCGTGACTTCGCGGCCGACGTCAACCACGCGCAGCCCGGCGACCCGGTCAAGCTGGCCAGCGCCCTGCTGCGACTGGCCGACAGCGCCACCCCGCCGGTGCGCCTGCAACTCGGCTCCGACACCGTCCAACGCGTACGCGCCAAAAACCAGTTCGTGGAAAAAGAAATGGCCGAATGGCTGGACGTCGCCCTCTCCACCGACCACGACGACGTGCTGAAAAAAGCCGCCTAACCTTCGGGGTCTAAACTTCGGGGTCAGCTCTGACATTCGGACATTAGGGAACTAAAAACTTTTTGATTAGTTCCCTTTTGTCCGAATGTCAGAGCTGACCCCGAATAAATCGGCGCGGGGATAGCCCCATGCGGGGATGCCTTGCGGGCAGGAGGCGGCGGGGCCGATGCGCAAGGTGGTGAAGTTGCCGCGCGGCGTGGTGGCGAAGCGGTAGTCGGACAGCTCGCCGTTCGCCAGGATAGGCATGCGTCCAAAGCGCAGCCAGGCGTCGACCTGGCAGTCGGACGCTTTCAGCGCGCGCAGCTCCTGCACACTGCCGCTGACCGTCTCCGGCGCCGCGCTCAGGCCTGCCGGGCACGCCACCGCCCCCAGCGGCAGGACGCCACGCCGCAAGCGGTACCGCGTCCCATTGCTTTCGATGCTGACGTAGGCCCAGCACAGAGGCTGCGAAGGGAACGCGGTCATCGCCACATCCAGCACCCGCGACGCGGGGTCGGCGCGCTCCAACTCCTCCGTCAGCCAGGCCCTGCCCTTATGCGAGGCCACGCCCTGCACCGCGATGAATCCGACGCTGACGCCCAGCGCCAGCAGCAGCCCTCCACGTCCCCGCTCGCCCGCGCGCCACTGCGCCGCGCCGCACACCGCGGCGATCAGCAGCAGCGCCGCGAACGACATCCAACCGATATAGCCGCGCGCCGCGAACAACACCAGCGCCGCGAACAAGGCCAGCAAGCCGGTGACACGCAACCAGCGCCAGCGCATGATGAGCGCCATCGGCACCCCGATCGCCACCCAGAACAGCGGCTCGATGATGAACACCATGTCGCCATACAACCAGCGTCCGTCGAACGGATACCAGGGATGCACGCCATACGAGTTGGTGAAGTCCATCAGCAGATGCAGCGCCAGGCCGACGCTGACGCTGATCGCCAGCCCCAGCCGCGCGGCGCGGCTGTCGCGCAACAGCGCACGCGCCGCCGGCCAGCATAGCCACAGCAAGGCCGCCAGCAGCACGGCCTGCGGCACCGCCCACAACACCGTGTGCGTGTGGCCGCGATGATTGAGCAGGTAACCCAGGGGATCGGGCAACAACCTGGTCAGGAACAGGTCGAGGTCGGGGAAATTGCTGGCCAGCGCGCACGACACCAGCAACAGCCGATGCCGCACCCGCTGCGCCAGCGTCCCGGGCTCCGCCGGCAAGCCGCGGTGCACCACCTCGCCAACGCCGAAGCCGATGATGCTGTGGGTGAGATTGTCCAACTAGCGCCGCACCTCGACGCCGCGCCAAAAGGCCACGTGGTCCTTGATCTGCGCGGCCTTTTCGGAAGGCTCCGGGTAGTACCACGCGGCGTTTTCGTTGATCTTGCCGTCGACGTTCAGCGAGTAATAGCTGGCCAGCCCCTTCCACGGGCAGCGCGAGGTGTGGCTGCTGGGCTGCAGATATTCCCGCTTCACGCTCGACGGCGGGAAGTAGACGTTGTTCTCCACGATTTCGACCTCGTCATCATTCGCCTGCGCGATGACGACACCGTTCCAGCTGGCAGTCGGCATAACCATTCTCCTTTCAGTCGGATCCATGCTCCACACGATTGCGGCCGGCGCGCTTGGCGCGGTACAGCGCGTCGTCAGCCTGCTTGAGCAGGCTTTCCGCATCGTCGATTTCCATATGATTGAACGAGCCCACGCCGATGCTGGCCGTGACCCGGAATTGACGCGCGCCCGCCGCGTGCGGCTGCGCCTCGATCCTGGCGCGCAGCGTCTCGGCCAGCTTGCGCGCGCCTTCCGCCGGCGTGTTCGGCAGGATCACGCACAGTTCCTCGCCGCCGTAGCGGCTCGGCATGTCGATCACGCGCACGTTCTCGCGCAGCAGGCGGCCGACGTCGGCAAGCACCTGGTCGCCGACCACGTGGCCGTATTCATCGTTGATTTTCTTGAAGTGATCGAGGTCGATCATCAGCGCCGACAGCGGCGCGCGGAAACGGCGCGCGCGCGCCACCTCGAACTTCAGCCGGTGCAGCAGCGAGCGGCGGTTGTGCAATCCGGTGAGGTCGTCGGTGGTGGCCAGCAGTTCCAGCTCGCGCACCGCCGCCTCCAGATTGCGCTCGTTGGCGCGCAGCTCGATCAGCGCCATCACCTGGCGCGCCAGCTTGACCAACATGGCGCGCTGGTCGTCGCTCAGGCGCCCCGGCCTGGTGTCCATCACGCACAGCGTGCCGATGGCGTGGCCGTCCGAGGACGTCAGCGCCACGCTGCTGTACATGCGCATGTGCGGCTCGCCCACGGTCAGCGTCATGTGCGCGGTGCGCGGGTCGGCGCTCAGGTCGGGGATTTCGGTGGCGGCCTCGCCCAGCACGGCCAGCGAGCAGTAGCTTTCGCCGCGCGGCAGTTCGCCGATTTGCATGCCGGCGCAGGATTTGATCCATACGCGGTCGGCGTCGACCAGCGAGATGAAGGCGTAAGGCACTTCGCACACCTTGGCGGCCAACTCGGTCAGGAAGCTGAAGTCGGCGCAGGCGGGCGTGTCGAGGATGTGGTAACGATGCAGCGCGGCGAGCCGGAATTGGTCCGCCGGTGGACGCGCGGTACGCAGCGTGTGTACTTTTTCTACGGCCAGCATGGGCCTCCCTGAGTAGAGTGACAAGAATCTTATCGTTTTTACCCGGGGAGTTTATAGCAAAACAAGCGCTGTGAATGCTACTTTTTATGCCTTGGCCATAATCTCGCGCAGCGCGCGCTCGAACACCGCCGCTGGCTGGCCGCCGGAGATCAGGTGGCGCTCGTTGATGATAACGGCCGGCACCGAGTTGATGCCGTGGCGCTGGAAGAATTGCTCGGCCTCGCGCACCTCCGCGCCGTACTCGCCGGTGTGCAGCACCTGGCGCGCGGCGTCCTTGTCCAGCCCCACTTCGCCGGCCAGGTAGATCAGCACCTCGTGCGCGCTCGGGTCCAGGCCCTGCGTGAAATAGGCCTTGAACAGTGCCTGTTTCAGTTCCTTCTGCTTGCCCTGCAGCCCGGCCCAGTGCAGCAGGCGGTGGGCGTCGAAGGTGTTGTAGATGCGGCCGCGCTTGTCCATGGCGAACTCGAAGCCGACCTCGGCGCCGCGCGCGCGTATCATCTCGCGCGCCTGTTGCTGCTGCTCGGCGGTCGAGCCGTATTTCTCGGTCAGGTGCTCGCCGATGTCCTGGCCTTCCGGCGGCATGTTGGCGTTCAGCTCGAAGGGCTGGAAGTGGATGCTCACTTCGGCCTCGTCGCCGATGGCGTCCAGCGCCTTGTTCAGCGAGGCCAGGCCGATGGCGCACCAGGGGCAGGAGACGTCCGAGACGAAATCGATTTTCAGGGGAGTTGCCATTTTTTTTACTTGCCTTTCGCTTTGCTGCCGATGCGGCTCTCCTTGCCTGCGATCAGGTTGGAGATATTCTTCGAATGGCGGAACACCAGCAGCGCGCTCATGGCGGCCACGGCGGCCAGCTGCGGTTCCACGCCAAACAATAATCCATAATAGAACGGGGCAAACACCGCCGCCACCAACGCCGCCAGCGACGAGTAGCGGAAGGCGAATGCCACCGCCAGCCAGGTCACCAAGGTGGCGACGCCCAGCCAAGGATTCAAGCCCAGCAGCACGCCGGCCGCGGTCGCCACGCCCTTGCCGCCGACGAAGCGGAAGAACACCGGCCACAGGTGGCCGAGGAAGACGGCGATCGCCACCAGCGCGATGGTGGCGTCGCCGATCCGCAGCTGCTCCTGGAAGCGGATCGCCAGCCATACCGCGATCCAGCCCTTGAGCGCGTCGCCGATCAGGGTGGCGATGGCCGCGCCCTTGTTGCCGCTTCGCAACACATTGGTGGCGCCCGGATTTTTCGAACCATAGGTGCGGGGATCGGCCAGGCCGAACAACTTGCTGCTGACGACGGCAAACGAGATCGAGCCGATCAGGTAGGCGGCCACGGTCATCCAAACTGTATTCATCTTTTTCCTCTATTTATCGTTCTGTGCCCGCGCGCGGGGCCGCTGAATATACAGCCTTATTCGGCCAGCGCGCAATGCACCGGCCTGGCGTTCAGCAGCTCGGTCAGCACCCGCGGCTGGATGCCGACCAGATAACCGCGCCTGCCGCCATTGATATAAATCGTTTCCAGCGCAAGGATGCTATCCTCCACGTACACCGGCATGCTTTTCTTGGTGCCGAATGGCGAGGTGCCGCCGATCATGTAGCCGCTGTGGCGCGACGCCACCTCCGGCTTGCACGGTTCGACGGACTTGCAGCCGATGTTGCGGGCGAGATTCTTGGTCGAGACCTTGCAATCGCCGTGCATCAGCACAATTAAAGGTTTGGCGGCTTCGTCCTGCATCACCAGCGTCTTGACCACGTGGTGCTCGTCGACGCCCAGCTCGCGCGAGGACACGCTGGTGCCGCCGTGCTCCTCGTAGTCGTACGGGTGCTCGGTGAACGCCACCTTGTGCTTGCGCAGCATCTGGGTGGCCGGGGTTTCGGAGATATGCTCTTTTTTCGCCATGGTGAGTATCTGGGGGAGTTGTCCATTATGCAGCAGGAAATTCGCTTTGCCACTTTCAATGTATGCAATCTTTCCCAGCCTGGGGCGAAATTGTACGACAATCTGGCGCCCCTGACCGAGGCCGAGTACGAAGCGAAGGTCGCCTGGACCGCGCGGCAGCTGGACGCCCTGGACGCCGACGTCATCGGCCTGCAGGAAATCTTTTCCCTGGCCGCCCTGCGCGACGTGCTGGCCCGCAGCCAGCGCTACCGCGACGCCACCCTGGCCGGCTTCGAGCCGCCGCCCGATCCCGTCACGGGCGCGCCGCGCCTGACGCCGGAGGTGGCGCTGATCACCCGCCTGCCGCTGGCCGCCCCGGCCCAGGCCTACATCATGTTTCCCGACGGCGTGGCCCTGCCCGAGGGCAGTCGCGACGCCGACCGCTTCGCCCGCGCGCCCCTGCACGCGCAAGTGGTGCTGCCGAATGAGCAAATCGTCGACGTCATCGTGGTCCACCTGAAATCCAAGCGCCCCGACTACCGCAATGAACACAGCGGCGATGCCGGCGACATCCCCATGCTGCACGCCCAGGCCAACCTGCGCTCGCTGATCCGGCGCGGCACCGAGGCGGTGGCGCTGCGCGCCCTGCTGAGCGCCATGGACAAGGTGCAGCGCCGCCCGCGCGTGGTGCTGGGCGACTTCAACGATACGGTCGACGCGGTCACCACCACCATCGTCATGGGCGCCGGCGCCGCCTGCGAGCCGGGCGAGGAGCTGCGCGGCCAGCTGTTCGATTGCCGCCACCTGCAATCCGGCGAGGAGCAGCGCGGCGATGGCGGCTACACCATCACCCACGAAGGGCGCCACGCCACCATCGACCACGTGCTGGTGTCGGAGGAGTTCCACCCGGCCTCGCGCCACGCGCTGGGCGAGGTGGTGCAGGTCAGCTACCTCAACCAGCACCTGCAGCCTCAGCAGCCGGGCGCTTCCGATCACGGCCAGGTGCTGGTGCGGCTGCGCTTGCACTAAAACACACCGCCAATCTCGTTTTTCTGCATTTCAGGCGCGGTTTTACACCGCCCATCGCATTTCACTGGCTGTCACTCTTGCAACGGCCTAAAGTGACACCATGCGCCATCCTGATTAGAAGAACGATATGAAACTTGAAACCCTCCCCCCGTACACCCAGCCCACCGTGCGCAAACAACGCTGGCGCAAGCCGGCCATCGCCCTGGTCGTGATTGCGCTGGCCGGTGGCGGCTGGACCGTCCTGCGCGGCAAGCAGGAGGCAGCACCGGCCGCGGCCCCGGCGGCGGCCAAGGAAAAGAAAGAGGTCTTCGAATTATCGAGCGGCGACATCGCCGCCGTCGACGCCCGTTCATTGGCGGTCAGCTTGCCCCTGTCGGGCTCGCTGGCGCCCCTGAGTTCGGCCACCATCAAGTCCAAGGTCTCGGGCGTGGTAGAAGCCACCACGCTGCAGGAAGGCATGGCGGTGCACGCCGGCCAGGTGCTGGCCCGTATCGACCAGGCCGACCTGCGCGCGCGCCTGCAACAGCAGCAGGCCATGCTGGATGAGGCCCAGGCCAAGCTGGCCATGGCTACCAAGAACGAAGCCAACAGCCAGGCCCTGCTCAAGCAGAAATACATCTCGCAAAACGCCTACGACTCCACCCAGAACACGGTCGACCTGGCGCGCGCCGCCGTGAAGTCGGCGGCGGCCATGGTGGACATCGCCCGCATCGCCCTCAACGATGGCGTGATCAAGGCGCCGATCGACGGCGTGATCAGCAAGCGCCACGTGCAGGCCGGTGAGAAGCTGGCGCCGGACATGCCGGTGTACAGCATCGTCAACCTGTCCGAGCTGACGCTGGAGGCGCAGGTGCCGGCCTCGGAAATCCCGCGCGTGAAGGTCGGCCAGGACGTGAAGTTCCGCGTCGATGGTTTCGCCCAGCGCGACTTCCATGGCAAGGTGGCGCGCATCAATCCATCGACCGAGGCCGGCTCGCGCGCGATGCTGGTCTATATCTCGGTCAGGAACGAGGACAGCGCGCTGCGCGCCGGCATGTTCGCCAAGGGCAGCATCGTCACCGACCGTTCGCCGGTGGCGCCGGTGGTGCCGCTGGCCGCCATCCGCAACGACAAGGACGGCCAGCAGATCGTCTACAAGGTCGAACAGGGCAAGCTGCTGGCGCAGCCGGTCAGGATCGGCCTGCGCAATGAGGAGGAAGGCTACGCCGAGGTGCATGAAGGCCTGGCGCAAGGCGCGCACGTCATCGTCTCGCGCCTGGACAGCCTGAAGCCCGGCGCCCTGGTCAAGCTGCCGCCGACGGCGCAAGCCAAGGCCGCTGAAGCGTCGAAGGGCTGATCATGTGGATTACCAAAGTCAGCATTCGGAATCCAGTGTTCGCCACCATGGTGATGGTGGGGTTGATGGTGCTGGGCCTGTTCTCGTATCGCGGCCTCGGCCTGGAGGCCATGCCCAACGTCGACATTCCCGGCGCCGCCATCGAGGTGCAGTATCCGGGCGCCTCGCCGGAAGCGGTGGAGAACGACATCACCCGCCCGATCGAGGAGGCGGTCAACACCGTCAGCGGCATCAAGACGCTGCGCTCGAACTCGTGGGAGGGCCGCGCCGGCGTCTACGTCGACTTTGAACTGTCGACCGACATGGACCGCGCCATGCAGGACTTGCGCGACAAGGTGGCGCAGGTGCGGCCGCGCTTCCCGCGCGAGGCCAAGGACCCGTTCATCGTCCGCTTCGAGGGCGAGAACGCGCGCCCCATCGCGCAGATCGGCCTGACCGCCAGCGACCACTCGCTGCGCGAGCTGTCCACCATGGCCGACCAGATCATCGCCAAGCGCTTCCAGGGCGTGGCGGGCGTCGGCCAGGTGCGCGTCAACGGCATGACCGCGCGCCAGATCCTGATCCAGCTGCGCCCCAACGACCTGACCGCGCAGGCGGTCGGCGTGGACGAGGTGTTGAACGCCATCCAGAACACCAACACCAACCTGCCGGCCGGCTTCATCAGCTATGGCGCCAGCGAGCGCCTGGTGCGGGTGGAGGGCAAGATGAAGGACCCGCGCGACTTCAACAAGATCATCGTTGCGCGCCGCGCCAACGGCCCGGTCTATCTGGAGCAGGTCGCCACCGTGGAGGATGGCGCGCAGGAGGAGCTGTCGATCTCGCGCATCGACGGCCAGCGTGCCGTCACGCTCGACATCACCAAGGTGCAGGATGCCAACGTGGTGGAAGTGGGCCGCCGCATCCAGCAGGTCGCCGCCGACCTGCGGAAATCCCTGCCGGCCGACATCAAGGTGGCGGTGCTGAACGATGAATCGCTGAAGGTGCAGGCGCAGCTGGACAACGTCAAGAAAACCATCATCGAGGGCGCGGTGCTGACCATGGTGATCGTGTTCTTCTTCCTGCACTCGTGGCGCTCGACCATCATCACCGGCCTGACGCTGCCGATCTCGGTGCTGGCCAGCTTCATCGCCATGAAGGCCTTCGGCTTCACGCTCAATTTCCTGACGCTGATGGCGCTGTCGCTGTGCATCGGCCTGCTGATCGACGACGCCATCGTGGTGCGCGAGAACATCGTGCGCCACCTCGGCATGGGCAAGAACCACCGCAAGGCGGCCGAGGACGGCACCAACGAGATCGGCCTGGCCGTGATGGCCACCACCTTCGCCATCGTGGCGGTGTTCATTCCGGTGGCCTTCATGGACGGCATCATCGGCCGCTTCTTCCTGCAGTTCGGCATCACGGTGGCGGTGGCGGTGCTGGTGTCGCTGTTCGTCTCGTTCACGCTGGACCCGATGCTGTCGTCGGTGTGGCCGGACCCGGTGCAGGACCGCTTCAAATACCTGCCGTGGCTGGGCCGCCTCATGCACTGGCTGGAGGGCGGCGTGGAATGGCTGCACAAGGTGTACGGCAAGGTGCTGGCGCTGGCGCTGCGCTGGAAGAAGATGACGCTGGCCCTGGCCTTCGCGCTGTTCGCCGGCTCCATCATGCTGGTGCCGATGATCGGCGGCGAGATGATGCCGGAGCAGGATAACGGCTGGGTCAACTTCCTGGTCAAGACCCCGGTCGGCTCCAGCCTGGATTACACCGACAACAAGGTGCACCAGGTCGAGGCGGCGCTCAAGGCCTTCCCGGAGATCGAAAGCGTGATCGCCGTGGTCGGCACCTGGGATGGCCGCAACACCGCGCAGATCGACATCAAGCTCAAGGACCGCAAATTCCATCACCGCCGCTCACAGCAGCAGATGGAGGCGGCGATCCGCGCGCGCCTGAACCAGATCGCCGGCATCACGCTGACGGCCGGCATGAAGCCGATCTTCATCGCCATCCTCGGCACCGACGAGGCCAAGCTGGACGACGTGGCGCACCGCCTGATGGACAAGATGCGCAAGATCAAGGGCCTGGTCGACCTGGAATACAGCCAGGAAGGCGCCAACCCGTCGACCAACATCAAGATCAACAACGAGCTGGCCAGCGACCTCGGCCTGACCACGCAGCAGATCGGCAGCGCGCTGCGTCCGTTCGTGGCGGGCGACACCACCTCGCACTTCCTGGCCGCCGATGGCCAGAACTACGAGGTCAACGTGCAGCTGCCGAAATCGGGCCGCCAGAAGGTGACCGACCTGGCCGACCTGTCGCTGGCGTCGAGCAAGCTGGGCCCGGACGGCCGTCCGGTGATGGTGCCGCTGCGCCAGGTGGTGGACTTCGTGCCGGCCTTCAGCCCGCAGGTGCTCAAGCGCCAGGCGCTGCAGCGCCGGGTGGCGGTGTACGCCAGCACCGAGGGCCGTCCCGGCGGCGACGTCGACAGCGACGTCAAGAAGGCCATGAAGGAAATCGAGCTGCCGTCCGGCGTGCGCTTCGACGTCGGCGGCAACGCGCAGGAGATGGAGCAGTCGATGACCTCGGCCATGATCGCGCTGGGCATTGCCATCATCTTCATCTACCTGGTGCTGGCCTCGCAGTTCGGCAGCTTCCTGCAGCCGGTGGCCATCATGATGTCGCTGCCGCTGTCGCTGATCGGCGTGCTGGTGGCGCTGCTGGTGACCCACACCACGCTCAACATCTTCTCGGTGATCGGCTTCATCATGCTGATGGGCCTGGTGACCAAGAACGCGATCTTGCTGGTGGACTTCACCAACCACGCGCAGAAGGAAGGCCAGAGCCAGCACGAGGCGCTGATGACGGCCGGCCAGGTGCGCCTGCGCCCCATCCTGATGACCACGCTGGCCATGGTGTTCGGCATGCTGCCGATGGCGATCGGCATGGGTGAAGGCGGCGAGACCCAGGCGCCGATGGGCCGCGCGGTGATCGGCGGCGTGCTGACCTCGACCCTGCTGACGCTGGTGGTGGTGCCGGTGGCCTACACCTATCTCGACAACCTCGGCAAACGCTGCGCGCGCTTCTTCAAGGGCCGCCACGAAGAGGAGCCGGCGCTGCACGAGGTGCGCAAGGACGCGGCGGAAGTCGCTTAATCGTCGTCGGGGGCGAGGCCGGAGGTCTCGCCCTCGGCCAGGTCTTCCTCACTCTCCTGGGCCAGGCCCGGATTGTTCTTCAGCTCGGCCTTGCGCCGGGCTTTCTCTTCCTGCTTTTTCTTCTTTTCCAGTTCCCGCTGCCGCTTTTCATACGCGAAGTTCGTTTTGGCCATTTGCCACTCCTTCTAAAGAAAGCGTTGCCCTGTCTTCATTATGACGCAAGTTGCTCAACCACGAGGATGATGTTGCGCATGCAGATGCTTCAAACGCTCCCTTGCGACATGGGTATAGATCTGGGTGGTGGAAATATCGGAATGCCCCAATAGCAATTGCACAACACGCAGGTCGGCGCCGTGGTTCAGCAGATGGGTGGCGAACGCGTGGCGCAGCGTGTGCGGCGACAGCGGCGCCGTGATGCCCGCCTTCAGGGCGTGCTTTTTGATCAACACCCAGAACATCTGCCGCGTCATGCCGGCGCCGCGCCCGGTGACGAACAGGGCGTCGTCCTGCTGGCCGTTGAGGATCACGCCGCGCGCCTCCTTCAGGTAGCGCTCCAGCCACGCGCGCGCCTGCTGGCCGAACGGCACCAGCCGCGTCTTGGCGCCCTTGCCGGTGACGCGCAGCACGCCGTCGTTCAGGCTCAGCTCCAGCAGCTTGAGCGCCACCAGCTCCGACACCCGCAGGCCGCTGGCGTACATCAGCTCCAGCATGGTGCGCTCGCGCAGGCCGAGCGGCGTATTCACATCCGGCGCGGCCAGCAGGGCCTCGACCTGCGCCTCGCTCAGCGTGTTGACCGCGCGCTGCGGCTGCCTGGCCGAGGCCAGCTTCAGGCTGGGATCGTCGTCGATGCGCCGCTGGCGCAGCATCATCTGGTAGAAGCGCTTGATGACCGACAGCCGCCGGTTGGACGAGGTCGGCTTGCCCTGGGCGTGGCGGGCGGCGATATAGCTTTCGATATCGTGCCCCTTCACGGCCAGCAGGCCGTCAACCTGCGCGCGCTGGCTCTCCAGCCATTGCACGAACAGGCGCATGTCGCGCCGGTACGCCTCCAGCGTGTTCTTGGACAGCCCGTCCTCCAGCCACAGGCTGTCGCAGAACTCGTCGATCAAAGCAAGGTTGTCTGCTGCCATGCGTATTCGCTGGAACCTTCATGCGCCAGCAGCCAGCGCTTCACGCCCAGCAGATAGCCGTTGGGGTCGTCGCTGTTGGAGAAGCCGCCCAGGCCGCTGGCGGCGGTGACCCGGTGGCACGGCACGACGATCGGGAACCAGTTGGCGCCACAGGCCTGTCCCACCGCGCGCGGCGCCGAGCCCAGGTGCCTGGCCAGCTCGCCATAGGTGCGCACGCTGCCGCGCGGAATCGAGCTGATGGCGTCCCACACCTTCTGCTGGAACGCCGTGCCGGCGCGCTTGAGCGGCAGGGTGAATTGGTAGTCGGCGTCCGCGCAGTATTTTTCGAGCTGATGCAGCGCCAACTCGGCGGTCGCGTCCTGTGGCGCCTTTGCATCAAAATGGGGCGGCAGGTAGCTCATCTCGACGATCACCCCGTTGGCCGTGCGCACCCCCAGCTTGCCAAACGGTAGTGTCGCCACCACGGAAAACAGCTCGCCACCCTGTTGTATTTTCATCACAGTTGCATGCACCAAAAAGTTGTTCGTACGCACCATTATGTTGCATCTCTGCTACAGCAAAAAAGCCACACCGGATGCATTGTAAAGGGCGCGGGCAAAAAAAAACGCACCGTTCGGTGCGTTTTCAAATCCTGCTTCACGTTCCCGGTCGCTTGCCTGGTTCCGTAGCGCGCTTGTGGCGGCTTGCAGACCCTATAACAGCGACATTCTGTAAAACGTGTGTCTCCTCGATCTAGTGCCGGTATTGAGTACCGTTTCTATACACACTCCCCACTTACAATTCTTTGCTACCGGGCTGCATATCGTTATGCACGTTTCCCTGAGAGCGACGCCATCATAACGTATCCATTACGCTTTTTCGCAAATTTTTTTGCGGCCCGGAGCGAACTGCTTTAAGAGTAAATCAAATTTGGCAACCACAAGGAAATTTGTGGTATGTAGGTGACCAGCACCAGGAAACCGAGCATGGTGAGCAGCCACGGCCACACCGCCACGGTCAGTTCGGTGATGCCCATCTTGGTGATGCCGGACGCCACATACAGGTTCAGGCCCACCGGCGGATGGCACATGCCGACCTCCATGTTCACCACGATCAGGATGCCGAAGTGCACCGGATCGATCCCCAGCTTCATCGCCACCGGGAACAGGATAGGCGCCATGATCAGCACGATCGACGATGGTTCCATGATATTGCCGGCCAAAAGCAGCAGGATGTTCACCACCAGCAGGAACGTCACCACGCCCAGGCCCTGGCCGGTGATCCATTCGGCCATGGCCTGCGGGATGTTCTCACTGGTCATCAGGAACGAGAACAGCACGGCGTTGGTGATGATGTACAGCAGCATGGCCGACATCGCCGCCGAGTCCAGCAACACCTTGCCCACCTGCCGCAGCTTGAGGTCCTTGTAGACGAACACCGCGATGATGAAGGCGTACACCGCCGCCATCGCCGCCGCCTCGGTCGGGGTGAAGGTACCGGTGTAGATACCGCCCATCACCACGATGATCAGCGCCAAGCCCCACGCGCTCTTGCGGAAGGTGCGCCAGCGCTCGCCCCAGCTGGCCTTGGCCATGCGTGGATAGTTGTGCTTGCGCGCCAGCCACCAGGTGGTCAGGCCGAGGAAGAAGGCCAGCATCACGCCCGGCACCACGCCGGCCATGAACAGCTTGCCCACCGAGGTGTTGGTGGTGACCGAGTACATCACCATCACGATCGACGGCGGGATCAGGATGCCGAGCGCGCCCGAGGTGGTGATCACGCCGGCGCCGAAGCTTTTCGGATAGCCCTGGCGCACCATGGCCGGCAGGATGATGGAACCGATCGCCACCACCGTGGCCGGCGACGAGCCGGACACCGCCGCGAACAGCGCGCACGCCAGCACGCCGGCCAGCGCCAGGCCGCCATGCCAGTGGCCCACCATCGAGCTGGCGAAGTTGATCATGCGCCGCGCCACGCCACCGTGGGTCAGGAAGTTGCCGGCCAGGATGAAGAACGGAATCGCCATGATCTCGAACTTCTCGATGCCGGTGAACAGCTTGAGCGCCACCGACTCGATCGGCACCTGCGTCATGGTGAACAGGAAGGTCAGCACCGTCAGGCCCAGCGAGATCGAGATCGGCATGCCGGTCAGCATCAGCCCCAGCAGCAGGACAAAGATAATCAGGGAGTTCATGGATGCGCTCCTTTTTGTTGCGCCGACAGCTCGTCTTCCAGGCCGTCGACATGCGAGTGGTCATGCTTGGGCAGGGCGCCGGTGCGGATGAACGCCACCATCACCTGCAGGAAGCGGAAGCACATCAGATAGGAACCGACCGGCACCGCCAGGTACACGATCCACATCGGCATTTCCAGGTCGGCCGAGGTCTGGTCGGTGTGGGCGATTTCCCACACAAAGCTGGCGCCCAAGGTGCCGACGATGCCGGTGAACAGGGCGCCGGCCAGCAGGCCGAAGACGATGAACTTGTTGCGCCACGGCGTGTTCATGCGGTTGATCAGCACGTCCACCCCGACGTGGATGCCGGTACGCACGCCGTAGGCGGCGCCGAACTTGGCCATCCAGACGAACATATAGATACAGGCTTCCTGCGCCCAGCTGGTGTTTAGCTGGATCATGTAATCCTGCACGCCCGGAATCGGCAGGCCGGACAGGTAGCGGTGCACCACCGCCACGAAGATCAGCACGGTGGCCGCGCCCATTAGGGACGCGATCAGCCATTCTTCGAGTTTATCGAGGAATCTCATATTATCTCCAAGGAGGAAAAAAAAACGGGGCGGCCTTGCGCCGCCCCGCCGGCAGCCTTACTTGGCTGCTTCTTTATTGATGGCCGAGATCAGGTCTTTGCCGATCCGGCCTTCCATCTGCTGGTGCACCGGCAGCAGCGCCTTGCGCCACTCTGCCTGCTCTTTCACGCTGAGCGTGTAGATCTCGGTCTTGCCGGTCTTCTTGATGGCGTCCAGCGCCATGTCGTTGTCGCGCTGCGCGATCGCCTTCTCGAAGGTGGTGGCGTCCTTCATCGCCTTGTCCAGCGCGGTGCGGATATCGGCCGGCAGGCCATCCCAGAACTTCTTGTTGACGATCACGGCGTAGCCCAGGTAGCCGTGGTTGGACACGGTCACGTACTTCTGCACCTCGTGCATCTTCTGGGTGTACATATTGGATGGCGGGTTCTCGGTGCCGTCCACCACGCCGGTCTGCAGCGCCTGGTACACCTCGGAGAACGCCAGCACCTGCGGGTTGGCGCCCAGCGCGCGCATCTGCGCGTCCAGCACCTTGGACGACTGGATACGCATCTTCAGGCCCTTGAAGTCGGCCGGCGCGCGCAGCGGCTTGTTGGCCGACATGACCTTGAAGCCGTTGTCCCAGAACGCCAGGCCGGTGATGCCCTTCGGCTCCAGCTTCTTCAGCAGCGACTTGCCGATCTCACCCTCGGTCACGTTGTACAGCGCGGTCTTGGACGGGAAGATGTACGGCAGATCGAACGCCTCGAACTCCTTCACGCCCAGCGGGCCGAATTTGGCCAGCGACGGCGCCAGCATCTGCACCGCGCCCAGTTGCAGCGCCTCCAGCTCTTCCTTGTCCTTATACAGCTGGCTGTTCGGATACACCTCGACCTTCACGCGGCCGTTGGTGGCTTTCTCGGCCAGTTGCTTGAAACGCTCCGCAGCCTGGCCTTTCGGCGTGTCGGTGGCCACCACGTGGCTGAATTTAATGACGATAGGCGCTTGAGCATAGGCGTTGAAGCTCAGAGCCGCGCTCAGGACGAGCAGGGCGTGTTTCAGTTTCATGAAGTCTCCTGATGTGATGGAACGAGTTAAACTTATTCTATTTTGGTCGATTCTTATCAAATGCGGCAAGCGTGACAACTGTGGAAAACCACAATGCCCCCGTCTTTTTGACCAGCTTAACCTCGGACTCCATGAGCTCAAACGCCGCCACAGCGCCCGCCGCGCGCCGCCGCCTCCATTCCAGCACCGCGCTGCGCTGGCTGCTGCCGATCGTGCTGGTGTTGTTTTTTCTGGCGATATTAATATGGCTGCCCTGGCAGGCGCGCCAGATGGAGAGCAACGAGCGGCAGGAGCAGCTGATCGCCGACACCCTGTGGGTCGAGCAAACCATCCGCTTCCAGCTGGCCCGCGACGAGGAAAGCCTGCGCGCGCTGGCGGTGGAACTGTCCGCCGGCCACCTGGCGCCATCGCAGCTGCACGAGCGCATGGCGCGCCTGTTGAAGAACGGCCACGAGCTGCTGCGCGTGGTGTGGATCAAGCCGGACGGGCAACTGGCCGGCAGCAGCGATCCGCTGGCCACGCCGGTGGAGCTGTCGGCCGCCTCCAAGGCCACCGCCGAAATCACGCGCAAGACGCGCCGCCCGATGTACACCCAGCCGGAGGCGCAGACCCACGTCCCCTCCGCCGCGCCGTCGGCGGTGCTGATGGATTACCACGTGCCGCTCTTCCGCGGCAATGAATACCTGGGCGACCTGGTCGCCACCTACCAGACCAGCGCCCTGCTCGACGAAATGGTGCCGTGGTGGTTCGCGCAGGACAACCAGGTCACGCTGGTGGACCGCGACGACAAGGTGCTGGCGCGGCGCGCGGCCGCCGGTCCGGGACACGGCGTCTACACCCACAAGCGCGCGCTCGATTTGCCGGGCGCCTCGGTCACGCTGGTGACGGACAGCGTCAAGAGCGAGCCGCAGCTGCTGCCGAATCTCCTGGTCGGTTCGGTGATCGTGCTGTCGCTCGGCCTGTTATGGAGCCTGCTCGCGCTGTGGGGCCACATCTCGAAACGGCTGGCGGCCGAAGGCGCGCTGCGCCAGCAGATGTCGTTCCGCACGGCGATGGAGAACTCGCTGGTGACCGGCCTGCGCGCGCGCGACCTGGAAGGCCGCATCACCTACGTGAATCCGGCCTTCTGCCAGATCGTCGGCTATCCGGCCGAGGAAATCGTCGGCAAGCTGCCGCCCATGCCCTACTGGGCGCCGGAGGCGATGAGCGAGTACGAGGCGCGCTTCGCCTCGGTCCTGGCGGGCAAGGTCACGCCGCAGTTCGAGACCATCTTCCAGCGCCCCGACGGCGAGCGCGTGCCGGTGCTGGTGTTCGAGGCGCCGCTGGTGGACAACCACGGCAAGCAGACCGGCTGGATGGGCTCCATCCTCGACATCTCCGACCGCAAGCGCATCGAAGAGGTCAACCGCCAGCAGCAGGAAAAGCTGCAGGCCTCGGCGCGCCTGGCCACCATGGGCGAGCTGGCGTCGATGCTGGCGCACGAGCTGAATCAGCCGCTGGCCGCCATCTCCAGCTACACCACCGGCGCTCTCAACCTGCTGGAGCGCGGCGACACGGTCGATTGCGGCATCCTCAAGCCGGCGCTGGAGCAGGCCGGCGCGCAGGCGCAGCGCGCCGGCCAGATCATCCGCAGCGTGCACGAGTTCGTCAAGAAGCGCGAACCGCTGCGCCAGGAGGTGGCCATCGGCTCGCTGCTGGACGGCATCCACACGCTGATCGAACTGCAGGCGCGCCAGAGCTATGTTTCCTTCCGTACGGAGATTCCGGCCGACCTGCCGCCGGTGCGCGCCGACCGCGTGATGATCGAGCAGGTGCTGCTCAACCTCACCCGCAACGGCATCGAGGCCATGTCGCAGGTGCCGCCGCAGCGCCGCATCCTCAAGGTGGTGGCGTCCCACGACGAAGCCACGGCGCAGGTCAGCGTGGCGGTGATCGACCACGGCCACGGCATTCCGGACGACGTCGCGCAGCGCCTGTTCTCGCCGTTCTTCTCGACCAAGGCCGAGGGCATGGGCATGGGGCTCAACATCTGCCGCACGGCGATCGAGTTCCATGGCGGCGCCCTGACCTTCCGCGCCAACCCGCAAGGCGGCACCATTTTCACCTTCCAGTTGCCGGTCACTGTTCCGAATAAATAAAAAACAAATTGTGACAATCGGATAGAAAGATTGTTTTTAAGTTATGCCAGACTGCGCAGCAGGACATTCCGGCCGCGCCCTTGCGCGCCGCCGGTTTTGCCATCATTAACAGCCGAACAAGGAACGATCGATGGTAAGAAAGACTACGTGCGCCACGGGATGCTTGCTGCTATTCCTGGTTCAGATCACCGCTGCCGCAGTATCCCAGGAAACGCCGTCGGTCGCCGCCGAGGAGATGCCTTACTTCCTGACCGTCGGCGTTCAGGCGAAGCTGGAAAAGTGCTTCGGACTGCCTGACGCCAAGCCAAAGGAATGCGTGGCTGACGCGAATTCGGATGACTGCAAGGCATCCGAAAAGAAACCCAAGGATGGCACGGAATTCCAGTATGTGCCTCGTGACAGCTGCGTCAAGCAGGGTGGACAGAAGGTCATGGTGAAACGGCCTAAACCACAAAAGTAACACGGTCCGTCCCGGCCGCATCCGGGAAGGCATAATGAGGAAATCCATGACACCGCATCCGCGTCTGCACCACGCCGCCATCGCTTTGGTTTTGACCACCGGGAGCCTGAGCACCTCCGCGCAAAACGATGTTCCCCAGGTAGTGCCGCCCCCGGCCCCGGACATCCCTACGGTCGAAATAAAAGGCGATGGCCCTGACAAGAGTCCCGGCTGGTCCAGGCCGTCGGCGCCAGTGGACCTGCCGTCGCTCAGGCTCCCGTCCTTTCAAAACATGCTGCCCAACGCGCAGAACGATAGCGGGCTGACTGACCCCTTATGCCCGGGAGAAAACGCCATCCCCACCACCAGTCCGACCACGCCGAATCCTGTGGTGATCGCCACCGGTGAAAAGTTCAAGCTGGAGACGGATTTTGTTGCCGAGTCGCCGTCGGGGCTGTCGATGGAGCGCACCTATCGCAGCATGCACAAGGCGGGCCGTCTGTTCGGTCCCAACTGGTTGGCCGGCATCGAACAGCCGAACCTGGTGTTTTACAGCTTTACCAATGGCGTTCCCGATTCGGTCACCGTGATTGACTCGACCGGGGCGGAGCACGTCCTGAACAAGGTGACCTCGCCGCCCGGCTATCCGCCTGGGCTCAGGCTGTATCCCGGTCCGGCGTCGGTCGGCTATTTAACCTTCGACGTCGCCCAGAACAAGTACACGCTATACAAGAATAATCAGCGGGCCAGCTATTTTGCCGACGGCCGGTTTGACAAGCTCATCGCCAGCACCGGCGCCATCCTGCTCCAATATAACTGGAACGGAACCACGCAAGTGGGGTCGATCACCAACGCCGCCGGGCAATCGATCCAGTTCACCTGGGTGAACAACCGGGTGACGCAGTTGACCGACCCGAACGGACAAAGCTGGAAATACGCCTACGACGGCAACAACATGCTGGTGAAGGTTACCGCCCCGGTGGACGCGGCCAGCGGCCTGCCGGCTGACTCCCGCGAGTATGTGTACGAGGACGGCCGCGACCCGACCCTGCTCACCGGCATCAAGATCAACGGCGTGCGCTACAGCACCTACCAGTACGATGCCAGCAAGCGGGTAACCGACAGCGCGCTGGCGGGCCGCGAGGAATTCGAATCCTTTGTATATGGCAGCAACTACACCGATGTCACGGACGCGCGCGGCCAGACCACGCGTTATAGCTACACCGCGTACCGTACCGAGAAGCGCATCGCCTCGCAATCGCGCAGCCTGACCGCCAGTTGCCCGGCGTCGGTGGCCTCGACCTACTATACGGTGAACGGCGACATCGACTACACCTTGGACTGGGAAGGCAACAAGACACAATACTTTTTCGACGCCACCAAGGCGCTGGTCAGCGTCACGACAGCAGCGGGCACGGCCAACGCGCTGACCAAGTTTAACAACTGGGGGCCCAACAACCGCCTCACCTCGACAGAATTCCGTGACGCCAACGGCAGTACCTTCCGCCGCATCGACTATAGCTACAAGAACGACGGCGCCGTGCCGGACTACGGGCTGCTCGACACCGTGACCGATAATGACCTGATCAGCGGCGAGCAGCGCAAAGTCGGTTACACCTATACCTACCATCCCGACGGCCTGCTGGCGACCCAAACCACAACCTACTATTTGGCGTCCGGCAACCAGACCGAGATCAGCGCATATGACGCGTTCGGCAACCTGATCCGCGTGACCAACCGGCTGGGACAGCCGGTGTCGTTCAGCGGCCACGACAAGCTGGGCAGGCCAGCAACGGCGGTGGATCTGAACGGCATCAGCCATACGCTGGCGTACAACCTGAACACCACCCTGAAGTCGCGCACCGACAACCTATCCACCGGCAATCGCCTCACCGCATATAGCTACAACGGCGATCGCCAGGTCACGGACATCCTGTACCCGGACGGCAGCGCCAGCCGCTATCGCTACACGGCCAGCGGCCGCTTGCAGCAGGTGGGCGACGCCGCGAACAATTTCGCCACGATTGCCTACAACGTGCCGACGCTGACCACCACCACCAGCTCGGCGCGCCAGACGCCCGGCTGGACGGGCAGTGCCACCTCGGCCGTGGCGAACGGCAATTTCGTCGCCACCGCCAAGGACGACTCGCTGGGCCGGCTGTACACGAAGACCGGCAACAATGGCCAGTCCTGGAACTACCGCTACGACAAGAACGGCAATTTGCTGTCGCTGTCCGACGCCAACGGCAACTCGCAGAGCTTTGAGTATGACGCCCAGCGGCGCCTGTCCAAAGCCACCGTGCTGCCCGAAGGCAGCGCCACGCAGTTCCATTACAATGCCGCCGGCAACCGCGACTGGATCCGCGACGCCAGGGGGGTGCAGACCAACTACACCTACAACGCCTTCGGCGAGGTACTGACCGTGGCCAGCCCCGACAGCGGGACCACCATCTACACCTACGACCAGGGCGGCCGCACGGCGACCGAACAGCGGGCCAACGGCCCCCTCATTCAATATGCTTGGGATGGTCTCGGACGCCTGACCTCGCGCACCGTCGGCACCACCACGGAAACCCTGACCTATGACCAGGGCACTTACGGCATCGGTCACCTGACCGGCATCAGCAACGCGAGCGGCCAGACCAGCTACACCTACACGGCAGCGGGCGAACTGAGCACGCAGACCGCGACGATCACGGGGCAAACCTACTCGACCGGATGGACCTACGACACGGTGGGGCGGCTGCGGACCCTGACCTACCCGTCCGGCCTCAAGCTGACCTACGGTTACACCGCCACTGGCAGGCTGGCGAGTGTGACCAGCAGCCTGGCCGGACTCTGGAGCACGCTGGCCGACTCGTTCCAGTACCAGCCGGTCAACGGTAGCCGATATGCCTGGCGCTTCGGCAACAACAAGCCGCGCCTGCTGACGCTGGACAACGACGGGCGGCTGGCCACAATCGACAGCCTGACGGTGCAGAAATTACAGTTGGGCTACGACCTGGCCGACCGTCTCAAGACCCGCGCTGACGGCTTGGACGCGGGCAAGTCGGACACCTACGGCTACGACAGCGCCGACCGGGTGACCTCGGCCGCGCGCACCGCCGGCGGCGAATTGTTCAGCTGGGACCTGGTGGGCAACCGCACCTCGCACACCGGGCCGGCCGGCGCGTTCAACTACACCAACGACACCGCCAGCAACCGTCTGCAGTACTGGGCCTCCGCCAGCGGCGACCGCTACCGTAACTTCAGCGTCTACGACAACGTCGGCAACCTGGCCACGGAACAGCGCAAGAACGGCGCCGTGCTGTCGACCATTGGCTACGACTACGACCTGTTCGGCCGCATGAGCGCCTTCCGGCAGAACGGCGCGGCGCTGGGCAGCTACAAGTACAACGCGCTCGACCTGCGGGTGGAGAAGACGGCGGCGGCCGGCGTCTCGCGCTACGTGTACAGCCCGACGGGCCAACTGCTGGCCGAAACCGGCCCGGGGGCCACCGAGTATGTGTGGCTGGGCGGCGAACTGCTGGGCATCGCCCGCGGTGGGCAGTTCTACGCCAGCCACAACGACCAGGTTGGTCGTCCGGAGGCGCTCTCCGACAGTGCCGGCAACGTGGTCTGGCGCGCCAACAACAGCGCGTTCGACCGCGCCGTCACGGTCAACACCGTGCCACTGAACATCGGCTTCCCGGGCCAGCAGTACGACGCGGAGTCAGGGTTGTGGTATAACTGGCATCGGTATTACGACGCGACGCTGGGGCGTTACATCCAAAGCGATCCGATCGGACTAGCTGGTGGCATTAACACCTATGCGTATGTCGGCGGCAACCCGCTCAGCAATATCGATCCACTGGGTCTTGCGAATATGAACCTGTTCAATCCCCAAGGCCTTTTTCATGACGCTGTTACTTATCCGGGAGGGAATGCATGGTCTGTACCTTGGGCCTACACTGTGGCAGGCCATGGCAATCCTGGAAATATGGAGGATCGACGGGATGGTATCAAGCCGATTTTTCCCAGCGATCTCGCACAAATGATTCGCAATGATCCCAACTGGAATGGTCGGCCTGTCATTCTTGGCGCATGTAATACGGGACTATCACGCAATGGGAAACCGGCATTTGCGCAGCAGTTGGCTGATAAACTTGGAGTCGATGTTACCGCCCCCATGGATTTCACATGGTATGACTTGTCAGGTTTGCGTGGGGCGGGTCCTTATCCAAGCGGACCTTCTCAAGGCGTGCCTGGACCTTGGAAATCGTTCTCGCCTACACGCCAATGAAAACACTTGCTGTGGTTATCTGCCTTCTGTTTGCCCTGTGGGCCGGATATGGGCTTCTGGAAAAGGAGCGTGATGCGATGGCCGTAAGTCCGAGTGCGGAATTCAATTTATCTCCGCGAGACATCGCGGGCCTAGAAGCGCGCGCACGCGGTGGGGACTGCCAAGCTGCTTATCAGTTGGCCAGATACCACAGCAATTTCACGCTTAAATCAGAGGATGCAATCCGCTGGTTTCGTCAGGCGGCCAAATGTCCGGAGACGAATCCCAAGCTAGAATTGATCGCCTTATTGATGGGTGATCAAGATCCAGCGCACAGGGAGGAGATCAGGCGGTTAATTCAGGAAATAAGCAAAACCGATCCTGTCGCCGCAAAGCGAGCGGAAGATGCAGTGCTGGCTGCTGGCGGAAAGCATTAAGTATGGCAATTCTAAAAGCACACCATATCGCATAGCGAGCCGTTCAACAGGGCGCGGCCCGCTGTTGCAGGGACCGAGGGGCGATTGGGGCATGATGCGCTCAACCGCTGTCTGAAAGCACGACGGCGGACCTGGTGGGCAACCGCACCTCGCACAACAGCGGCGCCGGCAACTTCAACCTGGTGATGGACAGCCAGAGCAACCGGCTGAGCACATGGAGCACGGTCGCCAACGACCAGCACCGCCACTTTGGCTACGGCGCCGACCTGGTCAAGATAGGCGAGGACGTCAGCGAGCAACTGGACGTGGAGCTGGCGCGCTTCTTCGTGCATCGCCACATCCGCCCGCAGTACGCGTGCCGTCCGTGCGAGACGGTGACGGCCACGACTATCCCGCCGGCCGCCACCGGCCTGCTGGCGTGGATCACGGCCTGCAAATATCTCGATCACCTGCCGCTGTACCGGATCGAGCAGATCGCCGCGCGCCAGGGCGTGCCGCTGGCGCGCTCGACGCTGGCCGAATGGATCGGGCGCATCGGCGTGGCCCTCCAGCCGCTGGCCGACCGGCTCGCCGAACTATTGCGGCAACAGGCGTGCCTGCCGACGAAACACCGGTGCGCCAACCCGATCCCGGTAGCGGAAAAACCAAACACGCCTATCTGTGGGCTTACCGCTCCGGCGTGCACGACGCCGGCCCACCCATCGTTGTGTTCGACTATCAAACCAGCCGGGCCGGTGCCCATGCACGGGCGCACGGGGTCAGATACCGTCTTGCATGGCCCGGTTCTTTGCAACGAGTTAGCAGAGTGAGTAACTGGTCGGTTGACCGCAACCGGCGAGCGCGGCGATAGGACAACATCAGGACGTACCGAGGGGGCATTGGATCTGTGTGCGATCGGCGTGGCGCGGAGCGGTGCACACGGCGAAGCGGATGATCACAGAACAGGGCCTGAGCGTCCGGAACGTCAGCGAAAGCATGAGCATCGGCCGGACCGCAATCTGGCCAGAATGTCTGCCAGTGGCTACTGGGGCTTGGGCTTGGTATCGAATGATAAGAAATTCTCGCGTACCTGGATCATTTTGAACCAGACCGCACCGGATGGGACCATTCTGATGCTCCCGGAGACACCTGGCCACGCAACCGCGCTAGAACGCCCCGCGCCAACCCGCAAGGTGGCACCATTTTCACCTTCCAGCTGCCGGCGGCCGCCGACGCCGCCTGAATCCGCGTCCTTATGTTCCCTTCCACACTTCACACATAAAAGTAACCGATAGTTAACACTTCGCTCACGTTGCACGCCCCGCTATATACAGTTTCCACACAGAAACGTCAATACCTTTTCCGGTTATTTCTTTTGTTGCGCCCGCGCTAAAAGTGATTAATGGAGACAATTCAAACGAAAACACCCCCTAAGATGTCATATGCGAATTGCGCATATGTGTATGCAGCAAATGTATTTTGAGTTAGGGGAAAAACATGAAGTTACAAAACATGACGGTAGCCAAGCGGCTGGGTGTGGGCTTCGGCCTGGTGTCGGCGCTGCTGCTGGTGGTCATTTTGCTGGGCTTGACCAGCATGCGGCAGATCCAGGACCGCATGATCGAAATTACCAAGGTGAACGATGTGGAAACCAGGCTGGCGCAGACCATGGACCTCACCGTCACCGAGCGCGCGCTGGCGCTGCGCAACCTGATCCTGCTGAAGGAAGAGAAGGAAATCCAGATCGAGATCAAGCGCATTGGCGACCAGGAAAAGAAATTCGCCGACGCCGTCGCCACCATGACGCGCATGTTTGGCGACGGCAGCATCACCACCGCCGAGGAAAAACAACTGCTGGAGCAAATCCGCCAGCAGGCCGAACTGGCGGCGCCGTTCTACAAGCAGGCGCAGGAACTGGCGCTGGGCCAGCAGCAGGACGAGGCCTATCAGCTGTTGCGCTACAAATTCCGCCCCGTGCAGAAGAAATGGTGGGAAATGATCCGCGAGCTGATCGCGCTGGAGGAAAAGCAGAACACCGAGGCGGTGGCGCAGGCGGAGGCGGCGTATGAGCGCGCCCGCAACCAGATGCTGATCGCCGGCTCGCTGGCCCTGCTGTGCAGCGTGGCGGCGGCCTGGCTGATCACCCGCAGCGTGGTGCGCCAGCTCGGCTGCGAACCCGAGCAGGCGGCCGCCATCGCGGCGGAAATCGCGGCCGGCAACCTGACCGTGCCGATCCACACGCGCCGCGGCGACGAACACAGCCTGCTGCACGCGATGCAGGACATGCGCGACGGCCTGACCCGCATCGTCGGCCAGGTGTACGTCAGCACCGAAACCATCGCCAGCGCCGCCGGCCAGATCGCCAACGGCAACCTCGACCTGTCCTCGCGCACCGAACAGCAGGCCAGCACGCTGGAGGAAACCGCCTCCTCGATGGAGGAGCTGACCAGCACCGTGCGCCTGAATACCGACCGCGCGCGCCAGGCCAACGGGCTGGCGGCGTCGGCCTCCAACGTGGCGGCCAAGGGCGGCGCGGTGGTGGCCCAGGTGGTCGACACCATGGCCGCCATCGACACCTCGGCCCACAAGATTGTCGACATCATCGCCGTGATCGACGGCATCGCGTTCCAGACCAACATCCTGGCGCTGAACGCGGCGGTGGAGGCGGCGCGCGCCGGCGAACAGGGACGCGGCTTCGCCGTGGTCGCCACCGAGGTGCGCACGCTGGCCCAGCGCAGCGCCGCCGCCGCCAAGGAAATCAAGGAACTGATCGGCGACTCGGTCGACAAGGTGCAGGCCGGCAACCGGCTGGTCGAGCAGGCCGGCGCCACCATGGACGAGGTGGTGTCCAGCGTCAAGCGCGTGACCGACATCATGTCGGAAATCATGATGGCCAGCCAGGAGCAGACGGCCGGCATCGAGCAGATCAACGACGCCGTGACCCAGATGGACGACGTCACCCAGCAGAACGCCGCGCTGGTCGAGGAGGCGGCGGCCGCCGCGCAAGCGATGCAGGACCAGGTCAACAGCCTGAACGACGTGGTCAGCACCTTCCGCCTCAGCACTGTCGCGCAGCGCCCGGCCAGCGTCGCCGCGCTGGGCCGCAACAAGCCGGCGCCGCGCCTGACGCACGGCGCCACCAAATCGCAGCAGGCGCCAGCCGACGCCTGGGAACAAGTCTGATACCTGATACTCTCCGGGAGCTTACATGGGCAGCATTGAACAACTGCAGACCTTACCCCAGGTCTTCTGGCACACTGGCGCCGTCACATCCCACGAGCGCCTGCAGCAACTGGGCCAGCAGGCCGCCACGGTCTGGCTGACCGGCCTCAGCGGGGCCGGCAAGTCGACCCTGGCCTACGCGCTGGAGCGGCGCCTGTGCAGCGAGGGCCGGCTGGCCTACGTGCTGGACGGCGACAACCTGCGCCACCACCTGAACAGCGACCTCGGCTTCAGCAGCGGCGACCGCCGCGAGAACATCCGCCGCAGCGCCGAGGTGGCGCGGCTGCTGAACGACGCCGGCCTGATCGTGATCTGCGCGTTCATCTCGCCGCTGCGCAGCGACCGCGAGCTGGCCCGCACCATCATCGGCGCCGACAACTTCATCGAGACCTATGTGAGCACCGCCTGCGCGGTGTGCGAGGAGCGCGACCCCAAGGGCCTGTACCAGAAAGCCCGCGCCGGCCTGATCCCGGAGTTCACCGGCATTTCGGCGCCGTACGAGGTGCCAACGGCGCCGGCGCTGGCGCTGGACACGGCCCAGCTGAGCATCGAACAGGCCTGCACCGAACTGCGGCGCCACCTGGCCCCACGCCTGCGCTGAAACCATGGACTACGACATCTTCAACGGCGACGCCGATGGCCTGTGCGCGCTGCATATGTTGCGCCTGCACACGCCGGCGCAACGCACGCTGATCACCGGCGCCAAGCGCGACATCGAACTGCTGCGCCGCGTTCCGGACGGCGCCGGCAGCGCGCTGCTGGTGCTCGACATATCGCTGGACGCCAACGCCGGCGAACTGCGGCGCCTGCTGGACGATGGCGCCCGCGTCACCTGGTTCGACCACCACGCGGCCGATTGCGCCTCCGAGCATCCCCGGCTGGAACTGCATTGCGACGGCGCGCCCGAGGTTTGCACCAGCATCCTGGTGGACCGCCAGCTCGGCGGCCGCTACCGGCCGTGGGCGGTGGCGGCCGCGTTTGGCGACAACCTGGCGGCCGCCGCGCGGGCGCTGGCCGACAGCATGGCGCTCGATGCGGCCAGCACCGCCGCGCTGGCCGAGCTGGGCCAGACGCTCAACTACAACGCCTACGGCGAATCCGAGGCCGACCTGCACATCGCCCCGGCCGCGCTGTACCAGGCGCTGCACGCGTATGAGGACCCGTTCGAATTCATGCAAACCCCGCTGTACCGCGAGCTGCACGCGGCCTACCGCGCCGACTGCGCGCGGCTGCAGGAACTGCAACCGCACTGGCAGCAGGACGGCAACGCGGTCTACCTGCTGCCGGCGGCGCCCTGGGCGCGGCGCGGCAGCGGCGTGCTGGCCAACCGGCTGGCGGCGGCGGCGCCGCAGGCCGCGTTCGCCGTGGTGCTGACCCGCAGCGACGGCGATTACCTGATCAGCGTGCGCTCCGGCCAGCCGCTGGCGCGCAGCGCCTGCATGCTGTGCCAGCAATTCGACAGCGGCGGCGGCCGCAAGGCGGCGGCCGGCATCAACCGCCTGCCGGCCGCCGAGCTGGCGCAGTTCATCGGCCGCTTCGGCGCCTATTTCGCGCCGGACGCGCCGCCCCGCCATGCGTCCTGATCCCCTCACCCTGCAGGCGCCGCCGTCCGCGCTGACGGCCGCCGCGCCAGTCAGCCTGGCCATGCTGGCGCTGCTGTTCCTGCGCATCGGCTGCACCAGCGTTGGCGGCTTCATGGCCATGGTCTCGGTCACCCAGCAGGTGCTGTGCGAGCGGCGCCGCCTGCTGGCGCCGGCCGAACTGCTGGATGGCCTGGCGCTGGCGTCCGTGCTGCCCGGCCCGGTGGCGGTGAACGTGGCCGCCTACGCCGGCTACCGCCTGCGCGGCGTGGCCGGCGCCGCCATCGCCATCGTGTGCGCCGTGCTGCCGGCGTTTTTGTGCATGGTGGCGCTGGGCTCGCTCTACCTGCGCTACGGCGGCATGGCGGCGCTGGGCCCGGTGTTTCGCGGCATCGCGCCGGCCATCGTGGCCATCGTGCTGGCCGCCGGCTGGCGCCTGTGGCAAAGCGCGGTGCGCGACCGCCGCCAGGCCGCGCTGGGCGTGGCCGCCGCCGTGGTGATGGTGGCGCTGCCCGGGCTGGCCACCACGCTGGCCGTGATGGCCATCGCCGCCGCCATCGGTTACCGCTGCTATGGCTCCCCGGCGCACACGCCGGCCGCCAGCGCCGGCACCGCGGCCAGCGCCGCTCCATTGTCGTCCATGTCGCCCATGGCGCCGGCCGGCCGCCGGCGCGGACCGCAGCGGCTGGCCGCCCTGCTGGTGCTGCCGCTGGGCGCGCTGGCGGTGCTGAGCGCCTCGCCCATCCTGCTGCAGTTGCTGGGCGTGTTCTCAAGCATGAGCCTGCTGGCCTTCGGCGGCGGCTATGTGTTCATCCCGCTGCTGCAGCACACCGTGGTCGACGCCTACCACTGGCTGACGCCGCGCGAATTCGTCGACGCGCTGGCGATCACCCAGCTGAGCCCCGGCCCCGCCATGATCAGCTCGGCGCTGGTCGGCCTCAAGGTGGCCGGCCTGGCGGGCGCGGCGGCGGCCACCATCGGCATGTTCGTGCCCAGCGCCGTGCTGATGATCGCCGCCAGCGGCGCCATGCAGCGGGTGCGCGCCAGCGTCTCGGTGCAGGCCGCGCTGAGCGGCATGCGCGCCGCGCTGGCCGGCATGGTGTTCGCGGCCGCCTTCACCATCGGCAACGCCCATCCCGTGCAACCACTGGCCGTCGCGTGGTGCGCGGCCGCGCTGTTCGCGCTGCTGCGCCTGCGGCTGGACGCCGCCCTGATCGTGCTGGCCGCCGCATTGGGCGGCTGGCTATTTTTCTGAGGAGACAAGCATGACCCCCAACACCCCCGCCACCACCGCGGCCGGCGCGCGCCCGCGCCCCGTGATGATGATCCCGCTGCGCCGCTGCGGCAGCCACGCGCTGCGCCTGCGGCTGAACATGGCGCCGCAATTCTATTCGCCGTATCCGCTGCACATCGTCGATTTCATGCCGCTGCTGCCCCTGTATGGCGACCTCGGCGACGACCGCCATTACTTCCGCCTGGTGACCGACCTGTGCGGGCTGCAGGCGGTCAGCATGGTCAAATGGCCGGGCATGGTGTTCGACCCGGTGGAGATCTTCGAGGCCCTGCGCCACCAGCCGCGCAGCATCCACCGCATCCACTGGGAACTGCTGCTGCGCGCCGGCGAGCATCAGGGCGCGCGCGTGGTGATGGACAAGTCGCTCGACAACGTCCATTACGCGGACGAGCTGATGCAGCTGCTGCCCGACATGCAGTTCATCAACGTGGTGCGCGATCCGCGCGCCCAGGTGGCGTCGATGAACCGCGCCATCATCCACGACTTCGACACACGCCTGAACGCGGAAACCTGGGTGGCCGCGCAGCGCGCCGCCGACCGCGTGATGCAGCGCTACCCGCAGCGCGTGCTGACCATCCGCTACGAGGACTTCCTGTCGCAGCAGCGCGCCACCCTGGAGGCGCTGTGCGGCTTCCTCGACATCGACTTCCTGCCGCAGATGCTCGACATCGGCGCCTCGCAGGAGGCGCGCCAGATCGCCCAGCTGTCGGCGCTGTGGTCGTCCAACTGCTACCCGCCGATCGTGGCCAACATCGACAAGTTCCGGCAGCAGCTGTCGGCCGACGAGATCAACGTGATTGAAACGCTGACCGGCGACTACATGGACCGCTATGGCTACACCCGCCTGGCGGCCGGCGACGCCGACCTGTCGGCCGCGCAGCGCAACGCGGCCGTGGCGCGCTCGGACGCGGGGCGCGAACGGGCCTGGCGCGACCTCGAACAGGACAACTTCCGCGACTACGTGTTGCGCCGCTGCCGCGCCGACTACCTGGCCCAGTTGCGCGCGCGCCTGAGCCAGCAGGCCTTGCAGCCGCCGCGCGACGGCGCCCCGGCCAGGCTGAGCGAACTCGATCCGGCCGCCTTCGAGGTCAGCGACTGAACGGGCGGCCGCCGATCCCTGCGCCGGACTGCGCTAAAATGCGCTCTGGCGCGGAGCGTTTCCGTGCCGGCCCGCCCTGGCGGGACCGATATTAACGTTTCGTGCCAGCGGCCTAGCCGCTGGCAACGGCACAGGAGACCAAGCAATGCTGCATATCGTCGACGACGAAGCGGTCGTGCGCGACGCACTGACCTGGCTGGCCACTTCGCGGGCGATCCCGGCGCGCGCCTACGAATCGGGCGCGCGCTTCCTTGAACATACCGGCGGCGGCGCGCTCGACGCCGACGGCGACTGCGTGCTGCTGGACGTGCGCATGCCCGACATGAACGGCGTCGCGGTGTTCGACCAGCTGCTGGCGCGCGGCCTGGCGCAGCGCATGCCGGTGATCTTCCTGACCGGCCACGGCGACGTGCCGATGGCGGTCGACACGCTGAAACGCGGCGCCTTCGACTTCTTCGAAAAACCCTTCAACGACAACCAGCTGATGGACCGCGTGCAGGAAGCGCTGGCCACCTCGCGCCGCGCCGGCGAAACCGCCGCCGTCCACGCCCGCCTGGCCACGCTGTCGACGCGCGAGCGCGAGGTGCTGGACCTGATCCTGGCCGGCAAGATGAACAAGGTGGTGGCCGACCAGCTGGGCATCAGCATGCGCACGGTGGAAGTCCACCGCGCCCACATCTTCGACAAAATGCAGGTCAAAACCGCCGTGGAGCTGGCCGGCCTGCTGAAATAAGATCGGTGGTTCGCAGAGTGCTGGCAACAGTTTGCTGGTGCCGGCGCCTTGTTAGTATGGCCCCCGTCACTCTCCTCTTGCTATCCCGCAAACAATAAATCGCACCTCACCCCGCTTGATTCGCCTCAAACGGCGGCCTACCATGAAGTGACAACATCGTCCCATGCTTACCTGGGATGAAAACAAGAGGGTCCAGAATCTGAAACGTCATGGCATTGACTTTGCAAACCTTGATTCTGTTTTTGATCATGCGATGAATTCTGAAGAAGACAGGTCGGCCCACCATACAGAATTTCGCATCCGCAGCTTGGGATTACTACATGGCCGCGTTGTCCTCCTGATTTGGACGCCGGTTGGTGATGATGCGCGAATTATTTCTTGCAGATATGGAGATCGTTATGACACCCAAAAATATTTCAAATCCATCCTTTACTAAAGAGCAAATTGAAGCAGCAATCGCAGCGGCCCCTGAATACGTCTACGACCCAGACAGCCCATATAACCCCAACAATGAGGAAGAGGTGAAAGCATACTTATCAAGCGGCATCGTCACATACCCTGGCGGCCATCCACATCAAGATCCATTGTGGAGAATCCACGGCAAGCGGCATGCAGTGAAACTTTCTAAAGAGCTTGAAGCCTAGGGCTCCCAAGAAAAACCCTCTTCTGAACCATGGCAGGCATCAGCCCTTCTGCTTGGCGATCCACTCGTCCACCACCTTTTCCAGCACCGACAGCGGCACGTTGCCGGTTTCCAGCACGGTGTTGTGGAAGCCTTTGATGTTGAACTTGTCGCCCAGCGCCTTCTGCGCCTTGGCGCGCAGGTCGAGGATGCGGATCATGCCGATCTTGTAGGCGCAGGCCTGGCCCGGCATCACCACGTAGCGGTCCACCTCGGCCGGCGGAATGCCGTAGTCGATGCCCTGCTGGCGCGTCCACTTCATCGCGTGCAGGCCGGTGTCCACCACCAGCCGGCGCGCGCGGAACAGTTCCGCGTCCAGCTGGCCCAGGCGGCCCACCACGTCGTCGCCATACCAGCCGTTTTCCGCCGCCAGCTGCTCGGCGTACAGCGCCCAGCCCTCGCCATAGGCCGAACCGACACCGAACACGCGGTCGCGGCGATAGCGCGGCAGGCCGGTGTTCTCCTGCTGCAGCGCGACCTGGAAGTGGTGGCCCGGCACGGCCTCGTGGTACACCAGGGTGCGCATGCCGACGATGCGGAACTCAGGCCCCGGCAGCGGCGCCCAGAAGATGCCCGGACGCGTGCCATCCTTGGCCGGACCGGTGTAGTGCGCCGCCGCCGTCTTCTCGGTGAAGGGCGGCTCGCGCTTCACCACCACCGGCGCCTTCGGCACGATGTCGAACAATTCCTTCGCGCGCGCCTCGGCGTCGCGCATGATGGCGTCGTAGCGCGCCAGCAGCTGCGGACGCGGGTCCGCCTCCTTCGGCTGCTGATCCTTTTCCAGCTTGGCCATGCGCTCCTTGATGCTGCCCTCGCTGTAGCCGATCGACACCAGCAGGCCGTTCATCTCCTTCTCGATGCGCGCCACTTCGCGCAGGCCGATCTCGTGGATCTGCTGCGGCGTGTAGTCGGTGGAGGTCATCTGGCGCAGCACGACGGCGTAGGCCTGGTCGCCATGCGGCAGGCGCCACAAGCCGGCGTCGTTGTTGGTGCGCGGCAGCTGCTCCTGCAGCAGCGCGCGGGTGCGCTGGAACACCGGGATGATCGATTGCTTGACGATGGCGGTGGCATCGGCCGCGAATTTGGCCTGGTCCGCCGCCGGCAGGTCCTTCACGGCGCCCATGCGCTGCACCAGCGAGGCCACCAGCACATTGCCGTCCGGCGCGCCGTCGAGGAAGCGATCGAGCTGGCCGATCGACGCTTGGGTGATAAAGGTTGGCATCAGGATGCCGTTGGCCGCCGCGCCGCGCGCCTGCACGATGCCGGTGTCCATCTTGCCCGCCACCGCCTTCAGGCGCACCAGGTAGTTCTCGATGTCGCGGCGGTTGCGGATCGGATGCTGCTGCGACAGGAAGTTCACGATCTGCACGTGCAGGCCGGTGAACTGGTTGAACACGAAGTTATAGTCGCGGTACGGATACGCGTCCACCGTGCCCTGCAAACTCCAGGCGATGGTGGCGGCGCTGGCGCGCTGCTGCGGCGTCAGCGCGGACTGGTCGATCTTCGCCAGCTGCGCCAGCGACTTCTTGGCGGCCGCCACTTCGGCCGCGCGGAACACCACCGTGTTCGGCGTCAGCTTGCGGTCGAGCGCATCCTGCTCCTTGCCCTCGAAGTACTGCTTCTGGGTGGCCTGCTCCGGATCGTTGCGCACCTTGGCGTTGGCGACCTTGTCGGCCCAATCGTCGAAGGAAACGGCGTGCGCGGCGAGGGTCATCGATGCGCCGGCCAGCAGCGATATGAATCTAATTGAAGTTTGCATTACTTGGGCCTTTGTGAGGAAAGAACCCAACGAGTGTAGCCCACTCAGGCCAGCTTCTCAACCGCCGGCCGATCGAGTTCGGTGCGATTGCGCCCGCCCTGCTTGGCGCGGTACAGAGCCTGGTCCGCGCGCGCGAACCAGCGCTCGTAACTGGCCTCGTCCTGCCGCACGATCGCCACGCCGATGCTGACCCGCATCTGGAAACTCAGCTGCTCATGCCGCACCACGGCCTCCTCCACCTCCTGCCGCAGGCGCTCCGCGAACGCGTGCGCGCCGCGCTGGCCCGACTCCGGCAGCACGATCAGGAATTCCTCGCCGCCGTAGCGCGCGCCGAAATCGACCTTGCGCATCACCGACCGCATCACATTGGCCAGCTGGCGCAGGGCGGCATCGCCGGCCGGGTGGCCATAGCGGTCGTTGATCTGCTTGAAGTGATCGATATCGAGCAGCAGCATGGCCGTGCTGTGGCCCGAGCGCCGCGTGCGCTCCCATTCGGCGGCGAGGCGGCGGTCGGCCTCGCGCCGGTTCAGCAAGCCGGTCAGCGCGTCTGTGGTGGCCAGCTTTTGCAGGGCCTCCAGCAGCACGTCCTGCGACTTCTGCCAATGCGTGAACAGCTGGTAGCCGAAGAACGCCATGAACAGCACGATGGCCACGAACACCCAGTAGAAGATCCACATGGTCTGGCGCAGCGCGTCGTGGTTGAGTTGCGCCTCGGCCAGGCTGAAGGTGGCGTAGCCGTACACCACCACCCCCAGCGTGATCGAGGCGAGCAGCCCAAGCAGCGACACGCGCGACCGCGCCGGGGTATCGCGCATCAGTTGCGGGTGAGCGGCCAGCCAGCGCTCGGCGCGCGGCCACAGCATCGCCATCAGCGGACCGACGATCAACACGCTTTGCAGGAAGGCGCCCAGCCACCAGCCCTGCCACACCGGCAGCAGCGCGGTGCGGTCATAGTCGTTGGTGTAGCTCCAGATCAGCGCTCCGCTGGAACTGAACACGCTGGCCACGAAGGACTGCTGCACGTAGAAGAGCAAGGCGCTCAGGCCGCGCAGGTCGCGCCGCATGGAGATGGCCTGGTAGCCGATCACCATCACCGCGAAGCCGAGCGGATTGGCGAGACCGAACAGCAGCGCCCACGGCAGCGGCATGCCGGAGTAAAGCCCCAGCGCCAGGGTGGCGCAGTAGGCCGGAATGGCGCCCCACCACCAGCCCAGCGCGAGCGTCAGCAGCAGGCAAATCCACAGCGGCGGGTAGACCGTGAGGTAGATGGCCACGCCGCCAAATTCGAAGGGAATGCCGGACCAGCGCCAGACCACCATGCCCACGCCCAGCCCGACGCACAGGGCGAGCGCCGCCAGCCAGCCGCCGAACAGGCAGGCTTGCTGGCGGCGGCTGCCGCCGCGCCACAGGCGCAAGGGCGATAATTCGCGGTATGGTTGCACTTCGGCGTCAGGCTTGGACAAGATCCCCCCTTAATCTTCCCCTTGATGTCTTGCCAATTATATCACTTTGTCCTGGACGAAATGACAGGCCAGCGCCCACTCCACGTGTTCGCGCACCAGCGGCGAGGGATCGTCGCGCCGCGCCAACAACGCCGCCACGATGGCGGCGTCGCCCCTGGCGCCGGCCGCCGCCGCGTTGCCCAGCCCCACCGCCAGGTTGCGCAGCCAGCGCTCATGGCCGATGCGGCGTATCGGGCTGCCCTCCATCTTGCGGTTGAACTCATCCTCGGTCCAGGCGAACAGTTCCACCATCGAGGCCTGGCCCAGGCCATGGCGCTCGTCGAAGTCCGGCAGCACGGCGCGCTGGGCGAACTTGTTCCACGGGCAGGCGGTCTGGCAATCGTCGCAGCCGTAGACGCGGTTGCCGATCAGGGGGCGCAGCTCCAGCGGAATGGCGTTTTTCAGTTCGATGGTGAGGTAGGAGATGCAGCGGCGCGCGTCCAGCCGCCCCGGCCCGAGGATGGCTTGCGTCGGACAGGCCGTGATGCAGGACGCGCACTGGCCGCAGTGCGCGCCGGTCGGCTCATCCACCGGCAGCGGCAGGTCGACCAGGAACTCCCCCATGAAGAACATCGAGCCGGCGTCGCGCGACAGCAGCAAGGTGTGCTTGCCGCGCCACCCCAGGCCGGCCTTTTCGGCCAGCGGCAGCTCCATCACCGGCGCCGAATCGGTGAACACGCGGTAGCCGAAATCGCCGATCTCCGCCTTCACCTTGTCGGCCAGCTGCTGCAGGCGGGCGCGCAGCACCTTGTGATAGTCGCGGCCGCGCGCGTAGATCGAGATGACGGCGGCGCCGGGATCGGCCAGACGCGCCTGTTCGCGCTCGCGCCAGTCGTTTTCCGTGTCCCTCGGCAGGTAGTTCATGCGGGCGCTGACCACGCGGATGGTGCCCGGCACCAGCTCGGCGGGACGGGCGCGCTTCATGCCGTGGGCCGCCATGTAATCCATTTCGCCATGCATGCCGGCGTCCAGCCAGGCCTGCAGGCCGGCCTCGGCGTGACTGAGGTCGACGTCGGTGATGCGGATTTCGGCAAAGCCCAGCTCCACGCCCCAGCGCTTGATGCTGAGGGCAAGTTCGGCTAAATTGGTTTCATTGAGGGACATCGGCGCGGGCTAAAAGGTACAATGGCTGGCGTTCCAACCATACGACATTTTAATTGATGCAGCACTTCACAGCCCATCTCCATGACGAAGAAGGCACAGCCGCCCTGGGCGCGGCGCTGGCGCGCGCGCTCGCGCCAGGCCTGGCGATCCACCTGCACGGCGACCTTGGCGCCGGCAAGACCGCCCTCACCCGCGCCCTGCTGCACGCGGCCGGCCACACCGGCACCGTGAAAAGCCCGACCTACACCCTGTCCGAACCGTACAGCATCCAGCTCGACGGCCGCGCCGTCAGCGTGATCCATTTCGACCTGTACCGCATGGCCAGCGCCGAGGAATTCCTCGACGCCGGCTTCCGCGAGGACTTCAACGGCGACAACATCTGCATCGTCGAATGGCCGGAAAAGGCCGACGGCGTGCTGCCGCCGCCTGACCTGAACGTGTTTTTGACTGTGGCCGGGCTCGGTCGTGATGTAGAATTGCAGGCGTCCACCGCCTTGGGTAACTCATGCCTTCAACGCCTCAAATTCGCGCCCAACATGTGAGCCGCCGCACGGTCCTGAAGGCCGGCGCCACCCTGCTGCTGTCGGTCACCGCGCCGCTGCGCGCCAACGCGGCGCAGATCCTGGCCGTGCGCGTATGGCCGGCCGAGGACTACACCCGCGTCACGCTGGAAAACGACACCGACCTCAAGGCCACCCACTTCATCGTGAAGGATCCGGAACGGATGGTGGTCGACATCGAAGGCCTGGAGCTGAATCCGACGCTGAAATCGCTGGTCGCCAAGATCCAGTCGAACGACCCGTACATCAAACAGGTGCGCGTGGGCCAGAACCGCCCGAACGTGGTGCGGCTGGTGTTCGACCTGAAAGAGGAAGTCACGCCGCAGGTGTTCACGCTGCCGCCGGCCGGCAATTACAAGCACCGCCTGATCTTCGACCTGTACCCGGTCAGGCAGGTCGACCCGATCGCCGCCATGATTGAAAAGGGCGACTGGTCCGATCCCGCGCCCGCGCCCTCAGCGACACCGAAGGAGCAGCTGGCCGAACTCAAGCCCGACCTCAAGGCCGAGCCGCGCGAGGAGCTGAAGAACGAGCTCAAAACCGCCGAGGCGCAAACCAAGGCCGCCGACAAGGTCGACAAGAACGGCAAGCTGGTACGCATGATCACCATCGCCCTCGATCCCGGCCATGGCGGCGAGGATCCCGGTGCCTCCGGCAAGAACGGCAGCCGCGAAAAGGACATTGTGCTGGCGATCGCCAAGCGCCTGAAGGCCAAGCTGGAAGACCTGCCCAACATGCGCGTGATGCTCACGCGCGACGGCGACTACTTCGTGCCGCTCGGCACGCGGGTGGAAAAGGCGCGCAAGGTGCAGGCCGATTTGTTCGTCTCGATCCACGCCGACGCCTTCGTGCAGCCGACCGCGCGCGGCTCGTCGGTGTTCGTGCTGTCGGAAAAAGGCGCCAGCTCGTCGGCGGCGCGCTGGCTGGCGGACAAGGAGAACCTGGCCGACACCATCGGCGGCGTCAACGTCAAGAGCCACGACAAGCAGCTGGCCAGCGTGCTGTTCGACCTGTCCACCACGGCGCAGATCAACGACAGCATGAAGCTGGGCCGCTCCGTGCTGGGCGAGATCGGCGGCATCAACCGCCTGCACAAAGGCTCGGTCGAGCAGGCCGGCTTCGCGGTGCTCAAGGCGCCCGACATCCCCTCGATCCTGATCGAGACAGCCTTCATCTCCAACCCCGAGGAGGAGGCCAAATTGCTGGACGACGGCTACCAGAACAAGCTGGCCGATGCCATCGTCACCGGCATCCGCCGCTATTTCGCGAAAAATCCACCGCTGGCGAAGAACCGGCTTACCTAAGAGAGAGACATGGCTGTAGTAACGATGACCGAATACGGCGCCCTGCCCGCCGTTAGCCTGACCGCCGCCGATGGCGCGCAAATCACCGTATCCCTGTTTGGCGCCCACCTGCTGTCGTGGAAAACCGCCGATGGCAAGGAACGCCTGTTCGTCAGCGCGCAAACCCCGCTGGACGGCAGCAAGGCCATACGCGGCGGCGTGCCGGTCATCTTCCCGCAGTTTAACGTGCGCGGCCCCGGCCTGCGCCACGGCTTCGCGCGCGTGAACACCTGGCGCCTGGACGGCAGCGGCGGCGATGGCGGCAGCTCCTTCCTCGAATTCCGCCTGAATCAGGACGACCTGTCACCTGAGCACACCGAGGCGTGGCCGCACGCGTTCGACCTGGCCCTGCGCTTCACGCTGCACGGCGACGCGCTGGCATTCGACTACACGGTGCACAACAGCGGCCAGCAGGCCTTCCCGTTCGGCGTCGCGCTGCACACTTATTACGACGTCGGCCACCTGGACGCCACCAGCATCAGCGGCCTGCAGCACCAGCAATACACCGACCATCACCTCAACACGCTGACGCAGGAGTACCCCGCGCTGCACTTCACCGAGAAGCACGACCGCCTGTACAAGTCGACGCCGTCGCTGACCTTGAACACGGCCGACGCCACCCTGCGCCTGGAGCAGCAGGGCTTCAGCGAATGGGTGGTGTGGAATCCGGGCCGGGAAGATGCCAGGGCGCTGGTGGACCTGGCGGACGAGGAGTATCTGCGCTTTGTCTGCATCGAACCGGCGCGCATCGACCAGCGTCCGCTGGAGGCCGGCGCCACCTGGACCGGCAAGCACCAGATCAGCGTTTAATTCGATTCTTTGATGATGCGGCCGGAGCCCGGCTGCACCGGCCGCGCGTTCAGCGGATAGAGACGGCTGAACAGCGCCATCTGCTGCGGCGAGGCCTGCACCGGCTCCTTCATCACGATCCACAGCACGCCCTCCTGGCATGGCGGCGTGGTCATGGAGCCCATGAAGGTGTAGTAGTCGCGCCGCCCCGGCAGCAGTTCCATCGGATCAAGCACGGTCGACGGCGCGGCCGTGTCGTATTTTTCCAGCGGCAGGTTGTTCCACACGGTCTGGATCACCGGCTGCGACTTGCCGCGCTCCAGCAGCAGCGCCAGCATGGCGATGCGGCCCTCGCCGTCCTTGTGCACCATGTGCACCACCATTTCGTAGCCCTTGCCGTTGATGCGCTCCTCCGACGGGCGATGGAAATGGAACTGGATCAGCTCATACATGCGGTTGCCGACGGTGATGAAGTTGCCGCCGCCGACCATCACCTGCACCGTCTTGCCGTTGTCCGTCACATTGAACGACGAGGGATGGTAGTCGAACGCGATCTGCTCCAGCTCCACCTTCATGCCGTCGCGGATGTCGATCGGCGACTGGCGGTTGCCGCTGCCGCACTTGGCCCACGCGGGATTGATCTTGCCCCAGTTGGCCGGGCCGTTCTCGCCCTCGTACGACCATTCATTGCTGTACACCTTGGGCCTGGCCGCCTCCACCGCCGCCTTGCTCTCGGCGGCCTTCCTGGCCTTGGCCGCCGCCGCCACCCGCGCCGCCTGGTTGGCGCGCATGATGGCCAGCCGCTCCTGGATGCGGGCCGACAGGTCGGCTTCCGCCTGCGCTTCCTTTTCGCGCTCGGTCAGCTTGCGGGCAGGGGCCGAGGAGGAGGAACCGGAGGCCGACGACGACAGCGCGCCCGCCACACCGCCCACCGCCGATTTCGTCGATGGCGAAATGAGCGGGTCGTTTGCGCCGCCGGCCGCATTCGCAACGCAGCAGCAGGCAATCAGGGTGAGGGCAAGAGAGCGCATGAGTATCCAGAGATGACAATTACAGTCTGGTATACGGATGCTTTAGGGAAAAACTTGAGGGTGAGGCGCGGGGAAACTGTCAAAACGTCACGCTGCGGCGCCGGCGCAGCGTGACTGCATGCGGGTTTCAGCGGCTTTGCAGACGGCGCGACAGCTTGTACACGCCGCCGATGGCCATCGGCACCACCGCCACGCCCACGCCGACCAGCACGATCTCGGTCAGGTGCTCGCGCACGATAGGGATGTTGCCGAAGAAGTAGCCGGCGGTGGTCAGCAGCACCACCCACAGGATCGCGCCAGCGAAGTTGTACAGCTGGAAGCGGGCGAAGGTCATGTCCGACACGCCGGCCACGAACGGGGCGAAGGTACGCACCACCGGCACGAAGCGCGCCAGCACAATGGTCTTGCCGCCGTGCTTTTCGAAGAAATCGTGGGTCTTCTTCAGGGCGTCCTTGTTGATCCAGCGGTAATCGTGGGTGAACACCTTTTGCCCGACCTTCTCGCCTATCCAGTAATTGCAGGTGTTGCCGGTGATGGCGGCGGTGGTCAGCAGGAACATCAGCAGCGGCAGGTTCATTTCGCCCACCGCGCACAGGGCGCCGGCGATGAACAGCAGCGTGTCGCCGGGGAAGAAGAACAGAACGACCAGGCCGGTCTCGGCGAAGATGATGGCGAACAGTACGACGTAGATCAGCGTTCCGTATTGCTGGATCAGCACTTCCAGTGTTTTGTCGACATGAAGAATCATGTCAAAAAATTGCATAAAATCCATATTCTTCCCATAAAGTGAGCGCCAGAATCATACACCACCTGCGGCCCGGCGGACGTAGTTTACAATGGTTGGCCCCACCTAGGAGAGTTTGCATGACTTTATTCCGCAGCTTACGCGTTTTATCCCTGCCGGCACTGGCCGCGACCCTGGCCGCCACCGCCGCCGACCTGCCGGTGCGCCCGAGCGCCGGCGAAATCGTCAAGACCTCCCAACCGTCGGACTGGCGCCCGCTGGACCCGCAAAACACCCTGTACATGGAGCTGCCGGGCGGACGCGTGGTGATCGAGCTGGCGCCGGATTTCGCGCCGCAAGCCATCGCCAACATCAAGACGCTGGTGAAGGAACGCTATTTCGACGGGCTGGCGGTGAACCGCTCGCAGGACAACTACGTGGCGCAGTGGGGCGACCCGAACGCGGAAACCAATCCCAAGTCCCTCGGTTCGGCCAAAACCAAGGTGCCGGGCGAGTTCACGGTGCCGATGTCGAACGACAAGCGCTTCGTGCGCCAGAAGGATTTCGACGGCTACGCGCCGCAGATCGGCCACTCCAACGGTTTCCCGGTGGGGCGCGATCCCAAGGCCGGCACCACCTGGCTGGCGCATTGCTACGGCATGGTGGGCGTGGGCCGCGACAACGACACCGACAGCGGCACCGGCGCCGAGCTGTACGCGGTGAACGGCCACGCGCCGCGCCACCTGGACCGCAACATCACCGTGGTGGGACGGGTGGTATCGGGCATGCCGCTGCTGGCCACCCTGCCGCGCGGCGGCGAGACCATGGGCTTCTACGGGCCCAAGGAGGCGCGCACGCCTATCATCTCGGTGCGGCTGGCGGCCGATGTGCCGGAGACGGAACGCAGCCATCTGGAAGTGATGCGCAGCGAGGCGCCGATCTACCAGAAAGTGATCGAGGCGCAGCGCAATCGCGGCGGCCCGTGGAATAAATACGCGGCCAACTACGTGGAGCTGTGCAACGCCGCCATCCCGGTGCGGGAAGCGGGCAAGTTATAATCCCGGGATGAACGCGCCAGACACCTCCGCCCACGCCCCACGCCCTATCCAGGCCCTGCCTGACCAGCTGATTTCCCAGATCGCCGCCGGCGAGGTGGTGGAACGGCCGTCGGCGGTGGTCAAGGAGCTGCTGGAGAACGCGCTGGACGCCGGCGCCACCCAGATCACGGTGCGGCTGGAGGAAGGCGGCGTCAAACGCATTTGCATCACCGACAACGGCCGCGGCATCCCGCACGAGCAGATGCCGTTGGCGCTGGCGCGCCACGCCACCTCCAAGATCGCCTCGCTGCACGATCTGGAAAATGTCGGCACCCTGGGCTTCCGGGGCGAGGCGCTGGCCTCCATCGCCTCGGTGGCGCAGGTGACCATCACCTCGCGTACCGCCGATGCCGCCCACGCGTGGGAAATCGAAGGCTCGCACAACGCCACGCCCACCCCGTCCTCGGGCGCGCTGGGCACCACCATCGACGTCAAGGACCTGTACTACAACACGCCGGCGCGCCGCAAGTTCCTGAAATCCGAGCAGACCGAATACGGCCACTGCGCGGAAGTGGTGCGCCGCATCGCGCTGGCGCGGCCGGACGTGTCGTTCTCGCTCACCCACAACGGCCGCACGGTCGACCACTGGAACGTGAGCGAAATCGCCAGGCGCAGCGCGCAGATCCTGGGCGATGGCTTCGCCGAGGCGCGCCTGCCGGTGGACGAGACGGTGGGGCCATTGCGCCTGCACGGCTACATCGGCTTGCCGACCGCCTCCAAGGCGCGCGCGGACGGCCAGTTCTTCTACGTGAACGGGCGCTTCGTGCGCGACAAGGTGCTGGTGCACGCCGTGAAGGCGGCCTACCAGGACGTGCTGCATGGCGACCGCTTCCCTTCGTACGTGCTGTCGCTGGACATGGACCCGGCGCTGGTGGACGTCAACGTGCACCCCTCGAAAATCGAGGTGCGCTTCCGCGATGGACGCGCGGTGCACCAGTGCGTGTTCCATGCCGTGCAGCGCGCGCTGGCGCAAACCTCGGCCACCGCGCACGGCAGCGTGCCCTCGCCGCTGCCCGCCGCCGACAGCCTGAACGCCACCCCGGCCTGGCGCGGCGAGCAAACCTCGTTCGGCTCCCTGCTGGCGCCGGACTACACGCCGACCTTCTCGCCATCGCCGTTCGGCTCGCGCGGCGCGGACACCGGCAGTGTCAGCACCTCCTACACGCCGCCACGCTTCACCGCTGAAGGCGGCGTCGCGCAGAGCCTTGAAAATTACGGCGCCATGTTCCGCGCCGACGACCGCCCTGCCCCGCCCGCGCGCAACGAATCCGACCTGGCCCTGCCGCAGGCCAGCAGCTTCACCGTCTCCGCCGCCGCCATGGCGCAGGAAGAATTCCCGCTCGGCTTCGCGCTGGCGCAGCTGCACGGCATCTACATCCTGGCGCAGAACGCCAAGGGCCTGGTGCTGGTCGACATGCACGCCGCCCACGAGCGCATCCTGTACGAACAATTGAAAACCGCCTTGAACAGCCGCGTGGCCGGCGAGGAAATGCAGGTGCAACCGCTGCTCATCCCCGTCACGTTCTACGCGGACGCGGTGGAAGTCGGCACCGCCGAAGAGCATCAGGACACCCTGCGGGCGCTGGGCTTCGACATCGCCGTCCTCTCGCCCACCACGCTGGCGGTGCGCTCGGTCCCGGTCCTGCTGAAAAACGCCGACGCCCAGACGCTGGCGCGCGACGTGCTGCGCGACGTGCGCGAATTCGGCGGCTCGCGCGTGCTGATCGAACGCCAGAACGAACTGCTCGGCACCCTGGCCTGCCACACCGCCGTGCGCGCCAACCGCATCCTCTCGCTGCAGGAAATGAACGCCCTGCTGCGCCACATGGAAAGCACCGAGCGCGCCGACCAGTGCAACCACGGCCGCCCGACGTGGGTGCAGGTCGAGATCGGCGCGTTGGATAAGCTGTTCCTGCGCGGCCAATAATCATGAGCACCAAACCACTGGCCGTCGCCATCATGGGTCCGACGGCGTCGGGCAAAACCGCCTCCGCCCTGGCGATCGCGGAGCGCATCCCGTCGGAGATCATCTCGGTCGATTCCGCGCTGGTGTATCGCGGCATGGACATCGGCACCGCCAAGCCGACCAGGGAAGAACTGGCCGCCGTGCCGCACCACCTGATCGACATCATCGACCCGCTGGATTCCTACTCGGTGGCGCAATTTCGCAAGGACACGCTGCGCCTGGTCGATGAGATCAACGCGCGCGGCAAACTGCCGTTGCTGGTCGGCGGCACCATGCTGTACTTCAAGGGCCTGGCCGATGGGCTGGACGACCTGCCCGGCGCCGATCCCGCCGTGCGCGCCGCGCTGGATGAGGAAGCGGCCCGGTTCGGCTGGCCGGCCATGCACGCGCGCCTGGCCGCGGTCGACCCGGAAACCGCCGCGCGGCTGGCGCCGGCCGACTCGCAACGCATCCAGCGCGCGCTGGAAATCCACACGCTGAGCGGCAAGCCCATGTCCGAACTGCTGGCGCAGCGTGAGCAAACCGAACTGCCGTTCGAGCTGCTGTCGTTCGCGCTGGAGCCGTCCGATCGCGCGGTGCTGCACCAGCGCATCGCGCGCCGTTTCGACATCATGCTGGAAGAAAGCCCGCAGGGTAACCTCATCACCGAGGTGGAGGCCTTGCGCAGGCGTGGCGACCTGCACCTCGGGCTGCCGTCGATCCGCTGCGTGGGCTACCGGCAGGCGTGGGAATACCTGGACGGCAGCATCGACTATCAAACCATGCGCGAGACCGGCATCATCGCCACGCGCCAGCTGGCCAAGCGGCAGCTGACGTGGCTGCGCTCGATGCCGGAGCGGGTGGTGCTGGACTGCCTCGGCCCGAATCCGGCCGGCGCCATGCTGGCGCAGATTGCCGAACGGCTGGCTTAGTCCGCAGAAACGTCAGTGCTTGGACGGCTCGCCGCTCATGTGCACCAGTTCCCACAGGTGGCCGTCGGGGTCCTCGTAGCCGTGGCCGTACATGAAGCCGTGGTCTTGCGGGTCCTTGTAGGCGCGGCCGCCGGCCTCCACCGCCTTGGCCACCATGTCGATCACCGCCTGGCGCGACTCCAGCTGCAGGCAGGTCAGCACCTCGGTTGACGTGCGCGCGTCGCTCACCGGCTTGGGCGTGAACTCCCTGAAGCGGGTTTCGGTCAGCAGCATCACGTAAATATTCTCGGCCACGATCATGCAAGTGGCGGACTCGTCCGTGTAATGCTGGTTGAAGCTGTAGCCCAGATGCGTGAAGAACTTGATCGATTTCTGCAAATCGCGCACCGGCAGGTTCACAAAGATATTGGTCGCCATGTCGCCCCCGTTAAAATTCTGCTCACACGGCAGAATACCAATATGCCAAGGTTTTGACGACAGCCGCACGATAGCGGTCATGTCGTTCAGTTAAACGGCGTCGTTCCGGCGAAGGCCGGAACCCATAGAACGCATATACTCTGGTAACGCATGCTTTGTATGGACCGCATCGCCGGACCGTCCGCTTGCGCCGGAATGACGAATTAAGCGCAAACTGAACGGCATTAGCACGATAGGGGGTCACTTTTTTGAAAAAAGTGGGGCTGGTTCCTTGACACTGCGGACATCACCCCCGATAATATCGGGCGTTGCAGGTGATATAGCTCAGTTGGTTAGAGCATAGCATTCATAATGCTAGGGTCGGTGGTTCAAGTCCACCTATCACCACCACAGAATTTCATGACGAATGGCCTGACCGGCGACGGCACAGGCCATTTTGTTTCAGCGACAGTTTCGGTGATATAGCTCAGTTGGTTAGAGCATAGCATTCATAATGCTAGGGTCGGTGGTTCAAGTCCACCTATCACCACCAGATCCGGAAGCCGCAAATCACGCGTGTGATTTGCGGCTTTTTCGTTTTGGATCAATCAAATCGCAGATCGGCGGCGCGATAATGTCCCTCTCCAAGGAGGTACATCATGAACGACCGACCTGAACCATGGGACTGGCCTGATCCAGTCCAAGACGAAATATCTTCTGAAGACTTGGCTATGATCGTGCGGGAGATGAAAAAGGATCCTGACTACGAGACTAACCGCATCCGTCGAATAGCAGCACTGAAAGAGATATTTGGATTGTGGACAGGGCGCAACGACATTCCTAATGACGGCCTTGAGTATCAACGCATGATGAGGGAAGAATGGGAATAGTCCTGTTCGATACCAACATCCTGATCGATGCGCTTCACTCGCATCAGGAAGCCTTCGACGAACTTTCAGCATGGGGGACGCCGACGATCAGCGTCATCACTTTTGCTGAGGTTTATGCAGGCACCACTCCCCGCGAGGCGCTTCGGATCCAAAAATTCATGAACCACTTTGGTTTTGAAGTGATTCACACAGACGACCTGATCATGATGCTTGCAACGTCACTCAGGCATGCTAGCGTACGCAAACGGCGCAAAATTGCCCTTCCTGACGCCATCATCATGGCGACTGCGCAAGCGTATCGCCTTCTTGTCGTTACCCGCAACACAAAGGATTTCAAAGGACCGAACGTCCGTATTCCCTATGAGCTGGAAACTGTTTCCACCACCCGCGTGATCAACGTCCGCCCCCTGCCCTCGTAGGTTTTTTTCCACAAATCGTATAGAAATTTTGCATTGGTCTATACGATGTCGGCATACCAGAACGTTTAAATAATCACCATCTTGAGCGTTTCCACTTTCACCATATAGTCGGAAAACCCTCGTTCATAGATAAACCGGGCCTTGCCGCCCGTTTGCGTCCATTCCAACACCGCAATAAAACGTTTTCTAATCGTATTGCTCACGCAACGCGAAGTGTTTAGTCTTGCTTCTGACAGGTCATCAGACAACCTGCACCATCCCAGAACTAATCACTGAGGAAGACATGAAAAAGAAAATACTGGAGACTCTGGTTCCGCTCGCACTGGCGGCCATGTATGCACCTGCGGCGCTGGCGCAGGACACCACCAAGGAACAAGCTCCCGCCCCGGCTCCGGCCGCCGCCGACGACTCCGCCACCACCACCACCGTGGTGGTGACCGGCTTCCGCTCCAGCCTGCAAAAGGCGCTGAACCTCAAGCAGCAGGCCATCGGCGTGCGCGACTCCATCGTGGCGGAGGACATCGGCAAATTCCCCGAGGCTAACGTGGCCGAATCGCTGCAGCGCGTGCCGGGCGTGATCCTGAACCGCGACGAGTCGTCCGGCGAGGGCCAGCGCATCTCGATCCGCGGCCTGCCGACCGAATACTCGGTCACCACCCTGAACGGCGCGCCGGTCAACACCACCTCCACCGCCACCATCGGCTCGGCCGCGCGCGGCTTCAACTACGACGTGTTCGCCTCCGAGCTGTTCGGCCGCGTGGACTTCTACAAGTCGCCGCTGGCCGAGCTGACCGAAGGCGGCCTGGGCGGCGTGGTCGACCTGCAGACCCCGCGCCCGTTCGACAATCCGAAGCGCACCATCCGCTACGGCCTGACCGACACCTACAACACCGCCTCCAAGCACAACGACCCGAACGGCTTCGTGCTGTACTCGAACACCTGGGACAACCTGGGCTTCCTGATCGGCGCCTCGCACTCGGGCAACGTCAACACCCGTTCCGGCTTCGAGGCGACCGGCGGCTACAACAGCTCGGCCAACGGCAGCTCCAGCCCGGTCAAGGGCAACTTCGCCCTGGCGCTGGACTTCGACAGCCCGCTGGCCAACCTCGGCAGCTACACCCGCGCCCAGGTGGCGAACGCCTTCCTGCCGCGCATCTATCGCTTCTACGGTTCGGAAAACGAGCGCACGCGTGACGGCCTGGTGTCGTCTGTGCAGTGGAAAACCTCGACCCTGAACGTCAGCCTGGACACCATGTACTCCAAGCTGGAGAACACCCGCAAGGAGCAGCTGTTCGGCATCCTGATCCGCAGCACCGCCACCACCAACCGCAACGCCCCGGTGGGCGCGTCCGGCAACAACGGCCTGATCCCGCTGAACGTGAAGATCGACCCGGCCACCAACCTGCTGACCGGCACCTTCGGCAACACCACCTACAACGCCGGCGCCGGCTACACCGAGGACGAGACCAAGTTCGGCTACGGCGCCCTGAACGCCAGCTGGAAGGCCAGCCCGAAACTGACCCTGAGCGGCCAGGCCAGCCTGAACCAGAGCACCGCCACCAGCGCCACCGGCCAGCTGTCCGGCTACATCTATGGCGCCACCTCGACCATCGACTACGGCGACGACCACGTCTACCCATCGATCTCCTCGCCCACCAGCTACACCGATCCCAACAGCTGGAGCGGCTTCACCATCAGCAGCGGCCGCACCAAGGAAACCGACAAGGGCAAGCAGGCGCGCGTGAGCGCCGATTACGACTACGACCTGCCCGGCGGCTGGACCGGCCACCTGAAGACCGGCCTGTCCTACGTGGCCACCATCAAGGGCGTCGACAAGCGCAACGGCACCGCGCTGGCCACGGCCAAGTTGAACAGCATCGGCGCGGCCGGCCTGCGCAGCGCCATGACCTCGCAGCTGCCGATCGACAACCTCGACTTCGGCGCCGGCTGGCCGCACAGCTGGGCCACCTGGAACAGCAGCTACTTCTACTCGCAGTTCGATCCGAACGTGTACAACCCGGACTCCACCTTCACGCCGTCGCAAAGCTTCGCGGCCGAGGAGGACGTGAAGACGGCGTTCGCGCAGTCCGACTTCAAGGGCGAGATCGCCGGCCACGAGCTGCGCATCAACGCCGGCGTGCGCTTCTCCAAGACCGAGACCAAGATCGACAACTTCAAGCAAAAGGGCACCAGCCTGGTCTACTCGCCGAATCACGAGCAAGGCTCCTACAGCAACGTGCTGCCGGCCATCAGCAGCGCCTTCGACGTGACGGACAACCTGATGTGGCGCGCCTCGTGGGGCAAGACCATCACCCGCGCCTCGCTGTCCATCATCGCCGCGCAGACCGTGATCCCGAACCAGTTCGACACCACCGCCACCTCGGGCAATCCGAACCTGCGTCCGCAGCAGTCGAAGAACCTGGACACCAGCCTGGAATGGTACTTCCAGCCGGGCAGCATGCTGTCGGCCGCCGTGTTCCAGAAAAAGCTGACCGACGCCACCGTGGCCAACACCCGCGTGGTGACCTTCGGTTCGCTGGGCCTGCCGGATACGGCGCTCGGCCCGCTGTTCCAGGACGCCAACGGCCACGTCGATCCTAACCTGGCGATGACGCTGCGCACCTACACCAACGCCGGCGAGCAAACGCTGAAGGGCTACGAGCTGGCCTACCAGCAGGCCTTCAGCTTCCTGCCGGCGCCATGGAACGGCCTCGGTGCGCTGGCCAGCTACACCCACATCAATCCCTTCAACAGCGTGCCCTGGGTGACCAACGCCGGCAAGGTGATCGATGTGAACTCCGTGCCGAAGTACGCCTACAGCACCACCGTCTACTTCGAGCAGGGCCCATGGGCCGCGCGCATGTCCTACAACTACAAGGACAAGTCGCTGCATCCGGACAGCCCGCGCAACCTCGGTGATGACCTGATCCGCTGGCGCGCAGGCCGCGGCTACCTGGACGCCAACATCAGCTACAAGATCAACGACAAGCTGGAACTGCGTCTGGATGCGCTCAACCTGAGCAACACGCTGGCGTACGATTACTTCGAAGACGCCAGCGGCAAATACGGCAGCGGCAAGAAGACGCGCATGGACTATGCGAAGTATGATGGCCGCACGATCAAAATCGGCATCCGGGGGAAACTCTAAACTATGATGAAACGACTCTACGCCGCCGGCTTGCTGGCGGCTAGCCTGGCCGGCTGCGCTTCGGCGCCGCCGGCGGTCGACACCTCCGAACAGGAGGTTGTCGGCATTATGAACAAGGTTAACAACTACTGGCAGCAGCGCGAGCCGGCGCAGAAGTGGGCGTTCTGGGACATCGCCGCCTACCACACCGGCAACATCGAAGCCTACCGCATCACCGGCAACAAGGCCTGGCTGAAGTACTCGCAGGACTGGGCCGCCCACAACGATTGGCAAGGCGCCAAATCCACCGACAAGAGCAAATGGAAGTACCAGTACGGCGAGACCGACGAGCATGTGCTGTTCGGCGACTGGCAGATCTGCTTCCAAACCTATGCCGACTTGTACCAGCTCGATAAAGATCCGAAAAAAATCGCCCGCGCGCGCGAGGTGATGGAGTATCAGATGAGCACTCCGAACAAGGATTACTGGTGGTGGTCGGACGGCCTTTACATGGTGATGCCGGTGATGACCAAGATGTACAAAATCACCGGCAACAAGCAATACCTCTCCAAGCTGTACGAGTATTTCGACTACTCCAACAGCATCATGTGGGACAAGGACGCGCAGCTGTACTACCGTGACGCGCGCTACGTCTATCCCAAGCACCAGAGCGTGAACGGCAAGAAGGACTTCTGGTCGCGCGGTGATGGCTGGGTGTTCGCCGGCCTGGCCAAGGTGCTGCAGGACCTGCCTCTGGACGATCCGCACCGCACCGATTTCCTGGTCAAGTATCAGCAGATGGCGCAGGCGCTGAAGGCAGCGCAAACGGAGGAAGGCTACTGGACCCGCAGCCTACTCGATCCGCAGCACGCGCCAGGACCGGAGACCAGCGGCACCGCCTTCTTCGTCTACGGCTACCTGTGGGGCATCAACAACGGCTTGCTGGACCGTGCCGAATACCTGCCGGTGGTGCGCAAGGGCTGGCGCTACCTGAGCACCACCGCCCTGCAGCCGGACGGCAAGGTCGGCTACGTGCAGCCGATCGGCGACCGCGCCATACCGGGACAGGTGGTGGACCAGAATTCGACCACGGCGTTCGGCGTGGGCGCCTACTTGCTGGCGTCCTCCGAGCTGGTGCGCCTGCTGCGTCAATAACAACGGAGACTGAATGGAACGACGTAACTTTATCCAGGCACTGGCCGCCGGCGCCGCAGCCGGCGGCATCGCGGCGAGCCAAGGCGCCGCTGCAGCAACCGCCAATGCAGCCACCGCAGCCAACGCAGGCGCCAGCGGCGCCGAAGCGCGCGCCCAACTGGCGGCGCTGGCGCAGAAAATGTCCGAGCCGGTGCTCACCAACATGGCCGCCGGCACCCTGAAAAAAAACTTCGCGCTCGAAGTCAGCCCCACCTGGGATGGCCGCGACAAGGGCGTGACCTACCTTGAATGCTTCGGCCGCCTGATCGCCGGCATCGCGCCATGGCTGGCCCTGCCCGACGACGGCACGCCCGAAGGCCGCACCCGCAAGCGCCTGCACCAACTGGCGCTGCAAAGCTACACCAACTCGGTCGACCCGGCCAGCCCGGACTACCTGCTGTGGAAAGGCCCCGGCCAGACGCTGGTCGATTCGGCCTACTTCACCAACGCCCTGATGCGCGCGCCGCAAGCCTTGTGGGAGCCGCTGGACGCCAGGACCAAGCAGCGCATCATCGCCGAGATCAAATCGCTGCGCCGCATCGAGCCGCCCTACATCAACTGGATGCTGTTCGCCGCCATGAACGAGGCGTGGCTGATGTCCATCGGCGAGGAATTCGACCCGATGCGCATGAACGTCGCCATCCGCAAGATCAACGAATGGTACGTCGGCGACGGCTGGATCAAGGACGGCGACGCCTTCCACTTCGACTACTACAACGCCTTCGTCATGCACCCGATGCTGGTCGAAATCCTCGACGTGCTGGATGCGAAAAAAGGCGCGTTCTGGAACGGCAAGCCGGAAGAGCTGCGCGCGCAAGCCATCAAGCGCATGCAGCGCTACGGCGAGCACCTGGAGCGCTTCATCTCCACCGACGGCAGCTTCCCGCCGATCGGCCGCTCGCTCACCTACCGCACCGCCGCGTTCCAGCCGCTGGCGCTGCTGGCGCTGCGCAAGCAACTGCCGCAAAGCCTGCCGGAAGGCCAGATCCGCGCCGCCATGCACGCCGTGCACAAGGCCGTGTGGTCGGCGCCGTCCAACTTCACCAAGGACGGCTACTTGACCATCGGCTTCGTCGGCCATCAACCGGAGCTGGGCGACTGGTATTCCAACAACGGCAGCATGTACATCGCCTCCGCCAGCCTGCTGCCGCTTGGCCTGCCGCCAAACGACAGCTACTGGACCGCGCCAGCGCAGGACTGGACCCAGAAAAAAGCCTTCGCGGGCGCCCGCTTCCCTAAAGACTACCCGGTGAACTACTAATGACGATTACTTCCGCATCCCGTCGCCGCATGCTGCGCGGCGCTGGCGCAGCGGCCGCCGCATCCGTCGGCAGCCTGATGCTGCCACTGTCCGCGCAAGCCGCCGCACGCTTCACCATCAGCGATACCGACTTCCTGCTGGACGGCCAGCGCCTGCAAATCCGCTGCGGCGAAATGCACTTCGCGCGCGTGCCGCGCGAGTACTGGCAGCACCGCCTGAAGGCCATCAAGGCCATGGGCCTGAACACCGTTTGCGCCTACCTGTTCTGGAATTACCATGAATGGCGCGAAGGCCGCTTCGACTGGCAAGGCCAGCGCGACGCGGCGGAGTTCTGCAAGCTCGCGCAGCAGGAAGGCCTGTGGGTCATCCTGCGTCCCGGCCCGTACGCCTGCGCCGAGTGGGAAATGGGCGGCCTGCCATGGTGGCTGCTGAAAAAGCCGGGCGACGCCTTCCTGCGCACGCGCGACGCCAACTTCGTGCAGCCGGCGCGCCGCTATCTGAAGGAAGTGGGCCGCGTGCTCGGCCCGCAGCAGATCACCCACGGCGGCCCGATACTGATGGTGCAGGTCGAGAACGAGTATGGCTTCTTCGGCGAAGACCTGTCGTACATGCGCGAGATGCGCGCCATGGTGCAGGACGCGGGCTTCGACGTGCCGCTGTTCCAGTGCAACCCGACCAACGCCGTGGTCAAGTCGCACATCGACGGCTTGTTCAACGTGGCCAACTTCGGCAGTGATCCGCTGACCGGCTTCAAGGCCCTGGACCAGGTGCAGAAGGGCCCGCGCATGTGCGGCGAATACTACTCCGGCTGGTTCGACACCTGGGGCGCGCCGCACCGCCGCGGATCGGCGGCCGGCGCGGTGGCCGACATCCAGACCATGCTGAAGATGAACGGCTCGTTCTCGCTGTACATGGCGCACGGCGGCACCAGCTTCGGCCTGTGGGGCGGTTGCGACCGCCCCTTCCGTCCGGACACCAGCAGCTACGACTACGACGCGCCGATCAGCGAAGCCGGATGGACCGGCGAGAAGTTCGCCGCCTACCGTGAGGGCATCAAGCCCTTCCTGCAGGCCGGCGAAACGCTGCCGCCCGCGCCCGCACCGAATCCGCTGATCGCCATCAAGCCATTCGCGCTGAAGGAGTCCTGCGCCGTGGCAGACGCGCTGCCGGCAAACGTGATCCGCGCGGTGTCGCCGCAGCCGATCGAGCAGTACGACATCAGCCGCGGCCTGGTCTCCTACCGCGTCACCCTGCCCGCCGGCCCGGCCGGCACGCTGGAAGCGGCCAAGGTGCGCGACCTCGCGTGGGTCAGCATCGACGGCAAGCAAGTCGGCACCATGGACACGCGCCATCGCCGCTTCAGCGTCGACCTGCCGGCGCGCAGCAAGCCGGCGACGCTTGAAATCCTGCTGTACACCATCGCCCGCGTGAACTTCGGCGTCGAGATCCATGACCGCAAGGGCCTGCATGGACCGGTGCAGCTCAATGGCAAGCCGCTGGAGAATTGGGAAATCCGCGCCATCGACTTCGACGCCGACGGCGTGCTGCCGCCGCTGACGTGGAAGACCGGCCGCACGCAAGGCGCGGCGTTCTGGCGCGGCGGCTTTGATGTCACCCAGACGGGCGACACCTTCCTCGACATGTCCGGCTGGGGCCAGGGTGTCGTCTGGATCAACGGCCGCTGCCTGGGGCGCTACTGGAGCATCGGCCCGACCCAGACCATGTACCTGCCCGGCCCGTGGATCAAACAAGGCCGCAACGAGGTGGTGGTGCTGGACCTGACCGGCCCGCGCACGGCGCGCATCGAGGGTCTTAAAGCGCCCATCCTCGACAAGCTGCGTCCGGAGCTGGACCTGGCGCGCCCGCCGAGCAAGGTGAAGCCGGCGCTGGAAGGCGTCAAGCCGGCCCACGAAGGCGAGTTCGCGCAAGGCTCCGCCGTGCAGGACGTGCTGTTCGCGCAGCCGGTGAAGGGCCGCCAGTTCTGCCTCGAATCGCTGGACGCCTTCGACGGCAAGCAGTACGCCGCCGTGGCCGAACTGGCGCTGCTGGGCACCGACGGCAAGCCGCTCAACCAGTCCAACTGGACCATCGCCTACGTCAGCAGCGAGGAGTTCACCAAGGAGGACGGCGGCGCGCTCAACGCCATCAACGGCCAGGCCTCGGACTTCTGGCACACCGCCTACAGCGGCAAGGCGGCGACCGCGCCGGGCGCCAAGCACCCGCACCGCCTGATCATCGACCTTGGCAAGGAGGACGTGGTGGCCGGCCTGCGCTACACCCCGCGTCAGGGGCCGGAAGGCGTCACCGGCCGCATCAGGCACTACCGCCTCTACGTCGGCCAGCAACTGGCGAAGGGCTAACCCTCGCTCTTGCGCCCGGCCGCCAGCTGACGGTACTGGCTGGGCGTGAGGCCGGTGGTGGCCTTGAACTGGCGGGTGAAGGCGGAGTGATCGCCGTAGCCGCAGGCCTGGGCGATTTCGGCCACGCTGGCGCCGCCGTTCAGCATGCGCGAGGCGGCGTCCACCCGCGTCTGGATGATCATCTGGCGCGGCGTCAGGTGGAAGATGCGCAGGAAGTAGCGCTCGATCTGCGCCACCGACATGTTCGCGATGCGCGCCAGCTCCGGCAGTTGCAGGGGCTGGCCGTACTGCTCATGAATCACGTTCACCGCCGCCGCCACCTTGCGGTAGGCAGGATTCTTTTTATCCGCCATCGCCAGGTCGCGCGAGATGCCGGTCAGGCCGATGATGCGGCCCTGCGCATCGCGCAGCGCGCTCTTGCGCGTCAGGCACCAGCCGGGATCGCGGTTGGGATACAGGTGCAGCTCCAGCTGGTCCTCGATGTCGGCGTCGCCCGCCAGCACCGCCATGTCCTGCGCCTGGTAGGTCTGGCCGAAGGGATGGGCAAACACCTCGGCCGGGGTGCGCCCGATCAGCGCCGACTTGTGCCGCTGGCCGCAACGCTGGACCAGCGTCTGGTTGACCACCACGTAGCGCCCCCCGAGGTCCTTGACGAAGAACACCACGTCCGGCAGGGCGTCGAACAGCCCCTCCGCGAAGAAGGGGTCGGCAATCTGTGCGCCGATCGCGTGGCGCGCGCTGTCATGGTCGTTCCGCATGCGCCCCATTGTGCACCATTATGCAGATTTCGTCACCCATCGTGCGCAGCCGGTGCAAGACACGGCAGGCCGTCCGGCCTAAGATTCATGGCATGAAAACCATCTCCATCATCGACTCCCACACCGGCGGCGAACCTACCCGCCTGGTGATCGACGGCGGCCCGGAACTGGGCAACGGCCCGCTCAGCGAGCGCGTCGCCTTGCTGCGCGCCGCGCACGACAACTTCCGTTCCGCCGTGGTGTGCGAGCCGCGCGGCTCGGACGTGCTGGTGGGCGCGCTGCTGTGCGAACCGCACGCCGCCGATTGCGTGGCCGGGGTGATCTTCTTTAACAACGTCGGCTATCTGGGCATGTGCGGCCACGGTACCATCGGCCTGGTGGCTTCGCTGGCCTTCAAGGGCCGCATTTCGGCCGGGCGTCACCGCATCGACACCCCGGTCGGCGTGGTGGAGGCGGAACTGCACGCGGATGGCAGCGTCACCGTCGATAACGTGGCCTCCTACCGCAGCCGCGCCGCCGTCACCGTCGAGGTGCCGGGATACGGCCCGGTCACCGGCGACATCGCCTACGGCGGCAACTGGTTCTTCCTGGTGGCCGATCATGGGCTGGAGCTGGGCGTGCATAACATCGAGGCGCTGACCAGCTACACCGTGGCGGTGGCGCAGGCGCTGGCCGACAACGGCATCACCGGCGACCACGGCGCGGTCATCGACCACGTCGAGCTGTTTGCCGATTCCCGCACCGGCGCCGACAGCCAGAGTTTCGTGCTCTGTCCCGGCAAGGCCTACGACCGCTCGCCATGCGGCACCGGCACCAGCGCCAAGCTGGCCTGCCTGGCCGCCGACGGCAAGCTGGCCGAGGGCGAGCTGTGGAAGCAGGAAAGCGTGATCGGCAGCGTGTTCGAAGCCTCCTACCGCGTGCGCGACGGTCAGCTGCTGCCGAGCATACGCGGCAAGGCGTGGGTCAACGCGCAAGCGCAGCTGATCCTCGACCCGACCGACCCATTCGTCTGGGGCATACGTTGATCAATGCCGACGTGATCGTGATCGGCGCCGGCATCGTCGGCGCCGCATGTGCGGACGCGCTCAGTGAGCGCGGGCTGCGCGTGGCGGTCATCGAGCAGGACATCGCCGGCGGCGGCGCCACCGCGGCCGGCATGGGCCACCTGGTGGTCATGGACGACAACGCGGCCGAACTGGCGCTGTCGGCCTACTCGCTGTCGCTGTGGCGCGACCTGGTGGGCGACCGCCCGCAGCGCCACGAATACAGCGGCTGCGGCACCATCTGGGTGGCCGCCGACGAGGAAGAAATGCAGGCCGCGCTGGCCAAGGCGCAAACCCTGGCCGGCCATGGCCTGCTGTGCGAGGTGCTGACGCCCGCCGCGCTGTACGCGCGCGAGCCGCAGCTGCGCGCCGGCCTGGCGGGCGGCCTGCTGGTGCGCGGCGACGGGCTGGTGTATCCACCCAAGACCACCCGCATCCTGCTGGATCGCGCCATGCGGCGCGGCGCCCTCACCCAGCGCGCCACCGTCACGGCGATCGAGGATCACGCCGTGGTGCTGGCCGACGGCAGCCGCCACCAGGCGCAATACATCGTGCTGGCGGCCGGCGCGCGTTCCAGCGCGCTGCTGCCCGAACTACCGATACAACCGAAAAAAGGACACCTGGCCATCACCGACCGCTACCCCGGCTTCGTCAAGCACCAACTGGTGGAGCTGGGCTACATCAAGAGCGCGCACGCCGCCAGCGGCGACTCGGTGGCCTTCAATTTGCAGCCCCGCCCTACCGGGCAAATCTTGATCGGCTCCTCCCGCCAGTTCGACACAATCGATCCGGCGGTGGAGCCGGCCATGCTGCAGCGTATGCTGCGCCATGCCACCAGCTTTACTCCGCAATTGGCGGAGCTGAACATCATCCGCACCTGGACCGGCTTCCGCGCCGCCACGCCGGACGGCCTGCCGCTGATCGGCCCCACCGCCGCCCGGCGCGGCCTGTGGCTGGCCACCGGCCACGAGGGACTGGGCATCACCACCTCGCTGGCGACGGCGCAACTGCTGGCGGGCCAGATCCAGCAAGAAAACACGCGCATCCCGTTTGCGCCTTATCTGCCGGGACGCTTCCATGCCTGACACCCTGATCACCCTCAGCATCGACGCGCGCAGCGTCGCCGTCGAAGCCGGCCTCACCGTGGCCGCCGCGATCGCGCTGGCCGGGGGAGGCGTCACCCGCCGCTCGGTCGGCGGCGCCGCGCGCGCCCCCCTGTGCGGCATGGGCGTGTGCCAGGAATGCCGCGTCACCATCGACGGCCGCGCGCACCAGCTCTCGTGCCAGACCCTGTGCGCCGACGGCATGCACGTGGTCACCGCCAGCGAGGGCGCGCCATGAAACACTACGACGTATTGATCGTCGGCGCCGGCCCCGCCGGCCTGGCGGCGGCGCACGCGGCGGCCGCGCAAGGCGCGCAGGTCGGCATCATCGACGACAACCCGCTGGCCGGCGGCCAGATCTGGCGCGGCGGTCCGGACCTGCAGACCGACCCGCGCGCGCCGCGGCTGTGGAACGCCTTGCGCGCCGAGGACAACGTCGAATTCATGCCGCAAACGCGGGTGATGTACGCGCCGCAGCCCAACCATCTGCTGGTGCAGACGTCCGGCGCGGCGCTCACGCTCTACTACCGAAAACTGGTGCTGGCCACCGGGGCGCGCGAGCGCCTGCTGCCCTTCCCCGGCTGGACGCTGCCCGGCGTGACCGGCGCCGGCGGCCTGCAGGCGCTGTCCAAGGGCGGCTATCCGCTGCGCGACAAGCGCGTGGTGGTGGCGGGCACCGGCCCGCTGCTGCTGGCCGCCGCCGCCACGCTGAGGGCCAAAGGCGCGCACATCGTCGCCATCGTCGAACAAGCCGGCACGCCGGCGCTGCTGCGCTTCGGCCTCGGGCTGCTGGCGACGCCGTCCAAAATCACCCAAGCGCTGCAACTGGCGTCACAGCTGAGCGGCGTGCCCTATCTGCGCGACAGCTACGTGCATTCCGCGCACGGCGACGGCACGCTGCAGTCGGTGCAGATCCAGCGCGGCGGCGAGCGCGACCAGGAAACCCTGCAGTGCGACTTCCTGGCCTGCGGCTACGGCCTGCTGCCCAACGTGGAGCTGGCGCAGGCGCTGGGCTGCGCCACCCGCGCGGTCGACGGCCAGATCGCGGTGACGGTCGACCAGTGGCAGCAGACTTCGGTGGCTGACGTCTATTGCGCCGGCGAGGGCACCGGCGTGGGCGGCGTCGACCTGTCGCTGGCCGAGGGCCGCATCGCCGGGCTGGCCGCCAGCGGCTACCAGCAGCTGGCGCAGGAAGGCTTCGGCGCGCGCGCGCGCTGGCGCAAGTTTGCCGCGCGCCTGGCGCGCGCGTTCGCGCTGCGCGCGGAACTGCGCACACTGGCCGGCGACGACACCATCGTCTGCCGCTGCGAGGACGTCTGCCACGGCGACCTGCGCACGCACACCGGCTGGCGCAGCGCCAAGCTGCAAACGCGCTGCGGCATGGGGCCATGCCAGGGCCGCATCTGCGGCGGCGCCACCGAAATCCTTTACGGCTGGCGCCCGGACGCGGTGCGCCTGCCGATCTCGCCCACGCGCGTCTCCAGCCTTATCGAGTCTTAGTTGCGCTTGAGGGTAGAGCCGCGCAGGATCAGCTGCGGCTCGATCATGGTGGTGGTCGACGGCGCCTTGCCGTCGATGGTGGCGATCAGCTTTTCCATCGCCGCCGCGCCCATGCGCTCGCTCTGCAGGTCGACCGTGGTCAGCGGCGGCGACGTGTACAAGCCGTATTGGATATTGTCGAAGCCGGCCACCGAGATATCCTCCGGCAGCTTGAAGCCCAGCGTCTGCGCCGCCTTCATGAAGCCGAGCGCCATCAGGTCGTTGTAGCAGATCAGCGCGTCCGGGTGCTCGGCGCCCAGCATGATCGCCGAGCACACCCGCTCGCCCTCGGCCGAGGTCGGCGCCTCGCCCTCGTGGATGGCCAGTTCCAGCCCGTGCGCCGCCAGGCATTCGCGGATCCCGCCCAGCCGCTCCTCGTCGCGCCGCGAGCGCGGGAAGCTCAGGTAGGCGATGCGCTTGTGGCCCAGCGACACCAGGTGGCGCGTCAGCATGTAGGCGCCGCGATGGTCGTCGCTGATCACCCACGGGATCTCCAGCCGGTTCAGGCGGCCGAAGAACACCAGCGGCTTGCCCAGTTCCGTCATCCAGTCCATTTCCGCTTCCAGCATGCGCGAGAACACGATCATGCCGTCCACCCTGCGGCTCAGAGCCTCCAGCAGCGGGCGCTCGCGCCCCGGGTTCTCCTCCGTGTCGACCAGCAGCAGCGTGTAGCCGTGCGCCAGCGCCACCCGGTTGGCGCCCTTGACGATGCTGGTGAAGTGCGGGTTGCTGACGTCCAGCACCGACAGGCCGATGCTCTTGGTGCGGCCGGTGATCATCGACGCGGCCAGCGGATTGGAACGGTAGCCCAGCCTGGCAATCACTTCCGTGATGGTCGCCTCGACGGCCGGCGAGAACCGCTGCGCGCCGTTGACGAACTTGGACACGGTGGCAGTCGAGACCCCGGCGGCGGCGGCCACGTCACGGATGGTTGCTACGTTTTTTTTCATGTTGAGACGGTCGGAATGCGTGGCGGCTGCTGCGCCAAAGCGACAATCTTATCATGACGGCATGACTGACTAGTCAGCCGCAAACCGGAAGCTGGTGCGGGAATGGAACACCTGGCCCGGGTACAGGGCGGTGCTGGGGAAGTTGGCGTGGTTGGGACTGTCCGGCAAATGCTGGGTTTCAAAGGCAAACGCGCCGTGGCGCTGGTAACCCACGCCCTCGCCGCCGATCTCCTTGCCGTCAAAGCCGTTGACGGTGTACAGCTGCACCGACGGCTCGCTGGTGCTGACCTCCATGCGGATGCCGCCGCCCCACACCGTCGCCACCGGCGCATACGCGCCCACGGGCTTGGAGAACAGCAGGCTGTGGTCATAGCCGCCGGGAACGGCCGGCAGGCGCTCATGCACGCTGGCCGCCGCGCGGAAGTCGAACGGCGTGCCCTCGACCGGCAACACCGTGCCGGTCGGCACGCGCAGCGCGTCGGTCTCCAGATAGCGGTCGGCCGCGATCTGGAAGCGGTGCTCTTGCAGCGTGTTGGCGGCGGCGCCCGCCAGGTTAAAGTAGACGTGATTGGTCAGGTTATGCACCGTGGGCGCGCTGGTGCGCGCCTCGTACTCGATGCGGAATTCGTCGCTGTCGCGCAGCAGCCGGTAGGTGACGCTGATGTCCATCGCGCCGGGGAAGTTCTGGTCGCCGTCGGGGCTGTGCAGGCGGTAGATGGAGCCGAGCGACTCGGCGTCGCTGAAATCCTCGCGCCGCCATACGCGCTTGTCGTAAGGATCGGGGTCGCCGTGCAGGAACACGCCGCGGTAGTTGGCGGTCAGCCGCACGGTCTTGCCATCCAGCGTGTAGCTGGCGCCGCCGATGCGGCCCGCATAGCGGCCGAGGATGGCGCCATAACGGCCGCGCGTTTTCTCGAACGCGGCCAGGTCCGGCAGGCTGAGGATGACGTTACGGCGCCGGCCCTTGCTGTCGGCCACCTCGGCCCGCACCAGCGTGGCGCCGTAGTCGATGTAAGCCAGCCGCATGCCGCGCGCGTTCTCCAGCGTCACCTTTTGCACCGGCTGGCCGGCCTGCGTGACGCCATAGGCCTCCACCTGAATGCCGGCGCAGGCGGGGGCGCAGGCCGCGAGCAGCGCGGCCAGGAGTGTCGGGCGCATCACAGGTCGGTGATTTCCTTGTGGCGCGGCACCAGCGCCTTCATCACCAGCCAGGCGGCCAGGTAGGCCAGCGCGCAGATGCCGAACATGATCATGTAGCCGGTGCCGATATCGTTGAGCTTTTTGTAGTAGTCGAACACCCAGCCACCGAGCTTGGTCAGCGCCACGCCGCCGATGCCGCCGGCCATGCCGCCGATGCCGATCACCGACGCCACCGACTTTTGCGGGAACATGTCGGACACGGTGGTGAAGATGTTGGCCGACCAGGCCTGGTGCGCCGACGCGCCCACGCCGATCAGCAGCACCGGCACCCAGTAGCTGATCGCGCCCAGCGGCTGCGCCAGCAGCACCACCAGCGGGAAGAAGGCGATCATCAGCATGGCTTTCATGCGGCCGTCATACGGCGCGTAGCCGCGCGACATGAAGTAGCTGGGGAACCAGCCGCCGCCGATGGAGCCGATCATGGTCATGCTGTACAGCACGGCCAGCGGGATCACGATGGCCTCGCCCTTCATGCCGTACTGCGCCGACAGATAGGTCGGCAGCCAGAACAGGAAGAACCACCACACGCCGTCGGTCATGAATTTGCCGAAGGCGAAGGCCCAGGTCTGGCGATACTTCAACAGCTGGAACCACGACACCTTGTTCTCCGGCGCGCCCGCGCTGGCCGGCGCCGGGGCCGGGGCGTCGCTGCGGATGTAGGCCAGCTCGGCGGCCGACAGGCGGGTTTGCTGTTCCGGCTTGTCGTACAGCCACAGCCACACGGCCATCCAGATGAAGCCCAGCATGCCGATCATGATGAAGGCCGCCTGCCAGCCCCAGATCGCGGCCAGCACCGGCACCGTGATCGGCGCCAGGATGGCGCCGACGTTGGCGCCGGAGTTGAAGATGCCGGTGGCGAAGGAGCGCTCCTTCTTCGGGAAGTATTCGGCGGTGGCCTTGATGGCGGCCGGGAAGTTGCCGGCCTCGCCCACCGCCAGCACCGCGCGCGAAATCATGAAGCCGACGATGGATGGCGCCACCGCCAGCCCGAACAGGGCCACCGTCATCTCGCCCACCGGCACCGAGGCCGCGTGCAGCAGCGCGCCCAGCGACCAGACGGTGATCGCCACCACGTAGGCGGCCTTGGTGCCGATCTTGTCGACCACGCGGCCGGCGAACAGCATCGAGATGGCGTAGACGAACTGGAAGGCGGCGGCGATGTTGGCGTAGTCGGTGTTACTCCAGCCGAATTCGGTCGACAGCGCCGGCGCCAGCAGGCTCAGGACCTGGCGGTCCAGGTAGTTGACGGTGGTGGCAAAAAACAACAGGGCGCAGATGGTCCAGCGGTATTTACCGACGGATTGGGCCACCGCTTGCGCATTGACGGGCTCGCTCAGGTTCATGGCATCACTTATTGTGTGGTTATGGTGATGATCTCTCGGTCTCCACGAGATCATGCTTTAGTCGTATGTCATCGTACAACCATAAAACGGCGGAGGCAAGCAGAATCAACCGCTTGCCCCGCCATTGTTGTACGATGACTTATTTGGTTTTCACCAAAAGCAGGGCCACCAGGCTGATCAGCGCGGCGCCCGACAGATAATAGCCCACGTACTGCAAACCGAGGTTGGTCGCCAGCCAGGTGGCGGCGTACGGCGCCAGCGAGGCGCCCAGGATGCCGGCCAGGTTGAAGGTCAGCGAGGCGCCGGTGTAGCGCACCTCGGCCGGGAACAGCTCGGACAGGATGGTGCCCAGCGGGCCGTAGGTCAGGCCCATCAGGCCCAGGCCCACCGACAGGAAGATGGTCACCTGGGTGGCGTCGCCCGAGCCGAACATCGGCGCCATCGCCAGGCCGAACACGGCGATCGCGGCCGAGACCCAGATCAGGGTGGTGCGGCGGCCCTTGCGGTCGGCCCAGATGGCCGAGAACGGAATCGTCAGCGCGAAGAACAGCACCGCGAACAGCTGCAGGATCAGGAAGTCCTTGCGCGAGAATTTCAGCGCGCTGGTGCCCCAGCTCAGCGCGAACACCGTCATCAGGTAGAACAGCACGAAGGTGGCCAGCGCGATCAGCGTGCCCAGCACCAGCGCGCGGCCGTGCTGGTTCCACACGGTGAGCACCGGCACCTTGACGCGCTCGTTCTTGTCCAGCACCTTCTGGAAGTCCGGCGTCTCATGGATTTTCAGACGGATGTACAGGCCGACGATCACCAGCAGCGAGCTGGCCAGGAACGGGATGCGCCAGCCGTAGCTGAAGAACTCGGCGTCGCTCAGCACCTGGCTCAGCAGCAGGAAGATGCCGCCCGACAGGAAGAAGCCGATCGGCGCGCCCAGCTGCGGGAACATGCCGTACCAGGCGCGCTTGCCCGGCGGCGCGTTCTCGGTGGCCAGCAGCACCGCCCCGCCCCACTCGCCGCCCAGGCCCAGGCCCTGGCCGAAGCGGCACAGCGCCAGCAGCGCCGGCGCCAGCGTGCCGATCGCGGCGTAGGTCGGCAGCAGGCCGATCACCACGGTGGAAATCCCCATGGTCAGCAGCGCCGCCACCAGCGTGGCCTTGCGGCCGATGCGGTCGCCGAAGTGGCCGAACACGGCCGAGCCGACCGGGCGCGCGAAGAAGGCGATGGCGAACGTGGCCAGCGACTGCAGGGTGGCGGCGGCGGGATCGCTGGCGGGGAAGAACAGCTTGGGGAACACCAGCACGGCGGCGGTGGCGTAGATGTAGAAGTCGAAGAACTCGATGGTGGTGCCGATCAGGCTGGCAAACAATACCGTGGCCGCCGAATTGGTCTTGGGCTGACTCATGCTGGACGCTCCTGCTGATTGTGGTGTGCGGGCCATCATACACACCACCTTGCAGGATTGCCAAGCTTGTCTAGGCGTCGATTTGCGCAAACGCCGCGGAGATGTCGTCCGCTTTCAACGGCCGCACCAGGCGCGCCACCTCCTGGCCGTCGCGCAGGAAGATCAGCGTCGGCCACAGCTTGACGCGGAACGAGCGCCCCAGCGGCCGGCCGGGGCCGTCCTCCACCTTGTAGTGGACGACGCCGTCGTGGCCCTGGAAAGCCTGCTCCAGCGGCGCCTGCGCCGCCATGCAGTGGCCGCACCAGTTGGCGCCAAACTCCAGCAACACCGCGCCCGGCAGGGCGTCGATCTCGGCGCGCCGCGGCGCCTCGGGGATGTAGCGTGTCTTCATTTCTTAACCTGTTTGCAGGGATCGTCGCGCGTTTGCGGCGCCACGGTCTGGATGCTGTCATAGCGGCCGCCGTTGCCGCCGCCCTCGATAAAGCCGACGCTGCGCACCTTGAGCGCGGGCGCCACCTGGCGCAGCCAGTAGCCCACGCCGATGTCCTTGCGCACGTGGCCGTTGCCGGCGATGAGCACCACGTCCCTGGGCAACTGGTCGCGGATGATCCTGGCCATCCAGACGTCGCGCGCCACCTGGGCGTTGACCATGCCGCCCGCCATCATCTCCGGCAGCATATTGCAATGCCCGGCCATGATTTCCTGTTGCTGCGCGCCGACCACCGCCGCCGGCAATGGCTGGTCCAGCTTGTACTCCTTGACGCTTTGCGGGTCGAAACTCGAGGCCACGCCGTCGCGCACCACGCGCGAGGCATCGGCGCGCGACAGGTTGCCGGCCACCAGCGCCAACTGGTGGTCCAGCGCCAGCTGGATCACAGGATAATACAGTTGCCAATCCCAGCGCGCACCGCCGGCCACGCGGATCACGCACTGGGCGTCCAGGCAGCCTTTTTGCGCCTTGGTGAGCAGGTCCTGGTTCTCGCGGTCGAATTGCTCCATGACCAGGACCGGCCGCCAGCCGGCCTCCACACGCTGGCGCAGCAATTCGTAGCGCAGCTTGTGGCCTTCGGCGTTATCATGCACCTCGCCCAGCAGCAGGACTTGCGGGTTGTCCGCCTCCAGCAGGCCCGTGGAAAGCGTGCCGGCGGGTTTGCCGCCACTGGCGCAGCCGGCCAGCAGCACGGCGGCGGCCAAGCCGGAAGTCAATCGAATTTTCGCTGTATATGTGCAAATCATCTGATAAGCGCGCGTGTGCATAGAATTTAATTGTTGAAAAGTTGTAAATCATCTGCGCCACTGGCTATCGGCCGGCGGGTGTTGTTGCGGCGCAAAAAATCGTTGTTCCGGGAGAAAAAGAGATGGCAATATGTTACGGGATATGATTTAATATCAGAACGGTAGCAAGTGTTAGACGCCTGCGCCGGGATTTTACAGTTACCGCATTAAACCGACCTTAACTTCTGTTCAAAACAACGCCAGGAGTGTAATCGTGAAAGTTTTCTCTTTGATCTCGACCGCATTACTTGCCATTAGCCTTGCCGGCGCCGTGCAGGCCAAGCCTGCTGCACCGGTGGCGCAGGACAATGTTGCGCCTGCAACAATTGTACTCGCGCATTGCGAAGCCAACGACCCTACGCCGTGTGGCATCTCCGCGCCTGCCGCCAAGCCTAACGAAGCCGAACAAAACGGCTTGCCGCCGGCCGATCCGAAACAGCAGCCTCAAACCGAACCGGCCACGCCGGTGCCGGAACCACAAACCTTCGTCATGCTGATGCTCGGTTTGGTCGTACTCGGCTTTGCCTCGCGCCGCCGCCAGGGCTCAGAAAAATTCTCGGACTGAGCAGCAAGCCCAGCCCATCAAAAATCCAGCCGCGCGCTGGATTTTTTTTTACAGGCACACGGCGCGGATATTGCTGAGCGATACCCCATGCGCCAGCGCGCGCAGCACGCACCACAGCTTTTGCCAGCCGTTGTCGGTGGCCACCACGCAAAACAAGGCCACCGCCAGCGCCACGCCCAGCAGGATCAGCACCCCCTTGAGCGTGTCCTTATTCATGCCCTGCAGGCAGCGTGTAGTCGAAGTCGTAGTAATGCTTGCCGCCCTCGATGCGGATGTTCAGCCTGCCGCTGATGCCGGCCAGCTGGCCGGTGCCGGAGTCCGGCACCACCGCCACGTCCAGGCCGGGCGCGCCGCGCGTCATGACGCCGGTGTGGTGGAACAGGAAGCTGCCGTCACGGCCCTCCACCTGCCCAGTCACGCGTTCGACCGCCACGTACACGCCGGAACCGAGCGCGCGGTCCATGTACGCCAGCATCTCGCCCTTGCCATGGGCCTGCAGCGCGCCCTGGTAGTGTTTGTCCAGTGACATGCGGCCGATGCCGCTGTCGGCCGCCACCGCCGACATGGCCTCCGGCTGCATGGTCACGGTGAATTCGCCGGTGATGGTGGGCATGATTCCCCTCCTCTGGTGTCTGGTTCAGGCGTGCAGCCGGGTGTCGGCGTGCAGGCCGTTGTCGTCGGTCGGCGTCACGCACGGCATGCGCAGCACGAAACTGGCGCCCTGCCCCAGCACGCTGGAGACGGTGATGCTGCCGCCGAACTGCTTGGCGATCAGGTTGAACACGATGTTCAGCCCGAGGCCGGTGCCGCCCTGGCCGCGCCGCGTGGTGACGAACGGGTCGAACACCTTGTCCAGCATGTCGGGCGGGATGCCCTTGCCGTTGTCGGTCACCTGCATTTCGATCCAGTCGCCCTGCTGGGCCACGCCGATGACGATGCGGCCCTCGTCGTCCGGCTCGAACGCGTGCTCGACGCAGTTCAGGGTCAGGTTGGTGATCACCTGCGCCAGCGCGCCCGGATAGCTGTCGAGCATGATGTCCGGCGGGCAGGCGATGCTGACCGTGATGCGGGTCTTCTTCAGCTTGGGCTGCAGGCTGGACACCACCTCGTTAATATAATCGCGCAATTCGAAGCGGCGGCGCGCCTCGCTGACCTGGTCGACCGCGATCTGCTTGAAGCTGTGGATCAGGTGCGCCGCGCGGTAGGCGTTGTTCATGATCAGGCGCGTGCTTTCGGAGGCCGTCTCCAGGTAGCGCGTGATGTCGGATTTCTTGATGTTGCCGCCCTCGACCGAGGCCTGCACCTTCTCGGTGGCCTCCATCAGCACCGAGGCGCTGGTCAGGGCGATGCCGACCGGGGTGTTGATCTCGTGCGCGACGCCGGCCACCAGCCCGCCCAGCGAGGCCAGGCGCTCGGCCTGCAGCAACGATTCCTGGGTGCGGCGCAGATCGTCCATGGCCTTGGCGGTGGCCTGGGCCGACTTGCGCGCCTCGTCCTCGGCCTCGCGGATGCGCTGGATGTTGGACTTGATCTTGCGCTGGATGGCGTTGAAGCCGCGGATCACCTCGCCCAGCTCGTCGTGACGGTTGTCCGGCAATTCCTCCACCTCGTCGCTGCCGCGCGTGGCCAGGTCGAACAGGCCGTCGCGCAGGCGCTTGAGCGGATCGAACACGATGCGCAGCGACAGCGCCAGCGCCGCCACCAGGATCAGGTCCAGCAGCAGCACCTCGGTCACCTTGCGGCGCACCTCGGCGGCCAGGGTGGCGTCGATCTGCGCGCGGCTGAAGTTGACCACCACGCGGCCCACGATCACCGGCTTGAGCGAGGCGCCGGCCGCGCCGGAATCGCGGTAGGCCAGGTCGGCCACCACCGGCGTGCCGCCGACGGCGGCGTCGTTCTCGATCGAGGTGATGGTGCCGTTCTCGTTGCGCAGCTTGCCCGAGAACAGGCCGACCGAGGTGTCGTAGACGCGGATCGAGACCAGCTCGGGCGGCATCATCTCGGCCGCCACGATGTTGTCGACCTTGGCCTTGTCGAGGTCCCACAGCGCCGACGGCAGGCTGGTTTGCAGGCGCGTCAGCACGCCCTGGCGCAGGCGCTGGCTGCTGACCTCGAGTTCATGGCCGAGGCTGTACTGCGCGTAGGTGCCGGAAATCCCCAGCACCAGCGTCACGATGACCACGAACAGCAGCGTCAAGCGGCCTTGAATACCAAACATTCAGCAATCTCCCGACAACATGGATTTGACGGCAACGCCCCAATGTACGGTATGGGCTGCGTCTTGGCAAGACAATGGTAATATCAGGAAATATAGATCAGGAAGCAAGCAGGAGGCGGTATGACAGGCAATTATCATCATCTGGCGCTGGCGGAGGTGCGGCCGGGCATGGTCCTGTCCGACGTGCTGCTCGATGTGCAGGGCAATGTGCTGCTGCCGCAAGGCACGGTGCTGACCGAGGCCATGCTGGCGCTGATGCCGCGCCACGGCATCGCCGTGCTGCCCATCGTGAAGGAGGAGGTGACGCCGGAGGCGGTGGCGGCCACGCTGCACCACCACGAGGCGCGCCTGGCCCAGCTGTTCCGCAAGAACGATCCCGACAGCGGCAGCGACTGGGCCACCGCCACGCTGCGCCGCTTCGTCACCGACTTCCGCCTGGGCGTAGAGGAGACGCCGGAACATGAGTAATACCCTTAGCTACGACGACGTGGTGCGCACGCTGGACGATTTGCCCTCGCTGCCGGCGGTGGTGATGGAGCTGCTCAACAGCATAGACCAGGACGACGTCGATATCTCGGTGCTGGCCAAAAAGGTCTCGCACGACCAGGCGCTGACCGCCAAGACCCTGCGCCTGGCCAATTCCTCGCTGTACGGCCTGCAGGTCAAGGTCACCACCATCCAGCAGGCGATCACCTATCTGGGCTTCCAGACCACGCGCAACCTGATCACGGCGGCGGCCGTGACCGGCTGCTTCACGGAGGGCCACTGCCCCGGCTTCGACCACAAGGCGTTCTGGCGCCATTCGATCGCCACCGCGGCCTGCGCCAAGGTGCTGGCGCGCCAGATGCGCTTCAACCAGGACTACGCCTTCACGGCCGGGCTGCTGCACGACATCGGCCGGCTGGTGCTGGTGTCCTGCTTCCCGGAGCAGTACGCGCAGACCATCGCCTGGCGCGCGCGACAGGACTGCTACCTGCTGGAGGCGGAACGGGCGGTGCTGGGCGTCGATCACGTCGAGGCCGGCCTGGCGCTGGCGGAACACTGGAATTTTTCGGACACCATGCGGCTGGCCATCGGCGGCCACCACGACCCGGAGGCGCCGGGCGCGGGCTTTTTGGCGGCCATCATCCACGTGGCCGACGCCATCGTGCACGCGCTCGATCTGGCGCAGGTGAAGGACGATCTGGTTCCGCCGGTCTCGACCGTGGCCTGGACGGCGCTCGGCCTCGATGAGGAAATTTATCTGCAACTGTTCCGCGAGACGGAACTGCAATACGAAGAAATCTCGATGGTGCTGCTGACCTGAAGTGGCGGCCTGCCGTCCGGGGTCATGCCCGGCACGGCAGGCGCTCGCGCGGCGCGCGCATCAATGATGTGCCGCGCTTCCGGCCTGGGCCTTGTCGGTGGCTGGACGGTCTTCCGGCTTTGGGCGGCCCTGGGCGTCGGACAGGCGATACTTGGTGCGGCGGTCGCCCATCAGGTCGCGCAGGTCGCGGATGCTCATGCCGGTCACTTCGTGCATGCGGATCAGCAGCGAGGCGCCGACCGGCAGGCGGTGGTGGCGGATCTTGCTGATGACCGGCGGCGCGACTTCCAGCAGGCGCGACAGCGCGGCATCGTTTTTCAGCTGCATCTTGCCCAGCAAGATATCCAGCAGATGGTTGGGGTTGTAGCTTTCCTGTGATGCGAGAGCATGATGTGCCATGATTTTCCTCATTGGTTGGGGTGAACAGATAGTGCTGGTCTGAACTTAAGCAAAACTTAGACTTGCGCCTTGCTGTTTGTGCAAGATACCAGCGCGCACCGCGCTAAGATTGTTCGGCATCAATCAGAAGCTAGAAACCTTAGCAACAATGCTATTTCATCACATGGGACCGGAGAGTGTCGCACGCAAGAAATTTCCGCAAACAAAACCGGGGAAGTCAGGCGGTGGTGTCGATGTTGCGGCCCAGCGTTTTTTCGCTGTCGCGGCGCTGGCTGTCGGCTTTTTTGTCGGCCTGCTGGGCGGCGCGGCGCTCGGCGGCGGCGGCCTCGTCGTTGGCGCGCGCCTGGCTGCGCGTGGCCTCATTGTTTTGCTCGACGCGCCGCCGGGTGGCGGCCTCGTCCTTGCCGGCGCGGTTGTCCTGCTGGGCGCGCCGGGTCTCCGTGGCCTGCTCGCTGCGCTGCTCGGCACGGTTGGCGCGGGTTTCGCGCAGATTGGTTTGCACCGGGTCGGGCCGCGGCGCGTTGGTGACGTTGATAGCCATACCTCTACTGTAGTGCAAAGGCGCCGGCGCTGGCAAATTACGATAAACTATCGCCTGTGCCGTTGCCGCGGCCTTCTCCTAAAAGCATGCCATTGAAAACCAAAACCCCCGTCCAGCCGCACTATTTCATCCCCGAGCCGCTCGATAACGCGCGCCTGGCCCATTTGTGCGGCCCGCTCGACGAAAACCTGCGCCAGATTTCCGCCGCGCTGGACGTCACCATCTTCCGCCGCGGCGAGAAATTCATCGTCAGCGGCCACAACGCCGAACGCGCGGTCGAGATCCTCGACCACTTCTACGCCATCGCCAACAAGATCGTGCCGATCGAGGAGGTGCAGCTGGCGCTGGTCGAGCAGCGCGCCAGCATGCACGCCGGCAATATCGCCGCGCTGGCGCCGGACGCCGAGGACGAGGCGCCGGCCGGCCGCCCGGCCAAGCCGCGCAAGGTGGAGACCGTGCCGGCGGTCGAGATCGACATCAACAGCCCGGTGCTGAAAACCCGCCGCGCCGACCTGCGCGGCCGCACGCCGCACCAGATCCGCTACCTGCGCAACATCCTCGAACACGACATCAGCTTCGGCGTCGGCCCGGCCGGCACCGGCAAGACCTACCTGGCGGTGGCCTGCGCGGTCGACGCGCTGGAGCGCGACGCCGTCAAGCGCATCATCCTGACCCGTCCGGCGGTGGAGGCCGGCGAGCGCCTGGGCTTCCTGCCGGGCGATCTGTCGCAAAAGGTCGATCCCTACCTGCGCCCGCTGTACGACGCCCTGTACGACCTGCTGGGCTTCGACCGCACCCAGAAGATGTTCGAGAAGCAGGTGATCGAGATCGCCCCGCTGGCCTATATGCGCGGGCGCACCCTGAACCACGCCTTCGTCATCCTCGACGAGGCGCAAAACACCACGGTCGAGCAGATGAAGATGTTCCTGACCCGCATCGGCTTCGGCAGCAAGGCCGTGGTGACGGGCGACGTCACCCAGGTCGACCTGCACAAGAGCCAGAAAAGCGGCCTGGTGGACGCCATCCAGGTGCTGAAGGAGGTGCGCGGCATGGCCTTCAGCCACTTCACCAGCGAGGACGTGGTGCGCCATCCGCTGGTGGCGCGCATCGTCGACGCCTACGAAACCGCCCACAACCACGAGGCGGAAATCGCCCCCCTCCTCAAAGCCACGGCTCTCAAAAATGTCCGCAAAAAATAAATTGACGCTGTCGGTGCAATACGCCGATCCCCGCCTGCAAGAAACGATTACCCGTCCGAAAATCCGCAAATGGGTGCAAGCCGCCCTGTTCGCGCCGGCCGAGCTGACCATCCGCTTCGTCGACGCCGAGGAAGGCCAGACCCTGAACCGCGAATACCGCGGCAAGGACTACGCCACCAACGTGCTGACCTTCGCCTACAACGAAGGCGAGGAAGAACTGCCGGAAGACGCGCCGACCCAGGCCGACATCATCCTGTGCACCGACGTGCTGGAGAAGGAGGCGGCCGAGCAAAAGAAAACGGTGGAAGAGCACACCGCCCACCTGATCGTCCACGGCGTGCTGCACGCCCAGGGCTACGACCACGAGGACGACGAGGAAGCGGCCGAGATGGAAGGCATCGAAACCGAGATCCTGGCCGAACTCGGCTACGCCGATCCCTACGCCGAATAACTTCAGGCCGCCCGCCCCCCGGCCGGGCGAGCCATTTCACTGACAACGCCCTCCCACGGCACCGCGCTCGGCAGCATAACGACATTGCCATTTCGCAGCACGAGCAACGGACCATTTCCCGCTAATGCATGGATATAATTTCCAGTTCGGACATATTCCGCAGAATTAAAGAAAAACACCCATCCCTGTTCAATTTCCCGCGTGTGATTCGGCTGGAGCGCAAAATCATCACCGGCAGCGGAGGCAAGTTCATGCACTTTCGCTTGTGCAATCTGCAGCGCAGCACTACGGCTAATCGTGTCCATTACCCTGTCCTCAAAAAACGAAAATCGACAAAGTCATCCAATACTGCGGCGGCACCTGTTTGTCCATCCAAGAAGCGAATGACGCCGGCCTGATTCATCGCGTTAAAAACGTGACCGATATCTCCGCTTCTCGCACCAAATACGATCGCACGACTACCGGTGCCTGCCGCTAACAAAGCCTGCGACACGCTGAGAATATCGCAAGGTTGACTGAATTTTGCGCCAAAAATCTGTTCAAGGATAGAGATCCGCGCATAGTCTCCGAGCAACGCACTTGCCGGCCTGCCTGCCAACATGGCGTCAGTTGCCACAGCGCAGTTGACGCAGTTCATGGTGCCACGACGGCGATTGATGCTTCGAATAGATCCCGCGAACATAGGCAATCCGCCATGCAAAAGGAATCTCCCTACTATCCACCGCGAGCGAACTACGGGCTCTGAGCTGCCGCAAACCGCGCCACCTTGAAGCTGTCTTTTTGACAAAAACGGCCCCGCCCTGCCATTTGGTGTATGCTATACCCCTTCGAAACAACGGCTTTACGCCTGCCATGCAAGAGCACTCTAGTAGCGTCAAGACTGACGCTAAACCCCACAGGTCATTGTTTGAACGACTGACCGCCCTGATTTCCCCTGAGCCCGAGAACCGCTCGGAGCTGCTCGAAGTTCTGCACGACGCCCACGAACGCAATCTGATCGATGCCGACGCCCTGTCGATGATCGAGGGCGTGTTCCAGGTCTCCGACCTGTCCGCCCGCGACATCATGATCCCGCGCTCGCAGATGGACGTGATCGACATTTCCAAGCCGATCGAGGACTGGCTGCCGCTGGTGCTGGCCACCGCCCACTCGCGCTTCCCCGCCATCGAGGGCGAGCGCGACAAGGTGATCGGCATCCTGCTGGCCAAGGACCTGCTGCGCTACTACGCCGAGGAATCGTTCGACGTGCGCGACATGCTGCGCCCGGCCATCTTCATCCCGGAATCGAAACGCCTGAACGTGCTGCTGCGCGATTTCCGCGCCAACCACAACCACATGGCCATCGTGGTCGATGAATACAGCGGCGTGGCCGGCCTGATCACCATCGAGGACGTGCTGGAACAAATCGTCGGCGACATCGAGGACGAGTACGATTTCGACGAGGAAGAAGACAACATCCTGTCCATCCGCGAAGGTCAGCACGGCCCGCGCTGGCGCATCAAGGCGCTGACCGAGATCGAGCAATTCAACGAGGAACTGGACACCGCGCTGCCCGAGGACGACGCCGACACCATCGGCGGCCTGGTCGCCAAGCACCTGGGCCGCATGGCCCACAAGGGCGACGTGTTCGACTACGAAGGCCTGCGCTTCGAAGTGCTGCGCGCCGACGCCCGCCAGATCCATGTGCTGACGGTGGAAAAACTGCCGCCCGCCCCCGACCACGGCGACGACGCATAATGCGTTTTCGCCGCACCAACCCCAACGATCCACCCAAGCCGCAACGCTCGACCCGAGGACGCATGCTCATCACCGGCCTGGCCGGCGCGCTGTGCGTGTTCGCGTTCGCGCCGTTCGGCTGGTGGCCGCTGGAGATCCTCGGCCTCGCCACGCTGTTCTATCAGGTGCTGCGCAGCACCAGCGTCAAGTCCGCCGCGCTGATCGGCTGGGCCTTCGTGGCCGGCTGGACCGCCGCCGGCGTGCATTGGCTGTACGTTTCCATGCATACCTATGGCGGCATGCCGGCGCCGCTGGCCGCGCTGGCCGTGCTGCTGCTGGGCGCCGCCATGGGCGTGTACGGCGCGCTGGCCATGGGCACCGCATGGTGGCTGCGCCAGCGCTGGACGCTGCCGCTGCCGGCCGCCAACCTGCTGGTGTTCCCGGCCGTGTGGGCGCTGTTCGAATGGGTGCGCGGCTGGCTGTTTACCGGCTTCCCGTGGCTGTCGTCGGGCTACGCCCACAATCACAGCCCGCTGGCCGGGTTCGCGCCCGTCATCGGGGTGTACGGCCTCGGCTGGTTGGCCGCCGTGATCGCAGGCGCCCTGCTGTTGCTGCTGCACCGCTCGCGCCTGCGCGCGGCCGCCCTGGCGGTGACCATCTGCGTGGCCGGTGCGGGCCTGGGCTTCCTGCAATGGACCTACCCGGAAGGCAAGCCGATCTCGGTGCGCCTGCTGCAAGGGAATATCCCGCAGGACGAGAAGTTCAACGGCGCCAAGATCGTCACCACCATGAAGCTGTACCAGGACGCCATCACCGCCGCCCCCGCCGACCTGATCGCCACCCCGGAAACCGCCATCATCACCTTGCCGCAGCAACTGCCGCCGGACTACCTGCCCGGCATCGCGCAGTTCTTAAATAAAACGAACAGCAACCTGATCCTCGGCATCTTCACCGCCGACAGCCAGACCGCCTATTTCAACAGCGTGATCGGCATCCCGGCCAAGCTGGGCTCGGGCTACTACCGCTACGACAAGCACCACCTGGTGCCGTATGGCGAATTCATCCCCTACGGCTTCCGCTGGTTCGTCAACCTGATGTCGATCCCGCTGGGCGACATGACCAGCGGCCGCGAGATCCAGCCGGCGTTCCCCATCAAGGACCAGCGCGTGCTGCCGAATATCTGCTACGAAGACTTGTTTGGTGAGGAAATCGCCGCCCAGCTGAACCGCCCGGCGCTGGACCAGAAGCCGGCCACCATGCTGCTGAATACCTCCAACCTGGCCTGGTTTGGCGACACCATCGCCATTCCGCAGCATCTGCAGATCTCGCAGATGCGCAGCCTGGAAACCGGCCGCCCCATGCTGCGGGCGACCAATACCGGGGCCACCGCCATCATCAATGGCGAGGGCAAGGTGGTGCAACAGCTGCCGGTAAACACCTTCGGCACGCTGGCCGCCACCGTGCAGGGCATGGCCGGCAGCACGCCCTACATCATCTGGGGCAACAAGCTGTTCCTGGCCCTGACCGCCCTATCCCTGGCGGGCGCGTGGTTTTGGGCAAAGCGCTCAAAAAACCAGCCAAAAGCCGCTTAACCCGCTAAAATCATCGCTTTAGCGAAACTGCAACCGCGCGCCCGCCGGCCCTTGCCCGGGCGCGCCACCGACTGACAAAAGATGCTGACATTTCAACAAATTATCCTGACCTTGCAAACCTACTGGGACAAGCAAGGCTGCGCCCTGCTCCAGCCATACGACATGGAAGTGGGCGCCGGCACCTTCCACACCGGCACATTCCTGCGCGCGATCGGCCCTGAGCCTTGGCGCGCCGCCTACGTCCAGCCGTCGCGCCGCCCGAAAGACGGCCGTTACGGCGAGAACCCGAACCGCGGCCAGCACTACTACCAGTACCAGGTGGTGATGAAGCCGGCGCCGGAAAACATCCTCGACCTGTATCTGGGTTCGCTGGAGGCGCTGGGCCTGGACCTGAAGCAAAACGACGTCCGCTTCGTGGAAGACGACTGGGAATCGCCGACGCTGGGCGCCTGGGGCCTCGGTTGGGAAGTCTGGCTGAACGGCATGGAAGTGACGCAGTTCACCTACTTCCAGCAAGTCGGCGGCCTCGATTGCAAGCCGGTGCTGGGCGAGATCACCTACGGCGTCGAGCGTCTGGCCATGTACCTGCAGGGTGTGGAAAACATGTACGACCTGGTGTGGACCACCTGGGAAGAAAACGGAGAGACTAAAGTCCTGAAATACGGCGACGTATTCCACCAGAACGAAGTCGAGCAATCGGCCTACAACTTCGAGCATTCGAACACCGAGCTGCTGTTCTCGCAGTTTAACAACCACGAATCGGAAGCCAAGCGCCTGATCGAAGCGCAGCTGACGCTGCCGGCCTATGAGCAGATCATGAAGGCCTCGCACAGCTTCAACCTGCTGGACGCGCGCGGCGCCATCTCCGTGACCGAGCGCGCCGCCTACATCGGCCGTGTGCGCGCGCTGTCGCGCCTTGTCGCCCAAGCCTACTACGACTCGCGTGAGCGCCTCGGTTTCCCGATGGCCCCCGCCGCAGCTGAATAAACGATATAAACGATATGACTCAAACTCTGCTCATCGAACTGCTGACCGAAGAACTGCCGCCGAAGGCGCTCGCCAAACTGGGCAAGGCTTTCGCGGACGGCATCGTCAACGGCCTGAAATCGCGCGACTTCCTGGAAGCCGACAGCGTCGCCACCGCCTACGCCACGCCGCGCCGCCTGGCCGTGTCCATCACCAAGGTGCGCGCCACCTCGCCGGACAAATCGATCCGCGAAAAAGTGCTGCCGGTTTCCGTGGCGCTGGACGCCAACGGCAACGGCACGCCGCCGCTGGCTAAAAAGCTGGCCGCACTGGGCTTCCCCAACCTGACCGTGGCCGATCTGGAACGCGCGCAGGACGGCAAGGCCGAAAGCTTCTTCTACACCTACACGGCAGCCGGCAGCGCGCTGCAAGCCGGCCTGCAAGCCGCGCTGGAAGACTCGGTCGCCAAGCTGCCGATTCCTAAAGTGATGAGCTACCAGCGTCCGGATGGCGCCACCGTGCAATTCGTGCGCCCGGCCCACGCGCTAGTCGCCCTGCATGGCGACGCCGTGCTGCCGCTGACCCTGCTCGGCCTGACCGGCACCAACGTCACCGAGGGCCACCGCTTCCTGACCGCGCCGGGCAAGCGCGCCGTCACCATCGCCGACGCCGACGCCTACGCCGCCACGCTGAAAGAGCAAGGCAAGGTGCTGGCCTCGGTGGAAGAGCGCAAGGAACAGATCCGCGCCGAGCTGCTGGCCAAGGCCGGCGCCGACAAGGTGCTGATGCCGGAAGCCCTGCTGGACGAAGTGGCCGCGCTGGTCGAATGGCCGGTGGTCTACGAATGCAAGTTCGAGGAGGAATTCCTGGCCGTGCCGCAGGAATGCCTGATCCTCACCATGCAGACCAACCAGAAATACTTCGCGCTGACCGACACCAACGGCAAGCTGCGCTCGCGCTTCCTGATCGTCTCCAACATCGCCACCGACACGCCGGCCGCCATCATCGACGGCAACGAGCGCGTGGTGCGTCCGCGCCTGTCCGACGCCAAGTTCTTCTTCGAGCAAGACAAGAAGAAAACCCTGGAATCGCGTCTGCCGCTGTTGAAGAACGTCGTGTACCACAACAAGCTGGGCACCCAGGCCGAACGCAGCGAGCGTGTGACCGCGCTGGCCGGCGCCATCGCCGCCAAGCTGGGCGCCGACGTTGCGCTGACCGAGCGCGCCGCGCGCCTGTCGAAGGCCGACCTGCTGACCGACATGGTGGGCGAGTTCCCTGAGCTGCAAGGCATCATGGGCACCTATTACGCCCGCAACGACGGCGAGAAGGAAGACGTCGCGCTGGCGGCCTCGGAGCACTACCAGCCGCGTTTCGCCGGCGACGCCCTGCCATCGACCGTCACCGGCACCGCCGTGGCGCTGGCCGACAAGCTGGAAACGCTGGTCGGCATCTGGGCCATCGGCCTGCAGCCGACCGGCGACAAAGACCCGTTCGCGCTGCGCCGCCACGCGCTGGGCGTGCTGCGCATGCTGATCGAGAAGCGCCTGTCGCTGTCGATCTCCGGCCTGCTGGCCGATGCGGCCAAACAGTTCACCAACGTCGCCGGCTTCAAGGACCCGAGCGCCGACGTCGCCGCCTTCATGTTCGACCGCCTGCGCGGCATCCTGCGCGAGCGCGGCTTCTCGGTCAACGAGATCGAAGCCGTGGTGGCGCAGAACCCGGACCGCCTGGACGACATCGTGCAGCGCCTGGAAGCCGTGCAAGCCTTCGCCGCGCTGCCGGAATCGGCCTCGCTGGCCGCCGCCAACAAGCGCATCACCAACATCCTGAAGAAGAACGAGGAAGCCCTGGCCGCCGTTGGCGAACATGGCGTCAACGTGGCGCTGCTGAAGGACGCGGCGGAGGTGAACCTGAACGCCGCCGTGGTGCGCGTGCTGCCGGAAATCGACGCCGCCTTCAACCAGGGCGACTTCGCCGGCACGCTAAAAACGCTGGCCCAGCTGAAGAACGAGGTCGACGCCTTCTTCAACGACGTCATGGTCATGGCCGAAGATGTCGCCCTGCGCAACAACCGTCTGGCGCTGCTGTCGTCCCTGCACGGGATGATGAACCGCGTGGCCGACATCTCCAAGCTGGCGGTATAAATGGGCGCGCCGTCCATGAAGCTGGTCATCCTGGATCGGGACGGCGTGATCAACCACGACTCGCCGGACTTCATCAAATCGCCGGCGGAGTGGATCCCCATCCCCGGCTCGATGGAGGCCATCGCCCGTCTGAACCAGGCCGGCTACCGGGTGGTGGTGGCGTCGAACCAGTCGGGCATCGCCCGCGAGTTGTTCGACATGACCATCCTCAACGCCATCCACCAGAAGATGCACAACCTGGCGCAGCAAGTGGGCGCGGACATCGACGCGGTGTTTTTCTGCCCGCACGCGGCGGCCGACAACTGCGACTGCCGCAAGCCCAAGCCGGGCATGTTCACAGAAATCTCGCAGCGCTATAAAATCAGCCTGAAAGGCGTGCCGGTGGTCGGCGATTCGCTGCGCGACCTGCAGGCGGGCTATGTGAGCGGCTGCGTGCCGTACCTGGTCCTGACCGGCAAAGGGGAAAAGACCCAGGCCACCGGCGGCCTGCCGCCGGGCACCATGGTGTTCCCGGATCTGGCGGCGATGGTCACCCACCTGCTGAAAACCAGCACCCCGCCGGCGCTGCACATCGTCAGCTAAACAGTTTTTTGGAGTCTGCATTGGGTCATCCCATTTTGTTCCTGCGTTCCCTGATCTTCACCATCGTGATGGTGGTGTCGACCGTCTTGTGGTCCCTCGTCTGCTTCGCGGCGTCGCCGCTGCCTTACCGCCAGCGTTTCTTCATCACCTCACGCTGGAACGTCTTCATCATCTGGTGCCTGAAGGTGATCTGCGGAATCCGCTATGAAGTACGCGGCCGCGAAAACCTGCCGGATGCGCAGGCCATCCTGCTGTCCAAGCACCAGTCGGCGTGGGAAACCATCTTCCTGCTGCCGAACATGCCGCGTCCATTGGTATTCGTGTTTAAGCGGGAGATCCTGTACATTCCCTTCTTCGGCTGGGCGATGGCGCTGCTGCGCATGATTCCGATCGACCGCAAACAGGGCAAGAACGCCTTCCAGGAAGTGGTCCGCCACGGCAAGCGCCGGCTGGCCCAGGGCCTTTGGATTATCATGTTCCCGGAAGGGACGCGCATCCCGGTCGGCAAAGCGGGCAAGTACAAAAGCGGCGGCACGCGCCTGGCGATCGAGACCGGGTCGGTGGTGGTGCCGATCGCGCACAATTCCGGCGAATGCTGGCCAAAAAACTCTTTCATCAAACGCCCCGGTCTTGTTACAGTATCGATAGGTAAGCCGATTTCGCCCGAAGGCCAGACGCCGGACGGCATGATGCAACAGGTGGAAAATTGGATCGAATCAGAAATGCGCGTCATTTCGCCCCACGCTTACAACGCTGGCTAGACGACCTGGCGACCGCCGTGAAACCGGCGTCGCCAGATCCGAATCAGCCGGACCTGTTCGCACGGGAGGGGCCCAAGCCGGTGTACACCACGCCGGTATGGTCCGTTCCACCCACGCCGGCCAGCGCGAAAAACCCACCACCCGTTTCCCCCTACGTCACGCCGCCGGAAACGGCAGTCCCAGTCAAGACACGTCCTCTCGTCACACCGCCAAGCGACCAGCCGCCGCGCCGGCAATTGATGGTCGGTGAATTCATCCTGGAATATGAACTGCGCCGCTCGACGCGGCGTTCGATCGGCTTCATGATCGACGACGATGGCCTGCGCGTGACGGCGCCGAAGCGCGTCAGCATCGCCGAAATCGACGAAGCGATCCGCACCAAGCAGCACTGGATACTGAGCAAGCTGAAGGAGCGGCGCGAACGCCGCGCGGCGCGGCTGGAGAAGCCGCCGGTGGAATGGGTGGACGGCGCGCAGCTGCCGTATCTGGGCGCCGACATCACCCTGCGGCTGCTGGTCGGCGGACGTAATCGCAGCATCTACAACCCGAACACGCGCGAGCTGTGGGTGACGCTGGTGCCGGGCGCCAGCGAGGAACTGCTGAAAAACCGCGTGCAGACGTGGTATCAGCAGCAGGCCAAAACCCTGTTCGAGGAACGGCTGGATTTATATGCCGGACGGCTGGGCGTGCGCTATCACTCGTTCGGCCTGTCGTCGGCCGGCACCCGCTGGGGCTCGTGCACGGTGGACCGCAAGATCCGCCTGAACTGGAAACTGATCTACTTCTCGCTGCCGCTGATCGACTACGTGGTGGCGCACGAGCTGTCGCACATCCTGGAAATGAACCACAGCCAGCAATTCTGGGACACGGTCGGCCTGATCTACCCCGAATACGAAGAAGCCAAAAACCTCCTCCGCAAGCGCTCTCAGGAACTCCCTGTGCTGTTCCCATAAATCTGAGGAGAGCTGCACAGGAATTGTTGACGACGATCGTTGGAGAAAACAAACACTCTGGCTTAGATGATAAGACTCGCGGCCACAGAAAATCTCAAGGGAAGTTACGTCGTGTGTGGATGAGGTGTCGATATAGTCAAATATCTGCGCCCGGTCACGCTCTGCACGGCGCGTCCAGCGGGCATTCATGGCTCATGCCTTGGCCAGCTTCTTCAAAAGTGCCGCCCGCCGTGCTGCGAACTTTTTCTTTACCGCGGAGTGGGGGATGCCGGGGCGAGGTTCGTCCAGTGCTTCTTGTATTTGCTGGCGAACCCAAGCGTCATACTCTGCTGCTTGTTTTGCTTCGCGCAGTCGCTCCATGGGTACAAGGGGCGATCTACATCAAGCGCAAGGGATTCATTCCGCGCCGTAACGCGCGCGGGTTGGTGCCCCGCTCGTGTCAGAATGGCTGCACATTCCTGTACTGCGAGGTTGCCATGAATCCTGGTGATGAAGCTGAGCCCGGCACGCCGGGCACTGGCGAAGATGTCTGCCCTGTCTGCCAAGGTACAGGGCGCCTGCTTGATGAGGACGACGGTGACGGCGCCCCGTGCCCCAACTGCGGCGGTACCGGCGTGGTGACGGAAGGCATCGGCGGCGGCTGACGCCTTCTTAGATCAGGTCTCGCAGCAGGGCCAGCGTGCGGCGCGTGGCGCCGCGGTGCTGGTTGGCGAACGACTGGGCGTTCAAGCCCATGGTTTCGCGGGCGGCCGCGTCGCTCAGCAAGCGGGCCGCGGCCGCCATCAACGCGTCGGCGTCGGCAACGCGCTGAGCGCCGCCGGCGGCCAGCGCGTCTTCCGTGACCAGTTCGAAATTGAAGGTGTGCTGGCCGATCAGGACCGGCTTGCCCAACGCTGCCGGTTCAATCAGGTTCTGGCCGCCCAGCGGCATCAGGCTGCCGCCGACGAAGGCGACGTCGCAGGCGGCGTAGTAGGCGAACATTTCCCCCATGGAGTCACCCAGCAGCACGTCGGCTTGCAGCTTGCCGCCGTCCAGCGCCAGTTTGCTGCGGCGCTCGACCACGAGGCCTTGGGCGACGATCATCTTTTCCACCTCATCGAAACGCTGCGGGTGACGCGGGACGATCAGCAGCAGGATGTCGGCCGGCAGCGTGGCGCGGGCGGCCGTGAAGGCCGGCAGGATGAGATCCTCCTCGCCTTCACGCGTCGAGGCGCACAGCAGCACCGGACGGGGGCCGATGGCGGCGCGCAGCGCGGCGCCGATGGCCAGCGCGGCTTCCGGCACCACCACGTCGAATTTGATGCTGCCCGTGACTTCCACACGCCGCACGCCCAGCGAGCGGACGCGCTGGGCGTCGGCCTCGGTCTGGGCCGCCACCAGCGAGATGCCGCGCGCGGCGTCGGTCAGCAAGGCGCCAAAGCGCGTCGCCTTGCGCAGCGAGCGCTCCGACAGGCGGGCGTTGGCCAGCACCACCGGCACCTTGTGGGCGCCGCAGACCGCGATCAGGTTGGGCCAGACCTCGGTCTCCATCAGGATGCACACACGCGGCTGGAAGTGGCGGATGAAGCGCGCCACCATGCCGGCCGTGTCGTAAGGCAGGTACGATTGCCGCAGGCGCTCGCCATGCCTGGCAAACAAGGCCTTGCCGGTGGCGCGGCCGGTGGGCGTCATGTGGGTGAGGACGATACGGCTGTCGGGATAGGCGGCCAGCAAGGCGTCGACCAGCGGCTCGGCGGCGCGCGTTTCGCCCACCGACACCGCGTGCACCCACAGCACCGGGCCGGAGGCGGGTGTGGCGCGGCCGTAGAAGCCGAGACGCTCGGCCCAGTGCTGGCGGTAGCCCGGCTCCTGGCGGCCGCGCAGCCACAGGCGCGTGAGCACCAGCGGCAAGGCCAGCCACCACATCAGGGAATAAAGCGCTCGCATGGTCAGCCCAGCAGACTCCGGGCCGCCGTCAGCACCTCCGCCACCGATGGCGGCGTGCCCTGATCGCCCAGGTTGATGATGCGCGGCGACCAGTTGCCCTCGGTCTTCCAGCGCGGCGAATCGGCATAGATCTCCACCGTCGGCCGCACGAAGGCGGCCGCGATGTGCACCAGCCCCGTGTCCACGCCGATCACCAGCGATGCGCGGCGCGCCACCATGATGGCATCGGCCATCGACAGCTTGGGCAGCACGCGCGCATTCGGCAGGCCGGCGGCGATCCGCTCCGCCTCCGCCTTTTCTTTCGGCGAGCCCCATGGCAGCAGGATCGGCATCGGCGCCAGCTCGCGCCCCAGGGCGATCCAGTTTTCAATCGACCACTTCTTGGCGTCGCGCGCCGTGCCGTGGAAGTAGACCGCGTACGTCTCTGGCATCCACTCCGGGCGCGGCGTATCATCCGGCACAGCGGGCAGGCCGAAATCGGCCGGCGTATCGACCGCGTAGCCGAGCGCCGCGCCGGCCACGATGCGGCCGCGCGCCACCGCGTGCGTGCGCGGATCGGTCGGAATGCTCAGGTTATGGAAAATGCGCGAGATGCCCTCGTAGCCGGAACCCTCGCTGCCGTTGGCCAGGCCCACCTTGCGCCCGCCCTTCACCACGCGCGCGGCGCCCATGATGATGCCGGTCTTGAGCAGACCCTGGGTGTCGAACACGTAGTCGTACTCCTGTTGGCGCAGGGTGCGGAAGAAGGTCTTGATCTCGGCCCGCGTCTCCGCCTTGCCGAGACTCTTGCGCCAGCGCCGCAGCGCGAACGGAATCACGTTGCGCACGCGCGCGTTCAGGCGCACCAGGCTGACAAAGCCCTCCTCCACCACCCAGTCGATGTTCGCGTTCGGGAAGTGGCGGGCGATGTCGGCCACCATGGGCATGTTGTGCAGCACGTCTCCCAGCGAGGAGACGCGCACCAGCAGGATGTTCAGGGGCCGCGTCATGACCTTAGAACGGCAGTTCCGCGTCCGGCTTGGCGGCCAGGATCACGTCGCGGAACTGGCCCTGGATGCGCGCCAGCGCGGCCGGCGTCTCGGCTTCAAAACGCATCACGATCACCGGCGTGGTGTTGGACGAACGCGCCAGGCCGAAACCGTCGGCGTATTCCACACGCAGGCCGTCGATGGTGATGATGCGCTCATTGCCGGGGAACGTGGCGTCGGCGCGCAGCTTGTCCATCAGCGCGAAGTTCTCGCCTTCCTTCAGGTGCAGGTGCAGCTCGGGCGTGCTGTCCGACTGCGGCAGGGCGTTCAGCAGCGCCGACGGATCTTTTTCCCTGGTCAGGATTTCCAGCATGCGGGCGCCGGCGTACAGGCCGTCGTCGAAGCCGTACCAGCGGTCCTTGAAGAAGATATGGCCGCTCATCTCGCCGCCCAGCGGCGAACCGGTTTCCTTCAGCTTGGCCTTGACCAGCGAGTGGCCGGTCTTGTACATCAGCGGCTTGCCGCCGGCCTTTTCGATGTAAGGCGCGAGGTGGCGCGTGCACTTCACGTCGTACAGGATCTCCGCGCCCGGGTTGCGCGACAGGACGTCGCCGGCGAACAGCATCATCTGGCGGTCCGGGAAGATGATCTGGCCGTCCTTGGTGACCAGGCCGAGGCGGTCGCCGTCGCCGTCGAAGGCCAGGCCGATCTCGGCGTCGCTCTCCCGCAGGCAGCGGATCAGGTCCTGCAGGTTTTCCGGATGCGCGGGGTCCGGGTGGTGGTTCGGGAAATTGCCATCCACTTCGCAGAACAGCTCGATCACCTCGCAGCCCATGCCGCGATACAGGTCGCCGGCAAACGCGCCGGCCACGCCGTTGCCGCAATCGACGGCGATCTTGATCGGGCGCGCGATCTTCACGTCGCCGATGATGCGTTGCAGGTACTGCGCGCGGATGTCATGGGTGCTGTAGGCGCCCGGCGTGGCCGCCGAGGAGCCGTCGTGCGCCAGGATGCTGTCATACAGGCCGGTGATGGCCTCGCCGTGGATCGCCTCGCCGGCCAGCACCATCTTGAAGCCGTTGTAGTCCGGCGGATTGTGGCTGCCGGTGACCATGATGCCCGAGGCCGCGCCCAGCACATTGGTGCCGAAGTACACCATCGGGGTGGCCACCACGCCCAGGTCGATCACGTCCACGCCGGACGACTGCAGGCCTTCGGCCAGCGCCTTGATCAGCGCCGGGCCGGACAGGCGGCCGTCGCGGCCGATCACCACTTTCTTCTCGCCCTTGGCCAGCGCGGCACGGCCAAACGCGGCGCCGATCTGGTACGCCACGCCGGCGTCCAGGGTTTTATCGATGATGCCGCGGATGTCGTAAGCTTTGAAAATCGTCTTGGATAGAGTAACCATAGTGTGTAAGAGCGGAGGGTTAGTGTATATCAGTGTTTCTTGTGCCTGATCATCCAGCGCGGCGCCTTGAAGCGCACGATGCGCACGTAAATCCAGATGTAGCTGCCGATAAACATGATACAGGACAGCATCAACACCCAGGTGTGGCGCCAGAACACGGTGGCCGGGATCACCGCCATCAGCGAGAACAGCCACAGGTAGGGCGAGGTCAGCGAGTTGCGGCGGATCAGGGCGCGCGCCTCCTTGCGGCCCACGGCCCACTGCACCACGCGGCGGAAGATCAGGCTGTGCAGGTGGATGCCGTCCGGCATGGCCGGCGACTTACCGCGCACAAACATGCGGCGATATACGGAAAACAGGGTTTCAAACGCCGGGTAGATCAGCAGCAACGCGGCATACCAGGTGGACACCTGAGGATTGCGCATCACCAGCAGCAAGGCCAGCTCGCCCAGCATGAAGCCGATGAAATAGGCGCCGCCGTCGCCGAGGAAAATCAGGCCGACCGGATAATTCCAGATCAGGAAGCCGGCGGTGGCGCCGGCCACCATCAGCGCGGCGATCAGCACGAACATATCGTTGACCTGCAAGGCCACGTAGCCGAGCGACAGCAGCATGCAGATGCACACCACGCTGGCCAGGCCGTTAAAGCCGTCAATGATGTTGACGGCATTGGCAATCCCGGCCACCGCCAGCACGGTGAGGGGCAATGTCACCCACATATACGGCAGGGTCCAGGCCGAGAACGCCCAGTCGAGGCGGTCGATGCGGGCGTCCAGCAGGAAATAGCCGAGCGTGGCGGCGGCCATGGTCAGCAGCAGGCGGCGCAGCGGGCTGACGCGGCCGGTATAGTCTTCAACGATGCCGCCGATAAACGCCACCGCCGAGCAGGCCAGCAGCGAGAGCAACCACTCACTCATCACCGGCACGCGCCAGATGGAGATCGCCGAGCTCAGTGCCACCGACAGGAAGATGGACAGGCCGCCGATGCGGGCCACGTTATGAACGTGCACTTTTTGCACGCCGTTGAAATCGGAATCGAGCGCCGGACCGTGCAATCTCGCTTCTTTAATCACCAACAGGGTCAGCAGCGCCGAAGCGATAAAGCTCAGTAGGAAGGAAAACATATTATCATTATCAGCATGCCAACTGCTGATTGTACCTGATTAAACACGGCGGCCCGGAAATCAGGCCGCCGGCATGATACCAGCAGAGACTTGCCCAAGCTCGCCTGCTTACCAATCGATACAACTCCGGGGTCAGGTCCTCCATTTCTACACGAGCTCTGCCGTAGCCCTCGGCTACGGCAGAGCTCGTGTAGAAATGGAGGACCTGACCCCGGAGTTAGCGCATGCAGAGGCGGAGCGCTTCTTTCCAGTCAGGCAGGTGGCAGAAGCGCGCCATCAGGCGCTCGGACGACATCACCGAGTATTGCGGGCGGCGCGCCGGGGTGGGATAGTCGGCCGTGGTGATCGGCAGCACTTTGCACGACAGGCCCGCTTCTTCGATGATGGCCTCGGTGAACGCGTGCCAGGTGGTCTGGCCCTGCGCGCTCAGGTGATAGACGCCGCTGTTCTGCACCCACCACTCGCGCCCGCCCGCGTGCGCCTGCGACAACACCTGCGCCGTGACGTCGGCAATGGTGCGGCTCCACGTCGGCGCGCCGTGCTGGTCGGCCACCACCCGCAGTTCGTCGCGCTCTTTTGCCAGCCGCAGCATGGTCAGCAGGAAGTTCTTGCCGCGCATGCCGTACACCCAGCTGGTGCGGAAGATCAGGTGCGGGATGCCGGCCGCCGCGATCGCCCGCTCGCCGGCCAGCTTGCTGGCGCCGTAAACGTTGAGCGGGCCGACCGGGTCGTCCTCGACCCTAGGCGCCGCCTGCGAACCGTCGAACACGTAGTCGGTGGAGTAATGCACCAGCGCCGCGCCCAGCGCCCTGGCCTCCTCGGCCATGACGGCCGGCGCCTCGGCGTTGATGCGGTGCGCCAGTTCAGGCTCGCTCTCCGCCTTGTCCACCGCCGTGTAGGCGGCCGGGTTGACGATCAGTTGCGGCTTGACGCGGCGGATCACCGCCCGCACCTGGTCCAGATCCGACAGGTCCATCACATCGCGGTCCACCGCCACCACCTCGCCCACGCCCTGCAGGCTGCGCGCCAGCTCGTAGCCCACCTGGCCGCTGCCGCCAGTCAGCAGCACTTTCATGCGAACACCTCGGCATCCGCCAGCAGCAGCGCCGCCTGGTCCTTGCCCGACAGCAGCGGCGCAGTGTCCAGCGCCGGCCACTGGATGCCGATCGCCGGGTCGTTCCACAGGATGGCGCGCTCATGCGCCGGCGCCCAGTAATCGGTGGTCTTGTACAGGAAATCGGCGGTGTCCGAGATGACCACGAAGCCATGCGCAAAGCCCGGCGGTATCCACATCTGCCGCTTGTTCTCGGCCGACAGCTCGCAGCCATACCATTGGCCGAAAGTCGCCGAGCTCTTGCGAATATCCACCGCCACGTCAAATACGGCACCGCTGGTGGCGCGCACCAGCTTGCCTTGCGCCTGCTGGATCTGGTAATGCAGCCCGCGCAGCACGCCCTTGGACGAGCGGGAATGATTATCCTGCACGAACTCGGCCTTCACCCCGGTCAACTCGGCAAAGCGCTGGGCGTTATAGCTTTCAAAGAAAAATCCGCGGTCATCGCCGAATACCCGTGGCTCCAACACCAGCAAGCCTTCCAGCGGCGTGGTAATGACGTTCATCGTGGCACGACCTTGTCTTCCAGGATTTGCAGCAGGTACTGGCCGTACTGGTTCTTCTTCAGCGGCTCGGCCAGCTTGCGCAGCTGTTCGGCGTTGATGTAACCCTTGCGGTAGGCGATCTCCTCCGGGCACGCCACCTTCAGGCCCTGGCGCTTCTCGATGGTGGCGATGAACTGGCCCGCCTCCAGCAGCGACTCGTGGGTGCCGGTGTCCAGCCAGGCCATGCCGCGCCCCATCACTTCCACATTCAGCTGCCCCTTGTCGAGGTAAACCTTGTTGACGTCGGTGATCTCGAGCTCGCCGCGCGCGGACGGCTTGATGCTGGCGGCGATGTCGCACACCTGGTTGTCGTAGAAATACAGGCCGGTGACGGCGTAGTTCGACTTCGGCTGCTTCGGCTTTTCCTCGATCGACACGGCGGTGCGCTGGGCGTCGAACTCGACCACGCCATAGCGCTCCGGATCCTGCACGTGGTAGGCGAACACGGTGGCGCCGTCGGTCTGCTCGGTGGCATGACGCAGCAGCGCGTCCAGGTCGTTGCCGTAGTAGATGTTGTCGCCCAAAATCAGCGCCGACGGCGAATCGCCGACGAACTCCTTGCCGATGATGAAGGCCTGCGCCAGGCCGTCCGGCGACGGCTGCACCGCGTAGCTGATGTTGATGCCCCACTGGCTGCCGTCGCCCAGCAGGTCCTTGAAGCGCGGGGTGTCCTGCGGTGTCGAGATCAGCAGGATGTCGGTCATGCCGGCCAGCATCAGCACCGTCAGCGGGTGGTAGATCATCGGCTTGTCGTAGATCGGCAGCAGCTGCTTGGAGACGCTCATCGTCACCGGGTACAGGCGGGTGCCGGAACCGCCCGCCAGAATGATGCCCTTACGCTTGTTGCTCATCACTGCCCCTCGCGATTGAAGTAATTGGTTTCCACCCACTTGGCGTAGCTGCCCGACTGCACGTCCGCCACCCAGGCCTGGTTGTCCAGGTACCATTGCACGGTCTTGGCGATGCCGGTCTGGAAGGTCTCGGCCGGCTTCCAGCCCAGCTCGCGCTCCAGCTTGCGCGCGTCGATGGCGTAGCGGCGGTCGTGGCCCGGCCGGTCCTTGACGAAGGTGATCTGGTCGCGGTAGCTGCCTTGCGCCTTCGGCTTGAGCTGGTCCAGCATGTCGCACAGGGTGTGCACCACGTCCAGGTTGGCCATCTCGTTCCAGCCGCCGACGTTGTAGGTTTCGCCCAGGCGGCCCGCCTCCAGCACGCGGCGGATGGCGGCGCAGTGGTCGCTGACGTACAGCCAGTCGCGCACCTGCTGGCCGTCGCCGTAGATCGGCAGCGGCTTGCCCGCTTGCGCGTTGGCGATGATCAGCGGGATCAGTTTTTCCGGGAAGTGGTACGGCCCGTAGTTGTTGGAGCAGTTGGTGGTCAGCACCGGCAAGCCGTAGGTGTGGAAGTACGAGCGCACCAGATGGTCGGACGCCGCCTTCGACGCCGAGTACGGGCTGTTCGGCGCGAACGCGGTGGTTTCGCTGAACGGCGGATCGTTCGGGCCCAGCGTGCCGTACACCTCGTCGGTCGACACGTGCAGGAAGCGGAAGGCGGCCTTCTCATCGTCCGGCATGCCGGACCAATAGGCGCGCGCGGCCTCCAGCAGGCTGAAGGTGCCGTTGATGTTGGTGTTGATGAATTCGCCAGGACCGAGGATGGAACGGTCGACGTGGCTTTCCGCCGCGAAGTGCACCACCGCGCGCGGCTTATGCTGCTGGAACAGCGCCAGCACCTGGGCCTGGTCGCAGATGTCGCCGCGCACGAAGATATGGCGCGCATCCTGCTTCAGCGAGGCCAGGTTGTTGAGATTGCCGGCGTAAGTCAGCTTGTCGTAGTTGAGTACCGGTTCATCCGACTGAGCCAGCCAGTCCAGAACGAAATTCGAACCGATAAAACCAGCACCACCCGTTACAAAAATCATTTAGTATCCCGCAGCAAGCGTCAAATTAGTCGTAAGCATGATTTTATGTGATGTGCCCCGTATCAGGGCAAAAAAACAGGGTAATTCAGACCCCAAAGCAACGAACAAGTGAGTATCCATATGAAAACCTATGTAATCGGGGATTTGCAGGGCTGCCATGAGCAGGCGCTGGCCATTCTCGAGCGCATACGCGCGCACGCGGCGGCCGCCGGCGCGGCCGAGCCCGCCATCCTGTTCGCAGGCGACCTGATCAACCGCGGCCCGGATTCGCTGGCCACCCTGCGCCACGTGCGCAAGCTGGCCATGGCCAGCGGCGGGCTGATCGACAGCGTGCTGGGCAATCATGACCTGCATTTGCTGGCGGTGGCTTATGGCATCCGCCCCGAGCACAAGTCCGACACGCTGGCCGAGATCCTGCACGCGCCGGACCGCGATGAATTGATCGACTGGGTGCGCCAGCGGCCGCTGGCCATTCAGGTGCAGGGCCATGTGCTGGTGCACGCCGGCCTGCTGCCGCAATGGACCGGCGCGCAGGCGATGGCGCTGGCCGGCGAGGTGCAGGCCATGCTGCGCAGCGATGGCATTGCCGAATTTCTGGCCGAGATGTATGGCAATGAGCCGGCGCAGTGGTCGGATGAGTTGCAGGGCGCCGATCGGCTGCGCTGCATTATCAACGCCATGACGCGCCTGCGCTTCTGCAGCGCCGATGGGGTGATGGATTTCAAGATGAAGGAGAGCGGCACCGCCGATCCATCGACCGGGCTGATGCCGTGGTTTGAGGTGCCGGGACGGCGTAGCGCGCAGGAGACCGTGGTGTTTGGCCACTGGTCGGCGCTGGGGCTGAAGCTGGAGCCGAACCTGATCGGGCTCGATAGCGGTTGCGTGTGGGGCGGGCAGCTGTCCGCCGTGTGCCTGGAAGACCGCAGTCTGCTGCAGGTGCAGTGCCCGGAATTCCAGTCGCCGAAAAAGCAGGCGTAGTCATTCCGGCGCAGGCCGGAATCCATAACCCGTGTGCCTTACCGCGAACTCAGCATGGATTCCGGCTTCCGCCGGAATGACGGGTGTCAGCTGACGCCGAGCGCCGCGGCGACCGCCTTGTGCGACGCTTCGGCCAGTTCGCGCCGGTGCGCGCCGACGCTGTCCAGCGGCGGCAAAATGGCCAGCCGCGCCTTCACCGGCGGGCCGTTCAGGATCAGCATGATGCTTTCCGCGAAACTGGTCTCGCCGATGAAATCCACCGACGGATGCGACGCGCCGCTGGCATCCCTGTAGGTCAGCGCGAACGGCTGCACCGGCACTTTCGCGTCGATGGCCGCCTCGAACAGATTCGCATGGAACGGCAGCAGCTGCCCCTGCGCCGCCGTGGTCCCCTCCGGGAAGAAAGCCACGCGCTCGCCCTTCTCCAGGCTGTGCACCAGCCCTTTGAAGATGTGGCGCAGGTCGCGCCGGTTGCCGCGCGCGATGAACACGGTGCCGGCCTTCTCCGCCAGCCAGCCCGCCAGCGGCCACGAGCGGATCTCGGCCTTGGCCACGAAGTGGCTCGGATACAGGCTGTGCACCACGAAGATGTCCAGCCACGACACGTGATTGGCCACCACCACGCAATGCTCCAGCGCCGGCGCGCTGCCGGCCGCCTGCTCCACCGTCACATTGCACAGCGCCAGCAGCCTGGTCGACCAGCGACGGATGTGGCCGTTACGCTGTTCCTGACCAATCCACGGAAACACCGTGGCGCAAATCGCCATGCCCTTGAACACGTGCAGCATCACCCGCGCGAGGCGGAATATCGTCGACAGTTTCATGCAAGGCGGTTCAGCGTTGGTAGGCGACGTGGCCGGCCACGATGGTGGTTTTCACCTGACCTGCCAGGTTGTAGCCGAGGAACGGCGTGTGCTTGCCCTGGCTGGCCAGCGCCGACGCTTCCACCGTCCAGTGTGCGCCGGCGTCGAACAGGACCACGTCCGCCACCGCGCCCACCGACAGCGTGCCGGCATCCAGACCCGCCACGCGCGCCGCTTCCGAGGTGATGCGTGCCAGCGCGCGCGACAGCGGGCGCTGCGAACCTGTGTCCTGGGTGGCGGCGTAATCCTCGGCCCACTTCAGGGTCAGCGACAGCAGCAGTTCCAGGCCGGTGGCGCCCGGCGAGGCCTCACCAAACGGCAGCAGCTTTTCATCGTCATCCACCGGCGTGTGGTCCGAGCACAGCGCATCGATGGTGCCGTCCAGCAGGCCCAGACGGATGGCATCGCGGTCGCGCTGGCTGCGGAATGGCGGGTCCATGCGCGCGTTAGAATCGAAGAAGCCGATATCGGCGTCGGTCATGTGCACGTGGTGGGCGCCAACGTCGCAGGTGACCGGCAAGCCCTCTGCCTTGGCCTTGCGGATCAGTTCCAAGCCGGCCGCCGACGAAATGCGGCACAGGTGCACGCGCGCGCCGGTGGCGCGCATCAGCTCGAAGATGGTGTGCAGGGCGATGGTTTCCGACATCACCGGCACGCCCGACAGGCCAAGGCGCGAGGCCAGCGGGCCGGAAGCGGCCACGCCGCCACGGCCGATGTGCGCGTCCTGCGGACGCAGCCACACGGTGTAGCCGAAGGTCTTGGCGTATTGCAGCGCGCGCAGCAGCACGTTGGTGTCGGCGATCGGCTGTTCCGCGTGCGAGAAGCCGATGCAGCCCGATTCGGTCAGGGCCGACATCTCGGTCAGCGCCAGGCCTTTCAAGCCGGTGGTCAGCGCGCCCAGCGGGTGCACGTGCGCCTGGTTCAGCTTTTGCGCGCGGTGTTTCAGCATCTCCACCAGGCCCGGCTCGTCCAGCACCGGATCGGTGTCCGGCGGGCACACCAGCGAGGTGACGCCGCCTTGCACGGCGGCCTGCATTTCCGATTCCAGCGTGGCCTTGTATTCAAAGCCCGGCTCGCGCAGGCGCGCGGACAGGTCGACAAAGCCGGGCGCCACGATCAGGCCGATGGCGTCGATGGTTTCGTCGGCCGTGAAGCCGGCTGGCGCCGCGCCCACCGCCAGCACCTTGCCGTCCGCCAGATAAACGTCGTTGAGGCCGTCGATGCCGTTGGCCGGATCGATCACATGGCCGTTTTTAATGTGAATATTCTTCTTCATGCTTGCGTTCCTGCCACGATACTCATCACCGCCATGCGTACGGCGATACCAAACGTCACCTGCGGCAGGATCACCGCCTGCGCGCCATCCGCCACGGCGGAATCGATTTCCACGCCGCGGTTCATCGGCCCCGGGTGCATCACGATGGCGTCCGGCCTGGCCAGCGCCAGGCGCTCCGGCGTCAGGCCATAGCTCTTGAAGTATTCGCCGGCCGAGGGCAGCAGCGCGCCGCTCATGCGTTCGTTCTGCAGGCGCAGCATGATGATCACGTCGACGTCCTTCAGGCCTTCATCCATGTTGGTGAAGGTGCGCACGCCCATCTGCTCCAGGCCGCCCGGCAGCAGGGTGTGCGGGCCGATGGCGCGCACTTCCGGCACGCCCAGCGTGGTCAGCGCGTGGATGTCGGAGCGCGCCACGCGGCTGTGCAGGATGTCGCCGACGATGGCCACGCGCAGGTTGGTGAAGTCCTTCTTGTAGTGGCGGATGGTGTACATGTCCAGCAGGCCCTGGGTCGGGTGCGCGTGGCGGCCATCGCCCGCGTTCACCACGTGCACGTGGTTCTGCTTGGTCTCCATCAGGTGCTTGGCGATCAGGTAGGGCGCGCCCGACTGCGCGTGGCGCACCACGAACATATCGGCGTGCATGGCCGCCAGGTTGTCGATGGTGTCCAGCAGCGATTCGCCCTTGCTGGTCGAGGAGGCCTGGATGTTGAGGTTGATGACGTCGGCCGACAAACGCTTGGCGGCGATCTCAAACGTGGTGCGGGTGCGGGTGGAGTTCTCGAAAAACAGGTTGAACACCGATTTGCCGCGCATCAGCGGCACTTTCTTGACGTCGCGGTCGGAGATGCCGACGAACGACGACGCGGTGTCCAGGATGTGATTGAGGATCGCCTTCGGCAGCCCCTCGATCGACAGCAAGTGCTGCAGCTCGCCGTGTTTGTTCAGTTGCGGATTAAGCATGGTTTTATTCGATAGTTAGCGTAAATTTTCCATCGTCGGCGCGCTTTTGCAGCACCAGCGCCTGCCCCTTCGGCACCGCGACGTGGCCGGCCACGAAGTCGGCCGCCACCGGCAGCTGGCGTTCGCCGCGGTCGACCAGCGCGGCCAGCATGATGCGCGCCGGGCGGCCGTAGTCGAACAACTCGTTGATGGCGGCGCGCGTGGTGCGGCCGGTGTACAGCACGTCGTCGACCAGCAGGATGTTGGCCGCCGCCACCTCGAAGCCGATATTCGTCGGCTTGACCTCGGCGGGCAGGCCCTTCTTGGCGTAGTCGTCGCGGTAGAAGGACACGTCCAGCACGCCGCAGCGGGCCGACAGGCCGAGATCGGCCGCGAGGCGCTCGGCGATCCAGGCGCCGCCGGAGTGGATGCCGACGATGGCGACATCCGGCACGCCGGCCAGGCCGGCTTTCACATCGGCCAGCAGCGTGGCGTACAGCTGCTCGGCGTCGAGTTGGTTGGGATTGAGAGTCATAGGGAATCGAAGTATTGTTGCAAGATGATGGCGGCGGCGCGGTCGTCGATCACCTCGCCGCGCTTGGCCGAAATCACGGCCGAGGAATAGCGCTCATCGACCAGTTCCACCGGCAGGTTGAAGCGGCCGTTCAGTTGATTGGCAAAACGGCGCGCCCGCGCCGTCATTTCATGTTCATTGCCGTCCGGATGCATGGGCAGCCCGACCACCAGCCGGGCCGGCTTCCATTCATCGAGCAGCTTCTGGATATCGGCAAAGCGGGTGGCGTTGTCCTCGGCCTGGATGACTTTCAGAGGCTCCGCCTGGCGCAGCATGGTGTTGCCCATGGCCACGCCGATTCTTTTCACACCGAAGTCGAACGCAAAAATGGTGTCGATACCGCTCATTTACGCGTGGCCCGCCTCGGAGGTGAGCATCAGCGGGTCGATGCCCAGCAGGCGCATGGCGGCGGTGTAGCGTTCCTCGATCGGCATGTTGAACAGGATTTCCGGATCGGCGCCCACCGTCAGCCAGCCGTTGCGGCTGATTTCCTCCTCCAGCTGCCCCGGGCTCCAGCCCGAGTAGCCGATCGACACCAGCATGCGCGGCGGCCCTTCGCCGGCCGCCACCGCCTCCAGCACGTCGATCGAGGTGGTGAAGGCCACGTCCTTGGTCACCGTCAGCGAGGACGAATAACGGTGGCCCGGCGTGTGCAGCACGAAGCCGCGGTCGTCCTGCACCGGGCCGCCGAACATGATGGGCTCGTCGTCATGGCCCTCGAGGCCGTGGTCGACCTTGAGGTCGATGCGCTCGAACAGCGTGTGCATGGTCATGTCGGTGGGCTTGTTGATCACCACGCCCAGCACGCCGTTTTCATTGTGTTCGCAAACATACACCACCGTGCCGCCGAACACCGGATCTTGCATGGATGGCATTGCAATAAGGAAATGATTCGCCAGATTCAGCGTGCTGGTCGGCGCGCCGGCTGGTTCCAGGGGGTCGCCGGCGTCTTGCATCAGGCCGGGAACAGGTAGAGTTTTGCCTATTTTGCTCTTCTTCATACAAGTTGCTCTCTCTGCTGTGTGCGTGTTCTCTCTGTGCTGCTGACAATTACTGTAGTATCGCGCGGCTAGCAACTCTGTCTAAACCGTAGTTTACACTGAATTGAGGGCACAGCCACGATTGCGTCCCTCACAAGATTGACACAGACCGAATGAAACTGACTTCTTCCCTCGTATGGCTGCGCCGCGACCTGCGCGTTTTCGACCATGTGGCCCTGCACCAGGCCCTGCTGTCCAGCGAAAAGGTGTATTGTGTTTTTGTCTACGACACCACCATCCTGGACACCCTGCCGCGGCGCGACCGCCGGGTCGACTTCATCCACGCCAGCATTGCCGAGGTGGCGGCCGAGCTGGAACAGCTGGGCGGGCACCTGATCGTCCGCCATGGCGATCCGGCGCACGAGATTCCGGCGCTGGCGGCGCAACTGGGCGTGGATGCGGTGTTCTGCAACCACGATTATGAACCGCAAGCCATCGCCCGTGACGCCACGGTGGATCGCGCGCTGCAAGCGGCCGGCCGCCAGTTCCACAGCTACAAGGATCAGGTGATCTTTGAAAAGAGCGAGGTGCTGTCGCAGACCGGCGGCGTGTTCTCGGTGTTCACACCCTATAAAAACGCCTGGCTGAAAAAACTGGCGGCCGATCCCTCGGTGCTGGCGCCGTACCACATCGAGCCGCACGCGGCCCGTCTGGCGCCGCCGCCCTCGCCCGCCCCGGCGCTGCCGACGCTGGCCGAGCTGGGCTTCGAGCCGAGCAATCTGGCCGAGCTGAAGATTCCGACCGGCATGTCGGGGGCGGCGCAGCTGTTTGAGGATTTCCTGTCGCGCATCGCGGATTACAACGTGGCGCGCGATTTCCCGTCCGTGAAGGGGCCGTCCTACCTGTCGGTGCACTTCCGTTTCGGCACGCTGTCGGTGCGCCACCTGGTGCGCACGGTGCTGGACTTGCAGGAGCGCGGCGCCGGCGGCGAAGGCGCGGCCGTGTGGCTGTCGGAATTGATCTGGCGAGAGTTCTACGCCATGATCCTGTATCACAATCCGCACGTGGTGGGCGGCGCCTTCAAGCCGGCCTACGATGCGATCGAATGGGAAACGGGGCCGGAAGCCGACGAGTTGTTCGCCGCCTGGTGCGAGGGCCGCACCGGCTACCCGCTGGTGGACGCGGCCATGCTGCAGTTGAACCAGACCGGTTATATGCACAACCGCCTGCGCATGGTGACGGCCTGCTTCCTGATCAAGGACCTGGGCATCGACTGGCGGCGCGGCGAGGCATACTTCGCGCTGCACCTGAACGACTTCGACCTGGCGTCCAACAACGGCGGCTGGCAGTGGGCCTCGTCCTCGGGCTGCGACGCGCAGCCTTACTTCCGCATCTTCAATCCGATCACGCAGTCGGAGAAATTTGACGCGCAGGGCAAATTCATCCGCCGCTACCTGCCGCAGCTGAAGGCGCTGAGCGACAAGGAGATCCACGCCTCGTGGCTGGCGCCGCGCATGCTGGCGCCGGACTACTGGCCGCCAATCGTCATGCACGACGAAGCGCGCAAGCGCACGCTGGAGCGCTACGAGGTGGTCAAGAAGCCTGCGTGAGCAAGCCGCTGATCGCCTCCAGCAGCACGTCCTCCTGATACGGCTTGCCGAAGTAGGCGTTCACGCCCAGCTCCAGCGCGACGTTGCGGTGCTTGTCCGCGCTGCGCGAGGTGATCATGATGATGGGGATGCCGCGCGTGCGCTCGTCGCCGCGCACATTGCGCGTGAGGTCGAAACCGTCCATGCGCGGCATCTCGATATCGACCAGCATCAAGTCCGGCGGGGTTTCCTGCAGCTGTTCCAGCGCGTCCACGCCGTCCTTGGCCAGCAGCACGCGGTAGCCTTCGCGCTCCAGCAGGCGCTGGGTCACGCGGCGCACGGTCAGCGAATCGTCCACCACCATGATGGTGCGGCCCAGCGCGGGGTTTGCCACATTCGTGGCGGGACTGTCCGCCGCCGCTTGCGCGTAGCGCTCTTTCACTTCCGGGTGATGGGCGAGATGCTGCGCCAGCGCCACCGGATTCAGGATCAGCACAATGTCGCCCGTCCCCAGCACCGTGGCGCCGGCGATGCCGACCATGCGCGCCAGCTGCGGGCCGATGTTCTTGATCACCACCTCGCGGTTGCCCAGCACTTCATCCACTTGCAGGGCGAGGCGTTCATTGCCGTTCTTGAGCATCATCACCGGCGACGAACGTTGCGCCGGCGGCTGCGCCGCATCGCCCAGCAGCGTGGGCAGGTACTGCATGCCGCCGGCGCGCGCCTCCGCCAACGCGGCTTCCTTCATTTGCAGCACTTGCTCGACCAGGATGGCCGGCAGCGCGTAGGTCTTGCCGCCGGCGGCCAGCAGCACCACCTGCGTGACGGCCAGCGTCAACGGCAGGCGGATGGTGAAGCGCGTCCCCTTGCCCGGCACCGAATACAGGTCGACCCGGCCGCCCAGCGACTGCGCTTCCGACTGCACCACGTCCATGCCGACGCCGCGTCCCGACAGTTCGGTCAACGCTTCGGCGGTGGAGAAGCCGGGTTCGAAAATCAGGTCGGCGATTTGCGCGTCGGTGACCTGTTCATCCGCGTCCAGCAAACCGACGCTGATGGCCTTGGCCTTGATGCGCTCCAGATCGAGGCCGCCGCCGTCGTCGCTGAAGTCGATCACGACTTCGTTGCCCTCCTGCGCCACCTGCACCAGCAGTTCGCCGGTTTCGTTCTTGCCGGCGGCGGCGCGGCCGTCGCGCGACTCGACGCCGTGGGCGATGGCGTTGCGCAGCAGGTGCTCGAATGGCGCGGACATGCGTTCGAGCACGCTGCGGTCCAGCTCCACGCCGCCGCCCCGGATGTCGAGGTTGACGCGCTTGTCGACGTCCTTCGCGCTTTGGCGGGCGACGCGGAACAGGCGTTCGGAGATGCTGGCGAAGGGCACCATGCGTACGCGCATCAGGTCGCGCTGCAGGTCGCGCGTGAGGCGCGCTTGCTGCGTCAGGTCGGTGTGGGCGTTGTCGACGCTGCGGGTCAGGCTCTCGTGGAAGCTGGCCACATCGTTGACGCTTTCGGCCATCATGCGGGTGAGTTCCTGCAGCCGCGTGAAGCGGTCGAATTCGAGCGGGTCGAATTCGCGGTCGCTGGAGATGGCCATGCGCGAGGCGATCTGCGATTCCGCCTGCATTTCGATTTCGCGCAACTGGCGGCGCAGACGGGCCAGGTTGTCGGAGAAATCGGCCAGCGAGGAGCGCAGGGTCTCGACTTCGTTTTCCAGCTTGGAGCGCGAGATCGAGACTTCGCCGGCCTGGTTGACCAGGCGGTCGAGGATGTCGGCGCGCACGCGCACCAGTGGCGACCTGGCGCCGGCCGGCGCGTCTTCGGCGGTTGGCGCGGCGGCTTGCGTCGCCGGCGCAGCCGGGACCTCGTCGATCAGGGTGGTGACGTCGTCGGCAAGATCGGCCACGGCGGCTGGCTGCGCGGCGTCCGGTTTTTGCAGTTGTTCGAACAGCAGCAGCGCATGGTCGTAGTGGGCCAGCAGTTCTTCGAAGGCATGCGGCGTGGCGGAGCCGGCGTGCACCATGTTCTCGATATGGGTTTCGATCTCGTGGCAGTGCTGGCCCAGGCGCATGGCGCCTGCCATGCGCGCGCTGCCCTTCACGGTGTGCAGGAGCCGCAGCAGGCTTTGGGCGTGAATGCTATCGGTCGGCGTGTGCTGCCATGCGCGCAGGGCCTCGCCGACTTGCGGCAGCAGGTCGGCGCCTTCTTCCAGGAAGACCGGCAGCAGGTCGGCGTCCAGTTCGTCGTGGAAGATGGCCGGGGCGGCGGCCAGGATTTCCGGTGCGGCGGGCGCCAGGGGAATGACTTCCGCTTCCGGCTCGGCGGCAGGCGGCGGCGCGTCGGCTACGGCTTCGACCTGCGGCGCGGGTTCCTCGACCGGCGCTTCGACCGCGGCGGGCGGCTGCGGCGGCTCGGCTTCGGCCTGCCGCGGCGGCTCGGAGGCCAGCGGGGCGGCGATCTTTAGTGGCGGTTCCGCGAAGGCGTCGTCAAAGGCCGCATTGAACAAACCGTCGATGCCATCATCGGCGTGCACTTCCGGCTTTTTCTTCAGCGGTGGCGCGGTCGGCGCATCCGACTCCGGCACGGTGCCGCTGATGGCGTTGTAGGTCTCGCGGAACAGCTGATCCAGCGGCGATTCCTGCACCTCCGGCGGGGCGTTCAGGCCATCCATGGTCTCCGCCACCAGGTCATCCAGGCGCGACTCGATTTCATTGCTGGCCGCCGGCGGCGTGACCGCCAATTCATCGCGCAGTCCCTGCAATGCGCTGATCAGTTCCGGCTGCGCCGGCGGCATCTCGCCGGCGGCGAAGTTCTGCAGCATCTGGCGGATGCGCTGCATGGTGAAGTCCAGCAGGTCGTGCTGTACCTGGTCCAGATGCGGCGCCGGCGGCACCAATACCTCCAGCGTGCTTTCCAGCGCCAGCGCCAGTTCGCGCAGCGCCTTGAAGCCGACCGTGCCCGAGGTGCCGGCCAGCGTGTGCGAGGCCGCCAGCGCCTCAGGATTCACCGGGCGGCGCGGCTCGTGGCGCCATTCACCGAAATCCTGCTCCAGCTTGCGCACCAGGTCATCGGATTCGTGCAGGTAGATGTTGTACAGCGGCAGAGGGATTTCCATGCCGCCGATAAGCTTGACGTTGTCGTCGCGCGGCGGCGTGGGCGGCGCGATGGTCGGGAATTCGATGACGTTGCCGTGGGCGACCAGCGGCGGCAAGGCCGGTGCGGACGCGCTGGGCGCGGCGATATCGTCGGTCGGCGCGTCCGTGGTCGCATCGGCCGGCGCGGGCGCGGCCGGAGTGGCGGCAAGATCAGGCTCGCCGCCCTCCTGCATGCGCGCGGCGGCGGCGACCAGGGCATCGCCGTTGCGGGCGGAGACGCCGTTGGCGATCAGCTCCGCCACCCAAGCGCTCATTTCCTGCTCCGCACCACTCAACAAATCATATAGCGCATCGGTGGCGGGACGCTGCTCCGCCAGCCACACATTCATCACCTTCTCGATGGCATACGCCGCGTCGGCAAACTGGTTCAGGCCCACCATGCGTCCGCTGCCCTTCAGCGTATGGAAGGAGCGCCGCAACATGGTCAGATTCTCTTCCGTGCGAGGCAAGGGCAAGGCCTCGCCGACAAACGCCAGCACTTCCCGCGCTTCGGAGATGAAGATCTCCAGCAGCTCCGCCTCCACCGCCGCGTCGCTGGCGGCGGGCGGCGCCTCGGCAGGCATGGCCACAGGCGCCGGTGCCGGCACCTGCTCCTCCAGCACCGGTATCGACGCGGACTCCGCGATTTTCTTGAACGGCACCGACCGGAAACTGCCCTGCGCCGCATCGAACGCAAAGCGCTCGCGCGCACCGGCCGCGTTCTGCGCCAGCATGTCGACAAAGAAGCCCAGCGCACCGACGTTCTGCGCGATATCGTCCAGCGCTTTCGACTCCTGCGCCGGATCGTCGTCTCCGCGCGCCAGCGCCTGCACCGCCGATTTCACATGCCGCGCGGCGTGCATCGCATCATCCTGATCCAGCACCGCCAGCGCGCCTTGCAGCTGATGCAGCACCGGGTCCAGCTCCAGCAGCGACGGACGCCTGGAGGGATCGGCGTAGTAGTCGTCCAATACCTTCTCGACCTGGCGCAAGCCGGTTTTCATCTCCATCGCCAGCGCGACCACCGTATCGTCCTGCTGCATCTGGTGCGCCAGGCCGCTTTGCCATTGCGCCGGTTCGGGCGGCGTTTCGCCGGCGACCAGCGCCAGCAAGCGCGCGCCGATGGTGTCCGCATGCGCGGCGAAATCGTCCGGCAGATGGCGGATGTGTTGCAGACCATGTTCGGCAAACAGCAAGGCGGTGGCCATCTCCAGCGCCAGCTCCTCGCTGCGGCCGGCGGAAACCGCCTTGCGCGCGACGTCGGCCAGCTGGCGCAGCAAGGCGCCGAGCGCCGGCAGATTCAGTTTCTCGCATTCGGCGGCGACGTCCTGCAGCGCGGTGTCGAACGCGGCATCCAGATCGGGATCGATTTCGGCGTTGGCCAGACGATCCCAGTTGGCCTTGGCCTGCGCGATGCCGGCCTTGGCGCGCTCCAGCGCCTCGGTGTCGATCTGGCCGTAGCGGCGGGTTTCATAGTCGGCCGGCGCCAGGCCATCCAGCGCATAGGCGGCGCGTACCTGCTGAACGATGGGCGAGTCGGATTCCGTGCCGGCGGTGGCGATGAAGAACAGTGCGTCGCGCAGCATGGTTTCCGGCTGCGCGGCCGTGCCCTGGCTCAGGCGGCGGATTTGCAGGTTGATCAAGCCAAACAGCTGCTTGACGTACAGGCCGCCGGGCAGCGCGCCCCCGGCCACCAGTTCGGCGAAGGCTTGCATCGCCAGCCAGAAGGCACGCGCCTGCCCGTCCCGCTGCGCGTCGGCCACCAGCCTGATGGCCTCCAACAGCGCGCCGGCATCGCCGGTGCCCTTCATGTAAGGCAGCAACGCGCGCTCGAAGCGCTGGCGGAACGCGGCGTAGTCCGGCGCGCCCTCGCCATCGGCGGCGCTGGCGGCCAGCGGCAGGCTCACTGGCTGCGACAAATCAGGATAGAACAAATCGGCCGGATGGACGCGCTCCGCGCCCATCATCTCCTGCACCGCGCGATAGTACGGGAACAGCTTGGCCGGCTGCGACGGCGCGCCTTCCAGCAGCTCCTCCAGATACTCCACCAAGGCCTGATACAGCTGCGCCACCGCCTGCGCATGATCGGTGCTGCATTTCAGCGTGCCGGCCTTGAAGCGGTCCAGCGCCGCCTCGGCCACCTCGGTCATCAGGCTGACGCCATCCACGTCCACCATCTGCAACGCCCCATGCGCCTGATGCAAATGCGATTTGGCATGCTGCAGCTGGGTGGCCTGATCTTCCGGCTCCCGTCCGCCCGCCTCGAACAAGGCGGTGCGCGAACGTGCCAGCGACTCGCGGATCTCCACCATCACCCACGACAGGGGCCCGGTGTCCAATTGCGGTTGCCGTGGAATCGAAAAATCAGTCTTGCTCATGCTGGTCTGGGCCTTTCATTAAGTTATGCGGAAGCGCGCCACGGAGTTCTTCAACTCCTGCGCCAGCACCGATAACTTGTGAATCGATTGCGCGGTTTGCTGCGTACCGTCCTGCGTCTGCTCCGTCACCGCCAGGATATGCTGAATGTTCTGCGCCACGCCGGACGCGGACGTGGCCTGCTGCCCGGTCGCCTGCGCGATCCCGGAAATCAGCTCGGCCAGGCGATTGGACACCTGCGAAATATCGTGCAGCGCCGCTCCCGCCGCATCGGACAGGCGCGCGCCTTCCACCACGCCCTGGGTCGACTTCTCCATCGCCGCCACCGCATCGTGCGTGTCGGTCTGAATCGCGCGCACCAGCGCGCCGATCTGCTTGGCCGCCTCGGCCGAACGCTCCGCCAGCCGCTGCACCTCCTCCGCCACCACCGAGAAGCCGCGCCCCGCCTCGCCGGCCGACGCGGCCTGGATCGCCGCGTTCAGCGCCAGCACGTTGGTCTGCTCGGTAATATCCGAAATCAGCTCGGTGATCTCGCCGATCTCCTGCGACGACTCGCCCAGCCGCTTGATACGCTTGGAGGTGTCCTGAATCTGCTCCCGGATCTCGTGCATGCCCTTGATTGCGTTTTCCACCGCCGTCGAGCCTTGCCGCGCCGCCGCCACCGATTGCAGCGCCACGTCGGCCGACTCGCTGGCCGAGCGAGACACGTCGGTAATCTCGTTGGCCATCTTCACCACCGTGGCCGACGCGTCCTGGATTTCGCGCGACTGCTGCTGCGACGCCTGCAGCAGGTCGCTGGAAATGCTTTGCGCGTGGGTGGACGCCTTGGTCACCTGCTCCGCCGTCACCGTCACCCGGCCCACCAGGCCGCGCAGCTCCTCCACCGTGTAATTGACCGAATCGGCGATCGCGCCGGTGATGTCCTCGGACACCGTGGCCTGCACGGTCAGGTCGCCGTCCGCCACTTCCTGCAGCTCGTTCATCAGGCGCAGGATCGCGGCCTGATTCTGATCGTTCATCGCCTTGGCTTCCTCTTCCTTCTTCTGCGCCTGCTGGCGCATCGCGTCCGCCTCCTGGCGGCGGCGTTCCGCGCCGCGCGTGCGGTTGTGCGAATCCATCAGCAGCACGCGGCCGATGGCGGCCGCCGTCATCAGCGTCAGCATGCCGCCCACCACCATCAGCCAGAACGTGATGTCGAGCGAATCCTGATTCTCACGGTAAGCCTGCTGCAGCACGGTCAGGCGCTGGCGCAGCGCCTCGTTGTCGTTGAAGATCAGCTGCTCGGCGGCCTTGGCGGCGTGGAATTTGTCCAGCCGCTCCAGCACCATCGCCACCAGCTTCTGATAGGCCTCGAACGCTGCCTGCAGCTCGGTGAACTTGGCGCGCAGGTCCGGCTCGCGCACGGCGGCCAGGCCTTGCTGCGGGCTGCCATTGAGGAAGCCGTCGAGGGTGTTGCGGAACACGGTGGTGTCGCGCCCCAGCTGGAAGGCCGTGTCCGCGCTGATGCCGCCGGCCGTGAGGAATTCGCCGGCGCTGCGGTTCATGCGCTGGGTCAGCATGGTGAGCTTGCCGAGCGCCGCGATCTCGCGCGCCGGGGCGCCGCGCTGCACCTTCAGGCCGATGATGTCCTCGGTGCGGACCAGCAGGTCGGGCGACATCTCGTTCAGCTTTTGCAGCGTCTTGTCCATGCCGCTCAGGTCCGCCTTCAGCTGCAGGATGGTGCCGGCCGCGAGGTCGGTCGCGCTCCACTGCTTGCGCGCCGCCGCCACCACGGTGGCGATGTCCGACGGCGGCTCGCCAATCGCGCGGCCCTGATACTGGCCGCCGCTGGTCATCAGCTTGATGTCGTTATTGAGTTCCTTGCGGCTTTCCTCCAGCTGGCGGAAGCCCTCGGCGCTGCCCTGCACCGCGTTGGGCGCGGCCTTGCCGATGCGCTGCGAGTGCATCAGCGCGTCGCTGGCCACCTGGGTTTGGGCCGAGCGGTTGGCGCTGTGGATGTTATTCATCGCCACGAACACCACGCTCATGCCGATGCTGACCGCCAGCGCGGTCGACAACACGCTCAGTTGGCGCTGCGGCGGCAAATGGCCGATCAGGGGCAGTTTGAAACCGGGGCCGGCATCGGCGGCATCGGCGCCGGCGCGACGGCCGCCCAGCGCGTCGCGCAGGCGCAGCGGGGCGGCATCGGCATCATCGGCGACGGCGGGCGATGACGCGGCGGCGGGCGTGCCTTCGGCGGCGCCCAGAAACTGCGAGTCGCCAAACTCTGAATTGGACGCCGCGTCTGGTGCGGCATTCCGGCTGCCGCGCGAGAAAATCTTAAAAGCCATACACCCTCTCCGGATTAAGTGTTTGCTATACCAGCCCTACCTGCACGAAACGGGGTTCCCGCACCAGCTGCGCCAGGTCGAGGCGCAGCCATGATTGTCCTTCGCCGTCGCGGAATTCGTCGCCCGCCACGGCCTCCATGCCGGCCAGCTTGCGCAGACCCAGCACACGCTCGACCCGCAGCGCGCAGTTAAAGCCCAGACCCGGCGCGAAGGTGATCAGGCGGCGCTCGGACGGCGCGGCGTCGCCGGGCGCCTGCTGGCGGTAGCGCGCCAGGTCGATGACGCCGGTCAGGTGGCCGCGGATATTGGCCAGCCCCAGATACCAGTCGTGCGTCAGCGGCACCGGCGTGACCGGCTGCGGCGGCACGATCTCGCTGATCTGGGTCAGGTCCAGCAGGCACGGACGCCCGCCGATCAACACGCCCAGCTCACGCCCGCTCTCGGTGGCGCCGCTCTTGGCGGCCTGCATGCGCTCCAGCAGCTGCACCTGATACTGGCGCAGGCGGCTGCGGCGTTCGGTGGGCGCCGTGCCGCTCATCAGCCGAGGGCCGCGATCTTGGCCAGCAGTTCGGCCGGATCCACCGGCTTGACCAGGTAATCCCTGGCGCCCTGGCGCAGCGCCCAGATACGGTCGGTCTCCTGGCTCTTGCTGGAGCAGATGATGATCGGGACGTCCTTCAGCTCCGGGTCGCGGGCGATCGAGCGCGTGACCTGGAAGCCGTTCGCGCCCGGCATCACCACATCCATCAGGATCAGTTCCGGCTTGCTCTCCTTGAGCTTGACCAGCGCCTCCTCGCCGCTTTCGGCCACCGACACGCTGTAGCCGCCGCGGGTCAGGATGTCGCTCAGATAGTAGCGCTCCGTGGCCGAATCGTCGACGATGAGAATTCTTTGTATGGCCATATTTCCCCCTGCGGCTCGCTTATTCTGGTGTGGCGACAGCGCCGCCGGTGTGCTCGCGAACGGCGGCCAGCAGGCTGTCCTTGGTAAAAGGTTTGGTCAGATAGGCAACGGCGCCCACCATGCCGCCACGTGCGCGGTCGAACAGACCGTCCTTGGAGGACAGCATCAACACCGGCGTGGCATGGAATTTTGCGCTTTTTTTGATCAGGGCGCAGGTTTGATAGCCGTCCAGGCGCGGCATCAGGATGTCGCAGAAGATCAGCGCCGGATGGTGGTCGTTGATCTTGGCGAGGGCGTCGAAGCCGTCTTCGGCCAGCACCACCTGGTAGCCGGCCTGCGACAAAAAGATCTCGGCCGAGCGACGTATGGTGCTGCTGTCGTCGATCACCATGATTTTCAGAGCAGTTGTCGTCATAGTCGCTGGCCGGTTTGGCGCCTGATTTAAATCGCTACCATCTCGAAATCGTCCTTGCGGGCGCCGCATTCCGGGCAGCTCCAGTTCATCGGGACGTCGGCCCAGCGCGTGCCCGGAGCGATGCCTTCGTCCGGCAAACCGGCTTCTTCATCGTAAATCCAGCCGCAGATCAGGCACATCCAGGTCTGGAACTCCTGCGTTGTTTCGTTGCTACTCACGTTTTGCCACCCTCAATCTAGTAAAATGCCGAATTAGGTATCTTAATCTACCCGCCGTGCAAAACCAAACTTCTCCACTTATATTGAGCTTCGGCGCTGCCGATCCGGCTGGCGCCACCGGCGTCCAGGCCGACCTGGCGGCTTTTTCGGCCCTCTCCTGTACCGGACTGGCCGTCACCACCGCGTTGCTGATCAGCGACAGCGCCCGCGTCGAAGACCTGCAGGACATCGACCCTGACTGGGTGGCCGACCAGGCCCGCGTGATCCTGGAAGACATGACCATGGCCGCCTTCAAGGTCGGCGCCATCACCAACCTTGAGCAGGTGGCGGCGGTGGCCGAGATCCTGTCCGACTACCCGGACGCGCCGCTGATCCTCGATCCCTTCAGCTCCCGCCTGCCGGCGCTGCCTGATGACGATGCCGAGGAGCTGATGACCGCGATCCGCCAGCTGCTGGTGCCGCAGGCCACGCTGCTGATGCTGTCGCAGGTGGAGCTGGGCCGCATGGCCGAGACCTGGCGCGAGAGCGGCGACGGCAGCGAGGGCGAGGACATGCTGCAATCGGACGTCGAGCATCTGCTGGCCCTGGGCTGCGAATTCGTGTTGGTGACCGGCACCGCCTCGTCCAGCGGCGCGCTGGCCAACACCCTGTATGGGGCCGATGGCGTCATCAGCCACGACGCCTGGCAGCATCTGGCCGGGCCGTTCATCGGCGCCGGCAACACCCTGTCGGCGGCGCTGACGGCCTTCATGGCGCGCGGCGCCGACGTGCCTGAGGCGGTGGCGGCGGCGCAGGAGTACACTGTCGGCGCGCTGGCGCATGCGCAGCGCTACGGCATGGGCAAGTTCGTGCCGAACCGATTTTTCCATCTGCAGTCCGCACAGGACATGCAATAAAAATACTGAAGATGCCATCATGACTACTTCCAAGAACGACCAGCTGTTCGAACGCGCCCAGAAAACCACCCCGGGCGGCGTCAACTCGCCGGTGCGCGCCTTCCGTTCGGTGGGCGGCACGCCGCGCTTCATCACCCGCGCCGAAGGCCCGTACTTCTGGGACGCGGACGGCAAGCGCTACATCGACTACATCGGCTCCTGGGGGCCGGCGATCGTCGGCCACGCGCATCCGGAAGTGGTGAAGGCGGTGCAGGAAGCGGCCGCGCGCGGCCTGTCGTTCGGCGCGCCGACCGAGGGCGAGATCGAGATGGCGGAGGAAATCGTCAAGCTGGTGCCGTCGCTGGAGCAGGTGCGCCTGGTATCGTCCGGCACCGAGGCCACCATGAGCGCCCTGCGCCTGGCGCGCGGCGCCACCGGCCGTGACAAGATCGTCAAGTTCGAAGGCTGCTATCACGGCCACGCCGACTCGCTGCTGGTGAAGGCGGGCAGCGGCCTGCTCACCTTCGGCAATCCGACGTCGGCCGGCGTGCCGGAGGACTTCGTCAAGCACACGCTGGTGCTGGACTATAACAACGTGGCGCAGATCGAAGAGGCCTTCGCCAACTTCGGCAGCGAGATCGCCTGCGTGATCGTGGAGCCGGTGGCCGGCAATATGAACCTGATCAAGGGCACGCGCGAGTTCCTGCAGGCGCTGCGCGACCTGTGCACCCAACACGGCGCGTTGCTGATCTTCGATGAGGTGATGTGCGGCTTCCGCGTGGCGCTGGGCGGCGCGCAGGAGCTGTATGGCATCAGGCCGGATCTGACGGCGCTGGGCAAGGTGATAGGCGGCGGCCTGCCGGTGGCGGCGTTCGGCGGCAGCACGGCGTTGATGAGCAAGATGTCGCCGGTGGGCGCGGTGTATCAGGCTGGCACGCTGTCGGGCAATCCGGTGGCGGTGGCGGCCGGCATGACTACGTTGAAGCTGATCCAGCAGCCGGGCTTCTACGACAAGTTGGCCGCATCGGCCAGACGCCTGGCGGACGGGCTGACGGCGGCGGCCAAGGAAGCCGGCATTCCGTTCTGCGCCGATGCGGTGGGCGGCATGTTCGGTCTGTACTTCAGCGAGACGCCGCCGAACAACTACGCCGAGATGATGGCGGGGAACCGCGAGCGCTTCAACGTCTTCTTCCATGCCATGCTGGATGAAGGCGTGTATTTCGCGCCGGCGGCGTTCGAGGCGGGATTCGTTTCGGCGCAGCACAGCGACGACGTCATCGACGAAACCATCGCCGCCGCCCGCCGCGTGTTCGCCAAACTCTGACGTCATTCCCGCGTAGGCGGGAATCTATGGAACGCATGCTCAGCATGGATTCCGGCTTTCGCCGGAATGACGGTTAGCTGGCGTCCTGTTTGTCCTCCTCGGAGCGCTGGATCACGCCGGTGTTGAAGTTGTATTCGAACAGGTCGCCGTAGCGGCCCCACTCGATGGCCACGCGCAGCGCGCGCTCGGCCTCCTCCTCGCTGAGCGTGAAGCGCAGCAGCTTGAGGAACAGGTCTTCCGGCAAATCGCCCGACTTGTCCTGCGCCAGGCCGTGGCAGATGTAGGCGATCAGCGGCACATGCTCCAGCAGCTGCCGGGCGAACATTTGCTGCCGCTCGCCCGATTTCACATAGCGCCCACCCAGCTCGGTCAGCAAGATGTCGCCGTTGGTCAGGTAGGCGAAGCCCAGCAGGATCAAGGCGTTCAGCACCTCCAGCAGTTCGGCGTCGGTCAGCTCGGTCTCCTCGGCCAGCTTGGGCAGATCGGCGCGGCCGTGGAACGGCTCCTCGGCCAGCAGCTCCAGGATGCCCTCCATGTGCGCGATGTCGGCCTGCGGCAGACGGTCGCCCAGCTGCAGCTTGACCTCACGCTCGCTGATCAAGCCCCCGCCGCCTGCGCCGCGCCGTCCCGAACTGGCGGTCATCAGCTCATACACCTTGTCGATCAGGTGGCGCACCTCGGCGCTTTCCGCCTTGCGCGGCTGCTGCAGCGATATCGGCAGCTCGGCGCGCACGCGGCCAGGGTCGCTGGCGAAGATCAGCACCCGGTCGGCCATCATCACCGCCTCCTCGATGTTGTGCGACACCACCAGGATCGCCTTGGTCGGGATCTGGCCGGACTGCCACAACTCCAGGATCTCCTCGCGCAGACGCTCGCCGGTCAGCACGTCCAGCGCCGAAAACGCCTCGTCCATCAGCAGCACCTCCGGCTCCATCACCAGCGCGCGGGCGATGCCGACGCGCTGGCGCATGCCGCCCGACAGCTCGCGCGGCAGCGCGCCCTCGAAGCCGGACAGGCCAATCAGGTCGATCACCTTGGCCGCGCGACGGGCGCGCTCCTCCGGCGGCATGCCCTGCGCCTCCAGCCCCAGCTCCACGTTCTTCTGCACCGTCAGCCAAGGGAACAGCGCGAACGACTGGAACACCATGCGGATGCCGCGCGCCGTGCCATACAGGGGCATGCCGCGATACAGCACCTGGCCCTCATCGGCCTGGATCAGGCCCGCCATGATGCGCAACATGGTCGATTTGCCGGAGCCGGATTGGCCGAGCAGCGCCACGATCTCGCCTTCGCGCAGGGTGAAGTCCACGCCTTCCAGCACCGCGCGCGCGGAGCCATCGGCGGCGCGGAAGTGTTTGCCGACGGCTTTCAATTCAACGATAGGAGTGCTCATGATTCGATTCCTAGAAATGCAGCCGGCTTTCGGCCATGGTGTACAAACGGCGCCAGACGAAGTGATTGAAGCCCATAACGAAGATGCACATGATGCCGATGCCCAGCGCGATGCGCGGGAAGTCGCCGGCCACGGTCATCTCCTGGATGTAGCTGCCGATGCCGTGCGCCTTCAGGGTGGTCGGCCCCCAGCTGACGAATTCCGCCACGATGGCGGCGTTCCACGAGCCGCCCGAGGCGGTGATCGCCCCCGTCACGAAGCTGGGGAAGATGGCCGGCAGCAGGTAGCGCCGCCATTTCAGCCAGCCGGTGAGGCCGAAGTTTTTGGCCGCGTGGCGCAATTCGGTAGGGATGGTGGAGGCGCCGGCGATCACGTTAAACAGCAGATACCACTGGGTGCCGAGGATCATCAGCGGCGACAGCCAGATGTCCGGGTTCAGGTGATAGCGCACGATGATGATCACCGCCACCGGGAACACCAGGTTGGCCGGGAAGGCCGCCAGGAACTGCGCCACCGCCTGCGTGCGCGAAGCCCAGCGCGGGTTCATGCCGATCCAGATCCCGACCGGCACCCAGATCAGGGCCGCCAGCGCCAGCAGCACCACCACGCGGATCATGGTGTACACGCCCAGCACCACCACATGCCCCACCTCGCTCCAACCGACCTCGGTGCGGATGAAATGCACCAGGCTCCAGAGCGCGTAGAACACCACGGCGGCGATCACCGCGTCCCACACGCGCTGCGGCACCAGCGTCGGCTGGTCCTTGCGGGCGCGGATCGAGGTGCCGTCGTGCGACAGGCGGAACACGGCGATCGAGCGCTCCAGCTGCTGCGCGAACCAGGCCACGATTTGCTGCGTGCGCTCGGTACGGCGCAGCCAGGTCAGCAGCCATGAGGACTGCGCGGTATCGCCGCCGGTTTCCTCGAAGCGGAATTTGTCGGCCCACGCCAGCAATGGGCGGAAGAACAGCTGGTCGTACAGCAGCACCGCGATCAGCATCGCGAAGATGGCCCAGCCGATCGCACCGAGGTCGCTCTGCTCGATCGCCAGCGCGATGTAGGAACCCATGCCGGGCAGCTTGATGGTCTGGTTGGAGACCATGATGGCTTCCGACGCCACCACGAAGAACCAGCCGCCGGACATGGACATCATCATATTCCACAGCAGTCCCGGCATGGCGAACGGCAGCTCCAGCCGCCAGAAACGCTGCCAGCCCGACAGCTGGAACACCTGCGCCGCCTCCGACAACTCGGCCGGCACCGAGCGGAACCCCTGGTAGGCCGAGAAAGCCATATTCCACGCCTGCGAAGTGAAGATCGCGAAGATCGCGGCGCATTCCACGCCCAGCAGGTTGCCGGGGAACAGCGCGATGAAGGCCGTCACGGTAATCGACAGGAAGCCGAGAATCGGGATCGATTGCAGGATGTCGAGCATCGGCACCATCACCTTTTCGGCGACGCGGTACTTGGTGGTCAGGGCCGCGAATACGCAGCTGAAAATTACCGACGCGCCCAGGGCGATGAACATGCGCAGCGTGGTGCGCAGCAGGTAGTACGGCAGGTAGAGCGGATCGAGCGTCATCGGCAGCGTCTGGCCGAGTTCATACGGGCGCGCCATCTGCTGGCTGCCATAGGCCATCAGCACGAAAACCGCCAGCACGATGGGCAGCAGGGCCCAGTCCCAGCGGTTGCCGCCGGCCTCCACCACCTGGCGGGGGAAAAATTGCCGTTTCTTGTTCATCGTATTACTTTCTCTGGCGCGGCAAGGGGATGGCCGCGGGGAGCGAAGGGAGGGAGCGTTACCGCTGGCCGCCATTCTAATAGATTCACTCCCCCGATTTTATTACGGTCGTGAAAGTTACTTAATATATAATTGCCAGTTATGAAACTGATCGCTGAAAAACGGTCGAAGACCGACAAGTACGATGTGCTGCGCTTCGTGCGCAACAACGGCAGCTGCACCGATGCGTTGATGCCGCGCCAGGGCATCCTGCCGCACGACCTGGTGCACTACGTGGTGGAGTCGGCGCTGCCCCTGCGGCACGGCTTCCTCAGCCTGCTGGCGCGCGGCGCCGACGCGCAGTTCGTGATGGAATCCGTGCACGACAAGGCCAATCCCAACGTCGAGACGGAGGCGGTGCAGGCGGAAGCCATCGTGGAGGGTTTGCAGGCGCAGCTCTGGTCGGGCGCGTTCGACGAGGACGCCTTCCTGGCCGGCGCGGCGGCGGCCTGCACGGCGCGCAACAAGCCGCCTTTCGATTTCGCCGCGCTGGCGCTCGATCTCAGGGCCGCGCTGTACGAACGCGCGCTGGCACTGAACGAGCAGTGGAGCAGCGCGCCCTACTACAGCACGCTGTCGCTGGAATTCAGCCCGGTTATTTGAGCCAGCCGCGGTGGCGGAAGTAGAGGAAGGGCGCGATGGCGCTGGCCAGCATCAGGCCGATGGCGAAGGGATAGCCCATTTGCCACTCCAGTTCCGGCAGCCATTTGAAGTTCATGCCGTAGATGGACGCGATCAGCGTCGGCGGCAGGAAGGCCACGCTGGCCACGGAGAAGATCTTGATGATCTTGTTCTGGTTAATGTTGATGAAACCGACCGTGGCATCCATCAGGAAGTTGATCTTATCGAACAGGAAGGATGTGTGGCCATCCAGCGATTCGATGTCGCGCAGGATCTGGCGGGCTTCCTCGAACTGTTCCGAATTCAATAAGCGGCCGCGCATCAGGAAGCTGACCGCGCGGCGCGTATCCATCATGTTGCGGCGGATGCGGCCGTTCAAGTCTTCCTCGTGGGCGATGGCGTTCAGGGCGGCGGCGGCGTCCTGGTCGGTGAATTCCTTTTGCAGCACGCGGCCGGAGACTTCCTCGAGGTTCTGGTAGATGCCTTCCAGCGCGTCGGCCGAATACTCGGCGTCGGTGGCGTACAGGTCCAGCAGCACGTCCATGTAATCGGCGATCGAGCCGGGGCGCGAACGGGCGCGCATGCGCACCAGGCGGAACACCGGCAGGTCGTCGGTGTGGACCGAGAACAGGATCTTGCGCGCCAGGATGAAAGCGACGGTGACGATGCGCGACGGGCCGTCCTCTTCTTCGAGCAGGAAGTCGGTGCGCAGGTGCAGGTCGCCGTTTTCGGCCTCGTAGTAGCGGGCCGAAGCCTCGATGTCCTTGACCTCGTCCTCGCCGGGCAGGATCACGCCGTAGATGGTGCGTACCCAGGCGCGTTCAGCGTCGGTCGGGTCGGTCAGATCGACCCAGACCGGCTCCACCTTCTCCAGATCTTCGCGCGTGTCGATAGGAACCTGGTTGAGCCGGCCATTCTGGAGAACGAAAACATTAATCATGGAGTCACGCGCCTTCTGGAAACAGCGCAAGTGTACCTGCAAAGCCCGGCCGAGGCCAGTCCGCAGTCCGGGGTCAGGTCCTCCATTTCTACACGGCCTCGGCTGTAGCGGGACGCTACAGCCGAGGCCGTGTAGAAATGGAGGACCTGACCCCGGATTTTAGGGGAGTTCGGCGGAGTTCATCCGGCGCAAAATTATCGCCGTGCGGCGGGCCAGGTAGTTGGAGTCCCGATGTTTGTCGAAATAGCGCGGATTTGGCAGCATCACCGCCAGTTTGGCCGCCTGCAAGCCGCTCAGATTGGCCGCGCTGACGCCGTAATAATGACGCGCCGCCGCCTCGGCCCCAAAGGTACCGGTGCCGAACTCCACCACGTTCAGGTAGATCTCGAAGATGCGCTCCTTGTCCATCAGCGTTTCCAGCATGAAGGTGATGATCAGCTCCTGTCCCTTGCGCAGGTAGCTGCGCGAGCCGGACAGGAACAAATTCTTCGCCAGTTGCTGGGTGATGGTCGAGCCGCCCGACACCACTTTTTTCTTCTTGTTGTTCTTCTCGTAGGCCTTTTGCAGGGCCTCCCAGTCCACGCCCTCGTGCTCGGAGAAGTTGGCGTCCTCGGAGGCGATGACGGCCCGCTTCAGGTTGTTCGAGATGCGGTTGTACGGCACCCACATCTGCTGGATGTTGGCCTTGGGGTTCCTCTCGCGCAGCGCCGACTGCTGCTGGCGCATGAAGCTGGTCATCGACGGGTTGTGATCCACCCACCACCAGATCTGCAGGAAGAAGTACAGCTGCACCGCCAGGAACAGCAGGATCGGGACGATGAAGATCCACTTCACCCAGCGCCATTTGCCAGCGGTCTTGCTCATAGCTTGGCGCGCAGGTTCCGCAGCACGTCGCCGGTGGCCGGCTGCACGCCGCGCCACAACTGGAAGGCTTCCGCCGCCTGTTCGACCAGCATGCCCAGGCCGTCGCGCAACTGTGCGCCATGCTGGGCGGCGAACTGCAAGAATACAGTGGGGGAGGCTCCGTACATCATGTCCAAAGCCAAAGATCCGGGCGCGAAGATCGATGACGACACCGGCGGCACTTCCGCGCTCAGGCTGGCCGCCGTGCCGTTGATGATGATGTCGTACTCGCCCTCAATGCCATCAAACCCGCACGCCGACACCACGCCCTCGCCGCCCAGCGCGGCGAACTGTTGCACCAGTTCCTCAGCCTTGGCCACGGTGCGGTTGGCGATCACCAGCCTGGCCGGACGATGTTCGAGGATGGGCAGCACCACGCCCCGCACCGCACCGCCCGCGCCCAGGATCAGTACCCGCTTGCCGGTGATCGGCACGCCGGCATTCTGTACGATGTCCGCCACCAGCCCGGCGCCGTCGGTGTTGTCGCCGATGATGCCCTCCTCGCTGAACACCAGCGTGTTAACCGCGCCGGCCGCGCGTGCGCGGATGGTCAGCGCCTGCGCCAGCTTGACCGCCTCCAGCTTGAACGGCACGGTGACGTTGGCGCCCTTGCCGCCTTCGGCCATGAAGGCGCGCACGGCGTCGGCAAAGCCGTCCAGTGGCGCCAGCCGGCGCTCGTAGTGCAGGTCTTGCCCGGTCTGCGCCGCGAACGCGGCGTGGATTTCAGGGGATTTGCTGTGGGCAATCGGGTTGCCGAACACGCAGTAGCGGTCCATCTGCTTATTTTCCTCCGCCGCTCATATCGGCTTGTAGTTTGTCTTCCCGGGTGAATTTGAAGGTGGTGATGATCACCCATAAATCATCCCTGTCGCTCGACAGCATGTTCGGCGGGAATTTGCCGAACGGCGCCGAGCGGCGCACGATGCGCATCGCCGCCTCGTCCAGCGCCGGATTGCCGGAGCTGCGCTCGACCTTGATGCCGCCTTCCTTTTCATAGATGGTGCCGTCCTGGAACACCGGGATGGACAGCATCAGCTGGCCATACAGCTTGCGCCCGTTCACGTTCGGGAAGTTCAGCGTGCCGAAATCCTCGATGCGCTTCTGCATGGTTTTGTAGTAGGTCGCATAACCGGCCTCGCGCGTGCTCGGCGTGATCATGGTTTTCTTCGGACGCTTGTTCTGGTCCTCGATGGTTTCGCTGATTTCCGCCACGCGGCGGGCGATCGCCTTGCTCGATTCCAGCAGGTCGGCGCCGGTCGGCAGCGGATCGGGCTTGGCCTTTTCCGTGATCGGCGGCGCCGCCACCTCGGACGACGAGTGCACCTGCGTCAGCAGGTTTTTCTGGCGCTCCTCCAGTTCCTGGATGCGGCGCTTGTTGGCCTTGACGCTGTCGCCCATCTCGGTCTTGCGCATGTCCGGCATGGGCGACTTGGAACGGCCCTGGTCCACCGTGCCGCCGCCGTCGAGGTTGGCCTGCGCCACCGCGTCGGCCTTCAGCGGCGCCTTGTTGTGCTTGGCGTTGACGAGGATGACTTCCAGTCCCGGATCGGTGGCCTGCACCGGCGCCGGGGTCGGCGCCACGAAGCGCATCGCCAGCAAAGCGCCATGCGCCATCAGCGAGATGGCGAGGGCGGTGTAGAGCAAGCGATTTTCTCTGAAAGACATGAGTCAGATTCTACACGTCATTCCGCCGCTGGTTGCTCGGCGGCGGCCTCGACCACCACTTCCGGCGCGTCGACCGCCTCTTCCGGCGCGTCCTCCACCTCGTCTTCGAAGTCGACGTCGGTGGCGACCACGTCGGTCGGGATTTCGAGGATGCGGGCTTCCACCGTCAGGTCCACTTCGTCCCAGCGCAGGATGTCCAGCTTGACCTGCGCCCCGCGCGCCACCGATGGCATGCCCGGCAGGCGGATGATCAGCGGAATGTCGACCAGCCGCAGCACCTCGTCCTTGAGCACCACGGCCTCCACCTGGCGGGCGTTTTCCTGGCCCAGCCAGCGCAGGCACCAGTAGCGTTCCATATTGGCCTGGTGGTCGGCGTAGGCGCCGTAGGCGGCGTCGAACTGCGACACAATCGCGAACAGCTCGGCATCCTTGTGCTTGAAGTGCGCGACCAGCGGCGCCATCACGCCCTTCTCTGCGCAGGCCAGGATCTGCCACTGGTTGACCAGGTCGGTATAGCGGCGCAGCGGCGAGGTGCTCCAGGCGTACTGGTCCACGCCCAGGCCCTCGTGCGGCGCGGCGTGGGTCAGCATGCGCACTTGCATCTTGGCGTTCCAGCCGCCGACGCCGCGGCCCTGGCTGCGGTAGATGCCGGGCACGCCGCTGTCGTGCATCAGCTTGCCCCAGGTGCTGTTGGCGAAGATCATCAGCTCGGCCACGATCTTGTCCAGCGGCGCGCCGCGCTTGCGGCGGGTGACCGTGACCACGTCGTCTTCCACGTAGAAGTTGTAGTCGACGCGGTTGTTCTGCTCCGGCTTGAGGCCGAAGCCCTCGCGCTTGACCATGCGCGCCGCCTCCAGCACCTGCGCCCATTTCCAGATCAGGCACAGCTCGTCCTTGTGCGGGTAGTCGCCCTCGCCGCTGGCCAGCGTCTCTTCGTTGACCAGGTCGTCCAGATCGTTGTGGCGCAGGTTGTGCGCGATCGGCACCATCTCGGCGCGGGTTTCGGTGGCCAGCACCGACCAGTCGGCCGGGTTCAGGGTGGCGTACAGCGACAGCGCCGGGCAGGTCTTGCCCTCGGCCAGGGTGAAGGCGTCAACAATCGCGTCCGGCAGCATGGTGATCTTATCGCCCGGCATGTAGACGGTGGACATGCGGGTGCGCGCCAGCTTGTCGACCGCGTCGTCCGGCTTGATGCCCAGGCCCGGCGCGGCGATGTGGATGCCGATCTTGACGTTGCCGTCGGCCAGCTGGGTGACCGAGAAGGCGTCGTCGATCTCGGTGGTGGTGACGTCGTCGATGGAGAACGCCTGCACCTCCGCCAGCGGCAGCTTGGTCGGCGACACCGGCACCGGCACCTCCGGGAAGCCCGCGCCTTTCGGGAAGTTCTCGAACAGGAACTTGGCCATGTGCAGCGCCTTGGCCGAGGGCACGCCGCCCACCGCCAGCATCAGCCGTTGCGGATTGGTGTGCAGTTCATTGCAGGCCGCTTCCAGCGCCTTGTATTCGATGCCGTTCTTGTCAGGCTTGAACAGCAGCTGCATGACGATGTTCTGCATCGCGGCCGGCAGCTTGTTGGCTTTCAGCTCTTCCACATAGGCGGCTTGCACCAGCGCCTGCTGTTTCTTTTTCTCGATGCCGGCCAGCGCCGCGCGCAGCGATTGCTCGGGCGCGGCCTTGTAGCGGCCACGGCCTTTTTTATAGAAGTAGATCGGCGACGAATGCAGGCTCAGGATCAGGCCGGCCGCCTCGGCCGGTTGCGGCGCGTGGCCGAAATACTCGGCGCCCAGCTCGGCAAAGCCGAACTCTTCCTCGCCGGCGACTTCCCACAGGAATTCCAGGTCGATCTCGGCGGAGATGGCCTTGGCCTGCTCCATCAGCTCGCCCGGCGACGGCTTCTCGAACTGCAGCAGCACGTCCTTGGCCTTGACCTTGGTGCGCTTGCCGCTGGCCATCTCGACTTGATAGGCCTCGCCGGCTTGCGTCATCACGGTGCCGACCTTGAAATCGCCGGACTCTTCAAAAAATACATTCATCGTTTGTTTTTACTCGTTTTAATCAGTTCCAGGACGGAAGGTAGAAACACTTCCGTCACCAGCAGGGTACCTTGGCGGCGCCGATACAGGCAGCGCCGTGCATATAATATGTGCGCATCGAGGGCAGCCGGCGCCAGTGCGGCGCGCGCGCGCCGCGCCAGAGGATGCCCTTCCCGCAATCTTGCAAATTCCAACACACCACGCCGCACCAGCGGATCGCCAAACAGCGTGGTGCCCAGCGAACGCTCGCCCAGCGCGCTGAACAAGGGCCAGTCGGCCGCCGTGGCCGACATCGGCACCACCGTGTGCGCGAACACCACAGGCGTATTATCACATCTCAGCAGCACTTCCCTTTCCCACACGCGGCCGGGCCGGTGCATGCCGATCGCCGCCGCCTCGTCGCTCAGGCAGCGCTCCACGCGCTGGTGCAGGCATTGCACGCGGAAGCTGTCGCTGTGCTCCTTCAGGCGCGCGGTCAGCGAACCGTCCTCCGTCAGCCACGGCACATAGCCCGCCGGCGGGTTCACCGCCAGCACGTGCGGCTGCCATTGCGCCTGCCGCAGCGAGGCGCCGCGCGGCGGCGCGCTCAAGCCCGCGCCCCGACGCCGCAAAAGCCCAGCACCTCATCCAGATACTGCGGGAACTCAGAGATCGCATGGTCGCTGCCGTCGATGATGTGCTGGCGCGCGCCCTGATAGTGGGCCACCATGTCGCGGTAATCCAGCACTTCGTCGCCGGTGGCGGCGATCAGGAAATAGCGTTCCGGCTTGCTGATCTTCGACACTTCCAGCGCGCGCAGTTCGTCGATATATTCGCGCTTGAATTCGAATGGCTCGTCGGAATGGTATTGCGTGGTCACGCCGACGTGCTTGTCCAGGTCCAGGCTCGGCACCACGGCCGGGTTCAGCAGCACCGCACGGCAGCCGACGCGCTCGGCCAGCCAGGTCGCGTAGTAGCCGCCCAGCGAGGAACCGATGATGCTCAACTGTTCGGCCGGCACGCCGGCGATCAGCGACTGCGCCAGTTCCATGGCCAGCTTTGGCGAGGCCGGCAGTTGCGGCGAGATCAGTTGGTCGGTCAGGCCCAGCGCCGCCATGCGCTCGCCTACCAGGCGGGCTTTCATGGATTGCGGCGAGGAGCGGAAGCCGTGCAGGTACAAAATCATTGCGCCAGCGCTTTCAGGATCTTGTCGTGGATGCCGCCGAAGCCGCCGTTGCTCATCACGATAATATGGTCGCCCGGCCGCGCGGCCTTGGCGATGGCGGCCACCAGGGCGTCGATGTCCTCGTGGGCGCTGGCGATATCGCCCAGCGGCGACAGCGCCGCGCCCACGCTCCAGCCCAGCGATTTTTCCACGCCGTAGCCGAACACCAGGTCGGCATCGCGCAGACTGCCCGGCAGCGCATCCTTCATCGCGCCCAGCTTCATGGTGTTGGAGCGCGGTTCCAGCACGGCCAGGATGCGGGTGCCCTTGCCGACCTTCTGGCGCAGGCCGCCGACCGTCGTTTCAATCGCTGTTGGATGGTGGGCGAAGTCGTCGTACACCGTGATGTTGTTGACCACGCCGCGCACTTCCATGCGGCGCTTGACGCTTTCGAACGTGGCCAGCGACTTGGCCGCCTGCGCGACCGGCACGCCGACGTGGCGGGCCGCTGCAATCGCCGCCAGGGCGTTGGCGCGGTTGTGCTTGCCAGTGAGCCACCATTCGACGCGGCCGGCCACTTCGCCGTTGAAAATGACGTCGAAGCTGCCGTCATCGTGCTCGTTCAGCGTCCAATCCATGCCTTCGCCACGGCCAAAGCTTTCCTTCTCGCTCCAGCAACCGCGCTTGAGCACCCGCTGCAGGGATGCCTCATCGCCGTTGTGAATGACGCGGCCGATGCCCGGCACCGTGCGCACCAAGTGGTGGAATTGGGTTTCGATCGCGGCCAGATCGGGGAAGATGTCGGCGTGATCGTATTCCAGGTTGTTCAGGATGGCGGTCTTGGCGTGGTAGTGCACGAACTTGCTGCGCTTGTCGAAGAAGGCGGTGTCGTACTCGTCGGCCTCGATCACGAAGAAGATCGAGTCCTTGTCGCCCTGCATGCGGGCCGAGACGCCAAAGTTCATCGGCACGCCGCCGATCAGGAAGCCGGGCGCGTAGCCGGCGTCTTCCAGGATCCAGGTCAGCATGGCCGAGGTGGTGGTCTTGCCGTGCGTGCCGGCCACGGCCAGCACCCATTTGTCTCTTAATATATGGTCGCCGATCCATTGCGGGCCGGACACGTACGGCAGGCCGCGGTTCATGATTTCCTCGATCAGCGGATTGCCGCGCGTGACCACGTTGCCGATCACGTACAGGTCCGGGTTGAGCGCGGTCTGCTCCGGGCCGAAGCCGGTGATCAGTTCGATGCCCTGGGCTTCCAGCTGAGTGCTCATCGGTGGATAGACGTTGGCGTCGCAGCCGGTGACGCGGTGGCCCGCTTCTTTGGCCAGCACGGCCAGGCCGCCCATGAAGGTGCCGCAAATACCGAGGATGTGAATGTGCATAATAAGTAAGACGAAGTATGAGCCGCCCCACCGTCATTCCGGCGAAGGCCGGAATCCATAGAACGCCGGCTTTCCGACTCAGCATGGATTCCGGCTTGCGCCGGAATGACGCGCAGGCGAAACTGAATATGCGATTTTACCTGACCCGCCGCGCTTTTCCCGGTTCAGAGTATTATCTCGTCCATGACGCCGAATGTTAATGAAGAACTCCAGCTCCTGCGTGCCGAGATCGCGGCGGCCGCCGCGCGCCTGATCGCCGAGGATGGAGCCGACTACAACACCGCCAAGCGCAAGGCAGCCAGGCAAATCCTCGGCGACACCCAGCCGCCGCTCAACCTGCTGCCCGACAACGCGCAGATCGAGGCCGAAGTCCGGATCTACCAGTCGCTGTTCCACGCCGACACCCAGCCGGCCCGCCTGTTCCGCCTGCGCACGCTGGCGGTGGACATCATGGAAGGGCTGGAGCGCTTTCAGCCTTATTTAACCGGCGCGGTGTTAAATGGCACGGCCGGTCCACACGACGATATTCACCTGCAATTGTTCGCCGACAGCGCCAAGGAGGTGGAAATCTTCCTGCTGAACCGGAATTTGCAAATCGACATCTCGGAAACGCCCCACTTCAAGGGACCGCGCCACGGCATGGTCGAAACCGTCAGCTTCATGTGGCACAAGGAAGGCGTGCACGCCGCGCTCTATGAGCTGGACGATTTGCGCGGCGCCGTGAAGAACCGCGCCGACGGCAAATTGGCCCGGGCCGACATCGCCGCCGTGCGCGCCCTATTAGTTAACAGTACTCATCCATCATCACCATGAATAAAAAACACCTGGCTGCCTATGCCATCGTCGCGGTGCTGTTCGCCGCCTCCGGCGCCTACGTCGGCATGAACAAGAACAATCCGGCCCCACCGCTGACCGCCGTGCCGCCGCCCGGGGTCACCGAGCCGGTGGCGGCGCTGTATAAACAGACGCTGCCGGACGCCAAGGGCGTATCCACCCCGCTGGCCCAGTACAAGGGCAAGGCCATGCTGGTCAACTTCTGGGCGCCGTGGTGCGGCCCGTGCGTGCAGGAGATGCCGGAGCTGTCGGCGCTGGCTTCCGGAGAAGAAGGCAAGAAGCTGCAAGTTATCGGCATTGGTATTGATTCGCCAACAAATATCGCGGAATTTAACGACAAATATAAGATCACCTACCCGGTGCTGGTGGCCGGCATGAGCGGCACCGAGCTGTCGCGCCAGTTCGGCAACGCCCAGGGAGGCCTGCCCTTCACGGTCCTGATCGGCGCCGACGGCCAGGTCAAGAAGACCTACCTCGGCCGGCTGAAATTTGACGAGCTGCGCAAAGATTTGGCAACTCTCTAAATAGATTCATAAGTTTTTTTCTCTTGCCAAATGTCCGCAGTTGGCGTCAAAATGCGGATCTTTCGCGGAGAAGGCTCAAGAATCATGGCAAAAAACCTCCTACTGCTCAACGGCCCCAACCTCAATTTGCTGGGCACCCGCGAGCCCGAGGTCTACGGCGCAAGCACTTTGGCCGACATCGAACACGCTGCCCAGGCCCAGGCCCAGGCGGCGGGCGCGAGCTTGTCCTGCTTCCAGAGCAACCACGAAGGTGCGCTGATCGACCGCATCCATGCCGCCAAAGCGGAGGGCGTGGACGCCATCGTCATCAATCCGGGCGGCCTGACCCACACCAGCGTGGCCTTGCGCGACGCCCTGGCTGGGGTGGCGATCCCGTTTGTGGAAGTGCATATTTCGAATATTTACCAGCGCGAGTCGTTTCGCCACCACTCGTTCCTTAGCGCGATTGCAATAGGAACCATCTGCGGACTGGGTATCGAAGGATATCGGTTTGCCATCGACTTCGCCCTTAAAAAGCGATAACCTACGCGATCTGCGCGCATTTTTATACACATAAGACATTCCTGGGGGTTACATGGATCTACGCAAGCTGAAGACCTTGATTGATTTGGTCGCGGAATCGGACATCGCCGAGCTCGAAGTGACCGAAGGCGAGAGCAAAGTTCGCATCGTCAAGTCGTCCGCCATCGCGCAAAACCAAATGGTGATGATGCAGCCGCAGGCAATCCCGCAATACCACGCCGCCCCGGCGGCACCGGCCGCCGCCCCGGCCGCCGCCGCCGCGCCGGTGGTGGCCGCCGCCGCCGAGCCGACCGGCCACGTGGTCAAGTCGCCGATGGTGGGCACCTTCTACCGCTCGTCGTCGCCAGGCGCCCCGGCCTTCGTCGAAGTCGGCCAGTCGGTCAAGGAAGGCGACACCCTGTGCATCATCGAGGCGATGAAGCTGCTGAACGAAATCGACGCCGACAAGTCCGGCACCATCACCCAGATCCTGGTCGAGAACGGCCAGCCGGTCGAATTCGGCCAACCGCTGTTTGTGATCGGCTAAGAACGGATCGCGCCCTCCCTGTCGGCGACGGGCGCGCCGTCCTGGTCCGCAATCCCTCCTCACCTGACGCAGCCCATTACCGGCGCTCACAGACATAGCGAACCTATCATGTTTGAAAAAATCCTCATTGCCAACCGCGGCGAAATCGCCCTCCGTATCCAGCGCGCCTGCCGCGAACTGGGCATCAAGACGGTCGTGGTCCACTCGGAAGCAGACAAAGACGCCAAATACGTGAAGTTGGCCGACGAGTCGGTCTGCATCGGCCCGGCGCCATCGTCGCTGAGCTACCTGAACATGCCCGCCATCATCAGCGCGGCCGAAGTGACCGACGCCGAGGCGATCCACCCGGGCTACGGCTTCCTGTCGGAAAACGCCGACTTCGCCGAGCGCGTGGAAAAATCCGGCTTCGTGTTCATCGGCCCGCGCTCCGACTCGATCCGCCTGATGGGCGACAAGGTCACCGCCAAGCAAGCCATGATCAAGGCCGGCGTGCCGTGCGTGCCGGGCTCGGAAGGCGCGCTGCCGGACGATCCGAAGGCCATCGTGCAGATCGCCCGCAAGGTCGGCTATCCGGTCATCATCAAGGCGGCCGGCGGCGGCGGCGGTCGCGGCATGCGCGTGGTGCACACCGAGGCGGCCCTGATCAACGCCGTGCAGATGACCAAGTCGGAAGCCGGCGCGGCCTTCGGCAATCCGGAAGTCTATATGGAGAAGTTCCTGGAAAACCCACGCCACGTGGAAATCCAGGTGCTGGCCGACGAGCACAAGAACGCCGTCTGGCTGGGCGAACGCGACTGCTCGATGCAGCGCCGCCACCAGAAGGTGATCGAGGAGGCGCCGGCGCCGGGCATCCCGCGCAAGCTGATCGAGAAGGTCGGCGAGCGCTGCGCCGAGGCCTGCCGCAAGATCGGCTACCGCGGCGCCGGCACCTTTGAATTCCTGTACGAGAACGGCGAGTTCTACTTTATCGAGATGAACACCCGCGTGCAGGTGGAGCACCCGGTCACCGAGATGATCACCGGCATCGACATCGTGCAGGAGCAGATCCGCATCGCCGCCGGCGAGAAGCTGCGCTTCCGCCAGCGCGACGTGATGCTGTCCGGCCACGCCATCGAGTGCCGCATCAACGCCGAGGACCCGTTCAAGTTCACGCCGTCGCCAGGCCGCATCACCTCCTGGCACGTGCCGGGCGGCCCGGGCGTGCGCGTCGACTCGCACTCGTATGCGGGTTATTATGTGCCACCGCACTATGATTCGATGATCGGCAAGGTCATTTCCTACGGCGCCACCCGCGAGCAGGCGATCCGCCGCATGCAGATCGCGCTGTCGGAAATGGTGGTCGAAGGCATCCAGACCAACATCCCGCTGCACCGCGAGCTGATGGTCGACGCCCGCTTCATCGAAGGCGGCACCAATATTCACTACCTGGAGCACAAGTTGGCCGACATGCCGGACTTGAACAAACTGAGCCTGGGCAACAAGGGTTAAACCATGAGCTGGACTGAAATCGTCATCGAAATCGCCCGTGACCACGCCGAGGCGCTGTCGGAAGCGCTGATGGACGTGGGCGCCCTGTCGGTGTCCGTGGAAGACGCGGACGAAGGCACGGACGCGGAAAAACCGCTGTTCGGTGAGCCGGGCATGGAGCCGACGGAAGCGGCCTGGGATCACAGCCGCGTGGTGGCCCTGACCGACGAGGATGACGACCAGGCCGTGATCGTCGCGGCCGCCGCCGGCCAGATCGGCCTGACCACCCTGCCCAAGTTCACCACCCGCAAGGTGGAGGAGCAGGACTGGGTGCGCCTGACCCAGTCGCAGTTCGCCCCCATCCAGATCGGCAAGAACATCTGGGTGGTGCCATCCTGGCACGAGGCGCCCAATCCGGACGCGCTGATCCTGGAGCTGGACCCCGGCCTGGCCTTCGGCACCGGCAGCCATCCGACCACGCGCCTGTGCATGGAGTGGCTGGAAGCCAATCCGGCGCCGGGCAAGACCGTGCTCGACTACGGCTGCGGTTCCGGCATCCTGGCCATGGTGGCCAAGAAGGTCGGCGCCGGCGAGGTGGTGGGCGTGGACATCGATCCGCAGGCGATCGAGTCGGCGGCCGACAACGCCACCCGCAACCACTGCGACATCGCGTACTTCCTGCCGGACAGCTTCGCCGAGTCCAAGCATGCGGCGCAGCGCTTTGACATCGTGGTGGCCAACATCCTGTCCAGCCCGCTGAAGCTGATGGCGCCCATGCTGTCGGGCCGCGTGGCCGATGGCGGTGCGCTGGTCCTGTCCGGCGTGCTGGCGCGCCAGGCCGAGGAAGTGGCGGCCGCTTACGCGCCGTTCATCAAGCTGGGCGTGTGGGCCGAGCAAGACGGCTGGGTGGCGCTGCATGGCCGCCTCGGCAGCGACACGGTTCCGCCAGCGCGTTCGGAACAGTAAGCCCAGCATCGATGGCGCTCGCCACCAAATGCCCCCACTGCAACACGGTATTTCGGGTCGCTCATGACCAGTTGAAATTACGTGGGGGCATAGTGCGCTGTGGCTCCTGCAACGAAGTCTTCGACGGCAACGCGGCCCTGCTGGAGCCGCCTTCCGCCCTCCCCCCAAGCATTCCCCTCGACCAGAAAATGGCCGCGCTCGATACGCGCGCGGCCGCGGTGCTGGGCGCCGAACCGGCCCCGCCGACGCTGGAGCTCGACGTCGCGGACGACGCGGCCGCGCCCGAGCCCGCGCCGGCCATCGCCGCCGAGCCAGAGCCGCGGTCCGCCCCGGCGCCAGCCATTGCCGCCGAGGCGCCGCAAGCGCAAGCCGGCCCGGCGCCGGACACCGACATGGACGACGAGCCGATCGCCACCGCCGCGCCGGCGCCGATCCCGCTGCCGGCCGAGCCAGCCATCCTGCCGGCCAGCACCGACGCCCTGTTCGACCTCGATCTCGACATCGAATCCGAGCCCGACCTGGAAGCCAGCAGCGAGCCGGACGTCAGCCCCACGCCGCTCGAAGACGTGCTGAACGCCGAAAGCATGAGCGAAGACGAGCTCGAGGCCGCCTTGGAAGCCGAGCTGTCGGCCATGGAGCAAACCCTGGGCGACGTGCAGCACGACGCCGACGGCCAGCCCATCGCGGAAGACGCCTACGCCGACATGAGCGGCGGCCGGGTCGAGCCAACCTGGGGCGAGCCGCCGCTGGACGACGAACCGCAAGCCGGCGCCGGCCCGGGCCTGGACACCGCCCTGGCCGCCGCGGCCGACGCCGTCTTCGCCGCCGAGGCGGAGGACGCCGCCTCAACCGGTGACGCCGAGGCCGTCCCCGCCGCCGCCGCTCCGCCGGCGCGTCCGCCGCGCGACGACGAGCTCGATGAAATCGACGAGGAAGCCCTGGCCCACCTGTCGGGCAACGGCCTGGCCGAGGCGCAAGCCGCGCGCGGCCACGCCTATCTGCACAAGCACAGCATGGACGACGAGCTCGCGCCCGCCAACGAGGAACAGGCGGCGCCCGAGGAGCCCGGCTTCGTCAAACGCGACCGCCAGCGCCAGAAATTCGGCAAGGCCGCCACCATCCTCATGAGCCTGGGCTCGGTGCTGCTGGTGGCCGCCCTGCTGGCGCAAGCCGTCACCACCTTCCGCAACGCCATCGCCGCCAACGTGCCGGCGCTGAAACCTGCGCTGACGGCCGCCTGCCGCACGCTGGGCTGCAAGATCGAACTGCCGACCCAGATCGACGACCTCACCATCGAACAGGGGGAACTGCAAACCCTGAGCGACACCACCTTCTCCTTCACCACCCTGCTGCGCAACCAGAGCGCCACCGCGCAGGCCTGGCCGTCGATCGAGCTGGTGCTGGACGACGCCAACGACAAGCGCATCCTGCGCCGCGTGTTCACGCCGCGCGACTATCTCGGCGCCGATGTGGCGATCGACAAAGGATTTGCCCCGCACTCCGAACAAGCCGTTAAACTGTACTTCGAGCTTCACGATCTGAAAGCATCCGGCTATCACATCGCAGTCTTCTACCCATAAAGAACTATCATGACCCAGACCTCCCTGATTTGCGGTTCGATCGCCATCGACACCATCCTGCAATTCCCCAACCGTTTCGACAGCATCCTGCTGCCGGACCAGCTGCACAAGGTGAACGTGTCCTTCCTGGCGCCGACCATGCGCACGGAGTTCGGCGGCTGCGCGCCCAACATCGCCTACAACCTCAAACTGCTGGGCGGCTCGCCGCGCATCGTCGGCGTGATGGGCCAGGACAACGCGGCCTACATGGCGCGCTTCCGCAAACTGGGCCTGGCCACCGACAACATCCTGATCAAGGAAGACGCCTACAACGCCCAGTGCTTCGTCACCGCCGACCAGGACAACAACCAGATCAACGCCTTCCACCCGGGCGCCATGTCGTACGCGCACGAGAACGAGGTCGCCAAGGCCGGCCCGGCGCGCATCGCCATCATCTCGCCGGACGGCCACCTGGGCATGAAGAAGCACGCCGCCGACCTGGCCGGCCTGCAGATCCCGTTCATCTTCGATCCGGGCCAGCAGCTGCCGATGTTCAACGGCGAGGAACTGATCGAGTTCATCGACAAGGCTACCTACGTCACTACCAACGATTATGAAATTGAGCTGCTGATCGAGCGTACCGGCCTGTCGCTGGAAGAAATCGCCGGCCGCGTGGAAGCGCTGATCGTCACCCGTGGCGAGCAGGGTTCCGAGATCCACACCAAGGGGCAGCGCATCGACATCCCGGCCGTGCCGGTGGCGGCCGCGCTGGACCCGACCGGCTGCGGCGACGCCTATCGCGCCGGCCTGCTGTTCGGCATCACCAACGGCTGGAACTGGGAAACCACCGGCCGCCTGGCCAGCCTGCTGGGCGCGATCAAGATCGCCCACAAGGGCGCGCAGAACCACCACTTCACCGCCGCCGAGATCGCGGACAAGTTCGAAGCCGCCTTCGGCTACCGCTTCTGATGTAAGAAAGCCCCTCGCGGGGCTTTTTTTATCGGCCGGCGAAAGCCATGCCTAACAACAGCTGCGCAATCTGCAGCAGGATCAGCGCCACCAGCAGCGACAGATCCAGATTCCCCACCAGCGGCACCACGCGGCGGATCGGACGCAGGATAGGCTCGTTGAGCGCGCGCACGAAAGGCGCCAGCGGCGCGTGCGGATTGACCCAGCTGAAAATCGCCTCGATCACCAGCAAGGCCATGAAGCCATACAAAATCCATTCGAGGAAACGCTGGAACGCCATCAGCGCCACCGCCGGCCACGGCCAGCCGGCGAAGAACAGGATCGAGGTGGCCGCCAGCACGATCAGGAAGGCGCCGATCAAACTGGCCCAGTCATAACCGCCCACGCCCGGCACGATCCGGCGCAAGGGCCGCACCAGCCAGTCGGACAATTGGAATGTGAACTGCGCCACCGACGACGGCGGCCGCACGCGGATCGCCTGCATCCAGAAACGCAGCAGCAAGACGCTGCCCAACAAGACGGCGATGGCGTCGACTATCAACTTAAGAATACTGAGCACGAATCCCCTCCAATAAAAAAGCCGCTGTGTGATTGTCTCACACAGCGGCCATTGCCTCAGCAGGCTTTTAAGCGTTTAAGGCTTAGGAAGGACGGGTGCTGGTTGGGAACGGCCATGCGGCGGCCGGAGCCAGTACGGTTTTAGCTGCCGGAGCGGCGGCTGGCGCGGCCGGCGCTGCTGGAGCGGCGGCGGCTGGAGCTGCTGGCTTGGCGGCTTCCTTCTTCGGAGCTGCTTTTTTAGGAGCGGCTTTTTTCGCTGCCGGCTTGGCGGCTGGAGCTGCTGCCGCTGGAGCTGCGGCCGGTGCTGCTGCTGGAGCGGCCGCTGGCTTGGCGGCTGGCTTAGCGGCTTTTTTTGCTGCTGGCTTTTTCGCGGCTGGTTTAGCAGCTGCCTTAGGCGCAGCTGCTTTAACCGGCTTTTTTGCTGCTGGCTTAGCCGCTACCTTTGCAGCCGGTTTGGCTGCCGTTTTCGCTGCTGGTTTCTTGGCAGCGGCTTTTTTCGCGGCTGGCTTGGCTGCAGCTTTTTTGGCTGCTGGCTTGGCGGCTGCTTTCTTGGCAGCTGGTTTGGCGGCTGCTTTTGGCGCGGCTTTTTTCGCTGCTGGTTTAGCGGCTACTTTTTTCGCTGCTGGCTTGGCGGCGGCTTTTTTGGCAGCTGGTTTGGCGGCTGCTTTAGGAGCGGCTTTCTTCGCTGCTGGCTTGGCGGCTACTTTCTTCGCTGCTGGCTTGGCTGCTGCTTTAGCGACGGTCTTCTTCGCTGCTGGTTTGGCTGCTGCTTTTTTCACTGCTGGTTTAGCTGCTGCCTTGGCGACGGTCTTCTTCGCTGCTGGTTTGGCTGCTGCTTTTTTCACTGCTGGCTTAGCGGCGGCTTTCTTCGCTGCCGGTTTCGCTGCTGGCTTGGCGGCGGCCTTCTTCACTGCTGGTTTGGCGGCTGGCTTGGCAGCGGCTTTTTTCACAGCTGGTTTGGCGGCGGCTTTAGCTGCCGGTTTAGCGGCGGCTTTGGCGGCTGCTGGTTTTTTTGCTGGTGCGGCAGCTTTTTTGGCTGCTGGTTTCTTTGCGGCGGTTGCCATGTTTAGTTCTCCTTCATCGGGGATGGGAAAAATTCGTTTACAAGATTTAAACCCGTCCAACCCGGGATTGGGCCAGGCGAATTATTCATCGGCGCAAACCACAATCCGTTTGCGCTAATGAATTCGGCACTAGCTGAACTGCTGCATCTCCTCACAAGTGCAGCGCTTCAGCCATCGATCCACCCGCCGTCCGAGGCCGGAGCGGCGTGAGGATACAAATCTTGTGGCGACGTTTTGCGGTGGTCCGGGCGTGTCCTCAGCTCCTGGAACCTGCGTCGCAGCCACGTCGCGGTTTTCGTTTTCAAACAAAAAACCGCCCAGCCTGAATTGGATCAGGCAAGGCGGTTGAACAAAAACGACGTGGTCTTGTGCATATCGTGTGAATCTGTGTCCCGTATCGCGGTCATCTCTGCGTGGTGCGTCTTCAAATTTTTTCGCACTTTTTAAATCACGCATTTTCAAGTTCGTAAAGTACACGAAAACCTTGTCGGTGCGCAACCAGCACGATAGATATTCGCGCGCTTTTTTTACGTTCAACGCGCGCCAGCTAACGTAGGCGTACCGATTCGGCGTGCTCGCTTGCGTGGCCGCGCGTGCTTCACGCGCGCTCAATCGGGTTCGGGAAGTGCGGCGCGCCTCGCGCCGGAACATCGCACTTCAAAGTAAGCCTTATGCCGCCTGGGTTTCTTCGACGCCGCCAAAATCGGCTCGACAATCGCGTGACCCGCTTCCGAATCCGAGAGCGCCTGCGCTTGAACTTCGCGCCGCCACTACCCGCTGTTTTTAATTCGTCGCGATTATGAGACAGAGTAAGACGAATAGCAAGCGGAATGCAGCGGTGCAGCGCATCGCGCCGGCGTTTCAGCGCGCGTGATCGGACCTGAAGCGCGCTCCAATCCGCGCGTGCGCGGCGCCGTCAATCGGCGTTAAGGCATGCCGCGACAGGCGGCGTTTGAAATGGTCGGTGGCTTTACTCGGTGTCGTCGTGCTTGCGGCGCGCCACCCACTCGTTCATGCCGGCGGCCATGCGCTTGAGCAGACGGGCGAGGTCGCGGCGCTCGGCGCTGGTCCAATCGGCCATCAACTCGCCGACCAGCTCCTCGCGCATGCGGTCGATGGCGTCGGCCATCTCGCGTCCCAGCTCCGTCACTTCCGCCTCGCGCACACGCTTGTCGCGTGTGCCGGCGCGTCGCACCACCAGACCCAGTTCGTCCAGGCGCGCGACCTGCCGGCTGACGGTGGTGTAGTCGCGCCCCACCAGATCGGCCAGCTCCACCACGCCGATCGGGCCCCGGCGGTCGATGCGCACCAGCAGAGGAAGCAGCGCGCGCTCCAGCGGCATGGACATGTCGGACATCAGTTCGACGTCGGGCTCTGGGCGGCTCATGAAGCCGATGATGTCGAGCAGCGCATCATGCAAATCGCGGATATCTTTATTCATATGTGCATTATACACATAGTTATTGACACGGTTTTAGGGTCGGAATAATATGTGCAAAATACACATACATGGAGAGTGCTATGCATACCGATATTCTGATCTGCGGCGCCGGCGCGGCCGGCCTGACCCTGGCGATCGACCTCGCGCGCCGCAATGTAGACTTCCTGCTGATCGATCAAACGCGAGAGCCATTCGGCGGCTCGCGCGGCAAAGGCATCCAGCCGCGCACACTGGAAATCTTTGAGGCGCTGGGAGTGGCCGACCGCATGATCGCCGCCGGCGGACGCTATCCGTCCCAGCGTCACTACGCCGCCGACGGCAGCCATCACGACGAGGCAGCCATCATCGCCAGCGCCGCCACGCCGGCCGAACCATATGGCGAACCGCTGATGCTGCCGCAGTATCTGACCGAAGGCATACTGCGCGCGCGGCTGGCGGAGCTGGGGCATGCGCCTCAGTATGGCCAGACGCTGGCCGGCTTCACGCAGGATGACGACGGTGTGAGCGCACGTGTCATCAGCGCCGACGGCGAGCATGAAGTGCGCGCCCGCTACCTGATCGGCGCTGATGGGGGCCGCAGCTTCGTGCGCAAAACCCTGGGTGTGGATTTTCCCGGCGAGTCGCTGCATGCGCGCGCGGTGGTGGCGGATCTGACGCTGAGCGGATTGACGCGCGAGGTCTGGCATCGCTGGGGCAAAGGGGGCCAGCAAATCAGCTTGTGCCTCTTGCGCGGCACGCCGCTGTTCCAATTGCAGATGCCGATCCCGCTCGACGGCGCGTTCGATCTGTCGGACGCGGGGATCGCCGCCGCCATCCGCGAGCGCACCGGCGGCGATGACATCCAGGTGCACGCGGTGCACTGGCGTTCCGACTACGCCATGAGCGCGCGGCTAGCAGAGCGCTATCGAGTGGGCCGCGTGTTCCTCGCCGGCGATGCGGCGCACGTGCATCCGCCGACCGGCGGCCAGGGTCTGAACACCAGCGTGCAGGATGCGTGGAATCTGGGATGGAAGCTGGCGGCGGTGCTGGACGGCACCGGCGACGCGCTGCTCGACACCTATGAGGAGGAACGGCGCGAGGTCGCCGCCAGCATGCTGGGCATGTCCACCCGCCTGCTCGACGCCGCGCGCGAACGCGGCGACCTGCGGCGCGGGCGCGAACAGCAGCAGCTCGACCTGGGCTATCCGGCGTCCCCCTTGTCGCTGGACGAGCGTGGCGACGACGCCCCGCTGCGCGCCGGCTACCGCGCGCCGGACGCGTCGCTGCTCGGCGCCAGCGGTCAGCCGCGTCGTTTGTTTTCGCTATTGGAATCGGGGGATTGGATTATGCTGCGCTATGAACCCGCCGCCGCGCCAGTGATCGCACCACGCCGCGGCCTGCGCATCATCGACATCGGGGAGCACGCCGAGCTGCGCGACCATGCGGGCCATCTGCGCCGCGCCTACGGCTTCGCGGCCGGCGACATCGCCCTGCTCCGCCCCGACGGCTACCTCGCCGTCCTCACCCACGACGAGCGCAGTCCCGCGTTGGCTGCTTATATTAGTAGCTCACTGCGCCAGTCTTCCTCGCCCCAATGAAAAAAGCCCTGCAATGCAGGGCTTTGATGGGGGGGAACGGAGAGATTAGTCCCAGTTCAGCGCGCCGCCGGTCTGGTATTCGATGACGCGGGTCTCAAAGAAGTTGCGCTCTTTCTTCAGGTCGATCATCTCGCTCATCCATGGGAACGGGTTCTCTTCCTGCTCGAACAGCGCCTCCAGGCCGATCTGGGTGGCGCGGCGGTTGGCGATGAAGCGCAGGTAGCCCTTGAACATGGTGGCGTTCAGGCCCAGCACGCCGCGCGGCATGGTGTCTTCGGCGTAGGCGTACTCCAGTTCCACCGCTTTCAGGAACAGCTGCTTGATCTCTTCCTTGAAGGCCGGGGTCCACAGCAGCGGATTTTCCATCTTGATGGTGTTGATCAGGTCGATGCCGAAGTTGCAGTGCATCGATTCATCGCGCAGGATGTACTGGTACTGCTCGGCGGCGCCCATCATCTTGTTCTGGCGGCCCAGCGCCAGGATCTGGGTGAAGCCGACGTAGAAGAACAGGCCTTCCATCAGGCAGGCGAACACGATCAGCGATTTGAGCAGCTTCTGGTCCTGCTCGACGGTGCCGGTGGTGAACGACGGGTCGGTCAGGGTGTTGATGAACGGAATCAGGAACTCGTCCTTGTCACGGATCGACTTGATCTCGTTGTAGGCGTTGAAGATTTCCTGCTCGTCCAGGCCCAGCGACTCGACGATGTACTGGTAGGCGTGGGTGTGGATCGCCTCCTCGAACGCCTGGCGCAGCAGGTATTGGCGGCACTCCGGCGCGGTGATGTGGCGGTAGGTGCCCAGCACGATGTTGTTGGCGGCCAGCGAGTCGGCGGTCACGAAGAAGCCCAGGTTGCGCTTGACCAGGCGGCGTTCGTCCTCGGTCAGGCCGTTCGGATTCTTCCACAGCTCGATGTCGCGCTGCATGTTCACTTCCTGCGGCATCCAGTGGTTAGCGCAGCCGGCCAGGTATTTGTCCCAGGCCCATTTGTACTTGAACGGCACCAGCTGGTTGACGTCGGTTTTGCCGTTGATGATGCGTTTGTCGTCCGCGTTCACGCGCAGCGCGACTTGCTCGGCGCTGCCCTCGGAGGCGGCCAGCGCGGCTTGATTGACTACTTGTTTGGCCGGTGCGGCCTCGTCGTCCCAGGACAGCGACATAATGAGTTCCTTCTGTGTTCTATCTATATTAGTACCAATGTCGCCCCGGCGAAAGCCGGGGCCCATACATACTCAGCATGGATTCCGGCGTCCGCCGGAATGACGGTGGCGGCTGATTATTGGCAGGCTTCGCATTCCTCGAAACCGTCGTCGCCCGGACGCAGGTAGCAGGCCGCGCCCTCTTCCACCGCCGGGGCCGAAGCCACCGGAGCCGGCGCCGGCGCGGCGTGGCCCGCGGCCGCCAGGCCGCCGTCCACCGGCACGGCGTTCAGGGCGCCGGTCTTGGTGGTGGATTTCTCCATGTGGGTCGCCGCGATGGTGCGCAGGTAGTAGGTGGTCTTCAGGCCACGCAGCCATGCCAGCTTGTAGGTCTCGTCCAGCTTCTTGCCCGAGGCGCCGGCCATGTAAATGTTCAGCGACTGCGCCTGGTCGATCCACTTCTGGCGGCGCGAGGCGGCTTCCACCAGCCAGCTTGGCGACACTTCGAACGCGGTTGCATAAATGTCACGCAGGTCTTGCGGGATGCGGTCGATCTTGGCCAGCGAGCCATCGAAGTACTTCAAGTCGGCGATCATCACCTCGTCCCACAGGTCGCGCGCCTTCAGGTCGCGCACCAGGTAGGCGTTGATCTCGGTGAACTCGCCCGACAGGTTGGACTTCACGTACAGGTTCTGGAAGGTCGGCTCGATGCAGGCCGACACGCCGATGATGTTCGAAATGGTCGCGGTCGGGGCGATCGCCACGCAGTTCGAGTTACGCATGCCGAACTTCTTGATGCGCTCGCGCACCGGGGTCCAGTCCATCGACGACGACAGGTCCTGCTCCAGGTAGCCGCCGCGCTCTTCGGCCAGCAGCTTGATCGAATCCTGCGGCAGGATGCCGCGATCCCACAGCGAACCTTTGTACGAGGCGTAGTGGCCGCGTTCCTCGGCCAGCTCGGTCGAGGCCAGGTAGGCGTAGTAGCAGACCGCTTCCATCGAGGTGTCGGCGAACTGCACCGATTCCATCGACGAGAACGGCACGCGCATCATGTGCAGGCAGTCCTGGAAGCCCATCACGCCCAGGCCCACCGGACGGTGGCGCATGTTGGCGTTGCGCGCCTTGTCGACCGCGTAGTAGTTGATGTCGATCACGTTGTCCAGCATGCGCATCGCGGTGCGGATGGTTTTCTGCAGCTTGACGTGATCCAGCTTGCCCTCTTTCATGTGGGCCGGCAGGTTGACCGAACCCAGGTTGCAGACGGCGATTTCGTCCGGACCGGTGTTCAGGGTGATCTCGGTGCACAGGTTGGAGCTGTGGACCATGCCCACGTGCGACTGCGGCGAACGGATGTTGCATGGGTCCTTGAAGGTGATCCATGGGTGGCCGGTTTCGAACAGCATGGACAGCATCTTGCGCCACAGGTCCAGCGCCTGGACTTTCTTGAACACGCGGATCTCGCCGGCGGCGGCCTTGGCTTCGTAGCCCAGGTAGGCTTTTTCGAAGGCCTTGCCGACCAGGTCGTGCAGGTCCGGGGTGTCCGATGGCGAGAACAGGGTCCACTCGCCTTTTTCCATCACGCGCTTCATGAACAGGTCCGGAATCCAGTTGGCGGTGTTCATGTCGTGGGTGCGGCGGCGGTCGTCGCCGGTGTTCTTGCGCAGGTCGAGGAATTCCTCGATGTCCATGTGCCAGGTTTCCAGGTAGGCGCACACCGCGCCCTTGCGCTTGCCGCCCTGGTTGACCGCCACGGCGGTGTCGTTGACCACTTTCAGGAACGGCACCACGCCTTGCGATTTGCCGTTGGTGCCCTTGATGTGGGCGCCCAGCGCGCGCACCGGGGTCCAGTCGTTGCCCAGGCCGCCGGCGAACTTGGCCAGCAGGGCGTTTTCCTTGATGGCGTCGTAGATGCCTTCCAGGTCGTCCGAGACGGTGGTCAGGTAGCACGACGACAGCTGCGAACGCAGGGTGCCCGAGTTGAACAGGGTCGGGGTCGACGACATGAAGTCGAAGGTCGACAGCAGGTTGTAGAACTCGATGGCGCGCGCTTCGCGGTCGGTTTCGTTCAGGGCCAGGCCCATGGCGACGCGCATGTAGAAGGCCTGCGGCATTTCGATGCGCACGTCGCGCACGTGCAGGAAGTAGCGGTCGTACAGGGTTTGCAGGCCGATGTAGCCGAACTGCAGGTCGCGGTCGGCGACGATGGCCTTGGCCAGGCGGGCCAGGTCGAACTCGCCCAGCTTGGTGTCCAGCAGCTCGGCGGCGATGCCCTTGGCGATGTATTGCGGGAAGTAGGTCACGTACTCGGCGGCGGCGCCGGCTTGCGGTACTTCCTTGCCGAACACTTCCTTGCGGATGGTGTGCAGCAGGATGCGGGCGGTCACCTGCGAGTAGGCCGGGTCCTTTTCCATCAGCGCGCGGGCAGCCAGGATGGCGGATTTGTGCAGCTCCTCGACCGGCACGCCGTCGTACAGGTTTTTCAGGGTTTCAGCGACGATGGCGTCGGCGTCCACGTGTTTTTCCAGGCCCTGGCAGGCGGCGCCGATCAGGCTGGTCACGCGGCTCAGCTCCAGCGGCTTGCGCTCGCCGTTTTCCAGCACGTGGATTTGCGGCGCGGCGATGGTGGTGGCGCCGGCGGCTTCCTTGGCCAGGCGGCGCTCTTCCATTTGCTTGGCGCGGTACAGCACGTAGGCGCGGGCCACGTCGTGTTCGCCCGAGCGCATCAGCGCCAGCTCAACCTGGTCCTGCACGTCCTCGATGTGGAAGGTGCCGCCCGATGGCTGGCGGCGCACCAGCGCGGCGACCACGCTGCTGGTCAGCTGTTCCACCAGTTCGCGGATACGGGCCGATGCGGCGCCCTGGCCGCCGTTGACGGCCAGGAAGGCCTTGGTCATGGCGACTGCAATTTTCGACGGTTCAAACGCGACAACCGCGCCGTTGCGGCGGATGATACGGTAGTCGCCGAGGTCGCTCGCTGCCGTTGCCGGGCTGCTGGCGGTACTCGCAGCGGCGGTGGGTACCAGCGCTGGATTGATGGTGATGTCTTGAGTAGATTGCATTTAAGCTCCCCGGTTACAACGTGCAGTCATTGCTGCGCCGCGTGTATGTTTATTAAGAATTAGTGTCACTGCAACCACTAGATCTAGTGTCAGGCCTAGCCCGATCCACTGATTGTAGTAGCCGCTCTGGACCCGTGCAAGGGGAAATTTTGTCGTTTACGGCAATTTTTCTATTGACTTTGCGGAACGCCTTTTACCACGCGCAATCCCGCGATAGCGCCCACTAACGCGGGCTCTTCCAGTGCCTTTTGATTCAGCAGTTTCTGGTAATAATCCCAGTCGAACAACGGTCCGGGATCGGTTTTCCGGCCCGGCGCGATGTGTTCGTGCCCTTGCACATCGGTCAACGGATAGTGCCGCCGCAGCGCCACGGTGAGCGCCGCCAGCGCCCCGTACTGGGCCGCCTCGAACGGCACGAAATCGCTGCCCTCGAGCTCCACGCCGATGGCGAAGTCATTACATTTATCGCGTCCGCAAAATTGCGACACGCCGGCATGCCAGGCGCGGTCGTTGGCGGAAACATATTGAATGACGCGGCCGTCCCGGCGGATAAAAAAGTGGCTGGAAACCTTCAGGCCACGCAGGTCGGCGAACGAGGGGTCAGCATTATAATCGATCCGGCCGGTGAACAGGTCGGACACGTGCGGGCCGCCAAACTGCCCGGCCGGCAGCGAGATGTTGTGGACCACCAGCAGGGTGATGTCGTCCGGCGCCGGACCGGGCCGGGTGTCGAAATACGGGCTGTCGTAGCGCTCGGCCAGCGCCAGCCAGCCGTCGAAAGAACTCACGAATCGGGCTCCTGGATATTCAATTTCTGCATCTGGTAGCGCAGCTGGCGGAAGCTGATGCCCAGCAGCTGGGCGGCCTGGGTGCGGTTGAACTGGGTCTGCGCCAGCGCCCGCAGGATGATGTCGCGTTCCACCTGGTTCAGGTACTCGGGCAGGCTGGCGGGCAGGCTGTCCGGGTTGGGCGGCGGGATGGCCGGCGCGGCCGCCATCATCGGCGCCGGCGTCGGCAGCGGCGCCGCCTCCGCCATGCGCGCGCCCTTGAGCGACAGGTCGCCGACCTCGATCACGCCATCGTTGGCAAAGGCCAGCGCGCGTTCCAGGATGTTTTCCAGCTCGCGCACATTGCCGGGGAAGGAATAGCCGCGCAGCGCCTCCAGCACGCCCGGGCCGAGCACCACCTTGTGCTCGAAAGTGCCCAGCCGGTCGAGGATGGCGCCAGTCAGCACCTCCAGATCGTCCAACCGCTCGCGCAGCGGCGGCAGGCTCAGTTCAATCACGTTCAGGCGGTAGAACAAGTCCTGGCGGAAGCTGCCCTGCTCCACGCACTGCGCCAGGTTCTTGTGGGTGGCGCTGATGATGCGCACGTCGACCGGCTCCTCGGCGGTGGCGCCGATCTTGCGCACCCGCCGCTCCTGAATCGCGCGCAGCAGCTTGACCTGCATGGCCAGCGGCAGGTCGGCCACCTCGTCCAGCATCAGGGTGCCGCCGTTGGCGGCCTGGAAGAAGCCCTCGCGCTCGTCGGCGGCGCCGGTGAACGCGCCCTTGCGGTAGCCGAAGAATTCCGCCTCCATCAGCGCCTCCGGAATCGCGCCGCAGTTGACGGCGATGAAGGGTTTGCCGGCGCGCGAGCTTTGGGCGTGGATCTCGCGCGCGGCCAGTTCCTTGCCGCTGCCCGATTCGCCGTGGATGGCGACCGGCGCCATCGAACGCGCCAGCCGGGCGATCTGCGCGCGCAAGGCCTGGATCACGGCCGACTGGCCGCGCAAGCGGCTGGCCGCCGGCGCCGCGCTGGGCGCCTGCACCGCCGCCGGTTCGGCGTTCAGACGCAAGGCCGATTGCACCATCACCCGCAACTGGTCCAACGCCACCGGCTTGGAGATGTAATCGAAGGCGCCGGCCTTGAGCGCGACCACCGCGTTGTCGGCGCTGCCGAAGGCGGTGACCACCGCCACCGGCGTGTTCTTGTAGGCGGCCGTGACCTCGCGCACCAGCTCCAGCCCCAGGCCGTCGGGCAGGCGCATGTCGGTCAGCACCAGCTGGTACTCGGTGCCGGGCAGCAGCGCGCGCGCCTCGGCCAGCGTGGCGGCGCTGTCGACGTCCAACCCCATTTTCAGCAGGGTCAGTTCCAGCAGTTCGCGCAGGTCGGCCTCGTCGTCGACGACGAGCACACGCGGAACGCGGGCAGCAGCAGCACTCATCAAGCGGCCTTTCCTTGCTGGGCGAAGGTGATCACAAAGCGCCCGCTCAGGGCGGGGCTGCCGTCGGCGCTGTCCTTGTTGTCAAAACGGTATTCATAGTCCAGGCGCGCCTCGTTATTCAAACACAATTCGCGTGCCAGATACAGCCCCAGCCCGGTGCCCTTGCTGGAGGTGGTGTAAAACGGTTCGAACAGGTGGGCGCGCACCTCCGGCGAAATGCCGGGACCATCATCCTGCACGTGCAGCTCCAGCCGCCGCGCCTTGTCGCGCACCACGTCCAGCCGGATCGAGTCCGCCCCGCCGCTGGCGTAGCGCACCGCGTTGTTCAGCAGGTTGAGGACCACCTCGCGCAGGTGCAGCGCGTCGAAATGCACCGTGGTGCCCGACGCCACCGCCAGCCCGACGATCTCCGGCGCCAGGTTGTGGGTCTCGATGAATTCCGCCCGCAGCTCGGCCAGGAACAGGTCCAGCGCCAGCGGCTCGTGGTGCGCGTGCGCCTTGCGCGACAGCTGCAGGATGTCCTCCACCATGCGGTTCACGCGGGTGACGTTGTCGCCGACGATCCTCAGCAGGCGCTGATGCACCGGGTCGTGCAAGTCCTCCGCCAGCAGCGAGGTGGCGTGGCCGATCGCCGACAGCGGATTGCGCACCTCGTGCGCGATGCTGGCGGTGAGCCGCCCCATGGACGCCAGCTTGAGTTGCTGCGCCTGGTTCTCGATGCCGGTCACGTCCTGCAGGAAGATCACGCTGCGCTCGGCGCCCTGGCCCAGCCCCAGCCCCTGCATGTCGGCGGCGGCGAAGCGCACCTTCAAATGCGCGGCCAGGTCGCGGCGCGCGCCCCAGGCGGCGGTCATGCCTTCCAGCGCGGCGTCGTTGAACGGCTTGATGGTGATGAAGGCGGTGGCGCGCGCGGTGTCCTCGCGCCACTCGTGGTAGGCCTGCGCCAGCGGCGCCAGCGCCACCGCCGCCGACAGCTTGAACTTCAGTTCGGGCCCCACCAGCCCCAGCATCTGCCGCGCCGCCGGGTTGCCGGCGAAGACCTGGCCGTCCGGATCGACCACCAGGATGCCGTCGCCGATATTGGCCATCACCAGCCGGTTCACGGCCTGCTGCACATTGATTTCCACGCCGCGCTGGATGGCCAGCTCCTCCTGCCCGATCAACTTGGCGGCCATGCGGTTCACCACCAGCACGGCGGCCAGGAAGGCGGCGCCGTACAGGCCGGCCTGCATCACATCGCGGTCGCTGTCGGTCAGGAAGATCTGCCAGGTGGTGTCGCCCAGCAGGAACAAGGACACCAGCGAGGCGCAGAACAGCGACACCACCAGCGGCGCCAGGATGGCCAGCCCGGCCAGCGGGAACAGGTAGAGGATGGCCAGCCCGCTGCGCATGCCGCCGCCGGCCAGGTACAGCAGCGAGATGATGGCCAGGTCGCAGGCGATCTGCGACAGCAGCTGCAGCACGAAGCGGCGCTGCACGTACACCGCCGACAGCGCGAAACCGATCGCCAGCCCCAGATACAGCAGGCAGATTTGCAGGTAGAGGTACTGGCCGGAGGCGCGCAGGCCGCGATTGTCGAAACTCAGGTAAACCAGCAGCACCAGCGCGATCACCACGCGGGTGGCGTTGAGCGTCTGCAGCGAACGCCAGAAGGTGGCGCGCGCTTCGGCCGACAGGGCTTGCAGGCGCGCGATCACGGTCGCTGGCGGTTATGCGGACGGCAGGGCGGCATGGGCCGCGCTGCAATAGTCACGGCCGTTGGCCCGCACCGTCTCCGAGGCGGGATAGAAGACGCCGCAGTGCGCGCATTGCAGCATCACCTCGGCGTCGTTGGCCGCCTGGGCGGCGGCGCGCGCCTTATACGTCTGCTGCGGCTGCGCCGGCGCCGGCTGCGGCGGCTGGCGGAACTGCTGCTGATGGCGCTTCTGCGCCTCGCGGATCTTGGAGCGGATCGCGAAGATCACCAGCATTATCAGCGCCAACCACATCACAATCTTGGTAATCATGCCCAACCCTTATGCAAAACCACTTCAAATACAAAACGGCTGCCGACGTAGGCCAGCAGCAAAGTCGCGAAACCGGCCAGCGTGAAGCTCAGCGCCGTCTTGCCGCGCCAGCCGCGGAAGCGGCGCCCGGCCAGCAGCGCGGCGAACAGCACCCACGACAGCAGGGTGAATACGGATTTGTGATCCCATTTCAGCGCCTGGCCGAACAGCTGTTCCGAGAACACGATGCCCGACAACACGGTCAGGCTGAGCAGGGCGAAGCCGAAGCCTATCATGCGGAACAACAGCTTCTCCATGGTCAGCAGCGCCGGCAGCTGGTCCAGCGCGCCGGACAGGAAGGACTTCTTGTCGCTGCGCGCGTGCAGGCGCGACTCCTGCAGCGCCATCAGCACGGCGTGGAAGGCGGCGATGGTCAGCGTCGAATAGGCCATGGTGGCGATGGCGATATGCCAGCCGAACAGCGGCGACTTGCCCTCCATCGGCACCAGGTTGCCGGGGAAAATGAGCTGCAGCGCGGCGGCCACGGCGGCGCTGGGCATGACCAGGCGGCGCAGGCCGTCCAGGCTGAAGTTCTGGTTCTCTATCCAGTAGGCCGCCACCGACACCCACAGCGCCGACGACAGCATGGCGGCGAAGCCGAAGCGCAGTTCGCCGCCGCCGGCGATTTCCGACCACAGGCCGGCGCCGTGCAGCAGCCAGGCCGCCAGCGTGACGGCCGAAATCAGGCCGCCGCGGCGCGATGGCAAGGCGGCGCACACGATGTACAGCGCGATGGCTGCGATGAAAGAATAGATCTGCATCCCGGCAGTTTACACCATCGCTCAATCCACGGCTGCCATGCGCAGTTCGTCATGGTGATGGCGCTGCTGCTCCTCCATCACCAGCTGCCCCAGCTCGCGCTTGAGGGCGTTGAACTCGGCGGCGGCCGGGTCGCGCAGGCGCGGCAGCTCGACCAGCATGTCGCGCTTGACGGTGCCGGGCCGGTAGGTCATCACCACGATGCGGTCGGCCAGGTAGATCGCCTCCTCGATCGAGTGGGTGACGAAGATGATGGTCTTTTTCAGCTCGGACCAGATGCGCAGCAGCTCGTCCTGCAGATTGCGCCGGGTCAGCGCGTCCAGCGCGCCGAACGGCTCGTCCATCAGCATGATGGGCGAATCCAGCGCCAGCACGCGCGCGATCGCCACCCGCTGGCGCATGCCGCCCGACAGGTCCTTCGGATAGCGGCTGCGGAAGTCCTGCAGCGACAGCATGTTGAGCAGCTTGTCCACCGTGGCCTGGATCCGCGCCCTGGGCTGGCCCTTGATCTGCAGGCCGAAGGCGACGTTGTCCTCCACCGTCATCCACGGGAACAGCGCGTACTCCTGGAACACCATGCCGCGCTCCGGGCCGGGCGTGGTCACCGCCCGCCCCTCCACCGTGATGCTGCCGGACGACGGCGGCGCGAAGCCGGCCACCGCGTTCAGCAGGGTCGACTTGCCGCAGCCGGACGGGCCGAGCAGGCACACGAACTGGCCCTGCGGGATCTCCAGGTTGATGTCCTTGAGCGCCACCACCTCCCGTTCGGCGGTCTGGAACACCTTGTTCACTTGCGAGACTAATATATGTGTCATCAGTTTTCCAGGCCGCGGTGCCAGCGCAGCAGATAGTTATTCAGCTTGTTCATGCCGACGTCGATGGCCAGGCCGATCAGGCCGATGGTGATCATGCCGGCGATGATCTTGTCGGACCAGAAGTACTCGCGCGCCTCCAGGATGCGGAAGCCGAGGCCGTTGTTCACCGCCACCATCTCGGCCACGATCACCACGATGAAGGCGGTGCCGATGCCGATCCGCACGCCGGACAGGATGTAGGGCACGGCCGCCGGCAGGATCACGCGGGTGAACATGGTGAAGCCGGAGGCGCCCAGGTTGCGGGCGGCGCGGATATAGATGCCGTCCACCTGGCGCACGCCGGCGATGGTGTTCATCAGCACCGGGAAGAAGGCGCCCAGCGCGATCAGGAACACGGCCGGCGGATTGCCCAGCCCGAACCACAGCATCGACAGCGGAATGTAGGCGATCGGCGGAATCGGCCGCACCATCTGCACCAGCACGTTGAACCAGTCGTACACGTGCTTGCTCATGCCCATGGCCAGACCGAGCGGCAGGGCCAGCCCGCCGCCGATCAGGAAGCCGACCACCACGCGGTACAAGCTGCTGAGCGAGTCGGTGATCAGCTCGCCGGAGACGGCCCAGTGCAGCCAGCTGCCGGCGGCCGGATCATAGGGCTGCAGCGGCAGCAGGTAGGCCACCCACTTCTCCGCCACCGCCAGCGGCGACGGCAGCACCTGCGGATTGACCCAGCCCAGCGTGGCCACCGTCTGCCACAGCGCCACCACCACGGCCGGCAGCACCAGGCCGACGCCGATCTGGCGCCAGGAGGAAGTCGCCGCCATTATTTGACGCCCAGGTTTTTCTTGGCGGCCTCCAGCAGGTCGGTCTTGACCCAGTCCTTGGCCACCGGCGGCTTGCTCATGCGGCCGACCCCGGTCTTGACCATGACGTCGGTGGTGATCTGGATGTGCTCGGGCGTGATGTCGTAGCTGTACGGCGAATTGCCGATGGCGTCGTCAAAGTCGTCCTTGGTGATCTGGCCCTTGAACACCACCTCGCGCACATACTTCTCGGCGATGGCCTTGTTGTCGATGAAGGTCTTGGTGGCCTGCACGAAGCAGTTCATGAACTTCTCGGCCAGCGGGCGCTTCTCCTTGTAGAACTTCTCGGTCATCACCATGGTGCGCACCGGCTCGCCGATCGGGGTGTCGTAGGGCTTGATCATCTCGCTGCCGAAGCCCTTGTTGATGGCCTGCGAGGATTGCGGCTCGGACTGCATCATGGCGTCGATCTGCTTGCCCAGCAGCGCCTGATTCAGGTCGGCGTAGGCCAGGAACACCAGTTGCACATCCTTGCCCGGCTGGTCGGAGACGGTCAGCCCGGCCTGCTGCAGCTCGGCCAGCAGCAGCACCTCCTGGATGCCGCCGCGGGTGACGCCGACCTTCTTGCCCTTCAGGTCCTTGACGGTTTTCAGTTTCAGGTCGGCGCGGCTGACCAGCTGCGCGCCGCCCTTGGCGAAGCCGGCCACCACGTAGATCGGCGCGCCGCCGGCGCGGCCCGAGATGGCGGCCTCGGAGGCGGTGGTGCCGACATCGAGCTCGCCGGCGATGATGGCCTGCATCACGTCCAGGCCCTTGGCGAACACCCGCTCCTCGACCTTGATGCCGCACTTGGGGGCGATCTCTTTTATATAGGAGACGGCGCCGTAGTGGGCGAACTTCAGGTTGCCCAGGCGAACCACCTCCTGCGCCTGGGCGTGGCTGGCGCCCAGCATGGTGGTCATGACTACGGCGGTGCATAGCGCTTTCAGTTTCATCCGTCTCTCCAAAGGTGTTGTTTGGAGAAATCATACCAAGCCCGGCTGGTCTTGCCTATCAGCGCATTCTTACCCCGGCCGCGCGGATGCGTTCGAGGCGTTCGGCGCTGGGCGGATGGCTCGACAGGTAGCCCATGTCGCCGCCCTCTTCCCGTTCCAGTTGCTGGAAGCGGGCGAACACCTCGACCAGCGGCTGCACGCCGAGGCCGTTGTGCAGCATCATGGCGACCGCGTAGTCGTCGGCCTCGCGTTCGGCGTCGCGCGAGTATTTCATGTCCAGCAGCAGGGCCGGCGCGGTCGCCATCAGGGCCGACATATCGCCAAACACCAGCCCGGAGACGGCGGTGACGATGGAACCCTGTATCATGCGGCGCATACCGTGGTGCTGATGCAGATGGCCCAGCTCGTGCGCCAGCACCGCCATCACGGCGGCGTCGCTGTCCAGCAGCTTGACCAGCTGGTCGGTCATCACAATGTCGCCGGACGGCAGCGCGAAGGCATTGGGGCCGACCCGGCTGCTACGAAACTGCAAGCGCCAGTCCGGCGCCGCGCCAAGCGGCGGTTGCAACCGGCGGAAACGCTCGCGCAGCGCGGCTTGCCGTTGCGCGCTCAGGGTGGATGGCGCCAGCACACGGTCGTCCAGCAGCTTGAGCACGCCGGCGCCCAGCTGCCGCTCCACCTGCGGCGGCAGCGCGGCGGCGATGCCGGCCGCCAGCGCCGGCAGCAAATAAAGATAGCCCAGCCACAGCGTCGCCACCGTGGCGGCGGCCGCCGCCAGCACCGCGCGCCAGCTGTGCTGCAGCCGCACCACCAGGCCGTCGCGGTGGCCGGTCTGCCGCAGCAGAGCGGCGAAGGCCGCGCCGTCGTCCACCTCCAGATAAGCGCCGTCGGCGAAGCTGACCTTGCGGGCGGCGTGGCGGCTGCGCTCGGACACATGCAGCGCGTGCAGCGGTTCGCGCCGCTCGGCGTCGCCGCGCAACACCGCGTGGCCATCCTCCACCGTCAGCGTGACGCGGTGCAGGCGCGAGCTGCGGCCATCGAAATAGCGGGCGGCGACCACGCTCATATTTATATCGACAGGTCGAAGTCGAAGAAATCGGCCGCGCCCTCGCCGGTGGCGCCGACCGCGTCCTGCGGCGCGGCCAGCACGTCGTCGAGCGAGCCTTCCGGCAGCAGCGCGATCGATTCCAGCCGGTAGCGCAGCGTGCGCACGCGGGCGAACGGCAGGAACAGGCCCAGCGTGCAGATCACGGCCAGGTAATTGGTCACGGTGATGAACACCATGCGGCCCCATTTCATGTCGGACCGGAAGCGGTGCGCCTCGAGGCTGGTGTGGTTCCACACCAGGTTTTGCAGCATCTGCATGAACAGCGGGTAGACCAGGAAGAACCAGGCGTAGCCAGCCATCATCACGAATCCGGCCTCGATGGCGCGCGCCTCGGCCGCGCCCGCCGCGCCGTCGGCCGGCGACACGCCGGACATGATCAGCCAGGTGAGCAGCGCGAAGCCGCCGCCGCCGACCAGCACAAACCAGCCATACAGTTTATAAAAATCGCCGACCTCGGCGTCGAACGAAAAGCGCGCGTTGCCGTAGCGGGCGTTGTTGTGGGTCCAGGCCTTGGCGCGCTGGTGCACAAACGGCACGGCCAGGCCGGCGGTCACGCCGCTCAGCCACGGGCGCACCATGTAGTTGATGTAGGCGTCATGCTTGTCGCCGGCGAAACGGAAACGGATGCCGCGATAGCTGGTGTTATGCAGGCGGAACTGCAGGCTCTTCCACATGAACCACGGTGAGATCGCGGCCAGCACCAGCAGCGCCAGCAGCGCCAGGCCAGGCGAGCTGTGCACGGTCAGGGCGTAGGCGCCGACGAACAGGCCGGCCACGATGCGGCCCTTGAGGATGGCCACCGGGCTGCCGTGGTATTCGAAACTGGCGCCGGCCAGTTCGGTGCTGGCATAGAAATACTGGTTGCGCCGCACCTTGGCCCAGGCCGAGTAGATGCCCAGCGTGACGATGGTCAACAGCAGGTTGACGATCCAGATGCGGAAGTATTCGCCGCCGGTGGCGTGGAATTTGATGCGCTGTGGCGCCGACGCGGCAACCGCCGGCGCCACGTCAGCCTGTTCCAGTAACTGCTCCATGCACGCTCCTGACAATTAAATAGATAACAAGACAATGCGCCGCGCGCACAATATTATCAATAGGAAATTATAATTTTTGATAACAAGGCGTAGCTGCCGTGGCCTGGGCGATGCGGTAAAATGGCGGCCATTGTCCGGCCCTGGGGCCGGCGCCATCACCCATTGAACGATCACCATGCTAGATAATCTGACTCAACGCCTCGCCAAGGTCGTCAAGACCATGCGCGGCGAGGCCCGCCTGACCGAAGCCAACACCGCCGAGATGCTGCGCGAGGTGCGCATGGCGCTGCTGGAGGCCGACGTCGCCCTGCCGGCCGTGCGCGAATTCATCGCCCGCGTCAAAGAAAAAGCCCTGGGCGAGGAAGTCATCTCCTCGCTGTCGCCGGGCCAGGCGCTGGTCGGCGTGGTGCAGCGCGAGCTGGCCGCCATCATGGGCGCCGACCTCGGCCCCGAGGCCGCGCAGCTGAGCTTTGCCCAGCAGCCGCCCGCCATCATCCTGATGGCCGGCCTGCAGGGCGTGGGCAAGACCACCACCGTCGGCAAGCTGGCCAAGTACCTCAAGGAAGAAAAGAAAAAGAAGGTGCTGACGGTGTCGGCCGACGTGTATCGTCCGGCCGCGATCGCCCAGCTGCAATCGGTGACCGCCCAGGTCGGCGCCGATTTCTTCCCTTCCACCGCGCAGGACAAGCCGGTCGACATCGCGCTGGCCGCGCTGGACTGGGCCAAGAAGCACTACCACGACGTGCTGATCATCGACACCGCCGGCCGCCTCGGCATCGATGAAGCGATGATGACCGAGATCGCCGCCGTGCACGGCGCGGTCAAGCCGGTGGAAACCCTGTTCGTGGTGGACGCCATGCTGGGCCAGGACGCCATCAACACCGCCAAGGCCTTCAACGACGCCCTGCCGCTGACCGGCATCGTGCTGACCAAGCTGGACGGCGACTCGCGCGGCGGCGCGGCGCTGTCGGTGCGTCACATTACCGGCAAGCCGATCAAGTTCGCCGGCGTCTCGGAAAAGCTCGACGGCCTGGAGGCGTTCGACCCGGCCCGCATGGCCAACCGCGTGCTGGGCATGGGCGACATCCTGGCGCTGGTGGAGGAAGCCCGTAAAGGCGTCGACGCCAAGGCGGCGGCCGACCTGGCGGCCAAGGTCAAATCGGGCGGCAAGTTCGACATGAACGACTTCAAGGCGCAGCTGGGCCAGATGAAGAAAATGGGCGGCATGGCCAGCCTGGTGGACAAGCTGCCGGCGCAGTTCCAGCAGGCGGCCGGCAACGCCAACATGGACCAGGCCGACAAGCAGGTGCGGCGCATGGTCGGCATCATCGACTCCATGACCGCGGCCGAGCGCGCCAAGCCGGAGCTGATCAAGGCCACCCGCAAGCGCCGCATCGCGGCCGGCGCCGGCGTGCAGGTGCAGGAGGTGAACCGCATGCTGAACCAGTTCGAGCAGATGCAGACCATGATGAAAAAGCTCTCGGGCGGCGGCATGATGAAGATGATGCGCTCGATGAAGGGCATGATGCCGGGCCTGCGCTAAGCTGGTGCAAGGCGCCCGCGCATGGGGAAAAAGCGCGTAAACCGGGGCGACGCCCCGTGTTTACGTGGTGTTTCCGGAAAAAAACGCAAAAAACAGTTGCGCACAGGTTAAATCCCCACCAATATTAGCCGGTGCGATCAATTGCGCAATTTTCCATGTGTTCGTTAAGGAGGCTCGAATATGGCAACAGCCAAAAAAGCAGCACCAGCTAAGAAACCGGCGGCCAAGCCCGCCGCGAAGAAAGCAGCAGCACCCGTAAAACCAGCAGCCAAACCAGCAGCGAAAAAAGCCCCTGCGGCCCGCAAGCCGAACGCCGCTTTCATGAAAGCGATGACGCCATCCGCCTCGCTGGCCGCCATCGTCGGCGCCACCGCCCTGCCGCGCACCGAAGTGACCAAGAAAGTCTGGGATTACATCAAGAAGCACGACCTGCAAGACCCGACCAACCGTCGCAACATCAATGCCGACGACAAACTGAAAGCCGTGTTCGGCGGCAAAGCCCAAGTCTCCATGTTCGAAATGACCAAGCTGATTTCGGACCACCTGAAATAATCAGACGAAAAAAAACCGGGGCCTCCCCGGTTTTTTTATTCCGTATTCCGGGGTCAGGTCCTCCATTTCTACACGGCCTCAACAGCGCAGCTGTTGAGGCCGTGTAGAAATGGAGGACCTGACCCCGGATTTATTTCCAGTTGTTCCAGGCCGCCAGCACGGCGTTCGGGTAGTCCGGCTTGCCGCGGCTGCCGTTGTAGCGGCCCAGCGCCAGATATAGGTTCCCCGCCTCCATGTCGAGGTACATGCGCAGGATCGAACAGCCGTAGCGCAGGTTGGTCTGCATGTCGAACAGGGCGCGCCGGTCGCGGTCGCCAATCACGTTGGTCCAGAACGGCATCACCTGCATGTAGCCGCGCGCGCCCACGATCGATACCGCGTATTTGCGGTACGCCGACTCGACCTGGATCAGCCCCAGCACCAGCCCCGGGTCGAGCCCGGCGCGGCGCGCCTCGTACCATACGGTGGCCAGGAATTCGTTGCGGGTCTGCTCGTCCGGCAGCTTGCGCCGCAGCCGGTACGACATGGTCTCCAGCCAGTTGCGGTAGCGCGCCTGGTCGGACGGGGTGCGGAAGCTCGGCGTCGGCGGCGTCGCGTCCTTGATGGCGTTCGACAGCGCCAGCCGCACCGAGTCGGCCAGCGCCTCCTCCTTCTGGTTGCCGGCCAGCGCCGGCGCCGCCACGGCCAGCGCCAGCAGCAGCGCCGCCCACCGCGTTCTCATCACCGCGCCAGTTTGCCTTTGATGAAGGCCAGCGCCTCGGCCACCGGCACGGCGGTGGCCTCGCTGTCGCGGCGGCCCTGGTATTCCAGGTTGCCTTCCTTCAGGCCGCGGTCGCCGATCACCACGCGGTGCGGCACGCCGATCAGTTCCCAGTCGGCGAACATCTGGCCCGGACGGTGGCCGCGGTCGTCCAGGATGACGTCGATGCCGGCCGCCACCGCCTCGGCGTACAGCCGCTCGGCCGCCTCCTTGACCGCCTCGCTGCGGTCCATGCCCATCGGGCACAGCACCAGCTCGAACGGCGCGATGGCGGTCGGCCAGATGATGCCCTTGTCGTCGTAATTCTGCTCGATCGCGGCGCCCAGGATGCGGGTGATGCCGATGCCGTAGCAACCCATCTGCAACGGCGCCGGCTTGCCGTTCTCGTCCAGGAAGGTGGCCTTCATGGCTTCCGAGTAGGCCGTGCCCAGCTGGAACACGTGGCCGACCTCGATGCCGCGCTCGATCGCCAGCACGCCCTTGCCGTCCGGCGAGGCGTCGCCCTCGACCACGTTGCGCAGGTCGGCCACGATGGCCGGCTCGGCGCAGTCGCGGCCCCAGTTGGCCCCCGCGTAGTGGTAACCCTCCTCGTTGGCGCCGCAGACGAAGTCGGCCATGTTGGCCACCGTGCGGTCGGCCACCACGGTGACCGGCAGCCTGGTGTTGATCGGCCCCAGGTAGCCCGGCACGCTGCCGTACACCTCGAGGATTTCCTGCTCGGTCGAGAAGCGGTGCGCCGCCAGGCCCGCCACCTTGCCGACCTTGATCTCGTTGAGTTCGTGGTCGCCGCGCAACAGCAGCATGAAGTAGGCCTTGCCGCCCTCCTCCTTCTCGACCGTCAGCGCCAGCGCTTTGACGGTCCGCGACAGCGGCAGGCCCAGCTGCGCGGCCACCTGCTCGCACTTGGTCGCGCCCGCCGTGGCCGGCTTGCTCAGCGCCTGGCTGGCGGCCGGGCGGCTGGGGTTGACCGGCAGCGCCTCGGCCGCCTCCATGTTGGCCGCGTAGTCCGAGCTCGGGCAGTACACCAGCGCGTCCTCGCCGGTCGAGGCGATCACGTGGAATTCGTGCGAGCCGGTGCCGCCGATGGCGCCGTTGTCGGCCGCCACCGCGCGGAACTTCAGGCCGAAACGGTTGAAGATGCGCACGTAGGCGTCGTACATGATCTGGTACGAGGCCTGCATGCCGGCCAGGTCGCGGTCGAACGAGTAGGCGTCCTTCATGGTGAACTCGCGCCCGCGCATCAGGCCGAAGCGCGGGCGGCGCTCGTCGCGGAATTTGGTCTGGATGTGGTAAAAATTCAACGGAAGTTGGCGGTACGATTTAATTTCCGAACGGACAACATCGGTGATCACCTCCTCGGCGGTCGGCTGGAACGCGAATTCGCGGCCGTGGCGGTCCTTGACGCGCAGCAGTTCGGCCCCCATCTTGTCCCAACGGCCGGTCTCCTGCCACAGCTCGGCCGGCTGGATCAGGGGCATCAGCAGCTCGATGGCGTTGGACTGGTTCATCTCCTCGCGCACGATGGCCTCCACCTTGCGGATGATTTTCAGGCCCATCGGCATGTAGGTGTAGATGCCCGAACCCAGGCGTTTGATCATGCCGGCGCGCATCATTAACTGATGGCTGACGATCTCGGCATCGGAAGGTGCTTCTTTAAGCGTGGAAATAAAAAAACGTGACGCGCGCATACGGTGAATTCTTTTTAAAAAGAGAGGGTTATAATCAACCTAATTTTAAAGGATTAGCTGGCTGATGCGTCCATACTTTATACAAATGCGTTCAATAATAGGCCCTCGCACCGATTTCCTACCCGGAAATGGCCGGTGGACGGCCGTTTTGTGGGCAAAAATATAAGACGGGAGCTCGGCCGCAGAAAGTTTGAGGTGCAATATGCTCGATCGGGAAGGGTTCCGCCCCAACGTCGGCATCATCCTGCTGAACGCCCATAACGAGGTGTGGTGGGGCAAGCGGGTGCGCGAGCACTCATGGCAGTTTCCGCAAGGCGGCATCAAATACGGAGAGACGCCGGAACAGGCGATGTACCGGGAGCTGGAAGAGGAAATCGGTCTGCGGGCCGAGCACGTCAAGATCGTCGGTCGCACCCGCGACTGGCTGCGCTATGAGGTGCCGGACCATTTCATCAAGCGGGAAATCCGCGGCCATTACCGTGGCCAGAAGCAGATCTGGTTCCTGCTGCGCATGTGCGCCCGGGACAACGACGTCAACCTGCGCCTGACCGACCATCCGGAATTTGACGCCTGGCGCTGGCATGACTACTGGGTGCCGCTCGATGTCGTGATTGAATTCAAGCGCGAGGTCTACCAGCGCGCCCTGCAGGAGCTGTCGCGCTTCCTGACCTGGCCGCCGAACGGCCACGACCGCCGCCACCACGGCTCGCGCTACCTGCGCCAGCCGCACGCGCCGCGCGGCAATGGCAGCGCGGCCGCGGCCGCCGCGCCGGCGCTGGTCACGGCCGAGGCCTCGGGCGCGGCCTGCGCCGCCGAGGAAAAGAAATAGGCTGCAACGGGACGGCCCGGCCGTCCCGTTTTTTTCGCCTAGACGATCCGGCACGCCTCGTCGAACGACAGGCGCGGCGCGCGCGGGCGCACCTTGGCCGGGTCGCCGTGGCCGAGGTTGCAGATGAAGTTGGACTTGATGGCGGTGCCGGCGAAGAAGGCCGCGTCCACCTTGGCGTTGTCGAAGCCCGACATCGGCCCCACGTCCAGGCCCAGCGCGCGCGCCGCCAGGATCAGGTAGCCGCCCTGCAGCGAGGAGTTGCGGAAGGCGGTCGACTGGATCGCCGCGTCGTTGCCGGCGAACCAGGAACGGGCGTCCACCGCCGGCGACAGCCGCGGCAGCTTCTCGTGGAATTCCAGGTCCATGCCGACGATCACCGTCACCGGCGCCGCCAGGGTCTTGGCCAGGTTGCCTTCCGACAGCGCCGGCGCCAGCCTGGCCTTGGCCTCGGGCGAGCGCACGAACACCAGCCGCGCCGGCGAGCCGTTGGCGGCGGTCGGCGCCCAGCGCAGGGCGTCGTACAGCTGGCGCAGCTGCTCGTCGCTGACCGGGCGGTCCTGCCAGCCGTTGTGGGTGTGGGCGTTGTAGAACAGGGTGTCAAGGGCGGATGGGTTCAGCATGGCGTGAGGCGTGAGTTGGTCGGACCGCCATCTTACCAGCCGCGCCGGGCGCCCGCCTCCGGCAAGAGGTACAATGGCGCCATGTTCAATCCATCCTCAGACGACGTCCGCCGCTTTTTCTGCGAGACGTACCGCAAGCAGCGCGCCAACGAGCTCCTGACGCCGCTGGAAACCATGGCGTCCGACTGGATCCGCCACCATCCCGAATACCACGACGTGCTGGGCGACGTCGAGACGGCGCTCACGCGCGACTACCAGGTCGAGGGCGCGCAGGCCAATCCGTTCCTGCACCTGTCCATGCACCTGTCGATCGACGAGCAGATCTCGATCGACCAGCCGCCCGGCATCCGCGCGCTGGCCACCGCGCTCACCCTCAAGCTGGACGACGCCCACGCGGCGCAGCACGAGATCATGGAGTGCCTGGGCGAGATGATCTGGCACGCCCAGCGCACCGGCACCGCGCCCGACGGCGCCGCCTACATCGAGGCCATCAAGCGGCGCCTCTGAGCGTCATGCCGGCTCAGCGGTGGGTGGCCAGCGTGCCCGGCAGGCTGTGCAGATAGGCCGCGATGTCCTTGATGTCCTGGTTGCTCAGCGGCTTGACCTGGCCGGTCATGATGGCGTTGTTGCGGCCGTTGGCGCCGTCGCCGCGCTTGTAGGCCTTGAGCGCGTGCTCGAGGTAGTCGCGGTGCTGGCCGGCCAGCTTCGGATAGCTGGCGTCGATCGGGGTGTTGAAGTCCTTGCCGTGGCAGCTGAAGCAGGCGTATTTCTCGGTCAGGGCCTTGCCCGCCTCGACGTTGCCGGCCGCCTGCGCGGCGCCGGCGGCGATCAGGGCCAGGCCCAGGGCGGCGATGGTGTTTTTCATGAACTCAGTCCTCATTTCGGGTCCGCGGTGCGGGTCTGCTGCGCGTAGAACGCGGCCACGTCGGCGATGTCCTGGTCCGACAGGCTGGCGGCGATGCCCTTCATCGACGGATGCTTGCGGTCGCCCTTCTTGTACGCCTGCAGCGCGCCCTCGATGTACTTGGCCGACTGGCCGCCGATCATCGGCACCTGGTACACCTCGGGGAAGGTGGCCTTGTAGCCGGGGATGCCGTGGCAGCCGATGCACATTTCGATCTTGGCTTTGGCGTTCTGGACATTGCCCACGACCTCGGCGGCGACGGCGACGTGGGACAAGCCTGCGAGCACGAGGAGTGCGGTGAGTTTTTTCATGGTGTCTCTAAGTAAGTAATCGGATACGGCTATCTCGGATACTACTACCACGGTGCCACTATATTGACTTTTGTACTATTTGTGCAGGGATTCTAACCCAAGTACTTTTTAGAAACAACACGGCCGCCACGCGGCGGCGCGCGCCGGCGCCGGCGTTTCGCCCTATACTGTTTCATTTATCCGGACATTCCCATGCACGCTCGTTTTGAAGGTTCCGACCACTACGTCGCCACCGCCGACCTGAAACTGGCCGTCAACGCCGCCCTCACCCTGCAACGCCCGCTGCTGATCAAGGGCGAGCCCGGCACCGGCAAGACCATGCTGGCCGAGGAGGTGGCCGCCGCGCTCGGCATGCCGCTGCTGCAGTGGCACGTCAAGTCGACCACCAAGGCGCAGCAGGGCCTGTACGAGTACGACGCCGTGTCGCGCCTGCGCGACTCCCAGCTCGGCGACGAGCGCGTGCGCGACATCCATAATTACATCGTCAAGGGCGTGCTGTGGCAGGCCTTCACGGCGCCCGCGCCGGTGGTGCTGCTCATCGACGAGATCGACAAGGCCGACATCGAGTTCCCCAACGACCTGCTGCGCGAGCTGGACCGCATGGAGTTCCACGTCTACGAGACGCGCGAGATGGTGCGCGCCGTCCACCGCCCGCTGGTGATCATCACCTCCAACAACGAGAAGGAGCTGCCGGACGCCTTCCTGCGCCGCTGCTTCTTCCACTACATCAAGTTCCCCGACCGCGACACCATGGCGCAGATCGTCCAGGTGCACTATCCGCACCTGAAACAGGCCTTGCTGGCGCAGGCGCTGCAGACGTTTTATGAGCTGCGCGAGGTGCAGGGCCTGAAGAAGAAGCCCTCGACCTCGGAATTCCTCGACTGGCTCAAGCTCCTGATGGCGGAGGACATTCCGCCGGAAGCGCTGCGCAGCCGGGACAGCAAGGCCATCGTGCCGCCGCTGCACGGCGCGCTGCTGAAGAACGAGCAGGATGTCCATCTGTTCGAGCGTCTGGTCTTCATGTCGCGCAGCAACCGATGAACACCGTCCTGCCCACCACGCTGGAACTGCACGGCGTGCGCCTGGAACCGCTGGGCGCCCACCACGCCGACGGCCTGCGCGCGGCCGCCAGCGATGGCGCCTTGTGGCAGCTGCGCGTCACCTCGGTGCCCGAGCCGCACGAGGTGGACGCCTACATCTACAAGGCCATCGAGCAGCGCCCCACCCGGCTGGCGTTCGCCGTGATCGACGCCGCCAGCGGCGCGCTGGTCGGCACCACCAGCTACCACGACATCGTGCCGGCCATCGGCCGCCTCGAGATCGGCTACACCTGGTACGCGCGCAGCTGGCAGCGCACCCACGTCAACACCACCTGCAAGCTGCTGTTGATGACGCACGCGTTCGAGACGCTGGGCGCGGCGCTGGTCGGGCTGCGCACCGATAATTTCAACCACGCCTCGCAGGCCGCCATCGAGCGCCTGGGCGCCAAAAAGGACGGCGTGCTGCGCCACCACGCCCTGCGCCGCGACGGCACCGTGCGCGACACGGTCATGTACAGCGTCGCGGCCGGCGAGTGGCCGGAGATCAAGGCGCATCTGCGCTACAAGCTGGCGCGGCACGGGATGGCCTGAGATGCTGATCGATTTCTTCTTCACGCTCAAGGACGCCCGGATCCCGGTCAGCATCAAGGAGTTTCTGACGCTGCTGGAGGCCATGCAGAAGCAGGTCATCGGCGCCTCGCTCGATGAGTTTTACTATCTGGCGCGCCTGACGCTGGTCAAGGACGAGGCCCACTTCGACAAGTTCGACCGCGCCTTCGGCCAGTACTTCAAGGGCGTCGACGCCGCCTTCGAGGCGCAGGGCGCGGTGCCGCTGGACTGGCTGGTGCAGCGCATGAAGCGCGAGCTGACGCCCGAGCAGATCGCGGCGCTGGAAAAGTTCGGCTACGACAAGCTGATGGACCGGCTGCGCGAGCTGCTCAAGGAGCAGAAGGAGCGCCACGAGGGCGGCGGCAAGTGGATCGGCACCGGCGGCACCTCGCCGTTCGGCCACGGCGGCACCAACCCGGAGGGCATCCGCATCGGCGGCAAGGGCGGCAACCGCGGCGCGGTCAAGGTGTGGGAGGCGCGCAGCTACAAGGACTACGACGGCGAGCGCGAGATCGGCACCCGCAACATCAAGGTGGCGCTGCGCCGCCTGCGCAAGTTCGCGCGCCAGGGCGCGGCCGAGGAACTGGCGCTGGACGCCACCATCCGCGCCACCGCCAGCAACGCCGGCTACCTCGACATCAAGATGCAGCCCGAGCGCAAGAACAACATCAAGGTGCTGATGCTGTTCGACGTCGGCGGCACCATGGACGACCACGTCGAGCGCACCGAGGAGCTGTTCTCGGCCGCGAAGTCGGAGTTCAAGAACATGGAGTTCTTTTACTTCCACAACTGCGTCTACGATCACGTGTGGAAGAACAACCGGCGCCGCCATTCGGAGCGCTTCCCGACCTGGGACGTGCTGCGCAAGTACCCGCCCGACACCAAGCTGATTTTCGTCGGCGACGCCACCATGAGCCCCTACGAGATCCTGCAGCCGGGCGGCTCGGTCGAGTACAACAACGCGGAGGCGGGCAGCGCCTGGCTGGCGCGCTGCACGGCGGCCTTCCCGAAGTTCGTCTGGCTCAACCCCGAGCCGGAAAACATCTGGCAGTACCGCCAGTCGGTCGGCATCATCCGCCAGCTGATGAACCACCGCATGTTCCCGCTCACCATGGACGGACTGGAACGCGCCATGCGCACCCTGAGCAAATAGTTCAGGGCAGCTGCAGGCGGTAGCCGACCGCCGTCTCGGTCAGCAGGTAGCGCGGCTGGGCGGGGTCTTGTTCCAGCTTGTGGCGCAGGTGGCCCATGTAGATGCGCAGGTAGTGGCCGTTCTCGGCCTGCGAGGGCCCCCACACGGCGCGCAGCAGCTGCGGGTTGGTCATCACCCGGTTGGCGTTGCCGGCCAGCACCGCCAGCAGCCGGTATTCGGTCGGCGTCAGGTGCACATGCTCGCCGTTGCGGGTGACGCGGCGCTGTTGCAAGTCCAGCGCCACCTCGCCGAAGCGGATCAGGCCGTCGCCGGCGGCGGCCGGCTGGCGCTGGCGGCGCAGGGTGGCGCGCACCCGCGCCAGCAGTTCGCCGGTGCCGAACGGCTTGGTCAGGTAGTCGTCGGCGCCGGCGTCCAGCGCGCGGATCTTGTCGGCCTCGCCCACCCGCGCCGACAACACGATCACCGGCACCGTCGACCATTTGCGCAGGTCGCTCACGAAGTCGACGCCGTCGCCGTCCGGCAGGCCCAGGTCGAGCACGATCAGGTCGGGCTGGCGCGTGCCGGCGTCGATCAGGCCGCGCCGCAGGCCGGCCGCCTCGTGCACCTGCCAGCCCTCCTGCTCCAGCGCGGCGCGCACGAAGCGGCGGATTTGCGGCTCGTCCTCCACCAGCAGGGCGGTCGGCGCGCTGTCAGTCATGGTGATCACTCATATGCTTCCTCGTCCGGCATGGCCGGTGGTGTGCCCAGCGGCAGTGTGAAGGTGAAGGCGGCGCCGCCGCCATCGTCGTTGGCGGCGCCGATGCCGCCGCCGTGCGCCTCGACGATGGCGCGGCAGATCGCCAGCCCCAGTCCCACGCCCGGCTTGGCCGATTCGCGCTCGCCGCGCGTGAACTTCTCAAACAGCAGCTCGGCGCGCCCCGGCGGCAAGCCCGGGCCGTCGTCGGCCACCGTCACCCGCAGCCAGGCGCCGTGCGGCGCGGCGCGGATGGCGACGCGCGCGCCCGGCGGCGTGTACTTGGCGGCGTTTTCCAGCAGGTTGGCCAGCACCCGCTCGATCAGCACCGCATCGTACCGCACCAGCGGCAGGTCCGGCGCCAGCGCGGTGCTGACGCGGTGCGCCGTCAGTTGGGCGGCGCTGGCGCGCAAGGCGCTGCCCACCACCTCCTCCAGCGGCTGCCATTCCAGATGGAGTTTCACTTCGCCGCTCTGCAGCCGTGCCATGTCCAGCAGGTTGGCCACCATGGTGCTCATGCGCAGCGCCTCGGCATGCAGCGCCCGCGCCGCCTCCCGCTGCGCCGCGCTCAGCGCCGGCGTCGAGCCGGCCAGCCCTTCGGACAGGCCGACCAGCGCGGTCAGCGGCGTGCGCAGGTCGTGCGACAGCGCCGCCAGCAGCGAGTTGCGCAGCCGCTCGGACTCCATGCTGACCAGCGCCTGCTGCGCCACCTCGATGTAGTGCACCCGCTCGAGCGCGATGGCGGCCAGCGCGGCGAAGGTGTCCAGTTGCTGGCGCTGTTCCGGGATCAGCAGCCAGCGCCGCTGCGCCGGCTCGATCGCCAGCACGCCGCGGGTGCGCATCGGCGCCACCAGCGGCAGGTAGAAGATGCGGCTGGCCGGCAGGGTGGCGGTGCCCAGGCCGGCCGGCTCGGCGCGGTCGTAGGCCCACTGGGCGATGCCCAGGTCCAGCACCGACAGCGGCGCGCCGCCGGCCCGGTCGGCGCCGGCCGGCGGCGGCTGCAGGCGGCCGTCGGCGTCCGGCAGCAGCAGCGTGGCGCGGGCGCGGAAGGCGCGCTGGATCACGCCGCGGGTGGCGTCGAAGATTTGCTCGGTTTGCAGCACGCCGGACAGTTCGCGGGCGAATTCGTACAGGGCGCGGGCGCGCCGTTCGCGCTGCGCCGCCACCCGCGCCTGGAAGCGCAGGCCGGCGGTCAGGTGGCCGGTGATCAGGCCCACCGCCAGCATCACCACGAAGGTGATCAGGTACTGGAAGTCGCTGACGGCGAAGGTGAAGCGCGGCGGCACGAAGAAGAAGTCGAAGCAGGCCACGCTGACGCAGGTGGCCAGCACCGACGGCCCGCGTCCGAAACGCACCGCCACCAGCACCACCACCAGCAGGAACAGCATGGCGATGTTGGCCAGGTCGAGGTAGGCCAGCAGCGGCGTGGCCGCCAGCGCGGTGGCTATGCTGGCCAGCGCCGCGACGATGTAGCCGGCCTTGCGGCCGCGCCGCTCCGGGGCGGCCGCAAGGCCGGCGTCGGCGTCGGCCTCGGCGCCGCCGCCCCATGCGCCGTGCGCGGCATCGCCGGCGTCGGCGGCGCCGCCGGCGCCGCGCGGCGGGGTGCGTGGGGTGCCGATTTCGATCAGGTCGAGGTCGGGCGCGTGTTGCGCCAGCCGCTCGATGGGCGGCGTGCGCCACGGTCGCCACGCGCCGCGGTGGGCGCGGCCCAGCACCAGCTTGGACAGGTTGTGGCTGCGCGCGTATTCGAGCGCGGTGGCGGCGATGTCCTGCCCCGCCAGCACGGCGGTGCTGGCGCCCAGCGTTTCGGCCAGTTTCAGGTGCCGCAGGATTTGCTCGCGCCGCGCCGCCGGCAGCCGTTGCAGCGCCGGCGTCTCGACGTACACCGCGTGCCAGCCGGTGCCCAGCTGGCTGGCCAGGCGCGCCGTGCCGCGCACCGTGTGCTCGCCGTCGGCGCGCGGGCCGACGCAGGCCAGCAGCGCGGCGCCGGTCTGCCAGATGTCGGCGATCGATTGCTCGACGCGGTAGGCGCGCACGTCGCCCTCGATGCGGTCGGCCGTGCGCCGCAGCGCCAGCTCGCGCAGCGCGATCAGGTTGCCCTTGCGGAAGAAGTTTTTCGAGGCGCGCTCGGCCTGCGCCGCCTGGTACACCTTGCCGCCCCGCAGGCGCGCCAGCAGTTCGTCGGCCGGCAGGTCGACCAGCACCACCTCGTCGGCGTGGTCGAACACGGTGTCGGGCACGGTCTCGGCGACGCGGATGCCGGTGATGCCGCCCACCACGTCGTTCAGGCTTTCCAGGTGTTGCACGTTGACGGTGGTGAGCACGTCGATGCCGGCGTCCAGCAGTTCGTCGACGTCCTGCCAGCGCTTGGGGTGGCGCGAGCCGGGCGCGTTGGAGTGCGCCAGTTCGTCCATCAGGATCAGCGGCGGCCGCGAGGCCAGCGCGGCGTCGAGGTCGAATTCGGCCAGCTGTTTGCCGCGGTAGGCGACGCTGCGCGGCGCCAGCTGCGGCAGCCCGGCCAGCATGGCGGCGGTGTCGGCGCGGCCGTGGGTTTCCACCACGCCGACCAGCACCGGCTGGCCTGCGGCCTGCAGCTGGCGCGCGGCGGCCAGCATGGCGTAGGTCTTGCCGACGCCGGCCGAGGCGCCGAAGTAGATGCGCAGCTTGCCGCGCGCCGCCTTGCGTTCCTGCGCCCGCACCTGCGCCAGCAGCGCGTCGGGGTCGGGGCGGTCGGGGCGGACCGGGTCGGAGGGGAAGGCCATGCGCGGGATTTTACTCTCAGCCGCGCGCTTGTGCGCGTTCCAGCGCCAGATTCAGCGCCAACACGTTGACGCGCGCCTCGCCGAAGAAGCCGAGCCACCGCGGCCGCGTGGCGCGCTCGATCAGCGCCAGCACCTGCTCGCGGCTGATGTGGCGCGCGCTGGCCACGCGGCCGGCCTGATAGCGCGCCGCCGCCACGCTGATCTCGGGATCGAGGCCGCTGGCCGAGGCGGTGACCAGGTCGACCGGGACCGGCGCGGTGTTGGCCGGATCGGCCGCGCGCAAGGCTTCGATGCGGCCCTTGACGGCGTCCAGCAGGGCCGGATTGTAGGGGCCGAGGTTGGAGCCGCCGGAGCCGGCCGCGTTGTTCGGCATCGGCGCCGTGGCCGACGGCCGGCCCCAGAAGTACCGCGGCGAGGTGAAGGCCTGGCCGATCAGCGCCGAGCCGACCGCCTTGCCGTTCACCTCGACGATGCCGCCGGCCGCCTGGCCCGGGAAGGCGGCGGCGCCGATGCCGGTGACGGCCAGCGGGTACAGCACGCCGCAGATCAGGGTCAGCGCGGCAAACACGGTGACGGCGGGACGGATATGAGATGTCATGATAGCTCCAGAACAGCGTCATTCCCGCGCAGGCGGGAATCCATGCTGAGGATGGGCTCCCGCCTGCGCGGGAGCGACGGGTTATACAAGGTTGAACGCGGCCAGCAGCATATCGATGGCCTTGATGCCGATGAACGGCAGGATGACGCCGCCCACGCCGTACAACAGCAGGTTGCGGCGCAGCAGGGCCACGGCGCCGATGGCGCGGTAGCGCACGCCCTTGAGCGCCAGCGGGATCAGCACCACGATGATCAGGGCGTTGAAGATCACCGCCGACATGATGGCCGACGCCGGGCTGGCCAGGTGCATGATGTCCAGCGCCCTCAGTTGCGGGAAGGTGCCGACGAACGCCGCCGGGATGATGGCGAAGTATTTGGCGATGTCGTTGGCGATCGAGAAGGTGGTCAGCGAGCCGCGCGTCATCAGCATCTGCTTGCCGATTTCGACGATCTCCAGCAGCTTGGTCGGATTCGAGTCCAGGTCGACCATGTTGCCCGCCTCCTTGGCCGCCTGCGTGCCCGAGTTCATGGCCACCGCGACGTCGGCCTGCGCCAGCGCCGGGGCGTCGTTGGTGCCGTCGCCGGTCATGGCCACCAGCCGGCCTTCGGCCTGGTAGCCGCGGATCAGTTTGAGCTTGTCCTCCGGCGTGGCCTCGGCCAGGAAGTCGTCCACGCCCGCTTCGGCGGCGATGGCGGCGGCGGTCAGCTTGTTGTCGCCGGTGATCATCACGGTCTTGATGCCCATGCGCCGCAGCTCGGCGAAGCGCTCCCTGATGCCGCCCTTGACGATGTCCTTCAGCTCGACCACGCCCATCACGCGGCCGCCGTCGACCACCACCAGCGGCGTGCCGCCGCGGCGCGCGATGTCGTCCACCGCGCGCGCCACCTCGGGCGGATACGGCTGGCCCAGCGAGGCGACGTATTGGCGCACGGTGTCGGCCGCGCCCTTGCGCAGGCTGCGCACCGCGCCGGCCGCATCGCCCGGCAGGTCGACGCCGCTCATGCGCGTCTGCGCGCTGAACGGCACGAACACCGCGTTCAGCGCCGCCATCTCGCGTTCGCGGATGTTGAACTTCTGCTTGGCCAGCACCACGATGCTGCGCCCTTCCGGCGTGTCGTCGGCCAGCGAGGCCAGTTGCGCCACGTCGGCCAGCTGCTGCTCGGTGACGCCCGGCGCCGGCACGAAGGCCGCGGCCTGGCGGTTGCCCAGCGTGATGGTGCCGGTTTTATCGAGCAGCAGCACGTCGACGTCGCCGGCCGCTTCCACCGCCCGGCCCGAGGTGGCGATCACGTTGGCCTGCATCATGCGGCTCATGCCGGCCACGCCGATGGCCGACAGCAGGCCGCCGATGGTGGTCGGGATCAGGCACACCAGCAGCGCGATCAGCACGGTGATCGACACCGGCGCGCCGGCGCCGGCGGCGCTGACCGAGAACAGCGAGAACGGCAGCAGGGTCACGCTCACCACCAGGAACACGATGGTCAGCGCCACCAGCAGGATGGTCAGGGCGATCTCGTTGGGCGTCTTCTGGCGCTTGGCGCCCTCCACCATCGAGATCATGCGGTCGAGGAAGGTCTCGCCCGGGTTGGCGGTGACGCGCACCACCAGCCAGTCCGACAGCACGCGGGTGCCGCCGGTGACCGAGGAAAAGTCGCCGCCCGACTCGCGGATCACCGGCGCCGATTCGCCGGTGATGGCGCTTTCGTCGACCGAGGCCACGCCCTCGATCACCTCGCCGTCGATCGGGATCACGTCGCCGGCTTCGACCAGGATGGTGTGGCCCTTGCGCAGCTCGAGCGCCGGCGCCGGCAGCCAGGTGGTGCCATGCTTGGGCGTGGCCAGCTTCTTGGCCGTCACGCTCTGTTTCAGGCTGCGCAGCGAGGCCGCCTGCGCCTTGCTGCGGCCCTCGGCCAGCGCCTCGGCGAAGTTCGCGAACAGCACGGTGAACCACAGCCACACGGCGGTGGCGGCGATGAAGCCGAACGACGCCTCGCCCTTGCCGCCCAGCGCCTGCGCCGCCAGCAAGGTGGTGAGGATGCTGCCGACGTAGACCACGAACATCACGGGGCTGCGCAACTGGGTGCGCGGGTGCAGCTTGCGCACGGCGTCGGCCACGGCCGGCAGCACCAGCGTGGACTCGAACATGCGCAGCCTCCTGGCCGGAGGATTGGTGAACAAGGTACTTGCTTGTGACATGGTGACTCCTTATTGGGCAAACAGCTGCAGATGCTCGACGACCGGGCCGAGCGCCAGCGCCGGCACGTAATTCAATACGCCGACCAGCGCCACCACGCCGCACAGCAGGCCGATGAACATGGCGCCATGGGTCGGCATGGTGCCGGCGTTGGCCTCGAGGCGCCGCTTGCCGGCCAGCGAACCGGCGATGGCGAGGATCGGCACGATCATGGCGAAACGGCCGAACCACATGGCGATCGCCAGCAGGGTGTTGTAGAACGGCGTGTTGGCGGACAGGCCGGCAAAGGCGCTGCCGTTGTTGTTGGCGGCCGAGCTGAAGGCGTACAGGATTTCCGAGAAGCCGTGCGCGCCGGGATTGGCGATGCCGGCCTTGCCGGCGTCGCACAGCACCGCGATCGCGGTGCCGGCCAGTACCAGCGTCGGCGTAACCAGGATGGCGATCGCGGTCATCTTCATTTCATAGGCCTGGATTTTCTTGCCCAGGTATTCGGGCGTGCGCCCGATCATCAAGCCGGCGATGAACACCGCCATGATGGCGAAGATCAGCATGCCGTACAGGCCGGAGCCGACGCCGCCGAAGATCACCTCGCCGAACTGGATCAGCAGCATCGGCACCAGCCCGCCCAGCGGCATGAACGAGTCGTGCATGGCGTTGACCGCGCCGCACGAGGCGGCGGTGGTGACGGCCGCGAACAGCGCCGAGGCGCTGATGCCGAAGCGCGTCTCCTTGCCCTCCATATTGCCGCCGGCCTGCAGCGCGCTGGCGCCCTGGTCGACGTTGAGCGCCTGCAGGCCCGGATGCGCGGCCTGCTCGGCGCCCAGCACGAACACGGTGCACGCCACGAACAACAGCGTCATCGCGCCCAGCACCGCCCAGCCCTGGCGCTGGTCGCCCACCATGCGGCCGAAGGCGAAGCACAGGCCGGCCGGGATCAGGAAGATGGCCAGCATCTGGGCGAAGTTGGTCAGCGCGGTCGGATTTTCGTAAGGGTGGGCCGAGTTGGCGTTGAAGAAGCCGCCGCCGTTGGTGCCCAGCATCTTGATCGCCTCCTGCGACGCCACCGGGCCCATGGCGATGGTTTGCGTGGTGGCGGTCAGCGTCTCGGTCAGCGGCTGGCCCTTGGCGTCCAGCAGCGGCTGGCCGTCGGCGCCCACCTTCGGCTGGGTGTAGGTGACGGGGTCGAGCAGCTGGACCTCTTTATATGGCGAGAAGTTCTGGATCACGCCCTGCCCCATCAGGAACACGGCCAGCAGCAGCGACAGCGGCAGCAGCACGTACAGGGTGGAGCGCGTGAGGTCGACCCAGAAGTTGCCGATCGATTTGGCCGAGCGCGACGCGAAGCCGCGGATCAGCGCGTACGCCACGGCCATGCCGGTGGCGGCCGAGAAGAAGTTCTGCGCCGCCAGCGCCAGCATCTGGGTCAGGTAGCTCATGGTCTGCTCGCCGCTGTAGCCCTGCCAGTTGGTGTTGGCGACAAAGCTGACCGCCGTGTCGAACGCCGAGTCGGGGCTGACATTGGCCATGGCCTGGGGATTCAGCGGCAGCCACAGTTGCACCCGTTGCAGCCCGTAGGTGAACAGCGCGCCGATCACGCTGAACAGCAGCAGCGCCACGGCGTACGACTTCCAGCCCTGCCCCTGCTTGGGATCGACGCCGGCGGCGCGGTAGATCAGATGTTCGATGCGCGCCAGCCAGCGCATGCCTGGCACGGGGCCGGCGCCCGCCTCGCCGACGCGGGCCAGCAGCGCGCCCAGCGGCCAGGCCAGCGCCAGCAGCACGGCCAGGAAGACGATCAACAGCACGATGGATTGCGTGGTCATGTTACAGCTCCTCCGCCTTCAGCAGGGCCGCCACCAGGTAGACCAGCAGGCCGGCCGCGGCGATCGCGCCGATCACATAGAACGTGTTCATGACTGGCCTCCCGATTCGGCCAATTTGTCGCAGCCGGCGGCCATGACCACCGTCAGCAGGAAAAACAGCGCCATGGCGCCGATAAATACAAAGTCCATCACACCCTCACAGGTCTTGTTTTGATGGAATGAAGCTTAGCGACAAGGGCCTAAAGATTTTGTAAAGACTGGGCTGCGGAGTGTAAACAAGGCGTAAAAATTTGGAGGATATAGGGAGGGGGTTTCTTTTTTCGCGGTTTTACTAAAATTGCCTATCCCGTACTACCTACACCTATTCATCGATAAGCGGAACTAAAAGTGACCTGATCGGAACTTTGTAGCCATGCGGCTGGTTAGTCTTCATGATATTTTTACACATGGAGGCTAGATGAAGAAACGATTTACCGACGAGCAGATTATTGGGATTTTGCGCCTGGC
>NZ_JABMJK010000001.1 GCF_013376005.1 Duganella sp. SG902 | reverse complement strand
CCTTCATTATTTGATGAAAAGTCGATATCCTGAACATGTTGCGGGTTTGGTTTTTGAGTTTGGCGACTACGGGTATACGCCCGTTAACCAATACCTGCAACACCTTCAGGCTTATTCAAGCAAATTTATTCCGGACAGCAGTGCGCGCAGGCGGGAATCCATAGAACGTGCGCAGCTCGCCGGTGCCCGCGCAGCGGCCCTGAATCACACCGCCCGGCGCATCTTTTCCACCGTGTAGCCGGGCGTCTCCTGCGGCGGCGCCACCAGCTTGATGATGGCCATCGAACAATTGTCGCCCTTGCCCTGGGCGCGTTCGCCGGCCTTGCCGATCAGCCGTTCGGCCGCCTGGCGCGGCGTGTTGCGCTGGACCGCCGCCGCCAGTTCCTCGGGGCGGAACCACTGCCACAGCCCGTCCGAGCACAGCATCAGGGCGTCGCCGGCCTGCAGACCTTCGTGCCAGCCGACCGTGACGAACGGCGCCTTCAGGCTGTTGCCCAGCACATTGTTCAGCAGGCGCGAGCCGCGATGCTTCCTGGCCGCCTCCGGCGGCAGCTTGTCGTGCTGGATCAGGTGCTCGACGTAGGCGCCGTCGTTGGTGCGCATGGCGCAGGTCTCGCCGCTGAAACGGTACACCCGGGCGTCGCCCACATGGGCCCACACCACCTGCGCCTGCGGCGTCAGCACCATCAACGCCAGCGCGCTGTGCGGTTCGGCGCTGGCGGCCAGCGGATTCATGGTGATGACTTGGTGCGCTTCCAGCGCGATATTGCGCAGCAGTTCGCGCAGGCGCGCCAGGTTGGCGGTGTCGCCCACGCGGTATTCGTCAAACAGATGCTTGGCGGTCAGCAGCACCTGGTCGGCGCCGATCGGGCTGTGGTTGCCGTCGGCCAGCACGGCCATGACGTAGCCCGGCGCCTGGGCGGCCGTGTACAGGGCGACCCGGTCGTTTTGCCGCGGCCGGCCGCCGATATGCTGGGCGGTCCCGGCTTCGATTTTGTAGGCGCTCATAGTCGGTACTGTATCCTGGACGGCGGGTGAGCGATCATTCTGTTGGCGGCAGGCCCGCCGTAGATTAAACTATGCACCGTGTCGCAGTTTGTACGCAATACCTATGTTGTTCCAGTGAAACTATTTGGCTGAGAAATATGACTGATGTACAAGATATCCAACGTCGCCTGATTGAACTCGACGTCGAGCACCGCGATCTGGACGCGGTGATCGACATGCTCACGCTGGATGGACACCACGATCAACTGCAATTGCGCCGCCTCAAGAAGCGCAAGCTGCAACTGAAAGACCATATCACTCTGCTGAAAATGCAATTGGTGCCCGACGTTCCGGCGTAAGCACCCCGACTAATTTTGACCGAACACCTCCCTCCGACTCCCGACGCCATTCCCGCCGTCATCGGCGCCACGCCTGAACAGCCTCCCGGCAAGTACGATTCCGAGGTCGAGCGCCTGTTCGGCGCCGGCGGACCGCTGGGGCCGGCCGTGGGCGACTTCCGCCCGCGCCGCTCGCAGACCGAGATGGCCAAGGCCGTGGCCGCGGCCATCGCGTCCCAGACCACGCTGATCGCCGAGGCGGGCACGGGCACGGGCAAAACCTTCGCCTACCTGGTGCCGGCGCTGCTGTGGGGCGGCAAGACCATCGTCTCGACCGGGACCAAGAACCTGCAGGACCAGCTGTTCCTGCGCGACATCCCGGCGGTGCGCAACGCCTTGCAGGCGCCGGTCTCGGTGGCGCTGCTGAAAGGGCGCTCCAACTACCTCTGCCACTACCATCTGGAGCGCACGCTGCAGAACGGCCGCATGACCTCGCGCGACGACGTCGGCCACCTGCGTGAAATCTCGCGCTTCCTGAAGATGACCAAGACCGGCGACAAGGCCGAGCTGGCGCGGGTGCCGGAAAACGCCCTGATCTGGAACCTGGTGACCTCGACCCGAGACAACTGCATGGGCGCGGAATGCCAGTATTACCAGGATTGCTTCATCATGAAGGCGCGCAAGGAGGCGCAGCAGGCCGACGTGGTGGTGGTCAACCACCACCTGTTCTTCGCCGACGTGGCCCTGAAGGACTCCGGCGTGGCCGAGCTGCTGCCGTCGGCCAACACCATCATCTTCGACGAGGCGCACCAGCTGCCGGACACCGCCACCCTGTTCTTCGGCGACACGTTTTCCACCTCCCAGGTGCTGGAACTGTGCCGCGACGTGCTGGCCGAGGGCTTGTCCAACGCGCGCGACGGCGCCGACTGGGGCAAGGTGGTCACCGTGGTGGAAAAGGCGGCGCGCGACCTGCGCCTGACCTTCCCGCAGGACATCGTGCGCCTGTCGCTGCCGCAGATCGCGCCATCGAGCGACTTCTTCCCGGCGCTGGAAAAACTCAAGGACGAGCTGGACGGCATGATGGCCGTGCTGGAAAAGCAGGCCGAGCGGGCGGAAACGCTGGAACAATGCCGCCAGCGCGGCCTCGACCTGGTGGCGCGGCTGGCGGCGTGGAAATTCGACCCCAAGGCCAAGGTGGCCAAGGGCGAGGAGGCGGTGTTCTGGGTGGAGGCCTACGCCTCGTCGCTGCAGCTGCACAAGACGCCGCTATCGATCGCGCCGATCTTCAACGGCCAGCGGGAAGGCGTGCCGCGCAGCTGGATCTTCACCTCGGCGACGCTGGCGGTGAAGAACGATTTCAGCCATTTCGCCGAGCAAATGGGCCTGACCGACGAGCCGTCGATGTCGTGGCCGAGCCCGTTCAACTACGAGGAACAGGGCATCCTGTACGTGCCGACCGGCCTGCCGGACCCGAATTCCTTCGGCTACACCGACGCGGTGCTGGACCTGGCGTTGCCGGTGATCGAGGCGGCCGGCGGCAAGACTTTCCTTTTATGCACGACCCTGCGCGCGGTCAAGCGTGCCGCCGAGCGCCTGCGCGACGAATTCGACAAGCGCGGCCTGCCGTATCCGCTGTTCGTGCAGGGCGACAAAGGCCGGACCGAGTTGCTGGACCAGTTCCGCAAGGCCGGCAATGGCGTCCTGATCGGTTCGCAAAGCTTCTGGGAAGGCGTGGACGTGCGCGGCGACGCGCTGTCATTGGTCATCATCGACAAACTTCCGTTCGCCCCGCCGGACGACCCGGTGCTGGCGGCGCGGCTGGAAGTGATGGAAAAGCAGGGCAAGAATGGCTTCATGAGCCATACCTTGCCGGAAGCCATCATCAACCTGAAGCAGGGCGCCGGGCGCCTGATCCGCGACGAAAAAGACCGTGGCGTGCTGATGCTGTGCGATCCGCGCGTGATTTCCAAGCCCTATGGCCGCCGCATCTGGCAAAGCCTGCCGTCCTTCAAACGCACGCGCGAACAGCAAGTCGTGATCGAATTCTTCAAAAACAAGAATTCCGATCAGTAACTTTCAGTCAAAAAATTTGGGGTCAGCTCTGACATTCGGACATTGCGGAACTAAAAAGCTGTGAAATAGTTCCCTAATGTCCGAATGTCAGAGCTGACCCCAAATTGTTATTGCGGCAATACTATTACTTTGCCGGTGACTTTGCGGGCGGCCATGTCGTTCAGTGCCTGGGCCGCGTTCTCCAGCTGGTAGCGCCCTGAAATCCGGGGGCTGATTTTGCCTTCCTGTAACCATTGCAGCAGCTGGCGCATGTTTGCCATGTTGCCTTTTGGATCACGCTTGGTGAACTCACCCCAGAATACGCCGACCAGCGAGGCGCCTTTCAACAACGTCAGGTTCAGCGGCAGTTTCGGGATCCCGCCGTTGGCGAAGCCGACCACCAGGTAACGCCCACCCCACGCGATCGAACGGAACGCCGGCTCGGCATATTCGCCGCCAACCGGGTCGTAGATCACGTCCGGCCCCTTGCCGCCGCTCGCGGCCTTGACCGCCTCACGCCAGTCCGGCCGGCTGTAGTTGATCAGGACGTCCGCGCCGTGCTGGCGGCACACTTCCAGCTTCTCATCGGTCGAGGCGCAAGCAATGATGCGGCCTCCAAGGGCTTTTCCTATTTCGATGGCGGCCAGGCCCACCCCGCCAGCCGCGCCAAGAATTAGCATGTTCTCACCATTTTTTAGCGCGGCCCGGTCCGCAATCGCATGGTACGAGGTGCCGTAGGTGAGGGTGATGGCGGCCGCCGTGTCGAAATCCATGTCGGACGGCATGGGAATCAGGGCTTGCACTGGCGCTAATAGCTGTTGCCCGAAGCCACCTGTCGGGACGAAGGCGATGACGTGGTCGCCGGGTTTGAAAGTTGTCACATCGTCAGCGACCGAGCGGATCACGCCGGCCACTTCGCTGCCGGGCACGAATGGCAGTTCCGGCTTGAATTGATATTTTCCTTGCACGATTAGCACGTCCGGGAAGTTGACGCCGGCGGCGCGCACATCGATTACCACCTGCCCCGGTCCCGCTTGCGGATCTTGTAATTCTTGCATGGTCAGGGTGTCCGGCGCGCCCCAGGCGTTGCATACCACAGCTTTCATGCGAGTCTCCTTGGTTATAAAAAAGAACGGTCGTTATATTTTTATCTTACCTGAAACTGCCAGCCGATTGCGCAAAGTTCCGCCTGTCGCACGTTTGTTCTAACTCAAAGTCTCTGCATTATGGCTTGTTAGAGTTGGTTAAACGCAGGGAGGATGTCATGACTATCCGTCACGGCTGCTTTTTCAGTTATGCCCATGGCCGGCATACATATATGAGTAAGTTCAAGGACGATTTGATCGACGCCTTGAAGTGCTACCTGGAACCGCACTTCGACAATGAGGAAGAGCTTTTTGTTGATAGTGAGCAACTCGGCGGGGGAGACGACCTCGACGAGAAGATCGCGCACGCCATGTGCGAGAGCGTGTGCATGATTGCCATTTATACACCTAAATACGAGGCCCACGGCTACACCCGCCGCGAGTTCGCGGCCATGCAACTTATCGAGCGCGAGCGCAAGCAGTGGTACAGCTTGCCCAGCCATCTGATCATTCCCGTCATCATGACCCGCCATCCCGGCGGCTTGCCGCCGCAAATCGCCGGCCCCGGCATGTATGTGGATTTTTCCCGCTACACGCTGGCCAGCGGCGACCTGAAGACCAATCCCGACTTCATTCCGGACATCGAGAAAATCGTCCACCGCATCGCTGAGCATTACCACTGCCTAAAACGAAGCATGCCGCCGGGGCATGACTGCAGCCGTTTCGTGCTGCCCGACATCCCGCCGGAGTGGCGTGCCATTCCTCCTCCACATTTCCCTCGCTAAAGGTTTGCCATGGAATCCAATCCATTGACCCTGCCGCCGCTCAGCACCAGCGGCGAAGTGATTACTTTCTATTCTTACAAGGGCGGCACTGGGCGCACGATGGCGCTATCGAATATCGCCGTGCTGTTGGCGCGCCAGCAAAACGCCACCACGCCGGTGTTGATGGTCGACTGGGATCTCGAAGCCCCGGGGCTGCACCATTATTTCGCCGACCAGCACCACGAGCCCAAGCCGGGCGTGCTCGAGCTGTTCGAGGCCTGCCGCGAGCAACTCCACGGCCACCGCAACGGCGCCGCGCTCGACGACGAGGAACTCGCGCATGAGGTGCTGTCGCATATTGATATCGGGCAATATGTGACGCGGGTCGATCAGGGCAGCCAGCTGTACCTGATGCGCGCCGGACGGTTCGACGACAGCTATGGCGAGCGGCTGGCCTCCATGGACTGGGAGGAGCTGTTCCACAGTTGCCCGGCGCTGTTTCGCTGCTTCGCCGACCGGCTGTCGCGCCATTTCCGCTACGTGCTGGTCGATTCGCGCACCGGCCGCACCGATAGCGCCGGCATCTGCACCACCTTGCTCCCGCGCAAGCTGGTGGTGGTGTTCACGCCCAACCGGCAGAGCCTGGAGGGCGTGCAGGCGCTGGTGGCGCGCGCCACCACCTATCGCCGCAGCCATGAGGACGAGCAGCGGCCGCTGCTGGTCTACCCCTTGCCCTCGCGCATAGAAATGGGCGACAGCGCCCAGCGCGCCCAATGGCGTCGCGGCGACGAGCGCCAGCGCATACTCGGCTACCAGCCCAGTTTCGAGGACTTGATCCGCGACTGCTACGGCATGCAGCAGCTGTCGCTGGAAAGCTATTTCGACGAGGTGCAGCTGCAGCAGACCCGCACCTTCGCCTATGGCGAGCAGGTGGCGGTGCGGCTCGACCAGGGCGGCGACCGCTTTTCGCTGACGCGCACCTTCGAGGCCTTTCTCGACTGGTTGGCGCCCGGCTATTTCCCGTGGCAGTCGCACCGCGAGATCCACCTGCTGGCCTCGATCGCCGAGGCGCGCCGCGCGCTGGAGGCCGGCGGCGGCGCCGGCCGCGCCGTGCCCCAGCCGCTGGCGCGCGACCTTAATCTGCTGGGCGAGTTGTACCGGCGCGAGGGCAAGCTGCGGCAGGCGCTGGCCTGTTTCGAGGAAAGCCTGACCTTGCGCCAGCGCGGCCTCGGCGAGGATCATCCCGACACGCTGGTCAGCAAGACCAATCTGGCGGCGGCGCTGCGGCTGCAGGGCAAGCTGGAGGCGGCGCAGTTTCTGGAGGAGTGCGTGGTCGAGGCGCGCGAACGGCTGCTGGGCGCCGAACATGTCGATACGCTGGCGGCGCGCGGCGCCCTGGCCCACACCATGGGCTTGCAAGGCCGGCTGGCCGAGGCGCTGGCCATCCAGGACGCCGTGATCGACACCTATATGCGGCTGCTCGGCGCCGAGCACCTGCTGACGCTGTCCGCCAAGGCCGCGCGCGCCGAGTTGCTGCTGCAGCGCGGCGACACCGAACACGCGCGCAGCGTGCAGGAGCAGGTGCTGGCCTCCCGCAAGCGCCTGCTGGGCGCCGAGCACGTCGACACGCTGCGCAGCAAGACCGCGCTGGCGCAAACGCTGGTGCACATGCAGGAGCTGGACGCCGCCCGCAGCCTGCTGGAGGCGGTGCTGCACGCCCAGCTGCGGCGGCTGGGGCCGGATCACGCCGACGCCCGCAAGGCGCGAGAGCAGCTGGCCGAGGTGCAGTTGCAACTGGGAATGCCCGCGGCCGAGCTGCCGCCGGTGCATGAGCTGCACCAGAACGCCGCCATGGACGACTACGGCGACGCGCTGGTGCGTCCGGGGCGCGCGCGCAGCGCGGCGGCGGCCAACAGCCTGTGGTCGCGCGCCTCCGATGAAATGCTGGCGCTGGACGGTTACCTGTCGGCGCCGCGCGCGCCGTCGCGTTGAGCGAAATTTATCTGTTTTCCGGGCCGCCGGCGTGCGCAGTCCGGCCATTGCTTCAGGTAAAATCTCCGGTATGAGAATCCTGATAAGCAATGACGACGGCTACCTCGCGCCCGGCATCAATGCGCTGGCCGAGGCGCTCGCGCCCATCGCCGAGATCGTGGTGGTGGCGCCGGACAGCAACCGTTCGGGCGCATCGAACTCCCTGTCGCTGGACCGGCCGCTGTCGGTGCAGCGCGCGGCCAATGGTTTTTATTTTGTCAACGGCACGCCCAGCGACTGCGTGCACGTGGCGCTGACCGCCGTGCTCGATTACAAGCCGGACCTGGTGGTGTCCGGCATCAACAACGGCCCCAACATGGGCGACGACACCCTGTATTCCGGCACGGTGGCGGCCGCCACGGAGGGCTTCCTGTTCGGCATCCCGTCGATCGCCTTCTCGCAGGGCGCCTACGGCTGGGAGCATATCGAGGACGCGGCGCGCCACGCGCGCGACCTGGTCCAGCGCTTTTACGAGGAACTGCCGCGTCCCTGCCTGTGGAACGTGAATATACCGAATCGGCCTTATGAGCAACTTAAGGCCGTGGCCGCGACCCGGCTCGGCCGGCGCCATCAGTCGGAGCCGGTGATCCGGGCCAAGGACCCGCGCGGCAGGGATATCTACTGGATCGGCCCGCCGGGCGCGTGCAAGGACGCCGGCGAGGGCACGGATTTCCACGCCGTGGCCAACGGCAAGACCTCGATCACCCCGCTGCAGATCGACCTGACCCACACCTCCCAACTCAGTGCACTGGCAAAGGCCTTGGCATGACCGAAAAAAACCGTACCTTTCCTTTGCCGCTGTCCTCGGTAGTCGACAAGGGGGCCAAAAAGGCGACGGTCTTCGGGCCGGTGGCGACACCGCAAACCGCCACCCAGAACGCCGCGCGCCACGCGCCGCCCCAGTATCCGGCCCCGCGGCCGGTGGCCACGCCGTCGAAGTCGCACAGCTACGCCATGGAGCGCGCCCAGCCGCTGCCGGCCCCCGCGCCGCGCCAGAACCCGCTGGTGTCGGAGGCCGTGCGGCGCGCCATGGTGCAGCGCATCGCCAGGCAGGGCGTCCAGGACCAAGTGGTGCTGAACGCCATGGACACGGTGCCGCGCCACATGTTCATGGACGAGGGCCTGGCGCCCCAGGCCTATGTCGACGCCTCGCTGCCGATCGGCCACCACCAGACCATATCCCAGCCCTACATCGTGGCGCGCATGATCGAGGTGATGCGCAACGGCGGCCAGCTCAAGCGCGTGCTGGAGATCGGCACCGGCTGCGGCTACCAGGCGGCGGTGCTGGCGTGCGTGGCGCAGGAGGTGTATTCGATCGAGCGCATCAAGCCGCTGCACGAGCTGGCCAAGGCCAATCTGCGGCCCCTGCGGATACCGAATCTGCGCTTGCATTACGGAGATGGTATGCTTGGGCTGCCGCAAGCGGCCCCGTTTGACGGTATCATTCTGGCCGCGGCCGGGATGGAAGTGCCGCAAGCCCTGCTGGAGCAGCTGACCATCGGCGGTCGCCTGGTCGCGCCGGTGGGCGTGCGCACGCAGCACCTGGAATTGATTACGCGCATCGGCAAGACGGAGTGGGCCAGCCAGACGCTGGAGGATTGCCATTTCGTGCCGCTGCGCCCGGGCGTGATTTAAGGCCCGAACCACTAGACACGACGATGAGAATGACGAAGAAAAGTAATTTGCTCTTGATGGGCTTCGCGCTCGCTTTATTGAGCGCCTGCGGCACCACCCCCAACCAGGCCCCGGTCGTAGACCGCACGATCCCGCCGGCCGTCAAGCCCGCCACGCCGAGCGAAACGGCGCAGGTCGCCCGCGACGAGCGCGGCCTGTACACCGTGAAGAAGGGCGACACCCTGATCCGCATCGCGCTCGAGTTCGGCCAGAACTACCGCGACCTGGTGGCCTGGAACAACCTGGCCAATCCGAACGACATCAAGGTCGACCAGGTGCTGCGCGTGCTGCCGCCCGAGGGCAATGGCAGCGGCGTGGAGACCGCCGCCGTGATCATGCCGCCGTCCGACAAGACCCCGCCGCCGCCGCCGGTGGTCAAGAAAACCGGCCCCAAGGGCGACAAGAAGCCGTACTCCGAGGCCAACCTGGCCGAGCTGCAGCGCGCCGACAACGGCAAGGACGTGGCGGCGACGCCGGCGCCAGCGCCGGCCGCCGCCGCGCCGCGCGCCAGCGTGCCGGTCCCGGCCGCGCCCGCCGCCCCGGCGCTGGCCGCCGACGACGCCAACCTGAGCTGGATCTGGCCGGCCGACGGCAAGGTCATCGCCACCTTCGACGAGGGCAAGAACAAGGGCGTGGACATCGCCGGCAAGGCCGGCCAGCAAGTCGTGGCCGCCGGCGCGGGAAAAGTGATGTACGCCGGCAGCGGCATCCGCGGATATGGTAATCTCGTCATTGTGAAGCACAGTAATAATTTGTTGTCGGCCTACGCGCACAACCGGACCATCCTGGTCAAGGAGGGGCAGAGCGTGAGCAAGGGACAAATGATTGCGGAAATGGGCGATTCCGACACCGATTCCGTCAAGCTGCACTTTGAAATACGGCAGCAGGGCAAACCGGTCGACCCGTCCCGCTTCCTGCCCAACCGATAGCTGAGCCGATGCGATGACCTCCACGCCACACGATCAGATGGATGACGATGCTCTCCCGGACGATTTCCGGGACGATGCCAACGATGATGCCGCGATCGATGGGGGGGAGGAGGCCGATCTGCCGGAAGCCGGCGCGGTGCTGGAGAGCGTCGACGAGCTGAAGAAAGTGCTGGCGGCCGAGCTGTCCACCGACACCACCCAGCACTACCTGAACCAGATCGGCACCCGGCCGCTGCTGACGGCGCAGCAGGAGGTCCACTACGCCACCCTGGCCAAGGCCGGCGACTTCAGCGCGCGCCAGACCATGATCGAGCACAACCTGCGGCTGGTGGTGTCGATCGCCAAGCACTACATCAACCGCGGCGTGGTGCTGCTCGACATGATCGAGGAGGGCAACATCGGCCTGATGCGCGCCATCGACAAGTTCGAGCCCGAGCGCGGCTTCCGCTTCTCCACCTACGCCACCTGGTGGATACGCCAGAGCATCGAGCGCGCCATCATGAACCAGGCGCGCACGGTGCGCCTGCCGGTGCACATGGTGCGCGAGCTGAATCAGATCCTGCGCGGCAAATACCACCTCGAGGCCCAGCACCACAACGGCAAGGACGCCACCGCCGAGGACATCGCCGAGCTGGTCGGCCGGCCGGTGGAGGAGGTGCAGGACATCCTGGCGCTGTCCGAGCACGCCACCTCGCTGGACGCGCCGCTCGACAACGACCCCCAGTCGTCGCTGATGGACATGCTGCCCGGCGACAGCGAGGACAGCCCGGACGCCCGCGCCGAGCATCACGAAATGACGGTGCTGGTGCGCGACTGGCTGGCCAAGCTGCCCGACAAGCAGCGCATCGTCATCATGCGCCGTTTCGGCCTGGACAACGACGACCCGGCCACGCTGGAAACCCTGGCCGAGGAAATGGGCGTCACGCGCGAGCGCGTGCGCCAGATCCAGCAGGAAGCCCTCGTCAAGCTCAAGCGCGCCATGGCCGCGCGCGGCGTGGTCCGCGATTCCCTGCTGTAGTCTGCTATCATATCGGCCCGACGCAACCACCGTTGTCCCGCGATCCGTCATTCCGGCGAAGGCCGGAATCCATAGCCCCTGCGCATACCCGCGAACTCAGTATGGATTCCGGCGTCCGCCGGAATGACGGGTTGAAGCCGCCTTTTCATTCAATATTGAACGCTATGCAAGAAAATACCATCGACATCAAATCGCTCGACATGGACGCCCGTGGCGTCGGCCACATGCAGGACAATGAAGACGGCACGCCGGGCAAAGTGGTGTTCGTGGAAGGCGCCCTGCCGGGCGAGCGCGTCAGTTTCGAGACCTTCAAGAAAAAGAAAAACTGGGAAGCGGCCAAAATGACCGCGCTGCACCGCGAATCGTCGATGCGCGTCAAGCCCAAGTGCGAGCACTTCGACTACTGCGGCGGCTGCTCCATGCAGCACATCGAGCCGAGCGCGCAGGTGGCGATCAAGCAGCGCGTGCTGGAAGATAATCTGTGGCACATCGGCAAAGTCACGGCCGACAACATCATGCGTCCGATGTACGGCCCGACCTGGGGCTATCGCTACCGCGCGCGCCTGTCGGTGCGCTGGGTCGAGAAGAAGGGCACGGTGCTGGTCGGCTTCAAGGAGAAAAAGTCCATCTTCGTGGCCGACATCCAGAGCTGCCAGATCCTGCCCAAGCACGTGTCGGACATGTTCATGCCGCTGCGCACGCTGGTCGGCTCGCTGTCGCTGTACAACCAGATCCCGCAGATCGAACTGGCCATCGGCGAAGACGTCACCGTGCTGGTGCTGCGCATCATGGACGCGCTGACCGCCGACGACGAAACCAGGATCAAGGCCTTCGCCGACCAATACAAGGTGCAGTTCTGGCTGCAGACCAAGGGCCCGGAGACCGCCGAGCCGTTCTACCCGCTGGAGCCGCAGCTGCACTACCTGCTGCCGGAATTCGGCGTGCGCATGCCGTTCAAGCCGGTCGACTTCACCCAGGTCAACCACCACATCAACCGCGTGCTGGTGCACAAGGCGCTGCGCCTGCTGGAGGTGCAGCCGCAAGACCGCGTGGCCGACCTGTTCTGCGGCCTCGGCAACTTCACCCTGCCGCTGGCCACGCTGGCGCGCGAGGTGGTAGGCATCGAGGGCAGCCAGGCGCTGACCGACCGTTCGCTGAGCAACGCCAAGGCCAACGGCTTGGATAAGAAGACCACCTTCTACAACCGCAACCTGTTCGAGGTGACGCCGCAGGACCTGATCGACCTCGGCAAGTTCGACCGCATGCTGATCGACCCGCCGCGCGATGGCGCCATGGCGCTGTCGCTGGCGCTGGGCGAACTGCGCAAGACCAATCCGGAATTCCTGCCCAAGCGCATCGTCTACGTCTCGTGCAGCCCGTCGACGCTGGCGCGCGACGCCAACGTGCTGGTCAACCTGGCCGGCTACAAGCTCGATAAGGCGGGCGTGGTCAACATGTTCCCGCACACCTCGCACGTCGAGTCGATGGCCGTGTTCGATCTGGTGTAAGTGTTTTTCTTCTAATGTTATTGACTTTGCAGGAGGGCTGCGCAACACTGAGCTGATCATTATCAGCGCCTGGAGTTGGCATGCGCCTCCTGTCCCGCCTCATCGCCATGGCTGCGTTCTGCAGCCTGCCGCTGGCCGTTCTGGCCGATACCTCCGTCACCTCGTTTTCGCCATCGGGCACCGTCAAGGGCGTGCGCCAGGTGGCCGCGCGCTTCAACGGGCAAATGGTCCCGCTGGGCGATATGCGGCTGGGCGATCCGTTCAGCATCGATTGTCCGGAAGAGGGCAAGGGCCGCTGGATCGATGGCCAGAACTGGAGCTACGATTTCGCGCGCGACCTGCCGGCCGGCGTGGCCTGCCGCTTCACGCTCAAGGACGATGTCAAGGATTTGAGCGGCAAGCCGCTGGCCGGCACGCGCCAGTTCAGCTTCGATACCGGCGGCCCGGCCATCGTGGAGGCGGCGCCGCGCGAGGGTAGCAGCTATATCGACGAGCAGCAGATCTTCGTGCTCGGCCTCGACGCGCCGGCCAGCGACGAAACCGTGGCCGCGCAGGCGTGGTGCCGCGCGGAGGGCATCAATGAGCGTATCGGCGTGCGCGTGCTGCAGGGCGCGGAGCGCCAGCAGGTGCTCGATCTGCGCAAGTCCTTCACCGAGCGTTATCTGTCCCTGTACTTCAAGGCGCGCGGCGTGGTGTGGCGCGCCACCACGGCGGTCAACAACAAAAAGCTGGAGCGCCTGCCGCTCGCGGTCCTGCAATGCAAACGCAGCCTGCCGGCGGCGACCGAGGTGTCGCTGGTGTGGGGCGCGGGCATCAAGGCCGACAGCGGCATCGCCACCACGCAGGATCAAACGCTGTCCTACAAAACGCGGCCCGATTTCACCGCGCGCTTCAGCTGCGACAGGTTGAGCGCCGACGCCGGCTGCGTGCCTTTCCTGCCGATGCGTGTGCAGTTCAGCGCCCCGGTCAAGCGCGCCGACGCGCTGGCCGTCAAGATCACGGGGCCGGGCGGCAAGGTCTTCAAGCCAACGCTCGACAAGGAGGAGGAAAAGAGCGAATACCTGGAATGGCTGACCTTCAAGGGCCCATTCCCGGAAAGCGCCAGGCTGACGGTCTCGCTGCCGGCCGGCGTGAAGGACGATGCCGGCCGCGCGCTGCTCAATCAGGCGCGCTTCCCGATGGCGATCCGCACCGACGCGCAGCCGCCGCTGGTCAAGTTCCCGGCGCGCTTCGGCATCATCGAAGCGAAGGGCGACAAGCTGCTGCCGGTCACGCTGCGCAATGTCGAGGCGCAGCTGGCCGGCGCCAAGGTCGATGGCGCCGCGCTGCGCGTCAACGACGCCGCCTCCTCGCCGGACCAGCAGGACCAGCAGGTGATCGCATGGCTCAAGCGCATGGGCAGCAGCTACAGCTGGGAACCGCAGGAACTGCACGTTAACAAGATGAGCAAGCCGCTGCTGGACGCCAAAGCCGGCAAGGTGGAGCGCTTCAGCATGCCCAAGCCGGGCGGCGCCAAGGCGTTCGAAGTGGTCGGCATCCCGCTGCGTAAGCCGGGCTTCTACGTGGTGGAGCTGGCGAGTCCCAAGCTGGGGACAGGGCTGGCGCTGGACAAGGGGCCGGCCTACGTGAGCAGCGCGGCGCTGGTGACCAATATGGTGGCGCACTTCAAGCACGGCGCCGAATCGTCGCTGGTGTGGGTGACGTCGCTGGACAAGGGCCAGCCGGTGGCGCAGGCGCAGGTGGCGGTGCGCGACTACAAGGGCGCGTTGCTGTGGCAGGGCATGACGGACAGCGGCGGCCTGGCGCACATCCGCCAGGAGCTGGTGCAGAAGGAGGATCAGCGCTTCTTCATCAGCGCACGGCTGGGCGGCGATATGACGTTCACGCTGTCCGACTGGGATCGTGGCATCGAGACCTGGCGCTTCAATCTGCCGACCGGTTACTACGGCGCCGACAATGTGATCGCATCCACGGTATTCGACCGCACGCTGCTGCGCGCCGGCGAGACGGTGCACATGAAGCATTTCCTGCGCCGCCACGTGGAGCAGGGACTGGTGCGCGCCGCCAAGGAGCAGCCGGCCAGCATGTTCATCATCCATGAGGGCAGCGGCCAGCAGTATGAACTGCCGCTGAAGTGGAGCGCCAACGGCTCGGCCGAGAACAGCTGGCCAATTCCGGCCGCCGCCAAGCAGGGCTGGTACCAGTTGATGATTGGCGGACGCGGGTCGGGCCGCTTCCGTGTCGAGCAGTTCCGCGTGCCGACCATGAAGGCGCTGCTGCAGGGGCCGAAAGCGCCGGCGGTGCAGGCGTCTTCGGTGGATCTGGATGTGCAGCTAAGCTATCTGTCCGGCGGCGGGGCGGGCGACGCGCCGGTGCAGTTGCGCACCGTGGTGCAGAACAAGAGCGTCAGCTTCGAGGATTACGCCGATTTCAGCTTCAGCGCCGGCGACGTCAAGGTCGGCGTCGAGCAGCGCGGCGGCAGCTTCGATGACGATGAGGGCATGTTCGAGGGCGAGGAGGACGCGGCGGCGGCCGGCGCCGTCCGCACGCGCAGCGTGACGCTGGACAAGGCCGGTGGCGCGCGCGTCACGCTGGATCAGCTGCCCGCCGTGCAAACGCCGCACGAGGTGATGGCCGAGATGACCTGGCAGGACGCCAATGGCGAAACCCTGTCCGCCGCCACCCGCATTCCGTTGTGGCCTTCCAGTTACGTGATCGGCATCCAGCCGGACGGCTGGGTGGCCAGCAAGGATGCGCTCAAGTTCACGGTGGCGGTGCTGGACCTGCAGGGCAGGCCGGTGAGCGATGCGCCGGTGGCGGTGGATATCTTCCAGCGCCAGTCCTACTCGCATCGCCGTCGTTTGATCGGCGGCTTCTACGCCTATGAAAACAGCAGCGAGGTCAAAGCGCTGGGCGCCGCCTGCGAGGGCAAGACCGATGGCAAGGGCCTGCTGATTTGCCAGATCAAGGCGCCGGCCTCCGGCAATCTCATCCTGCGCGCGAAAACCCAGGACGCGCAGCAGCGCGTGGCCGTCACCAACCGCGAGACTTGGGTGGCCGACGGCGCCGACTGGTGGTTCGCGGCCACCGACAACGACCGCATCGATCTGCTGCCTGAGAAAAAACGCTATGAACCTGGCGACACCGCCACCTTCCAGGTGCGCATGCCGTTCCGCGAGGCGACCGCGCTGATCACGGTGGAGCGCGAGGGCGTGATCGACACCTACGTGCGCCCGCTCAGCGGCAGCGAACCGGTGTTCTCGATCCCGGTGAAGAAGCAGTATGCGCCGAATGTCTATGTCTCCGCGCTGGTGGTGCGCGGCCGCGTGAACGGCGTGCAGCCGACCGCGCTGGTCGATCTCGGCAAGCCGGCTTACAAGCTGGGCATCGCGCCGCTGCGTGTGGGGTGGTCGGCCAATGAACTGAAGGTGCAGGTCAAGGCCGACAAGGATGTGTACAAGGTGCGCGACAAGGCCACGGTGGCGGTGAAGGTCACGCGCCCCGACGGCTCGGTCCCGCCGGCCGGCGCGGAAGTGGCGCTGGCGGCGGTCGACGTCGGCCTGCTGGAGCTGATGCCGAACACCAGCTGGGATCTGCTGGAAGCCATGATGGAGCAGCGTAACCTGCAGGTGTCCACCGCCACGGCGCAGATGCAGGTGGTGGGCAAGCGCCACTTCGGCCGCAAGGCGGTGCCGGCCGGCGGTGGCGGCGGCAAGGGCGCCGGGCGCGAGTTGTTCGACACGCTGCTGTTCTGGAAGGCGCGCGTCACGCTGGACGCGAATGGCGAAGCCACGGTGCAGGTGCCGATCAACGATTCGCTGACGGCGTTCCGGATTGTCGCGGTGGCCAGCGCGCAGGCGGACTTGTTTGGCACCGGCCGCACGGAGGTGCGCAGCTCGCAGGACCTGATCCTGCTATCCGGCCTGCCGTCCATGGTGCGCGAGGGCGACCGCTTCCGCGCCACTTTCACGCTGCGCAACACCACGGACGCCGCCGTCAAGGCGACCCTGCGCGTGAATGCCAACGCCAGTGGTGCCGGTATCGCCAGCGCGGCGGCTGCGGGTGTGGGCGGCAAGCCGCTGCCGCCGCAGTCGGTCACGCTGAAGCCGGGACAGGCGCGCGAGGTGGGCTGGGACGCGCAGGCGCCGTTGTCCGCCGCGACGCTGGCGTGGGACGTCAGCGCGGCGGTGGAGGGCGGCGGCCCGGCATCGTCCGACCGCATCAAGATCACGCAGAAAATCGTCCCCGCGGTGCCGGTCACGGTCATGCAGGCGACCCTGCTGCAACTGGACCGCAAGCAAAGCATGGCGGTCAAGCTGCCGGATGACGCGCTGCCGGGACGCGGCGGCGTGCAGGTGCAGTACAGCCCCAGACTGGGCGGCGAGCTGCCCGGCGTGCGTGACTACATGCTGCGATACCCGTATCGCTGCTTCGAGCAAATGACATCGCGCTCGATCGCGCTGCACGATGAGGGCATGTGGAACGACGCTGCGGAAAAGCTGCCGGCCTATCTCGACGCCGATGGCCTGGTTAAATACTTCGCGCAGATGGACAAGGGCAGCGACACGCTGACGGCCTATGTGCTGTCCGCCGCCAGCGAGGCCGGTTACACGATCCCCGATGCGCTGAAAGGCCGCATGGAATCGGCGCTGCTGGCTTTCGTGCAGGGCAAGGTGGTGCGCTACTCGTCGCTGCCGACGGCCGACCTGGCGGTGCGCAAGATCGCCGCGCTGGAAGCCTTGTCGCGTTCCAGGCCGGTCACCGCCAGTGAGCTGGAGTCGTTCTCGGTGCAACCGAACCTGTGGCCGACGTCCGCCGTCATCGACTGGTATCAGATCCTGCAACGCTCGCCCAAGTTGCCACAGCACGCGCAGCGTTTGAAGGAGGCGGACCAGATTCTGCGCTCGCGCCTCAACCTGCAGGGCACGACCATGACCTTCTCGACCGAGCGCACCGACGACTGGTGGTGGCTGATGTCTTCGGCCGACAGCAACGCCAATCGCCTGCTGCTGGTCATGGCCGACAATCCGGCCTGGAAGGACGACATCGGCCGCCTCGCGCGCGGCGCGCTGGGACGGCAGAAGAAGGGCCGCTGGGGCACGACCGTCGCCAACGCCTGGGGCGTGCTGGGCATGGACAAGTTCTCGCGCCTGTTCGAAAGCGAAAAAGTGACCGGCACCGCTGGCGCCACGCTGGCCAACGCCAGCAAGAGCATCGCCTTCGGCGGCGATCCCGCCGGCGGCACGGCCTTGCTGCCATGGCCGCGCGGCGGCGGCGGTCAACTGGAGCTGGAGCACACTGGCGCCGGCAAGCCATGGGCCACGGTGCAGACCTTGTCGGCGGTGCCGCTCAAGGCGCCGCTGTCGAGCGGCTACAAGATCGCCAAGACCATCACGCCGCTGGAGCAGAAGGCCAAAGGCGTGTGGTCGCGTGGCGATACCTATCGCGTGCATCTCGATCTGGAGGCGCAGTCGGACATGACGTGGGTGGTGGTGGACGATCCGATTCCCGCCAGCGCCACCGTGCTGGGGTCGGGCCTCGGCGGCGATTCGCAGATCTCCACCAGCGGCGAGCGCGCCACCGGCTGGGCATATCCGGCCTTCCAGGAGCGCAGCTTCGAGGGGTATCGGGCGTTTTATGCGTTTGTCCCGAAAGGCAAATGGAGCGTGGAGTACACGGTGCGCCTGAATAATCCCGGCCAGTTCAACCTGCCGCCGACGCGGGTGGAAGCCATGTACAGCCCGGAGATGTTTGGCGCCGCACCCAACGCGGCCATGACGGTGAAATGAAACTGATCGTCTCCGCCCTGGTGCTGGCGCTGGCCAGCGCCGCAGTGCAGGCCGTGCCGACGTTTGACGCGGTGCGCGCGGCCTATCGCTCGTCGGACGCCGAGCTGCTGGATCGGCATGGCGAGCCGATTCAATCGCTGCGTATCGACATGGCGGTGCGGCGCATGCCGTGGGTGGCGCTGGGCGATATCTCGCCCGCGCTGCCGGCGGCGGTGCTGCAGGCCGAGGACCAGCGCTTCTACGAACACAAAGGCGTGGACTGGAGCGCGGCCGCCAAGGCCGCCTGGGACAACTTGTTCCGGACACGCCCGCGCGGCGCGTCCACCATCACCATGCAGCTGGCGGCCTTGCTCGATCCGGCCTTGCAGCCTGCGGCCAAGGGGCGCAGCTGGTCGCAGAAGTGGGATCAGGTCAAGGCCGCGCGCGAGCTCGACGCCGAGTGGTCCAAGCAGCAGATCATGGAGGCCTACCTGAACATGGTGTCGTATCGCGGCGAGCTGCAAGGCGTCGGCGCGGCCGCGCGCGGCATGTTCGGCAAGGCGCCGTCCGGATTGGATCTGAGCGAATCGGTGATACTTGCCAGCCTGCTGCGCGGGCCGGCGGCGGGGCAGAAGGTGGTGACGCAGCGCGCCTGCGGGCTGGCGCAAGAATTGCGCTTGCCGTCGACCTGCAGCGAAATCCAGTTGCGGATTATTTTGGCGTGGGGCCGTCCGCAGCTGGCGTCCAGTTTGCCGCCGGCGCCGCAGGTGGCTCAGCAACTGCTGACGCGCGGCGGACAGGCGGTGCGCAGCACGCTGGACGCGGGCTTGCAGCGTTATGCGCAGGTGGTGCTGCGCCAGCAGTTGACCGCGCTGAACGGCCGCAACGTCAACGATGGCGCGCTGGTGGTGCTGGACAACGCCAGCGGCGAGATCCTGGCGTACGTTGGCAATCCGGGAGGGGGCGACGTGGACGGCGTGGCGGCGCTGCGCCAGGCCGGATCCACGCTCAAGCCTTTCCTGTACGAGCTGGCGCTGGAGCGCCGGCAGATCACGGCGGCCTCGCTGATGGACGACTCGCCCATCGATGTCTCGACGCCGTCCGGGCTGTACGCGCCGCAAAACTATGACCGGGGATTCAAGGGCTTTGTCAGTGCACGCACCGCGCTGGCCAGTTCACTCAACGTGCCGGCCGTGCGCACGCTGATGATGACCGGGATGGAGCGCTTTCACGAGCGCTTGCGCGAGTTGGGCCTCAGCAGCCTGACGCAACCGGCCGAATACTATGGTTATTCGCTGGCGCTGGGCTCCGCCGAGGTGTCGCTGCTGGAACTGAGCAATGCGTATCGCGCGCTGGCGAATGGCGGCGTGTATGGCTCGGCCACGCTGATGCGGCGCGGTGCTGACGCTGGTGCTGGCGCCGCGCGCCGCGTGCTGGACGCGCGCGCCAGCTTCATCGTCAGCGACATCCTGGCCGACCGCGCGGCGCGCAGCGTCACCTTCGGCCTGAAGAACGAACTTGCCACCACCTTCTGGGCAGCCGTCAAAACCGGCACCAGCAAGGACATGCGCGACAACTGGTGCATCGGTTATTCGGACAAGTACACGGTTGGGGTCTGGGTTGGCAATTTCGATGGCCAGTCGATGTGGGACGTGTCCGGCGTGACCGGCGCCGCGCCGGTGTGGCGCGACGTGATGGATTACCTCCACCGCGGCCAGCCCAGCCGCGCGCCCAAGCCACCGGCGGGCGTGCTGCGCCAGCAGGTCGCCTTCCAGCCGGAGCTGGAATCGGCGCGTGGCGAGTGGTTCATCGCCGGCACCGAAAGCCCGGTGATCGCCCTGGTGCGCGACGAACATCGCGCGCCGAAGATCTTGTATCCGGGCGACGCCAGCATCCTGGCGATCGATCCCGACATCCCGGACGCCACTCAGCGCGTCTTCTTCCTGGCCCAGGGCGGCCACGGCCTGCGCTGGCAGCTGGACGGCGAGGCGCTGGGCCAGGCCAGCGCCGACTACCCTTGGCGCCCGACGCCAGGCCAGCATCAGCTGGCCCTGATCGACGCCAACGCCAACCCCGTCGTGACCACCCGTTTCCAGGTGCGCGGCGGCGGCGCGCAATAAAAAAAGCCGGCGCGGGGCCGGCTTTTTGGGGGGGGCGGGGGACGCTTAGTCGCGGTCGCCGCCGAAGATGCCCAGCAGTTGCAGCAGGCTGGTGAAGATGTTGTACACGTCCAGGTACAGGGCCAGGGTGGCGCGGATGTAGTTGGTCTCACCGCCGTTGACGATCTGCTGCACGTCATACAGGATGTAGGCCGAGAAGATGGCAATCGCCACCACCGAGATCACGATCGCCAGCGCCGGGATGTGCAGGAAGATGTTGGCGACCGACGCCAGCAGCAGGATGATCACGCCGGCGAACAGCCACGAGCCCATGCCCGAGAAGTCGCGCTTGGACACGGTGGCCACCGAGGCCAGCGTCGCGAACACCGCCGCCGTGCCGCCGAACGCGGTCATGATCAGGAAGCCGCCGTTGGCGAAGCCCAGGATGCGCGACAGCAGAGGCGTCAGCATCAGGCCCATGAAGAAGGTGAAGCCCAGCAGCAGGGCCACGCCGACGCCGGAATCCTTGTTCTTCTCGATGCCCCAGATGAAGCCGAAGGCCACGGCCAGGAACAGCAACGCCATCAAACCACCGCCCAGAGGCAGGTGCAGGGACACGCCGAGGGCCGCGCCGAACACGGTCGGAACCATCGACAGGGCCAGCAGCCAGTAGGTATTGCGCAGCACTTTGTGCTGGACGGCCTGACGATTCGCCGCCAGGTCGTAGGTTTTTTGCATGTTGATCATAGTAGTGCCTCCAGTTTCCAATGCAGGTAAAAGTTTACCGCTTGCTAAAAGCATAGCATGGCGTACGAAGAATGCGCAAAAACATGCCAAAAATGCACTTAATCCGGACTTAAACCGCCTTAATTGTCCGCAGTGCAAGCATATCCCGCGCCGTTATTCGGAATATGGGGTGTTCTATGGTAAAATCAAAGGTTGATTGGATTATCAATTCTTGTTTTAAACCTTTCTTTTTATTGGAGTTTTTCAAATGGCAATCGAACGCACCCTGTCGATCATCAAACCAGACGCAGTTGCAAAAAACGTGATCGGCAAAATCTACACCCGCTTCGAAGAAGCTGGCCTGAAGATCGTTGCCGCTCAAATGAAGCAACTGTCGCGCGCTGACGCCGAAGGCTTCTACGCCGCGCACAAAGAGCGCGGCTTCTTCAAGGACCTGGTGGACTTCATGGTTTCGGGCCCGGTCATGATCCAGGTTCTGGAAGGCGAAAACGCCGTCCTGAAAAACCGCGAACTGATGGGCGCGACCGATCCGAAGAAAGCGGAAAAAGGCACCATCCGCGCCGATTTCGCTGACTCGATCGACGCCAACGCCGTGCACGGCTCGGACGCTGTCGAAGCCGCCGCTGTTGAAATCGCTTACTTCTTCGGTAAGTAATTCGTAAGGATTCCGTTTCCGCGCCGCGGTGCGGAAACGGGATAAATGCTTAGTACTGTTGTGAACCAAACTATGAACGCTGCTCTGACCAACTTGCTGGATTTCGATCCCGCGCAACTCAACGCCTACTGCGCCGAGTTGGGAGAGAAACCGTTCCGCGCCAAGCAACTGCAACGCTGGATCCACCAATTCGGTGCGTCGGACTTCGACAGCATGACCGATCTGGCCAAGTCGCTGCGCGACAAACTGAAAACCCGCGCCCAGATCGTGGCGCCGCAGATCATCAGCGACCATACCTCGTCCGACGGCACCCGCAAGTGGCTGGTCGACGTCGGCAATGGCAACGCCGTGGAAACCGTGTACATCCCGGAGGAAACGCGCGGCACGCTGTGCATCTCGACCCAGGCCGGTTGCGCCGTCAACTGCCGCTTCTGCTCGACCGGCAAGCAGGGCTTCAGCCGCAACCTGACCGTGGGCGAAATCATCGGCCAGCTGTGGATGGCCGAATTCGAACTGCGCCGCACCAAGGGCATCGAACCGGGCCCGAAGGGCGAGCGCCAGATCACCAACGTGGTGATGATGGGCATGGGCGAGCCGCTGCTCAACTTCGAGCCGACCGCCACCGCGCTGAAGATGATGCTGGACGATAACGCCTACGGCCTGTCGCGCCGCCGCGTGACCCTGTCCACCTCGGGCGTGGTGCCGATGATCGACAAGCTGGCGCAGGAAGTGCCGGTGGCGCTGGCGGTCTCGCTGCACGCCTCCAACGACGAGCTGCGCAACGGCCTGATCCCGCTCAACAAGAAATACCCGCTCAAGGAACTGATGGCCGCCTGCAAGCGCTACATCGAGTTCGCGCCGCGCGACTTCATCACCTTCGAGTACTGCATGCTGGACGGCGTCAACGACACCGACCAGCACGCGCGCGAACTGGTGGCGCTGGTGCAGCACCCCGAGTATGGCGTGAACTGCAAATTCAACCTGATTCCGTTCAACCCCTTCCCGGAATCGGGCCTGCTGCGCTCGAAGAACCCGCGCATCGCCGCCTTCGCGCAAATCCTGCTCGACGCTGGCATCGTCACCACCATCCGCAAAACCCGTGGCGACGACATCGACGCCGCCTGCGGCCAACTGGCCGGCGAGGTGCAGGACCGTACCAAGGTCCAGCAACGGATGGAAAAAATGGCCGAGTACCAGAACAAGTTCGGCGCCAACTTCGGCAAGATCGTGGAGATCCGTTCCTGATGACCTTCCTGGCGCAGCGTAGCCGGCTCAGTCTCGTCGCGCTTTGCGTGGCCGGGGCGCTGGCCGGTTGCGCCTCGCCGGGCCCCCAGCCGGGCAAGAGCGGCAAGGCCGAGCTGAGCACGGCGTCGGACCAGACCGCGATCCAGCGCAAGGTGGATATCCGCATGCAGCTGGCGATCGGCTATTTCGAACAGGGCCAGTACGCGGTGGCGCTGGACGAGGTCAAGCTGGCGCTGGCGGCCGATCCGAACTATGCCGACGGCTACGGCATGCGCGGCCTGATTTACCAGCAGATGGGCGAGACCGCGCTGGCCGAGGACAACTTCGTGCGCGCGCGCAAGCTGGCGCCGAACAGCCCGGACCTGGCCAACAACTACGGTTCCTTCCTGTGCCAGCAAGGCCGTGTGAAGGAGGCCTTGCCGCTGTTTGATGCGGCCTTGGCCAACCGGAGTTACCGTTCGCCGGCCAGCGCCGCGAACAACGCCGGCTCGTGCGCATTGAAGATCAAGGATTACGCCAGCGCGGAGCGTTATCTGCTGCAAGCCTTGCAGTTGACGCCCGACCTGCCGGCCACCAACGCCAATCTGGCGCGGGTCTATTTTGAAAAAGGCGATTACGTGCGCGCCAATTTTTTCATCACCCGTTTGAACAAGGTGGCAAAGATGGAGAGTCTCACGGCCGATGTGCTGTGGCTCGCGATTAAGGTGCAGCATAAGCTGGGCGATACGGCCGCGGAAGCTGGTTGGGCGACGCAATTGCGTCGCCACCACCCCGGCTCGACCGAGTATGCTGCTTATCAACGTGGGGCGTTTGATGAGTGAAACAGGGGTACCAATGAATTCTGAGTGGGCAGAACCGCCGCAGGAGCAGGGCAACACTGGCAAGGCCACGCCCGGTGCGTTGCTGGCCGCCCAACGCGAAGCGATGGGTTGGACGGTTGAACAGATTGCGGACCAACTGAAGCTGGCGGTGCGTCAGGTGAAGGCATTGGAGGCCGGCGATTACGCCGCGCTGCCGAATATGGCGGTCACGCGCGGCTTTGTGCGCGCCTACGCCAAGGTATTGAAGATGGACGCGGCGCCCTTGGTCGCGATGATCGAAGCGGCGCAACCGACCAGCCCCGAGGTCGTGGTGGCCCCGCGCAAGGATCTGGCGGCTTCGTTCTCGGAGTCGCGCTTCCCGTCGATGACGGGACGTTCGTCGTCGGCGCCGGCCGGTTGGCTGATCGGCCTGGCGGTGGTGGTGGTGGTCGGGGCGGCAGGTGCTTACGCCTACCAGAGCGGCTTGATTCCGGCCTCGCTGTTCGAGCGCAAGGAAGAAGCGGCCAAGCCGGCCGAGACCACGCCGGCATTGGAAACCACGCTGGTCAAGCCGGGTCAGGAAACGGCCAGCAGCACGCTGCAGTCGCCGAACGTGCCGCTGATTTCGGTGACGCCGCAAGGCGAGCAGGCCGCCACCGGCACCGCCGCCGCGGCAGCACCGGCGACGGGCGCCGCGACGCCACCGGCCGCAACACCATCGCCATCGCCGGCGGTCGCCGCGCCGGTGGCGGCGCCAGCCCAGGCGCCCGCGCCGGCCGCAACCGCGCCAGCGCCCGCTCCGGCGCCCGCCGCGCCGGCGCCGGCGCCGGCGGCGGCCGGCAGCGGCCACCAACTGGTGTTGAAAGTGACGGAAGATTCGTGGGTGGAGATTCGCCGCCCTGGCACCACCTCGCTGATCTCGCGCGTGGTGAAGGCCGGCAGCACCGAGACCTTTGACATCAAGGATCCGGCGCTGCTCATCGTCGGCAAGCCGGGCGGCGTGGAAGCCACGCTGGGTGGTGCGCCGCTGCCGCTGCCGCTGATCCCGGGCGGTACGATATCCCGCGTGAACATCAAGTAAGAACTGAGTAGAACGACCATGACGCAAACTGCTATTCCATCGGGACCAAACGACCGCCGCGCCAGCCGCCGCGTGTTGATCTCGCACGGCGAGCGCAAGATCTGGGTGGGCGGCGACGCCCCGGTGGTGGTGCAGTCGATGACCAACACCGACACCGCCAACGCCATTGAAACCGCGATCCAGATCCGCGACCTGGCGCGCGCCGGCTCGGAGCTGGTGCGCCTGACCGTGGACCGTCCGGAAGCCGCCGAGGCGGTGCCCTACATCCGCGAACAGCTGGACAAGATGGATGTCGACGTCCCGCTGGTGGGCGACTTCCACTACAACGGCCACACGCTGCTGCAAGACTATCCGGAGTGCGCCAAGGCGCTGTCCAAGTACCGCATCAATCCCGGCAACGTCGGCAAGGGCGCCAAGCGCGACACGCAGTTCGCGCAGATGATTGAAGTGGCCGCGCGCTACGACAAGCCGGTGCGCATCGGCGTCAACTGGGGCAGCCTGGATCAGGCGCTGCTGGCGCGCATCATGGACGAAAACGCCGTGCGTGAAAATCCATGGACCGCGCAGCAGGTGATGTACGAGGCGCTGATCACCTCGGCCATCGAAAACGCGCAGCGTGCGGAGGAACTGGGTCTGGGCCGCGACAAGATCATCCTGTCGTGCAAGGTCTCGGGGGTGCAGGACCTGATCGCCGTGTACCGCGAACTGGGCAAGCGCTGCGACTATCCGCTGCATCTGGGCCTGACCGAGGCGGGCATGGGCAGCAAGGGCATCGTCGCCTCGACCGCCGCGCTGTCGGTGCTGCTGCAGGAAGGCATCGGCGACACCATCCGCATTTCGCTGACCCCGGAACCGGGCGGCGACCGCACCAAGGAAGTGGTGGTGGGGCAGGAGATCCTGCAGACCATGGGTCTGCGCAAATTCACCCCGATGGTGATCGCGTGCCCGGGTTGCGGCCGCACTACCTCGACGACCTTCCAGGAGCTGGCGGACAACATCCAGACCTTCCTGCGCGAGCAGATGCCGGAGTGGAAAAAGCTCTATCCGGGCGTGGAGGCGATGAACGTGGCCGTGATGGGCTGCATCGTCAACGGTCCCGGCGAATCGAAGCACGCCAACATCGGCATCAGCCTGCCGGGCACCGGCGAATCGCCGGCCGCACCGGTGTTCGTGGACGGCGCCAAGGTGGCGACGCTGCGCGGTGAGCGCATCGTGGAAGAGTTCCAGGAAATCGTACTGAATTACGTGAAGAAGAACTACCAACCCGTCGTTCCCGCGTAGGCGGGAACCCATGCTGAGTATGGATTCCCGCCTGCGCGGGAATGACGACTGTGAGAGATCGAAATGTCCGAAAATAAGAAAACTGAAAAAATCACCGCTGTCAAAGGCATGAACGACATCCTGCCGCAGGATTCGCACCTGTGGCAGCTGTTCGAGAACACCGCCCAGTCGGTGGTGCAAAGCTACGGCTTCCAGCAGATCCGCACGCCGATCGTGGAAGACACGGCGCTGTTCAAGCGCGCCATCGGCGCAGTCACCGACATCGTCGAAAAAGAGATGTACTCGTTCGAAGATTCGATGAACGGCGACCAGCTGACCCTGCGCCCTGAAGGCACGGCCGGCGCCGTGCGCGCGGTGATCGAACACAATCTGGTCTACGAAGGTCCGAAGCGCCTTTGGTACACCGGCCCGATGTTCCGTCACGAGCGTCCGCAGCGCGGCCGCTATCGCCAGTTCTACCAGTTCGGTTGCGAAGCCGTGGGCTTCAGCGGCCCGGACGTGGACGCGGAACTGATCATGATGTGCCGCCGCCTTTGGGACGACCTCGGCCTGCCTGAGATCCGCCTGGAGATCAACTCGATCGGCGACGCCGAAGAGCGCGCGCGCCACCGCGTCGACCTGATCGCCTATCTGGAAAAGCACGAAGACATCCTGGACGCCGAAGCCAAGCGCCGCCTGCACAGCAACCCGCTGCGCATCCTGGACACCAAGAACCCCGCCATGCAGGACCTGGTCAACGCTGCGCCGAAACTGATGGACTACCTGGGCGAGGAATCGCTGGCCCACTTCAACGGCGTGCGCAAGATCCTCGACCACAACAACATCCAGTACGTGATCAACACCCGCCTGGTGCGCGGCCTGGATTACTACAACCGCACCGTGTTCGAATGGGTGACCGACGCACTGGGCTCGCAAGGCACGGTGTGCGCCGGCGGCCGTTACGATCCGCTGATCGCCTCCTTCGGCGGCAAGCCGACGCCCGCCGTCGGTTTCGCCATGGGCATCGAGCGCCTGCTGGAGCTGATGAAGGAAGCCGGCGAGCCGGACATGCCTAACCAGTGCGACGTGTACCTGGTCCACCAGGGCGAGGCGGCGCAGCTGCAAGCCTTCGTGCTGGGCGAGCGCCTGCGCGACGCCGGCCTGGACGTGATCATGCACGGCTCCACCGCGGCCGGCGCCGGCAGCTTCAAGTCGCAGATGAAGAAGGCCGACGGCGCGGGCGCGGCCTTCGCCGTCATCATCGGCGAGGACGAAGTCGCCAACAACACCGCCGCCGTGAAGGCGATGCGCGCGGCGGAAGGCGAACAGCAGCAAACCACGGTGCCGTTCGACCAGGTAGTAGACTTCGTGGTGGACCAGATCACCGATGGCGGCGATCACCACCACCACGTGCACGACGAGCACTGCAACCATTAATTCAACCAACGACTACGGCAGACGAATACCATGGCATACGATCTTGAAGAACAAGAACAGATAGCGACCCTCAAAGCATGGTGGGACAAGTACGGCAATGTGACCACCTGGGTGCTGATCGCTGGCCTCGCGGCGTACTCCGGCTGGAACGGCTGGAACTACTACCAGCGAGACCAGGCCGGCAAGGCCTCGGCCCTGTACGGCGAGCTGCAGGCGGCGGTGGAAGCCAAGGACAACGCCAAGGTGCTGCGCGCCGCCGGCGACATGGAATCGAAGTTCGCCAGCACCGCCTACGCGCCGATGGCCGCGCTGGTGGCTGCCAAGAGTTCGTTCGACGCCAATGACCTGAAATCGGCCAAGGCCCAGCTGCAGTGGGCGGTCGACCATGGCGCGGACGAGTTCAAGGCGGTCGCCAAGGTGCGCCTGGCCGGTGTGCTGCTGGATGAAAAAGCCTACGACGAGGCGCTGAAGGTGCTGGGCGGCGACGTGCCTGCGCAGTTCGCCGGTGCCGTGGCCGACCGCAAGGGCGATGTGCTGGCGGCGCAGAACAAGCTGGCCGAAGCCCGCGCCGCCTACAAGGCCGCGCTGGACGCCACCGACAAGAAGAACCCTGGCCGTCAGCTGATTCAGATGAAACTGGAAGCCATCGGCGGCACCGCCTAACGATCAAGGTTTAGAAAACTATGCGTATTACCGAAAAAGTAGTTGCAGCAAGCGTGTTCGCGATGTTGGCCGGTTGCTCCTTGTTCTCGTCCAAGGAAACCAAGAACCTGCCGGCGCCGCTGGTGGAGCTGAAGAATCCTTCGCTCACGCCGCAGGTGGTGTGGAAGTACTCGGTCGGTAAGGCCGGCAACGCGGTGTTCACGCCCGCCGTCGCCGGCGACAGCATTTACGTGGCCGACGCCGACGGCGCGCTGGTGCGCCTGAACGCCGCCACCGGCAAGGAAATCTGGCGCATCAAGACCGGCACCGACCTGACGGCCGGTGTGGGCAGCGATGGCGAGGTGGTGGTGGTCGGCGGCGTCAAGGGCCAGATCCTGGCCTACGACACCAACGGCAAGCAGCTGTGGAAAGCGCAGGCGTCGAGCGAGGTGCTGTCCTCGCCGGAAGCCGGCAGCGGCGTGGTGGTGGTGCGCAGTGTCGACAACATGATCACCGGTTACGACGCCAAGACCGGCGCCAAGAAGTGGAACGTGGCCCGCACCACGCCGGCCCTGACCCTGCGCAATGCGCCGGGCATGGTGATCAACGGCCAGAATGCCTACATCGCCCAGCCGGGCGGCAAGCTGCTGGCGCTGAACGTGGCCGGCGGCCTGCAACGCTTTGAAGTGGTGGTGGGCGAGCCGCGCGGCGCCACCGAGCTGGAACGCGTGACCGACATCGCCGGCACCCCGGTGATCTTCGAAAAAGATGTCTGCGCCGTGTCGTACCAGGGCCGCGTGGCCTGCTTCGACGCCACCACCGGCGCGCCGCACTGGAGCAAGCCGACTTCGTCCGACAAGGGCGTGGCGGTGGACCAGCGCTTTGTATTCGTCTCCGACGACAAAGGCGAAGTTGGCGCCTACAGCCGTGAAAACGGCGCCAACGCCTGGAAGAACGACAAGCTGTCGTACCGTGTGCTGTCGACCCCCGTGTCGTATGGCCGCGCGGTGGCGGTGGGCGACTATCAGGGTTACATCCACTTCCTGTCGCGGGAAGATGGCGCATTTATAGGTCGTGTGGCGACGGACGGCAGCCCTATCCAGGCTGACCCGGTCATCGCCGGCACGAATTTGATTTTCCAAACCCAATCAGGGACTGTGACCGCTCTGGCGGTCGAATAATAAAATGAAGCCGGTAATCGCATTAGTGGGTCGACCCAACGTTGGGAAATCGACCTTGTTCAATCGTCTGACCCGCTCGCGCGATGCGCTGGTGGCGGACTTGCCTGGGTTGACGCGCGATCGTCACTATGGCGAGGGCCGTGTCGGCGAACGTCCCTTCCTCGTTATCGACACCGGCGGCTTCGAGCCGGTGGCCAAGGAAGGCATCCTCCACCAGATGGCGAAGCAGACCAAGCAAGCCGTGGCCGAAGCCGACGTTGTCGTCTTCCTGGTCGACGGCCGCCAAGGTCTGACGCCGCACGACAAGACCATCACCGACTTCCTGCGCAAGAGCGGCCGTCCGGTGATCCTGGTCGTGAACAAGGCGGAAGGCATGCGCTACACCGCGGTGGTGGCGGACTTCTATGAACTGGGACTGGGCGAACCGGCTGTCATTTCGTCGGCGCACGGCGACGGCGTGCACGACCTCGTTGACCTGGCGCTGGACACCGCCTTCCAGCAGCGTCCGGAGGATCCGGAGGAGCTGGAGAAGGCGGACCGCGGCGTCAAGATCGCGCTGGTCGGCCGTCCCAACGTCGGCAAGTCGACCCTTATCAACACCCTGGTGGGCGAGGAGCGCGTGATCGCCTTCGACATGCCGGGCACCACGCGCGACTCGATCGAGATTCCGTTTGAGCGCGACGGCAAGAAGTACACCCTGATCGACACCGCCGGCATCCGCCGCCGCGGCAAGGTGTTCGAGGCGATCGAGAAGTTCTCGGTGGTGAAGACGCTGCAATCGATCTCGGAAGCCAACGTGGTGGTGCTGATGCTGGACGCCCAGCAGGACATCTCCGAGCAGGACGCCCACATCGCCGGCTTCGTGCTGGAAACCGGCCGCGCGCTGGTCATCGCCGTCAACAAGTGGGACGGCCTGGAATCGTGGCGCCGCGACGAGATCAAGATCGACATCGACCGCAAGCTGGACTTCCTCGGCTTCGCCAAGATGCACTTCATCTCGGCGCTGAAGGCGCAGGGCATTGGCCCGCTGATGAAATCCCTGGACCAGGCCTACGCCGCCGCGTTTGCCGACCTGTCCACGCCGAAGCTGACCCGCGCGCTGATCGAGGCGGTGGAGAAGCAGGAGCCGAAGCGCAAGGGTTCGATCCGTCCGAAGATGCGTTATGCCCACCAGGGCGGCATGAACCCGCCGGTGATCGTCATCCACGGTAACTCGCTGGATGCCATCAGCGAGCCGTATAAACGCTATCTGGAGAAGCATTTCCGCGATACGTTCAATCTGGTCGGCACGCCGCTGCGCATCGAACTGCGCACCGGTAAAAATCCATTCGCAAAATCGTCGGAAAAGTGACGTCATTGCCGCGCGGGCGGCAATCCATGCGCAGGTAGCATGCTGGCGTTCCATGGATTCCGGCCTGCGCCGGAATGACGGCGATTTTTTTACGCTTTTTTTAAAGGAACACCCTGCAAAAAAAGCAAAAACAAGGTACAGTGGCTTAGAAGCACCACTTTTGGCGTGGCGAGCGGTGTTTCAGCGAAAATTGTTTGACTTTAGTTAGACTTTTTGCTGAGCCACGTACTTGAAATCAAGCGTTTCGCCTCCACTTCCAACACAACAACATAAAATGGAGCTGTTATGAGCAACAAAGGGCAACTGTTACAAGACCCATTCCTGAATGCCTTGCGCAAAGAGCACGTTCCGGTGTCGATCTACCTGGTCAACGGCATCAAACTGCAGGGCCACATCGAATCTTTCGATCAATACGTCGTACTGCTGCGTAACACCGTGACCCAGATGGTCTACAAGCACGCCATCTCCACCGTGGTGCCGGCGCGCGCCGTCAACCTCAATATCGAAAACGAAGCGGAATAAGCATTTGCAGCATCGCTTCTTTTTACCAGGCCTGACCGTCGTATGCGTGCAGCTCTAGTCGGTATCGATTTCGGCAAGGGCGACTTTGCCGCCAGCATGGAGGAACTGCAACTGCTGGTCCGTTCCGCCGGAGCCGATCCGGTGACGACGATCACGGCAAAGCGTTCCTCGCCGGATGCGGCTTATTTCGTCGGCAGCGGCAAGGCGGACGAAATCGGCCAGGCCGTGCTGGCCGACCGCGTCGAAATCGTCATCTTCAACCATGCCCTGTCGCCGGCGCAGCAGCGCAACCTGGAAAAGCGCCTGAACATCCGGGTGCTGGACCGCACCAGCCTGATCCTTGACATCTTCGCCCAGCGTGCCAAGAGCCACGAGGGCAAGCTGCAGGTCGAGCTGGCGCAGCTGCAGCATCTGGCCACGCGCCTGATCCGCGGCTGGACCCACCTTGAGCGCCAGAAGGGCGGTATCGGCTTGCGCGGTCCCGGTGAAACCCAGCTGGAGACCGACCGCCGGCTGATCGGCGAGCGCGTCAAGATGCTGCGTTCGCGTCTGGCCAAGCTGCGCAAGCAGCACGAGACCCAGCGCCGTTCGCGCAACCGCACCCAGACTTTCTCCATCTCGCTGGTTGGTTACACCAACGCCGGCAAATCGACCCTGTTCAACGCGGTGACCAAGGCGGGCGTGTACGCGGCCGACCAGCTGTTCGCCACGCTGGACACGACCTCGCGCCGTGTCTACATGAACGAGGAGGTCGGCCACGTGGTCCTGTCCGACACCGTCGGCTTCGTGCGCGAGCTGCCGCACCAGCTGGTGGCGGCGTTCCGCGCCACGCTGGAGGAGACCATCCACGCCGATCTGCTGCTGCACGTGGTGGACGCGGCCTCGCCGGTGCGCATGGAGCAGATCGAGCAGGTCAACATGGTGCTGCAGGAAATCGGCGCCGATCACATTCCGCAGATTTTGGTGTGGAACAAGATCGACGCCGCCGGCCTGGAACCCTCGGTCGAGCGAGATGAATATGATAAGATTTCCAGGGTCTTCCTCAGTGCGCGCACGGGGCAGGGACTGGACCTGCTGCGCGACGCCATCACCGAGTGGGCCAAGGCCGCGCCGGGCGCACGCCTGCAGCAGCCGTCTTACGACATCGAAGAAGAATTAGAAGAAGTAGAGAGCAGTCCCACCCTCACTGACGTTGGATCACACTAATGCGTGTCTCCTCACTTATGAAACGACTCGGCCTGAAGCTGTCGCTGAACGACCCTCGCTGGGGGAAGGACAACAAGCCGCAGGCCAACGAAGGCAAGAAGCCCGGCGAAGGACCGCCCGACATGGAACAGCTGTGGCGCGACTTCAACCAGCGCCTCAACGGCTTGTTCGGGCAAAAGCGTCCCAACAATAACAACGGCGACAACAACGGCGGCGGCGATGGCGGCGGCAATCGTCCCGACATGTCCGGCGGCGTGCGCGCCACGGCCGGCGCCATCGGCGCGGTGGTCGCGCTGATCTGGCTGGCCAGCGGCTCGTTCATCGTGCAGGAAGGCCAGACCGGCGTGGTCTACACCTTCGGTAAAGTCAGCCATACCACCGGCTCCGGTTTCAACTGGCGCTGGCCGTACCCGTTCCAGAGCGACGAAACGGTCAAGGTATCGCAGATGCGCATGGTGGAAATCGGCTACCGCGGCAACATCAAGAACAAGCAGACGCGCGAATCGCTGATGCTGACCGATGACGAGAACATCATCGACATCCAGTTCGCCGTGCAGTTCAAGCTGAAGGACCCGGTCGCGTGGCTGATGAACAACCGCGACGAGGAGGACACCGTGCGCCAGGTGGCCGAGACCTCGATCCGCGAAATCGTTGGCAAGAACAAGATGGACTTCGTGCTGTACGAGGGCCGCGACAAGGTGGCCTTCGAAACCCAGCAGCTGATGCAGCAGATCCTCGACCGCTACGCCTCGGGCGTGCTGATCTCCAGCGTCACGCTGCAGGCGGTGCAGCCGCCGGAGCAGGTGCAGGTCGCGTTTGACGACGCGGTGAAGGCGGGGCAGGACCGCGAGCGCCAGAAGAACGAAGGCCAGGCTTACGCCAACGACGTGATTCCGAAGGCGCGCGGCACCGCGTCGCGCCTGATGCAGGAGGCCGAGGGCTACCGCTCGATGGTGGTGGAGAACGCCACCGGTAACGCCTCGCGCTTCAAGCAGGTGCTGGTCGAGTACCAGAAGGCGCCGGCCGTCACGCGCGACCGCATGTATCTGGAAACCATGCAGCAGATCTTCTCCAGCGCCTCCAAGGTGATGGTGGATGCCAAGAGCGGCAGCAACCTGCTGTACCTGCCGCTGGACAAGCTGATCGCGCAGGCCGCCGCCACCGACGCGCAAGCGGCCGCCGCGCGCGCCGCGCAGGCGCAATCGTCGCTGCCGTCCAGCAGCACCACGCTGCCGTCGGAACTGATGCCGTCGGTGGAAGTGAACCGCACGCGCGACTCGCGCTCGCGTGAATCCTTACGTGACCGGGAGAGCCGTTAATGAATCGCATAGCCAGTACCGTCGTCCTGGGTTTCATCGCCCTGATGCTGCTGTCGTCGACCGTGTTCGTGGTCGACCAGCGCAAGTACGCGATCGTGTTCGCGCTGGGCCAGATCAAGGAAGTCATCCGTGAACCGGGGCTGCATTTCAAACTGCCGCCGCCGTTCCAGAATGTGCTGTTCCTGGATAACCGCATCATGACCATTGAGTCGCCCGACGCCGAACGCTTCATCACCGCCGAGAAGATGAACATCCTGGTGGACAGCTTCGTCAAGTGGCGCATCGGCCGCGGCGAGAACCAGCCCAAGCTGTACTACGTCACCTTCGGCGGCGACGAGGGCCGCGCGCGCGACCGCATGTCGCAGATCATCAAGGCGGCGCTGAACGAGGAAATCACCAAGCGCACCGTGGCGGAAGTGATCTCCGGCCAGCGCGGCAAGGTGATGGAGGGCATCCGTACCAAGGTGGTGCAGGAGGCCGCGCAGATCGGCGTCGAGATCATCGACGTGCGCCTGAAACGCGTGGAATATGTGGAGCAGATCAACAACTCCGTGTACGAGCGCATGAAGGCCGAGCGTATGCGCGTGGCCAATGAGCTGCGTTCGACCGGTTCGGCGGAATCTGAAAAGATCCGCGCCGATGCCGATCGCCAGCGCTCCGTGATCCTGGCCGAAGCCTATCGCGACGCCGAGGAAATTCGCGGCGAGGGCGACGCCAAGGCCTCTGCCATCTATGCCGAAGCGTTTGGCCGCAATCCGGAGTTCTACAAGTTCTACCGCAGCCTGGAAGCCTACCGCGCCACCTTCAAGAACCACGGCGACGTGATGGTGATGGATTCCAGCTCCGACTTCTTCAAATACTTCAAAGGCTCCGGCGCCGGCGGCGCCGCACCCGCACCAGCCAAGAAGTAAAGCAGGGACCTCGTATCGGGACACTCACAAGGTGTCCCGATCGCATCTTTTTCCCCTCTAAAGACGCGTTTTCGCGTAAAATATCAGGTTCGGCCCTCCGCTTGGGTGGCCGAGGCCTCCGCGCCGCATTGTTCATTTCTTAATTAAATAGTCCCATGCCTAATTGGCTGCTGCCCGAGAATATCGCCGACGTATTGCCGTCGGAAGCACGCAAGATTGAAGAGTTGCGTCGCCTGATGCTGGATAATTTCCGCCTGTACGGCTACGAACTGGTGATGCCGCCGCTGCTGGAATACCTGGAGTCGCTGCTGACCGGCGCCGGCGAGGACACCGACCTGCGCACCTTCAAGCTGGTGGACCAGCTGTCGGGCCGCATGCTGGGCCTGCGTCCTGACATGACCACGCAGGTGGCGCGCATCGATGCCCACCTGCTGAACCGCGCCTCGGTCACGCGCCTGTGCTACGCCGGCAGCGTGCTGCACACCCGTCCATCGGGCCTGCATGCCACCCGCGAGCCGCTGCAGATCGGCGCCGAGATGTATGGCCATGCCGGCCTTGAAGCCGACGCCGAAATCCAGGAACTGGCGCTGGCCTCGCTGGCGCTGGCCGGTTTCAACGAAGTCCGCCTGGACCTGACCCATGTCGGCGTGCTGCGCGCGCTTCTGGAGCAATGCCCGGCCGCCCAGCGCGATCAGGCGAAAATCCACGCCGCGCTGCGCGCCAAGGATGTGCCGGACCTGCAGGCGCTGACCAAGGATTACGCGCCGGAAGTGCGTGATGCCCTGCTGGCCTTGCCATCGCTGTACGGCGATATCGACGTGCTGGCCAAGGCGCGCGAAGTGCTGCCGCAACTGCCGGGCATCGCCAAGGCGCTGGCCGAACTGGCGGCGCTGGCGGCGTCGGCCCTCGGCCGCGCGCAGGTGGCGATCGACCTGGCCGACCTGCGCGGCTACCAATACGAAAGCGGCGCGATGTTCGCGCTGTATGTGCCAGGCTTGCCGAACGCGGTGGCGCGCGGCGGCCGTTACGATCACGTAGGCGAGGCCTTCGGCCGGGCGCGTCCCGCCACCGGCTTCTCGCTCGACCTGCGCGAGCTGGCGCGCCTGTTGCCGACCGCGGAGCGCAAGCATTCGATCCGCGCGCCATGGGGCAATGCGCCGGAATTGAAGGAAAAAATCGCCGAGCTGCGCAAGTCCGGCGAAGTGGTGATCCAGAGTATGCCGGGTCACAGCCACGAACTGGACGAGTTCGAGTGCGATCGCGCGCTGGTGCTCGAAGAGAATGGTAGTAACTGGATTCTTAAAAACTTAGGTTAATGTGATGTCAAACAAAAACGCAAAAAACGTCGTCGTCATCGGTACCCAGTGGGGCGATGAAGGTAAAGGCAAAATCGTCGACTGGCTGACCGACCACGCCCAGGGTGTGGTGCGCTTCCAGGGCGGCCACAACGCCGGCCACACGCTGGTCATCGGCGGCGTGAAAACTGCGCTGCAGCTGATCCCGTCGGGCATCATGCGTCCGGGCGTGGCCTGCTACATCGGCAACGGTGTGGTGGTGTCGGTGCCGGACGTGCTGCGCGAAATCGACAAGCTGGAAGCCGTGGGCGTGGAAGTGGCCTCGCGTCTGAAAGTGTCGGACGCCGCGCCGGTGATCCTGCCTTACCACGCCGCCCTCGACCACGCGCGCGAAGCCGCCCGTGGCGACGCCAAGATCGGCACCACCGGCAAGGGCATCGGCCCGGCATATGAAGACAAGGTGGCCCGTCGCGCCATCCGCATCGCCGACCTGTTGAACGAGAAGCGCCTGGCCGAGAAGCTGGAAGCCAACCTGGACTACCATAACTTCGTGCTGGAAAACTATCTGAAAGCACCGAAGATCGATTACCAGAAGACCCTGGACGACGCGTTGGCCTACGTTCCGCGCCTGCGCCCGATGGTGACCGACGTCTCGAGCGCCCTGTACAAGGCGCACAAGGCCGGCGCCAACCTGCTGTTCGAAGGCGCCCAGGGCTCGCTGCTGGACGTCGACCACGGCACCTATCCATTCGTGACCTCGTCCAATTGCGTGGCCGGCAATGCCGCCGCCGGCGCCGGCGTCGGTCCGAGCATGCTGCACTACGTCATGGGCATCACCAAGGCCTACACCACCCGCGTGGGTTCCGGCCCGTTCCCTTCGGAACTGCCGACCGACGCCGGCGTGGGCCACCACCTGGCGCAAGTGGGCCACGAGTTCGGCACCGTGACCGGCCGTGCCCGCCGCTGCGGCTGGTTCGACGCCGCGCTGCTGCGCCGCTCGGTCCAGATCAACGGCGTGACCGGCATGTGCATCACCAAGCTGGACGTGCTGGATGGCCTGGAAAGCCTGAAGCTGTGCACCGGCTACACCATCGACGGCGAGCCGACCGACATCTTCCCATCGGGCGCCGAGGAAGCCGCGCGCTGCGTGCCGGTGTACGAGGAAATGCCGGGCTGGAAGGACAGCACCGTCGGCGCCAAGACCATGGAAGCCCTGCCGGTCGCCGCCCGCAACTACATCAAGCGTATCGAAGAGCTGGTCGGCGTGCCGGTGGACATGGTGTCGACCGGTCCGGATCGCGAAGAAACCATCGTCCTGCGCCACCCGTTCGCGTAATTAAGGAATTTTATGAGCACCCCACAATCCAACGAAAAACACCTCTGGGTCTCCTGGGACGAGTATCACCGCCTGATCGAGCGCCTGGCGCTCAAGGTGCACGATTCCGGCTGGAAATTTGACATGGTGCTGTGCCTGGCGCGCGGCGGCGTGCGTCCGGGCGATGTGTTCTCGCGCATCTTCGACGTGCCGCTGGCGATCCTGTCGACCAGCTCGTACCGCGCGGAGAAGGGCACGGTGCAGGGCGACCTCGACATCGCCAAGTACATGACGATGACCAAGGGCCCGCTGTCCGGCAAGATCCTGCTGCTGGACGACCTGGCCGATTCCGGCGTGACCCTGATGAAGGTGGTGGACCACCTGAAGCAGAATTTCGCCGGCGTGACCGAGGTGAAAACCGCGGTCATCTGGACCAAGGGCAGCTCGGCGTTCCGTCCGGATTACCAGATGGAAGAACTGCCGCACAACCCATGGATCCACCAGCCGTTCGAGGACTACGACGGCCTGCGTCCGCACCAGCTGGCGGCCTGGATCAAAAAAGGCGAAGCCAGCAACTAAGCCGTTTTCCACTCGGTGTGGCAAAAAAACGACCCTCCCGGGTCGTTTTTTATTTGAAATTACTTTTCGGCAACTCTAATTTCATTTTTTCATCGAAAAATGCTGGAAAGGCGATGACATTTCCATATTGTATGTTAAGATTGCGTTAAGTAAGAAAAAAGGCGGCAAAGCAAGCACTCTGCGGCCACTCTTCAAGGCCCGCAATCTGTGCCCTAACAATAAGGATATCTCATGAAATTGAAACAATTTGCTGCCGCCTCCCTGTGCGTCGCAGCTGGCGCCTTCTCCGCTCCTGCGATGGCCGCCGTCGTTGAATACGACATCACCTCGATTGGCTCGACCCTCACCAACATCCTGACCGATCTGTCGATCCACCAGTTCGACGCTTCGCTGGGCACCCTGACCGCCATCACCATCGAATACGGTTCGTCGGTGAACGGTAAAGTCGAGCTGACCAACACCAGCCTGACCAAGAACAAGACCACCACCGTCGGCCTGTCGACCACCATGACCCTGACCGGCCCTGGCGGCCTGGCGCTGGGCGGCGACACCGAATCCCTGTTCAGCGGCGTCAACGCGACCGCTGTTAAAAACACCGCCAACGTGACCGTGGCCAGCGGCGAAGCCGAACTGTTCAGCAGCTACGCGGTCAACGCCAGCAACTTCAGCCTGTTCACCGGCACCGGCTCGGTGACCGCCGCGCTGGCGATCAACGCCACCGGCACCGCTGTCGGCCAGACCGGCATCGGCACCAAGTTCACCACCCTGGGTGACGGCGCCGGTAAAGTAACCTACACCTACACCGCTTTGCCAGTGCCAGAGCCAGAAACCTACGGCATGCTGCTGTTGGGCCTGGGTGTTGTGGCATACGCCGCCAAGCGCAAATCGCGCTCGGCCCAAGCCTGATACGCCAACCCGACAACCAAGAATCTGGATCTCAACATGAATAAATTCTCGAAAACCATTTTCGCCGCTGCGGCCCTGACCCTGGCCATGGGCGCCAACGCGGCCGTGATCGAATTCACCTCGAACACCGCGCAAAACATCGAAGAAAACGACGGCGAGCTGAGCTTCGCCAAGTTCAACACCGCGCTGGGCACCCTGACCGGCGTCAAGTTCGAACTGTTCAACGTGCTGAGCGGCTCGATCGAAGTGACCAACGACGCCACCACCGGCGCGGGCACCTTCGTGGTGACCGCTGGCGGCCAGATCGAAAGCGACGTGCTGGGCAGCGTGCTGACCACCTCGGGCTCGATCACCAAGAACTTCTCGCTGGCCGCTGGCCAGACCGGCAACGTCACGCTGAACCCATGGACCGTGTCGAACTCGGTGAGCTTCAACTCGTCGTCCGACCTGAGCGCCTTCAAGGGCACCGGCGACTACACCGCGCTGCTGACCGGCTGGTCGTCGGCCACCAGCTCGGGTAGCGGCAACGCCACCTACAACCCGATCATCGTGATGGACGGCTACGCCAAGGTGACCTACACCTACGACGCCGCGCCAGTTCCGGAACCGGAAACCTACGCCATGCTGCTGGGCGGCCTGGCACTGATGGGTGTAGTAGCCCGCCGCCGCAAATCGGCATAAGCTGAATCTGGTGGTACACTCAAACGGGAGCCTCGGCTCCCGTTTTTCTTTTTCCCCTTGAGATTACATGACCCAGGACTTCTTCCAGACCTTCATCCTGCTGCTGCTGGTGACCGACCCGTTCGGCAACGTGCCGCTGTTTGCCAGCGTGCTCAACCCGGTGCCGGTGGCGCGCCGCCCGCGCATCGTGGTGCGCGAATGCGCGATCGCCTTTGTGTTGCTGCTGATCTTCATGTTCTTCGGCCGTCACTTCCTCAGCGCGCTGCACCTGTCCGAAGTGTCGCTGCGCATCGGCGGCGCCGTGATCCTGCTGCTGATCTCGATCCGCATGATCTTCCCGCACCCGGACGGCGTGCTGGGCCGCACCGATGGCGCCGAGCCCTTCATCGTGCCGCTGGCGATTCCCGCGCTGGCGGGGCCGTCGGCGCTGGCCACGGTGCTGCTGTTCTCGCGCGAGAGCACCGGCGAAGTGCTGGTGCACGTGGCCGCGCTGGCGGCGGTGGGGGGGATCTGGCTGATGGTCTTCCTCAGCGCCGAGAAACTGCAGAAGGTGCTTGGGCCGCAGGTGATGACCGCCTTCGAGCGGCTGATGGGCCTGATCCTGACGGCGATGTCGGTCGAGATGCTGCTGGGCGGCATCCGCGAATTCGTGAAAACATTATAAAAAAAGCTTTGGTGCTCGCATGAAAATGCGAGTACACTTTATTTCACACCGATGTAACCGGTTACATTCGTTAGCGAAGTTGCCGGTTTTATTTTTTGATATCAATGTAACCGGTTACATTTTCTAAAAGGGCGGATTATGGCAGTGACGATCAAGGATGTGGCGCAGGCGGCGGGCGTGTCGGTGGCCTCGGTGTCGCGCGCGCTCAACGGCCACGCCAGCATCACCGACGACACCCGCAAGCATGTGCTGGAGGTGGTCAAGCGCATGCGCTACATGCCGCACGTCGGCGCCCGCAGCCTGACCACCAGCACCACCAACACCATCGGCGTGCTGCTGCCGGACCTGTACGGCGAGTTCTTCTCGGAGATGATCCGCGGCATCGACGGCGCGGCGCGCCAGCGCGGCCTGCACCTGATGGTCTCCAGTCTGCATGGCGACGCCGACGAGGCGGCGCTGGCCTTGCGCGCCATGCGCGGCCGCGTCGATGGCCTGCTGGTGATGTCGCCGCACGTCGACGCCGCGTTTTTGTCGGACAACCTGCCGGACGAACTGCCCATCGTGCTGATGAACACCGCCGGCGGCGGCACGCACTATCCGGCGCTGTCGGTCGACAACTACAGCGCGGCGCAGGCCATGGTCGGCCACCTGGTGGGTTGCGGCTATCAGCGCATCGCCTTCATCGCCGGCCCGTCCGGCAACTACGAGGCGCAGGAGCGCCTGCGCGGCTACCAGGCGGCGCTGGCGCGGCTGGCGCCGGGCGTGGCGCCGCGCGTGTTCGAGGGCGACTTCTCGGAGCAGTCCGGCGAGGCGGTGGGACGCGCGCTGCTGGCGTTGCCGGCCGGCGAGCGTCCGCAAGCGCTGTTTGCCGCCAACGACATGATGGCCATCGGCGCGCTGCTGACGCTGACGCAGGGCGGCGTTCAGGTGCCGCACGCGATGGCGGTGGCGGGTTTCGACGATATTCCCATCGCCCGCTACGTCAGCCCGGCCCTGACCACGGTGCGCGTGCCCATCGCCGAGTTGGGCGTGCAGGCGCTGGAGCGCTTGCTGGCCGCCATAGGCGCCGGCGCCGGCGCGCCGGCCAGCATCGCCACGCTGGCCGCCACGCTGGTGGTGCGCGCCTCCACGGGAGAGTTCAGTCCACCCTAACCACACCCGCAACACCGCAGCTTCATGACCTAGATACATATAAAAAATCAGGAGACAAGCATGAAAACAGCACCAACCCGCAATATCGCCTGCCGTCTGTCCGTGATGGCGGCCGCGCTGTCGGCCGTCCTGCTGGCGGCGCCGTACGCCAGCGCGCAACTGAGCAGCGCCACCATTCAGGGCCAGGTCAAGCGCGGCGACGCGGCCGCCGCCGGCACCGCCGTGGTGGCCGTCAACCAGCTGAACGGCTACGCCTACAACGCCGTCACCCGCGCCGACGGCAGCTATGTGCTGACCGGCGTGGCGCCGGGCACCTACCAGATCAAGGTAGGCGACCAGGCCTCGGAACTGGTGGTGGTCAGCGTCGGCCAGACCAGCCAGGTCGATCTGCAACTGCAGGAGGGCGTGACGCAGGTGGTGATCACCGGCTCGGCCACGCGGCGCGATGTCGCCGGCTCCGAGGTCGGCACCTCGGTGTCGCGCCAGCAGATCGAGAAGCTGCCGCAGGTGACGCGCAACTTCCTGTCCTTCGCCGACCTGGCGCCGGGCGTGCGCTTCGACGTCGACCAAAGCGGCAACGTCAAGCTGCAGAGCGGGGCGCAGAACCAGGACAACGTCAACGTCTTCATCGATGGCGTCAGCCAGAAGAACAACATCCTGCGCGGCGGCGTCTCCGGCATCGACTCCAGCCGCGGCAATCCGTTCCCGCAGTCGGCGGTGGCGGAGTACAAGGTGATCTCGCAGAACTACAAGGCGGAGTACGACCAGGTGTCCAGCGCGGCGATCAGCGCCGTCACCAAGTCGGGCGGCAACGAGCTGCATGGCGACGCCTTCTGGGACCACACCGGCACCAACCTGACCGCGCTCGATCCATTCCAAAAGGACGCCGAGCGGCGCGGCATCGCGCGGCCGGCATCGTCGCAGGACCAGTTTGGCGTGACGCTGGGTGGGCCGATCAAGAAGAACGTGGCGCATTACTTCTTCGCTTACGAGGGCAAGAAGATCGACAGTCCGCGCCAGGTCATCGCGCAGCGCACCGACCTGCTGCCCAACGCCGGCATCGTGCCGTCGCTGCTGGCGCAGCAGGGCGCCACGGTGTCGTCGTTCAAGGAAGACCTGTTCCTGCTGAAGGTGGATGCACAGCTGACCGAGAACCAGCGTGTCGAGGCGACCGCGCGCATCCGCCGCGAGACCGACCAGATCCCGGAAGACATGAAGCTGAGCGTGGCGGAGAATACGCTCAACCGTGGCAACGACGAGGACCGCTTCGACTTCAAGCACGAGTGGAGCAGCGGCGGATGGTTGAATGAGGCGCGTCTCGGCTACGAAAAATATACCTGGAACCCGCATTCGACCGCGACCAAGCCCTACATCCGCTACCAGGTCTCGCCCAGCAATACCGACAACAACGTGGTGGACGTGATCATCGTCGGCGGCTCGCCTAACAACCAGTTCCGCCAGCAGAGCGGCCAACTGCTGCAGGATGACCTGACCTACACCGGCATCAAAGGCCACACGATGAAGGCCGGCTTCAAGGTCAAGCGCATCAGCTATGACCTGTCCGGCACGGCGCGCGCGGTGGACCAGATCTACCAACGCATCGACACCGTGACCGGACAGCCCAGCACCATCCGCACCGATCCGGCGATTCCGGCATCCGGCGTGGACTTCGCCAACAACCAGTACGGCATCTACTTCCAGGACGACTGGCAGTACAACGACAAGCTGCTGCTGAATCTCGGCCTGCGCTACGACTACGAAGACAATATGCTGAACGATAATTACGTCACGCCGGCCGACCGCGTGGCCATCTTCGGCAAGCAGGACCCGCGCGATGGCGCGCCGGCCGGTCAGACCTATGCGCAGTCGCTGGCCAAGGGCGGCATCAATATCAACGACTACATCAGCACCGGCAACAGCCGCAAGCCGTTCAAGAACGCCTGGGCGCCGCGTCTCGGCCTGTCCTACGACCTGTTTGGCGACCGCGCCTCGGTGCTGTTCGCGGGGTGGGGACGCGCCTACGACCGCACCATCGCCAACCACGCGCTGGACGAAGCGCAGAAGAACGCCCAGCCGGGCGGCGAGGTGTGGCTGATCAAGAATGACCACAAGATGGCGTACACAGACCAGTACAGCTTTGGCCTGCGCCAGGCGCTGGGCATGTGGAACGGCGAAGTGGGCTACACCAACTCGCGCAGTCATAACCAGTTCAACTGGTTCGGCGGCAACCGCGATCCGAAAGGTGGCTGGGGTACGCAAAGCCCGATCGATCCGCTGTGGGGATCGGTCCCGGGTTACGGCACGCTGGTGCTGGGTGACTTCATCAGTCAGGCCAAGACCGATTCGCTCTACCTGAAGGCGGACAAGCCCTACACCAAGGCCTCCACCTGGAGCCTGGGCGCGACCTACACCTACAGCCGTGGCGAGACCACCAACAAGGAGTGGACCAACAATATCTTCAACTGGACCTATGGCCGCTATCCGTACGCGTGGAATCCATCGACCGACGTTGAGCGCCACCGGCTGGTGGTGGCTGGCGTGTCCGATGGCTGGCTGCCGTGGGGCCTGATGTTGTCCGGGAAGCTGACGCTGGGTTCCGGCCTGCCATACCGCATCACCGACTGCTCGCGGGGATTCGACCAGTGCGTCTCGGCCAAAGGCAGTGGCGATGCATTCCACCAGGTGGACGTGGGCTTGTCGAAGGAAGTGGCGTTCCGCTTCGGCCGTGTGTCGCTGCGCGCCGACGTGCTGAATCTGTTCAACAGCATCAACTACGGCGGCTACGACGGCTGGGGCGGTGGACCGGGCAATCCGCAGAACCGCTTCGGCGGCGACAACAAAAACCTCGGCGTGCCGAATTCCATGGGCGGCCCGATGCGCACCGTGAAGTTCAGCGCCCGTTATGCTTTCTGAGGCCCGCATGCGCTATCGTACCGTTCTGAATTGGATGCTGGCTTGCTGCGCGCTGTCCGGCGCCGCGCCCGCGCCGGCCCGCGACACCTCGCTGCCTCCGGTGTTTGACGACATCTCGCAACGTACCTTCCGCTTTTTCTGGGACACCGCCAATCCCGCCAACGGGCTGGTGCCGGACCGCTATCCGACGCCGTCGTTTTCCAGCGTGGCGGCGGTGGGCTTTGGACTGACGGCGTATCCGATCGGCGTGGAGCGCGGCTACATCACGCGCCATCAGGCGCGCGACCGCGTGCTGGCGACCTTGCGCTTCTTCCGCAACGCGCCGCAAGGGCCGGGGAAGGGCACGGTGGCCAGCGGCTACAAGGGCTTCTTCTACCACTTCCTGGATATGAAGACAGGCTTGCGCCACAACGATAAGGTCGAACTGTCGACCGTCGACACCGCGCTGTTCCTGGCCGGCGCGTTGTTCTGTGAATCCTATTTCGACGGCAGCGACGCTGGCGAACAGGAGATCCGCAAGCTGGCCAAAGAGATTTACGAGCGGGTCGACTGGACCTGGGCGCAGGCCCGCAAGCCATCGATTGTCCTGGGATGGGAGCCGGAGACCGGCTTCCACGGCTACGACTGGAAGGGCTATAACGAGGCAATGCTGATCTACGTGCTGGCGTTGGGATCGCCCACGCATCCGGTGCAGCCGGATGCGTGGAAGGCCTGGACCAGTACATACGACAAAAGCCTGGAAGGCAAGGGCACGCAGGAGCATCTGGGCTTCCCGTCGCTGTTCGTCCACCAGTACAGCCATGTGTGGATTGATTTCCGCGGCATCCGCGACGAGTACATGCGCGCGCGCGGGTACGACTACTTTGAGAACAGCCGCCGCGCCACCTATGCGCAGCAAGCCTACGCTGTCGCCAATCCGCTGCGCTGCGAAGGCTATGGACAGAACGTATGGGGCATCACCGCCAGCGATGGCCCGGTCGACAAGGTGCTGGAGTACAAAGGCACGCAGCTGCCGTTCCGCACCTACTCGGCACGCGGCATCGGCGGCCTGAAAGCCTACGACGACTGCACGCTGGCGCCGACCGCCGCCGCCTCGTCGCTGCCGTTCGCGCCGGAGATCGTGGTGCCGGCGGTGCTGGAGATGAAGCAGCGCTACGGTGACTTCATCTACGGCGAATACGGCTTCTACGACGCCTTCAATCCGAGCTTCAAGTACAACGTGCCGGTGTCGCAGGGACAGGTGGTGGCGGGCAAGGGCTGGGTGGACAAGGACTACCTGGGCATCGACCAGGGGCCGATCATCGCCATGACGGAGAATTATCGCAATGAGCTGGTCTGGCGCGTCATGCGCCGCCACCCGGCCATCCGTCTTGGGCTGCAACGCGCCGGCTTCACCGGCGGCTGGCTGGAGAAATGATGCGGCGTGTGTCCATTGCGCTGCTGTTGTCGCTGGCGGCACTGCTGTCGTCCTGCACGCAGCGGCAGCAGCAGGGCGTGGTGCTGAAGTTCTGGGCCATGGGCCGCGAGGGGGAAGTAGTCACCGCGCTGATACCGGAATTCGAGCGCACGCATCCTGGCGTGCGCGTCGAAGTGCAGCAGCTGCCATGGACCGCCGCGCACGAAAAGCTGCTGACAGCCTTCGCCGGAGAAGTCATGCCGGACGTCTTCCAGCTTGGGAATACCTGGATACCGGAGTTTGAAGTGCTGAACGCCTTGGCGCCGTTGGATGGTCATGTCGCCGCATCTGCGGTGGTCAAGCAGGAAGACTACTTCCCCGGCATCTGGGATACCAATGTGGTCGATGGCAAGCTGTGGGGACTGCCCTGGTATGTGGACACGCGCGTGATGTTCTACCGGCAGGACTTGCTGAAGCGCGCCGGCTACGCGCAACCGCCGAAGACCTGGAACGACTGGATGGCGGCGATGCGCGCGATCAAGCGCATCGTCGGCCCAGACAACTACGCAATCCTGCTGCCCAGCGATGAATTCGAACCGCTGCTGGCACTCGCGCTGCAGCAGAACGAACCGCTGCTGCGCGACGGCGACCGCTATGGCAATTTCCGCAGCGCCGGTTTTCAGCGCGCGCTGCAGCTGTATGCGGACATGTACGCGCAGAAGCTGGCGCCGATCAACCGCATCACCAATGTCTATCACGAATTCGGCATGGGCTATGTGTCGTTCTACATATCGGGGCCGTGGAATATGGGCGAATTCAAACGCCGGCTGCCGGCGGAGCAGCAGAACGAATGGATGACCGCCATTCTGCCTGGCCCCGCCGGACCTGCCGCTTCGGTGGCGGGTGGCTCCAGTCTCGTGCTGGCCGCCTCGTCGCGCCACAAGGCCGAGGCCTGGCAGCTGATCGAGTACCTGTCGCGCACCGAGACCATGGCGCGCTTCCATGAACTGACCGGCGACCTGCCGCCGCGCCGCAGCAACTGGGCCATGCCCCGATTGGCGAATGACGTCCACGCACGCGCCTTCGCGCAGCAGTTCGAGCGTGTGCGTCCGACGCCCAAGGTGCCGGAATGGGAGCAGATCGCCACCGAGATGCGGCTGGTCGCGGAGCGCGTCACGCACGGCGAACTGACGGTGGCACAGGCTGCCGCGCTGCTCGACGCCAAGGCCGACCACATACTGGAAAAGCGCCGCTGGATGCTGGCGCGGAAGGAGGCGCGATGAATTCGCAACGTGCCGCCTGGTGCTTCGTGGCGCCAGCGCTGCTGGTCATCAGCGTGTTTTTCTTCCTGCCGGTGCTGGCTGCGCTGGTCATGAGCCTGACCGATTTCGACATCTACGCGCTGGCCGATCTGCGCAACCTGCGCTTCGTCGGGCTGCGCAACTACATCGGGCTGCTGCAAACGCCGCTGTTCTGGCAGGCGCTGGGCAATACGCTGTACTTTGTGATGGTTGGCGTGCCATTGTCGATCGCCGCCTCGCTGGGCGCGGCGCTGCTGCTGCATTCGCGGCTGACATGGTGCAAAGGTCTGTTCCGCACCGCGTTCTTCGCGCCTGTGGTGACGTCGCTGGTGGCGGTGGCGGTGATCTGGCGCTACCTGCTGCACACGCGCTACGGCATGATCAACCATGGCTTGCAGGGCCTGGGCCTGCCGGCGGTGGACTGGCTGAACGATCCGCAGTGGTCCATGCCGGCGATTATCCTGTTCGCGGTGTGGAAGAACTTCGGTTACAACATGATCATCTTCCTGGCGGGATTGCAGAGCATCCCAGAGGACCTGTACGAGGCGGCGGGACTGGATGGCGCCAGTACTTGGCAGCAGTTCCGCTACGTGACCTGGCCGATGCTGGGGCCGACGCTACTGATGGTCAGCATCCTTAGCATGACCGGCTACTTCCAGCTGTTCGCCGAGCCGTATGTGATGACGCAGGGCGGGCCGGTGCAAAGCACGGTCAGCGTGTTGTACTTCATGTACGAGCAGGGCTTCAAGTGGTGGAATCTGGGCGCCGCGTCGGCGGTGGCGTTCGTGCTGTTTGCGATCATGTTCTGCGTCACGCTGCTGCAGCTGCGCTTTGCCAAGGGAGGCGAGGTATGAAGCCGCGCGCCTTGCTGCTGAATGGCCTGATGCTGGGCGCCGGCGTGCTGACGCTGTTCCCGCTGTTATGGATGTTGTCCGCGTCGCTGATGGCGCCGGGCGAGTCCAGCGGTTTCCCGCTGCGGTTCCTGCCGCAATCCGCCACGCTGCATAACTACCGTGAGTTGTTCAGCCATGCCGGCATTGGCCAGTATCTGCTCAACAGCGTACTGCTGTCTTGCGCGGCGACGGTGCTGTCGCTGCTGTTCAATGTCAGCGCCGGCTATGCGTTCGCGAAGCTGCGTTTCCAGGGGCGCGAACGCATCTTCAAGGCCATGCTGGGCGCGCTGGTGATTCCCAGCCAGGTGGCGATGCTGCCGCTGTTCCTGCTACTGAAGTATCTCGGGCTGGTGAATACATACGGCGCGGTGTTGGTGCCGGCGATGGCCGGCATCTTCGGCATCTTCCTGGTGCGCCAGTACGCGCTGACGATACCGGACGCGCTGCTGGAGGCGGCGCGCATGGACGGCGCCAGCGAGTTCCAGATCTTCCGCATCATCGTGCTGCCGTTGCTGACGCCTATCTTGGTCACGCTGGGCATCTTCACTTTCCTCGGCACCTGGAACGATTTTATGTGGCCGCTGATCGTGTTGACCGACAAGGACTTGTACACACTGCCGGTGGCGCTGGCGTCGCTCTCGCGCGAGCATGTGCAGGATAACGAACTGATGATGGCCGGATCGGTGCTGACCGTGTTGCCGGTGCTGCTGCTGTTCCTTGGCTTGCAGCGCTATTACATCCAGGGCCTGCTGGTGGGGAGTGTGAAGGGATGAAGATATTGCGCTCCTTCGTTACCCTGGTGCTGGCGTTGGCCGCCATGACTGCCAATGCCGCCGCGTCATCACGCGTGTTGGACGATTTTTCCGACATCGCCGCATGGCAGGCGCAGGCTTCGGATGGCGTGCAGTCGCGCGCCAGCGCGGCTGACGGCGGCCTGCGGCTGGATTTCGACTTCGCCGGCAGGGGAGGCTATGCCTTCGTGCGCCGCAGCCTGCCGCTCTACCTGCCGGAAAACTACGAGATCTCGTTCTATGTGCGCGCCGACGCGCCGGTCAACCATTTTGAGTTCAAGCTCACCGATGCCAGTGGCGACAACGTCTGGTGGTTCCAGCAGCAGGACTACGAGTTCCCGAAAACGTGGCAACTGGTACGCATCAAGAAGCGCCAGATCGCGTTTGCTTGGGGACCGGCCAAGGACCGTCGTCTGACGCATGCCGAGCGGCTGGAATTTGTGATCAGCGCCGGCAGCGGTGGCGGCAAGGGCTCGGTTTATCTGCGCCAGCTGCAAATCCGCGAACTGCCGCCGGCGCCGGTCTCGTGGCCGCAGCCACGTGCGCGCGCGTCGTCCGACGTGCCACACGGCGGCGCCGCGCTGGCGCTTGACGGCAATCCAGCCAGCGCGTGGATCAGCCGGCGCGGCGAGCAGCAATTGGTGATCGATCTCGGCGCATCCCGCGAGTTCGGCGGCCTGCTGCTGCATTGGCTGGATCGCCGCTACGCCAGCCGTTACGACGTCGCGCTGTCCGATGATGGCCGTGAATGGCGCACCGTACGCCGCGTCAGCGCCGGCAACGGCGGCGGCGATCCATTGCGGCTGCCGGAATCGGAAGCGCGCTACATCCGGCTCTCACTGCACGCCGGGCTCGGCGCCGGATACGCCCTGGCGGAAGTGGAACTGAAGGATCTCGCCTATGGCGCCACGCCCAACCAGTTCATCTCGGCGCTGGCCGCGACAGCGTCACGCGGCCTGTATCCACGCGGTTTCAGCGGCCAACAACCCTATTGGACGCTGGTGGGCGTGGATGGCGGCGGCGATCATAGCGCGCTGATTTCAGAGGATGGTGCACTGGAGGCAAGGCAGGGCGGCTTCTCGCTAGAGCCGTTTGTCCGCGATGGCGGGCGCTTGGTCAGCTGGGCCGATGTGGAGGTCAGCCAAAGTTTGGAAGACGGCTACCTGCCGGTGCCGACGGTCACCTGGCGGCATCCGTCATGGACGTTGAGCGTCACCGCGGCCGCCGACGGCACGCCAGCGGCGTCGCAACTTCTGGCGCGCTACACGCTCACCAACCTGGAGCCGACGGAAAAGAAACTGACGCTGGTGCTGGCTGCTCGCCCATTTCAGGTCAACGCGCCGCGCCAGTTCCTCAACACCCCCGGCGGCTACAGCGCCATCAGCGACGTGGCGTGGGACGGCAAGGCGCTCAGCGTCAATGGCAGCGGCAAAGTCTATCCCGTCGTGACACCGTCCAGCGTCGCGCTATCCTCCTTTGACGCCGGCCTGCTGCCTGAGCTGTCGCAACGCCGGCGCAGTTCACGAAGCACTGTCTCCCAGGTGCTGCATGACGACGCCGGCATGGCCTCCGCCACACTCAGTTACGACATTGTGCTGCCTGCACGCGGCAGTGTGGCGCTCGGCGCTGTACTGCCGATGGCCGGTACGGCCAACGATAGGCCGGCCACCGTCACCGTCCCCTGGCTCGCCGCCCGGCAGGCGCGGGTTGCGGACGAATGGCGCGTCAAACTGAATCATGTCACGTTGACGGTGCCTTCGGCCGGCCAACACATGGCCGACACTCTGCGTTCCTCGCTGGCCCACATCCTGATGAGCCGCGAAGGCGATGCCATCCAGCCAGGCACCCGTTCCTATCGCCGCTCATGGATACGCGACGGCGCCATGATGTCCGAAGCGCTGCTGCGGCTCGGCCAACCGGAAACCGCCGCCAGCTACCTGCGCTGGTACGCGCCGTACCAGTTTGACAACGGCAAAGTGCCATGCTGCGTGGACCGGCGCGGCGCCGACCCGGTGCCGGAAAACGACAGCCATGGCGAATTGATTTTCCTCGCCGCAGAACTGTATCGCTACACGCGCGACAAGGCGGCACTGGCGGCGATCTGGCCGCGCGTCGAAGCCTCCGCCGACTACATGGAGACGTTGCGTCAATCCGAGCGCACGCCAGCCAACCGCGCCGCCGGCCGCGAGGCGCTGTTCGGACTGATGCCAGCGTCGATCAGCCACGAAGGCTATTCCGAGAAGCCCATGCATTCCTACTGGGACGACTTCTGGGCCATGCGCGGCTACAAGGACGCCGCCGATATCGCCGCCATTCTGGGCCACACCGACGCCGCCCGCCGTTTCGCCGCGCAGCGTGACGAATTCCGCCACGACCTCTATGCATCACTGGCCGCCAGCACCCGCGCCCATGGCATCAACTACCTGCCTGGCGCGGCCGAACTGGGCGACTTCGACCCCACCTCGTCCACCATCGCTCTCACGCCCGGCGGCGAACAACATCACTTGCCAGCCGCGCTGCTGAGCGCAACCTATGAGAAATACTGGGACTTCTTCCTTGCGCGACGCGACGGCGGCAAGGCGTGGGAAGACTACACACCCTACGAACTGCGCAATGTCAGCGCCTTCATCCGCATGGGCTGGCGCGAGCGCGCGGCGCAACTGCTGGACTACTTCTACGCTGATCAGCGCCCACGCGCCTGGAACCAGTGGGCCGAAGTGGTCGGCCGCGATGCGCGCGAGCCGCGCTTCCTAGGCGACATGCCGCACGGCTGGATCTCCTCCGACTACATCCGCGCCGCGTTGGATTCCTTCGCTTACGAGCGCGAATCCGACCACGCGCTGCTGCTGGCGGAAGGCATTCCCACCGCATGGCTGGCCGGCGATGGCGTCGGTCTGCAGGGATTGCGCACGCCATACGGCCCGCTGAGCTACACGCTTGCCCGGCAGGGCGGCAGCGTCGCGCTGCGCGTCGCTGCCATGCCGCACATGCCGCCCGGCGGCGTGATCTACACCTGGCCGTGGTCCACCGCACCCGGTGCGGCAGTCCTGAACGGCCAGCCGGTGAACTGGCAGGGACGCCAGATCACGATTACCAGCCTGCCAGCGGTCCTGCTGATCGATGGCGCACCGTTTTAACTTCGAGGGATACCGACCAATGAGCCAAACCATCCACTTCCCACCCGGCTTCCTGTGGGGCAGCGCCACCTCCGCCTATCAGATCGAAGGATCGCCGCTGGCCGATGGCGCCGGCGCCAGCATCTGGCAGCGGTTCTGCGCGGTGCCGGGCAATGTGCGCGACGGCGACAGCGGCGACATCGCCTGCGACCATTACAACCGCTACAAGGAGGACGTGGCGCTGATGGCAAAGCTGGGACTCAAGGCCTACCGCTTCAGCATCTCCTGGAGCCGCATCCTGCCGCAGGGGCGGGGCGCCATCAACCAGGCCGGCCTGGATTTCTACAGCCGTCTGATCGACGAACTGCTGGCGAACGGCATCGAACCGCTGGTCACGCTGTACCACTGGGATCTGCCGGCGGCACTTGACGATCGCGGCGGCTGGCTGAACCCCGACATCGCCGATTGGTTCACCGATTACGCACGCATCCTGTTCAAGGCTTTCGATGGCCGTGTCAAATCCTGGGCCACACTGAATGAACCGTGGGTGGTGACGGACGGCGGCTACATGCACGGCACGCTGGCGCCGGGCCACCGCAGCCTGCACGAGGCGGCGCTGGCCAGCCACAACCTGATGCGCGCACACGGCAGCGCCGTCAAAGCTTACCGGGAAATTGGCCGGCACCAGATCGGCATCGTCGTCAACATCGAGCCGAAGTACCCGGCCAGCCAATCGCAGGAAGACCTGGACGCGACCCGGCGCGCCGACGCTTATATGAACCGCCAGTATCTCGATCCGATCTTCCTCGGCGCATACCCGCCGGAGCTCAAGCAGATGTTTGGCGACGCCTGGCCGGATTGGCCGGCCGAGGACTTCGCGCTGATCCGCCAGAAGCTGGACTTCGTCGGCATCAATTACTACACACGTGCCGTGGTACGCAACGAGCCGTCCAATTGGCCGCTGAAGGTGGCACCGGTGCGCCAGCCGCAGGCCACATACACCGAAACCGGCTGGGAAGTCTTCCCGCAAGGGCTTACCGACACGCTGCTGAACTTCAAACAGCGCTACGGCGACACGCCGCTCTACATCATGGAAAACGGCTCTGCCTTCTACGATCCGCCTGTCGCGGAGAGCGGCCGCGTGCACGACCCGTTGCGCGTCGATTGCCTGCGCAAGAACATGGGCGCTCTGAGCGCAGCGCTGGCGCAGGGTGTGGACATCCGGGGCTACATGGTGTGGTCGCTGCTCGACAACCTTGAATGGTCGCTGGGCTTCGCCAAGCGCTTCGGCATCATTCACGTCAACTTCGCCACCCAGCAGCGAACGCTGAAAGACAGCGCCTACCTGTATGCCGATATCGTCGCCAGCAATGGCGCCTGCCTGAACACAACCGTATAAAGATCATGACCCATCCACTGATGCGCCACGCACAACTGCTGTCGAACGGCAGCTTTACCACCTTGCTGACCGGCGCCGGCACAGGCTTCAGCCGCGTAGGCGACACCATGCTGTCGCGCTGGAGCGGCGACCGCGTTGAAGACGCGGAAGGCTATTTCTTCTATTTGCGTGACGCCGACAGCGGCCAGCAATGGTCGCTGGGCGCGCAACCTTGTGACGTTGACGGCGCCCGGCGTGATGCCGGCGGTGATGACGGCAGTTGCTGGATCAGCGTGGTCGCCAACGGCGTCGAGGCGAGACTGGAAGCGGCTGTCGATCCCGTGCGGGACGTGGAGGTGCGCAGCATCTTGTTGCGCAACCTGTCCGAGCGTCCGCGCCGGATCGATGTGACCAGCTATCTTGAGGTGGTGCTGAACCGTCAGTCTGACGAAGCCGCGCATCCGGCTTTCTCCAAGCTGTTTGTCCAGACCGAGCACGATGCGGCCAACGGTGTACTGCTTGCGCGCCGCCGTCCACGCGGCGAGGGCGAGGCCGGACTGTGGATGATGCACGCGGCGGCTGGCGGCGACGCGGCCGGTTTTGAGACCGACCGCACCCGTTTCGTTGGCCGTGGCCGCGACCTGCGCGCACCGGCCGGCATGGACGGCGCGCTGTCGGGCACCGCCGGCAATGTACTTGATCCGGCATTCAGTCTGCGTCGCAGCGTGACGCTGACGCCGGGAGGAGTGGCGCGCGTGCTGTTCGTGCTTGGCGCGGCGGCCAACCGCGAACAGGCGCTGACGCTGGCCGATGCGCTACGCGACGATGGTCTGCCACTGATGGATGCGGCGCGCGCCGCTGGCAAGGCCCTGCGCGAGCGGATCGGCTTGAGCGCTACGCAGGCGGAATACTGCCAGCGCCTCGCCGGTGCGATCCTGTACGGCCAGTCCGGCCTGCGCGCCCCCCCGGCCGCATTGGCCGCCGCCAGCGCCGTGGTCAGGGCCACCAGCGCCAGCGCGGCCGCAGGGCTGCCGACGGTCCATGTGCTTCTGCACGCGGCACGCCCCGGTGATGCAGACATCGAACTCCTGCTGGGTGCGCGCCGCTACTGGTCTGCGCTCGGTCTGCGCCTGAATGTGCTGCTGCTTGGCGCGCCGGACGCATGGCCTGCCGAGGAAGGCCTCTACGTGCGTGACCCCTCCAGCCTGCCGTCCGCGGAGCTGGCTCGCATCGAACTCAATGCGCTGCTGGTGGTGCGTGAAGCATTACCATCGCTGGACCACCCGGACGGCGCCGCGCCAGCCGCCCAGATGATCGGCGCTGGCGCCGCACAGCCGGAGGGCCCGGCTTCGCTGGATGACGGCACCGCGCTGCGCTTCTTCAATGGCAACGGCGGCTTTAACGACGCCGGCGATGAATACGTGATCCGTATGGACTGGGATGCACGGCGCGGGCTGCACCGGCCGCCGCTGGCCTGGACCAACGCCGTCTCCAATGAACATTTCGGCTTCCTGGTCAGCGACAGCGGGGCCGGCTACACGTGGAGCCGCAATAGCCGCGTGCACCGCCTCACGCCGTGGTACAACGATCCGATCCGCGATCCGCATGGCGAGGCGCTGTACATCCGCGATGAGGACAGTGGCCAATTCTGGTCGCCGGTGCCAGGTCCGACGCCGACGGCGGCCGGCTACGAGGCCGCGCATGGTTTCGGCTACACGCGCTTCCGCCATGTCAGCCATGGACTGGAGCAGGAAACCACCATGTTCGTGCCGCGCCACGACCCGGTCAAGCTGGTGCGCGTCCGCGTGACCAACCTTGGCGCGGCGGCGCGGCGGCTATCGCTGTTCTCCTACCAGCGTCTGGTACTGGGCGGCACGCCCGCCGACAGCAGCCGCTTTGTCGTCACCGAGCATGATCCGTCGGGCGTGCTGCTGGCGCATAACCCGATGGCCGGGGTGTTTGCCGATGGCGTGACGTTTGCCGCATTCCTGGCTCATGGCGCTGAAGTACATCACAGCGCGGACCGTGCCTCGTTCATCGGCCTGCATGGCAGCCCAGCGCGTCCTGCGGCCTTGGCGGCGCCGCGCCTGGATGGCGTCAGCGGCGCCGGTCTCGATCCCTGCGCCGCGCTGCAGGCCACGCACGAACTGGCGCCGGGCGCCACGCTGGAATGCGTGTTCCTGCTGGGCGAAACGGTGGAGCGCCAAGCGGCGCTGGAGCTGGTGCGACGTTACGCGGCGCCGGGCGCGGTGCAGAACGCGTATGACGAGATCACCGCGTTCTGGAGCCGCACCGTCGGCGCGGTACAGGTGCGGACCCCGACGCCGGCGGTGGATCTGATGCTGAACGGCTGGCTGGCCTATCAGAACCTGAGCTGTCGCATCTGGGGCCGCTCGGCCTTCTACCAGTCCGGCGGCGCGCTGGGCTACCGGGACCAGTTGCAGGATTCCAGTGCCATGGTGTACGCGCGCCCGGACCTGACACGCCAGCAGATCCGCATTCACGCGGCCCACCAGTTCGTGGAAGGCGATGTACTGCACTGGTGGCACACGGCGCCGATGGAGCAAGGTTTGCGCACGCGCTTTTCGGACGACCTGCTTTGGCTGCCGTACATCACCGCCTTCTACATCAATACCACCGGCGACCGCGGCGTACTGGATGAAGTCGAGCCTTTCCTGAAAGCCCGGCTGCTGGAAGAGGGCGAGGATGAGGTGTACCTGAAACCGGAGCTGTCCGGCGACAGCGCCGACATCTACGAGCATTGCTGCCGCGCGCTGGACCGCTCCCTGACCCAGGGCGCGCACGGTCTGCCGCTGATGGGCACCGGCGACTGGAACGACGGCATGAACCGCGTTGGCCGCGAAGGGCGTGGCGAGAGCGTGTGGATGGGCTTTTTCCTGTCTCGCATCATCAAGGATTTCCTGCCTATCTGCGAGCAGCGCGGCGATCACGCGCGGGTGCTCATCTACCGTGCTTATCACGATCACCTGGACTACGCGCTGAACGCCGATGGCTGGGATGGCGGCTGGTACCGGCGTGCCTTCTACGACAACGGCGCCGTCATCGGCTCCAAGGAAAGCGACGAATGCCAGATCGACGCGCTGGCCCAGGCGTGGGCGGTGATTTCCGGCGCCGCGCCGCAGGAACGCGCCAATCAGGCGCTGGACGCGATGGAGCAGCGGCTGGTGTCGGAACAGGATGGCCTGATTCGTCTGCTGACGCCAGCCTTTGTCAACACGCCCAATGATCCGGGCTACATCAAAGGCTACGTGGCCGGTGTGCGTGAGAACGGCGGCCAGTACACGCACGCCGCCTGCTGGGCGGTGCGGGCGATGGCTGAAGCGGGACGGCGTGACCGTGCCGCGCGGCTGCTGGAGATGCTGAGTCCTGTCAGCCATGCGCTCGATGCGGCGGCGGTGGCGGTGTATCAGGTGGAGCCGTATGTGATCGCGGCCGACGTCTATGGCGAAGCGCCGCATGTGGGACGCGGCGGCTGGACCTGGTACACCGGCTCGTCCGGCTGGATGTTCCGCGTGGGGCTGGAATCGGTGCTGGGCTTCCGCATCGAAGACGGCAATCATATCGTGCTGGCGCCGCGCGTGCCGGATGACTGGCCGGAGTTCAGCATCCGCTATGCCGCGCCGGACGGCGGGCAGTATCACATCGTGGCCAGGAATCCTCAGGGCAGCGCGCAGCGCGTGGTGGGCGTGACGGTCGACGGTCAGCCATTGGCGCCGCAAGATGGCGTGGCGCGCATTCCGTTGCGCGGCGGTGGCGGAACGCATCATATCGAAGTACTGCTGGGCTAAGGGGACGCGCATGGCGGGATTGGAAATACAAGGCATCCGTAAAGGCTTCGGCCAGCAGCAGATATTGCGCGGTATCGATTTGAGCATCGCGGATGGTGAGTTTGTGGTGTTCGTCGGACCATCCGGTTGCGGCAAGTCGACGCTGTTGCGCACCATCTGCGGGCTCGAAAGCCCGGACCAGGGTGTGGTCGTCATCGGCGGGAAGGACATGACGCATGTGCCGCCGGCCCAGCGGGGCATCGCCATGGTGTTTCAGAGCTACGCGCTCTATCCGCATATGACGGTGTACGACAACATGGGCTTCGCGCTCAAACTGGCCGGGTTGCCGCCCGCCGCCATCCGCGACAAGGTAATGCAGGCGGCGGCCGTGCTGCGGATCGAAGCGCTGTTGGAGCGCAAGCCGAAAGAGCTGTCCGGCGGCCAGCGGCAGCGCGTGGCGATAGGCCGCGCCATTGTGCGTCAGCCCGAGGTGTTCCTGTTTGATGAACCGCTGTCCAATCTGGATGCGGCCTTGCGTGTGCAGATGCGCATCGAACTGAAAAACCTGCATCGCACACTGCGCAGCACCATGATCTACGTGACCCATGACCAGGTGGAGGCGATGACGCTGGCGGACCGCATCGTGGTGCTGCGCGGCGGCGTGGTGGAGCAGGTTGGTGCGCCGCTGGAGCTGTATCAGAAGCCGGCCAATTTGTTTGTGGCCGGTTTCCTCGGTTCGCCGGCGATGAATCTGATCGCCGGCAAGGTGGAGGCGATCGATGCGCAGTTGATGACTGTACGTGTGGCTGGCGGTGCGTTGGCGCCAGTGTCGGCGCGTGCTGGCGTGGTGGTGGGGGGCAGCGTCACGCTGGGCGTGCGGGCGGAGCATATGGCGCTGGCGCCCGGCGGTGGCAGCGGCATCGAGGTGATGGTGCAGGCGGCTGAATTGCTGGGCGATGCCAGCTACGTCTATCTGACGCCGGACGGCGGGGGCACGCAGCTTATCGCCCGGGTGGACGCCGAGGCGGTTTGGCGAAACGGCCAGATGGCGAGGGTGCAGGTGGCGCCGGAGCGCTGGCATGTGTTCGACCATGAGGGCATGGCCGTCGCCTGACGACGTTGGCTGGGACTTGATCCTGATGCCGCAAAGTTAAGCCTTTTTCGATGGCTCTTAACTTAGCGGCATTGGGACTTGACCCGGCTTTTAAATCCGCCTATATTTAGATAACTGTCTAATTAGATGTTTGCCTAATGAACGCATCCAACAGCGCCTTTAAAGCCATCGCCGATCCCGCCCGGCGCGAGATCCTGCGTCTGCTGCGGAGTGGCGAAATGACGGCCGGCGACCTGGCGCAGCACTTCGACATGAGTAAGCCGACCATGTCGCACCACTTCGCGGTGCTGGCCGAGGCCGACCTGATCACGCGCCGGCGCGAAGGCCAGACCATCTGGTATGGCCTCAACACCACCGTGCTGCAAGACGTGCTGGCCTGGATGATGGACCTGGCCGGCGACCAACCTCAAGGGAGAAAGAAATGAAGCCTCGCGCCTTATTGCTGTGCATCCTGATGATCGCCGCCATGACGGCCGTTACCGCCTACTTTTACCCGTCGCTGCCGGCCTCGATGCCGATCCACTGGAACGTGGCCGGGCAGGTGGATGGCTACGGGCCGCGCTGGCATCTGTGGCTGCTGGGACCTGGCTGCATGAGCGGCTTCCTGCTGCTGGGCGTCGCGCTGCCATGGCTGTCGCCCAAGCAGTTCGAGGTGCAGGCTTCGGGCGATACGTACGGCTATCTGATGGCCATTCCGGTCGCGCTGATGGCCGGCGTCGAGATCCTGGTGCTGTGCGCCGCGCTGGGCGTGCAGGTGCGGGTCGAGCGCGTGGTGCCGGTGCTGGTGTTCATCGTCCTTATCCTGGTCGGCAACCCGATGGGCAAGGTTCGGCGCAACTTTTTCCTCGGCATCCGCACGCCATGGACGCTGGCGAACGAGCGCGTATGGAACGCCACGCACCGGCTGGCCGGCAAGCTGATGGTCGGCAGTGGTGTGCTTGGGCTGATCGCCGTCTGGCTGGGGGCGCCGTACTGGCTGCTGCTGGCGGTGATGATGGTGTGGGCGCCGGTGGCCACCGGCTATTCGCTGGTGCTGTACAAACGTCTTCCTCAATAAATGGAGAAAAGTATGAAGCTGTTGCTGTCCTTGATGCTGTTGTCGTCGTCCGTGTTTGCCGCCTCGCGGCCGGTATCGCTGGAGGTGGGCGGCGGCACGGTGTATGGCACTGAACTGACGCCTGATGGCGTGACTGGTAAAGTGCCGGTGGTGCTGCTGCATTCCGGCTCCGGCCCCACCGACCGCGATGGCAACAGCACGCTGCTGCCTGGTCCTAACGATTCGCTGAAAATGGTGGCGGAAGGCCTGGCGCGCCAGGGTATTGCATCGGTGCGCTACGACAAGCGCGGAATCGGCTCCAGCGCGCTGCCGGTGTGGAAGGAAGAGAATCTGCGCCTCGATGATTACATTGGCGATGCCGCCGCATGGCTGCGCAAACTGCACAGCGATCCGCGCTTCTCGCGCGTGGTGATGGCCGGTCATAGCGAAGGCGCGCAGATCGCCGCGGAAGCCTGTGCGCAGGGTGGGGCGGATGCCTGCGTGCTGATCGCGGGCGCCGGCCACTCGCTGGACGAGATCCTGCGCGAGCAGCTGAAGGACAAACTGCCGCCGCCGTTGATGGCCGAGAGCGACGGCATCCTGGCCTCGCTCAAGGAGGGCAAGACGGTGGACAAGGTGTCGCCGTCGCTGATGGCGCTGTATCGGCCGGAGGTTCAGCCCTATTTGATCTCCGCTTTGCAGCATGATCCGCGCAAGGCTGTTGCCGCGCTGAAGATGCCGGTGCTGATTTTGCAGGGGACGTCCGATATTCAGGTGCCGCAGGAGGAGGCGAAGTTGCTGTCCGCCGCTGCGCCGAAGGCGAAGGTGGTGATTGTGGAGGGTATGAACCATCTGCTGAAAATCGTCGGTGACGATCAGGCGTTGCAGCAGAAATCCTACGCGAGCCCGGACCTGCCGGTGGCGCCGCAGTTGCTTGAAGCGCTTACCACCTTCATCGCCAACTAAACCGCACCGTCGTCCCGGCGAAGGCCGGGATCCATGGAACGCTGGCGCTGTGATCCCTCATGCGTTCTATGGATTCCGGCCTTCGCCGGAATGACGGGGGGGCGGGGTGGTGGTTCAGGCGATGTTGTCGGCGCCCGGCGCGCCGAATAACTGCTGCTTGAGATGATGCAGCTGGTCGCGCACCTGCGCGGCCTTTTCGAACTCCAGATTCTTGGCGTGATCGAGCATGGCTTTTTCCAGGCGCTTGATCTCCTTGCTGATCTGCTTCTCGCTCATGGATTCGTACTTGGCCGTCTCCTGCGCTACCTCCAGCTCTTCCTTCGCGCCCTTCTCGCTGTAGACGCCGTCGATCATGTCCTTGATGATCTTCTTCACGCCGCGTGGCACGATGCCGTTGGCTTCATTGAAGGCGATCTGCTTGGCGCGCCGACGCTCGGTCTCTCCAATCGCACGCTCCATCGAATCGGTCATGCGGTCGGCGTACAGCAGCGCCACACCGTTCAGGTTACGCGCGGCGCGGCCGATGGTCTGGATCAGCGAACGCTCGGAACGCAGGAAGCCTTCCTTGTCAGCGTCCAGAATCGCCACCAGCGACACCTCCGGCAAGTCCAGGCCTTCGCGCAGCAGATTGATCCCGACCAGCACATCAAAGGTGCCAATGCGTAGATCGCGCAGCAGCTCCACGCGCTCCACCGTTTCGATATCGCTGTGCAGATAACGCACCTTCACACCATGATCGCTCAGGTACTCGGTCAACTGCTCCGACATGCGCTTGGTCAGCGTGGTGACCAGCACGCGCTCGTTCTTGGCCACGCGGTCGGTGATCTCGGACATCAGGTCGTCGACCTGCGATAGGGCAGGGCGCACGATCACCTGCGGGTCCACCAGGCCGGTCGGACGCACCACCTGTTCCACCACCTGATCGGCATGCGACTTCTCGTATTCGGCCGGCGTGGCGGAGACGAAGATCGTCTGCCGCATCTTCTGCTCGAATTCCTCGAATTTCAACGGCCGGTTATCCAGCGCGGACGGCAGGCGGAAGCCGTAGTCCACCAGATTGGTCTTGCGTGAACGGTCGCCGTTGTACATGGCGCTCAACTGGCCAATCAGCACGTGCGACTCGTCGAGGAACATCAGCGCATCTTTCGGCAGGTAGTCCACCAGCGTTGGCGGTGGCTCGCCCGCCTTGGCGCCGCTGAGGTGGCGCGAGTAGTTCTCGATGCCCTTGGTGAAGCCGATTTCGGCCAGCATCTCCAGGTCGAAGCGGGTGCGCTGTTCAAGACGCTGTTCCTCAACCAGCTTGCCCTCCTTGCGGAAGAACTCAAGGCGCTCGCGCAGCTCTTCCTTGATGCTTTCGATCGCGTTCAGCACTGTGGAGCGCGGTGTTACGTAGTGCGAGCCTGGATACACGGTGAAGCGCGGGATCTTCTGCTTGACGCGGCCCGTCAGCGGATCGAACAGCTGGATCGATTCCAGCTCGTCGTCCCACAGCTCCAGGCGCACCGCCAGGTCCGCATTCTCGGCCGGGAAAATATCGAGCGTATCGCCGCGCACGCGGAAGGTGCCGCGGCCGAAGTCCACTTCGTTGCGCGTGTACTGCATCTGGATCAGGCGCGCGATGATGTCGCGCTGCGCCACGCGATCCTTCTGGCGCAGGGTCAGGATCATCTGGTGGTACTCGTTCGGATTACCGATACCGTAGATGGCCGACACGGTCGCCACGATCACCACGTCGCGCCGCTCCATCAGCGACTTGGTGCACGACAGGCGCATCTGCTCGATGTGCTCATTGATCGACGAATCCTTTTCAATGAACAGGTCGCGCTGCGGCACATAGGCTTCCGGCTGGTAGTAATCGTAGTAGGACACGAAGTACTCGACCGCGTTCTCCGGGAAGAATTCGCGGAACTCCGAGTACAGCTGCGCGGCCAGCGTTTTGTTCGGCGCGAACACGATGGCGGGACGTCCCTTGCGGGCGATGACGTTGGCCATGGTGTAGGTTTTGCCGGAGCCGGTCACGCCGAGCAGCGTCTGGAAAAACAGGCCGTCGTCGATGCCCTCGCACAGTTGGTCGATCGCCGTCGGCTGATCGCCGGCGGGCGGGAAGGGCTGGTGCAATTTGAACGGCGAATCCGGGAACGTCACCACGGTCGCCTTGGGGGTATCTGCTACAGGTAATTCAGCCATCTTGCTCAGACCTTTGTTAGAATAATGGCCTGCCAGCGGCCTGAAGTCGTTATTTTAAGGGCGCTGTCTATACATCTCTGCTGCGAACCGCTTCCAATTGAATCCAATCTTATCATGACGAATCCTAGCTTGTTCAGCGCCATCGACATGGCACCACGCGACCCTATCCTGGGTATTACCGAAGCCTTTAACGCCGACCAAAACCCTCAGAAAATCAATCTGGGCGTCGGCGTCTATTATGACGACAACGGTAAAGTGCCGCTGCTATCGTGCGTGCAAAAAGCGGAGGAAATCCTGATCGCGGCGCCAGCACCGCGCACCTATCTGCCGATCGAAGGCCTGGCTGCCTACGACAAGGCGGTGCAAGAACTGGTATTTGGCGCCGACAGCGCTGTTTTGCAAGAGAAGCGTGCGGTCACCGTGCAAGCCATCGGCGGCACCGGCGCACTGAAAATCGGCGCCGACTTCCTGAAGCGCTTCGCCCCGAATGCAGAAGTCTACATCAGCGACCCAAGCTGGGAAAACCACCGCGCGTTGTTCGAAAGCGCCGGCTTCAAAGTCAACAATTACGCGTACTTCGACGCCGCCACCCACGGCGTGAACTTCGCCGGCATGATCGCCGACATCAAGGCCATGCCAGCCGGCTCCATCGTGCTGCTGCACGCCTGCTGCCACAACCCGACCGGCGCCGACCTGACTTCTGACCAGTGGACCGAAGTCATCGCCGCCATCACCGCCGGCGGCCTGGTGCCGTTCCTGGACATGGCTTACCAGGGCTTTGGCGCGGGCATCGCGGAAGACGGCGCCGTGGTGCGCCGCTTTGCGGAAGCCGGCGGTCCGCTGCTGGTATCGAACTCGTTCTCCAAATCGTTCTCGCTGTACGGCGAGCGCGTAGGCGCGCTGAGCGTGGTGGCCGCCACCGCGGAAGAGGCGGCCCGCCTGATGTCGCAACTGAAGCGTGTGGTGCGCACCAACTACTCCAACCCACCGGTACACGGCGGCAAGGTGGTGGCGACCGTACTGACCACCCCAGAACTGCGTCAGAAGTGGGAAGATGAACTGGCCGCGATGCGCGTGCGCATCAAGGAAATGCGCGAAGCGTTTGTTGTCAAGCTGCAAGCCAAAGGCCACGACTTCGCCTTCGTGCGCGACCAGGTGGGCATGTTCTCGTACTCCGGCCTGACCAAGGCGCAAGTCGAGCAATTGCGCGCGAAATCGATCTACGCTGTCGACACCGGCCGCATCTGCGTAGCCGCGTTGAATTCGCGCAATATCGATATCGTTATTGACGCCATCGCGGAAGTGCTCTAAACTCTTGTTTCTTCGCGTTGAGCTGTAAAGCTTGATACGAAAGGCAGCAGGAAATACCGCAGTAAATTGCACCTTGCCGGTGTGAAAGAAACAGTATAAAATGTTGCCTCTAATCCCTGATAGCTCAGTCGGTAGAGCGACGGACTGTTAATCCGCAGGTCCCTGGTTCGAGTCCAGGTCGGGGAGCCAGAATTCAGTAGTATGCCAAGAACCCAGCCCTAACCCGGTTGGGTTTTTGCTTTTTAGGACCTGTTTAGCCTTGCATATTGGGCTGGGCCTCCTCCGGTTCAAGCTTACGGGGTGCCGACGGGGGAGCCTACCTCCGCGTCCCTATTTTGCGCTCCAGCCAGTCAGGGCTGAAAATGCTTGGGCCAATTTACTCTTTGCAGCTTCCAAGTCATTGGTCGTGGAATCAAGGGTGAGCGCGTCAACAGCCCCCAATGCTGCGTTCAGCTGAACGATGTCGTTTGCTGCTAATTGGGTTTTTGTCCTTGCGACGAGATCAAGCACATTTCTCACTTTTGCCGTGAGCATCTTGAGGTCCTTGACGTTGAAAGTGTCTTTGTCGGCTGCGGCCTCAGAGAGGACAGCGGTTTTGAAAGTGCCCAATGACGTTGCGATCTCAGTTCTTTGAACGGCAATCTGCTGTATGACGGTTGCGCGATTTTGCATGGCAGCCGTAACGCTGGACAAGTTGGCCTTCAGGAATTGCTCAATTGCCGTGGCTTTTGCCTGCTGCGCAGCGATTTGAGCAAGTACTTTGTCTCGCTGGGCATCGTCTTGTGTTTTGCTGAATTGTGCGACCAACTCAGTCCACTCGGCATCAGTCGGATTGACTGCCCCGGACTTACAATACTCATCTTTGCCAGTCAGTGTCTGCCACTTGTTGTCGAGGTCCGCGTACTCAGTCAGTTTGATGTCTATCCCTTGAGTTTTCTTGAAGATTTCATAGTCATCGGTCAGTCCAGAGCAGACTTTGCTAATGAATACTTGGTTCGTGCCATACAAGCTGTATTTCTTTCTCCCTACCTGAATCTGTGCGGTCTGTCCGAGATCTTCAAGCGTCTGATTGAGTGCCTTCAAGCCAATGCTGGACTGAGCAACAGAGGCAGACGCCTCTTGTAAACCAGCAAGGAGCGAGCATCGCGAATGGTACTCTTCCGCGTCCGCAATTGCTCTCTCCAAGTTGTAGTTCCCGATTTCCTTGCGCTGGTTCACGTCAATATCCTTCAGGACATCGGCCCTGCCTTTGTCAATCGCTTTTGTGACGATCTCAATGGCGAGCATGGAATACATCGATTGATTCATTTCCGCTCTCACACCAGTGGTGATTGATGCCGCCCCCGCGAACAGCCGAGCTGGATTCACTGCCGTGGTAACAGCCCCGATGCCGCCAAATAACGTGGCAAGGCCGCCGTAGGCGAAGTTTGTCTCCGCGTGAGCTCGCTTCAAGGTGTTCTTGTACTCTCTGCATATGGCGTTCGAAGATGCGATAAGCCGATCTTGGGCGCTATTCCGGACCATACGGCATTGCTCGTTGACCGAAACATTGCACGCGATTCCAAACAGTCGGAGCGCCTCGTCCAGATCCGATGCGTTGCTATTAATTAACTTGGCGAAGTTCGCAGGATCCACCGGCCCGATAACTGATTTTGACGTTGACGCCCCTTTCTTACTTTCTGGATTTGACTTGTTAGCGTCGCTAACAGTAACAACATCTTTTGGGCTAAAGAGTTGAATTGCTCCTTCTTGGTCGCGAACCATGCTGACACAACCAGCCAAGCTGTTGATCAATACCAACGCGACAATGAGCTTTAAGGTGGACATCGCTTTCCCCTTCTGTTTTATTTTTGATGAGCTTGCACATATGTGTTCGGATCTGACGCCACAGGGATAGGCTTCTTTTCGAGTTTTGTAAGTGGAATTCCGAACCGCCTCTTCGGGAAAATCCTATTTTGTAAGATTATTCCTACAAGAATTAATTTTCTACTATTTAACTGACGACATTCTCTCGAAAAGTAACGAATGTCATAAATGCAACAGTTGGGCGTGACGCGCGGCGTAGCTGAGTAATAGCCGGATAGGGAGGTTGCAATTTTTGGTGGGTGACAATCCGAGAGTTTTGTTACTGGACAAGCTGCTATTCTTGCAAGTGAAGTTGCGATGCGCCTTGTACTTGATCCATAGGAAAATCATGAGAAATCTAAAAGCGCTTTTGGCCCTGCTTCCGCTCTTTTCTATAAACGTCGAGGCTCAAGAAGTCGGGCATAAGATAAATCGCGATGCATTTTATGCCGAGTGCTCAACGTCCTTTCCCAAATACCTGTTCAAAGGCGAGCCGCAGAAGACGTTCGACGGTATCTTTGATTACTGGGAATCTACGCGCTACGAAGACAAGCGCTGGCTCGCTTATATTCTGGCAACTGCATATAGGGAAACTGCCGGAAAGATGTTGCCTGTACGGGAAGGTCTCTGCTCAACCGATCAATGTTCAATTGATGCGGTAACCGCATTGTTCAAGAAATCCAACCGGCCCGCGTCTGACAACTATGCGATCCCTGTCAATGGAAAATCCTACTACGGTCGTGGTTTCGTGCAACTCACTCACAAGATTAATTATGGGCGCGTCGGTCATGCACTTGGCTGGGGTAACGAACTAGTGGAAAACCCAGACCTCGCACTTGACAATAAAAAAGCCATTCCCATTCTCGTAGAGGGGGCTGTCCAAGGTCTGTTTTCCAGAGATAGGCGCACAGGGAACAGGCGCAAGCTGTCGACTTATCTTAATGAACGAGATTCCGACTGGGTGGGGGCTCGCGGTATTATCAACCCAGGCTCGAGGCGGGCACACATACCTGCTAAGTACGCCGAGCAGTTTTACGGATGCCTCTCGAAGCAGCCTTGATTCAGGGACTTACTCAGCGCCCCCGCTCACTTATGCCGCTAGTGCAACGCATCGGCGGCCATTTTCATTGCAAGCGCCTGTTGGGGAATCGCGCTCACAAGCCTTTCGCCTGCAGCGTCTGATCTGCGGTTTTAATGTTGAACAGACGGTCAATGTTGGGATGTTTGCCTGGGTTGGCGCGGGCATCCTGCGTGTGTTCGGCATAAATCTTCAGGCCAAGTTCGGCCGCTTCAGGCGTGATCGCGCCGAACGCGTCGGCCAACCAGCCATAAACGCGCAGCGATCCCGCCTGGCCTGGTTTATTTTCAATCTTTGCCACGGGCGCGCCCGACTGGTCGATCAGTTCGATGGCCGCCACCGCATCCATGACGGGAAGCAGGGCCAGGTTGTCGGAAAATTTGTCGCTGAAGTTTGGTCGTTGCATGGGATTCTTACAGGTGATCATCGGGTTAAAAACGGTATTTTGTCATAGGTGCTCTTTAGTTGGTAATGCGGTTGTCGTAGCGTATGATCTTGCTACCAATTCAACGAGGGATTAGACATGAGCGAAAAGAACATCGAAGTCACCATTCTGGAATCCCTGAATCACTTGCTGACCAATCATCCGAGCCTGCTCCCGACGGTGTACGACATCGTCCACACCCAGCTGGGCCTGCCGAAGGATCAGTTGCGCTGGCTGTCGGGGCAGAACCGCATCCCGCTGGTCGATATCAATCAGTTCGGCTATGACGAGCAGCTGGGCGTCGAGCACGATATCCGCACCAAGTACGGCTTCGAGGGCGATCTGGCGCGCATGTATGCCGAGAACAAGGGCTACCTCGTGCACAAGTGGCACCACTACCTCCCGCTGTACGACCGCTATTTCAGCGCCTATCGCGGCAAGAAGTTACGCTTCCTCGAAATCGGCGTGAGCAAGGGCGGCAGCCTGCAGATGTGGCGCAAGTATTTTGGCGACGAGGCCATCATCTACGGCGTCGACATCGATCCCAACTGTGCGAAGCTGAATGGCATTGCGGGCCAGGTGCGCATCGGTTCGCAGACGGATACGCAGTTCCTGGCGTCGGTGGTGGAGGAGATGGGCGGCGTCGACATCGTGCTCGATGATGGCAGCCATCAGATGGAGCACATCCCGTTGACGCTGAAGGCCTTGTTCCCGAAGGTCAGCGAAGGCGGTCTCTATATGATCGAGGACTTGCACACGGCGTACTGGGACACCTTCGGCGGCGGCTACCGCGCGCCCAGCAACTTCTTCAGCACGATGGTGCAGGACTTGATCGACGACCTCCATCATTGGTATCACATCGATGGGCAGAAGGTGCCGGAAGTCAGCAACTTCTGCCCCGGCCTGCACATCCACGATTCGATGGTGGTGCTGGAGAAACAGCGCGTGCAAAAGCCGTCGCGCTCCCTCATCGTCTGAGTTTGCGCGGCCCGCCTACGGGACTTATTTGCCGTACGGGTCGATGATCTTGATGCGGCCGTCTTCGTCGTAGTGCAGCTCGGTCACTTTCACCGAGCGCAGGTGGGTGATGCCTTTCGACAGGCTGCTGTCGTGGTAGTACAGGAACCAGCGGCCTTCGAATTCCACGATCGAATGGTGGGTGGTCCAGCCGATCACCGGCGTCAGGATCTTGCCTTGGTAGGTGAACGGGCCGTACGGATTGTCGCCCACCGCGTAGCACAGGAAATGGGTGTTGCCGGTCGAGTAGGAGAAGTAGTACTTGCCCTTGTACTTGTGCATCCACGGGCCTTCGAAGTAGCGGCGCTCGTGGTCGCCGGCCAGCAGTGGCTGACCGTTTTCATCCACGATCACGACGTCGCGCGGCGCTTCGGCAAACTGCTTCATGTCAGCCGTCAGGCGCGCCACGCGCGCCGTCAACGCCGGCTGGTCGTCCGCAGGTTCTTCGTTCGCCGCGCCATATTCGTTGTTGCGGTACTTCTGTAGCTGACCGCCCCAGATGCCGCCGAAGTACATATAGTGCTCGCCCTGATCCTCAAACACCGCAGGGTCGATCGAATAGCTGCCTTCGATGGCCCTCGGCTCGGGCGCGAAAGGGCCCTGCGGTTGATCGCCCACCGCCACGCCGATCTGGAAGATGCCATCGGCGCGCTTGGCCGGGAAGTACAGGTAATACTTGCCGTCCTTGTACGCAGCATCCGGCGCCCACATCTGGCGCTCGGCCCATGGCACGTCCTTGACGTGCAGCGCCACGCCGTGGTCGGTAGCGGCGCCGTTCGGGCTGTTCATCGACAGCACGTGGTAATCCTCCATGCCGAAGTGGTCGCCATTGTCGTTGAAAGGAATGCCGGCCTCGATATCGTGCGACGGATAGATGTAGATCTTGCCATTGAACACGTGCGCCGACGGGTCGGCCGTGTAGATGTGGCTCACCAGCGGCTGCGAGATGGCGCGTTGCAGGGCCTGTTCTTCGGCCGGGGTCAGTTGTTCGGACATGTTTGCCTTATGCGTTAGGTTGGGCGCGGCGGGTTTGCAGATCCAGTTCGATCGTGCGCTCCGACGCCTTGTTGATTTCGTAGAAGTACAGCAAGCCGGCGCCCACCAGGAATGGAATCGAGGCGTACACGCTGATCGACAAACGGATGCCTTCGGCCACGGTTTGCGGCTGTACGACTTGCGTGCCGTCGTAGCCAAAGCTGGACAGCAGGGCCGCCACCAGCGCGCCGCCAATGCTCAGGCCGGCCTTCAGGCCGAAGATCATGGCCGAGAACAGCAGGGCGGTGGCGCGGCGGTTGTTTTTCCATTCGGAGTAGTCGGCCACGTCGGCGATCATCGCCCACAGCAGTGGAATGGTGATGCCGTAGAAGAAGCCATGCAGGATCTGCGAACCGAACACCAGGCCAATGGAGGTTGGCGGATACAGGTAGAACGCCAGCATGAACAGGGTGGAGATGAACAGCGTCACGCCGTACACGTCGCGCTTGCCGAAGCGGTCGGCCAGCGACTTGGAGAAGCCGATGCCAATGATCATGCAGAGGATGCCGGCGCCATTGAACAGGCTGAAGGCCGAGGTGGCCGGGTCTTCAGGCCACTGGAACTTGGTGAGGCCGATGCTGTTCAGCGCCGCGTTAAGGTGACCGATGAAGCTGATGAAGCCGATGTCCTTCAGGAAGGCGGACAGCGCCGCTTCGCTCAGGTAGTTCTTGAAATAGTAGATGTACAGCCCGCCCTTGAGCGCCAGCGTGACGAACACCAGGATGGTCAGCAGCATCATCACCACCCACGGCTTGTTGCGCAGCAGGTCGGCCACGTCCTGGCCGATGGTCGAACGCTGGGCGGCGGTCGGCACGATGCGCTCGCGGGTGGTGGCAAAGGTGATCAGGAAGCAGATGGTGCCGGCCACGGCGAAGATGATCATGGTGTTGCGGAAGCCCTCGACCTTGTCGCCGCCGCCCAGGATCAGCACCAGCGGCAGCAGCAGCACCTGGATGATGAGTTGCGCCACCATCACGGCCACGAAGCGGTAGGACGACAGGCTGTTACGCTCCTGCATGCTGCCGGTCAGCACGCCGCTCAGGGCCGAGTAGGGCAGGTTGTTGGCCGAATAGATCAGCAGCAGCGCGATGTAGGTGAGGGTGGCGTAGATGATCTTGCCGTTGTCGCCCAGGTTGGGCGTGCTGAAGGCGAGGATGGCGATCAGGCCGAACGGCACCGAGGTCCACAGCAACCAAGGGCGGAACTTGCCCCAGCGGGTGACGGTACGGTCGGCCAGCAGGCCCATCAACGGGTTGAAGCAGGCGCCGGCCAGGCCGCCGATGAAGATGATGGTGGCCGCCGCGTTGGCCGAAATCTTGTAGACGTCGGTGTAGAAGAAGGCGATGAAGGTCAGCAGCGTCTGGAAGATCAGGTTGGCGGCCAGGTCGCCCAGGCTGTAGCCGATCTTCTCCACGACCGAAAGTTTGCCCGTCGGGCTCAGGTTGGTATGGCTCATCGTGTCTCGTTTTATCGTTGTAGGGGCCGGATCGCGCCGGCGTTCCTCATGGTATTACCATGGGGTTTCATGCGAAATGAATAGCGCAATCATTTCATTGTCACTTTTCCCGCCGGGAGCGTCAAGCGCGGCGTGAGTGGGATGGCGTAAAAAAATTCGCCAAATTAAAAAACTCCCGCTATAATTCTGGCCTCAATTCCCTGATAGCTCAGTCGGTAGAGCGACGGACTGTTAATCCGCAGGTCCCTGGTTCGAGTCCAGGTCGGGGAGCCAGAATTCAGTAGCATGCCATGAACCCAGCCCTAACCCGGTTGGGTTTTTGCGTTTTTCGGGGCCATTTATTTGCGCGTAGTGGGTGTGGGGAGGCTGTTGGGCGGTGGTGGGGGCGCTACCCTTAGGCTGGGCTCATGCTGACAGGGCTAGGCTTGCGTTGCTATAAGCGAAGCTCCAGATCTTGCGAGCAAGAACTTTTTACCTAAGCGACCTGCTGGAATTCATTTGAACAGCCGTTGAAGAGGTACACCTGCGCAAAATTTCCGCGTTCAATTCCCCCTACGTTCTCTATTGCGGCGTAGAGCCACTTCCACCAGCCACACCCTCTCAAGCGCATATCTTCAAATGCGACGATTAGGACTGTTTCTGGGGCATATTTTTTTGCCGCTTTCGCCAAGGTGCGCTCACGTATGGATGCGGCCAGTGGCTTTATTGGAGCGTCATAGTCTTGGGCTTCCATAACCGCGACGATTTCCCCCGCTATTTTATCTATAGGACCGGCCCCTGGAGCAAAACCCTGCTGAACTAGCAAAGCTGACCGTAATGCGTCTTTTTCACCATAACCCGCGAAAGTTACCTGAACCTCGAAGTCCTTTTCTATGTATCCAGATAACCAAATATGCCCGTCCGCTCGGCCGCTGTTTTCGTTCGCTTCGACATGTACATCAAGCCCAGGCTGCTTGAACGCTAGAGCTAGGCGTGACAGAGGATATAACTCTTCAATCAGTCGCTTTGCCGGGCGAACGCGATTATGGTATTGCTCATTTGAAAGGGACTCAATTCGAGTCTCGATGGATGATGCGAACTCATAAGCAGTCATTTTCATGGTCGAACCATTGCGTTGGTGGTGTGCATTAGATGGCCTCTCTGCCCGTTGCGCTTGAAGCGTAGAGTACTTTGGCCAATCAGCAATTGCATGTGTTAGTTGAGTACGTCTAGTGTATTTTTGCATTTTCGTTGCAGGGCGGGTACGTAGCGCTTTGTCAGCCCATAGGCGCTGACCGGCATTTTCACTATCAAATAGTGCTTCATGAGCGACCGCATTCCGACGCAGATTGATTTCGCGTGCAAGACCTAGTGCGTCGGTGGCGGTGTACGCATTGGTTGCCTCGCTATCTAATTCGATCAGTTGAACGATTCGTGAGAATGTGTGATGTTTTCGCATAGGCAACATGCTATTCTTTGTATTTACAAACCGTTTGCCCAGCGACTAGCTACTAATTTTTCTCCTGAGTTGGTAATTATGGTTGCCGATCCATTTCAAATGATAGGTCACGATGAAAAACTATTTTGCAAGTACCCTAGTCGGAATTCAAGAATGTGACTCAGACGTTGAATGTCGTGTCCGTGTAATTTCCTCAATTCGTCTTCTTTTGCAGCAGGTGACATATGGGCTACTTGAATGGATCTCCCAGCAGAGCCCCTCTTCTGACCTGCAGCCTGACCAGAATATCATTCAGGGATTAAGATCGCCAGCTGACGGGGCGCTCGTAGATGGCTTTGAAGCACTTTTAATAACTTGTGAAAAAATGGGATGGAGCGGCATCTCACGAATGTTAGTGGAACCTACAGAGCAACGTCCAGCAAATCTTCTATGTAACGCACACCCCAAGAATTTGCAAGGTTTACTTCGGGCTGTTGTATCGCTTCGAAATGATGGGGCTGAGGGACATGGGCTTGTTGGAGGATATCAACGAGAAGCAGAGATCGATGCGCTTAAGTTTTTATTAGAATATCTTTTGCCAGTCCTTCCTGTTATTGAAACGGATGGTAAAGCGAAGATCGGGGACGGTCGATTAGCCCGGAATCTAGATTTCATCCGCGGCTGGAATCAGACGCCGGCACTCATTCGGCGGATAAAAATTCTTTCACCGGATGTCGTAAGGGCGTACTGTCAAGTAGATACTGGAAGTAATTCACGTCAAGAATTTGTGTATGAGGCTGTTAATCCTTTTAGGAATCTGGCAGGACGCGGCACTCCCAGTTTATCGATATGGGAAAATTCTTGGGAACCACTGTGCTATTTGCCCGAACGTACAACTGATTCATTTACAGGGCGAAGTGAACAGTTGGATGAATTGAAAGAGTGGGCCATTGATGAAGAATCCCGATCATGTCTGGTGTATGGTGACGGTGGCTATGGAAAGACGACCCTTGTCCTTGAGTTTTTGCACCGAGTCCTTGAAGAAGAGCAGGAAATGGAGTGGAAGCCGACTCTAATTCTTTTTTACACTGCAAAGAGGTGGCAGTGGGGGATAAACGGGCTGGAGCCTATCTCTGCCGGCCAACCCCATCTCATGGAGCTTCTAGCGTTTGTTCACTTGCTCTTTTTTGGAGAGTATCCAGGCTCCGATTTTTACCGGTTAGAGGTAGCCCAAGCGGCAAGCAAATTGCAAGGCCGAATAAAGGATGAGCTAAAAGTCGAACGAAAAGATATTCTAATCGTGATTGATAATGCTGAAACTCTTATCGAGAGCGATGAAGAACGCACACGATTTGGTAAAGAACTTAAAGAGGTATCAAGGCGAGTAGGTCGGGTTATTTTAACGTCACGACGTTATGAACAATTAGGTGCTGATCCAGTCGGAATTGACGCACTGTCAGAGCAGGAGGCCATTGAATTCTTGCGCGATAGAGCCATCAAGTTGAATATCCATTTGGTCAGGAGAGCGAAGGACGAGGAAATTCTATCGGCTTTGAATAAACTGGAACGGCGTCCAATTGTACTAAATGCCTTCGCCAATGCTCTTTCAGACCCTGCGGTGAAGAAAATAGATCAGGCAGCAGATCGCGTTGCTGGAATGCTGAGAAAAGATCTTGGTACATTCCTGTTTGCAGATACTTGGGCTCGATTAGGGGCCGGCGTAAGGCGGTTACTTCTTCTCATGACGCGGATAGGAGACTCACATGAGTCGCAGTCCCTGAGAATTTGTGCGGATATTGTTGGGGTTTCTGTGCAGGCTGCCGAATTGGCCCTCCAAGAGACAGGTGGTATCGCCTCTCAAATCAATGTTCAAGGGGACTTGCAATTAACGTTCTCAAATAATTTCCTTGAATATGCAAAAGAGAAGAATGTAAAACTTGCTGATGGCACTGAGAGTCCGAGTGATGTGGAAATAAATAAAGCGCGAACGCAGTATTCTGCCTACCTTAAGGGCACAAGATCATACACAGGCGACAGAATTGCGGCTGCGTTCAGGACGCCACAAGCAAAGGCAGCGCATCGGGCTCGCCATGAAGGAGATTTTGATGAAAGTAAGCGCCTTTTTGAATTGGCGATCATGGTAGACCGCGACAATGGTTGGCTCTGGGATAGGTATGCCTATTTCCTGTTTCATGATATTCGTGATAATGAGGATGCCCTCCGTAAATCGGTAATGGCAGTAGAACTACTCCCGATGGAGGGAGAGGTCTGGTTAACACGAGGCTTGATTGAAGCGCGCTTGGGACAAGTGCGGGAATGTGAGAAATCGCTGGAAAGAGCAGAAGCGCAAGGGATTGCTTGGCAACGATGCGCCATTCAACGTGCATGGGCATATTTAAAAGCTAAGCCAGCCCAACTTGGGCTAGCAGATAAAGAGGTTACGTCGCTGACCCATTATGTTCAAAACAACATGCATGACACCCGAATTCGGCGGGAGTTAGAGCGGGTTGTAGGGCGGCTGACTTTCTTGCGCCGTATATAGTTAGCGCTGCTCTGATGGCTGCTGCCGCGACAACGTTGGTTTCGGTGCTCGTTCGGCATTCGGCCGTCCAAGCCCTTGTCCTGCATCAATTTTTCACCAGCGACGCAACGGCAGCCGCCATACTGTTTCGGTATTTGATCGGTTCTTGAGGGATGCAGCGGCAGGGGCTGGAAAACCCGTTGCTTCTTTTACTTGGTGCCCATCAGCTTCTGGGCGCCCCCTTCTGTTAATCCGCAGGTCCTTGGCTCGCGTCTAGGTCGGGGAGCCAAAATACAGAATACGAGAAAGCCCGCCCCTCACCGGTTGGGCTTTTTGCTTTTCCGGCTCGCCGCGGTGATGCATGGTGGCGCCGCGACGCTGGCGAGGTTGGGCGAAAAGAACGCGCTCAGCTAAATGTCACAGAAATCCGCGATTCCTATGGACGGGAAACTTGCCACTCGGTATTCTGAGTGATGTTTCTCACCAAGTACGAATAGAGTAGAGGTAGATTATGAGCAGCGAAAACAGAGCGGTTGTCTACGGCACGGAAGATCTGCTGGAGAGCCTGTGCAAGTCGGTCAGCAAGGTGCTGGAAGCGGCGACCCAGAACAAGGTGGTGTACTCGGGCATGGTGCAGCGCATCACCAAGATCGGCCTCAAGCCCGACATCGGCTGCTTCGTGTTGTTTGACGGCGGCTTCACCGGCCTGGTGGTGCTGAACTTCGCGGCCGGCACGGCGATGGAAATCTATGAGCGCTACATGATCAACATGGGCATGCCGAAGTCCGAGCTGGCCAGCTCCCACACCTCGGACGAGGTGGCCAACATCATGGGCGAGCTGATGAACCAGATCGTCGGCGACTTCACCGGCAAGGTGCGGCGAGAACTGCAGACCAACATCACCCAGAACCAGCCGAAGATGCTGGTGCTGAACAAGCAGATCGTGCTCAGCGTGGACACCCCGCTGGACCGCCCGGAGATGCGCCGCGTCAGCTTCTACACCGAGAGCGGCAATGTGTTCTACCTGGAGCTGGCGATCGACCGCACCGAGTTCATCCGCCTGCACGACTTTGACGCCAGCGAAATCGACGATCCGGACGCGCTGCTGGAGCAGCAGCGCGCGGCCCAGGCGGCATCGGCCCCGGCCGCCAGCGCCGGCGGCGGCGACACCGACGCCGACGAACTGCTCAGGTCGCTGGGCATGTAATCCTCCCTCACACGGCCAGCCACGCGCTGGCCGTGCTGTTTTTTGTGGCAATTTTCCTACAATTGCCGCGTTTTCCCGCCGCCCGATGCCGCCCCGGCAAGCTTACCGATATCATCACTAGGTGGCGCGGGCGACACGCCTAAGCCACTGAATATTCAGTCTTTGCATATGCTCAACCGAATTTCCAACCGTTAATTTGGATTCAGTTATATTCAGCTTGCAATACATGGTATCAATCTGAAAGAATATCGCCTTTCAAAAAAGTCAGTGCACTATTGATATTCACAACAAGCGCTGCACCGCAAAAAAGAGAAAGCAGGAGACACTGTTTCTAACTCTTTGCACTACATTTAAACCGGGAAATTGAATGATCAAACTGTCGAAGATGCACAAGCGCGTACTGGCGCTGAGCGCCATTTTGCCTATCGGCTCCGCCCTGGCACAAACTGACGCCGCCACCGCCCAACAGCCACAGCTGGAAACCGTGACCGTGACCGCCCAGCGCCGCGCGGAAAACATCAAGGATGTGCCAGTTTCCGTGACCATGCTGAACAACGAAAAGCTGGACGTGCTGCTGTCCGGCGGCCAGGACATCCGCTTCCTGGCCGGCAAAGTGCCTTCGCTGAACGTGGAATCGTCCAACGGCCGTACCTTCCCGCGCTTCTACATCCGCGGCTACGGCAACACCGACTTCTCGACCTTCGCCTCGCAGCCGGTGTCGCTGGTGTATGACGACGTGGTGCAAGAGAACGGCATCCTGAAAGGTTTCCCGGTATTCGACGTGGCCGGCGTGGAGGTGCTGCGCGGCCCGCAAGGCACCCTGTTCGGCCGCAACACCCCGGCCGGCGTGGTCAAGTTTGAATCGGCCAAGCCATCGCTGGACAAGGTCGAAGGCTACTACAGCCTGTCGTGGGCCTCGCACAACACCACCAACCTGGAAGCGGCCGTGAACGTGCCGCTGTCGAGCGAGTGGGCCATGCGCGTATCGACCCTGCGCCAGCACCGCGACGACTTCGTCGACAACACCTACACCGGCCAGGCCAACGCGCTGGAAGGCTACAACGAACACGCCGAGCGCGTGCAGTTCCTGTACAAGCCGAACGCCACCTTCAACGCCCTGTTCAACGTGCACGCCCGCAGCACCGACGGCAGCGCGCGCCTGTTCCGTGCCAACCTGATCAAGAAGGGCACCAACGACCTGGCCGACGGCTACGACTTCACCAAGATCAACACCAACGGCCTGAACTTCCAGAACCTGCGCACCAACGGCGCCAACGCGCGCCTGACCTGGGACCTGGGTTCGGTCAAGCTGTTCTCGATCACCGGCTACGAAGGCGTGGACAACTACTACACCCGCGGCGACATCGACGGCGGCACCCCGACCGGTCCGGGCTTCATCCCGTTCCAGGTGCAGACCGCCGGCAGCATGCCTGAGCTGAAACAGTACAGCCAGGAATTCCGCGTCGAATCGAAAAACGCGGGCCCGCTGAACTGGCAGGCTGGCGTGTACTACTTCAAGGAAAGCGGCGACGGCGCGTCGGACAACTTCGACAGCAACACCCAGGCGCAAACCTCGCACCTGCTGAGCCACCAGAACAACACCGCCTACGCGGCCTTCGGCTCGGTGACCTATGACGTGAACAGCGAGTTCTCGCTCCGTGGCGGCCTGCGCTACACCCACGACCAGAAAGACTTCCGCACCGTGGAATCGTGGAACGTGACCCAGATCGGTCCGAAGTCGGTGGAAGAGAGCAAGAACAAGGCGAACTGGGACCTGAGCGGCACCTACAAGATCAACAAGGACGTGAGCGCCTACGCCCGCGTGGCGACCGGCTTCCGCGCGCCTTCGATCGCGGCGGCGTCGGCATCGGTGCCGATCACCGTGGCCGATGCGGAAACCATCACCTCGTACGAGGCCGGCATCAAGGCCGACCTGTTCAACCGCCGCGCGCGCGCGTCGCTGAGCGTGTTCAACTACGACGTCAAGAACCAGCAGCTGACCGTGGTGGGTGGCAACTCCAACGTGACCAAGCTGATCAACGCCGCCAAGACCGCCGGTCGCGGCCTGGAAGGCGAGATCGAAGGCTTCGTGACCCCGGACTTCAAGGTCAGCCTGAGCGGTTCGTACAACTTCACCGAGATCAAGGATCCTAGCCTGTACGTGGCCAAGTGCGCGCAGTGCACCATCACCGATCCGATCGGCGCCAACGGCCTGGTGTCGATCAACGGCAACCCGCTGCCACAGGCCGCGAAGTACATCGTGAACGCCTCGGCGCGCTACAACTTCCCGCTGGCCGACGGCAACCTGTTCGTGCTGACCGACTGGTCGTACCGCAGCAAGATCAACTTCTTCCTGTACGAATCGAAGGAGTTCACCGGCAAGGAAATGCTGGAAGGCGGCCTGCGCGTGGGTTACAACTGGGATGGCGGCAAGTATGAAGTGGCAGCGTTCGGCCGCAACATCACCAACACCCGCCGCATCATCGGTGGCATCGACTTCAACAACCTGACCGGCTTCGTCAACGAGCCGCGCCAGTTTGGTGTGCAGTTCCGCGGCGGTTTCTAAGAAATTGCCTTTCAGCCTAGACAGCTGAAAAAGGGCCGTATATAATGCGGCCTCTTTTCCCTGATAGCTCAGTCGGTAGAGCGACGGACTGTTAATCCGCAGGTCCCTGGTTCGAGTCCAGGTCGGGGAGCCAGAATACAAAAAGGCCCATATGTGCTTGCAACGCTCAAGATCGTTGCAATGCGACATTGGGCCTTTTTTCTTGTGTCTTCGAGTTCGGGTATAGTGGTGCCATCTCCTGATACATAGGCCAGATAAAGGATGCAGCATGAAACCCTCCATCGCCTTTGAATTGCATCGTGCCGCAATCCGTGCTGCTGCGAGCCGGTTTCGTACCGAAAATCCGCGGGTGTTCGGATCGGTTGCTATGGGGCTGGATAATGAGGGCAGCGACTTGGACTTGCTTGTTGATCCATTGCCGGGTACCACGCTTTTCGACTTAGGTGGATTGCAAGTCGAGTTGGAGGACTTGCTGGGCGTTCCTGTTGATCTACTGATTCCGGGCGACCTTCCTCCAAAGTTTCGAGAACAGGTCATTGCTGATTCACGGCCGGTATGAGTAAGGTCCTTCGTCTGCCGGACTATCTTGACCATATGCTGGCTGCCGCCACTCAGGCGTGTAGCTATGTCGAGGGGATGGATAAAATAACTTTTTTCGGCGATAAGCGCACACAGCAAGCAGTTGTTTTGAACCTGATTGTTGTTGGTGAGGTAGCGGCCAGGCTGTTACACGATCATGCGTCCTTCCTTGATGGATATCCAACGACCCCGTGGCGCAACATGAAGGGAATGCGCAATCGGATTGCACATGGGTATTTCGATATTGATCTGGCTGTCGTATGGGACACAGTCCAAGAGGCCTTGCCTCGGCTAGTTGAGGTCCTTCCGTCAATCCGCGACGCGGCAGATAAGCAGGAATCGAATGCGCCCTAGCCTTAGAATACGGCGGATCGCCAAACTGTTAATCCACAGGCCCCTGGTTCGAGTCCAGGGCGGGGAGCCAGAACACAGAAAAGCCCAGCCTCACGGTTGGGCTTTTTGCATTTATCGTAAGAAGAGCTGGACGGCGGTGCCGGCCACGAAAGCCATGGCGGTAATCTGGGCGCCGATCAGCCATTTGGTCAGCTGATCAATCTTGGCGTCTTGCCGATCCATTCTCGCGGCGAGGAGTTGAATCTCGTTGCTGAAGCTGTTCTCCAGGCACCTCGCTTCCGCCTCGATTTTTGCACCGAGGCATGTCTCCAGCGTGTGCAGCCCGTCGCGGAACTCACGTCGCAACTTTTCTTCGGTCAGCGCAAACTGTGCTTGAACCGCCTCGAAACCGCTGTCCGCCCGCTGCCTCAGCAGCGCGTTGTCGCATTGCAGATCCCCCACGGCTTGCTCCACTTTCTTAAGACGGCTCGATTCCATCATACGCCGGTATGGGCGCGGATTCGTTTGGCACTGTTTCGCTTATGGCGTGGTTGTTTCGTAAATCGGACTGACGCCGCTGCGTGTGGGATGAAAATGGTGGACATCGTCGGCCTTCGCGTCTATCCCGAACCATGCTCCCGATTTCAAGAACCCAACCGTCGTCAGCCAGTACGGAGTTGGCGACCGAACAGGAAAGAGGCGAAGCCGCCTCTGCGCCCCGAAGCCCTGGCCGCGCCGGCTCGCCGCCGCTGGGCGCGTTGCCACCCCGAGCGCCCCGGCCCGCCAGTCCGGCGGCCCCGCGCAAGCTGGCCGCGCACGACAAGCAGCTGGCGAGCTATCTCATGGGGCGCAGGATCGATGGCAGGGAGATCGAGGGACAGGAGCTGGCTCGCCTGCGCCAGGCCAACGACGTGCTGCAGGAAACGCGCGAAGCCTTGCCCATCGGGCGGGGCAACGTCACCACGGATATCGCGTCCTCCAACGGCAACAGCACGCGCACCTATTCGGCGGCGCGGGTGGTCCGCAATAGCCGCAAGTTGAACGCCTTGCCGCTGCATCGGGCCGCGATCGCGGAGATCGCGGGCGCAGGCAATTGCGGCGAGCATTCCGCCGTCGCGGTGCATAAACTGGCGGCGCGGCTGTCCGACGGGCAGGAGGCGCACAGTGTTTTCAATCGCAGCGTCGATCATGGCTGGGCGGAGTTGCGCACCTCGGACCCGGACGGCCGGGCGCAGCCCACGGTCGTTCTCGACGCCTGGGGCGAGGGGCCGGCAATACATGCCGAGGACGGCAGGTACGCCTCGCCGGACATACCGCCCGAGCATCGCGTGAGCGATTATTCCTATGATGCGCGGACGGCGGCGCCAGCGCTGCGGGAGAAGGCAGAGTTTCACGCGGAGCATGGCGACGCGGTGGGGGCGAGAATCGATGTGGTGCGCAAGCGACTGTCTGTGCTGGGCTTCAAACAGACCAAGACTTTCGCGCCGACGCCCGCCATCGATCCGGACTTCGCGGATCGGGTGCGCGAGAAAATGGACGATTTGCACGACATGACGATGTTCAGCATGAATCTGCCGGCGTTGGAAAGTGCGGATTTTCGCAACGATCTCCTCGCCACCAGCGTGCTTCGGCAAATGGGGGCTTCGGTCAGGGAGGCGGTGGGCGCGGCGCGTGAGGTTTCGCGGGTGGCCGGTGCGCTGGCCAGCGCACCGCAGAACCCGCCACGCGCGCATCCCGCGCCGCAGGCCGAGGCCACCGATATCCAGCGGTCGGTGCAGCAAACGTTGCTGGAGCTGTTTCCTTCCAGCCCGTCCGGCGGGGAGGTGGAGGCCGGACCGTCGGGCACGCGGGAGCGCGATCCGGAGTCCGATGCCGAATCCGGTGCCAGAAACGTCCGCCAGCGCACTTCCGCTGGAACGACGCCGTTTAACTGAACGGCGTTACAGCCTTCGCGGTTGGGCTTTTTTGTTTCCGGCGGCTAAACGGCCAGCATTTGCCGTATCATGTAGGAAATTTTGATTTCGCGGCCCCAAACCTCGCCCGCCATCCCTATCGCAACCTACAGCACACCTTAGAAGAAGGCGGCAAGCATGCTGGCGTCAGATCAGAAAATGAATCCCAATGGCCTGTCGGCCACCTCCAAGCAGGTTCTCGCGATGCGCGACGCGGTGTTCGCCGAATGGGAGCGCCAGGTCCGCCTGTTGATCAAGGGCGCGCAGCACGTGCTGCATCCCATCCTGTTGAACACGCTTCCCATCTTTTACGACAATATCGCGGAGGCGCTCACGCCGAACCACCCGCGCAGCAATGGCACCAGCAACAACGATGTCGCGGCCGCGCACGGCAACGAACGCGCGCGCATGACGTCGTACGAGCCCGAGCAGATCGTTCACGAGTACCAGCTGTTCCGCGACGCGTTTTCCCAGGTGGCGGATGAGCGCGGCGTGACGCTGACTCGCACCGAGTGGGGCATCGTGAATAATTCGATCGATCTGGCGGTGCGCGAGTCGATCAAGAAATTCACCTCGATGCACGACTCCTTCCGGCAGAAAATGGCGGCCTCCTTGTCGCACGACATGCGCACGCCCTTGTCGGTGATGGTCAATGCCGCGCATATCCTGACCCTGGCGGCCTCGCCGCAGAAGACGCCCGAGATGGCCAAAAGAATCCTGCACAACGGTCAGCGCCTGAGCGCCATGATCGACGAGTTGCTGGATGCGCTCAGCTTCAACCGTAGCGAAGCCTTGCCCTTGGATCTTTCCGAGTTTGATGTGTTGCCTTTGGCGCAATCGGTGTGCGCCGATGCCAGCCTGAACGACACCGCCGAGTGCACGGTGTCTGGCGGATCGGTGGTCGGCTACTGGTGCGAAAATTCCCTGCGCCGGGCGTTGGAAAACCTGGTCATCAACGGCATCAAGTATGGCGATGGCAAGGGTGTGCAGGTCAAGATCGACGAGGCGCATGGACGTTTGCTGATTTCGGTGCATAACACCGGCACGCCGATCGCGCCCGAGCATCACGGGCAGATTTTCGAGTATTTGTGGCGCGATGGCAGCGTGGCCGACAAGAGCGGCTGGGGCATGGGGTTGCCGTTTGTGAAGTCTGTGGCCGAGAGCCATGGCGGCAGCGTCGCGGTCGACAGCTCGGCCGCCAGCGGCACCACCTTCATCATCGACATTCCGGTGGACTGCCGGCCGTTTGTCGAGCAGGCCGCGTCGGCGGTGAGCCCTTGAGCGGCGTTGCTGGAGTCGTAGCGCTGGCCGTGGGACTGGCGCAAGCGCCATACACCTTCATCGAAGGCCAGGTGCCGGCGAATCAGCAGCCGGACGGGAATTCGATTGTCATCGAGGGGGCGCGGGAAATGCTGGTCATCGATACGGGCCGGCATCCGGAGCATACCGAAAAGATCATCGCGGTGGCCAGGGCCCGCGATAAGCCGATCACCGCCATCATCAACACGCACTGGCATCTCGACCATGCGACCGGTAACGCGCGCATCCGCGCGGCCTATCCGGGCGCGAAGCTGTATGCGAGTACGGCCGTGGAGGGCGCCTTGCAAGGTTTTCTGGCCCGGGGCGTGGAGCAGGCCAAGGCCAGTCTGGACGATCCGGCGGTACCGGAAACGCGCAAGACCGATACGCGCCTGTATTTGAACGCGATCAACGATCCGGTCAATCTGATCCCCGACCAGCCGGTCCGGGGCACCATGACGATCAGGCTGGGCGAGCGCGAGTTGCAACTGCATCTGGCCCGCCATGCCGCGACCGAGGGCGATGTGTGGGTGCACGATCCCGCCAGCAAAACGGTGTTCGCCGGCGATCTGGTGGTGGTGCCGCTGCCGTTCTTTGATACGGGCTGCGCCGAGGGCTGGCGCCAGGCGCTGGCCGAGATCGATCAGCTGGATTTCCAGACGCTGGTGCCGGGCCACGGCCTGCCCATGGACCACGCCACGTTCTCCAGCTACCGGCATGCGTTCGATGCGTTCACGGCCTGCGCCGACGGCGATCAGCCCACCGCGAGCTGTGTCGCGATCTGGCGCCAGCAGGGCGCGGCCTTCGTCGCCATGCACCCGAATCCCAAGTACACCGAGGCGGCGCTGGGCTATTATGTCGATCAGGTTTTGCGCGTGCCTGCCAAGCGTGCTGAATATTGCGGAAAGCGAGTAGCCCCATGAGCAAGTACCTGATTTCGTTTCCCAGCGCGGCGATGGTGGTTCCCGATAGCGAATGGGAGGACGTCGTCCGCACCTCGCACGCGGTGATCGCGGAGGCCAAGGCGGCCGGCGTGTATGTGTTCGGTGGCGGCATCGACGAGTCGGTGGCGCCGGTGCTGGTCGCGGCGGACGGCTCCGTCACCGAGGGCGGCTATCCGTGGGCGCCGTCGCTCGACGGTGGTTTTACCGTGCTGGAATTGCCCACGCGCGAGGATGCCGTCGCGTGGGCCGCCCGCATCGCCAAGGCTTGCCGCTGCGCCCAGGAGCTGCGTATTTTTCACTTCGATCCGGATTGTTGAAGTTGCCTACGGTTTCGTCTCCGCCCTTGCGCATTGAAGAACTGTCGACTGCCCATCTCGATGAGTTGGCTACGGTGTTGCTGCATCCCGCCGTCTACCAGCATATCGAGGACGAGCTGCCGTCGCTGTACGAGTTCAAGCTCGGGCTGGAGCGCGCGATTGCGGGACCGGGACACGGCGTTGCGGATGAATACTGGCTCAACTATCTGATCCGCGATGAGGCGGGGATGATGCTGGGGCGGCTTGAGGCGACCGTGCATCATGGATTGGCCGAGGTGGCTTTCCTGTTCGGCCATCAGCATTGGGGGCGCGGCTACGCTACCGCAGGGTTGCGCTGGCTGCACGATGAGTTGACGCGCAGCCACGCGGTGACGGCGTTCTGGGGCACGACCGTGCCGGCCAATCATCGCTCGCAAAACTTGTTGCTGCGGAGCGGCTATGTGCCGAGCGAGCCGCCGCGGTGCACGCTGTACAGCTATGCACCGGGCGATCTGGTCTTCAGAAGAAGCGCCTAGGGTATTACTTGGCCAGGCGCGCGGCCACTTCCGCGACGCGCTTGCCGTAGGCCTTGGCGGTATCGAGGTCGCCCTGTGGGATCTCGTCCACGCTGGCGTCCGACGGCGATTGCACCAGCAGGCCGACCGAGCCGCCGAGGTTGTTGATGTCGGTGCGTTGCGCGGCCTTGCTGTTGGCCGGAGGCATGCCCAGGCTGACCCAGATGCCGCCGTGTTGCGAGGCCAGGGTTTGCAGCGCGATCAGCGAAACCTGCTTGTCGCCGTTGAGGCTGGCGCTGTTGGAGAAGCCGCCGAAGACCTTGTCCTGCCAGCCGCGCGTGAACCAGACCTTGGAGGTGGCGTCGGCGAATTTCTTGAACTGCCAGCTCGGGCTGCCCATGTAGGTCGGCGCGCCGAAGATGATGGCGTCTGCCGCAGCCAGTTTGTCCCAGCCACCTTCCGGCAGGTTGCCTTCCGCGTCAATGGCCAGCAACTCGCCGCCCGCGCCTTCGCTCACATATTCCGCCACACGCTTGGTGTGGCCGTAGCCGGAATGGTAGACCACAATCGTCTTGCTCATAGATCCCCCTGTTGAATGATGAGTCCGCAGTGTAAAGGACAGGGGGCGGCCTGATAAGTACGTACCAAAAGGTTAGTGACCGGGGAGGGCCGTGGTGCTTATGCTATGCTGATAACCAAAATTACTCACCGCTAAGAGGGGACATCCATGCACCAACTGGGAGTGTTTGACGGGCTTTTCGTCGTCATGATCGTTGCCTGTTTCCTGATCCGCGCGCCATGGGAGTTCCGCAACAAGAAGGCCAAGTCGGTGGAGTCCCGGGACAGCGCGAGGGAGCGCTTCAATCTGTTGCTGGTGTTCACCGGTTCGCTCACCATGCCGGTGCTGTACCTGGTTACGCCATGGTTTGATTTCGCCAATTACCAGCAAAGCTTGTTGCAGGGTGTGCTCGGTGTGGTGGTGGCGGCGGTGGGTGTGTATGTTTTCTGGCGTTCACACCACGACTTGGGGCGGCTGTTCTCGCCCAAGCTGGAAATGAAGGAGTCGCATACGCTGGTGTCCAGCGGCGTCTACAGCAGGGTGCGCCATCCGATGTACACCGCCGTGTTCCTCAACGCGCTGGCCCAAGCCTTGCTGCTGGCTAACTTTGTGGTCGGCCCGGCGTTCCTGGTGGCTTTCTCGATCCTGTACTTCTCGCGCATCGAGTTGGAAGAGAAGATGATGCTGGACCACTTCGGCAATCAGTACGAGGAATACCGGCAGCGCACCAACCGCTTGTTCCCGTCGGTTGGCGGCTGCCAGCACGTTTCGCGCGGTTCGTAGATAATCGATGGATATTTTCTTTGAAAGTGTCCCATGTCGAATTTGTCTGCTTTCCCTATCACCGGCAAGTGGCCGGCCCGGCATCCTGAGCGTATCCAGCTGTACTCGCTGCAGACGCCGAATGGCGTGAAGGTGTCGATCGCGCTGGAGGAAACCGGGCTGGCTTACGAACCGCATCTGGTCAGCTTCGACCATCATGACCAGATGTCGCCGGAGTTCCTGTCGCTGAATCCGAATAACAAGATTCCAGCCATCATCGACCCCAACGGCCCGGATGGCAAGCCGCTGCCGCTGTTCGAGTCCGGCGCCATCCTGCTGTACATCGCCGACAAGAGCGGCCAGCTGCTGCCGAAAGACGCCGCCGGTCGCTACGAGACCATCCAGTGGCTGATGTTCCAGATGGGCGGCATCGGCCCGATGTTTGGCCAGGTCGGCTTCTTCCACAAGTTCGCCGGCAGGGAGTACGAGGACAAGCGCCCGCGCGACCGCTACATCAACGAGTCCAGGCGCCTGCTGGGCGTGCTGGAGCAGCGTCTGGAGGGCCGCCAGTGGATCATGGGCGATGACTACACCATCGCCGACATCGCCATCTTCCCGTGGGTGCGCAACCTGGTGAATTATTATGGCGCCGGCGAGTTGGTCGAGTTCCACAAGTTCGGTAACGTGCAGCGCGTGCTGAACGCTTTCCTCGCGCGGCCCGCCGTGGCGAAAGGGTTGAAAATTCCTGCGGAGGGCTGACCGTCCAGCAATTAATGCGCGGGCGCGCGGCAGGCGGCGTCGTTCTCCCAGCGGCCGGAGCAGATGCGCGAGCGGCATAGCATGCCTTCGATCAGGCCGAGCTGCTTGCAGCGCGCCAGCAGCTGCGCGGTGCTGTCGCCATCCTGACGTTCGACGATGTCGCGCGGGCGTTCCGGCATGACGGCGGACGGCGTGCCGGCGTGCGCCACCAGCGCTGTCAGCAGGGCGACGTCGGTATCGCCGGCGTGCGCGGCCGGGCTGGCGGCGGCTGCCGCGCGGGCCGCCGGTGCCAGCGGCTTCTGTTGCGGGGCGCCGGTGCGCGCGAGCGCCCGTGCCGGCGGAAGAGACGCGACGTGGCCGGACGCCGGGGCGGCCATCGCAGCCACAGCGGGACCTGCGGACCCTGTGGCGCCTGCCACGTCCACCGTGCCCCCCGCCGGCGCCACGTCGGCGGCGGGCGCCATCGGCGGCGATTCGATATTGATGATGGTCGCAGCCTGTGCGGCCTGCGGCAGGTGTTCCTGGGCGGCTGGCGCCATCCGCCGGGCCGCGCCGCCGTAGTCGTGCCGGTAGCTTTTCGGCGTGATGGTTTTATCGTGCATCATCCACGCCACGCAGCACATCAACAGCAACAGCGCAAACAGACCGATGGTCCAGCCGTCGATGGTCCAGCCGGCCGTGCGCGCCGGACCCGCCGGCCGTGCGCCATGTTCCAGCTGCGCCAGGATGCGCTTGCTGTCCGCCGGCCGGTGCGTGCAGGAACCGCTCATCAGATCTGGTTTCGCCTTTTCCACAATATCTCCCGTGCGTTTGATCTGGCCGGCATCGCAGCGCTGCGAACGGCCTACGATGCAGTGTCCGGTCTGTGGCGCAGGCCCGTTTTGATGGAGCGCACCATGTTTCTGTTTTCCATGCTGTTGTTCTTTGTGGTGACGTGTTTTAGCGCCTGGTTGTTGCTGTTTCCCGCCAGTCGCGACGTGGTGCTGCGGTCGCTCGGCGCGGCCGGCCGTCGCATCGCGCAACGCTTGCGCGGCGGCTTGCATGATGGCCTGCGGCAGGCGGGCGGTCTGGGACGCGAGGCCGGCGGCTCGCTGCGGTTCCTGAGGCGGCGCTATCCGTTATTGCTGGCGGCCCTGGTGCTGGTATCCGTGCCGCCGCTGCTGGCGCTGATGCTCAGCGGCCGCGGCATGTTGTCCGGCTTCGACAGCAATACCCAGGCCATCAACGAGCAGATCGCCGGCTTGCTGCAAGGCGAGCAGCTCAGCGCGCCGGCGCCGCTGCCGCCGCTGGCGTTCACCACGGCCGAGGTCGCACTGGTGCGGCCCATGCTGGATGGCGCCAACCGCAACTGGCAGCTGCTGGATCCGGCTTTTGCGCAGCGGCTGCTGCTGGTGTTCAAGATCATGAAGGAGCGCCACGGCTACGACATGGCGATTCTGGAAGGCTATCGCAGCCCGGAGCGGCAGAATGCGCTGGCCGCCGCCGGCCCTGGCGTCACCAACGCGCGCGCGTTCCAGAGCTATCACCAGTTCGGCCTGGCTGCCGACTGCGCGTTTCTGCGCGACGGCAAGCTGGTGATTTCAGAGAAAGATCCCTGGGCCATGCGCGGCTACCAGTTCTATGGCGCCGCCGCCCAAGCTGCCGGCCTCACCTGGGGCGGCAGCTGGACCATGATGGATTTCGGCCACACCGAGCTGCGTGTGCCGGGCACGGTGAAGAAATAAGCGGGATTGTTTTTGCGCAAGAAATCCCGGCTTTGTTGGTGGCAACATTGATCGGTCCGCCTGCCGCCTGGGCGTCGCCGTCTTTGCCGGACACGATTTATGATGCGCAGAATCTGGAGCTTCCTGACTGACAGCCGCCACCTCACCATCATCGGCTTGATGGCGATGGCGGCGTTATTTTATCTTGGCGCGCAAGTGCTGGAGCTGGCGCTGATCTGGGCGCTGGCCGCGACCGCCGCGATGCTGGCGCTGGCCGGCGCGGTGTGGTGGTGGCGCCGCTGGCGCGCGCGGCGCGAGTCGGAACGGCTGGGCGAGGCCATTGGCCAGGCCGCCGCCGATCCGTCCGCCGCCGAGGTCAAGGCCATCCGCGACAGCATGCTCAAGGCGATAGAGACCATCAGGGGATCCAAGCTGGGCATCGTGTCCGGCGCGCGCGCCTTGTACGAGCTGCCCTGGGACCTGTCGTCGCCGATCCTGCTGCAAACCTGCTCGGCCGGACGCACCATCCCCAAGGCCAAGTTCGAATTCATGCGCGCGGACGCCCAGGGCGAGCGTGTGAAGTACTACGAAATCGAAATCGAGAATGTGCTGATCGGCGCCGTCTCGCCGGCGGTGGAGGAGGGCGACATCCTGAGCGAGGACGTGGCCTTCAAGTTCTCCAAGATCAAATGGAAGTACACGCAGCAGAAAATCAGCGGCGGCGCCGGCGGCAACACCTCCGGCGGCTGGGACCTGGCCAGCAACCGCATCGTGTAATCAATCCCCCGCGCCGGCGGCGGTCTTCGTGGCGAATCGTCGCGGCGCGCTTTAGCCAGGCCTGCACGGCCTGGCTCTTTTTCGAAAGCACGGCATGAACGGCTTTACTCCCGGCCTGCTGGACCGTCTGCTCGGTGCGGCCGCGCCGCGCACCTCGCTGGAGCAGCTCAAGGACAGCGTGGCGCGCGATCTGGAAGATCTGCTGAACACCCGCTGTGCGCTGCCGGAGGAGATGATGCGCGCCTATCCCGAATGCGCGCGTTCCATCGCCAACTACGGACTGCTGGACTTCGCCGGCATGTGCCTGAGCAGCGGCGAAGACTGTGCCCGTGTCTGCGCCGCGCTGAAGACCGCCATCGAGCGGCACGAGCCGCGCCTGCGCAACGTGCAGGCCGTCCTTGAACACGAACCCGGCGCCATCAACCGCGTGCGCTTCGCCATCTACGGCACGCTGGCCGGATTGCCTTACACGGAAGCCGTCAGCTTTGACGCGGTGCTGCAACCGTCATCGCTGCAATACTCGATCAATCGCAGCGCACGCGGAGGCCGCAAATGAACCTGAAATCCCTGATCGGCAAGCTGAATGACACCACGCGTCAAGCCGCCACCCGCGCCGCCAGCATTTGCGTGGCGCTGGGGCACTATGAGGTCGACATTGAACATCTGCTCCTGGCCTTGCTGGAACAGGAGCGCTGCGACCTAGTGCTGATCGCCCGCCAGGCCGGTGTGAATCTGGAGGCGCTGGAAGCGGACCTGCATCAGGAAGTCAGCCAGTTCAAAAGCGGCAGCACGCGCACGCCGGTGTTCTCGCGCTATCTGCCGCTGCTGCTGGAGCATGCCTGGCTGATCGCCTCGCTGGCCACGCCGCCGGACCAGATCCGCAGCGCGCATCTGCTGGTGGCACTGCTCACCGAGCCGGAACTGGAACAACTGGCGCTGCGCGCATCCCAGCAGTTCGCCAGGATTCCCATCGACGAAGTCAAACACCAACTGGAGAAATACACGCATGGCTCGCAGGAAGAGACGGCCGCAGCCCCCGCGACCGCCGCCGCACCGCTTGCCGCCGGCGCGCGCACGCCGGCGCTGGACCAGTACACCACCAGCCTGACGCGGCTTGCGCGCGAGGGCAAGCTCGATCCCGTGATCGGCCGCGAGGCCGAAATCCGGCAAGTCGTGGACGTCCTGCTGCGCCGCCGGCAGAACAATCCCATCCTGACCGGCGAGGCCGGCGTCGGCAAGACCGCCGTGGTGGAAGGGTTGGCGCTGCGCGTGGCCGCCGGCGATGTGCCGTCCGCGTTGATGGAGGTGGAGATCCACACGCTGGACATGGGCCTGCTACAGGCCGGCGCCAGCGTCAAGGGCGAGTTTGAAAACCGCCTGAAAAACGTCATCGACGAAGTCCGGCAAAGCCCTCGCGCCATCATCCTGTTCATCGACGAGGCGCACACCATGATCGGCGCCGGTGGCACGGCGGGCCAGAACGATGCCGCCAACCTGCTCAAGCCGGCGCTGGCGCGCGGGGAGTTGCGCACCATTGCCGCCACAACGTGGAGCGAATATAAGAAATACTTCGAGAAGGACGCGGCGCTGGCGCGGCGCTTCCAGGTGGTCAAGGTGGAGGAACCCTCAGAGGACATCGCCAGCGCCATGCTGCGCGCTATGGCGCCACTGATGGAAAACCACTTCGGTGTGCGTATCCGCGATGAAGCGGTGACCGAGGCGGTACGCCTGTCGCACCGTTACATCAGCGGCCGTCAGCTGCCGGACAAGGCGGTCAGCGTGCTTGATACCGCCTGCGCGCGCGTGGCGCTGGCGCAAAGCGGCACGCCGGCCCTGCTTGAGGATACGGCCAGGCAGATGGAACGTATCTCGGCCGAGATCACCGCGCTGCGGCGCGAGGATGGCAACACAGCGCAGCATCAGCGCCTGCAGCAGTTGCAGGCCGCGCACCTGGCCTTCATGGAGGAACATGCGCAGCACGCCGAGCGCTGGCAGCGCGAACAAGCCATCGTGGCCGCTATCGTGCGCCAGCGCACCGGCGGCGAGGGCGAGGTGCGCGCGCTCAAGGAGGAGTTGACCGCGCTGCAAGGCGAAACGCCGATGGTGCCGCTGGAGGTGGATGGCGCCACGGTGGCGGCCATCGTCTCCGGTTGGACCGGCATCCCGCTCGGGAAAATGGTGAAGGACGAGATCCGCACCGTGCTGTCGCTGCAGGATGCGCTGCAGGCACGCATCCTCGGCCAGCCGCATGCGATTGCGGCCGTGGCGCAGCGCGTGCGCACCGCGCGCGCCAACCTCGACGACCCGAACAAGCCGAAAGGGGTGTTCCTGTTCGTTGGTCCGTCCGGCGTCGGCAAGACCGAAACCGCGCTGGCGCTGGCCGATCTGCTGTATGGCGGCGAACGCAAACTCATCACCATCAACATGAGCGAGTACCAGGAAGCGCATAGCGTCTCCGGCTTGAAAGGCTCGCCGCCGGGCTACGTCGGCTATGGACAGGGCGGCGTGCTCACCGAGGCCGTGCGCCGCAATCCCTACAGCGTGGTGCTGCTGGACGAAATCGAGAAGGCGCATCCGGACGTGGTCGAATTGTTTTTCCAGGTGTTCGACAAGGGCGTGTTGGACGACGCCGAAGGCCGGGAGATCGACTTCCGCAACACCATCATCATCGCCACCTCCAACGCCGGCTCGGCCACCATCATGCAGGCTTGCCTGAACAAGGAGCAGCCACCGTCGCCGGCGGAGCTGGAAGAACTGCTGCGGCCACAATTGGTCAAGCACTTCAAGCCGGCCTTCCTCGGCCGCGTGAAAGTGACGCCGTACTACCCGATACCGGACCAGGTGCTCGCGCAGATCATCGCGCTGAAGCTGGCGCGCATCGCCCAGCGCATCCAGCGGCACCATCACGCGGACTTCAGCTGGGAGCCGTCGCTGGTGGATGCCGTGCTGGCCCGCTGCACCGAAGTCGACTCCGGCGCGCGCAATGTCGACCATATCCTGAATGGCTCGCTGCTGCCGGAGATCGCGCAGGCCGTGCTGGAGAAGATGGCGCAGGAGCAGGCCATCAGCCGCATCAAGGTGAGCGCCAGCGGCAAAGGCCAATTCAAATACATCATCAAATAGGAGCGCGTCATGCTCAGCATCGAACAACTGCTGCAACCGGTGAGCGCCGAGCGGCGCGGCGGTGAGGATTTGTCCTTCAGTCGTGAGGTGGACGAAGTGGCCCAGGCGCGCCAGCACGACGACCCCACGCTGGACCAGGGCGAATGGGCCGCCGCATTGAAGGAAGCCGACTGGCCGTTCGTCGCCAGCCGCTGCGCGCAACTGATCGCCACGCGCAGCAAGGACTTGCGGCTGGCCGCCTGGCTGGCCGAAGCCGAGGCCAAAACGCGCGGCCTGCGCGGGCTGGGTGAGGGCTACGCGCTGCTGGCCGGCTTGTGCGAACAATACTGGACCGATTTGTATCCCTTGGTCGATGACGGCGACTACGATCAGCGCATCGGCAACCTGTTTTGGCTGCTCACCCGCACGCCGGCGCTGGTGCTGGAATGCGCCGCGCCTGCGCTGGCCGACGCCGAATTTTGCCTTTCCGCGCTGATTCAATTGGAGCGCGTGGTAGATACGCAACTGGGCGCGGACGGTCCCGGTTTCACGCTGGCCAAGGATGCGCTGCAAGCGGTGATCCGCAATCTCGCGCCGCATAGCCATTTTGTCACGCTCGCCGATGGCGCCGAAGCCACTCTTGGTAGCGTTGCCACGATCCCCGGCGCGGCCTTGCAGGATCGCGCGGAAGCCTTGCGCCAACTGCGTTTGATAGCGGAGTTCTTCCGCCGCACCGAGCCGCACAGCCCGGTCGCTTATCTGGCCGAGCGTGCGGCCAGCTGGGGCGAGATGCCGCTGCATGTCTGGTTGCGCGCGGTGCTCAAGGATCCCGCCGCCATCGCCGGCGTCGAGGAGCTGCTGGGGACGCCTTCCGCATTGGAATGAATGCTGCGCCGCAGCGCAAATAGTTTCTTTTGAAGCTATAGATTGTGGACAAATAGTGCTAGCATGAACTGGACAATCCAGACTTTTAGCTAGGGAGTCGCTATGAACAATCTCAAGATCGGTACCCGCCTCGGCTTCGGTTTCTCGCTTATTTTGTTACTGCTGGTTGCGATGACCACCATCGGCATACTGCGTTTGAGCGGCGCCAGCGCCATGACCGACGAGATGATCAACGTGAAAATCCGCGATGAACGGCTGATCGCGGAGTGGGGCAAGATCATCGAGGTCAACGCCGCGCGCACCACCGGCGCTTTCATGGTGCGCGATCCGGCCGACCAGAAGAAGCTGGAGGCCCTGATGGCCGAATCGTCGGGCCGCGCCACCCAGATCCAGGATCAGATCGGCGCCAACATCGATGACGACGATCTCAAGCCGGCGTTCAAGCAGGTGCTGGAGACGCGCAAGGCCTACACCGATTTCCGCAAAGCCGTCTTCGCGGCCAAGAACGCGGGCGACATGGACGCCGCCACCAAAATCTATGAAGGCGACATGACCCAGAGCCGCATCCGCTACCTGGCCGCGCTCAAGGCTTTCTCCGACAAGCAGGCTGCCTCGCTGGACGAAACCGCGGCCGAGATCCAGCAACAGTACAAGAGCGGCCGCACGCTGCTGATCATGCTCGGCCTGGCCGCGATCGTGCTGGGCGTGGTGGCCGCGTGGTGGATCACGCACACCATCACGCGCCCGATCAACGAGGCGGTGAAGGTGGCGGAGACGGTATCCTCGGGCGATCTGACCAGCGATATCCAGGTCAACAGCAACGACGAAACCGGCCAGTTGATGAGCGCGTTGAAGACCATGAACACCAATCTGGTGAACATCGTCGGCCAGGTGCGCACCGGCACCGATCTGATGGCGACGGCGTCGACCGAGATCGCCGCCGGCAATCAGGACCTGTCCTCGCGCACCGAGGAGCAAGCCAGCTCGCTGGAGGAAACCGCGTCGTCGATGGAGCAGTTGACGTCCACCGTGCGCTTCAACGCCGAGAATGCGCGGCAGGCCAATGAGCTGGCCATCAGCGCGTCGGAGATCGCCAGCCGTGGCGGTTCGGTGGTGGGCGAGGTGGTCAACACCATGGGCTCGATCAACGATTCCTCGCGCAAGATCGTGGACATCATTTCGGTCATCGACGGCATCGCTTTCCAGACCAATATCCTGGCTTTGAACGCGGCGGTCGAAGCGGCGCGCGCGGGCGAACAGGGACGCGGCTTCGCCGTGGTGGCGTCGGAAGTGCGGGTGCTGGCGCAGCGTTCCGCCGCCGCCGCCAAGGATATCAAGGGCTTGATCGACGACTCGGTGCAGAAGGTGCGGCTGGGCACCGAGCTGGTGGACAAGGCCGGCCATACGATGGAGGAAATCGTCCAGAGCATCAGCCGCGTGACGCAGATCATGACGCAGATTAGCAATGCCAGCGAAGAGCAAAGCATCGGCATCGCGCAGGTCAACGACGCCATCACGCAAATGGATCAGGTGACGCAGCAGAATGCGGCGCTGGTCGAACAGGCGGCGGCTGCGGCGGAGTCGATGCAGGAGCAGTCGGCCAAGCTGGCGGATGTGGTCAGCGTGTTCAAGCTGGATCCTTCTTATTCGACGCCGGCGTTGCCGCGTGTGTCCGCGCCGGCGCGCGCCAAGCCGTTGCCGCGTCGCGCCGCGGTGGTGGCGGTGGCCGCGCCCAAGCCGGCGGCGGCGGCCGCGCCGCGCAAGGCGGTCGCCACCGCCAACGAATCGGGCGACTGGGAAGAGTTCTAAGTACAATGGCGGTCTATGAATACCGCCCCTCACTCCGCGCGGCGCACATTGTGCGCCGCGTGTCTTCGTCCGCAGCAGACCTGCATATGCCGCTGGGTGACCGCGCTGCCTAATCAGGTTGAAGTCCTGATCCTTCAGCATCCGATGGAAGTCAGCAACGCCAAGGGCAGCGCGCGGCTGCTCCATTTGAGTTTGTCCAACAGCCGGCTGGAGGTGGGCGAGGCTTTTGAGCCGCGGCACCTGCAGTCGCTGCTCTCGCCGGAGCGCCGCAATGTGCTGCTGTACCCGGACACGGAGCGGAAGTCCGAGCCGTTCGATGCGGCGTGGCTGAATGAGCCGCTGCGGTTGGTGGTGCTGGATGGGACATGGCGCAAAAGCCGCAAGATGCTGTATCTGAATCCGTTGCTGCAAACCTTGCCACGCCTGCCGCTGCGCGATACGCCGCCGTCGCACTACCTGATCCGCAAGGCGCACCTGCCGGATCAGCTATCCACGCTGGAGGCCACGGTGTACGCGCTGGCGCAGCTGGAAAACGATATAAACAAATACAATCCGCTGATCGACGCCTTTGACGGTTTTGTCGCGCAGCAGGCCAGTTACGTCAAGCGATCAGTTTGAGGCCCGGCGGCAGGGCATCGCCCAGCATGCGTTTTTCGTCGGCCTGATCGAGCTGCACCACCTCGCGCACCATGGCGCTCCAGTTGACGGGGGAGCCGATCGCGTTCAACCTGCGCAGCACTTCGGCGCGCAGGGTGTCGTTGATGTCGCGCGAGCGGTCGCCGGTCATGCGGGCGAGGTGGGCGGCGGCGAAGCCTGCCGGCTCCACTTTTTTCCAGTCCAGCGCAAGCACCGCGTCCAGCCATTGTTCGACGGTGACGGTGTCCACCACGTCATGCGCGCTGCCGTGGAAAGGCTGGCGTGCGCCAACGCGGCTCAGGCCCCATAGGAAGCGGCCCTGCGTGGCTTCGGCCTTGGCCAGGTTGGCCGCGCCGGTGCGGGTCTTGTCGGCGGCGGCTTTGCTTGCGGCCTTGGTGGCCTTGTGCAGCTGGTCCAGCATCCATGCGCCGATTTCCGCCTTGTAGTTGCCGGGGATGCGCTCCAGCGAGGCGCCGAGGCGCAGCATGTCTTCCTCGCTGCCGTTGACCAGCGTGACGGGGCGGCGGCCGCGTTCAGTGGCATCGGCTTGCACGTTGAAGGCGAAATCGTCCAGCACGCGCAGTTGCGCCTCCACGCTCAAGCCGCCGGAAACGCGGCGCCACAGCGTCCACCATTCGGCGCAGACCTGGCTGTCCTTGTGGTTTTGTACGCCGCTTTCAAACAGGGCCCATAGCCGCTCGATGCGCCATTCGTCCAGTGTGTGGCCGAAGCCGGGGCGCAGGCAGTAGCCGCTCAGGTTGAGCCATGCGCGCTCGTGCTCGGACGAGCGGCGGCGGCCTTTGGCGCGCTCCATCAGCGCGTCGAACAGGCGGCGCAGCACCGGCGTGGCCCAGCTTTCGCGGCTGCCCAGCAGGTGTTCAAGTTGGGCGCGCAGCTGCTTCACTTCCTTGACGTCGACCTGCTGCGCGCGGCTGCCGAAGATGCGGTCGATTTTCTCAAGGGCGGCGGCCAGGCCGGCGGGCATGGGCGCCTCGTCGGGGGCCTCGGCTTCGGGCGTGGTGTCGCCGCGCAGCTGGAACTCGAGCAGCCAGCGTTGCTTGTCCTCTTTGGCGACGCAGTGGACTTCCAGTGTGCCGACTTCACTCAGCATGGCGGCCAGTTGGACCGGGATTTCCCTGCGCGCGTCGGCGGCGCCGCTGTCGCGCAGGACGGTGGCGATGGGCGGCAGTTGGATGTATTCGTCGGGCCGCAGCTCGACCAGGTCGCCGGCCTGCGGTGCGTCCGCGGTGGACGACGCCAGGTGGAAGCGCACCGGCCTGCCTAGGCGCAGGGCGAAGGTGCGGTCGGCCAGCAGTTGTTCGCGGTTTTCGGCGGCGCCGCGCGGCAGGATGCAGACGGCGCGGCGTGGCTTGTCGGCTGGCCCGGTGTCGTCCAGCAGCAGGAAGTAGCTGCGCGCTGAACCTCCGCCGATGACGGGCGCGCGGCCGGACTGGCCCAGCGCGTAGGCCACGCCGCCGCGCGCGACGGCGACGTCGGGATTGTCGTTGTGCAGCACGCGCAGCGGTTGCTGGTGCCATCCGGCCAGTGCGGCCTCGAGACGGCGCGCGAGGGCGTCGGCGCGGAATACGCCGCCGTTCAGCAGCAGCGTGTCCGGGATCGGGATGGCGGTGCTGTCGGCGGGCAGGCCAAGGGCTTCGCGCGCGGCGGCGGCATGCTGGCGCAGGAAGTCCGCAAGGTGGCGCGTGATGGCCGCGTCGCTGGCGTAGGGCAGGCTGAATTCGACGATGGCGCCGCGTGCGCGCCTGGCCGGCTCCTGCGCTTCGTTGAGCGGGAAGAAGCCGTCGATAACGAGGGTGGCGACTTCATCGCGGGTCAGATCGGCGGAGCGCGAGCCACCGATCAGTTTCGAACCGGAACCCAGCAGCGTGACCGTGGTGCGTTCCGGCGCGTCCGCCGCCAGCAGCAATTCCTTCGCCGCCCGGCAGCGCTCCGCCAGCTGCGATAGCCGCGCCGCCGACAAGCGCTCACGCGCCGCTCCAGCCGTCGCGGCCATGCGCGCTTCGACCAGGTGGGCGAGGGCGAGGTCCATGTTGTCGCCGCCGAGGATCAGGTGGTTGCCCACGCCGATGCGGCTGATGGCTGGCTGACCCGCCGCGTCGGCATCGACTTTCATCAGGCTGAAGTCCGTGGTGCCGCCGCCGACGTCGCACACCAGCACCAGGCGCGTGTCCGCCAATTGCTCGCTCAGGGCATCGCGCTGGCGGTATAGCCAGTCATAAAACGCCGCCTGCGGCTCTTCTAGTAACCGCAAGGACGGCAAGCCGGCCATGCGCGCCGCTTCCAGGGTTAGTACACGCGCGCCTTCGTCAAACGATGCGGGAATGGTTAATACAACCTGCTGCTTTTCCAGTGGATGCGCGGCGAAGCGCGCATTCCACGCATGGCGCAAATGCGCCAGATATGAAGCGCTGGCCGCCACCGGCGACACCTTGGCCACATCGGCTTCCGCACCCCACGGCAGGATCGGCGCCATGCGGTCCACCTGCGGATGCGAGAGCCAGCTCTTCGCACTGGCCACCAAACGTCCCGGCACCTGGGCCCCGAGCTTGCGCGCGAGGCGGCCAATCACCGCCGGCTCGTCGGACGGCCATGGCAGCTGCAGCTCTCCATCCGCCAGCTCGCCGTCGGCCGGGTGATAGCGCAAGGACGGCAACAACGCCGCCGCACCTATCTCGCCGGGCGCCGTCAGCTGGTCGATATCGAACAAGCGGATCTCGGCGCCGCCGGCTTCCGCATAGGCCATCACCGTGTTGGTGGTGCCCAGATCGATGCTGACGACGTACTTGCTCATGCTCAGGCGGCGGAACGAACGTCAAACTCCACCTTCCAGCGCCGGCCGTCGTTGGCCACGGCGGCCAGTTCCAGCGTTCCGGATTCGGTCGCCATCGCGTGCAGGCGCACCTGCACCACGTCGCCCGCCTGACGGCCTTCCGGCGACAGGGTGGCCTGAATCTCGTTCATCTCGATCAGCTCATCCGGACCCCAGAAGTCCAGCAGGTCGCCAATCTGATCCTGGCGGCGCACCGACGAACCGAAGAAGCGGAACTGCACTGGCTCGCCCACCACCAGGCCGAACTCCTGATTCGGTAGCTCGATCTCGCTGCCTTCCTCCATGCCGAACGGCGCCACGCACAGCGCTTGAATTGGCGGTTCCATGCCGGGAATCGCCGGCATGGCCGACTCGATCGCCACGTAGTACGAACGCGCCGTGCCGCCGCGAATGCGCACGCCGCTGCCGCGACGCACGTAGCTGTAGTACGCCGCGCCGCGCGCCACCGCCAGATCCAGATCGGCGCCGCCCAGCATACGCGCAGGTTCCGCGCCTTCCAGGTATAGCCAATCGTTGAGGGTGCCCATGATGCGCTGTGCCAGCAGGTCCGACTTGAACACGCCGCCGTTGAACAGCACCGCCGTCGGATGGAGGAAAGTCGCCTCGGCGCCTTGCTTGCCGGCGTAGCCTTCCAGTTCCGCCGTCGCGCCCAGTTGGCGCGCCAGGAACGCGGCCAGATGGCGCGTGATGCCGGCGTCCTGCGCGTACGGCAGGCCAAGCTGCGTCAGGCCGGCGCGCGTGCGCACGGCCGGACGCGCCGATGCTTCCACTTGCGGGAAGAAGCCGTCGAGAATAAAGGTCGACACCTCATCGCGCGTGAGCTCCGTGCGGATCGAACCACCGATCAGCTTCGAGCCACGGCTTGGCACCACGATAGGCCAGGTGGCCACGGTGGCATCGGCCAGCAGCTTTTCCTTGGCGGTGCGGCAGCCGTAGGTCAGCGCGCGCATCTGCCACGCGTCCAGCTGCGTGCCGTTGGCGGCCAGCTTGCGCGCCACCAGATGCGCCAGCGCCAGGTCCATATTGTCGCCGCCGAGCAGAATGTGATCGCCCACCGCGATGCGATGCGGTTCCAGCACGCCGTCGCGTTCCAGCACGGCGATCAGCGAGAAGTCGCTGGTGCCGCCGCCCACGTCCACCACCAGGATGATGTCGCCCGGCTTGACCTCCTTGCGCCAACGGCCTTCGCTGCCCTGGATCCAGCTGTACAAAGCCGCCTGCGGTTCCTCCAACAGCGTGAGGTTGGTGTAGCCGGCGGCGCGTGCCGCGTCGGCGGTCAGTTCGCGCGCGCCCGGATCGAAGGAGGCGGGGATCGTCACCGTCACCGCCTGTTCGCCGAACGGCGCGTCAGGGTGCGCCTGCTCCCACGCCTTGCGCAGGTGGGTCAGGTAGCGGGTGGAGGCTTCCAGCGGCGACACGCGCGACACTTCTTCCGGCGCGTCGCTCGGCAGCAGCGCGGAACGGCGATCCACGCCCGGATGGCTCAACCAGCTCTTGGCGCTGGACACCAGGCGGATCGGCGTGGTGGCGCCACGGCTGCGCGCCATCTCGCCGGCCACGCCTGCCAGTTCTTGCGCGCTTTGCTGCCACGGCAGGTTGTTCTCGCCGGGCGCCAGTTCGTCGGCGTGCGGCAGGTAGAGGAAGGATGGCAGCAGCGGCAGTTCTTCCACCGTGCCCGGCGCGGTCAGCTGCGGAATGGCCAGCACGCCGTGCTGGGTTTTCTCGCCGTCGCTGGTTTGCAGGTTCACATACGACAGCGCGCTGTGCGTGGTGCCAAGGTCGATGCCGATGGCGTAACGAGGATCGCTCACAGTTCCACCTCCGCCGGCGCGAGGATGGAGGCGTCGTGCGCTTCCGCCAGTTTCGGCAGGCGCACCTCGGCCGAACGCCAGCCGCGATGGCTCAGCGTGCCCTTGAATGGCGCCTTGCCGACCACGTTGCCGGTCAGGCGCACGGCGGCGGCGTCAAAGCCTTCCGGCAGCTCGATGCGGCTGCCTTCGGCCTCGCCGCGCACGGGCTGGATGGTGAAGTGTTCCTTCAGCACCTTGGCGCAGCCTTCGTGCACCACGCGCGCGGCGGCGCCGATGTCGGCGTCGGAATAGGCGGACAGGTTTTCCTGGGTGAAGTCGATCAGGCGCGCTTCGCGCTGGAACAGGGACAGCAGTTGCAGGGCGGCGTCCGGGGTGGCGACGCGCAAGGTCACCGGCGCCGGTGCGGGTGCTGGCGCCGGGGCGGGCGCGACCGGCGCGGCGGCCGGTTGCGGCGCGTCGTCGATGCGGGTCAGGCGGGCCGCGTAGTCGGCGTCGGACAGGGCGCGGAAGAAAGCACCGATCGCGATCGAAATCCGGCTGAAGAAAGACGGCAAAGGTTGGCTCGAATTGGTCATGTATTTACTCACTGTGTAAGGTTGCCGAACGCTGCGCCGGGCGCGCGTTGCGGCGAAGCCCGGCATGATACTTGATATTTCTCTTGATATGGCGGTTTGGAGCGCCTAGAATACTGTATGTATATACAGTATTTGGATCCCGTCATGTCCCATGATGAAAACAATCAAGAGCAGGTAATGCTGCCGCCACCTTCGCTCAAGGCACAAAAAGGGCGCGGCGCGGTGTCGAACATGCAGGGCCGTTACGAACTGAACACCCGCGAAGCCTACGACGACGGCTGGGAGCGGGAAGAAGAGGAGGCCAAACCATGGAAAACACAGGTCACGGAAGAAATTTGCCGCTCCATCCTCAGCCGCAATGCCTCGCCGGATATCCCCTTCAGTGTATCGCTGAATCCTTATCGCGGCTGCGAGCACGGTTGCATTTATTGTTTTGCGCGGCCTACGCACAGCTATCTGGGGCTGTCGCCGGGCATGGAATTCGAGAGCAAGATTTTCGCCAAGGTCAACGCGCCGGAAATGCTGCGCAAGGAACTGGCCAAGCCGGGGTACGAGCCGGAATCGATCGCGCTGGGCGTGAACACGGACGCCTACCAGCCCTGCGAGCGCCAGCTCAAGCTGACCCGCCGCGTGCTGGAGGTGCTGCACGAATGCCAGCACCCGGTGGGGTTGATCACCAAGTCCTCGCTGATCGAGCGCGATATCGACCTGCTGGCGCCGATGGCGGCCAAGCGGCAAGCCGGCGTGGCCATCACGCTGACCACGCTCGACCCGGCCATCGCGCGCACGCTGGAGCCGCGCGCGGCGGCCCCGGCGCGCCGCCTGCGCACCATCCGCACGCTGACCGATGCCGGCATCCCGGTGGCGGTCAGCATCGCGCCCATCATTCCCTTCATCACCGAGCCGGATATCGAACGGATACTGGAGGCGGTCAAGGAAGCCGGCGCGGTGAGCGCGCACTACACCGTGCTGCGCCTGCCGTGGGAAGTGGCGCCGCTGTTCAAGGAGTGGCTGCAGGCCCATTTCCCCGAGCGGGCGCAGCGGGTGATGAACCGCGTGCGCGAAATGCGCGGCGGCAAGGACTACGTCAGCAATTTCGACACGCGCATGAAGGGCGAGGGCGTGTGGGCGGAGCTGATACGCCAGCGCGTGAAGATCGCCAGCGAGCGGCTGGGCCTGACGGGACATGGCAGCCGCTTCCTTGGCATGGATGCGTCGCAGTTCACCCGCCCGCTGGTGGTGCCGCCCCTGGGCGCGCGCGCCCAGGCGGCGGCCGAGGCGGGACAGATGGATTTATTTTAGCGCCGCGAGGTGACGCTCGATGTCGAACACATGCTGGTCGTGCCGGCCCAGCTCGCGCAGGGCCGTGGCCAGGTGGTTGAGGTAGTCGCTGTTCGGCCCGCTCGGCCCGGATGAACGGGCGATGTGGGCGGCGATCTCCTGCTCGGAGGCGGCGCCGAGGAAGGCGGTGTTGTCGGGCGTGGCGATGTAGACCACGCCCTCGGCCTGCTCGCCGTCCTCAAACGCGATGGGAATGGCCAGCCGCAGGTAGCCGTTCTTTTCGCGATGGTCGAGGTGGGCGAAGACTTCCGGCGTGATCAGGTAGGCCATGCCGTGGCAGACCGCGCCGGCCTCTTCGATGAGCGTGACCACGCGGCCCGGCGCTTCCGGCGTGCCGCGATGGTCGTGCGAACCTTGCCAGAAACGCCGCGTCCAGCCGTTGATGCTGGCCGGGCGGCGCCGCAGGTAGGGGAAGTCCGCCTTGTAGATCAAGGAGCCGTAGCCGAACAGCCAAACGCTGTGGTGGCCGTCAAACTTGTCCATCAGTTGATTGATGGCGATGGTGTTCGCAGTCATGATGCTGCATTATAAAACAGCGATAGCGCTATCATCAGGCGGCGCGCTTGAACTCCAGCACTTGTTGCAGATCCGCCAGTTGACGCACCATGTCGAGGTGCTGGATGCCCAGGTGGCGGAACGCGGCCCTGAGCTGGCTTTCGTGATGGTGCATCAACTCCTCCGCCGGTTCCAGGCCCAGCATGCCGCAGCCGGCGGTGACCAGCACCACGTGCACATCGTTACGGCGCGGGCCGAGGGCGATGGCGGTGGCGGCGCGCAATTCCAGCAGCCGGTCCATCCACGCCTTGAGCGTCGACGGCACGGAGAAGTTGTGCATGGGCGCGCCCAGCACCACCACGTCGGCCTCGTCGAATTCCTGCAGCAGCGAGACGCTTTGCAGGGCTTCGGCGCGCAGTTCGGCGTTCATGGGAATATCGGCGTCCCAGCGCTGGCTGATGACTTGCAGCAAAGGGCCGCTGGCGTGGGACAGGGGCGAGGCCGCCAGATCGCGGTAGAGGACGGTCGCCTGTTCATGGGCCGCCGTCAGCGCCGCCGTGGCGGCGGACGTCATCTGGCGCGAAGTCGAATGGTCGCCCAGGGCGCAGGAATCGATGTGCAAAATATTCATCAATAAAGGATACACAATACGAAACCGCTTCCACAATAGATTTGTGGCAATAAATTTTTCTAATTTGAAATAAATTGTAAGGCTGTTGATGATTTTGCCTCTCAGGCGGCCGGCAAATTCCATTCGTGGGCGGCGATAAACTCGTGCATAAAAGCAACAAAACTCTCGGCCGCCGGCGACAGGGCGCGCACGCCGCGGGTGTAAATGAAGAAGCGGCGCGTCAGGGCCGGCGCCGCCAGCGGGCGCATTTTCAGGCCGTACAGCTGCACCATTTTCTCGGCGTACGGCAGGCAGACGGTGACGCCCTGGCCGGCGTGCACCATGGCCAGCGCGGTGGTCATGAAGGTGACTTCGTTATGCGGGCTGAGCGATAGTTCGCGGAAGGATACGTGCACGTCGCGCAGCAGGCGCTCGGTGAACTGCCCCTGCAGCGAGATGAAGGGGTAGCGGTTGACGTCGCTCCAGGTGACGCGCTTGCGCTGTTCCAGCGCGTGTCCTCGCGGGTAGACCACCACGAACGCCATCTCGAACAGCGGCTGGGCTTCGATCTCGGCGGTGGCGTCGCGCTCCGGGCCGATGCCGAAGTCGGCCTCGCCGCTGAACACGCGCGCCGATACCTGTTCCACCGGGCAGTCGGTCAGCCTTATCTGCACCTCCGGATGGCGCGCGCGGTAGGCGGCGATCGCTTCCGGCAGCAGGGTGCAAGAGAGCATTTGCGGCGCGGCCACCCGCACCGAGCCCTGCTTGAGCGCCTTGCGGCTGGCGATGTCGGCCATGGCACGGTCGAGGTCCTGCAGCATCTTGTCGAACAATGGATACAGTTCGCGTCCCAGTTCGGAAAGCTGGGTCTTGCGCGTGGTACGCTCGACCACGCGCACGCCCAGCATCTGCTCCAGTTCCTTGATCTGGCCGCTCAACGCCGATTGCGTCACGTTCAGGTGGTCGGCGGCCAGCGTGAAGCTGCCGGTCTTGGCCAGCGCCACCAGGGCGCGCATTTGCCGCAAGCTGGGATTCATGAGGAATTCTGATAAATGCAGTGAAAAATACGATTTGTATGATATCTGAAACTGTCATCTAATGCCGGGATTGAATTGGAGACACGATGAAGCTTGCCACCCTTAAAGACGGTAGCCGCGACGGCCGCCTGGTTGTCGTCAGCCGCGACCTCAAGCACTACCAGCACGTACCGAAAATCTCAGCCACCCTGCAGCATGCGCTGGACAACTGGGAACTGGTCGCGCCGCGACTGGAGGATGTCTACGCCGCGGTGAACAGCGGCGACGCGGTCGACGCCAAGCCGTTCGACCAGCAATACTGCCACTCGCCGCTGCCGCGCGCCTATCAGTGGGCGGATGGTTCGGCCTACATCAACCACGTCGAACTGGTGCGCAAGGCGCGCAACGCCGAGGTGCCGGCCTCGTTCTACACGGATCCGCTGATGTACCAGGGCGGCTCGGACAGCTTCGTCGGCCCGCGCGACCCGATCTACGCGCTGAGCGAAGACTGGGGCATCGACCTGGAAGCCGAAGTGGCCGTCATCACTGGTGATGTGCCGATGGGCGCCACGCCGCAGGACGCCGCCAAGGCCATCCGCCTGGTCATGCTGGTCAACGACGTCTCGCTGCGCAACCTGATTCCCAACGAACTGGCCAAAGGCTTCGGCTTCTTCCAGTCCAAGCCGGCCAGCGCGTTTTCGCCGGTGGCGGTCACGCCCGATGAGCTGGGCGCGGACTGGGCCGACAGCAAGCTGCACCTGCCGCTGCTGGTGGAGCTGAACAAGCAGCCATTCGGCAAGCCGAACGCGGGCGAAGACATGACCTTCAGCTTCGCCCAACTGGTGGCGCACGCGGCCAGCACGCGCGAACTGGGCGCGGGCACCATCATCGGTTCCGGCACCGTATCGAACAAGCAGGGCGGCCTGCACGGATCGAGCATCGCCAACGGCGGCGTGGGCTATTGCTGCCTGGCCGAGGTGCGCATGTACGAAACCATCGAGACCGGCAAGCCGCAGACATCTTTCCTCAAGTTTGGCGACAGCGTGCGCATCGAGATGAACGACAAGCACGGCAACAGCATCTTCGGCGCCATCGACCAGGTCGTCGCGCACTACAAGGAGCGCCGTTGATGAAGCTCTATACCTATTTCCGCAGTTCCGCCGCCTATCGCGTGCGCATCGCGCTCAACCTCAAGGGCATCGCCTACGACGCCGTGCCGGTGCACCTGCTGCGCAACGGCGGTGAGCAGCTGGGCGACGCCTACCGCGCCGTCAATCCTTCCATGCTGGTGCCGGCGCTGGAAGTGGATGGTGATGTGCTGGGCCAGTCGCTGGCCATCATTGAATATCTGGAGGAGACGCATCCGCAGACGCCGCTGCTGCCGCCAGACGCCGTCAGCCGCGCTCGCGTGCGCGCCTTGGCGCTGAGCATCGCGGCGGACTCGCATCCGATTGGCAATCTGCGCGTGTTGAAGTACCTGACCGGGCAGGTTGGCGTGACGGAAGAGGTGAAGCTGGGCTGGCAACAGCACTGGCTGCGCAGCGGCCTGGCCACGCTGGAATCGTTGCTGGCCAACGATCCGCGCACCGGCCGTTATTGCCATGGCGATACGCCGACGCTGGCCGATTGCTGTCTGGTGCCGCAGGTGTTCAACGCCCAGCGCTTCAACGTCGACACGACGCCGTATCCGACGGTGATGCGGATTCACGCGGCCTGCGCCGAACTGCCGGCCTTCCAGCAGGCGCACCCTTCGCGGCAGCCAGACACCGAGTAGTGCCGTCATTCCGGCGAAGGCCGGAATCCATAGAAGGCATGCACTAACACGGCCCACATATTCCATGGATTCCGGCCTGCGCCGGAATGACGTGCTAACGCCTGAGGGCGGCCTGGGCCAGCGCCAGTGCGCGGTCCAGCGCTTGATCCGGGACCACCATCTGATCAGGCCGCACGCCAGTGCCTTCCCAGTTGGCGCGGGTCACCACATTGCTGGCGCGCGAGATCGCCACCGAGGTCTGCAACTGACGCGACACGCGCTGCTTTGCGCCCACGCGCGCATCGCCCGCCGTTGGCGAACCCACCACCACCGCGCGCTTCACATATTGCTGCAAATCGTAGGCGAACGCCTCGGCCGCGCCGCCAGTGCGGTCGTTCACCAGCAGATACAGCGGCTTCTTGCCGCCGAAACGCTTGCCGGCCACATCGGCGCTGGTCCAGTACTCCGCCACCACACGGCCTTCGCGGTCGAGCTGGTCGTGCAGATGGATTTGCTTGTCCTTGAAAAAGTAGCTGCGCTTGTCTTCCAGCAGATAGCTGGAAAGCAGGGCGGCCATGGCCTGGCCGTCGCCGTTGGCGTCGCGCAGGTCGATAATCAGGGCCGCGCAATCGCCGGCTTGCGACATGAAGCGGCCGGCCGCCTCCACGGCGGCGCGGTCCAGCGGCCCCAGGCGGCTGATCTGCAAATAACCGATGTTCTCGCCCAGCGTTTCAAACTTGCGCAGGCCGAAGTTGTCGGCTGATTGCACCGGCGGCTGCGGGCGTTGACGGTCGTCGGCCAGATCGTAGGGCACGTATTCCAGATAGGTATGGCGGTCGGGCGCGATGGCGGCCACGTCGCGCGTCACACGCGCGGCCAGCGCGCGCGCCGTCGTTTGCTGGTCGTACTCGCCGCGCGCCAGGCGCTGGCGGATATCGTCGGCGGCCGCCTTGGCGCGCACCGGGTCCACATGCAGCTCGGTCAGACGCCGCGCATACTCGTTGACCACATGGGCGCGCGCCGGCGCGTCCAACGCCTCGTCCAGCGTCAGCTTCTGCGCGCCGGCCGCGATGGCAGTGGCCGCAATCGCGGCGGCAGCGATCCAGCGTTTCAAATCTTTCCCCATAAGTTACAATCTTACCTTTCCCCGAAAGCTTTTTCTTCAATGACCATCCCGACCACCATTCTGGAGGCGCTCGAGCGCGCCGATGTTTCCTGGCGCCCGCTGTTGCTGAAGGGATTGGAAGCCATGATGGCGGCCACGCCGGACTACCTGCCGCAACTGGCCCAGGACCAATACCTGCCCACCGAACAGCGCCTGTTTGCCGCGTTCGCACTGCCGCTCAATAAGGTGAAGTATGTACTAGTGGGGGAGGGACCATATCCGCGAGCAGAAAGCGCAACCGGCGTCTGCTTTATGGATGGGGCGGTCGGCAGCCTGTGGTCGGACGAGGTGGGCGGCGGCTTGTCCAAGCCGGTCAACAAGGCCACCTCGCTGCGCAACTTCATGAAGATGCTGCTGGTGGCCGATGGCCAGCTCCAGCTGGAGAACACCGCCGGCGAGGCCATGGCGGCGGTCTCCGCCCAGGCCCGTAGCGGCGCCGGCAGCCACATCCTGACCCTGGCCGACATGCAGCACAAGCTCACCGAGCAGGGCTTCCTGCTGCTGAACGCTTCCCTGGTGTTCCGCAGCCACGTTGCCCCGGCCAAAGACGCCAAGGCGTGGCTGCCGTTCTTCGAAACGGTGATGGCCGGCCTGGCCGCGCAAGCCGCCGTGGTGCCAACCATGGTTCTGTGGGGAAAAATCGCTGAACTGCTGAGCAAGTTGCCAGTGATGAAAGATTTCCCGCAAATCAAGGCGGAACACCCTTATAACATTAGCTTTATTAGTAATAAGGATATGCACAAGCTGTTCCAGCCCATGCAGTTGCTGAAGGGGCCGGCCAGCAAGCTTTATTAAAGTTTGGTATACTTGACTAATTCGATCAACTAATCGGGCTTTGCGATTAGCGAAGAGGTCGATATTTTAACCCAACCGAGGTAGTGATGCGTCTGACCACCAAAGGCCGTTTTGCTGTGACTGCGATGATTGATTTGGCGTTGCGCCAAGGCAAAGGTCCGGTCACGCTGTCCGGCATCAGCCAGCGTCAGGCGATTTCGCTGTCTTACCTGGAGCAGCTGTTTGGCAAGCTGCGCCGCCACGAGATCGTTGAATCGATCCGCGGCCCGGGTGGTGGCTACAGTCTGGCGCGCCGCGCCGACAAGGTCACCGTGGCCGACATCATCATCGCCGTGGATGAGCCGCTGGACGCGACCCAGTGCGGCGGCAAGGAAAATTGCCATGGCGCGGACGCGGCCAGCGGCGCGCGTTGCATGACCCACGAGTTGTGGGCCACGCTGAATGAAAAAATGGTTGATTACCTGGATTCCGTCTCGCTGCAGGATCTGGTCGATCAACAAAAGCAGAAGAACGCTGAGCAAAACGTGGTGGTCATGCCTCGCAACGGCAACCACGCCGCGCTGTAAGCCCTAACGGAGTAACCAGATGAACGCCCCAGAAAAAAACATCGCTGACGTGAAATTCCAGACCGCGCCGCACTTCCCGATCTACATGGACTACTCGGCCACCACGCCGATCGATCCGCGCGTCGCCGATGCGATGATTCCTTACCTGCGCGAGCAGTTCGGCAATCCGGCCTCGCGCAGCCACATGTATGGCTGGACCGCGGAAAAGGCGGTGGAAGAGGCGCGCGGCCACGTCGCGGCGCTGGTCAACGCCGACCCGCGCGAAATCATCTGGACCTCGGGCGCGACCGAATCGAACAACCTGGCCATCAAGGGCGCGGCGCAGTTCTACAAGACCAAGGGCAAGCACATCATCACCGTCAAGACCGAGCACAAGGCCGTGCTGGACACCGTGCGTGAGCTGGAGCGCCAGGGTTTTGAAGCGACCTACCTGGAACCGCAGGACAACGGCCTGATCACCATCGAACAGCTGACCGCCGCCATCCGTCCTGACACCATCCTGATCTCGGTCATGCTGGTGAATAACGAGATCGGCGTGATCCAGCCGATCGATCAGATCGGTGAACTGTGCCGCTCGAAAGGCATCATCTTCCACTGCGACGCCGCCCAGGCGACCGGCAAGGTGGCGATCGACCTGCAGAAGACCAAGGTCGACCTGATGACCTTCACCGCGCACAAAACCTACGGCCCGAAAGGCGTGGGCGCGCTGTACGTGTGCCGCAAGCCACGCGTGCGTATCGAAGCGCAAATGCACGGCGGCGGCCACGAGCGCGGCCTGCGTTCGGGCACGCTGCCGACCCACCAGATCGTCGGCATGGGCGAGGCCTTCCGTCTGGCGAAGGTCGAGATGGACACCGAAATCGCCCGCATCAAGGCGCTGCGCGACCGTCTGGCCAAAGGCCTGCAAGAGATCGAAGAAACCTACATCAACGGCGACATGGAACACCGCGTGCCGCACAACCTGAACGTCAGCTTCAACTACGTTGAGGGCGAGTCGCTGATCATGGCCGTGAAGGACCTGGCCGTGTCGTCGGGCTCCGCTTGTACTTCGGCCTCGCTGGAACCATCTTATGTGCTGCGCGCCCTGGGCCGCAGCGATGAACTGGCGCACAGCTCGATCCGTTTCACCATCGGCCGTTTCACCACCGAAGCCGATATCGACTTCGCGATTGAACTGATGAAGTCCAAGGTCAACAAACTGCGTGAACTGTCGCCGCTGTGGGATATGTTCAAAGAAGGCATCGATATCAATTCGATCCAATGGGCAGCCCACTAAATTATTGAAGATACAGGAGCATCAAAATGGCTTACTCGGATAAAGTTCTGGACCACTACGAAAACCCACGCAACGTCGGCGCGTTTGAAAAAGGCGACGACAGCGTCGGTACCGGCATGGTCGGCGCGCCAGCTTGCGGCGACGTAATGAAGCTGCAAATCAAGGTGGGCGCGGATGGCGTGATCGAAGACGCCAAATTCAAAACCTACGGCTGCGGTTCGGCCATCGCATCGAGCTCGCTGGTGACCGAATGGGTCAAGGGCAAAACCCTGGATCAGGCGCTGGCCATCAAGAACACCCAGATCGCGGAAGAACTGGCGCTGCCGCCGGTGAAGATCCACTGTTCGATCCTGGCGGAAGACGCCATCAAGGCGGCAGTTCAGGACTACCAGAACAAACACGCAGCAGCATAATCGTCATTCCCGCGCAGGCGGGAATCCATGCTGACTATGGGTTCCCGCCTACGCGGGAACGACAACGGAGAAACAAATGGCAATCACCCTGACCGAAAAAGCAGCGAAACACATCAACCGCTACATCGAGCGCCGCGGCAAGGGCATCGGCTTGCGTTTTGGCGTGCGCACCACCGGCTGCTCGGGCATGGCCTACAAGCTGGAATACGTGGACGAAGTGACCGCTGAAGACAGCGTGTTCGAATCGCACGGCGTGAAAGTGTTCGTCGATCCGAAAAGCCTGCCGTACATCGACGGCACGGAACTGGACTTCGCGCGCGAAGGCCTGAACGAAGGTTTTAAGTTCAACAACCCGAACGAGAAAGACGCTTGCGGTTGCGGTGAAAGCTTCCGCGTCTGACACGTCATGCAGAATCACTTTGAACTATTCAACCTGCCCAAGCAGTTTGCCGTAGACGCGGCGGCGCTCGACAGCGCCTACCGCGACGTGCAAAGCCGCGTCCATCCCGACAAATTCGTCAGCGCCACCGACGCCGAAAAGCGCGTCGCCATGCAGTGGGCCACGCGCGCCAACGAAGCCTACCAGACCCTGAAAAACCCGCAAAAGCGCGCGCAGTACCTGTGCGAGCTGAATGGCGTCGATTTGCAGACCGAGTCGAACACGGCGATGCCGATGGCTTTCCTGATGCAGCAGATGGAGTGGCGCGAAGAGCTGGGCGATGCCCGCGCCGCCAAGGACAGCGACGCGCTGGAAGCGCTGGACGACCAGTTGCGCAAGGCGCGCAAGCAGCAGCTGGCGCAAATCGAACAGCAGATCGACGCGGGTGATTTCCAGTCCGCCGCCCAAGGCGTGCGCGCGCTGATGTTCCTCGAAAAATTCGGCGAAGAAGTCCGCTTCGCCTTTGAAGCAATCGAAGCATAAAAATCGGGGTCAGGTCCTCCATTTCTACACGGCCCCAGCCGTAGCAAGCGCTACGGCTGGGGCCGTGTAGAAATGGAGGACCTGACCCCGGATTAAAGGTATTAATAAATGGCACTTCTGCAAATTTCCGAACCCGGCATGTCGACCGCACCTCACCAGCACCGGCTGGCGGTGGGGATCGATCTGGGCACCACCAATTCGCTGGTGGCGACTGTGCGCAACAGCATTCCAGAAGTGCTGAACGATGAGGATGGCCGCGCGTTGCTGCCGTCCGTGGTGCGCTACCTGCCCAACGGCCACGCCAATATCGGCTACAAGGCGCAGGCCGCGCAGACCACCGATCCGAAAAACACTATCGTGTCCGTGAAGCGCTTCATGGGCCGCGGCCTGGCGGATATTGCTTACGCCGAGAACCTGCCGTATCAATTCGTTGATGCTCCCGGCATGGTGCAGCTGAAAACCATCGCTGGCGTGAAAAGCCCGGTGGAGGTGTCGGCACAAATTCTGGCCACGCTGCGCCAGCGCGCCGAGGATTCGCTGGGCGACGATCTGGTGGGCGCGGTGATTACCGTGCCGGCTTACTTCGACGACGCGCAGCGCCAGGCCACCAAGGACGCCGCCCAGCTGGCCGGCCTGAACGTGCTGCGCCTGCTGAGCGAGCCGACTGCGGCCGCCATCGCCTATGGCCTCGATAACGGCTCGGAAGGCATTTACGCCGTCTACGATCTGGGCGGCGGCACTTTCGATATCTCGATCCTGAAGTTGAGCAAGGGCGTGTTTGAGGTGCTGTCCACCGGCGGCGATTCCGCGTTGGGCGGCGACGATTTCGATCACCGCCTGTTCTGCTACATCCATCAGGAAGAAAAACTGGCGCCGCTGTCCGACGAAGACACCGCGCTGCTGATGGTGAAGGCGCGCGAAGCGAAAGAACTGCTGTCGACCAAATCCGAAGTGATCGTGGACGCGGCGCTGAAATCGGGTGAGCAGGTCCACCTGACCATCACCGCCGAGAAGTTCCAGCAGATCACCAGCCACCTGATCGAAAAGACCATGAAGGCCATCAAGAAGGCGCTGCGCGACGCCAATGTCGATGCGGACGATGTCGATGGCGTGGTCATGGTCGGCGGCGCGACCCGCATGCCGCACGTGCATCGCGCGGTCAGTGAGTTCTTCCACACCACGCCGCACGCCAACATCGATCCGGACAAGGTGGTGGCGCTGGGCGCGGCCATCCAGGCCAATCTGCTGGCCGGCAACCGCGCGCCGGGCGACGACTGGCTGCTGCTGGACGTGATCCCGCTGTCGCTGGGTATCGAAACCATGGGCGGTCTGGTTGAGAAAATCATCCCGCGTAACTCGACCATCCCTTGCGCCCGCGCGCAGGAGTTCACCACCTTCAAGGACGGCCAGACCGCGCTGGCGGTGCATGTGCTGCAAGGCGAACGTGAACTGGTGGCGGATTGCCGCTCGCTGGCGCGCTTTGAACTGCGCAGCATTCCGCCGATGGCGGCCGGGGCGGCGCGCATCCGCATCACGTATCAGGTGGATGCGGATGGCTTGCTGTCGGTTTCTGCGCGCGAGCTGCGTTCCGGCGTCGAGTCGTCCATCACCGTCAAGCCTTCGTATGGTCTGGGCGATGACGACGTGGCGCGCATGCTGCAGGATTCGCACGCGTCGGCGCAAGTCGACATGCAGGCGCGCGCGCTGCGTGAAGAGCAGGTGGAAGCAGAACGCATCCTGCTGGCCACGCAAGCCGCGCTGGATGAAGACGCCGAACTGCTGTCGGACGAAGAACGCGGCGCCGTCGATGCCCTGATGGCCAGGACGCGCGAAGTCGTCGCCCAGTCGCAGACCGGCGCGGCCGATCATCAGGCGGTGAAGGCGGCGGTCGAGGCGCTGGCCCACGGCACCGAGGAATTCGCATCGCGCCGCATGGACCGCAGCGTGCGCAGCGCGCTGGCCGGCAAGGCGTTGGATCAAGTAGTGTAAGCCGCGTGTCATTCCCGCGTAGGCGGGAATCCATGCTGAGTGTATTGAATCGCCGTCCTATGGATTCCCGCTTTCGCGGGAATGACGGGGGCAAACAAAAGAGTTTAAACATGCCACAAATCGTTTTCCTCCCCCACGCCAAGCTGTGCCCGGACGGCGCCGTCGTCGAAGCCCCAGCCGGCAAAACCCTGTGCGACGTCATGCTGGACAATGACATCCACATCGAGCACGCGTGCGAGAAGTCCTGCGCCTGCACCACCTGCCACGTGCTGGTGCGCGAAGGCTTCAATTCGCTGAACGAAGCCAGCGAAACCGAAGAGGACCTGCTGGACAAGGCCTGGGGCCTGGAAGCCGTGTCGCGCCTGTCGTGCCAGGCCGTGGTGGCGGACGAAGACCTGGTTATCGAAATTCCGAAGTACACCATCAATCACGCAAGCGAAGGCGGGCACTGATATGAAGTGGACTGACATCACCGCGATTGCGGAAGCGCTGTACGACAAGTATCCGGGCGTCGATCCGGCCACTATCCGCTTCACCGATCTGCACAACAAGATCATCGAGCTCGAAGAGTTCGACGACGATAAGTCGCGCGGTGGTGAAAAGGTCCTCGAAGCAGTTCAGCAGGCGTGGATCGATGAAGCAAAATAAACAGCCCAAGATCGGCGCGACCGTCACCAGCGCCGACAACATGCCGGAAATCCGCGAAGGGCAGACCGTGGCGCTACTGCAGGAGCTGCACATCCTCACGCGCGACGGCAAGATGAACCAAGATAGCCGCCGCAAGCTGAAACAGGTCTATCACCTGTACCAGTTCATCGAGCCGCTGCTGAAGGAAGTGCTGGAGTCCAAGGACAATGTCACGCTGGTCGATCACGGCGCCGGCAAGTCCTACCTCGGCTTCATCATCTACGACCTGTTCTTCAAAGCCCTGCAAAACTCGCACATCTACGGCATCGAGACGCGTGAGGAACTGGTGGCGCGTTCGCAGGAACTGGCGCAAAAGTTCAACTTCCCTGGCATGTCCTTCCTGCCGCTGTCGGTGGCCGAGTCCACCGAGTCGAAGCTGCTGCCGGAACAGATCGACGTTGTCACCGCGCTCCACGCCTGCAATACGGCCACCGATGACGCCATCCAGTTTGCGTTGAAGAAGAAGGCAAGGCACATCGTGCTGGTGCCATGCTGCCAGGCCGAAGTGGCTTCGGTCCTGAAGAAAAACAAAGGCCAGTCGCTGGGGAAATCCGCGCTGACCGAAATCTGGCGCCATCCAATTCACACGCGTGAATTCGGCAGCCAGATCACCAACGTGCTGCGTTGCCTGCAATTGGAAGCGCACGGCTACAGCGTCACCGTCACCGAGCTGGTAGGCTGGGAGCATTCGATGAAGAATGAGCTCATCATCGCGACCTACAAGAACCTGCCGCGCAAGCGTCCGGCCGAGCGCTTGAAAGAGGTACTGGAAACCGTGGGCCTGCAAGAGATGAGCACCCGCTTCTACGCTGAAGAAGAGGTGGCATGATGGAATGGCTCGACCTGCGCAGCGACACTGTCACGCGCCCCAGCGCGGCCATGCGCGCCGCCATGAACGCCGCCGATGTGGGCGATGACGTCTACGGCGACGACCCGACCGTCAACCGCCTGCAGGAATATGCGGCCGATTTGTTCGGCTTCGAAGATGCGGTGTTCGCGCCCTCCGGCACGCAAAGCAATCTGCTCGCGCTGCTGGCCCATTGCGGCCGTGGCGACGAATATCTGGTTGGCCAGGAGGCGCACACCTATCGCTACGAGGGTGGCGGCGCCGCAGTGCTGGGCAGTATCCAGCCGCAGCCCATCGTCAATCAGCCCGACGGCAGCATTGCGCTGGCGGACATCGAGTCCTATATCAAGCCGGACGATTTTCACTTCGCCCGCACCAGGCTGCTGGCGCTGGAGAACACCATCAACGGCCGCGTGCTGCCGCAGGAATACGTGCAGCAGGCGACTACGCTGGCGCACGATCGCGGCCTGTCCACGCACCTGGACGGGGCGCGCGTTTGCAATGCCGCCGTCAAGCTGGGCGTCAGCCCCCGCGACATCACGCGCGGCTTCGACTCGGTGTCCGTCTGCCTGTCGAAAGGACTTGGCGCACCGGTTGGTTCGGTCCTGCTGGGCACCAAGCCATTCATCAAGGAGGCCAAGCGCTGGCGCAAGATGCTGGGTGGCGGCATGCGACAGGCTGGCATCATCGCGGCCGGCGGCTTGTATGCGCTGGAGCACAATATCCCACGCCTGCAGGAAGACCACGACAACGCCGCCTACTTCGCCGGCGAACTGGCAAAGATGAAGGGCCTCAAGGTCAGCGCGCCGCAGACCAACATCTTCTATGTCGACATTCCGCAGTTCGTCCTGAAGGGGCTGGAAGATGTGCTGGAGCTGACGCGCATCCGACTGTCGCTGTCGCAACGCACGCGCATCGTCACGCACATGGACGCCTCGCGTGAAGACATCGACCGCGCCATCACCGTGTTTGGAGACTTCTTTGGATAACGACGATAACACCGTGCGCCTGAACAAGCGCGTGGCCGAGGAACGTGGCTGCTCGCGCCGCGAGGCGGAACTGTACATCGAGGGTGGCTTCGTCAGCGTCGATGGCGAAATCGTCGAAGAGGTGGGCGCGCGCGTGACGCCGGAACAGCAAGTCACCATCGCCCAAGACGCCACGCTGCTGGAGATCACGCCAGTCACCATCCTGCTGCACAAGCCTGCCGGCGCCGCGCAGCCGCTGCACCTGCTGAAAGCCGACACCCTCACGCGCACCGTGCCGGGCAAGCGCTTCCTCAAGCGTCACATCACGGGGCAGGAACAGATGGTGCCGCTGGACGCCAAGGCCAGTGGCCTGGTGGTATTCACGCAGGACTTCCGCGTCAACCGCAAGTTGAGCGAGGACGCGCTGGAGCAGGAAATCATCGTCGAAGTCTCGGGCGACATTATCGAAGGCGGCTTGCAGCAGCTGAATCAGATCAACGGCAAAGTGAGCTGGCAGAACGAAACGCGTCTGCGCTTCGCCATGAAAAACGCCAAGCTCGGATTGATCGAAAAGTTGTGCAAGGAAGTCGGCCTGAAAGTGATTAGCATGAAGCGCATCCGCGTCGGCCGCATCTCGATGAGCAGCCTGCCGGTAGGCGAGTGGCGCTACCTGCAGGACTACGAGAAGTTCTGACTACTTTCCAACCTGCGACAGGATGAAGGCGTAAGTATCCGCCGTCTCCGCATCCTGTTGCGCGCGCGTCGAGCCCATGCCGTGGCCGGCGTCGAAATCCACCCGCAACAACACAGGCTTGCCGCTGGCCGTCGCCGCTTGCAGGCGTGCCGCCATCTTCGCCGGATGGAAGGGCGCCACGCGCGGATCGGTCACGCCGGTGGTCAGCAGCACCGCCGGATACTTCGCGCCATCCACCACCTGCTGGTAGCTGTCGATGCTCTTCAAGGCCTTGAAGCCGGCGGGATCGGCGATCGCACCCCATTCAGGTTCTTCTCCATAGCCGTTCTGCTCCGCCACATAGCGCAGCGGGTTATGCCAGCCCACGCCCGATACCACGGCCGCAAACAGGTCCGGACGCTCCTCCAGCGCGCGGCCCATGGTGATGCCGCCGGCGGAACGTCCGCCTATCGCCTGATACGCCGGCGAGGTGTAGCCCTTGGCCTGCATATCCTCGCACACGGCGATCAGGTCGCGCCAGGTGTTCGGTTTGTTTTCCAGCTGGCCGGCGCGATGCCACTCGCGGCCAAACTCGCCGCCGCCACGCACGTTGGCATAGCCGACGATGCCGCCTTGATCAAGGAAGGCCAGCTTGCGCGAGCCAAACTCCGGGGTATAGGCGGAGGCGCCATAGCTGCCATAGGCCGAGATGAAGGCCGGGTTTTTTCCATCCAGCTTCAGGCCTTTCTTGTAAATCAGGCTGTAAGGAATTTGCGTGCCGTCCTTGGCCACGGCGTAGCGGCGCTCGGTAGTGTAGGCGCTGAGATCCAGCGCCGGCTTGGGCGTGATGCCGGTGTCGGCCACTTTGCCGGCATTGTCAATCGACCAGATACCGGTTGGCTGCAGCCAGCCGGACAGGATGCTCAGCGCGCCCGGCACGCTGGCGTCGGTGGCGAGGGCGATCAGCGTACCGTCGAAGGGCAGGGCAATGTCCACCAGTTTGCCGTCGGCGCCGAGGCGTTGCAGCTTGCTCACGCCGCCGTCCATCGAGCGCAGATACAGGCCATCCTTGGCGCGCGTCACGCCTTGCAGTACCAGTGACGATTCCGGCACCACTTCTTTGGCGCTCGCCAGTGATGGCGCCTTGGCCGAGGTTTTCAACAACCGGCCGCGCGAATGGTCCTTGGTCGATAGCAGGTACAGATCGTCGCCGTGCAGATTGAAATCGGTGACCTCGTCGGCAAAGTCGCTGACTTGCCGCCAGTTGGCTTTGCCTTTCAAGACATCCTTCAGTGGCGCGGTGTACAGGCGGAACTCCTTGCGCACGTCGGACAGCATCAGGTAGGCGTGGTCCGAGTGCGGGGCGACACCGATGTACGGGGACTGGATGTTGGCGTACTGGATGGCGGCGTCGAGGCCGCGCTTCATCAGCACCGGATCCTGGGCGGGATTGGTGCCCAGCTTGTGGAAGCGCGCTTGCGCATCAAGGTAGCGGTCCGGAGTGTTGACCTTGCCGGTCAGCTGGTTGTAGAAGAAGCCCGAGCTATCGGCCAGCCAGCTGGGATTGGCGGCTTGCGTGTCGGCGATGCGCTCTTTCAGCACCGCGCCGGTGCGTACGTCCATGATGTGCAGGACCGAGTCTTCGCTGCCGTCTTTCGACAGGCCGTACACCAGCTTGCTGCCGTCCGGCGAGGCGCGCCACCAGTCCAGCGAGACGTGGCCGCTCTCGGTATCGAGCCTGGTCGGATCGACCAGCACACGGTCCTTGCCGCCTTCGCGCACGAACAGCTTGAAGTTGTTGGAGCCGGCGGGCCGCTGCTGGTAAAACACGCGCGCCCCGGCCCTCTGCACATCCTCCGGCGCGGCGATGTCGCCGGACAGTTGCTGGATGCGCTTCAGCAGCTCATCGCGCTTGGGCAGCGTGTCCAGGATCGCGCGCGCGTGGGCGTTTTGCTGTTTGAGGAAGGGCAGCCAGTCCGGATCCTTGTCGTTCTCCATCCAGCGGTAGCGGTCGGTGATGGTTTCGCCGAAATAGGTGTCGGTGACGGCTTCGACACGGGCGACGGGAGCGGGTGGGATGTCGGCGGCGGCGGCCGCGCTGGCGGCGAACATCAGCAGCGCGCCATAGATGGCAGGTTTCATTTTCGGGTCTTCATGACAGAAAAGCATATTCTGCCATGAAAGATTGCGAAAATTACACTTTCTTTTTCTTTTCCGGCGGCGGCAGCTGGACCATGCGGGTGCCGGCCAGTTTGTCGTGCAGGAATTGGCGGTCCTTGTCGAAAAAGGCGGTCAGCGACCACAACAGGATGCCGGCGAAAATGGCGCCCAGCGCCTGCCAGCGGTGCAGGTCGAGCACCAGCGCCACGATCAGCGCCGGCAAAATCCACATCCAGCTCAGCAGATAGCGCAGCGCCGCCGCCCGCGTGGAGACGGCGTTGCCGTTTTTGCACAGCAGCTTCATGCGCCAGGTCTTCATCGCCAGCGTCTGGCCGTCGCGGCTCCACTGGTGGATGAAATAGCAGCCCAGCACCACGAAGGCCAGCGCCTGGCGCATGTGCTCGACCAGCGGCGTGTGGCTGGCGCGGGTGACAAACTCAAAAACCAGAAACGGCAGGAACAGCACCGCGAAGCCGAGCAGGGATTCATACACCATCGAAATCAGACGGCGCTTGATGGTCGGGTTATTTGACATCGGCAGGGGCGGGCGGCGCTGGTGGGGTAGGGCCGGTCGGCACCGGCGTCACATTGGATGCATTGGGCAGCGGCACGTTCGGATCGGCCGGCGGCACGACGGGCGGGACCACCGGCGTCGCCACGCCGGGCGAACTGGTCGGCGCGGCCGGCTTGATCGGCGCCACGGTGGCGGCCTTGGCTTGGGCCGGCGTCGGCAGGTTGGCCACCTGCTTCTTGGTGGCCGGCTTGGCGGCCAGTTCCTTCTTCTGCTCGTCCGACAGTAATTGGTAGGATTCCCAGGACATCGACTTTTGTTCCGGATTCAGCTTTTGCGCGCGGGCATAGTTCTGGCGCACCTGGCGGCGTTCCTCCGGCGTCATGCGCACCCATTCGCGCATGCGCTCCTGGACGCGGGCCTGCTCATCCGGCTTCATCTTGTTATAGCGGTTGACGATGCCCAGCCATTTTTGCTTGCGCACCGGCTCGATCTCGTCCCACTCGCCGGCGAGCGGCTCCAGCGCCCGCTGTTGGGAGGGCGACAAGTCTTTCCACAGGACTTTTTCCGGCGCGGCGGCCTTGCCCTTGACGGCGGCCACCGGGGCTTTTACCAGTTCCGGCGCATCCGGCTGACTGGCGATCCATGCCACGCCCGCCGCTGCTACCGCTACCACCGCTGCTCCTGCGCCCAGTTTGGCGCGACCGCTCCATGCCATGCCGTTACTCGCTTTGCGACAGATAAGCGTTGAAGCCGTGGTCCAGGTAGGCGTTCAGCGGCAGCTCGTCGGACAACACCGCGGCGTCGATCTCGGCCAGATCGGCAATGCGTTCCTGCTGCTCGTACTGGTAGATGCCCACCATGCCGATCACCAGGGCCAGCGCCGGCACCACCATGCTGACCCGGCCCAGCCAGGAAAACTGCGAGAAGAAGCCGCTGATGCCGCCGCCGGCGACGGCCAGCTCGGCCTTGGTGACGCGCACGGAGAGCGGCTGCTCCACATGGGCTTTCTTGCGCGCGAGCGCCATCTTGCGCGCCTGGGCCAGGCGGTCTGTGGTCGAAGCGGGCAGCTCGTCCAGCTTTTCATTGAGCGCGTGGCGCACTTTGTAAGCGAAATTCAGATCGTCGGTGTTCATAATTTAATTCCCTTGGCTTGCAGCGCCTCGGCCAGCGCGTGAGTTGCTCGTGAGCAATGCGTTTTGACGCTGCCTTCCGAGCAGCCCATTGCCTCGGCCGTTTCGGCCACATCCATATCCTGCCAGTAACGCATGAGGAAGGCTTCGCGTTGACGCGCGGGCAGTTTTTGTACCTCGGCTTCGATGATGGCCAGCATTTGCTGGCGTTCGAACTTGTCGGCGCCCGACTCGGCCGCCTCGGTGCCGGCCTCGGCGGCATACGATTCGAGTATATCAAAGTCCTCATGCTCGTCGCCCGAGGGGCCCATGCCCGAAAACAGGCTGACCCAGGTGTTGCGCACCTTTTCGCGGCGGAAATAGTCGAGGATGGTGGTTTGCAGGATGCGCTGGAACAGCATCGGCAGCTCGGCGGCCGGCTTGTCGCCGTATTTTTCGGCGAGCTTGATCATCGCGTCCTGCACGATATCGAGAGCGGATTCGTCCTTGCGTACTGCGTAGACGGCTTGCTTGAAGGCCCGGCGTTCGACGTTTTCGAGGAAGTCGGATAATTCTTTGTCTGTGGCCATGCGTCGGGATGTTTTGAACTGTGGCGCATGCTAGCAAAAAACCTCCTGTTTTGCATGGTTTTACGTCAAAAACCATCAATTTCCAAATTATCCCTTGCTGAAAAGGGCATGCCGGTGTTACCGTATGGGACGCTTTGAACAACCCCGAAGCTCTATGGTCTGGTCGCAGCAGGCACACAACGCCGCAATCGACACGACGCGCTTTCATTTAGTAGGCAGTTTGCTCTCGCCCACGCCACAAGCGTGAGAGGTATGCGACACCACTACGGAAAACCCGGCCAAACGAGAGTTTGCGCTAGCACCGCTTTGCACGTCACTACGGTTGGCGGAAGAGGCAGTGCGACCGCATAAATAAAGGGAAGCTGGGCAGAGCTGTAGCGGTATTCATACTTCGTCAGGACAGAGCATCCGATCAATCTCCTATGGACCTTGAAAGGAATGTTTCATGAATACCGAAGCATCTAGTTCACAACTTACGGGCGCAGAAATTGTCGTGCGCTGCCTGGCCGAAGAGGGCGTTGAACACGTCTTTGGCTATCCTGGCGGTGCCGTACTCTACATCTACGACGCCATCTTCAAGCAAGACAAATTCCAACACGTTCTGGTACGCCACGAGCAGGCCGCGATCCACGCCGCAGATGCTTACTCGCGCTCCTCGAACAAGGTCGGCGTTGCCCTCGTGACCTCCGGTCCGGGCGTGACCAATGCCGTGACTGGCCTGTCCACCGCCTACATGGATTCCATCCCCATGGTCGTGATCTCGGGCCAGGTGCCTAGCCACGCCATCGGCCAGGATGCCTTCCAGGAATGCGACACCGTCGGCATTACACGTCCTGTGGTCAAGCACAATTTCCTCGTCAAGGACGTCAAGGACTTGGCCGAGACCATCAAGAAAGCCTTCTTCATCGCCCGCACCGGCCGTCCAGGCCCTGTGCTGGTCGATATTCCGAAGGACATCTCGATGCACAAAACGACCTTCTCGTACCCGAAAGAGGTCGAGATGCGCTCGTACAAACCGGTCGACAAAGGCCACTCCGGCCAGATCCGCAAGGCAGTCCAGCTGCTGCTGCAAGCCGAACGCCCGATGATCTACACCGGCGGCGGCGTGATCCTGGCCAATGCCTCGCCGGAACTGAACAAACTGGTCGACAAGCTGGGCTTCCCGGTCACCAACACGCTGATGGGCCTGGGTGCCTACCGCGCCAGCGACGACAAGTTCGTCGGCATGCCGGGCATGCACGGCACCTACGAAGCCAACATGGCGATGCAGAACTGCGACGTGCTGATCGCCATCGGCGCGCGCTTCGACGACCGCGTGATCGGCAACCCGAAACACTTCGCGACCAACCCGCGCAAGATCATCCACGTCGACATCGACCCATCGTCGATCTCCAAGCGTGTGAAAGTGGATATTCCGATCGTCGGCAACGTCAAGGACGTGCTGATCGAATTCCTGGCCCAGCTGGACGCGGCGGACGCCAAGCCGAACGCCCCTGCGCTGAGCAACTGGTGGAAGCAGATCAACGAATGGCGCGGCAAGGATTGCCTGAAGTACGCCTCGTCCGACCTGGTCATCAAGCCGCAAGCCGTGGTGGAAAAACTGTGGGAAGTGACCAAGGGCGACGCCTTCATCACCTCCGACGTCGGCCAGCACCAGATGTGGGCCGCGCAGTACTACGGCTTCGACAAGCCCAAGCGCTGGGTCAACTCGGGCGGCCTGGGCACCATGGGTGTCGGCCTGCCGTACGCCATGGGCGTGCAGATGGCCAATCCGGACGCCACCGTTGCCTGCATCACCGGCGAAGGCTCGATCCAGATGTGCATCCAGGAACTGGCGACCTGCAAACAGTACCACCTGACGCCGAAGATCATCATGCTGAACAACCGCTTCCTGGGCATGGTGCGCCAATGGCAGCAGATCGACTACGGCTCGCGCTACTCCGAGTCCTACATGGACTCGCTGCCGAACTTCGAGAAGCTGGCCGAGGCCTATGGCCACGTCGGCATGCGCATTGAAAAGCCGGGCGACGTCGACGGCGCGCTGCGCGACGCCTTCGCCATGAAAGACAAGCTGGTCTTCATGAACTTCATTACCGACCAAGGAGAAAACGTCTGGCCGATGGTGAAAGCCGGCAAGGGTCTCTCTGAAATGCTGCTGGGTTCGGAGGATCTCTAACATGCGACACATTATTTCTGTCTTGCTGGAAAACGAAGCCGGCGCGCTGTCGCGCGTGGTAGGCCTGTTCTCGGCCCGTGGCTACAACATCGAAACGCTGACCGTGGCGCCGACCGAGGACCCAACCCTGTCGCGCATGACCATCGTCACCACCGGTTCGGACGACATCATCGAACAGATCACCAAGCACCTGAACCGCCTGATCGAGGTGGTGAAAGTGGTGGACCTGACCGAAGGCCAGCACATCGAGCGCGAGCTGATGCTGATCAAAGTGCGCGCGGTGGGCAAGGAACGCGAGGAAATGAAGCGCACCGCCGACATCTTCCGCGGCCGCATCATCGACGTCACCGAGAAAAGCTACACGATTGAACTGACCGGCGCCAAGAGCAAGCTCGACGCGTTTATCGATTCGATCGACCGCGCCTCCATCCTGGAGACGGTCCGCACCGGCGGTTCCGGCATCGGACGCGGCGAACGCATCCTCAAAGTTTAAGCACAGCTTACCCGGCTTCGTGCACTGAGTACCTCACAATCAAAATACATAGGAATTATCATGAAAGTTTTCTACGACAAAGACGCTGACCTCTCCCTGATCAAAGGCAAAAACGTTGCCATCATCGGTTACGGTTCGCAAGGCCACGCGCACGCACAAAACCTGAGCGATTCGGGCGTCAACGTCACCGTCGGCCTGCGCAAAGGCGGCTCGTCCTGGAACAAGGTGGAAAAAGCCGGCCTGAAAGTGGCGGAAGTGAACGACGCCGTGAAAGCCGCCGACGTCATCATGATCCTGCTGCCGGACGAGAACATCGCCCAGGTGTACAACGAAAACGTCGCCCCGAACGCCAAGCAAGGCGCGGTGCTGGCCTTCGCGCACGGCTTCAACGTGCACTACGGCCAGGTTCAGCCACGCGCCGACCTGGACGTGATCATGGTCGCGCCTAAGGCCCCGGGCCACACCGTGCGCGCCACCTACACCCAGGGTGGCGGCGTGCCGCACCTGATCGCCGTGTACCAGGACAAATCCGGTATCGCCCGTGACATCGCCCTGTCGTACGCATCGGCCAACGGCGGCGGCCGTGCCGGCATCATCGAAACCAACTTCCGCGAAGAAACCGAGACCGACCTGTTCGGCGAACAAGCGGTGCTGTGCGGTGGCGCGGTCGAGCTGATCAAGGCCGGCTTCGAAACCCTGGTGGAAGCCGGCTACGCGCCGGAGATGGCCTACTTCGAGTGCCTGCACGAACTGAAACTGATCGTCGACCTGATCTACGAAGGCGGCATCGCCAACATGAACTACTCGATCTCGAACAACGCCGAATACGGCGAGTACGTGACCGGCCCGCGCGTGGTGACCGCGCAGACCAAGGAAGCGATGCGTCAGTGCCTGAAGGACATCCAGACCGGTGAATACGCGAAATCGTTCATCCTGGAAAACAAGGCCGGCGCCCCGACCCTGATCTCGCGCCGCCGCCTGACCGCCGAGCACCAGATCGAAGAAGTCGGCGCCAAACTGCGCGCCATGATGCCTTGGATCGCCAAAAACAAAATGGTTGACCAGTCGAAGAACTAAACGGTTCCTTCCTCACGCAAAAAAAGCCGGCTTGTGCCGGCTTTTTTATTTCTGGAACTGATAAGCGAGAATACAGAGCAGGATCAGGCAAACGATGCCGAAGACCATGGTGAAGGCGCCGGAAATGACGACCTTGTCTTCGCTGCGGGTATAGAAGACGGTAGAGCTATAGATGGCTTCCTTCGGCGTCTCCGCCCGGGCGCGGCCCAGCGAGACGATAGGAATGACGAAGCGGCCCACGCCGTAGAACACGACCTCGAACAGCAGCGGCATAAAAAATTCCAGGATCGCCATCGTCAGCCTCCATGATGAGGTCGCATGATAGCAAGCTCCCCACCGCCATCAATTAGCCTATCCTTAATTCGGGGTCAGCTCTGACATTCGGACAGCTAACGCTACCCTTTGATCTAGCTCAATACGCCAAAGTAGCCCAATTCGCGTATTGAGCTATATCAAAGAACAGGTGCGGTTGTCCGAATGTCAGAGCTCACCCCGAATCTGTTACATATGGTCACTATGTCTTACAGGTATGTTTTGTAAATTCAGGTAGAGTTCGGCTTGTCGTAACTTTAACTTTGGAGCCCGTATGACTATCTTGAGAAACTTCGCCGCCGTTGCCGCCATCACGTCGATCGCGCTGGCCGCGCACGCCGCTCCGACTGAATCGCTGCCGACCACCGGTACGCTGGTGGTGGTGCCGGCCTATGGCGAAGTCAAACACGCCAACGATCAGGCCGTCGTCACCCTCGCCATTGAAGAGCAGGACAAGGACAAGGCCGCCGCCGCTTCCCGCGTCAACGCGAAGATGAAGCAGGGCCAGGAGATCGTCAAGAAGGAAGATCCGCAAGCCAGCCTGAAAACCCAAGGCTATTACACCTATCCGGTCTATCCGGAGGAGCGCGTGCTGCCCAACGGCCAGCCAGTCAAGCAGCGCCTGCCGACCGCCTGGCGCGTCGGCCAGTACCTGGAGGTGACCACCACCAATCTCGATAAGCTGCCGAAAACCGTGGCCGCCGCCCAGAAGATCCTGACGCTGAACGGCATTAACTTTGGCCTCACGCCTGAAACCACCAAAAAACTCGACGATCAGCGCATCGCCGCCACCTACAAGAACCTGAACGAGCGCATCGGCTTCATCGCCACCGCCATGGGCCGCAAGGTGAGCGACGCCGTGCTCGATACGGTCGATTTCGAAGGTTCCGGCAATTACACCGAGGCGCGCCCAGCCGCCGAGCCGCTGATGATGCGCGTCGCCAAAGCCCCCAGCAGCGCGGACGTGGCCGAGCCGAGCTTCGAGCCGGGAGAGACCACGCTGCAGATGCAACTGGTCGGCAAAATCCGCTTCAAGTAAGTCCCACCCCGGCGCCAGTGTTTGAGGTAAAGTTTGTTTTTATCTCAACACTGGAGCCCGCCATGAAATATCTTGCCGCTGCCGCCCTGGCAGCCTGCGTTTTCTCCGCCCAGGCGCAATCGCTGTCGACCGCCGGCACGCTGGTGGTGGTGCCGGCGTTCGGCGAGGTCAAGCGCGCCAACGATCAGGCCACCGCCACCTTCTCGGTGGAGGAGGTCGACAAGGACAAGGCCGCCGCCGCCTCGCGCGTCAACACCAAGATGAAGCAGGGCCAGGAGATCCTCAAAAAGGCCGATCCCCAAGCCAGCCTGAAAACCCAGAATTACTACACCTACCCGGTCTATCAGGAGGAGCCGCCGCTGCAGCCGGGCCAGCAACGCAAGCCACGCGTGCCGACCGCCTGGCGCGTGGGTCAGTCGCTGCAGGTGGTGACCTCCAACCTCGACAGCCTGCCCAGGACCGTCGCCGCCGCCCAGTCCATCCTCAGCCTGAATTATCTCCACTTCGGCCTGACGCCGGAAACCACGCGCCAGCTGGAAGATCAGCGTATTGCCGCTACTTACCTGAACTTGAATGAGCGCATCACTTCGATCGCCAAGGCCATGGGCCGCAAGGTCAGCGACGCGGTGCTCGATACGGTGGACTTCGAGGGCTCGGGCAATTACGCCAACCGGGTGGAAGTGGGCGGAGCGCGCATGGCGGCGATGGCCGCCGCGCCGGCGCCACCTCCGCCCGTGGCCGAGCCGAGTTTCGAGCCCGGCGAGACCACGCTGTCGATGCGGCTGGTGGGCAAGGTGCGCTTCAAGTAAGCGACCGGCTCCTCTATAATGAGGGCGCAAACCAGATAACCAGAAACGGACCATTATGCCCAACTTCCCCCGCCGCCGCGCCAAGAACAGCGCGGCCCAAGCCAAGCTGCCCAAGACGTCGCGCTTCAGCCGTTTTGCACGCCGCGCCCGCGGGGAGGATCTGGACCGGCCGCGCCATCGCGGCATTTATCTGCTGCCGAACGCCTTCACCACGGCCGCGCTGTTCTGCGGCTTCTACGCCATCGTCATGGCGATGAACCAGAAGTTCGAGCACGCCGCCTGGGCTATCTTCATCGCCATGGTGCTCGATGGCCTGGACGGCCGCGTGGCGCGCCTGACCAACACGCAGAGCGAATTCGGCGCGCAGTACGATTCGCTGTCGGACATGGTGTCCTTCGGCGCCGCGCCGGCGCTGGTGATGTACGAGTGGTCGCTGCGCGGCCTGGGCAAGCTCGGTTGGATCGCCGCCTTTGTGTATTGTGCCGGCGCCGCGCTGCGTCTGGCGCGCTTCAATACCAACATCGAGGTGGTGGACAAGCGCTACTTCCAGGGCATGCCGTCGCCATCGGCCGCCGCGCTGATGGCCGGCTTCATTTTGATGATCCTCGATCTGGAGACCAATATCTCGGGACTGGAGATGGCCTGGGTCTCGTGGGGCATCGCCATCTTCGCCGGCCTGACCATGGTCAGCAACGTGCCGTTCTACAGTTTCAAGGATGTGAACTTCCGCAAGCCGGTGCCTTTCATCGGCGTGTTCCTGATCGCGCTTGGCCTGGCGCTGATCGCCATTAAACCGGCCGCCACGCTGTGGCCTCTGTTCGCGATCTACGGCCTGTCCGGCTACGTGGTCGCCGCATGGCGCGCGGCCAAGGGCAAGAAGGTCAGCCTGATCCAGACCGAGATGGACAGCGACGATCCGAGCGAACGTCATTAAGCACGGGGCGGCAGGCCCTGAGATTCAAGCAACGAAGCATCAGCCACGGAGCTATCATGAGCAACTCATCCAACCGCCTTATCATCTTCGACACCACGCTGCGCGACGGCGAGCAATCGCCGGGCGCTTCGATGACCAAGGACGAGAAGGTCCGCATCGCCAAGCAGCTGGAGCGCTTGCGCGTGGACGTCATCGAGGCCGGCTTCGCCGCCGCCTCGCCCGGCGATTTCGAATCGATCAAGGCGATTGCCACCGCGGTGCGCGAGTCGACCATTTGCTCGCTGTCGCGCGCCAATGACCGCGACATCGCCCGCGCCGCCGAAGCGCTGCTGCCGGCCGAGCGCAAACGCATCCACACCTTCATCGCCACTTCCAAACTGCACATGGAGGCCAAGCTGCGCATGCTGCCGGAGCAGGTGCTGGAGCAGGCGCGCAACGCGGTGCGCTTCGCCCGCCAGCATACCGACGATATCGAATTCAGCCCGGAAGACGGCAGCCGCTCGGATGAGGATTTCCTGTGCCGCGTGCTGGAAGGCGTGATCGCCGAAGGCGCCACCACCATCAACTTCCCCGACACGGTGGGCTACGCGGTGCCGGAGCTGTTCGGCGAAACCATCCGCCGCCTGCGCGAGCGCATTCCCAATTCCGACAAGGCGGTGTGGTCGGTGCACTGCCACAACGACCTTGGGCTGGCGGTGGCCAACTCGCTGGCCGGTGTGGTGATCGGCGGCGCGCGCCAGATCGAGTGCACCATCAACGGCCTGGGCGAACGCGCCGGCAATACCGCGCTGGAAGAGGTGGTGATGGCGCTGCGCACGCGCGGCGGCTACTACAATCTCGAATGCGGCATCGACACCACGCAGATCGTGGCGGCGTCCAAGATGGTGTCGCAGATTACCGGCTTCGCGGTGCAGCCGAACAAGGCGGTGGTGGGCGCGAACGCGTTCGCGCATGCTTCCGGCATCCACCAGGACGGCATGCTGAAGTCGCGCGAGACCTACGAGATCATGCGCGCGGAGGACGTGGGCTGGACCGCGACCAAGATCGTGCTGGGCAAGCTGTCCGGCCGCAACGCCTTCAAGCAGCGCCTGCAGGAACTGGGCATCGATCTGGAGTCGGAGGCCGAGGTCAACGCGGCCTTTGCCCGCTTCAAGGAACTGGCGGACCGCAAGGCCGATATCTTTGATGAGGACATCCTGGCGCTGGTATCGGACGAGCAGCAATCGCAGGAGAGCGAGTTCTATCGCTTCATCTCGCTGGAGCAGCGCTCGGCCAGCGGCGAGACGCCGACCGCGAAAATCGTGTTCAGCGTCGATGGCGAGGAACACGTCAGCGAAGGACGAGGCGACGGTCCGGTCGACGCGACCGTCAACGCCATCGAGGGCGAGGTGGGCAGCGGCGCGGAGCTGGTGCTGTTCTCGGTGAACGCCATCAGCACCGGCACGCAGTCGCAGGGCGAGGTGACGATGCGCTTGTCGAAGGAGGGCCGCATCGTCAACGGCGTGGGCGCGGACCCGGACATCATCGTGGCGTCGGCCAAGGCCTACCTGGCGGCGCTGAACAAACTGCATTCGAAGATCGAGCGAGTGAATCCACAACCATGAGTACAGATTTTGACGTTGTAGCGTTGGGCGAGGCGATGGTGGAGTTCAACCAGGCCAAGTCCAGCGAGCCTTTGTATCGCCAGGGTTTTGGCGGCGACACCTCCAACGCGGTGATCGCCGCCAGCCGCCAGGGCGCGCGCACCGCGTACCTGAGCCGCGTGGGCGAGGACCACTTCGGCCGCATGCTGCTGGAGCTGTGGCAGGCGGAAGGTGTGGACGTCGGCGGCGTGGCGCGCGACGCGCAGGCTCCCACCGGTTTGTACTTCGTGAATCACGGCCCAACGGGCCATTCGTTCAGCTATCTGCGCGCGGGTTCCGCGGCCAGCCGCATGCTGCCGCGGACCATGGATCTGAGCGCGGCACAACGCACCCGCTGGTTCCATGTATCCGGCATTTCGCAAGCCATTTCGGCCGGCGCCTGCGACACCGTGTTCGCGGCCATCGAGGCGGCGCGCGCGGCCGGCGCCAAGGTCAGTTACGATCCGAACCTGCGGTTGTCGTTGTGGCCTCTGGCGCGCGCACGCGCGGCGATTTGCGCCACCATCGGCATGACGGACTTGTTCCTCCCCAGCCTGGACGAAGCGGTCACGCTGGCCGGCACCGACGACGTGCCAGCCATCTTCGCCTGGGCGCGTGCGCAGGGCGCGCGGACGGTGGTGCTGAAGGCCGGTCCGGCCGGCGCATGGTACGCGGAGCAGGGCGCGGAGCCGCAATTGGCGGCCTCGCGCGCGGTGCAGGCGGTGGACGCCACCGGCGCCGGCGATTGCTTCGACGGTTCGCTGCTGGCGCGCCTGGCCGCCGGCGACACGCTGGCCGATGCGGTGCGCTACGCGAACGCCAGCGCGGGTTTGTCGACGCTGGGCCATGGCGCGGTGGCGCCGATCCCGACGGCGGCGCAAGTGCGGGCGGCGCTGGGCTGATACTTCGGTCCACGCCTAAGCGTTGGCGGTCCTGAATGGCTATTCTGGTGTTTTCAACAGGAGGCTTGCCATGACCATCACTTGCTTTATCCGTTATGAGATCGACCCGTTCCAGCGCGAGGCGTTTCGCCGCTATGCGGAGAATTGGGGTCGCATCATTCCGCGCCTGGGCGGGCGCTTGCTGGGCTACTTCCTGCCGCTGGAAGGCACCAACTACGAGGCCTGGGGACTGGTGGGCTTCGACTCGCTGGCCGAATACGAGGCCTACCGCGCGCGCCTGCGGGCGGACAGCGAGGCGAAGGATAATTTCGCCTTCGCCCAGCAGCAGCGTTTCATCCTGCGCGAGGAGCGCACTTTTACAGAGGCCGTGTCATGATCGCCGTGATTTTCGAAGTGGTGCCCAGCGCGGACGGCCGGGCCGAGTATCTGGAGCGCGCCGCGCGGCTCGGGCCAATGCTGGCCAATGTGGATGGCTTCATCTCGGTGGAGCGCTTCACCAGCATCACCACGCCGGGCAAGATGCTGTCCCTGTCGTTCTGGCGCGATGAGGAAGCGGTGCAGGCGTGGCGGCGGCGGGAGGAGCATCGCGCGGCACAGGCGGCCGGGCGCGGCGGCGTGTTCGAAGGCTATCGCTTGCGCGTCGCCTCCGTCATCCGCGACTACGGCATGGACGGCCGCGCCCAAGCGCCCGCCGACGCATTGCCGATCGGCGCGAACGTAGCGGTCAAGCCGGCGGGCGCGTCGTGACCGCGGCGCAGCCGCGTTTTGCGCGCGTGGCGGCGGCGATAGGCGATCCGACGCGGGCGCTGATGCTGTCGCGCCTTCTCGATGGCCGCTTTTACACCGCCACCGAGCTCGCGCAACACGCCGGCGTGTCCGCGCCCACGGCATCGCAACATCTCAAGCTGTTGGTGGACGAGGGCCTGGCGCGCGTGCGCGCCCAGGGCCGCCATCGCTATTACATGCTCGCGGACGGCAACGTCGCCCACGCGCTGGAAGCCCTGTTGCGCGTGGCCGACGGCGCTCTGCCTGAAACCACGCGTTGGAAAGCGCCGGCTATGCGCGGCCTGCGCCACGCCCGCAGTTGTTACGGCCACCTGGCCGGTGTGCTGGGCGTCGACCTATGCCGCTGCTTCGTCGACAACGGCTGGGTCCAAGGCGATGCGCACGAATTTGTCCTGACCGCGGCGGGCACGCAACGCCTGCGCGAGCTGGGCGTGGTTATAAGCGAAAGCCCGCGCCAGCTATACGGCTGCGTCGACTGGTCCGAGCGGCGCGACCACTTCGCCGGCCCGCTGGCGGTCGCGCTGCTGGACAACTTCATCGAGCGCGGCTGGCTGCAACGCGGCGACGACACGCGCGCGCTGACGTTGTCGGCCAGCGGCAAGAAGGAGCTGGGCGCGCTGCTTAGAAGCGGAACTTGACGTAAGCCGCCGGACCGCTCAGGCGCACATTCAAATCGGTGTCGTCGCGGTCGCGCGTCAGGCTGATCCGGCTGGTGCTGTATTCAGCCACCACGCCCACCGCCGGCGTCGGATACCATTCCACGCCGATGGCGCCGCCGTAGATGTGGCCATGGATCTTGCCGCCGTTCTTCTTGATGCCGGAAGCGTCCGCATACACGCGCACATTGTCCGAGATGGCGTGGCGCCAGCCCAGCTCCACCAGCGGCGCATACGCATGCTCGCTTTCCGAGTACGCCGCGTTGCCGGCCACGCCGTTCAACACGCCGCTGGCCGTGCCGTCCACGCGGGCGCGATAGTAGGCCGCGCCGATGCCCACGCCGAACACGTCCTTGCCGCTGCCACTGCCTATCCACCATTTATAGGCGAGGTTGGCGAGATCGAGCCTGAGCTTGGCGTCCAGCTTGCCGTTGCCGGTCAGCGGCAGGCCGTTGATGTTGGTGCTGCCGCTCAGGCTGGGGCTGTAGGTTTTGTCGTAGCGGTAGTAGTCGAAGTCCAGACCCTGCGTGTCGCCCAGCAGCAGCTGTGCCTTCACGCGCGGCAGCGTGACGTGGTCGGTCTCGTAGGTGCCGGTGTCGATGCGGCCGTAGTTGGTTTCGCCGTTGTAGTTGATGCGCGGCTCGGTGTAGAACGCGCCGAGCGAAACGCTGGCGCGGTCCAGTGGGGCGGCCGGTTCGGCCCAGGCAAACGAGCTGGCGGCGCCCAGCGCAAGCGCGGCGGCGGTGTAGAAGGCGTGACGGGACATGAAGACTCCTTAGGTTGCAATGTTGATGAAATGATCATAGCAACCGCAACCTTCTTTCACCGTCGGCGCACGCCCGTCATTCGCGTGGGACTGCTCCTACTTGGCCGCTGGAGGCGCGGCGCCGGCGAGCCAGATCCATGTCAACGGCGCCGCACCTCGCGCTCCTCGTCCGGGCCGTTAACCATGGCCTGCACCACGCCCTGGCGGTTGAACTCCACCGACATCATGGAATTCCACACGTCCTGCTCCTTGTAGCGGTACAGCCAGACGTCGCCGTCGACGCTGGCGTAATGCGTGACCTGGGTGGGGCGGCCCAAGGTCCGCAGGACGGTTTCCTTGGTGTCCTTGCCCGGCTTCACCGTGGCGAATTTGGCGCTGGTCAGCACTTGCTCGTAGGAGCGCAGGCGGCCGTCCGGGCCCAGGCGCGCCATCCAGGTGTACTGGCCGAAGGGGCCGTAGGCGTATTCCAGCAGGGTGTCGTCGCCATCGGCGTAGACATTGGTGGGCTGGCCGAGCCGGGTCAGCACGGCCTCGCGGCTGTCGCCGGGCTGGGGCGGCGGCCGGCCGAACTGGGCGCAGGCGGCCAGCGACAGCGTCAAAATCGCCAGAATCAGGGCTTTTCTCATGATTTCCTCCCGAAAAAGGAGACACGCGGGACTTTTTTCCGCTATACTTCCGGGTCTGGTCTTTCCGACCGGGTTTTATTGTAAATCACGGTGAGCAGGGTTACGACTCCGCGCACCGCATGTTAAAGGTAAATATCATGACCGTAGAAAACATCAACAAAGCAGCGATCATCGCTGACAACGCCCGTGGCCAAAAAGATACCGGCTCGCCAGAAGTGCAAGTTGCCCTGCTGACCGCCCGCATCAACGAACTGAACGCCCACTTCAAAGAGCACACCAAGGATCACCACTCGCGTCGTGGCCTGATCAAGATGGTTAACCGTCGTAAGAGCTTGCTGTCCTACCTGAAAGACAAGGACGCGACCCGCTACCGCGACCTGATCGCCAAACTGGGCCTGCGTAAGTAATTTTTGCGCCGTCCGGCTTAAACAGAATGCCTGCGCCAGTTTGCTGTCGCGGGCATTTTGTCTTTCTAAGCATTAAAAAATTGCTAACTGGAATGTAGTAAAGGTGGCCATCCGGCCGCCTGTGGTGAGGTGAACGACAGCTCCTGAAAATCTGTCGGCAAATAGAAAGGGATTACCCATGTTTAATAAAGTTACGAAAACCTTCCAGTACGGTCAACACACCGTCACGCTGGAAACTGGCGAGATCGCTCGCCAGGCCTCCGGCGCGGTGATGGTGTCGATTGAAGACACCGTTGTGCTGGCCACCGTGGTGGCGCGTAAAGACGCGAAACCCGGCCAGGACTTCTTCCCGCTGACCGTCGACTACCTGGAGAAAACCTACGCCGCGGGCAAGATCCCTGGCGGTTTCTTCAAGCGTGAAGGTCGTCCTTCGGAAAAAGAAACGCTGACATCCCGCCTGATCGACCGTCCTATCCGTCCTCTGTTCCCAGAGGGCTACATGAACGAAGTGCAAGTGATCGTGCACGTGCTGTCGGTCAATCCAGAAATCGATCCGGACATCGCCTCGATGATCGGTGCCTCGGCCGCGCTGTGCGTGTCGGGCGTGCCGTTCAATGGTCCGATCGGCGCCGCCCGCGTGGGTTACGCCAACGGCCAGTACATCCTGAATCCTACCGTTGAACAACTGAAGACCTCGCAGATGGACCTGGTGGTTGCCGGTACCGAGACCGCCGTGCTGATGGTGGAATCGGAAGCGCAGCAGCTGTCGGAAGAAATCATGCTGGGCGCCGTGGTGTTTGGCCACGAGCAGATGAAAGTCGTGATCGACGCCATCCACGACCTGGTGCGCGACGGCGGCAAGCCCGAGCAGGAGTGGGTCGCCCCCGCCAAGAACGAAGCCCTGATCGCCCGCGTGGCCCACTTCGCCGAGGCGAAGATCCGCGACGCCTACCAGACCCGCGACAAGCAGGCGCGTACCGAGAAACTGCGCGCCATGTCGTCCGAGGTGCTGGCCGACCTGGGCGCGGAAGCGGCCGCCGCCGGCGCCGTCGCGCCTGATTCGGTGGAAGTTGGCAACATCCTGTTCGAGATGGAATCGAAAGTCGTGCGTTCGCAGATCCTCGAGGGCGAGCCGCGCATCGACGGCCGCGACACCCGCACCGTGCGTCCGATCTCGATCCGCACCTCGGTACTGCCGCGCACCCACGGCTCGGCCCTGTTCACCCGCGGCGAAACCCAGGCGCTGGTCGTGGCCACGCTGGGCACCGCCCGCGACTCGCAGAAGATCGACGCGCTGATGGGCGAGTACACCGACGACTTCATGCTCCACTACAACATGCCACCGTTCGCCACCGGCGAAACCGGCCGCGTCGGCACGCCGAAGCGCCGCGAAGTGGGCCACGGCCGCCTGGCCAAGCGCGCGCTGGTCGCCGCGCTGCCATCGCCGGACGAGTTCAGCTACTCCGTGCGCCTGGTGTCGGAAATCACCGAATCGAACGGTTCGTCGTCGATGGCCTCGGTCTGCGGCGGCTGCCTGGCGCTGATGGATGCCGGCGTGCCAATGAAAGAGCACGTGGCCGGCATCGCCATGGGCCTGATCAAGGAAGGCGGCAAGTTCGCCGTGCTGTCCGACATCCTGGGTGACGAAGACCACCTGGGCGACATGGACTTCAAAGTGGCCGGCACCCGCAACGGTATCACCGCGCTGCAGATGGACATCAAGATCCAGGGCATCACCAAGGAAATCATGCAAGTGGCGCTGGCGCAAGCCAAGGAAGGCCGCGAGCACATCCTGGGCGAAATGCAGAAGGCCGTGCCGAGCGTGAAGACCGAGCTGTCGGACTTCGCGCCGCGCCTGATCACCATCAAGATCAACCCGGAGAAAATCCGTGACGTGATCGGCAAGGGCGGCGCCGTGATCCGCGCGCTGACCGAAGAGACCGGCACCCAGATCGACATCAGCGACGAAGGCGTGGTCACCATCGCCTCCGTGGACGCCGCCGCCGGCCAGGAAGCCAAGCGCCGCATCGAAGAGCTGACCGCGTCGGTCGAAGTGGGCAAGTCCTACGACGGCACCGTGTTGAAGCTGCTGGACTTCGGCGCCATCGTGCAGGTCATGCCAGGCAAGGACGGCCTGCTGCACATCTCGCAGATCGCCAACGAGCGTGTGAACGCCGTGGCCGACTACCTGAAAGAAGGCCAGCAAGTGCGCGTCAAGGTTCTGGAAACCGATGACCGCGGCCGTCTGAAGCTGTCGATGAAAGCCGCCGCGGAAGAAGCCGCCGCCGCTGCCGCCAACGCGCAGTAAGCGTCAAGTAGTCCGCTGAAAAGCCCCCGCCAGCCTGAGCTCGCTCAGTGCCGGCGGGGGCTTTTTGTTTAGCGGCAGAGCGCGCTTACTGGATTGTCGCCCCGCGCCGTGATCAGGCCCAGGCGATAGGGGAGTTTGATGTAGTCGTCCACCCGCACCGCCGGGTCATTGCCCTGGTACAGATATTCCAGCTGCCGGCAGGGATCGATGGTCATGGTTTGATCGGCATTTGTCCGCACCATTTCGCCGTGCGAGATATCGTGCGACCACGACTGTTTGACGTTGTCGCGGCTGGCGAAAGCGTTCATGGGCGCCGAGGAGAACGGCTCCCACTTTCCGTCCAGGCTATCGCTCTTCCAGATGCGGAAGTAGCGTCCTTTCGGTGACACGGCCTCCACCAGCGTGATGTAGGTATGCGTGCCCGCGATCCTGTAGGTATTGCTCGCCTCGAACAGGTCCTCCGTCTTTTCGGTCATGACAGCGACCGTGTTATGGAAGCCATGCGGGAACTGGCGAATGTCGGTTTCGGACCGCAGCAAACGTCCGTGGTCATCGGTATTGAACAGATAGCATTTCTTGTCGTCGCAGATCACCCAGAAATCCAGCCAGCCTTGACCTTGCGGTGGCTTGATGATGTCGGGGGCGACGGAAAAGAATGGCTTCGGCGCGCTCCAGGAGGTTGGATCGCCGATATTGTCAGAGGTGGAATAGAGCGGATCGCCACCTTGGTAAATGAGATACCATTTTTTTTGCGGAGCAAAATAAAACACCTGCGGCGCGGCGCGATAACCGGGCCCGATCGGGGATTTGTCCAGCGGGACGATTTTCGCGGACGAGGCGTCCGACCACTTGTCAAAGCTGGTGTACGCGAGCCCCCAGCCGGCAGAGCCGGCGGTCGTCATGAATACATGATATTTGCCGTCTACGTAGACGATCGAAGGATCTTTGACGCCATAGATGGTCTGGCTTGGAATGGGTTGAGGCGAGATGAGCGGCGCGCTCGATGTCCAGTTGAATACCGCCTGCGCGGTGTCGGTTGCGGCCGCATTGATGCTACCACAGCCTGTCAGGGCTGCCATCATGGTTGCCCCGAGAATGCAATTTATGACTTTCATGAATGTCCCCGTTTATTGAGCAGATTGGCATCCGAGGATCCGGGTCTTGCCAAACCGGCTGCGAGGCATTCTGCGGTGTGACCGCGTCGCGCTGCAATTACAAAAACAATCAAAGCGCAAAATGAAATTGAATACGCAGTCAATCCGACGGGCGTAACGCTTGATCCAGCGGGCTGACCACGCCTTGACCGCCGCGATTCAGGACGTGGGTGTAAATCATCGTGGTGCCGACATCCTTGTGGCCGAGCAGCTCCTGCACCGTGCGGATATCGTAGCCCGCTTGCAGCAGATGAGTGGCGAAAGAATGTCGCAGGGTGTGAGGCGTGGCCGGCTTATTGATCAGCGTGTCACGCGTGGCCTGTTTCATGGCGCGCTGAATGGCTTTCTCGTCAGCGTGATGGCGGCGGATGGCGCCGGAGCGCGGATCGGCCGAGCGGTGCTTGGACGGGAAAACATACTGCCAGCCCCACTCCTTGTTCGCATTCGGATACTTGCGCGCCAGTGCGTAAGGGAGCCACGTTTCGCCAAAGCCTTCCGCCAAGTCCCGCTGGTGCAGTAGCTGAACACGGCTGATGTGTTCGCGCAATGGCGCCACCAAAGTTTGCGGGAGCATTGTTACTCTGTCTTCGCCGCCTTTGCCTTCGCGGATGATGATCTCACTGCGCATGAACTCAATATCTTTTACACGCAGCCGCAGGCATTCCATGATCCGCATCCCCGTTCCATACAGGAGGCGAAGTATCAAGCCATTGGTGCCGCTGGTGCTGCGCAACAGCCGCTGTACTTCGTCCTTGGTCAGCACCACAGGAAGGCGTTGCGATGACTTGGCTGTCACGATCTCATCCAGCCAGGGAAGCTCGGTTTCCAGCACCTCCTTGTACAAAAAGAGTAGGGCCGCCTTCGCCTGATTCTGGGTAGATGGCGCAACGCCGGCGGCGACGGCCAGATGTGTGAGGAATTGCGTTACCTCTGCGGCCCCCATGCTGGCAGGATGACGCTTGCCTTGGAAGATAATAAAGCGACGGATCCAGCCGATGTAACTTTGCTCGGTGCGGATGCTGTAGTGCTTCAGGCGAATACGCTCGCGTACCTGTTCGAGTAGTCTGGGTTTGGATGTAGTCATGGCTACCCCGCAGGTGGATTTGCCCTAAGTCATTAGGGTGTGCTAAATTGGCATAATGTATTGATAATATTGGTTCCTTTGCGCTGGATTCTGCGAAACTTCAAGCTTCGGGCGGGGAGATTTGCGACAAATAGGGGGCCTATTTTTTGTTGGCGTGTGGTCGGAGTTGGTCTGCGAGCTGCAACGCAGGGCTTGGCGCCTGGGCCGCTGGCGAACCGAGCATCGCGTTTTCGGTCACGTTTTGGCCCGTGCTGTTTTGCGGGTAGTGGTGGCGGTCGGCGTTTTGTCCGTGGTGACGCGCGTTGCGCGAGCTATGGTCATCGCCTGGTCCGTTGCGGTATTTGGTGCTGTGGTGTCGGTTTGCGTTGGGTTCGTGGTCCGCACGCGCCAACAGCAAGTTCAAGCGGACTGGCCGGACACTGGCAGGTTCTTTTTAATTTACGAGCGGCCAGCCGCTTAACACCACGTTGGCGTGTGGTTGTCGCTGGTCTGCGAGCTGCAACGCAGGGCTTGGCGCCAGGGCCTGTGGCGAATCAGGCGGTGCGGCTTCGGTAATGTTTTGGCCCGTGGTGAGTTGCGGGCAGTGGTGATGGTCGGCGTTTTGTCCGTGGTGACGCGCGGTGCGCGAACTTCGGTCAGCGTCTTGTCCCTTGCTGCATTTGGTGCTGTGGCAGCGGCATACCGCGAGTTCGTGGTGTGTCACCGCCAACAGTTCGTTCAACCGGACTGCCCACCCGCTGCGCGGTTGGGTTCCCTCCGTGCTCCGCACTCCGGCAGCCGGTTATCGTAACGTTGGGCCGCATGAATACACCATCGATCTCTGTTAATCCGCCTGAGACGCTTGCCGAACTTCTTCAGCGTTATTCTGCTGGAGAACGTAATTTTCCTGGCACCGATCTGAGCGACGTTGATCTGTCCGGCGTTATGTTAGACGGAGCATCCTTTGAAAAGCATTCTTGGTTCTTCAATTCCAGCTTTGTCGGTGCTAGCCTCCGTGGAGTGAATTTCGCTGAATGCAACGTCAAATGCGCAAATTTTCGGGGCGCCGACCTTACGGGGGCATCGTTCGAACTAGCCGCTATCGAGTCCGTTGAGCTCGTGGGCGCAAAACTCGAGAACGCCCGTTTTAAAGGCGCGTCCTTTTATGGTTGTACAATTGAAGGCGAAAATGAGCTCCCGCCAATTTAAGCGCCCATCGCCCAACCATGCAGTCAACTGGACTGCCTCCACGCTGCGCGTTCCGGCAGCCAGTTACTTGTCACGTTAGGCTACTGACCATGGGAATGTGCGCCGAGATCATTGCGATCGGTCCTTTTTCGACGAGGGTTGCTGAGTTTCTCGATTATCGGAGCGATCTGTATGCAGCGACTGCGGAAGGCTCAATGATTTCTCGTCGCCTGTTTGGCATCTCTGAAGGTTCATCGCTAAGTCGTGAGTTCGCTGAACTCTTAGGGATCAAAGACCCTTGGGACTTCAATCAGCATAAAATTGAAAATGAAAAAATTAACTTTGCGGGCCTGAAGAATTTCGGTGAGGTCTACGACCACTACGCTGACGATGTCGTCGCATTAGAGGTGCTTGCGGATTCCGGGTTCGAGCTGCACTTTCGGCCAGAGGGCTAACCATGAAAATCTCGAATCTGCCTAACCATTTGATCAACCGGACGGCTTACGCGCTGCGCGCTCCAGCCGCCGGTTATCGCACACGTTAGGTCATATGGAACTGCGAGTACTTGGGAACTTGACTGAAGAAGGGCTTGAGGTCGTTGAACGACAAGGGCGATTCTTTGTTCGCTACGACGCTGGTTCACATCAAACTGCGTGGCGCGAGGATCAAATTTCAAATGATGAACTTGTTTTACTTAAGCAGGGCGGTGCTGCTGAAGCTACAGCAATCATTGGACTGCAGCGCCGTATTCGCGTTGCTGGTGAAGATCCAAATATTCAAAACTGGAGCCCTCCAGATGCCTAACTTCATACTCAACCGGACGGCTTACGCGCTGCGCGCTCCAGCCGCCGGTTATCGCACACGTTAGCGAGAAATGCTCAAGAACTTGGCGGATCTATTTGATTATCTCGACGCGAACCTTGCGGCTTCGGTCAGGGAGGAAATCGCGGCGTTGCCGAAGCAACGATTGATCGACATGCACTTTGGCTTAAATGCGCACATTCGATCTCTTGCGTTTTATCGCAACGATTCCCCTGAAGGGAAGTCCTACTTTTCCGAGCTCGGTAGCGCCGACGAAGCCAGCGGCGTCTTGGGTGACATGTATAGCCTTCATGTTCGTGGTGAGAAGATAACCGAGGAGTTCGTTTCGAATGCTATTGAGCGGCACGGCATTCTTTATACCGAGTTAGAGCAACAGTCCAAAGCTAAGGAGCTAGTGGAAAGCTATGAACGCTTTGTGTGCTAACCATCGGTTCCAGCGGACGCCTGCCGGCGCCGCTGAACAATTACGTTGGGCATCCGTCCCTCTATCTTGGGCAACTAAATGAAGTCTTTGACTAGTTTTATCTTGATCGTTTCTGCGGTATGTACCGGCCAAGCGGCGGAAGCTCAAACATCCGGACTTATTGGACGATGGGAACACCGCTTTCCTGGGGATAGCGAGGGCGATATTATAGTCCTTCGGCTCGAGCATGATGTGATAAAAGGGGACTACATGGGCCTTGAGCGAGAAGGCGAACATGGGCTGTATTACTCTGCGACGGAGATAAAAGACCTTGAGGCCGTAAACGGTGAAATTCGGTTTATCGTCCCATCGCGGAATTTTTTTGTGAAACGCCCTAAGAACCCGGCACAAGCTAATGCCTGGGCAAAGAATCCCTCCGGTGGCAGCAATGAAAAGCTCGAATTTCAGGGACATTTAGTCAACGGCAAACTCGAACTAGCATGCAGCAGCAAATTTGGTGGCTGTCCCGACACGCACATGGCGTTTCTGAGGCGTGCTAAGCCCAACAGCAAGTTCCAGCGGATGCCTACTGGCGCCGCTGAACAATAACGTTGGGCGGCTCGAGCATAGATGATGGTTAAGAAGACAGAAAAAGATGAGTTTCAGCGACTTCTCGACTATTACAAGTACACCTTGCATGAGCTCCCCGCTGGCGTGCTTTACGGGGCAAATGGTGCAAGCCTGAAGGAGTGTGCGGACTTGATGAAGGGAACCTATGAGCTGGAAGAGCTAGCTGTAATCGTTGGGAGCGACATTTCTGAGTTTCTTTCGGTTTGTCGGTGGCATTCCGCTGATCGCAAGCAGCTCGTACTTTGCATGGACTACGCGAGGTATCTCCCAATCCAAGCTGTGCCGATATATTCAAGCGGTCTTGGCTGCTGTTGCTGCTGTAGGTGTTTCAGCAGCTACGGTCTTCTTTTTTCAGGTGCAAGTTTGGGGCGAGTAATGCATAACAGTTCCGTCAACTGGACGCCCAAAACGCTGCGCGTTTCGGGTGCCCATCGCGCTGCGCGCTCCGGCGTCAGTTACGTCCAACGTTAGAGTTCCTATGCACGCACTTGCGTTCTTGTTCGGCCTACTGGCTTATGTAGTATTCGGAGCTTTCTTTGGATTGATGGTTCTTGGCGTCGGTTTCATGCCTGAAGGTCCATCCCGGACATTCGGTACGTACTTCATTCTTCTTGCGCCGCTTGTCCCGACTGGACTTTTGGTTGGTCGTATCGCGCCTTCGCGTGCTTGCTGGGTTGCCGCTCTCTTGGCGCTCTTGGCATTGGCGTTTTTCGTTTGGAGCGCAGGCGCTCCGTTACCATTGGTGCTACCGGATTCCGAACCAAACCCATTGACTTGGTCCTTCCAGTTCCTTTATCAAGGCGTCTGCTATCTGGCAGCTTGCATTCCTGCTGTCTGGCTTGGTTCCAAGTGGCGCGCGGCAGTCATACGTTCTAACCATTCATTCAACCCGGACGCGCCAAAGCGCGCCGGTTAATTGAAGCACGTTGGGCTGCATGAAGATTCAGGACGATCACGAGGTAGAGGAACCCGAGCAGGTTACTCGGTTTGTTTGCGGTGCTATTCTTGGCGCTTTAATTGGCGTTGTGCTCGTACTGGTATGCGGTATCGCATCTTTTATCGGAACGGCCTTCGCCTTTGTAGTACCGATGGTGGGGTTCGGTTTAATGGCTCTTTATTTGGGTGATCGCTTTTGGAGGCAGGTACTGGAATGGCTAGTTTGGTTCTGATAGTGCCAGACCTTGCAGTCAACTGGGCTGCCTCCACGCCGCGCTTTTCGGCAGCCAGTTATTTTTCACGTTAGACAGAAAGGTGCTTCTTTGATTTGCTCAAAATGTGGTGAGGAACATCTGCTGGAAGAAATGGAGCTGACTTTTCGTCGCCCCGACGATGTCGCGAAGCTTTCGACCGAAGAGCGGTCGCGTCTTCTTCAAGAGAACAACGATCTATGCGTCATTGAGGGGAAGCGATTCTTCATTCGCGGGCTGCTGCCGCTCCCGGTCGAGTTGCGTGAGCATCCATACTGCATAGGGCTATGGGTTGAAGTCCCACAGTCTTCGTTTGAGCGGATCTACGACCTCTGGGACTCGGATGAACAGCTTAACGAACCGCCATTCGATGCTCGAATTGCCAACGAGATTCCAACCTCTAATGGCTCTCTTGGTCTAAAAGCAGAACTACGGTTGACGGGGCCGACGACTCGGCCGGATGTTTTTCTGAAGCCGAGTGCACACCAGCTTTATGTTGAGCAGGCAAGGGGTATAGATGCGCATCGAGCGTCCGAGTACATTGCTCTAATTGCGTAGATATATGTCTAACCTTCCGCTCCCGAGGATGCGCTGCTGCGAGCGTTGCCCGCTGTAGCACGCCGCTGAGCCAACGGGTCGACCTTGAGCGTCGAGTTGGCGGTCTCATTCCGCTTCGAATGCTGGTCGAGGTGGCGGAATATTTTGTTGACGGAAGCATCAACAGCTCAATGTTCAATAGCATGGTCAAGGACGTCTTTGAAATGAGGAAATCATCGAAGTGAAGCAAATGGCCGAACCATCTATTCCAGCGAATGCCTACCGGCGCCGCTGAGCAAACACTTTAGGCCAATAGATGAAAACTTCAATGAAACGCTTACCGTACAGTTTATGGTTTGGTGTTGGGACAGCCGTCGGTACTCTTTTATACACAGGATTTCTGAGTGCTTCGCAAGAGATGGACTGGTATCGTGCAGTATTTGTCGGCACGTTCTGTGGCCTTATCGCGGCCGTGTGGCCACGTAGGAAGTGAAGGGAGATTATTTTGGGAGTCGAATATCGTCATTTTCTGATCGTGGATGATCCGGCCTGGACGCCACATGCTGATACCGCCGCGCGCGTCGACGCCGTGCTTCGGCGCTGGTTGTTGGTTGATAAGGTGGAGCAATGTCTCGACCTCACGGGAGGGGCGCTAAACCCGATCGATGCAGCCGATCTCTCGTCCATCAAGGCCGGTGCCGGTGTGGCTGTCGTCTACGCGGGAATCGCTGGCGAGCCGGTGATGCGTATTGCCGGAGCGTCACTCTATAACGATATTGATCCGCGTGACCGCTACACGATGCGCACCTCGCTGGTACTGGGCGACGATTTCAGAATTCCGTGGAGTTCCGACGGGGTCTGGTTTGAACTCATCAGCCCACCCACCATCGCTGGGCAACCGATCGCAGCCAACGAGAGTGACGATGAACCCGGCCCCGACCTTTTGTATGAGCGATCCTTTCCTTCCGAGGGTGCATCGCCTCCGGTCGTAAAGGTTCATGTTCAGGATGGCGCGAAGGAAAACATCGCCTGGGATCACATCCAAGGGTATTGGCGTGCCGCGTTGGTCATTGACTTTGGCAAGGACCTTCCATCGTTTTGCGGAGGGATTCAGGCTCTTCCCGCGCGTGATTTCGTGACGGACATGGCGGATGCTTTTCGTAGCCGCCTGGTGGAAATTGGCGAATTCTATTGAGGCGGCCCACCTGTCCCGCAGCGGACGGCTTCGCCCATTTTTTTGTCTGAACTTTTGACGTACGCTTCTGTCTAACTCATATCTGGTCTAACAGAGGATGCCATGAGCAATCTGTATGAACACGACTTTGTTGCCTGGGCGGAGCAGCAGGCCCACCTGCTACGCACAGGCCAGTGGTCGCGGCTCGATATCGATAATATCGTCGAGGAGATAGCGGATGTGGGCAAGAGTGAAAGACACGCATTGCAAAGCCGGCTCAGGGTGCTGATCGCGCATCTGTTGAAATGGACTCATCAACCCGCGCGACGTGGACGTAGTTGGCGTCGGACTATCAAGGACCAGCGAGCGGCAATTGCACTCCACTTGAAGCGGCATCCCAGCTTAAAACCTGCGTTGGATGATCCGGACTGGCTGGAGAGTGCGTTTGCTGACGCACGAACGGATGCTTTTGACGAGACAGGCATTCCCGATCTGCCGCTCAATCTGCCTTGGTCCATCGAACAGTTGATGGATCAGGATTTTCTTCCGGAGTGAAAAATGAAGATGGGCATTTACGATCCTGGCCGTTGGTCGCAAGAGTGGACATTTTGGCCGGTAAACGACGAGGGAGGGCAGGGCGACGTGCGCCAGATATTGCTGCGGCACTGTGCCGAACTGCTGGCGCACCTGGCGCGATGGCAGCAGCAGGAAGGGAATCAATGCTTGCTGTGGCAGCGCTTGATCGTATTGCAGCGTCGGCGGATTGCCCGCACGCTGGCCACTGCGCCAACGCTGTGTACGATGTTGACTGAGGAGAAATTCCTTCAGGATGCCTGGCTGGACGCGCTGCTCAAGGTCATAGGCGAAGTGAACTGCTTTGATTTACCGGACGCCTGTCCCTGGACACTGGAACAGGCGCTGGATCAGGAGTTTTTCCCGGCAGCTTACTTGCCGTCGTAAGTCACGCGGAAAATACGGCCGGCGTAGTCGTCGGAGACCAGCAGCGAGCCGTCGGCCAGAGTGACCACGTCGACCGGGCGGCCGACCACTTCATCGCCGCGCAGGAAGCCGTCGATGAAGGAGGTGTCGCTGACCATCTTGTTGCCGTACAGCGTGATGAGGCGGACCGTGTAGCCGATCTTGGTCGAACGGTTCCACGAGCCATGCTCGGCCACGAAGATGTTGTTGCGGTACGCCTCGGGGAATTGCTTGCCGGTGTAGAAGCTCAAGCCCAGCGGCGCCACGTGCGGCCCCAGCTTGGCGACCGGCTCGACGAACTCTTCGCAGGTGCGGCCCTTGCCGAACTCGGGATCCGGCACCACGCCGCCATGGCAATACGGGAAGCCGAAGTGCTGGCCGAACTTGGTCAGCACATTGAGCTCGCACGACGGCGTGTTGTCGCCGAGCTCGTCGCGGCCGTTATCGGTGAACCACAGCTGCCTGGTGGTGGGATGGAAGGCGAAGCCCACTGTGTTGCGCACGCCGCGCGCCACTTCCTCGAGCTGGCTGCCGTCCGCGTTCATGCGGTAGATCTTGGCGCTCTTGGTGTCATCGGTATCGCAGATATTGCAGGGGGCGCCGACCGGGATGTACAGCTTGCCGTCCGGGCTGGCCTTGATGACTTTCTCGCCGTGCCATTTGTCGTTCGGCAGGCTCACCTTCACCACTTCATACGAGGGCTTTTGCGCGTAGCGCTTGTCGATATTGTCGAAGCGGATCACGCGGCCGATTTCACCCACGTACAGCGCGCCATTCAGCAGCGTTACGCCGATCGGATTTTCCAGCCCTTCGGCGATGGTCACGACCTCGGCCGACTGCTTGTTGGCGCGCGGCACCAGCGCGTACACTTTGCCGGCCTTGCGCGATCCGACGTAGACGATGCCGCTGTCCGACACCACCATGCTGCGCGCCGTTTCCGCGCCCTCGGCATACACGCTGATGCGGAAGCCCTTGGGCAGCTTGAAGCCGCTCAGCAAATCGCTGGCGACCGGTTTGGCGGCGGGCGCTGCCGCGGCGGGCGCCGCTGCCAGCTTCTTGTCGGCATTGGCCGCGATGTAATCGGCCAGCAGCGCGATCTGCTGCGCGCTCAGCGCGGGCGACCACGCCGGCATATTCTTCTCCGGCACGCCCTTGCTGATGACCTTGATCAGATTGGCCTTGGTTGGCGCGCCGTGGATCCACGCGTGCTGGCCCAGCGTCGGGCCGACCGCGCCCTCCAGCTTGGCGCCGTGGCAGGCCGCGCAATTGGCTTGGTACAGTTGCTCGGCCGTCTGGGCCGGTGCCGCCTGGGCGGCGAAGGAGGCGAACGCAATGCCGATGGCGGCGGCTTGCAGAGCGATCTTGTGCATTTCTAGGTCCCCTGATGAGTGATGCCGCCATTGTACAAGTTTCAACCGGGCCTAGGTGCCGGTGCGCTGTCTGGCAGGGGCGGGCAGGTGTGCCGCTGGCGCCAGCGCGCGCGGCTTGCCGATCGGCGTCACGCTGGCCGGGGAGTGCGATGCGCCATCGACCTTGAACACACTCACCAGCTCCGCCAGGTTGGACGCCTGGCCCTGCATGGCTTCGGCCGCCGCCGAGGCCTGTTCCACCAGCGCGGCGTTCTGCTGCGTCACGCCGTCCATTTCGATGATGGCGCGGTTGATCTGCTCGATGCCGGCTTCCTGCTCGCTGCTGGCGCTGGTGATCTGCGCCATGATTTCGCTGACGTTGCGGATGCTGTCCACCACTTCCGCCATCGTCTTGCCGGCCTCGTCGACCAGCATGCCGCCGTTGGCGATCTTCTCCACCGATTCGTTGATCAGGTGCTTGATGTCCTTGGCGGCGCTGGCCGAGCGTTGCGCCAGCGTGCGCACTTCCTGCGCCACCACGGCGAAGCCGCGCCCTTGTTCGCCGGCGCGCGCCGCTTCCACCGCCGCGTTCAGCGCGAGGATATTGGTCTGGAAGGCGATGCCGTCGATGACGCCGATGATGTCGACGATCTGGCGCGAGGAGGCGCTGATCGCTTCCATGGTGGTCACCACGCCGCCGACCACTTCGCCGCCGCGCTCGGCCACGCCGGAGGCGCCGGCCGCCAGTTGGTTGGCCTGGCGGGCGAACTCGGTGTTCTGCTTGACGGTCGCGGTCAGTTCCTCCATCGAGGACGCGGTCTCCTCCAGCGAGCCGGCCTGCTGCTCGGTGCGCGAGGACAGGTCCAGGTTGCCGCTGGCGATTTCATCGGCGGCGGTCGCCACCGCGTCGGTGCTGCTGCGCACCTCGCTGACGATGGCGGCCAGGCGGTCGCGCATGGCGGCGATGCTGTACAGCAGGCTGGAACGGTCGCCCGCCGCCAGTTTCACCTGCACGGTCAGGTCGCCGCCGGCGATGCGGTCGGTGATGCCGGCCGCGTAGCCCGGCTCGCCACCAAGCTGCAGGAGCAGCGAACGGCTGATCAGCCAGCCCAGTATCAGCGCCACCGCGACCGAGGACGCGCTCAGCACGGTAATCATCCACGCCGAGCCGACGCTGCGGTTGTGGATGGCCAGGCCGATTTCATCGATGACCGCCTGCTGGCGCGCCACCAGCTCGCCCATGTGCTGCACGTACGCCTGGCCGGCCGGGATGAATTCCCGCTCAACGATCTGCTTGGTTTTGTCGAGGTCGCCGTCCGCCTTGGCGGCCAGGGCGCGCTTGCGGGCATCCTGGTAGACCTTGCGCTGGACCAGCGCGGCATCGAACAGGGCTTTGGCCCGGTCGTCGTCCAGCAGCTCGATGATCTGGCGCTGATTGGCCTCGGCGATCCTGGAGTTGGCGGCGATGCCGTCCTCAAACATCTTTTGCGTGGCCGGATCGCTGGTCTGGACGGCGCCCAGCGCGCGCTGGACATTGCTCTCGACGATGGCTTTCCACGCACTCACCAGACGCTCGGTCTTGAGGTGGTTGGCCAGCAGGGCGTCGGTGTCGGCCGCCGTCTGGCGGATGCTGAGCCAACTGGCGATGGCCACCGCCAGCAACAGCAGCAGGGTGGCGCCAAAGCCTATGGCCAGCCGCTTGCCGACCTTCATTTCAGATAATTTCACAGTGCCTCCGTATATCGCGGGTGTTGGGGGTGTTTACGTTCGTCTCGGAGGTTTATTATTAAAAAGTAATTTAAGTTTCCAAAGTGCATTTTACCACTGTAACATATCTCTTACCTGGATTTACAAAGCTGAAGCGCTTGGGTAGGCTGCGGTCATGACTACCATCATTGATTTCGAGGCCCCGTTTGAGGGCAGGCAGCTGAAAGGCGATCACTATGTTGGACGCGACAGCAATCGGATTTTGTATCTGCACGGCGCCGGCAACAGCACGCGGCGCGGCCACCACCTGCTGCGCGGCGCCTTGCAGCGGCGCGGGCTGGGCAGCGTGTGTTTCGACGCCGTCGGCCACGGCGACACCGGCGGCACGTTAGCCGAATCGTCGGTGGCCAGCCGCACGCGCCAGGCGCAGGCCGTGCTGGCGGCGGTGGCGGGGCGCGCGCTGCCGGAGCCGCTGGTGGTGATCGGGTCGAGCATGGGCGCGTACAACGCGATCCGCCTGAGCGAGCGGCATCGTGTCGATGCGCTGGTGCTGATCGTGCCCGGTGTGTATACGCCGTCGGCCTACGAGGTGCCGTTCGGCCCCGCGTTCTCCGCCATCATCCGCCGCGAGCGCAGTTGGGCCGACAGCGATGCGTGGGACATCCTGTCGCGCTTCGAGGGCCGGCTATTGGTGATTCACGCCGAGCATGACGCGGTGATCCCGCTGGAGATATCGGAACGGCTGGTGGCCGCCGCCACGCGTGCCGAATCGCGCCAGTTGCACATCGTGCGGGGCGCGGAACACAATCGCCTGTGGTCACTGTTGGAGGAGACGCCGGAGCACTTCGACGCGGCGGTCGATATGGTCGCGGCGATGGTGAATGGCGGAAGGCAGTAGGAGTCGAACTTACGAGGGAGCGGCTGACGCCCCCCACCGGGTTTGAAGCCCGGCCCCATCACCGGATGAGTATGCCTTCCGTTGCTAAATGCCGCTGTACGACCACACGGCATTCGGTCGTATCAGGTGGATGTTGCCGACCCGCCGAGTATAGCCGACGCGGTCGAAGAACTCCAATATCTGTATGGCGCGCTTGCGTCCGAGGCCGGTGGCGTCGCGGAACGACGCGGCCTGCACCTCGGGCAGCGTCGCCACGATGCGCGCCAGTTCATCCAGCCGCTGCGGATGATAAAACAAATCCTTCACCACCTGGTTCAACTCTCCCGTTTTGGAGAGCTTGAGCAGCAGGCGCCGCACCTCCGCTTCCGGCATGTCGTGCTCGCGCATCAGGTCACGCACCCATGGCGGGTCGAAGCCGCCCGCCAGCAGGGACGCCAGCAGCGGCGCGGCCTGCGCTTGTTCCTCGGCGCTGAGTTCCACACTGTGCTCAGGCAGATGCAGGCTGCGTCCGCGCTGCCGGATCGCGCCATCGGCCAGCAGCGTTTCCACCAGCCGGCTCCAGAGGCGGTCTTCAATATCCGGCGATACGATGCGCTTCAGGCGCCACAGCTCCGGTCCCGCTTCGTCCGGCGCGCGCTCGTGGAATTCGGCCAAGGCGGCGACAATGCGTGCCTGCAGCGCTTGCGCTTCGGCGTGCGCGATCAGCAGCGTGTCGCCGCCTTGCAGCGGGACCTCCAGCGTGCCTGGCGGCGCGCTGATTTGCGCGGCCGGCAGTTGCGTCAACCGTACCAGCGCCGATGCACGCAATCCCAGTGGCGCGCGTGCCAGCAAGGTGCTGATGTCGCCATGGCCGTTGCCCCTGTTGCCACCGTGGCCGATGAAATCGGCCAGCGCATCGAGCCACGCCATGCGGGTGGCGCTGCGGCGTTTGCGCGCCGGAGCGAAGGGATCGAGCACCACGCCGCCGCCGATGGTGGCCGTCGCCTGTGCGTTGCGGATCACGAAGCGGTCGCCCGGCACGGCGTGCACCGGCGCGTCCAGCACCAGTTGCACGCGGCCGGTGTGGCCCGGCGCCAGTATCTCATCGTCGAGCATCACCACGTTGGCCGTGTGATGCGCCGCGCCCAGGTGCACGTGCACCGGCGACCAAGGTTTGAGCGTGAGGCCGCAGTCTGGCGTCAACGTCAGCTCCACGTCCACGCGTTGCGAGCATTCGGCCAGCGCCGGCGCGACCACCCACGATCCGCGAGCGATATCCTCCTTGGCCGCGCCGCTCAAATTCAGCGCCAGCCGCTGGCCCGCGCGGCCCACGTCGGCGGCGCGGTTCTGTGCGTGGATGCTGCGCACGCGCACCGGCTGCCCGTCGGGCGCCAGTTGCAGCGTGTCTCCGACGCGCACGCTGCCGGCCAGCGCGGTACCGGTGACGATGGTGCCTTGCCCGGACAGCGTGAACACGCGGTCCACGCCCAGCCGGAACAGGCGGTGTTCATCGTTGGACGGCAGCGTGGCCGCCATCCCGGCCAGATGGCGCAGCAGCGCCTGAACGCCGATGTCGTCCGCCAGCGTGGCGTTGGTGCGGAAGATCTGCGCGCCCGCGAAATCGGTCGGCGCGAGCAGGGCGTGGATTTCCTGTTCCAGCTGCTCCAGCCGGCTCGCGTCCACGCGGTCTATCTTGGTCATGGCTACCGCGCCACGTTTCACCCCCAGCAGACGCAGGATGGCGAGGTGCTCCAGCGTTTGCGGCATGATGCCGTCGTCAGCCGCGATCACCAGCAGCGCGGCGTCGATGCCGGTGACGCCGGCAGCCATGGTGCGGATGAATTTCTCGTGGCCCGGCACGTCGATCACGCCGAGGATGTCGTCCCCCAGCGGCGTGTAGGCGTAGCCAAGTTCGATCGAGATGCCGCGCGCCTTCTCTTCCTTCAGGCGATCGGTGTCAACGCCGGTGAGGGCGCGCGTGAGCGTGGTCTTGCCGTGGTCGATGTGTCCCGCTGTGCCGACGATCATGCTGTGAGCAGGGCCAATTGTTCGATGAAGCGCTGCTGTTGGTGCGCCTGCAGGCAGCGCAGGTCCAGCCACAGGGCGTCTTGCGCCACGCGGCCGATCACCGGTAGCGGCAGGGCGCGCAGGCGTTGTTCCAGCACGCCCAGCGCATTGCTGATGCGGCCTGTCGCGGCGGGCCGGACCACCAGTCCGTGGCTTGGCAACTGGTCGACAGGCAGCGCGCCGCTGCCGATCTGGCTCGTCATCGCTTCGTCGGTGACCGTGTAGTTGGCGCCCAACGCCGCTTGCAGCAGCGGCAGGAGGGTTTGCGCTTGCGCGCGCATCTCGGCGGCAGGGCGGGTCAGCAGCTTGAGGGTGGTCAGGCGCTCCGGCAGCAGGTCCGGCGCGCGGTACAGCGCGAGCACCGGCTCCAGCGCGGCCAGCGTCAGTTTGCCGACGCGCAGCGCGCGCTTGAGTGGGTTCTTCTTGATCTGCGCGATCAGGTCTTTACGGCCGACGATGATGCCGCATTGCGGGCCGCCCAGCAGCTTGTCGCCGCTGAAGGTGACCAGATCGGCGCCACCCTCGATGGTTTCGCGCACGGTGGTTTCATGCGGCAGGCCGTATTGTTCAAGATCGACCAGCGTGCCGCTGCCCAGGTCCACCGCCAACGGAATGTTGTGCTTCTTCGCCAGCGGGGATAGCTCGTCCAGCTCTACGCTTTTGGTGAAGCCGGTGATGGCGTAGTTGCTGGTGTGGACCTTCATCATCAGCGCGGTTTGCGGGCCGGCGGCTTCGTCGTAATCCTTCAAATGCGTGCGGTTGGTGGCGCCGACTTCACGCAGGATGGCGCCGGCGCGCGTCATCACGTCCGGGATGCGGAAGGCGCCGCCGATTTCCACCAGTTCGCCGCGCGAGACGATCACCTCTTTGTTCAGGGCGACGGTGTTCAGCATCAGCAGCACGGCGGCGGCGTTGTTGTTGACGATGGTGGCGGCTTCGGCGCCGGTCAGTTCCAGCAGCAGCTCTTCGATCAGGTTGTCGCGGTCTCCGCGCTTGCCGGTGTCGATGTCCCATTCGAGATTCATTGGCCAGCGCATCGCGTCGACCACGGCTTGCACCGCGCTGTCGGGCAGCAGGGCGCGGCCAAGATTGGTGTGCAGGACGGTGCCGGTCAGGTTGAAGACAGGACGCAGCGGCGAGGTGTTTTGGTCGCGCAGCCGGGCGCCCAGCATGGCGATCAGCGAGGGAATGGTGGTGTCCGGAGCGGCTGCCAGCGCTGCTGCGGCGCCACCGTCGCGGGCGGCCAACAGCATGGCGCGCAGCTCGGCCAGCAGCGCGCGGGCGGCTTCCAGCGTCTGCACGCGGCCATATTCGGCGATCAGGGATTCACAGCCCGCGTCCGACAGGATCAGATGGACGGCCGGGAGGCGAATCGCGCCGCCTGCGGCTTGCGTGGCGACGGCGCCTTTGTCCGCTGGTGTGCTCATTCCGCGTTGAACCACAACAGTGGATTGCCGCTGGCGCGGGAGTAGCCGGCTTCGCCGACCAACAAGTCGAGCGCCAGGCTGGCCAGATCATCGGCCAGCGGGTCGACGTAGAAATCGTGCTCCTGGTTGAAGATCTTGCGGTAAGTATGGCAGTCGTCGCAGGTCTCGGCGCGCGCCACCTTGCTTGGATCGTTGGCCTTGTTGACCGGCTCCGCGGCCTCCTGATCGATGCTCTGGTAAGCCACTTTCGCCGTGCCTTCGCAGCACGAGCACTTTACCCGCACCATGTGCCACTCGCTGGCGCAGCAGCTGCATTGCAGATAGCGGTAGCCCTGCGACTGCCCGCCTATCCGGATCACACTCGCCACCGGATGCGCGCCGCACACCGGGCACAAGGTATTGGTCACCAGCGGCTGCACACGCGGCGCATCCAGCTGGCTGGCGCGCATGGTCCACATCACTTGCAAGGCCGCTGCCACGAACGGCGCGTGCAGCGGATGCACGCCTTCCGTCAGCTCGGCCAGGATTGCGTCCGCGCAGCCTTCCAGCTGCGCCGTATCGAGTGCGCGCAATTCCACCAGCACCGCGGCCAATTGCGGCTGGCTCCCGGCCAGCGTGTCCAGTTGATCGAGGATGGCGTCGAACACACGGCGCCAGGTGGCCGGGCGCTGGCCGCTGACGGGCAGCGGCGGCATGTGGTGATCGATGGCCAGCTGAATGGTGGCGGTATCCGGCATGGCGAATGTGTCGGCGGGCAGCGAGCGGATCGCCGCCGCCTGCGCATCCACCAGCGCCGCCATCAGGTTGAGATAGCCGGCCAGCGTTTCGCCGACCGGTATGCCCTTGATTTGATTATTTGCCAACTGCCGCAGGCGCGCCGCGCGCGCAGTGAACAGACTGCGCGCTTCCGGCAGCAGCAGGCGAGGGATGGCGGTGTGATCGAGCGCCTCGATCTCACCGGGTTCTAGCAAGCGTTGTACCAAAAAAATCTCCCTGAAACAGGCCCAGGATGTCCCGGCGCAGGGAGCATTCTAAACCTAGTCGCGACTCTTGCGAACCACCTCCTCAAACCAGCGGGGATGGTGCTTGCGCGCCCACCCGTAGGTCACTGTGCCGCGTACCATGGCGCCGATCGAACCCTTGACCCAGAACGCCGCGTAAATATGCACGATGATCGAGCAAATCAGCACAAAAGCGCTGAACGCGTGCAGCAGAGCCGCCAGCCGCACGATCTCGATCGGGAAGTAGAAGGCGAAATACGCGCGCCAGATCACAATGCCGGACAACAGCAGTCCGCACATCGACGCGATCAGCACGAAGAACAGGATCTTCTGGCCGGCGTTGTACATGCCGATCTTCGGGAGCTTGTCCTCGCGGTTGTTGAGCACATCGTCCATCTGCCGCAGCCACTGCTTGTCCGCCGCGTCCATGCGGTTGTGATGCCAGAAGCGCAGCACCAGCATCGCGAACGACACAAACATCACCAGCCCGATGAACGGATGCAGGATGCGCGTCCATTGGCCGCCACCGAGGAACACCGCCATCCATGACGTCGCCGGGTGGAACATGGCCAGCCCGGAGACGGCCAGCAGAACGAAGCAGATGGCAGTGACCCAGTGATTGCTGCGCTCATTCTTGGTGTAGCGCTGGATCAGCGGATTGCCGTCTTTATCACGGTTAGGTGAGCTCATGGTGCTTCCTCCCTGATACGTTTAGCTTCCGCCACCGCCTCGGCTTCCTCGTCTTTCGACACCTCGTTCGGACCCACGCGCGAGTAGTGGAACCATCCCGCCAGCGCGGTGATCGCCATGCCGGCCAGCGCCAAGGGCTTGGTCAGGCCCTTCCACAAACCGACGGTGGCGCTGATGCTCGGATTCTCGCGCAGCCCGTGGTACAGCGTCGGCTGGTCCGCGTGGTGCAGCACGTACATGACGTGCGTGCCGCCGACGCCGGCCGGGTCGTACAAGCCCGCCTGCGCAAAGCCGCGCGATTTCAGGTCCGTGATGCGCTCCTCCGCATGCTCCTTCATATCCTCCTTGGTGCCGAACATGATGGCGCCGGTAGGGCAGGTCTTCACGCACGCGGGTTCCTGGCCGACGGCCACGCGGTCCGAGCACAAGGTGCATTTGTAGGCGCGGCTGTCCTGCTTGGAAATGCGCGGCACATCGAACGGGCAGCCTGCCACGCAGTAGCCGCAGCCGATGCAGTTCTCCTGATGGAAATCCACAATGCCATTGGTGTACTGCACAATGGCGCCCGGCGAAGGGCAGGCCTTCAGACAGCCCGGATCCTCGCAGTGCATGCAGCCGTCCTTGCGGATCAGCCATTCCAGATCGCCCTTCGGATTCTCGTATTCCGAGAAGCGCATGACGGTCCACGATTGCGGCGTCAGGTCCAAAGGATTGTCGTAGACGCCGGTGGTTTCACCCACCTCGTCGCGCAGGTCGTTCCATTCCATGCAGGCGGTCTGACAAGCCTTGCACCCGATGCACTTGGAAACGTCGATCAGCTTGGCGACAGTGCCGGTCACCGGTGTGCGGGCCACCGGCGTTTGCACCGTCGTCGCCGACATGCGCTTGATATCAAGTGATTGTAATGCCATGTTTATCTCCTCCGGCCGTTAAGCTTTTTCCACTTTCACCAGGAACGACTTCGATTCCGGTGTCTGTGAATTGCCGTCGCCCACGACAGGCGTCAGCGTGTTAACCAAGTAGCCCGGTTTAGTGAGCCCCTTGAAGCCAAAGTTGATCGGCAGGCCGACGTGGTGCATCGGTTTGCCATCGATGGTCAACTGCTTGATACGCTTGGTCACCACCGCTTTCGCGATGATGTAGCCGCGTCCCGACGTCACCTTCACGCGGTCGCCATGCACCACACCGACCTCCTTGGCCAGCGCTTCGCCGATTTCGACGAACTGCTCCGGCTGGATAATGGAGTTCAGGCGCGCATGCTTGGTCCAGAAGTGGAAGTGCTCCGTGAGACGATAGCTGGTCGCCGCATGCGGGAACTGCTCCTTCTTGCCCAACTTCTTGCGGTCGTTGGGGAACATGCGGCCGGCCGGGTTGTTGAAGGCTTTCGGATTGTTCGGATGCAGCGGGTTATGCCCGATCGGCGATTCGAATGGCTCGTAGTGCTCGGGGAACGGGCCCTCCGCCATCGCGTCGCGCGAGAAGAAGCGTGCCACGCCTTCGGCCAGCATGATGAATGGACCCATGCCGTTTTCGGGCGGTTCATCCACTTTGAAGTCCGGTACGTCGGCGCCGCCCCAGTTGGTGCCGTTCCACGCAATCAGCTTGCGGGTCGGGTCCCATGGCTTGCCTTTCGGGTCGCAGGAAGCGCGGTTGTACAGCACGCGGCGGTTGGCCGGCCATGCCCATGCCCAGTTCAGCGTCTGGCCGATGCCGGTCGGGTCGCTGTTGTCGCGGCGGCCCATCTGATTGCCGGCAGCGGTCCAGCAACCGGCAAAGATCCAGCAACCGCAAGCGGTGCTGCCGTCGTCCTTCAGTTGCGCGAAGCCTGCCAGCTGTTCGTTTTTCTTCAGGATTACCTTGGTCGGGTCTTTCGGATCGGTGATCTCCTTCAGGGCCTTGCCGTTGTACTCCATCGCCAGTTCTTCCGGCGTGGGGGATGCCGGATTGGCGTAGTTCCAGGTCAGGTTCAGAATCGGATCAGGGAATTTCCCACCCTCGGTCTGGTACGCCTTCTTCATGCGCAGGAAGATACCCGACATGATTTCCAGATCGCTCTTGGTCTGGCCCGGTCCTTCAGCACCTTGCCAGTGCCATTGCAGCACGCGCGAGGAACTGACCAGCGAGCCGCGTTCTTCCGCGAAGCAGGTGGTCGGCAGGCTGAATACCTCGGTCTGGATTTGCGCTGGATCGACCTTATGGAAGTCGCCGTGCGGTTTCCAGAACTCGGCGGTTTCGGTTTGCAGCGGGTCCATGATTACCAGCCACTTCAACCTGGACAACGCTTCGGTGGTCTTCTGCTTGTCCGGCGCCGACGCCAGGATGTTGAAGCCCTGGCAGATGTAGCCGGTCATTTTCCCCTGGATCATCAGCTCGAACGCCTGCATCATGTCGTAAGGCTTATCGAGCTTGGGCAGGTAGTCGAAGGCGTAGTTGTTTTCCTCGGTCGCGGCGTCGCCCCACCAGGCCTTCATGAAGGAGACCAGGAACTTCTTGGCGTTGCTGTAGTAGCTCAACTGGTTGGGGCGCAGAGGCTTGAGCGCGCGCTTGGCCACGTACGCATCCCACTCCTGTTCCGCCTCTCCCGGCAGCGAGAGATAACCCGGCAGCATATTGGTCAGCAGGCCAAGGTCGGTCAGGCCCTGGATGTTGGAGTGGCCGCGCAGCGCGTTCATGCCGCCGCCGGCGATGCCCATGTTCCCGAGCAGCAGCTGCACCATGGCGCCGGTGCGCAGCGTTTCCGCGCCGGTCGAGTGCTGGGTCCAGCCCAATGCGTACAGGATGGTCGCGGCACGTCCCGGCACGGCGGTCGACGCCAGCAGCTCCGCCACGTGATGGAATTTCTCCGGCGGCACGCCGCAGGCTTTCTCCACCATCTCCGGCGTGTAGCGCGCGTAGTGCTTCTTCATCAGCTGGTACACGCAACGCGGATGCTCCAGCGTTGGATCGATCTTGGCAAAGCCGTCTTCGCCGATCTCGTAGTTCCAGCTGCTCTTGTCCGTGTACTTGTTCTTCTCGTTGTCCCAGCCCGAATACAGGCCGTCGTTAAAGGCGAAATCCTCTCGGACGATGAACGGCATGTCCGTGTAATTACGGACGTAGTCGTGCTGGATTTTGTCGTTGGTGAGCAGGTAGTTGATGATACCGCCCAGGAAAACGATGTCCGCACCGGTACGGGTAGGGACGTAATAGTCCGCCACCGAAGCGGTTCGGGTATAGCGCGGATCGACCACGATCAGCTTGGCGCCGCGATGCGCCTTGGCCTCCGTGACCCATTTAAACCCGCAAGGGTGTGCTTCCGCCGCGTTGCCGCCCATGACCAGGATGACATCCGCATTCTTGATGTCGACCCAGTGATTCGTCATCGCACCACGTCCAAATGTCGAGGCAAGACCTGCCACCGTTGGACCGTGTCATACGCGTGCTTGATTGTCGAATGGGAGCATGCCGGTGGCACGCATCGTTTTATGGGTTAAGTAGCCTACTTCATTGGTGCTGGCGGACGCGCACAGCATGCCGGTGGTGGTCCAGCGGTTGACGGTTTTGCCGTCCTCGGTTTTCTCGACGAAGTTGGCGTCACGGTCCGCCTTCATCAATTTGGCGATGCGGTTGAGCGCTTCATCCCACGACATGGGCGTCCATTCGGTCGCGCCGGGCGCGCGGTACTGCGGCGCGAGCAGGCGGTTCGGGGAGTGGATGAAGTCGATCAGGCTGGCGCCTTTCGGACACAGGGTGCCGCGGTTGACCGGGTGATCGGCGTCGCCCTCGATGTGGATGATGCTGGCCGAGGCGTTCTTGGCGCCGTCGCCCAAGCCGTACATCAGAAGGCCGCATCCAACGGAGCAGTAGGGGCAGGTGTTGCGGGTTTCGGTGCTGCGCGCCAGCTTGTATTGCCGGACTTCGGCCAGGGCCGTCGCCGGTGCAAAGCCGAGGAGCGCGATGCTCGAACCCGCGATGGTCGCGCCGGTCACCCGAAGGAACTGGCGTCGTGACATCTGGTTCATGGTGTCCTCTCTTTTTGTCTGGTGACCTGCTGAGTTTAGCACCGGCAACTGGCGATTCGCGAGCGTAGATTTGTATTAATTGTTGCTATTCGGCCAGAAACGCCTTTTGGTATAGTGGATTTGATAATCTTGGTTTTATTTATAACAATGTTTCAATCGGCGGTAGTCGTAGAAGTGGCTGGATGGGCTGATTCTGGCGCTTTCGCAGGCGGCCTTGAAGTCGGTTTCGCGTTCGTTGTACAGCATCCGTACCAGTACACGTCCGGCACTGTTACGGTACAGATCCCACTGTATATTGGCCGCCATCGGCGCGGTGTGCGCGCCGCGCCATGGACTGTTCTGGTAACTGTAGGTCGCGGCGCGCGGCAGCTGTTCCGACATGCCCGGGATGCCCAGGGCGCTGGCCATGGGGATGACGATTTCGGCGTGGGCGAAGCGCAGCTTGGCGGCGTGCGACAGGTCTCCGCGGTCGATGGCGTCCGCCTCGTTGAAAAAGTCGTCCATCAGCACGCCGGCCATGCGCCAGGTGACGTCGCCGTTCTCCGCGATGCCGGGGCCTTTTTCGTAGAAGGCCACGGCGTCCTCTGCCTCGGCGTAGCGGTACGCTTCGTCCGCCGGGATGTATTTGGTGAAGTCGGCATCGAGTTCGTAGCGCATGTCGGCCGCCGCCGCGTACAGCGCGTACAGGGCCAGCGCCGCGTCTGTGCGCTGGTCCGCGTCGAGGGCCGCGACGAACGCCGGCGAGAACAGGCGCGCCAGCGTCGCTTGCGCGGCGGAGCGCAATGGCGGCTGCGCGTGAATCGCGGCTTCGCGGGCTTGCAGCTCGTCGCCGCCGGCCCAGCGCTGGTAGGCCAGGCTGGCGTCGGCGTTCAGCTTGTGGAAATACAGCGTGGAGCGGTCCACGCTGGAATCGAACAATGGCGCAAGGCCAGGCCGCTGTTGGCTCAGCGCGCGGATGACGAACGTCGCGCTGTCCGCCGCCCGATCCTTGCCCGAGCTGACCACCACGATACGGCGCGCCTGTGCCGTCCTGCCGTCCGTCGCGTCGCTGAACACCCCTGGCAGGCGTGCGTACATGCGCTGTGCCAGTTGCGTGTGCTCCTCCAGTCCTTGGCGCGTCTCGTTGCCGTAGCCAAGCCGCTCGTTCGCCTGCATCATCCGCTTGATGTCCGGTCCCAGTTCGCGGCCGAGCGGCGTCAAGGCGTCCGCGTCGGCGGCCTGTTGCCATAGCGCGTGCAACCGTTCGGCGGTCTTGGGGCTGGTGAGGCCGCGCGAGCCATGGCGGGCCAGCATCTGGGTGTAGACCGCCGTGTAGCCGGGCGGCGGCGCCTCGTAGCTGGCGCTGTCCTGCCGCGGCGCGTAGGGCGTTTTGGTCGACAGCAGCAGGGCAAGTGCGAAAGCGCTCATGTATTAGAAGTCCACTCGGACGTTCAGGCTGGCCGTGCGCGGCGCGCCGATGTTCAGGTAGTTCTCCTGATAGTAGGTCCAGTATTTGCGGTTGGCGATGTTGGAGACGTTGGCGCGCACGCTGATCATCTTGCCAAAGTAGCGGTGGCGGTAGTTGAAGCCCGCGTCGAACAGCGTGTAGGCCGGCAAGGTGTTGGCGTTGGCCGCATCCATCGGCAGTTCGCCCAGATACTGGCTGCCCACGTGCAGCGCCAGGCCTGGCAGCACTTCGCGCCAGGTGGCCTGCACCGAAGCCTGGCGGCGTGGCGCGCCGACAGCACGCTTGCCGCTGTAGCCCGGCGCCGCATCTTCCAGCGTGGCGTCCAGCAGCATGATGCCCCCTTCGATCGACACATTCTTCGACGCCTGCACCACCGTGTTGAACTCCATGCCTTGATACTTGGTCTCGCCATCCAGCACGTACACATTGGCGGCATTGGTGTATTGGGCGCCGCGTTCGATGCGGAACAGCGAGGCGGTGGCGTTCCACCAGCTGCGTTCCGTCTTCACGCCGACTTCCGACTGCTTGCTCTTGATCGGCGCGAAGGTCTGGTTGGCGTTGACGGTGGAAGTCGGCGCGTTGGCCGCCTGTTCCAGCGCCTCCACGTAGCTGGCGTACAGCGTGGTGTCGGCGGCTGGCTTGTACATCAGCGCCACGGTTGGCGTGGTTTTGTTGGTCGTGTAGCGCGCGGTCAGCGCGCCCTTGGTCGAGTAGGCGTTGTCGACGAACTGGGTGTAGCGCAGGCCGCCCACAACGGACCAGCGGTCGCCCAGCTTGAGCGTGTCGCTGGCAAAGACAGCATCCTGGCGCGTGGTCTCGTCGCGATAAGTACCACCGCTGTAGTTGGTACCCCAGATATTGATGATGGTCGGCGCATACAGGTTGCCGGTGCCGAGATAGACCTTGGGTGTCACCACCGAAGACGTCGACACCAGATTCTGGGACATCACACCAAGCACCACCTCATTGCTGTCGAAGCTGCCGTTGACGGTTGCTTGCACCTGATCGAAGTGGTAGCCGTGCAGTTCCGATGTCACGCGGTCCTTGTAATCGCCGGCGTTGCTGGTGATGTAGTACTGGTCCTTCTTGTACACACGGGTCGAGTCCGAGGTGCGGTAAGAGGCGTTGGCCACCCACTGCGGCGCGATGCGGTATTCGATGCCGGTGGTGGCCAGCGTGTATTCCACGTCGCTGCCGGCGCCGACGCTATTCAATTTGCTGTCGCCGTCGATCGGCGTCGGAATCCTGTAGGCCGGCGCGATGACGATGTCGGTACCGCCCACGCTGCGGCGGCGCTGGTAGATCGCATCGTAAGTCAGCGCCAGATCGTTGGTGAGTCGCCATTCCAGATTCAGGCCGGCGGCGTTGCGCTTGATCGAACCGCTTTCCTGTTTCAGGTCGCCGTCTTCATGCAGCAGGTTCAAACGGTAGCCAAACCCGCCTTCATCGCCCAGGCGGCCGCCGGTATCGATATGCTCCTTGATCGCACCGCCTTCCTGATAACCCATCGCCGCGCTGAAGCTTTGGCTGGTGGTGGGGCGCTTGCTGACGTAGTTGACGATGCCCCCCGGCGAACCGAAGCCGTACATATAGCCGGTCAGGCCTTTCAGGGCTTCCACGCTTTCAAACATCTCCAGCGGCATCTCGGTGCCGCGGTTGATGTTGGCCAGGCCGTTCACCTTGTAGCCATTCAAATCGTCGATGCGCAGGCCGCGCATCTGGATGGTGGCCGGGTGGGTGGAGATCGGCGGCGAGATGGCCGTGACCGAGGCGTCGTACTTCAACACCTCGGAGATGCTGGTGGCCAGGCGGTCTTCGATTTCTTCGCTGGAGACGGCCTTGGTGGAGAACGGCGTATCCAGTTCCGACTTGCGGCCCAGGGCACCGCTGCTGACGCTATCGCCCAGTTTTTTCTTCTCGACGGTGGCCTTCACCTCAACCGTGGACAGCGCACCGCCCGCATCCTCCGCCATGGCGGAGAAATGAAGGGCGCACAGGCCGGCGGCGGCAAGCGCCAGTTGCAGACGGGATGGAGCGAAAGGAGTTTTCGAAGACATGAGAACCTGACGATGGTGAGCTGGTAAAGCCCGCCATCGTATTGGTCCTGTGTTACAACCCTGTGACGAACCCCATTACAAGTTGGTAAGGTTCTGGATATCCGCCAGCGACGGTGGCGATGCGCCGGCGCCCAGGCAGGCGGCGGCGCCCGCCGCGACCGAGAACTGCAGGTGCTGCAAAGGCGTGGCGTCGGCGCGATACATCATGCTCCAGGCCAGCGCCGCGATGCTGGCGTCGCCCGCGCCCACCGTGTCCACCACGGTGATTTGTGGCGCCGGCAGCGACCAAGACTCGGCGCCCACGTGCAGCGAGGCGCCGTCGCCGCCCTTGGTGTAGAGGTAGGTCGCGGCCGGATTCCAGCTGCGCAGGGTGGCGAAGGCGCCGTCGATATCCTTGGTGCGGAACAGGCCTTCCAGGTCTTCCTCCGAGACTTTCACCACGTCCGCCAGCTCCGTCATGCGGCGCAAGGTGGCGTCGTAGCTGGCATCCATCAGCAGGCGGTAGTTCGGATCGTAGCTGATGCGGATGCCGTCGCGCTTGAGCTGCTCGGCCAGCGCCACCAGCTTGCCCGCCAGCGGCTGGCGCGCCAGGCTGATGCCGCCGAAATGCACCCACTTGCAGTGCGCGCGCCAGCCTTTCGGCAGCAGGCTCGCGTCGAACTGCAAGTCGGCGCTGTCGTCACCGACGAAGAAATAGGCTGGCGGATCGGTGCGATGCACGATCGCCAGCAAAGGAGAATGGGTATAGCGCTGCAGGAAGCGCAGGTCCAGTTTGGCCGCCTCGCTGGCCTGCCACAGCGCGTCGCCAAACACGTCGCTGCTGATGGCGCCGGCGAACGCGGTCGGCACGTCCAGCCGCGCCATGGTGCGCGCCACGTTCCAGGTCGAACCGCCGACCTGGCTGAACCAGTGCTGGCGCGCCGGGTCCTGCACGATCATATCGGTGAGGGCCTCGCCGGCCGCCACAAACAGGGGAAAGCTCATCTCAGTCCTTTTTCAGCACATTGAGCACTTCGTAGCAGGCGCCCATGGTGTGGTAATCCACCTTGCCGGCCGGGCTTTTCTCGTCGGTCAGCTTGCTGTTGTCGGTGCCGAGGATACGATACCACGCGCCGTGTTGATGATCGACGAAATGTTCCCAGCTGTAGGCCCAGATCTTGTCGTACCAGGTCCAGTAGCGCGCCTCGCCGGTGCGATCCGCCAGCAGCGCGGCGGTGGCCAGGCTTTCGGCCTGCACCCAGAAGTATTTGAGATCGTCGCAGATGCTGCCGTCCGGCGCGAAGCCGTAGTAGATGCCGCCGTGTTCATGGTCCCACGCCTTGGCCAGCGCCGCGTCGAACAGCTCCACCGCGCGCGGCAGCAGCCAGTTCGGGTTGTTGGCGAGGTGCGCGCCGTGGCGTTCCAGCAGCAGCAGCAGCTTGGCCCATTCGGTCAGGTGGCCCGGCTGGTAGCCCCATGGGCGGAAGATGTTGCTCTTGTCGTGACGGTTGTATTCCGTATCGACCGTCCAGTCGGCGTGATAGTGTTCCCATACCATGTTGTCGGCCAGCGCGGCCTGGCGCACGGCGATGTTGTGCGCCAGCGTTTCGGCGCGCAGCAGGTAGGCGCGATTGTTGGTCGCTTCAAACGCGGCGATCAGCGCCTCGCAGGCGTGCATATTGGCGTTCTGGCCGCGATAGCCGTCGAGATGCGACCAGTCGGCGCTGGCTTCGTCGGCGTACAGGCCATACTTGGCGTCCCAGAAGCGCTGCTCCATCAGCGCGAAGGTCTCGTCGATCCATGGCGCGGCCTGGGTTTCGCCGGCCATCAGCGCGTGGCTGTAGGCCAGCAGCACGAAGGCCAGGCCGTAGCAGTGGTTGGTGCCGTCGGTGACGCGGCCTTCGCCGTTTTTCCATTCCAGCTGCCACGCATAGCCGCCGGTGGCGGGATTGCGGTGGGCGTCGCGCAGGAAGGCCAGCGCGTGGCGCAGCCGTTGCCGATCCTCGGTGTCGCCAAACTGCCGCCACGCCATCGCATAGTTAAAGACGAAGCGGGTGCTGCTGACCAGATGGCGCGTGTGCGCATCGTAGACAGTGCCGTCGTCCTTGTAGAAGTGATACAAGCCGCCGCTAGGATCGGTGCAGCGGACATCGTAAAAATGCTTGGTGTGGCGAATGTGGTTCAGCAGCGTGGTGCGGGATCGGAAATCAGGGGCCATCTTCAGGTCCGTTTGAAAGTTACCAGGTTCTTGGGGCGCCAGCCTTCAATCACAGTGCTGGCGCGGACAATTAACTCCACCGGCGAGGTCTTCTCCACCGGTACTTCATGCGGGCCGTTGAGCAGTAATTCCACGCCCAGCGCGCCCAAAGCTTTTTTATCGATGCGCAGCGTGGTCAGGGGACGATGCCCCAGCACGGCGCTCGAAATATCGTCGAAACCGACGATGGCGATATCGTGCGGGACTTTCAGTCCCCGCGCCAGACAGCAGCGCATGGCGACCAGCGCGGCGCTGTCGTTGTAGCAGAACACCGCGTCCGGCGGATGCGGCAGGTCCAGCAGCTGCTCCATCGCTTCCCACGCGCCGGTTTCCAGGTCCACCCCGTCCGGCAGGCCGGCTTCCAGGCGCGGATCGGCCAGGATGCCTTCCTCGAACAGCGCCTGGCGGTAGCCGCGCGCGCGCTCGCGGATGCTGTAGTGCGCCAGCGGACCGGAAATGAAGCCGACGCGCGTGCGGCCGGTGTCGATCAAATGTTTGGTCGCCAGGTAGCCGCCCATCATATTGTCCGGGTTGACCGAGCTGTAACCGCGCAGCTTCATATCGATCAGCACCAGTTGCTTGCCGGTCGAGCGCAGGGCGCTCAATGTTTCCGGCTCAAAGAATCCCGCGCACACAATGCCGTCCGGCGCGTGCATGCGTATCTGGTCGATCAGGCCATCGGCCGGACCCACCGCCATGAAGGACAGCACGATGCCTTGCTTGCGGCAGGCTTCCTCCGCACCGTGCAGCACCGGCGAGTAAAACGGGCTGCTGGACGCCGTGTTGTGTTGGCGATGCAGCAGGAAGGTCAGGCGCCGCAGGCGCTTCGGCCGCAGCTTGCAAAAGTCGTAGCCCAGCTCACGCGCGGTCTCCAGTACCATCTGGCGCGTGGCTTCGGTCAGCCCGGGTTCATTCTTCAAAGCGCGTGAAATCGTCCCCGCCGATACGCCAGCGACTCGGGCGATATCCCTGATCGTTACGTTCGTGCCCATTTTTGTTATGTCTCCTCGTGTGAATGAAGTCTTGCATTAGCGTCTACTGACGGTCAACCGCGATATGGAGTTGGCCTTTGAGTTTAGCGCAATTTACTAAACACGACGGCTTTAGCGCGCCCGAAGGCGCCGGATGCCGCGTCTAGCCCATATTCTGGTGTTTAGTGAAGATAGCTAAACTGAGACCAAAAATCGCATGTTGTTTGACCGTGCGGCGCCAACTATGCAGAATCTTTTCATTAATACAAAAACCATCCATACGAGGAGACGCTCATGGAACACGTTGCATCCGCAACTGTGCGCCCGCACGGCCACGCCGACGGCGGGAACACGGTCCCGCTCATCATCATCACACTGCTGTTCTTCATGTGGGGATTACTGACATCGCTAAACGATGTGCTGATTCCGCATCTGAAGTCGATTTACACGCTGAACTACGTGCAGGCCATGCTGGTGCAGTTCTGCTTCTTCGGCGCCTACTTCATCGTTTCGCTGCCTGCGGGGATGCTGATCAAGAAGATCGGTTACCAGCGCGGCGCGGTCAGTGGGCTGGTGCTGGCGGCGGCCGGTTGCGCGCTGTTCTTCCCGGCGTCGACGAGCGGCTACGCGCTGTTCCTGCTGGCGTTCTTCGTGCTGGCCAGCGGCATCACCATCCTCCAGGTCGCGGCCAATCCGTACGTGACGGTGCTGGGCGCTCCCGCCACCGCCTCCAGCCGCCTGACGCTGACGCAGGCTTTCAACTCGCTGGGCACCACCATCGCCCCGGCGCTGGGCGGCATGCTGATCTTGTCGGAAGGCGTGACCGACGTAGTGCGCACCAAGGCCGAGGAAGCGGCGGCGGTGCAGGGGCCTTACCTGGCGTTGGCCGGAGCGCTGCTGGCGCTGGCCATGTTGTTCGCGCTGGTGCGCCTGCCGAAGATCAGCCACGCCGACGATGATGTCGCCACCAGCGTGGAGACCAGCGTGCTGGCGCATCGCCATCTGCTGCTGGGCGCCATCGGCATCTTCCTGTACGTGGGTGGAGAGGTCAGCATCGGCAGCTTCCTGATCAACTTCCTGGGCGACGCCAACGTCGCCAGCCTGCCGGCCGGCGCGGCCGCGCACTATGTCAGCTACTACTGGGGCGGCGCCATGATCGGCCGCTTCATCGGCTTTGCGGTGATGCGCTACGTCAGCCCAGGCAAGGCGCTGGCCTTCAACTCGGCCGCCTCCATCATCCTGATCCTGACGGCGATCTTCGGCAGCGGCCAGCTGGCCATGTGGTCCATCATCGCGGTGGGGCTGTTCAACTCCATCATGTTCCCGACCATCTTCAGCATGGCCCTGCACAAACTGGGCAAGCAAACCGGCCAGGGTTCTGGCATCCTGTGCATGGCCATCGTCGGCGGCGCGCTGGTGCCGTTCGCGCAAGGCCTGCTGGCGGACACCATCGGCCTGCAATGGTCGTTCTTCGTGCCTGCCGCCTGCTATACGTTTATTCTGTACTTCGGCCTGAAATACGCCGGCATGTATAACAACAAGGAGACTGTATGAAGTTGAAACTGGCGATCGCGCTCGCCCTGGCCGCGATGTCGGCGCAGGCGGCGGAACCGTGGATGGATAAATCGCTGAGCGCCGACAAGCGCGCGGAGCTGGCCCTGCAGGCGATGACGCAGCAGGAAAAGCTGCGCTGGGTGCTGGGCCACTTCGGTTCGGACTTCGGCAACAAGACCAAGAAGCATCCGGCCGCGCTGCCTTTCTCGGCCGGCTACATCGAAGGCGTGCCGCGTCTCGGCCTGCCGGCGCTGTTTGAAACCGATGCGGGCCTGGGCGTGGCCACGCAAGCCACCAAGACGCCGCGCGAGCGCACCTCGCTGCCGTCCGGACTTGCCACCACCGCGACCTGGAACCGCGAGCTGGCCTATCAGGGCGGCGCCATGATCGGCGCCGAGGCGCGCGCCTCCGGCTTCAACGTCATGCTGGCCGGCGGCGTCAATCTGCTGCGCGAGCCGCGCAATGGCCGCAACTTCGAATACGCGGGCGAGGATCCGCTGCTGGCCGGCACCATGGTGGCGCAACAGGTCAAGGGCATCCAGTCGAACAACATCATCGCCACCATGAAGCACTACGCGGTGAACGACCAGGAGACCGGCCGCTTCGTGGTGGATGCGCGTCTCGACGATGCCAGCAACCGCATGTCCGACCTGCTGGCGTTCCAGTTCCTGATGGAGCAGGCCGATCCCGGTTCGGTCATGTGCTCGTACAACCGCCTGAACGGCGTCTACGCCTGCGAGAACGATTACCTGCTGAACCAGGTCCTGAAAAAAGACTGGGGCTACAAAGGCTACGTCATGACCGACTGGGGCGCGACCCACAGCACGGTGGAATCGGCCAACGCCGGCCTCGATCAGCAGTCCGGCTGGGAGTTCGATAAATCGCAGTACTTTGGCGGCGCGCTGGAAGAGGCGGTGACCAATGGCCACGTGTCGCAAGCGCGCTTCGACAACATGGTGTTCCGTGTGTTGCGCGCCATGTTCGACAAGGGCGTGGTCGACAACCCGGTGGCGGAAGGCGGCGCGATCGACTACGCCGCGCACAATCTGGTCAGCCGTGCCGACGCGGAAGAGGGCATGGTACTGCTGAAGAACACCGGCGATGTGCTGCCGCTGAAAGCCGGCGCGAAGAAGATCGTCATCATCGGCGCGCATGCGGACGTCGGCGTGCTGGCCGGTGGCGGCTCGTCGCTGGTGTATCCGATCGGCGGCAACGCGGTGCCGGGCATCGCGCCGACCGTGTGGCCGGGGCCTGTGGTGTATCACCCGTCCTCGCCGATGAAGGCGATCCAGGCGCGGGCGCCGGGCGCGCAGGTGGTGTTCAACGACGGACGCGATCCCGCCGCCGCGGCGCAAGCCGCCGCCGACGCCGACGTGGTGCTGGTGTTTGCCCAGCAGTGGGTCGGCGAGGCGTTGGACGCGGTGTCGCTGGCCTTGCCGGACAATCAGGATGCGCTGATCGGCGCGGTGGCCAAGGCCAACCCGAAAACCGTGGTGGTGCTGGAGACTTCCGGCCCGGTGCTGATGCCGTGGGTGGATCAGGCGGCCGGCATCCTGCAGGCCTGGTATCCAGGCACCGCCGGCGGCGAGGCGATCGCGCGCGTGCTGTTTGGCGAAGTGAATCCATCGGGCCACTTGCCGGCGACCTTCCCGGCCTCGGAAAGCCAGCTGCCGCGTCCCAAGCTGGATGGCGATCCGAAAAACGAGGCCGCGCGCTTCACCGTCAATTATCATGAGGGCGCGGCGGTCGGCTACAAATGGTTCGACCTCAAGGGCCTGAAGCCGCTGTTCCCGTTCGGCCACGGCCTGTCGTACACGCAGTTCGCGTATTCCGGCCTGACGGCCAGCCAGAAGGATGGCAAACTGTCGGTGAGCTTCAAGATCACCAACACCGGCGCGGTGAAGGGCAAGGACGTGCCGCAGGTGTACGTGGCGCCGCTCAAGGCCAAGTGGGAGGCGCCCAAGCGCCTGGCCGGCTGGGACAAGGTGGAGCTGGCGCCGGGCGAGAGCAAGCAAGTCAGCGTGACCGTCGATCCGCGCCTGCTGGGCGTGTTCGACAGCCGCAGCAAAACCTGGCGCATCGCCAAGGGCGGCTACAAGGTACTGCTGGCGCAGGACGCGGCGGACCCGAAAGCCAGCAGCATCACCGTACAACTGCCGCAGCGCACGCTGAACGTGAGCGGCAAATAACACCAAGGAGCGAGACTTGAAACAACTGTACAAATTCTGCGCCGCGGCCATGATGATCGGCGCATGCGGCATCGTTGAAGCGGCGCCCGCCGCCAAGGGCGACTTCGTCACCGTGAAGAACACCCACTTCGCCCGCAAGGGCCAGGCCTACTACATCGTCGGCGCCAACTTCTGGTACGGCGGCTACCTCGGCGCGGCCAGCGGCGTGGGCGAGCGCGCCCGCCTGCTGAAAGAACTGGACAACATGAAGGCCATCGGCATCAACAACCTGCGCGTGCTGGCGGTGTCCGAGAAAACCGAGATGAAGAGCGCCGTCAGCCCGGCCACCACCAACGCGCCGGGCCAGTACGACGAGAACCTGCTGGCCGGCCTGGACTTCCTGATGGCGGAAGTGGCCAAGCGCGACATGACCGTGGTGCTTTACCTGAACAACTTCTGGCAATGGTCTGGCGGCATGACGCAGTACCTGAACTGGTTTGAAGGCACACCGGCGCTGGACCCGAACGTGACCAAGGACTACGACACCTACATGCAGAAGACCGCTGGCTTCTACCGCAACGCCGCCGCGCAGGCCGAGTACCGCAACGTCATCGCCAAGATCGTCAAGCGCGTGAACACCATCACCGGCAAGCCATACAGCGAAGATACGCACATCCTGTCCTGGCAGCTGGCGAACGAGCCGCGTCCGGGCAATGGCAACGCCACGCCGGAAGAGAAGGCGGTCTACGTCAAGTGGGTGGACGATGTGGCGGGCTACATCCATAGCCTGGACAAGAATCACCTGGTCAGCAGCGGCAGCGAGGGCCTGACCGGTTCGGCGCAGGATGCGCAGCTGTACCTTGACGCGCACCGCACCAAGAACATCGATTACCTGACCTACCACCTGTGGCCGAAGAACTGGGGCTGGTTCGATTCCAACAATCCGACCGGCACCTGGGATAACGCCATCGCCAAGAGCCGCGATTACCTGAATTCGCACATCGAGCTGGCCAAGAAGCTGGGCAAGCCCATCGTGCTGGAAGAGTTTGGACTGGACCGTGACGGCCCGTCGTTCAGCATCAAGGCCACCACCAAGATCCGCGACCGCTTCTATCGCGAGGTATTCGACATCGTGGCCACTCGCGCCGCCAAGGGCGATCCTATCGCCGGCTTCAATTTCTGGGCATGGGGCGGCGCCGGCCGCGCGGCCAACGCGGACTACTGGTGGAAGCCGGGCAATGACTTCGTCGGCGATCCGCCGCAGGAAGAACAGGGCCTGTATTCGGTCTTTGATTCCGACGTGACGTCGCTGCTGCTGATCAAAGAATACGCCGACCGTCTGCACGCGATCAAACGATGAAGCGCGCACTCATCCTGCTGGCGCTGGCCGCCAGCGCAGGCGCCCACGCCCAGAAGTTCGAAGGCCTTGCGGCCACGCCGCAAATGGGTTGGAACAGCTGGAACTCGTTCGCCTGCGATATCAACGAACAGCTGATCCGCGACACCGCGGACGCCATGGTCAAGCTGGGCCTCAAGGACGCCGGCTATGAATACGTCAACATCGACGATTGCTGGCATGGCAAGCGCGATGCCAATGGCGTTATCCACCCCAATCCGGAGCGCTTCCCGTCCGGCATGAAGGCGCTGGCCGACTACGTGCACGGCAAAGGGCTCAAACTGGGCATTTACTCGGACGTGGGCGCCACCACCTGCGGCGGCCATCCGGGCAGCCGTGGGCATGAGTACCAAGACGCCATCACCTACGCCGCCTGGGGTGTGGACTACGTCAAGTACGACTGGTGCGACAGCAAGGGCCTGAGCGCGGTCGGCGCCTACACCACCATGCGCGACGCCATCCGCAGCGCCGGGCGGCCGATGTTGTTCAGCATGTGCGAATGGGGCGACAACAAGCCGTGGGAGTGGGCGAAGGATATCGGCCATTCGTGGCGCACCACCGGGGATATCTATCCGTGCTGGGATTGCGAGCTGAATCACGATTCGTTCGCGCGCTATGGCGTGATGCGGATTCTCGACAAGCAGGCCGGCTTGCGCAAGTACGCCGGGCCGGGTCATTGGAACGACATGGACATGCTGGAAGTCGGCATGGGCATGACGGAGGACGAGGACCGCGCGCACTTCGCGCTGTGGGCGATGCTGGCGTCGCCGCTGATTCTGGGGAATGACCTGCGCAGCATGCCCGATTCCACGCGCCGCATCCTGACCAACAAGGATGTGATCGCGATCAGCCAGGACAAGCTGGGCATCCCGGCCTGGAAGTTCTTCAGCGAAGGGAAGCTTGAGTACTGGGCCAGGCCGATGGCCGACGGCGAGTGGGCGGTGCTGGTGCTGAATCGCGACGAGAAGCCGGTGACGCTGAACTACGATTGGAAAGCCCATTTTGTCAGCGATGACGTCAGCAAGCGCGAGATCGACTTCAAGAAGGCTGTCTACAATTGGCGTGATATCTGGGCCGGCAAGTCGGGTGATACTTCCCGCAAGCTGGACGCGAAACTCGCGCCGCACAGCGTGCTGTTGTTGCGCCTGAAGGCGCGAGGATAGACATGAGCCGCAAGTTGATGGTGTTGATGGCGCTGGCCTCCGCCGCCGCGCAGGCGGGGGCGCAGTGGGGGCCTTATAACGCGGAGTTCCCGTCGGCCAGTGATGGCTTGCTGAAGAAAGTCACGCAGGGCGGGATTTTCGGCACGGCGGCGGTACAGCCATTCGGCTTGAGTGGCTGGTTCAAGCCAAGTGAACCTGCCGTGGGACGCACGCTGATCGCCGGCGTGACCGGCGCGCGGGCCGGAACGGGATGGTTCCTGTGCAGCGTGGACGGCAAGTTCGGCTTCTGCGGCTACGGTACGGAAGTCGTCTCGCCGCTGACGTTGCCGGCCAACGCCTGGACGCACCTCGCGGCCAGCTACGACGGCAAGCAGATCACCCTCTACGCCAACGGCGCGGCCATCGCCCGGCATGATGTCGCGTTGTCCGGCGAGGCGGTGGACAGCGCGGGCGCTGTGGCGCAAGTATCGCTCGGGCCGCGCAGCAAGGCGTTGATGGGGTACGCGGGCCGCATTGCCGGTTTCGTCGTTACCGGCACGGCGCTGGACGCGGACGCGCTGCGCGCCGCATCGGCCACCCCGCCCAAGGAGTCGCTGATCAACTTCGAAACGGGCAGCCCATCGTGGCCGATCCAGGTCCGCCAGATGTATGGCCAACTCGCACCGCAAGATCCTTGGACGTTGCCGAAATCCGGCTCACCGCTGCAAGCGCCGGTCGCCAAGCCGGCCTACGACGGCCCCGCGCTGGCGCAGAACGCCTTCAACCTCTGGACGCTCAAGTCCTGGAAGCTGCGGGCCGCGCCTGAAGTCCGCGCGACGCCGGAGCAGATCTCCTCGGCTGGCTTTAACGCCGAGGGCTGGTACGCCACCACCACGCCCGGCACCGTGCTCACCACGCTGGTGGACCGTGGCGTCTATCCGGACCCGGATTATGGCCTGAACAACCTCGCCATCCCCGAACAACTGAACAAACAGGATTACTGGTATCGCAGCCCGTTCGAGCTGCCGGCCGGCTTCAAGCCGGGCCAGCACCTGTTCGTCACCTTCAAGGGCGTGAACTACGAAGCCGAAGTGTGGATCAACGGCCGCAAACTGGGCGGAATGAAGGGCGCCTTCGTGCGCGGCACCTTCGATCTCAGTCCATACCTGAAGGCCAAAGGCCAGAACGTCATCGCCGTCAAGGTCTCGCCTCCGCCGCATCCCGGCATTCCGCAGGAGGAGTCGATGACCGCCGGCGTCGGCGAGAACGGCGGCACGCTGGCGCAAGATGGTCCCACCTTCATCGCCGCCGAGGGCTGGGATTGGATTCCGTCCGTCCGCGACCGTAACACCGGCCTGTGGCAGGACGTGGTCCTGCACGCCACGCACGACCTGAAACTGGGCGATGCCCACGTCATCACCGCGCTGCCCAAAGCCGACAACAGCGAGGCGGAGATCAGCATCGAAGTCCCGGTCATCAACTTGTCGAAGACGGCGCAACGCACCACCGTGCGCGCCACCATCTCTCGCCGCGACGGCAGCATGAAGCCGGTCCAGATCAGCAAGGAAGTCACGCTGGCGCCTGGACAGCAAAACGTCCGCTTCGACAAGCTGATTCTGAAGAATCCTAAACTCTGGTGGCCCAACGGTTACGGCGCCCCGGACCTGCACGAGCTGAAACTGGAAGCGGTGCAGGGCAAACAGCTGTCCGATGCCAGCAACACCCGCTTCGGCGTGCGCGCGGTGACCTACGAGCTGTCGCTGGTGGACCAGGGCGGCCATCTGCGTCGCGTCGAGGCGGATTTCACCAAGGGCCGTGAGCTCGGCGTACGCATTACCGATGGCAGTCACCAGGCGATCAGGAAACTGGCCGATAACAACTGGGCCACCAGCCTGCGCGCGGAGGCCGACGGAACGGCAGCCATCAAGGCGCTGCCGGATACCACGCTCAGTCCATTCCTCGTCATCAAGGTGAACGGGGTGCGCATCGCGGCGCGCGGCGGCAACTGGGGCACGGAAGACTGGCGCAAGCGCATCGAACGCGAACGGCTGGAACCATACTTCCGCCAGCACCGGGACGCAAACGTCAACATCATCCGCAACTGGGTGGGGCAGAACACCGAGGACGCGTTCTTCGACCTGGCCGATGAATATGGTTTGATGGTGCTGAACGACTTCTGGGCTTCCACGCAGGACTACAACCTGGAGCCGCAGGACGTCAATCTGTTCATGGAAAACGCGCGCGACGTGGTGCGACGCTACCGCAATCACCCGTCGGTGGTGCTGTGGTTCGGCCGCAATGAAGGTGTGCCACAACCGGTGCTGAACGAGCAGCTGGAAGCCATGATCTACAAGCTCGATGGCACGCGCTGGTACACCGGCAGTTCCAATCGCGTTAACCTGCAAAACAGCGGCCCGTATAACTACCAGCCGGCCGCCAGTTATTTCACTGATCATGCCAAAGGCTTCTCGGTGGAAGTCGGCACACAGTCCTTCCCGACGCTGGAGTCCATCAAGGCCGCCGTTCCGGCCACCGATCTGTGGCCGCTGGGCGATACGGTGGCATATCACGACTGGCATCCGGACGGCAATGGCGGCGTGAAGACCTTCAACCAGGCGATGGAGACAGAGTATGGTGCGCCGGCCTCGCTGGCGGACTTCGAACGCAAGGCGCAGCTGATGAACTACGAAAGCCATCGCGCCATTTTCGAGGGCATGAACGCAGGGCTGTGGACACAGAACTCGGGCCGCATGCTGTGGATGACGCAGCCGGCATGGCCGAGCACCATGTGGCAGATCCTGAGCCACGATTACGATACCCATGCGGCTTTCTATGGCGTGAAGAGTGCGGCGGAGCCGGTGCACGTGCAAATGAATCTGCCGGATCATCGCGTCGTCGTGGTGAACAATCCGCAGGCGCCCTTGAAAGACGCCACGTTGACGTGGGTGGCATGGACGGCGGACGGCAAGCTGGTGGGCGGCACCAATGTGCCGGTGTCGGCGCCCGCCGGTGGCGTCTCCGCGCCGCTCGATATCGGCCTCGATGCGCTGCTGGCGCAGCATAAGCTGTTGATCGTGCGTTTGAGCTTGCGCGATGCCGGCAACCAGCTGGTCTCGCAGAATATCTACTGGCCGGGCGCGACGCCGCGGGATCGCCAGGCCTTGAACCAGCTGCCGCAAGTGCCGCTGAGCGTGACGGCACGCTGGGGCAAGGCGGAGAAGGAAGGCGAGCGTCAGCTGGAGGTTACGCTGCAAAACCGTAACGGCGTGCCGGCGCTGGCCGGCAAGTTGACCTTGTTGAAGGCGGACGGCGCGCGCGTGCTGCCTGTCTACTATTCGGACAACTACGTCACGCTGCCGCCGGGCGAAAGCCGCACGGTGAAGGCGGTTTTCAAGGCGGAAGGGGATGTAAAACTGGAGCTGCGCGGCTGGAACGTGGCGCCGCAGTCGCTGGCGGTGGACAACAAGTCCGGGCTGGCGGGCGATGGCGCGGCGTGCAGCCTGACGCCGGAGCCGCGCAAGATCGACTATCACTGGATGTCGCGCGAGAAGTGGCAGAAGATGTTCAGGGAAGACGTGGCGGTGGCCGACAAGGGCGACGTCGATCTGCTGTTCGTTGGCGACTCGATTACCGAGGGCTGGAATCAGGAAATCTGGAACAAGTCCTTCGGCGGCTGGCGTGCGGCGAACTTCGGCATCGGCGGCGATCACACGGGTAATGTGCTGTGGCGCCTGCAGAACGGGCATGCGGACAAGCTGCACCCGAAGCTGGTGGTGCTGACTGTCGGCGTGAATAACCTCGGCTTCTGCGGTGCGACGCCGGAGCAGGCGTTTGAGGGCGTCAAGGCGGTGGTGACGCAGTTGCGCAAGCTGTATCCATCGTCGCGCATTTTGCTGAACGCGGTGCTGCCGTATGGGCAGTACCCAACCAGCCCGCAGCGCCTGCAGGTGGCGGAGATGAATCGCATGATCGCGACGCTGGGCGATGGCAAGCAGGTGCTGTATCACGACTACGGCAGGCAGTTCCTGCAACCGAACGGCGATATGTCGGCGGAAGTGATGGGTGATTTCCTCCATCCGACGGCCAAGGGCTACCAGATCTGGTCGGACGCCATGCTGCCGGATATACGCAAACTGATGGAGTAAGCCATGCATCCATGTCTGGCCGCCACGCGCGCGGCAATCGCCATCGCCTTCATGACTGCGGGCGTGACCTCCGCTGTGGCAGGCAGCGTCATCGCCGCGAGCGACCCGCATGTCGCCCGCATGGGGCGGGCGGCGCTGGACGCGGATGGCGGGGTGCGTTTCAGCTATCCGGGTGTCAGCTTCTATCTGAACTTCGAGGGTACGCGTTTGAACGCCGAGGCGCAGGCCAGCGGCGACCAGACCTATCTCGACGTGATCGTGGACGGCGCGGCGCGCAAGCTGCGGCTGGCCGCCGGCCGGCAAACGGTGACGCTGGCGGAAGGCCTGGCTTCCGGCAGGCACACGGTGGAAATCGTCAATCGCTCCGAAACTTGGCAGGGCAATGCCGCGCTGCTGTCCTTCGACACCGACGGCACATGGCAAGCCGCGCCAACGCTGCCGGCGCGCAAGCTGCTCTTGCTGGGCGACTCGGTCACCTGCGGCGCCTCGATCGACCGCGTGGCCGGCGAAAAATCCGGCGCTTCCTGGGCCAATCCGCGCGCAAGCTACGGAATGCTGATGGCCAGGCAGCTTAACGCGCAAGTACAACTGGTCTGCTACGGCGGCCGGGGCCTGGTCCGCACATGGGAAGGCAAGACCGACGAACTCAATCTGGCCGACTACTACGGTATGGCGCTGCCCACGCAACCCACGTCCGTACCATGGAACCAGAACGACTACCGTCCGGACGCCATCCTGGTCGCCATCGGCACCAATGACATGACCGTCGGCATACCGGACCGCGAACAATACGTGCAAGCCTACGTATCGCTGGTGCGCACGCTGCTGCAAGACCATCGGCAGGCGCAAATCATGCTGACTGAAGGCGGCATCCTGCGCGATGAGAAACAGGCCGCGCTACGCGACTACATCGCGGAGACGGTGCGGCGCGTTGGCGACCAGCGTGTGGATGCCATCGCCTCCACCGGCTATCCCGGCGACGCCATCGACGGCCACCCGACCAAAGAACAGAACGTCAGCATCGTCAACGACCTGCTGCCGCAAGTGCGCGCCGTCATGCACTGGTAAGCAGATGCCCGATCACGGGCGCCAGCAGCACCATCAGCACGCCGCTGAAAATCATGGTGAGGCTGGCGACCGCGCCTTCCTGCGGCCCGATCGAGCGCGCCTTGCTCAAGCCAAAGCCATGGGCCGCGGCGCCATACGGCGCTCCACGCGCGATCCGCATGCGCAGCGGCAGCCGCGCCAGCAGCACCTGCCCGAGCAGAATTCCAAACAGGCCGGTAATAATCACAAACACGCCGGTCAATTGCGCCGAGCCGCCAAGATGCCGCGTGGCCTCCAGCGCGAATGGCGTCGACACCGAGCGTGCCAGCAGGCTTTGCGCGATGCTGCCGTGCAGGCCAAGCAGCCGGTCCAGCAGCAGCGTGCTGGCCAGTGACGCGACGATGCCGGCCAGGCTGCCCAGCGTCAGCGCCAGCCAGTGACGCCGCACCAGATCGCGGTACTGATGGATCGGTAGCGCAAACGCCACCGTGGCCGGGCCGAGGAGCCAGGACAGCCAGCGCGTGTCGCCAAAGTAGACAGGGAAGGGCGTTGACGACAGCTGCACCACCGCGATCAGCACCGCCGAGGTGGCGATGGCTGGCGTCAGCCACCAGTGCGGATAACGCCGATGCAAGGCCTGGTTGGCGTAAAACAGGCTCAATGTCAACAGCAGGTAAAGCAGCGGCTTCACGACAGGCCTCGCCGCGCTCGCAGATGACGCAGGCGGCGGCCGCGCTCAAAGCGGCACACCCACTCCACCGTGAACGCCGTCGCCAGCAGCACGCTGATAAAACCTAAGCCGATGGCGGCGAACAGGCGCAGACCATCCGCCTTCAGCAAACCGGTGAACTGCACCACCGACACCACCAAGGGAATAAAGAACAGCAGCATGTTCGACAGCAGCCAGTCCGCGCCATGCTCGATGGCGGCCGGACGCAGCATGCCGCTCCGCAGCAGCGCGACCACGGCGATCAGGCCGACCAAGCCGCCAGAGAAGGGTAATCCCAGCCAGGCGGACGCGCGGTCCGCCGCATACCACGCCGCGATCAGCCCGAGCACCTGCATTAATGTAAAGGCTATGCGTTTCATGCCACCATTCTAGGCAAGCTGGAATCAAAGATAAAATGAATTAAAATTATAAAAATCATTCGTAAATGGAATGCATCATGGACATCCGCGCATTGCGCTATTTCGTCGCCGTGGTAGACCATCAAAGCTTCAGCCGCGCCGCCGAAGCGCTGTACGTCACCCAGCCCACCGTCAGCAAGATGATTCAGCAGTTGGAACAGTCGCTCGACCTGCCGCTGCTGGAGCGCGCCGGCAAGCGCTTCACCCTGACCGACGCCGGCCAGATCGTTCTGCAACGCGGACGCGCGCTGCTGGCCATGCACGAGGAGATGGGCGTGGAACTGGCGGACCTGCAGCAACTGCGGCGCGGCGACCTGCGCATCGGTGTCACCCAGCAGGCGCACGCACCGCTGGCGCCGCTGCTGGCCGCCTATCACCGCCGCCATCCGCAGATCGAACTCAAACTATTCGAGGGTGGCTCGCACGGCATCGAAACAGACTTGCGTAGCGGCGTGCTGGAAATGGGCACCTTGCTCGATCATGCCGCCAACCAGCATATCTGGCAGGACTTCGACTCGTTTCCGCTGGTGCGTTCACCTATGTGCCTGCTCGCGCCCAGAGACTCGGCGTGGCAGGGCCGCAAGCGCGTCAAGCTGCGCGAACTGGCCGACAGCGCCTTCATTTTCTACGGCGAAGGCTTCGCCCTGAACGACATCATCGCGGATGCCTGCCAGCGCGCCGGCTTCACGCCGCGCATCAGCAGCCGTAGCGGCCAATGGGATTTCGTGGCGTCGCTGGTGCGGCTGGGCGTGGGCATCACGCTGCTGCCGAAGGTATTCTGCGACACTTTGGAGCAGGGCCAGTTCACCATCGCGAAGCTGGAGGAGCCGGCCCTGGATTGGAAGCTCATGCTGGCCTGGCGGCGCGGCGCGCATCTTTCATTCGCCGCGCGCGCCTGGCTGGAGCTGGTGAGAAGTAAAGCTTAGAAGTTGGCGCCGATGCGGAAGCCATACATGCGCGGCTCCACGTAATAGGCACGCATGAAGCCGCCGAAGGCCGAATCGGTGCTGGTCTTCGCATGCTCGTCGGTCAGGTTGCGCACGTACAGCTCCGCGTGCCATTTGTCCTCCGGAGCCTCGAACCGCACCGACGCGTCGGTCATCGCATACGCCTTCTGATAGCGGCCGATGTGCGCGAAGTCGGAATTCAGCAGATCGAAGTAAGCCTTGTCGCGCCAGTTCACCTTCACATAGGGAATCAGCTTGTAGCCGTTATCCAGCCCGAACTCCTGGGAGAAGTTGATGTTGAACTGATACTTCGGCGTGTTCGGCAGGTGATTGCCCTCGATGTTGGCGAGGCGGCGGCCCAGCAGCGTCTTGTCAGGGCCGTTGTACACCGCGGGGCAAGCCGGCAGACCAAGTTCGGTACGCACGTCGCATTGATAATCGTCGCTGTACGAATTGAAGTCGTGCACACTGGTGTTGATGTAGGCGAAACCACCGCCGATACGGCCGCCGCGCCATGGCTTGTAATCCCACTCCAGCTCCAGGCCGGGAATATTCACCTTGCCGACGTTGATGGTGCGCCAGGTTTCATACACGTCGCACTTCGGCTGGTCGGCCGGGCAAGGCAGGCCGTTGTCCGGGATGATCTGGTTGACGAAGTAAGTGCCGGTCAGCTGCATGCCCTTGTACTTCATGAAAAAGGCCGTCGCCGAAAGGCTCAAGCGGTTCTCCAGGAACTTGCCCTTGAAGCCCAGTTCATAGTTGGTGACGGTCTCCGGTTCGTACGGCAGGAAGGTGACCACGCCCGGTTTGCCGTCCGCGCACTTGTGGTAGTTGCAGCTATCGGTCTTGTCGGCGAAGCCGCCGGCCTTGTAGCCTGTGGAGATGGAACCATACACCATCTTGTTGTTGTCGATCTGCTTTTGCAGACCGAGGCGCCAGGTCACCTTGTTCCAAGTCTGTTTGTGGTCGTTGGAGGTTGGAGAACCATACAGATGATAGGCCGCCACACTGCCGCCCATGCCCGGCGACAGGTCGGTGCCATCGTGGACGTGGAAGCCCGGCGTGCCCGGCGTGCCTTGCGAGTACCAGCCGTTGTAGTAGGCCGGATTGCCGATCCAGTTGGCGCCATACACTTCGCCGCCCTTGTCCTCCTTGCTGTCCACGCTGTAGCGCGCGCCGGCGGTGGCGGTCCACGTCGGCATGAACTGCCAGTCGGCCTGCGCGAAGGCGGCCTTCGCATCCACCTGGCGGTTAGGCTGGTGATACAACACGCTGCCGACGTCACCATAAGGCTTCTGGATGGTGTTGGTGATTTCGTAGTCGATGTTGTTCCGTTCGTGCATCCAGAACAGGCCGGCCACGTATTTCACACTGCCCAGTTGCTGCTTGAGCTGGGCTTCGTGCACAGTTGACAGGTATCGCGAATCCAGCGTGCGGTGGAAGGAGTCGGTCAGCGGCCAGGTGCCCCAGTTGCCATCCGCGGAGTTCGGGTAGGCGCCGTTGATCTGGAATGGTGCGGCGTTCTGCAAGCCCTTGTCGTCATCGGTGATCTCGTTGCGGCGTTGATCGGCGATCTGGAAGGTGTAGTCGAAGTTGGTATGATCGTTGATATTCCAGTTCACACCGGTGCGCAGGGTGCGTATCTTCATGTCGATGTGGCCGGGCACGTTGACGTTGATGTCCCACTTGCCCTGGTCGGTGCAGGCGTAACGCGTGCCGGCGCCGGCCTCGCAATCGCGGAACGCGGCGCCGCCAGCGCTGGAGTCCTGGAACTCTTCATACGACGCCTTGGCGGTGACGTCGCGATTGATCTTCAGCAGGGCGCTCAGACGGCCGGCCCACTCGTTCTGATTCGTGTAGTACTCGCTCGGGCCGACGTAGCGGTTGAAGCGCTGGTCGACGTCCGGTTTGCCGTTCGGGACCCAACCCAGCGCCGGCGCGTTGGCCTCGCTGACGTCGCGCGTCTGGTGTGCGTAACCGTCGCGCTTCACTTTCATGAAGGTGCCGCGCAGGGCCAGCGAGTCGTTGACCACCACGTTCTGCACCAGATTGATTTGCTTCTTGTCGTAGTTGCCCAGATCCAGATCGGCCTTGCCGTAGTTGCCGGTCCAATCTGGTTTGGCCGGGATGACGTTGACGCTGCCGCCGGTGGAGTTACGACCGAACAGCGTGCCTTGCGGCCCGCGCAGCACCTCGACTTGTTCAAGATCGAACATCAGCGCCTGCGCGCCTTGTGGACGCGGCGAGTACATGCCGTCCACGTGGAAGCCGACCGCCGGGTCGCCGGTCTCGGTGAAGTTGGTCGAGGTGATGCCGCGAATGGTGATCTGCACCGCCGAATCGAGGCCGGTGTTCTCGATGACCACGTTGGGCATCTCGCCGCTCAGGTCACGCAGGCTGGTGGCGCCTTTGCGCGTCAGCTGGTCCTGGCTCAGCGCCGTCACCGCCAACGGGGTTTTCAGCAGCGAGGTGGAATAGCGCGTGGCGGTGACCTTCACTTCCGGGATCTGGTCTTGCGGCGTGGTGGGCGCGGCGGCGGTCGCCGCTTGTGCATCGCCGCTGGCGCCATTTCCGGCTTGCGCATGAGCGCCGGCGCTCATGAACGTGCAGGCGCTGGCGACGGCCAGGCTAATCAAAGTCTGTTGTGTGGTGTGTCGCATGTCGTCTCCTTGGTTTTGTTTGCTTTTTTAGTATTTGCTGCAAAAAAAACAAGGTCAAACGAATCCAGAAAACGACTGGAAGTTTCTTTGTTTTTACTAAACTCGGTCTTTGTGCAACAGCCGTCACACCTTTTTGTTAAGTTTTGTAAGCGTATCTTGCGTAGTGTTGCAGCCCGCGCGTCCGCCGTACCTTGCGGCGTTAGGAAATGTAATCGCGGCAGGGCGGGATAGTAATCAATTCAATGACTTAGATTGCGGCGGGGCGTGGGTGCTGTTACGGAAAAAGCAAGCTAGGATGGTCCCATCGTTGTAATGAAAGGGACATCAATGCCGCTCCGCCGCAAGATCAGCACCGCTCTGCTGCTCGCCATGCTCTCCGCAACAAATGTCCGCGCGGGCACGCTGGTGATCGAAAGCTGGCGCGTGGACGACAAGACTTTGTGGGAGAAAGTGCTGATCCCCGCGTTCGAGAAAAACCATCCCGGCATCGAAGTGAAATTCGCGCCGACCGCGCCGACCGAATACGACTCCAGCCTGGCCGCGCGGTTGGCCGGCGGCACCGCCGGCGACCTGATCGCCTGCCGTCCATTCGACGTGTCGCTGGCACTTTACAAAAAAGGCCATCTCGAAAAACTCGACGGCAAGGCGGGGATGCAGAACTTCCCGGCCACCGCCACCGTGGCATGGCAGACTGACGATGGCAAGGACACTTTCTGCATGCCGGTGGCGTCGGTGATTCACGGCTTCTTGTACAACAAGAAGATTTTCAAGAAGCTCAACCTGCAGCCGCCGAAAACAGTGGACGAATTTTTCGCGCTGCTGGAGGCGTTGAAGAAAGCCGGCGTCACGCCGCTGGCGCTGGGCACGGCCGACCAGTGGGAATCGAGCCAAATGGTTTATACCAATATCGGTCCCAACTTCTGGCGTGGCGAGGAAGGGCGCAAGGCTCTTATCGCCGGCAAGGCCAAGCTGACCGACGCGCCGTTCGTGGAAGCGCTGCAGTTCGAGCAGCGCATGGGCGGCTATATGGGGCGGGGTGCCAGCGCCCAAACCTACGGCGACAGCCAGAACCAGTTCGCGCTGGGCCGCGCCGCCATCTATCCAACCGGCTCGTGGGACATCTCGTATTTCAGCCAAACGCCGGGACTGGAACTCGGCGCGTTCGCGCCGCCGGTGCGCAAAGCGGGCGACGCCTGTTTTATCTCCGACCACATGGACATCGGCATCGGCATCAACCGGAAATCGCGCAACAAGGATGACGCGTTCAAGTTCCTGGCATGGGTGGGCTCGCAGGAGTTCGCGGACATCTACACCAACCGCGTGACCGGCTTCTTCTCGCTGTCGCACCACCTGATTTCGGTGCGCGACCCGGTTGCCAAGCAGATGGCGGAGTGGCGCAACAGCTGCGCCTCGACCATCCGCTTCAATGCGCAGGTGCTGAACCGCGGACAGCCCAGCATGGAAAGCGAACTTTGGAACATCAACGCGCAGGTTTTGAACGGCAAGCTGGCGCCAAAGGATGCGGCGGCGCGGCTGCAGAGCGGTTTTGCCAAGTGGTACAAACCACAGCAAAAGTAGCGTCACACTACATCTCTCCCGTCGATTGTGTGTGATCCAGTTGGGCCGGCGCCGGGCGCGGCGCCGGTTCTTTTTTCCTGAATTCCGGAGGTGCTCTTGAAGCATGAAGTAAAGATGTGGCAGTTGCTGTTGTTCCTTGGGCCGGCCCTGCTGGTCTACGGCTTGTTCAGCGCACTGCCGCTGGCGCAGACCTTGGGACAGGGCTTCTTCGTCGCCGACGACAACGGCCACGCGGCCTTCGCCGGCTTGCAGAACTTCCGCACGGTGCTGCTGGACCCTGACTGGTCGGCGGGCTTCTGGAACGCCATGGTCAATAACGCCAAATTCTTTTGCATTCACATGCTGCTGCAAAATCCGATAGGCCTGCTGTTGGCGACCTTGTTTAGCCTGAAGGGCTTGCGCGGTGCGCGCACCTATCGCACGCTGATCTTTCTGCCCACGCTGTTATCGGTGGTGATCATCGGCTTTATCTGGCAACTGATCCTGTCGCCGCTGTGGGGCGTGGGCGAGAAGCTGATGGGCTTTGCCGGCCTGGCGGACTTCTTCGCGCCGTGGCTGGGCGAGGAGGAGAGCGCGCTGGCGGCCATTTCGATGGTCTCCGTGTGGCAATACATCGGCATGCCGATGATGCTGATCTACGCGGCGCTGCTGGCGGTGCCGGACGAAATCGTGGAGGCGGCCCACGTGGAAGGCGCCAGCGCCATGCGCATCTTCTGGCAAATCAAGCTGCCGTTGATCTACCCGACGCTGGGCCTCGTCACCATCCTGACCTTCGTCGCCAATTTCAACGCGTTTGACTTGATCTATTCGATCAAGGGGGCGCTGGCGGGACCGAATTATTCGACCGATATCCTTGGCACCTTGTTCTACCGGACCTTCTTCGGATACCAGGCGCAGGTCGGCAATGCCTATCTCGGTTCGGCGGTGGCGACCCTGATGTTCCTGGTGATCCTCGCCGGCGTTGGCATCTACTTTGTTGGCGTGCAGCGCCGCCTGACGAGGTTCGCGCTATGAAGAACCGCCTGATGGTACATGGCGCCCTGATGGCGTACACGGTGCTGGCGCTGTTTCCGATTGCGCTCATCCTGATTAACTCGATCAAGACGCGCGAGGCGATCTTCGATGATCCGCTGGCGCTGCCCACCATGGAGTCGCTGACTTTTGTCGGCTTCCAGAAGGTACTGGCCAGCACCAACTTCCTGCTTTACTTCGGCAACAGCTTGATCGTGACGGTGCTGGCGCTGTTCTTCATCCTGTTGTTTGGCGCCATGGCCGCTTGGGCGTTGTCGGAGTACCGCTTCATGGGCAACCGTGCGCTGGCGCTGTTCATCGCGTTCGGCATCATGATCCCGATCCGGCTTGGCACGGTGTCGATACTGGAGCTGATGGTCAAGCTGGAGCTGGTGAACACGCTGGCCGCGCTGGTGCTGGTGTACACGGCACAAGGCTTGCCGCTGGCGGTGATGATCCTGTCCGAATTCATGCGCCAGGTGCCTCCCGAGTTGAAGGATGCGGCGCGCTGCGATGGCGTGGGCGAGATCAGCATCTTCTTCAAGGTGATTCTGCCGCTGATCCGGCCGGCGATGGCGACGGTGGCGGTGTTCACCATGATCCCGGCGTGGAACGACTTATGGTTCCCGCTTATCCTCGCGCCATCCGACCGCACCAAAACCGTCACGCTGGGCGTGCAGCAGTTCATCGGGCAGTACGTCACGGACTGGAACTCGGTGCTGGCCGCGTTGTCGCTGGCGGTGATTCCGATGCTGATTCTGTACGCGCTGTTCTCGCGCCAACTGATACGCGGCCTCACGGCCGGTGCTGTGAAATAAGGAGAAGGCATCAATGGCAAGTGTAAGTCTGAAAGAACTGCGCAAATCGTATGACGGCAAGACCGACGTCCTGGCCGGCATCGACCTGGACATCGCGCATGGGGAATTCGTGGTGCTGGTCGGGCCGTCGGGTTGCGGCAAATCGACGCTGTTGCGCATGCTGTGCGGCCTGGAGAGCATCACCAGCGGCACGATGAAAATCGGCGAGCGCACCGTCAACAATCTGCCGCCGGCGGAACGCGGCATCGCCATGGTATTCCAGAGCTACGCTCTTTATCCGCATATGACGGTGTACCAGAACATGGCGTTTGGCCTCAAGGTGGCCGGCAAGGACAAGACGGCCATCAAGCAACGTATCAGCGAGGCGGCAGCCATCCTGAAGATCGATCACTTGCTGGAGCGCCTGCCGCGCGAGCTGTCTGGCGGCCAGCGGCAGCGCGTGGCGATTGGCCGCGCCATCGTGCGCGAACCGCAGCTGTTTTTGTTCGACGAACCGCTGTCCAACCTCGATGCGGCGTTGCGCGTGCAAACGCGGCTGGAGATCGCCAAGCTGCATCGCCAGCTGGACGCCACCATCGTCTATGTCACGCACGATCAGGTGGAGGCGATGACGTTGGGCGACAAGATCGTCGTCATGCACGAGGGGCACGTCCAGCAAGCCGGTTCGCCGCTGGACTTGTACCAGCAGCCGCGCAACCTGTTCGTGGCGGGCTTTATCGGTTCGCCCAAGATGAACTTCATGACGGGCACGGTGTTGGAAGCGCACGCCAACGGCGTCACCGCGCTGTTGAGCAGCGGCGAAACCGTGCGCGCGGCGGTGGACGGTGCCGGCTTGCGTATCGGCGAAAACATCACGCTGGGCCTGCGGGCGGAACACATCAGCGAATCGCGCGGCGGTTCGGAGATTTTCACGGGCGAGGTCAGTGTGGTCGAACACCTGGGCGAAGCCAATTACATCTACGTCAGCCATGAGGGCAGGGAAGACGTAGTGATACGCGGGGATGGCGAACGCCACGTCGCGCCGGGACAGCCCATCACCTTCTCGGCCGAGAGTACCGCCTTCCACGTGTTTGACGAAAAGGGCGAGGCGCGGCGGCGTCTGCGTCCCGGAAATATGGTGTCTGCGGCGCGCGGCATGATGCGCACCGCCTGACACTCAAGGGGTTCTTTTACTTTCAATAATAGGGAGAGCGTTAATGAAACAGCCGGTACTCAAGAAGAAAATACTACCTCACGTGATCGCGCTGGCCGTGAGCGGGGCCTTTGCCCCACAGGTCCACGCGCAGGCGGATAACACTGTATCGGCTGCGGAAGCCAACACCGTCGAGGTGCGCGGCATCCGCGAACGCCTCAAGCGCAATCTGGCGGAAAAGCGCGATGCGGGCAATGTGATCGACACCGTCACCGCCGAGGAGGTGGGCAAGTTCCCCGACAAGAACGTGGCCGACTCGCTGCAGCGCGTGCCGGGCATTTCGGTCGATCGCACCTGGGGCGAAGGCCGCGATATCTTCGTGCGCGGCACCGACAAGAACCTCAACCTCACGCAACTGAACGGCCAGGCCGTGGCTTCCGGCTACTGGTGGAAGAACGATTCGCAAAGCCGCGGCTTCAACTACGACATCCTGGCGTCGGAACTGGTCGGCAGCATCGACGTGTACAAGAGCCCATCGGCGGACCTGGATGAGGGTTCGATCGGTGGTCTGGTCAACGTAAAGACCCGCAAGCCGTTCCAGCTGAAGCCCTTTGTGGCGCAGGCCTCGGTGGAAGCCACCTACAGCGAACTGCCGAAGAAAACCGATCCGCAATTTTCCGGCTTGCTGAGCTGGACCAACGAGCAGAAAACCTTCGGCGCGCTGCTGGCCGTCAGCAAGCAGAAACGCACCATGCGCCGCGACGGTCTGGAGAACTTCACCGACTCGACCAAGTACAACATCGTCGACCAGAACGGCGCGGTGACGCCGGGCGCCTATGCCTCATGGGGCGGCGGCTCGGCCATCTTCCGCCAGGACCGCGAGCGCACCACCGGCAACCTGACCTTGCAGGCGCGCCCGAATGCCAATACCGATATCACGCTGAACTACATGAACTCCGATATGGACATGGACAACAGCAACCAGAACTACCTGTGGGAAGCGGGCGGCCTGGCGGATGCCAAGGGCAATATCCAGGTCGCCAATCCCAAGTTCATCACCACCTCGGACGGCACCAAGGCGCTGGTCGGCGGCACCGTCGGTCCTACGGGCGGCGTGTCGTTCGAGCCTATCTTCCGCCAGTCCTACGTGAAGTCGGAAGTGCTGGACCTGGAAGGCACCTATGACGCAGACAACTGGAAGTTCCACGGCCAGGCCGGTACCACCAAGGGTTCGGGCGGCAGCAGCCATGACCGCAATTTCTGGTTCGTCGGGAATACGCGCACCACCTTCAACATCTCGCCCGATACCTACGAGGTGAAGTACCTCGATATCAGCCCGCTGGACCCGAGCAAACTCACGCTGCAAAGCGCTCGTGACTGGATCCGCCGCATGGAGACCAAGGAGAACTACGCACAGGGCGACCTGACGCTGGACCTGAACGGCGACTTCTTCAAGTCGATCAAGATCGGCGCCAAGCTGCGCGACACCACGGTGCAGAACCGCCGCACCATCGGCACCGCCGGTCCGGGCAGCCCTGGCTGGATCTCCTACTCGCTGGCGGATTTGTCGACCGGCCCGTCGCCGATGCTGAGCCAGGAAGCCGCCACCGCCGGCTCGCTGACGCAGTATGCGTGGGTGGATGATGGCCTGGCCTACTCCAAGGGCTTCCCGATGTACGACAAGGCCATGACCTACGCCGAGGCCAAGGGCGAGTACTACAAGATCAAGGAAAAAATCTACGCCACCTACGTGCGCGCCGACTTCGCGGTGGGCCAGTGGCGCGGCGATTTCGGCGCCCGCGTGGTGAAGACCGACCAGACCTCGGAAGCCTACCAGGACCTGACCGGCAACGGCAACTACGTGCTGGGCGACGTGAAGCGCAGCTACACCGACGTGCTGCCCAACCTGAACGCCGTCTACAACGTCAGCAAGGACCTGCTGATACGCGGTGCCGTGGCGCGCGTCATGGCGCGTAACACCTACAGCGACTTGAGCGCCAGTACCGAGGTCAGTGGCACCACCAACGCCGCCACCGCTGGCAATCCGCTGCTTAAGCCATTCCACGCCAATCAGGGCGAGATCGGCGCCGAGTGGTATTACGCCGACGCGTCGCTGCTGTCGGCCACGCTGTTCGCCAAGAAGCTGGATACCTTCATCTACACCCAGACCGCGACCGAGAACGTGGCCGGCGTGACGCGCTCCGTCACCCGCCCGTACAACGCCAACAACGGCGCCACGGTCAATGGTCTGGAAATCCAGTGGCAGCAGGCCTTCAGCAGTGGCTTCGGCGCCATCGTCAACTACACCTTCACCGACGCCAAGACTGGTGCCAACGCGGCAGGCCGCAAGCTGAATGTGATCGGCAATTCGCGCAACCAGGCCAACATTACTGGTTTCTGGGAGAAGAACGGCTATAGCGCGCGCTTGTCGTACAACTACCGTTCCAAATCCTATGGCGCGCTGGATGAGGGCGGCCAGGATGTGACCAGCGCCTATGGCCAGTGGGATGCCTCGGCCAGCTGGGATGTGACGCCGAAAATCTCGCTGTACCTGACGGCGGTGAACATCGGGAATGAGGTCATCCGCACCAATACCACCGACGGTTTGCCGGTTGGCGTGTACGAAAACGGTGCGCGCTACAGCATCGGTTTGAAAGCCAAGTTCTGACGGTAATGCCGCTAAATTATGCGCCGTCATTCCCGCCTGCGCGGGAATGACGGCGCATCAGTTTGCGGTCAAAAAAGGCTTAACTTAGCGGCATTAAGTTCTGACACCGCTTTCGTTTTGGCGCAAGCCCGACTGGCTGTTTGGCGTCGGGCTTTTTTCTATTACAATCGTGTCATTATTTCCATTTGGGATGCTGAGTGATACGCCTACGTACACGTTCCATCTGCGGCCTGCTGGCCGCGTGCCTGCTGGCGCCATCCGCGCAGGCCGCGGCGACCCTGCAGGTGCTGCACTGGTGGACGTCGCCGTCGGAGCGCAAGGCCGCCAACGCGCTGGCGGCGCGCGCGGCCGATGAGGGCATCGAATGGAAGGACGCCGCCATTCCGGGCGGCGCGGGGCTGGGCGCCGGCAAGGTGCTCAAGAGCCGCGTGCTGGCCGGCGATGCGCCGGAGGTGGCGCAGATGATCGGCGTGTCGATCGCGGAGTGGGCGGATCTCGGGCTGCTGCTGGAGATCGACAACGTCGCCAGCGCCGGCAACTGGAACGGCGCGCTGTTCCCGACCATACAGGCGCTGGTCACGCACCGCAGGCATGTGGTGGCGGCGCCGGTCGGCATCCATCGCGTCAACACCCTGTTCTACAACCGCGCCTTGTTCGCGCAGCTGCGCATCGCGCCGCCGCAAAGCTGGGCCGATTTCGAGGACGCGGCCCACAAGCTGAAGGCGGCCGGCGTGACGCCGCTGGCGCTCAGCAGCGAAGCATGGCAGGTGGCGACGCTGTTCGAGAATCTGCTGCTGGCGGAGAGCGGCCCGGAGTTCTACCGCCAGCTGTTCGTCAGGCGCGACCCTGCGGCCGCCGCGGACAGGCGCACGGCCGAAGCGTTGCAGCGCCTGCGCATCATCAAGGGCTGGGCCAATGGCCAGATCGAAGAGCGTTCGTGGCCGGAGGTGGCGCGCCAGTTCGCGCGGCGCGAGGCGGCCATGATGATCATGGGCGACTGGGCCAAGCCGGAGTTACGCGACCAGGGCATGACGCTGGACGAGGACTTCGCCTGCGGCGCGCCGCCCGGCACCGGCAGGTATCACCTGTACAGCGTGGACAGCTTCACCATGTTCGCCGGCGACTATCGCCACATGGCGGCGCAGGAGAAGATGGCGCGCCTGCTGGTGTCGCCGCCGGTGCAGGTCGAATACAACGGCTACAAGGGATCGGTGCCGGTGCGGCGCGACGCGGATGCCGCACGCATGGACAGCTGCGCGCGCGCCTCGTGGACCACCTTCGCGCAAGGCGCGGCGGTGCAGGCGCCCAGCCTGGTGCACCGCATGGCGACCGATGAGGCCAGCCGCGACGCCATCATCGCCGAGATCCATCGGTATTTTCTGGATGACCGGACCACGCCGGCCGAGGCGCAGCGCCGCCTGGGGGTGCTGTTCCGGCTGTTTAACCTGAGAAGTCAAGGAGCATTCGGTGCGCAAGATACTGATCGTAGACGATGACCAAAAGACCCGCGTTCTGCTCAAGACGTATCTCGAGAAGAATCAGTACGACGTGGTGCTGTCGCATGACGGCGAGAGTTTTCTGGCCGAGCTGCACACGCACGCCGACCAGCTGTCGATGGTGATACTGGACGTGATGCTGCCCGACACCGACGGTTTCGCGCTGTGCAAGCAGGTACGCCAGCGCTCCAACGTGCCGATCATCATGCTGACCGCCAGTTCGGACGAAACGGATCGCGTCGTAGGCCTGGAGCTGGGCGCGGACGATTACATCGCCAAGCCATACAGCCCGCGCGAGCTGCTGGCGCGCATCAAGGCGATATTGCGGCGTACCGCCGTCGATGCGCCGTCGGTGCGCTACTACCGGTTCGTGGGCTTCACGCTGGACCTGAAGGAGCGCAAGGTGGTGGACAGCGCCGGCGCGCCGCTGGCGTTGACGGGGCTGGACTTCCAGCTGTTGAAGTACTTCGTCGAGCATCCCGGCGTTATCCTGGACCGCGGCGTGTTGTGCGAGGAGACGCGCGGGCGCGACGCCGGCCCGCTCGACCGTTCGCTGGACGTACAGATCAGCCGCTTGCGCCTGCGCCTCAACGACGACGGCAAGCAGCCGGCGCTGATCAAGACGGTGCGCGGCGCCGGCTATGTGTTTTCGGCCGAAGTCAACGTGTCGCATGCTTAAGCGTCTTTGGCCGGCGTCGCTGCTGGGCCGCCTCACGCTGGTGATGGTTGCCGGCCTGCTGGTGACGCAGCTGGTGGCCAACGCCATCTGGGCCGCGCAGCTGCGCGCCAAGGCGCAAGTCGAGGCGCAATCGGCGGCGCGGTACGTGGCGCATAGCGCTGCGGCGGCGATCCGCTTTTACCGCAGTCTGCCGCTCAGCTATCGCGTGCTGGTGATCCAGCAAATGCGCGAGATGGGCGGCACACGCTTCTTCGTCAATCTCAATCATGCTTACGTGCCGGTGCAAGAGATCGCGCCGCATCCGTTGGCGGACAGCGTGAAGGCGACGCTGGCTTCGGCGCTGAAAAGCGATTTGCCGCATCTGCCGGCCGCGCGCCTGGCGTTCGCGTGGCCCGAGCAACTGGCGGTGTCGGACGAGGTGCACCTGAGCGATCTGCCTGACGCGTGGGTGCAGCACATCCTGCTGGTCAAGCCGGAGCCGGCGCCGATACTGGTGATCCAGACCGAGCTTGAACCGGGCAATTGGTTGTACATGGCGGCCCTGATGCCCAATCCGTATTTCCTGAGCGCGAACGATCCGTGGGCGTGGGACCGCCTGGCGCTGCAAGGCCTGTCGCTGGCGGTGGTGCTGCTGCTTTGCCTGCTGGTGGTGCGCTCGATCACGCGTCCGCTGGCGGCGCTGTCCGATGCGGCCGGCGCGTTCGGCCAGGGCGAGCATACGCCGCCGCTGCCGGAGACGGGCAGCCGGGAGTTCATCAAGACGGCGCGCGCGTTCAGCGCAATGCGGGAGCGCATCCAGCGCTACATCGAGGATCGAGAGCGCCTGTTCATCTCCATCTCGCACGATTTGCGCACGCCGATCACGCGGCTCAAGCTGCGTTCCGAGTTGTTGGACGACGAGGCGCTGCGCAATGAGTTCGAGGAGGACCTCGACGAACTGGATATGATGGTGAAGGGCGCCTTGCAGTGCGTGAAGGATAGCGACATTCATGAGAACCCGGCCGAGATCAAGCTAGATGCCTTGCTGGGGCGCCTGGTGCGCAGCGCGCGGCTGGCGGGGCATGAGGTCGGATATCGGGAGTCCGGATTGACGGTGCGCGGCAAGCCGCTGGCGTTGAAGCGGGCGATTGGCAATCTGCTGGACAACGCGCTGTACTATGGCAAGCGCGCGGAGATCAGCACGCGGGCCGAAGACGGCGCGGTGGCGATCGCGGTGCGCGATCATGGGCCGGGCGTGCCGGAGGATGCGCTGGCCAGCTTGTTCGATCCGTATGTGCGGCTGGAGCATGGGCGCGAGCAGAATGACAATGGCTTGGGGCTGGGCCTGGGCATCGCGCGTGGCGTGATCGAAGCGCATGGCGGCCAGCTGATATTGGAGAATCATCCGGAGGGCGGCCTGCATGCCACCATCCGTTTGCCTGCATGAGAGAGACGATGACAAAACTTATAAGCAGAATATCCGTGGCCGCAATGGCGCTGGCGTTAGGCGTCGCCACACAAGGCGCGACCGCATCCACCGCCAACGTCGCGGATGCCGGTGTGGCCGGCGCCGCAGCCTCGCTGGCGCCTGCCGCCGCGCCGGTCAGCATGCGCTGGGAGATCCTGCGCAACGAGTTGAGCGCGCAGGGCGGCCGCACCAAGGCGCGCCTGAGCGTGACGCCGCTGCGCGGCCAATCGCTGCCGGCGCAGGGCTGGTCGCTGTACTTCAACTGCATGGACGGTTTGCTCACCGGTCCGCTGCCGGGCAATCTGCTGCTGGAGCAGGTGGTGGGCGGCAGCTTGTTCCGCGTCCGCCCGACGGCCGGCTTCAAGGGCCTGCCCGCCGGCCGCACGCTGAACATTGATTACGACTATCCCAACCTGGTGATCAAGATGGCGCGCGCGCCGGTCGGTCCCTATCTGGTGTTCGATGCCGCGCCGGAGGTGGCCTATGCCATCAACGATTACCAGCAACGGTTGCCCACTCGCCCGGAACAACTGCAACGCCCGCGCGACCAGCACGCGCTGGTGACCACGCAGGACATCTACCGCCGCAATGCCGGCGCGGACGTGCTGCCTGCCGGCGCGCTGCCGCCTGTCTTCCCAACGCCGCTGCAATTGAAGACCGGCAGCGGCACGGTGCGACTGGTTCGCGCGCCGCAAGTGATCTCCGGCCCCGGCCTGCAAAACGAAACCGCCTTCGCCCGCGCCTTGTTCGCCCGCTATCTGCCGCATGGCGACACCAGCCGCGCCCCGGTGCCGCTACGCCTGCGCATCAACGCCATCGATGGCCAGACGTCGCCCGAGGCCTATGAACTCACCATCAGCGGCGAGGCCGGCATCAACATCACCGGCAACAGCGCGGCCGGCGTCGCGCGCGGCCTGCAATCGCTGCACGACCTGCTGCCGCTGCCATCCGCGTCGCCATCGGACGGCGCGCAACTCGCGCTGCCGGAGCTGGAAATCACCGACGCGCCGCGCTTCGCCTATCGCGGCTTCCAGCTGGACGTGGCGCGCAACTTCCAGCCCAAGGAAGTGGTGCTCAAGACGCTGGACCTGATGGCCGCCTACAAACTGAACAAGCTGCATTTCCACCTCACCGATGACGAGGGCTGGCGGCTCGAGATCGCCGGCCTGCCGGAGCTGACCAGCATCGGCGCGGTGCGCGGCCATTACACGAAGGAAGGTCAGCGCCTGCCGCCCACCTATGGTTCCGGCCCGCGTACGGATGATCCGCATGGCAGCGGTTACTACACGCGCGCCGACTACATCGAGATCCTGCGCTACGCCGCCGCGCGCCACATCGAGGTCATTCCGGAGATCGAGATGCCGGGCCACGCGCGCGCCGCCGTCAAGGCGATGGAGGCGCGCTACCATCGCATGCGGGCGGCCGGCGAGCAGGGCGCGGCGCAATACCTGTTGAACGATTTCGACGACCGCTCGGTGTATCGCTCGCCGCAGGAGTACACCGACCATGTGATCAACCCGGGCCTGGAATCCAGCTACGCCTTCATCGAGCAGGTGGTGGCGCAAGTGGTGACGCTGCACCGCGAAGCCGGCGCGCCGCTCAAGACCATGCACGTGGGCGGCGACGAGCTGCCGCACGGCGCGTGGGAGAAATCGCCGCTCAGCCGCGCGCTGATGGAGCGCGAGAAGCTGGCCGGCACCGCCGACCTGTGGGACTACTTCTATAACCGCGTCGACGGCATCCTGCGCAAGCACGGCATGTTCGCCTCCGGTTGGGAGGAGCTGGGCGCGCGCCGCTCGGAGAAGGAGGGCGGGCAGCAGCTGCCCAACCCGCGCTTCACGCAGCGCGGCTTCAGTCTCTATGTGTGGAATAACACGCCGGGCAACGAGGACTTCGCCTACCGCTTGGCCAACGCCGGCTATGACATCGTGCTGGCGCCGGTCACCAATATGTATCTCGACATGGCTGCCAATCCCAACCCCGAGGAACCGGGCGTGAACTGGGGCGCCTACGTGGAGCTGGATTCGGTGTACGACTTCAAGCCGCTCGGCGCCAGCCTGACCGACGCCGGCCGCCGGCGCATCCGAGGCATCGAGGCCACGCTGTTCTCGGAAACCATCCGCGACGCCAGCCGCCTCGATTACCTGATGATGCCGCGCCTGCTGGCGGTGGCGGAACGCGCGTGGGCGGCCGATCCGGCATGGGCGCTGGAGCCGGACCCTGCGCGCGCCGCCGCGCTGCACCGGGCGGCGTGGTCCGGTTTCGTGAACACGCTCGGCCAGCGGGTGCTGCCGCGCCTCGACCTGGAGCGCGGCGACGTGCGCTACCGGATCGCGCCGCCGGGGATGGTGGTGGAGGGCGGCAAGGTGCTGGTCAACCACGCGTTGCCCGGCCTGACCCTGCGTTATACCACCGACGGCAGTGCGCCCACGGCGCGCAGCAAGCCGGTCACCGGGCCGATCGGCACCAAGGGCGTGATCCGGGCCGCCGCGTTCGACCGCACCGGCCGCGCCGGGCTGGTGGCGCGCATCGTCAATCGTTGATCGTTATCCGGCGTAGGTGAGCGGTCCGCCGCCGCGGTTCGTGGAACGCATGCGGCAGCACTGCTCACGCCTTCCATGGATTCCGGCCTGCGCCGGAATGACAGCGGCTTATTCCACAGTTTCTGCAGTTCGTCGCAATCCGCGGAGGTGGGCGGCGGGGCGGGAGTATGATTGTTTGACTAATATCCGAGGATTCTCCCATGAATAAGTTTCTCCAGTTTGGCCTGCTGTTTGCCGCTTTCTGCGCCCTGTTTGGCCGCGCGGATGCCGCCGATGACACCGAAACCCGCTCGATTCCCATCGACGCGCGCGTGGTGCGGGTCAAGCTGGACGGCGTGATCGACCTGAAATTGCGCCAGGGCGACGTGCCCTCGCTGCGCCTGATCGGCGAAAGGCGCTATCTGGAAAAACTGACGGCGTCGCAAAGCGGCGACACCTTGCATCTCGAAACCGAGGGGCGCGGCATGAAAGTGGGGCGTTCAACCACCCGTGCCGAGCTGGTGCTGCCAAACTTGCGCCAAGTGGTGTCGGAAGGCGTGGGCCAGACCGAAATCAACGGTTTCAGCGGCGAGGAGCTGGAACTCACCATGGATGGCGCCGGCAGCATGAAGGTGGTGTGTGACTACAAGGCGATCAAGGCCAATCTGGGCGGCGTGGGCAGCATGAACCTGTGGGTCAGCGAGAACGAGCACGCCGACCTCGACCTGCGCGGCGCCGGCTACATCACGCTGGGCGGGCGCAGCAAGCTGCTCAAGGCCAATCTGGGCGGGGTGGGCGGCTTGAACGCGCAGCAGTTCCAGGCCGAGTCGGTCAATGTCGAGTTGAGCGGACTGGGCAACGCCACCGTCACCGCCAAAACCAACGCCACCCTGAACCTGAGTGGCCTGGGATCAGTCATCGTTTATGGCAAGCCTTTGAATCGCAACGTCAGTGTTGATGGTTTGGGCAAAGTCAGCTGGAAATAATAACTATGAAAAAAATCATACTCATGTTGGTCATCGCCTTGGGCTTGCCGCAAGCCGCGATGGCCGGATTCGCCGAGGGAGCAACCGCGTACAACAGTAAAAACTACGCGGTGGCATTGAAAGAGATACGGCCGCTGGCGCAAGCCGGCAACGCCGACGCCCAGCACTTGCTGGGCCTGATGTATTACATGGGGCGTGGCGTGCCACAGGATTACAAGCAGGCGCTGGAATGGCACCGCAAGGCGGCGCAGCAGGGCAAGGCCGACGCGCAATACGTGGTGGGCGCCATGTATTACACCGGCAACGCGGTGATCCAGGACCACAAGCAGGCGGTGTCCTGGTTCCGCCGCGCCGCCGAGCAGGGCCATCCGGATGCGCAGCAGGTGCTGGGCCTGATGTATCGCTATCACATCGGCGGCATGCCGCAGGATAACGTGATTGCCTATATGTTATGGAACCTGGCGGCGGCCAACGGCTCGGTCAACGCGGCCGAGCAGCGTTCGGCCGTCATCAAGACCATGACGCCGGAGCAGATCGAGGAAGGGCAGGCGCTGTCGGCCTCCTGGAAGCCGAACACGCCGCTGCCGCAGAAATCGCGCACGGGCGGCGGCTGAGGCCCGGAAGTCGTACAATCGCCCTTTATTAATAAGCATTGATAGAGGGCGAATGATGCGCGCGATTGAAATCACCCACCCCGGCCCGGCCGATGTCCTGAAACTCTGCGAACGCCCGATGCCGGCGGTCAAGGCCGGCGAAGTGTTGATTAAAGTGCATGCCGCCGGCGTCAACCGCCCGGACGTGTTCCAGCGCATGGGCAATTACGCGCCGCCGCCGGGCGCCTCCGACATCCCCGGCCTCGAGGTGGCCGGCGAAATCGTCGACGGCGACCTCGATTACACCACCCTCGATATTGGCGATCATGTGTGCGCTTTGGTGCAGGGCGGCGGCTACGCCGAGTATGTTGTTGCGCCCGTGCAGCAGGTTTTACCGGTCCCAAAAGGCTGGTCGATGCTGGAAGCGGCCACAATTCCGGAAAATTACTTCACAGTCTGGAGCAACGTGTTTGACCGCGCCAAATTAGTTGGCGGAGAGACATTATTAGTGCAGGGCGGCAGCTCCGGCATCGGCGTCGCGGCGATCCAGCTGGCCTCGGCCATGGGCCATCGCGTGTTCGCCACCGCCGGTTCGGACGACAAGGTGGCGGCCTGCGTGGCGCTCGGCGCCGAGCGCGGCATCAACTATAAAACCGAGGATTTCGCCACCGTGGTCAAGTCGCTCACCAACGACCGCGGCGTCGACGTGATTCTCGACATGGTGGCCGGGGACTACCTGCCACGCGAGGTTTCCTGCCTTGCCGACGATGGCCGCATCGCCGTCATCGCCACCCTGGGCGGCGGCAAATCGACGCTGGACGTGGGCCAGGTGCTGCGCCGCCGCCTGACCATCACCGGCTCGACGCTGCGCCCGCGTTCGGCGGAATTCAAGGGCGCGATCGCGCGCCAGCTGAAGGAAAGGGTGTGGCCGATGATGGCCGAACGCAAACTCAAGCCGGTGATCCACACCGTCTTCCCGTTGGAACAGGCGGCCGCCGCGCATGCGCTCATGGAGAGCAGCAGCCACGTCGGAAAAATCATGTTGCAGGTGATTTGATAGCGATTTCATTGTAAAATGCGTAGTAAATTTACGGTTTTAGCTAGCCGGGGATTTCCTTTGCCTGTTTGACCGGCGCTTTTTGCGCACGGTAAAATGGCGAGTTGATTAATCTTTAGGCTAGCTATGCGTCGCAAACTCGTCATCGGTAACTGGAAAATGAACGGCAACCGCGCCGCCAACTCGGCACTGTTGTCCGGCATCGTCGCCGGTCTGAATGACTTTGGCGCCGATTGCGCGGTGTGTGTGCCCGCGCCTTACCTGGCCCAGTGCCAGGCGCAGCTGGCCGGCACGCCGGTGGCGTGGGGTGGTCAGGATGTCTCGGTGCACGCCAGCGGTGCCTACACCGGCGAGGTGTCGGCCGCCATGCTGGTGGACTTCGGTTCGACCTATGTGTTGTGCGGCCATTCCGAGCGCCGCGCGTATCATGGCGAGAGCAGCGCGCTGGTGGCGCAAAAAGCCTTGGCCGCGCTGGCTTCCGGCCTGACCCCGGTGGTGTGCTTCGGCGAAACGCTGGCGCAGCGCGAGGCGGGGCAGACCGAGGATGTGATCTGCGCCCAGCTGCAAGCCGTGCTGGATGCGATCGAGCCGGCGCAGGTGGGCAAGCTGGTGTTGGCTTACGAGCCGGTCTGGGCGATCGGCACCGGCAAGACCGCCACGCCGCAAATCGCGCAAGACGCCCACCGCTTCCTGCGCGAGTGCGTGGCCAGGAAGGATGCGGTGGCGGCGCAGGGTGTGCAAATTCTGTACGGCGGCAGCATGAAGCCGGAGAATGCGAAAGAATTGATGGCCCAGCCGGATATTGACGGCGGCCTGATTGGCGGTGCGGCATTAAAGGCGACTGATTTCCTCGGGATTATCCAGGCCGTTTAAAGCACTGATTTAAGCAGTAGAAACAAAACGATACAAAACTTTTATTTTGGAATGGAATAACATGGGCAGCTTGTTCAATCTGGTTATCGTAGTGCAGGTGGTATCGGCAATCGCCATTATTGGCCTGGTATTGCTGCAGCATGGCAAGGGCGCCGACATGGGCGCCGCCTTCGGCTCCGGCGCTTCCGGCAGCCTGTTCGGCGCCACCGGCTCGTCGAACTTCATGTCCAAATCCACGGGCGTGGCGGCGGCGATCTTCTTCAGCGCCACCCTGGCCCTGTCGTACATCACCACTCATCAGACCAACAATGTCAGCGGCGGCGTGATGGATAAAGCCCTGCCGGCGGCACCTGCCGCTCCGGCCGCGGCGCCTGCGGCAGCTCCGGCCGCGCCGGCCGCACCAGCCGCACCAGCCGCTTCGACCCCGGCTCCTGCAAACTCGATCCCGAAGTAATATAATCGCTGTAGTAAATCAGTCGTTGTTGATATTTTTTTAAGTTGTTTGCACATTGTTTTGGCAGTATCTTGGCGATGGCAAAAATAGTTAAAGATTTATCGTGTTTCTTCTTGTTTTGACGCAATACGGGATTAACAACCGCGTGAAAACGAAGTAAAATAACGGCCTTATGCCGACGTGGTGAAATTGGTAGACACGCTATCTTGAGGGGGTAGTGGCGCAAGCTGTACGAGTTCGAGTCTCGTCGTCGGCACCAGAACATAGGCCAGCAAGGGTGGTACCAAGCTGGCTTTTTTACGAGGATGTGTCGTTCGATCCTGGTCTTCAGCAATACGATTGGGGCGAACGTTAAGCGCACCGCAAAACACCGCGATGTGTCCTTTCAACTGACCGTTCAACATAAGCTCATCAATCGTGAACCTCGAAAATTATCTCCCCGTTCTCTTGTTCATCCTCGTCGGTCTCGGCGTAGGTATCGCTCCCCAAGTGCTGGGCCATATCCTGGGCCCGAAAAAGCCTGACGCTGCAAAGCTGTCCCCGTATGAATGCGGCTTCGAAGCCTTCGAAGACGCGCGCATGAAATTCGACGTGCGTTACTACCTCGTCGCAATTCTCTTTATTTTGTTCGATCTGGAAACGGCATTCTTCTTCCCTTGGGGCGTATCCATGCGCGAACTGGGCTGGCAGGGTTTCGTGACGATGATGGTGTTCATCGCTGAATTCGTGGTCGGTTTTTGGTATATCTGGAAGAAAGGTGCCCTTGATTGGGAATAAGCCATGGCTATTGAAGGCGTATTAAACGAAGGTTTCATCACCACCTCGGCCGACAAGCTGATCAACTGGGCGCGCACGGGTTCGATGTTCCCGATGACGTTCGGTCTGGCCTGCTGCGCGGTTGAAATGATGCACGTGGGCGCGGCCCGTTACGACATGGACCGCTTCGGCGTGGTGTTCCGTCCATCGCCGCGTCAATCCGACGTGATGATCGTGGCCGGCACGCTGTGCAACAAGATGGCCCCGGCACTGCGCAAGGTCTACGACCAGATGCCGGAGCCGCGCTGGGTCATCTCGATGGGTTCCTGCGCCAACGGCGGCGGCTACTATCACTACTCCTACTCCGTGGTTCGCGGCTGCGACCGCATCGTGCCGGTCGACGTGTACGTGCCAGGCTGTCCTCCAACTGCTGAAGCCCTGTTGTACGGCATCATGCAGCTGCAGAACAAGATCAAGCGCACCAACACCATCGCACGCTAACGGGGGCGCTACAAGAAATGACTACTCATCTGGAAAAACTCCAAACCGCCCTCGGCACTGCCCTGGGCGATCGCGTTACTACGGTCGTTGCGCTAGGCGAGATCACCATCACGGTGAAGGCCGCCGACTACTACGGCGTGATGCAGACCCTGCGCGATGACAAATCGCTGGGCTTCGATCAGGCCATCGACCTGTGCGGCATCGACTACCTGAACTACGGCGACGGCGCCTGGGACGGCCAGCGTTTCGCCGTGGTCGTGCATCTGCTGTCGGTCAAGCACAACTGGCGCGTGCGCGTGCGCGCGTTCTGCGCCGACGACGACATGCCGCTGCTGCCGTCGATCACGCCGCTGTGGCGCGCCATGAACTGGTACGAGCGCGAAGCGTTCGACATGTACGGCATCCTGTTCGAGAACCACAACGACCTGCGCCGCATCCTGACCGACTACGGTTTCATCGGTCACCCGTTCCGCAAGGACTTCCCGGTGTCGGGCTACGTCGAAATGCGTTACGACCCCGAGCAGAAGCGCGTGATCTACCAGCCGGTCACCATCGAGCCGCGTGAAAACGTGCCGCGCGTGATCCGCGAAGAAAACTACGGGAAGTAAGAACATGGCAGAAATTAAGAACTACACCCTGAACTTCGGTCCGCAACACCCGGCCGCGCACGGCGTGCTGCGCCTGGTGCTGGAGCTGGACGGCGAGGTGATCCAGCGCGCCGACCCGCACATCGGCCTGCTGCACCGCGGCACCGAGAAGCTGGCGGAACAGAAGACCTACCTGCAGTCGGTGCCGTACATGGACCGCCTGGACTACGTCTCGATGATGTGCAACGAGCACGCCTACGTGATGGCGATCGAGAAGCTGCTGGGCATCGACGTGCCGCTGCGCGCACAGTACATCCGCGTCATGTTCGACGAGATGACCCGTATCCTGAACCACCTGATGTGGCTGGGCGCGCACGCGCTGGACGTCGGCGCCATGGGGCCTTTCCTGTACTGCTTCCGCGACCGCGAAGACCTGTTCGACTGCTACGAGGCGGTGTCGGGCGCGCGCATGCACGCGGCCTACTACCGTCCGGGCGGCGTGTATCGCGACCTGCCGGACAGCATGCCGCAGCACAAGCCATCGATCATCCGTTCGGCCAAGGCCATCGACAAGCTCAACGAAGACCGCCAGGGTTCGATGCTGGACTTCATCGAAGCCTTCACCAACCGCTTCCCGACCTACGTCGACGAATACGAAACCCTGCTGACAGACAACCGTATCTGGAAACAGCGTACCGTCGGCATCGGCGTGGTGGCGCCGGAAGACGCGCTGGCCATGGGCTTCACCGGCGCCATGCTGCGCGGCTCGGGCATCCAGTGGGACCTGCGCAAGCACCAGCCGTACGAAGTGTACGACCTGATGGACTTCGACATCCCGATCGGCACCAACGGCGACTGCTACGACCGCTACCTGGTGCGCGTGGAAGAGCTGCGCCAGTCGAACCGCATCATCAAGCAGTGCGTTGAATGGCTGCGCAACAACCCGGGTCCGGTCATGACCAGCAACCGCAAGGTGGCGCCGCCATCGCGCGTGGACATGAAGACCAACATGGAATCGCTGATCCACCACTTCAAGCTGTTCACCGAGGGCTTCCACGTGCCGCCGGGCGAAGCGTACAGCGCGGTGGAGCATCCGAAGGGCGAATTCGGCGTCTACCTGATGTCCGATGGCGCCAACAAGCCATACCGCGTGAAACTGCGCGCTCCAGACTACGCACACTTGCAGTCGCTGGATGAAATGGCGCGTGGCCACATGATTGCCGACGCTGTGACCATCATTGGCACGCAAGACATCGTGTTCGGCAGTATTGACCGCTAAGTCCGAGAGGCAAAAAGAATGTTGTTATCTGAGCAGTGCTACAAAAAAATCGATCGCGAGCTGGCCAAGTACCCAGACGATCAGCGCCAGTCGGCCGTGATGGCCGCGCTGGCCCACGCGCAAGTGGAGCTGGGCTGGGTGTCGCCGGACGTCATGCAGGAACTGGCGGACTACATCCGCATGCCGGCCATCGCCGTGCAGGAAGTCGCGACTTTCTACAATATGTACAACCTGAAGCCGGTCGGCAAGCACAAGATCACCGTGTGCACCAACCTGCCTTGCGCCCTGTCGGGCGGCGAGCGCGCGGCGCACCACCTGAAACAAAAGCTGGGCATCGACTACCGTGACACCACGGCCGACGGCGAGTTCACGCTGATGGAAGGCGAGTGCATGGGCGCCTGCGGCGACGCACCTGTGCTGCTGGTGAATAACCACCGCATGTGCAGCTTCATGACCAACGATAAAATCGACTCCCTGGTGGAGGAACTCAAGAAATGACGTCACTCCATAACCGTCACATCGATCCAGTCATTCTCGCCGGCCTCGACGGCGAGAATTGGCATTTGGAAGACTACGTCAAGCGCGGCGGCTACAGCGCCCTGCGCCGTATCATCGAAGAAAAAATCACCCCGGAACAGATCATCGCCGACCTGAAAGCGTCGTCGCTGCGCGGCCGTGGCGGCGCGGGTTTCCCTACCGGCCTGAAGTGGAGCTTCATGCCGCGCCAGTTCCCGGGCCAGAAGTACCTGGTATGTAACTCAGATGAGGGCGAGCCGGGCACTTTCAAGGACCGCGACATCCTGCGCTACAACCCGCACGCGCTGATCGAAGGCATGGCCATCGGCGCCTACGCCATGGGCATCACCGTCGGCTACAACTACATCCACGGCGAAATCTTCGAGGTGTACACCCGCTTTGAAGAAGCGCTGGAAGAGGCGCGCGCCGCCGGCTTCCTGGGCAATAACATCATGGGCAGCGAGTTCAGCTTCCAGCTGCACGCGCACCACGGCTATGGCGCCTACATCTGCGGCGAGGAAACCGCGCTGCTGGAATCGCTGGAAGGCAAGAAAGGCCAGCCACGCTTCAAGCCGCCATTCCCGGCGTCGTTCGGCCTGTACGGCAAACCGACCACCATCAACAACACCGAAACCTTCGCCGCCGTGCCGTTCATCCTGAACATGGGCCCGGAGAAGTACCTGGCGATCGGCCGTCCGAACAACGGCGGCTCGAAGATCTTCTCGATCTCGGGCGATGTTGAGCGTCCGGGCAACTATGAAGTCCCGCTGGGCACCCCGTTCGCCAAACTGCTGGAACTGGCCGGCGGCATGCGCGGCGGCAAAAAGATCAAGGCGGTCATCCCAGGCGGCTCCTCCGCGCCAGTGGTGCGCGGCGAGATCATGATGCAGACCGACCTCGACTACGATTCGATCGCCAAAGCGGGTTCGATGCTGGGTTCGGGCGCGGTCATCGTCATGGACGAGACCCGCTGCATGGTCAAGGCCATGGAACGCTTGGCGTACTTCTACTTTGAAGAATCGTGCGGCCAGTGCACCCCATGCCGTGAAGGTACGGGCTGGATGTACCGCATGATCCACCGTATCGAAAACGGTCAGGGCCGCCCGTCGGACCTGGACGTGTTGAACTCGGTTTGCGACAACATCCAGGGCCGCACGATTTGCGCGCTGGGCGACGCGGCGGCCATGCCTATGCGTGCGTTCATCAAGCAATTCCGCGAAGAATTTGAACACCACATCGAGCACAAGCAATGCTGCGTGCCCGCTTACATCTAAGCGTCACAGGTAACGATCACCATGGTTGAAATCGAAATAGACGGCAAAAAAGTCGAAGTCCCTGCTGGTAGCATGGTGATGGACGCCGCCAACAAACTGGGAACCTACATTCCGCACTTCTGCTATCACAAGAAATTGTCGATCGCAGCCAACTGCCGTATGTGCCTCGTCGAAGTGGAGAAGGCCCCCAAGCCTTTGCCAGCATGCGCCACGCCGGTCTCGGCGGGCATGATTGTGCGCTCCTCGTCGGACAAGGCCGTGCAGGCACAGAAGTCCGTGATGGAGTTCCTGCTGATTAACCACCCGCTGGACTGCCCGATCTGCGATCAGGGCGGCGAGTGCCAGCTGCAAGACTTGGCCGTGGGCTACGGCAAGGGCGAATCGCGCTACGAAGAAGACAAGCGCGTGGTCGCGCCTAAAGATGCCGGCCCGCTGGTGTCGATGCAGGAAATGGCGCGTTGCATCCAGTGCACCCGTTGCGTACGCTTCGGCCAGGAAGTGGCCGGCGTGATGGAGCTGGGCATGATCGGCCGCGGCGAACACTCGGAAATCACCGCGTTCGTCGGCCAGACCGTGAACTCGGAAATGTCCGGCAACATGATCGACCTGTGCCCGGTCGGCGCGCTGACGTCGAAGCCATTCCGCTACAGCGCCCGTACCTGGGAACTGTCGCGCCGCAAATCGGTCTCGCCGCACGACGGCCTGGGCGCCAACCTGATCGTTCAGGTCAAGGGCGGCAAGGTCAAGCGCGTGCTGCCGCTGGAAAACGACGCCGTCAACGAGTGCTGGATTTCCGACAAGGACCGCTTCTCGTACGAAGGCCTGGACACCGCCGACCGTCTGACCCAGCCGATGCTGAAGCAGGGCGGCGAGTGGAAAGAAGTCGATTGGCAGACCGCCCTGGAATACGTGGCGCACGGCCTGAAGAACATCAAGCACGAACACGGCGCCAATGCGCTGGCCGCCGTGGCCACGCCGCACTCGACGCTGGAAGAACTGCACCTGCTGCAAAAGCTGACCCGCGCCATGGGCTCGGACAGCGTGGAAACCCGTCTGCGTCAAAGCGACTTCTCGCTGGACGTGACCCCATGGCTGGGCATGTCGATCACCGAATTCGGCGCGCTGAACCGCGCCTTCGTGATCGGCTCGTTCCTGCGCAAGGATCACCCGCTGCTGGCCACCCGTCTGCGTACGGCGGTGAAGGGCGGCGCCAAGCTGTCGATCCTGCACGCGACCGACGACGACCTGCTGATGAACGTCGCCAACAAGATGATCGTTGCGCCGTCGGAGTGGCTGTCGGCGCTGTCGCAAGTGGTGGTTGCCGTTGCCAAGGCCAAAGAGGTCGCCGCTCCTGCCGGCTTCGAAGGTGTGCAAGCATCCGACGCTGCTGCCGCGATCGCCGCTTCGCTGCTGTCGGGCGAGAACAAGGGCGTGTTCCTGGGTAACGCCGCCGCCCAGCACCCGCAAGCTGCCGCGTTGCACGCGGCCGCACAGTGGATCGCTGAGCAGACCGGCGCCAAGCTGGGCTACCTGACCGAAGCCGCCAACACCGTCGGTGCGTACATCGCCAACGCCAACGGCGGCAAAGTGCCAGCCTTCACCGAGCCGAAGCAAGCTTACCTGCTGCTGAACGCCGAGCCGGAACTGGACGCGTACAACCCGCAAGCCGCCATTGCCGCGCTGAAAAAAGCCGAGATGGTGGTGGTGATGTCGGCCTACAAGCATGGCCTGGACTACGCCGACGTGCTGCTGCCGGTTTCGCCATTCAGCGAAACCTCGGGCACCTTCGTCAACTGCGAAGGCCGCGCGCAAAGCTTCAACGGCACCGTCAAGCCGCTGCTGGAAACCCGTCCCGCGTGGAAAGTGCTGCGCGTGCTGGGCAACGTGCTGGGCCTGTCGGGCTTCGACTACGACACCTCGGAAGCGATCCGCGACGAAGTGCTGGGCGCCGGCGTGACCGACGTGTCGGCCAAGCTGAACAACGTGTCCAAAGTGGCACTGAGCGCAGCCACCGCTGTCTCGACCGGCACCGAACGCATCGCCGACGTACCGATCTACTTTGCCGACGCCATCGTGCGCCGCGCCGAGTCGCTGCAGAAGATGGCCGACGCGGCCGCGCCGAAAGCGCACCTGTCGAGCGCCCTGGCGCAGCAACTGGGTGTCGCCGCCGGCGACAAGGTCAAAGTCACCCAAGGTTCCGGCAGCGCGATCCTGGTCGCCGCTGTTGACGCCAAACTGCCAGCCAACGCCGTGCGCGTGGCCGCCGCGCACGCGTCGACCGCCGCACTGGGCGGCATGTTCGGTTCCATCACCGTTGAAAAAGCAGGAGAGGTGAAATAATGGCTCTGCCTGAATTCGTCAATACCATCAATTCCCTGGGCGCGAACAGCGTGCTGGCCCCTGTGTGGCCGGCCGTCTGGGCCCTGATCCGCATCGTCGTGGTGCTGCTGCCACTGATGGGTCTGGTTGCTTACCTGACCCTGTGGGAACGCAAGTTCATCGGCTGGATCCAGATCCGCGTCGGTCCGAACCGCGTCGGCCCTGGCGGCCTGCTGCAGCCAATCGCTGACGCGCTGAAACTGTTGTTCAAAGAGATCATCACCCCGGCCAAGGCCAACCCTGGCCTGTTCGTGATCGGTCCTATCATGACCATCATGCCGGCGCTGGCTTGCTGGGCGGTGGTGCCGTTTGGTCCGGAAGCTGTGCTGGCCAACGTCAACGCCGGCCTGCTGCTGCTGATGGCGATCACCTCGATGGAAGTCTACGGCATCATCATCGCGGGCTGGGCCTCGAACTCGAAGTACTCCTTCATGGGCGCGATGCGCGCTTCGGCTCAGATGATTTCGTATGAAATCGCCATGGGCTTCGTGCTGGTGGTGGTGCTGATGGTGTCCGGCTCGCTGAACTTCATCGACATCGTGCAAGGCCAGCAGAAGGGCTTCGGTGCCGAGCATGGCCTGAATTTCCTGTCGTGGAACCTGATTCCGCTGCTGCCGCTGTTCGTGGTCTACCTGACCTCCGGCCTGGCCGAGTGCAACCGCCACCCGTTCGACGTGGTGGAGGGCGAATCGGAAATCGTGGCCGGCCACATGGTGGAATACTCGGGCATGGCCTACGCCATGTTCATGCTGGCTGAATACGCCAACATGATTCTGATCGCTGTGCTGGGTTCGATCATGTTCCTGGGCGGCTGGTCGGCACCATTCGCCTTCCTGGAATTCTGGGGCGGTTTCGGCGGCTTCTTCTGGTTGTTCGCGAAAGCGTTCTTCCTGGTGTCCGTCTTCATCTGGGTGCGTGGTACTTTCCCTCGCTACCGTTACGACCAGATCATGCGTCTGGGCTGGAAAGTCTTTATCCCGCTGACGCTGGTGTACCTGGTGTTCGTTGCAGGCTGGATGCAGACCTCCTGGAATATCTGGAAGTAAGGATTAAAGAAAATGGAACGTTTAAAAGACTTCATCGGCAGCTTCATGCTGACCGAGCTGATCAAAGGGATGGCGCTGACGGGCAAGTATATGTTCTCGCGCAAGATCACCGTGCAGTACCCGGAAGAGAAGACCCCGATGTCGCCTCGCTTCCGCGGCCTGCACGCGCTGCGCCGCTACCCGAATGGCGAAGAGCGCTGCATCGCCTGCAAACTGTGCGAAGCGGTGTGCCCGGCGATGGCCATCACCATCGAATCGGAACAGCGTGATGACGGCTCGCGCCGCACCACCCGTTACGACATCGACCTGACCAAGTGCATCTTCTGCGGTTTCTGCGAGGAGTCGTGCCCGGTTGATTCGATCGTTGAAACGCATGTGCTGGAATACCACGGCGAAAAACGCGGCGATCTGTACTACACGAAAGAGATGCTGCTGGCCGTTGGCGATCGTTACGAAAACCAGATCGCCGAGGCCCGCGCGGCGGACGCTCCATATCGCTGACGGAAGAGGGCGGCGCCGTACCGGCCGCCCTTACAGCGATCTGATCAACAAACTGTACGTCTCTTGGGTTAGTTATGGAATTTAAAACTGCTTTGTTCTACGTCTTCGCGGCCATCATGGTATTGGCCTCGACGCGCGTAATTACGGCCCGCAATCCGGTGCACGCGGCACTGTTCCTGGTGCTGGCGTTCTTCAACGCCGCCGGCATCTGGATGCTGCTGGAGGCCGAGTTCCTGGCCATCGTGCTGGTGCTGGTCTACGTCGGCGCCGTGATGGTGCTGTTCCTGTTCGTGGTGATGATGCTGGACATCGACACCGACAAGCTGCGCGAAAACTTCTGGGGCTACCTGCCGGTGGCGTCCTTCGTGGGCGTGATCATCGTGCTGGAAATGGCCGCCGTGCTGTGGCGCTCGTTCCTGTCGTTCGACCAGCAGGCAGTCAATGCCGGCAACATCGGCGGCACCAAGGAATTGGGCATCCTGATTTACACCAAATACATCTACGGCTTTGAAATCGCCGCCGCCATCCTGCTGGTCGCGATCATCGCAGCCGTGGCGCTGACCCTGCGCAAGCGCAAGGACACCAAACACTTCGACCCTGCCGACGCCGTGCGCGTCAAACGCAATGACCGTCTGAAGATCGTCAAGATCGACCCGGTCACCACCCGTGGCGCGGCCGAAACTGAAGTTAAGGAGGCACCATGACTTTATCCCTGGCTCACTACCTCGTCCTGGGCGCGATCCTGTTCGCGATCTCGATCGTTGGTATTTTCCTGAACCGCAAGAACGTCATCATCCTGCTGATGGCCATCGAACTGATGCTGCTGGCAGTGAACATGAACTTCATCGCGTTCTCGCATTACCTCGGTGATGCGGCAGGGCAGATCTTTGTCTTCTTTATCCTGACCGTGGCGGCCGCCGAATCGGCAATCGGCCTCGCGATCCTGGTGGTGCTGTTCCGTAATCTGGACACCATCAACGTGGAAGACCTGGACAGCCTGAAGGGCTAATTTAAACCTCTCGAAAAATAACGATCAAGGTTCATCATGGCGGTTACACTTAACCCTAATCTCCTGCTAGTCGTACCACTGGCGCCCCTCGCGGGCGCGGCGGTGGCCGGCTTGCTGGGTACTAAATTCTTTGGCAACGTGGTCGGTCGCAAGACCGCGACCGCGGCGACCATTCTGGGCGTGCTGGTGGCATTCATCATCTCGGCGATGACGCTGAATGACGTGCTCAACGGCGCCACCTTCAACGACACCATCTACAACTGGATGACGGTGGCCGGCATGAAGATGGAGGTCGGCTTCCAGATCGATTCGCTGTCGGCGATGATGATGTGCGTGGTGACCTTCGTGTCGCTGATGGTGCACATCTACACCATCGGCTACATGGCGGAAGACGAAGGCTACAACCGCTTCTTCTCGTACATCTCGCTGTTCACGTTCTCCATGCTGATGCTGGTCATGTCGAACAACTTCCTGCAGCTGTTCTTCGGCTGGGAAGCGGTGGGTCTGGTTTCCTACCTGCTGATCGGCTTCTGGTACACCCGTCCGACCGCCATCTTCGCCAACATGAAGGCCTTCCTGGTCAACCGTGTGGGTGACTTCGGCTTCATCCTCGGCATCGGCCTGCTGCTGGCTTACGCCGGTTCGATGAACTACCAGGAAGTGTTCGCCAAGCGCGAGGCGCTGGCCGCGCTGACCCTGCCGGGCACCGACTGGATGCTGCTGACCGTGGCCTGCATCTGCCTGTTCATCGGCGCCATGGGCAAATCGGCGCAGTTCCCGCTGCACGTCTGGCTGCCGGACTCGATGGAAGGCCCGACCCCGATTTCCGCGCTGATTCACGCGGCAACCATGGTTACCGCCGGCATCTTCATGGTGTCGCGCATGTCGCCGCTGTTCGAGCTGTCGGACACCGCGCTGTCCTTCATCATCGTGATCGGTTCGATCACCGCGCTGTTCATGGGCTTCCTGGGCATCATCCAGAACGACATCAAGCGCGTGGTCGCTTACTCGACCCTGTCGCAGCTGGGCTACATGACCGTGGCGCTGGGCTGCTCGGCTTACTCGGTGGCCGTGTTCCACCTGATGACCCACGCATTCTTCAAGGCACTGCTGTTCCTGGGCGCCGGTTCGGTCATCATCGGCATGCACCACGACCAGGACATCCGCAACATGGGCGGTCTGCGCAAGTACATGCCGATCACCTGGATCACCTCGCTGCTGGGCTCGTTGGCCCTGATCGGTACGCCGTTCTTCTCGGGCTTCTACTCGAAAGACTCGATCATCGAAGCCGTTGCTGAAACGCATATCGCTGGTGCAGGTTTCGCTCACTTCGCCGTGCTGGCTGGCGTGTTCGTGACCGCGTTCTACTCGTTCCGTATGTACTTCCTGGTCTTCCACGGCAAGGAGCGCTTCGGTCAGGCGCATGCGCATGATGATCACCATCACGCGCCCGCGGCTGCTGCCCACGACGACCATGGTCACGACGACCACGGCCATGACGATCACGACGACCACGCCCACCACGGCCTGGCCCCGGGTCAGAAACCGCACGAATCGCCATTCGTGGTCTGGTTCCCGCTGGTTGCGCTGGCGATCCCGTCGGTCATCATCGGTGCCCTGGCTATCGGTCCTATGCTGTTCGGTGACTTCTTCAAAGGCGTGATCTTCGTCGGCGAGAACCACCACGCGATGGAAGAACTGGCGCACGAGTTCCACGGTCCTGTGGCCATGGCGATCCATTCGCTGACCTCGCTGCCGCTGTGGCTGGCGATCGCCGGCGTGGCCGCGTCGTACTACTGCTACATGATCAATCCACGCGTACCCGCATGGTTCTACGAGAAGTTCAAGGCCCTGCACACCCTGCTGGACAACAAGTACTACATGGACAAGTTCAACGAGACCGTGTTCGCAGGCGGCGCCCGCCTGCTGGGCAATGGCCTGTGGAACGTGGGCGACAAGACCCTGATCGACGGCCTGCTGGTGAACGGCAGCGCCAAACTGGTCGGCTGGTTCTCGACGCTGACCCGCCTGGCGCAGACTGGTTACATCTACCACTATGCGTTCGTCATGATCCTCGGCATTCTGGGGTTCCTGGTCTACTTCCTGCCGTTTTGGCACGCTTAATTAGCTGATACGCAAAGAGATAACGATAACCATGATGCAGTCAACCATATCTACACTACCTCCGTACCTGAGCCTGGCGATCTGGCTCCCGATTATTTTCGGCCTGATCGTCCTGGCGGTGGGGCGCGACAGCAATGCCGGCTTCACCCGCGTGCTGACCCTGATCGGCTCCATCGTCAGCTTCGGCGCGACGATTCCGCTGATCACCAACTTTGACAACGCCGCCCACGGCATGCAGTTCGTCGAGAAAGCGGCCTGGATCGAGCGCTTCAACATCTACTACGCGCTGGGCATCGACGGCCTGTCGCTGTGGTTCGTGCCGCTGACCGCCTTCATCACCATCATCGTGGTGATCTCGGCCTGGGAAGTGATCCAGAAGCGCGTGGCCCAGTACATGGGCGCGTTCCTGATCCTGTCCGGCATCATGATCGGCGTGTTCGCGGCCACCGACGGCCTGCTGTTCTACTTCTTCTTTGAAGCGACCCTGATCCCGATGTACATCATCATCGGTATCTGGGGGGGCGAGAACCGCGTGTACGCGTCGTTCAAGTTCTTCCTGTACACCTTCTTCGGCTCGCTGCTGACGCTGGTGGCCATCGTCTACCTGTACAACGTGACCGGCAGCTGGGACATCCTGCACTGGCACAAGACCCCGCTGACGATGACGGAACAGATCTTCATCTTCCTGGCCTTCTTCATGGCGTTCGCCGTCAAGGTGCCGATGTTCCCGGTCCACACCTGGCTGCCGGACGTCCACGTGGAAGCGCCGACCGGCGGTTCCGCCGTGCTGGCCGCGATCATGCTGAAACTGGGCGCTTACGGCTTCATCCGTTTCTCGCTGCCGATCACCCCGGACGCCTCGCACTACCTGTCGGGCTTCGTGATCACGCTGTCGCTGATCGCCGTGATCTACGTCGGCCTGGTGGCGCTGGTGCAGAAGGACATGAAAAAGCTGGTCGCCTACTCGTCGATCGCGCACATGGGCTTCGTCACCCTGGGCTTCTTCGTGTTCAACAACATGGCGGTGCAGGGCGCCATCATGCAGATGATCTCGCACGGTTTCGTGTCGGGCGCCATGTTCCTGTGCATCGGCGTGCTGTATGACCAGGCGCACTCGCGCCAGATCGCCGACTACGGTGGCGTGGTCAACAAGATGCCGAAGTTTGCCGCCTTCTTCATCCTGTTCTCGATGGCCAACTGCGGCCTGCCGGCGACCTCCGGTTTCGTGGGCGAGTTCATGGTGATCCTGGGCGCCACCCAGTACAACTTCTGGATCGGCCTGCTGGCCGCCACCGCCCTGATCTTCGGCGCGGCGTACTCGCTGTGGATGGCCAAGCGCGTCATCTTCGGCAAAGTGGCGAACCACCACGTGGCCGAGCTGGTCGACCTGAACGGCCGTGAATTCTTCATGCTGGGCATTCTGGCCGTCGCCACGCTGTACATGGGCCTGTACCCAGCCCCATTCACCGACACGATGCAAACCTCGGTCGCTGACCTGCTGGCGCACGTAGCACACAGCAAGCTGCCTTAAGTAGAACGGAAACACATAAATGACTACACCTATTCCACAAGAGGCGATCAACCTGGTCCCGGCGTATGCCGAGGTCGCGGTGATGATCGGCGCTTCCGCCATCCTGTTGATCGACATGTTCCTGTCCAAGGCGCAGCGTTCGATCACCTACGTGCTGTCCCTGCTGACCCTGGTGGTCTGCGCCGGCATCAGCTACGCCGACTTCGCCTCGGGCGCGACGACCTATACCTTCCACGGTATGTTCGTGGCCGATCCGATGGCCAACCTGCTGAAGCTGTTCACCTACCTGACCGTGGGCATGACCCTGGTGTATTCGCGCCAGTACGCCGATGACCGCGGCATGCTGAGCGGTAACCTGGGCGGCGAGTTCTACGTGCTGGCGCTGTTCGCCATGCTGGGCCAGCTGATCATGATCTCGGGCTCGAACTTCCTGTCCATCTATCTGGGCGTGGAACTGATGTCGCTGTCGCTGTACGCGCTGGTGGCGATGCGCCGCGATAACGTGCGTGCGACCGAAGCGGCGATGAAATACTTCGTGCTGGGCGCGCTGGCTTCCGGTTTCCTGCTGTATGGCATGTCGATGCTGTACGGCGCGACCGGCACGCTGGACATCCGTGGCGTTTCGGCCGCTGTTGCCGCCGGCACCATCAAGCCGACCATCCTGGTGTTCGGCATCGTGTTCCTGGTGGCTGGCCTGGCCTTCAAACTGGGCGCCGTGCCATTCCACATGTGGGTGCCGGACGTCTACGACGGTTCGCCTACCGCCGTGACCCTGCTGCTGGGTGGCGCGCCGAAGATCGCCACCTTCGCCATCTGCATCCGCCTGCTGGTGGAAGGCCTGCTGCCAATGGCGTTCGACTGGCAGCAAATGCTGCTGGTGCTGGCCGTGCTGTCGCTGGCCATCGGCAACCTGACCGCGATCGCGCAAACCAATATCAAGCGTATGCTGGCTTACTCGACCATCGCGCAAATCGGCTTCGTGCTGCTGGGCCTGCTGTCGGGCGTGGCCGGCACCACCGACCGTACCGGCATCGCGGCGGCCTACAGCGGCGCCATGTACTACGTGATCACCTACGTGCTGACCACCGTCGGCACCTTCGGCACCTTGATGCTGCTGTCGCGCGCCGGTTTCGACGCCGACAACATCAGCGACTTCAAGGGCCTGAGCAAGCGTAGCGGCTGGTTCGCGGTGGTGATGACCATCCTGCTGTTCTCGCTGGCCGGCGTGCCGCCGATGATGGGCTTCGCCGCCAAGTTCGCCGTGCTGAACTCGGTGCTGGGCACCGGCCAGATCTGGCTGACCGTGTTCGCCGTGATGTTCTCGCTGATCGGCGCGTTCTACTACCTGCGCGTGATCAAGCACATGTGGTTCGACGAGCCGGAAGACAACGCGCCGCTGGCCGCCTACGGCGACGTCAAGCTGGTGCTGAGCCTGAACGGCCTGGCCGTCGTCGTGCTGGGCGTGCTGCCTGGCCCGCTGCTGGCAGCTTGCCTGTCGGCCATCAAGGTCACCCTGGCCACCTGATGGATATCTCCACCGCCGGCTGGTTGGTGATCGCGATCGCTATCGCGGCCGCCAACCTGCCGTTCTTCAACGACAAGCTGTTCGCCGTCGTGCCGGCCAAATGGGCGGCCAAGCCGCTGTTCATCCGGCTGCTGGAAATGACGGCGCTCTATCTTGTCGTTGGCGCGGTGGGCTTCGCGCTCGAAACCCAGATCGGCGCACGTTTCCCCCAAGGCTGGGAGTTCTACGCGATCTCCGGCTGCATGTTCCTCGTCCTCGGCTTTCCCGGTTTCATCCTCCGCTACCTGCGCAAGGCTCACGGCTGATACACTATCGTTCTTCAACGATGTGGAGCAGCAATGGACAATCTCAAAGAATCGCATGTCGACGGTGAACTGGTCTATAACGGCCATTTCCTCAAAGTCCAACGCGACACCATCCAACTTCCCGACGGCAAGCGCACCGCGCGCGAATACATCCTGCATCCCGGCGCGGTGGTGATTTTGCCGCTGCTGGACGATGGCACGGTGTTGATGGAGCGCCAGTACCGCTATCCGCTGCGCGACGTGTTCATCGAATTCCCGGCTGGCAAGATCGACAAGGGCGAGGATCCGCTGGTCGCGGCCAAGCGCGAGCTGGAGGAGGAAACCGGCTACACCGGCGGCGAGTGGCAGTTCGTCACCAAGATCCACAATGCGATCGCCTATTCGGACGAGCACCTCGACCTGTACCTGGCGCGCGGCCTGAAAGCCGGCGCCGCCAAGTTGGACGAGGGCGAGTTCCTGGAGACCTTCACCGCCACCATCGATGAACTGCTGCAATGGGTGCGCGAAGGCAAAATCACCGACGTGAAAACCGTGATCGGCGTGTTCTGGCTCGACAAACTGCGCGCCGGCGACTGGAAGCTATGAAATTCGCGTGGGCTCTCGCAGGCCTGCTCGCCGTTGGCGGCGCGCAGGCGGCGGAGCGCACACCGTTCCAGATTCGCTGCGAGGACACCATCGCCAAGTCGATCTCGGTGCTGTCGGCCAAGCAGGATGGCTACACCATCAACAACCAGTTGCCGTACCGCGCGCTCACCGCGCGCACCGGCAGCCTGGATCGCAATATGGAAACGCTGGGCTTGACGGTGACGCAAGGCATGCACAAGGCCCGCGTGGACAGCGGGCCGGTGCTGCAGGACGCGGCCAGCGGCTACGAGTGCATCGCGCCCAAGGTGGAGATTCAGCTGTACTACTCGCCGGTGCGGGTGTACGTCGGCAACGAGTTTGCGCCGAGCACCTGCGCCTACAAGGAAATCCTGGCGCACGAGATGCGGCACCTGAAGGCGCACATGGACAACCTGGAGCGGGTGCAGAAGGTGGTGCGTGAAGCATTGAACAAGCGCTTTGGCGGACAGCCGCTGTACGCGCCATCGGGCACGGCGCTGTCGGCGTTGCAGCATGAGGTGAACAGCACCTGGTTCAACTTCATCCGCGCTGAATTTGACAAAGGCAAGGTCGAGCAGGAAAAGATCGACTCGCCGGAGGAATATGCCCGCCTGGGCAAGGCATGTAACGGCGAGATTGCCGCGATCCTCGCGCGCCGCCGTAGATAAAGAAAGTTATGACGAAATATTTTGCATTGCTGCCGGCGGCCGGCGTTGGCGCGCGCATGGCGGCAAACGGGCCGAAACAATATCTGACCGTGGGCGGCAAGCCGATGCTGCGCCATGCGGTGGACGCGTTCCGCGCCTCGCCGCTGGTCGCGCACACCTACGTCGTGGTCAGTCCTGATGATGGCGTGATCGACTCCGTGCTGCCGGCTGAGCTGGACGGCGTGACCGTCCTGCGCTGCGGCGGCGCCACGCGCATGGACTCGGTGCTGAACGGTCTGCGCGCGCTGGATGGCCAGCTTGGCGCCGACGATATGGTCATGGTTCACGACGCTGCGCGTCCGGGCCTGACGCCGGCCTTGATCGCCCGGCTGATCGACGGCGTGGGCGATGATCCGGCCGGCGGCCTGCTGGCCTTGCCGGTGGTCGACACCATGAAGCGCGGCGCGCCTGGCGCCGATGGTGTCAGCGTCAGCGCGGCCACGGTGCCGCGCAACGGCCTGTGGTCGGCGCAGACGCCGCAAATGTTCAGCTACGCGCTGCTGCTGCGCGCGCTGGGCAGCGCGCCGGACGCCAACGCCATCACCGATGACGCCAGCGCGGTGGAAATGCTGGGCTACGCGCCGCGCCTGATCGAAGGCCATCCACGCAACCTGAAAGTAACGCTGCCAGCCGACATCCGCATCGCGGAAATGTACCTGGCCAACAAGGACGAATAATATGAACAAACTCCCATTCCGCATCGGCCAAGGCTATGATTGCCATGCGCTTGTCGAAGGCCGCAAGCTGATCATCGGCGGCGTCGACATCCCGCATCACGTTGGTTTGCTGGGCCATTCGGACGCCGACGTGCTGCTGCACGCCATCACCGATTCCATCCTGGGCGCGGCAGCGCTGGGCGACATCGGCAAGCACTTCCCCGACACCGATCCCGAATTCAAGGGCGCCGACTCGCGCAAGCTGCTGCGCGAGGCCGCCAAGCGTGTGGTGGCGACCGGCTACAGCATCGGCAACGTTGATTGCACCATCATCGCCCAGCGCCCGAAGATGGCGCCGCACATCATGACCATGCGCGCCAACATTGCCGAGGATCTGGGCGTGGACATCAGCCAGGTCAACGTCAAAGCCAAGACCAACGAAAAGCTGGGCTACCTCGGCCGCGAAGAGGGCATCGCCGCCGAATCCATCGCGATGCTGATATCCTCGTAAAACAGAGTCGCTTCGTTTTCCAACACCGCGATAGCGGTAGCGCGTGGCACAGAGGGGAATTTACGCAAGAAATCATCAAGCGGATGGCCAGCGAGCAAAAAATCAAACATCCGCTTAATTGGCACTTTGGTGTGTTCGAACACCGGTGTGCCTTCATCCATGTCGATCTGCGGTACATGCGATTTGATGAAATTCAGAATATCTGCCGGAACAGGCGCCAGCGGCGAGTTGCGTGGTTCGATAATGCGGCCGTTAAAGCGGCGAACCGGATTTATGTAAAATCCCGACTCCAAGGGCGGACTGTCTTCGTGAATACAGTGTCATTTTGAGTGTAAGCGCTTGAGGATATTCTTCAAGCAAACTGAAATGGCAGAAGCTCAGCATTGATCGTCTGTGTAGGGGACGGTTCAAGCTGGCGACAGTGGTTGGCGGCTTCCTTTATTGTCGGTGGATGCGACGGGGGAGGCGGTGATGTGGAAACTATTCGGAGTTGCTGTCGGGCTGGCTTTGGTGACACCGCCGGGGGCGGAGAAGACTGCGACGACCCGTGCGCTTGAGGCCGGCGCGAAGGTGTTGCAGCGGAATCGTCCAGTCGCCGGTTTCGATATTTATCTGGTCGGCTTTCATCCGATGAAGGAGCATCCCGAGCAGCAGTTCGAGGCGCATCACTACTGCCATCAGATGAATGAGGACTTCGCGCAGTGCGTGCTGTTTGACGGCAATTCGCGGGCGGCCAATCTGCACGGCGTGGAATACATCATTTCGGAAAAGCTGTTCGAGACGCTGCCGGCGGAAGAGCGGCAGTTCTGGCATCCGCACAACGGCGAGATTCTCAGCGGTCAGCTGATCGCGCCCGGTATTCCCAAGGCCGCCGAGAAAGCGCTGATGAAGACCAAGATGAATAGCTACGGCAAAACCTGGCACCTCTGGAATACCACCAGCGATGCGCTGCCGCTAGGTCCGCCGATGTTGGCCTGGTCGTTCAACCGCGACGGCGAGGCCATGCCCGGCCTGGTCGAAAGCCGCGACCGCAAGATGAAGCTCAACACTGCGCTAACGCGCCAGCAGCGCAGCGATCTTCAAGCCCTGGCCAGGCCGCAATCGGGCGTGGATGATTTGAAGGGTAAATTTGCTCGCCCCACGAGCGACATCCCTGGTGTGACGAGCAAATAGCCGCTTACGGCGTTAAAAGACTGCGCAAGCGATCCTCGGTGCCGGGTATCCGTTCCAGCCGGGGATAGCGCAGCGAGCCAAGGTACGGAACGCTGACATTGCGTGTCGCGCCATCAGCCTCGATGGTCAGTTCGATAGCGCGCCTGCTGACAGCCGCGTCGCGGATGGCTTGCTTCAGCGCCTCGTCCGAATAGGCTTGGCCTCCAATGGCCGTAAGCCTGGCGCCCAGGCTGATGCCAGCCTTGAAGGCCGGACCTTCCCATGCCACGCTCTTGACGGCGCCTTTCCTGCCAATGACCAGACCCACCGAGGTGGAAAGGTCGGTGCCGCCGAGGTCTTTCTCGTACTGGATGAAATAGTCGGTCGGCTGATCGGTGTAGACCAGGCGATAGCCGCCGCGTTTCAAGCCATCCAGCAGGTGAGCGTCGTCGTGCGTGTCCAGGCGCTGGTTGAAGTAGCCGGCCCAATCATAAGGCGCGATGTTATTCAGCGTCTTGCAGACATCTTCAAATGTGTAGGTGCTGATGGTGCGTGCATTATTCCCAGCGCCGAAGAACACTGCGGCGAAGTCCTGCATGTTTTTGCGATCGCTGGTGAGCTCGCGCAGCAGCATGTCAACGTCCAGCCATAGCATCACACCTTCCGCGTAGTAGTCCTCGCGGCGCTGCCAGTCGCGCCAGTGCACTGGCTTGGCCGGCATGTACAGCGCGTCGACGGTGCTGTCCTGCAGCGACTTCCACGCGCGACCCGGCCGATTGGCCATCAGCGATGCATCGACCGCCAGTGCGTCCAGCGCCTGCTGCGCGGTGCGCAGGCCGAGCTGCGGCGTCATCACGTGCGCCCAGAATTCGGTTTGGCCCTCGTAGACCCACAGCAGGCTGCCGCGCATCGGTAGGTTCAGGTTTGGCGTCCAAAGGTCCGCAGGCTGGCGCGTACGACCGTTCCATGAGTGGATGAATTCGTGAGCCACCAGATTGGCCATCAGCGCCTGTTCGCCCGCGTCCTGCGCATAGTTGGCGGAGACGTTGATTTCGGTCGATTCCTGGTGCTCGACGCCGCCGCCGGAAATCATCACGTCCGACAGCGACATCAGGAAGTCGAAATGCCGGTAGTGCTGTGAGCGGAATAGCTGTGGCACTGCCGTCGCCATCGCGCTGAATTTGGCGATCAGTTCGGGCGGCAGGTTCAAGGCCGCTTCGTTGTCGCCAAACATATTGAGCCGCACCGACGTGGCCAGATCGATGCTCCTCGTGTAGCGGCCGGCGTAGACTGGCGCATCGACCAGATCTTCAAAGTTTGTGGATTTGAATTGCACGCGGTTGCCGCTTGCCTCTGCCGTTTCCAGCGAGGTCGCAAAGCGGAAGCCATCCGGCATCGTCAACTCGGCCTGCACCTTGATATTGCGGATAAACCAGCCGGCAGGGTAGAGCGCTACCTTTTGCCAGGGCAGCATCAGCATATCGCGCGACATCAGCTTGGGGCCAATGGCGGCGGGCAGATACTGGAAGGAGATATCCAGTTCGCGCACGCCAACCGGCACGTCGATGTGGAAAGCGTAGGGATTGACGACATCGCGGCGCCATGCGAGCTGCTTCGCGCCAGCCTTGATCGTCAGGCCGGCCAGGGGCGCGGCTTCCTGCGTGGGCGAGTGGCTGCCGGTTTCCCACTGGGGGTACAGCAACACCATGCTGCCGGCTTTTTGCACCGGAATGATCTCGCGCACGCGGAGGATTTTGTGAATGCTGTCGGTGGCATCGACCTGCAGTCTGATCTCGCCTTTGAACGGTATGTCTCGCGGTGCGGCGATGGCAGGCGTGGCTGGCGCAGGCTGTGGTCCGACGCTGGAAAATGCCGGGGCGATGAACGCCGCGGCGACAAGGGGGAGTAGTGTGGTTTTCATCATAAAGCTATTCTGCAATATGTATGCCATATGATAAGCCCCTGATTTCAAGGCTGTGCGGGTGTCCGCGTGACCACCAGCGGTCACGCGGACGTCCGCTTATGCGGGCACGCGCGCCAGCAGGCCGGCGATGGCGGCGTCCAGCGTGGTTGTGCCTTTGCGTGGCTGGCCTTCGAATTCGATCCAGCCCTGGTTGAAGCCGTCCAACATCTGCATGCGGGGTATTGGATTCCGCATGCCCTGCGATGCGAACAGCGTCGCCCATGTGTCACGCGGCAGCGCGTGCGCGGTCACCTGCCTGCCCAACTGGCGGCTGAAGCTGGCCGCGATATCGGCGGGACTGATGCGCACTGGCCCCTCCAGTTCGACCACGCGATGGCCGTTCCATGTTTGCTGCAATAGCTCGGCCGCCACTGCCGAGATGTCGGCGCAGGCCACCATGGCGACCGGGCTGTCGAGCGGCTGCAGGAAGCTGGCGATGGTGCCGCTTTCGCGCGCCGAGACCACATCCCACAGGCTGTTTTCGATGAACCAGGCGGCACGCAGATAGGTCACCGGCAGATCCAGGGTGCCAAACTCGCGTTCCATGATGCCCAGCTGATTCAGCAGGTTAGGCCGCATAGCCTGAGCGCCGATGGTCGACAGCACGACCACGCGCGCCGGCTGTGCGGCAGCCAGCGCCTCGCGCAACGCGGCGATGGTGCGGCGCGCTTCGGGAAAGCCTTCGGTCGGATCGAACGTCGGCGGCAGCAGCACGAACACGGCTTCCGCGCCAGTGAATGCGCGGGTGAGGGCGGCGGCATCGTTCAGATCCGCCAGCGCCACTTCGGCGCCGCGCGCCGCCCATGCCGCGCCTTTGGCCGCATCGCGCACCACGGCGCGAATCGGCAAGCCTGCCGCCAGCAGCTGTTTGCCCAGCGCCGAGCCGACCTGCCCGGTGATACCCGTAATTGCATACATGATGTTCTCCTTGAAAGTTTGATGCCCTGAATTTTCCGGGAAAACGGCCTATACTCCGATAGCATGGGATACATATCATTAATGACTAAACGGCATATATGGCTTTCGATGAAAGAGCAGTGAACGGCATGCGCGTGCTGGCCGCGATTGTGGACAGCGGCAGCTTCGTGCGGGCGGCGGAGGTGCTCGAGATGTCGCAGTCCGGCGTCAGCCGCGCCATCGCCCGGCTGGAGGCGCGGCTGAATATCCGCCTGTTCGACCGCACCACGCGCAAGGTCGCGCTGACCGACGAGGGCCGCCGCTTTTATGCGCAAATTGGGCCGCTGCTGGCCGGGTTGGAGGAGGCGGTGGCCTCGGCTGGCGAGGGTGCCGTGAAAGTGCGTGGACGCCTGCGCGTGAATGTCGACCCACTGTGGGCGCGGCTGCTGCTCGGTCCCAGGCTGGGCAGCTTCCTCAAACGCCATCCGGAACTGGAGCTGGATCTGGTCGCGCGCGACCACCTGGGTGATCTAGTGGGGGACGGCTTTGACTTGGCGATCCGTCTCGGCCAGCCGCAAAGCTCGTCGCTGATCGCCCGCAAATTGATGGATACGCGCGTGCTGACCGTCGCTACGCCGGGTTACCTGCGCAAGCACGGCACGCCGAAGAAACCAGCGGATCTGGAAAGCCCAGGACACACCTGCATCCACTTCCGCAATCCGGCAACCGGCCGGCCGTTCGATTGGGAGTTCCATCGCGGCGGCAAGGTCACCATCGTCCATCCGCGCAGTCAGGTCACGCTGAACGAGGCGGGCCTGATGGAGAGTGTGCTGATGTCGGGCTACGGGCTGGCGCAGGTGATCGACATCGCGGTGGAGCCGATGCTGCGCAGCGGCGCGCTGGTGCCGGTGCTGACCGCGTGGCCGGACGAGCGCTTTCCCTTGTACGCGTATTACCCATCGCGCCACCACCCGCCAGCCAAGACGCTGGCCTTCCTGGAGTTCGTCCAGTCTCTGCTACCATGACGGCTTTCAAGGAGCAGAATGATGGCGCGTGACAGCTACGCATACCGGCAGGTCGCGGTGGAGTCCACTGAGTGGAATGGCAAAGTGGAGATCCATCCGGTTTCCGGCCAGGCCTATGCGACCGACCTGAACGTGCAATGCTCGCGCCGCATGAGCGATACCAGCGTCTACCCGTTGGGCACCATCTTTCTGGTCAACGCCAAGCTGACCGACCGCCTTGGCGGGCCGCAGTACCTGTACGTCTGGCACGGCGATGACATCAAGGTCCTGTCGGACAGCGAAGCCGAGGTGTTCCTCGGCGCTTACCGGCGCGTGCGGCTTTAATGCACAGCGTGTAGTTTGACGGCGGGCTTCTCGCCGTCGCGCGCCCACAGCATTGCGATGGCCGCCATCACCGCCGCCAGCACGCCGCCCACCACCATCGCGCTCGATACGCCCAGATGATCGACCGCCAGGCCGCCTACCAGCGCGCCGCTGGACAGGCCGATCTGCGCGGTGGTGACGAAGACTGCGCCGCCGCTTTCCATGGCATGCGGTGCGGCCTGGAAGATCCAGGTCTGCACCGACATCGGCATCATGCCAAACGCGATCCCCCAGACCACCACCAGCAGCGCGGCGCCGATCAAGCCGGTGCCCAGCAAGGGCAGGGCGAGGGTGGAGATGCCCATCACCACCCCAGTGGCGATCAAGCCGGCGCGCACGCTGCGCGCCAGGATTTTGCCGGCGATGACGTTGCCGGCCAGACCGGCCGCGCCGTACACCAGCAGCAGGATGCTGATGGTCTTGGCATCCAGATGCGCGACCTGCGCAAGGAAGGGCGTGATATAGGTGTACGCCGCGAACTGGCCGATAAAAATCAGCAGGGTGATGAAGATGCCCAGCCGCGCCTTCGGTACGCGCAGCAGCTCGGGCAGCTGGCTGAATTTGATCGATTCCTTCGCCGGCAGCGATGGCAGCAGGCGCATTTGCGTCAGCACCACCAGCAGCGCCACCAGCGCGCCGGCGTGAAAGGCGACGCGCCAGCCGAACAATTCACCGACCAGCGCGCCGGCCGGCACGCCGGCCACGGTGCCGATTGAAACGCCGGCGAAAATCATCGACAGCGCTTTCGGCTCCATGCCTTGCGGCACCAGGCGCGTGCTGAGCGCCGGGCCCAAGGCCCAGAAGCCGCCCACGCCGACGCCCAGCAGGGCGCGGCCGAACAGCACCAGCGGGAAGGAATGCGAGAACGCGACGATCAGGTTGGACAGCAGCATGGTGCCGGTCAGGCCCCACAGCACGAAGCGGCGGTCGGCGCGGCCAATGCCGACCGTGACCAGGATGGCGGCCAGGGCGGCCACCAGACCGGGCACGGTGACCATCATACCGGCCACGCCCTCGGTCACGCCCAGCTCGGCGGCGATGGCGGGCAGCAGGCCGACTGGCAGGAATTCGGTAGTCACCAGGGCGAAGGCGCCAATGGCGATGGAGAGTACGCCGGGCCAGGAGGCGCGTGGCGCTGCGGCCGGTAGTTCAACCGGCTCGACAGCCTGGGTATTGGTGTTGTTTTGCATGACGGAATCCTTGTAGCGGTAAAAATGCTTGAGTTTTTTACTGATCGGTTCATAATGTGGCCTGCGAGATGCTTTGTCAATGAATTTTTAACCGAACGGTATGAAAGAGAGAAAAATCGGCCGCCCGCGCACCTTCGATGCGGACAATGCGCTGGAAAAGGCCATGAAAGTTTTCTGGGAGAAAGGGTACGAAGGCAGTTCGCTGCCCGAGCTGACCGAGGCCATGGGCATGAACCGGCCCAGCCTGTACGCCGTGTTCGGCAACAAGGAAAACCTGTTCCGGCTGGCGCTGGAGCGTTACGGCGCCACCCACGATCCGCTGTTTGACGCCGCGCTGGAGAAAAAGACCGCGCGCGAGGTGGTCGAGCATTTCTTGCGCGGCAACGCCAACGCCCAGACCGAGGAAGAGGCGCCGCACGGCTGCCTGGTGATCAACGGCGCGCTGGCGTGCAGCGACGATGCGCTGCCGATCCGCAACTCCCTGATTGAACGCCGGGCGGCGGCCGAGGTGCGGCTGCGCGAGCGTTTCGAGCGGGCGAAACAAGAGGGCGATCTGCCGGCCGACTTCTGCGCCAGCCAGATGGCGCGTTACGTTATGACCGTCTCCAACGGCATGGCGGTGCAAGCGGCGGCCGGCGCCACGCGCCAGCAGTTGCAGGAAGTGGTCGACCAAGTCCTGCGTGGCTGGCCAACATAACTCCGGGGTCAGGTCCTAATGCCGCTAAGTTAAGGCCTTTTTGACCGCAAACTGATGAACCGTCATTCCCGCGCAGGCGGGAATCCATAGGGCGCGTGGTCATCAGTTCAGCATGGATTCCCGCCTGCGCGGGAATGACGGCTCTTAACCTCGGATTAGTCGGTGGTGCCGTCGTCGTCGTCGTCTTCGGTGTCGGCGGCGCCGGCTTTGATGGTTTGGGTGCGGGCGGTGTCCACCGCCGCTTTCAGTTTGCCGGCGTTACCCATGAATTGGTCGACGCTGCGGTCTTCGCTGTGCCGTACTTCCGGCGGCAGCAGCACCGACATGTACAGCTCGTCCGCCGCGCGGCCGGTGCTTTGCAGGTTGGCCAATACCATCAAGCCCGAGCCCGCCAGCAGCATGACGGTGGCCGTGATCAGGAAGCGGCGCGGGTGGTGCGGTTTGATGGTGAGCAGGTGGAAGAACACCATGCCGCAGGCAATCGCCAGCGTCACCAGGTTGCCGTAGCGCGTCAGCGATTCGGCCGACCAGGCGTAGGCCAGCACCGAGCTGCCGGCACGCCACAAGCCCACCGCCGCCAGCGCGCTGCCGAGGATGAACAGGTGCCGCCCCATGCGCGCATGGCTGCCGAACAGGCGGTTGGCCAGCGCCCACACGCCCGCCCACAGCAAGCCGGCCGCCAGGCTGGAGGCCAGCACCAGCAGGTAGCGGATCAGGGCGAACGGTTCGACGTCCGACAGCCACGTCTCCAGGCAGGAGAACACGGCGATCAGCACTAGGCCGATGGTGGCCGGCGTCGCGCCTTCCCAGCCGTGCATGGTGGTGTCGGCGATCTCCGGCGCCACCGGGAAGTCGTACGGCCGCACCCGCAGCCGCGTGTGGCCGAGGCGCACCACGGTGTTGCCGTCCAGCGTGATGGTGCTCTGGCGGCGGCCCTTGTAGACGCTGCCGTTCTTGCTGCCGAGGTCGCGTAGCACCACTTGGTTGTGCTCGTCCAGCTCGACCACCGCGTGGCTGGCCGCGCTGTGCGCGTCGTCGAGGATGACTTCGTTGTCGTAGCTGCGACCGATGCGGATCGGCAGTTGCGTCACCTTGTGACGGTGCAGCACGTCGCCGTTTCGGGCCAGGATTTCGACGAAGTAGGGGGCCTTCATTTTGCGCCTCCTTTCTTCGGCTTCTGCTGCGCCAGCGACAGCGATTCGAGGAACACGCGCGACAGGCGCAGGCCGTTTTCATACGAGACGCCGCGCGCGTCGAGCCGGCTTTGCAGGCTCATCAAGCCCTGGTCGGTGCTGGCGGTCAGCAGCGCGAAGTCGTACAGGCCGGCGAATTTGCGGTAGGCGCGCACGCACAGCACGGCGCGCAGCGGCAGGTCTTTGTTCTTGACGAAGTCTTCCGTGCAGTTGGGGCCGGTCAGGCGCGTGTCCTTGTTGCTGCCGAAGTGTTCGTTCTTGAACGAGGCGCTCGACAGTTGTGCGAAGCGCAGCTTGTCGAGGCCGGTGCTGCGCAGGAACTGGTGGCGGATGCTGATCTGCCCGGTCTGCAGCGAGCCGCTGACGAAGATCGCCGATTCCATCGCGCAGCTGGCGTCGTCCACCGTGAACGGTTTGTCGGCCTTGACGTTGGAACGGCCCCAGCAGCGCATCTGCTCGGATTCGCGCACCGGCACCTGGTACGGGCCCATCGGCTTCAGGCTCAGCGGGCTGGCCAGCAACTGGTTGACCATCGCGGACTGGTGGGCCAGCAACTGGCCGGCCACCACCGCGGTGAAGTCGCTCGGCGCTTTCTGCTGGGCTTCGACTTTTTTCAGCAGGTCCTGGGCGTAGCGGGCCGGCACCAGGAAGCTGACCAGTTCGCCGTCCAGGCGCTTGGAGACGTTGACCCCGGCCACCGAACCGTCGGCCGTCACGCTGGGGCCGCCGCTCATGCCGGAGTTGATCGGGCCGGTGAACATCAGCTGGTCGTAGAAGCTGCGCGCGATGACGCCGTTGTAGGCGCCCTCGGAAATGGCGAAGCCGAGGTCGAGCGGGTTGCCCATCGAGTACAGGTATTGGCCCTGGGTCAGGCGCGCCAATTGTTCGGGCATCTTGAAGAAGCCGGTGCCGTTGCGGTTGACGCGCAGCACGGCCAGGTCGTGCAGCACGTCCACCGCCAGCAGCTCGACATTGCCGCGCTGGCCGCTGGTGTCGACCCATTCGCCGACGTAGGTGTCGGGATCGAGCGCGAATTGTGACACCACATGGTAGTTGGTGACCACCAGGTTGCTGGTGCCGATCAGGAAGCCGGAACCGACCGAGGACTGGGTGCGGCCGCTTTTCAGCAGCGAGCGCACTTGCAGGATGTCGTGCTTGGCGGACGCGTACAGGTGCTGGGCCGCGCTCGACGGCGGCGGCAGCGGCGCGCTGTCGGCGTTGGCGGCGGCCTCGGCGCCAGCGGCCGGGCCGGCGGCCGGCGCGGTCGCGGCGGGTGTCGTGGTGTGGGCGCTGTTCGGCGCGGTCGCTGGCGGCGCGGCCTTGGCCGCCGGCTTGGCGCCATGTGGGACAGGGGCGGGGGCCGCCGCCGGCTGCGTGGCGGCCGGATCCGCGGCGGAGGCCGCGCCGGCGGCGCAGGCCCAGGTTACAGCAAGAATGCGAGCGAGCTTGATGACTTTCATGCAGTCCTTAAAACGTTACTACCTTACAGCGCGCCATCCTCCACCGGCGCCGGGGTGAGCGGCGTCATCATGTGGCCCAGCTTGGCGGCTTTGGTATCCAGATAATACTGGTTGAAGGCGTTGCGGTTGACCAGCAGCGGAACCCGCTCGGCCACTTCGACGCCCAATTTGGTCATGGCATCGATCTTACGCGGATTATTGGTCATCAGGCGTAAGCTTTTCACGCCGAATTGTTGCAGCATCGGTTTCACCAGCCCGTAGGTGCGCTGGTCGGGCTTGAAGCCCAGCTGTTCGTTGGCCTGCACCGTGTCGGCGCCGGCCTCCTGCAGGCGGTACGCGCGGATCTTGTTGACCAGGCCGATGCCGCGGCCTTCTTGGCGCAGGTACAGCAGCACGCCGCGGCCCTCGTCGGCGATCTTCTTGAGCGCGCCTTCGAGCTGGGCGCCGCAGTCGCAACGTTGCGAGAACAGCACGTCGCCGGTCAGGCATTCCGAGTGCACGCGCGCCAGCACCGGCGCGCCATTGCCGATGTCGCCCAGCACCATGGCCAGGTGTTCCTTGCCGGTGGCCTTCTCGACGAAGGCGTGCAGGGTGAACTGGGCCCATGGGGTCGGCAAGGCGCAGGAGGTGACGTAGTTGAGTTCGTCCGGGGAGGTGATTTCTGCGCTGTGCGACATGGTTTTGCTCTTTATTCTGTTCATAACTAGGTAAAAAAGGCGCGCCGGGCTGTTCCAACAGACCCGGCGCGCCCTTCATGATACCAAAACTGGCAGAAATTTATTTTGGGCCAGCCTCTAGCTTTTCAAGCCTTACTGCCGGGGCAGGTCGAACACCAGCAGTTCGGCGTCTTCCGCCTGTTCCAGCGTCACCAGCGCTTCGTCGGTGATTTTCAGGGCGTCGCCGGCTTTCAGGTGCACGCCGTTGACCGTCACCGCGCCCCGGATCAGGTGCACATACGAGATGCGGCCCGCTTTCAGCTCATGGGTCAGGCGGTCGCCCTCGGCCATGATGGTGGCGTAGATCTCGGCATTCTGGTGGATCAGCACCGAACCGTTGCGGCCGTCGTTCGAGGCGATCAGGGCCAGCTTGCCTTGTTTGCTCTCCGGCGTGAAGTGTTTCTCCTCATAGCTGGGCGGGATGCCGATCTGGTTGGGCTGGATCCAGATTTGCAGGAAGTGCACCTGCTCCGTGCGGTCGCCGTTGAACTCGCTGTGACGCACGCCGGTGCCGGCGCTCATGCGCTGGACGTCGCCGTAGTGCAGCACCGAGCCGGTGCCCATGCTGTCCTTGTGTTCCAGCGCGCCGCTCAGCACGTAGGAGATGATCTCCATGTCGCGGTGGCCGTGGGTGCCGAAGCCCTGGCCGCCCATGACCTTGTCCTCGTTGATCACCAGCAGCGGGCCGAAGCCGACGTGCTCGGGATCGTGATAGTGGCCGAAGGAGAAGCTGTGTTTGGAATCCAGCCAGCCGTGGTTGGCTTTGCCGCGGGAATCGGAATGACGTACTTGTAACATGGTGGGCTCCTTTAATGTGCGATAATTTTGAAAGCGATGGACACATTGTAGGCCGTCGTTTCAAAATAAAAAAACGGAAAAATTACCCCTCTACTATCGAAAAATTCGAATGCTCAGATTAAGCCTGGAAGCCCTGCAAATCGTGGACGCCATCGACCGGCGCGGTTCCTTCTCCGCCGCCGGCAAGGAGCTGCACCGCGTGCCATCGACGATTTCCTACACCGTCAGCAAGCTGGAGGACGATCTCGGCGTGCAGGTGTTCGAGCGCAACGGCCCGCGCGTGGAACTGACCGCCGCCGGCGCCGAGTTGCTGAAGGAGGGCCGTTACCTGCTGAAAGCGGCGCAGGACCTCGAGCACCGGGTGCGCCGCGTGGCCTCCGGCTGGGAGACCGAGCTGGCGGTGGCGATGGATTCCATGTTCTCGCCCTGCCTGTTCCACGCCGACGTGCCGGCCTTTTACGAGGTGGCCAAGCAAACCCGCCTGCGCATCGTGCAGGAAGCGCTGTCCGGCACCTGGGAGGCCCTGCTGGACCGCCGCGCCGACCTGCTGGTGGGCGCGGCCGGCGACGGCCCGGCCGGGGGCGGCTATATATCGGAGCCGATCGGCAAGGTCAATTTCGTGTTCGCGGTGGCGCCTTCGCATCCGCTCGCCGATGTTCAGGACAAGTTGGGGCGCACCCATCTTCAGCATCACCGCGCCATCAGCGTGGCCGATTCCGCGCGCCAGATGGCGCCGCGCACGGTTGGGTTGTTGCTGGGCCAAGACACGCTGACCGTGCCCGACATGCACACCAAATTCCAGTACCAGCTGGCCGGCATGGGTTTCGGCTTCCTGCCCGAGCCATGCGCGCGCGCCGCCATCGCGGCCGGCCTGCTGGTCGAGAAGCAGGTGGAGGAGCCCAAGCCGGCCGAGACCTTCTACCTGGCCTGGCGCAGCGGCGAAAACGGCGCCGCGCTCAATTGGTGGCTGAACCGCATGCGCCAGCCGGGCCTGTTCGAACGTTTGCTCAGCCATCTGCCGCATCATAATATTGACTAAGGCCAATAGTTTCGGAGTACCATAGCGGGATAATCGCCGTCTTCCGCTGGAACCTTTCCATGACTGTATCGACTGCCACGCCACCTGTTTTTCTGCATCCCCTGGCCGACCGCAACGGCAGTCCGGCGGCATTGCTGTTTGACGCCGCGCTCCTGCCGGCGGGCGCCGCGCAACCGCCGATGAATCTGCTTGAAGAATTGGCCAGCGGCGGCATGGGTTGCTATTACCGCGCGGGCGCCAGCCAGGAGCTCAACCAGGCGCTGGCGCAGGCCGGCTGGAAAGTGCTGCTGGACGACAAGTTCCAGCGCGCCGGCGACGCGCTGCCCAGGGACTTGCCGCCCTCGGTGCAATGGATAGCGGGCGACTGGTTCCTGGCGCCGCCGGCCAAGGCGGTCGGCACGCAGGCGGCCTCGCGCGCGCTGGCGCTGCAGCTGGTGCAACTGGTGTCGGCCGACGCCGATACCCACGAGATCGAAGCGCTGCTGCGCCAGGATCCGACCCTGTCCTACCACCTGCTGCGGCTGGTGAACTCGCTGGGCATGGGCACCGGCCGCCGCGTCACCAGTTTTTCGCAGGCCATCCTGATCCTCGGCCGTTCGCAACTGCGGCGCTGGCTGAACCTGATGCTGTTCTCGTCGCGCGAGGGCGATCCGCGCTCGGCCATGCTGCTGGCGCGGGTGGCGGTGCGCGCGCGCTCGATGGAGCTGCTGTCCAAGGCCTGCGGCCACGACAAGCACCACCAGGAGCAGGCCTTCATGGTCGGCATGTTCTCCCTGCTGGGCGTGCTGTTCGGCATGCCGCTGGACGAGGTGCTGAAACCGCTGACCATCAGCGAAGCCGTGCAACTGGCCCTGTTGTCGCGGCAGGGCGAGCTGGGACAGTTGCTGTGCGTGGTCGAAGCCGCCGAGCAGGCCGACCACGCGGCCCTGGCCGGCAGCCTGCGGGCGCTGCAGGTCGATACCGACACCTACAACCGCATCGCCGTCGACGCCCATTTATGGATGCAAAGCGTGACGGCGGGTAAGGCGGGTAGCCCCCATGCGTGAAGCGATCGAGCGTTGTCTCGCCCTGAGCCGCCAAGCCCGGAGTGAACAAGGCGAAGCGCTGGCGCAGACGTTGACCGCACTGGAGGCGGCGCTGATCGAAGTTCAATCATCCCTGAAACCCGCCGACATGACGGCGCTGGACACCACCTTCGCGCTGGACCCGGCCGGCTACGTGACCGCGTGGAGCCCGGGCGCGGAACTGATGTTCGGCTACACGGCGGCCGAGGTGGTCGGCCAGCACGTGCTGTTCCTGTACGCCGAGGACGATGACGACGGCAATATCGCCGAACTGTTTTTCGAACACAATCCGGGCGAGGCGGCCGCCCGCACCGAGGTGCGCCGGCGCAAGAAGAGCGGCGAGATCATCTGGGTCCATCTCGACATCGAGCTGCGCCACGAGGACGGCGAGCCGGTCGGCATGCTGGTGCGGCTGTCGCAGGCCAACCAGGCGCTGTCGGACCTGGACAAGGTCAACCTGCACGCGCGCATCATCGAGGACAGCGAGCAGGGCGTGCTGATCACCGACGCCCATGAACGCATCGTCTCCATCAATTCCTCGTTCACCCGCATCACCGGCTACACCCCGGCCGAATCGATCGGCAAGACGCCGGACCTGCTGCGCTCCGGCGTGCACGACGCCGACTTCCGCGCCAAGGTGCGCGCGGCCATGCAGGGCGGCGGACCGTGGCGCGGCGAGATCGTCGGCAAGCGCAAGAACGGCGAATTGTTCCCGCAGTCGGTCACCATCAGCGCGGTGCGCGACCAGAGCGGCAAGATCAGCCACACGTTCTCGCTGTTCTCCGACATCAGCGTGCACAAGGACGCCGAGGCGCGCATGCAGCGCATGGCCAACTACGATCCGTTGACCGGCCTGCCCAACCTGTGCCTGCTGTCGCAACTGGTGGGGCAGGCGCTGACCGAAACCAAGCGCACCGGCGAGCAGGGCGCGATCCTGGTGATCGAGATCACCCGCGTCGGCGCCATCAGCGACACGCTGGGCCACGAGATCGGCAACGAGTTGCTGTGCGAGATCGGCCGCATCTTCCGCGCCTCGCTGCGCGAGGGCGACGTGCTGGCGCGGCTCGACGGCCACCGCTTCGCCATCGCGCTGCTGCACGTGGAAAAGCGCGAGCACGCCGGCATCGTGGCGCAGAAGCTGCTGGCGGCCCTGTCCTCGCCGATCGCGATCGCCTCCCACAGCCTGCAGGTGGGGGCGCACATCGGCATCACCTCCTACAGCGAGGATGGGCTGGACGTGGCGACGCTGATCCGCTGCGCCGACGTGGCGGTGGCCAAGGCGGCGCAAAGCATCGAATCCAACTTCCTGTTCTACAGCGAGGAGATGAACCAGCGCGCCAAGGAACACCTGCGCATCGAGAGCGAGCTGCGGCAAGCCTTGCGCAACAACGAGCTGCAGCTGTACTACCAGCCCAAGGTGAGCTTGCGCAGCGGCCGCATCGTCGGCGCCGAGGCGCTGCTGCGCTGGCGCCATCCGGTGCGCGGGCTGGTGTCGCCCGGCGTGTTCATCCCGGTGGCCGAGGAGACCGGCTTGATCCTCGATCTGGGCACCTGGGTGCTGGAGGAGGCGTGCCGCCAGGTGCGCGAGTGGCGCGACACCAACCTGATCACGCCACCGATCGCGGTCAACCTGTCGGCGCGCCAGTTCGACCACGAGCTGCCCAAGCGCATCGCGGCGGTGCTGGAGAAGCACCGCGTGCAGCCGGACCAGATCAACCTGGAAATCACCGAGAGCCTGCTGGTGCGCGGCACCGACAAGGTGATCGCCATCATGAACCAGCTGGTGGCGATGGGCATGGCGCTGGCGCTGGACGACTTCGGCACCGGCTACTCCAGCCTGGCCTATCTGAAGAAGTTCCCGATCAGCACCCTGAAGATCGACCGCGCGTTCGTGATCGGCTTGCCGTACGAAGAAAACGATTGCGCGATCGCGCGCGCCATCGTCACCATGGCGCAGCAACTGCGCCAGGAAATCGTGGCCGAGGGCGTGGAGACGGCCGAGCAAATGGCCTTTCTGCGCGAGCTCGGCTGCGACCAGCTGCAGGGCTATCTGTTCAGCCAGCCGGTGCCGGCGGCCGAGTTCGCGGCCATGCTGCGCGAGGGCAAGCGTCTCGCCTTCAATACCCGCTGAGGTGAAGATCCACACCCGCTTTTGGCAGAGCGGCGCGCGCATCCACGCGCTGTCGGTGCCGGCGCCGGGGAAGGCGGCCGGCAAACCGTTCAACCTGCTCCGTCCGCGATTGGAAGACCCGCAGGGCAACCGCATGTGTTCGGCATTTGAAGAGGCGGGGCACAGCGCTCAGCGGTGCAGGGACGAAGGGCGCGTCGAGTTTATAATTGACTAAGCATTGCTTCCCTTCGATGTCCGCCGCCGTAGCGGCCTTTTTCTTCTGGAGACTGCCATGAACAAACGTATTTTCCTGGCGCGCGCCGCCACCGCGCTGGCGCTGGCCTGCGGCACCGCCGCGTTGAGCGGCTGCACCACCACCACCGGCGCGGCCAAGCCGAGCGACGCCGCCGTCAAGACCGAGATCGAGCAGGGCGCTTACAATACGCTCGAGCGCCTGTACAAGGAGGTCAAGGGATCGCGTGAACTGGTGCGCAAGGCCAATGGCGTGCTGGTGTTCCCGAACGTGGTGGCGGCCGGGCTGGTGGTGGGCGGCGAGTATGGCAAAGGCGTGCTGCGCACCGGCGGCCAGACCGCCGATTACTACAGCGTGGCCTCGCTGTCGGTCGGCTTCCAGGCTGGCGCCCAGTCCAAGGCGGTGGTACTGTTGTTCATGAGCCGCGAGGCGCTGGACAAATTCCGCAACGGCAAGGGCTGGACGGCGGGCGTGGATGGCTCGGTGGCGCTGATCAAGGTCGGCGCCAACGGCGAGATCGACACCACCACCGCCAACAATCCGGTGCAGGCGTTTGTGCTGACCAACGCCGGCCTGATGGCCAACCTGAACCTCGAAGGCACCAAAATCACCAAACTCAATTTATAAGGCAACAATGACCCGTCATATCCTGGACCAAGCCCGCATCCATCCTGCCGCACTGGCGCAGATCGGCAGCTATCACCGCGACCTGATCGCCGAGGTGGAGGCCGCCATCGCCGCCAACAAGGTGGTGGTGGTCGGCATGGGCTTGAATCCGTTCCCGGCCAAGGCGCGCAAGCTGCTCGATGCGCAGGGCATCCAGTACCAATACCTCAGCTATGGCAACTACTTCTCGTCGTGGCGGCCGCGTCTGGCGCTGAAGCTGTGGAGCGGCTGGCCGACCTTCCCGATGATTTTCGTGAACGGCACCTTGATTGGCGGGGCAGGCGACCTGCAGAAAATGATCGCCAGCGGCGAGCTGGCGCGTTTGCTGGGCTGAGCATGCAAGCGCTGCCGCTGCGACTGCATCCGGGCGACGACCTGCGCGCGGCGGTGGTGGAGGCTTTTCTGGCCAGCGGCCAGGAGGCCGGCTTCGTGCTGCAAGGCATCGGCAGCCTGAGCGTGGCGCAGTTGCGTTACGCGGGCCAGCCTGCCACGGCCGAACTGCGCGGCGACCTGGAAATCCTGACGCTGGCCGGCTCGCTGTCGCCGGACGGGGCGCACTTGCACATGTCGGTGTCCGATGCGCGGGGCAGGGTGTGGGGTGGCCATGTGGGCGCGGGCTGCATCGTGCGCACCACGGCGGAACTGCTGCTGGCGCTGCTGCCCGGGCAGCGCTTCACGCGCGAGCATGACTTGCGGACCGGCTATCCGGAACTGAAGATCCGTTAGTCCGGCGCGACCTCATCGTTGAGCTTTTCGGTCAGCTGCTTGAGCGGGGGCGGCGCCTCGTCCAGGTGGTAGCGCACGCAGTGGGACTGGCCGTCATCGTCCACCTCCAGATCGTACTGGAAGTCCCAGGACTTGGGCGCCTCCTTCACCAGCTTGGGCTGCAGCGCGAAGAAATCGCTGGCGCGCAGCAAGTGCTCCAGCTCGCTGGCCTGCTGCGCCGGCAGCTGCGCCAGGTCGACCGTGCGCTTTTGCGCGCCGGCCGGTCCGGTGAAGCCACCTGTGCATGTCAACGTCAAACGCATGATGCCTCCTAAGCCACGCCCACCACTTTCCAGGCCGCCTGCACGGCGTGCTGTTCCGGCGAATCCACACCGTACAGCAGGGCCGCCGATTCCGACGTGGCCTTGGCCATGTCGGCAAAGGTGGCGTTCGGCGTCAGCAGCGACAGCGCCTTGTACCAGATCGGCGCGGCCTTGTCCCAGGAATTGCCCTTGAGCGCGATGGCGGCCGCGTAAAAAGCATGGTTGGGGATGCCGGAATTGGTGTGGACGTCGCCGTTTTCCACATATCCTGCCATGGTTTTCGGTTGATCGTCGCCCGACCAGGTGAGCTCCTTGTTGCCGGGATCGGCCATCGAGCGCAGCGCCTTGCCGACCTCGGCCGTCATGATGCCGGCGCCGATCAGCCAGTCGGCCTGCTCGACGTTCTGCTTGAGCGTCCACTGCTTGACCACGCTGCCGAACACGTCCGAGATCGATTCATTGAGCGCGCCGCTCTGGTCGGCATACACCAGCCCGCCCGGCACCGCGTATTGCGTGACGCCATGGGTGAGCTCGTGGGCGATCACATCGATGGCGCCGGTGAAGCCGAGGAACAGCTTGCCGTCGCCATCGCCGTAGACCATCTGCTGGCCATTCCAGAACGCGTTGTTGAACTTGACCTGATAGTGCACGGTGGAATCCAGACGCAAGCCCTTGCCGTCGATGGAATTGCGCTTCAGCACCTCGCGGAAGAAATCGTAGGTGGCGCCGGCGCCGTCGTAGGCCTGGTTGACCGCCAGGTCGGTGGACGGCTTGCCGTCCTCGCCGCGCACCAGCTTGCCGGGCAGGACCGATTTATTCTGGGCGTCGTAGACCGAGCGGCGCTTCTCGCCGGCCACCACCGCCAGCCCCATCACGACCGGCGCGACCGAGCGCTGGCCGCGCAGATGGGCGGAGATCTCCGCCTGGTCGAGCAGACAATCGCGCTCACAGGCATCGGGCGTGGCTTGCGCCAGCTTGCGCAGCATCTTGGGCGGGACGATGAAACAAGTGCAATCCTGTGGATGCGCGGCCATGACGGTTCTCCTAAACAATGCAATAGTGTATTTATACACGGATTTGCATGGCCGGGATGTCACAATTGCCGATGGGCCTGCCTTAGCGGATCGAGCAGGCTGCGCAGATTGTTATGGTCGATTTCGTACATCAGCGCGATGAGGGCGCCGAGTTCGCCGGCTGGAAAGCCCTCGCGGGCGAACCAGCCGAGATAATGGCCCGGCAAATCGGCGATCTTGCGACCCTTGTACTTCCCGTAAGGCATATCCCGCGTCAGCAGCAGGGCGAGTTTGTCAGCGTTCATGACCGAATTCTAGCGCCTAAGCAATTTGGGGTCAGCTCTGGCAATCGGACATTTAAAAAATGCGTTGATCTTCCTCAAAGAGTGTTTGTGCGTGTCCGATTGCCAGAGCTGACCCCGAATTGGGATCGTTGCGCGGCGGGCAAAGATGTTTTGGACTATGGAGGCTTTTTCTCACTCGGCTTAATCGCGATACTGCATGCGTCAACTTTTCAGGAGTGAAGTCATGCCTATTGCACTGCTTGCGCTGACCATCAGCGCGTTTGCTATCGGGACTACCGAGTTTGTTATCGTTGGCTTGCTGCCGACTATCGCCGCCGATCTGGGCGTGAATTTGCCGTCCGCCGGCTTGCTGGTCAGCTTGTACGCCATGGGCGTGGCCGTCGGCGCGCCGGTGTTGACGGCGTTGACCGGCAAGGTGCCGCGCAAGCTGTTGCTGGTGTCGCTGATGGTGCTGTTCACCCTCGGCAATCTGCTGGCCTGGAAGGCGCCCAGCTATGAGTCGCTGGTGATCGCGCGCGTTCTCACCGGCCTGGCGCACGGGGTGTTTTTCTCGATCGGCTCGACCATCGCCACCTCGCTGGTGCCGAAGGAGAAGGCGGCCAGCGCGATCGCCATTATGTTCACCGGCCTGACCGTGGCGCTGGTGACCGGCGTGCCGCTCGGGACCTTCATCGGCCAGCACTTCGGCTGGCGCGAGACTTTCCTGGCCGTGTCGGCGCTGGGCGTGCTCGCCATCCTCGGCAGCGCGATCTTCGTGCCGTCGACCATCCAGCATAACAAGCCGGCCTCGCTGATGCAGCAGGTGAGGGTGCTGGCGGAGCCGCGCCTGCTGCTGGTATATGCCATGACCGCCATCGGCTACGGCGGCTCGTTCACGGCGTTCACTTTCCTGGCGCCGATTCTGACCGATATCACCGGCTTTAGCGTGAACGCCGTCGGCCTGGTGATGCTGGTCTACGGCGTGTCGGTCGCGGTGGGGAATATCTGGGGCGGCAAGCTGGCCGATCGACGCGGCCCGGTGGGCGCGTTGAAGATTATTTTCCTCGGCCTGGCCGCTGTTCTGTTGGTGCTGACTTTCACCGCGCCGTACAAATGGCTGGTGCTGGCAACTGTACTGGTGTGGGGCGCGGTGGCCTTCGGTAACGTCGCCGGCTTGCAGGTGTATGTGGTGCAGCAGGCGGAGCACTTTACGCCGCGCGCCGTGGACGTGGCGTCGGGCCTGAATATCGCCGCCTTCAACCTCGGCATCGCCGGCGGCGCATGGGGAGGTGGCCTGATCGTTGAGCATCTGGGCCTGGTGCATACGGGCTGGATCGGCGCGCTGGTGGTGCTGGGCGCCTTCGGCCTGACGGCGTTGAGCGGACGCCTGGACCGTCTGAATCCACGCCCGGCCAGCGTTGGCGGCGCCAGGTCGATCCACGCCGCGGCCCACTGATTGAGGTATATTGGCGGCGATTCGATTCATTCGCCGCCAATATTCCATGTCCGCAGTCTCTCTGTTTTCCCTCGTCTTCGCCTATTTCGCCTTGCTCCTCGCGGTGGCGTGGCGCACCTCCCGCAACGCCAATAACGATAGCTTCTTCATCGGTAACAAGCGCAGTAACTGGGTGCTGGTGGCGTTCGGGATGGTGGGCACGACGCTCAGCGGCGTGACCTTCATCAGCGTGCCGGGCGCGGTCGGCCGCGATGGCTTCGGCTATCTGCAGGTGATACTGGGCTATGTGCTCGGCTACATCGCCGTCGCCTATATCCTGCTGCCGCTGTACTACCGCCTCAAGCTTACCTCCATCTACACCTATCTTGAGCAGCGCCTTGGCCCGCGCTCCTACCAGAGCGGCGCGGCGTTTTTCATCATTTCGCGCACGCTGAGCGCATCGGCGCGGCTTTATCTGGTGGTGAATATCCTGCAGCTCGCCATCCTCGATGGCATGGGCGTGCCGTTCTGGCTCACCACCGCCGTGATTCTCGCCATGATCCTGCTGTACACCTACGAGGGCGGCGTGAAGACCATCGTCTGGACCGACACGCTGCAAACCACCGGCATGGTGCTGGGCCTCGTCATCTGCGCCGGCTGGCTGCTGCATGCGATGAATCTCAGCCCGCTGGACAGCCTCGCGCAGATGCAGGCGCACGGCTTGACGCGCGTGGTCACCACCTCGGCCGACAGTCCCGCGTACTTCTGGAAGCAGGTGCTGGCCGGCTTCTTCATCGTGCTGGCCATGACCGGCATGGACCAGGAAACCATGCAGAAGAATATTTCGGTCGAAACGCTGCGCGATTCGCAAAAGAATATGCTGCTGCTGACCGCTGTACTGACAGCTGTACTGGTACTGTTCATGTACCTTGGCGGGTTGCTGTACCTGTACGCCCCCACGGTGGGTGTAACGGCCACCGGCGACAAGCTCTTCCCCACTGTAGTGATGGCGCACATGCCCGCTGTACTGCAACTGATTTTCTTCATTGGCTTGATCTCCGCGCTGTTTCCCAGCGCCGACGGCGCCATGACCGCGCTGACGTCCTCATTCAGCATCGACATTCTCGGCGTGCAGCGCCGCACCGACCTGACGGAGCAGGCCAGGATACGCTTGCGCCACCGCGTGCATCTGGCCTTTTGCGCGATCTTCCTGGCGCTGGTGCTGGTGTTCAAGTGGGTGGACAACGCCAGCATGGTCGGACTGGTGCTCAAGCTGACCGGCTATACCTATGGCCCGCTGCTTGGCCTGTTCGCCTTCGGCATCCTGACCCGGCGCGCGCTGCGCGACCGCTGGGCGCCGGCGGTGGCCCTGGCCGGCCCCGTCATCTGCTATGTCATTGATTGCAATCAGGAAACTCTGTTCGGGACCTACCGCATGGGTCTCGAACTGCTAATCTTGAATGGCCTGCTGGTTTTTGCCGGCCTATTGCTGATCTCGAAAAAGCAGTATCATCCTTGCAAATAACGCAACCACTGGAGTGTTGATGAGCCAATCACCGTTTTCTTATGTCCGCAGGGGCTTCGCCTTTTTCTGGCGCGCGCTGGATACCAGCCGGCGCACGGTCCTCAACCTGATCTTCCTGGTGCTGGTGCTGATGCTGCTGTATGCGATCTTCGGCGGCGGCGCCAAGCCGCTGCAGCCCAAGACCACGCTGGTGCTGGATCTGAAGGGGCAGTTGGTTGAACAATCGAGCGTCAACGCGCGCGATGCGCTGGTCACCAATCTGCGCGGCGGCGAAGTGCACAAGATGATTCAGTTGCGCGACGTGCTGGCGGTGCTGGATCAAGCCGCCAAGGACCCTGACGTGGGCGCCGTCGTGCTGCTGACCGATGAGCTGCAGGGCGCCGGCCAGGCCTCGCTGCGCGAGGTGGCCGGCGCCATCGATCGCTTCAAGGCCTCCGGCAAGCAGGTGGTGGCCTGGGGCTCCAGCTACGACCAGCGCCAGTACCTGCTGGCCGCGCATGCCAACGAGGTTTATATGCACCCGATGGGCATGGTGCTGATCGAGGGCTTCGGCCGCTATCGCAATTACTACCGCGACGCGCTCGACAAGCTGGGCGTCACCGTCAACCTGCTGCGCGTTGGCACTTACAAGAGCTTCGCGGAACCCTATATCGCCAACGGCCCTTCGCAGGCCGCCAGCGAGGCGGAATCGTATCTGAACAGCGCGCTGTGGGCTTCGTACACGGACAACGTGGAGAAGGCGCGCAAGCTGCCGCAAGGCCAGATCATGAAGACCATCAACGACCTGCCGACGCAAGTGGCGGCGGTGAATGGCGACCTGGCCAAGCTGTCGCTGTCGACCAAGTTCGTGGATGGCCTGAAAACCAAGGATGAACTGCGCCAGATGATGATCAAGCGCGGCGCCCCGGATGCCGAGGGCAAGAGCTTCCGCCAGGTCAGCTTTGACGAGTATCTGTCCCGCGTGCCGCGCAAGCTGACCGGCGACGCCATCGGCGTGATCGTGGCGCAGGGCGAAATCAGCGACGGCAGCGCCGGTCCCGGCTCCATCGGCGGCGACTCGACCTCCAAGCTGATTCGCATGGCGCGTGAGGACGATAGCATCAAGGCTGTTGTGCTGCGCATTGATTCGCCGGGCGGCAGCGCGTTCGCCTCGGAGCTGATCCGCCGCGAGCTGGAGCTGACGCGCGCCGCCGGCAAACCGGTGGTGGTCTCGATGGGCAACGTGGCGGCATCCGGCGGCTACTGGATTTCGATGTCATCCGATGAGGTGATCGCGGAGCCGAACACCATCACCGGTTCGATCGGCGTGTTCGCCATCCTGCCGACCGCCGACAAGGTGATCGACAAGCTGGGCATCCACACCGCCGGCCAGCCGACCACCTGGCTGGGCGACGCGGGCAATCCGCTGCGCCCTCTGGATCCGCGTCTGGGCCAGGTGATCCAGGGCAGCATCAATCATATTTATGCGGAGTTCACCACCAAGGCGGCTGCCGCGCGCAAGACCACGCCGGAGAAGATTGATGAGGTGGCGCAGGGCCGCGTGTGGACCGGCGCGCAGGCCAAGGACCGTGGCCTGGTCGACCGTCTGGGCAGCTTTGGCGATGCGCTGAAGTCCGCCGCCGCGCGCGCCAAGCTGCCGGCCGATTATCGTGTGGTGTATGTGGAGCGCGAGATCAGCAAGTTCGATCGCCTGATCGAGATGATGGGCGGCGGCACGGCGCAGGCGCTGGTGCAGTCGGTGTCGCAGGCGGTGGCCGCGCAACTGAAGCTGGGCGCAGCCGCCACCACCGGCCTGCCGCCAAGCGCGGCGACCGGTATCGCCAATGATCTGGGCTGGCTGTCCCAGATCACGGCGCAGAAGAAGCCGTTCACCGCCATCACCCACTGCCTCTGCGAATCGCCTTAAAGCAGCGGCAGCGTCACCTCGAAGCAGCTGCGCCCATCTTTCATCAGGGCGCAGCGCGCTTCGCCACCATGGCGGTGGGCGATCTGCCGCACCAGTGCCAGACCTAATCCGGCGCCGTTGTTATCCAGCGTACCGCGCCGGCGGAAGAAGGGCTCGAACACGCGCTCGAATTCCGGATCCGGCACGCCCGGTCCCTTGTCCCATACCCGCAAGGTCGCCATGCCGTTGGCGCAGCTGATCTGCACACTGGCCGGCGGCACGCCGTGGCGATGCGCGTTCTCCAGCAGGTTGCGCAGCAGCCGGCGCAGCAGGCGCGGGTCGCCCCGCATGACGGCCGATTCACCGTCCAGCTGGGCGTCGTCGTAGCGCGCGCATTCCTCCGCCGCCAGCGCCAGCAGGTCCAGTTCTTCGGTGTCGGTGTTTTCCGGGATCGCGCCGAGACGGCTGGCCAGCAGGATTTCGTCGAGCAGGTGGTTCAGTTCCGCGATGTCCTGTTCCAGCCCGGCGCGGCGTTTGGGGTCGATGCCGTCGGGGATCAGCTCCAGCGCCAGACGGATGCGCGCCAACGGCGTGCGCAGCTCGTGCGAGGCGTTGGCCAGCAGCGTCTTGTGGGCGCCCACCAGTTGTTCGATCTGGTCGGCGGCGCGGTTGAAGCTTTGCGCCAGCCGCGCCACTTCGTCCTTGCCTTCCACCGGCACGCGCGCGGTCAGGTCGCCCGCGCCCAGCTTTTCCACGCCCATCTGCAAACGCTCCAGCCGCTTGGTCAGGTGGCGCACCAGCGGGAAGGCGGCGATGCCCAGGCCCAGCGCCAGCAGCAACAGGGCGTTGTGCAGCATGGCTTTCGGCCGCGTGAAGCCCAGCGGTTCGCTGGACAGCAGCTTGCGGCCGTCGGGCAGGCGCACGAAGGATTCCGGCGGCGGCCCGGTCATGCCCTGGCGGCGCCAGTGGCGCGCCGGGATCTGTTCCCCCACCACGGCCAGCGGCCGCCAGTCGCGCGTGTAGAGCGTCATGTGGGCGTTGAGGCCTTGCGCCACGCGCGCCAGCGCGGCCTGCTGTTCTTCCGGCGGCGCGTCGGCCGGCGCCAGCACGTTCTGCATCACCTGCGCCAGCGTGTTGTTGGAGCGCTCCAGCGGGCTGCCGGTGCGGTTCCAGATCATCACCACCGCGAACGCGAACAGCACCAGGATGAACAGCAGCGCCACGTAGAAGCGGAAGTAGAGGCGCGGCAGGCCCATGCTGAAGCGCGCCATCAGTCTTGCACCTTGGCGAACAGGTAGCCGGCGCCGCGCACGGTGATGATACGGCGCGGCTTTTTCGGATCGTCTTCGACGGCGGCGCGGATGCGCGACATGTGGACGTCGATCGAGCGGTCGAACGCTTCCAGCGGTTCGCCTTTCAACAGGTCCATCAGGGCGTCGCGCGAGAGTACGCGGCCGGCGTGTTTGGCCAGGACCAGCAGCAGGTCGAACTGGTAGGCGGTCAGCTCGCACGGAACGCCATCCAGCCTGGCCGCGTGCGCGGCGGGATCGACCTCCAGGCGGCCGAAGCGCAGGAATTCGTCGCTGGCTGGCGTGGCGGCGCCGCGCGGCGCATCGGGCGGGCGCGGGTCGACGCGGCGGCGCAGGATGGCGCGCAGGCGGGCCAGCAGTTCGCGCGGCTCGAAGGGTTTGGGCAGATAGTCGTCGGCGCCGATCTCCAACCCGACGATGCGGTCGATGGCGTCGCCGCGCGCGGTCAGCATCAGCACCGGCACGTCGGAGGTGGTTCGCAGCTTGCGGCACACGTCCAAGCCATCCATGTCCGGCAGCATCAGGTCGAGGATCACGGCGTCGATTTCGGCGGCGGCGATGCGCTCCATCGCGACGCCGCCGGTGGGGGCGTGCGTCACGCGAAAACCCGCCTGGGTCAGATACTCGGTGAGCATCTCTGCCAGGCGGGGGTCGTCTTCAACTAACAGTATGCGGTCTACAGTATTCATGCGGTTTATTTTATTACATGCCGCGGAACCGGCGTCCGTGGCTCAGATGCTCGGCCAGTTTCTTGCGCTGTTCCGGCGTCAGCGCGTCGCCGACGTCGGCCACCAACTGGATCAGGCGTTTGGAGGCTTTGTCGGCCAGCGCCAGGCCTTGCTGGCGCGTGGCTTCCAGCGCGGCGCGGTCGATGGTCGGCGCGCTGGCTTGCTCAAGTAGCTTTTTATGCAATGCGTGCAGCTGCTCGTGCAGGGGCTTGAGGTCGTCCATGGCGGCTTTCACCAGTGGATCGATCTTGGCCTTTTGCGCGTCGGTGGCTTGCACCTCGGCGTACAGGCGGCCGATGTGCGAGCGGTGGCCGTCCTGGTGGCGGTCGACGGCGTAGGTGCCGATGCCCACGGCCAGCGTGGAACCCAGCAGGAAGGCGGCGATGGTCTGGCGGTTGAAGATGCTCATGATGTGATTCCTCGGTCGGTTGGTAGTGAGGCCAGTATGCGCGGCCCACGTTGAGCGGCGATGTCGCGGTGGTAAAGATATGTAAAGCCAGATTAACGAAAAGTGAGCAAAGTCCTTGATTTGTAGCGAGTTTGTATCGCCGTGGCGTCGCCCACAGACACCGCCAAATGCTTATGCTAGAGTCCACGCATTGATGCCATGGCGTGGTTGCCATGGGCACGCACGCCTACAAAAAGGATAACGATGGACTCGCAAGCCAAGCCTACTTTGAACGCCAACCCACCTAAGCGCAGCCGCAAGATACTGGGCAGCGTGATTGCCGTTGCCGCCATGGCGGGGCTGGGTGGTTTGGCCTGGTATCTGACCCATCAGCCGGCGGCGCCTGGCGGCGGCGCCAGCGCGCAAGGCCCGGGCGGTCCTGGTCCCGGCGGTCCTGGCGGGCCTGGTGGACCCGGCGGCGGCCGCCGCGCGCCGGCCACCACGGTGGGCGTGGCGGCGGCCGAGAAGGCCGATATTCCGGTCACGCTGGAGGCGCTGGGCACCGTCACTGCGGCGGCCACCACCACGGTGCGCGCGCAGGTCTCGGGCATCCTGCAAAGTGTGCTGTTCAAGGAGGGGCAGATGGTCAAGGCTGGTCAGGTGCTGGCGCAGATCGATCCGCGCCAGTTCGAGATGGCGCTGATGCAGGCCACCGGCAATCGCCAGCGCGATGAGGCGCAGCTGGAAAACGCCAGGCTGACGTTGAACCGCTACCGCACCCTGTTGAGCCAGGACTCGATCGCCCGCCAGGACGTGGACACGCAGGCGGCGCTGGTCAAGCAGCTGGAGGGCACGGTCATGACCGACAAGGCGGCCGAGGGCACGGCCAAGCTGAATCTCGGCTACACCAAGGTGGTGGCGCCGATCTCCGGCCGGGTGGGCCTGCGCGCGGTCGATATCGGCAACCTGGTGAGCTCCAGCGATGCCAACGGCCTCGCCACCATTACCCAGCTGTCGCCGATCGATGTCGAGTTCTCGATCCCGCAGGACAGCGTCCCCGATGTGGCGCAGCGCGCCAACGACGGCGCCGTGCTGCCCGCGCTGGCGCTGGACCGCACCCGCACCAACACGCTGGACACCGGCAAGTTCTACGCGCTGGACAACCAGATCGATACGCAGACCGGCACCGTCAAGGCCAAGGCGCGCTTCGCCAACGCCAAGTTCTCGCTGTTCCCGAGCCAGTTCGTGAACGTGCGGCTGGAGCTGCGCACTATCAAGGACGCCATCATGGTGCCTGTCACGGCTCTGCGCCATGGTAACAACGGCGACTTCGTCTACGTGCTCAAGGAAGACAAGACTGTCACCGTGCGTCCGGTCAAGCGTGGCGCGGCCACCGTGGACAAGGTGCAGATCAGCGAAGGCCTGCAAGTGGGAGAGCAGGTGATCACCGAAGGCGCCGACCGTCTGAAGGAGGGCGCGAAGGTGACGCTGCCGGGCGCCGGCGGGCAGGGCGCGGGCAAGGGTGAACACGGCGGCTGGAAAGGCAGGCGTCATGGCGGCGCGGCGGCCGATGGCGCGGCCGCCGGAGCCTCCGCGCCGGCTGGCGAGGCGCCGTCGGGTGAACATCGCCGCCGCAACAAGGAAGGCGCGGCACAACAATGAGTCCATCCGCACCATTCATCCAGCGCCCGGTAGCGACGTCGCTGCTGATGCTGGCGATCGTCCTGGCGGGTATCGTCGGCTTCAAGTTCCTGCCGTTGTCGGCGCTGCCGCAGGTGGACTTCCCGACCATACAGGTGCAGACGCTGTACCCGGGCGGCAGCCCTGAAGTGATGGGCCAGACCGTCACCGCGCCGCTGGAACGCCAGTTCGGCCAGATGGCGGGCCTGGAGCGCATGAGTTCCACCAGCGCCGCCGGGGTGTCCATCATCACCCTGCAGTTCTCGCTGGGCCAGTCGCTGGACGTGGCCGAGCAGGAGGTGCAGGCCGCCATCAACGCCGGCAACTCGCTGCTGCCGACCGACCTGCCGGCGCCGCCGATCTACGCCAAGGTCAATCCGGCCGACGCGCCGGTGATGACGCTGGCGATCACCTCCGACACGATGCCGCTGACCGAGGTGCAGAACATCGTCAACACGCGCCTGGCGCTGAAGATCAGCCAGGTGTCCGGTGTGGGCCTGGTGACGCTGAGCGGCGGCCAGCGTCCGGCCGTGCGCATCCAGGCCGACACCAATGCGCTGGCGTCCTACGGCCTGGGCCTCGACACGCTGCGCACCGCCATCACGGCCGCCAACGCCAATGGCGCCAAGGGCAGCTTCGATGGCCCGACCCGCGCCTACAGCATCAACGCCAACGACCAATTGGTCACCGCCAAGGATTACAAGGAACTGATCCTGGCCTACAAGAACGGCGCCCCGGTGCGCCTGACCGACGTGGCGCAAGTGGTGGACAGCGCGGAGAACGTGGAGCTGGGCGCCTGGTCCGGCACCAAGCAGGCCATCATCCTCAACGTGCAGCGCCAGCCCGGCGCCAACGTCATCGCGACGGTGGACGGCATCAAGGCGCGCCTGCCGGAACTGCAAGCCGGCCTGCCGAGCGCCATGCACGTGGAAGTGCTGAGCGACCGCACCAACGGCATCCGCGCCTCGGTGGAACACGTCGAGATGGAACTGGTGCTGGCCGTCGTGCTGGTGGTGCTGGTGATTTTCGCCTTCCTGCATAGCCTGCGCGCCACCGTGATCGCCAGCCTGTCGGTGCCGATTTCGCTGATCGGCACCTGCGGCGTGATGTACCTGCTTGGCTATAGCCTGAACAACCTGTCGCTGATGGCGCTGACCATCGCCACCGGTTTCGTGGTCGATGACGCCATCGTCATGATCGAGAACATCGCCCGCTACATCGAAGAGGGCGAAACGCCGATGGCCGCCGCGCTGAAGGGCGCCAAGCAGATCGGCTTCACCATCATCTCGCTGACGGTGTCGCTGATCGCGGTGCTGATTCCACTGCTGTTCATGGGCGACGTGGTGGGGCGCCTGTTCCGCGAATTCGCGATCTCGCTGGCGATCACCATCCTGATTTCCGCCGTGGTGTCGCTGACGCTGGTGCCGATGATGTCGGCGCGCTGGCTGAAGAGCCACGCCGACGAAAAGCCGACCCGTTTCGCGCAGCGCTTCCAGCGGTTCTTCGACTGGGTGATCGGCCACTACGACACCACGCTGACCTGGGTCATCAAGCATAACGGCCTGACGCTGCTGGTGGCGCTTGGCACGCTGGTGTTGACGGCAGTGTTGTACATTTTCATCCCGAAAGGGCTGTTCCCGACGCAGGACACGGGCCAGTTGCAGGCGCGCCTGGAAACCGGCAAGGCAGTCTCGTACGACAAGATGGCGGCCCTGCAGCAGCAGGCGGCCAAAGTGATTCTCGACGATCCGGATGTGAACAATCTGAGCTCCGTGGTCGGCGTGGACGCGGCCAATAACACCATGCTGCACACCGGCAGCATGCTGATCAACCTGAAACAGAAGCGCACCGGCAGCCAGCAGCAGACCATGGACCGCCTGCGCGCGCGCGTGGCCGAGATTCCGGGACTGACGCTGTATCTGCAGCCGACGCAGGACTTGACCATCGACGCCGAAACCGGCCCGACCCAGTTCCGGGTGTCGATCGAGGGGGCGGACAACGCCACCGTCAACGAGTGGGCCACCAAGCTGGCGGCGCAGATGCGCACCAAGAGCCAGGTGCGCAACGTGGTGTCGGACGTGGGCGCCAGCGCCAACGCGGCCTACGTGACGGTGGACCGCGACACGGCCTCGCGCCTGTCGGTCACCGCCGCCTCCATCGATGACGCGCTTTACAGCGCGTTCGGCCAGCGCATCGTCTCGACCATCTTCACCGAGACCAATCAATACCGCGTGATTCTTGAGGCGCGCCGCGACGACATCACCACGCCGGCCGACCTGGCCAACCTGCAGCTGAAGACCGGTTCAGGCAAGCCGACCCCGTTGTCGGCCGTGGCCACCGTGACCGAGCGTCCGGCGCCGCTGCAGATCACGCACGTGGCGCAGTATCCGGCCACCACGCTGGGCTTCGACACCGCGCCGGGCGTTTCGCTCGGCACGGCGGTGGACAGCATCCGCGAAGCCGCCGCCGAGATCAAGTTCCCGCCGTCGGTGACCATGACCTTCCTCGGCGCGGCCGGGGCTTACCAGAACTCGCTGTCGAACCAGCTGTGGCTGATCCTGGCCGCCGTGATCTGCGTGTACATCGTACTGGGCGTGCTGTATGAAAGCTATATCCATCCACTGACCATCCTGTCGACGCTGCCGTCGGCCGGCGTGGGCGCCTTGCTGGCGTTGCTGGTCACGGGGCAGGGGCTGGGCGTGATCGGCATCATCGGCATCATCCTGCTGATCGGTATCGTCAAGAAGAACGCCATCATGATGATCGACTTCGCCATCGAGGCGGAGCGCGATGAGGGCAAGCCGCCGCGCGAAGCGATCCATCAGGCGGCGCTGCTGCGTTTCCGCCCGATTCTCATGACCACGCTGGCCGCGCTGTTCGCCGCCGTGCCGCTGATGTTCGGCTGGGGCGAGGGCGCTGAGCTGCGCCGTCCGCTGGGCCTGGCCATCTTCGGTGGCCTGATCGTCAGCCAGATGCTGACGCTGTACACCACGCCGGTGATCTACCTCGGCTTCGACAGCCTGGCGCGCCGCTTCCGCCGCAAGCCGGTGGCACAAACCGAAGGCGGTGCGCTGTGAACCTGTCGTCGCCATTCGTCAAGCGCCCGATCGCCACCGTCCTGTTGACGATCGGCGTGGCGCTGGCCGGCATTGGCGCGTTCTTCGTGCTGCCGGTGGCGCCGCTGCCGCAGGTGGACTTCCCGATCATCACGGTGAACGCCACGCTGCCCGGCGCCAGCCCGGACACCATGGCCACCGGCGTCTCGACGCCTCTGGAGCGCCACCTCGGCACCATCGCCGGCGTCAACGAGATGACCTCGCAGTCCAGCACCAGCACTTCCAACGTCACCTTGCAGTTCGACTTGAACCGCAATGTGGACTCGGTGGCGCGCGAGGTGCAGGCGGCGATCAACGCCAGCCGGGTCGACCTGCCGGCCACGCTGCGCAGCAACCCGACCTACCGCAAGGCCAATACCTCGGGCGCGCCGGCGATGATCCTGGCGTTGACCTCGAAGACCCGCGCGCCGGGCCAGATCTATGATTCGGTCTCCAACATCGTGCTGCAACGCCTGTCCCAGGTGACCGGCGTCGGGGACGTGGAGCTGGGCGGCAGCTCGCTGCCGGCGGTGCGCGTGGAATTGAATCCGTATGCGCTGAACCGGCAGGGACTGTCGATGGAGGACGTGCGCGCCGCCATCCAGGCCACCAACGCCAATCGCCCGCGTGGCGCGATACAGGGCGAGGGCCGGCGCCTGCAGATTTATTCGGAATCCGCCAACGCCATTGGCGGCCGCAGCGCCTCGGACTACCAGAACCTGATCGTCGGCTTCCGCAACGGCACGCCGATCCGCCTGAAGGACGTGGCGGAAGTGGTGGACGGGGTCGAGGACCAGAACAACCTTGGACTGTTCAACGGCGGGCCGGCCATCATCGTGATCCTGCGCGCGCAGGCGGGCGCCAACGTGATCGAAACGGTGGACAGCGTGCGTGCGCAGCTGCCAACCCTGCAGGCGCAGCTGCCGCCGGACGTGAGGATCCAGGTGGCCAGCGACAGCACCAACTCGATCCGCTCCTCGCTGCATGAAATCGAGGTCACGCTGATTATCTCGATTCTTCTGGTGGTGCTGGTGGTGAGCGTCTTCCTGCGCAACGTGCGCGCCACCATCGTGCCGACCGTGGCCACCATCGTTTCGCTGCTGGGCACTTTCGGCGTGATGTACCTGCTGGGGTTCAGCCTGAATAACCTGTCGCTGATGGCGCTGACCGTGGCCACCGGCTTCGTGGTCGATGACGCCATCGTGGTGCTGGAAAACACCACGCGCCATATCGAGGCCGGCATGGACCGCTTCAAGGCGGCGCTGCTGGGCGCGCGCGAGGTGGGCTTCACGGTGCTGTCGATCAGCCTTTCGCTGATCGCCGTGTTCATTCCGCTGTTGTTCATGGGCGGCCAGTTCGGCGCGCTGTTCAAGGAGTTCGCCATCACGTTGTCGGCGGCGGTGATGATTTCGCTGGTGATCTCGCTCACCACCACGCCAATGATGTGCGCGTGGCTGCTGTCGCCGGGCGCCCATCACGCCAAGCCGCCGGGCCGCGTGGCGCGCTTCTTCGAGCGCGGTTTCGACGCCGTCCTGAAAGGCTATGAGCACAGCCTGGACTGGGCGCTGCACAGCGTGTGGCTGGTGATGCTGAGCCTTGTGTTTGTGATCGGCCTGAATTTCTACCTGTTCGCGAAGATTCCCAAGGGCGGCTTCCCGCAACAGGACACGGGCCAGATCAACGGCGGCATCCGCGCCGACCAGAGTATCTCGTTCCAGGCCATGCAGGGCAAGCTGCGCCAACTGGTCAACATCATCAGGGAAGACCCGGATGTGGCCACGGTGGTGGGCTTTACCGGCGGCCGGCGCGCCGGCGGCGGCTTCATGTTCATCAACCTGAAGCCGGCCAATGAGCGCAAGGTGGCGGGGCAGGCTGTGATCGCGCGCCTGCGGCCCAAGCTGGCCAAGGTCACCGGCGTGAGCCTGTTCCTCAGCCCTGTGCAGGATCTGCGCTCGGGTGGACGCGCCGCCAACGCCAACTTCCAGTACACGCTGAAGAGCGATAATCAGGCCGATCTGAAAAAATGGGCAACCCGTCTGGCCGAGGCGATGAAGAGCCAGAAGGCGCTGATCGACGTCGATTCCGACCAGGCCGACAATGGCGTCGAGACTTTCGTCACCATCGACAAGCAAAGCGCCGCGCGGCTGGGCATATCCACCAAGGACATCGACAACGCGCTGTATAACAGCTTTGGCCAGCGCCAGGTCGCCACGATTTATGGCGAGTTGAATCAGTATCACGTCATCATGGAGGTACCGCGCTCGTTCGCCAGGAGTCCGGAGGCGCTGAACGACGTCTATGTGCCGTCCAAGGGGCTGCCGTCCCCGACGGCCGCCAATCCGACCGGTGCGCCGACGGTGACGACACCCGCCACCACCACCGCCACCGGCACGGCGGGCGGTGGCACTACCAGCGCCAGTACCAGCGCCGCCAGTGCCACCGCCACCGCCGCCAACGTGGCTGCGCCGGCGGTGAGGGATGCCTCGTCCGGTTCGGCGCTGAGCACCACGGCCACCACCATGGTGCCGCTGTCCACCATCGCTTCGTTTGCCGAAAGCTCGGCCGCCACCTCGATCAATCACCAGGACGGCGAACTGGCCACCACCATCGCCTTCAACCTGGCCGAGGGCTACAGCCTGTCCGACGCGGCGGAGCAGATCAAGGCGGCGGAAGCGGAAATCGCCATGCCGAACAATGTGCGCGGCAGCTTCGCCGGTTCCGCCAAGGCGGCGCAGGACAGCAACAAGTCCTTGCCGCTGCTGATCCTGGCCGCCATCGTGGTGATCTACATCGTGCTGGGCATCCTGTATGAAAGCCTGGTACATCCGGTCACCGTGCTGACCACATTGCCATCGGCGGGTGTGGGCGCTGTGCTGGCGCTGCTGGTCTTCAAGATGGAATTCTCGACCATCGCGCTGATCGGCATCTTCCTGCTGATCGGTATCGTCAAGAAGAACGCCATCCTGATCATCGACTTCGCGCTGGAAGCCGAACGCGCGCGCGGGCTGCCGCCGCTCGAGGCGGTGCGCGAGGCCTGCCTGCTGCGCTTCCGTCCCATCCTGATGACCACCGTGGCCGCCGCGCTGGGCGCGCTGCCGCTGGCGATCGGCTTCGGCGAGGGCTCGGAGCTGCGCCAGCCGCTGGGCGTGGCCATCATCGGCGGCTTGATCGCCAGCCAGTGCCTGACGCTGCTGACCACTCCCGTCGTCTACATCCTGATGGACAAGCTGCGCCGCCGCAGCCCGTCCGAACAACAACTGAGCCGCATTCATAGCGACGAATCGCCGATAACATCATGAGCAAATACGCACCACATCCCCGTTACTCCCTGATAGCGCTGGCGCTGCTGACGGCATGCTCGGTCACGCCGACCTACAAGACGCCGGACACGCCGCAGCCCGCGGCCTACAAGGAAGCCGCGAGCGACGCCGACAAGGCGGCCGCCGGCTGGACCGCCGCCGCGCCGGCAGACACGTTGGAACGCGGCCCCTGGTGGCAGCTGTTTGGCGATCCGATCCTGAACCAGCTGGCCGAAACCATCGAAGTCAATAACCAGAACGTGGCCGCCGCCGTGGCCTCGTATGCGCAGGCAAGGGCGCTGGTGGCCGAGCAGCGCGCGTCGCTGTTCCCGAGTGTGGACCTGAACGGCAGCGCCACCCGCTCCGGCGGTGGCGGCAACACGCCTACCACCAGCCAGTATCGCGCCAACATTGGCGCCAGCTGGGAACCGGACGTGTGGGGCAAGCTGCGCGCCAGCGTCGGCAACGCCAACGCCAGCCTGCAGGCCAGCGCCGCCGACCTAGCCGCCGCGCGCCTGTCGGCGCAGGGCGAGCTGGCCACCAACTACTTCTCGCTGCGCCAGACCGACGCCGAAAAAGCGCTGCTGGACGCCACCGTGGAAGGCTACGAGCGCGTGCTGCAGATCACGCAGAACCGCTTCGATGCCGGCATCGCCGCCAAGTCCGACCTGCTGCAGGCGCAAACCCAGCTGGCCAGCGCGCGCATCGACCAGATCACGCTGGTGCGCCAGCGCGCCACGCTGGAACACGCCATCGCCGTCCTGCTGGGCAAGGCCGCCAGCGACTTCACGCTGGCGCCGGCCGAATGGAAGGTGGTGGTGCCGGACATTCCAACCGGCGTGCCCTCGACGCTGTTGCAGCGCCGTCCCGACATCGCCGCCGCCGAGCGCCGCGTGGCCGCCGCCAACGAGCAAATCGGCATCGCCCGCAGCGCCTACTTCCCGAGCTTGAACCTGACCGGGTCGTATGGCTACGGCGCGGCGTCGGCCGGCGGCTTGTTCAACGCCTCCAATAACCTGTGGTCGCTGGGACTGTCGGCGGCGCAGACGCTGTTCGACGCCGGCGCCACCAAGGCCCGCGTCAGCGGCGCCGAGGCGGCGCGCGACCAGGCCATCGCCAACTATCGCCAGACCGTGTTGACCGCCTTCGCCGACGTCGAGAACCAGCTGGCCGCCACCCGCACGCTGGCGCAGCAGCAGGACTTGCGCAAGGCGGCATCGGAGGCTGCCGACCAGGTTGAGGTGCAGATGCTGAACCGCTACCGCGCGGGTCAGGTCAGCTATAGCGACGTGGTGACCGCGCAGCAGACCGCGCTGACCGCGCGCCGCGCGCTGGTGCAGGCGCAGTCCGACCGCCAGACCACGGCGATCGCGCTGATCCAGTCGCTCGGCGGCGGCTGGCACGCGGCCAGCAACTAGGGCTGGGCGCTGGCGATAGGCTGGAGATGAGCTTCGTTTTATAATACTGGCGCCGTTATCCAACCCGGGCCTTTATCTTGTTAAAATACCTAGTCATTCCAGCCGCAGTGCTGTGCGCCACAAGCGCACATGCCGACGAAGGCCAATGGCAGCCATACCAGCTGCCGCAATTGAAATCCGAACTGAAACGGGTGGGCATCGCCATCCCGGCGGAAAAGCTTGCCGACCTGTCCAAACATCCGATGAGCGCCATCGTGTCGCTCGGTGGCTGCTCGGCGTCGTTCGTGTCGGACGCCGGCCTGGTGGTCACCAACCACCACTGCGCCTATGGCGCCATCCAGCGCAACTCGACGCCGGAACACAACTACATCGCCAACGGCTTCCTCGCCAAGACCCGCGCGCAGGAACTGCCGGGTGGTCCGAACACGCTGGTGTACGTGACCGACAAGGTGGAAAACGTCACCGGCCGCGTGCTGAAGGGCGTTACCCCATCCATGAGCGGCAAGCAGCGCAGCGCGGCCGTGGACAAGGCCATCAAGGCGCTGATCGCGGAATGCGAGAGCGACAAGTTTTATCGCTGCTCGGTGCCAGCGTTTCATCGCGGCCTTGAGTACTACCGCATACGCCAGATGATGATCCGCGACGTGCGCCTGGTGTACGCGCCGGCCAATTCGCTGGGCGACTTTGGCGGCGATATCGACAACTACGAATGGCCGCGCCACGTTGGCGACTATTCCTTCCTGCGCGCCTACGTGGGCAAGGACGGCCGTCCGGCCGATCCGTCGCCGGACAACGTGCCGTATCACTCGAAAGACTTCCTGGTGGTATCGGCGGCGGGCCTGAAGAATGGCGACCCGGTGCTGCTGGCCGGTTATCCGGGCCGCACCAGCCGCTACAAGCTGCCGTCGGAAATCCGCTACGCGCGCGATGCCGCCTATCCGGCCAAGGCCGCCGAGATCCAGTCGGACCTCGACGTCATCGCCGCCAGCACCAAGGACAGCGAGGCGGACGCCGTGCGCTACGCCAGCGTGGTCAAAAGCCTGAACAACGTGATGAAGAAAACGCGCGGCCTGATGGACGGCTTTGCTCGCAAGGACATCGCCGCCATCAAGGACGTGCAGGACGCCGAGTTCCGCGCGTGGTACGGCAAGCAGGCCAACGCCTCCAAAACGCTGTTGCCCGAACTGGATAAACTGATCGCCGCCGATATCGCCCTGAGCGACGAGGAATTCGGCTACAGCGTGGCCACCACCGGGGACTTGCTGAAAACCGGCACCATCCTGTACCGCCTGGCGCTGGAGAGCGCCAAGCCGGACGCTGAACGTGAAACCGGCTACCAGCAGCGCGACCTGACCTTCATCAAGGCGCGTCTGAATCGCCTGGAACAATCGTACGTGGGTAGCGTCGATCAAGCGCGCTTCATCGCGGCTCTGCGGCGCTACGCGGCGTTGCCGAAGTCGATGCACGTGACCGACCTGGACGCGCTGCTGCCGGCGGTGGACGCGGTGCCGGCGCTGTACGCGCAATCGCAACTGGGCGATACCGCGCGGCGCCTGGCGTGGGTGGGCAAGGATGCCGCCGCCATCGGCGCCTCGGACGATGCCTTCCTCCAGCTGGCGGTGAAGATCGACGGCGTGACGCAGGCGCTGAAGGAGCGCCGCAAGGAACTCGATGGCAACCTGGAACGCGTGATTCCGCAATACATGGCGGCCGTGATCGCGTGGAAGAAGTCGCAGGGCAAGCCGGTGTACCCGGACGCGAATTCGACCCTGCGCGTGACCTATGGCACCGTGTCGCCGTATTCACCGAAGGATGGCATCACCAAGGGTCCGTTCACCACGATTGAGGGGATCGTCGAGAAGAACACCGGCAAGGAGCCATTCAATGCGCCGGCCAATCTGCTGGAAGCCATCAAGGCCAGGCGCTACGGGCAGTTCAAGGATCCGGTTCTCGGCACGGTGCCGGTCAACTTCCTGACCAGCGCCGACACCACCGGCGGCAATTCGGGTTCGGCGGTGATGAACAAGCATGGTGAGCTGGTCGGTCTGAATTTCGATTCGACCTATGAGTCCATCACCAAAGACTGGTACTTCGACAGCGACATCACCCGCGCCATCCACATGGACATCCGGTATATGCTGTGGGTGATGCAGGAAGTTGACCATGCCGACAATCTGCTGAGGGAAATGACCATTCAGTATCCGCGCAAATAAACGTGCGTTTTGTTTGGATATGAAGAGCGGCGGCCGCAAAGGCCGCCGCTTTTTTATTTAGCGCGGATCAGCGCAATTCAAGGCGGGATTGGCAACGCTGCATTTCCACTTCCAGAACACGTTGACTTCCTCGTGCAGCTTGACGGAGAAGCTCAGACCAGGAGAGGTCAAGGTAAGCGAGATGGCATCGCCGCCGAGCAGGCGTGGCGGCTCGTTGGTGCCAACCACTGGTTTCATGTCTGCTCCGCCACCCACCGTCATCGAGATCTGACTGTTGGATATGAGATAGGCCAGATTATTTTGGATATATTGGCCGATAGCGAAGCCCCCTACCACTTTGTCGGCGGGGATCAGACGTTGCAGACCAACTTGCCAGTTCTGATCGCGTAAGAAGAAGAATTTTTGGGTTACGCTGGACAGGCCGTTCTGAATGCTGTTGGCGATCGCTGAGTCCACTGCGCCTTCTGCTTTGTTGACCAGGATACTACCCAGAACAGGCAGCATCCAGGTCAGATTCGAGTCGCAGTCGGTCGACGTCGACAGGTTGCCGTTGATGCCGATTTTATTTGGCGGGAGCGCGCCGTCGGCGCTGCCCAGCTGCGCGGTGATGGTAATGTTGTTGTAGTAGGTCGTGTTGGTGCAGCTGAAATTGATGATGCCGGCCTTGGTGCCACTGTACGAAGCATTGAAGCGATAGCTCAAACCGCTCAGCGTGACGTAAATGACGCCGCTGGAGGAGGGGCGCAAGGTGATGGTCGGCAGGCCGGTGAGGGTGCCGCTGCCAAAGCGCGCACCTTGCGAATTCACGGCATTGGCGACGGCGGTGTTCAGCGCGTATTGGATCTGATATGGGACATTCTGGGCATCGACGATCAGCGCGCCCAACGGACCGTTGGCGGCGCGATTCTCGCTGTAAGGCAGCGAGCTATTATTGGCGCTGAGGATAACCGAATTGGTACCTGAAATAACTTGTGGAATAAAGTCGGCATGGGCGGAACCGGCCAGCAACATGGCCGCTGCGATGAATAAGGCTTTACGCATTCGAGACTCCAAAAAAGGGATAGGGTGTGCTGCACCCCTATGGTGACGCCAAGAAATTATAAAGTCAATAACCATTATGAATTGATAACTTTATTGGGTAACTGTCCCGTTAGTCGCCGCTTGCGTATTCAGCTGAAAACTCGCATACTCCCGCGCTACTTCGCATCACCGCCACGATCCATGAACGAAATTTTCACACTGTCTGGTTTTGCTAATAGCCCGCTGACCTTATTCGGTTTGCCTACCACGCCGCTGGAGCTGGCGGGCTTTGTGCTGGCTGTGCTGACCGTCCTGCTGAATATCTATCAGCGGCATTGGGCATGGTTGTTTGCGATCCTGTCGTCGGCGGTGTATGCGGTCGTGTTCTACGCTTCACGTCTTTACGGCGACATGGGGTTGCAGCTGGTATTTATCTCGGTATCGGTGTGGGGCTGGTATCAGTGGTTGCGTCCGGGGCTGGCCGATGCACAGGAATTGCCTGTGACGCAGTTGAATCGCCAAGGCTGGTTCTGGTCATTGCTGGGATGGGGCGCGGCTTATGCGGCGTTGTGGTGGTTTCTCTCCAGCTGTACCGATACGGACGTGCCGCGCACGGACGCTTTTCTGACCGCTGGCAGCTTGCTGGGGCAAGTGCTGCTGTCGCGTAAAAAGATCGAGAACTGGCACGTCTGGATTATTGTCGACGTGCTGTACGTGGCGCTGTACCTGCACAAGCACCTGATGCTGACCGCGATCCTGTACGCCGTGTTTGTCGGCATGGCGGTGATCGGCCTGCGCGCCTGGAGCGGCGACGCCGGCACGGGCGGCCGCCGCCTGGCGCTGGAATGAAGCGCGTCGCCATCCTCGGCACGGAGGCTTCCGGCAAAAGCACGCTGGCCGCGGCGCTGGCGGATCACTATGGCACCGTTTGGGTGCCTGAATATCTGCGGGAGTTTGTGGATACGAAGGGGCGCGTGCCGGTGGCGGCGGACCAGATCCACATCGCCCGCACGCAGCTGGAACGCGAGAACGAAGCCGCGCCGCGTGCGCGGCGTTTCCTGTTCTGCGACACCACGCCGTTGATGACGGCGGTCTACAGCATTCACTACTTCGGCGGCATCGACGATCAACTGGCCGTGCTGGCCGCCGCGCACACGCGACATTACGACCTGACGCTGGTGGCGACGCCCGACATGCCCTGGGAAGCCGATGGCCTGATGCGCGACAACGACGAAGTGCGCCAGACCATCAACCGCATCCTGCTGAAAGAGCTGGCGGCACGCGGGATTCCCTACGTGCCGGTTGGCGGCGGCATTGAACAACGCGTCGCGCTGGTGGCGGACGCGCTGAACAAACTTTAGAGATCGAACTGCGCCGATACGCGGAAGGTGCGCGAAGCACCCGGCATCAGGTAGCCGCCCAGATCCGGCGTGACATCGCGCCAGTAGAACTTGTCGAACGCGTTGTCGATACCGGCACGGAAGGTCGTGCCGACACTGCCGATGCGGGTGGCATACGAGGCGCTCAGGTTCACCACGTGATAGCCCGGCACGAACACGGTGTTGGCCGCGTCGAAGGCCTTCTTGCCCGAGTATTGCCAGTTGGCGCCAACCTTCAGGCCCGCCACTTGCGGCAGGGCGTAATCCGCATAGACCGAGGACTTGAACGCGGCGACGTCGGTCACGCGCTTGCCATCCAGCTCCGCCGAGCCGGTGTCGCGCTGCTGGGTGTTGAGCGCGGTGGCCGATACGCCCACCGTCAGGTCGCTTGAGATGCGGCCGTTCAGCGCCACTTCCAGGCCGCGATTCTGGGCCAGGCCATTACGCACGTAGAACTTGTTGGCGTCGGTGTACTCCAGGCCTTTGCGGATCTGGAACAGCGCCACGCTCGCGCTCAGGTCTGGACGGATGTCCGCCTTCACGCCCACTTCCACTTGTTTCGATTTGCCCGGCTCCAGCGCGCGGCGCTGGTTCTCGGTGCCGATCGGCGCCACGCCGCCATGCTCCAGGCCTTGCGACCAGGAGGCGTAAGTCGCCACGTTGGAGCGCACGTTGTAGACCAGCGCCACGTTCGGCAGCCAGAAGCCGATGTCGGTGTGCGCGTAAGGCAGCACCACGCCGTTATCGTCCTTGCCTACGTACTCGTCGCGCTTGACCTGCACGTAGCGCGCGCCGGCATGCAGCTTGAGCTGCGCGTTCAGACTCATGATGTCCTGCGCGAACAGCGCCCGCTCATTGTCGCGGCGGCGCTCGGAGACCGGACCGCTGTCGCCCGGCGCGGGCGGCACCACCACCGGATGGTAGATGTTGCTGACGCCCGACCAGTCGTACAGGTAGTCGCCCCATTTCTCGCTGTTCTTGAAGAACGACGCGCCGGCGGTGACTTCGTGCTTGATGCCGGCCGCCGTGTAGCTGCCTTGCAGCAGCGCCTGCGCGGTCAGCGGCGACTTCTTCTCACCCTTGCTGATGTAATTGTAGACATCGTAATCGCCATTGCCGCAGTAGCCCGGATACAGTTCCTGCGCGGTGCAGCCGTAAGGGAAGGCGGTGTAGTCGTCGCGCTTGAACTGGTGCTGGTTGGCGCTCAGGGTCGCGGTCCACTCCGGCGAGAGGATGTACTCGAAGCGCACGCCGACGTTGGCGCTGGTGGTTTCCACCGGACGGCTCCACGGCTGGTCGTTCAGCAGCACGTCCGGATCGACCTTCGGCAGGCTGACATTGTTCAGCAGTTGATAGCCGGGCGCGGTGATCTGCGACTTGCGCTGATAGTCGGCGTCGACCTGCAGCAGCGCCTGTGGCGAGATGCGCCAGTCGAAAGCGCCCGAGATGAACTTGCGGTTGCCGTCCGCGCCCTTGACGTAGGAGCGCAGGCGCTCGGCGGCGGCGTTGATGCGGTAGCCGAAATCGCTGTTGTCGAAGCGACCGCCCAGATCCAGGGCGCCGTACAGCGTGCCGCGTTCGCGGGTTTCCAGCACCACGGTGCGCAGCGGCGTGTCGGTCGGGCGCTTGGTGACGTAGTTGACGATGCCGCCCGGCGCGGACACGCCGGCCTGCAGACCGGACAGGCCTTTCAGCACCTCGAGGCGTTCCTTGTTCTCGAGCGGGATCTGGGTGTCGCCGGGAATCGCCATGCCGTCCTTGCGGTAGCTCGAGGCGTTATCGAGCTTGAAGCCGCGGATCGAGAACTGCTCGGCATAGCCGACCGCGTTGTAGGAGTCGCTCAGGCTGGCGTCGAATTTGGCGGCGTCGGTGGTCGAGCGGATTTGCAGGTCCAGCATCTGCTGGGCTGTCAGCACGCTGACCGAGGCCGGGGTTTCCAGCAGCGGCGCGTTGGAGAAACCGGCGACGGAAGCCGAGGCAGCGCGGGTCTTGGCGGCCGTGACGACGACTTCCTGCATGGCCTGGTCGGCCTCTGCCGCGCGGGCGGCGCCGGACGTCATCTGTAAAACCGCCAATGCGATGGCGGACACTGCAAAGTTTGGTGTGGACATATCTGCTCTCTACGTGTTCGGCTGGGAGCCGGCGAAGAGAGCCATCAAAGGAGGGGAGAACCACATTTGCGCTTTCCTTCGCTGGCATTATCCAGATCAGGTACGAAGGGTATCTCTCACCCGGACACAGCGTTCCAGGACCCCTAGCGAAGGCGTGAGTGTAACACAGTTAACTCCGGGGTCAGGTCCTCCATTTCTACACGAGCTCTGCTGTAGCCGGCCGGCTACAGCAGAGCTCGTGTAGAAATGGAGGACCTGACCCCGGAGTTGTGCGCCGTGTTTTGTACGGCGTCGCTACACTTCGGACTTGCGTCGCCGGACGCTTATGAAAGGGGTTGAATGAAGCAGTCGTATCAAGAGGGGAGCTGGTTTGCCGTGCCTTTGCTGGATGGCGGCTATGGCTGGGGCCTGGTGGCCCGCCTGTCGCCGGGGAGCAAAATCATGCTCGCGTATCTGTTCGGTCCCAAGCTGCCGCGCCTGCCCTCGGTGGAGGAGCTGAACACGCTGCGCCCGCAGGACGCCGTCAAGGTGCTGCGCTGCGGCGACATGGCGCTGGCCAGCGGCCATTGGCGCGTGCTGGGCGAGATCGATCATTGGGATCCAGCCATGTGGCCGGTGCCGCAATTCCTGCGCCGCGCCGACGCGCTCAAGCGCGCCTGGCGCGTGACCTATTCCGACGCCGACCCCAGCCGTTCGGAGCGCGAGGAGTCCGTACCCTACGATACACAAGGGCTGGAGGCCGATTCGCTGTACGGCTACGGCTCCACCGAGCTTTTGCTGACCAAGCTGCTGGAGGCGCCCGATCATCCCATCAATCAGCAGCGCAGTTGACGTTCCACGCCGCGTACTCGCCGCGGCTCTTGCGCACCGCCACGCGCACGCGCGTGTCGCGGTCGCTTTCGAACACCATGCCCACCATTTGCGGCGCGCCGTTGGCCGGCGGCGCCGGCTCGATGGCGCTCAGGCGGAAGGTCAGCGCCCGCTGGCGCGCGCAGCTCGAATTGCCGGCGAAGAGCAGGCGCGCCCGCTCCAGCAAGGCGCGGTGCTGGCGCAGCAGCGCGGCCACGTCGTCGCCGGAGACGGCCGGGGCCATCCGCACCGTGTACCGCGCGGCCGTGCAGATTACCTTGGGCGTGGCCAGCCAGACGTACCATTCCGGCGCGGCGGCGGACGGCGTCCAGCGCTGGCCCTTGGGCGCCTTGGCGTCGTAGATGTAGCTGGTGCGCACCTGGCGGCACAGTTCCGGCGTGTGGTGGCGCGGCGAGGAGTCGACCCGCGCGATCACCCGCCACGCCTCGCCGCGACGGCGTTGGATGTCGAACACGGGGGCGAACAGCGAAGGCCCGCCGCCGATCCGCGCCGGCACCTGCTCGCGGTAGTATGCGTCGAAGGAGCCGCGTTCCTCGGCGGTGGGCTCGCGCGTTTGCACCGCTGGCGCAGCGTTGGCCGCGCCGCCCAGCAGCGCCGCGCATAACAGCAGGCGCCGCATCACAGCGCCTTCATCACGATCTGGATTTGCAGCCCGCCGCCATCGCGATTGCGCACGTGCAGCTCGGCGTTGTGGCGGCTCATCACGCGTTCGACGATGGCCAGTCCCAGCCCGGCGCCATTGGCTTGGCCGCGCGCGGTGTCCAGCCGGGTGAATGGCTTGAGCAGCTGCTCGATCTGGTCGGCCGGCACCCCGGCGCCATGGTCCTGCACCTCGATGGTCACGCGCTTGGAGGTGTGCATGCCTTTCACGCTGCACTTGATGTCGATCTCGGTGTATTCCTCGCCCGGCGTCTTGCCGTAGCGGCGCGCGTTCTCGATCAGGTTATTGATGACGCGCTTGATGTCGGTGGCGTTGCCCATGGCGTGGGCGCCCGGCGCGATGTCGGTGTTGATGCGCACATCCGGCAGGCGCGAGACTTCATGCGCGGTGTCGGCCAGCAGCTCGCTGATGTCGACGTTGATGAAGCTGGAAGCTTCGGTCGGCTTGGCGTAGTCGAGGAACTGGCCGATGATGGCGTCCATCTGGCCAATGTCGGACTGCATGCCCTCGCGCGCCTCCGGCGACAGGTTGGCCATCTCCAGCTCGAGCTGCATGCGCGCCAGCGGGGTGCGCAGGTCGTGCGAGATGCCGGCCAGGATCACCGCGCGGTCGGATTCAACTTGTTGAAGATCGTCGACCATCTGGTTGAAGCTGCGGTTGGCCTCCATGATTTCGAGCGGGCCTTTTTCCGGCAACGGTGCCGGGCGTTTGCCCTGCGCGAAATCGCGCGTGGCCTGCGTCAGGCGCCGCAGCGGCAGGTTGATCAGGCTGGAGATGAAGGCCGCGCCCACCAGCGACACCACCGATACCACGCTGGCCCAGCCCAGCCACTGGATGCCGGTCAGGCCCCGTATGCGCTCGCGCTCCAGCATCAGCCAGTACTGGTCGTCGTCGATGTTGAAGCTGACCCAGAAGCCGGCCACGCCGTTCACCTTGGACGAGAAGCGCGTGTCCGCCCCCAGCTTGGCCTTGACCAGCTTTTCGATGTCCGGCATCAGCGCGTTGCTGGCCGGCGGTTCGACCTTGTCGTCTTCCTCCAGCGGGAATACGCGGATGCCTTCGTTCGACACCAGCTCGAACAGCAGCTCGCGCCGCAGTTCCGGCGCCGAGTGGGTGAGGGCGGCGTGGGTGATGGTGACCACCGAGATCACCTGCGACGATATCTGCTGCACCTGCGGCTCGTGCTGCACCACGCTGATCATGCCGACCCACGCCGTCATGCTGGTGGTGGTGAGGGCGCCCAGCAGGAAGAAGGTGCGCCAGAATAGGCCGCTTTTCAGGCTGGCCAGGCGGAGGGAAAACTTCATACGTGTTCGCGCAGCTTAGCGCGGCTGCCCCTCCGGAATAAACACGTAGCCCAGGCCCCACACGGTCTGGATGTACAGCGGGCTCGATGGATCCGGTTCGATCAGCTTGCGCAGGCGCGAGATCTGCACGTCCAGGCTGCGGTCGAAGACCTCGTACTCGCGGCCGCGCGCCAGTTCCATCAGCTTTTCACGCGAGAGCGGCTGGCGCGCGTGGCGCGCGAACACCTTCAGCACCGAGAATTCGCCGGTGGTCAGCGGCACGGTCTCGCCGTTTTTCTTCAGCGTGCGGGTGCCCAGATCCAGCACGAACTGGCCGAATTCAAAGGTTTGCGGGGTTTCCGACGGCGCGCCCGGGATTTCGTCCGGGCCGCGGCGGCGCAGCACGGCGCCGATGCGGGCTACCAGCTCGCGCGGGTTGAATGGCTTGGGCAGGTAGTCGTCGGCGCCCATCTCCAGGCCGACGATGCGGTCCACGTCCTCGCCTTTGGCGGTCAGCATGATGATCGGGGTCTGGTCGCCGGCGCCGCGCAGGCGGCGGCAGATCGACAGGCCGTCTTCGCCAGGCAGCATCAAGTCCAGCACCAGCAGGTCGTAGCGCTCGCGCAGCCACAGCTTGTTCATGGCGGTGGCGCTTTCGGCGGTGAAGACGTTGAAGCCTTGCTCGGTCAGGTAGCGGCGCAGCAGGTCGCGCAGCCGAACGTCGTCGTCGACCACCATGATCTTGGCCGCGTGGCCTTGCGCGTTGGCGGCGTTGTTGCCGGATTCAGTCGTTGTGCTAGTCATTTGGCTGCCAGATTTGTCTTATTCATGTTGCTATGGTAACGTCATATTCGTCCTGCGAAAACGCGTGCGGGACGACCCATTACAAATTATTACAAACTTTACCCAAAACGCCTTACCCCCTTGGTCAAAGCATCATACACTGCGGGCATAGATTCAGCTTTTTAGGGAACGCCATGTTCATCGATCACAAAAAAATATTCGCGGCAGCTAGCGCATCTTTTTGCGTTCGATCGGTCTTGGCTTCCGCGTTGGTATGCTGCGGCGCGTTGGGCGCCGGCGTGGCGCAAGCCGATGGCGGCGATAGTCCGCAACGCCGCGAGCCGTCGCAACATCAACAGAACCAGCGCAACGAACAGCGTTACGACAGCCGCCAGCTCGATCCGCGCAGCTACGAGGCGCGCGCCGAGGAACAGCGCCGCGCCATGCAGGAGGCCAGCCGCAACGCGGAACTCAATCGCCGTGTCGGCCGCATGACGCCGGACGAACGCCGCGACCTGCGCCGCCAGATCAACGAAGTGGGGCAGGACCTGTACGCCAACCCGCCGCGGCGTTAATTGCCAGCCAATTAAAGCTGGTAAAACTGCATGATTATTAGCTGAATATTATTGATTTGTATCAATAAATTCACAGCTGTGCAGTCTTCGACATCAAAAATCCTTTCTTTTGCATGGTCTGCGTGTAATATTAATTTATTACACGCAACGCCTTTCGGCCCGAGCGTGCCGTTTGGAGGAAGACCGTGGTTCAAGACGTTGCATCCGCAGCGCTAGCCGCCGACCGGGAGCCAGAAGCTCCGGGTCCCGGCTTGCCTATAGGTTTGGGTAAGCAAGCGGACGGCATTTACATCGATCTGAGCATGAGCAAGCCATCGCTGGTGGCGGCGGTGACGCACGTGTTCCAGTCGGGCTGGTATTTCACCGGCCTCGATTATCCGGCGTTGATCAACGCGCTGTATGGCGTGGGGCCGGACCTGGGCGCGCTGCAGGCCTTGCGCGTGGCCGACGATGTGCGCCTGTTCGACGGCAACCGGCTGGCGCTGTACAAGGCGCCCAAGGTCAGCCTTTCCTATGCCGAGTATTACTTCCAGCAGCTGTACCAGGAGGAGATGACGCTGCCCGACGGCACCGTGATCCCCGAGCGTCCGGTGTACCTCGATATCGACGAATTCATCGCCGACATGTGGAACAAGGGCATACGCTTTGGCATCGACGTGGCGGCCGTGAAGGCGGCCATGGCGTCGACCAAGCCTGACCGCATCACCTTCGCCACCGACCTGGAGCCCGAGAAGGGGCAGGACGCCACCGTGGTGGAAGTGTCCTCCGACCTGCATCGCAGCGATGCGCCCAAGGCGCGCGCCGATGGCCGCATCGACCTGCAGAGCTTCCAGAACCGCTTCCCGCAAATCAAGGCCCATATGCGGCTGCTGAAAAAGCTGTCGCCGGTGCCCGGCCTGCCGGGCTTCGACCTGGCCGGCCGCAAGACCGATCCGGAGCCGCCCAAGGATCTGACCCTGCGTTTTCTGGCCGGCGAAGGCACCGAGGCCAAAATGTTCGAGGACGGCGAGTACCTGGTCTCCACGCGCGAGGGCTTCCTGAGTGTGGACGCCAAGTCCAACCGCATTTCCATCACCGATAAAATCGTCAGCCTGGAAGGCGTGAGCGGGCGCACCACCGGCAACCTGCAGCTGGCCGGCGCCTACGAGGAATATGGCGACGTGCAGGAGCAGCGCGAAGTCACCGGCAGCGACATCACGGTGCACGGCAACGTCTATGGGAATATCAACTCGCGCGGCGGCACCGTGGTGCTGGACAAGAATCTGGTGAGCGGCAGCGTGCATAACGCGGCCGGGAACATCAACATCGCCGGCGTGGCGTCCAATTCGGTGATCTACGCGGCCAATGGCGCCATCACCATCGCGCGCGCGGAGAACTGTGTCATCTCCGGCGGCAAGGTGAAAGTGGAGGAGGCCTCCAACTGCGAAATCATCGGCGACGAGGTCTTCATCGAGGTGGCCGAGGGCTGCGCGGTGGCCGGTCGCAACGTGGAAATGGAGAACGCCGGCCCGCGCCGCCGCACCGAGATGGTGATCTACGTGCTGGTGAAGGACGTGACCCAGTTCGACCAGGAGATCGCTGAGCTGGAGCAGCGTGTGGCCGCGTTTGCCCAGGCAAATGAGGCCAGCCAGCGGGAGATCGATCGCCTGTCCGCGCTGCCGGACGTGCGGCGCTACCTGGCGCTGGCGGCCAAGCTGCGCACCCAGGAACTAGTGCTGACGCCTGAGCAGGGACAGCATCTGAAAAAGATCGCCGGCGCGGTGGCGGACGAGGTGAAGGCGCTGCAGAAGTCGCAGCAGGATCTGCAGGCCGGACAGACGCAGCACAAACTGCTGAACGACCGGCTGCTGCGCGTGATCGAGCAGAAGGTGGAGGCGGCCGGCATCGCCCGCTGCGGCCTGCACATGGTCAGTGGCGAGACCATGGTGCGCACCATGCCGTTTGCCGCCGATACCACGGCCTTGCGCGCGCTGCAGCCCAAGGAGCTCAAGGCGCGCCTGCGCGGCACGCCAAGCGGCGGCGAGTTGTTGTTTGCCGATGCCACCGGTTCGCTGGACTGGCACCTGAACCCGCGCCTGCGGTTCGCGTCCCCTTGAAGCGGCTGGCGCAAGCCCGGCGTAACATGCTAATCTTGGGCTAACATTAAAAAGTGAAGGGCGCCTGCGCTGCCGGGCCAACCCGACGTACATCTTCCTGGGGATTGCACTGTGTCAGACGACGCGACGGCGCTGGAACAAACTGCGGAAGGCGATCTGCCTGCAGCGATCGTCAAGCGGGAGGACGGCATTTACTTTTCGGCCGAGGCCTCCGCCGTGGCTTGCCTGTCGGCGGTCAGCCAGGTCTTCCTCAGCAGCGCCTACTTCGCCGGCCTCGATTACGCGGTCTTCAGCAAGGTGCTGTACAACGTCGGTCCCGACCTGCCCGAAAGCCTGCGCGACCGGCCGCTGCTGCGCTTCGCCGACAGCATAGAGCCCTTCCACGCGGCGCGGCGCGCCCTGTACAAGACGGTCAAGATCATCAACGGCGAGGCCGAGTACTACTTCGAGCCGGTGTTTTTCGAGGTGCCGGACCTGCCGCCGCAACCGGCGCGCCTGAACTTCGACGAATTCGTGTCCGACATGTGGGTCAAGGGCATCCGCTTCGGCATCGATGCACCGGCGGTGCGCGACGTGATCGCCACCGGGCGGCTGGCGCGCATCATCGTGGCGCGGCGCCTGAACGCGATGCCGGGTAAGGACGCTTCCATCGTTGAAGTGTCGCAGGATATCCATCGCAGCAACGCGCCCCGGGAGATGGGCGATGGCCGGCTGGACCTGCAGACTTTCCAGAACCGCTTCCCGCAGGTGAAGCCGAACGTCAAGCTGCTGCGCAAGGTGCCGCGCACGCCCGGTGTGCGCGGCTATGAATTATCCGGCTTGGTGCTGGAGCCGCCGGTTCCCAAGGATATTGAGCTGACCAGCGTGGCCGGCGAGGGCACCGTGATCGAGAACCTGCGCGGCGGCGAGTTCCTGGTGTCCGCCGTGGAGGGCTTCCTCAGCGTCGACCCGGGCAGCAAGCGCCTGTCGATCGGCCCCAAGATCATCAGCCGCGAGGGCGTCAGCGCGCGCACCACTGGCAACCTGCAGCTGACCGGCGAGTACGAGGAATTTGGCGACGTGCAGGAGCAGCGCGTGGTGGAGGGCGGGAACATCACCATCCACGGCGACGTGTTCGGGAATATCGTGTCGCGCGGCGGCGACATCGTGTTGAGCAAGAACCTGATGGGCGGCACCGCCACCAATGCCGACGGCGCGATCCGCGTGCGGGGCGTGGCCTCCGGCGCGGTGCTGCAGGCCAGGCGCGGCGAGGTCGCGCTGGCGCGGGCGGAAAGCTGCATCATCTCCGGCACCCGCGTGGTGATCGGGGAGGCCAGCAACTGCGAGATCATGGCGGAGGAGGTGGTGATCAAGGTGGCCGAGGGCTGCGCCATCGCCGCCCGCAAGATCGAGATCGTCCACGCCGGTCCGCGCAAGCAGAATGAGATGCTGTTGTACGCGCTGGTGCCGGATACCTCGAAGTTCGACAAGAAGATCGCCGAACTGCAGCCCAGGGTGCAGCACGCCGCGCGCGAAGCCGATGTGCGCAAGGCGGAGATGGACGCGATCACCAGCCAGACGGAGGTGCGCAATTACCTGACGCTGGCCACCCGCGTGCGCAAGCGCGAGGTGACGCTGACGCCGGAGCAGGAACCGCTGTTCCACAAGATGGCGGAGGCGGTGGGGCCGTCGCTGCGGCAGGTGGCCAAGATTTCGCTGGCGATGAAGGCGGCGCAGGTGCAGCAGGAGCAGGCGCAGGAAGAGGTCAACCAGGTGATCCGTCAGAAGAAGGCCATGCAGCGCGGCTCGCGCTGCGTGGTGGAGCTGCTGACCGGCGACGTGCTGCTGAGGACCATGAGTTTTGTGCCGGGCGAGCCGCCACCCCACGACCGGCCGGCCAAGGAGGTCAAGGCCAAGGTGCGCACCGCCGCGCCGGGCATGACGGTGCTGTACAGCGGCCACGTTGGGCCGATCAACTGGGCGCCGTACGTCGAGGATTAGTCGCCCGGCGCTAGGTGCGGCGCAGCGCGGCCACCAGTTCGCGCGCGTAGCCGGGGAGGGCCGCCTCGTCGCGCACGCAGATCAGCAGCTTGCGGTCTGCCCATTCATCCGTCAGTTTCACCACGCGCAGTTCGCCGCCGCTGCGGCGAGCGGCGGCTTCGGGCAGCAGGGCGACTCCGGCGCCGCTGGCCGCCATCCTGCAGATGGCGTCAAAACTCAGTAGCCTGATCTTGCAGTGCACGCGCCGCCCCAGCCGCGCGGCCTGTTCGTTGGCGTTTTGCTGGAAGGCGCTGTCGCCGGCCAGGCCGATGAAGTCGTGCTCCAGCGCTTCGGCAAACGCCATGCGGCGTCTGGGGCCGAGCGCGTGCGCCAGCGGATGGGCGCGCGCCATCACCAGCACCAGCGGATCGTCGCGGAAGGGAAAGGTCTGCAAGGCTTCATGGTCCACCGCGTCCGAGATGATGCCGATATCGGCAGCGCCGTCCGCCACCGCCGGGGCGATTTCGCGGCTCAAACGCTCTTCAAGGTTGATGCCCAGTTGCGGATGCGTCTTGAGGAAGCCCGCCAGCGCATCCGGCAGGAACTCGGTGATGGCCGAGGTATTGCACAGCAGGCGCACCTGGCCTTTGAGGCCGGTGGCAAATTGCGCCAGGTCGGCGTGCATCGTGTCGACCTGGCGCAGGATGGTGCGGGCGTGCTGCAACAGCGTGCGGCCGGCCTCGGTGGGATCGGCGCCGCGCCGGCCGCGCTCCAGCAAGGGGACGTTCAGCGCCTCTTCCATGCCGCGTATGCGCGCGCTGGCGGAAGGCAGCGCCAGGTGCGACAGCCGCGCGCCGGCCGTGATGCTGCCGCCCTCCGCCACGTGGATGAACAGCTGCAGGTCGGTCGGGTCGAAGCGCATGGTCTGTGCCTATGGATAATCCGAAGTCAGGCTCAGTATATTCCAGATTTTCAGGCGCCGGCGGCGAGCGCAGAATAGCGCCCATGGATACTTTATTTGTCACCCTGGTTTTCATACTGGCCGGCATGATCAAGGGCGTTACCGGCATGGGCCTGCAGACGGTCGCGATCGCGCTGCTGTCGCTGCGCATGGCGCCGCTGGAGGCGGCCGCGCTGCTGATTGTGCCTTCGTCTGTGACGAATGTCTGGCAGCTGGTGGCGGGGCCGGCGCTGTATCCGCTATGGCTACGCTTCCGGTGGGTGATGCTGGCGGTATGCGTGGGCGTGGCCGGCGCCGGCCTGCTGGGCGCCGCCGCGTGGAGCGGCGAGGCGCTGGGACTGGCGCTGTTGGGCTACGGCCTGCTGGGGTTGACCGGCTGGCGCTTGCACCTCGCGCCTGCGGCCGAGCGCTGGGCCGGTCCGGTGGCCGGTGCCGCCACCGGCATGCTGGCCGGCGTGACCGGTGTGCTGGTGATGCCGGTGGCGCCTTATCTGCAGGCGCTCAACCTCGACAAGGACGACATGGTGCAGGCGCTGGGAATGGCGTTCACGGTCGGTACGCTGGCGCTGGCCGCCATGCTGGCGGCGCGTGGCGAATGGCAGGTGACGGCGGCCGGTGGCTCGCTGCTGGCGCTGATCCCGTCCGGTATCGGCATGGTGATCGGGCAGTGGCTGCGCGACCGCATGCGGCCGGCCATGTTCCGCCGCTGCTTCTTCATCGCGCTGGTGGCGCTGGGCGCGCACCAGCTGTTTATAAAATAACCTTGCCGCGCAGCTGTTTGCGTTCGCTGTCGCGCGTCTTGCCTTCCAGGCGGCGGCGCTGCGAGCTCAGTGTCGGCTTGGTGGCGCGCCGAACGGCGGGCAGCACGGCCACGCTGTCCACCATTTCCTGCAGCCGGCGCAAGGCATCCTGTTTGTTGGCGCCCAGGCTGCGCGACTGCTGCGCTTTCATCACGATCACGCCCTCGCGCGTGATGCGGCTGTCGCGCAACGCCAGCAGGCGCTCCTTGATGTGGTCGGGCAGCGATGAAGCGGCAATGTCGAAGCGCACGTGCACGGCGTTCGATACCTTGTTCACGTTCTGCCCACCCGGGCCCTGCGCGCGGATGGCGCTGAATTCCACTTCGTTCGGATCGATGATGTTCATATGGCGATTGTAGCAAACACGCGCCAGCCGTCCGGGAACGTTGACGCTAGTCAACGCCGGGGAAGGAGGGCGCGGTTAGGATGGCACTTGCTGTTCTCCGAACGAAAGGATCATCATGTCTTCTTCGATAACGCAGGCCACCGCCGCCGAGGCGCGCCAGTACCTGGTATTTCGGCTGGGCGGGCTTGATTACGCTTTGGACTTCAACAAGGTGCAGGAGCTGCGGCCCTTGCAGGCGCTGGAGCGCTTTTCGTCGGATGGAGAGATCGTCAGTGGCGTGGTGGTGTCGCGCGGGGTGATCATGCCGATCGTCGACATGCGTATCGCGTTCGGCCCGCGGCCGCCACAGCACGATCCGCTGACGGACGTGATCATCCTCAAGCTGTCCAGCTGCGTGATGGGGATGGTGGTGGATGGCGTGACGGACATCATCGCGCTGAAGCCGGAACAGATCGCGCCGATCGCCGGCGCCGGCGGCGTCGATTACCTGGTGGGGCTGGTGGAAACGGAGGGGCGCCGCCTGATCGTGGTCGACATCGATAAGCTGATGTCGATCCGCAAAGTGCAGTTCGGCGCCCGCCAGGCCGCCTAGCCGATGGCTTCCAGCTGCTCCTGCAGCTCCAGCCATTCGCCTTCCAGCTCGCCCAGGTCCTTGGTGAAGAACGCCTGGTCGGCCAGCAGTTGCTTCAACTTGGCCTTGTTGGCCGCGTCGTAGATCGACTCCTCGCCCAGCTGGGCATCCACGTCAGCCTTCTGCGCCGTGCGCTTGGCGATCTGCTCGTCCAGGCGCTTGATCTTTTGCTCGATCGGTTTGCGCAGCGCGGACAGGCGCTGGCGATCCTCCGCCTCCTTGCGCTTTTGCTCCTTGCTGTTGACCGCCGGCGCGGCCGCTTCGGCTTTCGGCGGCGCCACCGGCGATTGCACCGGGAAGGCGGTCTTGTTGTCCTTGCCGGCCGCCGGCAGCACGTCGGTGCCTTTACCCAGCTTGGTCTGGAACAGCCAGTCCTTGTAGTCATCCAGGTCGCCGTCGAACGGCTGCAGCTTGCCGTCGGCGACGATGATGAACTGGTCGGTGGTGGCGCGCAGCAGGTGGCGATCGTGCGATACCACCACCAGCGTGCCTTCGAACTGCGCCAGCGCCTCGGTCAGCGCCTCGCGGGTTTCCAGGTCCAGGTGGTTGGTCGGTTCGTCCAGCAGCAGCAGGTTGGGGCGCTGCCACACGATCAGCGCCAGCGCCAGGCGCGCCTTTTCGCCGCCGGAGAACGGCGCGATCTTCTCGGTCACCATGGTGCCCGGGAAGTTGAAGCCGCCGAGGAAGTTGCGCAGTTCCTGCTCGCGCGTGGTCGGCGCGATTTTCATCAGGTGCCACAGCGGCGATTCGTCGTGGCGCAGCATCTCCACCTGGTGCTGGGCGAAGTAGCCGATGTTCAGGCCCTTGCCGGTGGTCGATTCGCCGGTCAGCGGCGCCAGCTCGCCGGCGATGGTTTTGATCAGCGTCGATTTGCCGGCGCCGTTCACGCCCAGCAGGCCGATACGCTGGCCGATCTGCAGCGAGAAGTTGATCCCGCGGACGATGGTTTTTTCAGAGATCTCGCCAGTCTTCTCGTTTTCGCTGCGGTAGCCGGCGTCGACGTCTTCCATCACCAGCAGCGGGTTGGGCGCGTTCAGCGGCTCGCGGAACTCGAAGGAGAATTCGGCGGCGGCGCGCAGCGGCGCCAGTTCCTCCATCTTGGCCAGCGCCTTCATGCGGCTTTGTGCCTGGCGCGCTTTCGAGGCCTTGGCCTTGAAGCGCTCGATGAAGGATTCAAGGTGGGCGCGCTTGCGCTGCTGCTTTTCCAGCGCGCCGGCGGCCAGCGCCATCTGCGCCGCGCGTTGACGCTCGAAGGCCGAGTAGTTGCCCGAGTAGCGTTTCAGCTTGCGCTCATCGATATGCACGATGACGTTGACGATTTCGTCGAGGAAGTCGCGGTCGTGGGAGATGATGAGCAGCGTGCCGGTGTAGCGTTTCAGCCAGTCCTCCAGCCAGATGATGGCGTCCAGGTCCAGGTGGTTGGTCGGTTCGTCAAGCAGCAGCAGGTCGGAAGGGCACATCAGCGCCTGCGCCAGGTTCAGGCGCATGCGCCAGCCGCCGGAGAAGCTGGCCACCGGCTGCTGCATCTGGTCCAGCGAGAAGCCGAGGCCCAGCAGCAGTTGTTCGCCGCGCGACTGTACGGTGTAGGCGTCGGCATCGGCCAGCGCGCTGTAGACCTCACCGATGGCGATGCCGTTCTCGGTGGATTCCGGTTCGGATTCCAGGCGTTCCAGTTCGGCCTGCAGCTTGCGCAGGTTGACGTCGCCGTCGATGGCGTAATCGAGGGCCGCGCGTTCCAGCGGCGGGGTTTCCTGCGCCACGTAAGCGACGCGCCACTTGGCCGGAAAGTCGATGTTGCCCTGGTCCGGGTGCAGCTCGCCGCGCATCATCGCGAACAGGCTGGATTTGCCAGCGCCGTTGGCGCCGATCAGGCCAATCTTGTCGCCGGGATTGAGGGTGACATCGACTTGTTCCAGCAGCGGCTTCACGCCGCGCATCAGGCTTACTTGGGTAAAACGGATCATTGTATTCTCGGGCAGCGTCGTCCCCGCGCAGGCGGGGACCCATGCTGAGTATGGGCTCCCGCCTGCGCGGGAGCGACGGGTTACAGTTTCAGTTGGTCCGCCGTCAGCAGGAAGACCATGTCGTCGCCGTTGCTGGTGGTGAGCCAGGTGAGTCCCAGTTCGCCGAAAGCAGCTTCGGCGAATTCTTTTTCATTGCCGATTTCGACGATCAGCAGGCCGTCGTCGGTCAGGCGCTCGGCGGCGCCGGCCACGATGCGGCGCACGATGTCCATGCCGTCCTTGCCGCCGTCCAGCGCCAGTTCCGGCTCGGCGCGGTATTCCATCGGCAGCTTGCTCATGGAGGACGAGTTCACATACGGCGGATTGGTGATGATCAGGTCATACTTCCTGGCCGGGACGTTGGCGTACAGGTCGGACTGGATCAGCGTCAAACGGTCTTCCAGCTCGTAGGTGGCGACGTTGCGCTTGGCCACCTCCAGCGCGTCGGCCGAGATGTCCACGGCGTCCACGTGCGCGTCCGGGAAGGCGTCCGCCATCATGATGGCGAGGCAGCCGGAGCCGGTGCACAGTTCCAGGATGTTGGACACATTCTCAGGCTCGTTGACCCACGGCGCGAAGTAGTCGGGAATCAGTTCGGCGATGAAGGAGCGCGGCACGATGGTGCGCTCGTCCACGTAGAACTTGTAGGTGCCCAGCCACGCCTCGTTGGTGATGTAGGCCGCCGGCACGCGCTCGTTGACGCGGCGGTCCAGCACCGTCATCACCGCCGCCACTTCCTCCGGCAGCAGCTTCGCGTCGAGGAAAGGATCGAGGCGGTCCAGCGGCAGCTTGAGCGTGTGCAGGATCAGGTAGGCCGCTTCGTCAAACGCTTCCGAGCTGCCGTGGCCGAAGAACAGCTGGGCGGTGTTGAAGCGGGTGACGGCGTAGCGCAGCAGGTCGCGCGGCGTGGTGAAGGGAGTCGTGGTCATGGCGGTTCAGGTAAGCAGGTTTTCCAGCGTGCGGCGATAGATATTCTTCAGCGGATCGACGAAACGCAGTTCGATATGCTCATCGATCTTGTGGATGCTGGCGTTCGGGGGGCCGAATTCTATCACCTGGGGGCAGATCTGCGCGATAAAGCGGCCGTCCGAGGTGCCGCCGGTGGTCGACAGTTCGGTGTTGACGCCGGTCTCCGACTTGATGGCGGCCGACAGCGCGTCGCTCAAGGCGCCGCGTGGGGTCAGGAACGGCAGGCCGCTCAGCGCCCATTTCAGGTCGTAGTGCAGATTGTGCTTGTCCAGGATGGCGTGCACGCGGCGCTTCAGGTCCTCGTGCGTGCTGGCGGTGGAGAAGCGGAAGTTGAAGTCGATGACCATCTCGCCCGGGATGACGTTGTTGGCGCCGGTGCCGGCGTGGATGTTCGACATCTGCCACGAGGTGGGCAGGTAGTACTCGTTGCCGTGGTCCCAGACTTCCGCCGCCAGTTCGGCCAGGGCCGGCGCGCCCAGGTGGATCGGGTTCTTGGCTAGTTGCGGATAGGCGATGTGGCCCTGCACGCCCTTGATGGTCAGCTTGCCGGACAGCGAGCCCCGACGGCCATTCTTGATCATGTCGCCCAGCGTTTCATCGGAGGTCGGCTCGCCGACGATGCAATAGTCCAGCGTTTCGCCGCGCTCCTTCAGCATATTGCAGACGATGACCGTGCCGTCGGTGGCCGGGCCTTCCTCGTCGCTGGTGATGAGGAAGGCGATCGAGCCCTTATGGTCGGCGTGCTTGGCGATGAACTCCTCGCAGGCCACCACGAAGGCGGCGATGGAGGTCTTCATGTCAGCCGCGCCACGGCCATACAGCTTGCCGTCGCGGTGGGTCGGGGTGAAGGGCTGCGAACGCCATTGTTCGACCGGGCCGGTGGGCACCACGTCGGTGTGGCCGGCGAATACCATCACCGGCGAGGTGCTGCCACGGCGCGCCCACAGATTGGTCACGCCGTTCGATTCGATGGTTTCGCAGTTGAAGCCCAGAGGGGTCAGCAGGTCGATCAGGTGCTGCTGGCAGCCTTTGTCGTCCGGGGTCACGGAGGACAGGGAGATCAGCTTTTCGGTCAGCGCCAGGGTCTTGGAAGGAGTCATGTCAGCTATTGAAGATTTGTTGGTACTGCGCGTCGGAGAAGCCGACCGAGAAAGTGCCGTTCTTGTCCAGCACCGGGCGCTTGATCACGGATGGGTTTTCCAGCATCAGCGCGATGGCCGCCTCGTCGTCGACGATGGACGCCTTGCGCTCGTCGGACAGCGCGCGCCAGGTGGTGCCCTTGCGGTTCACCAGCACGTCGCGCGACAGGTGTTTGAGCCAGCCGGCCACGATTTCACGCGTCAGGCCCTGCTTTTTGAAGTCGTGGAAGACAAAATCCTGCTGCTGGTCGGCCAGCCAGGTGCGCGCTTTCTTGACCGTGTCGCAGTTGGGGATGCCGTAAAGAGTAGTCGTCATGATAATAGAAGGTCTGGTAACCCTATAGGATATCACGCCACCGTCAGACATCCCAGCGCCACGCCTGCTGCAGCCTTGCCTGTAGATAGTCGATGAAAGCGCGTACGCGTGGCGCGAGGTTCTGACTGTGCGGGAAAATCGCGTGCAGCGGCGCGGTCGGCATGGAATGGGCGGGCAGCACACGCTGCAGCCGGCCGGCGAGGATGTCGTCGCCCACGTCCCAGATCGACTTGACCACGATGCCGGCCGCCTGCAGCGCCAGTGCGTGCGCCGCCTGGCCATCGTTGGTGACCAGCGCGCCGGTTACGCGCACCGCCACCTGCTCCTCGCCATGGAAGCGCCATTCGGCCCGCCGCTGCTCGCCTATCAGGATGCAGCGGTGCCGCGTCAGCTCGGCCGGGTGGCTGGGCGTGCCGTGCTGCGCCAGATAGGCCGGCGCGGCGCAGGCGATCCGGTAGTTGGGCGCCAGCCGTCGCGCGACCAGGGTGGAATCTTCCAGGCTGCCGAAACGGATGGCCAGATCGTGGCCGCTTTCCAGCAGATTCAGGACGGTGTCGCTCAGGTCCAGCTGTATCGCCAACTGCGGGTGCTGGCGCTGGAAATCCGCCACGATGGGCACGATGTGCTGGCGGCCGAATTCCCCGGGCGCGGTCACGCGCAGCAGGCCGCTCACTTCGCGCCGGCTGTGCGACAACAGGTTTTCCGCCTGCTCGATTTCGTCGAGGATGCGCAGAACGCGCGCGTGCAGCAGGGCGCCTTCCTCGGTCAGCGCCTGGCGGCGCGTGGTCCGCTGCAGCAGTCTGACGCCGAGGCTCTTCTCCAGTTGCGTCATGCGCTTGCTGACCACCGACAGCGGCAGATCCAGTTCGCGCGCGGCGGCCGACATGCTGCCCGCGCTGACGATGCGTGCGAAGGCGGTGAGGGCGGGCAGGTCATCGATCATGGTGGTGGATTCTTCGCGAAATGGAAAGTATGTATCACACGAAAGAGGCTATTTCGGTGCGATTCCCGCTTCTATTATAACGACATCGACCAACCAATTATTGCTGAAGGAGAGATGATGAAGCCATCCGACGAAACACCGCGCAGCGCGCGCCGCCACTTCCTGGGCCAAGCCGGCATACTGGCCGCCGCCGGACTGCTGGCCAATACGGGCGTGACGGCGGACGCGCAAGCCGCGCCGACGGCCAGCGCCGGCGCGAGCGCCTTCTGGCCTGGCGGCGCGCGCCTGGTGATCTCGATCTCGATGCAGTTTGAAGCCGGCGGCCAGCCACTCAAGGGAACCGACAGCCCGTTTCCGAAAGTGGATTTCCCCGCCAGCGTGCCGGCCGACCTGACCGCCAACACCTGGTTCGCCTACGGCTACCGCGAAGGCATACCGCGCTTGCTGGACCTATGGGACAAGCATGGCGTCAAGGTGACCTCACACATGATCGGCGAGGCCGCGCGCCGCAACCCGCAACTGGCGCGCGAGATCGTACGCCGTGGCCACGAGGCGGCCGCGCACGGCCCTCGCTGGAGTTCACAATATGCGATGGGCCGCGCCGAGGAGCGCCAGTTCCTGATCGATGGCACCCGCATGGTGGAAGAGGTGACGGGCCAACGCCCGACAGGCTACAACGCGAATTGGCTGCGTCGCGGCCCCAACACGCTGCCACTGCTGCAGGAACTGGGCTACACCTATCACATCGATGACCTGAGCCGCGACGAGCCGTTCATCGAGCAAGTCAACGGCAAGGATTTCGTGGTGGTGCCGTACACGCTGCGTAACAACGACATCCTGCTGGTGGAAGGCCGCAACTACTCGCCGAGACAGTTCCTTGAGCAGATCAAGCTGGAGTTCGATCAGCTGTACGAGGAAGGCGCGACGCGCCGCCGCATGATGTCGGTCAGCACGCATGACCGGATTAGCGGCTCGCCGCAGATGGTGCGGGTACTGGACGAATTCCTGCGCTATGCCAAATCGCACCCGGACGTGGCCTTCATGCGCAAGGACGAGATAGCACGCTTTGCATCAGGCAGCGCCGACACGTTGCGCGAAACCGAAACCATTTGATATACGGAGAAGATCATGAACAAACTCGAAGGCAAAAAAGTACTGGTGGTGGGCGGCAGTTCCGGCATCGGCGAGGCTGCGGCCCGCGAGCTGGCGGGATTTGGTGCCGAGGTGACCATCGCCTCGCGTGATCCGCTCAAGTTGCAAGCGGCGGCGGCGCGCAGCGGCGGCGCGGTGCGCACGGCCGTTCTCGATACCGCCAATGACGCCGGGCTGGAGGCATTCTTCGCCGCACAGGGAGAATTCGATCATGTGGTGGTGTCGGCGGCGCAAACGGCGTCCGGGCCGGTGCGCCAGCTGCCGCTGGTGGATGCGTATGCGGCTATGAACAGCAAGTTTTGGGGCGCTTACCGGGTGGCGCGCGCGGCCCGGATCGCTGAAGGCGGGTCATTGACGCTGGTGTCTGGCTTCCTCGGCGTCCGACCCAGCAAGACCTCGGTGCTGCAAGGCGCGATCAACGCGGCGCTGGAGTCGCTGGCACGCGGGCTGGCGTTGGAGCTGTCGCCGGTGCGCGTGAATACGGTGTCGCCGGGGATGATCGCCACACCAATGTGGTCCGGTATCAGCGACGAGGCGCGCGCGGCCAAGTTCGAAACCGTCGCCGCGCGGCTGCCGGCCAGGCGCATGGGACAGCCGGAGGACGTGGCCAACGCCATCGTCTATCTGGTCACCACGCCATACGCTACCGGCTCCACCGTGCTGGTGGACGGCGGCGGTGCGATCGCGTAGTTGGCGCGGCTGTCTGGTGGGACAACTCATACAACAATCTGCACGGCGTGGCCTGGGCCGACCTGGATGACGCGCATTCGGCGGCGCGCATCGATCTCAAGCCGCTAAATGGGCAAGCCGTGGTGCTGACCTATTTCGACCTTGGCTCCTATCCGGGAGGAACGCGCGTCACCACGGTGACCATTTCCGCATGCTGGGCGGCGGGCTGGCGCTGCTGGGCGTATTCGCCCGCCGCCGCAGATCGTAATGATGGAACTGCCGCAAGTCAGGGAAAGCCGATAAATGCAGCCGGGACGTCGGCGGTCAGCCAGACACCGTTTTCGGACAGGTAAAACGGATGCCCTTGGGCGTGCATGGCTTGGGCCTGAATCGTCAGCACCACCGGCGATCCATGTCGTTTGCCGACACTGACGGCGGTCTCCATCTGTGACGATAGGTGCACGTGATTGCGCGATTGTGATCGCAGTCCTGTCGCTTTGATTGAATCCACAAACCTACTTGCAGTACCGTGATACAAGACTGGAGGTGGTGGTGTTGGCCTCAGTTCGAGATCGACCGCTGCGACAGAGTGGCCTTGATTGGCGCGGATTGATTGTTCGTCGGCGCTGAAGGCGAATCGCTTTTTGTCGCTCGTCGCAACGACTTCGTTTAATAGCTCGCGTGTGATCGGCTTGCCATGCTGGGCGGCTTTCTCGAGCAGTTCGGCCACGTCGGCCCAGCCGTTTGCATCGAGCTGAATACCGATTGTTTCTGGCGCATGCCGCAAAATGAGCGACAAGAATTTGCTGGTGCTTTCCAATCTGCTCTTACTCATCGAAACAATCTTTCATCTCCGTGTCAGGGCTGCCTAGGTATTGAGGGTAAATTCGGTAAAGGATGCTTCGCTGGCTGCTGGCTTGGATTCCGGTTCATCGGCCTTGGCCAGCTTGCTGTCGGGGCCATTGTTGAGGAGCCAGAGCAGGTTGGTGGCGGAATCGGCGTTGGCCAGGGCTTCGTCCTGGCTGACCAGGCCATCCTGCACCAGCTTGAGCAAGGCCTGTTCGAACGATTGCGAACCGGGCGACATGCTCTTTTCCATCGCTTCCTTGATCTGGCTGATTTCGCCTTTCTCGATCAGGTCCGCGATGTAGCGGGTGTTGACCATCACTTCCACCGCCGCCGAGCGCGTGCCGCCGTTGATCGAGCGCACAAGCCTCTGCGACACGATGGCCTTGATGGTGCTCGACAAATCCTGCAGCAACGCCGCGCGGTTCTCGATCGGGTAGAAGCTGATGATGCGGTTCAGCGCGTTGTAGCTGTTATTGGCGTGCAGGGTCGCCAGCACCAGGTGGCCCGACTGCGCGTAGGCCAGCGCGGCGGCCATGGTTTCCTTGTCGCGGATCTCGCCGATCAGGATGCAGTCCGGCGCCTGGCGCATGGAGTTGCGCAGCGCGGTGTGGAAGTCCTTGGCGTCGCTGCCGATCTCGCGCTGGTTGACGATGGATTTCTTATTCCGGAACAGGTACTCGATCGGATCTTCCAGCGTCAGGATATGGCCGGAACGCAGTTCGTTGCGATGATCCAGCATGGACGCGATGGTGGTCGATTTGCCGGAACCGGTGGAACCCACCAGCAGCAGCAAGCCGCGCTTTTCCATGATCAGGTCCGCCAGCACAGGCGGCAGCTGCAAATCGGCCAGCAGGGGAATCGTCGCGGGGACAAAGCGGAACACGGCGGAGATGCTGCCACGCTGCCGGAACGCGGACAGGCGGAAGCGCCCCAGGTTGGGCACCGAGACGCCCATGTTCAATTCATTGGTGCTTGCCAGTTCCTCCATCTGCTCCGGTGTGGCGATTTCCGCCAGCAGGGCGTGGATGTTCTCCGGCTCCAGCTTTTGCTGGTTGATCGGGATGAGGTTCCCGTTGATCTTGATGTGAACCGGAGAATTCACCGCGAAGAACATGTCCGACGCGTTCTTTTCCTTCATCAGTTGGAACAAGCGGTCCATGGCCATGGTGGTTCTCCGGTTTTTACATCAGATTATACGCCGCGCAGCAGTTCGTTGATGCTGGTCTTGGAGCGGGTCTGCGCGTCCACGCGCTTGACGATCACGGCGCAGTAAAGCGAGTACTTGCCGTCGTCCGATGGCAGCGAACCCGATACCACCACGGAGCCGGCAGGCACGCGGCCATAGGTCACTTCGCCGGTGGCGCGGTCGTAGATCTTGGTCGACTGGCCGATGTACACGCCCATCGAGATCACCGAGTTCTCTTCCACGATCACGCCTTCGACGATTTCCGAGCGGGCGCCGATGAAGCAGTTGTCTTCGATGATGGTTGGATTGGCTTGCATCGGTTCCAGCACGCCGCCGATGCCCACGCCGCCCGACAGGTGGACGTTCTTGCCGATCTGCGCGCACGAGCCGACGGTGGCCCAGGTGTCGACCATCGCGCCTTCATCGACGTAGGCGCCGATGTTGACGTAGGAAGGCATCAGCACCACGTTCTTGGCGATGAAGGAGCCGCGGCGGGCGACAGCCGGCGGCACCACGCGGAAGCCGCCCTTGGCGAAATCGTCGGCGGTGTAGTTGGCGAACTTGGTCGGCACCTTGTCGTAGAACTGCATGGTGCCGTCCGATGGCAGGACCACGTTGTTCTCCAGGCGGAACGACAGCAGCACGGCTTTCTTGACCCACTGGTTCACCACCCAGGTGCCGGTGGCCTTGTCGGCCACGCGGATGGTGCCCGCGTCCAGGCCGGCCAGCACGTGGTTGACGGCGTCGCGCAGTTCGGCGGAACCGTTGGCCGGATTGATGTTCGCGCGGTCTTCCCAGGCGGTTTCGATGATGTTCTGGAGTTGTTGGCTCATGATGGACTCAATTATTTGTTAAGGGACTTGCAGAATTGGACGATGCGCTGCGCCGCTTCCAGGCCTTCCGTCGTCTCGGCGACCAGCGCCATGCGGATGCGGTTGCGGCCCGGATTGATGCCGTGCGCTTCACGCGCCAGGTAGCTGCCTGGCAGTACGGTGACATTATATTCGGCGTACAGGCGCTGGGCGAACTCGGTGTCGGACAAGCCGGTACGGCTGACGTCCGCCCACAGGTAGAAGCCGGCGTCCGGCAGTTCCACGTCCAGCACTTCCTTCAGCAAAGGCGTGATGGCGTTGAACTTGGCGCGGTATTGTTCGCGGTTTTGTTCGACATGGGTTTCGTCGTTCCACGCCGCGATCGACGCAGCTTGCACGGAGAGGCTCATGGCGCCGCCGTGATAGGTGCGGTACAACAGGAATTTCTTCAGCACGTCGGCGTCGCCGGCGACGAAGCCGGAGCGCATGCCAGGCACGTTGGAACGCTTGGACAGGCTGCTGAACACCACCAGGCGCGCATATGGCTTGTCGATGGTGGCCAGGCCCAGTTGATGGGTGGCTTCCATCGCCCCCAGCGGCGGCTGCTCGCCGTGGTAGATCTCGGAATAGCACTCGTCGGCGGCAATGATGAAGTTGTAGCGCTCCGATAGGGCGAACAGGTTCTCCCAGTCGGTCAGCGACAGCACGGCGCCGGTCGGATTGCCGGGCGAGCAGACGAACAGCAGCGCCACGCGCTTCCACACTTCTTCCGGAATGCTGTCGTAGTCGCAGCCGAAGTTGCGCGCCGGGTCGGAGTTGACAAAGTACGGTTCGGCGCCGGCCAGGTGGGCCGCGCCTTCGTAAATCTGGTAGAACGGATTCGGGCTGACCACGATCGACTTGGCGTCCTTGTCGATGACCGCCTGCGCTAGCGCGAACAGCGCCTCGCGCGAGCCGTTCACTGGCAGCACCTGCGTGGCCGGATTCAGCTTCGGCAGGTTGTAGCGCCGTTCCAGCCAGCCGGCGATGGCGTCGCGCATCTCGGGCGAACCGATGGTGGTCGGATAGACGGCCAGGCCGCCGAGATTGTCGACCAGCGCCTGTTCAATGAATTTCGGCGTAGGATGCTTGGGCTCACCCATGCCCAAGCTAATGGCTTTATGCTGCGGGCTGGGAGTGACTTGCTCAAACAGCAGACGCAGTTTTTCGAAAGGGTAGGGGTGCAGCTTGTCGAGAAGTGGATTCATAGTCTTCGATTATAGCGCCTCCACGCCCGGCCGGTCATTCATGCTAAATTATTAAAATAATCGAATTAATAAGATGGGTGGGACAACATGGAGCACAACGAGATCGCACTGGAAGCGGAGGTCAGCCGCAGAGTGATGGCGGCAAGGCTGGCCATCGGGCTGCTACAGGGGCTGCTGCTGTATTGGCTGTATGCCGCCGCGCGCGACGTCGCGTGGCCGGCCACCGCGCCGTTCGCCATGGTGCCGCTGACCACCGTGCTGCTGATTTTGCCGGTGCTGCTGATCTCCAGCCTGGGCCACCTGAAGCCGCGCCAGGCCGCGATATGGCTGCTGGCGGCGCTGGCCGTGCTGCTGGCGTTGTCGCTGCATGACGCCTGGCGCGACCAGAATGCGCAGCCGCTGCTGAGCAATTGGGATCATAAGCCGATCTATTCGCCCTCGGTGCTGCTGGTCTTCTTCAGCGCCGTATTCTTCTTCATCGCCCATACGCTGGTGCTTGCCGGGGCGCAGGAGGGGCGTCGCATCGCCACCTACAATACCTATTTCGAGGTGGCGTGGAAGCTGGCTATACAACTGTTGTTTTCCGCGTTCTTCGTCGGCGCCTTGTTCTTTGTGCTGTTCATGGGATCCCAGCTGTTCATGCTGGTGAAGCTGAAGTTCCTGCAGGAGTTGCTGCGCGAGTCGTGGTTCAACGTGCCGGTGATCTGCACCGCTTTTTCCTGCGCCATGCACGTGACGGATGTGCGGCCGGCCATCGTACGCGGCATTCGCACCCTGCTGCTGGTGCTGATGTCATGGATATTGCCGGTGGCGGTGGTGCTGGTGACCGGCTTTATCTGCACGCTGCCTTTCACCGGCCTGTCCGCGTTGTGGGAGACGCGCCACGCCACCTCGGTGCTGCTGAGCGCCGCGGCGGTGCTGCTGGTGCTGATCAACGCCGCGTTCCAGAATGGGGAGGCCATTGTGGCATTGCCGCTGCGCGTCGGCGCGCGCACGGCCGCCATCCTGATCCTGCCTGTGACCCTGGTCGGCGTCTATGCGCTGGGACTGCGCGTGGCGCAATACGGCTGGACCTCGGACCGCGTGATCGCGGCGGCCTGCCTGCTGGTGGCGGCCTTCTATGCCATCGGCTACCTGTGGGCGGCCTCCCAGTACGACACCTGGCTGCTGCCGGTCAGCAGAATCAACGTGTGGGCGGCCTTCCTCGTGCTGGCGGTGCTGTTTGTGCTGTTCACACCGATCGCCGACCCCGCTCGCATCGGCGTCAACAGCCAGATGGCGCGGCTGGCCAAGGGCAAGACCGCCGCCGCCGATTTCGATTTCCGCTACCTGCGCTTCGAAGGCGGGCGGTACGGCCGCGCCGCGCTGGAGGAACTGAAGCAGCGCAGCACCGGGCCCGATGCCGCCGTCCTGGCGCGCGAAGCGGCGGCCATGCTGGCGCTGGACGACAGCGACCGCTGGAAGCACCCGATGCGCGCCACCGCGCCAGTCTCCGTGGCGGACAACCTGACGGTGTGGCCGTCCGGCGCGCAACTGCCGGCCAGCTTCCTCGCGCAGAAATGGAACATCATGCAGGACCATCTCAAGCCCGATTGCCTGAGCAAGCGGGAAGGCAAGTGCGACGCCTTCCTGATCGACGCCGACGGTGACGGCAAGCCGGAGGTGCTGCTGATCGAGAAGCAGCACGCGGGCGGCGGCCAGGTGTTCGCGGAAAGCGCCGATGGCAGCTGGACGGTGGCCGCCAACGTCGGCTACGGCGACATCAGTTGCAAGCCGCTGGTGGAAAAGCTGCGCAAGGGAGAGTTCACGCTGGTCACGCCGCGCTTCAAGGAATTGCAAGTCGGCGGGCGGCGCGTGGAGCTGAACCAGACCTTCCAGCCGAATGAAAAGGCGTGCGACGAGGTCAAGTAGCGCCGCCCTGCAGCGGACAGCTTTGCATGTCCTCGCCCAGGCGGCGCAGCAGTTCGCCGCGCAGCCGTTGCAGGCCGTCGATGCGCTGGTCGATATCGGCCAGTTTGCGCTCCAGCGCCGCGCGCAGTTGGGGCGCTGAAGTATCCGGCTCGGCCAGCAGCGGCAGGTCGGCCTCGATTTCTGTGAGCGTGAAGCCCAGCGTTTGCGCCAGCCGGATGTAGCGCAGCCAGTCGACGGCTTCCGGCGGATAGTCGCGATAACCGTTGGCGGCGCGACGCGCGCGCAGCAGGCCGCGTTTCTCGTAAAAGCGCAAGGTGTCGCGGCTCAGGCCAGTGGCGCCGGCGATTTCTCCGATTTGCATCCATGATCTCCAAAAAACTGCTTGACCCTGGAGTGTACTCCAGCCTTTAGCATGGCTGCATGAAAACTACCACCTTCCGCAAAATCGTCCTGGGCAGCGCGATCTATGATTTGATCGTGACCGCACCTTTCGCCACCCCGTGGAGCTTCGCCTACGCCCACGAACAGCTGGCTGCCATCAACCAGGCCTTGGGCGGGACTGCGCTACCGGCCTTCACGCCATTCCACGTGCTGTTTGCCTGCCTGCTGGGCAGCGTGGTGCTGGTGTGGTCCGTGTTGCGCGTCAGCGATCCGCAAACACGGTACGGCCGCTTCGACGGCGTTGCCCGCTTCTTGTTCACCACCTGGATGGGCTGGACCCTGGCCGTTACGGGCGCGCCGCTGCTGTGGCTTTTCATCATCCCGGAATTCGCCTGGGGCGTGGCGCAGTGGCTGCCGGTACGCTCTCCACCAGAAAATCGATGAAAGCGCGCACGCGGGCAGGCTGCTGCTGGCGGCTTGGGTAATAGGCATACAGGTCGGCCGAGGGCAGGGTGTAGTCCGGCAGGACCACCTGCAGGCGGCCGCTGTCGAGATACTTGGCCGCGTCCCACTCGGAGCGGAGCAGGATGCCGTGACCTTCCAGCGCCCAGCCCAGCACCACGTCGCCGTCGTTGCTGGACAGGCTGCCGTGTACCTTCACCGACTCTTGCTTGCGGCCTTTCTGCAGTTTCCAGGTGCTGTAGCTGTCGTCATTCTGGCGGTGCAGGATGCAGCGGTGCCGCGCAAGATCCTGCGGCGCGCGCGGCACGCCGTTCTTTTTCAAGTACGCCGGCGAGGCGCACAGGTAGCGTTGGTTGGACAGGATCTTGCGCGCGCTGAGCCGCGTGTCAGGCAGTTCGCCGAAGCGTATGCCCAGGTCGTAGGCGTCTTCCACCAGGTTGATGGGGCGGTCGGTCAGCTGCAACCGCACCTCCACGTCCGGATAGCGGCGCGCGAATGCCGATACCAGCGGCGCGATGGTGGTGCGGCCGAAGCCCAGCGTGGCGTTCACGCGCAGCAGCCCCTTGGGCGCTGCGCGCCCGCTCGATACCGATTCTTCCATGTCGCGGATGTCGGCCAGGATGCGCGTGGCTTGCGCGAGGTAGGTCTCGCCTTCGCTGGTCAGGCTCACGCGGCGGGTGGTGCGGTTCAGCAGGCGCACGCCGAGGCGCCGCCCCATCAGCATCAGCCGCTTGGTGACGGCCGGCGGCGTCAATCCCAGTTCGCGCGCGGTGGCGGCCAGGCTGCCCAGTCTTGCCAGTATGACGAAGAAAGACAGCTCGGAGACGATATCGTTATTCACTTGAAGTTAATAAAGGAATTATTTTCAGTAAATTATACGACTATCTTTCAAGAGTAAGCTGGCGTCCATTGTTCAACGGAGGCCGCATCATGAAAATCGTCGAGATTCGCGAAAAGACCATTCCTATCAGCTCCCCGATTCGCAATGCCTACATCGATTTCAGCAAGATGACGTTGAGCCTCGTGGCCGTGATCACGGACTTGGTCCGCGATGGCAAGCCTGTGGTGGGCTACGGCTTCAACTCGAATGGCCGTTACGGCCAGGGCAAGTTGATGCGCGAACGCTTCATCCCGCGCATCCTCGAAGCCGATCCGTTCTCGCTGCTGAACGCGGAAGGCACCAACCTCGATCCGCACAAGGTGTGGGACTGCATGTTCACCAACGAGAAGCCCGGCGGCCATGGCGAGCGTTCGGTGGCCATCGGCACCATTGACATGGCGATCTGGGACGCGGTGGCCAAGATCGAGCACAAGCCGCTGTTCCAGTTGCTGGCGGAGCGTTATGGCAGCGGCTCGCCGGACCGCAAGGTGTTCGTGTACGCCGCCGGCGGCTACTACTATCCGGGCCAGAGCCACGAGGCGCTCAAAGATGAAATGCGCAGCTACATCGATCGCGGCTACACGGTGGTGAAGAAAAAGATCGGCGGTGCCTCGCTGGACGAAGACCTGCGCCGCATCGACGCCATCCTCAGCGTGCTGGGCGACGGCCAGAAGCTTGCGGTGGACGCCAATGGCCGTTTCGATCTCGACACCGCCATCAAGTACGCCAAGGCGCTGTCGCGATACGATTTGTTCTGGTACGAGGAAGCCGGCGATCCGCTGGACTTCGAGTTGCAAGCGACCTTGCGCAACTACTACGACAAGCCGATGGCCACCGGCGAGAACCTGTTCTCGATGCAGGATGCGCGTAACCTGATCCGATACGGCGGCATGCGCGCGGACCGCGACTGGCTGCAGTTCGATTGCGCCTTGAGCTATGGCCTGGTGGAGTACCTGCGCACGCTGGACATGCTGCACCAGCATGGCTGGTCGCGCACCCGCTGCATCCCGCATGGCGGCCACCAGATGTCGCTGAACATCGCGGCCGGCCTTGGGCTGGGTGGCAATGAGTCCTATCCGGACCTGTTCCAGCCCTTCGGCGGCTTCCCGGACGGCGTGCGGGTCGATAACGGTTACATCACCATGCCGGAGCTGGTGGGCATCGGCTTCGAGGGCAAGTCGAACCTCTACAGCGAGATGCGGGCCCTCAGCGCCTGATCTACAGCATCGCCAGCACTTCGTCCGTGCCGCGCACGCGGCCGAGGATAGGGAAGATGTTCTGTACCGCGAACTGATGCATCTCTGCCTTGATGCTCGACATGGCGTCCTCCGCGAACACCAGGGCGTAGCCCAGATCCTGGGCCGCGCGCGCGGTCGACTCCACGCCGAAGTTGGTGGCAATACCTCCAAGGATGATGGTACGGACGCCAAGGCGGCGCAGTTGCTGGTCCAGGGAGGTGCCGTGGAAGGCGCCCCATTGACGCTTGTCGATCACAATATCGTCATCCTGCCGTCCTGCGCCCGCGACGATTTCCCATGCCTGCGCCGGCAGTGGCGGGGCGGACGGGGCGCGGCCAACGGAAATGTCGGCCGGCTGCTGCCGCAATTCATTCACCAATACGCGCACGTAGACCACGGTGCCGCCTTTGCGCCGTACAAGCTGCGCCAGCCGCGCGCAATTTTCCACCACCCGTTGCGACGCATGCGGCGCCAGCGTACGCTCGACGTTGCTGTGTTGAAGATCGATTAATACCAATGCCGTGTTGATTGCTTCCATGGTGCGCTCCTTAAAAGTGAGGGTATCCTCATATATTGTAGCTTATAATATGAGGATGTCCTCAGATACTGCAAAAGCACCCAGGCGCAAGCCGCAACAGCAACGCGGCGAGCAGCGCATGGCCGCCATGTTGGATGCCGCCGCCGTCGAATTCGCCCAAGCCGGTTTCGATGCCGCCACCATGACGGCGATTGCCGAACGATCCGGCTCGTCTATTGGCGCGCTGTATCAATACTTTCCCAATAAGCTGGCGCTGGCGCGCGCCCTGCGTGAGCAGTATGGCGAACAGATGGCGCGGCGCTGGAGTGGCCTGATCGCGGACGCCGCGCAGTTGAGCGTCACGGCGTTGGTTGACCGCGTCTTTGATCTGATGATCGGATTTTTTGAGGAGCATCCGGCCTACTTTACGCTGCTGAACGCCACGCTGGGCTATCAGCGCAATGCCGATTCCCGCCAGCGCTTGCGTGCCCAGTTTGGCGCGGCGCTGCGGGAGAAAAAACCGGAAATGAAAGAGGACGAGGCGCTACGCACCGCCAACGTAGCGCTGCAAATCGTCAAGGGCCTTAATCCGCTGTACGCGCAGGCTGCGGCGGCGGAGCGCCGCGAACTGGTGGCTGAATTCAAGCTGGCGCTGGTCGCCTACCTGAAAACCCGTCTGCACAGGTAATCAGGCGGCTTTGGCCGGCGCTTGCGGGCAGCTCCATACCTGCTGCGCCACGCGCATCATATTGCGGCCGAGGACCAGTTCCGCTTCTTTGTCGCTCATGCCGGTCCTGCGTAGTGCGGCCGGTAGTTCGCGCCAGACTTCCGGCGGCGTAAAGCTGGGCGGCTTGTCCGCGTTGTAGCCTGCGGCAGCGGGCCACCAATGACCCGGATCGAACTCGCCTGGTGGCGTGTCGTCCAGGCCTGGTTGCTGGAAGCAGATGTCCAAGCCTATCCCCGCGTGCCTCACGCCCACCAGATCGGCGATATAGGCGGCATGGCGTGACACGTCATCGGCGTTGGGCTGCGCGCTGCCGAGGAACCAGGACAGGCCCGAAACGCATACCACGCCGCCAGTGGCGGCGCAGGCGCGTATCTGCTCGTCGGTGACGTTGCGGCCGTGCTGCGCCAGGGTGTACGGGTTGGCATGGCTGAAAATCACCGGCTTCGACGAGGCTTCCATGATCTCCAGGCTGCACTGGCGGCCGGTGTGCGAGCAGTCCATCAGGATGCCGTTGTCGTTCACCGCCTGCACCATGCGGTGGCCCAGGGGCGTGAGGCCGCGCGCCACGTCGTGGCAGCCATCGGCCACGCTGTTGTTGCGGTTATAGGCGAAATGCATCTGGCGCACGCCCAGTTGCGCGTACAACGCCACCATCTCGGGCTGGTCCAGCAGCGGCATCGAGCCCTCGAGGTCGAAGGTGACCGCCATGCGGCCGTCGGCCGCCGCCTGGATGATGTCGTCCACGCTGGAGACCAGCACATAGTGCTCAGGCTCCGCTGCGATGGTGGCGCGGTAGCCGGCGATCACCGACATCACTTGCGAGACCGGGTTCATGTCCGCGCCCACGTTCAACGATACATAATTCACGCCGGCCGCATGCAGTTTGCGTACGGGCGTGAAGTCGGCCAGCGGATGTTGCGGCAGGCAAGCATGGGCGTCCCAGTTAATCATGATCGTCGATGTGGTTAAAAAGGCTATAGTCCCACGAAAGTCCGCGCGGGGCAAATTTGTCGCATGCTTTATACTGGCGGCTTTTCATCCGTATCCGAAGGCCGACATGTCTTTCTCCACACTGGGCCTTGCACCCCCGCTGCTTAACGCCGTGACCGAAATCGGTTACCAGGAACCGACCGCGATCCAGCGTGCCGCCATCCCCGCCATCCTGCGTGGAGAGGATGTGCTGGGCGCGGCGCAAACCGGCTCCGGCAAGACCGCCGCTTTTGCGCTGCCGCTGCTGCAATCGCTGCTGGAAAAACGCAAGTGGCCGCGCAAGCTGCATGGCCTGGTGCTGGTGCCGACGCGCGAGCTGGCGGCGCAGGTGGGGGAGGCGATCGGCAAGCTGGCGTCGCATTTGAACGAGCCGGTCAAGGTGTCGGTGGTGTTCGGCGGCGTGTCGATCAACCCCCAAATGCTGGCGCTGCGCGGTAGCGCCGACATCGTGGTGGCCACGCCTGGCCGCCTGCTGGACCTGATCGACCACAATGCGCTGAATGTCGCGCACACCCATACGCTGGTGCTGGACGAAGCCGACCGCCTGCTGGACATGGGCTTTAGCGAGGAATTGAATCGGGTGCTGGAGCTGCTGCCCAAGCAGCGCCAGAATCTGTTCTTCTCCGCGACCTTCCCGCCGGCGGTGCAAGCGCTGGCCGACCGCCTGCTGCACCAGCCGTCGCGTATCGAGGTACTGGCGGAGCCGGAGAGCAAGCCGGATATCCGGCAGCGCGCCATTTCGGTGGACGTGCCGCGCCGGACCATGCTGCTCAAGCACCTGATCCTTGAACACAAGTGGAGCGGCGTGATGGTGTTTGTCGCCACCAAGTACGCGTCGGACCACGTGGCGGAGAAGTTGAACCGCAATGGCATTCGCGCCGCTTCCTTCCACGGTGAGTTGAGCCAGGGCGCGCGCACCGATGCGCTGGCCGATTTCAAGGCCGGCCGCCTGCAAGTGCTGGTGGCGACCGACGTGGCGGCGCGTGGCATCGACGTGGCGCGCTTGCCGGCGGTGGTGAACTACGACCTTCCACGGTCCGCCGTTGATTACACCCACCGCATCGGCCGTACCGGCCGCGCCGGATTGAGTGGCGTGGCGATCAGCTTTATTACCGCCGAGTCGGAGCCGCATTTCCGCCTGATTGAGAAGCGCCAGGGTGAACGCGTGCCGCGCGAGATCGTCGCCGGCTTCGAGCCGACCGAAGTGGAAGCGCCGTCGAATGGCGTGACCGACACGGTCAATGGCGGCATCAAGGGCAAACGCAAGAGCAAGAAGGACAAGCTGCGCGAAGCGGCTGCGGCGGCCAACGCAGGCGGAAAGTAATCAGGCCGCGTCCTTGCGGAACTGGCGCCGGTATTCCGACGGCGACGTATGCAGCGTGGCGCGGAAGTGCTGGCGTAGCGAGAGCGCCGAGCCGAAACCCGCTTCCTGCGCCACCACTTCAATCGACGCGTCGCTGGTTTCCAGCAGCCCCTGGGCGTGCGCCACGCGCTGGTTGAGCAGCCATTGCTTGAACGAGGTGCCGGTGGCGTCGCGGAAGTGGCGGGTGAAGTTGCGGCGGCTCATGGCCGCGCGCGCCGCCAGCGCGTCGATGCTGTGGCGATCGGCCAGATGCAGGTTCACCCACTCCAATACCCGCGTGAAGCGGTCGTCGCTGCCGCTCGCCGGCACCGGGCGTTCGATGAATTGCGCCTGCCCGCCCTGGCGATGCGGCGCCACCACCAGCTGGCGCGCAACGCGGTTGGCCGCCTCCGCGCCGCATAGCTCGCGCAGCAGGTGCAGGCAGCAATCCAGTCCGGCCGCGACGCCCGCCGATGTCAATACCCCGTCATCCACATACAACACCTCGCGATTCACGGTAATGGCTGGGAAGCGCTCGGCCAGCGTATGCGCGAACGACCAGTGCGTGGTGGCGCCATGGCCATCCAGCAGGCCCGCTTCCGCCAGCGGAAAGGCGCCCAGGCACAGGCCGACGACGCGGGCGCCGCGCCGGTGCGCGCGGCGCAGCGCGTCCAGCAGCGCGGCCGGGGCCGGGCGGCAATCGTCGTGCCAGGTGGGCACGATGACGATGTCGGCGCGGCTCATCGCCTGCAGGCCATGCGGCACGCTGATGTCGAAACCGGCCGTGGTGCGCAGCGGCGATGGATCGGGGGAGCAGATCCTGAGATCGAAGGTCTCGGCATCCCTGAACACCATGCCGGGCACGGAGAGATGGAAGGGCGTGATGTCATCGAAGGCGACGACGGCGATTTTATATCGGGCATTCATGGCCCGATTATATCGGAGGTATGCCTTCGGGCCACTGTTTGTTGATCGCGGGCTGGCGCACAATGACCTTCATCGCAACCCACTCAGGAGAACACCATGCGCCGTGCCTTGATCGTCATTGATGTGCAAAACGAATACTTCACCGGGAATATGAAGATTGAATATCCGCCGCTGAGCGTCTCCCTGCCGAATATCACACGGGCGATGGAGGCGGCGCGCGCGGCCGATATTCCGGTGGTGATGGTGCAGCACGACGCGCCTGAGCAGTCGCCGATTTTCGCCAAGGGCTCGGACGCATGGCAATTGCATCCCGAGATGACGCGGCATCCGGTTGCGCACCATATCAACAAAGTGTATGCGAGCGTGTTCACCGGCACCGACCTGGCGCAGTGGATCGAACGGAACGGCGTGGATACACTGACCATCGTCGGCTACATGACGCACAATTGCGACGCCTCCACCATTTACGAGGCGGCGCACAAGGGTTTGTCGGTGGAGTTTTTGTCGGACGCCAGCGGCTCGCCGTCGTATGAGAACGCGGCCGGCAAGGCCAGCGCGGAAGAGATCCACCGTGTCTACAGCACGGTGTTCCATACCGGCTTTGCCGCCGTGGCCAGCACCGGGCAGTGGATCGCGGCCGTGCGCGAAGGGAAGGCGCTGGAACGCGACAATATCTACATGTCGGTCCAGCGCACGCTCAAATAAGGTCTAGCCGCCCACGCGCTTGGGCTTGTGGCCGAGCTTAGTCAGTTCGGCCATCACGCGATCGCAATGATCGCCCTGGATTTCGAGCACGCCGTCCTTGACGGTGCCGCCCGAGCCGCAGGCGCTGCGCAGCTGCTTGCCCAGCGCGGCCAGCGCGTCCGCGGCCAGCGGCAGACCGCGCACCAGCGTGACGGTCTTGCCGCCGCGCCCCTTGGATTCGCGCGATACCTTGACGTTGCCGTCGCCAACCGGCCTGGCTTTGGCGGCTGACTTGCAGTCGCATTGGCCCAGCGGCTTGCGGCAGTCGGGGCACATGCGGCCCGTTTCGGTCGAGTAGACGAGGGCCATGGCTCAATCCTTCAGCATGCGCGGCATCAGCACATGGAAGAAGCGCTTCTGATCGGACGTCAGGCAAACGCGCGCGTTTGGCGTGCCGGGACGCTCGCGGGTGTAGCCCTCGTTGTCGACCACGATGCGCAATGGCGAGAGCGGGCATACGGATGGATCGATCATCCAGGCCACCGGCACCACGTCAAACAGCGATGGCGTGTTGCTGGACCACGGCTGGTAGGCGTTGATCCACTGGTGATAAAGCAGGGCCAGTTGATCGGTGACCGGCGAGCCGTGGCCCAGCAGGGCGGTGCGCTCCACCTCGTCCAAGCGGATCTGGGTGGAGTCGACCGGCATCATGACGATCTGCACGCCGGACGTGAAGAGCGTCTGCGCCGCGCCGATGTCGGAAACGATGTTGTATTCCTTGTCCACCGGGCGGGCCGGCACATACTGCGATTTGCTGTAGCCGCTGCGCACCGAGCCGCCCATCAGCGCCACCTGTTTGACCTTGCCGAAGGCGGCGGCGTCGCGCTGGATGGCGGCGCCGACGTTGGTCAGCGGACCGAGTGCCAGCAGCGTAACCTGGCCAGGATTGCGTTTGAACTGGTCGAGCATGAAGTCGATCGCATCCAGCTTGGCCGGCAGCTTGCCGCGTTGGGCGTAGCGCGCCTGGGTGAAGGGCTGCGGATTGTCCTTGGTCGGAATGCCTTGCGCCACCGGGATCCGGCTATGGCCCGTTTCGCGCAACATGCGTTCCAGCAGTTGCGCGCGCAGGGCGGTGTCGCCCCAGGCGGTGGTGATGCCGACGATTTCAATGTCCGGGCTCTGCAGCAGCAGGCCGAGGGCGAAGGCGTCGTCGATGTCGTCGCCGATGTCCATGTCGACGATGACTTTCTGCGGCGCGGCCTGCGCCAGCATGGCGGACGACAGCGCCAGGCCGGCAAACAACGCGCGCAGCGTCCGGGAGAGAGAGTAGGCCATTTCCATCCTTGAATCGTAAGAAGCAGGATTTTACAGGAAGCTGGCTTTCCTCAACGTGGCGGGGACGATGCGGCGGTGGGCGGGGGCGACGAACAACATATAGATACGCCCCAGCGTGTTATGCGTATGCACCACGGTGGTGACGGCGACCTTGTCGGGCAGCCTGCACACGGAGAGTTCAACCTTCAGGTGCTTGTCCGTGTCGCCAAGGATGACTTCACGCTCGCTGAGATAGCGGATCGAGAAGATGCCAATGCGGTCGCCAACGCGGTAGGCGCTGGCCGGCTTGGCCGGGTCGATGTCGTTCAGCAGGCCGAGGTTTTTCAGTCCCACCAGTTGCACGATGCGGTTGCGCAGCGCCATGGCGGCGTTGACCCAGCGCGGCGTGGTGGCCATCACTTTCAGGTACAGCTCCAGCGCTGAAGGCGAATTCGCGGGGATGGCCATCTCATAGCAGTCGTGGAAGTCGGCGCCTTGCATGCGCAGGGCGATCTCGCTGTGTCGTGGAGCGGAGGTGGCTGTGATATTCATTTTTTGCTGACCAGATCAATCCGGCGTTGGATGCGTTGAGCTTCGGCGCTGTCGCCGGCTTGTTCGGCGCGCATGGCTTGCACGCCCAGCCAGGCGAGCAGCGGGCGGCGCCAGCCCTGGCTGGACGCGGTGTCCACGGCGCCCGCCAGCACCTGCGGCGTGGCGCGGCCGCTGCGCAGGAGGACGCCGCTGGCGACCAGCCGGGATAGCGGATCGGTGATGGCTTGCACGGTGGCGGTGGCGGTCGTGTCGTTGGCCGCCGCCACGGCGCGATGCTGCTCCGGCAGCAGCGCGATGTCGGCCGCGCCCCCGCTGAGGTAGGCGGCGTAGGCGCGGTCGGCGGGGCTGGCGTCCTGCGCCAGCTTGTCATAGCCGGGACAGTCCTCGAACGCCAGCGAGGCGACACGCGCGGCGCAGCGTATCAGCTCCGCGCGGATCACCAGTTCCACCTTGCCGGTGCTGGCCAGCGCCTCGCGCGCGCGGGCGAATTCGGCGGCCTCCACGCGCGCGTTGCCGGACATGTAGGCCGACGTGGCGCGCTCGATGCTGCTGTGCGCCGTCATTTGCCAGTCCGGGACCGGTGGATTGTTGCCGCAGCCGGCCGACAGCAGCGCGGCGATGACGATGGTCTTCTTCATGGCAGCTTGATCTCCGTATCCCGCTTGAATGGCCACTTGCGATTGATCTCGTTCACCAACTGCTCCACGCGCCGCAAGCTGCTTTCCACTTCGCCACGCAACGCGCCCAGATCCGCCGTGGCTTCCTTGGTGTTGGACGCCACCGCCTGGGCCTCAACCAGCACGGCATCCATTTTCTTGAGCGAATTGCGCGCATCGGCCAACAGCCCGTTCAACTGGATGATGGTGCCTTGCTGGCCGAAGACCCGCTCATCCGCATGGCCAATCAGGCTGTCCGCCTTCACCGCCAGCGCATTGACGGTGACAAGCAGCTTGTTGGCACGCTCCGACAACTGTTGGGCGTTCTTGTCATCGCCGGCGATCAGGCCCATCGCCCCGTGCGGGCCATTCAGCTTGCCGGTGACGCCGGCGACGTTGGCCAGCGACGCGGCCAGCGCCGAATTCTCGGCCGTCAGGTCGTTCAGGTTTTGCAGCAGATCCTTGGCCGCCGCCAGCAGGCGTGGAATCTCCGCGCCCGGATCGCCCACCAGCAGTGAGCGCATCGCGCCGTCTTCCAGCGGCGGGTCGGTCGGAATACCCGTGAACGCGCGCAGCTTGGCGCCGCCCACCAGCCCCCGCTCCAGCGTGAAGATGCTGGAGCTGCGCAGCCAGTGCGCATCCTCGCGCGGCACGTCCACCACCACGCGCGCCTTTCCTTCCGGGCTCAATTCGATGCGTCGCACGCGGCCGATGGGGAAGCCGGCGAAGGTGACGTCCATGCCCACCACCACGCCTTCCGAATCGTCGGCCTGGAGGATCAGCGTCTGGGTGGCTTCGAACGCGCCGCGCGCGTACAGCAGGTACACCGCCGATCCAAGCACCAGCACCACCATCAGCACCAGCAGCACGGCGGCCTTGAATTCGGCGTTGCGTACCGGCGCGGCTTCGTTATTCTGTTCTGTCATATCAGTAGTAATTACCCATGAGTGAGGCCACTTCGATCAGCAGCATCACGCCAAAAACGCGGACCATGTCCGACAGGCCGTGCGAAATGCGGCTGGAAGCGGCCATCGGTATCAGTCCGACCGCAAAACTGAAGAACACAATCTTCAGCACCAGTATCAGCGTGACCGCGGGATTGAACACCTGGCCAACCACGCGCGTATAGCCGGCCAGCGCCCAAGGCGTAAAGCCGTACAGCGACAGATAGGCCAGGATCAGCGTCAGCACACAGCTGACCGCGGCCAGCATCCAGACGGCGAAAATGCCGGAGATCACGCGCGGGAAGAATTCGCGGTGCAGCGTGTTGCCGCTGGCGGCGTCTGCGGCCTGGCGGCGCTGCGCCAGTTCCAGCCCGGCGGGCAGGGTGGTGCGCAGGGCCACGAAAGCGGCGGCGGTCAGCGGTATCAGTTCCAGCACCAGCACGCGCACCACCATCTCCAGCGCGAAGCGCGACAGGCCGTAACTTTGCGACGTCACCACCACGATCCGGATCAGTACCAGGCTCACCAGCGCCGACAGCATGCCGTACCACGCCAGATTGGGTACCGTATCGGCCACCAGTTGGCGAGCCAGCGCCGGCCGGTTCGCGCGGCCATAGCTGGCCGGCGTCAGCGCCATCGAAAACATCAGCACCGCGAAATGCAGCAGCCGCCACCAGCCGTGCAGCCAGGCGACAGCGCCCTGGTGCAGCCGTTGCAGGATGCCGGGTGTGGATGCATGTGTGTTCATGTTGGCATATTAGCACCGACGCGGCCATGGCAGTAGCACGCTATTTATCCGGGAAGCTGGCGATGATGGCGTCCGCCGCCGCCCGCACGCGGGCGCTGCGGCTTAAATCGGCGTGCATCACCAGCCATACGTCGTAGTGATCCACGCGCTCGGGCCAGATGCGCACCAGCCGCTTGTCGCCGTCCGCCATGTGGCAGGGCAGTTCGGCCACGCCCATGCCCAGTCGCGCCGCGTCGATCATGGCCAGGCCGCTGTTGACCTCCATCGCCACGCGCGCGTTGTGCACCGGCTCGTGGCAGATTTTCTCCTGATGGCGCGGCGCCACCGAAGCCTGATAGATCACGATGTCATGCCCCGCCAGGCCGTTGCCAGGTTGCGGCATGCCGCGCGCCTTCAGGTAGCCGGGCGTGGCGTAGAGCCCCATGCTGCGCTTGGTCAGGTGGCGCGAGATCAGGTCCGGACTGGTGGGCTTGAGCGTGCGCACCGCCAGGTCGGCCTCGCGCCGCGTCAGGCTGGTGATGGAGGTGCTGGTACTGAGTGCGATGCGGATGTCGGGATGCTGGACGTGCAGCCTTTGCATGGCGGCGATGACGAAGTGCGCGGCCATGGTGTCGGAGGTGGTCACCCGCACCACGCCGGACAGGCGGTTGTCGATGCCCTGCATCTCGCGCTGGAACTGCAGGGCCGCGTGCTCCATCTTTTCGGCGGCGCTGACGGCCAGTTCGCCGGCCGGCGTGGCCATGTAGCCCGATGGCGTGCGCAGGAACAGGCGCGCTCCAAGCGAGGTTTCCAGCGCGTTGAGGCGGCGGCCGACCGTGGCCTGGTCGATGTCGAGCAAGGCGGCGGCGGAGCGCAGCGTGCCTTTGCGGTAGATGGCAAGGAAGATGCGGGCGTTATCCCAATCCATGAGGGTCTCCAGCGTGATGCGTTTTTGCATCAGAGTGCTGATATTATGCGTATTTACTGCATCAGGCAAGCGGCCTAACATGTGAGCATGAATACTTCCACTACCGCCGCCGTGCCGGCACGGCACGTGCCTCCCTTGTTGATGCTGATGACGCTGGCCATCGGCTTTGTGATGGCGATGATCGATGTCACCGCCGTCAACACCGCGCTGTCCGACATCTCGGTCAGCCTGTCGGTGCCGCTCACCGGACTGGTTTGGGTGGTGGACGGCTATACGCTGACTTTCGCCGCCTTGCTGATGGCTGGCGGTGCGCTGGCGGACCGTTTTGGACCGAAGACGGTGTACCAGGGCGGCTTGAGCGTGTTCATTCTCGGTTCCGCGTTGTGCGCGCTGGCCCCCAGCGGCAATGCGCTGATCGCGGCGCGCTTGCTGCAAGGCGCCGGCGCGGCGCTGTTCATGCCGAGTTCCTTGAGTTTGCTGACGCATGCCTACGAGGACCAGGCCACGCGCGCGCGCATGCTGGGCACCTGGTCGGCCATCGTCGGCTGTTCGTCGGCGGCTGGTCCGCTGGTGGGTGGGGTGCTGGTGCACGAATTTGGCTGGCGCAGCGTATTCTGGGTGAATGTGCCTATCGGCCTGCTTGGCATCGTGCTGACCCAGGTGCTGGCTCCGGCCACCGCGCGGCACCAGCGCGCGCTGTCGATGCTGAGCCACGCTCTGGGCGTGGCGGCGCTGGCCGCCTTGAGCTTTGTGCTGATCGAAGGGCCGGTGCTGGGCTGGGCCTCGCCGGAAGTGCTGGCGGCCGGTGTGGCGGCGGTGATCACGGCGTCGCTGCTGGTGCGGCGCGAGCGCACCGGCTCCCAGCCCATGCTGCCCAAGGCCCTGTTTGAAACGCCGGCTTTTGCCGCGGCCAACGGCGTCGGCTTCCTGATTAACTTTGCCGTGTTCGGCCAGCTGTTTTTGCTGAGCCTCTTCATTCAGCAGGGCGGGGCGGATGCGCTGCACACGGGCGTCAAGCTGATACCGATGATGGCGGCTTTCGCGGTGGGTAACCTGACCTCGGGCCGCATCACGGCGCGTGTGGGCACCCGCCCGCCGATGCTGTATGGCTTGATGGTGGGGCTGGCGGTGGCGCTGCTGATGCTGGCCGGGCTGCACCCCGATACGCCGTACTGGCTGCTGGTGACGGCGGCGGTGGTGATGAATGTGGCGATCGGGATCGCGATCCCGGGCATGACGGCCACCGTGATGCTGGTGGCGGGCAAGGCCAACGCCAACAGCGCCGCCGCCGCGCTGAACGCCAATCGGCAGATCGGCGCCCTGGTCGGCGTGGCGATGATGGGGACTGTGATGCATGTCGCGCCGCAGTGGGCGCTGCGGCTGCCGTTGGCGTTCACGTTGATCGCGGCGGCATACGCGGGCGCTTTACTGCTGGTGTACCGCTACATCAAACTCGGAAAGCCGGTTTAAATACCGCGCTGCCCGCGCCACGCGATCATCTCGGCGATGGTCAGGATCGGCATCTGGTGCTGTTGCGCGAAGCGTTCGATGTCGGCGCCGCGCATCATGGTGCCGTCCGGGTTCATCAACTCGCACAAGACGGCCGACGGATTCAGGCCTGCCATCGTGGCCAGGTCCACCGAGCCCTCGGTGTGGCCCTTGCGCGCCAACACCCCGCCAGGCGTGGCGCGCAGCGGGAACACGTGGCCCGGATGCACCAGATCCGACGGCTTGGCGTCAGCCGCGATCGCGGCACGGATCGTGGTGACGCGGTCGGCCGCCGAAACGCCGGTGGTCACGCCTTCACGGGCCTCGATCGACACGGTGAACGGGGTGCCATAGCGGCTGCCGTTATTGGCCGCCATCATCGGCAGCTCCAGCGCGCGCACCTTGTCGGCGCTCAGGCACAGGCAAACGATGCCACTGCACTCGCGGATCATCATGGCCATGGTCTGGACGGTCATCTTTTCAGCGGCCACGATCAGGTCCGCTTCGTTCTCGCGGTCGAAATCATCGAGCAGGATGACCGGCACGCCGGCGCGCACGGCGTCCAGCGCGGCCTGGATACGGCCTTCCAGATCGTCCGATATCAGGGAATAAGGGGATACCGCGGATTGGTCTAACATGAGGAACGCTCCTTGAAAAAATAGGAACGCGACAGGGCAAGCGAATACGCGCAGCCGGCCGCGCCAAAAAATGGCGTGCAGGATGCGTAAACCGCACATCTTCTTTCATCCGGACTTTAACCGTCGGCCCTGGAATCGCACCAGATCTGCGCCTGAGCGCTCGCGGGCTTGGTTGTGTGACCTTACCGCCGGTGGGGAATTACACCCCGCCCCGAAGACGTTGTTGTTACCCGCCGGGCGGCGGGCTGCGAGGATTTTAGCCCAAATTAAGGATTTCGGTGTATGGTAGCTGTTCTCTAAAAAATCCAAGTATCTGGAGACGAAGTTGATTAACCTGCGTACCCTGTGCGGCGCTGTACTTCTGGCCTGCACTTTCCCGGCGCTCGCCGATGACCTCAAGCTCAGTGACAAAATCCCGGTTGGCCCGCAGGTAAAAGTTGGCAAATTAGCCAATGGATTGACGTACTACATCCAGAAAAACGGCCGTCCGGAGAAAAAACTGGAATTGCGGCTGGTGGTCAAGGCAGGTTCGATTCTGGAAGACGAGGACCAGCAGGGGCTGGCGCACTTCACGGAACACATGGCTTTCAACGGCTCCACACACTTCAAGCGCAACGAGCTGGTATCGTACCTGCAGTCGATAGGCGTGAAGTTCGGCGCCGACCTCAACGCCTATACCAGCTTCGACGAAACCGTCTACATCCTGCCGATACCGACCGACAAAAAGGAAATCGTCGAGCAGGGCTTCCAGGTGCTGGAAGACTGGGCGCATGGGCTGTCCTTCAACGACGCGGACATCGACAGCGAGCGCGGTATCATACTGGAAGAGCTGCGCCTGGGTAAAGGCGTGGATGACCGCATGAACAAGGTGGTGCTACCCAAGGTGCTGAACGGCTCGCGCTACGCCGAGCGCATGCCGATCGGTAAAGAGGACATCATCAAGAATTTCAAATACGACGCCATCAAACGCTTCTACCGCGACTGGTATCGGCCGGACCTGATGGCCGTGGTGGTGGTGGGCGATATCGAGCCGGCGCAGGCGCAGCAACTGATCGAGCAGCATTTCAGCAAACTGAAAAACCCGGCCAACCCGCGTCCGCGCGAGTATGTCGGTATCCCGGAGCGCCAGGATTCCGAAGGCATCGTCTTCACCGACAAGGAAGTCAGCGCCAATACGGTCTACATCCGCTACCCGATCCAATCGTGGCCGGCCGGTGAAACGATCGCGGATTACCGCCAGAAGCTGATCGAGGGGATGTACAGCTTTATCCTCAGCCAGCGCATGTACGAGTTGACTCAGCAAGCCAATCCGCCGTTCCTGCAAGGTGGAAGTGGGATGAACAAGATCGTGCGCGGTTACCGTTCCTTCGGCGCTGGCGCGGTGCTGGGCAAGGGCGGCGCCACGCCGGCCATCAACGCGCTGGTGCAGGAGGACCAGCGCGCGCGCCAGTACGGCTTCAGCGCGGCGGAGGTGGAGCGCGCCAAGAAGGGCATGCTGCGCAACTATGAGCGCATCTACAATGAGCGCGACAAGTCCGATTCATCGGGCTATGCGGCCGAATACATCCGCAACTTCCTGGAGCAGGAATCGATACCCGGCACGGCGGCCGAATACCGCTACGCGACCGAACTGATTCCGGGTATCACCGTGCAGGAGGTGAACGCCGCCGTGCGCGCCGTCATTCCGGACAACCAGAGCAAGCTGGTGATCTATACCGGCGTGGAGAAGCCGGGCGTGGCGCAACCGAAGGCGGACGAACTGGTGGCCACCGCCACCTCGGCCGAGAAGATCGCCGTCAAGCCGCTGGAGGACAAGGAGTATGCCTCGCAGCTGATGCCCAAGCCGCCCAAGGCCGGCAGCATCGTCAGCGAAAAGGTCAACGCCAGCATCGGCACCACGGAGCTCACGCTCAGCAACGGCGTGAAGGTGATGCTCAAGCCGACCGATTTCAATAACGACCAGGTGATCCTCGGCGGCTTGCGTTACGGCGGCTGGTCGCTGCTGCCGGACAGCGACGTCTTCGCCGCGCATTACGCCAGCAGCATCGTCGGCCAGATGGGCGTGTTGAACTACACGCCGAACGACCTGGTGAAAGTCCTGGCGGGGAAGAGCGTGAGCTCCAGCGCCAATGTCAGCTCGCTCAATGAGTCGGTGGGCGGCAGCTCGGGCAGCACGGACGTGGAGGCCATGCTGCAGCTGGTCTACCTGCAGATGACGCAGCCGCGCAAGGATGCCGCCATCTACACGGCCTACGTCGACCGCCAGCGCGAGCTGGCGCAGAATAATCTGGCGCGGCCGGAGTCGGTATTCCACGATACCGTCACCGCCACGCTGTACAACAACAGTCCGCGCGTGCTGCGCGCCGCCAAGCCGGCCGACTTCGACCAGCTGGCGCTGGATCGCGTGCTGGATATCTACAACAGCCGCATGTCGAGCGCGCGCGATTTCACCTTCTTCATCGTCGGCAGCTTCGACGTGGAGAAGATCAAGCCGCTGATCGCCACCTATCTGGCCAGCCTGCCGGTGGGCGAGATCCCGGTCGCCTTCAAGGACGAGGGCGTGCGGCCGATCAAGGGCGTGGTCAAGAAGGCAGTGCATGCGGGGACGGAGCCGAAGAGCACCATCTCGCTGTCCTTCACCGGCGAGGTGGAGTACTCGCGCGCCGCGCGCATGCGCTTGCAGGCGCTGGTGGAGGTCATGAATATCAAGTTGATCGAAACGCTGCGCGAGAAGATGGGGGCGATGTACAGCGGCGGCATGAGCGGTTCCATGAGCCGCATCCCTTACGGTAACTACACCATCAACGCCAGCCTGCCGTGCGCGCCCGAGAACGTGGACAAGGTGCTGGCCGCCACCTTCGCGGAAATCGACAAGATCAAGCAGGACGGCGTGGAGGAGGCGGACCTCAACAAGGTCAAGGCGGCATGGATCAAGAACTACCGCAAGGGCATGCGCGAGAACGGCTACTGGATGGCGTCCCTGCAGAACGCTTTCTTTAACAATACCAATCCAGAGGATATACTGACGTACGAGTCGCGCGTGAACGGTCTGACCGTGGCGGACCTGAAACAGGCCGCGCAGCGCTACTTCGACACCAGTAACTACCTGCAGGTGGTGCTGTACCCCGAGAAGTAAGGAGTCATCATGGCAAAGAAAAAGGAAGAGCTGGATCCGGAAACCCTGGAGCTGATCAACTGGTGTATCGAGGTGGAGGGCTTCCTGGTCAAGGGCGGCGCCACCCAGCAGCAGGCGCAGGAACACATAGAGGAACAGGTCGAGTGGTTCACCGACCAGTTCTACGAAGGGCTGACGCCGGAGGAGGCGGCGAAGGAGGCGTTGGCTTAATCGGCCTGTGCGTCGTGACAGACGACGCACAGCTTGTTCCCCTCCGGGTCGCGGAAGTAGGCGCCGTAGTAATTGGCGTGGTACTGCGGCCTCAGTCCCGGCGCGCCTTCGCAGACGCCGCCATGCTCGCGCGCCGCCGCGTAGGCGCGGTCCACCATCTCCCTCGACGTTGCCATCAGCGCCAGCATCTGGCCGTTGCCGCAGCTGGCCGGCTGGCCGTCATAGGGCGCGCCGATTACGAACAGCGGGCGCGGGCCTTCGGCCGGTTGCCATGCCGCCCACGGCCGGTGCGTGTCGACGAAGCGCTGGCGCGCGCCCAATTCCGCCATGACGGCGCTGTAGAACGGCAGCGCCTCCTCGAAGTTGTTAATCCCCACATATACGTGTGACAGCATTTGCTTCCTCCGGCGAGTGAGTATATCGTCAACATTGTGAGATATAGTGTACGCGGAGACGAGCAAAAATGGAAAAAAACACCATGGGACTGACACCGGGCATGGCGCCACCGCCGAGCCGCATCGCTGATTTGCCGGGCCCGAAGGCGCGTCCGCTGTTCGGCAATGTGCGCGAGATCCGCGCGCGGCCATTCCACCAGGTGCTGGAGAGCTGGGGCCGCGAGTACGGCCCGCTGTACCGTTTCCGCATCATGCGCAAGCAAATGCTGGCCACCTCCGACCGCGACCTGATCGCCGCCTTGTTGCGCGACCGGCCGGACATGATACGGCGCTCCAGCCGGTCGGCCGAGATGTTGAACGAGGTCGGCACGCGCGGCCTGTTCACCGCCGAGGGCGAAGACTGGCGCCGCCAGCGCAAGCTGGTGATGCGGGCGCTGACGCCGGAGGTCATCCACAGTTTCTTCCCCACGCTGGCGGCGATGACGGATCGCCTGCGCCAGCGCTGGGAGCGCGCGGTGGCCGCCGGCCAGCCGGTCGACCTGCTGCGCGATTTGAAAGCCTACACGCTGGACGTGACCATTGGCCTGGCGATGGGGCAGGACATCAACACGCTGGAGCTGGAGGAACATCCGCTGCAGCGTGACATCGAGTTCCTGTTCAAGCTGGTGGCGCGCCGCCTGACCACGCCGTTCACCTATTGGCGCGTGCCGGTGCTGAAGCGCGCGCAGGACCACGAGGCCACCGCCGCCGCCGCGCGCATCCAGACCGCGATCGCCGGCTTCGTCGCCGACGCGCGCCAGCGTATCGCGCGGAATCCGGCCTTGCGCCAGAAACCGACCAACATGCTGGAGGCGCTGATCGTGGCGCGCGACGAGCCGGATTCCGGCTTCACCGACGCCGAGGTAATCGGCAATGCCATCACCATGGTGTTCGCCGGCGAGGACACCACGTCCAACACCATGGGCTGGCTGCTGGAATTCCTGGGCGATCATCCGCAGGCCGCCGCGCGCATGGCGCAGGAGGCGCGCGAGGTGCTGGGTGAGCGCGCGGTGCTGGATGACTACCATTTGCTCGATCAGCTCAAATACATCGACGCCGCCACGCGCGAAGCCATGCGCCTCAAGCCGGTGGCGCCGTTCATGGCGGCTGAAACCAACCAGGACACGGTGCTGGGCGACTTGGCGGTGCCGGCGGGGACGGTGATCTTCATGCTGCTGCGTTACGCGTCCGAGCGGGCCGGCGACCTGGCGCAGCCGGAGCGCTTCCTGCCGGAGCGCTGGCTGGAAGGCGCCAACGGCCAAGGCGACGATCCGGGCCGCAAGCTGTTCCCGTTTGGCGGCGGGCCGCGCTTCTGCCCGGGGCGATACCTGGCCATGGCGGAGATCAAGATGGCGATGTCCATGCTGGCGCGGCACTTCACGCTGGAACGCGTGCCCGGCGCGCCAGCCGCGCGCGAGTGCTTCACCTTCACCATGACGCCGGACGCGCTGCCGGTGCGGCTGGTGCATAATCCATAAAAAACGGGGAGAGAGCCATGTTCAGGAAAATCGTTGTTGGTCTGTCGGTATTGATACTGATCGTGCTGGCGTTCGCGGCCGTGCAGCCGGCCACGTACAGCGTCACGCGCAGCGTGGCCATCAAGGCGCCTCCAGAGAAGATCCAGCCGCTGATCAGCGATTTTCATAACTGGGTGCAGTGGTCGCCGTGGGAGCATCTGGACCCGGCCATGAACCGTACTTTCAGCGGCGCGCCCAAGGATGTCGGCGCGGTCTATGCTTGGCAGGGTAACCGCCAGGTCGGCGCCGGCCGCATGGAGGTGATCAGCTTGACGCCTTCCAAGGTCGGCATCAAGCTGGACTTCTACGTGCCGGTGGAGTCGTCGTCGTTGACGGATTTTGTGCTGGAGCCGAAGGGCGATACCACGCAGGTCACCTGGACCATGTCCGGCAAGACCGACTTCGTGGCCAAGCTGATGGGCATTTTCGTCAGCATGGACAGCATGATCGGTCCGGCGTTTGAAAGCGGCCTGGCCAAGATGAAAACGGTGGCGGAAAAATAAACGGAGGTGTGCGATGCGGATGCTAGCGGTGGGTAGTTTGGCGTTGATGCTGTCGGCGGCTGCGCAAGGCGGGCCGCTGCGGCACGATCATCCCATCATAGGCACCTGGCGCATCACGCTGCCGGATGGTTCGTGCAGCGAGACCTACCGCATTCGTCCGGACGGCACCACGCTGGTGTTCAGCAAGGAGGAGGTGGCCGAGTCCAGCTTCACCATCAGCGACCAGCCGGACAAGGATGGTTTCTACAAGCAGACCGACACCATCACCAAGGACAACGGCAAGCGCGATTGCAGCAACCAGATCACCAAGCCGGGCAAGGCCATCACCAATTACCTGCAGTTCCACCCCAACGGCAATCTGTTCGTGATGTGCGCGGATCGCAGCCTCGAGCGCTGCATCGGCCCCTTCATCCGCGTGCGCGGACAATCGATCTAGCCGTTGCGGTAGGCGCCCGGGTTGACCCCGGACCATTCCTTGAAAGCGTGATTGAAGGCGCTTTGTTCCTGGTAGCCGAGCAGGAAGGCGATGTCGATCAGGCTTAGTTCCGGCCGCCGCAGATAATCCCTGGCCAGCGCAAAGCGGGCCTGGTCCAGCACCTGCTGGAAGGTGGCGCCGGCCTCGCTCAGCTTGCGCTGCAAGGTGCGTGGCGACAGTTTCAATTCATCGGCAATGGAAGCCAGCCGCACCTGGCCGTGCGCGAGGTTGGCGACAATCGCCGCGTGCACCTGCTGCGTGATGGCAGGCGGCTGGCTGGCGCCGCGCTGTCGCAGCAGTTGTTCGGCATGCTGCCGCAGCACGGGATAGAGGGTGACGTCCGCGTTCGGCACCGGCCAGGTGAGCATGGCGGCGTTGAAGCTGGCGACGTTGGCCTCGGCGCCGAAGACCGGCATGTCGCCCAGTACGCGCGCATATTCCTCGCGCAGTTCGGGCGGGCCGCCGTCGTGCGTCAGGCGTAGTTCGTTGGCGGGCAGGGCGATCCCGGCCAGCCAGTTGCTGAACACGCGGATGCCGGAGAACACGCTGTCCACCAGGTGGCGGTGTGCGCTGCTGTAGTTACTGTGCCAGCTGTAGCTGGCGACATCATCCTCGATCGTGATGCTGGAGCGGCCAAGATCGTGCGCCAGCTGCTCGTAGCGCATGGTTTGTTCAAATACCTGGCCGAAGTCCCGGCAGCTCAGCAAAATCAGGCCGTACACGGTGTAGGTGCCCAGTTTGACGCACTGGCCGACGTGCAGGCCGAAGTGCGGGTCGTCGGCCAGCGCCGCGCCGATGTCGAGCAGGCGCACGTAGTCGTCGGCTGGCAGGAATTCCGGCAGGGGCTCCAGTGTGCCGGCGGCCAGGCCGGCCGCTTGTTCCAGCGCTCGCGCGCTCACGCCGCGCTGGGCCGCAGCTTCCAGCAAGGGCTGCAAATACGAGCCGGCGACGCGGTTGGCATGATCGAACAAGGTGGCTGTCATGAATGCGCAATACCTGCGGGCGGCATTGTTTTAATCTCAAGTGGTGAATGCTCAGTATAACAAGCGCGCCATCATGGGGATAGCAAAACAATGAAACGCTGGAATGGTTGGGGGGATGAGTCGGTCGAGTTTGCGCTGGACGCGGAGGCGTTGGCGTTTCTGCGGCAGCGCATCGGCGCGGGGTGGCCGGTGGAGGACGCGGAGTTCGGGCGCGCTTGCGCGCAGGTCGCGGAGTCGCGCTTGCCGCCGCACCGGCTGATCGATACCTCGTCGGCGGTCCGCCTGCGCAACGCGCTGGGCCAGAGTTTGCCGGATTGGCTGCGTTTGCGTTACGGCGTGATCGGCCGCACGCCGGACGGCGTGGCGTATCCGGAAAGCGCGCAGGACGTGCGGGATCTGATCGAGTATGCGCAGCAGTGCGGCGTGGCGCTGATACCGCAGGGTGGCGGCACCAGCGTGGCCGGACACTTGACGGCGCCCGTCGGCGTGCCGGCGCTGGCGGTGAACATGACGCGCATGCGGCAGCTGCAGTATCTGGACACCGAGTCGCAGTTGGCGACATTTGGCGCCGGCGTGCTGGGGCCGGACCTTGAGGCGCAGTTGCGCGCGCGCGGTTACACGCTGGGGCACTTCCCGCAATCGTTTGAATACTCCACGCTGGGCGGATGGGTGGCGACGCGTTCGTCCGGGCAGCAATCCTTGCGCTACGGGCGGATCGAGCAGATGTTCCGTGGCGGCGTGGTGGAGACGCCATTGGGGACGCTGCATCTGCCGACTTTCCCGGCATCGGCGGCGGGACCGGATTTGCGCGAGATGGTATTGGGCTCCGAGGGCCGCATTGGCATTCTGACCGAAGCGACGGTGCGCGTGACGGCGGCGCCGGCGTACGAGGCGTTCCATGCGGTGTTCTTTCCCGACTGGCGCGCGGCGGAGACGGCAGTGCGGCAGATCGCGCAGGCTGGGTTGCCGTTGTCGATGCTGCGGCTCTCCAATGCGCTGGAGACCACCACCATGCTGGCGCTGGCGGGACATAAGAGATTGATCGCGCTGCTGGAGGGCTATCTGTCGCTGCGCGGCTGCGGGGATGGCAAGTGCATGCTGATGATCGGCGTGAGCGGGCGCAAGTCGCAGGCAAGGGCGGCGTTGCGCGAGGCCTTGTCACTGACCTTGCCGCATGGCGGTGTGCACGTGGGCCGGCACATGGGCGAGAAGTGGAAACGGAATCGCTTCCGCAATGTCTATCTGCGCAACGCCGCGTGGTCGCATGGTTATGCCATCGACACGGTGGAGACAGCGGTGGATTGGCCGCGCGTGGAGATCATGATGCGGGCGGTGGAGGCAGCCGCCACGGCGGCGCTGGGGCTGTTCGGAGAGAAGGTGCACACTTATACCCACTTGTCGCATCTGTATGCGCAGGGGGCCAGTGTCTATACGACGTTTGTGTATCGCCTGGCTGGCGACTACGAATCCGATCTGGCGCGCTGGAAGGCGTTGAAGAAGGCGGCCAGCATGGCGATTGTGGAGAATGGCGGCACGATCAGCCATCAGCATGGGGTTGGCGGCGATCATGCGACATATCTGGCGGCGGAGAAGGGGCGGCTCGGGATGTCGTCGTTGCGGGCACTGTTTGAGCATCTGGACCCGCAGGGGATCATGAATCCAGGGAAGCTGTTGCCATGAGCGGACGTGAATTGCCCGCCGGGCCATGGGATGTGGTGGTGGTTGGCGGCGGCATCACCGGGGCGGGGATTTTGCTGGAGGCGGCCCGGCGCGGCCTGCGCGCCTTGCTGGTCGAGCAGCGCGATTTTGCGTGGGGGACGTCGAGCCGGTCTTCGAAGCTGGTGCACGGCGGCCTGCGCTATCTGAAGGAGGGGCAGTTCGCGCTGACGCGCGAGTCCGTGCATGAACGCGAGCACTTGCTGCGCCAGGCGGCGGGCTTGGTGGAGCCGCAGAGCTTCGCCTTCGGTGACTATGCGGGGCGCAAGCCGGGCAAGCGCGCGTTTCTGGTCGGGCTGGCGATTTATGACCGCATGGCGCGGCAGCGCGCGCGGCATTATTTTGAGCGCGATGCGTTTCTGGCGCTGGCGCCGAATGTGGCCACGGACGGCTTGCAGGGCGGGATGGTCTACACCGATGCCAAGACCGACGATGCGCGGCTGGTGCTGCGCGTGCTGCAGGAGGCGCGCCGGCACGGCGGAATGGCGATCAACTACATGGCTGTTGAGTCGCTGCTGTGCGAGGGCGGGCAGGGCGGCGAGGTCTGTGGCGTCACGCTGCGCGATGGTTTGAGCGGCGCCCAGCACGAGGCGCGCGCGCGGCTGGTGATCAGCGCCACGGGGGCGTGGGCCGACCAGTTGCGTTCTTCGGACGGTGCGGGGGCGGCTGCGAGCCCCCGCTTGCGGCCTTTGCGGGGGAGCCATCTCATACTGCCGGCCTGGCGTTTGCCGCTGGCGCAGGCGATCAGTTTGATGCATCCTGCTGATGGCCGTCCGGTGTTCGCCTATCCGTGGGAGGGCGTCACGCTGGTTGGCACCACGGACGTCGATCATAACGACGACCTGTCGCGCGAAGCGGCCATCACACGCGCCGAATGCGATTACCTGATGGCCGCCTTGCAGGCCCAGTTCCCACAACTGAACCTGAGCGATGACGACATCATCGCCACCTACGCCGGCGTGCGTCCCGTCATCGACAGCGGCAAAGCCGATCCGTCGAAGGAAACGCGCGACCACGCGTTATGGCTGGAGCGCGGGCTGCTCACCGTCACCGGCGGCAAGCTGACCACCTTCCGCGTCATCGCGCTGGACGCGCTCAAGCTGGCCGCGACGCGGCTGCCCGAACTGCAAGGCAGATTGGCGCCGCAGCCGGTTTTCAGCGTCACCGCACCACTGCGCTACACGCCAGACCTGCCGCCCGGCCAGGCGCAGCGCCTGCAAGGCCGCTACGGCGCCTCGGCGCAGGCGTTGGTGGACGCGGCGCATGACGGCGAACTTGCCAACATCCCCGGCACGGAAACCATCTGGGCGCAACTGCGCTGGGCCGCGCGGCACGAGGACGTCTGCAAGCTGGAGGATCTGCTGCTGCGCCGCACGCGCATCGGCATCCAGTTGCGCGGCGGTGGTGTCGATATCCTGCCGCGCATCCGGGCCATCTGCCAGCCGGAGCTTGGCTGGGACGACGCGCGCTGGGACACGGAGCAAGACGCCTACCTCACCCTGTGGTCCACGCATTACAATCTACCAAAAAGATAAAGAGACACCATGGCGGACCAATACCTGCTCTCCATCGACAACGGCACGCAGAGCGTGCGGGCGTTGCTGTTCGATTTGAACGGCAACCTCGCCGCCAAGTCGCAAATCCATCTGCAAGCGTACTTCTCCGAGCACCCCGGCTGGGCCGAACATGACGCCGAAGGCTACTGGAGCGCGGTGGCGGCGGCCTGCCAGCAGCTCTGGCGATCCACCGACATCCCGCGTGGCGCCGTCAAAGGCGTGGCCGTTACCACCCAGCGCGGCACCGTGGTGAATCTGGACCGTGACGGCAAGGTGCTGCGGCCCGCCATCACCTGGCTGGATCAGCGTCGCGTGGGCAGGCAAAGGCCGCTCAGCTGGTGGTGGCGCGCCGCGTTCAAGGCCGCGCGCGTGGAGGGCACCATCGAATACTTCCGCCGCGAAGCGGAAATCAACTGGATCGCCGAGCATCAACCCGAGATCTGGGCGCGGACCCACAAGTATCTGCTGTTGTCCGGTTTCCTCAACTATCGCCTGTGCGGGCGCCATGTCGACTCGACCGGTTCGCAGGTCGCCTACCTGCCGTTCGATTACAAGCGCCACCAGTGGGCCGGCGCGCGCGACTGGAAGTGGCAAGCGCTCAAAGTCCGGGCCGATATGCTGCCGGAGCTGGTGGCGCCGGGCACCGTCATCGGCGCCATCACCGCCGCTGCCGCCGAAGCGACCGGCATCCCGCAAGGCACGCCGCTGGTGGCCGCCGCCGCCGACAAGGCCTGCGAAGTGATCGGCGCCGGCAGCCTGGACCCGCACATCGCCTGCCTGAGCTACGGCACCACGGCCACCATCAACACCACCAGCAAAAAATACATCGAGGTGACGCCCTTCATTCCGCCCTATCCGGCGGCGGTGCCGGGCGCGTACAGCACCGAGGTGCAGATCTTTCGCGGTTACTGGATGGTCAACTGGTTCAAGGAGCAGTTCGGCCATCTGGAACAAATGGCTGGCGCGGAGCAGGGCATGGCGCCGGAAGCGATGTTCGATCAGCTGGTGAATGAGGTGCCTCCCGGATCAATGGGGCTGATGCTGCAGCCGTACTGGAGTCCCGGCATTCGCATACCGGGGCCCGAGGCCAAGGGGGCGATGATCGGCTTTGGCGATGTTCACACGCGCGCCCATATGTACCGGGCGATCCTCGAAGGCCTGGCCTACGCGCTGAGAGAGGGGAAGGAGCGGATTGAAAAGCGCAGCGGCGTCCCGGTGACGGAACTGCGCATCGCCGGCGGCGGTTCCCAGAGCGACGCCGCCATGCAGCTGACCGCGGACATCTTCGGCCTGCCGGCCGCGCGCGCGCATGTTTACGAGACCTCGGGGCTGGGCGCGGCGATTGCGATTGCCGCGGGCCTTAGCCTGCACCAGGACTTCGATACGGCGACCCGCGCCATGACGCGCCCGGGCCGCATATTCCATCCGATCGCCGCCAACCAGAAAATCTACGACCAGCTATACCGGCGCGTCTACCTGCGGATGTACAGGCAGCTGCAGCCGATGTACCAGCAGATCGCCGACATCACCGGCTACCCGGAACAGCTTTAGTTTTAGCGCATCACCAGGGACTTGACGGCTGCCAGCGAGGCGCCGCCGGTCTTGGTGGTTTGCACCTGATTGCGGCCGCCTTCCTTGGCGGCGTACATGGCGCGGTCGGCGGCCACGAACAGGGACTCGGTGTTGTCCAGCTGGTGCGGGTGGATGGTCGCCACGCCGATGCTGACGGTGAGCCATGCCGACGTGGTCGAACGCGGATGCGGAATCTGCAAGGACTCGATGTGGGCGCGGATCGATTCCGCCAGCAGGTGGGCGGAATCGCCATCGGTCTCGGCGAACAGGATCACGAACTCCTCCCCGCCATAGCGTGCCGCCAGGTCGGTCGGCCGCAGCGCGTGCGAGGCGATGGCCTGCGCCACCTGCTGCAGGCAGGCGTCGCCGGCGGGGTGCCCCAGCGTGTCGTTGTATAGCTTGAAATGGTCGACGTCCAGCACCACCAGCGACAAAGGCTGGCCGCTGCGCATGGCGCGCTGCCATTCCTTCTCCAGGAAGGTGTCGAAGTGGCGGCGGTTGGCGATCTTGGTCAGCGGGTCCACCATGGCGGCGCGCTGCAAGGCGTCTTCCGATTGCTTGTGGTGGGTGATGTCGTGCAGCAGGCCGATAAACAGCGGCTGGCGCAAATACATCGGCGTCAGCGTCAGGTCCATGCATACCGAGCTGCCATTGCGGTGGCGGATGATGACCTCGCGCGTGCCGTGGTTGTGCGCCGACTGCGGCGCCGCCGCGTAGCGGGCGAAGTAGTCCAGGTATTCCTGTGCCACCAAAGGGTTCAGCAGGTCGTGGATGCTGCGCCCCGCCAGCGGCTCCATCTGGTAGCCCAGGTATTTGTCGCAGGCCGGGTTGGTCATCTGGATGCGGCCGTCGGCCTCGAAAATCAGCAGGCCCTCGGCCATGTTGTTGACGATGGTGCGCAGGCGCTCGGCCTGTTCTTCGTGCGTTTCGCTCTTGTTGCGGATCTGGAGCTGGGTGCGCACGCGCGCGCAGACCTCCGCCATGCGCAGCGGCTTGCTGATGTAATCCACCGCGCCGATGTCGAAGCCCGCCACCACGTCCTCGGTCTCGGTGCGCGCGCTCATGAAGATGATGGGGATGCGCTGCGTGGCGGACTGGCTTTTCAGCTGGCGGCAGGTCTCGTAGCCGTCCATCCCGGGCATCATGATGTCGAGCAGGATCAGATCCGGATGCACGCGGCGTGCGATTTTCAGCGCGCGCTCGCCGGTGGTGGCGACAAAGGTCTGATAGCCTTGCTGGACCATCAGCTTGCGCAGCGCGCCGAGATTCTCCGGCGCGTCATCCACGATCAGGATCGCGGCATCGCGCCGCGTGGCATAACTCAGACTTCCAGGATTCATTGCGATTCGCCTTTAACCGGGTGGGTTGCGTTGGCGTGAGTCGTCCGTCGCGCGGGTTGGCGGCGGAGGGGGCAAGCGAGGGTGACTGGTGCGCGTTTCAACAAAGGCAGGCCTGACTTGAAAGTGACTATCCGTCCAAATCATACCGCTTTGCCAGCGTTGTCGGGGAAAAAATATCCGATGTTTTTTTGAGTATTGTCTCGGTGTTATCGGGCCGGGCCAGACTAGCGCCTAATGGTGTAAGTAATGTTGGCGGGATGTTAAAGGATGGCGCGGTTTTTGTGACTATTGGTGATAAAGTCGCGGCCGGCCGTGTTGTATTTTTGTGGGCGGCGAGCGCCGCCCACGGAAGCTGCTTAGATCTTGGCGGCGATCAGTTTGCCGAGGATCTCGATGCCCTGGCGGATGCGTTCCGGCGGCACGGTCACGAACGACAGGCGCAGGGTGTTGGTCGCCGGCTCGTTGGCGTAGAACGGCGAGCCTGGCACGAAGGCCACCTTCTGCGCGATCGCCTCATCCAGCAGTTTCATCGCGTCGATGTGCTTCGGCAGGGTCACCCAGATGAACATGCCGCCTTCGGGCTTGGTCCATTCGACGCCGGCCGGGAAGTGCTGCGCCATCGCGTCCAGCATCACCTGGCACTGGTTGCCGTACAGGGTGCGGATTTTCGGGATGTGCTGGTCGAGGAAGCCATCCTTCACCACTTCGTGCACCACCATTTGCGTCAGCTGCGAGGTGTGCAGGTCGGCGGCCTGCTTGGCCAGTTCCAGGCGGCGCGCCAGCGGCAGCGGGGCGCATACGTAGCCCAGGCGGATGCCGGGGGTCAGCACCTTGGAGAAGGAGCCCATGTAGATCACGCCGTCCGGGTTCATCGCCACCATCTTCGGCGATGGCGCGCCGTTGTAGCTCAAGGCGCCGTATGGATCGTCCTCGATCAGCGGCAGGCCCAGACGGGCGCAGGTCTCAACCAGTTCCTGGCGGCGCTCGACGGACAGCGAGCGGCCGGTCGGGTTCTGGAAGTTAGGCAGGGAGTACAGCAGGCGCGCGCCTTCCGCCACTTTGTCGATCGACGACGGCACCAGGCCATGGTCGTCGGTGTCCACCGATTTGAATTCGGGCAGGTAGACCGAGAACGCTTGCAGGGCGCCCAGGTAGGACGGGGTTTCAACCAGCACGCGGCTGCCTTCGTCGATCAGCACCTTGCCCAGCAGGTCCAGCGCCTGCTGCGAGCCCGAGGTCATCAGGATTTGTTCCGGCACGATCTTGGCGCCGCCGGTGGACAGCGAATCAGCGATCCATTGGCGCAGCGGGGTGTAGCCGTCGGTCGGGCCGTATTGCAGGGCCACTTTGCCGTTCTCGGTCAGCACCTTGTCGTAGGCCGCTTTCATTTCGTCGACCGGGAAGGTGGCTGGCGAAGGCAGGCCGCCGGCGAAGGAGATGATCTCTGGCTGCTGCGTGATCTTCAGGATCTCGCGGATGAACGAAGCCTGCAGCTGCTCGGCGCGTTCAGCGAAGCGCCATTGGATCGGGTTTTGATTTTCGATTTTCATACGTGTCTCACTAAGAGGATGTAATCAGCGCGCTTGTGGCGTGCTTTTATAAAAGGAACGGCAGCGGGTAAGCTGCCGCCCGCTTACGCGACTTCCGCGATCAATTCGATTTCGACGCAGGCGCCAAGCGGGATTTGGGCGACACCGAAGGCGGAGCGGGCGTGTTTGCCGGCATCGCCGAATACTTCGCCCAGCAATTCGGAGGCGCCGTTGGTGACCAGGTGCTGTTCGGTGTAGTCAGGCGTCGAGTTCACGAGGCTCATGACTTTGACGATGCGCTTGACGCGATTCAGGTCGCCGCCGACGGCCGCCTGCAGGGTGCCGATCAGGTCGATGGCGATGGCGCGCGCGGCGGCCTTGCCTTCCGCGGTGTCGATGTTCTTGCCCAACTGGCCCACCCACACGCTGCCGTCCGCGCGCTTGGCGATGTGCCCGGATAGGAAGACCAGATTGCCGGTTTGGGCGTACATGACGTAGGCGGCGGCAGGAGTGGCTGGTGCTGCCAGGGTGATATCAAGCGCTTTCAGTTTTTCGTAAACAGACATGTGGATTTCCAGTTGCGGTTGTTATGTTATGTGTTGAGACTGATATTGTACTCTTGCCGGGGTGGATGCTCACAATTGAGGCAAAATCAAGATACTGTATGGTGTCAGCCGCGTTTTACCTGCATTTTACGGCCCGCGCCCACCACCGCGATGACGGCGATTGCGAAGACCAGGGTTTGCCATTCCAGCGCTTCGCCCAGCACCACTGTGGCGGCCAGTACAGATAAAAACGGCTGGACCAACTGTACTTGTCCCACCCGCGCCACTCCGCCCAGCGCCATGCCGCGATACCAGAAGAAGAAACCGATAAACATTGAAAATATGGAAACGTAGGCGAAGCCGGTCCACGCCGCGGCCGCAGCATGCTGGATTTGCGCGGCTTCCCGCCAGCTGATCCAGCCGACCACCGGCAGCAGCGGCGGCGCGGCCAGCACCAGCGCCCAGCAGATGGTCTGCTGTCCGCCCAGCGTTTGCGACAGGCGGCCGCCAGCGGCATAGCCCATGGCGGCGGCCAGCACCGCCAGGAAGATGGCCAGGTCCGCCGCGTGCAAACCGCCGCCGCTCTGGCGCAGCGCAAAGCCGACCACCAGCACAGAGCCTAGGATGGCCATGATCCAGAAACCCCGGGACGGCTTTTCGCCGCCCAGCAGGGCCGCGAAGACGGCGGTGGCCAGCGGCAGCACGCCGACCAGTACAGCGCCGTGGGCCGCCGGCAGGCTGCGCATTGCGATGGAGGTCAGCCAGGGGAAACCGATCACGCAGCCGCCAGCCACCATGGCCAGCGCGGGCAGGGCGGAGCGCGGCGGCAGAGGGGCGCGTTTCCACAGCAGCCAGCCGCCGGCCAATACGGCGGCGGCCAGGGCGCGGCCGAGGGCGACGAACATCGGGGACAGGCCCGCCCCGGCGCTGGCCTCGGCGCCGCCCACCGCCAGCCGGGTGAAGGGCAGGGTAAGGCTGAAGATGGCCACGCCGATCAATCCGAGCAGCATGCCGGTGGTTTCGTCGCTCAGGCGGCGATGGGTGGTGAGGATGGGCGTGGTGGGATTCATGGCTTCATCGTACGTGACAAAACCAGTACAGTGCCAGTACACTTGACAACATAATTCATCATACTGTTACGGTAAAATGACCAATACACGATCACGCACTTCGTTGTTGGGCGCAGCCGCGGCGGCCGCCGCCGAGGCAGTCAATGAGGCGCTGGCCGCCGCGCAGGCCCGCGAGGCGCGCGCACTGGCCGCCCCGGCGCCGGGGCCGGCGGTCGCTTCCGTGCCCGTGCCGGCTTCCGCCGCGCGCGGTGGCGCGGGGCGCACGGCGGCGCGCGTGCCAGAGCCGGCGCCGGCGGGGCGGGGCGCGGGACCGGCGTTCGGCCTGCTGCTGCGCGCATCTGGCGAGACCCTGATCGACCAGATTGTCCGTTCGGTGGCGGCCCGCATCGACGACCGCCTGCTGCGCGGCGGCGCGCGCATGCCCTCGATCCGCGCCTTCGCCGCCTCGCACAACGTGTCCGCCTTCACCGTGGTGGCCGCGTACGACAAGCTGGTGGCCACCGGCTATCTGGAATCGCGCCGAGGCGCCGGCTTCTTCGTGCGCGAACGCCCGGCCATGGCGCTCAATCCGGCCGAGGGCGGGGCGGCGGCGACGCCGCTGCGCGCCGCCCATTCCGGCTTCGAGGCCAAGCCCATCGACGTGGTCTGGCTGGTGCGGAATATGTTCCGCCAGATGCCGCACCAGCAGATGCCCGGCTCCGGCGTGCTGCCGCCCGAGTGGCTGGACGGCCCGGCCATCGCCAACGCGCTGCGCGCCGTCAGCCGCCAGAACCCCAACCTCCTGTTAAGCTACGGCGTGCCGCAAGGCTTCCTGCCGCTGCGCCAGCAACTGCAGCACAAACTGGCCGAACTTGAAATCGCCGCCGCGCCGGAGCAAATCGTCACCACCGCCGGCGTCACGCAGGCGCTGGACATGGTGGCGCGTGAATTCACCCGTCCCGGCGACACCATCTTCGTCGACGACCCGGCCTGGTTCCTGATGTTCGGCTCCTTCGCCGCATTGGGCGCGAAGGTGATCGGCATCCCGCGCCTGGCCGACGGCCCGGACATCGCCCGCCTGGCCGAGCTGGCGGCGCTGCACAAGCCCAAGCTGTACATCATCAACTCCGTGCTGCACAACCCCAGTTCCACCTCGCTGTCGGCTGCCAAGGCGTTCCAGGTGCTGCGGCTGTCGGAGGAACACGGCTTCCTGATCGTGGAGGACGACATCTACTGCGACCTGCATCCCGGCAGCGCGGTGCAGCCGGCCACGCGGCTGGCGGCGCTGGACCAGCTGCATCGGGTGATCTACCTGGGCGGCTTCTCCAAGACCATGGCCGCCAACCTGCGCGTGGGCTACATCGCCACCTCGGTCGAACGCGCCGAGCGCCTGGCCGACCGCAAGATGCTGTCCACCCTGACCACCAGCGACATCGGCGAGCGCGTGGTCTATAAAGTGCTGTCCGAAGGCTCCTACCGCAAGCACGCGGACCGCATGCGCGGGCGGCTGGACGCGATCCGCGCCAAGACCCTGCGCCAGATGGAGCGTGTGGGCCTGAAAGTCGACGCCTCGCCGCCGGCCGGCATGTTCGTCTGGGTCGACGCCGGCTGCGACACCAACGTGCTGACCGAGCGCGCCATGGCGCACAACCTGCTGCTGGCGCCGGGCAGCCTGTTCTCGCCCAAGCAGCTGCCGTCCACGCGCATGCGCCTGAACGTGGCGGCGATGCAGGAGCCGGCCATCTGGCGCTTCCTGGAAAAGGAGCTCTTGAAATAGCTTCGACCATCCCCATCTTGGCAAAATCTTAACCAAAAGACTATTTAAAAATGGCTGATACTGAAAAACAAACCCTTGGATTCCAGGCCGAAGTGAAACAGCTGTTGCAGCTGATGATCCACTCCCTGTACTCGAACAAAGAGATCTTCCTGCGCGAACTGATCTCCAACGCCTCCGACGCATCGGACAAGCTGCGTTTTGAAGCCATCAACAACGACGCCCTGTACGGCAACGACCATGAACTGAAGATCAAGGTCAGCTTCGACAAGGCGGCGCGCACCATCACCATCTCCGACAACGGCATCGGCATGAGCCGCGACGAGGCGATCTCGCACCTCGGCACCATCGCCAAATCGGGCACCAAGGAGTTCTTCGGCAAGCTGTCCGGCGACCAGCAGCAGGACGCGGCCCTGATCGGCCAGTTCGGCGTGGGCTTCTACTCGGGCTTCATCGTGGCCGACAAGATCACCGTCGAATCGCGCCGCGCCGGAGCCAGCGCCTCGGAAGGCGTACGCTGGGAATCGACCGGCGAGGGCGATTACTCGGTCGAGCAGATCGAGAAAACCAATCGCGGCACCGACATCATCCTGCACCTGCGCGAAGGCGAGGACGAGCTGCTGTCGTCGTGGAAGATCAAATCCATCATCCGCAAATACTCCGACCACATCTCGCTGCCTATCGTGATGCAGAAGGAGGAGTGGGACGACGAGAAGAAGGAAACCGTCCTCAAAGACGAACTGGAAACCGTCAACCAGGCCAGTGCGCTGTGGGCGCGCAGCAAATCCGACATCACGCCGGAGCAGTACGACGAATTCTACAAGCACGTCTCGCACGACTTCCAGGCGCCGCTGACCCACACCCACAACCGCGTCGAAGGCCGCAGCGAGTACACCCAGCTGCTGTACATCCCGGCCAAGGCGCCGTTCGACCTGTGGGACCGCAACAAGCGCGGCGGCATCAAGCTGTACGTCAAGCGCGTGTTCATCATGGACGACGCCGAGCAGCTGATGCCGACCTATCTGCGCTTCGTCAAAGGGGTGATCGATTCGGCCGACCTGCCGCTGAACGTCTCGCGCGAAATCCTGCAGGAGTCGCGTGACGTGAAAGTGATCCGCGACGGCTCGACCAAGCGCGTGATCGGCATGCTGGAAGAACTGGCCAACGCCGAGGAACAGGAAAAGAAAGACAAGTACGCGACCTTCTGGACCGAGTTTGGCCAGGTGCTGAAAGAGGGCATCGGCGAGGACGCGGCCAACAAGGACCGCCTGGCCAAGCTGCTGCGCTTCGCCTCCACCGCCAACGACAGCGACCAGCAAATCACGTCGCTGGAGCAGTACCTCGCGCGCGCCAAGGAAGGCCAGGACAAGATCTACTACGTCACCGCCGACAACTACGTGGCGGCGAAAAACAGCCCGCACCTGGAAATCTTCCGCAAGAAAGGCGTGGAAGTGCTGCTGCTGACCGACCGCGTCGACGAGTGGATGCTGTCGTTCCTGACCGAGTTTGAAGGCAAGGAACTGGTGTCGGTGGCCAAGGGCGGCCTGGACCTGGGCAAACTGGAAGACGAAGCCGAGAAGAAGGAGCACGAGGAGACCGAGACCCAGTACAAGGATCTGGTCGCCAAGATGAAGGAAGTGCTGGCCGACAAAGCCAAGGACGTGCGCGTCACCTTCCGCCTGACCGATTCGCCGGCCTGCCTGGTGGCGGATGAGCACGAGCTGTCGGGCAACCTGCTGCGCATGCTGAAGGCGGCGGGCCAGGCGGCGCCGGAGTCCAAGCCTATCCTGGAAATCAATCCGGACCACCCGCTGGTGCAGCGTCTTAAGAACGAGGAGGTGGCCAGCTCGTTCAATGACTGGTCCAACCTGCTGTTCGATCAGGCACTGCTGGCCGAAGGCGGCTCGCTGAGCGATCCGGCCTCGTTCGTGAAGCGCCTGAACGAATTGCTGCTGGCGAAATAAGGCCGAATCCGGGGTCAGGTCCGAATGCCGCCAAGTTAAAAGCCGTAATTCCCGCCTGCGCGGGAATTACGGCTCATCAGTTTGCGTTCAAAAAAGGCTTAACTTAGCGGCGTTAGCGGGCGTTAGGGTCAGGCGTTAGGGTCAGGTCCTCCATTTCTACACGAGCCCAGCGCTATCGCAAGATACAGCTGGGGCCGTGTAGAATTGGAGGACCTGACCCCGGAGTTTTTATGAAGAAATCCGCACTCGCGCTGGCTGTTCTGGCCTGCGCTTTCCTGTCCGCTTACGCGCAAAATCCCCTGCCCAGCGAAACGCCGGACGAATTCAAGGCGCCGGTCGATAGCTTCGATTACGTCAAGCGCGCGGTCATGATTCCGATGCGCGACGGCGTCAAGCTCAATACCGTGATTGTGATCCCGCGCAAGGCCCGCGACGCGCCCATGCTGCTCACGCGCACGCCCTACAACGCCGCCGAGATGGTCAATCACGCCGAGAACGCGCAGATGGAGTCCATCCTGCAGGGCTACGACAACCAGCCGGACGTGATCGTCAAGGGCGGTTATATCCGCGTGGTGCAGGATGTGCGCGGCAAGTACGGCTCCGAGGGCGATTATGTGATGAACCGCCCGATGGCCGGCTCGCCGTTCAACCCCACCGCCATCGACCATTCCACCGACACCTGGGATACCATCGAGTGGCTCAGCAAGAATGTGCCGGAGTCCAACGGCAAGGTCGGCATCATCGGCGGTTCCTACGATGGCTATCTGCCGCTGATCGCGCTGGTCAATCCGCATCCGGCGCTGAAGGTGGCGGTGCCGATGAATCCGATGGTGGACGGCTGGCGCGGCGACGATTGGTTCCACCACGGCGCGTTCCGGCAAATTAACCTCGGCTATATTCTGGAACAGGTGGTCACGCGCCGCAACGACGCGCGCTGGTTCACCAGCCACTACGACGATTACGATATGTATCTGCGCGCCGGCTCGGCCGGCGAACTGGCGCGCCAGCGCGGCGTCGAGCAGAGCGGCTTCTGGCGCAAGGTGGTGGCCCATCCGGCCTACGACGAGTTCTGGCAGAGCCAGGCGGTCGACAAGATCCTCGCCAAACAGCCGGTGACGGTGCCGACCCTGCTGGTGCACGGCCTGTGGGATGCGGAGGACATCTACGGCGCCATCGCGGTCTACAAGGCGATCAAGCCGAACGACAAGGACAACAAGGTGTTCCTGGCGATCGGGCCATGGAACCACGGCGGCCAGGATGGCGATGCCAGCAAGCTGGGGCCGATCAAGTTCAACAGCGACACCGGCCTGCACTTCCGCGAGCAGATCCTGATGCCTTTCCTTGACCGTTATCTGAAGGATGACGCATCGGCGCCAGCCATCGCGCCAGTCAACGCATTCGAGACCGGCACCAACAAATGGCGCGCGCTCGACAGCTGGCCGGCCGGTTGCGCGACAGGCTGCTTTATCGCGCCGGCCACGCTGCGCCTGGCCGCCAATGCGCGGCTGAACCTGACCAATAGCGCGCCCACGCCGCTGGCGGCGCCGGCGCAAAAGAACGCCTACGACGAATATATCTCCGATCCGGCCAAGCCGGTGCCGTTCCGCCAGCGGCCGATCCCGCCGTTCGGTTACGACGAGGCCAAGGGCCAGACCTGGCCGCGCTGGCTGGTCGACGACCAGCGCGAGGCCTCGGGCCGCACCGATGTGCTGACTTACACCACCGGCGTGCTGACCGCGCCGGTGAAGATCAGCGGCGAGCCGGTGGCCCATCTGCTGGCCTCAACCAGCGGCACCGACGCCGACTGGGTGGTCAAGCTGATCGATGTGTATCCGGACCAGGTGGCGGCGCAGCCTGAGCTGGGCGGATACCAGTTGATGATTTCGGCCGATATTTTCCGTGGCCGCTATCGCGAAAACCCGGCGCAGGCCAAGCCGCTCGCCGCCAACACGCCGCTGCCATACCGCTTCGCGCTGCCGACCGCCAACCATGTGTTCCTGCCGGGCCATCGCATCATGGTGCAGATCCAGTCCAGCTGGTTCCCGCTGTATGACCGCAATCCGCAGACCTTCGTGCAGAATATCTTCCACGCCCAGCCTGCGGATTACAGGAAAGCCACCCAGCGCATCTATCACGACAGCTATATCGAGCTGCCGCTGGTCGGCGCCAGCGTCAGGTAGCCCCGGTCTTGCGGCGGCGCGCCAGCAGCAGGACGGCCGGCACGCCCAGTCCCAGCATGGCGAAGCTGGCCGGCTCCGGCACCGCCCGGACCGGGGCGAAGAAGCCGCGGATCTCACCGTCCGGCGCGGCCATGCTGTGGATGTTGAGGTAGGCCGTGCCGGCGTTCAGGCCGGCGAAGAAGGCCGCCTCGGCGCCGGCCGTGGTGCCGCCGTGCGCGCTCAGGAACAAGGGGTTCCAGGTCGCGGCCAGGGAGGTGTCGAAGGTATGGCTGTAGGCGCCGGTGGCGACGCCCAGCGGGAAACCAGTCAACGAGGGCGTGATGGCGCCGGCCAGGCCGTCGCCGGGATCGGCGGTGCAGCAGTGGATGTGGGCGGCGGTGCTCTGGCCCAGCAGGCCGGCGAAGGCCACGCCCAGTTCCAGCACATGGGCGGCCGGATCAAACGTGATGGCGGCCGCGCCGATGCCGGGCGAGCTGTTGGCCGGCACTTCCTTGGCGCCGGTCAGGATGGTGGTGTGGGTGGCGGCGTTGGCCATGCCGGCCGCCGCCGCGCCGATGCACAGCAGGCTCGCTGCTGCCCAGTTGCGTACGTGTTGTTTCATAGACCCTCCCTGTTAAGTGTTTAGCTTAGAGAGGGCCGGCGCGCGCGAGTTCCCGGATCAGAGCGCCGTGCGGAGTGCAAATAGTTCGGGGAACAGCACCACGTCCAGCATCTTGCGCAGGTAGCTGACGCCGGCCGTGCCGCCGGTGCCGGTCTTGAAGCCGATGATGCGCTCCACCGTGCTCACGTGGCGGAAGCGCCAGAAGCGGAACGCGGTTTCCATGTCCACCAGTTTCTCGGCCAGTTCGTACAGCGCCCAGTAGCGGGTCGGGTCGCGGTAGACTTCCAGCCAGGCTTGCTGCACCGAGTCGTCGGCCACCGTCGGCTGGGTCGGGTCGACGTTGAGGCGCGCCTCGGAAATCGGCAGGCCGTTGCGGGCCAGCAGCCTGACGGCTTCGTCGTAGATCGATGGCGTGGCCAGCGCCTGTTGCAGCAGCGGGAATTCGGGCGTGGTGGCGTGGACGTTGAGCAGGGCCGCGTTCTTGTTACCGAGGATGAATTCGATCTCGCGGTACTGGTAGGACTGGAAGCCGGACGATGCGCCTAGGTAGGGGCGGATCGCCGTGTATTCCGGCGGCGTCATGGTGGCCAGCACGTCCCAGGCGTGCACCAGCTGGTCCATGATGCGGGCCACCCGCGCCAGCATCTTGAAGGCCGGCGGCAGGTCGTCGGTCTGGATGTGGGTGCGCACCGCGCGCATCTCGTGCAGCATCAGCTTCATCCACAGTTCGCTGGTCTGGTGCTGGATGATGAACAGCATCTCGTTGTGATTCGGCGACAGCGGGTGCTGGGCGTGCAGGATCTGGTTCAGGCCCAGGTAGTCGCCGTAGCTCATGTCGTTGCTGAAGTCCATTTGGGCGCCGTGCCACTCACCACCGGCCGCGCCATGCATCGGGCATTTATTTTCGCTCATATTGTTTATCTCGTTTCAGGCCACGCTCAAGTCACCGCGTCGCGCTTGGCGTCGACGTTGTAGTCCTTGCGGTCCAGGATGTCGCGCAGGATCTCCACCGCGTCCCATACGTCAGCATAGCTGGTGTACAGCGGCGTGAAGCCGAAACGCATGATGGCCGGCTCGCGGTAGTCGCCGATCACGCCGCGCGCGATCAGCGCCTGCATCACCGCGTAGCCGTGCGGATGGGTGAAGCTGACCTGGCTGCCGCGGCGGGCGTGCTCGCGTGGCGTCACCAGTCCCAGTGGATGATCGGCGCAGCGCGCCTCCACCAGTTCGATGAACAGGTCGGTCAGCGCCAGCGATTTGGCGCGGATGGCGGCCATGCTGGCCTGGCGATGTACGTCCAGTCCGCATTCCACCAGGGCCAGCGAGACGATGGACTGGGTGCCGCACAGCGCGCGCGCGATGCCGTCGGCTGGCTGGAAGTCGGGCGCCATGGCGAACGGCGCGGCGTGGCCCCACCAGCCGGACAGCGGCTGCTGGAAGCGCGGCTGGTGCTTCCTCGGCACCCAGATGAAGGCCGGCGCGCCGGGACCGCCGTTCAGGTACTTATAAGTGCAGCCCACCGCCAGGTCGGCGCCGTCGGCATGCAGGTCCACCGGCACCGCGCCGGCCGAGTGCGCCAGATCCCAGACGATCAGCGCGCCGGCGTCGTGGGCGAGGGCGCTGGTGGCCTTCATGTCGTATTGATAACCGGTGCGGTAGTTGACGTGGGTCAGCATGACCAGGGCCACGTCGGCGTCGACGGCGGCCGGCAGCTGGTCCGGGCTGTCGATCAGGCGCAGCGCGTAGCCGCGGTCCAGCCAGGCGGTCAGGCCCTGCGCCATGTAAATGTCGGTCGGGAAGTTGGCGCGCTCGGTGACGATCACGCGGCGGCCGGCGCGCTCCGGGTCATGCGCCTGCATCATCAGCGCGGCCGCCAGCGCCTTGAACAGGTTGACCGAGGTGGTGTCGGTCACCACCACTTCGCCGTCCGCGCCGCCGATCAGCGGCGCCAGCAGGTTGCCCAGCCGTTTCGGCAATTCGAACCAGCCGGCCGTGTTCCAACTGCGGATCAGGTCGCGCCCCCATTCCTCGGCGATCACCCGCTGGGCGCGGGCGAGGGCGGCTTTCGGGCGGGCGCCCAGAGAGTTGCCGTCCAGATAAATAACGCCGTCCGGCAAGTCGAATTGGTCGCGAAGCGGGGCGAGCGGGTCTTGCGTGTCGCGTTCCAGGCAGTGGTTGCGAGTGGTCATTTGGGGTGATGTTTGAGGTCTAAAGTAGTGAGTGTAACCGGAAAAATAGGTGATCGAGCCGATTTTTAAGCGGCAAATTTTAACTCTTCACCGCATTATTGCCGGACTTCAGGGGCTTTCTAAAAATTTTCAGGTTTTTTCGGAAAAAGCCCTAAAGTTCCCTCAAGCCCTGCCGTTACCGTTCTTAGACGAACAGAAAAGCGCCCGTCGCGGCAAATCGAAAAAAATTTAAAAATTTTTTCAAAAAACCCTAAAGTTTCCAAAAGGGCTGCCGTTACCGGGTTGGATGTCGCAAAAAAGAGTCGCTTTGCCGCTTTATTTTTCGATTCAAAACAGGGCTTTTCTTGAAGCTTGTATCCAGCAAGAAACCTACGCCGCAAGGGCGTGGATGAGTGATCTGCGAGTGTTTGTCAGACAAACACCGACAGGTTGCGTTCGTCATTTCCCGGCAAAAAATACGGAGAGTCACCTCTTCTCGTGCATTTGTTGCTCAAGCAGAATGTATCTCAACGGAAACGCAAAAGTGTTCCGACAGAGAGAAAAACTGTAAGGAGTAGGGAAAATGACCGCAAACGACATGATGGCTGAAATCCGCGACGCTAACCTGAGCTACCTGATGCTGGCTCAGCAAATGATCCGCGCCGACAAAGTCACCGCGATCTTCCGCCTCGGCATCGCCGCGGAAATCGCCGACCTGATCGAAGGCATGAGCAACGCCCAAATCCTGAAACTGGCAGGCGGCAACATGATGCTGGCCCGCTTCCGCTTCGACGACAGCGCCATCCTGGCCATGCTGACCAACTATAACAAGGATCGCGTGCTGGCCCAGTCGCACGCCGCCATCCTGATGGCTGGCCAGCCGGCCGAAGAAATCGTTTAACCGTCGTCAGCGTTCGGAGCATAGATCATGGCCGCCAAGAAAAGCGTCGTATCGGAAGCCCAGGAAATCCAGCTGGCCATCGAACTGATTCAGCTGGGCGCCCGCCTGCAGCTGCTGGAGTCGGAGGTCTCGCTGTCGCGCGAGCGCCTGCTCAAGCTGTACAAGGAGCTGAAGGGCGTGTCGCCGCCGAAAGGCATGCTGCCTTTCTCGACCGACTGGTTCCTGACCTGGCAGCCGAATATCCATTCCTCGCTGTTCATCAATATCCACAGCTTCCTGGTGACCCATGCCGGCGCCACCGGCATCGAGGCGGTGATGAAGGCCTACAAGCTGTACCTCGAGCAAATGCCGCCGGAGCCGGGCGAGGAGCCGCTGCTGTCGCTGACCCGCGCCTGGACCCTGGTGCGCTTCTTCAGCAGCAAGATGCTGGAGCTGGCGCCATGCAACAAATGCCAGGGCAAGTTCGTGGTCAACGCCATGGACCTCAACGGCAGCTATGTGTGCGGCCTGTGCCACATGCCTTCGCGCGCCGGCAAGACCAAAAAATCGCGCGAAACGGAGGCATTGGCGGCATAATGCCGGCGTGACCTTACCTTATCTACAACGTATCGCCCGCGCGCCCGCCGTGCGGGCCATGCTGATCCAGTGCGGCGCGGTGCCGCTCACACTGGCCATCATTTATGTGATGGCCAGTTTTCGTTTCCCCGTCGATTACCTGAGCGTGGCCGTGGTGCAGGGCGTGCTGGCGGCCGGCCTGACCTGGAAACTGGGCCTGGCCCGCTGGTGGCGCGCCATCCAGCTGCTGTTCCCGCTGGCCGTGCTGACGGCGCTGGCGCTGCAGCTGCCGTCCTGGCTGTTCGGGCTGGGCTTTTTGCTGCTGCTGGGCTGGTACTGGTCGACCTTCCGCACCCAGGTGCCGTACTACCCGTCCGGGCCGGCCGTGTGGGACGCGGTGCGCCAGCTGCTGCCGGCCGACAAGCCGGCGCGGGTGATCGACATCGGCAGCGGGCTGGGCGGTTTTGTGCTGTACCTGTCGCGCGCGCGGCCGGACGCCGAGGTCAGTGGCATCGAGCTGGCGCCGCTGCCGTTCCTGTATAGTTGGTTGCGCGCGCGCCTGTCCGGCAGCCGCGCGCGCTTCGTGCGCGGCGATTATGAAAAGCTGGATTTCAGCCGCTATGACCTGGTGTTCGCCTACCTGTCGCCGGCCGCCATGCCCGCGCTGTGGCGCAAGACGCGCGCTGAAATGTGTCCTGGATCGATGCTCGTCAGCTACGAATTTATCGTTGAGGAAAGACCAGCGGATCGCATCCTGCATGCCACCGAGGGCGACGTTCCACTCTACATATGGTACTTTTAAGCATCATTTGACGTTATTCTCTTGCCCGCCCACCCCGACTCAGGCTATTGTAGTTCTATATGTAAATTATTGAAAAACCGGCCCGCTCAGACACAATTCGGCCGGTTTTCGCACTGGGGAGTCAGCACACTTGTTAGTCATCATTGGATATGTCGTGGTTTGTGTCGGCGTGTTCGGCGGCTTTGCCATGAATGGCGGCCACCTGGCCGCGCTGCTGCAGCCGCTGGAGCTGGTCATGATCGGCGGCGGCGCGGCTGGCGCTTTCCTGGTCGGCAACAACGCCAAGACCCTGAAGTCCACGCTGGCGGCGATGCCGACCCTGTTCAAGGGCTCGCGCTACACCAAGGACCTGTACATGGAGCTGATGTCCTTGCTGTTCGACGTGCTGTCCAAGGTGCGCAAGGAAGGCCTGATGTCGATCGAGGGCGATATCGACAGCCCCGAGCAAAGCCCGCTGTTCAGCAAATATCCGAGCGTGCTGGAAGACCACCACATCGTGGAATTCATGACCGACTACCTGCGCCTGATGGTGTCGGGTAATATGGACGCGTTCCAGATCGAGAACCTGATGGACATCGAGATTGAAACCCACCACCACGAGGGCGCCGCGCCGGCCCACGCCATCGCCAAGCTGGGCGACGGCATGCCGGCCTTCGGCATCGTGGCGGCGGTGATGGGGGTGGTGCACACCATGGAATCGGTGGGCTTGCCGCCGGCCGAGCTGGGCATCCTGATCGCGCACGCCTTGGTCGGTACTTTCCTCGGTATTCTGTTAGCCTATGGTTTCGTCGGCCCTCTGTCGAGTTTGCTGGAGCAGAAGCTGGAGGAGTCGACCAAGATGTACCAGTGCGTCAAGGTCACCCTGCTGGCCAGCCTGAACGGCTACGCGCCGGCGCTGGCGGTGGAGTTCGGCCGCAAGGTGCTGTACTCGACCGAGCGTCCGACCTTCAACGAGCTGGAAGACCACATCAAGAAATCGAAGTCGAAGTAAGCCATGCTGGTCACGGTCACTATGTTAAGGAAGAATCATGGCTGAAGAGGGCTTGCGGCCTATCATCGTGAAGCGCATCAAGAAGGGCGGCGGTGGTCACCACGGCGGCGCCTGGAAGATCGCGTACGCCGACTTCGTGACGGCGATGATGGCCTTCTTCCTGCTGATGTGGCTGCTCGGCTCCACCACCAAGGGCGACCTCAACGGCATTTCCGAATACTTCAAGACGCCGCTCAAGGTGGCCATGTCGGGCGGCTCCGGCAGCGGCGACAGCTCGTCCGTCATCAAGGGCGGCGGCAAGGACCTGACCCGCACCGACGGCCAGGTCAAGGCCAGCGACGACCCCGCCGTCAAGAAAACCTTTAACCTGACCGCCGCCAAGGCCGCGCTGGAAGCGGAAGAGAACCAGCGCCTGAAGGCGCTCAAGGAAAAGATCGAGAACAAGATCGACGCCAACCCGCTGCTCAAGAAGTACAAGGAGCAGCTGCTGCTGGACATCACCAACGACGGCCTTCGGATCCAGATCGTGGACGAGCAGAACCGCCCGATGTTCGCGCTGGCCAAGGCCGAGCTGCAGCCGTACACCAAGGACATCCTGCACGAGATCGGCTTCGTGCTGAACGACGTGCCCAACCGCATCAGCCTGTCCGGCCACACCGATTCCACGCCGTACATGAGCGAGACCGGCTACAGCAACTGGGAATTGTCGGCCGACCGCGCCAACGCCTCGCGCCGCGAGCTGATCGTCGGCGGCATGCAGGATTCCAAGGTGTTGCGGGTGGTCGGGCTGGCCTCGGCCGTCAACCTCGACAAGGCCGACCCGTTCAACCCGATCAACCGCCGCATCAGCATCGTGGTGATGAACAGGCGCGCCGAGGAAAGCGTGCTGCGCGACGGCCGCCAGATCGAGGTCGGGGCCGAGGAGGCCGCCGCCGCCGCCGCCGCCGCCGGGGCGCCGTTGCCGGAGCGGCTCGCGCCGGCCGGACCGCCGGTACGGAAATAACGCAGGTAAAAGCGGAAGTGAAGTAAAACGAGACTGTTATGACGAGAAAAAAAATTCTGGGTTCCCACGTCAAGCGCCTGCTGTCCGGCGTGTCTGACCACGGTCGCCGGCACCTGACCGAAGTCGAGACCGACCTGATCCAGACCGGCCTGCTGCTGGAGGAGGCGATTGAAAAGCTGTCCTACAACTTCATGGCCATCCACAAGACGGTGGAGGCGGAGCAGGCCACCATCCAGCTGCTGCTGGACGGCGGCACCGCCACGCCCGAGCAGCGCGCCCAGCTGGAGGCGCTGCAGGGGCAGGTCGGCAATTACGTCAACGCCGCCATCACCAGCCTGCAATTCCAGGACATGACCAGCCAGCTGCTGGATCGGACCCTGAAGCGGGTGACCGGCTTGCGCGAATTCCTCGGCACGCTGGGCGCCCACGGCGCGGAAATGCTGCCCGAGAGCGACAACGAGCAGATCGTCGAGCTGCTGGGCAAGGTCAGCATGGCGCTGGCCATCCAGAGCCTGGAGCTGCGCAGCGTGTTGCGCAAGGCGGTCAGTCAGCAACACCTGGAGAGCGGCGACATCGAGCTGTTCTAATAACTACATACATTGATTTACTGAGTGAGAAAATAAGATGGCTAAGACTATACTTGCAGTTGATGACTCCAGCTCCCTGCGCCAGATGGTGGCATTCAGCCTGAAGGCCGCCGGTTACCAGGTGGTGGAGGCCGTGGACGGCCAGGACGGCCTGGAAAAAGCCAAGCTGCAGAACGTCGACATGGTGCTGACCGACCAGAACATGCCGCGCATGGATGGCCTGGAACTCATCAAACTCCTGCGCGAGCTGCCCAGCTACGCCAAGACCCCCATCCTGATGCTGACCACCGAATCGTCCGACGAGATGAAAGCCAAGGGCCGCGCCGCCGGCGCCAACGGCTGGCTGGTCAAGCCCTTCGATCCCCAGCGGCTTATCGAGGTCGTCAAAAAGGTCATCGGCTGATAAGAAAGCGCATGCAATGATGCAAAGCGAACGTAACGGAGTATCACCATGACCATCGATATAAGCCAGTTTTACCAGGTCTTTTTCGATGAGGCCGAGGAACTGCTGGCTGAAATGGAGCGGCTGCTGCTGGCCGTCAACGTCGACGCGCCCGACGCCGAGGATCTGAACGCGATCTTCCGCACCGCCCATTCCGTCAAGGGCGGCGCCTCCACCTTCGGCGTGACCGACATGACCGAGGTCACCCACGTGCTGGAAACCCTGCTGGACCGCATCCGCAAGGGCGAGATGGCGCTCACCGCCGAGCACGTGGACGCCTTCCTGGCCGCCAAGGACATCCTCAAGATGCAGCTGGACGGCCACCGCCTCGGCAGCGAGGTCGACCAGGACGCCGTGGCCAATGTGCGCATGATGCTGCAGTCGCTGGCGCAGGACGTGCCGGTGACGGCGCTGGCGCCGGTGGCGCCGGCCTTCACCAGCGCCGACGCCAAGGTGGTCGACCACAGCGGCGGGCGCCGCTACCGGCTGGAGCTGCCGGCCATGCAGCACCGCGAGGTGCAGGCGCTCGGCGACGAGCTGGGCCTGATGGGCCACGTCGCCATCACCCCGCTGGACAAGGACCGCAACGCCATGGTGGTCACCACCCACGAGAGCCTGGACGACATCATCGCCATCTGCTCGTTCGTGCTGAATCCGGACGACATGAAGATCAGCGAGCTGCCGGCCCTGAGCGACGGCCAGGCGCAGCTGGAGAAGGCCGCGCGCGACAAGGTCGAGAACGAACTCGGTTACGGTTTCTTCGACGTGGCCGAGCTCAAGCCGGCCAACGCCGGCGACGGCTATGGCTTCTTCCAGCCGCTCGACGAAATCCGCGCCAACGCCAGCGCCGCCGCCGAGGACGCGCAGGGCTATGGCTTCTTCCAGCCGGTGGAGCAGATCCGCGCGGCCGCCGGCATCGTGCTTGAGGCGCCGCCGGCGGAAGAGGAAAAGAAAGTCGTTAAAAAGGAAGAAAAGGAAAAGGAGAAGGCGCCGGCCGCCGGCGCCGAGTCGTCCTCGATCCGCGTCTCGATCGAGAAGGTCGACCAGCTGATCAACCTGGTGGGCGAGCTGGTCATCACGCAGGCGATGATCGAGCAGCGCGTCGACACGCTGGACCCGATGGTGCACCAGCGCCTGCTCAACAGCGTCAGCCAGCTGACCCGCAACACCCGCGACCTGCAGGAAGCGGTGATGTCGATCCGCATGATGCCGATGGACTTCGTGTTCTCGCGCTTCCCGCGCATGGTGCGCGACCTGGCGCACAAGCTGGGCAAGAAGGTCGACTTCATCACCAACGGCGCCGCCACCGAGCTGGACAAGGGCCTGATCGAGCGCATCGTCGACCCGCTGACCCATTTGGTGCGCAACTCCATCGACCACGGCATCGAGATGCCCGAGGTGCGGCGCGCCGCCGGCAAGAGCGACGCCGGCCGCCTGTTCCTGTCGGCCTCCCACCAGGGCGGCAACATCATCATCGAGGTGTCGGACGATGGCGGCGGCCTGAACCGCGAGAAAATCCTCGCCAAGGCCCAGCAGAACGGCTTGCCGCTGAGCGACAACATGAGCGACGCCGAGGTCTGGCAACTGATCTTCGCGCCCGGCTTCTCCACCGCCGAGACCGTGACCGACGTGTCCGGCCGCGGGGTGGGCATGGACGTGGTCAAGCGCAACATCGAGGCCATGGGCGGGGTGGTCGACATCCGCTCGGCCAAGGGCTTCGGCACCACCATCTCGATCTCGCTGCCGCTGACGCTGGCGATCCTGGACGGCATGTCGATCCGCGTGGGCGATGAAATCTACATCCTGCCGCTGGGCTTCGTGATCGAGTCGCTGCAGCCGGTGCCGGAAGACGTCAAGGAAATCAGCGGCAAGGGCCGCGTGATCAAGGTGCGCGGCGAGTACCTGCCGCTGGTGCCGCTGTACCAGATGTTCGACATCGCGCCGCGCTTCACCGACCCGTGCAAGGGCATCGTGATCATCGTCGAGACCGACGGCCGCAAGGCCGGCCTGTTCGTGGACGACCTGGTCGGCCAGCAGCAGGTGGTGGTCAAGAACCTGGAGTCCAATTACCGCAAGGTGGCGGGCATTTCCGGCGCCACCATCCTGGGCGACGGCGGCGTGTCGCTGATCCTGGATGTCGCCGCGCTGATACGTTCGTCGCGTCAACTGGCGGACGAGTCGATTTTTTCTTCATAGGGGGCCAACATGGCAGACGCACAAACCACGGCGCAAGCCAACGACATCGCCGGCCACGAATACCTGGCCTTCAAGCTGGGTTCGGAAGAGTACGGCATCGACATCCTCAAGGTGCAGGAAATCCGCGGCTACGAGGCGGTCACCCGCATCGCCAACGCGCCCGAGTTCATCAAGGGGGTGATCAACCTGCGCGGCATCATCATCCCGGTGGTCGACATGCGCATCAAGTTCAACCTGGGCTCGCCCGTGTACGACCAGTTCACCGTGGTCATCATCCTCAACATCAATGGCCGCATCGTCGGCATGGTGGTGGACTCGGTGTCGGACGTCACCACGTTGACCCCGGAGCAGGTCAAGCCGGCGCCGGAGATGGGCACCGCCTTCAGCAGCGATTACATGATCGGCCTGGGCACCATCGACGAGCGCATGCTGATCCTGGTGAACATCGACAAACTGATGTCCAGCCCGGAAATGGGCCTGATGGAACAATTGGCGGCCTGAGCGGCACGTCCACCCCCGCCGGCGCCATGACCCCGCGCCGGCCGCAGCACTCCGGACGCGTCCCAAAAAGAAGGACGCGCCGCCACATCACGACATAAGCATAGACAGAGGGGAGATTCACATGAACTTACGCGACTTCAAAATCGGCGCCCGGTTACGCATCGGCTTCGGCATCATTTTGCTGATTCTGGTGGCCATGGTCCTGATGACCAACTACCTGAATTACAGCAACAAGAGCAAGCTGACCGCCGGCCTGGCCACGACGACGGCCAAGAACCTGCACGCCGGCATCATGAAAAGCGCCATGCTGGAAACCGGGATCGCCATGCGCAATATCGGTTTGCAGTCGGACGTCAGCCTGATGCAGAAGGAAGAGCAAAAGGTCAAGGAGCAGCGCGCGCGCTACGACAAGGCCTTGAGTGATCTGAAGGCGGACGGCCTGGAGGACGCGGAGAAGAAGGTGCTGGCCGACCTGGCGGCGCTGGAGAAGGACACCGATGCCGCCTTCAAGGAGGCCATCGGCCAGATCCTGGCGTTCAACAGCGAGGGCGGCGCCAAGGTGATTGCCGGGCGCATCGACCCGCTCAACGTCCAGACCCTGGCCCTGATCAACAAGCTGGTCGACATGCAGCAGGCCAACGCCAAGGAAGTGATGGATGGCTCGGTGGCCGCCGACCGCAGCCTGATGGTGGTCTTGTTTGTGCTGGGCGGCGTGGCGGTGGCGCTGGGCGTGGTGTGCGCCACCGTGATCACCCGCTCGATCACCGTCCCGCTGTCGGGCGCGGTGAGCGTGGCGCAGAAGGTGGCCTCGGGCGAGCTGACCTCGCAGGTGTATGTCGAGGGCAAGGATGAGACCAGCGAGCTGCTGCAGGCGCTCAAGGACATGAATGAAAGCCTGGCCAAGACGGTGGGCGACGTGCGCACCGGCACCGAGCTGATCTCGACCGCCTCGCAGGAGATCGCCTCCGGCAACGCCGACCTGTCGGCCCGCACCGAGTCGCAGGCCAGCTCGCTGGAGGAGACCGCCTCGTCGATGGAGGAACTGACCAGCACCGTCAAGCAGAACGCCGACAACGCGCGCCAGGCCAACCAGCTGGCCGTCTCGGCCTCGTCGGTGGCGGAGAAGGGCGGCAGCGTGGTGTCGCAGGTGGTGCAGACCATGGGCTCGATCACCGAGTCCTCGCGCAAGATCGCCGACATCATCTCGGTGATCGACGGGATCGCCTTCCAGACCAACATCCTGGCGCTGAACGCGGCGGTGGAGGCGGCCCGCGCCGGCGAGCAGGGCCGCGGCTTCGCGGTGGTGGCGTCCGAGGTGCGCAACCTGGCCCAGCGCTCGGCCGGCGCCGCCAAGGAAATCAAGGAGCTGATCAGCGATTCGGTCGAGAAGGTCGACGCCGGCAGCAAGCTGGTGGACGAGGCCGGCCAAACCATGGACCTGATCGTGACCTCGATCCGCCAGGTGGCCGACATCATGGGCGAGATCACCGCCGCCACCCAGGAGCAGAGCAACGGCATCGAGGAAGTCAACCAGGCCATCTCGCAGATGGACGAGATGACCCAGCAGAACGCGGCGCTGGTGGAGCAGGCCGCGGCGGCGGCCGAAAGCATGCAGGAGCAGGCCGAGCTGCTGTCGCAGGCGGTCAGCATCTTCAAGCTGTCGCACGATGAAGGCACGCGCCGTGCCGCGCCGGCGCCGCGCCGCGAGGTGGTGGCCGCGCCAGCGCCGGCCCCGGCGCCCGCGCCAGCCCCGGCGATCGCCGCGCCGCGTCCGAAGCCGGCCGCCGCACCGAAGAAAGCCGCCGCGCCATCGGGCGGCGACGAGTGGGAAGAGTTTTAAGCGTTACCGTCGCTCCCGCGCGGGCGGGAGCCCATACTCAGCATGGATTCCCGCCTGCGCGGGAATGACGTGGGTATCAAAAAGGATTTAACATATGCCGCAATCAAAAGATACGGTCAAGGAATTTGACTTCAACGCCAGGGATTTCGAGCGTGTGCGCGGCCTGATCTACAAGCGGGCCGGCATTTCGCTGGCCGACAGCAAGCAGGAAATGGTGTACAGCCGCCTGGCGCGCCGCCTGCGCGCCACCGGCATCGACTCCTTCTCCAAGTACCTGGATGACCTGGAGGCCGGGCGCCTGGGCGAGGAGTGGGAATCGTTCACCAACGCCCTCACCACCAACCTGACCTCGTTCTTCCGCGAAGCCCACCATTTCCCGCTGCTGGCCGAGCACATCAAGGGCAAGCGCGAGCCGCTGACCATCTGGTGCTCCGCCAGTTCCACCGGCGAGGAACCGTATTCGATCGCCATGACCGTGTGCGAGGCCTTCAACACGCTGACGCCGAACTGCCAGATCATCGCCACCGACATCGACACCAACGTGCTGGCCCACGCCGCCAACGGCGTCTACACCATGGACCGGCTGGACAAGATGCTGCCCGAGCGCCAGCGCCGCTTCTTCCTGAAGGGCAAGGGCGACCGTGAAGGCATGGCCCGCGTGCGCCCGGAATTGCGTAATATGATCACGTTCAAGCAGTTGAATCTGCTTGCCGACAGCTGGCCGATCAGCGGCCAGTTCGACGCGATCTTTTGCCGGAACGTCATGATCTACTTCGACAAGGCGACCCAGCGCAAGATCCTGTCCCGTTTTGTACCGTTGATGAAACCGGATGCGCTGCTGTTCGCGGGGCACTCGGAGAACTTCCTGTATGTCTCGGAGTCGTTGAAACTGCGCGGCAAGACCGTCTATGAACTGGACGACGGCGCCGCGGCCCGCAAAGCACCGCAACGCACATGAGAATAAAACATGGACCTTGAACAATTTGCCACGAACGTCTATTACGACCGGACGTTCGACTGCCAGGCGGCCAAGATCTTGCCGGGCGAGTACTACTTCACCAACAAGGACATGTTGATCGTGACCGTGCTGGGCTCCTGCGTGTCGGCCTGCATCCGCGACCGCGTGACCGGCCTGGGCGGCATGAACCACTTCATGCTGCCGGACGGCGGCGGCGACACCGGCAGCCCGGTGTCGGCCTCGGCGCGCTATGGCACCTACGCCATGGAGATCCTGATCAACGACTTGCTCAAGGCCGGCGCCAAGCGCGAGAACATGGAGGCCAAGGTGTTCGGCGGCGGCGCGGTGCTGAAGGGCTTCACCGCCATCAACGTCGGCGAACGCAACGCCGCGTTTGTGCTCAACTTCCTGAAGGTGGAGCGCATCCGCGTGGTGGCGGAGGATTTGAACGACATCTATCCGCGCAAGGTCTACTTCTTCCCGCGCACCGGCAAGGTGCTGGTCAAGAAGCTGATGCAAAGCCATAACGATACCCTGGTCAAACGCGAGATCGAATACGCCAGCCGCCTCAAGGTGGCGCCGGTGGCGGGTGAGATCGATCTGTTTTAGATAATAAGAAGGCAGTTTTATGAAGATCAAAGTCCTGGTGTGCGACGACTCCGCACTGATCCGCAGCGTGATGACCGAAATCATCAACTCGCAGCCCGACATGGAAGTGGTGGGCGTGGCCCCCGATCCGCTGGTGGCGCGCGAACTGATCAAGCAAACCAATCCCGACGTGCTGACGCTGGACGTCGAGATGCCGAAGATGGACGGCCTCGATTTCCTGGAAAAACTGATGCGCCTGCGGCCGATGCCGGTGGTGATGGTGTCCTCGCTGACCGAGCGCGGCTCCGAGATCACCATGCGCGCGCTGGAGCTGGGCGCGGTGGACTTCGTCACCAAGCCGAAAATCTCGATCCAGGCCGGCATGCGCGAGTACACCGACCTGATCACCGACAAGATCCGCGCCGCCTCCAAGGCGCGGGTGCAGGCGCGCCGCCTGCCGCAGCCGGGCGCCGAGGGGCAGGGCGCGGCGCCGCTGTCGGCCTTGCGCAACCCGCTGCTGTCGTCGGAGAAGCTGATCATCATCGGCGCCTCCACCGGCGGCACCGAGGCGATCCGCGAATTCCTGATGCAGATGCCGTCCGACTGCCCCGGCATCCTGATCACCCAGCACATGCCGGAAGGCTTCACGCGCTCGTTCGCCAAGCGGCTGGACTCGCTGTGCAAGATCTCGGTGCAGGAGGCGCAGGGCAACGAACGGGTGCTGCCGGGCCACGCCTACATCGCGCCCGGCCACTCGCACCTGTACCTGACCCGCAGCGGCGCCAACTACATGACCCGCATCGACCAGGCCGAGCCGGTCAACCGCCACCGTCCCTCGGTCGACGTGTTGTTCCGTTCCGCCGCGCAAGCCGCCGGTAAAAACGCAGTCGGTGTTATCCTGACTGGCATGGGCAAGGACGGCGCGGCCGGCATGCTGGAGATGAAGGGCGCCGGGGCGTATAATTTTGCACAGGACGAGGCCAGTTGCGTGGTGTTTGGGATGCCGCGCGAGGCGATCGCGGTGGGGGCGACGCACGAAGTTGGTGCTTTGCAGGCGCTGCCGGGCATGGTGCTGGGCTACCTCGCACAGCACGGCATGCGCGCCTTGCGTGTTTAAATGTACAACTGTGACGTTTTACTGCTACTTTGTTCGCCTTCAAGCAACGAAAATGCTATCCTACAACTTGTTGCCAAGTGTAGGCACTATTAACAACCGCGTAGAGAATCAACGGAGCAATTCATGGCTGATCCAAAGATGAAATTTTTAGTTGTTGACGATTTTTCGACGATGCGTCGCATCGTCCGGAATCTGTTAAAAGAACTGGGTTATGCCAATGTCGACGAGGCGGAAGACGGCGTGATGGCGCTGGCCAAGCTGCGTGCGGAGCAGTTCGACTTCGTCGTGTCCGACTGGAACATGCCGAACATGGACGGCCTGACCATGCTGCAAAACATCCGTGCCGATCCAGCCCTGGCCAAGCTGCCGGTGTTGATGGTGACCGCCGAAGCCAAGAAGGAAAACATCATCGCGGCGGCGCAGGCCGGCGCCAACGGCTATGTGGTGAAGCCATTCACCGCCGCCACGCTGGACGAAAAACTGAACAAGATCTTCGAAAAACTCGGAGCTTGATATCGTCAAGTAATAAAGCAGGGGGTGCGGACCTTGTTTACGCGATAGTGCCATGCACCAAACCAACTTTCTCGTTCGCGAACCCCTGCTGGACCCGAAACAACGGGTCGTTGGCTACGAACTGACGTGGCAGCAAGCCTCGGCTGGCGGTTCCACGCTTGACGCGCTGGAGTCGCTGGTCGGTTTCGTCGCCAGCCAGGTCCTCGATGAGGATGACGGCTGGTTGTTGCGGGACAAAACCCTTTTCCTTGAAGCCGTACCCGCCATGCTGTCGACCGACGCGCTGCACGCGCTGCCGCCGGAGCACACCGTGCTGTCGATCAAGGCGGCCGAGCTGGCCAATCCCGATACCATGGCGGCGGTGCAGGGGCTGCGCGCCGGCGGCGTCGGCGTGCTGCTGCGCGAGGCCGACCTGGCCCGCATCGGCACGCGCCTGCCGACCATGGCGTCCTACGTGGAAATGCGCTTTTCGGGCGCGGACGTGGGCGCGCAGGCGCGTACCTACGCGGCCCTGAAACAATCGACGGTGGGCATGATCGCGCGGCCGGTCAGCAACTGGGCCGATTTCGACGCCTGCGCGGCGCTGGGGCTGAACGCCTTTGTCGGCAAGCTGCACCTGACGCCGCGTCCTTCCACCGACAGCAAGGGCCTGAATCCGGCCCAGACCATCATCATGCAGCTGATGCAGATGGTGCGGCAGAACGCCGACATCGCCCAGCTGGAGGCGGTGCTCAAGCGCGACGCCACGCTGTCCTACAAGCTGCTGCGCTTCATCAATTCGGCCGGCTTTGGCGCGGGCAGGGAGGTGCAGTCCCTGCGCCAGGCCTTGACCCTGCTGGGCTACACGCCGCTGTACCGCTGGCTGACCTTGCTGCTGGCGACCGCCAGCACCTCGGGCTATTCGCCGGTGCTGCTGGAGACGGCGGTGGTGCGCGGCCGCCTGGCCGAGCTGCTGGCGCAGCCGGCCTTGGGCAAGAGCGAGGCGGAGAATGTGTTCGTGGCTGGCATGTTCTCGCTGCTGGACCGGCTGCTCGGCATCCCGATGCAGGAAGTGCTGGCCAATATCCAGCTGTCCGACGACGTGGTGGCGGCGCTGCTCACGCGCAGCGGCAAGTATGGTCCTTACCTGGCGCTGGCCGAGGCCTGCGAGCTGAATTCCGACCTGGTGGCGTCGCTGGCTGCGGCCTTGAAGCTGAGCCCGCTTGACGTCAACAAAGCCCACCTCTCGGCCCTGGCGTGGGCGCAAAACGTCGCCGCTTGACCTGCCTCAAACCCCGCACGCGCGGCGGTTGACGCTCACGGTCGCGCGGCGCATGATGATCCCATCATGAACGCCAATTCCGACAGAGAGTACATCGACAACAAGGTGGGCGACGTCCGCACCGCCGTTGATGACCTGCGCCTGGTACTGACCGAGCGTTTTACAACCGTACATGCCCGTTTCGACGCGGTTGATGCCAAGATAGTCAGTGCGATTGAAACGGCGAAGGCCGAGATTATCAAGTGGATAGCCGGGTTGCTCAGCGCCATGATCGCGATGTTCGTTGCAACCTTCCTCGGGATGGCTGGGTTGATGGTGAATTTACTGTCGCATCAGCCTCCTGCAACGCCCCCGGCCGTGGTGCCGGCCGTGCCGCCTGCGGCCAAGCCTTAGATTTCCAGATTGTCGATCAGGCGGGTCGTGCCGAGCTTGGCCGCGGCCAGCACCACCAGCGGCGTGCCTTGCGCCAGGTCGCCGGCGTTTGGCGGTTGCAGGTCGTTGCGCTTGCGGATCGAGATGTAATCCGGCTTCCAGCCGCGCTTGGCCAGGTCGTCCATCGCCTTGTGTTCGAGCTGGAACACATCCAGATGGCCCGAGCGCACCTCGTTGGCCACGTCGTTCAGCGCCTGGTACAGCGCCGGCGCCTCAGCGCGCTCCGCTTCCGATAGGTACATATTGCGCGACGACAGCGCCAGGCCGTCATCGGCGCGATAGGTCTCGGCAGCGATGATCTCGGTCGGCATGGCGAACTGGCGCGTCATGTTACGCACGATCATCAGCTGCTGGTAATCCTTCTTGCCGAACACCGCCACGCGCGGCTGCACGCACGAGAACAGCTTGGTCACCACCGTGCACACACCGTTGAAGAAGCCCGGGCGGAACTCGCCCTCCAGCGTGTTGCCGAGGCCGTCCGGCGGCTGCACACGGTACTCCTGCGGCTCCGGATACAGATCCTTCTCGGTCGGCGCGAACAGCACGTACACGCCTTCCTTCTCCAGCTTCTCCACGTCGGCCTGGAAGGTGCGCGGATACTTGTCGAAGTCCTCGTTCGGGCCGAACTGCAGACGGTTGACGAAGATAGAGGCCACCACCGGGTCGCCGTGCTTGCGCGCCAGGCGCATCAGCGACAGGTGGCCCTCGTGCAGATTGCCCATGGTCGGGACAAACGCCGTGCGCAGCTGGCCGCTCAGTTGGTCGCGCAGTTCTTCAATGGAGGTGATGATTTTCATGGTGGTGTGCTCATTCTTATGGCCGGCTCACGCTGGCGAGTAGGCCAGCCGCACGTAAATCGGTGCGAACGGTTCGGCCTGGGTGATTTCAATCAGGGTTTCCTTGGCCAGCTCCAGCAGCGCCACAAAGTTCACCACCACCACCGGCACGCCGCCGGCGACGTCGAACAGGTCGGCGAACTCGACAAAGCGGGTCGATTGCAGGCGGCGCAGGATGCTGGTCATGTGCTCGCGCACCGACAGTTCCTCGCGGCTGATTTTGTGGTGCTGTGTCAGCTTGGCGCGCTTCATCACGTCCATCCACGCTTGCTGCAGGTCGATCGCCTCGACGTGCGGCCAGGTCGGCGTGAGGCTTTGCTCGATGAAGATCTGGGTGCGGACGAAGTCGCGGTCGATCTGCGGGATGGCGTTGAGGTCGTAGGCCGCCAGCTTGATCTGTTCGTATTCCAGCAGGCGGCGCACCAGCTCGGCGCGCGGGTCGTCCGCTTCCACGTCCAGATCGGCCTGGCGCTGCGGCAGCAGCATGCGCGACTTGATCTCGATCAGCATGGCGGCCATCAACAGGTATTCGGCCGCCAGCTCCAGATTGGACAGGCGGATCTGGTCGACGTACTTCAGGTATTGCAGCGTCAGCTGCGCCATCGGAATGTCGAGGATGTTGAAGTTTTGCTTGCGGATCAGGTACAGCAGCAGGTCGAGCGGACCTTCGAACGCGTCGAGGAAGACTTCCAGCGCGTCGGGCGGGATGTAGAGGTCGGTCGGCAGCTTGAGCAGCGGCTCGCCGTACAGGCGGGCGAGGGCGGAGACTTCGGCCGTCACGGCCGCCGCCTCGGCCGCGGCGGCCTCGGCTTCAGCGGCGGGGCCGGCGACGGCTGCCGCCGCCTCGTCGAGCGGGTTGGGGCCGGCGTCCGGCGTGCCGAGGTCGGCTTCCGGTACCGGCGGCTCCAAGTCAGCCGTATCGTCTGGCAACATCCTCGCCGCCCGCGTGGTGAGCTTAGACCTTGTTCTGGTAGACGTAAGCTTGTTGCTTCACGGCCGATTCCAGCTGACGCTGTTGCTCATCCAGCGAGATCGGTGGACGGTCCCACAGCAGTGCGCGACCTTTTTGCTGGCCTTCTTCAATGCCAGGATTCTTTTCCTTCAACGCCTTGATGAACAGGGTGTGCTCGGATTCGTACATCGAATGTTGTTTAGAAAGTTTCATATTAACTAAGAGGGTGGATCAGCAACGGTTATTTTACCGCGCCGCAGCGTCCCCGCGCTATTTCTATCGCTCGCGATGGGGTATGCTCTAGCGGATAATGTTGCACGAATAGTAAAAATGACCGCTCGCCTGACTCCCAAAACCGTTTTCCTGCTGACCCTGCCGCCGCTGCTGTGGGCCGGCAACGCCATCGTTGGCCGCCTGGTGCACGACATGGTGCCGCCCGTGCTGCTGAACTTCCTGCGCTGGGCCATCGCCTTCTTCATCCTGCTGCCGCTGGCCGGACCGGTGTTCCGCCGCGAGGCCGGGCTGTGGCGGCACTGGAAAACCTACGCCATCCTCGGGCTGCTGGGCATCGGCATGTATAACGCGCTGCAATACATGGCGCTGCAAAGCTCGACCCCGATCAACGTCACCCTGGTGGCGTCCGGCATGCCGGTATGGATGATGTTGACCGGCCGCCTGTTTTTCGACGTGCCGGTCAGCCGCAAGCAGGTGGCTGGGGCGCTGCTGTCGATTGCCGGCGTGCTGCTGGTGCTGGCGCGCGGCGAATGGCGCCATGTGCTGGAATTGCGGCTGGTGGCGGGCGACTTGTTCATGATACTGGCCACCATCGCCTGGTCGCTGTACAGCTGGCTGCTGCTGCGCGCCAGGGAACCGGCCGAAGTGCGCGCCAACTGGGCCAGCTTCCTGCTGGCGCAAGTGGCGTTCGGCGCGCTGTGGTCGGGCGCGTTCGCGCTGGGCGAGCAGGGGCTGGGCGCGATTCCGGTGCAGTGGAGCTGGGCGCTGGCGGCGGCGTTGTTGTACGTGGCCACCTGCCCGGCGATCATCGCTTTTGGCTGCTGGGGCGCGGGCGTGCGCGAGGCCGGGCCGTCGGTGGGCGCCTTCTTCGTCAACCTGACGCCGCTGTTCACGGCCGTGTTGTCCTCGGCCTTTCTTGGCGAAGCGCCGCATGGCTACCACGCCGCCGCCTTCGCGCTGATCGTCGGCGGCATTGTGGTGTCGGCTAGCCGCCGGTAGCCGCCTTCAGCGCGTCGATGAAGACGCGCACCTTCTGCGGCAAGTGGGAGGTGGCGGGGTAGACCGCGTGAATATCGCTCTCCGGCAGCGACCAGTCGGGCAGCACGCGCACCAGCCGGCCCGCCGCCACATCCTCCTTCACGGAAAACGTGGTGGCGCGCAGGATGCCGTCGCCGGCCAGCGCCGCCGCCCGCGTGGCATAGGCGGTGTTGGTGGAAAACACCGTGTTCCGCATGCGCACCTCGACCTCGTTGCCGTCGCGATCGCTCAGCGTGAACTGCGTCGGCTGCGGGATCACGGACAGGGCGATGTAAGGCAGCGCCGGCAAATCGTCGGGCGTGGCCGGCGTGCCGTGGGCGGCCAGGAAGGCCGGGCTGGCCACCAGCCAGCGCGTCAACGTGTCCACCCGTGTGGCCATGTGGCCGGAATCGGCCAGCTTGCCCAGCCGTACCGTGACGTCGATGCCTTCCGCGATCAGGTCGATGCGATGGTCGCCGCAGGTCAGGTCGATTTTCAGCGCCGGGTAGCGCGCGCGCAGCTGCGCCAGCACCGGCGACACCACAATCACGCCGTAATCGATGGGCGAGGCCACGCGCAGCGTGCCCTGCGGCGCGTGGCGCCCGCTGCGCGCCTGCTCGATGGCCTGTTCCGCCGCCTGCAGCAGCTGGCGGCTCGATTCGTAAAAGCTGCGGCCCGCCTCGGTCAAACTCAGCTTGCGGGTGGAACGCAGCAGCAGGCCGACGCCGATTTCCTGCTCCAGCAACTGCATATGCTTGCTGACCATGGACTTGGCCAGCCCCAGCCGCTCGGCGGCGGCGGTGAGCGAGCCGGCCTCCACCACGGCAACAAAGGTGGTCAGGCGGTTGAGGTTGATGGTGCTGAGATCGATCATGACCTTAATTGTACACTTTAAGTGGACTGTGATTCCGCATTTGTCCGGCTTATCAGGACGATGGCGGCTCCCTATACTGGCCTCATCACCAACCAAGGAGTCATCATGAAACTGTACGGCATTCCACTTTCCGGCCACACCCACCGCGTGCAACTGTTCCTGAACCTGTTGAACCTGCCGCATGACTATGTGACGGTCGACCTGGCCAACGCCGAGCACAAGAAAGAACCTTTCCTGCGCATGAACGCCTTTGGCGAAATCCCCGTGCTGCAGGATGGCGAGGTCACGCTGGCCGACTCCAACGCCATCCTGGTCTACCTGGCGTCCAAATATGACGACAGCGGCCGCTGGCTGCCGCGCGATCCCGTGGCCGGCGCCCATGTGCAGCGCTGGCTGTCGGTCGCCGCCGGCAAAATCGCGGGCGGCCCCGCCACGGCGCGGCTGGTGACCGTGTTCAACGCGCCGCGCGATCATGAAGCCGCCAAGACCATGGCCGTGCGCCTGTTCGACGTGATGGAACGCGAGCTGCAAGGCCGCCGCTGGCTGGTGGGCGAGCACGCCACCATTGCCGACATCGCCGGCTACACCTACATCGCCCACGCGCCGGAAGGCGGCGTGTCGCTGAAGCCGTACCCGCACATCCGCGCGTGGCTCAACAACATCCGCGCGCTGCCGGGCTTTGTGCCGATGCCGGCCACCAAAGCCGGCCTGGCGCCAGAGGAGGTATAAATCATGACGCCCTTCCACGCTGGCGAATTGGCGATCCAGGAGCGCGTAGGCGTGCGCGATCACATGGCCGGCGCGGCGGCGTTCATCCGCGACTTCATGCCGGAGCAGCATCGCCAGTTTTATGCGTCGCTGCCGTTCTTCTTCCTTGGCGCGCTGGATGCGTCGGGCCAGCCGTGGGCGACCATGCTGGCGGACGATCCCGGCTTTGTCAGCACGCCGGATGAACGCACGCTGCACATCGGCGGCGGCGGCATGCTGGCGGGCGACCCGCTGGAAGGGCAACTGCGCGTTGGCGATCACGTGGGCGGCCTTGGCCTGGAGCCGACCACGCGCCGCCGCAATCGCGTGAATGGCGAGATTGTGGCGGCGGACGAGGGTGGGCTGCGCATCGCCGTGACGCAGAGCTTCGGCAACTGCCCGCAGTACATTCAGCACCGCCAGCACAGCGCCGCGCCGGATGATGGCCATAAAGTGCAGGTGCTGCGTGGCGTGGCGCTGACGGCGGCCGACCGCGAACTGATCGCCCGCGCCGACACCTTCTTTATCGCCACCGCCAACATGAACGAAGATGCGGGCCGTGGGCGCGGCGTCGACGTATCGCATCGCGGCGGCCGGCCGGGCTTTGTGCGCATCGATGACGAGCGCACGCTGACCTCCCCCGAATTCGTCGGCAACTTCTTCTTCAACACGCTGGGCAACGTGAATGAGTATCCGCGCGCCGGGCTGCTGTTCATTGACTTCGAGCGCGGCGACATGCTGCATATCGCGGTGGATGCAGAGATAATCTGGGATGGCCCGCAGCTGCAGGCCTTCGCTGGCGCCGAACGGCTGCTGCGCTTCCATGTGCGTGAAGTGGTGCGCAACGTCGCCGCGCTGCCGTTCCGCTGGACCGACGCGCAGCCGGCCATGCAAGTGGCCCGTACCGGCAGCTGGAGCGAAGCGGACCGCGCGCAATCTGCCGCTGTGATGTCGCAAAGCTGGCGTCCGTTCAACGTGGTGAAAGTGGTGCAGGAAAGCGCCGATGTGCGTTCGTTCTACCTGGAGCCTGCGGACGGCTTCGGCGTGGCGGTGCACGCGCCGGGACAATACATCACGCTGCGGGTGCCTGCGTGGGCCGAGGGCGGCGCAGCTTCGCAGGAGCGCAGCTACACGATTTCCGATGCCGCCAATGGCCGCGGCTACCGCATCAGCGTCAAGCGCGCCGGCGTGGTGTCGGCGTGGCTGCACGCGCATCTTGCGCCCGGAGGGCAGATCGAGTTGATGGGGCCTGGCGGCGACTTCGTGTTTGAAGAAGGCACGCAGCGTCCGGTGGTGATGCTCTCTGCCGGTATCGGCATCACGCCCATGATCGCCATGCTGAACAGCGTGCTGGTGAACGGCAGCCGCACGCGCCACCGTCATCCGATCTACTTCATCCACGGCGCGCGAGAGGTGGCGCATCCGTTTGCCGTGCACCTGCAAACGCTGGCGGCGGGGCACAACAACCTGGCGGTGCACGTGCAGCGTGAGCGGCTCGACCTCCAGCGCCTGCGCCAACTGCTGCCGCCCGGCGATTACGATGTCTACCTGTGCGGGCCGGCCGGTTTCATGCAAACGATGTACGCCGCCCTGCGCGAGCTGGATGTGCCCGACCAGCGGATTCGCTTCGAAGCGTTCGGTCCGAGTCGCGCGGTCCTCAGCCCAGCGACTTGATGTAGCGCGGATCGACCTGCGCGCAATAGCTGGCGCAGGACTGGCGTGCCGCGTTGGCCGCGGCATGCACCAGCATCTCGGCATTGGTGTGGAAGCACATGGAGACGATAATCGACGGCGGCTCCGGCTGCACCGGGAGCTCGACGAATTCACCGCTGTCGAGCAAACCCGCCACGAACAGGCTGGGTATCGCGGCCACGCCATAACCATCCTTCATCAGCTGCACAATCGCCGCCACCGACGGCGAGCAGGTGATGCGGGTCTGCTCCAACGGCACCATCGCCAGATTCGCCATCTTGCTGACGATTTCCTCCAGCATGCGGTGCGGCGCGGTGCCGCGCCCGAAGGTCAGGATAGGCAGTTGCAACAGGCGCTGATTCAAACCCTCCTTACGCGGATCCAGCAGGCCTTTGCGGGCGATCCAATGCAGCGGATAGGCCGCCAGCGCTTCGGAAACGATATCGCTGCTTTCCACCCCCTCCACCTGAATCACCAGATCCAGCTCGCGGGCGCGCAGCCGGCGCTCCAGCACATTGCTCATGTCGACCGCCAGGTCGACTTCGATTTCCGGATACAGAGCGTTCAGCTCACGGATGTATTGCGCCAGCCAGCTGTGCACCACCGATTCGATCACGCCCAGGCGCAAGCGGCCGCGCACCGCACTATCTTTGTGCGCCGCCGCCTGCAGGCGGCGGGTCGCGTCGACCACCGCTTTAGCGTGGCCCAGCAGGTATTCGGCATTGGCGGTAAGACGGAAGTCCTTGCTGTTGCGGTCTATGAGCTCCGTCTGCAGCTCCTCCTCCAGCGTCTTGATGCGCAGCGAGATCGCGGCGGGCGTGGCGTGCAGCGCCTGCGCCGTTGCGCGAAAGCTGCGCAGCTGGGCGAGGATGACGAAAGTCTCCGGGAAGCGGGTATTCATGCAACAAGAATACCTTAACCCCATGCACCAGGATAGCGCGGCACGGTAAGAAAAACTAAACAACAACAGCAACAATAACTAGATAGCCTGTGTGGTTATTCGAGATTATTCTTATCTCATGCAGTTTTAATATGATTAGCGAGCCAGCCATGACACCACTTGAATTGCGCCAGCAGGTCCGTAGCGGCGCCTTCCGCCAGCCCACCGCGGGTTACTGCGGTCCTTACGCCCAAGCCAACCTGGTCATCCTGCCGCAGGCGCATGCCCATGACTTCCTGCAGTTCAGCCAACGCAACCAGCGCGCCTGCCCCCTGTTGGCGGTGGGCGAGCCGGGACAGTGGAACCTGCCTCGCCTGGGGGCGGACCTCGACATCCGCAGCGACACGCCCGGCTACAACATTTACCGCGAAGGCAAACTGGCCGAGCAAACCTGGGCGCTGCATGAGGTCTGGCGTGACGATCTGGTGGTGTTTGCCATCGGCTGCTCGTTCTCGTTTGAGCACATGCTGCTGGAGGCGGGCATCCGCCTGCGCCACGTGGAGCAGCGCCGCAATGTCGCCATGTTCCGCACCAACGTCCGTAACCATCCCGCCGGCCCGTTCGGCGGCGAGATGGTGGTGTCGATGCGGCCGATGAAGGCGGCCGACGCCATCCGCGCGATTCAGATCACCAGCCGCTATCCGGCGGTGCACGGCGCGCCTGTTCATCTGGGCGATCCGCGCCTGATCGGCATTGCCGACATCATGCAGCCCGATTACGGCGATGCCGTCGAGATCATGCCCGATGAAATACCGGTGTTCTGGGCTTGCGGCGTGACGCCGCAGGAAGCCATACGCCATGCGCGTCTGCCGCTGGTGATCACCCACCAGCCAGGCTACATGCTGGTGACCGACATACTCAATTCTTCACTCGCAGCTTTTTAATTAAAAAAACAGCGCAGCACCACAACGGGCCGGCACCACCGGCCCGAACGGGGACCGCTGCGCCTTCAAAAAGGGGAACACGATGAGCACACAAGCACTAAGCACCGAACAGCGGGAAGGATTCTTTTCCTGGTTCTTCGCCTTGACGGGCAAGGAGCGCCGCACCTTCTGGAGTTGCAAGATCGGTTACGCGCTGGACGCGATGGACACGCAGTTTCTCAGCTTCGTCATTCCAACGCTGATCGCCACCTGGGGCCTGTCCAAGGGCGACGCGGGCCTGATCGGCACCGTTACGCTGCTGACTTCCGCCGCCGGCGGCTGGATCGCCGGCATCCTGTCCGACCGCATCGGCCGCGTGAAAGCGCTGCAGATCACGATACTCTGGTTTGCCTTCTTCACCGTGCTGTGCGGCCTGGCGCAGAACTTCACGCAACTGCTGTGGGCGCGCGGCCTGATGGGCTTTGGCATGGGCGGCGAGTGGACGGCTGGCGCCATCCTCATTGGCGAAGTCATACGCGCCAAGGACCGTGGCAAAGCGGTCGGCATGGTGCAGGCGGGATGGGCGATCGGCTGGGGCGTGTCCGCATTGCTGTATGCCTTGATGTTCTCGCTGCTGCCGGCGGAGTGGGCATGGCGATCGCTGTTCCTGCTGGGGATCCTGCCCGCGCTGTTCGTGATCTTCATCCGCCGCTTTGTCGACGAGCCGGAAGTGTACGTGGCCGTGAAGAAGAAAGCGGCGCGTGCCGAAGGCCAGCCATCGTTCTGGCAGATCTTCTCGCCTAAGATGCTGAGCGTGACGCTGCGCGCCGTGCTGCTGACCACCGGCGCACAAGGCGGCTACTACGCCATCACCACCTGGCTGCCGACCTTCCTCAAGACCGAGCGCCATCTGACTGTGCTGGGCACCGGCGGCTATCTGGCGATGGTGATTGTCGGCTCCTACGTCGGCTACATCGTCAGCGCCTTCCTGACCGATTACCTGGGCCGCAAGAAGAACTTCATCCTGTTCGCCACCGGCTCGATGTGCATCGCCCTGGCTTATACCCGCTTGCCGGTGACCGATGGCGTGATGCTGTTCCTTGGCTTCCCGCTGGGCTTTTGCGTGTCCGGTGTGTTCAGCGGCATGGGCGCTTTCCTGACGGAGCTGTTCCCGACCGCCATCCGCGGCTCGGGCCAGGGCTTCAGCTACAACATGGGCCGCGCCGTGGGTTCGCTGTTCCCGCTGATGATCGGCATGAGCAGCCAGTCGATGGCGCTGGGCGAGGCGATTGGCGTGTTCGCCGGCACCGCGTACGGCGTCATGATCCTCGCGGCCCTGACCTTGCCGGAAACCGCCGGCAAACAACTCGAATCCTGAACCACAGATCAAATACACAGACGTAAAGGCATCATCATGAAAAACGACATCCCCGCTCAACAACTGCGCTGGCAATTCTGGGTCGACCGTGGCGGCACCTTCACCGACATCGTGGCGCGCCGTCCGGACGGCAAGCTGGTGACGCACAAGCTGCTGTCGGAGTGCCCGGAGCGTTACGACGACGCGGTCACGCAAGGCATGCGCGAGATGCTGGGACTGAAAACCGGCGAGCCGCTGCCGACAGAGCAGATTGAAGTCATCAAGATGGGCACCACGGTGGCAACCAACGCGCTGCTCGAGCGCAAGGGCGCGCGCACCGCGCTGGCGATCACGCGCGGTTTTGCCGACCAGCTGCGCATCGGTTATCAGGACCGGCCGGACATCTTTGCGATGCACATCGCGCTGCCGGATCTGATCTACGAGGAGGTGATTGAAATCGACGAACGCATCGGCGCGCGCGGCGAAGTGCTGCAGGCACCGGACGAAGCGCTGTTGCGCCGCCAGTTCCAGGCGCTGCGTGAGCGCGGCATCGATGCGATCGCGATTGTGCTGATGCACGCCTACCGCTACCCTCAGCATGAACAGCGGTTGCAGGCACTGGCGGCGGAAGCTGGCTTCACGCAGATCTCGGTCAGCCACCAGGTCAGCCCCCTGATGAAGATCGTCGGCCGTGGCGACACCACGGTGGTGGACGCCTATCTGTCGCCGGTTCTGCGCGACTATGTGTCGCGCGTCTCCGCCGACACCGGCGATACCCGGCTGATGTTCATGCAGTCCAATGGCGGCCTGACGGACGCCAGCCGTTTCCAGGGAAAGGACGCGATCCTGTCCGGTCCCGCTGGCGGTATCGTTGGCGCGGTCAAAAGCTGCGAAGCCATCGGCTTGAAACAGGTGATCGGTTTCGATATGGGCGGCACCTCGACCGACGTCGCCCACTATGACGGCGCCTATGAACGCGTATTCGAGACGGTTGTCGCCGGTGTGCGCGTGCGTGCGCCGATGATGCACATTCATACCGTGGCAGCTGGCGGCGGCTCGATCTGCAGCTTTGAAAACGGCCGCTTCAAGGTTGGTCCGGAGTCGGCCGGCGCCAATCCGGGACCGGCAAGCTATCGCAAGGGCGGCCCGTTGACGGTCACCGACTGCAACGTGATGCTGGGCCGTATCCAGCCCGAGCACTTCCCGTACGTGTTTGGCCCGAACGGCGATCAGCCGCTGGACCGCGATGTGGTGGTGCGCCGCTTCAGCAAGCTGGCGGAGCAGATCCACGCCGAGACGGGCACGCGTCTGTCGCCATCGGCTGTGGCGGATGGCTTCCTGGCGGTCGCTGTCGACAACATGGCGCAGGCGATCAAGTCTATTTCGGTGGAGCGCGGCTATGACGTCAGCCGTTACGCCATGTGCTGCTTCGGCGGTGCGGGCGGCCAGCACGCTTGCCGTGTGGCGGACGTACTGGGTATGAGCAAGATCGCGATCCATCCATTTGCTGGCGTGTTGTCGGCATTCGGCATGGGCCTGGCGGACATCCGCGCCATGCGTGAAGCGGCCGTCGAGCAGCCGCTGAACGATGCGACCCTGACCGCATTGGAGCCGCAACTGGCCGCACTGGCGCAGCAGGCCACCGATGAACTTTTGGCGCAGCAGGTCGCCCAGAACGACATCCGCGTCGAACTGTGCGCCCGCGTGAAATACCAGGACAGCGATTCCACCTTCGTCGTCGCCCTGGGCAGCGAGGTGGCCATGGCAGAAGCCTTTGCCACCTTGTACCGCAGCCGTTTCGGCTTCGTGATGGAAGGCCAGCCGCTGGTCATCGAATCCATCTCCGCCGAGGCCATCGGCGCCAGCGATGGACTTGGTTTTGAAATCTCCGTGCCGGCCGGTGGCACGAGTGTGGAGGATGGCCGCGTCTACAGCTATGTGGACGGCGAAACCGTGCCGATTCCGCTATACGTACGTGCCGAGCTGCCGGTGGGCAGCCGCGTCGCCGGCCCGGCGCTGATCCGCGAAGCCATCGCCACCACCGTGGTGGATGCCGGCTGGAGCGCGCGCGTGCTGCCCGACCACACGCTGCTGCTGGAGCGTGTGGTTGCAGCCGGCGCGGCGCACAAGATGACCACCGCCGTGCACCCGATTCACCTGGAGATCTTCAACAACCTGTTCATGGCGATCGCGCGCCAGATGGGCACCACGCTGGAGAACACGGCTTACTCGGTCAACATGAAGGAGCGGCTGGACTTCTCCTGCGCCGTGTTTGACCGCGAGGGTAACCTGATCGCCAATGCGCCGCATATCCCGGTCCATCTGGGCTCGATGAGCGATAGCGTGCAGTGCGTGATTCGCCAACACGCCGCCACCATGGCGCCCGGCGATGCGTATGTGCTCAACGTGCCATACAACGGCGGCACCCACCTCCCTGATATCACGGTCGTGTGCCCGGTCTACGGCAAGCAGGCGGACGCGCCGCTGTTCTACGTCGCGGCACGCGGCCATCACGGCGACGTGGGTGGCATCACGCCGGGCTCCATGCCGCCGAACAGCACCAGCATCCTGGAGGAGGGCGTGCTGCTGGATAACGTGAAGATCGTCGACCGGGGCGTGTTCCTCGAACAGGAGGTGCGCGCACTGTTCGCCGCCGGCCCCTGGCCGAGTCGCAATATCGATCAGAACATCGCCGACCTGATCGCGCAACTCGGCGCGTGCGAAACCGGCGCCAATGAATTGCTGAAAGCCGCCGCCACTTACGGCGAAGACGTGGTATTGGCCTACATGCGGCACGTGCAGGATAACGCCGAGCAGGCCGTGCGCAAGGCCATCCGCAAGCTGCGCGACGCCAGCTTCGCCTACGAGATGGATGACGGCGCGCTGTTGCAGGTGAAGCTGACCATCGATCATGACAACGGCAGCGCCATCGTCGACTTCACCGGCACCAGCGAACAGCGCCCGACCAACTTCAACGCGCCGCTGTCGGTGTGCAAGGCGGCCGTGCTGTACGTGTTCCGCACGCTGATCGACAGCGACATTCCGATGAACGAAGGTGTGCTCAAACCACTGCATCTGATCGTGCCCGAAGGCTCGATGCTCAATCCGCGCTATCCGGCGGCGGTGGTTGCGGGGAATGTGGAGGTGTCGCAGTACGTCACCGATGCGCTGTACGGTGCGCTGGGCGTGATGTCCGCCTCGCAGGGGACGATGAACAACTTCACCTTCGGGAACGACGAGCACCAGTACTACGAGACCATCGCCGGTGGTTCGGGCGCGGGCCCGGGTTTTGACGGCACCGCCGCCGTGCAAACCCACATGACCAACTCGCGCATGACCGATCCGGAGGTGCTGGAGTGGCGCTTCCCGGTGCTGGTGGAGACGCACGCGATTCGCCGCGGCAGTGGCGGCGCCGGTGCGCATCGCGGCGGTGATGGGGCGCTGCGCCGCATCCGCTTCCTGGAGGCGATGACGGCCAACATCCTGGCCGGCCACCGCCGCATCGCGCCGTTTGGCCTGCAGGGCGCGCAGCCCGGCGCGCTGGGGCGCAATTGGGTGGAACGCGGCGACGGCTCGGTCGAGGAGTTCGGCGCGACGCACACCGCCGAGATGCGGGCAGGAGATGTCTTTGCTATCGAAACGCCGGGTGGCGGCGGCTTCGGCGCTTAATCAAAACCAGGGAGATGACAATGAAAAAAAACATGATGGCGCTCGCGCTGAGCGCAGCGGCGGGAATGGCGGCGGCACAATCGAATGTGACCGTGTACGGGATCTTTGATATGGCACTGGTTCGTGAGAGCGGCGGCACAGCCTCCAGCACCAAGGTGACGAGCGGCGTGGAGTCCGGATCGCGCATCGGCTTCAAGGGCACGGAGGATCTGGGCGGCGGCATGTCGGCCATTTTCCTGGTGGAGAATGGCTTCCAGGGCGACACCGGCGCCATGGGGCAGGGCGGCTTGTTGTTCGGGAGCCAGGCTTACGTGGGCCTGCAAGGCAGTGCCGGCACGGTGACGATCGGCCGGCAGTACACGCCGCAGTACCTGGCGGTGGCGGCGGTCGACCCTTTCGGCTCCGGTACGGCGGGAGATACCAAGAACCTGATGGCATCAACCGGCAATAGCGCCAGCCGCATGGACAATGCCGTCAAATACGCCTCGCCTGTGGTGTATGGCTTCAGCGGCGAGGTGGTGTACGGTGCCGGCGAAGTGGCTGGCGACAGCAGCGCCGGCCGCCAGTTCGGCGGCACGCTGGCGTATGCGAGCGGGCCGTTGACGTTGCGCCTGTCCTCGCACTATCGCAATAACGAAACGGCGACGGTGAAGAACGTCAGCAGCGCGCGCAATTCGGTGTTCACCGCGCTGTATGACTTCGGCGTGGCCAAGGCGCACTTCGCGTATGGCGTGGACAAGGGCGTCAACAGCGCCTTGCCGCGCAATCTGGCCAATCCGTTTGGCGCGGCGGTGGCGCCGACGCCGTCCACCGACAGCGATGTGGTGCTGCTCGGCGTGACGGTGCCGGCAGGCCTGGGCACCTGGCTTGGCTCCTACATCCGCAAGAACGATAAAACCCGCTTCAATCAGGATGCCGAACAGTTCGCGGCCGGCTATCGCTACTACCTGTCCAAGCGCACCGACTTGTACGGGGTGTACGGCTACATCCGCAACAAGAACGGCGCCGGCTACACGGTCGGCAGCTCGATTGAAGGCGGCACAGGCAATCGCGCGGTCAACCTCGGCATCCGCCATCTCTTCTAGGAGGAACCATGTTCAAGCGTATTGTGATGGTGTGCTTGATGCTGTGGATGAGCGTTGCCGGTGCGGCCGAGAAGGGCACGGCCGACGAGGCTGTGGCCATGGTGAAAAAAGCTGGCGAATTCCTGAAAAAGCACGGCAAGGACAAGGCTTACGCCGAATTCAATAATCCGAAAGGTCAGTTCATCCACAAGGACCTCTATATCTTCACCTTTGCCGCAAATGGCGACGGCATCGAGACGTCCAACGGTGCCAACCAAAAGCTGGTCGGTAAAAACGTCAAGGAGATGAAAGATGCGGACGGCAAGTTCCTCATCAAGGACATACTTGCCGTCGGCATGAGCAAGGAAGGCAAGGGCTGGGTCGATTACAAATGGCCTAACCCGAGCACCGGCACCATCGATGCCAAGCGCACGTACGTCGAACGCGTCGATGACGTGATCGTCGGGTGTGGCATCTACCAGTAGTTTTACTGGCGCTTAACGCTGGGTTTGGCCGGTGCTGCTGGTGTCGTCCTTGCAGCCTGCGCGTGGTGCGTGGGCCGGTGCGGTCGCGTTGCCGTCAGTATGGGCCTGATTGCAGTCGGCTTTGTTCTTGCTGTCCTTGTTGGCCTTGCGGTCCTTGGCGGTTTGCCCCATCTTGTTGTTCTGGCGGTTGCTATTGTTTTGCATGGCGGTGGCGTTTTGTTCGCCGCTGGTGGCGTTGCTCTGGCCCTGCGTCGGCGTGCCGGTATTGCTGGTGCCCGAGGTCTGGGTTTGCGCGATGGCGGTCATGCTCATGGCAGCCGCGGCAAAGAATGCGATCAGTTTGGTATTCATGACAGTCTCCTGTGAAAGAGGTTATCGAAGGACCGGGTCCTTGGTTTCTGGATGGGCCGTGGTGGGCGCGGCTTCCGGTGTGGCGGCCTTGCGATTATGCTTACCGCACTTGGCGCTATTCGTGGAATTGGCCTTGCTGGATTTGGCATGCTGTTCGACACTTTCGCCACCGCTGGCGTCCACGCCGCCTTGCATGCCGCTACAGTCCTGTTTTGCGGGCTTGGCCGCCTTGCCCTCGCTGGTCTTGACTGATGGGGCGGGAGTGGTTTGCTGGGCAACAGCCGTTGCGCCCAGCAGACCAGTCAGCATCAATATCGCCACAGTGGTTTTCATGATTGCCTCCATTGGATGCAGCCATTGTTTCACCGAACAGGCGGACGCGGCGTAGGAGCATTTCCCGTGCTATGGTCGGACAGGAGGTGTTGTATCGCTGCCGCGCTGTTGCGTCCCCATGTTGTCGCAGGCGGTATTCCCGGTGGCGCCGGTGCGGCTGCGGCCTGTGTCGACCGAGTTGGCCAGGCTGCGCGAGCGGCTGTTATCGCTGCCGTTGGCATCGACGCGGCCATCCTTGCCGGTGCAGTCGTCGCGGTTCATGCCGGTGGTGCTGCCGCGATTGGCGTTGCTATTGGTGGTGCCCTGTGTCCTGGCGTTGTCGCGGCTTTGCGGATCAGTGCTTCGCTGCTGGCTGCTGGTCTGGGAGCCTTGGTTGCCGGTCTGGCCGGTTTGCCCGGATTGACCGGTGCCCGTTTGCGCCACGGCGACCGCGCTCAGACAGGTGGCGGCTATCACTGCGATCAGTTTGCTGTTCATGTTCGTCTCCTTGGCTGGTGAACGAACATTTTTTCACGCGGACGCATCGGCCAGCGTAGGACGATCTCTCGTGCGGATGTCAGTGTCGCAGCGAGCGCCGCATCACCAGCGGCGCCGGCTCCATCGGATTGGCGTGCGAATACTCCAGCTCCTCGGCCAGTTCGAACGCATACGCCGTGTAGAAGTCGATCAGCTTGGGCTGGTCGGCGCGCACCGCCAGGCGCACCTCTTCCACGCCGGAGGCCAGGCCATGATGGATCACCGCCTCCAGCAAGTGCTGCGACAGATTGCTGCCCCGGTACGCCGGCAGTACACCCATCCTGCACACTTCCCATACATCCTGCTCCGAATCCAGCGGCAGCCAGCGCACAGAACCGATCGGCTGATGGTCGAGCTCCAAAATAAAACCGCCGCCATCGCGCAGGTGCTCTGCAACGATGACGGCGGTTTCGCGGTGGCCGCTTGAAGTCACGCTCACCTTGCCGGCCCACGCGGCGCGCGTGAGCTCGGCGATCAGTTTGGCATCATCCTTTGTCGCTTCCCGGACCACAAGGTTCATGCCAGCTTCCTTAACGAATGCGCATGCCCGGCTCGGCGCCCGGCCATGGATTCAGGATGTAGATGCCCGGATTGGCTTTCTCATCCACCGCCGACGCGGCCATGACCATGCCTTCCGAGACGCCAAACTTCATCTTGCGCGGCGCCAGGTTGGCCACCAGCACGGTCAGCTTGCCGATCAGGTCTTCCGGCTGGTACATCGACTTGATGCCGGAGAAGACGTTGCGGTGACGGCCTTCGCCGGCGTCCAGCGTCAGGCGCAGCAGCTTGTCCGAACCTTCCACGTGTTCGCAGTTGACGATCTTGGCGATACGCAGGTCGACCTTGAAGAAGTCGTCCACCGAGATTTCTGGCGCCATCACTTCGATGCCGGTTTCGGTCACGGCCACCGCTGGCGCGGCCTTGGCCTTGGCTGGCTTCTCGGCCTTGGCGGCGGGGGCGGCTTGCGCGGCGGCCGCTTGCGGCGCGTCGAACAGGTCCTCGATCATCTTAGGATCGACGCGGGTCATCAGGTGTGAGTAGGCGCCGATGGTACGGCCCAGCATGGCATTGGCGACCGCGCCGCTGGCCACATCGGTTTGCGTCCAGTCGAACTTCTCGTCGTTGAGGAACTTGGCCACGTTGGCGGCCACGCCCGGCAGCACTGGCGACAGCAGGATGGACAGCTGGCGGAACAGGATCAGCGCGGTGGTGCAGACGTCATGCAGCTCGGCGGTCTTGGCTTCGTCCTTCGCGAGAATCCATGGCTTGTTTTCATCCACGTACTGGTTGGCGAAATCGGCGATCTCCATGATCTCGCGCAGCGCCTTGCCGAACTCACGCGACTCGAAGCTGGCGGCGATGTTGGCCTGGCGTTCCACGCCGTCCGCCGTCACCAGCGCGCGCTTGATCCACGGCTGGGCGTTGTCGGACAGGCTGGTGGCCAGCTTGCCGTCGAACTTTTTGGCGATGAAGCCGGCGCAGCGCGAGGCGATGTTGACGTACTTGCCGATCAGGTCCGAGTTCACGCGCGCCACGAAGTCTTCGCCGGTGAAGTCCAGGTCTTCCACCTTGGAGTTCAGCTTGAAGGCGATGTAGTAGCGCAGCCATTCCGGATTCATGCCCAGGTTCAGGTAGCGCAGCGGCGAGATGCCGGTGCCGCGTGATTTGGACATTTTCTCGTTGTTGACGGTCAGGTGGCCGTGCACCGCGACGCGCATGCGCTCGATGGTCGGGTGATCGGCGAACTTCAGCATCGCCGGCCAGAACAGCAGATGGAAGGATACGATGTCCTTGCCGATGAAGTGGATCTGCTCGGTGCCCGGGTCTTTCAGGAAGGCGTCGTAGTCGATGCCTTTCTTGCTGAAGTAGTTCTTCAGCGAGGCCAGGTAGCCGACCGGCGCGTCCAGCCAGACGTAGAAGTATTTGCCTGGCGCGTCCGGAATCGGAATGCCGAAGTAAGGCGCGTCGCGCGAGATGTCCCAGTCGGCCAGCTTTTCGCCGGCTTCGCCCAGCCATTCGGAGACCTTGTTGACCATCTCCGGTTGCAAACGGCCCGGGGTGTTCAGCCAGTCGCGCAGGAATTCGTAGCAGCGCTTGTCCGACAGCTTGAAGAAATACTGTTCCGACGGCTTCAGCACCGGCGTGGCGTTGGTGAACACCGAGAACGGATTCACCAGGTCGGTCGGCTGGTAAGCCGCGCCGCACACCTCGCAGTTGTCGCCGTACTGGTCCTTGGCGCCGCATTTCGGGCACTCGCCCTTGATGTTGCGGTCGGCCAGGAACATGCCCTTGACCGGGTCGAAGAAGCGGTCCACGGTCTTGGTCTGGATCAGGCCGGCATCGCGCAGCTTGCGGTAGATGCCCTGCGACAGTTCGACGTTTTCCGGCGAATCGGTCGAATACCAGTTGTCAAAAGCGATATGGAAGCCGTCCAGGTACTGGGCGCGGCCGGCGGCGATCTTCGCCACGAATTCCTGCGGCGTGATCCCTTCCTTCTCGGCGGCGATCATGATCGGCGTGCCGTGCGTGTCGTCGGCGCCCACAAAGTGGACTTCGCGCGGGGTGCCGCCGTCGCGCTGCATTCGCTGGAACCGTACCCAGATGTCGGCCTGGATGTACTCCATCATGTGGCCAATATGGAAAGCGGCATTAGCGTAGGGCAGGGCAGTGGTGACGAACAGCTTGCGAGTCATGGTTGTTGCACTTTGTGGGTGGAAAAAGAGCATTTTAACAGCGGATGCGGCTATTGCGCATGTTGCGATAGAATGAAGGCCTAATCAACGGAGAGTTACATGAGCATCGCAGTAGAAGACGTCAAGGCCGCCCTGTCGAAGATTGTTGATCCAAATACAACTAAAGACTACGTGAGCGGCAAGTCGGTCAAGAATTTAAAGGTCGATGGCAGCGATGTGTCGCTGGACATTGAACTGGGCTACCCGGCCAACAGCCAGATCGATGGCATCCGCAGCCGCGTGATCGCCGGCCTGAAAACCCTGCCGGGCATCGGCAATATCAGCGTCAGCGTGTACAGCAAAATCATTGCGCACACCGTGCAGCGCGGCCTGAAGCCGATGGTCAATGTGAAAAACATCATTGCCGTGGCCTCGGGCAAGGGCGGCGTCGGCAAATCGACCACCGCCGTCAACCTGGCGCTGGCATTGGCCGCCGAAGGCGCTTCGGTGGGCCTGCTGGATGCCGATATTTACGGTCCGTCGCAGCCGATGATGCTGGGCGTGTCCGGCCGTCCGGAAACCAAGGATGGCAAATCGATGGAGCCGCTGGAGAACTACGGCGTGCAGGTATCGTCCATTGGTTTCCTGATCGATCCGGACGAGCCGATGGTGTGGCGCGGCCCGATGGTTACCCAGGCCTTGCAGCAGTTGCTGGAGCAAACCAACTGGCGCGACCTGGATTACCTGATCGTCGACATGCCGCCAGGCACCGGCGACATCCAGCTGACCCTGTCGCAAAAAGTGCCGGTGACCGGCGCCGTGATCGTCACCACCCCGCAGGACATCGCCCTGCTGGACGCGCGCAAGGGCCTGAAGATGTTCGAGAAAGTCGGCATCCCTATCCTGGGCGTGGTGGAGAATATGAGCGTGCACATCTGCACCAACTGCGGCCATGCGGAGGAAATCTTCGGCCATGGCGGCGGCGAGAAAATGTGCAAGGACTTCGGCGTCGACTTCCTCGGCGCGCTGCCGCTGACCATGGCGATCCGCGAGCAGGCCGATTCCGGCAAGCCGACCGTGGTGGCCGATCCGGACGGCAAGGAGGCGGCGATCTACAAGCAAATCGCCCGCAAGGTGGCGGTGCAAGTGGCCGAGAAGGCCAAGGATATGACCAGCAAGTTCCCTACTATTGTTGTCAAAAACGACTAAACAGGAGAATCACCATGATGAAATCGGTATTGGCTGCAACCCTGATGTCCCTGAGCGCCATGGCGTTCGCGCAGCAATCGGTGTCTTTCGTCGAGCCGGCCAACGGCGCGACTGTCAGCAGCCCGTTCAAGGTCAAGTTCGCCGTCAGTGGCATGGAAGTCAAGCCGGCCGGCGACATGACGGCCAATACCGGCCACCATCACCTGCTGATCAACGCCACGCCGGTCAAGGCCGGCGAGGTGATCCCGGCCGATGAAAAGCACATCCACTTCGGCAAAGGCCAGACCGAAACCGAACTGAATCTGCCGCCGGGTAACTACACCTTGACCATGCAGTTTGCCAACGGCCTGCACCAGGCTTACGGCCCTGCCATGAACAAGGAAATCAAGATCACCGTCAAGTAATGCCAGCACGGCCGGCCGTCCTCAGCATCCGCAAAGTCCCGCGCCAGAGCCGCTCCGCCCACACGGTGGAGGCGATCCTGGAAGCGGCGGCGCTGGTGCTGGAGGAGGGCGGGTTGGAGGGCTTCAACACCAATGCCGTGGCGCGCCGCGCGGGCGCCAGCATCGGCACGCTGTACCAATACTTTCCCAGCAAAGACGCCCTGACCCTGGCGCTGCTCCAGCGCGAGGAAGGCAAATACCGCGAAGCCGCAACCGCCGCTGCCGCGCTGCCCGACTGGCGCGAAGCCGTGCGCACCTTCATCGAAGTCTCCGCCCGCCAGCAACTGGAACGTCCCAACCTGGCGCGCCTGCTGGATCAGGAGGAAGGCCGCCCGGACATCCGTGCCGCGCTGGACAAAGGCCACAGCTTCGTCATGCTGATGACCGCTATTCTTGAGCGGGCAGGCCGTAGCGACAGCCAACTGGCCGCCGCCGACCTCTTGGCCCTCATCCGCGGCATGACCGACGCCGCCGGCGAACGCGGCGAGCGCGAGCCCGCCGACTTGGCCCGCCGCATCAACGCCGCCGCCTTCGGTTATTTGGACTCAATTTTCTAAGTTGCCGCAGCCTGTTTAGGCGACTCGTTCGTCTCTGTCTTGGTTCTCATTTTCAAAAATTTTCTCTCTTCCTCCTCCAGAATCGAGAGATCAGCGCTGGCGTTCTCTCGGGAAGTGGTGCCGTGACGGCGCAATAAAAACGCGTTGAATTCCTCTTCCGTAACTGGCGAGGTATTCGCTTGAATTATCTCGAGGAGTCTGTTCCGTTTCATGGTTCAATACCTTTTGCATTCATGGATGTTTGACCCAGTGAAATGATTCATAGTTCCCTACAGCCTCCACTTTGATAAATTTAATTGGAACCCTGTGGGCGAGCGCTGCAGCCGCGAAAATTTCCCTGATGACGCAACGCGGCCCAATGCCTTGATTGGTGAACTGCTCTTTGAGAACCATAACAGCATTGTTTAAATAAAGAGACAGGCCGTCGCTTTCATTGACCAGATAACGGTACATATCTTCATCCAAAATATCGTTGCTAACGATGAATGCGATCGACTGTTCCTCTCTTCGAACTAGTACTTTGCTGTTCTTGGGAGCCCCAGTTAAGGCAGCAATATCCTGCGAGCTGAGGAATCCATCATGGTTGTCTAACTCGATAGTGACCTCAACGGAATCAGCATCAAACCATTTTTTGTAGATGGCATCCATTAGTGCTGCCTCCTTGTTGTTTGGTTTAGAGCAGAGTAGACGGATGCCCGCATGTGTGTATTGAAGTAGATAGAATGTGCGGTGTTTATATGGGAGTGGATATGCAGGAGATTCTGGAAACGCCGGTGCTATTGCTGGATGAGGTGCGCATGATGCGCAATGTCGAGCGCATGCAGACGCGCATGGATGCGCTGGGCGTGGCGTTCCGGCCACACGTCAAGACGAGCAAGTGTCTGGAGGTGGTGCGCCGTCAGATGGCCGAGGGTGCGCGTGGCATTACGGTGTCCACGCTGAAGGAGGCGGAGGAGTTTTTCCGTGCCGGCATCGATGACATTCTGTACGCGGTCGGCATCGTGCCGAACAAGTTGGATCATGCGCTCAAGCTGATCCGCGAGGGCTGCCGCCTGACGCTGCTGCTGGAATCGGTGGCGATGGCCGAGCAGGTGGCGCGTCATGGCGCCGAACATGGCGTGTGCTACGAGGTGATGATCGAAATCGACACCGATGGCCATCGTTCCGGCGTCAAGCCCGATGATCCGGTGCTGCTGGATATCGCCGCCGCGCTGCAAGGCGGCGCGCGTCTCAAGGGCGTGATGACGCACGCCGGCGCTTCCTACGATTGCAACACACCGGAGGCGCTGCAGGCCATGGCCGAACAGGAGCGCTCGCGCTGCGTCGCCGCCGCCACGCTGCTGCGCAACGGTGGCCATGCGTGCGAAGTGGTCAGCGTCGGCTCCACGCCCACCGCATTGAGCGCCCGGCACCTGGACGGCGTGACCGAAGTGCGCGCCGGCGTCTACGTGTTCTTCGACATGGTGATGGCCGATGTCGGCGTCTGCACCACCGACGATATCGCCATCAGCGTGCTGTGCACAGTCATCGGCCACCAGGCCGATCAAGGCTGGGTCATCACCGACGGCGGGTGGATGGCGATGAGCCGCGACCTCGGCCACGACAGCCACGGCTACGGCCAGGTCTGCGACGCTGACGGCCAGCCCATCACCGACCTTAGCTTCGGCAAAGCCAATCAGGAACATGGCGTGCTGCAATGGACCGGCGACGGCGGCATCGACATCACCCAGCGCTTCCCGGTCGGCAGCAGCCTGCGCATCCTGCCCAACCACGCCTGCGCCACCGCCGCGCAACATGGTCAGTACCATGTGATCCCGCAAAACGGCGGGGAGTGGCCAGTCTGGCCGCGCTTTAACGGGTGGTAAATGCGAGCAATCCGCACGAGGTGGCGCTAAGTCGCTGAGCGCAAAGGCTTTTATGCCGGTGGAAAGCGAGTTGAGGGCAGGGCGGCCGGGTCTTATTCTGATGGCTCCAACAACAGGAGCAAGACCCATGAAATTCAATCACATCAGCTTTCCATCCAGCGACGTGCGCGCCACCGCCAACTTCTTCGTGCAGCACCTCGGCTGCTCTCTTGAATACATCGGCGCGGACGCCGCCGTGCTCAAGCGCGCCGGCTTCGACATCGTCATCGAAGCCAAGGACCACACCGTGGTCTGGCCGCACAACTTCCACCTCGGCTTCGAGCTGCCGACGGTGGAGGAGGTCAGCCAGCTCTACCAGCACCTGCAAGCGCGGGGCGTGCCCATGAAAACCGGCCTGTTCCACCACGAGCGTGGCTCGCGCTTCTTCTGCGAGGCACCGGGCGGGCTGCTGTTCGAAATGAACACGCGCGCCGATGCCCACGAGCGCTACCGCGCCAGCTTCGAGCGCCAAGCCCGCGCCGACGCGGTAAAATAGCTGTTTTTATATCTCAGCTTTCACTCCGATGACTAACGCACCAGCCAAGCCAGTCCGTACCCGTTTCGCCCCCAGCCCGACCGGCTACCTCCACCTCGGCGGCGCCCGCACGGCGCTGTATTCGTGGGCCTTCGCCCGTCACTTCGGCGGCACCTTCGTGCTGCGCATTGAAGACACCGACCTGGAGCGCTCCACGCCGGAGGCCGTGCAGGCGATCATCGAAGGCATGGCCTGGCTGGGCCTGAACCACGACGAGGGCCCGTTCTACCAGATGAAGCGCATGGACCGCTACCGCGAGGTGGTGGCCCAGATGCTGGAGGCGGGCACCGCCTACCACTGCTACTCGTCCCCGGAAGAGGTGCAGGCCATGCGCGACCGCGCCACCGCCGCCGGCGAAAAGCCACGTTACGATGGCACCTGGCGTCCGGAGCCGGGCAAGGTGCTGCCGGCGATTCCGGAAGGCCGCAAGCCGGTGGTCCGCTTCAAGAACCCGCTCGACGGCGAAGTGACCTGGAACGATTTCGTCAAGGGCCCGATCACCATCGCCAATAAAGAGCTGGACGATCTGGTGATCGCCCGTCCGGACGGCACGCCAACCTATAACTTCTGCGTGGCCATCGACGACCTCGACATGCAAATCAGCCACGTCCTGCGCGGCGACGACCACGTCAACAACACCCCGCGCCAGATCAACATCCTGCGCGCCATCGGCGCGCCGCTGCCGGAATACGGCCACCTGCCGATGATCCTTGGTTCGGACGGCGCCAAGATGTCCAAGCGCAAGGACGCGGTCAACGTCATGCAATACCCGGCCGAAGGCTACCTGCCGGAAGCTATCTTGAACTACCTGGCGCGCCTGGGCTGGAGCCACGGCGACGATGAAGTGTTCTCGATGGAGCAGGTGTGCCAGTGGTTCGATGGCACCCACCTGTCCAACTCGGCGGCCCAGTTCAACATCGAAAAACTGAACTGGTTGAACAACCACTATATTAAGCAGGCGGACAACGAGCGCCTGGCCGGGCTGGCCAAGGCGCGCATGGAGGCCAACGGCGCCGTGTTCGAGGGCGCGCCGTCGCTGCCGGTGGTGCTGGGCCTGATGAAAGAGCGCACCAACACCGTCAACGAACTGGCCGATGCCGCCATGCTGTTCTTCCGCGAGCCGCAGCCGGATGCCGCGCTGCTGGCCCAGCACGTCACCGACGCCGTCAAGCCGGCGCTGGCGGATTTTGCCGAGCGTTGCAAAACGGTGGAGTGGAACAAGGCCGCGCTGGCCGCCATGATCAAGGAAGTGCTGGCCGCGCACGGCCTGAAGATGCCGCAGATCGCCATGCCGCTGCGCCTGTTCGTCACCGGCCAACTGCAGACGCCGGCCATCGACGCCGTGCTGGAAATCTTCGGCCGCGACACCGTTGTGGCGCGTGTGGCGAAGTTCCTCTAAATTTTTCATTGAAGCAGGGGCAAAGTTGCAAAAGGGTATTTGCATAATACGGCGCCTCTGCTATACTCTTGTCTCTCGCGCAAACGGGGGTATAGCTCAGCTGGGAGAGCGCTTGCATGGCATGCAAGAGGTCAGCGGTTCGATCCCGCTTACCTCCACCAGTTTGCAGAGGATGTAGTACGGTAGTTCCAGGGTCCCCATCGTCTAGAGGCCTAGGACATCACCCTTTCACGGTGAGTACCGGGGTTCGAATCCCCGTGGGGACGCCAGCTTCGCCAAGGCTGGTAGTAGTAAGGCTTCTGTGCCCTGAGGGGGTATAGCTCAGCTGGGAGAGCGCTTGCATGGCATGCAAGAGGTCAGCGGTTCGATCCCGCTTACCTCCACCAACAAGCACAGGAGAGTAGTCAAGGTAGTTCCGAGGTCCCCATCGTCTAGAGGCCTAGGACATCACCCTTTCACGGTGAGTACCGGGGTTCGAATCCCCGTGGGGACGCCAGCGATGCCAACGCTGGTCGGTTGCGGTAAATGTTTTCTACGCCCGGGGGGTATAGCTCAGCTGGGAGAGCGCTTGCATGGCATGCAAGAGGTCAGCGGTTCGATCCCGCTTACCTCCACCAATCGCGTAGGATGCATATCAGAGAAGTTCCTTGGTCCCCATCGTCTAGAGGCCTAGGACATCACCCTTTCACGGTGAGTACCGGGGTTCGAATCCCCGTGGGGACGCCAACACAGCGAAATGATAAGCCGCCATGATGCGGCTTTTTTGTTTTTGCGCGCCGGTTTCCACCCTTTGCAGATGCTCGACCCTTGTGTCGCCCGGCTCGGGCGCGGTGGAGTGGAGCGCGCAGCCCCGAAATAGGTACGGCGTTGTAGAGCTGCCAATCTTGCTGTGATTTTTCAGCAAAAACAAGGGCTTGCTATTGCGCTCGGGGGATTACGCTGCCATAATACGCGCCTTGGAAATGTCCCCATCGTCTAGAGGCCTAGGACATCACCCTTTCACGGTGAGTACCGGGGTTCGAATCCCCGTGGGGACGCCAAAAGACATTTCCAAAGGCCAGTACGGACAGTTTCTGTCCCCATCGTCTAGAGGCCTAGGACATCACCCTTTCACGGTGAGTACCGGGGTTCGAATCCCCGTGGGGACGCCAAATCATGCAAAAAGCCGCCTTGTGCGGCTTTTTGCATTTCCGGCCCTACCACGCCAGCGGCGCGTACTGCAGCGGCGGCCGGTACAGCGGCATCATGCCCAGCGCGAACGGATCGTAGGCCGGCGCCGCCATCATTTGCATCATCATCTGCTGCGGCTGCGTGGCGGCGGTGTTCAGCCCCACCGCCAGCACCGCGTCCGGCAGGCCGAAACCGGTGTGGCCCTGGTCGCCCAGGCTGACGCGGCGCGCGCTGGCGCGGATGATCTGGAACAGCCGCTCGACCCGCTCCGGACCGCGCGTCTTGTATGGCGGCGTCTGGAAGTCCGGATGGTGCGCGAGGCACAGCGCGGCCAGGCCGGTCACGTGCGGCGCCGCCATCGAGGTGCCGTCCCACGCGGCGAAGTTATTCGGCGGCACGCAGGAGGTGATGGCCACGCCCGGCGCGCACACGGCCACCTGCGGGCCGAAGCAGCTGAACTTGGCGGTGAAGTAGCCATAGGCGTCGACGTTGTTGTCCAGCGTTTGCGCGTGGTAGCTGTCGGCCGGGAACTCATCGAGCTTGCCGATCGCCGCCACCGCCAGCACGTTGGGCGAGGAGGCCGGATATTGCACCGGCCCGCCCGAGTTGCCGGCCGCCACGACGCAGGCGATGCCGGCGCGCCGGGCGCGGATGATTTGCTGCTCCAGCGCCTCCGACACCTCCGCGCCGCCCAGCGACAGATTCACCACGTCGATCTGTTTGTCGATGCAGTATTCGAGCGCGTCGATCAGCTGGCTCACCTGGCCGCCGGGGAACAGCTTGCACGCATGGACCTCGGCCTCGGGCGCGAAGCCGCGGATGCCGGAGGCGATGTCGGCCGCCGCGATCACGCCGGCGCAATGGGTGCCATGGCCCAGCGTGTCCTGGTCCCAGCCGTTGGGGTTGGTTTTTTTGTTGATGACGTCGAAGCCGGCGCGGATGCCGTGCAGGTTGTCGTGCGTGGTGGCGGCGCCGGAGTCGATGATGGCGATCCTCACGCCCTGGCCGCGATAGGCGCCCGGCAGCTGGTCCAGGCGCATGGCTTTCTGGCCCCAGCCGTAGCAGCGCTGGCGCGGGAAGCCGTTCAGCGCCGGCCAGTCGGACAGCGCGCGCAGCGCCACCACGTTGGCCTCGTCGCTGCTGATGTCGGGGTCGCGCTGGTAGAAGCTCCAGTAATCGGACTTGGGCTTGACGTACAGGCCGCGCACGGTGTCGCGCGTCTCGCCGAACAGCGACAGCGTGACCTGGCCGTTGGCGTCGGTCACGCCGCTGGCCGGCAGCATGCTGCCGAACAGCGAGACCTCGGCGTTGGCCAGCGGCGCGCCATCCTTGCCGATCACGCTGATGACGGCGTTCAGCACCGGCCCGCCGTCGCTGGCCGGCGTCACGCCGGTGACCATGGCCGGCTGGCGCAGCGACGCGTCCATCAGGTTCAGCGGCTGGTCGCGCTCGACCAGCAGGCGTCCCTGGGCCTGCTGGTGCAGGGTGGCGGCTTTTTGCTCGGTCATGCGCGCCACCAGCACGCCCTGGCCGCCGCCCATGCCGTCGGCCAGGGCGCCCAGCACCGATTTGGGGCCGACCTTGTCGACCACCTCGATGTCGCTGCTGTTGCGCAGCGCCTGCTCCAGCGCGTCAAACTGCAGCGGCTGCAAGCCCAGCGCGTGCAAGCCCTCCGGCGCCGCGCGTGGGGCGATCACGAATTGTTTCTTGCGCGCGCCGATATTGCGGCCGGTGCTGTCGGCGCGGCCGTTGCCTTGCGGCGCGGCCTCGCCGCTGTCGCCGCCGCTGTCGACCGTGTCGGCGGCGCGCGTGCCGCCGCTGGCGACGGCGCCGGTGGAGCCGCTGCTGGCGCCGGCGCCGCCCGAACGGCGACCGCCGCCGGGATTGGCGCTTTCCGCCGGCGCCGGCGGATCGGCCTCGGCGCTGGTGGGGGGGAGGTCTGGCGGCGTGGCGCTGCCGCCATTGGGATTCTTAGGCATGATCTTCCTTTCAAAAGGGATCGAACGGGTCGCTGTCGAACAGGGACAGCGGCCGGTCCGGCTCTATCGTCAATTGGTGCGCGGGCGTGCCGGTCAGGCGGAAGTGCTGGTCCAGCAGGCGCGCTTTTTCAGGGGTGATTTCCACCACCGCCGTGTGCGGGCGGTCGCGCGGGCCGACGATGTCGACCACGGCGATGTCGGCGTCGGTGGCGGCCAGGGCCAGGAAGTCGTTGAGCGGCGCGCCGCGCGCGGCGTGGATCAGGTAACGGCCTGTGGTGTTGGTGGGATCTGGCATGGGATACTCCTCAAAGAGCAGCGCCCTCCGGCGGCGGCCGCCGCAGGAGGGCTCAATGGCTGGCGCCCGGGGCGCCGCCGCGTCAATGCAGCGTTTGCTGGCCGCCGTACAGCGCGGTGTTGCCTTGCTGCGCCGCCAGTTGCGCCAGTTGTGCTTGTTGTTGGGCGTAGGCCGCGCTGACCGGGTCCACGCCAAACGGCAGCATGCCGCCCAGCTGGCCGGCGATGCCGCCGATGGTGCCGCCGAGGCCGGCGTTACCGAAGGCGCCGCCGATCATGCCGCCCAGCGGGCGACCCACGCTCTTGATGATGTTGCCGAACCAGCCTTGCGGCGCCAGGCCTTGCTCCTGCATCTGCTGCGCCAGCGCTTCCTGTTGTGCTTGTTGTGCGTAGGCGGCCGTCACCGGGTCGGCGCCGAACGGCAGCAGGTTGGGCGGCTGCGGAATGAAGGGGTTGTACACGCTGCTGTACGGATGGCTCTTGCGCCACAGGTCGCCAAACAGGCCTTGCGGCGCCAGCCCCTGCTGCGCGTAGGCCGCCGCCACCGGATCGGCGCCGAACGGCAGCATGCCGCCCAGCTGGCCGGCGATGCCGCCGATGGTGCCGCCGAGGCCGGCGTTACCGAAGGCGCCGCCGATCATGCCGCCCAGCGGGCGACCCACGCTCTTGATGATGTTGCCGAACCAGCCTTGCGGCGCCAGCTGGCCCAGCTGCGCCTGTTGCAGCAGTTGCTGCTGTTGCTGTTGCTGCGCGTAGGCGGCGGTCAGCGGATCGACGCCGAACGGCAGCAGGCTGCCGCCGATGCCGCCGGCCGCCTGGCCGATCTGGCGGCCGAGGTTGGCGTTACCGAACAGGCCGCCGATGCCGCGTCCGATCAGGCCGCCCAGCGGCGCGCCCAGCAGGCCGCCGAAGAAACCTTGCGGGGCCAGTTCGCCATATTGTTGCGGGGTGAGTTGTTGTCCATAGAATTCATTCATGACATCTCCTTGTTGTAAATGACAGCGCAGCCGGTGGGCCGCGCTGGTAGGGTTGGACTGACAGCCACCCGCGAAGTTTTGGTATTCTTGGTTCCCGCCGCGTGTTAATCAGGTATCATCCAGCCTCGATTTTTCTGCTTGCCCGCCATGACCCCATTCCGCCGCCTTGACCTGTTCTGCCGCGTCGTCGACAACTACGGCGACATCGGCATTTGCTGGCGTCTCGCCAAACAGCTGGTGCGCGAGCACGGGCTGGCCGTCACCCTGTTCGTGGACGACCTGGCCAGCTTCCAGCGCATTTGCCCGGCGGTGAACGTGGCGGCGGAGCGCCAGCAGGTGGAGGGCGTGACCGTGCGGCACTGGCGCGACCAGGACGGCGTCTACACGCCGGCCGAGGTGGCCGACATCGTGATCGAATTCTTCGCGGTCGACCTTCCGCCCGGTTACATCGACGCCATGGCGCAATGCGCGCCGCGGCCGGTATGGTTCAATCTGGAGGGGCTGACGGCGGAGGAGTGGGTCGAGGGCTGCCACCGCCTGCCGTCAATGCAGCCGCGCGCGATGACCAAGTATTTCTTCTTCCCCGGCTTTACCGACAAGACCGGCGGCCTGCTGCGCGAGGCCGAACTGGAGCGGCAGCGCCTGCAATTCGAACCGGCCGCCTTCCTGTCGCAACTGGGCCTGACGCCGGCCGAGCAGGCGGCCACGCGGGTTTCCCTGTTCTGCTATCCGCACGCGCCGGTGTCGGCCTTGTTCGATGTGTGGCAAAACGGCGCGCGGCCGCTCACCTGCCTGGTGCCGGAGGGCGTGGCGGCCGACGCCGTGCGCGCCTTCACCGGCGGCGGGGGCGGGGCCGGCAGCGTGGCCACGCGCGGCGCGCTGACGGTGCGCGTGCTGCCCTTCGTGCCGCAGCCCGATTACGACAAGCTGCTGTGGGCCTGCGACCTGAACTTCGTGCGCGGCGAGGATTCCTTCGTGCGCGCGCAGTGGGCCGGCAAGCCCTTCATCTGGCACATCTACCCGCAGGACGAGAACCTGCACCACAAGAAGTTGCGCGCCTTCCTGCGGCGCTACGCGGCCGACCTGCCGGCGCTGGCCGATTTTTCGCTGCGCTGGAACGGCGCGCCGGCGCATGGCGAGGATGACAACTGGGCGGCGTCCTGGGCCGCCGTGGCGGCCGAAGCCGGCGCCGCCACGGCCCGCGCCGCCGCATGGCAGCGGGAAATGCTGTCCCATGGCGACCTGGCCAGTAATATGCTGTCGTTCGCCGCCAGCTTGAGATAGGCGCATGGCCAAAAAACAGGTACAATGCTGGGTTTAGCTCTGTACCGCTTTTTTTCGATCAAACGTCAGGCGACGATGATCTTTACGCAACCACCTTATTAAGTAGAATCGCTATGAAACCAGCAAAAGAAATTCGTGTCGGCAACATTATCATGGTTGACGCTAAGCCATTCATCGTACTGCGCTCCGACGTCAACGGTTCGAGCCGCACGGGCTTCACCTACAAATGGAAAATGAAGAACTTGCTGACCAACGCCCCGTTCGAGAGCGTGTTCCGCGGCGACGACAAATTCGACGTGGTGGTTCTGGACAAGAAGCCAGTGACCTACTCGTACTTCGCCGACCCGCTGTACGTGTTCATGGACGCCGACTACGAACAGTACGAAATCGAAGAAGAAAACCTGGGCGACGCCCTGAACTACCTGAAGGACGGCATGGAATGCGAAGCCGTGTTCTACGACGGCAAGGCGATCTCGGTTGAACTGCCAACCACCATCCAGCGTCAGGTGGTGTACTCGGAGCCTGCGGTCAAAGGCAACACCTCGGGCAACGTGACCAAGGAAGCCAAGATCGAAAACGCCATCGAATCGAAGCAGTTCTCGATCCAGGTGCCGCTGTTCGTGTCGCAAGACGACATCGTCGAGATCGACACCCGCACCAACGAATTCAAGAAAGTGGTGCGCGGCTAAGCAGCCCAGCCCCCCAAAAAAGCACCTGCGTGCTGAGACGGCCAAGACCGTCTCATGGCCGCAGGTGCTTTTTTTTTGCCAATTTTTGTGGTGCAAGTTGCAAGCTGCTGATATATTAATGCGACGCAACAAACGCGGTGCATTAGTGAAACCACTCACGAGGATGGCATGAATCGCAGGGATTTCGTAAGACTCGGCAATCCGCCGGGCAGGCAGCCGGGCACGGGCGGTATCCTCGACGCCGGCGTCCGCGAGCAGCAGCGGATGATGGAGGCGGGCAAGCTTACCTCGCATTGGCTGACGTCGCAGTACCTGGCGCGTATCCGCATAGTCGGCAAGGGGATCGAGGTCCATCCGCATGCGCTGAAGGTGGCGCTGGACATGGACCGCGAGCGCAACCTGAGGCGCGTGCGCGGGCCGCTGCACGGTGTGCCGGTACTGATCCGTGACGACGCCGAGCCGGCGGCGACGCAGCTGCGCGCGGCCGGCGCGGTGGTGGTCGGCAAGGTGAGGGCGGGCGAGTTGGCGGCGCTGACGCTGTCGTCCATCCTGGGCATGGACCCGATCATGCGGGAGCGCGACGCGGACATCCAGCACACGCTGCTGGCGTTGAAGGCGCAGGGCGCCCAGCTGGTCGATACGGCGATGGCCGGCGCCGGCGCCGACAAGGCGCTCAGCGTGCTAGTGTTTCAGCACGTGGCGGAAGGTCGGCTCGATGCCCAGCGCGTGCAGGTGGCGGACGATGTCTTCCAGCGTGGCGTCCCTGAGCAGCAGGTCCTGCGGCTCGACGCCTGACGCGGTGGACGGCATGGCGGGCGCTTGCACCGCCGCCGGCGCGGCATCGTGCTTGCGCCGCAGCGTGGCCAATGCCTGAGCAAATTCCTCTTCCGTGATGCTTTCAAGGCGCTCAAGGAAGGCCGCCTGCGCGGCTTCCGGCGGCGCCATCTCCAAACCCAGATCCTCGGCCAGCGCGCCGCCCATGCTGGGGTTGATGAAGGCGGCCCACAGGCCGGTGGCGTGGTTCAGCGCCGGCGGCAAATCGACGCGGCTGCGGCCGAAATCAATCTGCTCATCTTCAAAGTAAGCCTTGTGCAGCAAGGCGAGGAATTGTTTCGCCTGGGCCTCCGGTATCGGCCGCGCCAGCGACAGCCACAGGCGATAGCACTCGCCGCCCGACACGCTGACCGCCGGCGCGGGCAGGCCCAATTCCGTTTGCAGCGCGTTGGCCACATCGCACAGGCGCGCCCAATGCAGCTCCTCGGGAGCCTGGTGGAAGTCGATCACCAGTGCGCGCGTGACGCCATCGGCGCCGACCAGGTTGACCGCCTGGCCGTCGACCTGCTGGCCGGGCAGCAGGTAAAGTCTTTGTAGTTCGGATGTCAAATTTTGCATGATTCCATTGTACTATCAGGCGTCGCAGCCGTGGCGCTGCATCACTTGGGAGTAGCGATGCGTAAGGTGGTTTTTGTGGTATTGGCGTTAAGCGCGGGCTGGGCGATGGCGAGCGAGTTCGCCGTGCCGCATCGCTTCGATGTGGGAGGCGGCCGCAAGATGAACATGTACTGCAGCGGCCAGGGGCCGGTCACCGTGGTGTTTGACGCGCCGTCCGGCGACGCCGGCTGGTCGTGGTATCGCGTGCAGCCGGAAGTGGCCAAGCACGCGCGCGCCTGCGTGTTCGACCGCGCCGGCTTCGGTTTCAGCGATCCGGTGAAAACGCCGAATACCTCCGAGAGCGTGGCGGCCGATTTGCACAAGCTGCTGGCAGCGGCGGGCGAGAAGGGGCCGTATGTCATGGTGGGCAACTCGCTGGGCGGCGCCAATGTGCAGGTGTACACCTATCGCTATCCGGCGGAGGTGAAAGGATTGGTGCTGGTGGAGGCGCAGCATGAAGACGAAACCGATCGCCTGGACAAGGTCACCGAAGGCAAGGTAAAGCAGATTTACGCGATGGTAGAGCAGCAGGGCAAGTACTGCCTGGCCGCTGCGAAGAAGGGCTTCGCCAAAAACGCCGAGGCGCGCAACAACTGCATTGGCGATCCGCTGGCGACTTTCGGCCCGCGGCTCGGCGCGGCGCGACTGGCGTCCGAATCCAAATTGTCGTACTGGCAGGCCAATGTGGCGGAGTATGCGGCGATCGCCACCAGCGACGGGCAGCTGCGCAAATTACGCCGTCCGTTCGGCGACATCCCGCTGGTGGTGTTGACGCGCGGCGTGAGCCCGTATGCGGTGCCGGGCCAGCCGCAAAGCGCGATGAACAAGGCTTTTGAAGATGAAAACTTCGCGATACAGAAGGAGTTCACCAAACTCTCCACCCGCGCCACCCAGCGCGTGGTGGCCGGCGCCGGCCACGTGATTCAGGCCGATAAGCCGGAAGCCGTGGTCGACGCCGTGCTGGAGGTGCTGAAACAGGTCACACCGTAACGCCCAGCTCCTGCAGGATCTGCTCCTTCATCTGCTGCAGCTCGGGATGGGAGAGCTTGCGCGGATGCGGGTGCGGCACTTCGAACACGGCCTGGATGCGGGTGGGACGGGGCGACAGCACCAGCACGCGGTCCGCCATGAACAGGGCTTCCTCCACGTCGTGCGTGATCAGCAGCACGGTGTGGCGCTCCTCGCCGAGGATGCGCAGCAGCTCGTTGCGCATCTTGAGGTTCATCAGCGCGTCCAGCGCGGAGAAGGGTTCGTCCATGTACAGGATCTCGGGCTTGACCACCAGCGCCCGCGCGATCTCCACCCGTTTCAGCATGCCGCCCGAGAGTTCGTGCGGATAGCTGTTTTCGAAGCCCTTGAGGCCCACCATCTCGGCGTAATGGTCCGCCAGCGCGGCCTTGTCGCCGTGGCCGTCGCCGGTCAGGCCGAACATCAGGTTCTGCTGCACCGTCAGCCACGGGAACACGGAGCCGTGCTGCGAGATGGCGATGCCTTTCGGGCTGGGGCCATGGCGCACAACGCCGTCAATCAGCACTTCGCCTTCGCTGGGCGGCTCGAAGCCAGCGATGATCTTCATCAGCGTCGATTTGCCGCAGCCGGACGGGCCGACGATGGCGACGAATTCGCCATCCCCGACCGACAGGCTGACACCGCCCACCACCGGCAGGTCCTTGAATTGCTTCTTGATGTTGTTGACGACGATCTTAGCGTCCATAGCGCCACCTTACCGATTTGAGTCCTTCGAGCTTGCGCATCACCGCGTCCAGTATCAGGCCGATGACGCCGATGATCACCATGCCGGCGATGACCAGGTCATAGCGGTTGCCGGCGTTGCGCGAATCCATGATGAGATAGCCGAGGCCGGAACGCAGCGCGATCATTTCCGCCGCCACCACCACCAGCCAGGCCACGCCCAGCGCGATGCGCATGCCGACGATAATCTCCGGCAGCACGGCCGGAATGATGACCTGCTTGAACAGCACCAGGCGCGAGACGCCAAAGTTCTCGGCCGCGCGCAGGTAGCGCCGTTCGATGGTGTGCACGCCGGCCGCCGTCTGCACGATCATCGGGAACACGGAAGCGATAAAGATCAGGAACACCGGCGACAGGTTGCCGACCCCGAACCACAGGATGGCCAGCGGGATCCACGCGATCGGTGAAATCGGGCGCAGGATCTGGAAGATGGGGTTGAGCGTGATGTAGGCGGCGTCCACGCGGCCCATCCACAGGCCGAGCGGAATCGCCACCAGCGCGGCCAGGCCGAAGCCGCAGCCTACCCGGAACAGCGAGGCGCCGATGTGTTCCCACAGCGTGCCGTCCTCCACCAGCTCCATGGTGCCGGTGACCACCTGGCCCGGCGTCGGGAAGATCACGCTTTCGGTTTGCACCACGATCACCCACCACAGGGCGATCAGGGCGATCAGCACCGCCAGCGGCGGCAGGATGGTTTTGAGTTTTTCCATGTGCTCCCTGTTAGTTTGGTTTTTTATGTTGGCTTTATTTGCTTCCACGCGCGGGCGGTGCGCCACCGCAGGCGCGGCCAGCCGGCGGCCGGCATCTCGTCCACCACCACGCGCATTTGACCGCTGGCGTGCGCGGTGCAGGCGAAGTCGTTGACGGAGACGGTTTCAAACGGCAGCCGGAAACTCTGGCCCGGCATGATGAGCACGGGGCCGAAGATTTGCGGCACGTTGTCCAGGTTGCGCAGCAGGAGCACGTCGTTGGCGCCGTGCGTCAGGTGGATTTCGGCGGGCAGGATCTCGACCTTGTCGCCGGCCATGCGGCGCGCGTAGGTGCCGGCCGGGATTTCAAACAGTTCGTCGCGCGAGGCCAGTTTGATCGGCGCCAGCGCGCCCCACGCGGCGGCGGCGCACGCCGCGCCCGCAACGATCAGCAGGAGGACGCGCGGCGTTTTCAATTCTTCAGCAGCAGTTTGACGTCGTGCACCACGTCGTCGGCCGTGCGGCCGTAGGGCAGCAGCGCGCGCAGCTTGCCGGCGCCGTCGACGAAGTACAGGTAGGAGGAGTGGCCGACGATGTAATCCTTGCTGCCCTCGATCTGCTTCCTGGTGGCGGTGATGCCGTAGTCCTGGCGCACCTTGGCCATTTGCTGTGGCGTGCCGGTGGCGCCGATGAAGGTGGGGTCGAAGGCGCGCAGGTAGTTGCGCATGCGCTCCTCGGTGTCGCGCTCCGGATCGACGGTGACGTAGATGACTTGCAGCTGGTCCGCCTGCGCCCCCAGCTGCTTGCGCGCCTGCGCCAGCATCGCCAGCGACACCGGGCACACGTCCACGCAGGAGGTGTAGCCGAATTCCAGCAGCACCAGCTTGCCGCGGTACTGGCTCAGCGTCAGTGGCTTGCCGTTGGAGCCCTTGACGGTGAAGTCGGGCGCCATGCGCGGCGGATCGAAGGTGCCGGCCTTGAGGCCGAGCGGTTCGGCGGCGTCGGCCGCACTGGCGACGGTGGCTGCGGCCAGCAGCGTGGCGAGGATCCTTTTCACAGGCTGATGGTCACTGGCTTGATGGCTTTGACGAAGCTCTCGTCCACGTAGTTCTCGTAGGCGATGGGGCGCTTGATGGTGCCGGCTTCGATCGACAGCTGCATCAATTCGTCGAACTCCGCGCGGATCATGCGCAGGTCGCCGTAGGTGACGCGGTCGGCCGGATTCTGCATCACGAAGCGCAGCACGTTCGGGTCCTGGTTGAAGTATTTGCGGCCGGCGGCGATGGTCACGGCTTTCTCGCGGCTCACCGGGGTGGAGTCCAGCCAGTTGCCGGCGGCCTGCACGTAGTTGACCAGCTCCTGCACCAGCGGGCGGTTTTCCTTGATCAGTTCCTCGCGCACGGTCAGCACGCAGCAGATGTAATTGCGCCATTCGTCGCGCGTCATGGCCAACGGGCGGGCATAGCCGGCGCGCTGCGCGGCGGCGCCGAACGGCTCGCCGGTGCAGTAGCCATCGACCGCCTTGGCGTACAGCGCGGCCGGCATGTCCGGCGGGGCCATCTCGACGATCTCGATATCCTTGGGCGACATTTTTTCGCGCGCCAGCATCTTGCGCAGGAACAGGAAGTCGACCGCGAAGCGGCTCGGGATGGCGATGCGCTTGCCTTTGAGGTCGGCGAACTTCTTGTAGCTGGAATCAGTGCGCACCATGATGACGGCGCCCGAGCGGTGGCCCAGCGAGACTATCTTGACCGGAATGCGCTTGTCGGCCAGGTCCATCACCAGCGGCGCCAGCATGTAGGCGGCCTGGATACGGCCGGTCATCAAGGATTCCTTGACCTCCGGCCAGCCGTTGTATTTGCTGTACTCGAAGCCACGCGGCAGGGCGCCCGGCTTGCCTGCGGCGGCGGCCTTGGCGACACAGGCGATCGGCAGGGTGAGGTTGCAGGTGACGGGCAAGCCGCCGACCTGTATCGGGGATTCGGCGGCGCTGGCGCTGGAGGAGGTCAGCAGCGGCAGCGCCGGGACGGCGGCGGACAGCATCCCGCCAAGCAGCTGGCGGCGCAGGGGCGAATCAACTTCGGTATTGTGCATGGCGTGTCTCTTCCACCGTATTGTTACTGTAATTGTACTACAGGGTATTACGTAACAGTACAGCGTCGGATCTGTACAGGTCCGGTGAAATGCGCTTCAGGTTGGCGACCTTGGGCAGATCGTTGTAAACAATATACGGATCGTTGGGATGCAGGGTCAGGTAGTTCTGGTGGTAGGACTCGGCGGTATAGAACTTCTTGTCCATCTCGATCCGGGTCACCAACGGCTTTTTGAAGGCGCGGGACGCGTCCAGTTGGGCGATGTATTTTTCCGCCACGGCGCGCTGGCTTGCCGTCTGGGGGAAGATGGCGGAGCGGTACTGGGTGCCGCGATCCGGACCCTGGCGATTCAGCTGCGTGGGATCGTGCGCGACCGAGAAGAACACCTGCAGCAGTTTGCCGTAGCTGACTTGCGTGGGGTCGTAGGTGATCTTCACGGATTCGGCGTGGCCGGTGTCGCCGCCTTCCACCGCTTCGTAATTGGCGGTGCGCGCTTCGCCGCCGGTGTAGCCGGAGACGGCGCTGGTCACGCCCTTCACGTGCTGGAACACGCCTTGCACGCCCCAGAAGCAGCCGCCGGCAAAGATGGCGGTCGCCGTGCGGGCGGTGCCGGCTGGCTCGTCGACGGCTGGCGCGGCGATCACCACGGCCTCCTCGGCGGCGTTGGCGGCTTGCTGCTGGTAGGCGAAGGCGCAGAGCAGGGCGAGCGGAGCGCCCAGTTTTAATGCGATGTTTTTCATGGTCGTTCTCCTGAATTAGCCAAAAGTGAAGGCGTAGGCTTGTACGCCCGGGTCGAGAAACTCGATGCTGAAAGTGCGGTCGCCCACCGTGCCGGATTGACGCACCAGTTGGTACAGGCGCTGGCTGTCGATGGTGCCGGTGCCGTCGGCGGCGGTGTCCGCGCCGTGATGCTGGCCCGGCGCCGCGCCGTCGATGGTCACGCGGAAGCGCACCGGCTTGCCGTCTTTGGCCGGGCCGAGCACCAGGTGCAGGTCACGCGCATGGAAGCGGTAGACGATGCCGCCGGTGCCGCTGTTCAGCGTGACCTGCTCCGCTTGCGACAGCCAGTTGCCGGACAGGCCCCACTGGTTCAGCGCGGGCTTGGCGGGCGCCGTGTACTGGCGGGCGGCGTTCGCGGCCTGTTTCTCCGGCGAGGCGAAGTTTTCGGCGCGCTCGTAGCCCAGGTAGGTCTCCGGGGAACCGACCTGGCCCATGTCGGACTGCCGCTGGATGCCTTGCACGTCCTCGGTGCTGACCACGGAGTTGCTGACGTTTTTGCGGCCTGCCTCTTCCAGCAGTTGCTGGATCACCTGTTCGGAGCGGGCGTATTCGCCTTCACCAAAGTGATGGTGGCGGATCTGGCCCTTGGCGTCGATGAAGTAGTGCGCGGGCCAGTACTGGTTGTTAAAGGCGCGCCAGATCGCGTAATTGTTGTCGATAGCCACCGGGAAGGTGATGCCTTGATCCTTCACGGCCTTGCGGACGTTGCTGACGTTGCGTTCGAAGGCGAATTCCGGCGCGTGCACGCCGATCACCACCAGCCCCTGGTCGCGGTACTTCTCGGCCCAGGCCTTGGTGTAGGGCAGGCTGCGCAGGCAATTGATGCAGGAGTAGGTCCAGAAGTCGACCAGCACGACCTTGCCTTTCAACTGCTCGGCGGTCAGCGGCGCGGAATTCAGCCACTCCACGGCGCCGTTCAGCGACGGCAGCTGTCCTTCGACCGGCAGCGCATCGGCCGCCGTCGCCGCCACCCGCCGCGCCATCATGGCCGGGCCATCGGCGGCGTCGCCGCGTGCCGCCACGCTGCGCATCATCGCGCCGCCGGCGGGGACCTCGTTGTCGTGCGGCGCCAAGGTATCGATCAGTTTTTGCTCGATGCCGGCCGTTGCGACGCTCGAGACTTGCGTCAGCAGCCCGGTGTCCAGGCCGGTCGCGATTGCGCCGACGCCTGCCAGCATGGCCACGCCCAGACCGCGCCGTATCCATTCGCCCGCGCCCAGCGAACGCTTCATCGCGCTGAACACCTTGCCGCCGATGAGCAGGGCCAGCGCCAGCGAAGTCGCCGCGCCCGCCGCATACGCCAACAACAGCAAGGTCGTGCCGGCACTCGCGCCATTCAAGGCCGCGCCGGTCAGCACCAGTCCCAGCACCGGGCCCGCGCACGGCGCCCACAGTAAACCGGTGGCCACGCCCAACAGGAAGGACGAGCGCGCGCCGCTGCCTGCCGCCGCGCCATCCTGCCGCGCCTTGCTGGACAACTTATCGCCCAGCGCCACCAGCGGCTTGGTCAAGCGGTCCGCCAGGTGCGGCAGCATCAAGGTCAGGCCGAAGAACGCCATCAACACCAGCGCCACCCAACGGCCATACTGGTTAGCCTGAACCACCCAGCCGCCGCCCACCGCGGCCAACGTCGCGACCAGCGCGAAGGTCAGGGCCATGCCGGCCAACAGCGGCAGCACGCTGCGTACAAACGGTTGGCCAGTACGCGCAAACACGAACGGCAGCACCGGCAGAATGCAGGGACTGAGTATCGTCAGCGCCCCGCCAAGATAAGCAAGCAGAATCAGTACCATGATGCGACCCTCCTCAAGCTTCGCCGGGAACGAAATTCAGCGCCACGCCGTCGATGCAGTAGCGCAGGCCGGTCGGTTCCGGGCCATCGTCAAACACGTCGCCGAGATGACTGCCGCAACGACGGCACACCACCTCCACGCCGTACATGCCGAGTGACGTGGTGCGGCTGGTGTGGACGCCGCGCTCCAGCGGCTTCCAGAAACTCGGCCAGCCCGTGCCGCTGTCGAACTTGTTCTTCGACGAGAACAACGGATTCTGGCAGCCGGCGCAGAAGAACTTGCCCGCGCGGTGTTCCTTGTACAAAGGGCTGCTGAAAGGCCGCTCGGTGCCGTGCTTGCGCAGCACCTCGTATTGCGCGGCCGTGAGCTTGGCGCGCCATTCGGCGTCGGTGCGGGTGACCTCCCACGCGGCGGCGGGGGCAGCCATCGTGGCGCGATAAGTGAGGCCGGCCAGCAAAGCCGCGCCGCTGGTCAGCATGAAAGAACGTCGGGATGTCATGGTGTGCTCCATAAGTGGAATAACGATGGAGCCATTCTGCGCCGGCAGTGCTGACAAAATCCTCACGTAAACTTAAACGATTTGTGATACTTTCAGCGCCGGAATCCGGCACAATGATGGTCATGGAACCAGCTAAACGTGTACTCATCGTCGAAGACGACATACATATCGCAGACCTCCTGCGTATCCACCTCCAGGACGAGGGATATCAGGTCACCCATTGTGCGGACGGCGCCCAGGGGCTGGCGCAAGTGCGTGCCGGCGGCTGGGATGCGCTCATCCTCGACATCATGCTTCCCGGCGTGGACGGGCTGGAAATCTGCCGCCAGGCGCGCGCCATGACCACCTACACGCCCATCATCATCACCAGCGCGCGCTCCAGCGAGGTGCATCGCATCCTCGGGCTGGAGCTGGGCGCCGACGACTATCTGCCGAAACCGTTCTCCGTGCTGGAACTGGTGGCGCGCGTGAAAGCGCTGTTGCGCCGCGCCGCCGCCATGTCGCGCAACCAGTCCGCCGCCGCCGGCCTGCTGGAGCTGAACGGTGTGCGCGTCGATCCGCTGACGCGCCAGGCGTACCTGAATGGCGCCGCGCTGGACCTGACGCCGCGTGAATTCGACCTGCTGTACCACTTCATCAAGAACCCGGAAAAGGTCTTCTCGCGGCTGGATCTGTTGAACCAGGTGTGGGGCTACCAGCACGACGGCTACGAACACACCGTCAACACCCACATCAACCGTCTGCGCGCCAAGATCGAAGCCGATCCCGCCGAGCCGATGCGCATCCTCACCGTGTGGGGCAAAGGCTACCGCTACGCCGGCGGCGCGGCATCATGAACCTGACGCTGTCGCAGCGCCTGTCGCTGGTCTTCTGCTTCCTGCTGCTGGTGTGCTGCGGCGCGTCCGCGTGGCTGCAAATCCGCGCCAACATCATGCATGAGAAGGAAGTGGTGCAAGGCCTGTCGCGCGGACTTGCGCGCAGCATCGCGCTGGACGCGCAGTTGATGCAGGCCGACGATGACACGACGGCGCCCGGCGATGGCCTCGGCCCGGCGGCCGTGCGCCGCCTGTTCAACAAACTGATGTCGGTGAATCCCAGCGTGGAGGTCTACCTGCTGGACAACGACGGCCGCATCGTCGGCCATGCGGCGCCGGCCGGTCATTTGAAACGCGACCGCGTCGACCTGGCGCCGGTCCGCCGCCTGCTGAACAACGAGCCGCTGCCGATCCAGGGCGACGATCCACGCAGCGAGCGGGGACGCAAAGTCTTCAGCGCCGCCGTGCTGCGCGCCGGCGAACAGAAGATCGGCTACATCTACGTCATCCTGCAAAGCGAGGAGCACGACCGGCTGGCGGCGCGCGCCACGGCCAGCTCCGTGCTGCGCACCACCTTGTGGTCGATGGCGGTGGTGGCCGCGCTGGTGCTGGTGGCGGGCCTGATCGCCTTCCGCCTGATCACGCGACCGTTGCATCGCCTGACCGCCACCATGCGGCAGCTGGACACCAAGGCCGATCAACTGGCACTGCCCGCGCCACAGCGCGGCGGCCCGCGCGACGAAATCGCGATTCTCGAACAATCCTTCTCCGACATGGGCGCGCGCATCAACCAACAGTGGCAGACCATGCGCCAGCTGGATCACGAGCGCCGCGAAGTGGTGGCCAACATCTCGCACGACCTGCGCACGCCGCTGGGCTCCATCCAGGGCTATCTTGAAACGCTGTCGCTGAAGGACGAAACGCTGAGCGCGGAAGAGCGCCAGCGCTACCTCGGCATCGCCCTGTCGCAGAGCCAGAAAGTAGGGCGCCTCGCGCAAGCCTTGTTTGAACTGGCCCGCCTGGAGCACGGCTCGGTGCAACCGGAGCTGGAGCCGTTCTCGCTGTCGGACCTGATCCAGGACGTGTTCCAGAAGTTCGAACTGCAAGCGCGGGAGCGCGATATCCGCCTGATGGCGACCTTGCCGCATCCGGCGCCGATGGTGCGCGCGGACCTGGGCATGATAGAACGCGTGCTGACCAACCTGTTCGACAACGCCATCCGCCATACGCCGTCCGGCGGCGAGGTGGAGATCACGGTCAGGCCGCCGGCCGATGGCAAGGTGGAGGTCTCGGTGGCCGACAACGGGCCTGGTGTGCCAGCCGCCCTGCGCGACAACCTGTTCCGCCGTCCAATCGCGCTGCAGGGCGAATACCGCGTCGGCGGCCTTGGCCTGCTGACCGTCAGCCGCATCCTGCAGCTCCATCGCAGCAAGATAGAACTGGTCAGCGAACCGCCATCCGGCGCCGTGTTCCGCTTTACGCTGGACGCGGCATAGGCTGCGGCAGGGGAGTGCGCCACTCGCTCAGATAGTGTTGCGGCGTCTTGCCGAGGATGCGGCGGAACATGGCGCTGAACGCGCTCGGACTCGCATAGCCCAGCGCCGCCGCCATCTCCCCCACGCTCTGGCCTTGCGCCAGCCGGCTGAAGGCCTCGGCCAGATGCACCTGTTGCACCCACTGACGATAATGCAGGCCGGTCTCCTTGGGGAACAGCCGTATCAGCGTGCGTGCGCTGGCGCCCACTTCGTCCGCCCACTGCTCGATATTGCGGCTGCTGCCCGGATCGGCCATGATGGCCGAGCACACCGCCACCAACCGCCGGTCGCGCGGCCAGGGGATCGCGATCGGCACCGTCTCGGCCCTCGCGAGCTCGGACAGGATCAGCATAGCGAGGTGTTCGCCGCGTCCCGGCAGCGGATATTCGATCGGCTCGTCCAGCAACGAGAGGATCAGCTCACGCAACAGGGCACTGACCTCGATCACGCGGCAGCTGTCGCCGAACGCGCGCGCGGTCGCCGCCTCGACGTAGATGGTGCGCATGGTGACCTTGCTCAGCGAAGTCCAGTGGTGCACTACGCCGGGCGGTATCCACAGTGCGCGGCGTGGCGGCAGGATCCACACGCCGGCGTCGGTGCGCACCCGCATCAGTCCTTCGGTGGCGTACAGCAGCTGCGCGCGTTCGTGACTGTGCGGTTCCACCGAGACGCCATGCACAGCGTCGCGCGCCATGGCGGTGACGACGCGCGGCACGCGCTGGTAATCGCGGTGATCGCTGCTGCGGGTATTGTTTGTCATTTATTCGACGATAGTTGGAATATCAGGCTTTGTGCGCTATATTACACTCGCCGCATGACTACCACCACCACCTCCATGAGCCGTCCTCACGGCGAAACCGTCATGCAGATACTGGGCGCTGTCGCCCTGGTCCACCTGCTGAACGACTTGACGCAGGCCATGCTGCCTTCGATCTACCCCATGCTCAAGGCGGAATTTGGCCTGAGCTTCACGCAGGTCGGCCTAATTACGCTGACCTTCCAGTGCACCGCCTCGCTGCTGCAACCGTGGATCGGCCTTTACACCGACCGCCGTCCCATGCCGTTCCTGCTGCCGATGGGGATGGTGGCCACATTGATTGGCGTGTTGATGATGTCCTTCGCATCGTCATTCCATGCGTTGCTGCTGTCGGCCGCGCTGATCGGCGTCGGTTCCTCGACCTTCCACCCGGAGGCGTCGCGCGTGGCGCGTGCCGCGTCGGGCGGGCGTTTCGGCTTTGCGCAGTCGCTGTTCCAGGTGGGCGGCAACGCCGGTTCCGCGCTTGGCCCGGTGCTGGCGGCCGCCGTCATCATCGGCCGTGGCCAGGCCAACATCGCGTGGTTCGCGCTGCTGGTTGCCGCCGCCATCGCGGTGCTGGTGTACGTGAGCCGCTGGCATAGCCATCATCTGGCGCAGCCGCGCAAGGCCGCCGCGGCCGCGGTTTCGCCTCTGCCCAAGGCGCGGGTATATGGCGCGCTCGCCGTGCTGGCGCTGCTGGTCTTCTCCAAGTACATCTACATGTCCAGCCTGACCAGCTACTACACCTTCTACCTGATCGATAAATTCGGCGTGTCGGTGTCGTCGGCGCAGATGTACCTGTTCCTGTTCCTCGCGGCGGTGGCCGCAGGCACCTTCATGGGCGGCCCGATTGGCGACCGCATCGGCCGTAAACGCGTGATCTGGATCTCCATCCTGGGCGCGGCGCCATTCACGCTGGCGCTGCCATATGTGAACCTGTTCTGGACGGCGGCGCTGACGGTGATCATCGGTTTCGTGATCTCGTCGGCCTTCTCGGCCATCGTGGTGTTCGCGCAGGAACTCATGCCGGGCAAGGTCGGCATGGTGGCCGGGATCTTCTTCGGGCTGATGTTCGGCGTGAGCGGCATCGGCGCGGCGGCCATGGGGCATATCGCGGACGTCAACGGCATCGCCTATGTCTACAAGCTGTGCTCCTACTTGCCGCTGCTCGGTGTCCTGACGGTGCTGCTGCCGCATATCGAGCAACCGAAGCGCTGACTACTTCGGTGGGATAAGCTGCCTGCGCGAGCCGAGGATGGGCACCAGCGCCGTGCTGGAACGACGCGCCTTGTGCAGCAGCCAGGCGATGGCGACGTGCCCCGGCGTGGCGCCCAGCTCCCGCGCGATGGCCAGCAGCGCGTCCAGCGTGGCGGTTTCGCGGTCGCTTTTTTCGGTGCGCAGCAGCACCCCGCCCAGGCCCGTCATGCGGCCTTCCTTGCCGCCGTCGCGGTACTTGCCGGTCAGGAGGCCGCCGCCCAACGGCGACCAAATTGCCGCCGGCGGCGACGTAGCCGTCGAAGACCTCCTTCGCTTCGTCGCGCTCGGAGCCGTAGCCCCAGCTGGTACCGAAGTTCCCGGTTCCCAGTGCCAGTTCCGAAACGCGCAGGCCGGTGCGGCGGCCGAAATGCAGGTATTTCATGGCTTCCTCCTATGTTGTGTCCATCATAGGAGCAGGGCGCGTGGCGCGCCCTCCACGAAAGAGTTATTTACGCTTCGATAAAGCGCATCTTGAAGTTGCGGCCCTTGATGGCGCCGAAGTCGCCGCCCAGTGGATTGCCTTTGTTAAGGCGCGCGAAGGCGTCATACGCGACACGGCGGTCGATCGCCACGTAGGTCTGGAACTCGGTCACGTTGATCTTGCCGACTTGTTCCTTGCTCAGGCCCGCGTCGCCGGTCAGGGCGCCCAGCACGTCGCCCGGACGCAGCTTGTCCTTCTTGCCGCCCGAGATCACCAGCGTCATCATCGGCGCCGGATCGACGCCGTAGTCGTTTTCGTCCAGGCTATCGAGGTCGAACCACTCGACCGGCTGGCCCTGATATTCCTCGATCAGCTTGACCCACTTCTTCTCGTTCGGCGCGCACAGCGACAGCGCCAGGCCTTGTTCGCCGCCACGGCCGGTACGGCCGACGCGGTGGATGTGCACCTCCGTGTCCTTCGAGACGTCGACGTTGATCACCGCTTCCAGGTTGGGGATGTCCAGGCCGCGCGCGGCGACGTCGGTCGCCACCAGTACGGAGCAGCTGCGGTTGGCGAACAGGATCAGGATCTCGTCGCGCTCGCGCTGTTCCAGTTCGCCGTACAGCGCCAGTGCCGAGAAGCCTTTCTGCTGCAGCGATTCCACCAGCTCGCGGCACTGCACCTTGGTGTTGCAGAAGGCGATCGCCGATACCGGCTTGTAGTGGCCCAGCAGGCGCGCCACGGCCTCGTTGCGCTGGTCGAAGCCGATCTCGAAGAACAGCTGTTCGATCTGGCTGTTGTCGTGCTGCGCTTCCACCGTCACCTCCACCGGATCGACCAGGAAGTCGTCGGTGGCGCGGCGGATGTCGTCCGGGTAGGTGGCCGAGAACAGCAGGGTTTGACGGCGCTTCGGGCAGGCGCTGACGATGCCGGCGATTTCGTCGTAGAAGCCCATGTCGGTCATGCGGTCGGCTTCATCCAGCACCAGCGTGCCGACTTTCGACAGGTCCAGCGTCTCGCGGCCCAGGTGGTCGCGCACGCGGCCCGGCGTGCCGACGATGATGTGGGCGCCGTGTTCCAGCGAGGCGATCTGCGGCCGCATCGGGGAGCCGCCGGTCAGCACCAGCACCTTGACGTTGCCGGTGGAACGCGCCAGCCGGCGCAACTCGCCGGCCACCTGGTCGGCCAGTTCGCGGGTCGGGCACAGCACCAGCGCCTGCACCGCGAACCACGCGGGATTGAGCTTGTGCAGGATGCCGATGCCGAAGGCGGCGGTCTTGCCGCTGCCGGTCTTGGCCTGGGCGATCAGGTCGCGGCCCTCCAGCACCGACGGCAGGCTTTGGGCCTGGATGTCCGTCATTTCCTTGTAGCCGAGCGAGTCGAGGTTGTCGAGGAAGGCGGGGCTCAGCGGCAGGCTGGCAAAGGAGGTGGAAGTCATGGTGGCGGACCCTGTTCAAAAAGGATGTGGGCACAGTCTAACAGGCTAACGCTGGCCTGGCCCACTGTGCGGAAGGTGTGTTGCAGCTGTACGGTAACCGTACCGTATCAGTCCCGTTTCCATACCGGCAAGCCGGTCAGGTCGAGATTTTCGTCGCGCACCCAGATCGGCAGGCCGGTGGTGTCGGTCGGCTCCAGCAGTTCCAATTGCTCTTGCTTGAGTGCGGGACGACGCGCGCGCGGCGGCGGCGCACGCTTTGCTTCCGGTTCGAGCGGCGCGGCGGGGGCAAAGCCCGGCAGGTCGAACGTAGCGTTATCTTTTTTATCTCTCATCGGGGAAAAAACAAAAGCCCGGCTGGTTTAGTCGGGCTTCGTTAGCTTACAGAATAGCGCGCAGTTTAACACAAAGCGCAAACTCAACGGAAGCTCAGGGCTCCCGTCAGGTCGCCCGGCGGCGTGGCGTGGCGCGCGGCGAAGGCCTCGTTGCGCGTCTTCAGGCCTTCCAGCAGCGGCAGGCCGTGCAGGCGGGTGATGAAGCGCATGATCGAGGTGGTGTCGTAGAAGTTGTGGTCGACGTGGCCTTTTTTCGCGTACGGCGAGACGATGATGGCCGGGACGCGCGAACCCGGGCCCCAGCGGTCGCCCTTCGGCGGCGCCACGTGATCCCACCAGCCGCCGTTCTCGTCGAAGGTGATCACCACCAGCATGTTCTTGAACTGCGGGGACTTCTTCAAGTGCTCGATCACGTTGGCGATGTGGGCGTCGCCCGATTCGATGTCCGAGTAGCCCGCGTGCAGGTTCAGGTTCCCTTGCGGCTTGTAGAAGGTGACGGCCGGCAGTTTGCCCGCCACCGCGTCGGCGATGAATTTGTTGGAGATCGGGCTGTCGCCAAGGCCGCCGTCGCGCAGGTGTTCCTCGCGCGCCTTGGTGCCCGGCGCGAACTGCTTGAAGTAGTTGAACGGCTGGTGATGGTATTGGAAGTTCGGCCTCTCGCCGCCGCCGCGCGCATCCAGCGCCGCCTGCCACGCGCCGCCATACCACGCCCAGCTCACGCCCTTGCGCGACAGCAGGTCGCCGATGGTGTCGTAGCTTTGCGGCGGCAGGGTGCCGGCGTCGTTTGGATCGGCGTGCAGCGGATCGCCGTCGAAGGCGGGGCGGATGTAGCTTGGTTGGTACGGCGGCGCCATGGTGTTGACCGCATAGCCGTCCGGCGTGATGGCGCCGTTGTTGACGAAGTGCGGATGGCCGTTCATCGCCGACGCCGGGCTGTCCTTGGTGACGGACAGGCGGAAGCCGGTCGGGCCGTCGTCCAGCACCGCGATCTTCTTCTTGGCGGCGGTGTCCTTGGCGTTGAAGTATTCCGGCACGCGGCCGCTGATCAGGAACTGGTGATTCAGGTACGAGCCGCCGAAGGCCGCCATGAAGAAGTTATCGCACAGGGTGTATTGTTCCGCGATCTTCCACAGACCGAGATTCTTATTGGTCTCGCCGTAGTAGCCCATCACCATGCCGCCGGTGTTGCCCCATGCGGCGAAGCCGTCGTTCTTGCCGTCGTTGATCTGCATCTGGTTCTGATAGAACAGGTGCCACAGGTCGCGCGTGATGACGGCTTCCGGCAGCGGCTTGCCTTCGGTGTCCACCAGTTTGAAGGGCGCGTTGGGCAAGCCCTTGATGTCGTCTTCCTTGATCGCGTATTTCTTGCCGCCGATGTCCTGCGTGTTCGGCACCATGCCGCCCCAGATCTTGGGCAGCGACGGCAGCACCGAGCCATCGCGGTCGCGCTGCACGCAGGCGGCGGCCGGCACGGCGGACAGCGGCTGGGCGGTGCCGGGGAAATTGGCGAACAGGTTGTTGAAGCTGCGGTTCTCAAGGTAGATCACCACCACGTTCTTGATGTGGGCCTTGAGCTTTTCATCGAGCGAGCCCTTGGCCGCAGGCTTGGCGGGCGCCGCCTCGGCCAGCGCGGGCAGGGTGGTCGCCAGACCGGCGGCGCCGGCCGCCTGGAAGATACGTCGGCGGGAAGGATTAAGCGGAGCGTCTTGCTCTTGTTGTTCTGCTGCTGGTACCTGATCCTTCACGCGCGCCTCCCTGGCTGAGCTAAAAGGACAATTGTGACAGCTTTGCAGCCGATTGGGTATCGCTGTAGCGCCCAAGGTAAAAGCAGTTCTGCCGTGCGCCGGCACCACAGCCGCATCCAAAGGCCGAAATTGAAAAAGCCGTTGATTTTCTGATGAAAATCAACGGCTTATCGAATCTGGTTGCGGGGACAGGATTTGAACCTGTGACCTTCGGGTTATGAGCCCGACGAGCTGCCAGACTGCTCCACCCCGCGTCTGAGGCCATAATTATATACAAGTGCGCCGTGTTGCGCAAGTCGATTTACGCGACGGCCAGTTTCCACAGCGACGTGACCTCGGCCGCGCGCGCGGCGTGCAGCGGGTCGCTGGCGTCCGAGGCGCGCGGGTGGATGGGGCGGACGTCGATGCGGTCGACCACTTTCAGGGCGGCGGCGGCGATCCATTCCAGCAGCTGTTCGCGCGGGCGCAGGCCCAGGTGCTCGGCCAGGTCGGACAGGATCAGCCAACCTTCGCCGCCCGGCGTCAGGTGCGCCGACAAGCCGCCGAGGAAGCCGCGCAGCATGCGGCTGTCCGGATCGTAGACGGCGTATTCAATCGGCGAGCTGGGACGCGCCGGCACCCAAGGCGGATTGCATACCACCAGCGGCGCGCGGCCTTCCGGGAACAGGTCGGCCACTTGCAGCTCGACCTGCGAGTCGAGGCCCAGCAGCGCCAGATTCTCGCGTGCGCAGCTCAGCGCGCGCTGGTCCTGGTCGGTGGCGATCACGCGCTGTACGCCGCGCTTGGCCAGCACCGCCGACAGCACGCCGGTGCCGACGCCGATATCGAAGGCCAGCGTGGCCCCTTTCGGCAGCGCCGCATCGGCCACCATCCGCACATATTCCCCGCGCACCGGCGAGAACACGCCGTAGTGCGGATGGATGCGCGCGCCCAGCGCCGGAATCTCGACGCCGGTGCGGCGCCATTCATGCGCGCCGATCAGGCCAAGCAGCTCGCGCATCGAGGCGATGAAGGGCTCCTCGTAACGGCCATAAGCCTCGTTGCAAGCCAGCTTGACGTCCGGCGCGCGGCGCAGGGGGATGGTGTAGCCTTCGTCGAAGGGAATCAGCAGCATGGCCAGCGTGCGGGCGCGCTGCGATTGGGCCTGGCGGTGCAGGTGGAACGCTTCGGTGGGCGTGGCCGGAACCTTGGCTGGCTTCTTCTTGGCCGATTTGCCCTTGTGATCCGCGCGGCGCGCCAGCGCCTGCAGCAACTGGCGTGCGTTCTGGAAGTCGCCGCGCCACAGCAGGGCGGTGCCTTCGCAAGCCAGGCGGTAAGCCACGTCCGCATTGGTGCGGTCGTCCGCGATGACCACCCGCTTGGGGGGCGGCATGCCGGCCTCCGAGCGCCAGCGCGCGGAACGCTGCTCGCCGTTCTCCTCCCATTGAATCTGCGGTGGAACGGAAGGGGAGGAGGTTTGTACGGACATGTTCAGGCAATCTACGGAAAATAGGACGCGCCGCGCGAGGCCGCGCGGCGGAAAGTGTCGCTATTATACCGGGCCGTCGGCGGCGCGCCGGCTGGGCATTAGGCTGCGGCGTTATCGGCCGGCTTGGCGTCGTCCGCCACCGGTGTGGCGGCGGCATCCTCGGCCCCCGCCTGGGTGGCGGTGGCGTCAGGCTGCGCCGGCGTTGCCGCGCCGGCGTCCGCGTTGGCCGCGGTCTTGGCTTTATCCGCGGCGCTCGGCGGCGCGTAGGTGTTGGTGTCCTTGCTGTCGACCAGGTTGAGCAGGCGCAGCGACAGGCTGCGCAAGGTGTTGCGGTCGATGCCGTCGGTGGCTTTGCTGTCTTTGTCGTTGTTGCTGGCCAGCGCGGTGTGCAGGTCGCGGCCGATCAACTTGAACAGGTCCGCCAGCGTGCCCGGGAAGTCGATGTTCGGCAGCTGCACGGTTGGCAGGTCCTTGGTCGACGGCTGCGCGTCGTCCTGCTCGGGCGCGCCGCTGGTCTGGCTGGCGGCGGCATTCAGCTCGTAGTTGTACTGGACTTCCACCTCAAAATCGAACTTGCGGCCGTCGGCGGTGGTGATGGTGCCCTTGCCGATGAAGTGCGAGCTGTCGGTCAGGCTGAAGGCGGCGGCGTCGGTGACGCCGTTGGCGCCCTCGGTGTGCTGGTAGCCGACCGCGTAGCTGGACGAGGTTTCCAGGCTGGCCGAGTCGAAGTCGATCACCGCGCCCTTGGCGGCGTCGCCGAACAGCGCCTGCGTGAAGCTGCTGACGAAATCCTGCGCGAAATCCACCGTCGCGTTGCCGACCGAGGCGACGCGGCTTTCCAGGTCCAGCGGGCCGCCGGATTTGATGGCCGGCGCGGCGCCTTGCGTTTTTTGCAGGCCCGAAGGCTGCTGATTGCCGGTGTAAAGCGAAGGCCAGCGGCCGCCCAGGTTCGAGATGGTAGACATGATGGATTCCGTTTTAATGAAACTTCTACAACTCTTTAACGGTATCGTATCGGATTACTTGAGGGCGCGGCGCGAATTAGTGGTGGTGGGTCCAGCCTTCCGGGGCGGCCAGGTAGGACTCGACCGCGTCTTTCTGGCCGATCGCGTGGTGCCGGACCTCGCCGCATGCGCACACGCCCACGTAAGGCTGGATGTGCGAGCAGGCCGATACCTTCTGCAGGCGGACTTGAACGGCTTTGGCGCACTTGGCGCATTTGAAGGTCAGGGTGCGTGGTGCTTTTAACATGATTCCGTGTTGGCTAAAAAGGCAAAGGCGGGATTTTATCACTCAGGCATAGGTATTCAGTGTGGGCGCCGCTGCCGGTTCGTTCTGGTAGGCGCGCTGCGCCAGCTCGGCGCGGGCCTGGGCTTCCATCTGCTGCGCCTGGGCGGCGACCGCGCGGTCCGCGCCGGATGGTTCGGCCGGCGCCAGCGCCGCCGCCTGGATGGTGCGTGCCCGCTGGATGGTTTCCTCCGGCGTGGCGCCGGGCGAGGTGTCGATATTCACCTCGCCGCCAATGGCGTAACTGACGCCGTTCGGGCCGCGCTGGTAGGTGTAGGAGGCGCCCGAGGTGGCCAGTCCGCCAGCGGCGGCCATGTGGGCTTGTTCGTGCTGGCGCACCTCAAGGTCGCGCGACTTGAGCTGGTCGATCAGGGCCAGCGCTTCCTGCGATAGCTGGGTGGTGCTGGCGGCGGAGGCGGATGCGGTGGCCTGGCCGGCCGCCGCGGGGGACGACGCGACCTGCACCGGCGGCACGTCGCGCGCCGGCGTGGCGGTGATGGAACTCGGTGAAAGGGCGCCGATGCTCATGCCGTTCATGATAGCACCGGCGCGGCTTACATGACGCTAATCGTGCTCCGGCCCCCGGCCGATGGCTGCACCAGGATCTTGGCCGAGATCCGCTCGGTCATTTCCTGCACGTGGGAGATGACGCCGACCTTGCGGCCCATGGCCTGCAGGCCATCCAGCGCGTCCATGGCGACACGCAGGGTGTCGGCGTCCAGGCTGCCGAAGCCTTCGTCGATGAACAGCGACTCGACCCGTACGCGGTTGGAGGACAGCGAGGCCAGTCCCAGCGCCAGCGCCAGCGACACCAGGAACGATTCGCCACCGGACAGCGAGTGCACCGAGCGCATTTCGCCGCCCATGTCCTGGTCGCGCACCAGCAGGGCCAGCGACGGCGCGGCGGCGTTGGGGATGCGCTCCAGTTGATAGCGGCGCGACAGGTGGTTGAGGTGGGCGTTGGCGTAGCCCAGCAGGACGTCCAGCGTGAATTGCTGGGCGTAGTTCCGGAAGCGTTTGCCGTCGGCGGAGCCGATCAGCTCATCCATGCGCGCCCAGCGCTGGGCGATGGCCTCCTGCTGCTCGATTTCGGCCAGCATGGCGTGCGAGCGGCGGCGCTTGTCGTCGTCCTGCGCCAGCGCCAGGTGCAGGGCGGTGGCGTGGTCGTTGGCGGTCTTGCGTTCGGCCAGCAGGGCGTTGAGCGCCGCGCTGACGGCGGCGATCGGCGACTCGGCCGGCGCAACGCCGGCCTCAAGGTCGGACGGCTGGTCGTCGACGGCCGGTTCGCTGGGCGTCCACAGGTCGGCGGTCGCGCCATCGATGCTGTCCGGGCCTGCGTCGCGGCCGGCGGCGATGCGCGACGGTGGCGCGGTGAGCTGGTGCTGCGCGCGCTGGCGCTGGCGTTCTTGCAATACCGTCACGGCCTGGTCGGCCGCGCGGGACAGGGCTTGCAGGGCGCCGCGTTCGGCATGGATCTCGTCGGCCGGGCGCGCCAGCAACGCGTGCAGATGTGCCAGATCCCGCAGGCCGGCCTCGGGTTGACGCCGCTGGAACGCGGCCAGCCAGTCGTCGAGGCGCGCGGCGGCGGCGCTGGCGTTGGCCTGGAGCGTCGCGAGGCGCTGGCCCGCTTGCGCCAGCGCCTCGTCGTTGCGGACCTTGGCCTGCGCCGCCTGCTGGGCGGCGTCTTGCGCCGCCGCGTGGCGGGCTTTCGCGCTGTCGATGGCCGCCTGCAGCGCGGCTTCCACCTCGCGCACCTCCTTGCCGCCCCACATGGACATGCGCTGGTCCTGGCTTGCCTTCAGCGTCGCCTCGGCGGCGGCAAAGGCCTCGCGGGCGGCGGCGGCGTCCTGGCCGGTCCGCGCGAGCGCTTCCGCCAGGGCGTTGAGCTCCACCTCGAAACCGGCCAAGGCGGCCGCGCGCTCATCGTAAGCCGCGCGCTGCGCCAGCCACTGCTTGCTTTCCGCCTGACGCGCCTCGTAGAACCGCGCCGGGCCGGACTTCCAGTCTTCCTTCCACTCCTCGCTGGGGATGTCGCCGCCGCTGAAGGCCGCGTCGAGGTCGGACAGCAAACCGCTCAGCGTGAGCGCAACCTCGATGCGCTGATCTTCCAGCGCCTTGTATTCCGTGTTCGATTGCGCCAGCGCGGTGCGCGCGGCGGCGGCCACGTTCTGCAAGCGTGTGTGCTCGGCGGCGGCACGCTCGTAGGCCGCTTGCGCCTGATCGCGCGCCACGCGGGCGGCGTGCAGCGCGCGTTCCTGCTGCTCCACCGCCTGCAGCGCCTTGTGGGTCTGCGCCAGTTGCGCCACAAACCATTCGGTGCGTTCAGCTTCGGGCGGCAGCCCTTCGACGGACGCCAGCGCGTGGGCCGACCAGGCGGCGGACACACGCTCCAGCGCCTGCTGCACCGAGCGCTGCTCGGCGGCCAAGACATTCAACTGCTCGGCGCTGGCTTGTGCGCTGGCGCGCTGCGCGGCCTGCTGGTTGACGTTGGCCTCCATCCGCTGGCGGCACTTCGTCACGTCGGCCTGGAACTCGCGCAGCATGGTTTGCAGGCTGTCGTCGTTGTGGCGGTATGGGTGTTCCAGCGCGCCGCAGACAGGGCAGGGGGTGTCGTCCTCCAGCGACTTGCGCAACGACTCCACGCTGGCGGCGCAGGCGGCTTCCGCCAGTCTGAGCGCGCGCTCGGCTTGCGAGAAAGCCGCCATGATGGCGACGCCTTCCTGCGTGGACGCCGCCAGTTGCGCCTCGGCCGCCGCCATGGCCTGGCGCTGCTGCGCGGCTTGCGCCTCGATCTCGGCGTGGCGGGCCTGGCGTGACGCCAGCTCCAGCCAGATTTTTTCGGCGCCGGTCAGCAGGCCGCGTTGTTGCTCGTGGCGGCTGCGGACGGCTTGCAGTTGGTCGACCGGGTACGCCGCCATGGCTTGCGCCGCTTGCTGGCGCTGGGCGTCCAGTGTTTTCAACGCTTCAACGGCGGCGGCCAGCTTTGCGCTGGCGTCGGCCTCCTCGTCGCGATGCATCTGCGCGTTGCGCTGCACGCGCGACAGGCCGGATGCAAGCCGCTCCGCTTGCGCGGCTTGCTGGCCTGCCTGCACGAACAGCACATCCCAGCGATCCCATTGCAACGCCAGCGCTTTCCAGTGCTTGTGCTGCTGCAGCCACGCCACCCCGGCTTGCTGCTGCGCGGCCAGGCGGGCTTGTTCGCTTTGTCGGGATTGCAGCGCGGCCTTGGCGGCGGTGTCGGCCTGCACTGCCTTTTCAAGCGCGGCGGCGGCCTGGCGATAGGCCGGCAGCATAGCTTCGATGCGCGCGTCCAGCGCCTTGGCCTGATCCAGCTGCGGCGCGGCGGCACGTTGGGCCGCCTCGGCCTGCTGTTGGCTGACCGTGGCTTGCGTCAGCGCGGCATTGGCCTGTTCCAGCGCTTGTGCGGCGTGCTGCAGGTTTTGCGTGCTGGCGACAATGGCCGCTTGCGTGTCGGCGATGTCGGCGTCGATGCGGCGGATATCCTCGGCCAGCGGCCGTGCGGGTTGTACGGCGTCGATCAGCGCCAGTGCGGCGTGGCGTGGGGCGGCGTCGACCACGGCGGCCTGCGCGGCCGTCGCGGCTTGTTGTGCCGCTTGTTCTTCCTGCCGCAGCTTTTCCGCTTGCTGGTGCCAGCGCAGCTCCTGCTCCAGCGCCTCCTTCCGCTGATCCAGCGCTTGCAAAGCGACGGCGGCGTCGGCGCTTTGCGCCTCGATGCCGGCGCGCTGCTCGGCGGTCAGCGGCTTCTGGTCGGCCAGGCGCAGGTTAAGCTTTTGCAGCGCGGCCTGCTCCAGCTTGTTGCGTTCAAAGGCGCGCACGGAAATCTCGGAATAGATGGTGCTGCCGGTCAGCGTCTCCAGCAGCTCGCCGCGTTCGTTGTCCTCGGCCTTGAGGAAGGCCGAGAACTCGTTCTGCGCCAGCAGCACCGCGCGCGTGAACTGTTCGAACGACAGGCCGATGCGCTTCTCGATTTCGGCCTTGACTTCGGTCTTGGTGGCGCCGATGGGCTGCAGCGCCGGCAGCAGGTGCAGCTGCATGATGGTCGACTGCAGCGCGCCTTCCGCCTTGGTGCGGGCGCGCCGCACGTTCCAGCGCGCCCGGTAGCTGGCGCCGTCGCTGCCGACGAAATCCACTTCGGCGTAACCCTCGGCCGTGCCACGGCGCAGCAGCGTGCGGGGATCCTGCGTGGAGACGGTCTCGTTGCCGACGTCGGCCAGGTAGTTGCGGCCGGCCACGCGCAGCAGGCGCGGGGTGGCGTCGTACAAGGCCAGGCACAGGGCGTCCAGCAAGGTGCTCTTGCCGGCGCCGGTCGGGCCGCTGATGGCGAACAGGCCGGTGGACGCCAACGGCTCCGATTCAAAATCGACGCTGAATTCCTCGGCCAGCGAGGCCAGGTTCTTGCCGCTGATTTTCAGGATTCTCATGGCAGCATCAACTCCGCGAAGGCGCTCAGTTGATCGGCCGGCGCTTCATTGCCGAAGCGCTGCTGGTAGAGCTGCTTGAAGATGTCGTCGGGCTTGAGCTTTTCCAGCTGGTCCAGCGTCATCACCTCCTTGTCGATGGAGGAGCCGCGCGCGGCGGTCGAGGTTTCGATCTTGGCGAGGCGCACCGCCTTGCCCTCCAGCGCCGCCTCAATGCGCGCGCGCAGGCCGGGCTCCGGCTGCTCCAGCAGCACGCGCACTTCCAGGTAGGGCTGCTGCTCGTCCGGGACCTCCGGCGGCGCCAGGGCGTTCAGTTCTTCCAGCACCTGCGTCAACGGCGCCGGCTTGGCGGGTACGCGCAGCAGCTCCACCGCGCGCGGCACCGGCACTGGCGCGATCTCGCGCACGGCCGCGCCTTCGAGGTCGATGCGCAGGATCTGGTGCGGATAGTGCACTTCCGCGAACGACAGCGGCATCGGGCTGCCGCTATAGCGTATGTGTTCCTGCTTGCCGACGTTCTGCGCCAGGTGCAAATGGCCCAGCGCCGCGTAGGCGATGGCCGGATCGAAGATCCCGGCCGGCAGCATCTCGGTGCCGCCGATGACGATGCGGCGCTCGGAATCGCTGGACATCTGGCCGTCCACCATGTGGCAATGGCCCATGGCGATGATGGCCTGGCCGTCGGCGCGCTTGCTCCGCGCCAGTTCAAACGCCTGCCGGTAGAGCAGAGCGATGCCGGCCAGGTAGGGATCGGGCGCGGGATCGGCGGCGTCCGGGGCCGCATCGGCGCTTGCATCGCCGCCGTCCGCCGGCGCGGGGCGGGGCGGCATGCGCGGCACGTCGCCGGGACGCAGGAAGGGCACCGCCAGGCACCAGGCGGCGACCGCGCCATCGCGGCCGGTGAGCGGCTGCACCAGCGACTCGACATCGATCTCGCCGTCGGCATCGCGCTGCACCGCGCCGATCACGCGCGTGCCGTGCGCCTCCAGCAAGGGGCCCGGCGCGTCAAGCCGGCCCGGCGAATCGTGGTTGCCGGCGATGATGATCAGGTTCAGGTGCGGCACGCGTTCCCTGGCCTGCCGCAGGAAACGGTACAACTGCTTCTGCGAGGCCGCCGACGGATTGGCATTGTCGTAGATATCCCCCGCGATCAGCAGCGCGTCGGCCTGTTCGGCCACGAGCGTGTCCAGCAGCCAGTCGAGGAAGCGCTGGTGCTCATAATGACGCTCGAAATTATGCAGGGATTGGCCGAGATGCCAGTCGGAAGTGTGCAGCAAACGCATGGAAAAAACAGTCGAAACAGCCGGAAAGCGCTCAATATAGCGCAAGCCGGCCATCCCCGGTTTGATTTATGCCGCGTTGCTTGCCGGTTGCGGGATCGCCGGTCCGGCGCGGAAGGTGTTGCGGCCGGCCTGTTTGGCCTCGTACAGCAGGGTATCGGCGCGGTTCAGCAGCTCGGCGGGGCTCAGGTCCTCGTCGCGGTAGTAGGTCAGGCCGATGCTGGTCGATATCGACACCACCTTGCCGTCGAGGTCAAAGTCCGCCTGCATGGCGGCCACGATCTTGGCCGCCAGCGCGGCCGCGTCGTCGATGCGGTGGATGCGCTCCATGACGATGGTGAACTCGTCGCCGCCCAGCCGCGCGATGGTGTCGCTGGCACGCATGGTGTGGGTCAGGCGCGCCGAGAAGGCCTTCAGCAGAGCGTCGCCCACGGCATGGCCGTAGGTGTCGTTCACCGGTTTGAAGCGGTCGATGTCCATGTACATCACCGCCATCAGGCTGCCGTTGGCGCGGGCGGCGATCATGGCGTCGTGCAGTTTTTGCAGAAAGCCGGCGCGGTTGGTCAGGCCGGTCAGCGCGTCCACCTGCGACAGCCGCAGCAGCCGCTGCTTCTCGCGCTTTTGCACCGTGATGTCCTGCCGCATGACGTGGAAGCCGATCACGCTGGCGCCTTCCTCGTCCATTTGCGGGATGTAGACCACCTCGTAGGTGCGCTCGGTGGCGTCGCTGTTGTCGTCCTCCTCGAAGGTCAGCGTTTCGCCGGCCAGCGCGCGCAGCACATAGGGTTCGAGGAAGGCGTAGCGCTCGTCGCCCATGGTTTCGCGGATGGTGCGGCCGAGCACCGTGGTGCCGCTGCGGTTGAATTCACGCTCGTAGGCCACGTTGTGGAAGCGGTAGACCTGCTGGGCGTCGATGTACGCCACCATGGCCGGCAGGGTGTCGGCGATGGTGCGCAGGCGCGCTTCGCTTTCGCGCAGCGCCATCACGGATTTGCGGACATGGGTGATGTCGTCCACCGTGCCGACATAGCCGTAGATTTTGCCGTCCACCACCATGGCGGCGATCTTGAACGAGACCCAGACGATCATGCCGTCCGGGTGCACGCAGCGCAGCGTGTCCTGGTAAGGCGCGCGCGTCACGCCCAGGTGGGTGAGCGCGGCCTTGAGCACGGCGCGGTCGTGCGGATGGACCGCGCGCAGCCAGGCGTCGCCCAGCGCTTCCTCGCGCGTCAGGCCGGTGATCAGTTCAAAGGTGCGGTTGACATAGGTGCAGTGGCCGGCGGCGTCGGCGCGCAGCAGCCCTAGCGGCGAGGCGTCGTTGACCGCCGCCAGTTCCGCCTGATTCTGCCGCACCGCCAGTTCGGTCTCCTTGCGCGAGGTGATGTCGCGCACCGTCACGGCCACGCCGTCGGTGATCGGCACGATCTGGTGGTGCAGCCAGTGCACCTCCCGGTTGGGCAGGAAGTCGACCGCGAATTCCTCCTCCACCGGCTGGCGCGACTCCAGCACGTGGCGGTATTTTTCAACGAAGCCCTTGGAGTGCAGCTCGGGCAGCACTTCTATCAGGCGCTTGCCCTTGATGTCGGCGCTGCGGAAGCCCATCAGCTGGGCGCCGCGCTCATTCAGGTCGGCGATGGTGAAGTCGAGGATCTCGCGCTGCGCGCCGCGCATGCGGCAGGCCTTGAACATGTACACCGCGTCGAGGCTGGCGTCGGCCGCCGCGCGCAGCATCGACTGCGCCTCGATGATCATGCTGGCGCTGCGGCGCAGGCGGCGCGCCTGCCGCACCAGCAGGTAGATGAACAGCAGCACCAGGGCTGAGGCGATGATGGCGGCGCCGTAGTACATGCCGCGGCGGCGCTCAAAGCGGGCCAGCGCGCTGTCGGCCGGGTTGCCGACCACCGCCATCAGCAGGAAGCGCGGCATCTCGGTGTAGCCGTAAATGCGCTCGGTGGCGTCGAACGGGCGCTTGAGCAGCAGCTCCTCGCCGGCCGGGGCCACGCTGAAATCAATGCTGTCGCTGATGATAACCTGGTCGTCGATGCGGGCCGAGGACATGCCGTTCTCGCGGCTGATCAGCATCACCGCGCCGCCGGGATCGACGTTCAGGCGGTCGTAGTCCTCGACGAAGTAGGCCGGGTCCATCATCACCAGGATCACGCCGGCGAAGCCGCCGTTGGCGTGATTGAGGCGGCGCGAAATCTGGATCTGCCATTTCTTGGTGCGGCTGTCCACCACCGGCGTGGACACCAGCGAGGCGTCCGCCGGATTCGACGCGTGGCTCTGGAAGAAGGCCGTGTGCGCCATGTCCGGATCGAAGTAGCCGTTCATGCTGTCGATCACATGGCCCTCCTGATTCAGGATGGCCATCGGCAGATCGAGCTTGGTGGGCAGCAGGGAGTCCAGCAGGCCGTTCTTGCGGGCGAATTCGGCCAGCCGCAGGCGACCCTCGGTTTCCTCGTATTTGAGCCTGAACAGCTGGGTGGCGTGGTCGGTCTGGCGCAGCAGATGGTTGGTATGCTCGGCCAGCGTGCGCGCCAGCGACTGACTGTGCAGCACCGCCTCGTGACGGGCGGTGATCTTCTCCTGCCGCACCTGGTAGGCCACCGCCGCCCACATCAGGACCAGCAGCAGCGCCCCAAAGGCGGGCAGCAGGATCGCACGGTACAAGCGACGTAGGAAATCGCGCATCGGTGGATGGTCCTCTTCGGGAGTCGGAAGTCTCTGCGTTTATTCTGCCCGGAAATGTGGGTTTTGGCGTGAATGGCGTGAAAAAAGTCGCATTCCGTTCACAGGCAATGTTGATTTCTTTATTAGAATAGCGTGATGACCGAACCGATATTGAGCCTGTCCGCCGCGCGGGCACTGCACTTGGCGGCGCAGGGGCTGCTGCAGCCGCGCCGCCGCAAGGCGCGCCAGCCAGACTTGCTGGAAGCGATCCGCCAGATGGGCGTGCTGCAGATCGATACCATCCACGTGGTGGCGCGCAGTCCGTACCTGGTGCTGTGGAGCCGCCTGGGCGACTATCCGCAAGCCTGGCTGGAACAGGCGCTGGCGGCCGGCGAGTTGTTCGAATACTGGGCGCACGAGGCCTGCTTCGTGCCGGTGGAGGACTACGGCCTGTATCGCCATCGCATGCTGGAGCCGGAGGCGATGGGCTGGAAGTATTCCGCCAACTGGATGAGGGAGCGCCGCGCCGACGTGGAAAAGGTGCTGGAGCATATCCGCGTCAACGGTCCGACGCGATCCTCGGATTTCGAGCGCACCGATGGCCAGGGCGGCGGCTGGTGGAGCTGGAAGCCGGAGAAGCGGTCGCTGGAGGTGCTGTTCACCACCGGCGCGCTGATGATCTCCGCCCGCCACAACTTCCAGCGCATCTACGACCTGGCGGAGCGGGTGCTGCCGCATTGGGACGACAGCCAGCTGCAAAGCAAGGAAGCGGTACAGCGCGCGCTGCTGCTGAAAGCCGTGAAGGCCATGGGCTGCGCGCGGGCGCACTGGATCGGCGACTATTTCCGTACCCGGCCGCCGCGTCTCGATCCCGAAACGCTGGTGGAGCAGGGCGCCTTGCTGCGCGCGTGGGTGGATGACTGGGACGATCCGGTCTACGTCCACCCCGATCATGCGCGCTTGCTGGCCGATGCCGCCGCCGGCACGCTTGCTCCGACCCTGACCACCGTCCTCTCGCCGTTCGATCCGGTGGTGTGGGACCGCCGCCGCGCGCAGGAGCTGTTCAACTTCGACTACCGGCTGGAATGCTACACGCCGGCCGAAAAGCGCAAGTATGGCTACTTCACGCTGCCCATCTTGCGGCGTGGCCTGCTGGTCGGCCGCGTGGACGCCAAGGCGCACCGGCGCGAGGGCGTGTTCGAACTGAAGTCGCTGGCACTGGAGCCGGGAGTACGGATCAGCGACCGCTTCACGCGCGACGTGGCCGGCGCCCTGCAACGGCTGGCCGACTGGCACGAATGCCCGCGTGTACGCCTGACACAAGCGTCGCCCGCCAGTGTCGGTCCGATGCTGCAAGCCGCGCTGGACGCGTATCAACAAAAGGAAGCCGCATGACCCTGCCCGCCGCCCCCGCCAGCCTGCTGGCCGCTGACGGACAACCGCTGTTTGGACGCTACGCCGGCCAGGTCGGCAATATCGACTGGAGCCAGCTGGCCAAGCCATTCGCGCGCGGCCCGTTGTGGCGGCGCTTTCACCACAAGCGCTGGCATTACGTGGCCTTGTGCACGGAGCAGGTATTCTGTGCCGTGGCCATCGTCGATCTGGGCTGGATCAGCACCGCCTTTGCCTACGCCTTCGATCGCCAGGATGGCGACATGCTGGCCAATTTTTCCCAGGACGGCTTGCCGCTGGTGTCGGCCAGGCTGGCCAACCACGCCGGCGAGTCGAGCAGCTTCAAGGCGAAGACCTGCCATATCGCGGTCGATGCCAGCGGCGACGGCAGCTATCGCCTGACGCTGCGATGCGACTATCTGGAGATCGACGCCAGCTTCGGCCCCAGCCCGTCGCCGCTGCTGCTGGCCACCGGGCCGATCGAACAAGGCTCGGTGCATGCGACCCAGAAGTCGTCCGCCATGCCGCTGCGCGGCGAAGTGCGCACCTGGCGCGAGGAATACAAGCTCGATGGCGGCATCGCCAGCTTCGATTATTCCAACGGGCTGTTGGCGCGCAACACGGCGTGGCGCTGGGCCTCGGCGCACAACATGGAGCTGGGCTTCAACCTGCAAGCCGGCTACTTCGGCGCTCATGAAAACGCGCTGTGGCTGGACGGCGACCTGATTGCGCTGGCGCCGGCCCACTTCCTGTACGATAAAAAGGATGCGCTCTCGCAGTGGCATATTTTTACCGAGGACGATATGCTCGACCTGATCTTCACGCCGGAAGGCGCGCGCCGCGACAACAAAAAAATGGTGGTGGCGGCCAGCCGCTACCTGCAACCGATCGGCACCTTCAGCGGCTGGGTGCGCGCGGCGCCGGATCAGCCCAAACGCATGGTCACGCAGTTGATGGGCGTGACTGAAGACCATTCATCGCGCTGGTGACTCTCCATGAGTATTCGTCATCTTGACCGTTTGTTCCAACCACGCTCGGTGGCCGTGATCGGCGCGTCGGACAATCCGCAGCGCATCGGCACGCGCGTGCTGGCCAACCTGCTGGACGGCGAATTCACGCGGGATGGCGGCAAGGTCTGGCCGGTCAATCCCAAGCACGACACCTTGCGCGGCCTGCCGTGCCACGCGCGCGTGAGCGCGTTGCCGGCTCCGGCCGACCTGGCCGTCATTTGCACACCGCCCGCCACCGTGGCGGGGTTGATCAGTGAACTGGGACAGAACGGCACCAAAGCCGCCATCGTCATGACCGCCGATCCCGGACCCGGCGGCGGCCGCGGCCTGCGCCAGGCGATGCTGGACGCGGCCAAGCCGCACCTGCTGCGCATCCTCGGCGCCGGCAGCGTCGGGCTGCAATCGCCGTCGCTGGGATTGAACGCCAGCTTCACGCAAATGGCGGCGGGCGGCGGACGACTGGCTTTCGTCTCGCAATCCGGCGCGCTGGCGACGGCGGTGCTGGACTGGGCCGGGCAGCGCGGCATCGGCTTCTCACGCTTTGTCGCCATGGGCGATGGCGTGGACGTCGACTTTGGCGACCTGCTCGACTATCTGGCGGCCGACGCCGAGACCGAGGCCATCCTGCTCTGCATAGAGCACGTCAGCGGCGCCCGCAAGTTCATGTCGGCCGGCCGGCTGGCGGCGCGCGGCAAGCCGGTCATCGTGCTGAAAGTCGGGCGCGACGCGGCGCCCGGCGCGGACCTGGTGTTCGATGCGGCGATCCGCCGCGCTGGCATGCTGCGCGTGTACTCGACCGAGGATTTGTTCGACGCGGTGGAAACGCTGGCGCGCCAGCGTCCGCAGCGCGGCGAGCGGCTGGCGGTGCTGACCAATGGCGGCGGCCTGGGGCTGATCGCCGCCGACGCGCTGGCCTGCAGCGGCGCGCAACTGGCGCCGCTGTCGCCCGAAACCCTGAAACGGCTGGCGCAAGCCGGCGCGCCGCAAGCCAACCCGCTCGACTTCCTGGCCGACGCGCCGGTCGAGCACTACGCCATCGCTGTCGAGGCGCTGCTGCGCGAACCGCAGGCCGACGCCTTGCTGTTCCTGCACGCGCCCACCGCCATGGTGGCCAGCGATTTGATCGCCACCGCCGTCGCGCCCTTAATGCGGGCGGCGAACAAGAATGTGCTGTCCTGCTGGCTGGGCGGTGGTTCGGTGGCGCAGGCGCGCCGCGTGTTCGCCGACGCCGGCCTGCCGACCTACGACACGCCGGAGAAAGCCGTCAACGGCTTCCTGCAAATCGCCCAGTACCGCCGCAATCAGGAACTGCTGATGGAAGTGCCGGCCGGGGTGCCCGCCACCAGCGCCGGCGAGCGTTCAGCGGCGCGCGCGCTGGTGCAGGCGGCGCTTAACGCCGGCCGCGGCGATCTGTCCGACACCGATGCGCGCGCGCTGATGGCGGCGTACGGCCTGGCGCTCGCTACGCCGCAGCAGGCCGCGCTGACCGGCGCCACGCTGGCGGCCGCGCGCATCCAGATCGGTCACGATCCTGTGTTCGGGCCGGTGGTGTTTTTCGGCCAGGGCGGCATCGCCGCCGATGTCGCGGCCGACCGCGCCGCCGGCCTGCCGCCGCTGAACATGGCGCTGGCGCGTGACATGGTGAGCCGCACGCGCGTCTCGCGCCTGCTGGCGCAAAGCCAGACCCCGGCCGACGCCGAGGCGCTGATCCGCACGCTGGTGCAGGTGGCCGACATGGTGGCCGACCTGCCGGAGCTGGTCGAACTCGATCTCAATCCGTTGCTGGCGATCGGCGGCGGCGTGGTGGCGCTGGGCGCGCGCATGCAGCTGGCCAAGGCCCGCGCGCGCCGCGCCGAGCTGGCGATCCGCCCATATCCGCAGGAACTGGAGGAGCGCGTGGACTGGGGCGGTGGGCAAATCCTGCTGCGTCCGATCCGGCCGGAGGATGGCGCCCAGCATCAGGCCTTCTTCAGTGCACTCAACGCGGACGACGTCCGCCTGCGGTTTTTCACCGCCATGCGCGAACTGCCGCCGGCCCAGCTGGCGCGCCTGACGCAGATCGATTACGACCGCGCCATGGCCTTCATCGCCACGCGTCCCAACGCCAATGGACAGGCGGAAACGCTGGGCGTGGTGCGCGCGGTGACCGATCCCGACAATCAGTCCGCTGAATTTGCCATCATCGTGCGTTCCGATTTGAAAGGGCGGGGACTGGGCTACATCCTGTTCCAGAAACTGGTCGATTATTTCCGCGCGCGCGGCACGCGCGAGATCGTTGGCGACGCCTTGTCGGAAAACGGCGGCGTGCAAAAACTGATACGCCAATTCGGCGGCGTGGTATTGCCGCATCCGGAAGCGGGAATGGTGCGTTTACAACTGCCTTTGCGATAGCATTCGCGGAACGCTTGTTATATATTCTTATTAACGGCGCGGGGGCGGGTTTGTGCTAAGTCAAAGCGTCGCTGTCGGGAATCTTTACACTTTTACTTCCACCCTACAAGCCTTGGGAGTCAGAAGAATGTTGACCGCCACATATACTTTGGTAGCACTGTCTGTCGAACAATCCAGCGTTCGTTTGAGTTTGCTATCGTTTCAGAAGTATATGCGCAGCACGCTCATGCAGCAGAACCGCATGACCCTGTCGCAGCTGGAATACGCCTGCGAGAACCTCAATACCCTGTACCAGGCCTGCCATTGGCGCAAGACCGAGATGTACCTGATCCCGGCGCTGCGCGACGCCACCGAGCGCGCCGACCAGCTGCTGGATGAGCTCAACCGTTTGAACCAGTCCGCGCTGATGTCGATCCGCCTGCTGCAGGACAAGCTGGGCGCGCTGGCCGATGTGCGTGACGAACAGGTGAGCGAGGTGTGCGAAAGCATCGACACCTTCTGCTCGGCGTTGCTCAAGCGGCTGGAAAAGGAGGAGCAGGAACTGTTCGCGCTGGCGCGCAATTCCATCGCCGGCGAAACCTGGTTCTCGATCGCCAATCAGTTGATGATGCACGACAAGCACCTCGATGAAATGAAGCGCTCCGGCCTGCCGCCCGCCGAAGCGGCGCAAGTGACCGCGCGCCGCCGCGCGCTGCCGGGCGGCACGGTCGATGACGGCCAGATCTCCATTCCCGGCTTGCAGGTGCTGCCCGTGGTCGGGCTGGACGACGTGCCGGCGCCGCCGGTTCCCCGGTCCACGCGGCAGTCGTCGCGGGACGATGTCATTATGAAATAACCACCCCGTAGCGCACTCGCAGGGCAAATTCCTCCTGCTTTGCTATGATGGTGGTTTTAGCCATCACCATAGCGCACCATGTTTGATTTCCTCTTTAAGCGTGCAACCGAAACTTCGGCCGTTCCGCCGTCGCCCGCGGCCGAGCCGCAGCAGGACGCGGCCGCCAGCCGCCGGGACGAGCAGGCGCGCCGCGCCGCCGCCCTGAATGGCAACGAGGCGGCTGCGGTCGCACTGATACTGGAGAGTGAATTCGCCGGCGTGCGCCAGGCCGCCGCTGAACACGTGCACTCGCAAGCCGCGCTGGAGCAGGTGCTGCAGGCGGTGCGCAACACCGACCGTCGCGTCGCCAAGCTGATGCAGGGCCGCCTGGACGCCATCCGCTACCAGCAAGCCGAGCAGCAAAAAGCACAGGCGTGCCTGGATCTGGCGCAACGCTTGTTGCAGGATGAGAAGCTGACCCCCAACCAGGTCGCCGAGCTGGACCGCCAATGGCAGATCGTCTCCGAGGTGCCATCCCTGGCGGAACAATATGCCAGCGCCCGCGCGTCGCTGGCCGCGCGGCTGGAGGCGCAGGTCAATTTGCAGCGCACCATCATCGACGCCATGGCGGCGGTGCGCAAGCTGCCGCAGGCGGGCCTGCCGGCCGAGGAGGCCCTGCAGGCGCTGGAGCGCCACGCGGCGCAACAAAACGTCTATCAGGAAGCGCCGGAACATAACGCCTTGCCGCGCCACTTGCTGAGCGATTTCGCCCAGGCGATCGAGCAAACGCGCGCGGCACTGACGGCGCCGCCGAAGCCGGCGGCGGCCGAGCCGGCGGCCGATGCGGCCCCGCGCGCCGGCGAGCCCGGCAGCGCGGCGGAGGCGGGCGGAGCGGTGGTGGCGGGCGAGGCCGCCGCGTCCAAGCCAGCCAAGCCCGCCGAGCGCAAGCAGCCCAAGCCGGCGCCAAAAGAGGTCGACAAGAAATTCCTGGAAACGCTGGAAGCGCTGGAAGCCGCGCTCGAACATGGCCAGCTGCACGTCGCCGCCGAGCACGACAAGTGGCTGCGCGAACACAAAACCCGCCTGAGCCCGGCGCAAACCGAGCACCTGAACCACGTCCGCGCCGAACTCAAGCGCCTGGGCGACTGGGCGCGCTGGGGCGGCAACGTCTCGCGCGAGGAACTGGTCAAGGCGGTGGAGGAACTGCCCGGCCAGAAGCTGGCCATGAGCGAGCTGGCCAAGAAGGTCGGCAGCATGCGCGACCGCTGGAAACAGCTGGACGCGGTCTCCGGCCATGCCCCCAAGTCGCTGTGGGAACGCTTCGACGCCGCCTGCACCAGCGCCTACGCGCCGGCCGCCGCCCACTTCAAGCATCTGGCCGACGAGCGCCACGCCAACGCCGCCAAGGCGCAAGCGCTGATCGCGGAAACGCAGGCGCTGGCCGAATCGGTCGCGGCGGGCGGCGCCGACCTCAAGAACGTGGCCGCCGCCGGCCAGCGTCTGCGCCAGATGTGGGGCCGTCTCGGCACCATCGACCGCAAGGAGAAGCGCAAGCTCGACCAGACCTTCGACAAGGTGCTGGCCACCATGCTGGCGCCGCTGTCCGAGCAGCGCAAGGTCGAGGCCGCCAAGCGCGAGGAACTGATCACCGAGGCCGAGGCGCTGGACCCGTCCGACCGTCACACGCTGGACAAGCTGCGCCGCCTGCAGGAACGCTGGCAGGAGCAGGCCAAGGCCCTGCCGCTGGAGCGCAAGACCGAGCAGGCGCTGTGGCTGCGTTTCCGCGCCGCCTGCGACGTCATCTTCGCCAAGCGCAAGGAAAGCGCCCACGCCGCCGACCACGAGCGCAAGGCCCATTTGCACGCGCGCGAAGCCATCTGCAAGGAACTGGAGGAAGCCACCTTCAGCGGCGACGACAAGGCCCAGCTGGCCGCCATCGCCAAGGCGCTTAAGGACGCGGCTGCGGCCTGGCACGCCAGCGGCACCGTGCCGCGCGCGGCCGAGGCGCGCATCAACCAGCGTTATCACAACGCGGTGGGTAAGGTGCAGGCGCAGGCGGACGCCATCAAGCGCCGCGCCGGCGCCGCCCAGGCCAACGCGCTGCGCGACAAGCTGCGCCTGTGCCAGGGGCTGGAAAACGCCATCGGCAAGCAGGACGAGAGCATCGACGCCGCCGAATGGCAAGCCAAATGGGCCGCGTTGCCGTCGCTGGGAAATGATTACGAACGCACGCTGCAAGGCCGCTTCAACGCCGCGCTGGGCGCGCTCGACGGCAAGCGCGGCGCCTACGCACAGGAGCTGGAGCGCAACCGCGCCAAGCTGCTGGATGAGGTGCTGCGGCTGGAGATCGTGGCCGGCGTCGACAGCGGCGCCGAGTTCGCGCGCGATCGTCTCAAGATGCAGGTGGAGGTACTGCAATCGTCGCTGAAATCCGGCCAGAAGCCGCAATCGGCCACCGCCGCCTATTTGCAGCTGTGCGCCATGCCGGCCCTGGCCGACGCCCGTACCGCCAGCCGCATCGAGCAGTTGTTCCGCCGCATCGGCGCCTCGGAGCGTGCATGAGCTTGAATGAAGTGCGGATACAGACCGAGGATTTCGATCTGTCCGCGGAAGTGGCCCAGCTGCGCGCCGGCCACCCCAAGGTTGGCGGCGTGGTCACCTTCGTCGGCACGGTGCGCGACCTGAACGAGGGCGCGACGGTGTCGGAAATGGAGCTGGAGCACTACCCCGGCATGACCGAGCAGTCCATCAGTGACATTATTGACAAGGCGAAACAGCGCTGGCCGATTTTCAGCGCGCTGGTGATCCACCGCGTCGGCCCGCTCAAGCCCAAGGATCAGATCGTGCTGGTGGCGGTCACCTCGGCGCACCGGGGCGAGGCGTTCGCCGCCAGCGAGTTCATTATTGACTATTTGAAAACGGAAGCCCCGTTCTGGAAGAAGGAGCAGACGCCCGCCGGCGCGCGCTGGGTCGACGCCCGCGTTAGCGATGACGCGGCCTTGAATAAGTGGAAGTAGCTCCTATGTAAACGATAAGTTAAATCTATCGGAGCAACACCATGCGTCAGGACAAACTCACCACCAAACTCCAGGAAGCCCTGTCGGACTCGCAGAGTCTGGCCGTGGGCAACGACAACCCCTACATCGAGCCCGTGCACCTGCTGACGGCCCTGTTGAACCAGGACGACGGCAGCGCGCGTTCCCTGCTGCAACGCGCAGGCGTCAACGTCGGCGGCCTCAGCAAGGCGCTGACCGGCGCCATCGAGCGTCTGCCGAAAGTCTCCGGTACCGGTGGCAACGTGCAAGCCGGCCGCGAGCTGGTGGCAGTGCTCAATCTTGCCGACAAGGAGGCGCAGAAGCGCGTCGACCAGTTCATTTCCAGCGAAATGGTGCTGCTGGCGCTGACCGAGGACAAGTCGGACGCCGGCACGCTGGCGCGCGAAAACGGCCTGACCCGCAAGTCGCTGGAAGCGGCCATCGACGCCGTGCGCGGCGGCGCCAAGGTGGATTCGCAGGAGGCCGAAGGCCAACGCGAAGCCCTGAAAAAATACACCCTCGACCTGACCGAGCGCGCCCGCCAGGGCAAGCTGGACCCGGTGATCGGCCGCGACGATGAAATCCGCCGCGCGATTCAGGTGCTGCAGCGCCGTTCCAAGAACAATCCGGTGCTGATCGGTGAACCGGGCGTGGGCAAGACCGCCATCGTGGAAGGCCTGGCGCAGCGCATCGTCAACAACGAGGTGCCGGATTCGCTCAAGGGCAAGCGCGTGTTGGCGCTGGACATGGCCGCGCTGATCGCCGGCGCCAAGTATCGCGGCGAGTTCGAGGAACGCCTGAAAGCCGTGCTGAAGGAACTGGCCATGGACGAGGGCCAGACCATCGTCTTCATCGACGAGATGCACACCATGGTGGGCGCCGGCAAGGCCGATGGCGCCATGGACGCCGGCAACATGCTGAAGCCGGCGCTGGCGCGCGGCGAGCTGCATTGCGTTGGCGCCACCACGCTGGACGAGTACCGCAAGTACATCGAGAAGGATGCCGCGCTGGAGCGCCGCTTCCAGAAGATCCTGGTCGACGAGCCGACCGTGGAGGCCACCATCGCCATCCTGCGCGGCTTGCAGGATAAATACGAGCTGCACCACCAGGTGGCCATCTCGGACGCCGCCATCATCGCGGCGGCGGAATTGTCGCACCGCTACATAACCGACCGCTTCCTGCCCGACAAGGCGATCGACCTGATCGACGAGGCTGCCGCCAAGATCAAGATCGAGATCGATTCCAAGCCGGAAGTCATGGACAAGCTGGAGCGCCGCCTGATCCAGCTGAAGATTGAGAAGGAAGCCGTCAAGAAGGAGAAGGACGAGGGCTCGCGCAAGCGCCTGGATCTGATCGACGAGGAAATCACGCGCCTGACGCGCGAGCTCAACGACTTCGAGGAAATCCTCAAGGCCGAAAAATCGGTGGTGCAGGGCAGTTCCCACATCAAGGAAGAGATCGACCGCATCAAGCAGCAGATGGAGCAGGCCACGCGCGAGAGCAACTGGCAGCGCGTGTCGGAACTGCAGTACGGCCGTCTGCCCGAACTCGAGGCCCAGCTCAAGCAGGCCGAGAAGGCCACGGCCGCGGCCGGCGGCGGCGACGCCTCCAAGCCCAAGCTGCTGCGCACCGAAGTCGGCGCCGAGGAAATCGCCGAGGTGGTGTCGCGCGCGACCGGCATCCCGGTTTCCCGCATGATGCAGGGCGAGCGCGAGAAGCTGCTCCACATCGAGGACAAGCTGCACGAACGCGTGGTGGGCCAGGACGAGGCGATCAACGCCGTGGCCGACGCCATCCGCCGTTCGCGCGCCGGTCTGGCCGATCCGAATCGCCCTTACGGCTCCTTCCTGTTCCTGGGGCCGACCGGGGTGGGCAAGACCGAGCTGACCAAGGCGCTGGCCGGCTTCCTGTTCGACACGGAGGAATCGCTGATCCGTATCGACATGAGCGAGTTCATGGAGAAGCATTCGGTGGCCCGCCTGATCGGCGCGCCGCCGGGCTACGTCGGCTATGACGAGGGCGGCTACCTGACCGAGGCCGTGCGCCGCAAGCCGTACAGCGTGATCCTGCTGGACGAGGTGGAAAAGGCCCACCCGGACGTGTTCAACGTGCTGCTGCAGGCGCTGGACGACGGCCGCATGACCGATGGCCAGGGCCGCACGGTGGATTTCAAGAACACCGTCATCATCATGACCTCGAACCTCGGTTCGCATAAGATCCAGTCGATGGAGGATTCGGATCCGGGCGTGGTCAAGCTGGCGGTGATGGCCGAGGTGCGCACGCACTTCCGTCCGGAATTCATCAACCGGATCGACGAGATTGTGGTGTTCCACGGCCTGGATGAGAAGAACATCGGCGCGATCGCCCGCATCCAGCTGGCGACGCTGGAGCAACGCCTGGGCAAGCTGGAAATCGGCCTGAGCGTGACCGACGCGGCGCTGCACAAGATCGCCGAGGCGGGCTACGATCCGGTGTATGGCGCGCGGCCACTGAAGCGCGCGATCCAGCAGCAGATCGAGAATCCGCTGTCCAAGCTGATGTTGCAAGGGAAGTTCGGGCCGAAGGACACCGTCCACGTGGATGTGGCCAACGGCGAACTGGTGTTTGCCTGAGCCGGCGTCACTCCCGCGTCGGCGGGAGTCCATGCTCAGCATGGATTCCCGCCTGCGCGGGAATGACGTCAGTGGAGGACGATGCGGTTGCGACCGTCGCGCTTGGCGCGGTACAGGGCATCGTCCGCCCGTTTCAGCACTTCCTCATACGAGGTGTCGCCCACGGTCATCTCGCTCAGGCCGCCGCTGATGGTGGCGCCTTTCCCCAGCGTGCCCAGGTCCAGCAAGCCTTCCGCGATCTTCAGCCGTAGCCGCTCCGAAATCGTCAACGCGTGGCCGGCGCCGGTGTGCGGCATCAGCACCACGAATTCATCGCCGCCCAGGCGGGCCGGGAAGTCGGCCGCGCGCAATTCGCGCCGGCACACTTCGGCCGTGACCGTGATCGCCTTGTCGCCCACCAGGTGGCCGTACTCGTCGTTGATGCCCTTGAAGTGGTCGATGTCGAAGATCAGCACCGAGGTGGGCGTCTTGTAGCGCGCGAACAGCTCGAAATGCTCGGTCAGGCCGCTCATCAGCTTGCGCCGGTTGGGCAGGCCGGTCAGCGCGTCGGTTTCGCTCTGCATGCGCAGCAGCGCTTCCAGCTTCTTGCTGGCGGTGATGTTACTAGCCACCCACAGCACCGCGTCCTCGCCCATCACCTGGTATTCCAGCGGCTGCACCCGGCCCTCAAACCAGATCGGGTCCAGCGGCCCGGGGCCGCCCACGCCCTTGACGTCGTCCGCCGCCAGCGGATATTCCACCACATGCAAGCCGCGCGAGGCCAGCGCCATGGCGATCTGCGATTCGAACCACGCGGCTTTTTCCGCGCTCAGCACGTCCGAGATGTATTTGCCCACCAGGCTGCTGCCGTCGTGGTAATAGCGGCTGTCGGCGCCGCCAAACAGGGCGGCATAGCGGCCGCTGCGCGTCAGAATGAATGCAGGGTCCGGCAGCGCCGACAGCAGCGCCGCGATTTGCTCGCCCGAGAACAGAGACAGATCCGCCATTCGATATCTTTTTTGTAATTGATAAGTGTCCACTAATGTACCGTACTTTTCTCCAAGCAAACGTTATCGGCACAAAAAATGAAAACTTGACGAAGAATTATTGTTGTTATTTAAAGAAGCTCGACGGCGAGCAGCCGAAGCTCTTGCGGAACATGGCCGAGAACGCCGACTGGCTGGCGTAGCCCAGTTCGGCCGCCACCTGCGACAGCGGCACGCCGCGCGCGATCAGGGGCGCCGCGTGCGCCAGCCGCACCTGCTGGCGCCAGTGGCCGAAGCCCATGCCCAGCTCGCGTTCGAACAGGCGGCTGAGGGTGCGCTCCGAGGCGCCCACCTGCGCGGCCCAATCGGCCAGTGTGAATTCGGCGCCGGGAGCGGCCATCAAAGCATCGCACAGGGCTTTCAGACGTTTGTCGCTGGGCAGGGGCACATGCATGGGGTGCTCGGCACAGCGGGGAATTTCGTCCAGGATCATCTCGATCAACAGCAGCTCGCGCCGCGACCGTTGCTGGCGGTCGAGCTTTTCCAGCGCCGCCAGCAGTTCGCGCAGCAGGCCGGACAGCTCCAGCACCTTGCATTCCGGGCCGGGGAAGGGCGCGCGCCCGGCGTACACCCGCATTGGCCGCAAGAGGCTGTCTTCCAGCACCGTCACACTGTGCACCACGCCGCCCGGTATCCACACCGCGCGCTGTGGCGGCACGATCCAGCTGCTGTTATTGGCTTCCACTCGGATGACGCCATGCACGGCGTAGGTGAGCTGTCCCCATTCGTGGTGGTGCGGCTCGAGCATTACCGTGGCCCGCAGGTCGCAGCCGGCCAGGGTGATGGGCAGTGCGGCCGTCGGGGCGGGCAGCTTGCGGTCGGGGCGCTTCTGGCTGGCTTGAGAAATGGACATGGCGTAAACGCGATAAATGTTGTCGCTCTATCTTAAATCAGACGGCGGCAAATTGCTTAGACTTCAGCAAACAACATGGAGAGAGCGGCATGAATGACAAGACTTTGCTGCGCCAGGACGCCCGCGTGATTACGCTGGTCGGGCTGGCGCATGGTACTTCGCACTTTTATCACGTGATCCTGGCGGCGCTGATCCCGTGGCTGAAGCCGGAATTCGGCCTCAGCTATTCTCAGCTGGGCTTGCTGATGACGATCTTTTTCGTGGTGTCCGGCGTCGGCCAGGCCATGGCCGGCTTCGTGGTCGACCGGCTGGGCGCGCGCACCGTGCTGTTCAGCGGGATCGCGCTGCTGGGGCTGTCGGCGGTGCTGCTGTCAAGCGCGCACAGCTATGTGCAGCTGATGCTGGGCGCCTTCCTGGCCGGCTGCGGCAACAGCGTGTTCCACCCGGCCGACTACACCTTGCTCAATCAGCGCGTGTCCAAGGCGCGGCTGGCGCACGGGTTCTCGGTGCACGGCATCAGCGGCAATATCGGCTGGGCCATGTCGCCGCTGTTCCTGACCTTCGTGGCCGGCCGCGCCGGCTGGCGCGTCGCCTTGCTGGCGGCTTCGGGCGTGGCCTTCGCGGTGCTGGCGCTGCTGGTCCTGAACCGCTACGCCTTGCGGCCCGAACCGGTCGCCGTGCCGGTGGCCGGCAAGCAGGGGGCGGCCGGGGGCAGCGCTTTCGGCTTCCTCAAGCTGAAGGTGGTGTGGCTGTGCTTTGCCTTCTTCCTGATTTCCGCCATCGCGCTGGCCGGCATCCAGACCTTCGCCGCCACCAGCCTGGTCAGCCTGTACGGGATGTCGCTGGCGACCGCCACCTCGGCCTACACCTGCTTCATGTTCGCCTCGGCGGCCGGCATGGTGTACGGCGGTTTCCTGGGCGCGGGCAGCCGCAACCATGACCGCATCATCATGATCGCGTTCGGCACGGCTGCCGTGCTGGCGCTGGTGCTGGCGGCGGCCGTGGTGCCGGCCTGGATGGCGGTGGTGCTGATGGGCTTGATCGGCCTGGTGACCGGCATCTCCGGCCCGTCACGCGATCTGATGATACGCGGCGCGGCGCCGGCCAACGCCACCGGCCGCGTGTTTGGCGTCGTGTATTCCGGCCTGGACAGCGGCCTGGCGCTGGGCGCCATGCTGTTCGGCGTGCTGATGGACGCGCACCAGCCGGCCGGCGTGTTCGTGGGGATCGGCCTGTTCCAGGCGCTGGTGATCCTGACCGCGCTGGGCGTCGGCAGCAACAGCCGCATGGCCGCGATGCCCAAAACCGCATAGAATAAAGTCCATCTTAATAACTATGCAAGAGGACCGCGATGAGCTTTGCCACCACCGATTTATGCGACGACAACGCCAACCTGCTGGATGACGGCCGGCTGGCGGTGCTGCCGCCCGTGTTTCGCCACTACGGCCAGCGCGTGCGCTTTTCCGGCCGCGTCTCGACGCTGAAGGTGCATGAGGATAACGCGCTGGTGCGCGCCACGCTGGAAACGCCCGGCGACGGCAACGTGCTGGTGGTCGATGGCGGCGGCAGCCTGCGCCGCGCGCTGGTCGGCGGCCAGCTGGGCTTGCTGGCTCAGGACAACGGCTGGGCCGGCATCATCGTGGACGGCTGCATCCGCGACACCGATGAGATCAACGCCTGCGACATCGGCGTGCGCGCGCTGGGCGCGCATCCGCAGAAGAGCGCCAAGAAGGGCGTGGGCGAGCGCAACGTGCGCGTGCACATCGCCGGCGTGCCGGTCAGCCCGGGCGACTGGGTGTACGCCGATGCCGACGGGGTGTTGATCGCACAGCAGAAACTGGCTTGATGCATGTTGCGCCGCCGGTTTTTCATCATGCGAGAGATATGTTTCACATCGTGAGAAATGATGCGGTAACGCAGCATCAAAATCTTCCATGCTGAGAAATATCTTTCCGTATCATGGAAAACATCAATTAACTAATTGATTTTTATCAAAATTAATTTGCTTATGTGTCTTATAGAAGACCATTGGTGCGCGGCACAAAAGGTTCTATTATTTGTCTAACGGCTTTTCGCTTTTGACCGTCTTGATGAATAGGAGAACCCCATGGCAACCCGTGAACAGCAAATCGCAGAACTGCAAAAAGACTGGGACACCAATCCGCGCTGGAAGGGCGTCACCCGCACCTACACCGCTGAAGACGTGGTGCGCCTGCGCGGTTCGATCAAGATCGAGCACACCCTGGCCCAGCGCGGGGCCGAGAAGCTGTGGAACCTGGTGAACAACGAGCCCTTCGTCAACGCGCTGGGCGCGCTGACCGGCAATCAGGCCATGCAACAGGTGAAGGCCGGCCTGAAAGCCATCTACCTGTCGGGCTGGCAAGTGGCCGGCGACGCCAACCTGGCCGGCGAAATGTACCCCGACCAGTCGCTGTACCCGGCCAACTCGGTGCCGATGGTGGTTCGCCGCATCAACAACACCTTCCAGCGCGCCGACCAGATCCAGTGGTCGGAAGGCAAGGACGACATCGACTTCTTCGCCCCGATCGTGGCCGACGCCGAAGCCGGCTTCGGCGGCGTGCTGAACGCCTACGAGCTGATGAAATCCATGATCGAGGCGGGCGCCGCCGGCGTGCACTTCGAAGACCAGCTGGCCTCGGTCAAGAAATGCGGCCACATGGGCGGCAAGGTGCTGGTGCCTACCCGCGAAGCGGTGGAAAAACTGACCGCCGCCCGCCTGGCGGCCGACGTGATGGGCACCTCGACCCTGGTGATCGCCCGTACCGACGCCGAGGCCGCCGACCTGCTGACCTCGGACGTGGACGCCAACGACCAGCCATTCTGCACCGGCGAGCGCACCGTGGAAGGCTTCTACAAGGTCCGCAACGGCCTGGAGCAGTCGATCTCGCGCGCCCTGGCTTACGCGCCGTACGCCGACCTGGTGTGGTGCGAAACCGGCAAGCCGGACCTGGCCTTCGCCAAGCAGTTCGCGGAAGCCGTGCACGCCAGGTTCCCGGGCAAGATGCTGGCCTATAACTGCTCGCCATCGTTCAACTGGAAGAAAAACCTGGACGACGCCACCATCGCCAGGTTCCAGAAAGAACTGGGCGCCATGGGCTACAAGTTCCAGTTCATCACGCTGGCCGGCTTCCACTCGCTGAACTACGGCATGTTCAACCTGGCGCACGGCTATGCGCGCCGCCAGATGTCGGCCTTCGTGGAACTGCAGGAAGCGGAATTCGCCGCAGCGGAAAAGGGCTTCACCGCCGTCAAGCACCAGCGCGAGGTCGGCACCGGCTACTTCGACGCCGTGACCCAGACCATCCAGAACGGCCAGTCGTCGACCACCGCGCTGCACGGTTCGACCGAAGACGAGCAATTCTTCGAGGCCAAGAAAGTGGCGTAACGATAAAAGGGAGTGAGATGGCGCGGGCGGGCGACACTTGCCCGCGCCAGAAGCGGCAGCGACACAATCGCTGCCGCTTTGCCGTTTACGGCTGCTGATGCTGTTGCAGGTGGCGGCGCAGGCGCTGCTGGAATTCCTCGACGTCATCGACCGTGCTGAGGTCGTCGTCAACGTCGATCATGTGGGTGGCATGACCGGGCGCGAACGACACCGTCGCCTCCACGCCATCCTTCTTCTCCGACAGGTTGTGGCCCTGTACGGCGCCCAGCACGTTGCCGTGCACGTCCGTTACGATGGTCATTTTCATGACATTCCTCCGCCTTGCAGATTGTGGAAGCAGCCGCCGACACCCTGGTTGTGGATGGCGACGAAGTACGTTGCGTTGCCGTTGTTGTCCTTGCGCTTGCGTTGCTGGTCGGCCAGGTGGACGGCGCCCTGGTTGGGCGTCTTCACGTCAGCCGAAGCGAACTGGGTGCCGTGGTCGGCGCCGTAGGTGTAGCTCCAGAACGCGGTTTGACCGGGCGCCAGGAAGGTCAGCGGCCCTACGTTGTTAAAAGCCATAATCTCCTCCATGAAAGAACGCCACGCTCGCGGATGCGCGCGCGGCAGTTCCATCTTAGTCAGCTTGCTTGCGCGCGCTTTGATGCAAACGAGGTGAGCGCTTTTTTGGTGGCGCGGGCGTTCTGAGGGATAATGTCGGATTGAATCAATCAGGATCACCAGCTTATGTTCTCTTACCGCCACGCCTTCCACGCGGGTAACCACGCCGACGTGCTCAAGCACTTCATCACCATCCAGTTGCTGCAGTACCTGAACCAGAAAGATGTGGCCTACAGCTACATCGACACGCATTCGGGCGCCGGCGTCTACGAGCTCGATGGCGCGTTCGCCTCCAAGAATGCCGAGTACGACACCGGCATCGGCAAGCTGTGGAACCTGACGGAGATGCCGGCGCCGGTCCAGGAATACGTCGACCTGGTGCGCGCCATGAACCCCAGCGGCAAGATGCGCTTCTACCCCGGCTCGCCGTACATCGCCGAGCGGGTGGCGCGCGAGCAGGACCGCCTGCGCCTGTTCGAGATGCACCCGGCCGACGCCAAGCTGCTGGCCGATAACTTCCGCAAGCTGGAGGAGCACGCGGCGGCCCAGGGCATCCGTTCCACCGTGCGCGGCAAGCGCGTGATCGTCAACCGCAGCGACGGTTTCGCCTCGCTGAAAGCGCTGCTGCCGCCGCCGTCGCGCCGCGCGCTGGTGCTGATCGACCCGCCGTACGAGGACAAGCAGGACTACAAAAAGACCAAGGACGCGCTGGCCGAGGCGCTGGGGCGCTTCCCGACCGGCACCTACGCGGTCTGGTATCCGCTGCTGCAGCGCATGGAATCGCGCCAGTTCGCGGACAAGCTGAAGCAGCTGCCGGCCGCCACCTGGCTGAACGTGGTGCTGACCATCAAGAAGCCGATGCCGGACGGGATCGGCGGCCTGCACAGCAGCGGCATGTTCATCCTGAACCCGCCTTACACGCTGGAGCCGATGCTGAAACAGGTGATGCCGTGGCTGGTGAAGGCGCTGGGCGTGGACAGCGGCGCGCGCTTTACGCTCGAGAGCGGCACCCAGGCGACGGCTGGACGCAACACTGGCGAGCGCCGCCCTCCTGTTCGGCAGAAAAATATTGTCAAGACTACATAAACGGGTATAGGCTGGTGTCAAGCAGATTGACAATGGGAGCTCCCCATGATGTTAGCCTCGACACCGGCATCATCCAAGTTAGCTGATAATTTCTTCCTCGCGCGCCAACCCATCCTCAACCGGGGACAGCGGCTGGTGGCATACGAATTACTCTTCCGCGACGCCGGCGCCTACAACGGCGCGCAGGTCACCGACGACACCGAAGCCACCGCCACCGTGATCGCCCATGCCGCCGAACTGGGCATGGGGCAGGTGGTGGGCGACCAGATGGCGTTCGTGAACGTCGATGCGGTCGGCCTGATGAGCGATTTCATCCGCTTCCTGCCGAATGACAAGGTCATCCTCGAAATCCTGGAAACGGTGAAAGCCACGCCGGAAGTGCTGAACCGCGTGCGCGAGCTGAAGCAGGCGGGCTTCAAGTTCGCGCTGGACGATGTGGTCGGGCAGTCGGAGGATGTGCAGAAATTCACGCCGCTGTGCGATGTCATCAAGGTCGATATCAAGGACATGCAGCCTGGCACCCTGCCGGCGCTGGCGCGGGTGCTGAAAAATCCCGGGCAAAAGCTGCTGGCCGAGAAGGTGGAGACGGTCGAGGAATTCCAGGAGTGCATGGAGCTCGGCTTCGAATACTTCCAGGGCTACTATTTTGCGCGGCCGGTGATCTTGAGCGGCAAGAAGATCTCGCCATCGCAAATGAGTGTGCTGCATCTGCTGGAGCTGCTCGATCGCGATGCCAGCAACAGCGAGATCGAGCAGAGCGTCAAGCATGACGCGCTGATCACCCTGAACCTGCTGCGGCTGGTGAACACGCCGGCGGTGGGCGCGCGCCAGCGCATCAACTCGGTCGGGCACGCGCTGATGGTGCTGGGCCGGCGTCAGCTGCGGCGCTGGCTGCAGATCCTGCTGTATGTGAAGAATGGCGGCACGCAGGAGTTCACCTCGCCGCTGCTGCAGCTGGCCACCACGCGCGGCAAGACCATGGAGTTGATGGTCGAGCACCGCAGGCCGGGGCAGCGCGTGAGCGCGGACATCGGCTTCACGGTGGGCGTGATGTCGCTGATGGACACGCTGTTCTCGATCCACATGCGCGAAGTGCTGGAAAGCGTGAACGTGCTGGACGAGGTGAGGGCGGCGCTGCTGCATCGCTCGGGCGATTATGGTGCGATGCTGAGCCTGATCGAGCACATCGAGCGCGGGCGCGACACGCGGGTGCTGGCGGATATGCTGCACCAGCTGGACCTCAAGCCGGCCGAGTTGTACGCGATCCAGCTGGCGGCTATTGAGTGGGTGACGGAGTACACCCGCGGCATCTGAATCGTCATTCCGGCGAAGGCCGGAATCCATGGAACGCATGCCCGGCATGGACCGCGTCGTCGGACCGTCCGCCTTCGCCGGAATGACGATGTTACTGGCCGAGGAGCAGGAACACGGTCGGCTTTTTGTGGAAGTCAGGCGCGGGCGCGGTCTTCCACTGCGCCGCCGTCAAGGTGCGGATAGTTTCGCTTGGCAGGCTGAGATCGGTCGCCACGCACACCAGCGTGCCCGGCGCGCAGGCCGCCACCAGTGCCTCCAGCATGGCGGCGTTGCGATACGGAGTTTCGATAAACAGCTGCGTCTGCTTCTCCTTGCGCGAACGCTGTTCCAGTTCCTTGATGCGCTTGTCGCGCTGGCCCGCATCGGTCGGTAGATAGCCATTGAAGGCAAAACTCTGCCCGTTCAATCCGCTCGCCATCACCGCCAGCAGCAGCGACGACGGCCCCACCAGCGGCCGCACCGGAATCTTGTGCTGATGCGCCAGCCGCACCAGATCCGCGCCCGGATCGGCCACCGCCGGCACGCCCGCCTCCGACACCAGCCCGCCATCGCGGCCCGCCAGCAGCGGCGCCAGCAGGTCGTTCAGGGCGGCCGCCGGGGTGTTCACGTTCAATTCCGCGATCTGGATTTCCTGCATCGGCTTGCACAGCGGATGCTGGGCGCCAACCAGTTTCAGGAACGCGCGCGCGGTCTTGGCGTTTTCGGCCACGAAGTAGTCCAGCTGGGAGGTGACGCGCTGCACCTGCTCGGGCAGCACGTGGTTGAGCGCTTCGGTGTCGCCCAGGGTGTTCGGGATTAAAAAGAGGGTGCCGGTCATGTTATTTGTTGAAGAAGCTGACGCCAAGGTTGCGCAGCATGCCTGTCAGGGCGATTAAAGGCAAGCCGGTGAGGGCGGTCGGGTCGCGGCTGTCGATGCGCTCGAGGATGGCGATGCCCAGCGCCTCGTTCTTGGCGCTGCCGGCGCAGTCATAGGGCTGCTCGATGCGCAGATAGGCGTCCAGCTCGGCATCGGGCAAATCACGGAACTTCACCACGGTCTGGATGTCTTCCACCTGAGCCGTGTGGTTGCGGCCATCCCACACGCACAGCGCGGTGTGGAAGATGACCTCGCGCCCGCGCATTTTCTGCAATTGCGCCAGCGCGTTGGCATGGTTGCCGGGCTTGCCGATTTGTTCATCATCCAGCGTGGCCACCTGGTCCGAGCCGATCACGATGGCGCCGGGCATTTTGGCCGCCACGGCGGCGGCCTTTTCCCGCGCCAGGCGCAGGGCGGTGGCGCTCGGTGTTTCGCCGGGCAGCGGGGTTTCGTCGATGTCGGGCGCGGCCACTTCGAACGGTAGTTGCAGGCGCGACAATAACTCTTTGCGGTAGGCCGAACTGGAGGCCAGTACGAGTAAACTTGATGTCATGAGGGAACTGTTATATGCTCTCTCGCCGGTAATGCTGGCGGTAGAAATAGCGAAAAAATCGCTAAGTTTTTGACTTGAATGCGAAAACCCTGTTATTATCGCAGGTTTTCCGGGGAAACTCTGTAATGAATGCTCTTGTGATCGACACCTTTGAATTCTGTCGGACCAACAGCAGCCAGTCAGGCACGACGCCTGTTGCTGAACTGACCCGTCTGGCCAAGGAGTGCGCGAATCCCTCCGGCGAGATTACCTGGGAAGCAGTAGGAGAGACCCACAAACTGGGCATCCCGCAGATGACGCTGTCGGTCAACGGCACCGTGCAACTGGTCTGCCAACGCTGCTTGCAGCCTTACGCTCACCACCTCGATTCGTCGACCGTGCTGATGCTGGGTAAGGATGATGAAGATGCAGATGAAATTGAAGAACGAATTGACGACGAATCGATCGATGTGATCGTCGGCAGTCGCAGCATGGAGCTGATGTACCTGGTGGAAGACGAAGCGTTGCTGGCCTTGCCGCAGTCGCCGCGTCACGATGTCTGCCCGGATTCCAGCCTGCTGGACAAGGCAAAAAGCGAGAAGATCTCGCCGTTCGACGCTCTGAAGAGCCTCAAATCCGAATAAGTTGTAGTACCAGACGTGTCAATACGCGTGTTAATCGAGTCTTGGCAAGTTAGCAGTAGCAAAGTAGTAGGGCTCGATTTGCATGTATATGCCGGTCGATTGTGTTAGAATTTTAGAACTTAAGTATTAGGAGTCATTAACATGGCAGTTCAACAGAACAAAAAATCCCCATCGAAGCGCGGTATGCACCGTTCGCACGATTTCCTGGTTGCTCCGCAACTGGCAATCGAGCCAACCACCGGTGAAACCCACCTGCGTCACCACATCAGCCCTAACGGCTTCTATCGTGGTCGTAAAGTCCTGAAAACCAAGAACGACGAGTAATCAACGCTCTTGCTGGACCCGGAAACAGGCGGTGCTGACTTGTGTAGCATCGCTTTTTCTTTTTTCATCGGCTGCAATTTAGTTTTGCACACCGTCATGTTCCCATGCGGAGTCCGGTAGTCAAGGTCCCGCCGCTTGCCATAACAATGACAATCAAAATTTCTATCGACTGCATGGGTGGCGATCACGGCCCGTCGGTCACTATTCCCGCAGCTGTCTCCTTCGTCAAACGCGAACCTGATGCCGAACTGATACTCGTCGGTCTCGAAGACGTCATCCGCGCCGAGCTGAAGAAGCACCATGCCGACGCGCATCCGCGCCTCTCCATCGTGCACGCCTCCGAACAAGTCACCATGGACGATCCGCTCGAAGTGGCCCTGCGCCGCAAGAAGGATTCGTCGATGCGCGTCGCCATCGAGCAAGTCAAGGACGGCAAGGCCCAGGCTTCCGTCTCCGCCGGCAACACCGGCGCGCTGATGGCTGTGGCGCGCTACATCCTGAAAACCATGAGTGGCGTCGATCGCCCGGCGATCTGCTCGATCATGCCGAATCAAAAAGGCGGCCCGACCTACATGCTGGACCTGGGCGCCAACGTCGACTGCGAACCGCACCACCTGCACCAGTTCGCCATCATGGGCTCGGTGCTGGTGTCGGCCATGGAAAACATCCCGCGCCCGACCATCGGCCTGCTCAACGTGGGCACCGAGGATATCAAGGGCAACGACGTGGTCAAGGCCACCAGCAAGCTGCTGCAGGCCGACCACGAGCGCGGCGCGCTCAACTTCTACGGCAACGTGGAAGGCAATGACATCTTCAAAGGCACGGCCGACATCGTGGTGTGCGACGGCTTCACCGGCAACGTCACCCTGAAGGCGGTGGAGGGCGTGGCGCGCTTCTTCGCCGACACCGTCAAGTCCGAATTCACCCGCAATCTGCTGACCATGCTGAGCGCGCTGCTCGGCCGCGGCGCCCTGAACAACATCAAGAAACGCCTGTCGCCATCGCGTTACAACGGCGCCAGCCTGCTGGGTTTGCGCGGCCTGGTGTTCAAGAGCCATGGCGGCGCCGATGCATATTCCTTTGAGTGGGCGCTCAAGCGGGCGTATGATGCTGCAAAAAATGACGTGTTGCCGCATATTTCGACCCTGATCGCCGAGCTGATGCCGCGCAACACCGAGACCCCGGAAGTACCAAGCTCAACTATTTAGTGGACGGTAGAACGGCATGACCTTGTATAGCAAAATTATCGGCACCGGCAGCTACCTGCCGGAAAAGCGCGTGACCAACCAGGAACTGGCTGATCAGCTCGCCGCCAAAGGCATCGAGACCTCGGACGAATGGATCACGACCCGCAGCGGCATCGCCGCGCGCCATTTCGCCGCGCCTGAACAGAAGTCGTCGGACCTGGCGGTGCATGCCGCCACCAAGGCGCTGGAAATGGCCGGCATGCAGCCCAACGATATCGACCTGATCATCGTGGCCAGCTCGACCCCGGACTTCTTCGGCAGCTTCCCCAGCACCGCCTGCATCGTGCAGCAGAAACTGGGCATCACCAACAACGGCGCCGCCGTCGACGTGCAGGCCGTGTGTAGCGGCTTCGTCTACGCGCTGTCGACCGCCGACGCCTTCATCCGCGCCGGCCTGCACAAGAACGTGCTGGTGATCGGCGCCGAGGTGTTCTCCCGCATCCTCGATTTCAACGACCGCACCACCTGCGTGCTGTTCGGCGACGGCGCCGGCGCCGTGGTGCTGAGCGCGTCGAAAGAGCCGGGCATCCTGGCCAGCGCGCTGCACGCCGACGGCCGCCACTCCGACATCCTGTGCATGCCCAACACCTTCGCCGGCGCCACCGCTGGCGAGGCCTACCTGTACATGGATGGCCCTGCGGTGTTCAAGATGGCCGTCTCCGTGCTGGAGAAGGTGGCCAACGAAACGCTGGAAAAAGCCGGCATGCAGCAGTCGGAAATCGACTGGCTGATCCCGCACCAGGCCAATCTGCGCATCATGAGCGGCACCGCCAAGAAGCTGGGCCTGCCGATGGAAAAGATGGTCGTCACCGTCGACCAGCACGGCAACACCTCGGCCGCGTCGATCCCGCTGGCGCTGGACGCCGCCGTGCGCGATGGCCGCATCAAGCCGGGCCAGAACGTCATGATGGAAGGCGTTGGTGGCGGCTTCACCTGGGGCGCCGTGCTCGCACGCTTTTAAGTAAATTAGAATTAGAGTTCTAACGGGCTCTACGGTAGCAAGGCTGTCATGTTTGCATGCTAGTTTTGCAGCCAATAACTAAAACGAGATGGATGAAGTCATGACGAAATTTGCTTTTGTATTCCCAGGCCAAGGTTCGCAAGCGATTGCGATGATGGACGGCTTCGCCGGCAACCCGGTGGTGGCCCAGACCATCGCTGAAGCGTCCGACGCGCTGGGCTTCGACATCGGCAAGCTGATGGCCGAAGGTCCGAAAGAAGACCTGGACCTGACCACCAACACCCAGCCGGTCATGCTGACCGCTGGCGTGGCCGCCTACCGCGCGTGGATCGCGGCCGGCGGCGCCGTGCCGTCGGTGGTGGCCGGCCACAGCCTGGGTGAATACTCGGCGCTGGTCGCCGCCGGCGTGATCGCCTTCAAGGACGCCGTGCCGCTGGTGCGCTTCCGCGCGCAAGCCATGCAGGAAGCCGTGCCGGTCGGGCAGGGCACCATGGCCGTGGTGCTGGGTCTGTCGGATGACGACGTCCGCGCCGCCTGCGCCGAAGCCGGCGCAGCCGGTGGCGTTGTTGAAGCCGTCAACTTCAACGCGCCAGCCCAGGTGGTGATCGCTGGCGAAACCGCCGCCGTCGAGCGCGCCTGCGAGATCGCCAAGGGCAAGGGCGCCAAGCGCGCCATGCGCCTGCCGGTGTCGGCGCCATTCCACTCGTCGCTGCTGAAGCCGGCCTCGGACCGCCTGCGCGACTACCTGGCCGACATCAGCTTCTCGGCGCCGCAGATCGAGCTGATCAACAACGTCGACGTGGCCGTGCTGAACGACCCGGCCGCCATCAAGGACGCGCTGGTGCGCCAGGCCGCCGCGCCGGTGCGCTGGGTGGAAACCCTGCAGAAGATGGCCGCCGGCGGCGTGACCAAGCTGGTGGAGTGCGGTCCGGGCAAGGTGCTGATGGGACTGACCAAGCGCATCGATGGCAATCTGGTGGGCGACGCGATCTACGATCAGGCTACGCTGGAACGCGTATTGAGCGAGCTCAAATAAGCGTTTGCGATTTCAGGCACACTTCGAATTTACTGTAGAAGGAATTACATGACTTTAGCAAATCAAGTCGCCCTGGTAACGGGCGCATCGCGCGGCATCGGCAAGGCCATTGCCCAGGAACTGGCGCGCCAGGGCGCGAAAGTGATCGGCACCGCCACCACCGAGGCCGGCGCGGAAGCGATTTCCGCCTACCTGGCCGAGATCGGCGCGGAAGCCGGCAAGGGCATGGTGCTGAACGTCACCAACGCCGAAGCCTGCGCCGCCATCATCGACGACATCAGCAAAACCTATGGCGCGGTCGGCATCCTGGTCAACAACGCCGGCATCACCCAGGACCAGCTGGCCATGCGCATGAAGGATGAGGAGTGGGATAACGTCATCGCCACCAACCTGACCTCGGTCGGCCGCCTGTCGCGCGCCGTGCTGCGCGGCATGATGAAGGCCAAGACCGGCCGCATCATCAACATCACCTCGGTGGTGGCCTCGGCCGGCAATCCGGGCCAGATCAACTACGCCGCCGCCAAGGCCGGCGTGGAAGGCATGACGCGCGCGCTGGCGCGCGAGATCGGCAGCCGCAACATCACCGTCAACAGCGTGGCGCCGGGCTTCATCGACACTGACATGACCAAGGCGCTGGGCGAGGAACAGCACGCCGCCTTGCTGACCCAGATTCCGCTGGCGCGCCTCGGCAAGCCAGAGGACATCGCCGCGGCGGTCGCCTTCCTGGCGTCGCCGCAAGCCGCTTATATTACCGGCACCACCCTCCACGTGAATGGCGGTATGTATATGAACTGAGGAGAATGGGCTTAAAATAAAGCGCATTCAAATCTTTTAATAGGTATTTCAGGGTATTTAGCAGCAAACACTGAAATTAGTTTTTCAGCGCGCAAACCTGATAAAATGCGCGCTTTCCGTAACAAACAAATGGAGCCATAACATGTCGGATATCGAACAACGCGTTAAGAAAATCGTCGCTGAGCAACTGGGCGTCGCCGAAGCAGACATCAAAACCGAATCGTCGTTCGTCGATGATCTGGGCGCTGACTCGCTGGACACCGTTGAGCTGGTGATGGCACTGGAAGACGAGTTCGAAATGGAAATCCCTGACGAACAAGCAGAAAAAATCACCACCGTGCAGCAAGCGATCGACTACGCTACCGCGCACGTCAAGGCGTAATATCTGCCCGATCGACTTTAGGAGAATCGCTTGAGAGGTTCTAAAAACCGTCGTGTTGTCGTTACCGGCCTGGGCGCCGTGTCCCCGATCGGCAATAACATTGCCGACACCTGGGCCGCCGCCGTCGAGGGCAAATCCGGTATCGCCACCATCACCAAGTTTGACGCAACAGCTTTCAGCACCCGCTTCGCCGGCGAAGTCAAAGGCTTCAACATCGAAGACTACATCTCGGCCAAGGAAGCCCGCCACATGGATACCTTCATCCATTACGGCATGGCCGCGGGGATTCAAGCTGTGAACGACTCCGGCCTGGTCGTCACCGAAGAGAACGCCGATCGTATCGGCGTGCTGGTCGGTTCCGGTATCGGCGGCCTGCCGATGATCGAAGAACAGAAGGAGGATTACGACAAGCGCGGTCCGCGCCGTATCTCGCCGTTCTTCGTGCCTGCCTCGATCATCAATATGATCTCGGGCAACCTGTCGATCAAGTACGGCATGCGTGGTCCTAACCTGTCGATCGTCACCGCTTGCACGACCGGCCTGCACTGCATCGGCGCCGCCGCTCGTCTGATCGAGTACGGCGATGCCGACGTGATGATCGCCGGTGGCGCGGAATCGACCGTGTCGCCGCTGGGCCTGGGCGGTTTCGCCTCGGCCAAGGCGCTGTCGTCCCGCAACGACGATCCGGCCACCGCGTCCCGCCCATGGGACCAGGACCGTGACGGCTTCGTGCTGGGCGAGGGCGCCGGCGTGATGGTGCTCGAAGAGTACGAACACGCCAAGGCGCGCGGCGCCAAGATCTACGCCGAGGTGGTCGGCTTCGGCATGAGCGCCGACGCCTACCACATGACCTCGCCTCTGGAAGATGGCAGCGGCGGCAGCAAGTCGGCGCAGGCCGCGCTGGCCAACGCCGGCGTCAATCCGGACCAGGTGCAGTATGTGAACGCGCACGGCACCTCGACGCCGCAAGGCGACGTGGCGGAAGTGCAGGGCATCAAGCGCACTTTCGGCGACCACGCCAAAAAGCTGGTGGTCAACTCGACCAAGTCGATGACCGGCCACCTGCTGGGTGGCGCGGGCGGCCTGGAGTCGGTGTTCACGGTGCTGGCGGTCCACCATCAGGTGTCGCCGCCGACCATCAACCTGTTCAACCAGGACCCGGCTTGCGACCTGGACTTCTGCGCCAACGTCGCCCGCGAGATGAAGATCGAGTACGCGGTGAAAAACTCGTTCGGCTTCGGCGGCACCAACGGCAGCCTGGTGTTCGGCCGCATCTAAAAAAAGTTTGAACCAATTCTCTGCTCGCCCTGTCCAAACAGGGTGAGCGAGAATTCGGCGCCGGCGCTCGCTGGCGCCTGAATTGCCCGGCCTCGTGCCGGCGCTTCCACGTTGTATCCCCCGTTTTTATTCATGTGTTTGTGGTGCTGTCGCCATGTCGATCGCGGTGTCCGTCATCGTTCGCCCCTCGCTCGGCTTGCGCATTGCGCATGCCGGCCTGTGTTGCTGCGTGATGGCGTCCGCCGCCGTCTGTCCCGGCGTCGCGGCGCCGCTGCTGTGCTTGCTGGCGGGCGCGCTGGCCTGGCTGTGCGGACGTCCGCCGGCTATCGCGCGCCAGCTTGATATATCCGGTGTCGGCCAGATGCGGCTGGCGGTATACCAGCACAACGGCACGGCGCTGCGGCTGCTGGGCGGTTCGACCTTGTGGCCGCGCCTGCTGTTGCTGCGCCTGGCCGACGAGGCCGGCCGCGTGCAGGTGCTGGCGGTCTTGCCGGACAGCGTGGCGCGCCCCGCGTGGCGCGGCCTGGCGCTGGCATGCCGCGCGGCCGCGCGCACGCAAATAAACACGCCGGCAGTGTGAACTTCTTGCAGCGAGCTAACTCTATAGCATATGGCTAGACGAATCGGCTGCGCTGCAGGCCACCGAGGAATGCAGGAGTGACGACAGAACGCGAGTGCGACCAATTGCTGGTCGAACGGGTCCGTGCCGGCGACAAGCAGGCGTTTGATTTGCTGGTGGCGAAGTATCAGCGCCGGCTCATGCGCCTGCTGTCGCGCATCGTGCACGACCCGGCCGAGGCGGAGGACGTGGTGCAGGAAACCTTTATCAAGGCTTACCGGGCGTTGCGGCATTTTCGTGGCGACTCGGCCTTCTACACCTGGCTGTACCGCATCGGCATCAACACCGCCAAGAATTTCCTGGCGACGCAGGGGCGGCGCACGCCCACGTCCACCGACGCCGATACCGAACAAGCCGAAGCGTTTAACGATGGCGAGCATTTGCGCGACATCAATACGCCGGAGTCCATGCTGGCGAGCAAGCAGATCGCCCAGACCGTGAACGCGGCCATGGACGCCTTGCCGGTCGACCTGCGCACGGCCATTGCCCTGCGCGAGATCGAGGGCTTGAGCTATGAGGAAATCTCCGACATCATGGCCTGTCCCATCGGCACGGTGCGCAGCCGGATATTCCGCGCCCGCGAAGTCATCGCTGAAAAATTGCGGCCCTTGCTCGACCTGCCGGTTGACAAGCGCTGGTAAGGCGGGAATGATGGCAACGGTTGTTGGCGTCCGGCAAGCGAGCGGACTTGTTTTGACATGGCGGGACACGCGATGGATACCCCACAAAGACTGCACGAACACATCTCGGCGCTGGCCGATGGTGAATTGTCGGACAGCGAGCGCGAGCTAGCCTTTGCCGCGCTGGCCACGCCGGAGGGCCAGGCCGCCTGGCGCGCCTACCACCTGACCGGCGACGTGCTGCGCAGCACGCCCGGCGCCGAGCCGGGGCCGGGCTTCGGCGCCCGGCTGGCGGCCGCGCTGGCGGCGGAACCGGCCCATCCGCTGGCGCCGGCCCCTCTTGAAGAAGCGCCAACCGCCATCATAATTCCTTAAGCGCATACCCTTATCATCAAGACGCGCATCCGGTATGGCGACTTTTCGCTTACCATGTGCTAGCCTCACGTCGCGCACTGCCGCGTTGACGGGGGAGCGCTTGCATCCCGAACTTTATAGAGATCGATACTCCATGAAAAATAACTTCTCTGCTGGTAGTAAAACTCTGTCCGCGCTGGTCCTCGGCGCAAGCATATGGATGTCTCTGGGCATGTCGCCGGCCACGGCCGCCACTGCGGTCACCGGCGCCGTGATCGGCCTGCCGGACTTCGCCGACCTGGTCGACCGCGTTGGCCCGGCGGTGGTGAATATCCGCACCACCGAGCGTCCCAAACAAATCAACCGCGCCAACGGCCTGCCGGGCGATGATGACATGCAGGAATTGCTGCGCCGCTTCTTCGGCGGCCAGATGCCGGGCCCGCAGGGCCGGGGCCAGCGCCGCCCGGCGCCGTCCGACGAGCCGGTGAACCGCGGCGTCGGTTCCGGCTTCATCCTGTCGGCCGACGGCTATGTGCTGACCAACGCCCACGTGGTGGATGGCGCCGACGAGGTGTTCGTCACCCTGACCGACAAGCGCGAATTCAAGGCCAAGGTGCTGGGCGCCGACACCCGCACCGACGTGGCGCTGCTGAAAATCGAGGGCGACAAGCTGCCCTTCCTGCTGATGGGCGATTCGGACAAGATCCGCGCAGGTGAATGGGTGATCGCGATCGGCTCGCCGTTCAATCTGGAAAACACGGTCACGGCCGGCATCATCTCGGCCAAGGCGCGCGACACCGGCGAATACCTGCCGCTGATCCAGTCCGACGTGGCGGTCAACCCCGGCAACTCGGGCGGCCCGCTGATCAATATGCGCGGCGAGGTGATCGGCATCAACTCGCAGATCGCCACGTTGTCGGGCGGCTCCAACGGCATCTCGTTCGCGGTGCCGATCAACGAGGCGATCCGGGTCTCGGACCAGCTGAAGAAAAACGGCAAGGTCACGCGCGGCCGCATCGGCGTGCAGATTGGCGAAGTCAGCAAGGAAGTGGCGGAGTCGCTGGGCCTGAAGTCGGCGCAAGGCGCCGAGGTGTCGCTGGTCGAGCCGGGTGGTCCCGCCGACAAGGCCGGCATCAAGGCCGGCGACATCATCCTCAAGTTCAACGGCAAGCCTGTGAACCGTTCGAGCGACCTGCCGCGCCTGGTGGGCGAGACCGCGCTGGAGAGCAAGGCCACGGTCACCGTGTGGCGCAAGGGCGCCGAGCTGAACCTGCCGGTGACGGTGGCGGAGCTGGATGGCGACAAGCCGGCCAAGGGCGCCAAAGGCAAGGGCGGCAAGGCCGAGCCAGCCGAGCCGGCCAAGGCCAACGCGCTGGGCCTGAAGGTCGAGGACCTGACGGCGGCGCAGAAGGCCGAGCTCAAGGTCAACGGCGGCGTGGTGGTGGCCGACGCCGATGGCGTGGCCGAGCGCGCCGGGCTGACCGAGGGCGATGTGTTGTTGCAGATCAATAACACCGATATCAAGGATGCCAAGCAGTTCAACGCGGTCGTGGCCAAGCTGGATCCGAAGAAGCCATCGGTGATTCTGGTGCTGCGTGACGGCAACACCCGCTTCGTCTCGCTGCGCCCGAGCGCGAAATAAGGATGTCGCCCCGGCGAAAGCCGGGGCCCATGCTGAGCAAGCGTTCTATAGGCTCCGGCCTGCGCCGGAGCGACGGCTATGCAATTTACACTCTACTCGCGCGACTATTGCCATTTATGCCACGACATGCTGGACGCGCTGCTGCGGCTGCGAACGCCGGAGCGGCCGTTCACCGTCAACGTCATCGACATCGACCAGGCCGGCGACCCCGAACTGCTGGCCAAATACGATGAATTGGTGCCGGTCCTGTTCGCCGATCTGTCGCAGCCGGAGCTGTGCCACTACTTTCTGGACGAAGCCAGAGTACTTCAGCTGCTATAAATCGGGCTTTCCACTCTGAAATCCGGTAAAATGCCGGGGCAAAGCATATTTCCACCAAGGCGCTCGCCAGGGCTTCGCCCCGTTCGGAGCGCTTTTTTGTATTGTGCGCCCTCGCGTCAAACCCGTTTTTGAATTTTTGTTAATGAATAACATACGTAACTTCTCCATCATCGCCCACATCGACCACGGCAAATCGACGCTGGCAGACCGCATCATCCAGCTGTGCGGCGGCCTGTCGGACCGCGAGATGGAAGCGCAAGTGCTCGATTCGATGGACCTGGAGCGCGAACGCGGCATTACGATCAAAGCGCAAACCGCCGCCCTGCAATACAAGGCCCGCGACGGCGTGGTCTACAACCTGAACCTGATCGACACCCCCGGCCACGTCGACTTCTCGTATGAAGTGTCGCGCTCGCTGTCGGCCTGCGAAGGCGCGCTGCTGGTGGTCGACGCGTCGCAAGGCGTGGAAGCACAGACCGTGGCCAACTGCTACACCGCGCTCGACCTCGGCGTCGAAGTGGTGCCGGTGCTGAACAAGATCGACCTGCCGAACGCCGACCCGCCGAGCGCCATCAAGGAAATCGAGGACGTGATCGGCATCGAGGCCGGCGACGCCGTCCAGTGCTCGGCCAAGACCGGCCTGGGCGTGGAGGACGTGCTGGAGTCCATCATCGCCAAGGTGCCGCCGCCGAAGGGCGACTCGAGCGCGCCGCTGCAGGCGCTGATCATCGACTCCTGGTACGACGCCTACGTGGGCGTGGTGATGCTGGTGCGCGTGGTCAACGGCACCCTGAAACCCAAGGACAAGATCAAGCTGATGGCCACCGACTCGGTGCAGCTGGTGGAGGACATCGGTATCTTCTCGCCGCGCTCGGTCTCTCTGCCGCAGCTGACCGCCGGCCAGGTGGGCTTCGTCATCGCCGGCATCAAGGAATTGAAAGCCGCGCGCGTGGGCGACACCATCACGCTGGCGTCGGCCCCGGCGCCGGCGCCGCTGCCGGGCTTCAAGGAGGTGCAGCCGCAGGTGTTCGCCGGCCTGTTCCCGGTCGAGGCCAACCAGTACGACTCGCTGCGCGACGCGCTGGAAAAACTGAAATTGAACGACGCCGCCCTGATGTACGAGCCGGAAGTGTCGCAGGCGCTGGGCTTCGGCTTCCGCTGCGGCTTCCTGGGCCTGCTGCACATGGAAATCGTGCAGGAGCGCCTGGAGCGCGAATTCGACCAGGACCTGATCACCACCGCGCCGACCGTGGTGTACGAGGTCGAGATGCGCGACGGTTCCGTCATCAAGGTGGACAACCCGTCGCGCATGCCGGAAACCACCAAGATCAACGAGATCCGCGAGCCTATCGTCACCGTCAACCTGTACATGCCGCAGGAGTACGTTGGCTCGGTGATCACCCTGTGCATCGCCAAGCGCGGCGTGCAAATGGACATGAGCTACCACGGCCGTCAGGTCAAGCTGATCTACGAAATGCCGATGGGCGAGATCGTGCTGGACTTCTTCGACAAGCTGAAGTCGACCTCGCGCGGCTACGCCTCGATGGACTACGAGTTCAAGGAATACCGCGCCTCGGACGTGGTCAAGGTCGACATGCTGATCAACGGCGACAAGGTCGACGCGCTGGCCATCATCGTGCACCGCTCCAACTCGGCCTACCGCGGCCGCCAGGTGGCGGCCAAGATGCGCGAGCTGATCCCGCGCCAGATGTTCGACGTGGCCATCCAGGCCGCGATCGGCGTCAACGTGATCTCGCGGGAAAACGTCAAGGCGCTGCGCAAGAACGTGCTGGCCAAGTGCTACGGCGGTGACGTCAGCCGTAAGAAGAAACTGCTGGAAAAACAAAAAGCCGGTAAAAAACGCATGAAGCAAGTGGGCTCGGTCGAGATTCCACAAGAAGCGTTCCTGGCCATCTTACAAGTGGACGAGAAATGAGCCTGCAAGTCATCCTGGGTAACTTTGCATTAATCCTGTTCGTGCTGATGGTGATCACCGGCGTGATCTGGTGCCTCGACGTGTTCTACCTGGCCAAACAGCGCCGCGCCGCCGCCGACCGCGCGCTGGCCGAGTACGACGCGCGCACCGCCAAGGCCACCGCCGATGGTATCAAGCTGGACAACCAAGGCAAGCGCGCCGAGCTCGAGGCCGGCATCCTGCGTCAGCCGACCTGGATCGAATATTCGGGCAGCTTCTTCCCGGTGATCGCGCTGGTGTTCTTCCTGCGCTCCTTCCTGTACGAGCCGTTCAAGATCCCGTCGTCGTCGATGGTGCCGACCCTGCTCGTGGGCGACCTGATCCTGGTGAACAAGTTCACCTACGGCATCCGTCTGCCGGTGATCAACAAGAAGATCGTCCAGATCAACGACCCGCAGCGCGGCGACGTGATGGTGTTCAAATATCCGATGGACATGAGCCAGGATTACATCAAACGCGTGATCGGCGTGCCGGGTGATAAAATCACGTATGAAAACAAGCGCTTAACCGTCAACGGCGTGGAAGTGAAGTACGCCCCGCTGGAGGATTACCTGGGCGACGAGCGCATGGTTTACAACAAGCAATTCGAGGAAAACCTGAGCGGCGTCAGCCACCGTATCCTGAACGACGAGGGCAAGCCGACCTACACCCGCGAGAGCGTGTTCCCGTTCCCGCACAGCGAGAATTGCCAGTACCGCTATGAAGGCTTCACTTGCGTGGTTCCAGCAGGCAACTACTTCATGATGGGCGACAACCGCGATAACAGCCTGGACAGCCGCTACTGGGGCTTTGTTCCGGATAAGAACATTGTTGGAAAAGCATTTTTCGTTTGGATGAACCTGGGTAACCTGCGCCGCATTGGCAGCATCCGGTAAGCCGCCTCGAAAGGGACTAAGATGCAAACACGGCAGGATGGGATTTCGCTGGTGGGGCTGGTGTTCGTGCTGGCGCTGTTGGGCATGCTGTTGGTGCTGGGATTGAAAATCGTCCCCACCTACACCGAGTACCGCGCGATCCAGAACGCCATCGTCACGGCCAAGGCGGCCGGCGGCTCGGTGGCGGACATCCAGAAGTCGTTCGACGCCAGCGCCACGGCCAGCTACATCAGCTCCATCAATGGCCGCGACCTGATCATCGAAAAGGTCAACAACGAAACGGAAATCAGCTTCGCCTACGAAAAGAAAATCCCGCTGGTCGGACCGGCCAGCCTGCTGCTTGAATATGAAGGCACCACCGCCAAGGGCGGCGCCAAACCCGCGAAAGAATAAAGAAACATAATGAATCTCCAGTTATTGCAAACTCGTTTAGGTTACACGTTCCAGGATGCTGGTCTTTTGCAGCAGGCCCTGACGCACCGTAGCCATAGCAGTGTGCATAACGAACGGCTGGAGTTCCTTGGCGATTCGATTCTCAACTGCGTGGTGGCCTCCATCCTGTACGACCGCTACCTGGAGATCGACGAGGGCGACCTGTCGCGCCTGCGCGCCAACCTGGTCAAGCAGCAGTCGCTGTTCGAGATCGCGCAAAAGCTGGAGCTGTCGCAGTTCCTGCGGCTGGGCGAGGGCGAGCTGAAATCGGGCGGCTTCCGCCGGCCGTCCATCCTGGCCGACACGCTGGAGGCGCTGCTGGGCGCCATCTACCTCGACAGCGGCTTCAACGCGGCGCGCGACGTGATCCGCTCGTTCTACATCCCGATCCTGGATTCGGTCGATCCGCAGACGCTGGGCAAGGACGCCAAGACCCTGCTGCAGGAATTCCTGCAATCGAAAAAAATCTCGCTGCCGCAGTACAACGTGATCGCCACTCACGGCGCCGCGCACAGCCAGGAATTTGAAATCGAATGCCTGGTGCCCAAGCTCGGCATCCAGGTGTTCGGTCGCGGCGGCAGCCGCCGCGCCGGCGAGCAGGCCGCCGCCAAGCTGGCGCTGGAAGTGGCGGAGGAGGCGCTGAAGAAAGCCCCGGCCGCCGCCCGCAAGTCCAAGCCGCGCGCGGCCCAGCTCAAGCTGGCCGGCATTGCCACCGTGCAGGACCAGCCTGCGCCGTCGGCCAAAGCAGCCAACAAATAACAAGAGAACACCATGACCACCGAACAGACCTCCGCCGGCAACTACCGTTGCGGCTACATCGCTATTGTGGGCCGCCCCAACGTCGGCAAGTCCACGCTGATGAACACGCTGATTGGCGCCAAGGTCAGCATCACCTCGCGCAAGGCGCAGACCACGCGCCACCGCATCACCGGCATCCAGACCTATGACGACGCCCAGTTCATCTACGTCGACACGCCGGGCTTCCAAACCCGTCACGCCAACGCGCTGAACAAGACGCTCAACAAGACCGTCACCAACACGCTGATCTCGTCGGACCTGATCCTGTTCGTGATCGAGGCCGGCACCTTCGGCCCGGCCGACCAGCAGGTGCTGGACCTGCTGCCGACCGAGGTGCCGGTGATCCTGGTGATCAACAAGTCGGACCGCGCCAAGGACAAGGCCACGCTGATGCCGTTCGCCCAGCAGGTGGCGTCCAAGTTCAACTTCGCCGCGATCGTGCCGGTGTCGGCCAAGCTGCGCTTCCAGCTCGACGGCCTGGAGAAGGAACTGAAGCGCTTCCTGCCCGAGAATGAAGCCATCTTCGGCCCGGACGACATCACCGACCGCAGCGAAAAATTCATGGCCTCGGAAATCGTGCGCGAGAAGCTGTTCCGCTTCGTCGGCGACGAGCTGCCGTACACCAGCACGGTGCTAATCGAGAAGTTCGAGCAGGAGGGCGATCTGCGCCGCGTGTTTGCCGCCATCCTGGTCGAGCGCGACACGCATAAGTCCATGATCATCGGCAACAAGGGCGTGCGCCTGAAGGAAGTGTCGACGCAAGCGCGCCTCGACATGGAAAAACTGTTCGGCGGTCCGGTCTACCTGGAGATCTGGGTCAAGGTCAAATCCGGCTGGGCCGATAACGAAGCGGGCCTGCGCGCTTACGGCTACGAGTAAGCGGACAGTCATCACCAGCATGTCCACCACGCCAGACGCCACCCTGGACACGCCGCCCGCAGCGGCGCCGGTGGACGCTGGCGCACCCGCAGCGCCGAAGCGCCCGCGCGCGCCCAGCCGCGAGCGCACCATCGGCACCAAGGTCGCCGGCCAGCCGGCCTTCGTCCTGCACAGCTATCCGTACAAAGAAACCAGCCTGATTATCGACCTGTTCACGCGCGACTTCGGCCGCGTGGCCTTGATCGCCAAGGGCGCCAAGCGGCCGCACTCGCAACTGCGCGGCGTGCTGCAGACCTTCCAGCCCCTGTCCAGCAGTTGGGTCGGCAAATCCGAGCTGCGCACCCTGACCGACGCCGAATGGGTGGGCGGCATGCTGCCGCTGGAGAAGACCGCGCTGCTGTGCGGCTTCTATCTGAACGAACTGCTGGTCAAGCTGCTGGCGCGCGACGACGCGCATCCGGCCCTGTTCGACCACTACGTCTCCACGCTCAACCAGCTGGCGCACAACGAGCCGGCGCCCATCGTCTTGAGAAAGTTCGAACGGGCCTTACTTAAGGAGACGGGCGTCGCCGCCGACCTGACCCGCTGCGTGGAAACGCGCCGCGCCGTACAATCGGAGGTGCTGTACGTGGTCGACCCCGAGCGCGGCCCGCGTCCCGAGCGCGCCTCCGATTCGTGGCCGCGCGTGGCCGGCAAGACCCTGCTCGACATGGAGCGCGAAAATTACGACGACGTCGCCACGCAAGTGCAAAGCAAGCAGTTGATGCGCTTCCTGGTCGCGCACCACCTGAACGGCGCGCCGCTGAACACCCGCCAGATCCTGATCGATCTGTCACAGTTATAACGAGAATAGAACAATGAGCTTCCTGCAACCATCCGGCACCATCATCGACCTTGGCGTGAACATCGACCACGTCGCCACCTTGCGCAACGCGCGCGGCACCAAATACCCGGACCCGATCCGCGCCGCGCTGCTGGCCGAGCAGGCCGGCGCCGACTGCATCACCCTGCACCTGCGCGAAGACCGCCGCCACATCAAGGATGCCGACGTGATCGCGCTGGCGCCGCAACTGCTGACCCGCATGAACCTGGAAGCCGCCGTGACGCAGGAAATGATCGACTTCGCCTGCAAGATCAAGCCGGCCGACGTCTGCCTGGTGCCGGAAAAGCGCACCGAAGTCACCACCGAGGGCGGCCTCGATGTGGCCGGCAACTACAATGCCGTCGAGCGCGCGGTGAAGCAGCTGCAGGCCGAAGGCATCCGCGTGTCGCTCTTCATCGACGCCGAGGAAGCGCAGATGGATGCCACCGCCGCCATTGGCGCGCCGGTGATCGAACTGCACACCGGTCGCTACGCCGACACCGAAGGCGCCGAGCAGGCCGCCGAGCTGGAACGCATCCGCCGCGGCGTGCTGTACGGCGTGAGCAAAGGCCTGAAAGTCAACGCCGGCCACGGTCTGCACTACACCAACGTGCAAGCGATTGCCGCCATTCCGGAAATCGCGGAGCTGAACATCGGCCACGCCATCGTCGCGCACTCGGTGTTCGTCGGCTGGGAAAACGCCGTGCGCGAAATGAAGGCCATCATGGTCTCCACCCGTCTCGGCGCGCGCAAATGATCTACGGGATCGGCACCGACATCTGCAAGATCCCGCGCATCGAAGCGGCGCTGGCTCGGCATGGCGATCGCTTTGCCAAGAAGATCCTCGGGCCGCAGGAGTTTGAAAAGTATTTGGCGCGCAAGGCCAAGCATCCGGCGCGCGGCATCCGCTTCGTGGCCACGCGCTTCGCCGCCAAGGAGGCGTTCTCCAAGGCCATCGGCCTGGGGATGCGCATGCCGATGACCTGGCCGGCAGCGCAGATGTTGAACGCGCCGAGCGGCAAGCCGGTGATCGTGTGCAGCGGCGTGCTGAAGGAATTCATGGAAAAGAACAAGCTGTCGGCGCAAGTGACCGTCAGCGACGAGGAAGACTACGCCGTCGCCTTCGTCATCGTCGAACAAGCAAACTAAGCCACGTACGTCATTCCGGCGAAGGCCGGAATCCATAGAACGCATGCTCAGCATGGGTCCCGGCCTTCGCCGGGACGACGACGCTAGGGCCAGAGGTGAAAAGTGACTGAAGAAGCAAGCGATCCGCGCGAACAAGTGTTGGCCACCGTGGCCAAGCTGCCCAATCTGCCGGGCGTCTACCGGTACTTCGACGCCGAGGACAAGGTCCTCTACGTCGGCAAGGCGCGCGACCTGAAAAAGCGCGTGTCCAGCTACTTCCAGAAAAACCTCAGCAGCCCGCGTATCGCCATGATGGTCGAGCGCATCGCGCGCCTGGAAACCACCGTCACGCACAGCGAGGCGGAAGCGCTGATCCTCGAGAACAACCTGATCAAGGCCCTGAGCCCGCGCTACAACATCCTGTTCCGCGACGATAAATCCTATCCCTACCTGAAGATCACCGGCGGCGACGCGCCGCGCATGGTCTACTACCGCGGTTCGGTCGACAAGAAAAACCAGTACTTCGGGCCTTTCCCCAGCTCGTGGGCGGTCAAGGAATCGATGCAGATCCTGCAGAAGGTATTCCAGATCCGCACCTGCGAGGAAAGCGTGTTCGCCAACCGCACCCGCCCATGCCTGCTGAACCAGATCGGCCGCTGCAGCGGGCCGTGCGTGAACCTGATCTCAAGGGAAGACTACCTGCTCGACGTGGAAAACGCCGCGCGCTTCCTGCGCGGCCGCCAGTCCGAAGTGCTGGAAGACCTGGAAAAGAAAATGCACGCCTACGCGGCCGATTTGAAATTCGAGCAGGCGGCGGCGGTGCGCAACCAGATCCAGTCGCTGTCGCGCGTGCTGCACCAGCAAAGCATGGAAACCACCGGCGACGCCGACGTCGACATCATCGCCGTGCTGGTGCAGGGCGGGCGCGCCTGCGTCAACCTGGCCATGGTGCGCGGTGGCCGCCACCTGGGCGACCGCGCCTACTTCCCGACCCACGTCGGCGACGCCGAGGCGATCGCGGAGAACGCGATCGAGGTCGAAGTGCTGGCCGCCTTCCTGGCGCAGCACTACGCCGATAAATTCATCCCCGGCACCCTGATCCTGAACATCGAATTCGACCACCCGGCGCTGATCCAGGCCTTGCAGGAGCAGTGTGGCCATCGCATCAACCTGGTGTTCCAGCCGCAGGACCAGCGCCGCAAATGGCTGGAGCTGGCGCAGAAGGGCGCCGAGATCTCGCTGGCGCGGCTGCTGTCGGAGCAGGGCTCGCAGCAATCGCGCACGCGCGCTCTGGTCGAGGCGCTGCAGCTGGAAGTGGAGGATCTCGACACCCTGCGCGTGGAGTGCTTCGACATCTCGCACACCCAGGGCGAGGCCACCCAGGCATCGTGCGTGGTGTTCCATCACCATCAGATGCAGAACGGCGAATACCGCCGCTACAACATCAACGACATCACCCCGGGCGACGATTACGCCGCCATGCGCCAGGTGCTGTACCGCCGCTACGAGAAAGTCGCCAACGGCGACGGCGTCATGCCGGACGTGGTGCTGATCGACGGCGGCAAGGGCCAGATCGAAATGGCGCGCCAGGTGTTTGCCGAACTGGGACTGGACATCAGCCTGATCGTCGGCGTGGCCAAGGGGGAGGGGCGGCGCGTCGGCCTGGAGACACTGATGTTCGTCGACGGCCGGCCGTCGCAGGAACTGGGCAAGGAATCGGCTGCGCTGATGCTGGTGGCGCAGATCCGCGACGAGGCGCACCGCTTCGCCATCACCGGCATGCGCGCCAAGCGCGCCAAGACCCGCCAGACCTCGCGCCTGGAGGAGATCGAGGGCATCGGCGCCAAGCGCCGTCAGCGTCTGCTGGCCCGCTTCGGCGGCTTGCGCGGCGTGATGAGCGCCAGCGTGGAGGACCTCAAGACGGTGGAGGGCATCTCCAGCGCCCTGGCCGAGGAGATCTACAAACAGTTGCATTAAGCTCCGGTGGCCTCTGCGGTGCTGGTTTAAAGCGCGGGGGCAAGGTAGACTAGCGGCGCATTACAAATTTTCAAGCCCGCACTTTATTTTGAGCTTATGCCTTTCAATATTCCGATTCTGTTGACCTGGTTGCGCGTCGCGCTGATTCCGCTGGTGGTGGGGGTGTACTACCTGCCCACCACCGTCCTGCCGGTGGCGGACCAGAATCTGGCGGCCACGCTGGTGTTCATCGTGGCGGCGGTGACCGACTGGTTCGACGGCTTCCTGGCGCGCCGCTGGAATCAGACCTCGGCCTTCGGCGCCTTCCTCGACCCGGTGGCGGACAAGCTGATGGTGGCGGGCGCCTTGCTGGTGCTGGTGCAGCTGGATCGGGCCAACGCCGTCATGTCCTTCATCATCATCGGCCGCGAGATCGCCATTTCGGCGCTGCGCGAGTGGATGGCGCAGATCGGCGCCTCCAAATCGGTGGCGGTCAGCTCGCTGGGCAAGATCAAGACCACGGCGCAGATGACGGCCATCCCGCTGCTGCTGTTCCATGACGTGCTGTGGGGCGCGCTGGACAGCCAGTTCTGGGGCGCGCGCCTGCTGGAGGTGGCGGCCGTGCTGACCGTGTGGTCGATGTTCTACTACCTGCGTCTGGCCTGGCCATTGATCAAGGAAAAATCCGGCCAGCTGTAATGGAATAAACAATATTTTCATTTGGCATTGACAGGCTCTGTAGAACCTCTATAATGCTGGCCTGTTGTTGATGACGACGAAGCAAAGCGGGAGTAGCTCAGTTGGTAGAGCGCAACCTTGCCAAGGTTGAGGTCGAGAGTTCGAGACTCTTCTCCCGCTCCAGGCGACGTCATCGAAAACAAGTAGTACTAGCAAAAACAACAGTCACCTGTTATGATGCTGGACTCGAAATGCGGGAGTAGCTCAGTTGGTAGAGCGCAACCTTGCCAAGGTTGAGGTCGAGAGTTCGAGACTCTTCTCCCGCTCCAGTTTCTCCGGGAACTAGAGCAAAGTAGTAAAAGTGGTAACACTCCATGCGGGAGTAGCTCAGTTGGTAGAGCGCAACCTTGCCAAGGTTGAGGTCGAGAGTTCGAGACTCTTCTCCCGCTCCAGAATTTCGGATTGCAGCGCGTAACCAGCTGTTATCTCGTAGTAAATGTTTCCTCTGGCGAGGTAGCAAAGCGGTTATGCAGCGGCCTGCAAAGCCGTCTAGGTCGGTTCGACTCCGATCCTCGCCTCCAAAGCTCCTAAGCGGGAGTAGCTCAGTTGGTAGAGCGCAACCTTGCCAAGGTTGAGGTCGAGAGTTCGAGACTCTTCTCCCGCTCCAAAATGTAGAAGGGCAGCCCAGCGGGCTGCCCTTTTTGCTTTCGCAAGCGCTAGGGCTCGCCCAAATCCGACGTTGCTCTCACCCGCCGCACGCAGGACTGGGCATCGCAAGATCCTTCAGAATTTCGCATTCTTTTACGAGTACCGTGTTTTGGCAGCGGGAGCGCAGTCGAACTAACTCGGTCTGCAATGTCTGCAGCTCGCTCATCTTGCGCTGGATCTCAGCGATGTGCTCGTCTAATAACTCGTTCACACCACAGCAGGGCTGCTCCGGATCATCCTGGAGCGCCAGCAGCGACTGCACTTCATCGAGTGACATATCCAGTCCTCGGCAGCGGCGGATGAAGGTTAGCCGCTCCACGTGGGCGCTGCCGTAAAGCCGGTAGTTGCCTGCCGACCGCGTCGGCGCATCGAGCAAGCCGCGCTGTTCATAGTATCGAATGGTCTCTGCTTGGCAGCCACTGCGGATTGCTAGCTCGCCTATTTTCAAATTCGCCACAGTTTCCCCTTGACCTTGTAGTAGCTACAAGGATTCTAATGCAGTTTTGAACAGGGGGTTGTCATGGCTGATTGTTGCTCCGGCTCTTGTGAGTCCGGCCGCGCACCCGACCCGCGCTATCGCAAAGTCCTGTGGATCGCACTAATTATCAACGCTGGCATGTTTCTGGTTGAGGCTATTGCTAGCTTGCAGTCACATTCTGCGTCGCTGCTGGCTGACTCTGCGGATTTCCTGGGGGACGCCGCCAACTACGGTGTTTCACTGTTCGTACTGGGAATGGCGGCCGTGTGGCGTAGCCGCGCGGCGTATGCCAAGGGCCTGGTCATGGGAACATTTGGAATGATAGTGCTGGTTCGCGCGTTATGGGCTGGCGTCGGCGGAAATACGCCGGCAGCGGAAACGATGGGCGCGGTGGGCGCCCTGGCATTTGCCGCCAATGGCGTCGTGGCTTGGCTGCTGTATGCCTTCCGCGAGGGCGATGCCAACATGCGCTCGGTCTGGCTCTGCACGCGCAACGACATGATCGGCAACCTCGCCGTCTTGCTCGCCGCGCTGGGCGTGTTCGGTACCGGCAGGGCTTGGCCGGACGTTGTGGTGGCCTCGATTATGGCGATCTTGGGACTGACCTCGGCGCGCGAGGTGATCGGTCGCGCCCGAGAAGAAATGCGCAGCTTAGAAAAACAACATGCGTGATATTTCCGGATGCCTAGCCCGGCGCCGTGCGGATGGATCTGCGGCGTATCAGTAGATAGACCGCTGGCACGACCAACATAGACAATAGGGGCGCCGTGATCATGCCCCCCACCATCGGTGCCGCGATACGCTGCATGACCTCGGAGCCGGTTCCGGAGCCGATCATGACCGGCACCAGCCCGGCGATGATGACGGCGACCGTCATCGCTTTCGGTCGCACACGCAGCACAGCTCCCTCGCGGATGGCGTCAAGCAGGTCGGCCTCGCTTGTAGCAGCCTTTTGCAACCGGGCTTCCCACGCGTGTTTCAGGTAAAGCAGCATGATCACGCCAAATTCGGCCGACACGCCCGCGAGGGCGATGAAGCCCACGCCGCTGGCGACCGACAGGTTGTGCCCTAACGCCCACAGCAACCAGATGCCGCCGGCCAGCGCAAATGGCAGTGTCGCCATGATCAGCGCCGCCTCGTCGACACGCCCGAAGGTCAGATACAGCAGCACGAAGATGATGAGCAGGGTCGTCGGCACGACGATTTTGAGCTTGGCGGTGGCGCGTTCCAGGTATTCGAATTGCCCGGACCATGACACAGAGTAGCCGGCTGGCAGAACGACCTTTTTGGCGACCAGCTGCTGCATCTCACGCACTGCGGAGCTCAGATCGCGCCCCCGGATGTCAACGTACACCCAACCCGACAGGCGTGCGTTCTCGCTCTTGAGCATGGGCGGCCCGTCGTCGATCCGGATCGTGGCCACGTCGCCGAGTCGAATCAGCGCGCCACGCTCGGTCAGGACTGGAAGCTCGCGCAATTTCTCCACCGAGTCGCGCGCCTCGCGTGGATAGCGCACATTGATCGGAAAGCGCTGCAAACCCTCGACAGTCTCGCCAACGTTGTCGCCGCCGATCGCGCTCGACACGATGCTTTGCACGTCGGCGATATTCAGGCCGTAGCGCGCCGCCGCGTCGCGGTCGATACGGATATCGACGTAGCGACCGCCGTTGAGCCGTTCGGCCAGCGCCGACGAGACGCCCTGCACATGCTTGACGACGCGTTCGATTTCGCCGGTGACGCGGTCGATCTCCCGCAGGTCCGTGCCGGCAACCTTCACGCCGACCGGGCTCTTGATGCCGGTGGCCAGCATGTCGATGCGGTTGCGAATCGGCGGCACCCAGATATTGGACAGTCCCGGCACCTTGACGATGCGGTCCAGTTCTTCGACCAGCTTATCGGTGGTCATGCCGGGCCGCCATTGGTCGCGCGGCTTGAACTGGATGGTCGTCTCGAACATCTCCAGCGGTGCCGGATCGGTGGCCGACTCGGCCCGTCCCGCCTTGCCGAACACGGTTTGCACTTCCGGTACGGTTTTGATCAAACGATCGGTCTGCTGAAGCAGCTGCGCCACTTTGCCGACGCCGATGCCGGGCAAGGCGGAAGGCATGTACAGCAGGTCGCCTTCATCCAGCGGTGGCAGGAACTCTCCGCCCAGGCGCGACATCGGCCAGATCGTCAGGAGCGCGATCACAGCGGCCGTGACCAGCGTGGCTTTCGGATGGCGCAGCACGATTTCCAGCAACGGCCGATAAAGCGCGATCAACCAGCGGTTCAACGGGTTTTTCTGCTCATCCGGGATGCGCCCCCGGATCAGGTAGCCCATTAACACCGGGATCAGCGTCACCGCCAAGCCGGCCGCCGCCGCCATCGAATAGGTCTTGGTGAAGGCCAGAGGCGCGAACAGACGACCCTCCTGCGCCTCTAACGTAAATACGGGTATGAAGGAGAGTACGATGATCAGCAGCGAGAAGAACAGGGCAGGGCCGACTTCGGCCGCAGCGTCGCCGATCACCTTCCAATGGGCGTCTCCGGTCAGCTTCTGGCCGGGATGCGCATGATTCCATGACTCTATGTGCTTGTGGGCGTTCTCGATCATCACAACCGCAGCATCCACCATGGCGCCGATGGCGATCGCAATCCCGCCCAAGGACATGATGTTGGCGTTCACGCCTTGGTAATGCATCACGATGTAAGCGATCAGTATGCCCAGCGGCAGCGATACGATGGCCACCAGTGCCGAGCGAATATGAAACAGGAAGATCGCGCAGACCAGCGCCACGACGATGAACTCCTCGATCAGCTTATGCTCCAGATTGTTGACCGCGCGTTTGATCAGATTGGAGCGGTCGTACACCGGGACGATCTCAACGCCGGGAGGCAGGCTCGATTTCAATGTGGCCAGCTTGGTCTTGACGGCTTCGATGGTGTCCAAGGCGTTCTTCCCGGAGCGCATGACGATCACGCCGCCGGCGACTTCACCTTCGCCATCAAGGTCCGCAATCCCGCGCCGCATCTCCGGTCCCAGTTCCACGCGGGCGACATCGCCCAGGCGTACCGATACCCCGGCACTTGTGGTCATCAACGGAATTTTGCGGAAGTCGTCGAGCGACTGTAGATAGCCTGAAGCGCGCACCATGTATTCGGCCTCGCCCAGCTCCATCACCGCGCCGCCGCTTTCCTGATTGGCGCGCTGTACCGCCTCGATCACTTTGCCGTGCGGGATGGCATAGGCGCGCAGCTTGGCGGGATCAAGCACGATCTGGTATTGGCGCACCATGCCGCCCACGCTGGCCACCTCGGAAACGTTGGGTAACGCTTTCAGCTCGAACTTCAGGAACCAGTCCTGCAAGGCGCGTAGCTGCGAAAGGTCAAGCTTGCCGCTGCGGTCGACCAGCGCGTACTCGTAAATCCAGCCCACGCCGGTGGCGTCGGGGCCAAGCGCTGTCTTGGCCTGCGCGGGCAGACGCGATTGCACCTGGTTCAGGTATTCAAGCACGCGCGACCTGGCCCAGTAGGGATCGGTGCCGTCCTCAAACAGGGTGTAGACGAACGAGTCGCCGAAGAAGGAGTAGCCTCGCACTGTCTTCGCGCCGGGCACAGAGAGCATGGTAGTGGTCAGCGGATAGGTCACCTGGTTCTCGACGATCTGCGGCGCCTGGCCCGGATAAGTGGTGCGGATGATCACCTGCACATCGGATAAATCCGGAATCGCGTCGAGCGGCGTGCGCGTCAGCGACCATAGCCCCCAGCCAGCGATGAAGACAGTGGCCAGCAAGACCAAGAAGCGGTTGGCAATCGACCAGCGGATCAGCTTTGCAATCATTTCTTCGCTCCCGTCGGCGCCGCAGGCATTTTCATGCCGCTCATGGACTTATCAGCGACTGGCGAAATCGCGACGATCTCGAAGCCGCCGCCCTGACTCGGCTTGAAGTCAAAGGCCACCTGGTCGCCCACAGCGACACTGCGGGGCAGGCCCGAAGGTGGCGTCTTGAAGCCCATCGTCATTTCGCCCCACTGGAGGCTGGAGATCGGGCCATGGGAAATGGTGACCTCGTCCGTGCCGATACGTTCGACCTTGCCCTGACCGTGATGGATTGACGCCGATGTAGCCCCTGCGGGCTGCGTGTCACCCATGCGGCTCGTCGTGCCCTTCAGGCTGGCCTCGGAATCGAGCAGGAACTGGCCCGACAGAACAATCTTTTGGCCGGCGCTCAATCCCCTGCGAATCTCGGTCTGTCCATTACTTTCACTACCGATTTCGACATCGACCGGCTGGAACTTGCCACCGTCCTGCGCCAGTATCACGACGCTGCGCGCGCCGGTCTGGATCACCGCCTCAGATGGCACCAGCAATACGTCGGCGCCTCCATTGGATGCGAAGGTAATTGTGGCGAACATGCCGGGAACCATTTGCCCACCTGGATTGGCCAATTCGATACGCGCCTTGAGCGTGCGCGTCGCGCTATCCACCTCCGGTAACAACGTGCCGACTTTTCCTTTGAAAACGCTTCCCGGCAGTGCAGGCGAGCGTGCTTCGACGGCGTCGCCAGGGCGCACTTTGGCTGCCGCGTTCTCGGGGACCTCCGCGTTCACCCAGATCGTGGAAAGGCCGTTGATGCGAAACAGCTGCGCTCCGGACGCCACGGTCATGCCTTCGCGGGCGCCAAGCTCCGAGACCACGCCGCTAACGGGCGCCGATATGATGACGCGCGGATGCACCTTGCCGCTCGATTCGACCAGCCGGATCTGCCCGTCGGTCATGCCAGCCAGGCGCATACGCTGGCGCGCTCCATCGACCAAAGAGGCGGTGTCGCCGCCTTGCATGCGGCGGGCCGCGAGGAATTCCTCCTGTGCCGCGATCCAATCGGGAATATACAACTCGGCCAACGGCTGTCCCCGCTTGACGGGATCGAGCGCGGCGCGCACATACAGGCGCTCGATAAATCCATTGCTGCGGGCCTGCACCAGCGCCACATCGCGCTCGTTGTACGCGACGCTGCCAACCGCGACCACAGCAGACGGCAGTTGGCCGGCCGTGACAACGGCGGTACGGATGCCCAAATTCTGCTGGATGCGCGGGCTGATGCTGACGGAGCCGTTGTCAGCATCGCCGTCGGCGTAGACCGGCACCAACTGCATGTCCATGAATGGCGATTTGCCGGGTTTGTCGAACTTCTGCCCCGGCACCATCGGGTCGTGCCAATAGAGCGGCTTCTTACCGGTAGCGCCGGCAGGCGGTGCCGCGTTGTCATGTTCTGGCGCCGACCGCATGCCTTGATGGACGCCAAACTGATAGATGCCGTGTCCGCTGGCCACGATGGCGAAGGCGCCGATCGCCGAGAGGATGTTCTTGTTTTTCATTTGGCTTCCTGATGGCTGTTGGCGGCGGAGTGCTCGATAGCGCCGCCTTCGGGAAAGAGAAAATTCAGCTGTGCCCACAGGCGTGCTGTCTCCAGCGCCACCTCGAGCGACTGGAGGCGGACATCAACTTCGCCGCGCCGCGTGGCCAGCACTTCTGCCAAGGTCGCTTTTCCGCCGCGATAGGCTGCCAACACTGCCTGACTGCGCTCGGCGGCCAGCGGCAATGACTCGCGGGTATATCGGGCCAGCCGCTCCCGGCCACTCTGCCAGGCGATGATCAGGCTGCGGGTCTCTGCAACATGCTCGCGCAGCATTTCATCGCGCTCGGCTTTTGTCTGCTCGACCAAGGCGAGCTTGGCGGCAAGTTCACGATCCTGGCGGTTCTTCCGGTCCCATTGCAGCGGTACCGAAATACCCACCGACACCATGTTCGAGTAGGCGGAGCCACGCTGCTGGAACGCGACTTCGACGCTCCAGTCTGCGCGCTGATTCGCTCGTGCCAGATTGGCATCGGCTTGCGCGATATTTTCCTGCTTGTTCAAGACCGCGATCTCGGGATGATGGGCCAGAGCGGTATCGAGCGATGCTGGATCCAGGCGTATGCGATCGAGATCCGGCTCGCCGGCGACCGGTGTTTCTTCACCAGTCCATCGCGCCAGCATGGTACGGGCGGCACGCTGGCGGCGCGTGATCTCGCTGGCGCGGTCATCAAGGGCGAGCAGGGCGGCGCGGGCCGCGAGGATATCGGCCGAGTTCCCGCGCCCGCCCCGGTAGGCGGTTTCGGCGGCCTCGATTTCCTGGCGCGACACGCTCGCCTGGGCGGAGACCGCACCGGCCATCTGTTCCGTGTAAAACACCTCCAGCCAGGCGATGGCGGTGTCGCGCTGAATCGTTGCCAGCGTCACGTCCTTTTGTGCCAGCGCTTTATCGCCTTCGATCTGATAGCGGGCTGAACGCCAATGCAGTTTGTCGGCGCGGGTCAGTTCCTGCGAGACGCCGATGCGGCGCATGGTCATGAAGTCGTTGCCGAGGCTGAGGCGGTCAGGACCGCTCACAGGCAGATTGTCAACGCCGACCTTCAGCACCGGATCGGGCCGTTGGCCGGCGACGATCGCCATCTCATTCGCGGCGCCGATGGCCTGATTTTGCGCTGCCAATTGGCGAGAGCGGGCGACCGCCCGTTGCTGGGCTTCGCCGAGAGTCAGGGGCTGGGGCGCCGCTAATGCGTCATGAACCGTCACAAGCAGCGATAGGGTAAGCATGGCCTTCGGTATGAGCCGATGGCCGGAAATTCGCGCGCCGAAACGCGCGCAAAGCGGGAATAGCATGATATCTCCAGGATGCGATAGACAACACCGCGCGCGCAAGCGGCGGGCGGTGACGGACTAAGCGATGTGGAGTATTAAATGCGGAAACAGCAGTGGCGTATTGCTATGGGGGGAGCGGTGGCGCGGGATAGAGCCACGGGTACCTGATGAGAATTTACATGAACGATGACGGCATCAGTAAGTTGCAAGCTCAAAAGCAGTTCGGCCTGCACAAAAGGCGGCACGTCGGGCATCGGCGTCTTGTCGAGCGACTGTTTGGAGGCGACATCGTGTCCATACAGGTGGCAAAGCCCAGGTTGCGTCGCATCCATGCCCTGACAGTTAGGCATGTCGACAGCCATCGTGCCCGCAGCCTTGGTAACGCTGGAACCTCCCATCTGCTGGCCTGGGCAAACGTAGGACGCCACAGCGAACTGCATATACAGTAGGCTGATGATCGCGACGATTGCCGTCAGAACGCGTGAGGGACGGGAGATTTTCATTAATCGGTGTTAATTGTATCTTTACTCATCTCAATGGAGGATGACCAGCCATTGTTGTCAGCAGTTTAGAGCTTACCATAGGAGGAAGGTCAATGCGACTCCGATCCTCGCCCCCATAAATTCAAAGACTTACGTTCAATTGAGCTGTCTCAAACGCAGTGTAAACCACACGAAAAACGTGGTAGACCGCGTGTGAGACGGCCTATTTGCCGTTGATCGTTTGCCGTGCGAGTTCTATGCTCGCTTCATGACCTCCTTCAAAAAACTCCCCCTTGTGCGTAAAGATAACGACGACCAAGACCATGGTGATGGCGGCAGCTTCAAAGGCGAGCTGCGCGGCAACGACACGCACCAGTCCAGGACAGATCCCGAGTCTCGCCAAAGGTAATACGGCCAGTGAGCTGCGCTACATGAGCCACACCCTGAGCGATAACCGGCACGGCCTCATCGCCAATGCCATGGTGACGGCATCAAGAGCTAAGGGCCGCTGAATCCGAGGGATATTTCAGCAGCCTGCTAAGCCTCTCTAAGAAGACGTTTCAAAATGAATGCCCCTGAGTTGGCGCGCGCGGCGACACCGAGACATGCTCCGTTACAAAAAAGATCCAAGTTTGCAATATTTCGAAATATGCATTATTTCTTTGGCATGTAGGATGAGAAATCCATTCCCCAGCCTACTTCCGATGAAGGATTACCATGCCACTGACCTCTGCCGACTTCAACTTGCAAGGCGCCACAGCGGACGATATCGCAAAATTTAACCTGGCTTTGAATTATCTTTCGCAGAGTCCAGAGGCTCTCAGCGCCCTGAACGCCAGCGTCGGACTGACGATCAACATCGTTCACAATGGTAACGACAGTTATGGCATGCCAGGCGTATCGTGGGACCCAAATTCCGGCTTGGCGGTATCCAACAATGGCGTGGTCGGCGTGCAGTCCGCAGCGCTTGGATTGGCGCATGAAATCGCTCACTCCATGGATCCGAACCTTACCGCTACTTCCGCCGAGAGCGAGGCGTACGCAACGCAGAAAGAAACGGTCATCGCCAACCAGCTAGGCGAGCCAACGCGTGATGCCTACACCAGCGAAAATGGTACCGTCACCCTGACCAATTCGACCGAACACACGAGTTGATCGCCATGCCCGCGCACCATTTACCGATGTTCTAAAACTTAAAAGGTGAAATGATGAGGACATTAATTTCGACCTGGTTGGCCGCCACGTTCTTCGTGTTGCTCGCCCCTCCCGCCTTGGCGGACCGCGCGGCGTATCGCGGGATACTGGACCTGAAGAAGACCTCGGATACGTTATCCGTCGAGCATCACCACGACTGGAGCACGCCAACGCACCTGTCCTCCTTGCGGGCTGTCGATCGGACGTCGGGCAAGGAACTGTTCGACAAGGCAGTCCCCGCCATCACCTACCTCTGGATCTCAGCGGATTCACAGTACATCGTCGGGCTGTCGAATATCAAGTATCTGAACCAGTATCAACTAATCGTGCTATCGCGTTCCGGACGGGAATTGCTGAAGCAGGACATCAGCACGCTGGACTGGGCGCAATCGACGGCCAGCGTGACGAACTGGCTTAACTGGTACAAGACGCCGGCACCGAGGATCGCGCTTGACGAGTCCACCCACACCTTGCGGGTCGAGGACGCCGGCGGCGTGATGCGATCGTTCCAGCTCTAAAGCAAAAGGCCACATTTTTTGCAATGGCTGACGATAAAGACGAGTCCGCCGCCATTTCGGTCGTTTCGCGCCCTGTCAAACCTCAGCAATAGCTGGCGTAGATCGACACGCTGGGCGGCGCCACCGATGGGAAGCGCGCTATCGGCAGGCTGGACAGCGCGATCAGGCCAAACAAGGTGATGAAGATCGCCACCACCCACGCGAACACGGGGCGGCGTATGAAAAACTGCGACATGAGCTCTGGTCCTTATCGTTGTGCGGAGCGCGCGGGCGGCTTCCACAAATGCTGTTTCGCATGCAATCCTTCCTGCAAGCGCTCCTGACCCTCGACCACCAGCGTCTCGCCGGCACGCAGACCGCTGCGCACCAGGTAGTGGTGATTGATGACTTCGCCCACGGCGACTTCGCGCTGGCTGGCCTTGCCGGTTTTGTCCAGCGTCCAGACCGTCGGGTTGCCGTCGGCGCGGCGTTGCACCGCCTGCTGCGGCACCAGCAGCGCCTGGTCCGGATCGGCGCGGGTGATGCGGGCGCGCACGAACATCCCCGGCAGCAGCGTGCGGTCTTTGTTGTCGACCAGCATGCGGACGGTGACGTCGCCGGTGCCGGCGTCGACGTTCAGGTCGCTGAACAGCAGCCTGGCCGCCGCCTGATAGGGCTGGCCGTCGGGCGACAGGATCACCACCGTCCGGCTGCCGGCCGTGCGCAGCGCGTGCGGCGAGGCCAGCATGGAGGCCGGCTGGCGCACGTCGACATACACCTTGTCGATTTGCATGATGCGCGCCATCGGGTTGGCGTCGGACTGGCCGACCAGAGCGCCCTCGGACACCAGTTCCTGGCCGATACGCCCGGCAATCGGCGCCTGCACGGTGGCGAAGGACAGGTCGAGCCGCTTGCGCTCCAGCGTGGCGCGCGCCTGCGCGACGTTGGCGGCGGCCAGGTCGCGCTCGGAGACGGCGTCGTCGTAGGTCTGGCGGCTGATGGCGTCCGCGCCGATCAGCGGCTGCAGACCCTCGGCCTGGCGCTCGGCGCGCGCCAGCGTCGCCACCGCGTGCTGCAGCGACGCGGCGGCGGCATCGAATTCCGCCTTCAGCGGCGCCGGGTCCAGCTGGAACAGCTTTTGGCCGGCGCGCACCTCGGCGCCTTGTTCGAACCACCGGCGCCGTACGATGCCGCCGACTTGCGGCCGGATGTCGGCCGTGCGGTAAGCCGTGACGCGGCCGGGCAGTTCATCGGTGAGGGTCACCGGGCTGAGTTCAACCGGCAGTACGGTGACGACAGGGGGCGGCGGCTCGGTGGCCGCCTGTTCCGTTTGGCCCGAGCAAGCCGCCAGCATGAGCGCGGCTGTCATCAGCGGCCAGTACCTGAGATCCATATTCCTCCCCCTTCAAATAAAAGGCGATGTTACTTGCCGGGTTTTGCGGTCCTATGGCGGTAGTGTGGAGATTGTGTGGAGGGGGGGGGCGACTCCATTTGAGGCGGCTTTGATATACGAAAACGCAATAGCTTGTGTGAAAAGCATCATACCAGTCACATGATTGACGTTGATAGACTTTACTGGCGCACATTATTAGTTCAACTGGTTTTAGGGCAATCAAGTATTTCAATCGTCGGGAGGAGACGGGCGCGGAGGCGCCGAATCGAACAATTCGTACCTGTTGAGGCACTACTTCATAAAAACTATTAAGGGAGACGTAGCTATGCGAAACGGTAATAGAAAAATGATTAAAAAAACGGTCTTGGCCAAAGCGTGCGCGCTCGCAATGGCAGGGCCATTGGCCGCGCACGCGCAAGAGGGCGCCGCCGCCAAGGCAAGCGAGGACGCGAATAGCTCGAACACCGTGGTCGTCACGGGGCAGCGGGCAGCGTTGAAGTCGGCGCGCGATCTCAAGCAGGACTCGAATCAGATAGTCGATTCGATCCAGGCAACCGATATCGGCAAGCTGCCGGACGTGAATACCGTCGAGTCGTTGCAGCGTGTCGCCGGGGTGCAGATCCAGCGTCGCTATGGTGAGGGGGGCACGGATTACGACCATCGCACCGAGCCCGCGATCACGATCCGCGGCATCACACAGGTCCGCAACCTGATCGACGGACGCGACTTTTTTACCGCCAACGGCGGTCGGGCGCCGGATCTGGAAGGGCTTCCTTCTGAACTCATGGCCGGGGTTGACGTCTATAAGAACGCGGCCTCCAACTTGATCGAAGGTGGTGTCGGCGGCGTGGTCAACATTCGCACGCGACTGCCATTCGACTCGAAGGAAGACATCAACGTTATTACGCTCAAGTCTAATTACTACGACCGGATTCGCAAGTCCTCACCGGCGGGGTCGGGGCTTTTGAGCCGGCGCTTCGACACCGGTGCCGGCCGCATGGGCATCCTGGTGAATGCGACGGTAAGTGAGACCTACTATCGCCAGGATGCGGTTCTGCAACAGCAGCAGCACTGTCTTACCGCAACGGTTGGGAAATGCTCGAACGACCCGACCCAAGTCCCCTCGGCGGCCAAGGTCGCGGCCTTCAATTCGATGCCAAACAAGGGGGCTCTGTCGGAACTCTATGTGCCGACTTCCTTCGAGATGTACCAGGACTCAGGCAGCCGAAAGCGCGAGGGTGTGGCGCTCGCCTACCAATGGCAGGTGAACGACGACATGCTGTTCACGGCGCAAAATCTCTATTCGAACTATAAGTTTATCCGTCGCGGGGAATACATCTACGGCGACGACAAGAACAGTGACCCGCGCGCGGCGGCCGGTTCCACATGGACTTGGGGCGCGGATGGCAGCGCCACGAGCGGCACCCTGGCGTCGCAAATTTTCTCTTCCTCGCGGTTTGACCAGGAAGTGCGCAACCGCACCAACTTATCCGCCGTGAACCTTAAGTGGCGCATCTCGGACAAGCTCAAGTCCAAGACTGATTTCGCTTATGAAAGCGCCGCCTACGAGGCCGACCGCAACGGCGACTCGATCAAGCTGTACGATAACGAAAACAGAAGCGTCGCCAATATTCCCAATCTCAACCTGGCCTTCGACGTGCGCGGCAAGATCCCCGTGTTTTCCATCGTTGATCCGGCCAACCCGAGCAACCCGTACGCACGTTTTGGCGATCCGAAGAATTGGAATTATGAGTGGCTTGCCAATGCGATCGACCGCGACAAGCTGCACATGTCGGCTCTCAGCCAGGATTTCGACTACGACGTTGGCGATCATTTCTTTAGCAAGCTGCACGCCGGCGTTCGCCTGGCCGACACCAAGGTGCTATTGCGGGGCAACTGGAACAACACCGGCGTCTGTAATGATACGGGCACCAACCCTAGCTGGGGAGCGTGCCCGCTTATTCCGGTGGCTCAGCATCCGAATCTCGCCTACGCCGGGCCTGCCAGCAACTTCATGAAGCCGGGCATTGGTTTCCCTGTCGCCGTGTTCCCCGAGTACGCCGATCCCAACTCAAGCGTTTTCAATCGCACCGTCCAGACTTACGCGCAGTTATTCGCCGGGAAGCCAAATTCGTATACCTTCTCTACGTCGTTTGCCCCAGGGGACATCAATGAGCAACATGAAAAGACGCGGTCCCTGTTCCTGACGGGCGACTTCGGCGCAGACGTATTCGGCTACGCCCTCGATGGCACCGCCGGGGTTCGATTTGTCAGGACCGATCAGACTTCGATTGGCTATGTCCAGGATAGCGCCGGGTCACACGCGGCCGTTCTCAATAATCGCTACTCGAATGTACTCCCCAGCCTCAACACGCGCCTGCACCTGAACGACGAGTTGCAGATCCGCTTTGGCTATGGCAAGACGATGACGCGGCCAAACTTTAGCGATATGGCCGCCCATGTCCAGCTGAATCCGAACATCCCCTCGCAGTACGACGCCAACGGACGCCCCACCGGCAGTTCCGGTAATCCGTTCTTGCAGCCCATGACCGCGACTTCGTATGACTTGACGGCGGAAGATTATTGGGGCACCGCCAATATGGCGTTCCTGGGTGTATTCAAGAAGGATATCAAGGGTTACCAGGCCAGCGGCATCCAAGCGATGAACTTCGGTGGCGTCGTGTACGATATCGGCACCAGCATTAATCTGGGTGAGGGAACGGTAAAAGGCATTGAGGCTGGCTTCACGCAATTCTTTGATTTCCTTCCCGACCCGTTCAAAGGCTTTGGCGTGCAGGCCAACTATACCTATGTCGACTCAAAAGTTGAGCTCAGTCCTGGGTCCCTTGTCCCCTTGCCGAAGCTGTCCAAGAACAGCTACAACCTGATCGCGCTCTATGAACAGGGCCCGATCCAGGCCCGTATCGCGTACAACTGGCGTTCCGCTTACCTTGACCAAATCAATGGTAGTGGTGTGTTCGGTGCAAACCAGTATGCGGCACCCTATTCGTCGCTCGATGCCTCGGTGAGCTATCAGATTAACAAGGTCTTCACGTTGTCAGCGGACGCCGTTAATCTGAAAAACTCTATGTACCATACGTACGTCACGCGCCCCTCGGGCGGTTTGTTGTGGCAACTCAACGACCGTCGATATAGCGTGGCCCTGAAAGCGAGCTTCTAGCATCGCGCGGGTTACCCCGCGCAAAGCTGGCATGAGCGAACGCGCCGCGCGTCTTTCCGCGGCGCGTTTTTTTCAGCCTTGTGAGGGTAAGCAATCAGAACAAGCCGCCATGCGGTCGAAGGAGGGGATGTGATGGTAAAGGATAAATGGATTACTAAAGTTGTGATCCTTGGCGGCGGTACCGCCGGATGGATGACAGCGGCCGCGTTGTCCCACACATTTGGTCAGGCCGTCGAGATCAGCGTGGTCGAGTCGGACGTCATAGGCACGGTGGGTGTTGGAGAGGCGACGATCCCGCCAATCCGCGCGTTTCATCAAATGATAGGCGTTGATGAGGCCGAGTTCATGCGCGCCACTGGGGCGACGTTCAAACTCGGTATTGAATTTCGCGGCTGGCTGAATGAACGTTCGACGTATTTCCACCCCTTTGGCGTGTATGGGGTGGAGCGCGACATCGGCTACTTCTTCCAGTACTGGCTGCGCTTGAAGGAGCAGGGGCAGGTTCCTGACTTTTCCGAGTTCTCGCTAGGTACCCTGGCCGCTCGCGGCAACGTATTCGCGCCCGCGTCTGAACGGCCGGGCGATCCGCTGCAGCATCTTCAGTCCGCCTATCATTTCGACGCCGGCCGCTATGCGAAATATTTGAAGGGTCTCTGCCTGGCGCGCGGGGTGCGGCACAAGATTGGCGACATGCTGGCGGCGGAACGTGACGCCGAGAATGGGCATATCACGAGTCTGAAGCTCAAGTCGGGCGAGCTTGTTTCGGGTGACTTGTTTATCGACTGCTCCGGCATGCGTGCCATGCTGATTGGGCAGGAGCTGGGTGTCGAATATGAGGACTGGTCGCGTTGGTTGCCGATGAATCGCGCGTGCGCGGTGCCTTGTGAGCGGAAGCTGGCGCTGAATCCCTACACGATATCCACGGCCCGGCCTTTTGGTTGGCAGTGGCGGATACCTTTGCAACATCGCGTTGGCAACGGTGTGGTGTATTCGAGCGAATTCGCCACCGATGAAGCGGCGGAGCGGTGCCTGTTGGACGGATTGGAGGGAACGCCGCTGGCACCGGTTAACCGCATCAGGTTCACAGCGGGAAGGCGTAGAACGCCCTGGCACAAGAACGTGGTGTCGATCGGGCTTGCCAGCGGGTTTCTTGAACCGCTGGAGTCCACCAGCATTCAATTTATTCAATCCAGCATCCAGCGGCTCATCCGCTATTTTCCGGATGCGGATTTTTCTCCGGTGTGCGCGCAGGCGTTCAACCGGGACACCATGCGGGAGATCGAAAATGTCAGAGACTTCCTCATCCTGCATTACCACGCCACGGAACGCGACGACTCGGAATTATGGCGCTACGTAAAAGCCATGCCGATACCAGACAGCCTGCGGGAGAGAATCGAGCTGTTCCGCGAGCGTGGACAATTGAACCTCGCCGCTGAAGAACTGTTCCAAAGCACATCGTGGCATTCGGTCCTTCTGGGGCAGGGGATTCGACCTAGGACTTACATGCCGACGATGGCCCTGCAAGACGACAAGGTGCTCGCGGCGGCGTACGGCAATCTCGCGCGCAACTTTAAACAAATCGTCTCGCGGCTCTCGGATCATGCCACCTACATCAAAGAAAAGAAGCTTACCTCGATAGAGGGGCAGCCATGATCTTCCGTATCGTATTAGTGGCGCTGTGTTTCCTGCAAATCGGCGCGCATGCGGAGGACAAGGACGAAAAGCCGGCGCAGGTGTCCGTCGTTGTGAATGTCGACCGGCGCCATCCGGGGTCGCCGTTTGAAGGATGGGGAACCGCTCTGAGCTGGTTTGCCCATGTCACAGGGAGATTCGCCGAGCCCCAGCGCACCCAGTTGGCCGACTTGCTCTATGGACGGGACGGTCTTGCGCTGAATATCGCGCGGTACAACATTGGCGGCGGTAATGCGCCCGAGACACCTTCGTATCTGCGCCCCGGTGGCGATGTTCCCGGATTCTGGCGCAAGCCGGCTGGGCAATCCGGGACAGACTGGAATCCGGACTCCGCGGATGCCTGGGACTGGTCTGCGGATACAGGGCAGCGCTGGTGGCTTGACGCGATCAAAGCGCGGGTAGCGCCGCAAGAATTGATTTTTGAGGCGTTTTCAAACTCTCCGCCATACTTCATGACCCGCAGTGGTTTGGTCTCCGGTAACGTCGATGGGTTGGAGGACAACCTGATTCCAGGTTTTGAAGTTAAATTTTCCAGGTATCTGGCGCGGGTAACAGCGGAGCTTGAGCGGCGGCATGGCATTCGTTTTAGAACACTGTCTCCGGTCAATGAACCCAATACGCCCTATTGGTTTTCCAAGAACACCCAGGAAGGCGCCCATTGGTCGCCGCAAGCGCAGTCGCGAATGTTTATTGCGCTGGCTCAGGTGTTGAGCGAATACGGAATGCGGACCGAAATTTCTGGGCCGGACGAAACCAATCCGCAGACGTTCTTCGTTGATTGGGCCGGTTTATCAGCCGATGCGAAAGCTGTCATCCGACAAATCAACGTCCATAGCTACGAATGGATCGGGAAAAGTGGGGTGAGGGATATTGCGGAAGCGTCCGGAAAACGGTTGTGGATGTCGGAAGTCGATCTATCGCCCAGCAATGTGCGTGAAGACATCAACGACATGCGTCCAGCCATTGCGCTGGCCCAGCAGATCGTTACCGACATCCACAGCATGAACCCCCGTGCCTGGGTTCTATGGCAAGCGATAGAAAACAAGTCTTCTCCGGACCCAAAGAGCAGCTCGAACTGGGGATTAATCAAGGCTGACTTCTCAAATCTGGCACGGCCGGAATATCAGCTCACGAAGAAATTCTGGGCGTTTGCTCATTTCACCAAATTCGTCAGGCCGGGCTATCGGTTCCTGAAATCAGATCACCCGGATGCGTTAGTGGCGGAAAATCCGAAAACGAATGAAGTCGTCATGGTGGTGGTCAATCCAGGCATCATTTCGCGGACGCTGGACATCCGGCTGCCAGACACAAAACGCGGCCAATGGACATGCAAGACTTTTATTACGGAGGCAAAAGAAAGCTTCGCGACGCTGAAACCGGCATCATGCGCCGCTGGCTTATCCGTGCATTCGCGCCCTATGTCCGTGGTGACTATCGTTGCGACGCCCCGAAAATAGGATGTTATTTGCTCCCGCGTCAAAATGCGTGACTGATGCCGACGCTGGTGCCGCGATTGCCGCTGCCCGCTTCGCTCGCGTTGCCGATCGTGTAGCCGGCGCCATTCCGGTTGTCGATGCGGGCATGCACGGCGTACACGCTGGTGCGCCTGGACAAGGTATAGCGGTAGCCGACCGCCAGCTGGCTGGCGTCCTGGTTCAGCGCTGTCCGGTCATCCTTGTGGATGTAGGACGCGAGCACGGTGTGCGGCCCGAACGGCACCGTCAAGCCCGCCAGGATGTCGCGGCTGTTGGTCGATGCCAGCGGCGCCGTGGCGCGGCCGAACGGATTGGCGGTGTTGCGCAGCACCGAACTGTTCAGGCCTTGATTGGCGCTGTACAGGAGGTGCGCCTGGAGGCCGCCAAAGTCATAGACGGCCGCCACCACCGCGTTGCGGGCGTTCTCGGTGTTTTTCACCGTGGCGGTGTCGTTGTTGCGGTTGTGGTAACCGGCGCGCAGCTGCAGCGGTCCGGCCACGTAGGCGAGCGCGCCGCCGAACTGGCGGCCGGCCGCGCTGTCGCCCGAGACCTCGCCCGGCGCGGCCGCGAGCTCCAGGCTCACGCCGGCCACCGTCGGCGACTGGTATTTGACGGCGTTGTCCATCCGGCTGAACGAGTTGCCGCTGGTCGCGACGATGTTCTTGCTGTCCGCGACATAACCCGACCCGAACGGATCGGCAAGTGCCACCACGCGATATTGCGGCGTGTATTGACGACCGATCAGTACCGTGCCGAAATTCCCGCTCAGGCCGACGTAGGCCTGCCGTCCGAACAGCAGCCCGCCTTGCCCCATGATGCCGGTGTCGCCCTGGAAACCGCTCTCCAGGACGAACACGGCGGACAGTCCGTCTCCGAGGTCTTCGCTGCCTTTGAAGCCAAGGCGCGATCCCACGCTGACGCCGCTGGTCAGTTTGGTCGCCGCGCCGCCGGCGCCGCCGGCCTCGCGTACGACCGCCATGTCGATCAAGCCGTAGGGAATGACGGCGCTCTGGGCGTGGACGGTCGCGCCGCTGGCGGCCGTGGCCGCGCCGAGCAGCCCGATCAGAAGGCGCCGGTGTTTGGTGTGGGTGTTCATCAGGTCTCCTTTTTTTTCTGAATCGATCGCCGCAGGCAAAGCCGGTCCCGCCTCCGCGCGGGACGCGGAGGATTCGGCTCGTGTGTGCGGGAAGGGGGAAGGTTTAGCGGTCGACGATCTGCTTCGGCACCAGCAACAGCAGGCAGGCGCCCAGCAGCAAGGCGGCCGAGGTCAGCATCAGCCCGGCGCCTTGCTTGCCGGTCACGTCGTTGAGCCAGCCCACCAGCGAAGGCGAGAAGAAGCCGGCCAGGTTGGCGATGCAGTTGATGGTGGCGATGCCGGCCGCCGCCGTCATGCCGCCCAGGAAGGCGGTCGGCAGGGTCCAGAACTGCGAGGTGCCGCTGATCGCGCCCGCCGCCGCCGCGCTCAGCAGGACCAGCGCCATGCCGACGCCCTCGGTGAAGGGCAGGGCGAGCAGGGCGGCGGCGGCCACCAGCATGGGCACGCCGCAGTGCAGGCGCCGGGCGCGGGTGCGGTCGGCGCTGCGGCCTATCATTGGCAGGCAGGCCAGCGCCACGCCGTACGGGATCGCCGCCAGCAGGCCGACCATGCCGGCGCTGCCCACCCCGGCGTTCTTGACGATGGCCGGCAGCCAGAAGGTGATGCCGTACTGGCCCATCACGATGCAGAAGTAGATCGCGGTCAGCAGCCACAGGCGGCGGTCGGCCAGGAAGGCGGCGGCCGAATGGTGGGCCACCTTGTCGGCGTTCTCGCTGGCGAGATTGCGCTGCAGCACGCGCTTCTCCTCGGGCGTCAGCCACGAGGCCGCCTCCACGCTGTCGTCCAGGTAGAACAGGATAGCGATGCCCAGCAGTATCGAGGGCAGCGCCTCCAGCGCGAACAGCCATTGCCAGCCCTTCAGGCCGTACACCCCCGAGAAGGCCTCGAGGATCCATCCCGACAGCGGCGCGCCGACGATGCTCGCCAGCGGGATCGCCATGAAGAACAGCGACATGACCTTGGCGCGGCGCGCCTGCGGAAACCAGTAGGTGATGTAGAGGATGACGCCCGGCGCGAAACCGGCCTCGGCCACGCCCAGCAGGAAGCGCAGCACGTAAAACAGCGTGGGCGACTGGACCAGGCTGAAGCTGGCCGAGATGAGCGCCCAGGTGATCATGATGCGCGCCAGCCAGCGGCGCGCGCCGAAGCGATGCAGGATCAGGTTGCTCGGCACCTCGAACAGGAAGTAGCCGAGGAAGAAGATGCCGGCGCCCAGGCCGTACACGGTGTCGCTCCAACGCAGGTCGCTCAGCATCTGCAGCTTGGCGAAGCCGACGTTGACGCGGTCCAGGTAGGCGGCCAGGTAGCACAGCATGAGGAAGGGTACCAGCCTGCGCGTGACCTTGGCATAGGTGCGCGCTTCGAAGTCGCTGGCGCCGGCGCCGATCGCCGTGGCGCCGGCCGCCGGGGGTAACACGGAAGGTGATTTCATTGTTGTCTCCAGATTATTCTCGTTTTATTCGCGGCCGCCCCCGGGTCTTGATGCCCTTGATGGGGGGATGCCGCGCGTTCGGATGGCCCGGCCGGTCAGCGCAGCCAGGACTTGATGCTGGCCGCCATCGCCTGCGTCGAGATGCCGTAGCGGTCGTGCAGCGTGGGCAGCGCGCCGGCGTCGAGGAAGGCGTCGGGCAGGGCGATCTGGCGGAAGGCCGGCGCCACGCCCGCGCGCAGCAGGGTGCCGGCCACCGCCTCGCCGAGGCCGCCGATGGCCGAGTGGTTCTCGGCCACCACCACCAGCCGGCCGCCGCGCCGCGCCTCGCGGATCACGGTTTCCTCGTCCAGCGGCTTGATGGTGGGCGTGTGCAGCACCGCGACGTCGACCTTGTCGGCCCGCAGCGCCTGCGCCACTTCGAGCGCGCGCATGGTCAGGATGCCGCTGGAGATGATCAGCACGTCGCGGCCGTCGCGCAGCAGCTTGGCCTTGCCGAGTTCGAACTTGTAATCATACTCGTCCAGCACCAGCGGCACCTTGCCGCGCAGCAGGCGCAGGTAGACCGGTCCCTGGTGCTCGGCGATGGCCGCCACCGCCTGCTCGGTGTCCAGCGCGTCACACGGGTCGACGATGATCAGGCCAGGCACGCCCCGGAAAATCGCGATGTCCTCGGTGGCCTGGTGGCTGGGGCCGTAGCCGGTGGTCAGGCCGGGCAGGGCGCAGGCGATCTTGACGTTCAGGTTTTCCTCGGCGATCACCTGATGGATGAAGTCGTAGGCGCGGCGCGCGGCGAACACCGCGTAGGTGGTGACGAAGGGCGTGAAGCCTTCCTTGGCCATGCCGCCGGCCGCGCCCATCAGCAACTGCTCGGCCATGCCCATCTGGAAGAAGCGCTGCGGGAATTCCTGGGCGAACAGATGCAGGTCGGTGTATTTGGCCAGGTCCGCGCTCATGCCGACGATGTCCGGCCGCTGGCGGGCCAGTGCCACCAGCGCGTTGCCGAACGGCGCGCCGCGGGTGCGCTGGCCTTCGGCGGCGATCGACGCGATCATGGCCGAGGTGGTCAAACGTGGCTTGCTGATGGTGCTGTTCATGCTTGCTCTCCCGCGTGCCGCGCATCGAGGAGCGCGATGGCTTGCTGCCATTCGTCGGCCTCGACGCGGATGAAATGGTTCTTGTCGCGCTGCTCGAGGAAGGGCACGCCGGCGCCCATCAGGGTGTCGCACAGGATCACGCGCGGTTGCGGCAGCGGGTGGTCGCGCGCGGTGTCGAACGCCCGCAGCACGGCGCCGATATCGTTGCCGTTGACGCGCTGGACGAACCAGCCGAACGCTTGCCACTTGTCGGCCAGCGGCTCGAAGCCGAGGATCTTGCCCGACGGGCCGTCGGCCTGCTGGTTGTTGATGTCGACCAGCGTGATCAGGTTGCGCAGGCCGTAGTGGGCCGCCGACATCGCCGCCTCCCAGGTCGAGCCCTCGTCCAGCTCGCCGTCCGACATCGAGTTGTAGACGAAGGCGGGGTTGTTCTTCTGGCGCAGCCCCAGCGCCATGCCGACCGCGATGGACAGGCCCTGGCCGAGCGAGCCGCCGGAGATTTCCATGCCGGGCGTGTAGGTGGCCATGCCCGACATCGGCAGGCGGCTGTCGTCGCTGCCATAGGTCTCCAGCTCGGATTCGGGCAGGACGCCGGCCTCCAGCAGGGCCGCGTAGAGCGCGATCGCGTAATGGCCGTGCGACAGCAGGAAGCGGTCGCGGCCTTCCCATTCGGGTTCATCTGGCCGATAATTCAGCGCGTGCCGGTAGGCGACGGCCAGGATGTCGGCCATGCCGAGCGCCTGCCCGACGTAGCCCTGGCCCTGGACCTCGCCCATGCGCAGGGCGTAGCGGCGGATGCGATAGGCCGCCTGCCGCAGGGAGTCTGGTTTCTGCATAACTGTCTCCAATCTGGTTTGTGGTTTGACCAGACGAGTGTAGGATCAGGTGGATGAACCGTATAGCGAGTAATTTTTAGCGATAGATGAAACCAGTTCAGCGATACCGCGCCCTGCGCAAGGCTTCACTCAAGGGCTTGCAGGCCTTCGAGGCCGCGTACATGCACCGCTCGTTCGCCGCGGCGGCGCAGGAGCTGTCGATCACGGCGTCGGCCATCAGCCACTCGATCCAGACGCTGGAGGAGGCGCTGGGCACCCAGCTGTTCGAGCGCGCGCGGCGCGGCGTGGAGCCGACCGCGGAAGGCGCCCGCCTGTATGAGGTGATCCGGCGCTCGTTCGGCGACATCGACGACGAGCTGCGCACCATTCTCGATCGCGGCAGCCACCAGCAGGTGGTGACCATCCAGAGCGCGCCCAGCTTCGCGGCGATCTGGATCATGCCGCGCCTGCCGGCCTTCCTGCGCGCCCATCCCGACATCGACGTGCGGCTGTGGGCGGTCCACCAGGCGCCCGACTTTTCCAACAGCGGGGTCGACGTGGCGGTGACGTATGGCCGGCCGCCGGCGGCAGCCGGCGTCAACGTGGAGCCGATCTCGCGCGGCGAGCGTTATCTGCCGGTGTGCAGCCCGCAGCTGGTGGAGGGCTGGACGCTGCCGCTGCCGGCCAGCGATATCGAGAACTTCTACCTGATCCAGAACGACGTGTCGCTGACCTCGTGGGACGCGTGGATCGCGCGGTTCGCGCCCGCCTGCGACCGGCCGGTGCGCGGCCTGCGCCTCGATCGCGCCTTCATGACCTTGAGCGCGGCGGAGAATGGCCTGGGGATGTGCATCGAGAGCACGGTGCTGGTCCATGAGTACCTGCGCCAGGGCAGGCTGGTCTGTCCATTCGGCGAACTGGCCGTCGAGGCGACGGCCCATCATCTGGTGGTGCCGAAGAGCAGGGATGGACTGCAGGCGGTGAGGACGGTGGTGGAGTGGATCCGGGGCTTCGCCGACTTCGAAGCGCAGCCCAGAGCAACCGGGCGCTGCGCTGTCTGACGGCTGGCGGCTGGCGGCTGGCGGCTGGCGGGTCAGTGTATCAGCATGCCGCCGTTGACGTCCAGCGTGATGCCGGTGCAGTAGGCGGCCAGATCGCTGGCCAGGAACACCACCGCGCCGGCGATGTCGCTGGCCCGGCCCAGGCGCGCCAGCGGGATCTGCTCGGCGATCTCGCCCTTGCGCTCCTCGCTCAGCTTGCCCTTGATGATGTCGGTCGCGATCAGGCCGGGCGTGATGGCGTTGACGCGGATGCCTTCCGGCCCGAACTCGCGCGCCATCGCCCGGGTCAGCCCGAGCACGCCGGCCTTGGCGGCCGAGTAGTGCGGGCCGCCAAGGATGCCGCCGCCACGCTGCGCCGACACCGAGGAGGTGCAGATGATGCTGCCTTGCCCCTGCTCGCGCATGGCGGGCAGCACGGCCTGCGACATCAGCAGCGTGCCGCGCAGGCTGACGTCGAGCACGGCGTCATAGTCCGACGCGGAAATCTCCAGCGTCTTGCGCGGCTGGGTGATGCCGGCGTTGTTGAACAGGATGTCGATGCGGCCGTAGCGCGCCAGCACCGCCCGCGCGGCGGCCTCGCACTGTTCCTTGTCGGTGATGTCGGCCACCACGCCCAGGTGTTCCGGCCCCAGCTCGGCGGCCGCGCCGGCCGGATTGCTGGCCGCCAGGTCGAGGATCACGACGCGCGCCCCTTGTTCCGCCATCATGCGCGCGGTCGCGTAGCCCAGGCCGTTCACGCCGGCGCCGCCCGTCACAATGGCGATTCGATCTTTCAGTAACATGTCAGTCTCCAAAGGTTCATGTGGTGACGCCATGTTCCCCGAAGCGGGCGGGGCGGACAAACGAGGAAATCTCAAGGGAGCGCGAAAACAATTCATCCCAGCGCCCGGGTGCTTGCCTTTTTCACATTTGTGCGCCTCATCCATCAAATTGCCGGTACATTTCGGTCAAACTTCGGTTAACCACAATGGTTTTGCGTTCTGGCGCAATTTAATATGCCGGCCAAGACAATTGCATGCCGGCTGGCATGCGCCAAAACATTCCTGTCACCCGGAGACATCGTCCACAAGAAGGACGATCAGTACCGCGCCCGCCACCCAGGCAAGCAGAGCCGAATAGCGTCCATCGCTGCCGATCGCGGTTGCCCGGCGTTTCAGTTTTTTTAAGAGGATAAATCCATGAGCCCATCCAATAACAACAATACGGAAGCGGCCACCAAGGGCCGGCGTTTCTCCCGGCGCAAGTTCATCGGGGCGGCGGTCGGCGCCGCGGCGGTGTGGGGCGGCTATTCCGTGCTGTTCGGCGGCCAGTTCCGTGCCGACAAGGCCGATCGCAAGGTCGACGTGCTGCTGATTGGCGGCGGCATCATGAGCGCCACCCTCGGCGTCTACCTGGCCGAGCTGGAGCCAAGCTGGACCTTCGAAGTGTTCGAGCGCCTCGACAAGGTGGCGGAGGAAAGCTCCAACGGCTGGAACAACGCCGGCACCGGCCACTCGGCGCTGTGCGAACTGAACTACACGCCGATGGACGACAAGGGCAAGGTGCAGATTTCCAAGGCGGTCGAGATCAACGAGAATTTCCAGATCTCGCGCCAGTTCTGGTCGCATCAGGTGCGCAAGGGCCTGCTAGGCAACCCGCGCGAATTCATCAATTCGACGCCGCATATGAATCTGGTGTTTGGCGAGGAGAATCGCGAGTTCATCCGCAAACGGGTCGAGGCGCTGAAGGCGTCGCCGCTGTTCGCCGGCATGGAAATGACGACCGACCCGGTCAAGATCAAGGAGTGGATCCCGATCATGATGGAGGGCCGCAAGCCGGAGGAGGTGGTGACCGCCACCCGTTCGCCGCTGGGCACCGACGTCAACCTGGGCGCGATCACGCGCCAGTTCTACCAGCACCTCAACCAACGCGGCGTGACGATTACGACCGGCCACGAGGTGCGCTCGATCACGCGCAACGACGATGGCAGCTGGCGCGTGTCCGCCTTCGACATCCGCGACAAAGCCAAGGTGCGCACGATCGACGCGCGCCACATCTTCATCGGCGCGGGCGGCGCGGCGCTGCCGCTGCTGCAGTTGTCGGGCATTCCGGAGGCCAAGCAATACGGCGGTTTCCCGGTGGGCGGCGAATTCCTGGTGACCGAGAATCCGCAGATCACCTCGCGCCACCTGGCGAAGGTGTACGGCCTGGCCGACACCGGCTCGCCGCCGATGTCGGTGCCGCACCTGGACACCCGCGTGTTGGATGGCAAAACGGTGCTGCTGTTCGGCCCGTTCGCCACCTGGTCCAGCAAATACCTGAAACACGGCTCCTACTTCGACATGGCGAAGGCGACCACGCCCTCGAACATCATCCCGCAGCTGCAGGTCGGCATGCATGAATTCGCGCTGGTCAAATACCTCGCGCAGCAGCTGGAGCTGTCCAAGGAGGAAAAAATGGCCGCGCTGCGCCGCTACATGCCGGAGGCCAAGGACGAGGATTGGCGCTTGTGGCAGGCCGGCCAGCGCGTGCAGATCATCAAGAACGTGCCGGGCCAGGGCGGCGTGCTGAAGCTGGGCACCGAGGTGGTGGTGTCCGCCGACCGCTCGGTGTCGGCCTTGCTGGGCGCCTCGCCGGGCGGCTCGACCTCGCCAGCCATCATGCTGTCGCTGCTGGAGAAGGTTTTCCCGGACCGCATGAAGACCGCCGCCTGGCGCGACAAGATCCACGAGATCGTGCCGACCTACGGGAAAAAGCTGAACGACAACCCGGACCTGCTGGCGGCCGAATGGGCCAGCACCGCGGAGACCTTGCAACTGGCGATCGCGTCGCCCAGCCTGGACGGTTTCGCCCCGGCCGCCCCCGCCACCGAAAAACCGGGCGAGGTGAAGAAAGTGCCGGACATCGCGCTGTAATCCTGGCTGGCGATGGCCAATGAAAAAAGGGCAGCCGTCGAGGCTGCCCTTTTCTATTTCACCGCTCAGTTGGAGTAGAGCAGGCCGCGGCCGGTGCCGCTGATGTAGATCCGGCCGTAGCTGTTCCAGTCCGCCGCCATCACGCCGATGCCGCCGAACTGGTGGGCGTCGTCGTTGAAGCGCGTCCAGCTGGCGCCGCCATCGTCGGAGCGGTACACGCCCCACACGCCGTTGACCACGCCCACCACGTACACCGCCGCCGAGTAGCTGGCGCCGGGCGCCGCCTTGCCGAGCGCGATCAGGCTGGCGCCCGAGGTGCCGCCGCTGGTGGCGAAGTTGTTGAGCTTGGTCCAGGTCGCGCCCGAGTCGAGCGAGTGGTACACGGTGTTGCCGTCGGCCAGCCAGAGGTCGCCCTCGGCGTTGGGGTTGACCGCCATCGAGGTCGCCCCCCAGGCGTTGGGCGCCAGGTTGGCCGCCACCGAGCCCTGGCTGAGCGTGAAGCTGTGGCCGCCATCGGTGGAGACGTACAGCTTGCCCGGCGTGGCCCACGTCGCGCCGCCCGAATCGTAGGCGTAGACCTTGTTCGGATTCTTGCGGTCCGCCGCCAGGCGGTAACCGCGATCCCAGTTTTGTCCGACCACGGCCAGCGCCGGCAGGTTGGTGGCGGTCCAGCTGGCGCCGTTGTTGGTGCTGTACGAGGGCACCGAGTTGGCCGGCGCCCAGATGATGTTGCCACGCGAGGGCACCGCGATGTTGCCGGCCGCGCCGGTGTTGGCCTGGGCGCCGGCGGGCAGGGTGGCGAAGTTCGACCAGGTCTTGCCGCCGTCGCCGGACCAGAAGCCGAAGCCGCCCGCGCCCGACCAGTTGGCCACGCCGGCGCCGGCGATGTACAGCGGATCGGACCAGGCCATGTCGGCGGCGTTGCCGTTGCTCCAGTTGGCGGTCGGGCCCATGGTCGGCTTGACGCTCAGGTCGGTCTGCAGCCAGGTGCCGATGTCGCCGGCGCTGTTGATGAACTTGTACGGCGCGCCGGCCGGCGGCGTCACCAGCGACAGCGTGGCGGTCTCCTCGATGTTGGTGATCGCGCCGCTCCAGCTTGGCGTGGCCGAGGAGGCGTTGCGGGTCTCGACGATGCCGCCGCCGTGCACGTGCAGGATGTGGTCGCGGTTGGATGGATCGATCTCGACGTCGTCCACCCAGCCGGAGGCGATCTCGCCCGGCATGGTGGCCTCGATCTCGCGCCAGGTCTTGCCGCCGTCGTCGGACAGCTGCACGATCTGCTGGCCGGCCCAGTTGCCCCAGGAGTTGGTCACGCCCAGCGCGATGCGGGTGGTCGCGCCGCTGCCCTGGACCGACACGCCGCCCAGGCCGAAGTTGGTGCCGCCGGCCGGGTCCTCGCTCTTGAGCAGGGTCCAGTTGCTGCCGTCGAACTTGTAGAAGCGTCCGGGGCCGCCGGCGCCCGGTCCGGCGTCCTTGGTGAACACCACGTAGAACATGCCGTCGGCCGCGCGCACCATGTGCGGGATGTGGTAGCCGGTCACCGGCGTCGTCACCGGGGTCCAGCTGGCGCCGCCGTTGGTGGATTTGTACAGGTTGGCGCTCAGGCCGGCCACGCTGGCGTAGTCGGGCGCGATGGCGGCGTAGATGGTCGGGGTGGCCGTGCCGCCGCCCTTGGTGCCGGTGTCGTACACCACCACCTCCACGCCCATCGCGCTGCCGCCCACGGCGTTGACCTGGTCCTGCGTCATGACGGCGGAGGACAGCGACGTCACCTGACTCCAGCTCTGGCCCGAGTTCACGCTCTTCCACAGGCCGGCCGTGCGCGAGCCGTAGAACAAGGTCGAGGGTTTGTTGGGATCGACCATCAGGCGTTCGCCCATGGCGCGGCCGCCGTTGTTGCCGCCCACCGGGAACGGCAGGTCGACGTGGGTCCAGTGGTCGCCGCGGTCGCTGGAGAGGTAGAGGCGGCCGTTGCCTTCAAACGTGTACATGCCGGTCGCCATGTAGACCAACTGGTCGTTGTTCGGATCGAGGGCGATGCTTTCGATGCCGTGGTATTTGCTCTCGGCGGCGCCGAAGCCCAGGCCGTCGGTGATCGGCGTCCAGGACGCCGCGGCCTGGTTCCAGCGATAGGCGCCGCCGATGTCGGTGCGCGCGTACAGCAGGTTGGCGGTGGTCGGATGGAAGATCAGGCCGCTGACATAGCCGCCGCCGCCCCATTTCACGCTGTTCCAGGTGGCGGCCGCCGTCGGTGTCGGGGTGGTCGGGGTGGTGGGCGTGGTCGGCGTGGTTGGGGTGGTTGGCGTGGTGGGTGTGGTCGGCGTGGTCGTGGTCGGCGGCGTGACCACCGTATCTGACGCGACGACGGGCGCCGAGCCGCCGCCGCCGCCGCAGCCCGCAAGTGCCAGCATGGCTGACAAGCTGACCAGGCGGAAAACTTGCGTTTTCAGGTGTGGCGATTGTCTCCGGATACGCATTTGCTCCTCCCAAACTTATAGTGATCGGTGCAGCATACGGAGGCCCCATTGGCGTCGCAATTACGAAAAAAGCCAATTCCCTGAACGAAATTTATTACCCCGCGGCACGCTCCCTGACGATGCCGCGGTACACCAGCACGGTGGCGATCAGGCTGATGGTGGCGGCCCCCGCCATCCAGTAGCCGGGCGCCGCCTTGTCGCCGCTTGCCTCGATCAGCCAGGTCGACAACAGCGGCGTCAGGCCGCCGAACAGGGCGGTGGCCAGGCTGTAGGCCAGCGAGAAGCCGGTGGTGCGCACCTGGGCCGGGATGATTTCGGTCAGGGCGACGATGGTGGCGCCGTTGTAGCTGCCGTACAGGAAGGACAGCCACAGTTCCACCATCACCATATGGCCGAAGCTGGGGTTGGCGATCAGCCATGACAGCGCCGGATAGGCGGTCAGCGCCGTCAGCGACGCGCAGGCCACCATCACCGGCCAGCGGCCGACGCGGTCCGACAGCGCCCCCATCACCGGCAGCCAGATGAAGTTCGACACGCCCACGCACAGGGTGACCAGCAGGGCGTCCCCGGTGCTCAGCTTGAGCACGCTCTTGCCGAAGGTGGGCGTGTACACGGTGATCATGTAGAACGCCACCGTGGTCAGCACCACCAGCATGGCGCCCACCGTCACCAGCGGCCAGTTGACGGCGATGGTGCGCATCATCTGGCGGAAGGTCGGATGGCTTTTCTGCGCCAGGTAGGCCTCGGTTTCCTGCAGCGAGCGGCGGATGTAGAACACCACCGGGATGATCGAGCAGCCGATGAAGAACGGGATGCGCCAGCCCCAGTCGGCGATCACCTCCCCGGGCATGGCGTGGTTGAGGCCATAGCCCAGCGCGGCGGAAAAGATTACCGCCACCTGCTGGCTGGCCGATTGCCAGCTCACATAGAAGCCCTTGTTGCCCGGCGTGGCCATCTCCGACAGATAGACCGACACGCCGCCCAGCTCCACGCCGGCCGAGAAACCCTGCAGCAGGCGGCCGATCAACACCAGCAGCGGCGCCAGCAGGCCGATGGTGGCGTAGCCGGGCACGAAGGCGATCAGCGCCGTGCCGGAGGCCATGATGCCCAGCGTCAGCACCAGCCCCTTGCGGCGGCCGATGCGGTCGATATAGCTGCCGAGGAAGATGGCGCCCAGCGGCCGCATGAAGAAGCCGGCGCCAAAGGTGGCGAAGGTCATCATCAGCGCCGCGTACTCGCTGGCGGCCGGGAAGAAGTCGTACATCTCGATGAAGTTGCCGCTGGTGACGCGGATGACGGCGCCCAGCCTGGAGGGCTGGCGTGGCGGCGCCGTGGCGGCGTGACGGGGGGCGGTGGCGGTGGAGTGCGTGTTCATGATGCGCTTTCTGAAAAAATGGTCAATGTGGCGCCGTGACCGGCTCCAGGCCGGTGGCCTCGATGGCGGCGGCGTTCGCGGGCGAGGCCAGGAAGCGCAGCAGGGCGCGCGCGGCCTGCGGCTGGCTGGCGCCGCGCACCACCGCGCCGGCGAACTGCGTGCGCAGCTGCACCTCCGGCGGGATCAGGCCGACCACGTCGATGCCGGCCACCGGCTGCAGTTCGCTGCGCTGCTGGCAGCCGAAATCGGCCTCGCCGTGGGCGATGATCTCGCCCACCGGGGTGGCGGGAATCTGCGCCGCCTTGCCCTCCATCTGCTGGCGGATGCCCAGCTTGTCGAGCAGCTGGCGCTTGATGTATTCGCCGCTGGCGCTGTCGGAATAGGCCACGCGGCGCGCGCTCAGAAAGGCCTGGCGCAGGCCGTCGACGGTGCCGATGTCGGGCCGCGCCGCGCCATGGCGCACGGCGCAGGCGATCGGCGAGTCGGCCAGCACCACCTTGCTGCCCGGTTCCAGGCGGCCCTCGGCCATCAGCCGGTCGAGCGCCTCGCCCACCATGATGACCACGTCGATCGGCTCGCCCCGGGCCAGGCGCGCCGGGATGGCGTTGCTGGTCGTGCCCATCGACGGCCCCCACGCGGACACCAGATGGTCGCCGCTGGCGCGCTCGTAAGGGGCGGACAAGTCCTTGTAGGCCTGGGCGAAGCCGCCCGAGCTGACGACGCGCAGCTCGGCGGCCGGGGCCATGCCGCTCAGCGTCAGCGCCAAGGCGGCCAGCGCCGCCAGCGTGCCGTGTTTGAGGTGATGTGGTCGCATAAGAACTCCTTGTTTGCGTTAAAACTTTTGCATGAGGCCGACCGTCAGGCCGCTGCCGTGGCGGTCGTTGGGACGGGTGCCGGTCTGGCCGGCGGCGTCGCCGCGCCAGGTGGTGTAATCGGCTTCGGCGTAGGCGGTGGTGCGTGGCGCCAGCGTTTTTTCGAGAAACAGGAAGGCGCGGTCGAAGCCGTCGTCGCGCAGGCCGGTGGCCTCGCGCCGCACGCTGTACCAGGCGGTGGTGGCCAGCAGGCCGGCCACGATCTCGCGGCTGACGCCGGCCGACAGCACACGCTGGCTGACCGTCTTGCCGGCGCCGGTGTCCGCCTTGTTGCGCGCGGCATTGCCCTTGAACTGCCAGCCGTCGACGCGCAGCGCCGCGCCCAGCGTCCAGGCGTCCAGCGGCAAGCCTTCGCGGCTGCGGAATTGCGAGGTGGCCCCGGACACCACCCAGTCAGGCCGCTGATAGGCCAGCGCCACGCCGTGCGCGGAGCCGGCGCTGCTGTCGCCCGCCACCTCGCCGAATGACCAGGCGGCGCGCGCCTGCCACGAGCCGATGGTGGCGGTGTATTTGAGGGTGTTGTCGAGGCGGTAGAAGTTGTCGTTGTAGCCGCTGGGGCCGTACTGCCGGCCGAAGGAATGGGTGCCGAAGGCGGTGTTGCTCAAGCCGGCGATGTTGACGTTGGGGTTGAAGCTGGCGTCGCGCTTGCCGAGCGGATCGACGCTGATCAGGGCGTCCGACAGCAGATTGGTCTGGCGGCCCGCCGCCAGCGTGCCGTAGGGCGTTTCCAGTCCCGCCCACGCCTGCCGGTCGAACAGGCGGTCGCTCTTGGCCGAGGCGCCGGTGTCGGCGTTGACGCCGCCCTCCAACCGCACCAGCGCGGCCCAGCCGCCGCCCAGCGCTTCGCGGCCGCGCAGGCCCCAGCGGCTGGTTTCATTGACGCCGCTGCTGACGGCGCCGCTACGGTCGGCCGTGGGGGTGTTGTTGGCGCCGAGGCCGTTGCTGCCGCGCACGCCGACATCGACGATGCCGTACAGGCTGATGCCGGTCTGGGCCGGGCAGGCGCCGCTGGCGATGAGCAGGGCGGTGAGGGCGCAGGAATGGCGCATGCTGTCTCCTTGAGGACGGCCTTCTTGATGAGGCTGGTTGTTGAGTGGAGGGATGATGCGCCAAATGGCATAATTTGATAATCGCAATTTTTACGTGGATTAATGCACCATGCGCATCAATTATGATTTGCACGATCTGCACGCCTTCGTCGCTGTGGCCGAACGCGCCAGCTTCCGCCAGGCCGCCGCCGACCTGTTCCTGTCGCAGTCGGCGCTGAGCCGGCGCATCGAGAAGCTGGAGGAGGGGCTGGGCGTCAAGCTGTTCGAGCGCACCACCCGGCGCGTGCAGCTGACCAACGTGGGCCAGACCTTCCTGGTGAACGTGCGCACCGCGCTCGACGGCCTGGAGGACGCGGTGCTGGGCGTGGCCGACCTGGCCGCTCACCGCACCGGCACGGTGACCCTGGCCTGCGTGCCGTCGGCCGTGTGGCATTTCCTGCCGGAGGTGTTGAAGCAGTTCAGCGCGCGCTTCCCGCGCATCCGCGTGCGCGTGCACGACGAGAGCGCGCAGGACGTGCTGAACCTGGTGCTGGCCGGGGAGGCCGATTTCGGCATCAATTTCACCGGCGCGGAAGATCCGGAAATCGTGTTCGAGCCGATTTACGTGGAGCGCTACGTGCTGGCCATGCGGCGCGACCACCCGCTGGCGCGCCGCAAGACGCTGAGCTGGAAGGATACGGTGGGCGAGCGCTACATCTCGGTCGCCAAATCCAGCGGCAACCGCAGCGTGATCGACGCCGCCCTGGCCGGGGTGGAAAAGCACCCGCTGATTTTTTGCGAGGTCAACCACGTCTCCGGCGTGCTGGCGCTGGTCGAGGCGGGCATGGGCGTGGCGGCCGTGCCCGGCCTGTCGGTGCTGCCGGGACGGCCGGACGGCATCGTCGGCGTGCCGCTGGTGAACCCGTCGATCCAGCGCACCCTGGGCCTGATCAGCAAGCGCAACCACAGCATGTCGCCGGCCGCGCGCACCCTGTTCGAGATGCTGGCCGCGGCCCTGCCCAAGAAAAAACGCCGTCCCGCCGCGCCGGCGTGAGCCGGCCTAGCGGCAGCCCGGCAACGCCACCTCGAGCGCGGTGGCGCCGGCCACCACGCGCACGCCCGGCTTGGCCGGGGCGGCGGCGCAGCGCACCACGAAAGCCTGTTCGCGGCGCATGCCGGGGAAGCCGCCCTGCCATGGCGCGATGGACAGCTTGGCGCCAGCCTGGTTCCAGCTGAGGCGGCGGGTGGCGTATTCGCCGTTGGTGTAGCCTGGGCCGTCGCCGGCGTCGTCATACAGCTCGAAGCTGCCATCCTGGCCCGGATAGACGCGCAGCTCGATCGGCTGCTCGCTCTTCTGGTCGGCGTATTGCACGTCCGGGCCCAGCGGCAGGATGCTGCCGGCGCGCGCGAACAGCGGGATGGTGGCGATATCGGCCTTGGCCGCCACCACCTTGCCGCCGGCGTAGCGCTTGCCGGTGTGGAAGTCGAACCAGTCGGTCTTGGCCGGCAGGTAGACGGTGCGCACGTCGGTGTTGGGCGTCATCACCGGCGCCACCAGCAGCGCCTTGCCGAACATGTACTGGTCGCCGGTGGCGACGGCCTGGGCGTCGGCGCGGAAATCCATCGCCAACGCGCGCATCATGGTGCCGTGGCGGCTGGTGACGTCCCACGAGGCCGAATAAATGTACGGCAGCAGGCGGTAGCGCAGCTGCGTGGTGTCGCGCAGGATTTTCTGCGTGGCGGCGTTGAAGCGCCAGATTTCCTTCGACTCGCCGGTGCCGTGCACGCGGAACATCGGGTTGAACGCGCCGAACTGGTACCAGCGCGTGTACAGCTCGGCATAGGCCGGATCGGCCGGATCGCCGCCGAAGAAGCCGCCGATGTCGGCCGACCAGTAGGGGATGCCGCTCAGCGTGAAGTTGAGCGCGGCCGGCAGCTGCATGCGGAACACCTCCCAGGTGCCCATGGTGTCGCCGGACCAGGTGAGGGCGGCGTTGCGCTGCTGTCCGGCGTAGGCCGAACGGGTCAGGATGAACGGGCGCTTGGACGGCGCGTCTTTCGTGGTGCCCTCGAACACGGCGCTGGTGTGCAGCAGCGGGTAGGCGTTGTACACCTGCTTGCCCGGACCGGCGGCGGTGGTCACCTCGCGCATCTGGCCCGGCCAGCCGCCCAGTTCGGCCTCGCTGGCGTCCAGCCACCAGCCGTCCCAGCCGGCCTTGCCGAGCGAACGGCTGATCTGCTCCCAGTACAGCTTGCGGCCGGCCGGCGCGTAGGCGTCATACCAGTAGCCCTTGCCCGCCGGGTAGACGTTGTTGTACAGCGTGGGATACATGGCGCCGGCCGCCTGCAGCTCGGCGCCGTTGCGGGTGCCGGCGTCGAACCGGGCCCAGACCGAAATGATGGCGTGCACGTTCTGCGCGTGCAACTGGTCGACCATGCCTTTCGGGTCCGGGAAGCGCGCCGGGTCCATCTGATGGTCGCCCCAGGCGCCCGGCTGCCAGTACTGCCAGTCCTGCACCACGGCGTCCAGCGGCACCTTCATCTGGCGGTAGCGCGCGGCCACGCCCAGCAGCTCGGCCTGGGTCTTGTAATGCTCCTTGGATTGCCACAGGCCCCAGGTCCAGCGCGCCATCATGGGCGCGCGGCCGGTCAGCTCGCGGTAGCCGGCCACCACCTGGTCCAGTTCCGGGCCGAGGATGAAGTGGTAATCGACGCCCTGGCCGGCCTCGGAGCGGATGCTGACCGGGTGGTGGCCGGCCGGCAGGCCGACTTCGACCTCGGTGACGGCGGCGTTGTTCCACAGGATGCCAAAGCCGTCCGGCGTGGTCAGCAGCGGCACCGCGACGTCGCGGTTGACCTGCTGCAGGCGCACCGTGTTGCCGCGATAGTCGAACTTGCCGTTCTGGTGCTGGCCCAGTCCAAACACCGGGCCGGAATAGTCAAACCCCTGGGTGACGCCGTCCTGGCGGATGTCGCGTCCGGACTCGGCCAGCAGCAGCTTGCCTTGCGCGTCAAGGAAACTGAGCTTGCCGCTGTCGCGCGCCACGCGCACTTGCAGGGCCGGCGTGGCCAGCTGGTAGTACTCCGGCGTTTCCGTCACGCGCCAGTCCACCTTGCCCGGCTGGGCGATCACGGCCGGGTTGTAGTTGCCATCCCAGCCGCTGGCCGGGCCCGCCAGCACGTGGACGATGCGGTCGCTCCACGGCTCGATCCGCAACCTCCCCTGCGCCGTCGTCAGCAGCAGGCCGCGCGCGCCCTGGGTGGCGGCCTGCACGGCCGGCGCGGGCGCCTCGGCGTAGGCGGGCAGGGACGCCGCGCACAGCGACGACAGGGCGAGCGCGACGGCGGCGCGCAGCAGGGATTTCGTCATGATAATTCCTTAAATGAAAGGTAACGGAATCGGGATTCTAGCGATTCGGCGCCGCGCCGCCACCGATGGCGCGATTTTTCATCAATTATGTTCGGCCAGTTGGTGATTTTCGTAATTGCCCGGCCCATGGCAACATCGCAAAATCGCACCATCGCTGAATAAAACAATGATGAGGAATCACGATGGAGACAAACCGTAAGGCGGCGCGCCTGCTGGCGCTGGCCGCCGCTTTTTCGTGCCTGCCGGCGCAGGCCGCCGAACTGGGCCTGGCGCGCATTTTTTCCGACCACGCCGTGCTGCAGCGCGACCAGCCGCTGGCCGTGTGGGGCACGGCCGGCGCCGGCGCCGAGGTGACCGTCACCCTGGCCGGCCAGACCGTCACCGGCAGCGCCGACGCGCGCGGCAAATGGCGCGTCGCCCTGCCGCCGCAGCCGGCCGGCGGCCCCTACACCCTGAAAGCCAGCGCCGGCGGCCGCACCGTCAGCCGCGGCGACATCCTGATCGGCGACGTCTACCTGTGCTCCGGCCAATCCAACATGGAGTTTGCCGTCAACGCCTCGACCAACGCCATAGGCGCTACCTGGGGCGCGCGCAATGACCGCCTGCGCTACCTGAACGTGCGGAAAACCAGCGCCGCCACCCCGCAGGAAGAACTCGCGGGCAAGGTCGCGTGGACGCCGCTGACCGCCGAATCGGTGGGCAAGACCTCGGCCGTCTGCTACTACATGGCGCGCTCGCTGCAGGCCAGCTACAAGATCCCGGTCGGCTTCATCCACGCCAGCTGGGGCGGCACCACCATCCAGAGCTGGATCGGCGGCGAGTCGCTCGCCACGCTGGACGATTACCGGGCCGGCGTGGCCGCCGTGGCGCAATACGGCGCCGACCGCGCCGCCGGCATGCGCGCCGAGGAGGCGCGCAACGACGCCTGGTGGGACGCGCACGACCCGGCCGCCGCCGCGCAGCGCGCCTGGCGCGCGCCGGAGTTCGACGACGCCGCCTGGCCGTCCGTCACCCCGAGCGGATCATGGAAGGACAGCGGCCTGGCCGATTTCAAGGACTTCGACGGCGTGGCCTGGTACCGCACCACCGTCACGCTGACGGCGGCGCAGGCGCGCAAGGCCAACCAGCTGCACCTGGGGCCGGTCGACACCTACGACACCACCTGGGTTAACGGCGTGCGCGTGGGCGGCTCCAGCACGCCGTGGATCTGGCGCGACTATGACGTGCCGGCCGGCGTGTTCAAGCCGGGCCGCAACGTGATCGCCATGCGCGTGCTCAGCGGCGGGCAGGGCGGTGGCCTGTCGGGCCAGCCGGCCAACCGCGCCATCGGCTTGTCCGATGGCAAGTCGGTCGCGCTGCCGGCCGCCTGGAAGGTGCGCCGCGGCAGCCCGCTGAAGGGCCTGTCGGTGCCGCCGGCGCCGTGGGACGTGCCGACCAGCCTGAGCACGCTGTACAACGGCATGATCGCGCCGCTGGTCGGCTACAAGTTCAAGCTGGCGGCCTGGTACCAGGGTGAGTCGAACGCCGGCGCGGCGCAGGAATACCGCACGCTGCTGCCGATGCTGATGCGCGACTGGCGCCAGCGCTTCGAGCAGCCGGCGCTGCCGTTCATGATCGCGCAACTGACCGCGTTCGGCACCCCGGCCAAGGCGCCCGGCCAGTCCGGCTGGGCCGAGCTGCGCGCGGCGCAGGCCGCGAGCGTGGCGGCCGACCCCCACGCGGGACTGGCGGTGACGCTGGACGTGGGCGACCGCTTCGACATCCACCCGACCCAGAAGACGCTGGTCGGCGAACGCCTGGCGCGCGCGGCGCGCGTGGTGGCCTATGGCGGGCAGGGCGCGCCCGGCAGTCCGTACGCGGTGTCGGCCCGGCGCGACGGCCAGGACCTGGTCGTCACCTTCCGCGACACCGGCGGCGGCCTGGTCACCTATTCGTCCGACCGCGCGATCGGCTTCGAAGTGTGCGCCGGCGCCACCTGCCGCTACGTCGACGCGCGCGCGGCCGGCGACACCGTGCGCCTGCCGGGCGCCGCCACGGCGGACGCCACGCGCGTGCGCTACGCCTGGGCCGATGCGCCGTTCGTCAACCTGTTCAGCGGCGATGACCTGCCGGCCGCGCCGTTTGAGCTGGAGGTGCGCTGATGACTTTGATGCATGACAAGACAGCGCCGCGCCTGCGCCCGGGCGCGGCCCTGGTCGCCCTGTGGCTGGCGGCGGCCGCGGTCCAGGCGGCGCCGGACGCGCTGGCGCCGGGCGGGCGCTGGAGCGCCTACACCGCCGGCCGCGCCGCCACCCCGCCGATGGGCTGGAGCAGCTGGAACGCCTTCGGCACCGATATCGACGAGGCCAAGATACTGGGCTCGGCCCAGCGCATCGTCGACAGCGGCCTGGCCGCCAGCGGCTACCGCTACATCAACATCGACGACGGCTGGGCGCTGCGGCGCCAGCAGCCCGACGGCCGGCTGGTGATACGGCCCGACCGCTTCCCGTCCTCGACGGGCGGCGGCGCCAGCAGCTTCCGGCCGTTCACCGACAAGCTGCACGCGATGGGCCTCAAGGCCGGCATTTATTCCGACCTCGGCCGCAACACCTGCTCCCAGGCCTATTCCGGCGACGACACCGACCTGCCCAAGGGCAGCGTGCTGGAGCGCGAGGTCGGCCTGTACGGCCACGTCGACCAGGACATCGCGCTGTTTTTCAGCGACTGGGGCTTCGACTTCATCAAGGTCGACGGCTGCGGCCTGCGCGCCTACGGCGCCGACAGCCCGAAAGTGCGCTCGGGCCAGTACCGCGCGCTGGCGCCGGTGCTGGACCTGCAATCGGTCAGCCGCAGCAACATCCCGGCCGTGCAGGCCGAGTTCACCGAGATCAACCGCGCCCTGCAGCGCAGCAATCCCGATGGCGACTATCTGCTGTCGCTGTGCGTGTGGGGCGCGGCCGACGTGCGCGCGTGGGGCAAGAACTACGGCAACATCTCGCGCACCAGCGACGACATCACGCCCGCCTGGGCGCGCATGCTGACCAACTTCGACAGCGCCCTGCGGCGCGAACTGTACGCCCATCCGGGCAGCTGGAACGACCCCGACATGCTGTACATCGGCAAGGGCGACTTCGACGCCGGCCACCTGGTGGAGGCGCGCTCGCATTTCGCGCTGTGGGCCATGCTGAACGCGCCGCTGATGATCGGCGCCGACCTGCGCACCATGGCGCAGCCGCTGATGGACATCGTCGGCAATGACGACATCATCGCGCTCAACCAGGACCCGGCCGGCAACCAGGCCACGCTGGCGTACGACGCCGACGATCTGCAAATCCTGGTCAAGCAGCTGGCCTCGGGGCAGAAGGCGGTGGTCATCTTCAATCGCGGGCTGACGCCGATGGAGGCCGACCTCACCGCTGAACAGTTGAAGCTGCGCAAGGATGCGCCGGTCACGCTGACCGACCTCTGGAGCAAGGAGAAAACCAGCTTCACCAACGAGACCAAGGTGCGCGTGGCGCCGCGCGAGACGCGCATCTTCCGCGTCGAGGGCACGCGGGCGCTGGCACAGGGCCTGTATCTGTCGGAGCTGCCGGGCAGCGTGAACCCGGCGGTGGACGGCGTGGTCCGGCCGCAAGCCGATCCGTCGATCTTCCGCTCGTCGGCCGGCTGGAGCGGCACCAAGGGCGCCGGCGAGCGGCCGATGTACGCCGGCTGGGGCGGCGCGCGCGCCGACAGCACGCCGTACGGCCAGACGCTGCGCATCGCCGGCAAGACCTACGGCGCCGGCATCGGCGTGCTGGCCAATTCGCGGCTGGAGGTGCGCAATCAGGGTTATCGCCGCGTGAGCGCGGAGGTGGGCGTGGACGACTCCGCGCAGGACCGCGCGCATGGCGTCACCTTCATGATCTACGGCGACGGCAAGCTGCTGGCCACCAGCAAGCCCCAGCGCTGGGGCCAGGCGGCACAGACCCTGAGTGCCGACGTCACCGGCGTCAAGCTGATCGAACTGGTGGCGCGCGGCGCGGCGGCGGTCAATGAGCAACTGCCGGTCAGCTGGGGCGAGGCGGCGCTGCTGTCGAGGTGAGTGTTGCGCGCGCCCCGGCCGCGTGATCGCCTCGCCGCTTATGCCAGTGCCGCCGCCATCCGCGGCACGATGTCGAACAGGTCGCCGACGATGCCGTAGTCGGCGACCGCGAAGATGGGCGCCTCCGGGTCCTTGTTGATGGCGACGATGGTCTTCGACTCCTTCATGCCGGCCAGGTGCTGGATGGCGCCCGAGATGCCGACCGCGATGTACAGCTGCGGCGCGACGATCTTGCCGGTCTGGCCGACCTGCCAGTCGTTGGGCACGTAGCCGGCGTCCACCGCCGCGCGCGAGGCGCCGATGGCGGCGCCCAGGCGGTCGGCCAGCGGATCCAGCAGCTTGAAGTTTTCCGCCGAGCCCAGGCCGCGGCCGCCGGCCACCACGATGGCGGCGCCGCTCAGTTCCGGCCGGCCGCTGGCGACGGTCTGCCGCGACACCAGGCGCGCGCGGCTGTCCTCGGCGCTGGCCGGCAGGATGGCGACCGTTGCCTTGCCGCCGCCTTGCGCCGCCGGCTCAAAGCTGGTGGCGCGCACGGTGATGACCTTGACCGCGTCGGCCGAGCGCACGGTGGCGATCACGTTGCCGGCGTACATGGGGCGCGCGAACGTGTCCGGCGCCAGCACCTGGCTGATCTCGGAAATCTGCGCCACGTCGAGGCGCGCGGCCACGCGCGGCAGGACGTTCTTGCCGCACGCGGTGGCGGCGGCCAGGATATGGCTGTAGCCGTCGGCCAGCGCCAGGATCTGGCGCGCCAGGTTCTCGGCGCCGCCATCGGCCAGATGGGGAGCGTCGACCAGTAGCACCCTGCTGACGCCGCTGATGCCGGCCGCCGCCGCAGCGGCGGCGGAACAGCCGGCGCCGGCGACCAGCAGGTGGACCTCGGCGCAGCAGGCCAGCGCGGCGCTGACGGTGTGGAGGGTGGCGGCCTTGATGCCGTGTTGATCGTGTTCTGCGATGACGAGAGCGGTCATGGGATTATCCTGTGAGGTGGGGAGAAGAAACTACAGCACTTTGGCTTCCTGGCGCAGCCTGGCCAGCAGCGTGGCGACGTCGGGCACCACCACGCCGGCGTTGCGGCTCGCCGGTTCCGCCATCGACAACACGGTCAGGCGCGGCGCCACGTCCACCGACAGGTCCGCCGGCGTGACGATGTCAAGCGGGCGCTTCTTGGCCTTCATGATGTTGGGCAGCGTGGTGTAGCGCGGCTCGTTCAGGCGCAGGTCGGTGGTCACCAGCGCCGGCAGTTCCAGCCGCAGGGTCTCCAGTCCGCCATCGATCTCACGGCTGACGCGGGCGTGCGCACCGTCGATCTCCAGCGTCGAGGCGAAGGTCGCCTGCGGCCAGTCGAGCAGAGCGGCCAGCATCTGGCCGGTCTGGTTGCAATCGTCGTCGATGGCTTGCTTGCCGGTGATGATCAGGCTGGGCTGCTCCATCTCGGCCAGCGCCTTGAGCAGCTTGGCCACCGCCAGCGGCTGCAGCTCGGCGTCGCTGTGGACCAGGATGGCGCGGTCGGCGCCCAGCGCCATGGCGGTGCGCAAGGTCTCCTGGCTGGCCATGGGGCCGCACGACACAGCCACCACCTCGCTGGCGACGCCAGCCTCCTTCATGCGCACCGCCTGCTCGACCGCGATCTCGTCGAACGGGTTCATGGACATCTTGGTGTTGGCCAGGTCGACACCGCTGCCGTCGCCTTTGACACGGACCTTGACGTTGTGGTCCACCACGCGTTTCACCGCGACTAAAACCTTCATGTGCGTTACCCTCATTTCGTGAGCGTTAATCAGTTTGCGAAGCTAATGTACAATCGAAAAATCAAGCTCACAAACGATTTGTTCGCACCAAATTGTGCGTAAAACGCACTTCTAAAAAGGAGGCCGCAGGCATGCGCCGCAAGATACCGTCCACCGCCGCCCTGTCGGCATTTGAAGCCGCCGCGCGTCACCAGAGTTTCACCAAGGCCGCCGATGAACTGGCCGTGACGCAAAGCGCCATCTGCCGCCAGATCGGCGCGCTGGAGGAGTTCCTTGATCTGAAGCTGTTCCGGCGCGGCCGGCGCGGCGTGGCGCTGACCGAGGCCGGCCTGATTTACAGCCGCCAGATCAGCGCCCGGCTGGACGAGGTGGAGCGCGACACGCTGGCCCTGATGGCCAAGGGCGGGCAGGGCGGCACGCTGGAGCTGGGCGTGGTGCCGACCTTCGCCACCAAGTGGCTGCTGCCGCGCATGCCGCACTTCGCCGCCGAGCATCCGGAAATCACCATCAACCTCAGCGCGCGCACCCAGCCCTTCATGTTCGACGACACGCCGTTCGACGCGGCCATCTACGCCGGCCAGTCCAGCTGGCCCGGCAGCGACAGCCTGTTCCTGATGCGCGAGAACCTGATCGCCGTGTGCAGCCCGGCGCTGGGAAGGGTGGACTGGCGGCGCCACACGCTCCTGCAGCAGAGCACCCGGCCGTATGCCTGGCGCGACTGGTTCGCCTCGCGCCACATGGAGGTGGACAACGACATGTCCGGGCCGCGCTTCGAGCTGTTCTCCATGCTGGCCGAGGCGGCCATCCATGGCATGGGCGTGGCGCTGATCCCGCGCTTCCTGGTGGAGGACGAGTTGCGGCGCGGCGTGCTGGTGCAGGCGGTCAGCCACCAGTACCTGAACGAGCGCTCCTACTACCTGATCTACCCGGAGAACAAGGCCGGCAACCCGGCGCTGGCCGTGTTCCGCACCTGGCTGGAGCGGCAGGCGCGCGAATACAGCGCGGCCATGGGGCTGGATTAGACCGGCGCACGCAACGCGCAAGAGTATCGAAATGCAAAGGGCAGCCAGATGGCTGCCTTTTTTTATTCGTGCTCAAAATAATAAACTATGCACAAAAAATATATTCATGCATAATAAGCTCGCGTGCACAAAAAATCACCACAACAACCGCGGTCCGAGCCGCTATAAAGGAGACAAGCATGACAACCAGGGCACCATACCGGCCGCGACGCGGCCTGGCCGCCGCCGCCGTGGCGGCGGCGCTGCAAACCGCCGCCGCCAGCGGCTGGGCGGTGGAGATCGAATCCGGCAACCCGGATGTGAAGGTCCGTTGGGACAACACCGTCAAATACAGCAACGCCTTCCGCCTGAAAAGCGCGGCGCCCGGCCTGATCGTCGACGCCAACACCGACGATGGCGACCGCAACTTCAGCACCGGCCTGATCTCGAACCGGGTGGACCTGCTGTCGGAGCTGGACCTCGGCTACAAGGATTCCGGCCTGCGGATCTCCGGCGCCGCCTGGTACGACAGCGTCTACAACCGCCGCAACGACAACAACTCGGCCGGCACCGCCAGCCAGCTCAGCGTGGGCAGCAACGAGTTCACCGATAGCACCCGCAAGCTGCACGGCAAGAAGGCGGAATTGCTCGACGCCTTCGTCTACAGCCGCTTCGACGTCGGCAGCGCCGCCGCCAGCGTGCGCCTCGGCCGTCACACGGTGCTGTACGGCGAAACGTTGTTTTTTGGCGATAACGGCATCTCGGCCGGCCAGGCGCCGGTGGACGTGATCAAGCTGCTGTCAGTGCCCGGCACCCAGTTCAAGGAATTGCTGATGCCGGTGAACCAGCTGTCCGGCCAGTTGCAGCTGTCGCCCAACGTCACCGTGGGCGGCTACTACCAGTTCGAATGGCGCGCCAACCGCATTCCCGGTTCGGGCAGCTATTTCTCGTTTGCCGATTACGTCGGCGCCGGCGCCGAGCGCTTCTTCGCGCCGGGCTCGTTCGCCCATGTGTATTTCGACCGCGTCGACGACATCAAGCCCAAGAACAGCGGGCAGGGCGGCGTGCAGCTGCGCTTCCGTCCGGACAGCGAGATCGCCGAGTTCGGCGTCTACCTGACCCGCTACCACGACAAGGATTTCAACCTGTACCTGACGCCGGCCGCCGTGCCGGCGCTGCCATCGGTCGGCACCTACCGCCAGGTGTACGGCCAGGACATCAAGGCCTTCGGCGTCAGCGCCAGCACCACGCTGGCCGGCGCCAACGTGGCGGCGGAAATTTCCACCCGCCGCGACGCGCCGCTGGTCAGCGATCCGGTGGTCGCCTTCGGCGCCGGCAACACGCCCGGCACGGCCGCCTACGCGGTCGGCAATACCGCCCACGCCAACCTGTCGGCCATCTACGTCCTCAACGGCGGCGGCCTGTGGCAGGGCGGCTCCATCCTGGGCGAGCTGGCCTGGAACCGCCGCCTCAGCACCACCGCCAATCCGGGCGCGCTCGATCCGCGCAGCACGCGCGACGCTTCCGGCGTGCGCCTGCTGTTCACGCCCGAGTACTACCAGGTGGCGCCCGGCGTGGACCTGAGCGTGCCGATCGGCCTTGGCTACGCCCTCAGCGGCCGCTCCTCGACCGGCCTGCGCTTCGCCGGCGGCGCCGAGCATGGCGGCGACTTCAGCATCGGCGCGACCTTTGACTACCGCAAGCAGTTCAAGTTCGCCGTCAACCTGGTGCACTTCATGGGCGCGCAGGGCACGTTCATCACGCCCAACGTGCCGCCGCAGCAGACCGTGCTGCAGTACCAGCAAACCAGCAAGGACCGGGATTTCATCTCGTTCTCGTTGCAAAGCACATTCTAATTTCAGCAGGAGACACATATGAATCACCACACCATCAAGCGCGGCGCGCTGACTTCCATCTTGCTGGGCCTGGCCGTGGCGCAGGGCGGCGCCATGGCGGCGGTCGGCGCCGAGGAAGCCAGCAAGCTCAAAGGCGAACTGACGCCGGTGGGCGCGGAGAAGGCCGGCAACAAGGCCGGCACCATTCCGCCCTGGGACGGCGGCTACACCAAGGTGCCGGCCGGCTACAAGGATGGCGACCAGCGTCCCGATCCCTACGCCGGCGACAAGCTGGTGGTCTCGATCAGCGCCAGGAACATGGACCAGTACGCGGACAAGCTGACCGACGGCGTCAAGGCGCTGATGAGGAAGTATCCGAGCTACCGCATCGACGTCTACCCGACCCACCGCACCGCCGCCATGCCGCAGTGGGCCTACGACAACACGCTGAAGAACGCCACCCGCTGCAAAACCAGGGACAACGGCCAGTCGCTGGAGGGCTGCTACGGCGGCATTCCTTTCCCCATCCCCAAGACCGGCAACGAGCTGATGTGGAATCACATGCTGTCGTGGAAGGGCCAGGCCAGCTCGATGCTGTTCCGCCTGTTCGTCACCACCTCGGACGGCAAATCGACCATGGCCTCGGACGGCCTGAGCGAAGTGCAGTCGCCGTACTGGTTCAAGGATGGTTCGCTGGAGACCTTCAAGGGCGACTACAACAACCTGATGCTGGTCACCTACGGGCCGCCGTTCAAGGCCGGCGAGTCGATCCTGCTGCGCGACACGGTGGACGCCGACAAGGGCCGCCAGGCCTGGCAATACCTGGTCGGCCAGCGCCGCACGCGCAAGGCGCCCACCCTCGGCTACGACACGCCGGACAGCGTGGCCTCGGGCGCGTTCTACTTCGACGAGGCCTTTGTGTTCTCGGGCGGGCTGGATCGCTATGACTGGAAAATCATCGGCAAGAAGGAAATCTACATTCCCTACAACACCAACCGCACCTGGCAGGTCAAGGCCGCCGACCTGCTCGGGCCGCAGCACCTGAACCCCGACCATCTGCGCTGGGAGCTGCACCGCGTGTGGGAGGTGGAGGCCACCGTCGCGGCGGGCAAGCGCCACGCGGTGCCGAAGCGCCGCTTCTATCTGGACGAGGACACCTACACCGCCGTGCTGGCCGATATGTGGGACGCCCAGGGCCAGTTGTGGCGCGTCGGCTACACGCTGCCGATGGCGATGCCGGACGTGCCGGGCTCGGTGTCGCAGACCTTCGGCCTGTACAACCTGCTGGCCAACACCTATGTGCTGGGCAACCTGCCGGTCGAAAAGGCTTACCAGTACAAGCAGGTGCCGCGCTGGAACGACAGCTACTTCACGCCGGAGAACCTGGCGGCCAAGGGCAGCCGCTAGGCGCGCCGGAGGAGTGGTCATGAAACTGATTTCTCATGTGGGCCGCGTGGCCGCCGCCAGGGTGACGGCGGCGCTGCTGGTGATCGGCGCCATGCCGGCATGGGCGGTGCCCGATGTGCTGGAACGGCCGTCGGCGCCAAGCGCCAAGGCGGCCGGCGCGGTCATGCTTGGCATCACGCAGGCCGGCGCGCGCCTGGTCGCGGTGGGCGAGCGCGGCATCGTGCTGTATTCGGACGACGCCGGCGCCCACTGGCGGCAGGCGGCGGTGCCGGTCAGCGTGTCGCTGGTCGGCGCCCGTTTCCTCAACCAGAAGGACGGCTGGGCCGTCGGCCACAGCGGCGTGCTGCTGCGGACCGGCGACGGCGGCAAGAGCTGGACCAAACACCTCGACGGCACCGCCGCCGCCCGCCTGGTGGTGACGGCGGTCAGCGAGGGCCGGCTGCCCCCTGGCGCCGACCCGGCGCGCGCGCAGGCCGACGCCGAACGGCTGGTGGCCGAAGGCCCCAGCAAGCCGTTCTTCGACATTCATTTTTTCGATGACAGGAACGGCTTGCTGATCGGCGCCTTCGGGCTGGCGCTGGCCACCAGCGACGGCGGCGCCACCTGGCGCGCCGCGCTGGAGCGCTTCGACAATCCGAAAGCCAAGCACCTGTACGCCATCGCCGCCGATGGCGACGCCTGCGTGATCGCCGGCGAACAGGGCGCGGTGTTCTACTCGTCCGACCGCGGCCGCAGTTTCCGCGCGCTGGCCACGCCGTACGAGGGCACCTACTTCGGCGCCATCGCGGCCGGCCCGCGCACCGTGGTGTTCGGCATGCGCGGCAATGTCTACTGGTCGGAAACGCCCGGCGGCGCCTGGCGCAAAAGCGACATCGCCACCACCCAGTCGCTGACCGCCGGCCTGCGCCTCCAGGACGGCAGCCTGCTGCTGACCGATGAAACGGGCCGCCTGTTCCGCAGCACCGACGGCGGCCGCAGCTTCCAGCCGCAGGCCGGCGCCACCGGCGCGCCGCTCACCGGCGCCGTGCAAAGCGCCGACGGCACGCTGTTCGTCTCCGGCGTGCGCGGCGTCACCAAGATCGCCCTTCCATCTCCACAAGGCCAGTGATGCATACCTCCGCTCCCGATCACCCGGTGATCGCCAATCTCGATCAATTCGATCCGCGCTCGGGCTCGGCGGTTGAACGCCTGCTGTTCAACCACCGCGTCGTGGTGCTGATCCTGTTCGTGCTGGCCACCGCCGTGCTGGGCTGGCAAGCGCTCGGCGTGCGCCTCAACCCCAGCTTCGAACGCATGATCCCGGCACGTCATCCCTACGTGCAAAACTACCAGCAACACAAGGCCGACCTTGCCGGCCTGGGCAACACGCTGCGCATCGCCGTTGAAAGCGGGCACGGCACCATCTACGACGCACGCTACATGGAAACGCTGCGCCAGCTCAGCGACGAACTGTTCCTGCTGCCCGGCGTCGACCGCTCGTTCATGAAATCGATCTGGATGCCGTCGGTGCGCTGGATCGGCGTGACCGAGGAGGGCCTGGACGGCGGTCCGGTGATCCCGGACGGCTTTGACGGCTCGCCGCCCAGGCTGGACGAGCTGCGCGCCAACATCGAGCGCTCCGGCGAGATCGGCTCGCTGGTGGCGCCGGACTTCAAGTCCAGCGTGATCGTGGTGCCGCTGCTGGAAACCAGCGGCACCCAGCGCATCGACTACGCCGACCTCGGCACCCGCCTGGAGCAACTGCGCGCCAAGTACGAGGCGCAGGGCGTGCGCATCCACATCACCGGCTTCGCCAAGGTGGTGGCCGACCTGATCGAGGGCATGCGCCAGGTGCTGCTGTTCTTTGGCGTGGCGCTGGCGATCTGCACCGCCGTGCTGCTGTGGTACACGCGCTGCGTGCGCAGCACCCTGCTGGTGGTGTCGTGCTCGCTGGTGGCGGCGCTGTGGCTGCTGGGCGCCTTGCCGCTGCTGGGCTTCGACCTCGACCCGTATTCGGTGCTGCTGCCGTTCCTGGTGTTCGCCATCGGCATGAGCCACGGCGCGCAGAAGATGAACGGCATCATGCAGGACATCGGCCGCGGCGCGCACCGGCTGGTGGCGGCGCGCTACACCTTCCGCCGCCTGTTCCTGGCCGGCCTGACCGCGCTGCTGGCCGACGCGGTCGGCTTCGCGGTGCTGATGGTGATCGACATACCGGTCATCCACGACCTGGCCATCTCGGCCAGCGTGGGCGTGGCCATGCTGATCTTCACCAACCTGATCCTGCTGCCGGTGCTGCTGTCCTACACCGGCGTCAGCGCCACGGCCGCGCGCCGCAGCCTGCAGGACGAGGGCGGGCAGGACGCCGCCGGCGCGCCGCGCAAGCATCGCCTGTGGGCCTTCCTCGACCGCTTCACCGGCCGCCGCTGGGCCACCATCGCCATCGGCGTGGCGCTGGTGCTGGCCACGGCCGGCGGCGCGGTCAGCATGCACCTGAAAATCGGCGACCTCGATCCCGGCGCGCCGGAGCTGCGCGCCAACTCGCGCTACAACCGCGACAGCGCCTTCATGGCCGCGCACTACGCCGCCAGCAGCGACAACTACGTGGTCATGGTGCGCACGCCGCAGTACATGTGCGCCAACTACGGCACGCTGGCGCAGGTGGAGGCGCTGGAGTGGCGCCTGCAGCAGCTGGCCGGGGTGGAGTCGACCAACTCCTACGCCACGCTCAGCAAGCGCGCCTCGGCCGGCATGAACGAGGGCAGCCTCAAGTGGTTCGACCTGCCGCGCTCGCAGGACATGCTGAACGCCATCACCACCCGCGCCCCGCGTGAACTGCTCAACCAGAACTGCGACCTGCTGACGGTCTACATCTACCTCAAGGACCACAAGGCCGACACGCTGGACTCGGTGGTGCGCGAGGTGGAGGCCTTCGCGGCGGCCAACAACAGCAAGGACATCCAGTTCCTGTCGGCGGCTGGCAACGCCGGCATCGAGGCGGCCACCAACATCGTGGTGAAGAAGGCCAATACCGAGATGCTGCTGTGGGTGTATGCGGCGGTGATCGTGCTGGCCTTCGTCACCTTCCGCTCCTGGCGCGCGGTGGTCTGCGCGGTGCTGCCCTTGATGCTGACCTCGGTGCTGTGCGAGGCCCTGATGGTCGGCCTCGGCATCGGCGTCAAGGTCGCCACCCTGCCGGTGATCGCGCTGGGCGTGGGCATCGGCGTCGATTACGCGCTGTACGTGGTGTCGGTGATGCTGGTCGAGCTGCGGCGCGGCGCCAGCCTGTCGGCGGCCTACTACCGCGCGCTGCTGTTCACCGGCAAGGTGGTGGTGCTGACCGGCGTCACGCTGGGCATCGCGGTGGCGACCTGGGGCTTCTCCCCGATCAAATTCCAGGCCGACATGGGCATCCTGCTGGGCTTCATGTTCATCTGGAACATGCTGGGCGCGCTGATCCTGTTGCCGGCGCTGGCCCACTTCCTGTTGCGTCCGGCGCGCCGCGCCGGCGCGGCGGCCACTGCAAGCAACGGCCAATTACTCAAGGAGGCGGTATGAAAGCGCGTTATATCCCATTGTTGCTGCTGGCGGCGCTGTGCCAGGCGCCGGCCATGGCGGCCAGCAAGGACGAGGCGGTGGGCTTCGTCCAGAAGGCGGTGGCCTACCTCAAGCAGCAGGGCAGGGAGGCGGCGCTGGCCGAGTTCAACAAGCCGCAGGGCCAGTTCGTCAACGGCGAGCTGTACGTGGTGGTGCTGGACATGAACGGCGTGCTGCTGGCCGATGGCGGCAATCCCAAACTGGTCGGCAAGGCCTTGCTGGAACTGAAGGACGTCAACGGCAAGGCCTTCGTGCGCGAGGAAATCGAGCTGGCCAAAAAGAAGGGCAGCGGCTGGGTGGATTTCACCTGGCTCAATCCGGTGACCAAATCGATGGCGTCGCGCTCGTCCTACTTTGAACGCGTTGGCGACGTCATCGTGCTGACCGGCGTGTACAACTGATCTACTGCAGCGTGGCCTGCTGGCGCTGGATGGCCTCGGTCACGCTGTCGCGCGTGTGCCCGATGTGATGGCGCAGCAGGCCGATGGCCTTGTCCTTGTCGCGCGCCAGGGCCGCGTCCATCAGCAGCTGGTGCTCGTTGCTCTTGTGGCGCTCGGTCTGGCGATGCAGCGCCGAGAAGCGGCGATACCGCTCGGCGCGGTCGAACAGCGAGTCGACCATGCTCAGCAGCAGCCCCGAGGGGCAGGCCGAAAACAGCATGAAGTGGAAATTCTTGTGGCGCGCGGCCCAGTCGTCGTCCAGCGCCACCGGACCGTCGCCCAGGCGCTTCTCCGTGATCCCCAGGCGGTGATAGGCCGCCAGCACATTGCCCTCCCATTCATCGTCGCCATAGGTGATGGCGTCGCTCAGCGCCTCGCATTCCAGCAGCTGGCGCAAACGGGTGATCTCCTGGAAGTCGCTGACCGAGATCGGCGCCACGCGAAAGCCCTTGTTGTCGCTGGCCGTCACCACGCCCTCCTGCGCCAGGCGGTTGAGCGCCTCGCGGATGGGCGAACTGGAAATGCCGTATTCCTTGGACAGTGCGTCGACCTTGAGCTTGAAGCCGGGCGGCAGCTCACAGCAGACAATCGCATGCTTCATCTTCTGCAGGGCGACCTCGATCAGCGAGGCGCCGGATGCCGGTTCAGCGGAGAAGTGTTCCATGGGTGTGATCCTGAAGACTAGTAATCCGTATTTTATGCATAAAATACGGATAATGCAAATAAAAGCGCCGGATGCGGGACGCATCCGGCGCCGGTACCGCGGCTGGCGGCGCCTAGAACGTCAGGGCGGCGATCAGGTTGCCACCCAGGGCCAGCCGCAGCGACTTGAGCAGGTCCAGCCCTTCGCGCAGGCCGGCCGCGCCGCCGTACACGTAGTGGTCCGGGCGCACCAGCGCGTACTGGCAGCCATGCGCCGTCATCCACTGGCGCAGCACGCCGTCATGCTCGCGCACGCCGTACGGCGGCAGCGGCGGCTGGCCGCTGTCGGACAAGGTGACCACGGCCAGCGGCAGCGCGTCCAGGCTGTCCCAGCTGCGGATTTCCTCCAGCAGCGGCGTGACGCTGGCGCCGGCCGCCGCCACCAGCACGAAGCGGGCGCCGGTGAACCGGTCGAGCAGGCCGCTGCGGCCCTCGCTGTCGTCCACCCGTGGTTGCGGGAACAGCAGGCCGCGCGCGCCGGTGGCGTCCTGCGCGGCCAGCAGGCCCGCGCCCAGGCCGGGGATCAGCGACTGACGCACGGTGGGGCCGCTGGCGGCCGCCATCTCGGCCAGCATGCGGGCGTCGCGCTCGGCGGCCCTGGCCGGATCGCGCTCGCAGATCACGCGGCCCAGCTCGCGCGTCACCAGCGTGGTCTGGCGCACGTGCGGCAGGCGTTCCTGCTGGTAGGTGTCGAGCAGGGCCGGCGCGGCCAGTCCCTGCCGCACCATGGCCAGCTTCCACACCAGGTTGGCGGCGTCGCGGATGCCCTGGCACATGCCTTGCGCCATGAAGGGCGGCGTCATGTGGGCGGCGTCGCCGAGGAAGAACAGATTGTCCTCGCGCCACTTCTTCAGGATCAGCGCGTGGAAGCGGTAGGCCGAGGCGCGCCACAGCTCGTATTCGCCGGGCGCCATCCAGCGCGACAGCAGCTGGCGGATCGCCTCCGGCTGCTGGATGGCGCCCGGCGTTTCATCGTCGTTGATCATGAATTCCCAGCGCCGGTGCAGGCCGGGGCCGACGATGTAGGTGCAGGGGCGCGCGGTCTCGCAGAACTGGATGTTGACGGCCGGCAGGCGCGCCGCCACCTCCGGCGTCACCATCACGTCGACCACCATCCACGGCTCGTCGAACTCCAGATCCTCCATCTGCAAGCCCAGGCTGGTGCGCAGCGGACTGGTGCCGCCGTCGCAGGCCAGCACATGGCGCGCGCCCACGCGGCGCTCGCGGCCGTCGCGGTCGCGCAGCAGCACGCTGGCGACGTCGCCGTTCTGCTCGACCGACAGCACCTCGGTGCCCAGCTCCACGCTCACCTCCGGGAAGCTGGCGAGGTTGGCGCGCAGCGCGCCCTCCACCGCCGGCTGCGAGAACACGTAGTTGGGCGCCCAGCCCAGCGGGTAGGGCGTGCCGGCCGGCGCGATGCGCTTGAGCACGGCGCCGCCGGTGGTCTGGTATTCCGAGGTGCGGTAAGGCATCACGTGCGCGGCGATCCGCTCGCCGATGCCGATGTTGTCGAAGACCCGCATCACCTCCTGGTCCAGGCCGAAGGCGCGCGGCTTGTCGTAGATTTCCAGCATCTTGTCGACCGCCAGCGTCTTCAGGCCCCATTTGCCGGCCAGGTTGGCGGCGACGGCGCCCACCGGTCCCATGCCGACGATCAGTACATCCACATCGATATTCATTGTTGTCTCCAGTTGTGCTTGCGGCGCCTAGGCCATGGTGTACGCGGTCTTGACGCTGGTGAAGAATTCCGCCGCGTGCGTGCCTTGCTCGCGCGCGCCGTGGCTGGAACCCTTGGTGCCGCCGAACGGCACGTGGTAGTCGACGCCGGCGGTCGGCACGTTGACCATCACCATGCCGCTTTGCATGTGGCGCTTGAAGTGGGTCGCGTGCTTGAGCGAGCCGGTGCAGATGCCGGCCGACAGCCCGAACGGGGTGTCGTTGGCGATCGCCAGCGCGTGTTCATAGTTGTCGGCCGGGATGGCGCAGGCCACCGGGCCGAAGATTTCCTCGCGCGCGATGCGCATCGACGGCTCGGCGTCGGCGAACAGGGCCGGGCGCATGAAGTAGCCGTCGGTCTCGCGCGACAGGCGTTCGCCGCCCGTGACCAGGCGCGCGCCCTCGGCCCGGCCGATGGCCACGTAGTCGAGGTTCTGCGCCAGCTGGCCGGCGTCGGCCACCGGGCCGATCTGGGTGTCGGCATGCAGGGCGTGGCCGACGCGCAGCGCCGCCAGCGCCTCGGCGGTGCGGCGCACGAAGGCCGGGTAAATGCCTTTCTCGACGATGAAGCGCGACGAGGCGGTGCAACGCTGGCCGGTGGAATAGTAGGCGCCCTGCACGGCGCAATGCACGGCGGTGTCGAGGTCGGCGTCGTCGAGGATCAGCAGCGGATTCTTGCCGCCCATTTCCAGCTGCACCTTGGCCTGGCGTTGGGCGGTGGCCAGCAGCAACTGGCGGCCGGTCTCCACCGAACCGGTGAAGCTGACCGCGCGCACCGCGGGCGCCTCGATGATGGCCTGGCCGACCACGCTGCCGCGCCCCATCACCAGGTTGAACACGCCCGGCGGCAGGCCGGCGCGGCTGATGATCTCGGCCAGCGCCCAGGCGCTGCCGGGCACCAGGTCGGCCGGCTTGAACACCACCGCGTTGCCGTGGCACAGGGCGGGGGCGATCTTCCAAGCCGGTATCGCCATCGGGAAATTCCATGGCGTGATGATACCGACCACGCCCACCGGTTCTCGCGTGACCTCGACCTCCACGCCGGGCCGCACCGAGGCCAGCTTGTCGCCGCGCAGGCGCAGCGCCTCGCCGGCGTAGAACTTGAAGATGTGGCCGGCGCGCGCCACTTCGCCGGCCGCCTCCGCCAGCGTCTTGCCTTCCTCGCGCGCCAGCAGCGTGCCCAGCTCCTGTTGCCGCGCCAGCAGTTCGGCGCCGATGAAGTCGAGCGCGCTGGCGCGCAGCTGGATGCCGCTGTGCGCCCACCCGGCCTGCGCCCGCGCCGCCGCCTGGATGGCCTGTTGCGCCTGGGCGGCGTCGGCGTGGGCGTAGTGGCCGATGTGGTCGGACAGGTCGGACGGGTTCAGGTTGTCGCGCGCGCTGGCGCCGTCCAGCCACGCGCCGCCGATGTAGTTGGGCTTCATACGCGCTGCAGGCGGATCTTTTCGCGGGTGGCGGCGATCCAGGCCTCGCGCGTCATGAAGTCGGGACGGCGGCGGCACATGGCCTCGGTCCGCGCCACGATCTGCGCCGGCGTTTGCGACAGGTCGAGCGGCTCGCGGCAGGGCTGGTGGGTGTAGAACGGGCTGTCGACGTACATCTCGATCGGGTTGCCCTCCGGGTCCTTGAAATACAGCGACCAGGCGTTGCCGTGGTCGACCTGCTCGATGCCGGTGATGCCGAACTCCTGCAGCTGGCGGTAGTAGGTGCACAGGTCGTCGATGGAATCCATCAGGAACGACAGCTGGTTGATCGGGTTGAACGGCAGGCCGGTCGGCTTGCCGTCGAACAGCACCAGCTGGTGGTGGATTTCCGGGTCCTGGGTCATGAAGAACAGGCGGTGGCCGGTGGAGGCCACGCCCTGGTCGCTGACGATGAAGCCGATGCGGGAACGGTAGAACTCGACCATGCGTTCGAGGTCGACGCAGAAAATCCCGGTGTGGGTGTATTGGATGCGCGGAAGTTTGGACATGCTGGGTCTCCTGTTGTGTTGGTAGCGTATCAGGCTTCGTCGACGACCGGGTTGGACAGGGTGCCGATGCCGGGGATGGTCACCTCGAAAACGCCGCCCGCCTCGAGGAAGATCGGCGGATTGCGCTTGAAGCCGATGCCGCTCGGGGTGCCGGTGGCGAGGATGTCGCCCGGGTTCCACGGCAGCGCCTGCGAGATGTAGGCGATCAGCGCGGGGATGTCGAACGCCAGCTCGGACAGCTTGCCCGACTGCAGCTGCTCGCCGTTCAGGCGGCCGCTGACGGTCAGCTCGCGGTACTCGGGGATGTCGTCGGCCGTCACCAGCCACGGGCCGAGCGCGCCGGTGCCGGCGAAGTTCTTGCCCATGCCGTACTGGTGGGTGTGGAACTGCCAGTCGCGCACGCTGGCGTCGTTGAAGCAGGTGTAGCCGGCCACGTGTTCCATGGCGTTGGCCGGATCGATATGGGCGCCGCCCTTGCCGATCACCACCGCCAGCTCGGCCTCGAAGTCGAAGTTGGTCGACACCTTGGGGCGCAGCAGCGGCGCGCCGTGGGCGATCAGGGTTTCGCTGTAGCGCTGGAAGATCACCGGGTACTGGCCGATCTTGCGGCCCGCCTCGTGGGCGTGCTCGACGTAGTTGATGCCCACGCACACCACCTTGCCCGGCTTGGGGATCACCGGCTCCAGCGTCACGCTGGCCAGCGGGTAGTCGGTCTTGCCGGCGGCGGCGATCTGGCGCGCCTGCGCCAGCAGATGCGGGTTGGCCAGCAGGGCGCTCAGGTCGGCGGCGCCGGCCACGCGGTCGGTCAGTTCATTGACGCCGTCGCCTATGACGACGCCGTAGTGGGCGCGTCCCGCGCGTCGGTACGATATCAGTTTCATGCGGTTCTCCTCTGTATGGAATGGGGCCAGACTTTGCTGCGGTCGGACCGATTATAGGATCAATTCTTAATTTTGTGCATAAAAATATTTAGTTTGCACAAAAATGATCGCTGTGTATAATTTATCGCATGGGGACGGCGATAGGCGCCCGGCCCGGATAACGGTGTTGACTGGAGGTTGTAGATGTCGCTGGTGAATGTTCGGAAGTACAAACTGGATGTCGAGGAGTGCTGGCACGAGGGCGGCCCGCGGCTGGCGACGCCGCTGCGCGTGGCGGTGGCCATGGCGGTGGTGAAGAACCCCTATGCCGGCCGCTATGAGCCCGACCTCATGCCGTTCATGCAGGAGCTGCGCCAACTGGGCGCGGAACTGTCGGCGCGGCTGCTGGCGGCGCTCGGCGGCCCGCAAGCGGTGCAGGCCTACGGCAAGGGCGCCGTGGTCGGCGAGGATGGCGAGCTGGAGCACGGCGCCGTGTGGCACGAGGCCGGCGGCTGGGCCATGCGTGAAGCGCTGGGCGGGCCGAAGGCCATCGTGCCGGCCGCCAAGACCATCGGCGGCGCCGGCACCCGGCTGGTGATGCCGCTCGGGCATATCCAGGCGGCCTACGTGCGCAGCCACTTCGGCGTGGCGGAGATGACCTTGTGGGACGGCCCGCGCCGCGATGAGATCGTGTTCGGCCTGGCGATGGCCACCGGCGGCCGCATCCACGCCCGCATCGGCGGCCTGGCGGCGGACGAGGTGCGCGGCGAAGATGGTCTGCGTTAATTCTAGATAAAATAAATCAACTATCAGGAGACAATCATGACGACAAAAATGATGCGCGCGGCCCGCATGCACGCCGTTGGCGAGCCGATGAAGATTGAACAGATCCCGGTGCCGGAAGTGCGCCCCACCGACGTGCTGGTGGCGGTCAAGGCCTGCGGCATCGTGCCCAACCTCGGCAACGTGCTGAGCAACTGGGGCAACTGGTTCCCCCATCTGCCGCTGCCCAAGCTGCCGGCCATCTTCGGCCTCGACCCGGCCGGCGTGGTGGAGGCGGTCGGCTCGCAGGTGATCGGCTTCAAGCCGGGCGACCGCGTGTACGTCAATCCGGCCCGCTACTGCGGCGCCTGCCGCAACTGCCGCGCCGGCGAGACCACCGCCTGCTCGCACTACACCTTCAACGGCTATTTCGGCTTCTCCGAGCGCTCGCAGCGCATCTACGACCAGTATCCGTACGGCGGCCTGTGCGAATTCATGAGCGCGCCGCAGTACAGCCTGGTGCGCATCCCCGACAGCATGCCGTTCGAGCAGGCCGCGCGCCTGGGCTATCTGGGCACCTGCTACCGCGCGCTGCGCACCGCCAACGTCGGCCCCGGCTCGACCGTGCTGATCAACGGCATCAGCGGCACGCTGGGCCTGGGCGGCGCCTTGTTCGCGCTGGCGCTGGGCGCGCGCCGCATCCTCGGCACCGGCCGCAACCGCGAGCTGCTGGCGCGCGTGAAGGCGCTGGCGCCGGAGCGCATCTCGGTGCACTCGCTGGACGACGGCTCGATGCAGCCATGGGCCGGGGACGTCACGCAAGGCGAGGGCGTGGACGTGGTGATCGACGCGCTCGGCCCCGGCGCCAGCCACGGCCCGATGCTGGACGCGCTCAGGACGCTGCGCCGCGGCGGCAAGCTGGTCAACGTCGGCGCGGTGGCGGGCGACGTGCCGGTCAACCTGCACTACCTGATGGACAACGACATCACCCTGGTCGGCTCTGCCTGGTTCACCACCGCGCAAGGGCAGGAGATGGCCGACCTGGCGGAGGCCGGCGTGGTCGACCTGTCGGTGTTCCAGCACCATACCTTCCCGCTGGAGCAAATCAATGAAGCCATCGGCGGCATCGAGAACCGCAATGGCGGCTTCAGCAATTTCGTCATCTGCCCATAAGGAGCGCGGCCATGAAGATACGACGGGTGGTAACCGGTCACGACGCGCAGGGCCGGTCGGTGTTCGTGGACGATGGCGACGCGCCGCGTGCGCACAGCTTCGCCCACATACCCGGCCACGCGTTCGCGCAGGTCTGGCAGACGGCGCCGGCCGCCGGCGTGCCGCATGCCGGCGGCGACCTGACCGCCGCGCGCGGCTCGCTGCTGCCGGCGCCGGGCGCCTCCAGCCTGCTGGTGGTGGACTTCCAGCCGGACGCCGTCATGGCCAGCCCGGACATGGACTTCGCGGCGGCCGGCGCCGAGATGGGGGCCATGCTGCCGGGCCTGATCGACGTGTTCGAGCAGGACAGCCCCGGCATGCACACCACCGACACCATCGACTACGGTTTCGTGCTCGACGGCGAGATCTGGCTGGAGCTGGACAACGGTGCCCAGCGCCTGCTCAAGGCCGGCGACATCGTGGTGCAGAACGGCACCCGCCACGCCTGGCGCAACAAGACCGACAAGCCGGTACGGGTGGCGTTCGTGATGATGGGCGCGGCGCGCCGGGGCGGCTGACATGGCGGTCAGCGTCAACGATGCCATGCAGACGTTGGTGTTCCGCGCCGCGCGCAGCCAGAACCGCTGGCTGCCGCGCGGCGTGCCGGACACGCTGCTGGCCGAGCTGTACGACCTGCTGCGCTGGGGCCCGACCAGCATGAACTGCGCGCCGCTGCGGGTGCTGTTCCTGCGCACCCCGGAGGCCAGGCGGCGGCTGGTGCCGGCGCTGGCGCCGGCCAATGTCGACAAGGTGACCGGGGCGCCGGTGGTGGCGGTGATCGCCTACGACACCGCCTTCCACCAGCAGCTGCCGAAGCTGTTCCCGCACCGGCCGGAGGCGGGCGCCATGTTCGAGCGCGATGACTCGCTGCGCGAAAGCACGGCGTTCCGCAACGGCACGCTGCAAGGCGCCTACCTGATGATCGCCGCGCGCATGCTGGGCCTCGATTGCGGCCCCATGTCCGGCTTCAACGCCGACCTGGTCAACCAGGAATTCTTTGCCGGCACCACGCTGAAAGTGAACTTCCTGTGCGGCCTCGGCTACGGCGATCCCGCCGCGCTGTTCCCACGTCACCCCAGACTGTCCTTCGACGACGCCTGCACGCTGCTGTAGGCGCCGTTTCCCTTCTTCCACCCTCGATATTCCGCTCCCGGCCTCTGGCCCGGCGCGGAATATCGCTATTGGGCCGCCTGTTTCCACAAGTGCGTTTTGCGCACAGATCAGTGCGAACAAATCGTTTGCGAGCGCCACCACGCCCATGTAAATTAGGTGCATCGACAATCACATAGCGAGTTCGGAATGAGCCAAATGCATAAGAAAGCTGCTTTTCAATGGGACGATCCTTTGTTGCTGGAGCAGCAGCTAACCGAAGACGAACGCATGGTGCGCGATTCCGCCCGCACTTACTGCCAGGAGCGGCTGGAGCCGCGTGTGCTGGAAGCGTTCCGCAAGGAGCACACCGACCTGGCGATCTTCCGCGAGATGGGCGAGCTGGGCCTGCTGGGCGTGACCATTCCCGAGGAGTACGGCGGCGTCGGCCTGAGCTCGGTCTGCTACGGCCTGGTGGCGCGCGAAGTGGAGCGCGTCGATTCCGGCTACCGCTCGATGATGAGCGTGCAGTCCTCGCTGGTGATGGTGCCGATCTACGAGTTCGGCAACGAGGCCACGCGCCGCAAGTACCTGCCCAAGCTGGCCTCGGGCGAGTGGATTGGCTGCTTCGGCCTGACCGAGCCCAATCACGGCTCCGATCCCGGTTCGATGATGACGCGCGCGCGCAAGGTCGACGGCGGCTACGTCCTCAGCGGCGCCAAAATGTGGATCACCAATTCGCCGGTGGCCGATGTGTTCGTGGTCTGGGCCAAGGACGACGACAAGCAGATTCGCGGCTTCGTGCTGGAAAAGGGCTGGCAAGGCCTGACCGCGCCGGCCATCCACGGCAAGGTCGGCCTGCGCGCCTCGATCACCGGCGAGATCGTGATGGACGAGGTGTTCTGTCCGGAAGAGAACGCCTTCCCCGAGGTGCGCGGCCTGAAAGGCCCGTTCACCTGCCTGAACAGCGCCCGCTACGGCATCGCCTGGGGCGCGCTGGGCGCGGCCGAGGATTGCTGGCACCGCGCGCGCCAGTACGTGCTGGACCGCAAGCAGTTCGGCAAGCCGCTGGCCGCCAACCAGCTGATCCAGAAAAAACTGGCCGACATGCAGACCGAGATCACGCTGGGGCTGCAAGGCTGTCTGCGCCTGGGCCGCATGAAGGACGAGGGCACGGCCGCCGTCGAGATCACCTCCATCATGAAGCGCAACTCCTGCGGCAAGGCGCTCGACATCGCCCGCATGGCGCGCGACATGTTGGGCGGCAACGGCATCAGCGATGAATTCGGCGTGGCCCGCCACCTGGTCAACCTCGAGGTGGTCAACACCTACGAGGGCACCCACGACGTGCACGCGCTGATCCTCGGCCGCGCCATCACCGGCATCGCGGCGTTCTGATGGCCGCGCCGCCGACCTTGCCTTCGGGCGCGCTGGCCGGCCTGCGCGTGCTCGACCTGTCGCGCGTGCTGGCCGGTCCGTGGGCCGGCCAGCTGATGGCGGACCTGGGGGCGGACGTGGTCAAGGTCGAGCGCCCCGGCGCCGGCGACGACACGCGCGCCTGGGGCCCGCCGTGGCTGCCGGACGAGCAGGGCCAGCCGACGTCGGAGTCGGCCTACTACCTGAGCGCCAATCGCAACAAGCGTTCGGTCACCATCGACATGGGCCGGCCGGAGGGGGCGCAACTGGTGCGCGAGCTGGCCGCCGAGGCCGACATCCTGCTGGAGAATTTCAAGGTCGGCGGGCTGGCGCAGTACGGGCTGGATTACGACACGCTCAGGACCATCAATCCGCGCCTGATCTACTGCTCCATCACCGGTTTCGGCCAGACCGGGCCGTACGCGGCGCGCGCCGGCTATGACTTCCTGATCCAGGGCATGGGTGGCCTGATGAGTGTGACCGGTCGCCCGGACGGCGCGCCCGGCGCCGGGCCGCAGAAGGTGGGCGTGGCGCTGACCGACGTGATGACCGGCCTGTACGCCTCGGTGGCCGTGCTGGCGGCGCTGGCGCACCGCGAGCGCACCGGCGAGGGCCAGCACATCGACCTCGCGCTGCTGGACGTGCAGGTGGCCTGCCTGGCCAACCAGGCCGCCAACTATCTGGTGGGCGGCAAGGCGCCGGGCCGCATGGGCAACGCCCATCCGAACATCGTGCCTTACCAGGACTTCGCCACCGCCGACGGCCACATGATCATCGCGGTGGGCAACGACGGCCAGTTCGCCAGGTTCTGCGCCGTGCTCGGCCAGCCGAAATGGGCCGAGGATCCGCGCTTCGCCAGCAATCCGGCGCGGGTGCGGCACCGCGAGGCGCTGGTGGCGCAGATCAGCGCGGTGACCGCGCGGCGCGGCACCGCCGAGTGGGTGACGGCGATGGAGGCGGCCGGCGTGCCGTGCGGCCCGATCAACACGCTGGATCAGGTGTTTGACGATCCGCAGGTGCGGGCGCGCGGCCTGCGCGTCGAGATGCCGCATGCGCAGGCCGGCACGGTGCCGCTGGTGGCCAATCCGATCCGCATGTCGGCCTCGCCGGTGCAGTACCGGCAAGCGCCGCCCACGCTGGGCGAGCACACCGACGCGGTGCTGGCCGGATGGTTGCGCATGGATGCCGCCCAGGTGGAAGCGCTGCGGCGGCAAAACATCGTGTAGCGCGCCCGATCAGAAACTGATGCGGAAGCTGGACGAGATCGCGCTCGGCAGCGTGGCCGGCAGCTGGATGGTCAGCGCGTCGTCGCCCTGTTCCCAGCGCAGCGGGGTGGCGCTGCCCAGCAGCGTCACCGCCTTCACCGGGCGCGGCTCCAGTCCCGCCTTGCGGCCCAGCGACTGGATGCGCACGGCGCCGGTGGGCGTGCCCAGCGTGATGGCGTACAGCGCGCCATCCTTGGTGGTGAAGCGGATGTCCTGCGCGGTGTAGGCGGTGTTTTCCTGGAAGTGGCCGGCCGCGGCCTTGGTCGGGCCCTCGCCGAAGATCTTCCACGGGCGGGTGCCGTAGATGGCGTCGCTGTTGACGTCCATCCAGGCGGCCATCTCCTTGAGGAATTGCTGCGGCTCGGGCGGCAGGCTGCCGTCCGGATACTGCACCACGTTCAGCAGCAGGTTGCCGTTCTTGCTGACGATGTCGGCCAGCATGTGCACCACTTCGGTGGTGGTCTTGTACTTGTAGCCTTCGCTGTAGAACCAGTCGCCGATCGAGGTGTCGGTTTGCCACGGCAGCGGATTGATGCCTTCCATCACCCCGCGCTCCACGTCCTGCACGCCGGCCTCGCGGATGAATTCGCCCGAGCCGATGTCCTTGTGGTCGTACACCGCCTCCAGCTTGCCGCCGTGGTTGGCGATGCTGGCGTTGTAGAAGTTGGCGATCAGGGTGCGGCCGACCGCGCCGAACGGGATGCCGCCATCGGTGTACAACAGGTCCGGCTGGTAGCGCGTGACCAGGTCGGTGATGCGGTTGAACCATTCCTGCTGGAAGCGCTTGTCGGTGGTGTACCAGCTGGCGCTGTTGCGATAGGGCTGGTTGTGCGGGCGGTGGTACAGCGATTCATACTTGGGATCGGCGCCATCGTAGGCCACGCCCAGCATCGGCCAGATCTGGTCGTAGCCATGGCTGGTGGCGAACCAGCCGTAGCTGGCGCCCAGGTGTTCCGACACGCCAAAGCGCAGGCCCGCCTTGAGCGCGGCTTTCCGCCAGTCGCCGACGATGTCGCGACGCGGGCCCATCTTGACGGCATTCCATTCGTGGTAGCGCGAGTCCCACAGGTCGAAGTTATCGTGGTGCACGCCCATGCTGACGAAGTAGCGCGCGCCGGCTTTTTTGTACAGCGCCATCAGCGCCTCGGGGTCGAATTTTTCCGCCTTCCACAGCGGGATGATGTCCTTGTAGCCGAACTTGGACGGGTGGCCGTACTTCGCCAAGTGATGCTTGTACTGATCGCTGCCATAGACGTACATATTGCGCGCGTACCAGTCGCCGGCGCGCGGCACGGACTGCGGCCCCCAGTGCGACCAGATGCCGAACTTGGCGTCGCGGAACCAGGCGGGCGCCTGGTAGGTCTTGAGCGAACCGGCGTCGGCGCGGAATGGGCCGGGCACGGTGGTCAGTTGCGCCGGCGCCTGTTCGGCGTCGGCGGCGTGGAGCGGCAGGTGCAGGGCGAGCATGGGGGCGGCAAGCGCGAGCAGCGCGGCGCGGCGGTTGGGCATGGGCGGGTCTCCAGAATAATGGTTTGTGCCTCTAGGTTAAGTAGTATCGGCCACACGGGCAAGTCGTGCGGGCGCGGGTGTGAAATTTCGTTGCCTGCTTTGGCTGCTTTCATAAACGCTGTTCGTGCGCGCGCCGCGCTATGATGCTGGGCAACTCAACCTCTCTTTCATTCACATGATCAATCTGCCGCGCCGCCTGCTCCTGGCCTCTTCCATCACCGCCGCCGCCGCCCTGGCCCTGCCGCATGCGGCGCTGGCCGCGACCTCCAAGGCCGCCGCGCGCAAGCCGCTGGCGCCGAAGCCGCCGATGGGCTGGAACAGCTGGAATTCGTTCGCCACCACCATCACCGAGGCGCAGGCGCTGGAAAACGCCCGCATCATGGCCGACAAGCTGCTGCCGTCCGGCTATGACATCTTCACCGTCGACATCCAGTGGTATGAGGCCAACGCCAACGGCTACGAGTACCGCAAGGACGCCCAACTGACCATGGACGAGTATGGCCGCCTGCTGCCGGCGCCCAACCGCTTCCCTTCGGCCGTCCAGGGCCGGGGCTTCAAGGGGCTGGCCGACCAGATCCACCGCATGGGCATGAAATTCGGTATCCACCTGATGCGCGGCATCCCGCGCCAGGCGGTGCGCCTGAACACGCCGATCCTGGGCACCAAGTGGCGCGCGCAGGATATCGCCGACACCAGTTCCATCTGCGAGTGGAATGGCGACATGTACGGCGTCGACATGACCAAGCCGGGCGCGCAGGCTTACTACGACTCCGTGTTCAAGCTGTACGCCTCGTGGGGTGTGGACTTCATCAAGATGGACGACATGTCGCGCCCGTATGACAAGAACTGGCGCGAGATCGAGGCCGCGCACAAGGCCATCCAGGCCAGCGGGCGCGACATCACGCTCAGCCTGTCGCCCGGCGAGACCGACCTCAAGTGGGCCGCCCACGTGCCGCATTACGCGCAGATGTGGCGCATCTCGGACGACTTCTGGGATGAGTGGAAACTGCTGAAGGAGCAGTTCCAGCGTCTGGAAAACTGGAATCCCGTCATGGGCCCGAACGCCTGGCCGGACGCCGACATGCTGCCGCTGGGGCGGCTGGCGATGGGCTCGCGCGACACCAAGTTCACGCCGGACGAACAGCAAACGCTGATGAGCTTGTGGTCGATCGCGCGCTCGCCGCTCATCATGGGCGGCGACCTGCGCCACCTGGACGCCGCCACGCTGGCCCTGCTGACCAATCCGGAAGTGCTGGCGGTGAACCAGAACAGCCAGCAGAACCGGCCGCACCGCGCCGATCCGGGCACGCGCATCTGGAGCGCGCGCGCGCCCGGCGCCGGCGGCGCGCATTATCTGGCGCTGTTCAACACCGAGGACGCGCCGGCGACCATCGAGTTCGACCTGTCGCGCCTCGACCTCGGCGACCGCACCGTGGCGCTGCGCGACCTGTGGCGCCGGCAGGACGGCGCGCCGGTGCGCGGCGCCATCCGCCAGGTGCTGGCGCCGCACGCCAGCGTGCTGTTGCGCCTGACGGCCTGAGCGGCTCATCCGTCACAAGCGAGGAGACATCCCATGCCTGCCACCACGCGCGCCTCCGTCCTGATCCGTCTCGCCGTGCTGGCCGCGCTGTGCGGCTGCCAGACCGCGCCGCCAGCGGTCAACCCCGAACGTCCGGCGCGGCCGGCGCCGCCGCTGGCGCTGGCCGCCGACGACGTGCGCGCCTTTCCGGCCGCGCCGGCCGGCTTTGCCGACGAGCATCCCGGCCGGCCGCATGGCACGGTGGTGGCGTTCGGCTACGATTCGCCGGTGACCGGCACCCGGCGCACCGCCAATATTTATCTGCCGCCCGGCTATTCGGCGCAACGGCGCTATCCGGTGCTGTACCTGCTGCACGGCATCGCCGGCAACCAGGACGAGTGGCGCGGCTACGTGCGTGCCCAGGCCATCCTCGACAATCTGCTGGCCGATGGCCAGGCGCTGCCGATGATCGTGGTCATGCCCAACGGACGCGCGCTGGCGGACGACCGGCCGCCGCCGGCCGAGCGTACTTTCATGCCGGAGCACATTGCCGGCTTCGAACGGTTTGAATCTGAATTGCTGGAGACCCTGATACCCGCCATCGACGCCGCCTATCCGACCCTGGCGGTGCGTGAACAGCGGGCGATCGCCGGCTTGTCAATGGGCGGCGGGCAGGCGCTCAACATCGGCCTCGGCCACCTGGACACCTTCGCCTGGGTCGGCGCCTTCTCGGCCGCCCCCAATACCCGGCCGGCTGCCGCCCTGGTGCCGGACGCCGCTGCGGCCAGCCGCCTGCGGCTGCTGTATCTTTCCTGCGGCAACCAGGACAGCCTGCTGGGCGTGTCGCGGGACCTGCACCGCTCCCTGCGCCAGCAGGGCGTGCCGCATGTCTGGAACGTGGATGAGCACGGCCATGACCGCCCGAGCTGGGCGAACAATCTGTACCACTACGCCCGGCAGCTGTTTCGTCCGGCCGCCGGGCCCGGCGCGTGATCAGCGCGCCGCGTCCTCCTCGATAATCGCCACCTCCCACGGTGGCAGGCTCAGTTCCTGTCCGGCGCGCACCTGGCGCGCGGTGAGCAGGTCGGTGCCGGGCTGGTGGGGGTAGCTGAAGCTGACCGCCGCGCCGGAGTAGTTGAAGTAGTAGCGCACGGTGCGGCCCTGCGCGTTGACGCCGCTGCGCGTATGCACCTGCGGCGGCAGCTGCTGGTCCGGGCCGATCAGGCCGCGCTCCCGCAGCACCGATTGCAGCACGGACTTTTGCAGCTTGTCCGACAGATACGTGCCTTGGTACACCACCTTGCCGCTGCCGTAGTCGTTGCTGGTGACCGCCGGCCAGCGGCCGAAGAACGGATGGTCGTAATACGCCAACCCCTTGGCCGTGTCCAGCTGCAGGAACTCGGCCCAGTGCCGCACCTGGTTGTCGGCGCCGGCCTGGTAGGGGTCGTCCTTGAGCTTGAGCGGCTGCGCCAGGTTGGAGAATTCCTGGTAGTGGAAGCCCAGCGCCTCGCGCAGCGGGCCGGGCGCCATGCTCCAGCGCACGGCCGCGTTCTCGTTGGCGAAGCCGCTCTTGAAGGTCATCACCACGCGCCCGCCGTTGCGGATGTAGTCGCGGATGCGCTGCAGCAGTGCGTCGTCGGCGATGTACAGCGCCGGCACGATCAGCACCTTGTAGGCCGAGAAATCGCCGCTTTCAGGGAACACGAAGTCGGTGCCGACGTTCAGGTCGTACAGCGCGCGGTGCATCTGGCGCACCAGCGAGCCATAGTCGGCCTTGCTGCCGCCGTTGCCCCATTGGCTCTCCTTGGCGAACGGCATGTCGTTCACGGCGTTGAGCGAATCGCGGCTCCACAGGATGGCCACCTCGTTTTTCAGCTTGAGGTTGACCAGGCGCGCGCCGATCTTTTTCAGCTCGTTGCCGGTGTGGCTCATCTCGGCGTAGGCGCGGTTCGGCTCGAGGTCGTGCGACAGCACGCCTTTCCAGTAGGTTTCCTGGTTGGCGTGGATCGAGGCCCAGTGCCAGTATTCGACCATGTTGGCGCCGTTGGACAGGTGGGTGTAGACGTCCTGGCGGAACTGGCCGTCATACGGCGGATACTGGAACGACGAGCTCCAGTCCGTGGTCTGGGCGTTGGTCTCGGTCACCAGGAAGTTGCCGCGCTTGAGCGAGCGCGTGAAATCGGCGTCCAGCGTCTGTCCGGCGCCGTTGTATTGGTCCTGGGTGCCCCAGTGGTAGATGTTGACGGCCGGGATGTCGAGGCGGCGCGCGACCGCCTCCTCGCTGACGTCGCCGTGCATGGAGCCGGCGAAGTCGTGGGTGACGAACTGGCGCGGCGAGGCGCACTCGCGCACCAGCGCCGCCTGCCAGTGCAGGAAATCGGTTACCCGCATCTGGCTCCAGCGCGACCACTCGAGCTTGTAGCCGGTGCTTTGCGCGCCGTCCGGGCGCGGCAGGTCGACCCAGCTGTGCAGGTCCTGGCCCCAGTAGTTGAGGAACCACGCCTGGCTGAGCTTTTCCGGCGTGCCGAATTTCTTTTCGAGGTAGTGCTGGAAGCGCACGAACACGTCGTCGTTGGCGGCGCCGTAGCTGGCGGTCTCGTTGTCCACCTGCCAGCCGATCACGTTGGGATTGTCCTTGTAGCGGGCGGCGATCTTGCGGATCAGGCGCTCGGCGTAGAAGCGGTAGGCCGGCGCGTCGGTGTTCATGTTTTGCCGCATGCCGTAGGTGTTCTGCACGCCGTTGAACTTGCGCGCCAGGATTTCCGGATGCTGCTTGGCCATCCAGGCCGGGATCGAATAGGTCGGGGTGCCCATGATGACCTTGATGCCGGCCTTGCCCATGGCGTCCACCACCCGGTCCATCCAGGCGTACTCGAAGCGGCCGTCTTCCGGCTCCCACAGGCTCCAGGTCGATTCACCGAGGCGCACCACGTTGAAGCCGGCCGCCTTCATCATCTGGATGTCCTTGTCCAGCCGCTCGTAGGGCATGTACTCGTGATAATAGGCGGCGCCGTACAGCACGGTGGGGAAGGGCGGCGGGGTGGTGTTGTCGGCATGGGCGGCCAGGCACGCGGCAAGCGCGCATGACAGGACCAATTGCCGTAGTCTCCTTGTTGGCATGGGAATTTTTCCTCTCTGGTGGCAGAGTGGATGATTGTGCGGTGGAGCGTGCCGGATTGGCAATTATGAAATTTACCGAGGGGGCGTACGATTTGTATCATTCCCGCGCGGCCGCGTGCGGCTTGCGCATTTTCATGTCGCGATTTGGCGTTTTTGAGAATTGCGGGACGGCGGCGCTGCTTTCACAATGGTGTCACTGCTACGGCGCAACGGGCCGTTTTCAGTAAGCATGCCGACTCTCCATTGTTCGCAATGCTGTCGTCCAGCGGCAGTTGGGGCGGCCTCGGCCGCCCGTTTTTTTTGTGTGCGCGACAACAATAGTTCTGTTGGATTCACGCATTGTCTTGCCTGCCGCGTACGCGTAGAATCGCCCGCATGTATGCATTTTATAAAAAAGCGCTGATCGCGTGCTTGTGTTTATTGGTCGCCAGCCTGCTGTTCAGTTACTTCTGTCTGGCGCAAAGTTATCTGCTGGTGCCGATGTTGCCGATCAAGGGCAGCCCGCTGCCGTGGCAGCCGGTGCCCAGCTGGGAGGCGCGCCCCGGCGGGCCGGCCACCGTGAACATCCAGGACGATCCGCAACGCTTGAAGTATGAGTTCAGCATTTCCGACAAGGCCGAGCAGCCGTTCGCGGCGATCGAACTGGTGTTCCGCGACCGCAAGGGCAAGCCCACCCACGTTGACCTGTCGCGCTACAGCGCGCTCGCGCTGCGGGTCAAATGCTCGCCGGCCAACACCTTGATGTTCAGCGCCTACACCTTCGAGCGCGTCATCCCGGGCAAGGAATATCTGAACTACCGGCCGTCGCTGGCGTACTTTTCCTGTAATAAGAACGAGTCCAAGGTCGAGATCGACCTGACCCGGCTGGAAACGCCGCACTGGTGGTTTTACCTGGTCAACCTCGACCTGTCGCGCCAGTCGTATAAACTTGACAAGGTCACCAAGCTGACCATCGGCAGCACCTTCCAGAGCCCGCGCGGCAAGCCGATGGCGGTCGAGGTCAGCGCGCTGGAGCTGGAGGGGCGCGATTACCGCTACCTGGGCTTGCTGGCGGTGACGCTGTCGCTGGCCTGGGGCGGCTTCGGCCTGTGGTTCTTCCTGCGCCATGCCGGCGTGCTGACCGAGGACGTGCGCGAGCGGCTGCAGAAGGACTTGCCGTTTGTCGCCTACCAGCAGTTGTCGCTGGAACCGCACCGCGACAAGGAAAAAACCGCCATCCTGCAGTTTATCGGCAGCAAATACGCCGATCCCGCGCTGGAGCTCGACACCGTGGTCGAGCAAACCGGGGTCAACCGGACCAAGGTGGGGGAATTGCTGAAGGCCGAGCTGGGGTACACCTTCAGCGGCTACGTCAACAAATTGCGCCTGACCGAGGCGGCGCGGCTGCTGGCGGAGAAAGAGTCGGCCGCCGTGGCCGAGATCGCCTATTCGGTCGGTTACGGCAATGTCTCGTACTTCAACAAGCTGTTCAAGGAGGAATACGGCTGCACCCCCAAGGCCTTCCGCGACGCCTGCAAGCGGGGCGTGGCGACGGTGGAGGAGGCGGCGGAACCGGGCTAACATTAATGTCCGAAAAAATAAAACAAACGGGTTTTTAGTAGCAATTTCACTCTCAGCGTTACTTCGGCGCGACGGATCTCACTATCCTTCAGATAGTTTATCTGTTGCCATCCGAGGAGACGCATGCGTTTTAAAAATACAATAATCCGGATGTGGCCGGCCATCGTGGCCATGTGCTGCACCACCCTGTCGGCCGCGGAGACGGCCCATCCATGGAGCGATACCCGGCTCAGTCCGGACCGCCGCGCCGAGCTGGCGCTGGCCGCCATGACGCAGGACGAGAAGCTCAAGCTGGTGTTCGGTTACCTCGGCTCCGACATGGAGTCGAAAAAATACACGCGGCCGCCCGAGTCGCACAATCAGTCGGCCGGTTTCGTCTACGGCGTGCCGCGGCTGGGCATCCCCCACCTGTGGGAAACCGACGCCGGCCTCGGCGTCGCCAGCCAGGCCGGCCCGAACGCGCGGCCGGGCACGGCGCTGCCGTCGGGCCTGGCCACCGCCGCCACCTGGGACCTGGACGGCGCCTACGCCGGCGGCGCCATGATCGGCGCCGAGGCGCGCGCGCGCGGCTTCAATGTCATGCTGGCCGGCGGCGTCAACCTGATGCGCGAGCCGCGCAACGGCCGCAACTTTGAATACGCCGGCGAGGACCCGCTGCTGGCCGGCCAGATCGTCGGCGCGCAGATCCGCGGCATCCAGTCCAACCGCGTGGTGTCCACCCTCAAGCATTTCGCCCTGAACGACCAGGAAAGCGGCCGCACCACGCTCAACGTCAAGATCGACGAGGCGGCCTCGCGCATGTCCGACCTGCTGGCGCTGCAGATCGCCAACGAGCAGGGCCAGCCGGGCGCCGTCATGTGTTCGTACAACCGCCTGAACGGCGTGCACGCCTGCGAAAACGCTTACCTTCTGAGCGAGGTGCTCAAGCAGGACTGGGGCTTCAAGGGCTGGGTGATGTCGGACTGGGGCGCCACCCACAGCACCATACCGGCCGCCAACGCCGGTCTCGACCAGCAATCGGGCATGCCGTTCGACCTGGCCGACTATTTCGCCGCGCCGCTCAAGGAAGCCGTGCTCAACGGCTGGGTGCCGCAGTCGCGCCTGGACGACATGGCGCGCCGCGTGCTGTACGCCATGTTCGCGCACGGGCTGGTGGAGGCGCCGGCCGCGCCGCCGATCGACGCCAAGGCCAACGCGGCGGTGTCGCTGCGCGACGCCCAGGACGGCATGGTGCTATTGAAAAACCAGGGCGGCGTGCTGCCGCTGGCGCGCGGCGTCAAACGCGTGGCCGTGATCGGCGGCTACGCCGACCGCGGCGTGCTGGCCGGCGGCGGCTCCTCGCTGGTGTATCCGGAGGGCGGCAACGCCGTGCCGGGGCTGGAGCCGAAGACCTGGCCGGGACCGGTCATGTATTACCCATCGTCGCCGCTGAAAGCCATCCAGCGGCGCCTGCCGCAGGCGCAGGTGCGCTACGCCGACGGCGCCGATCCGGCCGCCGCCGCCGCGCTGGCGCGCGACAGCGACGTGGTGCTGGTGTTCGCCACCCAGTGGACCGGCGAGGCGTTCGACGTGCCCGACCTGGCGCTGCCGCAGGGCCAGGACGCGCTGATCGCGGCGGTGGCCGCCGCCAACCCGCGTACGGTGGTTGTGCTGCAGACCGGCGGCCCGGTCACCATGCCGTGGCTGGCGCAGGTGCCGGCCGTGCTGGAGGCCTGGTATCCGGGCAGCAGCGGCGGCGAGGCCATCGCCAGCGTGCTGTTTGGCGAGGTCAATCCGTCCGGCCACCTGCCGGCCACCTTCCCGGCCTCGGTGGAGCAGTTGCCGCGCCCGGTGCTGGATGGCTATCCGCAGGTCGAGGACCGCCGTTTCGACATCGACTATCACGAGGGCGCGGCGGTCGGCTACAAGTGGTTCGACCTGAAGGGCATGAAGCCGCTGTTCCCGTTTGGCCATGGCCTGTCCTACACCAGCTTCGCCCTGTCCGGCCTGCGCGCCAGCGTCAACGGCGACGTGCTGAGCGCGTCGTTCACGGTGCGCAACAGCGGCAAGCTGCGCGGCAAGGAAGTGGCGCAAGTGTATGTGGCGCCGCTCGGCGCGCAATGGGAAGCGCCCAAGCGCCTGGCCGGTTTCAAGAAGGTGGACTTGATGCCGGGCGCCAGCGCGACCGCCACGGTCACGATCGATCCGCGTCTGCTGGCCATGTATGACTCGGCCAGCAAGCGCTGGAAAGTGGCAGCCGGCGACTATCGCCTGACGCTGGCTGCCGACGCTGGCGCCGATCCGGCCGCCAGCGTGGTGGTACGTCTGCGGGAGGCCAGCTACGACGTGAACGGCAAGCCCCTGCCGAGATAAAACAAAAAGGAGGAGACATGCATCATGAAGACCAGCAAAGCCCATCGGATCGCGCTGCTGTTTAACGCGAACAAGATATTCGACCGTGAAGTGATCTCGGGAATCGCCGCCTACCTGTCCAGCCGGCGCACCACCTGGGAACTGTTTCTGGAGGAGGATTTCCGCCTGCGCCTGGGCGGCATCGAGCACTGGCAGGGCGACGGCATCATCGCCGACATGGATGATCCGGCGGTCGCCAACGCGCTGGCGCGCTGCAAGGTGCCGGTGGTGGCGGTCGGCGGCTCGTACGCCGACCCGGACGACTATCCGGCCGGCGTGCCGTACGTGGCCACCGACAACTGCGCGCTGATCAAGGCGGCCTACAACCACCTGGTGGACACCGGCCTGCACCGCTTCGCCATGTTCAGCCTGCCGGAGTCGGCGCACAACCGCTGGGCCCAGGAACGCGAGAAGGCCTTCCGCGGCCTGATGTCGCGCGACGGCATGTCGGCCGAGATCTTCCGCGGCTGCGAGACCAGCGTGCAGGAATGGGACGAGGCGGTGCGCGGCCAGGTGGACTGGCTGCGCAGCCTGCCCAAGCCGATCGGCATCATCGCCGTCAACGACGCGCGCGCGCGCCAGCTGCTGCAGGCCTGCCTGCTGGCCGGCATCGAGGTGCCGGAGCAGGTGGCGCTGATCGGCATCGACAACGACCCGCTGGTGCGCATGCTGACGCGCATTCCGCTCAGCTCGGTGATCCAGGGCGCGCAGGAAATGGGGCGCACCGCCGCCAGCCTGCTCGACCGCATGCTGCACGGCGTGCAGCTGGACAGCCCGCGCGTGCTGGTGCCGCCGGCCGGCGTCCAGTCGGCCGCCTCCAGCCAGCACCAGGTGATCCGCCATCCGCAGGTGATGCGCGCGCGCCACTTCATCCGCCAGTACGCCTGCCAGGGCATCAAGACCCACCAGGTGGCCGAGCATGTCGGCGTGTCGCGCTCGTCGCTGGAAACCTATTTCCGGCGCGAGCTCGGTTGCAGCGTGCACGACGTCATCCTGCGCTACAAGCTGGACGCCGCCAAGGCCGGGCTCGAGAGCGAGCGCAGCATCGCCGAGGTGGCGCTGGGCAGCGGCTTCACGTCGATCCAGTACCTGCACCTGGTGTTCAAGCGCGAGCTTGGCTGCACGCCGCGCGCCTACCGCGAGCGCGCGCTGGGAGAGCGCATGCTCGCTTGCGGTTAAGGCCGCCGCTGGCGAATTTTGTCTGTTGTTTTAACGTTTTTCATAATTGTGAGTGACAGGTGCTGTTCCTACAATCCATGAACCTAGTCCATAAAAATATTCGGAGACGATCAAGTGAAACAGCTTAAGAAGACCGCCATCGCGCTTGGCGTGGCGCAGCTGGCGTTGATGACCAGCGGCATGGCGTTTGCCCAGTCCGAGCCGACCACCGTGATGGTGGTGGGCCAGCGCGCCGCGCTGGAGTCGGCGCAAAAGATCAAGCAGAACGCCGACGAGATCGTCGACTCGGTGGTGGCCGACGACATCGGCAAGCTGCCCGACAAATCGGTGACCGAGGTGCTGCAGCGCATCGTCGGCGTCACCATCGACCGCACCATGAACCGCGTCGATCCGCAGCAGGGCGTGGGCGACGGCATCCAGCGCTTCGCCGCCGAGGGCACCGGCGTGTCGATCCGCGGCCTGAGCTACGTGCGCTCGGAACTGAACGGCCGCGACTCGTTCTCGGCCAACGGCGGCCGCTCGCTCAGCTTCGAGGACGTGCCGCCCGAGCTGATGGCCGGCGTCGACGTCTACAAGAACCCGTCGGCCGAGCAGATCGAGGGCGGCATCGGCGGCCTGGTCAACCTGCGCACCGCGCTGCCGTTCGACTTCAAGGGCCGCAAGGGCGCCCTGTCGGTGGAGGCGGCGCGCTCGGACCTGCGCGGCAAGACTTCGCCCTCGTTCTCCGGCATGCTGTCGGACCGCTGGGACACCAGCCTGGGCCAGTTTGGCGCGCTGATCGACCTGGCGCACTCGCGCATCAACACCCGCAGCGACGGCTTGTCGGTCGGCCCTTACATCCCGCGCAACAACATCGTGGTGGGCGACACCAGCGGCAAGACGCGCTGGGCGCCGGGCGGCATCGGCTTCACCACCAATGACTTCAACCGCGACCGCGACGGCCTGTACGGCGCGCTGCAGTGGAAGAAGGACACGCTGTCGTCGGCGCTGACCTATTTCCGCTCCAGGTACAAGATCAGCACCACCGAGAACGGCTTCTTCCAGGCCGGCCAGGCCAGCGTGACCACGCTGGACCCGGGCGCCACCTTCGACGACCAGGGGGCGCTGCTGACCGGCGTGCTGCGCGATCCGAGCGAGGGCGGCGTCAACATCGGCAGCGCCGCGCGCGCCACCGGCCGCACCGCCGACACCCGCGACATCTCGTGGAACCTGGCCTGGCGCGCCTCCAGCCAGTGGACCCTGCGCACCGACCTGCAATACGTCAAGGCCACCACCGAGGGTTACGACAACACCGTCGGCCTGGGCGGCTTCATCCCGAAGGAAACGCTGAACCTGGGCGCCTCGCCGATCCGCGTCACGTTTGACGACAGCGACCGCGCGGCCCTGGTCAATCCGGCCAACTGGTACTGGGGCTTCACCCAGGAGCACCGCGACAAGGCCGACGCCACCCTCAAGACCGGCCGCATCGACGCCAAGTATACGTTTGACGATCCGGTGCTGAACGACGTGCGCTTCGGCCTGCGCGCCACCGAGCGCGAGGCCTTGACCCGCTCGACCCATGACACCGAGTGGACCCAGATCAGCCAGCCATGGGCGGTGGGCGATTCGTGGCAGCCGCTGAGCCAGTTCGCCTACCTGAACGATCCTCGCTTCGCCGGCAATACCACCACGCAGAATTTCTCCAACTTCTTCGGCGGCAAATTCGGCATCCCGACCGTGATCGTGCCGGACATGGCGATGACCGGCAACGTGCCGACCAACTTCGCCAAGCTGCACAACTACACCCAGCTGGTGTGCAAGACGCCGTGCACCCAGGCACCGTGGACCCCGGCGCCGTATGGCGACGCCACCGGCCTGAACGAGCAGAAGGAGCGCACCCAGGCGGCCTATGCGCAGCTGCGCTTCGGCTTCGACAAATGGCAGTATCCGGTGGACGGCAACGTCGGCGTGCGCGTGGTGCACACCGACATGACGGCCGGCGGCTACCAGCTGTTCGCGCCGCCGACCTCGACCGTGATCGGCGTGCCGGTGATCCCGGCGCAATCGCAGCGCCAGGACTTCGACAACAGCTACAACAACGTGCTGCCGAGCCTGAATCTGCGCATGAAGACCAGCGAGCAGCTGCAGTTCCGCGCCGCCCTGTCCAAGGGCATGACGCGGCCGGACTTCTACCAGATGCAGACCTACACCACGCTCAACCAGAACGTCCACACCCACCAGGACCCTGGCGGCCTGCCGGTGCTGGATTCGATCGACTACACCGGCACCGCCAAGGGCAACCCGTTGCTCAAGCCGACGCTGTCCAACAACTTCGACCTGACCGGCGAGTACTACTTCGGCCGCAGCAGCTCGTTCACGGTGGCGTTGTTCAACAAGCAGATCAAGGACATCATCATCGGCCAGACCACTTCGGTCACGCTGAAGGACACCGCCGGTGTGGGGCACGATTTCCTGATCACGTCGCCGGTCAACGGCGCCAAGGGCCGCGCCACCGGCCTGGAGATCGGCTACCAGCAGTACTTCGACAAGCTGCCGGACTGGATGAATGGCTTCGGCGTGTCGGGCAACTACACCTATATCGACAGCCGCATGCGCATGTACAAGCCGCTCAACCGCGTCTGGTGCACGCCGAAGGGCGACCTCGATTCCTCGCTGGCGGCCAACATCGGCGGCTGCGACACCGATGGCCGCGTGCTGAACGCCACCAACCTGCCGATGACCGGCATGTCCAAGAACGCCTACAACCTGGCCTTGCTGTTCGACCGCGGTCCGGTGTCGGCGCGCCTGGCCTACAGCTGGCGCTCGAAGTACCTGCAGGCCGCCAACGCCTACGGCGCCAACGGCAGCGACGGCGTCGACGCCAACCCGAACAGCGCCACCAAAGGCCAGATCTCGTCGGTCAACTATGCGCTGCCGGTGTGGGGCGGGGCCTACGGCCAGCTCGACATGGGCATCCACTACAAGGTGACCGAGGACCTGAGCGTGGCCTTCGAGGCGCGCAACCTGACCAATGCGCTGTACAAGCAGTACATGCAGCAGAACATCGGCTTCAAGGAGAAGGGCGCGTTCTACACCGGCCGCAGCTTCACCTTGCAGGCGCACTACAACTTCTGATGGCCTGACATGTCCGACAAGGCACTTCAAAGGATTGTCATTGTGGGCGGCGGCACGGCGGGTTGGATGACCGCCGCGCCGCTGGCGCTACGCCTCGGCAAGTCGTGCCAGGTCACGCTGATCGAGTCGGCCGACATCGGCACGGTCGGCGTGGGCGAGGCCACGCTGCCCTCGATCCGCTATTACAACCTGGCGCTGGGCCTGGACGGCGCCGACTTCGTGCGCCGCACCCAGGCCACCTTCAAGCTGGGCATCGAGTTCAAGGACTGGGGCCATCGCGGCAACCGTTTCTTCCACGGCTTCGGCGACTTCGGCCCGGCCATCGACAACCGGCCGGCGTATCTGTACTGGCTGCACCTGGCGCGCCAGTTCCCTGACATGCCGTCGTACGAGGCGTGGTCGATGACCACCGCCATGGCGCGCGCCAACCGTTTCATTCCACCGTATGGAGAGCAGGGCACGGTCACCAGTGGCTATTCCTACGCCTTCCATTTTGACGCCAGCCTGTACGCCGCCTACCTGCGCGAGTACGCCATGGAGCGCGGCGTGCAACGCATCGAAGCCACCATCGACGGCGTCGACCAGCATCCGGAAACCGGCTTCATCACGGCGGTGCGCCTGACCGATGGCCGCCGCGTCGAGGGCGACCTGTTCATCGACTGCTCGGGCTTCCGCGGCCTGCTGATCGAGGGCGTGTACAAGGCCGGCTACGAGGACTGGAGCGCCATGCTGCCCTGTAACAGCGCCCAGGCCGTGCCGTGCGCGCGGGTGGAACCGTTGACGCCGTACACCACCTCGACCGCCAGCAGCGCCGGCTGGACCTGGCGCATTCCGCTGCAGCACCGCACCGGCAACGGCCATGTGTACTGCAACAGCTTTATCAGCGACGCCGAGGCGGCGCGCGTGCTGTTGACGGGGCTGGACGAGCGCGCGCTCGACGAGCCGCGCCAGCTGCGCTTCACCACCGGCCGCCGGCGCAAATCGTGGATCAAGAATTGCGTGGCGATCGGTTTGTCGGGCGGCTTCCTCGAGCCGCTGGAATCGACCAGCATCAACATGATCGAGAACGCGGTCGGCTGGCTGCTGCAATACTTCCCGGACCGCGACTTCCGCCCGGCGCTGGCGGAGGAGTTCAACCGGCTGGTGGCGCAGCGCTACGAGTACGTGCGCGACTTCGTGATCCTGCACTACAAGGTCACGCAGCGCGACGACAGCGAGTTCTGGCGCTACTGCGCCAACATGCCGGTGCCCGACACGCTGCGCCACCAGATCGAGGTGTTCCGCGAAAGCGGGCGCGTCGTCATCTACGACCAGCAGGGATTCTCGGTGTCGTCGCATGTGTCCATCCTGATGGGCCTGGGCGTGACGCCGCAGGCTGGCGATCCGCTGATCGACCTGATGGACCAGCAGGCCCTGCACCTGCACTTCACGCGCATGCGCGATACTATCCAGCGCGCGGCCGGCGCCATGCCCGGCCATGCCGCCTTCATCGCAAAACAGATCGGCACCGCCGCCGCTTGAGGAGTCAGATTGAAAACAGTTTGCAAACGTTATGCGCGCCGCCTGCGGGCGGCATGCGCCGTGGTGGCGCTGGGTGTCGCCATGATGGCCCCCACCGCCGCCGTGGCGGCTGGACAGGACCGCGTGGATTGGTGGCGCGAGGCGCGCTTCGGCATGTTCGTGCACTGGGGCTTGTATGCGATCCCCGGACGCGGCGAATGGGTGCAGTGGAACGAGCAGATCCCGGTCGATCAGTACGCCAAGCTGGCGCAGCAGTTCAATCCGACCGCGTTCGACGCCAACGCCTGGGCCGGGCTGGCCAAGTCGGCCGGCATGAAATACATGGTGTTCACCTCGCGCCACCATGACGGCTTCGCCATGTTCGACGATGGCGCCAACCCGTTCACCAGCGTGACCACCGCCGCCCAGCGCGATTTCGTCGGCGAGTACGTGAAAGCCGCTCGCCAGGCCGGGCTGGGCGTGGGCCTGTATTACTCGCCGCTGGACTGGCGCTATCCGGGCTTCTTCTTCCCGGACTTGCAGCGCGCCAGCGCGGAGGCCATGCGCGAGCAATACCATCGCCAGATGAAGGCGCTGCTGTCCAACTACGGCAAGATCGACGTGTTGTGGTTCGATGGCGGCGAGGCGGATTGGCTCAGCTTTGGCGGCGACTGGGGCGGTGCGGAAGCCGGCGCCAACTGGGTCAAGCGCCCATGGGGCAAGCACTACAAGGGCGGCTTCGACTGGGGCCACCAGCAGGTGTACGAGATGCTGCGCCGCCAGCAGCCCGACATTCTGATCAACGGCCGCGCCGACATGCGGGAGGATTTCCATTCGCGCGAGGGCGAGGGCGCGCTGGGCGCGTTCGATAATCAAAAGCCGTGGGAACTGTGCAGCACCATCGCCGGCGCCTGGGGCTACCAGCCGGGCATGGTGCCGCGTCCGCTCGAGCACTACATCCGCCTGCTGGTCAATGTGGTGGGCCGCGACGGCAACCTGCTGCTCAACGTCGGCCCCGGCCCCGATGGCCGTATCGACGCGGTGCAGGCGCAGCGCCTGCGCGAGATCGGCGGCTGGCTGGGCAAGTATGGCAACAGCATTTACGCCACCCGTGGCGGGCCGTTCCTGCCCGGCGACTACGGCGCGTCCACCCACCACGGCAACACCATCTATGTGCACGTGCTGAAGTGGGTGCAGGACAAGCTGGTGCTGCCGGCGATCCCTGCCAAGGTGCTGCGCGCCACCGCGCTGACCGGCGGCGCCGTGCAATGGAAGCAGGACGGGCAGGGCATCGCGCTGACGCTGCCGGCGGCTCAGCGCGACGCCATCGACACCATCGTCGCGCTGGAACTGGATGGGCCGGCTAGCGCGCTCAACACCGTGGCCGTGCCATGAACCGGCCGGCGCCGGTGCGGCGCATCGTCCGCCACTATGGCGCGCATGCCCGCGCACGCCGATTTCCTGAATGGCACCCTGCATCCCAAACATCTGGAGAGCAACTTTGCGACCAATTGAAGCTATCCGCCGCCGCGCCGCCCTGGCCGGGCTGTGCCTGCTGGCGCTGACGGCGCGCGCCGCCGCCGGCCCCGACGCCGTGCTGACCTCGCCCGACGGCCGCACCACCATCCGCATCGCCGCCGACGCCAGCCGGTTCTCGGTCGCGCGGCTGGGCGAGGCGGTGATCGCCGATTCGCCGCTGGGCCTGGAGCTGGACGACGCCCCGCAACTGGCGGCACTGGCGCTGGAAGGCCGCGCCGACAGCACGGTCGACCGCACCATTCCGCTGATCGCCACCAAGGCCGCCAGCGCGCGCGACCATTATCGCGGCGCCACGTTGACCTTCCGTGAAAGCGGCGCGGCCGGGCGCCGCCTGCTGCTCGACGTGCGCGCCTACGACGACGGCGTGGCGTTCCGCTACCGGCTCGACAGCGCCGGGCCGGTGCGCCTGCGCGGCGAGCGCACCGCCTTCGTGCCGGCCGGCGATCCATCCTGCCTGGCGACGGTGGCCAACGGCGCCCACGAGACCGAGTTCGCGCGCCAGCGCTGGTCGCAGTTGCGCGAGGGCGCCGGCTACGACGTGCCGCTGGTCTGCACCGTGGCCTCCGGCCGCACCACCTTCGCCATCACCCAGGCCGACCTGGGCGGCTATACCGGCGCCTCGCTGTGGCGCGAGGGGCCGGCGATGCGGGTGCGGCTGTCGGCCGTGCCCAAGCGGGCCGGTCCGGCGTTCGTGTCGGAATCCGGGCTGAGCACCGCCTGGCGCGTGGTGATGCTGGGCGACCGCAACGGCGACCTGATCGCCTCGCAACTGATCGGCAACCTGAACCCGCCGCCGCGCGGCGACTTCAGCTGGGTACGCCCCGGCAAGGCGGCCTGGGACTGGTGGTCCGGCCCGCTGGAGGGCATGCCGCCCAGCATGGACAGCTACCGCCGCTACATCGATTTTGCCGCCGCCTCGGGCTTTCCGTACTACCTGATCGACGCCGGCTGGGCCTCGGGCACCGGCGCGCAGGCCTGGATCGCGTTGCCGGGCACCGACATCACCCGTCCGGCCGACGGCATCGACATGCCGGCGCTGGTGCGCTACGCCGCCGGCAAGGGCGTCGGCCTGCTGCTGTGGGCGCACTGGGAGCACGTGGCGCCGCGCGTGGAGCAGGTGCTGGACACCTACGCCGCCTGGGGCATCAAGGGCGTCAAGATCGATTTCATGGACCGCGACGACCAGGAGATGGTGGCCTTCTACCGGCAACTGGCCGAGGCCACCGCCAAACGCCACATGCTGCTCGACCTGCACGCCGCCTACGTGCCGGACGGGCTGCAGCGCAGCTATCCCAATTTCATCACGCAGGAAGGCGTGCTGGGCGCGGAATGGAACAAGATGGACAAGCGCGTGACGCCGCAACACAACCTGATGTTGCCGTACACGCGCATGCTGGCCGGGCCGATCGACTACACGCCGGGCGGCTTCCGCAACGGCACCCCGGCCAGCTACAGCGTGCGCGCGGTGCTGCCGTTCACCCAGACCACGCGCGGCCAGGCGCTGGCCATGTACGTGGTGTACGACAGCCCGCTGCAGATGGTGTCGGACGACCCGGACGCCTACCGCGACGCCGACGGCTTCGACTTCATCCGGCGCGTGCCGACCGCCTGGGACGAGACGCGCTTCCTGGCCGGCGAGCCGGGCCAGGACATCCTGCTGGCGCGGCGCCAGGGCAAGGCGTGGTATCTGGGCGCGATGACGGCGTCCGCGCAGCCGGGCGCGATCCAGGTGCCGCTGGATTTCCTGCCGGCCGGCCGCTACCGCGCCACGCTGTGGGAGGACGGCGAGCAGCCCAACGCCTTGCGGCATACGCGGCGCGAGGTGACGCCGGCCGACGTGCTGTCGCTGCGCCTGGCGCTGGCCGGCGGCGCCGTGGTGCTGCTGGAGCCGGCGCCTTGAGAGGGTGCCGCTAAGTTAAGCCTTTTTTGACCGCAAACCGATGAGCCGTCATTCCCGCCTGCGCGGGAATGACGGCATCAGAGTCAGAGGGAGAACTGTGTTACACTTCTAACCCTTTGATTTTTAAGGCAATACACCTCTCATGGAAATTAAGGTCAACTTCCTCGATAAACTCCGTCTCGAAGCCAAGTTTGATGACTTCACGGTGATTGCCGACCAGCCCATCCGCTACAAGGGCGACGGCTCGGCGCCGGGCCCGTTCGATTACTTCCTGGCCTCGTCGGCCCTGTGCGCCGCGTACTTCGTCAAGCTGTACTGCAACACCCGCAACATCCCGACCGAGAACATCCGCCTGTCGCAGAACAATATCGTCGACCCGGAAAACCGCTACAAGCAGATCTTCAAGATCCAGGTCGAGCTGCCGGAAGACATCTCCGACAAGGACCGCCAGGGCATCCTGCGCTCGATCGACCGCTGCACCGTGAAGAAGGTGGTGCAGGAAGGACCGGACTTCATCATCGAGGAAGTGGCCAACCTGGACGCCGACGCCCAAGCGCTGCTGACCGTCAGGCCCGAGGCCGACAGCAGCACCTACATCCTCGGCAAAGACCTGCCGTTGGAGCAGACCATCGCCAACATGTCCGGCCTGCTGGCCGACCTCGGCATCAAGATTGAAATCGCCTCGTGGCGCAACATCGTGCCCAACGTGTGGTCGCTGCACATCCGCGACGCCCACTCGCCGATGTGCTTCACCAACGGCAAGGGCGCGACCAAGGAAAGCGCGCTGGCCTCGGCGCTGGGCGAATACATCGAGCGCATCAGCAACAATCACTTCTACGCGGGCGCCTACTGGGGCGAGGACATCGCCAACGCCGAGTTCGTGCATTACCCGGACGAGAAATGGTTCAAGCCCGCCGCGAAGGACAAGCTGCCGGCCGGCCTGCTGGATGACACCACGCTGGCCATCTACAACGCCGACGGCGAGCTGCGCGGCAAGCACCTGATCGACACCAATTCCGGCAACGCCAAGCGCGGCATCTGCGCGCTGCCGTTCACGCGCCAGTCGGATGGCGAAGCCGTGTATTTCCCATCCAACCTGATCGAAAACCTGTACGCCAGCAACGGCATGAGCGCCGGCAATACGCTGGCCGAGGCGCAGGTGCAGTGCCTGTCGGAGATTTTCGAACGCGCCGTCAAGCGCGAGATCCTTGAGGGCGAGATCGCGCTGCCGGACGTGCCGCGGGACGTGCTGGCCAAATACCCGGGCATCGTGGCCGGCATCAAGGGACTGGAGGAGCAGGGCTTCCCGGTGCTGGTGAAGGACGCCTCGCTGGGCGGCCAGTACCCGGTGATGTGCGTGACGCTGATGAACCCGCGCACCGGCGGCGTGTTCGCCTCGTTCGGCGCGCACCCGAGCCTGGAGGTGGCGCTGGAACGCAGCCTGACCGAGCTGATGCAGGGCCGCAGCTTCGAGGGCCTGAACGACTTGCCGTGCCCGACCTTCGCCAGCGAGGCCGTGACCGAGCCGTACAACTTCGTCGAGCATTTCATCGATTCCAGCGGCGTGGTGTCGTGGCGCTTCTTCAGCGCCAAGGCCGACTATGAATTTGTCGAGTGGGACTTCACCAGCGAGGGCGACCACGCCAACGCCGAGGAAGCCGCCACGCTGCTGGGCATCCTGGCCGACATGGGCAAGGAAGTCTACACCGCCGTCTACGACCAGCTGGGCGCGACTGCCTGCCGCATCCTGGTGCCGGGCTATTCGGAAGTCTATCCGGTGGAGGACCTGATCTGGGATAACACCAACAAGTCGTTGCTGTTCCGCGAGGACGTGCTGAACCTGCACCGCCTCAACGACAAGCAACTGGCGGCGCTGCTGGACCGGCTGGAAAACAACGAGCTGGACGAGTACGGCGACATCGCCACCCTGATCGGCATCGAGTTCGACGAGAACACCGAATGGGGCCAGCTCACCGTGCTGGAACTGAAGCTGCTGATCAACCTGGCCTTGCGGCAGCACGAGGAGGCGCACGAGCTGGTGGGCGCCTTCCTGCAGTACAACGACAACACCGTCGAGCGCGGCCTGTTCTACCAGGCCCTGAACGCGGTGCTGGAGGTGGTGCTGGACGACGAGCTGGAACTGGACGACTACGTGGTCAACTTCCGCCGCATGTTTGGCGACGCCCGCATGGACGCGGTGCTGGGCTCGGTGGACGGCAGCGTGCGCTTCCACGGCCTGACGCCGACCAGCATGCGGCTGGAAGGCCTGGAGCGCCACCAGCGCCTGCTGGACAGCTACCGCAAGCTGCACGCGGCGCGCGCCCGCTGGGCCGCGCGCGCGAAGGCCTGAATCCCCGGTCGCCATCCCGCCGCGCCGCCGGCGGCTGTGCTTGATCCAGATCAAAGACAGCTTTGAGCCGGCGCAACCATAATGGTTTGCTACCGCATGGCGCGGGACGGGGAGAGGTGATGGAGACGATGGGTTGGCGCGCCGACATGGCGCTCGGGATTCCCCTGTTCGACGAGGCGCATCAGGCGCTGACGGAACAGGTCGCATTGTTGCAGGCGATGCCGGACGCCGCCTTCGAGGCCGGCCTGGCCGAGCTGGTCGCCGCGCTGGAGGAGGATTTCCGGCTGGAGGAGCGCTTGATGGAGGCGATCGACTATCCGGCGCTGCGCTCGCATCGCGAGCAGCACGCGCGCGTGCTGGCCACGCTGCATTGCCTGGCGCCGGGCGACATCGCCGCCGGGCGCCGGGTGGCCGCCCTGGTGCTGCCCTGGTTCGAGATGCATCTGGCCACCGCCGACACCGCGCTGGCGCTGGCGCTGCAGCTGGCCGGCCGGTCCAGGGCCGAGGCCCACGCCGGCGAGGGCGGCGGCACGGCTTGAGCCGGCTATTGAGCACGGCACGATTTTGCTCTAAGGTAGGGACGCACACTACCAAAGGAGGATGACATGAAATACATCGCTGGAATCGTCTGTGCAATGGCGCTGGCCGCGCCGCTGGTCCAGGCGGCGGACGACGCCGCCGTCGCGGTGGCCATGGTCGACAAGGGCGCCGCCTACCTGAAAAAGCATGGCAAGGAGGCCCTGATCAAGGAGGTCAACGCCAAGAATCCGGAATTCGTGACTCCCCAGACCTACCTGACGGTGCGCGCGCTCGACGGCACGCAGCTGGCCCACCCCACCAATCCGCGCCTGGTCGGCAAGAACGCCGTGCCGCTGCCGGATGCTGACGGGAAATTATTCAGGAAGGAGATTATTGACCGCGCCCAGTCGGAGGGCAAGGGCTGGGTGGATTATCGCTACAACAATCCGCAAACCGGCGAGATCGAAAAGAAAAGCACGTATTTCGTCAAGAATGGCGACGTGATCCTCGAGGCGGGGATCTACAAGGGCAAGTAGCGGCCCTCCAGCAGGGCCCGCCGTTCGGCGGCGGGCCCTGCGCACTTCAGGCGCTTACCACCACAGCGCGTACACCGCCACCAGCACCGTGACGATCACGGCGGTGCCCAAGGCGAAGCCGCGGTCGACCCGGAACAGCGAGGTGTCGATCTCCAGGCCCTTGCTGTCGGCGCCGCGTTGCGGCGACAGTTTGCTGATCAGCACCATGCCGGCCACCACCACGAAGAACACGATGAACATGCGGTCGAGGAAGGGGATTTCCGCCACGCCGGCCGCGTTGGCCTTGGCGAAGCCGATCGGCACCAGGAAGGACAGGTCCGTCATGGTCGGCAGGAACTTCAGGATGATCGAGCCGATCAGGCCGCCCACGGTGGCGAACATGGCCGCGCCGGAGGTGGTCTGTTTCCAGAAGAAGCCCATCAGGAACATGGCCAGGATGCCCGGCGAGACGAAGCCGGTGTATTCCTGGATGTACTGGAAGCCGCCTTGCTTGTCGATGCCCAGCAGCGGCGCGATCAGCACCGCCAGCAGCATGGCCGCGACCACGGTCAGGCGGCCGATCCACACCATGCGCTGCTCGCTGGCCTCGCGGTTGAACAGCTTCTTGTAGATGTCCAGCGTGAAGATGGTGGCGATGGAGTTGGCCTTGCCGGCCAGCGAGGCCACCACGGCGGCGGTCAGGGCGGCGAAGGCCACGCCCTTCAGGCCCGACGGCAGCAGACCCAGCAGGATAGGGTAGGCGCGGTCGGGATTGAGCTCGCCGCCCTGGCGCATGGCGTCGCCCAGCACGCCGGAGCGGTCCAGCGCGAACGCGGCGATACCCGGCAGCACCACGATCACCGGCATCAGCAGCTTGAGGAAGGCCGCGAACAGCAGGCCCTTGCGCGCGGTCGGCAGGTCGGCGCCCAGCGCGCGCTGGGTGATGTACTGGTTGCAGCCCCAGTAGTTCAGGTTGACGATCCACATGCCGCCCAGCAGGATGGACAGGCCCGGCAGGTCCATATAGTTCGGGTTGTCGCGCTTGAGCACCATGTCGAAGTGGTCGCGGGTGCTGGCGTACAGCTCGGTCAGGCCCTTCAGGGCGCCGTGGCCCTGGGCCAGCGCCGCCACCATGTCGAGCGCCAGCCAGGTGGTCACCAGGCCGCCGATCACCAGGCAGGTCACCTGCACCACGTCGGTGTAGCCGATCACCTTCATGCCGCCCAGCGTGATGATGGCGGCGAACACGGCCAGGAACAGCATGCACGGCAGCAGGGCGATGCCTGACAGGCTGCTGATCGCCAGCGCGCCCAGGTACAGGATCGAGGTCAGGTTGACCACCACGTACAGGCCCAGCCAGAACAGCGCCATGGTGGTGGCCACCGCCTTGCCGTAGCGTTGCTCAAGGAATTGCGGCATCGTGTAAATGTGGTGTTTTAGATACACTGGCATGAAAAACACCGCCACGATGACCAGCGTGGCGGCCGCCATCAGCTCGTACACGGCGATCGCCATGCCGATGCGGTAGCCGGAGCCGCTCATGCCGATGAACTGCTCGGCGGAGATGTTGGAGGCGATCAGGGAGGCGCCGATGGCCCACCACGTCAGCGAGCCTTCAGCCAGGAAGTAGTCGTGCGAGGCCAGGCCGGAGTTGCTCTGGCGGCGTTTGTACACCCACAGGCCGTAGCCGGCGACGAGGACGAAATACACCAGGAAAACAATGGTATCGAGAGTCGAAAAAGCGGTCATGAATAGCTCACAGTAAAGAACCCGGTCCGCATTATTGCCCAAGAGCGGGCCCGGCAGCGCACTTGCGGAAGAATTATTGTGCTGGTTGGTGAAATTCATAATCGCCGGCGCGGCGCGCGGCGGCGCGCGCTTTGCGGCCAAGACCGCCTGTTTGTGTCATACTGCCGCGCTTTGACAAGATAGTGCAGTTTTAACAAGCAATGGAGGCGGCAGTGAGTATTTTCAGAACCAAGGATTTCGACGCCATGCGCGCGGCCAGCGCCACGCCGGGGGGATTGAAGAAGGTCCTTGGGCCCATCGACCTGGTCCTGATGGGCATCGGCGCCATCGTCGGCACCGGCATCTTCGTGCTGACCGGCAGCGGCGCCACCACGGCCGGCCCGGCGCTGGCGCTGTCGTTCGTGGTGGCGGCGTTCGCCTGCGGCTTCGCCGCCCTGTGCTACGCGGAATTCGCCTCGATACTGCCGGTTGCCGGCGGCATCTATACTTACAGTTACGCCATCCTCGGCGAGATCGTCGCCTGGATGATAGGCTGGGACCTGATCCTCGAATACGGCCTGGTGACCTCGGCGGTGTCGGTCGGCTGGTCGGGCTATTTCCAGTCGCTGCTGGGCGGCTTCGGCCTGCACATCCCGGCGGCGCTGTCGGCCGCGCCGGGCGCCATCCCGGGCGTGGCCACCTTCTTCAACCTGCCGGCCTTCCTGATCATGATGGTGCTGACCGTGATGCTGTCGCTGGGCGTGCGCGAGTCGGCCCGCATCAACAACATCATGGTGGTGGTCAAGATCGGCGTGGTGCTGCTGTTCATCCTGGTGGGCGCGCGCCACGTGGCGCCGGCCAACTGGCAGCCGTTCATGCCGTACGGCGTGAACGGCGTGATGAGCGCGGCCGCGCTGGTGTTCTTCGCCTTCATCGGCTTCGACGCCGTGACCACCGCCGCCGAGGAGGTGAAGAATCCCAAACGCGACTTGCCGATCGGCATTATCGGCTCGCTGGCCGTGTGCACCGTGCTGTACGTGATCGTCACCGGCATCATGACCGGCATCGTGCCGTTCGCCCAGTTCAAGGGCGTCGACCATCCGGTCTCGCTGGCGCTGCAGTTCGCCGGCGAGAACTGGTTCGCCGGCTTCGTCGACCTCGGCGCCATCCTCGGCATGAGCACCGTGATCCTGGTGATGGCCTTCGGCCAGAGCCGGGTGCTGTACGCCATGTCGCGCGACGGCCTGCTGCCGGCGCGCCTGTCGGCGTTGAACGGCGCCGGCACGCCGATCGTGGCCACCTGGCTGGTCGGGCTGGTGTTCGGCCTGCTGGGCGCGCTGGTGCCGCTGCAGGTGCTGGGCGAACTGGCCAATATCGGCACGCTGGCCGCGTTCTGCCTGGTGTCGGTGGCGGTGATCGTGCTGCGCAGGCGGCGTCCCGACCTGCCGCGCGCGTTCCGCTGCCCGGGCGTGCCGCTGATCCCGGCGCTGGCCATCCTGTTCTGCGGCGCGCTGATGGTGTTCCTGAGCGCGGTGACCTGGATCGCCTTCATGGTCTGGCTGGCGATCGGCCTGGTGGTGTACTTCAGCTACGCGCGCCACCGCTCGGCGCTCAACCCGGCGCGCTGACCGGTGTCGAGGGACGGCCTGCCCCGCGGCGCCTGGCGCGCCGCCCTGTACCGCCGCATGCAAGCGCGCGCGCAGGGCGAGCACGACCTGCAGGACTGGCGCAGCCGGCTGCTCGACGGCCTGTGCGCGGTGGCGTTCTGGTTCGGCCTGCTGGCGGTGCTGCCCAGCATGTGGGGCAGCGTGCGCCAGGGGCACTGGCCGCTGGCGCTGGCGGACGTGGCGGCGCTGGCCGGCACGGCGGTCCTGCATTTCCGCCGCGGCATTCCCTACCGCTGGCGCGCCGGCGCGCTGCTGGCGATCGCCTACCTGATCGCGGTGGTGCTGCTGTTCTCGCTGGGGCCGCTGTCGCAGATCTACCTGCTGGCGGTGCCGGTGCTGTGCACCGTGCTGATCGGCGCCGGCGCCGCCACCCTGGCGCTGCTGGGGTGCGGCGCCACGCTGTTCCTGGCCGGCTACCTGGGCGGCATCGAGCCGGGCATGGCGGTGGTGTCGCTCAGCCCGCTCGCGCACTGGGCCATCCTGAGCCTGAACTTCCTGCTGGTGGCGGCGGTGCTGAGCGTGTCCTGCACCTATCTGCTGCACGGCCTGGCCGGCGCGCTGGTGCGCGAGCGCGCCATCCACGCGCGCAACGCCGAAGCGCTGGCGGCGCGCCGCGCGGCCGAGGTGTCCAGCCAGCTCAAGAGCGACTTCCTGGCCATGATCAGCCACGAGGTGCGCACCCCGCTGGGCGGGGTGATCGGCATGCTGCGCTCGGCGCTCAAGGATAGCGGGCTGGCGCCGCACACCCACGACAAGCTGCGCCTGAGCCTGAGCAACGCCGAGGTGCTGCTGCAGATCATCAACGACATCCTCGATTTCTCGCGCCTGGAGGCCGGCAAGATGCCGCTGGAAACGCTGGACTTCGACCTCGCCACGCTGCTGCGCGACGTGGTCGACCTGCTGGCCGACCGCGCCGAGGCCAAGGGCATCTCGCTGATCGCCGAGCTGGACCCGGCGCTGCCGGCCTGGTGGCGCGGCGATCCGACCCGGCTGCGCCAGGTGGTGGTCAACCTGGTCGGCAACGGCATCAAGTTCACCGAGCACGGCGAGGTGCGCGTCAGCGTCGCCGAGCAGGCCGGGCAGGGCATTGTGCTGAGCGTGCGCGACAGCGGCATCGGCATCGCGCCCGAGGCGCTGGGCCGGCTGTTCCAGAAGTTCGAGCAGGCCGACGCCGCCACCGCGCGCAAGTATGGCGGCACCGGGCTGGGGCTGGCGATCTGCAAGAACATCGTGGCCGCCATGGGCGGCCATATCGAGGCCAGCAGCGAGCCCGGCGTCGGCAGCGTGTTCCGTGTGCGCCTGCCGCTGGCGCGCGGCACGCCGGCGCCAGCGCGCCCGGCCGCGCCGCTGCGGCCGCACGCGGCGCGGCTGGCCGTGCTGTGCGCCGAGGATGGCAGCACCAACCAGATCATCCTGCGCGAGCTGCTGGGCGAGATGGGGCATCTGATCACCCTGGTCGAGGATGGCGTGGCGGCGCTGGAGGAACTGGCCGCGCGCGACTACGACCTGGTGATCCTCGATGGCCGCATGCCGCGCATGGATGGCCTGGCCGCGCTGCAGCGCCTGCGCGCCGGCCTGGACGGCGTGCGCGACGCCGCCCTGCCGGTGATCGCGCTGACCGCCAACGCCACCGCCGAGGACCGCCAGCGCTTCCTGGCGGCCGGCGCCAGCGGCTTCTTGGCCAAGCCCATCGATGAACATGAATTGCACGCCGAGATCGCGCGCCAGCTGGCGGCCTTGCAGGCGCGCGGCCGGCCGCTGATCGGCGAACTGCGCGCGGCGCAGGGGCAGCGCCCGGCGCTGGCCGAGCTGGACGCCATGTTTGGCGTGGCGCCGCCGCCGCCCGCCGGCGTGCCGCAGCCGCAGGCCAACGACAAGCTGTACCGCGCCATGCGCGCGGCCTTCCTCGGCGAGGGGCCGCGCCTGCTGGAGGTGGCGCGGCAGGGGCTGGCGGCAGGGGACGCCGGCGCCGTGGCGCTGGCCGCCCACAGCCTGATGGGCGCGGCCGCCTACCTGGGCGCCGACGCCGTGCACACGCGTTGCGCGCGCATCGAAAAGCTGGCCGACGCCGGCCAGCTCGACGCCGTGGCGCCGCAACTGGCGGCGCTCGGGCAGGAACTGGAGCAGGCGCTGGCCGGGCTGCAGCTTATTTGAGGAATTGCACCAGCTTGGGCACCACCTCGGCGGTGGCTTCCTCCATCAGCCAGTGGCCGCTGCCCTTGATGATCACGCCCTCGACGTTGCTGTCCACCAGGCGCGCCTGCTGGATCAGGAATTCGCCGGAGGCCTTCTCGCCGGTCAGCACCAGCATCGGGATCGTCAGCGGCGTCCTGGCGTAGGCGGCGAATTCCTCGGCATCCTGGGCAAACGCGCGGAACACCTCGAAGCCGGCCTTCATGTGGCCCGGCTGGGCGTATTCGGCGGCGTAGAACTTGCGGTCGGCCTCGCTCAGCGACTTGGTCTTGTCGGCGGCGAAATCGTTCCAGAAGTGCTCGAAGTAGGTGCGCTCGCGGCCCTGCACCAGCGCCAGCGGCGTCTCGCCGTAGAAATGGAAGTGCCACAGGTCGCGCAGCAGCCAGACATCCTTCCAGTTGCCGACGCCGGGCAGGAAGGCGTCCATCAGCGCGATCTTGTTGACCTCCCGCGGATACTGGGCGGCGTAGGCATAGGCCACCATCAGGCCGATGTCATGGCCGACCACCTTGGCCGACTTGACGCCGAGGCTGGCCGCCAGCGCGTGCACGTCCTGCGCCATCACCGACTTGGTGTAGGGGCCGGGCGGCAGGCCGGACTTGCCGAAGCCGCGCAGGTCGGGCGCGATCACCAGGTGGTCCTTCGACAGCTGGGCCATCAGCGGCAGCCACATGTGGCTGGACTGGGTGTAGCCGTGCAGCAGGATGACCGGGTCGCCCTTGCCGGCCGACAGGTAGTGCAGCCGCACGCCGTTGACCTCGGCGAACTGGCTCTTGGGCGCCTCGGCCCGGGCCGTGGCGGAAAAGAACAGCAGGGCTATCCAGACCAGCTTGGTAAAAGTGCGCAACATGATGATCTCCTTTGGTTGAGCGCACAGGATAGCCATGCGGCTTGCCCCGATATACCCACTATCGGGTGAATTCTTTCTATACAATATTTGCCGTGGTAGAAAAATTCCGAATAACAATTCCTGACCGCTCGTATTTCCCATGAAACGTTGGTTGCTCGCGCTGCTGTCGTGCTGTCTGCTTCCGGCCATGGGCCTGGCGCGCGCGCCGCTTCCCGCCATCAATCTGCACCACACCAGCTGGACCGCCCGCGACGGCGCGCCGCCCATGGTCCTGTCCATCACCCAGACGCCGGACGGCTGGCTGTGGCTGGGCGGGCCGACCGGCCTGTATCGGTTTGACGGCATCCAGTTCGAACAGTTCGCGCCAGCCAACGCCCCGCTGCTGACCCGCAACGTCAGCCTGGTCAACGCCATGGCCGACGGCGCCTTGTGGATCGGCTACCGCACCGGCGGCGCCGGCCTGCTGCGCGACGGGCGCATCCGCAATTACGGCGAGCGCGACGGCCTGCCGCGGCGCGCCGTGTGGGGCATCGAGCGCGATGGCGACGGCCGCACCTGGGCCGCCACGGCGAAGGGCATGTTCTACCTGGAAAACGAGCGCTGGCAGGCGCCGGCGGCGTCGTGGGGCCTGCCAGATGGCTGGTTCAAGACGCTGATGCGCGACCGCCAGGGCGTGCTGTGGGCGCAGGGCGACGGCGGCGTGTATTTCCTGCGTCCCGGCGCCAGCCAGTTCGCCAGGGCGGCGGTCGACAGCGGCACCGGCGTGCTGTTCAACCTGCCCGATGGCGGCGTGGTGAGCTGGGACGCCGCGCGTGCCCGCTTCAACCTGCTGGCCGGGCCGCAAGCCAGGGCGCCGTCGTGGTGGAGTCACCTGGGCGATCCGACCAGCTTGCTGTTCGACCGCCGAGGCGACCTCTGGGTGGGACTCAAGGACGGGCTGGAATACCGCACCGCGCGGGGTGTCTCGGGCACCACGCCGCCGCATGGCCTGAGCGGACGCGCGGTGGGCGCGCTGTTCGAGGACAGCGAGGGCAATGTGTGGAGCGCCACCTCGAATGGCATCGACCGCTTTCGCGGCGGCCGCCTGACGCGGATCGCGCTGCCGGAGCGCGCCATCGGCGGCGCCATCATGGCCGACGCGCGGGGCGGCGCCTGGATCGGCCCCTACCATGTGTCGTCCACGGATGACGGGCCGTCCGCCGCCGCGCCGCTGTGGCCGGCCGGCGGCGAGGGCTGGAGCGATCTGGTGACCGGCTACACCCGCACCGCCGATGGCGCGCTGTGGGCCGCGTCGTTTGGCGCGCTGCGCCGGGTGCAGGGGCGCGACAGCCGCACCGTCGCCTTGCCGCCGGCCATCGCCGGGGTGATGGTCACCGGCGTGCTGGCCGACCGCGACGACAGCCTGCTGGTGGCGCTCAGGCGGCACGGCCTGTACCGGCGCCAGCCCGGCGGCGACTGGGAAAAAGTCGGGAACGTCGGCGAGGTCACGACCATGGCGCGCTCGGACGCCACCGGCGTCTGGCTGGGCGGGTACGCCAACCAGGTGCTGCACGCCGATGGCGGCGCCTGGCGCGGCTATGGCGCGGCGGAGGGACTGAACATCGGGCTGGTGATGGCGCTGTATCCGCGCGGCCGCCATGTCTGGGCCGGTGGCGACGACGGGCTGGCGCTGCTGGAACAGGACCGCTTCGTCAAGCTGTGCGGCGCCGACGGCGAGAATTTCGACGGCATATCCGGCATCGTCGAACTGGACAACGGCGACCTGTGGCTCAACGGGCTGACGGCGCTGTTCCGCATTCCGGCGGCGGAGATCGCCCGCTTCCGGCAGGACCACGCCTATCGCCCGCGCTATGAGCGCATCGACCAGCGCGACGGCCTGGAGGGCGCCGCGCCGCGCGTCTCGCCGTCGCCGTCGCTGGTGCTGTCGTCCGATGGATGGCTGTGGGTGGTGCGCTCGACCGGCGTGTTCCGGCTGCGCCCGGCGGCGGCGCTGCCGTCGGCGCCGGCGCGGCCGGTGATCATCAAGACCATCGGCGCGCCAGGGGAGGGCCGGTCGGCGCTGGCGGACGTCCACTTCGCCGCCGGCCGTTCGGCCCTGCAGATCGATTACACGGTGCCGGCGCTGGCCATGCCGGAGAAGCTGCGCTTCCGCTATCGCCTGGACGAGGTCGACGAGGAATGGCAGGAGGCCGGCGCGCGCCGCAGCGCCTTCTACAGCAACCTCGGCGCCGGCGATTACCATTTCCGCGTGATGGCCTCCGATTACAACGGCCAGTGGAGCGGGCGCGACAGCGTGCTGCGCTTCACCATCGCGCCGGCCTTGACCGAGCGCTGGTGGTTCAGGGCGCTGTGCGCGGTGCTGCTGCTGGCGATGGCCTACCTGGCCTACCGCTGGCACATCCAGCGCCTGCGGCGGCGGATGGCGAGCCGGCTGCGGGAGCGTGTCAGCGAGCGCGAACGCATCGCGCGCGAGCTGCACGACACCTTGCTGCAATCGGTGCAGGGCCTGATACTGCACGTGCACGCGGCCGTGATGCGGCTGCCGCCGATGGACGCCACGCGCCAGCAGCTGGAAACCGCGCTGCGCCAGGCCGACGACGTGGTCGACGAGGGCCGGGGCCGCATCCGCGACCTGCGCGGCGAGGAGGAGATCGACACGCTGAACTTCGCCGACGCCGTGCGGGTCGCCGCCGCGCGCCTGCGGCCGGACGCCGCCAATCCGGTGCGCCTGAGCGTGCGCGGCACGGCGCGCGAGCTTGAGCCGGCGATGTACCAGGAGGCGCTGGCCATCCTGACCGAGGCGGTGGCCAACGCCTACCGCCACGCGCAGGCCCAACACATCGATGTCGAGCTCCAGTACGGCACGCTGGAATTCCGCTGCGTCGTGCGCGACGACGGCCGCGGCCTGCCGGCGGACGTGGTGCGCGATGGCGGCCGCCAGAACCACTGGGGCTTGCGCGGCATGGGCGAACGCGCGGCGCGCATCCAGGCGCGGCTGGTCTTGCGCAGCGAGCAGGGCGGCGGCACCGAATGGCAACTGGTGTTGCCGGCCGCGCTGGCCTATACCCGATAGGGTGATGAAATCCGGCGCCGCCGGTGATACGCTCGCGCGGGATAACCAAGGAGCATAGCCATGTTGAGCCGGGGCGACGACAGAATCAGTGTGATGATTGCCGATGATCATCCTTTGCTGCGCAGCGGCATCGCGGCCGTACTGGCGGCCAATCCGCGTTTCGCGCTGGTGGCGGAGGCCAGCGACGGGAGGGACGCGGTCGCGCTGTACCAGCAGTTCCGCCCCGACATCACGCTGATGGACTTGCAGATGCCGGGCCTGAACGGCATCGACGCCACCACCGCGATCCTCGACCTCAATCCCAAGGCCCGCATCATCATCCTGACCACCTACAGTGGCGACGTGCAGGTGACGCGCGGGCTCAAGGCCGGCGCCAGCGGCTACATCCTGAAGAACCTCGCGCGCACCGACCTGAGCGACTACATCCTGGCGGTGCACGCCGGCCAGCGCATGCTGCCGCCGCAAATCGCCTGCACCCTGGCCAACAGCTTCCAGGACGACGCCCTGAGCAAGCGCGAGATCCAGGTGCTGCGCGCGGTCGCCGAGGGCAACTCCAACCAGAGGGTCGGGGCCAGCCTCGGCCTGAGCGAGGACACCATCAAGGCCCACATGAAAACCATCCTGCAAAAGCTCGACGCCCGCGACCGCACCCACGCCGTGATGATCGCCCTGCGGCGCGGTTACTGGGAAGCGAACTAGGCCCGGATGGCCGCCGCGCCAGCGATTTGTCGCGTCCGGGTATCGACAAGCTCGAGGGTTTGCCCTATATTCAGGGCCCCATCGACCTTGAGAACAATATGAAACGACTGCTTTCCACCTGCCTGATTGGCCTGTCCCTGATGACGCTGGCCGGCTGCGAGCGCGCCAAGGCGCCGGCGGCCGGCTCGGCCTCGGCATCCGCGTCGGCCGCCGCCGTGCCATTCCAGAAGATCGACACCGTGACCGGCGAGGGCAAGGAAGCCGTGGCCGGCGCCACCGCCGTGGTGCACTACACCGGCTGGCTGTACGAGCCGAACGCGCCGCAAACGCACGGCGCGCAGTTCGATTCGTCCAGCGGACGCGGCCCGTTCAGCTTCGCGCTGGGCGCCGGCCAGGTGATCCCGGGCTGGGACGAAGGCGTCAAAGGCATGAAAGTGGGCGGCAAGCGCACGCTGATCGTGCCGGCCAACATGGGCTACGGCGACAGCGGCGCCGGCCCGATCCCGCCGGGCGCCACCCTGATCTTCGACGTCGAGCTGCTGGACGTGCGCTGAGATGAAGCCCGCCATCACTGAATTCCGCCTGCAGTCGCCAACGCCGGAGCATGACCATCCGCGCGCCGAGCGGCGGCTGGTGGGCAATCCGCTGCGCACCACGTGGAATCACTACACCAGTGCCAGCGGCGCGGTGATGGCCGGTGTCTGGGCGTGTGAGCGCGGCAGCTGGCGCATCGCCTTCGGGCCGCACAAGGATGAATATTTCTACGTGCTGGAAGGACGCTGCCGCGTGATCGACGAGGATGGCCACGCCGCCGAGGCCGGACCTGGCGACGCCATGGTCATCCCGGCCAACTTCAAGGGCGTGTTCGAGGTGGTCGAACCGGTCAAAAAGCATTACGTCATCGTCGACCGTCCCGCCGAAGGTTAATTGTGGTTTTACTCGATATTCTCGCGATCACCGGGCCGATTTACCTGGTCGTATTGTCCGGCTACCTGGCGACGCGCATGGGCCTTTTCGCCCGCACCGACATGCAGGTGTTCGGCAAGTTCGTGCTCAACCTGGCCTTGCCGGCGCTGATTTTCAACGCGCTGGCGCAGCGCCGCATCGGCGAGATCCTGCATCCCGCGTATTTGCTGTCCTATTTGATCGGCTCCTTGCTGATGCTGGCGCTGGCCTACACGGCCGGCCGCCGGCTGGGCGGGTTGAACCGCACCCGCGCCACCTTCCTGGCCATGGGCGTGTCCTGCTCCAACAGCAGCTTTATCGGTTTCCCCATCCTGATGCTGACGGTGGCGCCGGTGGCCGGCGTGGCGCTGGGGCTGAACGTGATCGTTGAGAACCTGGTGATGCTGCCGATCCTGCTGGCGCTGGCGGAAAGCGCGCGTGACGGCGGCGGGGGCACCTGGCGCCAGGCCGCCTGGCAATCGGTGCGCCGGCTGTCGCGCAATCCGCTGGTGCTGGCGGTGATGGCGGGACTGGTCGTCAGCCTGGCGGAGGTGAAGCTGCCGCAGCCGGTGGTGCGCACCGTGAACCTGTTCGCGCAGGCCAGCGGCAGCGTGTCGCTGTTCGCGATCGGCGGCACGCTGTTTGGCCTGTCGCTCACCAGCGGCTGGCAGCGCGTGATCCCGCTGGTGGCGGCGAAACTCATCGGCCATCCGCTGGCCGTGCTGTTGGTGGCCTCGCTGCTGCCGTTGCTGGGCGTGGTGCCGATGGCGCCCGATCTGCGCGCGGCCGCGCTGCTGATGGCGGCCATGCCGATGCTGAGCATTTACCCCATCCTGGCGCAGGCCTACGGGGAGGCCGACCGCAGCGCCGCCGCGCTGCTGATCTGCATGGTGACTTCCTTCTTCACGTTGAGCGCGTGGATGTGGATCGTGCATCCGGCTTGAATCACAGCGGTTCCTTGCGGCGCGCTTGTTCGATGTAGCGGACCGCCTGCTCGGTGTCGTGCGGCGCCTTGAGGAACTGGCGGAAGCCCTCGTACGCCGGCGCCACCAGTTCCGCCTTGGCGTCGCGGTCGAAGAAGTAGGTCAGTCCGGCGGCCGAGGCCACGGTGGCGCTGGTGGTGTCGGCCAGCATGACGTTGGCCGAGCCGGTGCCGGCTTTGGCGGGCAGGGTCTGATCGGCGTCCGCGATGCGCCGCAGCGCGCCGCTCTCCGCCAGATGCGTCAGGAAACGCTTGCGCGCCTTGGGGTTGGCCCCGTTGGCCGGCAGGACCAGCACGTCCAGCGGCGCTTCCTCGTAGGTCGGCATGCCCGGTGTCAGCGCCGGAAAGGCGAAGAAGCCGATGTCGGCCGCGATGGCGCGCGGGAAGCGCGCGGCGACGAAGCTCCCCGTCAGCATCATGCCCACGTGGTTGCGGTACAGGTAGGGCAGCACGCGGTCCCAGTCCTGGTCCATGGTCGCCTGCAGGAAGTAGCCCTTGCGCAGCAGCTCACCCCAGGTATCGAACACCTCGCGCACGCGCGCGTCGGTGAAACGGGCGTCGCCGTTGAGCAGCTTGTGGTGGAAGTCCAGGCCATTGATGCGCAAGTTCAGATAGTCGAACCAGCCGGCCGCCGGCCACGCGTTTTTCGCGCCCAGGCCGAGCGGCGTGACGCCCGCCGCCTTCAGCTGTTCGCACACTTGCAGGAACTCGTTCCAGGTGGCCGGCGGCCGCACGCCCACCCGTTCGAACAGCGATTTGCGATAGATGAAGCCCCAGGCATAGTAGTACAGCGGGAAGCCATACACCTCGCCATCGACGCGCGTCCCCTCGATGGCGTTGGCGACAAATTTCTGCTTTCTCAGCAGCGCCACCATGTCGGCGTCGAGCGGGGAAAGCAGTTTGTTTTTTGCGGCGTCGCGCAACCGTTCGCCGGCGTACCAGAACGCCACGTCGGCCGGCTTGTCCCGCAGGCGGGCGGTGAAGTCGCGCTTGTACTGCTCCTGCGGATAGCCGTGGTGCGAAATCTGGATGTCCGGGTTGGCGGCGGCAAACTGCTCGATGATGCCGATCCACGCGCTGCGCTGCGGGCTGTTGGAAACCACGTAATCGATTACCAGGCTCTCGGCGGCGCCGGCACCGGGCAGCATCAATGCTGTGCACAGCAGGCGTTTCGCCCAACCTGATCGAAAGAAGGAGGTAAGCATGCATACAGTGTGGCCGTGGCCACATTGTATGTCAACTGCCTGGAGCCGCCGGTTGCCGCCCTGTCAACCGCGCGGTTTGGGACGGAAATTGGCGTCGCCGGTCTCTTTCGGCGCGGAGGCGGCGCCGAACAGTGCCGCCACCATCGGGTCGCGGCGGATCTCCGGCTTCCTGGTGCGGGTGGGGTAGGTGATGTCGTCGATGATGCGGTGGATGCGGGCGCCTTGGCGGTTGATGGTGACACTGAGGGTGGGCTTCATGATGGGGTTCTCGTGATGGTGTGGGCACTCGCTGAACGCGCGGCGCCGGCAATGTACAAGGCGGTCGTCATGCGGCTTCGACGTGGTAAAGGTTGTCCATGGCCGCGATGGTTGCCTCGGCCTGGTCCGCCAGCAGGAGGTCGGCTTGCGGATGCAGCAGGCGTTCCTCTTTCAAATGATGCTGGCGCACCAGCGCGCGTAAATGGGCGGATTGTTCGTGGAAGGCGTCGTAGTCGCGGCGGTCGATGGCGCTCCGCATCCGCGCCGCCATGATGCGCATCTGCCGGTGCTCCTGGCGCATCACCACCGAGGAACCGTAGCCATTGCCCAGCGCGTGGTCGAGACGCGGGAACAGCACGCGCTCTTCTTTGTCCAGGTGGCAGTCGAACATGCTGATGAACACATCGAAGTGCTTGCGCGCCGCGTCCCAGTTGCGCAGGTTGACATCCGATTCGGCCACCGCGTATTGCTCGTCACAGCGGCGGTGATCCTGATCCAGATACGTCGAAATCTTGTACATCTTGGTTTGTCCTTGATTAAGCCAGGTGCATTCTGCCATTCGTTTATGCAACAAAACTTTGATTCAGATCAAGAATTTCACGCTTATCGCCGCCACCCAGACGCTGGCGACGGCGGCATGGTGCACTGGCGCACAATCGGCGCGCGGCGTGGGCTCTACAATGCGCCAAACAATTCCACGGAGCTGACCATGAAACACCTGATGCTGGCCTTTGGCGTGGTGCACGCGATGATCGCCTTGCTGTTCGCGGCCGGGGCGCTGTTCCTGATCGTCGTCGGCGCGCAATTGGGCTGGCAGGCGGCGCACGCCGGCAGCGGCTTGGCCGCCGCGCAGGAGGTGATCGAGGCGATCGGCATCGTGGCCGCCGCCGTGGTGGCGCTGCAGATCGCCGAGACCATCATCGAGGAGGAAGTGGTGCGCGACGCCGATATCAGCGCGCCCACGCGCGTGCGCCGCTTCCTGTCGCGCTTTTTCGTGGTGGTCGTGGTGGCGCTGGCGATAGAGGCGCTGGTGGCCACCTTCCGCGCCGTGCACGAGGATGCCAGCGGCTTGCTCTACGTGGCCGCGCTGGTGGCCGGCGTCGGCGTGCTGCTGGCGGCATGGGGCGTGTTCGTGCATCTTAACCGTTCGGCGGAGGAACTGGAGCCCGACGCCATGGAAGAAGCCCAGGCGGAGGACGAAAAGCTCAAGCCTTAATGCGGGCGTGTTTGCTGCCGGCGCTCCGGCTGCATCATTTCGTTGGCCGCGCCCTGTTCGAACTGCAGGCGGCGGGTCGGCGCGCTGGCATCGACGCCCAGCTCACTGAAGACTTCCAGGGCGCCCAGCAACACCGCCTGCTGGGCGTTCATGTAGTTGAGGTAGGAGGAGTTCAGCACGTAGAACACCAGCTCGAATTCCAGCGCGTCCTGCGTCACCGACTTGAGATGCACGCGGTCGGCGCGCACGTCCGGCTGGCGGCTGATCACGGCCATCAGCGCGTCCGGCACCTTGGCCGCCAGCGCGGCCGGCGTCGACGGGTTGATGCGCAGCGAGAACTGCACGCGGCGGTTCTGCATGCGCTTGTAGTTGCGCACCACGTTCTTCAGCAGTTCGCCATTGCCGATGACGATCTGCTCGCCGAAGTCCGAGCGGATGCGGGTGGTCTTCAGGCCCACATGTTCCACCGTGCCGGAGACGTTGGTGATGGCGATGGCGTCGCCGACTTCAAACGGCTTGTCGACCGCGATCGACAGCGAGGCAAACAGGTCGCCCAGCACATTCTGCACCGCCAGCGCCACGGCGATGCCGCCTATCCCCAGGCTGGCCACCAGCGCGGACACGTTGATGCCCAGGTTGGACAGCGCGGCCAGCAGGAACACCACCCACACCGTGGTTTTCAGCGCCCACACCATCAGGGTGTGGGCGACGGTGGTGGGGGAGTCCGGGGTTTCGGCATGGTTGCGGAAGTAGCGGCGCGCGCCCAGCGTGGCGGCGCGGTCGAGATACATCACCAGCTGCAGTCCCAGCACGATGAACCACAGATGGCCCAGCCGCTCCTCCCACAGCGGCGTCAGTTCGAGCGTTTTCAGGCCGACCAGCAGCGAGATCACCAGCACCGCCAGCATGCTGGTGCGGTTGAGCGTTTCCTTCAGCAACTGCACCATGGGCCGGTCCGAGCGGCCGGCTTCGTCGTGGCGGCACAGCCGCTTGCGCAGCAGGCGCAGGAAGGTGTAGATCGCCACGAAGGTGACGACGGTGGCGCCGGCCGCCAGCAGCAGCTCTTCACCGTCCACATTGGAAAATGGCGCGAGATAGCGTTGGATATTCAAACCGCTCTCCTGTCAGATGGGCTAAAGTGCACCATGCTAGGCTGGCGGCGCGGCGGGTTCTGTTCGTTGCATCACTCTTTTCATAGCCGCACTTGGTGATTTTCGTAATTGATATTTCGAAAATGAAGACGCACAATGCTCGCCACATCTCCACGATAAGAGAGGATTATGAGACTGCTCGCCCATACGCCGGTATTTACCGCGCTCGCATCGATTTTCGCCTTTTCCGCAACCGCATTCGCCGCGCCGATCGCCACCCTGGACCGCGATGGCGCCTTTGTGTCGATTGAAGCCTACGGCCCGAACGTGGTGCACGTCACCATCGCCGTCGACAAGGCCGAGGTGCTGAAAGGCCCAGGCTACGGCATCCTGCCCAAGAACAGCGACAACAGCGCCTTCCGCCACACCGGCGGCGGCCGCGACGTCGATGTCTTCACTTCCTCCGCCATGACGGTGCGCGTGAATCCGGCGCCGCCGCCATCGGTGCCGACCCAGGGCCAGAAATACTTCGCGCCGTCGCTGGCGCCGGTCGGCCTGCAGGTGCTGAACGCCAAGGGCGAGCAAATCGTCAGCATGAACGGCTGGGAGATGTCGCCGCAAACCGTCAACACCGAGAAGACCTTCCAGGTTGGAGCCTCGTTCTCCGTGGCGCGCGATGAGCACTACTACGGCATGGGCCAGAACCAGGAGTCGCTGGGCGCGCTGGACCTGCGCGGCCGCGTCCTCGATTGCAAGCATTGGTATGACGCCCCGGCCGGCGAGAGCGTGTGCGTGCCGTTCATGGTGTCGTCCAAGGGCTACGGCATCGTGTGGGACAACCCGTCCGCCACCCGCTTCGTGGCCGGCGTGAACGGCCGCACGGCGTTCCAGTCGAACGTGGGTGAGCGCGTGAGCTTCTTCATCATCACCGGCTCGACGCCGGAAGAGATCTACTCGGGCTACGCGCGCGTGACCGGCAAGACGCCGATCCCGCCGAAATCCGCCTTCGGCCTGATTCAGTCGAAAGCCCGCTACGACAGCCAGCAGGAAGTGCTGCGTGTGGCGAACACCTACCGCCAGAAGAAGTATCCGCTGGACGTGATGGTGGTGGACTGGTTCTACTGGACCCGCATGGGCCAGATGGACATCGATCCGGCCCAGTTCCCGGACCCGAAAGGCATGAACAAGCAGTTGCACGACATGGGCATGGAGTCCATCATCTCGATCTGGCCGCGCTACGAGACCTCGGGCCGCTACTTCAATGAGCTGGACGCCAAGGGCTACCTGCTGAAGGACAAGGACGGCAAGACCGTGGACGGCCTGCCGTTCCGCTCCGACCGCACCGGTGGCCTGATCGACCCGACCAACCCGGCCGCCCGCAAGTGGTTCTGGGAGAAGGCGCGCGACAACATCCTGTCGCAGGGCTTCGACTACCCGTGGCTGGACGAGACCGAGCCAGATCTGGTGCCGAGCGGCTTCTTCTACTCGATCGGCTCGGGCGACCGTTACCACAACCTGTTCCCGCTGCTGCACGTGGAGGGCGTGGCCGAGAACATGCGCGCGTGGAAGCCGAACAAGCGTGTACTGATCCTGTCGCGCGCCGCCTATCTGGGCTCGCAGCGCACCGGCGCGCTGTTCTGGTCCTCGGACATCCATCCGACCTGGGAAGCGCTGGCGCGCCAGGTGCCGACTGGCCTGAACATGACCGCGTCCGGCATCGCCTACTGGGGCAACGACATCGGCGGCTGGCAGAACCTGCCGCGTGAATCGTCGGCCGTGAAGCCGCCGCTGCTCGATCCTTCCGATGCGCGCGACGTCGTCGGCAACTACCACGACTACCCGGAGCTGCTGACGCGCTGGTTCCAGTACGGCACCTTCATGCCGACGCTGCGCCTGCACGGCGAACGCAAGGCGGCCGAGATCTGGGCCTTCGGCAAACAGGCGGAGGCGGTGATGGCGCGCTTCGACACGCTGCGCTATCAGCTGATCCCTTACATCTACTCGCAGGCCAAGTTCACGCACGATACCGGCGCGCCGTTCATGCGCCCTCTGTGGATGGACTTCGCCAACGATCCGAACGTGGCCAATATCGGCACGCAGTACATGTTCGGCCCGGCCTTCCTGGTGGCGCCGGTGACGGAGCAGGGCCAGACCGAGAAGGACGTGTACCTGCCGGCCGGCGCCGACTGGTATAACTTCTGGACCAACGAGAAGCTGTCCGGCGGCCGCTGGGTGAAAGTGGCCGCGCCGATCGATCAGATTCCGGTGTTCGTGAAAGCCGGTTCGATCGTGCCGATCGGCGCCGAGGTGCAATCCACCGCCACCAAGCAGGCCATCGCCGACATCAACGTCTATCCGGGCAAGAACGGCGAGTTCCGCCTGTATGACGACGATGGCGTGAGCTATGACTACGAGAAGGGCAAGTCGACCGTCACCGTCCTGAAATGGGACGACGCGGCCGGCAAGCTGAGTGGCGGCGGTTCCGCCAAGGTCACGGTGATCGGCAAGTAAGTCACTTGGCCTTGGCCAGATAGCGGTGCTCCCGCACCCGCTGTAGCACGCTGTGGCGCAAGTCGCGCCACAGCGGCATCGGATCCCGCCAGTCGAACACGAAGTAGCCCGAGCGGGGCCGTACAAACTCCAACAGGTAGCCGGCCAGTTCGCGCCACGACAGCACGCGCAGCAGGCGCTTGGTCTCCGCCGTCATATACCTGCATCGCACGTTTGCCGCATACGGTGTGGCGGCCACCTCCCGCCCAAGTCCATACGCCTGGTAGCAATACCATGGGAAGTGCGCGCCGGACTGGCAAGCCAGCGGTAAGCTGCCCCAGAAGCGTCCGTTCACCTCCATCAGCGCGGCGCGCCCGGTCGCGGAATCGTAGCGGTACTCGACCATCGCCACGCCTTCCCACGCCAGCTCGCGCAGCAGCGCCACCGAGCGCCGCATCAACTCCGCGTGACGCTCCGGCGGCAGCGAGACGCACAGGGTCGAGGTGCCGCCCTCCGGCGGCCACTCGTGCAGCCGCTGGTGCTGAAACTGGTATAACGCTTTGCCATCCTTCATCAGCACGAACTGCCCAAGCCCATGGCCCGCGCAGTATTCCTGCACCATGGGATAGCGGCCGAGCGGCTGGTACCGGCGCAGGCATGCCGTCAGCGCAGGCGCGTCGGCGCAATGCTGCAGCTTTTGCAGCGCCAGGCCGGCCTGCCGCAGCAGCGGGATCATGGCGTTGGGATCGGCCCACTTCAGCACCACCGGGTAACGTACTTGCGCCGCCGCCATCGCGCAGTCCTCGATGCTGGCCGGATGCCATGTGCGCGGCACGAATACGCCGACGGTCGCGGCGGCGGCATAGGTCAGGTCCTTGCGCAGCACGCGCTCCATGCGCGCCGCGTCGGGGAACATGAAGCGATAGGAGGGCAGTTCGGCGCGCGCGCGGTTCAGGGTCATGATGTCTGTTTCCGAGATGGCGAACAGCGCCGCCGAGCCGATCTCGTCGGCCAGGCGGCGTAACTGGGCCGGCACGTCGTCGGCGCGCAGGATTCCGCGATGCAGGTAGCGCGAGGCCAGTCCCGGCGCTCCCTCGCCGCGCGCGATGCCATGCACCTTCACGCCATGCCGGCCCAGGTCGCGGATGATGGCAAGGCCGATCGGCGTGTCGATGCCGAGTACCACGGCCGGCAGCGGCTGCGGCGTGGGCGGTGCGAGCATGCGCCGTATCCAGTGGCGCCAGTGATGCCGTTGGCGCTCCGTCGCCACGGCGATGGCGATGATGCTGGCGAATACCGCCGCCATGGTAAGCAGGTAGAAGCCCGGTCCGGAGGGATCGCCATTGAACAGCGCCGCGTAGAACTGGATCAGCGGCTGGTGCAGCAGGTAGATGCTGAAGGTGCAGGCGGCGGCCGCGCGCACCAGTGGCGCCACGGCCTGCAGCGGCGGCGACAGCGCGCGCACGGCGATGAAGTGGCAGGCCACGATCAGGGCGAGCAGGTAGTCGGTGATGAAGTAGCGCGAGAACGCCAGCTGCTGGTGCCAATGCGCGCCGATTAACTGGCGCAGCCACGCGCTGCCGGCCTCGGTCAGGCCGTACGCATGGAACAGGACATAAGCAGCGCAGGAGGCTAGCAGCAGGGCGGCGGCCGGGCGGCGACCGACGTGCTTCAAGGCGTTCCAGCGCTGCAGCAGCACGCCGGTGGCCCACACTGGCGCCAGCAGCAGGATCTTGGGGCCGATCAGCATCATCGCCGCGCTGGCGTACAACAGCCGCTTGCGTCCGCGCGTGAAGGCGAGGATGGCGAACAGCACGTAGTACCAGAACTCATAGCACAAGGACCAATAGGGCACGTTGGAGAAGGACATGATGGACAGCGTCCACGTCTCGTTCAGGAAGGCCAGGCTGGCGAGGATGCGCAGCCAGCCCAGGTCGTGGGTGGTGCGGCCGTCGTAGAACTGCGGCGCCATGGCTTCGCCCAGCAGATCCAGCACGGGCGTGAGCAACACCGCCGGCAGGGCCAGCGAGTACAGGCGCGCCAGCCGGCTGGCCCAGTAGTCGAGTGGTGTGGTTTCGCGCGTGGCGGTGATGTGGGCGATCACATAGCCGGACAGCACGAAGAAGACGATGACGGCGGCGTGGCCATGGTCACTGAGCGGCAGCTTGTCCACGCTGAGCAGGCGAAGGTTCGAGTGGTACAGCACCACCAGCAGCGCGCTGGCCACGCGCACCAGGTCGAGGTAGATGGAGAATGAACGGTTCATCAGGCGCTCCGTTTCAATGTGTGGTGCAGGGCCAGGACCGCCTGGCGCAGGCGCGCGAAGCAGTGGTCGAAGTAGGCGTCGGACAGGGAATATGGGTCGTGAAGGTGCGGCGTCGGCGGCGCGCACCAAAGGCCCAGCAGGACGATCTGGATGTCGTCGCGGCCGGCCAGGCGGCGCCGGAGTTCGCGCGCGTGGCGGATTTCCATGGCCACCAGCAGGTCGCCGGGCTGGATGTCGAAGTCGCGCAGGTCGGTGGCGCGGTGCGTGCCGAGATCGAGGCCGCCGCGCCGGGCGGCGCGCAGCGCACAATCGGGGGAAGCGGCGCCGGTGCAGGTGGACAGTCCGACCGATGCCGCCGGCATGCCCACGCTTGCGGCCACGCGGTGGGCGTAGGCGCTGCGGCAGATGTTGCCGAGGCAGACGAACACCACGCGCCGCACGGGCTGCGGCTGGCGCAGGCGGAAGGCCGACAGCAGTCCGCAGCGCAGTGCGGTGAGTGCCAGCAGCAGGCGCACCGCGCCGCGCCAGGTGCCGTAGCGTTGCTCCTGCCGCGCCACCATCCTCCGCACGGCGCTGGCGGCGGCGCGGGCCAGCATGGTTGCGCCGCGGATCATGGCTGCCTCGCGTGCCGGGCGGCGAGCAGCAGCTGGCCGTAACGGTCATACATCACTTGCGTGGCGAGGCGGGCGACGGTATGCCACGGGCGGCCGCGCAGCAGTGGATTGCGCGACGACGCTGGCGTCAACGGTTGCGCGGCGGCCGCCGCCAGCCCGCCGGCCTGGAAGCGTTGCGGATGCGCGGCCACGTAAGCGCACAGCCGCTCCAGCCGCGATTGATTCACAGCGTGCCGCCGCAACAGATGGAAACCGTCGCCGCGACTTTGCACATACTCGAACGGGTGGCTGAGGATCACCACCAGCTCCAGTCCCGCCGCATAGGCTTGCTCCAACAGCCCGCGCATCTCGGCGAAGCTGGTGCCGGACACCGAGACCGTCTTGCGGTGCCCGGGCCAGTCGGCGAACGTCAGTACCGGACACTCCAGCACACCATGCCGCATGTGGCGGCCCGCCAGCAACTGGTAGTCCGCCAGGCCGCTGTCATAGACACCGAGACCGATATTGGAACTGAACGGGATGCCGGCGGCGGCCAGCGCGCGATACAGATTCTCGTCGTGCTGCAGGCTCCCCGCGCGGAACACCTGCGGCGGCGGCAGCCCCCACTGCGCAAATGCTTGCTGTTCTTCGCGTAGCAAGCCGATGGTGGAATCCAGCGCGCGTCCGGCCAGGTCGTCCTGGCGCGGCGCGCGCGCGACCCGCTGGCGCCAGTCCGCGTGCTGGAACACCGACCAGCATGGATGCACATGCAATTGCAGTTCGTGTCCATGACAAACGATGCTTTGCGCGAGCTTGCACATCGGATCATCGCGGAAGTAATGGCGCTGCATCGTCTCGATAAAGAAGGTCGCCTGCATGCCGTGCCGCCGGAAGCAGTGCAGCAAGAACGCCAGTCCCTGCGAGCGGCCATCGACATCGCAGCGCACCATCGGCACGCCCACCGGCTGCCTTGTCGGATTGGCAAAAGCCCCGGCAATACTGAACTCCGTATCGATTGTGAAACAGACGCGCATGACGGCACCTCGGCGACGGCGATCGAACCAGTGTAAGCATCGCCAACGCCGCCGGCATGCGCTTGATCAAGAAGTGCGCCTGAACCGCTGCCGCTCAAGTAAAATGAATCAACCAGCCATGAAGGATAACCATGCAGCAAAGTGCCTTGTCCAGTGTCGATGCGATAGAAGCGGAACGGTTTCGCCAGTTCATCATGGGCGTGACCGACTACGCGATCTACATGCTGTCGCCCGACGGCACGGTGGTCACGTGGAACGCCGGCGCGCAGCGTTTCAAGGGCTACCCGCCGGAAGAAATCATTGGCCGCCATTTCTCCATGTTCTATACCGACGAGGACCGCGCGCGCGGCCGGCCGGCATGGGCGCTGGAGGTGGCGCGCACCACCGGCAAGTTCGAGGACGAGGGCTGGCGCGTGCGCAAGGACGGCAGCCGCTTTTGGGCCAGCGTTGTGATCGATCCGATCGTCGATCCCAAGGGGGAGCTGCTGGGCTTCGCCAAGATCACGCGCGACATCACCGAGCGCCGCGTCGCCGCCGAGCAGCTGGAGCGCGCGCGCGAGGCGCTGTTCCAGTCGCAGAAGCTGGAGGCCATCGGCAAGCTGACCGGCGGCATCGCGCATGACTTCAACAACCTGCTCAGCGTGATCATGAACGGGCTGGAACTGCTGCGCATGTCCAAGGATCCCGCCGCCATCGCCAAGTCGGTGGACACCATGTCGCGCGCGGCCCAGCGCGGCGCCTCGCTCACCCAGCAGTTGCTGGCCTTCGCCCGCCAGCAGCCATTGCGGCAGGAGGCGCACGACGTCTCGCGCGTGATCCGTTCGTTCGAGGCGGTGCTGCGGCGCGCGCTGCGCGACGACATGCAGCTGCACCTGCACATCGCGCCCGACCTGCCGCGCGCGATGATCGATCCCACCCAGTTCGAATCGGCGCTGCTCAACCTCGTGGTCAACGCGCGCGACGCGATGAAGAACGACGGCGAAGTCCTGGTCGATATCGACGCCGTCAAGCTGGCGGACGCCGAAGTGGAGCGGCTGCCGGCCGGCCACTACATCCGCGTCATGGTCAAGGACGATGGCGAAGGCATGTCGGCGGAAACCATGGCCCGCGCGCTGGAACCCTTCTTCACCACCAAGGAGATCGGCAAGGGCACGGGCCTGGGGCTGAGCCAGGTGTACGGCATGATGCAGCAGTGCGAAGGCGCGCTGACGCTCGATTCGCACGTCGGCGTGGGCACCGTGGTGTCGCTGTACTTCCCCGCGGTGCCGGCGTCGGGCGAGACCGATGAAACCGTGGCGCGCGCCGAGAAGGTGCTGCTGGTCGATGACCAGATGGACCTGCTGGAGACCGCGATCGGCCTGTTCACCCACCTTGGCTACGAGGTGCTGTCGGCCGACAATGGCGCGCAGGCGCTGGAAACGCTGCGCCAGCAGCCGGACATCGCCATCCTGTTCAGCGACGTGGTCATGCCGGGCATGAGCGGTGTGGAGCTGGGCAAGATCGCGCGGCGCGAATTCCCCGAGCTGAAGATCGTGCTGGCTTCCGGCTACGTCAAGGCCGCGCTGCGCGACCAGATGCCGGACATCGGCAACTTCGAGCTGATCGCCAAGCCGTACCGCCTGAGCGACCTGATTCGCACATTAAAAGTGTTATAAGTGCGGCAGCGCACCCAGTGCGCGTACCGGGTGCGTCAGTATGGATGTTTTACAGGAGCGTCCGTGATCCCGTACCACATCCCACCCGCCCAGCGGCAAGCGCTGCTGGAATTGGGCGCCGCGCTGCGCGCCCGCCATTATCGATTCACCACCGTGACACCGCTGACGCAGGCCCGCGTGCTGGCGCGCCCGCATGCGCCGCAGGCGTCCGGGCTGCGCGACATCTTCGGCTGGAACCGGCCGTTCACCTCCGCCGCCATCGACGCCGAACTGCTGGGCCGCATGCGCGCGGCCGGCGTGCTGGAGACCTCGGAGGGGCTGTTGCGCAGCACGCTGCGCATGTCCACGCTGGCCGGCGAATGGCTGTTCCACTCGGCCTATCCGACCACCCAGGCGGACGCCGTGTTCTTCGGCCCGGACACCTGCCGCTTCGTGCGCGCCATGGAGCAGACGCCGGCGCCGCAGCTGGTGCGGCGCGTCGTCGATATCGGTTGCGGCAGCGGCGCGGCCGCCATCACGCTGGCGCGCCGCTTCCCGCAGGCGGAGGTGATCGCCGCCGACATCAACGAGCGCGCCGTGGCGCTGGCCGACCTGAATATCCGTCTGGCCGGCGTGCACAACGCGCGCAGTTGCCACAGCAACCTGCTGCATCACCTCGACGGCAAGTTCGACCTGATCGTCGCCAATCCGCCGTACCTGCTCGATCCCGGCGAGCGCGCCTACCGCCATGGCGGCGGCGCGCTGGGCGCCGGCCTGTCGCTGCAGATCGTGCAGGCGGCCATCGCCCGACTGAGCATGGGCGGCGCCCTGTGGTTGTACACCGGCGTGGCCATCACCGACGGCGAGGATCCCTTCCTGCGCCAGGCCGCCGCGCTGCTCGACGAGGCTGGCCTGCGCTGGACCTACGAGGAGATCGATCCCGACGTCTTCGGCGAGGAGCTGGAAACCCCGGCCTATGCGGGGACCGAGCGCATCGCCGCCGTGTGGCTGGTGGCGGCAAAGGACGCCGGGGATGAATGAGATGCGCATCCTGCAACAACGCCTGCTGCGCGGCGCCAATTTGTACAGCCGCAGCCCGTGCCTGGTCGCGCTGATCGAATCGGCCTTGCCGGACGCCGGCTGGCAGTTGGCCTACACCACGCGCTACCTGCAGCAGGCCTGTGGCGAAACGGTGGAGTTCATGCATGCCGAGCCAGCCGACGACGTGCCATCGCGCTGGCGTGTGGTGGTGCAGTACGCGTTGGAGCACCTGGGCCAGGCGGCGCTCAAGGCGGCGGCGGATCTGATCGCCGCCTCCGCGCGCGGGGCCGTGCCGGACGTGGCGTCGGCGGTCGGCCAGTTGCGCGCGCTGGCGACGGCGATGCAGCTGCCGCCCGGCGCCCGCGCGCTGGCGCGCGAGGCGGCCGCGCTGGGTGTGCCGGTGCAGCGCATCAGCGAACATGGCGGCTTGCTGCGGCTGGGATGGGGCAGCCGCCAGTGGCGGTACGTGGACGATGCCGGCGACGACAACCGGCTGCTCGGCAACACCTTGCTGCAGCGGCGGCAGTTGATGCGCTCCCTGCTGATCGAGGCGCAGCTGCCGGTGCCGGCCGAGGACTTCCATAAGCCGCAACGCCAGCCCGGCGAGCGGCTGCGGGTGCAGGTGATGGACGGCGTGGCCCGGCACGCGACGGTGCCGGTGCGGCAGCTGTGCGAGCGCGCCGCCGCCACCCTCGGGCTGGCGCACGCGCAGGTCGACCTGTTGCCGGGGCGGCGCGGCTACGCGGTGGATGCGGTGCTGGGCGCGGTCCCGCCCAGCGGCGAACAACGCATGCTGCCGCAGGCCTTGCACGCGGACCCGGCGCGGGCGCGCATCCCGGTGATCGGCATCACCGGCACCAATGGCAAGACCACCACCACGCTGATGATCGCGCATGCGGTGCAACTGGCCGGCTATCGCACCGGCTGCGCCAGCACCCAGGGCATCACGCTCGACGGTCAGTTGTATGCCGAAGGCGATTGCACCGGCTACTGGTCGCACCGCAGCCTGCTGGCGTCGCCGTTGACCGAGTTCGCGGTGCTGGAGACGGCGCGCGGCGGCCTGCTCAAGCGCGGCCTCGCGTATGACCGCTGCAGCGTGGGCGTCATGTTGAATGTCTCGGACGACCATCTGGGGCTGGACGGTGTGCACACGGTGGAGCAGCTGGCGCGCGTGAAATCGCTGGTGGTGGAGGCGGCCCGTGTGGCGGTGCTGAACGCCGACGACGCGCACTGTGTCGCCGCGCGATCAAGGCTGGCGCCCGACGCGCGCGCCATCTATTTCTCCATGCGGCCCGATAACCCGGTGTTGCTGGCGCAGCTGGAGCAGGGCGGCGACGCGGTGTGGCTGGAGAACGACATCATCATGCTGGGCCAGCGGCGGGTGCGGCAGCGGGTGATCGCCGCCGTCCACATCCCGGCCACCTGCGGCGGGCTGGCGCGCTATAACACCGCCAACGCCATGGCGGCGACGGCGGCGCTGGTGGCGGCCGGCTTCAGCGTGGAGCAGATCGCGGCGGCGCTGGCCAGCTTTGAATCGGATGCGGCCACCAATCCGCTGCGCTCGAACGTGTTCGAGCTGGGGCCGGTGCACATCGTGCTGGATTACGCGCACAACTCGGCGGCGTATGCGGCCGTGGCGACGCTGGCGCGCGGGCTGGCCGGTCCCGCCGGCCGCGTGCTGGCGGTGGTGACGGCGCCGGGCGACCGCCGCGACGAGGACCTGGTCCGTACCGGCGCCACCTGCGCGGCGCATTTCGACCAGTTGTACGTGTATGAGTCGCAGGGCAGGGGACGGACGCAGGGCGGCGCGGCGGAATTGATCAGCGCCGGCGCGCGCGCCGCTGGCGGCGCCGCCTCCGGCACGGCGGTCAGCACCTATCCCGCCGCCGACGTGGCGGTGCAGGTGGCGTACCGGGCCTGCCTGCCGGGCGACGTGATGGTGTTCGCTTGCGGCACCGAGGTGGCCACGCTGATCGAGGCGATCCACGCCATCGACGCGCCGGCCGCCGAGCGGCTGGCGCAACAGGCGGCGCCCGCCGCCTGAATCGTTACACCAGCGTCGCGTCGATGCGCGCGGCGCTGACCGGGTCCATCGGACGCAGCGCCTCCACCAGTTCCGACACCGAGGCGCCGCAGGCGTAGACCAGCACATCGCCGGGACGGCAGTGCGACAGGCCCAGACGCAGCGCCTGCGCCGGTTCCGCCTCCAGCACGGCGCCGGCCTCGCCGCCTCGCGCCGCGTTGGCCGCCGCCAGCATCATGGCGGCCCGTTCGCCGGGCGCGCGGCCACGGTGCTCGCTGTCCCATTCGTAGAACACCACCATGTCGAACCCGGCGCCGCAGATGCCGCCGACCTGTTGGAAGTCGCGCTCGCGGCGGTCGCCGGGCGAGGTCACCACCGCCACCGTGCGGCCTTGCGTCATGGCGCGGGCGGTGCTGGCCAGCGCCGCGAAGGCCGCAGGGTTGTGGGCAAAGTCGACGATGACCTGCACGCCGTTGACGTCATACAGGTTGCCACGCACCGGATTGTGGCGCGCGTCCGAGACAAAGCTGCGCAGGCCGGACGCGATGGCGCCGTTGCCGACGTCGCAGGCCATCAGCGCCGCCGCCGCCGCCAGGCCGTTGGCGATGTTGTGGCGCGCGCAGCCGCCCATGGTGGACGGCATGTCAGCCGCCGCCAGCAGGCGCACCGGCCGGTCGCCGCCGTCCGACGCCATCAAGGCGCCATCCTGCAGCCACGTCGCGCGGCCGCCGCTGGCCAGGTGCCGCCGCAATGCCGGGTGATCGGCGTCGCAGCTGAAGTAGATGCGCTCCACCGCGCTGTCCAGCCGTTCGCCGATGTCGCGGCAAAGCGCGTCCTCCGCGTTCAGCACCACGGCGTTGGACGCCGCCTGCGCCACCACCGCCTTCACCGCCGCCAGCTGCTCCAGCGTGTCGACGCCGTCCATGCCGAGATGGTCCTCGGTGACATTGAGCAGCACCGACACGTCGCAGCGGTCGAACGCCAGGCCGCGCTTGAGGATGCCACCGCGCGCCGTCTCCAGCACCGCGAATTCGACTTCGGGCGCCGACAGCACGGTGCGCGCCGACCAGTAGCCGCTGCAGTCGCCGCGCTTGATCTCCTCGCCGTTGAGGAACACCCCCTCGCTGGTGGTGCAGCCGGTCACGATGCCGGCCTGGCGCAGCACGTGGTCGATCATCAGCGTGGTGGTGGTCTTGCCGTTGGTGCCGGTGATGGCGACCACCGGGATGCGGCCGTCCTGCTGGCCGAACATCGAATCGACGATCGCCGCGCCGGCGTCGCGCGGCACGCCGGCGCTCGGGTATTCATGCATGCGGATGCCGGGCGCCGCGTTGATCTCGATCACGGCGCCGTTGCGGCCATCCAGGGTTTGCGTGATGTCGGCGCACACCAGGTCGATGCCCGCCACGTCCAGCCCTATCTTGTGCGCGGCGCGCACGCACATCGACACGGTGGACGGCGGCAGGCGGCCGGTCACGTCTTCCGCCGTACCGCCGCTGGACAGGTTGGCATTGCCGCGCATGAGCACCCGCCGGCCCCGCGCCGGCACGCTGTCGAAGTCCAGGCCCTGCGCGGCCAATGTGGTCTCGGCGTGGCCGTCGAGCGGGATGCGGGTCAGGATGTTGGTATGGCCCTCGCCGCGCGCCGGGTTGCGGTTTTCCTGCTCCACCAGCTGGCGCACGGTCGACACACCATCGCCCACCACGGCGGCGGGGCGGCGCAACGCCGCCGCCACCACGCGCTCGCCGGCCACCAGGATGCGGTAATCGTCGCCCGGGATGTAGCGCTCGACGATGATGGTGCGGCCATGCTCGCGCGCGCGTTCGAACGCGAGTTGCACCTCCTCCGGCGTGCCGCAGCGGGTGGTGACGCCGCGACCATGGTTGCCATCCAGCGGCTTCACAGTCACCAGGCCACCGAGTTCGCGCGCCGCGCGTTGCGCCTGTTCCAGCGTGCGCACGCTGACGCCTTCGGGCACCGGCACGCCGGCTTCCTGTAGCAGCGCCTTGGTCAGCTGCTTGTCGGAGGCGATGCCGACCGCGATGTGGCCGGTGTCGCCGGTGATGGTCGCCTGAAGGCGTTTTTGCTGCGCGCCCCAGCCCAGCAGGAACAGGTTGGCCTCCTCGGTCAGGCGGTGATAGGGAATGCCGCGCCGCGCGGCCGCGCGCAGGATGGCGCCGGTGCTGGTGCCGATGGCGTGCCGCTCGGCGGTCTCCCGCAGGCGCGTCACGCCGTCCTCCAGCAGCTCGGGCAGGCCGGCGGCGCCGCTGGCCAGGCCGTGCACCAGCGATAGCGCCAGCTCGCACGCCTCGACCGCCACCTGCTCCAGCTCAAACGAGCACACCACGCGGTACTGCCCCGGCGCGTCGCTGACCGCGTGCGTGCGGCCTAGGTAGGTCGGCGTGCCGGCCAGGCATTGCAGCGCGATCGTCACGTGTTCCACCACGTGCGCGAGGTTGGCGCCATGCTGCAAGGCTTGCACGAAGCCGCCATACTGGCCCACCGAGCAGCGGTGGTCGTACAGCGACGGCAGCAGCTCGAGCAGGCGCGGGGTGAAGCCTTCAATGGTGGCGCTGTCGCGCTCTTGCATCGACTGCAGGTCGATCACGGTCAGCAGGCAAGGCTGGTTGGAATACAAATTCGGTCCGCGTAACACGTGTTGTTTAACGATGATCATGCTCTGAAGTCCTGTCGGTTAAATAGGTGATGAAGTCGGCCAGCGCGCCTTCCTGGTCGGCGCTGGTGAAGCGGCAGCCCGATGGCAGCAGGTGCAGGCGCACGTCCAGCATGTGCGGCACGGCGCCGGCCGCGATGTCGGCCACGTTGCTGCGCGCGTGGCGGCAATCGACCACGGTCACGCTGCCCTGGCCGGCCACCTCGACGCCGTCGCCATGCACGATCAGCGCGGTGTCCTCGTCGATGCCGGCGCCCAGCAGGAATGGACTCTGGGCGATTGCGCTGAGCAGGCGGTTGATGCGGTGGCGCTCGGAAAAGTGCTGGTCGATGATGACGCGGGTGACGAAGCCCAGCCCAGCGCCCAGCCGCGCCGCGCCTTTTTCCGGCGCCAGCTCGGCCTTGCCCTCGGCCAGCATGTGGGTGCACATGCCGGAGGCGCCGGCGCTGGTGCCGGCGATGCAGGCGCCATTTTCATAGGCGCCGCGCATGGCCTGTTCCAGCCGCGTGCCGCCGATGAAGGTGACCAGCCGTTTCTGGTCGCCGCCGGTCATGAAGATGCCGCGCGCGTGCGCGATGCGCTGCGCCAGGCCCTCGTCCTCGGCCTCGCCGCGATGGTTGATGCGCACATGGCTGACGTGGCTCGCCTCCAGCGCCTCGAAGGCCGCGCGGTACATTTCCCATACGTCGTTGGGCACCTTGCTGGCGGCGGTGATGACGACGATGGGCTGTTGCGGCCCGCCCGCCAGCGCGATGAATTTCTGCAGGATATCCTTGGCGTCGGTCTTGTCCTCACCGCCGCCGATAATCATCAAACTTCCGGTTTCGTTCATGGTCTTCAATCGATAAGTTGGCGATACATCCGCGTGGCCATCAGGCCCAGCGGACGGTGATGCTGGGCCGGCGTCATCAGCCCTTGCAGCAGCTGCATGGCGGCCTGCTTGCTGCCCAGGGTGGCGATCTGCTGCTCCAGCCGGCGCAGCGGGTTGGTGTCGTCGTCGGCGCCGTGGTGGCGCACGATGCCGCGCGGCCCGCCCTGGCGCCGCGCGTGGTGCAGGCCCAGCGTGTCGAGCGTGCGCTGGCGCGCGCGGTAGCTGGGCACGCGCGCCGGGCTGACGATCCAGTCGCGCAGCACCTGCTGTTCATAGGCGTTGAACACGCCGAACATCTCGGCGCGCTCGCTCTGGATCAGGCGCCAGAAGCGGCTGTGCTCGGGCGCCTGGCCGCGCTGGATCCAGCCGGCGTTCTCCAGTTCGGTCAGCATGTCGGGGATCTGCGCGGCGTCGCTCAGCCATTCGTTGATGCTGCGCCCGGCCAGGCGGCAATAGTCGGAGTGCATATTGCAGCCGGTGTGGCTCTTGGCCGCCAGAATGTCGACCAGCTCGGCCTGCAGGTCGAAGCCTTCGATCACCGAGGTGGTGCAGGCGCCCAGGTCGTTGAGGCGGTAGCCGTCCTGAATGCGCTGCCAGGTGGCCGGGTGGTCGCCAAAGCGCGACAGCAGCTGCAGCAGCGCCTGCACCGCCTTGTGGGCGTGGCCGGTGCTGCCGTTGTCGACCGTGACGTGCAGCGTGAAATAGTAGGGATCGATGCCCAGCTCGTTGAGCTCGTAGGCGGTGATCAGCAGGTGCAACGGCAATTGCTCGTAGCCGAGGTTGTAGCCGATGATCTCGGGCAGGTAGCGCTCGGCGTCATAGGCCAGCGCCAGCTGGATCGCGCCCTGCTCGAAATAGGTGTCGGGCAGCTGTTGCCAGTCGTCGCAGTCGTGGGCGGCCAGCAGCTTCTTGTACAGCAGCACGTGGTTCTTTTCCGGCACGCCGTCGCCCAGCTCCTCGAGGTAGGTCTGGATCAGCGAGCGGAAGTCGGGATCGTCCCAACGCGCCAGCAGGCCGTACAGCCAGGCGCCGTCGACCAGCTTGGTCGGCGCCACATGGCGCAGGAAGTACAGCGCGTGCGACTGGTTGCCGAAGTAGCGGCGCGGCGCGCCTTCGCGGCGGGCCTGCAGGTAGGCCTGGTATTCGATGCCGACCGTGAACGCCCGGCCGGCCGACCACGACGCCAGCTGCGCCGGGCTGGCCGGCAGGTCGTGGCGCAATTGGCGCGCCGCCTGCAGGCGCTGCGCCAGGAAGCCGCGCGCGCTGTCCAGGGTGGCGGCGTCCGGCGGGCCGGCGTGCAGCGCGTGGTAGATCCCGGCGGCGCCGGTGGCGGCCGCGGGGACGGCGAGTGCTAGCTGTAGCATGGAAATCCTGTCGAAGGCTGGTTGTCGTGGATAAAATTATCAACGGCGCCAGTCCGCCCTTGCATAGGTGCTACTCTTGTGTGGGCGTAAGATAAGGCCGACAGGAAATGTCAGGAAAGCGCGGTATCGAGCACCATCATGACGATGAAGCCGACCACCAGCGAGCCGGCGGCGGTGTTGCAGTGGCCGTGGCGCTGCGCCTCCGGCACCACGTCGTGGCAGATCACGTACAGCATGGCGCCGGCCGCGCCGGCCAGGCCCCAGGGCAGGAAGGCGGTGCTGGCCTCGATCAGCAGCGCGCCGGCCACCGCGCCCAGCGGCTCGACCAGGCCGGAGACGGCGCCCAGCAGCGCCGAGAACGCGCGGCCGTAGCCGACCGCGCGCAGCGCCAGCGCCACCACCAGGCCCTCCGGGATGTCCTGGATGGCGATGCCGGTGGCCAGCGTGTGGGCCTTGGCGGCGTCGACCCCGCCGTAGCCGACGCCGATCGCCACGCCCTCCGGCAGGTTGTGGATGGCGACCGCCGCCACGAACAGCCAGGCGCGCGTCATGGCCTGTGGCGCGCGCGCGTTGGCGTCCTGCAGCACCCGGTCCGACTGCACCAGATGGCCGAGCAGCATCACCAGCGCCATGCCCAGCAGGATGCCGCCGCCGACGGTCAGGCTGGCGTCGATGGCGCCGGCGCCGCCCGCGCGGCTGGCGGCCAGCGCCGGCAGCACCAGCGAGAACGAGGTGGCGGCCAGCATGATGCCGCCGCCCAGCCCGAGCGCGGCGTCATAGCTGCGTTGCGAGAAGTTGTGCGACAGCAGGATCGGCAGGGTGCCGGCGGCGGTGGCGGCGGCGGCCCAGCAGCCGCCCACCAGCGCCATGCGCGCCGGTGGCGGCAGGTCGGCCAGCAGCAGCGCGCCATCGCGCAGCAACAGCAGCAGGCCGGCCAGCGCGATGGCGGCGCCGGCCAGCACCCGGCCGCGACGGCGCGACAGCCAGGTGCGCCAGTTGGCCGGCGGCTGCCGCAGCGGAGGGCTGTGCATGGGCGCTTACCGCGTCAGGCTGGCGCTGCCGCCCTGGCCCTCGATGGCGTCCAGCTCGCTGAGCGCCTCGCCCAGCTCGGCGCCGGTCAGCGGATCGGCCTCGGGATCGGACATGGTGCGCGCGGCCATCTGGTTGAGCAGCGCCTCCTCCTCGTTGTCGAGCGCCACGCTGGCCGAGCCGTCGCCGCCATCGACCGCGAACTGCTGCTCGCGGTCGCTCACGGTGTCCCACTTCTGGCCGTCGTTCCACGAGCCGCGCACCTCGGGCCCGCCCTGCGACATGTCGAAGTAGACGCTGCTGAACTCCGGCCGGCCCTGCATTTTCCCCGGCGGGAAGTTGGGCTGGATCGCGTACAGCGCCTTCTCGAACGACTTCTGGTGGGCGATCTCGCGCGTCATCAGGAAGCCCAGCGCCTCCTTCACGCCGGGGTCGTCGGTGAGATTGATCAGGCGCTCGTAGACGATCTTGGCGCGCGCCTCGGCCGCGATGTTGGAGCGCAGGTCGGCGGTCGGCTCGCCGATGGTGTCGATGTAGGCGGCGGTCCACGGCACCCCGGCCGAATTGACCAGCGGCGCGCCGGCGCCATACAGCACCTGGGTCACGTGGCTGTCGTTGCCGGCGCCGGTGATGGCGCGATACAGTTCGCCTTCCTCGTCCACACCCTCGGCCAGCCGGCCCTTGGCGCCCTTGTTCAGCATGACCACGATGTTGCCGATCACCTCCAGGTGGCTGAGCTCCTCGGTGGCGATGTCGAACAGCATGTCCTTGCGGCCCGGGTCGTCCTCGGCCAGCGCCTGCGTGAAGTAACGGCAGGCCGCCGCCAGTTCGCCCTGCGGGCCGCCGAACTGTTCCAGCATCAGGTTGGCCAGGCCGGGGTTGGTTTCACTGACGCGCACGGTGTACTGCAGACGTTTGTTATGAGCGAACATGGCGATCCTCCTTGGTGGTTGAAGGTCCATCTTAGGCGGCGTGATGCGGCTTGCGTATCGGCGCCGGTGCTGACGCGCTGTAAGACAGCACCGGCATCGAACAACCGCCATTTATGGATGGGCTTAACCAGCTTTTACCGCCTTGGCGTCGCGCACCCGCTCGGCGGCCTTTTTCCCGGCCAGGAAGGCGTGGTCGGAGTTGTAGTACTCCCACTCGCTGTAGCGGCCGGCCAGCACGATGTCGTGCCGCTCCATCCACTCGCGCACGGTGGCGACGTTGTGCGCGCGCGCGTGGTCGTACACCACGTAGGCGTACGGCATGTCGACCTGGTTGGCCACCACCACCTCGTCATCCGCGCGGATGAAGCCGACCTTGATGCAATCGGCGATGCAGCGCTGGATCAGCTCCTCGCCGTCCACCGGCAGCGGCTTCCACGGCGAGTACGAGATCTCGCAGGTGAAGCCGAAGCCGCCGGGGGCGTTGCATTCCGGGCTGGCGTTGCCCTGCACGAAGATGCGGTGGAAGATGCTGTCCTCGGGGTAGTAGATCCAGTGCTTGTCGGTGATGCCGGCGCGGTTGACGCCGATGTTGACGCAGCGGATAGACACGTGGCGCAAGCCTTGCGCGGCCTTGCGCACCGCCTCCGGCACCGCGTCGCCGCAGCGCTGCACCAGCTGCGGCAGCGGCATCGTGCTGATCAGCTTGCCGTAGGGCAGGCGGCGGCCGTCGGCCAGCACCACCGTGTGCTCCTGCGGCAGCACCTGCACCACGTTGGCGTCCAGCTCGATCTTGCCGCGGATGTGCGGCAGGAAACCGTTCATCAGCGCCTGGAAGCCGCCGCGCAGCGGGTAGCCGAAGCGGGCGTTCGGCCCCATCGGCTTGGCCACCGGCTCCAGCGCGCCCTCGATGATCTGGCCCAGGTCCGGCAGCGGCACGCGCCCGCCCAGCCACGAGGTTTCCATGTCCTTCAGCGGCACGGTCCAGATCTTCTTGTTGTAGGGGATGGCGAAATGCCTGGCGATGCCGGCGCCCCACACGCGGTAGATGAAGTTCTCGAAGTTCTCGGTCTGCGCCACGGCGCTGCCGGCGTCGCTGTTGGCGACATCGGCGGTGCCGTCGGCGCAGCAATCCTCGACCGCCTCGCTGTCGCAGCGCGGCGCCCCGCCCGCCAGGCCGTAGCGTGACTCGATGGCGCCGACGATGCACTCCTTGATGACCGCCGGCGGCAGGCCGTACAGCGCGCCCTGGAACGGGTAGCGCGTGTAGACCTGCTTGCTGTACACCCAGGCCTCGCGCATCTGCCAATGCTGGTTGTCGCCGAGCAGGATGTCATACAGCTTGAGCACGTACGGGTCGTTGGAGAACATGATGTGGCCGGCGTAGTCGAAGGTGAAGCCCTTGTCCTTGATCGAGCGGCACCAGCCGCCGACCGTCGCGTGGCGCTCCAGCAGCACGGTGTCGGCGCCCAGGTGGTAGGCCGCCGACAGGCCGGTCGGGCCACCGCCGATGATCACGCAGCCGACCGGCGCGGCGCGCTTGGCGTTGATGCTGGCCGCCGGCGCGGCGCCACCGGCCGCGCCAGTCATGCCGGCCACGCCAGTCACGCCGGCCGCGGCGCCCGGCGGTGTGGCCGTGGCGCCAGCGCCCGGCGGCGTGCGCCGCATGAGCGCGTGCATCTGCTCGGCCGTGTGTTCCCACGAGGTGCGCTCGACCACCGCGCGCATGCGCCGCGCCAGCTCGTCGCGCTGGCGCGCGTCGAGCGCCAGCGCGGCCTCGCAGTGGGCGATGAACTCCGCGTGGTCGTGGCCGATGGCGACGATGTCGCCATACGGCCGCTCGACGTCGGTGATGGCGGTGCTGACCGAGGGCAGCTCGGCCGCCATGTACTCCAGCACCTTGGTCGGGCTGATGTAGCGGGTCGCCTCATTGAGCGCGAACGGCAGCAGGCACACGTCCCAGCCGGCCAGGAACTGCGGCAGCACCTGGTAGGACTGCTGGCCGAGGTAGTGGATGTTCTGGCGCTGCGGCAGCGAGGCCGGGTCGATCTTGACGATCGGCCCCACCAGCACCAGTTGCCATTCCGGATGGGCGTCGGCCATGGCGGCGATCAGGCCGGCGTCGAAGCGCTCGTCGATCACGCCGTAGTAGCCCAGCCGCGGGTGCGGGATGTCGCCGTGCAGCGGATGGCCGTTGCTGCGGTCCAGCGCCTGGTGGAAGTGCACCGCGTCGACGCTGCTGGCGAAGCAGTGGGTGTTGTCGTGGCGGCTGCGCTTGGCCTCGTACAGGCTGGGGCCGCCGGTGAACACCAGGTCGGCGCGCTTGAGCAGGGCGGTCTCGCGCTGCAGCAGCTGCTTGGGCGGGTTCTTGAAGGCCGACAGCTCGTCCATGCAATCGTAGATCACCAGTCCGGCGTGGGGCGGCAGCAGCGGCAGCGCCATCGGCGTGTAGAACCACACCAGCGGCTGCTCGTTATAGCCGGGCAGCTGGGCCAGCAGCGGCTGCAGCAGCGGGATCTGGTCGTCGTGGAAGCCGGGCGCCTGCACCGGCGTGTGCGGCTGGCACACGGTGATGTTGGGCGCCGGGGTCGAGGTCTTCATGAAGGCCGGGCCTTCGTCGAACACCGGCTCCTCGACGAACAGGATGCGGTAGTGTTGGGCCAGGCGCGACAGCAGGTGCTGTGGGCGTTGATAGACGAAGTCCCACCGCAGGTGACAGAAAACAATCATGGTTTGCATAGCGCTCTCCCTTTGCCCGTGCGGGCTGTTAGTGGTTGGTGATGGACACAAATGGTCGGTCAGGCGGATCGCCTGGTGCAGCGCGGTGGCATAGGCCGGCACCGGCAGCCGCGCCAGCGGCGGCGTGCTGTGCAGGTCAACGTCCCACAGGCCGCTGCGGTGCCAGTGGTCGGGGTTGTCCCAGTCGGGACGGTCGATGGCCGGGTACAGGCAGACGCCGCGCACGTCGGCGCCGTGCTGCACCGCCAGCGCGGCCTGCTCGGCCATCTGGCGGATCCAGACGCCGCGGCCGCTGCCGACGTGGCTGGTCTCGGCCAGCAGCAGCGGCCGCTCGTAGCGCCGCTGCAGTTCGATCAGGGCCTGGTTGAGCGGCAGCCGGCGCGGGTCGTCCAGGTGCCACCACAGGCGCAGATTGGTGCCGCTCTCCCACTGGTTGCTGTGGTAGACGTTGCCGCCGATGAGGTCGAGATAGCGCGGATCGCCGCCCAGTTCGGGCTCGCGGCGGCCGCACAGCATGTCCCAGGCGTCGAACTGCGAGGCGCGCCAGCCAGCCGCCTGCTCGCGCCAGTCGGGGCGGTCGGGCGGGGCGATCACGTGGATCAGCGGGTCGCATTGCAGGAAGCGGGCGCCAGGCGTGATGGCGCGGATGGCGTCGATCGCGGCGATGCTGGCGCGCACCAACTGGCGCTTGCCTGCCTCGCCGGCGCGCGGGTCGTGCATGTTCTTGCAGCGGAACATATGCACCGACAGGCCCCAGCTCTGGAACGAGATTTCGTTGATCGGCGAGTAGATCGGCGCCGGTCCGACGTGCGGCGATAAATATTTCGCCAGTTCGGTGCAGTAGCGCACGAAGCGGGGCACAAATTCTTCGCCGTAGATGTCGACGTCGTCCGGCCAGCCGTAGTGGCAGAAGGTCCAGCACACCTGCAGGCCATGTTTTGCGGCGGCTTGCAGGCGGCTATCGAGGATGCTGAAATCGAATTGACCGTCGCGTTCGCACAGCCGCCAGCCGGCCGATTCGCGCACCGTGCGGATGCCGAACGGCCGCAGCAGGGCATAGTCGCCGTCGGCCTGGTCCAGGTGGCCGGTGACCAGGTTCATATCCTGCGGGCGCCCCGCGTGGTTGACGTGGTCCGCCCCTTCGTATCCGGCTTGCCAGTAGCTGGCGAACGGCGCGCAATTCGACGACATGAGGTCGCTCCAGGTGATGCGCGCCGCTGGATTCTTATGGTCGGGCTCGCTGGCGCGCGATGACGATGCCGACCGGAACTGTTAAACCATGCTAGCAATGTTCACAGTGTTCTTCGTGTCCAATACTGTTAAGCAAGACGGTTTTTGCGCCACACTTTTCCGCGCGGAATTGCATGATGCCGGCCGTTTGTGCTAATCGTTGTTACGATGCACGCACTACCGATTCCGAGCATGGGGTGAAGGATGAGTCAGTTCGAATACCCGCGTCCGCAATTGCAGCGCGACGCATGGCAGTGTCTCAACGGCAGCTGGGATTTCACCTACGACGACGCGCGCCGCTACCGCAATCCCGGCGACGACATCGCCTGGGACCGCCGCATCGAGGTGCCGTTCGCGCCCGAGTGCGAGCTGAGCGGCATTGGCGACCAGGGCTTCCACAGCGTGTGCTGGTATCGCCGCGTGTTCACGCTGGACCAGCGCAGCGCCCGCACCATGCTGCACTTCGGCGCGGTCGACTACCGCGCGCAGGTGTGGGTCAACGGCGTGCTGGTGGCCGAGCACGAGGGCGGCCACACGCCGTTCCGCGCCGACATCACCGACGCGCTGGTGGAGGGGGGCGAGCAGACGCTGGTGCTGCGCGCCGAGGACGACCCGAGCGACCTGGCCAAGCCGCGCGGCAAGCAGGACTGGCAGCTGGAGCCGCACTCGATCTGGTATCCGCGCACCACCGGCATCTGGCAGACCGTGTGGCTGGAGCCTCTGCCGAGCACCTACATCCGCTCGCTGCGCTGGACGCCGATGTTCGACAACTTCGAGATCGGCTGCGAGGTGCTGGCCGGTGGCGACATCGACCAGCAGTTGTCGGTGCAGGTGCGGCTGCTGCACAACGGCGTGCTGCTGGCGGCCGACCGCTACCTGCTGGTGGGGCAGGAGGCCAACCGCAAGATCGTGCTGTCCGACCCCGGCATCGACGATTCGCGCAACGACCTGCTGTGGAGCCCGGAGCGGCCGACGCTGCTGGACGCCGAGCTGACGCTGTACCACGGCGACGAGGTGGTGGACGTGGTGCGCTCGTACACCGCGCTGCGCTCGGTGGCGATCAACCGCGACCGCTTCATGCTGAACGGCCGGCCGTATCACCTGCGGCTGGTGCTGGACCAGGGATACTGGGAGGAGTCGCTGATGACCGCGCCTTCCGACGACGCGCTGCGGCGCGACGTCGAACTGGCCAAGGCCATGGGCTTCAACGGCGTGCGCAAGCACCAGAAGGTGGAGGACCCGCGCTACCTGTACTGGGCCGACCGGCTGGGCTTGCTGGTGTGGGGCGAGATGCCGTCGGCCTATGCCTTCGGCGCGCGCTCGATGACGCGGCTGGTCAAGGAGTGGACCGAGGTGATTGAGCGCGATTACAGTCACCCGTGCGTGATCGTGTGGGTGCCGTTCAATGAGTCCTGGGGCGTGCCCAACCTGACCTCGACGCAGGCGCACCGCAACGCGGTGGAGGCCTTGTACCACCTGACGCGCATGCTCGATGGCACGCGGCCGGTGATCGGCAATGATGGCTGGGAAGCGTCGGCCACCGACATCCTCGGCATTCACGATTATGACGGCGACCCGGAAAAGCTGGGTGCGCGCTATGCGGTCAACGATCCGGTGCGGCAGCTGTTCGATCAGCGCCGTCCGGGCGGCCGTATATTGACGCTGGATGGGTTCCCGCATCGGGGCCAGCCGATTGTGCTGACCGAGTTTGGCGGCATCGCCTACGATCCGAACGCGCCGGAAGGGCATACCTGGGGTTACTCGCGCGCAGGCGACGCGGCCACCTATCTGGAGCGCTACCGCGCCTTGCTGCACGTTGTGAACGAGACGGTGATGTTCAGCGGCTTCTGCTACACGCAGTTCGCCGACACCTTCCAGGAGACCAACGGCCTGCTGAACGCCGACCGCTCGCCCAAGGTGCCGCTGGAGCAGATCAGCGCCGCCACGCGCAACGTGCCCCTGTAGCAAGCACCCTCGTCATTCCGGCGAAAGCCGGAATCCATGCTGAGTATGTATGGATTCCGGCCTTCGCCGGAATGACGATGACGCTAATCCGTTTCAAGGTTCTGGCGTATCTGCTGCAACAGCGCCTGCAATTGCGCCAGCTGTTCCGCGCTCATGCCCGTCACCGCCGCGCTGGAAGCCTGCACGCCCAGATCGTGCAGGCTGTTGAAAATGCGCCGGCCCTCGTCACTGAGCTTGAGACGCGTGATGCGGCGGTCGTTCTCGTCGGCCTCCGCATCCAGCAACTGCTTGTCGCGCAAGCCTTTCAGCAAGCGCGCCAGCTGCGCCTTGTCGCGCCCCGAGTGCGCCACCAGATCCCCCTGCGTCGCTCCCGGATGACGGGCAAAAAAGCCCAGCGCCTTGTACTCCATGTGGGTCAACTCATGCGGCGTATCGCGCAAGCCGCGCAGCTGGCGCGCCCGGTACAAATGCATGATCGAATGGATGGCGTCGAACACCTGCTCCGATTGGTTGACTTTATTAACTTGTTTGGTCATAATAGGTGACATTATCAACTAAGGAGCAGATGATGGCAAATCGCATTCAACGTGTACGACACGAACTCAAACGGCGAGAACTGGAAGTGGTGAAGGTGCGGCATCTGGCTCCGAACTACGTCAGCGTAACATTCAAAGGCGAGACCTTACACGATTTCGTCTCGGCTTCCTACGACGACCATGTGAAATTCCTGATCAGCGAGGAGGAGCGGCGCGACTTCACCCCGCGCAGCTACCGCAACGACGCGCGCGAACTGGTGGTGGAATTCGCGCTGCACGCCACCGGCGCGGCTTCGGATTGGGCGCGCCAGGCGGCGCCGGGGCAGATCGCCGTGTTCGGCGGCCCGCGCGGCTCGATGATCATCCCGATGGACTACGAGTGGCACGTACTGGCCGGCGACGCGACCGCATTGCCAGCCATCCGCCGCCGCCTGGAGGAACTGCCGGCGGACGCCAGGGTGCAGGTGCTGGTGTGCGGCGAGGAAGCGGCGGCGCTGACGTTCGACAGCGCCGCGCAGGTGCAACTGGAGCGCTATGTCGACAGCGCGACGCTGCTGCAAGCCATCCGCGCGCTGCAACTGCCGCCGGGCGAAGGCTTCTTCTGGTTCGCGGGGGAAGCGTCGGTGGCCGCGCAGGTGCGCGACGCGGTGTTTGTGGACAAGGGCCACCCGCGCGAGGCGGCCCGTATCTCGGCGTACTGGAAGCAGGGCGCTTCCGGCCACCACGAGGATCTGTAAAGATCAGAAGGAATGCTTGATGCCGGTGATGAGGCCAGTCTGGTTCATGCCGGCGCCGACCGAGCCGCCGGCGCTGAGCGCCAGCGCCGCCGTGCCGTCGTTGCTGATGCGGCCCGCTGCCACGTACCACGCGCTGCGCTTGGACAGGTTGTACACGCCGCGTATCAGGAACTGCGAGGTATCGTTGTTGGTCGCGCGGTAATCTAGTTTGGCGATCTGGCCGTCGATGGTGAAGAACGGCGTCACGTTGTAGGCCGCGCCGAGGTAGACCAGGTTGCTGCGTGGCTGGGTGGCCGAACCCTCGTTGTTGCGGGTAATGAGGCCCAGGCCAAGCTTCCAGTCATTCTGTTTGATGAAGGCGGCGACGTGGGCGCGGCTGTCGGTCTTGGCGCTGCTGTTCAAGCCATTGGCCGCGCCGGCGCCGCCGTAGATGCGGTCATAGGCGCTGATCAGCGAGTAGCCGTTGCCGTCGTAGCGCAGCAGGGCGGACCACTCGCGGCAGGCGGTGGCGTCGGCCGCGCTTTCGCCGGCGCAGCTGGTGCCGGCCGGACCGCCGGCGGTCGAGGTGTCGCGGCCCAGGCTGTAGGTGCCGCCGACGGTCACGCCGCTGAAGGTGCCGCGATAGGCGATGGAGTTGTCGCTGCGCCCATTCGGAATGAAGGAATCCAGCGACCCGAGGCCGTACTGTGAAGGGCCGATGATGTCCACGTCATAGGTCGAGATATTCAGCATGTTGTAGTTGCGGCCAAACGTCAGCTGGCCCCATTTGCCTTGCAGGCCCACCCAGGCCTGGCGGCCGAACAGGCGGTTCTGGCCTTGCGTGCCGGTGTCCGGCGCGAAGCCGTTCTCCAGCTGGAAGATGGCTTTCAGGCCGTCGCCCAGATCTTCCGTGCCGCGGAAGCCGAGGCGCGAAGGGAACATGCCGCCGCCCAGGCTGGGCATGCGGGTCACGCTGTTGCCGGCCGCGTCGGCGTTGGTGTAGGTCTCCACGGCGGCGTCGATGATGCCGTACATGGTGACATTGCTCTGTGCCTGTGCCGCGCCCACGGTCAGGGCTGCCGCCATGGCGGCATAGATGGTTTTCTGCATTTTGGTCTCCTCGTTTGTGTTTATTTTTTGTCCCAGGCGGCGCTGGAGCCGACCGAGTACAGCGCGCCCGGCGCGTTGCGGGTCTTCTGGAAGTCTTCCAGCGACTGCCCGCGCATGGCGGCGTAGATGTGCAGGTTGGATACGCCAACCACCGCGCCCAGCTTCTCCAGCAGGAAGAAGATCACGCCGTACTGGATCATGCCGCGCCAGTCGCGCCGCGTGATCAGGTCGCGCTCTTGCGGCGTGAGGCCGGCCGCGTCATAGGTCGCTTCCGGCGTCTCCCGGAATTGCGCGCGGAACTCCGGCTTCACCAGCTGGTGCAGGTATTTGTTGATGCGGTAGGCGCGCACGCTGGTCTCCAGCGTGAACGGGTAGGTGCCCGGTAAATCTTCCACGCCCCTGGTCTGGTGGCCGATGTGGGCGCGATGGGCTTCGATGGCCGCCGCGTTAAGCGACTTGTCGGCCGATGCGGCGTTTTCGTACAGCGCCACGGCGATGCCGGTCATCGACGGCAGGTAGTACTCGCGGTGGACGCAATTGAGCTGGTCCGACATGGCGCCGCGCATGGCCATCCACATCACCACTTCGGCGCTTTCCCATCCGCCGAGGCGGGCGAAGTCGGCGTGAGTCATGTTGAGCAGCGTTTCAGGATCGTTCTCGAACAGGTCGAGGAACTGATGGTCCCATGGCGTGTTGTTGAAACCCGCGCGCTCTCCGTGCACCTGGTGCGACAGGCCGCCGGTGGCGACCAGCACCACGTTAAGGTCCTCAGGATAGCTTTCGATGGCGCGGCGCAGTCCCTGGCCCAGCTTGTAGCAGCGGCGCGCCGACGGCACCGGGAATTGCAGCACACCGATTTGCAGCGGCACGATCTTGCCCGGCCATTCCTGCTCATGCGGCCACAGGATGGAGAGCGGCGAGAAGCAGCCGTGGTCCAGGCCTTTGTCCTGGAAGAAGGACATGTCGAATTCGTCCGCCATCAGCGACTGGCCGATGTGGCGCGCCAGGCCGGCATGGCCGGCGACGGGGGGCAGCTTGCGCGCGCCGCCGCCTTCATCAGCTGGCTGGTAGCGCTCGCCGATCCCCAGCGAGAAAGCCGAGTAATGGTCGAAGAAGAACGAAGTCACGTGATCGTTGTAGGTCACCAGCATGACGTCGGGCTTTTTCTCCGCCAGCCATTGTTGCACAGGCTCGTAAGCCTTGAAGATGGGCGCCCACGCGGCGTCCTGCTGCTTGTTGGCGTCCAGCGCGAAGCCGATGGTCGGAGTGTGGGAAGAGGCGATGGCGCCGATGATGTTGGCCATGATGGTTCCTGTTTAAGCTTTCACTGCGGCCGCGCGTTGACCGAGCTTGTTCATGATGATGAAGATGGCCGCCAGCGTGGCCGGTCCCGCCAGGATGGCGATCACCGCGCTGAAGCCCCAGCCCATCGACAGCAGTACGCCGCCGGCGAAGGAGCCGAAAATGCTGCCGAAACGGCCCATGCCCTGCATCCAGCTGACGCCAGTGGCGCGCACCACGGTCGGGTAGCACGACGGCGCGTAGGCATTCAGGCCGGTCTGGGCGCCGCTCATGCAGAAGCCCGCCAGCAGCACGAACAGCTGGAACAGCGAGGATTCCACGCTGCCTGCGGACAGGCACAGGATGAACGCCGCGCCGCCGACGTAGGCCAGCGAGATCACCTTGTTTGGCGCGATGCGGTCCATGAAGTACCCTACCAGCAGTGCGCCCACGGTGCCGCCCAATTGGAACAGCGCGGTGATGTTGGCGGCGCGTTCGATCGGCAGGCCGGCATCCTTGATCATGGTCGGCAGCCAGCCGCTCAGCAGGTAAATCACGAGAAGCCCCATGAAGTAAGTGCCCCACAGCGACAGCGTGGTGCCGCGATAAGCAGCCGACAACAGTACCTTGCCCGGCTGCGAACCTGTGACCTGCGGCTCGCTGATGGTGAATTGGGCGTTGGCGGGCACCTCGCCGCCGACCACGCGGCGCAGCGTGCGGCCGACACGCTCGGCCGGGAACTTGCGCACCACCAGGAAGCGCACCGACTCCGGCACCAGCAGCAGGTAGACCGGCAGGCAGGCCAGCGGAATCGCGCCGCCGGCGATCAGCACCGCGCGCCAGCCGTAATCGGGCAGCAGCGCGGCCGCACCAAAGCCGACCAGCGCCGAGCCGAGATTAAAGCCGGTGAACATGATGGCGATCAGCGTCGAGCGCGAACGCTCAGGCACGTATTCCGACAGCAGGGTGGTGGTGTTGGGCATCGCCGCGCCGAGACCGAGGCCGGTCAGGAAACGCAGCAGCGACAACGTGGTGACGTCGTTGGCGAAGGCGCTCAACACGCTGAAGGCGCCGAACCAGGCGACGGAGGTCATCAGCAGCTTCTTGCGGCCGAAGCGGTCCGACATCGGGCCGACCAGGATCGCGCCGATGGCCAGGCCGATCGGCGCGGCGCTCATCACAACGCCGAAGGCGGCGCGCGAGATGCCCCATTCCTTGGTGATGGCCGGCGCGAGGAAGCCCATGATGGCCACGTCCATGCCGTCGGTGGCGACGATCAGGAAACAGAGGGCGAGCAGCAGCCATTGGTAGCCGCTCATTTTGCGGCTGTTGATGTGCGCCCGGACGTCGAGCGTTTGTCCGATATTCATTAAGTCTCCTGTCTTGGTTTTGGCTTTGTGTAAAGTGATGTAAAGGCGGCAGTCACTGCCACCGCTTCACCAGTGTACGTTTGGACAGGAGGGAGAGTATTGCTATTGCTTGCTGAACCGTTTCAATCTGCTTATCGCCAGTTATGGCTTATCGCCTCGATTTCCGCGAGCAGCGCGTAGGCGCCGGGGGAAAGATGGGCATTCTTGCGAGTGGTGACGCCGATGCTTCGTTCCATTCCCGGCATGTCAAACGGCAGCACCACCAGCTGGCCGGTGCGTACCTCGTGATGCAGTTGATGCGCCGATAACACCGTCAGCATATCGCTCGACAGCAGCAGGCCGCGCAGCAGCGCCAGATCGCCGGTTTCCACGGCGGGCGAGGGCGCCTGCTTGCCCTGGCGTTCAAAGAACTGCACCAACGATTCCCGCAAAGGCGTGCCGCTGCGCGATAAACACCAAGGAAAACCGGCCAGATCGTCCAGCGTGAGCCGGGCGCGCTTGCTGAGCGGATGACCGGCGCGCGCCACCAGCGCCGCCTTGTCCTCGAACAGCGAACGTGACTCGAACGCATCGCCGCCACCGGCGCGCTGTGCGCCGACGATAAAATCGATCCGGCCGCTCAGCAGGCTGGCGGTCAGCTCTTCGTAAGGACTCTCCAGCGAACGGATTTGCAGTCGTGGGTGGCGTTTCAACACTGACGAAATAGCCACAGGCAGTAACTGCGAACGCGCCAGCGGCAGCGCGCCGATGGTCACCACACCCAGCACCACGCCGGCCAGCGCGGCGATATCTTCGGGTATGTGGCGCAGCTCGGCCAGCACACGGTCGAAAGATTCGGTCCAGCGTCGGCCCGCGTCGGTGGGCACCATGCCGTGCGCGGTGCGCAGGAACAGCGGTTGTCCCAACATATCCTCCAGCCGGGCGATGGCCTGGCTTACGGCCGATTGCGACACGCCCATCGCATGCGCCACGCTTGGCATGTGATGCACTTCCGCCAGCAGTGATGCCGCTTGCAGCCTGCGCTCATTGAGCAGCGCCTCGATGCCGCCGACCTTGGCGCCATTGCGGTCTCGCAGGCGCACGGCCTCCTCGCGCACCGCGTGCAGCTCGGCCTCGATGCGGTCGGCGCGCTTGCGCACCACGTCGCCGGCGGCGGTCAACAGCATCCCGCGTCCCTTGCGCTCGAACAGCTGGGCGTCCAGGCTCTCTTCCAACGCGGCGACCGAACGCGCCACGGCGGAGGAGGCGCGGTACAGGCTTTCCGAGGAGCGTCGGATGCCGCCGCTGGCGGCGACGGCGTTAAACGCATGAAGGTGACGCAGGCTGACCAGGAACATAAGCAGGTGAAGTGGGCCGCAATAAGCAGATTAGAACAAATCAGGGCCCACAACGCAACCACGCGAATGTAGCCGGAACGGATACTTGTGGCTTCACACTTCTTAACAATCCGTCACCATGAGCCACTATCCAGCCTCCGACCAGCGCGCCGTGCCTTGCATGTTGATGCGCGGTGGTACATCGCGTGGTCCTTTCTTTCTGGAGTCCGACCTGCCGGTGGACACGGCCGCGCGCAATCGGGTGCTGCTCGCGGCCATGGGCTCGCCCGATCCGCGCCAGATCGATGGCCTGGGCGGCGCGCATCCGCTGACCAGCAAGGTGGGCATCGTCCGCCGCAGCGCGACGCCGGGCGTGGACCTGGACTTTTTGTTCGCCCAATTGCAGCCGGATAGCGACACCGTGGATGTCACACCCAATTGCGGCAACATGCTGGCGGCGGTGCTGCCGTTCGCACTGGAGCGCGGGCTGCTGCCGATCGCGGAGGGCGTCACCACCGCGCGCATCCTGACGCTGAATACCAGCATGCAGTGCGACGTCACCATGCCAACGCCGCACGGCCAGTTGCAATACGCTGGCGGCGCGCGCATAGACGGTGTACCGGGAACGGCGGCGCCGATCAGCATCAACTTCCTCGACACCGCAGGTTCCGTGTGTCCGTCGCTATTGCCAACCGGCCGCGCGCTGGACCGCATCAACGTCGATGCCGCCGCCGCGCCGTTCGCGGTCGACGCCACGCTGATCGACAACGGCATGCCGATGGTGCTGGTGCGCGCGTCCGCCTTCGGCATCACCGGCTACGAGAGCGCCGCCGAACTGACGGCTAACGACGCCCTGCGTGCCCGGCTTGAGGCACTGCGCCTGGCGGCCGGCCCGCTGATGGGCCTTGGCGACGTCGCCCAAAAGAACTACCCGAAAATGTGCCTGCTCGCGCCACCGAGGGACGGCGGGGCGGTGAGCACGCGCTGCTTCATCCCGCACGTCTGCCACGACTCCATCGGCGTACTGGCGGCGGTGACGGTGGCCACGGCGTGCGTGCTGCCGGGTTCCATCGCCGGCGGCATCGCCAGCACCAAGGACCAGGCTTGCCAGACACTCTCGATTGAACATCCCAGCGGCGAATTCAGCGTCGAACTGGAGACCGACCAATCCGGGCAAGTCGTGCGCGCCGCGCTGCTGCGCACCGCCCGCCCCATCATGCGCGGCGAAGTCCTCGTTCCCGCCCATCTCTAAAAGGACCATCCATGATCATCGACTGCCATGGCCACTACACCACCGCGCCTAAAGCGCTGGAGGAATGGCGCAACAAACAAATCGCCAACCTGAACACGCCCGAACTCGGGCCGAAAACCGCCGATCTGAAAATCAGCGACGACGAACTGCGCGACTCCATCGAAACCAACCAGCTGCGCCTGATGAAAGAGCGAGGCTCCGACCTGACCATCTTCTCGCCACGCGCCAGCTTCATGGCCCACCACATTGGCGATTTCAACACCAGCGCCACCTGGGCCGCGATCTGCAACGAACTGTGCGCGCGCGTGGCGCAGCTGTTCCCGGATAACTTCATCGGCGCCGCCATGCTGCCGCAATCGCCGGGCGTGGATCCCACCACCTGCATCCCTGAGCTGGAGAAGTGCGTCAAGGAATACGGCATGGTCGGCATCAACCTGAATCCCGATCCATCGGGCGGCCACTGGAGCGCGCCGCCGCTGTCGGATTGCTCGTGGTATCCGATCTACGAAAAAATGGTGGAGCACGACATCCCCGCCATGATCCACGTCAGCACCAGCTGCAACGCATGCTTCCACACCACCGGCGCGCACTACCTGAACGCCGACACCACCGCCTTCATGCAATGCCTGACCAGCGACTTGTTCAAGGACTTCCCGACGCTGAAATTCCTGATCCCGCATGGCGGCGGCGCCGTGCCCTACCACTGGGGACGATTCCGAGGGCTGGCGCAGGAAATGAAAAAACCGCCGCTGAGCGAGCACCTGCTGAACAACATCTACTTCGACACCTGCGTCTATCACCAGCCGGGGATTGACCTGCTGACCAAGGTCATGCCGGTGAAGAACGTGTTGTTCGCCTCCGAAATGATCGGCGCGGTGCGCGGCATCGATCCGGAAACCGGCAACTACTACGACGACACCAAGCGCTACATCGAAGCGGCCGACCTGAGCGCCGACGACCGCGCCGACATTTTTGAACGCAACGCGCGTCGCGTCTTCCCACGCCTGGACCGCGTACTGAAGGAGAAAGGCTTATGACCACACCACTGATCAACCAACTGGGCATCGTCAAGCGCAACATCGTGCGTGCAGAGCGTGAGCACGTCGAGCACCTGGGCCGATTCGGCAGCGCCACCGTGCACGAAGCGATCGGGCGTGTTGGTTTGCTCAAGCCGTACATGCGTCCAATCTACGCCGGCGCGCAGGCGGCCGGCACCGCCGTCACCGTGCTGCTGCACCCGGGCGACAATTGGATGATGCACGTGGTGGCGGAACAGATCCAGCCGGGCGACATCGTGGTGGCGGCGATTACCGCCGAATGCAGCGACGGCTATTTCGGCGACCTGCTGGCCACCAGCTTCAAGGCACGCGGCGCGAAAGCGCTAATCATCGACGCCGGCGTGCGCGACGTGCGCTTCCTGACCGAGATGGGCTTCCCGGTATGGAGCAAAAACATCAGCGCCAAGGGCACCATCAAAGCCACGCTGGGCTCCGTGAACATCCCGGTGCTGTGCGCCGGCGCCCTGGTCAACCCGGGCGACGCCGTGATAGCCGACGATGACGGCGTAGTCATCGTGCCTGCCGCTGATGTTGCCCGCGTGGCCGCCGTCGCGCAAAAGCGCGAAGACCTCGAAGGCGAGAAACGCGCCAAACTGGCGGCGGGCGTGCTGGGTCTGGACATGTACCACATGCGCGGCCCGCTGGAACAGGCCGGCCTCAAATACATCGACTAAAACATCGGGGTCAGCTCTGACATTCGGACACGCAAGCACTACGTTTGAGGCGTATCAATATCAGATCTGAAAATCTTAAAACTGCGCTGTTAATTGCTTCGCACATTTGAACAGCAATTTTTGATAAAGCATTTTGATCTCTATCAATGATGAGTGCTGCGTGTCCGAATGTCAGAGCTGACCCCGAATTGCGGGGCGGATGAAGAGGGCGGTCAGCATGCCGATCGCGCAGACGCCGATCACGTACCACGCCGGGCCCAGCGGGTCGCTCTTCAGCATCAGCGTCACCACCACCGGCGTCAGGCCGCCGAAGATGGCGTAGGATAGGTTGTAGGAGAACGATAAGCCAGAGAACCGCACCTGCGCCGGAAACGCTTGCACCAGCACGCACGGCACCGCGCCCACCACGCCGACGCAGAAGCCGGTCACGCCATACAGCGGCAACAGCAGTTCCGGCTGCGCCCGCAGCGTGGTGTAGAACACGTAGGTGCAGATCGCCAGCAGCAGCGCGCCGACGAACAACACCGGCTTGGCACCTAGCTTGTCGGCCAGCACGCCATACACCACGCAGCCCAGCGCCAGTCCCAGCGTCGCCACGGTGTTCGCCACCAGCGAGGTGCGCGCGTCGATGTGGTAGACCTTTTGCAGCAGGGCCGGCGTCATCAGGATCACCACCACGATGCCGGCCGACAGCATCCACGTCAGCAGCATCGATACCGTCACCGCGCCGCGATGGCTGCGCAGCACGGCTTTCAGTGGCATCTCGGCCGCCAGCGCTTTGCGCTGCGCCATTTCGGCAAACACCGGCGTTTCATGCAGCCAGCGGCGCAGGTACATCGCGCCCAGCCCGAATACGCCGCCCAGCAGGAAGGGGATGCGCCATGCGCCGGCCAGTACTTCGTCCGGTTTGTAGGCGGTGTTCAGGCCCGTCGCCACCAGCGATCCAAGCAGGATGCCGAAGGTCAGGCCGGCCGTCAGCACGCCGCAGGCGTAGCCGGTGTGGCGCGCCGGTACGTGCTCGGATACGAACACCCACGCGCCCGGCACTTCGCCACCCACCGCCGCGCCCTGGAACACCCGCATCAACAATAGCAGCAGCGGCGCCGCGAGACCGATGCTGGCGTAGGTGGGCAGCAGGCCGATGGCCAGCGTCGGCACGGCCATCATGAGGATCGATAACGTGAACATGCGCTTGCGCCCCAGCAGGTCGCCAAAGTGCGCCATGACGATGCCGCCCAGCGGACGCACCACGTAGCCGGCCGCGAAGATGCCGAAGGTCTGCAGGGTGCGCAGCCAGTCCGGCATTTCGGCCGGGAAGAACAATTGTCCGATGGCGTTGGCAAAGAAGACGAAGATGATGAAGTCGTAGAACTCAAGGGCGCCGCCCAGTGCGGCCAGCGACAGGGTTTTGTAGTCCTGGCCCGTCAGCGGACGGATGGTCTCGTTGTTGTGCATTGTGTTGTTCTTGTTGGGTTGATCAAGTGAGGGCAGACGTAGCATAGCACCCGAAGTGTGGCTTTTGTGCAGCGGTTTATGTTGCGCCGCCGCAACCGGGAGTTGGCAAGGGCCGGGCCGGCGGTTTCATGGTTTGGATATATTGCGGCGCAGCACGGATATGTCTTTACAAATTTCTACGGTAGGCTAAAGTCGATGTAAATGATAACGCTATCTTAGTGCTGCGAATCTTCCCCCGTTTTGATTTGATAGGTGCTGTTCTTTGGTGCCTGTTTCTTTCGAGTGGGAATGTTAGCGCTAACTAATCTTGGAGGCATTGGATGCAGAGTATCCGTTGGGTGGTCATGGGCGTCAGCGGTTGCGGCAAGAGCACGGTCGGACAGGCGCTGGCGGCCGCGAACGGCGCGCCGTTCGTCGAGGGCGACCAGTTTCACCCGCCTGCCAACGTGGCCAAGATGTCGGCCGGCGTACCGCTCAACGATGAGGACCGCGCCGACTGGCTGCTGGCCCTGCAGGCGCAAATCAGCGCCGCCCGCGAGCGCGGCGAGGGGCTGGTGATCTCCTGCTCCTCGCTCAAGCGCCGCTACCGCGACCTGCTGCGCCAGGGCGACCCGGCGCTGCGCTTCGCCCACCTGAATGGACCGAAAGCGCTGATCGAGGCGCGCATGCGGGCGCGCGTCGGCCACTATATGCCGCCCTCACTGCTGGACAGCCAGTTCCACGACCTGGAACCGCTGCAAGGCGACGAGGCGGGCATCACGCTGGATATCGAAACACCGCCCGACGATCTGGTCATCCGGATCAGGGCGGAGCAGTAAGCAGTAATCACAAAGCAATCACAATAACTAGACGGAGACTGACAATGACTACACTCGCTACCCGTAACACCATCATGCGCCTGGCCGTGGCCAGCGCCTGCAGCTGGATCGCCATCTCGGCGGCCCACGCCCAGCAGGCAGCCGCCGCGGCCACCGATGCGCAAGCCGATCAGGCCCAGGCCGCGCCGGCGGCCGCCACCGAACCTGAAGCCAAGGTCGATAACGTGGTGACCGTGTCCGGCTCGCGCATCTCGGCGCGCGGTTTCACGCTGCCCACGCCCACCACGATGCTGAGCGCAGACGACCTGGCCAAGACCGCCAAGCCTAACCTGTTCAACGCGATCGCCGAATTGCCCGCGCTGCAAGGCAGCACCGGCCGCACCACCAGTACCAACAGCACCAGCAGCGGTATCCAGGGCCTTAGCTCCCTGAGCTTGCGCGGCCTCGGTCCGATCCGCACGCTGACGCTGCTGGACGGCCAGCGCGTGGTCGGCGCCAACGTCACCGGCGTGACGGACGTCAGCCAGTTCCCCCAACTGCTGGTCAAGCGCGTTGACGTGGTGACCGGCGGCGCGTCCGCTTCCTACGGTTCGGACGCCATCGGCGGCGTGGTCAACTTCGTCACCGATAAGAAATTCGAAGGCTTCAAGTTCAACGTCGAAGGCGGCCAGACCACCTATCACGACGACAAGAACGGCACGGTGCAGGCGGCCTTCGGCAAGGCGTTCATGGACGACCGCCTGCACGTTACGGCGAGCGTGGAGTATGGCCGCGAGAAGGGCATCGAGTCGCCGGGCTTTGGCGAGGTCGGTCCCAACGGCCGTACCTGGTACAAGAACCCGGCCTACCAGATCCGTCCGCTGAGCGCGACCAACGACGGCAAGCCGCAGTACACCGTGATCGAACACGCGCAGCAGTACCAGTACGCGAAGTACGGCCTGATTACCAACGGCCCGCTGCAAGGCACGGCGTTTGGCGTCAACGGTCAGCCGTACCAGTTCCAGTATGGCTCGAATGGCGTACCGACCGGCACCGGCGCGGTGACCGGCTGCGTCAATCCATTCTGTATCGGCGGTGATTTGAGCGGCAGCGTCGGCGCCGGCACCAACCTGGCGATGGACTTGACCCGCCAGGTGGGCTATACCCGCGTGGGCTTCGACATCAACCCGGATCACGAGATCTACATGACCGCCAACTTCGGTCGCGTGAAGTCGGCGTTTTCGCCCAACCCGGGCGCGGCCAAGAACGCCAACCTGACCATCCAGTGCTCGAATCCTTATCTGCCAGCTTCGATCGTGGCGGCGTGCGCGGCGAATAACATCACCAGCTTCCAGTACGGTACGGCCAACGCCATCTTCCCGGAGAACATCAACGTTCATCCGACCCGCGAGATGCGCCGCCTGACGCTGGGCGCCAACGGCCGCTTCCCGGCCTTCGGCAAAGAGTGGACTTATGACGCTTACGTGGAACGCGGCATTAACTTCACCGACATCATCGTCAAGGATATGACGCTGAATGCCCGCTACAACGCCGCCATCGATGCGGTGCGCCTGGCCGACGGCAGCATCGTCTGCCGCAACGAGGTGGCGCGCGCCTCGGGCTGTGTGCCGCTCAACATCATCGGCAATGTGCCGGTCAGCGCCGCCGCCTGGGGCTACGTGGCGCCGGAGAACGGCCCGCAGCAGCACACCCGCCAGCAGCAGGACGTCGGCAGCTTCAACATCAACGGCGAGGCGTTCGAATCGTGGGCCGGCCCGATCGCGGTGGCGACCGGCGCCGAGTGGCGCCGTGAGTCGTACCGTGTCAACGGCGACCCATATGGCAACGGCATTTTCCCGGACAGCCCGAACACCGCGCAGTATCCGGCCGACCCGATCCTGAACTCCACCGTGGGCAACAACTGGTACGCAGGTAACTACCACAACGCTTCCGGCACCTATAACGTGAAGGAGGCCTACCTGGAGTTGAACGTGCCGGTGCTGAAATCGGCCACCTGGGGCGAGGCCAACGTCAACATCGCCGACCGCCACACCAAGTACAGCACCTCCGGCCACGTGGAAAGCTGGAAGCTGGGCGCCAACTGGAAGACCGGCATCGACGGCCTGCGCTTCCGCGCGGTCACTTCGAAAGACGTGCGCGCGCCGAACCTGAGCGAACTGTATGCGGCCGCCGTGGTGGTGAACAACGTGGTGCAGTACCAGGGCAATACCGTCACCATCCAGCAGCGCACCGTGGGTAACACCAAGCTGCGTCCTGAAATCGCCCGTAACAACATCTTCGGTATCGTGCTGGATCGTCCGAGCTGGGCGCCGGGCTTCAGCGCTTCGGTCGACTATTTCGACATCAAGGTCAATGGCGTGATCTCGTCGCTGACCGCGCAGCAGGAAGTGGATCTGTGCGTGGCCGGTAACAAGGAAATCTGCGGCGCCATGTCGCTTGGTAACGCCATCCCGATCAATAACTACGTGACCGTGCAAGCCTTCAATCTGGCTTCACTGCACAGCAAAGGCTACGACCTGGAAGCCTCGTATCGCCTGAACCTGAAGGACTGGAACCTGCCGGGCCGCTTCACCGTGCGTGGCCTGGTCACCCGTAACATCAGCTTCCTGACCGATCCGGGCGTGGTGGGCACCATTCCGTCGGAAGGCGCCGGTAATAACCTGGGCAGCACGCCGCGCTGGAAAGGCCTGCTGTCGCAGTCGTGGGATACCGATAAATACAGCCTGACGCTGAGCGAGCGCTGGATCAGCAGCGGCAAGTACAGCAACGAGTTTATCGAGTGCCAGACCAACTGCCCGGTATCGACCGTGATCCATCCGACCATCTACAACAACCACATGAAGGGCGCCTTCTACGTGGACCTGGGCGGCACCTGGAAGTTCTCGGACAAGGCCACGGCCTTCTTCAAGATCGATAACATCGGCAACGTCGATCCGGCTGCGGCGCCACAGGCCAATCTGAGCTTCGGCATCAATCCGGCCCTGTACGATGTGATCGGCCGTGTGTACCGTGTCGGCCTGCGCTACAACTTCTAAGCGATGACTATCACCACTCCGTTGGCGGCGCTCTTCGGAGTGACGCCTGCGGCGTGGGCGCTGATTGCCGTGGCACTGGCGGTCGGTTCGCTCACGCTGCTGATCGCCTGGGCCAAGGTGCAGCCGCTGCTGGCGTTCGTGGCGGCGGCGCTGATCGCGGCGCTGCTGCTCGGCGTGCCGCTGGAGAGCATCCCCAAGTCCATCGACAAGGGCATCGGCGACCTGCTTGGGTCGCTGATCGTGATTGTCTGTCTCGGCGCGGTGTTCGGCAAGCTGATCGCCGACAGCGGCGCGGCGCAGCGCATCGCCAGTTACCTGATCGGCGTGTTCGGTTCCGCGCGCATGCCGGTGGCGCTGACGCTGACCGGCTTCGTGGCCGGCATTCCGCTTTACTACAACGTCGGCTTCGTGTTGCTGGTGCCGCTGGTGTTCTCGCTGGTGTATCAGAGCGGCCGGCCGGCGGTGGCGCTGGCGATTCCGCTGCTGGCCGGGCTGTCGATCGCGCACGGCTTCCTGCCGCCGCATCCATCGCCGACCGCGCTGGTGGCGCAGTTCCACGCCGATATGGGCCGCACGCTGTTCTACGGTTTGATCGTGGCGGTGCCGACGCTGATCATCGCCGGCCCGGTGTTCGCGCTGACGCTCAAGCGCATCCAGGCCGAGCCGGCGCCGATGTTCCGCGCCGGCCTGCGCGACGAGGCCGAACTGCCGGGCGTTTTCAACAGCTTCGCCACGGCGCTGCTGCCGGTCTGGCTGCTGGCCGCCGCCACCGGCGCCAGCATGCTGCCGATCGCCGATCCGGCGCTGAAATCGCTGGTGGCCTTCCTGGCCAATCCGATGATCGTGATGCTGCTTGCCCTGCTGGTGGCGGTGTTCACGCTGGGCGTGGCGCGCGGCCAGAAGCTGCCGGTGCTGATGGCCGGCGCGCAGGACGCCATGCGCGACATCGCGCCCATCCTGCTGGTGATCGCGGGTGCCGGCGCGCTGAAACAGGTGCTGGTGGATTCCGGCGTCAGCGCGCAACTGGGCACGCAGCTCGGTGCCTTGCCGGTGCCGCCGCTGGTGCTGGGCTGGATCGTCGCGACCCTGATCCGCATCTGTCTCGGCTCCGCCACCGTGGCCGGGCTGACGGCGGCTGGCATCGTGGCGCCGGTGGTGCAGGGCTCGGGCATCGATCCGAGCTTGATGGTGCTGGCGATCGGCGCCGGCAGTTTGATGTGCAGCCATGTGAACGACTCCGGCTTCTGGATGTTCAAGGAGTATTTCGGGCTGTCCTTGAAAGACACCTTCCGTTCGTGGACGCTGATGGAGACCTTGGTCGGCGTGTTCGGACTTGTTTTCGTATTGATTCTTTCTGCCTTTATAGGATAAACAGATGAAACCAATTTTGAATATGCTGGTTGCGGCAGCATTTGCCGCGCCCCTGCTGGTGCAGGCCGCGTCGATTTCAGCCTACCAGACCATGCCGGACGATCCGCGCGCGATCAAGGTCAAGGCGGTTGGCGACGGCCGCGCCGACGACACCGCCGCCATTCAGGAGGCGCTGAACGCCGCCGCCAACAAGGGCGAGGGCGGCGTGGTATTCCTGCCGTCCGGCCGTTACCTCATCAGCCGTTCGCTGCTGGTGCCGCTGGCGGTGCGCCTGTACGGCGTGGGCCCGACGCGGCCGGTGCTGCTGCTGGGCGCGAACACGCCGGGCTTCCAGAAAGGCGTCGCCAACATGGTGGTGTTCACCGGCGGCGACCAGTACACGGTCGGCAAGGTGCCGGTCCCGGTCAAGAGCGCGGTGCCGTACAGCGAAAACGTGCGCGACGCGAATTCGTCGACGTTCTATTCGGCGATGAGCAACGTCGACTTCGAGATAGGCGATGGCAATCCGGCCGCCGCCGCGGTGCGCCTGCGCACGGCGCAGCACTCCTACCTGAGCCACATGGACTTCCACATCGGTTCCGGCCTGGCGGGCGTGTACATGGTCGGCAACGAGAGCTTCGACCTGAAGTTCTACGGCGGCCGGTACGGCATCCTGACCGAGAAGACTTCGCCCGCCTGGCAGTACACGCTGATGGACTCCACCTTCGAAGGTCAGCGCGAGGCGGCGATACGCGGCCACGAGGCCGGCCTCACGCTGGTCAACACCACCATCCGCAACACGCCGGTGGGGATTGAGATCAGCCGTGGCTATGGCGACTGGTTGTGGGGCAAGGACGTGCGCTTTGAGAATGTCTCCAAGGCGGCTGTCGTCATCAGCAACGAGGACAACGTCTACACTCAGGTCGGCTTTGACAACGCGGTGGCGAAGAACACGCCGGTGTTCGCGCGCTTCCGCGACAGCGGCAAGACCGTGGCCGGCTACGGGCCGACTTACCAGATCAGCGAATTCAATTACGGCCTGATGCTGCCGGGCCTCGGCAGCGTGGGCAAGTTCGCCACCAACGTCAAGGGCGCGGCGTTGAAGGCCTTGCCGGCGCCGCGCGCGCCGGTGATGCGCACGCTGCCCGCCACAAAGCAGTGGGCTAGTGTGCGCAACTACGGCGCGGTGGGCGACGGCGTGACCGACGACACGGCCGCTATCCAGAAGGCCATCGACAGCAGCCGCGTGGTCTATCTGCCGCAAGGCTTCTACATGGTGCAGGACACCATCCGCCTCAAGCCGGACACGGTGCTGATCGGCCTGCACCCGGGCGTGACGCAGCTGGTGCTGCCGAATGGCGCGGCCGCCTACGCCGGCGCGGACGGTCCGAAGGCGCTGCTGGAAAGCGCCAAGGGCGGCGACGCCATCGTCACCGGTTTCGGCCTGGCCACCGGCGAAGTCAATCCGCGCGCCACGGCGCTGCTGTGGAAGGCCGGCGCCGAGTCGCTGGTGGATGACATCCGCATCCAGGGCGGCCACGGCACGCGCCTTTACGACGGCAAACGCCGCGATCCGTACCAGAAGTCGGCCAATTTCGATCCCACCGCGCACTGGGACCGCCAATACCCAAGCATCTGGGTGACCGATGGCGGCGGCGGCACGTTTATCGCGTGCTGGTCGCCGAGCACTTTCGCGCAGGCGGGTTTCTACGTTTCGAATACCAAAACGCCGGGCAAGGTGTATGAGCTCTCGGCCGAGCACCACATTCGCGCCGAGATCGTGTTGGATAACGTGGAGAACTGGGAGTTCCTCGCGCCGCAAACGGAGCAGGAGGTGCGCGACGGGATGGACGCGGTGTCGCTGGAGATCCGCAACTCGCGCAACATCACCTTCGCCAACTACCACGCCTACCGCGTCACCCGTTCGATCAAGCCCGCCGTGTCGGCGGTGAAGATGACCAACTCGGGCGATATCCGCTTCCGCAACGTGCACGTCAACGCGGAAAGCGGCTACGCCACCTGCGACGACAACGGCTGCGACACCTATCTGCGCGCCAGCAAGTACCCGTTCGAGAACACGCTGCAGGACCTGACCCACAAACAGGAAGTGCGCGAGCACGAGTTCGCGGTGTTGGACATCGGCCCGGCCACCGCAGCCAATGCCGCCGGCGCCGCCCGCCCGGCGACCGGCCCGGCGGCCGCCATCTTCGCGACCACCGCGCCGGTGCCGGCGCCGGCCGGCCCGTTCGCGGCGGCGAGGGTGGAGAAGCTGGAAGGCGATTTCTATTCGATCGCCGGCGCCGCGGTGGATGCCAAGGGCAAGCTGTATTTTGTCGACCGCCGTTTCAACCGCATTTACAGCTGGTCGAAAGAGGGCGGCCTAGCGGTGGTGCGCGACGCGCCGCTGGATCCGGTCAACCTCGCCATCGACAAGAGCGGCGCCATCATGGTGGTGTCCTCCTTCGGGCCTGAAGGCACGGTGTATTCCTTCAATCCGGAGCAGCCTGCGGGACCGATCACCATCATCAAGCCGACGGCGGCCAAGGCCAACGCCAATGCCCGTGTGGTGGTGCCGGTCAATTTCTGGCAGAACGGCGAGTTCCGCGATCAGCTTAACTTCGACACCTACGAGTTCACCACGCTGGCCGAGATGTTCGCCCGCGACGTGGCGCTGCCGAAGAAGCGCGAGTACGTCTCCCCCGACGGCAGCCTGGTGCTGCCGGCCTACCGCGTGTTCAAGCAGGGGCCGAACGACCATCTCGGCTACCGCTTCTCCGACACGCTGGACACGCACGGCCTGGTCTCGGCCGGCGCCAACGGCCGCGTGGTGTTCACCAACGGTTCCGAGAACCGCACCTTCAGCGGCGTGATCGGCGCCGGCGGCGCCATCACGGACCTCAAGTTGGCGGCCAATCGCGGCGGCGAGAGCGCGGCGGTGGATGGCAAGGGCAATGTCTATGTGGCCAACGGCCAGGTGTTCGTCTACGCGCCGGACGGCAAGGAGATCGGCCGCATCGACGTGCCGGAGCGCCCGCTGCAGCTGATCTTCGGCGGCGCCGACAAGCGCACCCTGTTTATCCTGACCCACCATTCGCTGTACGCGGCGGGAGGCTTCGATGCGCAATAAACTCGCCTGCCTCTTGATGGCCTTGTGCGCGCACGCCGGCGCGCAGCAGCTGCAACTCTGGCCCAACGGCGCGCCGGGCGCGGAAAAACGCCACAACGAGCCGGAGAAGGTGGACAACACCTACGTCAGCAATATCCATGATCCCTCGCTGACGGTGGCGCGCGCCAATCCGCGCCACGCCAACGGCGCGGCGGTGGTGATCGTGCCTGGCGGCGGCCACCGCATGCTGGTGTTCCAGAACGAGGGCATGGTCGCGGCCAGGTCGCTCAACCGCGTCGGCGTGACGGCCTTTGTGTTGAAGTACCGGCTCGCGCGCGATCAGGGTTCCGGCTACTCGATCGAAAACGACGCCGCCGCCGACCTGCGCCGCGCCGTGCGCTGGGTGCGCGCGCATGCGGCCGAGTACAACGTCGATCCGCAGCGGGTCGGCGTCATGGGCTTCTCGGCCGGTGGCGAGCTGGTCTCGCTGGTGGCCGACAACCCGGAGCCGCCGCCGCCGGCCAGGCAGGACGCCATCGACAAGCTGAGCGCGCGGCCGGATTTCCAGGTGCTGGTCTATCCCGGCCCGCTGGGTTCGCCGGCCAGGGCGGCGCAGAACGCGCCGCCGGCCTTCATCGTGGCCGGCTCCAACGACAAATGCTGCATGCCGCCGGCGCTCAACCTGTATCAGCAGCTGGTCGCGGCCGGCGTGTCGGCCGAGCTGCACCTGTACGCCGACACCGACCACGCCTTCAACATGGGCCAGCGCTCCGAACGGCTTTCCGACGCCCACTGGCCGGACCGCCTGCATGACTGGCTCAGCGATGGTGGCTGGTTGATTCCGCGTAACGGCCTGCCTCCGCAAGGCGTGCCGGCGCCGTAGCAGAGTTGCGCCGCTGCCACTAAGTGAGTTACCGCACGGCGATCACTGCGGTAGAATTCCAGAATTGGATTTTGTCCATTCAGGAGGCAGCGATGTCTACCACGCAAACTTTCCGCCCGGACTATCAATCGTCCGAGGTGGTTGAGGCCGGCATCACGCTGGCCGACCAGGTCGGCCCCGAGAGCGCGGCCGAATATCTCAGCCATCGGGGTGTGCTGGAAAGCGTGATCAAGCGCGTTATTTCCGAACCGGAGCACCGGCGCAACCCCGGCCGCCTGCGGGTGCGCGATGAGCGCCTGATCGAGGAGGGCTCGCGCATGAACAAGTTCATTCCATAAAGAAACTCCCGCACGTTTGACATACATCTAACAACGCGCATACTGGGCAGTTACGCTGTTGACGAGTTTTTGGACAAGGAATTCGTCATGCGTGTTGCCTCTCCAGCCGTGCTGGTGGTGGGCGCGGAGCCGACGCTGACATGGTCGGTGGCGCGCTGCCTGCGCCGCGCCGGCCATGCGCCCGTGGTTCTGGGCCGTTCCGCGTGGTCCCCCATGCGCTGCACCACCGATTGCCGCCGATACCTGCCGTGGCGCGGCGGCCCGGCACAGGTGCGCGCCGTGTGTGACGGCGCGCGCATCGAAACCCTGGTCGCCGCCGATGGCCCCACGGCACAGTTGCTGGCGCAGGAGCGCGTGCCCGACTGCGCCGTCCCGCTCCTGGCGCATCTTGCCACGCTGACCGATCGATGGCGCCTCGCGCGCCAGCTGCGGGACCTCGATCTTCCCGCTCCCGATAGCCAGTTGCTGGCCGATGCCGGCCAGTTGCTGGCGCATTCCCTGGTGTATCCCATCGTGACGATGCCGCCGGCCGGCGAAGCAAGCGTCCAACGGCACGCCGACCACGCGGCGCTGGAGCGCGCCGTTGCGCACGGCCGGTTGGCGGACGGCTTTCCGCTGATGGCCCAATCCTGCGTGGCGGGCTGGAAGGTGGCGGCGTCCTTCCTCGCATGGCGGGGCAGGCTGACGGCCTGCGCGGTGCTGCGCCACACGCGGCGCGGCCATACCTTTTATCCCAGCCGGCGCGTGCGTGAGTATGTCGAGCGCCTGGTCGCGGCATGCGGCTACAGCGGCGCCGGCCAACTCGACCTGCGCTACGATCCCGCGCGCGATAGCTATTTCATATTGAAGTTCAGTCCTCAATTTGGAAACTCCGTGCTGTATGCCGAGCGCGCGGGCCTGAATCTGCCGGCCCTGCTGCTGCGGGCCGACCGGGCGGCGGCCGCCAAAGTGGCGCTGCCGCGCGCGGGACGCGTCCGCCTGCCCCTGTACGAGCGTGGCATGACGCTGGCGACGCGATGGTTGAGCGTAGGATCAGGCTGACAAACTACTATGTTCCCAACCTACATAAGGCCTGTATGTGCTCCTATAATCGGCCACGCATCGCGGCGATATAGTGCTGTTCATCCGATACCCATATTGATGAGGCACGATATGTACGCAGCCAAACAGACATCCGTTTCCGCCAGCATCCCACGCGCGATGCAGCAAACCGCCGCGCCCGCCATCAGCCTGACCGGCGCCCAACAGAATGAACTGCTGCGCGCGCTGTCGCGTGAAGAACTGCTCGATTTGTTCGTCCACCTCGACCTGGTGCCGCTGGAAGCCGGCAAGCACCTGTTCGATACCGGCGACATGATGGAATACGCCTACTTCCCGACCAACGCCATCGTCTCGCTGCAGTACGTCACCGAGGATGGCGGCGCCGCCGAGGTGGCCGTGGTGGGACGCGAGGGCGTGGTCGGCGTGTCCATGTACGAGAACGAGCGCGCCAACTGCTGCGCCGTGGTGCAGAGCGCCGGCTATGGCTACCGCATCAAGTCCGCCGTGCTGCGCCAGGCCTTCTTCAGCGGCGGCGCGCTGGCCCAGCAGCTGATGCGCCACACCAGCGCCTTGTTCGCGCAGCTGGCGCAGACCGTGGCCGGCGTGCGCCACGGCAGCATCGAACAGCGCCTGTGCCGCTGGCTGCTGGAGCGCCTGGACCGTTCGCTGTCCAATGAATTGAAAGTAACGCAGGAGATGATCGCCAACATGCTGGGCGTGCGGCGCGAATCGATTACCTGCTGCGCCGGCAAGCTGCAGGAAGAGGGCTTGATCGAATACCGCCGCGGCACCGTCATCATCCTCGACCGCCACGGCATGGAACGCCGCGCCGGCGGTTGCTATTCCCCCTCCTAATGCAGATAGCGCGGCGCTTGCTGGAGCTGATCCAGCTTGCGCTGCACCAGCTGATACCACGCCTGCGCCCAGCGCGCCGCCGCCTGCGATTCCTCCACCGTAGCCGCCGCCATCGTCCGCCGCACCGCCAGCATCTGCCTGTGCATCGCATAGGCGGCGGGGTGGAATTTGCGGCGGGGGCGGTTTGTCGTTTGCGTATCCATGCAGGTGATTCTGCCCGCCGCACGTTGCCGCGGCTGTACGCTGTCTCACCTACAGGAAGGCTTTATTTGCCTGGGTCCTTTTGGTTGGCGAACTGATCGAATTCCACGTTGTAGACCTCGTTGCCGACCTTTTCCACCTTGCGCACATACACCGTCTGCACGATGTCGCGGGTGGCCGGGTCAATGGCGATCAGACCGCGCGGGCTATTCAGCTTGATGGTCTTGAGGATCTCCATCGCCTTGTCGCCGTCGATCTTGCCATTCAGCTTGCGCGTCACCTCATAGATGGCGGCCATGCCGTCGTAAGCCGCCACCGCCATGAAGTTGGGGCGGCCGCCGTCCGGATTGGTGGCGGCAAAGCTTTTCAGGAAGGCCGCGTTCTCCGGCGACTTGTGGGCGGCCGAATAGTGGAAGGTGGTGATCACGCCCAGCGTGGCGTCGCCCATGGCCGGCAGCACGTGGTCGTCGGTCAGGTCGCCGGTGGCGATCACCTTGATACCGGCCTCGGCCAGGCCGCGCTCGCGGTAGCCCTTCATGAAGGCGATGCTTTGCTCGCCGGCCGGCACGAAGATGAACACCGCGTCCGGCTTGGCGTCCTTGATGCGCTGGATGAACGGCGCGAATTCCGGATTGCGCAGCGGTACGCGGATGGCCTCCGTGACCGTGCCGCCACCCTTGACCAGCTCATTCTTGAAGGCCGTCTCGGCGTCGATGCCCGGGCCGTAGTCGGCCACCAGCGTGACCACTTTCTTGATCTTGTTCTTCACCGCCCAGGTGGCCATGGGCGCGGAAATCTGCGGCAGCGTCATCGAGAAGCGCGCCACGTAGTCCGACTTGGTGGTGATGACCGAGGTGGCCGCGTTCATGATGATCATCGGTTTCTTGGCCTGCTGGGCGATGGGCGCCACGGCCAGCGCTTCCGGGGTCAGCCCGAAGCCGGCCAGGAAGTCGACCTTGTCGCGCACCACCAGCTCCTGCGCCAGGCGCTTGGCCACTTCCGGCGCCGGGCCGGTGGTGTCCTTGACGATGATCTGGATTTTCTTGCCGGCGACCGTGTCGCCGTATTGGGCCATGTAGGCCTTGATGCCGCCCTCCATTTGCTTGCCGTAGTCCGCGAACGGACCGGAGAAGGCTGCGATCACCCCGACCTTGATGGTGTCCAGCGCCCACGCGGCCGGCGTCGCGGCCAGGGTGAATGCTGCAAGTGTCGCTATTTTCACTAATTTTTTCATCTTCATGCCTGTCTCCTGTGTTGTTCTGTGTCCGGTGATTGACAATATACCGTGGCAACCATAGTATCCAATCTATGTGCGATTAACAACCGATTGTTCGATAATCGCACATCATTAAAACAACAGGAGACTAGGAATGAAAAACACCATTCGTGGCGCCGTAGCGCTGCTGTGCACCGTCGGCGCCTCGGCCGCCATGGCCCAATCCAACGTAACCGTGTACGGCCTGCTCGATACCGGCATCGAACGCGTCACCAATGTCAACGCCGCCGGCGACAGCGTCACCCGCATGCCGTCGCTGACCGGCTCGTTCCCGTCGCGTATCGGTTTCCGCGGCACGGAAGACCTGGGCGGCGGCCTGTCGGCCATCTTCACGCTGGAAGCCGGCCTGGCGGTCGATACCGGCACCATGGGGCAGGGCAACCGCCTGTTCGGGCGCCAGGCCACCATTGGCCTGAAGGGCGACTTCGGCACCGTGACCCTGGGCCGCCAGGTCAACATGACTTACATCTCCGGTCTGAAGTCGGACGTGATGGGCCCCAACCTGTTCGCCATCGGCAGCATCGACCCTTACCTGCCGAATGCGCGCAGCGACAACGCCATCGGCTACTTCGGCAACTTCAACAACTTCGTGATCGGCGCCACCTACAGCACCGGCCGCGACGCCTCCAGCGCCGGCGGCCCGGCCGCCACCGGCTGCCCGGGCGAGGTGGCGGGCAACGCCAAGGCCTGCCGCCAGGTGACCGGCCTGTTCGGTTACGAGACCGCCGCGTACGGCCTGAATATGTCGTATGACATTTTGTACGGCAATACCGGCGCGGCGGCCGGTCTGACCAGCAGCAATAACAGCGACAAGCGCGTGACCGCCAATGGTTATGTGAAGGTGGGCGAGGCCAAGCTGGGCGGCGGCGTCATCGACCGCACCACGCGCGCGGCCACCGGCCTGACCGAGTCGGATCTGTACTACTTCGGCGTGAGCTATCCGGTGACGCCGTTCACCACGCTGGATGCGCAGTGGGCGCGCAAGGATGTGAAGCGCAGCGGCGACGATGCCACCATGCTGGTCGCGCGCGCGACCTACTACTTCTCGAAACGCACCGCCGTGTATGGTGGCGTGGGCCGCATGAAGAACTCGGGCCTGTCGGCGGTGGCGCTGGATGCCGGCGGTTCGGTTGGCGCCGGCAAATCGCAGAATGGCGTGATGGCGGGCATTCGCCACACCTTCTGATACTTGCACGTCGTTCCGGCGCAGGCCGGGACGACGTTTATGGCAGCAGGACCGCCAACTCCTGCGCGCCGCGTTGCAGCACCGGCAGGAACTCGTGCTGCAGCTGATCCACGCTGACGCGCGCCGCCTGCGCGCCCACGTTCAGCGCCGCCAGCACCGTGCCGGACGCGCCGCGCACCGGCACGGCGATCGAACGCAGCCCCAGTTCCAGTTCCTCATCGTTGATGGCGTAGCCGTCGCGGCGCACGCCCGCCAGCACTTCGCGCAGCCGTTTCGGGTTGACGATGGTGTTGACCGTCATCGGCCGCAGGCGGGTGTGCTCCAGGTAGGCGTCCAGCTGGTCCGGCGGCAGGTGCGCCAGCATCACCCGGCCCAGCGAGGTGCAGTAGGCGGGCAGGCGGCTGCCGGTATTCAGCGCCACCGACATCACGCGCGAGGTCGCGGCGCGCGCCACGTACAGTATTTCGCCATCCTCCAGCACCGCCAGCGAGCTCGATTCATTGAGCGCGCGGCTGATGTTGTTCAGGTAGGGCTGGGCCGACACCGTCAACGGCGTCGACGACAGGTAGGAGTAACCGAGCGTCAGCACCTTGGGCCGCAGCGAGAAGTTGTTGAGTTCCGCGTCGACGTAGCCCAGCTCGCGCAGCGTGTGCAGGCAGCGGCGCACGGCGGCGCGCGGGATGCCGGTCTTCTGGCTGATGCTGGCGATGGTCTGGGGCTTGCGCGCGTCGCTGAAGGCGCGCAGCACCGCCAGGCCGCGCGCCAGGGAGGTCATGAAGCTGGGGTCGGTCATCGCGTCGATCTGCTCGGCGATGGTGGGCTCGCGGTCGTCGTCCGCGTCGGTAAGTGGGGTGGCTTTAGACATGGCGTGATTTTAATGCAGTCATCAGGTTCAATTGGCGTTTTTTTCTTGACCGGGGCTGGCGCAAGTTCTACACTGGGTGTGCGGTAATCAATCATTAGTTCGATTATCGCACAACATGCACTGGAAAGCAGATATGATCGATAAAACTTTTGAATCACTGGAGCGGGCGGTCGCGGACATCCATGACGGCGCCACCGTCATGATCGGCGGCTTCGGCAATGCCGGCATGCCGTCGGCGCTGATCGATGCGCTGATCGCGCAGGGCGCGAAAGAACTCACCATCGTCAACAACAACGCCGGCAACGGCGAGACCGGCCTGGCCGCGCTGCTCAAGGCCAAGCGCGTGCGCAAGATCATTTGTTCGTTCCCGCGCCAGACCGATTCGCATCACTTCGACGCGCTGTACCGCGCCGGCGAAATCGAACTGGAACTGACGCCGCAGGGCAACCTGGCGGAGCGCATCCGCGCCGCCGGCGCCGGCATCGGCGGCTTCTTCACCCCGACCGGCTACGGCACGCTGCTGGCCGAGGGCAAGGAGACGCGCCTGATCAACGGCCGCCACTACGTGCTGGAGTCGCCGATCCACGCCGACTTCGCGCTGATCAAGGCCCTGCGCGGCGACCGCTGGGGCAATCTGGTGTACCGCAAGACCGCGCGCAATTTCGGCCCCATCATGGCCATGGCCGCCAAGGTCACCATCGCCCAGGTGCGGGATGTGGTGGCGCTGGGCGAACTGGATCCGGAAGTGATCGTCACGCCGGGCATTTTTGTACAACGCGTGGTGAAGGAATCGGCATGAGTAATCAAACAGCGCGCTATACCCGCGACCAGATGGCTGCCCGCGTCGCCCAGGACATCCCGGAAGGCGCCTACGTCAACCTCGGCATAGGCCTGCCGACCAAGGTCGCCAACTACCTGCCGACCGACCGCGAAGTCTTCCTGCATTCGGAGAACGGCTTGCTGGGCATGGGCCCCGCGCCGGCGCCGGGCGAGGAGGACGATGACCTTATCAACGCCGGCAAGCAGCCGGTGACCCTGCTGACCGGCGGCGCCTACTTCCATCACGCCGATTCCTTCGCCATGATGCGCGGCGGCCACCTGGACGTTTGCGTGCTGGGCGCCTTCCAGGTGTCGGGCAAGGGCGACCTGGCCAACTGGCACACCGGCGCGCCGGACGCGATTCCGGCGGTGGGCGGCGCCATGGACCTGGCGCTGGGCGCCAAGCAGGTGTTCGTCATGATGGAACACCAGACCAAGACCGGCGAGAGTAAGATCGTCGCTGAATGCAGCTACCCGCTGACCGGCGTGGCGTGCGTCAACCGCATCTACACCGACATGGCGGTGCTGGACGTCACCGCCGACGGCCTGCGCGTGCGCGAAATGGCGCCCGGCCTGACGTTTGAGGAATTGCAGGCCGCCACCGGCGCGCCGCTGTTGAAAGGACAATGAAATGACCGAAGCATTTATCTGTGACGCCATCCGCACCCCCATCGGCCGCTACGGCGGCGCGTTGAAGGACGTGCGCGCCGACGATCTGGGCGCGATTCCGCTGCGCGCGCTGAAGGAACGCAATCCCGGCGTCCAGTGGGACCAGGTGGACGATGTGTTCTACGGCTGCGCCAACCAGTCGGGTGAGGACAACCGCAACGTGGCGCGCATGTCGCTGCTGCTGGCCGGCCTGCCGCAGGAAGTCCCCGGCACCACCATCAACCGCCTGTGCGGCTCGGGCATGGACGCCATCGGCACCGCCGCGCGCGCGATCCAGGCCGGTGACGCCAGCCTGATTATCGCCGGCGGCGTGGAGTCGATGACGCGCGCGCCTTACGTCATGGGCAAGGCCGATAGCGCCTTTTCGCGCAGCGCCAAGATCGAAGACACCACCATGGGCTGGCGCTTCGTCAACAAGGCGTTGAAGGAAGTCTACGGCACCGAGACCATGCCGGAGACGGCCGAAAACGTCGCCGCCGATTATGGCGTCAGCCGCGCCGACCAGGACGCGTTCGCGCTGGCCAGCCAGCGCAAGACCGCCGCCGCCATCGAGGCCGGTGTATTCAAGCAGGAGATCGTGCCGGTGACGCTGCCGGTGAAGAAGGGCGATCCAGTGGTGTTCGCGCAGGACGAGCATCCGCGCGCCACCACCACCGAGGCGCTGGCCAAGCTGAAAGGCGTGGTGCGCCCGGAAGGCACGGTCACCGCCGGCAACGCCTCCGGCATCAACGACGGCGCCTGCGCGGTGCTGGTCGCCAGCGGCGAGGCAGCGAAACAGCACGGCTTGAAGCCGCTGGCGCGCATCGTCGGCATGGCCACCGCCGGCGTGGCGCCGCGCGTGATGGGCATCGGCCCGGTGCCTGCGGTGCAAAAGCTGCTGCGCCAGACCGGCCTGACGCTGGACCAGATGGATGTGATCGAATTGAACGAGGCATTCGCCGCGCAGGGGCTGGCCGTGCTGCGTGAACTGGGCCTGAAGGATGACGACCCGCGCGTCAACCCGAACGGCGGCGCGATCGCGCTGGGCCATCCGCTTGGCATGAGCGGCGCGCGCCTGGTGACCACCGCGACCTACCAGCTGCACCGCAGCGGTGGCCGTTACGCGTTGTGCACCATGTGTATCGGCGTGGGGCAGGGAATTGCGATGATTATCGAAAAAGTGTAAGTTGCAAAGAAGAGTAGTGGAGACAATATGAACAAATATAATCAAAGCGGGAGGCAGTCATGCTAGCCAATTTCGCCGGCGTGCTGTTTGACGGCATCGCCTACGGCAGTCTGCTGTTCCTGATCAGTGTCGGCCTGTCGGTCACGATGGGCATGATGAACTTCATTAACCTCGCCCACGGCGCGTTCGCGATGCTGGGCGGGTATGTGAGCGTGTCGCTGCTGTCGCGCTTTGGCGTGCCGTTCCTGGCTTCGCTGCCGCTGGCCTTCATCGCCTCGGCGCTGGTGGGGCTGGTGCTGGAGCGCCTGCTGTATCGCCGCCTGTACAAGGCCAGCCACCTGGATCAGGTGCTGTTCTCGATCGGCCTGACCTTCATGTCGGTGGCCGCCGCCACTTACTTCTACGGCCCGACGCAGCAGCCGGTGCTGCTGCCGGACTGGCTGCGCGGCCAGGTGTCGCTGCTGGGTCTTGACGTTGGTTCGTACCGCTTGTTCCTGATCGGCGTGGTGGTGATCGTGACCATCGCACTGGGCCTGCTGATCGAGCGCACCCGCTTCGGCGCGCAGATCCGCGCCTCGGTGGACAATCAAACGGCGGCGGCTGGCCTGGGCATCAACGTCAGCCTGGTGTTCAGCCTGACCTTCGCGCTGGGCTCCGGCCTGGCCGGCCTGGGCGGCGGCCTGGGTATCGACGTGCTGGGCCTCGATCCGACCTTCCCGGTCAAGTACATGGTCTACTTCCTGCTGGTGGTGGCGGTGGGCGGCGCCGGCACCATCAAGGGGCCGCTGCTGGCGGCCGCGATCCTCGGCGTGTTCGACGTCGCCGGTAAATACTATGTGCCGGAGATCGGCGCCTTCGTGATCTACGCGCTGATGGTGGTGCTGCTGATCCTGTTCCCCGCTGGCTTGATGCGGAGGAAAGCATGAACGCCTTTGTTGAAACGGAGACCAAGACCGTGTCCCAAGCTGCCCGCATCCTTCCCGCGCCCAAGCTGCCCAACGACCGTTGGCAGCCACTGGAAATCGTCTTCTGGCTGTTGCCGATCGCGGCGTACTTCGCCTTCCCCGGCTATCTGGTGCTGATCAGCCAGATCATGATCGTCGGCCTGTTCGCGGTGTCGCTCGACCTGATCCTCGGCTACGCGGGCATCGTCTCGCTGGGCCACGCCGCCTTCTTCGGGCTGGGCGCCTACACCGCCGGCCTGCTGTCGGTGCATGGCTGGGGCGAACCGCTGAGCGGCCTGCTGGCCGGCGGCGTGGTGGCCGGCGTGGCCGGTTTGCTGACCGCCTTCCTGGTGGTGCGTGGCCAGGACCTGACCCGTTTGATGGTCACGCTGGGCATAGGCCTGATGCTGTTCGAAGCGGCCAACAAGGCCGCCTTCATCACCGGCGGCGTGGACGGCCTGTCCGGCATGATGGTCGGTAAACTGTTCGGCACCTTCGAGTTTGACCTGAACGGCAACGTCGCCTTCTGGTACAGCTTTGCCGTGCTGTTCATCGTGTTCGCGGTGCTGCGCCGCGTGGTGAAGTCGCCGTTCGGTTTGAGCCTGATCGGCATCCGCGAAGGCGTGCGCCGCATGCCGTCGCTGGGTGTGAACGTGAATCGCCGCCTGGTGGCCGTGTTCACACTGGGCGCGGTGATCGCCGGCCTGGCCGGCGCGCTGCTGGCGCAGACCACGCAGTTCGTCGGCCTCGATTCGCTGGGCTTCCCGCGTTCCGCCGAACTGGTGATCATGCTGGTGCTGGGCGGTACCGGCCGCCTGTACGGCGCGCTGGTTGGCGCGGCGGTGTTCATGCTGGCGCAGGATTACATCGCCGGCCTGAATCCGACTTACTGGCAGTTCTATATCGGCCTGCTGCTGGTGCTGATCGTGCTGTTCGCGCGCGGCGGCATCCTCGGTGGCCTGGAACGCCTGCTGCAACTGGTGAAACCTCAACGCAAGGAGCAGCCATGAGCCGCGATATCACTTTACGTACCGAAGGCCTGAGCAAGAAGTGGGGCGCCTTCGTCGCCAACAGCGACGTGTCGCTGACCTTCGAGCCGGGCGCGCGCCACGCGCTGATCGGCCCTAACGGCGCCGGCAAGACCACCTTCATCAACCTGCTGACCGGCGCCTTCAGCCCAAGCAGCGGCAAGGTGTATCTGGGCGGGGACGACATCACGCATCTGCCGCAGCATGAGCGCGTCCACTGCGGCATGACGCGCACCTTCCAGCTCAACACCCTGTTCGCCGGCATGACGGTGCTGGAATCGGTGGCTCTGGCCATCAGCGAGCGACGCGGTCTGCAGAACGTGTGGTGGAAGACGGTGGCCAATCATCCGGAAGTGATCTCGGAAGCGATGGAGCTGCTGGCCACATTGAAGTTGAGCGACCAGGCCAACAGCATCACGCGCAGCATGGCTTACGGTAAGCAGCGTTTGGTGGAGATCGCGCTGGCGCTGGCGACCAAGCCGCGCATTCTGCTGCTGGACGAGCCGGCGGCCGGCATCCCGCAGGCCGAGAGCAAGGAGCTGTTCGAAGTGCTGGCGCAGCTGCCGCGCGATGTGACGGTGCTGTTCATCGAACACGATATGGGACTGGTGTTCCGCTTCGCCGACCGCATCACGGTGCTGGTGGGCGGCAAGGTGCTGACCGAGGGCACGCCGGCGGAAATCGCCGCCGACCCGCGCGTCAAGGAAGTTTATCTGGGGGAGTCGGAACATGACTGAGCTGCTGGTGTTGGATAAGGTCACCGCCGGATATGGCGAGTCCATCGTATTGGAAGACGTGTCGCTCACGCTGAAGGAAGGCGATTCGCTGGCGCTGCTGGGCCGTAACGGTGTTGGCAAAACCAGTTTGCTGGTGACGCTGATGGGTCTCACGCGCCTGCACAAGGGCAGCATCCGCTGGGCCGGCGGCGACATCTCGCGGGTGTCGACTCACAAACGTTCGCGCGCGGGGCTGGGATGGGTGCCGCAGGAGCGCCATATGTTCCCATCGTTGACGGTGGAGGAGCACTTGACGGTGGTGGCGCGTCCCGGGCCGTGGAATCTGCAGAAGATCTATCAGCTCTTCCCGCGCCTGTTCGAGCGCCGCAACAACATGGGCAATCAGTTGTCGGGCGGCGAGCAGCAGATGGTGGCGATCGCGCGCGCGCTGATGACCAATCCGCGCATCCTGCTGCTGGACGAGCCGATGGAGGGCCTGGCGCCGATCATCGTGCAGGAGCTGGTGCGCGTGATTCGCAAGCTGGTGCAGGAGGAGGGGATGTCGGTGATCGTGGTGGAGCAGCATGCGCGCCTGGCGCTGTCGCTGACGCAGCGCGCCATCGTGCTGGATCGCGGCCGCATCGTGCACGACTCGGACAGCGCCAGCTTGCTGGCGGACGGCGATAAGCTCGATAAACTGGTCGCTGTCGCCTGAACGTCGCCCCGGCGAAGGCCGGGGCCCATAGAACGTATGCGATAACACAGCGCATATGTTCCATGGGTTCCGGCCTTCGCCGGAACGACGTGGCTTACTTCTTGGTGTAGATGCCCACGCCAACGAAATATTTGTCGTTCACCTTTTTCACGTAGGAGGACTTCGGCTCCAGCTCTTTGCTCACTGGATTGACCCACACATAATCCACCCAGCCGGTCTTGCCCGACATGGCCAGGTCGCGCATCTCTTTCGAGAAGTATTTGCCGTTGGCGTCGCGCAGCTGGTTCATGTCCTTGTTGTTCAGCTTGGAATTCGTGGCATGGCATTTCATGAAGCCGTTCGCCTCGTACACGAACACGTACAGCTCGCCCTGGATATAGCCGCCTTTCGGATCGGCGAAATCCTTGCACGCGTCTTCGATACTTTTTTTCTGGATGTTGGCCACCGCCTTGTCGACCAGCGCGATGGCTTCCTGTTTGTCCTGCGCAAACGCAGGCAGGGCGGCAGCCAGCACAAGGGCGGCGGTCAAATGACTGAGTTTCATGATATCCCCCTGATTTATTTTTTGGTGTAGATGCCAACGCTTACCATGTACTTGTCATCCGCCTTGCGGACATACGCCGACTTGGGCTCCAACACTTTCGAGGTTGGATTCGGCCACACATAATCAACCCACCCAGGCTTGCCCGACATGGCCACGGCGCGCATGTCCTTGGTGAAGTACTTGCCGTTGGCGTCTTTCAGCTCGATCATGTCCTTGCCGTTCATGCGCGGGATGGTGGCGTGGCAGACCATCTTGCATTGCATGTCCTGCACCACGACATATACGTCGCCCTGGATATAGCCCGCCTTGGGATCGACAAAGTCCTTGCAGGCTTCTTCCACGCCCTTCTTCTGAATATTGGCAACCGCCTTGTCCGCAAGCGCCATGGCTGCGGCACGTTCGGCTTCCTGGGCGTATGCACCAGACATCGCCACCAGCGCAACGGCAGCGGTCAACTGGGTGAATTTCATTATGGTCTCCTGTGTTTTATGTGGCCAGCACGCCGGTGTTCCGGCAAGACCTATGCTAGCGCACTGTGTCGCGCGGCGCGAGCGGTGCGCGGCTTTGTTCGTTGTTTTCTTGTACCAGCTTGGTCAACAGTTCCATGAATTGCAATTGTTCCGGGCCGGTCAGCGGCGCGAGGATGCGCCGGCGCAGACGCTGCGAGCCGGGGATCAAGGCCTCCAGCAGCTGCTCGCCCTCGGCGGTGATGGTCAGCGCGCGCTGACGGCGGTTGGTCGGTATCACCTTGCGCTCCAACAGGCCTTTCTCCTCCAGGCGCGCGCACACGGTGGCGCCGGTCGAGGTATCGATGCCGGTGGCGGCAGCCAGCGACACCTGGTCGATGCCCGGCTGCGCCGCCAGGTTGCGCAGCATCGCGTACTGCACCGGCGTCAGCTCGGTGCCCATTTCGTCGTAAAAAATCGACACCGAGATTTGCTGCGCGCGGCGCAGCAAGTGGCCCGGATGTTCATACAGGTTGATTAATTGGCTTTCGGTTTCTGGCATGGGGTTCTCGGTTGTGCGGTGCCGCATTTAAAGTGGTTTACTTCGCGCCTGTACTGTACTACATTCAGTGTACTGAATATTAAAGCACAAGGAGACAGAATGTTCCCGAAAAATACCTGGTATGTGGCCTGCACGCCGGACGAAATCGACGGCAAGCCGCTGGGCCGCACCATCTGCGGCGAGAAGATCGTGTTCTATCGCGGCGCGGAAGGGAAGGTGGCCGCGGTGGAGGATTTCTGCCCGCATCGCGGCGCGCCGCTGTCGCTGGGCTTTGTGCGCGAAGGGCAGCTGGTGTGCGGCTACCACGGGCTGGAGATGGGCTGCGACGGCAAGGTGGTCAGCATGCCGGGGCAGCGCGTGCGCGGCTTCCCGTGCATCCGCAGCTACCCGGTGGAGGAGCGCTATGGCTTCATCTGGGTCTGGACCGGCGACAAGGAGAAGGCCGATCCGGCGCTGATCCATCACCTGGAATGGGCCGACAATCCCGAGTGGGCCTATGGCGGCGGCCTGTATCACATCAACTGCGAGTACCGCCTGATGATCGACAACCTGATGGACCTGACGCACGAGACCTATGTGCACGCGTCCAGCATCGGCCAGAAGGAGATCGACGAGGCGCCGGTGAACACGCGGGTCGAGGGCGAGCAGGTCATCACCAGCCGCTACATGGAAAACATCATGGCGCCGCCGTTCTGGCGCGCGGCCCTGCGCGGCAACGGCCTGGCGGACGACGTGCCGGTCGACCGCTGGCAGATCTGCCGCTTCTCGCCGCCCAGCCATGTGATGATTGAAGTCGGCGTGGCGCACGCGGGCAAGGGCGGCTACGACGCCGCGCCGGAACACAAGGCTTCCAGCATCGTGGTGGACTTCATCACGCCGGAAACGGAGACCTCGCACTGGTACTTCTGGGGCATGGCGCGCAACTTCAAGCCGGAAGACAAGGAACTGACCGCCACCATCCGTGAAGGACAGGGTAAGATCTTCGCTGAAGACCGCGAGATGCTGGAACAGCAGCAGCAGAACATCCTGCGCCACCCGGAGCGCAAGCTGCTGATGCTGAACATCGACGCCGGCGGCGTGCAGTCGCGCCGCATCCTTGACCAATGGCTGGAGCAGGAGAAGACGGCATGAGCACCGAACTGCTGGAAGTGCGCGTGGAGCGCCGCGCCAACGAGGCTGAGGACATCTGCAGCTATGAGCTGGTGAGCGTGGACGGTGCGCAGCTTCCAGCTTTCACGGCGGGCGCGCACATCGACGTGCACGTGGCGCCCGGCATCGTGCGCCAGTACTCGCTGTGCAATCCGCCACATGAGCGCCACCGCTACGTGATCGGCGTGCTGCGCGATCCTTCCTCGCGCGGCGGTTCGCGGGCCATGCACGATCAGATCCAGGCCGGCGCGAAACTGACCATCAGCGCGCCGCGCAACCACTTTCCGCTGGTGGATGCGCCACGCAGCCTGCTGCTGGCCGGCGGCATCGGCGTCACGCCGCTGCTGGCGATGGCGGAGACCTTGTCGGCGCAGGGGGCGCCGTTCGAGATGCATTATTGCACCCGCTCCCCCGAGCGCACCGCCTTCCGCGACCGCATCCTGAACGCACCCTACGCCGCGCAGGTGCGCTTCCATCACGACAGCGCGCGGCCGCTGGACCTGCCGGCGCTGCTGGCGGGGCTGGAGCGCGGCACCCATATCTACTTCTGCGGGCCGGCGGGCTTCATCAGCTACGTCAAGGCCAGCGCCGCTGCGCTGGGCTGGCCCGAGAACCAGCTGCACCTTGAATATTTCGGCGCCGATGCCGCCGGCGCGCCGGTGGAGGGCGACCAGCCGTTCGACGTCAAGCTGGCGTCGAACGGCGCGTGCTACACCGTTCCCGTCGGCCGCACCGTGCTGCAGGTGCTGTCCGACGCCGGCGTGTTCGTGCCCGCATCCTGCGAGCAGGGTGTGTGCGGCACTTGCCTCACGCGCGTGCTGGACGGCGTGCCGGACCACCGCGACCTGTATCTCACCGAGGAAGAGCAGGCCGCCAACGACCAGTTTACCCCTTGCTGTTCGCGTTCCAGGAGCGCCACCCTGCTGCTGGATTTATAAAAAGAGAAAAGGAGACCCCATGACTGAACATATCAATAGCCAGCGCCGCCACATCCTGCTCGGCGCGGCCGCGCTGTCGGCGGGCGTGCTGCCATCCATCAGCCATGCCGCCGAGCCGCTGAAGGTGGGCCTGATCGTGCCGATGTCCGGTCCGTTCGCCTCCACCGGCCGCCAGATCGAGGCCGCCGTCAAGCTGTACATGCAGCAGAACGGCAGTGTGGCGGGCGGCCGTCCGGTCGAAATCATCCTGAAGGACGATGGCGGCGTGGCGCCGGACGTCACCAAGCGGCTGGCGCAGGAACTGGTCTCGCGCGACAAGGTGCAGGTGCTGGCCGGTTTCGGCCTGACGCCGCTGGCGTTCGCCGCCGCGCCGGTGGCCACCCAGGCCAAGGTGCCGATGATCGTGATGGCCGCGGCCACCTCGGTGATTCCGCAACGCTCGCCCTACATCGTGCGTACAGGCTTCACGCTGGCGCAGGTCACCGCGCCGATGGCGCAATGGGCCGGCAGGAACAAGATCAAGAACGTGGTGACTTTCGTCAGCGACTACGGCCCCGGTCTGGACGCCGAGAAGGTCTTCGTCAAGGACTTCACCGAAGCGGGCGGCAAGGTGGTGGACAGCCTGCGCGCGCCGCTGCGCAACCCGGACTACGCGCCGTTCCTGGCCAAGGTGAAGGACCTGAAGCCGGACGCGCTGTTCGTGTTCGTCCCGTCGGGCGAGGGCGCGGCTGTGCTCAAGCAGTTCACCGACCGTGGCCTGGCCGCCGCCGGCATTCGCCTGATCTGCACCGGCGACGTGCTGGACGACGACCTGATGGCCAGCATCGGCCCCGCGGCGGCGGGTGTGGTGAGCAGCCACCATTACTCGGCCGCGCACCCATCGGCGGAGAACAAGGCTTACGTCGAGGCCTTCACCAAGGCAAACAAGGGCATGCGCCCCAACTTCCACTCGGTCGGCGCCTACGACGGCATGCACCTGCTGTACCAGGCGCTGAAGCAAACGGGCGGCGACAGCAACGGCGACAAACTGTTGGCGGCGATGAAGGGCATGGCCTGGACCAGCGTGCGCGGCCCGGTCAGCATCGACGCCGCCACGCGCGACATCGTGCAGACGGTCTACATCCGCAAGGCGGAAGCGGTGGGCGGCGCATGGTTCAACGTGGAGTTCGACCAGGTCGAGAAAGTGCGCGATCCCGGCGTATAAATCTGTGGTGGAATAAACACGCAAGCATCGCGCCGCACCTGTGCGGCGCGATTTTTTTATGGCCCGCGCAAAGAATCTATTTGAAGTTAACTATCTAGTTAGTGTAATGTCTGCTCAGGATCAAAAAAACAACCACAACGACGGAGACAGCAGATGAACAAGATTCGCATCGGTGCGTGGCAAGGCTTCGCCCTGAAGAGCAGTGTGCTCGGTTTTAGCGCCGTGATCAGCGCGCAGGCGCAGACCGCGGCGGAAGCGCCGCCCATGCCGGCGGTCGAGGAGATGCCGAAGATGGAATCGGTGGTGATCACCGGCTCGCGCATCGCCACCCGCAACTACACCTCGCCCAGCCCCATCGTCGCCACCACCAAGGACGTGCTGCAGGAAAGCGGCAACGTCACGCTGGAAGCGACGCTGAACCAGCTGCCGCAGTTCACGCCGTCCGGCACCGCCGCCACCGGCGGGCAGGGCACAGGCGCGCGCGCCACGCTGGACTTGCGCGGCCTGGGCGACAACCGCAACCTGGTGCTGCTGGATGGCCGCCGCCTGCCGCTGGCCAGCGCCTTCGGCCAGGTAGACATCAATACCGTGCCGCAGGCGGTGATCGACGGCATCGAGACCATCAGCGGCGGCGCCTCCGCTGTCTACGGTTCGGACGCCATGTCGGGCGTGATCAACTTCAAATCGCTGCGCAAGATGAAGGGCATCGTGTTCGACGTCCAGTACGGAAACTCGCAAAAGGGCGATCTGCGCAAAGTCAGCCCGTCGCTCACGGCCGGCACCGAATTCGATGAGGGCAAGGGCTTCTCGCTGTTCTCGGTCAGCTATGACGATCGCGAAAGCCTGCCGGGCCGCGCGCGGCCGTTCTTCGCGCTGGGCGTGCCGTCGAGCTACCTGGGCACCAGCACCTATCTGCCGGCGGCCAACAACCTGCCGACGCAGGCCGCCGTCAACAGCGTATTCTCCAAATACGGCGTGAGCGCCACCGTCCCGCGCACCAATAACCTCGGCTTCAACGACAATGGCACGCTGTTCAGCCAGAGCGGCGCGGTCAACTACCAGGGCGTCACCAGCGGCGCCTACGCCATCATCGGCGGCAACGTGCGCATGCCGGTGCTGATCCAGAATGACCTGCTGAATGGCCTGCGCCGCGAAAGCCTGTTTGAGAAACTGGACTACCGTTTCACGCCCGAGCTGACCGGCTATGCCCAGTTCCTGCATACGCGCTCGGTGGCGCACACCAATTCCGGCCGCACGCTGACGCAGTTCGGGCAGGGCGCCAACACCTTGGTGCCGTTGTCCAATCCCTTCGTCCCGGCCGACCTGAAAACCATCCTGGCTTCGCGTCCCGATCCGACCGCGCCGTTCCTGTGGAATAGCCGCTTTGTCGGGGTGCCGAACAAGCAGTGGGACGAGGCTTATACGGTCGACCAGTTGATCGTCGGCGCGCGCGGCGATCTGCCGTTCCGCGACTGGAGCTGGGACGCCTACGTCTCGGCTGACCGTACGGTGCACGACCAGACCCAGTTCAACGCGGTGCTGACCTCGCGCGTGCAGGAACTGCTGAACGCCAAGGACGGCGGCGCCTCGATCTGCGCGGGCGGCTTCAATCCTTTTGGCGACGCGAATTCGCGCTCGCTGTCGGACGCGTGCCGCAATTACATCTCCACCAATGCGCTGAGCCGCGAAACCCTGAGCCAGCGCATCGCCGAAGCCAGTTTGCAAGGCACGCTGGCCACGCTGCCGGCCGGCGAGATGCAGTTCTCGGCATCGGCCAACTACCGCAAGAACACCTACGACTACGTGCCGGATTCGCAACTGGCGGCGCAAAACATCGAGGCGGTGATCGCGTCGCAGCGCTCGTCGGGCCGGACCTCGGTGAAGGAAGTGGCGCTGGAGCTGCGCATCCCGCTGCTGGCGGACGCGCCGTTCGCCAAGTCGCTGGGCATCACGCCGGGCTACCGCCATTCCAACTACGATACCGGCGTCAACGCCGGCACCTACAAGGTGGAACTGGAATGGACGCCGGTGAAGAACTGGCTGGTGCGCGGCGGCATCCAGCACGCCATCCGCGCCCCCAATATCGGGGAGCTGTATAGCGCCGCCAGCGGCAACCAGGTGCAGTTCGGTAGCCCGCCTAACGGCGGCGAGCCTTGCGACGTGCGCACCGCCGCCCGCACCGGCGCCAATGCCGCGCAACTGCGCGCCTTGTGCGTGGCCACCGGCGTGCCGTCCAATGTGGTCGACAGCTACACCTTCCCGACCGTGGCCACGTCCACCGTCTCCTCCGGCAATCCGAACCTGAAGCCGGAGGTCGCCGATACGCGCACCCTGGGGCTGGTGTTCACGCCGCAGCTGCCATGGCCGCTGTTCTCGCAGCTGAGCGGCTCGATCGACTACTACACCATCAAGATCAAGGACACCATTTCGGCGGTGCCAGCGGCGTCGGCGCTCAACAAATGCTACAACCTCGATGGTTCCAATCCGAGCTATTCGGCCGCCAACGCGTTCTGCCAGCTGATCTCGCGCGACGCCAACGGCCTGCTGACGCAAGTGTCGGCGCCGTACCTGAACCTCGGCCTGCTGAAGACTTCCGGCGTGGATGTGCAGCTGGACTGGCGCTTCCCGCTGTCGGCGGTCGGCCTGTCCAAGGACGCGGGCACCTTCAACATCAACACGGCGGTCAGCTTCACCAACAGCTATCAGTCGCAGGCGCTGCCGGGTGACGCCATCAAGGAATTCAAGGGCACGGTGGATACGGTGATTCGTCCGGCGTGGCAGTCGACCGTCACCTTCCGCTACGATCTGGGCGCCTTCTCCGGCAATCTGCGCTGGCGCCATATCCCGGCGATGGACGACGTCACCACCGTGACCCGTCCCGCCAGCCCGACCGCCGGCGTGGCCAAGTACGACATCTTCGACCTTGGCGTGCGCTACTCGCTGACCAAGAACGTCACGCTGCGCGCCGGCATCAACAACCTGTTCAACCGCGATCCCGCGTATGTGCCGGGTAACCAGAACCTGACGCTGGCGTCGACCTACGACATCATCGGCCGCTCGTACTACCTGGGCGTGCGCACCAAGTTCTGATCCATGGGGGACTTTATGAAATCATCCAGACTGGTGGTGCTGCTGGCCGCCTGCACCATGGCGCTGCCGGCGGTGGCGCAGAAACAGGTGACGGTGGACGCCGCCGGCACAGCGCATGTGCGCGAGGCGGCCATCGAGCTGTCCAACATCCTTAGCCCGGCTTCGCAGGAGATCATCCGGCGTAGCCGGCCGACCGAAGGGCCGGGCGCCGCCAAGCCGCCTGATGCCACGGACATGGCGGAGCTGCGCAAGGCCATGAACGCGGCCCTGCAGCCCAACGTGCGGCACATGCGCGAGCTGTACCCGGTCGACGTGGAGGAAACCACGCTGAATGGCATTTCGGTGGCCGTCATCACGCCCAAGGGCGGCGTGCCGGAAGCTAACCGCAACCGCATCATGATCAATGCGCCCGGCGGCGGCTTCCGCACCGGCATCCGCGCCAACGGCCTGTTGATCAGCATTCCGGTGTCGGCGGTGGGGCGCTTCAAGGTCATCTCGCTGTTGTACCGGCAGGGACCGGAGTACCGCTTCCCGGCGGCGACTGAGGACTTCACCAAGGTGTATCAGGCGGTGCTGAAGGATTACAAGCCGGCCAACATCGGACTGGTGGGCTGCTCGGCTGGCGGCGCGCTGGTGGCGCAAAGCGTAGCATCGTTCCAGAAGGCCGGCTTGCCGGCGCCCGGCGTGATCGGCGTGTATTGCGCCGGTTTGGGCGCGCGCTTCATGGAGGGCGATTCGGCCGTATTCGCGGGGCTGGCGACGGGAGCCAGCATCGCCATGCCGCCGGGACCATCGTACCTGGACAACGTCAGCGTTGACGATCCGGCCGTCACGCCGGCCAACGACCTGGCGGTGCTGGCCAAATTCCCGCCCACGATCTTCGCCACCGGCACGCGCGACTTCGCCATGAGCTCCGCCGCCTACGGGCACCGGCGCCTGCTCAAGGCGGGCGTGGCGTCCGAGCTGCTGATCTACGATGGCCTGGGCCATGGTTTCATGACCAATCCGGACTATCCCGAGGCGCGCGACCTGTACGAAATCACCGCAAGGTTCTATGACAGGTATCTGGGGCGATGAGGTGTGGCGCGTGCTTGGGGTTCGGTTAGAATAATGCCATGACAGCAAAAATAACCAAACCTGCAAGCAAGGCGCCGCGCAAGAAAGCGGCGGCGCCGGCGCCAGCCGACGAAGATGGCACGCGCAGCCGCATCCTCAACGTCGCGATCCAGGAGTTTTCGCGGCTGGGGTTAAGCGGTGCGCGCATCGACGAGATCGCGGCGGAGACGGGCGCCAACAAGGGCATGATCTACTACTACTTCGGCAACAAGGAAGGGCTGTACGTGGCCGCGCTGGAGGAGAGCTACACGCGCTTCCGCCAGATCGAGCACGGCTTCCACCTGGACGAGCTGCCGCCGGTGCCGGCGCTGCGCGCGCTGGTGGGATCGACCTTCGACTACCACGCCCAGCATCCGGAGTTCATCCGCATGGTGATGACCGAGAATATCCACAACGGCGAATACATACGCAAGATCCCGGCGCTCAAGGCCATTAACAAGCCCGCCATCGGCCTGCTGGAAGGCCTGTGCGCGCGCGGCGTGGCTGAGGGCGTGTTCCGTCCGGACGTGGATCCGGTCGACCTGCACATGTCGATCAGCGCGCTGTCGTTCTACAACGTCTCCAACCAGCACACCTTCAGCTTTATCTTCGGCCGCGACCTCAAGGCGGCCGATGTCCACGCCAAGCGCCGCGAGGCGGTGATCGACATGATCCTGCGCTACGTGCGCGCCCACTGACCCGATGTCGCAAAACAGCCGAAACAAGACTGTTTTTAACTTGAATTTAACTAACTGGTTAGTGTAGTATGAATCGTCAACCAGACCTGATCGGAATAACACCTATGTCCCTTACCGCACCACGCCGTATCTTGCTGGGCCTGATCGGAGCCGGCATCGGCCGCTCGCTCACGCCGGCCATGCACGAGCGCGAGGCCGCCGCCAACGGCATGCACTGCCTGTATCAACTGCTGGACCTGGACCGGCTGGGCCTCAAAGTCGAGCAGCTGCCGGAACTGCTGGACGCCGCCGAGCTGCTGGGCTTCTCCGGCCTGAACATCACCTATCCCGCCAAGCAGCACGTCATCCCGCTGCTGGATGAGCTGTGTGACGACGCGCGCGCGATCGGCGCCGTCAACACCGTGGTGTTCAAGGACGGCAAGCGTACCGGCTACAACACCGACTGGTGGGGCTTTGCCGAAAGCTTCAAGGCCAGCCTGCCGGACGTGGCGATGGGCGAAGTGGTGCAACTGGGCGCCGGGGGCGCAGGCGCCGCCACGGCGCACGCCGCGCTGATGATGGGCGCGAAAACCCTGCGTCTCGTCGACGCCGACCAAGGCCGCGCCGAGGCGCTTGCTGCGTCGCTCAACAAGCGTTTCGGTGAAGGTCGGGCGGTCGCCTGCACCGAGCTGGAAGCGGCGATGCGCGTGGCGGATGGCCTGATCCACGCCACACCAACCGGCATGGCCAAGCATCCCGGCCTGCCGCTGCCGGCCGAGCTGCTGCGGCCCGGCCAGTGGGTGTCGGAGATTGTCTACTTCCCGCTGCAAACCGCGCTGCTGCAAGCGGCGCAGGCCAAGGGCTGCCGCACCATGACCGGCGGCGGCATGGCCGTGTTCCAGGCCGTGAAAGCATTTGAATTGTTCACCGGCGTGCAGCCCGACGCCTCACGCATGCAACAGCACTTCAAGGAGCTGCAAGCAAATGAAGACTCAGGAAAATAATCCCCTGCCAAGCAACCCGCTCGGCTTGGACGGCATCGAATTCGTGGAATACGCCACCTCAGAGCCATTGGCATTGGGTGCGGTGCTGGAGACCATGGGCTTCGTGCAGGTCGGCCGCCATCGCTCGCGCGAAGTGGTGCTGTACCGGCAGGGCGGCATGAACATCGTCGTCAACGCCGATCCGGTGGCGTGGGCGGTGGCCGACGCCGACCGCGGCACCACCACCTTGTCCGCCATCGCCTTCCGCGTGCGCGATGCGGGCGCCGCCTACCAGCACGCGCTGGCGCGCGGCGCGTGGGCGATTCCCACGCGGGCCGGCGCGATGGAACTGAACATCCCCGGCGTGCATGGCGCCGGCGACTCGGTGCTGTACTTCGTCGACCGCTACCAGGACTTCTCAATCTACGACGTCGACTTCAAGATCAGCGAGCAGCCCTTGCCCAAGCCGGTGGTGCCGGACATGGGCTTCTTCGGCGTGGTGCAAGCCATCCGCCGCGACCGCACGGCGCAGTGGATCGACTTCTACCAGCACCTGATGAGCTTCCGCGTGGTTCCGCAAGGCGTGGTGCAGGGCGTGCTGCCATCAGGGACGCTGCTGGAAAGCCCGTGCAAGCGCTTCTACCTGCAACTGATCGAACCGCCGGCCGGCAGCGATGATGGTCACTGGGATGAGGAATTGATACGCGTCGGCTTCGGCACGCGCGACGTGATGGGCGCGGTGCGTACCTTGCAGGAGCGCGGCGTGACCTTTGTCGATCGGCCGCCGGTGCAGCCGTGCGAAAAGGGCGCGTTGACCCAGCTGTTCAAGGGCAGCGTCAGTTTTGAACTGGTCCACAGCGAGGGCGTATGAACCTGAGTAACTTTGGCATGGACACCATCACGCTGGCCGGCACGCTGGAGATGAAGCTGGAGGCCTCGCGCAGCGCCGGCTTTTCGCAACTGATGTTATGGGCCAAGGACCTGGTGAACTATCCGGGCGGGCTGGAGGCGGCGGTGAGGCTGGTGCGCGAGAGCGGCATCCGCGTGACCGGCATCCAGGTCATGCGCGACTACGAAGGCCTCAGCGGCACGCTGCACGACTACAAGGTGGACATCGCCAAGAGCATGCTGCAAATCTGCCAGGCGGTGGGATCGCCACTATTGATGGTGTGTTCATCGACCTCCAAACACGCGAGCGGGGATCTGGACAAGATCGCGCGCGACCTGGCCAAGCTGGCGACGCTGGCGGTGCCGCTGGGCGTTCGGGTGGGTTTCGAGGCCTTGTCGTGGGGGCGCAATGTCAGCGAATACGAAGTGGCGTGGGAAGCGGTGGAACGTGCCGATCACGCCAACCTGGGCGTGGTGATCGACTCCTTCCACATGCTGGCCAATGGCGCGGCATATGACACGGTGGACCTGATCCCGTGGTCCAAGATCGCCATGGTGCAGCTTTCGGACTTCATGTGGCGCGAAATTCGCTCATCGGAAGAACGCCTGGAAACCGCGCGCCACCTGCGTGTATTCCCCGGCGAAGGGGAGCATTCGGTGGAGCTGTCGGACCTTGTGCGCCGCCTTGATCGTGCGGGCTATCGCGGCGACTACAGCTTCGAAGTCTTCAACGACGACTACCTCCAAATGGCGCCCGACCTGGTAGCCCAACGCGCCCGCCGCTCGGCCAAATGGGTCACCGACCAGGTGCTGCGCCGCAGCCTCCAGATCCGCGGCGCAACCCTATAAATTCGGGGTCAGCTCTGACATTCGGACAACCAGACATATTATTTGATCTCGATCAATACGCCAAAACGTCTAAAATCGCGTCTTGACGCAGATCAAACAAGCTATCTGACTGTCCGAATGTCAGAGCTGACCCCGAATTTTAGACGGCGGAGATGGCTGCGCGTAGTGCCAGCAGGTAGCTGTCAGCGCCAAAACCGCATATCTGTCCTTTTACTATGTCCGCAAACACGGAGACGTGCCGGAATGGCTCGCGGGCGTGGACGTTGGACATGTGTACTTCCACGATCGGCACCTTCAAAATCGCCAGCGCGTCGCGGATGCCGTAACTGTAGTGGGTCCACGCGCCGGCGTTGATCATCACGGCATCAAAGCCTTCCTCGTGCGCACGGTGGATGCGTTCGCACATTTCGCCCTCGTGATTGGTCTGGAAACTCTCCACTTCAGCACCCAGTTCGATGCCCAGCGCCTGCACTCGCTGGTCGATTTCGGCCAGCGTGACGGTGCCATACTGCGCGGGATCGCGCTTGCCGAACATGTTCAGGTTGATCCCGTGTAGCAGCAAAATTTTCATTCTCAGTCCTCTATTTGTACCCGGTGCACGTCACCGACAACGAACACGTACGCCAGTAATCCGGCCACCGCCGCCGCACACACGTACACCAGCGCGTAGAAGAATGATCCAGTGGCGCTGATGATGAAGCCAATGACCAGCGGCGTCACGATGCCCGCCAGGTTGGAGCAGGTGTTGAAGATGCCGCCGGTAAGCCCCATCAAGTGCTTGGGCGCGACATCGGAGATCAGCGTCCAGCCCAGCCCCACCATGCCCTGACCGAAGAACGCGAAGGACAGGATCGCGATCACGGCCACGTCGCTGTCAACGTAGTTGGCGCCGATGATGCTGGCCGCGCCGATCAAGCCGCAGATGATGGGCAGCTTGCGCGCCACGTTGGCCGAACCGGTGCGCTTGAGCAGCCAATCCGACACCCAGCCGCCGAACATCACGCCCACCGCGGCGGCAAGGAATGGCAGCACCGCGAAGAAGCCGACCTTGAGCCATCCCATCTGCCGCTCGGTCGCAAGATAGGTCGGGAACCACGTCAGGAAAAACACCAGCGTGGTATTGCCCGCGAACTGCCCAAGGCTGGCGCCCCAGATCTGGCGGATGCGCAGCAGCTTGATCACATCGCTCCACGCAAACTTGGTCTTCTCGGTCTTGGACTCTTCCAGCCCGCCGCCCGCCGCGATGTAATCGAGTTCCGCCTGGTTGACGGTGGTGGAGTCCTTGGGCTCGCGGTACACGCGCCACCACACCAGCGCGAATAGCACGCCTACCGCGCCCACCACCACGAACAGCGCGCGCCAGCCGAAGTTATGCATTAGCCAGAACAGGCTGGGCGCAAAACACGCAAGGCCTAGATACTCGCCCACGGTGTAGATGCCGGTGGCGCGCGCCCGTTCGTGCTGCGGAAACCATGTGGCGACCACGCGGCTGTTGACGGGGAAGCAGGGCGCCTCGCTGACGCCAAGGCCGAAGCGCACCAGCAGCAGCGACTTTAAGCCCACCGCCGCGCCTTGCAGTCCTGTGAAGATGGACCAGAATGTCAGCGCCAGAAAGTAGGTCAGTTTGCTGCCGAATCGGTCGAGGAAGATCCCGCCCGGTATCTGCGCCAGCGCGTAGGTCCATGAGAAGGCCGAGAACACCAGCCCCATAAGCGCGGCGTTGATCTGCAGATCCTGCGTCATCAACGGCGCGGCGATACCCAGCACCGTGCGGTCCATGTAGTTGATGACGGTGCCGATGGCCAGCAGGGCGAGCATGGTGAAGCGGGTGCGGGTGCGCGCCGCGGGATTTCCCGCGTAGGTCGCCGTGGTGTGATTCATACTGCGGTCTCCGTAGTTTTTAGTCGCGCGTACCACGCGGCAGCGGCGAACCGCCCGGCGTGATGTTGACGGGCTGGTTCTGGAACTCCATCTGTGCCGTGTCTTCTGACTGCACGGTCACGCTGGCCCCGAACTCCACGTATTGTGCACTGTCCGGCCGCCATTGGGGCCACGGCGTGGCCGGTGTTGCGGGATCGCCTTTGCGGGCGAACGCCAGCAGGCTGTCCATCATGCGCGCGGATAGCGCGCGATCATAGGGCTGCCAGTTGCGGGTAGGGCGAAACATGTTGAGCGCGTCCTGTGTCTGGAACCAGTAAGGCACATCGGAGGTGTGATACGCGCCCTGCGGATTGTCCTTCACCCGCACCGCCGGATTAAACGGCTGTACGTGCGAGAACAGGAACATGTAGAACGGGGCCTTGCCGGTAGCCTTCTGCGACAGCGCCAGTGCGCGCGTGCCTTTCTCGATCATGGCCTGGCGGCTGTACAGGCGGCTCATGTGCGCCGCCTCGGCATCTGTGGTGGCGGGGTAAAGGTCGAGGAACCGCTGCGCGCGGTCGCCGTACATCGCGGTGGCGGTGGCGCGGAACTGCGCCAGCGTGGAGACGCCGCGCAGCGGGCTGAAACTGATGTCGTCGGCGGTGAAGCCGGCCATCACCGGCACGTCATTCTGTTTGCCGGTGGCGTAGATGTTGGGGATAGTGTCGGGCAGGACGTAACCATCGATGTTAGGCTTGACCGAAACCGAACCGGATTCGCCAAACTGGAAGTCGCGCTGCACGGCGAAGACTTTATCGGCGGGCAGTTGGCGCATTTCGTCCAGCGAGGCCGCGCCGACGGCTTGTTGTACTTCCAGCCCGGTCTTCTCGGATTCCGCCAGCGATGGCGCGTTATTGCTGACGCCCGCGCCGCTCATCAGCACCGCGCGCTGGAACAGGCCCTTGGCCAGCGGGCTGGCGAGCAGGGTGCCGACCGACGCCGCGCCGGCGGACTGGCCGGAAATGGTCACGCGCGCGGGATCGCCGCCGAAACGCGCGATATTCTTCTGTATCCAGCGCAGCGCCGCGATCTGGTCGAGGAAGCCGTAATTGCCGGAGGCGTGTTGCGGCGATTCGGCGGTCAGTTCGGGGTGCGCCATGTAGCCGAGGATGCCGAGCCGGTAGTTCATGTTGACGAACACCGCGTCGCCGCGCGCGGCCACGTTCTCGCCGCCGTACAGCGCCATCCCGCTGGAGCCGACCGTGAAGCCGCCGCCGTGTATGAAGACGATCACCGGCAGTTTGGCCGAAGCCCTGGCCTTGGCCGGCGACCAGACGTTGAGGTACAGGCAATCCTCGCTGGTGGCTTCTTCGCCAAAGTAGTGGTTGATGTCCTTGCGGCGCAACAGTTGGATGCATTCCGGTCCCTTGCGGTCGGCGTGGTAGACGCCGCGCCATGGCGTCACCGGCTGCGGCGCGCGCCAGCGCAGTTCGCGCACCGGCGGCGCGGCGAAGGGCACGCCCAGCCAGGCCCGCACGCCGGAGGGCAGCGTCACACCCTCGATCCTGCCGCTGTCGATGGTCACCGTTTGCGCCGATGCCACGCCCGCCAGCGCCATGCCGACGATCGCCATGTATTTCATGCCATGTCTCCTTATAGGTTTTCAAAACAGAATACACTAACTATTTAGTTAATTCCACAGAATCTGCATAAGAAAACTTGTTTAAATTCGTTTCCACCGCTTGGGCACCTGCATATACTCGGCCGTAGGAGATTTGTATATGCAAGCTTGGATCGATGACGCACAGCGGAAGGAAGTGACGACGGAACGCAGCCGCCCATTGTGGCGCGGCGAATGGCCCACATGGCTGCTGATCGTGGTGATTTATGGCGGCTGGCTCGCTACGCTGGCCTGTTGGCCGCTGCTGGGCGCCGTGCCGGCCACGCTGATGATGGTGTGGTGGTGCGCCTGGTACATGTCGCTCCAGCATGAGCTGATCCATGGCCATCCCACGCGGTGGCCGTGGCTCAACCGCGTGTTCGGCTATGCGCCGCTGGCGGTGTGGTATCCGTACGAGATTTACCGCGAGAGCCATCTGCGCCATCACAACGATTTCGACCTCACGCTGCCGGAGCTGGACGCCGAGAGCACCTATGTGTCGCTCGCCGAGTGGCAGGCCATGAGCCGCCCGCTGCGCGCGCTGCATTGGCTGAACAAGACGTTCTGGGGCCGGCTGGCGATCGGGCCGGCGCTGGCGATCGCCACCACCTGGGGCGGTGCGGCACACCAGCTTGCGCGCGGCGACTGGCGCGATGCCGGCGTATGGCTGCGCCACCTGTCGATGCTAGCGGCCCTGTTGTGGTGGATCGATGCGGCGTTTGGCGTGTCGGCGCTGTGGTATCTGTTGGCGATCTCGTATCCGGCGCAATCGCTGGCGATGATACGCTCCTATTATGAACACCGCCCGGCCGAAGACCACAAGCAGCGCATCGTGCTGAATGACGCCGGCCTGGTGTTCCGCATCCTGTTCCTGAACAATAACCTGCATCTGGTGCACCACGATCTGCCATCGCTGCCGTGGTATCTGCTGCCGCGCGTGTATGGTGCGCGGCGCGAGGCTTATAATGCGCGCAGCGGCGGCTTCCAGATCGACGGTTACGGTGAGCTGATGCGCCGCTACGGCTTCCATCCCATCGACGCCCCTGTACACCCTCGCATGCCATGAACTGGACCGTATCCCTGCCGATGTATAACGTCACCCCGCGCCTGCAGCGGGAGTACGAGGCGTTGCTGGCGACCTTGTTGGTCGATGCTGGCGTGCGCGATGAAGCGCAGCTGCTGCGCGAACCGGAGCTGCCGGCCCTGTGGCGCCGCCCGGACCTGCTGGTCGGCCAGACTTGCGGTTATCCCTATGTGAGCTTCCTGCGCGGCGTGACGACCTTGCTGGCAACGCCGTGTTTTGATTTTCCCGGCTGCGATGGCAGCAACTACGCCAGCGTCATCGTCACCCGCGCTGTGGATGGCGTGAAGTCGCTGGCCGAAGCGCGTGGCCTGACCGCTGCCGTCAACGACCAGCACTCCAACAGCGGCATGAACGTGCTGCGGCACGCGGCGGCGCCACTGGCGCGCGACGGCCGCTTCTTCGGCAGAGTGAAATGGACTGGCAGTCACGTCGCCAGCCTGCGCGCGGTACGTGAAGAGGAGGCTGACATCGCCGCCATCGACTGCGTCACCTTCGGCTATCTGCGCGGCGAACTGCCGGACATCATCCAGGGCATCAAGATCCTGCAATACTCCGCATCCTCACCTGGCCTGCCGCTGATTACCGCGCACAGCGTGCCGGATGAGGTGCGGTTACACCTGCGCCGCGCCTTGCTCTCACCCAGCCCGCGACTGCGCGAGCACATGACGGCGGTTCGCATCAAAGCCTTCCAGCATCGTCCCGATGCCGATTACAACCGCATCGCCCAGTTGGAGTCCGAAGCTGTCGCAGCGGGGTATCCTGCATTATTCAGTGGGGATCGCGCGGTAATGCCGCCAAGTTAAGAGTCGTCATGCCCGCGAAGGCGGGAATCCATGCTGAACTTATGACCACGCGCCCTATGGATTCCCGCCTGCGCGGGAATGACGGCTCATCAGTTTGCGGTCCAATAAGCCTTAACTTAGCGGCATTTGGATCTCGCGGGGAATTTCTATCACCACTTCAAAGCCAGGGACGACATCCTGGACGCTGTCATCGCGCTGCGCCTTGAGCCCACGAGGAGGGGCGACAACGCCCCAAGTTCCCACTCGGCTGATGAGTTCCTGATCGCGAATCAACGCAAGCGCCAGAGCGGCACTGCGGTGGCGTCGAGTTTGCGGGGCAGGAGGCCTTCGCCGTAAAACGCGTCCGCAATGCGTTGCTGTTCGCCCAGCGCATCCTTCAGCACCAGCCTCACGGCGTAGCTGCGGCGGCTGTTGGCCAGTTCCACCGTCTTCGCGTCCAGGCCCCACGCTGGCGCCAGCAGCTCCGCCGCTTCCTTGGGCGATTGTTTGACCCATTTGCCGGTCTTGCGCAAGGCTTCGAACACCACCGCCAGCACTTCCGGATGTGCGGTGGCGTAAGCCGTCGACGCCAGATAGTAGCGCTGGTAATCCGCCACGTTACGGCCGTCGGCCAGCACACGCACTTGCGACTGGTTCTGCACGCCGGCCAGGTACGGATCCCACGTTACCCAGGCCGCCACGCTGCCGCGCTCAAACGCCGCGCGCCCATCGGCTGGCGTCAGGTAAGCCGGCTCGATGTCCTTGAAGCGCAGTCCCGCCTTGTCCAGCGCGGAGATCAGCAAATAGTGGCTGCCGGCGGCCTTGGTGACGGCAATCTTCTTGCCCTTCAAGTCCGCCACGCTGTTGATCGGTGAATCCGCGCGCACCACGATGGCTTGCGCCGAAGGCGAGGGCGCTTCCTGCGCGAAGTAAGTCAGCTGCGCGCCGGCCGCCTGTGCGAACACCGGCACCGTATCGGCCACGTCGGCGCTCAGGTCCACTCCGCCCACATTCAAGGCCTCCAGCAACGGCAGGCCGCTGGAGAATTCATGCCACGTCACTTTCACACCCAGCGGCGCCAGGTCCTGCTCCAGTTGCCCGCGTACTTTCAGCACCGTCAGCAGGGTGGATGACTTCTGATAGCCAATACGCAGCGTGGAGGGCGCTTTTTGTGCCCACGACGCGATCGGCAGCAGGGATAACAAGGACAGCATGGTACGGCGTTGCATGATCGGCTCCTGAAGATGGTTATCCCACGATGGTACGACGCCGCCGCCAGCGATTGAAACGAATGCTTTCGACTTTGAATATAGCGCAAGCACATATCGCCGATGAAAACACATTATTCACAAATTTCATATTTCAATATGATAAAGAATTAGTTTATACATAATGTTGGCGCGTCATAAGATCGGTTCAAACTCACCGATATGGAGCGATCTATGACCGTAACACGCAGGACATTCCTGATGCAGCTTGCCGCCACCAGTGGCTACGCGGCGGCTGCGGCAGCCATGACCACACTAGGCCTTGGCGCCACTGGCATCGCCGCCGCTGGCGACGCGCCCGCGCTGCAACTGGCCCCCGGCTCGGGCAAGGGCATCAAGGTGCTGGTGCTGGGCGCCGGCATTGCCGGCCTGGTGTCGGCGTACGAATTACGCAAGGCTGGCTATCAAGTGCAGTTGATCGAAGCGCGCGACCGCGTCGGTGGCCGTAATTGGACCATCCGCAATGGGACGCGCATAGAACTCAACGATGGCAGCACACAGGTGGCGGACTTTGAGCCGGGCCACTACTTCAATGCCGGCCCGGCGCGTCTGCCGAGCCATCACCAGACCATCCTCGGCTACTGCCGCGAATTCGGCGTTGAGCTGGAGGCGGAGGTGAACACCAGCCGCAGCGCCTACTTCCTGCCGGATGCGGCCAAGGGCGGCCAGCCGATCCAGCTGCGCCGCGCCGTCAACGACGTGCGTGGGCACATCTCCGAACTGCTGGCCAAGGCAACCAGCAAGGGCGCGCTGGATCAGGAACTGAGTGTCGAAGACCGCGCCAAACTGGTGGAATTCCTCAAGGTCTACGGCGACCTGACGCCGCAGGCGGAGTTCAAGGGCAGCGAACGTTCCGGCTACAAGGTCTATCCCGGCGCCGCCGGGAAAGTCGGGGAGCGCAACGATCCGCTGCCGCTGGAAGCCTTGCTCGATCCCGACCTGTGGACCGCATTGATCTTTGACGAGCTGCTGATCTTCCAACCGACCATGCTGCAACCAGTGGGCGGCATGGACCGCATCCCGCACGCCTTCCACCAGCGCCTGAAAGACATCTCGCGCCTGAACACCGAGGTGAAATCGATCACCAACAAGGACAAGGGCGTGGATGTAGTGGTGCGCGACCGCGCTAGCGGCAAGCTGAGGACACTGTCGGCCGATTACGCCATCGTCACTTTCCCGTTGCCGGTGCTGGCACAGGTGGAAACCAACTTCTCGCCCGAGGTGAAACAGGCCATCAGTAACGTCCACTACGATACCGCCAGCAAGATCGCTTGGCAGTCGCGCCGCTTCTGGGAGACCGACGCGCAGATCTACGGCGGCATCTCGGTGGTGAAGCACGAAACCTCATTGATCTGGTATCCGAGCGGCGGCTTCCACAAGAAGACCGGTGTGCTGGTGGGCTGCTACAACATCGGCCAGAACGCGCGCGACTTCACGGCACAGCCATTGAGCGCACAGTTCGCGTCATCGCGCGGCGTGATCGACCGCGTCCATCCTGGCCGTGGCGCGGAATTGAAAAATCCGGTCAGCGTCGCATGGCACAAGGTGCCGTACAGCCTGGGCTCGTGGGTGCACTGGGCCACGCCGGCGGAAAAGGAGTATACCCGTTTGAACCAACCCGAAGGCCGTGTGCACTTCGCCGGCGAATATCTGAGCCAGATCGGCGCCTGGCAGGAGGGCGCCGCGCTGTCCGCCCACCACGCCGTCGCCGCCATCGCCGGCCGCGTTGCCGCTTGATGATTCCGCGCCCTCGCGCACTCTGATGAAAGGACTTGCCATGAAAACCAAATTACTGCTCGCCGCACTGTTGATCGCCGCTTCCTCCGCCCACGCGCAACAGATCAAGCGCACCCCCATCCCCAACTCCAACTTCCCGATCTCGGTGGCGGTCTCAGTGCCTGCCGGTGCGGAAACCGTCTATTTCAGCGGCGTGCTGCCGGAATCGGTCGACGGCGACACACAAACCCAAACCCAGTCCGTGCTCACGCGCTTGAAAGCCGCGTTGGCCAACGAGGGCCTGACCTTCGCGGACGTGGTGTCGCTGCGCGTGTTCCTGGTCGGTGACCCCAAGCTCGATAACAAGCTCGATTTCAAGGGCTTGAACGCCTCGTTCGGCCAATTCTTCGGCACCGCCGAACAACCGAACAAACCGGCGCGCACCGCGCTGCAGGTGGCCGCGTTGCCGCTGCCCGGCGCGCTGGTGGAAATCGACCTGATCGCCGCCCGCGTCAAAAAATAAAACTCAACCGAAACTGGAGCCCTCCCGCATGAAGCACACGAAAATAGCCATCGCCATCTCCCTTCTGTACGCCGCGTCGCCCGCATGGGCTGTCGACGCTGATGCCATCTCCAACACACCCGCCGCCGCCGGCGCCATCCAGGACGTGGTGGTCACAGGCACCCGTGACATCCAACGCTCCGCCGGCGAAAGCCTGAGCCCCATTGACGTCATCAGCGCCAAGGACTTGCAGCGCACCGGCCAGACCGACCTGCGTGACGCGCTGGTCAAGCTGCTGCCTTCCGTGAATCGCCTCGCGCAAACCGGCGATGCCGCCAACCTGACCAGCGCCCTGACGCTGCGTGGCCTGAGCCCTAACCACGTGCTGCTGCTGGTGAACGGCAAGCGCCGCCACACCTCGGCCAATATCACCGCCGATCCTGGCTCGCAGCAGGGCGCTACGCCAGTGGACGTGGACCTGATTCCAGTCAGCGCGGTCGATCACATCGAGGTGCTGCGCGACGGGGCCGCCGCACAATACGGTTCGGACGCGATCGCGGGCGTGATCAACATCATCCTGAAAAACAGCAGCAGTGGCGCTGGCGTGACCGCGACCAGCGGCGAATACTCGCGTGGCGACGGTTTCACCCTGGGTGGCGCGGCCGACGCCGGCCTTACGCTGGGCGAAGACGGTTTCCTGCACCTGAGCGCGGAGTACCGCCGCCATGAGCACAGCTTCCGCAGCGGCCCGGACGAACGCACCGGCACCTTCGCCAACAAGACGCTGGGCGACCCCTACATCCGCCGCGAATCTTTCGGCGCCAACGCCGGCATCTCGCTCAGCAAGGACGTGGAGCTGTACGCCTTCGGCACGGTGGCGCACCGCACCGGCGGCAGCTACCAGAACTATCGCCTGCCGAACCGCCTGCCCAAAATCTACCCGAACGGCTTCACGCCAGTGGAGACCAGCAACGAGACCGACGGCGGCATCACCGCCGGCATCAAGGGCACGGATCTCGGCGGCTGGCGCTGGGACTTGAGCGCCACCTACGGCAGCGACAACGTCAAGATCGGCATGGTCGATTCGGCCAACACCGATTTGTATGCGGCCACCGGCGCCACGCCGACCAGCTTCCACCTGTCGCAGTTCCAGAACACGCAGCAAGCCGCCAACGGGGACCTGGCCCGCTCCTTCGACGCCGGGCTGGCGGCGCCGTTGAGCGTGGCGCTGGGCGCGGAGTTCCGCCGCGAGACCTATGAGATTGGCGCCGGCGATCCGGCCTCGTACTACGGCAGCGGTGCGCAGGCCTTGCCAGGCCTGTCGCCGGTCAGCGCCGGCAAGCACTCGCGCAATATCGGCGCGGCCTACGCCGACTTCTCCACCAAGTTCACCAAGGAGTGGGAGGGTGAACTGGCCGGCCGTTACGAACATTACAGCGATGCCGGCAGCACCCGCAACGCCAAGCTGTCGACCCGCTATGAGTTCACGCCCAAGGTGGCCTTGCGCGCCACCGCCAGCACGGGCTTCCGCGCGCCGTCGCTGGCGCAGGAGTACTACACCAGCCTGGCCGTGTCGCCAACCACCGCCGGCGGCCAGTTGGCTGTGAACTCGGATGCGGCGCGCAAGCTGGGCGCCACGCCGCTGCGCCCTGAAAAATCGCGCAGCTACAATCTGGGTCTGGTGGCGGAACCTGTCGATAACCTGCACATCACGCTGGATGCCTACCGCATCGATATCCGCGACCGTATCGTCCAGGGGGGCACCTACAGCGGCGCGGTGGCGATTGCCGCGCTGACGGGCGCCGGCATCTCGCTGCCGAGCGGCCTGTCCTCCGTCAGCGCCAGCTACTTCGCGAATGGCGTCGACACCCGCACGCAGGGTGTGGACCTGGTGCTGAACTATCCGACCAACTTCGCCAACGGCGGCCGCATCGACTGGGACGCCAGCGCCAATATCAACAACAGCAAGGTGACCAAGGTCGGTATCGATGGCAATGGCAAAACCCTGCTCAACGCCCAGCAGATCGGCTACCTGACCACTGCTACTCCGAAGAACAAGTTGATCGTCGGCGGCGTCTGGACCAGGGATGCGCTGAGTATCAGCTTGCACGCCACCCGCTACGGCAAGACCGCCACCGAGGCGACCTTCTATTCCGGACCGAATATCTATTCGACCTCGGTGTTCAACCACATCGAGAATGCGCCGAAAACCATCACGGATCTCGAAGTGCGCTATGCGGCGACCAAGAAGCTGCAACTGGCCGTTGGCGCCAACAATCTATTTGATGTCTATCCCAGCAAGGTGCCAGCCATCAGCCGCTACCTCGGCGTGTATCAGTACGACACGGCGTCGGCCCAGATACCGTTCAACGGCTCGTATTACTACGTCCGCGCCAGCTACAAGTTCTGATGCTGTTAAGATGACGTCTGTTTTTCGTATGGCTTACCTCGATAACGACATGAAAATAGATGACATCAGCGCCTTCGTGGCCGTGGTGCGCAACCAGTCGGTCAGCGCCGCGGCCGAGGCCCTGGGGCTGACCCAGTCGGCCATCACGCGGCGCGTGCAGAACCTGGAGCACGCGCTGGGCGTGGAGCTGCTGGACCGCACGGTCAAGCCGCCCAAGCCCAGCGCCATGGGACGCCAGGTGTTCGACCAATGCGGCCGCGTGCTGCAGGAAGTCGACCGCCTGCGCGCCATGGTGCAGGCGGACCATGCGCCGACCGGCGTGTTCCGCATCGGCGTGATCCAGACCATCGGCGACGTGGTGCTGCTCGATACCCTGCAAAAGCTGAACCGCACTTTCAAGGAGCTGCATACGGAAGTGTCGTCCGGATGGGGCTCGCAACTGGTGGAGCGGGTAGCCAACGCGGAGATCGATGCGGCGGTGGCCCTGTTCCCGGCCACCAAGGTGCTGCCTGAGGGCTTGACGGGGCGGGCTTTGGGACGCATCGAATTGGTGGTGGTGGCCAGGAAGGATTCGATGCCGAAGCGTAGTTACAAGCTGCGCGACATCTACAGCACCGGTTTTGTGCTCAACCCCGACGGTTGCGGCTTCCGCGCCGGTCTGGCCCGCGCGCTGGCGGAGCAGGGACTGTCGTTCAAGATCAATCTGGAGACCTTCGGCACCGATCTCCAGCTTGGGCTGGCGGCCAGCGGTATCGGACTGGGATTGATGCCGCGCCCCATCCTGGAGCGCAGCCGCCATCGCGCTCACCTCGACATTGTCAACGTTTCCGACTTCAAGCCGGTGCTGGATATCTGGCTGGTGCAGCCTTTGCAACCGGGCCCGGTGCAGCATGCGATCGACTTCTTCGCGCAGGCGGTGCAGCACGCGTTCGCCGAATCTCCCCTCAAAATTGTCGCAAGATGATTGCTCAGGATTATTCCTGAAAATCATATATCAATAGTTGAAACGATTAGTTTTATCATAATTATTTGCTCCCTATACTAGCTTTAACTGCTTCGATAGGGATGCAAACATGTCGGTTTCAACGCTTCAAACGCAGGTCTTCCGCCGTGCCTTCGGACCGCTGGTCTTGTTGGCGCTGTGGGAGATCGCTTCCCGCACCGGCGTGCTGCCGGAACGTATCCTGGCGGCGCCGTCGCAAATCTTCATCACCCTCGGCGAGCTGACCGCCAACGGCGAAATCGGCAGCAATGTGCTGGTGTCGCTGCAGCGCGTCCTCACCGGCATGGCCGTGTCACTGCCGCTGGGGACCGCGCTGGCGCTGATCTCCGGCCTGTCGCGCCAGGGCGAGGTGGCGGTGGACTCCAGCATGCAAATGGCGCGCACCGTGCCTTTCCTTGGCCTGGTGCCATTGTTCATCCTGTGGTTCGGCATCGGTGAATTCACCAAGATCACGCTGATCGCCTACGCCACCACCTTCCCGATGTACCTGTCGCTGTACAGCGGCATTCGCGGCGTCGATTCCAAGCTGGTGGAGGCGGCGCGCCTGTTTGGCCTGAGTTACCCGCAGCAGATCGTGCACGTGATCCTGCCGGGCGCCTTGCCGTCCTTTCTGATAGGCCTGCGCTACTCGCTGGGTGTGAGCTGGCTGTCGCTGGTGGTGGTGGAGCAGATCAACGCCACCGCCGGCCTGGGCTACCTGATCAACAACGCCCGCGATTTCATGCGCACCGACGTTATCGTGGTCTGCCTGATGGTCTACAGCCTGCTGGGCCTCGCCACCGACCTGCTGGTACGCGGCATCGAACACTACGCGCTGGCCTGGCGTCCTACTTTCATCAAGGATTAAAGCATGCCTTCTCTGACTTTGAATTTGCCGCGCCAGAAGGCACACCGCGATGACGCGCCGGCCTTGCCGCGCAGCCCTGTACAGGCGCGCCAGCTGAGCAAGCGCTTCGGCGCCAACACCATCCTCGATAACCTGGATCTCGATATCCGCGCCGGTGAATTCGTGGCCCTGCTGGGCCGCAGCGGTTCCGGCAAAACCACGCTGCTGCGCGCCCTGGCGGGACTCGACCGCATCAGCTCCGGCACGCTGGACGTGCCGCACGCGCGCGCTGCCGTGTTCCAGGAGCCGCGCCTGATGCCATGGAAGCGCGCATGGCGCAACGTCACCCTGGGGTTGAGCATCGACCGGCCGCGTGAGCGTGCCCGTGCCGCGCTGGCGGAAGTGGGGCTGGCGCACCGCGAGAATGCCTGGCCGACCACGCTCTCCGGCGGTGAAGCCCAGCGCGTGGCGCTGGCGCGCGCGCTGGTGCGTGAGCCGCAGCTGTTGTTGCTGGACGAACCGTTCGCCGCATTGGATGCGCTGACCCGCATCCGCATGCATCAGTTGATCCTTTCGCTGTGGCGCCAGCACCGCCCGTCCGTCCTGCTGGTGACGCACGACGTCGACGAAGCGGTGCTGCTGGCGGACCGCGTGCTGGTGCTGGAGCAGGGCCGTATCGCCGCCGACATCACGATCACGCAGCAGCGGCCGCGCAGCGCCGAATCGCCGCAATTCCAGAAAGTGCGCACGCAGCTGCTGCAATTGCTGGGGGTTGAGATCGACGAACCGCCGGCTGCGGCGCAGCCGGAGACGCCCACGCCCATCGTCACGCCATTCAACTTCAGTAACTTCTCGATCTGATCATGACTTCCGTCCTCCGCTTGCCCACCGCAGAACACAGCCATCAACTGGACAGCCCGGAATTCGCCGCGCTGCTGGAAACGCTGACCGCCGAATTTGCCGCCACCGCCGAACAGCATGACCGTGACGGCAGCTTCCCGCACCGGAATTTCGAGCGCCTGCATGAATTGGGCCTGCTTGGCCTGACCGTGCCGCGCGCGCTGGGTGGCCTTGGTGCCAACCTGGCGCAGACCACACGCGTGATCGCCGCCGTGGCGCGCGGCGAACCGTCCACCGCCCTGGTGCTGACCATGCAGTGTCTGCACCATGCCTCCGGCCGCCAGGCCAAATGGCCGCAGCACCTGCTGCACCGCGTGGTGGAAGACACGCTGCGCGACGGCGCCTTGATCAACGCCTTGCGCGTGGAGCCGGAACTGGGCACGCCCGCGCGCGGCGGCCTGCCGGGCACCGTCGCCCGCCGCACGCCTGAAGGCTGGCGCATCAGCGGACGCAAGATCTACTCGACCGGCATTCCGCGCCTGACCTGGTTGGGCGTGTGGGCGCGCAGCGACGATGCCGAGCCGTTGGTTGGCAGCTGGCTGGTGCACCGCGATACGCCGGGCATCAGCATCATCGAAACCTGGGACCACCTCGGCATGCGCGCCACCGGCAGTCACGAGGTGGTATTCGACGACGTGCTGGTGCCGCTGGAGCACGCGGTGGAAGTATCACCGGCCAGCGCCGCGCCGGAACTGGACGCGTCGCTGCTGCTGTGGATGTCCGTGCTGCTGTCCGCCATCTACGACGCGGTGGCTCGCAATGCGCGCGACTGGCTGGCCGGCTGGCTGGAGGATCGTGTGCCGGCCAACCTTGGCGCGCCCTTATCCAGCCTGCCGCGCTTTCAGGAGGCGCTGGGGCAGCTGGATGCGCTGCTGTTCTCCAACCGCGTGCTGCTCGATTCAGCCGCCAACGGAGCGGTACCGGCGGCCGACGCGTTCCGCATCAAATACCTGGTCACTAACACCGCGATCCAGGTGGTGGAAAAGGCGATTGAGCTGAGCGGCAATCCAGGCCTGTCGCGCGCCAATCCGCTGGAACGCCATTACCGCGACGTGCTGTGTTCACGCATCCATACGCCGCAAAACGACACCATCCTGATTAACAGCGGGCGCGCCGCCTTCGCCGCACGCGCCGCCAGAAAAGCTTCTCTCTCCGGCGTGGCCGGCATCTCAACCATTACTGCAAAGGACGCATCATGAGTATCGAATTTATCGGCTTTAGCGCCACCCAGGAAGTGACTGAAACCGTGCTGCCGCATGGCCCTGTGGTCAACAAGAGCTATCTTGGCGCGGTCGCCCGTGCCCATGAATACGCGGGTTTCGACCGTGTGCTGGTGGCGCACAGCAGCGCTTCGGTGGACGGCTTCCAGGTTGCGTCGTACATCGCTTCGCAGACGGACAAGCTGGGCATCCTGCTGGCGCACCGTCCCGGCTTTGTGGCGCCGACGCTGGCGGCACGCCAGTTCGCCACGCTGGATCACTTCAGCGACGGCCGCCTGGCGGTCCACGTTATCAGCGGCGGCGACGACACCGAACAGCAGCGCGATGGCGATTTCCTCGATCACGACCAGCGCTACAAGCGCACCGACGAATACCTGGACGTGGTGAAGAAGACCTGGACTTCGGAAGGTCCTTTCGACCACGAAGGCCCGCTGTACCGCTTCAAGGGACAGAACGCCGGCGTGCGTCCGCTGCACAACCAGCATATTCCTGTGTACTTCGGCGGCTCCTCGGAAGCCGCGATCGAAGTCGCTGGCAAGCACGCCGATGTCTACGCGCTGTGGGGAGAATCGCTGGCGCAGGTGGAGGAGACCATCAGCCGCGTGCGTGCCGCCGCCGCCAAGCATGGCCGCGCCGACAAGATCCGTTTCAGCCTGTCGCTGCGCCCGGTGCTGGCGGAGACCGAGGAAAAGGCCTGGGCCAAGGCGGACGCCATACTGGCCGCAGCCACCGAACGCGTGAAAGGCAACCAGTTCTTCAGCGTGCGCCCGCAGAATCCGCAGAACGCCGGTTCGCAACGTCTGCTGGAAACCGTCGCCAAGGGCAATGTGGTGGACGAACGCCTGTGGACCGGCATCGCCGCCCTGACCAAGGCCGCCGGCAACTCGACCGGCCTGGTAGGCACGCCGGAACAGGTGCGCGATGCGCTGCTCAAGTATTGGGAACTGGGCGTGACCACGTTCCTGATTCGCGGCTTCGATCCGATCGCGGACGCGCTGCAATACGGCCGTGAGCTGATCCCGCTGGTGCGCGCCGCGATCGCGGAACGCGAGACCCAGGAAAAACGCCTGGCGGCTTGAGAACGACGGAGTACAGCGATGAGTGCAGTGAAGAGTGATTTGATCGTAGCCAGCCAGTTCGACCCCAAGGTCAACGCGCTGCTGGCCCAGCGCACCGGCCTGGCGGTGCGCGACGTGGCGCCCGGTCCGTTGACCGAGCTGCCACCGGGCGCGGATGTGCTGTTTGCCTTGCCCGCGCCGAAAGGCCAGTCGCTGCGCACCGTTCCCGCGCCACGGGGCTGGAGCGATGTGCGGTGGGTGCAACTGGCGTCGGTCGGCATCGATTACTACCCGGATTGGCTGTTCGACGGCCCGGTGGTGACGTCGGCACGCGGCACGGCGTCGATCGCCATCGCTGAATATGTGCTGGCGGCGATCTTCACCGCCGCCAAGCGCGTGCCGGAGATCTGGCTGGAGCAGGCCAGCGACTGGCGCCGCATCCAGCTTGGGCTGGTGCAGGCCACCACGCTGGGCCTGTACGGCTTCGGTTCCATCGGTCAGGCGCTCGCGCAGCGCGCGCTGGCGCTCGGCATCAAGGTGATCGCGCTGCGCCGTTCCGACGCGCCGTTTGAGGTGGCGGGTGTGGAACGGGTGGATACGCTGGAACAGCTGGTGGCCCGTTCCGACCACCTGGTGCTGGCCGCGCCATCCACGCCGGAGACCCACCACGCGATCAGCCGCGCTGCGCTGGCGCACGCCAGACCGAATCTTCATCTCATCAACATCGCGCGCGGCAACCTGGTCGACCATCAGGCGCTGCTGGATGCGCTGGACGAGGGCAAGCTGGCGCTGGCCACGCTGGACGTGACCGACCCCGAGCCGCTGCCGGCCGGCCATGCGTTCTATCGCCATCCCCGCGTGCGCCTGTCGCCGCATATTTCGCCCAGCACCGACCAGATCGTGCCCGCACTGATCGACAAGTTTGTGCTGAACCTGGACCGCTTCCGCAGCGGCCAACCACTGACCGACGTGGTGGACACCGCGCGCGGCTACTGACACAAGGACTTCATATGAGCAGCTCCGCACCACTGTATTCCGCGCCCTTGTCGCGCCCTCATTTGCGCACGGTCGGCAAGCAGTATCCGCGTCCGGCCATCTACGGCGCGCCGCGCGATGCCAACGGCAACATCATTTTCGCCCAGCCGCCGGAACCGGAAGGTTTCGAGGCGCGGCGGCGCCACCGCAAGGAGCGGCTGGCGGTGTCGTTCCGCCTGTTCGCCCGCTATGGCTTCGACATGGGAGGTGCGGGCCACATCACGGCGCGCGATCCGGAATTTCCGGATCACTTCTGGGTCAACCCGGCCGGCGTGTACTTCGGCCATGTGCGCACCTCGGACCTGCTGCTGGTCAGCCATGACGGCAAGGTGGTGGAGGGCGACGGCCTGCTCAACCGCGCGGCATTCGCCATCCATTCGGAGCTGCACAAGGCGCGGCCCGACGTGATCGCGGCGGCGCACTCGCATGGCTTGTACGGCAAGGCGTTCGCCGCGCAGGGGCGCTTGCTGGAGCCGCTGACGCAGGATTCCTGCGCGTTCTACCAGGATCACGCCATCTTCACCGATTTCAGCGGCGTGGTGCTGGATGCCAGCGAAGGCCAACGCATCGCCGAGACGCTGGGCCCGCGCAAAGCGGTGATCCTGCAAAACCACGGTCTGCTGACGGTCGGCGCGTCGGTCGAATCGGCGGTCTGGCGCTACATCGCGTTCGAGAACGCGGCGCAGGCGCAGTTGCTGTCCGAGGCGGCCGGCGTCACGCGGCCGATTCCGCACGAGGTGGCGCTGCACACGTCGACGCAGATGGGTTCCGAGGCGGGCGGCTGGTTCAGCTTCCAACCGCTGTGGGACGTCATCACGCGTGAAGAGCCGGATTTATTTGACTGAGGAGAATCGCCATGTCCAGCGCCACGCTATCGCTAAAAGACACCGCAGTCGCCGCGCCGCTGAGCGTCGCACACGGCCGAACCATCGCAGCCGCGGCTTATGGCGCGGGCAGCGCGACGTCATACCTGGAAGCAGGGGATGGGCGGCATTGGCTGCGCCGTCCGGGCGCCGTCGCCACGCTGGCGATTCACGGCGCGGCGCTGGTGGCGATCTGGGGCTGGTCGAGCGGCACAGTCAAGCCGCCGCACACGCCGCCGGTGGTGGAGCTGATCCGCATCCAGCCCGAGCCCAAGCAGGAACTGACGCCGCCCAAGCCGGAACCGGTAAAGGACAAGCAGGTGGCGCTGGCGCCGTCCAAGCCAGCCGCGCAACCGCTGCCGGTTCCAAAAACGGTGGAGACCTCGGCGGCGCAGGCGGAGGCCTACACACCGCCAACGCCGCCGGTGCAGGCCGCGCCGCCTGGCCCGGTGACGCCGGCTCCACCGGCGCCAGCGCCGGCCGCGCCGCAAGCGGCAGCGCCAAGGCAGATCAGCACCGAAGGTATCCCGACCGACTACGTCAACCAGGTCTACGCCCGCATCAACCGTAACGCCGACTACCCGCGCGAAGCGAAGATGCGCCGCCAGCAGGGCAAGGTCGGCTACCGCCTCACGCTCAACCCGGACGGCTCGCTGGTGGGCTTCGACATCCAGTCATCCGGCGTCGAAGCCCTGGACGAAGCGGCGCGCGAAGCCATCCGCCGCGCCGCGCCTTTCCCGCGTCTGCCCGATCTGGGCGGCAGCAGCTATCTGCTGGCCGGGAACATCGTATTCAAAATTAACTGAAGAGGAAACGCCATGAGTGCCACCCAAGTCGCCGCCACCCTGACACCCCTCGAATTATTCGAGCAGGCCGATATTATCGTCAAATCCATCCTCGTTCTGCTGACATTGGCCTCGCTGATCAGCTGGGGCGTCATCGTCGACAAACTGCTGCGCTTCGCCCGCCTGCGCCGCAACGCCATCACCTGGACCGCCGCGCTGGCGGGCCAGCGCTCGCTGGGCAAGCTGGCACAGGAACTGAAACAGCAGGCGCAAGACCCGTTCGCCCGCATCTATCATGCCATTGTCGACGAATGGCATACCACGCATCGCCAGCAGCTGCACACCAGCGAATCTGGACGCGACAGCCTGAAAGAACGCATCAACCGTGTCGGCCAGATCGCCAGCAGCGTCGAGATCGAGCAGTTGCAGCGCGGCCTGTCCGTGTTGGCGACGGTGGGCTCGGTGGCGCCGTTCGTCGGCCTGTTCGGCACCGTGTGGGGCATCATGAATGCCTTCCAGGGCATCGCCGCCAGCAACAACACCAGCCTTGCCGTGGTCGCGCCGGGAATCGCCGAGGCTTTGTTCGCCACCGCCTTGGGTCTGGTTGCCGCCATTCCCGCCGTGGTGGCTTACAACCGCGCCTCGGGGGACTTGAATAACTACGCCAGCCGCATCGCCACCCTGGTAGGGTTGGTGGAAGTGCAGCTGTCGCGACAGCTGGAGGCGGGCGACTCCCAGGTGGAAAACGTCGATGTATCGCACGCCGAGCGTACCGCCAACAACGTCAAGCCGCTGTCGGCGCAGGGGGGCTGATATGGGTGTGCGTCTTTCCTCCGGCCCTGTGAGCCGTCCTTCACCGGTCAGCGACATCAACGTCACGCCACTGGTGGACGTGATGCTGGTGCTGCTGATCGTGTTCATGGTTGCCGCGCCGATGATGACCGCCGGCGTCAAGGTGGACCTGCCGACCTCCAACGCCAAGCCGCTGCAGGAACCGAAGCCGCCGATCGTGGTCAGCATCAATGCCGAAGGCACGGTCTATGTCAACCAGACCGCCGCCACGCCGGACACCTTGCTGCCGCTGATGGCGAAGGAAGCGGAAGGCGACAAGGAGCGCCGCATTCACCTGCGCGGCGATCAGGCGCTGGCCTACGGACGCATAGTGCAGACCATGGGCACGCTCAACGACGCCGGCTACGCCCGCATCGCGCTGGTATCGGAACAACCCGCGCACTAAACCTCTTTCTACAAAGGCTGGATGATGGATTCGATCACTTCGAAGGGCGGCGCTCGCCGCCAGTTTCTGCGCAATGGCGTCGGCATGGCGGCCTTGCTGGCCGGATGGAGCAACGCCACCCGCGCCACGGCGGTGCAGCTGCGTGACGTGACGCTGCGTGTCGGCACCTACAAGGGCGGCGACAGCGCCTACTTCAACGAGGCCGGTGTGGCCGACATTCCGTACAAGACGGCGGTGGCGGAATTCGCCGGCGGTAACCTGATCGTGGAAGCCTTGTCTTCCGGTTCGCTCGATTTCGGCGGCATGAGCGAGATTCCCCCCATCTTCGCGGTGGCGGGCGGCGCGCCGATGAAAGTCATCGCCGTGCTGCGCGGTGACGTCAACAACCAGGTGGTGCTGGTGCCGAAGAACTCGATCATCACCAATCCCGCGCAGTTCAAGGGCAAGCGTATCGGCTACGTGCGTTCCACCACTTCGCACTACTTCCTGATCCAGCTGTTGAAGGAGAACGGGCTGACCTTCAAGGATATCGAACCGGTGGCGCTGCTGCCGCAGGACGGTCTTGCTGCCTTCAAGAGCGGTCAGCTCGATGCCTGGATTATCTACGGGCTGGTGGTGGAATTCGCCAAGAGCCAAGGCGCGCGCGTGCTGCGCACCGCCAAGGGCTACCTGTCCGGGAACTACGTCATCAGCGCCTCGACCCAGGCGATCGCCGATCCGGCCAAGAACCAGGCCATCGGCGACTACCTGCAGCGCGTGGCGAAAGTCTATGACTGGATCAATCGCAATCCGGATAAGTGGGCCGCGCGCAGCGGCCAGATCGCCGGTGTACCGCCCCAGTTCTTCCTCAATCAAGTGAAGAACCGCAGCGAGCCATATAAATTGATACCGGTGGACGACGCGGCCATCAAATCACAGCAAAAAGTGGCGGACGTATTCGCGGATGCGGGCCTGCTGGCCCGCCGCATCGACGTGCGCCCGATATGGGACGCCAGTTTCGCAAAATATTTGACCTGATAAAGAGAGGGATATTGAATGCAGCACTATTCGAAGAAGATCGCGTTGACGCCACTGAGCCTGGCGCTGATGGCCATCGGCGCGCCGGCGCTGGCGCAGACCAGCGTCGGCCAGGTGCAGGACGTGGTGGTGACCACCGCCGTGCGTGGCGAGGCCCGCACCGTGGCCGACAGCCCGGCACCGGTGGACGTCATCAGCGGCGAGCAGTTGATCCACACCGGCCGCGCCGAACTGGCGGAAGCGCTGGCGCGCCTGCTACCGTCGTTTAACTTCGGCACCAACCAGGCCGGCGTGAACTCGGTGGTGCGGCCGGTGAGCAATCGCGGCCTCGGACCAGCCTACACGCTGGTGCTGGTGAACGGCAAGCGGCGCCACAACAGCGCGTTGCTGACCAACGGTGGCGGCGACACCAGCGGCGTCAACGCCATCGATCTGGACACCATTCCGCTCAGCGCCATCGATCATATCGAGGTGTTGAAGGACAGCGCCGCCGCTCAATACGGCTCGGACGCGGTGGCCGGCGTGGTGAACGTGATCCTCAAGACCGGTAATCATGGCGGCGAAATCTCGGCCAGCTACGGCCGTCTCAAAGACGCGGAGGGCGATCTGTCGAACAAGAAGCTGGAGGGCGATGCCGGCTTCGCGCTGGGGGAGGACGGCTTCCTGCACATCGGCGCGGCGCTGCGCAAGCGCGGGCAGGCATGGTACAACTTCCCATCGACCAATCTGGTGGCGTATTCGCCGGCGTCCAATCCCAAAAACGCGACCTGGAACCGCGACGGCGCCCACAACGGCGATCCTGGCATCGAGGCCTACGATCTGGCTTTCAACGCTGAAAAGCCCTACAGTGCCGACGTGACGTTGTACGCTTTCGGCACGGCGGGTACGCGCAACACGGTGGCGGGGAATAACTTCCGCCGTCCTAACGGGCTGGCGACCATCGCACAGATCTTCCCCGACGGGTACTTCGCGCTGAATAATATGAGCGCCTACGATTACCAGTTGAACCTCGGCGCACGCGGCAAGGCGGCCGGCTGGAATTGGGATATCAGCACCGGCTATGGCCGCAACCGCGCCCGCCAGTACAGCAACCTGACGTTGAACCCTTCGCTCGGCCCGTCCTCGCCGATCAGCTTCGATAACCTGGCCACCTACCAGTTCGAGCAGTGGACCACCAATGAGGACTTCACGCGCGCGGTCGATATCGGCTGGAAGAAACCGCTGCAGTGGTCGTGGGGCCTGGAGCAGCGCGTCGAGCGCTTTGAGACCTTTGCCGGCGATCCGCTGGGTTACAAGAACGGTGGCTATATCTTCAAGGCCGGCGACCAGGAGGGCAATCCAAACGTCGGAAAACCGGCGGCTGTCGGCGCGCAGGCCGGCGTGGCGCTGTCGCCTGCCGATGCGACCAGCATCCGCCGCACGGTGCTGGCGATTTATAACGACATTGGCTTCTACCCGACCGAGGACTGGTTCGTCGATGGCGCGGTGCGCGCCGAGCATTACGACGACAGCGCGGGCAATACGGCCAGCGGCAAGATCAATAGCCGCTACGATTTCTCGCCGAAGTTCGCGATTCGCGGCACGGCGGGCACTGGCTTCCGCGCGCCTTCGCTGACGCAGATCGGCTATTCGCAGACCGACAACCGCACCAACATCAATCCCGTGACGGGGGAGGTGGGGCCCAGCCTGTCCAAGCTGCTGCGCAATAACTCGGATCTGGCCCACAAGTTCGGCGCGCGCGACCTGGATCCCGAGAAGTCGGTCAACTTCGGCATCGGCCTGGTGCTCAAGCCTGCGGATAACATCAACGTCACGCTGGACGGCTACCAGGTCAAGGTCAAGGACCGTATCGTCCGCACCGGCTATATGTTCGGTCCGGCGTTTGCTCCGACGCTGATCGCTGCTGGCTTGACCGGCACGGAGTGGGTGCAATACTTCGCCAACGCGGTAGACACCCGCACGCGTGGCGCCGACCTGGTGGCCGACATCACCAGCGATTACGGCAGCTATGGCCTGGTGCGCTGGGGCGCGGCCGTCAACTGGAACCGCACCACGGTCACCAAGATCAATGCCACGCCGTCGCAGATTACCGCGCTGGGTGCGAACCCGGGCGGCAGCTCGGTGTGGTTTGGTTATTCCGCGGGCGGCGGCATTGGTGACTTGAGCGCTACGCCGAAGACCAAGGTGATTCTGTCGGCGCGCTGGTTCCTGGGCGATTTCGAGGCGAACGTGCAGACCACGCGTTACGATTCTTACCTGTGGCAGACGACGGCGGATCGATCGAAGGATTATCACTTCGGCGCCAAGTGGCTGACGGATCTGGACCTGAGTTACGCCATCACCAAAAAGACCAAGCTGGTGATCGGCGCCGCCAACCTGTTTGACACCAAGCCGGATAAGAACGGTCCGGGCGACGCCAACTCGGGCGGCAACAGCTTTGTGTACGGTCCGGCGCCGTTCGCACCCAGCGGCGCGTACTACTATGGCAAGGTGACCTATGCCTTCTGACGCCAATCACGCGCGCCGCCGCCTGCTCGCCATGCTGCCGGCGGCGGCGTTGCTGGGGGCTTGCGGCAAGACGGCCGAGCCGCAGGCCGCCAGTGCGGCCACGCCGGATCTGTCGAAAGTCACGCTGGTGCTGGGCGATCAGGTCCGGCTGCTGCAGACCAAGGCGGAAGCGGCCGGCGTGCTGAAAGACGTGCCGTACAAAATTCAGTGGGCCAGCTTCCAGGGCGCCGCACCGTTGTTTGAGGCGGTGGTCTCCGGCGACGTGGACACCGCCATGGCGGCCGACACGCCGGCGTTGGCGGCGGCGGCCGGCGGCGCGCGCGTGAAGGTGGTGGCGGCCAGCGTCTCCTCCCCGGTGGCGGTGGCGATACTGGTGCCGCCCGATTCGCCCGTCAGGACCGTGGCCGATCTCAAAGGCCGCAATGTCATCGTCTCCTCGGCGCGTGGCAGTGTCGCCCACTTCCTTCTGTTCGGCGCATTGCGCGAAGCGGGATTGAAGCCGGATGAAGTCAACACCGGCTTCCTGCTGCCGAGCGACGCCGCGGTCGCCTTCTCCAGCGGGAAGATGGAGGCCTGGGCCACCTTTGGCACCTATCAGGCGGCGGCGGAACTGCGCGGTGCGCGCGTGCTGCGCAACGGTGTCGGCATCAACTCCGGCATCGGCGTCATCGCCGCCTCGGACGCCGCGCTGGCCGACCCGGGCAAGCGCGCGGCGCTGGCCGACGTCCTGCAACGGCTCGCGCAGTCCAACGTCTGGGCCAACGCTCATCCGAAAGAATATGGCGCCGTGTTCCAGCGCCTGACTGGCCTCCCACCCGAAGTGGCGCAACTCGCGGTTAGCCGCGACAAACCGCAGCTGCGCGCGGTCGACGGCGAAATCGTGCGCCAGTTGCAGGAGGTCGCGGACACCTTTTACGAAGCTAAATTATTCCCACGCCGGGTAGACGCGAGCAAGCTGGTGGACGCCAGCCTGTTCCGCCCAGCCATTTAAAGGAGCATCACCATGAGCAAACGACAACTGAAACTCGGCTTTATCCTGCACGGCGTTGGTCCCGGCTGGGGCGACTGGCGCCACCCTGACGCCGATCCAACGGCCAGTACCAATATCGACTTCTACCTGCGCCAGGCGAAATTGGCGGAGCAGGGCAAGTTCGATTTTCTGTTCGTGGCGGACAGCGTGCACATTACCGAGAAATCGAGTCCGCACTACCTGAACCGCTTCGAACCGCTGACCATCCTGTCCGCGCTGGCCACGGCCACCCAGAACATTGGCCTGGTCGGCACGCTCACCGTCAGCTACAGCGAACCATACACCGTGGCGCGCCAATTCGCGTCGCTGGACCACATCAGCAAGGGCCGCGCCGGCTGGAACGTTGTGACCTCGTGGCTGTCCGGCAGCGCCGAGAACTACGGCAAGCCGACCCACCCACCGCACGAAGTGCGCTACCGTATCGCCGCCGAACATCTTGAAACGGTGCGCGGCCTGTGGGACTCTTGGGAGGACGATGCGCTGGTGCGCGACAAGGCCAGCGGCCAGTTCTTCGACCCATCCAAGCTGCATACGCTGAACCACAAGGGCGAGTTCTTTTCGGTGCGCGGCCCGCTCAACATCAGCCGCTCGCCGCAGGGCCAGCCGGTGATCTTCCAGGCCGGCGCGTCGGAGGACGGCCGCAATTTCTCGGCCCGTTACGCGGACGCCTTCTTCACCGAGAACTCGTCGTTCGAGGCTTCGCAAGCCTATTACGCCGACATCAAGAAGCGTGCCGCCGCCTTTGGCCGCGCGCCCGAGCGCCTGAACGTGCTGCCCGCCCTGCGCGCCATCATTGGCCGCACCGAGGAGGATGCTGAACGCCTGTACAAGGAGGCTGTGGGCCTGATCCGCATCGAAGACGCGCTGGTCGCGCTGGCCCGATCGTTCAATGAACACGACCTGACCCAGTACCCGCTGGATGGTCCATTCCCGGACATCGCCCAATACGGCGCGGAGAGTAACCGCAGTTCGTCCGAACGCATTATCCGCGTCGCCCGTGAGGAGAACCTGACCTTGCGCGAAACCGCGCTGCGCTACGCCAGCCCGCGCCGCGAATTCGTCGGCACCGGCGTGCAGGTGGCGGACGCCATCCAACGCTGGTTCGACGGCGGCGCGGCCGACGGCTTCATCCTGTTCGAGTCGCTGCCGCGCCAGCTGGATGCCTTCGTGGCCGAAGTGGTGCCGGTGCTGCAGGAGCGCGGCCTGTTCCGGCGCGAGTATGAGCACAGCACCTTACGTGGTAATCTTGGCATCGAGGTGCCGGAGAACCGGAACACCGCCGCACGCCGCCAGGCCGCGTAAGGAGGATACACATGAGTGAAACACAGCATTTGCCGCAACGGCTGCGGCATTTCGTCACCCAGCTGGAACGTGTGATCGGGCAGGAGGAGGCGCGGATCGTCGAGCAAGGCTCGGCGCTGCTGCGCGAACTGATTGCGCATGACGACTGGCTGCCGCCGGAAGCGGCGGCGCCGCATCCACAGTTCTATCGCCAGTACTTGCTGTATCGCGACCCTGCCGCGCGCTTTTCGGTGGTCAGTTTCGTCTGGGGACCCGGCCAGTCCACGCCGATTCACGACCACACCGTATGGGGTTTGATCGGCCTGCTGCGCGGTGCGGAGATCTCGCACGATTTCCGCCGCACGGCGGACGGCAAGCTGGAACGGCACGGCGAGCCGCAGCGGCTGGAAACCGGCGACGTGGTGGCGGTGTCGCCGACATTGGGCGATATCCATCAGGTCTACAACGCCTATAGCGACCGTGTGTCGGTGGGCATCCACGTGTATGGCGCGGATATCGGCGCGGTGGACCGCAGCGTTTACACGCTGGATGGGCAGGTCAAGCCATTCCGCTCCGGCTACACGCCGCGGATTCCGTATCGCAGCTACCAGCAGGTGAGGGCCGAGCTGCTGGCCGGCCGCGAGATCGCGCTGCTCGACGTGCGAGAGGAGGATCCGCACGCGCAGGCGCACCCGCTGTTCGCCGCCAACTTCCCGTACGGCCGCATCGAGATCGATGCCTACACCAAGCTGCCGCGCCGGGACGTTCCCATCGTGGTGCTGGACGACGGCGAGGGCCTGGCGCTGCCGTCGGCTTTGCGGCTGCATCAACTGGGCTATACCAACGTGGCGCTGCTGGAAGGTGGCGTGTCCGGTTGGCGCGATGCGGGCGGCGAGTTGTTCCGCGATGTGAATGTGCCCAGCAAGTCATTTGGCGAATTGGTGGAGCATGAACGCCACACGCCATCGCTGTCCGCGCCGGAGGTGAAAGCTTTGATTGACAAGGGCGAGAACATCGTCATCCTGGACGCGCGCCGCTACGACGAATATCAGACCATGAACATCCCCGGCAGCATCAGCGTGCCGGGTGCGGAATTGGCACTGCGCGCGCGCGAGCTTGCACCGGACCCGTCGACCCGCATCATCGTCAATTGCGCCGGACGTACGCGCAGCATCATCGGCACGCAGTCGCTGATTAACGCCGGCGTGCCGAATCCCGTCTCGGCGCTGCGCAATGGCACCATCGGCTGGACGCTGGCGCAACAGGAACTGGAACATGGCCAGTCGCGCAGCTATCCGCCGGCGTCGGAAACCAACCGCCAGACGGCGGCGCGCGATGCGCGGGCGCTGGCCGAGCGCGCCGGCGTGGCACGCCTGGATCGCTCACAGCTGAAGGCACTGTATGAGGACCGTGCCCGCACCAACTATTTCTTCGACGTGCGCAGCCCGGGCGAGTATGGTGATGGACATCTGCCGCACTTTCGCTCCGCGCCGGGTGGTCAGCTGGTGCAGGAAACCGAGCAGTTCGCACCGGTGCGCGGCGCGCGCATTGTGCTGGCCGACAGCGACGGCGTGCGTGCCAATCTCACCGCGCACTGGCTGCGGCAGATGAACAACGACGTCTACGTGGTCGATGGCTTGCAGGCCGAAGACTTCAGCGTCCCCGGTGCGTGGAAGGACGAGGTGGCGCCGCAGCCGGAAGTGGAGGAGATTAGTGTCGAAACGCTGGCGCAGTGGCTGGAAGAAGCGCCGCAGCAGATCGCGCTGCTGGACTTCACGTCCGGCGTCAATTATCAGAAGCGGCATATTCCCGGCGCGTGGTTTGCGCTGCGCTCGCAATTGGCGGCGGCGCTGGCGCAACTGCCGGAAGGCGTGCAGCGCTACGTTCTGACCTGCGGCAGCAGCCTGCTTGCGCGTTATGTCGTGGCCGATCTGCGTGCCTTGACCAAGCTCCCGGTGGTGGTGCTGGCGGGCGGCACTGCGGCGTGGATTGCGACCGGCAAGCCGGTGGAAACGGGCGCCGCGCGGCTGGCGTCACCGCTGATTGACCGCTATCGTCGGCCGTATGAGGGCACGGACAACTGCGCGGAAGCCATGCAGGCGTATCTGGATTGGGAGTTTGGGCTGGTGGAGCAGCTTGGGCGCGACGGCACGCACGGTTTTCACGTCGTTTGACTTCGACGGCGACTTCTCATAAGTTATACTGGATTGAGGCCGCATAGACGGCCGAATCTCCTCCACTTACATGAGAAAAGTCACAATGACGATTACGAAGCGACTGATATTAACCCTGTCGTTGGCCCTGGTGGCGCTGATCTTTGTCGGCGCCGCCGGCCTCACCCAGCTGTCGCGCGCGCAGCAGCGGCTGGACAAAGTACAAACCAACCTGATTCCCAGCATCGCCGGCTTGAATATGGCCAAGGGCTATCTGGCTGATAGCCGTCTGGCTGGTTATCGCTTGTCGGTGTTTTCCAACCTGCCGGATAAAACCGCGTTGGACAAGGCGTACAACGATGCGCATGCCAAGTTTGACGAAGTGGTGGCGTTGTACGAGAAGGAGCGCATCGTCGACGATACCGATCGCAAGATGCTGGAAGCCGACAAGGCGGCGATGGCGGCTTATCGCCAGGCGCTGATACCGTTCCTGGCCGGCGCGCATGCCGGCGACATGGACGCGGTGCGCGCGACGCTGCAGCCCGGAACGCCGCTGGCCACGTCGGCGGCCGCCGTCAAAAAAGCGTTTGACGACCATATCGCTTATAACAATAAGCTGATCGAAGAAGTGCGCGAGGAGAGCGTGGCCGCGTACAACTTCGCCTTCCGTCTGCTGGTGACGGTGATTGTGCTGGCGGTGCTGGTGACCGGTGCGCTGGCATGGCAGCTGTATGTCACCATCAAGGGCAGCCTGGAATCGATCCGCGGCACGTTGGAAGACGTGAGCCAGTCGCTCGACCTGACGCACCAGATCAAGGTGGAGCGCATGGACGAAATCGGCCACACGGCGCTGGCGTTCAACAAGCTGCTGGAGCAAATCGCGGGTGTGATCGAGACGGTGCGCGCTTCCACCAGCGCGGTGGGAGCGGCTTCGCAGCAGATCGCGGCCGGCACCGGCGACCTGTCGCAGCGCACCGCGTCGCAGGCCGCGGCGCTGGAGCAGACCGCGGCAAGCATGGAGCAGCTGACGTCCACCGTAGGCCAGAACGCGGACAACGCGCGCCAGGCCAACCAGCTGGCCCGTTCGGCGTCCGAGGTGGCGACGCAGGGCGGTTCGGTGGTGGAGCAGGTGGTGGTGACCATGGGATCCATCAACGAATCCTCGCGCAAGATTGTCGATATCATTTCGGTTATCGATGGCATTGCGTTCCAGACCAATATCCTGGCGCTGAATGCCGCGGTGGAAGCGGCGCGCGCGGGTGAACAGGGCCGGGGCTTCGCGGTGGTGGCGACCGAGGTGCGCAATCTGGCGCAACGTTCGGCGGCTGCCGCCAAGGAAATCAAGGCGCTGATCGATGATTCGGTGGAGAAGGTTGGATCGGGCACCAAGCTGGTGGAGCAGGCCGGCAGCACCATGCGCGAAGTGGTCTCCAGCATCAAGCAGGTGACGGACATCGTTGGTGAAATCAGCGCCGCGACGCAGGAGCAGAACGACGGCATCGCGCAGGTGCATCGCGCGGTCACGGAAATGGACCAGACCACGCAGCAGAATGCATCGCTGGTGGAGCAGACCGCCGGCGCCGCGACATTGTTGCGCGACCAGGCGGACAAGCTGGAGCAGGTGGTCAGCGCATTCAGGATCAACGCGACGCACGCGGCCTATGTCGCCCCAGCGCTGGCGCCGGCACCTGCGGCGGCGCCGCGCCGCGCGGCCGTCGCCGTGCTGCCGAAGACCCCGCGCGCCAAGCCGGTCGCCAAGCCCGCGCCGCAAACGCGCAAGGAAGCCTCTTCCGGCGACGAGTGGGAAGAGTTTTAATACCCTCTACGGAGTTTATCGATGAATTTCAAGCGTCTTGGAAAATCCGGCTTGCGCGTGCCGGAGCTGAGTTTTGGCACGGCGACTTTTGGCGGCGGCAACGACTTCTTTAAGGCTTGGGGCAGTACGGATTCGAATGGCGCCGCGCGGCTGATCGACGTCTGCCTGGAGCATGGCGTCTCCATGTTCGATACCGCTGATGTGTACTCGGACGGCCTGGCCGAGCAAATTCTTGGTGAGGCCATCCAGGGCAAGCGCAATCGCCTGCTGATTTCGACCAAGGTCACTTTCCCCACCGGCCAGGGACCCAATGACTATGGCTCCTCGCGCCAGCACATCGTGGAGGCGGTCGACAAGTCCCTGCGGCGCTTGCAGGTGGATCACATCGATCTGCTGCAACTGCACGGCCAGGACTACAACACGCCGGTCGAGGAAACCCTGTCCACGCTGGATCAACTGGTCCGCGCCGGCAAGGTGCGCTACATCGGCGCTTCCAATTTCTCCGGCTGGCACTTGATGAAATCCCTCGCCACGGCGGATCGTTACGGCTATCCGCGCCACGTCGCGCATCAGATTTACTACTCGCTGCTGAACCGCGATTATGAGTGGGAGCTGGCGCCGCTGGCGGAGGACCAGGGCGTGGGCGCGGTGGTATGGAGCCCGCTGGGGTGGGGCAAGCTGACCGGTAAAATCCGTCGCGGCCAGCCAGCCAAGCCGGGCACGCGTGCGCATGATATCGCCGGCACCGGGCCGCACTTTGAGGAGGATCGCCTGTTCCGCATCATTGACGCGCTGGATGTGGTGGCCGAACAGACCGGCAAGTCGATTCCGCAGATTGCGCTCAACTGGCTGCTGGGGAAGAAAACCGTCTCCAACGTCATCATCGGCGCGCGCGACGAAAAGCAGCTGATCGAGAACATCGGCGCCACCGGCTGGTCGCTGACGCCGGAGCAGAACGCGCTGCTGGAGCAGGCCAGCGATGTGCCGCCGGCATATCCGGTATGGCACCAGCGCGACTTCGCCATGTTGAACGAGCGCGGCGCCTAGAAGTTCCTGATCAGCGTCGCCCGCAATGAGCGTGATTCGATGGGGTGGAAGTGGATGTCGGCGACGGCCGCCGCTTCTCCCTTGAGCTGCGACGCATAGTAGTAATCGATGGCGGAATCGCGGCGGTTGGTGATGTTGAAGGCCTCCAGCTCCAGCGCAAGATCCTTGCGGATCTTCCAGCCGAAACGCCCGTTCAGCGTCATGCTCGATTTGGACCGCACGCTGTTATCTTCAATCAGTGGACGCGGACCAAAGTAACGCAGCTTGAGCGACCCCGAATACGGGCCCCCATCGTCCACCGTCAGCGCCAGCTGGCCGGTGCCTTCAATCGCGCCCGGAATGTAGCTGCCCGCCTCCTGATAGCCGCGTGAACGGGCCCGCGCGTAGGCCAGGTCGAGGTCGACCGACAGCCATTTCAGCGCCTTGTAGTAATTGGAGAATTCCACGCCATAGCGGCGGCTTGGCGGGCCGGCTTCGGTCGCGCCGGCATCGCCTATGTAGACCAGCTCCGAGTCGAAGTCCAGCCGGTACAACGACAGCGATGTTTGCAAACCGGGCAGCCACGAGCTGCGCGCGCCCAGCTCCATGCCGCGCGAGCGCGCCAGCGGCGTCACCTTGTCGGCCGCCAGCCCGGTCTTCGGATCGATGGTGATGGTGGTGCCGCGCGCATCGTTGCTATGGAAGCCGTTGCCGAAGTTGGCGTACACCTCGGCCGTTTGCCATGGCCCGTAGATCATGCTCAGGCTCGGGCTCACCAGATGGTCGTTAGCCTTGCCGGAATTGGCCGCAAGGCCGCTTTGCACGTCGAAGCGATAGCGGTCCAGCCGCACGCCTGCCATGGTACGGAAGGCCGCGTTCCAGCGCGTGTTGTTCTCCACGTACAGGCCCGCGCTGGATTCCACGATGTGATCCTGCCGCGTCACGGACAGCGTACGGCGCGCCTGTGTGCTGTACAAGCCGTTGAAGATATTATCGTTCTGGAGCTGTACGCCGACCGTGGTTTCGCTGTTGCCGGTTTCGGTGTGATGGTGCCAGCTATGCGATGCATTCAAGCCGCTGGTGACGCGCCTGTCCGGCTGCGCGAACTGATCGCCATGCACGGGATCGTCCATGAAGTAGGTGAAGTTGGACCACAAGTCCAGTTGGTTGGCGATGATGTAGGCGTTGACCTTGGACGCGCTGTCCTCCGCCGTGCGCCGCCACGCGCCGGACAGGCTGTAACGGTGCGCCTTGCCTCCGTCCGTATCGTCGATGGTGTCGTTGCGGCCGATCTGCCCATCCCGCACGGCGCGCTGTGGAATCTGGTCGGTGGAGTTCCAGTCGGCCTTGTAGGCCATCAGGCTGACATTGAAGCCGTTATTGGCATAGCCCTCGCTGTAGCGCAGCACAGCGTTCAGTTTCTGATAATCGTCCGGGCGCGTGAACGGGCCGTCGTTGTGCATCGCTTCGACGGCATACAGCAGGCTGCCGCGTTGCGTTTCCACCGAGTTGGCTAGCAGCGCGCGGCCATAGCCATGCTGCCCCGCCGAGACGCTGGCCACACCTTGCAGCAGGCGATTCGCATACGCCACCGACGCCGTGCCTGCCGATGCGAAGTCGCCTTCCTCGGCGGAGTAGGGGCCCTTCTTGTAATCGAGCCGCACTGCCAGTTCCGGGATCAGGAAATTCAGGTCGCTCCAGCCCTGGCCATGCGCGTGGCTGCGCTGGTTGACCGGCATGCCGTCCACCGTGGTGCGCAGGTCGGTGCCGTGATCGAGATTGAAACCGCGCAGGTAGAACTGGTTGGCCTTTCCTTCGCCACTATGCTGGCTGACCACCAGTCCCGGCACCGCCTCCAGCATCTCGCCGGGACGATACACCGTGCGCGCCGCAAGCTCCGCTTGCGTGACCGTTCCTGCGCTGGCGGCATCGGCCACGCCCAGTTGGCTGGTGCGCGAGCCATCCACCAGGACTTTTTGCAGGATCTGGTCGTCCGCGTGCGCGGCACCCAATGCCAGCAACAGCGCGTACTTAAGGGGCGATTTGATCGATGTGGTCTTGATCGAAGAAGAGCGTTCTGGTCTTGCCATCGGTTTGCAGGTTAACGGTGTTCTTTTGCGACGGCAGGAAGTCTATCAGCAAAGCGTTGTGTATGCGGCTGCCTTTCGCCAGCCTCGCACTGGGCAGTTCCTGGAAGATGACGACGCTGTCGGCATCCACCTTCACGCCGACCCACTGCAAGGGCAGGCGTGCGCCGTCCGGGCCGGCGATGGTGAACTGTTTTTCCACATAACGGCGCAGCGGCGCCTCGCTGTCGGCGCGGCCAAGGTCGAATTGGCGGCCATAGAGATTGGTCAGCAGCGCGGCGAGATCGTGCGAGGTATAGGTGTGCACGATCTCGGTGCCGCCAGTGCGTTCGTTGTAGCTGATGTCCGCGATTCCGGTGTGGAAGTTGTGGGCATGGGCGCCGCCGGCGCATGCCAGCAGCACAGCTAAAACGAGGCGCATCATCACTTCTTCTCGTCCTTCTTGAGCGGCGTATTAAAGTCGCGCATCAGGTTATTCTTGTCACGCTCGGTCTTGAACAGTTCGAGGCGGGACTGGGTAACCTTGCGTGGCCACGCGTTGTTGGAGGTGTCGATGTCGGCGGTTTCCCAGTATGGGTCCTGGGTCAGGCCCACCATGGGCTCGTCGGTGACGATCAACTTGGTGATCTTCTTGGAGTTGTAGCGCCATACCTCGGCCGGAATACGCTCGATGTACTTCTTGCCGCTCTTGAGTTCAATCTCCAGGATCAGCGGCATCACCATGCCACCCAGGTTGGAGAAGTCCACCAGGTACAGGTGCTTGCCCTGGTCCAGCAGCTTTTTCTCCCACGGCTCCAGCTTCTCGATGGCTTCGGCGTAGCTGTTACGGTCCTTGTTGGTGACGGTGAACTCGTCATGCTCGTTGTAGAAGTCCTTCAGCTCGGGATGCGCATCCACGCGCTTCGGCAGGGCCTTGTTGCGCTGGTCGGACAGCGACACCGGCTGCGCATCCTTCTGCGCCTTCTTCCAGGCCTTTTCCTTTTCAGGATCCTTGGTGCTCACGCCATATTCGCTGATGCCGTCGATGCTGATGTCCACCGGATCGGTGGTGTAGAACCAGCCGCGCCAGAACCAGTCGAGGTCCGTGCCGGAGGCGTCTTCCATGGTGCGGAAGAAGTCGGCCGGGGTAGGGCGCTTGAATTTCCAGCGCTGCGCGTATTCACGGAAGGCGTAGTCGAACAGTTCGCGGCCAAGAATCGTCTCGCGCAGGATGTTCAAGCCGGTGGCGGGTTTGGCGTAGGCGTTGGGGCCGACCTGCACCAGCGACTCCGAGTTGGTCATGATCGGCACCTGCTCCTGGCTGCGCATGTAGTCGACGATGTTGCGCGGCTCACCGCGGCGCGATGGGTATTTGTCTTCCCATTCCTGTTCGGCGAGGTACTGCACGAAGGTGTTCAGGCCCTCGTCCATCCAGGTCCATTGGCGTTCGTCCGAGTTGATAATCATCGGATAGTAATTGTGGCCCACCTCGTGGATGATCACACCGATCAGGCCATATTTGGTCTGCTGCGACCAGGTCAGCTCGCCCGTCTTTTTGTCCTTGGTCGGGCGCGGACCGTTAAAGGAGATCATCGGATACTCCATGCCGCCCACCGGGCCGTTGACCGAAATCGCGGTCGGATACGGGTAGTCGAAGCTGTACTTGTTGTACTTGTCGATGGTGTGGATGATGGCCTGCGTGCTGTATTTGCCCCACAGCGGATTGCCTTCCTTCGGATAGTAGGACATCGCCATCACGTTGGTGGAATCCTTCTTGAAGCCTTGCGCATCCCAGATGAATTTGCGGCTGGAGGCCCAGGCGAAATCGCGCACGTTGCTGGCCTTGAAGTGCCAGGTCTTGCTGGCGTTGCTGCGCGACTTCTCGGCCCTGGTGGCTTCCTCCTGCATGACGATCAGCACCGGCGCGCTGGCGGTGCGCGCCTTTTCCAGACGTTCGCGCTGCGCCGCGCTCAGCACATCGCTCGGATTTTGCAGCTCGCCGGTGGAGGCCACCACGTGATCGGCGGGGACGGTCAGCTGCACGTCATAGTCGCCGAATTCCAGCGTGAATTCGCCGGTGCCGAGGAACTGCTTGTGCTGCCAGCCGTAGACATCGTAATAGGCCGCCATGCGCGGGAACCATTGCGCGATCTCGAACAGATCGTTCTTGTCTTCCTCAAAGTGCTCGTAGCCGGAACGGCCGCCCAGCACCTGCTGCTCGTTGATGTTGTAGGACCAGTCGATATTGAAGACGAACTTCTCGCCCGGCTTCAATGGCGTCGGAAGGTCGATGCGCATCATGGTGCGGTTGATGACGTGCTTCAGCGGCTGGCCGTTGGTGGCCACGCTCTTGATCTTGAAGCCGCCGTCGAACTCGCGGCCGGCCAGGATGCCGCGCATGCCTTCGAACTTGTAGCCATCCTCCGGCGACGTCGCCTTGGCCCACGCCTCGCGCGAAGGCTGGGTGAGCATCATGCGGGCGTCGGAGTCTTTTTTGTAGATGTTCTGGTCGAGCTGTACCCACAGATAGCTCAGCGTATCGGGCGAGTTGTTGTGATAGGTGATTTGCTCGCTGCCGGTGAGGGCGCGCCTGGCTTCGTCCAGCGTGGCGCTGATGGTGTAGTCGGCGCGCTGCTGCCAGTAGGCGTGGCCCGGCGCGCCGGAGGCGGTACGGTAGACGTTAGGCGTCGGCAGGATTTCGTCGAGTTGACGGAATTTGTCGTCGAAGGGTTCCGCCGCGTAGGCGGACACCGTCAGGCAAAGGGCCAGGAAGCCAATTTTTCTGCGCATGTAGCTGTTTCCTCTGGATAAGAGGATAAATTGTATAGCAGGTTTTCATACGATTACCTGCGGATACAATAAAATACAAACGCAAAATTAAACTGGTTTCAGCGTTTGGCCTGGGCCGCGTGGAACGCCTCCTGGAACTGGTAGTGTGCATCGTCCGTCGCGGTGATGGCGGTGGACGGCACGTCGAGCTTCATCAGACGCGAGCCCGCGCCGGCGCTGGCTTGCGGCCATTCCGGCAGGCCGGCGCCGTTAGGATTGCCGGTCTTGATAAAGTTGGCGAAGTAGTTCTGCATCTGCGCCGACAGGGCACGGTCATCGTCGGTCCATGCATAGACTTTATTCCCGGCCAGGTTGCCCATGGCGTACTCGATCTCCACCGAATGGCCTGCGCCCTCCTGACCCGGGCGCGGACGGGTGTAGTAATAGCGGTAGGTCGGCTTGCCGCTGGTGCGGGCGTGGGTGTCGATCCACTTCCAGGTGCCGTAGCCGATGAAGCGGTCGCTCGCCAGTTCGGTCGCGGCCTGCTTCACGTCGCCGCTGTAGGCTTGCTGCGCGGCGGCCGCTTGGTCGCCGTAGAGCTTTTGCAGCGCGGCGGCGAAGTTCTCGGCGGTCGGTTCGGCGTCGCCCAGGATTTGCTTGTAGTGGCCTTCGTACGAATTCCAGCCCGCCAGCAAAGGCACTTTGGCCTGCTCGCCGGCGGCGTACATGGCGGCCGGCGAACGTGGAATCACGTAGCCGTCCTCGATGGCGGAGAACCAGGTGCCGGGTTTCTTGGTGGCGTCCAGCAGCAGCTGCGCCGGCAGCGCGCGCAGCTCGGCCAGCGTCGGCGCGCCGGCGTCTTTCGCAAAGGTGGCGCCGACCTGCTCCGCGAAGCTGAGCGGCGCCAGGCCCATGGCGCTGAGCAGCGAACCGCTTTCGCCGATGGCGCCCGCGATCAGGCCCTTGGCTTGCGGGTTGATCATCTGCGCGCTGACCGAGAATGAACCGGCCGATTCGCCGGCGATGGTCACACGCGACGGATCGCCGCCGAAGGCCGCGATGTTCTTTTTCACCCATTGCAGCGCCGCCGCCTGGTCCATCAGGCCGTAGTTGCCGGAGGCCTGGTTCGGCGATTCCTTGCTCAACTCGGGATGGGCCAGGAAACCGAACACGTTCAGGCGGTAGTTGACGGTGAGCGTGACGATGCCCTTGGCGGCCATGCTCTCGCCGTCGTAGCGCGGCTCCGAGCCGTCGCCGGCCGCGAAGCCGCCACCGTAGAAGTACACCAGCACCGGCAGCTTTTCCTTGGCCGACCTGGCCGGCGTCCAGACGTTGAGATACAGGCAGTCCTCGCTCACGCCGTCGGAACGGAACACCATGTCGCTGAACAGCGGCAGCTGCATGCAGGGCGCCGCGAAGCGATCGGCCTTGCGCGTGCCCTTCCACTTAGCCGCCGCCTGCGGCGCCGCCCAGCGCAGCTTGCCGACCGGCGCCGCCGCGTAGGGAATGCCTTTAAACGACTTCACGCCGGAAGCTTCCTGCACCCCGCTCACCACGCCGGTGGCGGTGGCGGCGCGCGGCGTGCTGCTGGTTGCTGCGTAGGCGGAAGAGGAAATAACACTAGCGGCGATCAACAGCACGGGGAGTTTGTTCATTGTCTCGATATGGTTTTAATGTTTGGGCCGCAAACGTGGGGCAGCATCGGACTGGCGGCGTATCAGTGCGTGCTCAATGACGACGTGTTCGGGGGCCTCCGGCGTGCCGTTGCGCTGCGCGCGGATCAGGCGCACCAGGATCTGCACGGCTTTTTCGGCCATGTCGGCGATCGGCTGGCGCACGGTGGTCAGTTCGGGCCAGATGGTGGTGGCCAGCGCGGTATCGTCGAAGCCCGCCACGGTCAGGTCGCCCGGCACGTCCAGGCCGAGGCGATGGGCGATCGCCACCACGGCGGCAGCCATGTCGTCGTTGCTGGCGAAGACGGCGGTCGGGCGCTGCTCCATGCCCAGCAGCTGCTCCGCCGCATCCAGGCCGGAACGATAGGTGAACAGGCCTTGGACGATCAGCTCCTTCGCATTTTGCGCGTTCTTTTCGGCGATGGCGGCCTTGAAGCCGGCCAGGCGGCGCGCGCTGGCGCTCTGGTTCGGATGGCCGATGACGAAGCCGATGCGCTGGTGGCCCAGCGCGATCAGGTGGCAGGTCATGGCATACGCGGCCTGGTAGTCGTCGATGCTGACGCCGCCCACGCGCGGGTCGGGCTGGCCGCATGCCACGGTGATGGCCGGCGTGCCCGACGCGGCGATCAGGTCGATCAGGTTATGCACGTCGCACAGCGGCGGCGGCAGGATGATGCCGTCCACGCCGTTGGCGATCAGGCGGCGCGCCTGTTCGACGCCGTGTTCATCAGCCTCGCATTTTTCCACCACCAGCTGCACATTATTCGGGCTGGCCTGGTTCAGCAGGCCGACCAGGAATTCACTCAGGTAGCCCGCGCTCGGATTCGAGTACAGGAAGCCGACGCGGATCGGGCGCGAGCCGGCGAGGCGGCGCGCGGCCTGGTTGGGAACGTAGTTGAGGGCGGCGACGGCCGCGTCGACGCGGCTGCGGGTTTTTTCGCGGACGTTGGTGTCGCCGTTCATCACGCGCGACACCGTCATCGGGGATACGCCTGCCAGCTTGGCCACATCGGCCATGGTTGGGGCCTGCGAGCGGCTCTGCACGGCCGGTACTGGCGCCGGTTTCACCTTAGTTTTCGTCATCTGTCCTCAATCAGTATAAAGCTGGGTTAAGTCCCGGACTTTACCACAAGCGGGGCTTAACCACGACCCGGCGCATAAGGATACCGCAGGGCTTTGTAGTATTCCAGCGGATGGGCCGGCGGCTGCACGCCGGGCGGCAGCGGCAGCCCGGACACCGACTGGAAGTAGGCCACGCAGGCGTCTCGCCACAGAACGGCGTTGTTGATCTGGCGCGTGAGGTGCTGTTCGACGTCCGCGTAACGACGCGCGTCGATCAGCGGCTTGAGCGCCACCCAGCGCGCATGCAGCTGCCGGGTGTCCGCCACGCCCTTGTCGTATCGGGCCAACAATTCGGCCCACAGGGTGCGGCCGGAAGGCATCGCGTAGTCCCATGGCAGATGGTGGAACCAAAGCAGCAGTTGTTCTGGCGTGGTGCGCGGATCGGCGTACTGGCGGGCGATCTCCGGTGCGTACTGCTCCAGCGCGTTGCTGCCGCTGGCGGTGCGATTGAAGCCGATGCCGTTGCGGTCCGCGCGGTGGTAGTAGACCGGGTTCCAGTCGGGCCGCTCAAGATTATCGACCCATGGCGCCGGGCCGTGGTGGTGGCTGGTGCCCATCATGTGATGCAGGCCGAGAGGGGTCATATAGTTCACCACCGCTTCGCGCGAGATCATCATCATGTCGACGATGGGGCCTGCCACACGCCGGTCCGGGCTGAAGGTGAGGGCGGCCCATTCGGCGGCGATGTCCCTGGCCTTGGCCTGCGGATTCCATGCGAGGCGGCCGTAGGCGTACCAGTTGGCCTGGTCGAAATGGGAGCCGGACCAGTTACGGTCGCTGCCGATGTTGGCCACGCCGGCCATGCCGCTCAGGGTTTGCGCAACGGTCTTGCCAGTATGGGTGTCCGATTCCAGCGTCTCTTCATACATGGTACCAAGGTAGGCCATGTCGGTGGAGTAGCCGAGGTACTCCTTGGTGATCTGGAATTCCATCATCAGCGGCGTTTTCGGCATGGCGCCGAACAGCGGGTGGAACGGCTCGCGCGGCTGGAAGTCGATGGCGCCATTCTTCACCTGTACCAGCACGTTGGCGGCGAACTTGCCGTCCAGCGGCTTGAATTCCTCGTAGGCCTGCTTGGCGCGGTCGTCGGCCAGGTGCGCACCCTTGGGCGCATACACGAAGGCGCGCCACATGACGATGCCCTTGTGCGGCGCTACCGCGGCGGCCAGCATGTTGGCGCCGTCGGCGTGGGTGCGGTGATAGTCCTGCGGGCCGGGCTGGCCCTCGGAATTGGCTTTGACGAGGAAGCCGCCGAAGTCGGGGATGGCCTTGTAGATTTCGTCGGCTTTGTTCTTCCACCATTGCTGTACCTCCGGCGCCAATGGATCGGCGGTGCTGGTCTCGTGCAGTTCCAGCGGCGTGGAGAAGCGCGCCGACAGGTAGACCTTGATGCCGTAAGGGCGCAGGATGTCCGCCACGGCGGCGGTCTTGGCGATGAAGGAGGCGGTCAGCACCTCCGGCTTGGAATTGACGTTGTTGAGCACCGTGCCGTTGATGCCCAGCGAGGCGTTGGCGCGCGCGTAGTCGGTGTAGCGCTGGTCCTTGATCTCGGGCAGGCCCCACCAGTCCCAGATCGACTGGCCGGAGTAGCCGCGCTCCACGCTGCGGTCCAGGTTATCCCAGTGATTCAGCAGACGCAGTTGCAGCTTGGGCGCGGAGCTGGCCGCCGCCGTGCCGCCGATGGCAGCGCCGCGCAGCCAGGCGAAGGCGCCGTAGAGCAGGCCGATGTCGCTGTTGGCGGCGACCAGCGTGACCTTGTGCCCATGCACGCGGGTCTGGCGCAGCAGGTAGCCTTCGTCGCCCAGCGCGGCCAGGTCGGCGCGCAACGCGGCGTCGGCGGCGGTCAGCGAAGGCAGGCGGCTGGGCGTGGCGAGCAGCAGGCTGCCGTCGACGGTCGTGGCGGCGGTGGCGGGGGCCTGACCCAGCATGCCTTTCAGGCCGCGTTGGAGTTCGGCCAGCGCGGCGTCGGTGGTCGGTGTCGGCGCGCCGGGGAGCACGATGTTGCGCGTTTGCGCCTTGAGGGTCGTCTGTGCGGCGCGCTCCAGCGGGCGGTAGCGCAGCCACAAATCATAGCCGTCTTCGTCGGCCGCGAATACCGTCGCGGCAAGCGACAGCAGCAACCCCGCAAGGGCCGCAGGAAGGAAAAACCGCATCATGTCTCCGTTTTATGGTAGCGTAACCATTTCATTATGCCACGATGTTAGCGAACAATTCCAACAAGGAGACAGACAAAATGAAATTTTCCCGCCGCAGCTTCATGGCCATGATGGCCGCCGCCAGCGCAGCGCCGCTGCACGCCGCCGACATGCCGGAACCCTTGAAGGTAGTGGGCAAACGCAAAGGCCTCAACGTCGGCAACGCGATCGGCGGCCGCTACTTCCACGATCCCGCCTACAAGGCGCTGATGGCGCGCGAATGCAATATGCTGGTGGCGGAGAATGAGGGCAAGTGGCAGGCGCTGGAACCGCGCCAGGGCCAGTACAACTTCGGCCCGGCGGACGCCATGTACGCGTGGGCGAAGGAGCAGGGCATGCTGGTGCGCGGGCATAATCTGGTCTGGCAGGAGGCCAAATGGCTGCCGAAGTGGGTCAATGAGTATGACTTCGGGGCGCAGCCGGGCAAGGCGGCCGAGGCGCTGCTGCGCAAGCATATCGTCACCGTCTGCGATCACTTTGGTAGCGCCATTCATAGTTACGACGTGGTCAACGAGGCGGTCGATCCGAAAACCGGCGGCTTGCGCGCGAACGTGTTCACCGAGCGCATGGGCGCGGTCGAGCAGATCGATTTGTCGTTCCGCCTGGCGGCGGAGCGCGCGCCCAAGGCGCAGCTGGTCTACAACGATTACATGCGCGGCGACGAGGGTAGCGCCAAGCACCGCGCCGGTGTGCTTAAGCTGCTGCACGACCTGAAATCGCGCGGCACGCCGGTGCATGCGCTGGGTTTGCAGAGCCATATTGGCTCATGGGACGAGAGCAGCGGCACGCGCTATCAGCAGGACTGGCGCAAGTTCCTGGACGAGGTCACGGGCATGGGGCTGGATTTGCTGATCACGGAGTTTGACGTCAACGACCGCAAGCTGCCGGCCGACGTGAAGACCCGCGACGCCGGTGTGGCGGCGCTGGCCAAGGATTATCTCGACGTGACGTTCAGCTACCGGCAGTGCAAGGACTTTCTGCTGTGGGGCATGGCGGACCATGTCAGCTGGCTGCAGGGCTGGGACGAGGCGCCGCGCACCGATGGGCAGAAAATGCGGCCCACGCCGTTTGACGCCGAACTGCGCGCCAAACCGCTGCGCGACGCGATCGCCGCCGCCATCAACGCCATGCCGGCGCGCGCCTGACGCCTTTTAGCACTTATATGTACTCACTGGCGCGGGCTTTCCGGAGGGCCGAGGTAACTCGGCTTCTGGCCGCCGGTGTTGACCACCAGTTTTTGCAGCACCAGCCCCGAATCCAATGCCCAGAACTTGAGTGTATGCTTGCCCGGCTTGTCGATCTGGTGGCGCGACGCCAGCACCGTCGCGCCGTCGGACACGCTGCGCTCCCATGCTTTTTCACTGCCATCCGCATGCACATTGACGATCTGCGGCGCCTCATCGTCAAATGAAACCGCGTAGCGCAGGCCCTGGCCGGGCTGGAACTTCTGCGTCGGCGCCAGCGTGGCCTGCACCTCGAACCTGCCCGCGCTGAACAACTGCATCTCATACTCCAGCCGCATCGCGGGTGCCGCGTCGGCCGGCGCATCCACCGGCGCCACCGTCATGCCGGACAAAGTGCGGCCATGGTCCGGCACCTTCAACCAGGTGCGCTGGCCGGCCGGCACCGCGCGCGTGTAGTGCTCCGCCTCCATCGCCACCACGCCGCCGGTTTCGATGAAGCCCTTCAGCGACGCCGCGCCGGCCGGTTTGCGCACGGGGACTTTCACCACCGTCTTGCCGCCCGCACCCGAGATGGTCAGCGACGCGGTACGCACGCCATCCGGCACGTCGGCCCAGCGCACGTTCACCGCCACGCGCTGCTCGCGTGTCACCTGGCCGGCAGGCTTGTCCAGCGTGATCCACGGCTCGCTGGCGGTGACCTGGTAGTCAAACGGCTGCTGGCCGCGATTGAAAATGTCGATAAAGCGGCCGCGCCGCTCGAATACATCCAGCGCCGGCAGCGCGAGCGCGTCGCCGCCAGGGCCTGGCCAGACTTGTTCGCTGCCTTCCACCGCCACACCCATGTCGGCCGCCTTCGGCACCTGTATCTCGGTCACTGGCGGCATCACATTGCGCGGCGGCTGGTTCCAATAGGTGTAGCCCAGGTGGGTTTGCGACATCATGTGGTTCCACTTGCCGCCGCTGATATCCTCGTGATAGCGGCGCACCAGCTCCGCGTCTTCCGCGAACAGCGAGCGCGCCCGTGCCGCCAGGTCATTGGTGGATGCGCGGCCCTGCATGCCATACAGGCGGTTAAAGCCGGCCGAGACGTACAACTCGTCCACCACCGCGCTGGCCTTCACGGGGTACAGCACCAGCTGATAAAACGCGTCGCGCTTGTCCGCCGGCAGGGCGGAATTGATCTTCTCCGCACGCTCCGCGATCGCCTTGTACTCATCGACGATGCGGGCGGCCTCGTTATAGTTCACCAGGCTGTAGGTGTTCGGTTCCAGCTGCTCCGGCTTGCGTCGGCCGTTGTACTTGGCGTATTTGGCGACGATGTCGGCGATGTCGTCGGCATGCTCGGCGCCGAATTCGCGCGCCGCCCACAGCTTCAGATAGTCCGGCAAGCGCTCCGCCGGCCAGGCGGCGGGGTTCCATGCGTACGTGAGGAAGAACTCGATCGGTACTTCCATCGGCTTCAGGTCGCCCACATTGACGATCCACATGCGGTTGGCCTGATACCGCCACGCCAGATGCATCTGCTCCCACGCCTTGGGCAGCGGCGTGACATTGATCCATTTGTAGGAGCGCGGACCGCCGACGTAATCGAAGTGGTAATAGATGCCCGCACCGCCGGCGCGCTTGCGTTCCTCCTGCGTCGGCAGGCGGCGGATATTGCCCCAGTTGTCGTCGCACCACAGCAGCATCACGTCATCCGGCACACGCATGCCTTTCTCGTAGTAGTCCTGGACTTCCTTGTACAGTGCCCACAGCTGCGGCACCTTGGTGACGTCCGGATTGATCTCTTTGGCGATGATGGCACGCTGGTCGCTGACAATGCGCTCCAGCAGCGACACGTTGGCGTCGCGCGACATCGGTTCATCGCCGTCGCCGCGCATGCCCAGCGTGACCACTTTCTCCTGCCCCTGCGTCACGCGCAGCCCTTGGGTCCAGAATTCGCGCAGCGCATCGCCGCTGCGGTTGTAGTCCCAGTGCTGGCCGCCGCCGTACCGGCGCCACTCGTCGTGCGCGCGCATCATCGGCTCGTGGTGCGAGGTGCCGATAACGACACCGTAGTCGTCGGCGGTCTTGCCGTTCAGCTTATCGTCATCGTAGAAGGCTTCGCCCCACATGGCGGGCCACAGGTAATTGCCGCGCAGGCGCAGGATCAGCTCAAACACCTTCGCATAGAACTGGTGATTGAAACTCCCATAGTGCTGCTTGACCCAGCCGGTCAACGCCGGTGCTTCGTCGTTCAGGAAAATGCCGCGATACTGGACCACCGGCGCGTCACTCACCGCGGCGTCGGCCGATGCGTACACACTGGCGTGCTTTGCCGCCGGCACGTCGGCCCACCAGTTCCACGGCGAGACGCCGATCTGCTCGGACATTTCATAAATACCGTAGATGGTGCCGCGCTTGTCGCTGCCCGCGATCACCAGCGCGCGTTCCACGCCGGGCAGCGGATTGCGCAAGGTTTGCACCTGCCAGCCTTCCCATTTGCCCTTGATGGCCGAAATATCCAGCTTGCCGGTCGCCACCAGCTGATCGATCAACGCGCTCTTGCCGAGCGTGCCAATGATGACCACGTCCTTGCCGGCCGGCGCGCCTGTCGTTTCAAGCGCCGGCCTGGCGGCGCTGACGCGGGCGATATCCGCCTGTAGGTCGCCGGCCGCGCGTACCACGCCGGGATAGTCGGCTGGATCCACATACAGCTTGGCGGCCTGGCCATCGCGGGCCAGCGCCACCGCATCTGCGGGCGGGGAGTCGAACCAGGCCAGTTTCTTCTGGCCCAGCGCCTGGGCGGGCAGGGCGTGCGTCAGCAGGGCCAATAGCATGGCCCCGGCAGCAAGAATGCGTTGTCTCATATCGTTTTATTTTTCCAGTGGCTGGTAGTCGAACCATGCGAAATCAGCGGGCGGCATGGCTTGCTGCCGCGCGCCTTCGGCATACATGCCGATAAAGACGCCGGTGAATCCGCCCGCCGATTCCGACGACAGCGCGGCGGTTGGCACGCTGCCGATTTGCTTGAGCGGGACGCCCGCGCCGCTGTAGCTGAATTCATAACGGTCCGCCCATGATTCCACCTGCAGCACGACGGGACCGGGCGGCAGCGGGGCCGAGGCCTGCAATGTGGTGACGCCGCGCGCGCGAGCCAGCAGTTCCAGCTTGCGTTGAGGCGTGCCGGTGACGCGCAGCTCGTAGTAATTGTTTTCGTTCTGGCGCAGCACCAGGCCTGCGGCGTGCGTGGCGGCCGCTGGTTCGAACTCCAGCTGGGTCGATACGCGCATGCGCATATGCTCCTGGCGGCGCGCGATGAAAGCCGGTTGCGCTATGTCGTTCATGGTGACACCGCTGCCTTTCAGGCGCAGGTAGCCGGGGCGTTCGCTCAGCGACCACAGGCCATCGCCGGGGCCGCGCAGCTGCGTCCATTGCAGGCCTAGCTTGGGCGCGCTGAAGTCATCGCGCACTGGTTCCGCAGGCCATGGCGTCAGCGGTGGCAGTCCCTCGGCCGACATTTCCACCGCCAGCGGGCGGCCCTTGTTCACGGTGAGCCAGCCTTGCTCATTCCATTCGACTGGCGTCAGCAGGGTTTCGCGACCCAGGTGATGGCGTTGTTCGACCGGACGGATACCCAGCAGCGGCATCCACCATTTGCCTTCCGGCGTTTGTACCAGATCGCCATGACCGGTGGCTTGCAGCGGCAGCTCCGGATGCCCCCGGTGCGTGAGGATGGGATTGGCCGGGTTGGCGGTGAATGGTCCCCACGGCGATGCGGAGCGCGCCATGGTCAGGCTGTGATTGTACGAGGTTCCGCCCTCGGAGATCATCAGATAGTACTGGCCATCGTGCTTGTACAGGTGCGGCCCTTCCGGCCACACGCCGCCGGTGCCGGACCAGATCAGGCGCGGTGGCTCCAGCAGCTTGCCGGCCTTCAGGTTGATCTCGGCTTGATAGACGCCGCCACGTTCGCCGCCGCCGTGGCGGGTGTAATAGACCTTGCCGTCGTCATCGAAGAACAGGGAAGGGTCCATGGCGAAGCTTGGATCGTTCAGCCATACCGGTTCCGACCATTCGCCGGCGGGGTCCTTGGTGTGGACGTAGAAGGCGCCTCCGCCCTCCATATTGGTGGTGACCATGTAGAACACGCCGTCATGGCAACGCAGGGTGGGAGCGTAGATGCCTTGCGAGCTGCGGGTCTTCTTCAGATTCAGCTGGCTGGCGCGCGTGAGCGCGTGGCCGATCTGGAGCCAGTGCACCAGGTCCTTGCTATGGTAGATCGGCACGCCCGGGAAGTATTCGAAGCTGCTGGTCGCGAGGTAGTAGTCGCCGCCAACGCGGCAAATGCTTGGATCGGCGTGGAAGCCGCTCAGCACCGGATTGGTGTAGGTCGCGGCTGGCGCCGCGAGCGCCGGTGCGCTTAGCGAGGCCGCCGCCAGCAACGCGGAGAGCGCGGCGCGCGAGAGCGGCGAGGTGGCGGGCCGCAGCCCGGGTGGCGCGGAAGGCCGCGTGGCGGGAAGCGTCGCTGCGAGTGCCGCGATGTGCGAGGCGGCATGTGCCGCCAGCCGGGAACCGATCATTTGTTGTCTCCACATTGTTTTCGTAATGCCGCCAGCGGCACGGTTTCCGCCAGCGCGCGGTAGCCTGCCAGCGATGGGTGCAGATGGTCGCCGGAGTCATACACCGGCTTGAGGCGATCCGGCCGGGCTGGATCGCGCAGCGCCGCGTCGAAGTCCGCCACCGCGTCGAACACGCCCGAAGTGCGTATCCAGTTGTTCAGGTCCTGCCGATCGGCCTCGTTCTCCGGTTCTGGATGATAGTAATCGCTGCCGACGTACGGCGTTACCGTGGCGCCGATCAGACAGACGCCGTGCGACCGCGCGCGTTCCGCCAGTTGGCGGTGCGCCAGTTTCAGGTCCGCCAGCAGGCGCTGGCGGTCGGCCGGCGTATCGGGCGTATTGCGGTGCTGGCTGCCCATGTCGTTCACGCCGATCAGCACCAGCGCGTGCGTCACGCCGGCGCGCGCCAGCACATCGCGATCGAAGCGCGCCGCCAGGTTGGGGCCAAGGCCGTCACGCAGCATGCGGCCGCCGCCGATACCTGCGTTGACCACGCCCAGCGTCAGCTTCTCGTTGCGCAGGCGCGCCGCCAGCACGTCCGGCCAGCGGGTATTGGTATCAGGCGGTACGCCGTAACCGTCGGTGATGGAGTCGCCAATGGCCACCAGCGCGCCGACGCCGCGTGGGGCCTGTACTTCCACGTCGCTGAGCGCATACCAGCGCGTGATTTTGGTGAGGCCATCGCCGGCGTCGTCCCACGACGCGTCATTCACGCGGTTGCCCTTGGCGAGGAAAGTGGTGGTGCGCGCGCCCGCGTGGCCGGTCTGCTGCGCCGGCGCCTCCTTGAAATAGAGGGAAACCGCCAGGTCGGCCGCCGGTTTCAGTTCCATGCTGACGGTATCGCTATAGTATTCCGTGCCGGCCGGGATCATCACGGAGGTCCGGCCATCGAAGGTCAGCGGGCGCAGGGTAGGGGCGTTGACGCCAGTTTGTCCAGGCGCTTGCGCCAGCGCCACGCTGGCCGCCTCCAGCACCAATGGTGCAGTGCCGTATGCGTTGCTGACGCGCACCCGGAACTGCTTGCCGCCCAGAGTGAGATGCACGATCTGGCGGATACTGCCATCGCGCCAGTGTTCGGCCGCCAACTGGTTCGCCGGTTCGGGAATTTGCTGCGCCGCACCCCAACTCGCCACCCAGTGCGATCCCGGGTTCGCAGCTGTGGCATTCATCAGAAAAGCCGTAAGCACGGCGCCCAGACAGCTGCGTAAAGCGTGTTGACTTGGTCGCATAAATCCTTCACACTCATAAAATGTTAGCGCTATTCATTTTAGGGTAAAGAGATGGTACATGCAACAAAAACGCCGGGAGCAGGCAGCCCGGCGATAACGGAGATGCGCGTCATCCCCGTGGCAGGTCACGACAGCATGCTGCTCAATCTCTGCGGCGCGCACGCGCCGTTTTTCACCCGTAATCTGGTGCTGTTGAAAGACAGCGCGGGGCGCACCGGCATGGGTGAAGTACCTGGCGGCGCCGGCATCCTGCGCGCGCTGCAAAACGCCGTGCCGTTGGTGGTCGGCTCGGAGATCGGCCGCTATCACCGTACCCTGAATATCCTGCGCGCCTCGATCAACGGCCAGCATCAGGTCACCGACGCCGCCGAGGCGGCCGTCTTGAAGCAGCCGCACGAAATCAATCTGCGGCTGGAAAACGTCGTCACCGCCGTCGAGGCGGCGCTGCTCGATCTGCTGGGCCAACATCTGGATATGCCGGTGTGCGAACTGCTGGGTGCCGGCCAGCAGCGCGACAGCGTGCCGATGCTGGCCTACCTGTTCTACATCGGCGACCGCAATCGCACCGACCTGCCATACCAGAGCGGGCAGGGCGCCACCGGGTGGCACGCGCGCCGCAATCAACAGGCCATGACGCCTGCCGCCATCGCGGAGCTGGCCGAGGCTACGGTGGAAAAATACGGTTTCCGCGACTTCAAGCTGAAAGGTGGCGTGATGCGAGGCGCCGAAGAAATGGAAGCCGTCGCCGCCATCAAGGCGCGCTTCCCGGATGCGCGCGTGACGCTGGACCCGAACGGCGCGTGGTCGCTGCGCGAAGCCATCGAACTATGCAAGGGCCGCGGCGACCTGCTGGCCTACGCCGAGGATCCGTGCGGCCCTGAAGACGGCTACTCGGGACGCGAGATCATGGCGGAATTTCGCCGCGCCACCGGCATCCCCACCGCCACCAACATGATCGCCACCGACTGGCGTCAGATGGCGCATTCGCATTTGCTGGGGGCGGTCGATATTCCGCTGGCCGATCCGCACTTCTGGACCATGGAGGGTTCGGTGCGCCTGGCGCAGCTGTGCCACGACTGGGGCCTGACCTGGGGCTCGCACTCGAACAATCACTTCGACGTGTCGCTGGCGATGTTCACCCACGCCGCCGCCGCCGCGCCGGGCAGGATCACCGCGATCGACACCCACTGGATCTGGCAAGAAGGGCAGGAACGCCTGACCCGCGAGCCGCTGCAAATCATCGGCGGTGAAGTCAAGGTGCCACAAGCACCGGGCCTGGGCATCGAACCCGATATGGACCGCATCGAAGCGGCACATGAGTTGTACAAGAAAGTCGCCACCACGGCGCGTGACGACGCGATGGCGATGCGCTATTTGGTACCCGGCTGGACCTACTCCCCTAAGAAGCCAAGCTTGGGACGTTAAAAAAGGAGACCCCATGAAAAATACCCTGAAACACGCGCCCGCGCTGGCGCACCTGCCCGCCGATCTGCCCGACGCACTGCTGGTCGGCCGCGTATGGCGCAACGACGTCAACGGCCCGAGCGTGGTGGTGGTGCGCAAAGGCGAAGTATTCGACATCACCGCGCATGTACCCACCGTGTCCGACCTGCTGGACCGCGACGACGTGGTGGCTTTCGCCCATGCCGCGCAAGGCGAATCGCTGGGCCGCGTGGAGGAGCTGATCGAGGCCGCCCTCGGCGGCGACCAGGATGCGCCGGTGCGCCTGCTGGCCCCCAATGATCTGCAAGCCATCAAGGCCTGCGGCGTGACCTTCGCCGTCAGCCTGCTGGAGCGCGTGATCGAGGAACAGGCCGGCGGCAACCCGGCCAAGGCCGATGAGCTGCGCAAGTCGCTGCTCAAGGATATCGGCGCCGACCTGTCGGCCATCAAGCCAGGTTCGCCGGAGGCGGAAAAGCTGAAGCAGCAGTTCATCGCGCGCGGCGCCTGGTCGCAGTACATGGAAGTGGGCATCGGCCCTTACGCCGAGGTGTTCTCCAAGTCGCAGCCCATGTCGGCGGTGGGCTTTGGCGCCGACGTCGGCCTGCACCCGGAATCGAAATGGAACAACCCCGAGCCGGAAGTCGTGCTGGCCGTGAACAGCCGCGCGCAAGCCGTCGGCGCCTCGCTCGGCAACGACGTCAACCTGCGCGACATCGAAGGCCGCAGCGCGCTGCTGCTGGGTAAAGCCAAGGACAACAACGCCTCCTGCGGCATCGGCCCGTTCATCCGCCTGTTCGACGAACGCTTCACCATCGACACCGTGCGCAACGCGGAACTGCGCCTGGTGATCGAAGGCGCGGAAGATGGTTTCCGCCTGGATGGCGAAAGCCGCATGCGCGAAATCAGCCGCGATCCGCTGGATCTGGTGGCGCAAACCAGCGGCGCGCACCACCAATACCCGGACGGCTTCATGCTCTTCCTCGGCACCATGTTCTCGCCGATCAAGGACCGTGGCGCGCCGGGCGCGGGCTTCACCCACAAGCTGGGTGACCGCGTCAGCATCAGCAGCCCGTCGCTCGGCATGCTGGTCAACCACGTGTATCGCAGCGACGCCGTCGCGCCATGGACGTTTGGCGTGCGTGCACTGTATCGCAACCTGGCCCAGCGCGGCCTGCTCAACTAAAATAAACAGGAGAAAAAGATGGGGCAACCATTGGTCTACGCCACCTACCCGGACCTCGCCGGCAAGCGAGTTCTGATCACTGGCGGCGGCACCGGCATTGGCGCGGGCATTGTGGACGCATTCGTGAAACAGGGCGCGCAGGTGTTCTTCATCGACATCGTGGTCGAGGCTTCGAAAGAGCTGGCCGCCAGCATGAAGGACGCCAAGTTCCCGCCGGTGTTCTTCCACTGCGACCTCACCGACCTGGACGCGCTGTCAAAGGTCATCGCGCAGATCGAGAAGGATCACGGCGCGATTGAAATCCTGATCAACAACGCGGCCAACGATCACCGTCACCAGGTGCAGGACGTCACCGCCAAGTACTGGGACGACAGCTTCGCCGTCAACCTGCGCCACCAGTTCTTCTGCGCGCAAGCCGTGGCGCCGGGCATGAAGAAGGCCGGTGGCGGCGTAATCCTGAACTTCGGTTCGATCTCGTGGCACCTCGCCTTGCCGGACCTGACGCTGTACATGACCGCCAAGGCGGCCATCGAAGGCCTGACCCGCGGCCTGGCGCGCGACCTGGGCAAGGACGGCATCCGCGTCAACTGCGTGATTCCCGGTTCGGTGCTGACGCCACGCCAGAAGGCGCTGTGGCACGACGAGCAGGGCGGCCAGGCCATCCTCGACGCACAGTGCCTGCATGAGCCGGTGGAATCGGAAGATATCGCCGCCATGGTGCTGTTCCTGTCCTCCGACAACGCGCGGCGCTGCTCCGGCCGTGATTACTTCGTAGACGCCGGATGGTATGGAGCATGAATCTCTATCAGCCTGAGTGCATCTGGTCGCTGGGCGCGACCCTGGGTGAAGGCCCGGTGTGGCACCCCGAGGACAAGGCGCTGTACTTCGTCGATATCAAGCAGCGCGCGATCCATCGCTGCGCGGAGGATGGCGGCCGCCGTCAAAGCTGGACCGTGCCGGCGGAGGTGGGCTTCGCCCTGCCCATGCATGGCGGCGACTTCGTGTGCGGCCTGCCGGGCCGCATCGAGCGCTTCTCGTTCGAGACCGGCGAGCTGACCACCATCCAGGAACTGGAAGCCGACCTGCCGGGCAATCGCCTGAACGACGGCTACGTGGACCGCCATGGCGCGCTGTGGTTCGGCTCCATGGACAACGCCGAGGTGGCGCCAAGCGGCTCGCTGTTCCGCCTGAGCGCCGACGATGGCCTCCAGCACAAGGACGGCGGCTACGTCATCACCAACGGTCCCTGCGTCAGCCCGGACGGCCGCACGTTCTATCACACCGACACGCTGGAAAAGACCATCTACGCCTTCGACATCGACGACAGCGGCAACCTGTCCAACAAGCGCGTGTTCGTGCGCATCGAAGGCGGCGGCTACCCGGACGGCACGGCGGTGGACGCCGACGGCGCGCTGTGGGTCGGCCTGTTCGCCGGCGCCCGCATCGAGCGTTACGCGGCATCGGGCGAGCTGCTGGACACCGTGGCCATGCCGTGTTCGAATATCACCAAGGTTGCATTCGGCGGCGCGGATCTGCGCACCGTCTTTGTAACCACGGCCCGCAAAGGCCTGACGGAAGAAGAATTGAGCCGCGAGCCGCTGGCCGGCGGCGTATTCAGCTTCCGCGTGGCCACGCCGGGACAACTGCAACATCTGTATACACCAGAATAGGCAACTCTATGAGCACCCAATCGCGTCGCTACCGCTCGCAGGACTGGTTCGATAATCCGGACCACATCGATATGACCGCGCTGTATCTCGAGCGCTTCATGAACTACGGGATCACGCCGGAGGAACTGCGTTCCGGCCGTCCCATCATCGGCATCGCCCAATCGGGCAGCGATATCAGCCCGTGCAACCGCATCCACCTGGAGCTGGCCAAGCGCGTGCGCGACGGCATCCGCGACGCCGGCGGCATCGCGATGGAGTTCCCGCTGCACCCGATCTTTGAAAACTGCCGCCGTCCGACCGCCGCCATCGACCGCAACCTGGCGTATATGGGCCTGGTCGAAATCCTGCACGGCTATCCGATCGACGCCGTGGTGCTGACCACCGGCTGCGACAAGACCACGCCGTCGCAGCTGATGGCCGCCGCCACCATCGACATTCCGGCCATCGTGCTGTCGGGCGGTCCGATGCTGGACGGCTGGCTCGATGGAGAGCTGGTCGGTTCCGGCGCGGCGATCTGGAAAGGCCGCAAGCAGCTGGCCGCCGGCAAGATCGACGAAGAGAAGTTCCTGCAGATCGCCGCCGCCTCGGCGCCGTCGGCGGGGCACTGCAACACCATGGGCACCGCATCGACCATGAACGCGATCGCGGAAGCGCTGGGCATGTCGCTCACCGGCTGCTCGGCGATTCCGGCGCCGTACCGCGAGCGTGGCCAGATGGCCTACGAAACCGGCAAGCGCATCGTCGAGATGGCGAAGCAGGACATCCGTCCGTCGCAGATCCTGAACCGCGACGCCTTCCTCGACGCGATTGTGGTCAACGCCGCCATCGGCGGTTCCACCAACGCCCAGCAGCACATCGTCGCCATGGCGCGCCACGCCGGCGTCGAGCTGAAGTCGAGCGACTGGATGGAATACGGCCACAAGGTGCCGCTGCTGCTGAACATGCAACCGTCCGGCAAATTCCTGGGCGAGCGCTTCCACCGCGCGGGCGGCGTGCCGGCCGTGATGTGGGAACTGGAGCAGAACGGCAAGCTGCGTTCCAATCGTCTGACCGTCACCGGCAAGAGCATGAAGGAAAACCTGGTCGGCCGCGAGACCAACGACCGGGAAGTGATCTATCCGTTCAACGCGCCGTTGAAGGAGGACGCCGGTTTCTTCGTCCTGAAGGGCAACCTGTTCGACTTCGCCATCATGAAGACCAGCGTGATTTCGCCGGAATTCCGCCAGCGTTATCTGAGCACGCCGGGCAAGGAGAATATCTTCGAATCGCGCGCCATCGTGTTCGATGGTTCGGGCGATTACCACAACCGCATCAATGATCCGTCGCTGAACATCGATGAGAACTGCATGCTGGTGATTCGCGGTGCGGGGCCGATCGGCTGGCCGGGTTCGGCGGAAGTCGTCAACATGCAACCGCCGGATGCACTGATCAAGCGCGGCATCAACTGGCTGCCGACGCTGGGCGATGGCCGTCAGTCCGGTACCTCGGACAGTCCGTCGATCCTGAACGCCTCGCCGGAAAGCGCGGTGGGCGGCGGGCTGGCCTACATCCGCACCGGCGACATCGTGCGCGTGGACCTGAACGAAGGCAGCTGCAATATGCTGGTCAGCGACGAGGAACTGGCCAGGCGCAAGGCGGAGGGCATCCCGCCGGTGCCGGAAAGCCAGACCCCGTGGCAGGAGTTGTACCGCTCCACCGTTGGGCAGATGGAAACGGGCGCCTGCATGGAGCTGGCGCTCAAGTATCAGGGCGTGGGCGACAAACTGGCGCGCCACAACCACTAGTACCACCGGGTCATTCCGCCCACTGGGCGAAATGACTTCCGGCGCAGGCCGGAATCCATAGAAAGCTGAATGCGAAGCACAGTCAGCATGGGTCCCGGCGTGCGCCGGGACGACGGTGGCAAGAACAACTAAAAGGAGACGATTAAATGAAGAAGATTGTAGTTAGCGCCGTACTCGGCGCCATGATGGCACTCGGCGCCGGCAGCGCCATGGCCGACGCCAAGAACCCGAAGATCGGTTTCTCGATCGACGACCTGCGCCTGGAACGCTGGGCGCGCGACCGTGATTACTTCACGGCCGAAGCCGAGAAGCTGGGCGCCAAGGTCTACGTGCAGTCGGCCGACGCCAGCGAGCAGCGCCAGATCGCCCAGATCGAGAACCTGATCTCGCGCGGCGTGGACGTGCTGGTCATCGTTCCCTACAACGCCACGGTGCTGAACAACGCCGTGCGCGAAGCGAAGAAGGCCAAGATCAAGGTGGTGTCCTACGACCGCCTGATCCTCAACGCCGATATCGACGCCTACATCTCCTTCGACAACGCCAAGGTCGGCGAACTGCAAGCCAGCAGCCTGGTCGCCCTCAAGCCGAAAGGTAACTACTACCTTCTGGGTGGCGCGCCGACCGACAACAACGCCAAGGTGCTGCGCGAGGGCCAGCTGAAAGTGCTGCAACCGCTGATCGACAAGGGCGACATCAAGGTGGTCGGCAAGCAATGGACCAAGGACTGGAGCGCGTCGGAAGCGCTGTCCATCGTGGAAAACGCGCTGACCGCCAACGGCAACAAGATCGACGCTGTGGTCGCATCGAACGACGCCACCGCCGGCGGCGCGATCCAGGCGCTGGCCGCGCAGAAGCTGGCCGGCAAGGTGCCGGTCTCCGGCCAGGACGCCGACCTCGCCGCCGTCAAGCGCGTGATCGCCGGCACCCAGGCCATGACCGTCTACAAGCCGCTGAAGGTGATCGCCACCGAAGCCGCACGCCTGTCGGTCAAGCTGGTGCGCAACGAGACGCCCGCCTTCAACGCCAATTACAACAACGGCATGAAGAACGTGAACACGCTGCTGCTGGCGCCAATCGCGCTGACCAAGGCCAACGTGAACGTGCTGTCTGACGACGGTTTCTACACCAAGGCCCAGCTGACCGCCAATTAAGGAATCAGCATGGCCGAATATCTTCTGGAAATGCGCAACATCGTCAAGGAATTTGGCGGTGTGCGCGCCCTGAACGGCATCGACATCAAGCTCAAAGCCGGCGAATGCGCCGGCTTGTGCGGCGAGAACGGCGCCGGCAAGTCGACGTTAATGAAAGTGCTGTCCGCCGTGTACCCGCACGGCACCTGGGACGGCGAGATTATCTGGGACGGCAAGCCTTTGCAGGCGCAGTCGATCCGCGAGACCGAGGCGGCCGGCATCGTCATCATCCACCAGGAGCTGATGCTGGTGCCTGAATTGTCGGTGGCGGAGAATATCTTCCTCGGCAACGAGATCACGCTGCCGGGCGGACGCATGGACTATGCCGCCATGAACCGCCGCGCCGAGGAACTGCTGAAAGAGCTGAACATCAACGATGTGAACGTGGTGCTGCCAGTGAAACAGTACGGCGGCGGCCACCAGCAGCTGATCGAGATCGCCAAGGCGCTCAACAAGAACGCGCGTCTGCTGATTCTCGACGAGCCCTCGTCCTCGCTGACGGCGGCCGAGATCAAGGTGCTGCTGAATATTATCCATTCGCTCAAAGCCAAGGGCGTCACCTGCGTCTACATCTCGCACAAGCTGGATGAGGTGGCGGAGATCTGCGACACCATCGTCACCATCCGCGACGGCCAGCATATCGCCACCACGCCGATGTCGGAGATGAATATCGACCGCATCATCGCGCAGATGGTGGGGCGCGAGATGACGCAGCTGTATCCGCAACGCGAGCACACGCCGGGCGAGGTGATTTTCGAAGCCCGCAACGTCACCTGCTACGACGCCGACAACCCTGAACGCAAGCGCGTGGACAATATCTCCTTCCAGCTGCGCAAGGGCGAGGTGCTGGGCATCGCCGGCCTGGTGGGAGCGGGGCGCACGGAGCTGGTGTCGGCCATCTTTGGCGCCTATCCGGGGCCGAGCGAGGCCGAGGTCTATCTCAATGGCGTCAAGCTCGATACCAGCACGCCGGTGAAGGCGATCCGCAACGGCCTGGCCATGGTGCCGGAGGACCGCAAGCATCACGGCATCGTGCCGGACCTCGGCGTTGGCCACAACATGACGCTGACGGTGCTGAAGGACTTCGCGCGCGCCACCCGTATTGACCAGGAAGCCGAACTGGCGACCATCCGCCAGGAGATCAAGAGCGTCAAGCTGAAAACCTCCAGCCCCTTCCTGCCGATTACCGGCCTCTCGGGCGGCAACCAGCAGAAGGCCGTGCTGTCCAAGATGCTGCTGACCAAGCCGAAGATCCTGATCCTCGACGAACCGACGCGCGGCGTCGACGTCGGCGCCAAGTTCGAGATTTATCAGCTGATCTTCAACCTCGCCAAGGAGGGCATGTCGATCATCATGGTGTCGTCGGAACTGGCCGAGGTGCTGGGCATTTCCGACCGCGTGCTGGTGATCGGCGAGGGCAAGCTGCGCGGCGATTTCGTCAACGACAATCTGAGCCAGGAAACGGTACTGGCGGCTGCGCTGGACCAGGCGCACTGAAATTAGGACGAACAATGAAATTCAATTTAAAACAGCTGTTCACGCAGTACAAGATGCTGGCCCTGCTGATCGCGGTCGCGTTGATCTGGGCTTTCTTCAGCTATCACACCGAGGGTGGCTTCGTCACGCCGCGCAACCTATCCAACCTGATGCGCCAGATGGCGATCACCGGCATTGTCGCCTGCGGCATGTCGCTGGTGATCATCGCCGGCGAGATCGACCTGTCGGTCGGCTCCTTGCTTGGCCTGTTGGGCGGCGTGGCGGCGGTGCTGGATGTGACGCACCATCTGCCGCTGCCGCTCACGCTGATCGTGGTGCTGGTGGTGGGCCTGGTGATTGGCCTGTTCAACGGCTACCTGACCGCCTATCTGGGCATCCCATCGTTCATCGTCGGTTTGGGCGGCATGCTGGCGTATCGCGGCATCGTGCTGGGCGTGACCGGCGGCACCACCATCGCGCCGGTATCGGACGACATGGTCTACATCGGCCAGGCCTACCTGTCGCCGACGCTGGGCATTGCGTTGGGCTTCCTGCTGTTCGTGGTGGCCGTGTACCTGATCATCGCGCAGCGCCGCAGCCGCGCCGCGCACGCGCTGGAGGTGGCGCCGATGTGGCGTGATGCCGCCAAGCTGGCGATGCTGGGCGTGGTGCTGGCGGCCTTCGTCATCACCTTCAATTCGTACGAGGGCATTCCGCTGCCGGTACTGCTGCTCCTGGCGCTGCTGGGCATCTTCAGCTACGTCACCACGCAAACCGTGTTCGGCCGCCGTGTGTACTCGGTCGGTTCCAACATGGAGGCGACCCGCCTGTCGGGCATCAACGTCAAATCGATCAAGCTGTGGATCTTCGGGATCATGGGCCTGATGTGCGCACTGGCCGGGCTGGTGAACACGGCGCGCCTGGCGGCCGGTTCGCCATCGGCCGGTACCTCCGGCGAGCTGGATGCGATCGCGGCCTGCTTCATCGGCGGCACCTCGATGCGCGGCGGGTCGGGCACCGTGCACGGCGCGCTGATCGGCGCGCTGGTGATGGCCTCGCTGGACAACGGCATGTCGATGCTGGACGTGGACACTTACTGGCAGATGATCGTCAAGGGCGCCATCCTGACGCTGGCGGTATGGGTGGACGTCAGCACCCGCGCAGGCAAACGATAAGAGAATAATCCTACAAGGAGACAATGCATGACCAACAATCGCAGGCAGTTCCTGACCTCCATGACCGGCCTGGCCGGCCTCACCGTGCTGCCGGCGATCGCCGCGCCAGCCAAGGCGCCGTACAAGGACGCCGCGCTGCCGGTAGAAAAGCGCGTCGACGATCTGCTCGGCCGCATGACGCTGGAAGAGAAGATCATGCAGCTGCATTGCACCTGGCTGACCAAGGTCAAAATTCAGGATGACAAGGGCGAGTTCGTCGCCGCCAAGGCGCAGAAGGAATTCCCGCACGGTATGGGCATGCTGGCGCGTCCATCGGACCGCCGTCTGGGGCAGGGCGCCGGCGCCGCCGGCGATGACGGCCAGGTGCTCAACCGCACCCCGCTGGAGACGGCCACCTATGTCAACGCGGCTCAGAAATGGGCGATGGAACAGACCCGCCTCGGCATCCCGATGTTCATGCATGAAGAGGCGCTGCACGGCTACGTCGCCCGCCATGCGACCAGCTTCCCTCAGGCGATCGGCATCGCCTCCTCCTTCGATACCGATCTGACCACTAAAATCTTTAGCGTGGCGGCGCGCGAGATGCGCGCCGCGGGTTCCCATCTGGCGTTGGCGCCGGTGGTGGACGTTGCGCGCGAACCGCGCTGGGGACGCATCGAGGAGACTTTTGGTGAAGACCCCTACGTTTGCGGCGAAATGGGCAAGGCGGCGATTCTCGGCTTCGCCGGCACCGACCGCAAGCTGGCCAAGGACAAGGTGTTCGTCACGCTGAAGCACATGACGGGCCACGGCCAGCCCGAAAACGGCACCAACACAGGGCCGGCCGAAGTCACCGAGCGCACTTTGCGCGAGGAGTTCTTCCCGCCGTTCGAGCGCGCGATCAAGGAGTCCAATGTCGGCGCCGTGATGCCGTCGTATAACGAGATCGGTGGCGTGCCGTCGCACGCCAACCACTGGCTGCTGCACAAGGTGCTGCGCGAGGAGTGGGGCTTCAAGGGGCTGACCGTGTCGGACTATATGGCCGTGGCTGAACTGGTGACGCGCCACAAGCTGGTGGATTCGGACAAGGAGGCAGGCTATCGCGCCTTCAAGGCAGGTGTCGATATCGAGACGCCGGACGGCAAGGGCTTCAAGGAACTGGGCAATCTGGTGAAGGAGGGACGCATCACCGAAAGCGAAATTGATGCCGTGGTGCGTCGCGTGCTGACCATGAAGTTTGAAGCGGGCCTGTTCGAGAATCCTTATGTGGACGCCAAGGCCGCCGACGGCCTCACCGCCACCAAGGACGCCGTCGCCCTGGCACGTCTGGCCGCGACCCGCACCCCGGTGCTGCTGAAGAACGACAAGGGCCTGCTGCCGCTGGACGGCAAGAAGGTCGGCAAGGTGCTGCTGCTCGGCACCCACGCCAAGGACACGCCGATCGGCGGGTATTCGGACATTCCGCGCCACGTGGTATCCATCTACGAAGGCCTGCAGGCGGAAGCCAAGGCACAGGGCTTCACGCTGGCGTATTCGGAAGGTGTGCGCATCACCGAAAGCCGTATCTGGGGCCAGGATGAAATCAAGTTCACCGACCCGGCGGTCAATGCCAAGTTGATTGCTGACGCGGTGGAAGCGGCCAAATCGGCCGACACCATCATCATGGTCCTGGGCGACAACGAGCAGACCAGTCGCGAAGCCTGGGCGGACACCCACCTGGGCGACCGCGAGTCGCTGGACCTGATGGGCCAGCAGAACGATTTGGCGCGTGCGATCTTCGCGCTGGGCAAACCGACCGTGGTGTTCCTGCTGAACGGCCGTCCGCTGTCGATCAACCTGCTGGCGGAAAAGGCCGATGCGATTATCGAAGGCTGGTACATGGGCCAGGAGACCGGCAACGCGGCCGCCGACCTGCTGTTCGGCCGCGCCAACCCGGGCGGCAAACTGCCGGTGTCGATCGCGCGCGGCGTTGGCCAGCTGCCGATCTTCTACAACCACAAGCCCTCGGCACGGCGCGGCTACATCGACGGCTCGACCAAGCCGCTGTATCCGTTCGGCTTTGGCTTGAGCTACACCACCTTCGCGATCTCGGCGCCGCGCTTGGCGAAGGCCAGCATCGCGGTGGGCGAATCGACCAAGGTGGAGGTGGACGTGACCAACACCGGCAAGCGCGCGGGCGACGAGGTGGTGCAGATCTATATCCGCGACGACGTCAGCTCGGTCACCCGTCCGGTGCTGGAACTGAAGGCGTTCAAGCGCGTCACCCTGCAGCCGGGCGAGAAGCGCACGCTGAGCTTTGATATCAAGCCGTCCGACCTGTGGTTCTACAACACCGAGATGCAGCGCGTGGTGGAGCCGGGCAGCTTCACCATCCACGCCGGTCCGGACAGCGCGAATCTCAAGTCCGTCAAGCTGATGGTGGGGTAAGCGGTGTGCCAGGCCTGATCTCTTCGCTGTAAAATCGCCGCTCCGGCAGCCATTCCGGCTGTCCGGGCGGCGAACAGAGGAGAGGGACGATGAGCAAAAACACGATCTGCCTGTGGTACGACCATGACGCGGAGGCGGCGGCCAATTTCTACGCCAGCGTTTTCCCGGACAGCAGCGTCGGCGCCGTGCACCGCGCGCCGACCGATTTCCCCGGCGGCAAGGCCGGGCAGGCCCTGACCGTTGAATTTACCGTGCTGGGCATCCCTTGCCTGGGCCTCAACGGCGGCAGCGCCTTCAAGCAGAGCGAAGCCTTTTCCTTCCAGATTGCAACCGAAGACCAGGAGGAAACCGACCGCTACTGGAACGCCATCGTCGGCAACGGCGGCGCCGAGAGCGCCTGCGGCTGGTGCAAGGACAAATGGGGCCTGTCGTGGCAGATCACCCCGCGCGTGCTGACCGACGCCATGAAGCAGGGCGGCGAGGTGGCCAAGCGCGCCTTCACCGCCATGATGGAGATGCGCAAGATCGACGTCGCCAAGATCGAGGCGGCGGTGCGCGGCTAAGGTGCGCTGGCGAACATACGGCTAGCTCATCCATTGCTACGATGGCTTCACGATCTCAACAATGTGAGGCATATCATGGCAAGCGCGAAACAGGTTTTGGTGGTGGACGATAATGTCGATGTGGTGGAGTCGCTGTCGGCGCTGTTGCAGTGCCACGGCTACGAGACCGCGGCGGCGCACAACGGCTACGAAGCCTGCGACTGGGTGCGCGAGGCGGTGCCCAAGGCCATCATCATGGACCTCGGCATGCCGTGGATGGACGGCTATGGCGCCGTGCGCGCCATCCGCCGCATGCCCGGCGCGCAGGCTGTGCCGATCATCGCGCTGACCGGTTCGGCCGACCGAGATTCCGCCAAAAAGGCTGTCGCGGCGGGCTTCTCCCAGCACTTCTCCAAGCCGCTCAACTTCGATCATCTGAATAGCTATCTGAGCAGCCTGGCCTGATTTGCATCAAACGTCATCGGATTGACAGGGGCGGGGAGCAGGCGGAATATGGAGCGATGAACTCCATCACTGACAAAGACTATGTCGACGCCAAGCTTGAGGCCACAGTCGCGCGGTTTACAGGCGAATTAAAGGCACACGAGCTCATCCTCGGTGCCCGGATAGATGCGCTCACTCAGAGCACCGACAGCGGCTTCAAGTCACTGCGTGAGGAATTTGAAGCGCGCTTCGCCAAGTTCGAAACCCGGCTGATCAAATGGGTGGTGGCCACGGTACTGGGCGGGGTGGTGCTCAATACCTCGATCACCACGGCCCTGCTGCTGAACCGTACTCCGCCAGCACCTGCGGCGCCGGTCGCACCCATCATCGTCTACGCGCAACCGGCGCCACAGGCGACCCGTTAATTTAACGCAGCGTTTCCGTCAGCACTCGGCCTTCCGAACCCGCCGGCGGACGCAGATGCAGCAGGTTGGCCAGCGTCGGCGCGATGTCGACCACTTCCGCATACTGGCCATAGGCGCCAGGCTTGATCCAGCGTTTACCCATGATCATCAACGGCACATTGGTGTCGTACGCATACGGCGAACCGTGCGAGGTGCCGCTGTTGCCGGTGCCGAAGTACCAGAATGGCTTGGTGATCACCATCAGATCGCCCGACGACTGGCGGTTCCACGCGCGGCGCATCAGCGTGTTGATATGCGTGCCTTGCACCGCGCCGCTCTCGAACTGGGTGCGCGTGAAGGCGTCGGCAATGCCGTTCTGCGCCAGCAGGTATTGCGCCGCTGCGGTTTCCACGTCCTCGCGTTTCAGCTTGTTCTGGTCGGCCAGCGCGTAGTCGAGGTGGATGTTCGGCAGCGACCATGCCTGCACCAGCTTCGCGACGCCGAACTTCGCGGCCAGATGCTGGTCCAGCGCGGCCATCAGCTTGTCGCCATCGAGGCGCTGCGCGTCGTAGTGCTGCGTTTGCGAGAATTCCGGCGTGTTGGCGAAGCCGTGATCGGCGGTCAGCACCACCAGCACGTTGTCCATGCCCACGCGCTTGTCCAGATAGTTGAAGAAGTCCGCCAGCATGCGGTCCACGCGCTGCAGATGGTCGTGCGACAGCTTGCTCTCCGGGCCGAACGCGTGGTTGACGTAGTCGTGCGCGGACAGGCTGACGCCCAACAGGTCCGGCACACCGGCCGGATTGCGGCCGAGGTTTTCGCCTTCCACCGCCGCGCGCGCGAAGTCCAGCGTCAGTTGGTCGAGGTAGGGGCCGACGCGCAGGCTGGCGTAGTAGCCTGCGTCGATCTCGCCGCTCTCGCTGTAGTAGCTGTATGGCAGGCGATTGTGGCCGCCGGCCTTGGGCGCGTTCAGTTCTTCCGGCGCGTCGCCGGCGTAGGCCGCCTCCGGCAGCAGGTAGGACCAGCTCTTGCCGTAGTAGCGGTCCTGCGGCTTGGTGGCGAGGTATTTGCCGACCCATTCAGGGTGCTGCTTCATGTAATAGGTGCTGCTGGCGAAGTTGCCGGTCTTCTCCATGTACATGTAAGCGGTGCCGGTTTTACCGGCCAGCAGAATCGCGCCGCGATCCTTGCCGGATACCGTCACCACCTTGCTCTTGCTGCCGGTCGCGTAGCGCAGTTCATCGCCCAGCGTGTTGACCTTCAGCCTGGCCGGCGAGGTGCCGTCGCTTGGCTTGGTCTCTTCGCCGATGTAGGTGTAGCTGGTGTCCTCGGTGCAGTAGACCGACTTTTTGGTGACCGGATCGATCCAGTTATTGCCGATGATGCCGTGCACATAAGGATAGGCGCCGGTCAGCACCGCGCTGTGGCCGATGGCGGTCACGGTCACGCCGTGGGCCTGGTGCGCGTTGCTGAAGGACGCGCCCTGGTCCAGCATGCGGCGCAAGCCGCCCTGGCCGAACTGGTCGCGGTAGCGCTGCACCTGCTCGTTCGGCAGACCATCCACCACCAGCACGACGACCAGCTTGGGCAGGGTGGATGCGGTGGTGGACGCTGGCGTGGCGGCGTAGCAGCTGGCGAGGGCGAGGCTGGCGGCGGCGAGTACGATGGCGCGCAGAGACATTTTTTTCGTCATGGAAGTCGTCGTAGGTTGAATGGGATAACACACAATGTTATCCCATTCTTGTGACGAAACGATGACGGGTTTTCAGTCCTTGCGCTTTTCGCCCGCGATGAGCTGGATGATCACAGCCACCGCGATGTTCAGCACCAGCGCCAGCAGGCCGGTATAGGCGGTGTAGCTATCGCCGCCGAGCATGAAGGTGTGCACCGGCTTGATGCCGTCGCTGAATGCCAGCACGCTGCCCGCCACGATGCCGACCGCCCAGCCGCCGAGCAGCGCACGCGCGCCGAACCAGCCGAAGAACAGACCAAACACCACCGACGGGAAGGTTTGCAGTATCCACACGCCGCCCAGCAGCTGCAGGTCCAGCGCGAATTTGGTCGGCAGGAACAGGATGAACACCAGCGCGCCCACCTTCACCACCAGCGACACCAGCTTGGCCACCTTGGCCTCGCCCTCGGGCGTGACGGCGGGATCCACATACGGCTTCCAGAAATTGCGGGTGAACAGGTTGGCCGCGCCGATCGACATCACCGCCGCCGGCACCAGCGCGCCGATGGCGATGGCGGCGAAGGCGAAGCCGCTGAACCAGCTCGGGAACAGGGCGTTGAACAGCGCCGGCACCACGTCGTTGTTGCTGGCGACGGTGATATGGGCCGCGTAGGCCATGAAACCCAGCAGCGCGATCAGGCCAAGCAGGATGGTGTAGGCCGGCAGGAATACGGCGTTCTTGCGGATGGTGTCCGCGCTGTTGGCGGCAAAGATGCCGGTCAGCGTGTGCGGATACATGAACGCCGCCATCGCGGAACCCAACGCCAGCGTGGCGAACGGCAGGATCTGCGCCGGTTTCAGGGTCAGCCCGGTGGCGCCGCCCTTGGCCGCGAAGGCTTCGCCGGCGGCCGAGAATACATGGCCGTAGCCGCCCAGCTTGGCCGGCACCAGCACCACCGCCACCAGCACCACGATGTAGATCATCAGGTCCTTGACGAAGGCGATCAGCGCCGGTGCGCGCAGGCCGGCGGCGTAGGTGTACAAGGCGAGGATGACGAAAGCGGCGGCCAGCGGCAGTTCGCCGGTCAGTCCCAGCGCCTTGATCACCACTTCCATGCCCACCAGCTGCAGGGCGATGTAAGGCATGGTGGCCACCACGCCGGTGAGGGCGATGGCGAATTCCAGCGGGCGCGAACGATAGCGGCCGAACACCACGTCGGCCGCCGTGACGTGGCCGGCCTTCTGCGCGGCGTGCCACAGCCTGGGCATGATCAGGTAGACGATCGGATACACCAGAATCGTGTACGGCAGCGCGAAGAAGCCATACGCGCCCACCGCATACACCAGCGCCGGCACGGCGATCACGGTGTAGGCGGTATAAAAATCGCCACCGACCAGGAACCAGGTGATCCAGGCGCCGAAATTGCGGCCGCCCAGTCCCCATTCCTCAAGGTGGCTGCCTTGCTGCCTGGCGCTTTGCCAGCGCGAGGCGCCGAAGCCCAGCACCGTCACCAGCACGAAGAAAAAGATGAAGACGCCGAGCGCGGTCCAGTTGACTTGGTCCGGCATCACTCCGCTCCCTTCTTGCGGTCATTCTGGTAGACCAGCCAGATCACGAGGGCGGTCAGCGGCACCCAGGCGAATTGATACCAGTAGAAGAAGGGGAAGCTAAACAGCGAAGGCAGTTCCCGGTTGTAGAAAGGCAGCCAGAGCAGGCCGATGAACGGCAGGGCAAGCAGGTAACGCACGACGACTCCATGTTGATGTTGTCGCCGCATCGTATAAAAACGCGGGCTGGCGCGCATCCTCCGAAAGAGGTGGGGAATGTAGCGCGCCAGTTACATGCCGTTACGGCTGCGGATTCCACCCCGCACCGCCGCCATACGCGGCAAACACCTTGGCACGGTCGGCGAAGCCGGCCGCCACGTCGCTGGCGCTCAGCTGGAAGCCGCCGACGCGCGCGGCGAGGTTGATCGCGTCGCCCGCCAGCGTGGTGCTGCCGTATTCACGCCAACCGCTGGCGGCGCTGGCCACTGCGGGATTCGGCGCCGGCTGGCCGTTCACGCCCGCGCCGGCCCAGCCCACGGTGGCGATGTGCGCGTCCATCTTGGTGTTGATGAAGGCGATGTTGTCCCAGTAGGCCGCGTTGCCGGCGCTGCGGGCCAGGTAAGTGGCGCCGGCCGGCACGTCGCCGTGCAGCGGGCCCGGGCCGGGGCCGTGCGTCAGGCGGCTGTTGAGGAAGACATAGCCCTTGTCGGTGGCGTTGGCCGCGCGCGCCTGCAGGATGTAGCCGCCGCTCGACGCATTGCTGGTATCGCCCACCGAACGGATCTCGCACTCCTCGAACAGCGCGGCGCGGCTGCTGCCCCAGATGAAGTCCACGTTGCCGGATACCAGCGACTGCCAGAACCACGCGTAGCCTTTCAGGTTGAGCGTATCCTGCTCGCTCTGGAAGTTGGCGTTCCTGGCGATCAGGCGGCCGTTGTCGTTATTGAAGTAGAGCGTTTCCGCTTGCGCCGAGATGGCGCCCGAACGCAGCGTGGTGTTCTTCAAGGTCAGCGAGTCCAGCACCAGCATGTCCGACGCCTCCACCAGCATCACCGAACGGCCGCCGGCCGCCGCCGCGTCGGCGTTGGCCTGGCTGGCGCCGGAGCCGGTGTTGAGCGTGTCGTAGTTGGTGTACTGGATGATGGCGCCGTCCCGGCTTTCGCCTTTCAGCGTGACGTTGTCCTTGCCGCGCAGGTAGAGCAGCTCGTTGTAGACGCCATTGCGCACGTTGATGGTGACCGGATCGGCCGCGCCCAGCGTCTGCATGGCGAAATTGAGCGCGCCCTGTACGGTGCCGAAGTCGGCATCGGCGCCGTCGCCCACCGTGAGGCTGGCGCCGGGCGAGGGCGCGCCGGCGCGCGTGGTGAACGACCAGTCGCCCAGCGCGCCGATGCCGACGAACGGCACGCCGCCCAGCGTCGCGCCGGTGAACACGCCGTTGGAAATGGCCACGTAGTATTGGGTGCCGTAGGCCAGCTTGTTGGAATGCGGTTTGATGGTGACGGTGTTGCCGGTGATGGTGATCGGCGTGGTGTTCACCTTGCGCACGTTGGCCTGGCCGGTGTAGCCAAGGACGTCGGTCTCGCCGGACAGGCGGATCACGTCCACCAGCGCGTTATCGGCCTTGCGGAAGATGCGGATGCTGCCGCCGGAACCCAGCGTCGGCGGGCCGTCGAAGGTCAGCTTGAGCGAGGCGTCGACCTGCGTGCCATCGGAATGGGCCGCCGGCAGGGCCGCGCCGGCCAGCGCATAGGTTTGAGTCGGTTGCACGAACTGCGGCGCGATGGTGGCGGCGATGGTGCGTTTCAGCGTCGGGTCGGAATCGCTGGTGATGGTGATGGTGGCGCTGCCCGCGCCGACCGGGGTAACGTTCACAGTGCCGCCGTTGATGGCCACCGCCGCCACCGCCGGGTTGCTGGACGAAGCCGTGAAGCCATCCAGCGTGCCATCCGGCTTGACGGCGGTGACGCTGACCGCCAGCGGCGCGTCGCCCACCTCCGCCGCGTAGCTCAGCGTGGATGGATTCAACGTCAGTTGCGACGGTTTCAGCGAGGGATCGCCTATCCGTACGTCGTCGATCTGGAACGATTTGTTGGTGGTGTACAGGCCTATCACCCCGCGCTCCGCGAACGAGGCGTCGGTGACACTGCCCAGCGCCTCGCCGTCGAGATACACGGTGAGCGTGGTGCCGATCATTTCAAAGCGCACGGTGTAGAACTGGGCGTCCATCTGGATCGGCTTCTTCACCTGCTTGGGGCGGGTCAGCGTCCCGTTCAGCATCCTGGCGATTTCCACTTGAGTGCTGGTGGTGGCGCTTTGCACGTTCAGGCCCGCGCCATACCAGTTGGTTGAGTCCTTGTAGCGCGCCAGAAGATAGAGCAGCTTGTTGCTGGTGGTGCTGTTGGTCATGGGCTTGATGCGCGCCTCGACGAAGTAATCGCCGCCTGGCACGCCGTTCATGGCGCCTGGCTTGAGCGTGGCCAGTACGCCGCCTGTCGACGCGGCGGTGTACTGCATCACGATGTTGGCGGCGCCGATGCTTTCAGCCTTGACGCTGAAGCTGCCGTTAGGTCCGGACACCGGCAGCAGGTTCCAGTTGGCCATGCTGCTGTTCTGGAAATCGTCGCAGAAGTACAAGCCAGTGGGCGGGCAGGTGAGGGTGATGGTCACATCGGGCGTGACGTTGCCGCTGCCGCTGATGGCGGTGCTGATCTTGCCCACGCCCGCCTGCGCCACCAGATTCGGCTTTACCAGCGCCACAGGTCGCGCGCTGAACGCATAGGGCACGCTGTAAGCCACGCTGCTTGGTGTCGAGCAGCCAGCCAGCGCGGCGCCGTTGAGTACCGAACCCGCATCCTTGAAGGCGCCCGGCACGGTGCCGCCGATCGGCGTGACCACCTGGTCGCAGCGCGTGACGCCGGCGATCTCGAACACATTGTTGTTGGACAGGATCTGCGCCTGCTGGCCCACGCCCACCGAGTACTCGTAAGGGTAGGCCGGATGCGAGGTGCTGCCCACAAAGTAGTTGTTGAACAGGTGGACCTGGCCGTAACGCACGCGCGGCGCGCGGCTGACGATATCGCGGAAGATGTTGTTGCTGAAGGTGATGTGCAGCTTGCCGTTGTCCGCCGTCGCGGTGTCGCTGGAACCGATCAGGTTATTCTTGCGATGCTGGCCGAACACGTTGTACGACACCGTCACGTAATCGGAGGCGTTGGTGATGTCCAGCGCGCCGTCGTGGCATTGCTTGACCTGGCCGTTCTCGATCGGCAGCAGGTCGTCGGTGATGGCGCCGTCGGTGAAGGTGACGTGGTCCACCCATACGTGGTCCGAGCCGGAGACGCCGATGCCGTCGAAGGCCGCGTTCCAGTTGCCCAGCGCGCCGTCGTTCGGATCCCAGATCGGACCGACGTCGCACGGGTTCACGATCTTCAGGTTGCGGATGATGATTTGCGAGACGTTGGACACCACGATATGCCCGTTGATGATGCCCGCGTTGCCGTCCGCGCCGATCAGCGTGGTGTTGCTGGGCAGGCGTATCAGGCCGCGAATGGCCTGGTCGCCGGTGTTCGCGTACGGCACGCCCTCGGTCATGTCGATGGTGCCGCTTAACTTGATGATCTTGGGATTGAGGCCGCCGCGCTGTATCGCCGCCAGCAGTTGCGGGCGCGAGGTCACGGTGTAGATCTGCGAGCCGATGGCGGCCGAACCGCCCACGGTGCCGGCGCCAAAACCGTCCGCCGGCGCGGTTTGCAGCGCCGGGTCGATGGTCGCCGCCTGCAACGCCGTGGCCACGCCGAGCAGGCAAAGCGCCGCCCTGAAACGAGAGAGTTTCATCTGATGCTCCTTGAATTGTGAGGGGCGCCTAGCGGCGACGGCGTGCGCGCAGGGCCAGGCCAAGCAGGCCGGCCGCCAGCATGGAAACGGTGGCGGGTTCCGGCACTGGCGCCGCCTGCAGCGTGATCGCGGTCTGCAGCGGGCTGTAGTCGCCGTTCCACTCGACCGCGCTCAAGTCGATGCGGATGGTGTGGCCGTCGACCACGGTGAGCACCGGCGTGCCGCCGGTGACGCCCGCGTCCACCACGTTGAAGCCGGTGATGGCCGCGCCCAGCGTGGCGCCGAAGTCAAAGCTGGCGCTGTACGAGCCGGCCGGGATGGCGAGGTTGTTGTAGATGGTCAGATGGCCATCGGGCGCGAAGTCAAAGCCGAACAGGGCGTCGGCGGTGAAGAATTCCACGCTGGTGTCGAGTGGATCGAGGCCGCTGACGGGGCTGCCGGCATAGTCGTCGCCGATCCCGAGGATGGCGCCGGCGCTGTAGCTGGCGCTGATGACGGCGTGTTGCAGCGGATCGGCGGCCTGCGCGGCGCCGGTGGCGAGCAGCAGGCATGCCGCGGCGGCGGCTTTGCGTAGTGTGAGGTGCATTTTGTCTCCAGATAGTTTGAGTTCAACAACGCCGTTCTTGGCCGGCGCCGGTCGGCACACCTCGCGTATGCCGTGCCACCGAGAGGAGGGCCGGGGGATGGCCGAGCTCGCGGTTGGTCAAAAATCTGTGATGCGGTGGGATGCTACTGGTTGACCAATTCTACGGTGGTCTGACCAATTCCGCAACGCGGCGCATGTAAAACTATCAAAACAAAAAGACAATTGATTTTGGTAATCAAGAGAGTGTTGTATGGAAACTTTTTTTGGGGAAAAGCGCACTTTTTTGCGGGAGAAGCCGGCAGGAAATGAAAACTCTTGCCAAAACGCTGATAGAATGTAGTGGTGAGGAATCTTCTTGCAGGAGTCGATTATGATTATGATCAACAATATTGGTGGTGCCACCCTGTCCGCAGCCCTGGTTGCCGATAAGGCGCTCTCGCCTGTTAAACCAGCTGAAACGGAACAAGGCGCCAACGCGGACCTGAGCGCCTCGATGGCTGCCTACCTGTCGCTGCCCGGTTTCAACGCTACCAGTCCCCTGCAGACTGATACCAGCAACACCGCCGACAGCGGCGATCAGGCCAACGCGCTGGTCAAGGCCGTGTCGGAGGACGACACGCTGAAAAGCGCGCTGCAGCAGTTCGATGAGGGCTTGAAAAAGCTGGTCGAGCGCCCGGAAACCCAGATCTTCCAGGCCCGCTTCGGCAACGAGGCCGGTCAGAGCGCGGCCGCCGAGCCGGAGCCTGAGGTGCTGCTGTCGCCTGAGCCGCTGCCGGGCGTGGGCGAAGATGGCGTGCTGGGCGTGCCGCCGCCGGAATCCGAGCTGGGCGCCGACACCAACCATGACGGCAAGATCAGCGAGGAAGAGCGCATCCGCTACGAGGCGCCGCTGACCTACCGCAGCCTGGCCCACGATGACGCCGCCGACGCTGAAACCAACGGTCCCAACGCCTTCTCGCTGACCGAAGTCAACCGCGCCTACGGCGCCGTGGCGACGCCGGAACCGGCCTGATATCACCCTATCCCTGAAACGGGCTTTGCCAGAAATGGCAGAGCCCGTTTTTTTTATCTCTGCACGGCAATAAACCCACACTTGGGCGGGAAAAAATGCGAACATGTTAGCTAATGCATATTATTTAACCTTTAGTGGACGTTAATTTTTAAATTTAGTCACAAGGTGCGGGAGACTGTAGTGAGAAAACGGATCTTCACGGTGGCGTTGATCGCCGCAGGCTTGGGCGGGTGCGCGCTTGGGCCGGATTTCAAAACCCCGGCGGCGCCAGCCGCCGCCGGCGACAGTTACACGCCCACGCCGTTGCCCGGCCAGACCGCGTCGGCGCCCGGCGTTGGCGGCGCGGCGCAGCAGTTCGCGTTCGGGCAGGAGATTCCGGCGCAATGGTGGACGCTGTTCCGCTCGCCGGCGCTGGACCAGCTGATACGCAATGCGCTGGCGCAGAATCCGAATATGGCGGCGGCCGAGGCCACGCTGCGCCAGGCGCAGGAAAACTATAACGCCCAGGCGGGCAATCTGGTCTATCCATCGGTGAGCGCCCAGTTGGGCGCCACGCGCCAGAAGACCAGCAGCGCCACGGCGGGCAGCGCGGCCGGCGTGTTCAATCTGTATAACGCCTCGGTCAACGTCTCCTACACGCCGGACGTTTTCGGCGCCACCCGGCGCACGCTGGAAGGCGCGCAGGCGGCGGTGGACTACCAGCGCTTCCAGGTCGAGGCCACTTATCTGGCGTTGAGCGCCAACGTGGTGACCACGGCGATCCAGGAAGCCTCGCTGCGCGCGCAGCTGCAGGCCACCCGCGAGGTGCTGGATGCGCTGAACCGCCAGCTGGGCGTGATCGAGAAGCAGTTTGAGTATGGCGCCGTTCCGCGCGGCACGGTGCTCAGTCAGCGCAACCAGGTGGCGCAGGTCGCCGCCACGGTGGCGCCGCTGGAGAAGGCGCTGGCGTCGGCGCGCCACCAGTTGTCGGTGTTGGCCGGCAAGCTGCCGGGCGAGGCGGGCATGCCGGAGTTCGCGCTGGAGTCGCTCACCCTGCCGCAGCAGTTGCCGGTGTCGCTGCCGTCGGCGCTGGTGCGCCAGCGGCCGGACATCCGCGCCAGCGAGGAATTGCTGCACCAGGCCAGCGCCGCCATCGGCGTGGCGACGGCGGCGCAGTATCCGCAGTTCTCGCTCAGTGGCAGCTATGGATCCTCCAGCCAGAGTTTCGGCAAGCTGTTTGATTCCAACACCAACGCCTGGAGTCTGGCCGCCGCCATCACCCAGCCGATCTTCAACGGTGGCGCGCTGAGCGCCCAGCGGCGCGCGGCGGAGGCGGCGTATGACGCGGCGGCGGCGCAGTACCGCGCCACCGTGCTTGCCGCCTTCCAGAACGTGGCCGACGCCCTGCGCGCGCTCGATGCCGACGCGGCGGCGCTCAAGTCGCAGGCGGAAGCCGAGGCGCTGGCCAGGGAAACGCTGACGCTGGCCGAGCAGCAGTACAAGCTGGGTGGCATCAGCTATCTGTCCTTGCTCGACGCGCAGCGCAGCTACCAGCAAACCCATATCAGCCTGGTGCAGGCGCAGGCGGCGCGCTATGCCGACACGGCGGCGCTGTTCCAGGCGCTGGGTGGCGGCTGGTGGAATCGTACAAATCAATAATCAATACTGCAGGAGATAACTTCATGACCAAGCGTATGCTCATCATGGTAGGCGCCGTTCTTTTACTGGTCGCGGTGCTGGCCTTCGGGAAGTACATGCAGATTAAAAAACTGATCGCCAGTTCGCCCAAGCCGGGCGCGCAAGTGGTCACCGCCGTCAAGGCGCAGACGGCCGAATGGCAGCCGCAGCTCAGCTCCGTGGGCACGCTGGCGCCGGTGCGCGGCGTCGACGTCACCACCGAGATCGCGGGCCTGGTGCGCGCGGTGCGCTTCAAGTCGGGCGACGAGGTGAAGGCGGGGCAGGTGCTGTTTGAACTGAACGCCGATTCCGACATCGCGCAACTGCGCGCCCTGCAGGCGTCCGCCGACCTGTCGGCCACCACCCTCAAGCGCGACAAGCTGCAACTGGCGGCGCAAGCCATCTCGCAGGCGCAGGTCGACGCCGACGAGGCGGACCTGAAGAGCAAGCAGGCGCTGGTCGCCCAGCAAAAGGCGCTGGTCGACAAGAAGACCATCCGCGCGCCGTTCGCCGGCAAGCTGGGGATCACCGCCATCAATCCGGGCCAGTACCTGAACCCGGGCGACAAGCTGGTGACGCTGCAAACCATCGATACCGTGTACGTCGATTTCTTCGTGCCGCAAAAGCAGCTGGCCAGCCTGTCCATCGGCCAGAAACTGAACCTGAGCAGCGACGCCTATCCGGGCGTGGCCTTCCCGGCCAAGGTCACCTCCATCAGCCCGAAGGTGGATTCGGCCACCCGCAACGTGCAGGTGCAGGCCACCGTGCCGAACGCCAAGCGCCAGCTGTTGCCGGGCATGTTCGCCAACGTGGCGCTGGACCAGGGCGAGCAGAAAAAATACCTGACCCTGCCGCAGACCGCCATCACCTACAACCCGTATGGCTCGACCGTGTTCGTGCTGGCGCCGCCGCCGGCCAACGCCAAGGACACGCTCAAGGATGACAAGGGCCAGCCTTACCTGGTGGCGCAGCAGGTGTTCATCACCACCGGCCCGACCCGCGGCGACCAGGTGGCCATCCTCACCGGCTTGAAGGAAGGCCAGACCGTGGTCACCAGCGGCCAGCTGAAACTGAAGAACGGCACGCCGGCCACCATCGACAACAAGGTGCAGCCGGCCAACAGCCCGAATCCGACGCCGCAGGAACACTGAGGATAGCGCGCCATGAACTTTACCGACATCTTCATCAAACGGCCGGTGCTGGCCAGCGTGATCAGTTTACTGATCGTGGTGCTGGGTTTGCGCTCGCTGTTCAGCCTTCCGATCAACCAGTATCCGAAGACGCAGAACGCGGTGGTCACCATCTCCACCACCTACTACGGCGCGGATGCGGCCACGGTGGCGGGTTTCATCACCCAGCCGCTGGAATCGGCCATCGCGCAGGCGCAGGGCATCGACTACCTGTCCTCGTCGTCCAACAGCGGCGTGTCCACCATCACCGCCACGCTGCGCCTGAACTACGATTCCAACCGCGCGCTGACCGAGATCACCACCCAGGTCAACTCGGTCAAGAACCAGCTGCCGCAACAGGCGCAACAACCGGTGCTGACGGTGCAGACCGGCCAGACCACGGACGCCATGTACATGGGCTTCTACAGCGACACGCTGCCGACCAATAACGTGACCGACTTCCTGGCGCGCGTGGTCAAGCCCAAGCTGGATTCGATCCAGGGTGTGCAGACCGCCGAGCTGCTGGGCGCGCGCCAGTTCGCGCTGCGCGCATGGCTGGACGCAGGCAAGATGGCGGCGCACGGCGTCACCGCGGCGGAGGTCAGCCAGGCGCTGGCCGCCAACAACTACCTGGCCGGCCTGGGTTCGACCAAGGGCCAGATGGTGACCGTGCCGCTGACCGCCGGCACCGACCTGCACACGGTGGATGAGTTCAAACAGCTGGCCGTCAAGCAGGCCGGTGGCGCCATCGTGCGGCTGGAGGATATCGCCACCGTCACGCTGGGATCGGAAAACTACGACTTCAACGTGGCGTTCAGCGGCGTGCGTTCGGTGTTCATCGGTATCAAGGTGGCGCCGGAGGCCAACATCCTGGACGTGGCCAAGCGCGTGCGCGAAGCCTTCCCGGCCATCCGCGACCAGCTGCCGTCGGGCCTGACCGGTGAAATCGTCTACGACTCCACGGAGTTCATCAACACCTCGATCGAGGAAGTGGTGAAAACGCTGGTGGAGGCGCTGATCATCGTGACGGTGGTGATCTATCTGTTCCTGGGCAGCTTCCGCGCGGTGATCGTGCCGGTGGTGGCCATGCCGCTGTCGCTGATCGGCACCTTCTTCGTGATGCTGATGCTGGGCTACTCGATCAACCTGCTGACGCTGTTGGCGATCGTGCTGGCCATCGGCCTGGTGGTGGACGACGCCATCATCGTGGTGGAGAACGTGGACCGCCACATGAAGGCCGGCATGACGCCGTTCGACGCCGCCATCATCGCCGCGCGTGAGCTGGGCAGCCCTATCCTGGCGATGACCGTGGTGCTGATCGCGGTGTACGTGCCGATCGGCTTCCAGGGCGGCCTGACCGGCGCGCTGTTCACCGAGTTCGCCTTCACGCTGGCTGGCGCGGTGGCGGTGTCCGGCATTGTGGCGCTGACGCTGTCGCCCATGATGTGCGGGCACTTCTTCGACCATTCGCAGGATGAGGGCAAGTTCGTCAAGGCCATCGACCGCGTGTTCGAGAAGGTCCACAACGGCTATCTGCGCGTGCTGCATAGTTTGCTGAACACCTGGCCGGTGCTGATCGTGTTTGGCGTGATCGTGTTTGTGCTGCTGATTTTGCAGTTCAAAATGTCGCAGTCCGAGCTGGCCCCGGAAGAGGACCAGGGCATCGTGCTGTCGCAGGTGGTGGGCGCGCCTACCGCCACCTCGGACCAGATGCAGGCCTACGCCAAGCAGATTTTCGAGGTCGCCAAGTCGTTGCCGGAATATGAGCAGATGTTCCAGATCACCGGCGTGCCGACCACCAATGCCGGCATCGGCGGTGTGCTGTTCAAATCGTGGGACAAGCGCACCCGCTCGGCGCACGAGATCCAGCAGGAGCTGCAGGCCAAGTGGAACGGCATCGCCGGCGGCCGCGTGGCGGCGTTCCAGTTCCCGGCGTTGCCGGGCAGCTCGGGCCTGCCGGTGCAGTTCGTGATCACCACCACCGAACCGTTCGAGAACCTGAACACGGTGGCGCACGCGGTGCTGGAAAAAGCGCAGAAAGACAACAAGTTCTACTTCGTCGACGTCGACCTGAAGATCGACACGCCGCAGGCGCGCGTGGACGTGGACCGCGACAAGCTGGCCACGCTGGGCCTGACGCAGCAGGACTTCGGCAACGCCATGGCGGCGGCGCTGGGCGGCGGCTACGTCAACTACTTCTCGATCTCGGGCCGTTCGTACAAGGTGATCCCGCAGGTGCAGCAGGTGGACCGCCTCAACCCGAGCGACGTGCTGGACTTCTACATCAAGACGCCGAGCGGCGACATGATCCCGGCCAGCACGGTTGCGAGCATCAAGTACAGCGTGCAGCCGGAATCGATCACCCGCTTCCAGCAGCTGAACTCCGCCACCATCTCCGGCGTGACCGGGGCCTCGCAGGGCGAGATCCAGCAGTACCTGCGCGACGCGCTGAAGGAAGTGGCGCCATCGGGCTACACGGCGGACTTCTCGGGCGAATCGCGCCAGTACGCGGCGGAGTCGGGCGGCTTCCTGGTGACCATGCTGTTCGCGATCATCATCGTGTTCCTGGCGCTGGCGGCGCAGTTTGAAAGCTTCCGCGACCCGGTGGTGATCCTGTTCTCGGTGCCGATGGCGCTGTTCGGCGCGATGACGTTTATTTTCCTCGGCTTCGCGTCGATCAACATCTACACGCAGGTGGGGCTGGTGACGCTGATGGGCCTCATCTCCAAGCACGGCATCCTGATCGTGGAGGTGGCCAATCACCTGCGCGAGGCCGGCAAGTCCAAGCGCGAGGCGATCGAGGAGGCGGCCGCCACCCGTCTGCGTCCTATCCTGATGACCACCGCCGCCATGGTGTTCGGCGTGGTGCCGCTGGTGATCGCCTCGGGCGCCGGCGCGGCCGGCCGTCACGCCATGGGCCTGGTGATCTTCACCGGCCTGTCGATCGGCACCTTGTTCACGCTGTTCGTGGTGCCCGCCATGTATATGTTCCTGGCGGGTGAACACAAGGCGGAAGCCAAGCCGGCCGACGCCGCGCCCGGCGCACCGGATGCGCCTTCGCCGCAAGGTGCCCACTGAGCGCCGTCATGAAAGGGACCGACAAAGCCAACGCCGGCCGCTGGCGCTGGCTGTCGGGAGGGCGCCAGCGCCGCCAGGAGGAAATCATCCTGATGCTGCTGTGCGCCCTCAGTGTGCCGAGCATCCTCCCGTTTGGCATTTATCGCCTGTTGCAGGGCGCCTGGCTGTCGGCGGCGGTGGACCTGGCGATGGTGATCGGCATGTCGGTGGTGATCGTGCACGTATGGCGCACCGGCCGCTACCAGGTCGCCGGGCTGGTGGTGACCATTTTCTATTCCTCGGGGATGCTGGCGACGGTGTACATGCGTGGCGTCTCGCTGGTGTACTGGGTGTACCCGACCATGATCGCCGCGTATTTCGTGTTGCGGCCGGCGGTGGCGCTGGCGATCAACAGCTTCGGGCTGGTGGTGCTGGTCTGCATACTGGTGTCGCGGCTGGAAGTGGTCAACCTGATGACCATCGTGGTGACCATCGGGCTGGTGAACCTGTTCGCCTACATTTTCTCGCACCGCACCGGCTTGCAGAACAAGGCGCTGCACACGGCGGCGGAACTGGATTTCCTGACCGGCGTCGGCAACCGCCGCGCCATGGAGCGCCGGCTGGCGGAACACGCGCAGGAGCGTCGGCCGCATCTCGAATCGAGCCTGCTGTTGCTGGACCTGGATCACTTCAAGCAGGTCAACGACCAGTACGGCCACGCGGCGGGCGACAAGGTGCTGATACGGCTGGCGGAACTGATGCGGCGCCATACCCGTTCCTCCGATTACATTTTCCGCTACGGCGGCGAGGAGTTTGCGATCATGGCCTGCGGCGCCGGCCTGAGCGCGGCCGAGCGGCTGGCGGAAGGATTGCGCGCGGCGGTGGCCTCGTCCACGCTGCTGGAAGGGCACCCGATCACGATCTCCATCGGCGTGGCCTACATGGACAAGGACCATGCGCCGGCCGACTGGCTGGCGCAGGCCGACAAGATGCTGTACGCGGCCAAGCAGGGCGGCCGCAATGCGGTGCGGGTGGCGGAGGAGGTGGCGACATGAAGCGCGGGCTTGCCGCCTGGCTGGCCGCGCAAGCGGTGAGCGCCTCCGCCCAGCAAGCGCCGCCATCGCTCGACCTTTCGGCGCCGCCGCCGTCCGCGCCCGGCATCACGGAGGAAGTGATCCGCAAGGCGGTGCGCGAAACCATCGCTGAAGATCCACGCCCGGAGCCGGCCGCCAATCAACAGGCCGGCGTGCTGCGCGCGGAAACCGCGACCCTGCAGTCGCGCATGACCAGCGCCTTCAATGACGCCAAGGTGCCGGATTGCCTGCATGAGGATGCGCTCAAACTGCAACCGGCCCGGATAGGACCGGTCGGCGTGGTCGGTCCGCTGTCGCTTCCATGGATTGTCGCCGCCATGGTGCGCGGCAAATGCAACTAGAACGGACGCACGCCGATCAACGGCGCGTGCAGCCAGCCGGCGAACACCACGGCGGCGACGATGCCGGCCGTGATGGTGAGCGCGGTGGCGCCGCCGCTGCCGGCCGGGTAGACCGTGCCCGCCGCGCGGTCGCGCCGGCGCGAGGCGCTGAATAGCAGCACCGACCATACCAGGAATGCGCCGAACAGCACAATGTCATGCAGTGTGCCATTGGCGATCAGGTGGGCCAGCGCCCAGGTCTTCACGCCCAGCGTCATCGGGTGATGCAGTTTGGCCTTGATGCCGTTGCGTGGCACGTAGGCGGCGGTGAGGAAAACGAAGGCGATCACCGCCAGCAGCGCGGCGATATGGCGGGTGAAGGGCGGCGGCGTCCAGATCACCACCGGCGCCTCGCGCGCCACACTGTAGCCCCACACGATCAGCACGAAGCCGATGATCGAGATCACCGAGTACAGGCCTTTCCATGTATTCTCCCCGATGCGCGCGCGTGTGGCGTTGCGCCAGTCCTCCGCGACGATGCGGACCGAATGCAGTCCGAGAAAAATAATCAGGCCCAGTATCAGTATTGTCATCGCACTTTCCTCAGTGGGTTGGGGCTATCGCAGCCGGCCCGCCAAGTGTACCGCATCGCTGGCGCCGGCAAGGCGCAGGGCGCGCCAGCCCTGCGTGTCGGTGCTGGCTTCGGGCGCCACCTGCACCGATAGCGCGGTGCAGGGCAGGGGCACGGGCTTGACGAAGCGGACGTCGATTTCGTCGAAAGGCACGCCTTGTCGCGTCAGCACCTCGTAGCTGCGCACGAAGCTGCCGAAGCCGTGCAACACCATGCCGCGAAATACCGAGCGCCGCGCCACCGGGCCGCACCAGTGGATGGGATTGAAGTCCCCGGTCAGCAGCGCGAAGCGCAGGCCGTCGTCGGCTTCGGCATGCCACAATCCGGCCGTGATCCAGTCCGGCTCCGGCGCGCGTTCCGGAGATGTTTTGGGCGCGCGCGGACCGGGCAGCAGAAAGCTCATATGCAGATTCGCCTCCACCAGCGTGGGTGCTTGCGCGGTGCCGGTGATCACCGTCACCACCACCTTGATGCGTCCCGGCGTCTCTTCGATCCGCTCGACGGATGCACGCAGGTGCAGCGGCACATCGCGCGGCAGCGGGCCATGCGCGCGCAGGCCGACCCCCTGGTTGATCACGCCGGTCAGCCTGTATGGCATGCGCAGCAGCAGCTCGCCCACCAGCGGCAAGCTCCATTGCGACACCATGTGCGGGGGCAGGAGGCCATCGTAACTGTGCGCGGCGCCGGCCCAGGCGATGTAGTGCTCCACCAGCTCCCGCCGCGGCGCCGCGATTACCCGCGTGACGGGCGCGATGTTCCGAGCGAGCCGCTGCGCCGCCGTCTCCGCGCCATCCGTCCGCGACGGCCCGGGGGAAGGCAGCAGCGCGTGGAACAAAGTATGGCCGAAGACGCGCGCGCCGGTCATCAGCATCGGCATCTGGTGGCGCAGCAGGCCGTAAGGCAGGGCGCTCATTGCGGGACCGCCTTGATCACCGCCGCCAGCAGCGCCTGCGGCTGATACAGCAGCTTGTGCGGCGTCAGCCCAAGCCGGACCACCACTAGCTGCCGCGACGGCACGATGGCGATGCTTTGGCCATCGTGGCCCTCCATCCAATAGGTATCGGCCGGCAGCTGGAAGCGGGTATCGGGATTCTGGCCCTCCGGTGTATCGCCGCCCGGGCCCCAGCGCCACACCTGGCCCATGCCGTACTGGCCTCCGGAGGCGGGCACCGGTTGCTGCATGCCGGCGACGTAACCGGCGGGCAGGATGCGCTTGCCCTGCCATACGCCGTCCTGCAGCAGGAACTGGCCGAAGCGCGCCCAGTCCAGCGTGTTGGCGTACATATAGCTGGAGCCGACCAGATTGCCGCGCGCGTCGGCTTCCAGCACCGCGCTGTTCATGCCCAGCGGCGCGAACAGGCGGTTATGCGGCAGCGCCAGCGCGTCGTTGCCGGCCGCGCGCTGCCAGATGCGCGACAGCAGCACCGTGGTGCCGCTCGAATAATTCCATTTGCCGCCGGGCGGATGTTCCAGCGGCTGCGCCGCCGTGAAGGCCGCCATGTCCGGTTCGAGGTAGAGCATGCGTGTCACGTCGGAGACGTCGCCGTAGCTCTCGTTGTAACGCAAGCCGCTGGTCATCGACAGCAGCTGCGCCAGCGTGATCTGGGCGCGCGGGTCCGCCTTGTCCGGCCAAAAGCCGCTCTGTTCCAGCGACAGCTTGCCGTCCGCGATTTGCATGCCGATCAGCGCCGCCGTCACCGTCTTGGTCATCGACCATCCGAGCAGCGGCGTCGCGGCGTTGAAGCCCGTGCCGTAGCGCTGCGCGATCAGCCGGCCGCGATGAATGACGGCGATGCCGCGCACGCCAGGACCGGCCAGCGCGTCCTGCTCCAGCAAGGCCTGCACGGCGGCGTTGGTCTCGGCCTGCGAGCCGGTGGGCCAGGGAACGTTGGGCGAGGGCGCCCAGATTTTGATCGGATTGAATTGATGTTGCGCGGCCTGCGCCACGTCGCCGTCCGGCACCGTCGCGCAACCTGTGCCGGGACGGTACACCGCCATGCCGTCGCCGACAAAGCCGAAGAACTGTGCGCGCACCGTTTTGCGCTGCCGGTCGACCGTGATCTTCAGGTGCTTGAGGGCGGGGTGGCCCGGCGCCAGCACATCGTCGGCCAGCACGGTCTGCGCGTCGCGCCCGGCGATAAACACATTGGAGCACACGATCTTGGCGCCGTAGTTGGCGCCAACCCTTGCCAAGTCCGGCGGACGGATCGCCAGCGTCGCCGTGCCGCCTGCCGCAACCACCAGTACTGCCGCAACAGTCAGTACGATTTTTGATGCCATTACATACTAGCCCTGAATTCCACGCCGATCGCGCGCGGCGGTGTGAGATAAGCATACGGCGCGCCGTATTGTTCCGTTTGACCTCCCAGCGAGTGGATGTAGCGCTGGTCGAACACATTATTGACGATCAGCGCCACACCGTAGCGCGCGCCTGGACTATCCCAGCCGACGCGCAAATCGTACTTGCTGGTGGCGGTACCGGTTTTCAGCTTGGCGGTGCGCAGGCAGCTCAGGTCCGCCGTGTCGCTGTTGCAGCGCGTGGCGCTGGCATGCGTGCCCTGGAAGTTGACGCTGGCGCGGCCACTGGCGGTTTCCCAGTTCATGTTAATCCCCGCCATGGCGCTCAGGCGCGGCGTGCCGACCGGCTGGCCGCCCAGGTCCAGCGTGACGTTGCCGCTGGCGTCCAGACGCTGGTAGCGGGTGTAGGTCTGGTCGATATATTCAAAGCCGCCGAACAGCGTCACGCGCGGCGACACGCGGATGCGGCCGTCGACGTCCAGGCCATGCGCCTTCTGGTCGCTGGAGATCACGTTGTAGGTCGGGATGCTGCCCACGCTGTACAGCTGTATGTCCTGTAGGTTCTTGAACTTGTAGGCGAACAGCGCGGCGTTGACGGTGGCGCGGATGTCCGGCAAGGCCAGCTTGACGCCGGCCTCGAAGTTGGTCATCTTCTCCGGTTCAAAGCTGGGATCCTGCCCGGTGCGGGTGGGCGAGGCCGGATTGGGCGGGGTGAAGATGTTAAAGCCGCCGGCCTGGTAGCCGCGCGACAGGGACGTGAACAGCAGGGTGTCCTTGTTGAGCTTATGGTCCAGCACCAGGCGCGGGCTCCAGTCGGTCCAGTCCTTCTCGCGCGTGACCGGCGACGACGCCAGCTGCGCGGCGGTGGCGAAGATCACGTTGGACGGGAAGGACGACGCGTCCAGCCCGGCCAGCGGACCAAACTTGTTGAGGAAGTCGTCCAGCTGTGGCGACACGCGCCCGGGCACATGCCAGGTCATGCGCTTCTTGTCCTTTGTATAGCGCAGGCCGACCGTGGCGTTGGTTTGCGGCGTCAGGTGCCAGATGGTGTCGCCGTAGATCGAGGCGGACCTGGTGCGCACGTCGCTGTAGTGGGTCTCGTTCCACGAGAATACCGAGTCGGCGCTGATGCCGGGCAGGCCGGCCGCCGCCAGCCCGCCGAACAGCATGGCGAAATTCGGATCGCCGCCGCCGAACTGGCTCAGGGTGTCCAGCGTGCCGGTGGTGACGTAGGCGCCGGCGTCCTGGTGCTCGTTGTTGTGATAAAAACTCAGGCCCGCGATCCAGTCCAGCTTATCGGTCCTGCCGGACAGCTTGAATTCCTGCTGGAAGCTGCGCGCGCGCTTGGCATCCTGCGTGGTCAGATAGAGATCGGGGCGGGCGCCGCCATCGTTGTCGGTCAGGTTGTGGGTGGTGAAACGGCGGTAGGCGGTGGTGGAGTTGAAGCTCATGCCGGCCAGCGGCGCCTCCAGGCGCAGCGTGGCGCCGTCGAACAAGCGTCCTTCGCTGCCTTGCTGGTCGTTGGCCAGCGGCGCGTCCAGCGGGTTGACGAAGTTGGCGGTGTAGGCCGCGTCGTACACGCCGCGATAGCCGGCCAGCGGCAGCGCCGGGTCCTTGATCACGCCAAAGGCGGGGCGGCCATACTGCTCCATATTCTCGTGCTCCCACGAGAACACCAGCCTGGCGGCGTCGAAGTCCTTGCGCAGCGAAACGCGGGTGGCCCAGTCCTTGTCGCCGCCGGACTTCTTGCCGGTGGCGGTGTTGTCGACCCAGCCCTCGCTGCCGGCGCGCACCACCACGATGCGGGTGGCGAAGGTGTCTGTGATGGGGAAGTTCAGCATCACGTCCGCGTTGGCGCGGCCGAAGCGCCCCAGCTTGACGTGGGCGGCCGCATCGACCTCCTTGCCCGGTTCATTGGTGCTGATGGCGATCGCGCCGGCCGCGCTGTTACGGCCGAACAGCGTGCCTTGCGGGCCTTTCACCACCTCGATGCGCTGCACGTCGACAAAGTTCATCAGCGCGCCGCCGGTCTTGCCGGTGTAGACGCCGTCCACATAAATGCCGACCGGCGAGTCGGTGGCGACGCCGAAATCGCCCGCCTGCACGCCGCGTATGCCGAATTGCGGCTGGGTGGGCTCGACGGCATCCACGCTCAGGCCGGGGATGTAGCCGTTCAGGTCCGCCAGGTCCTTGGCGCCGATGGCCTCGATGTCCTTGCCGGTGACGACCTGCATGGTCATCGGCACGTCCTGCGCCAGCTGCTTGCGCGACTGCGCGGTCACCACCACCGACTGCACTTCGTCCGCGGCCCATGCCGGCGCGACGAAAAAGGCCGCGGCCAGGCTGGCGGCGATAACGGTGAGATGTGTTTTCATATCGTCCTCCATTGATGCCGCGATCGTTGGGTCGGATCGATTATGCCTACAACAATGCAAAATACTCAAGAATTACCGGCCCCTGTGACGTGTAACGCACACAGGTGGGCCGGCAGGCAGCCTGTTAATTAAGCTGGTTGAAGAGAAAGCCTCCTCATTGCCGTGTCATGCCGTGCAGCGCCGACAGCACGTCATCCGGCAGCGCCAGCGCGCGTGCGGCCAGGTTTTCCTTGAGGTGGTCGACCGAGCTGGTTCCGGGAATCAGCAGCATGTTCGGCGCACGGCGCAGCAGCCAGGCCAGCGCCACCTGGTTGGGCGAGGCTTGCAAGCGCGCCGCCACGTCCGACAAGGTGGCGGACTGTAATGGCGAGAAGCCGCCCAGGGGGAAGAATGGAACGTAGGCGATGCCGTCGCGCGCCAGTTCGTCGATCAGCGCGTCGTCGGCGCGGTGCACCAGGTTGTACTGGTTTTGCACGCAGGCGATGGCGCAGATGCGGCGCCCTTCGGCCACCTGGGCGCGGGTGACGTTACTCAGGCCGATGTGGCGCACCAGGCCTTTGCGCTGCAGTTCGGCCAAGACGGTCAGCGGCTGCTCGATTGAACCTTCCGCCGGCTGCATGGGGTCGATCATCACGCGCAGATTGACCACATCCAGCACGTCCAGTGCCAGGTTGCGCAGATTGTCGTGCACCGCTTGTTCAAGTTCGGCCGGCGAGGCGGCGGGCAGCCAGGAGGCGTCGGCGCCGCGCCGCGCGCCGACCTTGGTCGCGATCACCAGGTCGTCGCGGTAGGGATGCAAGGCTTCGCGGATCAATTGGTTGGTGACGTGCGGGCCATAGAAATCGCTGGTGTCGATGTGATTCACGGCCGATTCAACCGCGGTACGGAGCACGGCGAGCGCTTCGGCTTTGTCGGCCGGCGGGCCAAACACGCGCGGCCCGGACAGGCGCATGGCGCCGTAGCCCATGCGGTTGACAGTCAGGTCGCCGAGGCGGTAGGTGGTGGATGGATGAGACATGATGGATCTCCTTTTCATTGAGGAGGCCAGTGTAGACATGAACCGGCCGTGCGATAAGCCGGTATAATCCGCACACCCTGTACGAAAAACCGCACAATGAAAGTCGATCTTGCCGACCTCCACGCCTTTATCGCTGTCGCCCGTGCCCAAGGCTTCCGGGACGGCGCGCGCGCGACCGGCGCCAGCGCGTCCGGCCTGAGCGAGGCCGTGCGGCGGCTGGAGGCGCAACTGGGCGTGCGCCTGCTGAACCGCACCACCCGCAGCGTGGTTCCCACGGAAGCGGGCAGCCGCCTGCTCGCGCGCCTGGGCCCGGCGTTGACCGAGGTGGAGGCGGCGCTCGGCGAAGTGGACGATTTGCGTGGCCGCCCGGCCGGCAAGTTGAAGTTGAATGTGCCGGTCAGCGCCACCAGGCTGGTATTGCCGGCCATCGTGCCGTCCTTCCTGGCCGCGTATCCCGAAATACAGCTGGAGATCGTCGCGGAAGAGAGCCTGGTCGACGTGCTGGCCGCGGGATGCGACGCCGGCATACGCTACGACGAGCGCCTCGAGCAGGACATGATCGCGGTACCCATCGGACCGCGTGTGCAGCGCTTTGCCGCCGCCGCGTCACCGGCCTATCTCGACAAGCGCGGGCGCCCCGCGCATCCGGGCGAGTTGCTGCGCCACGATTGCCTGCGCATGCGTTTTGGCGGCCGTCCGGTGCAGCCGTGGGAATTCGAGCGCGGCGACGAGACGCTGAAGGTTGAAGTCGACGGTCCCTTGCTGGTCGAGCGTTCCGGCGGAGCGGATCTGATCGTGGACGCGGCCAGGGCGGGATGCGGCATTGTCTACCTGTTTGAGGACTGGCTGCGCCCCCATCTTGAAAGCGGCGCGCTGGAGGCGGTGCTGGCGCCGTGGTGGCCCGCCTTCTCCGGGCCATTCCTGTATTACCCGGGGCGCCGCCTGGTGCCGCCTCCCTTGCGCGCTTTCATCGATCACATCAGGAACGGCTAGTAGCTGATGCCGCAGGCGTCATCGTCGCACTGCGCCTGCGCTTGTGGCGCCGCCGCGCTTTCCGCCACCAGCTGGCCAATCAGGGCGCCGACCCGCATGTCCTCGGCGCGGCCGAAGTGGCTGAGCCGCAGCCGTCCCTGGCGGTCGATGACGATCAGCGTCGGCGTGCCGCGCAGCTGATACGCCTCCATGGTCAGGGGAATCGGACCGTGGGCCGACGGCTGGTCTATCGCCACCGGGAAGCCGATGCGGTACTCGTGCACAAAGGCCTCAAGCGCCTCGCGGTTCATCACCGCGTGGTGCTCGAACACGGAGTGCAGCCCGAGCACCGCCACGTCCTTCTCATCGAACGCGGCGCGGATGGTCCTGGCCTGCGGGATGCCGTGCGAAACGCAGCCGGGACACAGCATCTGGAAGGCGTAGATCACCACGACCTTGCCGCGCAACTGCCGCAGCGAGAGCGGCGTGGCGCTGTTCAGCCATGCCGCGGCCTGTAGTTCGGGGGCGATAGGGAACATGGCGGCTCCTTATTTGGCGCGCAGTTTGACCGACGGGAAGTCGACCGGCACCTTGAACGCCACGTTGACGTAGTTGGTGAACAGGTTGAGCGCCACGTGGGCCAGGATCTCGACGATTTCCTCGTCGTTGAAGCCGGCGTCGCGCAGGGCCGCGACTTCCTCGTCGGCGATCTGGGCGCGGTTGTTCACCACGGCGACGGCGAAGCGCAGGGCGGCCGCGGTCTTCGGATCGGCAGACTGGCCGGCCTGGGCTGCGCTCATTTCCTCGGCGGTGGCGCCGGCCTTGCGGCCCAACACGGTGTGCGCCGCCAGGCAGTATTCGCAATCGTTACGGTCGGCGATGGCGACGGCGATCTGCTCGCCAAGCTTGGCGTTGATGACGCCACCACCCAGCGCGCCGAACGAACCCCACATGCTTTTCAGCGCGGCGGTGGAATTGGCCACGGCCTTGAACATGTTCGGCGTGGCGCCGAAAGCGCCCTGGATCTGCGCCAGCAGTTGTTGACGTTCGCCGGTGGTGTCGGCAGGGATAACGAGGTTGATACGCGACATGATAGGACTCCTAATTAAATTGGTCAAAAAAAAAATGTTAAGCGAAGACTTTCCAGTTACGCGCCTTGGCTGCCGGATCGGCCGGTTCATGTTCAAGGCAGTCCGTGCGCAACAGCGGAACGGACAGCGGCGCATCCACCAAACCACAATGGTGCGGGGCGTGCTTGCCGGGATGGCGGTTCGGTTCAAAGAACCGGCACGACAAACAGGCTCGCATTTCGGGGAAGCGATCCGTCTTTTGCAACTGCGCGATCAGTTTGAACAAGCCGGTGAGAAGTTCCGCCTGCTGTGACGCAGGCAGGGCATCCGCCGCTTGTTCCGCAAAATGCAAAGCGCCGCCGATACGGGCCGCCATGGCCGCGCCTTCCGGGGTGAGGAAGAGCGCGGTGGCGCGGCCATCATCTTCGGCGCGCGCCTTGTACAGCAAACCCTTGGACACCAGAGCCGATACCGAATCGCTTGCGCTGGCCGCGCTGATCGACAACTGCGACGCCAGCCAGGACAAGCGCACCCCTTGCTTGCGGCCTTGAAGCAACTGCAGCATCTCGGCTTGCGTGGGGTTGAGGTTTTCGGCCGTGGCGAACTCCCACATACCGGAGCGCATCACACTGGCGATGCGTCCGATGGAGGCGACGATACGGGCCGAAACATCCGGCGTATCCTGCCACGGCTTTTTAGATTTGGTGTCCATGCTTCGCATTATACACAGCAAATCCAAATTAGCAAGGACTCCTAATAATATTTAAAAACTGGTCGAAAGCCCCGCGTACAGGGAGCGGCGCTCGCCGTACTGAGGCGCGCCCACGCCCACGCCCGAGCCGTCGCGCAGCAGATAGGATTTGTCGAAGGCGTTGATCAGGGCCAGGCGGCCTTCCACCGTGCCCACCGGCGTGGCTTTCCAGGTATGCGTCAGCGCCAGGTTGACGGTGGTGTAGTGGGGCAGGTGGCCGGAGTTCGGCGCGCCGTCGTCCGGCGTCATGCGCAGGCCGCTGCCGTACAGGAAGTCGCCGCTGATCTGCGAATCGCCCCAGTGGTAGTGCGCGCCGCCGGACAGCGTCACGGTCTGGTCGTGGTCGACGTGGATGTAGTGGTTGGCGATGTACGCCAGCTCATCGGGACCGAACAGCGACTGGCCGGAAGTGATGTTGGTGCCTTCGGCCTTTTGCGTGGTCAGGTTCAGGAAGGCGCCCCAGTTCTTCTGGCTGTACACGCCGGACAGCTCCAGCCCCTTGGCATAGCCTCGGTCATAGTTGAACGGCGACAGGATCAGGGCCTGGCCGAACTGGCCTTCGTCCAGCATGTTGCGGATCTTCTTGTAGTAGGCGTCGGCGGTCAAGGTCAGCGCATCGTTCAGCTGGTGGCTGATGCCAACGTCGAAGTAGTGCGTGCGCTCGGACTTGACGTTGTCCGACACCGGCACCTCCGGCGCATTCGAGGTGCCGGCGTATTTGTCGATGCTCGACTGCGCGGCCAGTTCCTGCGGCGGCGGCGTGAAGTAGCGCGAATAGCCCGCGTGCAGCGCCGTGCCCTTGGCCAGCTGGTAAGCCACGTTGACGCGTGGGCTCCACTGCTGTTCGTTGACAAAGGCGTCCACCTTATCGAAGCGCACGCCGTAGTTGATGGTCAGCGGGGCGCCGATATGCCATTCATCCTGCAGATACACGCTGGACAGCTTGCCGGTCTTGCTGCTGTTGTCGACGATGGTGCGCGGATCGGTGCTGGCCTGGCTGCCGTCGTCATTCAGGTCGAATACGCCCACGCTGTTGTTGCTGTGGGTGGTCTGGCGGGTGTAGGCCAGGCCGGTGCGCAGGGTGTGGGCGCTATTCAGCTTGTAGCTGGCGTCGAACTGCAGGCCGCTGGCCGAGTTGGAGCGCAACGTGTCGGAAGCCACGCCGTTGTAGGCCAGGTCGCCCACCGGGTCCGGCGTGTAGTGCAGTTCCGAGTACTGATGAAAGGCCGATACCTGGTAATTCAGGTCGCCCAGGCTTTTTTGCAGCGACAGCACCAGGAAGCGATTCAGCTCGCGCTGGCGCTCGTCCAGCTGGGCGGAATCGGGAGGGGTGACACCGGTGATGGCGTAGGACGGCTGCTGGTCCGGATTGTTTGGAATCTGGAAGCGGCCGTTGTAGGTGCCGAACATCAGGCCAAGACGGGTGTTGTCGTCGACGAAGTAGGACAGGCTGCCGAAGGACTTGGCCTGCTTGGTACGGTCGTGCAGCGCGCCGGTGGTGGGCAGCGGGTTCTCGATGCCCAGGTTGTTCGACTCGTAGCTGCCGGACAGGTAGTAGTTGAACGCGCCCTGCGAGCCGAAGAATTCCGCGCTCGGCTCCACATGGTCATGGCTGCCGATCAGGATGCCGATGCGGCCGCCGCTGCCCGGCTGGCCTTCCTTGGTCTGGATATCGACAATGCCGGCCGTGCGCAGGCCGAATTGCGCCGGCAGCGCGCCGGTAATGAAGTCGGTCGATGCCACGAAGCGCGTGTCGATCGACTGGCCGAAGCCGCTGATCGATTCCGGCAGCTGCACGCCATTCACCCGGTACTGCACGTTGGCGTGGTCGTCGCGAACGTGGATGGAACCCGACGCCTTGGAATCCTGGCTCACGCCCGGGAGGCGCAGCAGCACCTCGTTGAAGGGCGTGTTGTCGCCCTGGCCCAGCTGGTCGATCATGTGCTTGTCGATGCTGTAGACGGTGGTGCCGACGTTGGGCGACAGATCGATGCGCGCGCTTTTCAGGTGGGCGGTGACGTCCACTTGCGGGATCGCCGCATCGTCGTCCGCATGGACGTGCTGGGCGTAGAAGACGGCTGCGATCAGCAGGGGCAGGGTGCGGAGTTGTGGCTTGCGTTGCATGTTAAATCCTTGAATGTGTTCAGACGTGCGCAGGCGGCACCCACAAAGGGCGCAAGCGTGCGATGAGATTCAGATGGAAGAAACGGCAACGCCGGGCGGCGCGTGGGAAGGCGGAGTGAGATAGCTGGTTTGCGCGGCATGCGCCACGGTGGGCGGCGCCAGTACCGGCAGGCTGGCTTGCGGCGCCAGCGGGGTAACGGAAACGGTGGCCGGCGGCACGCCCCCAGCCGGCAGGTGCACCACCGAGCAGGCGGCGCAATCCGGTTCGTGTTCGGTATAGGCGTGGGTATGGGAACTTGCGCCCAGCAGTTGCAGCGCCAGGAACAGCAGCACGAAGAACATCATGACGCGCTGGTAGCGCGTCTGACGTTGAGATGTGCTCATGTTGATGGTCTGGGCATGCATCCCATGATTTTACATCAATGCGACTGATTCAGGTAAGAGTCGCCCACCAGTCCGCGGCGCGTGGCCAGCACCACGGCGTGGGTGCGTGCCGTCGCGCCAAGCTTGTCAAAAAGACCTTTGACGTGGGTCTTCACCGTGCCGACGCCGATGCCCAGCTCACGCGCGATCGACTTGTTGCACTGGCCCTGGGCCAGCAGCTGCAGCACGTCGGTCTCTCGGCTGGTCAGGCCGATGCGGGTGAAGCTGTCGGCCACGCAGCGGCTCAGTTCCGCGCTCAGGTAGCGCATGCCGCGGCTCAGGGTGCGCACGGCGGTCAGCAATTGCTCGGTGTCGGCGTTCTGCAGCAGGTAGCCGTGCACGCCCGCCATCATGGCGGTGCGCACTTCCCATTCGCGTTCCAGCTGGGTCACGATCAGCACGCGCGGCTGGGCGTCGCCGTGATGGGCGTTGGCGCTGCGGCGCATGTGTTCCAGGCCGCCGCGGTGGTCGAGGATGATCACGTCGGCCGCGTGGGCGGACGGCTCGGCGCCGGCGGTGGCGACCTGCATGTCCTCCTGCGCACCGAGCAGCGTGGCCAGGCCGGCGTTGACGATCGCGTCCGCGTGCGCGATCAGCACGCGGACCTTGTCGCCCTGCTGCGCGACGGTATTGGTGTTAGCGGCGCCGCCAACGGCGGTCTGTGGCCAGGTTCGGGTATCCACTCGCATGTCACTCTCCTAAAAATGAAACTTCGTCATTCACTATTCATCGGGTCCGGCGGCAGGATCAGGCGGCGGCGTCCGAATACGCGCGCGTCCACCGAGTAGCCCCCGGCGCCCAGCAGCACCAGCGCGATCGCCGTCAGGGTGGCGATCATCAGCGTGGCCGCATGCTGCCAGTCCGCGTGCGCCATGCACGCCATCTGGAAGCCGCCGCTGACCAGCGCCGCCACCGGGGTCAGGAAGCCGGCCGTCAACGCCAGCACCAGCACCAGTTCCAGCGACACCAGCCACCAGGGCGTGACGCCGCCGCAGCCGCTTTCCAGCAGCAGCTGCAAACCCACCGCTGCCCTTAGTATCAAGAGGCCGGCGCCCGCGCTACCGCGCGGAAAACTGGAACTGAATCCCCGCATGAACAGAAGATTAAGCTTTCCAATCGGTTTTGCCACGCCCCGATCCGGGAGTAAGCCCCTACCCAGATGGAGGTATAGGCAGGCGCTTGCATTTGTGGCATGCTTGGAGTCAGATGTCAGAACTTTATTCGCGAGATGCCCATGAACCCGCCGCCTATCACCATCCTGAGCGTGGATGACCATCCGATGTTCCGGGAAGGCATAGCCAGCGTGATCGCCGACGAGGACGACATGCGGCTGGTGGAGGAGGCCACCAACGGCGTGCAGGCGGTGGATGCCTACCGGCGCCTGCAACCGGACGTCACCCTGATGGACATCCAGATGCCCGAGATGAACGGCATCGACGCCACCATCGCCATCCGCAAGGAATTCCCCAACGCCCGCATCGTGGTGCTGACCACCTACGAGGGCGACGTGCTGGCCCAGCGCGCGATCGCCGCCGGCGCTTCCGGCTACCTGTTAAAGAGCATGCTGCGCAAGGAACTGCTGGCCACCATCCGCTGCGTGCACGAGGGCCGGCGCAGCATTCCGGCGGCGGTGGCCAGCGGCATCGCCGAGCATTGGCACGAGGGGGCGCTCAGCAAGCGCGAGGTGGAAGTGCTGCAGCTGGTGGCCGGAGGCCAAAGCAACAAGCGCATCGGCATGCACCTGGCCATTTCCGAGGAGACGGTCAAGGTGCACATGAAGAGCATCCTGGCCAAGCTGAATGCCAGCGACCGCACGCACGCCGTCACGCTGGCGATCGAGCGCGGCATCCTCGACCTGCACGCCTGCGGCGTGATCCAGTAACTAGGCGGCTTCCCGCAGCAGCCAGCGTCGCAGCGCGCCGCGCCGGCGCTGGTAGACCGCCGTTGCCGGCGCGCGCACCTGCACCACCGTGCCCAGGCCGGGGCGGCACCACAGTTCCAGCGCGGCGTCGATCTTGCCGGCGCGCTCGCGCATGCCGGTCAGGCCCCAGTGGCCTGGCAGTTCGCCGGCCGACAGCACGTCGTCCGGAATGCCGCCGCCGTCGTCGCGCACCTCCAGCGTGATGTGATCCTGCGCGTAGCCCAGTTCCAGCTCGATGCGGCAGGCGCCCGCATGGCGAAAGGCGTTGAGCAGCGCCTCGCGGCCGATGTGGTAGAGGTGCTCCCCGGCCGCGTCCCGCAGCGGCGCCAGCTGGCCGGTGACGATCAGCGCAAAGTCGGCCGCGTGCTCCTCGCGCAGCTGTTGTCCCAGTTCGCTGAACAGGCGTGGCAGGTCGTGCTGATAGGTCTCCACCGTGCGCAGGCCGCTGACTTGCTCGCGTCCCTCGGCCAGCACGCTGTCGGCCTGGTTCAGGATTTTCTCCACCAGCTGGTAGGCCTCGCCGCCCGGCGGCAGGCGCTTGAGCAGGGTCTGCACGCGCAGCATCAGCCCTTGCACGCTTTGCAGGAAGGTGTCGTGCAGCGCGCGGGCGATGCGTTCGCGTTCATCGGCGCGGTCCTCAAGGCGCCGGCGCAGCTGGTTGGTCACGTGCCGCAGCCGCAGGCGGTAAGCCATCCATAGCACCACGCCGAGCGCCATGGCGCACAACAGCTTGAACCAGATGGTTTCGACAAACGTGGGCGGAATGCTGAAAGCCAGTTGCGCCTCCTGCGGATTCCATACGCCGTCCTCGTTGGCGGCCATCACGCGGAAGCGGTAATGGCCGGGAGCGAGGTTGGTGTAGAACGCCTGGCAGCGCGGGCCCGGATCCTGCCAGTCGTTGTCGACGCCATCGAGCCGGTAGCGGAAGCGCACGCGTTCCGGCACGCCCAGGCTGAGCGCCGTGTAATCGATCCGCAAGCTGTTGGTGGACTGGGGCAGCTCCAGGCCGGGCAGGGGGCTGTAGCGCTGTTCGCCGATCGCCACGCCCTGCACCAGCACCGCCGGCGCCACCGGGTTGCGCGCGATGCGCGATGGATCGATCCAGTTGATGCGGTTGGCGGTGGCCATCCACAGCAGCCCGTCGTCGCCGAGCACCAGCGAAGGCATGGGCCGCAGTTGCGAGGCCGCCCCCAGCAGGCCGTCGTGGGCGTCGAAGCGTTCGTATTCGACCTCATGGCCACGCTGGCGCCGGGCCAGGGTCACCTGTTCAGCGCCGATGCGCGTCAGTCCCTCGGTGCCGAACAGCCATAAATCGCCGCGCGCGGTCAGCGCGATGCCGGAGACGCCGCGGAAGGCTTCGCCCTTGCGGCCATGCAGCGGCACGAAGCGTTCGCCGTCGAACCACGCGACGCCACGTTCGCCGCCGGCCCACAGCTGGTCCCTGTCGCGGTAGATGGTCAGCACGTTGCCCAGTTCGACGCCTTGCTCGGCGCCGAAGACGGTGGCCTTGCCATTGGCGATGCGGATGATGTGGTTGCGGATGTAGCCGGCCCACAGCGCGCCATCGCCGCCGTCGGCCAGGCAGATAGGGAACTGGTCCTCCATGGCGGGCGTGGCCAGGGGTGGGGCGGGCTGGCGCCGCCACTGGCCATCCTTCAGCAGGTACAGGCCCTCGCGCACCACCGAGACCCACAGGCCGCCGCCGGCCGCGCGGCTCATGGCCTGCACCTCGTAGCTGCGCGCCTCCGGCGGCAGCGGATAGCGTTCCACGCGGCCGCCGTCGGCGCTCCATACCTCGTCGTCGTTGCCGGCCCAGAGCACGCCGTCCGGATCGCGGTACAGCGCCGAGATGTGCCCGGACAGCACGCTGCGCCGCTCGCCCTCCGGTCCCAGCGCGTGCAGCGCGCCGGTCCGGTCGCCGGCCCAGACGCCGCCGCCGTTGACCGGCGCGATCGCCGGGTGGTTGAAAATGGTGGGCAGCGGCAGCGTCAGCAGGCGATTGCGGCGGAAGCGGTTCAAACCGGCCGAGGTGCCGATCCACACATTGCCCTCGCGGTCCTGGAAAAAACTTTGCGGCAGCCCGCCGCTCAAGTCCTGCTGCTGGCCCGCCTCGTCGCCGCCGGCGCCGCGCCGCTCCATGCCGCCGGCGCGGAACAGCCACATATTGCCATCGCGGTCGTAGTACATATTGCTGCCGCTGAGCGCCGGCCTGGCCGCGCTCTCGCCGGCCGGCGCTTCCGGCCGCATGCGGTAGTAGCTGTCCACGTCCGAGGCCCACACGGCGCCATCCGGCGCCAGCGCCATGCCGCGCAAGTCGCCATGCGGCCACGCCTGGCGGAATGGCGCGCGCTGGTCGGCGCGGCTGTAGATCCCGCCCTGCATCGCCACCCATTGCCGGCCGCCGCGATCGAACAGCACTTGGCGTGCGCGCCGTTGCGGCAGGCCGGCCTCCGCGCCGACGGTGACGAAGCGGTCGCCATCGAGCCTGGCCAGGCCGTCGCGCGCGGCCACCCACAATACGCCGTCCGGCGCGCGCGCGATGCTGGTGATGGCGCCGCCCGGCAGTCCCTGTCCGGCCGCGTAGTGGCGCGCCTGGCCGTTGTGGAAGTAGCTGATGCCGCCGCCCATGCGGTAGCCGACCCACAAGCCGCCTTCGGGCGGGGCGTACAGCGTGCGGACATTGGAGGACAGCAGGGCGTGGCCTTCGACGCTGTCCATGCGTTCGTAGCGGCGGCCGTCGAAGCGGTACAAGCCGGTGCCGGCGGCGAGCCACAGCCAGCCGTCGCTGGTCTGGGCGATGTTGAGGATGTCGACCGGCGCGTTATCGAGCGCGCTCCACGCGGTGTGAGTGTATTGTTCCTGCAGGCGCGAGGCTGGCTGCTGGGCGGGCGACGGGGCGCACCATAACAGGCCGCAAAAGGCTGCGGCATGCAGGAGCAGGAGTGCGCGTGCTGTCGTCATCTGATGATTTTAGCATCGATCCGACGCCGGATTGGGATCCCCCAAAAGGGAGGGGGACGCCCGATCAATACCAGTGATGCCAGAAGCGGGCGTGCTCACTACACTGTGCGCACGATTTACTTACTGGAGCTATGCTAAATCATGAAAATGTATATCGTATCGCTGGCCGTCGGCTTGTTGGTCGGCCTCATATACGGCTTTCTGAACGTGCGATCACCGGCGCCGCCGGTGATCGCGCTGGTCGGTTTGCTTGGCATGCTGCTCGGTGAGCAGCTGCCGCCGCTGCTGCGCCAGCTCTGGAAGCCGGAAGCAAAACAAGTGTCGTGGATTGAAGACCACGTCAAGCCGCATTGTTTCGGCCAACTGCCATCCGCGCAGAAGGCCGATGAAACCAGGAGCACCTGATGTCCCAAACACCCGATCTGATTCTCCACCGCGGCCTGTTCACCACGCTGGACCGCGCCAATCCCCACGCCGAAGCTGTCGCCATCAAGGATGGCAAGTTCACCCACGTCGGCGGCGCCAACGAAATTATGGCGCTGGCCGGCCCGCAGACCAAAATCATCGACCTGCAAGGCAAGCGCGTTTTGCCGGGCCTGATCGACAACCACTGTCACATCATCCGTGGTGGCCTGAATTTCAACCTGGAGCTGCGCTGGGACGGCGTGCGCTCGCTGGCCGACGCCATGGCCATGCTGAAGGCGCAGGTGGCGATCACGCCGGCGCCGCAGTGGGTGCGGGTGGTGGGCGGCTTCACCGAACACCAGTTCGCCGAGAAACGCTTGCCGACCATCGAGGAGCTGAACGCGGTGGCGCCCGATACCCCGGTGTTCATCCTGCACCTGTACGACCGCGCGCTGCTGAACGGTGCCGCGCTGCGCGCCGTCGGCTACACCAAGGACACCCCGGAACCGCAGGGTGGGCAGATCCTGCGCGACGGTTCGGGCAACCCGACCGGCCTGCTGCTGGCCAAGCCGAATGCCGCGATCTTGTACTCAACGCTGGCCAAGGGCCCGAAACTGCCGCTGGAGTACCAGGTCAACTCGACCCGCCACTTCATGCGCGAACTGAATCGTCTTGGCGTCACGGGGGTGATCGACGCCGGCGGCGGCTTCCAGAACTACCCTGAAGACTATCAGGTGATCCAGCAACTGGCCGACGCCAAGCAGCTGACCATCCGCATGGCCTACAACCTGTTCACGCAGAAGCCCAAGCAGGAAAAGGAAGACTTCCTGAACTGGACGCAAAGCGTGAAGTACCAGCAGGGCGACGACTACTTCCGCCACAACGGCGCCGGCGAGATGCTGACCTTCTCGGCGGCCGACTTCGAGGACTTCCGCCAGCCGCGTCCCGACATGCCGGAAACGATGGAGGGCGATCTGGAAGGCGTGGTACGCGTGCTGGCGCAGAACCGCTGGCCATGGCGCATGCACGCCACCTACGATGAGACCATCAGCCGCGCGCTGGACGTCTTTGAACGCGTCAACCAGGACATTCCGCTGGAAGGCCTGAACTGGTTCTTTGACCACGCCGAGACCATCTCCGACCGCTCGATCGACCGCATCGCCGCGCTGGGTGGCGGCGTGGCGGTGCAGCACCGCATGGCTTACCAAGGCGAGTACTTCATCGAGCGTTATGGCCATGGCGCGGCCGAGGCCACGCCTCCGATCAAGAAAATCCTGGAGTCGGGCGTGAAGACTTCCGCCGGTACCGACGCCACCCGCGTGGCCTCGTACAACCCGTGGGTGTCGCTGGCCTGGATGATCACCGGTAAAACCGTCAGCGGCGCGCAGCTTTACCCGCGCGCCAATTGCCTGGACCGCGAAACCGCGCTGCGCATGTGGACCGAGAACACCACCTGGTTCTCCAACGAGGAGGGCAAGAAAGGCCGCATCCAGGTGGGCCAGCTGGCTGACCTGATCGTGCCGGACAAGGACTTCTACGCCTGCGCCGAAAGCGAGATCTGGGACCTGACGTCCGACCTGACGGTTGTCGGCGGCAAGATCGTCTACGCCAAAGGCGCCTTCTCCAGCCACGACACGCCACCGCCGCCGGCCATGCCCGATTGGTCGCCGGTGCGGCGCTTCGGCGGTTATGCCGGCTGGGGCGAGAAGCAGGGCACCAGCCGCGCGGCGCTCAAGGAACTGGAAAAGCGCCAGCTGCGGCAGAAGCGTGAACGCGAGCGGCAGGCGGCCGCCTGCGGCTGTGCCAACAACTGCAACGTGCACGGCCACCAGCACGCCAACGCATGGGGCAGCAAGCTGCCGACGTCCGATCTCAAAAGCTTCTGGGGCGCGCTGGGTTGCGCCTGCTGGGCGGTGTAATGCGCAGCGCCAGCATCGCAACAACCTCTGCGGCGCTGCGCGCGCCGTGGGTACGCTGGTTATGCCTGTTGCTGCTGTGTGCCGCCTATCTCCAGGGCGGCATCAACAAGCTGACCGACTTCAACGCCGCCATCGGCGAGATGCGGCATTTCGGCCTGTCGCCGGCGGCGCCTTTGGCGGCGCTGGTGATCGCGCTGGAACTGGGCGCCTCGCTGGCCATCCTGACCGGTTTTTACCGCTGGCTGGGCGCGGGTTTTCTTGGCGTGTTCACGCTGATGGCGACCTTCGTGGCCAACCGCTTCTGGGAGATGGGCGGTCAGGAGCGCTTCATGGCCGCCAACAGCTTCTTCGAGCATCTCGGCCTGACCGGTGCTTTCCTGCTGGTGGCGTGGCTCGATTTACAGAAAGGTAGTAATGGAACGCGGTGATATCAAACAAGGCGCGGCGCTGGGCTTCCTGGCCGGCTATGTCGACACGCTGGGCTTCGTCGGCCTGTTCGGCCTTTTCACAGCCCACGTGACGGGCAACTTCGTGCTGATCGGCCGTGCGCTGATCGAGCCCTCGCAAACCATCGCCATCAAGCTGATGGTGTTCCCGGTGTTTATCCTGTTCGTCGCGCTGGCGCGGCTGGCCATCCTGCACTGGGACCGCAACGGCGGCAAGACGCTGCGCAACAGCTTCCTGTTCCAGCTGGCGATGATGCTGGCGACGGTGTTGTGCGCGTGGCAGGCGGCGCCCGTGGTGGAAGCCTCGGCGCCACTGACGCTGCTTACCGGCTCGCTGTGCGCCGGCGCCATGGCCGTGCAAAACGCCTACGGCAAGCTATTGCTGGGCAAGACGGCGGCGACCACCGTCATGACGGGCAACGTCACGACGCTGGTGATCGAGTTGGTGGATTCGCTGCGCGGCGACAAGGACGCTATTGGCCGCTGCAAGAAGCTGACCTGGCCGGTGCTGGCCTTCGCCGCAGGTTGCATGTGCGGCGGCGTGGCCTTCGTGCTGGCCGGCTTCCACGGCCTGCTGCTGCCGTGCGCGATGCTGGTGTGGCTGGCGGCGGCAGCGAAGGATTAGATGGTAATAATCCCGCGTTTCAGGGCGATCGTCACCGCGTGGGTGCGATCGTTCGCGGCCAGCTTGGCCAGCACGTTCTTCATGTGAGCCTTGACGGTTTCCTCGGAAATCGCCAGGCGCTCCGCGATGCGGCGATTGGAGTGCCCACTCGCCGCATGATTCAACACTTCCATTTCCCTTGAACTCAACGGCCCCTGGCCCATGTGCTGGGCCAGTTCCATCGCGATCTCCGGTGGTATGCGGCGCTGGCCCATGTGCACGCCGCGCACGGTGTCCAGCAAGTCCTTGCGCAAGGTGCTCTTCAACAGGAAGCCGGCCGCGCCGCCTTGCACGGCGCGCAGGATCTGCGCGTCGCCCTTGTAGGTGGTCAGCATCACGACGCGGGCGTTGTTATGCTCGCGCCGGATTTCCTGCAGCGCCGTCACGCCATCCATCTCCGGCATGGCGATATCCATGATGGTGACGTCGGGCCGCAGCTGCTGGTAGGCGTCCACGGCCTCGCGGCCGTTGCACGCTTCGCCGACCACCTGCATGTCCGGCTGGTTGGAGATGGCCTCGCCCAAACCGGCGCGCAGCAGCGGGTGGTCGTCGACGACCAGTACGGAGATGGCGGCGCTCATGTCAGCGCAACTGGGTGTAGGCCACGGGAACCCACTGGTAGCCCTTGCCATTGCCGCGCAAGTGGCCCAGGCCCGGGAACGACAAGTGCGAGGCGCCGACCAGCGTGCCGTCCTTGGCCACCGCCTGGAACACCTTGGCGCGCGCCGCGGCGGCGGCCTTGGCGTCGCTGTCGAAGCCGATGGTCACTTCAGGATGGTCGAACTGCACCGCGCCCACGTGGATCAAGTCGCCCAGCAGCACCAGCTTCTTGCCCTTGCTTTCCACCGTGTAGATGGTGTGGCCCGGCGTGTGGCCGTAGCTGGAGGTGGCGCGCACGCCTGGCGCCAGTTCGGTGTCGCCGCTGAATGGCTTCAGGTGCTGGGCGTTGGCGTACGGCGACAGCGAGGCCACCGCGCCCTGGAAGAAGCCCTTGCTGTCGGCCGGGGCCTTGTCCTGGTTGGCTTGGCTCAGCCAGAAATCGGTATCGCGCTTGTCGGCGCGCACCACGGCGTTGGGGAACACGATCTGGCTGTTGGCCGCCAGGCCGCCCACGTGGTCCGGGTGCAGGTGGGTCAGATAGATTTCGTCGATCTGTTCCGGCTGATAGCCGGAGGCCTTGATGTTGGCCGCCAGCTTGCCCAGCGTCGGGCCGAACAGGCCGCCGGCGCCGGTGTCCACCAGAATCAGTTTGGCGCCGGTGTTGATCAGGAAGGCGTTGACCGAGGTCTCGGTCGGCAGCGACTGGAAGTTGCGGGCCAGCGCCTTGGCGGTGACTTCGGCCGGCTCGTGCAGCAGCTTGTCGACCGGCAGGTCGACCGTGCCGTCGCTGATGGCCGTCACCTCGAAGTCGCCCAGCGTGATGCGGTGGAAGCCCGGCGCGTTGGTGCCGGCCAGCGGCGCCGCGGCGAAGGCGGGGACCGAGCTGGCGAGGGCGAGGGCGGCGATCAGTGGCGTAAATTTCATGTTGATGTCCTTAACAATTCATCGATAGGACGCAGTATGCTGCTTTGCAAAAAATGGCACAATATGTAAAAAGGCAAATAGTCTTTGCATATTACGCAAAGTCCGGGGCATGGGGAAAAGATGATTGATGGATTGGAATGCTTTGTTACAGTAGTGGAACTCGGCAGCCTGTCGCGTGCGGCGGTGCAGCTTGAAATGGCGGTGTCTTCGGTGTCGCGCAAGATCGACGCGCTGGAGCAGGAACTGGGCGCGCGGCTGCTGTTGCGCAGTTCGCGCCAGATATTGGTGACCGACGCCGGCGAGCGTTTCCTGCCGCGCGCCCGCAACATCCTGGCCGAACTGGCGGACGGCCGGAACGCCGTGCAGGAACTGGACGTTGAACCGCGCGGCCTGTTGACGGTCACCGCGCCGGCCGCCTTCGGCCGCCTGCACGTGGCGCCGGCCATCGCCTCCTTCCTGCAACGCCACCCGCTGATCGAGGTGGACCTGCACGTGAGCGACGACGTGGTGGACCTGTCGGCGCGCCGCGTGGACGTGGCGGTGCGCGCCGGCGTGCTGCCGGCCAGCGATCTGGTGGCCACCCATTTGGCGGGCATGAACCGTGTGGTCAGCGCCAGTCCGGCGTATCTTGAAAAGCATGGCTGGCCCAAGTCGCCGGAAGACCTGCTCAATCACGAATGCCTGACCGTGAACGGCCGCGTGCCGCCGCGCGGCTGGTGGCGGTTCCAGGGCGTGAACGGCTATCAGCCCTTGCCGGTAAAAGGGCGGCTGCGCTGCGACGATACCGATTCGCTGCTGCATGCGGCCATCAGCGGCGCCGGCATCGTCCACCTGGCGAACTGGCTGGCCAGCGATGCCATCGTGGCCGGGCAGCTGGTGCCGGTGTTCCCCATGCTGCCGGTGGAGAAGGACGCCAACGTACGGCGCGACCCGAACGAGCCGGCGATCCATGCGGTGCACATGCCGGGTCGTTCCAACCAGGCCAAGGCCCAGCTGCTGATACGTCATTTGAGGGAGTATTTTGGCAGTCCCGCTTATTGGGACCTGGCGATGGAGGCTGCCGGGGCGGGCGAACGCCGCGCCCCGTGAGATAGCGGAAGGCGATCAGTCCCAGTCGCCGCCACCGCCGCCACTGTCGCCGCCACCGCCGCTGTCATCCCAGCCGCCGCCGCTGACGCCGAAGTCGTTGCCGCCCATGTCGTCGCGGCGTAGCAGCTCATCGCGCGACGAAGGATCGTCGTAGATGATGTCGTTGCGCGGCTGGTCGTGGCCCGCGTTGGAGTCGTGGTTGCCGGTGAACTGGCGCGCCAGCGCTTCAGCCGCGACGAAGCCCGCACCCACCGCCGCGCCGGTCGCCAAGCCGCCCATGATGCGCGAGCCCATGCCCGGTTGCGCCGGCTGCCCATAGCCCGGCTGGCCGTAGCCCGGTTGCGGGTAGCCCTGCTGCGGATAGCCGCCCGGCGCATAGCCCGGCGCCGCGCCCGGATTGTAGCCGGCCGGGTTGTACTGATCGTTGGCGGCCTGCTGCTGGCGGCGCTGCATGAAGCGCGTGGCCAGCCAGATAAAGCCGGCTAGACCTAGGCCGATGATCAGGATGCCGCCAAAGGAAATGCCGCTGCTCTGCGGCGCGTTGGCGTAGCCGCCGCTGCCATAATTGGCGCCGCCGCCGTTATTGGCGTGGCGCGCCGGCTGCTGCGCGTAATTGGTCTTCTGGCCTTCCGCCAGCAGGGTTTTCAGCTTGGCCACCGCTTCCGGCTTTACCTTGGGCAGGCCGGGCGAGAGCTGCTCGGCCTTGGCCAGCGAGGCTTGCGCGGCAGCGAACTGGCCTTGCTTGGCCTGCAGTTCGGCTTCGACAAAGTACGCGGTGGCGCTGTTGGGGTGTGCCTTCAGCACCTGATCCATCATCGCCTGCGCTTCGGCGTATTTGCCTGCTTCGGCGGCCACATACACCTCGTGAATGGTGGGCTCGGCGGCAAATACAGGGGCCGCGAACGCCAGGGCGCCGGCCAGCATGGTAATACGTGCAATAGATTTCGCCGTCATTTCAATACCTCCTAGTGAAGACAGGCCTAAGATGAAGGTAGTTTACGCCAATTTCAAGGGCACCGCGGTGCGTTGCAGCACAGAGTCGCGCGATGCCGCCACGCTGGCGGCCACCATCTCGGCGGTGGCGGCGCACAGGGTCCAGCCCAGGTGGCCGTGGCCGGTGTTGTAGAACACGCCCGGAGCCTTGCCCGGGCCGACGCGCGGCATCAGATCCGGCATCATCGGCCGCAGGCCGGCCCATGGCGTGATGTCGCGCGTGCTGACACCGGGGAAGTTGCGCTGTACCCAATCGGTCAGCGGGGCGATGCGGTCGGCGCGGATGTCGCGGTTAAAGCCGTGGAACTCGGCGGTGCCGGCCACGCGCAGGCGGTCCTCGCCCAGCCGGCTGCTCACCAGCTTGACCGTGTCGTCCACCAGGCTGACGCGCGGCGCGGCGGCGCGGCTGGCCGCATCGTCCAGGTGCACGGTGACTGAGTAGCCCTTGACCGGATAGACGTTGACGTCGTCGCCGACGTGCGCCGCCAGCTCGCGGCTGGCCGCGCCGGCGCAGATCACCACGCCGTCGTAGTCGGTAATGTCGGCGCTGTCGCCTTGCAGCACGGTGACGCTGACGCCATGGTCGCCGGCGCTCAGTTGCACCACCTGCTGGTTGAAGCGCAGCTGGACGCCGAGGCGCTGCGCGGCCTGCGCCAGGCCGGTGGTGAACTTGTGGATGTCGCCGCTGCTGTCGCTTTCGGTGTAATGGCCGCCGTAGAACTGGCCCTGCAGCGCCGGCTCGATGGCGCGCATCTCGTCGGGCGTGACAGCGCGGCGCGGCACGCCGCCGCGTTCCAGCAGCTTGCTGACCGCCACCGCGTGCTCGAACTCGGCGCGGTCGCGGTGGATGTGCAGGATGCCGCGCCGCTCGAGATTGAAGTCCAGGCCTTCGTCCGCCGCCCACTGGAACAGATGCTCGCGCGCGGCCACCGCCATGCGGGCCAGCGCGATGGTGTTGTCGTGGTAGTGCGGCATGGCGCCGATAAACTCGGCGAACCATGACAGCTTGTGCCAGGTGGGATGCAGGTGCACCAGCAGCGGCGCATCGCCGCGCAGCATCCACTGCAGCGCCTTGGCGATGGTGGCGCGGTGGTTCCAGACCTCGGCGTGGGAGGCCGACAGCTGGCCGCCGTTGGCATACGAGGTTTCCATCGCCACGTAGCGGTGGCGTTCCAGCAGGGTGACGGCGAAGCCGCGCTTGGCGAGGGCATAGGCGGTCGTCACCCCGGTGACGCCGCCGCCGATGATGGCGATGGTTTTCATGATGTGCATAACAATGTTACAAGAAAACCATCGCGGCAGGAACAGATTTTACGTTTTCTGTTGTTTCGCGCGTTGCGTGGCGATGTAGCGGTCGATCACGCTCGGCAGCACCGTCAGCGGCACGCCGCAGCTGCTGACCAGCGCGTCGTTGAAGCCGGCCAGGTCGAATTTGCCGCCCAGCGCCGCCTTGGCGCGCTCGCGCTGGCGCAGGATCTCGTTGTGGCCCATCTTGTAGCCGCAGGCCTGGCCCGGCGACACGGTGTAGCGGTCGATTTCGCTGGTCATGGCTTGCTGGCCGCGGCCGGTGTTCTCGACCAGGAAGCGGATCGCCTGTTCGCGCGTCCACTGCATGGCGTGCATGCCGGTGTCCACCACCAGGCGGCAGGCGCGGAATTGCTGCGCCTGCAGATAGCCGATCTGGCTGAACGGATCGTTGGCGTACAGGCCGAATTCGTCGACCAGCTGTTCCGCGTACAGCGCCCAGCCTTCGACGAAGGCGTTGAAGCCAACCAGCGAGGAGATCAGCGGCAGCTCGCCGTGATGTTCGGCCAGGTACGCGCCTTGCCAGGCGTGGCCCGGCAGGCCCTCGTGCGCGGTCAGGGTGGCGATTTCCGACTTCGGCCACAAGGTGGTCGACTTCAGGTTGATGTAGTAGATGGCCGGGCGCGAACCGTCCAGCGAGGCGAAGTTCATATAGCCCAGCGGCGCGCCGGCTTCGATATCGGTCGGCACGCGCTTGATCTGCAGCGGCACCTTCAGGTCGAGGTGCGAGATCTGCGGCATCAGCTTGCGCACCGCCAGCACGCGCTCGTTGCAGTAGGCGATCAGCTCCTCGCGGCCCTTGTCGTCGTCGGCGTAGAAGCGCTGCGGATCCTTCGACAGCGCCAGCAGGCGCTGGCCGACCGTGCCTTGCGTGATGCCCTGTTTTTTCAGGATGGCGTCGATGCGCGCCTGCAGCTGCTTGTTCTGTTCCAGGCCGATGGCGTGGATCTCTTTCGCGCTCCGGTTGGTCGAGGTGCCGAGACGCAGCGCCCACTCGTAGTACGCCGCGCCGTCCGGCAGGCGGTGCACGCCCGCCACGTCGGTGGCCTTGGCGGCAGCCTGGCTGAAGGCGGCGATCTGGCGTTCCAGCGCCGGGTAGACCGAACCTTCAACCAGTTTCAGCGCCCGCGCGTGCCAGTCGCCGGCGATGTTCTGTTTTTGCGTGCGGTCGCTGATCGAGGTCACCAGCTTTTGATCGGCGGCGGCGGTCTTGCGGAAGTTCTGCAACTGGCCCAGCGCGGTGCGGCAGATGAAGTCCGGCGGCATGATGCCCTTGGCGGATTGCCCGGCGATGCGCGCGGTCTCCTGGTCCAGCATCCTGGCCATGGCGGCCAGGCGCTCGATGTAGGCTTCCGCGTCGGCGGCGTTGGCGATCGAGTGCTGCGAGTCGAGGAACTCCGGAATGCGGGTCAGCGCGCCGTCCTGCTGGGTGACGGGGAAGGGCGCGGTGCCGCCATTGAAGCCCGACGCCGCGCCGCCGAACGGGAAGCGCAGGCCGGCGATGCCCGATTCGGCGGCGTAGGCGATGGTGTCGTAGCGGGTTTGCGCGGCGGCGCTCAGGGCCTTGCGGTCGATCGCGCGCAGGCGCGCGTGGATGGATTTGACTTCGGCTTCCCAGGCGGCGTCGCCGGCCGGCGAGATGTCGTCCAGCTTCGCCTTCAGCGCCGCGCGTTCGCCCTTGTCCAGGCCAAGGCTGGTGGCGCTGGTCGGCGACAGGCGCAGCACTTCTTCCGCGATGTCGTCCAGCAGTTTGGTGAAGGTGGCGTCGGCCGGGGTGGCGGTGTCGGCGAAGGCCAGGCCGGGAGCAGCGGTGGCTGCGAGCGTGGCCAGGAGGAAGTCGCGGCGGGTATAAGTCATGGCATCCTTTGGTTGGGTAGGGTAAAAAGAGCGCGACGCCGACCTTAGCCTGTCCCTCAACCGGATGTCAATGGCATTTAGCTATCCCTGCCGAATCGTAATTTGAAGCGGGCCGTCAGCGCCTGCAGCACGTCGACCTCCTGGCGCGGCAGGGCCAGCGCCACGTGCATGTCGGGGCGGACCAGATAGGCGGCGTCCCGCAGCAGGCCCGCGTGTTCGGCCGCCTCGCTCCAGCTGTAGACGTGCACCGGCAAGCGCAGCGCCTGGGCTGCTGCGGCCAGCAGCGGGTCGGCGCTGCCGTAGACGTGCAGTTGCCAGTCGAGCGACTGCGGCGCGGCGAAATTGTCGGGCACCCACGGCAGCCGGTCGCCGCCGATCACGTCGCCGGCGCGGCCGGCGCTGAGCGGGCTGTCGGGATAATGGATCAGCACCTGCGACAGGGTCTTGAACAGCGTGCGCCGCGCCGCGCCGAAGCCGCTCAGCACCGGGAACACGTGGGGCAGCAGCCAACTGCGCAGCAGCTGCCCGCCCGCGCCCTGCGAGACGATCAGCTGGAACGCGCGGTCGGTGGTGGTGACCAGCTTGCGGGCGAAGACGATGCGCTCGGCCTCGTAGGTGTCCAGCAGGGAGAGGTCGGCGCGGCCTTGCAGCACGTGCGCCAGCTTCCATGCGAGGTTGACGGCGTCGCCGATGCCGGTGTTCATGCCCTGGCCGCCGGCAGGGCTGTGGATGTGGGCCGCGTCGCCCGACAGGAAGCAGCGCCCGGTGCGAAAATGCGACGCCACGCGGTGGTGCACGCGGTAGGTGGAGAACCAGTTCACCTGTTCCACCCGTATGCCCAGCAGCGGCTCCAGCACCGGGCGCACGGCTTCAAAGTCGACGTGCTCCGGCGCGTGCTCCGGCATGATGCCGATCAGGCGCTGCATGCCGCGCGAGCGCACCGGCAGCATCAGGGCAAAGGTGTTGGCGCCCAGGTGGCCGACCAGGTCCTGATTCGGCGGGCCGGCCGTTTGCACGTCCGCCACGTAATAAAGATGGTCGTAGGTGCCGCCGGTGAATTCCAGCTTGAGCGCCTCGCGCACGCGGCTGCGGGCGCCGTCGCAGCCGCACAGGTAGGCGGCGCTGCAGGTGTGGCGGTCGCCATCGCGTTCCAGCACGGCGCGCACGCCCCATTCGTCCTGCGTGAAGGATTCCAGCTCGGTGTTCCATTCCACCTCCACGCCCTCGGCGCGCAGTTGTGCGACCAGCAGGCGTTCGTGGTCGTCCTGCGGATAGGCCAGCACGAAGGGATAGGGACTGAGCCCCGCGCCGATCTCCTTGAGCTGCAGCTCGACGATATCCTCGCCGTGCTCGCGCAGGTGGATGGCTTCTATCTTGATGCCCTGGTTGACCACCACCTCGGCAAAACCGAGCTGGCGGTAAAACTCCAGCGTGCGCGCATGCACGGCCATGGCGCGCGAGGCCAGTCCCGGACCACTGTTTTTATCGATGATGCGGACAGCGACGCCCCGTCTCGCCAACGCAATGGCAAGCACTAAGCCGGTAGGCCCGGCACCGACAATGAGCACTTGGGTCGCCATAAAATGAGTCTACAACCACGGTGGAATGGGGTGCGCGCAATTGACAGCCACGGTTTTCCCAGCACTGGTATGATTAGTTACTTTTTACTTAACTGTTATACGTAGCCGATGAGCGATTTCAGAACCCGTCGCGCGCTGATGCTGGCGCTGGTCTCCACTCCCTTTGCCGGTGCCGCCGAGCTGCTGGACCAGTCGCCCACGGCCACGCCCTGGACGCCGACCGCGCTGCTGGCGCGGCTGGAAAAGGAATCTGGCGGCCGGCTGGGCGTGGCGGCGCTGAACACCGCCGATGGCCGTCAGTTGCTGCATCGCGCCGACGAGCGCTTCCCGTTTTGCAGCACCTTCAAGATGATGTTGTCGGCGGCGGTGCTGGCGCGCGACCCTGCGCTGCTGAAAAAGCGCATCGTCTACGAAAAAACCGATCTGGTGCCGCACGCGCCAATCACCAGCAAGCACGTGGGAGAGGGCATGACCGTGGCGGAGCTGTGCGAGGCGACGCTGCAATACAGCGACAACCCGGCCGCCAACCTGCTGATGAAGCAGATCGGCGGCCCCGCCGCCGTGACGGCCTATGCGCGCTCGATCGGCGATACGGAATTCAGGCTGGAACGCTGGGAGACGGAGCTGAACACCGCCATTCCCGGCGACCCGCGCGACACCACCACGCCGCTGGCGATGGCGAAGTCGCTGCAAAAACTGGTGCTGGGCGATGCGCTGCCGCCGGCGCAGCGCAAGCAGTTGAAGGACTGGATGCTGGGGAACACCACCGGCGCCACGCGCATCCGCGCGGGCGTGCCGGGCAACTGGCCGGTGGCCGACAAGACCGGCGCCGGCGACTATGGCACCGTCAACGACATCGCCGTCATCTGGCCGCCGGGGAAAGCGCCGATCGTGCTGGCGGTCTACCTCACGCAGCCGGGCAAGGACGACAAGTCGCATCCCGAAATCCATGGCGAGGTGGCGAAAGTGGTGATCGAGGCGTTCAAATGACGGAGCACAGGTTCGCCATCTTCGGCCGCCACATCGCGGTGACGGGCGTGCCGGGCGCATGGCGCGCGTTCTATTTCGGCGCCGAAGGCAAGCGCCGCCCGGCCGACTTCATCATCCCCGGCGACGTGGCGGAGCAGGACTTGTGCGAATACCTGGCCGACCTGTTCCACGAAGACGCCACACCGCGCAACCACACCGCGACGCAGTTATGCTGAAAACCTATCATGGCAGCTGCCACTGCGGCGCGGTGAGCTTCGAGGCGGACATCGACCTAAGCCAGGGCACAATCCGCTGCAACTGCTCGATATGCGCGAAGGTGCGTTTTTGGCCGGCCATCATCAAACCCGAAGCGTTTCGCCTGCAATCGGGCGAGGGCGAGCTGACGCTGTATCAGTTTTTGACGAAGCGTGACCAGCACCTGTTCTGTCGCCACTGCGGTGTGCGCGCCTTCGGCATCGGCAGCTCGCCGCGCTGGGGACCGTTCTACGCCGTCAACGTCACCTGTCTTGATGACGTCAGCGCCGAAGAACTGGTGAATGCTCCCATCACCTACCTCGACGGCAAAAACGACAACTGGGAAACCCCACCAGTCGAAACGCGCCATCTCTAACATGCAAATACGTAAAGCACTTCCCACCGATAACGTGCATGCCAGAGCCGTGGTGCGGAAATCCCTGGCCTCGTTCGGCCTGACTGCGGATTTCGATACCCTGGACGCCGCCATTGGCGCCATCGGCCAACCCGGCTCGCGCAACGATATCGAGCTGGTGGCGGAGGTGGAGGGTAGGCTGGTTGGCTGCCTTGCAATCCAGCGCCGCCATGGCACATCCGCCAAGTTATTCGGTTTTCATGTTGATGCAAGTGTGCAGGGACGCGGCGTCGGGCGGAATCTGCTGGCAGAAGGAATAGCCGAGGCGCGCAAAAATAATTTCACTCAGCTGGATCTGGAGACCTGTGCCGACATGCGCGCTGCGATTCACTTGTATGAGTCATTCGGATGGATACGTGGCCCGGACCCGCTGCCGGAAAGCGGCGCCGACCGCTTTTATTCCTTTGAGCTCATCTCGTTGGGCATAATCGATTAATCGTTGAGGCCTTTGCCGTCAAGGATGCGCTGGGTGCATTGTTCGATGCGGGAGATGCGCGTCTTGGCTTGTTTTGCGGACGAGAAGTGCAGCAGGTAGGCGCGCTGGCGGCCGGGTGTCAGTTCTTCGAAGGCGGTGCGCAGGGCCGGCTTCTCGTCCATGGCATGTTCCAGCTCCTCGGGGAAGGAGAATTCGGCGGTTTTTTTCATCTCGACCTTGGCGCCGGATTTTTCCAGCGCGATGGCGTCCTTGATGTAGCTCTTCAAAACCTTTTCCTGGCGCGTGATGTCGGCCAGTTCCTTGAAGCGGATCTGGCGCGCGGCCTGCACGTTCTCGGTCTGCTGGATCAGCAGGTTTTTCGGATCTTTCATCAGCGCGCCCTTGAAGAACAGCAGCGCGCAGTATTCCTTGAAGCCGTGCATCAGCACGACGTTGTGGCCGTCCAGCGTGTAGCAGGGCTGGCCCCATTTGAAGTCTTCTTCCAGACCGCTGTCGGCAATGATGGCGCGCAGGGCTTCGAATTCGGCGCGCCAGTTCTTGGCCCGCTCCAGGAAGGCGTCTACTTTAGCGTTGCTCATGCGGTCTCCTTTTATTGCCATTCAAGGTGGACGACTTTGTAGCCTTTGTCTTTCAGGACTTGCAGCAGTGTTGGCAGGGCTTGTGCGGTCGGTCCGTTCGCGTCGTGCATCAGGATGATACCGCCGCCGGTCTTATCGAGGCTGTCCTTCAGGCGTTGCGCGAGGATGGCGGTGGTGTCCTCGGGTATCCAGTCGTTGATGCCCAGGTCGACCGACGCTACCGTGATGTTGGCTTGCTTGAGCGCCTCCAGCGTCACCGGCGTCTCCGCCAGGAAGGGGAAGCGGTAAGCCGGCGTGTCGACGCCGAAGGTGGTCTTGTAGATGGCGCGGCTGCGCTTGAGGTCTTCCAGTTGCTGCTCGGCGCTGAGCGTGGTCAGGTTCGCATGGGTGTCGCTGTGGATGCCGGCCGAGTGGCCTTCGCTCACCACCCTGCGCGCCAGGTCCTGCTGCTGAGCGATGTTTTGTCCGACCATGAAGAAGGTGGCTTTGGCGCATTGGTCGGCCAGGGCTTTCAGCACCAGCGGCGTGTTTTGCGGCGACGGGCCGTCGTCGAAGGTGAGGACCACTTCGCCTTTTTGCAGCGGCAGAGGACCGTGCTGGGGGGCACCGTAGGCCGCACCTTCGCGTTTGAGGATGAGGGTGCGGGAGGTGTTCAGTTTGTCCGGTCCGCAGTCGGCGGCGCTGGCGGTGCCTGCGAGTGCCGCCAGTATCAATGCGATTACTTTCATGCGCTTCTGTCTCCGATATGTAGGTGTCCCAGCAGGTTGGCGACCGGCAGGGCCAGCGCGATGGACTGGCCGGGAAGGTCGGCACGCCATTCGCTGATTTGTTGGGCATGGCATTTTAACGCGGCTTCGCGCTGTGTCCACATTTGCGTGTAGTCGCGTGGGTCGCGCAGCGAGGCGGCCGCCGGACCCAGGTAGTCGCGCGCCACGGTTGGCCAGTCCGGGATGTCCCGCACGGTCATCAGGTCCGCGCCGATGGGGCCTTGCAGGTTGATGGCGGCCAGAGAGTATTCCACTTCATGGCTGAAGGAGCAGCCGATATGGGTTTCGCGGCCGGCCAGCACGATGCGTGGCTGCGTGCCGGGCATGGATGCGATCTCGATGTCGCCGGGAGCGACCCACAGCACGGCGGCCAGCGCCTCGCGCGCGGCGAGCCGGATCTGGCGGCGTGCCACATCGCGCTGTGCAGCCGGAGCGGTGCGGATCAGGATGGCGAACAGGCCGTCCCGCAGCGCCGGCGCGGGGCCGGGCCAGAGGTGGACGGCCAGTTCTTTCATTTGCGCGTCGGCGCGGCCGGGCAGCCGGCCCAGTTGCCGTTGGCGGGGATATGCTCGCCCTTCATCACCAGCGTCAACGCGCCGAGGCGGGCGTTGTCGCCAACGGCGGCGCTGTACAGCACCGCAGCCCGCGGCCCCATGTAGACGCGCTCCCCGATTACCACCTGATCGATCTTCATCACGCGGTCCTCGAACAAGTGCGTTTGTGGGCAGGTGAGGGCATTCAGCTCGCTGTTGTCGCCAATTTGCACGCAGTCGAACTCCGTGATGTCGGTGGTGTCCATGTAGACGCCTTTGCCGATGCGCGAACCAAGCAGGTTGAAGGCGATCGGCAGCCAAGGCGTGCCACGCAGGTAGCGCATGAAGTTGGGCACGGCGATGCCTTCGTACAGATTGGTCACACCCTCGGACAGCCAGACGAATGGTGTCCACATCGGCTCCGATTGTTTGCGATAGCGCCCGATCAGCAGCCACTTGAGCAGCACCACGAACACGTAGTTGCCCACGCCGTAGGCCAGTCCGGCCAGCGCCAGGTCCCAGATCACCTCACCCCAGCGGCCCGCGCCGGCGGCCGGCATCACCGCCAGCACCAGCGTGTAGCCGACCGCGATCACCAGCGCATGCGGCGCGACGATGCGGAACGCCTCGATCAAGCCACGACCCAGACGGCGCAGCGGAGAGGGGTGGAAGGTCAGCCATTCAGGATAGCCGCTGGTCTGCTCGCGCGCCGGCAGGTTGATGGGCGGGGAGCCGAGCCAGGTGTCGCCGCTGTTCATGTGCGCGTTGTCCGGCGCGCGCGAATGCACGCCGATCAGCACATGCTCAGGCAGCACGGTGCCGTCCGGGATGTAGGCGCCGTTGCCGACGAAGCTGCGGTGCGAGATCACGGTCGGCTTCATCACCATCCATCCGCCGTCGATTTCCTCGTCGCCCAGCATGACCGCATCCGCGATAAAGGTTTCGTCGCCCAGCGTCAGCATGTCCGGCACCACGCCCAGCGCGGTGGAGATTTCCGCGTCCTTGCCGACTTTCGCGCCCAGCAGGCGATACCAGTAGGGCGCGAACACGGTGGCGTAAATGCCGTGCAAGACGTTGAGGCTCGATTCCTGAATCTGGCTCACCAGCCATTTGGCGCAGTAGGTATTGCCGTGGACCGGGAACTGGCCCGGATTCAGGCGCGGTAGCGCGCTCCAGCGGATCCCGGCCGAGACCAGCGCGGTCAGCACGATCAGCACCGTGCTGGCGGGGAAGGCCAGCAGGAAGTAGCGCAGCAGGCGGATGCGCATGTCGTCGCCCTGTATCCACGGCAGCCAGCCGGCTTCGTCGAACCAGTCGATCAGCACGAAGCTGGGGAAGACCGGCATGAAGAACAGCGTCACCACCAGCAGGATGCCGAAGATGAAGAACAGCGCCTCGCCGGCGCGGCGCGCGTTGCCGACCGTTGGGCGCGGCGGCAGCTTGGGTTCAAACGCGCCCATGTCGCGCGCCGGCGAACCGGCCCAGACGCGGCCGGCCGGCACCACGCCGCCGTCGCTCAGCGCGGACTGGCCTTCGAGATGGCCCAGCGCCTCGATGCGCGTATTGCCTTCCATGATGGCGAAGGAGCTGACGCAGGCGTCGTTTTCCAGCGTGATCTGGCCGAGGTGCAGTTGCCCACGTTCGACGCGGGCGTTCTCGAAATTGACGGCGTTGCCGATGCTGACCTGGTCGCCGATGCGAAGCAGGTCCGGCGCGCGCAGGGTCATGGAACCGATGGTGACTTCCTTGCCGATGGTGGCGCCGAGCGCGCGCAGCCACCATGCGTTGAGCGAGGAGCCGCTCAGCAGGTACGCCGGAGCTGCCTCCACCAGCCGGTCGGCCAGCCACCAGCGGTAGTAGGTCAGGCCCCACAACGGATAGACGCCAGCCTTCAGGCGGCCGGCGATCAGCCATTTTCCGCCGATGGCGATGGCGAATTCACCGATGGTCGCCAGCAGGAACACGCCGACCGAGGCGGCCATGGCGCGCGCCACCGAGTCGCCGGGATCGCCGGTGAAGAAGTGATAGGTGAAGAAGGGCGCGAGCCATTGCGCCATGCGCAGGGTGACCAGCGGCGGCATGGCGGCGGCTTGGGCGATGCCGCAGATCCAGCGTTTCAGCGTGGATGGTGGCGTCCAGTCCTGTTCTTGCGCGCCGGCGTTGGGGGCGTCGGCCAGCGCCAATGCGATCTTGCCGATCTGGCGCTGCTGGTAGATGTCACGCACGGTGACGTGGGCGTAGCGCGGATCGGCGCGCAACGACGATGCCAGTCGGGCGGCGAAGAAGGAGTGGCCGCCAAGATCGGTGAAGAAGTCGGCGTTGCGCAGGATCGGCTGGCCGGGGAAGAGGGCGGCCAGGGCCGCGAAGACGGCTGCTTCGGCCGGCGTCTCGGGCAGGTCGGAGTCTTCGGCGCCGCCGGCTTGCGGCGCGCTCAGTGGCATGGCTTTCAGTGCCTTGCGGTCGATTTTGCCGGAGGTCAGGCGCGGCATGGCGTCCAGCATCTCATAGCGGCCGGGGACCATGTAGGGCGGCAGCTTGGCCGCCAGCGCGGTGCGCAGCGCGCGGGAGTCTGGCGCCGCGCCGCCTTCCGGTACGATGTAGGCCACCAACTGGTCGATGCCATCATCCTTGCGCAGCAGGACGGCGACGGTGCCGACGCCCGCTTGCTGGGCCAGCAGGGCTTCGATCTCGCCCAGTTCCACGCGGAAGCCGCGGATCTTGACCTGATCGTCGGCGCGGCCGAGGCACGTGACTTCGCCGTCAGGGCCGATGCGGGCCAGGTCGCCGGTGCGGTACAGGCGCGCGTCGTGCGGGCCGCTGGACCATGGATTGGGCAGGAACTTCTCGGCGGTGAGGTCCGGGCGGCCCAGGTAACCGGCGGCCAGACCGGGGCCGGTGATGCACAATTCGCCGACTTCGCCATGCGCAAGCAGGCGCAGTCCCTGTTCGACATTCGCGTCGATGACCAGCAGGCCGTAGTTGGGCAGCGGGCGGCCGATGGTCACCGGGTGGCCCGGACGCAGGCGCGCCAGGCTGGCGGAGACGGTGGCCTCGGTCGGGCCGTAAGTGTTGAACATCGCGCGGCCGTCGCGCGACCAGCGCTGCACCAGCGATTCCGGGCAGGCCTCGCCGCCCAGGTTAATCAGGCGCAGGCTCGGCACCTCCTGGTTGAACAGCGCCAGCAGCGTCGGCACGGCGTGCAGCACGGTGACGCCGTTTTGCTCCAGCATGCGCGGCAGGGTCTCCGGGTCGCCGCTGATCTCTTTGGGACCGATCCACAGGGTGGCGCCGACCAGGTAGGAAATCCAGATCTCCTCGAACGACATGTCGAAGGCCACCGAGAAGCCTTGGTAAACCTTGTCGCCGCCGGCCACGCCCAGCACCTCGTTCTCGCTGCGCAGGAAGTGGCAGATGCTGCGCTGGGTGATGAGGATCCCTTTGGGCTTGCCGGTGGAGCCGGAGGTGTAGATCACGTACGCCGGCACGTCCGGCGACACGGCGCCGCGCCGGGCCAGCGTTTCGCCGGGCGCGGGCGTCGCCAGCAGCGCTTCGGCGGTCCACACGGCGCGGCCGGAGGCGGCGACGCCGGCGAGGCGCGGCGCGAAGGCGGCGCAGGTCAGCACGCCGGCGCCGGCGGCATCGTCCAGGCAAACCTGCAGGCGTTCGACCGGGGTATCCTCGTCCACCGGCAGCCAGGCGGCGCCGGCCTTGGCGATCCCCGCCTGCAACACCAGCAGCTCGATCCCGCGCGGCAGCCACAGGCCCACAATCTGGCCCGGCCGCACGCCGGCCGCGATCAGCCGCGCCGCCACCAGGTCGGCCTGCGCATCGAGCTCGCCGTAGGTCAGCTGCCGCTCGCCGAAAATCAGCGCCACCCGCCGCGGATGGCGCGCGGCGCTGGCTTCCAGCAGGTCCGCGAGGATTTCCTCGCGCAGCAGGCTGTCCTGCGCCGGGCCAAAAAGAACGTCGGGATGGGGCGATATTACGGCGTGAGTCATGCGGGTACTTTATTCATATTCAGGCTGCCATTGTACGGTACGCGAAACGGTTCCCATAGAGGAGGAATGCAAGTTCTGCTTACAGCCTTTACAATAGGAAATACGAGCAGAAAACCGAAGGAGCCGCATGTCTACGAATCATCGCCCATTCATCGCCCCGATGCAGTTTGACGACGCCCAGGCGGCCTACGATCAGGTACTGGCCATCTACGACACCAACATCGCCTTCCTGCGCGACGCCATGCGGCGCTTCGTGGCCGGCGAAAACGTTGGCGACCATGTGCGCGCCTGCTATCCGTTCGTTCGCGTCCATACCGACACGGTGGCGCGCGCCGACTCGCGCCTGGCGTTCGGCTTTGTGGCCGGTCCCGGCACCTACGAAACCACGCTGACGCGGCCGGACCTGTTCGCGCGCTACTATCTGCAGCAATTCAAGCTGCTGCTGAAGAACCACGGCAGCCACCACGTCAAGATCGAGGTTGGCACCAGTTCGCAGCCGATTCCGATCCACTTTTCGTTCGCCGAGCATGAGCATATCGAGGGCAGCATGACGGCCGAGCGCCGCCTGCTGATGCGCGACGTGTTCGACCTGCCCAACCTGGCCGCCATGGACGATGGCATCGCCAACGGCACCCATGAGCCACCGCCGGGCGAGGCGCAGCCGCTGTCGCTGTTCACCGCGCCGCGCGTGGACTACTCGCTGCAACGCCTGCGCCACTACACCGGCACCTCGTGCGAGCATTTCCAGAAGTTCGTCCTGTTCACCAACTACCAGTTCTACATCGACGAATTTATCCAGCTGGGGCATGAGCTGATGGCGCGTCCATCCGACGCGCCGGACGACGACTACATCGCCTTTGTGGAGCCGGGCAACCTGGTCACGCGCCGCGTGGGCCAGGCGGTGCAGCCGGGCGACGCGCTGGGCGCCGCGCCACCGCGCATGCCGCAGATGCCGGGCTATCACCTGATCCGCGCCGATGGCACCGGCATCTCGATGGTGAACATCGGCGTCGGCCCGGCCAACGCCAAGACCATCACCGACCACATTGCCGTGCTGCGCCCGCACGCCTGGCTGATGCTGGGCCACTGCGCCGGCTTGCGCAACACGCAGGAACTGGGCGACTACGTGCTGGCCCACGGCTACGTGCGCGAGGACCATGTGCTGGACGAGGATCTGCCGTTGTGGGTGCCGATCCCACCGCTGGCGGAGGTGCAGGTGGCGATCGAGGCGGCGGTGGCCGAGGTCACGCAGCTCACCGGGCATGACCTCAAGCGCGTGATGCGCACCGGGACCGTGGCCAGCACCGACAACCGCAACTGGGAGCTGATGCCGCAGCGGACGCCCGAGCGCCGCTTCAGTCAGAGCAGGGCGATCGCGCTGGACATGGAAAGCGCGACCATCGCCGCCAATGGCTTCCGTTTCCGCGTCCCCTACGGCACGCTGTTGTGCGTAAGCGACAAACCAATGCACGGTGAGATCAAGCTGCCGGGCATGGCCAACCAGTTCTACCGCGACCGCGTCGACCAGCACCTGCGCATCGGCATCCGCGCGGTGGAACTGCTGCGCGCCCTCGGCGTGGACAAGCTGCACTCGCGCAAACTGCGCAGCTTTACCGAGGTGGCGTTCCAGTAAGCGGCGAACCTTAGCCGAAGACCGCCCTGCACACCGCTTCGCATTTGTCCAGATCGAAGCGGTTCCCGGTGCGGACGCCGGATTCCATGTCGATCCAGTACGCGGTGTTTGCCGTCAGCGGCAGGCGCGCCAGCACACTGGCCACGTTGTCCGGATTCAGGCCGCCTGAATAGCCGCAAAACGCCTGGCTCGCCCCGATCGCCGGCCATGCGCCGGGCTGCTGGCCGGTGCCGAACGAAACGTCGTACAGCCAGTCCACCCTGACATCATCCGGAAACTCCCCCTGACACTGCAGCGCCGCGCGCACCCCGCTGCGGGCGGCGAACAATTGGCTGTTGCGGATTTCGCGCTCGCTGCTGCCCGACCGGCTGTGGTTCACCTGGATGCGTCCATAGCCGCTTAAATTCAGGCCGGGATCGCGGCCTTCCACGATGGCCCGCGCCGCCGCGCCGCAAATGTGCGCGGACAGCCGCAATGGCGCTCCCTGAAATGCCCTGCGCGCCGCCTCCAGCGGAAACAGCGGCGCTCCCTCTTGCGCCGCATCCAGCAACACGCCCCATTCAACAGGATAGCGCGCGGACAGCGCCAGCATGCCAGGCAGCAGGGTGCTGTCGTCGACGCCGGTGAAGGTGACAAAGAATGGTGGGGGTGAAAGTGTCATCATGGTGGTTTTCGTTAAGTAAAGGTACGTACCATTATATTTTCAAAACCACGGAAATCAACCGTTTGTACTTAAAAATATCAACTTCAAACAAACTAGTTGAAAAATGGTACGTACCAATATATAGTTTTCTCAGGTGGTGAACACGACGATCAATTTGACGACAACGAGGGGTGGGTATGACGATCTTGAAGCAGACGTGGCATATATGTGGGGCGGTGGCGGTGTTGGCGCCGGCGGGCGCGGCATGGGCGCAGGAGGCTCCCGCCGGGGTGGCGCCGGCGGCCGCGCAATTGCAGACCGTGACGGTGAGCGCCGAGCGGCGCCAGGAAAACATTAAGAATGTGCCGGTGTCGGCGTCCATCGTCTCGGACGAGGCGCTGGCGGCGCTCAACTCCGGTAATCTGGACATGCAGATGCTGGCGGGCCGGGTGCCGAGCCTGAACGTGGAGTCGTCCTTCGGCCGCTCCTATCCGCGTTTCTATATTCGCGGTTACGGCAATGTCGACTTCCATCAGAATGCGTCGCAGCCGGTATCGCTGGTGTACGATGACGTGGTGCTTGAAAGCCCCGTATTGAAAGGCTTCCCGGCCTTCGACCTGGAACGCATCGAGGTGCTGCGCGGTCCACAGGGCTCGCTGTTCGGCCGTAACACGCCGGCCGGCGTGGTCAAGTTCGAATCGGTAAAGCCCTCGTCGACGCCGGGCGGCTATGTCAGCGTCTCCAACGCCACCTACAACACGGCCAATCTCGAGGCGGCGCTGAACCTGCCGTTGGGCGAGGGCCTGGCCGCGCGCGTTTCGGTGCTGGGCGAGCATCGCGACAACTGGATCGGCAATCCGCACACCGGCGACGACACGGCCTACGGCGGCTACAACGACAAGGCCGCGCGCGTACAGCTGTTATACAAGCCGAACGCCGATTTCAGTGCCCTGGCCAATCTGCACGGACGCGAGCTGGAGGGCAGCGCCTCGGTGTTCCGCGCCAATATCATCCAGAAGGGCAGCGACGCGTTGGTGCCGGGTTTTGATGTCGCCAGCGCCGCCACCGATGGCGCCAATGGCCAGCATCTGGAAAACTACGGCGGCAACCTGCGCATGCAATGGCGCCTGGGCGGCCTGACCCTGCACTCGATCACCGGCTATGAAAAGGTGCGCGTGTACAGCCGGGGCGACATCGATGGCGGCTTTGGCGCCGCGTTCGCGCCGCCGTCGGGGCCCGGCCTGATTCCGTTCCCGGTCGAATCGGCCGACGGCACGTCGGGCCATCACCAGATGACGCAGGAGTTGCGCCTGGAGTCGAACGCCAAGGACGGTGTGAGATGGCAGGCCGGCCTGTTTTACTTCAACGAGCAGTATCAGATCGACAGCTATAGCTACGATTCGCTGAACCGTGGCGTGCTGACGGCCGACGTCCGTTCGCACCAGAAGAACGACGCCTACGCCGCTTTCGGCTCGGTGAACTACGATGTTAACGAGCGCGTCAACCTGCGCGCCGGCTTGCGCTACACGCACGACAAGAAGGATCTGTACACCGAGCGCGCGGACAAGCCTGACGGCGGCAGCGATATCGATGCCTCCACCGGCCTGGCCACCAGCACCACCGTTTCCAAGGTCAATTGGGACGCCAGCGGCGTCTACAAGCTGAATGAGGACGCCAATCTGTACGCGCGCGTCGCCACTGGCTTCCGCGGCGCCACCATCCAGCCGGCCGCCACCTTCAATCCGATGTCGACCGCGCAGCCCGAGACCATCACCTCCTACGAGGTGGGTTTCAAGTCGGACCTGCTGCAGCGCAGGGCGCGGGTGGCGATCGACGTCTATGACTACACCGTCAAGGGCCTGCAGCTGACGGCGGTGGGCGGCACCTCGAATTCGGCCATCCTGCTGAATGCGCAGAAGAGCAAGGGGCGCGGCGTCGAGCTGGATCTGGAAGCGTATCTGAACGACGACCTGCTGCTGACTTTCGGCGGCAGCTACAACTTCACCCGCATTGACGATCCGAATCTGACCGTGGGCGCCTGCGCGGCCTGCACCATCCTCAATCCGACGGTGATGGCGGGCGGCTCCCGGCTGGTGCTCATCAACGGCAATCCGCTGCCGCAGGCCCCGCGCTGGACCGGCAACGTCACGCTGCGCTACAGCCACCCGTACCGCAACGGCGAGTTGTTCGCCTATACCGATTGGGTCTATCGCAGCGACGTCAATTTCACCCTGTACCGCTCGAAGGAGTTTGTCGGCAAGTCCCTGCTGACGGGCGGCCTGCGTGTCGGCTACCGCTGGGATAACGATCGCAACGAGGTGGCGCTGTTCGGCCGCAATATCACCAACCGCGTCCAGCTGATCGGCGGCATCGATTTCAACAACCTGACCGGTTTTGTCAACGATAGCAATCCACGCATCTTCGGCCTGCAGTTGAGCCGGCGCTTTTGAGTAAGGATACTGTAATGCGAATTACACTGCCGGAACTGGTCAGGCGCATGCCCAAGGCCGAGCTGCACATGCACATCGAGGGCTCGCTCGAGCCCGAGCTGATATTCGCGCTGGCCGAACGCAATGGCGTCGCCTTGGGCTGGGACTCGGTCGAGACGCTGCGCCAGGCGTATGCCTTCGAGGATTTGCAGTCCTTCCTCGATATCTACTACGCCGGCGCCAGCGTGCTGTTGGTGGAGCAGGATTTCTACGACATGACCTGGGCCTATCTGCTGCGTGCGCGGGCCGGCAATGTGCGTCATGCGGAGCTGTTTTTCGATCCGCAGACCCACACCGCGCGTGGCGTGCCGTTCGCCGACATTGTCGGCGGCATCGGTCGCGCGCTCGACGACGCGGGCAGGGAGTGGGGCATGAGCGGCGCGCTGATCATGTGCTTCCTGCGCCACCTGGACGAGGACGACGCCTTCGCCACGCTGGAGCAGGCCATGCCGCACCTCTCTCGCATCATCGGTGTCGGCCTTGATTCGTCCGAGCGCGGGCATCCTCCCGAAAAGTTCGCCCGCGTGTTCGCCCGTTGCCGCGAGCTCGGACTGCGGCTGGTGGCTCATGCCGGAGAGGAGGGGCCGCCGGCCTACATCTGGAGCGCGCTGGACACGCTGCGCGTGGAGCGCATCGACCACGGCGTGCGTTGCGTGGAGGATGAGGCACTGGTGCGCTACCTTGCGGCGCACCGGATTCCATTGACGGTGTGTCCGCTGTCGAATGTCAAGCTGCGGGTGTTCGCCGATATGGCGTCGCACAACCTGCGCCAGCTGCTCGACGCCGATCTCGCGGTGACGCTGAACTCGGACGACCCGGCTTACTTCGGCGGCTACGTCGAGGACAACTTCGCGGCGGCCTTCGAGGCGCTGCCGCTGGACGCCGGCCACGCCTATCAACTGGCGTGCAACAGCTTCGACGCCGCCTTCCTGCCGCCCCAGGCCAAGGCGCAATATCGCGCCGAAGTGGCGGCCTTCTTCGCCGCGCACACTTGAAGGGAAAAACAGCATGAATCAGCTCGACCAGCTTAAACAACACAGCGTGGTGGTCGCCGATACCGGCGACTTCCTGTCGATGCGGGAATATGCCCCGCGCGACGCGACCACCAATCCGTCGCTGATACTCAAGGCTGCGCAGGCGACCGCCTACCGGCCCTTGCTGGAACGGGTGGTGGGCCAGCATCCGGGCCTGGCCAGTGCCGTGCTGGCGGATCATTTGCTGGTGGCTTTCGGCGCCGAGATCCTGGGCATCGTATCCGGGCGGGTGTCCACCGAGGTGGATGCGCGCCTCTCGTTCGACACCGCCGCCACGGTGGCCAAGGGCCACGCCCTGATCGCCCTGTACGAGGCGGCCGGCATCGGGCGCGAACGGGTGCTGATCAAGATCGCCGCGACCTGGGAAGGCATACGCGCCGCCGAGATACTGGAGCGCGAGGGCATCCATTGCAATATGACGCTGGTGTTTGGCCTGCCGCAGGCGGCCGCCTGCGCCGAGGCCGGGGTGAGGCTGATTTCGCCGTTCGTCGGCCGTATCACCGACTGGTACCGGCAGCACACCGGCCAGACCTACGCCGCCGATGACGATCCCGGCGTATTGTCGGTGCGCCGCATCTTCGATTACTACGTCACGCACGGGTTCCGTACCGAAATCATGGCGGCCAGCTTCCGCAGCACCGAGCAAATCGCCGCGCTGGCGGGATGCGATTTGCTGACGGTGAGTCCGGGCCTGCTGCGTCAATTGCACGATTCCGACGCGCCGTTGACACGCAAGCTTGATCGCGGTGCGGCCGGTACGGACCGCATCGCCCGCAGGCCGGTGGACGAGGAGTCGTTCCGTCTCATGCTCAACGGCGACGCCATGGCGCGGCTCAAGCTGTCCGAGGGCATACGTCAGTTTTGCGGGGACACGGCGCAACTGGAGCTGCTGATCGAGTCGGCGTGCAGATAAGTGGCGTCACGCCGGCTGGCCGATGCTCCATTTGCTGATGCGCGTCTTGTAGCGGTAGGACGGCAGGTATTTCATCTCGCAGTATTCGACCGGTTCGCGACGGCTCGACAGCATGATGCGTTCGCACACCAGTATCGGCGTCCCGGCCGGGATGTTCAGCAGCTCCACTTCCTCGCTGGCGGCCGGTATGGCGCCGATGCTCTCAAGGCTTTCCGACGGCTCGATGCCGAATTTCTCCACCAGCAGCCGGTACAGCGAACCGGTACGTTCCAGTTCCTTGCGCGTCAGTTGCTCGCCGGGCGGCAGCCTGACATGCGAATCCTGGATGCCGATCGGCGCGCCGTCCATCAGGCGCAGGCGTTTCAGGTGCAGGATGGGCGTCTCGCTGTCGATGTTGAGCAGGCTGGCGATGGCCATGCTGGGAATGACTTGTTCCATCACCAGGATCTTTTGGCCCGGCACGCCGCCGCGCTTGATGGTGTCCTCGGTGAAGCTGTCGAGGAAGCGCGACATCTTGCGCACCGCCGCCGGCGCGGCGAACGTGCCGCGACCATGGTCGCTGTACAGCACCCCTTGTTCTTCCAGCAGTTTGATGGCCTTGCGGACGGTGTCGCGGCTCACTTCATACGAGGCGGCCAGGTCGCGTTCGGCCGGGATGGCGTCGTTGGGGGCGATGTGGCCGGATTCGATCTGCTGGCGCAACATGTCCGCCAGCTGGCGATAAATAGGGGAAGAATTTGTAAAGGCGGTCATGCTGTTCACCTGTATATGACGGTGTTTGGTTGCGCGACATCCTATCACGGTGTGCCGCGCGGCTATGGAAATTATAGCTTGGTTCGTACCTGTTGTGTGTTTAATGGAATATTTCGCGATTGTCGTTGATAAGTGGTCCGTACCACTATACAATAAACTTCAACGGTCGGGCGCTTTCGTGCGGACTGCGGCGCGCGGCATCACAGGATCAGAACCTAATGCCGCTAAGTTAAGGCTTTTTTGACCGCAAACCGATGCGCCGTCATTCCCGCCTTCGCGGGAATGACGGCTCCATTAGGATCAGAACCAGAATTTATTCAGCATTTATCCATAGCTCAGGGGGTATCGTGTATCGAAAAATCGGATTGCTGGCTGCCGGATCGGCCGCCATGCTGCAGTGGAGCGCTCCGGCCTCCGCCCAGGAAGCCGCGGTCAACGCCGACGACAAGGCGCCGACCGTGGTGGAAGTCACCGGCCATATCATGGGCAAGGGCGAGGCCCGCGCCAACAGCGTGATCGACAAGGAAACCATCCAGCAGCAGCCGGCGGGCCTCGATCCGCTCAAGATGCTGGCGCGGGTGCCGGGCCTGCAGGTCAGCTCCAGCGACGCCCTGACCGGCAGCTTCTCGATGCGCCTGACCATGCGTGGCTTGAACAAGGAACAAATCGGCATCTCGGTGGACGGCATTCCGAACGGCTCGACGCTGTCGAACGGCGGCACCATGCCGAACCGCCTGCTGGAACCCGCCAACCTGGTGCGGATCGACGCCTCGCAAACCGCCGGCGACCTGGGCACGCCGTCGAACCAGGCGCTGGGCGGCTACATCGACTACCGCACGCGCGATCCGGCCAAGGAGCGCGGCGGCGATGTCGAACTCTCGGCCGGCAAATTCGGTTATCAACGCGAGTTCGTGCGCGTGGACACCGGCAAGTCGGCGCTGGGCACCAGCGCGTATCTCGATTATTCGCATGAATACGTGCGCACCTGGCCAGGTGACCAGTCGGGCCGCAATCACCGCCAGCACGCCGACCTGCGCGTGCTGCAGGACCTGGGCGCCGGTTCCAGCCTGCGCGCCACCATCAGCTACAACAACTTTGCCGACAACGACTACGATGCGGTGGCGCTGCGCGCCGTGGCGGCGCCGTTCTACAAGGCGACCTTTGAAGGCAACCCGAACACCGACGCGCTGACCGATCGCTGGACCGGCGATCCGAACATCGACCAAAACTATCGCGGCACGCGCGGCATCAACAGCGAGGACACGCTGGCGCATATCGACTGGACCCAGCGTTTCGGCGAAACCGGCAAGTTCACGCTCAAGCCCTATCTGCACAAGCAGAATGGCAACGGCTGGTTCTACGTCCCTTACGAGCAGCTGCCGAGCAACGGCCAGCAGTACAGCGTGGTCGCCCCGGGCGGCGCGCCAACCGCCGTGGTGCAGGAGTGCTACAAGAACCAGTACCAGCGCACCGCCAGCGGCGCGCTGGTGCCGGTGGCGGCGGTGGTCTTCCCGGCCGGCGCCAGCGCGGCATCGCTGAAATCCGCTGGCTGCCCGGCGGCGGCCAAGTACGCGATGAATCCGGTCAACGCCTGGGGCGCGCGCGAGGCCACCACCCGCCGCAGCGACAACGCGATCGACCGCAAAGGCACGCTGGCCGAGGTGGCGATGACCCTCGGCGAGGTGCACCGCGTGCGCCTGGGCGGCTGGTATGAGCACATCACCCGCGAAAAGGTGCGCAACTGGTTTGACGTGACCGATCCGAAGGTCAGTGGCGCCTACGCCGACAATGCGCTGTACTCGGTCACCCAGGACCGCCACTACGCCTCCAACACGGCGATGGCCTACGCCCAGGACAAAATGACGCTGCTGAACGACCGCGTGGAACTGGACGTCGGCGCCACCTTCCAGCGGTTCAGCGAATCCTACCGTTCACCGGTGGAGTTCGCGGGCACGCGCTCGCTCAAGGTGTCGTCCAAGCTGCTGCCCAAACTGGCCGCGCTGTACCGCATCAGCGACGAGTGGGAAGTCTTCGCCAGCGGTTCGAAAAACTTCAGCGCCATTCCGGACAGCGTGTTCGAGGGCACGGCGGCGGTCGACTCCAAGAACGGCATCAAGCCCGAGACCTCGATCAACAAGGACATGGGGCTGCGCTGGGTGCGCGACCGCTACGGTCTGGCCCTGACCGCGTACTCGATCGACTACCGCGACCGCATCTCGATCCAGAACGGCAATCCGAACGGCGACATCTTCTCGCGCGATGCCAAGACCACCTTCCAGAACCAGGGCGGCATCAGCTCGCGCGGCCTGGAGCTGACCGGCCGCGTCACCGGCGACACCTACGAGCTGTATGCCAACGCCGCCTACAACGACGCGCACTATGTCGCCGACACCGTCGCCGAGGGCATCAAGGCCGGCGATCCGGTGCTGGGCGCGCCGCGCCGCACAGCCTTCGCGGAGGCGGTATGGAAGCCGGCCGACACCTGGCGCGCCGCCCTCAACGCCAAATATGTCGGCGAAGCCGCCGGCACCTATGGCGTGGTGCCCAATACGGTGGTCACTGGCGGTCCAGCGAGCTATCCGCGCGAGTACATGCCGGCCTACACGCTGGTGGGGCTGTCGCTCAGCTATCGTCCGCAGGGCCGGTTCTTCGGCTACTTCCGCAACGTGGAGCTGTCGTTCAACGTCGACAATCTGTTCGACAAGCGCTATCTGGGCGGCGTGGGTGCGGAGCTGACCACCTCCAATCCGCTGACGTCGGGCCGCTACTTCCTCGGCAGCCCGCGCACGCTGTTCTTCACCCTGCGTACCCACTTCTGAGCCGGATGACCAGCCACCATGCAGGCAGCGCATAATAGAGCGGACCCCAGCCACCGTTCGGAGGAAAAGTGAAGCAAACCGGTATTCATTTGCTGCGGCAGACAGGCCTGCTGTGCGTCGTGGTGCTGGCGCTGTATGCGCTGGCATGGGCGGGGCGGCACATCTACGAACCGCGCGACGCCGGTGCGCGCCTGCGGGTGGCCCTGTTCATCAACGGCACCCGTGGCGACAAGTCGATGTTTGATTCGGCCGCGCATGGCATGGCGCTGGTGGCAGCGCAGCTGCCGGTGCGCACCCGCGTGATCGAGGGCGGCGTCGATCCGACCCGCTGGGAGGCCGCGCTCAGCGACCTGGCCGACAGCGGCGACTATGACGTGGTCATCGCGGGCACCTTCACCATGGTGCCGTATGTGCAGAAGCTGGCCATGCAGTTTCCGGCGGTGCGCTTCATCGTCTTCGACGCGGCGGTCGACTACAAGGCCTGCCGCTGCGACAACGTCTACTCCATGCTGTTCCGCCAGAACGAAGGCGCCTACCTGGCCGGCTACCTGGCCGCGCGCCTGATGCAGCAGGGGCTGCCGGGGGCGCCGGCCGGCAGCGCACTGGGCGTGGTGGGCGGCATGCAGTTTCCAGTCATCGAAGACTTCATCATCGGCTTCGGCGCCGGCGCCCGCGCCGCCGTGCCGGGCGTGAGGATCATGAGCCAGTACGCCAACGCTTTCTCCGACCCGGCCGCCGGCAAGGAGATCGCCAAGGCCCAATTCGGCCAGGGCGCGGGCCTGATCTTCCACGCCGCCGGCGCCACCGGCCAGGGCGTCACCGAGGCGGCGGCGGAAGCCAGGCGTTACGCCATCGGGGTGGACATGGACCAATACCAGCTTTACCGCGCCAGCAATCCCCAACGCGCGGCCGGCATCGTCACCTCGGTGCTGAAGCAAGTGGACGCCGGCCTGCTGCGCGCGGTCGGGCTGCAGCTCGATGGTAGGCTGCCCTACGGCCGCGCCGAGTCGCTCGGACTGGCCGAAGGAGGGATTAGCCTGGCGCCGCATTCGCAGGTGCTGGACGCGGCGCCGCCGGCCTTGCGTGGCGAGCTGCAGGCCCTCTCCGAGGCCATCGTGCAGGGACGCGTACAGGTACCCGGCGCATTCGCCCGGCAGATGTGAGGACCCCAAAAAAATGATGATGAACCCCGAACACGAGACCCTGCGCGTTGAATTGCGCGCGGTGTCCAAACGCTACCCGAATGGCACGCTGGCCAGCGATGGCGTCAACCTGCAGGTGCGGCGCGGCGAGATCCACGCGCTGGTGGGCGAGAACGGCGCCGGCAAATCGACCGTGATGAAAATGCTCTACGGGCTGGAACAGCCCAGCGACGGCAGCATCCTGCTGGACGGCGAGGTGCGCCAGCTGCGCACGCCCGCCGAGGCGATCGCCGCCGGCATCGGGCTGGTGCCGCAGCACCTGCAGTTGCTGCCGTCGTTCACGGTGGCCCAGAACGTGGTGCTGGGCAGCGAACCGTCGCGTTTCGGCCTGCTGGATCAGCGCGCCGCGATCGAGCGGGTGCGCGCGGTGTCGCGGCGTTTCGGCCTGGAGGTCGATCCGCGCGCGCTGGTGGCCGGCCTGTCGCTGGGCGAGCAACAGCGGGTTGAAATCCTCAAGACACTGTATCGCGGCGCCAGCCTGATACTGCTGGACGAGCCGACGGCGGTGCTGACCCCGAGCGAGGCGCAGGCGCTGTTCACCGCCTTGCGCGCGCTGACCGCGCAGGGCCTGACGGTACTGCTGATCACCCACAAATTAAGCGAGGTGCTGGACGTGTCGGACCGATTTACCGTGTTGCGCGGCGGGCGCGTGACCGGCCATGACGAGGCGCGCGCGGTCGACGCCGCGCGCCTGACCGAAATGATCGTCGGCCGCGCGCTGGCGCCGCTGCAGGTGGAACACTCCAGCAAGCGCGGACTGGGCCTGCCGGCGCTGTTCAGCGCGCGGGGCATCGGCCTGCGCCGGCCGGACGGCAGGGCGCAGTTGAACGACATTTCGATCGAGATAGCGGCCGGGGAGATCCTCGGCATCGCCGGTGTCGAGGGAAACGGCCAGGGTGCGCTGGCCGATGTGCTGGGCGGTCTGCGCGCGCCCGATCACGGCCGCGCGCTGCTGGACGGCCAGGTCGTCACCGGCGCCGGCGTGCGCGCGGCGCGCGCGGCGGGGCTGGCGGCCATCCCCGAGGATCGCCTGCACAACGGCGTCGCCGCCGACATGAGCATCGCCGACAACGCCATCGCCGGCGCCTACCATCGCCAGCCCCTGTCGCGCTTGGGGTGGCTGAACGCCGGCGCCACGCAGGACATGGCGCGGCGCCTGATGGCGCGCTACGGCGTCGCCGCGCGCGGGCCGGAGCAGGCCATTGGCGCGCTGTCCGGCGGGAATATGCAAAAGATCGTATTGGGCCGGGAGCTGGACGGCGCGCCGCGCTTCCTGATCGCCAGCCAGCCGACGCGCGGCGTCGACCTGGGCGCGGCGCAGGCCTTGCGCCGCTACCTGGTCGAGCTGCGCGACAGCGGCGCGGCGGTGCTGCTGATCTCCTCCGATCTGGACGAGGTGCTGGAACTGTCGGACCGCATCGCCGTGCTGTCGCAGGGCGAGATCGTCGGCCACTTCAACGGCGGCGCCAGCGCCGCGGAGCTGGGCGCATACATGACCGGCGCACGGCGCCAGGCCGGCGCCGCCGCGCTGCTCGACTCACCCTTCAGCGGCGAGGTGGCGGCATGACGCCTGAATTGTCGCGCGGCTGGCGCCTGGCGTTGGCCGTGTTTGCCGCGCTGCTGGCCGGCCTGGCCATCACCGCGCTGGTCAGCCGCGAACCGCTGCGCGCCTATCTGGTGCTGTTGACCGGCGCCTTGCCGGACATTGGCTGGAGCCCATCCGGGGGCTGGCAGCTGCACCGCATGGTGCGTTTCGGTACCGTGATCGAAGACGCCATCACGTTGACCTTCCTTGGCCTGGCGGTGGCGCTGCCGTTCCGCGCGCGCCAGTTCTCGCTGGGCGCGGACGGCCAGATGTTCCTGGCGGCGCTGGCCGCAGCCGCCGTCAGCCTGTATTGGCCGCGGCAGGGCGGGGCGGCCTGGCTGCTGCTGCCGGCCGCCGCCTGCGCCGCCATGCTGACCGGCTTTGGCTGGGGCCTGGTGCCGGGCTGGCTGAAGGTGCGCTTTGGCGCCAACGAAATGGTCACCAGCCTGATGCTCAATCTGATCGCGCTGCAGTTCTACCGCCTGGCGGTGGCGGACTGGCTGTGCGATCCGCACGCCGGCTACCAGGTCACGCCGCTGCTGCCGCCCGCTGCCGTGTTCTCGACGCTGCTGGAGCACACCAATGTGACCACGCTGCTGTTCGCCGTGCCGCTGGCTGTGGCCGGCGCCGCGCTGCTGTTGATGCGCACCACGCTCGGTTACGAGATCCGCGTCACCGGCGCGGCGCCGGCGTTCGCGTTGCAGGCCGGCCTGCCGGTGGGCCGCGCGGTGGCGCTGTCGATGGCGGCCGGCGGTGCCTTTGCCGCGCTGGCCGGGCTCCATATCAGCAATGGCCTGCTCAAGCGGCTGCCGGTCGACCTGACGCCGGGCCTGGGCTACGACGGCCTGCTGGTGGCGCTGCTCGCGCGTAACGAGCCGCGCGCGGTGCCGTGGGCGGCGTTGTTCTACGCCTGGCTGCGCACCGGCGCACAGACCATGGAGCGCAGCACCGACGTCTCACGGGAGACGGTGCTGGTGATCCAGGCCCTGATCATCCTGTTCGTGGTGGCGGAGCGCTTGCTGCCCCAGCGCCTGGCCGGCTGGCTGGCGCGTTGGACCGGAGGTGCACGATGAGCGCCGATCTCACCGCGGCCGGCGGCTTCGCCGGCATGGGCGCGGCCCTGCTGTTGATCGCGCTGCTGCGCGCCGCCACGCCGATCCTGCTGGCGGCGCTGGGCGGGCTGGTGTCCGAGCTGGCCGGCTGCATCAACGTGGCGCTGGAGGGCACCATGCTGATCGCCGCCTTCTTCGGCGTGATCGGCGCGTTCTACGGCGAACGCTGGTTCCCCGGGCTGGCGCCGTGGCTCTATCCCTGGCTGGGGTGCGCGGCCGGCCTGCTGGCGGCGCTGCTGCTGACGGCGCTGCTGGCGGTGTTCCATCTCGAACTGGGCGCGGACCTGATCGTCGGCGGCATCGCCATCAATCTGCTGGCCGGCGGGCTGACGGTGTTCCTGCTGGTTTCCCTGATCGGCGACAAGGGCTCGACCGCCGGCATCAACACGCCGCTGCTGCCGTCGCTCCACGTGCCGGGCCTGGACGGCTTGCCGCTGGCCCAGTTGCTGATCAACGGCGAGGGCGGCCAGGGCCACCATGTGCTGCTGATCGCCGCCTTCGCGCTGGTGCCGCTGCTGTCGTTCTGGCTGACGCGCACCCGCCACGGCGCCTGGCTGCGCGCGGTGGGCGAGAACCGCGCCGCCGCGCTGGCGGCCGGCATCCCGGTGCGCCGCGTGCAGTACGCGGCCCTGCTGCTGAGCGGCGCGCTGGCGGGGCTGGGCGGCATCTACCTGAGCATGGGCTACCTGTCCCTGTTCCAGGCCGACATGACCGCCGGCCGCGGTTTCCTGGCGCTGGCCGCCGTGTTCCTTGGCGCGCGCCGGCCGCGCGGCGTGCTGGCGGCCGCGCTGCTGTTCGGCGCCGCCAGCGTGCTGGCCACCCGGCTCGGCGCGTTGAACTGGCCGACCCAGATTATCTACATGTTGCCGCCGCTGGTGACGATACTGGCGCTGATGCTGGCAGGCCGGCGGCGCCGCAAGTCCACCTCTTTCTGAACAAAGGATACAAGTGAATTTCGACACGCTCAATCGCGATCAACTGCAAGACCGCATCCACGCCTCGCTGGCATTGGCCGGCATGGGCGACGCCCTCGGCGCGCCTACCGAACAATGGTCGATCGATGAAATCGCGGCCAAGTACGGCGGCCTGGTGACCGCCTTCGACGATCCGCCGGACGACACCTTCGCCGGCGCCAACCAGGGCCGGCGCGGCGAAGTCACGGACGACGCCAGCCAGATGTATTACCTGGCGCGCGCCATGCTGGCCGCCGGCGGCGCATTGAACCAGGAGCAGTGGGTGCGCTGCCTGCTGGACTGGGTCGCCCACAGCCCCAAGGCCGGTTTCATGGGGCCGAGCACCGCCGGCATCGTCAAGGCGCTGCGCGAAGGCAGCGACACCGCGCTGGTGGGCGTGATCGGCCAGTCGCGCCGCAAGATGACCACGGTGGGCACCACCAATGGCGCGGCCATGCGGGTGGCGCCGGCTGGCCTGTTGTACCCCGGCCAGGTCGACGCGGCTTGCCGCTGCGCGCTGGTCACCTGCCTGCCGTCGCACGATACCGACGTCGCCATCTCGGCCGCCTGTTCGGTGGCGGCGGCGACCGCGCAGGCGCTGGTGGCGGACGATCTGGAACCGGTGCTGGCGGCGGCGCTGCAGGGTGCGCGGACGGGCGAGCAACTGGCGCGCCGTCACGCGCGGCTGGTGGCCGGGCCCAGTTATCTGGCGCGGTTGGAAATGGCCTTGCGCATCGCCCGCGAGTCGCACAGCGACGACGCCTTCCTGCGGCGCATGGAGCGGGAGGTCGGCAACTCGGTGCTGGCGGCGGAATCGGTGCCGGCGGCGCTGGGCGTGGTAGCGTATGCCAAAGGCGACCCGCTGCGCACCATCGCCCTGAGCGCCTCGATCGGCAACGACACCGATTCGATCGCCACCATGGCCGGCGCCATCGTTGGCGCCCTGCGCGGCACGGCGGCGTTGCCGCAGCCGATGTTGTCCGAGTTTAAGCGCGTCAACGCGGCGGAATTCGATCTGGACGCGATGGCGGCCGGGCTGGCCGCGTTGACGCTGCACGCCACCACCGAGGAGGAAGCAGGATGAGCACACCGATTTCGCAAGCACGCGCGCGGCGCTGGCAATTGCTGTCGTTTGGCGATCCGGTGGCCGATATCGTCATTGCCGCCAGCGAGCCGCCCGCCCTCGGTGAGAAAGTCGTGGGGCGGCCGCTGGGCATGCTGGCCGGCGGCACCACCGCCAACGTCGCGTGCGCGGTGGCGCGCCTGGGGTTGTCCAGCGGCGTTTTCGGCGGCATCGGCGACGATGCGCCGGGCCAGTTGCTGCAGGACTCGTTCGCCGCGTTCGGCGTGGACACCAGCCATCTGCGGCGCACACAGGGCGCGGCGTCGGCGTCCGCCATCGTGATCGTGACGCCCAGCGGCGAGAAATCCATCATCTATCAGCCGATGGACAGCGCGCCGCTTGACTCGCTCCAGCTGAAGGCGGCGCTGGCCGAGACGCGCGTGGTATATGCCATGCCGTATGACCTGGAACAGTTTGACACGCTGAGCGCCACCGCCCGCGCGCAGGGGACGCTGGTGGCGATTGACCTCGAAAGGGCGGTGGCGCCCGATGGCGAGGCGATGCGCGAGCGAGTGTCGCGCTCCGACATCGTGTTTTTCAACCAGTCCGGCTTTGAGGCCGGCGCCGGCTGCGCGCCGTCGTTCGACGCCATGCGCGCCTTGCTGGCGTTGGGTCCCAAGGTGGTGGTGGTCAGCCTGGGGGCGGCCGGCGCGATGGCGGTGACCGATGCCGAGCAGGCGGCGCAAGCGGTCTTTCCGGCCCGGGTGCTGGACACCGCCGGCGCCGGCGACAGCTTCAACGCCGCGTTCCTAGCGGCCTGGCTGGAGGGAGCGCGATTGCGCGCGGCGCTGGCCTTCGCCTGCGCCGCCGCCAGCTGCACCGTGGCGGCGATGGGCGCGCGCACCGCGCTGCCGGATCGCGCCACCGTCGAAAGCGTGCTGGCGCGCCATCAAGGGAGGGACGAGTGATTACGGTATTTGGCTCCATCAACGTTGATATCAGCGTGGCCGCGCCGCGCCTGCCGGCGCCGGGCGAAACGGTGCTGGGCGGCGAGTCGTTGCTGTCGCCCGGCGGCAAGGGCGCCAACCAGGCCCACGCCGCGCGCCGTTTCGGCGCCGGGGTCTGCATGGCGGGCGCGGTGGGCGACGATGCCTTCGCCGCGCCGGCGTTGGAACAACTGGTGGCCGCCGGCGTCGATATCGGCGGCGTTGCCAGCGTAGCCGGGCAAAGCACCGGCGTGGCGTTGATTGTGCTCGACGCGCACGGCGAGAACACCATCGTGGTGGCGCCGGGCGCCAATCTGGCGGCCAGCGCGGCGCAGCTCTCGGACCAGCAACTGCGCGACAGCGGCGCCTTGCTGCTGCAGCTGGAAACCGACGTCGCCGCCAGCATGGCGCTGGCGCGGCGCGCACGTGCGCAAGGCTGCAAAGTGATCATGAATGCGTCGCCGCTGGACCAGGGCCTGCGGCTGGACCCGCAGGCAGTCGATATCCTGATCGTCAACGAGGACGAATTGCGGCAACTGGCCTCGGGTGCCGGCGTGGCCGACGCCACACCGGCGGCGCTGGCCGCCGCGCTGGCCGGGCGATACGCCAACGAGGTGCTGGTCACGCTAGGCGCCAAAGGCGCGCTGCTGGCGGACGCCGGCGGCAAGGTGCTGACGGCGCCCGCGTTTGCCGTGGAGGTGGTGGACACCACCGGCGCCGGCGACACCTTTGCCGGCGTGTTCGCGGCCGCGATTGCAGAAGGAGAGCCGCGCGAGCGGGCCATGCTCTACGCCAGCGCGGCGGCGGCGCTGGCGTGCACGCGGCGCGGCGCCCAGGCCGCCCAGCCGGACCGCCAGCAAATCGAACAGCTGATGGCGTCGCAGGCGCACGCCACGCATCAATCAACACAGCAAGGGGAGTCTGCATGAAGCAAATCATTATCGACTGCGATCCGGGCATCGACGACGCGCTGGCGCTGCTGCTGGCGGCCGGTAGTCCGTCGCTGCGGATACTGGCGGTGACCACCGTGGCCGGCAACCGCCCGGTGGCCACCACCGCCGTCAACGGCCGCAAGATCATGGACCTGGCCGGGCGGCGCGAGGTGCCGGTGTACGCCGGCGCGGCGCGGCCGCTGGGCTATGCCGAGGCGCGCTGCAACCTGGTGCACGGCGAGGATGGCCTGGGCGGGGTCGATGTCGGCGACGCCGCGCTGGTGCAGGAAGGGCACGCGGCCAACCGCCTGATCGAACTGCTGCTGTCCCATCCGCCGCACAGCATCGAACTGGTGGCGACGGCGCCGCTGACCAATCTGGCGCTGGCCGAGAGCCTGTCGCCGGGCATCCTGCGGCGCGCCCGCCGGTTGTTGGTCATGGGCGGCGCGCTGCGCTTCCCGGGCAATATCACCCCGGCGGCGGAATTCAATTTCTACGCCGATCCGGTGGCGGCCGAGATGGTGCTGGCGGCCGGCGCAAACACCGTGCTGTTCCCGCTGGACGTCACCAGTTCCGCCATCATGACCCCGGCGTGGATCGAGTCCTTCAATCAGCTGGGCAGCGTATGCGGCCGTGCCGCCGCAGGCATGCTGCAAGCCTATGCGGAACTCGACCCGTTGCTGCACGACGCCTGCCCGGTGGCTTATCTGCTGGACGAGACCCTGTTCACCGGCGAGCCTTGCCATCTCGAGGTTGACTGGCGGCCGGGCGTCACCGCCGGCCACACGCTGGCCTGGTTCGGCGAGCAGATCGACGATGCCCATGCGGCCAACGCGCTGGCCATGACGGCCGTGCGCAACGACGCCTTGCTGGAGCTGGTGCGGAGCGCGATCGGGAGCCTGCCTTGAAGGGATGGCGCTGGCTGCTGGCGCCGGCGATCGCGATCGCGCTGGCCGGTTGCGCAGACCTGCCGGCGCGGCCGCATGCCGTAGGGGCCAGCCTGCGCTTCATCGGCGAGCAGCGCCTGGCATGGCGCCTGCCATTCCAGGGCACCGTAGTTGGCGGCCTGTCCGGCATCGATTACAGCCCGCGCAGCGGCCAGTGGATCATGGAGAGCGATGATCGCTCCGAATTGAGTCCGGCGCGGTTTTACACGGCGGCGCTGGATTACGACGAAAACGCCTTTCGCGGCGTGCGGCTGACCGGCGTGCACTTCTTCCGCCAGCCCGATGGCAGCCGCTATCCCGGCCTGGCCACGGTGGCCGCCGCCGGCGGTGAGGTGCCCGATATCGAAACCATACGCTACGACCCGCTGGACGACAGCATCTGGTACGGCAGTGAGGGCGACCGGAAGCTTGGATTCCAGCCCTTTGTGCGGCACGCGTCTGCCGATGGCCGCCACCTCGGGACGCTGCCGGCGCCAGACATGTTCCGCGTATGGCCGCGGCGCGAATACGGCGTGCGCAACAACCTGGCGTTCGAGGGACTCAGCTTCGCCCCGGATGGCCGCTCGCTCTGGCTGGCGATGGAGGGACCGCTGTACCAGGACGGCGCGGCGCCCACCATCACGGCCGGCGCCCATGCCCGCATCAGCCGCTTCGACCGCGACGGCGCCTTGCTGGCACAGTATGCGTATCCGCTGAACCCGATCCCGCACGCGCCGGCGCCAGGCCGGCTGGCTGACAACGGGCTGTCGGAAATCCTGGCGATCGATGGAGGGCATCTGTATGCCATCGAGCGCTCGGGTGCCCAGAACGCAGGCGGCGAGTTCAGTTTTCACATTCGCTTGTACGAAATGGATGTGACGGCGGCCACCGACGTGGCGCGGCTGCCTGCCTTGCAAAACGCCGGCTATGTGGCGGCGCGCAAACGCCTGGTGCTCGATCTGGACAGCCTGCGCCTGCCCAAGCTCGACAACATCGAAGGCATGGCCTGGGGGCCGCCGTTGGCAAACGGTCATGACACCCTGGTGTTCATCTCGGACGACAACTTCAGCCGGGACGAGGTGACGCAATTGCTATTGTTTGAAGTGATTCCCTCAAGGAAGCCATAGTTGCCCAGTTGAACCATACGGCGGTGTTGCGCGCCGACGACAGGGGCCACGCGCTCTTAAACTTCACTTTTGCTAGTAACAGCGGCATATCAAGCTGCGCCGACGGCTCCTTGATACCTTTTTCGATATCGAAAACCGCCAAAAATTGATTGGTTTGTTTTCCTTCCAGCCCATAAGATTAATTCAGAAGGCTGAATATCAATCAGCTCTCCGACAACAGACCAAACATTGGAGACGTATGAAACACACAGTATCCGGGGCCGTTGCGTCCCAGGCGAAGCATCGCCTCGTCCTGAAATCCGGCGTCGCCGTCCTGGCCGCCGCAGGCTTGTTGAGCACCTTCCCAGTCATGGCGCAGGAAGCCCCGGCAACTGAATCCGCCGGCGCCGAAGCGACCGTGGTCGTGACCGGCGTGCGCCGCGCGGCGCAAAGCGCCCAGAAAATCAAGAAGGATGCCGATAACGTTATCGATTCCATCGTCGCGGACGACATCGGCAAGTTCCCGGACACCAACGTGGCCGAGACTCTGGCGCGCGTCACCGGCGTGCAGGTGCGTCGCGATGGCGGCGAGGCCAACACGGTGCTGATCCGCGGCTTGCCCGGCATCGCCACGCTGCTGAACGGCCGCGAGCTGTTCACCACCACCGGCCGTTACATCCAGCTGGCCGACATCCCGTCGACCATGCTGCAACGCGTGGACGTGTACAAATCGCAGAGCGCGGACCTGAACGAGGGCGGCATCGCCGGCGTGATCGACGTGCGCACCAATCGTCCGTTCGACTTCAAAGGCTTCACCGCCGTGGTCAATGGCGGCGCCACCAACAACTCGCAGGCCGACCGCACCGACCCTAACGTCAGCGGCATGATCTCCAACCGCTGGAAGACCGACCTCGGTGAATTCGGCGCGCTGTTCGGCGTGTCGTACCTGCGCAACCACTACTCGGAAGAGCGCGTATTCAACACCAAGCCAATCGACAAGAGCTGGCTGCTGCCCAACCTGACCGGTCCTGACCTGGTGGGCCTGGAAAACATTTTGGGCAACCGCCGCCGCGCCGCCGCCAACTACGCGCTGCAGTGGAAACCGAACAAGGACGTCGAGCTGTACGCCGAAGGCCTGGGCACGCACTACCTGAACAACTTCGAGACCGACTTCTTCGTCGGCCTGCCGTGGTGGGGCCCTGGCGATCAAATGAGCGCCACCAAGATCCCTGGCTCGAATCAGCTGCAGACGCTGAATTCGCACAACGTCAACACCATCATGTCGACCCAGGCCAACCGCGCCAGCAACGTCACCCAGCAGCACGCCATCGGCGGCCGCTGGAACGCCGCGCCGGGCCTGCGCCTGACCACCGAGATCGCCCGCACCCTGTCGGACTACGACTGGCAGAACCCGATCCTGGACACCATCACCAACGTGCCTAACGCCACGGTGAACACCAACGTCGGCGGCAGCTCCAACGTCGCCTACGGCGGCATGGACCTGAACGACCCGTCGAAATACACGCTGTCGCAGCTGTTCGACCGCTATGGCCACGATCACGGTTCCTCGACCGACTGGCGCGCCGACGGCACCTACACCATGCAGGACGAAGGCTTCTTCAAGGACTTCGGCTTCGGCGTGCGCGCCGCCAAGCGTACCGCCTCGTCGATCAAGTCGTACGAGGGTTCGACCCCGGCGCCGGCCGGCGTCGCCGTGACCACGCTGCCGGGCATGACCTGCACCACGCAGATGCAGAACAACTGGGGCACCACCTCGTGGTACACCCCATGCGCGAGCTACCTGATCTCGAACACCGCCGATGTGCGCAAGGCCGTCACCGGCAACAGCGCCGCCAAGGCGCTCGATCCTGGCTCCTACTTCGCCGACGAAGAGAAGAACTACGCCTTCTATGGCAAGGCCCACGTGGGCTGGGAAACCGCCGGCATTCCGTTCGACGGCGTGCTGGGCATGCGTGTGACCAAGACCGATTCGGACCTGCTGGGCAACTCGCTGGTCGGGACCACCATCGTGCCAACCTCGAAGAAGTCGAGCGATACCTCGTATCTGCCAAGCGCAAACTTCAAGGCCACGCTGCGCGACGACCTGCTGGCCCGCTTCTCGGTATCGAAGACCCTGACCCGTCCGGACTTCGCCCAGCTGAACCCTGGCACCGCCTACGTCAACGCCAACGGCACCACCGTGCAGGCCACCGCATCGGGCGGCAACCCGGACCTGAAGCCGTTCACCGCGCGTAACTACGACGCTTCGCTGGAGTGGTACTTCTCGTCGACCGGCATCGCCAGCCTGGCGCTGTTCCGCCACGAGTTCAAGGGCTACATCATGAACAAGGTGGTGAAGGAGAACTTCAACGGCATCGCCTACGACACCACCCGTCCGTTCAACACGGACGATGGCTACCTGCAAGGCGCGGAGGTGACTTACCGTACCTTCTTCGACAAGCTGCCAGGTTGGCTGGGCGGCTTCGGTGTGGAGACGAATGCCACCTACACCCAGGGCGAAACCAGCTCGTCGAGCAACCCGGACCTGAACGGCAAACCGTTCGCCGGCATGTCGAAATGGTCGTACAACGTGGTGGGCCTGTATGAGAAGTATGGCGTGTCGGCCCGCCTGGCGTACAACTGGCGCTCGAAGTTCACGCAGGTCTACAATGACGGCGGCCCGGGCCTGGATCTGATCGCATCGGCCATGTCCTCGCTGGATGGTTCGCTGGGCTACAAGATCAACGAGAATACCTCGATCACCCTGACCGGCACCAATCTGCTGAACTTCAAGTACACGGACTACTGGACCAACAAGAACCTGTATCCGCGCGATACGCGCAAGTATGATCGTTCGGTTGGCCTGTTCCTGAACTGGAAGATCTGAGTAAGCTGATGTCATCTGGCCGCGTCCCCGCCTGAGCGAGGGCGCGGCCTCGCACTTTGAGGTAATCACGATGTCGAATCAAAAAATGTCGGTGCTGGAGAAAATCGGTTTTGGCGCGGGCGACATGGCGCTGAATGTGGTGATCTCGTCGATGATGTTGATCATCACCTTCTTCTACACCGATATCTACGGCCTGAAGACCACGGACCTTGCGTTGATGTTCGGCGTCGTCAAATTCGTCGGCGCCATGGCTGACCTGGTGATGGGCCAGATCACCGACCGCGTCACCATGCGCTGGGGGCGTTATCGTCCGTGGCTGCTGTTGCTGGCCGTACCTTATGGCGTCAGCGTGTTCTTCGTCTTCCTCACGCCGGACTGGGATTACAGCGCCAAGCTGGTATGGGCCTATTCCACCTACATCATCATGACCATCATGACGGCGGGCGTGGGCATTCCATACATCTCGCTGCCCAGCGTGCTGTCCAAGGATCCGCAGGAGACCTTGTCAGCGAACGGCTACCGCCTGTTCTTCGCCAAGATCGGCGCCTTCATGGTGACGGTGATCGTGCCGCTGCTGTCGGAGCGTCTCGGCAACGGCAACGCCGCCGCCGGCTACGAGTTGGCGATGGCGGTAATGGCGGCGATGGGTGTAGTGCTGTTCCTGTTCTGCTTCTTCACCACCAAGGAGCGTGTGCAGCACGAGATCAAGCGCCAGCCGCTGTGGGAGCAGATCAAGGTCCTGGTGCGCAACGACCAGTGGCTGATCCTGTGTGGCGTGTGCATCACCGGCACCGTCGGCTATGTGCTGCGCGGCTCGGTGGCCATCTATTACGCCAAATACTACCTGCACGCCGATGCCGCCGTGATCTCGGCTTTCCTGTCCACCGGCGTGGCGGCGGCCATCCTGTCGATGGTGGCGTCGACCTGGATCACCAAGTTCTATTGCAAGATCAAGCTGTTCCGCTGGACCCAGATCGGCGTCGGCGTGATCAGCGCCGCCATCTACTTCCTGGTCAAGCCGGGCGACGTGGCGCTGGCCTTCGTGCTGTACTTCCTGCTGTCGTTCGTGGTGGACCTGCACGCGCCGGTATTCTGGTCGGCGATCGCCGAGACCATCGACTACGGCGTGGTCAAGACCGGCAAGCGCGTGTCCGGCTTCGCCTTCGGCGGGATTTCGGTGTGCCAGAAGGCCGGCATGGGCATCGCCGGCATCGTGGTCGGCAAGCTGCTGGCGTATTTCGCCTACGTGCCCAACGTCGAACAAACTGACTTCGCATTGCACGGCATCGTCCTGATGATGACGCTGATTCCAGGTTTCTTCCATACCGTCATGGGTCTGCTGATGTTCAAATACCGTATCAATGACGGCTACTACGCGCAGGTGAAACAGGAATTGGGAGCGAAAGGCTATGTGGCAGTCTAATTTTATGGAAATTGAAATGGAAAACGTACTCACTCCGCTGATCGAGCAGCGCGCCGATCCACATATCTACCGTCACACCGACGGCTATTACTACTTCGTCGCCTCGGTGCCGGAATACGACCGCATCGAGCTGCGTCGTGCGAAAACGATCGCCGGCCTGGCGGACGCGGAGAAGGTCACCGTCTGGCGCAAGCCGGACACCGGCCCGTACAGCGAACTGGTTTGGGCACCGGAGCTGCACTTCAATGAAGGCGCCTGGTACGTCTACTTCGCCGCCGCGCCGAGCCGCGAGATCAAGGACAAGCTGTTCCAGCACCGCATGTACGCGATCAGCACCGCCGCCGCCAATCCGCTGGAAGGCGAATGGGAGTTCAAAGGCCAGATCGACACCGGCATCGACACCTTCTGCCTGGACGCCACCACCTTCACCCACAAGGGACAGCTGTACTATGTATGGGCGCAGAAGGACAACGCCATCGAGGGCAATTCCAACATCTACATCGCGCCCATGAAGACGCCGTGGCAGCTGGGCGGCGCGCCGGTCATGCTGAGCAAACCGGAGTTCGACTGGGAGATTCGCGGCTTCTGGGTCAACGAAGGCCCGTCCGTTCTCAAGAAGAACGGCAAGATCTTCATCAGCTACTCGGCCAGCGCCACCGATGAGAACTACGCCATGGGCCTGCTGTGGGCCGACGAAAACGCCGACGTGCTGGACCCGAAATCGTGGACCAAGTCGAAGGAGCCGGTGCTGCAAACCTGCTTCGAGCACAAGGTGTATGGCCCCGGCCATAACAGTTTTACCGTAGCGGATGATGGTGAAACTGTCATGTTGGTTTATCATGCACGCACCTACACCGAGATTATCGGCGACCCGCTGTGGAATCCGGACCGTCACACCTACGTAAAACCGTTGAAGTGGGACGAGCAGGGGATGCCCGTATTCGGAAAGCCGTCGATCGCGTAACCAAGCGAACGCACCACTTCCGGCGGCCGAGCAGGGGAACCTCTCGGCCGCCTTGTCATTAGAGAGTCAACATGCAAGCAACGATTACTGAATCACCCTTTGGCAAACTGCCGGACGGCCGCGAAGCCACCCTCTACACCCTGACCAATGCCAATGGCATGACCGCCAGGATCAGTAACCTGGGCGGCGTGATCGTCGCGTTGCAGGTGCCGGACCGCGATGGCGTGCTGGCCGATGTCTGCCACGGTTACGACAATGTCGACGCCTACCTGGGCGAATCGCATTATTTCGGCGCGCTGATCGGCCGTTACGGCAACCGCATCGCCAACGGCCGCTTCACGCTGGACGGCGTCACCCACCAACTGGACGTGAACGACGGCGTCAACCACCTGCACGGCGGCGCCGACGGCTTCCATCGCCAGCTGTGGGAGGCCGAAACCTTCGAGACGCCGGCATCGGTGGGCCTGATCCTGACTTACCTGAGCATAGACGGCGACCAGGGCTATCCCGGCACCGCCGAAGTCACGGTGATCTACGAGCTGCGCGAGAATAATGAATTGCGCATCGCCTTCCACGCCGTGACCGACAAGGCCACGCCGATGAACCTGACCAACCATGCGTATTTCAACCTGGCCGGCAAGGGCGATATCCTCGGCCACGAACTGACCATCCATGCCGACGCCTACACGCCGGTCGGCGCCGGCCTGATTCCGGTCGGCCCGCCAGCTCCGGTGGCCGGCACGCCATTCGATTTCCGCACGCCGCACCCGATCGGCGCGCGCATCGATCAAAAAGATGATCAGTTGGCGCTGGGTTCCGGCTATGACCACAACTTCGTGTTGAAAAAAACGGCGGAAAAAGCGCTGGAAGTGGCGGCGCGCGTGGTGGAACCGGTGTCCGGCCGCGTGCTGGAGGTGCTGTCGCAGGAGCCGGGCATCCAGTTCTACAGCGGCAATTTCCTGAACGACTCGATCAGTGGAAAAGGGCGCATCTACAGTTATCGCAGCGGCTTCTGTCTCGAACCGCAGCACTTCCCGGACTCACCAAATCGGCCTGACTTCCCTTCGACCATCCTGCGCCCGGGCGAGGAATACGCCACGGTGATGGCTTACCGCTTCTCGGTGGTCTAGCTATATCGATTTTGGTATCGATATTGATAAACAATTTATTGGAAAGTTATCTCAGTACATCTTAGTATGCCTTATCGATGCGGGGGCGTGATTTTCAGGCCTCCGCACAGGAAAATACTGAGGAGAAATGCATGTCTGAGAATGACAAAAAGGTGAAGCTGCGCTCCGCCGAGTGGTTTGGTACGCAAGACAAAAACGGTTTCATGTATCGCAGCTGGATGAAGAATCAGGGCATTCCTGATCATGAATTCCAGGGCAAACCGATCATCGGCATCTGCAACACCTGGTCCGAACTGACCCCATGCAACGCGCACTTCCGCAAACTGGCGGAACACGTCAAGCGCGGCATCCTCGAAGCAGGCGGCTTCCCGGTTGAATTCCCGGTGTTCTCCAACGGCGAATCCAATCTGCGCCCGACCGCCATGCTGACCCGTAACCTGGCTTCCATGGACGTGGAAGAATCGATCCGCGGCAATCCGATGGACGGCGTCGTGCTGCTGGTCGGCTGCGACAAAACCACCCCGGCGCTGCTGATGGGCGCCGCCTCGGTCGACATCCCGACCATCGTCGTTACCGGCGGCCCGATGCTGAACGGTAAACTGAACGGCAAGAATATCGGCTCCGGCACCGCCGTCTGGCAGCTGCACGAGCAAGTCAAGGCCGGTGAGATCTCGATGCACGATTTCATCGCGGCGGAAGCGGGCCACTCCCGTTCCGCCGGTACCTGCAACACCATGGGCACCGCATCGACCATGGCCTGCATGGCCGAATCGCTGGGCACCTCGCTGCCGCACAACGCCGCCATTCCGGCCGTGGACGCACGCCGCTATGTGCTGGCGCATATGTCGGGCATCCGCATCGTCGAGATGGTGAAGGAAGACCTGAAGCTGTCGAAGATCCTGACCAAAGAGAATTTCGAGAACGCCATCCGCGTCAACGCCGCCATCGGCGGCTCGACCAACGCCGTGATCCACTTGAAAGCCATCGCCGGCCGTATTGGTGTCGATCTGGAACTGGAAGACTGGACCCGCGTGGGCCGCGGCACCCCGACCATCGTCGACCTGCTGCCGTCGGGCCGCTTCCTGATGGAAGAGTTCTATTACGCCGGCGGCCTGCCGGGCGTGATCCGCCGCATGGGCGACGGTAACATCCTGCCGCACCCGAACGCGCTGACCGTCAACGGCAAGACCATCTGGGAAAACTGCAACGACGCGCCGATCTACGACGAGGAAGTGATCCGCACGCTGGACAATCCGATCCGCAAGGACGGCGGCATCTGCATCCTGCGCGGCAACCTGGCGCCGCGCGGCGCGGTGCTGAAGCCATCGGCCGCCACTCCTGAATTGATGCAGCATCGCGGCAAGGCGGTGGTGTTTGAGGACTTTGAGCACTACAAAGCCCGCATCATGGATCCGGACCTGGAAGTCGACAAGGACTCGGTGCTGGTGATGAAGAACTGCGGCCCGAAAGGTTATCCGGGCATGGCGGAAGTGGGCAATATGGGCCTGCCGCCGAAACTGCTGGCGGCCGGCGTGAAAGACATGGTGCGTATCTCGGATGCGCGCATGAGTGGCACGGCATACGGCACCGTGGTGCTGCACGTGGCGCCGGAAGCGATGGCCGGCGGCCCGCTGGGCATCGTCAAGGACGGCGACTGGATCACGCTGGATTGCGCGGGCGGTCAGCTGAACCTGGAAGTGTCGGATGAAGAGATCGCGGCACGCCAGGCCGTTCGCGAGGCAGGCAGCGCGCCAGGTCCGAAGACCGGCTACCAGCAGCTGTACATCGAGCACGTGCTGCAGGCGGACGAAGGCTGCGACTTCGACTTCCTGGTCGGCAAACGCGGCTCGGCCGTTCCACGCCACTCGCACTAACCATCGTCGTCCCGGCGAAAGCCGGGACCCATACTGAGCATGCGTTCTATAGGTTCCGGCCTCCGCCGGAACGACGGCGCTTAGGAGATTTCAATGCTACTCGTACAATTCAAAAACGAACAAGGTGCGCGCAAGATCGGCGTGCTGGAAGATAAAACCATCCGCATCATCGACGGCTACAGCACCACCTACGCGCTGGCCCAGGACGCGATCCGCAAGGCCACCCCGCTGGCCACGCTGGCTGAAAAAGCCATCGGCGCGCAAACCACCTCGTTTGAAGCCGTCGCCGCCGCCGGTCGCCTGCTGTCGCCGCTGGATCATTCGGACGACGCCCACACCTACGTCACCGGCACCGGCCTGACCCACCTGGGTTCCGCCGACACCCGCGACGCCATGCACAAGAAAATCGGCGGCGACGTCGAATCGCTGAGCGACTCGATGAAGATGTTCCGCATGGGCGTGGAAGGCGGCAAGCCAGCCGCCGGCGAAGCGGGCGTGCAGCCTGAATGGTTCTACAAGGGCGACGGCTCGATCGTGGCCGCCAGCGGCCAGGACCTGAACATGCCGGACTTCGCGCTGGACGGCGGCGAGGAACCGGAAGTGGCGGGCCTGTACATCATCGGCGACGATGGCCAGCCATACCGCGTCGGTTTCGCCATCGGCAACGAATTCTCGGACCACGTGACCGAACGCCAGAACTACCTGTACCTCGCGCACTCCAAGCTGCGCGTGTGCGGCCTCGGTCCGGCGCTGCTGGTGGGCGAAGCCCCGGCCAGCATCGAAGGCACCTCGCGCATCTACGACAAGGAAGGCAAGGTACGCTGGGAGAAGCCATTCTTCAGCGGCGAACAGAATATGTCGCACACCATCGCCAACCTGGAGCACCACCACTTCAAGTATGCGCTGTTCAAGCGTCCGGGCGACGTGCACGTGCACTTCTTCGGCACCGCGACCCTGAGCGTGGCCGACAACATCTCGGTGCAGCCGGGCGAAACGTTTGAGATTCATTCGCCGCAATTCGGCCCGGCCCTGCGCAACAAGCTGGCCGTGTACAAAACCGAAGTCGCCAAGGTGAAGGCATTATGATCATCACCGGCGATGCACTGATCGGCGGCCAATCCGTCAAGGGCACCGGCGCGGGCGTCCGCGCGTACAACCCGGCGTTGGGCCAGGCCATCGAACCCGAATTCCGTACCGTGGACGCGGCGCAGATCGACCAGGCCTGCCGCTTGGCCGATGAAGCGTTCGACACCTTCCGTTCGCTGAGCGACGAGAAGCGTGCCGTGTTCCTCGAAACCATCGCAGACCAGATCATGGAGCTGGGCGATGTGCTGGTGGAGCGTGTGATGGCCGAAACCAGCCTGCCGCGCCCGCGCGTGGAAGGCGAGCGTGCCCGCACCGTCGGCCAGCTGAAACTGTTCGCCAACTTGCTGCGCGAAGGTTCGTGGCACGATGTGCGTTTCGATAAAGCGCTGCCGGATCGGACGCCTCCGCGTCCAGACCTGCGCATGCGCATGATCGGCCTTGGCCCGGTGGCGGTTTTCGCCGCCAGTAACTTCCCACTGGCGTTTTCCGTGGCAGGCGGCGATACCGCGTCGGCGCTGGCAGCCGGTTGTCCGGTGGTGCTGAAGGCGCACTTCGCGCATCCCGGCACCTCGGAACTGGTCGGCCGCGCGGTGGTGAAGGCGGTGGAGATCTGCGGCCTGCCGGCCGGCGTGTTCTCGCTGCTGACCGGCGTGGGCAATGAACTGGGTATTGAGCTGGTGCGCCATCCCGCCATCAAGGCGGTGGGCTTCACCGGTTCGCGCGGTGGCGGCATGGCGTTGATGGCCGCGGCGGCCGCACGTCCGGTGCCGATTCCCGTGTATGCCGAAATGAGTTCGATCAACCCTGTGTTCCTGCTGCCGCAGGCGCTGAAGAACCGCGCGGAAGATATCGCCGCTGGTTTCGCCGCCTCGCTGACGCTGGGCGTGGGTCAGATGTGCACCAATCCGGGCCTGGTGCTGGCGATCGCCGGTCCCGACCTGGATCGCTTTACGGCGGCCGCCGCGCAGGCGCTGGTGGGCGGCGCGGCTTGCTCCATGCTGTCGCCGGGGATCGCCGGCAACTTCGCGCGCGGTGTCAGCCAGTTGGCCGAGCACTCGGACGTGAAGACCCTGGCGCTGGCGCCGCAGGCGGAAGGCAAGGGCGCTCCGGCGCTGTTCGTGTCTTCGGCATCGGCCTTCCTTTCGCAGCACGCGCTGCAAGAGGAGATCTTTGGCCCGGCATCGCTGGTGGTGGCGTGCAAGGACGTGGCGGAACTGCGCCAGGTCGCGGACAAGCTGGAAGGCCAACTGACCGCCACGCTGCAAATGGACGATGGCGACCTGGAAGCCGCGCAAGCGTTGCTGCCGGTGTTGGAGCGCAAGGTTGGCCGTATCCTGGCCAATGGCTATCCAACCGGCGTGGAAGTGTGCAGCGCCATGGTGCACGGTGGTCCGTTCCCATCGACCTCGGATGGCCGCACCACCTCGGTGGGCACGGGCGCGATCACGCGATTCCTGCGTCCGGTGTGCTACCAGAACCTGTCGCAGGCCTTGCTGCCTGAAGTCCTGCGCGACAACGGCTCGGCCAAATGGCTGCGCCGCGAAGGTGAATTGACCCGCAACTAAAACGTCGTCGCTCCGGCGAAAGCCGGAGCCTATAGAACGCATGCACAGCATGGACACCGGCTTTCGCCGGTGCGACGCGGATAACAATGGAGACTGTATGACACAACTGGCCAAATTTGGCAGCCTGCGCGGCAAGCGCGTATTCATCACCGGCGGCGGCACCGGCATCGGCGAGGCGATGGTGATCTCCTTCGCCGAGCAAGGCGCCCAAGTCGCCTTCGTCGACATCGCCCGCGACGCCAGCCTGGCGCTGACCCGGCGCGTGAAGGAAGCCGGTTATCCCGAGCCGCTGTTCCGCCAGTGCGACATCACAGACATCCCGGCCCTGCAGGCCACCATCAACGAACTGGCCGGCCTGGTGGGCGACTTCGACATCCTCGTCAACAACGCCGCCAACGACCAGCGCCACGAAACCTCCGAAGTCACGCCCGAATACTGGGACAAGTGCATCGCCGTCAACCAGCGCCCGATGTTCTTCACCTGCCAGGCCGTCCTGGAAGGCATGAAGAAAAAAGGCGCCGGCTCCATCATCAACGTCGGCTCGATCTCCTGGCACGTCAAGAACGCCGGCTATCCGGCATATGCCACCACCAAGGCCGCCGTGCATGGCCTGACCCGTGGCCTGGCGCGCGAATTCGGCGCACACGGCATCCGCGTTAACACCGTCACGCCGGGCTGGGTGATGACCCAGCGCCAGATCGACCTGTGGCTGGACGACGCCGGCGAGCAGGACATCAAGCGCAACCAGTGCCTGCAAAACAAACTGATGCCGCAGCACGTGGCATCGATGGTACTGTTCCTGGCCGCCGATGACGGCGCCATGTGCACCGCGCAGGAATTCATCGTCGACGCGGGCTGGGTATAAACCGCCCGCGGTAGCAGCACCGTTCACCCCCGGAGACACCGCGCATCGACGCGGCGGGGTATAGCAACCATAGAAAATGGCAGGGACATGGTGAGAACAACCATCGCCGCCGCGCTGACCAGCGCCGCCGCAATCATCGCAACAGCGCCCGCCGCGCAGGCCGCGGCGCCGGCGTCGCTGCGCAGTCCGGACAAACACATCGCCGTCACCGTGCGCGAGGACGGCGGCAAACTAACCTATGCCATCGCGCGCGATGGCAAGCCGGTGCTGCTGGCCTCCGAGCTGGGCCTGCAGCTTGCCGGCGCTGACCTGAGCAGCGACCTCACGCTGCTCGCCACCTCCGCGCCGCGCGAGGTGGAAGATCACTATCAGATGGCAGTCGGTAAAAAGCGCGATATCACCTACCGCGCCAACGAGCAAACCTGGTCGCTGCAAAACGCCAGGCAGCAGAAGATCGACGTCGAGTTCCGCGTCTCGAACGACGGCGTCGCCTTCCGCTACATCGTGGCCGAGCCTTCGCTGCCGCTGAAGAAACTGGTGCAGGAGCGCACCACCTTCGCGCTGCCAGCCGGCGCCAAAGCCTGGCTGCAGCCGATGGCCGTCGCGCAAACCGGCTGGAGCAACACCAATCCTTCCTACGAAGAGCACTACCAGATGGAGATCCCGGCCGGCACCAAAGCCCCGACCGAGGCCGGCTGGGTGTTCCCCGCGCTGTTCAAGACCGGCGCCAACTGGCTCGCCATCTCGGAAGCCAATATGGACGGCAGCTGGCAAGCCTCCCGTCTGGCGGCCGATTCCACCGGCGGCAAATACAGCATCGGCAATCCGATGGCTGCGGAGGTCTACACCAACGGCGGCTTGATGGCGGAAGTGGAGGGCACTCTCACGTCGCCATGGCGCCTGATCGCACTGGGTTCGCTGCAAACCGTGACCAACTCCACCCTTGGCACCGACCTCGCCGCGCCGGCCGTCGCCTTCGACGCGTCGCTGGTGAAACCTGGCCACGCGTCGTGGAGCTGGGCCATCCTGAAAGATGACTCCATCGTCTACGACGTGCAGAAAAAGTTCATCGACTATGCCGCCGACATGCATTGGGATTACACCCTGATCGACGTGAACTGGGACCGCAACATCGGCTACGACAAGATCAAGGAACTGGCCGACTACGCCGCCACCAAAAACGTTGGCCTGATCCTCTGGTACAACTCGTCCGGCGACTGGAACAAAACCGAGTATTCGCCCAAGAACCAACTGCTGACCCGCGAACAGCGTGTCAAGGAATTCAAGCGTGTGCGCGACCTGGGTGTCAAAGGCCTGAAGATCGACTTCTTCGCCGGCGATGGCCAGTCGATGATCGCCTACTACAACGACATCCTGCGCGACGCCGCCGATGCCGGCCTGTTGGTCAACTTCCATGGCTCCACGCTGCCGCGCGGCTGGGCGCGCACCTGGCCCAACCTGATGACCATGGAAGCCATTCGCGGCTTCGAGTTCACCACCTTCGAACAGAAGGACCAGGACCTGATGCCGAGCCACGCCGCCATGCTGCCGTTCGCGCGCAACCTGTTCGATCCGATGGACTTCACGCCGATGGTGTTTGGCGACATCCCGAACATCAAGCGCGCCAGCACCAATGGCTTTGAACTGGCCACCTCGGTGCTGTACCTGTCGGGCATCCAGCACTTTGCCGACACGCCGGAAGGCATGGCCACCGCGCCGGCGTACGTCAAGCAGTTCCTGCAAAAGCTGCCGCGCGGCTGGGACGACAGCCGCCTGGTGGACGGTTATCCCGGCAAGTACGCGGTGATCGCGCGCCGCGCCGGCGACACCTGGTACATCGCCGGCATCAACGGCACGGACAAGGAAAAAACGCTGACGCTGGATCTGTCCTTCGTCGGCAAAAAACAGGGCGTCATCTTCACCGACGGCGACCAGCCCCGCAGCTTTAGCCAGCGCAGCCTCGCTGCCAGCAAAAAAGTAGCGGTAACCATCAAGCCGCATGGCGGCTTTGTCATCCAACTATAACAGGAGACCTGAGAGATGAATCCAATCAAACGTGGTGTACTCGCGCTGTGCATGCTGGCTTCCGGCGGCGTATTCGCGGCCGAACTGACCATCGATGCCGCCAAACCCGGCGCCGTCATCAACAAGGACGTGTACGGCCAGTTTGCCGAGCACCTTGGCACCGGCATCTACGAAGGCATCTGGGTCGGGCCTAAATCCAAGATCCCTAACACCAAGGGCTGGCGCAACGACGTGGTCGGTGCGCTGAAGGACATCAAGGTTCCTCTGGTGCGTTGGCCGGGCGGCTGCTTCGCCGACGAATACCACTGGCGCGACGGCATTGGCCCGCGCGAGAAGCGTCCGGTCAAGGTCAACACCAACTGGGGCGGCGTGGATGAATCCAACGCCGTCGGCACGCATGAATTCTTCGATCTGGTCGACCTGCTGGGCGCGGACGCCTACGTCAACGGCAACCTGGGCACCGGCAGCGCGCAAGAGATGTCGGAGTGGGTCGAGTACATGACCTCCGACAGCAAGTCCACGCTGGCCAACCTGCGCCGCAAGAATGGCCGCGACAAGCCATTCAAGGTGGCTTACTTCGCTGTCGGTAACGAGGCATGGGGCTGCGGCGGCAATATGAGCCCGCAGTACTATTCGGACCTGTACAAGCAGGTCGAGACCTTCCTGCGCGCGCCGCAGCAGTATCGTCCGAAGATCATCGCCAGCGGCGGTAACGACAACGACGTGAGCTGGACCGATGTGCTGAGCAAGGAGCTGAAAAAACAAACCAGCGGCATCAGCTTCCACTACTACACCCTGCCGACCGGCAAATGGGAAGTGAAGGGCGCTTCCACCGGCTTCCAGGAAAACGAATGGATTTCCACGGTGTCCAACACCTTGCGCATGGAAGACCACATCCGCAAGAACACCGCCGCCATGGACAAGCATGACCCTGAGAAGAAACTGGGCCTGTTCGTGGATGAATGGGGCACCTGGTACGACGTTGAGAAGGGCACCAATCCTGGCTTCCTGTTCCAGCAGAACACCCTGCGCGACGCGGTGGTCGCGGCGCTCAATTTCAATATCTTCCACGCCCATGCGGACCGCGTGCGCATGACCAATATCGCGCAGATGGTCAACGTGCTGCAGGCGATGATCATCACCGACAAGGACAAGATGATCCTGACGCCGACCTACTACGCTTACCAGATGTACGTGCCGTTCCAAGGCGCGACCTCGCTGCCGGTCACGCTCAAGGATAACGCCGATTACAGCGTTGGCGGAGTGAAGGTGCCGGAGGTGAGCGCATCGGCCGCACGCGGCACCGATGGCAAGTTGTACGTGGCGCTGGTGAACACCAATCCGAACAAATCGACCGACGTGGCGCTGAATATTCCAGGCCAGACCGTGAAGGCGGTAAAGGGGAAAGTGCTGACCGCCGCCGCGATGGATGCGCATAACACCTTCGCCGCGCCGCAAGCGATCAAGCCAGCGCCGTTCAGCGCCGTGGCCGGCGCCGATGGCAAGCTGTCGGTGAAAGTGCCAGCCAAGGCCGTGATCGTGGTCGCTGTGGAGTAAGGACATGGAAGAGATCAAGATGAAGCGCCGCAAGGTGATTACCGCCGGCGGTGTGGCACTGATGCTGGCAGGTTGCGGTGGCGGCGGCGGTGGGACGACGCCAACTCCGACGCCGACGCCAACCCCAACCCCTACGCCGACACCAACGCCGACGCCAACACCGACGCCAACACCGACGCCTACGCCAACCAGCGTCACTTTCGCGGACGTTTCGGTGCACGATCCATCCGTCATCAAGGTGGATGGCACGTTCTACGTGTTCGGCTCGCACCTGGCCGCAGCCAAGTCGACGGACCTGATGAACTGGACCAAGATCGCCGACGGCGTCAACGCCACCAACCCGTTGTTCAACAACGTGGTGACGTCGCTCGCTGATACCTTTGCCTGGGCACAGGTCACCGACCTGTGGGCGCCGGACGTGGTGAAGCTTGCCGACGGCAAGTTCTATCACTACTACTGCGCCTGCAAGGGCGATTCCCCGCGCTCGGCACTGGGTCTCGCGGTGGCGGACAAGGTGGAAGGGCCGTACGTCAACAAGCAGATCCTGCTCAAGTCGGGCATGTGGGGCCAGCCGGGCGAAGATGGCGTCACCATCTACGACGCACTGACCATGCCGAACGTGGTGGACCCGAACACCTTCTTCGACCAGCAGGGCAGGCTGTGGATGATCTATGGTTCGTACTCGGGCGGCATCTTCATTCTGGAGATGGACACCACCACCGGCTTGCAGAAGCCGGGGCAGGGCTACGGCAAGCACCTGATGGGCGGTAACCACAGCCGCATCGAGGGCGCGTATGTGATGTACAGCCCGCAGTCCAAGTACTACTACATGTTCACGTCCTTCGGCGGCCTGGATGCGAACGGCGCATACAACATGCGCGTATCGCGCTCGTTGAATCCGAACGGTCCGTACCTGGACGCGAAGGGCAACGACATGGCCAACGTCAAGTCGAATCCCGCGCTGCCGCTGTTTGACGACGCCAGCATCGCGCCGTATGGCCAGAAGATCATGGGCAATTACCAGTTCGCGCTGGCCGCCGGCGAGACCGGCACGCCACTGGGCTACGTATCGCCCGGACACAATTCGGCTTACTACGAGGCCTCGACCGGCCAGTACTTCCTGATCTTCCATACCCGCTTCCCGGGATTGGGCGAGCAGCACCAGGTACGTGTGCACGAGATGTTCATCAATGCCGATGGCTGGCCGGTGGTGGCGCCATTCCGCTACGCGCCGCTCAGCAAGAACGCGACGCCATTGTCGGCCGAGGTGACGGCGGCCGATGCGGTGGGCTCGTACAAGATGATCAACCATGGCAAAGACATCTCGACCGCCATCAAGGCATCGCAGAACGTGGTGCTGGCGGCGGATGGCACGGTGTCCGGCTCGGCGTCCGGTACGTGGAAGCATGATGGCGGCAACAAGATCACCATCTCGCTCGGCGCGACCGGGACTTTCGTTGGCGTGTTGTCGCGCCAGTGGAATACCAACGCCAGCGCGTTCGTGGTGACTTGGACGGCGCAGTCGGTGGATGGCGTGTCCATCTGGGGCGCGCGCACCGGCAACTGACAAGAGGTTTTTAATGAAGCATGTTTTATCGATGGTGGCGTTGTCGCTGGCTGTCTTGGGCTGTACCGCCAAGGAAGTCAGCGTGCACGATCCGGTGATGGCCAAGGAAGGCGATACCTACTACGTGTTCAGCACGGGGCCGGGCATTACTTTCTACAGCTCGAAGGATATGAAGAACTGGGCGCCGGAGGGCCGCGTTTTCAAAGGTCAGCCGGTGTGGGCGAAGAAGGCCGCGCCGACGTTTGACGACCATATCTGGGCGCCGGACATCCAGTTCCATAACGGGCAATACTATTTGTATTATTCCGTTTCGGGCTTCGGCAAGAACACCTCCGGCATCGGCGTCACCGTCAATAAAACGCTGAATCCTCGTTCGCCCGATTACAAATGGGAGGACAAGGGGATGGTGCTCCAGTCGGTGCCTAACCGCGACGACTGGAACGCCATCGATCCGAATGTGATCGAGGACGGCAAGGGCAATGCCTGGATGTCGTTCGGTTCGTTCTGGAGCGGCCTGAAACTGGTCAAGCTGAACAAGGATTGGACCGGCCTGGCCGAGCCGCAGGAATGGCATGCGATCGCCAGCCGCACCGGTGGTGCTTCCGGCGCCGGCGCCAAGGCGGGCCTGGACGAGATCGAGGCGCCATTCATCTTCAAAAAAGGCGATTATTACTACCTGTTTGTATCGTTCGGACTTTGCTGCCGCAAGGGCGACAGCACCTACCACGTGATGGTCGGGCGTTCGAAGGAGATCACCGGGCCTTATGTGGACAAGAGCGGCGTGGACATGATGAAGGGCGGCGGCACGTTGGTGATCGCCGGCGACAAGGACTGGAAAGGCCTGGGCCACAACAGCGCCTACACCATGGACGGCAAGGATTATCTGGTGCTGCATGCCTACGAGACTGCCGACGACTACCTGCAGAAGCTGAAGATCATGGAAATGAAATTCGATGCCGCCGGCTGGCCGACAGTCGATCAGGCGGACCTGAACAAATACCGCAGCAATCAGCTGCCGGCGAAATAATGGCCGGCCGCGCGTCCAACCCGTCGCCGCGCCTGTCCCGCCGCAACGCGATCAAGCTGGCGGCGGGCGCCGCCGCGACGGTCGCTTCGCATGGCATCACCGGCACGGCGGCAGCGGCCAGCACGGCCTCCCGCGCCGATGGACCGGTGGCGCTGTTCCCCCTGAGCGCCGTGCGGCTCGGGCCTAGCCCCTTCATGGAAGCCCAGCGGACAGACCTGCGCTACATCCTGTCGCTGGACGCCGACCGTCTGCTGGCGCCATTCCGGCGCGAAGCCGGCCTGCCGCTCAAGCAGCCGAGCTACGGCAACTGGGAATCGTCCGGTCTCGATGGCCACATGGGCGGCCATTATCTGTCCGCGCTGGCCCTGATGTACGCGGCCACCGGCGACAGCGAAGTCCACCAACGGCTGGACTACTTCGTGGCGGAGCTCAAGCTGTGCCAACAAGCCAACGGCAATGGCTACATCGGCGGCGTGCCCGGTGGCGCGGCGGCATGGAAGGACATCGCCCAAGGCAAACTCCATGCCGACAATTTTTCCGTCAACGGCAAATGGGTCCCTTGGTACAACCTGCACAAGACCTACGCCGGCCTGCGCGACGCCTATATCCACGCCGGCAGCGAGCAGTCGCGCGCCATGCTGGTCGCCCTGTGCGACTGGACCGCGGAGCTGTGCTCGCACCTCACCGAAGAGCAAATGCAGTCCATGCTGCGCAGCGAGCATGGAGGCATGAATGAAGTGCTGGCCGACGTCGCCCAAATGACGGGGCGGCAGAAGTACATGGACCTGGCCATGCGTTTCTCCCACCAGGCCATCCTGCGGCCGCTGGAGGAAGGCAAGGACCAGCTCACCGGCCTGCACGCCAACACGCAGATCCCGAAAGTCATCGGTTTCAAGCGCATCGGCGACATCACCAGCCGCAAGGACTGGCAAAGGGCGGCGGCCTTTTTCTGGCAAACCGTCCACGATCACCGCACCGTCGCCATTGGCGGCAACAGCGTCAAGGAGCACTTCCACAGCGACAAGGATTACTCGTCCATGATCGAGGAAGTGGAGGGGCCGGAGACCTGCAACACCTACAATATGCTCAAGCTCACCGAACTGCTGTTCCTCGGTGATGCCAAAGGCAGCTACGCCGACTACTACGAGCGTGCGCTGTACAACCATATCCTGTCGTCGCAGCATCCCGACAGCGGCGGCTTCGTTTACTTCACGCCGATGCGGCCGAACCATTATCGCGTCTACTCGCAACCGCAGAAAGCCATGTGGTGCTGCGTGGGCTCCGGCATCGAAAGCCCCGCCAAGTACGGTGAATTCATCTACGCCCATCGCGGCGACAACCTGTACGTCAACCTGTTCATCCCGTCCACGCTGGACTGGCGGGAGCAGGGCGTGCAAATCCGCCAGGCCAACCGCTTCCCGGACGAAGACCGCGCCACCATCACCGTCAAGGGCAACAAGACGTTCACGCTGAAGATCCGCTACCCGGAATGGGTGGCGCGGGGCGCCTTGCGCCTCACCGTCAACGGCAAGCAGGTGGCGGCCGCCATCGGCGCCGACCGCTACGTCAACGTGCGCCGCGCCTGGCGCGATGGCGACAAGGTGGAGGTACACCTGCCGATGACGACGCGCCTGGAGCAGATGCCGGATAAATCGGCCTACTACGCGGTGCTGCACGGCCCCGTGGTGCTGGCCGCGAAGACCAATCCATTCCCCGGCGAGCGGCTCAACTATCTGGCGGACGACAGCCGCATGGGCCACATCGCCAGCGGTTCGGTATGCCCGCTGGAGCAGGCGCCGGTGCTGGTGAGCGAGAACGCATCGTTCGCGGACCGCTTCCGTCCCGTGCCTGGCCGGCCGCTGACTTTCACCGCGCCGGGACTGGTGCAGGCCGCGCAGAGCGGGCCAACCACCTTTGTGCCGTTCTTCCGGGTGCACGACTCCCGCTACGTCGTCTACTGGCCGTACTCCACGCCGGAGGATTTGGCCGAACGCCGCGCCAAGGCCGCCGAGGACGAGAAGGAGCGACTCTCGCTCGATGCCCGCACCATCGACCAGGTGGCGCCGGGCGAGCAGCAGCCGGAGTCCGACCACTTCTTCAAGGCCGAGGGCGCGGATGCGGGCGTCAACAAGGGCAAGCACTGGCGCCACGCGAGCGGCTGGTTCAGCTACGACCTGACCGACAAGAATGGCGAGGCGCGTGTGCTGCGGCTGACATATTCGAAACATGACGCCGGCCGCCGTTTCGATATCCTAATCAACGACAACCTGCTGGCGGAAGTGCGCCTGGACGCCGGCGTGGCGGAGGAGTTCTACACCCGCGATTACCCGATTCCCGCTGGCGCGGCGCTGGCTGGCAAGCTGGTAGTCAAGTTTGTCGCGCGTGACGGTTCGATCGCGGGTGGCCTGTATGGCCTGCGCCTGATGCGCTGACATATCAAATTTGATATTGCAGGATGTGAAAATATCATTGGATAGATATTTGTGTTTCTCATAGTATTAAACCCAAAAGAACACGAAGAAAAACTTATCAGGAGACCTAGCTATGACTAATCGTAGAACCGTACTGGCGACCGCACTGGCCGCCGCCGTCACCCTGAGCGTGCCGGCCTTCGCCGCCAAGCCGCTGGTGATCGGCTTCTCCCAGGTCGGCGCCGAAAGCGAATGGCGCACCGCGAACACCGTATCGATCAAGGACGCCGCCAAGAAGGAAGGCATCACCCTCAAATTCGCGGACGCCCAGCAAAAACAGGAAAACCAGGTCAAGGCCATCCGCTCCTTCATCGCCCAGCGCGTGGACGTGATCGCGTTCTCGCCGGTGGTGGAATCGGGCTGGGACACGGTGCTGCGCGAAGCCAAGCGCGCCAACATTCCGGTGATCCTGACCGACCGCGCGGTCAATGTCAGCGATCCTTCGCTGTACGTGAGTTTCCTGGGTTCGGACTTCGTGGAAGAAGGCCGCCGCGCCGGCCGCTGGCTGGTGGAACGCCAGAAGAAAACCCCTGATGCCGTTTTGAATATCGTTGAGCTGCAAGGCACCGTGGGCTCCGCGCCCGCGCTGGATCGCAAGAAGGGCTTCGAGGAAGTCATCGCCGGCAATCCCAAGCTGAAGGTGCTGCGTTCGCAGACCGGCGACTTCACCCGCGCCAAGGGCAAGGAAGTGATGGAAGCCTTCCTCAAGGCAGAGGGCAAGAAAATCAATGTGCTGTATGCGCACAATGACGACATGGCCATCGGCGCGATCCAGGCGATCGAGGAAGCCGGCCTGAAACCGGGCAAGGACATCCTGGTGATTTCGATCGACGGCGTGAAGGGCGCGTTCGAGGCTATGATCGCCGGTAAGCTGAACGTGACGGTGGAGTGCAACCCGCTGCTCGGCCCTCAGCTGATGCAGATCGCCAAGGACGTCGTCGCCGGCAAACCCGTACCCAAGCGCGTTGTGACGCAAGAGGGTGTGTTCCCGGCCGAAGTCGCGGCCAAGGAATTCCCGAACCGTAAATACTGATACCGATGACGATTATTTCTTCCGCTCCGGCGCCTGTGCTGGAGCTGCGCGGCATCAGCAAGGCCTTCACCGGCGTGCAGGCACTGAACGGCGTGTCGCTCAACCTGTATCCGGGCGAGGTGCATACGCTGATGGGCCAGAACGGCGCCGGCAAGTCGACGTTGATCAAGGTGCTGACCGGCGTGTATACGCCGGATCAGGGCCAGATTGTGTTGGCCGGGCAGTCGATCCAGCCGCAGTCCACGCTGGATGCGCAGAATCACGGCATCAGCACTGTTTATCAGGAAGTGAACCTCTGCCCGAATCTGTCCGTGGCGGAGAATATTTTCATCGGCCGCTATCCGCGCAAGCTGGGACGCATCGACTGGGCCGGCATGGCCAAGCAGGCGACCGAGCTGCTGGAGCGCATGCGGATCCGCATCGACGTCACGCTGCCGCTGGCGCACTATCCGCTGGCGATCCAGCAGATGGTGGCGATTTCGCGTTCGCTGCTGGTGTCGGCCAAGGTACTGATCCTGGACGAACCGACTTCCTCGCTCGATGAGAAGGAAGTGGATTTGCTGTTCAGCGTATTGCGCGGCCTGCGCGAGCAGGGCATGGCGATTCTGTTTGTGACCCACTTCCTCGACCAGACCTATGCGATTTCGGATCGCATCACCGTCATGCGCAATGGCGAGCGGGAAGGGGAGTACCTCGCCGCCGACCTGTCGCGCGTGGAGCTGGTCAACAAGATGGTTGGCGCGCCGGTTACAACGCCAGCCGCCGCGGGTGCGGCGACCGCCGAATCGCCGGCGCAAGGCGATGCGAGTGGCACGGCCGGCGAGGGCCGCTTCAAGGCCTTCCTGCGCGCCGTGGGCCTGGGCCGCAAGGGCGCGCTGACGCCGATGGACCTGGAAATCCGCCAGGGCGAGCTGCTGGGCCTTGCCGGGCTGCTGGGCTCCGGCCGTACCGAAGCCGCCCGCCTGCTGTTCGGCGCCGACAAAGCCGACAGCGGCACCATCACCATCGACGGCAAGGAACACACTTTCGCCACGCCGCGCGACGCCGTCGCCGCCGGCATCGGCTTCTGCTCCGAGGACCGCAAGCTGGAAGGCGCCATCCTCGACCTGTCGGTGCGCGAAAACCTGATCCTGGCGATGCAGGCGCGCAGCGGCATCATGCGCGCCATCCCGCTCAAACGCCAGCAGCAGCTGGCCGAGGAATACGTCAAGGCGCTTGGCATCAAGACCGCCAGCATCGAAACGCCGATCGGCTCCCTCTCCGGGGGCAACCAGCAGAAAGTGCTGCTGGCCCGCTGGCTGGTCACCGATCCCAAGCTGCTGATCCTGGACGAGCCGACGCGCGGCATCGACGTGCGCGCCAAGCAGGAAATCATGGACTACGTCTCGGCCTTGTGCAAGAAAGGCATGTCGATCCTGTTCATCTCCTCCGAGCTGCCGGAAGTGCTGCGCGTGAGCGACCGCATCGTCGTCATGCGCGACCGCAAAGCCGGCGGCGAATACCCGCGCGGCGCGCTGGACGAAACCACCGTGCTGCACGTGATCGCGGCGGGAGACCAGCATGCATAGCTCCACCGCCCGCACTGGCGGAGCATCAACCAAACCAGGCTTGCCCATGTTCGTGCAACACCCACTTTTCCGGCCATCGGCCGCGCTGGCGATCCTGCTGCTGATCGACTTGATCATGATCCCCGGCTTCTTCCACCTTGAGATCAAGGATGGCCACCTTTACGGCAGCTTGATCGACATCGCCAACCGCGCCGCGCCGCTGATCCTGGCGGCCATCGGCATGACGCTGGTGATCGCCACGCGCGGCATCGACATTTCGGTCGGCGCCACCGTCGCCATCAGCGGCACCGTGGCCGCGATGCTGATCGGCGGCACCATGGTCATGAACAACGGCACGCCGGAATACGTGGCCAACACGCCGATGTGGATGGCGCTGGCCGCCGCCATGGGCGCCGCGTTGCTGTGCGGCGCCTGGAACGGCGCGCTGGTGGCCGGCCTTGGCCTGCAGCCCATCGTCGCCACCCTGATCCTGATGGTGGCGGGGCGCGGCCTGGCGCAGCTGTTCACCGACGGCCAGATCATCACCGTCTACTATCAGCCGTTCTTCTTCATCGGCAGCGGTTATCTGTTTGGCTTGCCGTTTTCGCTGTTCATCGTGGCCGCCGTGTTCATTGTGACCGCGCTGCTGCTGCGTAAAACCGCGTTGGGCCTGTTCATTCAGTCGGTCGGTATCAATCCTGTCGCGGCGCGCCTGGCAGGCCTGAAGACGGCATCGCTGATCTTCTTCGTCTACGTGTTTTGCGCGGCCTGCGCCGGCGTGGCCGGCCTGATGATCACCTCCAACATCAAGAGCGCGGACGCCAACAACGCCGGCCTGCTGCTGGAGCTGGACGCCATCCTGGCCGTCACGCTGGGCGGCACCTCGCTGGCCGGCGGCAAATTCAGCCTGGCCGGCAGCGTGATCGGCGCACTGATTATCCAGACGCTGACCTACACCATCTACTCCCTCGGCCTGCCGCCGGAAGTGAACATGGTGGTCAAATCGGTGGTGGTGTTCCTGGTCTGCGTGTCGCAGTCCTCGGAATTCAAGACCATGTGGCGTCGCAGCTTCAAAGGGAAAGCATAATGAGCACCATGAGCCTTCCGGCGCGCTCGATCACCTCGTCGCCGTACTTCACTTCCCTGATCACCGTGTTCCTGCTGGTCGTCCTGCTGGGCGCGGGCGGGGCCGCGTATCCGGGCTTCCTGTCGCTGCAGGTGCTGTTCAACCTCCTGATCGACAACGCCTTCCTGCTGGTGATCGCGGTTGGCATGAGCTTCGTCATTCTTTCGGGCGGCATCGACCTGTCGGTCGGCTCGGTGCTGGCGCTGACCACCATGATCTGCGCCTACATGCTGCAGAACTGGCACTGGCACCCGCTGCTGGTGATCGCCGTCGCGCTGGCGGTCGGTACGCTGTTTGGCGCCGGCATGGGCGCGATGATCCACTACTTCAAGCTGCAGCCGTTCATCGTCACACTGGCGGGCATGTTCCTGGCGCGCGGCCTGTGCTACCTGATCAGCATTAACTCCATCACCATCGAGGATCCGTTCTTCGTCGCGCTGTCGCAAACCCAGCTGCCGCTTGGCGACTGCTTCATCTCGCCGGGCGCGCTGATCGCGCTGGTGACGCTGGCGGGCGCCATCTACGTCGCGCACTGCACGCCGTTCGGCCGCGCCATCTACGCCATTGGCGGCAACGAGCAGTCGGCGCTGATGATGGGCCTGCGCGTGGCGCGCACCAAGGTGCTGATCTACGCGTTCAGTGGCTTCTGCGCCGCACTGGCCGGTGTGCTGTTCTCGTTCTACATGCTGTCCGGTTACGGCCTGCACGCGCAGGGCACCGAGCTGGATGCGATCGCGGCGGTGGTTATCGGCGGCACGCTGCTGAGCGGCGGCTACGGCTACGTGGCCGGCGCGCTGACCGGCGTGCTGGTGCTGGGTTCCATCCAGACGCTGATCGCTTTCGATGGCACGCTGAGCTCCTGGTGGACCAAGATTGTCATCGGCGGCCTGTTGTTCGTGTTCTGCGTAGTACAGCGCGTGATGACCATGCGCACCAATAAAAAATAAATCAAAAAAACACTGGAGAGTATTTTGAAAAAAACCATGATGTTCGCCGCGGCGAGCCTGCTGGCGTGCGCCTCGCACGCGGCCAATCCGATCCTGCCCAAGCTGTTCACCGCCGATCCGGCGGCCTTCGTGGAAAACGGCACCGTCTATCTGTACGTCGGCCATGACCAGGCTTCGCCGACCGACAAGGACTACGTCATGAAGGAATGGCGCCTGTACAGCAGCTGCGACATGAAGAACTGGACCGATCGTGGTTCGCCGATCCAGCCGTCCGCCTTCAAATGGGCGATCGGCAAAGTCGATGCGTGGGCTGGCGACATCACCAAGCGCGATGGTAAATACTACTTCTACGCCACCGTGGATCACGCCTCGATCCCCGGCCGCGCCATCGGCGTGGCGGTGTCGGACAAGCCGGAAGGGCCGTTCGTGGACGCGCGCGGCTCCGCGCTTGTCACCAACAACATGACGCTGGAAGCGCCGATCGCGTGGGACGACATCGACCCGGGCGTGTTCATCGACGATGACGGCCAGGCTTATCTCTACTGGGGCAATACGGTGCTGAAGTACGCCAAGCTGAAAGCCAACATGACCGAACTGGATGGCCCGGTCCACACCGTCGGCATGGACCGCTTCACCGAGGCGCCTTACCTGCACAAGCATAAAGGCACCTACTACCTGTCGTACTCGCGCGACTATCCCGAGGAGACGGCGTACTACACCGGCCCTTCCGCCACTGGCCCGTGGAAGTATCAGGGCGTGATCATGTCGAAAAACGCCAAGGTGAAGACCATCCACCAGACCATCGTCGAGTTCAATGGAAAGAACTACATCTTCTACCACAACGCCAAACTGCCGGGCGGCGGCGAGTTCCGCCGTTCGGTGGCGGTGGAGGAGTTCACCTACAACGCCGACGGCACCATTCCATTCATCAAGCAGACCAAGGAAGGCCCGGCGGCCAATCCTAGTGCTGCTTGCAAGTGATATCTAAACTCGCGGTATTGTGTATAAATCAATATCGAACATGATATCATAAGACTATGGATACTAACCCCAATTGGTTCCTGCGCGCGCGCCTGAAAACGCGCCAGCTGCTGCTGCTGATCGCGCTGGACGAACAACGCAACATCCACCGTGCCTCCGAAGAGCTGCACATGACGCAGCCTGCCGCGTCCAAGCAGCTCAAGGATCTGGAGGAGATGCTGGGCGTGCAGCTGTTTGAGCGCCTGCCGCGCGGCATGGAGCCGACCATCTACGGCGAGACCATGATCCGCCACGCGCGCATGGCGCTGACCAGCCTCTCGCTGGCGCACGAGGATATCGTCGCCATCAAGGCCGGGCTGACCGGGCAGGTGGACATCGGCACCATCATGACGCCGGGGATCGCGCTGCTGCCGCAGGCGATCACGCGCACCAAGCAGGCCGCGCCCAAGCTGCGCATCGGTGTCGAGATGGAGCAGTCCAACGTGCTGCTGGAGCAGTTGCAGCGCGGCCGGCTGGACTTCATGATCGGCCGTATTCCGGAGCGCGAAAGCGCCGAGGGCCTGAGCTACGAGGAACTGGGCGACGAGCCGGCGTGCGCGGTGGTGCGCGTCGGCCATCCACTGCTCAAGTCCAAGAGCCTGCAATTGCGCGACATCGCCAACCAGCCGTGGATTCTGCCGCCGCAAGGCTCGATCCTGCGCGCGCGCTGCGAGTTGATGTTCCGCCGCGCGGGCCTGGAAGTGCCGATCAACGTGGTCGACACCACGGCGGTGCTGTTGATTAAACCGCTGCTGCAGCAGACGGACGCCTTGAACGTCATGCCGATCGCGGTGGCCAAGTACTACGAATCGCAGGGAGTGTTGAACATCCTGCCGATCGAGCTGCCGTGCCGGATGGACGCTTTCGGCATCATCACCGTGGATGGCCATATCCTGTCGCCGGGCGCGGAACTGCTGCTCAAATCCGTGCGCGAAGTGGCGCGGGAAATCTACTAGCCGCCGCTGAACGATTCAAACGCTTCCAGCAGGATTTTGGCGCGGAAGGGTTTGAGGATGACGCGGGTGACGCGGCGTTCCTTCAGTTCTTTCATCAGGTCGGTGGTGGCCTGGTCCACCATCACCGCGATCGGGATGTCGGCCTGGCTGGCCGACAGGCCGTTGCGCACTTTGTCCACCAGAGCGAAGTTATGGACGCCGCCGCAGTCGATCGAGATCACCGCGCCGTGGAACGCCCGCTCGCGCAGCAGGCGCTCTGCGGTTTGCAGGTTGGCCGCTTCGTGCACGGTCCCCATCCCCAGTGAGCGCGCCGTCAGCGAGACGGTTTTGCGCAGCAGGTTTTGTTCTTCCACCAGCAGCATGTCGAGTTGACGCGGCGATGCCTCAGCCATGGGCAGCCTCCGCCGGGTTGCTCAGCTCTTCCACCAGCAGGTCGCGCAGCGATGACAGGATGGCCAGTTCGGTCTTGTCCAGATTGCGCGGCTGGTGGTCGATCAGGCACAAGGTGCCGATCGCGTAACCGGACGGCATGAGCAGCGGCGCGCCTGCGTAGAAGATCACGTGCGGCGCCCCCGTCACCAGCGGGTTGTCGGCAAAGCGTTCGTCGGCGCGGGAGTTGGGAATCACGAAAATGTCCGGTTGCAGGATGGCGTGCGCGCAGAAGGAGATATCGCGCCCGGTCTCGCACGCATCCAGGCCCACGCGCGCCTTGAACCACTGCCGGTTTTCGTCGATCAGCGAGATCAGCGCCACCGGCACGTCGAATTCCTGCGCCGCGAATTGCACCACCTTGTCGAGACGCTCCTCGGGCGGCGTGTCCAGGATCAGTAACGCGCGCAGGGCGGCAAGGCGCTCCTTGTCGTTGTCGGGGATCGGCGCAGCTAACATGGCGGGAGGCGGCGCGACGGCCGCGTAGTCGTGTTGGCCTCACTGTAGCACTATCCCCTACGGTGCACAATGTTGACTCAGTCAGCAATCTGTCGCAAAATCGCTCCATACGATCGCCGGAGTTCCCATGCTTGTCCCTGTTTTCAATGACCGTATTGCCGCGGTCCGCTCGTTCAACCGCTTTTTCACGCGCCAGATTGGCGTGCTGCGCGAGGGCCTGCTGCACAGCGAGTTCACGCTGACCGAGATGCGCGTGCTGTACGAGCTGGCGCACCACGGCGACCAGCCATCCGCCGCGCTGTGCCGCGACCTTGGGCTGGACCGTGGGTACCTGAGCCGCATCATCGCCAAGTTTGAAAGCGCGGGCCTGGTCAGCAAAGTCCCATCCGCCACCGACGGCCGCTCCAAGCTGCTGCATCTGACGGCGCACGGCCGCGCCGTCTACGAACCGCTGGACCGCCGTTCGCGCGAGGAGGTCGGCGACATGCTGTCGCGCTTCGACGAATCGGACCAACTGCGCATGCTGGACGCCATGCGCACCATCCGCCAACTGCTCGACACGGAGAGCGGCCTGAAATACGCCCAGCCTTTCGTGCTGCGCGCCCATCGTCCCGGCGACATGGCGTGGATCACGCGCCGCCACGGCGATATCTACGCGACGCAGCAGGGCTGGGATCGCAGCTTTGAAACCCTGGTCGGCCAGATTTGCGCCGATTTCGAGCGCGATTTCGATCCCACGCTGGAGCATTGCTGGATCGCCGAGATGAACGGCCAGCCGGTCGGCTCGATCGCGCTGGCGCGCAGCGGCGAGGAGGGCGTGGGCAAGCTGCGCCTGCTGTTGGTGGAGGAACAGGCGCGCGGCTACGGCCTTGGCACGCGCCTGGTGGACGAATGCCACCGCTTCGCCCGCGCCGCCGGCTACCGCAAGATGCGGCTGTGGACCACGGATCAGCAAAAGGAAGCGCGCCACATCTATCAGAACAAAGGCTATGTGCTGGTGGCCCAGGAGCCGGTGCACGCCTTCGGCAAGGACATGGTCAACGAAACCTGGGAGCTGGATCTCTGACCCGCATGTACCTGCCGGATTGCCCGCGCCCCGCGTCTCTGGCAGTATGGCCAACTTGGAGATTTTTATCACGGGGATGGTATGCAAAAAAACGGGGTGATGGTCTGGTCGAAGCGGATACTGATCGCTGCGGTGGCTTTACTGGTGCTGGCGATCGCCGCGGCGTGGCTGTATTTGCGCGGCAGTTTGCCGCAGCTGGAGGGCTCGCGCCAGGCGGCCGGACTGGAAACCACGGCCAGCGTGGCGCGCGACGAGCATGGCGTGCCGGTCATCAGTGGAGGCAGTCGCGGCGATGTGGCGTATGCCACCGGCTTTGTGCACGCGCAGGAGCGCTTCTTCCAAATGGATCTGCTGCGCCGCGTGGCGGCCGGCGAGTTGTCCGAGCTGTTTGGCGAACGCGCGCTGCCGCTCGATAAATCGCATCGTCTGCACCGTTTCCGCGCGCGCGCCGAACTGGCGATCAAGGCCATGCCGGCGGCCGATCGCGCGCTGCTGGAGCGTTACGTGGCGGGTGTCAATGATGGCCTCAATGCGCTGAGCGCCAAACCGTTCGAGTACGCGCTGGTGGGCCTGCCGCCACGCGCGTGGTCGCCGTCCGACACGATGCTGGTGATCTGGGCCATGTACTTCGACCTGCAGGGCAGCCAGGAACCGCGTGAACTGGCGCGCGGCTGGTTCAAGGACAACGCCAACGATGAGCAGCGCGCATTCCTGGCGCCCGAGTCCACGCCATGGGATGCGCCGCTCGACGCGCCAACCATCGCCGCCGCCGATGTGGCGATTCCGGCCGCGCCGCCTGCCTGGTGGGGCAAACCGAAGGACGCCGACGCGCCGGCGCCGGCCAAGGTGGCCGCCGCTGAATTCCTCAACACCGTGGGCAGCAACAACTGGGCGGTCGCGGGCAGCCGCACGGACACCGGCGCCGCCATCGTCGCGGACGATATGCACCTCGGCATTCAACTGCCGAACACCTGGTATCGCGCCGTGCTGCAGTTCCCGGACGGGAAGGGCGGCCAGCGCCGCATGGTCGGCGTAACGCTGCCTGGCACGCCATTCGTGGTGGTCGGCAGTAATGGTCACGTGGCTTGGGGCTTCACCAACAGCTATGGCGATTACATGGACTTCATCGCGCTTGAAAGCGATGCGTCCAAGCCGGGCCAGGTGCGCACGCAAGCCGGCTGGGAGACGCCGGTTGCGCATGAGGAAACCATCCTGATTAAAGGCGCGCCGGCCGTGAAGTTCGCCGTGCGCGAAACCTCGCTCGGCCCGATCCGCGAAGCACAGGGCCGCAGCTACGCGTTGCACTGGACCGCGCACCTGCCGGGCGCCGTCAACTTCAACGCCGGCAAGCTGGAACTGGCCGACACGCTGGATCAGGCGCTGGCGATCGCGCCGACGCTGGGCATCCCGGCGCAGAACCTCGTCGGCGGCGATGACAAGGGCAATATCGGCTGGACCATCGCGGGCCCGCTGCCGCGCCGCGCACCGGCTGGCGTGGCGTCGACTTATCCAATGAGCGCGGACGCCGCCGCAGGTGTGTGGCAAGGCTGGCTGGCGCCGGAGGAGTATCCGAAAGTGGTGAACCCGGCGCATGGCCATATCGGCACGGCCAATAGCCGTCAATTGGCGGGCAGCGGCGCGCAGTTGATCGGCGACGGCGGCTTCGACCTCGGTGCCCGCACCCATCAGGTGCGCGACGATCTGGCCGCGCTTGGCCCGAAAACCGATGTGAAACAGGTCTACGCCATCGGCCTCGATAACCGCGCCGTGTTCCTGACGGCGTGGCGCGAGCGTGCCATCGCTGCATTGGATGCCAAAGCGGTTGCTGGCAACGCGCAGCGCGGCGAGGCGCTCAAGCTGCTCAAGGATGGCTGGAGCGGCAGGGCGGATGTGGACTCCGTCAGCTACCGCATCACGCGCGGTTTCATGTACGCGGTCTACGACATTCTGTACGAAAGCGCGAACGCGGAACTGGCGAAGATCGATGCCAAGGCCAGCATGGCCTCGGTGAGTTCGCGCTGGCCGGTGGTGCTGGCGCGCCTGCTGGATCAGCGGCCGGCGGCCTGGCTGCCGCCGCGGTACGCCGATTGGCAAGCCTTGCAGGTGACGGCGATGGATCGCGTCATCAAGGATCTGACCAAGGATGGCCAGCCGCTGTCGGCCGCCACCTGGGGCCAGCGCAACACGGCCGCCAGCGCGCATCCGATGGCCTCCGCGATTCCGGTGCTGGGCAAGTACCTGAAGGTGGCGCCGGACATGCTGCCGGGCGACCAGCACATGCCGCGTGTCTCCGGCCCGACCTTCGGCCAATCCGAGCGCCTGACCGTGTCGCCCGGCCACGAGGAGCAGGGCATCTTCAACATGCCGGCGGGGCAGAGCGGCCATCCGCTGTCGCCTTACTTCCTCGATGGCCGCGAGGACTGGGTTACCGGGCGGGCGACGCCGCTGCTGCCGGGGCCTGCGCGGCATACGCTGACTTTTGTGAAGTAAGTCCAAACAGTGGGCGCAGCACGGCGATGCGGCGCACCACTTCAAACCCGGCGAAGCTGATGGCGAAGGTCAGCACGATCAGGAATACGCCCTCGATGCCGGGTGCCAGTTTGAGTGGCTTCATCCAGTGCGCCATGCAGACGATCAGGGTCTGGTGCAGGATGTAGACCGGGAACACGGCTTCGGTCAGGTAGCGGCGCTTGGCGCTGTCGAAGTTCAGGTGGCGGTGGCCGAAGCCGCACACGGTCAGGATCGGCGCCCACTGGCACAGGCAGTAGATGGTGCGGAATACCGGCTTCCATTGCTGGACCTCGGGTGTGTTGGCCAGCGCCTCCGGAATCGACCAGTAGCAGACGATCAGCGCCCAGCTGGCGAGCCACAAGCCGAGGCTGGTGAAGCGCAGGGCCTCCATCCTGGACCACAATCCGCGTTGCGTCGCCAGCAGCGCGCCCAGTGCGAACAGGAAGAAGTACTGCGCGTGGTTGTACCAGTCGTCCACCAGGGCGTGCGTCGAGGGGAAGTGGTCGGCCAGCGTGAAGCGCGCGGCGGCCAGCACCGCCACCGGCAGCACGACGATGCGCCAGCCGCTCAGCAGGCGGCCCAGCGCGTCGGAAACGGCGTTGAAGCGCGCACCCAGCAGCCACACGATCAAACCGCCGATCATGGTGTAGACCCACAGGTAGGCAACGAACCACAGGTGATTCCAGGTCGGCATGATCAGGCAATCGTCGCCCCGGCAGAAGCCGTGGTAGCGGGCCATGTACAGTCGCATGAATTCCCCGTAGCCGCCTTGGTAGGCGACTTTTTCCACGACTTCAAAATACGCCTGCGGCGGCACGATCACGAACATGCCGAAGATCAGTGGCACCAGCAGCCGCCAGCTGCGCTGCCTGAGCAGCGCGCCGCCCCGGACTTTTTGCAGCATGAAGGCGGTGGCCACGCCGGAAATCATGAATAGCAGGCCGAGGCGCCATGGCGAGGACAGGATCATCAGCGGTTCGATGGCGTCGCTGGCATAGGGGCTTTTCACGTGCCAGTCCCACGTCACGTAGTACATACCGGTGTGGTAGAGAATCAGCACGAAGAACGCGAGGATGCGTATCCAGTCGAGGAAGTAGAGACGGTTGTTGTTCATTGTTGGCTCCTTGTTGATGGAGCCAGATTAGCGGCGCCCCGCGCGAGCGTCCATCGCCTTGGGGCGAAATGGGCGCCGCGTGGGGCGAGCCGGAAGCCGGCGGCGCTAGTTTGCCACCTCGGGCGTGCCCGTCACATCCGGCACCTGGAGGATGAACTGGCTGCGCAGGTCGCGCACCATTTTCTTGATATCGGCCTGCATCGCCCGGTGGTCTTGCGGGGTGCAGACCTTGCCGCCCGCCTTGCCGCTCCTGAAGCTGCGGTCGATTACCAGTTTGCCGCCGGTTTGGCGGAACCTGGCGTGATACTGGAAATACGGGCTGCTGATGTTGACGTCGGGCGGCACCGCCAGCAGTTTGGCGTTGGCCGGCAATTGGTACTCGGCCTGTTCTTCGTAGTCGTTGTCGGGGCAGATGAAAGGCTGGGTGCGCGTCGCCTCGTTGGTCATCCTGAACACCTGGTCCGCCAGACCCGCATACAGGCTGCTGACCGCGGGCACGCCGATCGTGCCGGGCAGGTAGAGCCAGTTTTCGCCCTTGCCGCGCAGGCTGTAGCTATAGCCTTTGCCCTCCGCCGCACTGTCAAGATTACCCAGTTCCACTTCGCCGCTGCCCTTGATGCCCAAGGATTTCAGCAGGCTCTCGACGAAGCGCTCCTGGTCGTTCTTGTTCCAGTTGCGCTGCTCGGTACGGACTTCCTCCTCCCAGGCACCCAGATTGTCGCGCGTGAATTTGAACTGGGCCGAGCCGTCCGCGCCAATTTGCACCGTGTAGTGGTTCCTGATCTTGCCGGGCTGCGTGGTTGGAGTGTGGCCCATCTGGCCGGTGCGGGTGAGGATCACCTGCTTGTCCAGGTCCCAGAACGGCAGGTAGCCGACACTGAGGTTGTCCGCCGTGGTGTCGATGTACAGGTCCAGCGACGGGATGTAGTTGATGACGTGGTTGAACGGTTCCATGCTGGCGACGGGCGACAGCTTGTAGGCGTTGCCGGCGCTGATCAGCGCCGGGGTGCTGTCGATGCCGACGGCGCTGAGCATCGCCTCCATCAGTACCACATGGTCCTTGCAGTCTCCGTAGCGGTTCTCCAGCACCGACTCGGCGCTGTGCGGTTCGCGGCCCCCATTGCCGATATAGACCGCGACATAGCGGATGTTGGTGCGCACCCAGTTGCCGATGGCGCGCGCCTTGTCGCGTGGCTCGCTCAGCCCCTTGACCAGCTCAAGCGCTTTGGCCTCGATGGCGGGCGTGGGCTTGGCCGCCGCCCTGGACGTAACGTCGTACGCCAGGCCGATGTCGCGATAGTCTTTGAAGGTGGAGACCACCAGGTGCTGACCGAAGTCGGCGTAGCCGACGGCGTCGAACTCAAGGCGCGGATTGTCGGACGGCGTATAGTCCCAGCGATAGACGGTGCGGCCGTCATGCCGCTCCGGCGCGCTGGCCTTGAACCCCAGTTCATCCGACTTGAGCGGCATGTCGGACGGCAGATCGTAGATCAGCGTCAGTTGTTGGGTCGGATGGTAGCGGGGATAGGTGGTGTCGTAGAACTGCCCGCCGAAGAGGGCGCTGCGGCGCGTTTTGCGGGTCTTCGAGTACAGCTTGTCGCCGACCGCGACATCGGGATAGATTACGGCCTTGATCTGCATGTCCTGGAACATCGGCGCGCCGTTGTACGCCGGCTCCTGTTGCAGCCTGATTTGCGCCGGCTGTACCGGGATGCGGCGGCCATCGGGCTTTTCGGTGTAGGCCTCGACGATGTCGATGTCCTCCAGCGTGCGGTTGAAGTGAAACTGGCGCTGTGCCGCGTTGCCGACGGCGCGCTGCTCATTCAGCTGCACCAGATATTCCTCGGTCAGGACATAGCCGCCGTCACGCTGGACGACAAAATGCTGCAGGTTCTTCAGGACGCTGAGCGAGCGGTCGGTGCCATCATCGGCCGCATAGGCTTGGGTGGAAAACAGGGCGGCTGCACACAGCGCCGCGATAAACTTCAGCTTCATCGATTGACTGCTCTGAATTGAAATAGGACTCAGTGATTGTACGTAAAACAATCGCGTTAGATATGCGCGGTTTGTCACTTTTTACAAGTCGATACAAGCCGGGCTTCAAGGTCGGCGCGGTATTGGCGGCTGAGCGGAACCGAGGCGCCACCGCGCAGCAGCAGCTCGCCATCGCCTTTGTCGAGATTGACGATGCTGGCCACCCAATCCAGCTGCACGGCGGCGCGGCGGTGGCAGCGGATGAAGCGTGGTCCCAGCTTCTCCAGCAGGCCGGCCAGCGTTTGCCGCATCAGCGGATCGCCATCGGCGGTGTGCAGAATGACGTAGTTGTCGGCGGTTTCGATCCACTGGATTTGTTCGACCTTGACGACGCGCGTGCCGTGCCGCTCGGGCACCAGCAGTTGCGTGACCGAAGGCAGGGGCGCCGGGGTCGGACGCGCCGCCAGGCGCTCCCGTGCGCGCTGCAATGCGCGTTGCAGGCGTGGCTGGTCGTAGGGCTTGAGCAGGTAGTCGATGGCGTTGGCGTCGAAAGCGCGAATGGCGTATTCGTCGTAGGCGGTGACGAATACCACCAGCGGCGCCGGCGCTGGCAGCGAGGCGGCGACATCGAGGCCGGTGATCTCGGGCATCTGGATGTCGAGCAGCAGCAGGTCGGGCGCGAAGGAGGGGAGCTTTTCCAGCGCTTCCACGCCGTCGCGGGCTTCCTCGATGGCGCTGATGCCTGGCTCCGAGGCCAGCATGCGGCGCAGTTTGTCGCGCGCGGGGCGCTCGTCGTCGACGATCAGGACGCGCATGGCAGCCTCACTTCCGCGCGCACGCCGGCCGGCGACAGGGCGCTCAGACCAAACGCAGCGCGCTCGCCGTACAGCGCCGCCAGGCGCTCGCGCAAATTGCGCACGCCGATGCCGCTACGGCCGCCATCGTTGATGGCGGCCGGTGGCAGCGTGCCGCTGTCGTCTTCGATTCGCAGGTGGAGCATGTCGCCCTGGCGCCGGGCGCTGATGCTGATCGCGGTCGGCTGGCGGCGCTTTTCAACGGTGTGCTTGAAGACGTTCTCCAGCAAGGGCTGCATGCTCATCACCGGCACCTCGCAGGCGTGCAGTGATTCATCCACGTCCCATGAGATGCTGACGCGATCCGCGAAGCGCTCGCTCATCAGCGCCGCATAGCCGCGCAGGATGCGCAGCTCCGTCTCCAACGGCACCAGATGGCGCTCACCGACGTCCAGCGTGGCGCGCAGCACGTCGGACAACTGCACCAGCATGGCGTCCGCGCGCTGCACGTCGCTGTACATCAGCGACGATATCGTGTTCAGGGCATTGAACAGGAAGTGCGGTTGCATCTGCTGGCTCAGGCGCAGCAGCTGCGCCTCCCGCAGCGAGGCGTTGGCGCGTTCGACCCGCAGTTTCTCCTCCAGCATGGCGTGGAAGGACAGCACGCCGAAGGTGATGGCGGTGAAGATGCTGAAGAAGATCGTCATCTTGATGTCTTCATACAGGTACACCTGGGCCCAGCCTTCATGCGTGTAGGTTTCCCCCATCATGGCGTACACCGCGTGCCGCATGCCGAATGCGGCAGGCACGAAGACCAGCCAATACACAGGCAGCCATGCCAGCTGGTGCAGGAACCAGCGCAGCGGCGCGTTGGCGATCAACGTGTCGTACTTGCGGGTGAAGCGGCGCTGCAGGATCAGCAGCGTGGTGCCGGTCAGCGCCGACGAGGTCTCCCACAGGATCGGCTTCCATATGCCCTGATCATGGCCGCGCAGGTACTCCTGCACCGAGGTGGAGACCATCAGGATCCAGAACAGAATCCAGGCGTAGGCGACGATGGCGCGGGTTCTTTGCATGGGCTTAGCGGTAACGCGCTTCCATCAAATCGATCTCGCGCACCAGCTTGCGCGAGATTTCGTCGGAGATCTGATCGTGCTTCGCGAGGTCCCACACGGTGCGCCGCTCGGCCTCCAGCGCGGCCAGACGCAGTTCCTTTTCGGCGGAATCGGTCTTGCGCCAGGCTTGCTCGCTTTCCGGATCGACCTCCTTCAACTTGTGCTCATAAAAGGCGATCACGCGCGCGGCCGCCTGCGGGTAGACCTCCGGATCGACGCAGGCGTCGGACTCCATCAACGCGACCTGGGTTTTCTCGATGGCGGTGATGGCGGCGTTGGCGGCCGCGCGGCGCGCCAGATCCTCTTCCTGCTGTTCCTCCGGCTCGGCCGGGAAGGTCATCCCTGCCAGCAGGCGAGGCAGGGCGATGCTGGCCACCAGCAGCGAAATCAGGATCACCGAGCAGGCCAGGAAGATGGTCAGCGCGCGCGCCGGGAACGGCGAGCCGTCGGGCAGCGCCAGCGGCAGCGTCAGCACGCCGGCCAGCGTGATGGTGCCGCGCGCGCCTGCCAGCGTCGTCGCCAGCAGCAGGCGCGGATTGATCTTGTGGCGCGGCTGGTGACGCACCTTCTGCTTGAAGATGGTCAGCCGCAGCGAGGCCCACACCCACGCCATGCGCAGCGCCAGCAGGCCGCCGGTGATGGCGAACGCGTATGCCACCAGCCACCAGCGGTTGACATGGCCGCTTTCCTCCAGCGAGGCGCCCGCCAGCCGGAAGATGTCTGGCAGCTGTTCGCCCAGCAGCACGAACATCACGCCATTAAGCGCGAATTGCACCGTGTCCCACACCGCCGAGCGCTGAATGCGGGTGTTGGCGTGCGCATGGCCGCTCAATTCGACGTAGCTCATGGTCACACCGGCCGCCACCGCCGCCAGGATGCCAGAGGCATGCAGGCGTTCCGCCACCAGATAGGCGCCGAACGGAATCAGCAGGTTGACCAGAATCGGGGAGCCCGGCGGCTCGCCGAAGTGACGCACCAGCCAGCGCTGTCCCCACGTCACCACCAGCGTCAGGCCGACACCGGCCGCGATGCCGGCGGCCACCAGCCAGACGAAGGTGAGGGCGGCGGTTTGCAGCGAAAACGCGCCGGTCATGGCCGCCGCCACCGCAAAACGGAAGCACACCAGGCCGGAGGCGTCGTTCAGCAGCGACTCACCCTCCAGAATGTGCATCAGCCGCTTGGGGATCGGCGAGCTGGAAGCGATCGAGCTGACCGCGATGGGGTCGGTCGGCGAGACGATGGCCGCCAGCGCGAACGCCACCGGCAGCGGCATGGCGGGGATCATCCAGTGGATCAGGAAGCCGGCGCCCACCACCGTGAACACCACCAGCCCGAAGGCCAGTTCCAGGATGGTGCCCTTGTCGCGCAGCAGGCCGCTCTTGGGAATGCGCCAGCCGTCGAGGAACAGCAGCGGCGGCAGGAAAACCAGGAAGAACAGGTCCGGTTCCAGATCCACGCCGTGCGAGGACTTGGAGGCGATCAGGGCGCCCAGGACGATCTGCACCAGCGGCAGCGGAATCGCGCGCGGCAGCAAACGCCGGATATAGGCGCTGGCCACCACCGCCAGCAGCATGATCAGCACGACTTCGATTGAATCCATTCCCTTCCTTCCCGATAGTGAAACGAGGCTAAGCTTACACTATTGGAAGTTCGGTAAAAAGTTGCCGGCGAGCTCTGGCGAAAAGGAAATTGTTCTGTCATAATACGGGCCTCCGCGGGAGTAGCTCAGTTGGTAGAGCGCAACCTTGCCAAGGTTGAGGTCGAGAGTTCGAGACTCTTCTCCCGCTCCAGAATTCAGTAGCAAAGAAGTAGTAAGCAAAAAGGAAGCCCACGGGCTTCCTTTTTTGTTGTTTTATCGTTCTCCAGCACAACATCTTCACCGGCGCAACCGTTATACTGGGAGCGGACCACCGAAGGAGACGAAATCCATGAAATCAGTTCAGCAGGAAGTTGATGAACGCAGTAACTTAACCAACTCCAACAAATTCGAACTCCTCCTGTTCCGTCTGGGCGGCGACGCCAAGGGCGAACATTCCGAGCTGTTCGGCATTAACGTCTTCAAAATCCGCGAGATCGTGGCGATGCCCGAAGTGACTGCTGTGGCCGGATCCCCGCCACACATGCTGGGCGTGGTGAACCTGCGCGGACAAATCATCACGGTGCTGGATTTGCCAGGCATCGTCGGTGTGACCCCAAAAACCGGTCTGAACATCATGTTGGTCACCGAATTCGCGCGCACCACCCAAGCGTTCGCGGTCGAGTCGGTGGATGAAATCGTGCGTCTGGACTGGAATCAGGTGCTGACCGCCGAAGGCACGGCCGGCGGCAAGGTCACCAGCATCGCCCGCATCGACGGCGACACCCAGAACACCCGCCTGGCGCAGGTGCTGGACGTGGAAACCATCCTGCGCGAACTGGTGCCTCCGGAGCGCGAGGACATCGACCCGGAAACCATCGGCCCGAAAGTGTTGCTGAAACCCGGCTCGGTGGTGCTGGCCGCCGACGATTCGGTGGTGGCGCGCAACCTGATCGAAAAAGGTCTGGAAGCGATGGGCGTGCACTTCATCATGACCAAGTCGGGCAAGGAAGCCTGGGACCGTCTGCAGTCGATCGCGGAAGGCGCCAAGGCCGAAGGATTGCCGATCACCGACCGCGTGGCGATGGTGCTGACCGACCTGGAGATGCCGGAGATGGATGGCTTCACGCTGACCCGCTTGATCAAGCAGGACCCGCGCTTCGGCAAGATTCCTGTCGTGATCCACTCCTCGCTGTCGGGCAAGACCAACGAAGACCACGTCAAAGGCGTGGGCGCGGACGCGTACGTGGCCAAGTTCTCGGCCGAGGACCTGGCTGGCACCATCCGTAGCGTGCTGGGCAAAGCCGCAACCGCAGCTTAAACGTTCGCGTTGCGTGAAAAGGCCGTAACGGTGACGTTGCGGCCTTTTTTATTGTCGGGATTGGTCAGTCTTGAACCTCGGCTCCCAGCCCGTTGCGGCTCCTTCATGGGATCTCGCCCGGCATGACAGCCTGCCTGTTAGAGGCTATCATCAGCCTATGGTTACGAACGACGCTCGGATCAAGGTTTCAGAAGAGGGGAAAGCGGTGGCTAAAAAGATTGGAAGTTCTGTCGTTGGTGAGAAGAGGACCAAGAAGGCGACCGCGTCCAAGCCTCCAGTAGGCAAGACTTACAAAGTGACGCTCGCGCGCGCCAAGGGGGGAGGCCATACGGTTGTCATATCGGCGCCTGGAAAGGTACTGGAGGCGAATACCACTCTGAAGCCAGGAAAGGTCGTGAAGTTGAAACTGTCGCGGAGCAACGTCGTGGGCAAACATCCCGAGGTCCACCACCTTCCGGCGCCCAAGACCAAGTTGAAGCTCGACGACGAAATGCGAAAGTCGCTCTTGGCCTCGATGGTGCTGATCTGATGGCCCTCTCAGTGAATAAACCGGCTGACTACGATGACCGAGTCTTCCTTAATTGCCCGTTCGACGCCAAGTTCAAGCCTCTTTTCGATGCGATCGTCTTTACGATTCATGATCTTGGCTTTCAGGCTCGGCATGCGCTGATTGACAATTCCAATGCCGTTCGCGTTGAGCGCATTGCTATTGAGATTGCCTCCGCCAAGTACTCGCTTCATTGTAATGACCCAGTGAATTCCTGCTCAGGTGATAATACTGAAAGGACATCACGTGAGCATGGTTATGGAAGAGGAAGTTAAACGTTGGACTGCAA